>CAVQDA010000001.1:0-21599 GCA_963711145.1 uncultured Actinomycetota bacterium
ACTCCCAGCGGAAGGTGCGGGCGGCGAGCAGGCCACAGACGGCGGCCCAGAGGGCGAGCAGGCCGAGGTCGCCCCAGGGCAGGGGAGCTTGCTCCGGCTTCCAGCACGCGGCGAAGCCCGGTGGCCAGCGCGGCGCCGGGGAGCACCTTGGCGAATCCCTGCAGGGCACCGGGGAGGCGCGAGAGCGGGAAGACGATCCCGCCGAGCAGCAGGAAGATCAGGTAGACCCCGTTGCGCTCGCGGCGAGAGTGGCCTCGGCGCGCAGCGTGCCGGCCATCAGCAGCCCGAGCGCCGAGAACGCGGCGGTCCCGACGATCAGCAGGAGCAGTACCGCGAGGGGGCTGCCGTGCCGGTGCCAGCCCAGCGCGTAGCCCACCGCGACGAGCGCGCACGACGATCTGCAGCACCTCGACCGCCAGCACGCCGAGGGTCTTGCCCAGCAGCAGCACCCAGCGGGGGAGGGCTGACGCGCCGAGCCGTTTGAGCACCCCGTACGAACGCTCGAAGCCGGTGGCGATCGCCTGCCCGGTGAAGGCGGTGGAGAGCACGGCCAGCGCCAGCACGCCCGGGGTGACGAAGTCGACCGGCCGGCCGCCGAGCACCTTCTCATCGGGCAGCAGGTTGACCTTGGTGAAGAACAGCAGTAGCGCGACCGGGATGATCAACGTCAGGAGCACGGACTCACCGCGGCGCAGCGTGAGCCGCAGCTCCATGAGCGTTTGCGCGCTGAGCATCCGAGGCCAGCGCGCGGCGCCCGGTGCGGGCGTGTCGATGCTCACGGCGCCACCTCGTCCACCTGATCGGTCGGCTCCACGAACACGTCCTCCAGCGACCGCTGCTGAACCCGGAGGTCCTCGGCCATGACGCCGTTCGCCGCGCACCAGGCCGTCACCGCGGCCAGCAGTTCCGGGTCGACGGTCCCGAGCAGCACGTACGTGCCGGGCGGCCCCTCGCGCGCGGTGACGCCCGGCGCGAGCGACGCCACCAGTTCTCCCAGACCGAGCCCCTCGCGGGCCCGGAAACTGAGCCGCCCCTCGGCTCCGGTCGCGGTCAGCTCCGCGGGGGTTCCGGCCGCGACCAGCCGGCCATGGTTGACGATCACGACAGCGTCGGCGAGCCGCTCGGCCTCGTCCATCGCGTGGGTGGTCAGCAGGACGGTCACCCCGGCGCTGCGCAGGTCGCCGATCAGCTGCCAGGTGTCGCGCCGGCCCTGCACGTCGAGCCCGGCCGTCGGTTCGTCGAGAAAGACCAGGTCGGGACGGCCGATCACGGCCATGCCGAGCGAGAGCCGCTGCTTCTCGCCCCCCGACAGGCGACGGTAGGTCGACCGGGCGACGTGACTGAGGCCGAGCCGTTCCAGCAGCTCGCCGGGATCGAGCGGGTGCGCCGCGTGCGCCGCCATCAGCTGGAGCATCTCGAGCGTGCGCGCGCCGGGGTAGCAGCCGCCGGCCTGCAGCATCACGCCGACCCGGGGTCGCAGCGCCCGCGCGTCGCGTAACGGATCCAGGCCGAGCACCCGCACCTGCCCCGCGTCAGGACGCCGAAAGCCCTCGCAGATCTCGACGGTCGTGGTCTTGCCGGCACCGTTCGGGCCGAGCAGCGCCGTGACCCCGCCGGCGGCGACCTCGAACGACAGCCCGTCCACGGCGTGCAGTGAGCCGTCAGGACTTGACCAATCCCCTGACCTCGACCGCTGGTGACCTCACGACCCGAGTCTAGGAAGGATCCGCGCCCGGGAGTTCACCGGCGAACCCGCGTCCCGCTGGCGGGTTCGCTCGGTGTTGACGAGCGCTTCGGCGGCGCCGAGGCCCAGTGCCTGCCCGCCGGCCATGCGAGCGGCGTCGGCGGTGGTGTCGTCCGGCTTGGTCTGGGAGTCGCGTTCGGCGGCGACCCGGCGCCGGTAGTGCTCGATCTCGCGCTCGCGCCGCTCGTCGTCCCAGCCGAGGACCTCGCCCATCAGCCGCGCTGCCGGCACCGCAGCCGCGAGCCCGGTCCCACGCTTCGATGGAGATCCGGGTGCGCCGCGTCAGGACGTCGTCGAGATGCAGCGCGCCCTCCGCCATCGCCGAGTAGACGACCTCCACCTGCAGGTAGTCGTCGGCGTTGGGCAGCGGGGTGGCCAGCTCCGGACGCGCTCGGATGAGCTCCAGCAGCTCGTCGAGCCTGGTTCCGTAGCGGTGCAGCAGGTGCTCGACCCGCGCCGGATGCAGCTGCGAATGCTCGGCGATCGCCCGCCGCCGGTTCCACAGCGCGGGGTAGCCCTCGGCGCCGACGAGCGGGATCTCGTCCGTGACGCAATCGGGGACCTGCTGCTCCAGCGCCCCCGCGGCGCGGTCGATCGCGTCGCGGGCCATCACCCGGTACGTCGTGTACTTGCCGCCGGCGACGACGACGAGCCCGGCACCGGCATGGCCACCAGATGCTCGCGGGAAAGCTTCGACGTGAGCTCCGATTCGCCCGCCAGCAAGGGGCGGAGGCCGGCGTAGACCCCCTCGACGTCCTCGCGCGACAGGGGGGTCACGAGCACGGCGTTCAGGTGGTCGAGGACGTAGTCGATGTCGCTGCTGCTCGCCGCCGGATGGGCCTTCGAGAGTTTCCAGTCGGTGTCGGTGGTGCCGATGATCCAGTGCCGGCCCCAGGGGATCACGAAGAGCACGCTGTGCTCGGTACGGATGATCAGCCCGGTGTCCAGTTGCAGCCGGTCGCGGGGGACGACGAGGTGAATGCCCTTGGACGCGCGCACCTGGAACCGGCCCCGCCCGCCGGCGAGCTCCTGCGTCGCGTCGGTCCATACCCCTGTCGCGTTCACCACCACCCGGGCCCGGACGTCGAACTCCCGCCCGCTCTCGCGATCGCAGACGTGCACCCCCGAGACCCGCTCGCCCTCCCGCAGGAAGCCGGTGACCTGCAGGCCGGTGGCGGCCGTCGCCCCGTACGCCGCGGCGGTGCGGGCGATCGTCATGGTGTGGCGGGCGTCGTCGACCTGGGCGTCGTAGTACTGCAGGGCCCCGACCAGGCTGTCCTTGCGCAGGGCGGGGGCGAGCGACAGGGCCTTGCGACGCGAGAGGTGGCGGTGGTGGGGAAGCCGGCGCTCGCGCATGGTGCTGCGGGTGCCGAGCGGAAGCAGCGTGTCGTAGAGCAGCACCCCGGAGCCCGCGTACGCCCGCTCCACACCCGGTGGCGCAAGGGATAGAGGAACGACACCGGCTGCACGAGATGCGGGCACAGCCGGGTGAGCATCAGGTGGCGCTCCCGCAGGGCTTCGCGTACCAGCCCGAACTCCAACTGCTCGAGATAGCGCAGGCCGCCGTGGATCAGCTTGCTGGAACGGCTGCTCGTGCCGGCGGCCCAGTCGCGGGCCTCCAGCAGCGCCGTCGACAGGCCACGCGTCGCCGCGTCCAGCGCGCATCCGGTGCCGACCACGCCGCCGCCGACGACGACGACGTCGAACGTCTGGTTCTCGAGGCGCTCGAGGGCCGCGATCCGGGCTTCGGGACTGAGGTGCACCGGCTCCATGGTGGCCTAACTACCCGCCAGTACGGTCATTCGCCCTCACGCGCCCAGTGACGTGCGTGACCGACGGCTTCCGTCCAGCGCTCGTGCAGCCGGTGCCGGGTGATGACGTCCATCCGCGGCTCGTAGCGCACCCCGGTCCGGCGCAGCTCGGCCAGCTCGTCGCGATCGGCGTAGACGCCGGTGGCGAGACCGGCGAGGTAGCCCGATCCGAGGGCGGTCGTCTCGGTGTTCTCGGGCACGTCGAGCGGCAGGTTCAGCACGTCGGACTGGAACTGCATCAGCCAGCGGTTGGCCGTGGCGCCGCCGTCCACCCGCAGCTCCTCGAGGTGAACCCCCGACTCCCGTTGCATGGCGTCGATGACGTCCTTGGTCGACCAGGCGATGGATTCGAGCACGGCGCGGGCGACGTGGGCGCGGGTCGTGCCGCGGGTGAGCCCGATCAGCACCCCGCGCGCGGCCAGATCCCAGTGCGGCGCGCCGAGGCCGGTCAGCGCGGGCACGAACCAGACGTCGTCATTGGACTGCAGGCTCGCCGCCAGCCCCTCGGTCTCGGCGGCGTTGCGGATGATTCCCAGCTTGTCGCGTAGCCACTGGACGGCGCTGCCGGTGACGAGGATCGAGCCCTCCAGGGCGTACTCGACGGGACGCCCTTCCAGCCCGTACGCGATCGTGCGCAGCAGCACCTGCTGGTCGGTGATCTGATCGCGTCCGGTGTTCATCAGGACGAAAGAGCCTGTGCCGTAAGTGTTTTTCGCCGTGCCCTGCTCGAAGCACCCCTGGGCGAACAGGGCCGCCTGCTGATCGCCGATCGCCCCGGCCACCGGCACGGCGGCTCCGAAGAACGCGCTGGGCTCGGTCTCGGCGTAGACCTGCGAGCTGGGCCGTACCTCCGCCAGCACCTGTGCGGGGATGTCCATGGCCGCCAGCAGCTGCTCGTCCCACGCGACTTTTCCGATGTCGAGCAGCAGCGTGCGCGAGGCATTCGTGACGTCGGTGGCGTGCAGCCGCCCGCCGGTGAGCTTGTACAGCAGCCAGGAGTCGATCGTGCCGAACGCCAGCTCCCCGCGCTCGGCGCGGGCGCGTAGCCCCTCGACGTGTTCGAGCAGCCAGGCGACCTTGGTGCCGCTGAAGTAGGGATCGAGGACGAGGCCGGTCTTCTCGCGTACGACATCGGCGTAACCATCCGCCGCGAGCCGGTCGCACATCGCCTTGGTGCGCCGGTCCTGCCAGACGATCGCGCGGTGCACGGGCTCGCCGGTCGCGCGGTCCCACAGCACGGTGGTCTCGCGCTGGTTGGTGATCCCGATCCCGGCGACCTCGCCGCCCGCACCCCTGCGCCGGCGAGCGCTTGCTCCACCACGTCCGAGGTGACCGACCAGATCTCCTGCGGGTCGTGCTCCACCCATCCCGGACGCGGGAAGTACTGGCTGAATTCGCGGTAGCCCCGGCCCCGGACCTGCGCCTGCTCGTCCAGGACCAGGACGGTCGTGCCGGTGGTGCCCTGATCGATCGCGACGATCGGCCTCACTGCTTGACGCAGGTGAAGGTGACGCTCGCGTTGGTACCGGACCCCTTCACATCCAGCGTGTTGTTGCGGTTCCAGGTCGCCGCGTACTTGTCGAGCGCCCCGCCGGCGAAGGCCACCTGATCGCCGCTGGATCCCCACGATCCGCCGGGGGAGCCCCCACTCACCGTGTAGGAGTTGTCGGCGAGCAGGGTCAGCGTCCCGCCGTTCGAACCGGAAGGGTCGGTGCAGTTATAGGCGCCGGGCAGGGTGCCGGTGGCGCTGACGTCGACGACGTCGCTGGCGGGTGGGGCGGTGATGGCCTTGCCCTTGTTGTAGTTGGTGAAGGTGACGGTGCCGCCGTTGCTGCCCTTGCCGTCCAGCAGGAGCGGGAGCGCCGGGCCGGTGTTGGCGATGTCGAGTTTGGATCCGTCCTGCTGGGAGACGACGACGACCTGCTGCCCGTTCAGGGTGGACTGGGTGACCTTCGGGATGACGGCGGACGAGCCGGTGCCGCCCTTGAGCAGGCTGGCGAACCCGTCGAGGGTGAACAGGTCGAAGTCGGACGTGGTGTTGGTCTTCAACCACTTGCCGTTGAGCTGGCTCAGCACGGCGGTGTTGTTGCCGGCGTACTTCTTCAGGAAGTCCATGTCGCCTTTGACGTACACGGTCTGGTCGATCTTGATCAGCTGAACGTCGGCGTTGTTGATCGTCAACGTGCCTTCGGAGTCGTTACCGGCGGCCAGGGTGAGGTCGATGCGGACCGACTGGCCGTTGCTGCGGACGGTGCCGGTGATCTGCACGCTGCTGGCCGCCCGAAAGGCCTCGCGTGCGCTGGCGAGCGCGTCCGTCCCGCTCTCGTTCTGCACCCCGTTCAGGGTGGCGGTGCCGCCGCCACCGTTGGTGGCGCCGGTCTTCTTCTTGCCGCCGGTGGCCACCAGCACGACGGCGACGATGGCGGCGATCACGACGACCGCCGTGGCTCCGATGATCAGCGGCTTACGCGAGCCGTTCGGACGCCCCGGTGGCGGGGTCGGGGGATAGCCGGGCGGTACCTGACCGCCGGGGGCGCCCCACTGCGGCGTCGGCTGACCGCCGGCGGGGACGCCTGCCCCGGTGTCGTGGCCGGTGTTCCAGCCCACCTGGTCCTGCGGGTTGGCGACCCAGGTCGGCGCTGGCGTCGCAGCACCGCCCGGCGGAAGGTCTCCAGGATCCCATTCCGCCGGCGGCTCCCACGGGTACTCCTCCTCGCCCTGGCCTCCCGTGTTCACCAGCTGCGTGCTCGAGGGGTCGGGCATGGGCGTGCCGCAGCGCACGCAGTACTCCGTGCCGTCGGCGTTGGCTTGCCCGCAGGTGCGGCATGTGGTGGTGCCAGCCATGTGAAAAGCCCCCCGGTCGCGTTGGCGTCGGGTGGAGCGTATGACCGCGACTCCCAGATTCGGGGTCAGTTGACGCCGACGCGACAGCGCGATTCGCGTCGCGGGCCTGAAAGGCCATCTTCGACGCAGCGGCTGATTTAGGGCACACTGGTGTTGTGAAAACAGCGTCGACGCAGCCCGGGATGGTTCTCCCGCGCTCGGCTGACACGATCGACGCCCGTACCCGGGATCGGGTCACCCAGCTGCTGATCGAGCTCGGCCCCTGCACCGCAGCCGAGCTGAGTCGCCAGTTGGGCCTGTCACCTGCAGGGATCCGTCGCCACCTCGACGCCATGTGCGCCACCGGGGCGATCAGCGCGCGCGATCCGCGTCCGCTGTCCGGCAATGCCCACCGGGGTCGCGGCCGCCCCGCGCGCCGGTACGCGCTCACCGATGCCGGCCACGCCGCCGGTCCGTCGGCGTACGACGAGTTGGCCACGAGCGCGCTCGGCTTCCTCGCCGAGCACGGCGGTGACGCCGCGATCGGCCAGTTCGCCCGCCGCCGCGCCGCGCAGCTTGCCGAGCGGGTCAGCGCGCGGCTCGAGACGTCTTCCGGAGGGGGTACCGACGCGGCGGCGCTCGCGGCGGCGCTCACCGCCGAGGGCTACGCGGCCACCGTCCACCCGGTGGCCACCGGCACCCAGTTGTGCCAGCACCACTGCCCCGTCCAGGCGGCCGCCGAGCAGTTCCCGCAGCTGTGCGATGCGGAGACGGCGGCGCTGTCGAAGCTGCTGGACACCCACGTGCAGCGGCTCGCCACGATCGCTCACGGCGATGGCGTCTGCACCACGCACGTTCCTGCACCTCCCGCCAGCAGTTCACCGAACGAATCCCACCGAAAGGTGTCTCCATGACGGCGCTCAAGCCGGAGATCGAAGGCCTTGACAGCCTTGAAGGCATTGAGAATTACAAGTTCGGCTGGTCCGACCCCGACGTGTACGCCACGCACGTCGAGCGCGGGCTGTCGGAGCAGGTCGTGCGCAATATCAGCGCGCTCAAGAGCGAGCCGCAGTGGATGCTCGACCTGCGGCTGAAGGGCCTGAAGCTCTTCACCAAGAAGCCGATGCCCACGTGGGGCTCTGACCTGTCGGGCATCGACTTCGACAACATCAAGTACTTCGTGCGCTCCACCGAGAAGATGGCCGCCACCTGGGACGACCTCCCCGAGGACATCCGTGCCACGTACGACAAGCTCGGCATCCCCGAGGCGGAAAAGCAGCGGCTGGTGTCCGGCGTCGCGGCCCAGTACGAGTCCGAGGTCGTCTACCACAAGATCCGCGAGGACCTCGAGCAGCAGGGTGTCATCTTCGTCGACACCGACACCGCGCTGCGTGAGCACGAGGAGCTGTTCCGCGAGTACTTCACCACCGTCATCCCGACCGGTGACAACAAGTTCTCCGCGCTGAACACGGCCGTGTGGTCCGGCGGGTCGTTCATCTACGTGCCGAAGGGCGTGCACGTCGACATCCCGCTGCAGGCGTACTTCCGCATCAACACCGAAAACATGGGCCAGTTCGAGCGGACGCTGATCATCGCCGACGAGGGCTCGTTCGTGCACTACGTCGAGGGCTGCACGGCGCCCATGTACTCGTCCGACTCGCTGCACTCGGCCGTCGTCGAGATCGTCGTGAAGAAGGACGCCCGGGTGCGCTACACGACGATCCAGAACTGGTCGACGAATGTCTACAACCTCGTCACCAAGCGCGCTGCGGTGCAGGCCGGCGGCACGATGGAGTGGATCGACGGCAACCTCGGATCCAAGGTCACCATGAAGTATCCGGCGGTCTGGCTGCTCGGCCCGCACGCCAGGGGCGAGACGCTGTCGGTCGCATTCGCCGGCGAGCACCAGCACCAGGACGCGGGCGCGAAGATGGTCCACGCGGCGCCGAACACGTCGAGCAACATCGTCTCCAAGTCGGTCGCGCGCGGCGGCGGGCGCACGTCCTACCGCGGCCTGGTGCAGATCCAGGAAGGCGCCACGGGCTCGAAGAGCACGGTGAAGTGCGACGCCCTGCTGGTCGACACGATCAGCCGCAGCGACACCTACCCGTACGTCGACGTCCGCGAGGACGACGCGTCGATCGGCCACGAGGCCACCGTCAGCAAGATCGGTGACGATCAGCTCTTCTACCTGATGAGCCGCGGGATGGCCGAGGACGAGGCGATGGCCATGATCGTGCGCGGGTTCATCGAGCCCATCGCGCGCGAGCTGCCCATGGAGTACGCGCTTGAGCTGAACCGGCTCATCGAGCTTCAGATGGAGGGCAGCGTTGGCTGACGTCAGCGTTTCCCGTACTGGCTCGCAGCCACGGACCTTTTCCCGGGATCCGCAGGCGTTTGCGGAGCCGAGTCACCGCGTCGAGGAGTGGCGCTTCACGCCCTACCGGCGGCTGCGCGGCCTGCTCACCGGCGAGGCGGCGACCTCGGAGCTGGGCATCACGGTCTCGGCGAGCGGCGCTACGACCGAGCGCATCCCGATGGACGACGCCCGGGTGGGCCGGGCGCTGGTGCCGTCCGATCGCGTGACGGCGCTGGCGATGGCGTCGGCGTCCGAGGCGTTGCTGGTGATGGTCGCGCCCGAGCAGCCTGACGCGCTGGTGACCATCGAGGTCAAGGGCGGCGGCGGTATCGCCTACGGGCATCTGGTGATCGACGTCGGCCGGTTCGCCCGCGCGACGGTCATCCTCGACCACGTCGGCTCCGGAACGTTCGGTGCGAGCGTGGAGGTCGTCGCCGGTGACGGCGCTGACGTCACGGTCGTCTCGTTGCAGGACTGGGCCGACGATGCCGTGCACGTCGGCGCGCACGCCGGGCTGGTCGGACGCGACGCGCGTTACCGGCACGTCGTGGCGACCCTCGGCGGTGACCTCGTGCGGCTCAGCCCGACGGTCAGGTTCGCCGGTCCCGGTGGAAATGCTGAACTTTTCGGCCTCACCTTCACCGATGCCGGCCAGCACCACGAGCACCGCTTGTTCGTCGACCACGAGCCGCCGTCGTGCCGCAGCCGGGTCACCTACAAGTCGGCGCTGCAGGGCGAGAAGGCCCACGCCGTCTGGATCGGTGACGTGTTCATCGGCCCCAAGGCCAACGGCACCGACACCTACGAGATCAACCGCAACCTGGTGCTCTCCGACGGGGCCCGCGCCGATTCGGTGCCCAACCTGGAGATCGAGACCGGCGAGGTATCCCAGGCCGGCCACGCCAGCGCCACCGGACGTTTCGACGACGACGCGCTCTTCTACCTGATGTCACGGGGGATCGACGCCGACACCGCCCGCCGCCTCGTGGTGCGCAGCTTCTTCGCCGAGGTGCTCAACGCGATCCCGGTGGACGAGGTACGCGACCGGGTCGCCGCGGCCGTCGACGAGGAGCTCGCGCGCTACCACCAGACGGCCGCGTCATGAGCTGGACCCCCGTCTGCACGCTCGCGGAGCTCGGTGAGGAGAGCGCCGTCTCGGTGAATGTCGGCGACGAGCCGATCTGCGTGGCGCGTTCGGAAGGCAAGGTCTACGCGCTTCGTGACGTCTGCTCGCATGCCGAAATCGCTTTGAGCGATGGGGAAATCGAGGACGGTGCCGTCGAGTGCTGGCTGCACGGCTCGCGGTTCGAGCTCGCGAGCGGCCGGCCGCTCGGGCTGCCGGCCAACCAGCCGGTGCGTACGTACCCGGTGAAGCTCGAGGGCGACACCGTGCTGATCGACCTGAAGTCAGCTTGAGCTTTTCTTTGTCTACACATGGTGATGGTTTGGAGCGATACGCATGAGCACCCTTGAGATCCGCGGCTTGCGGGTTTCGGTCGAGGACAAGGAGATCCTGCAAGGGGTCGACCTTTCGGTCTCCTCGGGTGAGACGCACGCGATCATGGGCCCGAACGGTTCCGGGAAGTCGACCCTCGCGTACTCCATCGCGGGCCACCCGAAGTACACCGTGACCGACGGCAGCATCACGCTCGACGGCGAAGACGTCCTGGCGATGGCTGTCGACGAGCGGGCCCGGGCCGGCCTGTTCCTCGCGATGCAGTACCCGACCGAGATCCCCGGGGTGACGGTCAGCAACTTCCTGCGCACGGCGGCCACGGCGATGCGCGGCGAGGCGCCCAAGCTGCGCCTGTGGGTCAAGGAGGTCCGCGAGGCCATGTCGGCGCTGGAGATGGACCCGGCCTTCGCCGAACGCAGCGTGAATGAAGGCTTTTCCGGTGGCGAGAAGAAGCGTCATGAGGTGCTGCAGCTCGAGTTGCTGAAGCCGCGCTTCGCGATCCTCGACGAGACCGACTCCGGCCTCGACGTCGACGCGCTGCGCGTGGTCAGCGAGGGGGTCAACCGGGTGCGCGCATCCGGTGAGGTCGGCACTTTGCTCATCACCCATTACACGCGGATCCTTCGCTACATCACCCCCGACTTCGTGCACGTGATGTCCGCCGGCCGCATCGTCGACTCCGGCGGCGCCGAGCTCGCCAAGAAGCTTGAAGACGAGGGCTACGCACGGTACGGCGCCACGGAAGCAGCGTGAGTACGCAACTGGCTGCAGCACCCTCGGCGGCGACCGACTGGCCGTACGACGTCCAGCAGGTGCGGGCCGACTTCCCGATCCTCACCCGGCGCATCCACGACGGCGTGCCGCTGGTCTACCTCGACAGCGCGGCGACGAGCCAGAAGCCGCGGGCCGTGCTGGACGCCGAGCGCGAGTACAACGAGCGCCATAACGCCAATGTCCATCGGGGAATTCACACTCTCGCCGAGGAAGCGACCGCGCTGTACGAGGGGGCTCGCGAGAAGGTGGCGACCTTCCTCGGCGCCGCCGATCCGCGCGAGATCATCTTCACCAAGAACGTCACGGAGGGGCTGAACCTGCTCGCCCGCTCGATCGGCGAGGGGCTGCGCCCGGGCGACGAGGTCGTCGTCACGGAAATGGAGCACCACTCCAACCTCGTGCCGTGGCAGCTGGCGTGCGAGCGTTCCGGGGCGACGCTGCGCTGGATCGGGTTGACCGACGACGGCCGGCTCGATCTGGCCGCTGCCGACGCCGGGGGCCTGATCAACGAGCGCACCAAGGCCGTCGCGTTCGTGCATCAGAGCAACATCCTCGGCACCGTCAACCCGGTCGGGGAAATCGTCCGGCGGGCCAAGGCCGTCGGCGCGATCACGATCCTGGACGGCGCCCAGTCGGTGCCGCACGGGCTCGTGGGCGTGAGCTCGCGTGAGGGCGACCTCCCCGGGCCGGCGCAGACCGTCGCCGATCTCGGGGTCGACTTCCTCGGCTGGACCGGTCACAAGATGCTCGGTCCCACCGGCATCGGTGGGCTCTGGGGCCGCTACGAGCTGCTTGCCGAGCTGCCCCCGTTCCTCGGCGGCGGCGAGATGGTCGACGTCGTCGCCATGGCCGGCACGACCTACGCGGCGCCGCCGCACCGTTTCGAGGCCGGCACCCCGCCGATCGCGCAGGCCGTCGGGCTCGGGGCGGCCGTCGACTACCTCTCGGCGCTCGGCATCGGGCGCATCGCCCGCCACGAGCACCTCATCACCGAGTACGCGCTGGGCAGGCTGGCCGAGGTGGCGGGGCTGCGGGTGATCGGACCGCCGACGGCCGACGGGCGCGGGGCCGCCATCTCGTTCGCCATCCCGGGCATCCACCCGCACGACACCGGGCAGCTGCTCGACGAGCGCGGGATCGCCGTGCGGGTCGGCCAGCACTGCGCCCGACCGGTCTGCCTGCGCTACGCCGTGCCGGCGACCACCCGGCTGTCGGCCCACGTCTACACGACGACCGAAGAAATCGATGCGCTCGTGGAAGGTCTGCAGACCGTTGTGAGGTTCTTCTCCAAGTGAGCAGTCCGCAGCTGGAATCGATGTACCAGGAGATCATCCTGGATCACTACCGCCATCCCCACCACAAGGGCTTGCGTGAGGAGTTCGACTCCGAGGTCCACCACGTGAACCCGACGTGCGGTGACGAGGTGACCCTTCGCGTCAAGCTGTCCGGTGACTCTGACGGCACGGGCGGGCAGGTCGTCGAGGACGTGTCGTACGAGTGCGAGGGCTGCTCGATCTCGCAGGCGAGCACCTCGGTGCTGGCGGATCTGGTGATCGGCAAGCCGGTCGGCGAGGCCCTCAAGACCGAGCGCGCGTTCAACGAGCTGCTGACCTCCCGCGGCATGGCGGAGCCGGACGAGGATGTGCTCGACGACGCGATCGCGTTCGCCGGGGTGGCGAAGTATCCGGCCAGGGTGAAATGCGCGTTGCTGTCCTGGATGGCGTGGAAGGACGCGCTCGTTCAGGCGGGCGCGCGTGACCTGCAAGGAGAGGAATCCGATGGTTGAGCTCGTGGCCACCAAGGACGATGTGGAAGAGGCGATGCGCGACGTCGTCGACCCGGAGCTCGGCATCAACGTGGTCGACCTCGGCCTCGTCTACGGCATCGAGCTCGAGGCGACGGAGGCCGGACGGGCGGCGATCCTCGACATGACGCTGACCTCGGCAGCCTGCCCGCTCACTGATGTGATCGAGGACCAGACGATGTCGGTGCTCACCGGCGGCCCCGAGCCGCTGGTCGACGACGTGCGTATCAACTGGGTCTGGATGCCGCCGTGGGGTCCTGACAAGATCACCGATGACGGGCGCGAGCAGCTTCGGGCGCTCGGGTTCAACCTCTGATCACTTTCATGATCTAGCCTCAGCTATTGAGGCGTTTGATTGCCTCCGTAGCGGCAAGGCCGAACCGGCCGCAGTGGTGTCCCCCGCCGCGCCGAGCAGCAAGCCGACTCCGTCGCCCACACCTTCGTTGCCCGCTGCCGTTCGGCTGTCAAGTGATCTTGCCGGCCGGCTCCGGGTGACCTTCACCGTGGTTTCGAGCACTGATCCAACCGTGCAAGTCGGGAAGGTCACCACGCGTGTCTGGACGATCAAGAAGTCCTGCTCGAGCCTTCCCTGCCGGATAGCCATCACGAGCTCCAGCGCAGCGAGCTACACCGCTCCCTTCGACGGAAAGACGCTCACCATCACCGCTGCCTCAACCTCGCCGGGTAGTTGTGTGAACCAAAGCACCGGCCAGGTGATATTTCCGGAACCAGGATCTGCCGCTGCGAGTCATCGTCCTGCGCCTGGGCAGCTGTAACTCACTGTCTGAGAGGCTGCGCTGAGTTGCGTTGGCCCGAGCAGTTGCAGGGTCGCGACGCCTCGCAACGGTTGCGTGCCGGTGACGGTGAAGCGCAGAACGGGCTTTGCCAAACGCTGACCCTCGCGCAGGGTCAGGAATTGTTCAGCGGTAGCTTTGCGGTCGGGCCGCAGCCAACGCAGTGTCATCCGGCCGGGCGCGCCGTTCGTCGACACGTGGCCGGTGAAGACCCAAACCGCCTGGGGGCAGCTACCCGCGAGCATCGACGCCTGCACGTTCGCGGCCGTGACCACGAGGGGACCCGCTTTCGCCGCCGTCCCGTGGGTGAGCAGGACGGCGAGCAGCACGGCAAGTGCAGCGAGAAGTCCAGCTGCGCCGCCGAAGAGCAATGGTCGAACGTTTCGGCGTCGCCGGCGAACCGTTGCCGGCAGGCCGCGCGCGGTCGGGGCGATCCGTCTCGTGTGATCGGCGGCCTCGAGCGGGGCTGGATCCAGGGCCGCAGGCCATGACAGCACGGGCACGTCTTCGAGCGCTTCGACCAGCTGGCAGGGTTGAGGGCGGCTTTCCGGCTCCTTCGCCAGGGCCCTGAGAAGCGCGGCTGACGCCTTCTTCGGAAATCCGGGGACGACGGACTCGGGTGCTGGCACCGGCTCGCTGGCGTGCGCGGCGATGAGCCCCATGATCCCGCGGTCGACGAAGGGCAGCCGACCGGTCAGCATCTCGTAGGCCATGACCGCAAAGCTGTAGGTATCGGAGCGGGCGTCGGGCTCCGCGGTGCCCAGCGCCACCTCGGGTGGGAGATACGCCGGGGTGCCGCCGATGGTGTCGGCGGAGGTTCGAAACATGTTGTGGTCTGTAGCGATCCGCGCGAGACCGAAATCGCCGAGCTTTGCGTGCCCGTCCGGCAAGACGAACACGTTGGCCGGCTTGACGTCGCGGTGCGCGATACCTCTTGCGGCCGCGTTCTGTAACGCGGTCGCGACGTCGGACAACACTTTCAGCGACTCGGGCACCGACAACGCACGCCGTTCGAGCAAGGCGTCCAGTGGCTCCCCCGGCACGTACTCCATGATGATCGCGGGCTCGGGGTCGCTGAGACGAACGTCGTGCACCCGCACCACCGTCGGATCCTCGAGCCCGGCCAGTATCACGGCCTCGCGCCGAAACCGGTTCAAGGCGTCGGGATCGGCCAGCGCGACGGCGCGCAGGTACTTGATCGCCACGAGTCGATCCATTGCCATGTGACGCGCGAGCGTCACCTCGCCGAACCCTCCGCTGCCAAGTAGCCGCACGGTCTCGTAGCCGCGAGGCGCGGTAGGCAACCCCGCTGCGGACCCGGAAGCCATGCCACATGATCGCGCGAAACCGCCGGCCGGATTGGGCATTCGTCATGGAACTGGCGGAAGTAACTCATCGACGACGCCGGGTCGTACTTGCAACGGTTCGGAAGACTTTCGGCGACTTCATCCGCATCCTCACCGCGGGATGCTTCGTTAAGAGATGCTTGGGGGCCAAGGCGACCAACGAAACAAGCCGAAACAAGCGGAGTCCCCCACCTGTGGCGCCATCCCCAGCCCCGGTCCGTCCCACCGAACCCCGGCAGGCACCGCAACGCCGCAATCGCCCGCGGCTCTCACGCATCTCCTTCCTCGGCGTGCTGGTGGCTGCCGCAGTGATCGCTGCCGGCGGTGTCAGCCTGGTCGCGGGTGACGCGGGAGCGGTCCCGTTGTCACGGTCTGCCGAGACCGATCCCCTGCCACCGGTGGCCAACTCGCCTGCGCCGCAGCCGTCGAGCAACCCGGCATCAGGCGGCTGCGGCCTTACCGCGAAGCTCGTCCCCACCTGCTCCGGAGCCCTGTGGGGCATGGCCGACTCCACCAGCGACGTCAGCAGTGTCGAGCAGAAGATCGGACGGCCGTTGACGGTCGTCAAGGAGTACCACGACTTCTCCGGCCAGGGTGATGCGGGCCAGTTCCCGACGGCGGGGGAGAAGCAACTGATGGACAGCGGCCACATCCTGCACTTCGCCTGGACGGCCAAGCTCTGGAACAACCAGCAGGCGAGGCCGAGCTGGAAGGACATCGCGGCCGGCGAGTACGACGCCAGCGTCGTCGTCCCCGAGGCCAAGCGGCTGGCCGCCGTGAGCACCCCGTTCTTCATCGACTGGGACCACGAGATGGACGGCAAGACGCGCAGCACCTGGGGTACGCCCGCTGAGTACGTGGCCGCCTACCGCCACATCCACGCGGTGTTCGCGGCGAACGGCGTGAGCAAGGCCGTGTGGGCCTGGGTGCCGACCGGCTACTCGGGCAACTGGAACAAGGTCGCCTCGTACTACCCCGGCAACGACGTCGTCGACTGGATCGGGTGGGATCCCTACAACGGCAGCGTCAAGAACTGGTCGAGCCCGCAGGTGGTCTTCAGTAGCTTCTACGACTGGCTGGACAAGGGCAATCTCGGTTCCGCGGCGGCCGCCAAGCCGCGGATGCTCGGTGAGTACGGCTCGGTGAGCGACCCCGGCAATCCGGATCGCCGGGCCCAGTGGCTCAGCCAGGTGCCGGCGGCGCTCTCGGCGCTCCCGCAGTTGCGGGCCGTCGAGTACTGGAACGAGTCCGAGTTCGCCCTGAACAACACCGACTACACGGGATACACGCAGGCCGGGCACAACCGGCTGGCTCAGATGCAGGGCTGACCCGGCGCGGCGCCCGTTCCCACGTATCATGGGCACGTGATCTTGAGGGAGTGACGTGCGGCTGCTTGCCGCTGTCCTGACCCTCCTTTCGGAAGTTCCCATGATCACCGCTTCAGATGTTGAACTGCGTGCTGGTGCGCGTTTGCTGCTCTCCGATTGCACGTTCCGGGTCGGCCCCGGCGATCGCATCGGGCTCGTCGGCCGCAACGGCGCCGGCAAGACGACGCTCACCCGGGTGCTGGCCGGGGAATCCCAGCCCGCCGCGGGGACCGTCACGCGGTCGGGCCCGATCGGCTACCTGCCGCAGGACCCGCGTACCGGCGACCTCGATGTGCTCGGACGCGACCGCATCCTCGCGGCCCGCGGCCTCGATACCGTTGCCGCCGAGATCGCGAAGCTGACGATCCGCCTCAGCGAGGACCCCGACGACGAGCAGGCCCTCGCCCGCTACGGCAAGCTCGAGGACCGTTTCACGGCGCTGGGGGGATACGCGGCGGAGGCCGATGCCGCTCGTATTGCGGCGAATCTGGGGCTTCCCGAGCGGGCTTTGCTGCAGCCGTTGGGGACGCTCTGGGCGGCCAGCGGCGCCGGGTGGAGCTTGCCCGGATCCTGTTCAGCGAGGCCGGCGAGGGCGGCACGTTGCTGCTCGACGAGCCGACCAACCACCTCGACGCTGACTCGATCGTCTGGCTGCGCGACTTCTTGCGCACGCACTCCGGCGGTCTGGTGATCATCTCGCACGACGTGGCATTGCTCGACGCCACGGTCAATCGCGTCTTCCATCTTGACGCGACCCGGGCGGTCGTCGACGTCTACAACATCGGCTGGAAGCGCTACCTCGCGCAGCGGGAGACCGACGAGCGCCGCCGCCGCCGCGAGCGGGCGAACACCGAGAAGCAGGCGGCCGTGCTGTCGGCCCAGGCCGACCGGATGCGGGCGAAGGCGACGAAGGCGAAGGCCGCGCAGAGCATGCTCAAGCGGGCCGAGAAGATGCTCTCCGGGCTGGAAGACGTGCGCATGGCCGACAAGGTCGCGAAGCTGCGCTTTCCCGAGCCGGCACCGTGCGGCAAGACGCCCTTGCGAGCGTCTGCACTGTCGAAATCGTATGGCTCGCTGGAGGTTTTCACCGACGTCGACCTCGCGATCGACCGCGGCAGCCGGGTGGTCGTGCTCGGGCTGAACGGCGCGGGCAAGACCACGCTGCTGCGGGTGCTGGCGGGCGCGGAGATCCCCGATACCGGTGAGGTCGAGCCGGGCTTCGGGCTGCGTATCGGCTACTACGCGCAGGAGCACGAGACGCTCGACCCGGATCGCTCGGTGATGGACAACGTGCGCGCCGCCTCGCCGGGAACCCCCGACCCGGAGCTGCGCCGCGTCCTCGGGGCGTTCCTGTTCTCCGGCGACACCGCCGAGCAACCCGCCGGCACGCTGTCGGGCGGCGAAAAGACCCGGCTGGCATTGGCGATTCTGGTGTCCAGCAGTGCCAACGTGCTGCTGCTCGACGAGCCCACGAACAACCTCGACCCCGCCTCCCGCGCCGAGGTGCTGCGGGCGTTGAGCTCCTACCAGGGCGCGGTCGTGCTCGTGACACACGACGAGGGTGCCGTCGAGGCGCTGGCGCCCGAGAAGGTGCTGCTGCTGCCCGACGGCGTCGAGGACAACTGGTCGGACGACCTTGCCGACCTGATCGCCCTCGCGTAGGCCTTCGCCCCGCTTCCTGCCGCCAAAAACTTAGAGAAACGCACGCGTTGTGGCAGCAAAACCGTGCGTTTCTCGAAGTTTTTGGAGGGCGGCGCCGACCTGGGCCACCACCCAGTGCGGACGCCGGTGAACGTCGTCCCAGGTGAAGCGCAGCACGGTCCAGCCGGCGAGCATGAGGTTGTTCTGGCGTACCCGGTCCTGGTACAGCGCCTCGGGCTTGTCGTGGGTTTCGCGTCCGTCGGCTTCGACGGCGAGCAGGCAGCTCGGCCAGGCCAGGTCCAGCCGGGCGTAGCAGACGCCGTCACGCGTGAACAGCTGCAATTGCAGGGATTCTGGCGCCAGTCCGGCGCGTACCAACAGCAGGCGGAGCACCGTCTCCAGCGGAGACTCCGAGCGACCGTCTGCCAGCCGGAGCGCTTCCCGCAGGCGTATCTCCCGTCGCCGGCTCAACGGCTGATCGTCGCTGCTCCACCCCTTCGCCAGGGCGCTGTCGAGCAGGCAGATCAGGTCGTCGAGCGGCAACGTGCCCGCGAGGAGGCCGACCGTACGGGCCAGGCTCGTCGCCGGAAAGCCCTTGCGCACCACCCGATCAGCGGGGTCCAACCCGAACCTGACGCGTATGCCGCTGCGCTGCCCTCGAACCGTGCTGGCGGGAACGATGAGCTCTGGCAATTCGGCAGGGCCCCACATCGGAAGGCCCCAGAGCTCGTGCAGGCGGGCGGCCGTCGCACCGCATGCCGCTGCCTGCGGGCACAGCAGCAACGCCGCCCGCAGGCTCGATCGGAAGGGATCGCGGGGTACGGGCTGAACGTAAACGCCGCGCGCCGGTCGTGACCACCCGCGATCGAGCAGGGCACTCAGCTGCCGTGGTGTCAGGCCGGCCTCACGTGCCTGCGCCGTCGTCACGACGCCGTCCTGCCGTTGCAGAAAGGGGTGCAGGAGCGTCTGGGGGTCCATCCGCCCATGGTGGTGGCCGATCGCGGGCGCGAGCCGTTGTCCACAAGCCGCGCCAGAAATTTAGAGTTGTGCACGGTTCTTGGGCCAAAACGCGTGCGTTTCTCGAAGTTTTTGGTCGAAGCAGGGCGGCAGGCGGCTACCAGGTGGTGCGCAGGACCGCCTCGATCAGGATGGCACCGGCGGCACCGACGGCCACGGGCCAGAAGGGCACCGGGCCGGCGTCGATCCCGGGGCCGTGGGTTGGCGGGCGAGCCGCGGGAGCCACGGCCGGGATCAGCAGGAACGGGTAGAAGGCGAGCCAGGAGCGTTCGACCTCACCGCGGGAAAGCCCGCTCAGGATGGCGAAGATGACGGCGAGGCCCGCCCCGGCGACGAACGGCCACCCGGGCGTCAGGTGCAGCCGACTCAGGGCGCGGATGATCGCCGGTCCGCAGGCGATCAGCAGTAGCAGCAGGTCGAGGAAGGCCCAGAGCAGCCACGAGCGGTGCGGCCCGACGCGCACCGAGAAGTCCGCCTGCGCTGCCGACAGCCCGTTCGTCCAGGTGAATCCGGCGATCCAGAACAGCATCAGCGGCACCAGCGTGCCGATTCCGGTGAAGACGTTCAGCAGTGGCCGCCGCCGGACGAAATACACCGCCACGACCGAGACCCCGAGCCAGGCGACCGCGTAGTTCAGCATCGCGTCGCAGCCCAGCAGCAGTCCGGACGCGAGGGCCCACAGCGGGCTGCGGCGCGGCTCGCTGCCCACCACCCCCAGCGTCACGAAAGCCGCCGCCAGCAGCAGCACGATCGCGTCCATCGAGACGGCCAGCCAGACTGCGTACGGCGCGAGCACCAGGATGGGCAGCAGCCGGCGGGCGGCCGTCTCGTGGCACAGCGAGCGGACGGCCACCGCGAGCAGCGGCACGTACGCGCAGGCGAGCACGGTCAGCACGATCCCGATGACCTCGGGCCGGTGGATCCCGAGCTTGCCGAGGCCCCAGAGCAGCAGCACGGGGCCGGGAGGGTGGGTGCGGGTCGCGACGCTGTAGTGCGGCGCCTGCTCGACGAACGTGCGCAGGAAGTGGCCGGGATGGGAGCCGACAGCGGGGACGTCGCGCAGGTACCCGGCGGGAGAGGCGATGGGCGCGGCGAACCCGTTGCCGCCGTCGACGAGCGCGAGTGACATCGCCCACCACAGGGCGGCCAGGTAGGAGGCGCCGAGCAGCACGCCCCAGCGCAGCCGGTCGGTGAGCCCGGTGCGGACGGCAGCCAGCACCGTCACCGCGGTGGCCGGAGCCAGCAGCGAGCCGGCAGCGACCTTGAAGCGGAAGCGGCCGGTGAACGGCGCCCCCGGCGAGCCGACGTGAGCCGAGACCGCCACGGCCAGCGCCGTGAGGGCCAGCCCGCTGACCACGAGCCCGGCCCAGATCAGCAGCTCACGGGCCTGGCGAGCGCCCTCTCCGGACCCCCGCGGCAACGGAAGGAGGCGGCGCGGCGCGGGCCTGCGGGGGGTCGTGAAAGCGATCGGTGCGCCCGGCTCCAACGCTTCCCGCACGGTCCTCACCGTAACGGCTGGTGGCCCAGCGCAGACCGGGGACGCCGGAGCGCTTTCACGGGTAATTCTCACTGTAAGAACAGGTCCGCTCCCCGGGTGGCACGATGGCATCCGGGTAGGTGATGATCAGTACACGACCCATCCAGCACCAGAGCGGAGGAGCAGTGGCAGAGCTCAAGAAGGGAAGCCGCATCACCGGGGCTGAGCGGGACAAGCTCTCAGGTGACCTGCGCAAGAAGTACGAATCGGGACAGAGCATCCGGCTGCTCGCGGAGTCGTCCGGCCGGTCCTACGGCTTCGTGCACCGCATCCTGTCGGAGTCCGGGACCACGCTGCGTGGTCGCGGCGGCGCGACGCGGGGCAAGAAGAAGGCTTGACGACGATGGAGGCGGCCCAGCCCCTGGAGCTGCCAGGAATTGATCTCGAGGACGCAGGGCTACGCGTGGAGCGGGCGGGCCCTGTCGTGACGATCACGCTGGCCCGTCCCGAGCGGCGTAATGCCCAGCGTCCCGCCACGTGGCTGACGCTCGACGCGATAGGCCGGGCGCTTCCCGGCGACGTGCGGATCGTCGTCGTCACGGGCGAGGGCCCGTCCTTCAGCGCCGGGATCGACCTCGCGGTGCTCGGGGAGATGGCCGGCGCGGGCGCGGCGGGGGTCCCGTCCGAGGACACGATCGGCACCTACCAGGCGGGTTTCAGCTGGCTCTCCCGGCCGGACATCGTCTCGATCGCCGCCGTCGCCGGGCATGCCGTGGGCGCCGGTTTCCAGCTTGCCCTGGCCTGTGACCTGCGGGTGCTCGCGGAGGACGCTCAGTTCACGATGGCCGAGGTGAGCCGCGGGCTGGTGCCCGACCTCACCGGCACCGAGGCGCTGGTCCACCACATCGGCTATGCGCGTGCCCTGGAGCTGTGCCTCACCTGCCGGCGTGTCGGCGCGGCGGAGGCCAAGGAGCTGGGGCTCGCCAATCTCGTGGTTCCGCGTGATCAGCTCGAGTCGGCGACGGGCGATCTGGTCGCGGCGCTGCTGGCCGCGTCGCGCCAGGCGAGCGTGGAGACGAAGGCGCTGCTGCTGCGCGCGCGCCACCAGGCCATCGATCCGGCCGGGCAGCACCGGGCCGAGCGGGAAGCGCAGCGCCGGGTGATGCTGGGGATCGTCGGCGCCGGC
>CAVQDA010000002.1:0-20880 GCA_963711145.1 uncultured Actinomycetota bacterium
TCACTGCCAACCGGTGAAATCCACCGGGATTCGGCCGGGAGTGGCACGGATCTGGCACGCCCTCGGCGGCCCGGTGCCAGGTATCGGCATCGCGGCTAGGGGATGACCTCGAATGCCATCGGCGGGGTGCGTATCCGCCGCCGGTCGGTGAGCTTGAGAACCACGGTCAGCGCCGAGCGAGAGAGGGCGACGTCATCGCCCACTTCGCCGACGGCGAGCCAGTTCTCCGGTACGAGACTTCTTGGTGTGCGGCCAGGTCGAGTCGGTGTGGGGGTAGTCGGTCTCGAAAGTGACGTTGTCGACCCCGATCGCGTCGAGCGAGTCGAGCCCGTGCTTGTCTCGGAAGAAACAGCCGTAGACCTGGCGCTTGAAGTAGGTCGACGGCGGCTCGGGGACGATGCCAATCAAGGTGGCATCTTATATCCGAGACGATCGGGGAACGCATGACTGAGCGACGCCATGGGACTCGCGACGCATGCCGTGGGCAGGTGGCCCTGGTGACCGGAGGCAGCCGAGGCATCGGCCGGGCCATTGCACTCCGGCTTGCGACGGAGGGAGCTGCAATCGCGCTGGTTGCCCGCGATGTCGATGGCGAGCGGCTCGGCCGTTCGCTTGCCGGGACGGAACGATCGTCAACATCTCCGCAGGCGTGGCCGAGCCAACGCACGCGCGGGCCGGAGGCGCAGCCTACGGCGGCACCAAAGCCATGTTCGACCAGATGACCCGCTGTCTCGCGCTCGAGCTCCAAGGCACCGGGGTGGTAGCAAATGCGCTGGCGCCGCAGGGAGCGTCACGAACCGAGTTCGTCAACGTGCGCGGACCGGACTCCGGCCGGATTGCACCCGGGATCCCGGGCAGTGCCGTCGTCGCGGTTCAAGTCAGCGATGTGCAATCGACGCCGAATCTGGACGTCCGATACGAGACCCTGCACCAGCGGTTGATCCCTGGGGAAGGCGTGGGTGGCCTTCCCCAGCTGCTCAGATCACTGCGCGACCAAGGGTGCACTGCGCCGATGGAGGTTGAGGTCTACTCGGACACGCTGACCGCAATTGACCCGGTTGAGGCGGCACAGCGTTGCGCCGAAGGACTGCGTGGCGTCCTGACGCAGGCTGGATGCGTTTAACAGCGCATCGGGTGCCCGTGCGCCTTCCGTCCTAACGCCAGCCATCTCTCCGACTTCCTGGTCGGGCAGACCAACAATGACCGCGCACCACAGCGACCACAGGAAGGCCATTCACGCCATGCCAGCAACACTTGACGGACAACACGCCATCGTGATCGGCGGCGGATCGGGCATCGGCCTCGGCTGCGCGCGACTCCTGGCCCGTGACGGAGCTCATGTCACGATCGCCGGGCGCACCGAGCAGAAGCTTCGCGACGCCGTCGCTACCCTTGCGGCCGAAGGACTGACGTTGTCCTACACCGTCTGCGACGCCCTCGACGGCGACTCCGTGCGAACCGCGGTGGAGACCGCCTCCGACGCTGAAAGGCGACTTCACATCGCAGTCGTTGTCCCCGGCGGAGGTGGGATCAAGCCCGTGCTGCTCTTTGACGACGACGAGTTCAGCGAGCAGGTCGACAAGAACGTGCGACCAGTCTTCCTACTTCTGAAGTACGCCGGGCAGGCTATGGTGCGCGCCGGCGGAGGCTCCTTTGTGGCGATCTCTTCGACCGCAGCAGTGTTCTCCGCGCGGTACCTCGCGTCCTACAGCGCCGGCAAAGCCGCCGTCGACCAGCTTGTCAAAGTGGCAGCTAACGAACTCGGCTCCCTCAACATCCGCGTCAACTCCGTGCAACCCGGGATGACCCGCACCCCGGCCACCGCCGGAGCATTCGACAGCCCCGAGATGATGGCAGCGTTCCTCGCCGAACAGCCAATCGCCCGTAGCGGTGAAGTGATCGACATTGCGCAGGCCGTTCGGTACTTCGCAGGGCCTGAATCGTCATGGGTGACGGGCCAACTGCTGACCGTCGACGGCGGCAACACCCTCCGATCGTTCGTGGACTACGCGAACCTGATTCCGATCCCGGACACCCGCGCAGTCGTCCTGGGCGACCCCGAGCCCACGAGCTGATCGAGCCCACGCGCTAATTCCAGGCAGCATCAAACCGCAGGTGTCCATTGCCCTGACAACCTCGACGCCATCACAGGCGATCTTGAGGCTGGTGCCGTAATCGTCCTCGGCGAAGACACACTGCGCATCCGCCGACCCCCCATCGGCGCGCCTTGAGAAACGGTTCCATGTCGGGCAACCGGCTCGAGGCGCTCACGGGTGACCGCAAGGGCCAGCACAGCATCCGCGTGAACAACAGTTGCCTTATCCCAGACGGTGTCAGCTCCCACCAATCGCCGCGAGTGCCAAAAGTCCCTCCCCTCGCCTTCCCGAACGCTTTGCGCCAGCGTTGCGGGTCGCTCACATTTTCAGGTGAGACACTAAGGCTCTTCAGCGCGTGCGGACCAGTCTGGACCTTGCGCTCATCCTTTCGCTGCTGACCTCTTATGAGAGTCAGGGATGATGGGTATGCGCCGCAAGACCTTCGATGCGTTGCTGACCTTCGCCGGCGTTGCGATCGCCGTCGTCCTGCTCCTCGCGGGAGGTCTGCTCACGTGGGCTTCTACGTTCGTCAAGGACCAGGTTCACACCCAGCTTTCGCAGCAGCAGATCTTCTTTCCGCCCAAGGGCAACGCGGCGCTGGCGCCGGCGACGATCGGCCCCTATCTCAACAAGTACGCCGGTAAGCAACTGCTCACCGGACCCGAAGCAAGCGCCTACGCCAACCACTTCATTGCCGTGCACCTGAAGGAGATCGGCGGCGGGAAGACCTACTCGCAGCTTTCCACCGAGGCGCAGGCCCAGCCAAACAACGCCAAACTCGCCGCGCAGGTCGAGACCGTCTTCAAGGGCACCACGCTGCGCGGCCTGCTGCTGAACGCGTATGCGTTCGCGACGATCGGGACCATCGCCGGGATCGCGGCCATCGTCGCCTTCGTCGGCGCGGCCCTGCTGCTGCTACTGGCGGCCTTTGGCTTCTGGCACCTTCGCGGCACGTCGCGCGACGTCGAGGTGCTGCCCGGCCTGGGAGCAGGCACCCCGCCGGTGCCCGAGGTCGTCTGAGGCACCACGCCCGTGCCTGATCTTTCTGAAACCTGAACAGAGGCAGCCATGAAAGTTCTCATCATCGTGCTCATCGTCGTGCTCGTCGTGCTCGTCATTGGGGTCGTGCTTTCCGCCAGGGTCGTCCAGCAATATCAGGACGGGGTGCTGTTTCGCTTCGGACGGGTCATCGGCGAGCGCAAGCCCGGCTTCCGGATGGTCATCCCCTTCGTGGATGTCCTGCACAAAATCTCGCTGCGGATCGTCACGATGCCGATTCAGTCGCAGGGCATCATCACCCGCGACAACGTCAGCGTCGACGTCTCCGCCGTCGCCTATTTCCGGGTGATCGACGCGGTCAAATCCGTCGTGGCCATCGAGAATGTGTACTCAGCCATCGACCAGATCGCTCAGACAACTCTGCGCAAGGTCGTGGGCCAGCACACCCTCGACGAGACCCTGTCCGAGACCGACAAGATCAACCTCGACATCCGAGCGATCCTCGACGTGACGACAGTGGACTGGGGCGTCGAGGTCACCCTCGTCGAGCTCAAAGACATTCAGCTGCCCGACAGCATGAAGCGGGCCATGGCCCGCCAGGCCGAGGCCGAGCGGGAAAAGCGCGCCAAAATCATCAACGCTGAAGGAGAGTCACTCGCCGCCGCCGCGCTTGGTGACGCCTCCGACACCATGATGGCGCACCCGCTCGCCCTTCAGCTACGCAACCTGCAAAGCCTGGTCGAGATCGGCGTCGACAAGAACACCACCGTCGTCTTCCCAGCACCGCTCATGTCGACCATTGGCGAACTCGGAGCGTTCCTCGCCCGCGAAACCGCGGCGAGCACCGCAGCCACGACCCACGGCACCCCGGAGCCCGCCGCGGTGGCCCCCAACGGGGCCGCCGTTCTGGGAGACGCCCGATGATCGGCGCCGTCATGATCTTGCCCGTTCAGTCGTCGATATCCGCCGAAGCGGAACCGTCGCCGCGCCCGAGCAAGGTGGCCCAGACCACGCTCTTGCCGAGCCCCTCGAACTGGCCGAGCCAGTCATGCCCATGCCATCCGTTCACCCGAGCTGAATCGAGCAAACTCCCATGGTCATCCTCATTCTCCTGGCGATCCTCTGGATGCCCTACGTGGTGAGGATGCTGCTCCGTGCTCAGCACGCCCGCACTCCCAGCTCCGTCCCGCCGCAAAGGGCCCACGTACAACCGCCGCTCGGGGCAGCTACTGATACGGCCGCCCAGCACGCGGCGTGGAGCGCGTTGGATGACCGCCAACTGACCCGGCTCCTGACCAACTCCGCCCCCCGAACCACAAAAGAGTAGGACAACTCCCGTGCCGAGAAGTCAGATGTTTACCGCTGTCCGCTTGGACTTGGAATACCCCATGTCCTTGGGTGTGTACGACCAGTACGACAAGGCCCAGCATGTGGTGGACTACCTGTCCGACCAAGGCTTCCCGGTGCAGAACGTGGAAATCGTGGGCACCGAACTGCGCTCCATCGAACGAGTCACGGGGCGCCTGACCCGAGGCAAGGTCGCCGCTGCCGGCGCCCTGTCCGGGCTCTGGATCGGACTGTTCGTCGGGATCGCGTTCAGCCTGTTCAGCGACCGAAACCAAGTTGGCTTTCTCCTTACCACGCCGCTGCTTGGGGCCGCGTTCGGGTTGGCCTGGAGTCAGCTTGGCTACAGCACCGCGACCCGGCGCGGCAGCCGCGACTTCGCCTCGGTCAACCAGATCGTCGCCACCAAGTACGAAGTGCTTGTGGAGCACAGCTTCGCCGCTAACGCGCATGAACTCCTCACGGCCATGCCGCGGGAGGCGACGGTCTGAGCGCCCCGTACCGCCAGCCCTGCGCGCCGCGACCGACAGTTCGTAACCCTTCCGCCGCCCGCTACCACTGGAGACCACTTTCGATGACAAAGAACCACGCTGCCACTCTGTACATGCTGGGTGATCGCGGTAAGACGGTCGATGGATCAGCCAACGATGTCCGCGGTCGGCAGGTGAAGGACGAGAACGTCGACGGCATCGGCAAGGTGGCTGATCTCCTTGTCGATGACCGGCCGTACCACTCCGGCGTCTACACCGATTACGGGTATTGGCCGTACTGGAGCGAGGACTACAAGTATCCCACCGGCCTGGCCATGCTCCCGGCGTCGCTCCCGACGTCGCCTCTGCGGACACGGAGCTGACGGCTCGTGGATCCCGCCACAACGCGGCGTCGCAGACAATGACCCCGATGGGTCTGCCTGAGCAGATACGCGCGTGCCTGTTCGACCTGGACGGTGTCCTCACCGAAACCGCCAAGCTGCACGCGGCGGCGTGGAAGGAGATGTTCGACGGCTACCTGAAGGCACGTGCCGACGCGACCGGTACGACATTCGTTGCCTTCGACGAGGTGGCCGACTACGACACGTACGTCGACGGCAAGAGCCGGGCCGACGGCACCCGCTCCTTCCTGCAGTCACGCAGCATCGACCTGCCAACGGGTGCCCCAGACGATCAGGAGGGGGCGCAGACGATCACCGGACTCGGCAATGCCAAGAACGCGATCTTGCTGCGCAGGATCCGCCACGACGGGGTCGAGCCCTACCCCGGTTCGGTCCGCTACGTCCAGGCGGTGCGATCGGCGGGCCTGCATACGGCGGTGGTCTCCTCCAGCGCCAACTGTGCCGAGGTGCTCAGCGCGGCGGGGATCGCGGACCTGTTCGAGACCCGCATCGACGGGATCAGCGCCCAAAAGCAGCATCTGGCGGGAAAGCCGGCGCCCGATACGTACCTGGCCGCGGCGAAGGTGCTGGGCGTGGAGCCTGGCGAGGCGGCAGTCTTCGAGGACGCGCTGTCTGGGGTGGCCGCTGGGCGGTCGGGCGGGTTCGGATTCGTGGTCGGTGTCGACCGGGTAGGACAGGCTGAGCAGCTGCGAGCGCACGGAGCCGACCGTGTCGTGACCGACCTCGCTCAGTTGTTGGACCCGGTCGACTCGGCGTGATCACCCACCCGGCTTATGCCGTCGAGCCGTGGTGCCTACGGGAAACCGGCGTCGATCTGGCTGTGTTGGCGCAGGGCGAGTCAGTATTCGCCCTGTCCAACGGTCACATCGGTTGGCGGGGAAACTTTGATGAGGGCGAGCCGCATGGGCTGCCCGGCTCGTATTTGAACGGCGTCTTTGAGGCGCGTCCGCTGCCCTACGCTGAGGCCGGCTACGGCTACCCCGAGGCCGGGCAGACCGTCATCAACGTCACCAACGGCAAGCTGATCCGGCTGCTGGTGGACGATCAGCCCTTCGACGTCCGTTACGGACAGCTCGTCGCGCACGAGCGGGTGCTGGACTTCCGCACCGGGTTGCTGCGCCGGCAGGTCGAGTGGGTGTCCCCCGGCGGGCAAGGCGTGCGGGTGCGCTCGGCCCGGTTGGTGTCGTTGGTGCAGCGTTCGGTTGCCGCGATTTGCTACGAGGTTGAAGCGCTGGATACTGCGGTGCGGGTGGTGTTGCAGTCGGAGCTGGTGGCCAACGAGACATTGCCGCCTGCTAGTGGTGACCCGCGGGAAGGCGCCGCGCTGCCGATACCTCTCGGGTCCGAAGATCACACCTGCGACGGGACGGGTGCGTCGCTGCTGCATCGCACCGCGGTCAGCGGTTTGCGGCTCGGTGCGGCGATGGAGCATCACCTCGACGCGCCGCCGTCGGTGCAGGTGTCGAGCGAGAGCTTCCCCGATCTGGGTCGGGTCACGATCACCGCGGCGCTGGAACCCGGGCAGCGGCTGCGGCTGGTCAAGTTCGTCGCCTACGGCTGGTCCGCAGTTCGCTCGCAGCCAGCGGTCACCGATCAGGTCGCGGCCGCGCTGACCGCAGCCGTTCAGACCGGCTGGGAGGGGTTGGTCGCCGAGCACGCTGCCTATTTGGACGAGTTTTGGGGTCGCGCCGATGTCGAGGTCGAGGGTGACGAGCGGGTACAGCAGGCGGTGCGGTTCGCGTTGTTTCACGTCCTGCAGGCCGGCGCCCGAGCCGAGGGGCGGGCCATCGCGGCGAAGGGGCTGACCGGGCCCGGTTATGACGGGCACGCGTTCTGGGACACCGAAACGTTCGTGCTGCCGGTACTGACCTATACCGCACCGCGGGCCGCGGCCGACGCGCTTCGTTGGCGGTACTCAATCCTGCCGAAGGCACAGACTCGCGCCGCGCAGCTGGGGCTTGCGGGGGCGGTGTTCCCGTGGCGCACGATCGCCGGGCACGAGTGCTCGGGATACTGGCCCGCCGGCACCGCCGCGTTCCATCTCGGCGCGGATATCGCTGACGCGGTGGTCCGCTATGTCAGCGTCACCGGTGATGACGCCTTTGAACGCGACATCGGTCTGGAGCTGCTGGCACAGACAGCCCGGTTGTGGTGCTCGCTGGGGTACCACGATCCGGCGGGACGATTTCGGATTGACGGGGTGACCGGGCCCGATGAGTACTCGGCCCTCGCGGACAACAACGTCTACACCAACCTCATGGCCCGGCACAATCTCGTTTCAGCGGCCGATGCCGCGCGACGCCACCCCGACCGGGCCCAGGAGCTGAGCATCACCGGGCAGGAGATCAGCGCGTGGCGCGACGCCGCGAAGGCCATGGCCATTCCGTATGACGAGGCGCTCGGAGTCCACAGCCAGGCCGAGGGGTTCACCAGCCACGAGACCTGGGACTTCGACGCCACCACCAGCGAGCAATACCCCCTGTTGCTGCACTTCCCGTACTTCAACCTCTACCGCAAACGGGTCGTTAAGCAAGCCGACCTGGTGTTGGCGATGCACCTGCGCGGTGACGCTTTCACCGCGGAGGAGAAGGCCCGCAACTTCGCCTACTACGAGGCTCTGACGGTGCGGGATTCCTCGCTGTCGGCGTGCACTCAAGCGGTCATGGCCGCCGAGACCGGCCACCTGGACCTCGCCCATGACTACCTGACCGAGGCCGCGCTGATGGACTTGGACGATCGTGAGCACAACACGCGCGACGGCCTGCATGTCGCGTCCCTGGCCGGGACCTGGATCGCCCTCGTCCCGGGTTTCGCGGGTCTGCGCGAACGCGACCGGAGCGTCGCCTTCTCCCCGCGGTTACCGGCGGGCATCACCCGGCTAGCCATCAGCATCTGCATACGAACGAGCCGGCTGAAAGTCGAAATCACCCCAACGACAACGACGTACCAAGTCGTTGACGGGGAACCGCTGTCGTTGCTGCACGACGGGCAGCCCCTGTTGGTGGCTGCGGGCAGCCCGATCAGCTGCCCCACCCTGGGCGGGTCGATCTGTGCGGCGCCGACCCAGCCGCGGGGCAGGGCGCCCCAGCCTCACCGAGGTGCCTCGTGACGGACGTGAGCCCGTCCCCGGGGGCCGATGTGCTGGTCGGACTCGGCCGGATGGGCGCCAACTTGGTCCGGCGGCTGATCGGCGACGGCCACAGCTGTGTCGTCTACGACATTGACAGCGACGCCGTCGCTGCGCTGACGACCGACGGTGCCGCGGCTGCTACGTCGATTGCCGACCTGATCGAACAGCTCTCCCCGCCCCGCGCGGTCTGGGTGATGGTGCCCGCCGGTGACATCACCGGAAAGACCATCGACGAGCTGGCCAGCCACATGCCCGCCGAAGACACCATCATCGACGGCGGCAACTCCTACTACCGTGACGACATGCGCGGCGCCGGCGAGCTGTCCGGGCGCGCTATCAACCTGGTCGACTGCGGCACCAGCGGCGGCGTATGGGGAATCGAGCGCGGCTACTGCCTCATGATCGGCGGCGACAACGACGTCGTCGAGCACCTCGACCCGATCTTCGCCACCATCGCCCCGCCCATGGATTCCGCGACCCGCACCAGTTCGACATCGACACCACCGCGGTGACCGAGGTGTGGCGGCGCGGCAGCGTCATCGAGTCCTGGCTGCTCGATCTCACCGCCGCCGCCCTGGTCCATTCACCCGACCTCGACGAGTACGCCGGGAGGGTGTCCGACTCCGGCGAAGGCCGCTGGACCTCGATCGCCGCGATCGAGGAAGGCGTCCCCGCCCCCGTGCTCACCACCGCCCTGTACTCCCGGTTCGGTTCCCGCGGCTTGGACGACTTCGCCGACAAGGCCCTGTCAGCCATGCGCAAGGGCTTCGGCGGGCATGCCGAGAAGGCCTGACATGACCACCCGACCACTCCGTTCGGGCGACGAGTCTCCGACGCGGGATGGTGTCAGCTTGTGCTGTCCGCGCTAGGCCACGCGTTACGGCAGGCGGCGCTGGCCCAGGCCGAGATAGGCATCGCCGGGTCGATGGAAGGCCACGCCGCGATGGACATGAGCCTCACCAGTCGCGGCCGACACTCTCACACCGGACATCCCTTCAGGCAGGAGCACTGATGCAGATTCAGATCAACACCGACCACAACATCGACGCGAGCGAGGCAGTCGTCGCAAGGGTCGAGGTCGAGATCCGCGCGGTCCTGGCCCGGTTCGCCGAGCACCTCACCCGGATCGAGGCCCACCTCAGCGACGAGAGCGCAGGCCGATCCAGCGGCGACGACAAGCGCTGCATGCTGGAAGCTCGACCGGCCGGTCGAGCGCCGGTGGCGGTCACTCATCACGCCGCGACCGTCGACGAGGCAACGCGCGGCGCCCTCCACAAACTGCAAAGGCTGCTCGACAGCCGGTCCGGCAGCGCCGGAGAGAGAACCGCCCGCGACTCGATTCGCGGCAAGCCGAACCGATGACGACTAGGCAGGTTCCGGCAGCCCCGCGGGTGGGCCGTACTTGAGATAGTCGCGGACATCGGTGGTAGCCCGAGCCTGGCGCCGCAGGTCCTGCTGGTCAGAGTTGGCTGCGGAATGACTCCAATTCCTTGTGGCGTTTGTCTGTCGTCTTGGGGTAGGCCATCTTCAGTTCCGACAGCGTGTCGAACACGATCTGCGAGACCATCAGTCGGGCGTTGTGTTTGTCGTCGGCGGGCACGACGTACCACGGGGCGTGCTCGGAGCTGGTGGCACTCAGGCAGTCGCCGTAGGCCGTCATGTAGGTGTCCCAGTAGGACCTTTCGTGCATGTCGGCGAGGCTGAACTTCCAGTTCTTGTCCGGAGCGTCGATGCGGGACCGGAATCGTTTCGCCTGCTCGTCTTTCGACAGGTGCAGGAAGATCTTGACGATCTGGGTGCCGTTGCGGTGCAGGTGCCTCTCGAGGTCGACGATGGAGCGGTAGCGCTGTTCCCAGATCGTCTTCTCGTCGATCAACTCATCGGGCAGTGCATGCCGGTGCAGGATTTCGGGGTGGACGCGGGCGATGAGGACATCCTCGTAGTAGGAGCGGTTGAAGATACCGATCCGGCCGCGCTCAGGTAGACAGCGGCTGGTTCGCCAGAGGAAGTCGTGATCGAGTTCCTGGTCGGTGGGTTGTTTGAAGCTGAACACCTGGCAGCCTTGCGGGTTGACCCCGGACATCACGTGGCGGATTGCTCCGTCCTTGCCGGCGGCGTCCATGCCTTGAAAGATCACCAGCAACGCCCAGTGGCCGGAGGCGTAGTGCAGCCGCTGCAGTGAGCTCAGTTTCTTGACGTGTTTCTTCTGCTGCTTCTTGTAGTTCTTGTGCGACGTGTAGAGCGGTTTTACGGCGGTGGGCCAATTGGTCAGGTCTACCTGTCCTCCGGATTTGAAGCGGAACACTTTCGATTCTGTCGCCATGGGCTGTCCTTTCGTGACGCTGCCGGCGCGCCGCCGCGCGGCGCGGGGTGGAGAGGGTGTCGATCGTGTCGATGGTCGGCTAGCTCGCGGGCATCGGCCACGATCAGCGTTTGACTGCCACCGGCTGATCGTGCTGGGCGCACCAGTCGCATCGGCGCCGGTGATCGGTGCCGGGGTGGTCGTTGTGGTGGTTCTTGATCTCAACGCCGTAGGGGCAGTCGTCGTTGTCGTGATAGACCGGATCGCCGGGATCGGTGTCGGTGTAGAAGGCGGCGGGCTTCGTTGCGGCGGATGGCTTCGTCGAGGCCTGGCGGTGGGTGGAGGGGTTGTCCTCGGGTGACGGCGCGCCCGCGCTCAGGTTGGCGGTTTTCTTGCTGGGGTCAAGGAGGCGGTAGCCCAGCAGTTTCACCCGGTCGGTGATCAGGAACCAGACGATGGCGTAGCCCCATACGAAGGCGACCCACTTCCAGCCGAGGGGTGTCATGAGAATCCCGAAGCCGGCGAGCAGCGTCGCCACTCCTTCGGAGGCGAGCACGGCCAGCAGCAAAACCCGTTTGGGGGGGATGGACCAGAACGGGCCGCGGGTACGAGTCAGGAAGATCGTCATCGACCCGGCGACGGACAGCATCAGGTACATGAGGGTTTCGATGTGGCTGTGGTTGAGCGTGAAGACTTTGTCGCCGAGGTAGAACAGGCCGAACGCGGCGACCGGGCCGACAAGACCGAGGATCGTGGCCATCCCGATCACCAGGCGCATGTTCCAGACTTCGGGCTGGTCCTTGTAGTGCACGTTGTCGTAGGCGATGGTCAGGATCGCGCCGTCATTGAGCAGCGCCAGGATGACGATCATGATGGCCGTGACGGGGAAGAAGTTGAAGGCCAGGATCGCTGCGGTGACGAACCCTAGTACCCGCAGCGTTTCGGAGATGCGGTAGATCGCGTAGCTGTTCATCCGCTGCACGATCCGGCGGCTCTCTTTGATGGCGTCGATGATCACCGACAGGCCCGGGCTCATCAGCACGATGGAGGCAGCGGCGCGGGCGGCGTCGGTTGCCCCGGAGACGGCGATGCCACAGTCGGCTTGTTTGAGGGCGGGGGCGTCGTTGACCCCGTCGCCGGTCATCGCAACGATGTGGCCACGTTTCTGCAAGACGTCGACGATGTGGAACTTGTGCTCGGGGAACACTTGGGCGAACCCGTCGGCAGCCTCGATCGAGGCGGCTTCGGTATCGGTCGCCGGCCGGGAGACGTCCCCGAGACCGGCGGCGTCGAGGATGCCAGTGCCCATCCCGAGGGCTTTGGCGGTTTCCTGGGCAATGGCGATGGCGTCGCCGGTGACCATCTTGACCGCAACGCCCATACGTTCGGCGGTGGCGACGGTCGCTTTCGCGTCCGTGCGGGGCGGGTCGAACAGGGGCAGCACCCCGAGGAACCGCCAGACGCTCTCGCCGTCCGCCCGGGCCACCCCGAGCGAGCGGAACCCGCGGCGGGCGAACTGTTCGACCGCCTCCTGCACGGCCGGGGTCACCTGCGCGGTGTCGCCAGCCAGCGCCAGGATCACCTGCGGCGCGCCTTTGGTCACCTTGAACGAAGGGCCGTCGGTGGACGTGACGGTGGCCTCGGTGCGCTTGTGGACCGGGTCGAACGGCTGGAAGTGGGTCACCGTGTAGTCATTAAGGACTGTGCTGTCGGACAGGCCGCCGAGGACGGCGAGGTCGATGGTGTCGTTGTCATCGGCCCGTGAGGCCAGCGCGGCGTTGAGGATCACCTCCGCCGCGGACACTGTGTCCACCGCGAACGGATCGCCGAGGGTCAGCTTGTTCTGGGTCAGGGTGCCGGTCTTGTCCGAGCACAGCACGTCCACACCGGCCAGCTCCTCGATCGCGACCAGCCGGCTGACGACGGCCTGCTTGTGGGCCAGCAGCCGGGCGCCGACAGCCATGGTGACCGACAGCACCGTTGGCATCGCGACCGGGATCGCGGCGACGGTGAGGACCAGGACGAACTGCAGCGTGGTCAGGACCGAGGCGCCGCGCAGGATCGACACGACGGCGATCACGACCACCATCACCAGGGCGAGCAGGATGAGAAACTTGCCGATCTTGAGCACTGCCTGCTGGAAGTGGCTGACGCTGGTGGCGTCTTGGACCAGCTCGGCGGTCTTGCCGAAGTAGGTGTCGGCGCCGGTCGCGTAGACCAGCGCGCCGATCTCGCCCTGGCGAAGGATCGACCCGGAATACACCGCCTCGCCGGGGTGGCGGGTGGCCGGCAGCGACTCCCCGGTCAACGCGGATTCGTCCACCTCGACCGGGTCGCCGTCGAGCAGGCGGGCGTCGGCGGGCACGACGTCACCCAGCCGCATCCGGATCACGTCGCCGGGTACCAGCTCAGCCGCCGGGGGGGTGACCCAGGTGCCGTCGCGGCGTGCCCGGGCGTTGACCGCCAGTTGCGCTTTGAGCGCGTCGATCGCCTTGCCCGCTGATCGTTCTTCCCAGAATCCGACAACGGCGTTGGCGAGCAGCAGTACCAGGATGATGACGAAGTCTGGCCAGTGCCGCAGCACACCGGACAGGAGCAGGGCGATTTCGATCATCCATGGGATCGGGCCCCAAAAATAGCCGAGCAGCTTCAGGAGCTGGTTGGCCTTTTTCTCCGCGATCTCGTTCGGCCCGTACTGCACCAGCCTTTTCGCTGCCTCAGCCTCGCTCAGACCATCCGGTGAGCTCCCGAGTTGCTTTTCGACCTCGGCCAGGGGCAGCGACTTCAGGTCGTGTGTCGGGTCAGGCGTCGACGGGGCCGGGTCGGCCGGCGTGGACTTGGCGTCAGTGCTCACGATGTGTCCGCCTGCTCGAAGTGGGTGGTGGCCCCGGGTTGGCCGTTGCGGGTCGGCGGTCGTGAGCCAGTGATAGTTACGCGTGAGCCGCCGATTCCGATGCGGTTGTATTCGCCGCGGGCGGGCGTCCTGATCGGATTTGGATCGCTGCAGCCGAGCCTGTTGTGCACGCGTCACGTTGGCGTCGTGGCCGTCCCAGATCGTCAAGACGGGCTGCTGGATCGCTCGGCCGAAGGAGAACGCCACCGGCCACGGCAACACCCGCCGCAGGCAGGTGATCGTCCCATCGGTGACGGTCGGGACCAATTCATCGATCGCGAGCAGTCCCTTGTTACCGGCAACCAGCGCCTGCGCGGTGTCCACCGGCGAGTTCAGCCGCGCAGGCACCAGAACAGCCGGCGCGGTCATTGCGGGGGAGCCCAGGTCCAATTACGGATTTCTGGGAGGTCCTGGCCGTGTTTGTTGATGTAGAGGTCGTGTTCGACGAGCTTGTCGGCCATCGTCTGCTTCAGGTAGTCCGCGGTGGCGCCGAGCTGCGGCAGCCGTTCGATGAAGTTCTGGCCGGGCGTCGTGCCCCAGTGACCGACGACCAGCGGCTTGATGTCGCCAACGGTCAGGGGACGCTTCAGCAAAGGATTGGCATCAAGGTAGATCTGGCCCACCGAAAGGTAGTTCGCCGCCCGCCAGTAGGCGTCCATCTTGTGGAGCAGCTCAGCCTCCAGGACGGCAATCACGCCGTCCAGAATCTCTGATCAGCTACGACGACCCGTAGGGCCGAAAGACCCGTAACCCGAGTCTTTCGCGAGCTACTGGTTGATCACGGTGGCGGCGTTGGCGCGGCACTCACCCGCTGCAATTCCACCTCCACCAGCCGGGGCACACCGTCACTGTGGGCACCGTCGGGTTAGCCGGGATCGGGTACGTCGACGACAATGACGCTCATGTCGTCGGGCTTGGCCCTGGGATCTTGCTCTGGGTTGCGCTGGCTGACCTCCCAGGCCGCCTTGGTGACGGCCTCGGCCGTTTGCTGAGCGTCGGTCGGTTCGGCTACCAGCTCGGCGAGATCGTGGCGGTTGAGGTTGTCGTGAATGCCGTCGCTGTCGATCAGCAGCCGGTCTCCGGCGACCATTCGGAAGGCGTAGAAGCGGGCATCCAGCGTCCCGACCCCATCCAGAGCACTGGCGATCAGGTTCCGGTGAGTGAACGCGGCCTGCTCCATGGGGTCGGGCAAGTCCTCCAGCGAGCGCGCGTCATCGAGCCGATCCTGTTGCGCCTTCGCCGTCTGCGGATCGCTGCTGGCCAGGTAGGAGTGGTCCAAGGTCAGGGTGCGGAAGGTGTTGTCGCGCCAAAGCTGGACGCGGCTGTCTCCCACCGTCGCGACGACGGCCACCAGGGCTGGCTGCTCCAACCGCAGGGGCTGGAAGATGAGCAGCACGGCGGCGGTTGTGGCACTGGCGTGCGAGCCACCGCCTACCCGTTCGTTGTACTCGGCGATGGCCTCGTTGGCCTTTCCGAGCGCACCGGCAAGCAGGTCTTGCGCTTCCCGCACAGTTGTCGGTGGCGTTGCCCGTTGCCCGACCCGGTCCTGGACGGCATCGGCCGCCATCGTGGCGACCTGAGCACCGCCGCCACCGGAACTCACCCCGTCGAAGACGCCGAACAGCCGCATCCCGCAGCTGACCAGCGTCCGGTCTTCCAGGTGCAGGTCTTGACGGGAAACCCCAACCTGGAGCGCGAACAGGCTCGAACTCGGACCCTGCGGTTCTTGCGCCATGACGTCACCATCCCCGTCAGAGGATCCTCCGCCGCCGACATGGCGGCTAGGAGAGTCCTGAACAACGGGTTTACCGCCAGCACCGGCCGATGGTCGAACGCCCGCGGAGGACGAATCGGCACCGGCTCATCGGCCCCCGTCTAACCTGTGATCGGCTTGTCGATCTTCGCTGGAATGCCAGCTGCTTCGGCGCGCCACTCCAGGAGAAACAGGGTGGCGTCGTCGCTCGTTGCTCCGCCTCGCTGACCCATCAGGGCGTGGGAGAGCCGCCGCACGGTGTGCTGGACGGACCCACCCCCCTGCTCGGCCCGCTCGAGGTGGTCGATCAGGCGGTGCTCGCCGAACTGTCCTCCGCCGCGCATGCGCTCCTCGATGATGCCGTCGGTGAAGAACAGCACCCGGTCACCGGGCTCCAGTGCTTCTTCGCTGACGTGGGGGGTGGCGCCGCCGAATCCGGCGGGCAGCGTCGTGGGGCTGTGCAGGCTGCGTACGACCCGGCGGCCGCGCACAAGCAGCGGATGTGGATGGCCCGCGTTGACCCATTGCAGCTGCCCGGTGCCGACATCAAGGCGGGCCATCTGCGCGGTGACGAAACGATCCTCGTCGAACTGACCGGCAATGGCCCGGTCGATGCTCGCGTAGAGGTCGGGCAGCTCGACGCCGCTGCGACGGGCATGGCGGTACGCCCCGACCGCGACCGTTGCCATCACTGCCGCATCCAGCCCGTGGCCCATCGCGTCGATGATGCCGACGTGCAGGACGTCGCCGTTGAGGGCGTAGTCGAAGATGTCCCCGCCGACGTCGTAGGCAGGCTCCAGGATCCCGGCGACGGCGACCTGCGGAGTCGTCATCATCAGCGGAGGAAGCAGCGACCACAGCATCTCCGCGGACAGGCTCATCGGCCGTCGGCGCCGAGCCTGGAAAAAGCGGTCTGTGTACTCGCTCTTGGTGATAAGAACGTCGGCGACCAGACCAGCGAAGCGGCGCGCCAGCCGCCGGTCGTCCTCATCAGGGCTCTGCGCAGTGAACGCCAGAACTCCTACCCGGTCCGTGCCGTCCAAGAGCGGCACGAACACGCGCACGCCGCCAATAACCTCCTGCTCGACCATCTCATCGCCCAGGAACGCCCGGCCGGCGAACGAGCCCTCTATCGGCTCCGGTTTCCCGACCACCAAGCCCTTGCCGGGCAGCGGCACCAGCGTCATCTGGTCGTAGTCCTGCAGGAAGACGGCGACGTCTCGGCCGCCGATCTCGGCGATCACCTCCGCCACCAGAGACGCGATCAGCTGCGGCGGCATTTCGTGGGCGCGCTCGATCATGGTCCCCAGGAGCCGCTCCCCGAATCCCTCCGACCGGTCGACGGCCGCCGACGAGCCAGTCGAGCCTTGTGCCATGTTCGACATCCTCGCCTCAGACGCCGGCAGGGTGGATTGCCAAGCGTCGCATGAGACGCGAGTCTCCCATCTCAGCTACCAAGGTCGCGGTGTTCGGCGAGACTGTCAGGACACGGGCAGCAGCCGCGCTCGGCAGCTGGCCGGCTACGCCGGCTGCACTGTGTAGACGACCGTCTGCACCCGGATCATGCCGTCCTGGAAGATGAACGTGTCGATGCCGTCCTCCACCCGCCGGCCTCCTCCGGTCGCTTTCCATTCCAGGTAGAGCACGTCGTCGGCGAATACGGTTTCGAGCTCCCACGCGGCTTGAGGCACATCACTGAGCAGCTGCGTGAAGACCTGCCGAGCCCCGTCCTTGCCCCGGTAGACCTTCTTCTGGACGACCAGGATCGCGTCGTCGGCGTAATCGGAGATGATCCCGTCGAGGTCCTCACCGCCCAGCGTCTGCCCGTGGTGCGCGAAGACCTCTTGCGGTGTCCTGGCCATGGAACCCATCCCCTCGGTCGGCATCGACGCGGCGGTCAGGCCGGATTCTTCGCCGTCCAAGCCGAAACCGGAAGGGGCAATCCCTAGCCGTCCTGTCTGTTTCGTGCTTCCCTTCGCGGAAAGTGCATTCGGCGAAGAATCGTCAGCGCGGAGACGCCCATGAAAGCCGTTCGGCTCCACAGGTACGAGCAGCGCCCGGTCGTCGAGGAGGTCGCGGAGCCGGCCATCGAAGGTCCACTCGACGTCGTGGTCCGGGTCGGCGGCGCCGGCCTTTGTCGCACCGATCTGCACATCGTGGAGGGCCAGTGGGCCACGCGCAGCAACGTCGCCCTCCCGTACACGCTGGGGCATGAGAACGCGGGCTGGGTACACGCGGTCGGCCCCGCCGTGATGCACCTGCTGCCCGGTGACGCCGTCATCCTGCATCCGCTCGTCACGTGCGGCTTCTGCCGGCCCTGCCGAGCCGGTGACGACGTGCATTGCGAGGCGAGCCAGTTCCCCGGCATCGACTGCGACGGCGGGATGGCGGCGTTCATCCACACCACGGCTCGCTCGGTCGTGAAACTGGCCCCGGGGGTCGAGCCAGCTGCCGTCGCGGCGCTGGCGGACGCGGGCCTCACCGCCTACCACGCGGTGAAGAAAGCCCTGCCCCTGCTCTACCCGGGCAGTACCTGCGTCGTCATGGGAGCCGGCGGCCTCGGCCACATCGGCATCCAGTGCTTGCGGGCGATGAGCGCGACGCGCATCGTCGTACTGGACCCTAGCGAGGAAGCCCTGTCATTAACGCCCGGGTGGGGAGCCGACGAGACGGTCCACGTCGACGGGCGGCACGTGTCACGCGTGCTCGAGATGACCGACGGCATGGGCGCCGAGGTCGTGCTGGATTTCGTCGGAGAGCGCGGCGCCGAGCGGGACAGCTGGGCGATGACCAAACGCGCCGGGAGCGACTTCGTGATCGGTTACGGCGGCTCCGTCGAAATCCCGACCATCGACATGATCTCGACGGAGCGCAACGTCATCGGCAACCTGGTCGGCAGCTTCAACGACCTCGCCGAGCTGATGGCTCTGAACGCCGCAGGGCGGGTGAAGATGTTGACACAGACCTACCCGCTCGACGCGGTGAACGACGCCATGGACGACCTCGACAACGGGCGGCTGCGGGGCCGCGGCATCCTCGTGCCGGCCTCGGCCTGACCGCGAACGGCGCATGACCGGTCGTTACCCGAACTTGGATGCTGCCGACCGCATGGCCGAGCACCCGGTCGCCCACGCGAAAACGGGTAACCGCGTTGCAACCTCGACGACCTCGACGGCGACGGAGGTCGGCGGCGCTGTCGATCCAGTCGCTGTAGGCGGTGTTGAACGCCATGCTGTCGGTTGAGAGGCACGCGTAGGTAAGCAGAAGCTGCTGCTACGTCCACCCCGCGAGAGGCCGGCTCATGAGGGAGATGAGGTTGGCTGGGCAGCGCTACCTACAGGCGGACGGCCAGCCTGACTAGAGTCTGTGGCCACCAAAGCCAACGGGAGAGCGCGATGCTGATCTCAACGATGAACGACATTCCCGGCTACGAAATCACGCAGGTACTCGGGGAAGTGTTCGGACTGACCGTACGAAGCCGCAACCTCGGATCGCAGCTCGGAGCGAGTTTCAAGTCGATCGCCGGCGGCGAGCTCAAGGGCATGACCAAGAACCTGGTCGCCAGCCGGCAGCAGGTGATCGAGCGAATGGTCGAAGAAGCACAAGCGCGCGGTGCCAACGCGGTCGTCGCCATGCGCTTCGACACCTCTGAAATGGGTGCCAACTGGACAGAGATTTGTGCTTATGGAACGGCCGTCGTGGCCCGCCCGCTCAATAGCTGACATAGCTGATTGCCCAATCCTGGGGCTTCGCGGTCCCTCGTCGTCGGTACTGGCGACACCGTGACGGCTTCACTGTTCGTGGCGATCGTCCCGCCGCCGCAGGCGATCGCGACACTTGAGACGGCGGTGGATCGGCTCCGCAAGGACACGCCGGAGCTGGGATGGGTTTCGCCTCGGCGGTGGCACGTCACGTTGTACTTCTTGGGACCGCAGGAGCCCAATGACGAGCTGCGGTCACGGCTCGCCAGGGTTGCCAGCCGCCATGAGGAACGCGCGATCCATGTCGCAGGGGCCGGACGATTTGGCGACCGGGTGCTGTTCGCCAAGCTCGCCGGCGACCTGAAGCCGCTCGCCGCGGGCGTCACACGCGCCGCCGAACGGTGCGGATACCAGGTGGAGGATCGACCGTTTCGCGCCCACCTGACGCTCGCCCGCGGCCGGCGTACACGCATCGACCTGCGTCCGCTGGTGGCCGCACTTGCTGATGTCCACGGACCCGTCTGGACCGTGAACGAGCTGCGGCTGATGCGAAGCGCCCAGCCCGACTACGAGACCGTCAGCAGCTGGCCGCTGAAGTCACCCGGCCTCGGCTGATCCCCGGCACTCCCCGCACACGGAAGTCACGTGAAAATCGATCCGTCGGACTCTGTTGCGTTGGCTGATCGGCGTTAAGGCAGCGGACTCACGGGGTCAGCGCAACACCTCGGCAAGTTTCTGTGACGGTGTCAGCCATTCAGGCGTTTCCGCGTGCCCGTCCACTGCTTCGGGTTCAGGGTGTGATGAACAATGCCAAGTGCCCGGAGCGGGTCATGGCGGCGAAGTTCGTCGCGGTCGCGTTCAGGCTGAAACCACCAGAGTCGAACGTGAAACCGCTGCTGCAGAGCTGACTCCCATCCACCCCGATGGCCTCGAAAGTGGACAGCGTGTCCCATGCCTTTCCGTTCTGCGGCTGCTGCTGAGACAACTCGGTTGCGAGATCAGCTGTCGTCTGCGAGCCGATGTCGCCGGAGCGGCACCCCCAGCTGCCGGAACCGGACACCGTGAGGCTCTTCACTCCCGACGGCGTCTGGGCATGTGCCGAGACGTCATAGACCCGTCCGGGCCTGATGTTGAGTGCGCCGATGGCACCCAGCTGCACCGGGGACCCCCCGCCGACTTCCGTCACGCTCCAGGTGATCGCCGGCGGGGTCGCCGACGGGCCGGTGTTGACGGCAACCTGCTGGCAGCCGACCAGAACTGCCGTACCGACCGCCGCACCGACGAGACCCCCCAACTTCTTCGACGACGTCACGCTCACAGCAACCACCTCCAGGCGGTACACCGCCTTCGCGAGACTGGACCCGACGGCCGCGCCCACGCATCCGTAACCGATACGTCAGCGCTTCCGGCGGCTTTCGCGTCCACCGTCCATTGGCCAAGACCGTGTTTCCACAGAGTGTCGAATTGCCGACTCGAACTCGTTCTGGGTATCGGTCTGCCTGGGGCGGATCTCAGTCGCTGCCGGCAGGCAGCATGGTGCGTGTCCAACGACGCCTGCGTAATGGCGTCCACTGAGCCGGCGAGCATGGTCGCCCTGTTGACGCCGAAAGCGGTAGGCAGCGCAATTTCGTGCAGTTCCCCAACCGGTTACCGCCGTTGCCCCAGTAGGAGACGTTCGGGTCGAAACCCGAAGCGGCGACGCGGGTATTGCTCGGGGCCCCGCAGGAGGCGTTGAACAGCGGGCGGCGTTTGCAGTCGCTCCCGCCCTGA
>CAVQDA010000003.1:0-995817 GCA_963711145.1 uncultured Actinomycetota bacterium
GGTCGGTCGTGGCCGATGAGCGACGTCATCTTCTGCGCGGGCATGCTCGGTTCACCCGGGCTATCGTCCGTCCGTGCGCTGGAGCGGAGTCCACGACCAACCCCTGGGTTCCGGATGCTGGACGAGCGCGGAACGGTCGAGTTGGGCGACCCGTTTGACCGAACAACGGTTCGCGGAGCAGAACTCACCGCTATGACCACACGGCCGGTCGAGGAACGCGCGCGGCGGCGAGGTAGGAGGGCCAGCGGGTGACCGAGTGGCTGCTACTCGGTGTCAGCCTGCTGCTGATCGCGACCTGCGGGGTGTTCGTGGCCGGCGAGTTCTCGTTGTTGACCGTGGATCGTCCGAGTGTGGAGCGGGCCGCAACTGCTGGTGACCGGGCCGCGCGTGGGGTGCTGGCGGCGTTGCGGTCGTTGTCGACGCAGCTGTCGGGTGTGCAGGTCGCGATCACGCTGACGAATCTGGCGATCGGGTTCCTGTCCGAGCCGGCGATTGCCGGTCTGCTCCGGGGGCCGCTACGCGCGGTCGGTGTCGGCGGTGAGGCAGTCGAGGCGGTCGCGGTAACGGTTGCGCTGGTGGCCTCGACGATGATGACGATGGTGTTCGGCGAGCTGGTGCCCAAGAACCTGGCGATCGCTACGCCGCTCACGGTAGCCCGCGCGGTCCAAGGGCCGGTGCGGGCATTCACCACCGTCATGCGGTATCCGATACGGGCGTTGAACCGTCTCGCCGACGGGGTGCTCGGGATGTTCGGGTTGCAGGCGCGGGAGGAGCTCGCCTCAGCCCGTTCCCCGGACGAGCTGGTCTCCCTGGTACGCCATTCGGCACGGGAGGGCACGCTGCCCGGGCGTACCGCCACGTTGCTGCTGGCGTCGTTGACGTTCGGGGACAAGCACGCCCGCGACGTGCTCACCGCCCGCGGTCGCATGACCTGTCTTGCCGCCGACGCGCCGGTGGCCGAGGTACTCGACCTGGTCCGGTCCTCTGGCCGGTCTCGGTTCCCGGTCACCGGGGCGGCGGGATGGACGACGTCGTCGGGATCGTCGACCTTGATCAGGCCGTCGCGGTGCCCGCACCCGAGCGAGGGCGGACACGGGTGCGGGATGTCATGCGCGGCGTCGTGCAGGTGCCCGAGTCGCTGCCGCTAGATGAGGTGCTGCACGCGTTACAAGGCACCCGCAGCCAGCTGGCGGTGGTCGTCGACGAGTACGGCGGCACCGCCGGACTGCTCACCGGTGAGGACCTGTTGGAGGAACTGATCGGCGACGTCCAGGACGAGCACGACTCCCCCACCCCGGCCGTGCGGCGCCTAGCCGCCGGCTGGGACGTGTCCGGGCTGCTGCGCCCCGACGAGGTGACTGCGGGCACCGGGCACAGCCTCCCCGAGACGGGTGTCTATGAGACCGTCGGCGGGCTGGTCATGCAGGCCCTCGGACGGCTGCCGGTCGAGGGCGACCGTGTGGTCATCGACGGCGTCGCCCTGACGGTCACGGCGATGGACGGTCACCGCATCGATCGCCTCCTGCTCATGGCCACCGGCAATCAGCCCGACGACATCGGCGCGGTGACCGGAACCGGTGATGCCGATGAATGACGGCCTCGGTATCGCAGTCACCGTGCTCCTGCTACTGGGTAACGCCTTCTTCGTCGGCGCCGAGTTCGCGCTGGTCACGGCTCGCCGGGCCGGTATCGAACCGTTAGCCGAAGCCGGCTCCCGGCGCGCCGCTACGACCTTGCGGGCGATGGAGCACGTCTCGCTGATGATGGCCGGCGCGCAACTGGGCATCACCGTCTGCTCACTCGCACTGGGAGCAGTCAGCGAGCCTGCACTCGCGCACCTACTCCAAACCCCCTTCCGAGCCGCCGGCCTGCCCGCCGGCGCGCTGCACCCCATCGCGTTCGTCCTCGCCCTCTGCCTGGTCACCGTGCTGCACGTGGTGATCGGAGAGATGGTGCCCAAGAACATCGCCCTGGCCGGCCCAGAGACCGCCGCCCTGTGGCTCGGCCCGCCGCTGACCATGATCGTGCGCGGCCTGAAACCGCTGATCTGGGTGCTCAATCAAGCGGCCGACCTCACCCTGCGCGCCGTCCGGGTGCAGCCCCGCCACGAGGTCGCCGCCGCCTTCACCCGCGACGAGGTCGCCGGGCTGGTCGAACAATCCCACAGCGAAGGCCTGCTCGAACCCGGTGAACGGGACCTGCTCAGCGGCGCCCTCACCTTCGACACTGCCACCGCCGCCGCGCTCACCGTCGCGCTGGACCGACTCCACAGCCTCGGCCCGGTGCCCACCCCCGCCGACGTTGAACAACTCGCCGCCCGCACCGGCGTCACCCGCTTCCCGATCCGCAGCGGCCAGCAGCTGATCGGCTACGTTCACCTCAAAGACACCCTCAATATCCCCGCCGACCGGCACAACCAGCCGATACCGGCCGACATGATCCGCCCGCTACCAGACGTGGCAGCGAGCACGGTGCTGCCCGACGCGATCGAGGTCATGCGAACCAGCAACGCTCCGATGGCCCGCGTCACCACCGGCACCGATCGGGACATCGACCTGACAGGTACCGCCAGCACGCTCGGGGTCATCACCCTCGACGACATCCTCGCCAGCCTCGTGAGCCGTCGCTACGTGTCCGGCTCAATAACTTCGGGCCCGAGTGGCTGACAGCGTTCGTCCAGTGGCCATGAACTGTGCCCCAGCCCTGACGCACATCCCGTTCGCGCGAAGGTGGTCGTACGGCGCCCGGGGGACCGACACTAGGATGGCAAGGCAGGCGTGGGTTGTTCCCCGGGTTCTTCCTACCGAAGTTCGTGGAGTTCTTCCCATACGCCGGGCCGTTAGCTCAACAGGCAGAGCAGCGGACTTTTAATCCGCGGGTTCGGGGTTCGAGTCCCCGACGGCCCACCGTGTTGAGCTGCTATTTTCCTGCAGACGGTGCGACCGCTGCCCTCTCTGGGCAGCGAATGCTCACCATCTGCTAACGCATCGCCAGCCGCAAGGGTCAGCCTGGCTATCAGTTCCGCCGCCTCCACTGCTACCGCGGGCAGGACGTGTGTGTAGGTGTCCGCGGTGAGCGCGAAACTAGCGCGACCCAGTCGCTCTTGAACCACCTTCAACGACACGCCTTGCCGCAACAGCATGGCTTGCGTGAGTGTGGCGCACGTCGTGCTTCCCGGTTGCCGTCGTCTACGAACTTGCGCTCAGTGGTTTAGGGCAGCCCAGGCTATTTCCGGCCAGTCGGCTGGCGGCGCGTGAGCTTGGCCGGGGATGAGGGTTTGGCGCAGGTGAGCACCTTGCAGCCATCGGCTGGTGCTTTGAGCCGGACGTATTGAGGCGAGAACTCCGCCGATAATGACTTGGCCTCCTTGTCTGGGGACAATGAGATCGTCAGTTCCGGCGAAGAGGTTGCCGTAACCCGTCCAGTGCCCGGGCGCGGGCATCTCGGGGGCGGCGGCCCAGACAGCAAAGTGACTGCTCACGCTCGATCGTTCAGCCAGCAGGCGCTCGACCATCATGCCGCCGTTGCTGTTGCCGGCGAGATAGATCGTATTCAAGCCATACCTGGAGCGGGCAATGCTGATGGCGGTGACGAGCCAGCTCACGTCGTCACGCTTACTGGTTGACGCGGAGTCGCAGCACAGCCCTGCGTTCCACGAATCGCCGCGTCCTGGATAGATCGCGACGAAGCCACGGCGGTCGGAGGATGCCGACCAACCTTGCGTGACAGGTGTTGCCACGGTTTCCAAGAAGCCATGGAGTACCACGACCCCGATGCGCGTGGGGTGGGCAGGCACGTGAACGCTGACCTGACCATCGCCGACCCTGAACAGGTCGTCGTGTGCGCTGGGGGCGGACTCGTGTCCCCTGGGTACGGAATGCGCTGGCGCGCCGCAGGCCGTTACCTGCGAAGCCAGCAGCACCACGAGCGCCAACGCCAATCGCACCTGCTCTGTCTAGCCGACGCCCACCGGGGTTGCCAGAGACCTTCGGTCAGCTCGTCGCCCTTGCCGCACCGCGACGTCTCGCGGCTTCGGGCCCGGGCCTTCGCCCTCATGCAGGGTTGGTAGGTGTTAGCTCTCGGTAGGCCAGCGGGCTTGTTCAGCTGCCGAGACGGGAGGCATGATCGAGTATTCGAGCGGCACAGGCTGGGACCGGACTGCAACCCAGAGCGCCGCAACAGGTGCGCCGGCAGCAAGCAGCTCCTCTGTAACGGCGTAGCGATCCATGGACGTTCGCTCATGACCGCCATACTTCTTTGGCCACGTCATGCCGAGCCAACCGTGCTGACCCACCTTGCGGGAGAACGTCGGGTCCACATCGGGACAGCCAGGCGCCGGGATGGCTTGTGAAGGAACCTGTGGGGTTCCGGAAGTCCGACGGACGGCCTGAAGTGCAGGATCAGGCGTGGGTGATCATTATTTGTGTCGACGCGTCTGCTCTACTTGATCTTCACCCGGCTGCTGGCCTGGATGGTGTTGCTTGCCCGCTCGTCAGCGTCGAAGGACGTCGAACTGCTCGTCCTTCGCCATGAGGTCGCGATGCTACGAAGGACGAGCCCGAAGCCCAAGCTGGACTGGACGGACCGAACAGTCTGCGCCGCATGTGCCCGGCTGCTCCCACTCGCCGTTCGCCGCCATCGACTCGTTACGCCCGCGACGCTGCTGCGTTGGCACCGGCGGCTGATTTCCAAGCATTGGACGTACCCGCATCGCCAAGGTCGGCCGCCGATTGATTCTGCGCTGGCCGAGCTTGTTGAACGGATGGCCCGCGAGAATCCGAGCTGGGGCTATAAGCGAATTCAGGGCGAACTGCTCAAGGTCGGCCACCGCGTGGGTGCATCCACCATCCGTCGAATACTCAAACGGCGGCATATACCTCCCTCACCGACTCGGGCCACCGACCTGAGCTGGCGGCAATTCCTGCAGGCTCAGTCTTCGACGATGCTGGCCTGCGACTTCTTCCACGTCGACTGTGCCATCACGCTGCGCCGGATCTACGTGTTCTTCGTCATCGAAGTCGACACTGCTGGCCGACCTCCGCGAACGCGCCGCGTCGTTCAGCTGGCTAGTACGTGACCGAGCCGGCCAATTCACCACCGCGTTCGATGCCGTCCTTGCCGACGCCGGAATCGACGTCGTGAGGATTCCGCCGCGGTGTCCGCAAGCGAACTGCTACGCGGAACGGTTCGTCCGCACCGGCAGATCCGAACTCACCGACCGCATGCTGATCTTCAACCGACGTCATCTGACCGCGGCCATGGCCGAATACGTCGATCACTACAACACCCAACGGCCACACCGCGGGCAGCAACTGCACCCACCCCGACCACAGCCGATTCCATCGGACCGAACGCCGCCGCGGTCTACCGCCACCCAATCCTCGGCGGACTGATCAACGAATACCGCCACGCTGCTTAGCCGCGAACACAAACAGACTTCCGGAACCCCACAGGTGTCAAGGACGCTCGCTTCTTGTGGAAGTCGGCTTCGAGTGCTTTCTTGCGGGTTGGTCCGTGACTTGAGCCGCTGAGCCTCGAGCAGCCTTTGGTGGGTTTGCGTTTCCCGGTGACGAGGTGGCGGCAACCGGGCGCGGCGAGTCGGCGAGTTCCAGCACTTCGGCTAGTCCGGCCTGCAGGCAGCTCCGCATCTCGTCGCTGTCGGGAACGGCGGTGACGTCGATGTTTACCCCGATGTGGCAGGTGTCGGCATAGGACATCAGTGTCACGTTCAGCGGAGCACCGATCGTCGGGCCGAAGGGATACAGCGCCCGGACCGGTGCGCCTGCGCAGTAGACCGGGACGGGGATCCCCGGCACGTTGCTCGCCATGAAGTCAGACATAGCAGTTGCGCCCTGCAGGTAGGCCGTGGGCAGCCGGTTGACCACGGCCGAGATGGCTTCGAGGTACGGAGTCGCCCTGTCGTTGCGCAGCCGCCGCATACGCGCATGTGCAGCGCGGATGCGTTCCGCCGGGTTGTGGCCCTCAACCTTGTCGACGTACCGGGCAGAGGTGATGCGGTTGCCCGCGAGGGGGTCCTCCGCCGTCCGGACGCTGACCGGCACGACGCCGGACAGCTGCTGCACCTGCTGCCCGTGCCGTTCGTGATAGATCCTTAAACCTCCGGTTAGTGCGGCGATGAAGGCATCGTTCAGCGTGCCGCCGGCCGAATGGCCCGCCGCCTTGAGGGCGGCGGTCGGCACGTCGATCACCATGTACCGCCGGTCGATGCCGCGTTCGCAGAACACCGGCGACATCGACGATGGCGGGGGTCGCAGTACGTCGAAGATGGCTCTCGCAGTGGCGGCCCCGTCCCTCGTCGTGGCGACGGGGTCGCGCGCCGCGCTGAATGCCGTCCGGATCAGCTTCGCGGCGACGGACCGACTGGCGCCCACCATCTGCCGGCCTGCGTAACCGAGGGCCTCGGAAACCGATCCGCTCGGCGGATTCACCGGCGGCGGGAGCGTCGGCATGGCGCCTGGACGCGCGGAGGCCGGATCCAAGTCCAGGAGATGCGAAAGCAACTGCACGCCGCCGAGGCCATCGGTCAGCGTGTGATGCACCTTCACGACCAGGGCAGACTGGCCGCCCTCCATGCCGTCGACGACGGTGCACTCCCATAACGGCCGCACCGGGTCGAACGCCTCGGTGCCCAGCTTGGCGGCCTCTCGCAGGACTGATTCCAGCGTGCGGGGTTCGGCGGCCGCGAATCGGCGCAGGTGCCAGTTCACGTCGAAGTGAGGGTCGACAGCGAGCATCGGGGTGGTGATGTGGTGCTTCTCCTCGATTACCCGCTGCCGGAACGTTGGCGCGACCCGGCTGAGCCGTTCCAGACGATCGGTCAGGGCCGGCGTAGAGGGGGACCCGTCCAGTAGGGCCACCAGTACGATGGTCGCCCGCAGCTCCGGCGACCGTTCCAGCGACCACATCAGCGCGTCGGATTGCCGCATGTGGGCATCGATGGAAGTAGACATCGCCTGCTCCTCTCCGTCCGCCGGGGATGCTTGAGGACCGCCGATGCGGATGCGAGCACAGCACCATTTAGGTGTTCAGGCTGGCGCCGGAAAGGCTCCAAACCCAGGGTCGAACGTCCCAAGTACTTCGGCATTCGGCCCGCCGAGGAGGGTCGGAGCTGAGGGAAATCGACCCGGGACGACAACGTTGTTACTGAAAGCCACGGGCCGTTGTATTTGAGTAGCGATGTTGACATCCGAACGCTGCGAGGCGCGATGCACGAGGCGATCACATCTTTCCGGTTCGGCGCCTGGGTTATTCGCGACACGGCATGGCCGTTCCGCCGAGGACCGCTGCTCCGCACGAGCGGGCCTCGTCCGACGGGGCGAGATTGTCGGCCCAGAGACGGGTTAGTTCACGCTAATCCGGTGCCTGCGCTTCCCTCGACCCGAACTCAGCGAGCGGGTTCTCGCCGGCTGCAAACCGCGTGGCGGGCTGACCGCCGAGATAGGCGTCGGCCAGAGCCTTCTCAACTTCGGACGGTTTGCCGGTAAGGACAACGCGGCCGTTCACCAGAACGGCGGCGTTGTCGGCCACATCCAGCACAGCCGCGGCGAATTGCTCGACGATGACTATGGTCGTTCCTCTGGCCACGATCGCGCGTACCGCTTCGTAGAGCTGGTCGACAATGAGTGGCGCGAGACCCATAGACAGTTCGTCGAGCAGCAACACACTTGGATCGCTGGCTAGGGCGCGCCCAACTGCCAGCATCTGCTGCTCGCCGCCGGACATCGTCCCCGCCATCTGCGTACGACGCTCGAAAAGCTTGGGGAAGTATGAGAAGACGGACTCCTCGATCTGCTTCCTTGTCAGTCCGCGGTACGTCATCATCTCCAAGTTTTCCTTCACCGTGAGGTTCGGAAAGATGCCGCGACCTTCCGGGATGGTGCAAACTCCTGCCCGCGCCAGCGCCACCGGGTCCACGCCGTTGATCCTTCGTCCAGCCAGGAACAGAGCACCCTCCGCCATTGGATGGAGGCCGGAAATGATGCGCAACGTGGTCGTCTTGCCCGCACCGTTCGGACCGATAAGGGCAAGCACTCCACCGGCAGGAACCGACAGGTCGATCCCGTGCAGCACCTCGATGACTCCATAACCGCCGCGGATCCCGCGCAACTCCAACATGGGCTCTGGGACGGGCGCGTCAGTTGCATCTGGATGCGTTTCGATGGAAATGCCAGCGTCCAAGACCAGGTGACTCTGGTCATCCGTCGTGCGGTCAGCGGAGCGCCGGAGGACAAGGCTCATGGCGACACACTCCTCTCGCCTGGACCCGCGAATTGTCTTTGCATCGTGCCTGCAGCGCCAGGGTCGAAGGACCCAAAGACACAGCCCGATGCGGCCCTGCGATCCTTTGCTTCCTAGGAGCGTGGGTGTGTAAGGGCTATCAGGCTGCGGGTAGCCCGGCCGTGTCGTCGTGGGACGGCTGGTGTGCGCGTGGCCAGGGTGCAGTGTGCCCGTGGGCGGGCTTCCGTGACCGGTTCAGAGCCTGCCGGTGGCGGTGACGCCGCTCTGGGTGGCTCTCAGGTGGCCGCTGGGAGCTTGCCCAGTCCGGCGGTCCCGAGCCTGGCTGTGGAGCTTGCGCAGGTTGTGTCACGCGGCGAGCAGCTTCCACTGACCGCGGGTGTTGTCTAGTCCTCGTAGCAGTCGGTGTTCGCCGAGGCGGTGTTGCATTGGCGGATCGCGACCTCGAGCAGAATGGTTCGGGTGATCTCGTCCGCCCCGTCATCGGCTTTCGCCGGCTTCCGTTTCCCGCGTGAAGTGATCTCAGTGGCGGTGCGCTGGTAGCTGAGGTACGGCCTGTCCTACCGCGACGTGGAAGAGCTACTCGCCGAACGCGGAATCACCGTCGACCACGTCACACGGCCGGTATGGGTCTCGCGATAGCTCGCCGCGTAGGCAGTGGGCGATCGTTGGTGGTGAGCGACTCCAGCGAATCCGTCCTGACCGAAGCCGCGGACGCCCTGCGGAACGAAGGTCACGACGTCACCGAAGGACTGGTTGACGTCTCTGATGCGGAATGGTGCAACTCGGCCACCGCGTCGTGAGCGCGGTTCGGGCGGAACCCGTAGGAGCGCGGGAGGAAATCCGCCTCGAATATCGGCTCCAACACCGGCTTCAAGGAGGCCTGGGCGACCCGGTCCCGGATGGTCGCGATCCCAGGTAGCGCAGCTTGCCGCCAGCCTTCGGCAATCGCGCGTCGCCGCACCGGCAGGGGTTCGAACGTGCGGTCGGCTTTGTCAGCGCTGCTTCCCGACCTCCCGGTCGTCTCCCGGATCGGCCTGCGCTCAGCTCCTACCAGGCTGCTGCGACAGCCCAGCGAAGAGGACTTGCACCTCCCTCGGTCTCTAACGCCTCACGGCGCACCAGCGCTTCGTGGCGCACCACAGACGGTCTGACACTCCCCGGAGTCAACGACGGCCCCCGGTTGCTATGCCATGGCAATTCCTAGATGCTGCTCCGGCAGCCTGGACATCGGCGTCCGGCGAGAGGAGCGCACCATGAGCGAGAGCGTCTACCGGGTGACAGAACTTGTCGGCACGAGCACAGAATCATGGGAGAAGGCAGCGACGGCCGCCGTCGAAACGGCCGCAAAGAGCCTTCGCGACTTGCGCATTGCCGAGGTAGCCGAGCTGGACATGCAGTTGGAAGACGGCCGCGTAAAGGCCTACCGTGCTCGGGTGAAGGTGTCGTTCAAGTTCGAGGCTGGCGACTAGCACTAGCTGCGCCTAGCTGGCGGGAGCGGCACTCTGACGGCGCCCAAGTATGCAAGGGCTCGAATACCGCCGGTACTGCCTACGTACTGCCAACAGCGCGAACCCGCCCGAACGTCCCCGCACGCCCAGAGCCGGTAAGTCGGCGAGTGCCCTGCTCAACGGTCACGAGCGGACAACGGCGCCCGGATGGCATGCGTGCTGGATGCATCTACGGATCAGGTGGTGCTGTCATCAAGATCTTTAGTCCATTTCTTGTCCATTTAGCGCGATTTTCTCGTCACCGCGAACGACCCGGTTGGCGGTGCCCTGGGAGCAAGGGCGCTCGCCAGCAGCCATCCGAGCCAGGCTGCCTTCCCCGGCTCCACCCGCCTGAGCCTCAGCTAGACCTCAGCTAGACCTGCCTGCTGCATATTGAGGCGGCTGGAGCCATGCACGCAAAGCTGGCCGGTGACGCCAAGTCCAGGTGCCGAAGAATTCACGACTGGGACGCCCGCGGCCAGTTCAGCACCCACAAGCTCGACATCAACGACAGGCAGAACATCGTCGCCGGCGTCGACAACTGCATCTGGGCCACCCGACTCGTCGGCAGCACGTTCGAACTCGTCAATGGAGCCGCCACCCCGCTATGCGGGCATGTCCTGCGCAGGGTCACGGTCGCAGCGTCCAGCTAGACATCCCAGAACACGAACCTACCCATGCCTATTCGATCTCGGTCGCCCGCTCTGCGAGGGGCAGGCACAAAGCCATGATGAACGACATCGAGCCTTCGAGGCCACACTCGCAGGCCGGCTCGTTCGACCGGGCCTACTGCCCCGTTGTCGCTTTCGGACTCTTGGTCAGGTCGTACATGGTGACACCGTCCACGGTCACCGCGGTGAAGTGTTGACTCACCCATGAGGCGATGGACGTCCCGCCTTGTGCACCGGGCGCGCCTTGCCCACCGGCCCCACCGAATCCCCCGGGACCGCCGCCGCTGATGAACCAGTGAATCTTGTGCTGCGCCACGTCGCGCTCGAAGGCTGCGAGGGTGGGCGCCGGATCGGACCCGGAGAAGCCGCCGATGGGCATGACGGAGTGCTGTGTCGCGAGCTGATAGGGAGCGGCGCTCGTTGCTCCCATCGTGGCGGCGACCCAGGTGTACTTGTTGGCGTCCTTCTCGAGTAAGGCGAGCACCTGTCGTGACGGGCTCACCGAGCCCATTCCCGCCCCGCCTAGCCCTCCAGCTCCAGGAAAATCGGGGAGTCCCGTTGCACCCTCTCCCCCGGGTTGGCTCGCGCCGTCCTCAGGATTACCGCTTACGTTTTCTGGGTCACCGGTTGGACCCGAGGGCGGCGCCCCGGAGAGCTCTCCGGATGGCGGTCCCGTAGCACCGGAGGGCGGTGTGAAAGAGCCGCCGCCTGGCGCCGCTTCGGGCGGTTCGGCTCCACTGGTTACGGCGCCGCCGCCGGGCACCTGCCCAAAGGCTGTCTCGAGCTCATCACGGGCCGCCGCAGGCAACTCTTCCAAGAACTCTTGGACCTGCGCGTTGGAAGCACCGCCACGTCCCGCAGCGGCTCCTCCGCCAGGAAAACCGCCCAGGCCGCCCTGGCTGACCGCCGGGCCGGCGGTGACGATGGATCCGGTGTGCGCAGTGGCCACGGTTTGCGCGGTCCAGGCGAGGGGTCCCGCCAGGATGGCAGCGATGCCGAAGGAACCTGCAACGACGGAAACGGCTCTATGTGCGCGGGCAATCCGACCACTACCGACCGCGAGCACCGCCAATGCGACGAGCGCGACCGCACCCAGCGCTATGGCCAAGAATTTCAGCCACGCGTTCCAGTGCGGCGCCCGGTCGAGCAACACGTAGGCCCACCAGACCGTCACCGCGATGGCGACCGCGCCGACAGCAAGAGCCGCTCGATGGTCGCGCCGCTGCCAGATGAGGGATGCGCCGATGCCGACGAGGGCACCGACGGCCGGGGCGAGCGCCACGGTGTAGTACTCGTGAAAGATGCCGCTCATGTAGCTGAAGACCAACGCAGTTGTGACCAGCCAGCCACCCCACACGATGAGGGATGCACGCCGCATGTCAGTTCGTGCCGCGCGGCCGCAGATGACGAAACCGACGACGATGGTGAGGAGCGCGGCCGGCATCAGCCAGGAGATCTGGCCTCCGACTACGCCGTCGAAGAGCCGTTTCAAGCCGGTGTTGCCGCCGAAGATGCCGCCCCCACCAGGCCCACCCCCGCGGGGTATGTCACCCAGATTTCGCACCGCATCAGGAAGGTCGCCGAAGCCGCCGAGGCCTCCTGCCTCGTTACCGGTGATGCGGCCGAAACCGTTGTAGCCAAAGGTGAGTTGCAGGAAGCTGTTGTTGGTGCTGCCGCCTATGTAAGGCCTCGAATCTTTCGGCCAGAGCGCAGTGAGCGTCACCCACCAGCCCGCTGAGACGACGATCGAGACGGTTGCGAGGATCAAACCGCGCAGCCGGCGAAAGATGCTCCCTTGGCCGGCGACGAGCAGCGCAAGCGCAAGGGCCGGGGCGATCAGGAACACCTGCAGTTGCTTGGCGAGAAACCCGAAGCCGACGGCGGCACCGCAGAGCAGGTACCAGCGGGCCTTGTCTTCCGCGATGGCACGCAACGCAAAGTAGGCCGCCGCGGACATCAGCAGGGTCAGTAGCGCATCAGGGTTGTCGAAACGAAACATCAAGGCTGCGACGGGAGTGGTGGCGACCACGAGTCCCGCAATCAGACCGGCCCCCACGGTGAAGTACCGCCGGACGCCGGCGTACACGACGCCCACCGTGGCCGTGCCCATGAGCGCCTGAGGGACCAGGACCGACCAAGACGAAAGGCCGAAAACGCGAACGGAGAGTTCCGGAATCCACAATGAGGCGGGCGGCTTATCGACCGTGATCGTGTTGGCGGCGTCCGACGAACCGAACAGAAAGGCCTTCCAGCTCTTCGATCCGGCCTGGATGGCGGCCGCGTAGAACTCGTTGCCCCACGCGTTGGCCGACAGGTCCCAGAGGAAGGCAACCAGACTGCCGAGCAGCAGGAGCAGCAGCGTCGGGCGGGCCCACCAGGGGTCGGCGACGCGCCCACGCACAAGCCGGCGCGTCCGGTCGGCCGCGCTGGTCGGCCACCCTCGCAGCCGAGCGGGATAGGCGACGGGCAGATCGGTCGTCGTCATGCGTAACTACCATCCACGGTGAGGTTTCCCGCCTTCTCATGATCGTCGATATGCGACACGCGCTCGAAGATGAACGAAAGGCGAATACTCACGACGAGCGCGGCGATGAGCGTGGCGACTAAGGCTTGCACGGTCAGGCTCGGCTTGATACTCGACAGGAAGAGAATCTCCAGCACAGCGGTGCTCCCGGCCAGGCTGCCGACGTAACCAGCAATGGCCTTGAACCCTCGGTAGCGCGAGGCGACGTATGCCCGACTTCCATGGCCATACCGACGGTTCACACCGCCGCAGACCAGCGTCACCACCGTGAGCGTCAGCCCGTTCGCCCAGTACGCACCCAACGCGGGCTGCAGAGCCAGAAACCCGGCGAGATACAGCGCGGCGCAGCACAGTGCAAGGCGCAGAAACCGGAAGGCAGCATGGCCGTTACCCACCGGACCCCGCCGCGGCACCGACTCGCCTAGCTCAACGTTCACGCGCCGAAGCCACAGCGTCTTCACAAGTCGCCACATGCTCCGCAGGTCATACCGCCGAGTGAGCGTTCCGCTGGCAGGCGCACCCGGACTGCCCGACCAATCGACGGGAAGCTCCGCGATTCGCAAGCCCAGCCGCTCGGCGAGCACGAGAAACTCAGTGTCGAAGAACGAGGTGTTGTCTTGGACGGCGGGCAGCAGCACGTGAGCGACGTCGGCCCGGACAGCTTTGAACCCGCACTGCGTGTCCCGGACACCCGTGCCGAGCGCCAGAGCGAGCACTCGGCTATAGCCACGCGAGTTCAACCCGCGCCCGGGACCGTGCGTCACTCGAGCACCGCGGGAAAACCTAGAGCCGACAGCGACATCCGAGTGTCCAGACAGCAGCGGCGCCACCAGCGGGAGAAACGCGTTCAGGTCGGTGCTCAGCGCAACATCGACGTAAGCGAGCACCGAGGCTTGGCTTGCTGCCCACGCGGCGCGCACCGCCCGCCCGCGACCCTCGGCTTCCAACCGCATGGCCGACACGCCGGAAAATCGATCGGCGAGATCCTGTGCCGTCTGCCAGGTGCCGTCGGTAGAGGCACTGTCGACGATCGTGATCCGCCAGGGCAGCGGCAAGGTGTCGGCAAGATGATCGCGCAGTCGGGCGACGCACGCGTTCAACGTGTCGGCGTCGTTGTGGACCGGCACCACCACGTCGATCACCGGTGGACACGTCTCACGCGGCTCAGGGCGAGGGCCGGGAGAAGTGCTGGTCACGTTGTACAACCATTGGCACCCGTTCTCGAAGAACGCGAAGGACTTCCTTAAGAGTTGGTGAAAGCGCTAGGTCAACGATGAGGCCGGTCGCGGCAGCCTGACCCGGAAGGTCGCTCCCGCGCCAGGTGCCGACTCGACCGCCACTTCGCCATGGTGAGCGGCGACGATGGACGCGACGATGCTCAGGCCCAAGCCGACTCCGCCCTTGGATCGGGATCGGGCGACGTCCGTACGGTAAAACCGGTCGAAGATGCGGGCTGCCTCATCCGGCGACAGGCCAGGCCCATCGTCGGCGACCTCGAGGACGCAGCTGCCGGTCTCGACGCGCACTCGCAGTCCGATGTGACCCTTTGCGGCCGTGTACGCGATGGCATTGTTGACGAGATTGGCGACGACCTGGCGGATCCTCTCCTCGTCACCGACGACGACGGCGTTCGGCTCCACCTCGGTCGTCACCGTCCGCTGCGACCCGGCGAGGGCGGCATCGAACGCTGCGTCAGCAACGATCGACCCGAGATCTACTGCCTGCAGAACAAGAGGCCGGCCCTGGTCGAGCCGGGTGAGCAGCAGCAGATCCGCAACCAGCCCGGACATGCGGTCGGCTTCCTTCGCCGCGCGTCTGAGTGCTTCGGAAAGCTGCGGCCCTTCCGACAACATCCCCGAGTTGTACAGCTCCAAGACGCCGGTGATGGTGGACAGCGGAGTCCGCAACTCGTGGGAAGCATCGGCGACGAACTGGCGTAACTGCTCTTCGGACGACTGGCGGGCGTCGACCATGATGTTGAAGGCACGAGCGAGTTCCCCCGCCTCGGTGGCCGCCGGCGCCGGCTCGACGCGATGCTCGAGATCTCCTGCGGCGATGGCTGAAGCCGCATCGGTGACGCGCTTGATGGGGCGGATACCCAGCCGCTCGACCCACCAGGCGGCGAGCGTCAGCGCGGCAATGAGCGCCCCGGCCACCAGGATCACGCCGAGTCGCACGCGACTGAAGGTCGCGTCGATGTCGTTGGTCGGTAGCGCAATGAGCGTGACCGAATCCGATGAGGAACGAATCGCCACCGCGCGAAACGTGGCCGACCCATTCGCCGAATGAGCGTCAAACGGGCGCGTCACCGACGCGGCCGTCGCGTGCGAACGGACTTGCGCGACCGAAAGCTTCGGCACCGCAGTCCCATTGCTCGGCCGCGCGAAGACGGTGGTCTGCCCGTCCACTCCGACCAGCTCGATGAAGATGGGGCTGTACTGCAACGCGTTGGGCGCAGGCAACACGTTCGGCGGCCGATCTGGCAATGGCGCTGCAGCGATCCGGCCCGCGGATTCCAGCTGCCGATCGATCTGCTGCACCAAGCTCGTGTGCACCAGACCAAGGATCGCGATGACCGAAGCCACGAGCAGAACAGCAAGAACACCCATCGCCAAGCTGAGGCGCGCGCGAAGTGACACTAGCCCTCGTCCAACCGCAGGACGTAACCCACGCCACGGACGGTATGAATCAACTTCGGCCCGAGAGCATCGACCTTCTTCCGCAAGAAACTGATGTAGGTCTCGACGTTCGAACCGTCACCCTGGAAGTCGTAACCCCACACATGGTCGAGGATCTGCGTTCGGGTCAGAACCCGCTCGGCGTTCAGCAACAGGTACCGCAGCAGCTTGTACTCCGTCGGCGACAACGCCACCCGCTGGCCGCCCCGGGTGACCAGGTGGGCATCCTCGTTCATGCTCAGCTCCTCGTACGCCAGCACCCGCGGCGCATCACTCATCGAGCGGCGCAGCAACAGCCGACAGCGCGCGACCAGCTCTTCCACGCTGAACGGCTTCGTCAGATAGTCATCACCGCCAATCGTCAAACCCTTGATCCGATCCTGCGTGCCATCACGAGCAGTCAAGAAGATCACTGGCGTATCAACGCCGGCGCGGCGCAACCGCTCGCACAGAGCGAAGCCACTGACATCGGGCAGCATGACGTCCAGGACGATCACGTTCGGATCAAAGTCGTGCATGAGCACCTGCGCGGAACGTCCGGTTCCGGCGACGCTGGTTTCCCAGCCGTTCAGTCGCAGAGCCGTCTCCACCAGATAGGCGACGTTCTCTTCATCCTCGACGACCAGCGCTCGAGGTCGCGGATCTCGGCTGCCGCGGCTGCTCACAAAGCCGTGAGCATGCCGCGTGATCCTGAAGGTTTCCTGAATAGGCAACCCGATAACCGGCGGCGGCACCGCTGCGTGACTGGATTTCCCCGGCTGCCGCAGTAGTCAGACTCGTCGTCCCTGCAGGCCGCGCTCGACGGCCTTCGCTATGGCGCCACTTCCGTCGCTTGGGGGAGCCGGAGACCGTTAACCCTGGCTCATCGGGCATGCCCGCACGGCAATGCGCCAGAGTCGATACCCACCACGACCACCGGTGCACTGCCGAGATCGCCCGCCGGGCCCTCACTAGAGGTCATGGCCACCGGTCACACCAAGATCTTTAGTCCATTTCTCGTCCAACCACCCATCGTCTCAGCACTCCGCTGAACTACTGCGACCGAGCCTCACCACGCCCGGAAACCCCCTAGTAGCTATCAGAAAACGACACCGAACGGCACCAGAGTGCACGCCGACTCGACGCACTTTTGATCCGCGGGTTCGGGGTTCGAGTCCCCGACGGCCCACCGCTTGACGGGCCCACCCGCTTGAAGTCCAGATCCTGGCCGGGATGTGACACGACTGGACTGCCGATCCTGCGGCAGAAGGGCGGCTCTTGTCGCTTGACGGCTGTTGCTAAACGGCGATCACGCGGACGATGTCCCCGACGCCGGCAAAATCAGCCGCGTTCCTGGTAAGCAGTACGGCACCGATTTCTGCTGCGGCAGAGGCGAGCATCAGGTCGATGCGTCGCGGTCGAGGATTCCTTCCTGACTTCCTTACCGACGCGGCGAGCGCGCCATACAGGTGCGCGGCACGAGCGGAGTAGGGAACGGGATCGAACTCATTGAGCACTGCCCGGTAGCGCGCTTCACGAGCGGCGGCGACGAGGGGGTCGTCATGATGGATTCCGTAAGCGAGTTCGGCGATGGTGAGCGTGCTGACGGCCGCCGCCTCGGCCAGATCCTCCAGATCCTCCGGGAGCTCGATGACGCAGGAGGTATCCAGTAGGGCCAGGGCGTGCTCAGGCACGGCTGTTCAGAGGGTCGTCGTCGACGACGTGGCTGGCGTCGCGAATATCCCGAAGCCACGCATCGCGATCCGGCACGGGCCCGTCGGCCGCCCGCCGTTGCGCCATGAGGCCCCTGGTCTTCGGGAACATCGGCGGCCCCTTCTGCTGCACGTGGGGGACGACATCAGCCACCGGGACTCCGTTCCGGGTCACGACGAAGCTCTCCCCCGCCTCGACCCTGTTGAGGATGTCCGCGTTCTTGTTCCGCAGCTCTCGTTGGGGGATAAGCGTGGCCACGGCGACACTGTAGCACTCTCGTAGCGCGTCCGTAGCGCTCCTTGGATCGATGCCACCATGCCCGGTCCGGGCTGCCGGACCGGGACGCTTCGGCGCCCGTCAAATCAGTCCCAACCTGCCGGTCCGCTACCCACGCTCCCCCGGGGCCGGACCCGGCGAGCAGCCAGCTGGTCGATCGAAGCCTCGTACGGAAGCAGACCCGCTCTCTCCGGTCGGGAGCGCGGAACAAGGAGCGGATGCTCGCTCACGACGTTGTCTGCAACCTCGATGAGGAACAGGCCGTGCGTGTCGCGCCGGCAGCCGGCGACGATGCCGTTCAGCTGATGGTCGAACGTGAAGTCCACGAAGCATGGTGCCGCCGCCTTCTTTGCTAACGCATCTGGCTTCAGGAAATGGTCGATGAGGTAGGCCATCCACTCTGCGGCGGCAAAGAACTTTTCGACGCCGTCGTGCGCCAGGCAGGAGCCGCTCCAGGACGGTTGCCAACCGCACCACAGCGATGGTTGGCCGGGCGCAACGGTGTTGTACGCAGCCGGGTCCGCCGGACTCTCGTCTCGCTCAGCGGCGGGGTTACCAGGCACCTCGTAAGGCCCGCCAGGCCGGTGATACCGGCGACTCGACGCGAACGCGAGCAGGTACATCTGCTCGGCTGCGTTGAGAGGCGGATCGCTCTCGACGTAACCAACGAAATCGGTCGTACAACCCATGGCTCCTCCAGGTCTGCGGCAATGACGTCGACTCTGGCCGGGTCGCGCTCGTCGGGCTTCGGCTATCCACAGGATCGGGCGGCTGTGGATAAAGCCACCGGTGTCCAGCGAACTGCTGACAAGCTGCGCAGCGTGGAGTTACGTCCACTACGAGTGCCGCGACCCGGGCCAAGTGCTGACCGCCGTACTCGCCGGCGGTTCGCTGTCTGAGGGCGACCTGCTGCTTGCACTGGTCCACGACCCGTCAGGCGATCAGCGGGTACTGCAGACCATCCGTCTCAACAGTGAGCATTCGCGCTGTCTGGGTTCGTACGAAGGCCCCGACATCCTGGCCGGATATCTGCGCTGGCTGGCGGTGCCGATGCGGCAGCCGGGAGAACCCCCACGCCATTCGGTGATGACGATCAGCGCACGGCGTGGGCTCGCCGTATTCGGGCCGGCCGAGGCCGCATGCATGAGTGCCTGGCGCTACTGCGAACATCTCGTCGACGCCTTCGTCGGCGATCTGACGGTGGTCACCGAGCACGGCTGGGCCGACTTCATGAGCGGGTGGGGTGGACGGGAGCCGCGGCTCGGCACCTCTTTCGTACAAGAGAGCCGCAAGAGATTCCGCCCGCGGGTGCGTGCCGGGCCTTGCCGCTGAAGCCCGTGGCGAGCCCCCGCCGTGCCTCATCCGGGCTCAGGGCTGGGGTTTCCTGAAGCCAACCGCAGGGCCCGGCGGCGACAGCCGGCGGACTGCGTTACGACCGCTACGCTGTTGCCCACCGCTTCCCCGTGGTCATGATCCCGGCCGTCGCCGACCGAGCAAAGGGTGAGCAACGTCGTGATCGTGATCCACGGCTGGTGGACCGCAGCTCCGGCGGGCGGCCACCTGACCCTGTGGGCCGAGGACGCCACGGCGCCGCCCGAGGTTCCGAGGCGACCCGGCCGCCGGCCGCGCGTCCAGACCCACCCCTTCGCGCTCGCCGCTGACGAGCTCGCCAAGATCCTGGCACTCGAAACGAGTGCGGACCCGCCCGCTGCGGGGGAGATTCCGCTCCCCGGAACTGCCCGCGGACCCGCATGCTCGCCGGAGCTCCTGGCGGCGCGCGCCGCCCTCGGCAGCGATGCCGTGGCCGTCGCGGAGGGGCCGCCGACGACCTGGCGGGTGCCGACTCTGCGGATCGACCCGGACACGGCACTCCAGCTGCTGCTGTCGGCGCGAAGGGGGGAAACGGGCACGCCGCCGCAGCTGGAGGAGTCCGCTGTGGCGTCCTTCGGCGCTGACCTGCGGCTGCTCAGCGGCCTTGCCGCGTTCGCGCTCGATCTGGCGGGCCGGGGCCGGGTGCTCCCTGCGGTCGTCGCCGGCGATGACGGTGAGGCGTTCGCACTGTGGCGTCCCGTGGTCACAGGCGCAGACGCCGGCTGGCTGCGCGCCGCCGTCGCCGCCGCCCCGGGTGTGCTGGCCGGCGAATCCGCCGCGGCGGACCCGTCGCAGCTGGCGGCAGCCACCGACGCGTTGGTCGACGCCGCCGTCAGATCGCTGATGGGTCGGGCGCCGCGCCGGCGGGCCCGTACGAGCTGGCGGGACAGCCTGCGCGGCACCGACCGGGGCTTCGACGCCGCGCCGGGCGAGGCGGCCGCGTTGGCCGGGGCCTTGGTCGATTGGCAGCGGGACGTCACGTCCACGGGCGCGGTACGCGCGTACTTCCGGCTCGTCGAGCCGACCCCGTCCGAGGACGGCACGCCCGAGCGGGGCTGGCGGCTCGATTTCGGACTGCAGGCCAGCGACGAACCCAGCCTCGTCGTCGACGCCGCGCGGGTCTGGCGAGCCGGGGCCTCGCTGCGTTCGCTCGCCCGGCACGTCGCCGATCCGCAGGAGACGCTGCTCGCCGAGCTCGGTCGCGCCGTGCGGCTCTACCCGGCGCTCGCACCGGCGCTGCGTACTGCCCGGCCGGCGTCGCTCGACCTCGACACGGCGGGCGCGCACGCGCTGCTCACCGAGACCGCGCCGCTGCTGCTCGCGGCCGGCTTCGGCGTGCTGCTTCCGGGCTGGTGGACGCAGGGACCAGCGCAGCTCGGCGCCAAGCTGAGGGTCTCGACGCCAGGCCAGCCGGGCATGGTCGCCGCCGCCGCCGGCATCGGCCAGGAGGGCATCGCCACCTTCGAGTGGCAGCTCGCGGTCGGCGCGGAGACGCTCACCGACCGGGAGATCGCCGATCTGGTCGAGGCCCAGCAGCCGCTGGTCCGGGTCCGCGGCCAGTGGCTGCAGGTCGATCCCGACCGGCTGCGGCAGGCCTGGTCGTACCTGAGCAGGCGCAGCCGCCGTACGGGCAGGATGAGCGTGGCTGACGTCTTCCGCGCGCTGGCCGGCGACGAGCCGGGGCCCGCCGGGCTGCCGGTGACCGGCGTGGACGCGGACGGTTGGCTGGGCGAGCTGCTGTCCGGTGACAACGACCAGCGGCTGACGCCGATGACCGCTCCGGAAGGATTCGTCGGCAGCCTGCGGCCCTACCAGGAACGCGGGCTCGCGTGGCTATCCTTCCTCGAGTCGGCCGGCCTCGGCGGCGTGCTGGCCGACGACATGGGTCTCGGGAAGACCGTGCAGCTGCTCGCGCTCATCCAGCAGGGCATCAGCGGGGCCGCAGGGTCCCACGCTCCTGGTGTGCCCGATGTCGCTGGTCGGCAACTGGCAGCGCGAAGCGGCGAAATTCACCCCCCAGCTGCGCGTCCACGTCCATCACGGCGCCGAACGGGCCCGCGGGAAGACCTTCGAACGAGCCGTCGCGAATGCCGATCTGGTCGTCACGACGTACTCGCTGCTGGTCCGTGACGCGGCGGCGCTCGCGAAAGTGGCCTGGCACCGGGTCGTGCTCGACGAGGCGCAAGCCGTGAAGAACGCGGCGACCAAGGCCGCGACCGCGGCGCGGGCGCTGCCGGCACCCCGACGTTTCGCGGTCACCGGCACACCGGTCGAGAACCGGCTGGCGGATCTGTGGTCACTGATGGAATTCGCCGATCCAGGTCTGCTCGGGGACGCGAGCGCCTTCAAGCAGCGGTACGCGCTGCCGATCGAGCGGCACGGCGACAGCGAGGCCGCGGCGCGGCTGCGCTCCGTCACTCAGCCTTTCGTGCTGCGCAGGCTGAAGACCGACGCCTCGATCATCACCGACCTCCCGGAGAAGGTCGAGATGGACGTCGTCTGCACGCTGACCGCCGAGCAGGCGGCCCTGTACCAGGCTGTGGTGGTCGACATGCTCGACCGGATCGCGTCAACGACCGGTATCGAGCGCCGCGGACTGGTTCTCGCGACGATGACCAAACTCAAGCAGGTGTGCAACCATCCGGCGCAATTCCTCAAGGACGGCAGCCAGCTCGGCGGCCGGTCCGGAAAGCTGGCCCGGCTCGAGGAAACCGTGGAGGAGATCCTCGCGGCCGGGGAGAAGGCGCTGCTGTTCACTCAGTACGCCGATTTCGGGCGGCTGCTGTCGGCTCGGCTGACCGCGCGTTTCGGCCGCGAGGTGCTCTTCCTGCACGGCGGGGTCGCGAAAGCGGACCGCGACACGATGGTCGCCCGCTTCCAGGACAGCGCTGCGGGACCGCCGCTCTTCGTGCTGTCGCTGAAAGCCGGCGGGACCGGACTGACGCTCACCGCCGCGAATCACGTCATCCACGTCGACCGGTGGTGGAACCCCGCGGTGGAGGACCAGGCAACCGACCGGGCCTTCCGGATCGGTCAGACCCGCTCCGTGCAGGTCCGCAAGCTGATGTGCGCCGGCACGCTGGAGGAGAAGATCGCCGCCATGATCTCGGACAAGCGCGGGCTCGCCGCGAGCGTCGTGGGAACGGGGGAGGGCTGGCTGACCGAGCTGTCCACGGCCCAGCTGCGCGACCTCTTCCGGCTCGAGGCCGGGGCGGTGGTGGAGTGAGCCCCGCTCGGCGGCGGTTCGAATCCTTCCCGCCCTCCCGGCCATTGGCAGTCGAAGGGGGGCTTCGTGCCCGCAGCTCCCGCGGCGCGATCGGGGAGCACTGGTGGTCCCGCCGCTTCGTCGAGGTGCTGGAGTCCTTCGCGCTCGGCACCCGGCTCACCCGCGGGAAGAACTACGCACGCAAGGGGCAGGTGCTCGACGTCGACGTGGCGACCGGAGTGGTCACCTCGCGCGTGCAGGGCTCGCGGCGCACGCCGTACCAGGTCAGCGTGCGGCTCGAACCGTTCGACGAGCTGGTGTGGACCAAGGTGGAGATCGTGCTCGCCGAGCAGGCGATCCACAGCGCTCAGCTGCTCGCCGGTGAATTCCCGGGGGAGCTCGAGGAGGTCTTCGCCGAGGCGGGTGCGCCACTGTTCCCGCAGCGCGCCCGGGATCTCGTCATGGTGTGTTCCTGCCCCGACCGCGAAGTGCCGTGCAAGCACATCTCGGCGACGTTCTACCTGCTCGCGGAACGGTTCGACGACGATCCCTTCCTGATCCTGCAGTGGCGAGGCCGGGAGCGGCAGGCGCTGCTCCAGCGGCTGCGCGAGCTGCGATCCGGCCGACCGGTGGCGGCGAGCATCGCCGACCCGGTCGAGGGTGCGCCGTCCGTCACCGGGTCGGCTGCGGCCCTCCTGGACCTCGCACCCTTCGAGGCTCCCGGCTTCTGGTCCCTCGGTCAGCTCCCACCGCTGCCCATGCAGCCTTCGCTCCCACCGGACCTGCTGCTGCGACAGCTGCCTGAGCCGGATGTCACGCTCGGCGGGAGGAAACTCGTGGACTTCCTGCGGCCGCTGTACTCCGCGCTGGATTCAGAGGAGAACCTCGGCGCCGAATCTTGATCGCTGGGTCGGCAGCTTTGCTACAGACCTCACCGAGCGAGCCCTGGTCCATCTCGTGCTGCGCCGCCGGGGGCTCGCGCCGCGCGTGTTGCCACCGGTGTCGCTGATCCTCGCGACCAGCAGTAGGTGACGACGACATCCTCCACGCGTATGCGAACCCGATCCGGGTCTTCGACCTCGACGGGGGATTCACGATGATCATCGGAGCCAATGCAGCCGCGATCATCTACGAGATCGGTGTCGTGGACGGCATCCCAGCTCCCGTCATCGTCCGCGCCATGAGAGCACGCGCGAAGTTCCTGAGGTGATGACCATGCCCCGCACCGTGCAAGACATCCTCGACAACGCCGGCGTACTCGCCGCCCGGTTCGAGGACTACGAACCAGCCCCGAACGACGAACGAGACCCGCCGCCTTCACCGCGCTCCGCCAAGCCGTACTGGCCAGATCCGACGCCGAACGAGCGGTCAAAGACGCCGTCGATCAAGCCCGTCAGCACGGCTACTCCTGGGCCTTCATCGGCACCCTGATAGGCACCTCAGCCGCAGCCGCACGACAACGCTACGGACACAAGCAAGACGCCTGACTCCACCCGCCGGCGTTGACTGAAGCGAACGGCGCGCGGGCGCCGCCAAGATCAAGGGCCGCCAGCTCGTCATGCTGTGGCCGTCGCTGTGGTCCGGGCCGGTGGCTGCGTCGGTAGCGGCTCGTATCGAATTCCACGCAGCAGGAGACAGCCGATCATCCAGAACTCCCCGATCGTCGCGGGGAAAGCCAAGAGGTCCACCAGCAAGCTCGGCACGCCGACCAGGACGTACTCGACAAGACGGCTCAAAACAGCTCGACACCTCCGGCGACCAAGACCCAGCCCATTGCAACAACAGTCAGACGGTGGATCCGGGATAGGTCATCCAACGATCTCGTTGAGCTCGCTGAGTTGACCGGCCTCCAGGGGATTGCCGATTGCCGCTGCGTTTGCGATGACCTGCTCGGGCCGGGTGGCGCCGACCAGCACGCTCGCCGATTGCGGCTGCGCCGCCGCCCAGCTGAGCGCGAGGTCAAGCAACTCCGAGCCCTGGCTTTGGGCATATGCCGTCAGCCGCTCGACCTTGTCCCAATTCGCCGGAGTCGCGACTTCGGCGAAGAAGGGCATCGCCGCAAATCGGCTCCCCACAGGTGCCTGCGCATCGCGCCGGTACTTCCCGCTCAGCAAGCCCGAGGCAAGCGGGAAGTACGAGACCAGACCGAGCCCGTACCGTCGGCACGCCGGAACGACCTCCGCCTCAATGGCGCGATTGAGCAGACTCCACTCCATCTGGCAGGCGACAAACCGCTCCGTGCCTCGCTCTCGAGCAGTGTGGTCAGCCTCGGCCACGTGCCAACTCGCCACGTTGGATGAGCCGAAGTAGCGCACCTTGCCCTGCTCTACCAGATGCGTGAGCGCCGCAAGCGTCTCTTCGATCGGGGTCGTGCGGTCGACGTAATGCTGGTAGTAGAGATCGACGTAATCCGTGCCCAGCCGGCGCAATGACTGTTCGCACGACCGGATGATCTCCCGACGCGAGCCCCCCTCGTCGGTGCGGCCGAACTTCGTAGCTATGACGACGTCATCGCGACGTCCGGACTTCGACAGCGCCGCTCCGAGGAACTCCTCGGATTTGCCGCCGCCGTACATCTGCGCGGTGTCGAAGTGGGTGATGCCGGCGTCGAGTGCAGCATTCCCCACGCGTTCACTCTCGTCTGATCCGATTCGCATCCCGAAGTTGTTGCAGCCGAGCCCGAGCACGGACACGGACAACCCCGACGCACCGACTTTGCGTGTCTCCACTTCATCCTCCATTAGGCAGCTTGGCGCCTGGTACGGATCGACCCGTCAGGAGCCAATCAGATGGTCGAGCAGTCCCTCTTCGATATAGCGCGGGAAACCAAACGCAGGCACCGGCTGCGAGACGTCCTCCGGACAGTTCAGCAGCCGCCGCACCTCAGGGCTCATGTAGGAAGCACCCGCGACGATCTGCCGCAGCCCGGCGAAAGCGGCCTGGTCTTGGCGGCCCCAAGCCTGTTCTGCAGGCCATTCGAGTGAGCCCTTCGCCGGCTTGCCAGGCAGGGCGCGCACCGCACGCTCCTGACGAACGTGCTCCCGTCGATGATCGCGAGATTGGGTACGTCGTGGCATGGCCGTCAGCCGTCATCAGCGGTCTTGCTCCGTGGACCAGCGCTCAGATCAGCTTCTTGTGGGTGAGGAAGCCTTCAATGCACTCGCCGATGTAATCGCAGTCGGAGTCGCTGAGCGAATGATTGTTCGGCAGGATGAGGCCGCATTCCATCACCCGGTCAGCATTCGGTAGAGCCCCCGAAGGCGTCCGGAACGAGTGCCCGCGGAAAGCGGGCTGACGGGTTGCATTACCCGTCCACACCATCCGGGTGTCGATCCCGTGGCCTTCCATCCACTCTTGGAACTCGCTACGCCGGATCCCGCTGTCGGCATTGATCAACAACGGGAACATGTGCCATCCCGTCACCACTCCCTCCGTCAGCCGCGGCAAGGTGAACAGCTGCGGCCAGCGCCCCACGTGCGCGCTGGTCAGCTCGAAGTTGCGCTGCCGGCGCGCCAGGTTGTGGCTCAGCTTGTCCAACTGCACCAGACCGAATGCTGCCGACAACTCCGACGGCTCGAAGTTCCAGCCCAACTCATCGAAGATGAACAGGTTGTCGTACTCCAGCCCGCCGCCCTCACCCTCATCAAGCGTGCTGAAGAACCGCCGGTCCACGCCCTTCCGCGAGCCGAACAACTGCACCTCCGAACGCCGCCCCCAGCGGCGCAGCAGCAGCGCCTTGTCGGCGAGCTTTTCATCGTCGAAGCACACCATCCCGCCGGTACCGGCTGCGGTGATGATGTGCGAGAGGGCGAAACTCGTCAGGCTGATATCAGCTCTGGCGCCCGTCGGAGTGCCGCGCAGAGTCAGGCCGAGCGCGTCGCACGAGTCCTCGACGACCTTGAGGTCGTGCTGGTCGGCGATCGACCGGATCCGGTCCCAGTCAGGCGCGTTACCGATCAGATTCGGCGCGAGGATGGCACGGGTACGGGGGCCAATCATCTCTTCGATGGCCTCGACGTCGATCTGGAACGTGTCGGGTGTGACATCCACGAACGCCGGGACCAGACCGGCCCGCATCATCGGCGCAATGTCAGTCGAGAACGTCACGGCCGATGTGACGATCTCGTCGCCCGGCTCCAAACCCAGCACCTCGATCGCGAGATACAGCGCCGAACTCCCCGAATTGCACATGACGCCGTGGCGCTTATCGAAGAGTTCGGCAACCCGCCTCTCCATTGCCCGCACGTTCTTGCCGATGCGCAACCCCGTGGGACCGGCCCGCAGCACCTCGACGACTGCTTCGATCTCACGCTCGTCATGCACCGAGCCCGCGTAGTCGATGCGACGTGGAATCGGAGCCACTCTGGCCTTGGTCCCGATCGACGCCTCGTCGGTACTCGGCTGCGACGTCATGCCATCCTCCTGGAATCGAAGCATCGTGGTGTGCATTGCGCGGACCTGCAGCCAAGGCTCAGGACAGAACGGGTGGTTGACATCTTTACAGAGGATGCCTATCTGTAAGGTAGCCCGAAACCCTCCCGGTGTCACGCGCACGAGCACGCAGGGCGCACCCCGGGCTGGAGATTGAAGAGCTCTTCCTGGGCGACACGGCCGGCCGACGGGATCTCATCGAATGCGAGAATCGGATAGCCAACTAGACTTCTGGCATCGACCGCGATCCGAAGGGTTTCAGAGGTCTCCCTTGCCAAGAGCCTTCCTTGCCGACCAAGGCAAAGAGACTGACGCCACCGGGTTGAACTCTTCCTCAGCCACGCGACAGTCGATCATCGAGGCTGCGCATGCGCTCGTGCGTCGCCATGGCCCGCGCCGCATCACCGTCGAGGACGTCGCACGCGCGGCCGGTGTCTCGCGACCGACGATCTACGCGCATTTCGGCGACAAGAAGGGTCTGCTGACGGCTGTCTTTCTCTGGAACGGGCATCTCGTCCGGCTCGAGCTCGAGCGCAAGTTTCGACGTGCCGCAACGTTCGCGGACAAGGTGGCCACGGCGGCCGCGTTCGGGGTCAGCCAGGAAACGCCGATGTGGCTACGTCAGACCGAGCCCGAGTCCCTCGTTCTCACGCTCACCACCTCCGGTGCGCCCTGGCTCAGCCGTGCGGCGCGCTTCTGGGAGCCCCACGTCATAGCCGCCCAACAGGCCGGTGAAATACGACCGGACCTCGATCCGCACCGAACCGCCTTATGGATCGCGCGCAGCCTTTTCGCCTTGGCGCTGATGAGTCCGCAGGCGCCCAGCCGCACCGAGCTGGCGCATATCCGCGACGACGCGCGTACCTACATCGCAGGCGGTTTGGCGCCGCCTCCGACGGCCTGAGGCGCCACCGGCCGGGACAATCGGGCGGGCTCGAAGGCAACTTCCAGCGATTCGAAACCCCAGGCCCAGACCGAACGAATCCGCTCGGGTACGCGAACCACCTCAAAGTCGGGCATGCAGCCGAGAAGCTCCTCGAAAGCGATGCGCGATTCGAGCCGGGCGAGCGCAGCACCCATGCAGAAGTGCGCTCCTTGACCCAACGACAGATGACGTTCGGTGGCCCGTCGTAGGTCGAACGTGTGGGGAGCCTCGAACTCGCGCTCGTCGAGATTCGCCGCCCCCCACAGCAGCAGCACCCTGGTGCCCGCCGGAATTCGCTCCCCGTGAAGGTGGACGTCGCTGGTGCTCTGCCGGGCGCTCGTCTGCGTGGGCGGCTCTCTGCGCAGCATTTCCTCGACGCCATCTGGAATGAGGGTCGGATCATCAACAAGGGCGGCACGCTGGTCGGGATGCCGCGCTAAGAGCTCCATCCCGTTCCCGATCAGGTTGGTTGTCGTGTCGTTGCCGCCCACCAGAAGCAGGTAGCAGAAACCCAGGATCTCCTCGTCGCTCAGCGGCTCACCGCCGTCCGAGCCGATTGCCAGCAACGCGCTCAGCAGATCGTCCGCCGGCTCGCGACGACGCTTGGCGGCCAGCTCCGAAAAGATGGCGTCGGCCCGCTCGACGGGACTGGCATTGCCTTCCGGTCCTTCGATCCGCATCACCGCGTCGGTGATCTTGCGGCATTCGGCGAGCAGCTCCTCGGGGATGCCGATGAGCTGTCCCATCACCAAAGACGGGAACAGCGCCGCGAAGTCCGCAATGAGGTCACACGTCCCGCGTTCGGCGAACTCGGCGATCAGCGACCGAGCGATCGATCGAAGGCGAGGCTCCATTTCGGCAACCCGTCTGCGAGTGAACGCCCGGGACAGGTTTGCTCGCCGGTCGGTGTGAAGCGGCGGGTCCATGTCGTTGATGATCGGGCGCAGAATCTTCGCCTCCGCCGTGACGGCCGAGTAAGTCTTCCAGTCAAGCGCAGCGGCGCGCACGTCCTCGAAGCGCGAAAGCGCAGCGAACCGGCCCGCCGGATCGAGATACACAGGCGCCTCGTCGCGCAGCCGTTGGTAGACGCCCTCGCGGTCCGAGCGGAAGTCCTCGCTCAGCGGATCGTACTTAACAGACATGCCGCCAGTGTAAAGGCGTCGCTAACCGCCGTTCGCCGAACACACGCGCCGGGTAGCGCACCGTGTAGGTCATCTGGGCGCCTTGTTCGGTCGGCTGAAACTCGAAGATGTTGGTCGCGGCATGCATCGGGGGGAAGGAAACGCCGGTCTCGACCCTGAGACCCCGCGGCCATGGCGCGGCGCCGAATCGGCTTCGGCGGTATCGTAACGATGTTATCGAAAGTCCAGGGAGCAAGCATGGCCGAGATCCAGGCAAGAGGTCGGTCGTTGGGCGCCGAGATCATCGGACTCGATTGGTCTCGACCACTCTCCGACGGAAATCTCGACGAGATCCGCAAAGCCCTACTCGACCACCAAGTGGTCTACATGCGCGGCGTCACATTGAGCCCCGACGAGCACATCCGGCTCGGGGAACGCTTCGGTGAGGTCGAGGTTCACACCTTCTTCCCCAACCTCGGCGCCGGTCACGAGCGAGTGAGCGTTCTTGACTCCGAGACCGGCACCACCGCCAGCATGTGGCACACCGACGAGACGTTCCTGGATCGGCCACCCATGGGCACGCTGCTCCACGCCCAGATCATCCCCCCGGTCGGCGGCGACACGTGTTTCGCGAGCATGACGGCGGCCTACGAGGCGCTATCTCCCGCGATGAAGCGCTACCTCGAGGATCTGACCGCCGAGCACGGACTGTCTCGGATCGCTGAGCTGAAGCAGCGGGCCGGCCACGCGTCCCCCGCCGAGGTAGCGGAGGCCATTGCCAACGACCAGCGGCGCACGCACCCTGTGGTGCGGCGGCATCCGGAGACGGGTGCGCGCACGCTCTATGTCAAGCCGACCTACACACGGTGGCTCAACGGCGTCCCCGCGGACGAGGGCGAGGCCGTGCTCCGGCTGCTGCTCACGCACGCCACCCAGCAGCGGTTCGTCTACCGGCATCGCTGGCAGCCAGGTGACTTTCTCATCTGGGATAACCGTTGCACGATGCACATTGCCCTCGCCGACTTCGACGGCCACCGTCGAATGCACCGTGTCTCCGTCCTTGGAGCGTGGCCGGACTGAAGGGCGACGGCGCGCCGGCACCGGGCCTCGACCCGAGTTACACCGAAGCGAGTTGGCCACGTACCGCTGTGCGCGCGGTCAAGGTATTCCTTGGTCCCGCGCACTGCGAACACGAGTGCAAGTATCCAAAGCTTCGGTGAGGGTGACTGGGGCACAAACTCCAGGTCACCGCTTCCGTGGACTGCGTTGATTGAGTGTTGGTCGAAGGGTGCTGATCATTGTGGTTCATCTTCGGAGCGGGCTGAATTGGGCGCGCGACGCTGTGCGGACGCAGCTGTGGCCGTTGCCGACGGCAGGTGTCGTCGTCGCGGTCGGGTTGGGGATCGCGCTACCCCGCGTTGATGGCCGGGTCGATTCACGACTGCCGTCCTGGACAGGTGAATACCTGTTCAGTGGTGACGCCAACGCGGCGCGCACGCTGCTGGACTCGGTCGCCGGTTCGCTGATCACGGTCACATCGCTGACATTCATGCTGACGGTGGTCACCCTGCAACTGGCGAGCGGCCAGTTCTCGCCCCGGCTGCTGCGCACCTTCACCCGCGACGTCTTCGTGCAGGCCACCCTCGCCCTGTTCCTGGCGACGTTCACCTACGCACTGACTGTCCTACGTAGCGTTCGGACCGCCGCCGCCGACCAGGCACTGTTCGTACCCCGACTGTCAGTAACCATCGGATTCGTTCTGGCGGTAGCGAGCGTGCTCGGCCTGGTGTTGTTCTTGGCGCACCTGACCCAACAGATCCGGGTCGAGACGATGTTGCGTGACGTTCATGACGACGCCGCAGACACTGCCCAGCGCGTCTTCGGCGCCGCCGATCCCGACAAAACCTCCCCGGTCGTCCCCCGGGTTCCGGCCGACGCGCTGGTGGCGTTGTCACCCAAGTCGGGTTTCCTGCTTCTCGTCGACCAGCAGGAACTGCTGAAAGCGGCGACCGAGGCGGACGCGGTGATCGTGATCGAGTCCTACCCCGGCAGCTCGATGATCGCCGGGACCCCGTTCGCATTCACGTGGCCGCGCGGCGGCGGCCGCTTCGACGCCGACACGGAGCACCTGCAGCGCCGCATCGGTCGGGCGGCGACCGTGGGTTTCGAGCGCACCCCGGCGAGCGATGTTGAGCTGGGCTTACGGCAGATCACCGATGTCGCGATCAAGGCGTTGTCACCTGGCATCAATGACCCGACCACGGCCGTGCATGCGCTATCGCACTCGGCGGCGTTGCTGTGTGCGCTCGCCGGCCGCGATCTAGGGCCGGTGGTACTCGTAGACGGCGACGGCGCGGTCCGGGTCGTGCTGCGCCGACCAGATCTGGCCGACTTTCTCGAGTTAGCGATGGCGCAGCCGCGGCGATACGGAGCAGCCGACCCTGCCGTGCTCGCCCGGCTGCTGCAGCTGTTACGCGAGCTCGCCTGGTGCTCCGAACCCAAGTACGGCCCCGTCGTCTCCCAGCAGCTCGATCGGCTGCGGGAGACAATCCGCGCCCAGGACTTCGACCCGACCGAATCGGCGCGCCTGGCTGAACTTGGCGAAAGGGTCGAATCAGCGCTGTCAGGCCGCTGGCCGTCCTCGTCGGACGGCAAGGGGATCGCTTCAGGGCCGCTGGGGCGATGATGTCGACGCTGGAGTGGCTCGAGCAAGGGACCGTCAGGCGAGAGCGCCTGCACGATGCCCGTGCCCGACTGGTCGGACCGTTACTCATGCGCAACACGGGCCACCTCGAGCAGACGCTCGGCGTCATGGGTGGGTAAGCGCCTGCGTCAATCCGTCGAGATCCTCGACAGTGACTGTCAGTGCGGAGTGCCCCCTGGGTCTGAGCGGCGACGGCACCTTGTCGTGGAAGTGGATGCACACGCCGGCGTTTGCGTTTGTTCCGAACGTGAGCCCGTCGTCCTTCAGCGAGCGCCGCGCACCGACCGCCGTCCACCAGCGGTAGTTGCGGGTGATGTGGGCGCCGGTGACATTCGCTAGCCCGGTCTCGAGCTTGAGGACGCCGAACGTCGCCCGCAGCCGGCCGTCGTCGGTAAGTGTGACTCCGTCCTTCGCCGGGCGGACGCCGAAGACGCCCCAGAGGGCGAGCAGCCGCTTGTCGAATGAGTATCGGTACAACGTGGTCATGGCGCCTGCTTTGGTTCATAGCCTGCGACGAGGCTGCGGCCGGGTCAATGGCTATCTCCCCGGACGGTCGTTATGACAATAGACGCGGGTCGCGCGATTTCACCCGGCCTCGGTCTGAACGGCACGGCCGATGTGCAGCCGTAGCCATAGGCATGCAACACCCGTTGTCAGCGGGCCGCCGAGTTCATGTGGCCGGTGGACTCGACCATCAGGGGGACCAACGCCTCTGGCGGCGTAGCCGGGTCTGGCCAACGCTCGTGGAGTTGGCCCGAACCCACGACGGGGCGTAAGGGGGATCATGAAGAGTGCTCGAGTCAGCGCTATCGGCGTGCTGCTAGCGAGCCCGCTGGTTTTGTCGACACTTGCTTGCGACCCTCCGACGCCCTACCTCGGCTGCGGCTCTATCAGGACGATCCCGCAGACCGAGGCGGGAGTCTGGGACATCAAGGCGCACAACACCACCTGCTCGACGGCGCACGACCTAGCCCTGAGTCGGCATCAACACTCCGCCGGGCACCCCTTCACCTGGCAGGTCGGCTGGAGCTGCACGGGCCCCATTTACGTGCAGCGCCACCTCGGCAGTGACGTCTGGTGCAACGGACCTGGCGGCGGCGTCGTCACGTTCATCAACATCGGTTGAGCCCGACAAGGTCCCGCTCGCCGAGCTGATCGTGACCCCATACAAGCGCATCATGGCGCGTCAAGGCGCGTCCGTCTTCCCTGTCCAACGACTTGCCTGAGCAAGCGACGAAGTGCAGTGCTGCGGGTCCGATCAACCCACGGCGGCTCCCATGAGCAAGCAGGGCCGTGTCGTTTACGACCTGCGCCGTAATTACTCTGTGACACCCGGAGAAGTGCGAGCCCCCTGCGGGTTCTCCCTCGACCGTTTCCCGTCCGAACGGAAGTCCGATGAATACCCAAGAGCAGGTGGACCACCTGATCGACACCCGGCCGGGCAAGGAGCTCCTCACGCCGGTCTATGACGACCCCGCCTACCCAATAGTGGACGGGCTCCTGTACCGATCCGCGGGAACGAGCGCCTCGTACCTGCTACTGACCGACAGCGGGCGGGTAATCGTCAACACCGGCATGGGTTTTGAGGCGCCGCACCACAAGCGGGTCTTCGACGACATCCGACCTGGCCCAACCCACCACATCATCACGACCCAGGCTCACGTCGACCACGTAGGCGGCGTCGATCTGTTCCGGGAGCACGGCACGACCTACCTCGCCCAGGCCAACAACCAGGCATGCCAAAGCGACGACAAGCGGATCCCGAACCTGCGGGCGCGTACGGCCGCTATCTGGTTCGACATGCTCGGCGCCGATGCCGTGCGCATCGCGAAGGAGAACCCCGGGGTCTCGATGCACCAATCGGTGCCCACGCCCGACATCACGTTCGACAAGCGGCTGAGCCTGACGGTCGACGGCCTTCGCATCGAGCTATTGGCCGCCGTTGGCGAGACCATCGACTGCGCGGTCGTGTGGCTGCCCGAGCACCGCGTGGCGGTTGTCAGCAATCTGTTCGGCCCGCTGTTTCCGCACTTTCCGAACCTCAACACCATTCGCGGTGACAAGTACCGGTTCGTCGAGCCGCAACTGGCAACCAACCGCATGGTGCGCGAGTTGCGGCCGGAGGTGCTCGTCACCGGCCGGGACGAGCCGATAATCGGCGCCGAACTTATCGCGGCATCGCTGGAGCGCCTGCATGATGCTGTCGACTACGTCCATCAGCAGACGTTGGACGGCATCAATGCCGGCACCGATGTCTGGACCCTGATGCGAGAGATCCAGCTCCCGAAGCACCTGCGGGTCGGGCAGGGCTATGGCAAGGTCTCCTGGGCGGTGCGCACCCTGTGGGAGAGCTACGTCGGATGGTTCACGCTCCAGTCGACCGCCGAGCTCTACCCCGACTCCAACGGCGCCGCCATTGGTGAGCTCATCGACGTCGTCGGCACGGAAGCCGCCCTCGACCGGGCCGAGGCGGCCCTGGCACGAGGCGACGCCGTGATCGCTATTCGCATCGGGGAAGCGATCGCGCGCGCAGCTTCGCAAGACCAGCGGCTCCGCGCCCTCATGGCCGGTGCCCACCGGCATCTGCTCGACAACGGTGGTGATGTCAGCTTCTGGGAGAATGGTTGGCTGCGCACCCAGCTCGCCCGTTGGACGGCGACCGAAAACGGAACCAGCTCATGTGACGACGCCCGCGGATGAAACCCGTCGTCTCGTCTGGCGCCACAACACCGTCTGCGACTGCACACCGCTGGCTGTGCCGTTCCGGAACCGCATTTACCCGGCTGGCGGGCCAAAGCAGGATTAGTCGATGGACGGAACCCCCGCGCCCCTGACTGCCGCGATGACGACATCCGGGAACCGTCCCCTCAAGTCCCGGACGGGTTACGTCGATGCGACCAGTTGAGCTGGTTTTGAGGCTGATGCTCATCGATGGGGACTTGGATATGCCCAAACGCGCCAAGGACCCTGCCCACGGAGGCACGGCATCGAGTGCTGATTCCGGTTCTGGGCGCCGGAATCATCGCTACGTATTGGTGGCCGTGGCCGCACTGCTCGCGCTCGGAGGGACTACGGGCGCGGCATTCGCCGCACTTTCAGTTGGCAATAATGCCCAGCGGGATTCGCGCCAGGCATTCACGAACTCGTCCGCCCAGATCGCGTCCGCGTTGCAGTTATCGATTCAGCATGAGGAAGATCTGGTCGTGAGCGCAGGCTCCTACTTCCTCAGTATTCCTTCCGCGACGAACTCAGACTTTCGTGACTGGGCACGCTCGATGCGTGCCTTTGAGCGTTATCCAGAGCTGCAAGGCTTAGGTCTCACTATTCTTGTGGACTCATCACAACTTCCGGCCTTCGCAACCCGAGCAGTTGCCGATCCGGCCGGTCCGCTAGCGTCCGATGGCACATTCCAGATCGTCCCCCCGGGTTCGCGCCCGTTCTACTGCCTCGCGGCCGTCGGCCAGGTTCGCAGTGGGGGACAGGGGCCACCGGCGGGGTTCGATTTCTGTGCCGAAAACAACGGGGGCTTCTTCTTTGGCCCGCGGGACTCCGGGCAAGGGGCATATTTCCCGTCGAAGATCGGAACCAGCACCCTTCTCGCCATCGTCGTCCCGTTGTATCGCGGCGGAGTCGTACCCGCGACAGTGGAAGCGCGACGCGCGGCCTTTGTTGGCGGGGTTGGCCTCGGAATACTCCCGACCGTCGTGCTGGATCGGGCGTTGGTAGGACATCCCGATATAGCAGTGTCGATTCGGTATCGGGCTGGTACTTCGGATGTGACGTTCAACAGCGCCGCGCCAGTGAAAGGTACGGCATCGAGCACGATCGACCTGCACAACGGTTGGGCGGTGACGACGTTCGGAACCGTCGCAGCGGGTGGGATATTCGCGACGGGCGCGTCGATAGGGATTTTGGGTGCGGGTGTCGCGTTGAGTTTGTTGTTGGCGTTATTGATCTTGATCTTGTCGACGGGGCGGGCGCGGGCGTTAGCGTTGGTCGGTAAGAAGACAGGCGAGCTTCGCCATCAGGCGTTACATGATGCGTTGACGGGTCTACCGAACCGGGCGTTGATCACCGACCGGATCGGGCAGTTGTTGGCCCGTAACCGTCGTCATGGCACGACCGGCGCAGCGCTGTTCGTGGACCTGGACGGCTTCAAAGACGTGAATGACACCTTGGGGCATGCAGCCGGGGACAAACTCCTTCAGGCCGTCGCGGTGCGGTTGACGACGAGTTTGCGGGACGCGGACACGATCGGGCGGATGGGCGGCGACGAATTCGTCGTGCTGATCGACGGGGTGTCCACTCAAAGCGCCCCCGAGTTGGTCGCGCAACGGTTGTTGGACTTGATGCGCCAACCGTTCACCCTGGAAGAGTCCGCGATCCCGATCATGATCACCACCAGTATCGGGATCGCGATCGGGGACCGCGACACCGCCGGGGAACTGCTGCGGGACGCCGACGTCGCCATGTACATGGCAAAAGCCGTCGGCAAGAACTGCTTCGAAATCTTCCGCCCCGAAATGGAACACGACGTCACCTACCGCTACCGCCTCGAATTCGACCTGCGGTCCGCGCTGGACGACAACCAGTTCCGGCTCGTCTACCAACCCATCTATAACCTTGATGACCTCGCCTTGATCGGCGCCGAAGCACTCATCCGCTGGGAACACCCCACCCTCGGACAAATCCAACCCGACGAATTCATCCCCCTGCTGGAATCCTCCGGTCATATCATCGACGTCGGCCGGTGGGTGCTGCGTGAAGCGTGCACCCAAATGGCGACCTGGCGGGCCCGTGGCAGCGACCTGATGATCTCGGTCAACGTGTCCGGACGGCAACTCGACCGCGACATCATCGTCGACGACGTCCGCGACGCCCTCACCCACAGCGGCCTCGACCCCGCCGTGCTCACCCTCGAAGTCACCGAAACCGCGTTGATGCGCAACGTCGACACCACCACACGGCGCCTCCACGAACTCAAAGAACTCGGCGTTCAAATCGCTATCGACGACTTCGGCACCGGCTACTCCTCGTTGGCCTACCTGCAACGGTTCCCTGTGGACTGCCTCAAAATCGACCGATCCTTCACCAACACCATCACCCGCTCCCCCGAAGCCGACGCGATCATCCACACCCTCGTCCAACTCGGCAAAGACCTCGGCCTCAAGACCCTCGCCGAAGGAATCGAATCCACCGGACAGATCGACCACCTCCGCGGCGAACAAGTCAACGAAGCCCAAGGCTTCCTCATGTCCCGCCCCCTCGACCCGGCCACCCTCGAAACCCAACTCCTCCAGCCAGCACGCACCACCCACCCCGCGCCACGCACCTGAACCCAAGGATGGGCCGTTCCCGGTTTCGCATTGTGGTAACTACGGCCCACCGCGTTCGCCGCGGACCAGCGACGTGCTCCGCGGGGCTTTCCTCGTCGGCGATGTTCAGCGAGGGTTCGGCGTCTCGGCGGACGGAATCCAGGCGAAGGTGTCCGGATGCGGGCCGACCCGGCCGGCCTCGCCCTTGTCCAAGCCGTCGATCGCACTCATCTGCTCGGTGGTCAGTTCGAAGCTGAAGATGTCGAAGTTCTCGGCCATCCTTTCGCGGTGGACCGACTTGGGGACCACGATGTGCCCGTGCTCGATGTGCCAGCGCAAGACAACCTGCGCCGGCGTCCGGCCGCAGTCCCGGGCGATTCCAGTGATGACGTCGTCGCGCAAGAGCGGTCCCCGGCCAAGGGGGCTCCACGCTTCGATTGCCACACCATGAGTCCGACAGGCATCCCGAGCAGCCGGGTTCGCGAAGTACGGGTGCACTTCGATCTGATTGACCACCGGCAGAACGCCGGTTTCGCCGACGATGCGGTCCAAGTGATGCGGCTGAAAGTTCGATACGCCGACTGAGCGCAAGCGACCGTCGCCGCTGAGCTCGCTCATCGCCCGCCAGGTGGAGACGTAGTCCCCGTCATACAGCGTCGGCAACGGCCAATGAATCAAGAACAGGTCGAGGTACTCCGAACCCAGCTTTGCCAGGGTCTCGCCGAACGACCGTCGGACATCATCAGCTCGGTGGTTCGCGTTGCTCAGCTTGCTGGTGATGAAGACGCCGTCACGGGCCATGCCGGACTTCGCCACTGCCTGGCCGACGACCCCCTCGTTGCCGTAGCTCTGAGCCGTATCGAAGTGCCGGTAGCCGGCGGCCCATGCCTCGCCGAGAATGCCGGTGGCCTGGTCGACCTCGGCCGGCGACGGCTGCCGGTTCTCGGGTATCTGCAAGGTGCCGAAGCCGAGCTGCGGAATCCTCGTTCCGTCATTCAAGGTGATCTCTGGGATCATCCGTCTCTCCTGCGCCTGATCTCGCAGCGTCAGCTGTGCGGGTGCGCCGCCAGGTAAGCGAAGTACGCGAGCAGCTGAGCGCGCTGGGCGGGCGTGTGGCTGAACCACCAGGCGAGGAATCCGAGGAAGGCGCCGTATGTCTGCTGCGACCACACGGTGACCTTGACGCTCGTGGCGACGCTGCCCGAGCTGTTGACGGCCTTGTACGTGAAGACGTACGTACCCGGCGTGGTGATGTGGAGCGTGCCCTGGCCGGACAAGGCAACCTTGCCGAGGAAGAAGCCATTGACGGCGCCCAGGACTGAAGTGGCGTTGGTGGATGCCCACCGGATCGTTTCCGGCTGCCCGACGACGATCAGCGGCGCAGACTGAGTGACAGTGAGCGTGGGGATGGGCGTCGGCGCGCGTGCCGTCACCGCTCGCGTGGCAACGTCGGTCGCACCACTTGCGTTGGTGACGGTGAGCTTGACCGTGTAGTTTCCGGTCGCGCTGTAGGTGTGGGCCGCCTTGACGCCGCTGCCGGTCTTGCCGTCACCGAAGTTCCAGGCGTACGACGTGATGCTCGAGCCGGGAGCGGTGGAGGAGGAGGCGTCGAAGGAGCACGTCATGGTCGAGCAGGAAGCGGCAAAGCTGGCGGTCGGCTGGACCGGCCCGACCGGCGCGACGGGTGAGACAAATACAGCCTTGCCGGCCCAGTTACCGCTGGCCGAGGTGTCGACGGTGCTCGGCCCGGAGTAGGTGGTGCCGGTCCAGGTCACCCGGTGCAGCTTGCCGTCGGACTTGGTCGCGTACCAGAGATAGCCGTTCGCGACGAACATGCCGCTGGCGCCCGAGAAGTCGACCGACCCGCTGGCCGGGGCCACGGTGATCTTCTGCGGGCTGATCACGCCACCGGTCACCTGATTGGCCGCCGACGAGGCGGTCGTGTCAGGCGCGAACGATCGGCTGAAGAGGTTCTTGTTGCCCGACAGGGTGTAGTAGATCGTGCGGTTGGCGTAGAACATGCCGGTCACGTTCGGCAGCTCGGCGTAGAAGTCCACGACGTTGCCCTGGTAGGTCTGGCCCGAACCGGTCTGGACGCTGTCCCAGTAGGGATCGTCGTAGGGGTCGACGAGTTGCGGGGCGCCGAAGTTGTTGGCGCCGTCCCAGGTGACGTAGTGGAGCTGGCCGCCCTGCCCGTACCAGATCCGCCCGTTGAGAACGAAGGCACCCTGCACGGTGCTCCAGTTGATGCTTCCGCCGTTGCTCGGCTGACTCGAGGCGACCGAGCCGGCGCCCGTCGTCGGATCAAAACTGTTGGCGGTGAACGAGTTTCCACTCGCTCCTGCGAGGAAGACCGTGCCCGGGTCACCCGTGTTGTCACCGGTCGCCGAAACCCCGCCGGCGAACGGGAAGAAGTCCAGCTTCTGGTGCTTGTACTGGTAGTCGCCGATCCAGTCGGTGTCCGACCCGACCCAGATACCGGCCGAGGTGGCGTAGATCTCCTCGGCGCCATGGCCGCGCGGGTTACGCCCCGGGTTCCACGACAGCGGCACGCCATTGGCCGGATCAAGCGCCGCCAGCCCCGGACGCGGCACCGCACCTTTCTGCGGGTTGTCCTGCCCGTACGGGTTGTTCAGCCAGCGGTAGTGGCCACCGATGTAGACCGCGTCGGTCGTGACCGCCACCGAGTAGATGGAGTCGGTACCGGTGTAGTCGACCCAGGCCGGCTTGACATTGCTGCCGGTTGACGAAGCGTTGAACCGGCTCGCCGCGTCGCAGTTCTCGAAGGTGCCCGAGTTGTAGCCGCCGGTGGCGGCGACGACGAAGTAGGAGCCGTCCGGTGACCAGGCGATGTGGCGAACGTAGGAGTCGTAGGCGTTGGCGAAGCAGGCGTTCGTGTAGGCGTTGGTGTTCCAGGTCGGATCGACGGTCGCCTGGCTCGGGCCGAGGATGATGTTGGCGATCTGGTCACGCGCGTAGCCGGTCGGGTTCACGGGGTCGGCCGCCTTGATGAAGTTGCCGTCGACAATCATCCGGGTGCCATCCGGCGAGACCGCGATGTCCGTGGCGCCGACCCGGCCTTCGGCCGCTCCGGCGACTCGGCCGTAGTTGTGGTTGCCGGTGAGGTTCACCGTGAGATACGGGTCCACCGCGCCCGTCGTGGGATTGACGGCCGCCAGCCCGTCGTGCTCGACGCTTTTGACCGAGGTGAAAGTGCCGGCGATGAACAATCGGCTGCCGACGAGGGCCAGGGCGTTGATCGGGCCGTTCAGCGACGGGTTGAAGGTCGTGACGCGCGTGCCGGTGGAGAGGTTGAACTCCGCGAGCCGGGTCGACACCCCGCCGGCGGACGTGAACATTCCTCCCACGTAGACACCCGTCCCATCGGCCGTGGGCACGATCGCATCGACCTCACCGTTGACCGACGGCACGAACGAGGTGTCAAGCGCACCAGTGGAGGCGTTGAACGCGAACAGGTAGTCACGCGTAACGGTGGTGCCGCTCCCCGCTCCCGCGGTCGGCGTCACCTGGGTGAACGAACCGCCGACCACCATCAGGCTGCCGACCTGAACCATCGACTCAACGGCCCCATCAACGATGTTCGGTGTGAACTTCGCCGGCACCGCATTCGCCACCACGCCACCGTCATTGACGCCCGGGCTCGCTGCCGACGCCGGTAGCGCCGGCAAACCGACCGCGGCCGCCGCCACTGCCGTGACCAACAGACTGCTGATAAGCGTGCCCGCCCGACGAAACATGCTGCGACGACCTCGAAAATTCATGAAGTGGGCAGCCGATCTGACGGCCCATAACAATCAAACGGGACCAAATCGCCCGACGTGACGCTTTCGCGGAAACACACCGTTCTCCCAGGAAACGAGGCCGACTCAGCTCCGCGCACCCGCGCGACTCGACACTGCGCGTCCGGCCCAAGAGCGCCATCAGGTGGCGTTCTCGGCCGCCCGCTACAGCCGAACGGAGCGCGGGTAGGCACCGCGCGTGGCAGCAAGGTACGCAATGGGCCGACCGGTTTTTTCCGCGAGCGACAAAGCCTGGTCGAGGTCCTTGAGGCCGAGGTCTCTGGTGTGCTCGAGGCGAGCCCGCACGTCGCTGGGCGCGTCCGGTCCGAGCGGAGTCGGGCCGCCGAGCGCGAACGGCGCCCACAGCATGCTCGCCGTATCGGTCGCTTCCAGGACGTGTCGGACGACCTCCGGATCGATCGCGGCGGTCGCGGCAAGCTCCATCGCTTCCTGCGCGGCCACCATCAGCGCGTAGCCGGCAGCGTTGCGTGCCAGCTTGAGCGTCATACCGGCGCCGAGCGGCCCGGCGTGGACAACTTCCTTGCTGTAGCTGTCCATCAGGGGACGCGCCCTGCCGACCGCGGCTGCGCTGCCTCCGACAAGCGTCACCAGCGTTCCCGCTTGCGCGCCGGGTTCTCCGCCGCTGATCCCTGCGTCGAGAACCTCAACCTCCGCCGCTGCTGCTTCGGCCGCCAGGTCAAGGATCGTCTGCAGTGATGTCGTGGTGTGTACCGCCACGACTGCTCCTGCGCGAAGTGCTTGCAGGACGCCGCCTGCTCCGATGAGCACATCGCGAACCTGTCGATCGTCGAAGACGACGAGGGCGACGACGTCAGCGCCCTCCGCCGCCGCTGCGGGCGATGAGGCGACCTTCGCCCCGGCAGCGGCCGCAGCGTGCAGTGCCGACTCGGAAACGTCGTAAGCGCTGACATCGATCCCTGCGCGGACGGCATGCCCGACAAGTGGACCGCCCATCCGGCCGAGCCCGATGATCCCGGCCTTCACGCCTGCTCCCCGTCGGTCGCGAATGCGGCGATCGCGTTCTCGCCTGCGCGAAGCAGCGCCCCGGACGAGGGATACCCGACGTAGGCGATCAGATGGATGACGACCTCGCGGACCTGAGCCACGTCGAGCTCACCCGTGCGCAGCGCCCGCAGGAACTGCGTCTCCACGACGTCGTAGCGGTACTGCCCGGCCAGCACGCCTAGCGTGATCAACCGCCGCGTTGGGATGTCAAGGCCCGGTCGGGTCCAGATCTCAGCGAAGAGCTGCTCGATCATCACGTCGAACATGGCCGACTGACCGGGTGGCCAGCCCATCGCGTCGTCGCCGTAGACCTGGCGATACATCGCCATGCCGGTCTCCCAGCGATCGCCGTGCTGGCCAGGCTCCGTCGCCTGCGCTGGCGGGTCAGCCATCGTGCCGCTGACCTCGGTCCGGGTTCACGGTCGCAATGTATTGCACTGGCTTACCCGGACGAGCGCCAGTCGCGACTAACGGTCGGCGTGCGCGAGCACGGACTGGACGCCGATCAGGACCGCGACGGCCGCCGCGACGATCAGCAGGCCACCGGTCAGGAACGCCGCCACGGCACCGACCGCACTCGCCCGCAACGCCGGGATCAGGGCCAAACCCGCGGCCAGGCACACCGCGACTGCGGCGGCGCCGGCGGTCAGCGCAGCCAGCCACCGCCGCGACAGCGGGCCAGTACCGCTGCGAAGAACAGCTCTCGGGGCGTCGGCGTCGACGGCTGCGACCACGAGTGCTGCGATCCCGGCCCACCCACCGACCAGCGCGAACGCCGCGATCGAGTCGCCGGCCCGATGCCAGCCCGCCGACAACGTGGCCAACGCCATGACGACCGAGGCGGCACCGCCCGCGACCGCGACGCTGTTACGCCAGCGCGGCGGCGCCACGAACAGCATCGCGACCGCGACGGAGAACACCGCGGTGGTATGCCCGCTGGGCAGGCTGTTATGGGTCGCGGACGTGACCTCGCGAAGGCCGAGATCGGGCCGCGACAGCAGATGGTTCTTCAGCACCCAGGTCGAGGCATTGGCCGCGAGCACCAGTCCCACCGCGACCGCCCCGGGCACCCGCTGCAGCCTGGCCAGCGCGACCATGGCGATCGCCGCGATTCCCGCCAGCAGCGCCGCGATCGACACCACGCCGAGGACCGCGTCGACCGCGGCGGCAACACCGGAGCGCGTGAGCAGCGCACCCCGTAGCGACGCGTCGCCGAACTGCCGTCCGGGGACGGTGCGGACCGTAACGGCGTACACCGCCGCGAACCCCACTCCGCAGGCAACCGTCAGCGCGACGGGACCGACCACGTCGGCCCTGTTGCGGAGGAACTGCGGCCGCTTCATAAGGCCACTGTCCACCGAACCGCCGGCGAATGACGGCTCGTGCTCGAGCCGAACAGCCGGCGCTGATGTCCAGCACCGGCCCGCAGCCGGACGGGATCGGGTCGAGCGGAGCCCGCGCCGCGCGGACTCACACCTTCAGCGGCCGGTGCCCCCAGAAGCTCGGCTTGGTGATCTGGTATGTCCCTTCCGTCTTGGGGTCGGCGATCTGCAGGCCCCCCCAGCCGACCTCGACCATGAACCCGTCGGGCGTCGCGCAGTAGAACGAGATCATGTGGTCGTTGGTGTGCCGGCCCAGCCCCATCACGACCGGCACGCCGGCGTCGACGCAGCGGTCCTGCGCGTAGCCGACGTCGTCGATCGTCGCGACCTCGACCATGAAATGCACGAGCAGTCCCGGCATGGGAAAGCCTTCGGCAAGCGCGAACGTGTGGTGGCGAGGATTGCAGCCGAGGAAGGCCATCGACATGCCGGGGATCTGCCAGGTGTTGCGGCAGTGGAACCCGAGCACGTCACGGTAGAAGTCGATCTCGGCCTTGGCGTCCGGCACGTTGACGACGACATGACCCATCCCCATGTCGCCGGTGACAAAGGACGAAACCAGCGGCGTCACGACGGGATCGTGCGTCAGGACGGGGCCGTAGAAGACCTCGATCGGCGCGCCGGCCGGGTCGGTGAAGCTGGCGAATCCGCTGACCTGACGCTGCGCCGCCTCGTCTGCTGACCCGAACGTCACGTCGATGCCGGCCTTTTCGACGGTGCGGGCGACGTCGGCCAGATCCCGGTCGTCGCCGACCTCGTAGCCGATCGCCTCGACCCCTGCCTCCTGCGAGGGAACGATCGCCAGCCGGTAGGGATAGGAATCCCAGCGGTAGTGCCTCGCCTCGGCCGGAGCCTTGCCCGGCGCGGGCGACGCCGGCATGAGACCGAGGACGTCCTCGGCGAAGGTCTGCCACTCGGCGAGGTGTGGACTGCGGATCCGCAAGTAGCCCAGCGAAAGGATGGACATGACTCACTGCCCTTTCGCGTCGCGCAGCAGGAAGGACAACACGACGCTCTCGAACTCGTCCTTGCGCTCGATCATCGCCCAGTGCCCGCAGTCGTAGAACACGTGCAGTTCGCAGCGCGGGATGAACCGCATCGGGCCCAGGGCGCTGTCCAGCGGCGTCACCCGGTCATCACGACCCCACGTCAAGAGTGTCGGAGCCTGGATCTTGGGCAGCATGGCCAGGCCGGCCGGATTCCCGGCGATTGCTCGGAAGTTGGCCAGCAGCTGCTGGTTGTACATGCGGCGGATCCCGTCAAGAGCGGCCGGATCCGTCGCCTGCTCCCAGCGCAGCTGAACGAACTCGTCGGTGATCAGCGCGGTGTCATACACCATCGACTCCATCCACTTGACGAGTCGATCGCGCGTCGGGTCGAGGGCAAACTCGACGAGGAGCTTGATGCCCTCGGGTGGACTGGCGCTGAACAAGGGAACGCCGACACCGCCGAGCGTGACCAAGCGGCTGATGCGATCCGGCTGCCCGGCGGCGACCTGAGCCGCCACCCCGCCGCCCATCGAGTTGCCGACCACGGGCACCGCACCGAGGCCGAGCGCGTCCAGGAAGGCGACCACCGCGCCCGGAGCCACCATCACCGGATTGGCTTCGGGCGAATAGCTGCGCCCAAAGCCCGGAAAGTCCAGCGCCAGCACCCGGAAATGCGCACTGAACGCCGCCAGATTGCCGCGGTAATTGGCCCAGCTGCTGACCCCGGGCCCCGAGCCGTGCAGCAGCAGCAGCGGTGGGCCGTCACCCGCTTCGTGGTAGTGCAGCGCCCCTTGGTCCGTGTCTACGGAGCGGCTGGTTTCCTCAAACGTCAGTTCACGCACGCGTCGACTCCTCATCAGCTGCTCGCAGCTCCAGCGCAACATCGATGATCATGTCTTCCTGCCCCCCGACATAGCCGAGCTCGCCGACCCGTTGCAGGATCCGATGCGTGGCGACGCCATAGCGCTCGGCCGCCCGCTCGGCGTGCAGCAGGAACGAGGAGTAGACGCCGGCATACCCCTGAGTGATGGCGGCGCGATCGGTCCACGGCAGCCGCGGAAGCATCGGCTTCACTACATCGTCGGCGGCCTGCAGCACCCGGTTGACGTCGACGTGCGTCGCGATGCCCAGCCGCTCGAACGTCGCTGCGACGATCTCGGTGGGAGCGTTGCCCGCCCCGGCGCCGAGCGCACAGAGCGCCCCGTCGATCTGCTGGGCGCCGTTCTGGGCGGCCAGCACAGAGTTCGCGACGCCGAGCGACAGGTTCTGGTGGCCGTGGAAGCCCACCTGCGCCTGCCCGCCGATCTCGGCGTAGACGGCCTGAACTCGCTCCTGAGCGTCGCCGAGGATGAGCGCCCCCGCCGAGTCGACGACGTAGACGCACTGAGCCCCTGCGTCCACCATGATCCGCGCCTGGGCAGCCAGCTCTTTCGGCCCGATCCGGTGCGCCATCATCAGGAAGCCGACGGTCTCCATGCCGAGCCCGCGGGCGGCCTCGAAATGCTGGCCGGACACATCAGCTTCGGTGCAGTGGGTGGCGATGCGCGCGACGTCGGCGCCGCAGTCACGAGCGCGGCGCAGCGAGTCGATGGTTCCGACCCCGGGCAGCAGCAGTACGGCGATGCGCGCCTGCTTGGCCTCGTCGACAGCGGCCGTGATCAGCTGGAACTCGTCGACGGCGGAAAAGCCGTAGTTGAAGCTCGATCCGCCCAGTCCGTCGCCGTGCGACACCTCGATGACTTGAACGTTTGCCGAGTCCAGCGCATGCACGATGGCGCGCACCTGACCTTCGGTGAAGCGGTGCTGCATCGCATGACTGCCGTCACGAAGCGTGGAGTCGGTGATGCGCACCGCGGGACCGCAGGTACTGGCGCCCATGGATGACTCCGTCATCGTGCGGTCGCCGCCGCACGATGTTCGACGAACAGCTCGCCGACCCTGGCCGCAGCGGCGGTCATGATGTCGAGGTTGCCGGCGTATTCCGGCAGGTAGTCGCCGCGCCCGGCGATCCGCAGGAAGACCGCCACGCGAGCCATTGCGTTCCAGCCGTCACGCGGCGGGTCGAACTGCGGCTCGGACTTGAGCTGGTAGCCCGGGACGTACTCCTGCACCCGCTCGACCATGGCGTGAATCGACTCGCTGACCCGGTCCTGCAGCACCCCAGGCTCAGCCGCCTCGGCAGGCAGGGAGCAGAACACCGTGTTACGCATGATCATCGGCGGCTCCACCGGGTTGAGCACGATGATCGCTTTGCCCTTGCGCGCGCCCCCCACCTGCTCGAGCGCGCCCGCCGTGGTCACGGTGAACTCGTCGATGTTCGCGCGCGTCCCCGGCCCCGCAGACCGGGAGGCGATCGAGGAGACGATCTCGGCGTAGTCGACCGGCACGATCCGGGAAACTGCCGCGACGATGGGAACGGTGGCCTGGCCACCGCAGGTGATGAGGTTGACGTTGCCCGTGTCGAGGCCTGCGTCCACGTTCACCGGCGGGCAGACGTACGGGCCGATCGCGGCGGGTGTCAGATCGATGGCCGTGATGCCCGCGTCGGCGTAGCGCGGCGCGTGGGCGCGGTGGGCCTTGGCGCTGGTCGCCTCGAAGACCAGATCGGGCAGCGGATCCTGGGCCAGGAGCCAGTCGACACCTTCGGCGCTGGCCGCGAGCCCCATCCGGGCCGCGCGGGCGAGCCCGTCGGAGGCCGGGTCGACCCCGACCATGCACGCCGGCTCGATCAGCTCGCTTCGGCGCAGGAGCTTGTACATCAGATCGGTGCCGATGTTGCCGGACCCGACGATCGCGGCCCTGACCTTCCCGCTGACCCCCATCAGATGAGCGGCAGAAGGCCTGCGGTGGGCTCGAGTCCCATCTCGACCAGCGCGCTGGCGTGATAGATGTCGCCCGGCACGTGGATCGCGTGTTGCAGGCCCACGTGCGCGTCCCGCCAGAAACGCTGCAGGACGTTCTCCCGGCGCGCCGCATTGCCCCCGGATCGCTGGAAGATCTGATCAGTCGCGGCGACGGCTCGCCAGGCGCAGCGGACCTGATTGCGCCGCATGATGGCGCGTTCTTCAAACGTCACCGACTGGCCCGCTTCGAGCTTGTCGTGCATGCGGCTGATGCCGTCGATGAGCTGAACTCGCGCGGCCGCGATGTCGGCGGCGGCTTCGGAGATGGCGTACAGCGAGTACGGATCGTCCTTGAGCTTGCGGCCGGCGGCCGAGATCCGGCCGCGCTGGTAGTCCAGGTGCGCGTCCAACGCCCCCTCGCAGATGCCGATCACCGCGCTCGTGATGCCGAGCGGCAGGATCGACCAGAACGGCAGCTTGTAGACCGCCTCCGGGCGGCCCGCGCGCTCTGCGGCGACCGCGCCGCCGCTGACGTCCTCGGCGTTGATCGTGCGATAGCCGGGGACGAAGGCATCGTCGACGACAATGTCCTTGCTACCGGTGCCGCAGAGTCCGATGACGTCCCACGAGTCCGGGACGATCGTGTAGTCCGGCCGCGGCAGGACGACATGCAACACCGTGAACGGCTGGGCCAGCCCGCCCTTGCCGTCGCCGACGAGCGCGCCGAGGAAGATCCAGTCGCAGTGATCGGTGCCGGAGGAGAACTGCCACCGCCCGGTCAGCCGATAGCCACCGTCGACGGGGGTCGCCACGCCCGTAGGCACGTAGGGCGACGCGATCCACGTGTCGGGATCGGCGCCCCACACCTCCTCCTGCAAACGGCGATCCATCAACGCCAGCTCCCACGGATGGACGCCGCCGACGCCGCACACCCATCCGGTCGATCCGCACGCCTTCGCCACCGCCATCACGGCCTCGGCGAAGTCGCGCGGATGTGCTGCGTAGCCGCCGTACTCCGGGGGCTGGAGCAGCCGCATGACACCGGCTTCTCGAACGACCCGCACGCTCTCGTCGCAGAGCCGGCCGAGCGACTCCGTTTCGCCGGCGACCTTGCGCAGCCGGTCGGACAGCTCCCCCACCCGGCGGACGACCTCATGAACCACGAGCGCAGGCTAGCGCGAAGCGCTGCCCGGCCGCCCGACGCGTTCCCGGTGATCGGGAGTGCTACTGCGTCCGGACCGTCACCGATCCCAAGAGGTCGAAGTCAGCCCGATAGGTTTCGCCCGCGGCGAGCGGGATCGCCGCATGCAAAGCGCCGGTCATGATCAGGTGACCGGGCTCGAGCGTGACGCCCTCGGTGCCGAGGACGTTTGCCAGCCACGTCAACACGGTGACCGGATCGCCGAGCACGGCCGCTCCGGTGCCCGAGTCGACCTGCGTATCGCCCCGGAACAGCTGCATTCCGATCCCCCGGAAGTCGACACCCGCCGCCGCTACGCGGTAGTCCGAGATGACGATCGCCCCGTTCGACGCCAGATCAGCGACCGTGTCTGCCAGCTGAATGCGCCAGTCCGCGATGCGCGAATCCACGATCTCCATCGCCCCGAAAACCTCAGCAATGGCAGCCCGGGCTTGCCTATCGCTCACCCCCGGACCCTGCAGTCGCTCGCCGAGGACGAATCCGATTTCGGCCTCCACCTTCGGCGCGATGAACCGCTCCAGCGAGATCACGTCGCCGTCGTGGAAGACCGTCGAGGCCAACACCGGACCGTAGTCAGGCGAATCGAGACCGATCATCCGCTGCATCGCCTCCGACGTGGCACCCACCTTGTGCCCGACGATGAGGTCACCGTCAGCGAGCAGCAAGTGGACGAGCTCGCGCTGGATGGCGTAGCCGTCAGCCATGTCGAGCGACGGTTCGGAGTCGGTGAAAGGCGCTACCGGACGCTGGGTGCGGCGCGCGTCGTACAGCATCCTGGCCTTGGCCTTGGCATCGCTCGCGTTCACGGCCCCCCTTGTACGTGCGTCGACATGAAGACCGAGATCCGGCTGGCGCGTTCGCGAAGCAGCGGCACGAACGGGTCGAGAGAGGTCCCCTTGCCGCCGTCGCACAGCGAGAGCGCGCCGACCACCTGTCCTCCACCGCTGAAGATCGGCGCTCCAACGCACGCCACTGCCGCCACCGGACTGTTGCGCTCGGTCGACAGGCCGCCCCGGGATCTGATGGACGCCAGCTCCCGGTACATCGCACCGAGATCGACCGAAGCGACATCGCCTCGTGAAGCGGCCTCCTCGAGGGTCGCGTCCAGGGTTTGCGTCTCGAGGTACGCCAGCATGGCCTTCCCGACCGCCGTCAGGTGCGCCGGCAGGAGTCCACCCACGCGAGAGGGAACGCGTAGCGCCTCGCGGCCCCCGACCTTGTCCAGATACCGAACGCTGGGACCGTCGAGCACCGCCAGGTGAACGACGAGCGACGTCCGTAGCGCGAGCTCCTGGATATACGGCGCCGCGACCTCGCGCAACACCCCGGTACGGTCGACCTGGCCGGAAAGGCGCCGGGCGCGCCATCCCAGGCTGTAGCCCGAGACGCCGTGATCGACCCAGCCGAGCTGCACCAGCTGGTCGAGGATCCGGTGCGCCGTCGAGCTCGGAAGCCCGGTCAGGCGTACGACATCCGGCAGGCTCCGTCGACTCAGCGGGCCGTCGAAGGTGTCAAGGATGGCCGTCATCCGCTGGACCATTGATGAGGGCGGCGCAGCATCCGCCGTTGGAGTCGTCACGGCTGCACCTCCGTCCGTTGCCGCCCGCGCCCACCCGAAGCGAACTGGGCGCGATCATAGGCAACGCTGTTCGCCGGTTCGCTGCGGACTGCTCACCATGGCATCGCGGTCGTCGCCGGCGGCGCGTCCACGCTATTCGAGTGGCCGCGGGACGAAGTGCTCTGGCTCAGTCATGGTCGGGCGCGAGACTGTGGACTCCAGAGCGGACTCGTAACGCCGGATGGCGGGGTGCCGCGGCCCCGGCTCTGCCCCGGCGAAATCGCCCTTGCGGCGGAATGGAGGACTCGCGATGACAACGACAGCAGGTACCGCGGACACCAGCAGCTACCCGACGCCGGCGGTTTCGGTTGCCCGGATGTTCTACGACCGGGTCGCGGCGACCCCCGAAGCCGAGGCGTTCCGTTTCCCGACCAACGGCGGCTGGACGTCGGTGACCTGGGCGCAGAGTGAGGAGACGGTCAAGAACATGGCCGCCGGATTGCTCGCGTTGGGGATCGAGCCGGAGCAGCGGGTGGCGATCGCCAGCGGCACCCGCGTCGAGTGGCTGTACGCCGACATCGCGATCATGTGCGCGGGAGCTGCGACGACGGCCGTCTACCCCTCGACCGGTGGCGATGGCGTCGCTTTCATCCTGTCCGACAGCGAATCGCGGATCGTGTTCGCCGAGGACGACGCCCAGATCGCCAAGCTGCGCGCTCAGCGCGACCACCTGCCCAACCTGCTCCGGGTGGTCACCTTCGACGGCGAGGCGGACGGCGAGTGGGTGATAAGCCTGAAGGACTTGCAGGCACTGGGGGCCAAGTACCTCGCCGACAACCCGACCGCGGTCGACGACGCGGTGGCCGCCGTCCAGCCCGAGCACCTGGCGACGCTGATCTACACGTCGGGGACGACGGGGCAGCCCAAGGGCGTGGAACTGCCGCACCGTTGCTGGACGTACATCGGCGCCGGAGCCGAAGCCATCGACATCCTGTCGGCCAACGACCTTCAGTATCTGTGGCTTCCGATGTCGCACTCGTTCGGGAAGATGCTGGAGGCGGTGCAGCTGCAGATCGGCTTCCCGACGGCCATTGACGGCCGCATGGACAAGATCGTGGAGAACCTCGCGGTCGTCCGACCCACCTTCATGGCGGGTCCCCCGCGGATCTTCGAGAAGGTGTACGCGAAGGTCATCCAGACCGCCCAGGAAGAGGCCGGGATCCGGTACCGGCTGTTCACCTGGGCCTTCGGTGTCGGCAACAAGGTCTCGAAGGCCCGGCTTCTGGGTCGTCAGCCGGGCCGTGCCGTCCGGGCCCAATACGCGCTGGCCGACCGGTTGGTGATGTCGAAGATCCGCGCTCGGCTCGGTGGCCGGATCCGCTTCCTCGTCTCGGGTAGTGCGGCGCTTTCCAAGGATGTCGGGACTTGGTTCCATGCAGCTGGGTTGCTCGTTCTCGAGGGTTACGCCCTGACCGAGACCAGCGCCGGGGCCTGCATCGTCCTTCCCACGGAACCGACGCTAGGGCTCGTAGGGCCGCCGCTGGTCGGAACCGAAATCAAGATCGCGGACGATGGTGAGATCTTCGTCCGGGGTCCCGGAGTGATGCGCGGCTACCACAACCTGCCCGAGGCCACGGCCGAGGTGCTGGACGCCGACGGGTGGCTCGCCACCGGGGACGTCGGCGATATCGACGAGGCAGGCCGGCTGCGGATCACCGACCGGAAGAAGGACCTGATCAAAACGTCCGGCGGGAAGTACATCGCGCCGCAGGCCATCGAGGTCATGTTCAAGGCGGTCTGCCCGTTGGCCAGCCAAATACTGGTCCATGGCGACGGCCGCAACTACGCGACTGCGCTGATCGCCCTGGATTCGGAAACGCTGGCCGACTGGTGCCGGACGCAGGGCCTGACGGCCACCGACTATCTCTCGCTCGCGGGGGATCCTGCAGTCCACCGGCACGTGCAGGCCTGCGTCAAGGAGCTGAACGGCCGGCTCAACCGCTGGGAGACCATCAAAGACTTCCGCATCCTCGATCACGACCTGTCGGCCGAAGAAGGCGAGCTGACACCCAGCCTGAAGGTCAAGCGCAAAGTCGTCGAGGCGAAATACCAGTCGCTGCTCGACTCGATGTACGACGGACAGTCGCACGGCTGAGCGGCAGAGCGGCTATGCAGAGGTAGTCGAGCGTGGAGACAGGGGCGGAACCGGAGCGGGCATCGGCGCCTACCGGTGCTAGTCGACTTCGAGCGCTATTCGCACCGTGTCGAGGGGCGGCGGGTCGTAGTGGCCGGCGTCGATCTCGACGCGTGACAGCTCGCCGTTCCACGGGAAAGGCGGCGCGTAGCTCTCACTGACCGGCAGCCCTCGGTCGCGGCCCATGGTGAGCGAGGTGCCGCCGTGCTGCCACGCCAGCGGCAGGGAGATCGGGCTGCGCGCGCTCGCGACGACGGTGATGCCGTTGGGGTCACCGATGAGCACGTCCAGGTCGACCCCGCCGTCGGGCACGGGGCGCAGCTGGCAGCCGAGACGGGTGGGTCCGGAGAGAAGCTCACGATCGGCGCTGACGCGCAGCCTGTCGCCGGGCAGCGCCAGCGCGGCCTGCAGCCGGCCATCCTGGACGAAGACGGTGATGCCGCTGCTCCAGTCGCCGAGGGCGAACAGCACGCCTTCGGGATTCTCGGAGACCTCGACGTCGGCGATGAGCCGACCGCCGCCGAACAACATGGGCAGTGCCTCGTCGCAGACCGGGCCGCCGTCGGGGTAGAGCACCACGCGCTGGCCGACCGGGTGTCGCAGGGGTGCAAGGTCGCCGAGCCGGTCGACAAGGCCGTCCGACATCGGACGCACGCCGTTGCGTTCGGCCTCGGCCTCCCACCGCCGTTCCAGCTGCTCGACGATCTCGGGATGGCGATCGGCGAGGTCGTGGGCCTCGGAGAAGTCGTCATCGAGGCGAAACAGCGACCATCGGTCGAGCCGGAAGTCGCGGCTGCCCTCGAGCAACTCCTCCTCATCGACGACGCCCTGGGAGACATGGTCGGTGGTGGCTTTCCATCCGTCGGCGACCATGGAACGCGAGCCAAGCATCTCGAAGTACTGCGACGACCGGGGATCGGGTGCTGCCGGGTCGTTCAGGGTGCCGAGCATGCTGGCGCCGTCCATCGGCATCTGCTCGACGCCGCCGACCGAATCCGGCGCCTGCACTCCGCACGCGTCCAGCACTGTGGGCAGGACGTCGATCGCATGGCCGAATTGGCTGCGGACCCCGCCGGGTTCGGTGACTCGCGCCGGCCAGTGCACGATCATGGGAACCCGGGTGCCGCCGAGCCAGGTGTAGCGCTTCCAGAGCCGGAACGGGGTGTTGCCCGCCCACGCCCAGCCCCACGCGTAGTGCGGGTAGTCGTGGATGCCCCCCCAGTCATCGAGTTTGGTGAGGTTTTCGGCGAGGTCGTCCGGTACCCGATGAGTGAAGCGGTGCTCGTTCGAGGTCCCGCGCACACCACCCTCGGCGCTTGCGCCGTTGTCCGACATGACGATGAAGAGGGTGTTGTCCAGTGCACCCATTCGCTTGAGCGTCTGCACGAGACGTCCGATCTGCGCATCGGTGTGGCTCAGGAAACCGGCGTAAACCTCGTGCATCCGCGCATAGAGCCGTCGCTCGTCGGCGGGCAGTCCGTCCCACGCCGGTACCCATGACGGACGCTCGGTCAGTGTGGTGCCGGGCGGCACGACTCCACTCTCCAGCTGCCGATCGAAAACCTCCCCGCGCCAGCGGTCCCAGCCCTTGTCGAACTGCCCGGCGTAGGTATCCGCCCACGAACGCTCCACGTGGTGCGGCGCGTGCATCGCTCCGGTCGCGAAGTAGAGGAAGAACGGCTTGCCGGGCGCCGACTCCTGCTGGTTCACCACCATGCGGATCGCCTCGTCCGCCAGGTCCTCGGTGAGGTGGTAGCCGTCCTCCGGACTCGCCGGTGGCTCGACGTAGGAGTTGTCACGCACCAGCTCGGGCGCCCAATGGTTGGCATCCCCGCGCAGGAAGCCGTAATAGCGCTCGAACCCGAGACCCAGCGGCCAAAGGTCGAACGGACCGGCTGAGCTTCGGTCGCCGCGCGGCAGCAAATGCCATTTCCCGACCGCCATCGTGCTGTAGCCGGCGTCGCGCAGCAGCCGGGGCAGCGTTGCCGCCGACGCGGGGATGCGAGCCGTGTATCCCGCAGACCGCATCGGCAGGTCAGCCAAAAAGCCCATCCCCACCGCGTGGTGATTGCGTCCGGTGAGCAGCGACGCGCGTGTCGGGGAGCACAGCGCCGTGACGTGAAACTTGTTGTAACGCAGGCCGTTTCGGGCGAGCGCGTCGACGTTCGGTGACGCTATGTCCGAGCCGTAGCAGCCGAACTGAGCAAATCCCAGATCGTCCAGGAGGACGAGAACGACATTCGGGCGATCCATCCGGCTAGTCCTCTCGACGCTTCGTAGGAATCGGCATCGGTCCCGTGACACTGTTCAGCGCGACGTCTGCAGCCGGTGTGAGCGGGGCGGCCAGCGCCAAAGCCGTCGTATCGAGCAGGTCGATGAGGAAGACCTCCAACGGGAGTTCGTGGAGGCGCTGCCGCGGGTGCTGAGGATGGGGGGCGGCGCTGGTCTCGTAGCCGGCCAGGGCCAGTAGCCAAGTACCGACGAGCGTTCGGAAACGTGAGAGACGCACGCTTTTTGGCAGATGTGCCAAGCGGTCAAGGATCAGTTCGGCGACGCTCGAGCCCAGCGGACTGATGATGGCATCGCGATCCGAGTGCCACCAGTGCTCCCCGTCGAGGTCGTAAAAGCGCGCTCGGCTGAGAAAACTCACGTAGCGGCTGTCGGGATTCAACGCTTCCGCAGCCAACGGCCTGACGAGCACTTCCAGCAAAGCTCTGGCATCAGGGTCGGGATCGGCAGCCATCAGTTCGTGCAGCAACGAGCCGCGCATCGCGTCGATACGCGGGAGCCGGTACGCCACGATCGCCTTGAGCAGTGAAGGCTTGCCGCCAAAGTGATACTGCACTGCGAATTTGTTGTTCTGCCCGGCGGCATCGGCGATCTGCCTCAGCGAAACACCGTCGATTCCGTGCTCGGCGAAAAGCCGCTCGGCCGTCTCGATCAGCCGACTCGTGGTCGCCACCGAGCGCAAGTCTCGCTTCGTTTCCGACGGTCGCGTACCCGGCAAGCGCGGCGCCGTGTTGGCTGTCATGGTCAGCCGACGCTAGCGTCTCGCCGAGTTTTAAGTCAAGCGTTCGAAATCGGTGAGTGGCCGGTCCCGCTGGAGGTACTCAGTGGTCCACGAGGTTGTCCGTCGCGTCGAGGGACTCTCCGATGGCTGCGACTCCAGGACCGAGCCGGAGGCGGGGCCAGAACCACCTGGGCTGGGCACGGCTAGGCTCGAAGCTCTTCAACCCATCGAGGAGCTGGCATGACCGATACACCCGTTCTCGTGGAGCGGGACGGCCACATTCTCGTTGTGACCCTGAATCGGCCGGAAAAGCGCAACGCCATCAACTGCCAGATGATGTGCCTGCTTTCGGACGCGTGGCAGATGCTCGATGCCGACGATGACCTGCGCGTGGCGATCCTGACCGGCAACGGGAGCACCTTCTGCGCGGGGATGGACCTCGTCGAGATCGGGCTCCTCTCCCAGCCCGAACCGGCCAACGAGTGGATCGCCCGGGCACGCAACGAGCCCGGCCTGATCACGCGTGGCTGGCTGAAGACCGACGTGCCGACCAAGCCGATCATCCTTGCGGTCGAGGGTTTTGCGCGGGCCGGCGGCACGGAGATCCTGCAAGGAACCAACCTGCGCGTCGCGGGTGAAAGTGCCGTCTTCGGGGTCACCGAGGTGCAGCGCGGCCTCTTCCCGATGAGCGGTTCGGCCGTCCGGTTGCGCCGCCAGATCGGCTACGCCGTTGCCGCCGAAATGCTGCTGACGGGTGACGACATCACCGCCCAGCGGGCGTACGAGGTAGGGCTTATCAACTACGTCGTCCCCGACGGCCAAGCGCTCACGAAGGCGAAAGAACTCGCCGGCCGCATCGCGAGCAACGGCCCTCTCGCCGTGAAGGCGGTCGCCGCGACGCTGCGCGAGACCGAGTGCCTGCCCGAGGCCGAAGCCTTCGAGATCGAGCAGAAGTACGGCCGCGCCGTCATGGCCTCCGAGGACGCCCGCGAGGGACCGCGCGCCTTCCTCGAGAAGCGTGCTCCGCAGTTCCAGGGGCGGTAGGCCGTCGATCGGGCCAGGATTCGGCGCTCGCTTGCAGCGAGAATTCAGCTCACTCACATCGGCGTTGCGAATTGATCTAGGCGGCCGGCCCCCTAGGGTGAGAGTGGTGACGCGTTCGGCGGCGGACGTCAGTCCTCGGTTTGCCGTAGACGGGTACCGCGCCTCACTTGAGCAGCTCATGAGTGGGCTCGTGCGGTGGGCCCCGCGGATGAATCCGTCGGACATCGCTCGTCAGCTCTCCCGGTGGTTGGACGACCGCGAGGTGCAGTGGGTCGTCGAAAATGTTCCGGGAGGCGGCGACCGGATCATCGAGCAGGCGCTCGCGGAGTACACGAACTTCGTCCCGTCCGTCGCGTCGAACGCCAGCGATCCGGTCAGCGTGATCCGGATCGTCCTGCTGCAGCAGATCGACGTCGCGTGGTGGTCGCGCTCGCCGGGCTTTGCCGACGACGCCGCCATCGCCACCTCGCTCGACCTGCTCGACCTGCGCGGCCTGCGCGCTACGGGTCAGGTGCGATTCGGCTTCGGGATCGGCTCCGACCGGCTCCCTCGGCGGGCGCGCGACTTTGCGGTGCAGCGGCTGCGGCCTGACCGCGAACCCCGAGGGCCCGGGTTGTCATGCCGGCTCGCCCGCCCCGAACTCGTCGCCGTACTGAACGAGATGGCCGATCAGTTCGCACTCGCGGCACCGCCGGGCACTCCCCGGCTGTGGGTGAACAGCATCGTGCGCAGCGTCGTGCACCAGCGCCGGTTGCGCACCCTGGGTTTCACCGCACTCCTGCCCAGCGCGCATTGCCAGGGCTGGGCGGCAGACGTCGAGGTGACCTGGTTCGAACGCTTCGGCGCTAGTGCGGCTCTGCGCGAGGTCTTGCTGGAGTACTCCGACTCGGGGGTGCTGAACGTGATCGACGAGGGCCGGGCCTGGCACGTGTGCCTGGCGCCGCACGCGGTGGCGCCTTACAGCATGTCGGGAGTTCCGGCCGTCCCGACCGCCAAGACCCGCTGATGTGCGGGATAGCGCTGCTCGTCGGCCCAGGAGCGCAGACCCAGACCGCCACGTTTGACCGGATGGTCGAGGGGATCCGCAGCCGCGGCGAGGTGCTGGAAACCGACCGGACCGAGACCGCCCTGCTGGCGACCTCCCGGCTGCGGATCGTCGACCGGGACCGGGCCGTGCAGCCGTGGACGTCCCCGGACGGCCGGTGGGCGCTCTGCTACAACGGCGAGGTCTTCAACCACCAGGAGCTACGCGGCCGGCTCCAGGCGCAGGGCTACCCGCAGCGCTCGGAGTCGGATACCGAAGTCGTCCTCGAGGCCCTGCTTGCCTGGGGCGAGGACGCGATGCTGCAGTTTCGCGGCGAGTTCGCCTTTGCCCTCGTGGACCGCGAGAAGGGCACGGTGGTACTGGCCCGCGACCCGGCGGGTGTGAAGCCGCTCTACTGGGCACGAACCGGCGAACGGCTGCACGTCGCGTCGGAAGTCAAGGCACTCACGCCGCTCGGCACGACGATCCACGAGGTCCCGCCCGGCTACATCGGACGCGGCTCGTCCACGCAGGATCCGGCGCTGCGTCCCTACATCGACCTCCTGCGCCTCGGTGAGGGCGAGCCCGTCCTCGCCGACGTCGACGAGGCCAAGGCAGCCCTGCGCCGCACGTTCGAGGACTCGGTTCGGCTGCGCGTCGACACCGACCTGCCGGTCGCGGTGATCCTGTCGGGCGGCCTGGATTCGTCGCTGACCCTCCTGCACGCCCGCCGGCTGCACCCGAACGTGCACGCCTTCACGGTCGGCACCAAGGGCAGCGAGGACGTGGCCTACGCGAGCCGGCTGGCCCGGGATCTGGATGTGCCGCACGAGGTCATCAGCCTGCGGCCGCGCGACATCTCGCTGCGCGACATCCGGGAGGCGATCTTCCGGTCGGAGGCGACCGAGTACGGCGACGTGATCAACGCCGTCGTCTCGCTGAAGGTCTTCGAGCGCGTCCACCAGCGGGACATCAAAGTCGTGCTCACCGGCGACGGGTCCGACGAGCTCTTCGGCGGCTACGACATGTACGCCCAGGTGCCGGAGGCCGACCGGCGCAGCCTCTTCCTGCACAAGATCCGCCACCTCAGCCGCACCGAGCTGCAGCGCGTCGACCGCACCAGCATGGGGGTCGGGGTGGAGGCCCGGGTGCCCTTCCTCGACGTGCAGATGCTGCTGCTATCGATGCGCATCCCGCTGGAGATGAAGGTGCGCGACGGCTACGAGAAGTGGATCGTGCGCGAGACGTTCGCCGACCTGCTCCCCGACTACATCAAGGCCCGCCACAAGAATCCCATGTCACATTCCAGCGGGCTGCACGAGCGCATCCGGCTCTTCAAGCCGCTGTTCCCGCGTATTTACCGCTCCTTCGGTTACGACGCGCTCGGACCCATGCGGCGCGACTTCTCCGTCGTGCTGGCTCAGCACGGCAACGACCTGCGCAGCGCGGTCGCGGCGGCGGAGCTTGCCGAGGACTACGGGTTTGCCGAGCGGCTCCGCGACTTCACCGGGGCGGTTCGCTGGAACGTCATGGGCGCTCTGGCTCGCCAATGACTGGACTGCTCTACCGGCTCGGATCGTGGAGTGTCCGCCGGCGCTGGGCCGTCATCGTCGGTTGGGTCGTCATCCTCGCCGCGCTGGCTGCACTCGCCGCGGCCTTCCACGGGGCGACGTCGGACGCGTTCACCATCCCGGGCACGGAATCCCAGCGGGCGCTGGACGTTCTCGCGAAGGAGTTCCCCGGCACCGGCGGTGCAACCGCGCGCATCGTGGTCGCCGCGCCACCCGGCCACAAGATCACCGAACCGAAGTACGTGAAGGCCGGCGAGACCGCGCTGGCGAAGATTGCGAAGGCGCCGCAGGTCAAGTTCGTGGCCCCGCTGACTGCGGCAAACGTCAGCAAGGACCAGCGGATCGCCTTCGTCACCGTGCAGTACGCGGTCTCCGTCGACAAGATCACGCAGCAGTCCAAGGACGCGCTGGAGGCCGCAGCAGCACCCGCCGCCAAGGCGGGCCTCGAGGTCGAGTACTCCGGCGGGGTCATCTCGACCACCACCAAAGAAGGCAACAACGACCTCTACGGCATCATCATCGCGTTCTTCGTCCTGACGATCACCTTCGGTGCGCTGGTGTCTGCGGGGCTGCCGCTGCTGACCGGCATCCTCGGCGTGGCGGTGGGCCTGCTGAGCATCCATGCGCTGTCAGGTGTCATCTCGCTCAGTTCGACCGCTCCGACCCTCTCGCTGATGCTCGGGCTGGCGGTCGGTATCGACTACACGCTGTTCATCCTGTCGCGCCACCGCCAGCAGCTGCGTGACGGCGTCGGCTACGACGACTCCATCAAGCTGGCCACAGCAACGGCCGGCGGGGCGGTCGTCTTCGCCGGACTGACTGTCGTCATTGCACTTTCAGCGCTCAGCGTGGTCGGCATCCCGTTCCTCACCGTCATGGGATTGGCGGCGGCGGGGACGGTCGTCTGCGTGGTGATCCTGGCCTTGACGATGTTGCCGGCGGTGCTCTCGGTTCTTGGCCCACGGATCGACAAGGGACGGATCGGCTTCCTCGCCCGGCGGCGCGAGCGTCATGAGGGCAAGCTCGTCGGCGGCGAGCGCTGGTCGAGGATTGTCACCGCCAAACCCTGGCTGACGCTCCTCATCGTCATCGCCGGGATCGTGGTCATCGCCTGGCCCACGCGCAGCCTCAAGCTCGGGCTGCCCGACGACGGCAGCAAGCCGAAGTCCACCACCGAGCGACGCGCGTACGACCTGCTGAGCCAGGGATTCGGGGTCGGGTTCAACGGCCCGCTCACCCTCGTCGTCTACGCACCCGGCCATACCGACACGGTCAAGCTGGTCACCGGCGTCCTGCCGCAGCTGCAGAAATCCCCTGACGTCGCTGAGGTTTCCAAGCCCATCCCCAACCCCAAAGGCGACGTCGTCATCGTCTCGGTGATCCCGCGCTCGGCGCCGAGTTCGGACGCGACCAACAATCTGGTCGCGCAACTGCGAGACGAAGCCGCGAAGGTTCGCGCGCAGACCGGCATCAACGCGTACGTGACCGGCCCGACGGCCACGAACATCGACGTGTCGAACAAGCTCGGCTCGGCGTTGCCGGAGTTCCTCATCGTCATCGTGGGGTTGGCACTTCTGCTGCTACTGCTGGTATTTCGCTCGCTGCTGGTGCCGCTGAAGGCGGTCATCGGCTTCCTGCTGTCCATCGGCGCCTCGTTCGGGCTCACCGTGTGGGTGTTCCAGGAAGGCCACCTCGGCAAGCTCTTCAAGGTGCAGACGCCCGCGCCGATCGTCAGCTTCCTGCCGATCCTGGTGGTCGGCATCCTGTTCGGACTGGCCATGGACTATCAGGTCTTCCTGGTGTCGCGGGTACGTGAGGACTTCGTGCGTCACCGCGACGGACACGCAGCTGTCAACAGCGGCATGCGCAACAGTGCCCGGGTGGTGACGGCCGCCGCGCTCATCATGTTCTCGGTCTTCGGCTCGTTCATCTTCGGTGACAACGCCGTCATCAAGTCGCTGGGTCTCGCGCTGGCGTTCGGGGTACTGGTCGACGCGTTCATCGTCCGGATGACGTTCGTGCCGGCAGTCCTGGCCGTGCTGGGCCAGTCCGCCTGGCACCTGCCCCAGTGGCTCGACCGCGCCCTTCCGGACATCGATCTCGAGGGCTCGAAGCTCAGCGGCGCAGGCGTTGCAGCCCATTCGTCGCCTGAAGCAGCTCATCATCGGTGAGAGCCGGCGCGGAGAACCCGGGCTGCGCCGGACGCGCCCGCAAGCCTTCGAGCACCAGATCGAGCTGCCGCTTCCATAGGTCTGGGCGGATGTCCTGGCTGAACAGCGCCACCGCGTTCAGCATCAGCAGGATCACGGTCAGGTCTGAGGTTTCGAGATCGGCCCGCACATAGTCATCGGCTTGCGCCCGATCGAGCAGCCGCGCAATCAGCGGTACGAATTCGCTGCGCGCCTCGGCGACGCGATCGCGGCAGTACTCGCTGCCGTTCAGGACCTCGTGCAAGCCCCGGTTCTGCGACTGCATATCGGTGAGCACGCGCAGGAATCCGACAAGCGCAGCCCAGGAATCGGGCTCCTCGCAGGCGCGCTCGGCCACTTCGATGACCGACCGCAGCGTGTCGTCGAACAGCGCCTCGAGGAGTGCCTCCTTATCGGGGAAGCGCCGGTAGACCGTCCCCACGCCGACCCCGGCGCGCGCGGCGACATCGTGCAGCGTCGCTTCCAGCCCCGCGACGGCGAAGACGTCAGCCGCCGCCTCGAGGATCTTCGCCCGGTTGCGCTCGGCATCAGCCCGTAGCGGGCGAGCCACCGGTGTGTGGGTTGTCACAGCTCCGATCATAGCGCGCAACTGGACGACTTATGTCCGGTTGAACTAGTGTCGATAACGGACACGAAACGTCCAGATATGAGTCGGAGATCACATGAGCACCAGATATGCGACGCGCGCGGCCGAATCCGCGTCGCGAGCGAGCGTCGATCACGCCGCACCGCGGCGCGGTCCGATCCTCGTGATCCTGCTGCTGGCGCAGCTGATGATCGTGCTGGACGCCACCGTCGTGAACATCGCGCTCCCGAGCGCCCAGAAGGCACTGCACTTCAGCACGGCCAATCGCCAGTGGATCGTCACCGCCTACTCCCTCAGCTTCGGCAGCCTGCTGCTGCTCGGCGGCAAGCTTTCCGACCTGTTCGGCCGGCGCAAGACGCTGCTGACAGGATTGGTCGGCTTTGCCGTCGCATCAGCCATCGGCGGCGCGGCCTCCGGCTTCGCCATGCTGGTGATCGCGCGCGCCGCGCAGGGTGTCTTCGGCGCGCTGCTCGCCCCGTCGATCCTGGCGCTGCTCAGCACCACGTTCAGCGAGCCCAAGGAACGGGCCCGGGCGTTCGCCGTCTTCGGGGCCGTCGCGGGCACCGGCGGCGCCGTTGGCCTGCTGCTCGGCGGTGTGCTGACCGAGTACTTCTCGTGGCGCTGGTGCCTTTACGTGAACCTGGTGATGGCGGCGGTCACGGTGACGGGCGCGCTGGCGCTCATCCCCCGGCATGAGGCGCTGGCCGAGCGTCCCAAGCTCGACATCCCCGGCTCATTGGCTGCCACGGCCGGCCTCGTCGGCATCGTCTACGGGCTGGGCCACGCCGAGGCCGGGGGTTGGAGCAGCGCCACGACGCTCGGGCCCATCATCTTCGGCGTGATCGCGCTGCTCGCCTTCGCGGTCATCGAATCGCGGGTGCGCCATCCGCTACTGCCGATTCGGGTAGTGGCCGACCGCACGCGCGGCGGCGCCTACTTGAGTATCGGCATCGTCGGCGCCGGGATGTTCGCCGTCTTCCTCTTCCTGAGCTACTACATGTCTCAGACGCTCGGCTTCAGCCCGGTGATGACCGGCCTGGGCTTCATCCCCATGATCCTGGCGATGACCGCGACGACCGTCAGCCTGGGCACCTACCTGCTCAACCGGTTCGGTCCCCGGCCATCGATGACGATCGGGCTGGCCATCGCCGCGGGCGGCATGCTGACGCTCGGCCAGCTGACGGTCAGCAGCGACTACTTCGCCGGAGTGCTTCCCGGGCTGCTCATCGTCGGGTTCGGGCTGGGGCTGATGTTCTCTTCGGCGATCAATGCGTCGACCAGCGGGGTGCTCCCGTCTGACGCCGGCGTCGCCTCCGCGATGGTGAACATCGGTCAGCAGGTCGGCGGCTCCATCGGTACGGCGCTGCTGTCGACGCTCGCGGCCGATGCCGCCAGCAGCTACCTGACCAGCCACACCCCCAGCCTCGCCGTGGCGGCGCAGGCTAGCCTGCGCTCGTACACCACGGCGTTCGACGCGGCGGCGGTCATCTTCGCCCTCGGCGCAGCTGTGACGTTCTTGCTGGTCAAACGGGGCCCGCTGGAGAGTGAGCCGGCCGAGGCCAGTGTGCTCATCGGCTGAGCCGCTCAGCCGGGGACCCGGGTGGATGCGCCGAGGCCGGGTCGGCGCACAGTGCTGCCATGCCGGGCGCGAGAATGACCCTCATCACCGGCGCCACGCGAGGCCTTGGTCGCCGGCCCTACGGCGACGCGCGTGGGTAGGGCTAGCCAGAAAGGCTTATGCGGTCGAGCCTTTTGGCGTCGACGTAACCGTTCTCCACGAACCATCGCGCGGAATCAGCGATCGCTCGGGCGGCGGGACGCGGGTCGTAGCCGAGTTCCACTCGGGCACGCTGATCGTTGAACATCATGTTCGTGGTCGACATGCGGGCGGCCTCCAGCGCGACGCTCGGCTCGCGGCGCAGGATCCGGCCCTCGACGAGCTGCGAGAGCGCCCCGACGCTGAGGGCCACGCCGCGCGGGACCAGACGGGTCGGGGCCGGCAGGCCGGTGGATTTCGCCAGCACAGCAAGGAATTCGCGCATCGCCAGGTTCTCGCCGCCGACGATGTAGCTGCGCCCGACGCGTCCCTGCTCCAGCGCGAGCAGGTGACCGGCCGCGAGATCGTCGACGTGAACCACGTTGAACGTGGTGTCGACAAAGGCGGGCATCCGGCCGTTCAGGAACTCGAGGACGACCTTTCCGGTCGGCGTGGGGCGGCGATCGCCCGGGCCGAGCGGAAACGTCGGAAGCACCAGCGAGACCGGCGTCCCCTGGGCGGCCTCGCGCAAGACCTCATGCTCCGCCACGTATTTCGTCCTCTTGTAGAGGCCGAACAGGTGCGCGACGTCGGCGTAGCACGTCTCGTCGGCAGGCTGCCCCCCGGCGGCGCCGTCGAGCCCGAGCACCCCGACCGTGCTCGTGTAGATCACCCGCTCGCACGAGGCAGCTCGGGCCGCGCGCACGACGTTGAGCGTGCCGCCGACATTCACGTCGTAGAAGTCCCGGGACCGCGGCGCCCAGAACCGGTACATGGCCGCGAGGTGAAAGACGAACCGGGCACCGGCGCACGCCGCCTCCACCGCGCGCACGTCCCGCACATCGACGGCGAGGCGCTCGAGGTCGAGACCGTCCAGGTTCTGCTCGTCGGCCCCGGGCTCCACGAGCGCCACCACACGAGCGCCGCGGGCGAGCAGCGCCCGCACCACCGCAGCCCCGATGAAGCCTGCCGCGCCGGAGACGACGACGCGATCGCCGGCCTCGATCGTCAGGCTCATCCGGACGCGCCCACTCCAGGGGCCACCGGAACGGGGTACGGCGATTCGGGACGGGCCCGCCCCGAACGGCGCAGCGCGCCCTTCGCCATCGTGCGTCCGAACTCGAGGAGCAGCCCCGAGCCGTTGTGCGCATCCCCGAGCACGTCGTCGAGCGCCGCCACGAAGTAGTCGACCTCCTCCTGCCCGCAGATGAGCGGCGGCAGGAGCTTGACGATGTTCACGTTGTCGGCGGCCACCTGGGTGAGGATCCGATGGCGGTGAAAGAGCGGCACGACCATCAGCTGCGAGAAGACGGCGGGCCGTAGGTGCTCGAGCGCGTTGAACCGCCGGCGCAGCGCCGGCGACTGCGGCTCGCCGAACTGCAGCCCGATCATGAGGCCCTTGCCGCGTACCTCGTGAAGCATTTCGTAGCGCTCGACGAGCGGGGCAAGCGCGACGCGGAACGCCTCACCGGTCTGCGCGGCACGTTCGACGATGTGCTCGTCCTCGAAGGCGGCGAGCGTCGCGAGACCGGCCACCATCGCCAGCTGGTTACGCCCGAAGGTCGTCGAGTGCTTCAGTGCCTTCTCCAGCGAGCTGAACACCGACGTGAAGACGCGCTCGGTCGTGAGCGTCGCCCCGACGGGCACGTAGCCACCGGAGAGCGCCTTGGAGACCGTGATGATGTCTGGACGCAGATCCCAATGCTCGTAGCAGAAGAACTTTCCGGTGCGGCCGAGGCCGGTCTGCACCTCGTCGAGCACCAGCAGCGTCTTGTACTTGCGGCAAAGCGCCTGCGCCTCGTGCCAGTACTGAGGGGAGGCCTCGTAGACACCCTTGCCCTGGATCGGCTCCACGATGAAGGCGGCGACGTCACGCTTCACCAGCGCCTTGTGCAGCGCGGCGAGATCGCCGAAGGGCACCGCCTCGCTGCCCGGCAGCAGATCTCCGAATCCCTCCCGGAATTCCGCGCCGCCGTTCAGCGACAGCGCCCCGGTGGTGAGTCCGTGAAAGGCATGCTCGGCATGCAGGATCCGCGGGCGGCCGGTGGCCTGCCGGGCGAACTTGATGGCCGATTCGATCGCCTCGGCGCCGGAGTTGCAGAAGAACGCCCGGCTTATCTCCTCTCCGCACCGGGCCAGCAGCTGCTCGGCCAGCAGCCCCGGCAGGAGCGCGCAGTCCATCTGGACCATGTTGGGCAGGTCGAGATCGATGGCCTGGTGCAACGCCGCCTTCACCGTCGGGTGGCTGCGACCCAGCGCGTAGACCCCGAATCCGGACAGGAAGTCGAGGTAGCGCTCACCTTCGGCGTCGAACAGGTAGCAGCCCTCACCGCGCACGTAGAAGCGGTCGAATCCGATGGTCTTCAGCACCCGGGCCAGCTGGTGGTTCAAGTGCTTTTCGTGCAGCGCGTAGTTCTCACCGTGTCGCGCGGCAAGCACCTGGGCGAGATCGAATGACACGACCTCAGTATGTCGAAACAGCGAAGAGTTGCGTCGGTGCCAGGCGCTGACGTGGCCGGGTCAGGAAGCCCGGCTGCTCGCGACGTAGAGGGCGGCCTGGGTACGGCTGCGCATCCCGATCTTGGCCAGCAGACTCGAGACATAGTTCTTGACCGTCTTCTCGGCCAGCCCGAGCCGGTTGCCGATCTGGCGGTTGGTGAGACCTTCCGCGATCAGGTCCAGGATGCGGTGCTCCTGGTCGGTGAGCGAGGCCAGCCGCGGGTCTTGCTTGGGACCGGAGCGCAGCCGCTCGAGCACGCGGGCGGTGACCTTCGGGTCGAGCAGGGATTCGCCCCTGGCGGCCCGCCTGACCGAATCGACCAGCTGCAGGCCACGGATCTGCTTGAGCAGGTATCCCGCGGCCCCCGCCATGATGGCGGCGAACAGCGCCTCGTCGTCGTCGTAGCTGGTGAGGATCAGGCAGGCGGTGCCCGGAGTCCGCGAGCGCACCTCCCGGCACACGTCGACACCGGTTCCGTCGGGCAGCTGCACGTCGAGAACGGCCACCTGAGGCCGCGTCGCCACGATGCGCGGCACCGCCTCCCCAGCGGTGGACGCCTCGCCTACGATCGTCAATCCAGCGTCCTCGAGCAGGGTGCGCAGACCCTGCCGGACTACTTCGTGGTCATCGACGAGGAAGACCGAGACTGGCTCACCCATAAAAATAAGTGTGCAGCTCAACCCACCTCAGGTCCCGGGGACCAAAGGCACAAACGCTTAGGACACAAAGAACGGCCTGAATGACCGCCCAGCCCCAGCTTGAGCTGCGCCGGAGGACCAAAGGCTCTCGCCAGATCGGGCGTTTCTGGGTTTGTATTGACCCGTGGCTGCACCAGATACCTCGCCTGAACGGTCGGTGACACCCAACCTGTCCGACGACCCGTTCGTGGCTCTGGGAAGCCCACCCTCCGCGGGCCTTCCGGTGGCCTACCGGCTGCGCTTCGCGCTGCACGCCGCGGTCGTCGCACCGAGCATTCACAACACGCAACCGTGGCGCTTCCGCCTCGTTGACGAGCCCGAGCCGTACGCCGACCTCCTGCTCGATCCGACCCGCGAGCTTCCGGCGCTGGACCCTTCCCATCGCCAGCTCGTCATCAGCTGCGGCGCCGCACTCGCCGGATACGAGATCGGGCTGCGTAGCTGCGGACTCGAACCTCGCGTCGAGCTGCTTCCGGCCGGCGGAGGCGACTCCTGCGTCGCCCGCATCCGGGTGACCGACCTGGCCGCGAGCGACCCGCGCGCGACGCACCTGCTCCCTGAGCTTCGTCACCGCCGCAGCTACCGCGGCGCGATGACCGCCGAAACGGTATCGCCGACGCTGTGCGACGAACTGATGGACGCGGTGGAGGACGAGTGCCGCCTGCAGCTGGTCTTCGACGACCGCTGGCGTGCCGTCGAGCACCTCGTGGTGCAGGCAGCCATCGAGCTCTCCGATACCACTGACGTCGACCGCGAGACCCGCGATTGGACGCGCATCGGCGAACGCACCAGCGACGGCGTGCCGGCGGAGAACTGGCAGCGCACGAGCGAGCAGACAGCCGGTGCGCCGATCGTGCAACGCGACTTCGCCCAGGGACGGCCGCTGCCGCACCAGCCGGTGACCCACGGTCCGAGAGGGCCCGAAGGCGATCCCCTGATCGCCGTGCTGCTCAGCCGTGCCGATACGTCCCGCGACTGGATCGAGACCGGCCGGGCGCTGCTGCACCTATCCCTCGTGGCTCAGGAGGCCGGGCTCGCCCTCGGCTACGTCAACCAGCCGACCGAGGTGCCCGGCCTTCGCGAGGACCTCGCAGACCTGCTCCAGCCCATGCCGTCCAGTTTCGCCGTGCCGCAGCTCGTGCTCCGCCTCGGCTACCCGGCGGAGGGAATGCCGCCGGTGACTCCGCGCCGCCCGGTGTCCGACGTCCTGCTGGCTGGCTGAGGAGCTAGCTGAGGACGTCGGTGAGGGGCCGTCGGGGGGTGGCGGGGGCGGCGGGTCCGTAGCCGATGCGCAGCACCATCTGGGGTTCGCCGATGAGGCGCAGCAGGGTGCGGAGTTGGCCGCGGGTGGTGGGTAGGTCGATGACCTGGCCGAGCATGGAGGCGCGCAGGCCTTGGGTGGTTGCTTGCAGCAGCAGGGCGGAGAGGGCTTGGCCGGCGTGGATCCATTGGGTGGGGCTGTCGGCGTCGGTGCCGAGGATGAGCAGGGCGGGCCGTTCGTCGGGCGGTGGGCTGCTGGTGGTGGCCGGGGGCTGGCCGGGGTGGGGGTCGCCGGCGGTGAAGTCGCGGACGGGGACTTCGGTGTGGCGGATGGCGGGTTCGGGCAGGGCGCTGGTGGGGATGCCGTCGGTGGCGGGTTCGGTGCGTCGCCAGTTGTGCAGTTCGCGCTGGTAGTCGGGGTTGGACAGTTCGGCCTGGTCGGCGTGGTTGAGCAGGACGGCGAGGGTGATCTGGTCTTCGCGGGAGTCGAGGATGGCCAGCCAGGCACCTTGGGTTTCGGCGGCGTGGCGTAGCGCGGTCAGGCTGGAATGGTCGACCTTGCGGTCGGCGAACGGTTCGCGTTGGGTGTGGCGTTCGTTGATCGCGGCGGCCAGCGCGACGTCACCGGCGCTGGCCGGCGGGCCGGCCGTGACCAGCACGGTCGCGATCGGCGCCGGCGCGGCGCCCTGCCCGTCGGCCGGACCGTCGGCGTCGGGGGCGAGACGGACCTCACTGGCGTAGCCGGCGGCGCGCAGCGCGACGGTCAGATGGTGCAGCGCCGCCCCGCACGAGAGGTACAACTGCCGGCGGGTGGGATCGAGCACCGGCAACTGCCGGGAGAAATCCGCGAAGCACTCCACCCGATCCGCGCCGATCCGAAACCGCCACGGCTGCGTGTTGTGCACCGACGGCGCCCGCGTCGCCAGCGAGACAGCCTCGGTCACCGCCTGCTCGAGCGCGTCCCGCAGATCCGCCATGGAACCAGTATCTCGGATCCGGGGCGCACTTCACAGGTGGGGCGGGTCCCGCCTTTTGCAGGACCTATAGGTCGCCGGATTGGGCCCTTGGTCCTGTCCCCGGAAACGCTTTTTCCCCGAATCTAATAACAGCTCACCGCAACGGGCGAGTGAGAAATTGGAAAGGGATGGATCCGATGCGCCGCAAGACTTTCGATGCGCTGCTGACGGTCGGCGGGCTCGCGATCGCCGTCGTACTCCTCATCGCCGGGGGTCTGCTGACCTGGGCGAATACCTTCGTCAACCACGAGGTCCGCACCCAGCTGGCCCAGCAGCAGATCTATTTCCCGCCGAAGGGGAATGCCGCGTTGGCCCCTAAGGAAATCGGCCCCTACCTGAACAAGTACGCCGGCAAGCAGCTGCTGACCGGCCCCGAGGCCGCCGCGTATGCCAACCATTTCATCGCCGTTCACCTCCAGGAAATCGGTGGCGGAAAGACCTATTCACAGCTGTCGACTGAGGCGCAAGCCAACCCCAAGGACGCCGCGCTGCAGGCCAAGGTGGCCACCGTCTTCAAGGGCACCACGCTGCGCGGCCTGCTGCTGAACGCCTACGCGTTCTCCACGATGGGCATGATCGCCGGAATCGCGGCAATCGTTTCCTTCACCGCCGCAGGCCTCCTGCTCGTGCTGGCCGCGCTCGGCTTCTGGCACCTGCGCCGGACCCCGCGCGACGCAGAGGTGCTCCCGAAGCTCGGGGCCACCACCCCGGCTCCGGCTGAGGCGGTCTGACCCACCTGCTCCACCCAGCATGGCCGCCGGCACCACGCCGGCGGCCATGCCTTTTGCGCTCGAACGTGCGACGAGCAGGCAGCTAGTGGTACCTCGCCGGCGGGGACGACCCCGTCGACCGCTAGGTGGGCCACCAGCTCGACAGCAATGGCTGATCCATTTTCTCTTGACCGGCACAGGGCGGCCTGCGACGCTCGGCGCCGGTGGGCCTTCATGAGAGGGCTCCCAAGAGGGGGACTCATGATCCTGTTCATGCGCACGGTCACGGTGCTGGGGAACCCGCGCGAGACCGGAGGGTGGGCCCAGCGGATGGCGAAGTTGGTTACCGAAAAGACGGGGAAGGAAACCGCCCTGTGGGCCGGGCTGTCGGGCGGCGCGCCCGGCACCCTGGTCTTCTCCGCCTTTTACGAGAACATGGCGGACTTCGCCAGCGCCACCGAGACGCTCATGGACGACGAGCAGTACCTCGAGGGAGTCGCTGAGGGCCGCCAGCATCTCTTTGGCCCACCCGAGGATAGACACATCGAGATCATTCACACCTCCGGCAGTGAGTACCGGCGCCCGGGGCTCGGCGGCATCGTCCAGCTGACGACTGCGACCCCCGCCCTGGGGAAGATTGGTGCCGCCATCGGCTGGGGCGTCCAGATCAGCGACCTGGTATCCGAGATCGTCGGACAGCCGGTTCTCTTCGGACGCTCGCTAGCGGGGCCGTTCGGCGAACTGGCATGGATCGGTACGAGCCAGGACGCCGGCGCCTATGACAGCACCCAGGAGGCGACCATGAAGGACCCTCGCTACCTTGCCAGCGTCGACGAGGGCACTCCAAACTTCGAGGGCGGATCGGGTCGGGTCCTCCTCGCGCGCCGCGTCGCCTGAGCCAACGCCGCTCGGAGCGCCTCGCGACTCCTTGGTCACCTTTCGAGCTGCCCGACCCCATGGAAGACGGTCACCTTAATCGTCTCGCATCCGCCGGCCCACCCGGACGTGGTCGATTTCCCCGCCGTTCACCAGCTCGTACATCGAACTACGCGTGATCCCAAGGTGTGCGGCCGCGTCCCTCGGCGACATCATCAGCGCCGACTCAGCTAATGGCCGCTGTTCAAGGGACGTTAGGGACGTTGCCGCCAGGGGCTTCAACCCACGGTTGACCATCTAGGCGTTCCCGTACGCGGCCGCACTTCAGCCGGGATCCGCCTGGTGGCCTACCTAGGTCCAAATGGCGCTGAGTGGTAGGACGCCCCGGGTGACCCCCTGAACAGGCGCCAGAGCAGCGCACCTAGGATCCCAGCTGAGCTGTCGCCCTAGCCAGCACAGTCACGGAGCGTGGCCTGGAGGTCTGCAATGATGCGTTTCAACCACATGGAGCTGACCGTTCCGATCGGCTCGCTCACCCCGGCGATGCGCAAAGAGGTCGATGACTTCTACGGCAGCGTGTTCGGCTGGACCGGCCTGGACACGACGGTGGTCAACCAGGACTGCCACCTGCTGCAGGTCGACCCGTACACCAATTCCTTCATCCTGCTGGCCGAGTACAAGAAGCCGCTGTCCTCGCCCGGCTACGACCACCTGGGCCTGCTGCAGGACACCCGCGAAGAGGTCGACGCCCTGCTCGCGAAATGCCGCGAGTACCAGAAGCACGATGACCGGGTCCGCATCAAGGAGTACGAGGACCTGGTCAACCCCACGGTCACGGTGCACGCGTTCTACGTGAAGTACTTGCTGCCGATCTGGTTCGACGTGCAATGCCTGGAACGTGATCCGGGGGTAAAGATCCCCGGCTGGACCTACGCCTGAGGACGCCATGAAATTCGCGATGTTCTACGAGATTCCGGTGCCGCGTCCCTGGGACGAGGAGTCCGAGCACCGGGCCTACAAAGCGGTCATCGAAGAGGCCGTCCTCGGCGAGCAGAGCGGCTTTCACTCCTTCTGGACGGTCGAGCACCACTTCCTGGAGGAGTACTCGCACTGCTCGAACCCGGAGGTGCTGTACGGCGCCATCGCCGCCCGTACCGAGCGCATGCGGCTCGGCTACGGCGTGCGGCTGACCCCCAAGCCGTACAACCACCCCGTCCGCTCGGCTGAGTCAGCGGCCGTGCTCGACCTCATCTCCGACGGCCGCGTCGAGTTCGGTACCGGACGCTCCTCGACCCGCGCCGAGCTCGAGGGCTTCGGCATCCACCCGAGCGAGACCCGCGAGATGTGGCAGGAAGCGGTCGGGCACATCGTCGGCTGCTGGACCAACGACGAGTACGAGTTCAGCGGCAAGCACTGGTCGATGCCCAAGCGCCGGGTGCTCCCGAAGCCGCTGCAGAAGCCGCACCCGCCGATCTGGGGTGCCACCGGAAGCCTGGAAACGCATCGCCTGGTCGGCCAGCTCGGCCTCGGGCTCTTGTCTTTCGCGGTCGGCACGCCGCCGGAAGAGCTCAAGAAACGGATCGACGTCTACCGCGAGGGCATCGCGGAATGCACCCAGCCGCTCGGCAAGTTCGTCAACAACCAGGCGGCGAGCTTCACGATGGTGAACGTCGCGCCGACCACCGAGGAATCCGTGAATCTTGCACGCGAATCCTTCGAGTGGTACCCGAAGCACGGCGCGCGCATCATCGCGTCCGTCGCGCAGTGGCTCGAGGAGGAGCAGCAGGCGCTCGGCACGTTCGAGTACCTGGAAAAGAGCGCCCGCCGGGTCGAGGAGGGCCTGGTCGACCTGCTGACCATGGAATACCTGATGGATACGAATGCCTGCGTGGCCGGCAATCCCGAGCAGGCCATCGAGATGTTCAAGGCCTACGAGGCCACCGGCTGCGACGTCGTCTTCTGCCTGATGAACCCGTACAACATCAGCCACGAGGCGGTCATGCAGACCATCGAGCTGATGGGAAAGCACGTCATCCCGGCGTTCGCCTGACGCCGGGACCGGTCAGGTGCGAACCGACGGGCGCGCGAGTTGACCGGGCCGCACGGAAAGGTCCTGGACCCCGTCGACGCGGATCGGCGTGCCGTTGACCAGGACGTGGCGAATGCCGGTCGGCGCGTCGGCGGTGAGCCGCTCCGAACCCGTCGGAAAGTCGGCGACCCGGCGCACCGGACCCGGTCCCACCGTCGCCGGGTCGAAGACCACCACGTCGGCGCACGCGCCTGGCACCAGCCGCCCGCGGTCGGCGAGCCCGAGGATGTCGGCCTGGCGGGCCGTCAGCCGGTGCACGGCGGCTTCCCAGCTGGTCAGCGAGCGCTCGCGTACCCAATTGCCGAGGTAGTCGGTCGCTTGCGGGGCGTCGCACAGCTGGCCGACGTGGGCGCCGGCGTCCGACAGCCCGAGCGTGCAGCCCGCTTCGGTGAGCACGGTGTAGAGCTCGTCGACATCGTCGTTGGCCAGGATGCAGGCGACGCGCAGGCTGAGGTCAGGCTCGTCCAGCGCGGTGTCCAGCAAGAGGTCGAACGGCTCGGCGGCGCGCTCCTCGGCCACCTCACGCAGCCGGCGCCCGGCGAGGCCGGGATGCGCTGAGGATTCGGAGAAAACGTAGGTGTCCCAGCGCGGGCGGGCGAACTGCGATCCGGTCTCCCACGCCTCCAGCGTCTCCTTGCGCCAGGCCGGATCGGCGTAGGCCGCGCGGCGCTCCGAAATCCCGGACGACATCAGCTCGGCGAACTTCGGATTCACGTTGAGCGTGAAGGGTTCGGCGAGCGACATCGAGAACTGCAGCGGGCGCGGCGAGACCTGCGGCCATACCTGGGCCCCGTCCGACCAACCCTGCCGGTTCAGCTCGAGCATCGCCCGGTGCGAGCCGGTCGGCATCGTCATCAGCGCCGTATACGTGAACGGCACACCTATTTTCGGCTGCAGCTTGTAAAGGTCGGCGACGCCCATCTGCTCGCCCGGGGTGAAGGCCGCGATCCCGAGGCCGGTCTCGCCCAGCGCCTCGAGCAAGGCATCAATTTCCGCACGCTCGGCGAACCGGCTCGGCACCGGCTTGCCGTCAACACCACGGTGGGTCGGCGCGAAGCTGGTCGCGAAGCCGGCGGCGCCCGCCTCCATCGCCTCGCGGACGACCTCCTGCATCCGGGAGATCTCCTCCGGGGTCGCCGCCCGCTCGTAGGCCTCGTCGCCCATGACGAACAGCCGCAGCGCCGTGTGCCCGATGTAGGCGGCGAAGTTCAGCCCCATCCCGTGGCTCTGCACCGAGGCCAGGTACTCCGGGAACGTCGAGAAATCCCAGGGCACTCCGGCCTCGAGGGTCGCGACGTCCATGTCCTCGACGTTCTCGAGCGTGCGTGCGATCAGGCTGTGGTGCTCGGGCCGGGTCGGGGCGATGGAGAACCCGCAGTTGCCGGCCACGATCGTCGTCACGCCGTGAAAGCACGACGGGGTCAGCGACGGGTCCCAGAACACCTGGGCGTCGTAGTGGGTGTGGATGTCGATGAAGCCCGGGGCGACGACATGGCCCGTCGCATCGAGGACGCGATCGCCCGATAGCCCGGTACCGATCGCGGTGATACGCCCGTTGTCGATAGCGACATCGGCGACGACGCCCGGCGCTCCGGTACCGTCGATGACCGTCCCGCCGCGGATCAGCAATTCGCTCATGACAGGCTCCCGCTCTCGTTCAAGCCATACAGGGCAGCGCAATTGCGCCAGATGATGTCATCACGCGTCTGTGCTGAAAGGTGCGCGGTCTGCTCGGCTAGCACCTTCTGCGATTCGGGGAACGTCGAGTCCGAATGCGGATGGTCGCTGGCCCACAGCAGGCGCTGCGCATTCATCAGGTGAGCTGTCTGAAACGCCACCCAGTCGTCCTGAAAAGTCACGTACACGTGCTCGCGGAAGTACTCGCTCGGCTTGCGCCGCAGATGGGCCGAGCCGAGCCAATTGCGGTGCCGCTCGACGGCATGGTCGGCGCGATACATCCAGTGCGGCACCCAACCCGCATCCGCCTCGGTGCAGACCACCTTCAGCTCGGGCACCCGGTCGAAGACGCCGCCGAAGATCATGGTGCCGATGATGTCCTGGCAGCCCCGGATGATGCCGAGGAAGCTGTTCATCTTGGGGCCGCGGAACTGGCCCTCCGCGAGGTTGCCGCTGCCGGTCAGGATGTGGAACGACAGCGGCAGCTCGAGGTCCACGGCCGCACGCCAGAACGGGTCCCAGATCGGATCGTCGTAATCCCCCTCGCGGCTGCTGCCGTCGTAGCAGCCGGCGAACCCGGGAAGCATCACTCCCCGCAGCCCCATCGCCGCGATGCGCTCGAGGTCGGCAATGCCCTCGCCGACGCTGCGCAGCGCCGTCTGCCCGAGTCCGATCAGCCGACCCGGAGAGGCGGCCACGAACTGGCTGAGCCACTGGTTGTAGGCGTCGAAGCAGGCCTTCTTGTAGTCCACATCAGGGTGGTTGCACAGCAGCATCCCCACGGACGGGTAGAGCACCTCGGCGCCGACCCCGTCACGGTCCTGCTCGGCCAGCCGGGCGACCGGGTCCCAGCCGCCCGGATGCAGCTCGTCCCAGCCGACGTAGACGGTCGGGCCGATCTGATCCCAGGTGCGGCCTGCCGCCGCGACCATGCCGTACGGGATCAGCGAGCGCCCGTTGTCGATGGACATCGCGGCGCCCATGACGTCGCTGGTGACGGCGACCGGGGCGCGGTCACGGTAGGCGGGCTCGATGTAGGGGAGGTAGCAGTCGCCGGGCTCGGTGACGTGAGAGTCGGCAGAGAAGGCGGTAAGGGTCATGTCACTCCCTAAGTGACGACCGCCCGCATGGTGATAGGGCGCGCTTTCGCGACCTTAGCTCGCCCGCGCCTACGCCCCGGCGCCGGGACCGCTTGTGCAGCTAGCGGCGGCGGAACGTGATGAGCAGGATGATGAGCACCGCGACGCCGACGCCGAGCGCGATGATGCCGAACGGGTTGAAGCCGGTGTCGGAGCGGTCGACGGGCGCGCCAGCGGCACTGGCGGTACTGACGAGCGCGGTGAGCAGCACCCCTGCTGTCTACACGCCGAAAGTCCACGGCGTATGTGATGGGGCGAGTGAGCGACAACCCGCCGGCGCCACACCTCGACCGGGAGCAGCGCGGGGGTCGCCCTCCCGGCGGTGCCTGCATAGCGGAACTCGCGTTCGAACTGGTGGCAGAGCGCGGGCGTCCAGTCGGCACGGCGGCAGGGCGAGCCGGTCAGGATGACCGTGCTGGAAACTGCCAGCTCGGCCCGCCAATCCCGCTGGAAGCTGGCCACGCGGCGAAAGCCGAACGGGTAGAAGTGGCCGCCCACATTCGCCGGCAGGTTGGACAGCGCCGTTCCGCGAGGGTCGGGCCAGGGGCGGCAATCGCGGGTGGTGGCGTTAGCCAGCTCGATGAGCACGGGTTGATCGGCGCTCACGCAGCCGGTCGTACCCAGCAGGTCGTTCAGCCGATCGACATTGACCGACGCGGGACTGCCCTGCGACCAGGCCGCCCCGAGCTGCACCACCCCGCCGAGCGCCAGCACCCAGACGGCCGACCAGGCCGCCCCGGTACGCAGCCTGCGCACCGGACCGCGCGCCGGCCGGGGCGACGGCAACGCCAGCGCGACGATCGCTGCCATCGGGACGATCAGGTAGTCGCCGTAGTGGTAGAAGTACGGCGGCGAGAGGGCGAACATCACCAGTCCCGCGAGCAGCTCGCCCAGCATGAGCCAGGCGAGAGCGCCGCGACGCAGCGCGCCGAGGGCACAGGCCAGCAAGGCGACGGCCGCCAGCGCGGCCGGCACGTACGGATGCGCGAAGATCGGTTTGATCGCCAGGAACTGCGACCAGCGCACGAACGTGTCACGGGTGCCGTCGACGGGCCGCCCGAGCTGCGCCGTGATGACGTCTGTGATCATCTTCCCGGGCGCGAAGACGAAGAACGGCAGGCAGATCACGATCATCGCCGAGCAGGCGGCAGCTCCCAGCCGGGCGAACTTCCGGCCATCGGTCCGCGGTCGGCGCAGCGCCAGCCACGCCAGCAGCACAACGGCCGCCACCAGCCCCCAGGCCTTCACGGTGACGGCCAGGCCCAGGGCCACTCCCCCGATCCAGGTGTCCCGGGTGGTCAGCGGACGGCGGGTGAGCCGCTCGTAGGCGATGATCAACGCCAGGTCGAGCCAGGGCTCCAGCATCGCCGTACGTCCCGCCACCAGCGCCGGAGCAGCACTCGCGTAGATGATCGCGGCGAGCAGACCTCGGCGAGGGGTGCTGGCGCGCGCCACGAACCGGCCGAGCAGCACCGTCGCGGTCGCCGCCGCCGCGACCGTCGCCAGCCGGGCGAACGCCAGTCCCGTCGGGTCGCCGAAGATCCGGCCGATGACGGCGCACGGCATGAGCAGCCAGGTGATGCCCGGCGGCTGGAGGAAGTCGTAGTCGCGATAGGGCAGGACGCCGTGCAGCAGCAGCGAGCTCGACTCGTAGTGGACGCCGTCGTCGTACTCGATCGCCGAATGCCAGCCGCCGCTGTGCCACAACAGGACCAGGCGCAGCAGCGCCGCAAGAAGTCCTACCGCCCCGAGCTGCCAGCCGAACGAGCTGCCCAGCCGGCGCCGGATCACAAGCGGACGTCCACGCGGGGGGTTGCCCGGTCGGCCGGTACGGGCTGCGGGATCGTCACCGAGACGCGCGCGCCGCTGCCGGGAACGTTGCTGGCTTCGGCGTGGCCCCCGTGGGCCTCGGCGATCTCGCGGACGACCGCGAGCCCCAGACCGGCCCCGCGCTGCCCGTGATTGTGGGTACGCGCCGGGTCGGCCCGCCGGAAGCGGTCAAAGGCGTGCGGCAGGAAGTCGGCCGGGAAACCCGGTCCGGTGTCCTCCACCGCAATGGTGAGGGTGTGCCGATCGCTGCCGTACCCGGCCGACAGCCGAACCTGCGGCTGCCCGGGACCGCCGGTCGCGTACTCGATGGCATTGGCCAGCAGGTTGTCAACCGCGCGCCGGACTGCTGACGCGTCGATGACCGCGGTGAGCTCGGGCGGGACGTCGACGCTCAACGTCACTCCCGCCACGTCGGCCGACGCCCGGGCCGAGCGGATCGCCGCGTGCAGGATGCCGGCAAGATCCGTCGGCTGCGGGCGCACCAGCGGGCCACTGCCGTCAGCCCGGGCCAGGAAGAGCAGGTCCTCGGCCAGCTCGGAGAGCCGGTCCACCTCGTGGGCGGCGTGCTCGACCGCATCGGCCAGCTCAGCGTGGCTGCGACCGGGACGGCTCGCCAGCTCGAGTTCGGTACGCAGGACTGCTAGCGGGGTGCGCAACTCGTGGCCCGCGTCGGCAACCAGGTCCTGCTGGCGCGCCAGGCTGGAGCCGAGACGCTCGAGGAGCTCGTTCAGGGTGACGGCGAGGCGGGCCAACTCGTCGCCGGTGGGCGGTACGGCCAGGCGCTCCAAGCCGGTGCCCCCGTGCGCGGCCGCGTCGCGGCGCATCCGCTCGACCGGACGCAGCGCCGCACCAGCCAGTACCCAGGCCCCGGCCGCCACCATCAGCACCAGAATGGGCAGGGCGACGAACAACGCCCTGCTCAGATCGCGCAGCGCCTCGTCGTTGGCGCGCCGGGACGTCCCGGCAAGCGCGAGCCAGATCCCATCCGGCCGCTTCACGGCCAGCGCCGCCACCCGGTAGGGCTGAACCCCCACCTCAATGGTGGTGCGCGCGAGGCCTCCGGCCCGCAGTTGCAGGATCTGAGGGGGCAGCACCAGATGAGGCGCCGGCGCGCCGCTCGCCGTCAGGATCGCGCCGTCGGGCCGGCGCACGACCGCGAACGTCTCAACGGTGTCCTGCGCAACGGCTCGAGTGCCGGCATCAAGGAGCGGATTGGGCAGCCGCGGCGGCGCCGTGCCGTCCAGCACGCCGGCGATCGTCTGCGCCCGGGCTACGAGATTGTTGTCGAGGTTGTTGGCAAGGCCGATGCGCACGACGTGGACGAACAGCAGCGCGCCCCCGAGCGCGACGACGGCAGCCGTCAGCGTGAAAGCCAGGCACAGCCGCGTCCTGACGCCGCGGGGAGCCAAGCGCCTCATGACCCTGAGCCCGCGGGGCCCGCGGTCAGGACATCGCGGCGGCGGACGCTCGCAGCCGGTAGCCGGTGCCGCGGACCGTCTCGAGGTCCTCGCGGCCGAAGGGACGGTCGATCTTGCGCCGCAGGTAGGCCACGTACTGGTCGACGACGTTGCTCACCGGATCGAACGCGAAGTCCCACACATGCTCCAGGATGCGCGTGCGCGTCAAGACCTGGCCTGGGTGGCGCATCAGCAGCTCGAGGAGGGCGAACTCCTTAGCCGTCAGCTCGATCTCCACGCCGGCGCGCGTCACCCTGTGCATGGCGGGATCCAGCCGCAGGTCACCGACCTCCAGCACGGTCGGACGCTCGCCCGCGCCGCGGCGCAGCAGCGCCCGCAGCCGGGCCGCCAGCTCCGCGAACGCGAACGGCTTGACCAGGTAATCGTCAGCACCGGCGTCGAGCCCGCGGACCCGGTCTCCGACCCCGTCGCGGGCCGTGAGCATCAGGACCGGCGACCAGCGCTGGCGCGAACGCAGCTCGCGGCACACCTCGAAGCCATCGAGCACCGGGAGCATGGCGTCCAGCACGATGGCGTCGTAACCGGTCTGGGTGCCCCTGAAGAGCGCATCCTGCCCGTCACCGGCGACGTCGACGGCGTAGCCCTCTTCCTCAAGGCCGCGCTTCAACAGCGCCGCCATCCGCATCTCGTCTTCGACCACAAGAACTCTCACGGGGACCATCCTCAGCCGTCATCATGTGAAGTATGTGTGAAACGGCTGCCAATCGCTCTCAGGTGAAACGAGTGATCGCAAACGTGGCGCTACCCCGGACGCTGAGCTGGCCGTCCGCGTCAACGATTCGGGCATCGGCCACCGCCAGCCGCCCGCCGATCCGCAGCACCTCGCCCGTGCAGACGTAGTCCGCCCCGATCACCAGCGGCTGCAGGTAGTCGATGTGCATGGCGACCGTCGACGAGGTCGCGATGCTCGGATCCGACGACCGCAGCGCGATGGCCGCGATGTCGTCGATGATCGTGCCGACCAGGCCGCCGTGGACGCGTCCCTGGGAGTTGGACATGAACTCGGCCGGTCGCCACTGGCCGGTGCTGCCGCCCTCGTCGTTCATCTCGATGCTGTAGCCGAGCAGCTCGGCGCGCTCGCGGTGACGGGACTGGCCCCAGTCGCGGGTACTCGTCATCGGGCCGGCTCCGGGGCCAGAGCAGGCGCGAGTTCTGCGAGCAGTTCCATCGTGCGTTGCATCGAGGCCTCCCGGTCGGGGTCAAGGCCGAGCACAGCGGCGGCCAGGTCGGTCGCGCCGGCGTCGGCATACGCGCGCAGCCGGGCCTCCACGGTCTTCTCGTCGCCGATGATGGCGATGTCGGGCAGCTCGCGATCGCCGCCCTCGGCGCGGATCCGCTGGTACGCGGGGATGCCCTGGTAACCGGCGAAGAGCGTGGCCGCGCGGGTCTTGGCCGCGTCGACGTCGCTCACGACGGCCACCGGGATGCCGGCCACCACCCGGGGCGCCGGACGCCCGGCCGTGGCGGCCGCGCCCGCGATCGTCGGCACCACATGCTCGGCGATGGCCCGCTCGTTCGCCCAGTACGTGATGGTGCCGTCGGCTTTGGTGCCGGCCATCCGCAGCATCAGCGGTGCCAGCGCCGAGACGAGCACCGGCAGCCCGCTGGCTCCGGGCACCTCGAGCATCGCCTGGACCTGGAAGAACTCCCCCTGATGGCGGACGTGTCCGGTGCCGTGGAACGCCAGCTTGAGGACGTCGACGTACTCGGCGGTGTGCCGGGCAGGACTGGTGTAGGCCAGCCCGTGCATGCCCTCGATGACCACGGGATGCGACGGCCCGATCCCGAGCACAGCCCGCCCGTGGCACGCCGCCTGAGCCGAGAGCGCCTGCTGAGCCATCGTGACCGGGTGCCGCGGATAGGTCGGCACGACGGCGGTGCCCAGCTCGATCCGGGAGGTCACCTGGCCGGCCAGCGCCACGGCCGTCAGCGCGTCGAGGCTCCACGGGATGTGTGGCAGCCATCCGGTCGCAAAGCCGAGACGTTCGGCCTCCTTGGCATTGGCGAGCAGCGCCTCGACGTCCGTGCGCAGCCCGCTCGCGTCACCGATGAAGACCCCGAGTCGCATGTCCGAAATGTGGCCTGGAGAGCCTGCGGGCCAGCGGATCGGCAGCCCGGGCGGCGAGCGGCCCCGCTATCGCCAGCAGCAGCACGTAGCTCGCCGCGAGGGCACCGAGCCGGGCGGGCTGACCGCTGGCGACCGCCAGCCCAGCGATGACGATCGAGAACTCGCCGTGCGAGATCAGCGTCGTCCCGGCACGCACCCGCCCGGCCAGATCGATCCCCCTCCGCCCGGCCGCCCACCATCCGGTCGCCACCTTGCCCGCGGCCGAGACGACGGCCAGCACGGCAGCCGCAAGCAGCACCGGGGGGATCTCGGCCGGATCGGTCTGCAAGCCGAAAAAGACGAAGAAGACGGCGGCGAAGAGGTCCCGCAGCGGCGCCAGCACCTTGCGCGACACCTCGGCGACGGGACCCACGAGCGCGATCCCCACCAGAAACGCCCCCACTGCTGCCGAGACCTGCAACCGCTCGGCGAGCCCGGCCACCAGCAGGGTGATCCCGAGCACCCGCAGCAGCAGGACCTCCTTGTCGACAGCGCTCTCATGCGGCCCCGGATGCGATATCGCCCGGCTGAAGTAATGGCTCCAGCGGGTGGCCACCAGCAGCACCACCGAGACGGTGCCGACGGCGATGGCCACCGTGACCGCGCCGCGCGCCAGTCCCGCCTCGGCCAGCACCGCCGTCAGGACCGGAAGGTAGATCGCCATCGCCAGGTCCTCGAGGACCAGAATCGACACGACCACACGAGTCTCGGGATTGCGGCGCCGTCCGAGATCGGCGACGACCTTGGAAATGATCCCGGACGACGACACGGCCGTCACGCCCGCTAACGCCAGCGATCCGGCGAAGCCCCACCCGAGCACCAGACCGGCGACCGCGCCCGGCACTGCTCCCAGCACCAGGTCAACGGCGCCCGCCCCCGCGTTGGAACGCAGGTTGGCGACCAGTTGGTCGGCGGAGTACTCGAGCCCGAGCGTCAGCAGCAGGAGGAGCACGCCGATCTGCGCGCCGGTGCCGATGAAGTCCGCGCTCGCCGAGAGCGCCAGCACGCCGCCGTGGCCGAAGGCCAGCCCGCCCAGCAGGTACAGCGGGATCGGGGAGACCCCGAGACGTCCCGCAAAGCGGCCGAGGATGCCGAGGGCGAGCAGGACCGCCCCGATCTCGGAGAGAACGGCGTACCCGTGACCCCCCATGCGTCAGCCTAGCCCTAGCCGCTCGACGTGTCGCCGGGCTGGCGGCCGGCAGACCCCCCTTGGCGTCGGTTGCGACGAGAGGGCGCGGGTGAGCACGACCTGGTTGAGGTGTGACCCGGACCCGCCAGCCAGATGCGCCGTAGGCGCGGGATTCTGGCGGTAGTCACCTCGTCCATGCGCAGTTGAGACTCGCTAGGGCGACGGCAGCGCGAATTGCGGGGCAAACCGCGCGGTCCAGAGCTTCACCTGGGCGATGTAGTCCTTGGTCTCGGCGTACGGCGGCACCCCGTGATACTTGAGGACGGCGCCGATGCCCGCGTTGTAGGCGGCGAGCCGCAGCGCCACCTGATCGCCGTGGATCGAGCGGACATCGGCGGCCAGCACGCACGTGTAGACCGCTGAGGTCGCCACCGAGTCGGCAGCGGTGAAGATGTCGCGCTTGCCGTCGCCGTTGGCGTCGATCCCGTACTGGGCGAAGACCGACGGCAGGATCTGCATCAGACCCTCGGCGCCGTTGCCGGACTGCGCCTCGGGATCGAAGCGGCTCTCGACATACGCCATCGCGGCCATGCCGGGAGGGGTGAGCACGCCAGGACAGCGCCGCGACGCGACCTGGAAGTAGGACTTGTACGCCGCCGGAACGATGACCTCTTGGGCCGGGGTCTTGCCCCCGCCGCCGCACGCGGCGACGAAACCCAGCATGAGCACCGCGGGCAGCAACGCGCCGGCCAGCCTGCAGCGCACCCCCACGACGGGGCACGCTACCGGCTGGAATCGTGAGAACCCCTTATCTGCTAAGGCTAATCGGCAGTTTCTTGAGCGCGTTGTTCAGGTTTGACCGGGTGCGTACGGCGGGTCCGTTCAGCTCGATCGTCGGGTACGCGTCGAGCAGTTCCTCGAAGAAGATCCGGCCCTCCAGCCGGGCCAGATGCACCCCGAGGCAGTAGTGCTGGGCGATGCCGAAGGACAGGTGCGGGTTGGGATGGCGGTGGATGTCGAACCGCTGCGGGTCGGTGAAGACGTCCTCGTCGCGGTTGGCCGAGGTGTAGTACATCGCGACCTTGTCGCCCGCCTTGATCTGCTGCCCGCTCAGCTCGGTGTCGGCGGTGGCCGTGCGGCGGAAGTAGTGCAGCGGGTTGGAGTAACGCAGGATTTCCTCGACGGCGTCGGGAATCAGGCTGCGGTCGGCCCGCAGCTCGGCGAGCTGCTCGGGGTGCAGCAGCAGGGTGTGCAGGCCTGACGCCAGCATCGTCTGCGTGGTGTCCTGCCCCGCCGTCACGAGCTGCACGAAGAAGACCCCGAAGTCGAGGTCGGTCATCAGCTTGCCGCCGAACTCGGTGGTCAGGATGTACGTCGTGAGGTCGTCGGAAATTGCACCGGCGGATTCCTGGGTGCGCCACCGAGCCGCGTGCTGCATGCCGTAGATGGCCATGTCCATCGAACCGGAGCCCGGGTTGATCCCGTCGCCGTCAGGGGCGTAGTCCGGATCCTGGCCATGGGTGTTCAGCTCGGCCATGTGGTGGACGCGTTCCCAGTCCTCCTCGGGAAGCCCGACGAGCTCGCCGATGACGCGCGTCGGCAGCGCGGAGGTGACGTCCTGGACGAAGTCCACCTCGCCGTCGGCGTGATCGAGGATGTCGCGGGTGATGGCCCGGATCCGCTCTTCGAGCTGCTCCATCACCTTCGGGACGAAGCGCTTGACCATCGGGCGGCGGTAGTCGTTGTGCCGGGGCGGATCCATCGCCAGCAACATGCCGCGCATGTGCTCCAGTTGGTCGCCCTCGAGATCTTCGAGGACGACCCCGCCTTCGGTGGCCGAGTAGAGGTTGGGGTTGCGCGCGACCGTCTCCACGTCACGGTGCTTGAGCACCGCCCAGTAGCCGGGCTGGCCGGGGATGTCCTGCCAGAAGACCGGTTGCGTACGGCGCAGCTCGGCGAACAGCTCGTGAGGCGGCGCCTCGAGGTAGGTCTCGGGGGCGTAGATGTCGGCCCTCGGTGCGGTAGTGGTCATGGTCAGTCCGTGACGACGTTGGGACGGGGCAGGCCGTTCGCCTCGCAGATCGCGAGGTAGTGCGCCAGCGTTCCGGCGCCGTCGGCGATGCCGGTGATGTTCCCGGCTGCGTCGAGGTTGATGTTCACGCCGTACATCTGGAACCAGACGCGGGTGTTGTCCTCGATGCACGTGAGGGTGTGCACCGATCCGGCGGGTTCGTACAGGAAGGAGCCGGCCCGGTTCACGTAGTCGTACTCCTTGTACTTCCACGCCCCGGACTGGGTGTAGCCGTAGACCGGACCGGTGTGGCGGTGGGTCTCGACCTCGAAGCCGGCCTGGAAGATGTTCTCGATGATCCACAGTCCCTCGGACTCGCGGACCTGCAGAACCTTCAGCATGTTTCCGCCGCCGATGTCGACGAAGGGAAGGTCGTCGACGCCGACGTGAACGGCCTGGGGTGCGGTGAGGGCAGTGGTCACGGGATCTCCTCGGTTGCTGGACTGGGCGAAGCGATACGAGCTTCCCGCAGCGCGCTGCGCCGGACCTTGCCGGCATCGTCGCGCAGCGGGTTCGTCACGAACTCGAACGTGCGGGGAACCTTGTACGGCGCCAGGTGCTCGCGCAAGTGGGCGCGCAAGGCATCGTGGTCGGGATGGTGCTCGGGCGGCGCCTGCCCGACGTCGACGATCGCGTGCACGCGGTTGCCGAGGTCGTCGTCCGGCAGGCCGACGACGGCCGCCGATCGCACGTGGGGGTGGCGTTCGAGCGCGGCCTCGACCTCGGCCGGATAGACGTTCGCGCCTCCGCTGACGACCAGGTCGGTACGCCGGTCGACGAGGTACAGGAAGCCGTCGGCATCGACGTAGCCGAGATCGCCGAGCGTCTCCCAGCCATCTCGCACCTTCGCATCGGCGCCGAGGTAGCGGTAGGTGGATCCGGGGCCGCCGGGGACCTGGAAGTACACCTCGCCGATCTCCATCGCCGGCAGGTCGGCGCCCGACTCGGGGTCGAGGATGCGGAGCCCGGTACCGGCCATGGCCCTGCCGACCGAGCCCGGGCGTTCCAGCGACTCGCGGCCGGTGATCACCGTCGAGCCGTTCTGCTCGGTGCCGCCGTAGACCTCCAGGATCCGGTCGGGCCCGAGCCAGTTGAGGTACTCCTCCTTCAGCCAGGCCGGCCACGGCGACCCGCTGCTGAAGATGAGCCGTAACGACGACAGGTCAGCGCTCTCGCGTACCTCCGGCGGTAGCTGCCAGATCCGGCGCAGCATCGTCGGGACCGCGAAAATCCAATCAACACTGTGCTTTTCGATGAGCTCGAGGACGGCCGCGGCGTCGAAACGCTCCATCAGGACGATGGTCGAGCCGGTGAACAAGCCGTTGAGCGAGAACGTGAAAGGGCCATTGTGGTAGAGCGGCCCGGGCACCAGTTGGACGCCGTCGATCCGCATGCCGACGATCGGCGCTGCCGGGTCGATCGTCGCCGGGCGGGCGTTGACGATCACCTTCGGGCGGCCGGTGCTGCCTCCCGACGCGAGCGCGACCCACGAGGGTGAGACCGCGCTCGGCAGCGGGTCGTCCGGCAGGCCGGAGGGCGGCTGCCAGCCGGGGGGCAGCGCCGGCCGGCCGTTGACACGCGAGGGCTCCACCCCGACCACCAGCGCCGGCTCGGCGAGCTCGAGGATCGCGTTGCGTTCGATGTCGGGAAGCCGGTAGGACAGCGGCGCCGGGGTGGCCCCCAGCTTCCAGGCGGCCGCGACCGCGACGTAGAAGTCGATCCCGTTCGGCAGCGCGATCGAGACCAGATCACCGTGCCCGACGCCGAGCCCGGCGAAGGCCCGGGCAGCGCGATTGGCCCGCGACTCCAGCTCGCCACGGGTGATGCTCTCGTCGCCGCAGATGACGGCAACCCGGCCGGGGTCGCGCTTGGCCTGATAGGTGAACGCCTCACCCATCGAGATCGGGGTACCCGCTTCAGGTTCCATCACGGCGTCATCAGTGGGTGTAGTAGCCGCCGTCGGCGATGAACAGCTCGCCGGTCACGTACGACGCCTCGTCGCTGGCCAGGAAGAGCGCCACGCTGGCGATCTCCGACGGCTTGCCGAAGCGACGCATGGGCACCTGATCGAGCAGCTTCTGGGAGAAGTCCGGCATGGTGGCGATGATCTTCGTCATGTTGGTGTCGATGTAGCCGGGGCCGATCGCGTTCACCCGCACGCCCTCCGTCGCCAGCGCCGTCGCGGCCATCTTCGTGACCATCCACACGCCGGCCTTCGAGACCGAATAGGCGAGTGATCCCGCCTCGCCGGCGAGGGCGGCGATCGACGCGATGGTGACGATCGAACCGCCCCCCGGCTGGCTCACCATCTGCTTGCCGGCGGCCTGGACCGCGAGCATGGTGCCGGTCAGGTTCACGTCCAGGACCGGCTGCCACTGCTCGACGGGCGTATGCAGGAAGGCCGTCGCCGGGCTGGCACTCGCGCCGGCGGCGGTGAGCTCGCGCTCGCGGGAGTCGTCGCCACTGGTGTAGCCCGCGAACGAGATCCCGGCTGCAGTGACCAGGATGTCGAGGCTCCCGAAATCACGGGCCGCGACCACGACCGCCGCCTCGTTGTCGGCCGGGGAGGCCGCATCGAGGTGCACGAAGATCGCTTCGTGGCCCTCGCCGCGCAGGTCGACCACGGCCGACTCGCCCGGATCGTCCAGCACGTCGGCAATGACGACGCGGGCCCCCTCCTGGGCGAAGCGCTGCGCGCAGGCCAGGCCGATGCCGTTGGCACCGCCCGTGACGAGCGCAACCTTGCCGTCCAGCCGTCCCATACAGGCCCCTGTATCACTATCCGAGCTGGCTGCTCATTCTTCGATACGGTAACGAGCGGCAACCATGTCGGTCAACGCAGGCAGGAGGCTCCCATGGCCGTCGCCCGGCTGACCACCGTGGAGAAGGCGCTGCGCGTGCTCTCCGCGGTCGCCGAGAGCCAGCCGATCAGCGGCAGCGCGCTGGCTCGCCAACTGGACCTCGACAAGAACGCCATCCAGCGCATTCTCGTCACCCTCGGGCATCAGGGTTGGCTGCAGCAGGACCGGCGGGCCGGCGGGTGGCGGCTCGGGCCCCAGTCGCTGGTGGTCGGCGGCCGCTACGCAGGAGCGCTGCGCGACCGGGCCCACCCGGTGTTGCACGACCTGGCGGCCGAGACCGGCGAGACGATCACCCTGTGGGCCGTCGAGGGCGACTCTTTCACGGTCGTCGATGCCGTCGAGAGCACGCAGACCCTGCGCGGCACGATCCCGATCGGCTATCTCGCCAGCGTCACCGAGGGCGGCGACTTCCTGGCGTTCTGCGACCCTTCCACTCGCGACCGGCTGCTCGGCCCGGGCGCCATGGCGGACGAACACGTCGACATGATTCGCGAGCGCGGCTACTACGTCGTCGACACCGAATACACCTCCACGATCGCCGTCGGGGCGCCGGTGTGGGACGGCCGGCCGCTACCCGCCGCCGCCGTGCTGCTCGTCGCCCCTGCCGACCGGCTCCGTGGCGACGCCCTGGCGGCGGCGGGCGCGCATGTCGCGGAGGCGGCAGGCGGGCTGTCTTCCGGGCGCCAGCGCCGGGCGGTCTGACGCCGGCTCCCCGCTCGCGTAAGCCTCACCGCACGTCCCAGCGTGCTCTGGGGCTTACGCGAGCCACTAGACCCCCACCTTCGCCAGCAGCTCGCCGGGCGTCACGCTGCCGGGAGGTCGCCGATCCCGCACCAAGGCGTTGGCCTCCCGCTGCAGCAGGTCGTTCAGCGGGGTCGCGACCCCGTGCAGCCGGCCCAGCAGCGCGATCTCGCCGTTGAGGAAGTCGGCCTCGACCGACCCGGTACCGCGGCTCGCGCTCTGCCACGACGAGCCGCCGCTGCGTTCGCGTCCCTCCACCGCCACGAGCTGCACCTGATCGCGCCGGTACGCGCGCCACTCCTCGTTGCCGACCACCTCGATTCCGGCGGCAGCGAGCACCGCACGGCCCTCGGCATCGACGCGCCGGACCAGCTCATGCACCAGCTTCTCAGCGGCCTCAGCGAGGTCGTGGCCGGTGAGTGCCTCGACCGAATTCCCTAGATTCCGCAGCAGTTTTGCGTACTTCCAGCGCATGACCTCGGCGCGCGCGATCGAGAGGAAGCGGGCCGCGGACAGGTCGATCGCCACCTCCTCGGCGAGCGCGTCGACCCCGCTCGGGTAGCAGCCGATGTCGAGCATCCCGGGGTGCGGGCTGCCCTGCGAATCCACCCGCCCCGGTTCCAGGTGCGAGGCGGGCAGCATGACGCAGACGCCGTAGACCCGCTGGAACCGACGCAGTGCCAGGCGCTCGTTCTCGACACCGTTCTGGGCGCAGACCACCGGCAGGCATTCCGCGGCGCTACGGCCGTTCGTGACCGGCAGGGCGGCGATATCGGAAAGGAGCGCCTCGGTGTGCTGCGTCTTGGTCGCCAGGATCAGGACGTCGTCGGCGCGCAACGTCAGCTCGGACGGCGCCGCCGCCACGTCGAGCGCGATCTGGTGGGTGCCGTCCGGTGTCGCGAGCGTCAGGCCGTCGGACTTCATCACGCGGGCGTGCTCGCCGCGGGCGAGAACGGTCACGTCAGAACCTTGCAATCGCAGCAGCCCGGCGATGCATCCACCGACGGCTCCGGCTCCCAGAATCACGTAGCGCACCCCCTAAGCCTGCCCTCTGGCACCGCGCCCGTTCCACTTCGATACGTTCCGCACGTGCCGTCTCCCGCTGCGCTGCTGGATCTGTCGGGTCGCACGGTGGTGGTCGCCGGCGCCGGGGGCGGCGGAATCGGCACCGCCGTCAGCGGCATGCTGGCCGCGGCCGGGGCGCTGGTGGTGGGCGTCGACAACCGGCCCGAGGCGCTGGACGACTTCACTGCCGCGACCACCGGCGTCGACCACCGGCCCCACCCGGCCGTCGTCGCCGATCTGCGCCAACCGCAGGATGTCGAGCGCGCGGTCGCGGCGGCAGGGGACGAGCTGTACGGGCTCGTTCACGTGGCCGGCGGGATGTGGTCGGCGCAGTGGGCACCGCTGGTCGACCTGGATCCCGCGGTCTTCGACGACGTGATGGGGCTGAACCTGCGCTCCACCCTGCTGACCACCACGTCGACGGCCCGGCGCCTCACCGCCCTCGGACGCGGCGGGAGCATCGTGGCGCTGTCGAGCGTTGCCGGGCTCAGCTCGATGCCGTTCGGCGCCCCGTACTCGGCGGCGAAGGCGGCGCTCATGTCACTGGTACGCACCGCCGCCCTGGAGTGGGGACCGGCCGGGATCCGGATCAACGCCGTCGCACCCGGCACCATACGAACCCCGAAGAGCCTGCGGAACAATCCGCATCCGGCGCCCGACACACCCGCCGAGCGTGCGGCGATCCCCCTCGGCAGGCGCGGCAGCGCCGACGACATCGCCGGCGCCGTCACGTTCCTGCTGTCCGATCTCGCCGGCTGGATCACCGGCCAGGTGCTGGCCGTCGACGGCGGCGCAACCGCCCGCCCACCCTTCGTGGGAGAGGACAACCTGCCGGTCTTCGTCCGTGACGACGCGCTGCGGGCCCGGCTCACCGGGCAGCAGGAATGAGCACCCTCACCGCCGCGGTGATCGGAGGTCCGGACGGGCCCGCGGCGCAGGTCGCCCAGGGCCTTCGCGAGGCGGATGCCGAGGTCACCGTGCTGGCGCCGGCCGGGCGGTCGCAACTCGCGGCGCAGCTGATCGCCGCTGGCCGGCCGCGGCTCGTGGTCTGGGCACCCGCGCCGGCCGCGGCGGCGACCCCGACGCCGCTGCTGGACCACGACGAGGCCGGCTGGGACGCGATCGCCGCCCAGCCCATTCGCGACGCCATCGCGTGCCTGCAAGCGGCCGGTGACGCGTTCGAGAGTGGCGGCACGATCGTCACCGTCCTGCCGACCCTGTCCAGCCGCGGCTCGGCCGGCCTGACCGGATGGAGCACCGCCGCCGAAGGCGTGCGCTCCCTGGTGAAGGTGGCGGCGCGCGAGTTCGGCCCGCGCGCGATCACCGTGAATGCCGTCGCGCTCCCCGCCGCGGTGCTGGCTGGAGCGGCAGGCTCGCTCGATCGCCCCGGGCTTCCCGCCGCCACCTTGCCGGTGCCGCCCGACGCCGCCGGCGACGTTGCAGCCATCATCGCGGCGCTCGCGGCACCTCCCTGGACGTCGGTGACGGGAGCGACCATCGCGGTCGACGGCGGCGTATGGATGCCCGCATGAGCGCGCTCACGGGCCGGGTCGTGCTGGTCACCGGAGGAGGCGCCGGGATCGGCGAGGCTGTCTGCCGAGCCTGCGCCGAGGCCGGGGCGCACGTCCTCGTCGCGGCTCCGGCGCCGAACGGCGAGCAGACCGCCGCGCAGATCACCGCATCCGGCGCCAGCGCCCATTACGTGCAGGCCGACGCCGGCTCGCTGGCGGACATGCAACGCGCGGTGGCCGAGGCGGTGACGCGCTTCGGCGGCCTGGACGGCGTCGTGCACAACGCGACGAGCCGGCATTCGAGCGTCGTCACCTCGCTTGCCGATCTCGACCCCGCCGTACTCGATGACCACCTCGCCGTTTCCGTGGGCGGCGCCTTCAACTGTGCCAAGGCGGCCCTGCCGTACCTGCGCGAGCGACGCGGGCGGCTCGTGGTGATGACCTCGCCGGCCGCGATGGAGGGAAGCTCCACGCTGCCCGCGTACGGCACGGTCAAGGGAGCTTTGCGCGGTTTCGCGAAAAGTCTTGCGCTCGAGGAGGGTCCCAATGGCGTGAACGTGACGGCGGTATCCCCGCTCGCCGTCACGCCCGCGCTGCACCGGGCATTCGAGTCCAACCCGGACCTCGAGCCCCGGCTGCGCCGGCTGGTACCGCTCGGCCGCGTCGGCGACCCGTTCCTGGACATCGCGCCGGTGCTGACGTTTCTGCTCGGTGACGGCGCCCGTTACATCACCGGCCAGACCCTCGTGGTCGACGGCGGAAGGTTCACCGGGCTATGACCATCGACGCACCCGTCCCGCTCGCTCCCGGCTCGGTCTCGCTGCGCCTGTATCCCCATGCCCTGGACGCGGTGGACCTCATCGCCGAGATCCGCGCCCAGGCCGTGCTCGGGCGCCAAGCCGGCTTCGACGGGATGATGACCAGCGAGCATCACGGCGGGTTCGGCGGTTACCTGCCCAACCCCCTGCAGGTAGCCGGCTGGCTGCTCGACGCGATGCCCGACGGCTGGGCGGCGGCCTGCCCGCTGCTGCTGCCGTTACGCCCGGTGGCCCTCGTCATCGAAGAGGCCGCGTGGCTCGCCGCCCGCTTCCCCGGACGCGTCGGGCTCGGCGTCGCCACCGGATCGCTGCAGGCCGACTTCGACATCCTCGAGACGACCAAGGACGCCCTGGTGCAGCGCTTCGCCACCGGGCTCACGCGGGTGTCCGACGCGCTTTCCGGACGCGACGCGGCAGACCTCGCAGGTGACCCCGCGGTGGCCGCCTGCCGGCAGGCTCCGGTGCCGGTGATGAGCGCGGCGATGAGTCCGGCCGCCGTACGCCGGGCAGCGGCAGCGGGTGCGGGACTGCTGTTCGACTCGCTGTCGACCATCGCGCGCTGCCGGATGCTGACCGACACCTACCGCGAGGCCGGTGCGCCGGCGGCCGCGCTGATGGTGCGGCGCGCGTGGGTGGGCCCGCCGCCGCGCAGCCGCCTCGAGCAGCAGGTCGATCTGTACCGCAGCTACGCCGCCGCGTCAGCCCAAAGCCATTGGGCCGACGACGCGGTGCTGTCCAGCGCCGATCCCGTGGAACTGGCCGAGATGCTCGTCGAGACGGTCGTGCTCGCCGGCTGTGACGGGCTGAACATCCGGCTGCACGTCCCGGGAATCACTCCCGAGGAGATACGCGATCAACTCGCGGCCCTGGGCGAGGTCGTACCCAGGGTGTCGGCGCTGCTGAAGAAACGGCTCGCTCAGCGATAGACGGCGAAGCTGATCGCGACGTACATCATCACCCCGGCCAGGATCGTCATCAGGTGAAAAACCTCGTGGTAGCCGAAGGTCTTGGGCCACGGGTCGGGACGCTTGGTGGCGTAGACGACCGCGCCGAGGCTGTAGATCAGGCCGCCGCCGGCGACGAGCACGACGGTCGCCACCCCGCCCGCGTGCAGCAGTTGCGGAAAGACGAAGACGGCGATCCAGCCGACGAGCAAGTACGGCGGAATCACCGCCCAGCGCGGCGCTGACAGCCACAGCATGCGCAGCGCGATGCCGGCGAGCGCACCGCCCCAGGCGATCGCGAGCACGGCCGTGCTCGTGCTTCCGTGCAGCAGCAGCAGGGCGAACGGCGTGTAGGTGCCGGCGATCAGCACCAGGATCATCGAGTGATCCAGCCGTTTCATGATCGCCCGGGCCCTGGGCTCCCAGGTGCGCCGGTGATACAGCGCGCTGGTGCCGTAGAGCAGGCAGACAGCGAGCGCGTAGACGACCGCGGAGAAACGGGCGCGCCCGCCATGGGCCAGCGCGATGAGGACGATCCCGGCGACAAAGAACGTCGCGGCGGCCCACTGGTGAAGGTGGCCGCGCAGCCGCGGCTTGACCGGAACGCCGGGAGTGACCGGCAGCGGCGCAGCGCTCATCGGCAGCTCACAGCTGCTTAGCCTGCCAGCAATGCCCGGTCCGCGCTAACGCGGCGGCGCTCCTCATAGCGAGTTGCCAGGCCGTCGAGAGCGTCGAGGAAGCCCCGCAGCTCCTCGCGGGTGGCCTCGGCGGCCGCGTCGAGACCCTCGAGCTCGAAGACGTTCCACTTGCGCAGCAGGGGCCAGATCACCTCGTCATGGTGGATACGCAGGTCGTAGATACCGGCCTTGGCGATCTGACGGGCCTTGCGGTCGAAGTCCTTGATGCCGACCCCCGGCATCTGGAAGCCGATGACCTCCTTGGCGATGGCTCGCACGGACGCCGACGGATCGAGCTCCAGCGCGGCCGACATCAGGTCGCGGTAGAAGATCATGTGCAGGTTCTCATCGGCGGCGACGCGGGCAAGCAGCCGCTCGGCGACCGGGTCCTCGGTGTAGACGCCGGTGTTGCGGTGGCTGATCCGCGTCGCGAGCTCCTGGAAGCTCACGTACGCGATGACCTCGAGCTGCGTCTTGCCGACCCCGTCGGGGCCCCGGCTGTCGTAGGACTGCTCGACCTGGCGCATCCGGCCGCGCTCGAGCTCGACCGGGTCGACCCCTCGTGTGACCAGCAGGAAGTCGCGCATGCAGAGCGAATGCCGGCCCTCCTCAGCGGTCCACCGGTGCACCCAGGTGCCCCAGGCGCCGTCGCGGCCGAAGGCGTCCACGATCTCGCGGTGGTAGCTCGGCAGGTTGTCCTCGGTCAGCAGGTTGACCTCGAACGCGATCTGGGCGATCGGCGACAGCGACGACTGGCTCGGGTCCCAAGGCGTGTCGATGAAGTCGCGGCCGAAATCGCCGCCACGGCCCCACGGCACGAACTCGTGCGGCATCCATTCCTTGGCCAGGCGAAGGTGGCGTTCGAGAGCCGCCTCGGCGGCGGGCTGCAGCTCGCGAAGCAGGTCCAACCGATCAGTCATGAGTTCATCGTGCTGGAGCGTGGGAGCCAAATCTAGGGCGCGACCGGCCAGACATACGCCCCAGATTCACCCTGGGGGAATAAAGGTGCAGCTCAGGGCAGCGTCGACAGATCCGTGGCGGGAGGGCCGGAGGGACGGAAGATCTTGATGTCGAGGCCACCGATCACCACTCGGTAGACGTCGGTGGCACTGCGCCCCTCGGCGCCGTAGCCGCTGAAGCGCGCGTAGTTGAGCGTCGCGCCGTCGCTACCCCAGGTCGGGCACTCGATGCCGGCGGTGGAGGTCGTGAGCACCGAGATCTTGCCGCCGGTTCCCGCCACGTAGCAGAGCGAGGCGGCAGCAGCGGAATTGCGGCGGACGAACGCGACCCGGTTGTTGGTCAGCGACCAGGTCGGCTGGGTGAACTGCCACGGGACGGCGGCCCGCGCGATCAGTTTCGGGGTACCGCCGGCGCTGGGTATGCGCCGGATGCCGTCCGCGGCCGCGTAGACGATGAACTTCAGGTCGTGGCTGAAGCTCGGGGAGATGCCGCCGCCCGCGCCTTGAACCGGGTGCAGCCCCTTTCCCGACGCCTGCACGATCCAGATGCCTTGACCGGCACCGAATCCGACCGTGTCGCGACTGAACACGATCGTCTTCCCGTCGGTGCCGATGGATGGATCCAGATCCGCAACGCCCATAGCCGGGGTGGTGATCGGATACAGCACCGTGCCGTCGGCGTGGCACAGCCACAGGGCCCACGTCCCCCTGCTGTCGTCGCCCGCCCCTCGCGAGATGCACAGGTGAAGGCCATCGGGAAACCAGCCCGCTCGTCCGAAGACGTTCTGCACGATGTTGCTGGGGTTCTTGCCGTGCGCGTCCCACAGCACCAGGTCGCGCCGGTAGCCGTTGAGCGTGCGGTAGAGGGTCGCGTAACGCTTGGGGGCCACGGCGGTCGGCAACGTGCACGAGCTCAACGCGGCGGCAGCACCGGCAGCGACCGCGATCCGGCCGCCGATCCCGGCTGCGCTGCCGCCGAGCAGCTGCCTGCGGGTCGGCATCAGCTCACCTCCATCGTCTGGAAGATCCCATTGGCACGGGGGACGAGCGAGGTGCGGCCGTCGAAGCTGCCGATCACGACGTACAGGCAGAACGGTCGTCCGCGCTCGGTGAAGAAGAACTGCGCACCGGCCTGGCCCGGCAGAGCCCGCTGGAGCTGGTCGGGACCGAACTCGCCCGACGTGATCCGCCCGGGACGCTGGTGGCCGAACAGCGGCGAGCTCGCATCGGCGCGGTCGAACTCGATGAGCGAGAGGAACACGTGGTTCGGTCCCATGCTCTCGACCGCACCGCTGCCGTAGTCGCCGCGGACCGTCGGCAGCGGGAAGTCGGCCGCGTGCAGGACCGGGAGGGTCACCTCGCCGACCTGGGCACGCCGGCGGAAGATGCGCGCATCCCAGCCGCGAGGGGTCACGACGGCCAGTCCCTGATGAGCCAGTCTCACGCCCGCATACCTCTCGCCCTCCCTGCCGGATCGGTCACGCGGCACCTGCAGCTGCGGCTATCAGGGCGAGCGCCCCGCCCGCCAGCACCGCCACCGTCACGGTGCGGGCCCGCGGCGCGATGGCGTTGACCCGGCGGTGCAGCGCGGCCAGGGCGTCCCCGCTGCGCACCCGGCGCACGGTCAGCAGCGGCAGGGCCCGCACCAGACCGAAGGTCGTCCCCACCGCGACGGCACCCCAGAACGAGCCGGTCAGCACGGCCAGCGCCAGCGCCGCGTAAACCGACGCGCTCGGCACGATCGTCACCAGCCCGAAGCCGAGCTGGATCCCGAAGCCGCCGCCCACCACCCAGCCGCGGTAGCGCTGCAGCCACGTCTCGTCGACCTGCCGGTGCCACGACAGCGGCCGGATCCCCCGTGCATCGCTGAGGGCTGCTGCGGCGCAGGCCAGCGCGGCAAGGATGAGCAGCACCCGGGAGCCGGACGAGAACTCCGACACGGCGACCGCAAACGCGCCGGCGATCACCCCCACCGCCGCTCCCCCCGCCGCCGAACCCAGCAGGTACCACGCGGTGGTCAGGCTCCACCGCCGCCGACGTCCCCGCTCCCCGAGCGGGGTGATGCTGGTCAGCATCGACTCGCCTCAAGGCGACCAGGTCGAGCGCACCGCGGCGACCGCTGCCACGGCCAGCCCGGCGAACAGGACGGCAGCTGACACCGGGCGTGCTACTTCGCATCTGGGTGATGGGCATCCGGGTAGAGGCTCGGGTCGCCGGGGAGGATGCCGGCAGCGGACAGCTCGCGGTCGATGCGGTCGGCGCGGTCACGTCCGCCCATCCCTGCCGCGGTGCTCCGCCGTGACCGGCGGACCTCGTTGTCGTCCGACGCCTGGCCCAGCAGCGCCCGCACCTGCTGCCAGGTGCTGCCGGAACCCTCGCCGGTGACCCGGCCGCCCTCGATGAGCAGGAAGTAGGGCGAGCCGGGGACCTCGTAATCCGCCCAGGCCTGCGACGACATGATCACCGACGCGTCCTGCGGAGCGATCCGCCGCAGCGCCGAGATGCTCTCCTCGTCCTCGCCCTTCGTGACGATGACGAGCCGGGTGCTCTCGGGCAGCCGGGCTCCTGCAGGCTGGTTCAGCTCGTCCCAGAACCCGGCGCAGGTGCCGCAGCCGGTCGACAGGAACGCGATAAGGCTGCGGCTCTGCTCGCCGGAGACGCCAACGGCGATGGACTCGTCCCACGGGGTGATCCCGGCGATGTCGGCGACCCGGATCGCCGCATCGGTGACATCGATCGAGCGCGGCGGTGCGATGCCATCCCGTACGCCCGGGAAGTCCAGCTCGCTGACGACCTGGGCGGTGCTGGCGGCGGCCGGTGCGCTGCCCTCTCGCCACTGCTCTGGCTGCTGACCGGCGCCGAGCTCGTGCAGCGCCCGCAAGATCTCGGCATGGCTGCGCAGCAGGCCGGCGACCAGCAGTGCGAGTAGCGCGATCGCGACGGCTTCAGCGATGACAAGGCCGGTCATGCACACGCTCCAGTCAGACAGGGTGCCGTGTGGTTGGCAGTGCTGTTGTCGAACAGCGCCGTGCGCCCGCACGACGGGAAGATCAGGTACGGGGGAACGCACGTGACCACCCGGCAGGCGACCGGCCCGCCGCAGCCGATCTGCGTGTTGCACTGGCCGTAGCGGAAGACGTTCCGGCACACGCGGCGCTGGTCGCAGCTTCCGGTGGCCACGTGTGGACGGCAGTTCCAGCAGCTTTCCGAGCAGAACGGGCCGCAGCCGCTCGAGCAGCTCTTGCACTCGGCCTGGCAGTCGATGTAGTAGCGCGATCCCGGACGCCCGCCGGAGCAGCAGTAGCTCGAACCGTCGGCGCGCCACCACCCGCCGACGAACGTGCCGGCCGGGCACTTGTTCTGGCCGCGGTAGATCGAGCAGCAGAAGGCCGTGTAACCACCTGCCGCCGTCGAGGCCGGGCCGCAAATGGTGGCAATGGCACTCGTCGGTTCCATCAGGTAGCGCTTGGGCGACACCACGACCGCGGAGCCGACCACCGCCGTGCCGGCCAGAAAGCTGCGCCGGGTGCCGCGATGGGACAAGATGCCGGCCGCCTTGTCGACGACCGTCGTCAGCCAGCTACTCATATACGCGCCTCACGCGACGGGTTCAGGCGAAGGACAGCGACCAGGCGGGGCCATTCCGCGAGCGCCAGGTAACCGAGCACCGCGATGACGAGCACCAGCGCCGCGAACGGCACCCCAGCCCCCGGAGAGTGCGCGAGTTGCCCCAGCGGAGATCGTCCGGTCGAGAGCGCTGCGGCACCGGCGAGCAATGCGGCGCCAACGTTGACCACGAGATGTGCGGTGGTGGGCGGGGTGTCCGGCTTGCCGAAGCACCCGCAGGAGCTGATGGCGAGGCCGCGGGCTTTCGCGTAGCCCACGAAGGCGGCGAAGCTCGCGTACGACATCGCGACGAGCGCGGCCGGCACCGGCCCGGACACGGTGAGCGCGACGACGGCGAGCACCGCCTCACCGGCGCCGAGCAGCCTTACCAGCCAGGTGCCCGACGGCAGGCCGGCCGCACGCAGCGCCCGGGAAGTCGGCAGCGGCCGGACAGCCTTCGCCGCGCCCGCAATGGCGAGCAGCAGCGCGAAGGCGGCGAACGGTCCGGCAACAAGGCGCACCTCGGCAGGCTAGGTCGAGGCGTCAGCAAAACCCTGGCAAACCGCCGGGCGCGCACCTGTGAGCCGCGGCAAAGCTGGGTCATGCGCGTTAAGAGTCGCCAGTGAGGTCGATTACCCAGTCTTCCGCGCGCTCGGGACCGGGCAGGCTGACGTCACGAACAACAACCCGAGGGTGAGCACGTGACGCAAGAACTTCCCGTTGAGGCCCGGCCCCAGAGGCCGGCCAAAACGTGGTTCTGGTCGCTATGAGCGCTGAGAACGACCAGAACGTGGTTTTGGCCGCGCGCGGACCGACTGCGCGGCGGTGCGCCACGGTGGGGCGAGCGGAGGATGCGAGATTCGAACTCGCGAGGGGTTGCCCCCAACACGCTTTCCAAGCGTGCGCCCTAGGCCACTAGGCGAATCCTCCGCGAGCGAGCGTATCGGTTTGGCGGGCACTGCCGGTCTGACTGCCTGCCTTTCTGTCGGTGGCGGCCGGTATCGTGAGCGTCGACCCCTCGCGCGGCGTTACCCCGTGAACTCCCCCAGGGCCGGAAGGCAGCAAGGGTAAGCAGGCTCTGGCGGGTGCGCGGGGGGTCCCGCCGTTCGGCTCGGAAGGCTTCGCTTGACCCAGGCGCTGTACAACAGGATCCGACCCCGCACGTTTGCGCAGGTCGTGGGGCAGGAGCACGTCACTGACGCGCTCGGCGCCGCACTACGCTCCGGCCGGCTGCATCACGCCTTCCTGTTCAGCGGTCCCCGCGGCTGCGGCAAGACGTCGAGCGCCCGGATCCTGGCCGCGTCGCTGAACTGCGTCACCGGTCCCACCCCCACGCCCTGCGGGGTCTGCGAGCACTGCGTGGCGATTCGCGCCGGGTCCTCGATGGACGTCATCGAGATCGACGCCGCCAGCCACCGCGGCATCGATGACGCGCGGGAGATCCGCGAGCGGGCGATCTTCATGCCCGCCTCCGCGCGTTTCAAGGTCTACATCATTGACGAGGCCCACCAGATCACCTCTGACGCGTTCAACGCGCTACTCAAACTGGTGGAGGAGCCGCCGCCACACCTGAAGTTCGTGTTCGCGACCACCGAGCCGGAGAAGGTGCTGCAGACCATCCGGTCGCGCACCCACCATTACGCGTTCCGGCTGGTCCCCCCGGCACTGCTGCGCGAGTTCCTCGCGAAGGTCTGCATCGACGAGGGCGCCGAGGTCGATCCCGCCGTCCTGCCGCTGGTCGTGCGTGCCGGGGCCGGGTCGGTACGCGACAGCCTCTCGGTGCTCGATCAGCTGATCGCCGGGGCCGGGCCCGACGGCCTCACCGCCTCCCACGCCGCCGCCCTGCTCGGCCTGTCCGACGCTTCAGTGCTGGACGACGCGGTCGAGGCGCTGGCGGCGAAGGCGCCGGCCGGGGCGTTCTCGGTCGTCGACCACGTGATGGCCACCGGCCACGATCCGCGCCGTTTCGCCATGGACCTGCTGGAGCGCGTCCGCGATCTGCTGATGCTGCAGACCGTTCCTGACGCCCCGGATCGCGGGCTGCTCGCCGAGTACGCGCCGGACCAGATCGAACGCATGCGCTCGCAGGCCGGCCGGATGGGCGCATCGGAGCTCTCGCGAGCGGCCGAGCTGCTGCACAACGGGCTGGTCGAGATGCGCGACACGATCAGCCCGCGGCTGATGCTCGAGCTGGTGCTTTCGCGCGTGCTGCTTCCGGGGGCCAGCGCTGACCCGGAGGCGCTGCAGGTCCGCCTGGAGCGCCTGGAGCGGCAGGTCGCGCGTGGTGTGTCTGGTACGCCGGCGGAACCTCCCGCGGCACGGGCACCTCGGCCGCCGGCCGCCGTCGCCCCAGCGCCCGCCCGTCCACCCGCCCCCGAGCCGGCGCCGAAGGAAGAGGCCTGGCCCGCCATGGCAACGCCGGGGCGCCCGCCCGCTCCGGAAAAGCCGGCCGCGGTACCCGCGAGGCCCGCGGCGCCCGGCGAGCCGAGCCTGGCGAGCGTCATCCCGGCCTGGCCGGATCTGCTGGCCGCGATCGCCGCTGGACGCGCTCCGGGATTTCGCACCGCGGGCGCGCTGCTCGCCCAGGGCCAGCCCGTGGCGGTGCGCGGCACCGAGCTGGTGCTGGCGTTCACCCCGGGCAACGCCAGCAACTTCCAGAAGTCCGGCACGGCAGACACCCTGCTGCGCGAGGCGCTCAACGATCGTTTCGGCGGCGCCTGGAAGGTCGCCGTCGTCCACAAGTCGCCTTCCAACGGGTCCGTCGAGCTCCCGCCGGACGAGCCCGCCGCCGAGCAGGAGCCTGCGGATTCCGTTGATCTCGTCGCCGACGGGGAGCGCGCGCAGGCCCAGGATCCGGTCGCAGTCGCGATGGAGGCGCTCGGCGCGCAGATCGTCGACGAGCGAGAGACCGGCTAGCGGGGGTCGCAGACGTACGCTGCGCGTATGGCTAACCCGCGAGGCATGCCGCCCGGAGCGCAGCCCAATATCCAGCAGCTGATGAAGCAGGCCCAGCAGCTGCAGGCGAAGATGGAAGCGGCGCAGGCCGAGCTGGTCGAGGCCGAGGTCGAGGGCAGCGCCGGGGGCGGTCTCGTCACGGCGAAGGTCACCGGTACCGGCGAGATCGTGAGCGTCACCATCGATCCGAAGGCGGTCGATCCGGACGACCTGGAGACGCTTGGCGACCTGGTCGTCGCAGCGGTCCGGTCGGCTCAGGAGGCGGCGCAGAAGCTGCAGCAGGACACCCTCGGCCCGCTCGCCGGGGCCGCCGGCGGCATGTCCGGCCTCGGGTTCTAGGCCGGTTCCCGCGTGTACGAGGGTGCGATCCAGGATCTGATCGACGAGCTCGGACGGCTGCCCGGGATCGGACCCAAGAGCGCCCAGCGCATCGCGTTCCACCTGCTGGCAGCCGATCCGGATGACGTGCGCCGGCTCGCGCACACGCTGACCGAGGTCAAGGACAAGGTGCGCTTCTGCTCGGTCTGCGGCAACGTCGCGTCCGACGAGCTGTGCCGGATCTGCGCCGATCCGCGCCGTGACCCGGCGGTCATCTGCGTCGTCGAGGAATCCAAGGACGTCGTCGCGGTCGAGCGCACCCGCGAGTTCCGCGGGCGCTACCACGTGCTCGGCGGCGCTATCAGCCCGATCGACGGCATCGGCCCGGAAGACCTGCGCATGCGCGAGCTGCTCATGCGCCTGGCCGACGGCACGGTCACCGAGGTCATCCTCGCCACCGATCCGAACCTCGAGGGCGAAGCGACGGCCACCTACCTCGGCCGGCTGATCACGCCTCTCGGGATCCGGGTGAGCCGGCTCGCGAGCGGGCTTCCGGTCGGCGGGGATCTCGAGTACGCCGACGAAGTGACCCTCGGCCGCGCGTTCTCGGGGCGGCGGCTGCTCGACGCCTGAGCCTCACCCGACCCTCACCGCGGGCCCGACCAGGACCGTCCGGCCCGGGCGGCGGGAATGGCCGTCCTGGCCCGATAAGTGGCGATCCAGGGCAGCACGGCGTCGGCCGCCAGCGGACGCGACAGGTAGAAGCCCTGTGCGCTGGTGCACCCGAGGTCGTACAGGTGCTTCCAGGTCGCCTCGGTCTCGACGCCCTCGGCCACGACCCCGAGGCCGAGTCCGCGGGCCAGATCGACCATCGAACGCACGATGGCGGCGTCATTCGGGTTGTCGACCAGATCGATGACGAACGACTTGTCGATCTTGATCTGGTCGATCGGGAGCCGCTTCAGGTGGGCCATCGAGGAGTAGCCGGTGCCGAAGTCGTCGATCGCGATCCCGACACCCAGCGCGACCAGCCGGCTCAGGATCTCGTGGGCGCGCTCCGGGTCGGCCATGATCGCGCTCTCGGTGATCTCCAGGTCGAGCTCGGAGCCGGAGATCCCGTGTGCCGACAGCAGCGCGCCGACGTCATCCGGGAACTGCGGATCGAGCAGGCATCGGGTGGAGAGGTTGACGGCGACCGGCATCGTCAGGCCGACCTGCTTCCACGCCTTGACCTGACGGACGGCCTCCGAGAGCACGAGGTCGGTGAGCGTGCGGATCATGCCGGTGCGTTCGGCGTCCGGGATGAACTCGTCCGGAACGAGCAGTCCCCGCTCGGGATGCTGCCAGCGCACCAGCGCCTCGAACCCCGTCAGCTCGCCGCTCTGCATGTCGAGCTTGGGCTGGTAATGCAGGATGAACTGGCCAGGATCGGCCAGCGCGGCGCGCAGTTCGGAGATGAGTGCGAGGCGCAGCGGGCTGTGATCGTCGAGCACCCGGTCGTACACGGACAGTCCGAGATGCGCCTTCTTGGCGACGTACATGGCGACGTCGGCGTGCTGCAGCAGGGTGGAGAAGTCGGTGCCGTGTTCCGGGGTGACGGCGATGCCCACGCTGGCCTCGACGTCCAGGCTGACCCCCTCGAGCACGAACGGAGCCGCCAGCTGGGCCCGGATGCGCCGGCCCAGGGTCTGGGCGTGCACCGCGTCGACCACGTCGGGCAGCAGGACGACGAACTCGTCGCCGCCGAGGCGGGCGATGCAGTCACCTTCCCGCACGACCTTCGAGAGACGGGGGCCGATCTCCTGCAGTAGCAGGTCGCCGTGGTGGTGGCCGAGCGTGTCGTTGATTTCCTTGAAGCGGTCGAGGTCGAAGAGCAGCAACGCCACTCGCCGTCCCGTGCGGTTGGCCCGCTTGATGGCGGCGAGTGTGCGCCGCCGCAGCAGCTCACGGTTCGGTAGCCCGGTGAGGGGATCGTGGTTGGCGAGGTTGTGATTGTGGTCGGCCTGCTCGCGAAGGCGCCGCGAGGCTCGCGTCACCAGCCGGAAGAGCGCGAGCCAGAAGAAGGCGAGGCCACCCAGCAACCCGCCGCTCATCAATGTGGTCTGGTGCCGGATGTTGCTCTCGACCGGACGCCAGGGAACGAGCGACTGCAGGACGGCCTGCGGGGTCCCCGCGGAGGTCGCGTCCGGCGAGACGACCTCCAGGACCGGGCCCGAGCGCTGGATGATTTCGTGCAGCCCGGGATCGGCGACGGGGTCGGCGCTGGAGATCAGACGCGTGTGCGTCTGGCCGGCGAACGCGGAAGCGAGCTCCTTGGGCGGGCGCCGCATGGCCGTCGGTGTGAGCGGCGCCGAGGCGTACACCACCTGACCCGACGCATCCCAGACGACCAGGCCGACGAGCCGCTTGGAGTGGATGCTGGCGTCGATCATCAGGTTGCCGAGATCAGACTGAATGGCCGGGGTATGAGGAAGGTCGGCGCTCCCCAGATGCGACAACGTGTACAGCGTCGTGGCATTCGCATAGCCGACAAGGTGGACCGCTTCGTCGACATTGGTGCGCCGGATCCGGTCGGCGCTCCAACTGCCGAGCGCTACTCCGAGTAGCGCTACGAGTGCTGCGCTAAGCAGGCCGAATCGCGCGCTGAGCGAAAGTCGGCGAATCCAACGCAGCGCCGACGGGAGGTTGCGCACCCGCTCCAGTCGGCATCAATAACGGAAAGTTGATTCCCCGTCAGATTGGCATGAGAAAGTCTTGTGGACGACCTCTTCTCAGGCGAGCCCGCTTAACCGGGATCGTGACGGCCGCGAATGGTACGGGCAATCAGCGACCGGCGGGGTTCTGGCGCAGCGTCGCGAGGTCGCGCTACGTCCTGCGCACTCGCGGCCCGCACTTTCGCCACCGCAGATTTCGGAAAAGCGAGGGGCCGCCAGAGCAGGCCAATAGCAGGGGCCGCCGGGGCCTCGGGCGCGGGCTCGGCGGGCTCGCCGAAACTGCTGGCATGGACCAGCCTCTCCAGGTAAAGGGCATTGTTGCGGCTGTCCCACCAGCCACTCACGGAGCGTCCCGGCGTGTTCATCCGCGACCCCTCACCGTTTCTTTGCAGACCCGCAGGTCGTCTCGGCAACGCCGTCATCAACAAGTGTCGGGCGCCGCGGGGACCCTCTGATCGGCCACGTAGCCGACCTTTGCCTGCGCTGTTCGGCTGTTAGGCCGGATCATCCAATGGGCGGCTGATCGGTGGACCCATCACCTGCGCGCTGAGAGTTTTCGTGCCATGGGAAAAGAGCTTGCGCTGCTTGGTGTAGGTGACGAGTACCCCGAGCAGAAGCTTTGACCCGGGGTCGGTCACGGAAAGTGGCGTGCTGTCGACGAAGCCAGCGCACTTGACGATGAGCTGCTGGGCTCGGCCGTTTCCCTGGATATCCCCCGAGGCGCCCGGGACGAGCTGCCCGACTGGCCGCCCGTCCAGAACTACCAGCAGCGGCTCGCGGTAGTACTGGCGCCGCAGGCGCGTCACCCGAATCGTCACGGCTCACCTCCTTCGGGCGGCGGCCGGCCCGGATCCGGGGTCGGCCTGGGGAGAAGGCTCGATCGTGCGATGCGAGCCTCGAGATCGTCGAGACCCGGATGCGAATCCTGCGCCGGCGCTGCAGGGGCGTGATGGTCGGGGTCGTGAATGGTCGCGACCGGGACGGCCTCGGCGTCCGCGCGCGGGCGGGCAGCAACGATGGCCGCGATCAAGGTGGTGAACGGGACCGCCAGCACCAGCCCGGCGCCGCCGACGAGGTCGCGCACGATCTCGCCGGCGATCTCATCCCCGGTGATCAGGTCGTGCAGGTTGCGCCCGGAGATGCTGAACAGCAGCAGGATCGGCAGCGCTGCGCCGGTGTAGGCGAACACCAGGGTGTAGACGACCGAGGCGATGTGGTCGCGTCCGATCCGCATGCCGCTGGTGAACAGCCCGCGCCACGACGCGTGGGGATCGGCCGCCGACAGCTCCCACACCGAGGACGCCTGCGTGACAGTGATGTCGTTGATGACGCCGAGCGCACCCACGATCAGCCCGCAGAGGATCAGCCCGGAGATGGAGATCTTCACGCCCGCGCCCTGCAACTCGCCGTAGATCTCGTTGGACCGGCCGGTCAGCCGCGCCGCGCTGGTGGCGATGGCGGCGAATCCGGCGGTGAACGCCAGCGCGATCAACGTGCCGAGCAGCGCCGTCGTCGTGCGCATCGAGAACCCGTGCGCGACGTACAGCACGACCAGCAGGATGGCCGCGCCGGCGACGAGCGCCGACTCCACCGGTGATCGGCCGTCGAGCAGGGCGGGGAGCAGGAAGTAGACGAGGACCAGGTAGGCAACCGCGAGCCCGGCGAGCGCGGTGATGCCGCGCCAGCGCGCCACGGCGACGAGCACGACCGCGAAGAACGCCGCGAGCAGGATCATCGGGGTGTCACGGATGTAGTCGTCGAATTCGTACACGCGCGCACCCGTCGAAGGGTTGATCACCGGCCCGCGCACCACGCGGATGCTGTCACCGGGACGCAGGTTGACGCCTCCCGCGCCTCCGTCGTCGATGCTGATGAGCTTCCCCTTATCGGGACCGCTGGTCAGCCGTACATATGAGGTAGTGCAGATCGACGGTTTGTTAACAGCGCTGGCCGTGCCGCCGCAGGTGCGGCTGCTGACCGAGTTGACCTTCCCCTTCTCATACACCGACTTGCCCGAGCCGTAGGTCTGATACTGCAACGGCACCGGCTGGTGGTGATGCGACGGCCACAGCACCACCAACCCGGCCACCGTCGCGATCACGAACGGCGCGAGCGCCGCCAGCAGCGCGATCCGGATCCGCCGGGCGGGCCGCCAGCTCACCTCACCGCCGTGCGAATGCCCATGGGCCACCCGCGCAGTCTGACGACTCGGCCTCGGGAGTAGCGGTGTCCCACGCGGGGCGCCCGCCCTCATTTCGGCGGCCACCTGCATCTGCATGTGGCCGGCACGGGATTGCGATGAGATCGGGATCGCAGCACGGTGGGAAGTGGCGGCGCCAACCCCAAAGCGATGCTCCGACCCGCTATGGGACCGAAGCTGTCGAGCCGACCTGGTTTCTTGCGTCAGACGAACGCTTGTCTTGCGACTACGGACCCAAGGTTGGGGGTTCGAACCCCTCCGAGCGGGACACCGCTCAAGGGCGCTGGTAGCTTGTCGTCGTCACGGCGGGAGCAAGCATGGGAATTCGGTACTCGAAGCCGCCGGTGCTCATGACCGGCGTGATCGACGACTTGGCCGATGTTGTGCGGCTGCTGGAGTCGGAAGCGCCCTACGGGCCGCTCGGCGGCTGGTACAACCCCGGCGCCGATCCCCACGCACGCACCCGGCCGATGTGGTTCCAGGAGGACTGGGTCCATGACACGTACCGCGCCGAGGGCTCCGAGCTGTTCCTCCACCACGCCGGCTACGTCGAGGCGGCCAAGGCGTTCTACGGCGCCGAGGTGGTGGAGCCGCAGAGCGTCTACGTGAACCTCATGACCTCGCTCGCGGACGGCGGCCCCGCCCACACCGACAACCCCCGCTTCCATGGCCGGGACCGCACCAACACGCCCATGTGGCTGCTGCGCAGGATGCTGTGGTCCGGGCTGTTCGAGCGATACGAGATCCTGCAGGCCACGGCGATCTGGTGGATGAACGACGTCGATGGTGGCGGGCTGTACTACTGGCCGCACGGCCCGGATCAGCCGCCGGAACAGCACGCCGGTGCCATGACGAACACGGCCCTGATCGGCGACAACCATGGGATGTTCCATCAGGTCGGCCCCGTCGGCCCGTTCGGCCGGGGGACGCCCCGCATTAGCCCCACCGCCTCGCTCGCACCGCTGCACGACGGCACGGGCGACTGGGCAGTGGTCGACCACGACGAGCTCGTGTTGCGCGCACCCCTCGAGTCGTTCCGCGTGAGCGTGCTGTGGAAGGCGGATGTCTACGCGAGCGCCGCCGAGCGAGCGGCACGCGAGGCCGATCTGCTGTCCCTGCAGGACGTGGCGGACACGGTCAACGACGACCTGGCTCGTCGAGATTCGGACCTCCGCCTGGACCTCGCCCGGCTGGACGACCCGGCCCATCGCGACGAGTTCGCCGCCGCCTACCCCGAGGCCCGGCCGGTTGGTGCCTTGCGCTCGGTATTCGACGTCGCCTGATCCCGCCGGGCCACCGAGGACAGCCGCAAGCGCACTCCCGGCGAGCGGGGATGGAGCGCGCAGGCCGGTGGCCGGCGAATGGCCTGCCGAGGCCGTGATCGCGCTCCGTGAGCGGTGCCCTTCGACGGCTGCAAACCCCCAGGTCAGCGCCCGACTTCAAACAGACCTGCAGCTCAGGTAGGTACTGTAGCTGAGCTACAGAGAGTGACCTGGAGGCTCGCAATGTTCATCACCAACCACGTGCTCGCCGGCGCAGCCATCGGGTCGCAGCTGCCACCCGGCCGCGCCGCGGTCGCGGGATTCGCGAGCCACCTGGCGATGGACAACATGCCGCACTGGGGTGTGGTGGGCTACTTCCCGATCACCGCCGCGCGACGTGACGGGATTCTCGGTCTCGGCATGATGGCCGCCTGCACCGCGCTCGCCAGCAAGGAGCGGCGGCCCGGGGTGCTGGCCGGAATGTTCGGCGCGTGCCTGCCCGATACCGACAAGATCGGCGAACATTTCGCCGGCCGCAGCCCCTGGCCTGCGCGTTTCGACGAGTTTCACAAGTGGCTGCAGCGCGAGTCGCCGCATCGGATCCCCCACGAGGTGCTTGCGGGGGTCGGGCTGGCGACCCTCGCCGTCGCCCTGCTGAACCGGGGCTGACCCTTCCGGCCCGCCGTTTAACCAGAGGTTCGGGCTGGTCACCGCCGATACTCTGGATGGCGTGGCGCTCATCGTTCAGAAGTACGGCGGCTCGTCCGTGCAGGACGCGGAACGGGTGAAGCGCGTCGCCGAACGCATCGTCGCCACCAAGCGCGGCGGCAACGACGTGGTCGTCGTCGTCTCGGCGATGGGCGATACCACCGACGAGTTGCTCGACCTCGCGCGGCAGATCAGCCCGGTGCCGCCGCCGCGCGAGCTCGACATGCTCCTGACGTCCGGTGAACGCATCAGCATGGCGCTGCTCGCCATGGCCATCGCGAATCTGGGCGCCGAGGCGCGGTCCTTCACCGGCTCGCAGGCCGGGGTCATCACCGACTCGGTGCACGGCCGGGCGCGGATCATCGACGTCACCCCGGGCCGCATCCGGGCGGCGCTCGACGACGGCGCGATCGCCATCGTCGCCGGCTTCCAGGGCGTCAGCCAGGACACCAAGGACATCACCACGCTCGGGCGGGGCGGCTCGGATACGACCGCAGTCGCGCTGGCGGCAGCGCTCGAGGCGAGCGTCTGCGAGATCTACACCGACGTCGACGGGGTCTTCTCGGCCGACCCGCGGATCGTGCCCAACGCCAAGCAGCTGAAGACCCTCAGCTACGAGGAAATGCTCGAGATGGCCGCGAGCGGGGCCAAGGTGTTGATGCTGCGGTGCGTCGAGTACGCCCGCCGGTACGAGGTGCCGATTCACGTGCGCTCCTCGTTCTCCGGCAAGCCCGGCACGATCGTCTCGAATGAGCAGGAAGGCAAGGACGTGGAGCAGGCAATCATCCGCGGCGTGGCACACGATCGCAGCGAGGCGAAGGTGACCGTCGTCGGATGCCCCGACAAGCCGGGCCTGGCCGCTGCCGTCTTCCGCACGGTCGCCGAGGCCGGGGTCAACATCGACATGGTCGTGCAGGTCACCGCCCACGCGACCACCGGACGTACCGACATCACCTTCACCGCGCCGAAGGCCGATGCCCCCGTGGCCGTCGCCGCGCTGGCGCGGGTCAAGGACGAGATCGGATTCGAGAAGACGCTGTTCGACGAGCACATCGGCAAGGTGTCGCTGATCGGCGCCGGGATGAAGAGCCACCCCGGGGTCAGCGCGCGCTTCTTCGGCGCGCTCGGCGAGGCCGGAGTCAACATCGAGATCATCTCGACGTCCGAGATCCGGATCAGCGTCGTCTGCCGCGACACCGAGCTCGATGCGGCCGTCCGCGCGGTGCACGACGCCTTCGAGCTCGGCAGCGGCGAGGAGGCCGTCGTCTACGGAGGTAGCGGCCGATGAGCCCGACAAGCCCGGCGGGCCGCAAGCCGACCCTCGCCGTCGTCGGCGCCACCGGTGCCGTCGGCACGGTGATGCGCGAACTGATCACCGAACGCGACGACGTCTGGGGTGAGATCCGGCTCATCGCGTCGGCCCGCAGCGCCGGACGGATGCTCCCGGTCCGCGGAGTCGAGGTCGAGACGCTCGCGCTCGCCCCCGAGGTGTTCGACGGGGTCGACTTCGCCGTCTTCGACGTCCCCGACGAGATCTCCGCCGAGTGGGCGCCGATCGCCGCGGCGCGGGGCGCGGTCGCGGTCGACAACTCCGGCGCGTTCCGTATGGACCCTGACGTGCCCCTGGTCGTGCCCGAGGTGAATCCCGACGACGCGTTCGTGCGTCCGCGCGGGATCATCGCCAACCCCAATTGCACGACGTTGTCGATGATCGTCGCGATGGGTGCGCTGCACCGCGAGTACGGGCTCACCGAGCTCGTCGTCGCGAGCTACCAGGCCGCGTCCGGTGCCGGTCAGGCCGGGATCGACACCCTCGAGGCGCAGCTGGTCGCCGTCGCCGGGCAGGGCCTCGGCAGCGTGGCCGGCGACGTCCGCAAGGCCGTCGGCGAGCTCGGCGCCTTCCCGGCACCGCTCGCCCTGAACGTCATCCCGGTCGCCGGCTCGCCGAAGGCGGATGGGTGGACCAGCGAGGAGCTGAAGGTCCGTAACGAGTCACGCAAGATCCTCGGGCTGCCGGATCTGCGCGTCGCGGCTACCTGCGTGCGCGTGCCGGTGATGACCACGCACTCGCTCGCCGTGCACGCCACCTTCGAACGCGAGGTGACCGCCCGGGCCGCCCGGGCGCTGCTCGCCGCGGCGCCTGGCGTCGAGGTCATCGACGACCTGGAACTCGGCCAGTACCCCACGCCGGCCGATGTCGTCGGAACCGACCCGACCTACGTCGGGCGCATCCGGCAGGGGCTGGACGACCCGCACGTGCTCGAGCTCTTCGTCTGCGGCGACAACCTGCGCAAGGGTGCGGCGCTCAACACGCTGCAGATTGCCGAACTGGTCGCCCGGGGGCGGTAAGCGTCAGGCGCTGGCAGAGAGCTCCGCAGCTATCCGGCGCTTGCCCGGCGTGAACGCGACCGGCATGTGCTTGACGCCGCCGATGAAGTTCGAGCGCAGGATGTCGGGCTCGGCGGTCATCTTCATGTCGGGGATGCGCTCGAGCACCTCGGCGAACAGGATCCGTAGCTCCGCGCGGGCGAGGTTGGCGCCGAGGCAGAAGTGCGTGCCCCCGCCGCCGAAGGCGACATGCTCGTTCGGGGTGCGCGTGATGTCGAAGCGGAACGGGTCTTCGAAGACGTTCTCGTCACGGTTGGCGGAGATGTACCACATGACGACCTTGTCGTCCTTGGCGATCTCCTGACCGTTGATGACGGTGTCAGCCATGGCCGTGCGCCGGAAGTGCAGCACCGGCGAGGCCCAGCGCAGCACCTCCTCGACCGCGCCGTTGAGCAGCTCCGGGTTCTCGACCAGCATCTGGTACTGGTCGGGGTGCTGCATCAGCGCGTGCATGCCCCAGCTGGTGGTGTTACGCGTGGTCTCGTTGCCTGCCACGGTCAGCAGCAGCATGAAGAACTCGAACTCGGCGTCGGACAGCTTGTCGCCGTCGATCTCGGAGTTGATGAGCTTGGTGACGATGTCGTCGCGCGGGTCGACCTTGCGCTGCTTGGCGAGCTCGTTGACATACATGTAGAGCTCGGTCATCGCCGTCATGTTGTCTTCGGTGCCGCCGTACTCGGGGTCGTCGATCCCGATCATGCGGTTGGACCACTCGAAGAGCAGCTTGCGGTCTTCCTGCGGCACGCCCATGATCTCGGCGATCGCCTGCAGCGGAAGCTCGGCGGCCAGGTCGGTGACGAAGTCGCAGGACCCGCCCTCGATGACCTCGTCGATGATCCGGGTGGTGCGGTGCGAGAGGTACTGCTCCAGCAGACCGATCATCCGCGGGGTGAAGCCTTTGTTGACCAGCTTGCGGTAACGGGTGTGCTTCGGAGGGTCGGTGACCAGCAGCATGACGCCGCGGAGATCGCCGCCTTGCTCGGGCAGCTCGTCCGGGTTGTAGAACCCGACGACGTTCTCCTTCTCGGAGGAGAACAGCGCCGAGTCCCGGTTGACCAGCGTGACGTCGGGGTGGGTGACGACGTTCCAGAAGCCCTTCCCGTCGGGGAGGTCGTGCCACGCAACGGGCTCTTCAGCGCGCAGTCGGCGGAACATCTCGTGATGCTCACCGCGCTGGAAAGCGTCGAGGTCGGTCAGGTCGATACCGGGTGTCTTCACGCGAGGCCTCCCCAGGGCGCCCGCGATTCCGGCGCCATTTGGGCAGGCTACAACGCCAACGGCCGGGGAGCCTGACAGGCCGTCAGATTGCGTTGGCGCGCAGCAACCGCCGCTCCGTACGACACACCGATCAACATCAACGCTCCCATGATCATGGAATTCGGCAATTGAGCGGCCCCAAACCATGATCATGGGAGCGTTGATCAAGGTCAGCCCTCGAAGGCCGCGACGCCGGCCGGGCAGCTCACGCCCGTACCGCCGATGCCGCAATAGCCGTTCGGCACCTTGGCCAGGTACTGCTGGTGGTAGTCCTCGGCCGGATAGAACTCGCCGACGGGCGCGATCTCGGTGGTGATGGGCCCGAATCCGGCGGCCTCCAGGGTCGCGGCGTACGCGTCACGCGTCGATGTGGCCGCGGCGAGCTGCTCGGCGCTGTTGGTGTAGATCGCCGACCGGTACTGGGTGCCGACGTCGTTGCCCTGGCGCATGCCCTGCGTCGGGTCGTGCCCCTCCCAGAACACCCGCAGGATCGTGCCGAGCGTGATCTTGGACGGGTCGAAGACGACGCGCACGGCCTCGGTGTGGGCGGTACGTCCGCTGCAGACCTCTTCGTAGGTCGGGTTCGGGGTGATGCCGCCGGCGTAGCCGACCTCGGTGGAGTGGACACCGTCCAGCTTCCAGAACATGCGCTCGGCTCCCCAGAAGCAGCCGAGCCCGAGGATCACCTCGTCGAACCCCGCCGGAGCCGGAGCGTCGAGCAGGGTGCCCAGCACGAAATGGCGAGCGGGAACGGGCAGCCGGCTGGAACGGCCGGGCAGCGCCGCCTCAGCGGTAGGCAATTCAAGCTTGGTACGCGAGGTGAACCACATGCCCGAAACAACGCCGAAGCGGCGCGCACCTGTTCCGGCAGGAACAGCTACGCGCCGCTATCGGTGTGTCAGTTAACCGACGAGGTCAGATTGGGCGAACGACCTCGGCCTGCGGCCCCTTGGGGGTCTGGCCGATCTCGAACTCCACACGCTGGCCCTCGTCGAGGCTCTTGAAGCCATCGGCCTGGATGGCCTTCCAGTGGACGAAGACGTCAGCCCCGCCACCATCGACGGAGATGAAGCCGAAGCCCTTGTCGGCGTTGAACCATTTGACGGTGCCCTGTGCCACGAACTCTCCCTGAACTGATGCGCGAGGCCCACGTGTTGAGCGCCCCGGGCCTTACGTCAGGCGGCTCGGGCGAAGGAGCTCACCGTCAGTGTCACTGGATGTGCGCGAGCGCCGCCCAGCGACAGCGGCCAAATAAAACGTTACACGGCTCGCGGCGCGCTGGGTACATGACGTGCGAGATGGCCGAGCTCCAATTTCATCTGGTGAATCCGCTCCTGCGTGACGAGCGCGCCATGCCCCGCTTCGTAGGTGTACAGCTCGTACGGCGTACCCAGCTCCTCCAGCCGATGCAGGTAGTTCTCCACCTGCCGGATCGGGCAGCGGGGATCGTTCAAACCGGCCATGACCAGCAGCGGAGCCTTCACGGCAGCGGCGTAGGTGAGGGGCGACGCCCGGTGGTACTTCTCCGGCACCTCGTCGGGGCTGCCCCCGAGCAGCGCCCGGTCGAAGGCGCGTAGCGGCTCCATCTCGTCCTCGTACTCGGCGACGTAATCGGCGACGGGGACGATGCCGATGACGGCGGCCCACAGATCGGGCTGGGTGCCCGCGGCGAGCAGCGCGAGGTACCCGCCCCACGAGCCTCCCGTCACCGCCGTGCGCCCGGGATCCAGCGTGCCGTCGGCGACGAGCGCAGCACGCACCGCCGCTATGTCGGCCAACTCGGTGTGCCCGACGTCGTCCTCGTTCGCGTCGCGCCAGCTGCTGCCGTAGCCGGTCGAGCCCCGGTAGTTGACGAGCACCACCGCGTAGCCGGCGTCGACGAAGGCGGACGAGCGGGCGTCGAAGGCGTCCTCGTCCTGAGCATTGGGTCCGCCGTGAATGTCGAAGACCGCCGGATGCGGACCGGGACCGGACGGCGCGGCGAGCAGCGCGTGCACCGGACCCGCCGGGGTCGGGACGGTCACGTCGCGGAAGGGCGCTCCGGCCGGGGGCGGGGGTCCGGGTGCCCGGACGACGACGCGGTCGGCCAGATCGCGGATGCGCGGTGGGTTGGCCCCTGATGTCCACGAGAGCCAGACATCGGCGCCGGGCCGGGTGGTCGCAGCGGCCACCACGCCGGGTGGGGTGGCGATGGGTTTGATCACCGGCGTGAACGGCGGCCGGCCCGCGGGTTCCAGCCCTGCCATCTCGACGCGGAACAGTTCCGACCGAGCCCGCTCACCGCGTTCGAGGAGCAGCGCGTCGCCTTCGACGTACCAGGAGGCGTTCAGCTCGCCGGTGAGATCGATGGCGAGTTCGGTCACGGGGTGCTCGCCGCCCGGGCCGTCGGTGTCGCCGCCAAGGTCCCAGACGAGCAACTCCGGACGTCCGCGGCGCTCGTGCCCGACCAGCAGCAGGGGCCGGTCCGGCGCGAAGCCCATCGAATCGAGGCCCTTGCCCGCCCCGTCCCAGAGGTCGGCGACTGCGGTGCCGTCCGGCCTGACCACCCGCAGCGCGGGATGGCGGTTGTCGCCGTGCTCGGAGTGGCTGATCGAGATCAGCCGGCCGTCATCAGAGACGTCACCGACGCTCGCGTCCTGCTCGTGGGAGTAGATGCGCGACGGTTCCCCCGAGGTCGGGACGCGCCAGATCTCGGTGCCGTCGTCGTCGCTGCGCCCGACGTACGCGGTGCCGTCGCGGGCGATCGCGAGTCCCGCCGGCCACCCGGGCTTCAGCGCTGCCGCGGCAGGACGCGGATCGCCGCTACCGTCCCAGGGCTGAATGTTCCAGACCCCGAACTCGTCGCCGTCGGTGTCGGCGAACCACCAGATGTCACGGCCGTCCGGGGTGATCGTGGCGTGCAGGGTTCCCTGCGGCCGGTCGGTGACCTGCCGCAGGCCCGCACCGGGGGAATCGTCGGCGCGGGCGGCCGCCGCGTCGAACGCGTAGATCTCGAATGTGCCGCCGGCGTTGCTGAGCGCCACACCCCGGTCCGGGGCGTCCCACGCCCAGTCCGGCAGGCTCACGCGGGCGGCCCGGAAGCGCTGTTCCCACAGTTCCCACTGGGGCGGCACCGATTCTTCGGGCTGCAAGCGAGTCACAGGGACGATCCTGCCAGGATTGCCTTCCCGAACCTCAGCAAGGAGGATGCGCCGATGACGTTGTCGCTACAGGAGATCTCCGACCGCATGGAGATCCAGGACCTACTGACCGACTACAGCCATGCGATCGACAGTCGCAACTGGGACGCGCTTGACGACGTCTTCACCGAGGACGCGCACATCGACTACACGGAAATGGGCGGCAGCACCGGCAATCTCGCCGAGACCAAGGAATTCCTGATCAAGGCGATGCCGATGTTCTCCAGCTTCCAGCACATGGTGGCGACGACGAAGCTGGACTTCGAGGGCCCGGACCTGGCTCGCGGCAAGACCATCTGCCACAACCCGATGGTGATCGACAAGGGTGAGGGCAACCCGCCGCATGTCTTCATCTGCGGCCTCTGGTACCGGGACACGTTCGTACGCACGGCGAACGGCTGGCGGATCAAGGACCGTTACGAGGAAAAGAGCTTCTTCTACAACTACGACGGCTGATCTCGGTTCCCGACCCCGGCCGCGGGCTCAACCGCTCGCAGACCGGATGACGTCCTGGATGGCTTCGGGCGAACGGGCCACCACCGCGCGCCCGTCGTCCAGCAACACGATCGGGCGCTGGATCAGCTTGGGGTGGGCGACCATGGCGGCGACCCAGCGGTCGCGCTCATGGGGCTCGCGCGGCCACGAGCTCATGCCGAGCTCCTTGGCGACGGCCTCGCCGAGCCGGGTGATCTCCCAGGGCTGCATGCCGAGCCGGTCCAGCACGTCCGACAGTTCGGCGGCGGTCGGCACGTCGTCGAGGTAGCGCCGCTGCGGTACCTCGAGCCCGGCGTCAGCCAGCTCCTGACTCGCGATGCGGCACTTCGAGCAGGACGGGTTGAACCAGATCTCCACGTGCCCCTCAACCCACCGGGAACGACGCGGGCAGGGCGCCGGCCGTCACCGCGTCGCACGCGTCGAGCAGGGCCGCCGAGATCTCGTCGGCGTGCGTGACCAGTGACGCGTGGCCGCCGTCCACCTCGAAGACGTGAGCGCCCGGGATCGCTTCCGCGAGCGCGCGCTGCCGGCCTGTGGGAATCGCCTTGTCGCGCAAGGTGATGACGACGGACGTGGGGACGTCGACCCCACCCACCCAGCCCGCGCTGTCGAAGGACCCCAGGGCACTGAGCGCGTTCATGGTGGTCTTGCGGCTCGTCATCCGCAGCTCGTTCAGCGCCCACCGGCGAAGGTCAGCCCCCTCGAGGCGGCCTCCCTCGAACGCCCCGAGCAGCCCGGCGTCGAGGGCGGCGGCATGCAACGTCGGCGGGGACGTGAGGACCAGCGGTGACAGGAGCGGCGGCAGCACCTTGAAGAACGTCGACTCCACACTCGAGCCCCGGAAGCTTCGCGAGGTCGCGGCGAGCACCATCCCGCTCACCCGATCCGGATGGCGCTTCCACACCAGCTGGGCGACGGCGCCGCCCAGGCTGTAGCCCACCGGAACGAAGCGTTCGATGCCGAGCGCGTCCGCCACGGCGACGGCGTCATCGGCGAGGTCCTCGATGCGCAAGCGCCGCCCCGCCCGGATGCCTCGCCCGTGCCAGCGCTGATCGAACATCGCGACGGGATGGTCCTGCGCGAGGCGCGGGAACGCCGTGAACCAGGTGAGGCCCGCCGTGCACGCCAGCGCATGAAGCAGCAGCAGGGGCGGGCGATCACCGTCCAGCTCCCCGGCGGTGCTGACGAACGTCGAACCGCGGCCCGGCAGCGAAATCATCCGCCCGGACGGCACATCCGCCTCTCGCGGCGCCGGCGAGAAGTGGCGCACTCCCGCAGAAAGGGCCGTGGACACCGTCCCTCCCAGGCTTCCCAGGCCGCCGATACCCGCGACCGATCTCCCGACCTTCATGCGTGACCCCCGTCCAAGGAGCATCAACGTAACGGAGAAGTCCAGCCACGGGTGGGATTCACGCGTGCGCACGGGCGTGCGCACGCCGGTCGTGGTCCGCGCATGGCAGAGCCCCGGAAATGAGGGCCACATCGCCTCAGGTGGCCGAGCGAGAGAGCCGAAAACCTCTCAATGGGCATACGGCGGGTTGGCGCCGTGCTGGCGCTGCTGACACTGCTCATCGCCGCGACCGCGGTCGGCTGCGCGCCGGCCAAACCCATCGAGTCGGCCCTCGTCGTCGACGGCTTGCACGTGTCGGTGCACTACAGCCCCTCGCGGGCCGCCCGCCCGCTCGTCGTCGCGTTGCACGGGCTCGGCTCCAGCGGAAGCGCGTTCGAGAAGGACACCGGGCTGGATGCCTACGCCGACGCCCACGGGTTCGTCGTCGCGTACCCGGACGCGCACGTCGCGCGGCACGTACCGACCCCGGAACCGTCCGCGACCCCCACCCCGACCCAGGAACCGTCCGCGACCCCCACCCCGACCCAGGAACCGTCCGCGACCCCCACCCCGACCCCGACGCCGACCCCGACCCCGACGACCAGCGCCGGCTCGACCCAGTTCCCCGCCAGCACCCTCGACCTGCAGCGCGCCCGGCTCGCGAGCGGCCTCGTCGAAGGCCTGAACACGCGCGAGACCACCAGCTCGCTACGAGCGTGGGACGCCGGCTACTGCTGCGGGGGCAGTACCGCCGACGACGTCACGTACCTGCGGCACGTGGTCTCCGCCGTCGCTGCACGCACGAAGATCGACCTCCACCGGGTCTACGTGATCGGCATGTCCAACGGCGGCATGATGGCGCTGCGGGCCATCTGTGACGCGCCGACCGTGTTCGCCGCGGCGGGCAGCGTCGACGGCCCCTACCTCGGGACGACGTGCGGCAGACCTGTGTGGCGTCATCTGCACGACGCCAACGATCCCGTGGTGCCCTACCTCGGCGGCAAGCCACCCGGGTCGACGTACCTCGGCGTCAAACCTGACTGGTGCCTGTGCTCCTTCCCCGATTCGTCCACCGAAGCGGCGCGCTTCTCACCGCTGAAGGTCTCGGTGGCCGTGTTCGGCTTCGGCTCGCATTCCTGGCCGCGGCTGCACGACGGCGCCTGGAACCTCAACGGCAACGCTGACCTGTGGAACTTCGTCTCGCGCTACCGCCTGTGAGCTCCGGCGCCGCTATCCGGCGCGGTAGGCGGCGACGATCGGCTCCAGCTCGGCCGGGCTCGCACCGTGCAGGATGACGCCGTCGCAGCCGAGGCCGAGCTGCCCACGGATGGCCTTCACACACTGCTCCGGGGTCCCGGTCGCGCTTGGTGCCAGCCACTCGTCAGGGATCAGCGTGGCCACATGCTCGAGCTGCGCGGTGGTCCCGACCACGTCCAGGCCCCGAACGCCCTTGACCACGTCGTCGGCGAGGAACCGGTCGAGCACAGCGTGGTCCCAGCCGTTCGTGCGCACCAGCAGGTCGCCGTAGCCCTGCAGGTAGGTGCCGAGCCGGCCGACTGACTTCATCAGGCGTTTGTCCGGCGCGATGTGGTCACCGATGGTCGCGAAGCAGGACCAGACTCGCACCGAGGCGGGGTCGCGGCCGGCCCGCTCCGCCGCCTCCTTCACCGTCTTGACGCACCGGGCGGTCGTCTCGTCGGTGAAGTAGGTATGCAGCACGACCTCGTCGAAGCAGCGCCCGGCGAGCTCCAGGGTGTTCTTGCCGAACGCGACCAGGCCCATGGGCAGGTACTCGTCCAGCGCGGAATCGAGGTGCAGCACGGGGAACTTCCCGGCCGGACCGTCGTGACCGATGATCACCTCGCCGCGGAAGAGCCGGCGCATCAGACCAGCAAAGTCCTCCAGCTGCGCGGTCGTGATGCGGGACATGCCGTAGGCGTCCTGCATCACCGCGATGCCCCGGCCGAGCCCGAGCACGAAACGCCCGCCGGTCAGGCTCTGCATGGTGCGCGCGATAGCTGCCGTGACCATGGGATGGCGCGTGTTGTGGTTGGTCGCGGCGGTGGTGATGGTGATGCGTTCGCTCACCGCGCCGGCCGCCCCCGAGAGGGTGGCGATCTCCTTGCGGTTGTAGCGCTCGGAGATGAAGACGCTCCCGAAGCCGAGCCGCTCGCCTTCGCGGACCTCGGCGATGAGCTCGCGCGCTGAGTCAGGTGAGCCGGCCAGCGTGTAGAAGCCGAGTTCGTCGAGCACCGGCAGGCCTGCGGTCATAACGGGAGCATGTCAGGCGACCGCCGGGCCGCCTGACATGCCTCCTGGGTTCAGTGCGCGGCGCCGACCGTCGCCGGGTTCTGCGCCATCTTCGCGCCGGTGGTTCCGCTGGAGCTCGCCGTCGAGCCTGGGCTCGCCTGCTGGGTCAGGGTCTGCTGCAGCAGCGGATGAGCCTGAGCCGTTGACGTGCTTGACGTGCTCGACGTGGTCGGCACGTACGCCAGCTGGCTGAGCTGGGTCAATGAACCGTGGAACCAGCTCGAGTCCACCGCATCCGCGATACCGGACACCTTGGCGCTGTCGCTGTACTGCCAGAACGACGAGTAGCCGAAGTCACCGAACAGGGTCGGGCCGATGTGCGACGGCGCGTAGTCGGCGATCCATACCGGGTACTGCGAGAAGCCCTTCGGATTGCCCATGTAGCCGCGCCAGAACCAGGAGCCGCTGTAGATCATCGGCGGCCGTCCCGTGGCGGTCTGCAGCGTGGTCAGGAAGCTGCGGGTCCAGGCCGTGACGTGGGCTGCCGAGAGGCCACCGGTTGTCTCGATGTCCAGCACCGGCGGCAGGTAGCCGGCGACCCGGACGTTGCCGATCTGGGAGGCGAACAGCTTCGCGTCCGACACCGCCGTGGACAGCGGAAGGCGCGGACGGGCGAAGTGGTAGATACCGACGTAAAGACCGGCAGCCAGGGCGCCCTGGATGTCGCTACGGGCGTAGGGGTTCACGTAGGAGTTGCTCTCGCTCATCTTGACGAACGCGAAGCGAGCACCCTGGGCCCGGACCGAGGTCCATTTGATGGGAGCGCCAAACGGGTGCTGGTAGTTGGAGACGTCAGGTCCCCAGATGGTCTTCGCGTACGGGCCGGACATGGGTCCGGTCGTGCCGAGCGGTGAACATGAGGTGGCAACCAAACCGATCGCGGAAGCGACGGCGACCATCAAGAAACGGACGAGGATCTTCCGCATCGGAAACCTCTCGGGACAGGCCGAGCCCCCGTGGACCAGCGATGTATGAGGCCGCTCGGCTGAGCGGACACATTTACCGATCGGAAGCTCAGGCCGTGACTGAAGCGTTTATGGGGGCAATCACTGGGGCGAAGAAGCTGTGGTCAGGGCAGCCGCAAAACGTCGCTACCGGGCGTGAGACCGTGAAGGCGAGAATCCGGCACCCTAGACGCCGCATGGACGACGCCCAGCGGGCATCAGTTTCGCGAAGCAGGAAATAACGAGACCTGGCCGGCTGAAATGATCAGGACGGTGGGTGAGCCCGCCGGACGATTCGCAGCCCCCATGCCATCCCTTCACAGGGACGCCGGGTCAGGAATCCCTCACGAGTCCAGCGTCAGGAGGCCAGCGCGACGCTCTGCGGGCCCCTCACCAGCCGCCCCGGGCGAGCACCGGTGTCGCGGTCTCGGCGACGGGTGACGACCCCGCTGACGATGGTGGCTTCGTAACCACTCGCGTCCTGCAGGATCCGCCGTCCCCCGGCGGGCAGATCGGCGACCGATCGCGGCGCGTGAAGCGTGAGCCGATCGAGGTCGATCACGTTGATGTCGGCCTTCTTGCCAGGTTCGAGGGTGCCGCGGTCGTGCAGCCCCGCCGCCGCCGCGGTACCGGCGGCCTGCTTGGCGATCACCAGTTCCAGCGGGAGCGTCTCGCCGCGGGATCGGTCGCGGGCCCAGTGCGTGAGCAGGAAGGTCGGCATGGAGGCGTCGCAGATCATCTTCACGTGGGCGCCGCCGTCGGACAGGCCGATGACCGTGTCCTGGTGGGAGATCATCTCGCGCAGCGCCTCGTGCGAACCTTCGCCGTAGTTGAGAAACGCGCCGAGCAGCAGCGTGCCTGAGGCCAGCTCGTCGTAGAGCACCTCCCAGGGATCCTTCCCGGTCGCGGCGGCGATCCCGGCGATGGACTGCTCTGCGGTCGGCTCGTAGTCCGGCGGGTCGCCCATCACGAAGATGCGGTCGAACATGTACGGGGTCGAGTCGGTGAGTGTCTCGAACTGGCGCTTGGGATCGGGCGGCAGGTCGCTCTCGGCGAGGATCGCCGCCTTCACATCCGGCTTGCGCAGCTCGGCAGCCAGCTGATCGAGCGGGAGCGAGTCTTCCAGGGCACGAAACGTCGGGCGGCGCATCAGGCCGTGGTAGCTCGCCAGGCCCAGCAGCATCCCGCCGGGCCGTGCGGCCACCTGCGGGGTGAGTTTCGGCTCCGGCGGCGATCGCCTGCTCGACCAGCTCGAGCTGGCGGCGCCAGAGGTCGGGCGCGTCACGCGCCTGCACCAGCAGGAAGGACAGCGGAAGGCCGGTCGCCTGCGAGACCTTGCCCATCAAGGCGACCTCGCCGAGGATCTGGTCGGCGTCGCCGCCGGTCTCCCCGGTCGGTACGACTTCGAACAGCCCGCCGCCGGCGTCGACCACAGCTTGGGCGAGCCCGATCAGCTCGTCGGCCGCCGCGAACGTGCCGGGCACCAGCTCCCCGTCGAGGGACTTGTGGTTCAGCGAGCGCGAGGTCGAAAAGCCCAACAGCTCCAGCCGCAATCGCCTCCCGGACGTGGCGGGCCATCTCGGCGATGTCCTCCGGCGTGGCGTTCTGGTTGTCGGCGCCGCGCTGGCCCATGACGTAGACGCGCAGCGGGGCATGCGGCAGGAATGCGGCGATGTCCATCGCGTACTCGCGGCGGCTCGAGCGCGTCGAGGTACTCGGGGAAGGTCTCCCACTCCCACTGGATCCCCTCGTGCAGCGCGGTGCCGGGGATGTCCTCGACGCCTTCCATGAGTTCGACGAGCCAGGACTCCTGGCCCGGCCGGACGGGGGCGAAACCGACCCCGCAATTGCCCGCCACGACCGTCGTCACGCCGTGGGACGCGGACGGTTCCAGGACCGGGTCCCAGGTGGCCTGACCGTCGTAATGCGTGTGGATGTCGACGAACCCAGGAGCAACGATCATCCCCGTCGCATCGATCACCTCAGCCGCCTCGCCGTCGAGCGCGGGGCCGATCGCGGCGATGACACCGCCGGAGATCGCCACGTCGCCGACATAGCGCGGCCGGCCGGTGCCGTCGACAATCGTGCCGCCGTTGATCCTCAGGTCATACATGGCGGCACTGTACTGCCGGGATCCCGGCACCGAAAATTTGGGGAAACTGACGCTCCGCGGACCCAAAACCGTACGTTTCCTCAAATTCTTGGTGATCGCCTGCGCGACCTGAGCCACCGAAGACCGGTCGGTGAGCGCGATGACGCCGCCAGGTCTATACAACGTGCATGGATCCACTCGACGATGGGTGCCCTCAGACGGGCGCGGCGGCGCGGGTCAGCCTGGCTGATCCGGAGCTCTTTGCCGGCGGTGCTCCGCACGAACTGCTGGCGGAGCTGCGCCGAACGTCGCCGGTGAGCTGGCAGCCGATGGACAGCCAGCCCGGCTTCTTCGCCGTGCTCGGCTACGACGACGTGCTGCACGTCTCGCGCGAGCCGAACCTGTACTCCGCCAGCGAGGGCGGCATCACGCTCGAGGACGCGACCCCTGAGTCACTGGCGATGTCGCGCGACATGCTCGTCGTGATGGATCCCCCGCGCCATACCGGCTACCGCAAGCCGCTCGTCCCGAGTTTCAAACCCCGCGTCATCGGCGAGCTCGAAGCTCAGATCCGGGTCATCGCCCGCGACATCATGGCGCAGGCCCGCGAGAGCGGCCCGGAGCTCGAGTTCGTCCACCAGGTGAGCGCGCTGATGCCGACACGCGTGATGGGACAGCTCATGGGCCTGCCGCAACACGACTGGCCATACGTCCATGAGCTCTCCGAGCGCATGCTGGCCAGCCAGGATCCGGACGTCTCCGCCGGCGAAGCCGACCGCGGGTCGATGCTCGAACTCGCCGGCTACGCCATGAAGTTCGCCGCGGATCGCCGCACCCAGCCGCCACGCCCTGACCTCACGAGCGTGCTTCTCGAAGACGAGTTCGACGGCCGGCGCATGACCGACCTGGATTTCGCGAGCTTCTTCGTGCAACTCGTCGGAGCCGGCAATGACACCACCAAGACGCTGACGTCTTCCGGACTACTTGCGCTCTTGCAGCACCCCGACCAGCTCGCCGAACTGCGCGCCGATCCGTCGCTCATCCCGGGCGCCGTCGAGGAGATGCTGCGCTGGGCGAATCCGGTGCACTACATGCGCCGTACGGCAACTGCTGACACCGAGTTGGGCGGCGTCGCGATCGATGCGGGCCAGAAGGTCGCGATGTACTACACCTCGGCCAACCGCGACGAGGCCGCCTTCACCGACCCGCAGCGTTTCGACATCCACCGCAGCCCCAACCGCCACCTTTCATTCGGTTTTGCCGAGCATTTCTGCCTCGGGGCTCACCTGGCGCGTTTGGAGGCCCGCGTCTTCTTCGAGGAGTTGCTGGCCACGTTCGACGTCATCGAGCTGGCGGGAGAACCGATCCGGCTGCGCTCGAATTTCATCAACGGGTACCGCCGAATCCCCGTGCGTCTCCATGATCATGTGAGCTAGCGGAAGTAGCTGAGCACCTTCGGCTCGACCGGCACCGTCGGTGCGGCCTTCCCCTGGGTGTTGATCAACGAATTCGCGCCGGCAAGCAAGACCTTGGTGCCTGCGATGCTGAGCCCCGGCGCGTACGGGTGGGCGCAGACGTCCTTCGGGAACCGCGCGGGGTCGGCCGGACCCGGATGGGAAAGGGCGTCGGCGATGGCGGCGAACGTCACCGAATCGACGAAAGTCGCGAGGTGGTTGTCACGCCTGCCCGGACAGACGTCCTGGATCAGGATGTTGCGTGCCCCGCGCAGGGCCGAGGTCGGGTGGGGACCGGTCTGAGGTTGGACGACGTCGTCGTCGGCCGAACGCACGGTCGTCCACGAGGTCGGTCCCGGGGCTTCGAGGGGCTGCGCGTTCAGGGCGTTCAGCAGGTTCGAGCCGGCCCGCTGCTGCCAATCGGCCGGGGGGCACGGATGGCTCGCGGAGCACGTGGACTTCTTGACGAGCGTCGTTCCGTGCATGGTGCCGGCGGCAGCGATGACGTCGGTGACCTTCGCGCGAAGGTCCGGCCAGTACGTCAGCGCGAACCGGGCCAGCAGCCCACCCTGGCTGATGCCGTAGAGCGCGATCGGGTGGCCGGACCGCTGGAACTCCTGGCGAATCCCGTAGACGAGGTACTGCACCGACACCTGGATGTCCGCCGTGGTGGCGTCGGGGAAGTTGACGTCGCACACCGGGTGCCCGAAGTGGTCGAAGGCGCTCTTGCCGAACGCGTAGCCCTGCTCGCCGGTCGTAGAGGTTCCGGTCACGAACATGATCGGTTCTTTCGTGGCGTTCGCCAGGGCCCCGTGGCAATGCAGCGCCGCGCTCAGCAAGGACACCGGGACCGTCAGCGGCGGCTCCGCTCTTGCTGCCGGGGACGGGCGGGGCGATGCGGTCACCGCAGCCGGTTTCGCTGCCGAGGAGCAGCCGGCGACCATCGCGAGGAGCAGCGCTACGCCGGCGACCACCCGTCGACCCGGTCGCGTAGGCGGTTGCGCCGCGCTGCTGGACATTGCTGGTAAGGGTGACACAGTCCGGTGGGCCGGCGCTCCTGACACCCGCCGGGGCTAGCAGCGCCGAAGCCATTCTGGCTGAGCGCTTCGGCTGCGGGTGCTACGGCATGGTCCCCGCGACCACGGCGCCGACTTGCACAAGACGGAGGCGGGACGGTAAGACGCTCCCCCTCCCCCGTCGTCGGGCCGGCGACAGCCGGGGCGTGGTGGAACGAGTCGCTGCGGGTGACCGAGTGCTGGCCGAGCCACGACCGGATCCCGGTTCAGTCAGGCGGTGTGGGAGTGGAGGGGGCGCCGGTGCTTGAGCTTCGTCTCGTACATGGCTAGGTCGGCTCGGCGGAGTAGGTCCGGGGCTCGCTCGGTGCGGTCCCAGGTGGCCTCTCCGGCGGAGAAGGACGTCCCGGCCGGTGCCGCCTCGTCGAGGCGTTTGATCAGGCGACGGATCCCCATCTGGTCCGAGCCGGACGCGATCACGGCGAACTCGTCACCGCCGATGCGGGCGAGGAAGTCCGCACCGCCACGCACCTGCGTCTGCCAGGCTCGGGCGATGGTCTGGAGCAGGTGGTCCCCGGCCGCATGCCCGTCGCGATCGTTGACGTCCTTGAACCGGTCGAGGTCGATCAGTACGACCGAGACCGCCGTACCGGTCCGTCGTGAGCGTTCCATCTCCTCGTCGAGGCGCTCGTCCCAGGCCCGCCGGTTGGCCAATCCGGTGAGCGGGTCCGCGGTGGCGGCGTGGCGCAGCACGCTCACGAGCCCGATCACGACCGCGCCCACCACGGCGGTGGTGCCGAAGACCGCCAGCCACGCGATCACCGGTGAGTCAACGGTCGCAGGCGCGAAGGCGAGCACCGCCGCGTAGCAGACGCCAGCCACCCCGATGTGAGCGAGCGCGGCGCGCGCGGAGAACAACAGGCCGGCAACGGTCGCGGTCAACAGGTAGAGGTTGGCCATGTTGATGTGCTGGGTCGCGGTGAGTGCCACGACCGCACTCACCATCACGTTGCCCATCCCGATCTCGACGTGCAGGCTCCACGGTGGAAGCTGCCGCCGCCGCGCTGACCACATGTTCACCACGGCGAAGAAGGCAGCCATGCTTGTCCCGCCCACCAGGCCGGCGAGCTCCGGGGCCGACCAGTGGCCCGCGGGAAGCACGAGGAGCAGGGCCACCGCTGCCGTCGCTGGAAGCACCCCGGCGACGGTGGCGCGATCGGCCAACATCTCCCGCGCCCGATCAGCCCACGGGCGACGCGGCGCCGAAGAAAGGTTCACCCGAGCGCGGCGACCAGCCATCCAGGCCCCCCAACCGCGCATGGACCACGCCCAGCACACTCACCTCACCATCGACCTAGACGCAGGACAAGTTGAGCTTGTCGTCGATGCTCGCGGAGGTACCCACTGGAGCATCCGCAGATGCCGTAGTCGGGGCGGGGACGCTCGCCCGGTCATGCCGCTGACGTGAGGTGGGCGAGGGTGTGCTCACGCGACGCGGAGGCGCTCCATTGGCTGGCCGGTGAGGTCGGCGATGAGGTCGAAGTCCTTGTCGAGATGCAGGACGGTTCGCTGATTGAGCTCGGCCACTGCGGAGATCAGCAGGTCGGGGATGGAGGGGGCGCGGTGCTGACCGCGCTCGGCCAGGAGGCGTTGCACCTGCACGGTCCGGTCCTCGGCGGCGGGGGTGAGGTAGTCCACTGGCATCGACGCCGGCGGCGCTGAGCCCAGTGCGCGCCCAAGATCGCCGACGGACCGAGCGGAGAACCCGGCCTCCAGCAAGGTGACTGTGGTGATGGCGACCAGTCCTCGCGTCCCGAGACATCACAGTGGTCGGGGTGGTCGGGGTGACAGGATTTGAACCTGCGGCCTCTTCGTCCCGAACGAAGCGCGCTACCAAGCTGCGCCACACCCCGTGGCCCCCCGGGAGTCTAGCGGTTCCCAGCACAGACGTTGCTGACCGCCGAGGGCGTACCGGCCCCGCTGCGCGCTGCTTCGCGACGACTACTTCGGATGGGTCGCGAAGAACCGCCAGATGACGTCCGTGGCGTTCAGTGCCGTCGAGGGCGGGTCGGTGCCGAGCAGTCGCTGCGCTACCGGTTTCGATACCGCGCCGGGCCACTGGTGCCCCGCGCCGGAAATCGTGACGAGCTCCACCGCCCGCCCAAGCGGGCACGTGGCGAGCGACGTCGTCACCGTCGCCGAGGTCGTCTCATGCGGCGCCGAACAGCCGTCGATGCGCCGCCAGGAGGCGTTCAGTGCGGGTATCGCCGGGCCGTTGATACGCCCGACCCCGGCTCCCACCCCGCCGTTGTAGCGGATCCGCGTATCCGCCGTGCCATGAATGTGTATGACCGACAGCGGTTTCGGGGACGGGCACGGCCCGAGCATGGTCGCCGAATCGGGTCCGATCGCCGCGAAGATGCTGGTCTCGCAGCCGAGGGTGTAGGCCATGATCCCGCCGTTGGAGATGCCGGTGCCGTAGATCCGATGGGCATCCAGCGGCACCTGCTGCCCGATTGAGGCGACCATCTTCGTGATGAAACCGACGTCGTCGACGTTGCTGCGACCGGGCTGGCCGCAGCATCCGCCCCCGGTGTTCCACGCATGGTTCAGGCCGTCGGGGTAGGCCACGAGGAAGTGGCCCCGGGTCGCTTCCTCGTCCCAGTGGTAGCTCTTCTCGGCCTGCGCGGCCGTGCCGAAGCCGCCGTGCATCATGACGACCAGCGGCGCGGGCGAGGTCAGGTTCGCCGGCCGGTACAGCAGGAAGGTGCGCGTGACCCCGCCGACCGAGATGGCGTGCTCCGTCGACCCGACAGCGAAACTCGACGACGATCCCGAGCCCTTCGACGCTGAGCATCCGGCGGCGAGCACGACCGTGGCCGCCGCCACGGCCAGCCCGGCGATGAACCGGCGCGCGGCCTTGCTCACCGAGTGACCTCCGCAGCATCGCTACGCGCGCGACTGTGGGGAGGCGCCGCAATAGTGTCAATAGTGTCAGTTTGCATCAGTGCCTATTCCTACGTTCCCCTAGCACGAGCCTGACCCGAGGACCTGACATGCCCGACAAACCTGCTGGTAACGCAGCTGGCGACGCGGAGCCCGGTCGCCGGGATCGCAAGAAGAGCGAGACGCGTCAGGCTCTGCGGCAAGCGGCCCATCAGCTCTTCGCGGAACGCGGCTTTCGGCAGACGACGATCGAGGACATCACCGAGGCCGCCGACGTCTCGCGACGCACGTTCTTCCGCTATTACTCGAGCAAGGAGGATCTGCTCCGCGCCGAGGTGTCAGACCTGCTCCCGGTGATGCTCACAGCGCTGCGTGGCCGGCCGGCCGGCGAGCCGCCACTGGCCGCCATCCATGCCGCCGTCGGCCCGATCGAGCTGATCCTGCTGCGGCTGCTGGCCGATTGGGAGCAAGGCATTGCCGACGTCCTGCTCGAACGCGCCGGGGTGGTCCCAGCGGCCGCTTCCGAGCCCGAGCGCCTGCGGGCGACGGTGCGCGCCTGCGCGGCGGCCTCTGCTTTGCGGGCCTCGGCGCAGCTCTACCGGGCGCGCTATCCAGGGGAAGGGCTGGAGACCGGGCGGCTTCAGCCGATCGTTGATCAGGCGTTCGCAGCCCTCGGCGCTTAGCGGGTCGCCGTCAACGTCAGCAGGCTCGCTTCCGGACGGCAGGCGAAGCGGATCGGCGCGTAAGGCGACGTACCGAGTCCGGCTGACACGTGCAGCCAGGCCTCGTTGCCACTGGCGCCGTAACGCGAGAGCCCCCGGGCGCGGGCGCGGTCGATCCCGCAATTGGTGACCAGCGGTCCGAAGCCGGGCAGGCACACCTGGCCGCCGTGGGTGTGGCCGGCGAGCAGCAGCTCGACCCCGTCGGCGGTATAGGCGTCGATGACCCGAGGCTGAGGCGCGTGCGCGATCCCGAGGCGAAGGTCGGCCTTCGGATCGGCCGGGCCCCTCACCTCCTCGAGCCGGTCACGTCCGAGGTACGGGTCGTCGACCCCGCGCACGTCGATCACCCGGCCGGAAACCTTCAGGTCGGCGCGTACGTTCGTCAGGTCCTGCCATCCCGCGGAGACCAGCTCGCCGGCGAAGTGCGCCCAGTCGATCGGTGCGCCCCTCGGCTCCCGGCGACTCCCGGTGAAGTAGCGGGCCGGGTTCTTGAACGTGGGCTGGTAGTAGTCGTTGTTACCGGGCACGAAGATCCCTGGGCGATCGAGCAGCGGCGCCAGCGCCCGCAGCACGGACGGTCCCGCGTCGTCGTCGGAGAGCACGTCTCCCGTCAGCACCACCAGATCGGGCAGCAGCCGGCCGAGGTCGCGTATCCACTCCTGCTTCGCGTGCTGGCGATCCAGCATGTGCAGGTCCGACAGATGAAGGACCCGCAACGCCGGCGCGCCCTTCGCCAGCACCGGAACCTCGATACGGCGCAGGGTGAACGCGTTGCGCTCGTAGCCGACGCCGTACGCGAGCGCGCCGGCACCCGCGAGCGCGACGGCACCGAGCACCCTGGCCGTTCCCATCCGACCAGTCTGCCTGCCGGTCTCGGCTAGCGCTTCGGGACGAGCAGCTTCGACGCCTTCGGGGTCGGCTTCACGACCGGGGTCTTGGCCACCGGTTTCTTGGTGGCAGGCGCCTGGGTGGGCGGCGGCGGCGCCGGACCGCTGGAGGTGAAGATCGTCACCCCTGAGCCCTGTGGAGCCTGGTAGCCGCCCGCCGGCGTCGTGAAGGCCACCGCGCCCGGTGGGTAGTTACTGGGCGCGCTCCCGCCCTGAATCGGGGTGAACCCGGCGGCCGTCAACGCGGCGGTCGCCGAGCCGACGTCCATTCCGGCCACATTCGGCACGAGCGCGCTCACGCCCTGCTCGACGGAGAAGTCAGCGGGCGGGAAGTCGACGACCGGAAGGTTCAAATTGATGACGGCCTGGCGCATCGTCGCCGACCAGACTTTGGTGGGTAAGTCACCGCCGTAGACCATTCCTTGCTGCACCCCGCCGACCACCGTGCCGTCAGGAACGGTGCTCACCGTCTGGCCGGGGGCGATGTAGCCCGGGTACTCCATCGGGTAGAGCGTGGGGTTGCGGCCGTCGCCGACCCACACTGCGGCTGCCAGCTGCGGGATGTAGCCGTCGAACCAGGCGTCGTAGTGCTGGTCGGTGGTACCGGTCTTGCCGGCCGCCGGACGCCCGATCGGGCCGTTAGCCGAGGCGGTGCCCCCGGTAATGACCCCCTGGAGCATGCTGGTCACCGTATTGGCGATCCCCGCCTTGAGCACCTGCTGGCATTTCGGCGGCCCGGTGTAGGAGACCGGCTTACCGCCCACCGTCATCGACAGCACCGGCTTCGGGTAGCAGCGCAGCCCTTGTGCCGCGACCGTCGCGTAGGCGGTTGCCATATCGAGCGGACTCACTTCCCGGGAACCGAGGGTGAGCGAGCCGACCAGGGCGGCATCACCATTCAAGGCCGGCGACCGCACCCCGAGGCGCTGCGCCATGTCACGCACCGCCGGGACGCCGACCTTCTTCTCCAGCTGCACGAAGTAGGTGTTCACGGACTGGGCGGTGGCAACGACCATGTTGCAGGTGCAGGCTTCACTGTCGCCCGCATTGGAGTAACCCACGCCCGGGGGTGCGGTAACACCCGGCGTATCGGAGATGCAATTCGCACCCGGGTTCAACGGGTTGCCGTACGGGAAATTCGCCAGGTACACGCAGGCGGGCGAGTTGAACGTGGTGGCCGTTGACAGACCCTTTTCCAACGCGGCGGAGAGGGTGAAAATCTTGAACGTGGAGCCCGCCTGGAACGAGGGCGCAATCGCGTAATTGAACTTGGTGTGAACCTGGTCCTTGCTTTCCACGTGCTTGCCGTTGACCGTGCCGTAGACCGGCAGATGGTCGGTGGTGTCGCCGTAGGTCCGGTTGATCGCCATAGCAAGTACCTCGCCGGTGCCCGGCTGCATGACGACTTCTGCAGTGGCGATGCGCCCACCTGGAGGCACCACGGTGTCGACCGCCTGCTGCGCTGCCTCCTGGACCTGAGGATCGAACGAGGTCTTGATGGTGAGCCCGCCCTCGAAGAGCCGGCGCTGGCGGTCCTCTTGGGTGGCGCCGAACTTCGGGTCGTTGAGCAACGTCGTGCGCACGTAGTCGCAGAAGAAGGCGGCGCTCCCGGCTGCCTCGCAGGCATCGGCAGCCGGCTTGTACGCGTTGCTCAGGCCCAGCGGGAAGGACTTGGCAAACTTCTCGGTCGCCGTGCTCATGTATTTGGCGACGACCATTTGCGAAAGCACGAGGTTGCGCCGATCGAGCGCCGCCTTCGGGTGCAGCTTGGGGTCATACGCCGTCGGGGCGTTCACGATCCCGGCCAGCGTCGCCGATTGGACGACGTTCAGCTGCTTCGCGTGGATGCCGAAGTAGTGTTCCGCGGCCGCCTCTACGCCATATGCACCATCGCCGAAGTTGGCGATGTTGAGATAGTTGGTGAGAATTTGATCTTTCGTGAGCTTGCGCTCGAGCGCTAGCGCATATCTCGCCTCGCGCAGCTTGCGCTGCACCGAGCGGTCGGTCGCGGCCTTCCGCTCGGCCGGGGTTGTCGCCGATTCGAGCAGCACGTTCTTCACGTACTGCTGGGTCAGGGTCGACCCGCCCTGGGTGATACTCCCGTTCTCCTGGTTGGTCAGCGCCGCCCGGATGATGCCCTTGTAGTCCACCCCGTGGTGCTCGTAGAAGCGCCGATCCTCGATCGCGACGATGGCGTGACGCATCGGAACCGGAATGTCGGCGAACGAGACCGAGACGCGGTCTTCCGGCCCGTGCAGTGTCGCGATCGGTTTGCCGTTGCGGTCGACTATGACCGAGCGTTGCGGCAGTGGAGGCACCACTAGCTGCGTCGGAAGGTTGTCGAAGAAGTCAGCGCTCGCCTTCGCACCGACGCCGATGCCCCCGATGATCGGCAGCGCGAGCACGGCCATCAGCAGGCCGGCGATCACCGAAAGCACCAGGATCGCCAGCAGCTTGGACGGCCGGTGATGGCGGACATGCTCGGACATACCCGGCAGTGTCACTTCTCGCTACTCGGGGGAGTGAGGGTTGTGCTCACGGGCTGTGAAGGCTCTTTCCGGAGGTGGCGGGCGGGCGCCATGGCGGGCAGAAGACGGGGGGTCGGGGGGCTGCGCGGGAGCTCTACAGGCCGGTTCCAGCCTCGACCGGTCATGGATGCATACGTCCGAGATAGTCTCACGAAAGGCCGCCGAGGGAAGCTTCTGGGTCGCGTGCGGGCGAACTCACAAGCACGTCCCAGGTTCGTATGCATCAACGCAAGCCCAATTCGCGCGGGCATCGACGCTGGAATATGGCCCACAAGGGCTAGGCCGCGAATCGTCACTTCTGGTCTGTCGCACCCCGTTAGAGATTCATAGCTTGAACACTGTCGGTGACAGGTCCGCCGACACGCCGCTTTCAAGAGCTCCCTGGACCCGGGCTCATACGTAGGAAGCATCCATCCCGAATCATGACGATCGCCGCTCTGTCACCAGCCACCTCCCGCTCCGGACTCATGGTGGGAAATCGCACCGAGAGCGACTGGACCACCCGCGCGGCCTGCCGCGACACCGATCCGGACGAGCTCTTCGTCCAGGGCGCGGCTCAGAATCGGGCGAAGACCCGCTGCTTCGGATGTGTCGTTCGCACCGAGTGTCTGGCCGATGCCCTCGACAACCGCGTCGAGTTCGGGGTCTGGGGAGGGATGACGGAGCGTGAGCGTCGTGCCCTGCTTCGTCGGCGCCCGGATGTCGTCTCCTGGCGCACGCTGCTCGAGACGGCGCGTGCTGAGGCCCTCGGCCGTGTCGCTGGCTGAATAGGGCTAACCAGCGTTTCGTAGTGCCCGCGAGCCCTCCGCCAGCTCCGTGGCGACAGCCCGGAGTCCCTCGAGATCGTGAACGTCGCCTGCGAGCGCCGTGATCTCGGCTTGAGGCACCTCCGGATGCGCTCTCGTGAAGCGCTCGGCGAGGTGCCTTTGCCGCGCGGCCATGGCGACACGCTCGGCGTGAACGCGGAGCACCGAGGCCGCCAGCGGATCGGAGTCCGACGCCTCGAGCTCCTCGGCGGCGGCCAGCGCGCGCTCGGCGGGCAGCTCCGGGGCCTTGCTGCGGGTCACCCGGTTCAGCACGAGCCCGGCCAGCGGCATCTTGTCAGTGGCCAGCCGATCGACGAAGTACGACGCCTCCCGCAGCGCGGCCGGCTCGGGCGCTGAGACGACAACAAACGACGTGCCGGGCGCGGCGAGCAGCCGGTACGTCTCTTCGGCACGCTGCCGGAAGCCGCCGAACATCGTCTCCAACGCGGCGACGAACTGGCTCACGTCCTGCAGCGTCTGCGCCCCGATGATCTTGGTGAACATCCGCGCGAAGGTCAGGAAGCCCGCCGACAGCACCTTCATATACGCCCGGCCACCTGCCCTCGCAGGGACGACGAGCAGGCGCAGCAACCGGCCATCCAGGAATCGGGCGAGGCTCTGCGGGGCGTCGAGGAAATCCAGCGCCGAGCGCGTCGGCGGGGTGTCGACGACCACCAGCTCCCACTTGCCGGTGTCCTTCAGCTGGCCCAGCTTCTCCATCGCCATGTACTCCTGAGTGCCGGAGAACGACGACGACAGCGACTGGTAGAAGGGGTTCTCCAAGATCTTCTCGGCGCGCTCCGGTGTGGAGTGGTCCAGGACGATCTCGTCGAACGTCCGCTTCATGTCGAGCATCATCGCGTCGAGCCGGCCACCTCCGGTCTCGTCGACCCCCTTCACCCGGCGCGGGGTGTTGTCCAGCTCGGTCAGGCCCATGGACTGGGCGAGCCGGCGCGCGGGATCGATGGTCAGCACGACCACGGACCGTCCGCGCTCGGCCGCCCGCAGAGCCAGCGCGGCCGCCGTCGTGGTCTTCCCGACCCCGCCGGAGCCGCAGCAGACGATGATGCGCGCCGTGTCCAGCACGGTGTCTATCTCCAGCCGGGGCACGCTCTTGGGTGAGCTCATCCGACCATCCCCTGCGCGCGCATCACGTCGGCGAGCCGGTAGAGCCCGCCGAGGTCAACCGAATCGGGCAGCAACGGGAGTTCGACGACCGGCAGCCCGAGCGCCGCCAGGTCCTCGCGCTCCCGCGATTCCAGGGCGACCCGCTCGGCGTGCTCGGCGGTCTCCTCGACCATCGCCGCCACCTGGCTGTCCTTCACCTTGTACGACGCCCGCTTCAACCCGGCGGCGAGCAGGCTCACGTCGAGCTTCCCGGCCAGCGCCGCCTTCTGCGCCGCGGCATCGAGCAGCGGGGTACGCGCCATGTTGACCACCACGGCGCCCACCGGCAGTCCGGCGGCGCCCAGCTCGGCGGCCGCGTCGACGGTCTCCTGAACCGGCATCTCCTCGAGGATCGTCACGATGTGCACGGCGGTCTGCCGGGACTTCAGCAGCGCCACGACGCTCTCCGCCTGGCCACGCACCGGTCCCGTCCGGGCGAGCTCGCGGACCTCAGCCGTGACGTTCAGAAAGCGGGTGATCCGACCGGTCGGCGGGGCGTCCATCACCACCGCGTCGTAGATCAGCTTGTGGCCGTCGCGCTTGGCGTTGCGCGTGACGGCTTCCTTGACCTTCCCGGTCAGCAGCACGTCGCGCATACCCGGGGCGATGGTCGTGGCGAAGTCGACGACTCCGAAACGTTTGAGCGCGCGGCCGGCCCGCTTCATCCCGTAGAACAGCTCGAGGTAGTCCAGCAGCGCGTCCTCGGGATCGATCGACAGCGCGTACACCTCGCCGCCGCCGGGAGCCGAGGCGACCTTGCGCTCCTCGTACGGCAGCGGCGGGCAGTCGAACAGCTGCGCGATGCCCTGACGGCCCTCGACCTCGGTGAGCAGGACACGACGCCCCCCGGCCGCAAGCGCAATCGCGAGGGCGCCGGCGACGGTCGACTTGCCGGTGCCCCCCTTGCCGGTGACCACGTGCAGACGCACATCCCGGAAGGGATGCGCCTTGGGGCGCTCCACGATCACGACGCTACCCGCGCGTAGCAAGGGGCGAACCGCGTGGAGGCGTGCCTCGCGTCACCAACCCGGGGTCCCGCTGGCGCGCGGTCCTTCTAGGCTGGGCCCATGCAGAAGTGGGAGTACGTGACGGTCCCGCTGCTTTCGCACGCCACGAAGCAGATCTTGGACAGCTGGGGCGATCAGGGATACGAGCTGGTCACCGTCCTGCCCGGGCCTACCGGCGAGCAGCTGGTCGCGTACCTCAAGCGACCGCTCGAGGGTCAGTGAGCGCCTCGCAACGCTTGCAGCAGCTGGGGATCGCGCTCCCCCCGGTCGTCGCCCCGCTCGCGGCCTACGTGCCCGCCGTTTCCGACGGTTCGCTGGTGTGGAGCAGTGGCCAGCTGCCGATGGTCGACGGGAAGCTGCTGCGTACCGGGCTGGTCGGCGCCGCGAACGGCGGTGACGAGATCATCGACCCGGCCGACGCCGCCGAGCTCGCCCGGATCTGCGCGCTGAACGCGATCGCGGCCGTGGCGTCCGTGGCCGGGCCCGGGGGTGTCGACGGGATCGCCCGGATCGTGAAGGTCGTCGGATTCGTCGCCAGCGCCCCCGGATTCACCGGTCAGCCGGGGGTCGTGGACGGTGCCAGCCGGTTACTCGCCGACGTCTTCGGCGAGGCCGGGCGCAGCGCGCGAAGCGCCGTCGGTGTCGCGGCGCTGCCGCTCGGGTCCCCGGTCGAGGTGGAGATCGTTGCGGCGCTCGCAGCAGAAAGTGTCTGAACTCACGATTATCCTGCGGTCATGACTGAAGCGGCTGGTGGGCGCCTCCCGCCCGCGATGCTGGCCGGTTTGCGTGACCGCGCGGGCGCGCCGATTCCGCCCACCCGCGATGCGGCCACGATCGTCCTGCTCCGCGACAGCGATCGCGGGCTGGAGGCGTACCTGCTGCGCAGGGTCGCGTCGATGGCCTTCGCGGCGGGCATGCACGTCTTCCCCGGCGGGCGCGTCGACCCGGCTGACACGGCGGCCCACGCGCACTGGTTCGGCACGAGTCCGCAGGACTGGTCGCGGGTGCTGAGCGCCGATCCACCGCTCGGGCACGGCTTGGTCTGCGCCGCGGTGCGCGAGACCTTCGAGGAATCGGGCGTGCTGCTGGCCGGCGCCGGGCCCGATGACGTGGTCGACGTGTCCGCTCCGGAGTGGGAGGCGGAGCGCGTCGCCCTCCTCGAACGGCGCGAGAGCCTGTCCGGGCTCCTGGAACGCCGCGGTCTCGGCCTGCGCGCCGATCTGCTCCGCCCGTGGGCCCACTGGATCACCCCGGAGCTGGAGCCCAAGCGCTACGACACCCGCTTCTTCGTCGCCGCTCTTCCCACCGGCCAGCAAGCCCGTGACGTCGGCGGCGAGGCCGACGCCACCATGTGGCTCACCCCGAGCGAGGCCGTCGCCCACTTCAACCGCGACGAGCTCGCGATGCTCCCACCCACCATTGCCACCCTGCGCGAGCTGGCCGAGTACGCCACCACCGCCGAGGTCCTCGCTGCGGCCGACACCCGTGACATCGCCCCGGTGCTTCCGCGAGTTGTCATCGACGGCGATCAAGTGGAGCTGCTGCTTCCGCATGAGAAGGGGTACGACTCGTGACCGAGACACCTGCCGGTGGGCCAGCTGTCCTGCGCACCGTGACCCCCACCGCGTCGGTGATGCTGGCGCCCAACCCGAGCCCGATGACCCTCGAGGGCACCAATACCTGGATGCTTCGCGGGGGCGATACCGGGGGGTACGTCGTCATCGACGCCGGCCCGCCCGACGAGTCCCACCTCGCGCGGGTCGCCGCCGTCGGCCCGATCGAGCTGATCCTGCTGACCCACGGCCACCCTGACCACAGCGGCGGATCGGCGCGGCTCGCCGAGCTGACCGGAGCCCCGGTGCTCGCACTCGACCGCCGGTTCGGGGAGCCGCTGCAGGCCGGCGATTCCTTCCTCCAGTGCGGGGTGCACCTCGAGGTGATCGGCACGCCCGGGCACTCCGCCGATTCGCTGTCCTTCTACCTGCCGAACGACGACGCGGTGCTCACCGGCGACACCATCCTCGGGCGCGGCACGACGGTCGTCGCGTGGCCGGACGGGCAGCTCGGCCCCTACCTGGAGAGCCTGCGGGCGCTGCGCGAGTACGGCGAGGCGACGGTGCTGCCCGGCCATGGCCCGGAGCTACCGAGCGCCGGCCGGGTCGCCGACGAGTACCTGGCTCACCGGGCCGAGCGGCTGTCGCAGGTCGCGAAGGCCGTGGCCAACGGGGCGCGCACCCCACGGGAGGTCGTCGAGATCGTCTACCTGGACGTGCCCGAGGTGCTGTGGGCCGCCGCCGAGCTGTCGGTGCACGCCCAGCTCGACCACCTCATCAAGCAGACGCCTTCGCTGGCCGACCAGCTTGACCTCACCCCCACCCCAGCGAACGAGATCGCCGCGCGTATGGCCGAGGCCAGCCTGGTACGCACCGGCGAGCCTCCCGGCTGAGCGTGATGACCTCGCCGCCAACGGGCAGCTTGCCGACGGCGTCCACCGCACCGTTGCGCTGCCCCGCCTGCGCGACCCCGACGGTCGCCGGGGCGCGCTTTTGCCACGTCTGCGGCATGCCGCTGACGACCGAACGCATCGACGAGTCCGCCGAGCGCCGGGTCGTCACCGTGCTGTTCGGCGACCTCTCCGACTTCACCGCCTGGGCCGAGGACCTCGATCCCGAGCGCGTCGGTGAAGTCACCGACCGGGTGCTGGCGGCGCTGGCCCGGGTCGTGATCGAGGTCGGGGGTCACGTCGACAAACTGACCGGCGACGGCATCATGGCCGTCTTCGGTGCCCCCACTGCGCACGAGGACGACGCCGAGCGGGCGGTACGCGCGGCCGTCAACATGCAGCACGAGGTCAGCCGGCTGATCGCCGACGAGCTCGGCGGCGGGCGCCGGCTCGGGTTGCGGGTCGGACTGAACACCGGTGAGGTGCTGGCCGGTGTGCAGGCAGCACTCTCGTACACAGTGGTCGGCGACACGGTCAACACCGCCTCGCGGCTGTCCGACGCCGCCTCGGTCGGCTCGATCTTCGCAGGCCGCGACACCGCCGTGGCGACGATGACCCTGGCCTCGTGGCGCGCCCTGCAACCCCTGCGGCTCAAGGGGAAGCGCGAGCCGGTGGCGGCGTACGAGCTGGTGGCGCTGCGCCCGACGAGCGCAGGGCAGCTGGGGCTCGGCGACGAGGCGCCCTTCGTCGGCCGCGAGACCGAGGTCGCCCGCCTGGTGGGCGCGAGCCTCGACGTCACCGAGAGCGGGAGCCCGGCGACGATCTATGTCAGCGGCGAGGCCGGAGTCGGCAAGACCCGCACCGTCGGCGAGCTGATCCGCTTCGCGGGAGAGGTGCCGGGCGGGCGGGTGCTGCTCGGGCGGGCCATGCCCTACGGGGAAGGCCGCCACCTGGCACCGCTGGTCGAGCTCGTGCGCACCGCCTGCGGAATCACCGAGGAGGACGAGCCCGAGGTCGCGGTGGAGCGCGTCCACCGCACGCTGGCGCGCCTCGACAACCTGGCACCGTCGCTCTGGGTCCCCGGCGCACTCGCCGACCGGCTGCTTCACCTGCTCGGGATCGAGCACGAGTCGGAGGCCGGCGCGGCGCGCGACGGCAGCCCGGCCGATCCCCACGGACGCGACGGCGTCCTGGACGCGACCGCCACCCTGCTGCGGGCGCTGGCCATCGAAGGTCCGCTGCTGGTCGTCATCGACGACCTGCAGTGGGCGAGCGAGGAGTTGCTCGACGCGATCGGCGAGGTCGCCAAGCGGCTGCGGGGTCCGATCCTGCTGGTCCTGATCGGGCGCGACCCGGCAACGATCGAGGATGCCCCGTCCCCGCGCCAGGTCACGCTCGACCCGCTGGACGAGAGCACGGCCCACCGGCTGCTGCGCGCATATCTCGGCGGCAGTGACCTGGCCGATCCCCTGCGGTCGGCCATGCTCGGCCGCGCCCAGGGCAACCCGTACTTCCTCGCCGAGCTGCTCCACCTGCTCGTCGATCGCGGGCTGCTGCAGCGGGAGGGCGATTCCTGGGTCGCCTCCGGTCCGCTGCCTGCCGACGCGCTTCCGGCGGCGGTGCAGGCCGTCCTGGCCGCCCGCATCGACGGGCTCGAGCCGGCCGCCAAGTCGGTGCTACGTGCCGCCTCCGTGCTCGGCCTGCGGTTCGCCGCCGAGGCGCTGGGCGTCGTCGATCAGCGCAGCGACGACGAGGTGCAGGCCGCATTGCGCGAGCTGACTGCGCGCCAGCTCGTACATCCGCCCAACAAGGGCGAGATCTGGTGGACCTTCACCCACCCGATGGCGCGCGATGTCGCGTACGGAAGCTTGCCGAAGGCCGACCGGGCACGCCGCCACGCCCGCGCGGCGCTGTGGGCCGCCGAGCGCGGCGCCAAGGTCCGCAGCACCCAGGTCGACCCGTTCGTCGGCGCCCAGGCGGAGCAGGCATTGCAGCTCGCCGAGTCCATGGGTCTGCCGGCCGACGACCCGGTGCGCGAGGTGCGTTTCGTCGGTTACGCCGCGCTGGTACGCCTGGGGCAGCAGGCCCGATCGCGCGATGAGTACCGCGGCTCGGCTGAACTGCTCGCCCGCGCAGCCCGGCTGGGTGAGGCCGATCAGCCCGAGGACCTCGTGATCTCGCGCCGGATGACCGCGGCCACCGCGTTGGCGTCGCTGCGCCGGCTCGACGAGGCGGAGGCCGAGATCGGGCCGGCCGTCGAGGGTGCCACCGGAGAGTTGCGGCTCGCGGTGCTGGTCGTGCTCGGCGAGCTACGCCAGAAGCAGGGCCGTGACGCGGAAGCCGTCGAAACGCTGACGATGGCGCTGACCGAGGCGAGGGCCGCCGGCCATCAGCGGTGGATGTCATCGGCGGTCCGTCAGCTGGGGCTGGTCGACTACTACGCGGGCCGGCTCCGGCGGGCGGAGGAACGGTTCAGCCACGCGCTGGAGCTCGCCCGGCTGGCCGGCGATGGCCGGGGCGCCGCCTGGGCGCTCGAGCATCTGGCCTGGTCAGCGACGACCCGCGGGGATTACGCAGCCGCCGACCAGGCGCTGGCTGACGCCGCCGAGCTGTTCGGCGAGCTCGATGACACCGGGGGGCTCGCCTGGTGTGCGGGCACCGAAGCTCTCGTTCGGGTCCTGCAAGGCCGGTTGGCCGATGGCCGCGCGACCGCCCGGGCGCTGATCCCGCTGGCCGAGTCGCTCGCCGAGAACTGGGGCGTCGCGATGTGCCGCACCATCGACGCGCTCGCCGCCGCGGAGCTGGGTGACGTCCAGGCCGCGCAGCAGGAGGCGAACCTCGCGACGCAGACACTCACCGAGAGCGGCGACGACTGGGGACGCTCGTTCGCCCTGATAGCCAGCGCCGCCGCGGCCCGCGCCGCCGGGAATCCGGCTGAGGCGTTACGCCTGTTTGAAGCCGCGCTCGAAAGTGCCGACGCCGGCGACCACGCCCTGAACGCGGCCTTCGCCTACACCGGCGCCGGACTCGCGCACCTGGAAATGGGCAACGTCGACGAGGCGGCGATGAAGGCCCGGCAGGCGCTCGGTGTCCTGGTGCGCCTCGACCTCGAGCCCCATGCCGCTCTCGGGGTCGCGGTACTCGACGCGCAGGTCCGGCGCGCCCGCGGCGAGCCCGACGAGGCCGTGCGCCGGCTACGCGAGGTGCTGGCAGCCGCACCGGGGAGCACCCTGCTCTTCCCGCGCCGCCAGGCACTCGCCCACCTCGCCGGTTCGCTAGTAGACGCCGGACGCCCGCAGGAGGCGCTCGACGTGGCGCGAGAGGCGGTGGCGACCCCCGCCGAGGACGTTCGCAGCCGCGTTCTGGCGTTCCGGGCGCTCGGGACGGCCCTGCATGCCACCGGTGACGACGCGCTGGCCGAGGACGCCTACCAGCAAGCGCTCGACATCGCCGTCGCCACGCAATCACGCAGCGAGGAGGCGCAGACCCGCAGGCTCATCGCGGCGCTCGCCGACGCGACGAGCGGTGGGGCGAGTGCAGGCAGCGGGCCGAGCCAGACCGAGAGGTCAGCGGGCTCGGCGCGCTAGCCGATCGCGGTCGAGCAGGATCACGGCCCGGCTGTCCAAACGCAGCCAGCCGCGCGTGGCGAAGTCGGCGAGCGACTTGTTGACCGTCTCGCGGGAGGCGCCGACGAGCTGGGCCAGCTCCTCCTGGGTGAGCCCGTGCTCCACCCGCACGGCGCCGGATGTGCCGGGAACGCCGAACCTGTCGGCCAGATCGAGCAGCTGCTTGGCCACCCGGCCGGGCACGTCGGTGAAGACGAGATCGCCCATGGCCTCATTGGTACGGCGCAGCCGGCGGGCCAGTACCCGCAGCAGGAGCTCGGCGGCTTCCGGGCGGTCGGTGAGCCACGGCTTCAGCGCGGAATGCTCGAGCGAGGCGAGCTCGGCGTCGGTGAGCGCGGTGGCCGTCGCCGTGCGAGGCCCGGGGTCGAAGAGCGAGAGCTCGCCAAAGATGTCGCCGGGGCCGAGGACGGCGAGCAGGTTCTCACGTCCATCGGTCGAGCGGCGGCTGATCTTCACCTTGCCGGCGAGGATGAGAAACACCCGGTCACCGGGCTCGCCCTCTTCGAAGACGACAGAGCTTCGCCGCTCAGGGCGGCGGGACAGGCGCTCGGCAAGGGCTCCGCGCGCCTCGTCGGTCAGGCCCGCGAAGACCGGCATGCGTCCCAGCAGGTCTTCCACGCCAGTCAGCATGCCAGCACGGACCTCGGATACTCCACAGAACCCCCGGTGAGTTCGCCAGTATCCTGGGATATGTCCCGTTTTCTCCTGGATTAAGGTTCGCGATCAGCCAGTTGCGCGGGCCCGACGGGTACCGCTTACACCGGCAGGGCGCTCAGGCAATCGAGCGGATGGTCGCGGTAGCGGGCGATGAGTTCCTCGCTGGCGGTGGCGATGCGCCGGTGCAGCGCTTGCCGGTACTTGGAAAGGTCGCGCTCAGCGCACTCGAGGTCGATCTCCAGCTGCTTTTGCTCCTCGGGGCTGGTCGCATCGTGAACCGCCTCCCACAGCCGTTCGAGGTCGGGCAGCGGCGGGATGTCGTCAATCGGCACGACCCGGACGAGGGCGGAGCGGCCGCGGCCGATCCGCACCGACGACAGCACCGGCTTCAGCGCGGTCGCGTCGATGGTGCGGGTTCCCTCGACCATCCGCACCGTGTCCAGCCTGGCTTGGATGATGCGCCGCCAGTACGAGACCCGGTCCTCTTCGGCGGCCAGGGCGGCGCGGTATGCCCGCAGGCCGTCGAGACTGAGATGGGAGAGCTCCGCTGCGCGTCGGGGGGCGATCGCACGTGCCGCCGCGCGGGCGGCCGCCCGCGCCGCCCGGGACTCGGCCTGCAGGCGCCGTTTCTCCGAGCGCGCGGAATCCTCCAGTTGTTCGAACACGGGACCTCTCCTCGCGCATAGCTGGCGTCGTCCCGACCGGGGCACGTCCAGTGCGGCGACTTACCTATGAAGGTCGGAGCGATTGGCCAATCCCTTGAGCCCCGTACGCTGCTGCTGTGACGGACCGGGACGAGTCGCCGCTGGCCCTGACCCGTCGTGCCCGGCGCATCGTCCGCACGCTCGGCGTCCTGCACCCCGACGCGCGATGTGCGCTGGACTTCACCACGCCGCTAGAACTGCTGGTAGCCACCATTCTTTCGGCTCAGACGACCGACAAACGCGTCAACGAGAACACCCCGAGACTCTTCCGGCGCTACCCCGACGCAGCGGCTTACGCAGGGGCCGAAAGGACCGAACTCGAGGGCCTTTTGCGGCCCCTGGGGTTCTTTCGCGCGAAGGCCCAATCACTCATCGGACTCGGGGCCGCGCTTACGGAGCGTCACGAAGGTCAGGTGCCCCGCCGGCTCGACGAACTCGTCAAGCTTCCGGGCGTCGGGCGCAAGACGGCGAACGTCGTCCTCGGCCATGCTTTCGGGGTCCCCGGCATCACCGTCGACACCCACGTCGGACGGTTGGCTCGCCGGATGAAGTTCACCGAGCAGGAGGACCCGGTGAAGGTCGAGTCCGAGCTGGCGGCGCTGATACCCCGCAAGGAATGGACGATCATGAGCGACCGGTTGATCTTCCACGGCCGCCGGGTCTGCCATTCCCGCAAGCCGGCCTGCGGCGCCTGCGGGGTGAGCCGGGATTGCCCGTCATTCGGGCTCGGGCCGGTCGATCATGAGCTGGCCCTGCGGCTCGTCAAGCGCGATGTGGAGGAAGTCCCCTGAGCACGCCGGAACCCGACGCCGGCGTGCGGTCGCTGCCGGAGAGCCTGACCCGCCTCGCCGCCGGGGCTCGCCTGATCAGGGCGGAAGAGATCAGCCGCTTCCTGCCCCCCGAGACCGGCGGCCGGCCCGCGGCCGTGCTGATGCTCTTCGCCGAGGGTCCGGAGGGTCCTGACGTGCTGCTCATCCAGCGAGCCGCGACGCTGCGCTCGCACGCCGGGCAGCCCGCCTTCCCCGGGGGCGCGCTCGACCCCGAGGACGGCGGGGCCATCGGCGCGGCGCTGCGCGAGGCCCAGGAGGAGGTCGGGATCGACCCCGCTTCGGTCGAGATCGTCGCCGAACTGCCGGAGCTCTTCATTCCGGTGACCGGCTTCGTGGTGACCCCGGTGCTGGCCTGGTGGCGGGAGCCGCATCCGGTGGAGGCGGTCGACCTCCAGGAGGTGGCCGCCGTCGCCCGCGTGCCCATCGCCGAACTGGCCGATCCCGCCAGCCGCCAGCAGGTGCGTCACCCCTCCGGATGGGTAGGACCCGCGTTCAACGTGCGGGGGATGCTGGTGTGGGGCTTCACGGCAGGTCTGCTGGACCGGCTGCTGCACCTCGGCGGGTGGGAGCAGCCCTGGACCCCGGGCGTCGTCAACGAATTGCCGCAGCCGGCCGAGGACGACGGTGTTTGACCTCCTGGACTGGATGCTGCTGCTCGCCGTGGTGGCGTTCGGCATCTCGGGCTACCGCCAGGGCTTCATCGTCGGCGTGATGTCGTTCATCGGATTCCTCGGCGGCGCGATTCTCGGGGCCAAGCTCGCCCCCTCGATCAGCAGTCTCATCGGCAACGGCAAGCGCTCCCCGGTCACCGGCATCGTCGTGGTGTTCCTGGGCGCGGCGCTCGGGCAGCTGGTCGCGTCCGCGCTGGCCGCGGCCGCACGCACCCGGATCCGCTGGCGTCCGGCCCAAACCGTCGACTCGGTCGGCGGAGCCATCATCTCCGGGATCTCCGTGTTGCTGGTGGCCTGGCTGATGGCGACGGCGGTGAACCGGTCACCGTACGAGTCGCTGCGCCGGCAAGTGCACGGCAGCGCCATCATCCAGGCGGTCGACTCGCTGGTGCCCGACAGCGCCCGGCAGCTGTTCGCGAATTTCCTGCGGCTGGTGGAGCAGCAGGGCTTCCCCCAGGTCTTCGCCGGGCTCGGCGGCGACACGATCGTCCCGACCCGCCCGCCCGACCCCGCACTCGCGAGCAGCCCGGTGGTGGCGCTGGTGCGCCCGAGCATCCTGAAGGTCAGCGGCGACGCGCCGTCGTGCCAAAAAGCCATAGAGGGCAGCGGTTTCGTGTACGCGCCCCAGCACGTGATGACCAACGCCCACGTCGTCGCAGGCGTCCCCCATCCCAGCGTCGACGTGAACGGCACTCAACTCGCCGCCACCACCGTGCTCTTCGATCCCAAGCGTGACGTCGCCGTGCTGTACGTGCCGAACCTGCGCGCGCGGCCCCTCGCGTTCTCGACCCGAAGCGGGTCGGCCGGGGACTCGGCCATCGTCATCGGCTACCCGGAGAACGGCCCTTTCACCGCCGTATCCGCACGAATCCGTGATCGCATCACGGCGCGTGGCGTCGACATCTACTCGCAGTCCACCGTCGATCGTGAGATCTACGGCCTTCGCGCATCGGTGCGGCCCGGCAATTCCGGGGGACCGCTGCTCACGCCGAGCGGTCAGGTGTACGGCGTCGTTTTCGCTGCGGCCACCGACAATCCGGACACCGGGTACGCGCTCACCGCCGGCGAGGTCGCCTCGGACGCCCAGGCCGGGCAGGCGGCGACGGGCGCGGTCAGCACGCGGGGTTGCGACTGACCGCCGCATATCAGGACAACTTGCTTGCTCGATGGTTGCAAAAGTAAGCGCCCCGGGTAAATTGAGGACAGTCGTTGAGGGAGCCCTGATGACCACGAGCCTGTCCGCCAGTCGCGTCGTCGCGGGCGATCCCGCCTCTGCCCTGCTCCTCATCAGCGGGCCGGCGGCCGCGAGCTTCCTGCCCGAGGCCATCCTCACCGAGACCCGCCCGGGGCAGGTGTCCGGAGTGCTTCGGCTCACTGCCGACCGCGAGCTCGACATCGAGGTGACCACCGCGGCGCCGCGGCGCACCCCCACCGCCTACATCTCCGAGTTCCGCCTCCACATCGAGGGAATGCCCTCCGCGGTGGGCGCCCTGCACGTGACCTCCGCCGGTCCCGGACGCTCCAACGTGGTCTTCTCGCTCACCGCCGAGGAGCAGATCCCCGAGGAGCTGGCGAGCGCGTTCGCGTCCATCGCGGCCCGCTTCTTCGACGGCCTCGAGCGCGCCGCGAAGGAGCAGAACCCGGCCGCTTAAACGTGCCCGCGGGTGAGCCGAATCGCCTGCGGTTGCTGGTCTTGCGCGAGATTGCGGGCTGCGACGGCCAAACCGGTGACGTCGATGCCGTGCGGTACTGCACGGGGGTCCCAGGCTTCGAGTTCGCGCGCCGCCCGGTCGTAGAGTGCCTTCGCCCCGGCGGCATTACCGCGCCCGGTATGCGTGACGCCGACGGCGAGTTGCGCGAGCGCGCGCCAGAGCGGGCGTTCACTTTCCGGGGCACGCTTCCAGCCGGCTTCCAGTAGCTCGTGCGCCTGGAACGGGCGGCCGGCGTCCAGCAGCCGCTGCGCGTGCACCAGCAGCGCGGCCGGTTCGGCATCCAGGAGGGCTGGATCAAGCTCCTGCAGTGCCGCCGGCGCGCCGTGCGGGAGCGGGCGTCCGAGGGCGTCGCGGGGGCGGGCACTGAGCGGACGCCCGGCGCGGTCGCGGTCGCGGCGCGCACTGCTCACGCGGGTCAGCCCAGCCAGCTCAAGAGCTCGGCGTTGAAGGCGTCCGGGGCCTCCTCGTGCGGAAAATGGCCGACGCCGGGGATCGTTCGCCACGCGTAGGGCGCAGCGACGTAGTCACCGGATCCCCGGGCCGTCGCCGGAAGCACACAGGTGTCGCGCATGCCCTGCAATTGCAGGGTCGGCGCCGTCACCAGTTCGCGCATGTCGTGCAGCATCCGCCAGCCGTCGGGACGAAACATCGAGCGAAAAACCCAGCGGAAGTACTCCATCGAGCTGTGGGCGACCCCGGGTATCTGGATGGCCTGCCGAGCGCGGGCCTCCGTCTGCGGGTCGGGAAACCCGGGCCCGCTCCAGCGCCTCATCAGATCGGCGACGAGAGCCGCGTCGTCCCGAACCAGCTCGCGTTCGGGCCTCCAGGGCAGCTGAAAGCCCAGCAGGTAGCCGCTGGCGCGCAGCTGGCCTCCCGGCTCGGTGAAGATCGCTTGCCGCATGCGCAGTGGATGCGGTGCGCCCACCACGACGAGGCGCCCTACGACATCCGGGTGCAGCACCGCCGTCGCCCACGCCAGGAAACCGCCCCAGTCCTGCCCCACCAGCACCGCCTGGCGCTCGCCGAGCGCAAGGATGAGGCCGGCGAGGTCGGACGCGAGCGTGAAGATGTCGTAGCCGCGCGGGGGCTTGTCGCTGGCCCCGTATCCCCGTAGATCACAGGCGACCGCGCGATATCCCGCCTCGGCGAGCGCGGTCAGCTGATGGCGCCAGGACCACCAGAACTCCGGGAACCCGTGCACCAGCAGGACCAGCGGCCCGGTACCGACCTCCGCGATGTGCAGCCGCGTGCCGTTCGTCGAGACGTCCCGGTGTGTCCACGGGCCGGGCACCAGAACGCTCGTGGGCTCGACGGACATAACCGCGATGGGCTAGTGGCTCTCGATCTTGGTGGTCGGGGCGACGGTCGGGTGCTTGATCCAGGCGACGTCGTCCTTCACGGTCTGGATCGCCCGCTTGGGCGGACCGACCTTCTTCAGCCGCGCCACCGCGAAAAGGCCCAGCAGGCCGGCGACGACCAGGTAGGCCGCCGTGACGATCAGGAACGAATACGCGCGTCCGATACCGGCAGCGTGCAGGCCCTCCCCCGCCGCGATCGTGATGGCGAAAAAAGCGAAGAATCCGAGAAACCCGGCGAGTCCGAGGAACGCGGCCCCGAGGCCGGCGCTCGTGGCGGCGGCCTTCACCTCGGTCTTGGCCAGCTCCACTTCCTGACGGATCAGCAGGGACACGTCCCGCGACGCCGTCGCGACGAGTTCGCCGATCGTTGCCTCGTCAGAAGCCGACCCGCCATGGCCGTTGCTGGAACTCGCGGCCGCTGGCCGGGTGTGCGCCGATATCGCCACCGGGTTCTCCTTCGAGGTTGGTGCTCGCCCCGCCATGATGATCCATTCCGCGGCGCCGCGTAATGCCGATTGTGCGGTCATGAATCGCCTGCCCGCAGGCCACCGATCTCACACTCGCACGCCGGAGGCTACGCGGGATGATGTTCGTGGGTAGCGTCGCCCGTCGTGCCTGCCGACACGAGTGCGAACGCCGCGGGATCAGAGCACGACGCCCTCGCGGCGATAGCCCGGATCCCGCAAGTGGCCGCAGCCGCTGCCGACGCCCGCGCCGCCGTCGATCGGCTCCTGACCTCGCGGGTCCTGCGTCGTCAGAGTGCTGAGGTCTCCGTCGAGGCCGCGCTGCGCTCCGCGCGCGCCTCCGCGGCGCTCGACGGCGTCGACATCCCGCTGGAGCAGCTGCGCGCCGGAGGCAGCGCCGACCCGGTCGTCCAGGGCGCGCTGCGCGTCAGTGCGCAGCTGGGCGGCTTACGTGACACGTTCATCCGCGCGCCGAGGCAGGTGCTCGCGCGCCTGCATGTGCTCGCCGCCGCCGACCTGACCACCCCGGAGTTGCTGGGACGGCCGCGAGGCGGGGACGACGCTGCGGCCACGGCCCGGCGCCTCGGAGCGCTCGCGGAGCTCCTCGCGCAGCCGACGAAGGCGCCGGCTGCGGTCGTTTCCGCAGTCGTGCACGGAGAGCTGCTGGCGCTGGCGCCTTTTCACGAGGCCAACGGGGTCGTGGCGCGGGGGGCGGCCCGTCTGGTGCTGCTCGCACGTGGGCTGGATCCCAAAGCGCTCACGGCACCCGACGTGGGACACGTCGAGCTGCGCGAGGAGTACCTGACGGCGGCAACCGGCTACGCCACCGGCGGCGCCGACGGGCTGGCCGGATGGGTCGCGCACTGCTGCCACGCGATCGAACTCGGGGCCCGCGATTCGCTGGCGATCTGCGAGGCGCTCGCCCGCGGCTGAGCCGACCCCTAGCACAACCGGCCTGTGGACGGAGCGCTCCGTCCACAGCCGAATTGGGCGAGAGTGCGCGCGTGACTTCCCAGCCCGGCTCCCCGCGCCCCGCCCCTTCCGCTCGCCCGCTCGTCGTGACGTCCGAGCCTGCCTTGCTCGAGGAGCTGCTCCGGCTGTGCGCCGCCGCCGGCATCCCACCGGTCGTCGCCGCCGACCCGGTGGCGCTGCGACGCGCCTGGGAGGGCGCCTCCGTCGTCTTGCTCGGCGCCGAGCTCGCCGAGACCGCCGCCCAAATGCCCCGGCGCTCCCGCGTGGTCGTCGTCGGCTCGGCGAGTGATCGGCTGTGGGTGCTCGCGCAGGAGGTGGGGGCTGACCATGTGGCGGTGCTCCCGTCGGCCGCCGGATGGCTGGTCGGGCTGCTGGGCGAGCGCAGCGAGCCGGCCACAGATCGGGCGCCGGTGCTTTGCGTCATCGGGGGCCAGGGCGGTGCTGGCGCCACCACGCTCGCGGCGGCCCTGGCGCGTACCAGCGCGGCCCGGGGCATGGCCACCCTGCTCGTCGACGCCGATCCGTTCGGAGGTGGAGCCGACCTCGCACTCGGGCTGGAATCCGCGGCGGGTGACAGATGGGCACAGCTGCTCGCCGAGCGGGCCATGGTCGGCGGGTTCCTCGACCGGCTGCCCGCGCGGGCGGGTCTTCACGTCCTGGCCCCTGATCGCGATCAGCCCGCGGCGCTGAGCGCTGACGTCGTGGCGCGCGTGCTGGACGAGGGGCGCCGGCGGTGCGAGCTCGTGGTGGTCGACCTGCCGAGGACGATCGACCCGGCGTCGACGGCCGCGCTCGCGGTGGCCCGCCGGGTCTACCTGGTTGTCCCGGCGCAGGTACGCGCCGTCGCCGCAGCGGCCCAGCTCGCCGGGGCACTTCGGCCCGCCGCCGCCGGTGTGCAGGCTGTCGTACGAGGTCCGGCGCCGAGCGGCCTGTCCGTGCCCGCCATCACGCGCTCGCTGGCCATCCCCCTCGCCGGCGCGGTCCGCGCCGAGCCCGGGCTGGTTCGCGACTACGAGCGGGGGGTGCCGCCCGGGCAGCCCCGCGGCCCGCTCGCCCGGCTCTGCGCGCACCTGCTCGATCAGCTCGCCGCCGACCCGCAGCGAACCGCCGCATGACCGTGCCCGCCGGGCCGCTTGCCGGTTTGCTGCGGGATCCGGAAGTGACCGATGTGCTCGTCAACGGGCCTGCCCAGGTGTGGGCCGATCGCGGGCACGGTCTGGTACGCGAGCCGCTCTCCTTCTCCAGCGACGACGAAGTGCGGCGGCTCGCCGTCCGGCTCGCGTCAGCAGCCGGCCGGCGGCTCGACACGGGAAGCCCCTTCGTCGATGCCCGGCTCGCCGGCGGTGTGCGGCTGCATGCCGCCCTGCCCCCGGTCGCCGTCTCGGGCGTACACCTTTCGCTGCGCATCCATCGGGCCAGCCCGCTCGACCTGCCGGCGCTGGTGGCTGGGGCGAGCCTGCACCCGGCACTCGAGGGAGTGCTCGACGCGCTGATCGCGGCCCGGCTGGCGTTCGTCATCTCCGGCGGGGCGGGGACGGGTAAGACCACGTTGCTCGGTGCGCTGCTCGCGCGGGCCGACCCCGGCGAGCGGATCCTCGTCGTCGAGGACACCGCCGAACTGACGGTCGCGCATCCCCACGTGGTGCGGCTGCAAGCCCGGCCGCCCAACGTCGAGGGCGCCGGCGAGATCACCCTTCGGGAACTGGTCCGCCAGGCGCTGCGGATGCGTCCCGACCGCATCATCGTCGGCGAGGTCAGGGGCGCGGAACTGCTCGACATGCTGCTCGCGGGAAACACCGGGCACGACGGTGGTCTCACGACGCTCCATGCGAACGGAGTTGCGGACGTGCCCGCCCGGGTCGAGGCGCTGGCCATGCTCGCCGGCCTGCCGCGCGCCGCGGCGCACAGCCTGCTGGCGTCAGCGCTGCGGGTCGCCGTTCATCTGCGCCGCGCGCGTGACGGCTCCCGGCGGGTCACGGAGATCGCCGTGCTGCAACGCGACGCAGAGCTGGTGCGGGCGGTCACGGCACTGTCCTGGGACGGGGCCTCGGCAGACGTCCAGCGGGGCCCCGGCGCGCCGCTCCTTCGCGACCTGCTGGATCGTCGCGATCTCCCGCTGCCGCCCGCGCTGGCGCCGCCGTGATCGCCGGCGCCGATCCACAGCTCGCGCTGCCCGCTGCCGGTCTGGCCGCCGGGGCCGCCTGGCTGGCGACCGGAGCCCGGCCTGCGGCCCACCGGCTCGCGCCGCGCGGCGCCCGGCCTCGGGCGGGCCTTCGGGGGCTCACCGGCACGCGCAGCCGCGCGGCCGGCGCGGTCGCGGCAGCGATCGTGCTCACGGTGCTGACCGGTCCGGTGCCCGGCATCGTGGCCTGCCTGACCGGCTACGCGCTGGTGCGACGTGGCAGCGCGGTCCGACGGCGGCGACTCGCCCGGGCATCTCGCGTGGCCGACCTGACAGCGCTGCGAGCGCTCGCGGCAGAACTCGGCAGCGGTCTGCCACCAGCCGCGGCATTGCACCTGGCCGCCGGGGCAGCGGAGGCGGCCGACGGGTTGCGCGGACGGATGCTCGCCGCTGCCGCAGCCGATGCGTCGGGCGGCGATCCCGCGCACGTGCTGCGCGGCGAGTCGGCGCCGGGTACGCCCGCGGCAGCGCTGGCGGCCGCCTGGTCGGTGTGCCAGCGCAGCGGAAGCAGCCTGGCCGGGCCGGTGAATCGCATCGCGGACGGCGCGATGGCCGATCTGCGGGTCGAGCGGGAGGCCGACGCAGCGCTCGCGTCGGCGCGGGCGAGTGCCCGCTTGCTGGCCGTGCTGCCGCTCGCCGGGGTCGTCCTGGGTCAGCTGTCAGGGTCCGGATCGCTTCGGGTGCTGCTCACCACTGGCGCGGGGCAGGCATGCCTCGTCCTCGGAACGGTGCTCGACCTCGCGGGCCTCGCCTGGCTCGACCGGCTCGCGGACGCCGCCGGTGCGTGACGCAGGGCTGGCGTCGAGTGGGCTCCTGCTGCTGGCGTCGCTGGCACTGGTGGCCCCGTCGACCGGGGAGCGCGCGGCATCCCGGCTGAGGCACATCGCCGCCGGCAGCGGGCAGGCGACTCCGGCCCGTCGCCAGGCGGGCCGCTGGAGGTCGTCAGGTCCCGGGCTCGCCAGCGCGCTGGCCGGTGCGGCCGCGGGGCTGCTGCTGGGATGGCCGGGCGGATGCGCGGCGGGACCGGCGATCTTCGCACTCAGCCGCGCCGTGCTGCGGCGTCTGGCGGATCGGGCCCGCCGACCCGTACCGGTCCGGGTGAGCGCGTTCGCGACCGAGCTCGTGGCGGCGTGCCTGGACGCCGGTGCCACTCCGGCGGCAGCGCTGCAGGCCGCGGGAGCCCACGTCGCAGATCCGCTCGGCTCGGCACTGACCGGCGCCGCCGACGCGCTCTCCGGCGGCGACACGGCCCAGGAAGCGCTTCCTGAGGATGGCGCCCTGTCGCCGCTGGCAGCGGTCTTCCGGCGAAGCTCGCAGACCGGCAGCGCGATGAGCGACCAGCTGATCGGGGTGGCCGCGCAGCTGCGCGCGGACGAGCAGTTCGACCGGTTGGCCAAGGCGCAGCGCGTAGGCGTCCTGTCCGCCCTCCCGCTGGGCCTCTGCCTGCTGCCGGCCTTCTTGCTGCTGGCCGTCGTTCCAGCGGTGCTCGGACTCGGCGCCGGCTTGCTGCCGTAAGCCGCCGTCCGCTGACGTCAAGCGGGTCACGGGGGTCTGGGGAGGGCGCAGCACGATTCACCGGCACCCGATTCCAGCCGCCCGCACCTCGCATTCCGGGAAGCCTCGTCGCATCGGACCAGCCAGGGAGGACACGTGATCAATCGTTCGAGTGCGGTGGCCCGCCGCCGGCGACCACCGGTGCGCGATGAGGCGGGCATGTCGACGGCGGAGTATGCGGTGGGCACGCTGGCCGCCTGCGGGTTCGCCGGGGTGCTGTGGGTCGTCGTCCACAGCGGCGAGGTGCACGGCCTGCTGCAGTCGGTGGTGTCGCGTGCGCTCAACCTCGCGCCGTGACGCTGACGCGGCGCCGGCGGGGCGAGTCCGGTTCGGTCACGGCCGAGCTGGCCCTGGCGCTCCCGACGCTGATGCTGATCATCGCTGTCGGCATCTGGATGCAATCAGCCGTGGCGTTGCAGGCGCGCTGTCAGGATGCGGCCCGGGCGGGGGCACGGGCGGCCGCCCGCGGCGATCCCGACGCCGCGATCCGCGGAGCGCTCGGGGCCGTTTTGCCCGCCGGCGCGCGGGTCGCCATCAGCCGGTCCGGCCGTCAGGTGACGGTCTCGGTGCAGGCGTCGGTGCCGGTCCCCGGCGGGCTGTCGCCGCTCGTGTCCGCACCCTCGGTCACAGGTTCCGCCACAGCCGGCGACGAGCAGGCGCCATGAAGGCTGCCGCCACCGGCGAGGGCGAGCGCGGTTCGGCGACGGTCCTGGTACTCGCCGGTGTCATGGCCAGTTGCGTCATCGCCGGCCTGTGGCTGACGTCCGGACGGGCTGCGCTGGCTCGCCAACGTGCCGAGACCGCAGCCGACCTCGCCGCGCTCGCCGGCGCCCAGGCACTCGCCGGTTCGCCAGCAGCTGCCTGCACTGGCGCCGGGGCGGTCGCCGCGGCTAACGGCGGGCGCCTGGTCACCTGCGCTGTCGACGGGCAAGCGTTGGTGGTAACGGTCAGCGTCAGCCGGCCGATGGCCGCGCGGGCCGTGGCGCGGGCCGGGCCGTCGGGAGTTCAGTGACCACCGAGCGCCGCCAGCACCTCGGCCAGCAGCCGCGAGGCGCCGGCCTTGTCCAGCGGTTCGTTGCCGTTGCCGCATTTGGGCGACTGCACGCACGACGGGCACCCCGAGCGGCACTCGCACGCGTCGATCGCCGACTTGGTGGCGTCCAACCAGCCGTCCACCCGCTGGAAGCCCCGCTCGGCGAAGCCCGCCCCGCCCGGCGCGCCGTCGTAGACGAAGACGGTGGTCTCCCCGGTGTCCGGATGCAGGGCGGTGGAAACGCCCCCGATGTCCCACCGGTCGCACGTCGCCCACAGCGGCAGCAGCCCGATCGCGGCGTGCTCGGCCGCGTGCACCGCCCCGGGGACGTCGGCCTCCGGGAGTTCGGCCCGCGTGAGCATGCCTGGCGGGACGAGGTACCAGACCGCGCGGGTACGCAGCTCGCGAGGCGGCAGGTCGAGCGGTTCCTCGCCGAGCACCTCGCCGCTGGCGATCCGGCGGCGCTGGTAGCCCACCACCTGACTGGTGACGTCGACGGTGCCGAAGCAGACGGTCAGCTCGCCGGCCTGGCGTCGCCGCAGCTCCTCGACGATGCGCAGGTCGGTCACGCTGCGGACGGTGGTCGTCCAGTCGACGTCCGCAGCCTCCACCAGGGCACATCCGTCGGTCTCGTCCAGCGTCCGTACGACGAACGCCTCGCCCTGATGCAGGTACAGCGCACCGGGATGCACGTGCGTGTGGGCGCTCCCGCGGTCGACCGTGCCGAGCAGCCGGCCGGTCGCCTCCTCGACCACGGCCACCGGAGCGCCGCCGGTCCCGCGCAGGTCCACCGACGGCCGCTCCCGGGCCGTCCAGAACCAGCCCCCGGGACGCTTGCGCAACCGTCCCCGGCGTTCGAGATCGGCTACCACCAGCTCGCTGGCGGGGCCGAAAAGGTCGAAATCGGCTGCGCGCAGCGGCAGCTCGGAGGCGGCGCACTCGAGATGGGGTTCCAGGACGTAGGGGTTGTCCGGGTCGAGCACAGCAGCCTCGACCGGGCGGCCGAACACCGCTTCGGGATGGTGCACCAGATAGGTGTCGAGCGGATCGTCGCGGGCGATGAGGATCGCCAGGGCCTCGCTTCCGCGCCTGCCCGCCCGGCCGGCCTGCTGCCACAGCGACGCCAGCGTGCCGGGGAAGCCGGCCAGCAGCACCGCGTCGAGCCCGCTGACGTCGATCCCGAGCTCGAGCGCGTTGGTGGCGGCCAGTCCGAGGATCGTGCCGTCGCGCAGCTTCGCTTCCAGCGCCCGCCGCTCCTCCGGCAGGTAGCCCGCCCGGTACGCGGCCACCCGCCCGGCGGCAGCCCGCGCCTCGGGTCCGCCGACGGCCAGCAGCTCACGCCGAGCCGAGAGTGCAGTCGTCTCCGCGGCCCGCCGGCTGCGTACGAACGCCAACGTGGGCACCCCGTCCGCCACCAGATCGGCCAGCAGCTCCGCCGCTTCCGACAGCGCCGACTTGCGGACGGGCGCCCCGTGCTCGCCGCGCAGCAGCGAGAGCGGTGGCTCGTAAAGCGCGAAGGTCAGCGGTCCCCGCGACGACGCGTCGTCATCGACCACCTCCACGGGCAGCCCGGTGAGCCGGGTCGCCGTGCTGGCCGGATCGGCAACGGTGGCGGAGGCCAGCACGAAGACCGGATGAGCGCCGTAGCGGGCGCAGACGCGGCGCAGCCGGCGCAGCACCTGAGCGACGTGCGAGCCGAAGACGCCGCGGTAGTGGTGGCATTCGTCGATCACGACGTACTCGAGTCCGCGCAGGAACGAGCCCCACCTCGGGTGCTGCGGCAGCAGGCTGGCCGAGAGCAGATCCGGGTTGCTCAGCACGTAGTTGGCGTGGGCGCGTACCCACTCCCGCTCCTGTCGAGGGGTGTCCCCGTCGTACGCGGCAGCTCGGATCCCGGTCAGCGCGAGCGCGCGCACGGCGCTGAGCTGGTCGCGGGCGAGCGCCTTGGTGGGCGAGAGGTAGAGCGCGCGGGCGGACGGGGCCGCGAGCAGCCGGGTGAGAACGGGCAGTAGGTAGCCCAGCGACTTTCCGGATGCGGTGCCCGTGGAGATCACCACCGAGCGGCCGGCGAACGCGTGCTCGGCGACCTGCGCCTGGTGCTGCCACGGCAGTTCGATACCGCGTCCCACCAGCCGGCGTACCAGCAGCGGGTCGGCCCACTCGGGCCAGGCCGCCGTCCGCCCGGGTCGCGGGGCCAAAGCTTGTACGTGGGTGACGGCGCTCGCCCGCCGGCTGTCGAGGGTCAGGCGGCGAAGCAGCCCGCCGCCGTCCACACCGTGAATGCAATCACGCGTCGTTGGCCGGGGATATTTCCGCCGTGACAAGGTAAGAACTGACTGCTGGGACCACGCGACTGGCGCACCCGGCATCGGACCTCTGGAGGAGCACCGTGGATTTGTCTCTCAGCACCTACGACGAGGGAGACCACAAGATCGTGAAGGTCGGCGGTGAAATCGACGTCTACACCGCGCCCAAGCTCCGCGAGCAGCTGATCGACCTGGTCTCCAGTGGCGCATACCACCTGATCGTCGACATGGAGGGCGTCGACTTCCTCGACTCCACCGGGCTGGGAGTGCTCGTCGGGGGGTTGAAGCGGGTGCGCGCCCACGAGGGAACGCTGCGCCTGGTCTGCACCCAGGAGCGCATCCTGAAAATCTTCCGGATCACCGGCCTGACCAAGGTGTTCCCGATCCACGCGTCCGTCGCCGAGGCCCTGGCGGCCGGTGACTGACTCGCACCCGGCCCAGCCTTCACTATCTCCGACTAGCCCCTAGCCCCTCCGAGCCCCAGACGGTTTCGCGGTCTCTATGCCCAAGGTCGAGCTCCACGTCAGCGCGCAGCCCATCAACGTGCGCACCGCACGGCTGGTCGCTGCAGCGCTCAGCCGCCGCATCGGTCTTGATGCCGTCGTCATCGACGAGGTGAAGCTGGCCGTCGGCGAGGCCTGCTCGCGGGCGGTGAGCGTGCACCGCTCGGAGGGCGTGAGCGAGCCGATCATCGTCCGGTTCCGCGACGACAACAACGTCCTCGAGATCTCCGTTCTGGACTGCGGGCCCGCAGGTGCGCTGCTACCGGCGGCCGAGGACGCCAGCAACGGGGCGGGCGCAAGCGGCGTCGTCGCCGAGGAGGCGGCCCACCTCCTGGAATCGGCCGCGAATTCGGCCCAGGAGCCGGCCTACCTGGAGCGCGAGGTCGACGTCACCAGCCTGGCCCCGCGGCTGGGTCTCGCGATGATCGCCGGCCTGGTCGACGACATGTCGGTCGAGGACCGATCCGGGTCCGGCGGCACCGTCGTGACCATGCGCTGGCCGGTCGTGCACATCTAGCGGGCCGCTTCGCGGGCCAACGTTTGCCCCGGGTACAGCCGAAGCGGCGGGCCGAACGTTGCGCTGGCGTTACACTTCATCCATTCCGCGGCCCAAGCGATTGTGGCCGCTGCTCGCATGTCCATATGAGGCCCGGCATCGACCGGGGCCAGGGGTGCATCCGAAGGCGGCCTTCCAGCCGCCTTTGGCTGCGCGCCGACGCTGATCTGGAGGTTGTATGTCGCCGCTCGCCGCAGGGGTGAGCGACTCCTTGTCACTGACCGGAGGCCAAAAGGGCTTCGTCGCAGTGATCGGTGTGATCGCCATATTGGCGCTCGGAGTCGCATTCGTACTTATGCGCGAGGTTCTCGCAGCTGACCCCGGGACCCCGCGCATGCAGCAGATTGCGCTCGCCGTCCAAGAGGGTGCGCAGGCGTTCCTGCGTCGCCAGGCGAAGACCCTCGCAGTCTTCGTGGTGATCATCCCGCTGATCCTGCTGGTGCTGCCGGCGGACAACACCGCTTCCCGGATCGGGCGCTCCCTCTTCTTCATCGTGGGTGCGCTGGCGTCCTTCACGGTCGGTTTCTCCGGCATGGGTCTCGCCGTCCGCGGCAACGTCCGCGTCGCCGCCGCCGCCCAGAACGACGGCGAGACGCGGGCGATGCGGATCGCGTTCCGCACCGGCGGAGCGGTCGGCATGCTGACCGTCGGGCTCGGCCTGCTCGGCGCCTCCCTCGTCGTGCTCATCTTCAAGAAGGACGCACCCCAGGTGCTGGAGGGCTTCGGCTTCGGTGCCGCCCTGCTGGCCATGTTCATGCGGGTCGGCGGCGGCATCTTCACCAAGGCGGCCGACGTCGGCGCCGACCTGGTCGGCAAGGTCGAGGCGGGCATCCCGGAGGACGACCCCCGCAACGCCGCGACCATCGCTGACAACGTCGGTGACAATGTGGGCGACTGCGCCGGCATGGCCGCCGACCTCTTCGAGTCCTACGCGGTCACCCTGGTCGCCGCGCTGATCCTGGGCAAGGAGGCCTTTGGCGCCAAGGGCCTGGTCTTTCCGCTGGCCATCCCGATGGTCGGTGTCGTCACCGCCGTCATCGGTATCTTCGCGACCAACCCGCGTTCGAGCGACCACAACGCCCTGACCGCGATCAACCGCGGCTTCTTCGTGAGCGCCGGCGTTTCGGCGGTGGGCGCCGCGATCGTCTGCTTCACCTACCTGCCCAGCAAGTTCAGCAAGCTCGTCGGCTCCTCCGTGCCGGACGCCAAGGGCAACCCGCAAATCATCGCGTTCGTCGCAGTGATCATCGGGCTCATCCTTGCCGGAGCGATCCAGCTGCTCACCGGCTACTTCACCGAGACCCGGCGCAAGCCCGTGCGAAGCATCGTCGAATCGGCCCTCACCGGGCCGGCCACCACCGTGCTGTCGGGTATCAGCGTGGGCCTCGAGTCCGCGGTCTACTCCGCGCTGCTCATCGGCGCGGCGGTGTACGGCGCCTACCTGCTCGGCATGGGATCGGTGCTGGTGTCCCTGTTCGCCGTCGCGATCGCCGGCACCGGGCTGCTGACCACGGTCGGCGTCATCGTCTCGATGGACACGTTCGGCCCGGTCAGCGACAACGCCCAGGGCATCGCGGAGATGAGCGGCGACATCGACGAGAAGGGCGCGCGCGTCCTGACCGACCTCGACGCCGTCGGCAACACGACCAAGGCCATCACCAAGGGCATCGCCATCGCCACCGCCGTGCTGGCCGCGACCGCGCTGTTCGGCTCGTTCACCGAGACGGTGCGCACCGAGGTGGCCAAGGCCGGTGTGGCGACGGCACGCGGGCTCGACATCTCCTACCCGGATGCCCTCTTCGGCCTGATCATCGGCGCCGCGGTGGTCTTCCTGTTCAGTGGCCTGGCGATCAACGCGGTGTCCCGCGCTGCCGGCCGTGTGGTGTTCGAGGTCCGGGAGCAGTTCCGCACCAAGCCCGGGATCATGGACGGCACGGAGCTCCCCGACTACGGACGCGTGGTCGACATCTGCACCCGTGACTCGCTGCGGGAGCTCATCACCCCCGGAACGCTGGCCGTGCTGGCACCGATCGCGGTTGGATTCGGGCTGGGCTACGCCCCGCTCGGCGCCTACCTCGGCGGCGCGATCGCCGGCGGCGTGCTCATGGCGGTGTTCCTGTCCAACTCCGGTGGGGCCTGGGACAACGCCAAGAAGATGGTCGAGGACGGCGCCTACGGCGGCAAGGGATCGGCGGTCCACGAGGCGACCGTCATCGGTGACACCATCGGTGACCCGTTCAAGGACACCGCGGGCCCGGCCATCAACCCGCTGATCAAGGTGATGAACCTGGTCTCGCTGCTGATCGTGCCGGCCGTCGTCAAGTTCTCGGTGGGCAAGGACCAGAGCAACCCCATCCGCATCGCCATCGCCCTGGTGGCGCTGGCGATCCTGGTGGGAGTCATCTGGAACAGCAAGCGTCGCAGCAGCGCGCTCATGCAGACCGGCGGTCCGGCTGCGCCGGGCGCGACCCCGACGACCCCGAGTCCGGAGTCCGTTCCGGTCTAACCGTGTGCGCAGCGAAGGGGACCGTTATCCGATCGGATAACGGTCCCTTTCGTGTTTCGCTGAGCCCATGCACAGCTACCGAGCCCGCGTGGCCTGGTCCGGGTCGACCGGCGTGGGTTACGACGGTTATGACCGCCGCCACGCCGGTGTCAGTAGAGCCGGCTACGTCCTACCGCTTTCGGCCGACGCCGCGTTCCTCGGAGACCCGGCCTGCCTCAACCCCGAGGAATTGCTGGTGCTCGCCGCTGCTTCCTGTCAGCTGCTGTCGTTTCTCGCGGTAGCGGCCAGGGCGCGGCTCGACGTGATCGACTACCGCGACGAAGCTGCAGGTGAGATGGCGCAGGACGCGTTGACGCAGATCACGCTGCGCCCTCAGATCACGGTCGTTTCGGCGTCGGAGCGCCCGGTCAACCAAACCCGCGTCCTTCATCTTTGCCAGGTCGCTCACCGCGAGTGCTACGTCTCCAATAGCCTGCGCACCCCCGTTGTGGTCGAGCCGACCGTTACGATTTGTCCTGGTACCGACCAGCAGGTGACCCGCCTCAACCCGGAATAGTCACCCCGCCCCGTACATTGACGCCGCAGAGGCCTCGGATTTTCCTTTCCGGCTCCCGGCCCTACACCGCCGCCATGTCCGCCACTAGCACCGTCCGATCACCGGCCGATCGCAGAATCGAGGAAGCCGTGCCGCCGCGCGCAAAGTCCACGCCGACCGATGGCGCCAACGGCAGCTCTGCCGGTACTGGTGGGGTGCGCCTGGTGATCGTGGAGTCGCCGGCCAAGGCACGCACCATCGCCGGCTATCTCGGCGACGGCTACCTCGTCGAGTCGAGCATCGGTCACATCCGTGACCTGCCGCGCAACGCTGCCGATGTCCCGGCTGCGGTCAAGGCCCAGCCCTGGTCGCGACTCGGGGTCGACGTCGACAACGGGTTCGAGCCGCTGTACATCGTCACAGCTGACAAGAAGGCGCAGGTCGCCAAGCTCAAGTCGCTGCTGAAGGACGCCACCGAGCTCTATCTCGCGACGGACGAGGACCGCGAGGGCGAGGCGATCGCCTGGCATCTGCTGCAGACGCTGAAGCCGCGCGTGCCGGTGCGCCGCATGGTCTTCCACGAGATCACCCCGCAGGCGATCCGCCAGGCGGTCGACAACCCGCGCGAGATCGACGAACGGCTGGTCGACGCGCAGGAGACGCGGCGCATCCTTGACCGGCTCTACGGCTATGAGGTCTCGCCGGTCCTGTGGAAAAAGGTCATGCCGAAGCTGTCGGCAGGCCGGGTCCAGAGCGTCGCCACCCGCATTCTGGTGGAGCGCGAGAAAGCCCGCATGAAGTTCCGGGCGGCCGGCTACTGGGACATCGACGGCATCTTCACCGCCGCCTCGGACGAGACCATCCCGCTTCCGGCGACCCTCGTCTCGGTGGGCGGCGCACGCATCGCCACCGGCCGCGATTTCGATTCGACCGGCAATCTCACCACCGCCAGCGCCCGCCAGCTCGACGAGACGGCCGCCCGGGCGCTCGTGGATGGCCTGGCCGCAGCCGGATTTGCGGTCACCGGGGTCGAGGAGCGCCCCTACCGGCGCTCGCCGTACGCCCCGTTCATGACCAGCACGCTGCAGCAGGAGGCCGGCCGCAAGCTGCGCTTCTCCAGCCAGCGCACGATGCAGATCGCCCAACGGCTGTACGAGAACGGCTACATCACCTACATGCGTACCGACTCGACCTCGCTGTCGGAGACGGCGATCGCAGCGGCCCGCGCCCAGGCCCGCCAGCTGTATGGCCCCGAGTACGTCCCGGAAAAGCCGCGCAGCTACACCCGCAAGGTCAAGAACGCCCAGGAAGCCCACGAGGCGATCCGTCCTGCCGGCGATTCCTTCCGCACTCCCGGCCAGCTCGGCGGCCAGCTCAACGGCGACGAGTTCCGCCTCTACGAGCTGATCTGGCAGCGCACGGTCGCCAGCCAGATGGCTGACGCGACCGGGACGAGCGCGACGGTCCGGCTCGCGGCGCGGGTCGGTTCCGGTCCCGACGAGGGTAGCGACGCGGTCTTCCAGGCCTCCGGCAAGGTCATCACGTTCCCCGGGTTCCTGCGCGCCTACGTCGAGGGCAGCGACGACCCGGACGCCGAGCTCGAGGACCGTGAGCGCCGCCTTCCGCCGGTGCGCGAGGGTGACCGGCTGACGACGCGCGAGCTGGCGCCGCGCGGGCACACCACCTCTCCCCCGGCCCGGTTCACCGAGGCCAGCCTGGTGAAGACGATGGAGGAGCTCGGGATCGGCCGCCCGAGTACCTACGCGACCATCCTCGGCACGATCGTCGACCGTGGTTACGCCTGGCGCAAAGGCAGCGCCCTGGTGCCGACGTGGATCGCCTTCGCCGTGGTCAACCTGCTCGAGGCGCACTTCGCGCGGCTGGTCGACTACCAGTTCACCAGCAGCGTCGAAGACGACCTGGACGAGATCGCCGCGGGCTCGCGAGACCGCGGCGAGTGGCTCACCCGCTTCTACTTCGGTAGTCCAGAGGGACGCGAGGGCGGCATGGCCCGGGCCGGCGGCCTCAAGCGCATGGTCGAGAGCCGACTCGCTGACATCGACGCCCGCGAGGTCAACTCGATCCCGATCGGTGAAGGTCCCGACGGTCAGCCGATCCTGGTGCGGGTCGGGCGCTACGGGCCGTACCTGTCGGTCGGCAGCGGCGAGGACACCGCCCGGGCGAGCGTCCCGGAGGATCTGGCACCTGACGAGCTGACGGTCGAGCGTGCCCTGGAACTGCTCGCCCAGCCGAGCGGCGACCGCGCGCTCGGCATCGACCCCAGCACCGGCGAGCCGGTGACGCTCAAGATCGGACGCTACGGGCCCTACATCGAGCGGGGTGTGCCCGCCGAGGCGGCGCTGGCCGGCGCGAAGAACGCCAAGACCAAGGCCGCGTCCGCAGCGGCTCCGGCGCCCACCCGGGCGAGCCTGTTCAAGGACATGGACCCGGCGACGGTCACGCTGGAAGAGGTCCTTCCACTCCTGACCCTGCCACGCACCCTGGGCACCGACCCCGACAAGGGCGAGCCGATCACGGCGCAGAACGGTCGTTACGGCCCGTATGTCAAGCGCGGCAGCGAATCCCGCTCGCTCGCGACCGAGTCGCAGCTGCTGACGGTCACCCTGGACGAGGCGCTGGCGCTGCTGGCCCAGCCGAAGCTGCGGGGGCGGGCGGCCGCCGCGCCGCCGCTGCGCGAGCTCGGGGACGACCCGGTCAGCAACAAGCCGATGGTGATCCGCGAGGGCCGGTTCGGGCCGTACGTCACCGACGGCGAGACGAACGCCAGCCTGCGCAAGGGCGATTCGATCGAGGAGATCACCGCCGCCCGGGCCAGCGAGCTACTGGCCGATCGGCGCGCCCGCGGTCCGGCGCCCGCAAAGGCGCGCCGTAGCACTCGTGCGCCGGCCAAGAAGGCGACGAAAGCGGCACGCGCGCGCAAGTCGTGAGCGGGTACTTCTTCGCCTTCGAGGGCGGCGAGGGCACGGGCAAGACGACGCAGCTGAGGGTGCTGGCCGATGCGCTTGCCGAGCGGGGCTATGACGTGGTCGTCACGCACGAGCCGGGAGACTCCCCGGTCGGGGCCCGGCTGCGCGAGCTGCTGCTCGATCCGGCGACGGTCGTCACCGCGCAGACCGAGGCGCTGCTCTACGCCGCCGACCGCGCCGAGCACGTCGCCCACGTCGTCGCTCCGGCGCTGGCCCGCGGCGCGATCGTCATCACCGACCGCTACCTCGATTCCTCGATCGCGTATCAGGGCTTCGGTCGTGGTCTCGACCTCGAGGAAGTCATCCGGACCTCGCGCTGGGCGACCGGCGGCCTGCTGCCGCACTTGACGCTGGTGCTCGATCTGCCCGTCGAGGACGGGCTGCGCCGGGCGCGCGGGCGTAGCGGACAGGCCGACCGGCTGGAAGCCGAAACCGTCGACTTCCACGAGCGCGTCCGAACTGGTTTCCTACAGCTGGCGAAGGCCGATCCGGGTCGCTACGCCGTCATCGCGGCGGCGGGTACTCCCGACGAGGTGGCCGGGGCGGTACGCGAGGCGGTCTACGCCGTTCTCGACATTTCCGAGGAGGGGGCGTGACCGCGGTGGAAACGGCGCCTCTCGGCGGGGTGTGGGCGGGCCTGACCGGCCAGCATCACGTCGTCGGTGAGCTTGCCGAGGCGGCCGCCGGTCACGGCATGAGCCAGAGCTGGCTGATCACCGGGCCAGCGGGTTCCGGCCGGTCGGTCGTCGCGCTCGCGTTCGCCGCCGCTCTCCAGTGCGAGACGCGTACCGGCTGCGGCCACTGCCCCGGCTGCGAGGCGGTGCTTGCCCGGGTGCACGCCGATCTCGTGATCGTCTCCCCGGAAGGCCTCTCGATCGGCATCGACGACGCCAAGGAACTCGTCCGCAAGGCATCCACCCGCCCGACCGTCGGCCACTGGCGGGTCATGATCGTCGAGGATGCCGACCGCTTCACCGACGAGGCCGAGAACACGTTCCTGAAGACGCTCGAGGAGCCGCCCGAGCGCACCGTCATCCTGCTGTGCGCGCCGTCGCCGTCCGACATGCTGCTGACCACGGCGTCGCGGTGCCGCAAGGTGCGCCTGCGGGTGCCCTCGAGCGCCGACCTCACCGCCGCCCTGGTCGCGGAGGGGATCGATCCGGCCATCGCCGCGTTCGCTGCCCGCGCCGCGCAGGGCCATCTCGGACGCGCCCGCCGCCTCGCCACCGACGAGGCCGCCCGCTCCCGGCGCGCTGACGTGCTGCGCCTGCCCACCCGTCTCGGCGGCGTCGCCGACGCGCTCGCCGCCGCCGCCGATCTGTACGAGGCCGCGGTGGAAGAGTCCGGCGCCTCGTTCGCCGATCGCGACATCGCCGAGTTGGCGTCGCTGGAAGCCGTGCTCTCCGGCGGCCGGGCGGGGAGCAAGCCGTCCGGAGGGCGGGCGGCGGCCGGTGCGGTCAAGGTCCGCGGGGCCGCGGGCGCGGTGAAAGACCTGCAGAAGCGGCAGAAATCGCGGACCAACCGCGGGATCCGTGACGTTCTCGACCATGCCCTGATCGATCTGGCGGCCTGGTACCGCGACGTCCTCGTCATCCAGCTCGGAGCCCAGGTCGAGGCGATTCACGACGATCAGCGCACCGCGATGGAAGCAGCCGCCCGCAGCAGCCGGCCGGAGCAGACGCTCGCCCGGATCGAGGCGGTGCTGGCCTGCCGGCGGTCGCTGATCGAGTACACCGGCGTCGCGCCGCAGCTCGCGATCGAGTCGCTCGCCGTCCGGTTGCAGCAGCCGGGCGGCTGACCCCGGCGCTGCCGCGGACTACGCTGCCGCCGGAGGTGAGCCACGTGACCCGGATGTGCGCGGTGTCGTTCGACCGGAACGGGAAGCTGTACTACCTGGATCCCGGGACGTTCGAGCCCAAGGTGGGCGACATGGTCCTGGTGCCGACCGACGAGGGCCCCGAGGTCGCCGAATGCGTCTGGGCACCGGAGTTCATCAGCGACCCGGTCGGCGGCCTTCCGGTGCTGGCAGGCATGGCCACCGAGGCCGACCTCGAACGGACCGCCGACGCCCGCAAGAAGCGCGCGCAAGCGCGGGTGGCGGCCAAGCGGCTCTCGCGCGAGCTCGGCCTGGAGATGAAGATCGTCGCCGTCGACTACGTCACCACCGCCAACCGTTACACCGTCTACTTCACCGCGGCCCACCGCGTCGACTTCCGCCAGCTGGTCCGCGACATGTCACGCACCCTCTCGGGACGCGTCGAGCTGCGCCAGCTCACCGCGCGCGACGAAGCCCGGGTCCAGGGCGGGATCGGACCGTGCGGACGCGACCTGTGCTGCTCGACGTTCCTGAAAGACTTCGAGCCGGTCAGCGTACGGATGGCCAAGGACCAGGACCTGCCGCTCAACCCGCTCAAGATCAGCGGCGCCTGCGGCAAGCTGATGTGCTGCTTGAAGTACGAGCACCCGCTTTACGCGCAGTTCAAGGCGAGCGCACCGGCTATCGGCGAGACGGTGGACACCGAGGAGGGACGCGGCCGCGTCGTGAATCACGACGTGCCGCGCGATCAGGTGGTCGTGCGCCTGGACGACGGCGGCCGCCGCACCTCCTGTTCCCGGGCCTCCGTCTGCGGTTCCCGGCACGCCTACGAGCAACCTTGATCAACGCACCCATGATCATGGTTCTAGCCGTCTGAGAGGCCCCAAGCCATGATCATGGGTGCGTTGATCTTGATCAGGGGTCGAAGCGGTAGCCCATCCCGCGCAGGGTGGTGAGCACCTTGCGGGTCGGCGGGTGCTTTTCGATCTTTGCCCGCACCCGGCGGATGTGCTCGGTGACGGTCGCCGGGTCCTGGAAACGCGTGCCCCAGACGTTCTCGAGCAGTTCCTCGCGGCTGAACACCTCGCGGGGATGGCGCGCCAGGAAGGCGAAAAGCTCGTACTCGCGGGCGGTCAGGTCGATCTTCTCGCCGCCGATGTGGATCTCCCGCGCCCGCGGGTCGATCGTGAGGTCGCCGTACACGATCGGCTCGGCGCCGACGGGCCGGCGTTCCTCGCCGCCGGGGCGGCGCCGCAGTCGGGCACGGACCCGGGCGACGAGTTCCCGCAGCGAGTATGGCTTCAGCACATAGTCGTCCGCGCCGAGTTCGAGCCCGACGACGCGGTCGACCTCCTCGCCGCGGCCGGTCAGCATGATGACCGGAACGTCGCTGAGCTGCCGTAGCCGCGAGAGCACGGCAAAGCCGTCCAGCCGCGGCAGGCCGATGTCGAGCACCACGAGATCGATCGCGGGGTTGGACTGAAACAGATGCAGCGCCAGCTCGCCGTCCGCGGCTTCGATCACCCGGTAGCCGTAGCGCTCGAGGCTGCGAGCCAGCGCGAGTCTGGAGCCCTCGTCGTCCTCAGCGACGAGGAGGGTCGCCGACTGGACGTCAGCGGAGCCGTGCCTCGCCTCCTGCGCGGCCGTGCCCCCGGTGGTCATGGGGGTGAAGCGTAGCGGGGCGCGACCGCCGACGTGAGGCGGGCTCCACCCCCGTCAGACCGGGCAACCGTCCGGTCCGCACGCGCCCGCATCTGTGCCGTCTCCGCCGATGGTCAGCAGCGTCGCAATCGGGTGGCTTTCCGCCCACGCCTGCTCCAGCACGTGCAGCAGAGCGGCCGGTGGCTGGGCCCCGGAAACCCCGTATTTACGGTCGACCACGAAGAACGGCACCCCGCTGATCCCGTACGCGACCGCCTCCTGCTCGTCGTAGCGAACGTTCGCGAGGTAGGCCTGGCTCTCGAGCGCCGCACGTACCTCGTCGGCATCGAGGCCGGCTTCGGCGGCAAGCCGCACGAGGGTGTCACGATCGGCGACGGCCTCGCCCTCCGTGAAGTACGCCCGCAGCAGCCGCTCCTTGACCGCGTCCCCCGCGCCGCGCAGCCCGGCGAGGTGGATGACCTGATGCGCATCGACGGTGTTGGCGCGGACGGCGCGTTCGAAATGGAAGTCGAGACCCTCGGCGGCAGCGGCCGCGGTCATCGAGTCGAGCATCTGCTGCGCCCGGGCGACGTCCAGGCCGTACTTGCGCGCCAGCCGGCCCGCGTAGTCACCCTCGTGCTGTACACCGCTGACGGCGTTCGGATCGAGCTCGAAGGCCTTCCACTCGACCTCGACGCTCTCGCGGTGCGGAAACTGCGCCAGCGCCGCCTCGAACCGCCGCTTGCCGATGTAGCACCACGGGCAGACGACATCGGACCAGATCTCGACCTTCACCAAACCTCCAGCAGGACCGTCGTTTGCCAGCTACAACGCGAGCGGCCCCGCGCAGCATCCCGCTCGTTCGCCGCGGCTGGCACCGCGGCTGAGCCTGCGAAGATGGGGCCCGTGACACTGCCGCGATCGTTACGTGTGCTCGGGCTCGTCGGTGTGCTGGTCTTCGGGTCGTTGGGCCTGTCCGCGTGCGGAACGGGTCCGCTTGCCGGCAAGGTCGTCGTGCTCGATGCCGGTCACAACGGCGCCAACTGGGCCTTCCCGGCCGCGATCAACCGGCTGGTCTGGATCGGCAACGCGTGGAAGGCCTGCGACACCACGGGCACGGCGACCGACGCCGGCTACGCCGAGCACACGTTCACGCTGGATGTGGTGGACCGGGTGACGGTCGAGCTGGCCGCCCAGGGTGCCCGAGTCGTCCTCACCCGCACGACGGACACCGGAGTCGGGCCGTGCATCGACCAGCGCGCCGCGGTCGGCAATGCCGTACACGCCGACGTCGCCATCTCGGTCCACGCCGATGGCGCGCCCGCGAACGTACGCGGGTTCCACGTGATCCGGCCGGCCTCGCTCCCTGGGCTCACCAGCGGCATCTACGGCCGGTCCGTCTGGCTCGCCTGGGTGTTGAAAGCGACCTACGCCGCCGACACCGCCATCCCGACCGCGTCGTACGTCGGGGACGGCGGCGGCATCGTCGAACGCTCCGACCTCGGCGGCCTGAACCTCAGCAAGGTCCCGAAGGTCTTCATCGAGTGCGGCAACATGCGCAACGCGACGGATGCAGCGATCCTGAGTTCCACCGCCGGCCGGGCACGCATCGCCCACGCCATCTCCGAGGGGGCCCGCCGGTTCCTCGAGGGTCACGCCTGATCCCTCACGGCCGCCCGGCTACCCGCCGACAGGGATCCATGAGCATCCTCGCACCCGCCCGCCGCATCGCCCTGCGCGCCCGAGCGGTCGGCGCCATCGGCGTCCTCGCCATCGTGCTGAGCCTGCTCGCCGCCGGCTGCGTACCCATCGCACAGATCGGCACCACCGGCGTCACCGTGCAGCGCATCCAGCGCGCGCTGGGCCTACCCGTCGACGGCGTGTACGGCAGCAGCACTGCGGCAGGCGTTTCCCGTTGGCAGACCGCTCACCACCTGAAGAGCACGGGTGTCGTCGACGTCGCCACGATGAACGCGCTGTTCCCGTTCCCGGTCACCAGCCGCACGATCGCGACCTCAGTGCGCGGCCGGTCGATCGAACTGCAGATCATCGGAAATCCGAATGCGGCCCGGAAGGTTCTCGTGCTCGGGTGCATCCACGGCAACGAGTGCGCCGGGGTGCCGGTGCTGACGGCGTTGAGCGCGGTCGCGCCTCCCGCCGGGCTCGCGTACTACCTGGTCGACTATCCGAACCCTGACGGCACCGCTGCGGGCACCCGGCAGAACGCTCACCTGGTCGACCTGAACCGCAACTTCCCCGGGTGGAAACCGAACGGTTCACCGGGCTACGTCTACTACCCCGGCCCGGGCCCGCTCTCCGAGCCCGAATCCCGCGCCATCTACAAGCTGATCAACACGATCAGGCCGACCGTGTTTCTCAGCTACCACCAGGCGATGAACATCATCGACTTCGACGGCGGCAACATCCTCGCCGGACTCGGATACGCCCAGCTCTCGGGTGAGCCGTACCAGCAGACGACGCACTACCACGGCTCGGCGACGACCTGGGCCCACATCGCCTACCCGCACATGACGGTGCTGACCGTGGAGCTCCCGGCGACGGTGAACGCGAACCAGATCACCGCGCACTTCCGCGCCGCCCAGTGGATCGCCACGCACGCCTGAGCGATCACCTGCCCCGCGCGTGGCTGATGATCGTGCTCGCGCGACCGGCTGTGGCATCCTTGACGAGCGCCGCGCGGTGTCACATCCAGTGTCACAGCAGCGGGTGTCACACCCCGTGTCACGGCTTTCGCTGGCACTGGACGGCACTCGGTGGCGCACCATGCCAGCCGTTCTGCGTGGAATGTCGAAATTCACCGCGGGTCACAGGCACTTGCCGGAGTAGCTCAGTGGCAGAGCAATCGCCTCGTAAGCGATAGGTCGCGGGTTCAATCCCCGCCTCCGGCTCAACAAGGCTTGACACCAGCCAGCAGCGGTCCGAATCGCGCAGCAGCGATGATCCGGTGAGCAGCGACCGATGATGGCAGGAGGCAGCGTGAGCGAACCAACCGTCGACCCGGCCCGACGTGCGCGGGGACTGGAGATGTTCACGGAGGTGAGCGGGTTCCCGGCGCCGCAGGTCCAGGGGCCGTTCATGGAGGTGATGGTCGACCAGGTCTTCGCGGAGGTGTGGAACCGGCCGGGCCTCACCCGCAAGGAGCGCCGCTGGATCTCACTGACCTGCGTTGCGGCCGCCGGCATCGGTGACGCACTCGCGGTCCACGTCGGCGGAGCCCTCACATCCGGCGACATAAGCATCGAGGAGATGCGGGAGTTCGTCACTCACTTCGCCGCCTATGCCGGCTATCCCAAGGCGTCCCTCCTGCACACGACAGTCGAACGCGTCTGGAGCCAGCGCGGCGGTGCCAGCGACTCTGGCGCTCGCCGCTCCTGAGGCGACACCCGCGGGCGCTTGTTCAAGCAAGCCCGTGAGATCGACTCGCAGACCACCCGGATGACGCTGGAAAGCAGCTACCCGGGACAGCCGACGCCGGTGAGCTTGACGACGCTGCAGTAGCCCCGCTGAGCGACTTTCCACTCGCTCCCGACCTTCACCGCCCCCGCCTCGCCCTCGACCGCGGAGCCGGAATTCGGCGTCCGGAAGGTCAGCGAGTAGCCGACCGTCGCGTGCCGCGCATCGACGAAACTCACCGCTCGGACGGTGATCTTGGCGCTGCGTGCGGCCTCCGGATCGCGTTGCTTGAGCATTGCCAACGCGTGAGCGAGCGCGGGACCGTTCTCGATCGCGCTCAGCACTGACGAGGCCGGGGCACCCCAGGCGTACGCATGGCTGAAAGCGGCGCGAATGCCGGCCTCATCCGCCGCGGTAGCGATCGCCGCATCCGATGGGTGGACGACGAGCCCTGCCGCCAGCTGTTTCGCGTCGGCCAGGGTGGCTCCGAAGGACGCCAGGATCTCGATGTGTACGTCGCTTTCCGTCCACTGCAGCGAGTAGAGGTCTCCTGGGATCTCAGCGGAATCATGGGCGATCGTCTGCACGCGGGCGGCATGGCCCCGGATCGTCGTCGACGTCTGTGTGACTCCGGGTCCGGCCGGCTGACTCGGAGCAGGCGAGGCGCCGCGGTCGACGCGTAGCGACAACCGCGGCGCGGGCGCGTTGCCCGCCTTCCCGCGGAAGTCCTGCAATGCCGACCCACCGCCAGGCGCCACGGTCACGCTCGGCGCCTCAGGAGAAAAGTCCGGTGGCAGCCAGGTCACTCCCACCCCCGAAAGCCGGACCAGCTCGGCGCGGGCCGCGGCGGACGGTCCGGACTGTGAGGCGGCGCGCGGCGGCGTACCTGCCGGATGGGAAGCGCCACTGCAGGATCCGGCGGAGAACGCCGCCACGACGATCCCCGCGACCGCGACACCCCGGTGACGCCGGAGCCAGCGAGCCGCTCCTGCGGCAGGTTCCACGCGTGCCTCGCCTCTTCGCGTCCGCCCCGCCGGGCACGCCGATCGGGGCCCCTCACCCTAGGGCAAGGCGTCGCTGGGCAATCGCCAGTCGTCGGTGGCGTCGGCGTCCAGGTGTGTTCAGGCCTTCGCGTCTTCGAACTGCCCGACGGCTTCCAATGCCTGGCAGCCGTAGACCACCGATGGGCCGCCGCCCATCATGATCGCGACCCCCACAGTCTCGGCGATCTCCTTGCGGGTGGCGCCTGCTTGGAGAGCGTCATGCACATGGAACGCGATGCAACCGTCGCAGCGCACCGCAATCCCGATGGCGAGCGAGATCAGTTCCTTCATGCCCGCGCTCAGCGCGCCTTCGGCGATGGCGGCACCGTGCAGCCTGGCGAATCCATCCATCACGTCCGGGGATTCGACCCCGTACGCTTCCATCAGCTGGCCAACATGCTGGTAGCAGCCGGGATAGTCACTGATCATCTTGAGTCCCTCCACTGTCCTCGGAATCGACGCGACAGCCGCCGATCCCCGACCCGGTCCGCGCACGAAAGGTTGAGCACGGGCGCTGCCCGTGACACACCGTTGCGCCGGAACACTTCGCGGCCGGCAACGGTCGCGGCTCCTCCATAAGGCTCTGCGAATGTGTGGCTGCGAGCTAGGGGCGGAAGTCCCGCCCCCGTTCCAGTAGTGCTGGTAGAGGGCGCGACGCTGGTGGCGCGCGCCGAGGAAGTTCCCACCAGGACCCTTGCGTTTCTGGTCCACAACGGCCTGCTCGGCGCCGCCGCCGTGCATCCGGAACGCAGCAAAGAACTACCCTGCGCCGACGATCTGCTGCGGCGCAGTCAGGCTCGCGCTCAGGGGGATCCCGCCGCAGAAGCCGCGGAACACAGGCGGCATGATCCTCGGGAAGACCCGGGGAGGACACGTGACGTCGATCGACGCCCAGGCAGCAGCGGCACTCGTCACGGCCGCCGTCACCCAGGCGCAGACCCGTGGCATCACGATCAGCGTCGCGGTCGTGGACGAGGCGGGAAGCCTGATGGCGTTTCACCGCATGACCCCGGCGCCGCGCTTCAGCGCCGACTTCGCCGTCGCGAAAGCCCGCACCTCAGCGGCGTTCTCGGTACCCACCTCAAACCTCGAGGAGCTGTACAAGGACCGGCCGGCCTTCGCGCACAGCTTTGTCGCGCAGGGCAATTACTTCCTCGGCCGCGGCGGCATCCCGATCTTCCAGAACGGCGAGCGCGTGGGCGCCATCGGTGTGAGCGGTGCCGACGCCCACGGCGAGGAGGACATCGCGCTTCAGGTCATCAACAGCGCTGACGGCTTCGAACCTGCCTGATCCCCATTCCTCCGTGGCGTCACCCCCAAGCAGAAGGGCTTCAACATGACCGAAACCCCCATTCCCGGCGAGATTCCCGGCGTCGTCGGCGGCTCAGTCCCCGACCACGGATTCGACTCGCTCATCGAGGAGGTACGCCGTCCGACCGGCGCCCCTCGCAGCGAGGTCGAGATGGCATTCGCGGACTACCAGCTGGTCTCCGCGGAGGCGGCTCGCACTGGCGACTGGGACAAGTGGGCCGACCAGTTCACCGACGACGCGATCTACGTGGAGCACCACTACGGGATCATGCGCGGGCAGCCGGCCATCCGTACCTGGATCAAGTCGGTGATGACGGGTCCGGCGGCGAACATGGACTTCCCCGTCGTGCATCACGCGATCGAGGACGACGTCGTCTACAGCTACATCCTCAACCGCTTCCTGCCGCAGGGCGGCGGGACGCCCTACCAGTTCCCCGTCGTGACGATCCTGTGTTACGCGGGCGAAGGGCGCTGGTGCTACGAGGAAGACGTCTACAACCCGATGGAAGGCGCCCGCATGATGACGGCGATGCAGGCCGCCGGATAGGGCCGCCAGAGCAAGTAGTAAGGAGACGTGTTCGAGTCCTTCGAAACGCTGCGGGTTGGCAGCGCCGGGGTCGCACTGCCCCGAGGTGAGGCGTCCGGCTCACGCCCACCGAACTCGAGCGGGGGCGGCGGTTGAGGTACTCGAAGGGCGCCCCGGCGAGGCCCACCTCGGCCGTCAACCACTGCACGTACTCCACGAGCTGCGCGGCCCCGGCTGGCTGAACCGGCCGGGCCGCCCCCAAAGCGGTCAGTACCCGTATCCCCCGCCGCCGGATGAGCTCGAGCTGGGCGACGTGCTGATCGCCGCGCCGGCCGGGCTGAGCAGCCACCACTTGGCGCCGAACGCCGTGCTGCCCTGACCATTCGTCTGCCCCGCCGACGTGTCGCCGGAGAAGTAGTAGAGCGGGTGGCCGTTGTAGGTGACCTGCTCACTGCCGTCGGAACGGGTGAGCGTCCCGATGTCGGCGGCGGTGACCCCGCTGCCGGCGGCGGCGGCGGAACTCGAGGTCAGTGGCGGCCAGGCGCTCACGCAGGCGCCGGTGCACGTGGATTTGGTCGCGGTGTCGGACGCGAACTCATAGAGCGAGCGGCCCGAACCGTCGGTCAGGTACGTGCCGGGCGAGCCGCTCTTGGTGGCGACGGTGACCGACGAGCCGGTCGCGTTACCTGCCGAAGCTGCCGGCGCAGTCTTCGCGCCGGAGCTTGATCCGCAGGCGGCCGCAGCGACCGCGATCGTCGCGACCGGGATGGCAACCCGGAGGACAGGCGATCCGAGCATTCGGTGGGCAGGCATGGCGGGAGTCCCTTCCTCGGGCGCGACGGCGCGAGTGTCATGGCGGCAGTGCAAGTGCCCTTCGTCCGGGAAGACGATGGGTCGGCGGGATGCGTTCACGGCCGAAAAGTGGCCTGCATCACATCCGATCCGTTGAACCAGCGACGCGGCCGGGCCGTCTCAGGGGTATGCGATCTGCCCGCCGCCGCCGCGTGTGCCAGGGCAGCGGAGCATCATGACGGCCGTGGCTGTTGGAGCCCGCGACGCCGAGCTGCTACGGGCTCTGCACGACGAGCACGGCGCGGCGCTCTGGGCGTACGTCACCAGGCTGCTGCACGGAGATCGGGTGCGGGCCCAGGACGTCGTCCAGGAGACCTTGCTGCGCGCCTGGCGCCACCCCGATGCCATCGCCGACCCTTCCACCTCACGCAGCTGGCTCTACACCGTCGCCAAGCGGATCGTCATCGATGACTGGCGCGCCGCCCGACGGCGTCCGGAACTGATCACCGACGAGCCGCCTGATATCGCGGTCGAGGACGCCACGGAGCAGGCCGTCGACCGCCAACTCGTGCTGGCAGCGGCCCGGCAGCTGTCGCACGAGCATCGCGAGGTGCTGCTGGAGTGCTACTTCCGCGGCAGAAGCGTCGCTGAGGCAGCCCGGACGCTCGGCGTACCGGAGGGAACGATCAAGTCGCGTACGCACTACGCCCTGCACGCCCTCCGGGCCGCGATCAGCGAGCTGGGAGGAGCAGCATGAGTCACCCTGACCCCTTCGAGCATGACGATGCCGCCTATGTCATGGGGCTGCTGGCCGGTGCCGACCTCGCCGCCTTCGAGCAGCACCTCGCGACGTGCCGCGACTGCCGCGAGCGCGTCGCGGAGCTCAAGCCGACCGTCGGGCTGCTGGCCGGGATCAGCGCGCAGGACATGACGGACGCGGCTCCTGAGCCAATGCCTGACACCCTGCTGCCGGGGCTCTTGCGCCGGGCCGGGATTCGCCGCCGGCGCGAGCGGTGGCTCGCCTCGGGGATGTCGGGGCTGGCGGTCGCGTCACTCGTGGCGCTGGTCATCGCCGTGTGGCCGGGCGGCGGCTCGGCGGGCACCGGCCGTCCAGAGGCGCTGAGAGCCCTCGTCAGCACGCCGCTGCGGGCGACCGCGGCCGTCACCAGCACGAGTTGGGGCACTCGGATCAGCCTCGACTGCGACTACTACGGCTCGGCCCAGGGCGGGGAGAGTGGGGTCTCGTACGCGCTCACGGTCATCGCGAAGGACGGCTCCCGTCACAGCCTGGGCACCTGGACCGTTGCGCCCGGCCGGCACACGAAGTTCACCAGTGGAACCGCCCTGCCCGACTCGGCGCTGCGCGCCATACAGATCACCAGCAGCAACGGAACGGCCGTGCTCTCCCTCGATCTCTGACGCTCGCGCCTGACACCCCCGGGTCAGGACGAGATCACCGAGAAGTCGATCCCGCTCGCTACCAGCCGCTTGCGCAGCACCGGGCCCATCGCGACCGCGGTCGTCACCATCCCCGCGGTGTCGGGAAGGTCGTCGAACGCGAGGCAGAGTGCCGATTCCGCCAGCATCTTCGACGTCTCGCCGTAGCCCGGATCGCCCCCGCTGACCTGCGTCTCGACCCGGCGACCGCCGCCCTCACCGACGAACCGGACCCGAAACCACGCCTTCTCGATCTGCTCCGGCGACGGCCCTTCGCCGGCCGGCAGCAGCTTCAGCAGCAGTGGACGCGCCGGAGGCAGCTGGGCGACCGCGACGAAGACACCCATCCCGCCTGCGGTGGCCGCCGCCACGGCCGGGTTCTTGAACGCCGCCAGGTGGCTGTAGCTGAATTCCGGGCCATAGCGTTCGAGGGCCGCGGCCGAGCGCACGACGATCTGCGGGTCGATCGTGGGCATCGGAAGTACCCAGCGCCCGATCCGGCGGTCGTATCCCGGCCGACCGGCGATCGCGCGTACCCGGCGGCCACCGGTGAGCGCGGGTTCGGCCGCCCGGCGTTCCTTGTGCGCGGCACTCGCCTGACGCAGCCGTGACATCGCCCCGACGCTGGAGGCGAAGGTTCCGCCGGAAGGCCGGCCGCCCGCGGTGACGTAACCGTGTACCTCGAGCGGCACCTGCTCGGGCAGCTGCTCGACGGTGAACTGGACGCCGAGGTCATGCGGGATCGAGTCGAAACCGCAGGCGTGCACGATTCGGGCGCCGCTGCGCTCGGCCGTCGCGTGATGCGCGAGATACATCCGATCGACGAATTCGGGCTCGCCGGTGAGGTCGACGTAATCGGTGCCGGCGGCCGCGCACGCCGCCACAAGCGGCTCGCCGTGCTGCAGGTAAGGACCGACGGTCGTGATCAGCACCCGGGCCGATTCGGCCACCGCGCGCACCGATCCGGCATCGGTGACGTCGACCTCGAGGATGGCCGGCTCGCTGACGCCCGAACCGAGCCGGTCGCGTACCGCCTCGAGCTTGCCCCGGTTGCGGCCGGCCAGCGCCCAGCGCAGGCCCGGCGGAGCGTGCTCGGCCAGGTACTCGGCGGTCAGCCCACCGGTGAATCCGGAGGCACCGACGACCACCAGGTCGTAAGTGCGATCAGTGGTACTTGTCGAGGAGGCCATGGGCCGACACCGTAGTCAGTCGGCCACGGCCTCTGGAAGCTCACTGGGCGACGAATACCCCCCGCCCGGCCCAGTTGCCGGTCGCGGCGCCGTCCCTGGCCGGGCGACTGGTGATCGTCGCGCCGTTCCAGGTCATCCCGTACAGCCCGCCCGATTGACTCGAAGCGACCCACAGGCGCCCGTTGGCGACCCACATGCCTCCGGCGTTGCTGAAGTTCATCAGACCGTTCACGTTGACGACCGTGACGCGGACCGGGCTGACGACACCACCGGTGTCGTGCCCGCTGACGGACGACGCCTGGGTCCCGGGAGAGAAAGCCCGCCGGTACAGCCGCGGGTCGCCGGCCAGCGTGTAGTAGATCGACCGGTTCGCGTAGAACATCGCCGTGATCTTCGGGATGTCCGCGTAGAAGTTGGTCACCGCGCCCTGGTAGGTGTTGGCGGAGCCGGTGGGCGATCCCGTGCGCACGGAGTCCCACGCCGGATCGTTGTACGGGTCGATCAACGTCTCCGGGCCGAAGACGCCCCCGCGATAGGTCCGGTAGTAGAACTCTCCGTCGGACTTGCCGTAATAGACGCGCCCGTTGAGCGTGAACGTCCCACGCACGGTGCTCCAGTTGATCCCGCCGCTGTTGGGGGCCGCGATCGGCCCGCCGGCGCCGGTGGCCGGGTTGAAGCTGTTCTCGGAGAGCGTCGTAACGCTCGGGCTCGAGAAGCTGCCCGCCTTGATGATCTTGACTCCCCGGCCCACGCTATTGCCGGCCGGAGCGGTGCCGCCGGCGTAAGGGAAGAACGCCAGCTGGTCATGCTCGTAGGTGCCCGCGCCGACGCAGGTGTCACCGGAGCCGGGACCGATGCAGTTGGTGTCGCTCCCGAACCAGACTCCGGTCTTGGTCCCGTAGATCACAACAGTGCCGTGACCCCGCGGGCTGCGGCCCGGGTTCCAGGCGAGCGGCTCGCCGTTCGCGGGATCGAGCGCGGCGATACCGGCCCGCGGGACGGCACCGCTCTTCGCACTGTCGTCGCCGTACGGGTTGTTCAGCCACCGCTGGTGACCGCCGACGTACACCGCCGCTGAGGTGACGGCCACCGAATACAGCGAGTCCTTGCCGGTGAACTGGATCCACACTGGCGACACGTTCGTGCCGGTCTGCGAGGCGTTGAAGCGGCTGGCCGCGTCGCAGTCCTGGAAGGTGCCGCCGGTGTATCCGCCGGTGTCGACGACGACGAAGTAACTGCCGTCGGGTGACCAGGCAACCTGCTTGACGTAGGAGTCGAAACTCGAACCGTCGCACCGGTTGTGGTAAGCCAGCGTCTTCCAGTTGGGATCGACGGTGGGGACCGCGGTCCAAAGCCGGATGCTGACGATCTGGTCACGTGCGTAGCCGGCCTTGGGGTTGACCGGGTCATAGACGGTGTTGAAGTTGCCGATCACCATCAGCCTGGACCCGTCTGGGGAGACGGCCATGCCGATGGCGCCCACTGGGCTGTCTATCTTGCCGTTCTGCACCCCGTAGTTGTGGTGGCCGGCGAGGTGAACGGTGAGGTAGTTGTCGACCGCGCCGGTCGTGGCGTTGACGGAGGCCAGGCCAAACCGCAAGACACCGTTCACGTGAGAGAAGTAGCCGCCGATCAGCAGGCGATTACCTACCAGCTGCAAAGTGTTGATGGTGCCGTCCACCTTCACCCTGAACGTGCGGCTCATCAACTTCTTGACGAGGTTGTAAGCGACCACGCTGGTCGTGACCCCACCGGCCGTGGTGAACTTGCCCGCCGCGTAGAAGCCGACGCCTCCCACCGGCTCGATCGCGTCGACCTCGCCGTTGACAGTCGTCGCCGGCAGCGCGTTGGAGACGGCACCGTTCGGCGCCCCCCACGCGGCCAGGAACGGTCGCGCGGCGCCATTGACCTGAGTGAACGAGCCACCGGCGACCATGAAGTTGCCGACCTGGGCAACGGCCTTGACCGAGGTTCCGAAGCCGCCAGGCGGCGGGGTAGGACCGCTGAAGTTCGGGGTGCCCGACATGGGCACCACGCTCGCGATCCTCCCGGAATCCACCGGGGGATTCGACGGCGGGGTACAGGCGGCGGCGAGCGCTGCTACTAACGCGACTGCCGTGGAAAGCGCGGCAATTCGACGTGATCGACGCATGGTTCAACACCCCAAAGCAATGGATACCCGTATCGGCCGCGTGCCCGTAGCACGGTACGAAGGTCTGCGCGGTTCTTACGCCAGATCCCCGCAAAATCACCCGTCCGCCGCGGGAACCGTATCCAGAAATCGCTCCGGCAGGCCAACTGAGGCGAGCCAGCTGTGGAGTTGCTGGTAAACGGCCGGGTGGTTCAGCAATTCCAGGTGATGCATCCCTGTGAGCCGGCAGACATCGCCGTCCTCGTTCGTCACCCATTAGCGTTCAGCCAGTGAAAGTGCCGCCGGCGGGCTGGAGCGCGGTCTCGAGCCGGGTGCTCTCCCGCGCGTTCGGCCTACCGGCGCCGCTGACCCGTGACGTCAGTATCCGGCGCGACGTGGCCGTGCCGATGGACGACGGCGTCATCCTGCTGGCCGACCACTACGCGCCCCGTCCGCTACGCCTCGGGGTCGATGCACCGCCGGTGGTGCTGATCCGCAGCCCCTACGGACGCCGCGGGGTGATAGCGGTGCTCTACGGCCGGGTGCTTGCCGAGCGGGGCTTCCAGGTCTTCCTGCAGAGCTGCCGCGGCACTGCCGACTCGGGCGGCGAATTCGTGCCGCAGGCCAACGAGCAGCGTGACGGCGTCGCGACGGTTCGCTGGCTGCGCGATCAGCCGTGGTGCGACGGGACGATCGCCACCGCCGGCATGAGCTACCTCGGCTACACCCAGTACGCGACCGCGACGGCACCCGGTGCTGACATCGCCGCGATGGCGCTGTCGGTCACGATGGCCGACCTCGGCGAGCCGACGTTCGCGAGCGGCAGCTTCACCCTCTCCGGCAGCCTGGGCTGGGCGCGGATGATGAGCTTGCGCTCCCGCGGCGGCGGTTCGCTACGCCTCGCGAGCGGCCGTCGCGATCTCGAACGGGCGCTCGACGCGCTTCCGCTCGCCTCCGGGGATCGCCTCGCCAGTGGCCGGACGATCGGCTGGTATCAGGACTGGCTCGCCAACCCCTCGCCGGACACCGACTACTGGCGCCGGCAGTCGCATCGGGACGCGCTCGGTGAGCTCACCACTCCGGCGTCGATGCTGACCGGCTGGGGCGATCTGTTCCTCCCCTGGATGCTGCGTGACTACGCGGTTCTGGTCGCCGCCGGCAACCCGCCGGAGCTGACCATCGGGCCGTGGTCACACTCGTCGGTCGGCCACGGCCGGGCCATTCCACGCACGACGATCACCTTCCTGCGCGAGCGCCTGCTGGGGGATCCGCCGAGCCGTACGCTGCCGGTCCGCGTCTTCGTCACCGGCGAGGGCGGAGGCTGGCGTGATCTTCCGGCCTGGCCGCCGGCCACCTGCGAGCGGCAGTGGCAGCTGAGCAGTGCTGGGCTGCTACGGGCGGATCCACGCCGGGTGCCGGCCGCCGACGACCGCGCGTCCTTCACCTATGACCCGGCAGATCCGACCCCCTCCGTCGCGGGACCGACGCTCGTGGCCCGCCGGGCGGTCGTCGACAACGCCGAACACGAGCAGCGCGCCGACGTCCTCACCTACACCAGCGCCGCGCTTGCCGAACCCCTCGAGGTCGCCGGGACCGTCGTCGTGCGTATCGACGTGACCGCTGACAACGGCCACCACGACCTTTTCGCGCGGCTCTGCGACGTCGACGAGCAGGGCCGCTCGTGGAACGTCTGCGACCGGATGACCCGGCTGACGCCTGAACGCCCGCCCGCCGCGCCCGGTGGCGACGGCCGCCGGACCGTCTGCCTCGAGCTCTGGCCCTGCGCACACCGGTTCGCCCCCGGGCATCGGCTGCGCGTTCAGGTGAGCGGCGGCGCCCATCCCCGCTACGCGCGAAATCTCGGCACCGGCGAGCCGCTGGCCACCGGGACCTCCATGCGAGCCGCCACGATCACCGTCCATCATTCCGGCAGCCACGTGAGCCTGCCGGTCACCGGCTGGGCGGCCCGGCCCTCCGGCTGGGCGTGGGCGGGGTGAACGCGCACCGGCCCGATCAGCCTTGGATGGCCGCCTCCTCGGCCGCCGCCTGCTCGCGCTCGTGCTCCAGCAGCCGCTCGCGGCTCGCTTGGATCTCAGCCTCGGCTTCGGCCCGTCCCACCCAATCGGCACCCTCGACAGACTTGCCCGGCTCGAGGTCCTTGTAGACCTCGAAGAAGTGCTGGATCTCCAGCCGTTCGAACTCGGGCACGTCGCCGATGTCGCGGATGTGCTCGCGCCGGATGTCGGCGACGGGGATGCACAGGACCTTCTCGTCCGGGCCCTTCTCGTCGGTCATCCGGAACATGCCGATCGCCCGGCACAGGATCAGGCACCCGGGAAGGTCGCCTCATCCAGCAGCACCAGCGCGTCCAGCGGGTCGCCGTCGCCGCCGAGCGTGCCCTCGATGAAGCCGTAGTCCGACGGATAGCGGGTCGCGGTGAACAGCATGCGGTCCAACCGGAGCCGACCGGTCTCGTGGTCCATCTCGTACTTGTTGCGCGTGCCGCGGGGGATCTCGATGAACACGTCGAACTCCACGCGTACCTCCATTTGGCGTCGGCTCCAACCGGCGCCTGTAGCGACCGGGCTGCCACCTAGTCTCCCGTACGTGCCAGGTGCCGCAAACACTGTGAAGCACGGTGTCGCCCTCGGCACGCTCGTCGGTTGCGCCTGACCCTCACGCTCACCCTGCCGCCACGCTGGCAGGCTGCGGCTGCCGCTGACGTCGGAAGTACCCTCAGCCCATGGCTGGCGAGCTCGTCGACTGGGACCTCGCGACCTCCACGGGACGGCGGCTGTCGCGACCGGGGCCCGCCCTGGAGCCGGCCGCCGCCGACATGGTGGTCGCCGAGCTGCGCGTGCTGGCGGCGCAGGCCGAGGAACACGTCGTCGACTACACGAAGCTCGAGCCGTCGGGTCCTGATGCACCGGTCGCCGTCGTCGACCGCAATGACTGGATCGGGGCCAACGTGGCCGGGCTACGGGTCATGTCACGTCCGCTCTTGCGCAAGCTCGAGGACAAGCAGACCGGGCGGCTCGCCGGAGCAGCCGGCCGGAGGATGTCGGGCGTGCAGGTCGGCGGGCTGCTGGCCTACCTGTCCAGCAAGGTCCTCGGGCAGTACGAGGTTTTCGGCCCCGGCCAGTCGCCGGCGTCCGGCGGGCGGCTGTTGCTCGTGGCTCCCAACATCGCCGACGTCGAGCGCCGGCTCGACGTGCCGCCGCGCGACTTCCGGCTCTGGGTCTGCCTGCACGAGCAGACCCACCGGGTGCAGTTCACCGCCGTTCCCTGGCTGCGCGCACACCTGGAGAGCGAGCTGGCCTCGTTCGCCGACGTCACCGACCTCGACCCGAGCGCCCTCGCCGCACGGCTGCGGGCCGCCGCCGGCACCGTGCGCCGGCGCGAGGGGGCGAGCATTCTCGAGCTGCTCCAGACGCCCGAGCAGCGGGTCGTACTCGACCGGTTGCAGGCGCTGATGACCCTGCTCGAAGGCCACGCCGATCAGGTCATGGACGCGGTAGGGCCGGGCGTCGTGCCGAGCGTGCGGGCCATCCGTGACCGTTTCGAACGCCGCCGGGACGGCGGCTCCCCGCTGGACCGGGTCGTACGTCGGTTGCTCGGGCTGGACATGAAGATGCAGCAGTACCGCCAGGGCGGCGCCTTCGTGCGGGCTGTCGTCGCCAAGGTCGGGGTCGGCGGGTTCAACACCGTGTGGGAGTCCCCGCAGACGCTGCCGACCCGCGCGGAACTCGCTGCCCCCGAGGCATGGCTGACCCGGGTGCTCGGGCTGACGCCCGCCGCCTGAGCACGTCATGGCAGCGCCTCCGGCGTCGGTAAGCGCCGTCCGCGTGGCGGTCCGCCGGGCTCTCGCCGACCTGCCGGAAGGCGAACGCGTGCTGGTCGCGGGATCGGGAGGCGGCGACTCGACCGCGCTTGCGGTCGCCACGGCTTTCGTCGCCCCGCGTCTCGGCCTGAAGGCCGGCTTCGCGTGCGCGGACCAGCACTGGAGCGGGGAATCGGCGCGCCTCGCCCGCTCGGCGACGGACGTGGCCGCCGGGTTCGGACTCGACCCGGCACTGGTCATCGAGGCACCCGCAGACCGCACCGAGCGCGCCGCCCGCGACGCTCGCCGCGGCGCGTTGCTCGACCTGGCCCGCCAGCAGGGCGCAGCAGCAGTCCTGCTCGGCCACACCCTGGATGACCAGGCAGAGACCGTCCTGCTGCGGCTCGCCCGCGGGAGCGGCGCACGCTCGCTCGCGGCGATGCGAGCGCGCGACGGCCTTTGGCGCCGCCCGCTCCTGGGATTGCGCCGCGAGCTGGTACGCGCCAGCTGCGCCGAGGCCGGGGTGCCTACCTGGGACGACCCGTCGAACGCTGATCCCGCGTTCGCCCGCAGCCGGGTGCGCGCGCAGGTGCTCCCGCTGCTGGAAAGCACCCTCGGCCCGGGCATCGCCGAGTCGCTGGCGCGCAGCGCCGACCTGCTCCGAGCCGATGCCGATGCCCTCGATGCGCTGGCCGTGGGCTACCTGAACGGCTGCCGCGTGGCTACGAGCGGGTCGCTGGCCGTCGACGGGCTCGGCGCGCTCGCGGCGGCAGTACGTTCGCGGGTCCTGCGATCCGCCGCGCTCGAAGCCGGCTGCCCTGCGACGGACCTGAGCGCTGCCCACGTGGCGGCGCTCGACACCCTGGTGACCGCCTGGAGGGGGCAAGGACCGCTCAGCCTGCCCGGCGGTGTGAAAGCTGAGCGGCGCAATGGGACGATTACCTTGAGTGCACCGACAGGCGTCCGCGGAAGTAGCAGATTTTCCAGCGGCCGGGTATCCGAGAGCTAGGCGAGGCAGATGCGGGCATGACCGAGCTCATCGCAGCAGCCACGGACCACACGACCGGTGGTGCCCGCCCGCCGCACCCGGACATCGCCGAGGTCCTGGTCACCGAGGAGGCGATCGCCCAGAAGGTCGCGGAGCTCGCAGCGCTGATCGACGCCGACTACGCCGGCCAGAGCGTGCTGCTCGTGGGCGTGCTCAAGGGCGCGGCGATGATCATGGCCGATCTGTCACGGGCACTGACCATCGACGCGACGCTCGAGTTCATGGCGGTGAGCTCGTACGGCTCATCGACCAGCTCATCGGGAGTCGTGCGGATCCTCAAGGACCTCGACAGGTCCGTCGAGGGCGTGCACGTCCTGGTGGTCGAGGACATCATCGACTCCGGTCTCACCCTGTCGTGGTTGATCCGCAACCTGCGCAGCCGACAGCCCGCATCTGTCGAGGTCGTCACCCTGCTGCGCAAGCCCGAAGCGTTGAAAGTGGCGGTCGAGGTGCGTTACGTGGGCTTCGACATCCCGAGCGCTTTCGTCGTCGGGTACGGCCTGGACTACGGCGAGCGCTACCGGACGCTGCCGTATGTCGGCACTCTCACCCCGGAGGCCATTGAACGCGGCCGGTGACGCTGCTCACGTCCGGAAGGTCCGATTCGCTGGCGGAACACCGCTCCCAGCCGATTCGTTCCATGTGGGTGGCGGGGTTGTGATCGCTTCCAGTTTGTGAAGCTCAAGGCTGTGATGCCGCGACACGGTGGGCGTTACGCTATCGGGCACGCTTGAAGCACGAGCCCTGCCGGGCAGACGAGAGGTCAGGAGGAAGGGCGCCGCGCCCGGGCGCCCTACAGGGATTGAACCGCAAGCGACTCATCCGCGGCTGGGTGCCTTGGGCACTGCTCGCGCTTCTCGTGCTGCTTTTCGTCAGCAATGTGTTCAGCGGGACCAGCGAATACAAGACCAAAGACCTGAACTACATCCAGCACCAGATCGATTCCAAGACGCCTGTGGTGGCCTCGGCCACGATCAAGGACAGCAAGCAAATCATCCAGATCACGCTGAAGGACGGCAGCAAGTACCAGGCCTCCTTCGCCACGCAGCAGGCGCTGCCGCTCGCGACCGACCTCAACAACCACAACATCAACTACAGCGTCACCGTCGACCACGGCAACGTCCTGCTCTCGGTCGCGCTGAACTTCCTGCCGATCCTGCTCGTCGTCGGGCTGCTGCTGTTCTTCATGAACTCGATGCAGGGCGGCGGAAGCCGGGTCATGAACTTCGGGAAGTCCAAGGCCAAGCTGGTCAGCAAGGACACGCCCAAGACCACCTTCGCCGACGTCGCCGGTGCCAACGAAGCGATCGAGGAGCTCTACGAGATCAAGGAGTTCCTCTCCAACCCGGCCAAGTTCCAGGCGGTCGGCGCCAAGATCCCGAAGGGCGTGCTGCTCTACGGCCCTCCCGGAACGGGCAAGACCCTGCTCGCGCGAGCCGTCGCCGGTGAGGCCGGTGTGCCGTTCTACTCGATCTCCGGCTCCGACTTCGTCGAGATGTTCGTCGGAGTCGGTGCGAGCCGGGTCCGAGACCTGTTCGAGCAGGCCAAGACGAACGCGCCGGCCATCATCTTCGTCGACGAGATCGACGCCGTCGGCCGCCACCGCGGCGCGGGCCTCGGCGGTGGGCACGACGAGCGCGAGCAGACGCTGAACCAGCTGCTCGTGGAGATGGACGGCTTCGACGCCAAGACCGGCGTCATCCTGATCGCGGCTACCAACCGTCCCGACATCCTCGACCCGGCCCTGCTGCGCCCCGGACGTTTCGATCGTCAGATCGTCGTCGACCGGCCCGACCTCGAAGGGCGCAAGGGCATCCTCGCCGTTCACGCCAAGGGCAAGCCGATCGCCGCCGATGTCGACCTCGCCGTCATCGCCCGCCGCACTCCGGGCTTCACCGGTGCTGACCTGGCCAACGTCCTGAACGAGGCGGCGCTGCTGACGGCGCGCCAGGACAAGCAGCTGGTCGACATGGCCGCCCTCGAGGAGAGCATCGACCGCGTGGTCGCCGGTCCCGAGCGCAAGACCCGGGCCATGAGCGAGTCCGAGAAGAAGATCATCGCCTACCACGAGGGCGGCCACGCGCTCGTCGCGCACGCGCTGCCGAACACCGACCCGGTGCACAAGGTGACGATCCTGCCCCGCGGCCGCGCCCTGGGCTACACGATGCAGCTGCCCGAAGAGGACAAGTACCTGCAGACCCGCTCGGAGATGCTCGACCAGCTGGCCGTCCTGCTCGGCGGGCGCACGGCGGAGGAGCTCGTCTTCCACGAGCCGACCACCGGGGCGTCCAACGACATCGAGAAGGCGACCGCGATCAGCCGCGCGATGGTCACCCAGTATGGGATGAGCGACTCGCTCGGCGCGCTGAAGTTCGGCCAGGACTCCGGCGAGGTCTTCCTCGGCCGCGACATGGGCCACCAGCGCGACTACTCCGAGGAGGTCGCGGCACGCATCGACGAGGAGGTCCGCCGGCTCATCGAGGCGGCCCACGACGAGGCGTTCGAGGTGCTGGTGCAGTACCGCGACGTGCTCGATGACCTGGTGCTGCGGCTGATGGACCAGGAGACGCTGTCCAAGGACGAGGTGCTCGACGTCTTCTCCCCGGTGCGCAAGCGTCCGAGTCGCGGGTCGTGGAACGGCACCGGCCGCCGGCGTCCGTCCAACCGTCCTCCGGTGCTCACCAGGCAGGAGACGGCAGCGCTCGCGGCGAGCGGCAACACCGTGCCGGCCACGAACGGCACCAACGGCTCCGTCCACAGCCACCGGCCGACGCTGACCAAGGAGCCCTCGGGCGAGAGTTCCACCTGACATCCGTGCTTCGCCGGCGCCACCGGATCCGCGTCAAATATTGACGCCGAGACAGTGGCACCGGTCTTGTTCGCGCGGGCTGCGATCGGCCTTCTCTGGCACGATCAGTGACAGCAATCCGCACGCTCCCACCCGGAGGAATTTGTGACCAACGCGGCGCCGAAGCCGGCGGCGAAGGCTCCGTTCGACAGCGCGCGTGCCGAGGCGGCCATCCGCGAGTTGCTGCTCGCGATCGGTGAGGATCCCGAACGCGAAGGCCTGCTCAAGACCCCCGGGCGGGTGGCCCGGGCGTACAAGGAGTCGTTCGAGGGTCTGCAGCAGGACCCCAGCGAGGTCCTCACCACCATCTTCGACGAGGGTCACGACGAGATGGTGCTGGTGCGCGACATCAGCTTCGCCTCGTTCTGCGAGCACCACTTGCTGCCGTTCATGGGGACGGCGTCCGTGGGCTACATCCCGAACGAGTCCGGTCAGATCACCGGGCTGTCCAAGCTGGCGCGCCTGGTTGAAGTCTTCGCCCGCCGGCCCCAGGTCCAGGAGCGGTTGACCACCCAGATCGCCGACGCACTCGAAAGTTGCGTGTCACCCAAGGGCGTCATCGTGGTGGTCCAGGCCGAGCACCTTTGCATGTCGATCCGGGGAGTACGCAAGCCCGGCTCGTTGACCGTGACCTCCGCGGTGCGGGGCCAGTTCCGGACGTCGGTGGCGACCCGCAGCGAGGCCATGAGCCTCATCCTGTCCTCACGCTGAATGGCGAGGATGCTGTGGTCATGACGGCCGGGTGACCAAGGGACGCATGAAGACGCCAGAGACGAGCAGCCCAGGGAGGTCCGAGACGGCCAGAATATGGGTTTCCCCCGCGCCCGCCGGCCAGGGGGGACCCTCGAAGCCGGAATCGCGGTCGGGGACGAACCCGCCCGAGCAGACCCCTGCGCTGTCCTACTTCACCCGGCGCCACCGCAGGGTGCCGGCGCTGGCCGCCTTCCTGACTTTCCTGGCGGGCGTGCTCGACATCCTCTCCGCGATCACTCCTGGACTGCGCTCCCGGGCACGCGGCGTGAACCACATCCTTCCCGGAGCCCTGGCGCACAGCGCTGCCGCGCTCACCGTGGTCGTCGGGATCCTGCTGGTGCTGCTCGCGAAGGCGCTGCGGCGGCGCAAGCGACGGGCCTGGCGGGCGACGGTCGTCCTGCTGGCGGCCTCGACGGTGTCGCACGTGGTGAAGGGCCATGACATCGTCGAGGCGGTCGTCGCCTTCGTGCTCCTGGTGACACTCGTGCTCTACCGCCGCGACTTCTACGCCAAGGGCGATCCGACCACCCGCTGGAGGGCCGTCTGGTACGGCCTCGGCCTGGCGGCCGGCAGCATCGTCCTCGGGTTGATCCTGCTGCAGCTGCGCACCGACCGGATGCTCGACCCTCACCCGTTCTCGGCGCAGATCGAGCATGTGCTGAGGGGGCTGATCGGCATCGACGGGCCGATCCGCTTCACCTCGGACGGCACCGACGACCTCGTCGCCCGGGTCCTCGGAGGTCTCGGCCTGCTCACCGCCCTGACCATCGTCTACCTGGCGCTGCGCCCGCCCGAGCCGCGGCCGATGCTCACCGCCGACGACGAGGCGCGGATGCGGGCGCTGCTCGAAGGGCCGCACGGCGGTCGCGACTCCCTCGGTTACTTCGCCCTGCGCCGCGACAAGAGCGTCGTCTGGTCACCGTCCGGAAAGGCCGCGATCGCGTATCGCGTGGTCTCGGGTGTGCTGCTGGCCAGCGGTGATCCGCTCGGCGACCCGGAGGCCTGGCCGGGCGCGATCAAGGAGTTCTTGCAGCTCGCCGACGAGCACGCCTGGACCCCCGCGGTGATCGGGTGCAGCGAGGCCGGAGGCACCGCCTACTCGCGGGTCGGCGGCTTGTCCGCGCTCGAATTCGGCGACGAGGCCGTCGTCGAACTGTGCGACTTCTCCCTCGAGGGCCGGGCGATGCGCAACGTGCGCCAGGCGTGCGGGCGTCCGGAGCGCGCCGGCTACACCGTGCGGGTGTGCCGGTCGGGCGAGATCACCGGGCCGGAGCGGGCTCAGCTGCGTGAGCAGGCCGCGGCGTGGCGCGGCAGCGAGACCGAGCGCGGCTTCTCGATGGCCCTCGGACGCTTCGGCGACCCGGCCGACGCCTGCTGCGCGGCGGTGATGGCCTTCGACTCCGACGACAAGCTGCGCGGCTTCCTGCACTTCGTGCCCTGGGGCGGCGACGGGCTCTCGCTGGACCTGATGCGCCGCGACCGCGACGCCGAGAACGGCATCAACGAGTTCCTGATCGTCTCGGCACTGCGCGAGGCGCCGAGACTCGGTGTGACGAAGGTGTCGCTGAATTTCGCCGTCTTTCGCTCCGCCCTGGAGCGCGGCGAGAAGCTGGGCGCGGGGCCGATCCTCAAAGCCTGGCGCGGCTTGCTGGTCTTCCTGTCGCGCTGGTTCCAGATCGATTCGCTGTACCGCTTCAACGCGAAGTTCCGCCCGATCTGGGAGCCCCGCTTCGTCTGCTACCCGAGCGGACGCGACCTGCCGCGCATCGCGATCGCGATGCTGGAAGCGGAGGCGTTCATCGTGTGGCCCAAGCCGGGGCTGCGGCGCGGCGCGAAGAGCGTCCTCCCGTCCTCGAGCCAGGCGCAGTAGAACGTGACCTTCCCGCCTGGCGTGCTGGGCGTCCCACCGGCGGGTCGCACGCTGGTGATGGGCGTCATCAACGTCACGCCTGATTCCTTTTCCGACGGCGGGGTGTACGCCGATCCGCGTGAGGCCAGCGGGGCCGGGGTCGCCATGCTCGCGGCGGGGGCCGATCTGATCGACGTGGGCGGCGAGTCGACCCGGCCCGGAGCGGCCCGCGTCACCCCGGAGGAGGAGCTGCGCCGCGTCCTTCCGGTCGTGAGCGAACTCGCCGCCGCGGGAGCGCTGGTGAGCGTCGACACGAGCCGCGCCGCCGTCGCCGCCGCCGCGCTCGCCGCCGGGGCGTGCCTGGTCAACGACGTCACCGGAGGCAGCGACCCCGAAATGTTCGGGCTGGTCGCGCAGCGGCGCGTGCCGTACGTGCTGATGCACGGGCGCGGAACCAGTTTGGACATGCAGGCCCGCGCCCGGTACACCGACGTGGTGGCCGAGGTCTACGCCGAGCTGGAGCAACGCCTGGCGGCTGCCGAAGCCGCCGGCATCTGCACCGACGCGCTGATCCTGGATCCTGGCATCGGCTTCGCCAAGAACGGGGAGCACAACTGGGCGCTCCTGGCCTCGCTCGACCGCCTTCACCAGCTCGGACGCCCGCTCCTGGTTGGCACCAGCCGCAAGTCGTTCCTCGGCCACCTGCTCGCCGATCCGGCGGGCCACCCCCGCCCGGTCGACCGGCGCGACGCCGCCACGGTCGCGACGACGGCGCTGGCCGCCGAGCACGGCGCCTGGGCCGTGCGCGTGCACGCCGTCCGGGCCAGCGCAGACGCCGTTCGGGTGGCCGCAGCGTGGCGGCGGGTACGCGAGGGGCTCCATGGCTGAGATCCGGCTGCGCGGCCTGCGGGTTCGCGGCTATCACGGCGTGCTCGACCATGAGCGGCGGGACGGCCAGGACTTCCTCGTCGACGCGACCCTGGAGGTCGCCGACCCCGCCCGCGACGACTTGGCGCTCACCGCCGACTACGGCGCGCTCGCCGAGCGACTGGCCGCCATCGTCGCCGGGGAACCGGTCGACCTCATCGAGACGCTCGCGCAGCGGCTGCTCGCCGGTCTGCCAGAGCATTCCCGGGGTGCGGCGCTCCACGGTATGTGTCCACAAGCCGCAGGCGCCGATCCCACTCGCGTTCGACGACGTCTCGGTGACGGTGCGGTCCGACGCCGGCAGCCCCGTCGCTGCGCTGGGTCTGGGCTCGAACATCGGCGACCGGCTGGCCCACCTGCAGGCCGCGGTGGATCTGCTCGCTCCGCTTGCGGTGTCGCCGGTGTACGAGACCGCGCCGGTCGGCGGACCCGAGCAGGGCCCCTACCTGAACGCGGTCGTGCTGGTGGCGGCGATCGATCCGATGCGGCTGCTGCGGCAAGCGCAGGCCGTCGAAGCGGCCCGCGACCGGGTGCGCGCCGAACGCTGGGGGCCGCGCACGCTGGACGTCGACCTGCTCGACGTCGGCGGGATGGTGCTGGACACGCCCGAGCTGACCCTGCCGCATCCCCGCGCGGCGTACCGGACGTTCGTGATGGCGCCGTGGCTGGATGTGGCACCGCAGGCAATCATCCCCGGCCACGGCCGGGTCGCTGACCTGCTGCAACGGGTCGGGCTGGGCGGGGTGCGGCGCACCGGCGATCGACTCGCGCTGTGAACCCGACCCGTCCTCGCGGCCTCGTGATCGCCGGCGCGCTCGCCCTGGTTGTGAGCTACCTCCTGATGCGCGTCTACTACCTGACCTCGATCGGCTCTGCGCTGCCACGAACCCCGGCCTTGTCGGTCGCCATCGTCGCTCTCGTCGAGGCTGAACTGGGCCGGGGCGTACGCGCCCGCCTTGCCGGCAGGCCGGGCACCAAGGCGATCATGCCGATCGCGGTGGCCCGGTTCGCCGCGCTCGCCCGGGCCAGCAGCATCGCCGCCGCCGTTGTGGTCGGTGGTTGGGCCGGGGTGCTGCTCTACACCGCACCCCGCGGTGATCAACCCCCGATCGCCGGAGCCGACACCATCACCTCGTCACTGGGGATCGCGTCCGGCGCTGCGCTGCTCGCCGCCGCGCTCTGGTTGGAGCAAGGTTGCCGCCAGCGGCGCGGCTAAACACCCTGAGCGTCACACTCGAATACCACCTGTCGGCCGTTACCCTGAGGAGACCCAGCGCCCCGGCCCGGCTGCCCCCCTGGCACCTACTGGCCCTCATCCACCAACGACACGCGCCGAAGGAAGTCCGTGCTCCCAGCGACCGATCAGTCTGACCGGCCCGAAGCCTCGACTGTGACGTTCGAGAAGGTGTCCGCCGAACCCACGGCGCCGTCGCCGACCCCGCCTGCCCCACCGCGGCGCGCGGCGTTACCCCCCCGCAGCCCGGCGCGCCGTCGATTCGCCCGGCTGCGCCGCCGGCGCCACCCGGTCGTGCGGGCGCTGCAGGTACTGGCCCTGGTCGTGCTGATGCTCATCGGCATCGTGGGCTACTCGGTGGGCGGTTACCTCACCCGCCCGGGCAATGACAGCGTCGCGCAGCGCGTCGCCGAGTGGGGACGCGATCACCACCTTGGCTCGCTGGTCACGTGGCTCGAGCAGGTGCAGTACTCGCAGAACAAGCCGAAGACGGGCGGCCCGCTCAAGGGCGGTATCCCGACAGCGGCCGGCGACAAGACGCCCGCGAAGAAGACGACGCCGGGCATCGCACACTCGAAGCTGCCGGGGCCGCCGATCCTGCTGGCCGGCCAGGGGCTGCCGAACGAGGGCAAGTGGCAGACGGTCGTGGTGAACAAGGGATACCCGGCGGTGCAGATCGCCTACGTGCGTCCCGACGCCATCCACACCTCCTACTACGCCGCGCTGATGTGGCTCGACCCCAAGCTGCTCGCCGGTCGCCTGCACGAGGGGATCGCATCCGGCGATCCCGGCGGCACCTGGCCGACCCCGCCGTACATCACCCCTGAGCTGGCGAAAACCGTTGCCGCCGCGTTCCCGGGCGGGTTCCGCACCGCGAACATCAGCGTCGGCAACCGCGGCGGGTACTACGACGACGGCCGGGTGGCGGAGCCGCTGCGCGTCGGTGCCGCGTCGCTGGTCATCTATCAGAACGGCACGGCGACGGTGGGCCAGTGGGGTCGTGACGTGAGCATGTCCCCCAACGTGCGAAGCGTCCGTCAGAACCTGGACCTGCTGGTCGACCACGGCCAGGTCGACCCGACCTGCTCGAGCGGCAGCACCCCCAAGTGGGGCTACACGCTGGGCAACGACTTCTACGTCCCGCGTACCGCGCTCGGGGTCCGAGCCGACGGCACGCTCATCTTCGTCAACAGCCCGGCGGTCTCGGTCTGCTCGCTGGGCCAGCTGCTGAAGTCGGCGGGGGTCGTGCGCGGCATGGAGCTCGACATCAACTACGACTGGAGCATCGGCTACTACTTCACCCACGACGCTGGGCAGGTGCAGAGCCACGTCTCACGGACCACGCAGTCGAAGGGTCCCGACCACTACTTCTCGCCTCAGAGTCGCGACTTCGTCGCCTTCTACCTGCGACCCTGACCGGGAAGTACACCCGTTGCGCCTAGACTCGGCATCCGTGCTCGAGCAGCGGCGTCCGTTCGCGCGCTCGTACCCGGTTGTTGGCGCATGAGCATGACGGTGACCCCGGCGAAGGACCCGATTCCGGCGGAGGCGAGCGCTCCGCCCCCGAGCTTCGCGGTCGGGCTGCTGAAGGCGCTGCGACCGAAGCAATGGGTCAAGAGCGTGCTCGTGCCGGCGGCGCCGGCCGCTGCCGGTGTCCTCACCCATGGCACCGTCCTGTGGCACACGATCGTCGCCGTCGTGACCTTCAGCCTGTGCGCCTCCGGCGGCTACCTGATCAACGATGCGGCGGACGTCGAGTCCGACCGGCGCCACCCCAAGAAGCGCTACCGCCCCATCGCAGCCGGGGTCGTACCGGTGTTGTTCGCCCGCGTCCTGGGGATCGTGCTGGTCGTCGCCAGCGTGACGGCGGGCGGCGTGCTCGCGTCGTGGAAGCTTGCCGTCGTGCTCGGCGGCTACGTCGTGCTGACGTTCTCGTACTCGACCTGGCTCAAGCACGTGCCCGTGTTGGAAATGATGCTGGTGGCAGCCGGATTCCTGCTCCGCCCGATCGCCGGGGCGGCGGCTACCGACGTGAAGGTCAGCCAGTGGTTCCTGATCGTCGCGTCGTTCGGGTCGCTCTACATGGTCGCGGGCAAGCGCACCGCCGAGGCCACCGAGTTCGGTGAGGACGCCGCTGCCCACCGGCGGATCCTGGAGGCCTACCCGATCGCCTACCTGCGCCAGACGCGCGAGCTCTCGGCGGCGGTCACCCTCCTCGCGTACTGCCTGTGGGCGTTCGAGCGGGTCGATCTGCACAACGGCCCGTGGTCGCAACTGTCGATCGTGCCGGTGACGTTCGGGCTGCTGCGCTACCAGTTGCTGCTCGAACGCGGTCACGGCGGCGCCCCGGAGGAGGCCGTCCTGGGTGACCCGCCGCTGCTGATCACCGGGCTGGCCTGGATCTTCACCTTCGTCCTGGGCGTCTATCTCAAATGACCCAGCAGCTGCTGACGGGCTGGGGGATGACCGCCGCCACCCGAGCCGAGGTCTTGCGTCCCACCACGGCGGACGAGGTGAGCGCCGCGCTCGCCGCCGGTCGCGCGGCGAGTCGCGGGGTGATCGCCCGGGGGCTCGGACGCGCGTACGGCGATGCCGCCCAGAACGCCGGCGGGACGGTACTCGACCTCACGGGGCTGAACCGGGTTCATCACTTCGAGGAGGGCGACCCGGCGACCGGACGCGAGGCGACGATCACCGTCGACGCCGGCATCTCGCTCGACGCACTCATGCGGATGCTGGTCCCGCTCGGCTACTTCGTCCCGGTGACCCCGGGCACGCGCTACGTGACGGTCGGCGGCGCGATCGGCAGCGACATCCACGGCAAGGGCCATCACCTGGAAGGCTCGTTCTGCCAGCACGTCGAGGAGATGACGCTCCTGCTGGGCTCGGGGGAGACCCGGGTGGTGCGTCCGGACTCCGCGGATTCCGCCGGCGCGTTCTGGGCCACGGCCGGCGGAATGGGGCTGACCGGGATCGTGCTGACGGCGACGGTCCGGCTGCGCGCCATCGCCTCCGCGTACCTGCGGGTCGACACCGAGCGCGCCGCCAATCTCGACGACTGCATGCAGCGGATGTCCGAGCACGACGCCGAGTACCGCTACTCCGCGGCCTGGATCGATTCGCTGTCGACCGGCAGCGCGATGGGCCGGGCCGTGCTCACCCGAGGCGATTTCGCCTCCGTCGAGGAACTGCCGGCCAAGCACCGCAAGGCCCCACTCGCGTACGGACCCTCGCCCAAACTCGCCGCGCCGCCGTGGGTACCGGAGGGCCTGCTACGGACGAGCACGGTGCGCGCGTTCAACGAGGTCTGGTTCCGCAAGGCCCCGCGCCGGCACACCGGCTACGAGAGCATCCCGTACTTCTTCCACCCGCTGGATGGCGTGCTCGAGTGGAACCGGATCTACGGGCGTTCGGGCTTCATCCAATACCAGTTCGCCGTGCCGCTCGGGGCTGAGGAGACGGTGCGCGAGTCGCTGGGGCGGCTGGCCACCGCGCGGTGCCCGTCGTTCCTGACGGTGCTGAAGCGCTTCGGGCCGGGCGACCCGGGGCCGCTGTCGTTCCCGATGCCCGGCTGGACCCTCACCGTCGACGTCCCCGCCGCGCTTCCCGGCCTCGGCCCGCTGCTCGACGGGCTGGACCAGCGGGTCGTCGATGCCGGCGGACGCGTCTACCTTTCCAAGGACAGCCGGCTGCGGCCCGATCTGCTGGCGGCCATGTACCCGCGCCTTCCCGAGTGGCGAACCGAGCGAGCCGCCCTCGACCCGGACGGCGTGCTGCACAGCGATCTCTCTCGAAGGTTGGGGCTCACATGAACGACGCGCTCGGCGGGGTCCAGACCGCATTCGTCCTCGGCGGGACGTCGGAGCTTGCGCTGGCAACCCTCGCCGCGCTCGACCTGCGCCCGGGCGCGAAAGTGGCGCTGGCCGGCCGCGACGAGGAGGCGATGAAGCAGATCCGGGTGCCGACCTCGGGCGGCGGATCCGCCGAGGTGATCACGCTGGCGTGGGATGCCGCGCACGCGGCGACCGGCCCGCAGGTCGTCGCCGCTGCCGCCGAGGCGCTCGGCGACATCGACATCGTGCTGGTCGCCGCCGGGATCCTGGGCGATCAGGCGCGGGCCGAGGTCGATATCGAGCACGCCATCGACATCCTCTCCGTGAACCTGGTCGGCGTCGCCGCGGTGCTCCTGCCGACCGCCGAGCGGCTGCGTAGCCAGGGGCACGGGACGATCGTCGTGTTCTCCTCGGTTGCCGGCCTTCGCGGCCGGCGCGCCAACTACGTGTACGGGGCGTCGAAAGCCGGCCTCGACGCGCTCGCGGAGGGCGTCCAGTCGAGCCTCGCCGGCTCCGGCGCCCACCTGCTGGTCGTGCGGCCGGGCTTCGTCCACACCAAGATGACCAGCCACCTGGAAAGCGCGCCGTTCGCCACCACCCCGGACGTCGTTGGCGCCGCTGTGGCCGACGCCGTCCGCAAGGGCCGCGAGGCCATCCACGTCCCGCGCCTGCTCGGCCCGGTCTTCGCCGGCTTCCGCCTGCTCCCCCGCCCCGTCTTCCGTCGCCTCCCGGGCTGACCGCCCCACCGTCCCCATGTCGCAACCTTGACGGGCAACCTGGGGAGCCGGCGGGCGCAGTGGGGAGGGCCGGCAGCGGCGGCTACGCGGGGGCCCAGCCGTCGGTGAAGCCGCGCATCCCGGAGGGCACGTGCTCGCCGAGGACGAACTGCTCCAGCACCCCGTGGCCGACCTGGCCGTCGAGCGTGGCGCGGACGATGTTCTGCAGGTGCAGGCTGGACAGGTCGAGGGGGTCGAAGTCGTCGAGCGCGATGTCCTCGCGGCCGACCTCGAGCTCGCCGTGGGTGCTGCCGTGCGACCAGTGCGGGTGGCTGTAGCCGATGCCGCGCATGCGGAACGTGTAGAGCTTCTCCAGTTCGATACGCACCTCGCGGCCGTCAGGTGCGTTCGCAGTGAAGGTCGCGCTGCTCATCTCGCGGCGGCCGGGCTCCCACTTGATGTCGTACGCGAGGCCGGACAGGTGCGTCGCCGGGTCGTAACCGCAGGCCGGCGCGCCCGGCTCGAGCAGCGGGACGATCATCGCCGCCTCCAGCCAGCGGTCGCCGTGGGTGCGCTCGTGCAGCGCCATGTGCGTGCAGAAGTCGTCGAAGTGCAGCGGCAGCCAGTGCCAGAAGATCTGCGGCAGGCGCTGCTCGCGCTGGGTCGGGAGCTGCTGGCCGACCGGACGCATGCCCCACGACCGGTCCCGAGTGGCGACGGTCTGGGCCGGGTCGACGTCGATGGTGGTGCCGTCGATCCAGATCGTTCCCTCCCAGCTGCCCCACTGGGTCAGCCGGGTGTGGTCCATCCCGAGGACGCCATCAGATCCGACGAGGCGCTGACGCGGTTCTTCGATGGCGACGGTGCGGGCGCGGAACGTGAGGTCGGCACCCAGGCCTTGGGCGTTACGGTCGGCGACCAGCCGCACCGTACGCATCGGTTCCGCGACCTCGATGCGTATGGGTCCCACCGCCGTCGAGCGGTCAAGCGGCATGAATCCGGACGCGTAGAGCGAGTGCTCGACGCCCTCGTACACAACGCTGAACGCCGCGTCGACGACGCCTCGCACGGGGTAGTGACCCATCGCCCCACCGATGAAGAACGAACCGTCCTTGGCCTGGCCGTTGAACCAGTAGCGGTCGTAGTGGTTCGGGTCGGCGGAAACGGGGTGGGCGATGGGGTCAGCGGAGGGGTGGATCGGGAAATCGTCGAACGGCGTGAGCATCTCGGGGCGCCTCTCGGTCGCAACGCTGGCGGGCGCCTGCGATCCTCTCCCAGCTCAATCCGGGACCGGCGACGGGGTGTGGGAACCTTCCCCCTGATGGACGCTGCGGCGCAGGGCCGCATGCACACCGGCGACGGTGAGCGTTCCGAGCGCCGCCCCGTTCTCGTCCATCACTCGCACCTGGCCGCCGTCGTCGGTGAGCAGCGCCGCCATCGCGTCTTGCAGCGTGCCCGACAGCGGGACCTCGGGACCCTCGAGAGCGAGGACCGGTTCGAGATCGGTGGGGTCGATGGGGGTGACGGAGAGCCGGCGCAGCCCTCGCTGGCCTCCGACGAAGTCGGCGACGAACGGGGTGGCGGGTGAGCCCAGCAGCTCCGCCGGGCTGCCGTACTGCTCGAGGTGGCCGCCCTGCCGGAAGATCGCTATCTGGTCGGCGAGCCGGACGGCCTCGTCGAGGTCGTGCGTGACGAAGACGATCGTCTTGCGCACCTCGCGCTGCACCCGTAAGAACTCGTCCTGCAGCCGGGTGCGGGCGATGGGGTCGATCGCCGAGAACGGCTCGTCCATCAGCAGCACAGGCGGGTCGGCACCGAGCGCCCGGGCCACGCCGACGCGCTGGCGCTGACCACCCGACAGCTGCGCCGGGTAGCGCTTGGCGAAGGTCTTCGGGTCGAGTCCGACGAGTTCGAGCAGCTCGATCGCCCGCGCGTGCTGACGCTTCTTGTCCCAGCCGAGCAGCCGCGGCACCGTCGCAACGTTCGCCTCGACATTCAGATGCGGGAACAGGCCCACGTTCTGGATGACGTAGCCGATCCTCCTGCGCAGCTGGACCGGATTGACCTGGGTGACGTCGTCCTCGCCGAGCAGGATGCGGCCGGACGTCGGCTCGATCAGCCGATTGATCATTTTCAGGGTGGTGGTCTTGCCGCAGCCGCTGGGCCCGACGAGCGCCACCAATTGCCCCGCAGGAATCTGCATCGACAACGCGTGGACCGCCGCAGTGCCGCCAGCGGGACCCGGATAGGTCTTGGTGACCTCATCGAGAGTTATCCCGACGTTCACACTACTGTCCACGCTGTGACCTCTCTCGCCGCGGGGAGCTGCCTGGCCGATAGCCACGCCTGGATCTGCGGCGATTATCTGCGAACCTATAGCGGCGTCATTCAGCACGCCCTCTACCAGCACATCAGCTTGACCGCGACTGCGCTCGGCATCGCGATGCTCATCGCGATCCCGCTCACCGCGTTGGCGGTCTGGAAGCGCTCGTTGCGCGCGGGGATCATGGCAGCACTCGGCGTCATCTACACGATCCCCTCGCTCGCCCTCTTCGTGCTCCTGCAGCCCTACCTGGGCATCGGGCACGCCACCCCGGTGGTGATCGCGCTCGTTGCCTATGCCCAGCTGCTGCTGATTCGCAACGTGCTGGTCGGCTTTGACGGCGTCCCCGAAGAATCGGTCGAGGCGGCCCGCGGGCTGGGGTACGGGCCTGTCCAGGTGGTCCTGAAGGTCCGGCTGCCGCTCGCGCTTCCGGCGATCCTCGCGGGCTTACGCGTGACGACGGTGTCGACAATCGCCCTGCTGACCATCGGAGGCCTGATCAACCAGGGCGGCCTCGGAACCCTGCTGAACGACGGCTTCCAGCGCGACATCTACGCCCAGATCCTGGTCTCGCTCGTGCTGATCGTTGCCCTGGCCATCATCGCCGACCTGCTGCTGCTGCTCGTCCAGCGGCTACTCACCCCGTGGCAAAGGGCCCGGCCATGAGCCTCATCGGCCAGGGTTTCCGCTGGCTGAACGATCTCGAGAGCTACCGAGGGTCCGACGGCGTGATCCACCTGGCCGCCTCGCATCTGGAGGTGACGGCGGTGTCGATGGTGCTCGCCGGCGCGGTCAGCCTGCCGATCGGCATCACCCTCGGCCACTTCCGTCGCGGGGGCCCGCTGGTGACCCTGCTTGCCAACGCCACCCGCGCCGTGCCGACGCTCGGACTGCTCTACCTGCTCGCCGAATTCCCGACGTTCGGCGTCTCGAAAAAGACCGCGATCATCTCGCTCGCCATATTCGCCGTTCCTCCCATGTTGACGAATGCCTGGGCCGGAGTGTCGACGGTGGAGCCCGAAGCCGTCGACGCGGCCCGGGGGCTCGGGATGAGCCGATGGGCCATCCTGCGACACGTCGAATTACCGCTTTCGGTGCCGCTGATCTTTGCCGGGGTCCGCAGCTCCACCCTGCAGACCTTCGCGACCGCGACCATCGCGTCCTACGTCGGTACCGACACGCTGGGCAAGCTGATCCAACTCGGGCAGGCGGCCGGGAAAGTCGGGCAGGGCGAGGTGCTCGGGGCGGCCGTGGTGATCGGTGTGCTGGCCATCGTGCTGGACATCCTGCTGGCCATCATTCAGCGCCGGCTCACCCCTTCGCCGCTTCGTTCGCGAGGGATCACGTTTCGGCGTCAACGGGCGTCTTTGCCCAAGATGGGGGTCGGCGTCGGTTAGCGTTACGGCCTTGATCGCGCCATTTCTGCCGTCGGTACGGGCGACGCGGGCGCCGAACACCCCTCCAGGAGACTCTCAGATGGCTAGTTCGTCCCGGGTCGTGAAGGCGTGCGCGCTAGCGGCGATCATCGCCGCCGTTCCGCTGCTGGGAGCCTGCAGCGACAGCAAGAAGAGCACCGGCACCGCGGTCACCGCGCCGAGCAACGTGCCTGCCAAGGCCAACGTCTGCAAGCCGGTCGCCGGCACCGCTCTCGTCGTGCTCGCTGACGACAAGCACTCGCAGGCCAGTGACAACATCATCCCGGCCGTGAACAAGAGCGTTGACCAGGCGCCTCTCACCGACGCGCTGAACGCGGTGAGCAAGGTGCTGAACCAGGACGCCCTCACCGGGCTCAACCGCCAGACCAGCGCCAACCAGAAGCCGACGTCGGTCGCTGCCGCTTTCGTGGCCGCGCAGAAGCTGGGCGACGGCCTGACCGGCGGTTCCGGCAAGATCGTCATCGGGACGCAGAGCTTCGCCGAGTCCGAGACCCTCGGCGAGGTCTACAAGGACGTGCTCACCAAGGCCGGCTACACCGCCTCGGTGCAGACCGTCGGCAGCCGCGACCTGCTCGAGCCGGCCCTGGAGAAGAACCAGATCCAGGTCGTGCCCGAGTACGCCGCCAGCCTGAACAGCTTCCTGGCCAAGAAGCAGGGGGTGCCCGACACGTCCAGCGCCGACATCACCAAGACCGTCGCCTCGCTGAAGACCCTCGCCGACAAGGCTGGGTTCGTCGTTCTCGACCCCGCGACGGCCACGGACGAGAACGCGTTCGCCGTGACCAAGGCGACGGCCGACAAGTACCACCTGACCTCGATGTCCGACGTGGCCTCCAAGTGCGGCACCACCGGCATCACCTTCGGCGCCGGGGCGAACTGCCCGCAGAACCCCTTCTGCGCCGACGCCATCAAGAAGACCTACGGCATCACCATCGACCTCAAGCCCCTCGACTACGACGGTGCGCTCACCCGCGGCGCGCTCAAGCAGGGCCGGATCCTGATCGGTGAGGTCTTCTCCGCCGACGCCGACCTGATCAAGGCCGGTAGCTGAACCCATCAAGGCGGATCGATGGCGGCCGCCCGCTGACGCTCCGGCGCCAGTGGGCGGCCGCCGTCCTGTCAAGGGTCCTGTGACTAACCGCACAGCCGGCAGATCGGCTGTCATCAAGGGGTAACACGAACGACCGAAACCGGGTTAGCCTGGCCTCTGTACGTCCGGTACCCCTGGAGGACTGGAACGGCTGTGATGACTTCCCCTTGCGCCGATGGCGCACGCCCAGCGCCCGGTGACGTCCGCGTCGGAGTGATCGGCGCCGGTCGCGTCGGTGCCGTGCTCGCCGCCGCGCTTCGTCACGCCGGCCATCACGTCGTCGGTGTCAGCGCCCGTTCGGCAGCGAGCCGGCAGCGCGCCGCCGATCTGCTGCCCGGCATCCCGGTGCTGGAACCGCACGAGGTCGCCCGGTCGAGCACGCTGGTCATCCTCGCGCTTCCGGACGACGTTCTCGGCGACCCGGCCGGCCCGGTGCTCGACCTCATCGCCTGTGGGGCGCTGCAGGCACGGCAGGTCGTCGTCCACACCTCCGGACGCCACGGGCTGAGCGTGCTCGGGCCGGTCGCCCGCGCCGGGGCCGTCACCCTCGCCGTGCATCCCGCGCAGACCTTCGGGGGCACGGCGGCGGATCTGCCGCGGCTGCCCGGGGTCGCGTACGGGGTCACCGCCCTCGGTCGCCACTGGCCGGTCGCCGAATGGCTCGTCGCCGAGCTGGGCGGCACCCCCGTAGCGGTTCCCGAAGAGTTGCGCCCGCTCTGGCACGCCGGTCTGGCCCACGGCGCCAACCACCTGGTCACCCTGGTGTCGTCGGCCCTCGACATCGTGCGTGCCACCGGCGCGAGTGATCCTTCGGCGGTGCTCCGTCCGCTGCTGTCGGCCGCGCTGGAGCGCACGCTGGAGCAGGGCGACGCGGCGCTGACCGGGCCGGTCGCCCGCGGCGATGCTGATGCCGTCGCCGGGCACCTGAGGGCGATCGAGGAGCACGCTCCCACGCAGGCGCAGCTCTACCGCGGGCTAGCGCTGGCCACCGCTGACCGACTGGAAGATCCGGCGCCCGAGCTCTGGCCGGTCCTGAATAGCGGCCACCCGCGTCCGATCCAGGCCCCGCAGGTCGTGGACCGTCCCGCCCGCGTGCGGCGCACACCGTGACGACCCTCAGCGCCTCCTCGAAACGGCGCTCGCCCATCGCCCAGCTGCCAGTCGCCCAAAGTCGCGAGGAACTGGCACGCGAACGCGCGAAGCTGAGCGGGCCCATCGGCCTCGTCATGACAATGGGAGCGCTGCACGAGGGCCACGCCTCGCTCATCCGCAAAGCAGCCACGCACGGCAGCGTGATAGTGACGGTCTTCGTCAATCCGCTGCAGTTCGGGGCGGGCGAAGACCTGGACCGCTACCCGCGCACGCTCGGCGCCGATCTCGAAGTGTGCGCCCGCGCCGGAGCCAGCCTGGTCTTCGCGCCCACTCCTGAGGTCGTCTACCCGGGCGGCTCGCCGCTGGTCCGCATCGATCCGGGACCGGGCGGCGAGATGCTCGAAGGCGCCAGTCGGCCCGGCCACTTCACCGGTGTGCTGACGGTCGTCCACAAGATGCTGAACCTCACCCGTCCCGACCACGCGTACTTCGGGGAGAAGGACTTCCAGCAGCTCACGCTCATCCAGCAGATGGTCGCCGACCTCGACATGCCGGTGACGATCGTCGGCTTGCCTACCTGGCGCGACGACGACGGGCTGGCCATGTCGAGCCGCAATCGCTATCTCAGCCCGCAGCAGCGGCCCACGGCGCTGGCGCTCTCCGCGGCCCTGGCGGCCGGTACCGCGGTGGCCGCTCTCGGACCGGAGGCCGTCCTACGCGCCGCGCGGCGGGTACTCGCCGCGCATCCCGAGCTCACCGTCGACCGGCTCGACCTGATCGAACCCACTACGCTCGAGGACGTGACCACCGGGCCCGCGCGGCTGCTGGTCGCCGGGATCATTGCGGGCCCGGCAGGTCCGATCCGCCTCATCGACAACACTGCTCTCACGCTCGGGATGGCCTAGATGCAGCGCACGATGTTGAAGTCGAAGATCCACCGCGCCACCGTCACCCAGGCCGATCTGCACTACGTCGGATCCGTCACCGTCGACGAGGACCTGATGGAGGCCGCCGACCTGTTGCCGGGCGAGCAGGTGGCGATCGTCGACATCACCAACGGCGCGCGCCTCGAGACCTACGTCATCACCGGCCCTCGCGGCAGCGGCGTCATCGGCATCAACGGCGCGGCGGCGCGGCTCGTCCACCCCGGCGACCTGGTGATCCTGATCGCATACGGGATCATGGACACCGCCGAGGCCCGCAGCTTCGTGCCGCGGGTGGTCTTCGTCGACGCCGACAACCGGATCTGCGGCACCGGGAGCGACCCGGCCGAGGCCCTGCCCGGGCTGCTGCGCGGCGACACCCTCGCGGCGGCGGCCGCGGCGCCAGCAGCATCCGGCTGGTGAACGGGCTCGCCGGCAGGCTCGTCGCACCCTCGCCAGGCTGGACCCGCACGGCTGACGTCGTCGTCGTCGGATCGGGAGTTGCCGGGCTGGCGGCCGCGCTTCATGCGCGCAACGCCGGGCTTTCGGTCATGGTCGTGACCAAGGCGCTGCTGGACACCGGTTCAACGCGCTGGGCGCAGGGCGGGATCGCTGCCGCGCTCGGGCCCGAGGACGATCCGGAGCAGCACCTGCGCGACACGCTCACGGCCGGCGTCGGCATCTGCGACGAGGCGGCGGTGCGGCTGCTGGTGACCGAGGGCCCGGCGCGGGTACGCGAGCTGGCGGCGCTCGGCGCCGGGTTCGACCGCACGGGTAGCGGCGACTTCGCCCTCACCCGGGAAGGCGGCCACTCCCGCAATCGGGTGGTGCATGCCGGCGGCGACGCCACCGGCCTCGAGGTCGAACGCGCGCTCATAGCCGCGGTGCGTTCCGATCCCGACGTCGAGGTGATCGAGCACGCGCTGGTCCTCGACCTGCTGCGGGCGCCCGCCGGCCCCACCAGGCAGGGGCCGGCTGCGGCCGCCGGGCTGACGCTGCACGTGCTCGGCGAGGGGAGCCGCGACGGCGTGGGAGCGGTGCTCGCCCGGGCCGTCGTCCTCGCGACCGGCGGGCTCGGGCAGATCTTCGCCAGCACCACCAACCCTCCCGTCTCCACCGGTGACGGGGTGGCCCTGGCCTTGCGTGCGGGGGCTGAAGTGGCCGACCTCGAATTCGTCCAGTTCCACCCGACGGCGCTGTGGGTCGGCGGCGCGGCACACGGCCAGCAGCCGCTGGTCAGCGAGGCGGTGCGCGGCGAGGGCGCCGTGCTGATCGACGCGAGTGGCGCGCGGGTCATGCCCGAGGACGGCCATCCGCTGCGCGACCTCGCCCCGCGCGACGTCGTCACCAAGCAGATGTCACGCGTCATGTCGCGCAACGGCACCGACCATCTTTTCCTCGACGCCCGCGGGCTCGGCGCCGAGGTCTTGCTGTCGCGCTTCCCGACGATCGTGGCCACCTGCCGCCGTCACGGCATCGACCCGGTGGTCGACCCGATCCCCGTCACCCCGGCGGCGCATTACGCCTCGGGCGGCGTGCGTACCGACGCTCGCGGCCGGGTCGCGAGCCCGCAAGGTCCGATCCCGGGGTTGTACGCGTGCGGCGAGGTCGCCTGCACCGGCGTTCACGGCGCCAATCGGCTCGCGTCCAACAGCCTGCTGGAAGGGCTCGTCTTCGCGGCCCGCATCGGGCAAGCGCTCGCGGAGCCGTTGCCGGCGCGGCGCGAGCCCGCCGAACCCGAGGGTCAGCGCGGCGTGCTGCCGGCAAGCACCTTGCGCGACCTGACGACGTCGATGACCGACGGCGCGGGCGTGCTGCGCAGCGCGGCCAGCCTCGAGGCGGCCACCAAATCCCTGGGAGAGCTGGGACGGCGGCCGAGCGACACCGCGAGCACCGAGACGTGGGAGGCCACCAACGCCCACCTCGTCGCCAGCGCACTCGTCGCCGCTGCCACCGTGCGCCGCGAGACCCGGGGCTGCCACTGGCGCGAGGATTTCCCCGATGCCGACGAGGCCTTCCGCGGTCACCTCGTCACGCACCTCACCGCTGACGGCGCGCTCTCGACCGAATACCGGCCGGTCACCTCATGACCACGCTGAACGACGTGGGACTCGACCCGGCGCTGGTCACCGACGTCGTCGATCGGGCGCTGGCAGAGGACCTCGGGGCAGGCGATCCGAGCGCGTCCGCAGTCGACGTGACGAGCGCCGCGACGATCCCCGCCGACTTGCAGGGAATCGCCGACGTGCGCACCCGGGCGGCCGGGGTGGTGGCCGGCCTCGAGGTCGCAGCGCTGGTGTTTGAGCGCGCGGGCGCAAAGGTGACGATCGTCGCTGCCGACGGCGATCGCGTGCAGCGCGGCGACGTCGTGCTGACCGCCGAAGGTCCGGTACGGCGGCTGCTGACCGTCGAACGCACGATGCTCAACCTGCTTTGCCACCTGTCGGGCATCGCGACGCTGACGGCGCGCTGGGTCGATGCCGTGGAGGGCACCGGCGCGCGTATCCGCGACACCCGCAAGACGACGCCGGGCCTGCGCGCGCTGGAGAAGTACGCGGTGCGCTGCGGCGGCGGGGTCAATCACCGGATGGGCCTGTGGGACGCCGCGCTCGTGAAGGACAACCACGTCGCCGCCGCCGGAGGAGTCGCCGCAGCGTTTCGGGCGGTGCGTGAGACGTTCCCCGGGACAACGGTCGAGGTCGAGTGCGACACGGTCGCTCAGGTGCAGGAGGCGATCGGGGCCGGGGCCGATCTGATCCTGCTGGACAACATGTCGCCGGCCGACCTGCGAGCGTGCGTCGAGCTCGCCCCACCCACCACCCTGCTCGAGGCGTCGGGTGGCCTCACCCTCGACACGGCGCACGACGTCGCAGCAACGGGCGTCGCCTACCTGGCGGTGGGCGCGCTCACGCACTCGGCGCCGATCCTGGATCTCGGCATGGACCTGCGCGCCGCTGTCTCGGGGGCCTGATGCTGCTCACCGTCGACATCGGCAACACCAACACCGTGCTGGGCGTCTTCGCGGGCGAGAAGCTTGTCGATTCCTGGCGGCTACGCACCGACGCCCGGGCGACGTCCGACGAGCTGGCCCTGCTGTATCGCGGGCTGCTGGAAGGCGTCCCGGTCGACGGCATTTCCGTCTGCTCGACGGTGCCCTCGCAGCTTCGCGAGGTGCGGCGGATGTGCGAGCGCTGGTATCCCGGCATGGACCACGTGGTGGTGGAGCCCGGCATCCGTACCGGCGTCCCCATCCTGATGGACAACCCGAAGGAGGTGGGGGCCGACCGCATCATGAATACGCTCGCCGCCCACCACCTTTACGGCGGTCCGTGCATCGTCGTGGATTTCGGCACCTCCACGAATTTCGACGTCGTCAGCGAGCGCGGTGAATTCCTCGGCGGCGCGCTCGCTCCCGGCATCGAGATCTCGCTCGACGCGCTCGCTTCGCGGGCGGCGCAGCTGCGCAAGGTCGAGCTCGTCGAGCCGCGGTCGCCGATCGGAAAGTCGACCGTCGAGGCGCTGCAGAGCGGGATGGTCTACGGGGTGGCCGGCCAGGTCGACGGACTGGTCCGGCGGATCGCCGCCGAATTGAGCGCGCCCCCGACCGTCATCGCCACCGGTGGCCTGGCCCCCCTCGTGGTGCCCGTCAGCGAGACCCTCGACCACCACGAGCCCGACCTGACGCTCATCGGGCTGCGCCTGGTCTACGAGCGCAACACCTGAGCTGGCTGACAGTCAGCTGGGCAAACGGCCGCTTCCCGTGGATCGGGACCCGTTTCTCTTAGGCTCCTCGCGACATCGATGTAACCGGGGAGCTTCTTGATGGCCGACACCACCACCTGCCGCACGTGCGGTCAGGCGAACGCCGACGGTACGGAGTACTGCGTGCGTTGCGGGACGCGGATGCCGGACCCGGCGAGCACCCAACTGGTCGGCTCCGGAATCCTGGGCCCGGAGCAGTATCCGTGGGAGCCGCCGGCGGAATGGGATCCGGGTGATCTGCCGGCGGGTGGTGGGCCGACCCCGCCCCCGACGTGGGTCGCGAGCCCCGGCGATCAGGTGGGCTGGAACAGTGGCCACGACACCGGCGGCTACGGAGCCGCCAGGCAGCAGCAGGCGCCGCCGTGGGGCACGCCGGCGGCGCATGTCCCGCCCGGCTATCCGCCCAGCCCGCCACCGACAGGATCGCGCCCGGGTGGGTCGCGCCGGCCGCTGATCCTGAGCGGGACCGCCGTCGTCGTCATCGCTGCGATCATCGCCGTCGTCCTCGTCGCCACCGGCGGCAGCAAGAAGAAGGGCGGAGCAACCAGTGCGCTGAACGGGGTGCAGACCCAGACCGGCACCGACGCGCTCGCCACGGCCCGCGAAGCGCTTCGGGCCGCCACCGGCGTCGAGATCAGCGGCACCGTCCGTAACAACGGTCAAGCAATCAGGCTCGACCTCACCCTCGACGGCAACAACGACTCGCAAGGCACCCTGACGATCAACAACAACGACGTCCAACTCATCAAGGTCAGCCAGACCGTCTTCATCAAAGGCGACATGGACTTCCTCAAGCAGTACGCCGGCAACGACACCGCGGCTCTCAACGCCCTCAACGGCAAGTGGCTGAAGGCCGCCACCACCACCGACTTCGACCTGTTCACCCTTGACGGCTTCGCCGGCCTCCTCAAGGGCGGCACCGGCACCGCCACCGTCGACACCAACGTCACCCAGTCCACCCTCAACGGCAGGCAGATCGTCGTCGTCTCCCAGACCGACGGCTCCACCCTCGACATCGCCAACACCGGTCCCGCCGTCCCCCTCGTGCTCAACGCCAAAGGCAGCGACGGCGGCCAACTCACCTTCAGCAACTACAACAAGCCGGTCTCCATCACCGCCCCGCCCGCGAGCGACGTCTTCGACGTCAGCAGCAGCACCGCCCCCAGCCCTAGCCCGACCCCCAGCCCGGCGGGGATCACCGCACTGATCGGGGCGTGGACGTGCAACGCGGCTGCCAGCACGGGGGGCGGCAATTTCACGCTCAACCCGGACCACAGCTACAGCGTCGTGCAGGGCGTCAACGGGGCCTGGGGATCCAGCGGTGACCAGATCGCCTTCGCCGGCGGAACTCTGGACAAGTTTGCCGGCACGGTCAGCGGCAACAGCATGGCGCTGACCGGCAACGGCCGCACCTTCAGTTGCCTGAAGCATTAGTCGCGCGCCTGCGGCAGCTCCGGAGAACCCACCCAGATCACCAACCCCGTCCGTCTCGCGAACACATCCTGCTCGCGCTCCTCGAACTCGAAGACGGTGAAGGAACGCTCACCTCGCTCGGTCTCGACAAGGATTCCGCCGAAGCCGCCATCGTCACCACCATCAAGGCGATCACCGGCGCCAAATCCAGTTGAACGCTTAACGGGGAGGTCTGCGCTGGGACGGCAGGCTCATCACCGGCAAGCGCGGGGGGCGCGCCCGTTTTCCCGCCAGGCAGCCGAGCTCGTGGGCGGGCATGGGGCGGGCGTAGTAGAAGCCCTGGGATGATTCGCATCCGACCCTGGCGACGACTTCTGCCTGCTGCTGGGTTTCCACGCCTTCGGCCGTGACACTGAGCCCGAGTGCATGGGCCAGGTTGGTGACGGCGGCGAGAAAGACCGTGCCGGCGGGGTCCTCGACGAGGTCGACGAGGAAGCTTTGGTCGATCTTGAGGACGTCGACGGGAAACTTGCGAAGATAGCTCAGTGAGGAATAGCCCGTGCCGAAATCGTCGAGGGCGATCCTGACGCCGAGTCCCTTGAGATCGTTCAGCGCGGCACCGGCGCGAGCGCTGTCTTCGATGAAGATGCCTTCCGTCACCTCCAGCATCAGGCTGCTCGGATCTGTGGTGGTGGCGGTCAGGATCGACGCAACGAAATCGGGGAAATCCTTCGCCATGAGCTGGGTGGCGGAGACGTTGACGGCGAGGTCGAGCCGCCCAGGGAACGTCGCCTGCAGTTTGCGGTGATCACGGCAAGCCCGCTCGAGTACCCACGCACCGATGTCGGTCATGAGGCCGATCTCCTCGGCCATGGCGATCAGTTTCGGCGGCGGGATCGCCCCGTGGACCGGGTGCGTCCAGCGCAGCAGCGCCTCGACTCCGGAAGCCACCCCGTCGACGCTTCTCACGACGGGCTGGTAGTGCAGCTTCAGTTGATCGTGGCCGATCGCCGTCCGTAGGTCGCGTTCCAGATCGCGTCGCTCGGTGGCACGGCCGACCTCGCGCAGGTCGATGATCTGATGGCGGGCACCGCCCTTACGTTTGGCCTGATACATCGCCGCGTCAGCGGTGGTGACGAGCTGATCGGTCAGCTCCTGACCGCAGCCCGCAAAGGCGATGCCGACGCTGGCCGTGATGCTGACCATGATGCCGGCCGCGTCGAACGGGGTCCTGAACGCCTGATTAATCCTGTTGGCCAGCACCTCCACGTAGGAAGCCTCTTGCAGGTCCTCGCACAGGATCACGAACTCGTCCCCCGCGACTCGAGCCAGCGTGTCACCCGGGCGCAGCAACCCGGAAAGGCGCTCGGCCACGGCTATGAGCAGCCCGTCCCCGACTTGATGGCCATAGGTGTCATTGACGAGCTTGAACCGGTCGAGGTCGGCGAACAGGACCGCGGCGTCGGTGCGGGAACGTTTCGCCCGCTGTGACGCGTGCTCCAGCCTCTGCGACAGCGCCATCCGGTTCGGCAACCCGGTCAGGAAATCATGAGAGGCACTCTGCTCGTAGTGATCGGCCATCGCGTGCGCATCGGCCCGACCCTGCACGCTCGTCAGGTACGCGGCGGCAACGTCGGCGAGAGTCTGGGCAGCAGCCATGTCAGCGCCGCTGAGATGTCCCACCGCCTCGCGATACAGATCCAGCGCCCCGAGCCGCTTGTCGTCCTGACGCAGTGGAAAGGTGAACACCGCCCCCAGCCCCTCGGCCAGTGCCGCCGGGCCGAACCGGGGAAACCGAAGATCCGCCCGCAGATCCGGGATGGCCACTGCCTGACCTGACTCGTACGCCACCAGGCACGGACCCTCGAAGATGTCGGTCTGCAGGCTCTCATAACGCATCGCAGCTTCGTCAGACGCGGCGAGATACCGCGGCTTCGCGTCAGGCGCAATGATCGTGACGCCCGCGGACGTCACGGGCAGCACCTCGACGATCACCTCAACCAGATGATCCAAGATGCCCTGAATCGGAAAATCCGTTCCAAGCGTTCGAGCGAATTCGCTCAGTACCTGGGCCAGCCTTTTCTGATGCACCATCCGGACCCCACAGGTGTCAACCGGCCGCTGGGTCTCGACGGCATGCACAATCAGTGTTCGTTAGGTTACACCCAGTATCGACTGGATCGACTCCCCGGGGAGTGGACAGTCGCGCAGGATCTCAGCGCGGGGCGGTCCCGGTCTTCAGGCAAGCAGGGCGACAAGCGGATCGGTGACGTTGTGGCTGTGTTCCCAGCTGGCGATCCACGGGATCAGCTCCGCGGCGGGCAGCGGTCTGCAGAGGTAGTAGCCCTGGCCCGTGGTGCATCCCATTTCGGCGAGGGCGGAAAGGATCGCGGGGTCGTCGACGCCTTCGGCAACGCTCTCCAGGCCGAGGCGGCCGGCAAGTTCCACGGCGGTCCGCACGATCATTTCATCCTTGTACTGGTAGAGCATGTGGTCGACGAAGGTCTGGTCGATCTTGATTTCCTGGACCGGCAGGTCGCGCAAGTAGGCGAGGCTGGTGTAGCCGGTGCCGAAGTCATCGATGCTGAGCGCGACGCCGAGTTCGTGAAGTCTGTTGATCACATCCTGGGCGCGTACCGGATCGGCGATGATCGCGCTCTCGGTGATCTCGAGTTTCAGCAGGTGCGCGGGCAGCCCGATCGAAGTCAGGATGCCTATGAGTTTCTGGGGCAGATTGATATCAATGAGGCAGCGAGCGGAAATGTTCACCGAGACGATCAGCGGGCCGCCGGCGTCTGCCCAAATTCTCGCATCCTGCGCCGCGCGGGAGAGTACCCATTGCGTGAGTTCGTGGATGAATCCGGTGCTTTCGGCTAGTGGGAGGAATTCGGCCGGCGACAGCAGCCCCTCGGTGGGATGCTGCCAGCGCACCAACGCCTCAACGCCTTTGATCCGTGAGCTGGCGATGTTCATCAGCGGTTGGTAGTGGAGCACGAGTTCGTCCCGGCTGGCAGCATGGCGAAGGTCGGCCAGGAGGCGCAGCTTGCGCGGATTGTGATCGTCGAGGCCGTGGTCGTAGACACCAATCTCCTCGTGATTGGTCTTGGCCAGGTTCATGGCGATGTCGACGCGTTGCAGGAGGAGCTGGCTGGTCCCCCCGTCCTCCGGGTAGCGAACCAGGCCGGCGGTTGCTTCCACTGCCAACGCACCGTCGTCGATGATGAACTCGCTGGAGAGCGTCGACTGCACCCGCCTCATGGCCGTGCGCAACTCGCTCCTGGCCGAGGGGCCGGTGCCGGCCGCCGGGATCATCACCGCAAATTCGTCGGCGCCGAACCGAGCCAGGGCCTCACCAGACGCCAACGCGTCACCCAGGCGGGCGCCTACCTGCTTGAGGAGTTGGTCTCCGGTGTCGTGACCCAGAGCGTTGTTGACTTCCTTGAATCGGTCCAAGTTCATCAGGACGAGGCCCACACTCGAGCCCGCCTGTTTCGCGGCGACCAGCGCCCGGTCCAGGATCCGGGTGAACAGCTGCCGGTTCGGCAGCCCGGTCAAGGCATCGTGCGTCGACTGGTCAGCGTTGCGGAGCGCTTGCTGGCGCTGTTCACGAGCGGACAGCTTTCGTAGCCAGGTGAACATCGCAATCAGCAGCAGGCCCACGCCGACGGCCAGCGATGTCGCCCAGCGGGTGATCTGCTCGACATGCATCAGCCGGACTCCGGCTGCGACGTCCAACTGCCGACTTGATTGGGCCTGCGCGTACACCCGGTCTTGCACGTCCACGAACGCCGGGGTAACGAGGCTGGCCTCGAGCTGTGCCGCGCCTACCAGGTCATGGCCGTCAACGGCTCGAAACAGCTGGTAGGTCACCTGAGCGTAGCGATCGTTGCGCCGGAGGATGTCTGCTGCGACTTCCCGTTCGGCGGCTGGTCCCCGGGCTGTAATCGTGGCCATGGCCCCATCGATGGCATTCTTCGCCTGGCTGAACGCGTAGGAGGTGTTCGCGTCGGGTGCCAGCTGATACTGGCTCGCCGCTGACCCTTCGGCCTCGACCCAATAGCGTGCCGTGGTGTAGGCGTCGTAGAGCAAGAACGAATGCTGCGAACTGCGGGCGGCAGCACCCGTCGCGACGCCGGACCACGTCGCCACACCGGACAACCCGATCAGGGCTACGGCAAGGCAGATGGATCCGACCGTCTGAAGGCGCCTCCCGGCCGACCCGCCGGCGTCCCGTTGCTGCCTTCGCTGCCGCCGGGCAGCGGTGCGCGAGACCGCGGCGTCCACACCATCCCGCTCGTCGGGACGCCGGCGGGCTTCCAGCAGCCTGACGACCCGATCCGCCAACACGGCAAGCAGTTCCAGCGCCTGGGCGTCGAACGTCCGCGGCTGCCGGTCGATGACGCACAACGCGCCGAGCGGCAGTCCGTCCCCGCCGATCAAGGGCACGCCGGCGAAGGCACGAGCGCCCGGTTCCCCGGTTACCAGGGGGTTGTTGGCATAGCGGGGATGGTCACGGGCATCAGCGATGACGAGCGGGGCGCCGGCCGCGACCGCATCCGAGGTGAACGACCACGCCCGGGGGGTCTGCTTCAGCGCGCCGAGCCCCACGGTTGCTTTGAACCACTGCCGGTCGGCGTCGACCAAGACCACGGCGGCCATGGGAGTGCCGCACGCGTGTGCCGCCAGGGCAGCCAGCCTGTCTAGAACCGGGTCCGGCGCGGTATCCAGGATTTCGTAGGAACGCAGCGCGGCAAGCCGCTCGTCCTCGGCGAAATGGAGCCTGGCCGTTCCCATGAATCCTTCCCACCATGCTCGTTGAACGCAGGTTCGGGTCATCAACCCGCCCGCCTATCCAGACCGGTCAGGTCTGGCGGCAGCTAGTGGGGGGCGGCTGCTGTCAACGCCACCAGCAGGTTGCCGTGGCGACGGTTACCCAGACCCGTCAACTCATCGGTCCTCGCCGGTGCCAAAGCCGCTAACGAGTCGGCGGGACGGGTTCGGACATCGGACGACCCGCCCCAGGTTGCACCGAAACCCCGCATGCCCAGGACGTCGACACATCCGCAGCCGGACTCAAGGGCTGGGCGGGGTAGAGCTGGGCAGGTGGGCACCCGCTTGCGTACCGAACGTCACATTCCCAGGACGCACCATTTCCGGTTCTGGGCCCGTTATCTCTTTGACGCCAAGGACCGTAGTCACTTCGAGACAACCTTGGTTCGTCGCACTGTGGCACCTGCCGCACGTCGTGCAGCCTGCTGTCCAGCCGCACGACCCACCAGCACCCGTTCAGGACGTGAGCGCCGGCGCACATCTACTGTGCCGAGCGACTCCGGTTGCGGGCGGCAGGTATGCCGGGACGGGTTGATCGGCTCGCCGGCGGCGATTGCGCGAATGTTCCGGATCGGATCATCGTGTCCAATTCCTCGGCCGGCCGAGGCGGGCTCCACAGGTAGCCCTGACCGTAGCCGCAACCCAGGCGTTGCAGGGCGGCGAGCTGCTGGCGGGTCTCTACCCCTTCTGCGATGGCGTTGATCCCGACCGCCCGGGCAAGGCCGACGACGCTGGCGACGATCGCCGAGTCGTCCGGATCGGTGTCCAGCCCACTGACGAACGTGCGATCCACCTTGAGTTGGTCAACCGGAAAACGCTTGAGGTAAACCAGGCTGGAGTAGCCGGTGCCGAAGTCGTCGATCGCGAGCTGGACTCCGAGCCGCTTGAGCTCGGTCAGGATCGCCAGGGTCGCCTCAGCATTGTCCATGACAGCGCTCTCGGTGACCTCCAGGACGAGGCGCGCCGGATCGATCTGCGCATCTTCCAGCGCAGCGGCGACGAGCGTGACCAGGTCGCTTCCTTGTGCGAGCTGCCGGGCGGAGACGTTGACGGCCATATGCAACGGCGTCCGCGCTGGTCCAGCTCTTCCCCAATGGGCCGCCTGACGGCACGCAGCCTTCAGTACAGCCGAGCCGATCTCACCGATGAGGCTCGCGCTTTCGGCCACCGGGATGAATTCATCCGGCGGGAGCAGCCCGCGCCCCGGGTGTCGCCAGCGCACCAGGGCTTCGACTCCGAGCAGCTGCTCCCCTTCGAGGCGGAAGATGGGTTGGTAGTGGACCCGCAGCTCGCCGCGAGCCGCCGCATGGCGAAGGTCCGCGATCAGGCTTATGCGGTCGGCTGCCACCTTGCGTAGCCGCTCGTCGAAGAGTTCGGCCCGGTTACGGCCCCGATGTTTGGCCAGATACATCGCGGCGTCGGCGTTGTGAAGGAGCTCAGCCGGGTCGCCGGAGGCCGCGAAAGCCACCCCAACGCTGACAGAGACGGTGACCTGATGATGGTCCACGTCGAGCGGCTGTTGAACCGCGTCGAGCACCCTCGCCGCCAGCGCGAACGCTCGCGATTCGTCCGCCATCTCCTCGCAGAGGATGACGAACTCGTCGCCGCCGATTCGCGCCACGGTGTCCTCGGGGCGCACGGCGGCACTCAGGCGCTGCGCGACCGCCTGGAGCAGCGCATCACCAGCGTGATGTCCTAACCGATCGTTGACGTCCTTGAAACCGTCGATGTCGCAGAACAGGGCGGCGACAGTGACGGTCCGGCGGCTGGCGCGGGCGAGAGCGTGACCTATCCGGTCGACCAGCAGCGTGCGATTCGGCAGTCCGGTCAGCGAGTCATGCAGCGCCCAGAAGGCGAGTTCCTCTTCCGCGTTCCGCAGACTGCTGATGTCGGACAGCATGCAGAGCGCGCCGGCATCACCGCTGCCCGGCAACCGGATCGGCGCCTTCGGCACGAGCAGGCACATCCTGCTGCCGTCCGGGCGGATGGTGTTGATTTCGTACTGGGCAGTGTCGGGCGCGCCCATGACCGTATGCCGCGGCGGGCCGAGTATCGCTGACGCGCTGACGCCGGCCAGCGTTCCTGCTGGGTAGCCAAGAAGGTCCGCCGCGCGGCGATTGGCGAACATGAACACTCCATCGGAGTCCAGGATGCTGATGCCCTCCTGGGCGTTCTCGACGATGGTGCGGTAGCGCTCCTCACTTGCCCGCAAATCTCCCAGCAGGGCGTGCTCTGCCGTGAGATCGGTAAAGGTCAGATACGTCAGTCGCTCTCCGTCGACGTCGAGCCGCGAGATCCCGACAAGCGCCGCCAGCGAAGACTGATCGCGCCGCGTCAGGGTCAGCTCCAGCGTGCTTCCAACGACGTCCGCTCCGATGGAGGCGACCAGCCCCGCCCTGCTGGTTTCCGCGACAAGATCGATCATTCGCCTGGCGACGATCTCCGAGACCGGGCAGTCGAGAAGGTCTCCTAGGCGCTGGTTGGCGTACAACACCACGCCGCTGCTCGACAGGGTCGCCGCGCCTTCTTGCATGTTCTCGACGAAAATCCGATACGGGCGATCCGCATTCGACACGCTGAACACCCGGGCCAGGCGCTGTCGTTGTCAATGACCACGGCGTCGACCTCGCCCTGGAGGATGGCCCGCAGCGTGTCCTCAGCCTCACCGAGGCGTAGCCGGGTTTCGAAGAGCACGGTCAATTGGGGCCCGCGCCGACGAGAGTTCTGCCTCGAGGTCCGTCAAGTCTGCGCGCGGCACGAGGGCCTCCGGCGGCTGAGCCGGCACGCAGGCGCCATCGTCCGAGGGAGAACTGTCACCGCTGGCCAAGGCCTAAGCCGTCTCTGATGTTGAGGCGGCACCGACGCTGATGTCCAGCAGGCGCAGCAGGCTGATGGGGTTCGACATGTCGCCGACCAGCACCCGCTTGGGGAGTGGAAGGTGCCTGATGAGAGTCGGGGATGCGATCACGCCCTCGCGCGTCACCAGCTCGGGTTCCCGGTAGATGTCGACGACTTTGAGTTGGTAGCGACCGGCGAGGTGGCGCTCCAGAACCGTCGTCACGTTGGACACCGCCCGGGCGGAGAGCGTGGAGGCACCGGCGACGAACAGCGTGAGCTCATACGTCGCCGAGCCCACCTCGGCAAGCAGACGCCCGAAGCGCTCGACAGCGACGGAGGCCTGCTCGTCGGCGGCGCTCGTCACAGCGGCGGCCCACGCGGCCATGAGCGTGAGCAGCACCCTGTCGGTGTTGCACAGGTCGCCGATGATGCTTCGCATCGGGGCTGGGAGCGAGCGTACGAGAGTCGGAATCGCCACGATGTCATCGCTGTGTGCGCCACACGGCCGCTTGACAAGGTCGATGATCTCGATCTCGTAGCGGCCGGCGAGATGAGCCTCACAGAGCCGCCGCAAGTTCGCGAAAGCCTTCAGCGATTTCGGCGACGCGCCCGCAACGTAAAGCCGAAGGTGCCAGATCCCCAGCGTCTCGGCGACGCGTCGCTCGTCGCCGCTCAGCTGTCGACGTACCTGGCGGGGTGCCACGCCGTCGGATCGACGCTGTCGGCGCTGCGGAGCCGGCCTTGTTCCACTCGCTGCTCGGCGCGTTCCTCTCCGGCCGTGGATCCTTGACGGAGCAGCCGTTCGACGACGTCGGCCTCGGCCTCGAATTCCCGCCACATGATGGCCGCCTGCGCTTCGACGGACTTACGACGGCGTTCGAGATTGAGTTGGCGCTGCTCGAGATCCTGCAGCCGATCGGTCGCCTTCAGGCGCTCACGGCTTCCTGGGCGGCGCGAGCTGAGCCGGTGAGGACGTGCTCCGGCCCGACGTAGACGTCGGCAAGCTCGATCCCTCGGTCGGTGATCAGGAATTCGCGGACCTGATTGGAGTGCGCCATCCCGCGCGATTTCAGGATGTAGAGCGCGCGGTTGCGCTCGCCGTTACCTTCGATGGGCTTGACAAGCAACCAGGTGTCGATGAGCGAGGCGATCTGCTGGTCCGAACCATCAATGTCGGCGCCGCTGTTCAGCCCGACGAAGAAGGCGGTGATGCCCTGACCCTTCAGGTAGTCGATCTGGCGGGTCAGCATCGCCGCGACCTCCGAGTCGCGGCCGGCGCCCATGAGGTCGGAGATCGGGTCGATCACGACGAGCGACGGCTTGAATTCGGTGACCAGCTTCTGAATGGCGAACAGGTGGGCCTCCAGCCCCAGCAGGCTCGGTCGTACGCAGTGGAACTGCGAGCAGACCGGCGCAATCCACCGTTCGAGGTCGATCCCGACCGATCCCATGTTGCGGATGATCTGCGGGAGCGGATTCCTCGAAGGCGATGTAGAGCGCGCGTTCGCCGCGGGCACAGGCCGCGTCGCAGAACTGGGCCGCGATGGTCGACTTGCCGGTGCCGGCAGTCCCGCTGACCAGTACCGAGCTCCCGCGGTAGAGCCCGATCCCCCAAGCATTCCGTCGAGACGTGCGATGCCCGTGGAGATGCGCTCCATCGGACACCGCGTGGTGGAGTCCGAGTGAGGTGATCGGTAGAACCGAAAGTCCGCGCTCGCCGATGAAGAACGGGTACTCGTTCGTCCCGTGAAGCGACCCGCGGTATTTCAACACCCGCAGCCGTCGCGTGGATGTCTGCTCGGTGACGCGGTGGTCGAGCACGATCACGCAGTCGGCGACGTATTCCTCGATGCCGTAACGGGTCAGCGTGCCGTCACCACGTTCACCCGTCACGACCGCCGTCACGCCGCGTTCCTTCAGCCAGGCGAACAACCGTCGCAACTCTGACGCGCAACGTCGCGGTGTCGGAGAACGAGCCGAAGAGGTTCTCGAGCGTGTCCAGCACCACCCGCTTGGCCCTCACCTGATCGATCGCCGCGCCAAGGCGGATGAAGAGCCCTTCGAGATCCCATTCGCCGGTCTCGTCCACCCGGCGACGACAGGCTCACGTGATCAAGGAACGAGCATCCCATCCGCCTGCAACTGCGGGAGGTCAAAGCCGAGTGAGACGACGTTCGCGTCCAGATCGGCAGTCGACTCCTCGAAGGCGAGGAACACTCCAGGCTCACCGAAAACGGTGATCCCTCGGACCAGAAATTCCATACCTAGCAGCGTTTTTCCACACCTGCAGGTCCGCAGACCAGCGTCCTTCGTCCCCGTGGCAGTCCACCGCCAGTGACCTCGTCCAGACCGGCGATTCCCGTCGGTGACTTCGGAAGGAGGGGGACACTGCCCGGCTACCGTCGTTCGGCAGCCGCACAGGAGCCCCGGAGGGTTCCGTCCTCACCTGCACCCGCCGTCCAGCGGCACGCCCGCCGAATGCTCCGACAGTGGGCTTTCCACAACACCCACGGGGCCGCTGGTCCAGAGCCGTCGTGGAGCGGGCCACTCGACTAGCTGAAACCCGCTGTGACCAGGACACTACGCCCGGTAGTCCCGGCCGGCCTAATCCGTCGCCCCGGTCAGGCCGGACAGGTGTCGGTTGGCGCACCCAGCAACGGCACCAATCCCCCACGCGGCAGCTGAAGCAGTTCGTCGACGCGTGCGACGCCCACCCGGTAGCGGAGGACCCTGCCGTCGCGCCGGTTGAATAATGTCGTGTTCTTCGCGATCGTCGGGCTGTTCGTCCTCACCTGGATCATCGCCTTCGGTTACTGGCGGTTCGCCAACGTGGAAAGCCGATGGTCGACACCGGCCGTGGACGTGTCCTCGAGCGTCGCGGTTTAGCGCCCCATCGCGGGGTCGGGCCAGATCCTGTTGAGAGTCTCGTACGGCTCGGCGGGTTCGGCGAATGCCCTGCACGGTCGCTCCCGTCGATGCGTGGCCAGCCGTCCGAGGTGAGGTGCCCGTCCCAGCTCCCGGTGATCTCGACCCAGCTTCCCTTCGCGGGCACGAAGCTGTCGGCCGGGAGGCTGACCTCGGCGGAGAAGGGAGACGCGTCGGCCGCGCAGCAGGTGATCGTGTAGCGGGTGAGCCGGACAAGCCGGCCGCCCCGCGACACGCTCGCCGCCATCCCGATCAGCCGTAACTGCCGGTGCAGCAGCCGTTTCTTGGGGGTCGTCGGTGGCCCAGCCGAGCAGATCGCGCAGTTTGATGTCGATGTCGCCGGAGGCGTCGGGGTGCAGGACGGTCGCGTGGAACGGCACTTCCGGTGGGGCAGCCGTCGCCGACCCGGAAGCCGCGAGTGGCCCGGGTGCGATGAGCGTCAGCACGATCACCGGCAGGACCAGCAGCCAGCAGGTCCGAGGCAGTCCTGCTGTGGTCGGGCCGTGCTCGCTGTCGTCGTCGTCCGGATGGACGCGGGCCGGTCGGCGGATCAGGCCGGAGACCCCCAGCGCTGCGATGAGCCCGCCGGCGATGGCGAGCGGAATGGCCATTGCCGGGCGAACGTAGGCGTCGACCCGGCCTTGCCACAGGAGCCGCATGACGACGAGGGCGAGCAACACCAAGACCGCGCCGCCGGCGCGGGCGGCGTCGCTGACCTCGGGCCGCGCGAGGCAGGTATCGGCCTCCGGCGAGGCAGCCCCGGTTTCGGTGATGGTCATAGCAGCAGCGGCCCGACGAGTGCCGCCGATCCGATAGCCGCCGCCAGGACGAGCGGGGCGAAACGTGCAGTGAACGCACGGCCGAAAGTGCCTGTTTGCAAGGCCAGTAGTTTCACGTCAAGCATCGGTCCGACGACGAGGAAGGCCAGCCGTGCCGTCAGCGAGAAGTGCGTGAAGCTGGCGGCGATGAAGGCATCGGCCTCGGAGCAGACGGCCAGCAGGATCGCCAGCATGGCCATCACCAGCACCGCGAGGACGCCGGTGCCTGGTAAGGCTGCCAGGACGCCGCGAGGGATGAACACCTGCAGTGAGGCGGCTAGCGCGGCGCCGATGACCAGGTAGCCGCCGGCGTGCAAGAAATCCGCTGCCGTCGTGCTGAAACTGATGTCGAGCCGCTCTCGCCAACTCTTCGACTCCGCGCCAGTGGAAGTAGCCCGGCTTCGGCGCAGCGCCGGACGCCGGCCGCGGGCCCAGCACCATCCGACGACCACCGCGGCCAGCAGCGAGGCAGCCACGCGAGCAACGGCCATGGCCGGGTGCCGCGGGAAGGCCACTGCGGTGGCGACGGTGACGACCGGATTGATGGCCGGGAGCGGCGAGCAGGAAAGCGAGCGCTGCCGGCTCCGGCACTCCCTTGTCGATCAGCCGTGCCGCGACCGGAACCGAACTGCATTCACATCCCGGAAGCGCCGCCCCCGACATGGCGGCGACCGGGACCCCCAGAGCCGCCCGCTTCGGCAGCATCCGGGTGAGGGCTTCCGCCGGAACGAAGGCGGCAACCAGCCCGCTGACGACGACACCGAGCACCAGAAAAGGCATCGCCTGCAACGTGACGGCGCTGAACACGGTCGACCACTGCAGCAGCTTCGGCGAGTGCAGGAAACGGTGACCGTGCAGCAGGGCGACCAGGCCGGTAGCCGCGAACAGCACCAGAGCGGTGGCGGTCTCCGCGCTCATGCGGCGGCGCATCGCGGGACTGTGCGCGGTCACGGCGTCCCGATCGGCCGAAACCGGACACCGGCAAGGGACTGAATCTTAGAAATCACCCCGGGAGTTGCGCGGCGCCCGTTGTTGCGGGTTCAGCCAATCCCTATTCAGGCCGGGCGGTCGCCGGTTGGCTGGCGGTGCTTGCCTGCGGCTGGGCTCGGCGGATTCCACGACATCAGATCAGGACGAACGGCGTAGCCGTGCATGGTGCCGCCATCGCCGACCCACTCCCAGTGCCACGCCTCGTTGACGCCGTCGGGGTGGTTCCAACCCCATTCACCGGCGTGGGCAACGAGCCACTGGTAGCCGATCGAATTCCAGGTCAGGCTGCCGTTCTGGTCGGCGAAGTCGGCCGCCTTGCCCCAGCCGTGGTTCGAGTAGCCCGGGGTGGCCGCGTTGGCGCAGATGCCCACATTGCACCAGTAGTCACGCCAGTAGACCTGGTTGGCGTAGTCGCGATAGCACTGCACCGGCGTCAGATCGACACCGTCGGCCTTGGCCGCGGCAATCATGGCGGCGAAGCTGCCGGCAGCGGGCTTGTACAGCTGGCAGGTGGAGCTGTAGGTGTACAGCTGGGAGGCCGGAAGGTAGCCATTGCTGTAGCCGAGGATCGTGGTCGGCCGATTCGCCCCGTTGATCGGCGAGATCGAGCTGCTGCCACCCGTCTCACATCCGGTGACCACGACGGCGCACGTGACCAGCGCGGTCAGCAAGAACCACAAGCGCGAGAATCGCATCCGAAACGGCAGCCGAGCATGCCGGACCGCACCGACAGACGACATGGATCCTCCACGACACCCCCCGAAGACAGCGACTCGTGCCGTAGCCGTCGATGCCCGGTCCCGCCCGCAGTCAAGGTCGTGTCGCGCCGGGAACAGGCGGGAGCAGGCGACCCGGCGTGGCCCCCTTTGGGGCTCTTCGGGTGCATCGGACACGTCGGCGAGATCCTAAACTGAATTTTCGATTCCTTCCCGCGACCCCCCACCTACCGGACAAATCAGCCCAATACCCACGCAATGGGTGAGAGGACGATGTGAGATCACTAAGACGGGCTAGCCGCGCCTGCGCCCGACGGCACCCGAGGGCCACCGGGCGTCACGGTGCACGACGAAGGCGGCTGGCCGCGAAGGCTGCGTGCTAGACAACGGGGATCGCCCGATCGGGAAGCGACGGCGCACCCATCTCGGGCTGAAAGCGGAGGGCCGGACATGGATTTCGCCGAGCGATACGGCAGTTGGGCGTGCATCGCCGGCGCCTCGATGGGCATCGGCCGGGCGTTCTCGATGGAGGCCGCCGCCCGCGGGCTGAACGTCGTGATGATTGCCCGCGGCGATGAGGTGCTGCAGGCGACGGCCGCCGAGGTACGCGACCGGTACGGCGCCCGAGTCCGCACGCTCAGTGCCGACCTGGCGAGCCCCGACATCGGCGACGTCGTAGCGCGGGCGACCGAGGATCTCGAGGTCGGCCTGTTCGTCTACAACGCCGCCGTCGCCCCGGTCGGGCGCTTTCTCGACGTGCCCGTCGAGCGTCAGCTTCTGAGCGTCACCGTGAACTGCGCGACGCCCGTCGTCCTGTGCAACCTGTTCGCCGCGCCCATGGCGGCGCGGGGTCGGGGCGGGATCGGCATCGTCAGCTCCAACGGCGGGGTCTCCGGCTCGGTCAACTTCGGGACCTACAACGCCGGTAAGGCCTTCGAATGGATCCTCGGGGAGACGCTCTGGGCTGAGCTGAGCGATGCGGGCGTCCACGTGAACACCATCCTCGTCGGCCCGACCGCGTCGCCGAACTACAACTCGTTCAAGGAGACGCTCGACCCTGAGCTCTGCGGGCGTACCGACTCCGACGACCTGCTCGACCGGATCCGGGTCCGGCTGATGGACCCCAGCCCTCCCGAGGAGGTCGCCGCCGCGCTCTTTGACCAGTTGGCCGACGGCCCGGTCTGCTTCTCGCGGCCGGCTGACGCGGTCATCGCGCGCGGTTCGCTGGACCTGCCGCGCGATGAGGTCACGCGGATCTGGCGCGAGGCGCAGGAGACCTCGACCCGACTCCCGGATCGGCAGGCGCTATGACAGGCCTGCGGGTCGTGCAGTGGACCACCGGAAAGACCGGCAGCGCAGCGGTACGCGGCATCGTCGGGCATCCGGCGCTGGAACTCGTGGGCTGCTACGCGTTCTCCCCGGACAAGGTCGGACGCGACGCCGGGACGCTGGCGGGCCTACCACCGATTGGCGTGCTCGCGACCGACGACATCGATGCGTTGCTGGCGCTGCGGCCGGACTGCGTCGCGTACCTGCCGTACCGCCCGGATTTCGACCACGTGGTGCGCATCCTCGAGGCGGGGGTCAACGTCGTCACGACGATGTACATGCTCGCCGGTGAGGGCTACGGCGCCGAAGTCCATCAGCGCATCATTGACGCCGCCGAGCGCGGGCAGTCCTCGCTCTACGCGACCGGTGTCTACCCCGGGCACGCACCGATGGTCGCGCTCGCGGCGAGTGCCATGTGCAACCGCATTGACCGGCTCTCCATCCTGGAATCGCTCGACATGAGCGGCTACGCGAACGAGCAGATGTTTCGCGCGATGAGCATCGACCTGCCCGTCGACGATCCCCAGGCGCCCGCGATGATCGAGGCCAACTGCGGCTCGTTCAAAGAGCAGATCCGCGTGCTCGCCCGGGCACTCGGAGTCGAGATCGACGAGATCCGCTTCGAGACCGAATTCGGAGCAGCGAACGCAACGAAGGACTTCGGCTTCATGACGATCGGCGCCGGCCGGATCGCGGGCTTCAAGGGTGTGCTGTCGGGGATGCGCGGCGGTCGCTCGGTGATCGAGTGCCGTTTCGTGTGGAAGGTCGGCAGCGACATGACCCCGAACTGGCCCGTCGAGGACGGCTATGTCTTGGAGATCGAGGGCGACCCCAGCGTGCGGGTGCGCTTGGAGCCGATGGGACCGCACTTCGACGGAGCCACCACGACGGCGATGCCCGCCGTCAATGCGATCCCGGCCGTCGTCGCGGCGCCGCCGGGCATCGTCAACCACGACGAATTGCCTTTCGTGACGGGACATCTGACATGACGAGCACCGGCAGGCTGAGCGGCAAGGTCGCCGCCATCGCGGGCGCCGGGAGCGGTCAGGGCAGCGCCGCCGCGTTGAAATGTCTATACGAAAGCCAGGGGCTACGGCGCGTCGCTTGGACACGCCTGGTTTGACGATCGGCTGGGTCATTCCCGTTGCAGATTCGGCGGCCAGCGGCATCGCCCGCGGCGCCGCCGACGCCGGGTAATACGTTGTCGTCCGTGTCAGAGCTGACCGGTCTCATCGTGCTCGACGCTTCGACGTCCCTCGCCGGTGCCTACTGCGCGAAGCTCTTCGCCGACGCCGGAGCGCGCGTCACGCTGCTGGAACCAGCGGACGGCGCGGCGCTGCGACGCTGGAGCTGGGACCGTGAGCTCCCGGCCGGCGAAGACGGCACGCTCTTCCGCTTCCTGCGCCACGGCCAGCGTTCGGTCACGACCGCCTCGCAAGACCTGCTCGCCGGCACCGACATCGTCCTCACGTCAGGACCCACCCCGCTCGGGACCGCTCGCGAGATCGCGGCCGCGCACCCGCACCTGGTGGTCGTTTCGCTCACGCCATACGGGCTCACCGGTCCATACGCCGACCGGGCGGCCACCGAATTCACCGTCCAGGCCGACGCGGGGGCCATCGCGATCCGCGGCACGGCCGATCGGCCCCCGTTCCAGATGGGCGGGCGGATCGTCGAGTGGGTCGCCGGCGCGTACGCCGCCGTGGGAGCTCTCGCATCGGCCCGCCGGCTCGCGCGCACCGGCGCCGGCGACGTTCTGGACCTCTCGCTCTGCGAGGTCGCCAACCTCACCGGCAACAACTTCTCCGACCTGTTCGCGAACCTCGCCGGGCGACCCCCGCTGACCAGGCCCGCCCGAACCGTCGAGCTCCCGTCCATCGAACCGACAACCGATGGCTGGGTCGGGTTCAACACCAATACCCGCGAGCAGTTCGACTCGTTCTGCCTGCTGATCGAGCGCCCCGATCTGCTCGAGGCCGACTGGTGGAAGCTCGCGACGCGCCAGGAACGGGCTGCCGAGTGGAACGCGCTCGTCCGCAAGTGGACGACCGAGCACTCGACCGCCGACATCGTCGAGCGGGCCGCCCTGCTGCGTATCCCGGTCGCGCCGGTCTCGGACGGGGCGGCCATCCTCGAGCTCGAGCAGGCGCTGGCGCGAGGTGTCTTCCGGCGCGACCCGACGGATACCTTCACGATGCCGCGACGGCCCTGGAACATCGACGGCGAGCCTGCCCTCCCCCCGACACCTGCGCCTTCCGTCGGGGAGCACGATCACGAGCCGCAGCCGATACGTCAGGCACGTCCCGCACCCGCCGAAGCCCAGCGCGCGCCCCTCGACGGGGTCACCGTGGTCGACCTGACGGCCTGGTGGGCAGGCCCGTCAGCGACCGGGCTGCTCGCGGCGCTCGGCGCCGACGTCATCCACGTCGAGTCGGCCCGCCGGGTCGACGGCATGCGCATGTCCGGAGGCATGTTCGTCGGCCGCGAGCAGTGGTGGGAGTACAGCGCGTTCTTCCTGCAGGCCAATACCAACAAGTCCGACGTGACGCTCGACCTCGGCACCCCGAAGGGGCGCGCGCTCCTGCTGCAGCTGATCGGGCAGGCCGACCTCGTCATCGAGAACTACACCCCGCGGGTACTCGAGAGCTTCCACCTCGGCTGGGACGTCATCCACGCGGCCAACCCCCGGGCCGTCATGGTGCGGATGCCCGCGTTCGGCCTGACCGGGCCGTGGCGCGACCGGCCGGGCTTCGCCCAGACCATGGAGCAGATCACGGGGCTGGCCTGGCTGACCGGGTTCGCCGACGACCAGCCGCGCATCCAGCGTGGCCCCTGCGACCCCAACGGCGGCCTGCACGCGGCGTTCGGCGCGCTCGTCGGCCTGGAGCGGCGCGACCGCACCGGGGTCGGTTGCCTCGTCGAGGCCCCGATGTTCGAGGCGGCGCTCAGCGTCGCGGCCGAGCCGGTGCTCGAGTGGACCGCGTACGGCAACCGCATCGCCCGCGACGGCAACCGCAGCCCCGCCGCCGCACCGCAAGGGCTGTACGCCTGCGCCGGCACCGAGCAATGGCTCGCCGTGTCGGTCGCGACGGACGCGCAGTGGCGACGGCTCACTGACGTCATCGGCCACCCAGAGCTCGCCGGCGATCCAGCGCTCGCCGATCGGGCGGGCCGGCGGCGCGACCACGATCGGCTGGACGCCACGATCGCGGCGTGGGCGTCCTCGCTGGATCTGAGCAAGGCCGTCGACGCGCTCGTAGCTGCAGGAGTTCCCGCCGCGCCCGCCACCGATCCGCGCCGCGCCAGCGACCACCCGCAGCTGAACGCCCGCGGGTTCTACGAGCCGGTCGCGCACCCGGTCGTCGGTACCCATCCGGTGGCCGGACTGCCATGGCGAGCGGCCGGCGTCGAGCGCTGGATCCGGCGGCCGGCGCCGGTGCTCGGCGAGCACAACGGCGAGGTGCTCGGCGGCCGTCTCGGATGTACCGCCGAGGAGCTCAAATCCCTCGAAACAGATGGCGTCATCGGAACCCGGCCGGTCGGGCTCTGAGCGCGAGAGAGAGGCAACACCATGGCGACTGAAGTGGCGAGCGACCTGTTCGATCGCATGCGCGTTATCGACGTCGACACCCATCTGACCGAGCCGCCGGACGTGTGGACCGCGCGGCTTCCCGCCAGCCGCCATGACGAGGTGCCCCACATCGAGCGCATCGACGGTCGCGACACCTGGATGGCCGGCGGCGAGCGGCTCGGCGCGCCGGGCTACTACTCGATGGCCGGCCACAACGGGGTGATGCCCGCGTCGATCCCGGAGACCTACGACGACATCGACCCGGCCATGTACGACGCCAAGGCCCGGCTCGCGTTCCTCGACGCCGAGGGCATCGACGCGCAGGTGCTCTACCCGAACGTCGGCGGCTTCGGCAACGGCTATTTCCTGCGCCTGGGCGACCGCGAGCTCGTCATCCAGTGCGTGCAGGCCTACAACGACTTCCTCACCGACTGGTGCAGCGTCGCCCCTGACCGGCTGATCGCCATCACCGCCTTGCCGTTCTGGGACGTCGACCTCGCGATCGACGAGCTCCAGCGCTGCGTCGCCAAGGGCCACCGCGCGATCAACTTCTGCAACCAGCCGCAGGACTACGGCCAGCCGCCGCTCGCCCACCCGCACTGGGACCCGATCTGGGCCGCCGCGCAGGAGGCCGGGGTGCCGGTCAACTTCCACGTCGGCGGCGGCTCGATGGGCACCCAGTTCGTCGACGCGGCCGGCATGGGCTGGATGACGAACTTCGCCAAGGTCTCGTCGCTGATCTTCATGGACAACATGCGCTCGGTCGCCGACCTGATCTTCGGCGGCGTCTGCCACCGCTTCCCCGACCTGAAGTTCGTCTCCGTCGAGTCCGGGGTCGGCTGGCTGCCGGCGGCGATGGAGACGTTCGACTGGCAGTGGAAGGGGGGCGGCGTCCTCGACGAGCACCCCGAGTACGACCTGCTGCCCAGCGAGTACTTCCAGCGGCAGATCTACGGCTGCTTCTGGTTCGAGGAGCAGACCGCGCTCGACGCGATCAACCGCTTCCCCGGCAACATCCTCTTCGAGACCGACTACCCGCACCCGACCTGCCAGCACCCCGGACCCCGCACCCCGGCGCAGCGGCCGCGCCAGTTCGCCGAACGCGTCTTCGCCCAGCTTCCGGACGAGATCACCCGCAAGGTCCTGCATGACACCGCGGCCTCGCTGTACGGGCTGGCATGAGCGAACCCACGATCGAAGCGCCCGACCTCGGGAGCCGATTCCTGGTCACCGAGGTCCGCGGACGCGTCCTTCACTTGCAGGTGAACCGCCCCGAGCGGCGCAACTCCTACACCCAGGACATGTACCGCGGCCTGAAACGGGCGGCGATCTGGGCCGACCAGCAGCCCGAGCTCGACGCTGTATGCCTGACCGGCACCGACAAGTGGTTCGGTGCCGGCGGCGACATGGCCGGCAACGCCGAGGATGTCGCCGCTCTCGAGACCGAATGGGACCCGACCGACCACTTTCCGTTCCGCCACATCGAGCGCTGCTCGAAGCTGTGGGTCGCCAAGATCAACGGCCTGTGCGTGGCCGGCGGCATGGACCTGGCGCTGCACTGCGACGTCGTGATCGCCTCCGACCAGGCCCGGTTTCGGGTACCCGAGCTGCTGCGGGGTATCCCCGACCCGTTCATGGCTGCGCGCCTGGCCGAGGCGGTCGGGATCGCTCGGGCGCGCTACCTGTTCTTCACCGCCGAGGAGATCAGCGCCGCCGAAGCCGCGGTGATGGGCATCGTCGGCAAGGTGGTCCCCCATGCCGACCTCGACGCCGAGACCGAGCGAATCCTCAGCGCCATCGCCAGGACCGGGCCGCTCGCCCGCTCGGCGATCAAGCGCGACCTCAACCGGCGCTTGCCCGCTCACGACACCGACCTCATGCGCCGCTCCATCGGCACCCCGGAGATGGTCGAAGGGATGCGGGCGTTCGTCGAAAAGCGCGAGGTGAACTGGCCCCGATAGCCTCGCTCTCGTGACGGACCAGCGGACGGACGAGCAGCAGGACCTGCCGGAACAGTTACGGATCCGGCGCGAGAAACTCGAACGCCTCCGCGCGTCCGGCATCGACCCGTACCCGGCCGGCTACCCGCGGACGACCTCGCTCGCCGAGCTGCGCGCCCGCTTCCCCGATCTGCCGCCCGACACCGCGACCGGCGCGATCGTCGGGGTCACCGGCCGCGTCGTGCTCAATCGCAACACCGGCAAGCTGATCTTCGCAACCCTCCAGGAGAGCGGGCAGCGGCTGCAGGTCATGCTCACGGCTGACGCGACGGGCCTCGATGCGCTGGCCACCTGGAAGGCCGACGTCGACCTCGGCGACCACGTGGGGATCACCGGCGAGGTGGTGACCACCCGGCGCGGCGAGCTGACGGTGCGGGCCTCGAGCTGGGCGCTGACCAGCAAGTCCCTGCGCCCGCTGCCGGACAAGCACAAGGGGCTGGCTGACCTCGAGGCCCGGGTACGCCAGCGCTACCTCGACCTCATCGTCAACCCCGAGGCTCGCCGCTTCATCCTCGCCCGCGACGCCGTACTCGCGTCCCTGCGCGCCGGCCTGCGCGGCCGGGGATACGTCGAGGTCGAGACCCCGGTCCTGCAGGCACTGCACGGAGGTGCCGCAGCCCGGCCGTTCGCCACTCACTCCAATGCCCTCGGCATCGATCTCTACCTGCGGATCGCACTCGAGCTCTATCTCAAGCGGCTGGTGGTCGGCGGCATCGAGCGGGTTTACGAGATCGGCCGCAATTTCCGTAACGAGGGCGTCGACACCTCGCACAATCCCGAATTCACGATGCTGGAGTTCTACGCGGCGTATACCGACTACGACGTGATGGCGGCGGTCACCGAGCAGCTCGTGCTCGAGTCCGCGGACGCCCTCGGCGGCCGGATCGTGTCGGACGGCCGGGGCGGGGAAATCGACCTCGGCAAACCCTGGCGTCAGGTCACCGTGCACGATGCGGTCTCGTCGGCGCTCGGCGAGCACGTCACCATCGACACCCCGGTCGCGCAGCTGCGCCGGCTCGCGGAGGCGGCCCACGTCGCGCTCAAGCCCGAGTGGAACGGCGGTCACGTGCTGCTCGAGCTCTACGAGCAGCTGGTGGAGGGCCAGACCGTCGAGCCCACGTTCTACCGGGACTTCCCGGTGGAGGTGTCGCCGCTGGTCCGCCAGCACCGCTCCGACCCCCGTCTCACCGAACGCTGGGACCTCGTCGTCCTCGGCCGTGAACTCGGCACCGGCTACACCGAGCTGGTCGACCCGGTCGAGCAGCGGGCGCGACTGACGGAGCAGTCGCTGCTCGCCGCGGGGGGCGACCCGGAGGCCATGCAACTCGACACCGATTTCCTGCGCGCCCTCGAGCACGCCATGCCTCCGACCGGCGGCGTCGGGGTCGGGATTGAACGATTACTGATGGTGCTCACGGGAGCCACCAGCATTCGTGAGGTGCTCGCCTTCCCACTCACCCGAGACGAATGATTCGGTAGAGTTACCGTCAGTAACTAAAATCTCGGTCACACGCTTGGCGGCCGGATGCTCGCGTCAGTGGCATCCCGCCTTCGACAATCTCCACGACAGCCCGCAGAAAGAGTTGTTCACCGATGGCCCAACGCACCCAGGTTCTGCTCGTCGACGACATCGACGGCTCGTCCGCCGATGAGACCGTGACCTTTGGGCTTGACGGCGCCGCCTACGAGATCGATCTGTCCGCCACGAATGCTGCGATGCTGCGCAAGGGCCTGGCCGAATACCTCGCTCACGGACGCCGGGCGTCGCTGACGCGCGCGGCCCGCCGCCGCCCCACCGCCAAGCCCGCCGCCGCGGCCGCGGGGAGCACCATCGACGCGGCAACGGTCCGTAGCTGGGCCCGTGACAACGGCTACGCCGTCAACGATCGTGGCCGGATCCCCGCCGAGATCGTCGAGGCGTACCGGTCCCTGCGCTGAGAAGGGCTTCGAACCGCCCTCCGCTGTGAGCGAAAGCTTGCCGCTACCCCCATCCGGGGAACAGTGAAGGCGCGAAATGAGGTTGAGTGGGGAAGGACCTGTCACAGCAGGCCCGCATCACCACTATGTACGACCCTGTCACCGCCGATGGGGGCTTCGCGAGACCTTGCGAGGACAAGCACGGGGCTAGCATGCGAGCAGGCCGTCGGCAGCACGAGCTGGCGGGGCGGTCGCCTCGCTCGAAGGAGCACAACATGTTCGAGAGGTTCACCGACAGGGCCCGGCGGGTCGTCGTCCTGGCGCAAGAAGAAGCCCGGATGCTCAACCACAACTACATCGGCACCGAGCACATCCTGCTCGGGCTGATCCACGAGGGCGAGGGCGTCGCCGCGAAGGCGCTCGAGTCGCTCGGCATTTCGCTGGAGGCTGTTCGCAGCCAGGTCGAGGAGATCATCGGCCAGGGCCAGCAGGCTCCCAGCGGCCACATTCCTTTCACGCCGCGCGCCAAGAAGGTGCTCGAGCTGTCGTTGCGCGAGGCGCTGCAGCTTGGTCACAACTACATCGGCACCGAGCACATCCTGCTGGGTCTGATCCGCGAGGGCGAGGGCGTCGCCGCCCAGGTGCTCGTGAAGCTGGGCGCCGACCTCGGTCGCGTGCGCCAGCAGGTCATCCAGCTGCTCTCGGGCTACCAGGGCAAGGGCGAGCCGGCTGCGGCCGGCGGCCCGGCGGAGGGCGCCCCGTCCAGCTCGCTGGTGCTCGACCAGTTCGGACGCAACCTCACCACCGCCGCCCGCGAGGGCAAGCTCGACCCGGTCATCGGGCGCGAGAAGGAAATCGAGCGCGTGATGCAGGTCCTCTCGCGGCGCACCAAGAACAATCCGGTGCTGATCGGGGAGCCCGGCGTCGGCAAGACCGCTGTCGTCGAGGGCCTGGCCCAGGCGATCGTCAAGGGCGAGGTGCCCGAGACCCTCAAGGACAAGCACCTCTACACGCTCGACCTGGGCGCGCTCGTGGCCGGCAGCCGCTACCGCGGTGACTTCGAGGAGCGCCTGAAGAAGGTCCTCAAGGAGATCCGCACCCGCGGCGACATCATCCTGTTCATCGACGAGTTGCACACCCTCGTCGGAGCGGGCGCGGCGGAAGGCGCGATCGACGCGGCGAGCATCCTCAAGCCGATGCTGGCCCGCGGCGAGCTGCAGACCATCGGTGCCACCACGCTCGACGAGTACCGCAAGCACCTGGAGAAGGACGCCGCGCTCGAGCGCCGCTTCCAGCCCATCCAGGTGCCGGAGCCGACCGTCGCGCACACCATCGAGATCCTCAAGGGCCTGCGCGACCGCTACGAGGCTCACCACCGCATCTCCATCACCGACGGCGCGCTGGTCGCCGCAGCCAACCTGGCTGACCGCTACATCAGCGACCGCTTCCTGCCCGACAAGGCGATCGACCTGATCGATGAGGCGGGCTCCCGGATGCGCATCCGCCGGATGACCGCGCCGCCGGACCTTCGCGAGTTCGACGAGAAGATCGCCGGCGTGCGCAAGGAGAAGGAGTCCGCGATAGACGCGCAGGACTTCGAGAAGGCCGCGTCGCTGCGTGATCGGGAGAAGACCCTGCTGACCGAGAAGGCCCAGCGGGAGAAGGAGTGGAAGGCCGGCGACATGGACGTCATCGCCGAGGTCGATGACGAGCAGATCGCCGAGGTGCTGGCCATCTGGACCGGCATCCCCGTCTTCAAGCTCACCGAGGAGGAGACCAGCCGGCTCCTGCGCATGGAGGACGAGCTGCACAAGCGCGTCATCGGCCAGGCGCAGGCGGTCAAGGCGGTCTCCCAGGCCATCCGGCGTACCCGGGCCGGCCTGAAGGACCCGAAGCGTCCCGGTGGCTCGTTCATCTTCGCCGGCCCGTCCGGCGTCGGTAAGACCGAGCTCTCCAAGACGCTGGCGGCGTTCCTGTTCGGTGACGAGGACGCGCTCATCCACCTCGACATGTCCGAGTACATGGAAAAGCACACGGTCTCCCGGCTGGTGGGTTCACCACCCGGATATGTGGGCTACGAGGAGGGCGGCCAGCTCACCGAGCGGGTCCGGCGCAAGCCGTTCTCGGTGGTCCTGTTCGACGAGGTCGAGAAGGCTCACCCCGACGTCTTCAACACGCTGCTGCAGATCCTGGAAGACGGCCGCCTGACCGACTCCCAGGGCCGTCAGGTGGACTTCAAGAACACCGTGATCATCATGACCTCGAACCTCGGTACCCGCGACATCTCCAAGGGTCCCGGGATCGGGTTCACGACCGGCGGCGCGGCGATCGACTACGACCGGATGAAGGCCAAGGTCCAGGACGAGCTCAAGCAGCACTTCCGTCCCGAGTTCCTCAACCGGATCGACGACATCATCGTCTTCCACCAGCTGACCAAGGACGAGATCGTCGAGATCGTCGACCTCATGCTGGCCCGGGTCGATGTCGCGCTGAAGAACAAGGACATGGGCCTCGAGCTCACCCCGGCCGCCAAAGCGCTGCTCGCCGACAAGGGTTACGACCCGACGCTCGGCGCCCGGCCGCTACGGCGCACCATCCAGCGGGAGCTCGAAGACATCATGAGCGAGAAGATCCTGTTCGGCGAGCTCTCGCCGGGCGAGATCGTGGTCGTCGACTGTGAGGGCGAGGGCGACGAGCGCAAGCTCACGTTCCGCGGCGAGACCAAGCCGCCGGCGCTGCCCGACACCCCGCCAGTCGGCCTCGTCAAGTAAGAAAGCAAAGAAACGCCTCCCGAGCGGATCGCGACTCGGCTGAGCGCAGCGAAGCCGATCGCGGGTCTGCGACCAATGTCGATGTCCGCATCGCAGTGATCCCACCCTGAGTTTTCGGTCTTGGGGTGGGTCTTACTGCTTTCGGGAAGGATCGCGTCTATGACTGCGGCCGTTGTGATCGGTGTCGGCTCCGCTGTCCCGGAGCCGATGGACCAGGCCGGCCTGTGGAACGACTTCTTCCGCGCCCACTACCGCGCTGACCCCGTCGCCGAACGGATCTTCGCCTCGTCCGCGATCACCATGCGCCACGGTGTCGCGGATCCACGGCTCGTCGACGTCTCGTCCTGGTCGACCGGACGCCGCATGGCCCGATTCGTCGACGAGGCCCCCCGGCTCGGCAAGGCGGCGCTGAGCACTGCGCTCGCCGCGGCCGACCTCGATCCGGTCGATGTCGGCATGTTCACCGTCGCGTCCTGCACCGGCTACAGCACCCCCGGTCTCGACCTCGTCCTCGCCCGTGACCTCGGGATGGACCCGACCGTGCAGCGCCTCATGGTCGGGCACATGGGGTGCTATGCGGCGCTGCCGGCGCTGGGGGCCGTGGCGGACTTCGTCGTGGCCCGCGACCGCCCGGCCGTGCTGCTCTGCGTCGAACTCACGTCGCTGCACATCCAGCCAGCGACCGGGGACGTCTCGCAGATGGTCGCCCACGCGCTATTTTCCGACGCCGCGGCCGCGGTCGTGCTGACACCGTCGGACGTCGCCTCGCCCGCAGGTGGAGGGCTGAGCTTCATCGACATGGTCGCCGTCGCCGACCACTCCACGGCTGAGCACATGACCTGGGACATCACCGACCTGGGCTTCCGCATGGGCCTGTCGCCGCAAGTGCCTTCGGTTCTCGCGCGGCATGTGGGCACGGTCGTCCGCGACCGGCTGCTCGCTCCCCACGGGCTGACCCCGGCCGACGTCACCGGCTGGGCCGTGCACCCCGGCGGCCGGCGCATCCTCGAGGTCGTCGAGGAGCAGTTGCACCTGCCGCCGGCCGCGATGGCTCCCTCGTACGCCATCCTCGACGCCAACGGCAATTGCTCGTCGGCGACCGTGCTGATGGTCCTCGAGCAGCTCCCCGCCGAGCCCGGACCGGTCGTGGCGATGGCGTTCGGACCCGGCCTCACGCTCTATGCGGCGCTCCTGCAGCGTTCCTGACCCCGAGCAGGTGGCTACGCCGGCAGCGCGTAGCCACCGGGCACGGGCACCACAAGTCCGTCGTCGACCAAACTCGCCAGCGCCCGCTCGCGCTGCTGATGGTCGGGCCAGGTCGCATCGAGCGCCGCCGCGTCGATCGCCGCCTGCGCGTCCCGCAGCACAGCGAGCAGCCGGCCCCGCACCTGACGGTCGGTGCCCTCGTATCCCTGCGACGGCCGGATGCGGACGCCGGCTTCCTCGGCGGTCGGAGCCCCTGCGGCGAGCCACCGACAGCTCGGCGCCAGCGGGCACGCGACGCAGCGCGGCCCGCGGCTGACGCACACCAGCGCTCCGAGCTCCATCAGCGCCACAGAGGTGATGACGGCCTGCCGCGGCTCGTCCGGAAGCAGCGCGGTGACGTGTGCCTCCGCGATGGACTCAGCGGCCGGGAGGCCGAGGGCCCACCGCGTCACCACACGCCGGACGTTGGTATCGACCACGGCGATGCGGGCGCCGTACGCGAAGGCCGCGACGGCCGCGGCCGTATAGCTGCCGACTCCTGGCAGCGCGCGCAGTTCCGGTGGAGTGCTGGGCACCTCGCCCCCATGACGCTCGACGCATGCCACCGCCGCGGCATGCAGCCGCAGCGCCCGCCGCGGGTAACCGAGGCGGCCCCACTCGCGTACCGCCTCACCGGCCGGGGACGACGACAACGCCGCAGGGCTCGGCCAGCGTCCGATCCAGCGCTCGTATGCCGGCAGGACACGGGCCACCGGAGTCTGCTGCAGCATGATCTCGCTGACCAGGACCTCCCACGGCGAGACTCCGGGCCGTCGCCAGGGCAGGTCGCGGGCCTCGCGGGCGTACCAGTCGCGAAGGCCCGACAGCGGGGCCACCGCGACGTTCGGCACTCCCCGCACCCTGCCACAGACCGGCGGGCGACTCGCGGGTCCGAGCACTGGCGGCGCAGCCGCCGGACGTCTCAAGGTGGGCGCGCGATCCTCCGATGTCTCCCAGCAAGGGGGGCGCGTGGAACCTGGGGCTGAACGTGACCGGATTCGAAGTGCCGTTCCTCGGTCAGTCAGCGAGCTGAAATGAGCGTGGAACCCTTGTTCACCCCCTCCCCGCGCTCGGCGCCGGAGGCCGGCGAAGTCGGAGTCCTGGTCGCAGGCGGCTCGGCGCTCACCCGCCGCGGGGTACGCACGATCCTGTCCACGGACCCCCGCTTCGTCGTCCTCGGCGAGGCGCGTACGCGCGCTGACCTGCTGAGCCAGGCGTCCCAGCTGCGTCCGGCCGCGGTGGTGCTCGATCCTGACCTCCCGAACGGGGTGCTGCCGGCACTCGCCGAGCTGATGGCGTCGCACCCGGTACCGGTGGTGATCTATGGCGAGGAGCATCTGACCGGCCCGGAAACGCAGGCCGAGCTACGAGCCGCCGGAGCGGTCGACGTCGTCGTGCGCCCCCCGCAGCCGGTCCCCGCCAGCACCGGTCACACCACGGGCTCGGAACGCAACCCCGCCCAGGGTGACGCCCTGCGGGCCTGCCTGCTCCTCGCCTCGCGCATCCGGGTCATCCGGCATCCCCGCGGCCGGCTGATGCGACGCCTGCCCGCCCCGCGCAGCGCGGCGCCGCTGGTCATCGTCGGCGCCTCGACCGGCGGGCCGAGCGCTCTGGGCGCCCTGCTGTCGAGCCTGCCGCCGGGCCTGGCCGCCGCCGTCGTGGTCGTGCAGCACATGCCCGCCGGTTTCCTCTCCGGGCTCGCTGGGTGGCTGGACACCTGCTGCCCGATGCCGGTCCATCTGGGGCAGGACGGCGACCTGCTGCGCGCCGGCGAGGTGGTGATCTGCCCCGGCGACGTCGACTCGCTCATCGAAGCCGCCGACCCACCGGCCGCGGGCCGCCTGCGCTGCGCAGCGCCGTTGCCCGGCGCCCATCACATCCCGTCCATCGACCGCGCGTTCAGCAGCGTCGCCTCCAACTTCGGGCCCCGCGCCGTCGGAGTGCTGCTGACGGGGATGGGACGCGACGGGGCAAGCGGCATGGCCGCGCTGCGCGCCGTGGGTGCCGCGACCATCGCCCAGGACGAGAGCACGTCAGCCATCTACGGCATGCCGCAGGCCGCCATTGCCGCCGGCGTGGTCGACCGCATCCTTCCGCTCCCCCAGATCGCTGCGGCACTGCAGGATCTCGTCGAGCCCGCAGCGACTGATGACCTCACGGCGAGCGACATGAGCCGGCGGGTGCCGCGGTGAGCACCGCAGCCCACGTCGACAACGGAGCTGTGCTGCACGCTGTGGCGCGCCTGGTGCGCTCGACGTGCGGCCTGGTCATCGACGAGACCCGCCGCGGGGTCCTGGCCACGCTCGTGCGCGGGCGCTGCGACCTGCTCGGGATCGATGGGCCACCGGCGTACCTGGCCCGCATCCAGCAGGACGGCACCGAGCTGCAGACCCTGATCGAAGGGCTCACGATCGGTGAGACGTATTTCGCCCGCAACCCGCCGCAGATCCGTGCGCTCGCCGAACTGGTGCTGCCCTCGCTGCTGGCCCGAGGAGATCGACGCATCCGCATCTGGTGCGCCGGCTGCTCCACCGGCGAGGAGCCGTACACCATCGCGCTGCTGCTGGCGAAGCTGCTGCCGGCCGGCGGTGCGGGCTGGGACGTGCGCGTCATCGGCACCGACATCAACACCGCGGCCCTGTCGGCGGCACGGGAGGGCAGGTACGGACCCCGCGCCGTCAGCCTGCTGGACGACGAGGATCTGCTGCGCTACTTCGAACGTGACGGCAACGGCTGGCGAGTCGGCGAGCACCTGCGCAGCCTGGTCGAGTTCCGCCAGCACAACCTCACCAGCGATCCGCCGCCGCAGGCGCGGCTCGATCTCGTGCTCTGCCGCAACGTGCTGATCTACTTCGATCGACGCCAGATGCTCGACGTCGTCGACGGCATGCACTCCTCGCTCGTCCCCGGCGGATGGCTGGTGCTCGGGCACAGCGAGACGCTGTGGCGCCTTTACGACGGCTTCGAGCTGGTACGCCACGACGACGCGTTCCTGTACCGGCGACGCGCCCCCGAGCCGGTCGCTGTGCGCCGCCCCCCGCCGCTGCGCCGACCGTTGCCCGCGCCGCGTACTCGCCCCGACCCGCTCGCGGAGGTTCGCGACGCGCTGGGAGCTGGTGCCTACGCCGCAGCCGCCGAGCTCGCCGCGCGCCACGCAGTCGAGCAGCCCCTGTCGGCCCCGCTGCACTACCTGCACGGGCTGGCCCTGGTCGAGATCGGTGAGGATGCGCAGGCGCTCATCGCGCTGCGCCGCGCCGCCTACCTCGACCCGGCGTCCGGCTTCGCCCAGTTCCTGCTCGCGGTCGTGCTCGGACGCCTCGGCCATGGAGCCGAGGCGGCGCGCGCGTACGGAGCCGCCGCGCAGGCGCTGTCCAGGCGCGTCCCCCACGAACGAGCAACCGAGCTCGGCGGCCGCCGCGTCGAAGACCTCGCCGCCATGTGCCAGCAGCTGGCCCGCGGCGCCCTGACCAACCCGCTAGAGCCCGACGAGATCGTCTCGAGGTGACACACATGCGCGTACTGGCCTTCCACGCCGACGGCGAGCGATATCTCGTCCGGCTCGACGCCGTACGAGCCGTCGTACGACTGCGCGGGCTGCGCCGCCTTCCCGGATCGGTCGGCGCGCTCGCGGGCGTGCTCGATGTCCAGGAGACTCCCGTCGCGATCTACGAAACGCGCCCGCGCACCGGCCACCACGCCTCCGCGAGGGAAGAGACCGGCGACGTGCTGGTGCTCGCCGCCGGCTGGCCGGAGCACGCCGTCGGCGTCGCCTGCGATGGCGTGGACGGCCTGCTCGAACTCGGCGACGACGATGGCGCGCCGGACGCTCTCGGGCCGCGCCCTTGCGCGCTACCGGACTACGTCGAGGGGCTGCTGCGGGTCGAGGGATCGATGCTGCCGCTGGTGGACGTGGTGGGCCTCGCCGAGGCCACGACGCCCGGCCGCTAGCGGAGCGGCTTAGACGTAACGCTCGAGGATGCTCGACTCGGCAAGGCGCGAAAGACCCTCGCGGACCGAGCGGGCGCGGGTCTCGCCGACCCCCTCAACCGCCTGCAGATCGTCGATCGAGGCCGCGAGCAGCTTCTGCAGGCTGCCGAAGTGGTCGACCAGCCGGTCGACCACCAGCCGGGGGAGGCGCGGCACCTTGGCCAGCAGCCGGTAGCCCCGCGGGTTCACCGGGGTCTCGAGCACGTCGGCTCCGCCGGGGTAGCCCATGATCCGGGCGAGCACCGTCATGTCCAGCAGATCCGTCGCGTTGACCCCGGAGAGCTCGGCCAGCACCGTGTCGGCCGTGCGTGCCCGCCGCCCGCCGGAGGGCAGGTAATCGCGCACGATGAGCTCGCGCTCCTGCTCGACGCCCGCCATCAGCTCCTCGAGCTGCAACGAGAGCAACCGGCCGTCGCTGCCGAGCTCGATCACGTAGCCACCGATCTCCTCGGAAATCCGCAGCACCATCTCCAGCCGCTGCGAAACCGCGACGGCATCACGCACCGTGACGAGATCTTCGATCTCCAGCGCCGAGAGCGTGCCTGCGACCTCGTCGAGGCGCAGCTTGTAACGCTCGAGCGTGGCCAGAGCCTGATTAGCCCGCGAGAGAATGGCCGCGGAATCATCCAGGACGTAACGCCGTCCCTGCACGTAAAGCGCAATGATGCGCATCGACTGGCTTACCGAGATCACGGGATATCCGGTCTGCTTGGCGACCCGCTCTGCGGTGCGGTGGCGGGTGCCCTGCTCATCGGTGAAGATCGTCGGATCCGGCACCAGGTGCACGTTGGCCCGCTGGATTCGGGTGCCGTCGGTAGAGAGCACGACCGCACCGTCCATCTTGGACAGCTCGCGCAGCCGCGTCGCCGAAAACTCCACGTCAAGCTCGAAGCCACCGGTCGACAGCGACTCCACGGTGCGGTCGAAACCGAGCACGATCAGTCCGCCGGTATTCCCCCGCAGGATGCGCTCCAGCCCGTCACGAAGCTGCGTGCCCGGAGCCATGGCAGCCAGTACGGACCGCAGGACATCCTCGCCGGCGGCGGCAGCCATCGGTCTCCCTCGCAAATGGTGATCTGCGTTCGATCTTAGGGTGCCGACTGTCGGAAATGGGCCAAATACCGCCGGGTATGGAGGCGAAGCAGGCCGGAAAAGCATCACGATTTGACAACAACGATCGAATGGCGGCCGGACGGCCCACCGGGTCGGCTGTCAGGCACGCCGAAGCGCTATGCCGGCCGAAGCGCCAGGAGCTGAGCCTGCAGCCGATCGGGGTCGAACGAGCGCGCCTCGCCATCGGGCCCGTGGCCACGGGTGCGGGGCGAGTCAGCGAGGAATCGGCGCAGCGCCGCCACAACACCCTGCAGATCGGCGGCCCCGGCAACGGTCATCGACGGGGGCGCGGTGCCGTAGCCGACCGGCACGATGGCCCGCCGGAACCCCAGCCGCGCGGCCGCCTGCAGCCGGCGCTCGATCCCCTGGCAGGGCCGCACATCGCCGGCCAGCCCGACCTCACCCAGCGCGACCAGATCCGCCGGGAGCGGGAGCTGATTCGCGGCGCTCAGCACGGCGAGCGCTGCCGCGAGATCGGCCGACGGCTCGGCAATGCGCACGCCGCCGACCGTCGACGCGTACACGTCGTTCGTCGCAAGAGTGACATTCAGGCGGGTCTCGAGCACCGCCAGCACCATCGACAGCCGCGCCGGGTCGAGCCCCGAGACGGCCCGACGCGGATGCGCCCCCGCCGGCGGGGCCACGAGCGCCTGAACCTCAGCAACGAGCGGCCGGCGTCCCTCCAGCGTGACCGTCACACAGGTACCGGGCGGGGCAACCGGCTCCGCGCCGGGAAGTCCGTGAGCGCGGGACAGGAACAGCCCGCTCGGATCAGGCAGATCAGCGAGGCCATCGCCGTCCAGCCGGAAGCAGCCCACCTCGTCCGTCGGCCCGAAGCGGTTCTTCACGGCGCGCACCATTCGCAGCGGCGTGGCGCGCTCACCCTCGACGGACAGCACGACGTCGACGAGATGCTCGAGGGTGCGCGGGCCGGCAACGGCGCCGTCCTTGGTCACGTGACCGACCACGAGCGTCGCGATCCCCCGGGACTTGGCGACCGATACCAGCGCAGCCGCTACCTCGCGCACCTGGGTAACGCCGCCAGGGGTGCCGTCGACCTCGGACACCGAGATCGTCTGTACCGAATCGACCACGAGCAGGCTCGGCTGCACCTGCTCGACATGGGTGACGAGAGCGCCGAAATCGGTCTCGGCTGCCAGGTAGAGAGTCTCGGCGAGCGCATCGATGCGTGCGGCTCGGCTCTGCACCTGGGCAGCTGTCTCCTCCCCCGTCACCACCAGGACGCGCCTGCCGCTGCGCGCCGCCTGCGCCGCGACCACCAGCAGCAGGGTGGACTTGCCGACCCCGGGCTCCCCGGCCAGCAGCACGACCGCGCCCGGCACCAGCCCGCCGCCCAGCACCCGATCGAACTCCGACAGCCCGGACGGCCACGAACGCGCCGTATCCGCCGGGATCTCGGTGATCGGCAAGGCGGCCGCGACAACCGGCCGCGCCACCGACCCGGCGCGCGCGCCGAAACCTCCGGAGGCCGCGCGTGCAGCCAACTCCTCTACCGTGCCCCACGCCTGGCAGGAAGCGCAGCGCCCGAGCCACTTCAAGGACTCAGCAGAACACTCCGTGCAGCGATAGCGGGAGGTGGCGTTGCGGACGGCCATGAACGCAACCTAAAGCCGCCCCCCGACAGAACCTGGCTGAAAACGCCCCTCACGGGCAGGGGCTGTGGAAAACGCTCAGGGGGTCGCGGAGGAGGACGGCGTCGGGGTCGCCGAGGCGGTAGCGGAGGCAACGGCGCTGGGCACGGCCGAGGGGGTCGGCGACGGCCCGGGCAGCCCCGGGGTCGCCGCCTCGATGGGAACCGCGATCGTGAGCTCACCGGCCTGCGCGAAGGTCAGGGTCACGTCGACGGTCTGGCCCACCCGCAGGAGGCTCTTGGCCCCGACGAGCTCCGGCACGGAGCCGTCGCCCTCGTTGTAGAAGATCTGCCCGTTGGCCGAGATCGCGTTGTTCGAGGGGACGTAACCGCCCGAGGTGCTGGGCGAGCTGATGCTCAGCAGCTTGTCGCCGGTGGTGCCGCCGTTGAAGATCGCGAGGTAGAGCGGCAGGTTGTCACCCGACGACGCCGGGCCGACGAAAAAGATGTTGCGCAGGCTCAGAACACCCTTCGCCGCGGTGACGCTGGTGAGCGTGGTGCGCTCACGCGAGGTCTCCGCTTGATATCCCGCAGCACACGCGGTGAGCGGGATGGCCGCAAGGAGCGCTACGCAGGCGATCCGCCGCCCGGGACGGCTGGTGGCGGTCACGTGGAGCGGCCTCCTCGGCATGCAGGGGTCGAGCGACAACGAAGCTTCCCAGAAACTAGTCCACGCCAGCGGGCTCAGGCCAAAGCCCGGCCGCGTGCGACCAACAACACCACATCTACCAGTGCCACGAGCATGGTGGCACGAAACGGCGCGCGAGATCCGGGGCGGCGCCCGAGGACGCTCCCGATCGCGACGAGCGCACCTGCTGCCACGAGCGCCAGCACGACCAGGACATCCGATGTCGCCGATCCCGGCAGGCCGGGGCCGAACGCAAGCACCACGGACGCGGTCAGCAGCAGCGTTGCGGACAGGATCCGGGAAGTCGCCGGTCCCAGGCGATGCGGAAGGCCTCGCACCCCCGTCGCCAGATCGTCAGCCAGATCGGGAAGCGTGTTCGCGAAATGGGCCCCTGCCCCGAGCAGGGCGCCGGCCAGCGGGGCCCACCAGGGGGGCAGCGGAGCGCCCGGAAGCCCGAGCACGACGAAGACGGGGAGCAGCCCGAACGCGATCGTGTACGGGACCACGGACCATGCGGTGGCCTTCAGCCGCAGGTCATAGGCCCAGGCCAAGGCGACGGCGGCGCAGTGCACGACCGTCGCTCGCCATCCGGAGAGCAGCGACAGCGGCACCACCGCAACCACAGCGACGCCAGCAGCCCAGCGCACGACTCCGGGTGAGATTTCGCCGCGAGCGACCGGTTTGTCGCGGCGGCCGGCGGCCGCGTCACGCTCGCGGTCGACGTAGTCGTTGCACCAGCCCACCGACAGCTGCCCCGCCGCGACAGCCGCCGCGACAGCTACCACCCCCCAGGCTGTGCGGCCGGCGCTCGCTGCGAGCGCGGCGGACAGGGTGGTGACGGCAGCCGCGGGCTCGGGATGCGAGGACGCCAGCAACAGCCCGGCGCGCTGGCTACCCGACATCCGCTGAGCTTGTCACCACCGGCCGGGCGCGGGTGAGAATGGCGACGTGTGGGATCGGCTGTCCCGGATTCCCGGGTGCCCGGGCGTGCCTGGTGCCTCGCGCTCGATCTGCGGGTGCTGACCTGCCCACGCACGCGGGCGCCGCTCGAGAAGCCGGGTCAGAAGTGCAGCTCAGCCAGCGAGCCCTCGAGCCGGTCGCCGGTGTGGAACACCTTCGGCGCCGTCGTGAGCGTGCCGTCACCGGCCACCAGCAGCAGGGTCGGCGCGGTCTTCGACGCGTTGTAGACCCGTGCCAGCACGCCGTTCGCGTCCCGCACGCCCGTCGGATCGCCGCCGTCGACGGCATTAGCCAGCGTGACCGACGTCGTGTCCTTGCCCTGCGAGACGATCACGATGTAGGGCGCGGGGGGCACCTCGTTCGCCTGACCGACGATGTCGCGGATCTGCGCGACGCACTTGCAACCCGCCGGAACGAGGACGAAGACCGCGGGGCGGATGGCTCGCGTGTTGATCGGCTGGCCGTCGGTGAGGAGCTGCACATCCGGCAGCAGACCCTTGACCGCGCCCGGCGCCTGCTTCGGGCTGGCGAGCGAGCTGATCGGCGCGGCGCGCTGCCGACCCTGGGTCACCGGCGCAAAGACGCTCAGCAGCAGGCCCGTCGTCGCGATGACCAGCAGGACGGCCGTGAAGATCGGGCTCGGCAGTCCGCCGCGCGCCCACCCGGGAGTGAAGCGATGGCGCCACCGCCGACGCCGTTCCAGGCGACGAGCGGCTTCCAGTTCGCGCCGGTAGGCGGCGACTTCGGCGTCAAGTTCACGAAGATCATCAGGGACGACAACGCGCAGCAAATCATCGCTCGGATCGAAACGGCCCGGGAAGCCGTCATCGTCGTCAGCGTGCTCCACGTCTCCCATGGTGCTCCGAAGAACGCGATTGGGGCACCCCAAGAACGGCAAACTTCCCAAGTTCGCGGGCACGGCCGTCGGCGATCGCGTCGCATCCGGCGATCTCGCAAGGTCACCCGTCCGGCCCATCACCAAGCTGCTGCACGCACTGCCCCTGCTGTCAAGCCTGTGACCTGCGCGGATAGACCTGTTATCCTTATGACAGGCGGAAGGGACAGCACACTTATGGCGTTCACTGTCGGTGAAACTGTGGTTTACCCACATCACGGTGCAGCACTGATCGAAGCAATCGAAACCCGCGTAATCAAGGGCCAGGAGCGCAGCTATCTCGTGCTCAAGGTCGCTCAGGGTGATCTGACGGTTCGGGTCCCTGCAGACAATGTTGAGCTGGTCGGCGTTCGTGACGTCGTCGGCCAGGACGGCCTCGAGCGAGTCTTCGAGGTGCTGCGCGCGCCGCACACCGAGGAGCCGACGAACTGGTCGCGCCGTTACAAGGCGAACATCGAGAAGCTTGCTTCCGGCGATGTCAACAAGGTGGCTGAGGTCGTTCGCGACCTGTGGCGCCGTGACCGCGAGCGCGGGCTGTCGGCCGGGGAGAAGCGCATGCTCTCCAAGGCCCGTCAGATCCTCGTCAGCGAGCTCGCGCTCGCCGAGGGCACCAACGAGGACAAGGCCGAGGCCATGCTCGACGAGGTGCTCGCCAGCTGACCGTCGCCGCGCTGGTGCCGGCTGCTGGAAGCGGTGTTCGGCTCGGCCCGGGAGATCCGAAAGCACTGCGCCTGCTAGCTGGGCGCAGTTTGCTCTTTCATGCTGTTTCGCGGCTTCGCGCCGCTGCGTCCGTCGAGACCGTGGTCGTCGCGGTACCGGCGGGATGCGAGGAGCAGATCGCGCAGGAGCTCGCCGTCGTGACCGTCACCGGCGGGGCCACCCGGCAGGACTCGGTGCGGGCGGCGCTCGAGGTCTTGCCGGACGAGGTCGACGTCGTGCTGGTACATGACGCGGCCCGCCCGCTGGCCCCGGTCTCGCTCATCGAAGCCGTCGCTGCCGCCGTACGCGGCGGAGCGCCTGCCGTTGTTCCGGGCGTGCCGGTCGACGACACCGTCAAGCGCGTCGGCGCCGACGGCATCGTGCACGAGACGCCGCCCCGTGAGACGCTGCGGGCGATTCAGACCCCACAGGGCTTCCGGCGTTCCGTGCTCGAACGTGCCCATGCCCAGAGCGTCACCTCCGCCATCACCGACGATGCCGGACTGGTCGAGTTGCTGGGGGAGCCCGTGCTCGTGATCGCGGGAGCCGCCGACGCGTTCAAGATCACCAGGCCGGACGACCTGGCGCGCGCCGAAGCCGTGATAGCCGCGCAGGCGGGAGCGCCGTGACCGCCCTTCCCCGCGTCGGCGTCGGCGTCGACGTCCATCCCTTCGAGGAAGGCCGGCCCTGCTGGGTGGGCGGGTTGTGCTGGCCCGACGTCCCCGGGCTGGCCGGCCACTCCGACGGTGACGTCGTGGCCCACGCCGCCTGCGATGCGCTGCTGTCGGCGGCCGGCCTCGGAGATCTCGGCAGCGTCTTCGGCACCTCCGACCCGCGCTGGGCCGGGGCCGCCGGCGTCACGCTGTTACGCGAAACGGTGCGCCTGCTGGCTGAAGCCGGTTGGCAGGTAGCCAACGTCGCGGTCCAGCTCATCGGCACCCAGCCGCGGCTCGGCCCCCGGCGGGTGGAGGCCGAACGCGTGCTGTCGGAAGCCGCTGGTGCCCCCGTCACGATCTCGGCGACCACCACCGACGGGCTCGGCTTCACCGGGCGCGGTGAGGGGCTCGCAGCCGTCGCCACGGCGCTCGTCGCTGCGGCCCCGGCCACCGCGTAGTTCTCCCTCTCGCAGCACTGCCGCGCCCGATCCGGCACCATGGAGTACGTGACGGATCCGCTGCTCGCGAGCCTCGCTGCCGCCGTCGCCGCCGCACCGGACGACCTCCCCCTTCGCCTGCACTACGGCGAGCTGCTGCTGCGCGCCGGCCGCCCCGTCGAGGCCCTCACCGAAGCCGCCACGGTCGTGCGGGCCGATCCGGGTAACGCCGCCGCCCAGCAGTTGATGGCAGCCGCGACGGCAGCCCTGGGCCCCGAACCGGCGGCGGCTGTCGAGCCGGAGAGGGCGGAACCGATCCCCATCCCCGGCTTGCCCGAGGGTGCGCCGGATGGCATCGACAGCCCGTTCGACTGGTCGGAGGCCGAAAAAGCTTTCGAGGGCGTCGTACCGCCGATGTTCGTCGACGGCGACGCCGATGACCCGGGCAGCGCTGGAGCGCTCGACCCGGGTGACGTGCAGCAGGCAGGCGTCCGGCTCGCCGATGTAGCAGGAATGCAGCAGGTCAAGGAACGGCTGGAAAGCGCGTTCCTGATGCCGATGCGCAACCCCGAGCTACGCCGGCTCTACGGCAAGAGCCTGCGCGGTGGGCTGCTGCTCTACGGGCCTCCGGGCTGCGGAAAGACGTTCATCGCCCGGGCGGTCGCGGGCGAGCTCGGCGCCCGGTTCTATCCCGTCAGCCTCGTCGACGTGCTCGACATGTACATCGGAGAAAGCGAGCGCAAGCTGCGCGCCATCTTCGACACCGCCCGCCGTAATGCGCCGTGTGTGCTCTTCCTCGACGAGGTCGACGCGATCGGCCACAAGCGCACCGACCTTCGGGGCAGCGGGCTGCGCAGCGTCGTGCAGGCACTGCTCTCGGAGCTCGACGGTGCCGAGGGGAGCAACGACGGCGTCTTCGTGCTGGCCGCGACGAACCACCCGTGGGACGTCGACAGCGCGCTGCGCCGGCCCGGACGCTTCGACCGGATGCTGCTGGTGCTGCCGCCCGACGAGGCCGCCCGGCGCGCGGTGCTGCGGCTGCACCTGCGATCACGTCCGGTGGAGAACGTCGACCTCAAGCCGCTCGCCAAGCGCACCGAGGGCTACTCCGGGGCCGATCTCGCCCATGTCTGCGAGACCGCCGCCGAGCGTGCGATGACCGACAGCATCCGCAGCGGCCACGTCCGGGGCATTCGTCAGGACGATCTGCAGGCGGCGATCGCCGAGGTCCGTCCGTCGACCGGCCCGTGGCTCGAGGTCGCGCGTAACGTCGCGCAATTCGCCAACGAGAGCGGGACGTACGACGACCTGCTGGCCTACCTGAAGAAACGCCGCCTGGTGTGAGTGACGACGCGAGCTTCGCGAGCGCGCTCCAGCGCGCCAAGGCTGCCCTCGATCTGCGGCGGCCCGACGAAGCCCTGCGCCATCTCGATCGCGCTCTGGCAGCCGCGCCCCACGACGATCGCTTGTGGTGCCTGCGTGCTCAAGCGATGCTTCAGCTCGAACGTCCCGATGACGCGCTCGAGGCCGCCCGACGCGCTGCCGGGCTCGATCCCACCGAGGAGTGGTCCCATCGCCTGGCGAGCGTGGCGCTCGTCAACCTGAGCCGTCCCGCCGAAGCCGTGACCGAAGCCCGCGAAGCGGTACGGCTCGCTCCGCACCTGCCGATCGTTCGCGTCCAGCTCGCACAGGCCATGGCCAATCTGCCGGAGATGCGGCGGGCAGCCTACGACGAGGCGCTGGCCGCCGTCACCCTCGATCCCACCGAGCCCGAGTGCCATCTGGTCGTCGCCGACACCGCCCGCAAGCTCGGGTGGACGCGCCAAGCGGAAGCCGCCTACCGGCAGGTGCTCGCCATGGACCCGGGCAATGCGGCGGCGATGAACAACCTCGCCGTCCTGCGGCTGCAGCAGGGACGCACGGGTGAGGCGCTGTCGGGGTTCACCGCGGCAGCGGCGCACGACCCGAGGATGGCCGTGGCGCGTCGCAACGTCGAGGTCACCGCCTGGAAGCTGCTGCAGCGCGTGACGCTGGCGTTGTGGGTCACCACCTGGGTGGCCTCGGCCCTGACCGACGGGCGCGGGCAGTCGGGCGCTGATCTGTCGCTGGGAGGGGTGCCGTCGTCGGGCACGCTGGCCCCGATCTTCGGCGCGCTGATCATTACGGCGCTCAGCGTGCAGTCCTGGAAAGCGATTCCCGCAACGGCACGCCCCTTCGTCGTGCGGCTGCCGGCCCGCCGCCCGTGGATGCTCGCGAGCCTGCTGTTCGCCGCCGGCGGCGGCCTGTGCCTGGCGCTCGAAGCGGTTCTCGGCGCGTCGTTCAGGCGCGGAGGCGGGGCCGTCGGAGCGTTCGCCGCCGCGCTGATCGCCGCGATCTGCGCCGTCGTCGGAGGCTCGCGGGCACATGCCCTGACGACCCGCTGGCGGCGGCGCTGACTCCTCCGCTAGGCCGCTCAGCCGCCGTTTCCGGGTAGCACGACCGTGCACGGGACGGGCACCGGATGTGCGGGGGCCAGAGCGTTCATGGTGAACGCGAGCGCCCGCCGGTCGTAAATGATCGCCAGGTGATCGCCCAGGTCCAGCGGGCATCCGTCCTGCAGCTTGACGTCATGCACGTTCGGCCTGAGGGCGAGGAACGCGCTCGTATACGGGGTGACAACGTCGTCGTACCGCGTCTCGATGACGGTGTAGTGCACGCCGGGCTCGGTCTCATGACCCGCGTTCAGCTTCGCGAGGAAGGGTGAGCCGGTCAGCTGCTCGCTACACGCCGCGCATCCCGGAACCGCGCCGCTGACGCCGAACCCCGACCCGAGAGTCGCGAGCCCGAAGAGCGTGGTGCCGTGGTTGCTCGGGGCGAGCCCGACCAGCGTGTCCACCTTCGCCGCGCCTCCGAGGAAGCGGACGTAGTACCGCGGCATCATGCCGCCCTGCGAGTGGCCGACGATGTCGACCTTGCGAGCGCTGGTCGCCGCCAGCACCTTGTCAACAAAAGCAGAAAGCTGCCGGGCCGAGGTCGCGATGGGGCCCGTCGCCTGAATCGGGTTGCTCGGCGACGAGCCGCCGTAATTCAGCGCGTAAACGCAATAGCCGGCATTCGCCAGCAGCGGGGAGAGCGCCTCCCACGAATCGGTCATGTTGCCGAACGTCCCGTGCACCAGCACCACCGGATACGGGTGCGCCGCGCTCGGCCGGCAGGACCAGTTGTTGGCCCCCAGCGGGGGCTGCCCGTAGTGCGTCAGCGTGTAGGCGATCCCCGCGGCGAAGGAGTAGTTCACCGGGTAGGCGGCGCGCGCCGCAGTGCACGCGCTGAGCGTGAACGCGGCAGTGACGGCTGTGAAGACAGTGGCCGCAGCGGTGCGCGCGGCGGAAAGACGCGACATGGCAAGCGTTCCCTTCAGTGGGGTGCAGACACGCCGGACCGTAACCCGGCCTCCGGCGCGGCTCACCGTTCTGCATTGCCCGCTGTGGATCCTTGTTCGTCGTCCACAAGCCGCATTCCTGTGGGGCCCGAGCGAAGGTGGCGCTCGGTAAGATCACCGGCGTGGGGCTCGTGCTGTATGACACACGCACCCGGCGGGTGCGGCCCTTCGAGCCGATCACCGCTGGGCATGTCGGCATTTACCTGTGCGGCCCCACCGTCCAGTCCTCGCCTCACGTCGGCCACCTGCGCGGCGCCGTGGTCGTCGACGTGCTGCGGCGCTGGCTCCTGGACAGCGGCTACGACGTCACGCTGGTCCGCAATGTCACCGACATCGACGACAAGATCATCAGCAATGCGGCCGCGGCGGGGGAATCCCCGTTCGCGCTCGCGGAGCGCTTCACCCGTGAGTTCAACCGGGCGTACGACATGGTGGGCGTCCTCCCGCCGACCATCGAGCCGCGGGCGACCGGGCACGTGCCGGAGATGATCGAGCTGATGCAGCGCCTGATCGACCGTGGTCACGCCTACGCGGCTGGGGGAAGTGTCTGGTTTTCGGTCGCGTCCTTCCCCGGCTACGGCGGGCTTTCGGGTCAGAAGCCGGACGCGATGCAGGCCAGCGCCGAGAACGAGGGCGGCAAGCGCGATCCCCGCGACTTCGCGCTCTGGAAAGCCGAAAAGCCCGGTGAGCCCACCTGGCCGACCCCGTGGGGTCCGGGCCGGCCGGGCTGGCACCTCGAGTGCTCGTCGATGGCCGCGAAGTATCTGGGCTCGCAGTTCGACGTCCATGGAGGCGGGCTGGATCTGGTGTTCCCGCACCACGAGAACGAGCGGGCGCAGACCGACTGCGGCCTGGACTTCGAACGCGACGCCGAGATGGCGCGCTTCTGGATGCACCACGGGCTGCTGAACGTCAGCGGCGGCGAGAAGATGTCGAAGTCGCTCGGCAACACCTTCCTGGTCGAGGACGTGCTTGGCCAGACGCGTCCGCAAGCGTTGCGCTACTACCTGCTCGCCGCGCATTACCGGTCGGCGCTCGAGTACGGCGCTGACCGGCTGGCCGAGTCGTCCGCGGCCTACGAGGGACTCGAGGGATTCGTGCTCCGCAACAGCGGGCTTTCGGCCGAGGAACCACCAGCTGACGATCCGCTCTGGCAGGCGTTCTCCGAAGCCATGGACGACGACCTTTCGACTCCCCGCGCGCTCGCGGTCGTGCACGAGGCGGTGAAGGCCGGGCACCACGCAGCTGACCCGACGCATGAGTACGCGCTGGTGCGCCGCATGCTGGGGGTGCTCGGGCTCGATCCGGTCACGCAATGGCCTTCGGGCGACGCCGGCAATCTGCAGCCGGTCGTCGACCATCTGGTTTCCGGTGCTCTGCAGCGGCGCGCCGAGGCCCGTCGCGTGAAGGACTGGGCGAGCTCCGACGCGATCCGCGACGAGCTCGCCGCCGCCGGCATCGCCGTCGAGGACACCCCGCAGGGACAGCGCTGGGAGCTGGCCCGCTGATGGCAGGCGGGGCGTCGAAGGGCACCGGAGGGTACGGACGCCGAAAGCTGGCGGGCAAGGGTCCGACCCCGCCGGCGTCAGACCGTCCCGGCCATCCCGCGCAGCGCCGGGCGGCAGCCGCGGCCAGGCGCTCACCAGGCCACTCGGGCGGCCCGCGGCGCGGTGTAGGCAAGGCCGGCGACGAGGTCGTCGTCGGGCGAAATCCCGTAGTGGAGGCGCTGCGGGCAGCGGTTCCGGCGACCCGGCTGCTGATCGTCGCGGGACCCGGCGACGCGCGTATCGCCGAGGCCCGCCGGCTGGCCGCTTTGCAGGGCATCCCCATCGCCGACGTTCCGCCCGGTGAGCTCGAACGCCTCGCCGGCGGGGCCCCTCACCAAGGCATCGGGCTGGCCGTCCCGCCCTACGAGTACGCCCATCCCGACGACCTGATCCCGGCGTCAGGGAGCGCCAAGCCGGCGCTCATCGTCGCGCTGGACGGCGTCACCGACCCCCGCAACCTCGGTTCGGTGGTCCGCTCCGCGGCGGCGTTCGGGGCCCACGGGGTGGTCGTGCCCGAGCGGCGGGCAGCCGGTGTGAGCGCCTCGGCGTGGAAGGCGAGCGCCGGCGCGCTGGCCCGGATGCGCGTCGCGCGCGCCACGAACCTCGCGCGGACCCTGGCCGCCTACGACAAGGCGGGGCTGACCGTCATCGGCCTGGCCGCCGACGGGCCGATCGTGCTGAGCGAGCTCAACGCAGCAACCGACCCATTGGTGCTGGTCATCGGCTCGGAAGGACGCGGGCTTTCGCGTCTGGTGGCAGAGACGTGCCGGGTGCGGGTGCGCATTCCGATGGCCGGTCCGGTCGAATCGCTGAATGCCGGAGTCGCGGCAGGCGTGGCGCTCGCGGAGATCGCCCGCCGCCGGGGCTGACCGAAGGCTCGCGGCTGCACATCGAGTGCCGATGAGTCGCGGCAACCTGCAGACTGACGTCGACGACGCGCTCTCTGACCTCGAGGTCGAGGTGCTGCGGAGGTACGTGCAGGGGCGCAGCTACGTCGAGATCGACGGGCATCTGCGCGAGCGCTCGGTGGCCGAACGCGCGTAGCGGGACTGTCGCAGGCAGCCGCCATGCTGGTCGCGTGACCCACTGGGTGATCTACGACGACGGTGCCGCCATCGCGTTCGAGGCTGACCACTTCGCGTTCGAGACGGCGTATCTCAAGCTCACCCGCTGGACCGTGGTGCTGCTGCGACCGCGGGAAGTGGTGGTGCGGCGGCTTCCGCTGCGCGGCGTCCGTCCGATCCGCGGAGTGCTGACCGACTGCCCCCCCTTACGGTGAAAGTGAGATTGGGCTGAGTGTTCTGTCGGTGGTGTGCGGCACTGTGCCCGGTGTGGGACAGGCAGCGGTCCGGGTTCGGCTGGACGTCAGCGACGTTCAGGCTGGGCTGCTGTGGCGCGCTGCGGGTGCCCGCCGTTTCGCGTACAACTGGGCGGTCGCCAAGATCAAGGCGAACGCTGACCAGTGGGCCGCCGAAGCCAGCTACGACATTCCGAAGGCCGGCCGGGTCCGGCCGTTGACATACTTCACGCTGGCGAAAATGTGGACCGCGGCCCGGCCGTCGGTGGCGCCATGGGCGGACGCGCATTCGACGTGGACATTCCGGTACGGCATCCGCGCTGCCGCCGAAGCGCACCGGGCATTCCTGGCCGGCACCCGGCGCTTCCCCCGGTTCAAGAGCCGCGACCGGGACCGGCCCAGGTTCACCGTCACCGACGGGCTGCGCCTCGAGTGCGGCCGGGTGCGCCTCGCGAAGTACGGCTGGATGCGGATCGCGGCGCCGTGCGCGGCGCAGGGCAAGCTGCGCCGGCTGATCCGCCGCGGGCATGCCCGGCTGCTGAACATCACCGTCAGCCGGCATTCCGACGGCCGCTGGTATGCCACCCTTTGCTACGACCGGCCGCCGCGCGTCCCAGCAGCGCAGCATGCGGTTCCGGCCGGCCCGGCGGTCGGGGTGGACCGCGGGGTGAAAACCTCGGCCGTGGTCGCCACCGCGGAGCGCCTGGTGGTTGCCGAGCTGGCCGGGATCCGTGCGCTGCGCGACGCCCGCCGGAAACTCGCCCACCTGCAACGCAGCTTTGCCCGCACGGCGAAAGGGTCGGCCAACCGGCGCAAAGCCGCCGGGCGGCTGGCGAAAACGCACGCCCGGGTCGGCAGCGTCCGCGGCAACGCGCTGCACACCTTCACCGCTGGCCTGGCCCGCACCCATGGCGTCATCGTCGTCGAGGATCTGGCCACCGCGAATCTGATGGCCAACCATCAGCTGGCCGCCGCGATCGGCGATCAGGGCTGGGCCGAGCTGGGCCGTCAGCTGACCTACAAGTCGGCCCGTCACGGCGGCCTGGTGATTGTCGCCGACCGCTGGTTTGCCAGTTCCAAAACGTGTTCGGCCTGCAGGGCAGTGAAACCCAAACTGCTGCTGGCCACCCGCGTGTACCGCTGCGATGTCTGCGGCCTGGTCGCCGACCGGGACGTGAACGCCGCCGCGAACCTCGCCGCCTGGGGCGAGACCCAACTGGCAGGTTTACCCCTGCCAGGCGGGTCATCCCAGGTCCGGTACCCGCACCCGGCGGGCCGGTCAGAGGACGCAAGTCCCCATGCCTGCGGAGGGAGCAACGAGCCGGCAGCAGCAGTGCTGACGGCGGGAGCTTCCGGTGAAACAGGAACCAGCCGGCCGCGCATCCGCGCGGCATAAGCACTGGACCGCCCCGGACAGGGGCGCTTACGGCAATGTGCGATGGCACCTCATCACACTTTTACCGTAAGGGGGGCCGACTGCTGACTAGCATTCCTGGCATGTGCGGTCGCTACGCGTCGATGCGTGACACCGCCGACCTGGTCCTGCTCACGGGAGCGGCCGACGAGACCGGGCCCGCGGAGGACGACGGCCCCGACCCGGTGAAGTCGGCCAACGTCGCTCCTACCGATCGGGTACGCGTGCTGCTCTCGCTGGACGGGCAGCGCGTGCTTCGACGCCACGTCTGGGGATTGATCCCGCCCTGGTCGAAGGGACCGCAGGGCGCTGCGCGGATGATCAACGCCCGGGTCGAGACCGCCGCGCAGAAACCGTCGTATCGCCGGGCCGTGCGCACGTCACGCTGCCTGCTGCCGGCCGATGCCTGGTACGAGTGGCTGGTCGACGAGCAGGGGCGGATTCCGCACCTGGTGAAGCGTTCGGACGAGCGTCCGCTCTGGCTGGCGGGCGTCTGGGCGCGGTGGCACCCGGCGGACGGCGGCCCGCCCGTCGCCAGCGCGTCAGTGCTGACGGGACCGGCACCGCAGCAGCTGGCCTGGCTCCACGACCGGGCGCCGCTGGTGGTCCCCGATCCGTTCATGGATGAATGGCTGGGCAGCGACGGTGCCGACGGTGGCGACACACAGGGCGTGCTCGACACGTTGTGCAGCGTGGGCTATCCACCGTTGGACTGGTACCGCGTCGGACGCGGGCTCGGGCAGGTGCGCGACAAGGGAGCGCACCTGATGGTGCCGGTCCGGGGCGGCGAGAGCCCGACCCCGGCCGAACCTGCCGTTTTGTTTTAATCGCATGTGAACTGCGTCACTCGGCGCTGACTTTCTCAGGCTGAAACCGTCGGTTCTTGCAGACGCCGGACGACGACTGTTCATCGCCGGGCTAGTTCTTGTCGGTTTTGTCATACCCCGCTGCCATGCTGCGTCGCATGTTCGAGAGAGGCAGACCATGACCACGCTCCGGGCCATACCGGTGGCTGATCCGCGCAGGTGGAAGGCGCTGGCCGTGCTGGCGCTGGTCCAGTTCATGCTGATTCTTGACATCACGGTGGTAAACGTCGCGCTGCCGAACATCCAGACGGATCTGAAGTTCGGGCCTACGGGCCTGGCCTGGGTGGTGGATGGCTACGTGCTGACCGCTGGTGGCCTGCTGCTGCTCGGTGGCCGGTTGTCTGATCTGGTCGGCCGCAAGCGGCTCTTTCTGATCGGCGTCGCGATCTTCGGTGTCACGTCGATCACCTGCGGGCTCGCCCAGAATCCGGCGATGCTGGTCACGAGCCGATTCATCCAAGGCGTCGGCGAGGCGCTCGCCGCGCCCGCAGCGCTCGGCCTGGTCGCCCTGCTGTTCCCGGATCCGAGGGAGCGCACCAAGGCGCTCGGCATCTGGGGCGGCATCGCCGGCCTCGGCGGCACGCTCGGGTCGGTCATCTCCGGCGTGATCGTCAACATCGGGCCGGGCAGCTGGCGCTGGATCTTCCTGATCAACATCCCGGTGGCGGCATTCGCGCTTGCCATCGTGCCGCGACTGGTCGACGAGAGCCGGGCTGCGCGCCTGCCCGCCGACCCGCACACCGCCGGAGCGCGTCCCGACATCCTCGGTGCGTTGACGGCGACCTTCGGGCTCGTCGCCATCGTCTACGGCATCCTGCGCGGCGGGCAGACCTCCTGGGGCTCCGGGCTCGTGATCGCGTCGTTGATCGTGGGCGTCGCGTTGCTGACCGCGTTCGTCCTGATCGAGCGCAGCACCCGCGATCCGCTCGTGCCCTTGAGCTTCTTCTCCAACCGCACCCGCGTCGCGACCAACGGCGTCACGATCTTCTTCAGCAGCGGCTTCTTCGCGTACTTCTACCTGCAGACCCTGTACCTGCAGCAGGTGCTGCACTGGTCCCCGCTGCGTACCGGCGTCTCCTACCTGCCGTTCGGCGCCGGCATCTCGGTGGCGATCGGGCTGGGCACCGGCCTGCTGCCCAGAGTCGGGGCGAAGCGGCTGCTCATGGTCGGTTTCGCCATCTGCGCCGCGGCGCTTGGGCTGCTCACCCGCCTGACGATTCACTCGGGGTACGCCGCCGACGTGCTGCCCAGCATGATCTTGCTGGCCGTCGGGGCCGGCCTGTGCTTCCCGGCGATCACCAACGCCTCGCTGCACGGTGTCTCCGGGGAAAACGCGAGCCTGGCATCAGGCGTCCAGAACGCCGTCCAGCAGATCGGCGGGGCACTGGGGATCGCCGTCTTCACCACCATCGCGGTGTCCTATGTCCACGGGCTCACCTTCAGCAGCCCCTCCTATCCGGTCAAGGTGACCGAGGGCTACACCAGCGGTTTCGCCTGGGCCGCCGTCGTCATGGCCTTCGGGGTAGTGGTCATCGCTTTCGCGGTGGAGAAGGTTGTGAGCCCACCGACGCAGGACGACCCGGCGGCCGTTGGGGTCGCGGCCGCTGCGCCGGTGTGATCACGCTGATGCGCGAGGACGTGGCGCGCGTCTGCCGTCCCTACGATGGGAGATCCGCCCCCGTAGCTCAGTGGCTAGAGCAGCCGCCTTGTAAGCGGCAGGTCGTCCGTTCGATCCGGACCGGGGGCTCCATGCGCACGGTCAGGCGGCGCCGGTTCGCCGGAAGTCACGCGAGCCGCCCGGGCGAAGCGAAGACCACCGACCCCACGATGCGATCGAAGGTGAATGACCTGGTCAACGGCGTGGCCGGCAAGGTTCGGAGCAGCGTCACGCCACACTGAGACCAGCCTCATGCGCAGAACTTGACACGGTCGTGATAAGTTCATCGACGATGTCGTCACAGACCATTCAGCAGGCGAGCGGGACCACCGGCTGGTCACCTCGCATGCTCCGGTACCTGGAGAGCAGCGGGCTGATCCGGCCGATGCGTACCCAGGGTGGTCATCGGGTCTACGCACCCGTCCAGATCCAGCGCCTGCGCGATCTTCGGGAGATCGTGGAGCGCTTCGACATCGGCCTCACCGATGTCGCGTTCGAACTGCGCCAGCGCACCGAGCCGGAGCTCGCCCAAGCCCTGGACGCCTGGTTCGGCGCCGTGCATCGGGTCGCCGCACCCGAGCGCGCGTCGCTCTATCGCAAGCTCGCCGACGAGATGGAGCCGCTCCCCGACTCCGATCAGTACGACCATTCCCAGCCCCGTGACCACCGTGATGCCCGAAGTCCGCTCCGATCCGACCAGCCGCTCGATCCCTCTCAAGGAGAAGCCCTGATGCGTGACACCACACCCGTTCCCGTAGCCGAGCTGACGGCCGACTCGGCGGGGAGCGTGAGCGACTTCAAGGTCGCCGACCTCTCGCTCGCCGCGTTCGGCCGCAAGGAGATCCAGCTGGCCGAGCACGAAATGCCTGGGCTGATGGCGCTGCGCGAGGAGTACGCCAAGGCGCAGCCGCTGGCCGGCAAGCGCATCGCCGGCAGCCTGCACATGACCATCCAGACGGCGGTCCTCATCGAGACGCTGACCGCGCTCGGCGCCGACGTGCGCTGGGTTAGCTGCAACATCTTCTCGACCCAGGACCACGCGGCGGCGGCCATCGTCGTCGGCCCGAACGGCACCCCGGAGGACCCGCAGGGCGTGCCCGTCTACGCCTGGAAGGGCGAGACCCTCGAGGAGTACTGGTGGTGCACCGAGCGGATGCTGACCTGGCCGAACGGCAAGGGGCCGGACGCCATCGTCGATGACGGCGGCGACGCGACCCTGCTCGTGCACATGGGCGTGGAGTTCGAGGCCGCCGGGGCCGTCCCGCAGCCCGACGAGAACGACCCCGAGGAGTACGGCGTCATCCTGGAGACCCTGCGCCGCTCGATCGGAGACGACCCCACCCGTTTCACCCGTATCAGCCAGGACATCAAGGGCGTCACCGAGGAGACGACTACCGGCGTGCACCGGCTGTACGAGTTCGAGCGCGGTGGCACGCTGCTCTTCCCGGCGATCAACGTCAACGACTCGGTCACCAAGTCCAAGTTCGACAACAAGTACGGCGTGCGCCACTCCCTGATCGACGGCATCAACCGCGGCACCGACGTCATGATCGGCGGCAAGGTCGCGGTCGTCTGCGGCTACGGCGATGTGGGTAAGGGCTCCGCCGAGTCGCTACGCGGCCAGGGCGCCCGGGTGCTCGTCACCGAGATCGACCCGATCTGCGCTCTGCAGGCGGCGATGGACGGCCTGCAGGTCGTCAGGCTCGACGACGTCGTCGACACTGCCGACATGTTCATCACCACGACCGGCAACAAGGACATCATCACCGCCGCTCACATGGCGAAGATGAAGCACCAGGCGATCGTGGGCAACATCGGCCACTTCGACAACGAGATCGACATGGCAGGCCTCGCCAGGACCCCCGGCATCGAGCGGGTCAGGGTCAAGCCGCAGGTCGACGAGTGGATCTTCCCCGACGGCCACTCGATCATCGTGCTGTCCGAAGGTCGGCTGCTGAACCTCGGCAACGCCACCGGTCACCCGAGCTTCGTGATGTCGACCTCGTTCACCAACCAGGTCATCGCCCAGATCGAGGTGCTCACCAAGACCGACCAGTACGAGAAGAAGGTCTACACGCTGCCCAAGCACCTCGACGAGAAGGTCGCCAGACTCCACCTCGACGCGCTGGGGGCGACATTGACCACGCTCACCAAAGCGCAGGCTGATTACATCGGGGTCGATGTAGCTGGCCCGTACAAGAGCGAGCACTACCGCTACTGATCCGTTTCCTGCGCATTTGTGGCGACCAGGAAAGTCAGCTCCGCAACGGCCCGGATCCGATCGGATCCGGGCCTTTGTCAGACCGCGGTCGTGATCGGTTGCGGATCGGTCGGTGCGGCGGGCGGCGCCTTGCCACCCGCCTCGGCGGCGAAGATCTCGCTCACCGTGCCCTGGCGCGCGAGCATGACCAGTCCCGCGACCAGCAGCGGCAGCGCCGCTATAAAGGCCACCAGCGCAGCACCGGCAGGCACCGGCTCCCCGAAGATCGCCAGGCCGGCGATCGCGGGTAGTAGCGCGGCACACGCGCTGGTCACGGGCACGGCGACGACGGCTGCTCCGGCCTGCAAGGCTCGCGAAAGCAGACTCAGCGAGAGCAGCGCCGCCGCGGCGAGCAGGTAAGGCGCCGGGGTCAGCAATTGATGCCAGAGGTCGTGATCGCGCAGTGAGAGGCTGAGCTGCCGGGTGCAGAGGGTGGCGACGGCGTAGGTGATGCCCGAGGCCGCGGCCAGCAGCGCGGCCGTGACGCCACCGGGCGGCCGGCGTCCCGCGACGAACGCTCCCACGGCCGTCAGAGCGACGACCGCGACCAGCACGAACTGTTCCCCGAGGTGGGCCTGCCGTCCGACGCCGTGCTGCGAAGCGGCGAAAGCAACCGTCAACAAGACGCCGCCGCTCAGGATGGACGCGATGCCGACGATGCCGAGCCGAGACAGGCGCTCGTTGACGATGCGGCTCGCCAGCAAGCCGAGCACCACCATGTCGAACAGCAGCAACGGAGTGACGAAGGCGGCTGGCGCGAGCCCCAGGGCGATCGCCTCGAATCCGAAGCCGCCGAGGTCCGCACCGACCCCGGCAAGCCAGAGTTTGTTGCGTACGAGCCGCGCCAGCAACCCGAGCCCGAGCCCGGTGCCGGTCTCGGTCCGGCGCGCCGCCAGCGCTTGGACGAGCGGTCCCGTGCCGTAACAGGTGGCCGCCGCGAGCGCGCAGAGCAAGCCCGGGATGAGGTTCCCGGCGTGGCTCACGTACCCACCATGACAGCCGCGACTGGCAGCGAGCCAGAGATGGTCACGGCAATGACGGAGGCTCTCCGGCGATCGACGTACGTCGATCGGTGCCGACGACCGCCGCGGCCACCACGATGGCCAGCAGCGCGAGCGGCAGTGCGGAGGGGGTCAGTGCCGGGATCGCCAGCACGGCGAGCACCCCGACCGCGATCACGCGGTTCCACGCGACCCGGCGCCAGACCACCGCGATGAACGCCGCGTGGCCGGCCAGGAAGAGCGCCGTACCGCCGAGCACGAACCACCGGGTGGAGGCCTCGAGATGACCGGTCGGATGGGCGAGGACCCGCTCATCCGCGGCCGCCGTCACGATGATTCCGGCGACGATCACCGGGTGGACGAAGTGATAGGCGGACCGGCCGAATCGTCCAGGATCGTCGGACGCGGCGACCGCCCTCGCCCCCGCGCTCGCGTGCCGGTCGAAGTACACCCACCACAGCAGCGCCGTGCCGACGAAGGCACACACCACGGCGGCGGCCTCGCCACCGGTCACCGGGTGCAGATCGGCCAGCGTGCCGCCGGTCACGACCAGTGATTCGCCCAGCGCGATGAGCACGAACGCCTGGCATCGCTCGGCCATATGACCGCCGTCGATCGTCCAGTCGCCCGTCACGGAACGCCCGAGCCCCGGGGTCCAGAAGCCGACCGTGCCACCGGCCAGGTCGATCGCCACTGCGGCCACCCAGCAGGCTTCCCGGGCGGCTCCATGCACCAGCCCGCCGAACACGGCCGGTACCGCGCTGGCGACGCACCAGGCGGTGATGCGGGTGAAGTTGTGCGCCAGCACCGGAGCCGCTCCCATGCCCCAGGCGGCAAACGCGCTTCGCCCCACTTGCATCACCGCGTACGCGATCCCGACCCACAGCCCGCGGGCCCCGAACGCGTCCGGCAGCCCGGCGGACATGATCAGGCTGGCCAGCATCAAAGCGAGCAACATCAGGCGCACCGGCAGCCGATCGGGATCGAGCCAGTTGGTCACCCACGTCGTGTAGACCCAGACCACCCACACCATGGCCAGCAGCAGCGCCGTGCGCGCGGTGCCGGCGAGGGTCGGCTGCGACAGCAGCGCGTGAGAAAGCTGCGTCACCGCGAACACGTACACCAGGTCGAAGAACAACTCGATGTCGGTGACCCGGCTGCCTCCCGGCCGGCGCAGAAGGTTGCTGGTCACGGTGCCATCATTGCCGGTCGCCGGGCCCCGGCCGGCCGCGAACGCACTGGCTAAGCGTGGCAGCCTTTGGCAGGCTGGCGCAAAGCGCACCGGGCACTGGCAGCCAGCGGGCCACGAGAGCCCGCGCCCGGCCAACGGATCAGATGGAGAACCCGCATGACCACCGACGCCCCGGACACGACCCCCGTCCCCCCGCCGCAGGAGCCCGACACATCTGCGTGGTCGTTCGAGACCAAGCAGGTCCATGCGGGCGCGACGCCCGACCCGACGACCAACGCGCGGGCGACGCCGATCTACCAGACGACCTCGTTCACGTTCCGCGACACCCAGCACGCTGCCGACCTCTTCGGCCTCGCCGAGCCCGGCAACATCTACACGCGGATCATGAATCCGACGCAGGACGTCCTCGAGCAGCGAGTCGCCGCGCTGGAGGGCGGGGTCGCCGCTGTCGCGGTCGCGAGCGGGCAGGCGGCCGAGACGCTGGCCTTCCTGACCCTGGCGAGCGCCGGCGACCACATCGTCTCCAGCGCTTCCCTCTACGGCGGCACCTACAACCTGCTGCACTACACGTTCCCGAAGCTCGGCATCGACGTCACGTTCGTCGACGACCCCGACGACCTCGACGAGTGGCGCGCGGCCACGAACGACCGCACCCGGCTGTTCTTCGCCGAGACGCTCGGCAACCCGCGCAGCAACGTCCTCGACATCCGCGGTGTCGCCGATGTGGCCCACGAGGCCGGCGTGCCGCTGGTGGTCGACAACACGGTGCCGACCCCGTTCCTGCTGCGACCGATCGAGCACGGCGCCGACATCGTGCTGCACAGCGCGACGAAGTTCCTCGGCGGCCACGGCACCACGATCGGCGGGATCGTCGTCGACGGCGGCACCTTCGACTTCGGCGCGCACGCCGCGCACCACCCGAGCTTCCACGAGCCCGACCCGAGCTACCACGGCTTGCAGTACTGGCCCGCGCTCGGTCCCGGGTCGTTCGCCGCCAAGCTGCGGGTGCAGTACCTGCGCGACATGGGCCCGGCGATCTCCCCGTTCTCATCGTTCCTGCTGATCCAGGGCATCGAGACGCTCTCGCTCCGGATGGAGCGGCACACCTCCAACGCGCAGGCGCTGGCGGAGTGGCTCTCCGCACGCGACGAGGTCGAGATCGTGCACTACGCCGGGCTGCCGTCCAGCCCCTGGCACGCCGCCGCCCAGCGCTACCTGCCCGGGGGTGCGGGCGCGATCGTGTCGTTCGAGCTGCGCGGAGGGGTCGAGGCCGGCAAGCGCTTCGTCGACGCGGTCGAGCTGTTCAGCCACCTCGCCAACATCGGCGACGTGCGCAGCCTGATCATCCACCCGGCGAGCACCACCCACTCGCAGCTGGCCGACGACGAGCAGCTGGCTTCCGGCGTCACCCCCGGGCTGATCCGGCTGTCGGTCGGGATCGAGGGCCTGGAGGACCTGAAGGCCGACCTCGAAGCCGGGTTCCGCGCGTCCAAGGAGCTTTAGCTGCCGGTGGCGACGCAACCCGCGGCAGCGTCAGTCCCTCCCGCGAGCGGAGCCTGGCGCGAGGGCGACCCCGTCGGCCGCCGGCAGTTCGTCGACGTCGGGCCGCTGCGGCTCGAGCGCGGCGGCATGCTGCCGGCGGTCCGGGTGGCCTACGAGAGCTGGGGCACCCCGGCCGTGGGCGACGGATCGGTCAGCAACGCCGTCCTGGTGATGCACGCACTCACCGGCGATTCACACGTGACAGGGGGGGTCGAGCCCGGTCACCCGACGCCGGGATGGTGGAACGAGCTGATCGGGCCGGGCAAACTCGTCGACCCCGCCCGCCACTGGATCATCTGCCCCAACGTGCTCGGCGGCTGCCAGGGCACCACGGGTCCCTCCTCCCCCGGCCCGGGCAGCGCGCCGTGGGGCAGCCGGTGGCCCCGCACCACCGTCCGCGATCAAGTCAACGTGGAACGCCGGCTGGCCGATCTGCTCGGGATCAGCCGCTGGCACGTCGTGCTCGGCGGTTCGATGGGCGGGATGCGGGCGCTCGAGTGGGCGGTGTCGGCCCCCGAGCGGGTGGCGCGGCTGGGGGTGGTCGCGTCGACGGGCGAGGCGAGCGCGGATCAGATCGGCTTCTCGGCGACACAGCTCGCGGCGATCCGGGCGGATCCCGCCTGGGCCGGCGGCGACTACTACGACGCGCCCCCAGGGCACGGCCCCCATGCCGGGCTCGGGGTCGCCCGCCGGATTGCCCATCTCACCTATCGCAGCGCTGACGAGCTGGAGGCGCGTTTCGGCCGGGGCGCCCAGGATTCCATCGATCCCCTTGACGGCGGCCGCTGGCAGGTGGAGTCCTACCTCGACCACCACGGCGACAAGCTCGCCCACCGCTTCGATGCGGGCAGTTACGTCGCCCTCACCGAGGCGATGAACGGGCACGAACTCGGGCGTGGACGTGGCGGCCTCGACGCGGCACTCGCGATGATCACCGCCCGTACGGTCGTGGCCGGGATCGACAGCGACCGGCTGTATCCCCTCGAGCAGCAGGAGCGGCTCGTCGCGGGGATCTCTGGCGCGGGCGCATTACAGGTGGTGCACTCCCCTCACGGGCACGACGGTTTCCTGATCGAGAGCGAACGGCTCACCGAGGTGCTCGCCCCGCTCGTTGACTAGTCGCGCTGATCAGGCCGGAAGGCGCTGGCGGATCAGATCAGCGATCAAGGCATAGCCCGCCGTGTGCGGATGGATGTCGTGGAACTGGCAGTAGAACGTCAGCTCGCAGGCCTTGGCGACGGCGACCGGCACCGTCCCGTACGGCGCGAGGGTCGTCGTCTGGGTGAACGGCACGTACGCGTCGGTCGCGGCGGTGACGTCGATGAACGTCGCCCCGATGGCGTCGTACTCGGCCTTGAGCGCCGGATTGATCAACGACTTGAACGCCGTCACTGAAAGCGCAGCGAGCGTATGGCCCGTGGCGGCCTTGGAGACGTACTGGCCGAGGATGACGTCCGGATAGGTGAGCCCGACGATCGGCACGTCAGGCCCGGCCGCGGCGCGCAGGCGGGTCAGCAGCGTATGAAGGTTGGCCTTCACGGTCGCGAGCGCCTTGGTGACGCACGAGACGACAGCCTTCGTATCGGTGGCGCGCGCGCAGCTGGTGATGTCGTTGCCGCTGATGACGACCGTGATGACGCCGACGTCGGCCTTGTGAGCGGAAATGAACGACGTCGCCGCATCCGCCTGGGTCTGCCGGGGATAGCCGACGGCAGCGGGACCGAGCCGATCAGGCCGGCACCCGACGTCCTTCAGCAGCGTGGTGGTGGTCGCACCGGCGCACGCGAAATTGACGAGAGTGAGCTTCTTGCCGTGGACCGTCGCCGTGTCGGCCAGCTGGTAGGCAAAGCCGTTCCGGTTCGTATGCCCGAGGTGACCGTTGGCGGCCGGTTGGTAGCCGGCGCCGTAGCTGTCGCCGAGCGAGACGTAAAAGGCGTGCCCGGCTCCTGGGGTCGACGGCAGCGTCGCGCCGGCCGACGACGAGCTCGCGCAGGCTGCCAGCACGCCCGGGATGAGCAGGGTCAGTGCGGCCGCGAGGGCGACGCGGGAACGGCGGGCGCGATGCGGCTGGGGTGCCGCAGATCGGGTGGTCACGGCGACGAACGTTACGCGGCGGGGTACTTGGGGGTTAATAAAGTGCTAACGCACGCCCGGCGCCGTTCAGCGAGATCGCAGCCACATGAGGTTTCATCAGGGGAGCCGCCCGGGCGGCCAGTACGAGTAGTAGCAAGGGCGGCCCGCATGACTGACCACGGCGATTGGTGGAGCCCACGTGGCTTGCCCTCCGCCGGTGCGCCCGATAGCTGGCACACGTCGCCGATGATCGACCTCAGCCCCTACCCACCCCACCCTCGCAGCCGCGGCCCGCGGCCCGGACGGGTGCTGACGGCGGTCCTCGCCGGTGCCGCAGCGCTGGCGGTCGCCATCGCCGGCGGGGGCGTCTTCATCGACCATCACAGCGGGCCGCTGACGACCGGGCTGCCCGGCATCATCCCGCCGGCCGCGAACACGTCCGCCACGAACCCGGCGCCGTCCACGCCCGCCCCGCACCAGAGCACCGCTCCCGCGCCGGTGCTGAGCGTCCCGCAGGTCGCCGGGCTGGTCGAGCCGGGGGTGGTCGTCATCGACTCCCAGCTGGGCTACCAGAACGCCGAGGCCGCCGGCACCGGCATGGTGCTGAGCCCGACGGGTGAGATCCTCACCAACAACCACGTGATCGACGGAGCGACGTACATCACCGTCACCGTTTCCAGCACCCAGCAGCGCTACGTCGCGCACGTCGTCGGCACCGACGCCAGCCAGGACGTCGCCGTGCTCCAGCTCGTCGGGGCCAGCGGCCTGGCGACCATTCCGCTGGGCAATTCCGACACCGTGACGACGGGACAATCTGTCGTCGCCATCGGCAACGCCGGTGGTTCCGGCACCCTCAGCGTGGTCACCGGAAGCGTGACCGACACCAACCGTTCGATCACCGCCAGCGATCAAAGCGGATCCAACCCGGAGCAGCTGTCCGGGATGATCGAGGTCCAGGCGCCGATCATGGCCGGCGACTCGGGGGGCCCGCTGGCCAACCGGGCCGGCAAGGTCATCGGCATGGACACGGCCGCCTCGGCGTCCGGGTACCGCAGCGGCCGGCCGACGTTCGGGTTCGCCATCCCGATCAACCGCGCGCTGACCATCGCCGCTCAACTGAACAAGAACGCCGGGGCCCAGAGCGGCGGCCGGGGCTACCTCGGCATCCAGGTCCAGGCCGTCGATCCGGTGTCGAACTCCGGCGGCGCCCAGGTGATCTCGACGAACGCCAACTCCCCCGCTGCCGGCGCCGGCATCGAGCCGGGCGACATCATCACGTCACTGAACGGCGAGCCGGTCACGTCGGCCGACGGCCTGACCGCGAGCCTCGCGCAGTCCAAGCCCGGGCAGCTGGTCACCGTCGGGTGGAGCGACGAGTACGGCGAGGGTCACACGGCTCAGGTGACCCTCACCAACGGCCCGGCCGACTGATATGTAGGTCAGGACGGGAAGACCACCGCCTGGGCCTGCGCGTCGAGCGCGGCCTCGTCGGCGGCAAGCACGTAGCCGGCGCTCACGGCCGCGCGCGTCGCGTTCTCGAATTGCGTGACGTACCGCGCTTTGTTGCCGTAGAGCGCCGTCAGCCGCGCCGGCGAGAACGCGCGACTGCTGCCGAACAAGGCGCACAGCGCCTTGCTTCCGGGAGCCGCCTCGCCCGACTGCACCGCGACCGGTACGTCCACCGGCGGCGTGCGCACTCCTGCGATCGCGATCCCGAGCGCGTCGCGGCGCAGAACCGGACCGACGTGGTCCAGCCGAGGAGCGGTGGGCGGCGCCTGCCCGGTACGCACCCAGCGCCCGAGCGCGCTGATCGCCGCCCGCACCACGAACTCCTGGGGCCCGGCGTTGATCCGCGGGTCGCAGTGCAGTTCCTGCAACGCCGGGCCCGCGACGAACGCGTCGGCATGGGCGGTGCCCGCGACCTCCCATACGTGCACATCGCTGCTGTCGGGCTGCTCGGCCCGGTCGTAACGCAGCACCGCGAGGTCGCTCTCGGTCTCGAAGACGAGCACGGGGACCCCGGCGTTGGCGCGGATCCGGTAGGCACCGTCGACGATCGTCCCGGTGTCGCCGCTGCCGGAGAGCGGGGCCGCGCCGCCGCCCCGGCTGTGGATGAAAAAGCCGTCGAACTCGTGCGTGAGCGGCTGCACGCCGTCGACGTAGGTCGTCAGCCGGGCAGCGGACTGCGACTCGCCGATGGCGATGACCCGCTGCGGGCGTAGGCCGTCGAGAACATCCACCGTGCCCGGGGTGCGCAGCGCGCGGGCGACCTGGGTGAACATGTCGTAGGAGTAGGCGTCGCCGGGGTGATGCAGCGAGCCGTAACGCACCGGGTCGGTCCGGCGCAGCCCGGAGACGTGCACGCCCGGCAGCAGCTGGCTGGCGACGTCACCCAGAGTGGACCCGTCGATGCCCGCCTGCTGCGCCGAGACCCCGACGTAGGCGTACCCGCTCCGGTCGAATTCCGCGGCGGCGTAGGCGTAGTCCGGATCGGTGTCGGATCCGGCGCTCACGTTCAGCCACTCGACCACGACCGTGCCGTTGAAGCGTCTCGGATCCCGCGGGAGCCGCACGACGATCCTGGTGCGGTAGCTCGCCTGCGTGTCCGGGTGCAGGGTCCAGTCGCCGGAGGCGGGGGTGGCGCTGGCCGTGTAGGAGGTGGCGGTACCGCTGGCGAAGTACTCGCTCTCGACCAGATCGGGCGTGACCTGCGGCTTGCCGGGGGTCAGCAGGTTGATGCCCTCGCCGCCGGTGATCGGACCGCTGAAGGTGGCCGCCGGGCCGGGCGCGCGGCCGCCCAGCGGCGTCGAGCGGCCCGATTGGGCGGGCGCGCTGCCGCTACAGGAGGCGGTCAGGGACACGCTGACGAGGACGGCGGTGACCGCGCTGGCCAGGGCGGCGAGCCTGCTGGCCACGTACGGAGCGTAGCGGCGGTCGACCGCGCGAACAGCCGATTCAGCACGACATGAGTAAACCGGGGACAATGTCCCCATGACGACCCCTTTGTCGCGAGTGGGTCGCTACGCGGGCAGCCGCCTGGCCGAGACGAGCCTCGCACCCGCCACCATGCCAGCCACCACCCTGGTCGTCGCGCTTCGCCGGCGGGCCCGCCGCAAGGCCAGCAACCAGGCCTGGCGCTACCGCACCCACCACGAGGCGTCGGCCGACAGCGCCCGCATCGTCAGCTCGAACTACCAGGCGGATCTATCGGCGCAGGCCAAGAGCGCTCGCCGCGAGGAGGACAAGCGTTCGGATCAGTTCTGACGGCCCCGTTCGGCCAGCTCGGTTCTGACCGCTCAGTTCAGCCCGAGCACCGCCTTGTAGTCCCCATCGCGCGGGGCGATGAACAGACCCTCGGCCTCCGACAACAGCGTCTCGCCGAGATGGCAGGTGCCCTTGATGATGCGCTTCCGGCCGTCTTCGCGCTCTGGCCACGCCGTGATTCGCAGCCGCTGGTGCAGCGGGGTCGGCCGGCGGTAGTGGACCGTCAACCGGCCGGTGAAGCCCGTCGTCTGCTGGGCGAATCCGAGCAACTCGTCGAACATCGCCGCGACCAGACCGCCGTGCACATGACCGGGCGGGCCCTCGTAGGCGGCACCGAACGTCACCCATCCGGTGACGTACTGGCCGTCCGGCTGCTCGACGAATTCGGTGATCATCGGCGGCGCCAGCGGGTTGGAGCGGCCGGAGAGCGGGCTGTGCTCGACGAAGTCGCGGGGTTCGACGCCGGATTCGCTGACCTCCCAGAGCCCGGCGCGCTCGCGCATCTGCTCGAGCCGGTCGGCGAAATCTGCTGCGGCATCGGCGGCGACGGCCGAGTCCTCCGCCGGCGGACGTACGAGCGCCAGGCGGTTGATGATGCGCCGCAGCTCGTCGGCCAGCCGCCGGGCTTCGGCCAGCGTGCGCGCCGGGTCCGGATCATTCGGTTCGTACGAGGCAGCCATAGCCGGTGACGTTAATAGGCGAATGCGCACTCTCCTCGGGCAGGATCCGGGTGTGACCGCCGTGCTGCTCACCCCCGACGAGCTTCGGCGACGCAGCGACCTGCGGCGCATGAAGGGTTTCGCCGGAAGCCTGCTCATCGTTGCCGTCATCACGTACGCGCTGACCCGCCATCACGGCGGCGCGCTCGGCTTCGTCAACACCGGCGCTGAGGCGGCGATGGTGGGCGGGCTTGCCGACTGGTTCGCCGTGACGGCGCTCTTCCGCTCCCCACTCGGGCTGCCGATCCCGCACACGGCGATCATCCCGACGCGCAAAGACGCCTTGGGTCGCAGCCTGGAGTCGTTCGTCGCGTCCAACTTCCTGTCCGAAGCCGTGGTGCGCGACAAGGTGATCCGCGCCCGGGTCGCGGCCCGGATCGGCACCTGGCTCTCCGACCCGGCGCATGCGGCCCGGGTGGGAACCGAGTTGGCGACGGCCACCCGCGCCGCGATCCGCGTGCTGCGCGACGAGGACGTCACCGCCGTCCTGGAAGCGGCGGTGCTGCGCCGGGTGGCCGCCCTGCCATGGGCGCCGCCGCTCGGGCGGCTCCTCGGCCAGATCGTGGAGGACGGGACCCACCATCGCCTGGTCGATCTCGCCATCGACGAGGCCCACGGCTGGCTGCTCGCCAACCGCGACGCCGTCATCTCGATCGTGGCCGAGCAGGCCCCGTCGTGGTCACCGAAATTCCTGGATGATGCCGTCGCCGCGCGCGCTTACCGGGAACTGCTGCGCTTCGTCCGCGAGGTGCAAGCCGACCCGGCGCATCCGCTGCGGCTCGCGCTCGACAGCCTGCTCGGCAGATTCGCGGACGATCTGCGCAACGATCCGTACACCATCCACCGGGTCGAGCTGGTCAAGGAACGGCTGCTGAACCATCCCGACGTGCGCGAAGGTGTCGCCTCCGTCTGGTCGACGGCGCGGCGGCTGCTGCTGGAAGCGATCGACGACGAGCACGGCGAGTTGCGCCGGCGCACCACCGCCGGGCTGGCCGATCTGGGCCACCGTGTCGCCGGCGACACGGTTCTGCAGACGAAGGTCGACGGCTACCTGGCCGACGCGGCCGCGCACGCGGCGGGCGCGTACAGCAGCGAGGTCGCCACCGTCATCTCCGACACCATCGCCCGCTGGGACGCCGCAGAGGCATCACGCCGCATCGAGCTTCAGGTTGGCCGTGACCTGCAGTTCATCCGTATCAACGGCACGGTCGTCGGCGCGCTCGCGGGGCTGGCGATCCACGCGATCACCGTCCTGGCCGGTTAGTCCGCGGCCGATCCACCGATCCACCAGGGGCTCGCGTAAGCAACGCTGCGTCCGAGCGATCCGTACGCCCGCGGGACGCCCCAGCCCGCCGGCGAGTGCGGGTCACTGACCCGCAGGACGATCCACGGCTCGTCCGGATCGACGGGGACGTCCAGTGTCAGCAGCCCCGCGCCCGACTCCACCCGCGCCACCTCCTCGACCACCGGCGTGACCGGTGCCCGGCGCAGCAGCTGCACCGAGAGCTCCATCCCCCGCGCGAGCGGCCCGAGGTCGAGATCGACCACCAACGGCGCCGTTCCGCTCGCCACGGGCTGGCGCAGCCGCTGCCCCATGAACACGCCGCCGAGCGTCGCCGCCAGCCGCAGGCCCTTGATGCGCGCAGCGAACGAGCGGCGGCCGGCCATCGCGTCACGAACCCCGGCGCGGCTCAGCTCCTTGACGTACAGGCCGGTGCGGCCCTTACCGTCCGGATGGCCCCAGTCCTTGCCATGCTCGTCGGTGACACCGATGAGTCCCGGCCGCCAACCCGCGTCCAGGCACTGGATGAGGGGAGAGACCCCGCCGGGTTCGAAGGCCAGCAGGTAGTCGTCGGTCTTGTTGAACATCTCCAGGCCGACCATCCGCGGCGCGAGCGCGATGCGGAACGTGAAGTCGCCGAAGCGCAGCACGGTGCCGCGCGATCCCGGGTGGTTGAACGACGTGAGCGCGTCAGCGCTGGCCGGCGACTCGAGCCAGTCGTAGAAGCGGCGCAGGTCGCGGGCGGTTGGCAGCACGGGCGCAACCCAGGTGGGGCTGTCCCAGACATTGATGTGGCCCAGCAGCGGGTGCGACCACTCGAATCCCCGGATCGCCACGAACTCGCCGTCCCGGTTGGATGCCGACGCCAGCTGCGCGAGTTCCGACCAGCCCTCCTCGTCCAGGCCCCCGCCCCACGGGCCGGGAAGGTTGGTGTGATCGGTGATGGCTGCAGCGTCGAGCCCGGCGGCGCGCATCGAATCGAAGGCGAGCCTCGGGTCCCCCCGACCGTCCGAGAGCCGGGTGTGGTTGTGCAGGTCAGCGTGGACCAGCGCGTATCCCGGCAGCAACGGCGAGACGCGAGCGGTGCCGTACGCGTCGACCGCGTCCGAGTCCAGCAGCCCGGTCACGACTTACCGAACGGGGCGCGCATACGCCCAGTTTCGCAGCCCCGGTCACCGAACACCGGGACCCGGCCTGCGGCGGCGAACTTTCGTCAAGCTGCTCGAAACTTCGGTGGGCAGCCGCGGGGCTCAGATCATCGCCGTCGGCCGGGTCGCCGAGGCACGCCGCGTCCGAGGGTTCTACCCCTGACCGCGCCTACCCCCGACCGCGGCTACCCCGTGGTAGTAATGACACAGGTGTAATTCCCGCTCGCACCAGGGAGGTGTCGCGTGGTCAATCCCGCAGCCAGCATGGGCCCGAGCGCTGAGCCGTTAGCGCCGCCAGTGTCGGCATTGCCGGCAGCGCCCACCGGGCTCACCCCGGCCTCTCCCGGTCCGGCCGATGCCGACGAGCTGACCCCGCGCGAGGCGGAGATCCTCGATTTCGAACGCCAGTGGTGGCGGCTCGCCGGGGCGAAGGAGCAGGCGGTCGCCGACCGTTTCGGGCTCTCGTCCACCCGGTACTACCAGTTGCTGAACGGGCTCATCGACCGCCCGGCGGCGTTGCGTGCCGATCCGATGCTGGTCAAGCGGCTGCAGCGGCTCCGGCTCCAGCGTGAACGAGCGCGCTCGGCCCGGCGCCTGGGACGGTCGGTCTAGCAGAGGGATGCGGGGCCCCCGCGTCCCAGCCGCGGCGATCCGGCTGCTGCGGCTGCTGCTGCCCACCTGTCTGGTGGCGGCCACGTGCGTCGCTGCCTTCGGGCTGTTTCACGTCGTGAGCCGGCCGACGAACCAACCGGCATCCGCGCAAGCCCCGTCGCTGCGCCTGGGAGCCGGTACGAAAGTGACCACCGCCCCACCCACTCACGCGGCGTCACCCAAGCCGACGACGCGCCCGACCCCGCTGGCCCCGCTGACCGCACCGGTCGCCGTCTTCAACGCGTCGGGCGTCACGGGCCTGGCCGGCCGGACGGCGACGGCACTTCGGCTGCGCGGCGTGAACGTCGCCTCGATCGGCAACCTGAGCACGGCGCGCAGGCCAGCCGCCGGACCGGCGGTCTACTACCCACCCGGTATCCGTAGCCAGGCGCAGACCCTGGCCCGCCTCAGCGGGGCGGCGACGATCGCACCCGCCCCCGTAGGGCTCGGTACGGCGGGCACACTCGTTCTCGTGCTCACCGACTCAGAATCCGCGCTCGCCCGCCATGTCCCGTGAGCTACCCCAGCCGACGACGCCAGCCGGTCGCGAGGGGCTAGCAGCCGTTCTGGCGAACCCGCAGACCTCGCTGGCCGCGCTGGACTACGACGGCACGCTGTCCACCATCGTCCAGCGCCCGGAAGACGCGGTCCCGGCCCCTGGTGCGCTGGAAGCGGTCGGCCAGCTGGCCGAGCGCGTCGGCGCCGTCGTGCTCATCAGCGGCCGTCCCGCCGGGCAGCTGCTCGAGCTCACCGGCCTTCGCCGCCATCCCGCCCGGCACTTGCTGACCGTGCTTGCTCAGTACGGACTCGAGCGATGGGACGGCAGCTCCGATCAGCTGTCGTCCCCGTCCGCGCTGCCGGGAGTCGAGAGTGCCCGCCGTGAACTCGCCGCCCTGCTCCTCGATCCCGGGCTGCCACAAGGGGTCTCGGTCGAGGACAAGGGTCAGGCGCTGGTGGTGCACACCCGGCTCACCCACGATCCGGACGGCGTGCTGGACGCCCTGCGCCCGCGCCTTTCCGCCATCGCCGAGGGAGCCGGGCTCGAGCCCCATCCCGCCCGCAACGCGCTCGAGCTGCGCCCGCCCGGCTTCGAGAAGGGCGGGGCGCTCCTGCGCTTCAGCCGGGAGCGCCGGTCGAAGGCGGTCATGTTCATCGGCGACGACCTCGGTGACCTTCCGGCCTTCGACGCGCTCGACCTGCTCCGCCGCGACGGGGTGCCGGGAATCGGCATCGTGAGCGACTCGGCCGAGGTGACCGGCCTGCGCGAGCGGGCCGACCTGCTGCTGGACGGCCCCCCGGCGGTCGTGACGTTCCTGCGCCAGCTCGCTGAGCGGTTGGGCTGACCTCAGAGCGGGTCAGAGCGCGTCGAGCTGCGCGCTGAACCAGCGCGCCGGCGGCACCGCGACGGACGCCTCGGCAAGGCGTTCGCAGCGCACCGCCCGCTGCGCCGGCGGCATGCACAGCGCGTCCCACATGGCCTCGCTGGTCTGGATGACGTCGAACGGATTGATCACGAGCGCGTCGCCGCCGAGCTCCGCCACCGCGCCCGCTTCCCGCGAGAGCACGAGCGCCAGATCCCGCTGCGAGAGCACCGGGCCTTCCTTGGCCACCAGATTCATCCCGTCGCGCACCGGGTTCACGACCAGCACGTCGGCAAGCGCGTACGCGGCGAGCGAGCGCGGGAAGTCGTCGCTCACCTCGAGGTGCACCGGCTCCCAACCCGGACGTCCGAACTCCCCGCTGATGTCCGACGCCATCCGCTGCACGGCCGCGGTGTACTCGCGGTACTCGGGCAGGTCATGGCGGCTCGGGTAGGCGAAGGCCAGGTGCACGACCTCGCCGCAGATTTCGGGATGCGCCCGGAGCATCTCGCGATACGCCTCCAGGCCGCGAACGATGTTCTTGGACAGCTCGGTGCGGTCGATGCGCAGCAGCAGGCGCCGGCCGGCGACCTGCTCGGTCAGCAGCTCCATCCGGCTCGCGACGTCGGCGGCCTTCGCGCGGCGGCGCAGCTCAGGTCCGTCGACGCCGAGCGGGTTCACGGAGACGGTGGTCGTGCGGCCCTCGAAGCTCACCTCGTAGCCCGCCACGGACGCACCCAGCACCGCCTCGCAGCAGGCCAGGAACGCCTCGGCCCAGCGCTTGGAGTGAAAGCCGAGCAAGTCGGCGCCGAGCATGCCGCGCAGGATCTGGTGGGCAACGGCGTCGGGGAGCATCCGGAAGTAGTCGGGGCCGGCCCAGGGCGTATGCGTGAAGTGCGAGATCCGCAGGTGCGGGCGAAGGTCTCGCAACATCCGCGGCGCGAGCACCAGGTGGTAGTCCTGGATGAGGACCTTCGCGTCCGGTGCCGCGTCTTGCGCCAGCGCTTGCGCGAAGCTCGCGCAGTACTGCTCGTACGCCGCCCAATCGGCTGCCCAGACGTGGCCGAAGGTCGGGGCCTTGGCGGTATCGAAGAGCAGGTGAGCGATGAACCAGAGGGTGCGGTTGGCAACCGCGTTGTAGGCCCGGTCGAAGAGCACCCGGTCCAACTCGAGCATGCGCACGACCTGCTCGCCGCCACCGGAACCGTTGGAGGCCCGGATCCGGCCGTCCGGTGAGGCGCGCACGGCGGCCCGGTCGCCGTCCGTCAGCGCGGCGCACACCCACGTGATGGGTTGCTCGTGGCCTTCGAGCGCGCTGATCATGCCGCCGCCGCCGCGCCTTGCGGTCAGCTCACCGCGCTCGTCGGCGACGTAGGACAGCGGGCCGCGGTTCGACGCAACCAGGACCGCCGCATCGCCCGTGTCTCCCATGAGTACGCAGCGTAGATCCGGAAGCGGCGGCACGGCTCTCGCAGCCCGAACGCGAACGCGGGCCCGGCTGACCAAGATCAACGCTCCCATGATCATGGTCTCAGCCGGTTGACAGGCCCCAAACCTTGATCATGGGTGCGTTGATCTTGTAAGGACGGAGCGGACGGCGAAGGCCCACCCGAGACCGAGAGCCCCATCCTCGATGACCACGTTGCCGGCTGCCTCTGCCAGCGCGCGCACCGGCGCCGACCGGGCACCGTTGGCTACCAGGTGGAACCGCCCGACGTGCGCAGCCATAGCGAGATCGCTGGCGCTGTCGCCGATCGCGATGGCCTGCTCGGGCCGCAGCCCGCGCCGGGCCAGGTCGTAGGCGACCGCGCGGCCCTTGTCGATCCCGTCCGGCACCAGGTGGTAGACGTGCAGCTGCTGCACGTCGAGGCCCGGGGTCGGACGGGGCGGCAGCAAGCCGTTGTCGTGCAGGCGCACCCAGCCGGCACCCTGATCGGCGAACCAGCCGTTCACCTGGGCGACGTCGACCTGCCCCCGCAGCATCACGTCGAGCTCGTGCCCGACGTGCCACGGGTCGTGGAACTCGAGCTTGCGGGCGTACTCGCGCAGCATCCCCTCCACGAGCGCGTCAGGAATCGCGTCGTACTGCTCGGGCATGGCTCCGCGTAACAGGTGCCGCCCACGGCTGCCCTCCTCCGCGGACCGCCAGCCGACCATCGCGCCGAGCTCCGCGACATAGCCGTCGGCCCCGAAGATCCCGGCTGCTTCGAGCAGCTGCCCCTGGGTGCGCCCGCTGATGAGCACCAGCGCCACGCGGGCTTCCAGCAGGTCAGCGAGCGCCCTGGCCGGCTCGAGGGAGACCGCTCCGTCCTCGGTGCGAAAGAAGCAGCCTCGAGGACCGACCATCGTCCCGTCGAGGTCGGAGTAGATCACGCGAACATCGGTCGGGGAGAAACCCGTGTGAGGAGGTGTCACGGTCAGCTAGCATGACTGCTGTACGACACAACTGAATGTGTTGCTCATCTCGAGGGGCAGAGGGACCGGCCCGCTGAAGCCCCGGCAACCACCTTTCCGGCGATCACCGCGTCACGCGGATACGCGCCGAAAGGCAGGTGCCAATGCCGGCCCGCCAGACAGGCGGGAACGATGAGGAGGATCTTTCCGCATGACCACCCTGCTCGATGCGCCAGTGCTTGCTGCCGCAAATCCGGCCACTCACCTGAAGTGCCGCAACTGTTCGGCGACCTACGAACTGGCCGCAGTCCACGTCTGCGCGACGTGCTTCGCTCCGCTGGAGATCGGCTACGACGAGGACCGGATGCGCCGCGTCACCCGCGCATCGATCGAGGCGGGACCGCTGGATCTCTGGCGTTACGTGGGCCTGCTGCCGGCCGGGCACGATCTCGCCACCCGGGTCAGCCTGGGCGCCGGGTGGACCCCCTTGCGCCGGGCTGACCGGCTCGCCGCCGCCCTCGGCATGAAGAGCCTGTGGATCAAAGACGACAGCGCCAACCCGACGCACTCGTTCAAGGACCGCGTCGTCAGCGTCGCCCTCTCCGCCGCCCGCCAGCTCGGTTTCACCACCGTCGCCTGCGCCTCCACCGGCAACCTCGCCCAGTCCGTCGCGGCCCATGCCGCGAGCGCAGGCCTGCAAGCCGTGGTCCTGATCCCGCACGACCTGGAGCCGGGCAAGACCGTCTCCACCGCGGTCTACGGGCCCACCCTCGTCGCCGTGCAGGGTTCCTACGACGACGTCAACCGGCTGTGCAGCGAGATCGCCGGTGAGCAGGATTGGGCCTTCGTCAACGTCAACGTGCGCCCCTTCTATGCGGAAGGCTCCAAGACGCTGGGCTACGAGGTCGCCGAGCAGCTCGGCTGGCGGCTGCCGGAGCAGATCGTGGTGCCCATCGCGTCAGGTTCGCTGCTGACCAAGGTCGACAAGGCATTCGGTGAGCTCGGACGCCTCGGGCTGATCGACCCGACCCCCTACCGCGTCTTCGGGGCTCAGCCGGAGGGTTGCAACCCGGTTGCCGCCGCTTTCGCCGCCGGCCACGACACCGTCACGCCCGTCCGGCCGAACACGATCGCCAAGTCGCTCGCCATCGGCAACCCGGCGGACGGCCCCTACGCCCTTGACGTCGCCCGGCGCACCGGCGGGGCGATCCGCGACGTGACCGACGCGGCCGTCGTCGAGGGGATCCGGCTGCTCGCCCAGACCGAGGGGGTCTTCGCGGAGACGGCCGGCGGGGTCACCGTCGCCACGCTGCAGCGCTTGCTAGGTGAAGGAGCGATCGACCCGGGCGCCGAGACGGTGCTGTTCAACACCGGCGACGGCCTGAAGACGATCGATGCGATGGCGCCCACCAGCGGCCCGACCGTGGACATCCCCCCGACCTACGACGCGTTCGAGACCGCCCTCAACGAAGCGGTGCCGGGCCTGCTCGGCTAACCCGGGTTCGGCGGCTGCTGCCGGAACGGCGAGTCGATGATCTGCGTCGAGCCGTCGTTGGGCGCCGGGTCGTCATGGTCGTGAGAGTGGTCGTGAGAGTGGTCGTGCCCGGCATGCTCTTCGGTCGGTTCGTTGTAGCCCCCGTGCCCGTAGCCCTGCGGCTGCCCGTAGTCCTGCTGGCCATACGCGGGCTGCTCATAAGCAGGCTGGCCGTACCCGGGCTGCTGACCGCCGTAGGCAGGCTGCTGAGCGCCGTAGGCAGGCTGGCCGTACGAAGGCTGCTGCCCGTAGCCGGGCTGGCCGAAGCCCGGGGGCGGGGCGTACGGCGGCTGCTGGTTGTACTGCCCGGCGAACTGCGGGCTGTAGGCGGGCTGCTGGGTGGCGCGTCTGCCGGCTGAGCGCAGCGCGCGTACCAGCACCGTCACGATGACGATCACCGAGCCGCCGAGTGCCGCCCACGCACCGACGCCGACGTTGTGGATCGGCAGCTTGTTCTTCGGCACCCGCGTGATGTAGATCAACGCCCAGGGGACGAGCAGGGCCGGGATGATCGCGATCAGCCCGAGTTTGCCTGGCAGCACGCCGAGAATCAGCATCAGCGCCGCGGCGACGACGAGTGGGATTGCCCACAGCAACGTATGGGAACCGACACCGGTCCAGCTGTGCACGTCGTTGACCGCCTGGCCGTTGATCTTCTTCCAGGCGTCCACCTTGACGTTCAGGCTGCCCCCGATGCCGTCCGAGGCACTCCCGGAGACCCAGGGCAGCAGGGTCGCTCCCGCGACGAGGCCTGCCCCGAACCCCGTCACACCGCCGATCGCCCGTCCGACGCGCACGACCGTGAGGGCGAGAAAGAAACAGATGACCGCGGCCCCGACCGAGATCGCGACCCCGGCCCATTGCGGCACCGAGGGTTTGAGCAGGTCGGAGAGCCCAGCCGCCAGCAGCATGATTCGTGCCCTTCCCATCGGCGTGTCGGGAGAAAGGTAGCGTGCCCCGCCGCGGTTCGGCATCTGACGCACTGTCTTGCACTCGACAGGGTCGAGTGCTAATAATGGCCTGGCACTCGCAGCTGTCGAGTGCCAGGTCGTCTGGGCGAGGCCGATGGCGTCTACCAAGGCGTGATCGGTCGTCCGTCGCGGGCGTTCAGGGCGGCCACTAACGGGACTTGACCACTGGACCCGTCCATCTGCTGGAGGGACAACCACATGCCGAAAATCATCGCGTTCGACGAGGAGGCCCGTCGCGGCCTCGAGCGCGGGATGAACCAACTGGCCGACGCCGTCAAGGTGACGCTCGGCCCCAAGGGCCGCAACGTCGTGCTGGACAAGAAGTGGGGCGCCCCCACGATCACCAACGACGGTGTGAGCATTGCGAAGGAGATCGAGCTCGAGGATCCCTTCGAGAAGATCGGCGCCGAGCTCGTCAAAGAGGTCGCCAAGAAGACCGATGACGTAGCCGGCGACGGCACGACCACCGCCACGGTGCTTGCCCAGGCCCTCGTGAAGGAAGGCCTGCGCAACGTTGCGGCCGGCGCTAACCCGATGGGCCTGAAGAAGGGCATCGAGGCAGCCGTCGAGCGCGTCTCCGAGGAGCTGTCCAAGCTCGCCAAGGACGTCGAGACCAAGGAGCAGATCGCTGCTACCGCCTCGATCTCCGCTGCTGACACCACCGTCGGCGAGATCATCGCCGAGGCGATGGACAAGGTCGGCAAGGAAGGCGTCATCACCGTCGAGGAGAGCAACACCTTCGGCCTCGAGCTCGAGCTCACCGAGGGCATGCGCTTCGACAAGGGCTACATCTCGCCCTACTTCGTCACGGACCCCGAGCGCATGGAGGCCGTGCTCGACGACCCGTACCTGCTGATCGTCAACAGCAAGATCGCGTCGGTGAAGGACCTGCTCCCGCTGCTGGAGAAGGTCATGCAGTCCGGCAAGCCGCTGGCGATCATCGCCGAGGACGCCGAGGGCGAGGCGCTCGCCACCCTCGTCGTGAACAAGATCCGCGGCACGTTCAAGAGCGCTGCGGTGAAGGCCCCCGGCTTCGGTGACCGCCGCAAGGCCATGCTGCAGGACATCGCGATCCTGACCGGTGGCCAGGTCATCAGCGAGGAGGTCGGTCTCAAGCTCGAGAACGCGACCCTCGACCTGCTGGGCCGCGCTCGCAAGGTGGTCATCAACAAGGACGAGACCACCATCGTCGAGGGTGCGGGCGACACCGACCAGATCAACGGCCGGGTCAACCAGATCCGCGCTGAGATCGAGAAGAGCGACAGCGACTACGACCGCGAGAAGCTGCAGGAGCGGCTGGCCAAGCTGGCCGGTGGCGTTGCGGTGATCAAGGTCGGTGCTGCCACCGAGGTGGAGCTCAAGGAGCGCAAGCACCGCATCGAGGACGCCGTTCGCAACGCGAAGGCTGCCGTCGAGGAGGGCGTGCTGCCGGGTGGTGGCGTCGCGCTGATCCTCGCCAGCATCAGCGCGTTCGAGAAGCTCGACCTGGTCGGCGACGAGGCCACTGGCGCCAACATCGTCCGGCTCGCGCTGGAGGCTCCGCTCAAGCAGATCGCCATCAACGCCGGCCTCGAAGGCGGAGTTGTGGTCGAGAAGGTGCGCGGCCTGCAGGCCGGCTGGGGGCTCAACGCCGCCACCGGCGAGTACGTCGACATGGTGAAGACCGGCATCATCGAGCCGGCCAAGGTCACGCGCTCCGCGCTGCAGAACGCAGCGTCGATCGCCGGCCTGTTCCTCACCACCGAGGCGGTCATCGCCGACAAGCCGGAGAAGGCTGGCGGTGCGCCGGCCATGCCGGGCGGCGGTGACATGGACTTCTGATCCTCGGATCAGCAGTTCGCACGACCGTTCGTCCGCTCGTTCGACAAGTGGGGCGGCTTCCCTCCGGGGAAGCCGCCCCTTTGACGTCCCGGGTTTCCTGCCGCGGAAGTGACGAATCCCCGCAACCGGGACGGCGAGCCCGTAGTTTCTATGTACGGGGGATGTGCTGCACCCCGGCGCCCTCGGATGACCGTCCCGACTCGTCTCAGCGACTGGAGTGAACACATGCGCTCAGCTCACGCCTACCGGCGGCTGGCGATCGCGGGTGCGGCAACCGCGCTGGTAGCCGCCTGCGGAAGCAGCAGCGGCGGCAGCGCCCTCATTCCGAGCGGCGCGCCGGGCGGCTCCGTGCAGGGCCTGCTCGCAGGGTCGGTCGACAAGACCCTGGCGGCCAAGAACGCCAAGATCCGGCTCGACTTCAGCGGGTCTGCCGCCGGGCAGGACCTCTCCTTCGGCGGCGACGGGATCGCCGACTTCGTGAACAAGAAGTTCCAGCTGACCCTGCAGCTCCCGGCCGCCGCTGGGATCAGCGGCACCATCGAGGAGCGCGTGATCGGCAAGGACGTCTACCTGATGCTTCCCGCCGCGGAATCGGGCCTGACCGGCGGCAAGCCGTGGATCAAGATTGACGCCTCCGAGTTGGGCGCCAGCAGCACCACCGGGCTGAACTTCGGCTCGGAGGACCCGACCCAGATGCTGAGCACGTTGCGCGGCGTCAGCGACAGCATCACCAAGGTCGGCACGGCCGAGATTCGGGGAGTGCAGACGACGCACTACCGCGCCGAGGTCGACCTCGCAAAAGCCGTCAAGGCCAGCGGAGCCGACGCGTCGAGCCTGGAGCAGTTCACCAAGACACTCGGCTCGGGCACCGTTCCGGAGGACGTCTACCTCGACAGCAGCGGGCTGGCCCGCCGGTTCTCGGTGACCATCAAGCCGGTGCTCCCGAGCACCAGCGCCTCGAGCACCGCGCCCACCACGACCGCTTTCACTGTGACCGTCGACTTCTACGACTTCGGCACCACCGACACCTCGGCAATCACGGCACCCCCGGCCAGCGAGGTCGGCACCCTGCCCACGGGGCTGAGCACCAGCGGCGGCACCGGCTGACATCGGCATGGCAGGCTGGGCGTCGATGAAACGATCCGTTGGCTTCGCAGCCGTGCTGGCGCTCGCGACCGTGCTCACAGGGCTCACGGCGGCCTGCGGGTCGTCGAGCAAGCAGGCCGCACCGGATGCCAGCCCGAGCATGAGCATGCCCATGTCGATGCCGGCGACGCCGGCCAGCACACCGTCGGCCGCCTCGTCGACCCCCGTCCCGAGCGTGATCGGGAGCGGTCCCGCCATCGGCGACGTCTACGCCCACGACGAGGCGGGGATGTTCACCGCCGCGACCCGCGCGGTCCCGTACCGCATCTACGTGCCCAACCACGGCGACGGCACGGTGTCGGTGATCGACCCGATCGCCAAGAAGGTGATCGACACGTTCGCCACCGGACCGGGCTCGCAACACGTGATCCCCGCTTGGGACCTGAAGACGCTGTACTCGGCGAACGACGAGGGCGGCAATTCGCTGACCCCGATCGACCCCCGCACGGGCCAGCGCGCGGGCCCCAACATCCCGGTGTCCGACCCGTACAACATGTACTTCACGCCGAACGGGAAGTACGCCATCGTCGTCGCCGAGGCCGAGAAGCGGCTGGACTTTTCCGACCCGCACACGTTCGCGCTCGAGCACGCGCTGGACGTGCCGGGCTGCGCCGGCGTGAACCATGTCGACTTCTCCGCCGACGGCGCGTACTTCATCGCTACCTGCGAGTTCGGCGGCGCTCTGGTGAAAGTCGACACCGCACAGCAGAAGGTGCTCGGCTACCTCAACATCGGGGGCATGCCGCAGGACATCAAGATCGATCCGGCGGGCAAGGTCTGGTACGTCTCCGACATGGACCAGAACGGCGTCCACCTGATCGACGGCGACACGTTCAAGCAGATCGGCTTCATCCCGACCGGACCCGAGGCGCACGGGCTCTACCCCAGCCGCAACGCGCACGTGCTCTACGTGTCCAACCGCGGCGGGACCCACGACCAGGGATCGGTCAGCGTCATCGACTTCGCGACCCACAAGGTCATCGCGAATTGGCCGATCCCGGCGCCGAGCACCCCCGACATGGGCGGAGTGTCACCGGACGGCAAAACCCTCTGGCTGTCGGGCCGGCGCAACAACGAGGTCTACGGGATCGACACGACGACCGGACGGCTCGTCGCCCGCATCCCGGTCGGCACCGAGCCGCACGGCCTGTGCGTCTGGCCGCAGCCCGGCCGCTACTCGCTGGGGCACACCGGCATCCTGCGCTGAGCCACCGACCGCCTGGCCGGTACCCGGATCAGCGCTAGCGAGCGATCGTGAGTCCGTCGGCAACCGGCAGCATGACCACCTCGACCCGCGGGTCAGCCGGCAGCGCCTTGTTGAGCTCGAAGAAGGAGCGGCCCCGCTCAACCCTCGCTAATCAGATCATCGGAATCGACGATCGTGTACGAGTAACCCTGCTCGGCGAGGAAGCGCTGACGGTGCGCGGCGTACTCCTGGTCGAGGGTGTCGCGGGAGATGACGGTGTAGAAGTGGGCCGGTCGGCCGTCGGCCTTGGGGCGCAGCACGCGTCCGAGCCGCTGCGCCTCCTCCTGCCGGGAGCCGAAAGTGCCGCTCACCTGGATTGCCACGCCAGCCTCGGGCAGGTCGATCGAGACGTTGGCGACCTTGCTGACCACCAGAACCTTCAACGCCCCGTTACGGAACTCCTCGAACAACCGCTCGCGTTCCTTGTTCGTCGTGGACCCCTGGATGACGGGAGCCTCGAGCAAATCCCCGAACTCGCCGAGCTGCGAGAGGTACGCGCCGATCACGAGGACGCGGTCGTCCTTGTGCCGATCGACCAGTGTCTGCACGACCGAGCGCTTGGATGCTGCCGTCGCGCAGACGCGGTACCGGTCCTCCGGCTCGCTGACGGCGTACGTCATCCGCTCGTCGTCGGTCAGGGTGACCCGGACCTCCGTGCACAGGGCGGGCGCGATCCAGCCCTGCGCCTCGATGTCACGCCACGGCGCGTCGTAACGCTTGGGGCCGATGAGGCTGAAGACGTCGCCCTCCCGCCCGTCCTCACGCACCAAGGTCGCCGTCAGCCCAAGGCGCCGCCGCGACTGGATGTCAGCAGTCATGCGAAAGACCGGGGCCGGCAGCAGGTGCACCTCGTCGTAGATGACCAGCCCCCACTCCCGCGCGGAGAACAGGCCGAGGTGCAGATGCTCGCCCTTGCGCCGCGTGGTCATCACCTGGTAGGTGGCGATCGTGACCGGGCGGACCTCCTTGCGCTCGCCCGAATACTCACCGATCTCGTCCTCGGTCAGCGAGGTGCGGGCCAGCAGCTCGCGCCGCCACTGGCGCCCGGCGACCGTATTGGTGACCAGAATCAGCGTCGTCGCCCCCGCTTTCGCCATCGCCGCGGCACCGACGATCGTCTTCCCGGCGCCTGACGGGAGCACGATGACACCCGAACCACCGGCCCAGAAGCCCTCCACCGCCTCGCGCTGGTAGGCCCGCATCGTCCAGCCCTCTTCCCGCAGCGAGATGGGATGGGCCTCACCGTCGACGTAGCCGGCGAGATCCTCGGCCGGCCACCCGACCCGCAGCAGCGCCTGCTTGATGCGGCCCCGCTCGGCGGCGTGCACGATGACCGTGTCGTCGTCGACCCGGGCGCCGAGCAAGGGCTGGATCTTCTTGGACCGGATGACCTCCTCGAGCACGGCGCGATCGAGGGCGTGCAGCACCAGCCCGTGCACCGGAGACGCCTCCAGCCGCAGCCGCCCGAAGCGGTCCATGGTGTCGGCGACGTCGACCAGCAGCGCATGCGGCACCGGGAACCGCGAGTAGCGCATCAGCACGTCGACGGCCTGCTCGGCGTCGTGGCCGGCGGCCCGCGCATTCCAGAGCGCCAGGTTGGTGATCCGGTAGGTGTGGACGTGCTCGGGCGCACGTTCGAGCTCCGCAAAAGGCGCCAGCGCGGCGCGGGCCTCGTCAGCCAGCTCGTGGTCGGTCTCGAGCAGCACCGTCTTGTCGGACTGGACGATCAGGGGCCCGTCCGCCACCAGGCCTCCCTTTCGCGCGACCGTCCGGTTTGCTCCAGCGCTTTGGCTTTGGACTCTAGTCCCTACTCCCGCTGACATTCGCCTCGTGAGAACCCGATTGAATGCCCATACCGTTTCGGGTATGACTCAGAGCGTTCTATCCGCACCCAGCTCGAAGGCCCCGCGGAAAGCAACTCGGAGGCGCCTGCCGAAGGTGTTGTTCAGCGTCGGCGTCCTGCTCATCGTGCTCGGAGTGATCGCCGCTTTCGCCCTGCCTGCCCTCGCCGTGAAGTATCCCGGCGGGCCGCTGGATAAGACCGCTCACGCGCAGGGAACCTTCACCCTCTACATCGACCCCGCTTCGGCCGCGCAGCTCGCGAGCCCGCAGAAGCTGCCACTCGACATCAAGCGCAACCTGCACGTGATCGAGACCGATGGCAGCCGCGCGGTGGTTCAGGAGAACGACGTCGAGCAGATCGGCAACCTGAAGCCGCAGGACCTCCAGCAGCGGTACGTGGTCGACCGCAAGTCGCTGAAGGACGTCGCTGACGATCGGGCCTGGGCGTACACCCCCAGCAACAAGATCGACCGCTCACCGGCGTACTCGATCAACCTTCCCTTCAGTGCCGGCAAGGGCCCTTACCAGGTGTGGAAGAACGAGTCCGGGGTTTCCTACGCCTTCACCAAGACGGCGACGGTGAAGCAGGCAGGAGTGACCCTATACCGCTACGAGGGCTCGATGAAGGACGCTCCGGCCCAGAGCTACTACATCGACCAGCTCGCGTCGCAGGGCATTCCGAAGTCGCTCACTCCCACGCAGGCGGCAGCTCAGCTCAAGGCACTGGGGGCTGACCCGGCCCTGCTCGAAAGCGCGGTGCTGCCGGCGCTGGAGCCCGTCGACCGGTCGAGCGCGCAGACGATCCTGGCCCAGAACGTCCCGCTGAAATACTCAATCGACGTCCACACGAGCTTCCTCGTCGAACCCAAGACGGGCGCCATCGTCGGGCTGGAGCAGATCAACCAGACGCTCTACGCCACCCCCGACATCCAGGGCATCGGACGCATCCAGACCATCCTGAACAAGCCTCAGTACGCGAAGAACGCGGTGGTCCAGTCCGCCGCAACGGTGATCGGCAAGCTCGTCGACAACCCGCCCCGCAGCCGTATCTTCAACATCACCTACGCGCAGCTGCCAGCGTCGGTCGCCGATCTGGCTACCTTCGCCAAGGGCCGCGCCGACAAGATCACGCTCGCGAAGGTCACCCTCCCGGCGGCGATCGGCGGGGCCGGGGTGCTGGTGATGCTGATCGGGCTCGGGCTTGGTTGGCGCAGTCGCCGCAGCAGCCACCAGGCGCTGTCCACCCCCGAAAAGACGGCCTGACCGGCCGGTAAGAACTGTCGTTCTGCGGACACCACAAGGCGGAACGCGAGACCCTGGGTCCCGGTTGTCAGAGTCAGCTCTCCCAACCCCGGGTGAGCCCACAAGGGGGGATCGCGATCGTGTCTGAAACCTGGGACGACTACACCGGCACCGACACCAGCGCTGAGGTTTCTGCCCTCGACAGCAGCGCCGAGCTCAGCGAGTCCGCGAGCGACGCGAACTTCCAGTCCTTCGACGACGTCATCACCGGGACCGGCGACGTCGCGACCGACCTGGACAACGCCGCGAGCAATGCGGACTGGTCGAACTGGAACGAGGCGAGCGCGAACGAATGGTCGGACTCGGCCGACAGCTACCAGAACGCCGGCCTGGACGCGCTGGCCTCAGGTGATTACGAGAGCGCGCAGACCGACTTCGCGGATGCCGCGAGCTACGCAGACGGCGCCTCCAACTACGCCGACACCGCGTCGGACTACGCCGACACCGCGAGCAGCTGGACCGACGAGGCGAGCGCCGACGCCTCGTATGACGAGTCCTGAAAGCGGCCACCGCCATGCCGTTCGCACGGATGGAGCTGGTTCGTACGGTCGCTGCCCCCGTCGCGACCGTGCGGACCGCTCTCGCCAAAACGCTGCGCGAGCAGCGGTTCGAGATGACCGCCGAGCGCCTCACGAGCCTTGAGGGCAAGCGCGGTTCGCAGCTCGCCGCCGGCGCCCTGCAGCTGAAGAAATCGCCCGTCGGGATCAAGATCGACCTGGCGGGCGAGGCCGAGGCGACGACGGTAGCGGTGCACCTGTTCGACCGCTGGCGTGCTCCCGGCGGCAAGGCCTGGGGAAGCAACCGCACCTACGCCGACATCTTCACCGAGATCGCGCAGGCGCTGGATGCGTGCTTGCTTTCGGTGGACCCGAACGTCGCGCTCTCTGCGCCGGAGTTCAACAGCACTGCGGCAAATATCGCGTTGCTGGAGCGCACGAACGTTTCCACCGGCAACGCCGGCCACAAGGCTGCGCAACGGGTCGATCAATGGCTGGGTGGCAGCGCCGCAGCCAAGGCGACCGGGCCACAGGTCGTCATCGCCGCGCCCGACGCCGAGGCGATTCTCGACGCGCTGCGCGTGCAGGGAATGCTCACCGTGGCGCTGCTGATCTCACGCATCCCCGGCTCGATGCCACCGGCGCTCGCCGCCGATGTCGAGCGCGTCGTCGGGGAGATCGAGCATTTCCTGGAGTCGTCCGCGCCGGACATGGTCCCGGTCATCGAGATCAGCACGGCCGACAAGCCCGTCATCACGTTCCTGAATGAGCAGGCGCGCATCCGCGATGCGCTGCCGCTGCGCACGCTGCAGAAATGCTCCACGTGCCGCCACGAGAAGGTGGTGAACCCGGACTATCAGCGCCTGGTGGAGCGCAACCGCAAGATCAAGGGCTTGACCGGCTTGGTCGGCGCGAGCGTTTCGCGGGCGGGGGTCAGCCCGTTCATCCTGGTCGGCCGGATCCTGCCGCTGGTGAAGATGGACCCCGAGTACGTCTGCCCGCGGTGTCAGGGGCTGGACGCGGAAGAGCGGCTCGTCGTCTTCTGCCCGAACTGCGGCGAGCGGCGTGACGAAGCCGCGTTGCGTACCTGTCAGCGGTGCCAGCACGACTTCCGCAAAGCGCTGGAGCCCGAAACCCTGTGGCACCCGGTCGGGACGGCCGCCGAGCGTTTCGCTCCCCCGCCTCAGCCGGTGCTCGCCCCGGCTTCCCCGGTGCCCACCGCGTTGCCGGCAGCCGCTGAACCCGCGTTTCCTGCCGGTTTCTACGCCGACCCGGACGGCCGCTGCGAGGCGCGTTGGTGGGACGGCTACCAGTGGACCGCGCAGGTGATCATCAACGGCCGGCCCGCCGTCGACACCGGCGTGCCGGCACCGACCCAGCCGATCCAGGCAGGCTAAGCGCCGCCTCGACGCGCGGTGGCGCCCTGGCGCGCAATAACCGGGTTACCCACGCTAAATGGAGGTCCCAGCGCACATCTCCCCGTTATCAACGCGATGTCGCGCGCTCGAGGAGCCGCCGGACCTGGCCGCCCAGATCCGGAGCCCCAGTGCGGTTGTCGATCTCGTCATGCGGTACGGGCGGGCTGACGTCAGGCTGCATACGCGCCAGGAAAGCAGCGAATTCGGTGCGTTTGCCCCCGTCACGTGATGACGCCCGGGCGGCGAGACGGGGGGCCAGAGTCTCGGCGTCGGACCGCACGTAGACGAGTTCGACCCGACCTCCGCCCAGCTCGCCGACCCACTCCGCCCACCGGCGCACGTCGCGTATCTGCTGGGTGAAGGGCGCGCTGAGCAGCACCGGACACCCGTGGGCACTGATCTCCCGGGCGGTGGCCGTCATCCCGGCATATTCGTAACGCTTGATGTGGGCGTCATACCAGTCACCCTCCCGCTCGCCGGGGGGGCGCCCGGCCGCCGACAGCGTCGCGGCGACAAAATCGCCGTAGAGGGTGTCCTTGTCGAGCAGCGCCGGCACCTGGCGACCGGCACCGCGAAACGCCGCGAGCAGCAGGTCGGCCACGGTGGACTTGCCCGCGCCCGGAGCCCCGGCGACCACCCAGATCGTCGCCGGCGCAGGCGCGTTCAGAGCGGCACCTTCGCCAGATCCGGCATCCGCGGGCACCATGAAAGGGTGACATCCGGACCCGGACGAGGACGACAGCCGACCCGTGCCCGCCCGCCGCGCCTGCGTCCGCTCGCCGCGGTACTGCTCGAAGACGTGGCAGCGGTGGACGCCGGGACCCCGGATTCGGAGCTGCTGGACCGGCTGGAGGGGGCCCTCGCGCAGTTGCCGTCCGCCGAGCGAGCCGCCGTCATGACCACGTACGGCTACGGCGAAGGCTCGGAGGCGGTCGGCGCCGATCTCGGGCTGAACGACCTGGAAGCGGAAGCGCTCTCGCGCAACGCACTCCAGCTCCTGCGAGCCGCGCTCGCAGACGCTGAGCCGGACCACCGCGAGCGCTACCCCCGGCTCGCGGAACGCAATCGCCACACGAACACGAAGGCCCCGGACTGATGTCCGGGGCCTCGTGCGCCGACCCGCCAGGTCGCCTCACGGCGTGAGGTGGCTCGAAGCCACTTGTTTGGGTCCGGGGGCCATGGATCGGATCGGCAAGCTCTTGTGATGTCGGGCCAAGGCTACTCAGTCTTGAGCCGCGATGGGCCGTTCGGCGGCAGCGAACGGAGCGTAACGGCGGCAGTACTCGTACATCGCGATGCCGCTCGCGACCCCCGCGTTGATCGACCGGGTGGAGCCGAACTGCGGGATGTGCAGCACGACCGAGCAGCGCGCGCGGGCCGCCTCCGAGAGGCCGGGACCCTCCTGCCCGAAGACGAGGACGCACCGGCGGGGCAGCGGCCAGGCGGGCAGCGGTTCGCTGCCGGGCAGCAGATCGATCCCGATCAGCGGGAGTTCGGCCTCCTGCGCCCACGCGGCGAGATCGTCGACGCTCTCGTGATGGATGACGTGCTGGTAGCGGTCGGTGACCATGGCTCCCCGCCGGTTCCACCGCCGCCGGCCGACGATGTGCACCGCCTCGGCCAGGAACGCGTTCGCGTTGCGCACCACGGTCCCGATGTTCAGGTCGTGCTGCCAGTTCTCGACCGCCACGTGAAACGGCATCCGGCGGCGGTCGAGGTCGGCGACGATCGCTTCCATCGTCCAGTAGCGGTAGCGGTCCACCACGTTGCGCCGGTCGCCGCCGGCCAGCAATTCGGGATCGAGCCGCGCGATCCTGCGGCCACGGCTGGGGATGCGGCCCGACCCCGACCTCCTCACCGAGACCCTCGCCGAGCGCCCGGTCCAGCGGCGGCATCAAGCCCCGAGCCCCCGGGCAAGCAGGTCGATCAGTCCGAAGCCGAACAGCGCGATGCCCACCACGCCGTTAGCCGTGAAGAACGCGCGATTGACCTTCGTCAGGTCGTCCGGCTTTACCAGGCTGTGCTCGTAGCCGAACGCGACGGCGACGAAGGCCAGGCCGACCCACCACCAGGCCCCGGCGCCCACCACGGCGCCGAAGGCCGCGAAGAGCCCCAGCGTGACGATGTGGGCACCGACCGCGGTTCGCAGCGCAATCACGGGGCCGAAGCGGGCCGGCAGCGAGTAGATGCCCTCGGCTCGGTCGGAATCGATGTCCTGCAGCGCGTAGATGAGGTCGAAGCCGCCGATCCAGAGCCCGACGGCCAGCCCGAGCAGCACCGACGACCAGGCCCAGTGCCCCGTCACGCCGAGCCAGGCACCGATCGGGCCGACCGCCTGGGCCAGGCCGAGCAGGGCGTGACACAGCCAGGTGAAGCGCTTGCCGTAGGGGTAGATGACGAACAGCACCAGCGCGATCGGGGCCAGCGCGAGGCACAACAGGGAGAGCAGCCCGGCCGCGGTCAGGAAGACGGCGAGCGCGACCGCGGCGCCGACGGTGGCGGTACGAACCGAGACCGTTCCGGTGACCAGTTCACGCTTGGCGGTACGGGGGTTGCGAGCGTCGAGGGTGCGGTCGACGATCCGGTTCACGGCCATGGCGAAGGTGCGCGCCGCCACCATCGCGATGGTGACCAGGATGATCGCTCGCCAGTGGACGGTCCTGGTCACGCTGTAGCCGGCGTAGAGCGCCGCAAGGTAGGCGAAGGGCAGCGCGAAGACCGAATGTTCGATCATCACCAGCCGCAGGAACGCCCGCGCGGGGTGGGGCGCCGGGACTGCCAGCGCAGGTGCCGCGGGCGGAACGGCAGTGGTCAAAGCCCGTACTCCTTCCAACGCCGGTCGACGGTCGCGCAAACCTCCGGCGACATGACCGCCTCGGGTGGCCAGCCCCGCGTGTAGCCCTCCTCGGGCCACTTGCGGGTGGCGTCGATACCGATCTTGCCTCCCCAGAACTGCTGGTAGGAGCCATGGTCGAGGTGATCGACCGGGCCCGAGGTAGCCAGCAGGTCATGGGCGTAGTCGACGTTGCCGAAGGCGCGCCAGGCGACCTCGGTGTAGTCGTGAACGTCGCAGTCGGCGTCGACAATAACGATCAATTTCGCGAGCGACATCAGGCCGGCACCCCAGATGGCGTTCATGACCTTCTGCGCATGCTTGGGGAAGCGCTTGTCGATCGACGCGATCACGCAGTTGTGGAAGCCGCCGGCCACCGGCAAGTCATAGTCGACGAGCTCGGGCAGGGTCATCCGGATCAGCGGCAGGAAGATGCGCTCGGTGGCCTTGCCGATCCAGGCGTCCTCCTGCGGCGGGCGTCCGACGACGATGGTCTGGAAGATCGGGTTCGATTCCGGTGCCTGCATCGTCATGCAGTCGACCGTCAGGGCCGGGAAGGGCTCCACGGGCGTGTAGAAGCCGGTGTGGTCACCGAACGGGCCTTCCGGGCGGCGGGCGCCGGGCTCGAGCCAGCCTTCCAGCACGACGCTCGCATGGGCCGGCACCTTCAGCGGAACCGTCAGGCAGTCGACCATTTCGATGCGGCGGCCCGCGAGGAATCCGGCGAACAGGTACTCGTCGATCTCGGCGGGCAGCGGCGCGCTGGCGGCGTAGGTGACCGCCGGCTCGCAGCCGAAGGCGATCGCCACCGGCAGCCGCTCGCCGCGACGCTCGGCCACGGCGTGATGAGCGTTGGAATCCTTGTGGATCTGCCAGTGCAGGCCGACGGTGCGCGCGTCGTGCTGCTGCAGCCGGTACATCCCGAGGTTGCGAGCGCCCGTCTCCGGATGGCGGGTGTGGGTGAGCCCGAGGTTGAGGAAGATGCCACCATCGTCGGGCCATGCCTGGATGCCGGGCAGCAACCCCAGGTCGACCTCGTCGCCCCGGAGCACCACCTCCTGGCAGGCGCCGCCGGCCACCGTCTTCGGCGGCGCCGACCGAAGCGACCCCAGCTTGCCGAAAGCCTCGCGCAGCCCGCCGAAACCCACCGGAAGCTCGGGTTTGAGCAGCCCGGCGATCTCGTCGCCGATGTCATCGAGCCGCGTGACCCCGAGAGCCATGGCCATCCGGCGCTCGCTGCCGAACAGGTTCAGCGCCAGCGGAAGCGTGGAGCCACGGACGTTTTCGAACAGCAGCGCCGGACCACCGGCCCGCACCACGCGCTGCACGATCTCGCTGACCTCGAGGTGCGGATCCACCGCTGCCGTGATGCGGTGCAGCTCGTGCCCGCGGTCGAGACGCGCGATGAAGTCGCGCAGATCGGGGTAGCTCGCCACACCTGCAGTCTGCCCGAAACGGGTGGCCGGCCGCGGCTTCGACCGGGCCCGGGCGCTACTTCAGACCGGCGTAGCTGTGCAGCCCGACGATGAACGTGTTGACCACGTAGTAGTTGATGATCAATGCGCCGAACGCTGCCACGGCGAACCAGGCAGCCCGCTTGCCCTTCCAGCCCGCGGTCGCCCGCGAGTGCAGATAGGCGGCGTAGATCACCCAGGTGATGAACGACCACGTCTCCTTGGGGTCCCAGCCCCAGTAACGCCCCCACGCCGCCTCGGCCCAGATGGCGCCGGCCATGATCGCGAAGGTCCAGATCGGGAACGCGAAAGCGACGAGCCCGTACGTCAGCCGGTCGAGGGAGGCCGCATCCGGCAGCCGCGAAAGCAGCGCGCCGGCCGGCCGGCGCAGCTTCGCCAGGTAAAGGATCGCGACGATGCCGCTGACGAAGAACATCGCGGTAGCGCTCATCGCCGCCACGACATGGATCTTCAGCCAGTACGAGTTCAGCGCCGGGACGAGCGGGCCGGCCTTGACGTAGAGCACGGTGCCCGCGAGGCCCAGATACAGCACGACCGGCACCAACACGAAAACACCGAGCCAGCGGACCTTCTGGCGGGCCAGCAGCACCAGGAACGCGCTCACGACGATGAACGCGACCACGGTCGAGAACTCGTACATGTTGCCCCACGGCACGCGATGCGCCGCGAAACCACGGGTGACGATGGTGGCGAGATGGCCGACCCAGCCGAAGATCGTGATGCCGACCGCGATGCGGCCGGCCCGGCCGTAGCCCTGCTCCGGCTCGAGGGCCACCTCGACCGCCGGGACGCCCGGGGGCGTGGGAGGGGCCGGCGGGACACCCGGCGGCGCCGTGGCGGTCGACGCCCCCGCCCCGACCAGCACCTTCTGCACGGCGGCCGGCTCGCTCGGCAGGCTGACGGCCGCCCGGATGATCCGCGACGGGCTACGCCGGAACGCCAGGTCGTACGCGAACGCGACCATGCCGATCGCGTACGCCAGCACCGTGACGACGAACAAATCGTTGGACAGCCCAGCCATCTGGCCCCTTACCCCTGCTCCGGCAGCCGGACGCGAACCCGGCGGACTAGATCGTCAAATTCCGCAGACAGATTTCCGGTGCGGGCGAGCCCGCCGATCTCCACCACAGTACGACCCGGCTCCGACGGGTCGCGCGGGTCCTGCACCGTGCTGGCGCGTATCCACACCCGGCGCCGCCGGATCAGCAGCGAGCCGATCAGGCCCGTCAGCATGGCGATCGCCGCCCACAGCACCAGTCCCTTGCCCGGGTCGTACTTCACCGAGAAGACGGCGTAGTTGCGTATGCCGTCGACGGTCAAGGTGAGCCCACCCGGCAGCCCGGTCACGCTGTCAGCGGTCTTGCTGAACGGATTCAGCAGCGGCGGGTTGGAACCACCCGGGCCCTTGACTGAGAGCAGCTTCATCCTGCTGGTGTCGAGCACGTAGACGTTCTGCGGCGTGCCCGCGTCGATGCCCAGGTCACCGAGATAGATCTGCACGCCGGCCAGCCGCGGGTTCAGCAACGCCGGGAAGACCGAACTCTGGAAATTCGTCGACGAGAACGTCGGCACCAGACCCGCCTCGACCCCGATCTGCTGCGGCTTCTGCAGCGGCCCGACGGGCGGGAGCCCGGTGTCCGGAATCTTGAAAACGCAATTGGACGTGAGGTTTCTGACGTCGTTGGCGATGCACGGGACGTAGGCGTCGTAGACCGCGTTGCCGTTCTTGTCCTTCAGCACGACGTGCGGCGAGTAGCCGTGGTTGATCAGGTAGACCTTCGCCTCACCGATCTTCAACGGATCGTTCACCCGGATCACGTGCTTCGTCGCGCGACCGCCGGGCGTGGTCTGCAGCGTCACGTAGGCCCGGTAGGTCTTGGGGGTGCCGTCCGGCTGGTACTCGGCCTGGAAGTCGGTCAGCTGAAACGAGAACGGGGCGAGCCGATCGGTCTTGACCAGCCCGCCGTGGTTGAAGCTGTCGTACTGCACGAGCGTGTTGGTGAACCCCGAGCCGTCGGTGACGACGACCTTCCCGGTGTAGCCGAACAGGCCGCCGACCGCGATCCCGGCCAGCAGGATCACCAGCGAGACGTGGAAGAGCAGGTTGCCGGTCTCGCGCAGGTAGCCCTTTTCCGCGCTGACCGAACCATCGTCACCAGCCACCCGGAAGCGCCGGCCCCGCAGCACCGACCGACCGGCTTCGAGTACGTGCGCGGGCGAAGCGGCCGTCTCGAAGCTGATACCCGATGACAGTCGTGCCGGATGCGCCGGGGCTTTCGGCGGCCGCCGCAGCAGCGCCCGGGCGTGCATGCGCATCCGCGGGATCAGGCAGCCGATCAGCGAGATGAACAGCAGCGCGTAGATCGCCGCGAACCAGGGCGCACCGAAGACGTCGAACCCGTAGAGCCGGTCGATGAACGGCCCGAGTTTGGGGTGATGCGCGATGTAGAGGTCGACGAGCGTCGGGTCGACGCTGCGCTGGGGCAGCAGGGAACCCGGCACCGCTGCGAGCGCCAGCAAGAAGAGCAGCAGCAGGGCGGTGCGCATGCTCGTCAGCTGGCGCCAGGCGCGCACGAGCGGGGCGAGCGGGCGGCGGCGGCCCGCGGGGGTCGGGCGCTCGTTGGGATCCTGCGGCTGCGTCGAGAGCAGCTCCGGCGTCTCGAGCCGGGTCAGCGAGCTCACAGCACTCGCCGTTCGCTCGCTCACAGCATCCACCGTTCGCTCGCTCACAGCATCCACCGTTCGCTCGCTCACAGCGGGGTCTCGCTAAAGCCCGGAAGGTGCGCCCGCAGCTGGATGATCAGCCGGTTCCACTCGCCCGTCACTTCGAGCAGGCCGGTCACGATCAGCAGCAGCCCGCCGACCACCATCACCGCTCGCGTGTGGCGCCGCACCACGGCCAGCGCCCCCAGCCCGGCCCGCATCCCCACCGCGACCAGCACGAACGGCACGCCGAGCCCGATGCAGTACGCCGCCGAGAGGGTCGCGCCGCGCCCCGCCGTCGCGCTGTTGAGCGCGAGGCCCTGCACGGCCGCGAGGGTGGGACCGAGGCACGGGGTCCAGCCGATGCCGAACAGTGCTCCCAGGAGCGGCGCGCCCGCCAGACCCCGAGCCGGAAGCCACCGCACCCGCCACTGCCGGTTGGCCATCATGAAACGCGAGAACACCCCGGCGAACGCCAGCCCCATGATGATCGTCACCACGCCGAGCACCTGCTCGATGCCGCGCTCGTGGCGACGCAGCGCCGTTCCCAACGATCCGAAAGCCGCGCCGTAAGCAGTGAAGACGACCGTGAAGCCGATCACGAAAAGCAGTGCCCCCGCGACCACCCTGCTGCGCCGGCGGGCCGGTGCTGCGACCTCGACCTTCACGAGCGTGTCGCCCTCGACGACGTCTGCCACCCGCACCTGCTGGGCGGCCGGCGCGCTGTCGGCCAGCTCCGACCCGGTCAGCCCGGCGACGTAGGACAGGTAGCCGGGCACCAGCGGCAGCACGCACGGTGAGGCGAACGAGACGAGTCCGGCGAGCGCCGCCACCGGCACCGCGAGCAGCAGCGGGCCGTCGGTGACGAAGGTGCCGGCGCTCACGCCTCGGCCGTGACCTTGAGCACAGCCGACTGGAGCTCGTCAGCGGTCACGCCGCCGATAAAGCGCGCCGCGATCCGGCCCTGCCGGTCGATGATGAACGTGAACGGCGGGCCCGTCGCGGCCGGCCACGCCGCCGCCAGCGAGCCGTCGGCGTCGAACACGCTCGGGTAAGTCCACGCCATGGCCACGATCGAACGACAGCGCATCGGTCTTGGTGTCGCGCTCGTCGACCCCGACGAAGGCGACCCCCTTGCTCGCCGTAGCCTTCGCCACCTGGACCAGGGCAGCGGACTCTGCCCGGCATGGCGGGCACCATGAGCCCCAGAAGTTGACGACGACCACCTTGCCGCGCAGGGAACTCAGCGAAAACTGGGTGTCGGTGAGGGTGCTTCCGCTCAGGTCGGGCGCCGGATTGCGCTTGGTCAGTGCCACCTCGGAGTAGCCCGGCTTCTTCTGCACGAAGTGCGTGCCGTTGCCCGCCGCGTTCTCGGAACCGGCGCATCCGGCAATCACGCCCGATCACCAGCAAACCACCGGCGGCAGCAGCCAAGCCGCGTCGACGATGGGGCACGAGCCAGTATGACCCAGCCACCTGAGAGAGGGACGGTCCGTCAAATCTGCTACCAAAATCACTCTCACACCCCGCAAAGACGGCGAGTCGCGAAGAAACGCCGTGGCCCAAAACACTTCCATCGACAATGTGGCGGAAGGCCTAGCGGGCGAGAGCGCGCCGGACCTCGTTCACCACGTACTCCGGTCGAAACCGAATGTCCTCGACGGTGAAACGCAGCACCAGCCACCCTGCTTGGACGAGCGCGTTCTGCCGGGTGCGGTCACGCTGGAACGGGCCGGGACCGACGTGCCATTCGCGACCATCGATCTCCACCAGGACCCGCTCGGCCGGCCACGCAAAGTCCAGCCGAGCCACCCGATCACCCAGATCGACGGCGAACTGCGACACCGGAGACGGGAGGCCGGCGCGGTGAAAGAGCAGGCGGGCTTCGGACTCGGCCACGCTGCCCGACGAGGGATCAGCCAACACGAGCGCTCGGCGAGCAGCTCGAACCCCGACCCGTCGCTCGCGGGCTTTGATCTTGAGTTCCTCGAGCCCGACCTGCTGGGAACGCAAGGCGCTGTCCAGCGTGATCACCGCCTTCTCGACCGGGAGCACGGACGCCAGGTCGATGGCGGTGCATACCGCAACCGTGACCAGGACGACCCCAAAGATCGCCACCTCGTCGTCGCGTAACCGGGCCCGGCATGCGCGGATGCCCTGACAGCGGGCACCTGGCGGCAAGATCACCTTCGGTGTCGGCGGCAAGGCGGGCAGATCCCAGCGGTGGATCTTGGCTGCCTCCGCAAAGCCGACGACCGCCCTCGGGCCGGCGGTCAGCACATCGCGCACCAGATGATCGCCGGCCTGCGCCTCGCGGCCGACGGTCTCAAGCACCCCCCGGCGGGTGCGCCGCCATCGCCCGCGGCCGACGTTGCGCCGAATCTCGAGATCGCTGAACCCCGCCGCGCGGGCCTGCCCAAGGCTGAAGATGCCGTACGCGACGGCGAGTTCGGGATCGGGCGCCAGCACCCGTCGACCATCGCCGATTCACGCGAGCCGGCGCACCGGCCTGTGGATAACCCTCAGGCGCCGACGGCGTGCACCCCTCCGTCGGCGTGGATGATCTCGCCGGTGGTGGCCGGGAACCAGTCCGAGAGCAACGCGACGCAGGCCCGGGCGGCCGGGCCGGTGTCGCGCACGTCCCAGCCCAGCGGGGCGCGCTCGCCCCAGACCTCCTCGAACGTCTCGAACCCGGCGATCGACTTGGCGGCGATCGTGCGCAGCGGGCCGGCGGCCACCAGGTTGACCCGGATCTGAAGGCCGCCTACCTCACGGGCGAGATAGCGCGCGGTCGACTCCAGCCCCGCCTTCGCGACGCCCATCCAGTCGTACGCGGGCCAGGCGACCGTCGCGTCGAAATCCAGCCCGACGACACCCGAGCCCGGCGTGAGCATCGGCAGCACCGCCCGGGTCAGCGCCGCCAGTGAGAACGCCGAGACGTGCACCGCCGTCGCCACGTCGGCCCAGCCGGTGGTCATGAAGTTGCCGCCGAGGGCAGCCTCCGGCGCGAACGCGATCGCGTGCAGCACCCCGTCCAGGCCCTCGACGTGCTGCTGCAGCCGCTCCGGCAGGAGCGCCAGGTGGTCGTCGTTCGTCACGTCGAGCTCGATGACCGGTGCCTTCTCGGGAAGCCGTTTGGCAATCCGCTCGGTGATGCGAAGCCCCCGGCCGAACCCGGTCAGCACCACGTCGGCGCCCTGCTCCTGGGCCAGCTGCGCCACCGTGTACGCGATCGATGCCTCGGTGAGGACGCCGGTGATGAGTAGCCGCTTGCCGTCGAGCAAGCCCATCAGAGCGGGATGTTTCCGTGCGTGCCGCGGTCCGAGGGATGTTCGGTGAGCAGCGCGGCCAGCCGGGTGCGGGTGAGGTCAGGGTCGATGATCTCGTCGACCATGCCTCCCTCGATGGCCCGGCTGAGCCCGCCGGAGGCCTTCAGGTGTTCCTCCGCGAGCTGGGCCTCGAGCAACGGCTTCTCCTCGTCCGCAACTTCAGCGAGCCGGCGCCGGTGCAGGATGCGCACGGCCGCGACCGCGCCCATCACGTCGACCTGCGCATTGGGCCAGGCCAGCACGTGGGTGGCGCCGAGCGCCCGGCTGTTCATCGCGATGTACGCCCCGCCGTACGCCTTGCGGGTCACGAGCGTGATCCTCGGCACCGACGCCGCCGCGAACGCGTGCAGCAACTTCGCCCCGCGCCGCACGACGCCGTTCCATTCCTGGCCGGTGCCGGGCAGGTAACCCGGGACGTCGACGACGACGACCAGCGGCACCCCGAACGCGTCGCACATGCGCACGAACCGGGCTGCCTTGTCACCGGCGGCCGCGTCGAGACAGCCCCCGAGACGCAGCGGGTTGTTCGCCAGTACCCCGACCGTTCGACCTCCGAGGGTGCCGAGCGCGGTCACCAGGTTGGGCGCCCATCGCGCGTGCAGCTCGGTGGGCGCCTCGTCGAGAATCGCCGAGATGAGCGGCTTGACGTCGTACGCCCGCGCCGGCCGGTCGGGAAGAAATCCCGCGAGCTGACGGTCGAAGACGGGCTCCGGCGCCTTCGGGCCGGCCAGCAAGGCGGCGATCCGGCGGGTCACGGCATACGCCTCGTCATCCGTCGCGGCGACGACGGAGGCCAGGCCGCTGCTGCGACCGTGAGGCTCCGGGCCTCCGAGGCGCGCCATGTCGACGTCTTCACCGGTGACGCTGCGCACGACGTCGGGCCCGGTGACGAAGATCCGGCCCTCCGGACCCATGATCACGACGTCGGTGAGAGCCGGGCCGTACGCGGCACCGCCGGCGGCCGGTCCGAGGACCAGGGACAGCTGCGGAACCTTCCCGCTGGCCAGGGTCATCGCCGCGAAAACGCGGCCCACCCCGTGCAGCGAATCGACGCCCTCGGTGAGCCGGGCCCCGCCGCTGTGCCAGATTCCGACGACCGGGCAGCCCCGCTCCACGGCCAATTCGTACGCCCGGTACAACGCGTCGCAGCCTTTCGTGCCCATCGCCCCGCCCTGCCGGCGAGGGTCGGTCGCGAACGCGATCATCGGCACGCCATCGGCGACGAGCGCGGCGACCACCACGCCGTCGTCGTCGTTCAACACCTCGGTGATCTCACCGAGCCGCTCGATGCGCGCCATCGGGTCACGGGGGTCGCTGACATCGCTGGGGTCGCGAGGCGCGGCGAGTACCGAGAGGTCGGACGGGGGAGAGGCGGCAAGAGCCGTCATATCAGCTACTCCGGAAGGCGAGAGAAACGTTGTGCCCGCCGAAACCGAAGGAGTTCGACGCCGCAGCAAGCGGTCCCGAACCCAACGGCCGCGGATCGAGCCGGGCCACATCTACGTCGACGGCGTCGTCGGGGTCGTCCAGGTTGCGGGTGGGCGGGGCGAGCCGATCGCGCAGGGCGAGCAGCGTGGCGATCGCCTCGACCGCGCCGGCGGCGCCGAGCAGGTGGCCGGTGCATCCCTTGGTCGCTGACACGACGACCGAGTCCATCGCGCTGCCGAGCGCCCGGCGCATCGCCAGCGCCTCCGCCACGTCACCCTGCGGGGTCGATGTCGCGTGAGCGTTGATGTGGGCAATGTCCGACGGCGCCAGGCCGCCGTCGCGCAGCGCGTACGTGAGGGCCCGGGCTGCGCCGGCGCCTGTGGGCTCGGGAGCCACCACGTCGTGCGCGTCGGAGGACATCCCCGCCCCGGCGAGTACGCCGTAGATCTTGGCGCCACGAGCCTTCGCGGACGAGGCCCGCTCCAGCACGAGAATCCCAGCGCCCTCACCCATGACGAAGCCGTCGCGAGCCTTGTCGTACGGGCGCGAAGCGGCTTCCGGCTCGTCGTTGCGGGTGGAAAGCGCCCGCATCGTCGCGAACCCGGCGATGGGCAGCGGGTGGATGACGGCTTCGGAGCCGCCCGCGACCACGACATCGGCGCGCCCGGCCCGCAGCATGTCCAGCGCCATGGCGATCGCCTCAGCGCCTGACGCGCACGCCGAGACCGGCACGTGCACGCCGGCCCGGGCGGTGAGTTCGAGCGCGACCGTGGCGGCCGGCCCGTTGGGCATGAGCATCGGGACGGTGTGCGGGCTGACCCGCGCCGCGCCGCGCTCCTTCAGGACGTCGTACTGATCGAGCAGGGTGACGATCCCGCCGATGCCAGAGCTCACGCAGACACCGAGCCGCTCGGGGTCCATGTCGGGGGCGCCGGCGTCAGCCCACGCCTCCCGCGCGGCCACCAGCGCCATCTGCTGGACCCGGTCGAGCCGGCGCCGCTGGTGCGGCGGAACCTCAGCGTTGAGCTTGGCCTCCGCCTCGTCGGAAAGCTGGGCGGCGATGCGCACCTGGATGTCGGCGGCCCACGGCTGGGTGAGCGGCCGGGTGCCGTTCGCCGCTGCCAGCAGTCCGTTCCAGAGGGTGGGTGCATCGGGGCCGAGCGGGGTCAGCGCGCCGATGCCCGTAACCACCACGTCGTCGCGGCCGTCCCGGGCACCAGCCGGGCCAGCAGAGTCCGACTCGACAGGACGGGTATCGGCGGCGGCCATCAGGCTGCGACCCCGGCCTTCTCGATGAAGTCGACGGCGTCACGAACCGTCTTCAGGTCCTTGAGGTTCTCGTCCGGGATCCGAACGCCGAACTTGTCCTCCGCCGACGTGGCGACCTCGACCATCGTGAGCGAGTCGAGGTCGAGGTCGTCAATGAACGACTTGTCGAGCTCCACATCGCCGGTGTCGATGCCGGCGATCTCGTTCACAATCTCGGCGAGACCCGCCAGGATGTCCTGCTGCGTCATGTACGTCCTCCTTGATGGATGGGGGGTTTGCTTGCCGGCGACCCTGTGATCAGGGCAGCCGAACGACTTGGCCGGCGTAGGTGAGGCCCGCGCCGAAAGCGAAGAGCAGCACGCGGTCGCCGCTGCCCACCTGTCCCTCGTCGACCAGCCGCGAGAGCGCCAGCGGCACCGAGGCCGCCGACGTGTTTCCGGCGTCGACGATGTCGCGCGCGAGGATCGCCTGCGGAGCGCCGAGGCTGCGGGCGATCGACTCGGTGATGCGCAGGTTGGCCTGGTGCAGCACGATCGCCGAGAGCTCGCTCGGCGCAATTCCGGCTTGCTCGCAGGCACGCCGGGCCACGGGAACCAGCTGGGTGGTCGCCCAGCGAAAGACCGCCGAGCCTTCCATCTCCATGAACGACCGGCCGTCCTGGCGCTGGCGAACCTCGATGACGTTGGCGGCGGTTCCGTCGCTTCCCCAGGCCACCGGGCCGATGCCGGCCTCGCTCGCCGTGTCGGGGATGCCGACGAGGGCGGCACCCGCGGCGTCGCCGAACAGGATCGCCATGCCGCGGTCGTCGGAATCGACCCAGTCGGTCAGCCGCTCGCTGGCGACGACGAGGGCGCGCTTCGCATTTCCCGCCCGCACCGCATCGGCCGCCATCGACAGGGCGTAGCAGAAGCCGGCGCAGCCCGCGTTCAGGTCGAACGCGCCAGCGTGGGTCGCGCCCACCCCGGCGGCGATCCGCGGCCCGATGCCCGGGATGTGCGTCTGAGCGGTACACGAGGCAGTAATGACGAGATCGACATCACCCGCCTGAACCCCAGCAGCAGCAAGGGCTTTGGCGCCGGCATCCACGCCCATCGCGACGAGGGTGTCGTCAGGACCGGCGACCCGGCGCTCCGAAATGCCGGTGCGGCGCACGATCCACTCGTCGCTCGTGTCCAGCCGGGCCACGAGATCGGCGTTCGTCAGCCGGGCGGCGGGACGGTAGGCACCCAGCCCGAGAATCGCCGGACCTGCGGGCGGTTGGCTCATGCCATTCCTCCGGCGTGCTGGTGGACGTGAGCGTCGTGGACGTCGTGGACGTCGCCACCGGAGGGACTCAGCCGCACCAGCGGCTGACCCGGTGCCACCGGATCGCCGTCGGACGCGAGCCACTCCACGAGGACGCCGCCGGCCGGTGAGGTCACCGGATGCTCAGCGCGTGAGCTACGCACGATGCCGAGCATGGCACCGGCAGGTAACACCGAGCCTTCATTGAGATCAATAGCGTCGAACGTGCCGCCCTGCGGAGCGACGACGAGCCGGAAGGACGGCGCCGCCTCGGGAGCCGCTCCACTGCGCGACGCGAGCAGGCCGCGGGCGGCAGCGAGATCGTCGGGAGTCTTGACCGCGAGCGTCTCGACGCCGGGCAGCATGCGCTTGGCCAGGCCGGTGAGGGTGCCGCCCGGCGCCAGCTCGAGCAGTGCCGTCACACCGAGCTCGGACATGGTCTGCTGGCACAGATCCCAGCGCACCGGAGCTGCGACCTGGGCCACCAGCCGGGCGAGCTTCTCCGCTCCGGTGGAGACGACGGCCCCATCGGCGTTCGACAGCAACCGTGGCCCGGGGTCGTTGGCCGACAGGCCGATGACGGCGGTCTGCAGAGCCTCGCGAGCCGGCTCCATGGCGGAGGTGTGGAACGCGCCCGCGACGGCCAACGGCCGAAGCCGGGCCTTGGCCGGCGGCGCATCGGCCAGCTCGGCGAGGGCCGACAGCGAACCCGCCACCACCGTCTGGCCGGCACCGTTGCGGTTGGCCGCGACGAGTCCGAGCCGCGCGAGCAGCTCGTCCAGCTCGTCGGGATCGCCGCCCAGCACGGCCGTCATCCCGGTGGGTGACGCGGCGCAGGCAGCCGCCATCGCGGCGCCGCGGTCACGGGCGAGGCGCAGGGCGTCCGACGAGCCGAGCACGCCGGCCAGGACCGACGCGGGAAGCTCCCCGATGCTGTGGCCGGCGACGATGTCGATGTCGGACGGGCCGAGCTCGAGCGCAGCTGCCGTGGCCAGCGCCAGCGCCGTCAGCAGCGGCTGAGCGACCGACGTGTCACGTACCTCATCGGCGCTGCCGGTCGTGCCGAGGCGAATCAGGTCGAGACCGGTCACCTCCTCGGCCTCGCGGAGCGCGGCCGCGGCGACGGGGTGATCGAGCCACGGGGTGAGCACCCCTGGGGATTGGGCTCCCTGCCCGGGAGCAACGACGGCGAGCACGACTTCTAGCCTCCTGGTGACTGACGGGTAACAGCGTTGACGGCACGTACCAAGTCGCTCACGCGAGTTTGTAGGTTTCCCACAATCGCCAGTTCCTTTTTACAAGACGGCCACCGATCGCAACCGGCCGTGCACAAGCGCGACATGCAAAAGGAAACCCTCCCGCGGGTCGGTCGCCGACAGGCCCGTGAGCTCCGTCACACGACGCAGCCGGTACCGCACCGTATTGGCGTGCACGAACAGTAGCCGGGCCGCGCCGTCGATGCTGCCGGCTCCCTCGATGTAGGCGGCGACGGTCTCGAGCAGTTCCCCGCCGGCCGCCGAGAGGGGCTCGTAGACCGTTTGCACCAACTCGTCCCCGGCAGCCTGCTCGCCGGCCAGCGCGCGCTCACCGAGCAGGGCCCGGGCCGACACCGGCCGGGGCGCGCCCGGCCACGCCGAGGCGACGCGCAAACCGCCCAGCGCCGCCTCTGCCGAGCCGCTCGCCTGCGCCAAGCCCAGCACGACGGGCCCGACCACCACCGGCCCCTCTCCGTAACAGCCCAGCAGCTCGCCCAGCAGCGGACGAGGGTCGCCGACCGCACCGACGAGGCTGATCAGTGCATTGCCGTGCACCCCGGCCAGCAGGTCAGCCCCGATATCGCGGGCGACGCGGTGCAGCGCGACCAGGCTCGGCTCCGGATCGCCGTCCGGCGCCCGGCCGGCCATGGCGACGACCCGTTCGGTGCTGCGCCAGCCGAGCGCCGCCGCCCGGCCCAGCACCGAGTCCCCCAGCGGCGAGCCTGCTTCACCGGTGGAACCGCGCACCAGACCGTCGATCACGAGAGCCTCGAGCCTCGCGTCCCAGGCGCCGCGCACCTCGGCTGCCGCGGCGTAGACCTGCGCGGCGGCGAACGCCAGCTCCCGCGAGTAGCGCAGCACCGCCTCACGTAGCCAGTGGACGGTCCCGGGCTCAGCGAGCGTCGCGACGCGCTCCTCCACGACATCGACGGCGAGGCGCACCATGTCGACCGTGTGCTGCAGGCTGACGGCCCGCACGAGCTCGCGCGGCGCCACCGCAAAGACGCCCGCTGACACCTCGGGCCCCGCGTCGGCCCGCTCCAGCCAGGCGCAGAACGCCGACAGGCCGGCCTGGACGACGAGGCCGATCCCGGCGCGCTGATCAGCGGGGAGTCCGACGAAGAAGGGCAGCTCGACTTCCATCCGCCCGAGCGCTTCGCGGGCCAGCGCCGTCGACGCCTGACGCACTTTGCGCTGGGTCCGCGCCGCCCCGGGCGGCAGGTCAGCCACGCTGGCAAGTATGGCGCGGCAAGGCCTCCCATCGCGTCAGGCGCCCACGGATCCTTGCTTGTTGGTACCCGGCCCGTTCGGCTCGCTGTAACGGACGAACGCGAGCCGGTCGCCGCCCGCGGTCTCGTCGTAGACCAGCGAGGTCACCGAGGCGAGCGCGCACTGGCGACGATCGGGGCGGTGCCACATCGGCCTGCCCTCAGCGGCGCGCCGGGTGACGAAGACCGGCAGCTGATGGCTGACCAGCACCACCTCGTGGCCGCGGGCCCCGTCGCGGGCGTCCTCGACCGCCGCCATGACGCGGGCCGCCACGGTCTTGTACGGCTCGCCCCAAGACGGCCGGAAGGGGTTGCGCAGCGCATGCCAGTGCTGGGGATGGCGCAAGATGCCGGGCCCGGGCTCGACGACGCCGCCCTCGAAGTAGTTGCTGCTCTCGATGATCCGCGGGTCGATCTCGACCTCGAGCCCGTAGGCCTTCGCCAGCGGGGCCGCCGTCTGCTGCGCGCGCTCGAGCGGCGAGGAGATCACGTTCACGATGTCGCGTCCGGTGAGGAAGCGCGCGACCACCTCGGCCTGGGCGAGCCCGGTCGCGGAGAGCCGGAAGCCCGGCAGCCGCCCGTAGAGCACCTTCGTCGGGTTGTCGACCTCACCGTGGCGCACCAGGTGGACGGTCGTGCGGGTGCTCATGCCGGTATCGCCGCGGCAGCCGTGGCGGCGGCGGGCAGCGCGGCGGCGATGCGTTCGAGCGCCTCGTCGTCATGGGCCGCGGAAGTGAACCAGGCCTCGTACGCGCTCGGCGGCAAGTAGACGCCGGCGTCGAGCATCGAGTGAAAGAAAGCGGCGTAGCGGGCGACGTTCTGGCGCTGGGCCGTCGCGTAGTCGGTGACGACACCGCCCGTGAAGAACACGCTGAACAGGCTCCCGGCGCGGCCCACCGTATGGGCCACCCCCTGCTCGCTCAGCGCCTGGGACGCGAGCTGCGCGACGCGCGCGGAGCTGGCGTCGACCTTGGCGTAGACCTTTGGCGTGCAGGCCCGCAGCGTGGCGAGCCCCGCCGCGACAGCGAGCGGATTGCCCGAAAGCGTGCCGGCTTGATACACGGGACCGAGGGGCGCGAGCAGCGACATCAGCTCGCGGCTGCCCCCGAACGCGGCCGCCGGCAAGCCCCCGCCCATCACCTTGCCGAAGGTGAACAGGTCGGGGATGACCGCGGGGCCGCCGCCCGCCGCCGGCAGGCCGTACCAGCCGCGGGAGCTGACCCGAAAGCCGGTCATCACCTCGTCGCTGATGAGCAGGGCGCCGTGCCGGTCGCACAGCGAGCGCAGGCCCTCGGCGAAGCCGGGCAGCGGGGCGACGACCCCCATGTTGGCCGCCGCGGCTTCGGTGATGACGCAGGCGATCTCGCTGCCGTACTCCTCGAACGCCGCCGCGGCGAGCGCCAGATCGTTGTAGGGCAGCACGATCGTGTCGGCGGCGGTCGCCCCGGTGACGCCAGGGGTGTCGGGCAGGCCGAGGGTGGCGACGCCCGAGCCCGCAGCGGCGAGCAGCGCGTCGACGTGACCGTGGTAGCAGCCGGCGAACTTGACGACCTTGGCGCGTCCGGTCGCGCCGCGGGCGAGCCGGATGGCGCTCATGGTCGCCTCGGTGCCGGAGTTGACCAGGCGGAGCGACTCCAGCGGCGGCCCGATCCGCTCCACGATCAGCTCGGCGAGCTCGACCTCGCCCGGTGTCGGGGTGCCGAAAGACGTTCCCCGCGCCGCCGCCGCAGAAAGTGCCTGGACGACGTCGGGATGGGCATGACCGAGGATCATCGGTCCCCATGAGCACACCAGGTCGACGTAGTGCTTGCCGTCGGCGTCGGTGAGGTACGCGCCGGCGCCGGACGTCATGAACCGCGGGGTTCCACCGACCGCCCGGAAGGCCCGGACCGGTGAGTTCACCCCGCCCGGGACGACGCGCTGGGCACGGGCGAAAAGCTCCTCGCTGGCGGTCACGCACCGATCTTTTCAGGTGAAGCGGCCTCACGCCTCAGGCAGCGGCCGGCACGTCGCCGCCGACCAGACCGGCGAGCGCGTCCCGGCTGTCGAGCAGCTGCCGGGCCTGCTGGCGGGCCTGCGGATAGACCGCCCGCGCCAGGTCACTGTCGAACAGGTCGAGCGGGCTTCTGGCCAGGCCCGCGATCGCCTTGTTGGGCCGGATGAGGTGAACCACGCCGCCAAAGGCGTGCTCCCAGCGGCCGATCTCGCGGTTCAGCAGCACTTCCATGACGCGTCCGGCACGCCCGAACATCGGTCCTGCTATCGGAGCCACGACCAGCAGGTGCCGGGCGGCCGGTGCCTGATCAGCGGACACCAGCGACCTGACCCCGCCGTCGACGTAACGACGCCCCAACAGGTGAGTCGGCGGGAACAACGTCGGCACCGCGGACGAGGCGGCGACCAGGTCAGCCAGGCGATGGTCGGCGCCACTGAGCAGGACCCGCCGGCCAGTGGAGAGGCGGACTGCGCTCGCGCGCACCAGCGGTGCTCGCGCGTCGTCCAGCACCGCTTCGGCGAGGGTCTGCAGGTAACCCGGGCGCAGGTTGGGCACCCGGATCCGGGGCAGAGCGCACAGCGTTTCGAAAGGCGTGGCCGTCGCCAGGCAGGACGCCACCCAAGCGCCGGCCGAGGTGCCGAGCAAGTGGCTGCCTTCCAACGAGAGTCCGGCATCGATCAGCTCGTCGACGATGCCGAACGCGTACGCGATCCCCAAGGGCCCGCCCCCGCCGAAGGCCGCCGTCACATAGGGCAGCTGCTCGACGGGCGACGCGGCGCTGGGCGGGGCCTCGGCTGAGCGCGACATCGGCCCTCCCATCGGCTCGGCTGCTGTCGGCCTTGTGGTCGTAGAGCCAGGCTGCCCCAGACAAGGACGGCTGGCGCAGGCAGAAGGTCACAGCGCCGCCGGGGCCTTCGGCCCGCTCCTGACCAGTAACCAGCGTTCGTTCAGCTAAGGACGAGCCCCGCATCGAGCAGCGCCTGCTCGATCCGCAGCAGTTCGATCTCGCGCCCGAAACCGCGACTCGCCCCGTCGAGGTGGTGGGTGATTCCGAGGGCCAGCGCGGTCTGGCGGATCACGTCCTCGTACGCGAGCCGCGCGCCCTCGCGCTGCACCCGCGACCGCTGCGGATCGGCACGGTAGATGCGCAAGCGACGCAAGTCCGCGGCGAGACGTTCCAGGGGCGGGCCGGCCGGGGTCACCAGCTTCCCGAGCCGACGCAGTCGGCGGCGGCGGGCTTCACCGGCGGCGGCCACCCACTTGGGCATCGCGAAGATGGCCCCGAGGACCAGCGTGGGGGCGAGCAGCGCCAGGCACAGGGCCAGCACCGTCAGCATGGTCCCAGGATCGCCCCGAACGGCGCGGGTGTCTGCCCCTCTGCCGCACTGTGTGGCCCACGCAACCTTTTGCCGGAGGCGGCTTGCGGTCAGCGGCTCAGCAGCCGCGCGACTTCCACAGCCCAGTACGTCAGCACGATGTCGGCGCCCGCCCGGCGGACGGCCGTCAGCGTCTCCATGATCGTGCGCTCGCGGTCGATCCACCCCGCCGCTGCGGCGGCCTCGACCATCGCGTACTCACCGCTCACCTGATACGCGGCGAGCGGCACGTCGACGACGTCGCGCACGGCCCGCACCACATCGAGGTACGCCAGCGCAGGCTTCACCATCACCGCGTCGGCGCCCTCGGCCAGGTCGAGCGCGACCTCGCGCAGCGCCTCGTCGACCGAACGTGCCGGATCCTGCTGGTAGGAGGCACGGTCGCCGAACTGCGGCGCGCACTCGGCCGCCTCGCGGAACGGGCCGTAGAAAGCGCTCGCGTACTTCGCCGAGTACGCGAGCACGGCCACATCGCGGGCCCCGACGTCATCCAGGGCCGCGCGGATCGCGCCGACCTGGCCATCCATCATCCCGCTCGGGGCGATGACGTGCACTCCTGCCTCGGCCTGGGCACCCGCGATCGAGGCGTAACGCGCCAGGGTGGCGTCGTTGTCGACCTCGCCCTTACCGGTCAGCACCCCGCAGTGACCGTGATCGGTGTACTCGTCGAGGCACAGGTCGGCCATCAGCACGACCTGGTCGCCCACCTCGGTCGCCAGATCGCGCAAGGCCAGCTGGACGATCCCCTGCGGATCGTCGGCGGACGATCCCGACGCGTCCTTGTGCGCCGGCACCCCGAACAGGATCAGGCCGCCGACCCCGGCGCTGACCGCATCGACCGCGGCTTTCCGCAGCGATTCACGGGTGTGCTGGACGACGCCGGGCATGGAGCTGATCGGCACCGGCTCGCTGATGCCTTCCTTGACGAACATCGGCAGGACGAGCTCGGCGGGGTCGATCCGGACCCCCGCCGTGAGCCGGCGTAGCGCCGCGGTCCGGCGCAGCCGGCGAGGGCGACTGGTCGGGAACGGCGGCGGCACCCGGAGCTCTTGGCTCACCTCTTTCGCCGGCCCCTGGGTAACGTCACGACCTTCGCCCCACTGGCCGCGTCCTCGGCCTCCTGCGCCCGCTTGGCCAGCGCGAACTCCGCCAGCGCCGAGACCAGAGCGGGCACGTTCGGCTCGCTGGACTCGACGTCGACCCGCAGGCCCTGATCGCGTACGGCCTGGGCGGTCGCGGGGCCGATGACGGCGATCACGGTCGATTCGTGCGGCTTGCCGGCGATTCCGACCAGGTTGCGGACGGTGGACGAGGACGTGAAGAGCACGGCGTCGACCCCGCCGCCCTTCAGCGCCTCACGGATCGGGGCGGGCGGCGGGGCGGCACGCACGGTGCGGTACGCGGTGACGTCGTCCACCTGCCAGCCCAGCTCCTGCAGCCCGGCCACCAGCGTCTCGGTGGCGATGTCAGCGCGCGGCAGCAGCACGCGGTCGATCGGGTCGAGCACGTCGTCATACGGGGGCCAGTCGGCGAGCAGGCCTTCGCTGGACTGCGCTCCGGACGGCACCAGCTCCGGCGTGATGCCCCAGGCCAGCAGCGCCTCAGCGGTGACCTCCCCGACGGCGGCGACGCGCACCCCGGCGAACGCCCGCGCGTCCAGGCCGTACTCCGCGAAGCGCTCGCGCACCGCCTTCACCGCGTTGGTCGAGGTGAACGCGATCCACTGGTAACGCCCGCTGATCAGGCCCTTCACCGCGCGCTCCATCGGAGCCGGGGTACGCGGCTGCTCGACGGCGATGGTCGGCACCTCCAGCGGCGACGCGCCGTGCGCCCGCAGCATCTCCGACAGCGTTCCGGCCTGCTCGCGCGTGCGCGGCACGAGAACCGTCCACCCGAACAGGGCGCGGGTCTCCCACCAGGAGAGCTTCTCGCGTGCCTTGACCACGGTGCCGATGATCGCGACCGCCGGTCCGTCGATGGGCGAGCCGGCGCGTGCGCGAGCCGTCGCGAGCTGCGCGCATTCAGCCTCGACCTGCTCGAGCGTGCTGACGACGGTCGCTTGCCGGTTGGTGGTCCCCTCCACGGCGACTGCCACAGGCGTATCAGCACGGCGGCCGTGCTCGATCAGCGCCGCCGCGAACTTTCCCGCGTCGCCGAACGACGCCAGCGAAAGCACGAGCGTGCCCGGTGCTGACGCCAGCGCGGCCCAATCGGGATCGTCGCCGCCGCCGACCGCCGCCACCGTGTGAGTGGTGCCGAGCGAGATTCCCGCGTAGGTGCTGACCCCGGATGCCACCGGGATGCCCGGAGCGATCTCGAAGCCGACCTTGGCCCGACGCAACGCCGTCGCCTCGCGCACGGCGCGGGGAGCGTCGAACGGATCGCCGGAGTGGACGCGTACCACCCGAAGCCCGGCCCGCGCCCGGCTCACCATCTCCTTGGACGCGTCCTGATCGGCGCTGACGGAGATGACCTCCGCCGCAAGACCATCCAGCAGGCCGGCCGGCACCTCGCCGCCCGCGATGACCACGTCTGCCTCGGCCAGCGCGCGGGCAGCGCGCACCGTCAGCAGGTCGGGATCGCCGGGGCCGGTGCCGAGAAGGACCACCGGGGCGCTCTGGCCGGAGCCCCGGGAAGGCTTCGGCGGTGATGACGCGGTCTGGCTCATGCATCCGTCCTTACTAGTTCTGCGGCGCCGGCGTCGAGCAGATCGGCGGCGAGCCGGCGCCCGAGTGCTTCGGGATCGCCGGGGGATCCGGTGGCGGAAAGTCGCAGGATCGAGGACCCGTCGACGGCCGCGGCGACCCCGCGAAGGTAGATCTCGCCGACTCCGTTCACCGCAGCGGCGGGGTCGTCAGGGTCGGGCTCGACGGTATCGGCCAGCGCGCCGACCGGGGCGGTGCAGCCGGCCTCGAGCGCGGCGAGCAGCGCCCGCTCGGCGGCGACGGCCATCCGGCTCGGGGGATCGTCCAGCGCGGCTTCGATCTCGCGGCGCAGACTTTCGTCGCTCTCGCGGCACTCGACGGCGAGGGCGCCCTGACCGGGGGCCGGAAGCATCTGCAGCGGGTCGAGCACCTCGGTGATCTCCACCAGCCGGTCGAGCCGGGCCAGGCCGGCCCGCGCGAGCACCACGGCGTCGAGCTCGCCTTCGGTGGCCTTACGAATACGCGTGTCGACATTGCCCCGGATCGGCACGACGTCGAAGCCGTAGCCCAGCGCGTGCAGCTGGGCGATGCGCCGAGGGGAGCCGGTACCGATCCGCGACCCGGGAGGCAGCTCGCCGAGGCTGAAGCCGGCCGGGCAGACGAGCGCGTCGCGCGGATCCTCCCGCAAGGGGACGGCGGCCAACGCGATGCCTACGGCCGGCGCGGTCGGCAGATCCTTCAGGGAGTGGACGGCGACGTCGACGCGTCCCGCGACCAGCGCCTCGCGCAACGCCGTCACGAAGACGCCGGTGCCGCCGAGCTGGCTGATCGCGGCCGGCGAGCGATCCCCGGCCGTCACGACCTCGACCAGCTCGATCGGACGCTCCATCGCCTCCGAAAGACGCTTCGCGATCTCCCCCGACTGGGCGAGAGCGAGCGCCGACCGGCGGGTACCCACCCGCAGGGCGGCGGTCACCGACGCCCACCCTTGGTCGGGCCAGCCGGACCGGGCAGTTCGTCGAGGCCGGGAGCGGACACGGCCTGGGCCTTACGCGGGTCGAGCTCGAAAAGCTCGTGCAGCGCCTCGGCGTAACGGTCGCCGCCCGGGCTCTCGGCGAGCTCCTTCACGCGCACCGTGGGGGCGTGCAGCAGCTTGTCGACCACGCGCCGGACGGTGCTGGCCACCTCCGCGCGCTCGCGCTCGGTGAGCTCGGGCAGCCGGCCCGCCAGCCGGTCGAGCTCGCTGGCCACCATCTCGGCCGCGCGCGCTCGCAGCGCCGCCACGGTCGGAGCGACGCGCAGGGCTCGCTGGCGATCGAGGTATGACGCCACTTCCTCGGCGACGAGGGTGCGTACGGCGTCGACGTCGGTGACCACGTCGGACCCGGCGAGCGCCGACCGCAGCGCCTCCAGGTCGATGAGGCTGACCCCGGGGAGCTCGCGGGCGGCCAGCTCGACGTCACGGGGGAGGCCCAGATCGAGCAGCACCAGGCCCCGTTCAGCGCGCTCGGCCATGGCGCGCGCCAGCACCTCGGCGCTGATCACGGGGAGCGTGGCACCGGTCGCCGTCACGACCAGGTCGGCCTCGCGAAGCTCGTTGTCCAGCGAGTCCAGGCTCACGGCACGACCGTCGAGCTTGGAGGCGAGCCGGCGGGCACGCTCCGGGGAGCGGTTGGCGATGACGATCTGCCCGACCCCGGCGCGACGCAGCAGGCTGCCCGCGAGCGCCCCGGTCGACCCGGCGCCGACGAGCACCACGCGAGTGCCGCCGAGGCGGCCGGCCGCCGGATCGAGCGCGGCGGGCAGGGCGTCACCGGCGACCAGGAGGCCCACCCCGACGAGCGAGGCCGCCGCGGTGTCGATACCCGTCTCGGTGTGCGCGCGCTTGCCGACCCGCAGCGCCTCGCGCATCAGCTCCGAGAGCCCGCGGCCGGCGCTGGCCTCCTCGCGCGCGATCTTGTACGCCTGCCGCACCTGCCCGAGGATCTGCGCCTCACCGACCAGCATGGAGTCCAGCCCGCAGGAGACGGAGAACAGGTGCTGGACGGCCCGGGCCTCGTGGTGGACGTACAGGCTGCGGTGCAGCTCCTCGAACGGCAGCCCGGCGGAGCGCGCCAGGACCTCGCCGACCTCGGTGACGCCGCCGTGGAAGGTGGCCGTCTCGGCGTAGACCTCGACCCGGTTGCACGTGGTGAGCAGGACGGCCTCGGTGATGTGCTCGCCGGCGAGCAGGTCGTGCAGCACCTTGGCCACGTCTTCGGGCGTCACCGCCGCACGTTCGAGCAGCTCCGGGGACGCGCTGCGGTGGTTGAGGCCGATGGCCAGCAGGCTCATGAGACGGCCGCCGCACCTGTCATGGCGGCTCGCGATTTGCGGGTCTCGTGAAACGACAGGATCTGCAGCTCGACGGCGAGGTCGACCTTGCGGACGTCGACCCCGGCGGGGACGGCGAGCACGGTGGAGGCGAAGTTCAGCACGCTCGTCACCCCGCAGCCGACCAACCGGTCGCATACCTGCTGAGCGGCGCAGGCCGGGGTCGCGATCACACCGATGCTGACCTGCTCGTTCGCGACGACCTGCTCGAGATCGTCCATCGGGCGCACCCGCTGGCCCGCGACGAGCTCGCCCGAACGCTGCGGGTCTGCGTCGAAGAGCCCGGCGATGCGAAACCCGCGCGCGGTGAACCCGCCGTAGCCGGCGAGAGCATGGCCAAGATTGCCGACGCCGACGATCGCCACCGCCCGATGCTGGGTGACCCCGAGCTCGCGGCTGATCTCCTCGCACAGACAGTCGACCTCGTAGCCGACGCCCCGCGTGCCGTACGAGCCGAGCTGACTGAGGTCCTTGCGGACCTTGGCGCTCGTGACCCCGGCACCGGCCGCGAGGTCTTCGGAGGAGACGCACGTGACGCCGCTGTCAGCGAGGTCGATCAGGACGCGCAGATAGAGCGGAAGGCGTGCGACGGTGGCTTCGGGGATCCCGCGACGATCAGCCCGATCGGCGCGCAGCCGGTGCACCGGGACGCTGGCCTGCACCAATGCAGCTCCTCGGCCCCAAACGAGAGCCTGTCGGCCCCTGACGACGCTCTCACTCTAAGAGCTCGTGAACGCTTTCACAAATAGCCCGCCGGCTGCCGCCTACCACCGCCGCTCGCCGGCGAGCGCGGCCCGCAGCCGACCCTCGTCCACTCTCCAGTACGAATGCTCGGCACCGTCGAGCAGCACCACCGGCACGCGGTCGCCGTACTCGTCGGCCAGCGCCGCCTCGGCATCGACATCGCGCTCCACCCAGCCCACCCCGAGCTCGTCCGCCACCGCCGCGACCACGGTGCGGGCGTCATCGCAAAGGTGACATCCGGTCCGGCCGAGCAGGATGAGCCGTGGATCCGGCATGGCTCAGCTGCCCTGCGACGGGGACGTCTCATCCGCCGGGTCGCCGGTCGGATCAGGCAGGCCCATCTCGCGCAGCCGGGCCTTGGCCACCTTCCCCATCGGGCCGGCGCTGGTGTGCGGCAGGGCCGGGACGAACTCCACCGCCGTCGGGCTCTTGAAGCGGGCGAGCGAGCGGCTGGCATGGGCGATCACGTCGTCGACGGACAGCACGGCGCCGGGGCGGACGACGATCAGCGCCTTGACGGCGTCACCGGTGTACGGGTGCGGGATACCGAAGACCGCCGCTTCTTCGATGTGGGGGTGGGTCAGCAGGACGTCCTCCACCTCGCGCGGGTAGACGTTGAAGCCGCTCACCAGGATCAGCTCGGGCCGCCGGTCGACGAGCTGCAGATCGCCGCCGTCGAGCTCGATGGCGAGATCAGCGGTACGCCACCAGCCCTGCTCGTCGGGCCCGTCCCGGCCGTCCGGCCAGTAGCCGCTGAACAGGTTGTCGCCCCGGATCGCGATCTCGCCCGGGTCGTCGGCCTCGACCACCGCGCCCGACGCGTCCACGAGACGTACCTCGACGCCCGGCACCGGCCGGCCCACCGAGCCGGGTCTGGGCACCTCGCTCATGAGCGTGCTCGTCACCGTCGGAGCGGCCTCGGTCAGCCCGTATCCCTCGAAGATGTGACGCCCGGTGAGGTCGAGCAGCCGCCGGACGACCTCGGGGGCGAGCGGCGCCGCCCCGGATACCGCCAGGCGCAGGCCGGCGAACGCGTCGCTGACCTGCTCCAGCATCGACCAGGCGACGTAGACCGGCGGCGCGCCGAGCACGACGGACACCCCACGCCGCATCATGACCTCGAGCGTCTGACTGGGATCGAAGCGCTCCACGAGGACCCCGGTGGCGCCCGCCGCGGCCACCATCCCCAGCCCGCTGTTGAGCCCGAAGACGTGAAAGAGCGGGAGGACGAGCAGCACGACATCGTCGGCCGCGACCACCGGCGGGTGGATCGCTCCGACATGGCGCAGGTCCGCGAGCATCGCCCGGTGGGTGAGCATGGCGCCCTTGGGCGCGCCGGTGGTGCCCGACGTGTAGAGCAGCACCGCCAGGTCCTCACCCGCACCATGCGACGGCACGGCGGCTTCGGTGCCCGCCGGAGCGTGCGCCAGCAGATCCGCGAAATTCAGGACGCCGTCCACCGGTTCGCCGCCGACGGCCACCACGATCTCCAACGCGGGACAGGACGCGCGCGCCTCGTGAAGTGCCGCCAGGTAGGGAGCGGCCACGACGGCCAGTCGCGCGCCACTGTCACTGAGGAGGTGGGCCATCTCGCGGGCGGTGTAGGCGGGATTGATCGGCACCACGACGAGGCCGGCCCGTAGCGCGCCGTAGTACGTGACCGCGAACTCGACGACGTTGCCCAGCACCACGGCGACGCGATCGCCCGCGACCAGGCCCACCCCGACCAGGGCCGCCGCCATGCGATCGACGTCAGCGTCGAGCTCGGCCCACGACGTGCTTCCGTGCGCACCCACCAGGGCGGCATGCTCGCCGCGGCTACGGGCGGCTGCGCGGACGAGGTCGGCGACGTTCGACGCCTGATCCCCGCCCTCGGCGGGATCGGCCAGATCGCTCACGCGTCGCCAACTCCCCAAAATCCGTCACAGCGAGTGACACCGTGTCGTCGGTAGGAACATTCAGCGCCCCCGCCTCGCAAAAATCTACTGTCCGACACGGCAGCGACAACGCGCAGCCAGCAACGCCAGGGCTGATCGCCGCGCAGCCGACTTGCCGGCAAGCCCGCTTCCGCTGGACTCCCGGTTACCCTGAGGCGACGGCAGCTACCGCGCAGCGCGGCACGGGGAGGTCCGCACCACCATGGCGCCACTGCTACGCAAGGGTGACGCGCGCGAGCCCGCAATCGTGGCGGGCGCCGCCGCAGCAGCAGCCGCCGAGGTCGAAGCCGCGCTGGCAGTGCCGCCGGACGAGACCGCCGCCGCGTTCTTCGACGTCGACAACACCATGATGATGGGCGCCTCGATCTTCCATTTCGCCCGCGGGCTGGCGTCCCGTGGCTTCTTTCACAGCCGCGACCTCGCCCGCTTCGCGTGGAAGCAGATCACGTTCCGGGTGGGCGGCCAGGAGAGCCCGGAGGGTATGGCCGACGCGCGGGAGGCCGCGCTGGCATTCGTCGCGGGCCGTGAGATCGAGGAGATCGTGCGGCTCGGTGAGGAGATCTACGACGAGCTGATGGCTGAGCGGATCTGGGCCCCGACGCGCGCCCTGGCTCAGCAGCATCTGGACGCCGGTCAGCGGGTCTGGCTGGTCACGGCCACCCCGGTCGAACTCGCGTCCATCATCGCCCGCCGGCTCGGGCTCACCGGCGCTCTCGGCACCGTCGCCGAGACCGAGGACGGCCGCTACACCGGTCGCCTCATCGGCGTCCCGCTGCACGGTCCGGCGAAGGCGGAGGCGGTACGCGCGCTCGCCGAGCGGGAGGGCCTGGACCTGTCGCGATGCACGGCCTACAGCGATTCGATCAACGACGTCCCGATGCTCTCGACCACTGGCCACGCCGTCGCCGTCAATCCCGATCCCGACCTGAAGAAGGCAGCCCGGGAGCACGGGTGGGAGATCCGCGACTTCCGTACCGCCCGCAAGGCCGCGCGGGTCGGTGTCCCGACGGCAGCGGGAATCGGTGCGGTGGCGGGCGGGGTCGTCGCGGGTGTCGCCCTGCGCCGCCGTTACGCCGGCCACAGCTACCCCCAGCAGCTCAAGCGCACCGTCGCCGGCTGGGGCGATCCGCTTCCGGTGACGATCCGGTGGCCGCAAGGTGGCCGCTCCACCGCCGACATGGTGTTCGCCGCTACGCGTAGCGGGTCGGTCGCGTCCCGGCTCAAACGCCTCTCCCGCTGACCCTGCCGCGCAAGACTGGGTAATCGACCCCAACCACCGCTGGTAGCGCACATCACCCAGTTTTCGCGCGCCGCCGAGCGCGACTGGGGATCAGAAGAACACCGAGCGGCGCGACATCAGCAGCTGGTAGAGGTTCTGCTGGATCGTCTCGCGGACCTGATCGGTCAGGTCGAAGACCAGCATCGGATCGTCGGCGGCGGCCGGGCCGAGGCGCGCGGTGTCGAGCGGCTCGCCGAATTCAATGATCCACTTCGACGGCAGCGGGACCAGACCGAGCGGCCCGAGCGCCGGGAACAGCGGGGTCACCGGGAGGTACGGGAGGCCGAGGGCGCGGGCGAGCGACTTGACGTTGGCGATCATGGGATAGATCTCCTCGGCGCCGACGATCGAGACCGGCACGATCGGGGCGCCGGTGCGAAGCGCCGCCGAGACGAACCCGCCGCGGCCGAAGCGCTGCAGCTTGTAGCGCTCGCTGAAGGGCTTGCCGATGCCCTTGAAACCCTCCGGGAAGACGCCCACCAGCTCGCCGGTGTTGAGCAGGCGCTCGGCATCCTCGTTGCACGCCAGGGTGTTTCCGGCCTTGCGGGCCAGCGGGGCGAGGAACGGCGTCGCGAACACCAGGTCGGCCGCCAGCAGCCGCAGATGGCGGTGGGCCGGGTGATGATCCAGCAGCCCGAGCGAGGTCATGAGGGCGTCGAGCGGCAGCGTGCCCGAGTGGTTACCGACGACCAGCGCGCTCCCCTCATCGGGAACGTTCTCCAGGCCGCGCATCTCGACCCGGAACCATTTGTTGTAGAGCGGCCGGAAGGGCGCCGCGAGCACGTGGTCGCTGAGGTCAGGGTCGAAGCCGAAGTCATCGACCTCGTAGTCCCCGGTGATGCGGCGGCGCAGGAACGCCAGCGCCCCCGCCAGCTTGGTCTCCCACTCGGTCTCAGCGCGGGGCTCGCCCGCGAGCGGAGCCGGAGCGGTCTCGCCGTCGACCGGGCCACGCCGGCTGGAACGACCTCCCGCGCCGGCGATGGGGATGATGCGGGCCTCAGACATGCGCCATCACCCGCTCGAACTGTGCATGCCCACGCCGTAGCAGGCGGAAGGCGGTCCGCTCGGCGAGGGCCACCGCGTCCGGGTCGATGATCCGGAGCCCGGCCGACGCCACCCAGTCATCGAACGCCTCCAGCGTGGTGTAGCGCGGCTGGTAGCCGAAAACCTCACGCAGCCGGCTGACGTCGGCCACGCGACCGTGCTCGAGGAAGCGGATCTGCTCGGGCGAGACGTCGACCAGCTTGACCCGGCGCAGCAGGTCGCCGGTGATCGTGACAGCCGGCGGCGGCACCGCCACCCAAAGCCGGCCAGCTCGCCGGATGGCTTGGGAGAGCAGGACCTGGCCCTCGCCGCCCACGTTGACGATGCCCGACCGGTCGGTCAAAGCGGCGATCCGCAGCACCTCCAGCGCGTCGTCCTCGTGGCAGAGCTGGATGCGCGGGTCGTAGCCAAGAACCGTCGGCACCACCGGCAGCGAGAGGTAACGCGTGAGCGAGCTGTCGAGGTGCGGGCCGATGAAGTTCGTGAAACGCAGCACGCTGACCGCCACATCCGGACGGCGGCGGCCGAACCCGCGCACGTAACCCTCGACCTCGACCGCGTCCTTGGCGAACCCCGACGCGCCCCCGCGCGACGGCGATTCCTCCGTGAACAGCGCGGGATCGCGCGACGACGACCCGTAGATCGCGGTCGACGACTTCACGATCAGCCGGCGTACCAGCGGCGCCTTCTGGCACGCCGCCAGCAGCTGCATCGTGCCGATGACGTTGATCTCTTTCATCGCCGTACGCCCGCCGGCGCGCTCGGGGGTCGCGATGAGGTTCATGTGCACGACCGTGTCGATGCGCTCGGTGCTGAGCACCTTGGCGATGATCGGATTGCGGATGTCGGCCCGGACGAACTCGGTGTGACCGAGATCAGCCCGCGGCGCGGTCGTATCCACGCCCACGACGACCTCGACATCCGGAGATGCCGCGAGGATCTGCGCCAGCCGCCCGCCAAGGTGGCGGGCCACCCCAGTAATGAGTACGCGGCGAGCCATCGGTCCCCTTCTCCCGGCTCCGGGAGTCAGCTACTTCTTGTTGCGACGCTGAACGCGGGTCTTCTTCAGCAGCTTGCGATGCTTCTTCTTCGCCATCCGCTTGCGACGCTTCTTGATTACGGAACCCACGTGTGACCCTTCGTTTGCGACCAGCCTGGTTGCGAGCCTACTCGTCGCCGCAGGTCAGCTTGGCCGCCAGCGACTTCGGAGGCAGCCCGCTCGCCGGATCCGGTCACGGGACCAAGCCGTGGAAGGGGAAGACGGCGCGGCGGGTGGCGTCGATCGACTCGTCGAGCGCGGTGCCGGTGGAACCCTCCCAGGGCGCGCCGTGCACCGCAGGTGTGTCTCCCGCGTCCTCGAGATCGGTGAGGTTGCCGGGCGCAGGCCCGCCGACGCGCCGGATGACCTCCTCCTGCCAGTCGGCCGGCGTGACTCCGTTCACCTGCGCACCGGTCAGCTCCGCCAGCAAGTGGGTCCACGCCCGCGGCACGACCCGACCGACCTCATAGCCGCCCCCACCGAGCGCCACCCACTTGCCCCCGGCACAGCTCCCGGCGAGCTCCGCCAGCCGCCGGTAGGCCGTGCGCTGCCCATCGACCGAGCAGGTCAGGTGGGCCAGCGGATCGAGCCAGTGGGTGTCACAGCCGTGCTGGGTCACCAGGATCTGCGGCCGATAGGCGCCCAGCACCGGCGGTACGACCGCTTCGAACGCCCGCAGCCATCCCGAGTCGCCGGTACCGGCCGGAAGGGCGACGTTGACCGAATAGCCGGCTCCCTCACCGCTGCCGACTTCGGAGGCGAATCCGGTGCCGGGAAAGAGGGTCCGGCCACTCTCATGCAAGCTGATCGTCAGGACGCGAGGGTCAGCGTAGAACGCGGCCTGAACCCCGTCCCCATGGTGAACGTCGACGTCGACATACGCGACGCGCGCGGCCCCGGCGGAAAGCAGCCACGCGATCGCCACGGCGGGGTCGTCATACACGCAGAAGCCGCTCGCGTGATCGCGCATCGCATGGTGCAGGCCCCCAGAGAGGTTGACGGCCCGCTCGGCGCGCCCCTGCCAGACGGCCTCCGCCGCCGTCATCGACGCCCCGCTGACGAGAGCTGAAGCCTCGTGCATGCGATAGAAGACCGGATTATCGGCGCTCCCGAAGCCGAAGTGGCGGCCGGCGGCGTTCACGATCTGCTCCGGCACCATGCGGCGCACGTAGCCCACGTACAACGGGTCGTGCACCAGACCGAGCAGCTCGTCGCTGGCCGTGACGGGCGGCCGGAAGCTGATCCCGGGCCGTTCGAACACCCCGATCTGGCGGGCGAGAGCCATGGTCAGGTCGAGCCGTACCGGGCGCAGCGGATGCCCTTCCCCGTGGTCGTAGGCGGTGAGCTGCTCGTCCCAGACGATCTCCACCGTCGCTGGACGGGCCACGTTGTCCGCCATCACGCACCGCCTGCCATCTCACGGGACCGGTCGCGCGCGGCTTCGAGCGCGTCAGCGAGGGCGGCGCGCAAACCGCGGTCCTCCAACCGCCGCAGGGCCGCTGCCGTCGTCCCACCCGGAGAGGTCACCGCCTCGCGCAGCTGCGCCGCGGAATCCCCGCTGTCGCGCAGCATGACCGCGGAGCCAAGGACGGTCTGGACCGCCAGCTGGGTGGCGACGGGACGGGTCAGGCCGATGAGCACGCCAGCGTCGATCATCGCTTCGGCGAGCAGGAACACGTATGCCGGGCCGCTTCCCGACAGCGCCGTCACCGCGTCAAGCTGCGACTCCGGGAGCTGCACCACCGTGCCGACGGCCCCGAGCAGCTCCTGTGCGCGCGCCAGGTCGGCAGCTCCCGCGTGCGAGCCGGCGGCGATCACCGACATCCCCTCGCCCACCAGCATCGGCGTGTTGGGCATGACCCGCACGACCCGGCTGCCACTCGGCAGGTGCCCTTCGACGAAAGCTGCCGATATCCCCGCGGCCACGCTCACCACGAGCGTCTCGGGGCGCAGCGCAGGAGCGATCTCGAACGCCAACGCGCCCACGTCGGGCGGCTTCACCGCGATCACCACCACGTCCGCCGTCTCGGCGGCCGCCAGGCTGGACACCGCCGTGACGCCGTAGCGCGCGGTCAGTTCGGCGGCCCGCGGCGCGTACTGCTCGGCGAAGCACAGCTGCTCGGCCGGCCGGCCACCGCGCAGCAAACCCGACAGCAGCGCCTCGCCGATCTTGCCGGCTCCGAGAATGGCGATACGCATGCGATCAGTCTCTCCCGACTTCTAGCGCCGCGGGCGGACGAACGACATACAGCTCGGTGACAAAAGGCTCGACGATCCGGCCGTCCGGAAACGCCTGCAGCAGCGAAGCACGCTCGGCGGCCATGAACTCCTCCAGCGCCGCGGCGCCCTGGTTGTCCCCGATCGCGGCCACGTAGGACTTCGAGCGCATCCACAGCAGATACTCGTCCAGCGGCAAGACCCGTGTCCACGGGCTACTGGCCGGCTGGACCGACCATCCGAAGGACTCGAACTCCCGGGCCCAGGGCCGGTTGTGATGCTGGCCCCGGCCCCACCCCGGGTTCGCCCGCTCGACGCGGCTGTGCTGGCGCTCCAGCCAATCCAGGCCGCCCGGCTGCACCAGGTTCCACCAGACCGCCAGCGCGCCGCCGGGGCGCAGCACCCGGGCCGCCTCGGCGCAGGCACGCTCCGGGTCGGTCCAGTGCCAGGCCTGGGCGTAGCAGACGAGATCCGCCCAGCCGGAGCGCACCGGAAGCCGATGGGCGTCACCCTGCACCGCCGTCGGGAACGCTGGCGGCGATTGAGCGGCCCGGTCCTGCAGGCGCCGCAGCATCGCCGCGCCGTGGTCGATGGGAAGCACCACCGCTCCCCGCCGGCGCAGCGCGCGGGTCGCGATCCCGGTGCCGGCACCCACCTCCGCCACCCGGGCACCGTCCAGCGGCCTCGTGAGCGCGGCAAGAGCGTCGAAGTGGGCGTCCGGATACTCGGGCCGGGCCGCGTCGTAGAAATCCACCAGCGGGTCGAAGAGCGAGGGCACCGCGCAGACTCCTCCGCCGCGTGCCGTCAGGCCCGGCGACGCACGTCGGCGATATCCGCCGGCGCCGCCATGTTCAGCCGGGTGAACGCGAGCGCTTCAGCCAGATCGGCTTCGCGGTCGGCGCGTGACTCGGCCTTGCGGGTGTTCACCTCCACGACCACGAGGCCGCTGTAACCGTTCTCGGCGAGGCGCTCCAGCAGCTCGGCGCAAGGCTGGGTGCCGCGACCGGGAACGAGATGCTCATCCTTGGGAGTGCCGGTGCCGTCGGCCATGTGGACGTGAGCCAGCCGGTCGCCGAGCGTGGTGGCCATCGCCAGCGCATCGGACTGCGAGACGGCAGTGTGCGACAGGTCGAGCGTCACGTGGCTGAAGTCCTGGTCGACCGGCGTGTAGTCCGGCGAGTACGGCACGACCGTGCGTCCCCGGGCGCGCAGCGGAAACATGTTCTCCACGGCGAAATGCACGTCAGTCTCGCCAGCCATGGTGGCGATGCCGGAGATGAACTCGCGCGCGTAATCACGCTGCCAGCGAAAGGGCGGGTGCACGACGACCGTGGAGGCGCCGAGCTTCTCCGCCGCCGTCCTGGCCTTCTGCAACTTGCCCCACGGATCAGTGCCCCAGACCCGCTGGGTGATGATCAGGCAAGGCGAGTGGATGGCCAGGATCGGGATCTGGTGATAGTCCGACAGCCGCCGCAGGGCATCGATGTCCTGGCTGACCGGGTCGGTCCAGACCATGACCTCGACCCCGTCGTAGCCCAGCCGGGAAGCGATCTCGAACGCGCTCGCGGTCGACTCGGGATACGTCGACGCGGTGGACAGCGCCACCTTCGCCGAGGGTACCCGGGCGATGACGCCGTCGCCGCTCACCGCTACAGCCTATTCGGCAGGCAGATGATCCAGCTTGCGAAGGATCAGCCCTTCGCGAAGCGCCCAGGGACAGATCTCGACCTGGGTGACGCCGAGCAGGTCCATGGCTTCGGCCGCGACGAGCGCGGCCGCCAGCAACTGCTGGGCGCGGCTCGGCGAAACACCCGGCAGCGACGAGCGTTCCGCCGCGGGAAGTTTCGACAGGCGCGCGGCGACCGCATCGAGGTCCGACGCTGTGAGCGAGCGGCTCACGTACTGCCCCTTGCTGTAGGGGGCGGCACCGGCGATCCGGGCGAGTGAGCGAAACGACTTGCTGGTGGCCACGACGCGCGTCGGCTCGCCGAGCTCGTACAGGTCCTTGACGAGCGGAGCCAGCTGAGCCTTCGCGTACTTGCGCAGGGCCGCCATCTCGCTGCGCTTCGGGGGGTCGTTGCGCAGCCAGTCACGCGTCAGCCGGCTGGCGCCGAGCGGCAGCGACGCCGCCACATCCGGGTCCTCGTCCTCGCCGGCCGCCACTTCGAACGAGCCGCCGCCGATGTCCAGCGCCAGCAACCGGCCGGCGCTCCAGCCGAACCACCGGCGTACCGCTAGGAACGTCAGCTTGGCCTCGTCGACCCCGCTCAGCACCTGCAGATCGACCCCGGTGCGCCGGCGTACCTCCGCGAGCACCGCATCGCTGTCGCGCGCGTCCCGCACCGCTGACGTCGCGAAGGCCAGCAGTTCCTCGACGCCGAGCTCGTCGGCCTCCTTACGGGCGTTCTCCACCGTCTCGCACAGGCGCGCCGCCCCGTCGGCGCCGAGGGTGCCGTCGGCCAGCACGAGTTCGGCAAGCCCCAGCGACGACTTGACGCTCGCTGCCGGAAGCGGGGCCGCGCCCGGATGGGCGTCGACCACGAGCAAGTGGACGGTGTTGGAGCCCACGTCCAAGACTCCGAGGCGCACGGGGAGTCAGCGTATGCGCGGGAACCCGGCAGGTGCTCCCTGCGGCGAAACCGGCGCGTCGGCGAGCCGGGCAGGTACGGTCGCGCACGTGACCCGACCGGCGCCTGGCAGCCCGCGCGAGTGGCTGACGTTCCCCGATCCCGACGACCCGGAGCACGAGATCCGGGCCGACCTGACGTGGCTGCTGTCCACCTGGACGTGCATCTTCGGTCGCGGCTGCCCCGGTGTCAACGCGGACCATCCCGAGGACGCCTGCTGCACCCACGGTGCGTATTTCGTCGACGCCGCCGACGAAAAGCGGGTCAAGGCCGCGGCGAAGCAGCTGACCCCCGACCTCTGGGAACGTCACGGCACCAAGAAGATCGCGATCAACGACGAGCTCGACGGGGAGCCGGCGCGCAAGACGGCCGTCGTCGACGACGTCTGCGTCTTCTTCAACCGCACGCCCGGTGACACGTACGGCTGCGCGCTGCACCACCTCGCCGCCCGCGACGGCCACCACTTCATGGCCACCAAGCCGGAGGTCTGCTGGCAGGTGCCGGTGCACCGGGAATGGGAGGACCTCGGCGACGGTCAGGGCCGCACCACGGTCAGCGAGTTTGCCCGCAGCTCGTGGGGCGAGGGCGGCGCCGACCTCTCGTGGTGGTGCTCCTCGTCGGCGACCGCCCATGCGGCAGGACGCGAGCCGGTCGTCGCGACGTACGAATCAGAGCTGCGAGAGCTGATCGGCAACGCCGCTTACGACGTCCTGCGCGAGCACTGCGACGCCCGCATGGCCAGCGGTGGCCCCGTGATACTGCTGCCGCTCACCGAAGCCTGATCCGCCGCCGGCTCTAGTGCGAGCCCTGCGCCGCGACGGCGGCCGACCCTTCGGCGGCCGCCTGCGGGTCCAGGTACGCCGACTCCACGACGCGCAGGGCTGAATCCAGCTCGTAGCGCAGGGGAATCCCGGTCGGGATGTTCAGCCCGGCGATGTCGTCGTCGCTGATCCCGTCGAGGTGCTTGACCAACGCGCGCAGCGAGTTGCCGTGCGCCACCACGAGCGTCGTGCGGCCGGCCATCAGGTCCGGAACGATGCCGTCATACCAGTACGGAAGCATGCGCTCGAGCACGTCCTTCAGGCATTCGGTACGCGGGATCACGTCAGGGGCGAGATCGGCGTAGCGCTCGTCGACCCCGCTGGGCTGACCGTCCTCGATAGCCGGCGGCGGGGTGTCGTAGGAGCGGCGATAGAGCATGAACTGCTCCTCGCCGAACTTCTCTTTGGTGGCGGCCTTGTCGAGCCCCTGCAGCGCCCCGTAGTGGCGCTCGTTCAGCCGCCATGACCGGCGCACCGGAAGCCACTGCCGTCCGCACTCCTCGAGCGCCAAGGTCGCCGTGCGAATCGCCCGCGAGAGCAGGCTGGTGTGCAGCACGTCGGGAAGCACGCCCTGCTCTCGCAGCAGCGCGCCGCCGCGGCGAGCTTCCTCGACCCCGCGCTCGGAGAGCTCGACGTCGACCCAGCCGGTGAACTGGTTGCTACGGTTCCACTCGCTCTGGCCGTGACGGAGCAGGAGAAGGGTCGCCATGGCGCCCATTCTCCCTTGTCAGCGCGGAGCCGCCGAAAATTTGCGGAAACGCACGTTTTCGCGGCCCTTTCGCGTGCGTTTCCTCAAACTTTTGGTTCCTCCGCAAACTGGGCGAAGGCCTGCAGGTTGGCGGTGCTCTCGCCGCGCTTGACCCGCCACGCCCACTCCCGGCGGATCGACGACTCGTAGCCCAGCGCGACGGCCGTGTCGAACCCGTCGTCGGAGTAGCGCAGCATGCAGCCGAGCAGGCGATCGATCTCGTCCGGCTCGACCGCGCACAGGGGCAGCCGGCCAACCAGGTAGACATCGCCGAGCTGGTCAATGGAGAACGCGAGCCCGTACATGTGGGCATTGCGGGAGAGCATCCACGCATGCACCGCCGCCGGGTCGTCCTCGGGCTTGCGCATGAAGAACGCCTCGACGAGCAAGCTGAAGTCCTGCACCACCAGCCAGACCATGGTGGTGAGCTTGTGCTCGCCGGGCAGCGTCACCAGGAAGGCGCCGTCCGACGGGTGCTCGTAGGTGAGCTCCAGATCCTTGAGCGTTTCCTCGATCACCCGGGCCAGACGCAAGCGATCCTCGGTGGTCAACGCACTGGGCACAGTCGGTTACACCCCTGTCGCTCGTGTCGCTCGTGTCGCTCGTGCCCCGTTGCCGGAAGGCGTCCTAGGCCAGTGCGGCCAGCAAGGCGGCGTCGGTCTCGGTGACCGCCGCCAGGTAAGAGTCCAACACACCGCCCGCGGTTGCCGCCCATCCGAACGCCCCGGCGTGAGCGACGGCGCCCGACGAAAGGCGGGCCCGGTAGGCGGGGGCGGCGATGAGACGTCCGGCAGCGGTGGCGTAATCAGCCGGGTCGTGGCCGTCGACGAGCAGGCCGCTGATGCCATCGTGGACGGCCGTTCGCAGGCCGCCGACGGCGGCGGCGATGACGGGAGTCCCGCACGCCTGGGCCTCGAGGGCGACAAGCCCGAAGCTCTCGTTGTGGCTGGGGACGACGACGGCGGTAGCGGCGCGATACCAGTCGGCGAGCCGCTGCTGGGGTGCGGGAGGCTCGAAGCGAACGACGTCGGCGATGCCGAGGGAAATGGCCAGCTCCTGCAGGGCCTGCGGGTGGTCGAGTCCGGAGCCGCTGGGACCGCCGACGATGGCAACGACGAGACGCTCGCGCAGCGAGGGATCGCGCGCCAGCAGCTCGGCGGCGGACCGCAGCAGCACGTCGGGCGCCTTCAGCGGTTGCAGGCGCCCGACGAACAGCAGGACCGCCGCATGAGGGGGCACCCCGAGCCGGGTGCGCGCCGTCGACGCCTCGCCCGGCCGGAAGACCTCGAGATCGACGCCCGGAGCGACCACGTCGATGCTGTCCGGCACGGCGTCGTACAGCTCGGCGAGCTGGGCTGCCTCGGCGGGGGTGTTCGCGATGAGCCGGGTGGACGCGTCGACCACCTGCTGCTCGCCGATCACCCGCGCGGCCGGTTCCGGCGCGTCACCCTCGGCCAGGGCCGCGTTCTTCACCTTCGCCAGCGTGTGCGCCGTGTGCACGAGCGGGACCGCCCAGCGCTCCGCGGCCACCCAGCCCACCTGCCCGGAAAGCCAGTAGTGCGAGTGCACCGCGTCGTAGTGGCCCGGCTCGTGGGCCGCCTCGACCCGCATCAGGCCAGCGGTAAAGGCGCACAGCTGAGCGGGCAGGTCGTCCTTGCGCAGCCCCTCGTACGGGCCGGCGGTGATGTGACGCACGAGGACCCCGGGTGCGAGCGGCACCATCGGCGGCAGGTCGCTACTGGTCGCCCTCGTGAAGATCTCCACCTCGACCCCGCGGGTGGCCAACTGGCGGGACAGCTCGACGATGTAGACGTTCATGCCCCCGGCATCGCCGGTGCCCGGCTGGTCGAGCGGCGAGGTGTGCACCGACAGCATCGCGACACGCTGCAGGCCCGTCAGGGACGGTGAGCCGGACCGGCCGGGCAAGTGGGAGAGATTCCCGCGCGCGGTGCGGCGCACTGCCACCGGGGAACACCTCCGCAGCACTCGGTCCCCACGGCTCGCGCCGAAGGCTCAGATGGATTCTGCCAGCAGGCCTAACCTCGCAGGGGTGCCGGTTACTTCCCGCACGGTGCGATTGGCCGCCGGCCGGGCCCGAGCCCTCGGCATCCCTACCCGCGGAACGACCGCGCCCAACCGGCTGCGGCGGGTGGATCGCTGGCTGGTGTGGGCCCTCGCGTCGCGGCTGCGGCCCGGGTCCGGCCAGCCGGCACCGCTCGTGGTCGACCTCGGTTTCGGGGCGGCGCCGGTGACCACCGTCGAGCTGGCGGGACGGCTCCAGCATCGCTTTCCGGCGGTGCAGGTCCTCGGACTGGAGATCGACCCCGAGCGGGTCGCGGCCGCCCAAACCGCCGCCGAGCCGGACCGGCTACGTTTCGCGCGGGGCGGATTCGAGCTGGCCGGGACCTCTCCCGCGGTGGTTCGCGCGATGAACGTGCTGCGCCAGTACGACGAAAGTGCTGTGGCTGCCGCCTGGTCGGCGATGTGCTCCACCGGGGCTGCGGTCATTGACGGCACCTGTGACGAGATCGGCCGCCGGGCGTGCTGGCTGCTGGTCGAGCACGGGCAGCCGGTGTCCCTCACGCTCGCGGCTCAGCTGGCGAGCCTGGAGCGGCCGTCCGAGCTCGCCGAGCGACTACCCAAGGCACTCATCGCGCGCAACGTGCCGGGCGAGCCGGTACACGCCTTGCTGAAGACCCTGGATGAGAGCTGGGCCGCGGCAGCGGGCGTCGGCGTCTTCGGCGCGCGTCAGCGCTGGATGGCGACGGTCGAAGCCACGCGATCGCAAGGCTGGCCGGTGATCGGCCGCCGCGACCGCTGGCGGCTCGGGGAGATCACCGTTCGCTGGCCGCCTGCGCTGCCCTGAACGCGTCGAGCGCGTGCTGGCTGAAGAGCACGAATCGCACGTGCTCGACGTTCGTCTGCGCGGTCCTGACGGCGTCGGTGGCGATGCGGGCGGCGTCCTCGAGCGGCCACCCGTAAACGCCCGTGCTGACGGCTGGGAACGCTACGCTGCGCGCTCCCAGCTCGTCGGCGACCGCGAGCGCGCCGGTGTAGCACGACCGCAACTGCTCGCCGCTGCCGCTGCCGTACACCGGACCGACGACGTGGATGAGGTGCCGCGCGCGCAGGTCTCCGGGCTCACTGGCCGCCGCGGAACCCGTCGCCAGCCGCCCGATGCGATCACGCAACCGCCGGCGCCCCTCTCGTTGGGCGGCACCGCCGGCTCGCAGCAGCGCGCCGTCGACCCCGCCGCCGCCCATCAGCCCGGAATTCGCCGCATTGACGACGGCATCGGTCGCCTCCATCGCGATGTCCCCGAGGACGAGTTCGATACGCATCGGTGGCCTCCCGAACGTTCGCTATGCCTTGCGCCGCAACAACAACAGGCTCCCGGGACCGTAGTCAGTCCCGGGAGCCTTGCTTGCGGCGGCTGGCCTTCACCAGCCGTCAGCCGAGCGTCAGCCGACCTCGGCGGCCGCGGCCTCCGCGGCCTTCTCGACCGAGCTCACCGAGCGACGGACGGAGGTCGCAGCACCCTTGGCCTGGGTGCGAGCGGTCTTCGCCTGGCGTACGGCGGCCTTGGTGTTGGGGTTGTTGCGCACGGTCGTGACCAGCTTCTCACCGCGCTTGACGAGGTCGGCGTACGTGCCGCGGGCCTTGGACGGGAGGGTCTGGAACTGCTCACGGACGCTTTCCGGAAGCCCCTTGACCGAGCCGCGGGCATGGCTGACCTGCGCCTGGGCGGTGTTGAAGCCCTGGGTGTAGACCTCCGGGAGCGCGCGCAGCTTCTCGACGGCGAGGTCGGCAACGCCGACGTACGCGTAGAACGGCTTGCGGACCCGGTCGAGGTCGATCACGGCGGTGGCGTCAACGGCCGCGGGCTTGGTCCTGGCCTTGGCGGATGCCGTGGCGGTGGAGCGGGTGCGTGTAGTGGTGGATTTGGCGGTAGCCATCATGAACCTCCTGATTACCTGGATGAAAGGGACGTATCACCGCCGCCTAGGCGCGTCGCGGGGGCGGCGGACTGCTATCTGTGCGGCTGAGCCGCCCTCGGGATCAGCCCGAGGCTGGCTTGGCGCCACGGCGCGGCGCCCGGTGGGCGGGGGATGGTGCCGGCTCGACCATCGACAGCACCGGCTTGTCGGAGACGGCGATGTCGACCCCCTCGGCGGCCGCCATCTCGCCGGCCGCCTCAGCCGCGGTGCGTGACTCGTTCTCCTTGCGGAAGGAGTCGTAGATCTCGATCAGCACCTGCTTCTGGCGTTCGGTCAGGTGCGGGTCGTACAGCAAGGCCTGCGCGAGTTCGGTGCCCTCGCGCTCCTCCAGAATCCCGGCCTGCACGTAGAGCGCTTCAGCGGAGATACGCAATGCCTTGGCGATCTGCTGCAGGATCTCGGCGGAGGGCTTACGCAATCCGCGCTCGATCTGACTCAGGTACGGATTGCTGACCCCGGCCTGCCGCGCCAGCTGGCGCAACGAGATCTGCGCGCTACGCCGCTGCTCGCGGATGTAGTCACCCAGACCTTTGACCGAGATCTCCTTGATCGACGAACTGGAGAGACCGGCGACGTTCAGGCTGGGAACATTCAGATTAGGCATGAATACCGGCTCCTCCTCTCGATCTGCACTGTCGACACTATGCCCTAGTGCTAACGATTGCAAGCAGTCGGCTAGCAGTAAGCGGTGTGTGCCCCGTCACACCGCGGGATGCGGCTGCGAGACAGGCGCGGGAACCTGTTCGTCGCCCAGATCCACCTCTTCGGCGATGCCCGGGCGGCCGCCAGGATGGCGCAAGGCGACCAGGAAAGCGACCGCTAACGCCGCGGCCATGCCGTACAGAACTGCCGCCGTCCCCGAGGCATACCCATGGCCGATCGCGTCTGAAATCTTGGCCTGGAGCGCGGCCGGTACCGACGCGCCGCCGGTAGCGGGCGTCGCCGAACCCGCCGAATGCGCGATCGCGTCGATCTCGGGTCGGCTGAGCCCGAGCTTGCCGAGGGATGTGTACAACCTGCTCGCCAGCACCGTCGAAAGCAGCGTGCCGAGCATGGCGATGCCGAGCGCGGAACCGTAATTGCGCACCGTCTGGGTAATGCCCGTCACCTCGCCGTACGACGTGCCGAACGACCGGTTGACCGCGTCGGTGCTCGCCGGGCCCAGCAACAGGCCGATCCCGGCGCCGGCCATGACGATGTAGCCCCATTGCGACCCCAGGCTGAGATCGCTCAGATGGCTTGCCCACAGGACGAAACCGACGGTCGAAAGAGCGCAGCCCAGCACGATCGGTCGTTTGGCACCGCGCAGGTCCAGCATGCGTCCGCCGATCTGAGCCGCCGGGGCGAAACCCGCGAAGAAGACCAGCAGATAGAGCCCGGCGTCGCTGGCGCTGTAGCCCAGCGAGACCTGGGAGTAGACCGCAGCGAAGAAGAAGAGCGGGACGAACGCGATCATCGACAGCAGCAGGACCGCGTTGTCGATGACGAAGGCGCGATCCCGGAAGATCCTGACCTGGATCAGCGGGCTTTGCGTGCCGGCCTCGAACCGCGCGAAGGCGACGAGCACGAGCAGCCCGCCGATGATGCAAGCCCAGGTGCCGACATTGCGCCAACCCCAGCTCGGCGCCTGCTCAAAACCCAGCACTGACAGGCCCATCCCGACCGCCACGAGCGTCGCGCCGGCAACGTCGATGCGCGCCTTGAGGCGGGTTGCCGGGATGTGCGCCGTGGCGGTGAGAACCAGCGCAATGACGGCGATCGGGATGTTGACCCAGAAGATGGCGCGCCAGGTCCATTGGGTGAGGTATCCGCCCGCGATCGGGCCGACCGAGGTGAGGCCGCCGCTGACGCCGAAGAAGACGGCAAGGGCGCGGCCACGTTCGCGTATCGGGAAGATCGCTACCACGATTGCGAGCGCCGCAGGCACCATGATGGCTCCCGCCACCCCCTGGACGACCCGGAAGATGATGATCCACGACTGGGCGAGCGCGCCCTTCGGCGTGGCGCCGCACAGTGCTGATGCGCCGGCGAATCCGACGATGCCGATGTAGACCATGCGGCGCGCGCCGATGACGTCGGCCAGCCGGCCGCCCAGTGCGAAGGCCGCCGCCAGCGCGAGCAGGTAGGCGTTCACCACCCACTGTGACCCGGCGTGGGTCAGCGAGAGCTCCGACTGGATCTTCGGCGACGCGATGGCGACGATGGTCTGGTCGATGAACGTCATGGCGACAGCGAAAAGCATTGCTGCCAAGGCAAGATTCTTCGTCCGGGAGGATCCGCCCGCGGAGGCCATCCCCGCGGCATGCCCGGTGTTTTCGCCCACGATTCTCCTCGACGTGCTCACCAATCTGTGCGGACGGCAACATCATCCTCACACGCGCCGGGGCCGGGCAAGCGCCTGCGCGGCCATCTGTTTGACTCGCCCTAATCGCGGGGGCAGAGCGCCCCGGATCGGACGGAGCGCGACGGCAGCGCGGGCGAAAGGAAGTTCTCGTGGGGCGATCGGGGCCGCTGGCCGGGGTGCGTGTGCTCGAACTGGCCGGTATCGGCCCCGGTCCGACCGCCGCGATGTTGCTGGCCGACATGGGCGCTGAGGTGCTGCGCATCGATCGGCCCTCCGCGCTGAAGGCGGCGGCATTCGCGCCCTATGACATCCCGGGGCGGGGACGGCGCGCGGCGGTCATCGATCTGCGGCAGCCCGAGGCGGCCGAAGTGGTGCTGACCCTCGTCGAGTCGGCCGACATCCTGATCGAAGGCAACCGGCCCGGTGTCACCGAGCGACTCGGGATCGGGCCGCAGGCGTGCCTGGCACGCAATCCGCGCCTGGTCTACGGGCGGATGACGGGGTGGGGGCAGCACGGCCCCTGGTCGTCAATGGCCGGACACGACATCGGATACATCGCCTTGAGCGGAGCCCTGCACGCCATCGGTCCGACGGGACGTCCCGTCATCCCGCTCAACCTGATCGGCGATTTCGGCGGCGGCAGCACCTACCTGGTGATGGGCGTTCTGGCGGCCCTGATCGAGGCGCGGACTTCAGGCCAGGGCCAGGTTGTCGACGCTGCCATCACCGACGGGGCGTCGTCGCTGATGTCCTTCCTCTACGGCATGCACGCGAGCGGCGCCTGGGTGGACGAACGGGCCTCGAACATGCTCGACGGAGGCCTGCCCTGGTACGACGTCTACGAGAGCTCGGACGGCAAGTTCCTGGCCGTCGGAGCGCTGGAGCCGCAGTTCTACCAGGCGCTGCTCGACGGTCTCGGGCTCACCGCGGACGAGGCGCCGCAGGATCGCGGGCAGAGCGAGGCGTTACGCGAGCGGTTCGCCGCCATCTTCGCCTCGCGTACCCGTGACGAGTGGATGGAGGTCTTCGGCGGTACCGACGCCTGCGTAGCCCCGGTGCTGTCGATGACCGAGGCCCCGAAGCACCCCCACAACGTGGCCCGGGAGACGTTCATCGAGATCGACGGGGTCGTCCATCCCGCTCCGGCGCCTCGGTTCAGCCGCACCCCGAGTGCCGTGTCAAGCCCGGCGGCTGCACCCGGTTCGCACACCGTGCAAGCCCTCACCGAGTGGGGCGTCCGTGACGTCGAGAGCCTGCTGGCGGCGGGGGTCGTGGGGCAAGCCGGCTCCGCGTGAGACCGAACTCTCGAGGCGGCTGTCCCTAGGCGGCCGGCGGCTGCCATTTTTCGGCGGCAAGGGGCCGGAACGCGCGTAAGCCGGCCAGCAGGCCGGCCGGCGATGCAGCGGTCAGAAGCAGTCGCCGATGCTCAGGCGGCAGGAAACCGTCGGAAACCATGCGGTCGGCGAACTCGAGCAGCAGGTCGTAGAAGCCGGCGACGTTCAGCAGGCCGATGGGCTTGCGGTGCAGTCCGAGCTGCGCCCAGGTGGTGACCTCGGCCAGCTCCTCGAGCGTCCCGAAGCCTCCCGGTAACGCGGCGAACGCGTCCGACAACTCGTTCATCAGTGCCTTGCGCTCGTGCATGCTTTCCGTGACGTGCAGCCGGCTCAGCCCGGGATGAGCAAGTTCGCGATCGACGAGCCGCCGCGGGATCACGCCGATGACGCGCCCGCCAGCGCCGAGAGCCGCGTCAGCAACGGCGCCCATCAGGCCGACGGAGGCACCGCCGTAGACGAGGTCGATCCCCTGCCCGCCGAGGAACGTTCCCAGCGCCGTCGCCGCCTCCCGGTACTCGGGCCGGACCCCGGCGCTGGAACCGCAGAAGACACAGACCGCCTTCAGGCTCAATCGTCGTCGCGCAGCAGATCGCCGACGTCGGCGCGGCCGTCGCGGTAACGCCGGGTGATTTCGGCGCTCGCGGCGTCGTAGACACCTTGCACGGCACGGCGCCGGGCGGAGATGTCGGCCTCGGTGGCGCGCAGGCTCTCCAGCAGCGAATGCACCTCGTCGTCGTCGTGGTCACTCAGGTCGGTGACGTCCATTGCGGCCGCCTGCTCCTCGGCGCGCCGGGTGGATCCGGGGTTCGAGGGCTCGGTGACCTGGTGACGCCCGAGGCCATGGGCCTGGCCACGGGGGCCATCAGAAAGGATCTGGGGGAGCTCGCCCACGATCCCTGGCCCGTCACCACCGGAGCGTCGGATGAGCTCGGCAGAAACGATGTCGATCCGGCCCTGCAGCAGCCTGCGCAGATATGACAGGTCGGTTTCTTCCTGGTCAGCCTCTTCTCGAAGCGACCGAACCTCGTCGAGCGGCAGCTTCTCCAAGCCCTCGAGGTAGTTGGACGCCAGGACCTTGTCTATCCGGCGCTTTCCACCGGTAAGAACGCCCTCCACGTGGACCTCCCTGTCGACGTCCCCCGGTGCGGTGCCGGCCGGCACCCGAGGCAGTCAGCATGACCCCATCGGTGGAACGCCGGTCGATCCCCAAGGCTAGTTGACACTCCTGTCGGCAGCTCTGGGCAAATCACAAGCGGCTCGCCGAGAAGTCCCGACGCAAGCGGTCGATACGGACACGCCCAGACGGCTCAATCCACGCCTCGGACCTGCCGAGTCTGAAGAGGACGTCAACCGCTCGGCCGGGGTGGTGGACGGAAAGGGGGCGGGCGTGTTGCGCGGCGATCTCAAGACGACGCCGCTTGCTGACCTGCTCAAAAGCCTGGCAGACGCGAAAGCGACGGGCTGCGTTTACGTCCAGCCGGCCGGCCGGCGCTCCCTCGAAGCGACCGTTGCGCTGCGCGAAGGTGCGATTTGCAATGTGACCATGCCGGGTGGCGAAGAGGCCATCGCGGCTCGCCTGGTCGCCAATCGCCGCCTCACCCCGTCCGATCTGGCGGAGGCGCGGGAGGCGCAGGAAACTGAGCTCGCCACCTGGACGCTCGCCGAACTGCTGATCCACCTGGGGCTGGCCGACGAGCAGGCCGTCCAGGAACTCGTCCTCGAGCAGGCCCTGGCGGCGCTGACCGAGCTGTGCGAGTGGCCCACCGGAAGCTGGCGGTTCCGCCGCCGCGAGCGCACCGGACCGAGCCTGCCTTCCCCGCTGGAGATCACCGAAGCGCTCGCGACGGTCGCCGACCGGCAGGCGAAGTGGCTCGGGCTGCGGGACGCGATCCACGGCGCCGACGCGGTCGTCTCGCTCGCCGCGCATCCCGACAATCCCGAGGGCGCCCCCGACCTGGAGATGGACGCCGACGGCTTCGCCCTGCTCTGCGCGGTCGACGGCACCAAGACGGTCGCCGAGCTGGCCAGCTCGGCCGGCTTCACGCTGCTCGATGCCGGCCACAAGCTCGCGGCGCTGGTGGAATCAGGTCTGGTACAGGTCGCACACCCGTCCGATGACGAGCACCTGGACGCCGACGCCCTGGACGCCGAGGACCGGCCCGGCGACGCCCCGGCCGAGTTCGATGAGCACGAGCCCCGGTCGCTGGCGGCGATCGCGGCCGCGTTCTCTGCAGACAACCTCTCCGCGGCGGACCTCGAAGTCGGGCTGTCGCCGGTCGGCGCTCCCTGGCAGCCGCCACGTACCGCGAACGGCGACTCGCTGGCCGACGCACTCGCTCGGGTCAGCGCCGCCCTGTCGGACGCGATGACCGAACCGGTCGAGCACGAGCCCGTCGACGGGGCGATCGACGAGCGCGAGCCCCAGGTGGAGGCGGTCGCCGAGGTGGAGGCGGTCGCCGAGGCCGACGGCGACGAGTACCTCGCGGCAGTCATCACACTGCCCTTCGCCACCGAGGAGCCCGCGCCCCCCAGCGCCGAGGCCACTGATCTCGAGGCGTGTGACCGGGAGCTCGAGGCGCCGATCGACGAACTTCCGGTCGAGGCGGCTCCTGAGGCTCAGGTCGAGCCCGAGCCCGAGCCCGAGCCGGTCGCCGAGGTCGAGGTCGAGGCGGTCGCCGAGGTCGAGGCCGGTCGCCGAGGTCGAGCCGGTCGCCGAGGTCGAGATCGAGCCGGTCGCCGAGGTCGAGGTCGAGGTCGAGCCGGTCGCCGAGTCCGAGCCGGTCGCCGAGGTCGAGGCGGTCGCCGAGGTCGAGGTCGAGCCGGTCGCCGAGGTCGAGGTCGAGCCGGTCGCCGAGGTCGAGGTCGAGGCGGTCGAGGTCGAGGAGCTCGCCGCGGTCGACTTCGCATCGGTCGAAGCCGAGGGCGACACCCAGACCCAGACCCAGACCGAGACCGAGACCGAGCCCGAGCCCGAGCCCGTTGAATTCGTGGCGGAGCCGGTCACCGAGATCGAGCCGGAGGTCGAGACCGCGCCAGAGCCCGAACCCGAACCCGAACCCGAACCCGAACCGCAGTTCGTGGCCGAGACCGCCGCCGAGGTCGAGCCGCCCCAGCACGTCGAGCCCACGCACGAGAGCCGGGCCTCCGCCGCCAATGCCGCGCGGCTGCTCTCGCAATTCTCCGAGGAGAGCAAGGCCGGCGCGCCGCAGCCGGAGGCCGACCCAGAGCCCGAGCCCCCTCCGGCCGCTCCCGAAAGCCACGCCCCCCGGCCGCGCCGCGAGAACGGGCTCGCCGACACCGCCGCCCTGCTCCGCGAGCTCAGCAGCCTCGGCACCGAGACGACCGCGGCTACGCCGCGGGTGCCGGTCAGCCGGCCCCCAGCGACGCCGGCGCCGAACGGCGGGCAGCACGCGCGCAAGCGCAAGGGCCTCTTCGGTCGTAATTGATCCGGCGCGGACCAGCAGGAAGGTCAGGCCGGATCGATCGACGCGGCGATAGCGTCGACCACCAACGGCTGATCATCGGCCACGGTGCGCTTGACGACGGCAAGGGCGATCGGCCCGAGTTCGGCGTGGTAGGCAGGGGTGCCGATCCAGCCGACGGTCCGCCCTGTGGCCTGCACCGGCGCCCCGCGTTCGGGAAGCGCGCCATCCAGATGGAGCAGAACGAGACGGCGCGGCGGGCGTCCGAGATTGTGGGTACGCGCCACCGTTTCCTGCCCGCGATAGCACCCCTTGTGCAGGTGCACGGCGCTGTCCAACCAGGGGAGTTCGTTCGGGATCGTGCGGTGGTCGCTCTCGAAGCCGAGCCGGGGACGGCGGGCGGCCACCCGCGCCGCCTCGAAAGCGGAATGGCCGACGAGTGGCAGCCCCAGCCCGTCAACGACACGGTCCACGTCAGCGCGGGGCACCAGGAGATCGATGCCCCAGGGCATGCGGTGCGCGTGCACGCCTTCAAGAGCCAGCGCTGCATCGGCGCCGTCGCCGACAACCGTCAGCACCGCCCGGGAATCGCGAGCGACCTCGACGCGAAGCATGAAGCGCATCCGGTCCAAATACGTCACGAGCTCCGCTGCGGTGCCCGGCTCTACGTCGAGCCAGGTCGTCTCCGCGTCGTCGACGAGCGCGAGATGGTGCTCGACGTGACCATGGGGAGACAGGATCAGCGCCTCGATGCCGACTCCCGGGGCGAGCTCCGACAGCTGCTGGCTGGTGAGCGTATGCAGCCAGCTCAGCCGATCGGGACCGGTGACCGTGACGACCTCGCGGTGCGACCGGTCGACCAGCCCCGCGGGGAGCGACTGCTCGCGTAACGGCTCGCCGTAGTGCGCGGCCACACCCTCATCCGGCGGGTCGCCGGCGACGGCACCCGGCCGTCCCAGCAGGACACTGGGTGCCTGAATGTCGCCAGTGGTGGCGGCGTCGGTGATGCTCACGAGCAGTCCTTACAGAGTCCGGAGAAGGTCACGTGGCGCACGTCGACCCGAAATCCGCGCTCCTGACCAAGGCGGGCGACCACGTCAGCCACCAGCTCGGTCGAGACCGGCTCCACCGCATCGCACCGGCTGCAGACGAGATGGACGTGCGGCGCCTCGGTCGTGGCGTGGTAGGTCGGAGCGCCGTGGTTGAGGTGCGCGTGGGCAACGAGGCCGAGCTCCTCCAGAAGTTCGAGGTTGCGATAGATGGTGGAGATGTTGACCGCATGAGCAGTGGAACGGACCTCGACGCAGATGTCTTCCGGCGTGGCATGCCCGAGGCGTGAAACGGCCTCCAGGACGAGCTGGCGCTGCGCGGTCAGCCGATAGCCACCCTCGCGCAGCTTGGTCTGCCAATCGGGAGCGTCGGGATCGGCGTCAGGGCCGCGAGCCGTCTGATGAGCGTGACCATCCGCATCGGCGTGCGCATGCACCCCAGCGGCTGATTCACGACTCATCCTCGGGCTACCTCACAGGGTCGCAGGACCAGTTGGTTTCCAGGCTACGCCCGCCACCAGCCCGTTAGGAGCTTGCCGGAGCAGGGTGTGCGATTTACCGTTGAGGGACACGGGAGAGGAGGTGGTCCGGTTTTGTGTAGACATAGGACTCGTGAGGTGACTGTCCGCTAGTCGCCGGTCTCGTGGTCTAGCCCGGCCGCTCATCAAAAGGGTGCGCGAGCACCGGCGCCGGCGAACACCAGGCAGACACCGGACCCCCGGGTGCCGTCCAGTCCAGACGGCCCGTGTTCGCACGGAACTGCCCGGGGGTCGTCTGCGTCCCGGGACAGCTCCTCGGTCAGATCTTGCGCAGCCGTGCCGATCGGTACGGCCGCAGATCGTGGCCCTCGGCGGCGATGTCGACGGCATACGCGAGGTCGCCCTCCACGATCCCGTACAGCCGCTCGGATCGCTCCACCTCACGTGCCGTCGCCGTACGCACCGTGACGTTGTCGACCAGCTCGATCTTGCCGCCGTCGACGTCGCCGACGAAGACCTCGACGATCCCGGTCGGATGCGCCAGCGTGACCTCGACCCGCAGGCCCGTCTCGTACGTACCGGCCGTGCGCCAGTAGCCGACCTCGCTGTCGATGGCCGCGCCGGATTCCGGATCCCAGATGCGCGAGGTGTAGCCGAAGACGGGCTGGCCCGGCACGCGTTGGAACCGGACCTCTTGGGCGAACGGGTAGTCCGGCTCCCCCGGATAACCGCCTACGCCCTCGCCAACCCAGGTGCCGAGCAGGAACGCGATGGGCAAGAGCTCCGGGGCCAGCTCATCGTCGGAGGATGTCACGCGCCGAGCGTACGAGCGCGGCGTTGGTCGCGTGACGGCCTTCGGGGTCGACGAGCACGTCCTCGAGACCGATGCGCTGGTCGGCTCCGAGTTGGTGGGCCAGGCGCAGCACCGGCCAGGCGCCGAGTTCGGCTCCGTGCAGCAGCACGGGCCGTCCGGTCGCTGCTGCGAGCGGGCGCAGGCGCTCGAAGTGACGGCGGGCGGCGCCGGTGATCAGCAAGGGGTCGGCCTCCACCACCTCAGCGAGCAGCCGATGCATCCGCCCCCCGAGCCCGCTCAGCGCCAGGACGTCAGCTCCGCTCGTGCCGGAGTACAAGCCCGCCTCGACCCCGATACCGGCATCCAGGAGGGCGCGAGCGAGCTCGAGGGCGCCGTCCTCGTGCCAGTTGACGGAGGCGTAGTCAGGTGCTGCGGCCGGGTGCCAGGCGCGTACCAGAGCGACCCGGCGCACCGGATCGGGTTCGGCCCACTCCCCGGTGGTCACCCCGATCGGGACCCCGGGGACGGCCGCCCGCACCGCGGCGACGAACTGCGCGACCCGCGCCGGCTCGAGGGTGTCGGCGCCGCCGGCGCCCTTGGCATGTATGTGGAGCTCCGTGACTCCCGCCGCCACCATCGCCGCCGCGGCCTCAGCCACCTGCGCGGGGGTGACCGGCACACCGCGCTGCCGGGCCCCGTTGGGGCAGCCCTGGAGCATCAGCCGCTTCTTAGCGCTGGCCCTGGTAGAGCCGGTAGACCACGTAGCCCGAGAACCACGCGAAGAGCACGAACACCAGTACCAACAGGCTCGTGTACACGACCTCCAGCACGCGCTCATGCTAACCCGGTCCGGCTCCACCGCCGGGTAGGTCAGCGCCGCGCCGGTAGCGTCGCCGGTCATGAAGCGCCTGCTCGTCAAGGTCACCGCCGGTGCCGATGCGCCGGAGCGGTGCGCTCAGGCATTCACCGTCGCGGCGACGGCCGCCAGCAGCGGTGCGTCGGTCGAGCTCTGGCTGACCGGCGAGTCGGCGTGGTTCGCGCTGCCGGGACGCGCCGCGACGTTCGAGCTGGCACATTCCGCGCCGCTGACCGATCTGCTGGCAGCGGTGCTGGCGGCCGGAAGCGTGACGCTGTGCACCCAGTGCGCGGCGCGCCGGGACATCGGGCCGCAGGACGTCATCGATGGCATTCGCATCGCTGGAGCCGCGAGTTTCGTGGAGTCTGCGCTCGCCGACGACGTGCAAGCGCTCGTCTACTGACCGCTTGGGAGAATGGGCGAGTGACCCGCTCGATCGACGACGTTCTGGCTGAGGCCCGCGCCCGGATCCGCCGACTCGATCCGCTGCAGACGCGTGAGACTGTGAGCGGCGGCGCACTGCTGATCGACATCCGCCCGGTGTGGCAGCGCGCGCAGTTCGGCGCCTTCCCCGGCGCGCTCGTCATCGAGCGGAACCACCTGGAATGGCGGCTCGACCCGACCAGCGGAGCGCGCATCCGCGAGGCCACCGACCATGACGTGGAGGTGGTCGTCGCCTGCCAGCAGGGTTACACCTCGAGCCTCGCGGCCGCCGCGCTCGTTGACCTGGGCCTGCACAGAACTGCCGACCTCGCCGGAGGATTCGAGGCCTGGGAAGCCGCCGGGCTCCCTACCGAGCGGGGGCCCGACGTCTCCTATCGCGGCGAGGACCTCGTCCGTCCACCTGATCTCTCAGCGCGGTAGCGCCACCTGAGCTTCGACCGCCTGACCCGCGGCGGCAACGACCTTCGCCTCTCCGGCGCCCTGGGACGAGAGCGCGCGAAGGGTCCACTCGCCGGGCCGGGCGAAGAAGCGGAACTGCCCGGTGGCACTCGTCACCACCTCGGCGGTGAACTCCCCCGAGGAATCGAGCAGGCGTACGTACGCCGCTGACACCGGCTGGCCCTCCCGGGTCACCGTTCCCTGAATCACTGATTCCTTGGCCACATCGATTCCTTCGGTCGACAGTCCTCCGACAGGGGGCGCGCACATGCGCTACGCGCCGATCTCGATCGGAACGCCGACCAGAGCGCCGTACTCGGTCCACGAGCCGTCGTAGTTCTTCACGTTCGCCTGCCCGAGTAGCTCGTGCAGGACGAACCAGGTGTGCGCGCTGCGCTCGCCGATGCGGCAGTACGCGATGCTGTCCTTGCTGAAGTCGACACCCGCGTCGGCGTAGAGCTTGTTCAACTCGTCGTCGCTTTTGAAGGTGCCGTCATCGTTCGCCGCCCTCGACCACGGGATGTTCACGGCCGTCGGCACGTGACCGGCTTTCTGTGACTGCTCCTGCGGCAGGTGCGCCGGGGCGAGCAGCTTGCCGCTGTACTCGTCGGGCGAGCGCACGTCGACCAGGTTCTGCTTGCCGATCGCGGCGACGACCTCGTCGCGGAAGGCGCGGATGTCAGTGCGCACCGGCTGCGCCTGGTAATGCGCCGCCGGCCGCTCGGTCGGCTCGGTCACCAGCCGGCGGGAATCGAGCTCCCACTTCTTTCGACCGCCGTCGAGCAACCGCACGTCCTGGTGGCCGTAAAGCTTGAAGTACCAGTACGCGTAGGAGGCGAACCAGTTGTTGTTACCGCCGTAGAGGACGACGGTGTCGTCGTTCGAAATCCCCTTTGCTGACAGCAGCTTTTCGAATGCGGCCTGGTCGAGGAAGTCGCGCTTGATGGGGTCTTGCAGATCCTTGGTCCAGTCGACGCGCACGGCGCCGCGGATGTGGTTCTTGTCGTAGGCGGACACGTCTTCGTCGACCTCGACGAAGACCACCTTGGGATCGTCGAGATGGGCCTCGGCCCATCCGGCGTCGACGAGCACGTCGGCTCGGCTCATGGGGGAACTCCTCTGCCAGGATGCGGATGTTGGTCAGGGCGGCGGACGGTGCGGCGCGCACGCGGGTGCACCGTTACGCACGGGACGGCGGCCGGAACGGCGAGCACGACGCGGCAGAACGCGCGTCAGCGCTGGATCAGCGAACCTGACACAGGCAGCTGCCCACGCGGCACAGGTCGACCGCGCGGCGCTTGAAGAGCAGGGAGCTCAAGGCAGACTGCATAACGCGATCACCCTAGCTGCTCGGCGCCCGAATCGTCAGCCCTGAGGCCGACGCGGCGATCACCAGTCCGGCCGCCGTCACGGTGGCCCGTTGCAGCTGGATGCCGAACGGCAGCTGCGAGATGGGGAGCCGGACCGTCAGGAACTGCTCGACCTGCCCAGCAGTCAAAGGGTCTCCGGGGATCTTGGCGAGGATCGACGCCACCCCGACGGGCCGCAGCGTGATCGCACTTCCGGAGACGTCGATCGCGGCCTGCGCCGACAACGAAATCCGCGGCGGGACCGGCAACGTCCCCGTCAGTTTGAGATTTCCGTTGTCGACCGAAACCTTGAGAACTTCTCCGAGCTGCTCGGCGATGTAGGCGTTCAAATGTGGAAAGCCCAGGGTCACGACGGCCTCGGCCCGGTCCACCGGTACCTCGCTCACCGACCCTGACAGCACCTTGCTGAACGGGACGCTCACGCCGTGGGCCCGCACGCTGAGCTTGTCGACGGTGAGGCCGCCCCGGGTCACGTTGCGTACCGAGACGTCGAGCTCGTGGTAGCGCCCGCCGAACACCTGCGTCAGGAACGGAAATCCCTTGATCGACACCTGCGGATGCGCCGACAGCTGCTGGGATTTCTGCACCCGGTCGGCGATCTGGCTCTCCGCCACGAGCAGGGCGATGCGATCGGCAGCGACCAGCAGAACCACCACGATCGCGAAGGCGACGATGGGTCCTTTGCGCATCCCGGGCCGCTACCCCACTACGGGGGCGATGACCCTTCCGACGAGATATGCCACCGGACACGCCAGAGCCAGCGGCACGAGCGCCGCGACCACCGCGTGGGACAGCGCCGCTCGTGACGGGCCGCTGACGCGCGCGGCGGCAGCGATGCGCACCAGCAAACGATCGACCAGCAGCACCGTGACGGCGCAGCAGGTGCCCATCGCGACGGCGTGACCCGTGCTCAGCCCGCCCTGGCCGAGACCGCACACGAGGGAAACCACGACGCCGAGGGCCAGCGCGCCCACCCGCCGCACCGGATCGGGACCTACCGGAAGCCGAACCGTGACGAGCGCGGCGCCACTTGCCACGAGCGCGACGAACGCGCCCGACCGGCCCGCCGGCAATTCCCGCAGCGCAAGCAGGAGGCCGGGAGCCGCGCCCAGCACGATCGCCGAGAGGGTCAGCGCGACAGCAGCGGTCACCCCGCGGGGGTCACGGCGGGCGAGTTGGCGAAAGAGCACGGCGATGACGCTCAGCCCGATGACGCCGGCAATCGAGCCGCCCGTCGCCGCGCGGCTTCGCAGCAGCACCACGTCAGCCACGGCAACGGCCACGACGACGAGGACGGCCGCATCGACGGTCGCGGCGAACGAGACGAGCCAGCCGGCGACGAGGCAGGCCTGCACCAGGGCGACCGTCACGGCCAGCGCGGGGCGGCCCGCGGCGTTGCCACCGGCCAGCACCGCGACGGCCACGGCGACCACCGCCGCGACGCCGACCGGCCAGGCCCACCCGGCGGCCAACCGGCCGGGAGGACCCGGGCGCGCTCGCGCAGCTTCGCTCACGCCCCGTTCACCGGCAAATCCTGTCACGCCGAGCCGGCGATGACCCCACTTCCGCCGGCGAACGGGGGCAGGACTTCCACTGTCACGCCGTCCTGCAGGTGAAGGGTCGCGGCGGCCTCGCGCTTCACCGGCCGGTCACCCACGATGTAGGAGCAGATCCCGAGCAGTCGCGTCAACTCCGGCCCGTGCTTGCTACCCGCCTGCTCGAGTACCTCGGCGAGGGTGCGCCCGGTGAGCTCCTCGCTGACGCAGCCCGCGGCCTCACGCGCGGCCGCCCAGTAGTGCACGGTCACGCGCGCGCCGGCAGCGTCCGTGCTAGTCATCGATCACCACTGGACCCGGCGCGCCCAGCTCGACGAGCCCCGGCAACGCCGCGCCCATACGGCGCAGCAGGCCGGGATCAGCCGCCTCTTCGGCGTGGCCGAATCCGGACTCCATCCACAGGTCAACCGGCCCGCCGGCGGCCTGGCTCAGCGCCAGCGCATGCCGCTCCTTGAGGTAGGAGTCGCGGTCGCCGTGCACCACGAGCAGCGGGAGCCGCAGCCGGGCCGCAGCGTCCAGCGGCGACAGGGGATCCTCACCCCAACCCTTCGGATCGATGCGGACGCGGAAGACCTCCCGCGCGATCACCCGCCCCAGCCGGGTCAGTACCAGGAAGTGCAGCCGCCGCATCGGCTTGGTGTCACGGATGTACCAGGCGCTGCCGGTGCTGACGCAGACCACCGCATCCACCGGATTCTCCAGCCGATGGCCGTGCACCTTCTCCCCGACGAGCGCGGCGTGCCGGATGACGGCCGCACCTCCCATCGAGAAGCCGACAGTGACGACGCGCTCGTGGCCGAGGGAGCGCACGTGGCCCACGGCGGCGTCCACGTCGAACACCTCGCGGTCGGCCAGGGTGGAGCGGCCGCCGGAGCGGCCATGGCCCCGCAGATCGACCTGGAACACGTCGGCATGCTCGGCCAGGACCGCCGACGCTCGAGCGACCCCGAGCTTGCCGGACCATCCGGAAAAGCCCGGGGCCAGCACGATCGCGACGCGAGCGGTCCCGCGGGCGGGTGTGTGGGTGGCCGCCAGCCGGACCCCGTCGGCAGTGCGCAGTGAAACCGCGGAGGTAACACTTGATTGCGTTCCCATGTCGTCGTCTATCCTTACCCCTTAATCGGGTCGACGACGCCCCGCCGGTGTTGCTCCTGCGATAGACGAGGGAAGCCCGCATGGCTGTCGTCCTGATTTTGACTGCATCTCCCGGTGGCGCTGCCGAGGTTCTGCCCGGCCTGTCACTTCTTCCCCATGACGTCCACGTGGCCGCCCCGGAGCCGTCGGCGCTCCTGGACACTCCCGCGGTGGACGCTGTGTTGCTCGACGCGCGGCGCGACCTCGCCGGTGCCCGCAGCCTCGCCCGGCTGCTGCGCACGACGGGACTGTCGGCGCCGCTGCTGGCTGTGGTCACCGAAGGCGGCCTGGTCGCGGTCGCATCCGACTGGGGCCTGTCGGACGTGGTGCTCGATGCGGCCAGCCCGGCCGAGGTCGATGCCCGGCTGCGGCTGGCCGCGGCCCGGAGCGCCGCTCCCGCGCGTTCCACGACCAGCGAGGGTGCCGTCTCCGTAGGCGGACTCGTCATCGACGAGGTCACCTACTCGGCCCGGCTGCGGGGACGCGCCCTCGAGCTCACCTTCAAGGAGTTCGAGCTGCTGAAGTTCCTGGCCCAGCACCCCGGCCGGGTCTTCACCCGCGCCCAGCTGCTCCAGGAGGTCTGGGGCTACGACTACTACGGGGGCACCCGCACCGTCGACGTCCACGTCCGCCGGCTGCGCGCCAAGCTCGGCACCGAGCACGAGCAGCTCATCGGCACCGTGCGGCACGTCGGCTACAAGTTCGTCGCGCCCCCCGCGGGCCAGCAGCACGCACCGGGCGTCCACACCAACGGTTCGGTTTCTTCGAGCGTCGCCCTTCACGTCTGAGGTCGCGGGCCGGCCGCTAGCGTGCCGGGAGTGATCGAGATCGTGCCGTCCCTGCCGGCCGCTGACGTCGGGGCGGTGCGGGAGCTGGCCGCTGAGGTCACGTCCGCGGACGGGGTCGCGCCGCTGTCGGAGCAGACGTTGCTGCGGCTCGAGGACGACTCCGCCGGCGCGTGGCACGTCTTGGTGCGCCAAGACGCCGCGATCGTGGGCTACGCACAGCTCGAGGCGGACGGTTCGGCCGAGCTGATGGTCGGCCCGGGCCATCGGCGCCAGGGTCTCGGGCGCCGGCTGCTGGAGGCGGTGGCCGCCCAGCCCAACGCCGTCGGCCTGCGTGTGTGGGCGCACGGCGACGGCGCCGGCGCGCAGGCGCTGGCGATTCGGGTGGGCTACGCCAGGTCGCGAGTGCTCCTGCAGCTTCGCCGCGAGCTCGCCTCCCAGCTGCCGGAGGCCCGCTGGCCACCAGGGGTGACCGTTCGCACCTTCAACCCGGGAAGTGACGAATCGGCGTGGCTGGCCGTCAACGCTGCTGCCTTCGCGAACCACCCGGAGCAGGGGCGCTGGCGGCTCGCCGACCTCGAGCAGCGCGAGCAGCAGGACTGGTTCGACCCGAAGGGATTCTTCCTCGCCGAGCAGCACGGTGAGCTGCTCGGCTTCCACTGGACCAAGGTCCATCACGAGGAAACGCCGCCGATCGGCGAGGTGTACGTCGTCGGCGTCCTGCCGAAAGCGGGAGGTCAGGGTCTCGGACGCGCGCTGACCCTCGTCGGCCTACACCACCTGCGTTCGAGCGGGCTGGCGAGCGTCTTGCTGTACGTCGACGAGTCCAACGCGGCGGCCATGAAGACCTACGATCGACTGGGTTTCACCCGATGGGCCACGGATGTGATGTACAGCCGTCCGGGATGAGGTAATTCGGCCGTGGGCTCATGTGTAGGCGATGAATCCCGAGCTCAGCACCGGTAGGGCCGGATCAGCGCGCTGAGCTCGGTGATCGACATAAATGGCGACACGCCGCAGCTAAACAACTGCCCGGCGAACGCCGACGCTTACCTTGACCCTTTCTGCTGATTCTGGCGGTCGATCGCGACTGACAACGCCCGACTGCCGAACCGAAGAGCTCCGCGAGGAGATTCCCCGATGCTCGCCTCGGCCCGCCCACGCTCGCGTCGCGCGTGGGTGTCGGCCGCGCTCGTGGCCTTCGCGGCGCCGGCTCTGGTGCTGGGCGGAAGCTCGCATCCCGCGTTCGCCACCAGCGACCAGCAGAAGCTCTCGCAGTTGCAGCAGGCCTCCGGTTCCGCTGCCACCGACATCGGTGTGCGCGATGCCGCGGCCGAGCGGGCCGCCCTCGCGCTGCTGCAGATCAAGGCCAAGGTCGCGACCGCAAAGACCACGCTCGCCGGCGCCAACGGCGACCTCGCGAAGGCGCAGAAGGTGCTCATCGCCAAGCGGGAGGAGCTGGCGAAGGCACAGTCCGACGAGCGCGCGGCCCAGGTTCAGGTAACCGCGGCCACGGCGAAGTACGACCACGCGCGTGGCCTGCTGCAAGTGATGCTGCGAGCGGCGTTCGAGGGCGGTGTCGGCAGCGATCTCGACGCTCTGATGGACGGCGGCACCCCCGATCAGCTCGCCGACCGGGTCGGGCTGCTCGACCAGCTCTCCGCGACCCGCCAGTACCGCCTCGCGGGCCTCGCGGCGAGCAAGGACGAGCTGACGCGCCGGGAGAACGTGCTCACCGCCGCCCGCACCCGCTCGCAAAAGGCCGTGAACGCCGCAGACCAGGACTTCGACGCGGTGGCCGCGGACCAGACTCGCGCCCAGAACGCCGCTGCCCAGCTGGTATCCCTGCAGCGCCAGCAACAGTCGGCATTCACGAAGGCCAAGACGGCCGCGGCTGCCGCCCAGAAGAAGTACGCAGATCTGCAGGCGGCGTCAGCCCGGCTGCAGGAGGTGCTCGCGGCGCGAGCCGCCAGTGAGGGCGCCGGAACGATCCCGCTGTCGACCGGCGACCCCGGGGCCGAGAGCGCCGGCGGGCTCGTCATGCCGACCACGGGCTTCTTCAGTTCCGGCTTCGGCTACCGGACGGACCCCTTCGGCGGCGGGGTCACGTTCCATGCGGGCCAGGACATCGCCGCCCCGACGGGAACCCCGATCGTCGCGGCGACGGCCGGCACCGTCGCCATCGTCGAGACGCCGGACCAGAGCGGCGGCTACGGCAACTACACCTGCATCGACCGTGGCGGCGGCTTCGCGACGTGCTATGCCCACCAATCAGCGGTCTTCGTCCACGTCGGCCAGGTCGTGGCACAGGGTCAGCTCATCGGCCTGGTCGGCAGCACCGGCGCCTCCACCGGCCCGCACCTGCACTTCGAGGTGCGCATCAACGGTGTGCCGGTGAACCCGCTGCCCTACCTGCCCTGATCAGCTCAGTCAGAGCGGCAGCGGGGGCGCGGGCTCCGGCGGTCCCGGCGGCATTGGTGCCGGGGGCGGCGGATCCGGAGGCTGCGGCGGCGGAACCGGAAATGGCGGCGCCGGCGGGGGCGGCGCTGGGACGGGATCAGGTGTCGTAGCGCGCATCATCTAGCGGGTGTACCCGGCCACGCCCCACGCACCGGGCGGCGGAGGCGCGGCCTGACCCACCTGGCCGGCCCGCCGCTTCGGCTCCAACCTGCGCAGCAGGATCCCGACGCCCATGATCGAGACGCCGCTGAGTGCGAGCAACACCCACAGGTCGCCGAACCAGGTGACGCTGTCGTGACGCCAGATGGCGTCGACGCGGGGCGGCTTGTGATGGCAGATCTGGTTGATCTCGGCCGCATCGGTGCTGCTGAGCAGGTCGGGCGGCAGCTGCCCCTGGGCCTTCGCCTGATCGAGTTGAGCGCAGAACTGCGGGGCGCGGACGGTCTCGATGGCGCGCAGGTCGACCGTCGCGGCCGTCATCGCGAAGCCCCACCGAGCCGGGACGATGTAGGAGACCTGCTCGAGCCCGGGGCGTCCGGCCAGCGGCACGAGCCCGCCCGAGAACACCAGCTGGATCATGATCATCAGGACCAGCATGGGCATGGCCTTGTCGGCGTTGTTGACCCACGCGGAGATGACCAGCCCGAGCATGGCCGACGCGACCGTCAGCGCGACGACGGCCACCGCGATCTCCAGGATCGTGGAGCCCAGCACCAGCGGATCGTGCGCACCCTTACGCCCCACCAACGCCAACACGGTCAGCACCAGCGCCTGCAGCGTCACGACGACGGAGAGCACCACGACCTTCGACCACAGGTACGCCGCCGCCGACAGGCCGATCGAGCGTTCTCGCTGGTAGATCGGACGTTCCTTGACGATCTCGCGCACCGCGCTCGCCGCACCCATCAGCGTCGCCCCGAGCGCGATGACGAGCAGCAGCTGCCGGGCCTTGAGGTTGGCGCTCGTGGCGCTGAAACCCAGGCCATCCGGATCGGGGACGATGCGGCTGATGGCCGCGAGGATCACCGGGAGGGCCAGGAGGATGCCGAGGTACGCGCGGTCCGCCGCGATCACCGACAGGTAGCGGCGGCACAAGGTGGAGAACTGGCTTCCGATCGACTGCTGGCGCAGCGGCGGCAGGCTGGTGCGGCGCGCTCCGCCCGGCCCCGCTGACGCGCCCACGACGTAGCGCTGGTAGTCCGGCGCCGAACGGAACCGCTGCGCCCACTCCTGCGGCGGGCGCCGCTTCAGGGTGTGGAACATCTCCGAGTACGACCGCGCCTGGAAGTAGGTGAGCGCGTCCTCGGGCTTGCCGAGGTACGCCAGCTGGCCCCCCTCGGCGAGCACCAGGAGCAGGTCGCAGACATGCAGATTCAGCGTCGAATGGGTGACGACGACGACCGTGCGGCCGTCGTCGGCGAGGTCACGCAGCTTGGTCATGACCTCCGAGTCGAGGTCGGGATCAAGCCCTGACGTCGGCTCGTCGAGGAAGAGCAGCGACGGCTTGGTGAGCAGTTCCAGCGCCGTGCTCGTGCGCTTGCGCTGACCGCCCGAGAGCTGCCCGGAGCCGCGGTTGTGCTGCTGCTCGGTGAGTTCGAGCTCGGCGAGGACCTCGTCGATACGAGCGTTGCGTTCGGCGGCGCTCACGTCAGCCGGGAAACGCAGCTCGGCACCGAACTGCAGCGCCTGGCGCACGGTCAGCGCCGTGTGCCAGATGTCCTCCTGCGGCACCAGCCCGATGCGCTGGCGCAGATCGTCGTACTCGCCGTAAAGATCGCGGCCGGCGTAGGTCACGGTGCCGCTCGAAGCGGGACGGATTCCGGTCAGGGCGCCGAGCAGGGTCGACTTGCCGGCACCGCTCGGCCCGACGACCGCGAGCATGCTGCGCGGCGGCAGCGTGAACCCGACGCCTTGCAAGAGCACCTTCTTCCCGTGCCCGGACGGCACGGTGACGGTCAGCTCCGACGCGACGAAGGTGAGGTCGCCGGTGTCCTCGTACTCGAGGAGTTCGGCGCCGGCCAGGCGCAGCTGGTGGCGGCCGATGCCGACGATGTCGCCCTGCGCGAGCAGCGCCCGGCCCTGGATGCGCCGGCCGTTGACGTACGTGCCGTTGGCGCTGCCGAGGTCGACGATCTCGGCGGCGGTGCCGGGGTGGAACTCGGCATGACGCCGGCTCGCCAGCAGGTCGTTGAGCACGAGATCGTTGGACGGGTCCCGGCCGATCCGCAGCACCGCGCCGCCGACCCGGTGCACGCCGGTCAGGACCGGACCCGCGAAAGGCGAGTCGGCGCCCGCCGGCACCGACCCTCCGTTCGGGGCGATGACCGGCGGGCTCTTCACCGTCGGGAACTGCGGGGGTGGGGTGGCTGACGGCGGGGTTGCCGATGGCGGGGTTGCCGATGGCGGGGCTGAAGTGGGCGGCGCTGGAGGGGGCGGCGACGACGGTGCCCCGACCGGCGCGGGTACCTGCGGGCTCAGCAGGACCTCGGGCCCATCCGCGGCCAGGCGCAACCGGACGTCACCGTTGACCACGATCTCGCTGATGCGGCCGCCGTTGTGCCACGTCCCGTTGGTGCTGCCCGCATCGGACGCTCGCCAGAAGCTTCCATCGTGACGCAGCCGCAGGTGCCGGCTGGACACGAGCGGGTGGAGGATGACCACGCGGCAGGCCGCCGGGTCCCGGCCTACCAGCCACTCCGTGTCAGGGGTCAGTACATGACTGGTCCCGTCGACGTGGATGCGCAAGGGTTGAGCCGGCATTCGAAGAGCGTAGAGGTGCAGGTCACGGCATGAGTACCTTTCGGCGACGCCACGCCGTCAAACCGCCCTGAGGCCTCCGTCGAGATGCGAGGTGTCGTTCCACCGCGCCAGCGCCGGGGTCTCACGCTCGTAGCCAAGAATGCTGACCGCCGCCGTGGCGAGCAGCAGGTGCTGCCCCGCGGTGGGCGGCGCACCGATCCAGCGGGCGCCGAGGATGCGCAGCAGGTGGCCGTGGGCGAAGAGCAGGCAGTCGCCGCCGGCGGCGCGCACTCGGGTGATCACCCGGTCGGCCCGCGCGGCGACGTCGTCGGCCGTCTCCCCTCCGAGCACCCCGTCCTGCCAGATCAACCATCCCGGACGCTCTGCGCGGATCTCGTTCGTCGTGCGCCCCTCGTACTGCCCGTAGTCCCACTCCTGCAGGTCGTCGTCGAGTTCCGGAAAGCAACCGGCCAGTTCGGCCGTGTCGCGGGCCCGCCGCAGCGGGCTGGACAGCACCAGCGCGAACCGGCGATCCGCGAGCACCGGCCGTAAGGCAGCCGCCGCCCGCTCTCCCTCCGGCGTGAGCCTGACGTCCGTTCGCCCGGTATGCCGCCCGCTCCGGCTCCAGTCGGTGGTGCCGTGCCGTACGAGCCACACTTCGCCAAGGTCGGACATCGGCGCGCCCTTAGACCGCGCGTCCCCGCGCGTTGCGGTAGCGGCGGATCAGCGCGTTGGTGCTGGCGTCGTGGTTGAGGTCGGGAGCCTGGGCGGCGCTCAGTTCCGGCTCGATCCGCTTGGCCAGCACCTTGCCCAGCTCCACGCCCCACTGGTCGAAGGAGTTGATGTCCCAGATGACGCCCTGGGTGAGCACCTTGTGCTCGTACGTCGCCACGATCTGCCCGAGGACGTACGGGGTCAGCCGCGGCGCGAGGAGCGTGCTGGTCGGCCGGTTGCCTTCGAAGACCCGGTGCGGCACCTGAAACGCCGGAACGCCTTCGGCTTCGACCTGCTCGCGGGTCTTGCCGAACGCCAGCGCCTGCGTCTGCGCGAAGAGGTTGGCCATCAGCAGGTCGTGGTGACCTTCCAGCTCGTGGCGGGGCTCGACGAAGCCGATGAAGTCCGCCGGGATCAGCCGGGTGCCCTGGTGGATGAGCTGGTAGTACGCGTGCTGGCCGTTGGTGCCGGGGGTGCCCCAGACGATCGGGCCCGTGTCGTAGGTCACCCGATCCCCCTGGAGGGTGACCGACTTGCCGTTGCTCTCCATGTCGAGTTGCTGCAGGTAATTGGTCAAGGTGCCCAGGTAGGCGCTGTAGGGCAGCACCGCCGCCGTCTGAGCGCCGAAGAAGTCGATGTACCAGACTCCGAGCAGGCCCATGATGACCGGCAGGTTGCGCTCGAACGGCGCCGTGCGCAAATGCTGGTCGATGACGTGAAAGCCGGCCAGCATGTCTGCGAAATTGCCTGGACCAATCGCCATCATGAGCGAAAGTCCAATAGCGGAATCGTACGAGTAACGTCCGCCCACCCAATCCCAGAATCCGAACATATTGTCGGGATTGATGCCGAACGACTTCACGGCCTCGGTGTTGGTGGACACGGCGACGAAGTGGTGTTCCACGGCCGATTCGCCCAGTGCGTCGACCAGCCATCTGCGGCAGGTACGAGCGTTCGTGAGGGTCTCGACGGTGGTGAATGTCTTGCTGCTGACGACAAATAGCGTCTGTGCCGGGTCGAGGTCGCGCAGGGCCTCGTAAGCGTCATCGCCGTCGACATTGCTGACGAAACGGCACTGGATGTCAGGCGACCGGAAGTCACCGAGAGCCTGGTACGCCATCGCCGGTCCGAGATCGCTACCGCCGATCCCGATGTTGACGACGGTCGAGATGCGCTTGCCGGTGGCGCCGGTCCAGTCACCGCTGCGTACCCGGTCGGCGAAGCTCGACATCCGGTCGAGGACCTCATGCACGTCAGGCACGACGTCATGGCCGCCGGTGACGATGCGCTCGCCGCGCGGTGCCCTCAGCGCGACGTGCAGCACCGCGCGGTCCTCGGTGACGTTGATGTGCTCGCCGGCGAACATCGCGTCGATCCGCTCTCGCAGGCCGGCCCGCTCGGCGAGCGCGACCAGCAGCCGGATCGTCTCATCGGTCACCCGATGCTTCGAGTAGTCCAGGTACAGGCCCTCGGCCTCGAGCGTCAGGCGGGTACCGCGGCCCGGATCGGCCGCGAAGAGCTCCCGCAAGTGCGTGGAGCCGAGCGACTCGTGATGGCGCTTCAGAGCCGCCCATTCCGGGGTACTGGTGAGGTCGGAAGCAGGCACGGTCGGGACCTCCGGAGGAGAGCTGCTTGGCTTGGCCGCAAGTCTGCCCGTCGCCGGTGACGTCCCGCCCGCCGGGTGGGTGGTGGGCGTCCACTTGGCCGTGAGCCGGCGTGACGGTCGTGACGGTCGTGACGGTCGTGACGATCGTGACGATCGTGACGGTTACTCATTCGGGCCTGCGTCAACACTGAGCGTTATAAAGCGGTATTTAAGGAAATACCGACCCCTCTCGCATTAGGTTACCGGAGGTAACCTCGGAGATAGCTCTAGAATCTGATTTCTATCGAACGCCGGGCCGGGTCACGGACGCGATATGCGTATAACTTGCGATGGTGGAGGAAGTCACTGGGCGCCCGTGGACGTTTTTCACCCACCATGCGCACGTGCTGCTGAGCCTGGCGCGTGATCCCACCCTTCGACTTCGCGATATTGCGGGGGCCGTCGGCGTGACCGAACGCGCCACCGCCACGCTGGTGTCCGAGTTGGTTCACGCGGGCTATTTGCAGCGCTTCAAAGATGGCCGGCGAAACCACTACCGGGTGGATCTGTCAGGGGGCCTTCGGCATGAGTTGGTCGCCGGGGTCTCGGTGGCCGACGTCTTCGAGCCGCTGCTCTCCCCCGACCACCGCGAGTCGATCGCGACGGAGCGGGGCGCGTAGCCCAGGGCCACCGGTCGCCCTGCGCTGACGGCTCGGTTGTCGCGCTTGCTCACGCTCCCGTATGCTCAGCGGTGCTCCCGGCGGCGGACGCTGCGGATGATGGCCACGCGCCGCGACCGCGGCGAAGCCTTCGTCCCCATCGTCTAGCGGTCCAGGACATCGCCCTTTCAAGGCGACGGCGCGGGTTCGAATCCCGTTGGGGGCACGCAGTACTGGCAAGGGCAGGACAACTGAAGATCGTTCAAGCTTGGTCTCGTGGTGAAGTCTGGAGTTCACGCCGCCCTGTCAAGGCGGAGGTCGCGGGTTCGAATCCCGTCGAGACCGCTCCTCACGTCGATCCCTGCGCACTGTTAGGGTCCCGTGAGCTGCTACCCGGGCAGGTAGCTCAGTCGGTACGAGCATCCGCCTGAAAAGCGGAGGGTCGGCGGTTCGATCCCGCCCCTGCCCACCAGCAAGCAACAGGTCAGCGCCTGTTTTGGGCCGCTGATTGGGGTGGCAAAGATGCTGAGACTACGAGCACGTCATGCTGCGTGCTGTCCTGCTGGCAGCCGCCGGACAGCACGCCAGAGCCCGGATGGCGCTGGACGGCTTCCGGGATGAAGGTCTGGAGGAGACGCAGAGGCGGGCCTACCGGCGTTTCGTCCGGCAACTGGGACGCTGGCTCGACACCGGAGGCCCACCCGTTCCCCCGCTGGAACAGACCCTCAGCCAGCCGCCGATGGCCTTGAGCGAGCCGATTCCGGAGGAGTTCCCCGGCTCCCAGCGCCCGGCCTCGTACTGCCAGGCGTCGGCTTCCAGTTCAGAGCCGTCGCCGTGGGTATCCACGACGACCAGCGCGGCGCGGTGGTCAACGGCACGTCGCATCACCCGGGCGAAGCGGGAGTCCTAGCCGCCAGTGTCCAAGACCTGCGACTCCGACGGCCCTTGCGACCAACCTGCCGACGACAGCGGAGGCTGCTGCATCCCCACCCCTCAGCAGGCCCGGCAAACCCTGCCAGTGCGGTCAGTGGCGATGCAGCGACAGGCTCGGACCGATGTGGCGCCCCCGCTGCCACCAGTGCCAGAGCGCCGGGCTGGCCATGAACCATCCGCCCAGCCCGAGAATGACCACGAGCGGAAGCAGCAGCCCGTAGCCGACACCCTGGGACGACAGGTTCGAGGCGTTCTCGGCGTAGAAGGCAAGCGTCGTTCCGACCGCACCGACCCCGAGCATCAGGCCAGCCCGTACCCGATTCCCGGGACTCAGCGTCACGATGCCGACGGCCAACACCAGCGCGATCGCACCGGCCCCCGCAAACAGCCGCTCCCGCGGACCATCCAACGAACCTTCATGTGCAGCCAGCAACGCGACCAGCAGAGCCAGCGGCAGGCTGCGAACCAAGACCGGCCGCACCGGCGGGTGGCTGAGCCTGGAGTGCCTGCCGATCAGCAGGGCGCCGAGAGCGGGCGAGCCCGCAAGCACGGCCACGGCAGCCAGCCCGGTGACACTCTCCCAGGAGATGCGCTCGAGCACCGGGAATCCCAACTGGTGGACCATGAAGCCCGGGTCCGTCGCCCATACCGCGGCGGCCATGACGGCGGCGACAGCGGCAGACCACCATCCCCAGCCATGACGGGCGAGCAGGACCCCGAGCCCCGCGAACACCGCGAGACGAGCAGCGGCGGCCACCCCCAGCCATACAAAGGGTGACCACGGGACCCCCGAGGAGCCACCGATCAGGCGACTCACCTCGACGTGACCCACACCGATCAGAGCCCCGGCGTATGCGAGCGCGACGATCACGGATAACGCGTACCAGCGCACGTCCGCGCGCCGCCCTTCGATGGCTTTCACAACGGTGCCATCGTCCCGAACTCCCTCATCAGAGTAGGGCCGAATGACTCGTCGTTGGACAGCCCCAGCTGCCGCATGGACCTCGATGGCAGCTGGGCCACAGAAAGGCCGGGGCGCAGTACGTGTCACGCCTGACGAGGAGCTCACGAACGGCCGGCGCGACTCCGAGGCCGAGAGCGTATCGCCCGATCCGACCGCGTTGCCTCGGGCTCACGGAGGGATTGTCGGTCGCCGTCGTTGCCTGTGGGTACTGCCCGCCACGCGGGTTCAGTTCTATAGGTCTCCGAGTTCGAGCATCCGGCGGCGAAACTCGGTGCGTGAGGCGGGTTCAGGAGCGGGCATTTCGAGGGGCGTAGCGCCGACGGCATCGACGTCCTCGAATGCCTTGCTGTACGCCCTGCCCACGCAGGCGAACTCGCGTACTCGCCCCCCTGGGGGCTTACAGGTGAAAGTCGCGGAAAAATCGGACCCGCGATAGCCATCGCGAAGCGCTGTGCTCCGGGCATGAAAACCGGCCACGTCTTGGAGCCATCCGGGTTGACCGTTTCGGTGACCGGACAGAAATGCCTGCCGTCGGCCTCGCGCACCCAGCTCAATCCGAAGCGGCGGGGGCAGCTTTGCCGTGGCTGCTTGGGCGGACAGTCCGGCCGTGCCGGCGGAAGAACGATGGAAGCCGCGTGACCACGCCCGATTGCCGCGCCTTGTGGGCCGTATGTCACCGTGGCAACGATCAGTCGCTACCCGCGCAGGGTCATCCCGTCCGGATTCCACTCCAGCGTCCAGCCGTGGCGGGCGGCGGCGTCGGCTTGCGTGCCGTCCAGGAAGTCGTTCTCGCGGCGGATGACGAGGTCGTCACCGGAGACGTGGAACGACGCGACGACGCAGATCCGGGCACTCGGGGAAGCCGTCCCCAACCGCATGGTCAGATGCTCGCCGGTCGGGGCGGTCACCACGAGTTCCGGACGCAACGCCTCCCACTCCGGCGAGCCGTGCCGCCCGTACACGAAGACGAAGAACCGCCGAAATTCCGGCAGTGCGGCCAGATCGACGAAGATCTTCTGACCCTCGCGCTCGTCGCGGCGGCCGAGGCGCAGCACCTGCCGCGGACCCAACAGACCCGGCGCGCTGATGGCGTTGCCCAGCGTCTGCATGACGCCCGCAGCACGGTCGCCGGCCTGCCAGAAGCAGCCCAGGTGCAGGTCGCTGGGGCGCGGCAGGCCGCTCGAGGTCGTGAGCGACTCCCAGTGCAGGGTCACCGTCATGCCGCCCGAGCCGCGGTCTGCGTCCGTCCACGTCGTGACGGGGTGATCGTCGTCGAGCGCCGTCACGTGTTCCCGGCGCTGCCGATAGCGCGACGAATGTTCCCCGAAAACCACTCGCGAAGACGGCCGTCGCGCCTGCACGGTCGGGCCGGCCGCGCCGGCGGCCGGTGCGGGTTCTGGCGCGCTCAGGTCGAGCGACGACCGTGCCGGCGATGGTGCCTTCGCCGGCGGCGGCTTCGCCGGCGGCGGGGTCAGCCCGCGACGACGCGGGGTCGGCCGGGATGCCTTGACCGGTGGAGGTGATGCCTTGACCGGTGGAGGTGCTGCCTTGACCGGTGGAGGTGCTGCCTTGACGGGAGGAGGCGCAGACGACGGCTTCGGGGCGGGGGCCGGGGGTGCGGGGGGCGGCGCCGGGGCGACCGTAGGGTGCAGGTGCTCGGTGACGCTGCGCCGGTTGCGGGTGGCGGACCCGCGGGTGAGGAAGCTCGCCACGTCCACCGGGCGGGCGATCGCCGGCTCTGGGCTGCCAGCGCTGCCCGGGCCGGCGATGCCGCGTAGCCCCTCGGAGTAGCCCTGCCCGACGGCGCGAAACTTCCAGCCTCTCGGGTTGCGGTAGAGCTCGCCGAACACGATCGCGGTCTCGGAGCCGGTCTCGGGTTCCAGGGTGTAGCGCGCGACCTCCACACCGTTCTCGTGATTGAGCACGCGGATGTACGCATCGCGTACCGGCCGAAATGTCTGGTGGCGGCGGGCCGCGTCGTAGATGGCGACACCGAAAAGCAGGCGGGTCAAGCTCCGCGGGGCCGATGCGAGATCGACGACGAACTTCTCGACGTCGCCGACGATCGGGCCCGACACCGGACGGGTTCCCACCGGTTCCTCAGGATTGGGCACCTGCTGGGCAAGAAGCAGCCGTCCCTCCGGTGCCGTCTCCGTGATCACGCTGACGACGGCGTCCATCTCCAGCGGCGATCCCGCCGGCGAAGGCCCCGGGCTCCAGCCGATGCCGATCCGGATCCGGGTGATGCCAGGCGCCTCATCCGCCAGTAGCAGGTTCGCGCCCTTGGGCAGGGTGACGGTCACGAATCGAGGTCGGAGCGGCGGAACTTGGCATCCAGGAACCGCGCCTGGATCGCCAGTTGCGCCGCATCCCCGGTGTAGACGAGGTCCTGCAGATCGTTCGCACCCTCGTCGAGCAGCGCCAGCTGCTGGAGCAGATCGTCGGCCGGGGTGGTTCCGGTGACCCCCGGACGCTCGGCGTACTGCGAAGGCAGCGCCGAGAAATCGTTCAGTGCCGTGGGGAGGTACTCGTGAATGATCGCCGTCAGGTGGCGCATCTCCTCCTCGCTCGCCGAGCGCGCCTCGATGTAGTCCAGCAGCGGGCGCAGGACGTCGTCGATGTCGCGCACCGTCGGCACCGCTCCTGCGGGCAACCGGCCGCCGTCCGCGTTCGCCTTGGTAACGAGGTCGGCGAGCTCCCGGCGAAGCGTGCGCACCTGCGCGACAACCGCGGCCTGATGCTGCTCCGCCTCTGACGCGCCAGCGGGAGCGGGAGAGGCCGCAGGCGCCGCGTTTTCGGCGGTGTCAGGGCCTCGCCGGAAGAACACGAGTCCTCCTGATCGTGCGGAACGAGACGGCGTTACCGGGCTGCAGCACGTAGGGCAAAAGCGCTGGAACGATGGAAGAAATCAGCTACTGCTGCCCTCGTTCGCGCGGGCGCGCTCCAGGTACGACTTCGAGCGACCCACCTGGGTCTCGAGCGCGGTGACGGTGGTCGCCATGCTCTCGACCGCCTTCAACTTGTAGGTGTCGATCGCGTCCATCGTCGCGAACACGTTGTCGAAGGCCTTCTGCAGCGTCTCCACGCTCACGCTGCTGGACGCGGCCTGTTCCTGAATCTGTCCCGACTGCTGTCGCAGCATCTCGCTGGTTGACAGGATCATCTGGTTCGTCGTCGCGTTCAACGCGTTGATCTGGTCGAGCACGAGTTTCTGGTTGGCCAGCGCCTGCGCCACGATGACGGCGGTGCGCAGCGCAGCGACGGTGGTGGTTTGCGCCCGGTCGACGCCCTTGATCAGCTCGACGTTGTTCTTGCGTACCAGGTCGAGCGCGAGGTAGCCCTGCACGCTCACCGCGAGCTGGGTCAGCAGGTCCTGCTGGCGCTGGCGGATCGGGAAGAGCGCGTCGGACGTGACCACGTCAGCCGACTTCGGGTCGGTCACCTTGAGGTTGTCGATCTTCGCGGAGACGGCGCCGTCGAGTGCCTTCGCAAGCGTTGCGTACTCGGTCAGCTTGCCCATCGCCGCCCACAGGTTGGCCTTCTCCTGCTCGATGGCGGCGTTGTCCTTGCGCAGCTCGTCCTGCCCGCTGTCGAGGGCTTTGATGATGGCGTCGAGCTGCTTCTGGGCCGACTGGTACTTCTCGAAGTAGCGGGCCAGCTTGTTGCCGAACGGGATCATCCCGAGCAGCTTGCGAACGCCCTTCAGATCGGCCTTGGCCGGGTCGAGCTCGGTGACGGTCTGGCGCAGCTCCAGCAAGGTGCCGGCCACGCGCGATTGCGCGTCGGCACCCTTTCCGCCGCGCGCGCTGCTGAGCGCCGCCGCGGGCCGCTCCAGCATCCGGTTGGAAACTCGCGCGCTCGCGACGATCTCGCGCTCGCCCATCTTGGTGATGTCAGTGACCTTGTTCTGGAACGCCGGGCTGTGCGGGTCCTGCAGGGCCAGCTCATCGGCGAACGCGGCGGCCTTCTTCTGCAGTTCGACGCGGGTGGCCTCGTCGATCGGCACCATGCTGTCGACCTGGTCGTCGGCCAGGACGGGCACCGGCTGCGGCGGCGAGAGCTCAAGAGCCGTGCCCGGCGAATCGGCAGCCACGGGTGCGACCCCCGCGGGCGGGGCCAGCGGCTTGCTCAGGTCCAGCGAATCCGACATTGAAGTCCCTTTCCACCGTCACCGTCAGCACCGGGCCGACCTGGTCCGGCGACTGCGACCGGGTCCGAGCCTAGTCTCAGCGATCAGGTTCAGCAGGTGATGCACCTGTCGCGCGTCGGTCAGGGCGATGGCGTTTGCTGAGGGTCCGCGAGCGACAGGTAGCTCTCTTCCTCCTGCGCGAAGTGCAGGCGCAGGATCGCGTGCAGTCCATACAGCAGCTGGCGGAGTTCGAGCAGATCCTCGGGATCGGGCGCCTCTCCCATCTCCTGCAGCAACCGACCAAGACGCCGGCTCTGATGCGCGATCTCGACGTGGGCGCGACTCATGGTGCCGGTCGGGTCAGTCCCGCCCAGTGCCCGCGCCAGCACCGGGTACAGCTGCGCATCCTCGGCGAGCTCGTGAGGCACCACGCGCACCGATAGCACCTCGTACACCTCGCGCGCCTGCCGCAGCGCCGACTCCACCGGGCTCACTCCGATGGCGTCTGCAGCGACGCGCACGGCTTCGACATCGGGCCGCAGGACCTTGTGTTCGGCCCCGAAACGGCGAGCCAGATCAGCATCTGCCGCTGGGAGCGTCGCCGCGGCGGCGGGCGTCTGCAACGTGCGCAGCGCATTGAGAATCACGGCGACGTCGATGACCTCCTGGGTCAGCGCACCCCAGGCGGCGGGAAGATACCCCGCCGCTGCGACGCCCATCGCGGCCACCGAAAGCCCGATCCCAGCGGCCACGCTCTGCGCCGCCATCCGGCGCGCGCGGCGGGCAATGACGGCCGCCTCACCCAGGCGGTCCAGCCGGTCGACCGTCAGAACCACGTCTGCAGCTTCGGAACTGGCCGTCGCGCCGCGAGCCGCCATCGCGACCCCGACGTCGGCCAGCGCCAGGGCGGGGGCGTCGTTGATGCCGTCGCCGACCATGATCGTGGTCCCCCGCCGACATTCGATCGCGACAGCTTCGACCTTGTCCGCGGGCGAGCGCTCGGCGAAGACCTGGTCGACCCCGATCATGGCTCCAACCGCCTCGGCCGCTTCCAGCCGATCGCCCGTCACCATCACGACGCGCTCGATACCGTCGAGTCGCAGCCGCCGGATGGTTCGGGCCGCGTCAGGACGGATCGGATCGTTGAGCAATATCGCCCCTGCCGGTCTGCCGTCCACCGCGACGAAGATGCTCAGCATCCCGTCCCGGTCGGCCCGGCGCCGGATCGGGCGGGTCCACGCTGCGCCGGCGTCAGGAGCCGCCCAGGCCGCCTTTCCGAGCGCCACGCACTTCCCGCCCACGATTCCCCGCACGCCGCTTCCGGCCACCTCCATCACGCCCGTCGGCTCGGTCAGCACGACCGCCCGCTCGCGGGCACCGCGAACGATCGCTGCTGCGAGCACGTGCGGCGACAGCTGATCCAGCGATGCCGCCAACGTCAACACGTCCGAGGCGTCGAAGCCGCCCAAGGCGACGACGTCAACGATCGTCGGGTGTCCGGTGGTGAGGGTTCCGGTCTTGTCGAAGACCAGCACTTTGGCGGTGGCCAACCGCTCGAGGACGGCGCCGCCCTTGACGACGACGCCGCGTTGAGCCGACCGGGACAAGCCGCAGACCAGGGCGATGGGCACCGCCAGGATCAGCGGGCACGGAGTGGCGACCACCAGGACCGCCACCGCACGCGCTGCACTCCCCGACAGCAGGCCCGCGCCGATGGCGATGGCGAGGCTCGCGACCAGGAACCCCCCGGCGTAGCGGTCGGCCAAACGAACCGTCGGTGCCGACGATGCCTCCGCCGTCGAGACGAGCCGAACGATCCCTGCGTAGGTGCTGTTCGCCGCCGTAGTGATGGCCCGCAGCTGAAACGGCCCGCCCGCGTTGACCGTGCCCGAACGCACGAGATCCCCCGCCACGCGCTCCACGGGTAGCGACTCACCGGTCAGCGCCGACTCGTCGATGACCGCCGAAGACGCATCCACGTGGCCATCGACCGGAACGACCTCACCCGGCTTGACGTACAGCACGTCGCCTACGCCGACTGACTCGACGGGGACGTCAACGATCGCGTCGGCTTCCGCCCGATGGGCCACTCCAGGCGCCCGGTCGAGCAAGGCCCGCAACTCGCGATGCGCTCGCCCTGCCGCCCACGATTCGAGCGTTCGACCACTCGCGAGCATGACCGCGATGACAGCGCCCGCCAGGGACTCACCGACCGCCAGCGTGCCCGCCAGCGCCAGCAGCGCGATGACGTCCCCGCCCAGCCGGTGCTCACGCGCCGCCTCGATGACCCACCAGGCGGACGGACCGAGCGCGATGACCGTGGTCACGGCCCACACCACGTGCCCGGCGCCCGCCGAACCGGCGAGATGAAGCAACGCGCCAGCGATCAAACCGCTCAGCGAGGCAGCCAGAAAAGCCCCGGCCACGGCACGCAGGACGAAGCCCCGAATGCGGCCTCCCGCCATCCGGCGCATAAATCCATCCCCTCCAAGCACTCCGATTCAGGGAACCTGGATCCACACCCCGAAACCAGGGCAGGAAGTCACATACGCGCGGGATTCCGGAGCAACCGGGAACCGAAGCCTCCGTTTCCGCTGCCGACTGGCTATGGTCGTCGAAGTTCCGTTCGTCTCGTGCGATCTGGAAGGCTGGCAGCCATGCGGGTACTGAGTGTCGGCGCGGGCGGCGTGGGCTCTGCAGCGGCAAAGATCGCCGCGCGGCGTCCCTTCTTCGACAGCTGGGTCGTGGCGGACTACGACCTGGCGCGGGCCGAGCGGGCTGCCGACGAGGCCGGCGACGACCGTTTCTCCGCCCAGCGGATCGACGCCTCGGATGCCGACGCGGTGGCTCACCTCGCCCGCCAGAGTCACTGCGACATCGTCTTCAACGCGGTGGATCCGCGCTTCGTCCTCCCCATCTTCAACGGCGCGCTGGCAGCCAACTGCGACTACCTGGACATGGCGATGTCGCTGTCGTCCCCGCACCCGACCCGGCCGTATCGCGAGACCGGGATGAAGCTCGGCGACGAGCAGTTCGCCGCCGCCCCCGAGTGGGAGGCCTCCGGAAAGCTGGCGCTGGTGGGCATGGGCGTCGAGCCCGGGCTGTCAGACGTTTTCGCCCGCTACGCCAGCGATCATCTCTTCGCCGAGATCAAGGAGATCGGTGTCCGCGACGGGGCCAACCTCGTCGTCACCGGTCCGGACGGAACGCCTTCCTTCGCGCCCTCGTTCTCGATCTGGACCACGATCGAGGAATGCCTGAACCCTCCGGTGGTCTACGAGTCCGGCCGAGGCTGGTACACCACCCCGCCCTTCAGCGAGCCGGAGACCTTCGACTTCCCCGAGGGGATCGGGCCGGTCGAGTGCGTGAATGTCGAGCACGAAGAGGTGCTGCTGATCCCGCGGTGGGTCAACGCCGGACGGGTGACGTTCAAGTACGGCCTGGGCGCGGAGTTCATCGGCGTGCTCGAAACGTTGCACAAGCTCGGCCTCGACCGCACCACGCCGGTGCAGATCGGCGGCCCCGATTCGACGCTGTTCGTCTCGCCGCGCGATGTGGTCGCCGCGTGCCTGCCTGACCCGGCGGGCCTCGGCGACCGGATGAGCGGCAAGACGTGCGCCGGCACCTGGGTGACCGGCACCGGCGTGGACGGCGTCCCGCGTGAGGTGTACCTCTACCACGTCGTCGACAACGCCTGGTCGATGCAGGAGTACGGCAGCCAGGCGGTGGTCTGGCAGACCGCGATCAACCCCGTGGTGGCGATGGAATTGCTGGCCGGGGGCGCGTGGTCGGGATCGGGCGTGCTCGGGCCCGAGGCTTTTGACGCCGTCCCTTTCCTGGAGTTGCTGAGCGCGTACGGCTCCCCCTGGGGGATGCGCGGCTAAGCGGGTCCCGCCTCCACCCGATCTCCACCCGTCTCCACCCTGAGGTTGACGGCAGGGCAGCCGCCCGACGCGAGGCTTGAGCCATGTCCTTCACCGATTGGCTCGTCAACATCGCTCTTGTCGCCACCGTCCTGCGCCAGATCCGTTGGAACGCGATCGACCGCCGGTTCGTCGTCCTGCCGCTGGCCCTCGTGAGCGTGGCAGTCGTGAGCTACCTGAAGTCCATCCCCACCGCAGGCAACGACCTCGTACTCATCGCTGCCTTCGCGGCCGTCGGCGTCACGTTCGGCGGCCTCAGCGCGCTGGCCACCAGCATCCGCGCCGAAGCCGGCCGTGCCTACGCCAGGGCCCGCGCCCTCGCCGTCGTGCTCTGGATCGCCGGTATCGGCAGCCGGATCGCCTTCGTCCTGTTCACCGAGCACGGCGGAGCGTCGACGATCGCGCGCTTCAGCACCGACCACCAGATCACCACCGGCGACGCGTGGGTCGACGCGCTGGTGCTGATGGCCCTCGCCGAGGTCGTCACCCGGATCGGCGTGCTTGTCCTGCGCAGCCGCCGGGCGCTCGCCGCCGAGCGGGCAGCGAACGCCGGTGCGACGGTGGCAGCGCCGGTGCGCCTCCCGCACCCGGTGGGGATCTGAGCTTTCGGTTCGCTACTGGCCGGCCAGGCCGTGTCGCCACGCCCACGCGACCAGCCCTGGCCGGCCTTCGACGTCGAGCTTGGCCAGGACATGGTTCAGGTGGGTCTTGACGGTCGCCTCGCTGACGTAGAGCCGGCGCGCCACCTGCTTGTTGGACAGCCCTTCGGCCACGAGGCGGACGACATCGAGCTCCCGCGGGGTGAGCCCCTCCGGCAGGGGATCGTCCGCGGGCGGATCAGTCGGGGCAGGAGCGGGCTCGCGCAGCAGCTCGACAAGCCGGGCCTGCACCGCGGCGTCGAGCACCGTCCGCCCCGCCGCCACCTCCCGCACCGCGGCGATGAGCGCCTCCCCCGTGGTGTCCTTCGTCAGGTATCCGGCGGCCCCGGCGCGCAGGGCCGGCAGCACCGCGTCGTCGTCGGCGTACGTCGTCAGGATCAGCACGCGAACCGACGGGGCCTGCTCGGCGAGCGCCGCCGTGACACCTGCGCCGTCGAGGCGCGGCATCCGCAGATCGACGAGCGCCACGTCCGGCGACTCGCGTAGCGCGGCTTCGACGGCCTCGATCCCGTCCGCGGCCACGGCGATGACGTCGAGGTCGCCGGCAGTCGAGAGCAGCAGCGCCAGACCTTCGCGCACGACCGGCTGATCGTCGGCGACCAGGATGCGCACGCTCACGACGGATTCCCTTTCGCCAGCGGCACGACGACCTTCGTACGCCAGCCGCGCTGCGACGGCCCGGCATCCAGTTCGGCACCGACGGCGGCGAGGCGCTCGCGCATCCCGCGCAGGCCCTCGCCGGTGCCCTGCCCGCTGACGACCGGATGGTCGCCGGGCCCGTCGTCCTCGACGCACACCTGCAGCCGTTCGGGTTCCCACCGCAGCGCCACCCGCACTGGGGATCCGGGGGCGTAGCGAGCGGCGTTCGTGAGCGACTCCTGCACCGCCCGGTACACGGCGTGCCCGGCCTCCGCGCTCACCGGCTGCGGCTGCCCGGCGGCCGACAGCTCGGCGACACCAGGGAAACGTTCGACCAGAGTGGGCAGATCGTCGACTCCGCGGGTGGCGCCGTCGCCGTCGGTTCCCCGCAGCGCACTGACGACCGCCTTGGCCTCCTCGACCCCGCTGCGCGCGAGATCGGCGGCCCGCTCGAGCGGCTCCATGACGGCCGAGCCGACCCCCTCGCGCTGCGCCACGGCCCGCGTCGCCTGCAATTGCAACGACAGGCCCGACAGGCTGTGGGCGAGAACGTCGTGCATCTCGCGGGCGATGCGGCCGCGCTCCTGCAACGCTGCAGCCTGAGCCTGCGCATCACGAGCGGCCTCCAGTTCGGCAAGCAACGTGAGCGCCCGGTCGTGCTCTTGCCGGAGCTGGAACTGCTCCTGGCGGCGCAAGGCCAGCACGGGCACGCCGAGTCCCGCCAGCAGCCCGGCCGGGGTACGCGCGATCCACCCGATCGCCAGCGCGAAAGCGACGCCGATCAGCCAGGTGACGACCTGGCCACTGGCTTCGGGAAGCACCAGCCGCGTATAGACGGCGCAGAGCAGCACCGGCGCCTCGCCGACGCCATTGTGGGACAGCAGGATCGACGCGATACCCCCGGCAGCGCTGATGATGAGCGCCGCCGGTTGGAAGGTGGCCGGTCCGCGCGTGAGGACCAGGAACGCAAGGAAGGCCACCGCCAGCACCGCTGCCGTCACGACCTTCAACCCCGCGGTAGGCGCGACCCACGCCGTGATGACCGAGGTGATGACGAACGTCAGCTCGCGGCGAAACTTGGCATCCCCGAACAGAGCGGTGAGGCTGCGCAGCACACCATGAGCCTGCCACCATCGACGCGAGGAGCCCCGCCGTGACAGACCACGAACCCGCCCTCGACCCGGCGCTGCTCGACGCCCTGATGAGCGTCCGGCGCATCGTGTCGGCCGACCCGCGGGACTGGACCGCGAACCGTCACGACGCTTTTCTGTACGGGGTGTTTCGCGGCTGGGACGACGCGGCCGACGAGGCTGCGGCGGCGGCCCGGCACGGCTGGAACGAGGAGTTCACGGCGCGGCTGCACCGGCTGCAGGGTGCCGTCGACCAGGCGCTGTCCTGACCCGCCCCTTTACTTGCTCCACTCAAGCAGTTAGTTTCCGGCGCTGTGACCACGCAGACCTGGCCCACCGAAGGCGAGCTCGACGCGCTGTACGTCGAGCTCTCGACGTGGGGCCGGTGGGGTCCGGACGACGAGGGCGGCGCGCTCGCGTACCTGACCCCCGAGCGGCGCGCGGCCGCCGCGAGCTTCGTCACGAGCGGGCGCACGATCAGCCTGGCCCACGACCTCGCGCTGGCGCCGAACGCCGAGCAACCCTTCCCGTCGCAGCATCACATGCTCGCCAGCGGGGACGCGCTCGAGACCTCGGGAATCCCCGGCTACGAGGCGACCCGCGACTTCGTGGGCACCGACGTCCACGGTCTGGGCACGACGCATCTGGACGCGCTGTGCCACATGTTCGTTCGCGGCCAGATGTACAACGGCGGGCGCCCCGAAGAGGTCCCGAGCTCTGGCGCGACCCGCAATTCGGTCATGACACTCGCCGACGGCATCGTCGGGCGCGGGGTGCTGCTGGACGTGCCGGGCACGCTGGAACGCCGCTACCTCGACGCCGACCACGCCATCACCCCCGACGAGCTGGAGGCCGCCGAACGGGCGCAGGGGGTCACCGTCGGGTCCGGCGACATCCTGCTCGTCTCCACCGGTCGCGACGCCCGCCGCGCCGAAGCCGGCGGGCAGCTGAACCCGTTCCTGAAGGGTCTTGCCGGGCTGCATCCGGACTGCCTGCGCTGGCTGTCCGAGCGGCAGGTATCGGTGCTCTGCGGCGACGGGATCTCCGACCTGTTGCCGCCGCGGCCGGGTCACTGGTCGTTCCCGGTGCACCAGATCGGGATCGTCGGCATGGGCCTGCACCTGATCGACAACGTCCGGCTCGACACCCTGCTCGAGGCCTGCCGCGAAGAGCATCGCTACGCGTTCCTGTTCACCGCCGCGCCGCTGCGCATCCCCGGCGGGACGGGCAGCCCGATCAACCCCGTCGCGTTGCTGTGACGGCGAAGCATGCTGCGCCTTCCCAGCCACTGATCGACTCGTCGGTGCAGCAGGCACTCGGGGTGGTCGCGCGCCGGGCCAAGGACCTTGCGCTGCACGAGCAGCTCGGGCAGCGCGCCGGCTACCCGCTGGAGGGCCCCTACTACGGAACGCTGGCCCGGCTCGGAACCTCCGGCACCGTCACGGTTTCCGAGCTTGCCGGGCTGTTGAACCTGGAGCTGTCGACGGTCTCGCGGCGGGTGCGCGTCCTTGAGGAGCGGCGGCTGGTCGAGCGCACCACGGGGGCCGACCGGCGCACCTCCTACCTGCGCCTCACAGCCGAGGGTCAGCAGATGTTCAGCGCGCTGGAGAAGGGCTGGCGGCTGATGCTCAGCGAGATCGTCGCGGAGTGGGACGAGGCCGACGTCATCCGCTTCAGTGAGCTCTTCACCCGCTTCGCCGCCGATTTCGAGCGCTACGCGACCGCCCCCACGGCCCCCAAGACCCGGATGTCCCATGCATGACCTCCTGGTGCGCGGCGGACTCGTGGTCGACGGAACCGGGCTGCCCGGACGTCCGGCCGATGTGGCGGTGAACGGTGGCCGGGTGACGGCCATCGGCCGCCTGGCCGGACAGGCCGCGCAGCAGGTCATCGACGCCGATGGGCTGGTCGTGGCGCCGGGCATCGTCGACGCCCACACGCACTACGACCCGCAGATCACCTGGGATCCGCTGTGCGACACGTCAGCCCTGCATGGCGTCACGACGGTGGCGGCCGGCAACTGCGGCTTCTCCGTCGCCCCTTGCCGTCCCGATGACCACGACTACCTCGCCCAGCTTTTCGCGCGGGTCGAGGGCATGGAACTGCGGGCGCTGTCGAAGGTGGGCTGGACCTTCTCGACGTTCGCCGAGTTCATGGCGACCCGGCCGGGCACGCTCGGCGTCAACCTCGGCATGTACGTCGGCCACTCCGCGATCCGGCGTTGGCTGCTCGGTGATGCCGCCTACGAACGCGCCGCCACCGACGACGAGATCGCCGCCATGGCCGGGATGGTCGAGGAGGCCATGGCCGCCGGCGCGCTCGGCTTCTCCTCCTCGCACGCGCCGACCCACCTCGACCTCGCCGATCGGCCGGTGCCGAGCCGCCTCGCGGCGCTGGACGAGCTACGTGCCCTGGCCGACGCCGTCGGCCGGCGGGCGCGGGGATCGATCGCGTACGCCCCGGGCAGTGCCGTCGAGGGCATCGACGCGGCCGATCGGGCCCTGCTCGAGGAACTCGCCGCCCGCGGTGGGGTACCGGTCATCACGCAGGGGCTCGGCGGGCGCTCCAAGGTCGACGCGCCGAGCAAGGCGTGGGAGCAGTCGCGCACGTTCCTCGACGGCTCGGCCGAGCGCGGGGCACCGGTCTTCTCGCTGCTGATGACGCGGGCCTTCAACGGGACGTTCACGCTGCGGGAGGGCTCGTCGCGCTATGACGGGGTGCCGCTCTGGCGCGAGCTGATGACGCTGGACTGGGACGCCCGCCGCCAGCGCATCGCTGACCCGGCCTGGCGGGAGCAGCTGCGCGCCGCGATCGACCATCCGAACACCGACCCGGCCCGGGGTTCCACGCTGCCGCCGCCGATCTGGGACGTCCTGTCGATCGAAGCGACGGCCTCGCCGGCACACGAGCAGGAGGTCGGACGGGAGGTTGGCGCGCTCGCGCGCGAACGTGGCACGCACCCCGCGGACATCATGTTCGATCTGGCGCTCGCCGATCCCGACGCGCTCTTTCACTGGACGAACGAGACACCCGCCTGGCGCGAACTGCTGCGCGACGTGCAGCGTCACCCGCAGATGATCGTCGGCGTCTCGGACGGCGGCGCGCATCTCGATTTCGACGACGGCGCCGAGTGGTCCACGCACTTTCTGGCGACCTGGTGGCGCGAGGAACGCGTCTGGCGGCTCGAGGAGGCGATCCGCCGGATCACGGCGATACCCGCCGCGGTTCTTGGCCTCACGGACCGCGGGCTGCTCCACCCGGGTGGGGCTGCAGACATGTTCATCTTCGACCCGGAGCGCCTCGCGCTCGGCCGGCGCCGCAAGGACGTCGACCGGTTCACCGGCACGCCCCGCTTCCGCAGCAGCGTGATCGGGGTGCGGGCCACGATCGTCAACGGTGCGGTGGTCGTCGACGACGGCGTTTCCACCTCGGCGACACCCGGTCAGGTGGTCAGCCCGCAATGACGCTGCTCGCCACGACCCGGCTCGGGAGGCTCGCATGAGATTTGCCTTGCGCGGCGCGATCGTCGTCGACGGCACCGGCAGTCCGTGGACCGATGACGACGTGCTGGTGACCGACGGCGTCGTCACCGAGGTCGGCACCATCCCCACGGGCGTCGCCGACGAGGAGGTCGACCTCACGGGACTCGTGCTGGCGCCCGGATTCATCGACCCGCACACCCATTACGACGCCCAGGTGCTCTGGGACCGCGACCTCACGCCGTCCTCGTGGCACGGGGTCACCACCGTCGTCACGGGTAATTGCGGCTTCGGCATCGCACCCGCCTCGCCGGACGGCCGCGAACTTGTCATGCGGACGCTGGAGAACGTCGAGGGCATGCCGCTCTCGGCGTTGCGAGCAGGCATTCCCTGGACGTTCGAGTCCTTCCCCGAGTACCTCGACGCGGTGGACGCCGAAGCCACGCGGTGCAACGTCGCCGCCCTGTTCGGCCACACCCCGCTGCGTTTCCACGTGCTGGGCGCGCAGGCGACCGAACGCGCCGCCACGCCGGACGAAGTCCGCCGGATGCGCGATCTCCTGCTGGAAGGGATGCGCGCCGGGGCCATCGGCTTTTCCACGTCACGCTCGGAGTCGCACCGCGGCGCGTTCGGCCGCCCCGTTCCGAGCCGGCTCGCCGAGCTCAGCGAGATCTGGACCCTCGCGGGCAGCATGGCCGCCACCGGAAAGGGCACCTTCGAAGCGACGTGGGGGCCTGACTTCCACGTCGAGGAATGCGCCCGGCTGGCCACCGACATCGGCCGCCCCGTCACCTGGGCCGCCATCATGGTGGTACGCGAGAACGCAGCAATGTCAGCGGATCTGGAGCGCCGAGTCGCTGCCGCGGGAGGCGCCGGCACGAGCGTCTTCCCGCAGGTGGCCTGCCGCCCGATCGTCGCTCAGGTGACGCTGGCCGATCCGGCGCCGCTGGCGAATGTGCCGGCGTTCGGGGAGATCCTCGCGCTGGAGCGGCCGGCCCGCGCCGCGCTCTACGGCGACCCGGCATGGCGCGATCGGGCGTACGCGGGCGTGCGCGAGAAGTGGGGCAGCAAGCTCGACGACGCCACGGTCCAGGAAACGTTCGCGCACGAGGAGCTACGCGACGGGCCCACGCTCGGTGAGCTCGCCGCGCAGCGCGGCGGCACCGCTCTGGACGTCGCGGTCGAGCTGGCGCTCGCGGAAGAGCTCGCCACCCGCTTCCGGATCGTGATGATCAACGATGACGAGGAGCAGGTCGGCCGCCTGCTGCAGAACAAGTCGTTGCTGCTGGGGCTTTCGGACGCCGGCGCCCACACCAGCCAGCTCTGCGACGCGAACTTCGCCACCTACCTGCTGCAACGCTGGGTGCGCGAGCTCGGCGTGCTGACACTCGAGGACGCCATCTGGCGGCTGACCGGGCAGCCGGCGCAGGTCTACGGCCTGGCCGGACGGGGCCGGATCGCCCCCGGAGCGGTCGCTGATCTGGTGGCTTTCGACCCGGCGACGGTCGGCACCGGCCCGCTGGAACGGATCGTCGACCTGCCCGGCGGGGCCGATCGGCTCGTCGCCCCGAGCACCGGCATCGAACACGTCTGGGTCGCCGGCCATCACACCCGCACCGACGGCCAGGACGTCCCGGAAGCGCGGTACGGCCGGGTACTTCGAGGAGGGGTCTGAGCGTGGCTGCATCGGTGTCCGAATCCCAGCAGATACGGGAGAAACTCGACCATCCGGTGATCGACGCGGATGGCCACGTCCTCGAATTCATGCCCGCCGCGCTGCCGTACCTGCGCGAGACGCTCGGGTCGAAGCTCTTCGAGCAATACCGCAGCCAGACCTCACCCATCGGACGCATCATGGGCGGCGCCTCGCTGGCCGAACGCGAGCAGACCCGGGCACCGCAGAGCGCGTGGTGGGGCAACCCGGCCGCGAAGACCATCGACCTCGCGACGGCGACCATCCCGGCGCTGCTGCACGAAAGGCTTCCCGAACTCGGTATCGACTATTGCGTCCTTTACCCCACCAAGACGCTGGGGACTGCTGGGGTCGAGGACCAGGACATGCGCATCGGACTGTGCCGCGGGCTGAACGCGTTCTTCGCCGAGACCTACCGGCCGTTTGCCGACCGGATGACGGTCGCGGGTGTCGTCCCGATGGTCACGCCTGAGGAAGCGGTCGCCGAACTGGAGCACTGCCGCGAGCTGGGCCTCAAGGTTGTCGGGCTGCCGGAGGGCGTCACCCGGCCCATCCCGCGGCCCGATCCGCACTCGCCGTCACCGTTCCTGCTCCCGGGCCAAGCACACTGGTTCGACACGTTCGGCCTCGACAGCGCCCGCGACTACGACCCGGTGTGGCAGGCCCTTCGCGACGGCGGCTTCTCGGCCGTTTTCCACGGCGGCATCGGCCATATCGCGCCGTACACGTTCACCTCGATCACCAGCTACGTGTTCAACCACATCGGCTTCTTCGCCGAGCGGATGCACCGGCTTTGCAAGTCGCTCTTCCTCGGCGGCGTCACGCGACGCTTCCCCGACCTCAACATCGCCTTCCTCGAATGCGGGGTGAGCTGGGCCTGCTCGCTGCTCGTCGACATCGTCGAGCACTGGGAGAAGCGCAACCTCGATGCCTTGCACGAGAATCTGGATCCCCAGCTGGTCGACTGGGACCTCTTCGAGCAGCTCATGAGCACGTACGGCGGCCGGCTGCTGGACGGGGTCGATGAGCTTCGCGCGAGCCTACGGTCGATTCCGGCGGTCGGGGTGCCGCCGGCCGAGCTCGACGAGTTCCGCCACCTCGCCGTCACGTCCAAGGATGAGCTCCGCGACCTGTTCGTGCCACGCTTCTACTTCGGCTGCGAGGCCGACGACCGTACGCTGGCATTTGCGTTCTCCCGCGCTAACGCCTTTGGCGCGCGGCTGCAGCCGGTGTTCAGCTCCGACATCGCCCACTGGGACGTCGAGGACATGGCCGGCGTCGTCGCCGAAGCGTGGGGGCTGGTCGGCAAGGACGTGCTCACGCCTGAGGACTTCCGCGACTTCACCTTCAGCAACCCGGCCCGCCTGTTCACCGGCACGAATCCCGACTTCTTCGAGGGAACGGCCGTGGCGGACGCGGTCCGCCGGCTCGAGCCCGTCGCGCAAGGGTCGTCATGACGGCGCACGGCACGCTCCTGACCGAGATGGCGGCCCGGGGCCTGCTCATCGGCGGCGAACGCCGCGCGCACAGCAGCGGCGGGCACTACGCGCACCACAACCCGGCGACCGGTCAGGTGCAGGCCGAGGTGGCGATGGCCGGAGCAGCCGACGTCGACCACGCCGTCGCGGCCGCGCGTGCCGCCCTGCCCGCCTGGCGCGCGATGCCTACCGACCGGCGCGCCAAGATCCTCCATCGGCTGGCTGACTTGCTGGAAAAGCACAGTGAACGCTCGGGAATCATCAGCGCCCTCGAGAACGGCAACCCCGTCGCCGGCCTCGGCCCGGGCACCTACACCGCGCTCTGGACGCGCTACTACGCCGGCTGGTGCGACAAGATCGAGGGCAGCGTCGTCCCGACGTACCCGATGCAGGGCCTGGACTACATCCTCTCCGAGCCGTGGGGCGTCGTCGGCGTGATGGTGCCGTGGAACGGCCCGATGATGGGGATGGGCCAGAAAGCCGTCCCGGCGATGGCGGCGGGCAATACCGTCGTCGCCAAGCCGCCGGAGTTAGCGCCCTTCGGCGCTTACCTGTTCGCCGAGCTCGCGCTCGAGGCCGGCGTGCCCCCGGGCGTGCTCAACGTCATCGCCGGCGGGGCCGAAGCCGGGGAGGCCCTCGTCCGGCATCCGGGCGTGGACAAGATCAGCTTCACCGGAGGGGGCGTCGTCGCGCGGCGGGTGCTGACCCTCGCGGCCGAGACGCTCAAACCCGTGGCGCTGGAACTCGGCGGAAAATCCGCCAACCTCATCTTCGACGACGCGAACCTCGACGTCGCCGTCCCGATGGCCGCCGCACTCGGCGTGCAGCTGCTCTCCGGGCAGGGATGTGCGCTGCCCACCCGGCTGTACGTGCAGGACGGTGTGTACGACGAGGTGCTCTCCCGGCTGGTGGCGATGGTCAGGCACTTTCGGGTGGGTGACCCGCTCGATCCGAAGACGCAGCTGGGCCCGGTCATCACCGAGCACGCCGCCGACCGGATCCTCGGCATGGTCGAGCGCGCCAAGGGCGACGGAGCCACGCTGCTCACCGGTGGCACCCGGCTCGGCGGTGACCTGGCCGCCGGCTACTTCCTCGCCCCGACCGTGCTGGCCGACGTCAGCCACGACAGCGAGATCGCCCGCGAGGAGGTCTTCGGGCCCGTCCTGTCGGTGCTGCGCTTCGCCGAGGAGGACGAGGTGGTCGCCAAGGCGAACGACAGCCGCTACGGGCTGGCCGGCTACGTCCATACCCGCGACCTCGCCCGCGCTCACCGTCTCGCGCATGCCATCGAGGCCGGATCCATCTCGGTCAACGGCATGTCGGGCATGTCGCCGACCACCCCGTTCGGTGGCTACAAGCAGAGCGGTTTCGGACGCGAGGGCGGCCGCGCCGGGCTCGAGGAATGGCTACGCACGAAGAACGTCTTCATCGCGCTGCAGTAGAACCCGGCGGAACGGGTTTGCTCACACGCCGAAACGCTCGCGGTAGCCGGCCAGCCCGGCTTCGCGCTCGGCCAGATCAACGCCGAACGAGGCCAGGTCGTAGCGCACCCGCCCGTGCCGGCCTCGCCCGTGACCGTCCAGATAGGACTGGATCGCGGCCCGGGACTCGGCGGGCAGCGGCTGGCCGGCCAGCGCGTAGATCTGCTCGACGGCGCCCCACTCGTCCGCCATGAAGTCGTTGAACCGCAGATCCATCGAGCGCTCCGCCGGAAGGATTTCCCGATCGCGCACGCAGGCCGAAAACATGTCCTGGATCCGCTCCGACCAGTACCGGGCGATGGAAGTCGGGTCAGGATGCTCGATCGAGAGCCGGGCGCTGTAGCTCACCATCGTGACGAACGAGGCGGTTACCGCGATCGGGTCACGATGGGTACACACCACCGTCGCGTCGGGGAAAACCATCGTCAACGGGCCGAACTGTTCCAGGTGCTGAGGGCTCTTCAGCACCCACCGCTCCCCACCCCGGAGCCACTGCAGCGCCTGCAGCACCCGGCGCAGGTACGCGTATGCCGGGGTCTGGTCGGTCGCCTTGAACCAGTCGCGGTAGCTCGGCACGTGCCACTGGGTTTCCAGCAGCATCGTGGCGAGCGTCAGCGTCTGGAGCTGGACCTCCTCGTGCACATGCTCCGGGGTCATCTCGTGCATCGCCTTGAAGTACGGCATGGCGACGTCGGTGAAGCCGGTCGCCATGGCGGCCCGCTCGATACGCGGGTCGGGGACGGGCGGCGGGATGGTCGCGGGCACCGGCTCCAGGCTCTCCCAGTACGGCAGCGATCGCAGGGCGGGATCGGCGGAGAGCAGGTTGTGCAAGTGGGTCGTCCCGGTGCGCGGGAGCCCGACGATGATGATCGGCCGCGCGACCGGCAGTTGCTCGATCTCGGGATGCCGACGGAGCAGATCCTCCAGCCGCAGCCGGTTGGACAGCATGCCCACCAGCGACATCCCTGCCGTTACTCGCCCGGCCGGTGAAAGCCCGGCTTCCCTCGGGATCGCCCGGCAGACCACCTCGAGCGGCTCGCGGAACCAGTCGTCGCCGAAGTCGTCGAGCCCGGTCTGCTCGCACGCCGCGTCCATCAGCGCTTCGGGTTCCAGCGGCAGCGCCGGCGCTGCCGCGATCGCGTCGAGCATCGCCCGCGCCTCGGGGCTGAACCGTGGGTTGGTGTAGTCGTCGATGACGATCTCAGCAGAGGCCATGGCCGCATGCTGGCACACGCGATCGGCTGCCCTTGGGGGACGTGGAGCGCTTCGTGCACGTGCCATCCCGGGTAGCTCGCGAAAGTCAGCGCCGCGCGGCGACCCGCCGGCGCAGCCGGGAGTCCCAGGCCTTCGTGAGCGTGTGCAGGATCGTCTCCGCCTCGCCCAGCCCGCCCAGGTGGCTCTCGCCCGGCATCGGATACAACCGCGCGTCGGGGAGCCGCGAGACCAGGTGGGTGCCGTGGGCGAACGGCACGAGATGGTCGCTCTCGCCGTGCCATGCGTGGACGGGCACCCGCACCTCTGAAAGCGGGAATCCCCAGTCCTGGCCGAAGAGAATGAGGTCGTCGATGGGCGCGCGAAGACCCATCCGGCTGCCGTTCAGGAGGTCGTCGAGGAACATCGCCCGAAACTCCGGACGCAGCAGCATGAGCCGATCGCCCTCGGGGCTCAAGCGCGCGTAGAGATCGAGCGCATGGCCGGCGATGGGGCGGCCGGTCCAGGCGATTGCCGTCAGGGTGATCGACAGCGGCACCCGCATCCGCGTGATGAACGAGTGCAATGTCCGGGTCAGCTCCACGGGACCGCCGCCCGCCGCGTCCGGCCCGACCGTGGGCGCCACGCTGCCGATCAGCCCGGCGGCCATCATCCGGTCGGGCATCGCGTGGGCGCAGCCCAGCACGTAGGGACCCCCGCCGGAGAGCCCGATCATCACGAACGTGTCGATGCCGAGCGCATCGAGCAGCGGCTCGACGTCGGAGGCGAAGTCACGGATGCAGGTGTAGCGATGGGGGGTCGAGGCTCCGACGCCCGGCCGGTCGATGCCGACGATGCGCAGGTCCAGCTCCTGTGCCGCCAGCCGGGCGGGCTGGGGCACCTGTCGGCGGGCGCCAGGAGTGCCGTGCATCCACAGCACAGCCCGTCCCCGGGGGTTGCCGAACTCGGCGAAGCCCAGCCGGCGCTCCCCGACCGCGAAGGTGCCCTCGAGCCGCGGGGAGATCAGGTCGTCCGTCACCTACCCATCATCGGCCCATCCCCGCTGAAAGAAACTGCTGCCTCAGGCCGTCGGGACGAGATTGCCGAGATCGATGCCCTTGTGCGTGCGCTCGATCCGGCCGGTGTCGAAGGCGTGCACACCGACGTCGTGCCCGGCGACCTCCGCCTTCAGCGCCCCCACCGTGCACTGCCCGCGCGAACGGTGCACGAACGGGTCGAAGGAGTACCAGCGCATCGCGTTCTCGTAAGTGATCTTGTTGATCTCGTCGTCCGGAACGCCGGCGGTGACGGCCGCAAGCTCCTGCGCCGACGTCGGCCACGAGGAATCAGAGTGCGGGTAGTCGCATTCCCAGGAGATGTTGTCCATCCCGATGAGGTGGCGCAACTGGACGCCCACCGGGTCGGCGATGAAGCAGGTGAGGAAGTGCTTGCGGAAGATGTCGCTGGGTAGCTGATCGCCGAAGTCCTGCCCGGTCCACAGGTGGTGCATCTCGTAGGTCCGGTCCAGCCGGTCAAGGAAGTACGGGATCCATCCGGTGCCACCCTCGGACAGCGCGATCTTGATGTCAGGGAACTGCTTCGGGATGCGTGACCAGACCAGATCGGCGGCCGCCTGGCAGATGTTCATCGGCTGCAGGGTGATCATCACGTCGACCGGCGCGTCGGGCGACGTGATCGCCAGCTTGCCGGACGAGCCGAGGTGGATGCTGAGCACGACGTTCTCGTCGACCAGCGCCTTCCACAGCGGATCCCAGTAGCTCTTGTGGAAGCTCGGGTAGCCGAGGGTCGCCGGGTTCTCGGTGAACGTGATCGAGTGCACGCCCTTGGCCGCCATCCGGCGCACCTCAGCAGCGGCGAGGTCAGCGTCCCACAGCACCGGCAACGCCATCGGGATGAACCGCCCGGGGTAGGCCGCGCACCAGGACTCGACGTGCCAGTCGTTGTAGGCCTGCACCGTCGCCAGCGCGAGAGCCTTGTCCTCCGCCGCCGCGAACAGCCGGCCGGAAAACGCCGGGAACGACGGGAAGCACATCGACGCCAGCACCCCGCCGGCGCTCATGTCCTTGACCCGCTCGTGGATGTCGTAGCAGCCGGGGCGCATCTCGGTGTAGGCGGTCGGCTCGACCCCGTACTCCTCCTTGGGCCGGCCGGCCACGGCGTTCAGCCCGATGTTCGGGATCTCCGTACCGTTGAACACCCACACGTCCGAACCGTCCGGCTTGCGCACGACCCGGGGCGCCTGGTCAGCGAACTTCGCCGGCAACCGGCCCTCGAACATGTCCGGCGGCTCGACCAGATGGTCATCCACACTGATCAGGATCATGTCGTTGGCGTCCATGGCGGCTCCTGCCGGTTGATCAGTGAACGATACTGAATCCACGTTCAGCGTTCCGTCTTATGATTCACATGCCCGCGTCGGATTGGCAAGTCCGGCGCGAGACGAGAAGGGATCCCGCCTGTGGAATCGGCTGTCGACCGCCGGATGCAGCGCCGCCTACGCCAGCAGGACCTCAGCCGCACCCACCTGCTCGATGCCGCGGAGGAGATCTTCGGCAGCCGCGGATTCGCGCTGGCGACCTTGAAGGAGATCGCGGAGCTCGCCGGCTTCGCCGTGGGCTCGGTGTACCTGTTCTTCCCCAGCAAGGAAGAGCTGTTCCGGCATGTCTGGCTACGCCGCGGCACCGAATTCATGCCCGGGATGGCCACGGCGCTTGAACCAGCGCCCGACGCCTCGGGTGGTGCTGACGTCCTCATCCGGCTGCACCGGCTGGTCGACTTCCAGGTCGGCTTCTTTCGCGCCCATCCTGCGTTCGGCCGCCTCTACCTGCGCTTCACGGGCACGGCGGACGCGACGCATGGCGTCACCGTCGACCCGAGCGTGCAGTTGCGCTTCGCCGAGGCGATGCGCATGCAGGCCGAGCTGTTCGCAGAGGGCCAGCGGGCCGGCGTATTCCGGGACGGCGACCCTGAAGTGCTGTCGCGCATGTTCAGCGGGCTGGTGCACGGCTACCAGTCGCTCGATCCGGCCGTGATGTCCGACGATCCGGCGGCGCCCGAGCGGCTGCCGGCGGCCGCGCTCCACCAGATCGTCGAAGGAGCATTCACCCGATGAGCGAGCTCGTCACCAGCACGATGGAGGACGGCGTCGGCGTCATCCGGCTCACCGATCCGGCCCATCGCAACGCGCTCTCGCCCGCACTGAGCAACGCGCTCGCCGCCGCGGTGCAAAGCGCCCTCGAGCTTGGCGCCGGCGCGATTGTCCTGACGGCCGATCCCCCGGTGTTCTGCGCCGGCGGGTCGCTCGACGCCCTGATCTCGCGAGAGGTTCCGCTGGCCGCGACGTACGCCGGATTCCTCGCTCTCGCCAACGCACCGGTCCCCACCGTCGCCGCCGTGGCCGCCCCCGCGATCGGCGCCGGAGTCAACCTGCCACTCGCCTGCGACGTGATCCTGGCAGCCCCGGCCGCCCGCTTCGACCCACGCTGGCTCGACGTCGGGATCCATCCCGGCGGCGGCCACCTGTGGCGGCTGACCCAGCGCATCGGCGCCCAAGGTGCGGCGGCGCTGGTGCTCTGCGGCGACACCCTCGACGGCGCCGAAGCTGCCGCTACCGGGCTCGCCTGGCGCTGCGTCCCCGACGACGAGCTCATGCCGCTGGCGATGAAGCTCGCGACCCGCGCCGCCGGCCGGCCGCGCGAACTCGTCGCCCGCACCAAGGCGTCGCTACGCACCGGGCTGCAGCTGAGCAGTCCCGAGCACGCCATGGCGCTGGAGCTCGAGGCCCAGGAATGGTCGATGGATCAGCCCGGGTTCGCCGACCGCATCAGGGCGATCCAGGCGTCCCTGAAGGCTCGTCCATGATCAACGCTCCCATGATCATGGTCTGAGCCGTTTGACCCGGGCAAAACCTTGATCATGGGTGCGTTGATCATGGTCAGTCGAGCAGGGTCGGGTCCTTGCGCAACTCCTCGCGGACCATGGCCTCCCAGAAGCCGATGAAGCCCTCGCCGTTGGAGCGCGACATCGCCGTCAAGTACGCCTCGGGCAGGGGCGACTTCGCCGACGAGCCGGCGGCGCGCACGAGCCAGGCGCGCTGGCAGCGCTGCTCCAGCGCGACCGCCCGCTGGTGAACCGCACGGGCTGAACCGCCAAGCACGAAGACCCCATGCCCGGCGAGCAAAGCCAGCTCGGACCCCTTCATCGCCTCGACAGCGCGGCGGGCGGTGTTGGGGTCGTTGACGGGGCCGTCGTACTCGTCGACGAGGACAAGCTCGCCGCCACCCAAAGCCGAGCTTTGATCGTAGATCGGCGGGATCTCGCCCATGTCCGACCACACCGTCCCGTAGAGCGGGTGGTTGTGCATGGCCCACTTCACGTCGTCGCGCAGCTTGTGCAGTTGCAGGTGCAGCGGGATGCCGAGCGGCACCGGCCAGTCGCCCTCGACCAGGTTGCCCTCGAGGTCGATCCGGATGACCTGCTCGGGGCGCAGCTCGTTCCAGGTGATGAGCCACGGGTTGCACAGCAGCGTGCCGTCACCGAGGTTGTAGGTGATGTGCCCGGCGAGGTGGTCGCTGTAGCCCTCGCTCCACAGGCACCGGGCGAGCAGCACCAACTCCTCGCGGACGGAGAAGTCGGGGAGCAGCTTCTCCGCGGTTGGGGTGAAGTTCACGGTGATCGCCTTTCAGTCGAGCGGGAGCACAGTCGGCGGCAGCGGGTGACGGAAGACGCGGGCGGCGTTCTCGCTGCACATGGCGCGCAGCTCGGCCGGCGGGATGTGCCCCCAGGCCTTCTCGAGCACCAGCTGGGTGTCGGGCCAGGTCGAGTCGCCGTGCGGGTAGTCCACCTCGGCCATGATGTTCTCGACGCCGATGCGGTGGCGGGTGTCGATGGTGGCCGGGTCGTCGATCGTGCAGAACCAGAAGTTGCGCTTGAGCACATCGGCCGGACGCACGTCCCAGCCAAGGCCGTAGCCGGAACGGTCGACGATGTTGTCGAGCCGGTCGAGCAGCATCGCGACCCAGCCGATGCCGCCCTCGCTCATCACGATCTTCAGCTCCGGCATCCGCTCGCCGTAGCCCGACCACAGCCACTCGGCACAGGCCTGCAGCGACGCGGAACTGAACAGCGTCGCTCCGAGCTGCAGCGACGGCGCACCAGCCGGAGCCACGTTCAGCCCCGAACTGCCGACGTGCAAGCAGATCGCCATGTCGGTCTCGACCATCGCAGCCATGATCGGGTCCCAGTGCTCGCGGTCCCACAGCGACGGCAGCCCGATCATGTGCGGACGCTCCGGGAACGTCATCGCCACGAACCCCCGCTCGGCGTTGCGGCGGATCTCGGCGACGGCGAGCTCCGGATCGGCGAGGTAGGTGATCCCCAGCGGGATGACGCGCTCCGGGTAGGCCTGGTGCCACTCCTCGAAAAGCCAGTCGTTCCAGGCACGGATGCATGCCGCGCCGAGCTCGCGATCCTGCGCGGCGAAGAACACCCGGCCGCAGAATCCGGTGATCTGCGAAGGGAAGTTCACCGACGCCCAGATCCCGCCGAGATCCATGTCGCGCACCCGCGGGCCGATGTCGTAGCACCCGGGACGCATCTGCTCGAAGCGGAACGGTTCGAGCTTGACCGTCTCCGGCCGCCGCCCGGCGACGGCGTTCATCCCGACCTGGGTGAAACGCTCGCCCTCGAACTCCCAGACCTGATGGCCCTGCTCGGTCTCGATGATGTGCGGCGCCCGGTCCTGAAGATGGGCGGGCAGCCGGCCCTCGAACGTGTGCGGCGGCTCGACGACGTGATCGTCCACCGAGATCAGCGTGTACTTCACTTCACGGGGAAGCGGGTCGGGCAGGAAAAGCCCCGTAGATCCAGTGCTGCTCACAGCCACCTCCTCAAGGGGCGAAATCCCGTTCTCGGAAGGGTAGCCCGCCCCCGCCCGGCGATGCAGCAGCGCCCGGTGGTTGGGTTCCTTCATGGCATACGGAGCAGACACCACCACCGACGAGGTCCTCGAGGGGATCGACCTCACCGGCAAGCTCGTCGTCGTCACCGGCGCCTCCGCGGGCATCGGCGTCGAGACCGCTCGCGCCCTTGCGTCGGCGGGGGCCCGGGTCGTGATGGCCGTCCGCGATACCGCGAAAGGAGAGAAGGCGGCGGCCCAGATACGCGAGTCGGTCCCGGACGCCCAGTTGGAGATCCGTGAGCTCGACCTCGGTTCGCTCGCCAGCGTCCGGGCCTTCGGTGAGAGCTTCCGCGCCGACCACGACACCCTCGATCTGCTGATCAACAACGCCGGCGTCATGGCCTGCCCGCAGGCCCAGACCAGCGACGGGTTCGATATGCAGCTCGGCACCAACCACCTCGGACACTTCGCGCTGACCGCGGAACTGCTCCCCGCGCTGCGCCAGGCTGCCGAGGGCGGCAGCGACGTCCGGATCGTCAACCTCAGCTCCCGCGGGCATTTCCGCGGTGGGATCGACTTCGACGACCCGCACTTCCGCACCCGTCCGTACGACAAGTTCGCGGCCTACGGCCAGTCCAAGAGCGCCAACATCCTGTTCACGGTGGCGCTCGAGAAGCGGCTGGCCGGCGCCGGGATCCACAGCTTCGCGGTCCACCCCGGGGTCATCGCCACCGAGCTCTCCCGTCACCTCTCGCGCGAGGACTTCAAGGACATGGCCGCCCGCGCTCCGGCCGGCGCGCTGACGCTGAAGTCCATCCCTGCCGGGGCGGCCACGAGCGTCTGGGCCGCGACCTCACCCGACCTCGCCGGCAAGGGCGGGCGTTACCTCGAGGACGTCAGCATCGCCGAGCCCGCCGACGAGGCGCGTACGCACGGGGTGGCCCCGCACGCCATCGACGCCGACGTCGCCGAGCGGCTCTGGGCTTGGTCGGAGGACCAGATCGGGCAGCCCGTCGTCACCTGACGGTCAGGACGCGCTCAGTACGGCAAACAAGCCGGATAGCCGGGTCCCCTGCGGTAGGTCCGCAAATCACCGGCCGCCCCGCTGGCCAGCATGTGCCTGAACCACGCGCTAATCGGCCTGCCGGTTCGACCGCTGGCACCGAAATCAGACGCTCGGCGTCCGCGCACTTTTCCTTGCGGTCTTCTACGCGCTCTGTCGGGTGCTCGTCGCTCTCGTTCGGCCACTACCGCACGACAGGTGGTTTCAGGCGTTTACCGGTTTCACGATGGCAGCCCTCATCGCGCCGGGCATTGCCGCCAATCGGCTACGCAAGCGCCACCGCGTCTGTTTGGAAGAGTAAGACCCGAAGGTGTCGCCTGGCTCTGGCGCAGCGCCGGAGCGCGCAACAACACCTCGCGGGTGCTCAGCGGTTCTGCCCCGATCTGCCAGCAAGCACCTACCCGCTGAGGTTCCCTCCGAGCGCACCGCGGAGGACCGAGAGCGGGAAGTCCGGGTCCGGAAGGGCAGCCCAGTTGGGGCCCACGAGCGCCGTGCCGCCCTCCGAGCGAAGGGCGGCGAGATCGCGCGTCTTCGCCGCCGCGCTGTCGTAGACCCGGAGCGTGACGAGGTCGAGCGGGGCCTTCGGGATTGGCGACGTTGACCCGCGAATGCACTGGATCTGCGAGAAGCCGGGCGCGTACTGGAATGCCGTGGGCAGATAGTTGCACGCAACCCCCGCTTCGTGGAGGCGAGCGAGCAACGCCTCCGGCGTCGACGCCGTCGTGGCCACGACAGGCGCAGTTCTGGTCGTCGGTGCAGCCGAAACGGCGGTGGGACTTCCAGCTGCCTACCGCGAGCACGGTCGCCATCAGTGCGACGACTGCGGGCGAGCGTTCCATAGCGGGTATGACGCACTTCTGCCCATCACGGTTGCGTTGATCGAGCCTCCGAAGCGCGCGCTGCCGGTTCTGGAGCGCGAGGACGGAGCATCCTGCAATCACCAGTGTTGTTCGCGGGCGGGCCTTGTCTTGAAAGAGATGGAACCGGACCGGCTCGGGTTGGACTCTTATGGGTGTGGGCCGGGAAACGGAGTTTCGGGACTTCGTGGCAGCGCGGGGCGCGAGTCTGTTGCGCTCTGCTTGCGTGCTCACCCGCGACCATGGCCATGCCGAGGACCTGGTCCAGAACGCCTTGGTCCGTGTCTACGTGTCCTGGGAGCGCGTGTCGAAGGCGGATGACCCTTTCGCGTATGCGCGGCGGGTGTTGTTCAACTCGTTCGCGCGCGACCGTCGGCGGCGCAGTGTGACGGAATTGCCTGGCGCTGCGGTCGAGGAATCGGCTGCGCGCTGGGATGCCGAGGAGTTCGATGACCGGGATCAGCTTGATCGTGCACTCGAGAGTCTTCCAGCCACCATGAAGGCCGTATTGGTCCTGCGCTTCTACGACGACCTCAGCGTCGAGCAAGTCGCGGAAATCCTGGGCTGCTCGGTCGGCACCGTCAAGAGCCGAACTGCGAGGGCCTTGAATCGACTTCGTTTGTCACCGCATCTTGATGCTCACGAAGGACTGGGATCATGAACGTTGACGACCTGCAACAGATCTTCCACGACCGGGCGGACGAAGCCTCGCGCGCCGTGCTGGACGTTGACGCGATGGTGCGCCGGGGGAGCGCAATCCGGCGACGCCGGATGGCCGGCGCTGTGCTTGCCGTCGTGATTGCGGTAGCAGCGGGAATCGGCATTCCGATCGCGCTGACACAACCGACCGGTCCATCAGCGACCGTCACACCGGTCGCATCCCCGTCGGGACCGGGCAACCCGCTTCCTCAGCCGAGCCCGCATCTGACGCAGTTCCCTTGCGCCGGCCCGTTCCTGGTCGGCTGCGGGGGCAGTTATCCAATCCCCACCGAGTTCGTCAAGCCCGTCACCAAGGCCATCGTGGACTACGCGGGCACGCTTGACGCCACCCCCCAATTCGTCATCGCCGACCCAACGACAGTCGCCCGGAATTTCGGGCTGAACCCCGCGAAGATGCCAGCTCACGTGTACCTGATACAGCTGAAGGGCCAATTCACGTGTCTCACCTGCCAAGGCCCCCCCGGTCCTCGTCCTACGTTCACTTATCTGGTAGCCGCTGTCGCGTATACACCGATCGGCCCTAGCGATACGCCCTTCTTCTATTCCGCCAGTAGCCACGCAACGAACCTCACGCAATTCGGGCAACCGTTCTAGGAAATCCCGGTGCTGCCGGCTCTCGCGCATGCGAAGCGCCCGGGAATGAAGCCTCTGCGCGTCCGCTGTCCAAGTCGTGGGACCGGAGGGCAACTATTGCTTCGAACTCGGCGTCTGATGAATCAGGCTGAGGGGGGGTTCGATGAAACTCGGGACGTCACTGCTCGCCATCGTGTTGGGAGCGGCGCTCGCAATACCGCTTGCGGCCGATGCCAGCGCCGGGCCGATCTCGTCGCCTACCGCACACGTGACCGCACCCGGTTCGAGCGACGATGGTTTGAGCCGCGACGTGCCAGTCACTCCTGCCGACGACTGCACCATCATCAGGCCGCTCAGTCACGCTCCCTACGCGACTCCTGACGGGTCGCGATGGGATGCGTGGACCTACGCCGACGGCACCGTCGGCTTGGTCAAGCCTGGGGATCCCGCCCCTGACCCGTCCTGCATCAACACGACGATCCCGCCACCGGTCGGGGCTCACAACGTCCGGTAGTGCCGGCTCTCGAGAGCGCACTTATGCGCGTCGCAGCAAGCTGGTCAGGTGCATGCGGGAAGCAGCCTGATCTTGGTGGTGTGGTGGGCCGTAACCGCGACCTTTTGGGTGCTGCCCATGCCGCCGTCCGCCGTGTATCTCCCGACCGGCAGCGTGAACGAGAACGCGACCGGGGTTTCAATCTGGGCCTGCCGAGCGTTCAAGTGGAACGCTCTCGAAGCGATGGGCTTTCCGTTGCCGTCTGTGATTTTCACCCTGTACGTGATGCCTTTGGAATTGGGTGGCAATCCTGGCCCAATGCACGGCGTCGCAGTCCCGCTCAAGATGCCGGAATGAGTGGTTGACCCTCCGCCTGAACTCCTACAGGACACCAGCGCTGCCAGGGCTATCGGCAACGCGAGCTGAGTCCTGCGAGTCACGATCCCTCCCCACCATGCTGACCTACTGATGGACGCTAACCGCGGACAACCAAGCGACGACGGACGGCGTCTAATGGCTGTGTTATCAGATCGAGGGAGAAAATTCATGAGCCGTCCCGCTGCTGCCCTCGCACTCCTCAGCTTCATCGCTGCGATGGCGAGCTGCTCAGCTTCAACCCACGGCAGCTCACACCAGCCGTCGCCGTCACTGCAGATCTCTCCGACCAATGTGAAGCCAGGTGGCCAGTTCACGGTTTCACTGGCTGGCATTCCTAGCAGTGAGCTGCCGCTCTCAGGCGAAGAAGCCTCACTGCAGGTCAATCGCAGTGGACGGTGGTCCACGATTTACACCTTGTTCGTCATCATGCCGGGAATGGCCCCGAGCGCACCTGCCTATGTCCGCGGCGTAGCGCATGGCCCGGTACCGGCGATCGGCATCCTTGATCCCGCCCCGTTCCGTCTCCCGGCGCCCCTGGCCCGCGGTCAGTATCGGATCGAACGCGGGTATTCCTATGGCAGCACAGGACACACGCGGCAGACGTCCGCTTACGGATTCGTCTCAGTCACGAAGTAGCACCGACTCGGCTCGCCGCAGCGATCGTTTGTCCGGCAGTGAATGTGGCGGGAGGCAAGCGGCCACCCGATGACCCGGCATCCGCGTGGCGCGCGTAGCCGGATACCGCGCGCCCGTCGCAGCGGCGACTGACGGTGCTGGGTGGATAGCGGTTCGCTCGGGTCTTACATCCGCCGTGGGGTTTGGCCGGCTCGGTGTAGGAGTGGTTGGCGGTGGCCTTGCAGGGGTGGTCGTCCGTCGGGTGGCCAGAACCAGGGGGTGCGGTCGGGATCTTGACCGATGGTCATGTTCCAGCCGCCCTCATGCACCTTGTGATGATGCGCGACGCAGAGCAGATCGAGGTTGCCGGGTTCGGTTTCCCCGTGGTCTCTTAGCCACTGCTCGCGGTGATGGGCTTCAGTGAACGAGGGTGGCCGGTCACATCCCGGCCAGGTGCATCCGCCGTCGCGGGCGACCAAGAAATGCCGTAGCCCGGCGGTGATGGTGCGGGTCCGGCGGCCGAAGTCGAGCACTTCGGAGTCGGAGCCGAACACTGCCGGGATGATCCCGCCATCACACGCCATCCGCCGCGCCGCCGCCGCGGGCAGGCGCTGGCCTTCGGGGGTGCCGGCGGTACCGAGTCCGTCGAGCAGGGCCTGATGGGACAGGCCGACCATGACCGTGTGCCTTCCGCCGCCTTCCCCCTGGCAGGTTTCGGCGTGGGCGCTGGCATGCCGGGCCATTTGCACCAAAGCTTCGGCGCGGCGGGACGGGGCCGATTCGGTGAGCACATCACCGTCCGGATCGGGTTTGCGGGTAAACCCAGCAATGGCTTTCGACACGATCAGGCCGGCTTCGGCGTCCAGCCAGCCATCCAGCCGCCACCGGCCATCGAGCGTTTCGGACAGGTTCAGCCGCTGGGCCGCATGCCGGCGGGCCGCCTGGTCGGCGGACTGCTCCGGGGCAGCAGCCGCAAGGACTTCTTCGGCGACGACCCGCAACTGCCGGGGGGTCAAAGGCGCCGCCTGCTCGGCGAGGAACGCTTCCAGATCGGCGGCCAGATCGTGCTGCAGATCCTTCGTCGCCTGCACGATCACCCAAGCATGATCCAAACCGAGGTCACCGGCCCCGAACGCTTTTCCGGTGACCGGCATCCGATCCGCCAACGCCCGCCCGGCCTGCACCCGCTTCGATACCCAGCCGTCAGACTCACCCGACAGCTGCCGCACGAACGCCTGCGTCGACGCCGCACCGTCCATGGCGTAGGCACCGGACCGGTCGGCCCGTTCGATCGCCCGTACCAGGGCCAGCTCACCCTGCCGGACCGCGGCAAGCAGCTCGGGGAGAACTTCGACGGCCAGGACACCGGAGGTGTTGCTGTCGATCGCGGCGGCGAGTTCGGCGAGCAGCGCATGAGCTTGCGCTGCTTGCACCCCGAACCCGTCTTCGACCATGTGTTCGAGTCTAACACCGAACGGGCAGCTCAACCACCCTATTCGGGGCCGATTTCAGCGCACAGGGCGCCTGTCAGTCGCACTTCAGCAGGTTCGAGCTAACCCGAACAAGCTCATCTCGCTGCCTGTTCAGGACCCGACCAGATCGAGGTCGGCCGAGCGCAGCCCGTAGACGAAGGCGTTCGGCATCTCGACGACCGAGCCGGCCGGGGTCAGCCGCAAGTCACTCACCCGGCGCACGAACTCCTCGAAGAAGACCTTGATTTCCAGCCGGGCCAAGCCCGCGCCGAGGCAGAAGTGCGTACCGAGACCGAACGCGATGTGCTCGTTGGGCTTGCGGGTCACGTCGAGCCGTTCGGGATCCTGGAAATGCGCCGGGTCGCGGTTCGCGGACCCGTACATCAGTACGAGCTGCTGGCCGGCCTTGATCTTCGCGCCGCCGATCTCGCAGTCGTGCGTGGCCACCCGGCACATGTTGTGGATGGGCGAGACGTACCGGATGAATTCCTCGACGGCGCAGGTGATGTCGGCGCCGGCGCGCAGCGCCGCCCACTGGTCGGGGTTCGCGATGAGGTTGAGCAACGTGCGGGCGATGACGGTGCGGGTGGTCTCGGCTCCGCCGTCCAGGATCAGCAGCCCGTCGGAGCGCACCTCGTCGAGGTTCATCGGCCGGCCGTCGATCTGGGCCTCGGTCCAGATCGTCATGATGTCGTCCGCGGGGCAGCGCTTCTTCTCCTCATACAGCGCCTCGGCCGCGGCGAAGAACTCGGCAGAGCTCTGCATGCCCGCCTGGTCGAAGTAGCGCGGACCACCGCCGAGCTGAATGGTCTGCTCCGACCACTCCTTGAGCAGGCGCCAGTCCGATTCGGGAAACCCCATCAGCCAGCCGATCATGCGGGCGGGTAGTGGCGCTGCTAGCTCGTCGATGATCTCGACGCCCGTGCCCTTCGCGAGGGCAGCGTCGATCAGCTCGGTGACCACCTCACGGATGTGCTCCTCGCGGCCGGCAATGGTGCGGGGCGTGAAGCGGCGGCTGACGATCTTGCGCCGCTGCGCGTGCAAGGGGTTGTCCAGCCCGATGATCGCCGGATCGGCCGGCAGGTTCGGACGGTAGCCGCCCTTCGCGGTGTCGGAGTTGATGAATTCGCGGTCGCGCGTCTCGATGTCGACGATGTCGTCGTAGCGGAAGACGCCCCACAGCTCGTTCACCTCGTCCCAGGCGACGGGGGCGTTCTCGCGGTGCCACGCGTACGTCGCGTAGGGGTCGAGATAGAAATCGCCGTCGAGCAGGTCCAGCGCGGGTCGCGGACTCAAGGACATCACCACCTCAGGATGTGTTCCTATCGCGCTGCACTTCAGCCGCGGACGCTGGGGTCAGGCGTTCGTCAGCTCGACCAGCGAGACGTGCGTGGGCAGTTGCTCGACCGGCCCGGGCCGCGACAGCGCGTATCCCTGGCCGAGGTCGCATCCCGCGTCGCGGAGCAGATCCACCTGGTTCTTGGTCTCGATTCCCTCGGCGACGACGACCAGGCCGAGCGATCGGGCCAGCCCGCAGATCGCCCGGGCGAAGTCATACTTGCGACCGCCGGGCTTCAGCTCCGCCGTGAAGCTGCGATCGAGCTTGACGAAGTCGAGCGACAGTTCCGACAGATAGCGCAGCGACGACCAGCCGGTCCCGAAGTCGTCGAGGCCCACGCCCACGCCCATCTCGGCCAGCGACGCGAGCGTGCGTTCCACGGTCTCCCCGGCAACGAGCAGGGTCCGCTCGGTGAGTTCGAGGGAAAGCCCGCCGCCGTCCAGCCCGGCCGCATCGAGCGTCTCGCGCAGCCACGGGGCGAACTCGGGGGCAGCGAGCGTCCGCGCCGAAACGTTGACGGAGAACACCGGGCATCGTCCGGTGCCGCTGCTGCGCAGCTCCTGGATTTGTTTGACGACCTGGCTGATGACCCAGCGGTCGAGTTCGGCGATCAGCCCGGTCTCCTCGGCGACGCCGATGAAGATGTCGGGCGCGATGGGCAGCCCGTCCGGGCTGTCCAGCCGGGCCAGCGCCTCCGCCCCGACGACGGTGCCGGACTCCAGATCCGCCAGTGCCTGGTAGTGCAGCGCGAGCCCATCGTCGGCGAGCGCCATGCGTACCTGCTGCTCGACGGCCCGCCGCCGGCCCAGGCGACGCTTCACGGCGCCGGCGAAGACCTCGACGCGATCGCGGCCCGCCTGCTTCGCCGCGTAGAGAGCGACGTCGGCCCGCTGCAGCAGGCCGTCCGGGTCGCAGCGGTAATCGCGGGCGAGCGCCAGCCCGACCGAAGCGGTGCACACCGATCCCACCGGCTCGGGGTAGGGCTTGCGCAGGTGCTCCAGCAGCCGGGCGCCCAGCGCTTCGGCCTCACCGCGGCCGGCCACCTCCGCGACGAGGATCAGCTCGTCGCCGCCGAGCCGGGCCACGGTGTCGCCGGCCCGCGATGCCCGGATCAGTCGCCGTCCGGCCTCCACGATGACGGCGTCGCCCCCGGCATGGCCGAACGTGTCGTTGATGGCCTTGAAGTGGTCGAGGTCGATCAGGTAGACGGCGACGGCCCCGCCGCGGCGCTCGAGCCGCTCGATCGCCGTGGTCAGGCGATCGGTCAGCAGCGCCCGGTTCGCCAGCCCGGTCAGCCCGTCCCGCAGCGCGAGCTGCTCGAGCTGCTGCTGGGCGGCGTACCGCTCCGAGACGTCGCGCGTCGCCGCGAAGAGTTCGTACGCCGCCCCGGGCCGATCTCCGGCGCGCGGGGAGATCGGGATGGCACTCCAGGTCGTCTCCAGCCAGCGCCACGATCCGTTGCCGTGCAGGAAGCGGTAGCTAAGCGTCTTGGGCGGGCCGCCGACCACCACGCGCGAAATCGCATCGGCCACCACGGCCTCGTCCTCCGGATGCACCCGCCCGCCCGGCGGGTTGGACCCCGTCAGCTCGGCCGGGTCGAAGCCCAGAACGTCGCTCGCCGCCGGAGACACGTAGCTGAACGTGCCGTTCGGCCGCATACGCGCGATGACGTCGAGCGAGTGCTCGGCGAGCAACCGGTAGCGCTCCTCGGATTCCTCACGCAGGTGGGTGCGATCGAGCTGGGCCGACCGCAGCTCCGTGACGTCGGTGGCGATCTCACCGACCGCCGACGGACGACCGTCGGGCCCGAAGACCGGGAAACGGATGTCGGAGTAGGTACGCACCTCGCCGCTCGGGAGGGTCACGACCACGTCACGTTCGAGCGCGCGTCCTCCCTCGAGCACCCTGGCGACGCTTTCGGACGCCCCGCGCCACCCGGCGTCGGCGCGTCCGAGCAGGACTTCGGGATGGCCGCCGGCCTTGCCGACAATGCGGGCGAACTCGCGGTTGACCGACAGGAGCCGGCCTTGGGGATCGCGCACGCTGACGGCCGCGGGCAGGTGGGCCAGCAACGCCTGCAAGAGCGCCTGGGTCTCGCACACCTTCTCCTCAGCGGCGCGGGCGCGGGCGGCGTCGTGCACCGCCACCTGCAGGCCGATGCCGTCACGCGCGGCGGACAGCTCGGTCCATCGCCAGGAGCCGACCCCGCCGCGCACCCGGCAGTCGACCCGGCCGGCGTGACCGCCGGGGACCAGCAGATGCAGCACCGATTTCAGTGCCGGCCGATCGTCCGGGTGGACGAGGTTTATCAACAGTTTCCCAACCAGTTCGGTGGGGTTCGCGCCGAAGAGGGCCGAGACTCCGCCATGGGCTGCCGTCACCTCACCGAGGTGATCGACCTCGAGGACTGCCGACCGGAGGTCAGCGCGGGAGCCGCCTGGGTCAGTGATGCGGCGCGCTTCGGGATTCTCCTGGACCGCCGTCATGTCAGCCGCACTATCGACGCCCCCATAGGGCGATTGAGCCACGGATTCCACGAAATCCGGTGCATCCCTCGCGTGAACAGCGGCATGCCGTCGCGCGCGGCACCCCGAACCCGCCTCAGCGCGTCCGGCGCACGAAGGCGCCCGGCCGGAACCCGGCCGGGCGCTCAGCAGCAGGAACTAAAGGTCAGTCGTCGGTTCGCGGCGACGGAATGCCCGACAGCAGCCGGCGAACCTCGGTCTCGCGGTAGCGGCGGTGACCCCCGAGTGTGCGGATCGACGTCAGCTTGCCGCTCTTGGCCCAGCGCGTGACGGTCTTGGGGTCGACGCGGAACATGGTGGCCACCTCCGCCGGGGTGAGCAGCGGTTCGCTCTCGGGGGTGTGGGCAGTCATGTCTTTTCCTTCCGCTCGCTGACGGCACACGGCCGTTAGCACCTCCATATTGTCGCAGCGTGACCGGCATGTCCGAAATGGTCCAAGCGAGTCATTCGAGGACTAGTCACCGGTTGTGTATGCGGAGTGCAGTTTCGTCCTGCAAACTATGTGGCCGTTTCCACCGCTTTCGGCCGTCCAGACGCGGCCCCGCTCGGTCAGTGCCGATCGACCGGTTCAGCTCGCCGTCTCGAGCTGCTGCAGCGGGCGCCAACGCCCGATAACGCGTTCGTACGCGGCGACGGCATCAGCACCGTTGCCCTCACCCAGCGCGGTCAACGACTCCCCGATGTCGGCGACCGACACGTCAGCGCGCAGCTCGTCATCGCTGAGCAGGTCGACCAGGCCCGCGTAATCGAGCTCGACCCGCGAGTGGGGATGGAAATCCTCGAGCCAGCGGCCCAGCTGTTCCAGGCCCGCGACGGTAGGTGCCTCGGGCAACGCGCGCCGCAGGGTCGCGAGTGCACGGGCGGTGCGCCGGCGGGCAGCACTCATCGGCGCGACGTAGCGCATCGACCGTTCACCCTTGCCGGTCACCAGCACGCGCTCGCTCGGCTCGAATGGCACAAACCAGGGCAGCGGAACCAGATACGTGCACGAGACGACCGCGACCTTCATGCCCGGCATCCGGCGACGCCACTTCTCCAGGTCAGACTCAGCCTGCTCGGCCAGTGCCGCCGGGATGAACGCGTCAGCGAGCGCCTCGGCCATCCCGGAGCGGAATTCGGCCGCTGCGATCAGTGCCCGGAGCCGGGTGCGCAGCGGGCAGACGAACAGCAGCCCGTCGACGGGCTCGATCAATACGGGGCCTTCGGGAAGGTCGAGGGTCCGGCGGACGGCAGCGCGCACCGCGGCCGTCCGCTCATCGCGATCACTGGCTGCGCGGCCCAGCGCCTCCCCGCTACGGCTCACCGCTGCGTAGCGCTGCTGCTCCTCCTCAGAAAACGCGGCCATCGGCTCGTAGACCCGCAGGTGAGCAGCGGGCGCACCAGGGAGCGCGGCCATTCATCGATCCTGCCAGAGGCAGCCACCAAGAAGACCACGACGGGCCTCGCGGGGTAGCGTGCCGGGCAGCCTCACAGCCTGTACGCTGAGTACACGACATCAGTGCCGGGGCAGGTCCCCGTTGAAAGCTTTCGAGGGGGTCGAGCCATGGGGCGCGGCCGTGCCAAGGCCAAGCAGACGAAGGTCGCGAGGGAGCTCAAGTACAACTCCTCGCCGGACTGGGATCCCAGCCGGTTGGAGAATGAGCTGCGCGGCAATGGTCATGCACCGGCCGACGTCAACGATGACGACGAGTACGCCGACGAGGAAGACCCGACGCCGCCTTCCCGTCGTTGAGACAGCTCCAGTCGTTGCGAAAGCACCACTGATCCTCCCGAGCTAGCTTTCGCCCGGGTTCAGCGCAGCCTTATGCGCGCTCTTCCGTCGAAGCCTGCCCGGCGCCCGTCGCCTCCGCGTCCGCCGCAGCCTGCGCGTCGGCCTCCTTCAAGCGCTTGCCGCCCTTGCGGGCCTCCAGCAGCAACCCGACCAGGCTGATCACGATGATCACGGCCACGATCGGCAACACGTACTTGTCGATGTGGACCTTCGCCCCCAGCGCGCGGCCGAGCAGCACGATGAGCTGCGTCCAGAGGATCCCGCCGACGATGTTCCACACCAGGAAAGCGCGCGCCGGGATCTCCGCGACCCCGCACACCGGGTTGATGAACGTCCGCACGACCGGCACGAACCGGGAGACCACGATCGCGATGCTGTAGTGGAAGCGTTCGAGCAGCCGGTGGGCCCGCGCCACGTTGTGCGGGTCAAAGATCCGTGAACGCGGTCGGTCGAAGATCCGTGGCCCGGCCTTCGCGCCGATGAGCCAGCCCGCCTGGGCGCCGATGATGGACGCGAGCGCGGTGCCGATGAGCACCCCGGCCAAGGGCAGGTGCGGACGCGAACCCGCCGCCGTCAGCGCGCCAGCCAGAAACAGCAGGGTGTCGCCGGGCAGGAAGAAGCCGATCAGCAGGCCCGTCTCGGCGAAGATGATGGCCAGCACTCCGGCCAGGCCCCACGACGAGATCAGGCTGTTGGAGTCCAGCAGGTTCACAGCAAGGTGCACCCCGCCACCCTAGGTGCCGTCCCTGTGTCAGCGGTTGTTCCACGCGGATGACGCGTCACCCGGGTTTGGCTTCGGCACCCCGGGCTAGGTTGCGGGAATGGCTGCAGGCCGCTCCCGGATGATCGTGATCGGCGGCGACGCGGCGGGCATGTCGGCAGCGTCGCAGGCCCGCCGGCGTCAGGGCCCCGACCGACTCGAGATCATCGCATTCGAACGCGGTCCTGACACGTCGTTCTCCGCCTGTGGCATTCCGTACTGGATCGGCGGGCTCGTCTCCGGCCGTGACGCGCTGATCGCCCGCACGCCCGACGTCTTCCGCGACCGGCAGCACATCGACGTCCGCACCCGCACGCTCGTCGAGGCGATCGACACGGGCGTGCGCGCGGTTCACGTCACGGAGCTGGATACCGGAAGGCGGTACTCGGAGCGCTACGACGACCTCGTCATCGCCACCGGTTCGGTACCGGTGACGCCGCCGGTTCACGGTTACGCCGGCGGCGGCGTCTTCGTGGTCCACAGCCTCGGCGACGGCGAGCGCATCCGCGCCGAGCTGGACACCGGCCGCGTCATGCGTGCCGTCGTCGTCGGAGCCGGCTACGTGGGGCTGGAGACGGCCGAATCCCTCCTGGCCCGGGGCGTAGCCGTGACCCTGCTCGACCAGGCGGCCGCGCCGATGACGACGTTGGATCCCGACATGAGCGAGCAGGTCGCGGCCGGCGTACGGGAAGGCGGTATCGGGCTCGTCCCGGGCGACGGCATCGCCGAAATCCTGCGCGACCACGACGGGCGGGTACGTGCCGTGCGCACCGCCTCGAGCCGGGAACTCGACGCCGAGATGGTCATCCTTGCGCTCGGGGTGCGACCCGATGTGGCCCTGGCCGAGGCCGCGCAGATTGCCCTCGGACCAACCGGCGCCATCGCCGTCGACCGCCGGATGCACACCGGCACGCCGGGCGTCTGGGCCGCCGGCGACTGCGTGGAATCGCGTCACGTGCTGTCCAACCGGCCGGTGAACGTCGCCCTCGGAACGCATGCCAACAAGCAGGGCCGCGTGGCCGGCGACAACATCGGGGGCGGCTACGCCTCCTTCCCGGGTGTGCTCGGCACCGCGGCGACCAAGGTGTGCCGCACCGAGGTGGCCCGCACCGGCCTGTCGACCCGCGAGGCGACGGAGGCCGGCTTCTCGGTCGTCAGCGTCGTCGTCGATTCCACGACCCGCGCCGGGTATTACCCGGGCGCGGAAGCCATTCGCGTGAAAGTGATCGCCGAACGCGGCACCGGGCGGCTGCTCGGCGGGCAGATCGTCGGACGCGAGGGATCGGCCAAGCGCATCGACGTCCTGGCGACGGCGATCTGGAACTCCATGACCGCCGAGCAATTCTTCGGGGCCGACCTCTCCTACGCCCCGCCGTACTCACCGGTCTGGGATCCGGTCGTGATCGCCGCCCGCAAGGCACACGACGCCGTCAGGGCGGCGGGCGAGCGTCACCGTTCCCCATGACCCCCGGATGGACCTAAGTACCTGTTGAGCCATGCGGCGCGCTGGCAGACTTTGACCCGAAAGATCTTCGAGCCTTAGCCCCATGAGGAAATCCGCCATGCCCATCGCGACACCTGAGTCCTACGCCGACATGCTGGATCGCGCGAAGAAGGGCCGCTTCGCCTATCCGGCCATCAACGTCACCAGCAGCCAGACGCTGCATGCGGCGCTGCGCGGGTTCGCCGAGGCCGAGAGCGACGGGATCGTGCAGGTCTCGACCGGCGGCGCCGAGTTCCTCTCCGGCACGACGATCAAGGACATGGTGGCGGGCGCGCAGGCACTCGCCGAGTTCGCGCACTACGCCGCGAAGTCCTACCCCGGGACGGTGGCGCTGCATACCGACCACTGCCCGAAGAACAAGCTCGACCATTACATCCGGCCGCTGATCGCGATCAGCCAGCAGCGGGTCGCCGACGGGCGGCCGCCGCTGTTCCAGAGCCATATGTGGGACGGCAGTGCCGTGCCGCTGACCGAGAACCTGCACATCGCCGAGGAGATCCTGGCGTCCTGCGTCAAGGCCCAGATCATCATGGAGCTCGAGATCGGCGTGGTCGGCGGCGAGGAGGACGGCGTCGTCGGTGAGATCAACGACAAGCTCTACACCACCCCGGACGACGCGCTGCGTACCGCGGAGGCACTCGGTGTCGGTGAGCAGGGCCGCTACCTGCTGGCCGCCACATTCGGCAACGTGCACGGCGTCTACAAGCCCGGAAACGTCAAGCTCCGGCCCAAGATCCTGAAGGAGATTCAGGACGCGGTGGGCGCCAAGGTCGGCAAGGACCGTCCGTTCGATCTGGTCTTCCACGGCGGCTCCGGTTCGACACCGGAAGAAATCCACGAGGCGCTCGATTACGGGGTCGTGAAGATGAACGTCGACACCGACACCCAGTACGCGTACACGCGGCCGGTGGCCGACCACATGTTCCGCAATTACGACGCGGTGCTGAAGGTCGACAGCGAGGTCGGCAACAAGAAGTACTACGACCCGCGCTCGTGGGGGAAGTCGGCGGAGGCCGGCATGGCCGCCCGGGTCGCGCAGGCGTGCCAGGACCTTCGTTCGGCGGGTCAGAAGGCGCGCTGAGGGCCCATGAGAGGTCCGTCATATAACTGAAACAAATGCTGCTAGCAGTTGCAAGCACCCCACATATTGCGAGTAGGCTAACTAACGCACCCCCTCCAGCGGGTGCTCGCCCCTCGGATACGCCAAATCCTGCCACCGGGTTGTGCGGACCGCGATTGTCATGCGGCAGGAGCGGGGGACCCAGGTAAGTGGACACGCCATAGGCGTGCCCTCGGGGTGAAGTCGCATCCGCGACCGGGCGATCTCCCGCCCGAACCCGACAGCTCACCTCGCCGGCGTCGGAGGAGCACACCATGGCTCGTTCCAGCCTGCGCCGTAACTCCATGCTCGCGGCCGTCACCGCCGCCAGCGCCGGGGTCGGCCTCATCCTCGCCGCTGCCCCAGCGAGCGCCGACGTCTTCAGCAACATTCGCCAGTGTGAATCCGGCGGCAACTACTCGACCAATACCGGTAACGGGTACTACGGCGCCTATCAGTTCAGCCAGCAGACGTGGAGCTCGCTGGGCTACTCCGGCGTGCCGAGCAACGCCTCCCCGGCGACCCAGGACGCGGCCGCGGCACAGCTCGCGGCACGCAGCGGATTCGGCCAGTGGCCGGTCTGCGGCGCGGGCGGCGGTTCGTACACGCCGAGCTACACCCAGAGCTACACGCCGAGCTACACGCCGAGCTACACGCAGACCTACAGCAGCTACGCGCCTGCGAGCCGCGACTACAGCCGCACCGCCATCGCGCCCGTGCAGGTCCCGCTGATCTACGGCTCCTTCAGCCTGGCGAACTCCAGCCAGGTTCGCTGGGACGTGATGCTCTACCAGCGGGCGCTTAACAAGAAGCTGCACTCCCACCTGAAGGTGGACGGCGTCTTCGGGCCGCAGACCGCACTTGGGACACTGGCCTTCCAGAAGACCCACCACCTCAAGCTGATGGACGGGATCGTCGGTCCGGAGACCTGGAAGGCCGTCGGCCTCAAGGCCAAGAAGTAAGCAGCCCTTCCAGGCGCTTGTAGTTCGTTTCCCGGTCGAGTCTCCGCCGGTCCTTTCGGGCCGGCGGAGTCTCGCCTTTTCACGGTCTGCAGCGGCCCGGTAACTCAATGAAAGTCCTGCTCAGCCAGTGAGAATTGGCGCACTTGTGGGTGGAATATCCCGGGTCCGACGCGCCGACACGCGTGATCCGCACCACAAGTAGTTTGGGTTTCCGGCCGAAAGGTGAAGGCTCGCGCCAACTCGCGAGACGCGAGTCGCCGGCCCCGACCGCCGAATCCTGCCCCGGGGACCGGTCCCAGCTGATCGAACCGGGCAGGTGCGGGGGACCCAAGGTCTTTCCGGTCGCGTACCCGCTCAGGGCCATCGCGATCTAGGGGTGAAGCCGGTCAGCAATGACGCCGACCGGCCGGGCTATACCCGGCCCGAACCCGACAGCTGACCTCGCAGGCGTGGGGAAAGGCCTCCTCGTTGCCTCAGGCACGTCTGCGCTCGCTCGCCCCCCGTATCCACAGATCCTTCGCCGCCGCCACGGCAACCCTCGTTCTCGCCACCGTGGCCGCCGCATGCACGCCGCAGGCAACTGCCCCAGGACCGGCCGCCAGCGACCTCTACCGCCTTCGCATGTGCGAATCGGGAGGCAACTACGCCATCGCCACCGGTAACGGGTACTACGGCGCCTACCAGTTCGACGCGGGTACGTGGGCGTCGCTGGGCTTCGGTGGCCTGCCGAACCAGGCAGCTCCGTGGGTGCAGGACGCGGCGGTCGCGAAGCTCTGGCACATGCGCGGCTGGGCGCCCTGGCCGGGCTGCGCCGCGAGCCTGGGTCTCTAGGCCTCTAGGTCTTTCGTCTCACCTTCGTCAACAAGCCCACAAGAGCTGGTCGCAAACCGGGCACCAGGGTCACGATGGTCTGGTGACGTCAGCGAGTGGGCATGCAGGGCACGGGCACAGCGGGCACAGCGGGCCTCTCGGACACAGCGCCAACCTGCTGGGTCCGGCGCCGACGCTGCTTGCGGCGGATCCGGTACCCGTGCAGCAGTTGGCGGCGGGCCGCGATCCGGCGCTCGTGGCGGCCGACTTCCCGGCGTCGAGCTTCGGCTGGGCCGCTCTGGCACGGCGCGCAGGTGACGCGGGGAGCTGGGTCGAGTCGTACGCCTACGCCCGGGTCGGTTACCACCGCGGGCTCGACGCGCTGCGCCGCGCCGGGTGGAAGGGCGCCGGGCCGGTGCCCTGGTCCCACGAGCCCAACCGGGGCTTCCTCGATTCGGTGGCGGCGCTGGGCCGGGCCGCATCGGCGATCGGCGAGCAAGCCGAAGCCCAGCGCTGCCGTGACCTGCTGACCGACAGCGACCCCGAGGCCCCGATCGCAGGTGACTGGAGTTCCACCGCGAGCTCCGATGGCTGAGCGTTAGGCGTGGCACGGGCACGCCCTCACCCGATCAGCGCGGCTCGTCCTCGTCCGGCTCGACGTCGTCCGGCTCGATGACCAGGTCGACCGCCGGGGCCGCCGGCGGGCGCGCCATGGGCCCGCCTTCGGCACCGTCGCCACCCGGCGGACGCCCGCGCCGCTGAAAGAGCAGCGACGCCGCCCCCGGCATGATGTTGGCCACGGCATTGACGCGGCTCTGGGTCTCACGCAGGCCCGCCAGGAGCGGCAGGACGTCCTCGTTGATACGGCGGAGCGTGTCAGGAAGCGTGTCGACGGCCTCGTCGTCCAATACCCGCGCGAGCCGCTCCAGACCCGGGCGCAGCGCCATGATCGGCTCCTCGAGCTCCTCCGCCACGCGCTCCATGCGAGCCGCCACCTCGGACGCGGAAGTCAGCGTCTCGCGGGCCATCGTGAGCGCGTCGACCAGCGAGAGGATCGAGCGGTTGAGGTCCAGCAGCGTGCGCGGCACCTCGACGAGAGCCCTCGCCGGGGCCGAGATGATTGCCACCGCGCGCGAGAGGCCCGGTGGGCGAGGCAACGCTGCCACTACTGCAGCGTACGGCCGGGTCTCGGCAAGGAGACGGCGCGGCGGGAAACCGCCGCAGACTCACAGGTTGCGCCGCGTCGACCGGCATGAGCACATCGAACGGCGATCACCACTAGGCTCGGGTGACGTGCCAGCAGTCGTGCTCGTCGGAGCCCAGTGGGGCGATGAGGGCAAAGGGAAAGCGACCGATCTCCTCGGTGGCCGGGTCGAGTACGTCGTGCGCTACCAGGGCGGCAACAACGCCGGCCATACGGTGGTCATCGGCGAGGAGACGTACGCCCTGCACCTGCTGCCCAGCGGGGTGCTGCGGCCGGATTGCGTCCCGATCATCGGCAACGGGGTAGTCGTCGATCCCGGCGTGCTGATCGACGAGATGACCGGCCTACGCGAGCGCGGCATCGACGTCTCCAAGCTCAAGATCAGCGCCGACGCGCATTTGATCATGCCGCACCACCGGGCGCTGGACAAAGTCACCGAGCGCTATCTCGGCAAGGCCCGCATCGGCACCACCGGTCGCGGCATCGGCCCGGCGTACGGCGACAAGGTGGCCCGGGTCGGCATCCGGGCGCAGGACCTGCTCGACCCCGGCATCTTCCGCGCCAAGGTCGAGCTCGCCCTGCGGGAGAAGAACCAGGTGCTCACGAAGGTCTACAACCGGCGCGCCATCGACGTCGACGAGGTGTGCGAGGAGTACGGCCGCTACGCCGAGATCCTCGCCCCGCACATCGCTGACACCGGCCTGCTGCTGGCGAAGGCGCTCGACGCCGGCAAGGTCGTCCTCCTCGAAGGCAGCCAGGGCACCCTGCTCGACGTCGACCACGGCAGCTACCCGTTCGTCACCTCGAGCAACCCGACCGCCGGCGGTGCTTCGACCGGCTCGGGCATCGGGCCGAACCGGCTCAGCCGCGCCGTCGGCATCGTGAAGGCCTACACCACCCGGGTCGGCTCCGGGCCGTTCCCGACCGAGCTGGACGACGAGAACGGCGAGCGGCTGCGCTCGGTCGGCGGTGAGTACGGCGTGACCACGGGCCGGGCCCGGCGCTGCGGCTGGTACGACGCGCTGATCGTCCGCTATGCCGTGCGGGTCAACGGCCTCACCGACCTTTTCCTGACCAAGCTCGACGTGCTCTCCGGGCTGGAGACGATCCCGGTCTGTGTCGGCTATGACGTCGCTGGCGAGCGGGTCTCGGAGATGCCGATGACCCAGACCAGCTTCCACCACGCCACCCCGGTGTACGAGGAGCTCCCGGGATGGGCTGCCGACCTGTCGAAGGCACGCGAGCTCTCCGACCTGCCGTCCGAAGCGCGCAACTACCTCGCGTTCCTCGAGGAGCAGGCAGGTTGCCCGATCTCCGCGATCGGCGTCGGGCCGGGGCGCGACGAGACCATCGTCGTCCGCGATCTCGTCTGAGCGCGGCCGTCCGCCAGCGATGAAGGTTCTCGTGATCGGCTCCGGTGGCCGGGAGTCGGCACTGTGCGCCGCGTTGGCACGCGATCCGAACGTCGACGCGTTGCTCTGCGCGCCGGGCAACCCGGGTACGGCCGAGGTCGCCGAGACGCGACCGGTCGACACGGGCGACCCGGTCGCCATCGCCCAACTGGCCGAGAGCCAGGGCGCCGACCTCACGGTCATCGGGCCGGAAGCGCCGCTGGTGGAAGGCGTGGTCGACGCGCTGGCCGAGCGCGGGTTGGCCGCGTTCGGCCCGACGGCCGCCGCGGCCCGGCTCGAGGGAAGCAAGGCCTTCGCCAAAGCCGTGATGAGCGCGGCCGGCGTACCCACCGCACGCGGCCGCGACCACCACGAGATCCCGACCGCGCTCGCTGACCTCGATGAGTTCGGGCCGCCGTACGTCGTGAAGTACGACGGGCTGGCCGGCGGCAAGGGGGTCACCGTCACGACTGACCGCGACGTCGCCGCAGCGGCCGTCCGCGCGGCCTTGGCCAGGCCCGACGACCGCGTCGTGATCGAGGAGTTCCTCGACGGCCCGGAGGTATCGCTGTTCTGCGTCGTCGGTACCGATGGCCCGGTCGGCACGGTCGTCCCGCTGTCGCCGGCGCAGGACTTCAAGCGGGCGTACGACGGCGACGCCGGACCCAACACCGGCGGGATGGGGGCGTACTCACCGCTGCCCTGGGCACCTGCCGGGCTGGCCGACGAGGTCGTGCAGCGCATCGCCGAGCCCACGGTCGCGGAGATGGCGCGCCGCGGCACCCCGTTCAGCGGGCTGCTCTACGTGGGCCTCGCCCTCACCTCGCGCGGGCCGAAGGTCGTCGAGTTCAACACCCGCTTCGGCGACCCGGAGACCCAAGCCGTCCTCGCTCGACTGACCAGCCCGATCACCGAATTGCTCGCGGGCGGCACGCCGACGTGGAGCACCGATTCGGCCGTGACGGTCGTGGTCGCCGCGCCGGGCTATCCCGATTCGCCGATGCTGGGCGGCGAGATCACCGGCCTCGAGGCGGCGGCGGCCGTCCCCGGCGCGAGCGTCCAGCACGCCGGCACGCGCCGGCAAGCCAACGGGCGGCTCGTCGCATCCGGCGGCCGGGTGCTCGCCGTCACCGGGCTGGGTGCCGACCTGTCCGCTGCGCGAGAATGTGCGTACGAGGCCGCCGGGCACATCCGTATCGCCGGCGGTCAGCACGTCCGCACCGACATTGCTCGAACCGCTGCACTGAATGCCGCTCGCTAAGCCACTGCACCAGCAGCCGGCTGACGGGCAAGACCAAGGAGGAGTTCGCACGTGGCTGTCCCCGCCGACCCCAAGGTCGCGATCATTTACGGCTCACCGAGCGATGCGAACGTGATGAGCAAGGCCGGCGCCATGCTCGACCGGTTCGGCGTGGGCTACGAAGAGGTCTCGATCTCCGCGCACCGCGCACCGCGTGCGCTCGTGGAGTGGATCTCCGGGCTGGCTCCCCGCGGGATCGAGGTGGTCATCGCCGGAGCCGGCCTGTCCGCCGCGCTTCCCGGTGTGATCGCCGCCCACAGCAGCCTGCCCGTGATCGGGGTCCCGATCCGCGGCGGCGCGCTCGACGGGCTGGACGCGCTGCTCGCCATCTCGCAGATGCCGCCGGGCGTGCCGGTCGCCTGCGTCGGCCTCGACAACGCGACCAACGCCGCCGTCCTCGCCGTGCAGATCATCGCCGGCCACGAGGCATCGCTGCGCACCAAACTCGAGGAGTTCAAGGAATCCTTCGAGCAGGCCGCCGAGGCGGGCCTCGCAAGATGAACCGAGGCGGGCCTCGCAAGATGAACAGAGGCGGGGTTGGCACGGTGAGCCGGTGATCGAGCGTTACACCCTTCCGGCCATGGGTCGGGTCTGGTCGGAAGCCCACAAGTACGAGCTGTGGTGCCGGGTCGAGGTGCTCGTCCTGGAGGCCCACGCGGCGGCGGGCGTCGTGCCTGCGAGCGCCGTCGAGCCCGTGCGGGCAGCGCCCCCGCCCACGCCCGAGGCCGTCGCCGAGATCGAGGCGGTCACCCAGCACGACGTGATCGCGTTCCTGTCGGCCTGGGCAGACCAGACGACCCCGCGCGAGGCGGCGGCGTACGTGCACTTCGGGATGACCTCCTCCGACCTGCTCGACACCGCACTCGCCCTGCAACTCGTCGAGGCCACCGACCTGCTGCTCGAGCGTGCCGACGGGCTGGTCGGCGTGCTGCGCGAGCTCGGCCTCGAGCACCGGGCGACCCTGCGGGTCGGGCGCACCCACGGCATTCACGCCGAGCCCGACACCTTCGGCCACCGCATCGCCGACCTCGCGTTCGGCATGGCCCGCTGCCGCGACCGGCTGCGGCGGGCTCGTAACGGCGTGGCGGTCTGCAAGATCAGCGGCGCCGTCGGCACCTACTCCAACATCGACCCCAACGTCGAGACGCAGGTGGCTGCGGCGCTCGGGCTGCACCCGGCGCCCGTCGCCACGCAGGTGGTGCTGCGCGACGGCATCGCCGACTGGGTCGCCGCGCTCGCCGGCATCGCGACCATGTGCGAGGCGCTGGCGCTCGAGGTGCGCCACGGGCAGCGCACGGAGGTGCGCGAGCTGTCGGAGCCGTTCGGCAGCGGCCAGAAGGGTTCGTCGGCGATGCCGCACAAGAAGAACCCGATCATGAGCGAGCGCATCGCTGGGCTGGCACGCATCGTGCGGGCCCAGTACGTGCCGGTGCTGGAGGGCGTCCCGCTCTGGCACGAGCGCGACATCTCCCACAGCTCGACCGAGCGCATCGCGTTGCCGGACGCCGCCGCCGGCACCGACTACCTCCTGCACCTGACGACCCGGCTGGCATCCGGACTGGTCGTCGATGCCGAGCGGATGCGGGCGAATCTGGAGTCGACCGGCGGCCTGATCTACACGTCCGCGGTGCTGCTCGCCCTGGTGGAAAGCGGCCAGTCCCGGGAAGCCGCGTACGCCGTCGTGCAGGCGGCAGCGATGCAGACCTGGGCCACCGGCGTCCCGTTCCGCGAGACGCTGCGCGAGCACGCCGGAGAGCTCGAGTTGGAGCTCGACGAGGCCGCCCTCGACGAGGTATGCCGCCCGGAGCGCTACGTCGACCGGCTCGGCGGGGTATTCGAGCGGCTCGCGGCCCTTTCGTAGGCGGCCCGCCGCGTGTCATGAGAGGCTCGCGCCGTGGAACACGAAGACCCGGTCGAGCTGGTCGCGAAACTCTCGGCGGTCGGGGTCGCCGAGGGCACGGCGGTGCGCTGGGTGGATGACAACGGCACCGACGTCGTCCGGCCCCGCTAGGCCACGACCGGACCTCCCCGTCGAATGTTCGAACTCGCCCAAGCTGCCGTCGAGGCCGCGCTTGCCGCCGGAGCCCGCTTCGCTGACGCACGGGTCGTCGTCAGCCGGGATCAGCGGCTACGGGCGCAGGACGGGGTGCTCGAGGACCTGAGCCAGGGCGAGAGCGCCGGCCTGGGAGTGCGCGCCCTCATGGGTGCCGGGTGGGGTCACGCGGCGACTCCCTCGTTGACCGCCCGAGACGTGCGCCGGGCTGGAGAGCACGCTGCCCGCGCCGCGCGTGCTGCCGCGAGCGTTCCCGGGCCCGCAGGCGGTGCTGCTGCCCGAGCCGCCTGTCGTCGGAGAGTGGGAGAGCACGTACGACGAGGACCCGATGGCCGTCCCGCTCGATGAGAAGGCGAGCCTGCTGACCGGCGTGACCGCCGCGATGAAGGCGGCCGGGGCGGACGTCGCGACGGCGGCGATGGCCAGCTGGGACGTCGAGACGTGGCTGGTGTCCAGCGAGGGCACCCGGATCCGCCAGCGGGTACGCAAGTGCGGTGGGGGGATGAGCGCCACTGCCGTCGGCGAGCGGGAGACGCAGCGTCGCAGCCACCCCAGCGCGTTCGGGCATTACGGCACCCGCGGGTATGAGCTGATCCGCTCGTTCGACCTGGCGGGCAACGCGGAGCGGATCGCCTCCGAGGCGCGGGCGCTGCTGACTGCTCCCGAGTGCCCGGCGGCGACGACCGACCTCATCCTCGGCAGCGAGCAGATGGCGTTGCAGATCCACGAATCCGTCGGCCACGCCGTGGAACTCGACCGCATCCTCGGCTGGGAAGCGGCCTTCGCGGGCACCTCGTGGCTCGACCTCGGAAAGCTCGGCTCGCTGCGTTACGGCAGCGAGCTGATGACGATCACGGCCGATGCGACCCTGCCCGGCGGTCTCGGCTCCTTCGGTTACGACGACGAGGGCACGCCCGCGCGGCCGGTCGACATCGTGCGTGACGGCATCTGGGTCGGCGTGCTCTCCGGCCGCGATTCGGCGGCGCGTGCGGGACTTTCGCGAAGCGGCGCGGCGGTGCGGGCCGACGGCTGGGCACGCATGCCGATGGTCCGGATGACGAACGTGGGTCTGCTGCCCGGCAGCTCTTCGCTCGAGGAGATCATCGCCGACACGGCCGACGGCATCTACATGGAGAACAACCGTTCCTGGTCGATCGACGACCGCCGGCTGAACTTCCAGTTCGGCTGCGAGATCGGTTACGAGATCAAGAACGGCCGCCGCGGCCGGATGCTGCGCAACCCGACGTACACCGGGATCGGGCCGGCGTTCTGGTCGTCGCTGGACGCGCTTGCCGGGCCGGACGAGATGGTCATCTGGGGGACGCCGAACTGCGGGAAGGGCCAGCCGCTGCAGATCGGCCACACCGGCCATCCCGCGGTGCCGGGCCGTTTCCACGGGGTCCGGGTAGGCGTCCGTGGCTGATTGGCGGTCGGGTGCGAAGGCTGACTCCGGATCCGCCCTGGGCCCGGAGGAGGACGCCGCCCGCGCCTACGCGAGGCAGGCCCTCGACGTGGCGACCGACGTGGCCGGCCCGGGGGCCCACGTCGCGGCGACGGTCGAGGTCGGCACCTCGTCCCTCACCCGCTTCGCGCAGTCGTCCATCCATCAGAGCGTCAGCGAGGACGTCCGCCGGCTGAGCCTGTCGATCACCCTCGACGGCCGCACGGCCGAGGTGTCGGGAAGCGCCGACGGCTGGCCCGGGACCGACGGGCTGCGGCGGTTGGCGATGGCGGCGCTGACCGCGGCCCGGCTGCGCCCGGTGGACCCGAACTGGCCGGGCCTCGCGCCGCCCGCACCGGTCGGGCCGAGCCACGCCGACCGGGCGACCGCTGATGCGACGGATGCCGAACGCGCCGCTCTGGTCGGCGCATTCGTGGAGGCCGCCGGCGGGTTGGAGACCGCCGGCTTCTGCTCCACCTGGGGAACGGCGACGGCCTTCGCGAACACTGCCGGCCAGCAGGCAGCGGGCAGCGTCACGGCGGCCACGATCGACGGCATTGCCCGCGCCCCGAGCGGTGAGCCGGCACCGGCTGACGGCAGCGGGAGGGCGAGTTCCACCCGGCTTCGCAGCCTCGATGGAGCCGCCGCCGGCCTGCACGCGGCACGGATCGCACGGGCGGCCGCCGACGATCCCCTCGACGTCGCCGCCGGTGAGTACGTGGTCGTGCTCCGGCCCGGTGCCGTCGTCGACGTGCTGTCCTGGCTGGCGTCCGGCCTGAGCGCCCGCCCGCATTCGGAGGGGCTCAGCTTTGCCCGGCCGGGAGAGCAGCAGTTCGACGAGGCGATCACGCTGCGCTGCGATCCGCTGGACGACCGGCTGCCGGCACTCGCCTTCGACGCCCAGGGCACCCCACGCAGCGCATACTCCATGATCGCCGATGGGGTCACCGGCGAGCTCGCCAGCGACCGGCGCGATGCCGCGACGATTGCCGGCGTTCGCTCGAACGGTGGGGCACTCCAGCACCGTTACGCCACCAGCGCCCGGGCGCCTGCCCTGCTGCTGCGCCCCGGCAGTGAAGCGCCGGACGAGCTGTACGCCGGGCTGCGCCAGGCGTTGCTCATCACCGACTTCTGGTACACCCGGCTGCTCGACCCGCGCCGGCTCGTCGTCACCGGCCTCACCCGCAACGGCATCTTCCTGATCGAGGACGGAATCATCGTGCGGCCGGTGCGCAACGTGCGCTTCACCCAGTCCTACGCCGAGGCCCTCGCGCCCGGGCACGTGATCGGCGTCGACGGCGAGAGCGTCCTCACCGAGTCCGAGCCCGCCCCGGTGCATGCCCCCGGCCTCGCGCTGACCTCGTGGGCAGTGACCGGAGGAGCCCGGGGCTGACGCCCGCAGCCGCTTTTTCGTTAGGGTCGTCCGGTGCCTCTTGCCGCGTCTTCGTTCGCCGGTCTCACCCACCTCGGCTCCGGAAAGGTGCGCGAGCTCTTCGCTGTCGATACAGCCGCCGGGGAGCCTGCGCTCCTGCTGGTGGCCAGTGATCGCATCAGCGCGTTCGACGTGATCATGCCCACCGAGATCCCTGACAAGGGCTCCGTGCTCACCGCCCTGTCGCTCTGGTGGTTCGAGCAGCTCGCCGATCTCGTGCCCAGCCACCTGCTGACCGCACGCGTGGACGAGTACCCGCCGGAGCTCGCGCCGTACGCCGATCAGCTGCGCGGCCGTTCGATGCTCTGCCGGCGCCTCGAGATGTTTCCGGTGGAATGCGTGGCGCGCGGCTACCTGACCGGCAGCGGCTACAAGGACTACCAGAGCACCGGCATGGTCTCCGGGCACGAGCTGCCAGCCGGGCTCGTCGACGGCAGCCGGCTTCCCGAGCCGATCTACACGCCGAGCACCAAAGCTCCGATCGGCGAGCACGATGCGAACATCACCCGCAGCGACGTCGTCGAGCAGCTCGGCCAGGCGCAGGCCGAGGAGCTCGAACGGCTGACGCTGGCGATCTTCCGCCGCGCATCGGGGATCGCCACCGAACGCGGCGTGCTGCTGGCCGACACGAAGTTCGAGTTCGGACGCGACCGCGACGGCATCCTGCGCCTCGCCGACGAGGTGCTGACCCCTGACTCGTCGCGGTTCTGGCCCGCCGACGCCTGGTTGCCCGGGCAGGCGCAGCCCTCCTACGACAAGCAGTACGTACGCGACTGGCTGATCGAGTCGGGTCACCGCGGCGACGCCGTCGAACTTCCGGGCAGCGTCGTCGAAGCCACCCGTTCCCGCTATGTCGAGGCGTACGAGCGGCTGACCGGAGCGTCGTTCGACGACTACCTGCGGAGCGTCTGAGCGTGGCTGACCCGAGCCGCATCGTCGTCCTCGGCGCGAGCGGCTTCACCGGGCGGCTGCTCGCTCGCGCTCTGGTGGCACGTGGGCTCCGGCCGGTCCTGGCGGGGCGCACCGCCGCGAAGATCCAGGCGCTCGCGGACGAGCTCGGCGGCTTGGAAACGGCGACGGCCAACACGTCCGACCCGAAGTCGGTGCGCCAGCTCGTGTCGACCGGTGACGTGCTGGCAACCACTGTCGGCCCGTTCGCCCGCCACGGCCAGGCGGCGCTGGATGCGGCCATCGCCGCCGGCGCGCACTATGTCGACTCGACGGGCGAATCCGGCTTCGTGCGTTCGGTTTTCGCCGACGCCGGTCCGCGGGCGGCCGCGAACGGCAGCGCGCTCCTGACCGCCTTCGGTTACGACTTCGTCCCCGGGAACCTGGCCGCCGCCCTTGCCCTTCGCCAAGCGGGCTCGGCCGCCACCCGCGTCGCCACCGCGTACTTCTTCGACGGCGAGGCGAAGATGTCGAGCGGCACGGCGGCGACCGCGGCCGGCGGCCTCACCGACCCCTCGCACCTGCTTCGCCACGGACGCCTCATGCTGCTCCCGACCGGCCGCACGCTGAAGACGTTCTCCGACCGCGGCACCCGCCGCCCCGCCGTGCTTTTCGGCAGCACCGAGTCGCTCGCCCTGCCGCGCACCTTCCCGCAGCTGACCGACGTCGCCAACTATCTCGGCTGGTTCGGCAAGGCCTCGTACGCGCTGCCTCCGGCATCGTTCGGCATGGGCCTGCTCCAGCTGCCCGTGCTACGCCGGCGCCTCGAGCGGCGCGCGGCGAAGGCCGCGGCCGTCACCGGACGCGGACCCAGCGAGGCGTCGCGACGCAGCCAGCGTTCGGTCGCTCTCGCAGTCGCCTACGACTCGACCGGCAAGCAGCTCACGTCCGTACGGGTCGAGGGTCCGAACGGCTACGACCTCACCGCCGAGCTCATGGCCTGGGCTGCGTCGGAACTGGCGCACGGACGCGTGGAAGCCGTAGGTGCGCTCGGCCCGGTGGACGCCTTCGGGCTCGACCGGCTGGTAGAGGGCTGCCGCTCGGCGGGGCTCGTCGTCTCGCCGTGAGCCTGGTCAGGCAGATCTGGCCTCCGGCTGCTCTTGCCCCTGGCGCGAGTGGCGTCGTCCTGCGCCTGCTCACCGCGGACGAGGCGGACGTGCTGGACGCCGAGCACACCCCGGAACTCAACGAGTTCAACTGGTTCAGCGCACGCCGCCCCGGTGGCCTCCGCGGACGGATCGAGGTGGGGACGGATATCGACGACGAGCAGGGCGCCGCCGCCATCAGCGACGAGACCGGTCGGCTCCTCGGGGAGCTGAGCTGGAGGCGCCGGCGGTCGAGCCCGACGCCGGCGTCGTTCTACTGGGAGCTCGGGATCTTCATCCTGTCGGCGGAGCGTGGGCGCGGGATTGGTACTGCGGCGCAACGGCTTCTGGCCGACTACCTGTTTGCGACGACGCTGGCGAACCGGGTGCAGGCGACGACGGACGCAGCGAATGTGGCTGAGCAACGATCGCTGGCGAAGGCCGGCTTCACCCGGGAGGGCGTGCTTCGCCGATTCCAGTACCGCCTCGGCGACTGGCACGACCTCGTGATGTACAGCAAGCTGCGCGGCGAGGCATAGGCCACCCGAAATCCTCGGCGGTTCAGCCAGCGGCCGGCACCAGCGGCCCGACCTCCATCGGCCAGAACGCCCCGCACACCAGCCGTAGCAGCACCCCACCGTCCGCGCTCATCCGCACCGCCGCCAGATAGACCGGATCCCCTCCGAGTCGGCTCGCGAGACGCTCGAGCGCCGGATGCGCCGCCCGGGCCGCCGCCGCCCGCAGCAACGTGCCGTTGGCGAACGCCAGCAGCGCACCACCGCGTTCACGGTCCAGCTCCACCCGCTCCAACTGCGGCTCCGCCGACGCCAACGCCGCCAGCAGCGGCTGGGCCGCATGCGTCAGCCGATGCCGCTCCAGCGCACTGGCGGCCGCCAGCCGGCGGGTGAATTCCTCATCGGCCGCCGGAACCGCGGCCGGCGCGTCAGCCGGCAACGGATCTACCCGCCCGACGTCCCGGCCGCCGCCAGCAGCCGGCCACCACCGCCGCATCCACCGCCGCCTGCTGGCCCGTTCGCCATCCACCTGCACACCCGCCTCCACCCGAACTATCACTTCGGCCCGGCGGCCGGATCTGCCCGACGCCTGCTGCTACAACGCCATTGCGCCGCTCCGCCGCCGATTGCAGTGGCCCCCCGCAACAACGGTTCAGCGGACCCGCCCGCTCCTGGTTGGACAAAAGTCCACTTCGGGCACATGCCGGTCACATCCTGGCCGGTCGGAGTACGTATGAAATCGGGATCATCGGGGCGCGCCGTATCGGCATCACATCTTGATCGGGTCGGGGTCGGACGATGGGCTGCCTGGCGACGGATGCGCTCACGCGCGATTGCGGAACCTGAAGTAGAACGCCGCGAACACCAGGACAATGCCGACGTTCACTGCCAGCCGCTCCCAGAACCGGTGTCTGAAGAACAGGAGATCCACTCCCACCACGACGGCCACCATCGCGAGCGCGTAAAGCACGCCGACTGCCCGACTGCTCATCGCTCGTTCCTCCTACGCGTCCCCAGGTGGAGCAACAACGGCAGCCGGCTTCAGTGAAGCGCTTGCTGCCCGCCCAAGTGTGCCGCTCGAAGCGATGCCGAACGCCCGGTTGAGGTCGCCGATCTTCGTGACCATGGTCGAACCCGAGCCCCGTTTCAGACCCCTGACCGCGCCGCACGGACTGGATCTCCCTTCGCCATGGTGCGTCTGAGACAGAACGGTATAGGTCCGTACGCCTCCTGCCCTCTCGCAGGCTTTCACCGCAGAACTTCGACCGGCGTTCCCGCTCGTTGGCGAAGCGCTTGCTGCCGGTTCCCGAGTGTGGTGATCTGCGCTGAAACCGGATAGCTCCTTGCGGACAATAGGGAGTCGTGGTGGGCGAAGCCGGACGCGACGAGCAGCTGTGGGAGCGCAGCCCGCACGGCGACGGCGATGCCGTCGGGGGGCCAGCGTTATAGCCGCTGGGGCAACGAGCCGATTACCCTGCCGTGGCCCGAGACCTTCAACGCAGCAGTCGCCTGCTCGAAAGCGCGGTGACCGGACGCTGGGCCATCCTCGCGGTTTGGGGTTGCCTGCAATGGTGGATGGTGAGGGACCACACTGGTGACTGGCTGTATTTCGAGAGTTCGGCACGTCAACTTTTCGGTGGAACCGTAGGAAAAGCACATCTCGCTGGAGGCCTGCACCTCTACGCGAATCACCCGGTTCAGTTCGGGCCGCCTCCAATTCTGCTGGCCGAGATTGCGAGGGCCTTAGGCGGCAACGCCCTGGCGGTCTTCGACATCTTTACGATGGCTCTCTGCCTGCCGACGCTGTGGCTTCTCGAGGACACGGCGCTTCGGCTTGGTCGGCCGGTCGCCCAGGTTCGACGCCTAATACTGCTAGCAGGACTTCTGCTCGTCTGGTCGTGGGGAAATCTGGCGTTTGGTTTCACGCACCTCGACGATGCCCTTGTCCTGCTGGGTGCAGCGGCTACCGCCAACCTGCTTACCCGCAATCAGAGCCTTTGGGCGGCCGTTGTTGCAGGCTCCGCGGCAGCCGCTAAGCCGTGGGGTGTCGTGCTGCTTGGGCTGTTCTTTGCGCCGTGGGTCGTGCGGCCGTGGCGGCACCTTGCTGTGGCGGCCGCAGTCCTTGTTGCGTGGTGGGCACCGTTCCTGGTCGTTCCGGGCACGCTGTCAGCAGGCGCCGCACGGATACCCGTATCCGCAGCAACCCCGCTCCATCTGTTCGACCCGAGCGCGCTCTTCACGCCGCTCTGGGTTCGGCCCGTCCAAATTGTTGTCGGCACGGCGCTCAGTGGCGTCGTAGCGCGCCGGAAGCCATGGGCTGCGCTGCTCGTCGGCGTCGTGCTCAGACTTCTGATCGATCCTGGCGGATACAGCTACTACTGGTGCGGTCTGGTGGCTGCGGCACTCATGTGTGACCTGCTGTCAGACCACGACCGGCCGATCGCGACGGCCATTGCGTGCCTTCTCACTCTGGACTGGTTCACAACCGCCTACCCGAGCGTGCACGCATGGATCGACGTTGTCGGACTCCTGCTCTGTGCAGGATTCGCGATATGGCCACTTGCAGCGCGACGCTCACAGCCGCGAAATCCCATCGCCCAACCGGGTCGGTCAGAACCGGAGAGCAAGAGCCCAAGCGGCCTGGTCGTCCTTAACTGAAAGTAGTCCGGCCTCACCAAACCGTCAGCTGCCGGTTCTGGAGCGGACGCGAAGTGCGCGCGCTCACAAGCGCACCCCGGGGCCTTCCAGCAGATCCCGCAGATTCCGCAGGCTCCGCTTGAGGATTCGCCCTACCAGCGGACCCGAGACGCGGTCGGCGATCAGTCCCAACAGGCCCCCGGGCGACTGGTAGCTCAGCCGAAATTCCACCTCGGTCAGACCCGGCCGCCGTTCCCGCAGCCGCCAACGCCCGCGCATCGCCACGCCGGTAATCCCATTGAATGCAAGGTTTCCCGGCGCATCGAACTCTGTGACCTCGACGAGCCCCCCGACGGGCGCCGAACCGACGCGCAGCCGGACCGCCCAGCGCGCACCGAGGCCGCTCGCCTGATCGCCGACGACCTCCCACAGTTCCGCGTCGGCCATGAAATCGCGATAGCGCTTGCCGTCGCTGACGACTTCCCAGATGGTCGCCCGGGGAGCTTCGATGAACAGCTTCTGCGCGACGCGCATCAGCCGATCACCGGCAACCGGCGTTCCGCGGCGAGCTCGTCCAGCGCCTCCTGCATACGACCGACCACGTCGTCGTAGGCCTGCTCCAGGTCGGGGTGCTCGCCGTATTCGGCGCGCAGATCGATCGCGTCCAGCACGTCGATCGTGATCTTGGCGGGTAGCGGGAGATGGCCCAGGAAGTCGCCGACGTTGATGCCCCAAGGAAGCGCGATCGACACCGGCAACACCTTCAGCCGAATCAGCCGATCGAGGCGCAGGAACTTCGCCAACGTCTCCCCGCGCGAGACAAACAGCGCCGTCTCCTGCCCACCGACGCTGACCACGGGCACCAGCGGAACGTTCTCGTCGAGAGCAAGCTGCAGAAAGCCTTTACGCCCGGCGAAATCCACCTTGAAACGGTCGGAGGACGGCCGGTGGACCTCGTAGTCGCCGCCGGGATACACCAGCAGCACCGCCCCCGACGAGAGCACCTCGTGCGCGTTGCCAGTGCTCGCGGCGATGGTGCCGAACTTGCGCAGCACCCCGAGGCCCGGCGCGAGCATCACGAGATTGTGCGCGAGCTGATGGAAGCGTCGCTCCACCCCGAAATAGGACGAGAACGCCAGCGTGAAGACGAGTGTGTCCGGGGTCATGTTTCCACCGGAATGGTTGCCCACGAGCAGCACCGGGCCCGTCGCCGGGATCCGTTCGAGGTGGCGCACCTGCGCCCGGAAGTAGACGCTGGCGAGCAGCCACAAACCGGGCAGCTGATCGCGAATGTAGTCGGGGTCACGCTCGTCCATGTCCGGCGCCGGTACCCGCGACTTGAGCTGGCGGGACCCCCACGCGCCGGCGTTACGCCCGAGCGCGCGAAGGCCCGCCAGCGCGCTCACGCGACGGACCGTTTCGAGCGGGGGCTGCCCCGGGTAGAACGCGCATCAGTAGCTGTAGCAGGCAGTTTCGCCGGAGCGCGGACGGCCGTGAGGAACTCGCGCACGAGTGCCGAAGTGCGTTCCGGATGCTCGAAATGCGGCACGTGACCGCACGATTCCAGCACCACAGATCTCGCCGCCGGCACCGCCTGCTCGACGTGACGCGCGAAGCCGGGAGGTACCAGCCGATCGGTGTCGCCCCAGACGAAAAGGGCCGGAGGGGCCAGCGAAGGCAGCCGGTTCCAGAAGCCGCGCTCGCCGAACGCCTCGTCCAGATACACCTGCCGCAGCGCGCAGAAGAACGCGATGCGATGCGCCGGCATCCGCATCACCCGGACGAACTCGTCGGCGGCGGCGACGAACCAGGTGTCCGGCACCCGGCGAGGAACGGCGAACATCGCCTTCAGGCCCAGCAGCGCCATCGACCGCGAAAAGCGCAGCGGAAGCCGCGCGAGCTCCGGACGCAGCGCGTTCACCACGGGAATGAACTGGCGCAGCTTGCGAAACGCCATCGCCGGGGTCAGCAGCACCAGGCCGCTGATCCGTTGCGGAGCCAGCAAGGCGGCTTCCAGCGCGGTGCGCCCGCCGAGACTGTTGCCGATCACGAACGGCCGTTCCAGGTGGGTCGCATCGAGGAACGCGAGCAGCCAGCGGGCCAGGAACTCGGCGTCGTAAGTGTCCGAGACGGCCTCGGTGGCGCCGTGACCCGGCAGGTCGGGAGAGATGACGCGGTAGTCCGCCGCCAGATCCCACAGCAGCGTCAGCATCGACGCGTTCGTCGCCCCGAGCCCGTGAACCAGCACGATCGCCGGCGCGTCGGCCGGACCGGCCTCCAGGTAGGACGTGCGGATCCCGTTGGCGAGCACCATGCGCGAACGCGGATGGCGAGCCGGGCGCGGCTCGTCGGTGAAGACACCGTCGAGCGCGAGGGCGAGCGCCATGTTGCCGCGGATCGTCAGTTCGCCCGCCAGGAAAGCGTCGACACCGGCCCGGGCCCCGCCGACGACGTCGACCAGCACCGGCAGCGGCGCCCGGATCACGGTGTCGACCTTGCGTCGCGGACGTCCCTCGCGGACGCCGACCCGGCCCACGTTCACGGCGACGGTCCAGCACTCGTCCTCGCCCGCATCCAGCACGATCGAGGCGCGTGACCGGGCCAGCACCTCGCCGGCACCGGCGCCCACCCGGGCCTCCAGCAGCCGGCGCAGCTCGCCGGAACGAGGATCCCGCTCCTTCATCGTCATCGCCGCCGCCACCGATCTCCTCCCGAACTGATGTCGACAGTGTTACCCGTTCGATAACACTTACTCGAACACTTACTCGCAAAACCCTCGCAAACGCCTCGCACCGAACGCTCGCCGCCCCCGATTTCGCCCTACGATCAGCAGGTGGAGCTCACGTGAGGGTCGTCGTCGAAGTCATGCTGAAGCCGGAAATCCTGGATCCGCAGGGCGGTGCGGTGCTCGCCGCGCTGCCCCGGCTGGGGGTGACGGGAGTGCGGTCGGTGCGTCAGGGCAAGCGCTTCGAACTCGATGTCGAAGGCGAGCCCGACATGGAACAGATTCACCGCATCGCCGACGGCCTGCTGTCCAACCCGGTGATCGAGGACTACACGGTTCATCTCGGGGAGTAATAACCCCGCCTCCGTGCCCGTGACGCGACGGCTGATCGCCCAAGCCCTGCGGGTGGTGGGGGCGGAGCCGGGCCCCGTCTCCGACGTCGTGAGCGGCGCTGATGGACCGAGCGCTCCGGATTCGCCGATCCAGGCCGGGCGCCCGGCCGGCTACCCCCAGGCTGAGCCAACGGCGTAATCCGTGGGGGCCGTCGGGGCCGTCAAAGCGGTCCTCGCTCCACTACTGTCGAACCGTGGCCCCACCGTCCCCCACGCGGATCGGCTCTTCTGTACGCATCGGAGTTGTGACCTTCCCCGGTTCGCTCGACGACCGTGATGCGCTGCGTGCCGTCACCCTCGCGGGCGCGACCCCGATACCGCTCTGGCACGCCGACCGCGACCTCGACGCGGTCGACGCGGTCGTGCTGCCCGGCGGCTTCTCCTACGGCGATTACCTGCGCGCCGGCGCCATCGCGCGATTCAGTCCCATGGTCGCGACGCTGGTTGAGGCCGCCCACGACGGGCTGCCGGTGCTCGGGATCTGCAACGGATTCCAGGTGCTGTGCGAGGCGGGCCTGCTGCCGGGCGCCCTGACCCGTAACGCCGGATTGCGCTTCGTCTGCCGGGATCAGCGGCTTCGCGTCGACAACGCCGGCACGTTCTGGACCCGCTCCTACCGCCCGGGCGACACCCTCGTCATTCCGGTCAAGCACGGCGACGGCCGCTTCGTCGCCAACCCCGCCACGATCGCCGAACTCGAGGCCGAGGGCCGCGTGGTGATGCGCTACGTCGGCGGCAACCCCAACGGGTCGCTCGCTGACATCGCGGGCGTCTGCTCCGCGGACGGCCGCGTGGTGGGGCTGATGCCGCATCCCGAGCACGCCGTGGAGACCCTCACCGGTCCCGGAGAGGACGGTCTCGGCATGTTCACCTCGCTGCTCGCCGGCCAGCCGGAAGCCGCTGCTGCCGCCGGCTCCCAGCGATGACCGAGCTGGCCCCACCCGCTGCGGGTTTGCACCGGGAGCTCGGGCTCACCGACGACGAGTACGGGCACATCGTCTCCACCCTCGGCCGCGAGCCGACCGGCCCCGAGCTGGCCATGTACTCGGTGATGTGGAGCGAGCACTGCTCCTACAAGTCGAGCCGGATCCACCTCAAGCAGTTCGGTGACCTCCCCGGCGGAGAGCGGCTGCTGGCGGGCATCGGCGAGAACGCCGGAGTGGTCGACGTCGGCGGCGGACTCGCCGTGACCTTCAAGGTCGAATCGCACAACCACCCGAGCTACGTCGAGCCCTACCAGGGAGCGGCGACGGGCGTCGGCGGCATCATCCGCGACATCCTGGCCATGGGCGCCCGGCCCATCGCGGTCATGGACAGCCTGCGCTTCGGTGACGCCGACGCCGAGGACACCGCGCGCGTGCTACCCGGGATCGTGGCGGGCGTCGGCGGTTACGGCAATTGCATGGGCCTGCCCAACATCGGCGGCGAGGTCGGGTTCGACCCGTCCTACGCCGGAAACCCGCTCGTGAACGCGCTCTGCATCGGCGTGCTGCCCGCGGCCCGGCTGCAGACCAGCGCCGCGACCGGAGCCGGGAACGCCGTCGTGCTGCTGGGCGCGAAGACCGGACGCGACGGCATCGGCGGGGTCTCGGTCCTCGCGAGCGCCACGTTCGACGAGACGGGGGCGCCCGCCCGCCGGCCGTCGGTGCAGGTGGGTGATCCGTTCACGGAAAAGATCGTCACCGAGTGTGTCCTCGAGCTGTACGAGCGCGAGTTGGTCATCGGCGTGCAGGACCTCGGTGGCGCCGGGCTCTCCTGCGCCGTGTCCGAGACGGCCGCGAAGGCCGGCACCGGAATGGACGTCGACCTCGACCGGGTGCCGCTCCGCGAGCCGTCCATGGCGCCCGAAGAGGTTCTCGTCAGCGAGTCGCAAGAGCGAATGCTGGCCATCGTCGCTCCGGAGCGCCTCGCGGAGGTGCTCGAGCTGGCCGCGCGCTGGGGCGTTCTCGCGACGGTCATCGGCACCGTGACCGACACCGGACGGCTCGTCATCCGCTGGCACGGCAGCGTCGTCGCTGACGTGCCGCCGGAGTCGCTCGCCGACGACGGCCCCGTCTACACCCGGCCCCTCAGCCCGCGAGCGCCGCTGCCGGACGCCGAGCTGGCGCGTCCCTCGGCGGACGAGCTGGGCGAGGTGCTGCTCCGCATGATCGCTGACCCGCAGCTGTGCTCGCGCCAGTGGGTCACCGAGCAGTACGACCGTTACGTCCTGGGCAACACCGTGCTCGCCACCCCGGACGACGCCGGCGTCCTGCGGCTCGAAGGAGCCGGCGGGAGGGGGATCGCGCTGGCGCTGGACGGCCCTGCTCGCTACTGCGCGCTGGATCCCTATACGGGCGCCCAGCTGGCGCTCGCCGAGTCCTACCGCAACGTCGCGGCCAGCGGCGCCCTGCCGTATGCCGTGACGGACTGCCTGAATTTCGGTTCTCCCGAGGAGCCCGAGGTGATGTGGGCCTTCGCGGAGACCTGCCGCGGGCTCGCCGACGGCTGCCGCGCGCTGGGCCTGCCGGTCACCGGCGGCAACGTGAGCTTCTACAACGCCACCGGCGGCACGGCCATCCTGCCCACTCCGGTGATCGGTGTGATGGGCCTGTTCGACGACGTGGAGCGCCGCACGCCGAGCGGGTTTCGCGCCGAGGGCGATGCGGTGTACCTGCTCGGGGATACGGCCGACGAGTTCGGCGGATCCGCCTGGTCGTGGATCATTCACCGCCACCTCGGCGGCGCCCCGCCGGCGGTCGACCTGCAACGCGAGGCCGTCCTCGCGGCAGTTCTCGTCGCGGGGGCCCGCGAGGGGCTGCTGACCTCGGCGCACGACGTTTCCGACGGGGGCCTGGCCATCACGCTCGCCGAGCTGTGCCTGCGGTTCGGGTTCGGAGCGCGCATCGACGTGTCGCAGGTCGGCGATCCGTTCGTCGCGTTGTTCAGCGAAACAGCGGGGCGGGCGGTCGTTGCGGTGCCGGCCCTCCACGAGCAGCGCTTCACCGAGCTGTGCGCGTCGGGCGAGCTGCCCTGCCGTCGAATCGGGGTAGTCGCGTCGGCGGGCGAGGCCGCGGGGCTCGAGGTCGCCGGGGTCCTGGCGCTGCCGCTCGAGCAGCTTCGCGCGGCGCACGAGGACACCCTGCCCGCGCTGCTCGGCAACCTCGCCCCCACCGCGCCCTAGCTGCCGGTATGCGGCACGTCCGGTAGCGATTTCGGCGGTGCCAGCGGCGCCGGAAGATACTGCGCGATCCAGTCGACAGCCGGAGCGAAAGCCACCGACCAGACCCCCCAGTTGTGCCCTCCTGAGGGCAACAGGTCGTACTCGAGCGGAAGCTGCTTGGCTTGCTTGCGGACGGCGGCCACCATCGTGCCCGCGGCCATGACAGCCGAGGGATCCCCCTCAGACGCGAAAATGTAAAGCGGCGGCGCCGAAGGCGCCCGGTGCTCGACCCACCACAGCGGCGAGTTGGCGTTACGGCTGAACCGGCCACGGCCACCGTAGAGCCGGCCCGTGTTCGGATCCTCCCCCGCGGTGAAGTAACCGGACAGGCTCGCCGCCGCCGCGTAACGCTCCGGGTGGTGCAGCCCCAGGTTCACGGCGCAGAAACCTCCGGTGGAGATGCCGAGCGTCGCCCAGGTCCGGCCGGATTGGACCCGGAACGTGTTGACCACGTCGTCATACACGTCCTGCGACAGATAGGTCTCGTCCTTCTCCCCGTCGATGCCGTCCACGCACTCGGTGCTGGCCGTGTCATACGTCCGGGGGATGATCGCCACTACCGGCGGTATGCGGCCCGCGCTGATCTCCGTGTCCAGCTGCCCGGCCAGCCCGAGGTTGGTGAAGTCGTGGGGATGGCCGGGGTAGCCATGGAAAAGCTCAATGGCGGCGAAACTCTGATCCCGTGAACCCCTGAAGTAGGCCGCCGGCAGGTAGATCAACCCATCGCGGCTGATCCCACTCCGGGTTCCCGGATACGTGACAGCAAGCAATGACCCGTGACCCTTGCGTGCAGCGACCGTCGCGCCGGTGAGCCAGTTCGGATCCTTGAAGGTCACGCGTGCCGTGGCCTTCGGGGAATCCAAAACCGCGAACGCCTGGGCCGCCGGGGGACGGCCGAGCAGGTCGCCGAATGTGGAGTAGAAGTCGAAGGACCGGTTGAGCAGGTCCCCGCCGAGCGCAGCACCCATCACCATGACCAGGAGCAGGCAGAGCACCCGCGCTGGCACCGCGACGGTCCGCGGCCAACGAGGCCATAGCAGGTAGACCCCGGCCAGGACCACGACCGTCACTGCAATGAGCAGCGCGAGAAAGGGCCAGCCGGTCAGGGACATCGTGACCAGTTTGCCCGGCAATTGCTGAGAGCAGCCGGTTCGAGCGGGCAGGCTAGGAGCGTGACCTCCGCAGCGGGCACCGGGCGAGCCGGGCGACGCTTCGACCCGGCTCAACTGCTGGCGGCAGCGGCCGCGCAAGAGGCGGTGCTCGACGCGTCCGGCCTGGAACACCCCGGCAGGAACGTAGGCGAACCCGCACAGCGCGTCATCGACGCGGTCGCCCGCGGCCTTCGGCAGGACGTCGTCGGCGACCCGACGGCGCTGCGGTTCGCGGTGCGATTGCTGGCCGATCGGCTGGCGCTGCGGCACCCGGGACGCTCGGTGGAGGTGCGGATTCCGCCATATGCAGCAGTGCAATGCATCGCCGGGCCACGTCACACCCGGGGCACGCCGCCTAACGTCGTCGAGACCGATCCGGCCACCTTCGTCGGCCTGGCCTGCGGGTTCGTGAACTGGGACGCGGCGGTGGCCGACGGCCTGGTGCGGGCGAGCGGCGAAAGGGCAGATCTGCGGCCGTATCTACCACTGGATGAGCGCCGACCCGGCGGCCCGGGGCCGTAGACTTAACCGCGTGCGGCGCACCCCGGTGACCGGCTCTCCGATCACCCCACTTGCCGATTCAGCGAACCCGGTTTCGGCAGCGCTTGCCGACGATCTGAACGACGATCCCGGGCCCCGTGATGCCTGCGGTGTCTTCGGTGCTTTCGCACGCGGCGAAGAGGTGGCCAAGCTCGCGTACTACGGGCTCTACGCGCTGCAGCACCGCGGGCAGGAAGCGGCCGGGATTGCCGTCAGCGACGGCGACAGCATCGTCGTCTACAAGGAGCTCGGCCTCGTCTCGCAGGTCTTCGACGAGATCACCCTCAGCAGCCTCGTCGGCCACATCGCCGTCGGCCACACGCGCTACTCCACCACCGGATCGTGCACCTGGGAGAACGCGCAGCCGTCCTACCGCTCCCACGATCGCGGCGGCATCGCGCTCGGCCACAACGGCAACCTGACCAACACGGCGGAGGTCGCTGCCCGGCTGGCGCGCATGGGTGGCCGCGGCGCCGTCCTGTCGGCGACCACCGATTCCGAGCTCATCACCGGCCTGCTGGCCAATTCCGAGCTCGGCTTGGAGAAGGCCGCGCTCGACATGCTGCCGCTCCTCGAGGGTGCTTTCTGCCTCGTCTTCTGCGACGAGTCGACGCTCTGCGCCGCACGCGACCCGCACGGCATCCATCCACTGGTGCTCGGCCGGCTCGGTCCCGCTGACGCGCCGACCGGCTGGGTGGTGGCCAGCGAGACGGCCGCGCTCGACATCGTCGGCGCCGCGTTCGTACGCGAGGTCGAAGCGGGAGAGTTGCTCGTGATCGACGACGACGGCGTGCGCACCCACCGCTTCGCGGCGGCCACCCCGCACGGCTGCCTGTTCGAGTACGTCTACCTCGCCCGGCCCGACACCACCATCGCCGGCCGATCGGTGCACGCCACCCGCGTCGAGGTCGGCCGCACCCTGGCCCGCGAGGCGCCCGCCGAGGCAGACCTGGTCATCCCGGTCCCCGACTCCGGCACCCCAGCGGCGATCGGTTACGCCGAGCAGAGCGGCATTCCGTACGGCGCGGGGCTGGTCAAGAACGCTTACGTGGGCCGCACGTTCATCCAGCCGTCGCAGACCATCCGCCAGCTCGGCATCAGGCTCAAGCTCAATCCGCTGCGCGAGGTGATCGCCGGCAAGCGGCTCGTCGTGGTCGACGATTCCGTCGTGCGCGGCAATACCCAGGCGGCGCTGGTGAAGATGCTGCGCGAGTCCGGCGCGGCCGAGGTCCACGTGCGCATCAGCTCACCGCCGGTGCGCTGGCCCTGCTTCTACGGCATCGACTTCGCCACCCGTGACGAGCTCATCGCCACCGGCCGCGGCATCGCGGAGATCCGCCAGCTGATCGGGGCCGATTCACTCGCGTACGTCACGCTCGAAGGCTTGGTGGCCGCAACGAACCAGCCGGATAGCGGGCTGTGCAAGGCCTGCTTCACCGGTTCCTACCCGGTGGCGCTGCCCGACCCGGGCCATCGCGGCAAGGGGATGCTGGAGACGGGAAGCCCCGGGAACGTGCGCCCCTCCCACGATCCGATCGCCGCAGCCGTCGCGCCGGGGCCGCTCACCGCACTGGCGACGTGACCGACTACAAGGCCGCTGGCGTCGACATCGATGCCGGCGAGCGGGCAGTTGCGTTGCTCAAGACCCGCGTCTCGAGGGCGCGCCGGCCCGAGGTGATGGGTGACCTCGGCGGCTTCGCCGGGCTGTTCGCGCTCGATCTGAAGCGCTACACCTCGCCGGTGCTCGCATCGTCCACCGATGGCGTAGGCACCAAGCTGATGATCGCGCAGGCGCTCGACAAGCACGACACCGTCGGCCTGGACCTCGTCGGCATGGTCGTCGACGACCTGGTGGTCTGCGGCGCCGAGCCGCTGTTCATGAACGACTACGTGGCCTGCGGCAAGGTCGTGCCCGAACGGATGGCTGACATCGTGGGCGGGATCGCCGAGGGCTGCGCACGGGCCGGCTGCGCCCTGGTCGGCGGTGAGATCGCGGAGCATCCGGGCATGCTCCAGCCCGATGAGTACGACCTGGCCGGCACCGGGGTCGGGGTCGTCGAGGCCGATGCCATCCTCGGCGCCGAGCGGGTGAAGGCCGGCGATGTCGTCATCGCGATGGGCTCCAGCGGCCTGCACTCGAACGGCTATTCGCTGGCCCGCCATGCGCTGCTCTCGCTGGCGCGGATGCGCCTGGACGCCGTGGTGGCGGAATTCGGCCGCACCCTCGGCGAGGAACTGCTCGAGCCGACCCGGATCTACGCCAAGGATTGCCTCGCGCTCATCGCCGAGACCGACGTGCACGCTTTCGCCCACGTCACCGGCGGCGGCCTCGCGTCCAACCTCGCGCGGGTGCTCCCGGTCGGCACCGCCGTGACCGTGGATCGCGCCACCTGGTCGGTTCCGGCGGTGTTCACGTGCATCGCCGAGCGGGGCCACGTCGCCGCCGAGGAGATGGAACGCACGTTCAACCTCGGGGTCGGCATGGTCGCGATCGTCCCGCCGGACGACGCCGACCGTGCGCTCGCCACACTTCTCGGCCGGCACATCCCGGCCTGGGTCGCGGGCACCGTCGCCGCGGGTGCTTCAGGAGCTCCCGGCAGCGTTCAGCTCGTGGGCAAGCACCCGGGCTAGCGGCCGTCCAGCCCCAGCTCCCGCAGCCCGTAGGCGAAGCGGTAGTCCAGGCCCGCCTCGTTGATCCGCTCGGCAGCACCCGTGCTCCGGTCGGCGATCACCGCGACACCGACCACCTCGGCACCCGCCTCGCGTAGCGCGTCGACCGCCGTCATCACCGAGCCGCCGGTGGTCGAGGTGTCCTCCACCGCCAGCACGCGGCGCCCGGCGACGTCCGGTCCTTCGATGCGCCGTTGCAAGCCGTGCGACTTGCCTTCCTTGCGCACGACGAACGCGTCGAGCAGCCGGCCTTGGGCTGACGCCGCATGCAGCATCGCCGCTGCCACCGGGTCGGCACCCATCGTGAGGCCGCCGACGGCGTCGTAGTCGAGGTCCGCAGTGAGCTCGAGCATGATCCGCCCAACGAGGGGCGCGGCCTTGGCGTCGAGGGTGATCCGCCGCAGGTCGACGTAGTAGTCCGCCTCGCGGCCGGACGCCAGGGTGACCCGCCCCCAGACGATGGCCTGGGCCTTGATCAGTTCGAGCAGTTGCGCGCGATCGTCCACGCTCGTCACGTTACGGGGCCGGCCGCCAGCAGCCCGCGACGCGCGACGGCGGGTGCGCGGGGTGCTCCGTCAAAATGTCGATGGAAGTGAAACCGGGTACGGCGCGTCGTCGCGACACGCCGCGTCTGAAGATCGAGTCCGTGATTCCCGTAGCAAATTTGACGGCTACTGACCGGCGCGGTTGGCGAGCCGGCCGGCGACGGCGAGCAGCCGGCGAGGCATCAGCTTGGTGGTCGCGACGGCCGCCTTGTAGACGACGCCGGGCGTGCTGAGGACCTTGCCACGGCTCAGATCGCGCAGCGCGATGTCGACCAACTGCTCGGCGTCAAGCCACATCAGCCGGGCGGCGAGACCGGAGTTCGGAGTGTGCGCCGCATCGTGCATCTCGGTACGGACGTACCCGGGGCACAGCGCCATGACCGTGACCCCGCGGCTCGCGTAGCGCACCGCGAGGCTCTCGGAGAGCGAGACGACGTAGGCCTTGCTCGCCGAGTAGCTGGCGAAGCCGACCGCCCCGGTGAATGCCGCCACCGAGCCGACGTTGAGGATCTGCCCGGAGCCGGCGGTGAGCATCTGCGGGACGGCGGCGTGCGTCAGGCGCATCAACGCCCGCGCGTTCAGGGCGAGCATGCGGTCCTCTTCGTCCACGGTGGTGCGCTCGAAGCCCTTACCCACGCCGACGCCCGCGTTGTTGACGAGCAGGTCTATCCCTCCGGCCGCCAGCCGCTCCTCGACGCGCAGACAATCAGCGGCACTGGCCAGGTCGGCGACGATGATCTCGCTCGCGCAGCCCTGCGCTTTCAGTTCCTCGAGCCGGCTCCGGCGGCGGGCGACGGCAATCACGTCGTACCCGTCCGCCGAGAGCCGGCGAGCGAAAGCAGCGCCGATGCCGGAGGAGGCACCGGTGACAAGGGCGGTAGGCATGCGCCCACCTTAGGACCGCCACCAGCGGCCCCGGCGGGTCAGGTCGCCCGGGCTCCGGCCCCAACCGCCAACGTCTCACCGTCGCCGGCGACGCCGACCAGCACCTCGTCGCCGTCACGGATCTCGCCGGACAGCAACTCCTTGGCGAGTTGGTCGCCGACCGCGGTCTGCACCAGCCGGCGCAGCGGCCGGGCGCCGTAAACCGGGTCGAAGCCGCGCTCGGCGAGCCAGCGCTTGGCGTCCTCGCTGACCGAGAGCGTGAGCCGCCGGTCGGCGAGCCGGCGCGCCAGCTGCTCGAGCTGCACCTCGACGATGCGGGTCAGCTCAGCCAGACCGAGCTGGTCGAACACCAGGACGTCGTCGAGCCGGTTGACGAACTCCGGCTTGAACGACTGCCGGACGGCGGCCATCACCGCGTCGCGGCGCTGCTCGGGGGAGAGCATCGGGTCGGTGATGAACGCCGAGCCGAGGTTGCTCGTCAGGATCAGGATGACGTTGCGGAAGTCGACCGTGCGGCCCTGGCCGTCGGTCAGCCGCCCGTCGTCGAGGACCTGCAGCAGCACGTCGAACACGTCGGGGTGGGCCTTCTCGACCTCGTCGAGCAGCACCACCGTGTACGGGCGGCGGCGCACTGCCTCGGTCAGCTGACCGCCCGACTCGTAGCCGACGTAGCCCGGAGGGGCGCCGATCAGCCGCGAGACGGTGTGCTTCTCGGCGTACTCGCTCATGTCGATGCGCACCATCGCGCGCGGGTCGTCGAACAGGAAGTCGGCCAGCGCCTTCGCCAGCTCGGTCTTGCCCACGCCCGTCGGGCCGAGGAACAGGAACGATCCGGTGGGCCGATCCGGGTCAGCGACTCCGGCCCGGGCCCGGCGCACGGCATCCGACACCGCACCCACGGCGGTGTCCTGCCCGACGACGTGCTCGCCGAGCACCGACTCCATGCGCAGCAGCTTGGCGGTCTCACCCTCGAGCAGCCGGCCGGCCGGAATTCCGGTCCAGGAAGCAATGACCTCGGCGATGTCGTCGGGGCCCACCTCCTCCTTGACCATAGGCGAGCTGTCGGCGACAGCACCCGAATTCTCGTTGGCGCTCGCGAGCGCCAACTCCCGCTCGGCAGCCGGGATCTCGGCGTACATGAGCTTGGAGGCCTCGGTCAGATCGCCGTCGCGCTGGGCAACCTCCACCTGGCGGCGCAGATCGTCAAGGCGCTTCTTGAGCTCGCCAACCCGGTTCAGGCCTGACTTCTCCTGGTCCCACCGGGCGTTGAGCGAGGCGAGCTGCTCTTCCTTGTCGGCCTTCTCGGCGCGCAGCCGCTTGAGCCGCTCCACCGAGGCAGGGTCGTCCTCGCGCTCGAGCGCGAGCTCCTCCATGCGGAGCCGGTCGACATCACGGCGCAGTTCGTCGATCTCGACCGGCGAGGAGTCGATCTCCATACGCAGCCGGGACGCCGCCTCGTCGATCAGGTCGATGGCCTTGTCGGGCAGGAAGCGTGACGTGACGTAGCGATCGGACAGCGTCGCCGCCGCCACCAACGCCGCGTCGCTGATCTCGACCCCGTGGTGGGCCTCGTACGGACCCTTCAGCCCACGCAGGATGGCGATGGTGTCGGCCACCGACGGCTCGCCGACATAGACCTGCTGGAACCGACGCTCGAGGGCCGGGTCCTTCTCGATGTGCTCGCGGAACTCGTCCAGCGTGGTGGCGCCGATCATCCGCAGCTCACCGCGGGCGAGCATGGGCTTGAGCATGTTTCCGGCGTCCATCGCGCCCTCGCCGCCACCGGCCTTCACCACGGTGTGCAGCTCGTCGATGAACGTGATCACCTGGCCCTGGGCCTCCTTGATCTCATTCAGGACGGCTTTGAGGCGCTCCTCGAACTCCCCGCGGAACTTGCTCCCGGCGATCATGGAGCCCAGGTCGAGGGAGACCAACCGCCGGTCACGCAGTGACTCGGGGACGTCGCCGGCGATGATGCGCAGCGCGAGCCCCTCGACGATCGCGGTCTTGCCGACACCGGGCTCGCCGATGAGCACGGGATTGTTCTTGGTTCGACGCGAAAGCACCTGCACGACGCGGCGGATCTCGTTGTCACGGCCGATGACCGGATCGAGCTTGCCGTCGCGGGCCAGCTGGGTCAGATCGGTCGCGTACTTCTCGAGCGCCTGGTAGGAGCCCTCGGGGTCCTTGGACGTGACCCGCCGCGAACCGCCGCGAACCTGCTCGAAGGCGTCGAGCAGCGCCTTCGGGGTCGCTCCGACGCCCTTCAGCAGCGTGGCGGCGTCGCCGCCCTCCTCCGCCAGCCCCACCATCAGGTGCTCGGTGGAGACGTAGTCGTCGCCGAGCTTGGTCGCCTGCGCCTCAGCGGATTCGATCACGGCGACGAGAGCGCGCGACAGCTGCGGAGCGGCGACGGACGACCCGGCGGCGCGGGGCTGCTGGGCGAGCGTCGAGACGACCTGGGGACGCAGCGCACCCACCGAGCTGCCGACGGAGGCCAGCAGCGGGCCGGCGAGCCCCTCAGGCTGGTCGAGCAGCGCCGCCAGCAGGTGCAGCGGCTCGACATAGGGCGCGCCGCTGGAGGTCGCGATCGCGAGCGCGGAGTGAACCGCCTCGGAGCTTTTGGTGGTGAGCCGTTCGAGGTCCATGCAAATTTCCCAGGTGGGTGAGAAGGGCTTTACTGGTTACAACCCGTAGCAGAGTTGAGTGCTTCCCGCTCAACTCTGTTTTCTTGCCCAGTTCAGCGGGGTCGGCGCCACATCACGACGGACGCCCGGTCGACCGGGACGAGATCGCGGCGATGGGCGCGGTGAGCCTGCTCGACGCGCTCGTCGGCCTCGGCCCGGGCGAGCTCCAGCTGGGCCTCCAGCTCACGGATCCGCACCTGGAGCGCGGCGACCTGGCTGCCCAGGTGGAGGATGCGGCGGATGCCCTCGAGGTTGACGCCCTCCTCTTGCGAGAGGCGTTGCACCTCACGCAGGAGGGAGACGTCGCGCGGGGAGTAACGCCGTCCCCGCCCGGCCGTACGACCGGGCTGGACCAGGCCCAGCCGGTCGTACGTGCGCAGCGTCTGCGGGTGCATCCCCGCCAGTTCGGCGGCGACGGAGATGACGTAGACCGGCGCCTCGTCGGAGTGGCTCGCATGTCCTGCATGTCCCGAAGGGTGTCCCGACTGGCCGCCCATGCGGCCGGCAGACCGGCGATCCATGATCGCTCAGCCCCCCAGCAACGGGTTGAGATGAGCACGGGGATCATCCGAGTGCTCGGCGGCGTAATCCTCCAGCGCCTTGCGGGCGGCCGGCGAGAGCTTGGACGGCACCGAGACCTCGATGGTCACCAGCAGATCGCCCTTGCCCCCGTGGGCGGTCGGTGCCCCGCGGCCACGCACCCGCAGCCGGCGGCCGCTGGACGTGCCGGGCGGCACCCGGACGGTGACGGCCGCCCCGTCAGGGGTCGGCACGCGTACCTCCGCACCAAGCGCAGCCTCGGGATAGGTGACCGGAACGACGATGGTGACCGTGCCGGCGGAGCCGTCCTCGCGACCGAAGACGGGATGCGGGTTCACGTGGACCACCACCTCCAGATCTCCGGCTGGGCCGCCGCGGTCACCGGCACCGCCGCGGCCACGCACGCGCAACCGCTGGCCATTCGAGACCCCGGCAGGCACCCGGATGCGCTGCACGCGCTCCTGGCGGCCGGTGCCATGGCAGACCGGGCACGGCTCGTCGATGATCGAGCCCTTCCCGCGGCAATCCCGACACGGCTCCGAGAGCGCGAACCCGCCCTGGCTGCGGCTGACGACCCCGAGCCCCTGACACGTCGGGCAGGTGCGAGGAACGGTGCCCGGCTTGGTACCGAGCCCCGCGCAATTGGCGCAGGCGGCAGCACCAGGCAGCCGTACCGTCGCTTGGACCCCGCGCAAGGCGTCGTCGAAGCTGATGGTCAGCTCGGCCATCAGGTCATCGCCGCGACGCGGCCCCCGGCCGGGCGCGCGGCTGAACAGATCGCCGAACAGGCCGCCGAATCCACCGGAGGGGCCGCCGGCCCCGCCGCCCTGGTTGAGCAGGTCGTCGAGGTTGAACGGCACACCACCGGCACCACTCGTCGGGCGCCCTCCGTAGGCGCCCGGGGTGCGGCCGCCGTTGGCGAACAGCGCGCGCATCTCGTCGTACTCCTTGCGACGCGCGTCGTCGGACAGCACGTCGTAGGCCTCGGAGACGTCCTTGAAACGGGCCTCCGCCTTCGCGTCGTCCGGGTTCTTGTCCGGATGCAGTTCGCGAGCCAGCTTGCGATAGGCCTTCTTGATGTCAGCCTGGCTGGCGCTCTTCGCGACCCCGAGGGCGGCGTAGTAGTCCTTCTCTACGTCACGGGGACCCATCGGCGCTCTCCTCCGGCGCCGGGGGCTCGGCCACCACGACCTGCGCCGGACGCAGCACGCGTCCCGCGTAGCGGTAGCCGGACCGGTAAATCTCGACGCAGGTGGGGCCCTCGAGCCCCGGCTGGAACGTATGTACCAGCGCTTCGTGAACCTGCGGATCGAACGGCTCACCGGGCTGGCCGTACCGCTCGAGCCCAACGCTCGTCAGAGTGGTCAGGAGCCCCGTGGAAACTGTCTGGAACGGGCCGGTCAGATCTCCGTGTTCCGCGGCCCGATCAATGTCATCAAGGGTGGCCAACAGGCCCGCCAGCACTTTCGCCGTCGCCTGGTCGGCGCCCGCCTGCCGGTCACGCTCGACGCGGCGGCGGTAATTGTCGTACTCCGCCTTCAGGCGCTGCAGATCGGCGGTGCGCTCCTCGAGCTGGGTGGTCAACGTACGGACCTCCTCCGACTCCTGGGGGACACCTGAAACCTGCTCATCGCCGGCCGGCGGGGAAGGCGGGACGGTGCCCGCCTCCCCCGTCGTGCCGAACGGATTGACCCGCCGCTTGTCGCGGATTACGACCGGCTCGTGCAGCTCATCGCCCGAGGGACCCCCCTGGGCAGCCGTCACTTCTCCTCATCCACGATCTCGGCGTCGACGACGTCTTCGGCCGCCGGACCGGAGTCGGCACCAGCAGCGCCGCCGCCGGCTGCCGCCTGATCGGCATAGAGCGCCGAGCCCATGGCGCTGGAAGCCTTCGCCAGCTCGTCAACCGCGGCGCGGATGGCCGCAATGTCATTGCCGCTGACGACCGCGCGCAGGGCGCCGAGCTTCTCCTCGACGTCGCCACGCGTCTCGGGCGAGACCTTGTCACCGTTCTCGGCGAGGAAACGCTCGGTCTGGTAGACCAGCCCCTCACCCTGGTTCTTGACCTCGACCTCTTCGCGCCGCTTCTTGTCGTCCTCGGCGTACTTGTCGGCCTCCTGCATCATCCGGTCGATCTCATCGCGCGGTAGCGCGGAGCCGCCGGTGATGGTCATGGACTGGGTCTTGCCGGTGCCGAGGTCCTTGGCCCCGACGTGGACGATCCCGTTGGCGTCGATGTCGAACGTGACCTCGATCTGCGGGACGCCGCGCGGTGCGGGAGCCAGGTCGCTCAGCTCGAACATGCCGAGCTTCTTGTTGCCGGACGCCATCTCGCGCTCGCCCTGGAACACCTGGATCTGCACGGACGGCTGGTTGTCATCGGCCGTGGTGAAGATCTCCGAGCGCTTGGTGGGAATGGTCGTGTTGCGCTCGATGAGGCGCGTCATGATGCCGCCCTTGGTCTCGATGCCCAGCGACAGCGGGGTGACATCGAGCAGCAGAACGTCCTTGACCTCGCCCTTCAGCACACCGGCCTGCAGGCTCGCGCCGACGGCGACGACCTCATCGGGGTTCACACCCTTGTTGGGGTCCTGGCCTCCGGTCAGCTCCTTGACCAGGTCGACGACGGCGGGCATCCGGGTGGAGCCACCGACGAGGACGACGTGGTCGATGTCGGAGACGTCGCCACCCGCATCCTTGATCGCCTGCCGGAAGGGGCCCTTGCAGCGGTCGAGCAGGTCAGAGGTCATCCGCTGGAACTCGGCACGCGTGAGCGTGACATCGAGGTGCAGCGGGCCCTCGGCGCTGGCCGTGATGTAGGGCAGGTTGATCCCCGTCTGGCTGGACTGGGAAAGCTCGATCTTCGCCTTCTCCGCCGCCTCGCGCAGCCGCTGCATGGCCATCTTGTCCTTGGCCAGGTCGACCCCGTGCTGACCGTTGAAGGTCTTCACCAGGTGCTCGACGATGCGCTGATCCCAGTCGTCACCGCCCAGCTTGTTGTCACCGCTGGTCGACTTGACCTCGATGACCCCGTCGCCGATCTCCAGCAGCGACACGTCGAACGTGCCACCGCCGAGGTCGAAGACCAGGATGGTCTGCTCCTTGTCGCCCTTGTCGAGGCCGTACGCGAGGGCCGCCGCCGTGGGCTCGTTGATGATGCGCAGCACGTTGAGGCCGGCGATCTCGCCCGCCTCCTTGGTGGCCTGGCGCTCGGCGTCGCTGAAGTACGCCGGAACGGTGATCACCGCGTCAGTGACGGTCTCACCGAGGTAGCTCTCCGCGTCCCTCTTCAGCTTCTGCAGGATGAAGGCCGACACCTGCTGCGGGTTGAAGGCCTTGCCGTCGATCGTCTCCGACCAGTCAGTGCCCATGTGGCGCTTGACCGATCGAATGGTGCGATCGACGTTGGTCACCGCCTGACGCTTGGCGACCTCTCCGACCAGCACCTCGCCGTTCTTGGCAAAGGCGACGACGCTGGGAGTGGTGCGACTGCCCTCGGCATTCGCGATGACCGTGGGCTCGCCGCCCTCGAGCACCGCCACCACTGAGTTAGTGGTGCCGAGGTCAATACCTACTGCACGAGCCATGGGGTACCTCTCTTGCTCTTTCGGGTCGAGTACTGAATTTGACGCTGATCGTGGGTCTGATGCCTATGGTCAGTCTGCTGGTGGTAGTCGCTGCTGTCAACAGGACTGAGCCTGTCAGACTCAACTTTGTAGCGCCGGACATTGTTCCCGATGCTGCTGAGCGGGTCCGGCGCCCGCAGTACCCCGATCCGCCTCGCTTTGATCAAGGAAGTGAGCTTTGGCTCGCCCGCGCGTCTGGACTTACCTGCGAATGGCTCACGCCGTACGCTCACGGCGACTCTGCACTGGGGAGGTTCAGTGGCTGTACGCCTGATCATCGGGCTGCTGTTGACGGTTGGGGCGCTCGCCATCGCCGGCCGTCGGCTGTTCTTCCTCTACCGGATGATCCGCAGCGGCACGCCTGCTCCCGGGCGCTTCGACGGTATTGGACGCCGCGCCTTCACGCAGGTCCGTGAGGTCCTGGGGCAGAGCAAGCTGCTGCGCTGGACCGGGCCGGGCATGGCCCACTTCGCGACGATGTGGGGCTTCATCATCCTGATCTTCACGGTGATCGAGACCTGGGGCGCGCTCTTCAACCGCAACTTCTTCTTCCCCGGTATCGGGAAGATGACGTGGCTCGGCTTCGTCGAGGACCTGTTCGGCACCGGCGTCGCTGTCGGCATCGCCTACTTCTCGTTCAACCGTGCCGAGCGCAGCCCGGCCCGCCTGCAGCGCAAGAGCCGCTTCTACGGCTCCCACACCGGCGCGGCCTGGCTCACGCTCGCGCTGATCTTCTCGGTTGTCTTCACGCTGTTCGTCTATCGCGGCGCCCAGATCAACACCGGCCACTTCCCGTATGGCAAGGACCACCGGGGCAGCTGGTGGGAGTTCATGTCCAACGCGTTCGCCCAGGTCATGAAGCACTTCGGGAACACCGCCAACGGTGCGCTGGAAACGACCTTCCTCCTCGCGAACATCGCGGTCATCACCTCCTTCCTGGTGCTGGTCGTCTACTCCAAGCACCTGCACATCTTCATCGCTCCCCTCAACGTGCTGACCAAGCGCGAGCCCAAGGCACTCGGGCCGCTGGCGACCACGCCCGACCTCGAGAGCCTGATGGAGGAGGAGGACCCGGTCATCGGGGTCGGCAAGGTCGAGCAGTTCTCCTGGAAGAACATGCTCGATTTCGCCACCTGTACCGAGTGCGGCCGCTGCCAGAGCCAGTGCCCGGCGTGGAACACCGACAAGCCGCTGTCACCCAAGCTCCTGATCATGGATCTGCGCGACCACCTCTTCGCCAAGGCCCCGTACCTGCTGGCCGGCGGCGACTCCGCTCGAGGCAGCTGACGCGCCGCCCGTGGACGCTGCCGAGCAGCAGAGCACCAACGGCCATCACGGCGTCCCCGAGTCCGGTTTCGGCCGGGTCCCGGAGCCCGGCAAGGCCCAGGCCGAGCGTCCGCTGGTCGGCGATCTCGAATCCGGCGGCGTCATCGACCCCGACGTGCTGTGGTCCTGCACGACCTGCGGCGCGTGCGTCGAGCAGTGCCCGGTCGACATCGAGCACGTCGACCACATCCTCGAGATGCGCCGCTACCAGGTGCTCATCGAGTCGGAGTTCCCGAGCGAGGCGGGCGTGATGCTGCGCAACCTCGAGAACAACGCCAACCCGTGGGGCGTGAACCCCAAGAGCCGCACCGAGTGGATGCAGGGTCTGCCGTTCGAGGTCCTGGTGCTCGACGCCGGTGACCCGGTGCCCGACGAGGTCGAGTACCTGTTCTGGGTCGGCTGCGCGGGAGCCATCGAAGACCGCAGCAAGAAGGTCACCCGGGCGTTCGCTGAGCTGCTGCATATCGCCGGCGTCAGCTTCGCCGTCCTCGGCACCGGCGAATCGTGCACCGGCGACCCGGCCCGGCGCCTCGGGCAACGAGTACCTCTTCCAGGAGCTGGCGAAGGCCAACATCGAGGTGCTGGACGCGGCAGTCAAGGCTGAGGGCAAGCCGGCCAAGACGATCGTCGCCACGTGCCCGCACTGCTTCAACGCGCTCGGACGCGAGTACGCCTCCCTCGGCGGCGAGTACCGGGTACTGCACCACACGCAGCTGCTCGGCCAGCTCGTCGCCGAAGGCCGGCTGACCCCGATGACACCGGTCGAGGGCCTGGTGACCTACCACGACCCGTGCTACCTCGGTCGTCACAACGAGGTCTACACCGCGCCGCGTGAGGTGCTCGCGTCCGTCCCGGGGCTCGCGAGCAAGGAGATGCACCGCTGCCGCGAGCGGGGTTTCTGCTGCGGCGCCGGTGGAGCGCGCATGTGGATGGAGGAGCGCATCGGCAAGCAGATCAACGTCGAGCGGATCGACGAGGCGCTCGGCCTCGATCCCGACATGGTGGGCACCGCGTGCCCGTTCTGCATGGTGATGCTGTCGGACGCGGTCACCGCGAAGCAGCAGTCCGGCGAGGCCCGGGAGGGTGTGCAGGTGCTCGACGTGGCGCAGCTGCTGCTGCGCTCGGTCGGCCAGCCTGCCGATCCCCAACTCTCGGCTGCGGCAGCATCCGGCGACGGGAGCTGACCGCTGCCCGAGGGCCCGAACGAGCGGGCCGGATCAGACGCGAAGGCTGCCCGGCAGGCCGCTCGCCGCGAGCGACGAGAACGCGCTGAACGGCGCTACCAGCTGCTGGAGCAGGCGCGCCAGGAGCGCCACCGGACCGTGCGCCACGCGATCCGCGACACCACCCGGTTCAACGGCATCCCGTCACGACGCGTGATCGCCGCCCTGGTGGCTTTCGGTGCCCTGCTGACGCTCCTGCTCGCGCTGCACACGTCGACGGTGACCGGACCGCCGCTCGCCAAGAGCTGCACCACCCCGGCCATCGCTCTCAGCTCCGGCTCGACGGGCGACGGCACCGGCATCGACTACTCGATCACCGGGCCGAAGAGCGGCAGGTACGTGATCGCCGTCGACGCGGCCACCGTCGCCGTGCGCGGATCGACCGCCGACGTCACACCGGGCAACGCCGTCGCCGTGGCGATCCACGCGGGCCTCGGCAGCTGCACCGCGCACGGCACCTTGCCGGATCTCACGAGCGGGTCGCACGAGGTGGAGCTGTTCCGCGACGGGGTCGTCGTGGCCAGGGCGGCGCTGCGCTGAGCGACCTCGGGGCGGGCGCGCTGCGTTGAAAGGTCAGGCTCGGCGGTTGTGCCGGTACTCGGACGCCACCGGACCGGACTGCCCCTGGTACTTCGAGCCGAGATCGGGATGCCCGTACGGACGCTCGACCGGCTCGTCGAGCCGCATGAAGGAGATCTGGCCGATCTTCATCCCCGGCCAGAGCCGGATGGGCAGCGTGGCGACGTTGCTCAGCTCCAGCGTGATCTGCCCGTTGAAGCCGGCGTCGATGAAGCCCGCGGTCGCATGAATGAGGATGCCGAGGCGGCCCAGACTGGACTTGCCGTCGACGCGGGCGACGATGTCGTCCGGCAGTCCGATGCGCTCGATCGTGCTCCCCAGCACGAACTCCCCGGGATGCAGCACGAACGGCGAGCCCTGGGGAATCTCGACGAGCTCCGTCAGGTCGGTGTGCTCGCCGTACGGGTCGATGAACTCGGCGGTGTGATTGCGAAACACCCTGATTCCACTGCCCAATCGCACGTCGACGCTGGCCGGCTGGATCTGGTCGTCCTCGATCGGATCGAGCTCCAGGTGGCCGTCAGCGAGCAGCTTGCGGACGGTGCGGTCGGACAGGATCATCGCGCTCCCGGGGGGTGGCGGACTTCGGCGGCTCAGTCGCGGACGAGTCTAGGTGGGCAGGCGTCGGCTGACCGCTATCCTGGCAGTCGCGCGCGGCGCGTGCGGGTGTAGTTCAGCGGCAGAACATCAGCTTCCCAAGCTGAGAACGCGGGTTCGATTCCCGTCACCCGCTCCAATTCCGGAGATGGTCTCGAGCGCAGCTGGCGCTCAGGCGGGCTGCGGTGCCGAGATCACGGCGGCGAGCGCCGCCAGCCGGTCGGGCACGGCTCGGTAGTAGGCCCACGTACCGCGGCGGCTGCGGGTCACCAACCCGGCGTCCAGCAGCACCTTCAGATGGTGGCTGACGGTCGGCTGGGTAAGCCCGACCGGTGCCGTGAGGTCGCAGACACAGGCCTCGCCGCCTTCGTGGGCCTGGATGAGTGACAGCAGCCGCAGCCGGGTGGGATCGGCGATGGCTTTGAGCGTGCCCGCCAACTCGAATGCGGCTCCGGCAGAGAGCGGCTCGGACGCGAGGGGCGAGCAGCAGGCGAGCTGCTCGGGATCAGCGGTCGGCAGCGTCTGAACCATGGTTCGAGTGTTCCTTAAGAATTGATCGCTGTCTATATTGACAAGCGTTGATCTAACCGGCACGCTCACGGTACATCGATCAACGTCGATACGACCGGCGAACCCAGGAGCCCCCATGTCCCGTGTCCAACTCGCGCTCAACGTCGCTGATCTCGATGCGGCCGTCGACTTCTACTCAAAGCTCTTCAGCGCCGAGCCGGCCAAGCGCCGGCCGGGCTATGCGAACTTCGCGGTCGTCAATCCGCCCCTGAAGCTCGTGCTCATCGAGGACCCCGCCGCCCGCGGCAACGGGGTCGCCGGCGCGCTCAATCACCTCGGGGTCGAGGTGGACAGCTCGGCGGAGGTGGGTGCGGCGACCGGACGCCTCTCGGGGGAAGGTCTCGACACGCTGACGCAGGACGCCACAACCTGTTGCTACGCGGTGCAGGACAAGGTCTGGGTGCATGACCCCGACGGAGCCCCGTGGGAGGTCTACACCGTGCTTGCCGACGCGCCCGGAGACGACATCTCCGGCGGCACGGGATGCTCGACGGTCGAGGGGGCCTGCGTTCCCAACGCATCGACCGCGGACGTCGAGTTCTCCACCCACGGCGTTCCCGTGGCAGCCACGAATTCCTCGGGCTGCTGCCCGTGAGCGATCTCGCCACCGAGACACCGCGCCCGGCCGAGCCGGATGCCCCGGTATTGCAGCGGCTGTCGACGCTCGACCGGTTCCTACCGGTCTGGATCGTCGTGGCCATGGCAGCGGGCATCGGCCTCGGCCGGGCTTTCTCCGGGCTCAACCGCACCCTCGACACCGTCAAGATCGGGTCGGTCAGCCTGCCGATCGCGCTAGGCCTGCTGCTGATGATGTACCCGGTGCTGGCGAAGGTCCGTTACGGCGAGCTCGGCCGGGTCACCGGCGACAGGCGGCTGCTGGTCTCATCGCTCGTGCTCAACTGGATCGTCGGCCCGGCGCTGATGTTCGCCCTGGCCTGGCTGCTGCTCCCCGACCTACCGACGTATCGAACCGGGCTGATCATCGTCGGACTGGCACGGTGCATTGCGATGGTTCTGATCTGGAACGACCTGTCGTGCGGCGATCGGGAAGCGGCGGCCGTACTGGTCGCGATCAACTCGCTGTTCCAGATCGTCGCCTTCGCCGGCCTCGGCTACTTCTACCTTCGCGTACTCCCCGGATGGCTGGGGCTCTCGCAACAAGACCTGCACGTCTCGGTCTGGGGCATCGCCAAGTCCGTCCTGGTGTTCCTGGGCATCCCGCTCGCCGCCGGATACCTCACCCGGCGCATCGGCGAGGCCCGCCGCGGGCGCGCCTGGTACGAGGAGACGTTCCTGCCCAAGATCGGCCCGATCGCGCTCTACGGCCTGCTCTTCACGATCGTCGTGCTCTTCGCCCTTCAGGGCCACACCATCACGAGCCGGCCTGGCGACGTGGCCCGCATCGCGCTTCCACTGCTGGCCTACTTCGCCCTGATGTTCAGCGGCGCGTTCGCGCTAGGCGTGCGCTTGAAGCTGGGCTACCCCAAGACCGCCACCCTCGCGTTCACCGCCGCCGGAAACAACTTCGAATTGGCTATCGCCGTCGCCATCGGGGTGTTCGGCGTCACTTCGGGCCAGGCCCTCGCCGGCGTCGTCGGCCCGCTGATCGAGGTTCCGGTGCTCGTGGCGCTCGTCTATGCCGCCTTGTGGGCCCGCAAACGCTACTTTCCGGCCGCCGCGGCTGCGACTGGCCGGACAGCTTGACTGCACCTCAATAGCTCAGCCATTATTGAGGCGATGAACATTGAGCTAACTGAGCTGCGGCGCCGCGCGTCGGTTCATGCCGCGCTGTCCGACCCGCAGCGGCTCCTGATCGTCGACCAGCTCGTCGTCGGCGACGCGTCGCCCACCCAGCTGCGAGAGCTGTTGGGCATGCCCTCCAACCTGCTGGCTCATCACTTGGGCGTCCTGGAGGCCGCCGGGCTGCTGACGCGGTCCAGGTCGGAAGGCGACCGCAGGCGTAGCTACGTCAAGCTCGCCCCCTCAGCCCTCGACGGGCTGCTTCCCGCCACAGGGCGCACCGCCGCCCGCGTCGTCTTCGTGTGCAGCGCGAATTCGGCCCGCTCGCAGCTGGCCGCAGCCCTCTGGAAGCGCGTCAGCCGGGTCCCGGTCGCTTCTGCCGGCACTCATCCGGCGGCCAAGGTCCACCACGGAGCCGCAGCTGCCGCCCGTCGCCACGGGATGGCACTGGGCAAGACGCGACCTCGCCGGCTCTCGGAAGTTCTGACCGGCAACGAGATGGTCATCACCGTCTGCGACAACGCCTACGAGGAACTGGGCGGCGCGGCACAGCTGCACTGGTCGGTCCCCGACCCCGTCCCGGTCGGCACCGATTCCGCCTTCGACGCAGCTTTCGACGAGCTCGCCCGCCGGGTCCAGAACGTCGCGCCCCGGCTCACCCCCCTCTGACAGGAGCATCGCCATGACCCACCCCGAAGCCCGGGCGGAAATCACCCTCGACCAGCAGATCGCGCTCAAGGCTGCCGCCGCACACCTGGCCGACGACTTCGCCGGCACCTTCGCGGCCCCGACCATCGAACGGTTCCTGCACTCCTCGTACGACCAGTTCGCCGGCAAGGCCACGGTGCCGAACTTCCTGCCGCTGCTGGCCGAGCGGTTTGCGCGCCAGCGGCTGCAGGCGCTCGCCCGGGTCGAGGGACAGGTCCACGACGGCAAGCCCGTCGTGCTCTTCCTGTGCACCCACAACGCGGGCCGTTCACAAATGGCGCTGGGCTTTTTCGCGCGCTACGCCGGCGACGGAGCCATCGCGTGGTCCGGCGGCTCCGAACCGGGCAACGAGGTCAATCCCGCCGCCGTCCAAGCGATGCACGAGCGCGGGATCGATATCTCCGGCGAGTACCCCAAACCCTGGACCGACGAGATCGTGAGCGCCGCCGATGTCGTCGTCACGATGGGCTGCGGCGACGCCTGCCCGGTCTTCCCGGGCAAGCGCTACGAGGAGTGGGTGCTCACCGACCCGGCCGGGCTCGATGTCGCCGCAGTTCGCCCCGTCCGCGACGAGATCGAAAGGCGCGTCATCGCACTACTCGCGCAGCTCGACGTACCCGTCGCCGGCTAGCGGAAGAGCGAGTTCGGCGGCGCTGGGCTCGTGCGGCACGACGACATCCCCAGCGACCGCCGTCAGGTCGGGATAGAGGATGTGGACGACACCGACCGCGACGGCTGCTCCGAGCAGTTGCATGAGGACGAACATCGGCACCGAGGCGGGGGCGATGCCCGAGCCGATGACGATCGTGACCAGTCCGGCGGAGCCGAGGAACTCCGCCAACGCCTGCCTGGCGAGCGGGGTCACCCGCACGGCCGCTTCGCCTCTCCTGCCACCCGCGCGCTCGAGGCCAGCTGGGCGAGCACCGCACTCGCGGCCTCGAGCCGGTCGGGGATCAGCCGGTGGTAGGTGTAGCGACCGGCAGGCGCAGAGGCGATGACGCCGGCGTCGCGCAGCACGCGAAGGTGGTTGGAGATGTTGGTCTGCGTAGCTCCGGTGTCGGCCACCAGATGACAGGTGCACAACTGCCCTGCGGCGAGCATTTCCACGATCGTCATCCGGAGCGGTTCGGCAAGCGCCCGAGCAACCGCCACATCCATCAGCGAAGACTGATTGGTCAGCACACGCTGATACGACCGCGGCCGGCCGGCGGCGTCAAACGAACAGCCGGTGAACGCCGGGCCCGGCAAAGCGCGGCAGCGTTAGGCGTGCGCGGCGCGGTATGCCTCGCGCAGTTCGCGGCTCACCCGCCCCCGCGTGGAGACGGTGTAACCATTGGCGCTTGCCCAGGAGCGGACGGTGGCCGGATCGAGGTCTCCCTCGCGACCGGCTGACCTGCGCTCAGCGCCACGCGCCGCCCGGACCGGACGTCCAGCGCCGATGTAGGGGGCGAGTATTTCGCGCAACTGTGCGGCGTTCTTCTCGCTCAGGTCTATCTCGAACAACCGCCCGTCCAACGCGAAACGCACCGACTCCTCGGCCTCGCCGCCGGACAGGTCATCTTCCAGGTGAACGATCGTTCGTCGCGCCATATCGCGAGCGTAAGCCCTTTGCACGCGCGAGCCTGTGAATGGCGACGCCGTCGTTTCCGCGTCGCTACTGGGCGTTTTGCTCCAGCTGTTCCTGCAGCGCCTTCGCGAAGATCTCCGCCTCGAGCGGCGGCGCAAAGTAGAAGCCCTGGGCCTTGGCGCAATGGTGAGAACGTAGCTGCGCCAGCTGTTCTGCGGTCTCGACCCCCTCGGCAACGACGTCGAGATTGAGCGCCTGCGCGAGCGCCACGATCGACGCGACGATGGCTGTGTCGGTGGCCGTCACCCCGACGCCCGTCACGAAGCTGCGGTCAATCTTCAAGGTGGAGACCGGAAAGCGCTGCAGGTAGCTCAGCGACGCGTAACCGGTGCCGAAGTCGTCCAGCGCGATCTGCACGCCCTGCGCCGTGAGCGCTCGCAGGTCCTGGACCACGGATTCATCGGCGTCGATCAGTACCCGCTCGGTCATCTCGAGGCAGAGCCGGCGCGGATCCACCCCGGCGGCCGCCACAGCCGCTAGCGCCCGGCCGGTCAGCGCGCTGTCGGACGCCTGGCGGCCCGACACGTTCACGGCCATCGAGAAGTCGGCGAGCCCTGGAATCTCCTGCCATTGCTGCAATTGGCGGCATGCCTCACCGAGCACCCAGTCGCCGATCGGAAGGATCAGGTCGCTGTCTTCGACGATGTCGATGAAGGTGCCCGGTTTGAGCAGGCCCCGCTCCGGGTGCTCGATGCGCAGCAGGGCCTCCGCTCCCCCGAGCCGTCCGGTCGTCAGGTCGATCACGGGCTGGTAGTACAGCCGCAGCCAGCCGTTCGCGACGGCGTCGCGGACCTCCTGCTCGACTTTCAGGCGCTCCGGCGCCGTGCTGGACAGTCCCTGCCGGAAGAGTTCGTAGCGCCTTCGCCCCCGGCGCTTGGCCTCGAACATCGCCCGATCGGCCTGCAGCAGCAGCTGCTCCGGCTCCGAGTCGGGCGAGGTGGTGACCGTGATGCCGATACTGACGCTGAGCTGCAGGGTGACGTCATCGTTCTCGGGGAGCCGGATCACCTCCCCGAGCACCTCTGACACCTCTTCCGCGAGCCTGGTGGCGGCGCCCGTCACCGCGGCAGTGCTGCGCCGGCGCGCGGCCGTCACGATCACGAACTCGTCGCCGGCCAGGCGCGCAGCGGTATCGGGGCTGTCGACCAGCCCGTCAAGGCGCCGTCCGACCTCGGCCAGCACGTGATCGCCCACGCTGTGGCCGTAGGTGTCGTTGACGTCCTTGAACCGGTCGAGATCGATGTGCAGCACCACGATCGCGCCGGGGTGGCGGTCGAGGTTGTCGACCGCGAGCCGGAACCGGTCGAGCAGCAGGTGACGGTTAGCCAGACCGGTCAGCGGATCGTGCAGGTGGCGGTTGGCGAGCTCCTGCTCGATCTGGCGGCGGCTGGTGACGTCCTCGACGTGGATCACGAGGTACGCGGGTCGATCGCCCAACGCCACCTCGCCGCTGGACAGGCGCACCCACACGCTGGAGCCATCAGCCTTTCGTAGCCGCAACGGCTCACCGGTGCGCTGCAGCAAGGCCTTCGGGCTGGCGCCGGGCACCATGTCGTCGGGGTGGAGCAAGCGGCGCAACGGCATCCCCAGCAGCTCCTGCCGCCGGTAGCCGACGAGTGCCGCGAACGCACGGTTGACCTTCAGCAGCTGGCAGCCGTGGTCTTCATCCGCACCGTCCAGCCCGATCAGCAGTGCCCCGACCGGCGCGTCGTCGAATGCCCCGCGCAGCAACGCTTCGCTGTCGGCCAGCGCCTCTTCGGCCTTGACCCGGCTGGTGACCTCTCGCCAGGTCGCGATGATCTCGTTGTCGTCGAGCCGCGCGGCGCGGATGTCGAAGTAGCGATCGGCGCCGTCGAGGTCGGGAAGGTGCAGGGCATCGACGACGAGCTCGCGTCCACCGTCGAGCAGGGCCTGGTATTTCGCCAGCAGCGCCTTGTGGCCACGCTCGGACCACAGCGTCGACAGCAGGGTTCCGACCCGCGGGGAACTGGGCCGGTCGTTCACATAGCTGACGAAGAAATCGACGACCTCGCCGCGCTTTCTGCCCGACTTGCCGTCACCGGCAATCGCCGTTACGACGGCGACCGGGTCGACCATGCTCGACAGGGCAGTCCGGAAACGCCGTTCACTCGCCTGCGACGCAGCATCGCTCGACGCGTCGTCCCCGCTGTCCTGCATGGTGCCCCCGAGTCACCCGTGTACCGGTCGTTCGCGCACAGCTCAGGGCACCTCAGCGGGCTGAGTATGCGGCTTCAGCGGTCCCGAGTATGTCGTCACCAGGTGTTGAAACACCGGACATTCGCCCGTGTCCAGACGAACCTGGGAGCCACCGTCACCCGGTGCGTTCGTACCGCCACGGGGGATCACCCATCCGGAGCCGATGCCGCGGCCCGGGCGCGCTGGGGTCGCGGGCCTCATACCCCGCGTCACCCTCCCAGAGTGACACCACGTCCTGCTTCGCCGGATCGTCCTCGCGGGGCTGGAACGCGATATGCGTTTCGAAGAACGCCGGTTTCCCCTGGCCGACGGCCGACAGGACCTCGGCCACGGTTTCGTGGCGCGTCAGGTCCCAGAGCGTCACCCACGTCGGCGGCAGCAAGGTGATGCGACCCTCGTCCCGCGCGGCGATGGCCTCGGCGGGGCGTACCCACTCGTGCTCGGTGATCTCGCTGCCGTCGACCGTCACCTCATCGGCAGCGGACGCGGCGGCGATGAAGAGCCACGTGAGGAAACGTTTCGGGCTCTCCGGCGGCGGACACCAGCGCGAGTACGGGATGAGCGCCTGCGCATCGACGACGACGCCGGCCTCCTCCATCGTCTCGCGCGACGCACCCTGGCGCGCCGCCTCCACCGAGGTCGAGTCGGCGCCGTCGCCCGGGTCGATCCGCCCGCCCGGAAAGACCCAGGCGTCAGGGGCGAAGGAGGCCTTGGCGGTCCGCCGCAGCATCAGGACCTCGAGGCCCTGCACCCCGTCGCGCAGCAGGATGACGCTGGCGGCCGGTACGGGCTCGACACCTCCCGCCGGGGTCGGGTTGGAGGCGGAGTCAGACGACTTTTCGGCAGGCTGTGACACGCGACGGATCGTAGGCCAACGAGTTCAGTGCCCACGTGGCACCGTGAGGCGGTGATCCTTGTCGTCTGCACGGGCAACGTCTGCCGGTCGCCCATGGCCGAAGCGCTGCTGCGTCACCACCTGGACGCAGCCGACTTCACCGTTCCCGTCAGCTCGGCCGGAACGATCGGCTGGAACTCGAGCGGCCCCACCGACCACACGCTCACTGCGCTGGCCGAACGCGGGGTCGTGCTCGAAGGTCACGTCAGCCGGCGCATCCACGCCGGGCTCATCGAGCCGGCCTGGCTGGTGCTCGCGATGACCAACGACCACGCCGATGCCGTCACCAATCACTACCCGGAAGCCGCCCCGCGCACGTTCGTCCTCGGGCAGCTGATTCGGCTCGGTGAGCGCGAGGGTCCGCGCGGGGAGCGCTCGGTTCAGGAGTGGCTCGCTGCCGTGGATCGATTACGCGACCCGGCGCGGCGGCGAGCACAGCCACGCGATGAGATCCGCGATCCGCTCGGGGAACCGCTCGAGGCCTACCAAGCGCTGGCGCTGCAACTCGACGACCTCACCGAGCGGCTCGCCCGGCTCATCGCCGGCAGTGATTCCGGGACCGGTCTGACAGGTGGCTCGGGCATCAGCCAAGATGGCGGCAGCTAGAACTTGATTGCAATACAACCTCAAGACAGTTGTGGGAGTACCCGTGGACGCGAACGTCACCGCGCAGGACGTCATTGACTTCCAATTCGTCGGTCAGGACATCCCCTGGCTGGTGAATCACTGGGCCACCGAGAAGCCTGACCACCCCTTCCTGATCTGGGAGCCGAAGGACGGCAACTCGCGCGCTTGGACCTACGCCGAGTTCGCGTCCGACGTTCGCAAGGTGGCCGCCGGGCTGCACCAGCGCGGAATCACCAAGGGCGACAAGGTTCTGCTGCACTGCGAGAACTGCCCGGAGATGGTGATCGCCTGGTACGCCTGCGCGACCGTGGGTGCCGTCGGGGTCACGACCAACACCAAGAGCGTCGGCCCGGAGATGACGTACCTGGCGGGCCACGCCCAGTGCGTCGCCGCCATCACCCAGCCCCAGTTCGCGTCGCTGGTGAGTGAGAACGCCACCGCGCTGAAGTGGATCGCGGTCACCGAGGACGACAGCGGTGAGCCGGCGACGGAGCCGCTCCCGGCAGGCGTCGAGTCGTTCGCCGACCTGTTCGGCCCCGAGGACGGCTACCCGGGCCGCCCGGCCGAGCCCATGCTTCCGGTGGGAATCATGTACACCTCCGGCACCACGTCGCGTCCGAAGGCGGTCGTGCACACCCACGCGAACGCCATCTGGGCCAGCCGGGTCGGACCGAACAACATCGACATGACCGGCGACGACATCTACCTGATCTACCTGCCGTTCTTCCACGTGAACGCACAGAGCTGGACCACCTGGAGCACCCTCGGCGTCGGCGGCACGGTCGTGCTCATGCCCAAGTGGTCGGTGAGCCGGTTCTGGGAGGTGGCCGTGCGCCGCAAGGTCACCCACATCTCGCTGCTGCCGTTCGTGTTCACGGCGCTGATGGCCCCGGACAAGCCCGCCAACTCCTTGCGCGTCGGCGTTTTCGGGCTCATCGTCCCCGAGCTCGAGGCCGCGTTCGGCTTCCGGGTGCTGGCCGCATACGGAATGACGGAGACCGTCACCCACTGCATCCACAGCGAGGTGAAGGGCGAGCACAATCCGGCCCGCTCGATGGGCAAGCCGACCCCCGGGTACCAGATCCTCGTCGTCAACCCGGTGACGGGTGAGCTGGTCACGGACGGCTCGATCGGCGAGCTGTGGGTGCGGGGCGTGCGCGGCCAGCAGCTCTTCCTCGAGTACTTCGACAACGACGAGGCCAACGCCAAGGCTTTCACCGCCGACGGGTGGTTCAAGACCGGCGACATGGTCCGCATCGCCGAGGGCGGCAACGTCGTCTACAGCGAGCGCAGCGGCGACGTGTTGAAGGTCGGCGGCGAGAACGTGTCGGCTCGCGAGGTGGAGGACACCGCCCGGCTCGTTCCGGGCATCGCCGATATCGCGGTGGTGGGCCAGGCGCACGACTTCCTGAGCATGGTGCCGGTGGCCTTCGTCATCAAAGCCCCGGGCGCCGAGCCGGACGACAAGGCGTTCGAGCAGGCCATCATCGACGTCTGCGCCAAGAACCTCTCCGACTTCAAGGTTCCGCGAGCGGTCTACTTCGTCGCGGAATTCCCCCGCGCCACCCTCGAGAAGGTCGCGAAGAACAAACTGCGGGAGTGGGCTGATGCACAGGTAGGAGTCAGCTAAAAGGCAGCCGGCGCGGGCACTCTTACGTGTGATGCCCGCGCAACTGCTGACTCGCCCCTGCCCGGCATACCCGCCCGCGAGCACGTCAGCCGACCCCCGGCAGGCCCGGGCCAGCCGCTCCCGTGCAGGCAGCGGGCTCGCGTGGATGGACCTGCTGCGTATCGCCGCGATCCTGGCGGTCGTCGTCATCCATGCGATCAGCCCGGCGACGCGCACGGCCGGCACCGGATGGCACACCGCCTGGTGGTGGCTCGCGAACCTGATCAACACCGCCTGTCTGTGGTGTGTGCCGGTCTTCGTGATGGTGAGCGGAGCCCTGCTGCTCGACCCGGCGCGGCGCGTCTCCCACGGCTCGTTCCTGAAGCAGCGGGCCGCGCGGATCGGGGTCCCGCTCGCGTTCTGGATCGCGGTCTACCTGATCTTCCAGCGCCAGTTCTACGGGCAGGACCTCAGCGTCGGCGGCACGGTCAAGGCCGTCGCCTCCGGCGATCCGTACCTGCAGCTGTACTTCCTGTTCATCGTCGCCGGGCTCACCGCACTCACTCCCGTGCTGCGTCGCGTCATCGAGCATTCGAGCCGCCGCGAGCTGACGATCCTGACCGGTGCCGCGCTGGCGTTCGGGCTGGGTGAGCATGCGGTACGCGAGCTGGGCGGCGGCGGCGGCTTCAACGCCATCACCCGCTTCCTGCCGTACGTCGGCTACTACCTGGCCGGTTACCTGCTCACGACCTTCGCGGTGACCGAGCGAACGCAGCGCATCTCGCGGCGGCTGGTCGTCGCCGGCTGGCTCGGGACGGCGCTCGGCAGCGGCGCCCTGGCTGCGCGGTACGGGTGGACCACCGACGGCAACTTCCTCTACGACTACCTGAGCCCGACCGTCATGCTGATGTCGCTGGCTGTCTTTGCCGCCGCGCGCAGCTGGACGCCGAAGCGCCTGTCCACCCGCCGGATGCGCCTGCTCGGCGGGGCGACGTTCGGCGTCTTCCTCATCCACCCGCTCCTGCTCTTCCCGCTGCAGCGCGCGCTCTCGCTCCCCGACACCTCGGCGATCGGGCGCACCGTGCTGTGGGCCGTTCCGCTCGCCTGCGGAGTGTTCGCGGCCACGATCGCCCTCACATTGGCGGCGTCGCGGGTGCCGGGCATCCGGCGGCTGATCTCCTAACATTTCCCGCCGCTGCGCGCAAGAGGCCGCGCCGGACTCGCGGTTTCGCTGGTCACGGTCACATTCAGCCGACATTGTCAGCGTTCGAGCCGCGCGTGGCGGGTCCGAGCGCGTCGCACAGCAGACGGCGTGACCTGGGCCACAGGAAGAAGGATGTGTAAAAGGGAGTTACCCACGGGTAGCATTGGTTATGTTACTGGTGAGTACTTCTACTGTACTCGGCCGCCGCCCAGCGGAAGGTGCGCAGTCATGGGTCACTACAAGAGCAACCTTCGGGATCTCGAGTTCAACCTTTTCGAGGTCTTCGGCGCCGACAAGGCGCTAGGCCGCGGGCCTTTCACCCACATGGACGCCGACACCGCGCGCGATGTGCTGCGTGAGATGGAGCGCCTGTGCACCAACGATCTGGCGGAATCGTTCGTCGACGCTGACCGCAACCCGCCGGTCTTCGACCCCGAGACGCACTCGGTGACCCTTCCCGAGTCGTTCAAGAAGAGCTACCAGGCCGTCATCGACGGCGATTGGCACCGGCTGTCGCTTCCCGAGAGCCTGGGGGGCCTCGGGGCCTCACCGTCGGTGATCTGGGCCGCCAACGAGATGATGCTCGGCGCTAACCCCGCCATTTTCATGTACATGGCCGGCGGCAATTTCGCCGCCGTCATCGACCGTCTCGGCACTCCTGAGCAGAGGGTCTTCGCCCAGACCATGGTCGAGCGCCACTGGGGCGCCACGATGGTGCTCACCGAGCCGGAAGCCGGATCCGACGTCGGCGCCGGCCGCACCGCGGCCGTGCGGCAGCCGGACGGCAGCTGGCACATCGACGGCGTGAAGCGTTTCATCACCAGCGGCGAGTGGGACGTCCCGGAAAACATCGTCCATCTCGTGCTCGCCCGCCCCGAAGGTGCCGGACCGGGCACCAAGGGCCTCAGCCTGTTCATCGTCCCGAAGTTCCACGTCACCGACTGGGCCACCGGCGAACTCGGTGAGCGCAACGGCGTCTACGCCACCAACGTCGAGAAGAAGATGGGCCTGAAGGTGTCGGCCACCTGCGAGCTCACCTTCGGCCAGCACGGCACCCCCGCGGTCGGCTATCTGGTAGGCGAGGTGCACGACGGCATCGCGCAGATGTTCCAGGTCATCGAGTACGCCCGGATGATGGTGGGCGCGAAGGCGATCTCCACCCTCTCGACGGGGTACCTGAACGCTCTCGAGTACGCCAAGCACCGCGTCCAGGGTCCCGACCTCACGCAGATGACCGACAAGACGGCTCCCCGCGTCACGGTCACGCACCACCCCGACGTGCGCCTCATGCTGATGCGCCAGAAGGCGTGGGCAGAAGGCATGCGCGCGCTGGTGCTCTACACCGCGCACATCCAGGACGAGATCGCGCTGGCCGAGGCCGGCGAATCAACCAGCACCGATGTCGATTTGTTCGTGCGCCTGAATGACCTGCTGCTCCCGATCGTCAAGGGCTACGGGTCGGAGAAGGGCTACGAGCTGCTCGCCACCTCGCTGCAGATCTTCGGTGGATCCGGTTACCTGCAGGACTACCCGATCGAGCAGTACATCCGCGACGCGAAGATCGACACCCTGTACGAGGGCACCACGTCGATCCAGGGCATCGACTTCTTCTTCCGCAAGATCGTGCGCGACAAGGGCACGGCCCTCGGCTACCTCGTCGGCCAGATCCAGGACACCGTCAAGGGCGACCCGGGCGGCGGCGAGCTGGCCGCTGAGCGGGAGCTGCTGGGGCGGGCCGCCGAGGACCTGCAGGCGATCGTCGCGACCATGGTGGGCCAGCTGACTTCGGCCGCCGAAGAACGCACGAACATCTACAAGGTCGGTCTGAACGGCACCCGGCTACTGATGGCCAGCGGTGACGTCGTGACCGGTTGGCTGCTGCTGCGCCAGGCCGAGGTCGCCAGCGAGGCGCTCGCCAACGGTTCCGAGCTGTCGGCCCGTGACCAGGCGTTCTACCAGGGCAAGGTGGCGGCCGCGAAGTGGTTTGCACGCAACGTGCTCACCGGGCTCGCGGCGCAGCGCGCGCTGGCCGACAGCGTTGACCTTGACCTGATGGAGCTGGCGGAAGAGGCGTTCTGAGTCGCTGCGGCTGACGGTCAGCCGCAGCACCCTCCGCCGCAGCACCCTCCTGCGCCGGTCGGTGCCGGTATCGGAGCGGAAGCGGGTGACGTGCCCCCATTGCCGGCCCGGCCGCCCACGGCCACCGCAGTGAAGACGCGCGTGGTGTCCTCGTGACCTTCCGGGCAGGGAGCCGGGGCGGTGGTGGACTCCGCCATCGCGCGCTGAACCACAAACCCGTCGCCGCAGGTTCGGCACCGGAACTCGTACGAAGGCATGCTGTGAGCGTACGACCGGTGAGCTCAGCCGGTCAGCAGTAGGCGGGGATCGGTCACCATCGCCCCCACGTCAGCGAGAAATTGCGACGCGACCTGACCGTCGATGATCCGATGGTCGAACGACATCGACAGGGTGACCACCTCGCGGATCGCGAGCTGGCCGTCATGGACCCACGGCCGCGGCGCGATGGCGCCAAGGCACACGATGGCGCTCTCCCCCGGGTTGAGGATGGGCGTGCCGCCGTCGACCCCGAAGACGCCGACATTCGTGATGCTCAACGTGCCGCCGGACAGGTCAGCCGGGCGGCTGTGACCCTCGCGTGCCGTCGCGATGAGCGTGTTCAGCGTCGCGGCGAGCCGGGGCAGCGACAGGCTCGCAGCGTCCTTGATGTTCGGCACGATCAGCCCGCGCGGGGTCGCGACCGCGAACCCGAGGTTGAGCTGCTCGTGCAGCACGATCTCCCCCGCGGCGTCATCGAGGCTCGAGTTGATCAGCGGGGTCCGGCGGGCCGCGACGCACACGGCTCGCGCGACGAGCACCAGGGGCGAGAGCGCCACGTCGGCGAACTCCGGCCGCGCCGCCAGCACGCCCCGCAGCGCCACGGTTTCCGTCGCGTCGACGGTGAGCACGACGCTCGCCTGCGGAGCGGTGAACGCGCTTCGGGTCATCGCCTCGGCCATGGCCTTGCGCACCCCGTGCAGCGCGATCCGCTCACCGGCGACCTCCCCCGGAACATCCATGTCTGGCGGCGATTTCACGGGAGCGGCTACAGCGCCGACGTCCGCCCGCGTGATGCTTCCCGCCGGGCCGGAGCCGCGCACGGTCCGCAGGTCGACCCCGAGATCGCGGGCCAGCTTGCGCACCGGCGGCTTGGCCAGCACGGTGACGTCGGCCGGCGCGCTCGAGGCCGGGGCGAGCGATCCCCGCGACCGGCCTCCAGTAGCGATGCGCGGGCGGCGGCGGGTCTGGGCCGGGCGCGGACCGTAGCCCACCAGCATGGCTTCGCGGGTCTCGCCGGCCTCCTGCGCCGCGTCCTCGCCCGCCACATCAATGGTGATCAGCGTCGCGCCGACCGCGACCGTTTGCCCTTGCGGCGCATGCAATTGCTGGACGACGCCGGCCCACGGCGACGGCACCTCCACCGCCGCCTTGGCGGTCTCGACCTCGACGATGGGCTGGTTCAGGGCGACCTCGTCGCCCTCTTTGACGAGCCAACCCAGGATGTCGGCTTCGGTCAGGCCCTCACCGAGGTCGGGGAGCGCGAAGTGGCGAACCGCCATCAGAACGCCAGCGAACGGTCGACGGCGTCGAGCACCCGATCGAGGTCGGGCAGGTAGTGCGCATCCAGCTTGGACGCCGGATACGGCGTATCGAAGCCGCCGACCCGGAGCACGGGCGCCTCCAGTGAATAGAAAGCCTGCTCGGTGATCTGCGCGGCGACGTCAGCCGAGATGGACGCCGACGGCGGGGCCTCCGAGACGACGATGACGTGGCCCGTGCGGCGAGCGGCCTCGAGCACGGGCCGGAGATCCAGCGGCGACAGGCTGCGCAGGTCGATGACCCCGATGTCGAGACCGTCGGCAGCCGCGGCCTGCGCCGCCGCGAGCACCGTGTGCACCGAGGGGCCGTACGACACCAGCGTGGCGTCGCGCCCCTCGCGTAGCACCGCCGACGCATGCAGCGGCGGCAGCGGCGCGCCGGGCGTGAGGTCGACCTCGGCTTTCTCCCAGTAGCGCCGCTTGGGCTCGAAGAAGATCACCGGGTCGTCGCTGGCGATGGCCTGCTGGATCATGCCGAACGCGTCGGCCGGGCCGCTGCAGGCCACCACCTTCAACCCCGCCGTGTGCGCGAAGTAGGCCTCGGGGCTCTCGCTGTGATGCTCGACCGCCCCGATGCCGCCACCGAACGGGATGCGGATGGTCACCGGCATCTTCACCGTGCCGCCGCTGCGATAGTGCAGCTTGGCCAGCTGGCTCACGATCTGGTTGAACGCCGGGTAGACGAAGCCGTCGAACTGGATCTCGCACACCGGCCGGTAGCCCCGCATGGCCAGGCCGATGGCCGTGCCGATGATCCCGGATTCGGCGAGCGGGGTGTCGATCACCCGCTCCTCGCCGAAGTCCTTCTGCAGCCCGTCGGTCACCCGAAAGACGCCGCCGAGCGTGCCGACATCCTCGCCCATCATGAGAACGCGCTCGTCGCCTTCCATCGCCCGGCGCAAGCCGGCGTTGATCGCGGCCGAAAGGCTGAGGCCGGCGGTAGTCATGACGCCTCGAAGCTCGTCAGGTAGTCGGCGTAACCGCGCTGCTCGGCCAAAAGCGATTCGGTCTGCTCCTCATAGACCTGCTCGAACATGGTGAGCGGATCGGGATCCGGCATGCCCAGGCACTCGGCTCGCAGCCGCCGGGCAAGCTCGCCCGCCTCCCCGTCCAGGGCCTCGAACCAGCTGCGGTCGGCGATCTGCTGGCGGTACAGGAAGGCCTTCAGCCGCTCGAGTGGATCTTTCAGTTTCCAGGACTCCAGCTCGGCCTGCAGCCGGTAGCGGGTGGGGTCGTCGGAGGTCGTGTGAGCACCCATCCGATACGTGACCGCCTCGATGAGGGTCGGCCCCTGGCCGGTGCGGGCGGCGTCGAGCGCCTGGCGGGCCACCGCGTAGCAGGCAAGCACGTCGTTGCCGTCGACCCGGATCCCGGGGAAGCCGAAGCCGGCAGAGCGCTCGCAGATCGGCACCCGGCTCTGCCGCTCGCTGGGCTCGGAGATGGCCCACCCGTTGTTCTGGCAGAAGAACACCACCGGAGCCTGGAAAACGCTGGCGAAGTTGAAGCTCTCGTTGACGTCGCCCTGGCTCGACGCGCCGTCGCCGAAGTAGACGATGACCGCCTCCCCGTCGTCCCCGAGCGCACCGTCCTTCGCGACGCCCATCGCGTAGCCGGTGGCATGAAGCGTCTGGCTGCCGATGACGATCGCGTAGAGCGCGCACCGGTACTGCTGCGGATCCCAGCCGCCGAGCTCGACGCCCCGAAACTGGCCGAGCAGCAGGCTCGGGTCGATGCCGCGGCACCAGGTGACCCCATGATCGCGATAGGTCGGGAACGCGTAATCACGGGAGTGCATGGCCCGGGCGCTGCCCACCTGGGCGGCTTCCTGACCGAGACAGCTGGCCCACAGGCCCAGCTCCCCCTGGCGCTGCAGCGCGGTGGCTTCGATGTCGACCCGGCGCACCAGGGCCATGTCGCGATACAGGTCGCGGTAGTCCTGATCCCGGAAGTTGACGTCGTACTCAGGATGGGCCACGCGCTCACCCTCGGGAGTGAGCAACTGGACGGCCGCAGCGACCGAAGCGACCGGGCGCTGGGGCGGCGAGACGGTCATGCCGCACCTCCTGTCGGCCAAGGATAGGACGTCGGGTTCGCCGTCGACCCTCATTGGCCATCGCGCCGGGCGGGGTGTCCCCGGCTGGTGAGGCGAGCGTATCCGGCTCACGTGACGCCGTACCGTGGACACCACGGGAGCCCGGCGGCGGGCTGAGAGGGAGGCCAGGCCTCCGACCGTCAACACCTGATCCGGGTCATGCCGGCGAAGGGAACGGAGCCAGTGAGATGAGGCGAGCGAGCGCTCTGGAAGGCGCACCTGACGTCGCGATCGTGGGCGGCGGTGTCATCGGTCTGACCATCGGGTGGCAAGCAGCCGCAGCGGGGCTCGGACGCGTTGCGGTCTACGACCCGCAGCTCGCGCATGACGCGCCGGCCCAAAGCAGCTGGGCGGCCGCCGGGATGCTGGCTCCGGTCACCGAGGTGCACTACGGCGAGGAAGCCCTGCTGGCGCTCACCCTCGCCGGGCGCGATCGCTGGGCCGACTTCGCCGCCGAGCTCCAGCGCGCCAGCGGTGTCGACCCCGGCTACCGGACCGAGGGCACGATCAGCGTCGCCCGTGACACGGACGACCTGGCGCGGTTCGAGGAGCTGGCGGTCTTTCAAGCCAAGCTCGGGCTCGAGGTCACCCGGCTGCGGGCGCGGGAAGCGCGGGAGCTCGAGCCGCTGCTTTCCCCTCGGGTGCGGGGTGCGTTCGTCGTCGCCGGCGATCACAGCGTCGACAACCGGGCGCTGGTCCACGGGTTGCGCGCCGCGTGCCGGATCGCCGGCGTCGAGCTTCGGGCCGAGCCGGTACCGGATCTCGCCGAACTGGATGCGGGAACGGTGGTCCTCGCAGCTGGGGCAGCGAGCGGTCGGCTGCTTCCCGAGCTCGGCGTGCGGCCGGTGAAGGGCCAGCTGCTGCACCTGCGCGGAGAGCCGCTGCTGACACGCACCATTCGCGGGGTCGATGCGTACCTCGTCCCGCGCGGTGACGGCCGGCTGGTCGTGGGGGCGACCGTCGAGGAGAAAGGCGACGACATGCGTGCCACCGCGGGCGGGGTCTACGAGCTGCTGCGCGCCGCGTACGAACTCGTCCCGGGTGTCACCGAGCTCGCCTTCACCGAGGCGGTGGTGGGCCTGCGTCCCGCGACGGCAGACAACGCGCCCGTGATCGGTCGCTGGGATGATCGGGTGATCGTGGCTACCGGGCACTACCGCAACGGCATCCTGCTGGCTCCCGTCACGGCCGACCTCGTCGTCGAGCTGCTGGGATCCGGGCGGGTTCCGGCTCTCGGCGCCCCGTTCTCCCCGGGCCGGTTCGCGTGATCATCACCCTGAACGGTGGTCCTGCCGAGGTCCCCGACGGCACCTCCTTGGAGGCGCTGCTGATTCGCTGCGGTCACGAGGTTCGGCGCGGTCTGGCCATCGCGATGAACGGGGAAGTCGTCCCGCGCGGACGCTGGAGCGATCAACGGGTCAGCGCGGGAGACGTTGTCGAACTGCTCGCCGCGACCCAGGGAGGCTGATGTGGACGACCCGCTCGTGCTCGCCGGCGAGACCTTCGCCAGCCGGCTCATCCTCGGGACCGGTGGAGCGTCCAGCATGGGTGCGCTCGAGGCCGCGGTGAAGGCGTCCGGCGCCGAGATCGTCACGGTCGCGCTGCGCCGGCTCGACCCGACGGCCCAGGGCAGCGTCCTGGACGTGGTCGACCGGTGCGGCGCGCGCGTCCTGCCCAACACCGCCGGCTGCTACACCGCTCGTGACGCGGTGCTCACCGCTCAGCTCGCCCGTGAGGCCTTCGAGACGGACTGGGTGAAGCTGGAGGTCATCGGCGACGACCGCACCCTGCTGCCGGACGCTGTCGAACTCCTCGATGCCGCCGAGCAATTGGTGGACGACGGCTTTGCGGTCTTCGTCTACACCACCGACGACCCGATCCTCGCCCGCCGGCTGGCCGACGCGGGCGTGGCGGCCGTGATGCCGCTGGGCTCGCCGATCGGCAGCGGCGCGGGGATCCGCAACCCGTACAACATCGCGATCATGCGGGAAGCCATCGACCTCCCGCTGGTGCTCGACGCGGGTATCGGCACCGCGTCCGACGCCGCCCTGGCGATGGAGCTCGGCTGCGACGCGGTCCTGCTCGCCACGGCCGTCACCCGGGCGCAGGAGCCGGCGCTGATGGCCGAGGCGATGCGCCGCGCGGTCGAGGGCGGTCGGCTCGCCCGCCGCGCCGGACGCATCCCGCAGCGGCTCTACGCCCAGGCCTCCACCCCGACCGTCGGCGTCGCCGATCTGTCTACCGCGCGCCTGGCCGCCGGGGCCGGGCGGGAAGCCGGCTCGGTTGACTGACCCGCGGGCCGGCCTGCGCGATGTGCCGCTCGCCGGGTTGACGACGATCGGTGTCGGCGGGCCGGCCGCGGACCTGGCTGCCGTGCACTCGACCGAGGAGCTGGTCAGCGTTGTTCGCGCCGCTGACTCGGGCGGCAGACCGTTGCTGCTCCTCGGCGGCGGCAGCAACGTCGTCGTCGCCGACCAAGGGTTTCCCGGACTGGTGATTCTCATCCGCACCCAGGGCGTCTTCCATGAGGGAGAGCGCCTCCGGGTCGCCGCCGGCGAATCCTGGGACGCGCTGGTGGCGTACGCGGTCGACCAGCGACTGGCCGGGATCGAGTGCCTCGCGGGGATCCCGGGGCTCGTCGGTGCCACCCCGATCCAGAACGTCGGTGCGTACGGCCAGGAGGTCGCCGACGTCATCACCCGGGTGACCGCCTACGACCGAAGCGTCCGCGAACTGCGCGACCTCAGCCCGGCCGAGTGCGGGTTCGGCTACCGGTCCAGTCGCTTCAAGGCCGAAGCAGGACGCTGGGTGGTGACGGAGGTGGAGTTCGCCCTGCGGCCGGGGGGCGCGAGCCGGCCGCGCTACGGCGAGCTGACCCGCTCACTGGGCCTCGAGCCCGGCGGCACGGCCTCCGTCGACCAGGTTCGCGAGACAGTCCTCGCGCTGCGCCGCGGCAAGGGCATGGTGCTGGATCCCTCGGACCCCGACACGGCCAGCTGCGGCTCGTTCTTCACCAACCCCGTCTTCGATGCCCGTACGTACGCGGCGCTTTCCGAACGGGCGGGCGTACAGGTGCCGGCGTTTCCCGAGCCCGGCGAGCGGTTCAAGGTGCCGGCCGCCTGGCTCATCGACCGCGCCGGCTTCCCGAAGGGGTACGGCAGCGGCGCTGCGCGGCTGTCCACCAAGCATGTGCTGGCCATTACCAACCGCGGCGGCGCCTCAGCCCGCGACGTGCTGGCCCTGGCCCGGGAGATCCGCGATGGAGTGCGCGAGCGGCTCGGGGTGAGCCTGGTGAACGAGCCGGTACTCGTCGGCGTGGAGCTTTGACCGTCGAACGTGCACCGTTGCGTTGGTTGATTGGTCAGGCCATGAGACTGGTCTGATTACCGTTTGCGGCTCGTCCGCCTTTGCCGGCTTCCGCTTCCCGCGGGGGTGATCACCGTCGCGGTTCGTTGGTATTTGCGCTACGGACTGTCCTACCGCGACGTTGAAGAACTGCTCGCTGAGTGGGGCATCCGGGTTGATCACGCGACGGTCTACCGCTGGGTGCAGCGCTTCACCGTCGAGTTCATCGAAGCCGCCCGGCCTTGCCGCCGGCTACCGGGCGACCACTGGTTCGTCGATGAGACCTACGTTCGGGTTGCTGGCCGATGGACCTACCTGTACCGGGCGATCGACCAGCATGGCAAGGTCATCGACGTCATGCTGTCCACCCGCCGAGACCTATCTGCTGCCAGGACATTCTTCGCCCGCGCGCTCACTGTCGGCGTACGTCCGATTGAGGTGACCACCGATCGTGCGAGTGCCTATCCGCGACTGATCGATGAGGGCTATCTGCTGATGAGGAGGTCGACGCCGGCAGTGTGGCAGGCGGTGGCGAGTTTGTCGTCGAGTGTGGCTAGCGGGGCGCCGAGTCGTTCGGCGAGAATCAGGTATGCGGCGTCGTAGGCGCTGAGGTGGTGGTGACGTCCGGCTGCGAGGATCGCTGTCGGGTCGGCAGGTGCTGTGTCGATTCGAATCGGGAGGCGCGTGAGTACATCGATGAATCGTGTTGCTTGAGCTTCATTGATCCGCTTGCGGCGTTCGGCGACCAGCAGGACGTTGGTGACTTCGAGCTGCCACAGCGAAGGCACGGTGGCCTCGTTTTCGTGGAGAGATTCCAAGACGGCTTCGGTGGCATCTGTCGCCTCATCTTCGAAGCACCACGCCATGGTGACGGATGTGTCGATCACCAGGGGCATCAACGGCGCCCTTCGTCGATCATCTTTCTGATCGGGGTCCGGCCCCGACGAACTCCGATGCGCGCGCTGCGCAGTTCCGCGATGGCCTCGCCCGCCGTTGTCGGCGTGGGGCCCGCAGGTACGAGTCGGGCAACGGCTCGGCCATGTTTTGTGATGGTGATGATTTGGCCGCCTTCGACTTCTTCAAGCAGACGCGGCAGGTGGGTCTTGGCTTCATAGGCGCCAACGCTCGTCATTCGATCAGACTAGTCGGAGACTGGCCTAAAGTCTACGAGCCCATTGCTTGGGAGTCGCGCCGAGCGGCTAACGCAACGGAGCCCACGATCTTCGACCTGTGCTGTCTGGATGACTGCCTGGTCCGTGGAACTGGCGAGCCCGATATCCCGCAGGTAGACGACATCGTGTGCGGCGTCCCGGAGCAGATCCGCGAGCTTTGGTGAGAGGGTCTCGGCAAGCAGAAACCTCATGCCGAGTGGCGCAGGGGCAGTTCACGTTCGCGCATCTCCTCGGCGGCGTAATGCAGGGTTTCGGCAATATCGTCTCGGGCGAGGCCGGGCAGTTAGGTGACAATCTCGCCGGTCGTCATCCCGTCCGCGACCATCGCCACAATGGTGGTCACGGGAATGCGGTCCAGCCCCCGGATGCGGGGCATGCCGCTCACCGTGTCCGGGTCCACGGTGATCCGTTCGAAAACCACGTCGCAAGGCTTCGGCGCTGCTCGATTTTGAAAGGTCAGCCTGCGCCGGCCGCGGCCAGGCGGGGGAGCCGTGGACTTCGCGTGGACTTAGCGACGAACAACGTCGGATGCCGCTACCCGCAGCCTCGGCTATGACCCGCTCGGCCGGCTCACGTCCGACACCCTGGTGACCGGCGGCACCCTCGCCACCACTATCGGAACCACGACAACTACCTCCACGTTCGACGCGTTCGACCTCTCGCATCCTCAATTGCGACCGGGGCAGACGTGATCGACTGCCGGAATGGGAGTCATACGATGCACCCGGATCCGTGAGGGGGACGGGGAAACGTGAGCGATGACTTCGAGATCCTCGACGTGCACCACCACGTCGGGAATGCCTTTCGAGCACTCGGAGGCGCCGTCGAGTCGACGCCCGAGATGGACGAGGCCGAGTTCGAGCGACTCGAGCTGGCGTCGCGACTCGCGATCATGGACCGCTCACGCGTGCAGCAGGCGATCGTCATCCCCGGCCACGGCTACCACCGGGTCCACGGCATCGCCGACACACGGGCCGAGAACGACGCCATCGCCCGCTACCGGGACCGCACCCCGGGCCGGTTCCCCGGAGCCGTCGGCATCGTGGAACCGAGGGACGGCGCCGCCAGTCTGGCCGAGATCGATCGGTGCAAGGACGAGTTAGGGCTCGTAGGGATGAGTTTCCACACGCGCTTCCAAGGAGTCTCCCTCGACAGCCAGTGGGTGCTGACCTACTGCGCCCGCATGGCCGAGATCGGACTCGTCCCCGTTCTGCATGCCATGAACGAGACCCCGGAAGAAGCCCTCTGGAAGCTGGCCGTCGTGGCCCGCAGCATCCCGCAGACCCCGGTGCTGGCCCTCGATGCCTTCGGCTCCTACGAGGCCACCCGAGAATGCTTCTTCATCGCCGAGGTGGCACCGAACATCGTCTTCGACACCAGCTTGAGCTACAACTTCGACTTCGCCGAGGAGTTCGCAGTCCGGTTCGGTGCCGACCGGGTCGTGTTCGGCACCGACCTGTACTCCTATCCAGTGGGTCGTCGCATCAGCCACCTGCTCGACCAGATCCGACAGTCAGCGCTGAGCGACGCGGACAAGGCCGCCATCCTGGCCCTCAACGCCCGCCGCCTCTTCGGCCTGAGCTGACGGCACCGTGAAGATCTGCCTGAGCGAGTCGATGGCCGAGCTGCTCAGCGCCGAGATACAGCGGGTCGCGCCAGGTGCGCAGCTCGTGCGCCTACTCCTCGACGGGTCCTACCAGGGTGACCCGACAGGGACTGACGTGTTCCTCTTCTCGGTGGATCTCGCGGCGCAACCCGGCTCGCTCTCCGAAGCCTGGCGCCTCCTCACCGCGGAGTCGCTGTCGTGGGTACAGGCTCCCGCAGCCGGGGTCGAACTCCCCATCTGGGCCGAGACGGTCGGGCGGGGTGTCCGGGTGACCAGCGCGGCAGGAGTCCACGCGGAGCCGATCGCCCAGTACGTCATGACCTACCTCCTGCACTGGCACCGGGAGGTGGAACGCCACCGGTTCCAACAGATCGAGCATCGATGGGAGCCAGTCGTCTCCGACGATCTGACCACCAAGACGCTGGGCATCGTCGGCTACGGGGGTATCGGGACGGCGACTGCCCGAGTCGCCGCCGCGTTCGGCATGCGGGTGCTCGGGCTGCGACGCGGTCCGATCGACGACGCCCAGGTCGACGCGGCGTTCGGGCCCGACGGGCTGCTGTCGTTGTTGGCCCAGAGCGACTACGTGGTCCTCTCCCTCCCGCTGAACGACGCGACGCGTCGGCTCATCGACCGGCAGGCCCTCGCCGCCATGCCCGAAACAGCGGTGCTGATCAACGTCGCACGTGGTGGCGTGGTCGATCAGGCGGCACTCGTCGACGCACTCCAGCAGCGGACCATCCGAGGCGCCACGCTCGACGTGGTCGAGGACGAACCGCTTCCCCCCGAGTCGCCCCTCTGGGAACTGGACAACTGCATCCTTACCCCCCACGATGCGGGGTACTCGCCGCTGGCCGGTGAGCGCCTCGGTCGCCTCTTCGTGGACAACCTCGCCCGGTACCTGCGAGCCGGGACGATGAGGAACGAGGTCGAAGCCGCGCACCTCCCTCGAACGCCTTCCCCGGCATCCGAGTAGACCGCTCGGCCGCACCGCATCGCACCGACCCCCTTGGATCCGGTCGTGAGGAGCGCGGCGCTGAACATAGCTGTGCTCTGGCTTGTCCTACGGGGATCACCGTCGTGCCGCCGATCGGCCTGTGCAGCGGCGCCGACGTGCGGCGGGATTAGCGGACGCGGACGAATGGATCGTCGGTGCGGGCAGCGGCTGAGCCGGTCAGCACGACGGCGCCGTTCTGGTTGACGGTTTGCACTTCCAGTTCGGCGATTCCGTCAACGATCCCAGTGACTGTAAGGGTCGCCGTCAACCGGTCGCCCGGCCACACTTGGCCGACAAGGCGGGCCGTGTAGTGAGTGAGTGCGCCGCGCCCGACCGTTCGTTCCAGGAAGCTGCCGGTGAGGCCCATCGTCAGCATTCCGTGCGCGAAGACCGACGGGTAGCCGATGGACTGGGCGTACGTGTCGTCATGGTGCACCGGGTGGTAATCGCCAGAGGCGGCGGCGTATTGGGCAAGGTGGGTGCGATTCAACGCCTCGACCACGACCGTTGTATACCTGGCGCCGGCGACGAGTTCCTCAGCCATGAAAGCTCATCCCTCCGGCTTGCGCTCGGTGCCCACGGAGACGAAAGTCGCGCTTACCACCAGCTCGCCACTCGGGTCGGCGAAGTCGGTAATGGTCTCGGTGAACAAGAGCCGCCCGCCGCGTCGGCCGTCCTTCTCCCAGCGTCGCCCCGGCCGGACGGTCGCCGTCAGTCGTTCGCCGGCCTGCGGGTGACGGTGGAAGGTAAAGCTCTGCTCAGCGTGGAAGCCCGCGCCTGCACCAGCCGGACGGTTGGCAGCGTCCGGCCAGTCACGACCAGCACGCGGTCGGCGCTCGTACTTCGGGTCGAAGAGGTCAGCCGCCATGAGAAAGGTCGGTGGCGCGATGCCGTCGGGCTCGAGAGGTGCTTCGAGCTCGCCGACTGCCCGGCGGAATTGCAGCACCTGGCCGGCCTCGACGAGCACCTCGTAACTGCGCATGACAGGACGCTACCGACGGCCGCCGCGTCGACTGCCATAGCCCACCCACTCGTCGGCCACACCGCTGCAGATCGACATCGCGGCTTGGATTCCTTAGGCTTCTCAGGTGAGCCTTCGACTCTCACTCGACGAGGCCTGGAGCCTTCTTGATAGTGCTCACACGGGCATTTTCACGACCCTGCGATCCGACGGATCCCCCGTCGCGCTGCCGGTCTGGTTCGTCACACTGGACCGGACCATCTGCATCGGGGCGCCCGCCGGGACCAAGAAAATCATGCGGGTCCGCCGGGATCCGCGTGCTTCGTTTCTGGTCGAGCAAGGCGAGCGCTGGGCCGAGTTGCAGGCGGTCCACGTGACCGGCCGGGTCGACATCGTCCTGGACGAGGACGTTGTGACGCGAGTGGAGCGGGCGCTCGACGAGAAGTATCAGCAGTTCCGTACGCCTTCGAGCGCAATGCCGGATGACACCCGCAAGCACTATGCGCAAAGGACGATTCTGCGGCTGCATCCGGAAGGCCGGATTCTCTCGTGGGACAACCGCCGAATCGGCCGCGCCGAATCCTGACTCTCCGCTATTGACTGGCGGTCACCTTTGAAGCGTCTTCGAACGCCGGCTGCGGCGGTTTCATGTCCGTGGGAAAGAATGTTGCCCGCGCGAGGACTCGTCGCTGTGGGTAGTAGTCGCTCGCTCCGTAGTGCTGGACTGCCAGATTGTCCCAAAGGATCAGGGTGTCCGGCTCCCAATGCAGCCGAAACTGCAACTCCGGCAACGTCGCCGGCTGGAACAACTCTTCCAGCAGGCAGTCCGAATCGATCGGCTCCAACCCTTGGATGGAAGCCGTGAACAGAGGGTTGACGTAGAGCGTCGGCCTGCCCGTTCGCGGGTGTGCGATCACGACCGGGTGGGTGACCGGTGGCGTCTGCGATTGGAGCCGGGGAAGATCAGCTGCGTACTTCTGGGCGTAATAGCCGATGCTCCAATCGTGCGTAGCCCATAAGGATGCGATGCGACGGCGGAGTTCTTCGCTGAGGTTGTCGTACGCGGCGGCCATGTCGGCGAAGAGGGTGTCTCCGCCTCGGTTCGGAACCTCGACGGCTCGAAGCGTCGTCCCGGAGGTAGGTACCGGGCGGAAAGTACCGTCGCTGTGCCAAGCGTTTTCGTTGCCGGCGGTGGCGGCATCCCGCCCGAAGACAACCACGCAATCTTCGATAGGTAGCTCGCTCGAAGCCCCAAGTTGGTCGTCTGTGAGCGTGCCCCAAGTGCTGGCGAACGCGGCATGTTCGGCAGTGGACAAGGGCTGGCCGGGAAAGATCAGCAGCTTCCACTCGTCAAGGGCCCACGCAAGCTCACGGCGCTGCACCGAAGTCAACGGCTGCCGCAAATCCAAGCCCCGAATCTCGGCACCGAGCGTGATCCCACGCGGCACGAGATCGAAGGTGGAGGGGCCGCCGGACGAGATGGTCGTCGCGGGCGCTTGCAGGGCTCGCGGCCCGACGCCAGTGCGAGGCGGCAAGACTCCTCCAGTGTGTCGTACCGAACGCAGCAGCACCATTCAACGGCATGGGATGCTCGACGCTTCCCCCAGGAGGTGACGAGTGACCACGAGTGCTGAGGCGACTGGCCATTTGATCGTCAAGGACGACGCGAGCCTTCGCACGATTGTCTTCGACCGACCGCGAGCCCGCAACGCTCTCAACAAGGCGATGCGCGACGAGTTGTGCGCGCTTCTCGCCGCAGCGGAGCGGGACGCCACCGTCAGCGCCGTGATCCTGACGGGAACCGATCCGGCTTTCACCGCAGGCGTCGATTTCAAGGACACCGACGGAGGGTTCGATCCCTATGGCGCGCAATTCGCCAACAACCCGGGCCGAGCACTCCGTGCCATGCGCACGCCTGTCATTTGTGCGGTCAACGGCCCGTGCATCTCTGGTGGGCTCGAGATCGCGCTGAGCGCGTCATTCGTCCTCGCGTCCGACCGCGCCGTCTTCGCCGACACGCATGCTCGGCTCAACGCCGTCCCGACATGGGGCCTGACGGCGCTTCTCCCGCGAGCGGTTGGAGTGAGGCGAGCCCGAGAGCTCTCGCTCACGGGGGCATTGCTCGACGCGCAGACGGCGCTGCGGATAGGCCTGGTCAATCACGTCTTACCGCACGCAGACCTGCTGCCTTTCGCCGAAGACCTTGCCAATCGGTTCGCGGCGACCCCAGCGGCGAATGAGATTTTGGGGTTGTACGCCCAGGGCATCGACCTCGATGAGTCGGCCGCGCTTGGCTTGGAGTCAGCTCACACCGCGCGACGACACCTTGATACCAAGGCGTTCGCCGACGCCGGACGCACAGTTGCCGCCGCCAACCGCCAGCCGAAGGCGCCGGCGTGAACGCTGCCCTTCACCGTTATCGCGTGATGCCGATCCGCTGCAGCCCGTAGAGCTCGATCGCGTTGCCGCGCAGGAACTTGTAGATCTCCTCGTCGGTGAGGCCGGCCTTCTCGCAGATACGTCGTGCGGTGTCCTCCGAGTGCGGGAAGGTCGAGTCGGCGTGCGGGTAGTCGACCTCGAAGCAGATCTGGTCCATGCCCACGACATGACGGTTAGCCAGGCCCGTCTCGTCGTCGAAGATGCAGCCCCAGATGCGACCTGGCACGTAGCTCGAGGGCGGTTGCTTGAGGTTGGTGCCGAACTGGTTGTCCGCCCGCTCCTCCCACAGCTTGTCGGCCCGCTCGAGCACGTACGGCATCCAGCCGACCTGGCCCTCGGCGTAGGCGATCCGCATCTTGGGGAAGCGGTCGAAGACCCCGGAGAACAGGTAATCGACGAGTGAGCCCATCGCGTTCTGGAAGGTCAGCACCGAGCTGACGATGAACGGTGCGTCCGGTGAGGTCGACGGCATTCGTGACGACGAACCGATGTGCATGTTGATGACCGTTTCGGTCTCCTCGCACGCCGCGAAGAATGGGTCCCAGAAGCGGTTCTTGTCGTGCACCGAAGGCAGGCCGAGCGGAGTCGGATTCTCGGTGAACGCGACGGCGTGGCTGCCTTTGGCGGCGCAGCGGCGGATCTCCTCGGCAGCGAGCGTGGCGTCCCAGAGCGGGATCAGCGTCAGCGGGATGAGCCGGCCCTTGCCGTCACCGGCGCACCACTCGTCGATGATCCAGTCGTTGTAGGCCTGAACGCACAGCAGCGCCAACTCCTTGTCGGCGCGCTCGAGGAACGCCTGCCCGCAGAAGCGGGGCAACACGTTGGGATAGCAGATGGACGCGTCCATGTGGTTGGCGTCCATGTCCTCGAGCCGTTCCTTCTGCTTCCAGCAGCCGGGGCGGATCTGCTCGAACGTCACGGGCTCGGCGTCCAGGTTGTCGAATCCGATCGCGGCCGACAGCTTCGGGAAGGGGTAGATCAGGTCGTCGTAGATCCACCAGTCGCCCCACTCGCCTTCCGGGGCGCCCTTTTCGAAGGAGAACGCGCCGCCCTGGACCTTGAAGACGCCGCGGTCACGCTCGACGCGCGGCGCCCGGTCCTGGTACTTCGCGGGGAGTCGGTTGGTCCACAGATCCGGCGGCTCGACGACGTGGTCATCGACGGAGATGATTCTGGGAATCGTTGTCATGTGCCCTCCCTGAGGACGTCCATCGCGTGAAGCGACCCGAGCGTGAAGCCGCGGTCGGCGCCTGAGACTGTCGTCACGCCCAGCACGTTAGACGCGCTCGCCATGCGGTTTCCCACAGGGCTGCTCGGCCGTTGCCAGAGAAGTCGTGCCCCCAGCCAACTTTGCGGATTCACCTCAACTGGCCGCCGCACAAACCAAGCTATGGTGGTGCGTTTCGCTACAAGGTTTCGACGGCACCTCGTCCCACTGGGGACCCGCGGCTGCTTCCAACCCGACGAACTGAAGACCACGACGCGCTAGCGAGGAGCACTGTCATGCACGCCATCACCGGATACCTGACGTTCAAGGCAGAGGACCGGGACGAGGTGATCGCGGGGCTTGTCGATATCACCGAGCTCAGCCGAAAGGACCCGGGCTGCGTGGAGTACTGGTGGGCCGAGGCAGTGGGTGAACCGAACACGTTCCGCTTCTTCGAGTGTTGGGAGACTGAGGCACTGCTCGAGGCTCACCTCGCCCTGCCTCACGAGAAGGAGTTCATGGAGCGCTTCATGCCGCGAGTGATCGGTGTGGACGCGCATGTCTACGACGCCGAAAACCGGCGTTCGGCGGTGGGTTGAGATCCCGAACCTCGCGACGGGAGGATAAACGGCGATGCCCGTCAAGGGTTTGGATCACATCGCCATCACCGTCATGGACGTTGCGGCGACGGTCGAGTGGTACCAGCGGGTGCTGGGCGCGGAGCCGATGCATCTCGATCTCTGGCGTGAAGGGAAAATCCCGGTCGTGCTCTTGCAGGTCGGCGCTTCCCGCCCAAGTTCAGCCGGCTGGCCGGCTGGCTCCTGGGGCTACCGTCCGAGCGAGAATTCCCAACGTGGCCCGCAGGGCCGTCTCGGGGATGACGGGGAAGGTCGCGAACGCCTTGATGTCGTCGGTGATTTCGGACCAGTCGTAGTAGTGCGTGACGAGCGTCCCACCGGTAATCGGTTCGAGGCGGTAGCCGTAGACGTGACCGAAGGTCTGACCGGGAGCCATGCCGACCGTCCACGCGATCTCGCGGTCCGGTTCGTACGTCACGTAGGTGACGATCACGTCGTACTCGCCGAGGTCGAAGTCGCGAAGGGCATCGCGGTCCATGTGCACGACGAAGGTGTCGCCTACCGCTTGAGCGGGCTCGCCCGAGGCGGCCATCAGCATGCCGGTGGCGTCGACGGCAACATGCCCGTTGGGATCTCGCAGGAGCGCGAATATCTCGGCAGCATCGGCGGCAATGGCCCGGGAGACTTCGAGGCGCTGCTCGGTCTGGGTCGTCATGACGTCACTCCTGTTTCGACACGATAGGGCTCGGACGAACCGGGCAATGAGCGCTCGCCGCCTGGCTCGGATCGGACTCTGCCACCTGCGCACATTGGCCGCCACTCGCGTGCACATCGGTGGCGTACCGGCATCGCTGCGTTGACACGCTGGGTGCGGCGTCCCTAGTCTGCGGACAGTTCAACCGGTCAATCAAACGATCGCCTGAATACCTGTGGGGAAGTGCGCGACCGCGATGACCGTCAGAGCCCAGGCGGCCGGTGCATTACGCGATCTCGGCCATGAATTGGTCGGTCGCGAGGTTCCGGACGACAAGCTCGCCCAGGTGGCCCGGGTGGCCGCTGAGCTGCGTGAACTAATCGGCACGTACCCGCCGCGGCGGCGTCCCGACGACGGCATGGCGCGCGATTTGAGCCAACCGATCCCGGCGGCGGGGGCGCGTATCGACCATTTCGGCGACTGTCCGATCTCCGGTGACGACAACCCGTTGAGTACCGGGATCGTGGCGCGTCGTGAGGGCGACGGAGTGAGCTGCGAGGTCACCCTCGGGCACGCCTGGGAGGGAGCACCGGGCCGCGCTCACGGCGGGATCGTCGCTGCACTCTTCGACGATGCACTCGGCTTCGTGACGCAAGTGGTCGACGTTGCGAGTTACGCAGGGGAGCTGACCATCCGTTACGTGCAGCCGACACCCATCGGGGAGCCGTTGAGGCTGCGCGCCCGGGTGAGCGGGCGCGAGGGGCGAAGGCTCTTCCTGGAGGGAACGCTCGAGCACCGCGGCACCGTCGTCGCCACGGCGCGGGGCGTGAACATCGAGGTCGCGCGGTCCCGCCTCGGCCGCCCGGCCTACCACTACTGAGGGAACCACCACTCAATGACCGACACCGACCCGAACCTCACAGCGGAGATTCTGCGCAACGCCTTGGTGCTGGCCGCAGAAGAGGCTGGCATCGTCGTAGTGCGGTCCGCCTACTCAACCTTCATCGTCGAGGGATCCGATGCTTCCGCCGCGATTCTCGACGCGAGCGGTGCCCTCGTCGCCCAGTCGACGGCCACCACGCTTGCGCACGGGGCGAGCCTTCGTGCGTCGCTGCCGGCGCTGCTCGACACCTACCCCGTGGCGACGATGCAGCCGGGTGATGTCTTCGCCATGAACGACGTCTACCGCGGCGGTATCCACGCCAACGACGTCATTATCTTCATGCCGGTCTTCGTCGGCGCGCTTGCGGAGTACTTCACCGGCACGCTCATCCATGTTTCCGACGTCGGCGGCGTGGCGGCCGGTGGCATGGCATCGAGCGCGACCGAGGTCTTCCACGAGGGCATTCAGCTGCCGCCGCTGCGGATTGCGACGACTGAGGGAATGGTCCCCGATCTGATGCGGCTGCTCGCCGCCAACAGTCGCACGCCAGATGACCTGATTGGCGACCTCAGGGCGCTCATCGCCGGTGCGACCGTGGCCCGCCGTCGGCTGGAAGAGCTGATCGAGGAGCATGGTGCAGCCGGACTGGCACGCGGGATTGCGTCGTATCTCGACTCTTCGGAACGGTTGATGCGACGCTCGATCGCCAGGCTGCCGGATGGCTCGTTCTGTGGCTCTTATGTCATCGACGGCGACGGCATCGACGAGCGCGCCTATGAAGTCAAGGTGACCGTCACCATCGCCGAGGAAAGGGTATTGCTGGACTTTACGGGGACGGACCAGCAAGCCGCCGGAGCGATCAACGCCGGCTACTCGCAGGCGATGTCGGGTGCGGTGTTCGCGCTGCGCTGCTTCCTCGATCCGGCCATCCCCATGAACGAGGGCTGCCTGCGGCCGATCGAGTTCAACCTGCCGTACGGATCACTCGTGAACCCGCGCCCACCAGCGGCGTGCGGCGGCCGGTTCGTCACCGTCTATGCGGCGATGGACGCCATCTTCGAGGCAATGTCGCAGGCGCTTCCTGAACAAGCCGTCGGCTCCTCCGGAATGATCACGCCTTTCACGCTATCGGCTACCCGCTATGACACGGCCCCGTGGGTGCACATGGCGTACGACTTCGGCGGCATGGGCGCGCGGCACGGCAAGGACGGACTTTCCGCCACCGGGCCGCACTTCGGCATCGGACGTAACACGGTTCCTCAGGTCGAGCCGGTGGAGCTGCGCTGCCCTCTTGTGGTGCACAGCGTTGAATGCCGCGCCGACTCCGGTGGGCCGGGGCAATGGCGAGGTGGCCTCGGCACCCGGACCACCTTCCTGCTACGGGAGGACGCCACTGTCACGGTGCGCTCCGACCGGCACCGCTTCCCTCCGGCAGGGGTGAACGGCGGCGGTCCGGGGCAGCCCGGCGGTTACTTCCGGGAGGACCGCGAAGGTCAGCGCTCACGGCTGCCCGACAAGATCACCGGGGTCCGACTGCTCGCAGGGGAGCGGTTCATCGTCGAAACCTCCGGTGGCGGCGGTCTGGGTGATGCACGGCTGCGCGACCCCGAGCAGATCGCCGCAGATGTGCGCGACGGGCGAGTCACTCCGGAATCCGCTTTCCGCGACTACGGAGCGGCATGAACCAAGATGAAAAGACCGCCGTGCTCGGGGTCGACATCGGAGGAACGTTCACCGACGTCGTCCTTGCCTCGCCGGCGGCTCCGCTGTTGAGCGGCAAGTACCTGACGACTCCGGCCGATGTCACGCAAGCCGTCCTCACGGGTATCAGCGACGTACTGCGGCAGGGCGGGGTGAGGCCTGAGCAGGTGGGACGAGTTGTGCATGCGACGACGCTGGCCACCAACACGATCCTCGAACGTTGCGGCGCCGATGTCGCGTTCGTGACCACCAAGGGCTTTCGTGACCTGCTCGCACTCGGCCGCCAGGCCCGGGTGGAGGAGGACCGGTACGACCTGCTCGCCGGTGGCGCCGAGCTGCCGGTGCCGCTCTCGCACACGTTCGAGGTCAACGAACGCATCGGTGCCGGCGGTGAGATCCTGCAACCTTTCGATGACGAGGACGCGCTGGCCGTCGCGGATCAGATCGCGTCGCTCGGGGTGCAGGCAGTAGCAATCTGCTTCCTGCATTCATTTGCCGATCCTCGCCACGAACAGCGCATGGCGACGATCTGTGCGAAGCGTCTTGCCCATGCCTCCGGAGAGTCGCCGGTCGTCGTCTGCTCGCACGAAATCTGGCCGGAACTGCGCGAGTACGAGCGGGCCACCACCACATTGATGTCGGCCTACGTCGGACCGGTGATGACCGGGTACCTGCGCGAGCTGCAACGGCGCCTGCATCAAGCGGGTATTGAGGCACCCCTGCACATCATGGATTCCAGCGGGGGCGTGATGTCCGCCCGGCGGGCTGCTGCGGTCGCGGTCCGCACCTTGGAATCCGGTCCGGCGGCTGGGGTGGTCGCGGCGCGGCAGGTCGGACTCGCTGCCGGCTTCACCGACCTACTGGCCTTCGACATGGGCGGGACGACCGCGAAGGCGGGCATCGTGCGCGGCGGAAAGACCGGCATCACCCACGACTTCCAGGTGGGCGGCAAAGGCAGTTTCGGCGGACGCCGCGCCGGCACCGGACTACCCGTGAAGGTGCCCGCTGTCGACCTGGCCGAGGTCGGGTCGGGCGGCGGCAGCATCGCCTGGGTGGACGACGCTGGCACGCTGCGCGTGGGCCCGCGCTCCGCCGGCTCGCACCCCGGGCCGGTCTGCTATGGCTTCGGCGGCACCGCACCGACGGTGAGTGATGCCGACCTCGTGCTCGGCTATCTCGAGCCCGACCGATTCGCCGGTGGCGCCGTTCGCCTGCAACGGCAGCTGGCCGAGCAGGCGCTGGACTCGCTGGCCAAAGAGCTTGGCACCGACCGGCTGCGTGCTGCCCACGCCATCGTTCAGATCGCCAACGCCAGCATGGGGTTTGCCGTGCGGGTGGTGACGGTCCAGCGGGGCATCGATCCGCGTCGTCTCGCGATGGTGGCTTCCGGTGGCGCCGGACCCATGCACGCTGCGCGCATCGCCGAGCGCTTCGGGATCACCACCGTGCTCGTGCCCGACGGCTCGGGAGTGGGTTCCGCAGTCGGCCTGCTCGACTGCGATCTCGCCGTGGAACGCTCGCAATCGCTGCCCCGCCCGCTGGCTTTCGACTCCCTGGCGGAACAGCTCGACGCGTTGAACGACGCCTTCGCGCAGCTGGAGCAGACCGCGCGCGCCGAGCTCGCGGATGAGTCGAGCGACGCGGGTCGTCGCAGTCCTGCGGTTACCCGGGAGGTCGATCTGCGCTACCGGGGGCAGGCATTCGAGCTGACTGTTCCCGTGCCGGCCGCGGGGTTGTCCGCGGCGACCCTTCCGTTGCTGGCCGACGCGTTTCACCAGACTTACGCGAGCTCCTACGGCAGTCACCTGGGAGGTCCGTTGGAGCTGGTGAGCCTGCGGGTCAGGGTGACGCTCCAAGTGGATCGCATCCCGCGGGGCGACGTGGCCGCTGCGGGAGCCTCACGCCAACGCACTCGTCCGGTGTCGTTCAGCGTTGCCGATGGCTATCAGGAAACACCTGTCTACTGGCGCGAGCAGCTGCCCTTGGACTTTGCCAGCGAGGAGCCTGCCGTCATTGCCGATGCCGGCTCAACCACGGTGGTTCCGCCCGGATGGAGTGTGCGGATGCGGCCGCTGCGCACCCTGCAGCTCGAGCGTCGAGCGCACTGATCCCCTTGCCGGCCCGGCGGCCGCCTCGTACTCGGCCGACACCTCAAGCTTGTACCTCGCCGCATACGTCCGGCGGCTCACCCACACAGGCACCTGCGGATCGGGCACCTCCTGCACCCTGACAGCATGCGCAGCAGGCGCACCATGCACAGCACTCGACATGAACCATCTCTCCGTTGCTCGCCTTCACGACCCCGTAATCAGTACGGCTGGAGGTGTCTCAAGCAAGGTTGACAGGGAGGGTTCCTTTGCCACGATGCACCATCGAGCTCATCCGATAGTGGCGACCGACGCTCGCCGGCTGGCCGGACGCTACCTACAGACCGCCACCGACGTCTTGTTGATCGGCCCACCCGTTAGGGCGTTCCCTCGAGGTACTCGAGGAAGTTGGACGGCACCCCGAGCACGACCTCGTGCGCGCTATGGCTGACTTTGATGCCCCGCGCATCCCAGGAGAGCTTCCATTCGTGACAGTCGATGAAGTGACTCACGGCCGTCAGCAGGCCGGACTCGCGCTGGGTACGGGTCGAGTCGGGCCTGTTGCTGACCAGAGCGACATGCAGAGAAAGTTCATCCCGGCCTAGTTTGCTGAGCTCAGTGATACGTGTATCCAACTCAAGGATGACCGGAGCCAGGAGTAGATCCGCAGCATCGTGAGGAAGTACGGGCATTGCAGCTACCCTTCGTTGACGTTCAGCAACATCGCCATGCTGCCCTTCGCGAGAGAATGATTCGCCAGGACTCGGTCCCGCGAACCCGGGTCATTGGTCCGCTCGATGCCTGCCAACCCTCGGTCGTTTTTCCGCAGTCGCCCCGGCACGCCCCCACGGTTGGCGGCCTCGCCTCACGCAACCGGACGCCTCAGCGCGGCAGCAGAAAGATCATCATCGTTGCCCAGGTGACATGCGTGAGGGCCGACGCCAGGACGCCGCGAGTGGCCCGGCGCTCCAGTGCGAAAACGGTGCCCATCAGCGCTGCCGCCAGCACGAGCATCAGGTTGCCCGCCGCCGCCGTCGCGACGACATACCCGACCGTCGTCCAGAGCGCCGGGCGGTGCTGGGCGAACGCGCTGTAGACCGCGCCGCGGAAGAAGACCTCCTCGCCGATGCCGTTGACGATCGTGATGACGACGATGAGCGCGCGCGATCCGGTGTCGGCCCGCTTGATGACGTCGTTGACGGCGTGGTGCAGGGTCGGGATCCAGCTCACGGCCTCGGCGCCGACGGCGAATACTCCGAAGGCGATCGCCCCGGCCAGCAGCGGCCCGGCGATCTGGCGCCTCCCCGAGCGCCCGCGGCCGAGGTGCACGGGGCCGGAGAGCAGCCCCCCGAGCAGCCAGACGCCGGCAAGCACGGCAGCCAGCACGTAGAACGCGTCGCTGCCCTGCGGGCGGGTGAGTGCGACGCCGAGCAGGGAGGTGCCGACCGCGAGGGTGACCACCACGACGATGCGGCGCCGCAGCCGGACCTGCGGCGTCTCCTGGTGATACGGGGTGCTGGCCGGAGCGAGGAGATGGGCGATGCGGTCAGGTACGCGGCTAGGAGTCCGCACCTTGGGCCTCGCGCTCATCCAGCGCCTGGCGCACCGCCTCGTCGAAGGGCGTGGGGGTCAGCCCGATGAGCCGGCGCAGCTCGTCGTCGCGGACGATGACCTCGTTGCTCATCGATTCGATGAGGTTAGTGGCGGTCTGCACGTCGACGCTCGTGACGAGAGCGAGCCAGCGCGACGACAGCTTAGGCGTCAGCAACGGGACCGGGCCGATGAGCAGCGCGCGGTGCTGCACGCGGGCGACCCGATGCATGGCGGCCTCATACGTCATGATCTCCGGCCCGCCGATCTCGTACACCTGGCCTGCCGTCTCGGAGCGTTCCAGCACTGCACACAAGTACTGGACCACGTCGGCGATGGCGACGGGCTGGGCGTTGGTGCGCACCCAGCGCGGAGTCAGCATGACGGGCAGGTGGGCGACCAGCTCGCGCATCAGCTCCCAGGAAAGTCCGCCGTGGCCGATGATCACGCCCGCGCGGATGGTCGTGACGGGGACGCCCGCCTCACCCAGCAGCTGCTCCACCTCTTGCCGGCTGCGCAGGTGCTCGGAGAGGTCGTCCCCCGCCTGTCCCAGGCCGCCGAGGTAGATGATCCTTCGCACCCCGGCAGCGCGGGCAGCCCGGCCGAACGTGCGCGCCCCGGTCGCGTCCTTGTCGGCGAAGTCAGCGCTGTCCAGCGAGTGGACCAGGTAGTACGCGGCGTCGCAGCCGGCGAGCGCAGCCGAGAGGGCGGCCTCGTCGCTGACGTCACCTCCGACCGGTACGCCCGGTCCCTCGTACTGCTCGGGGCGGCGGGTGAGCGCGAGGACGTCGTGGCCCGCCGCTTTGAGCGCTCGGACCAGCCGGCGGCCGACGAATCCCGTGGAGCCTGCGACGAGCAGCTTCATATGCGGGTGATACCCGACACCGGGTGTCCCGGTCTACCTCGGGAGGCAACACGCACCGGCGGGTGCGGCGCCGGCTCAGGACGCGTAGTGCAGGCGAAACGTGTTGGTCGTCGACGCGCTGAGGATGGTCGCTGCCCGGAAAGCGCCGGCGACCTCGGCCACCCACAGGCCGTAATGGTCGCTGACCACCGGCACCACCCGGCGGGCGCGCAGGCTGGCGAAGCGGACCTGGAGCGACTCGTGCGAGCCGCCCGCGCCGAAAGCCAGCGCCCACGACGTACCGCCCGGGCCGCTGCGCCCGAACCAGCCGCTCACCTGCGACTCGAGCTCGCAGCGTGCTTCAGCGAGCCAGCTCCCGTCAGCACCGGTCAGCCGGCCGACGCGGGAGCCATCGGGAAGGTCGAGGACGGTAAGGCGGCACCCGGATAGCGGTAGGACATGTTCGATACTCCCGGCCGTGGCGGCTGCGGAGCCGGGTATTCGCAGGGATTCGCGCGGTGCGGGCGAGGTGGCCAGCGCAGGGATGGAGACGGCCCGGCGCTGACCCGAGCGACCGGGAAACGCCGGCGGCGGGGGATCGAACGCGATAGTTGCCATGACTAAGTTTTCTCGCCCCCGCCTGGGGTGCGCCTGCGCCGTAGCTGTGCGATACCTGAGATGCGCTCGCCCGACTTGAGGAGCCGGCGCCGAACCCGGATTTTTTTGTCCACAGCGGTGCACATCTCTGTGGATGGAGCCCGCATCCGGCGAGCTGCCTCCTACCTGCGAAGACCCGGCACGACGGCGAGTCGTCCGGCCGGAGAAGGACGACTGAATGCCGGGTGTCCACCGCATCTCCACCGCGCGTCCACACCTTGACAGCGTGTTGCCCACACCCCATCCCCAGAAACGTCAACAGGCGGCTCCAACACTCCTTCGGCGCGTCGCACTTTCTGTCGGACGGGAGGCGTACACCTTGAAACCAAGCTGATAGCCGGGCCGGATGCGGCCGAGACCAGACGGGGATGGGGCGGTGTTCAGGTGTCGGTGACGACCATCGACCTGCGGGCGCGCACGGGTGGTCCGGGCGAGGGTTCGGGGTCGGGCGGGGCGCCCGAGTTCGACCGCACGCCGCCGCAAGACATCGCGGCGGAGCAGGGCGTGCTCGGCGGGATGCTGCTGTCGAAAGACGCGATTGCTGACGTCGTCGAGGTGCTGCGGGTCGGCGACTTCTACCGTCCCACTCACGCGACGATCTACGAGGTCACCACCGAGCTTTACGGCAAGGGCGAGCCGGCTGACACGGTGAGTGTCGCCGCCGAGTTGCACCGGCGGGGGGTGCTCGACCGCGTCGGCGGCGCCCCGTACTTGCACACGCTCATCGAGTCGGTGCCCACCGCGGCGAATGCCGGCTACTACGCGCAGATCGTGGCCGAGAAGGCGGTGCGCCGCCGGCTCGTCGAGGCGGGCATGCGCGTCACCCAGCTCGGCTATAACGAGTCGTCCGAGGTCGAGGACGCCGTCGATCGCGCCCAGGCCGAGGTGTTCGCGGTCACCGAGCGGCGCACCAGCGATGACTTCCTGGTGCTCGAGCAGCTGATCAACCCGACGCTTGAGGAGATGGAGTCGATCGCTAACCGCGACGGCACCCTCACCGGCGTTCCGACCGGCTTCGCCGATCTCGACCAGATCACCAATGGCTTGCATCCGGGCCAGCTCGTCGTGGTCGCCGCCCGCCCGGCCATGGGTAAGAGCACCCTGGCGCTCGACTTCGCCCGCGCGGCCAGCATCAAGCACACGAAGACCTCGGTGGTCTTCTCGCTCGAGATGAGCCGTACCGAGATTGTGATGCGCCTGCTGTCGGCGGAATCGCGGGTTCACCTGCAAAACATGCGATCCGGCAAGATGAGCGACGACGACTGGGCCCGCCTCGCCCAGCGCATCGGCGAGGTCACGAGCGCGCCGCTGTTCATCGACGACTCGCCTCACGTCACGATGATGGAGCTGCGGGCGAAGTGCCGCCGGCTCAAGCAGCGCCACGACCTTCAGCTCGTCGTCGTCGACTACTTGCAGCTGATGACCCCGAGCAAGCGGCTCGACTCGCGTCAGCAGGAGGTCAGCGAGATGAGCCGTTCGCTGAAGCTGCTCGCCAAGGAGATCGGCGTACCCGTCGTTGCGCTCTCGCAGCTCAACCGGGCAGCGGAGAATCGCGCCGACAAGAAGCCGCAGCTGTCCGACCTGCGCGAGTCAGGCGCCATCGAGCAGGACGCTGACGTCGTCGTCCTGCTGCACCGCGAAGACATGTACGAGCCGGAGTCGGCGCGCGCCGGCGAGGCGGACTTCATCGTCGCCAAGCAGCGTAACGGCCCGACCGGCGTCGTCACGGTCGCGTTCCAGGGCCATTACAGCCGGTTCGTCGACATGCGGCGCGACGGCTAGGCGCGCGGCGGTCTCTCACTCAGGGGCACCCGCCGGCCAGTGATCGCGGTCGGGTGAATCACCACCCACTCGGGCTTGGGCACCTCCGTGGCGTACGGCTGCAGGCCGGAACGCTCGAGCCGGGCGATCAGGGCCTCGTCCGCGACGACGTCGGCCCGCCCCTTGATCACCACGCTCCAGCCGGTGCGCTCGGTTTTGTCGTACGCATCGACCTCGAAGGCGACGACCGCCTGCTCGACTGCCGCCTCGAGCTTGGATCCGGCAGCGGTGCGAAAGGCGACGCGGGCCCCCTCGACCGTGTAATTCACCGGAAGGACTTCGATCTCACCGTCAGCGAGGAAGGCGACGCGCCCGACCCCGCTCGAGGCCATCAGCTCGAGGCACTCGTCGAATGAGAGCACCGCCAGGCCCGCATGATCGGTTGCTGCTGCCATGGCCGACCCCACCTTCACGAGAACTGCGTGGGTTTGACCATTCCGACGCTACGGACGCGCTCGCCCGAGCGGCAGGGTCGAATGTCCCGAAGGTCCGGCCGGGGCGGAGAAGTACGTCACACCCGATGCTGAGGCCCCGCCGAGCCGCCATCAAGAATTGTCGGAGGTCCGGAGCAGGCTCATCGCGTGTTCGGGTACAGCGTCGTCGGTCTGCGGGTCCGGCGCGCAGACGGAAGCGGCGGGCCGCTGCAGGTCGACAATGTCGACGGCCGCGGGCTGGATCTCGGCGCCCAGTGGCAGGCCTTCTTTCACGGCGAGCGTTCCGATCACGTCGTCCGCACCCGCCGCTACTGGCGCAGTTCGGCTGCGCAGCGCTGCTCGCAGCCGGCGAGCCCACACCGGTGGATCCGGATCGACGTCGAGTACGGGCCCAACGGGGTCCCCGGCCGGGTGCTCGACACGGCGGCCGGCGTGCCCACCGCCCGGGTTCGGCTCCAGGACGCCACCGTCCACCGCTATCGCCATCTGCTTGCGGTTCCGCGCGGCGGCACGGCCGCGCTGCTGGCCGCCGAGGTGATCGGGCGCAGCCACGCGTTTCGCGGCCCGGTCAGCGCGTTCGTGGCCCATCTGGAGTCGAGCGTCCCTGACGTGCGGGTGGCGTTCGAGTACCTGGCCGATGGTGAGTACTGGGACGAGTTCCTCACCCAGGCCGCGCTCGTGTCCGCCACGCTCACCCGCCAGACGGCCCTCCCCGCTTACGCGAGCGGCGGCATCAGCGGGCAGTCCATCGCGGCCACCATGGAGACCACCATCAAGGCCACCGGCCGCGGGATGCGGCTCCCGAAGGCCTTGTTACGCCCGCTGCTGGAGCGGTCGATCACCCCGCGCGACGCGTTCGGGGTCGGCTTCGACCCCGAACGCACGAGCCTGCTGCTCGAGTGCCGTGGGCAGCGCCGGCAGGTCTATCTCGACACCGCCGAGCCGGCCCGGCTCGGCTACCCGCTGGGCGACCCCGAGCGTGCCGATCAGCCGGCCGATGCGGAATTCGTGGGAGCAGCAGCGGCCACGATGAGCCGGCTGCTCCAACGGTTCGCCTCATGAGCCGGCCCCGCGACGAGATCGCCGTGCAGATGACAGGCTGGACGCTCGCCGCTGCCGCCGGGGTGCTCTGCCTCGCCCGCGGGTTGCGGATGACCCGGGCTGCTGATGTGCTGTCCGGCGCGTCGATCCTCACCGGCTTCCTGTTCGGCACCCTGGTGTTTGTCTTTCAGCTGCGGCTGCGCGTCACCGATGACCCGCACATCCCGAGCTTCGGCCGGCTGCGCAGGCTCATCGACCGTAGCTACGGACGCCTGACAGCGGCCGTCGTGGCGGCGCTGCTGACCACGATCGCAGCGGTGCTGGCTGACGTCACGGCCCCCGGCGGGGCTGCCGCCGGCGATCCGGGTGTCAGCCGATGGTGGACGGCGGCGATTGCGGTCTTCGGCGTCAGGGTGCTGACGCTGATGCCACAGCTGGTGTGGGACCTGACGAAGGCCTACCGGGAGGTGCCGGGATGAGGGTGCTCAGCCTGCGAGCGAGATGCCGATCACCAGCGCGGCCAGTGCCGTGATGCCCGTCAGCGCCCCGAAGACGGCCAGCCCCTTGCGGGTGGTTGCGCGCTGGTGCAGGTAGGCGGTGAGCCCCGAGAGGATCACCACCACGACCTTGACCATCACGACCGTCTTGTACGTGTCGCTCTGGTGGTGGACGGCGAAGATGTTCCAGATTCCGGTGGCCACGAGCACCAGAAACGCGGGCCACGCCACCTGGCCGAACCGCTGCGCCACCGCCTTGGGAACGTCGGCGCCGGCTGCCTTCAGCGTCGGCACGAGTGCGGCGAGGGTCAGCTGACCGCCCACCCAGATCGTCGCGGCCAGTACGTGCAGCGAGAGCCGCACGACATCGAGGGCTGACGCTAGCATCCGCCGTTCCCGCCGGACACCGGAACGCGAAGGGGTTGAGGTCTGCTCACGCGCCCGACTCTAGGGCTCCGGCGGCGGATTGCTCGCGCAGCGATTCGTACTCGCGCAAGATGCGCCGGCGCTCCTTGGCCGGGAGCCGGTCGACATAGAGATACCCGGCGAGATGGTCGGTCTCGTGTTGCAGGCAGCGCGCGGCCCGTCCGTGTCCCTCCAACCGCACCGGCGCACCGGCGGAGTCGAAGCCGGTGACGACGGCGTGCTTCAGCCGCGGCACATCGGTGTACGGGCCGGGGATCGAAAGGCAGCCTTCGTCATCGAGCTCGAGCTCGCGCTCGTCGCCGGCCGGCTCGAGACGCGGATTGACGACGTGCCCCACCAGGCTGCCGTTCTCCGAGTCGGGGCAGTCGATCACGAAGACTCGCAGATCCACTCCTATCTGATTGGCGGCGAGGCCGACACCGGGCGCGTCGTACATCGTCGCGAACATGTCGGCCACGAGGGTTCGCAAGTCATCGTCGAACTCGGTGACCTCGCGGCACGGGCTGGCCAGGACGGGGTCCCCGACGGTCACGATCGGACGGATGCGGCCGTTATCAGGCATGCGCCCATCTTGCCAAGCGACGGGGCGAAATCCTCAGCCTGCGAGGCGTTTGAGGATCTCGGCGGTGCCGGCGTCGGCGGGATAGAACGCCTCGATGGCGAGCTCCGCAACGGTGACGTCGAGCGGGGTGCCGAAGACGGTCGTGGTGCTGAAGAACGAGAGCTCCCCGTGCGGGGTGCGGTAGTGCATCGGCACCACGATCGCCGCGTCGGTACCGTCTCCCGGCGACCCGGGCGACCCTCCCGGATAGTCGGCCAGCTCGTCGTGCAGCTCGCGCAGCCGCGCGTCGCCCGTGGCCTGTACCTGGTGAGCGAGCCGATGCAGGATGTGCTCCCGCAGCTGGCCAAGGTTCGCGATGCGCGGGGCCATCCCTTCCGGGTGCAGCGACAGCCGCAGCACGTTGACCGGCGGCTCGAGCAGGTGCGCAGCAGATCCCTCGGTGAGCACGGCGATTGCCGCGTTGCCCGCCACCAGCTCCCAGTGCCGGTCGACCACAACGGCGGGATACGGCTGATGGCCCTCGAGCACCGAGTTGATCGCGTCGTTCACCACAGACATCGGCGGGGAATTCAACTCGTGCTCCGGATAGGCGGGTGCGTAACCGCCCGCGAGCAGCAGCGCGTTGCGCTCCCGCAGCGGGATCTCGAGCTGATCCGACAGGTGCAGGATCATCGCGCTCGTCGGGCGGGAGCGGCCGGTCTCGACGTAGCTGATGTGGCGTGTCGAGACGTCGGCCGCCAATGCCAGATCGAGCTGCGTAAGCCGGCGCCGCTCGCGCCAGGTGCGTAGCAACTTGCCCACCTGAAACGGCCGCCCCGAGACCGGAGCGAGCGCCTGGGCGGCCTGCTCGAAAGTCGTCACGCGCCAACCGTAAATCGCCTTGCTGCGCCGGCCCATGACCTCCGAGGTCATCGACGGGCCCGCGCGCCGCCCGCAGGATTCCTCACGGAGCAGCACAGCAGGTGCTGCGCCAGAGACGAAGGAGCACGACCATGACCACCCAGACCACCACCGACTTCGACCGGATTGCCGCTGACTACGTCGCGATGTGGAACGCCGCCGACCCCGGCGAGCGCCGGGAACTCGTCGCCGAACTGTGCGCCGAGGACGTCCACTACACCGACCCGCTGCTCGACGTGCGCGGCCGCGACGCCCTCGAGGCGGCCATCGGCGCGGTGCAGGAGCAGTTCCCCGGCTTCCGTTTCACGCTCTCCGGCACCGTCGACGCCCACCACGACCAGGCGCGTTTCAGCTGGGAGCTGGGACCGGCCGGAATCCCTGCACCTGCCGCCGGAAGCGACATGATCACCACCAACGCCGAGGGCAAACTGACCCGCGTGCTCGGCTTCCTGGACCGGGTGCCTTCATGAGCACTGCTGCCCCGGCGCGCCGCAAGTGATCGTTAGCTTCAAGATCAACGCACCCATGATCATGCTTAAGTCCTGATCGACAGGCTGATTCCATGATCATGGGAGCGTTGATCATGGGACGGGGCGCGGACCCACTGCGCCGAATGCGTGCCGTTGTCCCCGCGGGCTGTCACACTTCGCAGACCCGCCACAGGAGCGGAAGCCCACTGGACGCGAGGACTGCGCATGAGCTACCCGAACCCACCGCAAGGGGGCCCGTCCCCTTACGACAAGCCGTCCGGCGGCCAGGGGGGGTACGGGCCCCCGCCGGGGCAGCAGCCGCCCAACTACGGTCAGCCACAGTCCGGGCCCCCGCCGGAGTACGGACAGCCGCAGTACGGCCAGCCCCCCCAGTACGGCCAACCGCAGTACGGCCAACCCCCCGGTCCGCAGGGACAGTGGGGCGGCCCGCCCGCGGCGTACGCGCAGGTCCCGCCTGGCTACTTCCCGGTGTTCAACTCCCAGGGCCAGCAGGTGCTGGTGCCGCTCGCGAGCCCGGGCAAGCGCTTCGGCACGTATCTGCTCGAGGTCGTGCTGGCCATCGTCACGCTCGTCATCGGCTACCTCATCTGGACGCTGTTCGCCTGGAGCGACGGCCAGACGCCGGGCAAGAAGGTCACGAATCTCAAGTACGTGGACGTCAACACCGGCCGTGTCGCCGACTGGGGCAAGAGCGCCTTTCGCGATTTCGTCATCCGCGGCATTGTGTTTGGCATCCTCAGCGCAGTCACGTTTGACATCGCGTTCCTCGTCGGGGCGTTCATGATCTTCGACCAGGACAAGAACTACCGCGCCGGCTGGGATCGGTGGGGCGGCACCGTCGTCATCGACGTCTCCAACGTTCAGCTCTAGAACCCCGGCACAGCACCGAGAAACGGCGAGAGGGGCACGACCGTCGCCGGCCGTGCCCCTCTTCGTTTGCCGTGCTTGGCGTCAGTCAGCCGCCACGACGTCGACCGTGATCGACGCGCTCACCTCGGGGTGCAGCCGTACCGAGACGGTGTGCTGGCCGACGACCTTGATCGGGTCGGACAGCTCGATCCGGCGCCGGTCGAGCTTGGGTCCACCGCCGGCGACGACGGCCTCGGCCACATCAGCGGAGGTGACGGAACCGAACAGGCGCCCGCCACTACCCGCCCGCACCGAAAGCCGTACCGGCAACGCGGCGAGCGCCGCGGCCACCTCTCGGGCCTGGCCGAGGTCGCGGATCTCCCGCACCTCGCGGGCCCGCCGGATCTGCGACACCTGCTTCTCGGCGCCGCGCGTGGCGACGATCGCCAGCCCGCGCGGAACCAGGTAATTGCGCCCGTAGCCGTCCTTGACCTCGACGAGGTCTCCGGGACCACCCAGGCTGCCGACTTCTTGCGTCAGGATCAGCTTCACAGTGACTTCACCGTCCTCAGCGCGCCGTGCTCGAGTACGGCAGCAGCGCCATCTCTCGGCTGTTCTTGACGGCCACCGCAATGTCGCGCTGGTGCTGGCTGCAATTGCCGGAGACGCGCCGCGCCCGGATCTTGCCGCGGTCGGACACGTAGCGCCGAAGCAGCGCAGTGTCCTTGTAGTCGATGTAGGCCGCTTTGCTCTTGCAGAACTCGCAGACCTTCTTCTTCGGCTTCCGAAGGGGAGCCTTAGCCATGGTTTTCTCCTACTAGAAAGGGGGCTCTTCGGTGAAGTTGCCCGCCGATGAGCTCCAGGGGTCGTCGCTCGGACCCGCATTGCCGCCGCCCGAAGCACCGCCACCGCCGCCGCCGCCCGAATAACCGCCGCCGCCGCCCCCGCCGAAGGAGCCGCCATTGCCGCCGCCGCGATTGGCCTTGTTCACCTTGGCCGTCGCGCTGCGCAGGGACGCACCGACCTCGTCGGCCTCGAGCTCGACCACAGTGCGCTTCTCGCCCTCGCGGGTCTCGAAGCTGCGCTGCTTGAGGCGCCCCTGAACGATCACCCGGGTGCCCTTGTGGAGCGACTCGGCGACGTTCTCCGCCGCCTGACGCCAGACGGTGCAACGCAGGAAGAGCGTGTCGCCGTCCTTCCACTCGTTGCTCTGCCGGTCGAACGTGCGGGGGGTCGACGCGACAGTGAAGCTCGCGACGGCCGCGCCGTTCGGCGTGAAGCGCAGCTCGGGATCATTCGTGAGGTTGCCGATCACCGTGATGACGGTCTCGCCTGCCATGGTCTCCCCGGGGCCTTAGGTAGCAGTGGGTTGTCAGGAGCTATCAGATGCAGTGACGGTGCTCTTTGAGTGAAGCCGGGTGGCGGGACCGGGATCAGGCGGCGGGAGCTGGCGCAGCAGCCCGTGCCGGCTTCTCGGGAAGGCGGAGGACCTTGGTGCGCAGGACCGACTCGTTCAGGTTGAGCTGACGGTCGAGCTCTGCCGTGGCGTCGGGCTCGGCGAACAGCTCGACGATCGCGTAGATGCCCTCGAAGTTCTTGTTGATCTCGTACGCGAGCCGACGACGGCCCCACACGTCCATCTTCTCCACCGTGCCGCCCGAATTACGGATGACGGTGAGGAACTGCTCGAGGGACGGGGTGATGGTCCGCTCCTCGAGGTCGGGCGCGAGGATGATCATCAGCTCGTAATGGCGCGCTGCCAAAAGAAGACCTCCCACGGTCTCAAGCGGCCACGGACGGTCCGTGGCAGGAGGATGCGGCGTGCCACCGGACCATTGCCGGCGCTGTGCCGTCATCGACGGTACCAAGCGAGGCGATCACCGGGCCCGGGGCGCCGGCTGCTGTGGACAACCGGGGGCAGGGTGGGACGGCTCAGTCGACCCAGGTGCCCTGCGTGAAGGCGACGACGAACACGGCCATGAGCGGCGCGGACAGCAACGCGTAGACATACCCGGTGAGCCGGTGACGGGAGAGCCAGAGGTAGAGCGGGAACGCGACCAGGATGGCCCGCACCCCGCTCGCCCAGTACGACGAGCTGGCCATGATCAACGTGGTCAGGCCGACGAACGTGGCCTCGCCCCACCGGTGTTCCCGTAACAGCGCTGCGGTCAGCAGGACGCCGACGAGCACGGCGCCGATCTCGGCCCACCAGAAGACCTGGAAGGACGTGGTCTGCGAACCGTCGAGCGCAGCGTGCCAGGTGGTGATGAATCCATGCCACGGCCAGTCGGTCGTGCGGTGCCAGTAGTCGTGCATTGCCCGCGTATAGGCGTTCCAGTGCCCGGTGCGCACCCTCAGGTAGGTGAGGTAGCCGGCGATCGGAAGCAGCGGAACGGCAAGCCACGCGGCACTTGCCCGCACCCGGCGCTCGGTCACCAGGTACTGGACGGCGAGCGCGACCGCAACGGCGATACCGAGGATCCGGCTCGAGGTGGCCAGGCACGCGCACAGGCCGGCCAACGCCCAGCGCCGCTGTCGAGCGGCGAGCCACGCGCAGGTGGCGCCCGCAAAGAACAGGCCTTCCGAGTAGCCGGCGAACAGGAAGACCGCATACGGAAAGAGCACCACCGCCAGCACCGCCCGGGTACCGGCGAACCGGTCGGCCGGGAGATCGGCAGCGGCCAGGCTCCACAGCGCGGCGCTGGCCGCCGCCCCGGCGACGAGGGAAACGATCAGGCCGGCGGCCACCCAGTTGGGGATGATCAGGTGCAGCGCGCGCAGGACAAGTGGAAGCCCCGGGAAGTCGACCTCCGTGCGTTCGGGGTACTTCGGCGACAGGTAGCCGTAGCGCGCCACCTTCGTGAAGAGCCCGACATCCCAGCGGTCCCAGATGCGTATGAAATTCGGTACGGCCCTACCTGACGACGCGCCCAGCACATGCGACGACGCGAACGACAGCACGGCCACGACCACCCGGCTGCCCAGCCAGATCGGCAGGCTCGCCCGAAACCCCGCGGCAAAGCCGGGTGGCGCGCCATCCGGCACACCTCCCGGACCGTCACCCGGACCGGCTGCAGCCTCCGCCGCCGACTGCCGCGAAAGGCCCGCGACACCGGTCACGCGAACACGCGCCGGTCGGGCGCCCCGTCGAGAACGCCGCCGGCCGGGTCGTCGATACCGCCACCAAGCGACTGGCGGACGACATCGCGTTCCGGGTGGTAGATATCGCGAATGATCAAGCCGGCCAGGGCCAGCATCGCCAGCTGGCGTAGCACCACGGCAAAGACGAACCAGCCTTCCGGTACCCCCGCCTTGCCGAACGCGGAACTGTCGTCGTAGTTGAACCAGAGGTAGCGCATGAGCACCTCGTAGATCTCCACCAGCTGCCAGACGAGCAGCACCCTCCAGTGCGGGTAAGCGAGCACGGCCAGCGGCAGCAGCCAGAGCGAGTACTGCGGCGAGTCGACCTTGTTCGACACCAGGAACGCCACGATCACCAGGAACGCGATCTGCGGAACCCGCGGGCGCCGGGGCGCGGTCAGCGCGATGTAGCCGATGACGGCGACGAGGAACATGCCCCCCACGGCACCCGCCGCGTTCAGCACCGAATGCGGGATGGTTCCGCGGGAGTGTGCATAGCTGACGGTCTCGGTGATCCCGATCGTCACCACGGCGGTCACGGTCGCAGCGATGATGGCGGCCCTTGCGCTGCGGCGCAAGCAGATCCCCACCGCGATGAGCCCCGCAATGATCGGGTACCAGGCCACCGTTGCGGCGCTCTCGGTGCGGCCCAGGTACTGGGCGACGTAGGCGAGCGAATCCCAGTCCGCGGTACGGCTGCTGTTGAGTTCGACGAACCGCCACAGGTTGTTGTGGCGGTGGCCGGCGTCATCGACATAGCTGCCGGCGAACGGCCACACCACCGCGTACGTCACCACGAGCGTTCCCAAGGCCCACAACGTGCAGCGCCGCCAGGCGCCGAGCCGGCCCGCGCGATACGCCAGCAGCCCGAGCGCGAACAGGAGCAGCAGCGGGTACGCCTTCGTTGCCGCCCCGAAGCCGATCAGTATCCCGGCGACGGCCGGGGCGCGTTTCGACCAGGCAAGTAAGCCGCCGGCGGCGAAGGCGACTGCCAGCAGGTCCCAGTTCGTGAAAGCGTGAAAGGCCAGCAGCGGCGCGGCTGCCAGCAGCATCACGTCCATCCGGCGCCGGCCGGCCGTCAGCGCCGTACACATGACCGTGATGACCGCCGCGATCGTCAGCAGGATGGCCGTGGCGTCGAAGAAGAGCGCGTTGCGGGCGATGAAGTCGTTCTTCGGCGCGGCCTTCGCGACCACCGACCCGGCCTCCATCGCCGCACCGATGAGCACCGGATACTCCACGGGCTGATCCACGTACGGGACCTTGCCCTCGTTGAGCTTTTCGGTGGAGTACAGCGGGAGGATGTCGCTGTAGCAGACCCTCGTGTACTGGTAGTTGTGCGTCCAGTTGCCGACGTTGCGGCAGGGCAGTTTCTGCCCGTATCCGACGACGCACGTGATGATCGTTGTGAGCACGAGCGCCGAGAGCAGCGTCCACCGGACTCCCCGGCGGGCATGGCGGCCGATCGGGCCGCCGATGAGATCCCCGGCGACGTAAGTGGTGGGAGAACTCACCGAGTTCGCCGGCGGCGGCACGTCCGATGTGACCGTCATGACCGCAGTTTGGACCATCCGACGCGCGGATGACCTTCATGGCGGGCCGTCACGGCGCCCCTGCTATGGCGGCGACGCCGGCGGAGTCGGGGTCACGGGCGGTGACGTCGGCGGCGAGGTCCGGGACGGCTGCGGCGACAGCGACGGCGACGGCTGCGGCGACGGCGTGGGTGTGGGCGTGGGCGTGGGCTTCGTGGTCGGCTGCGGTGAGGGCGGCGCGGTGGTCGGAGGGGGCGAAGGTGGTGGAGGCGTGTGACCGAGGTAGGCCGTTCCGCCGAAAGCCGGGGCCGGGAAAGGCAGCACCGCCTGGCCGGCCAGCGCCGCCGCCATGAACGTCTGCCAGGTGTGCCCGGCGGTCGACGACCCGGTCGCCTCGGTGGAGGTGTTGAAGATTCCGTTCAGCGACTGCTGATGATTTGCCCGCGAGACGGCGACGCACGACGCGAGTTGCGGGGAATACCCGCACAGCCAGGTGGAGACGTTCTTGTCGGTGGTTCCGGTCTTTCCCGCGACGGGCCGGCCGGGTGAGAGTCCGGCAGCGGTGCCGTAGAGGAACGGCTGCTGCAACGCGTACGTCTCGTCGGCGGCGACCGCCGGGCTCAGCACCCGGGTCTGCCTGACCTTCGCCTGGTAGATGACTTTGCCGTTGCTGTCCGTGACCTCCGCGACGAGATGGGCCGGCGCCTGCACACCTTGCGCCGCGAACGTCGCGTAGACGTCGGTCATGTTCACCGGGCTGGTCGCGGCCACGCCGAGCGGTAGCGCGTCCACCGCTGGGAGCTTTTCCGACTCCGGGATGCCGAGCGCGTGCGCCATGTCGATCACGTTCTGCGTCCCGGCATCGCGCGCCAGCGGCACGAAGACGCTGTTGATCGACTGGGCGGTCGCCTGCAGCAGGTTGACCTGCCCGACGCTCTCGCCGCCGTAGTTCGGCACACCTTGCGGATAGCCGGGGGTGATCACCTGGTGGTCGTTGCCGTTGTAATAGCTGTTGAGGCTGATGCCCTTTTTCAGCGCTGCAGCAAGCGCAATCGGCTTGAACGCCGAGCCGGGCTGGATCGGATCGGTCACGTTGTCGACGTAGTCGGTGAACGAGCTGTTCGGTGCCTTGCCGTAGAACCGGCCGCCGTACCAGGCGCGTATCTCACCGGTACCCGGCTGAATGGCCACCAGCGCCGGCTGGACGTCCACCGGGGTGAAGGCGAACGTCCCGGTCACCGCGTCGACCGCCGCTTTCTGCGCGACCGGGTCGAGCGTCGTCGTGATGTGCAAGCCGCCCCGGGTGATCTCGTCCTCGCTGATCCCATGCGCCCGGAGCTCGCTGATGACCGCGTCGCGCAGATACGCGTCCTGCGGGCTCTTCGGCTCGTTCGCGCCGCCGGTGGCCAGGGGGATCGTCGGCGGGACGGTGAGCGCGTCGGCCTGCTGCCGGGTGAGCCAGTGCTCGCCCGCCATGGCGTCGACGACCTCGCGGAAACGCGTGCGGGCCGCGTCGGGATTGATACGCGGGTCGAGCACGGAAGGTGCCCGGATGAGTCCCGCGAGCACCGCACCTTGGGCGGCGGTGAGTTGGGACGCGGGCTCCGCGAAGTAGCTCTCGGCCGCGGCCTGGATGCCGTACGCGCCCCGGCCGAAGTAGATGGTGTTCAGGTAGAACTCCAGGATCTGATCCTTGGAGTACTTCTTCGCCAGTTTGATCGCAATCGCGATCTCTTTCAGCTTGCGCGTGAACGAGCGCGCGGAGGACAGGAACGCGTTCTTCACGTACTGCTGGGTGATCGTCGAGCCGCCCTGAAGGTCGTGACCTCGGACGTCAGCCCAGAGAGCGCGGGCGATCCCCGTCCACGAGATGCCCGACTCGGAGTAGAAGTTCTTGTCCTCGGCGGCGAGGACGGCGTGCCGGGCATCGAGCGAGACGGCCGAGAGCGGCACGTTCGTCCGGTTCACCGAGCCGACCTTCACGATCTGTGTCTTGCCGTCGCGGTAGGTGATGGTGCTGACCTGCGCGGTGTTGATGCTCTGCGGCAGCGGTACCTTCGTCGTCGCGTAGAAGATCCCCGCCGCCGCGATCAGCAGGAGCACGGGCACGATCATGCCCGCGACGACCAGGATCCGCATCCGCCGCGAGCGGCGCTTCCACCAGGCCCAGGGGTTGCGTCCGCCGGTGCGCTTCGTGCCACCGTCCGGATCACCCGCAGGGCCCGAGCCGCCCGCCTCATGGCGCGCGTCGGTACCCGAAGTACCCGAAGTCATCTCAGGGTTCCCCTGCCCGCTATCGACGGGCGGTACGCCGCTGACCGGAATGAGCCTCGCGCCGAGTGACCGGGACCACGTCGGGCACGGTCCCCGGCGAAACCGTTGCGGGAGTCGTCGGCGCCGAACCATCTGCCCGGACACCGGTGCCAATCATGTAGGAGACGCAGAGGTGGTTCCATCCGCAAGACCGGCACACCTCCACGACGTAGATCCGCAGCTGCGCGTAGCGCGCGGCCAGTGCCTCGAGCGAGCGCGACGACCGCGCGCGACCCGATGCGTGCTGCAACTCATCTCCGTAGGCGTAGGTAACGCGGGTCAGCCGCTCCTTCCGGCAGACCGGGCACCCGGAGTCGGTGGCCTCCCCGTAGTAACGCGCGGCCCGCAGCAGATCCGGATGCGCGTCACAGGCGTCGGCGACGCTGAGCCGGCCACCCCGCAGGTCGGCCAGGGTGGCCCGACGCGCTAACGCGTAGTCGATGACCTGCCGCTGACGGGGCATGCGCGCGAGCCTAGTCACGCCCGCTGTGACCCACCCGCATCCGGCGCCACATCTGCGCCTGGCACTGCGGCGCTTTCTGTACACCCGGCCGACGCTTGCCCGACACCCCCGCGTCAGAGTATTTGCACATTGCGTTGGCCTCGACGTATCTTATTCGATGTATCGCGCCGATACATAGCAGGGATGTAGTCGGCGCACACCGCGCGCGTCTGAATGCTTACTTCCTACGAGCGCTGAGGGGATGAAGATGCTCGAGTTCGCCGTGCTGGGACTGCTCGCTGAGTCCCCTCTACACGGCTACGAGCTGCGCAAACGCCTCAACGCGCTGCTGGGCACGTTCCGTGCGTTCTCCTACGGATCGCTCTACCCGACTCTGCGCCGCATGCAGGCCGCGGGTTGGGTGACGGCTGATTCCGCCGGCCGTGGCGGACGCAGCAAGGTCGTCTACTCGCTGACCGCCGACGGCAAGGAGCGGTTCGCCGAGCTGCTCGGCGAGGCGGGGCCGTCGGCGTGGGAAGACGAAGCCTTCGGCGTGCACTTCGCGTTCTTCTCCAAGACCTCCCCCGAGGCGCGGATGCGCATCCTCGAGGGCCGGCGCATCCGGCTCGAGGAGAAGCGTGAGCGCTTCCGCGGAACCATGGGACGCGCCCGTGAGCGGGTCGATCGCTACACCATCGAGATGCATCGCCACGGGCTGGAATCGGTGGAGCGAGAGGTTCGCTGGCTCACCGAGCTGATCGAGACCGAACGCACCATCAGCAGCGAGGGAGCCCAGGGCACCCCGCCCGAGCCGCGCTCACCGAATTCCGAACCCGCCTCCGAAAGCGCCACCACCGACTAGCACCAACACACCACCGCATAGCACCACCGCAGTACCGCACCACAAGCGTCACCCTCAGCAGCAAGTCCGCTGCTGGGACACCACCCGGCCGCCACAAGCAGCCGGCAAGGCAAGGAGCGCACCGCCCATGGGATCTGTTCGCGTCGCCATCGTCGGCGTGGGCAACTGCGCCGCGTCCCTGGTCCAGGGAGTCGAGTACTACCGCGACGCGGACCCGGAGTCGCGGGTGCCCGGCCTCATGCACGTCCAGCTCGGCGAGTACCACATCCGCGACATCGAGTTCGTTGCCGCATTCGACGTCGATGGCAAGAAGGTCGGCACCGACCTTTCCGAAGCCATCGGCGCCAGCCAGAACAACACGATCAAGATCGCCGACGTGCCTCCCACGGGGGTTACCGTGCAGCGCGGCCACACCTATGACGGCCTGGGGAAGTACTACCGCCAGACCATCGAGGAATCCACGGAGGAGCCGGTCGACATCGTCGCCGCCCTTCGTGAGACCCGGGCCGACGTCCTGATCTGCTACCTCCCGGTCGGTTCCGAGCAGGCAGCGAAGTTCTACGCGCAGTGCGCGATCGACGCCAAGGTCGCCTTCGTCAACGCGCTGCCCGTCTTCATCGCCGGCACCCCGGAGTGGGCGGAGAAGTTCCGCGCTGCCGGCGTCCCGATCATTGGCGACGACATCAAGAGCCAGGTCGGGGCCACCATCACCCACCGGGTGCTGGCGCGGCTGTTCGAAGACCGCGGGGTCATCCTCGACCGCACGATGCAGCTGAACGTCGGCGGCAACATGGACTTCATGAACATGCTCGAGCGCGAGCGTCTCGAGTCCAAGAAGATCTCCAAGACCCAGTCGGTCACCAGCAACCTCGACCACGACATGGGCAAGAGCAACGTGCACATCGGGCCGTCCGATTACGTCGCCTGGCTCGACGACCGCAAGTGGGCGTACGTGCGGCTCGAGGGCCGGGCGTTCGGCGACGTGCCGCTCAGCCTGGAGTACAAGCTCGAGGTGTGGGACTCGCCCAACTCGGCCGGCGTCATCATCGACGCGCTGCGTTGCGCGAAGATCGCCCGTGACCGCGGCATCGGCGGCCCGATCCTCGGCCCGAGTTCGTACTTCATGAAGAGCCCGCCCGTGCAGTACCGCGACGACATCGCCCAGAAGCTCGTCGAGGCCTTCATCGACGGCGACTCCAGCGGGGTCCCCGCCTAGCCGCTCACGCCAACAAACGGCTACCCGCAACGGCCGCTGCCCTTCGGGGCGGCGGCCGTTGCCGTGCACCCATGATCAACGCACCCATGATCATGGAATTAGCCCGTTGATCACGCCCAAACCATGATCGTGGGTGCGTTGATCTTGAAGGTCAGAGCAGCGTCGGCTCGACGAACTCCGTTTCGGCGGCCTCTTGCGCGGCGCGCTGGAGTCCGCTCACGCTGCGCAGCTTGACCTCGCGCAGGGCGATGGCCATCAGGATGGTGATCGCGGTCAGTGGGACGGCGGCCAGGAAGACGTCACCGAGCGCGCTGCTGTACGCGATCCCGATGGCGCGGCGCACCGTCGCCGGAAGCGCCTTCACCGCGTCCGGGCTGGTCACCAGCTTGTCTGCGGAACGGCCGACGGTATGAGCAACCGCTGGCGGCAGGTGATGAGCGAGCCCGGCTGCCAGCCTGTTGGTGAGCAACGCCCCGAAGGCCGACGCGCAGACCGCGCCCCCCATCGTGCGGAAGAACATGACCGACGAGGTGGCGATCCCGAGGTCACGCGTCTCCACCGCGCTCTGGGTGGCCATGACCAGCGTCTGCATCAGCAGTCCCATGCCGGCGCCGGTGATGAACATCCAGCTCCCGAGCACGACGAGCGAGGTGTGCGGCCCGAGCTGGGCCAGCAGCACCAGCCCGGCGGTGGCGATGATCGTGCCGGCCACGACGAAGCCTTTGTAACGGCCCCAGCGGGAGATCAGCCGGCCGGAGACGATCGAGGTGAGCAGCACTCCGGACAGCACCGGCAGCATCATCAGGCCACTCGCCGTCGCCGAAGTGCCTCGCACGACCTGCAGGTACTGCGGCAAGAAGATGATCACGCCGAACATGACGCCGCCGGTGAGAAAGCCAATGGCCGACGTGCTCCGGAAGGTGTCGTTGTGCAGCAACCGCAAGGGCAGGATCGGCTCGGCCGCGACCCGCTCGCGAATGACGAAGGCGACGATGAGCAGCGCCCCGGCACCGAAGAGCCCGAGCAGTGTCGGTGAGGTCCAGCCGAAGTCCCTCCCGCCGGTTTGGGTGCCCACCAGGATCACGCTCACGCCCGCGACCAGCAGGCCCGCGCCCGCCCAGTCGATCTTCACCTGGCGGGAGGCGAACGGCAGGTGCAGCACCCGGTTGATCACCACGAGGGCGACCAGACCGAGCGGCAGGTTCACGTAGAACACCCACCGCCAGGAAGCGCTGTCCACCAGGAAGCCGCCGAGCAGCGGCCCGATGATGCTCGAGGAGACGAAGACCACGCTGAAGTAGCCCTGGTAGCGCCCCCGCTCGCGGGGAGGAATGATGTCGGCGATCACCGCGAGGGCGAGCGACATCAGGCCACCCGCCCCGATTCCCTGCAGGGCGCGGAAGCCGATGAGCTGATTCATGTTCTGGGCCAGCCCGCACAGCGCGCTACCCAGCAAGAAGATGCAGATCGACAGCTGCAGCACGCGCTTGCGTCCGTACAGGTCGCTGGCCTTGCCGTACAGCGGCGTGCTGACGGTCGAGGTCAGCAGGTAGACCGTCACCACCCAGGACAGCAGATCCTGGCGGTGGAACTCGCCGACAATGGTCGGCAGGGCCGTGCTGACGATCGTCTGGTCGAGCGTCGCCAGGAACATCCCGAGCATCAGCCCGGACATGATGATCAGGATCTGCCGGTGCGAGTACCCCAGCGGGATCGCGTCGGAATCCGCAGGCTCGGGCTGCTGCTCCGGCGGCGGCGTGACGTCCCGGGAGGCTTTCCGCGAAGGCCTGCTCGAAAGCATCGTCATGAGACCACCAAGCCGCCCCGGAGGGCCGCCTCGGCGCCAACGCCCTCACCATCGGCCACCAGCCGCTCGAGCAGCTCCACCAGCAGGGTGCGGTCGGCTTCCGGCCAGCCGCCCATCGAATCGGCGAGCGCCTGCAGGCGCAGCGCGCGCGAGGCCTCGAGGGCCTGACGCCCCGCGTCGGTCGGCGTGAGCAGCGCGGCCCGGCGATCGTCCGGGTCGCTCTCGCGGCCGACAAGACCGGCGTGCCACAGGGCCTTGATGTGGCGGCTCACCGTCGAGGGGTCCAGCTCGAGCGCTATCGCCAGGTCGGACAGCCGGATCGGGGCGAGGCTGGCGAGCTTGGCCAGCACCCAGTAGCCCCCGCGGTCCAACCCTTTCGGGGCTTCCCCGCTGGCCTTGGCGAGCCGGCGCACTGCCGCGAACAGCGCGACTTCCAGGCGCAGCTCTTCATCCACCACGCCAGTATCGGTCAGTTGCTTGCTGACTACAACTATACGAGAGCGTGGTCTATTTCACTCCAGCTTCACGCCACCTTCACTCCCGCTTCACGCGCGGGAACCGTCCTGTCCGCCTCCAGCGGAATGGTCAGCCACGAGCCCCTGCTCGCGCGCCCACTCGCGAAGCCGCTTGCGGGCTTGCTCCGGATCGAGCGGCCCCTCGTTCATCCGCACGTCCAGCAGGAACTTGTAGGCGCGGCCGATCACCGGACCGGGCGGGACCCCGAGCACCTGGCCGATCTCGTTGCCGTTGAGATCGGGGCGGATGCGATCGAGCTCCTCCTGCTGACGCAGGGCGGCGATGCGCTCCTCAAGCCGGTCGTAGGAGTACGAGAGCGCGGCGGCCTTGCGCTTGTTGCGCGTCGTGCAGTCCGAACGGACGAGCACGTGCAGCCGCTCCAGCAGCGGGCCGGCGTCGGTGGCGTAGCGCCGCACCGCCGCATCACTCCACTCACCCCGGCCGAAACCGTGGAAGCGCAGGTGCAGCTCCACCAGCTTGGCGACCTCGTCGACGAACGACTTGGGGTAGCGCAACGCCGCCAGCCGGCGCCGGGTCATCGACGCCCCGACGACCTCGTGGTGGTGAAAGGTCACCGCACCCGGACGTGGATGCTTGCGCGTCAGGGGCTTGCCGATGTCGTGCAGCAGCGCCGCCATCCGGGTGGCGAGATCGGGCCCGCCGAGCCGACCCTCGAGGGCGCGCACATTGTCCAGCACGGTGAGCGTGTGGACGTACACGTCCTTGTGCTGGTGGTGCTCGTCGATCTCCATGCGCAGCGCCGGCAACTCCGGCAGGACGATGTCAGCGATGCCGGTGTCGGTCATCAGCGAGAGACCGGTGCCCGGGTCCGGCGCGAGCATCAGCTTGCTGAACTCGTCGCGGATACGCTCGACCGCCACGATCGACAGCCGCTCCACGCGGCTTCGCATGGCCTCGACGAGAGCCGGATCGGGCCGCAGCCCCAGCGCGGCGACAAAGCGGGCGGCACGCAGGATCCGCAGCGGGTCGTCGTCGAACGAGTCCTCCGGGGATCCCGGGGTACGCAGCACCTTCGCCCCGAGATCGGCGAGCCCGCCGAACAGGTCGACGAAGACATGCTGGGGCACCGAGACCGCCATCGCATTGATGGTGAAGTCGCGGCGGGCCAGGTCGTCATCGAGCGAATCGCCGTACGACACCTCGGGATTGCGGCTCGTACGGTCGTACGCCTCGCTGCGATAGGTGGTGACCTCGAAGCGCACGCCCCGGCGCTGCAGGCCCACGGTGCCGAACGCGATCCCGATCTCCCAGGTCGAATCGGCCCAGCCCTTGGCGATCTCCAGCACCTGCTCAGGGCGGGCATCGGTGGCGAAATCCAGGTCGCCGGTGCCGGCCGGAACGCCGAGCAGGGCGTCGCGTACCGAGCCCCCGACGAGATACAGCTGATGACCGGCCGCGGCGAACAGGGCGCCCAGCTCATCGGCCGCCGCCGGCACGGTCAGCAGGTTGCTGATCGCCCGCGCAGCGGGGTCGTCGGGGTCGTCAAGCGCAAAGCGGGGCACGAGTTCACGAGCCTAGCCTGCGCAGCGCGATCGCGGTGAGCCGTCACCACGCTGTGACCCTGGCCTCGTACGATCCGCTCATGCCTCGTCCGTCGCCCAAGCCAGGGCGGCGCCGGTTGAACCGCGTCGAAGAGACGTCCGCGGGCGGTCTCATCGTCGACCGGCGCGCGCCTGGGGCGCAGGCTGCCCTGATCGGGCGGCTCGACCGGCGCGGGCGGCTGCTCTGGTCGCTCCCGAAGGGCCACGTCGAGGAAGGCGAGACCCCGGCTGACACCGCGGTGCGCGAGGTGTCGGAGGAGACCGGGATCCTCGGCCGCGTCATCGCCCCTCTCGGCGTGATCGACTTCTGGTTCGTCGCGGGCGGCAAGCGGGTGCACAAGACCGTTCACCATTACCTGCTGCTGGCCGAAAGCGGTGAACTGTCCGACGCCGATGTCGAGGTCACCGAAGTGGCCTGGGTGCCCCTCGGGGAGCTCGAAGCCAAGCTCGCCTACGAGGACGAGCGCCGGCTGATCGAGGACGTGCCCGCGCTACTGGCAGACATTGCTTAGCGGCCGGCCGATTGCGCTGCGGGTCGTACGGCTGACGATCCTCCTGGTGGTGGGGCTGCTCCTGGTTGCCACCACTTCGCCGGCATCGGCGGCGACCCTGCCACCCGCGCGCGAAACCGCTGCCGCGGCCCCCGCCGTCAGCGTTCTCATCGACTCGATCACCCCGCTCTCGCCCGGGCCGAAGGACACCCTGAAGATCACCGGCCGCGTCGTCGATCGCAGCGCACCAGGACTCACCGCGGTTCACGCCGCCCTGCACATGGGTTCGGCGTTGCCGAGCCGCTCCAAGTTAAACGACCTCCGCGTCGTTCCGGTTCCGCAGCCGCTGGTTCCCGACCCGATCCTGCTCGCTGACGGCAAGCTCAACCCGGGTCACGCCCTCACCTTCTCGCTGTCGTTCAAGATCAGCGATCTTCGCTCCAGAGGCCTGCTGCAGTCAGCCGGGGTCTACCCGATGCAGGTGACGGCGACCGGGTTCCAGGACGGCATCGATCGCGACCTCGCCACGGCCAGCACCTTCCTGCCATACATCCCTACTGCCGCCGCCGCTCCCGCTACGCCGCTCGCCTGGTTGATCCCGCTGACGGCCGACCCCACGCTGCTGGCCGACGGCAATTTCACCAGCAGCGCGCTGACCGCCTCGGTGGCCGACGGCGGCCGCTTGAAGCAGCTGCTCGACGCCCTGCAATCGGCATCGTCGGCGTCCGTCACCCTGGACCCGGCACTCATCCGGACGCTCAGCCTCGCCGCCAACGGCCGGTACGTCGTCTCGGTGCCCGGCAAGACCACCGGCCGGCTCGAGCCCGCGAACTCCGCCGCGAAGGACTGGCTGACCGAGCTGCGCGCGAGCTCCAACCTCAACGTGATCCCTTTGCCCTACGACGATGTCGACGTCGAGGCGCTCCTGCACAACGGAGGCCGCAGCCTGGCCGACGCTGCCCGCAAACGCGGCGACGACGTGCTGAAGCTCGGGCTGCTGCACACCACCACGAGCGTCACGTCGGATATCGCGGTACCGCCCGACGGTCTCGTCGACGCGGCGGGCGCGCGGTACTACCGAACGGCGGCGAAGGCGAGCGCCCTCGTCCTGTCCGCCGACGCGGTCCCCTCGACCGGCGACAACCCCAGTGCCTCAGCGAAATCATCGAGCACGCCGACACAGCTGCTGCTCGCCGACGATGTGCTGAGCCGCCTGGTGACGGCCGGCGTCCCCGCGGGCACGACGCCCCGGATGGCCGAGCAAGAAGTGATCGCCGAGCTGGCCGAGGCGCACATCGAGGACGGCGTGACGGCGTCGCCGGGCAAGGGTGCGGCCGCGTCCAGCGCGAGGCCGCTGCTGATCAAGGCGCCGGACGGCTGGAGTCCATCCGTTGCCTGGCTCAGTCGGCTGCTGGCTGATACCTCGCACCTGTCGTGGCTGTCGCAGACGTCGGTCAGCAGCCTGCTGGACTCGCCGACCGAGCCCCGGGCCGGCCTGCAGTACCCGGACGATGCGCGCGCCGACGAGCTCCCCTCGGCGCTCGTGCGGTCGAGTCTGAAGATCACAGCGAACACCACCGGCCTGTTCAGCAATCCGCAGCCGGCCGGCAAGGCGGAACCCCAATCGCCGGACAGCATCTTGCAGCCGATCCGTGACGCGGCGCTCGCCGCCGTCTCCCGTCGCTGGCGCTCCGACCCGAACGGCGCGTTCCCGTTTCGCAACAGCGCCGAGATAGCGCTCACCAGCGTGGCGCAGCAGGTGAAGGTGGTGGCGAGCCCGCAGGTCACGCTGACCAGCCACTCCGGAAAGGTCCCGGTGACCCTGGAGAACGACCTCGGCGCCGCCGTCGACGTGTCCTTGGTGCTGACCTCGCTCGATCGCTCCCGGGTCAGCTCCGACACGATCATCAAGCGCACGGTGCGGGCGGGGCAGAAGGTCCAGGTGGAGGTCGAGGTCAAGGCCGCTAACGCCGGCACGTTCCCGGTACGCCTGACGCTCTACACCACGGACGGCCGGCCGCTGGGCACTCCCGTGCAGGTGCTGGTGCGTTCGACAACCTACGGCGTGGTCGCCACCGCCTTCACCATCGTCGCGCTCTCCATACTCGGCCTCGCGGTTTTGTTCCGCGCGGTCCGCGGCCTGATCCGCCGCTCCCGAAGGACCGGACAGGCGCCACCTGCACCGGCGAGTGACCCGTGACCGGGCCTGCCGCTAGCACCACCCGGCTCGGACGCGCGACCGGGGTGATGGCGCTCGGCACCGTCGCCTCGCGGGGGACGGGCTTCCTGCGCACGATCGCGATCACCGCCGCGATCGGCGTGCACTCCGTCGGCGACGCCTACAACGTCGCCAACACCACCCCCAACATCATTTACGACCTGCTGCTGGGCGGGGTGCTCACCAGCGTCGTCGTCCCGGTACTCGTACGGGCCAGCAAGGAGGACGAGGACGGCGGCGACCGCTTCGCCAGCTCGCTGCTCACCGTGGTCGGGCTGGGCCTCGCCGTCTTCGCGGTCATCGGCATCCTCATCGCGCCCCTCATCGCGCGGATCTACCTGGCGAACTCGGCCGAAGTCTCGCTCGCGACGACCTTCATGCGGTGGTTCCTGCCGCAGATCGTCTTCTACGGCGTCGGCGCGACCATCGGCGCAATCCTCAATATCCGCGGGCGTTTCGGGGCTCCGATGGTGACCCCTGTCCTGAACAACCTCGTGGTGATCGCGGTCGCGATCGTCTTCATCTTCCTGCCCGGGCCACGCCCCCCGACGCTCGCCGGGCTGACCACGACCCAGATCTGGGTACTCGGCGCGGGCACCACTTTGGGTGTGGTAGCGATGACGGTCGCACTGCTGCCTTCCTTACGTGCCAGCGGTTTTCGCTACCGGCCCCGCCTCGATCTGCGCCACCCCGGCCTGCGCCAGGCGATGCGGCTCGGCGGTTGGGTACTCGTCTACGTCGCGGCCAGCCAGCTCAGCTACTTCGTGGTCACCCGACTGGCCACCGGTCCGGTCGCGTTCACCACCTACTCCAATGCCTATCAGCTCTTTCAGCTCCCGCACGCGATCGTCGCGGTCTCGCTGATCACGGCCCTGCTGCCGAGAATGAGCTCGCACGCGGCTGACGATCGGCTCGATCTGGTGCGCACCGACCTCTCGCTGGGGCTGCGCATGTCCGCTGTGGTGCTGGTGCCGGCAGCCCTCGGCCTCTTCGCGCTTGCGCGTCCGCTCGCCATCACCCTGTTCGCCCACCATGCGACGAGCGTCGCCGACGCCAGCCGCATCGGTGCCGCCCTCGCCGCCTTCGCCGCGGCCGTGATCCCGTTCAGCGCGTTTCAGCTGCAACTGAGGGCCTTCTACGCGATGGCCGACAGCCGCACCCCGGCCTTCGTCATGTGCGCCGTCGCGGGCGTGAACATCGCCAGCGGACTGCTGCTGGCCAACGTCCTCCCGGGACGCGAGCGGGCCGTCGCTCTTGCCCTGTCCTTCGCCCTCTCATACGCCGTCGGGGCGGCCATCTGCTTCCGGTTGCTCGGACGGCGGTTGCATGGGCTTGACGGACCCCGTATCGGGCGAACCGTCACGCGATCAGCGGTCGCCGGCGCGATCGCGGCGGGCATCGCGTACGCCATCGCAAGCGCGCTCCGGTCTGCGGTAGGGCACGGAGTGGCCGGCAGCCTGCTCGGGGTGGCGGCCGGGGCGCTCGTCGGAGGCGCCTTCTACCTCGCCGCCGCCTGGCGGATGACCGACGAATTGCGGGCTGTGGCGTCGCTCATCGGCGGACGCTTCCGGCGCTGACCTGGCTAAACGGGGGCCATACGGGCCTGGGTACAGATCATTGCGCTCAACCTGAGCCGGGGTCCTGCCGATGACCTGGAGCACAGTCGGCGCCCGACCGACGGAATATGGCAGGTGCGCGGCAATGGTCACGAGCTGGTTCGCTCGCCTGGCCTTGATCTTCGCCGTACTAGCGGTCTTCGCGTTCGACGGCATTTCGGTCGTGGCTACCCACTTCTCGGCCAGCGACGACGCCCAGACGGCCGCTCAAGCCGCGGCTACCGCGTACCAGAACAACCGTCTGCCAGGTCCGGCGGCCGCGGCCGCGGCCGCAACGCTGCCCAAAGGCGAGACCATCGTCCCCGGGTCGATCCATTTCGCGGCGAATGGCAACGTGAAACTGGAAGTGCGCAAGACAGCGCACTCGCTGCTGCTGCACCTGCTGTCACAGACCAAGGGCTGGGCCGTCGTGACCGAATCGGGATCCGCCGCCTCTCCGTCCTAAGGTTTGCTACCCCGCAGGATTGACAGGCGCTCGCTCGGCGCGCTACCCGACGTCGGTGACAGCGCTCCGTAGACTCGCCAACGACAGCGAGGCGCTCCCGGCCGTGTCGCCGCCGCTTGAGCGCGTGAAGGAGCAGCAGACCGAAGCGGCCGTTACGTGGGCAGGGCGGAGGGACGGTGCCGGACAGCAGACCCGCTGGCGTGCGCACCGATCGTGAGCCCGCTGCCACCGATCCCAACCTGACGGCCGTTCCCGCCACCGAGGAGCTGACGGCCGCCCCGCGGATGGCTCCGGTGCGTACCACGCTGCATCCAGGAGTCCTGCTCGACGGCCGCTACCAGCTCAGGCGCCATATCAGCGCCCGCGGCGACGTGCAGCTGTGGCAAGGCGAGGACCAGGTACTGGCCCGTCCGGTCGCCATCCGGCTGATCATCAACACCGGATTGCCGTCCGCCCTGGAAAGCATCGACCAACTGCTTGCCGCGGCCCGGCGCTCGGGCCAGCTCATCCACAACAGCGCCGCCTCCACCTACGACGCCACGACCACCAATGCCGACGGGATGCAGCTGGCCTACGTGGTGAGCGAGTGGGTGCTCGGCATCTCGCTGCTCGACCTGCTGCGCGACGGCCCCCTGCTTCCCGAGCGGGCCGCGACCGTGCTGCTCTCGGTGGCCAAGGTGGTCGCGGCCGCGCACGCCTTCGGAGTCACGCATGGCGACCTGCATCCAGGCGATGTCGTCATCACGTCGCACGGCTTGGTGAAGGTGCTCGACCTGGAGATGCGCGCTGCCCTGGGCGAGTATCCACCCGCCGAGCGCCAGAAGCGTGACGTCATCGGGCTCGGGGCGTTGCTGTACGCGAGCTTGACGGGCCGCTGGCCGCTGGGCGCCGGCCGCGGCCTGCCTGCGGCGGAGCGAGACAGCAACGGCGCGTGTCGCTCTCCCCGCCAGATGCGCGCCGGCGTGCCCCGCGAGCTCGACGCGCTGGCCATGGCCGCCCTGGGCGCGGCCGCCGGCCCGCATCCCGAGCAGGCAACCGCCGACGAGGCCCACCCGCCCGCGCCGGGCCGTCCCCGACCGACGGCACCGGAGATGGTCGATGCGCTGCAAACGATCGTCGCCATGCTGCCGACCGGCTCCCAGCCTGCTCTCGACGACGATCCCGAGGCGTACACTCCCGCAGGTCAGACGGCGAAGGCAGCACAGGCGGAGCGCCTGGCACGGGAGACGGCAGCCCGCCAGCGCACCATCCGCCGGCGGGTGCTACCGGTCACGCTGCTCGTCGTGCTGGCCCTCGCGGCGTGGCTCGTGGGGGTCGCCGTCGGCAAGATCCCCGGCCATTCCGGTGGGGCGCCCCCGGTGGGATCCAGCGCCTCGGCCACACCGACGGGGTCGGTGCTTCCTCTCGCGTCGGTCGTCGACTTCGACCCCTCACCCGGGGATGGGGCCGAAGACCCGGGCGGAGTCCAGTTCGCATACGACAACAACATCGGGACCGCCTGGTCCACCGAGATCTACATCGGCAGCCAGTGGGGCGGGATCGGCAAGTCCGGCGTCGGCCTCAAGGTCGACCTCGGCAAGCCGGTGGCCGTCTCCCAGGTCAGGCTGCTCTTTCAGCAGAAGGGAGTGCATGTCGAACTGCGCTACTCCACCGTCGACGCCGCCTCGCTGGATGCCTACACCGTGGCGGCGACCTCCGGCCCCTCGCCAGGGATCTCGCAGGTGCTCAGCCCGCGGGCGGGCGCCTACCGCTACTGGCTGATCTGGCTCACCGAGCTTCCGCGCCAGGACACCCCTGCAGGGCCCCGGTATTCGGCGGCCCTGGCCGAGATGAGGTTCTACGGCTGAGCTGGTCCCGCGCCTGCCGCGCCGCCGCGCGGGCCAAGGGAATGCCGGCCTCTTACCATCCGTTCTAGACCCCGGGCACACACCGGCCGATAGGGATCAACCAGATGCCGAAAGGCCGAGAATTCGGAGACGACGTGAGCGAGAGCGCCATGAAGCCGGGTGCTGACACCAGCGGCACCGAGCGCCAGGAGAGCGACGTCCGCGACGTCGTGGTCATCGGCTCGGGCCCGGCCGGATATACGGCCGCCGTCTACACCGCGCGGGCCAACCTTCGTCCCCTCGTCTTCGAGGGCGCGGTGACCGCTGGCGGTGCCCTGATGCAGACGACCGAGGTGGAGAACTTCCCCGGTTTTGCCGATGGCGTGCAGGGCCCCGAACTCATGGAGGCCATGCGCCAGCAGGCGGAGCGCTTCGGCGCCGAGCTGGTAGCCGACGACGTGATCGAGGTTGACCTGAAGGCCGATCCGAAGGTCATACGTACGCACGAGAAAACGGTGCTCGCGCGCACGGTGATCGTGTCGACCGGATCCCAGTGGCGCAAGCTCGGCGTTCCCGGCGAAGAGCGGCTGCTCGCCCACGGCGTCTCGGCCTGTGCCACCTGTGACGGCTTCTTCTTCCGTGACCAGGACATCGCGGTCGCCGGCGGCGGTGACTCCGCGATGGAGGAGGCCACGTTCCTCACCCGCTTCGCCCGCAGCGTCACGATCGTCCACCGGCGTGACGCGCTGCGTGCCAGCGCGATCATGCAGGAGCGCGCCTTCTCCAACGAGAAGATCAAATTCCTGTGGAACGCCACGATCGAGGAGGTCCTCGGCGAGACGTCGATGACCGGCCTGCGGGTGCGCGACGTCAACACCGGCGAGCAGACCGACCTTCCGGTGACCGGACTGTTCGTGGCGATCGGCCACGATCCCCGTTCAGACCTGTTCACCGGGCAGATCGACATGGACGACGAGGGCTACATCACCGTCGCGTCGCCCACGACCGTGACCAACCTTCCGGGTGTGTTCGCCGCAGGAGACGTGGTCGACCACACCTACCGGCAGGCGATCACCGCGGCCGGCACCGGATGCGCGGCCGCCCTGGACGCCGAGCGCTACATCGCCGACCAGGAGGATCGTCACGACCAGGCGCCGGAGGCTCCCGCGCCGCCCGCTGCGCCGACCAGTGAGACCGTCGAGAGCCTCGCCTCAGCTCGCTGACCGGCACCTTCCGCACGTCTCACCACGTAGCCCCGCCCACCCGGCACCCAACAATTCAGGAGGACCCCCAATGGGCAGCACCCAGCCCGTGACGGATGACACGTTCAACGCCGAGGTACTCAAGAGCGACCTGCCTGTGCTGGTCGACTTCTGGGCCGAATGGTGCGGGCCGTGCAAGATGGTTGGCCCCGTGCTCGAGGAGATCGCCGCCGAGCACGCCGGCAAGCTGCGCATCGTCAAGCTCAACATCGACGAGAACCCCGAGGTCGCGCGCAAGTACGGCATCATGTCGATCCCGACGATGTCCGTCTTCGTCGGCGGCGAGGTGGCCAAGAGCATCGTCGGTGCGAAGCCGAAGGCCGCGCTGCTGCGTGATCTCGAAGGCTTCGTCTAAGCCCCACCCGCGGGGGCGGGTGTCGGTAGCTAAGCTGACACTTGTTCAGTGACGCTCGTTGCCACCGTTCGCCGACCGTTCGCCGCACTGGCGCTTACAGGGGCGGGACTTCGCCGATAACCGTGCCACTCTTTCGCCGCGGGTCCACCGGGCCTGCTGTCCAGCACCTGCGCCTGCAGCTGATCGAACTCGGGGTCCTCGAGCCGGTCGCGGCGGGCGCTGCTGACGCGTTCGACGATGATGTGGACGAAGCTGTCCGGCGCCTGCAGCAGTCGCGCGGGTTGGTCGTCGACGGGATCGTCGGGCCCGACACGCTGGAGTCCATGCAAGAGGCGCGCCAGCAGCTCGGCAAGCGGTTCCTCTACCGCAGTATCAGCCACCCTTTCGCCGGCGACGACGTTCTCGAGCTGCAGTCGCGGCTGGCTGACATGGGCTTCGACGTCGGCCGGTGCGACGGGATCTACGGCGAGCGCACCGAGACCGCCCTGCGCGAGTTCCAGCACAACCGCGGGCTGGTGAACGACGGCTGCTGTGGCCCGATGACCCTGCGTGAGCTCGAACGGCTCCAGCGCACCGTGGTCGGAGGGCGTCCGTACGAGCTGCGCGAGTCCGAGAAGCTCCGAGGTGCCGGGCCGTCGCTGGCGGGGAAGACGGTCGTCCTCGATCCGGGCCACGGTGGCAGCGACACGGGCTGGACCATCGGGGGTCTCACCGAGCGCGACGTCGTCGCCGACCTCGCCGCGCAGCTGGAGGGCCGGCTCATGGCGGTCGGGGTGAACGCTTTCCTGACCCACCGCCACGACGAGAACCCCGATGAGAACCAGCGCGCGAAGTTCGCCAACACCACGAACGCCGATCTGCTGGTCAGCCTGCACTGCGATGGCCACGCATCCTCGGTGCCGCACGGGGTCGCGAGCTACTACTTCGGCACCTGGCGCACGTCGTCGGTCGTCGGCGAACGCTTCGCCGACCTGATCCAGCGCGAGGTTGTGGCCCGCACCGACCTGCTGGACTGCCGGAGCCATCCCAAGAGCTGGCCGCTGCTGCGCGCCACCCGCATGCCCGCCGTCCGCCTCGAACTCGGCTACCTGACCAACCCCCACGACAAGTCGGCGCTCGCGTCACGGGAGTTTCGCGCCGTCGTCGCCGAGGCCGTGCTCGCCGCGGTGCAGCGGATCTTCCTGCCGGCCGAGCTCGACCCGCCCACCGGCAGCTTCCGGCTGCCCGACGCGCTGCTTCAGCCGCGGTCGGCGGCGCTGCGTTACGCCCGCTGACCCACCGGGCGCAGGATCTCGGGCGTCATCGAACCGAGCAGCCGCTCCAGCGCCACCTCGACGTCCTCGCGCCACGTGACGACGCTCTTGAGCTCGAGGCGCAGCCGCGGCCAGCGGTGATGCGCCCGCACGGTCTTGAAGCCGACGGCCCGCAAGTAGTCTGCCGGGAGCAGGCAGTGACCGGCCTTTCCTTGCGCGTCGCCGAACGCCTCGATGGCCCGCACCCCGCGCCGGAGCAAATCCTTCGCAACGCTCTGGAGCAGCACGCGTCCGAGCCCCTGACCGGTGAACTCCTCGACGATCTGGCCAGTCATCAGCAGCACCGCATCGGCGCTGACCGGGCTGGTCGGGAAGGCGACCGCGCGGGGGATGTACGCGGGGGGCGCGAAGAGCGCGAATCCCGCGGGCACGCTGTCGACGTAGACGACCTTGCCGCACGACCCCCAATCCAGCAGGGTCGCCGACACCCAGGCCTCCTTCTCGAAGGCCGCGTCGCCGGACTCCTCGGCGCGCGAACGCGAGACCGGATCCAGCTCCCAAAACACGCAGCGCCGGCACCGAACCGGCAGGTCATCGAGGTTGTCGAGGGTGACGTTCGCGACCCGGCGGCTCATCGGCCCACCTGTCCAGCGCGCACCGGTGACAGCAGGGCGGACGCCATGCCGATCACGAAACCCGCCACGAAGAGCGCCGCCCAGCGCGGGAACGCCGACCGGCCGGACCTGCTGCGTGCGCCCACGAAAGCTCAGGATAGAGCAGGGACTCGGTTACCTTGGAACACATGTCGGCGACCTCGCTCGACCCGTATACCGGTCGTTACGCGCTCCGCACCCGGGGCATGACCGCTTCGGAGATCCGAGCTCTCTTTGCCGTCGCGAGCCGCCCAGAAGTTGTGAGCCTCGCCGGCGGCTCGCCGTACACCGCTGCCCTGCCGCTCGACGCCGTCGGCGCGCTGCTCGATCAACTGGTCGCCGACCAGGGCGCCGTCGCGCTGAACTACAGCACGGGGCAGGGCGATCCGCGGTTACGCGAGCAGATCTGCGACGTCATGTCGCTGGTGGGTATCACCGGTTCGCCGGACGACGTCGTGGTGACCGTCGGCAGCCAGCAGGCCCTTGACCTGATCTCCCGGACGTTCCTGGATCCCGGCGATGTCGTGATCGCCGAGGCGCCGAGCTACGTCGGCGCGCTCGGCACGTTTGCCTCTGCGCAAGCGGAGGTGCTGCACGTCGCGATGGACGAGGACGGCCTGATCCCGTCCGCACTCCGCGAGACCATCGCCTACTGCACAAAAGCGGGCAAGAAAGTCAAGTTCCTGTACGTCATCCCCAACTACCAGAACCCGGCCGGTGTCTCGCTGAGCGAGGCGCGCCGCCTGGAGATCCTGGCGATCGCCGAAGAGGCCGACCTGCTGGTGGTCGAGGATGACCCGTACGGGCTCCTCGGTTTCGACAGCGAGCCCTTCCGGGCCATGCGGGCCGATGGCGCCGATCGGGTGCTCTACCTGGGCACCTTCAGCAAGACGATCGCGCCGGGGCTGCGCATCGGATGGGTGCTTGCGCCGCACGGGGTTCGCGAGAAGCTGGTGCTCGCCAGCGAGGCGCAGATCCTGTGCCCGCCCACGTTCAATCAAATGGCGATCTCGCGCTACCTGGCCACCCAGCCCTGGCTGGAGCAGGTCAAGACCTTCCGCGAGATCTACCGCGAACGACGCGACGCGCTGCTCGACGCGCTCGGCACCGCCTTGCCCGCGAGCTGCACCTGGACCGTGCCCTCTGGCGGTTTCTACGTCTGGCTCACCCTGCCCGAGGGGCTGGACGCCAAGGCGATGCAGGCCCGCGCCGTCGCCGCGCGGGTGGCGTACGTCCCGGGAATCGCGTTCTACGCGGACGGCAACGGCCGGCGCAACCTTCGGCTCTCGTACTGCTTCCCACCGCCCGATCGCATCCGCGAAGGCGTGCGCCGGCTCGCTGGCGTGCTGGCCGAAGAGCTGGAGCTGCTCGAGACGTTCGGCCCGGTCCGTCCCCGTGGCGTCGCGAGCCCGTCCGACGGTCCCACCCCGGAGCTCGCATGACCGAACTCGAGAGAGCGTTCGTGCTGGCCGGCGGCCTGTCGGTGGAGCGTGACGTCTCGCTGCGCAGCGGCCGCCGGGTGGCCGACGCGTTGCGCGGGGTCGGGATCGAAGCCGTCCTGCTCGACGCCGACGCGCAACTGCTGCCGCGGCTGATCTCCGAGACACCGGACGCGGTCTTCATCGCTTTGCATGGCGGGCCGGGCGAAGACGGAGCCCTTCGCGGGGTGCTCGACCTGATGGGAGTCGCGTACGCCGGTTCGTCGGCCCATGCCTGCCGGCTCGCGTTCGACAAGCCGACTGCCAAGTCGCTGATCGCCGGCGCCGGGATGACCACCCCGCCCTGGCTGGCCCTGCCGCACGCCACCTTCCGGGAGCTGGGCGCTTCGAACGTCATCGCTCAGCTCGTGGAGCGGCTGGGCCTGCCGCTGATGGTGAAGCCAGCCGCCGGGGGGTCGGCGCTCGGCGCCTCCATCGTCCACGAGCCCGGTGACCTGCCCGGCGCGCTCGTCGCGAGCTTCGGCTATGCCGACACCGCGCTGATCGAGCGCTTCGTCGTCGGGACCGAGCTCACCGTCGCCGTGATCGACGCCGATGACGGGCCGCAGGCGCTACCGGCCGTCGAGATCGACGCGCTGGGTGGCCCTTATGACTATGCGGCGCGCTACACGGCCGGTTCGACGGAGTTCTACGTGCCCGCGCGGGTCAGTGACGAGGCCGCAAAGGAAGCGGCCCGGCTCGCCGTCGTGGCCCACCAGGTGCTCGGGCTGGCCGACCTCAGCCGTACCGACTGCATCGTCGATGCACAGGGCGGCGTGCACTTCCTCGAGGTCAACGTCTCACCGGGGATGACGGAGACCAGCCTGGTGCCGCTCGCCGTGCACGCTGCGGGTATGGACCTCGGCGTGCTCTGCCGGGATCTCCTGCAGGCGGCGATGGCCCGCCCGCGGCATCCCGGCAGCTGACGGACCGCCCGGCGTCAGGCCCAGCTGGGCGGCGCCGGCGCCATCGCGGTCACGATCCGCTCCAGGTCGTCGAATGAGGCGAATTCGACCGTTATACGGCCTTTACTCCGCCCCATCTCCACCTTGACCCGGGTCTCGAACCGCTCCGACAGCCGGCTCGCGACGTCTTCCAGACCGGGAGGCGCGGTGCGAGCCGGGCGCCGCCGGGTCGGCTTCGCGGGCTCGGCCAGAGCAGCAAGCTCCTCGACGGCACGTACCGACAGACCCTCGGCGACGATTCGCGTGGCCACCTGCTCCTGCTGCGACTCTGTCGGGAATCCGAGCAGTGCCCGCGCGTGGCCGGCGGTCAGCACGCCAGCAGCGACCCGGCGCTGGACGGTGGGCGGCAGGCTCAGCAGCCGGATGGTGTTGGTGATGTGCGAACGGGAGCGGCCGACCCGCGTGGCCAGCTCGTCGTGGGTGCAGCCGAAGTCGTTCAGCAGCTGGGTGTAGGCAGCGGCCTCTTCCAGCGCATGGAGCTGCTCGCGGTGCAGGTTCTCCAGCAGCGCATCGCGCAGCATGGCGTCGTCGGCGGTCTCGCGGACGATCGCCGGGATCTCGGTGAGCTCGGCGAGCTGGGCCGCGCGCCACCGGCGCTCGCCCATGATGAGCTCGTAATCGCCGGCGCCCACTGCCCGCACGACGATCGGCTGCAGCAGGCCGACCTCGCGGATACTGGCCGCCAGCTCCTCCAGAGCCTGCTCGTCGAAGTCCTGCCGGGGCTGCCGCCCGTTGGGGGCGATCCGGCTCACGGCGAGCATGCACAGCTGGCCGACCACGGTGCCCTCCGGGCTCCCGGCCGGACTGTCCAGATCGATGACGACGGGCGAGCCCGGCGCGGCGGCAACGGGAGGCGCCAGGGAGATGGCGGCCGGATCCGGCGCCGGACGCGCGGTCGTCGGCGCGATCAGCGCACCCAGTCCCCTGCCCAGGCCGCGGGTACGCGTCGTCATGCCGGTCCTCCTACGGGTTCGCTGATGTGGGTCGTGTCGACGTGGGTGGGCGGGTCGGGGGGCGGGTCGGTGAGGTCGACGACCGCCGGCTGGGCCCCCAACTCGCGGGCGGCGGCGAGATAGGCCTGCGCCCCGCGCGAGACCGGGTCGTAGGTGACGACGGTGCTGGCGTAGCTCGGCGCCTCTGCCACCCGCACGCTGCGAGGGATCGGGGTCGCGAGCACGGCCTCCTTGAAGTGCTCGCGGACCTCCTCCACGACCTGGTCGGCGAGCCGGAGCCGGCTGTCGTACATGGTGAGCACGATCGTGCTGACCCGCAGTCCCGGGTTGAGGTGTTCGGCGACGAGTTCGACGTTGTTCAGCAGCTGGCCGAGCCCTTCCAGCGCGTAGTACTCGCACTGGATGGGGATCATGACCTCACGCGCCGCGGTCAGCCCGTTGATGGTCAGCAGGCCCAGCGCCGGCGGGCAATCGATGAGGACGTAGTCGAACTCGCTTTCGCTGGCCTCGAGAGCCCGGCGCAGGCGGAACTCGCGTCCCTCCTCGTTCACAAGCTCCACCTCGGCACCTGCCAGGTCCACGGCCGCCGGGGCCACCATCAGGCCGGGGACACGCGGGCAGGGTGCGATCACCGAGTCGAGCGTCGCCTCGCCGAGGATGACCTCGTACATACCCGGGGTACGGGCGGGAGGTTCGATCCCGAGGGCGGTGCTGGCATTGCCTTGCGGGTCCAGGTCGATGCACAGGACCCGCATGCCGTAGAGCGCGAGCGCCGCGGCCAGGTTGACGGCCGTGGTGGTCTTACCGACCCCGCCCTTCTGGTTGGCAATCGCCAGGATGCGGGTGGCGGCCGGGCGGGCTATCCCCGGCGGCGGTGTTTCACGTGAAACATCAGCCGACCCGTTCCTGGGGACTGTTTCACGTGAAACATGGCCTTCAACCGCTTCGTCGACCCCTGGCACGCGACTCGCCCTTCCGTTGCTCCTGCTGCCTGCGCGGGACCCGCACCACGCGTACCGGAGTTCCCAGCAGGTGCTCACCCAGCTCGATCACCACCGGGGTTCCGCCGCCGTGGCGGGTGATCCCGGGTCCGGCCTCGAGCAGTTCCTGTTCGACGCGTTCTCCGCGCAGTGCCAGCAACTGCCCGCCTGACCGGACCAAGGGCATCGTCCATGACACGAGCCGCTCCAGCGGTGCGACAGCCCGAGCGACCGCGTAATCGGCGAAAAAAGGAAGCTCCCTCACGTCAGCAACGTCAGGAGCGCGGCCCCTCAGCACCGTGACCCGGTCAGCGAGACCCAGGGCGACGACAACTTCTTCGAGAAAGGCACACCGTCGAGCGAGGGGCTCGAGCAGCACGACCCTGCTCGCCGGGCGTACGAGAGCAAGCGGAATGCCGGGCAAGCCGGCCCCACTGCCCACGTCGATGACGCACGCACCGTCCGGGACGAGCTCAGCGACCACCGCGCTGTTCAGCAGATGCCGGTCCCAGACGCGATCGGCCTCCCGAGGGCCCAGCAGTCCGCGGACGATGCCGTCCGTCATCAACAGCTCGGCGTACCGCACCGCGAGTGCCAGGCCCGTCCCGAAGAGCTCCTCAGCCGCTGCCCTCCAGCGGTCGGGCGGCAGTGCGGACGCGCGAGGTGGAACGGCGCTGCTCAGTCCGGCAGCACCACGATGCGACGCTGCGGCTCTTCGCCTTCGCTCTCGCTGTGCACGCCGCTGACCTGCGCCACCGCGTCGTGAACGACCTTGCGCTCGAACGGGCTCATCGCCTTCAGTCGCTCGAGCTCACCGCTCGCGGCGACCCGGGCGGCCACCTCGGCTCCGAGAGCGGCCAGCTCAGCTCGCCGCTTGGCGCGAAACCCCCCGATGTCCAGCATCAGCCGGCTGCGCACGCCCATCTCGCGCTGGACCGCCAGGCGGGTCAGCTCCTGGAGGGCCTCCAAGGTCTCGCCGTTGTCGCCGACCAGCGAGCCCAGGCCCTTGCCGACAATCGCGACGACCGCCCGCTCGCCCTCGACGTCCATATCCAGATCGCCGTCGAGATCGAGGATGTCGAGCAGGGACTCGAGGTAGTCCGCCGCGACGTCGCCCTCTTGCACGAGGTCGCTAGCCGTCGAACGAGAAGGAGGACGAGATGATCCAGTTTGGGGGGAATCGCCCTCGTTAGTAACGACATCCGCCGCTACGTCCTCAATCTCGGCTGCGCCTGACTGCGCTTCTTCCGGCTGGGAGGCCAGGTCTGTGCTGCTCATCGCCGTCCGCCCTTTCGTGGTCCTTTGCCCTTGGGTTTCGCCGCAGGCCGGTTGTTGCGCCGCGGCTGCTGCCGTGACTGCCCACCGCCACCGCTGACGGTCCGACCCCCAGCCGCCCCGCTGCCGCCCTTGCCGGCACCCGCACCGCTGGACCCCCCCTTGTCGGCGGGGGCATCCGGCTTGCCCTTGTCTCCCGTCTCCTCCTCAGAGGCCTTGGCCGCGTTCGAGGGAGGATCGATGGCAGGCGTCTGACGTACCTGGGTGAGCTTCGGGGGCGGCGCCGGCGGTTCAGGTACCGCACCCTTGCGCAAGCTGGCCTTGCCACCCTTGCCACCCTTGCCCGCGGAGCGCTCGCCCGCCCCGAAGTTGCCGCGCCCGCCGTCGTACCCGGCAATACCGGAGGCATCTTGCGCAGGATGAAGACCTGCTGGCACATGCTCCACGTGTTGGTGGTGAGCCAGTAGACGAGCACTGCGATGGGGAACCGCAGACCGAAGACGGCCAGCATGATGGGCGAGCCGTAGAGCATGAGACGCTGGATCTTCTGCTGCTGCGGGTCGACCGGGCCGCCGCGCGACATGATCTGGTGCTGCGTGATGTAGACCGTCACGGCCATGAACACGATCATGATCGCGGCCACGATCTTCACGGTGGTGCCGTTGGCGCCGAACAGATCGAGCGTCTTCTTCGACGACGTGAGTGCCGAGCTCAGCGTGATGCCGGCAAACTTCGCCGTGGCCAGGCCGGCGACCTCAGAGCCCTTGCTGCCGGCATGGAAGACGCCGGCGGCGTCGACCGTCCCCAGCGTGTTGTTGACGCGGTCGTACACGCCGCCGGTCAGGCCGCTCGTGCCCTTGAACAGCAGCATTCCCTTGCTGGGGCCAGAGGCGATGACCGTTGGGGTTCGGGCGACCGCGTTGAAGACGTGGTAAAGCGAGATGAACAGCGGGATCTGCAGCAGCAAAGGCAAGCAACCCAGCAGCGGATTGCCGTGCTCCTTCTGCAGCTTCATGACCTCCTGGTTCATGCGCTGCTTGTCGTTCTTGTACTTCTCGCGGATCTCCTTGATCCGCGGCTGCAGCATCTGCATCGTGCGCTGCGCGCGTACCGATCGAACGAAGAGCGGGAAGATCAGGATCCTGACGATCACGACAATGATCGCGATGGCGATTGCGTACGCAAAGAAGCTGTGCTTGCCGAAGATCGGCGAGAGGATGTTGTGGAAGACGATCACCCCGCGCGCCACGAGGTTGTACAGCGGGTCTAACACGGACACTCGCCTGCTTCCTTGCTGGACAACGCGGGAACGAGAGCGGGCTCTACCGTCGTGGTGGCAACCGGCGAGGCGGCACCGGTCTCTACGTCCTCGGGGCCTTCGGGGGTTGCGCGCCTCGAAGGAGGCACCGGGTCGTAACCGCCCGCGCAGAACGGGTGGCAGCGCAACAGCCGGCGCAGGGCGAGCCAACTCCCTCTTAACGCTCCGTGCACGACCAGAGACTCGTAGGCGTACTCACTGCAACTCGGTGCGAACCGGCAACTCGGCCGCAGCAACGGGCTGATGGCGAGCTGGTAACCCCGCACGAGCGCGGCAAGCAGTCGCGCCGCACCCCGCGGCCGGCGAGCAGCGTCGGCCTCAGACATCGACGAGTCCGGCCCGCGCGAGACCCCCGCGAAGGCCCGCATCGAGCCATCCGCCGAGCTGAGCGAAACTAGCCCGCTCCGCTCCCGGGAGAGCACGGACCACGACGAGCGATCCGGACGGGAGCTGAGGAAGCCGCTCGCGGAGCAACTCGCGCAGCCGCCGCTTCACCCGGTTGCGTGTCACCGCGGGGCCGACGCGGCGGCCGGCAATAGCGGCGGCACGCGCCTGAGCTGGCCCAACACCATCACCGAGTGACGGCGCCGGAACGGACGCAGGAACAACCATCGACAGCACCAGCGAGCCGCGCCGCACCCGGCACCCGGTCTGTGCGACCAGCGCGTGGTCGTATCGGGTGCGCACGCGGGCTGCGGCCGGCAGCACGATCGTCAGGCGGAAAGCTCGTGGCGGCCCTTGCGCCGACGAGCGGTCAGGATGGCTCGCCCGGCCCGGGTGCGCATGCGCAAGCGGAACCCGTGCGTCTTGGCCCTCCGGCGATTGTTGGGCTGAAACGTGCGCTTGCTCAAGGTCAACTCCGGGTGTGGATCAGGATGGCGCGGCGGCCTAACAACACGACAACAGCCGCGGCACGGCCGACCCTCGACGGTACGGGGCGGCGCGTACCGGGTCAAACGTCGGAGCTGGCGTAATGACCCGGTGACCTTCGAGTGACGGAGGGTGCAAATCACGCTCCGTGAGCAAGCAAAAAGAGTCTCTCCCGAGTGGGAACGAACCCGTCGACGGGAGCGGTCGAGCGCTGCTAGCGTCGGCCCCTCACCAACGTAGACATCCGCCGTTCAAGACTTCAATCGGGCTGGCTCGCCTGTGCCTTGCACAGCCTGTGGATAAGGCTGTGGAGTGGGCGGCGCGGTCGATGCTGGGTCGTTTCAGTGCCGCAGGGGGGAATTTACGTTGGCCTACCGGTCTGCCCCCTCTGGACGGACGGCCGTGCCGTATGCCGAGGAGTTGCAAATAGTGGCGGATGAGGACACGGGTCCAGAGGACGCAGAAGTCATCGCGGCCTGGGATGCCGCCAAGCACGAGTTCTCTGAGCAGGAGGGGCTGTCCGCGCACGACCGCGCCTGGATTCGCGGCATCCGCGCGATCGGCATGGTCGAGCAGACGGTGCTCTTCTCCGCGCCGAACGAGATCGTCCGGGAATTGCTGGACAATCGCTTGCGTCCGCTCGTCATCACGCGGATGTCGGCGGCGCTCGGCCGCACGATCACGTTCGCGGTCGTGGTCCGCCCGGCCCCGGATCCCGACGTGGTCCCGGACGCGCCCGTGAACGGGCAGACCGAAGCCCGCCGGCGGTTGGCAGCCGTCAGTGGCCGCGCCGAACCGGCGCCGTCGCCGAAGCTGAACGAGCGCTACACCTTCGAGACGTTCGTCATCGGTGACGGCAACCGCTTTCCGCACGCGGCCGCCGTGGCCGTCGCCGAGGCGCCCGGCCGCTCGTACAACCCGCTCTTCGTCTATGGCGATTCCGGCCTCGGTAAGACGCACCTGCTCCACGCCATCGCCCACGACATCGCGAAGATGCACCCGGAGTTGCGGATCTGCTACGTGAACTCCGAGGAATTCACGAACGAGTTCATCAACGCGATCCGCGACGACAAGCAGCAGCAGTTCCGCTCGCGCTACCGCGACGTCGACATCCTGCTGATCGACGACATCCAGTTCCTGGAGAACAAGGAGCGCACCCAGGAGGAGTTCTTCCACACGTTCAACGAGCTGCACGGGAGCTCGAAACAGATCGTCATCACCTCAGACCGGCCTCCCAAGCAGCTGTCGACGTTGGAAGACCGGCTACGCAGCCGGTTCGAGTGGGGGTTGATCACGGACGTGAGCGCTCCCGATCTCGAGACCCGCATCGCCATCCTGCTGAAGAAGGCCTCGGCCGCGGGCGTCGATGCCGACCTCGACACGCTGACCTACATCGCCACCCATATCGAGCGCAACATCCGCGAACTCGAGGGTGCCCTGATCCGGGTAGCCGCCTTCGCGAGCCTCCAAGCCGTCCGGATGGATCAGAAGCTCGCCGAGGCCGTGTTGCGCGATCTGATCCCTGACGCCAGCGACCCCGACATCACCCCGGCCCTCGTCATGAGCGAGACGGCAGCGTTCTTCGGCGTCTCCATGGACGACCTCTGCGGCTCCTCGCGCAGTCGCAGCCTGGTCATGGCCCGCCAGATCGCCATGTACCTCTGCCGAGAGCTGACGGACCTTTCGCTGCCCAAGATCGGCGCCCATTTCGGTGGCCGCGACCACACCACCGTCATGCATGCCAACCGCAAGATCGAGGCCTTGATGGCTGAGAAGCGGCAGGTCTACAACCAGGTGACCGAGCTGCATGCCAGGATCCGGGCGAAGGGCCGTTGAGTGGTCGTCACACTCGCGAGCGCTCGAAGCGCGACAGCGGTTTCACCCCGAGTTGGGGGCAGGTTTGTGGGCGACGTCACTAAAGATGATCTGCGTACACAGCCTGTGGATACCTCTGTGGACGACCGGTGGATCCACGGGGGACGATCGGTGCGGCGCTCGCCGCGTCCACAACACACCCTGGTATCACCCACTGGCGATGCACACGTAACCCACCGCCGCTCGAGCCGTTTGAGCTGCGGATACGACGCTTTTCCACACTGTCCACTCCCCCTAATACGACGTCGTTCTCTGAAATTGATTAACGACAACAACCCTGCATCAGAGGGTTGGGGACAAGCTCTGGAGGTCCTGTCATGAGGTTTCGCGTCGAGCGGGACGAGCTCACCGATGCCGTGTCGTGGGTAGCTCGCACGCTCCCGACCCGACCGACCACGCAGCTGCAAGTCCTGGCCGGCCTGTTGCTCGAAACCAGTGACACCGGCCTTCGGCTCTCTGCCTTCGACTACGAGGTCGCCGCCTGGGGTGAGATCAACGCGTCCGTCGTCGAGGAGGGCCGGGCGCTGGTCAGTGGCCGGTTGCTGGCGGAGATCGTGCGAGCGTTGCCCGCCGCTCCGGTGGAGTTCGAGATCGAGCCCACTCGCGCCGTCCTGACTTGTGGCAGCAGCCGTTTCACCCTGCCGACGCTGCCGGTCGAGGACTACCCGGCACTGCCCGGGCTGCCTGCCGTCACCGGCCGGCTCGGGAGCAGCGCTTTTGCCTCGGCGGTATCGCAGGTGGCGATCGCGGCCGGACGTGACGACACGCTCCCCGTCCTGACCGGCGTGCGCATCGAGATCGCGGGCGAGAAGCTCACCCTCGCCTCGACCGACCGCTACCGGCTGGCCGTCCGGGAACTGGTCTGGCGGCCGGAGGACCCGGAGGTCACCGGCACCGCCCTGATCCCGGCCCGCACCCTCGCCGACGCCGCCAAGGCGCTGGCGGCCGCGGGCGCCGAGACGAGCGTCGCCATCGGCAGCGGACCCTCCGGGGAAGCGCTGGCAGGCTTCACCTGCGGGGCTCGCCACAGCACCACCCGGCTGATCGACGGGCAGTTCCCGGACTACCGCCGGCTGCTGCCGCCCACGTCGCCGCTCTCGGCCGAGGTGGAGGTAAGCCCGCTCGTCGACGCGGCACGGCGGGTCTCGCTCGTCGCGGCTCGTACCGCGCCGATCATGCTGACGTTCTCGCCGGGCGAGGTGGTGCTCGAGGCCGGCGCCGGGGGCGAGGCCCAGGCGCGGGAGGCGTTGAGCGCGAGCTACGACGGGCCGAGCCTGTCGATCGCGTTCAATCCGGGATACCTGCTCGACGGGCTCGGCGCGCTCGACTCCGACTCGGTCCACGTCGGATTTGCCACCGACGACCCGGTCGAAGCACCACGCAAGCCCGCGGTCTTCACCGGCAAGTCCGCCGATTCGGGTCCGGACTATCGCTACTTGCTGATGCCGGTGCGCCTTTCCGGCTGACTCAAACGGAAACTGGAACTGGACTATCAGACGAACTCAAGGAGCACCGGTGGCGACAATCGGCATCATCGGCCTGGGCCGCATGGGCGGCAACATGGCCAGGCGGATCAAGCAAGCGGGACACACTGTCGTCGGTTACGACCGCGCCCCGGGCGAACGTGATGTCGACTCGCTCGAGGAATTGGTGAAGGCGCTGCCGACCCCGCGGGTCGTGTGGGTCATGGTCCCTGCCGGCGGTCCCACCCAGCAGACCATCGACGAGCTCCGCGGCCTGCTGCAGCCCGGGGATGTGATCGTCGACGGGGGCAATTCGAAGTACACCGACGACCAGCGTCATGCCGGCGAACTCGTCAACCACGGCATCGGTTTCGTCGATTGCGGCGTGTCCGGTGGAGTCTGGGGGCTCGAGTACGGCTACGCGCTCATGGCGGGGGGCAGCAATGAGCACATCGCGGCGGTCCAGCCGTTCTTCGATGCCCTGAAACCAGAGGGCGATGCGGGCTTCGTGCACGCGGGCGACGTCGGCGCCGGGCACTTCGCCAAGATGGTTCACAACGGCATCGAGTACGGGATGATGCAGGCCTACGCCGAGGGCTACGAGCTGCTCGCCTCGGCCGGATTGCTCAAGGACGTCACCGGCGTCATCAAGAGTTGGACCCAGGGCACTGTGATCCGCTCGTGGCTGCTCGATCTCCTGGTCGACGCTCTGGAGGCCGACCCCGGGCTGTCGAAGCTGCGCGGCTACGCCGATGACTCCGGCGAGGGCCGGTGGACCGTGGAAGCTGCCATCGACCATGCGGTGCCGATGCCGGTCATCTCGTCCGCACTCTTCGCCCGATTCGTCAGCCGCCAGGAAGACTCGCCGGCGATGAAAGTGGTGGCCGCGCTGCGCAACCAGTTCGGCGGTCACGCCATCACCGCTCCGGGCGCCAAGCCGGAAGGCGCGTCCGCCGCGGACTCCTTCCCCGACGTCGTCCGCTGATCGTTCGTTCCTGTCACAGCTGGTGTATCTGTCCGCGCTGTCATTGACCGATTTCCGCAGCTACGCGCAGCTTGATCTGCAGCTTTCGGCTGGCCGTACGACGTTTCTCGGCTCGAACGGCCAGGGCAAGACCAACCTGCTCGAGGCCGTCGGGTACCTGTCGACGCTCGGCAGCCACCGGGTAGGTAGTGATGCCCCGCTGGTGCGGCTCGGCGCGCAGCGAGCGGTGGTGCGGGGAGCGGTGGTCCGTGACGACCGTCCGGTGACCATCGAGCTGGAACTGGTTCCCGGACGGGCCAACCGCGCTCGTATCAACCGCTCGCCCGTGCCGCGACCGCGCGAGGTCCTGGGCCTGCTGCGGACGGTGCTTTTCGCTCCGGAAGATCTCGCGCTCGTGAAGGGAGATCCAGGCGGCCGGCGCGGCTTCCTGGACGATCTGCTGGTCGCGCGGGCGCCGCGCTATGCCGGCGTGCGAGCGGACTACGAACGGGTCAACAAGCAGCGCACCACGTTGCTGAAGACGGCCGGGATGGCGCGGCGTGGATCGCGCGGTTCGGGTGGCGGGGGGGAGTTGTCGACGCTCGACGTCTGGGACGAGCATCTGTCCCGGGTCGGAGGCGAACTGCTGGCCGGCCGGCTGCGGGTCGTCGAGGCGATACGCGGGCTGGTGGATGACGCGTATGCCCGCGTGAGTGACAGCCGCGGGCCGATCGCCATGGAATACCGATCGAGCGTCCCCGATCTCGGGACTGACGGCCGCGATCCGGCGGCGCTGGCGGCGGCACTGGCCGCCGAGCTCGCCCGGCTGCGGCCGCAGGAGATCGAGCGGGGCGTCTCGTTGGCCGGGCCGCATCGTGACGATCTACTGCTGTCCATCGGTGATTTGCCGGCGCGCGGCTACGCCAGCCAGGGTGAGTCGTGGTCGCTGGCGCTTGCCTTGCGACTGGCGTCCTACGAGGTGCTGCGCGAGGGTGAGTACGGGGGCGGTGAGCCGGTGCTGTTGCTCGACGACGTGTTCGCCGAACTCGACACGAGCCGCCGCGAGCGGCTGGCGGAACTGCTGGCTCCGGCGGAGCAGGTACTCATTACCGCGGCGGTGGCGGGCGACGTACCCGCCGCGCTGAGCGGGCGGATCTTGTCGGTGGGGTCGGGCACAGTCGGCGACATCACACGCGCAGGGAGTGAGGGTTGATGACCGAGGGCGAGCAGCCGGCAAAGGGTGCGGATCTGGTGCGCGAGGCCTTGGCGCGGGCCCGTTCCGATGCGCGGGCGCGAGCCGTGCAGAGCGATCGTGGTTCCCGTCGGTCGAGCCGCGGAGCGGCCAAGGAGGCGTTGCGAGCGTCACGTTCTCCCGGCGAGCCGGTCGCGTTCGGCTCGGCACTCACCGAGCTGCTTGCCGAGCGCGGGTGGGAGACCCAGGCGGCGGGAGCGAGCGTGCTTTCGCGGTGGGATTCGCTCGTGGGCGAGCAGGTGGCAGCCCACTGTCGGCCGACCCGGCTGCGCGATGGAGAGCTGGTCATCGAGGCGGAGAGCACGGCCTGGGCCACCCAGCTGAGGCTGCTCTCCCGCACGTTGACGGCTCGGCTGCGCGAGCAGCTTGGCGTGGATGTGGTGCGTACGCTGGTAATTCGCGGTCCGAGCGGTCCGGATTGGCGTCATGGCGGGTTGCGGGTGACCGGAGGTCGTGGGCCGCGCGATACGTACGGATGACCAGCCCGCTGAGCGGCGATCAGACCTTACGAGGTCCCTTCCCGCGTGGGGGGGATCGAAAGCGGGGGCATTTTGGCTCTGCGTACGCGACAGGCAGCGTGGCGGCCATCCCTGCACTTCAATTCGAAGTAAAGTAGCCGTTGTCGCTCTTGTGGGTCCGCTGTCGGTTTCGCCGTGCCGTGCTGAGCTTCTAGTGCCTCTTGTGTGCTCTGAGATTGATGGGAAGTCCGCTGCGTGGCCAAAGACGCCTACAACACTAGTTCGATCAAGGTCCTCGAGGGGCTCGAGGCGGTTCGTAAGCGTCCCGGTATGTACATCGGATCGACCGGCGAGCGTGGCCTGCACCACCTGGTCTACGAGGTGGTCGACAACGCCGTCGACGAGGCGCTCGCGGGCTTTTGCGACCTGATTGATGTCACGCTGCTCGCCGACGGTGGGGTGCGGGTCATCGACAACGGCCGCGGCATCCCCGTGGGGCTGCACCCGGTGGAGAAGCGGGAGACCGTCGAAGTCGTCCTGACCACCCTGCACGCCGGTGGAAAGTTCGAGGCCGGCTCCTACGCCGTGTCCGGCGGCCTGCACGGCGTTGGGGTCAGCGTCGTCAACGCCCTCTCCCGGCGCCTCGAGGTCGAGATCGAGCGGGATGGCTTCCGTTACTTCCAGCCCTACGTCGGCAGCAAGCCGGCAGCGCCGCTGGAGAAGCGTGGTCCGTCGGCCAAGACCGGCACCACCATCACCTTCTGGGCCGACGACACGATCTTCGAGACCACGACGTACTCGTTCGAGACGCTCTCGCGTCGCTTCCAGGAGATGGCCTTCCTGAACAAGGGTCTCACGATCATCTTGCGCGACGAACGGGTCGACAGCCTGGCCGAAACGGACGGCGGGGTCACCGAGGTCACGTACATGTACGAGCACGGCCTCGTCGACTTCGTCGAGTACATCAACGCCACCAAGGAGCCGATCCACAAGACGGTCATCCTGTTCGAGAGCAAGGGTGAGGGCATCGAGGCCGAGGTCGCGATGCAGTGGAAGGGCGGCAACAATTACGCCGAGTCGGTGTACACCTTCGCCAACACCATCAACACCCACGAGGGCGGCACTCACGAAGAGGGTTTCCGTGACGCGCTGACCCGCGCGGTCAACGCCTACGCCAAGGACGCCAACCTGCTGAAGGCGGCCAAGCCCGGCAGCAAGGCCGGCGACGAGCGGCTGTCGGGTGACGACGCCCGGGAGGCGTTGACCGCGATTGTCTCGGTGAAGATCGCGCAGCCGCAGTTCGAGGGGCAGACCAAGACCAAGCTCGGCAACACGGAGGCGAAGTCGTTCGTCTCGTCGATGGTCTATCAGGGTTTCAAGGATTGGCTCGAGTCACATCCGACCGAAGCCAAGCTGATCGTCAACCGGGCCATCGACGCGCAGCGGGCTCGCATTGCCGCTCGTGCCGCGCGTGACCTCACCCGTCGCAAGAGCCTGCTCGACTCCACCTCGCTGCCCGGCAAGCTGGCCGATTGCCAGTCCAACGACCCGAGCCTGTGCGAGGTCTACGTCGTGGAGGGCGACAGCGCCGGTGGCTCCGCCAAGGGCGGGCGCAACCCGCAGTTCCAGGCGATCTTGCCGTTGCGCGGAAAGATCCTCAACGTCGAGAAGGCGCGTATCGACCGGGTCCTGAAGAACAACGAGGTCCAGGCAATGATCACCGCCCTGGGTACCGGGATCCACGACGACTTCGACATCGAGAAGCTGAGGTATCACAAGATCGTTCTGATGGCTGACGCCGATGTCGACGGCCAGCACATCCGTACCCTGCTGCTCACGCTGCTCTTCCGATTCATGCGGCCGCTGATCGAGGCCGGCCACGTGTTCCTTGCCCAGCCTCCGCTCTACAAGATCCAGTGGCTTCGGGAGCCTCCGGCGTACGCCTACTCCGACCGCGAGCGCGATGGACTGGTCGAGGCGGGTCTCGCCGCCGGTAAGCGGATGTCCAAGGACAGCCCGGTCCAGCGGTTCAAGGGTCTCGGGGAAATGAACGCCACCGAACTGTGGGACACCACCATGGATCCCGATCATCGCGTCTTGCTGCAGGTCACGCTGGATGACGCCGCGGTCGCCGATGAGCTGTTCAGCGTGCTGATGGGAGAGGACGTCGAAGGCCGGCGCTCCTTCATCCAGCGCAATGCCAAGGACGTGCGTTTCCTCGACATCTGAGTGCCTCGCCGTCAGGCGCAGGCTGTCCCGTAGTTCCGAAAGAGAGAGGCCGACCCCGTGGTCGACGTTCTACCCCCGCCGCCCGGCGACCGCATCGAGCCGATCGGTCTCGAAGTGGAGATGCAGCGGTCCTATCTGGACTACGCGATGTCGGTCATCGTGGGCCGCGCTCTCCCGGATGTGCGGGACGGGCTCAAGCCGGTTCACCAGCGCATCCTCTACGCGATGTACGACGGCGGTTTCCGCCCCGACCGCGGCTACAACAAGTGCGCCCGCGTCGTCGGTGACGTCATGGGTCAGTACCACCCTCATGGCGACACCGCGATTTATGACGCCCTGGTGCGGCTCGCGCAGCCCTGGTCGTTGCGCTATCCGCTGGTCGACGGCAACGGCAATTTCGGTTCCCCGGGTAATGACCCGGCCGCTGCCCAGCGCTACACCGAGTGCCGACTGCAGGCGCTGGCGATGGAGATGCTGCGCGACATCGACGAGGACACCGTCGATTTCCGCCCCAATTATGACGGGCGGCAGCAGGAGCCGACGGTGCTGCCGAGCCGCTTTCCGAACCTGCTGGTCAACGGCAGCGGCGGTATCGCGGTCGGGATGGCGACCAACATCCCGCCGCACAACCTCACCGAGGTCTGCAACGGGATCCAGTGGTTCCTGGCGCACCCCGACGCGCAGGACGACGAACTGCTCGAGGCGCTGATCGAGCGCATCCCCGGTCCCGACTTTCCCACCGGCGCGCTGATCGTCGGCCGCGATGGAATCTCCGACGCCTACCGCACCGGGCGCGGGAGCGTGAGGATGCGGGCCGTCGTGGAGATCGAGGAGGTGAAGGGGCGCACCCAGCTCGTCGTCACCGAGCTCCCGTACCAGGTGAATCCCGACGCCCTCGCGGAAAAGATCGCCGAGCTCGTCAAGGACGGCCGGGTCGGCGGCATCTCCGACATCGCGGACGAGTCGAGCCAGCGCACCGGCCAGCGGCTCGTCATCACCCTGCGCCGTGACGCCGTGGCAAAGGTCGTCCTGAACAACCTGTACAAGCACACCCAGCTGCAGGACACCTTCGGCGTGAACATGCTGGCGATCGTCGACGGGGTCCCGCGCACCCTGCGCCTCGACGAGATGGTGCGCTACTACGTAGCCCACCAGGTCGATGTGATCGTCCGGCGCACCCGCTTCCAGCTCCGCAAGAAGCGCGAGCGGCTGCACGTGCTCGAGGGCCTGCTGGTGGCCCTCGATCACCTCGATGAGGTCATCGCCCTCATTCGCAACAGCGAATCGGCAGACGCGGCGCGCGCCGAGTTGATGAGTCGTTACGAGCTGTCGGAGATCCAGGCCACGGCCATCCTCGACATGCAACTGCGCCGCCTCGCGGCCCTCGAGCGGCAGCGGATCATCGACGAGGCCGTCCAATTGCGTACCGAGATCGCCGACCTGGAAGATCTGCTGGCGAGCCCGCAGCGCCAGCGCGAGGTCATCGCCGAGGAGCTCGGCGACATTGCGCGCCGCTTCGGTGACGCTCGCAAGACGCGACTCATCCCGTACGAGGGCGACATGAGCGCCGAGGACCTCATCGCCCGGGAAGACGTGGTCGTCACGGTCACTCGCGGCGGCTATGCCAAGCGCACCAAGACCGACCTGTACCGCTCGCAGAAGCGGGGCGGCCGGGGGGTGCAGGGTGCGGCACTTCGTGAAGACGACATCGTCGAGCACTTCTTCGTCACGACGACGCATCACTGGCTGCTGTTCTTCACGAACCGTGGCCGGGTCTACCGGGCGAAGGCTCATGAGCTTCCCGAGCAGGCGCGCACCGCCCGCGGCCAACATGTCGCCAACATCTTGGCGTTCCAGCCTGATGAGAGGATCGCCCAGGTGATGGCGATCCCCGACTATGAGGTGGCGCCTTATCTCGTCGTGGCGACCAAGCAGGGGCTGGTCAAGAAGACCGAGCTCAGTGCATACGATTCCAACCGCAGTGGCGGGCTCGCGGCCGTCAACCTGCGGGAGGGCGATGAGCTCATCGCGGCCAAGCTCTGTAGCGATACCGACGACCTGCTGCTGGTCAGCACGGGTGCGATGTCGATCCGGTTCCACGCCGACGACGGTCAGCTGCGTCCGATGGGGCGCCAGACCTCCGGGGTCATCGGTATGAGGTTCGACTCATCCGACGAGCTGCTGGCCATGGAGGTCGTCCGCAGCGACGACGTCACCGGAGATCTCTTGGTAGCCACCGCCGGCGGCTTCGCCAAGCGCACGCAGCTGGAGGAATACACCGCTCAAAACCGTGGTGGCAAGGGTGTTCTCACTGCCCGGATCGTCTCCACCAGGGGAGGCTTGGTCGGCGCGCTCGTCGTTCAACCCGACGACGAGCTTTACGCAATCACGAGTAATGGCGGCATATTGCGTACGGTGGCACGTGACGTCCGTCGCGCCCAGCGGCAGACCATGGGCGTCCGGCTGATGAACCTGGCCGACGGCGTCCAGGTCGTGGCTGTTGCGCGCAATGCTGATGAGGAGCCTCCGGTGGACGGGGATACCGGTGAGCCCGGGAAGGACGGCGGGTGAGTTCGAGCGACGCTGCGGCGTCGTCGGCTAGCCGACGTGAGGGGGCGAGCTTCGGCTCCCGGTCCGCCGATGACGAGACCAAGCCCCACGTCTTCGCTGTCGGTGAGACCACCGAGCGAAGCGTGCCGCTGACCAAGACCGACGCGGCGGACCGGCCGTCGGCCTGGACAGAAGCCGACGGCCCGGAGACCCCACCCACCGACGCCCCGACTACCAGCGTCTATGCGTCAGTGCCTGCCTACTCTCTCGGAACCTCGAGCGTGGGTGGGAGCTACTCCTCCAACCACGCGCCGGCACCACAGACGGTGGCCGCCCCGCCGCCCGGCACGTCGGCCCGCAATTCGATGGCGCGCCGCGCGCGGCTGAAGGTCTCCCATCTCGGCCCGCTCTCGGTGATGCGTATCTCGCTGACGTTCGCGCTCTGCATGTTCATCGTGTTGCTGGTGGCAGTCGCAGCGCTCTGGGCGGTGCTCGACACCTCGGGGGTCTTCAAGTCGATCGCCAACGCGGCCAACACCCTCACCGACAAGAGCAACGCCGGGATCAATAACTGGCTCACGTTCAGCCGGGTCATGCTGATCACCGTGGTCATCGGCGCGGCTAACGTCATTGCGTTCACCCTGCTCTCCACGATTGGGGCCTTGCTCTACAACCTGTGCTCAGACTTTGTCGGCGGGGTCGAGGTCACGCTCGTCGAGCGATAGCTGACCAGGAGATCCCCGCGGGCGCAGCGACCCGGGCCGGGTAGACTCGCAGCGCCAGCCAGGACCTATAGCTCAGCCGGTTAGAGCGCTTCCCTGATAAGGAAGAGGCCGGTGGTTCAAGTCCACCTAGGTCCACCCGTCACGAGTCCGCCTGCATTCAGGGAGCCGAGCCATGCGCAAGTTGATCGTGCTGGCAGCGGCCGCGGCGATCGCGTTGCGGTTGCGCGGCCGGCGCAGTGATGAAGATGTGTGGCACCAGGCCACCCGCCCGGTCGACCTTCGCTGACGGGTGGCCCACTTTCGTCCGTCGCATCCGGGGCCGTAGCTCAGTTGGCAGAGCGCCTGCTTTGCAAGCAGGAAGTCAGGGGTTCGATTCCCCTCGGCTCCACTTGTGTCACGACCGGCCGACTCCGGCCGGTCACTTCGCTTTCGCCGGCGGGCCACCGGCGACGGTCGGGCTGTGAGTCGCCGGGTCAGGCCGGCGGCTCGGTCTTCGCGACGACGGTCTCGGTCGGCATCGGGGTTGGAGCCGGAGCGGCCTCGCCCTGATCGCCCGCATGCTTGCTGCGCACCTGCTGGAAGGCGATGGCGCCACCCGAGCTAGCGATGAGGAGCAGCAGCAGCTTCTTGCGACGGCGCTTGCGGGCCGTCAGCTTCGACTTCAGCGCCGATCCTGCGGGGGTGCTGGCGACGCGCTTGCCGGGATCGGTCGCGAGGGCGGAGAGCAGGGCGTCGCTACCGCGCTCGCGGGTGGCTTCGATCGCCCGCTCGAGCGCGTGCTCCCCCTTCTTTGCCGCCGCCTTCCCGCGGGTGCTGGCCTCGGCACCGAGTTCGGCACCACGCTCGGCTGCCGCCTGCTGGGCCTTCTTCGCGGCCTTGGTGGCGCGGTTACGCGCTTCGGTCAGCTTGTCGGACGCCGCGAGGTGGGCACGGACCTGGTCGGCCTGCTCCCGGGCTTGGGCGAGCGCATTCGAGGCGACGTCGGCGACCTGCTTGCCGGTGGCCTCTACCTGGTCGTTCACAGCTGTTGCCCCTCTGTCGCAGCATTCTTGGCCATCACTGGATCATCCCACCCGGAGTGCGAGGGGAAACCGTTCCGGTTGACCGACGTCCACGGCAGGCATCCACGGCAGGCCCCGCTCGCAATAACTGGGTGTTGCGCTAACAGCGACCGTTAGCGTCGATTACCCAGTTGTCGCCGACCTGGCGCGCGGGCTCTCGTCGGCAGGACGAGGCTCCCAGCGGCCGCACAGCTCACTCGCTGGGCCATCGCCGGGCCCGCACGTAGTCTTTTGCGCGCGCCGGAATTCCTCCGACCGTGGCCGACCACGCCGACCGATATGCCTGCTGACGAAGGATCCTGATGGCCGAAGAGCTCTACGCGACGCTGCAGACGAGCAAGGGTGACATCCGCATTCACCTTTTCCCCAACCACGCTCCGAAGACGGTGGCCAACTTCGTCGGCCTGGCCGACGGCAGCCAGGCCTGGACCGATCCCCAGACCCGCCAGCAGGTCGAGGGCCGCTCGCTGTACCAGGGCACGATCTTCCACCGGGTGATCCCGGGCTTCATGATCCAGGGCGGGGATCCGATGGGCAGCGGCCGCGGCGGCCCCGGATACCAGTTCAAGGACGAGTTCCACCCGGAGCTCTCGTTCGACCGTCCGTACCTGCTGGCGATGGCGAATGCGGGCCCGGGTACCAACGGATCGCAGTTCTTCATCACGGTCGGCAAGACGCCGCACCTGAACCGCCGGCACACCATCTTCGGCGAGGTCGTCGCCGGTCAGGACGTCGTCGACGCGATCGCCGGCAGCCCGACCGACCGCTCCGACCGGCCCCATGAGGACGTCGTCATCAAGGGCATCTCCATCGAACGCACGCCTGCCTGAGCCGAGCGATGTCCACGTCCGGGCCGCCGCCAGGAGGCTCCCCCGGGGAATCGGGTCAGGCGGCGAATCCGGCGCCCCGGGCCTGCTACCGGCATCCCGATCGCCCCACGTACGTCAGTTGCGTGCGCTGCGAGCGCCCGATCTGCGCAGAGTGCATGCGTCCGGCGGCGGTCGGTTTCCAGTGCCCGGATGACGTTGCGGACGGTCAGCGGCAGCAGCGGCCGCTGCGGACGGCCTTCGGTGGGCGCCAGACGGGCGGGCGGCCGTACGTCACGCTGACGATCCTCGGGTTGAACGTCCTGGCGTTCTTCCTGCAGGGCTTCCCGATCTCGTCGAACACGGTGCCGAACAAATTCACCAACGACTACGTCACCTTCAACTTCGACATCGCGGCGCTGCACCAGTACTACCGGCTGCTCACGGGCGCGTTCCTGCACGTCGCGATCTGGCACATCGCGGTGAACATGTTGGTGTTGATGCTGCTTGGCCCGGCGCTGGAGGCGATGCTCGGCCGGTTGCGCTACACCGCGCTCTACCTGCTGTCGGCCATCGGCGGCAACGTCCTCGCCTACGTGCTGAAGGGCCCGTCCTACGCCAGCGTGGGTGCGTCCGGTGCCATCTTCGGGCTATTCGGCGCGTACTGGGTGCTGGCCCGGCGGGTGCGGGCCGACACGTCGGGGATCACCGGCCTGATCGTGCTGAATCTGATCATCTCGGTGACCCTTCCCGGCATCAGCCTGCTGGGCCATCTCGGAGGCCTGATCACCGGGGGCCTGCTGGGCGCGGTGTTCGCCTTCAGCGGCGGCCGCCGGTGGCATCTGCAGCTGGCCGGGGCCCTCGCCATCGCCGCGATCCTGGTCGTGGCAACCCTGATCAGGACCTCTTCGCTGACCTGAGCGCCTGCTGCCATCGCTCGTCGACGGTGGCCGCCACTTCGTCGGGATCGGCCCCCAGCTGAGTCCCCGAGAGGACGATCAGCGTCTCGTCGGACAAATCGATCTCGAGCGTCTGCCCGAACGAGAGCCAATGGCGCTCCTGGCGCACGCGCACGTCGACGACGCTGCTCCACGTCGCGAACTGGCGCCGAAAGCCGGCGACGTAATGAAGACCGTCCTCCTGCAATTCCAGGGTCCTGCGCAGCCACAAGTCTCGCCCGCCCCAGAACGCGAGGACGGCAACGAGTGCCCAGAACTCTGGGATGTAGAAGCCGGCGACGGCGCTCGCCATCGCGCCCGCGAGGAGGGCCAGCGCCCGCCGTAGCGGAGGACCGAAGGTCACCTCGATCACGCTAGCCGGGTCCGCTGGAATCAGCCGCTGACCGGGCATGGTTATAGGCAACACACGCCAGGTTCTTGATGCGACCGGCACTTTTCACCCCACCAGGAGGCACGCACCATGGCTCGAGACGCGGTCATCGCTCTTGCGGTTCGCACCCCGATCGGCAAGCGGGGAGGGGCGCTGGCGGGTTGGCACCCGGCCGACCTTTCCGGACACGTCCTGGAGGCTCTCGCGCAGCGCAGCGGCATCGATCCGGCGCTCGTCGACGACGTCGTCTGGGGCTGTGTGAACCAGGCCGGCGAGCAGGCGCTCAACATCGGCCGCAACGCGGTGCTCGCCGCCGGGTGGCCGGAGTCGGTGCCCGCGACGACCGTCGACCGCCAGTGCGGCTCGAGCCAGCAGGCGATTCACTTCGCCGCCGCCGGCGTCATCTCCGGTCAGTACGACATCGCGGTGGCGGGCGGCGTCGAGTCGATGACCCGGGTGCCAATGGGCTCCAACACCGCTCACGGCCCGGGGATCCCGTTCGGTCCGAAGACGCTTGCCCGCTACGACAACGTGCTGTTCAACCAGGGCGTCGGCGCCGAGATGATCGCCAAGAAGTGGGGCCTGTCGCGCACGCAGCTTGACGAGTTCAGCGTCAGCTCGCACGAGAAGGCGATCGAGGCGATCCAGGGCGGCCACTTCGCGGGTCAGGTCATCCCGGTGCCCGTGACGGCCGAGGACGGCACCGTCTCCGTGTTCGACACCGATCAGGGGGTGCGGCCGGGAAGCTCGGTCGAGTCGCTGGCCAAGCTCAAGCCGGCGTTCGACCCGGAGGGTGTGATCACGGCGGGCAACGCCTCACAGATCTCCGACGGTGCGGCCGCGCTGTTGGTCACCACCTCGGAGCGGGCCCGCGAGCTGGGTCTCAAGCCGCTGGTCAGGGTGCACACCGCGGTGCTCGCCGGGGCCGACCCGGTGATGATGCTCACCGGCCCGATCCCCGCGACGGCCAAGGCCCTGGCCCGTTCCGGGCTCAGCCTGGACCAGATCGGCGCGTTCGAGGTCAACGAGGCGTTCGCCCCGGTTCCACTCGCCTGGCTCGCCGAGACCGGGGCCGAGCTCAAGGCGCTGAACCCGCTGGGCGGCGCGATCGCCCTGGGCCACCCGCTCGGTGGTTCGGGAGCGCAGCTGGCCACTCGTCTCGTGCACCACATGGCTGATAACGGCATTCGCTACGGCCTGCAGACGATGTGTGAGGGCGGCGGGCTCGCCAACGCCACCATCTTCGAGCTGCTCTGAGTGACGCTCTGATCAGCTGACCGTCTTAGGGGAGGCGCTCGGCTCGCGCGGCGATGATCGCGTGGAGCCGGGCGTCGACCTCGGCGGTGTGGTGATCGTCGATGAAGACGTTCGCAGCCACCGTCTGCGCGGAGACGGTTCCGAGGGGGTTCATACCTCCACGATCGCCAGCCCGATGCCGCTGGCGGCACCGGTGACGACAGCCGTTCGCCCTGCTAGGAGCCTCATTCGCGGGTGCTACCGTCGCCGACGTGGGCACCGCGGGAGGCGGTTATCCCCACTGTGGATAACCGCTGGGGATGAATGACACCCGTGGAGTTTCACGGGTGCCATACGGCCCAACGCCGCGGGACATCGGACCCGGCGGTCATTTCCACTGCGTCGCCATGCCGAGCCCGCCGACGATGAAGCCGAAGCCGACGGCCAGGTTCCACCCGCCGAGGTGCTGCATCCCGAGCACCCCGCCGTTGGAGAAGTAGTAGATCAGCAGCCAGGCGATGCCTACGAGAAACAACCCGAGCAGTAGCCCACCGAACCAATGCGGTGAGGTGGCCGCCTTCCGACTCGCCTGCGCGGCTGGGCGGATCGGGGCCGCGGGCCGGGCATCCTTCTTCTTGCGACGCCGGGACTCGGGCACGCCGGGCTCCTTTCGCGAGGATGGGGTACGGGTCAGGGCAGCGTAACGGCGCAGGCTGGGGGTTCGGTGATCCAACAGGCATGAGTACGGCTGCCAACCGCACGTTTCGCCTTCTCGTCCCAGTCGTCTTCGCTGTCGCGGGCCTGCTTGCCGCGACCTCGTTGGCCACCTCGCACGGCAGCCAGCTCCCCGGTCAGCGCGACGACCTGCCCGGCCTGGTCGCCGACCGGCAGGCGGCGGTCGCCAGGCTGGACCGGCAGGCCGGCACGCTGCGCAAGCTGGTGGATGCGCAGGCCGCCGCAGCGTCCTCCGGCAACGCCCAGGTGCGGCGGGCGCGTAGCCAAGAGGCAGCGGCGGGCAGCCAGGCCGGCCTTCCCTCCACCGGCGGCGCGGGGCTCACCGTCGCCCTCGACGACGCGCCGCGCTCGGCGCGCGGGCGGCCGCTGCCGCCCGGCGTGCCGCCTCCCACTCCCGACGACCTGGTCGTTCACCAGCAGGACGTGCAGGCCGTGCTGAACGGGCTGCGTGCGGGCGGGGCGCGGGCGCTCAGCGTGATGGGCCAGCGGGTGATCGCGACGACCGCGGTCCGCTGTGTCGGAAATACGTTGCTGGTCAACGGCCGGGTCTACTCGCCGCCGTTCGTCCTGGTGGCCATCGGCGATCCCGATCGGCTGCGTGCCGGGCTGGATGCCGAGCCGGGTGTGCAGATCTACCGGCAGTACGTCGCCGCGTACGGGCTGCGCCTGAGCGTCACCGCCAGCGATTCCCTTCGGCTCCCGGCGTACACCGGCGCGGTGGCTCTGCTGCATGCCCGCGCCCTGACCGGCTGAGGGCAGGCACACTCGAGGGGTGACCCGCGTGCTCGTCGTCGACAACTACGACTCGTTCGTCTACAACCTCGTGCAGTACCTCGGTCAGCTCGGGGTGCAAACGCTGGTGCGCCGCCACGATGAGATCGAGACCAAGGAGGTCGCCGATCTCGGCGTCGACGGAGTGCTGCTCTCGCCGGGTCCGAAGGGACCGTGGGAAGCCGGCGTCAGCGTCGAGATGGTGCGGTACTGCGCGACGGAAAGGCTGCCGCTGCTCGGGGTTTGCCTCGGCCACCAGGCGATCGGCGTCGCGTTCGGCGGCCGGTGCGTGCGGGCGCCGGAGCTGCTGCACGGCAAGACCAGCCTGGTCACGCACAACAGCGAGGGCGTTCTTGCCGATCTGCCGAGCCCGTTCGTGGCGACGCGTTATCACTCGCTGGCGATCGATCGCGAAGGGCTGCCGGACGAGCTCGCCGTGACGGCCACTACCGCGAGCGGCGTGATCATGGCGTTACGCCATCGCGAGCTGCCGATCGAGGGTGTCCAGTTCCACCCCGAGTCGGTGCTCACGTACGGGGGCCATCTGATGCTCGCGCGCTGGCTCGCCGTGTGCGGCGACTCCGGCCCGCTCGAGCTCGCGCCGGCGTTGACCGCTGAGGTCGAAGGGCTGAGGGCCGCCGCGTTCAGCTGAGCCGCATTCGGCGCCCGATCAGTGGACCGGCGTGGCCTTTGTCGTCGGCGTTGCGCTCGGACTCGGACTCGGACTTGGACTCGGGGTATGGGTGGGAGAGGCCTTCGGCGTCGGGGTCGGTTTCACCGTATGGCTCACGATGATCGTGATGACCGTGCCGCGCGCCACGGTCTGCTGGGCCGGGGTGTTCTGGGCGAGCACCACCCCGTCGGGCACCGTCTTCGAGTCCTGCTGGACGATGTTCGCTTGCAGGTCGGCAGCGCCGAGCAGGCTTTGGGCGACGGCCAGGGTCACCCGGTTCAGGTCCGGGACGGACGTCTCGTTGTTCACGACGTTGATGGTGACCACTACCTCTGGCGTGACCTCCACAGTCGCGCCGGGTCTCGGGGAGGTGTCGCTGACCGTACCCACGGGCTCCAGCGGCGCCTGCACCGCCGCAAACCGGGTGTTGAAGCCCAGGCCTTGCAGCGTCTTTGCGGCATCGGCGGCCTTGGCGCCGATCACCTGCGGGATGACGACGGTGCCGGGGCCCAAACTGTAGGTCAGCTGGACGGCGGATTCGCGGTCCAGCTTGGTGCCCGGCGCCGGGTCACTGGAGAGCACGATGTTGGGCTTGGCCGGATCACGACGTGCGGTGGTCTTGCCGACGACCAGGCCGGTCTGGCGAATGGTGCGCTCAGCTGCCGGGAGGGTCAGGCCCTGTACCGGCGGCACCTCCACCATGGTGTTGGCGGGGCTCGCCGGGCTGCGGGCCAGAAAGAGGCCGCCGGTCACCGCTCCGGCGGCCAGCAGGACCAGCAGCACGCCGAGCGCGACCCGGCCGCGTGACAGGGGTCGCCGAGGTGGCCGCTTGGGGCGTTGACGGCGGGGAGGAGGCGCAGGGCGCGGCGCGGGCTCGCGGAGCAGGGGGGTGGCCAGCACGCGGCGCCCGGAGAGCAGGCGGCCGAGGTCGTCGGTCATCTCGCCGGCACTCTGGTAACGGTTGGCCGGGTTCTTCGCCAGCGCCTTCATGACGACGGCATCGACGTCGTCCGCAAGGTCGCTTTCGAGGTCGGACGGGGGAACGGCGTCCTCGCCGACATGCTGGTAGGCGACCGCAAGCGGTGAATCGCCCTGAAACGGCGGCTGTCCGGTAAGCAGCTCGTACAGCACGACACCGGTGGAGTAGAGGTCGCTGCGCGCGTCGACCTTCTCGCCGCGCGCCTGCTCGGGCGACAGGTACTGCGCCGTGCCCATGACGGCGGCGGTCTGGGTGACGGTCGCCGTCGACTGGGCGATAGCGCGGGCGATGCCGAAGTCCATGACCTTGACCGAACCGTCGCGGGTGATCATCACGTTGCCGGGCTTGATGTCGCGGTGCACGATGCTCTGCCGGTGGCTGTAGTCCAACGCGGCACAGACGTCGATGACGATCTCGATCGCGCGGCGCTGCGTGAGCCGTCCCTCGTGCGTCAGCACCTCGCGCAAGGTACGACCTTCGACGTACTCCATGACGATGTAGGGCAGCGGCGGGTCGTGCTTGTCGTCAGTACCGGTGTCGTAAACCGGAACGACCATAGGGTGATTGAGCGCGGCGGCCGACTGCGCTTCGCGGCGGAAGCGGGCCTGGAACGATGGGTCGCGGGCCAGATCGCTGCGCAGCACCTTGATGGCGACGTCGCGGTCGAGCCTGACGTCGCGGGCGCGGTAGACCTCCGCCATGCCGCCGTAGCCGAGCACCTCCCCGAGGCGGTAGCGGTCCGAAAGCAGCCGGACGCCGGGTGCCTGCGTCCCTGCTGGGGCAGGCATGCCCGAATCCGGCTCAGTCTCGCGGCCTGAGTCGCCCGGCACCGGGACGTGCGCGCCCGGATCTGCTCGCTCGGTCACCCTCCTTGCCCGGTCCCCTTCCCCGGTACGGGCGAGGCGCTCATACCGACTGCGGGGCCAGCGGACGCATTGCCCTGCGGGCTCAAGCTAGAGGCGCTGGCTGACGGCGGTGGTGGGGTTGTCGGCGGCGGGCTGGTGGGCGGCGCAGCCGTGGTCAGCGTGATGATCTCGGTCTTGTTCACGACACCGGTGGGGCTGATGGCGGTGACGGTCGCGGCCGGGTCAGGTGAGCCCTGCACCTGCACCTGCAGGCCCTTGGCATTCAGTCTGGCTTCCGCTGAGGCGAGTGTGAAGCCGATGTAGTCCGCTGCCTTGAGGGTGACCGTGCTCGGCGTCGTCGGGCTTGGGCTCGGGGTGGTGGACGGGCTCGGGCTCGGCGTGTGACTCGGGGTCGGCGAGGGCGATGCGGACGAGGGCGGCGCGGTCGTCGGGCTGGTGGTCGGGGTGCCGTTGCCGCTCTTCTTGTTGTCATTGCGCAGCAGCAGGATCGTCAGTAGCACGGCGAGCAGGACGAGCAGCCCGATCAGCGGCACCGACAGCGGGATCTTCCGTCGCGGCGGCTGCGGCTGCGGCGGCAGCGTCGGCGGGAGCGGCACCGGCGGGATGACGCCGGAGCGCGCCGCGAGGGGTTCCGTCGCGGAGGTCGAAGGGGTCATGGCGCCGGTGGCGGCCGGATCGGCCAGGGCGAGCGCGCGACGTCCGAACTCGCCGGCCGTAGCCGGCCGGTCGCGCGGATCCTTGGCCAGCGCCGTGTAGACCAGCTGCGCGATCGGGGGCGGGACGCTGCCCGGCAGCGCCGGCGGGCGCTGGGTCTGATGCGCCAGGGCGACGGCGACGGGGTTGCTGTCCTGGAAGGGCCGGTTCCCGGCGAGGCACTCGTAGGCCACGATGCCGAGGGAGTAGACGTCGCTCGCCGCGGTGACCTCGTATCCGGCGGCCTGCTCGGGCGCCAGGTAGTACGACGTGCCGAGCACCGTGCCGGTCTGGGTCAGCGGTACCTCGTCGGTGGCGCGTGAGATGCCGAAGTCGGTCACCTTGACCCGCCCGTCGGGCGTGATCATGAGATTGCCCGGCTTGATGTCGCGGTGGATGACCCCGCGCTCGTGGGCGGCCTGCAGCGCCAGCGCGGTCTGGCCGATGATCGACATCGTCTCGCCGGGCTTCAGGTGCCCGCGCTCGTGCAGGATCGCCGACAGCGGCTTGCCCGGCACCAACTCCATGACGAGGTACGCGCTGTTGCCGAGGGCGCCGTCCACCGGGACCTCGCCGTAGTCGTAGACGGTGGCGATCCCGGCGTGGGCAAGGCGGGCCGTGTTACGCGCTTCGGCGCGGAAACGCTCGACGAACGTGGGGTCCTCGGCGTACTCCGGCTTCAGCACCTTGACCGCGACCGTGCGGCCCAGCGTCTCGTCCCGCGCGCTCCACACCTCGCCCATGCCGCCGATGGCGATCCGGGTGTCGAGGCGGTAGCGCTCACCCAGGACGGTGCCGGCGCTGATCACGCGGTGGGTCCTTTCACGAGAAGGCGGGTCATGAGATTCCCAGGGCGGTCTGCATCACAGTGCGGGCGATGGGCGCGGCGGTGACCCCGCCCTGCCCATTGGGATCGCCGCCGCTGTTCTCGACGAACACGCAGACCGCGACGCGCGGATCATCGACCGGAGCGAAACCGACGAACCACGAGTGCGGGGGTTGGCCCACAGCGTTCTGCGCGGTGCCGGTCTTGCCCGCCACGCGGACACCGGGGATCTGAGCATTGGTGCCCGTGCCGTTGTTCACGACGCTTTCCATCATGGTCGTCAGTTCGGCTGCAACGTTACCGTCAATCGGCTGCGCGAGCTGCTGGGGCGAGGTGGTCTCCAGCGGAGAGAGGTCCGGCGCGAGCGTCTGCTTGACGACGTAGGGCTTCATCTCTTTGCCGGCGTTGGCGATCGCGGCGGTGACCATGGCCATCTGCAGCGGCGTGGAACGGACGTTGAACTGGCCGATGGCCGACAGCGCGGTCTCGGGCAGGTCGACCTTGTCGGGAAAGACGCTGGCCGCCTGGCGCAGCGGGAATCCGGGGATCGTGGCGTTGAAGCCGAACTTTTTGGCCTGTACCCGTAGCGCGTTGGCGCCGAGCGTCAGGCCGAGCTGGGCGAACGCCGTGTTGCACGAGGTGGTCAGCGCTTGCAGCAGCGTCTCCTGCTGCCCGGCGGCGCACGTCTCACCCTCGAAGTTGTGGAGGATGGCGCTGCTTTGTGGCAGCTGGAGCTGGTTCGGGGCGGGGATCTGGGTGTCCGGCGTGTACTTGCCTGACGACAGTGCGGCGGCGGCCGTGATCAGCTTGAACGTCGACCCGGGGGGATAGGTCAGCTCGGTGCCGCGGTCGAGGAGCGGCTTGTTCGGGTCGGCGGAAAGCCGGCGATCGTTGTTGTTCAGCGTCGTGCCGTCGTGCACCGCGAGCAGGTTGGGGTCGAACGTCGGGGAGGTGACGAGAGCGAGGATCGCGCCGGTCTTCGGGTCGATGGCGACGACGGCGCCCTTGCGGTTGCCTAGCGCAGCTGCGGCGGCGAACTGAGTCGCGGCGTCGAGCGTCAGCACGACGGCTCCGCCCTTCGGCTGGCGGCCGGTGAAGTAGTCCGAGAGCCTGCGCACGAAGAGCCGGCTGTCGGTGCCGGACAGCACCCCGCTCTCGGCCTGCTCGACCTGCGTCGAGGAGACGATCGAGAAGTAGCCGGTGACGGGCGCATACAGGCCGCCGCCGGGGTATTTGCGCTGGTACTTGTATACGTCGTTGACCGGGACCGACTCGGCGACCGCCTTGCCGTCCACGACGATCGGTCCGCGCTGTCGGGCCAGCTCCATCTGCCGCTGGCGGCTGTTCTGCGGCCGGCTACGCAGCGACTGGGCCTGGACGAGCTGGATGAGGTTGTCGGCGATCAGCAGCGAGAGCATCAGGACCAGGCACGCGATCGACAGCCGCCGGATGGGCCGGTTCACACCCGCACCACCTGGGTGGGGCTGTCGGCGACAGCCTGCGGGTCATAAAGCGGAACGGCCTCACTCGGAGGCGGCGGCGGACGACGTCCGGCGTCACTGATCCGCAGCAGCAGCGCGATCAGGATGGCGTTGGCGAGCAGACTGCTCCCCCCGTACGCCACGAAAGGCAACGTCAGGCCGGTCAGCGGGATCACCCGAAGGACACCGCCGGCGACAACGAATACCTGGATGGCGAACGCCGTACCGATGCCGGCGGCGAGCAGCTTGCCGAAACCGTCGCGAACCCCGAGCGCTGCGCGTAGCCCGCGGGCGACCAGCAGGAAGTACAGCACCAGGATCGCCATGACGCCGACGGCGCCGATCTCCTCACCGAGGCTGGAGAGGATGAAGTCGTTCCAGGCCGACGGGACGACGTCGGGCCGGCCGCGTCCGAGCCCGGTGCCCAGTAAGCCGCCGTTGGCCAGCCCGAACAGGCCCTGGACCAGCTGGTAGGCGTTACCGCTGATCTCCGACGGCTTGAACGGATGGAGCCAGATGTCGACCCGCAGCCGTACGTGGCCGAACGAGTAGTAGCTCAGCACCGCGCTTGCTGCGAACAGCATCAGCCCGAGGACGACCCACGACGCGCGCTCGGTCGCCACGTAGAGCAGCGCCAGGAAGATCCCGAAGAACAGCAGCGAGGTGCCGAGGTCCTTGATGACGACGAGGATCAGCAGGCTCGCGATCCAGGCCAGCAGCAGCGGCCCCATGTCACGGGCCCGGGGGAGCGGGAGGCCGAGGAACGAGCGCGTGACGACAGAGAGCACCTCACGTTTTCGCACCAGGTAGCCCGCGAAGAAGATCATCAGCAGGATCTTGGAGAACTCGCCGGGCTGGATGTTGATTACCGGCAGCGCGATTCGTGCACCCATCTGCGCGGGCGCGAAGACGAGCGTGGCCAGCAGGCCGAGGCCGACGAACGCTGAGGTGTAGGTGTAGCGGGCCAGCGTGCGATGGTCGCGGATGATCCACAGCACCGCGATCAGCAGCAGCACGGCGAGGAACGAGTACGCGAGCTGCGGCTCCGCCCGCCCGGCGGGGATGGGCTTGCCGAGCCGGCGGGCGCGGTCGGCGTATCCGAGGTCGAGCCGGTAGATCTCGGCGAGGCCCAGCCCGTTGAGTAGCGCCATGATCGGCAGCAGCAGGGGATCGGCTGCCGGTGCGAGCTTGCGTACGGCGAAGTGCGCCAGCAGGTAGACGGCGAGAAAGCCGCCGGCCAGGTAGCCGACCCTGGCGGTGAGCCGGTTGTCATGGGCGAGGACGACGGCCGACAGCGCGCCCGTCGCCACCACAATGGCGAAGAGCAAGAGAAACAGCTCCGTACCCCGGCGGTTGGGCCGGGCAGGAGCGAAGGTCGCGGTGGTCACTGGGTGCAGGACTTCGGCAACGGTGTGGGCGGGGGGACGCTGGCCGTCGGCGCGGGGCTGGCACTTGCCGGGGCGGTCGGCGCCGCGCCGGAGTTCGAAGGCCGCGGAGTCGGGCTCGGGCTCGGGGTCTGCTTCGCCTTCGCGTTCGCGGCGGCCTGCGCCGCCGCATCGTGGGCCGCTTGCTCGACGTTGAACTTCAGCCGGGCAAGGATGCAGACGCCGTCGGCGTGGCTGTTCGCGACGATGCCCCCGCTGACGTGGTCGCGGTCGAACTGGGTCAGCTTGTCCAGGGCGATACCGCGTTCAGCGACGCTCGAGAGCGACATGCCGAGGGGCCGGCTCTGCAGGCCGTGGAAGAGGGTGGCGCGGCCGTCGGAACTGGCGACGTACCAGGAGTTTGCGGCCACCGCCCAGGTGACCAAAGCTCCCGCGACGATGACCAGGAAGATGCCGGTGAACGCGAGCGGCACCGGCCGGCGAAACCAGCCTTTGCGGGCCGGGCGGCCCCGGCGGTGGCGGCGCGCCTCGTCGACAACCGGGGGAATGCCGGCGGGAGGGGTCGCCGCCAATTCCTCGGCGGTGCCCGGTGGCGGTGGGACGGGGGTCCCCGGAAGCCGGAAGACGCCGGTGTCGACCGGCCGCTGCGCCTCGAGACCTTCGTGGCCACTGCCGTAGCCGACGTCATCGCTGCGGGGTTCCGGAGGAGCGGGGGGCGCGGGCGTGCGGCTACGGCGCGCCTCGTGCTTGGCGGCCCGTTCCTCGGCGGTCAGCGACGCGCCGCCGGGGAGCACGACGGCGGCGGCCGCGCTTGGCACGGCATCCTGCTCGGCGGCAGCTCCACCGACGACGGGCGTGTCAGGCATGCCCGGCTCGTCGTCGACGACGTCAGCGATCACCACCGTCACGTTGTCCGGGGCTCCGGCCGCCAGCGCGAGCTCGATGAGGCGCTCGGCGGCCTCATCGGCGTTGGGGAGGGCGAGCGTCTCGGCGATGGATTCATGGGCGACGTAACCCGAGAGGCCGTCGCTGCACAGCAGGTAGCGGTCGCCGCGGCGGGCTTCGCGGACGGAGAGGTCGGGCTGGACGCCCGCACGCCCGTCCAGCGCCTGCGTGAGCAGCGAGCGCTGAGGATGGGTCTCGGCCTGCTCGGGGGTGATGCGGCCCTCGTCGACCATCCGCTGCACGAGGGTCTGGTCATGGGTCAGCTGGCTGAACTCCCCGTCGCGCAGCAGGTAGGCGCGGCTGTCGCCGATGTGGGCGAGCCCGAGCCGGGTGCCGGACGAGAGCATCGCCGTGAGCGTGGTGCCCATGCCGTCGAGGGAGGAGTTGGCGTCGACCATCGCCCGCAGGTGGTCGTTGGCCGCATGCACGGCGCTGGCGAGCACTTCGAGCAGGTCGAGCCCGGCCTCGTCGTCGTCGAGCTGGGCGAGCGCGGCGACGACGGCCGAACTGGCGACCTCGCCCGCCGCGTGGCCACCCATGCCGTCGGCGACCAGGGCCAAGCGGGAGCCCGCGTAAGCGGAGTCCTCGTTGCCCTCGCGCACTTTGCCCACGTGGGAGCGCACGGAGTAGCGAAGTCGCAAGGTCACTCCGTTCGTCCTGCGCCACGAAATCGGCGGGCGGCGCCCGGCCGGGCACTCATCGTCGCAGCTCCAGGACCGTCTTACCGATGCGGACGGGCACGCCGATCGGCACCGGGGTCGGCCGGACCACCTTCGTGCGGTCCAGATACGTGCCGTTCGTCGAGCCCAGATCCTCCACGAACCACTGCCCGTCGCGGGGAACCAGCCGGGCGTGGTGAGCCGAGGCGAAGTCGTCGTCCAGCACCAGGCTGGAATCGCCCGCCCGTCCCAGCGTGACTGGCCCCGGGCCGAGCGGCACCGTCAGTCCGCGTGCCCGGCCGCTCACGACCAGCAGCTTGCTGGGCCCGCGGCCGCGGCGCGGCTTCGGCGGCGGCGGAGGGGCGAAGACCGGCTGCGGCGCCACGTCGCGGCGCAGCTGGCGCTTGCTCGGCCCGAACAGATCGGAACGGACGGCGCGCACCGCGGCCAACACGAACAGCCAGAGCAAGGCGAGGAAGGTGAGGCGGATGACCAGGTACGCGGCGTCGGTCACGGGCTATGCCTCGGCGGCGCGGCCGGAGAGCTCGCCGTCGCTGTGGACGTCACCCGCGCGCGGGGCGTGAGGCGGCGACGGGTGGCGATACACCAGCACGCTGCGGCCCACCTCGATGCGGTCGCCGTCTTGCAGGGTCGCCTCGTGCACCTTGCGGCCGTTGACCCGGCTTCCGTTGGTGGATCCGAGATCGCGATAGACGTGCTGGCCGGTCGGCTGCAGGAGCAGCTCACCATGGCGGCGTGAGACGCCGGTGTCGGGGAGCTGGACGTCGACGTCGGATCCGCGGCCGATCACGGTGAGCGCGCGGCGCAGGGTCACTTCGTTATCCCGCCCGCTGGCCGCCAGGCTGCCGCTCTCGGCCGATCCGCCCACGGTGATGATCAGGCGGGGGAGCTGCGGCTCTGGGTTCGTCGGGTTAGTCGGGCGGCTCGCGTAGCTCTGACCCGCGACGGGCGGCGGCCGGAATGGTGGCCGCTCGGCGCCGACCTGGGTGGGGCGCTGTGCCAGCGGCGGCCGGGCGCCGGTGGCACGCGGGGCCTCCACCACGTCGCTGTCCACCGTGTAGCGGCCGACCGAGAGCGCCGGATCGAGCTCCAGCGAGACGACCACCGCCGCCACGAACGTGTAGCGCTGCGCCGTCGCGTGCTCGCGTACCAGCGTGGCCAGCTCGTCGCTGAGCGCCTGCCGGTACGGGGCGAGCCGCTCGTAGTCGGGCTCGGACAGGTGGATGGTGAACTCGTTGGGCACCAGGGTGCGGCGGGCTCCACGGGCCTTGCGGTCGTCACACTCGCGGGTAAGCGCGCCGGCGAGCTCGACCGGCTCGACCCCACCTTTGAACACGCGGGCGAAGGCGCCTTCGACGATGCCGCCGAGGCGACTTTCGAAGCGCTGCAGCACCCCCACCGGATATCTCCTTCCAACAGTGGGGAGATCGTAACGGGGGGGCCTGACAAAAGCGGGTGATCCGGCCGACAACGGCCGGGTGGCGGCGGGCGTTTGTGCTGGTGCGGGCGCTGCTGACGGTGCTGGCTCCGTGGTAGCGTCGGACGGTCGCTCGGGCGAGTGGCGGAATGGCAGACGCGCACGGTTCAGGTCCGTGTGTCCGTAAGGACGTGGGGGTTCAACTCCCCCCTCGCCCACGCAGAGCTGGGGGATTCCAGGCTCCCTCAGCCATTCGAAATTACTCGACGGTTGAACTCGTATAGCGATTTCCGTTTGAGCCCCCACACCTGTGGCAAATGAAAGCTGTGCCGGGAAAGGCTGTTATCTTGCCCTGTCCGCAGATTCACCCGGTATGGCCATGGTGGAAGCGCAAGGTCACGCGCACCTGGTGCCGCTAGACGGGAACGCGAGTTGCACCCGGGCGACCTTGGGTAACGGCACACGATGGCGGAAGGGTGCCGATGAGCGTCTTCAGCTACGTCGTCGACCACCCGAGACGCGTGCTGTCACTCACCGGTCAGCACGCTGAGATCGTGCTGATCTCGCTCGGCATCGCCGTGGTCATCGGAGTTGGACTCGGCGTGCTGACGTACCGCACCAGCTGGGCTCGGGCCACGACGCTGGCCATCGCCGGGGTGATCCTGACCATTCCGTCGTTTGCGCTGTTCGGACTGCTGTTACCTGCCTTCGGACTCGGGTACCCGCCCGCGATTATCGCGTTGACGCTCTACGCGCTGCTGCCGATCATCCGCAATACCGTGGTCGGCCTGCGGTCCGTCGACCCTTCGGTCGCCGAGTCGGCGGTCGGCATGGGTATGGGACCGGTCCGCAGACTGGTGCTCGTCGATCTGCCGCTGGCCTGGCCTGTGATCATCACTGGCCTGCGGGTCTCGGCGCAGCTGCTGCTGGGAATCGCCGCAATCGCCGCGACGGTCGGCGGACCCGGCCTCGGGAACCTGATCCTTGACGGGCTGAACCGGGTCGGGACCTCGTTCGCCGTACCCATCGCCTTCGCCGGGGTGCTCGGTGTCATCGTGCTGGCGGTCATCTTCGACCTCGCCTTCGTACTGCTACGCCGGCTCACCACATCGAGGGGGATCCGTGCCTGACGCTGCCGACTCCATGATCCGGCTCGATGAGCTCACCAAGCACTACCCGGGCCAGCCGCGACCCGCTGTTGACGGGCTGTCGCTCGACGTGCGCGCCGGCGAGATCGTCGTCCTGGTCGGCCCTTCCGGTTGCGGCAAGACCACGACGATGAAGATGATCAACCGCATCATCGAGCCGACGTCCGGGCGGATCTACCTGGAGGGCGAAGACGTCACCACCGTGAATGCCGACCAGCTGCGCCGCCGGATCGGCTACGTGATCCAGCAGGTCGGCTTGTTTCCGCACATGACCATCGCCAACAACATCGCCGTCGTCCCGAAGATGCTCGGATGGGACCGCCGCCGCATCACCGACCGTGTCGACAAGCTGCTGGCCCTCGTCGGTCTGGACCCGGTGACGTTCCGTGACCGCTATCCCAAGCAGCTCTCCGGCGGGCAGCAGCAGCGCGTCGGCGTCGCCCGCGCGCTCGGCGCCGACCCGCCGGTGATGCTGATGGACGAGCCCTTCGCGGCCATCGACCCGATCACCCGGGAGAAGCTGCAGGACGAGTTCCTCTCAGTGCAACGCGACATCCACAAGACGATCATCTTCGTCACGCATGACATCGATGAAGCGATCAAGATGGGTGACCGGATCGCGATCCTGCGCGAGGACTCGCAGATCGCTCAGTACGACACCCCCGCGCACCTGCTCTCCAACCCGGCCGACCAGTTCGTCCAAGACTTCCTCGGTTCGGGCTCCACCGTGAAGCGGCTGATGCTGATCCGCGCGCAGGACATCGAGATGGGCGGCTGGCCCACGGTCGACGCCGGTGCCGGTAAGCAGGTGGTGCTGGCAGAAGCACGCCGCGCCGACGAGGACTTCATCCTGATGCTCGACCGGGACCGCCGGCCCGTGGGATGGCTGCCCGCCGACGCATCTGCGTCGGACGCCGAACTGCTGGAGAACGGCCTGCCCGTCCTCGCCACGATCGGGCCCACGGACACCCTCTACGAGGCGCTCGATCTGCTGTTGCGCAATGACACGAACGTCGCCATCGCGGTCGACGAGCAGGGCACCTTCCGCGGGGTGCTCGACCTTGACCGGCTCCGCGAGCTCATCCACGCCGACACCGACCGGGAGAAGTTTGCCGGATCACGGCAGCCGGCCGGGCGGGCCAAGCAGTGAGTGTCATCGCACCGCAGCGCGCTGCACCGCCGCCGCAGGCTACTCGGGCGCCGGCCGCCCCCCGGCGGTCACGGTGGAAGTTTGCGCGGTACGCCTTCACACCAGTGGTTCTCGCGCTGGTCCTGCTGGGGCTGTACGAGTATGTCCACCACCACCATCTCGATCGCTTTGAGTCGCGGACGCTGAACTACGCCTTCATCAAGGCGCGCACCATCGAACACCTCGAGCTGACCGGGTACACCACGCTTTTCGTGCTGCTTATCGCGATTCCGCTGGGTATCTTGCTGACCCGTCGGTTCGCTCGGGCTGCTGTCGCGCCGGCGCTTGCGATCGCCAACATCGGCCAGGCGGTGCCCTCCATCGGCGTGCTGATCCTGCTGTTCCTGGCCTTCACCGACGTCGGGGCCCGCAAGATCGCGATCATCGCGTTCGTCGCCTACGCGATCCTGCCGGTGCTTCGCAACACGATGGTCGGCCTCGAGCAAGTCGATCCCGCGGTCATCGAGTCGGCGCGGGGGATGGGAATGACCCGGCTGGCCGTCCTGCTGCGGATCGAACTCCCGCTCGCCGTGCCGGTCATCCTGGCGGGCGTGCGCACGGCGCTGGTCATCAGCGTCGGGACGGTCTCGCTGGCGACGTTCATCGGGGCCGGCGGGCTCGGCGACATCATCGAGAGCGGTATCACCTCGTTCCGCAACATCACGCTGCTCACCGGCGCAGCGATCGTCGCGGTGCTCGCGCTCGCCCTGGATTGGCTGGCCAGCATCGCCGAGGAACTGCTGCGACCTAGAGGGCTCTGATCCGCCCCGCCAGGCGGCCCGGGGCTGCTGTCGGCCGCTGCCAATGGAAGGAAGCTATGACGGTATTGAAGAACCCCCGCTCGCGCGGCTTCATCGCGCTGCTTCCGGTACTCGCTCTGATGCTCACCGCCTGCGGCAGCAGCGGTGGGAAAAGCGGTGGCACCGCGCAAGGGTCCATAGCCAAGGACTTCGACTTCTCGGGCGCGCATTTCGTGGTCGGATCGAAGGAGTTCACCGAGAACATCATCCTCGGCAAGATCACGGTTCAGGCGCTGAAGGCTGCCGGAGCGAGCGTGACGGATAAGACGGGCCTGCAGGGCTCGACAGTTGTCCGGGACGCACTGCGGAATGGGTCGATCGACATGTACTGGGACTACGCCGGGACGGGATGGTCGCTGTACTTGAAGCATGACCAGCCGATCAAGGGTGCGATGGCACAGTTCCAGTCGACCGCCACGGAGGACCTGGCCAAGAACAACGTGAAGTGGCTCGGGCCGGCGCAGTTCGGCGACGCGTACGGCATCGCCCGGCGCAGCAGCGCAACGGGTGATCTGGCGAACGTGAAGACCTACTCCGACATCGCCACCTTCATCAAGGCTCACCCGGACCAGGCGACCTTCTGCGGAGCGTCGGAGTTCTACGACCGCCGCTTCAAGCAGTTCGAGCAGACCTACAACCTGCACTTCCCGCCGAGCCAGGTGCACACCAACGCGCTCGCCCTCGATTACACCAACGTCGCCAAGGGCAAGCCGTGCAACTTCGCGGAGGTCTTCACCACCGATGCCCGGGTCCAGACCCAGAACCTCACGGTCTTGAAGGACGACAAGAACGTCTTCTTCACTCAGCTGGCAGCGCTCTGCACGACCGAGAGCGTCTTCAAGGCGAACCCGAAGCTCGCCGAGCTGGCGAAGACGCTCGGTGACAAGCTCACGACCGACACGATGATCTCGCTCAACAAGCAGGTCGACGTGGATGGTAAGTCCGCAGCCGACGCAGCGAAGTCCTTCCTCTCCGACAACGGCTTCGTGACGAGCTAGCCGGAGAACCCGCGCTCCGAGGTCGTCGCGAACTGTGCCACCTGGTGCGGTGGCGCAGCGCGGCGATCCCAGCGCCCCAGCTCGACCAGCCTGGCTACGCCCGGGAGATGAGCTGACTGTCGTCACTGAGATGGTCACCGGATCTATCCGGACGCCCCGTTCTCCTTCCGGAGGCAACGGGACGGGTCAGGACGCTGCCGAGGTGAGTTCAACTCCCCCTTGCCCACTCACTACCGAGTGTTCCCCTGGGCTCGAAGAACCATCCTCAGCACTTCCCTCGGGACCTGGCTAGACCATCAGCTCGAGCGCCGGAGGATCTGGCCGGTGAAGTGGTCGCTGGGCGCGGGCGACTGGAGACAATCGCCGACCCGAGAACTGTCGGTGTCACCTGGCAGCTTCGCGGGCATGACAGGTTCTCAAACGCTGGCGTGGCTCGATCAGCGGGACGCACGAGTCGCCCGGATCATCCGCAAGCACGGGCAGTTCATCCAGTACGTCGACGGCGGCAGGTGGAGCGTCCCGCCGACGTTCGCCTACACGGTCGGCCTTCACGGCGAACCGGCACTACAGGCGACCAAGCAGGAGGTCCGAAAAGGCCTATCAGCTCACCTATGACGACATCGCTGGGCGTTTCCCCTGGGATGAGGCCTACGCGAACCGCCCGCAGCTTCAGCCGAGGCCCGGCGCCTGGCGAGCCTGACCCAGAGCAATCGCACACCGGACGAACCTGGCAAAGCCTTCGGGCTCCTCGCGGTGGGCCATGTGTGTGGCACCGGGCAGAACGAAGAGTTCGGCCCCGATCACCTCGGCGAGGGCATGCATCCCGGGGCCGAACGTGGGCAGGGTCGCTGTCCCATAGCCGACGACGCATCTGGTTGTGAGGCGGGTCAGGTCGTACGACCGCGACAGGCCTTCTGTCGCTTCGGCCATGAAGAGTCGCCGCTCGCGGTTCTGGCGGGGCGTACCTGGCGGCTTCTGCGCCATCCTGGTGATTGCTCCGCGAATCAGCCGCGGATGCTCTCCCTGCCACCACGGAGCCCACGGCATCGCCGTCTCCTAGACGCCGAGGGACAGGATCAGGTCCGGCCTGCGAATGGCGGCGGCGATCGCGACGTTGCCGCCCATGCTGTGCCCGACGACGGTCGCCGGACGATCACCGATGACGGCCAGCAGATCGTCGGCGTGCTCGTCGAGCTCCGCCGGCCGGCCGTCCCAGCTCGGCTCCGGCCCCCAGCCGCGGCGATCGTAGGTCACGACGTCCACGTCATCGAGTGCAGCGACGACCGCGTCGAAGCTGCCCCCTTGGTCGCGCGTGCCGTGGACGAGAACGACCCGAGGCGCGGTCGGCTGATCAGACATCGGCTCCGACAATGGCACGGCCGCTCGTCAGGGACCGACGCGCGTCCAGTTGCCGCATCCGTAGCTGGAGAATCCCACGTCGGTGTGGGCGATCGTGACCCGAAGCGGCGTCGTGCTGAAGCCGTTGCCGGACTCACTGCCGGACACCCCGGTCCAGTTGTTGAACCGGTGCCAGATGCAGAGCGGACCGCCCGCCGCCGCGTACGTCCCGGGCAGCAGGTCGTTCGGGACGCGATATTGCCCGGGCTTCGCGGTCGCGCGGTTCGGGTTGTACGACGCGGCCTGCACCGGCTGCCAGGTACCACAGCCGGTGCTGCTGACGGCCGCGTCGGTCGGGAGCACCTGCAGGAACAGCCGGCCGATGCCGGACCCGCCAAGAGCCAGCACTGCGGAGAACTGGCCCGAGAGGTTGCTGAGGCGCCGCCAGTGGCAGTCGCTGTTGGGTGGGACCACCGCTGTGTACAGACCGGGCTTGGTCATGTTCGAGGCGCTGCCTACGCGGGTCGTCCCGTCGCCGAAACACCCTGACAGGCTCGCGACGAGCGCCATCCCTGCGGCGGCTACGGCAATCTTCTTTCGACGCGGAAATCGCACCTAACTGCAACCGGGTGAGGCATGCAGCTGTGACGACGCTCGGGCCCTCACGTGCGTCTGGGTGTTTGTCCGGGCTTGCGGAGTAACGGGCGGCGGTGGCCTTGCAGGGGTGGTCGTCCGTCGGGTGGCCAGAACCAGGGGGTGCGGTCGGGGTCGTCACCGATGGTCATGTCCCAGCCACCCTCGTGCACCCTGTGATGATGGTGCGTGCAAAGGAGATCGAGATTCTCAGGCTCGGTCTTGCCCTGGTCGCGTAGCCATTCTTCGCGGTGATGAGCTTCAGTCCAGGAAGCCGGCCGGTCACAGCCGGGCCAGACACATCCGCCGTCGCGGGCGACCAGGAAGTGGCGTAGCCCGGTGGGGATGTGGCGGGTGAGACGGCCGAGGTCGAGGATTTCGGAGTCGGATCCGAAGACGGCGGGGATGATCCCGGCGTCACACGCCATCCGCCGCACCGCAGCGGCGGGCAGGCGTTGCCCTTCGGGGGTTCCGGCGGTACCCAGCCCGTCACGCAGGACCTGTTCGGACAGGCCGACGATGACGGTGTGCCGGCCACCACCTTGGCCGTTACAGGATTCGGCATGGGCAGTGGCATGACGGGCCATCTGCACCAATGCTTCGGCGCGGCGGGAGCCGACCGATTCGGTGAGCAGATCACCTTCCGGGTCGGCCTTGCGGAGGAACTCGGCGATCGCTTTGGAGATGATGAGACCGGCCTCGGCGTCGAAATAGCCATCCAGTCGCCACATCCCGCCGAGGGTTTCCGACAGGTGCAGCTGCTGCGCCGCCCGCTTACGTGCCGCAGCATCAGCCGACTCTTCCGGCGCCGCCGCGGCGACCAACTCTTCGGCGACGACCCGCAGCTGCCGTGGTGTCAACGGCGTCGCCTGCTGCGCCAGGAACGCCTCCAGATCGGCGGCGAGATCGGACTGCAGATCCTTCGTCGCCTGCGCAATCACATGAGCATGATCCAGACCCAGATCGCCGGCCTCGAACGCCTTCGCCGTCACGGGCATCCGGTCCGCCAGCGCCCGGCCGACCTGCACCCGCTTCGACACCCACCCGTCAGACTCACCCGAAATCTGCCGCACGAACGCCTGCGTCGACGCTGCCCCATCCGTCGCATAGAAGCCCGACCGGTCAGTGCGTTCGATCGAACGCACCAGCGCCAGCTCCCCCTGCCGGACGGCGGCAAGTAGCTCGGGGAGGATTTCCGCGGCGAGGACACCGGAGGTGTTGGTATCGATCGCGGCGGCGAGTTCGGCGAGCAGCGCATGCGCCTGCGCTGCTTTCGCCCCGAACTCCGCCTCGATCATGTGTTCGAGCCTAACAGGGAGCGAGCAGCTCAGCCACCCTATTTACGGGGAGATTTCCACGGTACGGGGATCGGGTAGGTGTGATCCCGCGGCGGTCGGGCTTTAGGGCGCTGGTTTCGTGAAGTGGTCCACCGCGGTGCGACACGTGCGAGCAACTGGTGACGCCTGTGCTGAGACGTGGACGCGCGAGATGAGCGGCTTGCAGATCCGCCAGCTCTGGGCGGTCGACCGGCTACTCGGCGCGCCACAGGACCTGGACTGGATCAGGGTGGCGATCTGCGTCGATCTGCCGGCGCAGGAAGTGCCGTGGTGGGACGAACCTCAGGGCGCGACCTCGTGGTTGCAGGTGACCCGACTCGATCGACAGCCCGTCGGCATCTGGTGGCGGTCGTCACGAGTGCCGGTGTGGAACCATCGCATCGTCCGGCCGCTGCTGGTCTGGGACGCCGCGACAGGGATGAACGAGGAGCACCTCGCCGCAATCGGCGAGGGGCGGGCCGCCGACCTCGGCCTGCCGGAGCCGCCCGCGGGCGCCCTCGCCGAAAGGCTCCGCGACGAGGCGTCCATCAGCCTGGCTGCGCTCAAACAGCGGACCAAGGCGTACGAAGAGCACCGGTGGGGACGAGAACCGCTGGACTCGCTCGCCGACCCGCTCTGGCGAGTAGCTGATGGCTACGTCGACATCGTGGACGCGCAGACCAGCCTGAGTACGGCTCCTAAGACTGGCTTGGTGGGGCCAAATGTGGCACGAGATTGCTGGCCCCCGAGCGCGCTGTAATGGCATTCATGAAGGGGGCGGGGCCGTCAAGGCTGTGTTTGCAGCACTTTTCGGCTGTGCGGCCTGGTTTTGGGCAGCGTCGGGTGCCGGGCAGGGTCAACACGCAGCCCCCGCAGCGCGCAGCGCGAGGAGGAACGGTGTTGACGCGGTCCGGTCATCCCGGCGCAGCATCAGCGATGGCCGCGCCGGGGTACGGATCATGTGGTTGTAGATGGCTTCAGTTCCGGTGGAGCGGAGGGTGGCCGCGGAGCTGCCAGGCATTCCTTCGCAGGTGGTGTCTTGCATGAAGCCGTACGGTCATCCGACGTTTGTTGCGTGGGCCATTCACTTCCTCGACCGCACCGGCAGGTGGGTCATGCCACTACCCGGCCGCACACAAGTCGGTAACAAGCTCAAGCGGCTTGGTCGGGCGTCAGGGCGCGGGCCTGGCCGTCACGCATCGTGTAGTAGACCAGCTCGAGCATCCGGTGCGCGGCGGCGACTTTGGCAATGTTGCGAGCACCGTGGCCGCGACGGGTGACGATCCGATCCTTGACTTCTTTCACGCATGGTTCGCATTGGCGTTGCACGGCTTCAACGGCGGCCCAGCGCACCAGGGCGCAGCCTTCTTTGCTGACGTGCCCGCGCCGCACCGTGCGGTCAGATGCGTAGATACGCGGGGTGATCCCAGCCCAGCACGCCAGCGCGTCAGCGGTTTTGAAGCGGGTGATGTCACCGATTTCGGCGACGAAGATCGCCGCCAGTACCGGGCCGATCCCGCGGATGCGCTGCAGCGCCCGGTAGTGCGGGTTCCTACGCAGCGTCTTGTCCAAGGCGACCTCGACGCTGCCGATCTCGTCGGTGAGCATCAGCAGCTGCCGGCGTTGCGACTCCAACCGGAACGCGAACTGCCCCTCCAGGACCACATCATCGAGTGCGGCGGTGCCGCGCTGGCATTCCAAGTCGGTGACGGCCAGCCGGATGCCGTGCTTGGCCAACAACGCGCGGATACCGGCCTTCACCGCCGTCGCGTTGCTCACCAGCCGGGTGCGGTGGCGCACCAGCTCACGCAGCTGTCGAAGGTCCGGCGGAGCGATATAGGCCTCTGGCAGCGACCCGAGGCGCAGCAGGTTCGCCAACTCGTAGGCATCCTTGGCGTCGGTCTTCACCCGCCGCCGCGAACGCATCGCCTTCAACCCGTACGGATGCGCCAGATGCACATCAAACTTCGCGGCCGTCAGCGCATCGACGGCCCAGTACCAGCCATAGGTTGCTTCGATCGCGACCGGCGCTTTGCGGCCGGCTTTGCGAACTTCCCTCACGAGCGTCTTCGGATCGTTGTCAATCTGCACGCAGCCGAGCTCGTTCCCGAGCGCGTCGATGCGGCAGATCACCGACCGGCGCAAATGCAGATCGATACCCACCCACTGACGTTCCGCGTTACCGTCAACCACGGCGGCCTCCCCTTCACCAAACGGGTGTTATGAGCAACCGCAGTTTCCTGCGGTAACCCAAGGAGCGGGAGGCCCCGCCCCCTTATGGATTCACATCTGCGCGCCTTGTGTTACGCCTAGGCGGAGCTCCCAGCGATGTGTTCGAGCGCCACAACCGTCACGCTATCGACGGCGTCTAATGACGGCGTGAGAACTCTCCGATGGGCCGGGGCGACGGCGGTTGCCTCCGCCGTGCTCAGCGTCTCCTCATGCAGTAGCCCGTCGGCACCGGCCGCGCGTAACCCGTCGCCGACCCTTTCCGCCAGGCCCGCGTCATGCACCGGCGATATCGCTTTAGTGACTTCGTCGGGCGCTCGCACCCAGTTCCGGCTCGGGGAGACCGTCCCCGTGACGATGCGCGTCGGAGAACAGCTGAGCATCGACGCGCCAGGACCATGCGGGTCGGATGTCGGGGCGACACCGCAACGCGCTGGTGTGCTCGTGGTGACGGGGACGGGCATCGCCACCCGCTTCCGGGCGATGACAGCGGGAATGGTGAAGCTGCTGATTGCCTACCCGGCCTGCGATGACGCCGGAGAGTTCAGCAAGGGGACGCAATGTCGAGGCGGCATCACAGGCGGCTACGCGATCGTGACCGTGCATCCGTGAGCTGACGCGTGGCGTTCCTTTCGTTCACGGCGACGGTGACGCAGCCGCTCGCCAACACGTCGAGCGCCCGGTAGGCACTTATGCGCGCTCGAAGGTCGGCATTCGTGCGGCGCGTCATAGGCACGTGCTGACCAGTGTCACCTTGCTCGTCTTGCCCGCCGCGATCTGCACCGTCCGGGAAGCGTCTGGCGGTGAACTCACTGTGTACTTGCCGACCGGGAGGGTGAGTGAAAAGGGGAACGGGTCGCGGTAAGCGGCTTGTCCGCGGGCATGCAGTGTGCGTCGGGCGACCCGCTGCCCACGATCGTCTGTGATGTCTACCGTGAGAGCAATGTTGAGCGCGGCGACCTGAGAAGGCGCTATAACGTCGCCAAAGCAGGGCCTGGCGCTGCCAGTCAACGTGCCCGTCGTAGCGGTCGGCGTTGGCGTGCCAGACATGGTGGCCGGGGTGGGCGGCGGCTTGGTACCCGATCCGCTGCATGCAGTCGCTGATACCGCCACGACCAGTGCCCCGAGGCACAGCCCCGTCTTCCGTTCCAGCTTCAAGTGCGCCGCACGTCCCCTCACCGCTCGTCGTCAACAGTTGGACGCTCACGACGTGATGATGGTTGTACCTCGCGGGCCGAAATGCTGTCGTCGAGACAGCCGCCCTCACGGCGAACCTGGAAGCGTCCGGTAGTGCCGGTTCTCGCGCGGACGGGCGCGTCGTCTGCGGCTACATCGCTCGGCATCTTGAATGGCCGATTTAGCCCCAGAAGCCAGTTTAAGAAGCCGTACTCAGACCAGCCTGACCTCGGCAGGAAGTGTTGTTCCTGGGTGTCTAAATCTGGCCGATTTGTGATCCCCGTCGAGACGCTCCGTATCCGGCAGCGGGCGCTTCCGTGATGCGAGAATGCGTCTCGTGTCAGAAGGTGAAACGCTCACGGATTTACGGTTCGAGTGGGACGGCGCCGAAGCACTCTTGGATGGGTCGCCGGTCGCGCTGCGGCGATTGGCGCAGCTACTTCGCGACGCCGAGGACAGCGACGTCGAGGTGAAGCTAGGAGACGGGACCGCGGTCCTTCGCCAGGTCCCAAGGGGAGGTCCGTTGCGAATCAGCGTCCAAGAACACACCATTGAAGTTACTGGCAGCCCTGAGGGACTGAACATCCTCTGGGCCAGTCTGGAAGGAGTGGCCGATGAGTCGGACGCGGAGCGGCGCGCTCCGGTTCGTCGCCACGCTCACATCGAGTACCTCGGTCCCGGTGACGAGACCTACCGCGCCGCTGACTCCGTCCCGCTTGTAATCGGCGCGGATTGGCCTGCTGATTGATCTGTATAGCTTTCCGACGTACGGCAGTCGCGTAGAGGTTATCGCGCCCCGAGCCCGGTGCCATGTCGCCCGGCCACACGGTTTCGCTCACGTCTGAATAGCGTGCCAAGCGCGGCGCTGAGGCCGACGTCGGCATTTAGACACCGCGGCCAACACTTCCTGCCGAGGTCGGACCAGCCTGAGGTGAGGACCACCGGCTCGGCAGCCGCCCGTCAAACCCCCGCCGGCACCCGCTCGGTCTCCTGCCGCGCAGGGAGCATCGATCCCGGCCGCCTGCCGGTGGCTGCGCCGTCCAGCCAGGTCGGTACGCCGCCGACGATGGTGGCCCGGTAACCCCCTGGTGTGCGGCTGTAACGCCAGGCGCCGCCGGGAAGATCGCGCCGCTGCACCTCGGTGCCGTTGGTGAGGTCGGTGAGTGCGAAGACGGTGAGGTCGGCGACGGCGCCCGGGCGGATGACCCCGCGCTGCGGGACACCGAAAAAACCGGCCAGCCGCGAGGTCACCGCTTGGACCCCTTCCTCGATCCGCAGCAGCCCGGTGTCGCGTACCAAGTGGGACAGGAAGTACGTGCCGTCGCCGGCGCCGCTGAACATCTGCACGTGCGCGCCGGCGTCGCTCGCCCCGGGAAGCGCGTGCGGCGAACGTGCCATTTCTGCCGCAGCGGCAAGGTCGATCGGCCGCTCGCGAGTGCGGATGTTTCCTTGCACGTCAGTGGCAATCAGCCAGTCCGCCATCGCATCAGACGGGTGCTGACCGGTGCGCGCGATCGCCTCGGCCATGGACTCGCCGCTGTGCTCGCCGCCCATCAGCAGCATGCGGTCCGGAATGCGGATGGGCGCCAGCGTGTACGTGCAGGCGTCCCAGTCGGCCCGGGCTGCCGCCCGCCAGGCAGGGTCGCGCAGCAGGGTGCGCTTGTCCTCGTCGCTCGCGTGCACGTACGAGTGCCAGCTGGCGACGCCGCTCCACATGATGGAGCGCTCGAAGTGCATGTTGACGTGGGACGGCCGCGGGCTGAAATTGGGCCACAGGTCGGCGCCCTCGGCGCGCAGCCGGGCCATCAGGTCCTCGAGCTTGGAGCGACCCTCGGAAGCCGTCTCTTCGAGCGCGTAGCCAGCGAAGATCATGCGCACCCCGGTGCCGGCGACCAGGCGTGACATCCGCTGCAGGTCCTCGTGGAAATACTCCGGCTGCAGGAACCGCGGGACGTACTGCAGGATCGCTCCGTGGCGGGCGAGAACGCCGATCAGCGCGGACAGCTCGGCCTCATCGGCGAGCCGGCTCGGCACCCGGCGGTTCGCCTTGTCGGTGTCCATCTCCGACGTCGACAGGCCGAGCGCACCCGCCGTCAGCGCCTCATCGAGCGCGGCAACCAGGCGGGCGCGTTCCTCGGCGTTGGCGGCGCGTTCCCAGGCGTCCGGTCCCATGATCCACGTGCGCAGCATCTGGTACGGCATGAAGCCGACGTAGTTCACCGCGGTGGGGTGCCGGCGGGCAGCGGCGAAGTACTCCGGCCAGGTGTCCCATGCCCACGGCACGGCCAGGTTGAAGGCCTCGGCAGGGATGTCTTCGATGAAGGCGAACAGGTCAACCAGATCGCAGGACTGTGCGGGCCGCAGCGGCGCCAGCCCGAGCCCGCAGTTCGCGAGCACCATCGTGGTGCAGCCGTGAGCGGGCATCGGATCGCAGTCGGCGTCCCACCAGACCGCCGCGTCGAAGTGGGTGTGCGACTCGATCAGCCCTGGCGTCACGTAGGCGTCGCCGGCATCGAGCACGTATTCATCGCTGGCGTCCAGGTGGCGACCGACCTCGACGATCACGCCGTCGCGGACCCGGACATCCGCATCGACCGGGGGCGCCCCGGTGCCGTCCACCACGGTCCCGCCGCGGACCAGCAGGTCACCGGTTTCGACAGCTTGCGTGAGCGGTGCACTCATGAGGCGCCTCACCTTGCGAGTCATGACGCGAGCCCGTTCGCCTTCCGCGTCCCCCACCGGGCAGCATCTTCGCACCTGACGGCAGCGCAACTGCGGGGGGTGCGCGCTCAGCGGCGGACGCGGTAGCGCAGATGCAGGACGCGCTCGCCCCGAATCACCGTGTGGGGGTCCTCGAGCAGGTGCTGGGCATCGATCGACCCGAAGTACCGCTTGCCCGCGCCGAAGACCACAGGCACGACGTCCATCGCCACCTCATCCACGAGGCCGAGTCCGAGCGCCTGACCGCCGACGTCGCCCGCCGCGAGCGCGATGGTGTTCGCCCGCCTGGCCGCTTGCAACGCCAGGCATCCTGCCGCATTGCACATGTGGTCGCGCCGCGCAATGGTGGACGGAGATCCGCTCGGCCGAGGAGGCGCTATGACGGTGGTGGTCGGTTACGTGCCGACAGAGACGGGCTTTTCTGCCGTGACCGAGGCCGAGCGCCAAGCACGCTGCCGCGACGAGCCGGTCGTGATCGTGAACGTGGTCGGCCCGGAGGGCTACCGCGTCCCCACCGCCGCCGATCAGCCTGACCTCGACGCCGTGACCGCGCATCTGACCGCCAAAGGGGTGCGCAACTCGCTGCGCCAGATCACCGACAACGCTCCGCCCGCCGACATCATTCTCGGCGTCGCGCGCGACGTCGACGCGTCGCTGATCGTGCTCGGGCTCCACCATCGCTCGTGGATCGTCAAGCGAGTGATAGGCAGCACGGCACAGTCGGTCGTGCTGGCGGCTCCGTGCGCGGTGCTGATCGTGCCCGACATCGACGAACGCAGCAAAGAACGCCTGCCTGCGGACGTCGAGGCTCCGCCGCTGCCGAGCATGGGACAGGTCCCACCGCCGACGTACAAGCCAGACGACGGCCCCTCGCGTTTCTGACGTTCGACGAATTCCGACTACGGCACGGGCAAGCGCGCCGACCGACCCGTCTATTCGGCCGGCCTTGGGTGATGCAGCGGGGCTTGATGTACGCCCAAGCCCCACGGTCGGTAGCGCTGCGTGAGCCGTCTGGGCGCCCCGGGCCGGAAGTCCCCCTCCACCGGGTACGCAGCACCTGGTTCGGCGGGGCTGCGGGCACTTCTCTTAGATCATGAGCGTCGGCGCGTGGGTGGGCCTCGCGGTGATCGCTTTGCTCGCCGCGGTCGCGGCGTACGACCTGCTCCAGCGCGGGCATGCGATCTTGCGCACCTTCCCGGTGATCGGTCACCTGCGTTACGTGCTCGAGTCGTTCGGTCCGGAGCTGCGCCAGTACATCGTCACCGGCGACGACGACGAACGCCCGTTCACCCGCAATCAGCGCGAGTGGGTCTATAGGTCGTCCAAGGGCCAGGACAACCACGTCGGGTTCGGCACCGACAACGACCTTGAGCGCGACCCCGGATACCTGATCATCAAGCACGCCGCGTTTCCCCTGCCGCGGCCCGCATCCGGCGAGGACGGGGTGCCGGCCGCCAAGGTCATGGGAGCTGCACGTGGCCGCCGGAACGCGTTTCGCCCCGCCTCGATCGTGAACGTTTCGGCGATGAGTTACGGCGCGCTGTCCGCTCGCGCGATCGAATCGCTCAACCGCGGCGCGCTGGCCGCCGGGGCGTTGCACAACACGGGGGAAGGCGGGATATCCCCGCACCATCTGCACGGCGCCGAACTCGTCTTCCAGATCGGCACCGGCTACTTCGGCTGCCGCGACGCTCGAGGGCGGTTCGATCTCGGGCGGCTGGCCGACACGATAGGCGCCGCACCCGTCAAGGCCATCGAGATCAAGCTCAGCCAGGGCGCCAAGCCCGGCATCGGCGGCATGCTGCCCGCCGCGAAGGTCTCGTCCCAGATCGCTGCGGCGCGCGGGGTTCCGGCCGGCCAGGACTGCATCAGCCCGTCCGGGCACTCGGCCTTCAGCGACGTCGACGAACTCCTCGACTTCGTGGAGGAAATCGCCGACGCGACCGGCGTGCCGGTGGGCATCAAGTCGGCGGTCGGCGAGATGGGCTTCTGGCGCGACCTGACGGCGGCCATGGCGTCCACGTCGCGCGGCGTCGACTTCGTCACCATCGACGGCGGCGAGGGTGGGACGGGCGCCGCTCCGCTGGTCTTCACCGACCACGTCGCGCTGCCGTTCCTGCCGGCCATGTCACGGATCTATCCGGTCTTCATCGAGGCCGGGCTCAGCGACGACGTCGTCTTCGTCGGCTCGGCCAAGCTGGGATTCCCGGAGTCCGCGCTGCTCGCGTTCGCCCTGGGCTGTGACCTCGTGAACGTGGGCCGCGAAGCGATGATGGCGATCGGCTGCATCCAGGCGCAGCGGTGCCACACCGGCCGCTGCCCGGCGGGTATCGCGACGCAATCCACCTGGCTGGGGCGCGGCGTCGACCCCGACCTGCAGTCCACCCGGGCCGGGCGTTACCTCGTCAACCTGCGCCGCGAAATCCTGACGCTCGCGCGAGCCTGCGGCGTCGCGCATCCGGCGCTCGTGACCACGGAGATGTTCGAGCTCTTCTCGGGCCGCTTCGAGACCGCGAGCGTGCGGCGTCTCACCGGATACGAGGACGGCTGGGGCCGACCGTCCAGCGCCGATCGCGAGGCCGTCGTCGAGCTGATGCGCGGGGTACCGGCTGCGGCCTGACGGGACCGTGGCAGACGTCTGGAGGTCATTCGTCCCTATCGCATCGTGCGTGGCGGTCCTAGCGTCGGTAACGCACCGGGGATCAGTGATGGGGGCGCCGTCGTGGCCAGCAAAGCGGTTGCCATGGATTCGCACATGCGCCCGTCGGACGCGTTCAGCTGGTACATGGAACGCGACCCGCTGCTGCGTTCCACGGTCGTCGCCGTGGGCTTCCTGGATCGGGCTCCCGACCGGGAGGCCTTGCGGACGGTGCTGGAGCGGGCGAGCCGCATCGTGCCCGGGATGCATCACGTCGTCCAGGTCCCGCCGCTGCGCATCGCGACGCCGCGCTGGACGCGTACTGACGAGGTCGACCTCGATTGGCATCTGCGCTGGGTGACGGCGGCGCCGCCAGGAGACGCCAACGCGGTCATCGACGTCGCCCGGGTCAAGGCGACGACGGCCTTCGACCCGGCCCGGCCGCTCTGGGAAATGACCGTGGTCGAGGGCCTTCGGGGGGGCGCCGCGGCGTTCGTGTTGAAGTTTCACCACGCGCTGACCGACGGCATCGGCGGGATGCAGCTGGCCTTCGAGATGTTCGATCTGGAACGCTCCGGGGGAGCGCGTCCCGCCGCCCCCGAATTACCGGCCGAGCACCTCGACGGTACGCACCTGGCGTGGGATGCGATGGCGTACGAGGCCGGACGTGTCTTCGGAGCCGCTCGGGCCATGCCGGGCGCGGCCGTGCGCACGGCCGTCCACACCATGCGTCATCCCAGGGCAGCGGCAGAGGGATTGTTCGCCGCGACGCGTTCGGTTGCCAAGTTCGTCGCGCCGTACGCGGACACGATGTCGCCGGTCATGCGCGCCCGGCACCTGGGTCGTGAACTGGACCTCCTCGAGGTGCCGCTGAGCGCCATGCGCGGCGCGGCGGCGGCCGCGGACGGGCACTTGAACGACGCCTTCCTGGCGGCGGTCACCGGGGGCCTGCGGATCTATCACCAGCGCCACGGCGCCGAGATCAACCGGCTGCGCGTCACCATGCCGATCAACATCCGTAAGGCCTCGGACGGCTCGGGCGGCAACCGCATCACGCTGGCCCGCTTCCCGGTTCCCGCGGGTTTGCCGGACCCCGTCGAGCGGATGCGCGCGATGCGCAGCCTCAGCGATGCGTGGCGCGCCGAACCGTCACTCGGGATGACGCAGGGCATCGCGATGGGACTCAACTTCCTGCCGACGTCTTTCCTCGGCGGCATGCTCAAGCACGTTGATTTCCTGGCCAGCAACGTGCCGGGGTTTCCGATGCCGGTGCATCTGGCAGGTGGGCGGCTGCTCGCGTACTACCCCTTCGGACCCACTATCGGCTCGGCCGTCAACGTGACGCTGATGTCGTACGTGGATACCTGCTGCGTCGGGATCAACGCCGATACCGGCGCCATTCCTGACCTGGGGGAGTTCATGGTCTGCCTGCGCGAGGGGTTCCGTGAGGTGCTCGCCGCAGGCAAGGGCGGTGGGGACGGCGCCGCCGACGTCCGGCTGCCCTTGCACGAGGAGCCCCGGCCCGCGAAAAAGGCCGCCCCGTCGGCTGCTGCGCCCACCAGGCGACGCAGCCCGGCAGCTGCAAACCAAGGGAAGGGAGGGGAAGCGCCATGGAGGTGATGAGCCCGCTCGATTCGGCCTTCCTACGCATGGAAACGGCGAACACCTCGCTGCACATTGCCTCGCTGGCGATCTTCGAGGGTCCGGCCCCTACGTATGACGAGATTTTCGACCTGTTCGCGCGCAAGCTCATCGATCTGCCGCGCTACCGCCAGTGCGTGCGCGAGGTGCCACTGTGGCTTGGGCGGCCGGTCTGGGTCGAGGATCCGAACCTGAACCTGCATTACCACCTGCGCCACACCGTCCTGCCGCGTCCCGGTGGCGACGACGAGTTGCGCACGCTGATGGCCCGGCTGATGTCGGCCCAGCTCGACCGCAGCCGCCCCCTCTGGGAGGAGTGGCTGATCGAAGGGCTCGCCGGTGGCCGGTGGGCGCTGGTCGGCAAGGTTCACCACTGCATGGTGGACGGGGTCGCGGGGACCGACATCCTCAGCAAGCTCCTCGATACCGAGCGGGCGCCGAAGCGGGAGCCGTTCGTCGGCCAGCCCATTCCGTTCGCCGGCGCCGACCCTGGTCGGCTCCGTTTGCTCGGCTCGGCGCTAACCACGCTGCCGCACCGGCCCATCCACGGGATCCGTGCCGCCGCTGCCGCGGCCGCCCATCCGCAGCGCAGCTGGGAGAGCGCTACCCTGCTGGCTCACGGGGCGCTGGCCTGGACACGTCTGGCGAAGCCGGCGGAGCCCTCGTCGCTGACCGGCGCGCTCGGCCGGGCGCGGGCCTGGGACTTCACCCAGACCACGTTCGACGACATCAAGGCCGTCCGGGCGGCCTATGGGGGAACGTTCAACGACGTAGTCGTCAGCGCCATCACCCGTGGGTTTCGTGACCTGCTGATCGAACGCGGCGAGCGGCCGGGTGCCCATGCCGTACGCACCCTCATTCCGGTGTCGGTGCGCGGCGGCTCGGGAGGTATCGCGAACGAGGTGTCGGCCATGATTGCCGACCTTCCGGTGGACGCTGCCGACCCGGTCGCGCGCTACCAGTCGGTGTGCGCGCAGATGAGCGAGCTCAAGGAATCGGGCGAGGTCCAGCTCGCAGAGCTGCTTACGGAGGCTGGTGGGTGGGCGTCTCCGTTGCTGCTCTCGATCGGACTGAAGGGCACAGTCCGCCTTCCGCAGAGGAACTTGGTGACGGTCGCGACGAACGTGCCCGGTCCCCGCCAGCAGCTCTACGCCGCGGGCCGGAAACTGCTCGAGCTCTACCCGTACGTGCCGATCGCCAATCGCGTCCGCATCGGGGTGGCGATGACGTCCTACAACCGGGTGCTCACGTTCGGCATCACCGCAGACGCCGCGAGCACGCCGGATCTGGCCGTCCTCACCGCGGGAATCACCGACGGGATGCGCGAGCTGGTGGAGGCCGCCCACGGGGTGAACCCGCTTGCGGCGAGTAAGCGTGCTCGCGCTCAAACCGCTTGAGCGACCTCGACCGGCACCTCAACCCGCAGCCGCGCGGAGATGTCGGCGCAGTCCTCGCACGCCGATTCGGGGACAATGCCGAGCCTGACCAAGGCCGGAAACATCTTGCAGGCCAGGCAGCATCCGAAGAACGCTTCCAGGCCGGCCGCGACGATCAGGCCGCCGAGCACGGTGTACGCCGCGCGCTTGCGTCCGAAGCTGTAGTGCAGGACCAGGGCCGACCCTGACATCCCGAGCCCCATCGCTTGCGCGAGGCGTTTGGGCGGGCCGGGCACGAACTTCGCGGGACGCGTGATCTTCGGGGTGATGACGCGAGTGGCGAACTGCCCGAGCGGGCTGAGCTTCGGGCCGGTCATCACCCGGGCGGCGAACCCGTACGTCAGCGGGGCCAGCACCCACGGCTTGTCGAGCACGACCGCGCTGGTCGCCATCGTCACCACGCCCGCCGCGACGACGCGCGCCGACGTCTCGTTCACGGGATCGGGAAAACCGAGCAGGCCCATCGGCGAAACTCTACCGGATCAGTGGAGTTCCCGCGGTGCCGTGATCCGCACTGCTACCAGAGCCACGTCGTCCTCGGCGCCGGCGAGTGGGCGCAATGACTCCAGCAGCCGGTCGCACAACTGCGGGAGCGGGAGCCCGGTCAGCGGAGCGGCCGCGATGGCCAGCCGCCGCAGGCCGATTTCCAGTGGCTGCAGGCGTCCTTCGACGAGACCGTCGGTGAACAGCAGCACCGTCGCCCCCGGCACCAGGTCCACCAGATGATCGGCGCGCGGCGTGCTCGATCCCAATCCCAGCAGCAGGTCGGCAGGCGTCTCGAGCAGCCGGACGGTGCCGTCCGGCTCGATGAGCAGCGGCGGCGGGTGGCCCGCGTTCGACCAGCGCAGCCGCCGCCCTCCACCCGGCCCACCGTCCAGCACCTGAGCGACCACGGCCGTGGCTGTCGTGTTCACGCCGAGCGCCTGCGCGGCGTGGTCGACCCGGCTGAGGACTGCCCCCGGCGGCGCGCCGCGATCGACCGCGATGGCGCGCACCAGCGTGCGCAGCTGTCCCATCAACGCGGCTGCTTCGGTGTCGTGACCCATGACGTCGCCGATGACGAGCGTCGTGGTGCCGTCCATCGTCTGAAACGCGTCGTACCAGTCGCCGCCGACCTGCGCATCCTTCAGCGCCGGGACGTAACGCGGGAAGACCTCCAGGCCCTCCGGCTCCAGCACGTCCGAGGTGAGCAGGCTGCGCTGCAGCGTCTCGGCCATCGACTTCGACCGGCGGTACATCCGGGCGTTGTCCAGCACCAGCCCGGCCCGCCGTGCCACCTCGCGGGCGGCGCCCAGCTCCTCCTCGGTCGGGTACCCGCGCCCTGGCGAGTTGTAGAAGCTGATGACACCGAGGGAGCGATCGCGGGCGAGGATCGGCAGCGCCGTCACGACTCCCGGATCGAGCTCACGCAGCGCCTGCGCCGAGGGGTCGCCTTGCAACCGGGCGCGAAACGCCTCGCGGTCCAGCTGGAAGAGCGGGTGACCGGCGGTGACGACCTCGTTGAGGATCGCGGGATCGGTGGTGAGTGACCGCCGCCGGGCCTCGGTGTAGCGGTCGAGCAGTGCCTGCAGGCCGGGATGGCGATGAAAGCTGGCGATGTCCTCGACCCGGCCGTCGTCGTCCAGCAGCGTGACCATGACCCAGTCGGCCAGCTCGGGCGCCAGCATCCGGGCAAGCCGAGTGGCGGCCTGCTCGGCGTCGAGCGTCGAACCGAGCGCGTCAGCCACCGAGGCGAGGAATGCCAGCTGCGCGGTCGCGCGCTCGGAGGTCTGACGCGCCTGCTCGACCTGGTCGAGGATCTGCGCGCTGTCGATGGCGGACGCGATACGGGAGGCGATGTCCTCGATCAGTACCAGGTCGGGGCCCGACGGAGCCTGAACGTCGAGCCCCACGAGCCCGATGATGCCGAGGACCTCACCGTGCGAAACCAGGGGAACGGCCAGCACCCCGGTGGCTCTCATCGCCAGCAGCCGGGCGCGCAGCTGCGGGTCCGACGTGACCCGGTTGATGACCGGCTCGTCGAGGTCGCCGATGATCTGGGTCCGACCTGTGGCTACGGCGCGGCCGACCCCCGTCGCCGGGTCGTCGCCGACGGGCAGCGCCTGAAACAGCCGGCGCAGGTCTTCCTGGGCGCCGGGGTCGTCGTGCAACAGGCCGATCAGGCGAAGCGGCGCCTCGGCCCCCTCGCGCAGGTAGATCATGGCCGAGGTGGCCAGTTTGGGCACGAGTAGCGCGAGCCCCGCGTCCACCGTCTCGGCCACCCGGCGACGCTGCACGAGCGTGGTACCGGCCTGAGCCAGCAAGGCCAGCCGGTCGATGGCGCGCTCGGCCTCATCCTGCGCCTGGCGGCGAGCGGTCACGTCGGAGACCAGCACCGCGATGCCGTTGGCGACCGGCTGGACGGAGACCTCGAGCCACCCGCCGATCCGCTCCGCGCGCAGCTCGATCCGGGCCGGCTCCTCGCCGGCCATGACGCCCCGCAGCAGCCCGGCAACCGACGGGTTCGCGAGCCCCGGAACGAGATCCCAGATCGGGGTGCCGACCGGCTCGCGGTGACGCGCTACGAGCACCCGGGCCGCTTGGTTGGCGTAGCGGACGGTCCAGTCGGAGTCGACGATCGCGTACGCGGTCGCCATGGTGTCCAGCGCCCGGGCCGCCTGCTCGCGGTCGTCATGCACGCCGGAGCTGTCGAAGACCGCGCCGACCATGCGCACGCCGCGCCCGCTGGCATCGGCGAGCACGCGTCCGCGGATCGTCAGCCAGCGCGTCGCCCCCTTCTGGTCGATGATTCGGAAGTCGACGCGCAGGTCGCCGCAGCGGGCGATCGCACGCTCGTTGGCACGCTCGATGGCGGCCCGGTCGGCCGGAAGGATGCTCCGGACGAAGCTGTCGACGCTCGGCTCGACATCCGGGCCGACGCCGAGCAGCCGGCGCATGCGCTCGTCCCAGATCAGCTCATCGGTGACGAGGTTCCAGTCGAAGCCGCCGATCGCCGCCGCGTCGACCGCCAGTTCGAGGCGCAGCTTGGCGGTCTCTACGTCGTCGAGCGGGCTGCCGGGACCCAGCGGCGGGCCGGCTTCGGCGCGGGGTTCGACGGGACGGTGGGATGAGGGCACCTCAAACGCCTCCATCTACCCCAGCTGAGGACCCGCCGGACTGCACAGCACTCAATCACAATGCACGACTTGGGGCCGCCGCGTTGTCGTTCGAACGGGTAGCGCCCCCGCACGCAGTGTTAGTGAGCGGAAATGAAGTAAGTACCCCCGGCGGTTAGCGTGACTGACAATGAGCATTTCTTCCGCTGGGCCGTCGTCGGGGTGGTTGCGCCGGCTGGCCGCGTACTGCTGGCGCTACCGCGGGTCGGTGCTGCTCGCGTTCGGCGCGTCGCTCGCGGGGATGACGGTGGCGGCGGGCGTGCCGCTGGTCGAGCGCCTGGTCGTCGATCATGCGGTGCTCCAGCATCAGCAGCCGCTGCTTCCGTGGGTGCTCGTGCTGGTCGGCGCCGGTTTCGCGCGCTTCGGGCTCAGCTTCGTCCGCCGTTACGTGGGTGGCCGGCTCTCCCTGGACGTGCAGCATGACCTGCGCACCGAGGTCTTCGGGGCGTTGCACCGGCTCGACGGCGCCAGTCAGGATGAGCTGAACACCGGGCAGGTCGTCAGCCGTTCCATCTCCGACATCACGCTGGTGCAGGGGCTGCTCTCGTTCCTGCCGATGGTCAGCGGCAACGTGCTGCTCTTCATCCTTTCGCTGATCGTCATGCTGGTCCTGTCCCCGCTGCTCACCCTCGTCGCGCTGGCGGTCGGCCCGGCGCTGTGGTTCGTGGCCATCCGCAGCCGGCGCCGGCTGTTTCCGGCCACCTGGGCAGCTCAGCAGCAGGCCGGTGAGATCGCCGGGGTCGTCGAGGCGGCGGTCACCGGGGTCCGCGTTGTCAAGGGATTCGGCCAGGAGGAACGCGAGCTGCGCCGGCTGGAGGGCGCCGCCAAGACCCTCTTCGGCCTGCGGCTACGCGCCGTGCGGATGACCGCGCGCTACAACCCTGCACTGCAGGCGGTGCCCGCGCTCGGCCAGGTGGGAGTGCTGCTGTTCGGTGGCTGGCTTGCGGCCCGCGGCGAGATCACGCTCGGCACCTTCCTGGCGTTCTCGACCTACGTCGCGCAGCTGGTGGGCCCCGTCCGGATGCTGGCCGCGCTGCTCACCGTGGGCCAGCAGGCCCGGGCGAGCGTGGAGCGGGTCTTCGAGGTCATCGACTCGACACCCAAGGTCGTGGACGCGCCGGGCGCGGCCGAGATGCCGGCCGGTCCGGGACGCGTCGAGTTCGACGCGGTGTCGTTCGGCTACACCGCCTCGCAGCCGGTGCTGCGCGGGCTCACCCTGGCGGTCGAGCACGGGGAAACCGTCGCCCTGGTCGGCGGAGCGGGCTCGGGAAAGTCGACGATCTCGCTGCTGCTGCCGCGGTTCTACGACGTGCAAGGCGGCGCCGTCCGGGTCGACGGGATCGACGTCCGCGAGACGACGATGGCCTCGCTGCGGGCCCGGATCGGCGTCGTGTTCGAAGAGAGCTTCCTGTTCAGCGATTCGGTGGCGGCCAACATCGGCTACGGGCGTCCCGAGGCGAGCGAGGAGCAGATCCGCGCGGCTGCTCGCGCTGCGGAGGCCGACAGCTTCATCCGGGCACTCCCGAACGGCTACCAGACGGTCGTCGGCGAGCAGGGGCTGACGCTCTCGGGGGGGCAGCGCCAGCGGGTGGCCCTCGCCCGGGCACTGCTCTCGGATCCGCAGATCCTGCTGCTCGACGACGCGACCAGCGCGGTCGACGCCCGCATCGAGGCGGAGATCCACGACACGCTGCGCAAGATCATGCGCGGCCGGACGACGCTGCTGGTCGCTCATCGGCGTTCCACCCTGGCCCTCGCCGACCGCATCGCTGTGCTGGATGGTGGCCAGGTCGTCGACGTCGGTACCGAGGCTGAGCTGCAAGCGCGCTGCCCCCTCTTCCGGCAGCTGCTTTCCGGTCCCGGCGACGACGCTGAGGGGGTCGACGCGGGGCTCGAGGCGGCATTCGCCGACGAGACCCAAGTGGATGGCGTCACGCCGGCACTTTGGGACCGCGACGGCGCTCCTGAGCCGACCGCTGAGCAACGTTCAGCCGCTGCCTTCAGTCTGGGTGGGGGCATGGGCGGCGGTGCCGGCGGCGGCGGTGGCTTCATGTCCGGGCTGCCACCGTCCCCGCAGCTGCTGGCGAAGGTGGCGGCGCTGCCGCCGGCGACCGACCTCCCGAAGGTCGATGAGGCCGACGCGCGCCGGGCCGATCCGTCGTTCGGCTTCGTCACGGTGCTGCGGGGGGTGCGCCGTGGCCTGCTGATCGGGCTCGGGCTGGTCGCGTTGGATGCGCTGGCCCAGCTCGCCCTGCCCGCCCTGGTGAGGGTAGGCGTCGACAAGGGCGTCTCGAATCACCGGCTGCACGTCCTGTACGTGCTTTCCGCCATCGCACTGGCGGTCGTGCTTGCCGACTGGGTGGCCTCTGCAGCCCAGACTCTCGTGACCGGCCGCACCGGCGAGCGGCTGCTCTACACGCTGCGCGTGAAGACGTTCGCCCAGCTGCAGCGCCTTGGCCTGGACTACTACGAGCGTGAGCTCTCGGGCCGCATCATGACCCGGATGACCACGGACGTCGACGCGCTGTCGACGTTCTTCCAGACAGGCTTGGCGACCGCAGTCGTCAGCATCCTGTCGTTCGTCGGCGTGCTCATCGCGATCCTGGTGCTGGACTGGCAGCTCGGCCTCATCATCGTGGCGCTGCTGCCCGTCCTCGCCGCCGCGACGGTGATGTTCCGGCGGCGCTCGACGGTCGCCTACACCGAGGCCCGCGAGCGCGTCAGCACCGTCAACGCCGATTTCCAGGAGAAGGTCGCCGGCGTCCGCGTGTCGCAGGCGTACGGACGAGAAGGCGATGATGCGACCCGGTTCGGGGGGCTCTCCTCCGACTACCGCCGGACCCGGCTGCGCGCGCAGCGCTACATCGCCACCTACTTCCCGTTCGTCGAGATGCTCTCGGAAGTCGCTGCGGCGTTGGTCCTCGGCTTCGGTGCCTCGCGGGTGCACAACGGGAGCCTCACGCCCGGCGGCCTGATCGCGTACCTGCTCTACCTCGACCTGCTCTTCACTCCGGTGCAGCAGCTTTCGCAGGTGTTCGATGGTTACCAGCAGGCCGAGGTGGGCCTGCGGCGCATCCGTGATCTCCTGCGCACACCCACTTCGGTGCCGCCCGCGGAGCACCCCGTGCCCGTGCCGCCGGACCTCGGGAACCTGCAACTCGACGACGTCGTCTTCAGCTACAACGGCACGACCACGCCTGCGGTTGCTGGGGTTTCGCTGTCGATCCCGGCGGGGCAGACGGTGGCGCTGGTCGGCGAGACCGGGGCCGGCAAGTCGACCCTGGTGAAGCTGGTGGCGCGGTACTACGACCCGACGTCGGGTGCCGTGCGCGTCGGCGGAACGGACCTGCGCACAGTGGCGGCCTCGGAGTATCGCCACCGGCTCGGTGTCGTTCCCCAGGAGGCGTACCTCTTCCCGGGCACGGTGCGCGACGCGATCGCGTACGCCAAGCCGGACGCCAGTGACGCGGAGGTCGAGGCCGCCGCGCGAGCCGTCGGCGCGCACACGATGATCGCCCGCCTCGCCGGCGGATATCTGCATCCCGTCGGCGAGCGCGGACGCGGGCTGTCGGCCGGGCAGCGCCAGCTCGTGGCACTTGCCCGAGCCCAGCTCGTCGAGCCCGAGATCCTGCTGCTCGACGAGGCGACGGCCGCCCTTGACCTGAACACCGAATCCGAGGTGGCCCGCGCGACGGAGCTGCTCGCTGCGCCGCGCACCACGCTGGTGGTCGCGCACCGGCTGACCACGGCCGCCTCCGCCGACCGCGTACTGGTGATGGACGCCGGCAAGGTGGTCGAGGACGGCACCCACGCCGAACTGCTGGCGCTCGACGGCTACTACAGCAGGATGTGGGCCGCGTTCAGCCACGATCCCGACGCTGAGCCGGACTTCGCACAGGCGCTGCCAACAGACGGTGCGATGTCCTCGGCAGGCTGAGCGCTTCGTGCGCGCTAGCGGCGGCCGAGCAGCACCGGCTGCGAGACGAGCGCGACCGAGCCCCGTGCGTCGGCAAGCCGCCCGTGGCACAGCCCGATCCCGTCATCGCCGAGCGTCGTGCGGGCGGCGAGGTGCACCCACTCGCCGACCGGCTCGCGCAGGATGGTCACGGTCAGCCCCGGGGGAATGAAAACCCAATGTTTCCAGGGGAGTTCGCCGCTCACCCCGTTGGCGGCGTCAGCCAGGATCAGCATGCGCGCCAGCCCGGTCAGCGGCTCGCCGTCGAACAGCGGCACCCGCGCGCGGCTCCAAACGCCCGCCGGCCCCGGCTGGTCGAACCCTCCCGAGGTGAACCGCCACTCGTTGGCGTCCCCGTAGCCGAATCCCTGGTCGCTGAAGAACCGCTGCGGCTGTGGGCCGGGCAGCGGCGGCGGCGAGGGGAGCGCAGGCATCTCTCCGGAGAGGACGCTGCTCGCGTGGGCGGTCGGGGATTCGCCGCGTGATTCGGCGGCGTTGATGAACCAGCCCCGCCCGACCATGACGACCCGGCCGCCGGCCGCCAGCGTCGCCTCCAGCAGCGCGACGCGCCGCCCCGGACGCGGGACCGTCACCACGGACGTGAGCTCGCCCAGGGGGAGCGCACCCAGGAAGTCAAGGCTGAGGCGGGCCAGCCGCAGAGCCGGGGCGAGTTCGGCCGCCTGGCGCCGCAGCAGTTCGGCCAGCAGCGCGGCAGGCGGCCCGCCGTGCATCGCGTCCGGATCCCACGGTCCCTGGGTCGCCTGGGTGGCCTGAAAAGTGTCAGGTCCGGTGCGCAGGAAGAACGCCGTCGCTGCTGACTCGCTTGACGGCACTGCCATCGGGCCCTCCCCGTCGCAGGTCTCGCACCAGACGCTGCATCTGCTCCGCCAGCGCCGCGAGCGACTCGTCGTCCCAGCCGGCGAGCGCTTTGTCGAGCAAAGCACGATTGGCGTCGGCGAATCGGCGCAGGGCCTCGCGTCCGGTGTCGGTGATCGCCAGCAGGCTTGCTCGGGCGTCACTCCCGTCCAGCGCCCGCTCGAGAAAGCCGACGTCGACGAGGGTGCGCACCTGGCGGGACAGCGGTGGCAGCGCGACCTGGAGTCGGCGGGAAAGCTCCGACAGGCGAAGCGGCTTGCCGGGTTCGAGCTGGCGCAGGAGCGCCACCGCGGACAGCGGCAGGTCCACCCCCGACTCGGCGCTGTGCACGGCGGCCAGGTGACGGCTGTTGGCAAAGCGCGCGACGGCGGTGATGGCGTCGTTCACCTGCTCGCGAACGCCAGGGTCGATCACGGGCCGCCGCGCTCCAGCTCCGCCTCGGCCGTGACCGCAAGATCGTGGACCATCCGGGTGGAACGCGCGCGGCGCGCCTCATCGGTCGCCGGGTCGAGCCGGTTCAATGCTCCGGCGACGATCACCGCGAGCTTGGTGACGGCGAGCGTCACGTACCAGGAGACGTGGGCCACCCCCTCGTCACCAGTGTGCTGCCTGTAGCGCTCGATGAGCTGCGGCACGGTCGGCAGCGCCGGCAGCAGATCGCGATGGCACACCGGGTCGGGACGCCCGGAATTCATCAGGCGTCCGGCCTCCGACTGGTACGCGATCAGGGAGCCCAGGTCAGACAGGGCATCGCCGACGGCCGTGAGCTCCCAGTCCAGGATCGCCTGCACGCGCGTGACGTCGTCGGCGTCGAACATGACGTTCGCGAAGCCGTAGTCACCGTGCACGACCCGCGGCGGTGGCACCGGCGGGCGGTTCTGCGTCAGCCACGCGAAGACGCGGTCCAGCGTGGGTTCGCCGCCGAGGCCGGTCGCCGCCCGGGCGCGTTCCCACTGGCCGGCCCAGCGCCGCAGCTGGCGGTCGGCGTACGGCTCGGGGCGCAGGAACTCGGCCATCGCGTCGACCTTCGCGGGGTCGATGGAGTGCAGTTCGGCGAGGGCATCGACCAGCGCGAGACCCACGGTGTGCACCGTCGCGTCCGGCAGCGGGGTCAGCGACGCGACGGTATGGACCCGGCCGGTGAGCCGCTCCATCAGGTAGAACGGCGCACCGATCACGGACAGGTCGTCGCAGGAGGCCACCATCGTCGCGAGCGGCAGGCCGGTGCCGGTGCTCGCCAGCGCGGCCTGCAGCCGGTACTCGCGGAGCATGTCGTGCGCGTTCGGCAGGGCTCCGCGTACCGGCGGCCGGCGCAGCACCCAGTCGTGCGCCCCGGAGCGCACACCCGCGGTGATGTTCGAGGAGCCGCCGGCCAGCTGCGTCACGGCTGCCGGTGGATCCGCCGGCGCCAACAGCCCCGTCGCGCGCAGCCATCCGTCCAGCGGCTCGGTGGCGACTCCGGGCGCGCCCTCGCTCACGCGGGCGCCCCAGCCGGGATGTCGAGGAACTGCGCGTACCTGCGCTCGGCTTCGGCCCGCCGGGTCGGAATGTGCTCGCTCGGGTAGCCGTCGACCGGCGTGTATCGGCGCAGGATCATCTTGGCGACCTGCTCGATGTGGACCTCGTCGGCGCCGTCGGAGATGCGGAAGTTGCGGGCCGTGCGGTACATCTCCTCGAGTGGCAGGTCAGCGCTGTAGCCGAGCGCGCCGTGGATCTGGATGGCGCGGTCGACGACGTCGTGCAGCACTTGGGCGCCCCAGTACTTGATCTCCGAGACGGCTTGCCGCGCCGCTTTGGGGCCCTCGTTGTCCCAGGTCCACGCCGCCCGCAGGGTCAGCAGCCGGAACGCCTCGATCTCGATCGACGACTTGGTGATCATCTGCTGGATCAGCTGGCGGTCGCCGAGCGGAGCGCCCTTGAGCTGACGGGAGACGGCGCGCTCGGCCATCATGTCGAAGGCCCGCCGGCACTGCCCGACCCAGCGCATCGCGTGATGGATGCGCCCGCCGTTGAGCCGCCGCTGGGCGAGCAGGAACGCATCCCCCGGCTCGCCGATCAGGTTCCCTCCCGGCACCCGGCAGTCCTCGAAGAGCACCTCGGCGTGGCCTCCGGCGGGGATGTGCACCGCCGGTTCGTACGGGTGATGCATGGTCGGGACGTCACGGACCACGTTCAGGCCCGGCGTGCCGCGTTCGACCACGAACATCGACGCCCGGCGGTGGCGCTGTGCTTCGGGGTCGGTGACGGCGAAGACCAGCAGGAAATCGGCGTGGCTGGCGTTCGAGGCGAACCACTTGTGGCCGTTGATGACCCAGTCGTCGCCGTCGCGGCGGGCGGCGGTGGTGATGGATGTCGGGTCGCTGCTGGCGACGTGCGGCTCGGTCAGCGCGAAGCAACTGGTGAGCCGGCCGTCGAGCAGCGGCCAGAGCCAGCGGTCACGCTGCTGCTCGTTCGCCCCGACCGCCAGCAACTCGCTGTTGCCCGAGTCGGGCGCCTGGTTGCCGAAGATGGCGGGCGCGGATGACGTACGACCCAGGATCTCGTGCATGAGCGCCAATCGCAGCTGGCCGAAGCCGCCGCCGCCGAGCTCAGGATCGAGGTGGGCCGCCCACAGCCCCCGCGCCTTGACCGCGGCTTTGAGCGGATCGGTCACCGCCTTCCACTGGGCCTTGCTCATGCGCAGCCGGACGAGGTCGAGCAGCTCGATCTCGGCGACCATCTCGCGGATCCACTGCAGCTCCCGCTCGGTGTCGGGGTCGGTGCGAAAGTCCCATGACATGGCGGCCACGATACTTACCCGGGTCAACTACTTGACCGCGGGGTGGCCATTTGAACGCGGACAACGAGTCCACAACGTTTGTCCACACCGGTGGACGGCCATCCGTGGCGGGACGAACCAGCCCCTGAACCTCAGCCCTTGAAGCCTGAACAGGGCTCCCGCCGTCGGGGGGGGGTGTCGGCGGGAGCCCTGGGCTCGGCGGATACGGCCGGATCAGGCGGCCATCCAGATGATCCGGATAGGCGGCTAGCCAACCCGTCCCACGTAGTACTGGCTGGTCCAGATGTGCATGACGGATACGACCTGGCCGGGCGTAGGAGCGTGCTCGATCGCGTTGTTCCCGACGTAGATACCAACGTGGTAGATGGCGCCCGGAGTTCCGAAAAAGATCAGGTCGCCCTTCTGCTTCCACGACTGCGGGATCTTCTGCACGTACTCGAACTGCTGCTCGGCACTGCGCGGCAGGTACTTGCCGAGCCGGCCGTAGACGTACGAGGTCAGGCCCGAGCAGTCGAAGCCGCCCGGTGACGCGCCGCCGTAGACGTACGGCGTGCCGAGGTAGGCCTGAGCGATGTTGACCGCGTGGTTGCCCTGGCCCTCCTGGGCCGGTGAGCAGGCGCCAAGGGTGGCAGCGCCGGCGATGGCGCAGGTCGCGATGATCAGCTTGCTGCGGCGGACCGTGCGATCCGCGCGGCGGTGACGAAAGCGAGAGAGCAGGCTCGAGACGAGCCATCGGCGGGCAGGGGATACCGAAGTGCGCAGGGCGTGCTCGGGCACGAGCGTTCCTTCCCATACGCCTGCGAGGTGAGCTGTCGGGTTCGGGCTGGGCTGCCCGGCCGCTACGCGCTACGCGTAGCCGGCTTCACCCCAAGGTCCGCTGCGTTCGCGGACCACGGTTGGGTCCCCCGCTCCTGCCCCAGTCACGTGTTCGAAGGGTGTGTACGACCGGGGGCAGGACTCGGCGTTCGGTCGCACACGTGTTGGCCTGACCGGAACGTATCGGATCCGGTAGTGGGTACGTCCCATGGGTGGGACTGAACTCACAAAACAATTCCGCAGAATGGGATCATGCCGGAGCTCCCTGAGGTCGAAGCACTAGCGGCCTTTCTCACGCAGCGTGCCGTCGGCCGGACGGTTGCCACGGTGTGGCCGGTCGCCCTGAACGCGCTGAAGACCTACGATCCGCCGCCGTCCGCGCTGGCCGGTCTCGAGGTCTCCGGCGTGCGCCGGTTCGGCAAGTTTCTGGACCTCGACGTGAGCGGCTTGCACCTGGTGACCCACCTGGCGCGGGCCGGCTGGCTGCAGTGGAAGGAGCGCCAACCCGCAGCTGCGCCGCGTCCGGGTAAGGGGCCGCTGGCTTTGCGGATGATCCTCGACGACGGCAGCGGGTTCGACCTCACCGAAGCCGGCACCCAGAAGCGGCTCGCGGTCTACGTCGTCAAGGATCCTCTCGAGGTGCCCGGTATCGCGCGGCTGGGGATCGACCCGCTGGATCCCGAATTCACTCCCGCAACGCTCGCCGGCTTGCTCACGAAGCGTCAGCAGGTGAAGGGCGTTCTCACCGATCAGTCGGTGCTTGCCGGGGTGGGGAATGCGTACTCCGACGAGGTCCTCTGGCACGCCCGGATGTCGCCGTTCAAACCCGCGTCCAATCTCACCGTGGACGAGATCCAGGCCCTGTACGACTCGCTCGTGACGACGCTGCGCGAGGCGGCCGAGCGGGCCAACGGGCTGGCTGCCGGGAGCCTCAAAGCCGAAAAGAAGCAGGGTCTGGCGGTACACGGACGTACTGGCCAGGCGTGTCCCCGCTGCGGCGACACCATCCGGGAGGTGGCCTTCGCGACCAAGAGCCTGCAGTACTGCCCCACGTGCCAGACGGGAGGTAAGCCGCTGGCCGACCGGAGGCTCTCGCGACTGTTGAAGTAGCTGGGCAATAGGCTGTGCGTCGTACCGCGGGAGCCCGGGCCTGACCGGGCTGAGAGAGCGACTGGCCGGGTTCGTTGCGAGGCTCGGCAGGCGTCGCTGACCGCTCGAACCTGACCGGGTCATGCCGGCGTAGGGAGTGTCGTCCCATGGGTGCCAGCACCTTAGTTGAGCCAAAGCGTCGCGAGCCGGCCGCCGAAGCGGCGCTGACCCTTCGCGAGTCGGCCCCCAAAGCCCTGGGGCTGGCCGATCAGTTGGGCCTGTGGGGCAGTTTGGGGATCACCCTCACGCTGCCCATCGCGGCGGCTTTCCTGCCCAAGATGTCACTGCTGGCGACGCTGATCGCCGTCGTTGTGGGCAGCGTCGCGGGGTCGGTGCTGCTGGGCCTTGCGGCACGGGCCGGCGCCGAGACCGGGGCGCCCGCCATGGTGCTCATGCGCGGCCTGTTCGGACTGCGCGGCTCCTATCTCCCGACGGCCCTCAACATCGCTCAGTGCATCGGCTGGACCACCGTCGAGGTCTTGGTCATCGCTCAGTTCGGGTCGGCGCTGACGACGCACTCGCTGCGCTGGGTCTTCCTGGTCGGCGCCGGGATCATCGCGACGCTGCTGGCGCTGCGGCCGCTCGGATTCGTGCGGTTGCTGCGCAAGTACGCGGTCTGGTTGGCCCTGGCCGCGACCCTGTACCTGTTCATCCAGGTGCTGCGCCGGCCGCTGCCCTCGCTCACGCGCGGCGGCTGGTCGGGGTTCGGGTCAGCCGTGGATCTGGTGATCGCGCTTCCGGTTTCCTGGATTCCGCTGGCGGCGGACTACTCCCGGCATTCGAAGACCCCGCGAGCGGCTTTCGTCGGCTCGTTCGCCGGGTTCGCCACGACGTGCACGATCTACTTCTCGCTCGGGGTGCTGGCGCTCGCCGCCGCTCTGCCCGGAAGCGATCCCGCCTCGGCCCTGCTGGCGGTGCCGGTCGCCGGGATCGCCGTGCTGGTACTGGTGCTCGACGAGGTGAAAGAGGCCTTCGCCAACCTCTATTCGACGGCCATCTCGGCGCAGAACTTGATCCCGGGGCTCGACCGCCGGTTGGTGGCGGCCGTCGTCGGTGCCGGCGCCACAGCCGTCGGCCTGCTCATCGACCTCACCCAGTACGAGAGCTACCTGTACCTGATCGGGTCGGTGTTCGTGCCGCTCTTCGGGGTCTTCGCGATCAGCTACTACGTGCTCCAGCGCGGCCTCTGGGACGTCTCCGAATCCGCGCGTGGGCGCTGGGTGATGACGCTGCCGTGGCTTGCCGGCTTCGTCTCCTACCAGATGGTGAATCCGGGTGCGGTGTCGTGGTGGAAGGGCCTGTGGCCGGCGTGGACCGCGCCGTCCTGGCTCTCGGCGACGCTCGTTTCGCTGGTCGTGTCCGCCGTGGGGACGCTGCTGATCGGGGTGGTCAGCCGCTGGCGGGCGGCCGGGCGACGCCGATCAGCGTCGGAGCCAGCAGCGGCACGTTGAGCACGAGGGTCCGGTCGGCCAGGGCGGACGTGTCGTAGCCGGCGGCCTCGAAGGCGTGCCGGGTGCGCCGGTGCGGCTCGCACCCGCCGGCGATCCTCGCCCATACCCGCGCGAACCGGTCTTGCAGGCGGCCCAGCCAGCTGCTGTCCCGCGCGCGCACGTGCTCCAGGACGCAGACCTGGCCTCCCGGCCGGAGCACGCGCGCGATCTCGCCGAGCACGGCGACGGGATCCTCGACGCTGCAGAGCACGAGCGCGAGCAGCGCACTGTCCACGCTCGCGTCGGGAAGCGGCAGCCGTTCGCCGACGCCGGCGATCAACCGGACCGGGATCGCGGCGGTGCGCCGGGCGGAGATGCGCCGCATCGCGGCGGCCGGCTCCACCGCGATGACCTCGGTCACTGCCGGCGGTAGGTGTGCCAGGTCGTGGCCGGGGCCGAGACCGACGATGAGCAGCCGTCCGGACGCCGTCTGCAGCGCCTCGGTGCGCCAGCGCCCGATGGTGGTCAGCTCGCCGGCCCAGGTCAGCCAGTTGTAGAGGCGGGCGAAGACCGGATGGTCGTGCGGGTCCGCCTTCACGCCCGGGCCTTCAGGACAGCTCCGCGGCGATGCGGCGGCCGAGCGCGCGGCCCGACAGCCAGGCGGTTTCGACACGCGGCGCGCCCCAGCCGTCACCGGCAAGGCCGACCCGCTCGGCACCGAAGAAGTGGCTCTGGTGCCGGGTTTCGGTGGGCTTGGCAAAGCTCCATCGGTGGATGTGCACCGAGCGCGGCCGCCCGCATCCGAGCAGCAGGTCGAGCGTCTCCGCCATGTCGGGACCTGCGGCCGCAGGCTGAGTGAGGAAGCCTGCCGCGAAGGTGGAGGTCGAGTGGGCGACGAGGACCGCGGCATCGTCACCGCGGCGCCGGCCATCGTCGGCCACCCACCGGAGGGTCGGGTGGTTGTTGATGAAGGCCCCCTCGAAGGGCTCCCAATCGCGCCGGGAGAAGTTCGCAGCAAGGACGATGACCGGTTCCCAGGGTCGCTGTGCGACGTGCGAGCGGACCTCGGGCAGTCCCGGACCGAGGATCCGTTCGGCCTGCGGGTCGGGCATGGCCAGGACGACGGCGTCGACAGGGTCGTCGTCGACGATGGGGCCGGGCTGGATGCGTGATACCGGCTCTCCCAGCCGCACCGATGCGGTGGCTTCAGCAGCGACATCGGCGACCAGGCTGCGCAGGCCGCCGGGCGTCGCGTAGCGCCAGGGCCCTGGAGCCAGCTGGGAGAGGCCGGCGTCGGTCAGCTGCGGGAAGCGATCGGTCCAGCGGCGGGCCAGCCCGCGCGTGCACCAGTCCTCGACCTGGCGGACGAAATCCGGATCGGAGGCGGTGAAGTAGGAGGCCCCGACGTCCACGCGGCGTCCTTCGATCTGCGGGGCGGCCATCCGCCCACCCACCGCTATCGCCCGTTCCCGGATCTCGACGTCGTGACCGGCGTGGATCAGTTCGCGAGCACACGTCACCCCCGCGATGCCCGCTCCCACGACGACGACCTTGCCCACAAGCAGCAGTCTGCCCTCGTTGCGCGCCGGCAGCACTACCGGGCACTTCCCCTTGCCGCGTTCGACGATCAGTCCTCGCGGACCTGATGCTTGAATGCTCACCCGGTGCCAATTCGGCTACCTTTCGCTCGAACTCGGCGTTGATCGCGAGAGTCTCGTCGAACCCCGGTCGTCTGGGCATCCCCGCAAGCGCGCGTAAGTGCCGGCTGGGGCTCAAGGCTGGTACTAAAGGGCTGTGGGCCCCTATGACGTCGTGGTGGTCGGGGCCGGTCCGGCGGGCGCCGGCGCAGCCCGGGCGGCGGCTCGGGCGGGTGCCCGCACGCTGCTGCTCGAGCGGGCGGAGCTGCCCCGCTACAAGACCTGCGGCGGGGGCCTCATCGGGGTGTCGGCCGACGTTGCTGAGCTCGACTTGCAGCCGTTGGTACGCGCATCTGCGGCGCGCCTCGAACTCAGTCTCGACGGCGGCTGGGCAGTTCGCCGCCGCGCGCCCGGCGGGGCGCCCATGTTCGGCCTCATCAATCGTGCGGAATTCGATGCGGCGCTGACCGCGGCGGCCGTCGCCGAGGGCGCCGAACTGCGCACCGGGGCGGTCGTCACCGGGATCGACGACGACACGAGCCCGACCTCACCGAGCGTCACCATCCAGATTCGCGGCAGCGGTGGTGTGCGGGCCCGCAGCGTGATCGGGGCGGATGGTTCGGCGAGCCGGTTGGCTTCCTATGTCGGCGTGCAGGCGGGCCAGGTCGACCTGGGCCTGGAAGGGGAGTTCCCGGCGCCTGACGATCGCTGGGCGCGCACGGTCCTGCTCGACTGGGGGCCGGTTCCCGGCTCGTACGGCTGGGTCTTTCCGAAAGGCGACGTGCTGACCGTCGGCGTGATCGGCTCGCGTCAGTACTCCGCGCAGCTGCGCGTGTATTACGCCCGCCTGCTCGACCGGCTCGGCCTGTCCGGCGTGACCCCGCTCATCCAGACCGGCCACCTCACCCGGGTGCGTACCCCCGACTCGCCGCTGCGCCGGGGGTCAGTGCTCGTGGCCGGTGACGCGGCCGGGCTGCTCGAGCCCTGGACCCGCGAAGGGATCTCGTTCGCCCTCCGCTCCGGCCGGCTCGCCGGTGAAGCTGCCGCGCGCGGGAGGCTCGACGCGTACGCCCCGGCGGTCGAGCGCACTCTCGAACCCGAAATCGCTGCCGGTCGGCTGCTGCTGCCCGCCTTCGCCGGCTCGCCCGCGCTGTTTCACGCGCTGCTCGCCGGGCCGGGCTTCGGACTCTTCCGCCGCCTTGTCGACGGTCGCAGCACCTTCGGGCGTCAACTCCGTCGGCCCGGCGCCGAGTGGGCCCTGCGCCATCTCACAAGATCAACGCACCCATGATCATGGTTTGGCGGCTTTGAGGAGGCCCAAACCATGATCATGGGTGCGTTGATCTTGGGTCAGTCGCGGGCGACGGGGCAGCTCATGCAGCGCGGTCCGCCGCGTCCCGAGCCGAGTTCCGAGCCGGGGATGCGCAGGACCTCGATGCCGGCGTCCTCGAGGCGGGCGTTGGTCTCGACGTTGCGTTCGTACGCGACCACCACGCGCGGGGCGATGGCGAGGGTGTTATTGCCGTCGTCCCATTGTTCACGTTCGGCGGTGACGGGATCGAGGCCGGTTTCGATGACCCGGAGCTGATCGATGCCCATGGCGTCGGCGGCTGCCATCAAGAACGGGCGGGGGCCTTCGACCCCTGCGGCGGTGACCGGAAATGCCTGCAACGTATGGGCAATCGGGGGGTACATGACCACGGCGTCGGTGTCGACCATGGTGCAGACGGTGTCGAGGTGCATGGTCGCCCGGCGCTGCTCGACCGGCACGGCGAGCACCACGCGCACGACGCCGGCCTCCAGTGCGCGCGCGGCGAGCGTCTCGGCGCCGGCCGGGGTCGTCCGCTCGCCGACGCCGATCGCGGCCACCCCGGGGGCGAGCAGCAGCACGTCGCCGCCTTCGAGGTAGGCCTCCGGGTGGCCGGGGGAGACGTCGCCGTAGAGCAGGGGGGTGCCGGCGAAGCGCGGCGCGTAGCGGTAGATGGCCCGGGCCAGGGAGGCCTCCCGGGTACGCGCGGGCATGTAGGGGCTGGTGACGGCCACCTGCCGGTCGAGCCAGACCGAGCTGTCGCGAGTGAAGAGCAGGTTGGGCAGCGGCGGGATGATGAAGCTGTGCGGCGGGGCGAGCCGGGCCACCACGCCGCTGCGCAGGGCGCTGGATTCGCTCGCCCCGGTGATCTCTTCGTACGAGAGCCCTGCGGTGAGCACCTCGGCCAGCTGCTCGCTGGACAGTGCCAGCAGATGCTCGCGTAGTACGGGAGCGAGCGCGGGCCCGACCTGCGCCGGGGCGACCGTCGCCGAGAGCACGTCCGCACGCGCCTGCGGCACCTCGAGCGCTGCCGTCAGCAGGTCGAAGAAGTAGAGCACCTCCACTCCGCGGTCGCGCAGCGCACCGGCGAAGTGGTCGTGCTCTTCCTGGGCGCGCTCGAGCCAGGGAATCCCGTCGAACAGCAGCTCGACGCTGTTGCGCGGGGTCAGCCGCTTCAGCTCGTCGCCCGGCCGGTGCAGCAGGACGGTACGCAGCCTCCCGACCTCCGACGTGACGCCATCACCGGCTACCAATGCACCCCTTTCAGCAGATGCGCGATCATCAGGGCCTCGTTCGACGCGCCGCCGCCGTCGCTGGTGGTGGCCGACTTCCCTTTAGCTGCAGTCGATTCCGGGAATACCCGGTACGCCATGTGCAGCACCTGGTCGACCGCCTTCGGCGCGATCGCCTTCAGCACCGAGCCGAACGTCCCGAGCCGGGTGTTGATCTCCTTCGGCTTGGCGCGCAGCGCATCGCAGATCATCCCCCCGGCCTCTTCCGGGGTGATGGTCGGGAACGCGTCGTAGATCTTCGTCGGGGCGATCATCGGGGTGCGCACGAGGGGCATGTGGATGGTGGTGAACGTGATGCCGAGGTTCACGACCTCACTCGCGACGCACGACGTCCACCCGTCCAGCGCCGACTTCGAAGCGACGTAGGCGGCGAAGCGGGGAGGGTTGGTCTGCACCCCGATGCTGCTGACGTTCACGATGTGGCCGCCGCCGGTCTGCCTCCAGTGCGGCAGCAGCGAGGTGATCAGCTTGATGGTGCCGAAGTAGTTGAGCGTCATCGTGCGCTCGTAGTCGTGGAAACGGTCGAGGCTCTGCAGCACGCCGCGGCGGATCGAGCGTCCCGCATTGTTCACGAGCATGTCGATCCGCGGGTGGTCCGCAAGCAGCCGGGGGACGAATTCCTCGATGGCGTCGACGCTGGCAAGGTCGACCGAGTACGTGTAGGCCTCCCCGCCCGCGTCGACGATCTCGGCGCGGGCCTCCTCGAGTTTGTCGGCGCTGCGCGCGACCAGGATCGGGATGGCTCCGGCGGCGGCGAGCTGAAGCGCGGCAGCCCGGCCGATGCCGCTCGAACCTCCCGTGATGACGACGGTGCGGCCCCGCACCGCACCCGACAGCGTGCGATCGCGGTGCAGATCGGGGTCGAGGTGGCGTTCCCAGTAGTCCCAGAGGGCGGGGGCGTAGTCGGCGAGCTCCGGCACCGCGATGCCGCTGCCGTCGAGGGCCCGCTCGGCGTCGCGGGTGTCGAAGCGCGGGACCAGCGCGATGTGCTCGAGCACCTCTTCCGGGACCCCGAGATCGCCCAGCACCTGACGGCGGATCTGACGTAGCGCCGGCAGTTTCATCGCCGTCGCCAGCAAGCCCTTGGGCAGCAGGTCGAGCAGCGGTTTGTCGATACGCAGGGCGAGCTGGGGCGCATGTGCCGCCGCTGCGAAGATGTTGATGACGTCCCCGGAGCTCATCCGCCGCGGGTTGGTGAGATGGAACGCCTGCCCGTCGAGCCCGGGCTGATGGGCGATGTGGTCCATGGCCGCGATGACGTAGTCGACCGGGACGACGTTGGTGTCGCCCATCTCCGGGCCGACCAGCGGCACCCACTCGGGCAGTAGATGGCGCACCTTCTGGATCGGCTTGAAGAAGTAGTACGGCCCGTCGATCTTGTCCATCTCGCCGGTCTTGCTGTGGCCGACGACGATGGCCGGCCGGTAGACCCGCCACGGCACCTCGGCCCGGCTGCGCACCAGCCGCTCGGACTCGAACTTCGTCCGGTGATACGACGACGGCAGCGGCTGGCCCTCGTCGAACATGTCCTCCCGGAAGTAGCCGTCGTACTCGCCGGCGACCGCGATCGAGCTGACGTGGTGCAGGCATCCGACCTGCAGGGTGTTCGCCAGCTCCACCGCGTTGCGGGTGCCCTCGACGTTGGCCGCCCGGTTGCGCTCGTCGTCAGCTGTCATGTCGTAGACGGCGGCCAGGTGGAAGAAGTGTGCGACGTTGCCTCGCAGGCCGGAGATGTCGTCGTCGCTGAGCCCGAGCCGCGGCGCGATGAGATCGCCCTCGTACAGCGTGACGCGGTCCTGGCCCCCGAGTTCGCGCACCAGGCCTTCCAGCCGCTCGCGTGACGACGCCCGCACCAGGAGAGCAAGTGACGCGTGCGGCTCGCGGGCCAGCAGCGTCTGGAGCAAGAACCTGCCGAGAAACCCGGTTGATCCCGTCACGAAGTACGTCAAAGCCGTTCTCCCCACCCTGGATCTGCCCGAGCCGGCCGGTGCCGGCGCTGGGCCGCGTCATTCTCACACCAGGTGGCGCCCAAACCCATAGGTCCGCCCGCAACGGTGCCCGATCGGCGCTAATGGGGCAGGACGGCGCCTTCCGGCAGCGGCTCGCCGCGGCGGATCAGTGGGGTGAGCGCGGCCCCGACGAGCGTGACGACGGCCGCGACGAGCATGGCCACGTGCAGCCCGCTCATGAACGCCGCGTGGCTGCCCTCGGTGATGGCCGCCGCGATGTGTTCGGACGTGCCGGGTGGCACCGGGGCGACCCCCTGGCTCACGACTTCCTGCTGCGACACGACCTGGTTGGCGAGGTCGTTCGGCACGCCCGCATTGCTCAGCTTGCCGAACAGCACGCTGCCCACCCGGCCGGCCAGCACCGAGCCGAGCACCGCCGTCCCGAGCACCCCGCCCAGCTGGATCGACGTGGCCTGCAGGCCGCCGGCGACCCCCGCGTGGTCGACATCGACGTTGCCGACGATCGCTTCGGTCGACGCGGAGATCACCATCCCGATCCCGAGGCCCAGCAGGATGAATTCGGGCCAGAGGTGGATGTACGCGGAGTCCGGTTCGAGGCTGGTCAGCAGGAGCAACGCGAGGGCGACGGAGAGCAGCCCGAAGCCGATGGGCACGCGAGGGCCGAACCGGTTGGTGACCCGCGCGCCCAGGGGGCTGCTCAGCGAGAAGACGGCCGTCAGCGGCAGCGTGCGCAGGCCGGCGCTGAGCGCCGAGTAGCCCGAGACGCTCTGCAGGTACAGCGAGACGAAGAACAGCACGCCGAACAGCGCGAAGAAGTTCAGCAGCACGATGAGCGAACCCATCGAGACGGACCGATCCTTGAACAGCCAGAGCGGCAGCAGGGGAGCGGCGGCGCGCGATTCCGCGACCACGAACGTCACCAGCAGCACCACGGCGAGGCTGAGGGTGCCGATCGTGCGGTCAGTGACCCAGCCCCACTCCGGCGCCTTGACCAGGCCGTAGATCAAAGCCGAGAGCCCGCCGGCGAGGCTGAGCACGCCGGGCCAGTCGAGCGGGTCACGGTGGCTCTCGCGGCTTTCCAGTAGGTACGGGACGCCGAGCGCGAGCGTCGCCAGCGCGACCGGGACGTTCAGGTAGAAGACGCTCTCCCACGACACGTTGTCGACCAGCAGGCCGCCGAGGATGGGCCCGGCCGCCGTTGCCGCGCCCGCGGCTGATCCCCATACCCCGACCGCACGGGTGAGTTCCTCCGGCGAGTAGGCGCTGCGCAGGAGGGCCAACGTGTTCGGCATCAGGATCGCGCCGAATGCGCCCTGCAGCACCCGGAACGCGATGACGCCGCTGATCGAGCCGACGAGCCCGATGGCCACGGACGCGAGTGCAAAGCCGATGACCCCGGTCAGGAACATGAGCTTGCGGCCGTAGCGGTCGCCGAGCTTGCCGCCGACGATGAGCAGGACGGCGAGGGCCAGCAGGTAGGCGTTGGTGACCCACTGCAGGTCAGCCAGCGAGGCGTGCAGGCTGCGGGCGATGAACGGGTTGGCGATCGAGACGACCGACCCGTCGATCCCGACCATCATGACGCCGAGTGAGACGACGATCAGCGTGAGCCTGGCGCGACCGCGATTCTCGGTGGCCACCGTCGCGGCCCGGGGGCCGAGTCGCTCCCCCTCGCGCTCGCCCACCAGTGCCATGAATGTCAAACTACTGGCTGCGGCAGCGTCTGCCACCTGGCGCATGGTGCCCTTTCCTCGCGTGAACAGCATGGTGGGCGTGTCAGACTGTGATCAGAAACCCAGTCGGCCTCCGGTGCCGGCGGAGGGCAGGTGCCGGTGAGTGCTGCGACGACGGTCAGGTCCGAGACCAGCGGGACTGCTGTGACCCCGGAAACTGCTGTGGCACGGCGACCGCTCACCGAGCGACGGATGGCGCGCACGCGTCGCGAGCTGGCTGACGCTGCCGGGCGCCTGTTCATCGAGCGCGGCTACGACCAGACGACGGTGGAGGACATCGTCGCCGAGGTCGAGATCTCCGCGCGGACGTTCTTCCGCTACTTCGGCAGCAAGGAAGAGGTCGTCGCCTCGCTCTGGCGCTGGGGCGTCGAGGAGATCGTGGAGGCGCTGCGGGCCGTGCCGCACGAGCGGCCCTTGCAGGAGGCGCTGCGCACCGCCGCCACCGCTGCCTGCCAGCACGCCGCCGAGAACCCGGCGCAGACGCGTGCGTTCCTGCTGATGGTCCGTGACACCCCGGCGCTCCGGGCGCGCCGTCTCCAGGAGGCGTACGGCCAGCAGCAGGGTCTCGCCGCCTGCCTGGCCGAGCGGCTCTCGCGACCGGCCACGGACCTGCGGGTGACGCTCGTGTCGGGCGCGGTCGTGATGGCGATCAACACCGCGTGGGAGCGCTGGGCTGCCCAGGCGCCGACCACCGGAGACCCGGGCCCCGGCCCGCTGGTGAACAAGGCCCTTTCGGAGCTGACGACCCCGCTGCTGCCGGCCTAGTTCGCCGGCCGCTGCGGCGGAAGCTTTTCGAATTCCGCCTGCGCCTCGGCGAGTACCCGCTTCACCGGCCGGCCGAGGGCGTTCGCAGCGCGGACCACGTCGTCCCACTCCGGCATCGCGTTCAGCAGCGTTCCGTCCGGCGCCCATCCGAGCTTGACCGCGACGGGCTGCCCGGCGACGTCCACGGTGCGGAACTCGCGCGTGAGGGCCGTCTTGGCCGCGGGCGTCTCCCGGACCCCGAGCGTGCTGGTTTCCCGAAAGAGCGCAGCGCGGACGGCTGCTGCGGCCGGCTCGCCGGTCAGGGCGCTGACGGTATGGGCCGGGCGGCCCTTCTTCATCAGGATCGCGGTGAGCCAGGCGTCGTCGGCTCCGGCCGCCAGCAGTGCCTCGAGCACGACCGGCCACGCGCGGGGGTCGAGATCGTCCACGTTGGCCTCGATGACGAGCGCGGGGGCGGGCCGCGTGACGTGCGCTCCGCTGACCGGTTCGCCGAGGACGAGGCGGACGACGTTGGGACGGCCGGCGAGGTCGCGGCTTCCCGCCCCGCTGCCGACGGTGCTCACCACCATCGGCGGCAGCGGGCCGAAGCCGGTCGCGTGAGCCGCGACGAGCGCGGCGCCGGTGGGCGTGCAGAGTTCGACCTCGCCGCCGCCGAATGCCGGGGCCGAGGCGGCGCCGAGGATTTCCAGGACTGCCGGCCCGGGCACCGGTAGCCGCCCGTGCGCAGCCGCGACCGTCCCGCCGCCGAGGGCGATCGGGCCGGCTGTCAGCTCTGAGAGGCCGAGCGAGAGCAGTCCCGCACAGGCTCCGGCGACGTCGGCAAGCGCGTCGAGCGCGCCCACCTCGTGGAAATGGACCTCGTCGGCGCTGATGCCGTGCACGCGCGCTTCTGCCGCGGCGAGGATCTCGAACGTGCGCGTCGCCGCGGCCGCGACGGGCGGTGTGAGGCGGGTCAGCAGTTCGCGGACCTGCGGCAAGGTCCGCCGGGGCGGGTTGTGCTCGTGGGTGACGACGTGAACACGGGTGGCCGCGAGCCCGGCCCGCATGGTCGGTTCCGTGACGAGTGCGATGTCGAGGCCCATGCAGGCGACCTCGGACTGCAGCAGCCCGAGCGGCACACCCGCGTCGATGAGCGCGCCGAGCAGCATGTCGCCGCTGGCGCCGCTGGAAAGATCGAGCCAGCCGATCACCGGGCCGCCCCGCTCTGGCGGGCGATCCGGGCTGCCAGCACACCGGCGCCGAAGCCGTTGTCGATGTTGCAGACGGCGACCCCCGGCGCGCACGAGTTCAGCATGGCCAGCAGGGCGGCGAGGCCACCGAAGCTGGCCCCATAGCCGATGCTGGTAGGAACGGCGATCAGCGGCAGTCCGGTGAGCCCCCCGACGACGCTCGGCAGCGCGCCCTCCATGCCCGCCACGACGATCAGGCAGTCGGCGCCGGCGAATTCTTCGCGCGCTGCCAGCACCCGGTGCAGTCCAGCGACGCCGACATCCGAGATGCGCACCGCCTCGCTCCCGAACACCTGGACGGTCAGCGCGGCCTCCGCCGCCACCGGGGAGTCGGAGGTGCCGGCGGACAGCACCGCCACCCGGCCGGTCGGCGGCGGAAACGGTCCGATGACGACGGTGCCGCCGTCCGCGGTGGCCTGCGGCCAGCGGTCCTCCAACGCGGCCACGGCTTCCGGCCCGGCGCGGGTGACGAGCGTGGGCCGCACGCTCTCGGCGGCTTGCAGCGCGGCCACGATTTCGACGATCTGGGAGGGGGACTTGCCGGCTCCGTACACGACTTCCGGGTCCCCGGTGCGCAGCGCCCGGTGCGTGTCGACGCGGGCGAATCCGATGTCGTGGACGCCTTTCAGCGGGCCTGACGCGAGGCGATCCGTCGCGGCGTCGGGCCCCACGATTCCCTGCGCGACCTGCTCCAGCAGCTCGCGTACCTCCCGGCGGTCCACGCGACCATGCAACCAGGTACCGCGACCTTGTACCTAGACTCGGTGGGTGCTGCTCACCTACCTCGGCCCTGCCGGCACCTTCACCGAAGCGGCGCTGCGGACGACGCCCGAGGCACATGCTCCGGATGCCAAGCTGCGTCCGGAGCCCACCGTCATCGCCGCGCTGGATGCGGTGCGAAGCGGTGAGGCTGCCGGTGCGCTGGTGCCCTTCGAGAACTCGGTCGAGGGCGCGGTACCGAGCACGCTCGATGAGCTGGCGTCCGGAAGCGCCTTGCAGATCCGCCGCGAAGTGCTGCTGCCGATTCGCTTCGCACTGCTGGTCAGGCCTGGGGTGAAGCTGGCCGACATCGTGACGGTCTCCGGCCATCCGCACGCGCTGCCGCAATGCCGCCGGTGGCTCGCGGAAAATCTGCCCGCGGCGCAATGGCGTCCCGCTGCCTCGAACGCCGATGCCGCGCGGGAGGTCGCTGCCGCGACCACCGACGCGGCTCTCGCGGGGGCGTTCGCGGCACCCACGTACGGACTAGAGGTGCTCCTGGACGGCGTGCAGGACCGTGACGACGCCGTCACTCGCTTCGTGCTGGTGACCCGGGCCGGCCCGCCGCCTCCGTACACCGGCGCCGACCGCACCACGCTTGTCGCGTTCGAGACCGACGACCATCCGGGTGCGCTGCTGGAGATGCTGACGGAGTTCGCGGTACGCGGGGTCAACCTCACCCGGCTGGAATCGCGTCCCACCGGCGAGGGGCTCGGCCGGTACTGCTTCTCGATCGACTGCGAGGGCCACGTCGTGGAGGAGCGGGTGGGCGACGTGCTCAAGGCGCTGCGCCGGCTCTGCGCGGAGGTGCGCTTCCTCGGCTCGTACCCGCGCGCCGACGGCACCGCGCCGACGGTGCGCCGGGGCACCAGCGACGGCGAGTTCCACGACGCCGCCAGCTGGCTCACCAGCCTTCGACAGGGGCATCTGTCGTAAGGGGGCCAGTAGGGTTGGCACCGTGATCGACGTGCGGGTACTGCGCGAGGATCCGCAGCGAGGACGTGACAGTCAGCTCGCGCGCGGTGAAGATCCGGGTGCCGTCGATCGGCTCCTCGAGGCTGATGCGCAGCGCCGGGCGGCGGTGTCGCGGGCCGACACGCTGCGTGCCGAGTCCAACGCCGCCAGCAAGGCCATCAGCACCGCGAGCAAGGACGAGCGGCCCGCGATGATCGAGCAGGCCCAGCAGAACAAGCAACTGGTGGCCGGGGCCGAAGCGCTCCAGGCCGCCGCCGAGCAAGCCCTGGCGCAGGCGCAGCGCGCGATCCCGAACCTCATCGAAGGCGCCCCGCCCGGCGGTGAGGACGACTACATCGTGCTGCGCGAGGTGGGGGAGAAGCCGACCCTGGCTGATCCGCTCGACCACGTCGAGCTGGGCGAGCGGCTGGCAGCGATCGACGTCGAGCGCGGCGCGAAGGTCAGCGGCTCGCGCTTCTACTTCCTGACCGGGGTCGGGGCGCTCCTGGAGCTGGCCCTTCAGCAGCTCGCAGTCGCGCAGGGGCTGGCGGCCGGTTTCACGCCGATGATCACCCCGGCGCTCGTACTTCCCGCGGCGATGGAGGGCACCGGATTTCTCGGCGCCCACGCGGCCGAGGTCTACCAGGTCGACGACCAGTACCTGGTCGGCACGAGCGAGGTGCCGATCGCCGGCTACCACGCCGGCGAGATCCTCGATTCGTCGTCGCTGCCCCGCCGCTACCTGGGGATCTCCCCGTGCTTCCGGCGCGAGGCCGGCTCGTACGGCAAGGACACCCGCGGCATCATCCGTGTCCACCAGTTCGACAAGGTCGAGATGTTCAGCCTGGTCGAGACGGGCGACGCGCCGGCCGAGCATCAGCGGCTGCTCGCCGAGGAAGAGAAGATGCTGGCCGCGCTGGAGCTGCCGTACCGGGTGATCGACGTGGCGGCCGGCGATCTGGGATCGAGCGCGGCGCGCAAGTTCGACTGCGAGGCGTGGCTTCCGTCACAGGGCCGCTGGCTCGAGCTCACGTCGACCTCGAACTGCACGACGTTCCAGGCGCGGCGGCTGGGCATCCGGAGCCGCTCGAGCGAGGGCGCCGTCGGGCCGCTGGCGACCCTGAACGGCACTCTGGTCGCCATGCCCCGCACGATCGTCGCGCTGCTGGAGAATCATCAGCAGGCCGACGGGTCGGTGCGGGTGCCGGCGGCGCTGGTGCCCTATCTGGGGCGTGAGGTCCTCACCCCGCTGTGAGCACTGTGAGCACTGGCCGTCTTCACGCACCCAGGGTCGTCGCGTCCGATCTCGACGGCACGCTCGTCGATTCCGAAGGCCGGGTGTCTGCGCGGACACGCGCGGCGCTCGACCGGGTCCGTGCGGCGGGGGCTTTGCTGATCTTCGTGACCGGCCGGCCGCCGCGGTGGATGAGCCAGGTCGTCGCCGAGACCGGCGCATCGGGCCTGGCCGTCTGCGCGAACGGGGCGGTGGTCTATGACGTCGGTAGCGGCGAGGTGATCCGCCAGCACGTGCTCGACCCGATCAGCGCCGGGCGGCTGGTGGACGCGATCCGGGCCGAGCTGCCCGGGGTGACGTTCGCGGTCGAGTCGGGGCTGCGCTTCGCCCACGAGCCCGGCTACGTGCCCACCTGGCCGGCGCCCAACACCGCCGTCGCCGAAGTGGCGGTGCTGCTGCAGGATCCGGTCGCGAAGCTGCTGGTCAAGCATCCCGAGCGGGGGCCCGACGAGATCCACCCGATCGTTGCTGGGATCGCCGGGGCTGAAGCGACCGTCACCTACTCCGGCAACGTGCTGCTGGAAGTGAGCGGCGCCGGCATCAGCAAGGCCACGACGCTCGAAGCGCTGTGCATCGAGTACGGGGTCGCTCCCGCCGATGTCATCGCCTTCGGCGACATGCCCAACGACGTGCCGATGCTCGCCTGGGCGGGCTACGGGGTCGCCGTCGCCAATGCCCATCCGAGCGTGCTGGCGGTGGCCGACGAGGTCACCGGCTCCAACGACGACGACGGGGTCGCGCAGGTGCTGGAGCGGCTCTACAGGTAAGGGCCGCCGGTGTTCTGCGCCCGGGGATCCTGGGGCATCATCGGCCCGGGCAGCGCTCGCCCGCGCATCTGATCGAGCTGGTTGCGGGCCGCCATCTGCTGGGCGACGAGCGCGGCCTGCAGCCCGTGGAAGAGACCTTCGAGCCAACCGACGAGCTGGGCCTGGGCGATACGCAGCTCGGCGTCACTCGGGATCTCGGTCTCGCTCAGGGGCAGCGAGATGCGGGTGAGCTCATCGCGCAGGTCGGGGGCGAGCCCGTCGGCCAGTTCCCGTATCGAGCTCGCGTGGATGTCACGCAGCCGGCTGCGGCTACGGTCGTCCAGCGGCGCCGCGCGCACCTCCTCCAGCAGCTGTTTGATCATGGTGCCGATGCGCATCACCTTGTCGGGCTGCGAAACCATCTCGGTGACGGGGTTGCGCTCGCCAGCGGCGTCTGCGACGTTCTCCTCCGGCGCTCCATCCGGGGCGCCTCCACCGGTCAGCGGGGAGCCGTCGGGTCCGATAACGACAACGCGGGGATCCTGTTCGCTCATATCCCCATCGTGCCCGTCCCGCGGCGAAGGAGAACAGGTGGCCGACGATCCGTGGCGGAAACCGGATCCGGATCCGCAGGTCTTCCCGCCCTCCGGCGCCGCGCCGCCGCCGTACCGGCCCCCGAATCCCTACGGACCTCCCCCCGTGTACGGACCTCCGCCGACGTACGGCGTCCCCCCGTACGGACCTCCCGGCTCCCTGCCGTACAACCCCTACCAGGCACCCCTTCCCAAGCGCGGCGGCGTCGGGCGGCTGCTGTGGGTGCTGTGCACGCTCGGGGTGCTCGTCCTCGGAGGGTGCGGGGTCGGGATCTACTTCCTCGCGACGTCGGTGACCAAAAACGCCGACGAGGTCAACTCGTTCCTTCGCGACGTTCGTGATCAGCGCTTCACCGCGGCCTACCAGCACCTCTGTCCGGGGATACGGGCGGGAGTCGCGGCTACCCAGTTCACCGGTGCGTTGCAGGCCGCGGCGGCGCGCGGGCATGGGGTGAGCTCGTTCGACATCACGTCGTCCAACACCTCGGTGTCGACGGGGAGCGGTAGCACGCGTACTGCCAGCGGGACCGTGACGTTCAACGGCGGGGTGAGCACGCCGGTCACGTTCGCGCTGGACAAATCAGGCGGCAGCCTGTGCATCCTGACCGGCTACTCCGCGCTCTTCTAGCGAGCGGGTCGGAGCTCAGAGCGTGAGCACGACCTTGCCGATGTGGTGGGAGTCGGCCAGCGCCTGATGTGCCTCGCCAGCCTGCTCCAAAGGCAGCACGCGGTCGATGACCGGCCGGATCCTTCCGGTCGCGACCGCGGGCCACACCTCACGTGTCACCCCGGCGCAGACGCGAGCTTTCTGCTCAGGTGGTCGGCCACGAAGGCTCGTCGCGAGCACGCAACCGCGCTTCTGCAGCAAGGCCCCGAGGTCGAGTTCGGCCTTCGTACCGCCCTGCATCCCGATCACCACGATCCGGCCATCGCCGGCAATGACGTCGACGTTGCGGGCGAGGTACTTGGCTCCCATGTTGTCGAGCACGACGTCGGCTCCGTGGCCGCCGGTCTGCTCGCGCAGCTCGGCGACGAAGTCCTGGTCGCGGTAGTTGATGGTGATGTCGGCACCGAGTTCGCGGCAGCGCTCCAGCTTCTCGGGGGTGCCGGCAGTGACGGCGATACGACAGTTCGGGCGCAGCGCCCGGACCAGCTGGATCGCCATGGTGCCGATGCCTGAAGAGCCTCCGTGCACCAGCAGCGTCTCGCCGTCGGCCAGGCGCGCGCTCGGGCCGATCTGATCGGCGTCGCCGGCGAGCAGGTTGGACCAGACGGTGCTGGCGACCTCCGGCAGCGCGGCCGCCTCGACCAGTCCGATCCCGTCCGGCGCCGCCATCACCTGACCGGCGGGGACGAGCACCTGGCCGGCGTAGCCGCCGCCCGCCAGCAGGGCGCATACCTGCTGGCCGGGGGAGAGCTCCACGCCGCTGCCGACCCGCGCCACCCGGCCGGAGCACTCCAGGCCCAGGATTGCTGACGCGCCGGGCGGCGGCTCGTAGAACCCCATACGTTGCAGGAGATCTGCCCGGTTCACCGCCGTTGCAGTCACCTCGAGCAGCACCTCCCCGGGACCGGGTGCGGGCGGGTCAGGTACCTCCTCGACGCGAAGGACGCTCGGGTCGCCGGGATGCTCGAAGGTGACAGCACGCATGGCGCGACGCTACGGCGGGGGCACCCCGTCCGGTCAAACGGCCAGGCTGCGGACGGCCGCTGCGAGCGTCCCCGGCTCCTCGAGGGACAGCATGTGACCGGCAGGCACCTCGACGAGCCGGGCTCGGGGGAGCGCCTCGGCGAGCTCGACGCCGGCGCGCGGCGGCAGTGTGATGTCGCGCGTGCCCTGCACCACGACGGCGGGGACGTCGGCATGGGGCACGGTGGCGCGCAGCAGCTCGTCGTCGCGGACCAGGTAACGCTGCTCCAGCGCGGCGGCGGTCCAGACGCGCCGCTCACGCCAGACCGCCAGCGAGAGCCGCGCTTCCCGGATCGCTTCCTCGTCGAGGCGGCTTCCGCTCGCGCGCGAGAGCGGGGCGGCCAGGCTCACAGTCGCGTGCTGGGCCACGCGGGCCCCGACGGCGAGCAGCGGGCGCAGCGCGGCCAGCCGGTCGAACAGGGTGATCGCCCCGCCTCCGCCCACGGAAGCGGCAAATACGATGCCGGCTACCCGCTCCGGCACCCGGGCCGCGAGGTCGATGGCGATCCCGCCCGCCCACGATGCGGCGACCAGAGCGCACTTCTCGATCCCGAGCTGATCGAGCATCGCCAGGAGGGCGTCCGCATTGCCGGCCCAGTCGCGGGCGAGCGCCGGATCCCCCGAATAACCCGGCCGGTCGACGGCGATGACCCGATGGTCGGTCGACAGCAGCGGCACGACCCGGTACCAGTCGCCAGCCGTGCCGGGCTGGCCGTGCAACAGGACGACGGCCGGGGCCTGCGAGGTCATGGCCCGCCGGGGGCCCTCGTCGACGCTGGGATGCACCAGCCGACCGTACGGTGTCCATTCCGCGTTCGCTGCGGTGTCCATTCCGCGGTCGCTCGGGCCTCCAATCCCGCCATTGCGAGGTGTTTCGGGCGAGGATGGCCGCATGCAGGACGAGTTCGGACGCCCGCTGTCCGATGACGGGCAGTGGGTCTGGGACGGGACGGCGTGGCGCCCGACGGCTGCCCAGGGCGTTCCGGGTACCGGCCAGGACCCGACGATGGTGGCGCCGCGCGACTATCAGCCGACCGGCGGTCAGGCGGCGCAGGGCGATTACTACCCATCCCAGTACGGGTCGCCATACCCGTCCCAGTACCCGCCGACAGCGGGGCAAGGGAACTACGGCCCGGGCGGCCCGGGCGTTCCCGGCGGGCCCAAGGAGCCGGTCCCCTGGTACAAGAACCAGGGTCTGATGGTCGTGATCATCGCGGTGTTGCTGGTCCTGTCGGCGGTGCTGGTGACCGTCCTGCTGGTCAACCGCGATGGCGGGAAGAGCACTGCAGCGCCTCCGTCGCCCTCGCCGGCAACGGCCGCTCCGACCACCGCGGCGCCGACCACCCCGCCTCCGACTACCGAAGCGCCCACGACGCCGCCTCCCACGACGCAAGTCCCGACGACTCCGCCTCCGACCAGCGTCGCGCCGGATAACACCGTCGTCTCAGGCATCTACGACTGCACCTCGGGCGGCACCCAGATCGGCACCGTCAACTTTCAGGGGCTGAGGTACACGACATCCAGCGGTGCTACCGGCACCTACCAGCTGAACCCGACCACCGGCGCGATCAGCTTCACCGGCAACGACCTCGGGGACTTCACCGGCACTTACGATCCGACCGGGCCCAGCATGCAGCTGAGTTCAGCCGGGGGGGTCGAACTGCACTGCGCTCAGTAGAGGCTCAGTAGCTGGCTCACGAGGACGCTGAAGAGCGTCTCCCGCTCAGGAAAGCGCCCGGCTGCTCACGTTGGGGGCGATCGTCAGGGAAAGGCCTTCCCGGAGCGTCTTGGGGACCAGTCCCGTGAGCCCGGCCAGCCGCCCGATGTCCAGGACGTTGCGCTCCACGTCGAAGGGCCGGCCCGGAAGCTGCGTGACGATGGCCTTGACGCCGAGCAGCTCCTCCAGCGTCGCCAACAGCTCGCGGACGCTCACGCCGATTCCCGACCCGACGTTGACCACCTCGAAGCCCGCACCGTCGATCGGATCGGCGGGACGCAGCCGGGAGACCGCGGCGGCGACATCGCTGACATGGACGAAGTCGCGTACCACGTGGCCATCGCCGTAAAGCACGACGGGCTCGCCCTCGTGCATGGCTTTCAAGAAGGCGCCCACGGCGCCCTGCCCCCGATCGGTGCGCTGGCCGTCGCCGTAGACATTCGCGCACCGAAGGATCCGGATCGCCGTCCCGCTCGGTCGCGAGTAGAGACCGGTGAACTTCTCGCCGGCCAGTTTCAGCACGCCGTGTGCCGTGATCGGGTCGGTCGGGTGGTCCTCGCGGATACGGCTGAGCGCACTTCGGCCATAGACCGTGCCGCCGGAGGACAGGTACGTGAATCCGGTGCCGGGAGCCCGCGCGACCGCATCCAGGACGGTGAGCAGCGGGCGCAGGGCCAGAACCACATCGGCGAGGGGGTCGGCTTGCGAGGCCGCGGGCACGAGGCCGCCGGCGCCGAAAATGACCCAACCGACACCGGTCATCGCGGCGGCGACGGCGGCGGGGTCCGTGGCGTCTCCGATCAGGACTTCCGCACCGTCGAGCAGTCGGCCCTGCGGCGCTTCTGGGATCGAGCGGGTGAGGGCGCGCACCTGGTGGCCCTCGCTGAGCAGCTGCCGGCAGATGTGCGAGCCGATGAATCCCGCACCGACGACGAGAACCTTTGACTGCCCCGGCGCCGTGTGGTCGATCACGGGGTACTCGCAGGCGAGCCGCCCGACCCTCCGTGAAGCAGGTTCGTGATGGCCTCGGCGTATCCCGCGGAGTCGTAGTGGTCGAACACGTGCTGGCGCCCGGCGGCGGCGATCTCACCCAGTTCGGCCGGGCTCATGGCCAGCAGCCGCTCCAGGGCCCGGACGGTGGCCCGAAGGTCGCCTCCTTCGAAGAGCAGGCCGGTCTCGCCGTCGGTGATGAGCTCCGGGAGCCCGAAGACGGCGGCGGCCGACACCGGAAGGCCGAACGCCATGGCTTCCAGCGCGGTTCGGGGCATGCTTTCGACGTCAGAGGCGCACACCAGCGCGTCTGCCGCCCGGTACCAGGGATTGGAGTCGGCGACGACCGGCTCGATACGCACCTGTCGATTCAAACCGATCAGGCCGAGGTATTGCGTCAGGCCGTGGACGTACGGGGTGTCGCCCGCACCGACGAAGACCAGCGCGGTGTCGGGATGCGCTGCCGCAATCTGCTGGAAGGCGAGGGCAATCATCGTCTGCCACTTGCGCGGTTCGACGGTCCCCATCACCAGCAGGATCCGCCGAAAGTCGGTCAGGCCCAGCAGCTTGCGCGCGGTTTCGCGTTCGACGGCGGCGCAGTAGTCCCTGATGGCCCGGGTGCGGATGCCGTAGCGGACGACCATCGCGGCACCGGGGCCCGTGGCGTCGGCGTAAAGCGCGCGTGTCGCATCGGCTTCGAACAGGACGGCACCGCAGGCGGCGAGGGCGCGCAGGGCAGCATGCCGTACCTGGCGATCGATACCCCCGGGCGGGTAGGCGACGGACCAGAAGACCCCCGGCCGCCAGCTCTCGTGGATCGCCCAGACGCACGGGATGCCCAGCCGGGTAGCGAGGTCTGCGCCGGCAAACGCGAGGAATGTGTTCGCCAGAACGTTGGTGAATCCGTGCGGTGCTGCCCAGCTTGCGGTCTCGGTGAGCCGTCCTTCGTAGGCGTCAGCTCGGTCGGTGGGGATCCCCCCGTTGACATGCACCTGGACCCCGAGCCGGCGCATCACCGCAGCGAGCGGGCCGGACTGCGGCGCGACGACCGTGCACGGGAAATCGCGGCCCGCGCCCATCCGGTCGAGCAGTTCCACCAGCCACAGCTGCCCGCCGCCGTAGCCCAGATCATGCGTGAACACAAGGAGATTGAACGGTCGGGCGGGTGGGAGGGTGGCCGTGGCGACGGCGCTGGTGCTGGCGGGAACCGGGCGGTCGAGAGCTCGGGCGACCCACACCTGACATGAGGCGATGAGATGGCGCCTGCCGCCCAGCGTCTCGGCGACGACGTCGACGGTCACCTGATCGCCGCCGTGGACGGTCGCGGGGTCCAGCCGGAAATCGAACCCGGACAGCAGCGCGTGGGGGACGTGGTACTGCGCATGGACGTCGGCCCGGGCATAGCCGAGCCGGGCCGACCCCGCGCTCGTGCCGTCGACGATGACCTCCACCTTGCTCACCGGCGCCGGCGCGGTGAATGCCCACCCGACGAGCACCAGGGACTCTCCCTCGAGTACCACGGCCGGGGACTCCGGGAGGTCGAGATGCGCCAGGACGGTGTCGCCGGTGTCGCCGGTGTCGCCGGCAGGCAGCTGGGGCCAGCCGCTGGGCGACGGTTCTCCTGATATTGCAGGAATTTCCGGTGGCTCTCGCTTGGTGCGGGCGGGAACGTGGAGGGCGTCGAGGATCCGGCTGGTGATGCGGCGACGCACCATGAACACCTTGTGCTGGACCTCGGCCAGCTGGGTCGTGCTCGCGCGAAGACGCTCGGTGAGCTCGTTCAGCTGCCGTTGCATCGCTTGCCCGGATGTCAGCTCGGGTGTGATGCGATCGAGCTCGGCCTGGGCGCGTCCGACCGTCTGGGTCATGGCAGCGTCATCGAGCCACAGCTGCGCTACCGCAGCCACGAGCTCGCGTGATTCGACGACGGCGACGGCGATAGGTGGCGTTGCCGGTTCGCGGGACTCGGCGGGGTCGACGGCCCGTGTGCCAGCGTCTGGCCGGGTGGGCCGCCGGATGCGCTGGGCCAGCGCATCGAGCAGGCGGTAGCCGGGGCGCTCGGTGAGGTCGTGCAGGTGACGCCAATGATCGCGCGTCGAGGCCTGGACGCTGTCCAGTGTCCGGCCGGTGCCGACGAGCAGAGCCGGCGCTTGCCGGCCTTCGTCGAGGGCCCGCTCCATCTCGGCTACGTGTGTGCTCGTCCTGGCGATGAACGCGTGAGGAATGTCCAGGGGGGATGTCTCGACCGCTCGCAGCAGCTCCCGAAGCGCCGGCAGGATCGCGGGTTCAGTCATGGTCGGCGACGACCCTCGCCTCGCGCAGGTGGGGAGCGAGGGTGCTCAACGTTCGAACCGGCGAAGGACGGCTTCGGTGGGCACGCGGCTCCCGAGATCGTGGCTGTGCTACCTGAGGTCTGCGGTTGCCGCCACAGGGTAGCCGCTGGGAACCCATGGCTGACTGCCGGGTCAGTTACGTAGGAGGCTATTTCGACTGTTCAGTCAGAAATTGAAGCAAACGGGAGGCCGATTCTGGGCCTTTTTGCCCTGGTTGACGGCGCGTTGTCACCCGAAAGGATTCAAGCGCAGCCGGTTACTTAAGCATTCGAAAGTAGTCGCCGAGGACAACCTTGGTCACTTGCCGGCGTCTCGATCCCGCTGTCGGCATGCAGAGATACGGGGTGTCGGAATGCGGAGTACTCGCCTGGGTGCCAGCCGGTGGATGGCCCTCTTCTGGGTCACGGTCCTCACGCTGGCCGCTGTCGTCAGCGGCCCGGCGAAGGCCGGGGCGGCCGGCCCGGCCACCGTCTCGCAGACCTTCTCCTACACCGGCTCGACTGCGACCTTCACGGTGCCGACCGGCATCAGCGCGCTGACCATCACCGTCCAGGGTGCCGAAGGAGGTCGCGGCGGTAGCGACTCCTCGGGCCCGCCGCCCGCCGGTGGTTACCAGGGCGTCGTCAGCGGGACGATCGCGGTGACTCCCGGCCAAGTTCTGACGATCGGCGTCGGCCATGGTGGAACCGATGGCTCGTCGGGCGCCGCCGGCAGCAGCAACCCCGCGTACTACACCTCCGGTGCGGCGTCAGGTGGGACCAACCCTCTCGGCTACAACGGCGGTAACGGCGGGGTCGCCGGCTTCCAGGGCTCATCCGGCTTCGGCGGGGGCGGCGGCGCTGCCTCCGTCGTGAAGCTCGGAAGCGCGGCGATCGTTGCGGGTGGTTCGGGTGGTTCCGGCGGCAGCGGGCAGTACTCGCCGACCCTCGGACGTATCTCGTATTCATCGTTCTCGCCGCGTACCGACACCACGTCCGTCGTGGGCCAGAACGGCATCACCGTGGCCACCGTGTGCAACAACGCGGCCGCTCCCGGCTGTGACGGTGGTGGGTCCGCCGGTGGTGGTGGCGGCGCCGTGGGTGGCGCGCAGGGCGGCATCCAGTTCGGTTCCGGTACCTCCGACGAGTGGTACGGCTACGGCGGCTACCCGGGCGAGAACGACACCGCAGGCCTCTCCGGTCTGACCTCCAGTTACCAGTACTACTCCAACAACGACGCCAACGGCTCGGTCACCATCTCCTACGTGACCGGCGTGCCCGGCGCACCCACGAATGTCACCGGCGTTGCTCAGGATTCGGCCGTCGCGCTCTCCTGGAACCCGCCGGTGGCGACCGGTGGTGCCGCCATCAGCGACTACGTGGTTCAGTACGCCCCCGCGAGCTCGCCGACCAGCTGGACCACCTTCAACGACGGTGTTGGCACCGGCACCTCGACGGTCGTCACCGGCCTCACCGACGGCACCGCCTACATCTTCCAGGTGTCCGCGGTGAACTCCTTCGGGACCGGCGACCCCTCCACCGCCTCGGCTTCGGTCTCGCCGAGCGCGCCTCCGTCGGCGCCGACGATCTCCGGCGTCACGCCGGGCGACGGCTCGCTATCCGTGGCTTTCCCGGCCCCGGCGTCCGGAAGTCCCATCCTGAACTACGAGTACCAGGTCAACGGGGACGGCAACTGGATCTCGGGCGGCACCGCCAGCTCGCCGGTACAGGTCAACGGCCTGGTGAACGGCACCCAGTACTCGGTGCAGGTCCGCGCTGTCAGCGCCATCGGTGCCGGCGCCGCGTCCGTACCTGCCGTGGGGACTCCGGAGGCGCCGCCAGGGGCGCCCACCATCACGGCGGTCTCCACCGGCGTCGGCAGCGCCACGGTGGCGTTCACCCCGGGCTACCTCGGGGGCGGCACCGCGACCGATTACCAGTACCAGCTGAACGGCGGCGCCTGGGTTTCTGCCGGGACCACGGTCAGCCCGATCACGATCACCGGGCTGGCGAACGGCACGCAGTACACGATCAAACTGCGAGCTGCCTCTGCCAGCGGAACCGGCGCGGCGTCACAGGGCTCGACCGTCACCACGCCGGGCGCGCCGGCTGCGCCCACAGTCTCCTCGATCACCACCGGCGACGGCAGTCTCGCGATCGCTTTCACGCCAGGAAACTCTGGCGGCACGACGGTGACCGGCTACCAGTACCAGCTGACCACGGGCGGCCCCTGGGTCACGGCCCCGTCGCTCGCGAGCCCCATCCTCGTCAGTGGTCTGACGAACGGCACCGCCTACGACGTCAGCGTGCGGGCAGTCAACATCATCGGTGCGGGTGCGGCTTCGGCCCCCCAGTCGGCGACCCCGGCGACCGTTCCGGGCGCGCCGACGATCGTCGGCAACACCGTTGCCGGATCGAATTCTCAGCTGTCGGCTGTCTTCACGCCGCCGGCCAGCGACGGCGGCTCGTCCATCACGAGCTACCAGTACTCCACTGACGCTGGTGCTACCTGGCGGACGCGGGACGCGGGGACGACCGCCAGCCCGCTGGTGATCTCGACGCTGTCGAGCGATGGCACGACCCCGCTCGTGAACGGCACCACGTACTACGTGGAACTGCGCGCCGTCAACGGCGTCGGGGTGGGCCAGGCCTCGGCCACCGCCACCGGCATCGCGAGCACCACTCCCGCGGCTCCGGTCATCAGCACCGTGACCCCGGCTTCGTCCTCGTTGCAGGTGTCCTTCGTCCCGACGTCCAACGGCGGCGCCGCCATCACCGCCTACGAGTACCAGCTGAACGGCGGCGCGTGGGTCGACACCGGAACGCTGAGCGACACCTTCGTCATCCCCGGCCTGACCAACGGAACGCCCTATGACGTCAGCGTTCGCGCGGTCAACTCGCAGGGCAACGGTGCAGCATCGACGCCGGTGACGGCGACGCCGGCCACCGTGCCCTCGCAGCCGACCATCACCGACGTGACGCGCGCCGACCAGACGCTGATCGCGACCGTGCAAGACTCGTCGGACGGCGGCGCGGCGATCCTGTCGTGGCAGTACAGCACCGACGGCGGTGCGACCTGGGCGGCTGCGAGCTCATCGGGCAGCACGCTCACCATCACGGCACTGTCGAGCAACACCTCGACCCGGATCGCCAACGGCACCAGCTACCCGATCACCGTGCGTGCGGTGAACTCGGCCGGCGCGAGCGTCCCGTCACTGGTGACGACCGTGGGTCCGAGCGCGACCCCGAGCGCACCGGTGGTGACGCTGACCTCGGGCGACAAGACCATCCGCGTGGCATACACCATTGCCAATGACGGGGGCTCGCCCATCACCGCAGTCGAGTACCGCCTGAACGCCGGCACCTGGTTCGACGCGGGCACGCTTGCCAGCCCGTTCACCATCGCTGGTCTGGTCGACGGCATGCACTACGTCGTCGAGGTGCGCGCCGACAACGCCATCGGGGCCGGAACTTCCTCGATCCCGGCGACCGCGACGCCGGCAGGCCTTCCCAGCTCGCCGACCCTGGTTGCGCGCGGTGTCGGACACGGCGTCGGCTGACGTCAGCTGGGCGGCCCCGGCCGACGACGGCGGTGTGCCGCTCAGCGGCTATACGGCGACGGCCTACTCGTCGGCTTCGTCGTCGACGGCCATCAGCTCGTGCACGACCACGTCGCTGGCGTGCTCGATCAACGGCCTGACGAACGGGACGTTCGTACTACGTCTCTGTCGTGGCGGCCAACTCCACCGGCTCCAGCCCGGAGTCGACCCCGCGGGTCCAGGTGACCCCGCTGGCGCGGCCGGGCGCGCCGACGCTCAACTCGCTGACGGCCGGAAACTCCTTCCTGACACTGGCCTTTACGCCTGGCAGTGCCGGCGCCGCGTCGATCAGCGGCTACCAGTACCAGCTGAACGGTGGTAGCTGGGTGAGCGTCTCGTCGACTTCGAGCCCGATCACCATCAGCGGCCTGACCAACGGGACGAGCTACACCGTTGCCCTGCGAGCGGTGAGCGCTGCCGGTGTCGGTGCCACGTCGTCGACCCTGACGAAGACCCCGTACACCTTCCCCGACGCTCCCGATGCGGCGCACATCATCGCCAACGGGACGAACGGCAGCGCCGTCATCACCTGGCAGGCGCCGAACAGCAACGGTTCGCCGATCACCAGCTACACGGCGACCGCCTTCACGGCGGCCACTGCCGGTAGCCAGGCCAACACTTGCACCACAAGTGGGCTCACCTGCACCATCAGCGGCCTCTCCAACGGCACTCCGTACTACGTCTCCGTCCAGGCGCAGAACGCCGCAGGCCTGAGCGTGCGGTCCGACCCGCGTGTCGCTGTTACTCCGTCGCTTCTTCCGGGTGCTGTCTCCGGCGTCACTGCCGTGGCCGGCAACGGGCAGGCGACCGTGAGCTGGACTCCCGGGAGCACCGGTGCCAGCTCGATCAGCGACTACACCATCTGGTACTCCAGTGGCGGCGCCTACACCCAGTTCAACGACGGCACGTCGACGAACACCAGCGCCACCGTCACCGGTCTGACCAACGGAACCGCTTACACCTTCGAGGTCTACGCGGTGAACGGCAGCGGCACCGGTCCGGTGAGCGCGCCGTCGAACTCCGTCACCCCGCTCGCGCCGGGCACCGTGCCCACCGCGACGGCGCCGGTCAGCACCCTCGACGGGTTCAGCTTCGACATCAGCAACTACTCGGCCGGTGACACCTACACGCTGACCGCAACGAACGGTGCGATCGTCGCCCGCAGCGGTAAGACGGTCACCGTCAGCGGTCTGGACGCCGGTGCGTCGTCGACCGTCACGGTAGCTGCGGCGCTCGCGGGCTTCACCACGACGTCGGCCGACGTCACCGGTTCCGCGCTGGCGGCGGGCATTGCCCCGACGTTCGGCTCGGTGACCCGCACCCCCGACGGCTACTCGTTCCAGATCTCCAACTACGTTCCCTCCGCGCTCTACACGTTCGACACCACGAACGGTGCGACCACCAACGTGTACGGATCGAACGTCGTCGTCAGCGGCCTGGCGGCGGGTGCAAGCGCTGACGTGACGGTCTCCGTTTCGCGCAGCGGCTACACGGATGCTTCGGCCACCGAATCCGGCTCGGCGCTCACTGCCGGAACGGCTCCGGACCTGGCGAACGTCACCCCGACGAATGGCGGGTTCACGTTCACCATCGCCAACTACTCGCCGAGCCTGGTGTACACCTACAGCGCCACCAACGGCGCGCAGATCACGCCGGCCGGCTCGACGGTGGTGGTGTGGGATCTCGCGGCGGGCGACTCGTCCGATGTCACTGTGACGGCAACGGATCCCGGTGTCTCGGTCGCCTCGGCGACGGTGAGTGGCACGGCGCTGCAGGCCGGCACCGCACCGACGCTGTCCACGCCGGTCGCCCTCGAGGGCGGGTTCGGCTTTGCCATCACCAACTTCTCGCCCGACGTCAGCTACTCGGTGTCGGCGACGGATGGCACGGCAGTGCTGAATGGCTCCGACGTGGCGGTGAGCGGGCTGGCGGACGGCGCGTCCTCCACCGTCACGGTGACCGCCACTCGTGACGGGTACGCGACCGCGTCTGCGTCCCAGACGGGTTCGGCGCTGCCGGCAGGCACCGTGCCCACGTTCTCGGCTCCGTCGAGCACGGCGGACGGGTTCACGTTCGACATCACGAACTACGACCCGGGCACGCTGTACACGTTCGATGCGACCAATGGCGGGCGCGTCGCCGTCGACAGTGCGGGTCACGTGACGGTCACCGGACTCGCGGCGGGGGATCCCTCCACCGTGACCGCGATGGCCAGTGTTGACGGCTACCTGAACGCGTTCGCGTCCCTCACGGGTTCGGCGCTGCCGGCCGGTATCGTCCCGACGTTGTCGGCTCCGTCGAGCACGGCGGACGGGTTCACGTTCGACATCACGAACTACGACCCGGGCACGCTGTACACGTTCGATGCGACCGGCGGGGCCGCCGTCAGCATGGACGGCACCGGGCATGTCACCGTGACCGGACTGGCGGCTGGGCGCTCCTGCACCGTGACAGTGACGGCTGCCGCTGACGGCTACGTCGACGCGTCGGTTTCCCTCACCGGGAAGGCGCTTGCCGCTCCGGTCTCGCCTTCGACCCCGTCAGCCAGCCCGTCGAACAACGCGCCAGGTCTGCTGGGCGGCAACCTGAACGGGATCGACAGCCCGCTGCTGCCGGCGCAGGGTGTGGGCACGAACGCGCCGGTTCCGGCCGACGCCGTGCCGCCCGGCCAGGGTGCTGCGACGCTGAACGGCGTCGCGGTGGCGTCGACACTGAGCCGCACGGGCACCCGTCTGGTTCTCACCTCCGGTGGGCTCACCCTCGAGCTGGCGGCGATGATCGACGGCCACGAGGTCAAGCTGCCCGCGGGGTCCTTCTTCACCACCGTGCAGGGTGGTCACCTCTACGTCTGGCTGAAGGGCTTCAAGGCCGGAACTCCCGCAACCGTATGGGGTTTCTCGACCCCGGCCATGCTCGCCAAGCTCACGATCGGCTCGGATCACACCGCGGCCGCCGGCTTCACGCTGCCGGCCTCGATGAAGCCGGGTAACCACATGCTGGTGGTGTCGGGCATTGCCGCCAACGGCAAGCCCGCGAGCCTGACAGTGGGCATCATCATCAAGGCCGCCGCCGCGGCCCCGGCATCTCCCGTGGTGCACCCGGCCGCGGCCAAGGGCTCGGGTTCCGGCATGGCATGGTTCTGGTGGGTTCTTGGAGTCGGGCTCGCGCTCGCCGGCCTGATCCTCTTCCTCATCTGGCGTCGTCGCCGGGATGATGAGGAGGCCCCGAGCGCCGGCAAGCCCGCGCTGCCTTCCACTTCTGCGATGCCGCAGCAGCGGAAGTCCGACGATGGCAAGCCCGCTTTGCCCAAGCACCACGGGGCGCTCAAGCCGCGGCAGGCCGAGGCGGACAAGGACCGCGACCGCCAGTCCTGACGCCCGTCCAGTGGCGCCGGCGGCGTATATGGCGTCTTGCGACTCGAAGTCCGCTGGCCGGTGAGCTACCTCGGGGCGTTGACAGCCGCGTCATTGAGCGAGCGCTCGTGCCAGTGGCGCCAGCTGGCTCGTCGCCGTCGACGTCCAGAGTTGGGATGTGTGGCCGCCTGCTGGGTAGTCGGCCGCGACCAGGTCCGGCACCCCCTGGGCGAAGACGCGCGTCGCAGTCACGAACGGGTCGGATTGCCCGCACATGACCCGTACCGGGATGCCCGCGAGCCGGGAACGGCCCGCGAAGACGTCGTGACGGATGAAGTCCTCGCGGTTGTCGAACGCGCCTTGCGCGGATTCGCCCGGCTGCAGCCAGAGCGCCGGGCTGTCGACGGCCACGAAAGCGACACGCGACTTGCCCAGAGTCTCGGCCAGCAGCAGCGATCCGTAGCCGCCCATGGACCAGCCGAATAGCGCGAAGCGAGACGTGCGCATCCCGGCCGCCGCGAGCCGGGGTAAGAGTTCGTCGACGAGCATCCGCTGGGGGTCGTCTCCGTCGGCCCGGCGGTGCCAGTAGGTGTCCGCGCCGCCGTCCATGCCGACGAGCGCCATCGGGGGCGCGCCTTGGTGGGTGACGGTGGCCAGGGCCCGATCCAGGTGGACGAGATTGACCGCCGCACGATGGTCGTCGCCGTACCCATGCAGGACCAGGCACACCGGCAGCCCGGCGCCGCTGGTCGCGCCCGGCGGCAGCAGCACCTGGTAGGTCTCCAACTGCCCGCGGCGGGCTGCCGAACGAAACGTCACCGTCGGGCCGGCCGCGCCTTTCGCGACGGCATGCCCGGACGAGCCGCACGCCGCCAGTGCCGCCGCGCCCGTCGCAGCGCCGGCCAATCGAAGAAACGCGCGCCGGTTCACGGCGGTGCCCCATCGTCCGCGGCTCATGCCACAGCATGACCCAGGCCGAGAACGTCGCCCCACAGAACTGCCCTGTCGGGGCGACAGGTGAACCGCCGGGGAACAATCGAATCAATTGGTTGGCGCCGTCGCGCATGCCGCGCTTGGATAATGGCGAGAATGGATGATGCCGCTCGTCCCCTGGTTGTGAGCTTGGTGTCCGTATCCGTATCCGTGCCGACTGGGGTAGAGCGCGCGGCTTGGCCAGAAACCGCAACCGGGCACATCCGGCTCGTGCCCACCAAACCCGGGAGCTCATGTGGGATCACTCGCCCGCTTAGCGATTCGTCGCCGCTGGCTGGTCATCGTCAGTTGGATCGTGCTGATCGTCGTGGCGCAGGGCATTGCGAGCGCCCTCGGCGGCGCCGCCTACAAGGACACTTTCAGCCTGCCGAACACCGAGACGGCGTCTGTCGCGAAGCTGCTCAAGAACGCGGGGCTCAACAACCAGAACGGGGTCGTCGGCACCGTCGTCCTCAAAGACAGGAACGGGGCGTTCACGGGATCCCCGGCGGGGCTGCAGCCTGCTCTGGTCGGGCTGTGCAGCTCTGGTAACCGCGTGGTGTTGATCGCCACGCCCTGGCAATCCATCGACTGCTCGAAGAGCGCCGCCGTCGCGAGCGGCAACCCGAAGCTGCTGAACACCCAGCGCGGATCCACGACGGCCTTGGTGAACATCACCTGGCAGAACAACCACTACACGCCCAGCCTGTTCACTCACGTCTACGACCGGCTAAAGAAGCTGCGCAGCTCCTCGCTCCAGGTCGAGTTCACCGGCAACGCCTTCGGCGGGGTCGGGCAGGATCAGGGCTCTGGCAGCTCCGTGTTCATCGGCTTCCTCGCAGCGCTGATCATCCTCGCCATTGTCTTTCGCACCGTGGCCGCCACGGTCTTGCCTTTGGCCTGCGCCGCGGTCTCCCTCGTCGGAGGGCTCGGCGTCATCTACATCCTGAGCCACGGCATCAACGTCTCCAACATCACGCCGTATCTCGCCGAACTGATGGTGATCGGTGTCGGCGTCGACTACGCGCTGTTCATCGTCACGCGACATCGCCGCAACCTGCGTCGCGGGATGTCCATCCCGGAATCGATCGTCACCGCTATCAACACCTCCGGACGCGCCGTGTTGTTTGCCGGAACGACGGTGTGCATCGCCATCCTGGGACTCATCGCGCTCGGTGTGACGTTCTTCAACGGCATGGCGGTGGCGACAGCGCTTGCCGTCGGCTTCACGATGGCAGCGTCGTTGACATTGCTGCCGGCAATGCTCAGCCTGTTCGGCCTGAAGGTGCTGCCGCGCAAGCATCGTGCCGCAGTGCGCGCCGGCGAGTTCATCGACGACCGCCCCATCGGCGGGTGGGCTCGCTGGTCGGAATTCGTTGCCCGTCGCCGGACTCTTGTCGCACTCGGTTCCGGTGCGGTGATCGTCCTGCTGGCGGTGCCGTTCTTCTCGCTGCAGCTGGGCGCCAGCGATCAGGGCACTGATCCGAAGCACTCGACGACGCGCATCGGCTACGACCTGATCAGCTCGGAGTTCGGCGTGGGCTACAACTCCGCGGTGGAAGCGGTGGTGAGCGGGCCCGGCGCGAGCCAGCAGGCGTACTTGCAGCGCGTGCAGGCAGCCCTCAAGGCGGTGCCGGGTGTCAACCCCAGCAGCATCGGAACCATCCCGTTGAAGTCGGACATCGCCTTCGTGACGTTCAAATCGACCACGTCACCGCAGTCGGAGAAGACCTACGAACTCGTGCGCCATCTGCGCTCTGACGTCTTGCCCCCGCTTTACCAGGGCACCCCGAACCGCATCTATACCTACGGCGACACGGCCATCAATGTCGACTTCGCCAAGGTCCTCAGCCGCAAGATGCCCTTGTTCATCGCCGTCGTGGTCGGCCTGTCGTTCATCTTGTTGGCCATCGCCTTCCGCAGTCTTCTCATTCCGGCGACCGCCGCAGTCATGAATTTGCTTGCGGCGGGGGGCTCGTTCGGTGTGTCCGTGGCCGTCTTCCAGTGGGGATGGGGCTCCGATGCTTTGGGTGCCGGGCCCGGCGCGCCGCTCGACGCCTGGATCCCGGTGATGCTGTTCGCGATCCTTTTCGGGCTGTCCATGGACTATCAGGTGTTTCTCGTCAGCCGCATGCACGAGGAGTGGGTGCACACCAAGAACAACGAACGGGCGGTGACCTTCGGCCAGGGGGAGACCGGTGGGATCATCACCGCCGCCGCCCTCATCATGATCGCGGTCTTCCTCGGCTTCCTGACGACCCCGGGACGAACGATAAAGATCTTCGGTACCGGGCTGGCCACCGCAGTTTTCCTGGACGCGTTCATCCTGCGAACGATGCTGGTTCCGTCCCTCATGCACCTGTTCGGCAAGGCCAACTGGTACTTCCCCCGGTGGCTCGCCCGCGTCACGCCGCGCCTGTCGGTGGAGCCGCCGGAGACCAGAGATGAGCCTGAATCACAGCCCGAGGAGTACGAGACCGTCGATCGCTGACGGGGGCGACAACGAGCGCGGCGGTCACGCTCGAGGCGCCGCGATCTTCCAGGTGAACGGGTAGCCCATTCGGAAGCACTGGGCAGGAGCGCCCCACGCAGGGTCGGCCGGTTTGACACAGTGCCGGAAGCGGGCAATCACGGTCATCTCACCACCGCCGTGTTCGCTAGGGATCCCACCCCGAGGGAGCCGCCCGGTGCCGCACCAAAGTCCGCCGATTGTGAACGCTGTCCCGTGAGGCGGGTTTCTGGCGCCCGTACCGCGATCTGCGGGCTCACGTGTCTGGTCGTTACCGCCTGTGGGGGCGTCGCCGCCGCCTCGCACGCGGCGGGCCGCGCTTCGTCGGTCCCGGCTACCCGGGCGTCCGGGCAGCAATCCCGCTCGCATGCCTCGACGACCGCGGCGCCGGAGACGCCGCCCTCGATGACGCCCAGATCGGCGGCGCCGGCGGCCACTTCGTCGCCAGCGGGCGGTGCGCCTGCCGGGTGGCAGGTTTTGAGCATGACGCGGGGACGTGCGTCCGTTGCCACTCGGACGGTCTCGGCGGCCGGTGCGAGCGTGACTCTGGTGCGCTTCGACGCGGCGTCGACGCGGCTGGTCTTGCACCCGGGCTACCAGGATCCCGGCGGCTACGGCTGGAGCACGCACTCCGTAGTGCAGCCCGCGGAACGGCCGGTGCTGCTCGCCGCGTTCAACGGCGGATTCAAGCTCAATCTCGGCGACGGTGGGATGGCCGTCGGTACCCGGCAGGCCGGCGTGCTGCAGCCTGGATTGGCATCGGTGGTCACGTACGTCGACGGCAGCTCGCAGATCGGAGCGTGGGGTCAGCAGGTGCCGGCGGCCGGCCGCACCGTTGCCAACGTGCGTCAGAACTTGCGGTTGCTGGTCTCCGCCGGCCGGCCGGCCGCGGATGTCGACGTGATCAGCGATTGGGGCGCCACTATCCAGGGAGCGGTGGTCGTCGCGCGCAGTGCGCTTGGCATCGATGCGCAGGGGGATCTGATCTGGGCCGGCAGTATGGCGGCCACTCCAAGGGTGCTGGCCGAGGCCCTCATCGCGGCGGGTGCGCAACGAGCGATGGAACTCGACATCAACCCGTTCTGGGTATGCGCCTTCTCATTCACGCCAGCGAATCAGCTTCCCATCCTTCCCGGGCAGCAACGTCCGGTCGGGACCTACCTCACGCCCTGGCAACGCGACTTCTTCACCGTCGACTCCATCTGAACCCGGCGCCGCCGGCCGTGTCGTCTCGTGTCCGTGCCGAGGCCGCCGAGGGTCTGCGGGCCACCGGTAGCCTGGTTCCGCCAGGAGGGCTCGCCTAGTGGCCGATGGCGGCGGTCTTGAAAACCGCTATGGGGTTTGCGCCTCATCGTGGGTTCGAATCCCACGCCCTCCGCAACGTTGTGTAACTAACAACAAGCTCTGCGAACTAATCATGGCGACTCGTCACCATGCCCCAGCCGGGCCGTTCGCCCACACAATCCGGTTGCGTCTCAGTCCAAGGACAACCGAGTAATGCGTGACTCATGCACTGCGTAGATGAACGGTCCAGCGTCGACGCACGCCTCAGTGATTGCTTGCAAGTTGTCAATGAAGCGGGCGGCCATGTCAGCAGCTGGCAGACTTCCGGCGGAAAGGCAGAATGCGCGGACTTCGTGGGACTTCACAGCTGCTCGTTCCGCTGGACGGCGGCGTATCTCGCTGTCTTTCATAAGTGCGATCCAGTTGCGCTGGCCCACAAGTTCCAGCCAGGTGACATCCTCGACGTCTTCATCTGCTGGGATGCCGTAGTGCTCGGCCAAGGTGATCAACCGAAGACCCGCTGCGCGCAGGAGGCCAGGGACCTGGATACGGCCCAGGCTTCGATCGACGAAGACGTCAGGCAGCCCGTCGGGATGCAACGCGCACCGCATCCTCGAGTTCGACCTGGGGGACACCGAATTCTTCTGAGAGCGTTCTTAAGTCGTCGCCCGCCCAGAACCGCTCGAGGACGTCTGTAACCCGTGCGCGGCCGTGAAGAAAGGAGGGCTGACCGAAACCAAAGTTTGGGTCAGCAATCACGGCTGCACGCTCGTACTGGGGCAGCCGGATGCGTTGCGCCCAACCATCGGGAGCGAAAGTGATGCGGCGGAGATAGGCGTCGATCACGTCGTTGAAAACGCGCTGCCCGTGGCGCACAACTACTAGCTCACGCGAGGACTCGTCGTTCGAGCGGTGGGCGTAGTCGAAGATCAGCTCCGCCCCGTCCGTGTAAAGCCGTTCGGATGCGAGCGCGTGCTGTAGTCCCAGCTCCTTCTGAAGCACAGCTAGTGCCGGGCGAATCCGCTGTAGAGGCACCCCTTGTTTCCGGATCGCAGCCAGGACGTATCCCTCCGCGAGGCCAACGAAAGGCACGGTTGCGTCGCGGCCGTTCGCCGGGAGAGCCGTCACGATCGGTTTTCCGATGACCGATGCACGGCCGGGCGGCCTGCGGACGTACCCACGTACCCAGGTCTGAAATGACGCCGCTGGGACGTCGAGGGTTCGAGCCGCCTCGGCCAACGTGTAGAGGGGAGTTGTGAAGCGGACATCCTCCACGGTTACCTCCATCGGCCAGTGGCTACCTATCGTGCCCGATCATCCCACCGGGCCCTGACACTTCCCGATCGCCGCGCGTCAGGGGTGTGAAAGCCGTCCCATAAGCTCCGCAACGTTGTGTGGTCGACAACGTGCCCCGCCTTTGTCGCCATCAAGGTGCGCTGAGGAGCGGGACGCTGACGAAGGGGTTCACACTCTCCTCGCTACGGCCCGCCCGGCCGAGCCGAGAATTGTCGCTACGCCCCCGTAGCTTGCCGCCATGACTTCCACTCCGATCATCAACGAGTCCGAGGATTTCCTGCGCCGACGGGCGGCAGAGCTCACCCAGCCACGCGAGGACGAATGCCTGTGTTGCTACGTGGCACGTCTGCTTGTCGAGTTTCCCTGTGACGGCAGCGTTCGCCATGCCCTCCACTACCGGGAGGTCGTCGCGCCGCTCGCGACAGATCTCGCCGCGTGGCTGGGCCGGATCGGCGGGTACTGCGACTGCGAGATCTTCTTGAATGGCTACCAGCTACTGGGTGCCGATGTGGACGCCGCGTTCGATGTCCTGCCGCCTTGCAATGGTGTGCGCCGCGGGTCGGTGCAGCCCTGTGGCAACTGGGTTCGAATCTGAAACAGCCGAAATTGCCTGCAGCTGCGACGTGCGCTAGTCGACGTCCGCTCGTGAGTCCTCCGTTACCTCCTCGGCACAGCCACGCGGCGCGACAAGCCCGGCGTCCCTCCATCGCCAGGAGAGAGACGCCGACGCGGGCTGCGGGGTTCCGCGGCCTGCCGGGCCTCCGCCGGGTCTGCACGCGTCTATATATCTGCTTGGCGCCGCGTATATACTGACGTCGTGGTCAAGCACCTGATCGATGTCGACGAGCCCGCGCTCGGTGCTGCGCGCGCAGAACTGGGAACCACCACGATCAGGGACACGGTCAACGAGGCATTGCGGCGGGCCGCCTTCGGACGGCAAGCCAAGGTGACTAAAGCTCTAGATGTCTTGTCCAGCGCCAGGTACGAAGATCGTGAAGACGCGTGGCGCTGAGGTTCCTCGTCGATACAAGTGTGATCGAGAGGCTCGGTTCGGCCAACGTGCGGGAAGAAGTCGAGCCGCTCGCTGTGGCCGGCGAGTTGGGGAGACCGACAATCTGTGATCTCGAGGTTGGCTATTCCGCTCGGAATTCCGATGAATGGGCCGCTTTCATGGATGCTCTCGGCGCCTTCGAGGTGGTCGAGACGAGCGCCGCACACGTGCATAGGGCCCTCCAGGTGCAACGCCTTCTGGCGGCACGGAGCCAGCGCGGCCGTAAAATCCCCGACCTGCTGGTCGCTGCTGCCGCCGAGGAGTTGAGCCTCGAGGTCTTGCACTATGACGCTGACTTCGACCTCATCTCGGCGGTGACCGGACAGACCTGTCGGTGGGTAGTCCCTGCCGGGAGCGTGGACTAGACAGCGTTCAGGGGTGTGAAAGCCGTCCCATAAGCTCCGCAACGTTGTGTAACCGACAACGCGCCAGGGACTCGACTCTTGTGGCCGCAGCAGCCGTCCGCGCCCATAACCGCAACCACTTCTCGATCAAGGAAATCAGCTCGACGTCTGGGCCGAGACGAGCGGACGCTGGCCCGATCAGGACGACCTCACGTAGCCGCGACATCCCCGGTATCGCCGAGAGGATCGTTCTCGGCCGGGACGACTGTGATGATCTGGCAGCGCGCCGGAGCGCCGGAGCGCTCGATCTGTCCGTCCGTAGTGAGTAGCGCGGTGTGGTGCCGTTCGGCTGCGGCGACGTACACGGCGTCGGCGTAGCGGAGCGAATGCTCCGAGAGCTCCCAGGCCCGATGTACGTCCGCCCACGGTGTTGCTTCGATCGTGATCTCGTAGGACTCGGCGTCCTGTAAAGCTCGGGAGAGATGGGCGGGCTGGAACGGATGGTCAGGCCGGTTGGCCGCGGCCCGCAGCGCGGACATGATCTCGAAGGCGAAGTGCCCAGGCGCGATCAACGGCTCGCTCGGCGGCTGCTCGCCCAGCGCGCCACGAGCCGCGACGCCGCGTCGTCCCGGGTCGCAGACCGCGTCGACGACCAACGAGGCATCGACAATCACTGCGCCGAAGGGTCGATGAGCTGACCGGCCCGTTCTTCGTGGGCGTCGTCGACAGCGTCGAGGACCGCCTGTCGCTCCTTGTCGGACACCACCGGTTGGCCCGCCAGCCGTTCAGCGGTCCGTTGCAGGGCGGTTTGCCGACGCAAGTATGCCGCCTGGGCATGCACGGCGTCGCGAAGGTAGGCCTGAAGCGACGTGCCGCGCTCGATCGCCGCGGAGCGAACCGGGTGAATCCTGCCGACTCGGCTCGCCGATCGAACCGTCGGGATGGCTGCGCCCTGGGTGGGGCTCGCGGGTTTCGTAGCGCCAACTGTCGACGGCGGCCGTGGAGACAAGGAAGACTGCCTCAACTCGGCCATTTGTGAGGTGGGTTGCCATGTCCGCTTGGCGGTTTCGCGATTTTCACGACGGTGATCTCGACCAGGCAATTCAGGTGTGGGATCAAAGTCGCCAAGCCGACGAATCGGCCCCGGTGTTTCCGGTGTCGGAAGTGATGGCTGCTGCTCGGGCGGGCCAGCCGGCTGTCGTCGCAGTCGTAGGAGATGAGCTTGTGGGGCTGGCGGTGGCGCAGGCTCAGGGTGAGCGGGCGTGGGTGCTCCTGCTGGCTCTCGGCGCACGATGGCGCAATCGCGGCATCGGCAGCGCTCTGCTTGCTGAGCTGGAACGGCGCCTGCAGGTGATGGGCGTGCGTCGCATCAGCGCGCTGCTGCCAGCTGATTCAGCCGGGCAGAAGGCTTTTGACAACTCCGGCTTTCAGGCCCGCGAAGGACTTAGCTATTACGAGAAACTTGAGCATCTGTGGGCGTCCGACGCCGGGTTGCTCACGGCATTGGGCGGCAGGGTGCTTCCAACCGGGCTTTGGGACGCGCTAGCGGGGATGGAGCGTGAGAAGCAGATTATCGAAAGGCAGATCGTGCTGCCGCTGGCTGAACCGTCCGTGGCCGACAGGTACGGCGTAGCCCCGCCGAAGGCCGTCATCCTGTTCGGGCCGGCCGGGACGGGCAAGACGAGTTTCGCGAAGGGAGTTGCGTCGCGGCTGGGCTGGCCGTTCGTTGAGCTCTTTCCCTCCCGGCTGGCCGCGGACGCGCCGGGTGGTCTCGCTGCCTCGCTGCGGGACGTGTTCGCCGATCTGTCGGAGCTGGATGCGGTGTTGCTTTTCATCGACGAGGTCGAAGAGATCGCTGGTGCGAGATCCGGATTGGCAGTCGACCCCGGCCATGGCGTGACCAACGAGCTCCTCAAGCTCATCCCGACTTTCCGCGAGCACGACGACCGGCTGCTCGTCTGTGCCACCAACTCGGTGCGGTCACTCGATTCCGCTTTCCTGCGCCCCGGTCGTTTCGACTATCTCATTCCGATCGGTCCACCGGACCCCGCCGCCCGGTCCGCGATCTGGTCGCGCTACCTGGGGCGGGCGGCCGATGCCGTGGACGTGGCAGCACTCGTCGAGGCCAGCGAGATGTTCACCCCCGCCGATATCGAATACGCCGCCCGCAAAGGCGCTCAGGCGGCGTTCGAGCGTGAGGTCATGCACCACGCGGGAACCCCCGCCAGCACGCAGGACTACCTCGAGGCCATCGCCGACACCCGCCCCAGCCTCACTGAGCAGGCCCGACTTGAGTTCGATCAGGACATCGAGCGATACGCCCGCATGTAGCGCTTGCGCCGTAACGCGGCGGCGCTCTCAAGGGTGTGAAAGCCGTCCCATGAGCTCCGCGACGTGTGTAATCAACGACGCCCCTGCGGTTCTCGTCGTCACGGCGCGCCGAGGAGCGGGACGCATGATGGGCGCGCTGGCGTGTCCGTCAGGTTGAGACGACGTCGGGCCATGGGTCGTCCGTGCGATGCAGGTGCAAACGACATCTCGCTGCACGCAGCCAGCGGGGCCGGAGATTCCCGACCTGTTGGTCGCTGCCGCCACCGAGGAAATGAGCCTTGCGGTGTCGCGCTACGACGCTGACTTCTAGGCTAGGCCATTTCGGCCCTGACCGGGCAGGCCCATCGGTGGGTCGTTCTGGCGGTGACCGTGGATTAGGGTCAGCCCGTTACGCGTGTGAAGGGGTCCGCCGCTCTCCTCGCGGCGGCCGCCCGCCAGGCCGACCATAAGCTCCGCCACTTTGTGTAACTGACAGCATGCCGTGCGCGTTTGGTCATCGGGCCATTTGCCCTCGCTTCTTGGCCGGCCGATTCGCCTTGAGCGCCCATCCGAAGACCGCGTCGACCGTCACCGGCTGATGCCGAAGACCTGCTCGAGGACGGTGGCGATGGCCCATTCGGTGAGTTCTTCTTTGCTCCATCCGAGATCGCGGGTGTACTGCACGAATAGCTGTGGGCCGGTGAGCACGAGCAGAAGGTCGCGAGCGCGAAGGGGCGTGAGGCCCGCGCGCAGCGGATGTTTTCCGGTCAGGACGGAGACCAGGTCGGCGTAGCCGATTCGGCGAAGCTGCTCGTTGTGTTCGTAGCCCTCGCGGGCGGTCTCGTCGCCGAGGACGGTCCAGACCAGTGGCGCGGCGCGGTCGAGCAGATCGACCGTGCCGTCGATGAACCGGCGGACGGCGTCTTCGATTCCGTATCCGTCGCTAACGGTTGGCCACCATGGCGTCAAGTGCGGGGGCACGGCGTCAGGGCCGAGGACGACCCATTCGTACACGGCCTGGAGAAGGTCCCCCTTGGTGCGGAATGTGAGGTAGACGGTCTGAACCGAGACACCTGCCGCTTCGGCGACGGTCGGCATGGTCGTCGCGGTGTAGCCCTGCTCTACAAAAAGCCGGTGTGCGTTTTCAACGATCCGCTGCCGGGTCGCCGCCGCCCGCGCCTTGCGGGTCATCGGCTTGACGTCGCCCACCGCATCGATTCTACTTATACGAGTCACTAGTGAGACCTCTAGCGAAAGAGCGTCAGCATGAAACGCACGACCGGAATCGCGGCGATCATCGGCGCTGTCCTTGCCATTATCGGTAACGCCACCTTGTTCGCGGTGCACCCGGTGGTCCCCAAAGCCAAGCTGAGCTGGCCGCTTTCGTCGCACACCTACGTGTTCATGCAATCGTTCTTCGCCCTCACCCAGCTGCTGATGGCCGTCGGCATCTACGGCCTGACGCGCGCGGTCATCGCCGTCCGTCCCGTCCGGGCGGCTCGAATAATGGGCGGACTGGCCGTGACCGGTATGGCGCTGACCGTCCCCGGCGAGTTGGTGTTGATTCTCGTGCGAGGCGATGATGCCGATGCCTCTACTGTGGGCACGTTGAGCAGCGTGTTCGGTCTCGGCTTGCTGCTGGCTGACATCGGACTGATCGGGCTCGGGGTGTTAGCTCTGCGAAGCGGCTGCTGGCCACGGGCATGGGCGGCCCTGCCCTTGGTGCTGGGTGCCTTCCAGCTGATCGTGGTCACGCCGGTCTCGATCTCAACAGGCTTTTCGAGCGTGGCGTCCAACGTGGTGATTGGTGTCGCAGACGCGCTGACGGCTCTCATCGGTGTCCGGCTGCTGCAGACGGCCAGCGTCAAGCTCTCTGCTCAGCCCGCATCGAGCGTCCGATCCGCCCAATGGGAGACCGCCCGCTGAGCCAGTGCGCGCCGCCTCAACCGCCGCCACCGGACTACCCTGACAACCCCACCAGGGTGGGGAATTTCGATGAGCAACCCTGGGGAATTTCAGCGAGCGCCAGCAGCATTCCGATATTTTCGCGAAGGCGACCGGCGCTGAGCATCCTGGGATGCTCGATGGGTGACGGACACGCCGCGGGCGCCGCTCGCGCTACTCGCGGCGTGCGTGTTCTTCGCGATCTGCACCGAGATGCTGCCAGTCGGCCTGCTGCCCGAGATCGGCCGCGGGCTAGGTGTGTCGCCAGCGGCCGCTGGCATCCTCGTGTCGCTGTACGCCGTCCTGGTCGCCGTCACGTCCGTGCCCATCGCGGCGGTCGCCGAGCGCTGGCCGCGCCGCGTGGTGCTGGCGGTCCTGCTGGCCGTCTACACGCTCAGCAACGTTCTTTTTGCCGTCGCGCCCGACTACGCCGTGGCGATCGTCGCCCGGTCCATCGGCGGCCTGGCGCACGCCGGCTTCTTCGCCGTGGCCGTCGCAGCGGCGGTGTCGCTCGTCGCCGCCGCCCATTCGGGACGCGCGGTCACCGTCGTCATGAGCGGCAACGCGCTGGCCCTTGTCTTTGGCGTCCCGCTCGGGACGGTGCTGGGCACCGCCTTGGGCTGGCGATGGGCCTTCGTCGTCCTCGCCGCAGCGCTGGGCGGACTCGCCTTCGCGGTCGTGCGGGTGCTGCCCGCGCAAGCGCCTGCTGGGACGACCTCGCGGACGCCGGTGCTGACCGGCATCCGCCGTCCCGCGGTGCTGGTCATGGCGACGGTGATCACGCTGCTCGCACTGGGGCACTTCACGCTCTTCACCTACATCAGCCCGCTGCTGCTGCACGACGGCGTCGCCAGCGCCAACGTTGGCGCCGTGCTCTTCGGCTACGGCTGCGGCGGGCTGCTTGGACTGGCGGCCGCCGGCGCGGTCGTCTCCCGCCGTCCGGACGAGGCGCTCGCCGCCGATATCGTCCTGATGATCCTAAGCCTGGTGCTCGCCGCTGCAGTCGCCTCGACGATCGGCATCATCGCCGTCGTCGCGATATGGGGCGTGGCGTTCGGCGCGTTCCCGACGCTGACGCAGACCGTGATGCTGCGGACGGCGGGCGACGCCACCGACGGCGCCACCGCCTTGGTCAACGCGACGACGAACATCGGCATCGCAGGTGGCGCACTGCTCGGCTCCAGGCTGCTCGGGGTCGTCGCCGTGCCCGAACTCGGCTGGATCGGCGCAAGCCTCGTCGCGGCATCGCTTGTCGTCTACGCAGCGAGGCTTCGGTGGGCTAGATGAGCGGCTTGACCGGCTGCGGTACCACATACCTGCCATGCGCGGTACCATTTCTGCTATGTCGACCAACCTTCGCCTCAGCAGCGATGCCGCCGCCGCCCTGCGTGAGGCCTCGGCGAAGAGCGGTCGTTCGCAGCAGGAGCTGATCCGGGAGGCTGTGGATCGTTACCTGGGACGCACCGGCGAGCCGGGCGCCCTCCAGCGTGCGCTCGAGTCAGGGTTGGTGAACCCACCCACTCGCTTCCAAGACATGGCGCCCTCGATCCGGCTCGAGCACGGTCTCACCACGGCGGATTTGCTCGATCGTGATGGCGATCGGTGACGACGGTCTACACCGATACCAGCGCGCTGCTGAAGCGAGTCGTCATCGAGCCTGAGTCTGCTGCGGTGCGGGCGTTGCTGCGAAGCCTGGTAGCTGACGGAGATCTACTGGTGTCGTCATCGCTTGCCTGGGTTGAGGTTTGGCGTGCCCTGCGCCGCGCCGGCCTGACGGAGATCGAGGCGGTCGCCGAGTCGGCGCTTTCCGGCGTCGCTGAGTTTCCGCTCGACGAGGTCGTCCTGCTGCGCGCCCGTCGAGTGGGTCAAGATCAGTTGCGGTCGCTGGACGCCATTCACCTCGCCGCTGCGCTCGCCGTGGGTGCGGATTCGCTGCTGACCTACGACGAGCGGTTGGCGAGCTCGGCCAATGCCGTCGGGCTGGACGTGCTCGCTCCCGTCGCGTGAGTCATTCGTGCGGGGCGAGGGTGTGAAAGCCGTCCCATGAGCTCCGCAATGGTTGTCTGTTTAACGACGCTTCGCCGCTGGGTCTCAGCGCAGGATGGGCAGCCTAGGCTCGCGGGGTGATCACCGACGCTTATCGGGACTTCTTCATCGCAGTCGCGGGAAGCACCGGGGCGTTGATCGGCTTGCTTTTCGTCGCAGTGACGATCGCGCCCGAGCGCGGCCTCCAGGCTGACACGCGACTGGAGTTCCGTTCGCGCGCCTCTGCGGCGCTACTTATGTTCTCCAGTGCCCTGTTCTTGTCATTGGCAGCGCTGGTGCCAGGAGTCACCATCGGTTGGTGGGCGATCGCCCTCGCCGTCATCGTTGTGGCATTCGCGGCCGCAACAGCACGTCTGATAGCCGGTTCTGACCAGAGTTGGCGCTCGCACTGGCGTTCGTGGGGCCTTGTCGTCGCGTTGATCGTCATAGCCGTGCTGGAGGCGTATGCCGGCATCGACCAGTTGCGCGACTCACATGGAACGAATGGTCTCGCAAACCTCCAATACGTCGTGATCGCGGAGTTGGCGGTGGGGATAGCTCGGGCCTGGCAGCTCGTTGGTCTGCGCGACACCGGCCTTGTTGCGTCCCTACGCACGCTTGCGAGCGGTGACGACCCCCCCGAATCGGGCAGCGACGATCGGGCGGACAGCCCAGCACCCGACGCCAAGGTCGTGAAAGCCGACCCATGAGCTCCGCAGCGTTGTGTAGGTGCGTCCGGAACTCACGCCGCTGATGCGACCTTGCCGACGGTCGGTTGCTCCCGCCGACTCCATCGCGGCAGATGAGTGCGTGCGGTCAGGGCAGCAAGTCGAGGTACTTCTTGCGGCATGGCATCGCGTGGATGACTAACTCAGCTCCGTCCTCGAAGATCAGGACGACGATTTCCAGCAGGCGCGCGCCGGTGTCGAAGCCGAGCCGTAGTTCTCGGTGCGGTGGGCCGTCGTCGTCGAGGGGCTCGATCCACAGTGACCATTCGGCAGCCTGGACGGCGTCGGGTTCCTCGACACCGTGCTTGAGCGCGCTTGGGTGGACCTTCACGCAGACAACTGCGCCAGCGCGGCCCGGATGGCCTCCGACCGGCTCATGTGGTTCTTCGCGGCTGCCGCGTCGAGGGCGTCGAGTTCGTCGGCGGTCAGCCGCACTGCGACGACCTGCATGGGTGCGGCTCCACGACCCGGTCGCCCGCGCCCCCGACGCTTGAGTTCGTCGATGTCATAGCCGGCCTCGGCCTCGTCGGCCCACTCCTGGATCTGCCGCTCGCTCACCACCCCAAAATCGTATTACGAAAACCCGGGAATGGCCAGAGCCGACCTTACGACCGCCCGATCAGGCCCTCACGTTCCGGAGGCCATGTAGGCGGCGAGGATGTAGTTGGGGTGCCGGTCGAGGTTCTTGCGGGCGCGGTCGTAGCGCATGGTGGTTCGCGGGTCGGCGTGCCGGGCGGCGATCTGCACGTCGCGGAGATCGACGCCGGCGTCGAGCATGGTGGTGACGAAGGTGTGCCGGAGCATGTGCGGGTGCATCCGGGGCAGTCGGACCCGGCGTCGGCGGCGAGGTGGCGCAGGCGGCGGGTGGCGGCGTGGCGGTCCATCCGCGTGCCGCGCCGGTTGAGCAGGATCGGCCCGCGAGCGCGCTCACCGGCGGCGCGGTCGACGGCCGGCCGACCGCAGGCGGCAGCGGGACGAGGACGACCTTCCCGCCCTTGCCGCGCACGTGCAGGACCCGGTGGCCGTGTTCTTCGCCGAGGTCGTCGATGGCTGTCGCCGGTGGCCTCGAAGATGCGCAGTCCGAGCAGCCCGAGCAGGCGACCAGGGCGAAGTCGTTGGGGTTGGCCGACACGCGTGCCGCGGTGAGCATGGCCTCGAACTGCAGGTGGGTCAGCCCCAGGGTCGGTGACTCCGGTGGCACGGTCGGGCCGGCGGACGTATCGGCGGGTGAGTGCTCGAGCACCCCGTCGATCACGCAGGTCCGGTAGAAGCGGCGACCACGGACAGCCGCCGGGAGACGGTGGAGGGCTTGAGCCGGCGATTCCTGCATCCACCGCACGTACAGCTCGAGGTCGTTGCGCTGTGCGCTCAGCGGCGCGAGCTGGACGCGCTCTACACACCACGTGGAAGAACACCCCGCAGGTCCGACTCAGTGTGCTCACGCGAGATGCCCCGATAGCGAGAGAGGTGCGCGACAGCCGCCAGTCCGAGCTCGTGAGGGCCCTGCTGCGTGGCGTCGATGGCCGCCATGTCGACACGGTGCGCCAGAGGTCTCCGCCAGCCGCCAACGGAGTGACACCTGCGGCATGTGCGTGCGCCTGGGGGAAGCCCAAGCGACTACGGGAGCCGGTCAGACCCCTGTGCGAGGATCCCCTCCATGATGGCTGACCAGGTATCCCTGGGCAGATCGCAGCAACCCCGGAGAAGGTCTGGGCGCTGGTGGCCGACGTGCCGCGCATGGTCGAGTGGAGCCCGGTGCTGGTGGGCTGCGAGTGGATCGGCAGCGCGAGCGGGCCGGAGGTCGGCGCCCGGTTCGTCGGGCACAACCGCCAGTCGGGTATGCGCTGGTCTCGCGAGTGCATCGTCATTGCCTGTGTACCGCGCGGGAGTTCGCGTTCCAGACCTTCTTCAAGGGAGCACCGTCGACCCACTGGCGATACCTCTTCGAGCCGTCCGGCGACGGTACGAAGGTGACCGAGTCCTACGAGATCGTCTCGATGCCGAGGTACGTGCGAGCCGTGCGCAAGATCCCCGGGATGATCGAAAAGGGGCGAACGACACGCGGGCAGGCATGGCGCTCACCCTTGAGCGCATCGCCGCGATCGCCGAGAGGTGAGCGTGAGCTGAGAGGCCCAACCTGGCCCGCTTCGGCTCCCGGCGTTCCTCCTTCACGCTGCAACCCCAGCCATTGGCGGCGCACTCTCATCAAGCAGAAGCGGACGTGCCCGACCACGCCGCTGATGCGACGTTGCCGATGGCCGATCCGGTCTCGCCTCGGCCTCGGCCTCGGCCTCGGCCTCGGCCTTGGTCGGCGTGGGCCGGGGACGTGAAGGCTGCGAGAGTCGCGACTGTGTCTAGCGGGGGGTCAGTCGCATGATCGCCGAGGTGGTGCCATCTGTGACGGCGAACAGTGGGCGCGCCTGTCCGTCGACAACGAGGGGCGTGCTGGCAGGGGGGTATGTGCTGGGCAGCTGCACGGCGCCGAGTCGACTTCTTCCGCCAAGGCCGAAGGTGGGATCGAGCTGGCCGTTGGCGAGCAGCCGGTAGACGACGGGTTTGCCGGAGGCGGTCGGTACGACGGCGACTGTGTGGCTGGCGCTGTCGCTCGCTATTCGGTTGAAGCTGGCGATGAGGCTGGGGAAGGGGTTCGCCTCGGGGAACGGTGCCATGCCAAGCCAGCCGAATGATCGGTCAGCTCTGCCGGCGGCAGTGAACCGGAACACCCACACGGGGACGCTCACGGCGGAGTTTGTGATTTCCACGACGACCCTGCCGGTGGGGTCGACGGTCAGGCCGTTGACGAAGGATGCCGTTCAGCGCGATTCGGCCGGCGGTGCCAAACGTCGTGTCGACGACGCCCGATGCATTGAGCTTGCGCACGGTGGACACAACGCCGTGACCGAAGTAGTTAGACCACAAGTAGACGGCGCCGCCAGGTCCGAACGCTGAGACGGATTCGCCACTGGAGACAACGTCGCCACTGGGATGGGTGTAGCTGAACGTGGGGTCGAGTGCCCCGGCGGCGCTGTAGCGGGCGTATCGCAGCGGGGTGTTGGCCGGGGCCGGCACCGGCACGTAGAGCTGACCGGTCGGGGAGATGGCGGGTGCGCCGAGGACGGCGAGGTGGCCGCCGGCGCCGAAGCCGGTGTCGGGTTTTCCAGCGGCGGTGTAGGCGACCAGCACATTGGCGCTGAACAGGTAGACCCGCCCGTCGGGGCCGATGCGGACGTCTCCGGTAGGCAGGGTGAGCGCGCCGTGGTTGGCAATAGCAGGGTCGACGGGCCCCGGTTGGGCCTAGCCGGAAGACGTAGTTGTGACCGGACTGGTCCGCGAAGCTGAGTTGCGGCCATGATCCGGCCGTCGGCGAGCAACTGGATGCTCAGTGGCTGAGTCGCGGGCGGAAGGAGCCGGATTCCGTCGACGCCGAAGCCCTTGTCGGGCAACCCGGCGCAACTGGTGAGAACAAGAACTCCGGCGACGAGCAGGGCGAGGACTGGTGCGGCCAAGCGTCGTGGTGTGGCAGCGAACTGCCCTGGTTTGGCGGTACGCATGGAAGCCTCCTGGCGGGAAGGTGTCAGCCGGTGTGCGTGTACGGGCGTCGATCTCAGCGAACCGCTAGGGCGGGATACGCGCAGGAGGCTTTAGGCTCCGGCCGCGAGGACTTGCGGCCCTCCGCACGGCGCGGGACTCGGTGTTCGCGCTACGAGACCCCCATGGCGCAATCACCCGACCACGCCGCCGGTCGACTACGCGGATTCCGTGAGGATCGACGATCGAGGAGCGGCGTTTCAGTGGTTTCGATGGCACAGGCGCGCCAGGCCCGAGAATGAGGTGGTCGATGTTGCGGCGACGAGGGCTGTGGTGCTCAACCGGCCTCCCCTTGGGGTATAGCGGCCGGAAGTCGGCGTATACGATCCCCAGGTCAATCAACGCCTCCCCAGGAAGTGGTCCAGATCTGCTCCCCGGCGTGTGACTGGCGGGCGGGTCCGGTCATTTGACAGAAGCGCCGGGATTGGGATTCGACGGAATCTTGGCTGGTTATCGACCCGCTTCCGTCAGGAGAAGCACATGTCCGTATACCTAGAGCCTGCGGCGCAGGCGTTCTGAGACGCGACCGCAAGCCCGCCGTTCCTGTTCGACCGAGGTCCCGCCACAAGGTGCCCCGGCGACCCTTCCGGTCATCGTGTATGCGCACGGCGCCGGCGAGCTGCTTCTGGTGGTCCACCACGGGGTTGGGACTGAAAGTCAGTCATCGCCTACGTGCACGCCGCGCATTCGCGCCGCAGCGGCCTGTCAGCCGGTGAGTCGCAGCAGAGCCGGCGGCGGAGCTTGCGCCATGCCGTAGTCGGGCATGAGCGACACCAGGGGTCGGCTGCTGGCGTCCGTCGTCACATCGCTCGCGAGGAGCTCCTAAAGGTCGGCGCTGCCGACCTTCGACAGTGACACCTTGCCCGCGAAGCCGAACTTGGGATCAAGCTGACCGTTGGGCTGAAGACGGGCGACCTCCAGCGGGCTCAGCGAGCTGGAACCGCTGCTGGTGATGATGACCCGGCCGTATGCGTCGACAGCTAGTGGACCGCTGTTGACACCGTAGGGCGAACCGGCCATCCCCAGCCAGCCGAAGGTTCGGTCAGCCTGACCGAGCGAGGTGAAACGGAAGAGCAGAGTGACGAGCCCGTGGCTCACCAGCATCGTCACCCGTCCCGTTGGCGTGACCGCAACGGAGCCCACCGCCAAATCTGCTGGCAACGCGATCGAACCATGGTTGCCAAAAGTGGGATCCGGCGATCCGGTGTGAGTGAGCTTGGTGAGGATGAAGTGGGAAGGTGTGGCTCGAATACGGCCCAAATAGCTCAAGACGAAGATCCCGCCATCGAGGCCGAAACCTTCGATGTAGCCGTAATTGTCACCGGGTAACGCGTAGAGGAATCCGGTGTCCGCCTGCCCTGCCGCGTTGTAGTGGTGCAGACCGCACGAAGCGACGAGAACCTTGGATGTGCACGACCAGATGTACAGATCGCCCGCCGAGGAGAGGGCTGCGCCGGAGTTGGAGAAGGACGGTGCGAGGGACAGCAGGCCGTTGGCAAAGCCATGGTCTATGGCGCCGGCGGCGGTGTACGGGGTCACCTTCGTAGCCTGTGCGTTGCTGGCGAAGAGCATCGCTCTTCCGCCGTGTCCGATGAGCACGCTTCCTGGTCCGAGGCTCAAAACGCCGTGGTTGGCGTAAGTCGCATCGATTGTGCCGTTGGCATCAAAGCGATACACGAAGTTGTTCAGAGAGTTCGGCTTGAAGGCGCTGATCATAATGTTGCCGGTGGGCAAGACAGTTGCAGATGCTGCAGTTGTTCCGGTGAGGACCTTGATCCCGTTCGCACCGAACCCCTTGTCCGGCAAGCCGGTGCAAGCTCCCAGGCTGATCGCGGCCAGTCCAAACGTCGCGGCGAAGAGTGCTGTTGTTCGCATGAGTCTCATGAGCGCTCCCCAAGTCGAGAAAATGACCAAAGGGCAACCACGGGCAGAGCCGACGGGCAGAGCCGACGGGCAGAGCCAGGACGGGCGACGCTAACGTCCATCATGTGACGGCGATCTTGTGAGCTGAAGGGCGCTAGGTCCTTTCCGAATGGGACGTCTGGCAAGCCAGAGACCGCTCACCGTAGCTTTGAGGCGTGTTGCCGCGGATGCCGATCTCGGGCAGCGACACGAACGTGGCGTCGCCGCCGTACCGGTTGATCGCGTTGACCCAGAGCCGAGCCATCGCGAGCTCTCTCACACCACTTTGAACCGACGTAACCGACCACGCACGTCTGGGTGAATCCTGCCGCGTCGGCTCGCCGATCGAACCGTCGGAATGGCTGCGCCCTGGGTGGGGCTCGCGGGTTTCGTAGCGCCAACTATCGACGGCGGCTGTGGAGACAAGGAAGACTGCCTCAACTCGGCCATTTGTGAGGTGGGTTGCCATGTCCGCGTGGCGTTTTCGCGATTTTCACGACGGTGATCTCGACCAGGCGATTCAGGTGTGGGATCAAAGTCGCCAGGCCGACGAATCGGCACCGGTGTTTCCCGTGTCGGAAGTGATGGCTGCTGCTCGGGCGGGCCAGCCGGCTGTCGTCGCAGTCGTAGGAGATGAGCTTGTGGGCCTGGCAGTGGCGCAGGCTCAGGGTGAGCGGGCGTGGGTGCTCCTGCTGGCTCTCGGCGCACGGTGGCGCAATCGCGGCATCGGCAGCGCTCTGCTTGCTGAGCTGGAACGACGGCTGCAGGTGATGGGCGTGCGTCGCATCAGCGCGTTGCTGCCAGCTGATTCTGCCGGGCAGAAGGCTTTTGACAACTCCGGGTTTCAGGCCCGCGAAGGACTGACCTATTACGAGAAACTTGAGCATCTGTGGGCGTCCGACGCCGGGTTGCTCACAGCATTGGCGGCAGGGTGCTTCCAACCGGGCTTTGGGACGCGTTGGCGGGGATGGAGCGTGAGAAGCAGATTATCGAGCGGCAGATCGTGCTGCCGCTGGCTGAACCGGCCGTGGCCGACAGGTACGGCGTAGCCCCGCCGAAGGCCGTCATCCTGTTCGGGCCGGCCGGGACGGGCAAGACGAGTTTCGCGAAGGGAGTGGCGTCGCGGCTGGGCTGGCCGTTCGTTGAGCTCTTTCCCTCCCGGCTGGCCGCGGACGCGCCGGGTGGTCTCGCTGCCTCGCTGCGGGACGTGTTCGCCGATCTGTCGGAGCTGGATGCGGTGTTGCTTTTCATCGATGAGGTCGAAGAGATCGCTGGTGCGAGGTCCGGGTTGGCAGTCGACCCCGGCCATGGCGTGACGAACGAGCTCCTCAAGCTCATCCCGACTTTCCGCGAGCACGACGACCGGCTGCTGGTCTGTGCCACCAACTCGGTGCGGTCACTCGATTCCGCTTTCCTGCGCCCCGGTCGTTTCGACTATCTCATTCCGATCGGTCCACCGGACCCCGCCGCCCGGTCCGCGATCTGGTCGCGCTACCTGGGGCGGGCGGCCGATGCCGTGGACGTGGCAGCACTCGTCGAGGCCAGCGAGATGTTCACCCCCGCCGATATCGAATACGCCGCCCGGAAAGGTGCTCAGGCCGCGTTCGAGCGTGAGGTCATGCACCACGCGGGAACCCCCGCCAGTACGCAGGACTACCTCGAGGCCATCTCCGACACCCGCCCCAGTCTCACTGAGCAGGCCCGACTTGAGTTCGATCAGGACATCAGCGATACGCCCGCATGTAGCGAACGCATCGGCGGGAGAGGTTCCGCGGAGGTCGTAGCCTCGGACCATGGGCACTTCGGGCTCAGCGGCGAGCGTCGTAGCACTGTGGCGCTACCCGGTCAAATCACTGCAGGGCGAGCCGGTTGCGCACATTGAGGTGGGTTCTGAGGACTCGAGGGCGACCGACGCTTTGCGATCTTCGATCGCGAGACCGGCATGGGGGTGACCGGTCGGCGCAGTCCGAGCCTGCTGTTCGCCTCAGCCCGCCTCCTCCCCGACGGCAACGCCGAGATCACCTTGCCGGACGGGCGCATCAGCGAGGGTGACGAAGATCTGTCGGAGTGGCTTGAGCGACCCGTCACGCTGCGCCGAGCGGACGATCCTGGCCCGCGGCGTTACGAGAGCCCTGCTGACTTCGAGAACGAGGCAGACACCGACTGGAATGCTTTCGACGGCTCGCCCGGAGCTTTCCACGACCTTGCAGTGGCAAGCGTCTCGCTGCTCGCGACGTCGACGATCGGCGCTTGGGATCGTCGGCGGTTCGCGCTAACGTCCTACTCGACATGGGTCCGACAGACACCGAGGTCGCGTTGGTGGGTCACGAGGTGGCGGTCGGCGATGCCCGGCTTGCGGTGCGCCGCCGGCTCGGGCGCTGTGTCATGACCACTCGCCCCCAGCCAGGGGGCATCGAACGCGACCTCGATGTGCTGCGCACGATCAATCGCGAGCGCAGCGGTTACCTGGCCGTCGGTGCCGTGGTGATGAAGCCCGGCCGGATGGCGGTCGGCGACGCGATCACCGACGTAACCCCTGAGCAGGTTGGGCAGCTCGATCGGGCTATCGCGACGCCGCGTGCTCCTTGAGATTGCTGAGGGTTTGTTCCATGGTGCGCCGGTTGTGTTCCGCGCGGTCGGAGACGCCGGTGATCAGCGGTGAGATGGCCCGGGTCAAAGGATTGCGCCGGTCGGTCCAGGATTCGGTGACACGGGTCCCGGTCGGCAGTTCTTCGAAGGTGTAGCGCCATTCCGAGACCGAAAGCGGGCCGGCTTTGATCCGGAACGCGAAGGCCCGGCCAGGCTCGGAGTCGACGACCGTTCCGATCGATTTCCAGGTCTTGTCGCCATGTCGGTTCGTGCCCTTGAAACGCGCCCCGACGGATCCGGGCGACGCGCCTTTGAGCCAGCTCACCTCGACGCCCTCCGGCGACCAGCGGGGCATCAGCGTTAGGTCGGAGATCTTGGCCCAGAGTTCCTCTGCGGGCGCCGGGATCTGTTCCTCAACTGTGACCGTGGATGCCATCAGGGTCACCGCCGGCCGTCATAGTCGAGGATGAGCTCCGGGATCGGCATGCCTGCCGCCAGGGAGATGCCATGCACGTCTTCGATGTGGCTTCGGAACCACTGGTCGAAGGGGTCACCCGACCCCCCGATGGTGGCGAAAGCCGCATCAAGGTCGTCGGCCTCGAGGTGGACGACGGCCAGATCGCCCATCGGCGTGGTCTGGATCCAGGTGCTTTCTTTGGTGACGCCGGCGCGCCGCCGCGCGTCCTCATATGACGCCTGGCGTTCACCGCGCCAGCAGGATTCCATCGCCTCGCGGTCGAGGTCGGTCTTGCCCGGTGCGATCGGAATCGCGAAACCCACGCTCGGCATCTGTCCGGTCCTCCCTCAGGGCTGCGGTTTGCGCGCTCAGCCTCGCCGGGAGCAGTGGACGAAGACATCACTCATTTACGCGGTATCGAATCCGGGATCGTTCAGCGTTGAGTGCCGGGCAACGTTGGCCGCCAGGCTAGCACGGTTGCTGACGCCCAGCTTGTCGAAGGCGTGGCGCAAATGCGAGTTCACGGTGTGAGGAGAAATGTGAAGGGCTCGCGCGGTCTCCCGGTTCGTCATCCCTTTGGCGACGTGTTCGGCCACCAAGCGTTCGCTGGCAGTGAGGCCCTCCCAGCCGTGCGCCGGTCGGCGTCGCGGCCCGCGTACGCCACGTCTGATCCCTAGCCGGCGCAGCTCGGCAGCAAGGGGAGCCGTCCATGCATACGCCCCGAGCCTGTCGTAGCAATCACGAGCTTCGAGCAGCAGCGCGACGACGTCGCCCACCTCGCCGGCCGACTCCAAGACTCTTGCGGCGTCGATGCATGCGTCCGCGGCGTCGAGTACACGAGGACCCTCGCGCCCTAACTCAGCAGCCTTCCGGGCAAGAGCAGGACTGCACTCGACGAGTGCCCGGCAGCGCGCCGCAGCGCACTGAACCGTCGCAACTTCCGGGGCGAGACCGGCGCCGACCTCCACGAGCTCCGTAACGTGGCTTCCCAGATCGACCTCATCGCGGGCGAGGGCGAGACGCACAAGCTCGGGGCCGATGGCACGGTGGTAGTACCTGTCGCTGCGGTCAGCGGCGTATTCCCACGCTCTGCGCAGGATGCGGTAGGCGGCCTCGGTGTTGCCCAGCGCCTCGGCGTGCTTGGCCGCGGCGTACGCGATCATGCCAGCGCCCCATCCAGGAACGTCCTGTTCCAGCGCCCCGGCGACGGGGGCGAGGGCCTTCTCGGCTCCTTCGGTGTCGCCGCGGGCGACGGCGATGAGCGCCTGACATGCCCTGGCCTGGCCAATGAGGATCGCTTGTCCACGCTGGGCACCGATGGTCAGACCCGTCTCGAGGCCTGCCAGCGCGTCGTCCCAGTTGCCCGTGTGGAACTGCGCGATCGCGACCATCAGGAGGGTGTCGCCCAGCAGCCAGGTGGACGAGAGCTCGTCGAACTCGTCGAGGGCCGCTCGGTAGGCGGATTGCGCCTCGGCGATCCGGTCGGAGTCGCAGAGGGTCATTCCCAAAAAGAAGAGTGGATGACGCAGCCGTGCGATCACGTCACTGGTGCGTGCCAGCGAGGTCGCTCGCTGGGTGAGCGAGAGCGCTCGGCGTAGCGGCCCTGGGCTTACCGGGACCGCCAAGTCGTGAGGCTCCATACGATCATCTCAGTGTCACCGGCGCGTTCCGCGACGTCGAGCGCGAGACGTGCTGCCGATTCCCCGGCGGAGGTGTCGTCGGCGAATGTGTAGCCAAGGCTCGCCTGCGCAAGGACCAGAGCCCGTTCGGGCAACGGAAGATTCGGCTGCCGCCTAAGCGTTTCCTCGGCCTGATCGACCAGCTCACGTCCTCGATTGAGGAGCGACATGGCCGAGACAGAGACAGCCGAAGCGGGATATCGAGGTCGGGGCGGCGAGCCCTATCAAGGACGGCGGTCGCCCGGCCTGCAGCCTCGGCCGCATGACCGGACCGCAAGAGGGCGTCCACAATCTCGCCGCTGACGACATCGGCTTGCGGGTGTCGGGCCGGCAGCAACGACCCCGCGTGCTTCAGCAGTTCGACGCTCGCGGCGGGCCCTGCGGCGGCGGCTTCACGCGCCGCGCTTCGCAAGAGATCGACGGCGCCAAGGTCGCCGCGTTCGGCGCCCCGTATCACCTGGTCGGCGACGCGAAGCGGATTTGCACCGGAGGCCGCTAGTGCCCCCGCCGCGTCACGGTGCAGCGCCCGACGCAGCACGGGAGGTGTCTCCTGGTAGATCGCGTCGTGTACCAGCTGGTGGCGGAACACCAGCGTGTCGCCCTCGTCATCGAGGAGCTGCGCGCGGAAAGCTTCAGCGAGGGCGTTCACGACATCCGGAGTCGGAAGTCTCGCCACGACAGACAGTTCGCGCATCGATACCGCGTCACCGAGCGTGGCTGCCAGCCGCAACATCCGCAGCGTGCTCTTCAGGTAGGTAGCGCAGCCGGCGGACCACGAGTTCGCCCAACGAAGGAGGCGGGATCTGTTGGACTGTCTCTACAACGTCCGAGCTACTCGCGCGGGCTGGAGCCAGTCGTCGTGGGCCAGCGAACGCAGGATCTCCACGACCCAGAGCGGATTTCCTCCTCCGGCCTTGGCGAGGAGATCGGCAAGCTCCGGACCCGGTGTCTGGTCGCGCGCGGCGAAGGCGATCGCATGTACGTCGTCCGGTGACAACGGCGCGAGGTGAATCGTCGACGCACCCGCGGAAACCAGGTCATCGAGGAGCTGATCGAGCTCCGCCGACCGCGGGGTCGGGCGGCACGTGAGCGCCCAGCAGCGGTACATGGCGCAGGTGGCGAACCAGCGCTCGTAGTGCCAGCAACGTTGAGGCGTCGGCCCAGTGAACGTCTTCGACCACGAGTGCCGTTGGTGCGGTCCCACAAAGGGTCTCGACGAGGTCTACGATCTCGTCCACGACGACGTATCGAACATCGGTCGACAGTTGATCGATGTCGACCGCAGGCGCCGCACTCCCTGCTATCAGACGGGCAGTCGCCGCAAGCCGCTGATCCTCGGATCTCATGGTGATGCCGAGGGCATGGGCAATGGGGCCGAAAGGCCTCGCCTGTTCAAAAGGGTGGGCCTCGCCCCGATTCTCACTCGTGCACGCCCGCGCCGGCAGCTTCAATAGCCAGGGCATCGACCAGCCTGCTCTTGCCGATCCCGGCTTCACCCTCAAAGAGCAGGACGGAGGAAGCTCCACGGAGCAACGACTGCACATGCTCCGAAACAATCGCCAACTCGTCGGCGCGCCCTACTAGTGCCTGTGGGTGGCGTCGCTGGCCATGATCACAATCTAAGCAGTCCCGTTCGACGATCGAAGGCGCGGGACCAGTCCTCGTCGAGCGGGCCCGGATGCGCAAGGTTGCTTCGGTACTCCGTGCGCCAGCCCGGGATTTCGTCGGTGCCCCCATCTAGGGTCGGCCCAACCGCAGTGGAGGGGGACGCGTGCAGCTGACGATGACGCCTGATGAGGCGGTCTTGCGGCAATTGGTGGGCACCACCACGTTTCTGCGGGGCCGCGAGTACGCGCGCAGTGGCGCCGTGGTGGTCGAGTCGCGGTATCGCGAGGACCAAGGGCATGTTTTCGGTCAAGTGCACGGCTCGTCGCGGACGCCGTACAGCGCGATCGCGATCCTCGCTAAGTCCGCCGAGGGCGGGCTGACATCGTTTCGGGGCAGCTGCACGTGCCCGGTCCGGACCAACTGCAAGCACGCCGTAGCGCTGGTGCTCGTCACGCTCCCGACCGCTGTGACGCAGGCCCCGCGTAGTGCGCCTCTCGCAGCGTGGGAGCGGTCTCTCATCGACCTGGTGAGTGCGCCGCCGGAGCCGGTCGAGCCTGTTGTCGCGCTGCAATTCGAGATCAGTGCCGCATCCGCTAAGGGGCGTGGAGCACCCAGACCCGGGCCCGCGCAGCTCGGTCTGCGTCCGGTAGTTCGCGGCACCAACGGCGGGTGGGTGCGTACGGGCATCTCCTGGTCGAACATCGGCTACGTCTCCTACTCTCGGCGTGGTATCGCCCCTGACCACCTCAGGCTTTTGAACGAGATCATGCAGCTGGATTCGTCCAGTTCCGCGAGCTACTACGGCGGACCGAGCCGCGCGATTCCCCTTGAGTCCATTGCCAGCCTCTTATCTGGGACCTGCTGGCCGAGGCTCTTACGTCGGGGTTGCCGCTGATCCAGGCCGGTCGGAATGCGCTGCCGGTGACGCTGCACGCCGAGGCGGCCGACCTGGCCCTGGATGCCAGCCGGAGTACTCCCGGGCTGATGCTGCGTCCCGAGCTCAGAGTGGGTGAAGAGCGACCCGCGCTGGACGCGACCTTGCTCGTGGGAAGTCCGGCGCATGGCATTGCCTGGTGGCAGGCTGAGGCCGAGGATGCGGCGCACTCGACCCGCCGGGCGAGGCTGGCCCGGCTCGCCACCCCTATCGATTCGTCGTTGCGGGAGCTCCTTGGCCATGGGCAGCTCGTCGTGCCGCCTGAAGACGAGCAGAGGTTCTTCAACAAGTTCTACCCACCCCTGCGGCAGCGCGTGCTCGTGGCCTCGCGCGATGCGTCGGTGACGCTCCCCGAGCCGCAAGCTCCCTCGCTGCTGCTGATCGCGCGCCATCTCGACGGCCATCAGCTCACCCTTGATTGGCAGTGGCAGTACTCGCTCGGGGACGCGCGTCGCCAGGAGCCGCTGTGGCCGCCGTACCCGTCCGCTGGAGGCCGTGACCTCGCGGAGGAGGCCACCGTGCTCGCCCGGGTGATGGAGTCCGCCGCCGCGATGCCGGAGCTCTGCGAAGCGACTCTCGATGGCTCGCGACTGGCGTCTTCAGCCTTGCTGGAAGGCCTCGCGACGGTACGTTTCGTGGCTGACGTGCTCCCCCGGCTCTCGGCGCTGACAGAGCTGACCATCGAGACCCACGGCAGCCCAGTGAGTTACCGGGAAGCCGAAGCGGCTCCCCTTGTGGCGATATCCGGATCGCCGTCCTCCAGCGACCGTGACTGGTTCGACCTCGGGGTAGAGGTCACCGTGGACGGCGAGGACGTCCCTTTCAGGGTCTGTTCGCCGCACTGGGGTGGCCAGCCCACCTCAGCTCGGCGCGGCCTCTATTTCTGCCGCCCGGCCGGAATTCGCGCGCTCGCCAGCTGATCGCCGAGGCCCGGGCGCTGCAAGACCGCCGACGAGGGCTGCGGATCAGCCGCTACCAGGCCGGCCTGTGGGACGAGCTCTCGAGCTCGGCGTCGCCGGGCACCGGCCGCCGCGTGGCAGCGCGGGTCCGGGCCTGCTCGCGTCGACGACATCGCCGCGGTCCCGTGCCCGCGACGGTCAACGCGCGAGCTGCGTCCGTACCAGCTCGACGGGTTCCAGTGGCTCGCGTTCCTGTACGAGCACGGGCTCGGCGGCGTGCTCGCCGACGACATGGGTCTCGGCAAGACGCTGCAGACGCTGGCGCTGCTCCTGCCACGCGAAGGACACCTGGCGGACGGGGCGACGCGCCCGTTCCTCGTGGTCGCGCCGACGAGCGTGCGTCGCCAACTGGGCCGCCGAGGCGCGCCGGTTCGCGCCGGGCCTGCGACGTGCGCGGCGATCCGCGACACGCGGCCCGGCGCGGCGACGCGCTCGCCGACGGTGCGCGGGCGCCGACGTCGTGGTCACCTCGTACGCCCTGTTCCGGCTCGAGTACGACGACTACGCGCGCCGTGAGCTGGGCCGGGCTGATGCTCGACGAGGCGCAGTTCGTCAAGAACCACCAGTCGCAAGACCTACCAGTGCGCCCGCCGAGCTGCCGCGCGCCGTTCAAGCTCGCGATCACCGGCACGCCGATGGAGAACAACCTGATGGAGCTGTGGTCGCTGCTCTCGATCGCCGCCCCCGGGCTGTTCCCGAGCCCGAGCGGTTCACCGAGCTACTACCGAGGCCGATCGAGCGAGGTCGGGGACGCCGAGCGTGCTCGCCCAGCTGCGCCGGCGGATCCGCCCGCTGATGCTGCGCCGCACCAAGGAGCAGGTCGCCGCCGACCTGCCGCCGAAGCAGGAGCAGGTGCTCGAGGTGGAGCTGAACCCGCAGCACCGCAAGCTCTACGAGACGCACCTGCAGCGGGAGCGGCAGAAGGTGCTCGGCCTGGTCGACGACCTGCGAACGCAACCGGTTCGACGATCTTCCGGTCGCTGACGCTGCTGCGGCAGCTGCAGCCTCGACGCCGCGCTGGTCGACGCCGGCGCACGCCGACGTCCCGTCGACCAAGCTCGACGCCCTGCATGGAGCAGCTCGACGACGTGGTCGCGGAGGGCACCGGGCGCTGGTGTTCAGCCAGTTCACCCGTTCCTCGGACAGCGTCGCGGCACGGCTGGACGCCGCCGGCATCGAGTACTGCTACCTGGACGGCTCGACCCGCAACCGCGGCGCCGTGATCGACGAGTTCAAGGACGGGCGCGGCGCCGGTGTTCCTGATCAGCCTCAAGGCCGGCGGGTTCGGGCTCAACCTGACCGAGGCCGACTACTGCTTCCTGCTCGACCCGTGGTGGAACCCCGCCGCCGAGGCGCAGGCCGTCGACCGGACCCACCGCATCGGGCAGACCACGCAGGTCATGGTCTACCGGCTGGTCGCCAAGGACACCATCGAGGAGAAGGTCATGGCGCTGAAGGCGAGCAAGGCGGAGCTGTTCGCGCAGCGTGATGGACGACGGCGAGCTCGCTTCCGGCGCGCTGACGGCCGACGACATCCGCGGGATGCTCGAAGTAGCACCCGAAGGCCCGTCGAGGCGGTAAGCACATCCCGGTCCGCTGCTCGGGCGGCTTGAGGCCTGCTCAAGGTGGGCGGTTACAGGTCGATCCCTTTACGGTGATCGGGGGTGGCAGAGAACCGGGAAGGGCCGCGACGAGCGGTCCCCCGACGTGGAACATCGGTGGCGGGCGCGGCCTGTCCTGGCAGCGTTGCTCAAGGCTGCGGTCATTGCTATTCCGGTGCTGTGCTCGTTGGCGGTGGCTTGGGCACTCGGTGCCGTGCTGCCCTCGGCTCGGGGGGCTGCTCGCCTGGGGTTATCGGGCGCTCGTGGTTGGCGTTGCGGTGGCGGCGGCGATGGTGGCCGAGAAGGGGACCCGTCGCCTTGCACCGCTGACGGTGCTGTTGAAGCTGAGCATGCTGTTCCCGGATCAGGCACCGTCGCGCTTCAAGGTGGCCCGGCGGGCGACGTCGAAGCAGGGGTTGGATCGGCTGGCGGCGCGCCGCGATGGTGATGCGGCGAGCGCCGCGTCGACCATCATGGAGTTGCTGGCCGCGCTGGCTCACCATGACAAGCGCACGCGCGGTCATGCCGAGCGGGTGCGGGTCTACAGCGATCTGCTGGGCGAACAGCTCCACCTGAACCGCTACGATCAGGACCGGCTGCGTTGGTCGGCGCTGCTGCACGACATCGGCAAGCTCGCGGTCGACCCGGCCATCTTGAACAAGTCCGGCAAGCCGTCAGAGCGTGAGTGGAACATTCTGCGCAGCCATCCTGAAGCAGGAGCACGCGCTGCCGCTGATCTGCTGCCGTGGCTGGGTGAGTGGGGTACGGCGATCATCGAGCATCACGAGCGTTTCGATGGCACCGGCTACCCGAGCGGTCTGACCGGGCTGGACATCTCCCGAGCCGGGCGGATGCTCGCCGTCGTCGACGCCTACGAGGTGATCACGGCAGCCCGTTCGTACAAGCGACCCACCTCGACGTTGAAGGCTCGTGAGGAACTGGCTCGCTGTGCGGGCAGCCACTTCGACCCAGTGATCGTGCGCGCGTTCCTGGCCATCTCGCTGCCCCGGCTGCTCTGGGCGACGGGTCCACTGTCGTTCCTGGTGCAACTGCCCTTCATGGGCGTGCTACGCGACGCCGGAACCAAGCTCGCCAGCGCAGGCGGCCCAGCCGTGGCTGCCGCCGCCGGTGTCGTCGTCGTGGCTACCGGCAGTGGCACTGGGACAACGGTCATCACGCATGTGGCGGGACCATCGCGCGCGGTCATCGCCGACCATCCCGTTTCCCCTTCGACGGCCGCGCTCCCAGCGACAAGGAGGACGCCGCCCGCCCCTACCGGGCTCGTGATCCCGGCCAGCGTGCTGAGAGCGCCGATCCCACTGACGCTGATCACCCCAACGCCGCCCGCCGTAGTGCCCACGGTGACGGTCGCTCAAGGCCCGGTCGCCGTGAGTAGCGCCACCGACGCCACCATCGACTTCACCGTCAGCGACCCGAACGCGGCCGTCACCTGCAGCCTCGACGGTGCGGCCCCGGCCAGCTGCAGCACCGGCTCCTGGACCGCCACCAACCTCCCGGTGGGCAACCACACGCTGGCCGTCACCGCGACCAACGGAGCGGGCACCGGAACCGCCAGCTACAGCTGGACCATCACCGCCCCACCGCCCTCGCCGCCCCCTGGGTCCGCCGCCGATGTGACTATCACCGCTGGCCCGGTCCCCAATACCATCGCCACCGACGCCACCATCGACTTCGCCGTCAGCGACCCGAACGCGGCCCTCACCTGCAGCCTGGACGGGGCCAGCTTCACCAGCTGCGCCAGCCCCTGGACCGACACCAACCTGGCTGTCGGCAGCCACACCCTCACGATCGCGGCCACCAACGCCGGCGGTGTCCGCACCACCAGCTACAGCTGGACGATCACCTCACCGCCGGTGACGGCCCCGACAGTCTTCGTGATCAGCGGGCCGGTGCCCTCCACCACCGCCACCGACGCCACCATCACCTTCACCGTCAGCGACCCGGCAGCCGCCATCAGCTGCAGCCTCGACGGAGCGCCCGCCACCGGCTGCGCAAACCCTTGGTCGGCGACCAGCCTGGCAGTCGGTAGCCACACCCTGACCATCACAGCGACGAACGCAGGCGGCACCGGTGCCGCAACCTACAGCTGGACGATCACCCCACCACCACCGCCACCGGTGGGTGCGCCCACGGTGACCGTCGACAGTGGCCCCCAGCCCTCCGGCACGGCCACCGACGCGACAATCCTCTTTAGCGTCAGCGACCCCACCGCCACCATCACCTGCAGCCTCGACGGCAGCACCTATGGCAGCTGCACCAGCCCTTGGTCGGCGACCAGCCTGGCCGTCGGTAGCCACACCCTCACCATCTCGGCGACGAACGCCGCGGCACCGGCACAGCGAGTTACGGCTGGACGATCATCCCCGTCCCGGTTCCCGCCCCGACCGTCACGGTTACCAGCGGCCCGCTCGCATCCACCACCGCCACCGACGCCACCATAAGCTTCACCGTCAGCGACCCGGCAGCCGCCATCAGCTGCAGCCTCGACGGAGCGCCGCCACCGGCTGCGCAAACCCTTGGTCGGCGACCAGCCTGGCAGTCGGTAGCCACACCCTGACCATCCGCGCGACGAACGCCGGTGGCACCGGTACCGTCAGCTACAGCTGGACCGTCATCCCGGTGCCTCCGGTAGTCGTCAGGCTCACCGCAACACCGCCCGCCAAGACCGGCACCAAGACCGCTACCTTCAGCTGGACCCCAACGACCGGCTTGACCTACCAGTGCAGTCTCGATGGCGCAGCCTTCACCGCCTGCACCAACACCATCACCTACGCCAAGCTCAAGGCCGCGACCCACACCTTCGCCATCCACAGCACCAACGCCATCGGCACCGTGAGCGCGGACGCGACCTTCACCTGGCAGGTCACCTGACGTCTACGCCCCGACCTTCGATGCCCAGCCCTTCGACGCCACCGGTTGCGCCCGCGTTCAGGGGTTCACCGACTTACTGATCAGGCCGAGCAGGTCTCTGGCCGGTCCGGTGAGGCGCTGCCCGCGTGGCCAGACGGCGCGCAACCGGCGTGACAGGTCGAGGCCGGTCACCGGGATTTCCACGAGACGGCGGGCCTTGAGATCGTCGCCGATGGCGAAGGCGCTGGCGACGGTCGGTGCGGCTCCGGCTGCCGCTGCACCTCGTACGGCGCTGGCAGTGGACAGTTCCAATGCTGGCGTTGCGATGTCGTGGCCGCGCAGGGCGTGCTCGAACGCGACGCGGGTTCCGGAGCCTGGCTCGCGTTGCACCAGCGGTGTGCTGGCGAGCTCCGCGGGACTGAGGGGCCGGCGGCGCCGCGCCCAGGGGTGATCTGGTGCTGCGACAACGACGAGCCGGTCCTGGCCGACGACTCGTGCCGATAGCCCGGGCGGAACCTGCGGCCCTTCGATGAAGCCCAGATCGACCTCGCCGTCGAGGACGAGTTGCGCGACCGCGGCGCTGTTGATGCCGATCAGGTTGATCTGGACATCGGGTCGGCGGACGCGCCACCGGGAGAGCCAACCCGGCAGGAGGTACTCCGCGATGGTGAGACTGGCCGCGACCCGGAGCCGGGCTTGGCTGTCAGCCCGGAGGGCAGCGATTCCTGCGTCGAGGGAGTGGGCCGCCTCGATGACACCGTGGGCCCATTCGGCTACCAGAGCCCCCCGCGGAGTCAGCGACGATCCGCGGGCCCGCCGTTCCAGCACGGCAAAGCCCAGCTGCTGTTCCATCCCTTTGATGCGACTGCTGACCGCAGGCTGGCTGACGCCGTGGACGGCGGCGGCCCGACCAAGGCTTCCCTCGCGCGAGATGGTCAGCAGCAGCTCGAGCGCAGACAACTCCGGAACCCTCGGCGATAGCACCCTCCGAATCTATCCCACCCATAAGTCTCCTTTATGTATCCATAAGTTCGGCTGGTCTACCGGGACCGAGCGTGAGACCTCAAAGTGGTGGTGGGCGTCAAGGGCAAGGCGCCTGACACCTGCAGCTGATGAGGAGTGACTGTGCAGCAGCAAAGCCCTCCGGTCGTTCAACGCCGCCACAGCCGTCTGCTGGCCGAATTGCCGTGCCGCGGCGACGTTTTCGCGAATATCGGCCCGAACTGGTTCGCCTCCGTCATGGGTACCGGCATCGTGGCGAACGCGGCAATCAGTCTGCCGGTACACGTCCCCGGGCTCCGGGTTGCCGCCCGTGGGGTGTGGGTGCTCGCGGCCGTGATGCTCGTCGCCGTCACGGCGGCGACTGCCCTGCACTGGAAAGGGCATCGCAGCACTGCTCGTACGCATGTGCTGCACCCGGTGATGAGCCACTTCTACGGCGCCCCGCCGATGGCGATGCTGACCGTCGGCGCCGGGGCGTTGCTCGTGGGCCGCGACCTGATCGGCCTGCGCGCCGCGGTCGACCTGGACTGGGTGCTGTGGACAGCCGGGACCGTCACGGGACTGGCGACCGCCGCCGCCGTGCCTTACGTGATGTTCACCCGCCATCGGTACGGCCGCGATGCCGCTTTCGGCGGCTGGCTCATGCCGATCGTGCCGCCGATGGTCTCTGCCGCGACCGGAGCGCTGCTCGTGCCCCATCTGGCGAGCAGGCAAGCGAAGCTGAGCATGATCTACGGCTGCTACGCGATGTTCGGCCTGGCGCTGTTTGCCAGTGTCGTCACGATCACTCTCATCTGGGGCCGGCTCGCGCACCACGATCAGGGTCCCGCGGCACTGCTGCCGACGCTCTGGATCGTCCTGGGACCGCTGGGCCAGTCGGTGACGGCTGCGGGGCTGCTGGCGAGTGCCTCCGTACACGTGCTTGCCAACCCCTACCCGCAGGCAGCCGCCGGGTTCGCGCTGCTCTACGGGACGGTCACCATCGGATTCGCGGCGCTCTGGTTCACCATCGCCGCGATTCTGACGATCGCTGCGTTGCGCAAGCACCTGAGCTTCAGCCTGACCTGGTGGTCGTTCACCTTTCCGGTGGGAACCTGCGTCACCGGGCTCAGTGGGCTCGCTACCCGCAGCGGTGCTGACCTGTTCAAGGTTTCCGCTGCCGGGCTGTACGCGTTCCTGATCTTCGCCTGGCTGACCGTCGCGACCCGTACGTTGCGTGGCACCCTCAGTGGCCGGCTCCTGCTCTCGCCGGCCGCCCCGGTCGCCCTCGCGGCAGCAGCATGAGTATCGACGGCACGCCAGCCCCGTAGCCGCGTGGCAAGAGTCAGTCGGCCGCTGCGGGTGGGTTCGCAGGATGAACGTGTCGACGGCCTCGAAGCCGAATGACCGTCTCCCCGAGGATCGCGGCCACGATGAGTCCGCCGAGCACGCCGAGCTGCGATGGAATGTGGCTGGCGGCGTAGAACGTGAGGCCGGCCAATGACGCCACGCAGGCCAGGGCACCCGCGACCGAGAGGCTCTTGGCCTTGGCCGTGACGGAGAGGCGGACGGCAGCGAGGTTCACGGCCGTAAAGATGATCAAGAAGCCTGCCGAGCCCATCAGGCTGATGCCCTCGATGTCGACCGTGTTGACGATCAGCAGCGTGCCCACCGTCGTGGCCACAAGGCCGCCGATCGGTCGGTTCCAGATCGGCTTGCCGAAGGCCTCGGGTAACTCGCCATCGCGGCCCATCAGGTAGGTGAACTTGGCCGCGCCGTAGAGGGTCGCGTTGATCGCGTCGAGGTGGATACCACAGCGGCGACGGCGATCAGCTTGAACCCCGCCGCGCCGAGAAACGGCCGGGCTGCAGCTGCCAGGGCGTAGTCGCGTTCGCTCGCGATGGCGTTTGGGGTCAGATTGCCTACTGCGACGAAGGCGACGAGGACGTACAGCACGATGACCCCGCCGATGGCAATCAGGTACGCGCGCGGCAGCGTCCGCTCCGGGTCGCGGGCATCTTCGGAGGCGTTCGCGATCAGTTCGAAGCCTTCGTAGCCCAGGAAGATCAGTGCCCCGGCGTAGATGATCGGTCCTGGCGAGGGAAACGCGTTCGCCGAAACTCGAGCGGCGTGCACGAACATCAGCCCGCCGATGCAGAAGAAGAGCAGGACCGCGAGCTTGAAGTAGACGAGAGCGGCCTCGGTGCGCCCGACGACCCGGGCGCCGGTAGGTTCAACCCCGCGAAGCCGATCACGACAGTGCTGGCGAACACGCGGTGCCACGACCCGTCCGCCGGCAACCCGAGAAGGGCCACCAGATATGAGCCGAACGCGACGGCGTACAGGCCGAGCATGACGAAATAGCTCAACCACAGCAGCAGGTTCAGCGGACCGGCGACGACGGTGCCGAACGCTCAGTCCAGGAACACGGCGGTGCCGCCCCGGCTGCGTACCCGTACCGACAACAGCGAATATGACCATCCGGTCAGGGCGGCGACGATGCCACCGACGATGAACGACAGGTACGCGCCGCCACCGGCGATCTGCACGGTGAGGCCCAGCACGGAGAAGAATGCCCCCGCCGACCATCCCGCCGATCGCCGATTGCCACCAGCGCCGCGAGCCCCAGCCCGGCGCCGGCGGACTGCTCGCCCGACATGACCGAACTAGGGGTTCCGTGGCCGACCAGGGCCACACCGGCGCAGGTCTGGTTCAGGGACGTCCCAGCGCAGCCCAGGCAGAAGCTTCGATGACGAAGGGGGCAGCGGGGAGCAACTGCGCGCAGTGGGCCTGAAGGTCATGGCGACGCCGAGCGTCGAGCGATGCAACGTAGCTTCCGGCCGGTCCTACGCCCAACGTGAAGGGTTCCCACCAGTCGGCCAAGGAGGGAAACCCAATGCTGACGGTCAGTTTCGCGGGCTCGACGCGGCGCATCCCCGCATCCTCGAACAGCGCGATCAGATCGCCTTCGTGAGCACCGACGCGTCCAGATTCGTCCTCGGCTCCGGGGTCGAGGTCACGAGCGGCTCGCCAGAAGGTGGTCAGGGGCCCGCTGCCACCAGCCGAGTGATCCCACACGCACGCCGCCACGACACCATCGGCGCGAGTCACCCGGGCCATTTCCGATATCCCGAGCACCGGATCAGCCATGAAGTGCACGACGAGTTGCGCCGCAGTGAGGTCGAAGCTGTCGTCCGGGAACGGCAGCGCTTCGACGACGCCGCAGCGAACGTCGACCTGCGGTAGGCGCTCGCGAATGGCGGCCACGAACGACTCCGACGGCTCGATCGCCCTGACGGCCTGTGGACCCAGCCGCGCAACCAGCTCCTCGGTGAGGGCTCCCGGCCCACAACCGACGTCGAGTGCCGTCTGGCCGGCACGCGCTCCGACGTGGGCGGCGAACAAGGCTGCCAAGGGCACCGAGAATCGGCCCATGAACCGGTCATACGCGGCCGCGGCAACCTCGAAGCTCACCTGTCAGAAGCTAGTCCTGGCACCCGCCCAGGCGATGGCGTTCCGATCGATCTTGCGGGTCAGCGCGTCCGGGAAGGTTCCTGGCACGCTCTTCGGTCCCGGCTACAGGTACTGGCCGGTGGGCACCTTGGGCTTCCACCGCGCCGTCCGTACGAGCTCCGCGAGGTCTGCCTCGGTCAACTGACGACCTCGTACATCCTCAACTTCACCAACGTGGCCGACGGCGGCCCATTGCTGATCGACTACCCGGCCGGGCGGACTGGCGGGCGGTGTGCGGGGCTTCTGGTAGCGGCCGGTGACGGAGATGGGATTTGACCGGCCCGGACGAGGGACGTGGTGTCGGGTTCCTGGTGTCGGGACCAGGCCACGACCCCTCCGAGCATGCCGACGCGGATCCTGTCACGTCAGGGTTTTGCCAAACCGCTCTGAAGATGACGGCGGTCGGCCGAAATGCCCTGTTATGGCAGGCGGTTTGGAGGCTGGATCCTGAACTCTCGAGCCGTTTGACGAAACCCAGGTCGATTCCTGCTCAGCTGACGGTCGCCTCCGTGGTGGAGAGCTGCCGAAGCTGCAAAGTCTGCAAAGTCTGCTCGACAGGGACCGTCGGGTCGCGATCGTCGTCCCCCTAGCCCCGTTCGGGGTTTCGTAGGTAGCTGTCCAGCTTCTCGTGCCGCCGCTGGGCAAGTCTCAGGGGAACGGACTGACCGGCGAAGAACGCAGCGATCGAGATCGTGCACGCGATGAGGCAGCCGATCGCGAAGGCGCACGGCGTGATCCCGTACAGGTTGTGGGATCCGCCGCTGATCGCTGTGAAGCTCGGCCGAATTCGCGTCCACCGGACCAGAGCGCGCTGCTCCGGGCGGACCGCTACGCTATCCCGATCTGCTCACGATGACCGGACTAGCGGATGATCCCGTCCGGGCGGGGAATGCCTGCCGCTTCGCAACTCTCGAGGTAGCCGCGCAATGCTGCCGCGGCATCGGAGACGCCGACGACGTCGCCTGCGGAGTCGAGGTATTCGGTGACGCCATAGATGACGGAGTACGTCTCGGTCAGTTCGGTGTTGGTAGCCGGAACGTCGAGGGTGTGCACCGAACCGGGCGGCTCGTAGAGGTATGAGCCCGCGGTGTTCAGGAACCCATGTTCGAGGTAGCGCCAGGATCCCGAAAGCGTGAACATGTGCACGGCGCCGTGGTGGCGGTGCGTGCCGACCGAAAGGCCCGCGCCCATACGCCCGTGCATCGCATAGAGGCCGACGTCGAGATCCGCTTGCAGCAGCCGAAACCACGTTCCGGGATAGGCGACGTTCTCGACCCAGGGGACGTCCACCGTGCCGACGTGCATGGCCTGCGGGATCATGCGGCGCCCGCACCGTGGTCGTCGTAGACGACGACGCCGCGGATGTTGCGTCCGGAGCGCAAGTCCTCGAAGCCGTCGTTGATCTGATCGAGTGAGTAACGGGTGGTGATGAGTTCCCCGAGCTTGAGCCGTCCGAGCCGGTTCAGTTCGAGCAGCGCCGGAATGTCCTTGGTCGGGCTGCACGAGCCGAACAGCGCTCCCTGGATGCGCTTCTGGTACAGCACCACATGGCGCACCGGGACGGGGATGCTCGTGTCGTCCTCGAAGCGGCCCATCCCGACCAGCACGCACGTGCCGGCCTTGCGGATGCTTTCGACCGCAGCAGTGACGTGCTCGCCGGCGGTGACGCCCACGCAGACGATCGCCGCGTCCGCGCCCTGACCGTTGCTGTGGTCACGCGCAATCGACGCGGCCTCCTCCATCGTGGACACCGCGTGCGTAGCTCCGAAGTCCAGCGCGCGCAGGCGTTTCCACTCGACCGGATCGACCGCGATCAGCACCGCCGCACCCGCGTCGGCCGCCCCCTGCACGGCGTTCATGCCGATGCCGCCGACGCCGCAGACGATGACCACATCCCCGGGCCGCACGTTCGCCGAGTTGACCGCAGCGCCCCATCCGGTCGGCACCCCGCAGCTCGTCAGGCACGCCGACACCAGGTCAGTGTCGGGCGAGACTTTCACCGCCGACATGACAGACACGGTGGCGCGCTCACTGAACGTCGACAGGCCGGCCATCTGCCCGACGGGCTTGCCGTTCAGGGACAGCCGGTGCGTTCCGTCCTCCCGTACCCCGGAGAGCACCCTGGCCCCGCTGTCGCAGAGGTTCTGCAGCCCCGACGCGCACCATTTGCAGACGCCGCACGCGGGCAGGAAGGAGAGCACGACCTTGTCGCCGATCTGCCAGCCCGGCGTGTGCGGACCGATCTGTTCGACGATCCCCGCGCCTTCATGTCCTCCCGCCGCCGGAAACGAGCCGGCGAAAGGCAGGTCTCCGGTGGCGACATGGTCGTCGGAGTGGCACAGGCCCGCCGCGACCATTCGGACCACCAGCTCGTCCTGCCGCGGCGGCTCGACATCGATCTCGGTGATCTCCCACTTGCCCGGCTGCTCGAAGAGCAAGGCCGCTCTCGTCTTCATGTCAGCTCCAGACGTCGGGTCAGCGGACCCGGGCCAGGATAAAGGGCGCCTCTGCGTTGGGCGACACGAGGTGGGCCGGTGCGGACCGAACCCGCACACCCGCAGAAGAAATTCTTGAGGTTCCATACGGGTGGTCGGAATTGACTATCTGCTCACAGCCCGTTCGGCAGCCGGTGTGGCGTCACCGCGGGCGAGGTCGGTTCACAAAGTCCCGCCCGAGTTGGCGGCGGAGACGTTGCGGGCTTCGAACGCGGGCCACTGGGTGATGTCGGCGTAGGGCTCCACCTTGTCGCCAAGTACGGTTACCCGGTTGATGACCCGGGTGCCGGCGAAGTCGTTGACCACGTAGTGCTGGGTGATGCGGTTGTCCCAGATGGCGATGGTTCCGGGCGTCCACGAGTACCGGCAGCTGAACAGAGGCTGCTCGCTGAAGGTGTAGAGGAACTGCAGCAGGGCCGCGCTCTCGCTGCGGCTCAGCTGCGTGATGTGCGACGTGAATTGCCGGTTGACGAAAAGCGAAGGCTCGCCGGTCTCGGGGTGGCGGCGCACGACCGGGTGCTCGGCGCGCTGCTCCGGGTGACCGTAGACGGCGGCGGTGTGAACCGCGGTCAGGCCCAGGAGCAGCTGCTTGATCGGTGCGGACAGCGAGGCGTAGACCAGCCCTTGGTTGGTCCACATGGTGTCGCCGCCGGTGGCCGGCACTTCGCGCATGTTGAGGATGGAGAACTGGGGCGGTGATTGGGCGAAGGTGACATCCGTATGCCAGACGTCGGCGATGAAGCCCTGGTCGCTGTTCAGCACGCAGATCTCGGGGTGCTCGTCGTCGAGCTTGCGGATGTAGGGATGAACCTCGAGTTCACCGAAGCGGCGGCCCAGATCACGGTGGGCATCCGGGGAGAGGTTCTGGTCGGGAAGGAAGACCACGTGATGCTCGCGCAGCGCCGCCCGGAGCGACTGGTAGCCGGCGGCGTCGAGGTGCTCGAGGTCGATGCCGCGTAGCTCGGCGCCGAGGGCCCCGGCGATGGCTCGGACACGCAGCGCAGGCTTCGATTCGAGCAAGCTCATGCCAAGAGCTAATGCCATCCATTAGAGTCTGTCAACGTGGCTGCCGCGAAGCAGGCGTTGACGCGCGCCGGCGAGGAGCTTTTCGCCCGGGAGGGCATCCACGGAGCTCGCATCAACGAGCTGACGGAACGTGCCGGCCAGCGCAATCAGTCTGCCCTGCATTACCACTTCGGATCGCGGGAAGGATTGCTCGCGGCGATCATCGAGCGTCACGTGAGCGCCGTTGACGGTGTCCGTGCGCAGCTGCTGCGCGTGGTTGGCCCGCAGGCGACGCTTCGCGAACTCGTCGCCGTGGTCGTCACACCGCTCGCGGGCGAACTCACGACGCCGAGCGGTCGTGACTATTTGCGAATTGTCCCGCAGATATTGAAGTCCGACGTCAGCCCGCCGGCGTTGATGGAGACGATGGGGCTCGCGGAATCTCGCTTGGCCGAGCTCGCGGAGTCGGTTCGCAAGGAGCGTCTGCGCTCGATGATTCAGGTGGCAACCACGCTGCTCGCGGCTCGAGCGGTGGCCATCGAAGACGCCGACGAGCTCTTCCTGGACGAGCCGGCCTTCCTCGCCAACCTGATCGAGATGTGCGCGGCGATCCTGCAAGCCCCGTGGAGCGATCCCTCGTTCTGATCAACCGTGCAGGCCGGGGCCAGTTAGCGGTAGGCGGTCGGCAGCCCCGTACCGCAGCCCCGTGCGAGGGCATGACCAAGGGGGTGTGCTGTACTGCCGCACGTAACGCGGGCGAGTGAAGGCGGACGTCATGCTTGATCTCTGTATTCGGGGGGCACACCTCGTCGACGGCAGTGGAGCCCCGGCGGTGGTTGGTGACATCGGCATCCAGGACGGCCGGATCGTCGCCGTCGGCATCGTCGAGGAGCCGGCCGCTGAGACGTTCGACGCTGCAGGCCTCGTCGCGTGTCCCGGATTCATCGATCCGCACACGCATTACGACGCTCAGCTCTTCTGGGATCCGCAGGCGTCACCGTCGAACGTCCACGGCGTCACCACGGTGATTGGCGGCAATTGCAGCCTGAGCCTCGCGCCGCTGTCCCCGGACAACGCCGATTACAACCGGCGCCTGCTCGCCAAGGTCGAAGGGATGCCGCTGGCTGCGCTGGAGCAGGGCGTCCCATGGAGCTGGAAGGACTTCGGCGGCTACCTCGGCGCGCTGGACGGACGGCTCGGGGTGAACGCCGGCTTTCTGCAAGGCCACTCGGCCCTGCGACGCCATGTCATGGGCGAGCAGTCCAACAAGCGCATCGCCACCGAGGACGAGGTGGCGCCGGCTGCGCGGCGCACTGTCCGAGTCGTTGCAGCAAGGTGCGCTCGGTCTGTCGTTCGACGTCTCGGACCTGCACAGCGATGGCAACAACGAACGCGTGCCGGCGCGGGCGGCCACGACCGAAGAACTGCTCGCGCTGTGCGCGGTCGTCGGCGAGCACCCGGGCACCACACTCGAGGGCATCTTCGTCGGAGGCGACAACGGTTTCGACGAGCAGGAAGCCGACCTGGTGGCCCGGCTCTCGGCGACGGCCAACCGACCGCTGAACTGGAACCTGCTCGTGGTCGACGCGCGTGACCCCGACCGGCGCTGGCGCCAGCTCACGGCGTCGCGCCGGGCCCGTGAGATCGGTGGCCGGGTCGTCGCGCTGACCATGCCGACGATCGTCCCGATGAACATGAGCTTCCTCAATTACTGCGCGCTGAACCTGATGCCCGGCTGGTCGGCCGTGCTGAGCCTGCCGGTCGACGAGCGCATCGCGCAGTTGCAGGACCCGCAAACCCAGGGCTGGATGCAAGCTCGGGCCAACAGTGACGAGGCGGGCATGTTTCGCCGGCTGGCCGACTTCGGCGGCTATGTCATCGGCGATACGTACAGCACGGAGAACGAGGGACTCAAGGGCCGCGTGGTGCGCGACATCGCTGCCGAGCGTGGTGCTGATCCTTTCGCCACCCTCATCGACGTCGTCGTCAATGACGGGCTGCGCACCGTGCTCTGGCCGTCGGCGCCGGACGACGACGATGCCCACTGGGCGCTGCGCGCGGAGATCTGGAGCGACCCTGACGTCATGCTCGGCGGCAGTGACGCCGGCGCGCATCTGGACCGCATGGTCGGGGCTTCCTACCCGACGCAGCTGCTCGCCGATTGCCTGCGCGGCCGCCGCTTGCTCACGCTCGAGCAAGCCGTGAAGGCGCTTACCGATGATCCCGCCCGGCTCTTCGGGCTCACCGGACGCGGCCGGCTCGAGCCCGGCTTCTACGCCGACATCGTGCTTTTCGACCCCGAGAGGGTGGGCGCGACCGGAGCGGAACTGGTCAACGATCTCCCTTCCGGCGCCGTCCGCTTGACGGCCGGCTCCACCGGTGTGGCTCGCGTGCTCGTCAACGGGGTCACCACCGTGATCGACGGCGCTGCCACGGGCGCGCTTCCCGGCGTGGCGCTGCGATCCGGGCGTGACACCGAGACCGTGACGTGCCACTGAGCCCGGTCCGCATCAGCGATGAGGTGCTGGACGATCTGCACCGGCGGCTCGACGCAGTTCGCTGGCCCGACGCGGTCGGCGGCCCGTGGGAGCTGGGCACCGACCTCGCCTACCTGAAGGAGCTGACCGCCTACTGGCGTCACGAATTCGACTGGCGGGCTCAGGAAGCGCAGCTCGAACGGGTGCTGCCGAGCTCGATCGCCCTCGTCGACGGCCGTCCCGTGCACTTTGCCCGGGTGAGCGCTCAAGGGCCGAAACCCTTGCCGTTGCTGCTGATGCACGGCTGGCCGGGCAGCTACGCGGAGTTCGTCAAGGTCGCTCCGCTGCTCGCTGATCCGGCCGCTCACGGCGGTGACCCGGCTGATGCCTTCGAGCTGATCGTTCCGTCGTTACCCGGCCACGGTTTCTCGTTCGTCCCGCACGAGATCGGGTTCGGTGCAGATGCCTGCGCGCCGGTGATGCGCCGCCTGATGCGTGACGTGCTGGGCTTCGAGCGCTACGGGGCTCAGGGCGGCGACCGCGGCGCATTCGTCTGCGCCTCCATGGGTTTTCAGCCCGATGATGCCCTCATCGGCATTCACGTCAACTTCCCCGCGGGGATCGCCGGCGAAGGCAGCGAACGTACTCCGCAAGAAACCCAATGGTTGCAGGAGACCGCGGCGTACCTGGCCGACGGCGGGGGCTACATCGCCATCCAGGGAAGCCGGCCGCAAACGCTCGCGTACGGGCTGCACGACTCGCCCGTCGGCCAGCTCGCGTGGATCCTCGAGAAGTGGCGGGCGTGGAGTGACTGCGAGGGAGAGGTCGAGTCGGTCTTCACCAAGGACGAACTTCTCGTGAACGCCACCATCTACTGGGCGACCGGGACCATGCGGTCCTCGACGCAGTGGTACTGGGAGCACGCGCATCAGCCGCCCGCGGCGGTGCGTCCGGTGCGCATCGATTGCCCGACCGGCGTGGCCCGCTTCCCGCGTGATGTCATGCAGGTGCCCAGAAGCGCGGCCGAGCGAAAGTACGACCTGCGCCGCTGGGCCGAGCTGGACCGTGGTGGTCACTTCGCCGCCCTGGAGCAGCCGGAGGTCCTCGCCGAGGAGGTACGCGCCTTCTTCCGGCCGCTGCGCTGAAGGCTCACCGGCGCGGCGCCGGGAGGCGTACTTTTGTGCGATCGCTGATCTGGGGGGACGTATGGCTTTGAAGGTCGTGGGTGCCGGTGTCGGACGCACCGGAACCAACTCGTTGAAGATTGCCCTGGAGACATTGCTCGACGGGCCCTGCCATCACATGTTCGAGATCGTCTCCAATCCCCATCAGGTCCCCGGCTGGACGGCGGCCATCGACGGGCAGGACGTCGACTGGCACGGCCTGCTTGACGGTTACGTGGCGCAGGTCGACTGGCCGGGCGCCTCGTTCTGGCCCGAGCTCACCGCGGCCAATCCCGAGGCTCTGGTGATCCTCTCGGTGCGTGACGCCGACGCCTGGTACGAGAGCGCGTCCAACACGATCTTTCAGGTGTTCGACAAGATGCCGCCCGAGATGGCCCCGTGGTTCGAGAGCATGCGCGGCCTGATGGACGCCCGATTCTCGGCCGAGCTGGACAACCGGGCTGCCATGATGGACGCCTACGAGCGGCACAACGATGCGGTACGCGAGGCCGTCCCCGCCGACCGTCTGCTCGAGTGGACGCCCACCGACGGTTGGGAGCCGCTGTGCGAACGGCTGGGCGTGCCCGTTCCGGACCAGCCCTTCCCGGTCACCAACCAGACCACGGTATGGCGGGCGAACTTCGGGATGCCGCCGCTCTAGACCCGCTTGCGGGCAGCGGCCTGGGCGGCCTTCTTGGCCGGCTTCCGCTTGGCCGCCATCTGCTTGAGCATGTCGTCGTGGATGATGTCGATCCGCGACCGGGCCTCGGCGGCGACCAGCGGGTTGCGGATGACCGTGAGCTGGTTGTCCTGGCGGCTCTCGCCTCCCGTCGACCAGTTGGTGCTTCCCGTGATCACGTCGAGCCCGTCCACGATCACCATCTTCAGGTGCATGATCGCGTGCTTCTCGCTGTGGCCGATGGCGATGCTGTTGCCGATCTTGTCGTTGTGCCACGACGCGAGAATCGCCGCCTCCGCTTTGCCTGCAGCCTGCGTGCTGTCGAGGCTGAGCTGCACGAAGATCTGCTCCGTGATCAACTTCTCCTGCAGGATCGCGTTGAGTTTCGGGTCGTCGTAGCCGTACATCGCGACGACCAGGCTCTTGGTCGCGGAGTTCAGCAGGTCGACGAGGGCGTCCCCCACCGCGTCCACCGGGCTGTAAAAGGTCCGCGGGCTGTCCGGATAGCCCGGCGCGAAGGGATCGGCCTTGTGCTTGTCCAGCTCGGACAGGTTGGTGAGCGCCATGGCGGACTCCGATCGATGGTGAGGGAAGCGATCAGCGGTGCTCCCATCCTCCACTCGTCACCCCCTGGGCTTGCCGTAGCAACTTCGACGGATCTTTTTTTCTCAGCGCGCAGCCAGGTGGCTGTGGTTCCGTGCGTCACAATGGGCACCGGACCGTCGTGAACGGCTCGATCGTCAGGAGAGAGATGGCCACCGAGACCACCAAGGGCGGCGGGCAGCGCAACAAGCCCAACGCCCGCACCCGCGCCGCCGCCCTCCGCGAGCAGCAGCGCAAGCGTGAAGCCCGCCGCAAGATGCTGACGGTCGGCGGCATCGCCGCCGTCGTGATCGCGATCGTGGCCGTGATGGTGATCATCTTCGTGACCAAGGCCGACAAGAAGAACTCGGCGTCACGCACCCCGGCCTCGCCCGCCGTCGTCAAGCAGCTCACCACGATTCCCGCTGCGACCTACCAGGCCGTCGGAGCCGGCAACACGACGGGCGGCCCGACCAAGGTGAGCGGCACCCCGCTGACCGAGGGTGGCAAGCCGGTCTTCTTCTACTACGGCGCCGAGTACTGCCCGTACTGCGCGACGGAGCGGTGGGCAGTCGTCACCGCCCTGGCGCGCTTCGGTACCTGGTCCAACCTGCAGCAGACCACCTCGGCCAGCCAGGACACGCCGCCGAGCATCCCGACGTTCAGCTTCTACGGCGCGAAGTTCAGCAGCCCGTACCTCGCCTTCCAGTCCGTCGAGACCTACACCAACCAGCAGTCCGGCAACTTCTACTCGACCCTGGAGAAGCCGACCGCGGCCCAGCAGGCCCTCGTGGAGAAATACGACGGGTCCAACGGCAGCATCCCGTTCCTCGATTTCGGCAACAAGTACACGTCGTCGGGCGCCACGTACGACTACTCGGTCCTGCAGGGCAAGGCACCCGACGAGATCGCCAGCGAGATCCGTGACCCCAGCACCAGCACCAGCAAGGGCGTCCTCGGCGCGGCGAACTCGATCACCGCGGCGGTCTGCGAGATGACCAACGGCCAGCCGGGTTCGGTGTGCAACGCGCCGGAGATCAAGACGCTCCGGGCGGCACTTACGAAGTAGGTACGGGCTCGAAGTAGCGACGCGGGTTGCCGACCAGCATCGCGTCGATCTGCTCCGGGGTGACCCCGTGATCGCGCAGGTACGGCAGGACGTCCTGCTCGAGATGCAGGTAGTGCCATTGCGGTAGCAGCCCGATCACGTTCGGGTCGATCCAGTCGATGTAGCAGGCCGCGTCGTGCGAGAGCACCATCTGCCCGGCGTAGCCACGACGGCAGAGTTCGACCACCGTGTCCGCGCGGGCCTCCGCCGTCGTCGCGAGGTTGATCCCGAAGCGGTCCATGCCCAGCACGAATCCCGCCTCGGCCAGTTCGCTCAGGTGGTCGGTGTCGGCGGAGTCGCCGCTGTGGCCGAGCACGATCCGGCTCGGGTCGACCCCTTCCTCGTCGCACATCACCCGCTTCACGACGAGTCCGCTGCGCGACGCCGGGTGGGTGTGCACCGTGATCGGCGCGCCCGTTTCGTGATGGGCCCTGGCGACCGCCCGCATCACCCGCTCGACCCCGCCGGTCAGCCCGGGTTCGTCGATCGCGCACTTGAGAAAGGCGGCCCGCACCCCGGTGCCCGCGATGCCGCCCGAGATGTCGCCGACGAACATCTCGACCATGGGTTCGGGCATGTCAGCCCCGAGCGCCGGGCCGCGATGGTGGAAGAAGAACGGCACGTTCTCGTAGATGTAGCAGCCGGTGGCAGCGATGATGTTCAGCTCGGGCACCTGCTCGGCCACCCGCTGGATGCGGGGGATGTAGCGCCCCAGGCCGATGACGGTGGGGTCGACGATCGTCCGGACGCCGGTGGCCGCCAGCTCCGAGAGCTTGGCGACCGCGTCGGCGACCCGGGCGTCCTCGTCGCCCCACTCGTCCGGATAGTTCTGCTGGACATCAGGCGTGAGCACGAAGACGTGCTCGTGCATGTACGTCCGCCCCAGTGACGGCGGTGTCGATCGGGCCACGAACGGTCTGCACGTCGGACATACCGCGCAGTCTGGCCCAACCTCTACACGCGGCGCCAGATCAACTTGTAGACACGCAGGCTGCTTCGGCAACGACCGCAGGCCGGGGATGAAGGGCAGCAAGATGAAGAGCGAGGCTCAGCACCATCATCAGACCCCACACGAGGGCATCGGCGTTACCCGACGTCGAGAACGGCTTGATCTGGTACCAGAAGGTGTACAGCCACATCCAGGGCTGGCCCGGGTAGCTGCCGGTCTCGTTCATCATTCCCCACTGATCGCCGCCGAGCTGCTCGGCGCGCGCCTGGTCCTCCAGGTAGGCACCGTCCGCCAGCAGGAGCAGGGGCTTGGTCTCGTCGCCGTTGTAGAAGGTGTTCTTCGTGGTCAGCAGACCTTCCAGCCCGCCGGTGCCGGCCAGTGCCAGGAAGCCTGTGCCCAGTGCGGGCACCGGTCCGTAGTCACCGCTCTTCACCTTCGCGACGGCGCCGTCAGGAGCGGCGGCGATCGCGTCCGAGTAGTCGGAAGCCCACTTCGTCTGCTGGTCGGCCGAGGCCTGGTCCCACGTCTTCAACGCGGCGGTGAGCGCCGGGTCATTCTGAACGCTGCGCAGGGGGTCGATGACCAGCTGGTTCGCACTGTCCACGGGGATGCGGACCCCGCCCCACTTCTGGGTCGAGAGGCCGAGCAGCTTCTGGCCGACGTCGGCATTGTTGTAGGGCGGCCCGTAGCTGGCGCTCGTACTGGTACCGGCGAGCTCAGCTGTCGCCGTCGCGACGACATCGTCGGGCGCTGCCTTCGCCCAGCTGGAGAGGCTGATCGCCTTACGGTCCGGGGACGACAGCAGCGCTGCCAGTCCCCCGGTGAGCAGCCCGACCACGAGCAGAGCGATGACGAACTCCTTGACCAGGTCGTACGGCTTGGTCGGGAACAGGTGGGAGTCGGGGGTCTTGTCGCGTTGCAGGCGGGGGCTCATTGCTGGCCTGCCGCGACGGATTCGGATTCGGACTCCGCTGCCGGCTCGGGGGGAACCGCGTCGAACGGCGGTACGACCCCGCGGCGGCGGACCATGATGATGTGCATCACGATGATCAGCCCGACCACCAGCGGCAGCAGCATGACGTGCCAGAGCAACATCTGCCCGGTGTCGAGCACGTTGAAGACGGCCCCGATGCCGACGGAGTTCAGCCCGTCCTTGGCCTGGGTCGAGATCCATTGCGAGTCGAAGTTCGACTGGGAGAGGTAGCCGGTGAACGCCGTGCCGATGGAGCCGAGGAAGGCCACGGCGCCGGTGATCCAGGTGAGCGCCCGGCGCCCGCGCCAGGCTGCCATGAAGAACTTCCCCCACAGGTGGATCACCATGAACATGAAGAACAGCTCCACGCTCCACAGGTGGGTCGAGTTGAAGAAGTGGCCGATCGAGGACGTGTGCCACCACAACGATCCCTTGACCGCCAGCACCACGCCGGAGAGCAGGACCCACATGAACGCCGCCAGGGTGGCTACGCCGAAGACGTAGATCCAGGAGTTGACGTACGCCGGCTGCCGGTCGGGGAGCACCTGACCGGGGGGCACGGTGCGGCTCAGCCGGGTGCGCAGCCGCACGGTCCAGCTGCGGGACGACACCCGCTCATGGGCGCTCATTGTCGTCCCTCCGCTCCTCAGCGTCGCTTCGACCGTGCGGGAACGGGATCACGAGGGCGAGGATGAACAAGACGATCATCATGATGATCACCAGGAAATTGGCCAGCGAAATCTGCACGACACCCCAGTGCAAGAAATGCCCCGGCCGCGAGAGCAGGCCACTCGCGAAATTCATTAAATCCGACCTCCCGATCTGATGGCGAGTCCCTAGGTAGGTATTTCGTTCCTCGTCAGGAAAGCCTGGGAGCAGGCCTGCGAAGCGGAGGGCTTAAGTCCCTGCTGGGACCCTTTTGGTCCCCGAGGCCTTGCCTTTATGTGAATGGCGTGTCGGTCGGGTCTGAGGACAGAATGCTCGGTGTAGCCCAGGCCCTCCCCTGGGCGCGTGAGCGGAGGTTGTGATGACGGGCAAGGTCGCCGTGGTGACGGGTGCATCATCTGGCATCGGTGAGGCGGCGGCACGCAGGCTCGCCGCCCGAAGACGCGCTACGTGGTCGGCGCCGGGGCACGGCCCCTGCTGCTGGCCCGCCGGGTTTCGCCCTCCGAGCGCAGCAAGCCGACGACACCTCGATGGTGAGATTCGTCGACGAGGTCATCGCCGAGAGCGGCCGGATCGACGTGCTGGTGAACAATGCCGGCTACGGCTCGTACGGCGCCCTCGAAGAGGTGTCGAGGGAGGGAAGCCCGGCGCCGAGTTCGACGTCGACGTTTTCGGCCTCGCCCGGCGACCCAGCTGGTACTGCCGCACAGGCTGGCGCAGGCCAGTGGCGACGTCATGAACATCTCGTCCACGGGCGGCAAGATCCACGGGCCGCTCGGCGCCTGGTATCACGCGGCCAAATTCGCCGTGGAGGGACTGAGCGATTCGCTACGCATCGAGCTGAAATCCGCCGTTCGACGGCGCCCGCGCGCGATGTGCTGCGCGCCCACATCGTGCTGTTGGCAGCTGATGGCCAGACCAACGCCGAGATCGCCTGGACGCTGGGCATCTGCGACGACACCGCCCGTAAGTGGCGGCGCCGGTTCGCCCAAGTGGGACTGGCCGGCCTCGCCGACCGGCACCGCAGTGGACGGCCGCCGTCGTTCACCCCGGTGCAGGTCGCCGCGGTGAAGGCGCGGGCCTGCGAACCACCGGCACGCCATGGGCTGAGCGTGGTCCGCTGGTCATCGGCCGAGCTGGCCAGAACCGCGGTGGCGCAGCAGATCCTGGCCGCGGTGAGCGCGTCGACGGTCCGCCGTTGGCTGGCCAAAGACGCGCTGCAGCCCTGGCGTCAACAATGCTGGATCTTCCCCCGCGACCCCGATTTCGAGGCCAAAGCAGGCCGCGTGCTGGACTTGTACGACCGCCGCTGGAAAGGCCGCCGCCTCGGCGGCGACGAGTACGTGATCAGCGCCGACGAGAAACCCGGAGTGCAAGCCCTGCGCCGTCGCCACCCAAGCCTGCCGGCTGGAGCAGGCAGGCCGCCGCGGGTCGAGTTCGAATACCGCCGCGGCGGGACGCTGGCCTACCTCGCCGGCTACGACGTCCACCACGCCCGGGTGTTCGGCCGGTGCGAACGCACCACCGGGATCGTGCCGTTCACCGCCCTCGTCGACCAGGTCATGAGCCAAGAGCCCTACCGGTCAGCCAAGCGGGTGTTCTGGGTCGTCGACAATGGCAGCAGCCACAGCGGAGCCGCGTCCATCGCACGGATGACGGAACGCTGGCCCAACGCCGTCCTCGTTCATCTGCCCGTTCACGCCAGCTGGCTCAACCAAGTCGAAGTGTTCTTTTCCATCCTGCAACGCAAGGCCATCACCGGCGGTCACTTCAACGACCTAGGCGACCTCGCCGACAAGATCCTCAGCTTCCAGCAGCACTACAACGCGGCCGCCGAACCATTCGACTGGAAGTTCACCAAAACCAAACTGCGAAATCTGATGCAACGACTCGCCGTCCACACCACCCAACATCAACTCGCCGCCTGAACCCCCGACGAACTTGCAAGCAGCAGCACTAGTTGCGCTTCTCGATCGCGTTGCGCAACGTGACGGCGTCGGGTCCCGGCGAGGTCGCCGTCCCGACGCTGAAGGTGAGACCGATGACGTCCGTGTCCTCGAACATGCAGACGTTGGCGCTCGTCGCGTTCTGGACGACCGTGGCGCATCGCATCTGCCCGCCCAGCGGACCCGGGTCGGCCGACTGGAAGAAGTTGACGTTGCCGATGCTCTCGTCCAGTGCACGCAGCGACAGGCTGAGGTTGTGGGCGACCTGATCGGCTGTCTGCGGATACTTGGCGACCATCATGAACGCGCTGGGGTTGTCCGGGTTCGTCCCGTAGAACCCGACCAGATGCGGCTTCGGCACCGACGACGAGGACATGATCCGCTGCAGCTCGTTACTGGCGGGGCTGTGGATCTGCACCAGGCCGTCGACTTCGGCCGGCATGTCGATCGTGGTGTGCGCGGATACCCGAACGGCGCTGCCGTGATGCTGGTTCAGGAAGTAGACGGCGCCTCCGGTCACTGCGAGGGCGGCGACGATCGCCGCCACCATCCGCCCGGAGATGCTGCTCTTGCGCTTGGCCGGCAGGTCGAGTCGCTGCGGCAACGAGAGCGCGTACTCGCCGCTACGCGGTGTCGGGATCCGGCTGGGAGGTTCCGGGGTGCGGGCCCACGTGGGTGCAGCGGGCTGGACCGACGATCCGGGCTGGGCTGCCGGGAAGGGCGCCGCATGGTGCGCGGCGGGTGCGGTCGGTGCCGTGCCGTGCCGTGCCCGTGGCCACGGCCACGGCGGCAGGCGCGGGTGGGGTCGTCGCCGACGTCCAGACCTCGCCGCTCCAGTAGCGCAGATCCGGCGAACCCGCCGGGTCGGGGTACCAGCCGGGGATGGGAGACACGAGCGCTGCATCGGCGTCGCATGATCGGTTCTTGAGGTTCGTTGCTCGCAGGAGGCCGGTACCAGCGCGGCGCGTCCGGTCCGCGGGGCAATGTCCTGGACCTCGGCTAGGTTCCGGTCAAGCTGCAGAAGGAGGCCGGTCATGGCGACCCGCGATGCGAGAGCGGTGATCGGCGAGCTGGTCGGGCTGCCGCTCGCGCTCACCCGTTCGGCCCTGCTCGTGCCCGGTCTCGTGACGCAGGCCTCGCGGATCCTGGAGGACATCGCCGGGATCGTCGCGGCGACTGAGGAATTGCTCTCGGTCGTGAGCACGACGCTCACGCGCGTGGCGAAGACCGCCGATGCGGCTGCCACCCTGCCGCGCCGGGTCGCGAAGGTGATCGAGCAGACCGAGCACCTGCCCGGCCGCGCCGTGGTGGTGATCGAGAGAGCCGGCGGGGTCTTCGACAGCGCGACCCATCTGGTGACGGAAATCGACGGGATGCCCGAGCGCTTGCGCCCGCTGCTCGAAGCCCTGGCGGGGCTGGATCCCGGGGTCGCGACGCAGCTGGGACACCTGATCCCGACCATCGGCCCGCTGCTCTCGCGGCTCGAGGACGAGGTCATTCCGAGCGTCGCCTCGCTGCAGAGCCTGGTGCCGGTGGTCGAGCTGCTGCACCTGAACGTCGCTGAGCTGCAGGCCGTAGTGGCGGAGGTCGGCAAGCTGATCGCCATCGTGCCCGGAGCGTCTTTGCTGCGCCGCCGGCCCGACCGCGAGCCCTGACGGGCGCGGTGTTTCGCCGCGGCTCAGGGCAACTGCGCATCCGGGCACGTCTGCAGCACGCGGACGATCGCGTCGCGCTCGGCCGCCGTGACCCACAGGTGGTAGCGGAGCTTCACCGCCACCTGACGGCTCACGTAGCCACACCGGAAGGACTTCTGCGGCGGCAGCCAGCTCGCCGCGTCAGCGTCGCCCTTGTCCTGATTGGCCGGGCCGTCGACCGCCAGGAGCTCCAGCGGATCATTGGCGAACTCCAGCCGGGTGGCCTCGGACCAGCTCTGCGCGCCGGTCTGCCAGGCGTCGCTCAGTGCGACGACGTGGTCGATCTGGACCTTGGCCGCGGCGGACTTGCTGAACTCGATGCGCTTGCCGGTGTAGGGATCGGCGAGCACTCCGGCGATGACGACGCAGCCGTGCGTGGAAGCCCGCACCCCGATGGCCGTCAGATCGCGCCGCAGGACGTCATCGCGCGTATCGCAGCCGTTGTGATCCACGTCGGCCCAGGCCGGCCCGAAAGCGGCCCGCGAGTAACCGGTCTTCGGTGCCCGGCCGCGCACGGGCACCTCACGCAGCGCGGCAAGCGCCGAACCGGTGGGAGCCCGGGCGATCGCCTGCGCCGCGTCGGGCGGCGAGGAGCCGCCCACCAGCAGCACACCGCCGAGGACCCCCGTGGCCAGCAGCAGCACGACCGCCGTCACACCGGACGCACCCGACGGCACCCGCGCCCGCCGCCGCCTGCGCCGGACCCGCTGGCCGACGCCGATCAGCCCGCTCGCAGCGACGGCCAGCAGCACCGCGCCGGCTTCGATCCGGTAACCGATGACGACCGCCCCTCATCCCCGGGCGCCCGATGCGACGACCCGGTGCAGGGAACGTAAGCCGAGCCACTGACGAAACGGCGGCTGTCCACAGCTCAGGGGATACGGATGCGTCCGGATGCCACCAGCGCCGTGTTGCCCGACACCCGGACCCGCTGGATCTGCCCCGCCGCCACCGTGACGTCGCAGGCCAGTGTCGACGGCCGTCCCATCTCGACGCCCTGGCTGATGGTGTACGCGGTTGCCCCTTCGTCGGCAGCCAGCCCCGACGCGACGAGCCATCCGGCGAATCCCAGCGCTGCGGAGCCGGTGGCGGGATCCTCGCCGCCGATGTCGGGCGCGAACATCCGGGCCCGAACGCCGAGGGGACTCCCGGGCCGGCCACCGTCGCCATCCGCCAGGGCGAAGACGTGAAGCCCGGTCACCGGAGGAGTCAGCGCCGCGAGGGCGGCAAGGTCGGGCGCCACCTTCTCCAGCGCCTCTGCGCGCACGTTCACGTACGCGAACGGGATGCCCGAACCTCCCGCGCGCGGCGGGTGATCGCCCAGGTCGGCGTCGGTCAGCCGGAGACCGGCGAGGAGCGGAGCGGGATCGATGGGCTCCGACATCGAGGGCACCGGGCCGGTCAGCGTCACCGGGCCGCCGGACTCCGGTATCTGCAGCTGCACCAGCCCGGCCCCGCATTCCTGGATCACCTCGCCGGCGGGCAGGCGTCCGAGACTGTGCAGGGCCCAGGCGACGCCCACCGAAGGGTGGCCGGCGAACGGAAGTTCGGAGGACGGGGTGAAGATCCGGGCGCGGTAGGTCGCCTCTGCCGTCGTCGGGGGCAGCGCAAACACCGTCTCGGAGAGGTGGAACTCGACGGCAAGCGCCTGACATTGCGCGGTGGACAGCTCATCCGCGCCGAGGACGACGGCCAGCGGGTTTCCGGTGTACGGCAATCCCGCGTCTCGCGTGAACACGTCGACGATGAGGTACTCGAGGGCCGGCGATCCCAGGTCGTCCATTGCGGCTGCCATCACTTCCATCCTTGCCAGTCCCGGGTGTCGGCCCCCCAGCGCGGGGCGACGAACGCCAGGAGTACCAGCAACGCCACGATCACCACTCCAACATCCATGACTGTGAGATTGGACTGCTCTGCGCTTGCTTAAAAGGGCCAATTCGCAGAAACTGGCCTGCGTGACCCCAGCCATTGGAAGCCGACAGCTCCGCCGCGCCCTCAGTGGCTGGCAAGAAGAAGGCCATGGGCCCGCCTATCAGCGCCTCGCTGACATGGTCGCGGGCCACCTGGTCGACGGCCAGCTGCCCGTCCGGGTCCGGCTCCCGAGCGAGCGTGATCTGGCGGCCGAGCTCGGCGTCAGCCGCACCACCGTCACCTCTGCCTATGAGCGGCTACGCGCCGAGGGCTTCCTGGTGAGCCGCCAGGGTTCGGGCAGCTGGACGACGCTTCCGCCGCAGCGCGCCGGCGGCAGGCTGCCGCTGACTCCGGGGCAGTCCCCCTCGGAGATGCTCGATCTGGCGGTCGCCGCTCCCGGCCCCCCGCCGGCAATCCTGGAGGCGGCCACCGAGGCTGCGGCGCTGCGGTTGCCCGGCCAGCTGCTCGAGATGCGCGAGATCGCCGGCCACGGATACCACCCCGCCGGGTTGCCGGAGCTGCGGGCTCGCATCGCGGAGCGGTTCGCCGTCCGGGGAGCTCCCACCACGGGGGAGCAGATCATGGTGACGTCCGGCGCCCAGGGTGCCTTGCACCTGCTGGCCGGCCGGCTGCTCGGCCCGGGCGACGTGGTGCTCGTCGAGCAGCCGACCTATCCCAACGCGCTGGAGGCCTTCCGGCGCACCGGCGCCCGGCTCGTTCCGTTTCCGGTGACGACGGACGGCTGGGATCTCGATCTACTGGCCGAGACGCTCGCGTCGGTACGCCCCCGGCTGGCGTACTTGCAGCCGGACTTCCAGAACCCCACCGGAGCGTTGCTCGACAACCGCGGTCGGGAGCTGATCGTCGCGGCGGCCAGGCGCAGCGGCACGCTGCTGCTCATCGACGAGACCCACGCCGAGCTCGACCTGGCGGGCCGGCAGATGCCGTCGCCGGTGGCGGCGCTGGAGCGCGACGGCCAGGTCGTGACGGTCGGCTCGCTGTCGAAGGTCGTCTGGGGTGGGCTGCGCATCGGCTGGATCCGAAGCGCGCCCCGGATGATCGCGGAACTCGTCGCCGAACGCAGCGGGGTCGACCTCGGCGGCCCGGTGCTCGACCACCTCATCGGTGCGGAGGTCCTCGAGCGCATGCCCGGCGTGCTCGAGGCCCGTCGCCGTGCCCTCACGGGGTCGCGTGACCTGATGCTCGACGCGCTCGCCCGCCACCTTCCGGAATGGACCTGCCCGACCCCGGGCGGGGGACTGTCGATCTGGGCCCGGCTGGACGGCCCCTACTCCAGCGACCTGGAGGCGGCTGCCGAACGGCATCGGGTACGGCTCGCGGCAGGCCCGCGTTTCGGTGTCGACGGCACGCTGGAGCGCTTCCTGCGGCTGCCGTACACGCTGCCGGTAGATCAGCTGGAAGCGGCCGTGATCCGGCTTGCCTCGGCCCACTCGAGCCTGTCGATCTCCCGGCGACCCATGGCGTACGCCCCGGTCTGCGCCTGACGAGCATCACCAGCCGATGACGGCGGTCCCGTTCGTCGAATTCAGGTCGGAGACGGTGAGCAGGTCGCTGGCCTCGCTGAGGCGGAGGGCCATGTGGCGACGCGACACCTCGTCTGAGGGTTCGGTGCTGAACCCGCCCGGCTCGTAGCGTCCGAACTCGACCGGCTGCCCGGGGTGCAGCCGCCAGGATCCGGCCTCACCGGGCGCCGCGCCGGGCTGGGTGGCCCACCACTCGCCGTCCCGCCGCGAGACGAGCACCTGAAGGTCGGCCGCGGAGACGAGGTACTGCTTGCTCGCAGCGGCCAGCGAGAGGCTCACCGCGCCTCCCGGTCGCAGCCGGTACATGCCCGTCCCGCCGGAGTTCTTGTCCACGTCACGGACGTCGAGCACCAGGATGGTCATGTCATCGGGCTTGGCGCGGCCGAGCTCGTCGGACTCTTCCTCGCTGCGGCTCCACGCTTCGGCGACGGCGTGCTCGGCCGCCTCTGGCGCGCTGGCGGCAGCGGCGAGAACGGCCTCGAGCTCGGCCGCCGTCAGGTTGTCGTGGATGCCGTCGGAGTCCAGCACGAGGCGGTCTCCGGGCCTGAGGTCGACGAGGTAGTGCCGGACGTCCTGCAAGCCCGCCCCGGTGAGCGCGTTGGCCAGCAGGTGACGGTGGGCGAAGGCGGCGCGGTCCATCGGGATCGGCGAGGTCGGTCAGCTGCTGGGCGGCGTCCAACCGGTCCTGGCGTGCCTTCGCCAGCATCGGATCAGATTCGCTGAGGTAGGAGTGGTCGAGCGTCACGGTCTGCAGCCGGCCGCCGTGCACCAGCTGCACCCGGCTGTCGCCGAGGTTGGCGATCACCGCCACCAGGTGGGAACCGTCGGCGGGGCGACGGCAGACGAGCACCACGGTGGCGGTGGTGGCGCTGGGGGAGGTCGAGGAGTCCGCGCGGCCGGCGTCGACCGCGGCCACGGCGGCGTCAGCATCGGTCAGCGCCTGGTCGAGCAGGGTCTGGATGGCTTCGAGATCGCGGCAACCCGGCAGGCCGGAGCGCACCCGGCGGTTGACCGCCTCGGCGGCAACAGACGCCGCAGCCGCGCCGTCTCCATGCCCGCCCGCGCCGTCGAAGATCCCGTACAGGGCGGCGGAGGGATCGACGAGCAACCGGTCTTCGTCGCGGTGGGACCGCCAGCTCATACCGACGCTCAATTCGTCGGCGGCTGGCTCGATCAACCGGAGCGGCAGCTCCAGTGAGACCGTGGTCATCGCGCCCTCCGGCGTCGAAGGCTCTTGCCCCGACAGCTTTCTTTCTACCTCGCTTGGCTGCTCCGTAAGCCGCAAGTCACCTGTTGCCTTGCTGAGCGTTGCCTGTCCGTGCCATGTGCGTCACCGGGAGACGCCCTGCGCCGGAGTCGCTTCACCCCGATCGGCGACTGCTGATCGCCCACGAGTAGTCGGCAGAAATTCCATCCGACTCTCAGGTGCTTGCTACAGCAAACGCAGGCCGGAGCACGTAATCTGGCTGGAGTCGACGCCGTTCGCGGGGATCATCCCGCGCCCTGGCGCGTCGGCCGGCGGTTCCCCGGTAAGCGCCGCGCGAGGTCCTGACGCCTCTTGCGAGGGTCGAGTCCGCGATCGATTCGTCAGGGTGAAAAAGCGGCGGTAGACGCCAACAGAGACGTCAGAAGAGGAGGAGCTGCACCCCGATCATGGTGTCTCCATCATCCGGCCCCACGCCGCGCCCAGGCCGGCCCAGCTTCACGCAGGTCGCCGCCAGCGCGCTGGCAGCGGTTTCGGCGGCCTTGATCTCCTCGACGTTCGGCGTGGCGGGCACGTTGATCGGCGCTGCCATCGCGAGCATCGTCGCGTCCGTCGGCTCGACCCTCTACCTGGCATCGCTGCGCAGCACCAACGAGCGGCTCCGTCGGATGGCCGTTGCGGCTAAGCGCACCGATTCGCCCGGCGCACTCCCCTCCCGCCCGATACGGCCGCTGCCCGGCGATGTGCGGGGGAATGAGCCTGCGCTGCCGTTTCCCTCGCGGTACGGCGACCGAGCAGGCGACGTCGCAGCGGACGCGCCGACACGGGTGCTGCCGGTCACCGGGCCACCGGCCGGCTGGAGCCGGCTGCGCTGGAGCAACCTGCGCTGGGGCCTGCCCACCCTGCGCCGCCGGTGGGTCGCGGTCGCCGGGCTGGCCGTGCTCGTCTTCGCCGTCGCGATCGGCGCGCTCACGGCCGTCCAGGCGTCGACGAACCAGCAGCTGTCTCTCGGCGGTGGTGGCTCCACGTCCCCCGCGCCCACGATGCCCCCACCGCCGGCGACGACGGGTCCGAGCTTGACCCCCACGCCGTCGAGCAGCCCCACCGCCTCACCTACCCCGACGGTGACGCCGAGCATCGGCGCGTCAGCGAGCGCGACACCCGGACCCGGCGCGGCGAGCCCCGCGAGCGCCTCGCCGTCGCCTACCGTCAGCCCCTCAGTCGGCGTCACCCCGTCGCCCGGCCCCACCACCCCCGCAACCGTGCCGTAACACAACGGTCCTACCGTCACGTGATGGCAGCGGATCTGGGCGCCGCCTTCTCTCCGGCTCCACTCCCTCGATCGGAGGCGGGCACGAACGCGGCGCAGCTCAGCCTCGGGGTCGAGGAGGAGTTCCACGTCGTCGATCTGGAGACCCGCCGGATCGCACCGGTCGGGCCGAGCGTCCTCGAGGGTCTGCCCGACAATTTCGGTGCTGAGCTGCAGCGATCGGTGGTCGAGACCAACTCGTCGGTCGTCCACACGCTGGAGGACCTCCGGCGCGACCTGGTATCCGTGCGCCGCCAGCTCGCCAGCGCGGCGGAGCGCGTCGGTGTCGGCGTGGTGGCGGCGGGCAGCGTCCCGCTGGTCGACACGGCCGAGCTCGGTGTGACCTCGAACGCGCGTTACGCGCAGATGCTCGCCGACTACCAGCTGCTCGTACGCGAGCAGGTGATCTGCGGCACTCAGGTGCACGTGGGGGTGCCCGATCGGGACCGTGCCGTGGCGGTCGCGCGACGCGTCTCCGCCGACCTGCCGGTGCTGCTCGCCCTCTCGGCAAGTTCGCCCTACTGGCTCGGCGACGACACCGGCTACGCCAGCTATCGCACCTTCGTCTGGTCACGATGGCCCACCAGCGGACCGTTCCCCGAGGTCGCCGACGCCGCCGAGTACGACGAGCTGATCCGGGAGCTGATCGGCTCGTCCGTCATCACCGACGTCGGGATGATCTATTTCGATGTCCGCCCGTCGGCGCACGTGCCCACCATCGAGTTGCGGTTGTGCGACGCGACGCCGCGGATCGACGATGTGCTCCTGCTCGCCGGGCTGTTTCGCGCTCTGGTGCTGCGCGCCAGTCGTGAGCAGGACGCGGGCCTACCGCACCACCCGGTCGCCCCGTCGCTGATCCGGGCGGCGATGTGGCGCGCGGCCCGCGCCGGGTTGGAGGGCGATCTCGTCGACCTGCGTGACTGCAAGCCGCTGCCCGTGCGGCAGGTGGTCCGCCGGTTGGTTGACGAGCTCCGGCCGCAGCTCGAGGAGGCCGGCGACTGGGAGACGGTGCGTCACCTGACCGACGAGGCGCTGCGCGGCGGCAGTAGCGCCTCGCGTCAGCGGGCGGCCTTCCGGGTCCGCGAGGAACTCACCGATGTCGTCGATCTGCTGCTGGTCGAAACCAGCGGCGCCGACCTCGAGCCGCATCCGGCGCCGGTCGCTCACCGGAGCCTCGCAGCCCGCTACGAGCTGCGTAAGGGCGACGAGGCGATCCGGGCCAACCGGCGGCCCACCGAGGCGTTCGCTCCGGTGCTGGCCGCCTTCGAGGCGCTCTCCACTCCTCAGCTGGAGGCGCGCGAGCGGGACCGCGACCGCCACCAGAGCGAGCGGGAGGTCACGTTCACGGTCGACGGGGAGACCCGCCCCTTCCTGATCGATCTCGTCCCGCGGCTGATCGAGCAGTCGCAGTGGCGTCGGCTCGAGCGCGGGCTCAAGCAGCGGGCGCTCGCCCTCGAGGCCTTCCTGCATGACGTCTACGGGCCGCGCAACTGCGTGCGTACCGGCCTCATCTCGGCCAGCATGCTGGACGCCACGCCGGGCCTGCGGCCGAGCGGTGCGCTCGTCCCGCCCAACGCGGTGCGCGCCAACGTCATCGGCACCGATCTGGTACGCGACACCAGCGGAAAGTGGCGGGTGCTCGAGGACAACCTGCGGGTGCCCTCGGGGCTCGCGTACGCCATGCATGCGCGCGACCTGCTGGCCACCGTCATGCCGGAGCTCACCCCGCCTGCGGGCACGCTGGTCTCGGAGGATGCGGCCACCAACCTCGCTTACGCGCTGCGGTCGGCGGCCGGACGGCCCGCGGGTGCGGTACAGCTCGCTGTACTGACCAGCGGCACCGGCGATTCCGCCTGGTGGGAGCACAAGACGCTGGCCGCTCGGATGCACGCCGACCTCGTCCAGCCCAAGGATCTCGTCGTCACCGACGGCGGGGTCTATCGGCTCGAGCACGGCCAGCGCTACCCGATCGACGTGCTCTATCGCCGGCTCGACGAGGACCTGCTCGACCACGTTCCGGGGGCCGATGGGCGGCCGATCGGGCGCCGGCTGCTCGCGGCGGTGCGGGCTGGGGGGGTGGCGCTGGCTAACGCACCCGGCAACGGGGTCGGCGACGACAAGGCCATCTACGCCATGGTCCCCGAGTTCATCCGGTACTTCCTCGGCGAGGAGCCGCTGCTCGAAGGCGTGCCGACGTACGTTTGCGCCGACCCGCTGGCTCTCGAGCAAGTGCTCGACCGGATGGCGGAGCTGGTACTCAAGCCCGTCGACGGGTACGGCGGCGCGGGCGTCACGATCGGCCCTGACGCGAGTGCCGCCGAGCTCGAGGCGCTTCGCGAGCAGGTGCTGCTCGCCCCCTCTCGGTGGGTGGCCCAGGATCTGGTGAAACTGTCGACGCATCCGACCCTGGTGGGCGGCGAGCTGGTGCCGAGAAACGTCGACCTGCGGGCGTTCGTCGTCCTCAGTCGCGATCCGGAGCCGGGGGTGGCTCCGCACGCCGAGGTGCTCCCGGCCCCGCTGACCCGGGTGGCGCCCCGAGGAAGCATGATCGTCAACTCGTCGCGCGGCGGCGGCGCGAAAGACACCTGGCTGGTGCCGTGATGGCGATGACCGTGCCGCGCGCCGCGGTGAACGGGTAACGGGGAGGGGCACGCCGGTGTGCGGGCTGTGCGGAGAATTCCGCTGGGACGGAGCGGCAGCGGATACGGCCGCCGTCGGACGGATGCGCGATCCCCTCGCGCCCCGCGGGCCGAACGGCACCGGGCTCTGGGCCCACGGACCGGCGGCGCTCGGCCACCGCAGGCTCGCCATCATCGACCTTTCCGCGGCCGGCGCGCAGCCCATGGTGGATTCCGATCTCGGGCTCACGGTCGCGTTCAACGGCTGCATCTACAACTACCCCGCGCTACGGGCGGAGCTGATCGCGGCCGGCTACCACTTCTTCTCGACTTCCGATACCGAGGTCGTCCTGAAGGCCTACCACCGCTGGGGAACGCGCTGCGTCGACCACTTCGCGGGCATGTTCGCCTTCGCGATCGTCGAGCGGGCCAGCGGGCGGCTGATCCTGGCGCGCGATCGGCTCGGGATCAAGCCGCTGTATTTGGCGCAGGCACCAGGTCGGCTGCGGTTCGCGTCGACCCTGCCGGCTCTGGTGGCCGGGGGCGGCGTCGACACCTCGCTCGACCCGATCGCGCTGCATCACTACCTGAGCTTCCACTCGGTGGTCCCGGCGCCGCGCACGATCCTGCAGGGCGTGCGCAAGCTGCCGCCCGCGACCGTCCGCATCGTCGAGGCAGACGGTCGGATGACCGACCAGACGTACTGGTCGCCGCCGCACAGCCGCGATCCCGAGCGCCTGTCGATGACGGCAAGCGAGTGGCAGGAGGAGGTGCTCGAGCGGCTGCGGATCGCCGTGGCGAGGCGGATGGTGGCCGACGTTCCTGTCGGGGTGCTGCTCTCCGGGGGCATCGATTCCAGCCTGGTGGTCGCGCTGCTCGCGGGGGAGGGGCAGACCGACCTGACGACGTTCAGCATCGGCTTCGAGGCCGCGGGAGGCGAGTCGGGCGACGAGTTCTACTACTCCGATCTGATCGCCCGTCACTTCGGCACGCGCCATCATCAGATCCGCATCCCGACCAGTGACGTGCTGCCCGCGGTCGAGCAGGCCATCGCCGCCATGAGCGAGCCGATGGTCAGCCACGATTGCGTCGCGTTCTTCCTGCTGTCACGGGAGGTTTCGAAGACCGTCCGGGTCGTGCAGTCGGGCCAGGGGGCTGACGAGATCTTCGCCGGCTACGACTGGTACCCGCCGCTTGCCGGGGTGGCGCGGGAGGAGGCCTCGCCGGCGTACGCGCGGGTCTTCGTGGACCGTTCCGATACGGCGCTGCGGGAGTTGCTCAGGCCGCAATGGCGTTTGGACGACGACCCCTCACGCGCGTTCGTCTCACGGCACTTCGCCGAGCCGGGCGCTGATACTTCACTTGATGCGGCCCTGCGGCTCGACAGCCAGATCATGCTCGTCGACGACCCGGTCAAGCGGGTCGACAACATGACGATGGCGTGGGGTCTGGAAGCCCGGGTGCCGTTCCTCGACCACGAACTCGTCGAGCTCGCGGCACTTTGCCCGCCGGAGCTCAAACTCGCCGGCGGCGGCAAGGGGGTGCTCAAGGAGGCGAGCCGCAAGGTGCTTCCGGCCGAGGTGATCGACCGCAAGAAGGGTTACTTCCCGGTGCCGGCGATCCGCCACCTGTCCGGGGCGCTGCTCGATCGCGTGAGCGATGCACTCACTAGTCGGGCCGCGCGTGACCGCGGGCTCTATCAGCCCGAGCCGATCCGCCGGCTGCTCGCCGATCCCAACGCGACCCGCACGACGCTCGGCTCCAACGAGCTCTGGCAGGTGGCTCTGCTGGAGTTGTGGCTGCAGGAGCAGGGGGTGGGATGAGCACGCCCACCCGTCCAGCCGACGCCGAGCTGGCGGTTGTCCACCCGGGCTGGAAGGCGTGGGTGAGTGCTCCGGGAAGCTGGGGCGCTGAGCCTTCACCCGACGGCTCGCGGGTCGTTTTCATCAGTGATTGCCAGGGTATGCCGCGGGCGTGCGTGAGCCAGCTGGACGGCTCCGGGATGCTCGTGCTGCAGACCGGACGTGACCATGTCGAGGCGGTGTCATGGTCGCCGGACGGCGAGTGGATCGCCGTGCTGGGCGCGCCGGGCGGCGAGACTACCCGGACCCGGGTGTGGATCGTCCGCCCTGACGGCAGGGGGGCCCGCCGGGTAGCCGGCGTGCGCTCCGGGACGGCGGGCTTCGGACCGTGGTTGCGGTCGGGCGCGGTGCTCCCGCTGTCGACCAGCGGCCGGCGCCCGGAGGAAACGTCGTCGACGCTGCTCGACGTGCACACCGGGGTGAGCCGGCCCCTCGGCTACGGCGACCCCTTCACTGTGCTGGACGTCCGCCACGACGGCGCCGCCGCGCTGGTGCGGGTCGGGGGCCGGGGCCGGCGCACCGTGCTCCAGGTCAGCCTGCGCAACGGCAAGGTGCGCACCCTGATCGCCCCCAGCTCGGCAGAAGGCGTCACCGATCAGGGGTACTTCCTGCCGGACGGACGGGTGCTGGTCCGCAGCAACCTGCGCCGCGACCGCTACGTCCTGATGCTGCTCGGCGCCGGGAAGGGCGCCGGAAAAGCCAGCATCCACGGGACCATTCCGGAGGTGCTCGCCGTCCATCCAGGCGGCGAACTCGACAGTTTTGCGGTGACCAACTGCGGCGAGCGGGCCGCGCTGCTCTGGAACGTGCGCGGCGCCTCGGTGCTGGAGGTGATGCACCTGCCCACGGGCCGCAGGCGAACCGTCGCCGGTTGCCCGGAGCTCATCGACCGGGTCCGGTTCAGTGCCGACGGTTGCCGGCTCGTCGTTTCCGGGCAGGGACCCCACACCCCCCGGGGGCTCTGGCAGTGCGATGCGCGCGCCGGCGCGCTGGTGCTCGCGCCGATTCCGGTGCCCGGGGGTTCGCCGTCGGTGCCGGGGCAGCTGGTCACCCCGACCCGAGAGCGCTTCCTCACCGACGACGGTCTGGCGATCGAAGGCTGGCTGTACCGGCCGGTGGGCTCCACCGGTCCGGTTCCCACGGTGATTCATCTGCACGGCGGCCCCGAAGCGCAGGAACGCCTGGGCTACGCGCCGGTCTTTCAGGCGATCGCCGCGAGCGGCATCGCGGTTTTCGCCCCCAACGTGCGCGGCTCGAGCGGATACGGCCGCGCCTTCGAGCACGCCGATGACGGAGCCCGCCGGTTCGACGCGATCAGCGACGTGGCCGCGTGCGCCTTGCATCTGCTGCGCACCGGAATCGCCGGCCACGGCCAGCTGGCGTGTATGGGCCGCTCCTACGGCGGCTATCTGACCCTGGCCGCGCTGACGTTTCATCCCGAGCTCTTCGCTGCGGGCATTGACATCTGCGGGATGTCAGACCTGCTCACGTTCTTCGCCGATACCGAACCCTGGGTCGCGGCCGTCGCCACCACGAAATACGGCGACCCGGTGACCGACGCGGCGCTGCTCGCCGAGCTGTCGCCCCTTCGCCGCTTCCATCGCCTGCGCGCGCCGCTGCTCGTGGTGCACGGGGTGAACGATCGCAACGTCCCGGTCGGGGAATCGCGTCAGGCCGCGGCGGCTGCCCGGGGGCGTGGCATCGACGCGCAACTGCTGCTCTTCCCCGACGAAGGTCATGAGATCGCCCGCACCGCGGGGAAGGTGCGGTTCGCGTCGGCGGTCATCGATTTCCTGGCGCGCCACCTGCAACCGGGCGCGGCGTCTTCGGTGGGTTCCGATGCACTGCGAGCCGGATGACGCTCGTCACCGCGGGCAGCAGCAGGAGGAGGAAGATGATCGGCCAGGCCCACTTGTCGCGGAACAGGAACGGGATGGCCGTGCGCTGAAGCCACGAGCGAAGATGGTCATTCAGCCACGGCAGCCACGGGGCGGCGGCGACCACAACGAGGGCGAGCGCCAGCACCGCGCCGACGATCCGCGGCACCGACCGCCACGTCGCGATCGCCACCACCAGCATCCCGGCGCCGAGCGCCGCAAGGCCGGGAATGCCCAGCAGCAGTGAGTGACTCACCAGTGCCGCAATCCCGAGGATCATCAGCAGCACGCCGGCGAGCAGGCTGAGGCGGCGGTTTCCGTGCGTGCGATCGGTGGCCACCCACGCGGTACGGGTGATCGTGCGGGCGATGGTGAAGACCGGCGCCAGCGAGGCCGGCGGTTTCTTGAAGGCCGTCAGGGCCGACGTGGCAACGGCCGCGCTCTTGGTGGTCGTACGCAGGAAGAGCGGGGTCGCCCGGTCGCGTTCCTGGGTGAGCGTCTCGTCCGGCACGGGGCAGCGGGCGAGCAGCGCGGGGATACGCGCGTCCTGGCCGCTGCCGGCCTCGTAATCGGCGAGCCAGCGGCGCTCGTCGGCACTGATCGGATCCTCGCCGTTCTGGACCTGCGCGGCTACCGACCGCAGTTCCTCTTTCGCGATGTGCAGCTGGATCGCCGCGGCGACGGCGATCGACAGCCGGGGCAGGCTCCCCGGAATGGCGGCATCCGCGTTGTTCAGAAACGCGAGATCATTCAGCAGTTCCAGGCGGGTTGCGCCGATGGCTCCGTCGCCGCCGAGAGGTCCGAACGCCTCCTCGAGCGCCTTCAGGAACGCCTCCGCGCGATCGTGCGCGGGGGGCTGCGCCGACTCGCAGACCGCGAGGATGCGGCGCGGGTCGAGCAGGATGTGGGTGAGCCATCCGGTGCCGTCGAGGCGGCCCCACATCCAGTCGTTGGCGCGCCACGAAGCCTTGTAGAACGCGCCGAAGTGGTGCAGTTGCAGGCCGGTCAGCTTGGTTTCCGCGGTCTGCCGGGCGCCGGCGGTGAGCTGGGTTCGCGTATCGGCGCTGATCTGGATGAGCTCGACGCGTTGATCCACCCGGTGACCAGCGGGAGAGAGCGCGCGTTCGGCGACGATGAGGTCCAGCAGCCGGTCGAGCGCGCAGTTCGCGTCGGCGAGCGTGCCTTGCTGGTCGGCCCCCAGGTAGTCGAGGTAGGTCGAGGTCAGCTGGCGCGCGTTGCTGCGCAGCTGGGTCCACGAGCCGGCCGGCGCGTCGGGCGCGAGGGTGGTGGCCGCGGCCAGCGCGCGCAGCGTCTTCGTGACGCCTGCGACCGCTTGGGTGAGGGCTGTCCACGACGTTGCCAAGGCCTGCCGCAGCGCCTCGTCCTGGGAGCCGGTGACGGTTCGGGCGATGGTCTCGGCAGCCGCTTCCAGGGTCGGTTGCGCGGGGTCTTTGATCGTGTCGCGAACGAGCGACATCAGGTCCGGGGGGACCATGCCGCCCGGTGTTTCGTGCACCTTGGAGACCGCCCCGGCCAGGACCGTGCGCTCGACGTCGTTGGTGGCCAGTGCGAAACCGGCGCGGAGCAGATCGAGCACCACCGCCTTGCCCGCATTGAATGCCGGCCGTCCCACCTGAGCGGCGCGCCCAGCTGCGCCATCCGCCTCGTTCGTTGCCGCAGGGTCGCCTTCCCCGGTGGGCCAGTCCTTCGTGATGGCGGTGATCGCCTTGGCCAGCAGTCTCGCGTGCAGATCGTTGCCGCAGGCGTCCTCGGCGGCCCACTCCGGACGCAAGCCGGGCTCGGCTCGCAGCCGGCGGATGATTTCGGTGGCGATGGGTTCCGCCAGCGACTCACCCTGGCGGGCCCGGTAGGCGCTCCACGTGCTCGCATCGGTCAAGCCGCCGGACGTCAGCCGCGCTCCGAGCGCGGCGAGTTGCAGCCGGGTGTCGAGGCGGGAATCGACACGGTCGTTGTGCTCGCGGATGGCCGTCAGGTCTGCGGCGATCGACTGGTCCTGGGTGGCGGCGAGATCCTTCAGCAATGACCCCGCCAGACCCAGCGGCTTCGCCTGCTCGTCCGGCGTGAGTTTGGGCTCCGGGCCGCTCGTCGGGACGATGTAGAGCAGCGCCCGGCGCACCTCGCGATCGGCAGGGCGCTCGAAGACGGTGTCGAGCAGCGGCCCGATGGGCCGGTTGATGAGCAGGCCTCCGTCGGCGGCCCAGTGCGGGGCGGTCATCGTCGAGTACGGGCTCATGTCGGGATGGGTGCTATCGGTGTCCCGCGCGCCGCAGGGCAGGAAGGCCGGCTCGAACGCGCCGGGGAAGGAGGCGCTGCTACGCGCGGCCAGTGCGAGCGCGGTAACGATGTCCTGGTGGTTCAGGTCCTGGGTATCGAAGTGGAAGAGACCGTGGTGGTTGGAGTCGTCGATGCTGGTGCCGTAGTCGTCGGTGAAGCGGCTGAGCTCGGGCGAGAGCAGCGTGGTCGTGATGAACACGTCGGTGGGCCGCGGGTTCCCGGCGCCGGCTGACTGGCCCAGGATGCCGCGGATACCGGCCGAGAGCTGGCTCAGCAACTGGCCGTCGCCCTGCAGCAGCGAGGGCGGTGCCGACTGGTTCGGGTCGCGCAGCAACGTCCCGAGCGAGCCGGCGTGCAGCCAGATGTCCCGCAGCGTCGAAAGATCCTTGCGCTGGGCGTTCACCAAACCCAGCAACGCCGCGTTGATGCCACCCGCGCTGGTGCCGGACAGCACGTCGACGCTCACGGTGGCATCGAGGATTTCCAGCAGCCGTCGGTACAGATGCTGCACCGGGTCTGGCGAATCCTGCCGGCCCTCGATGCGGTCATCGCTGGCGTGCACCAGGATGTCGAGTTCGCGGGCGATACCACCCATCCAGACGGCCAGACTCACGCCTCCGGTGAGCGTGGCCGCAAAGCGGATCTCCTGCGTCAGCAGGGTGACGGGTTTGCCGGTGAGCGCAGGGTTGTCCGGGGCGTCGGTCATGGGGCTTCCGATCTGTCAGACAGTGCCGGCCCCCGAGGCTTCGCTGTGAAACAAACGCGAGCAGTGACCCGTTGTCAATCCGCTGTCGCCCATCCGACCACCTAGCATGTCGGCGTGCGGGCTCTGGAGGGAATCACCGTCGTGGCGATCGAGCAGGCGGTCGCCGCCCCGCTCGCGACGCGTCACCTGGCGGATCTCGGGGCTCGGGTCATCAAGGTCGAACGGGTCGACGGCGGTGACTTCGCCCGCGCGTACGACCATGCCGTCAAAGGCACGGGCGCCCACTTCGTCTGGCTCAATCGCTCGAAGGAGTCGATCGCCGTCGACGTGTCGAGCGCCGCCGGCCGCCGGATCGTCCTGCGCCTCATCGACTCCGCCGACGTGTTCCTGCAAAACCTCGCGCCCGGCGCGGCCCAGCGACTGGGCTTCGGGTCGCAGGCGCTGCGGGCCACCCGCCCGCGACTGGTCACGGTCGACATGTCGGGCTACGGGCCCGGCGGCCCGTACGCGCAGAAGAAGGCGTACGACATGCTCGTGCAGAGCGAGGCCGGGCTCATCGCGATGACCGGGACGCCGGAGGTGCCTTCCAAGACCGGCGTGGCCGCAGCCGACATCGCCGCCGGCGTCTACGCGTTCTCAGGCGTGCTTGCTGCGCTGCTGCGCCGGGGGCGTACCGGCGAGGGTGGTCACGTCGAGGTCAGCATGTTCGACGCGGTCGTCGAGTGGATGGGCTACCCGCTCTACACGACTATGTACACCGGCAGCGCCCCGCCGCGCTCAGGACTCGGCCACGCGGCGATCGTCCCGTACGACGGCTATCCGACGCTAGAAGGCGGGCGGCTGCTGATCGGGGTGCAGAACGATCGCGGCTGGGTCTCACTCGTCCGCGAGGTGCTCGGAGAGCCCGAGCTGGCAAGTGATCCGCGTTACGCGACGAACGTTGCCCGCGTCGCGCATCGCGCTGAAGTGGATGCGCTCATCGCCGAGGTGACCGGCACGCTTCCGGCGGCGGAATTGGTGGCCCGCCTCGAGGCTGCCGGGATTCCCAATGCCGCGCTCAACGAGGTCGAAGAAGTGGCGAACCACCCTCAGCTCGCGGCGCGCGACCGGTGGCGAGAGGTGGACTCGCCCGGTGGTCCGATCCGGGCCGTGCTTCCCCCGATCAACCTCGACGGCGAGCAGGCGCGCATGGATCCGATCCCCGCGCTGGGCGAGCACACCGAGGCGATCCTTCGCGAGCTGGACTACGCGCCGGAGGTGATCGCGGAGCTGCGCGCCTCAGGTGTGGTCGGCGGGATCTGAGGGGTGCTGCACATTCGAGTGACTAACCCTGCGGGGCGCTTCGAAGTGGCCCGGTCGGCCTACGTGCGTCTTGGTGTGTGGCCGGGTGGTCGTAGTAGTGGTCGGCGTTGGCCTTGCAGGGGTGGGCGTCCGTCGGGTGGCCAGAACCAGGGGGTGCGGTCGGGGTCGTTGCCGATGGTCATGTTCCAGCCGCCTTCATGAACCTGGTGATGATGATGGCAGCAGAGGAGTTCGAGGTCTTCGGGGTTGGTGTTGCCGCCGTCGATCCAATGAATCCGGTGATGGGCTTCGGTGAATGATGGTGGCCGATCACACACCGGGCCAGGTGCATCCGCCGTCACGGGCGGTGAGGAAGTGTCGTAGTCCGGCGGAGATGGTGCGGGTCCGGCGGCCGAAGTCGAGGATCTCGGAGTCGGCGCCGTAGACGGCGGGGATGATGTCGGCATCGCATGCCATCCGCCGGGCGGTAGCGGCGGGCAGGCGCTGCCCGTCGGGGGTCCCGGCGGTACCGAGGCCGTCGAGCAGGGCTTGATGGGACAGGCCGACGTTGACGGTGTGCCGGCCCCCGCCTTCCCCGTGACAGGTCTCGGCGTGGGCGGTAGCATGCCGGGCCATTTGCACGAGGGCTTCGGCGCGGCGGGACGGGGCGGATTCGGTGAGCACATCACCGTCAGGATCGGGTTTGCGGGTAAAGCTCGCGATGGCTTTGGAGACGATGAGGCCGGCTTCGGCGTCCAGCCAGCCATCCAGGCGCCACCGGCCGTCGAGGGTTTCGGACAGGTTCAGCCGCTGGGCGGCGTGTTTGCGGGCCGCTTCATCCGCTGACTGCTCCGGGGCGGCAGCAGCGAGCACTTCTTCGGCGACGACCCGAAGCTGCCGTGGGGTCAGCGGAGGCGCCTGCTCGGCAAGGAAGGCTTCCAGCTCCGCGGCCAGGTCATGCTGCAGATCACGGGTCGCCTGCACGATGACGGTGGCATGATCCAATCCGAGTTCACCGGCCTCGAACGCTTTGCCGGTGACCGGCATCCGATCCGCCAACGCCCGCCCGGCCTGCACCCGTTTGGCCACCCAGCCGTCAGACTCACCCGACAGGCCACGCACGAACGCGGCCGTCGACGCCGCCCCATCCACCGCATACGCCCCGGACCGGTCGGCCCGTTCGATCAGCCGGCAGGTCAGCAGATCCAGCTGACGGCCCGCCCCCAGCACCTCCGGTAGCACCTCAACGGCCAGCATCCCGGACGTGTCCGCCGATACGGCGGCGGCGAGTTCGGCGAGCAGCGCATGGGCCTGCGCTGCTTTCACCCCGAACTCCGCTTCGACCATGTGTTCGAGTCTAGCAGCAGATCAGGAGCTCAGCGAGCTAATTGACAGCCCCGAAATTGCCGATCCCAGGTGTCGTCGACCCACCCAACGGCTACGGGTTGCCGGCACTCCCGGCTGAGGTCGCCGCAGCGTTCGCGGCGGTGCGACGGGGGTGAAACACCCACGAGCGCAGCAGGACGAAGCGCACCAGAGTCGCCAGCAGGTTGGCTGCGACGAGCACGCCGACCTCGACCGCCCGCCGGGGATGAGCCGACAGCGCATGCACGATCGCCAGGGCGCTGCTCGTGAGCGCGAGCCCGATACCGAATACCACCAGCCCCTCGAGCTGGCTTCGCGCGCGCTTGCCCGGCCCGCGCAGCCCGAACGTGAGCCGGCGGTTGGCGGCGGTGTTGGCGATGGCCGTCAGCAGCAGCGCGGCGAGGTTGGCGCCCTGCGCACCCAGCGATGAGCGCAGCAGCAGATACAGCGCGAGGTAGGCGAGCGTGCTGGCGATACCGATGGCGGCGAAGCGCACGGCTTGGCGGGACAGGGTGACCGGGACGCCGGGCACCGGGGCCGGGTGCGGCGTGCGTCCGAGCTGCGCGCGAAGGTCGGCCAGCGGAAGCCGGCCGGAAGCGAGCGCGCGACCCAGCCGGGCGATGCCTCGTAGGTCAGCCATCGCCGTGGAGACGATGTCGACCCGGCTGTCGGGATCGTCGACCCAGTCGACCGGCACCTCGTGGATGCGCATGCCCGAGCGTTCGGCGAGCACCAGCAGTTCGGTGTCGAAGAACCACGCGGTGTCTTGGACCAGGGGCAGCAACGTGCGGGCGGCGTCGGCACGGATTGCCTTGAAGCCGCATTGGGCGTCGGTGAAGCGGGCCCGCAGCGTCGTGCGCAGGATCAGGTTGTAGCAGCGCGAGATCACCTCACGCTTGGCGCCGCGGACCACGCGCGACGAGGAGCTCAGGCGCGAGCCGATCGCCACATCGCTGTGACCGGTGAGCAGCGGAGCGACCAAAGGCAGCAGCGCCGCGAGATCGGTGGACAGGTCGACGTCCATGTACGCCAGCACGGTCGCGTCGCTCGCCGACCACACCTCGCGCAGCGCCCTCCCGCGGCCCTTCTGGTCGAGGTGGCGCGCCCGCACGTGCGAGAAGCGGCGGCTGAGCGCCTGCGCCAGCTCCCAGGTCTCGTCGGTGCTCGCGTTGTCGGCGATAGTGATCTGGAACGAGAACGGGAAGTCCCCGTCGAGGTAGGCGTGTAGCCGCTCGATGGACGCGGCCAGGCCGGCGGCCTCGTTGTAGACCGGCACGACGATTTCGACAGCAACCGTTGGCGTTCCGGCCGCGCTCGTGCGTCATGTGGCCGTCGACCGCGTGACCAACAGGCGTGTCAATGTGCGTCAAGGACATGCCATCACGTTCGGCCGCGGCGCTATCACTGGACTATGGCCGACCTGAGAGTTGCCTGGAGGAAGTGCCCAGCTGCTGAAGGCAGGTCGAAATAGCCTGGCGCAGCTGCGGATCGGCGGCCCGGACTCGCAGCTGGTTCACCGAACCCGTGAAGCCCTGTTGGCGAAGGCACGCCGCAATTTCCTGCTCGATCGCGTCGCGGGTGGTGCCGGTGCCGGTTTGCCCTCCAGGGCCCACGCCGGAGAAGTTGCCGCCTCCCGGGCCCCCGGCGCCGGGGAATTGCCCCCCGCCGGCGCCTCCGCCCGGGAATTGCCCGCCGCCGAACCGGCCGTTGCCCACTCCGTTCGTCGCGCTCGCCGACGAGGATCCTTCGGTCGCGCCGATGACGATGCCGCCGATTGCCAGACCCGCGAGGACAGCGCCGGCGGCGACGAGTCGCGAACGCAGCCGCGAGCGGTCAGGGGTCGCTGCGGTTGCGGTCAGGGTCGGGGTCAGCATTGCCGCGGGTGCGGCCGACGCGGCCTGGCTGATCGCCGCGGCCAGCTCCGACATGGACGCGGCGGGGCTCATCGCGTCGGGCGGCCTTCCCACCGGCGGCGGCGGCAGATAGCTCGGGCGATCGGGTGGTCCGACGACGAGCAAGCGGATCCCGGCCGGGCGGCGGGCCAGCTGGTTCAGCAGCTCGGTCTCGAACACTGTGGCAACGCACAGGCTGCCGACAGCCAGCGCATCGAGCGCCGCGGGATCGTCGAGGGACGGCATCGAGAACAGCGCGAGATCGGAAGGGAGCGCGGCCGCCAGTTCGGTGCGGTCTGCGGGCAGCCCAGGGCTCAGCCAGACGAGTGTCACGCGGCCAAGCATCGACCGGATGCCTGCGGTGTGACTTCGAGTGAGCTGTGGACCGGCTGTGAGGGTCGCGCCCGTCCCACAGCGAACTCACAGTTCGATCCCAGGAACGCCGAAGCGCGTGCGCCGACGCTAAGCGTATGAGCGCGAGCGACCCGCGGGACGAACCGCTGGACTGGGCGTATCCGCCGCAGCCGCCACATGTCGCCGGCGTCCTGCCGGACGCCGGCGACCAGCAGCCTCAGCCGGTCGCCCCGCCTCTGTCCGTCTGGGCGCAGGAGGGCTACCCGGGCCAGGCTGGCCAGGCCTACGGTGCGCCCCCGTACGGCGCGTCCCCCTACGGTGCACCCTCCTACGCGCCCCCGAGCTACCCGACTGAGCCGCTGCCGCCGCTCCCGCCGCTGGGGCCGCCTCCCGCTGAACCCCCGTCCCATGACGCCGGCGCGCAGCGCCCGCCGACTCCTCCGGGCCCACCGTGGGGCCGCCGGGCCCTCGCCGGCGCGGCGTTGGTCGCCGTCGCCATCGGCAGCGGGGTCACCGGGGCCGTCATCGCCGGGAACGGCACGAAGACCGTGGTCTCCTCGCAGTCACCGGTCAACATCACGGGTTCGGCCGCCCCGACGGAAACGCTCGCCAAGGTCGCTGCGGCGGTCTCGCCGAGCGTCGTCTCGATCACCGTGCAGACATCCGGCTCGGGGGACACCGGCTCGGGCGTCATCCTGCGTTCGGACGGAACGATCGTCACGAACAACCACGTGGTCGAAGCGGCAGCGGGCGGCGCCGGCACCATCAGCGTCAAGTTCGCCGACGGTTCCACCGCCCCGGCCACCATCGTCGGGCGTGACCCCGGTACGGACCTGGCCGTCATCAATGCCTCCGGGGTGTCGGGCAAGACGCCGGCGACCCTCGGAAGCACGAACACGGTGCACGTCGGCGACACGGTTCTGGCCATCGGCAGCCCGCTCGGGCTCGACGGGTCGGTCAGCTCCGGCATCGTCTCGGCCCTGCACCGCACCGTCGCGCTCGCGAGCTCGGACGGCAGCGGAACCGGCGCTTCGGTGGGCGACGCGATCCAGACCGACGCCGCGATCAACCCGGGCAACTCCGGTGGCCCGCTCGTCGACGAGCACGGCCGGGTGATCGGCATCAACAGCGCGATCGCGAGCCTCGGCCAGAGCGCCGACGGCAGCCAGTCCGGCAGCATCGGGGTCGGGTTCGCCATCCCGGTCGATGAGGTCCGCTCCGTGGCCGACCAGCTCATCAAGGGCCAGACCCCCAAGCACGCCCTGCTCGGCGTCAACATCAACGACGATCCGAACGGCGGCGCGCTCGTGACGGGTGTCGAGTCCGGTAGCGCGGCCGCCAAGGGCGGCTTGCAGGTCGGCGACGTCATCACCGAGGTCGGGCAGACCCCGATCAACGACGGGAGCGGCCTCTCAGCGGCGATCCGGGCCCACAAACCGGGCGACAAGGTGACGGTGCACTACCAGCGCAACGGGGTGAGTCATACGACGAACGTCACTCTCGGGTCCGCCTGAGCCGCTCCGGGCTGCTCTACCGTCGGGTGCGTGCCACTCGCTGCGCCCCGGTCGTACGCCGCTGCGGGCGTGGGCCTGATGGTGGCGCTGACCCTCGCCGGATGTTCCAGTTCCCCGTCCGGCTCTTCGGGCACCGCGGACGTGGGGGTGCAGGCATCCGACACCGCGTGCCAGGTGGCTGACACCACCTTCACCAGCGGCACCCGGACGTTCTCGATCTCCAACGTGGGCAGCCAGGCGACCGGCTTCTACGTGTACGCCCCCGGAGACCGGGTCGTCGGTGAGGTGGAGAACATCGGGCCGAGCACCGGCAAGAAGCTGACCGTGGCGCTCAAAGCCGGGCAGTACCAGCTGGCGTGCAAGCCGGGGATGGTCGGCATGGGCATCCGGACCACGATCGTCGTCAAGGCTCCGTCCGGGGCGGCTCCGACGACCAGCCCGCAACTCGACGCGGCGGTCGCGAGATACCGCACGTACGTGGTGGGGCAGGCGCGGTTGCTCGAGGCGCGCGTGAAACCGTTCGTCGCCGCCGTGCAAGCCGGTGACATCGCCAAAGCCAAGTCGCTCTACGCCGCCGTCCAGGTGCCGTACGAGTCGATCGTGCCGGTCGCCGCCTCCCTGGGAGATCTCGATCCGCGTATCGACGCGCGTATCGACAACGTGGAGGTCGGCCAGCAATGGACCGGATTCCACCGCCTGGAGCACGATCTCTGGGAGACCGCCGACATCGCCCACGACGGTCCGGTCGCCCAGCAACTGCAGGGCGACATCACCAATCTCGTCGACCAGGTCCAGCGGGTCGACCTCAGCGCGGACGAGATCAGCACCGGAGCCCAGAGCCTGCTGAACGAGGTCGCCACTGTCGCGATCGTCGGTGAGGCGGAGCGTTACAGCCGCCTTGATCTGGTCGACGCCGCGGCCAACGTGCAGGGTGCCCAGCACGCGTACGACGCCCTGCGCCCGATCGTGCTCGAGACGGACCCGGACCTCGTGGCGAAGGTCGACCGCCGCTTCGCCAGGCTCGAACAGGACCTCGCGCAATACGGCAGCGGCGCTTCCTTCGTCGCCTACGACTCCCTCAGCAAGGCCCAGGTCCACGCGCTGTCGTCCGACGTCGACGCCCTGCTCGGGCCCATGTCTCAGGTGACCGCCAGCATCAAGAAGGCCTGAGCCCGCCGGGTCGGCGGCGCTGCGGGCACCAGGGTCAGCCGGCCCGGTGCTCCTCGACGAGCTTGGCCTGCTTGTCGAGGATCGGGAGCACCTCGTCGCGAGTCGCCGAGGGCAGCCGGAAGACGCACTCGGTGACGCCGAGACCGGCGAAGTAGTCCAGCTTGCCGCGGTCGGGATGCGAGCCGAACGGGACGATCTCGAGCTCGCCGGGATCGCGTCCGGCGTCCTCGGCGGTCTGGCGGAGCACCGGCAGCGCCTTGCCGAGGCCCGCGCCCCCGATCGGGATCCAGCCCTGGGCGTATTCCACGATGTGCTGGAAGAGCTTGGGCCCGCCGCCGCCACCCACGAGGATCGGCAGCGGCTGCTGCACCGGCTTCGGCCACGACCAGCTCGGCGAGAAGTTCACGAACGTGCCGGCGTAGCTCGCCTCGTCCTGTTCCCAGAGCGCCCGCATCGCGAGGACCACCTCGCGGGCGTGTTCGCGGCGGGTGGCGTAATCGACGCCGTGGTGGGCCATCTCGTCGACGTTCCAGCCGAATCCGGTGCCGAGACGAACCGGCCGCCGGACAACTGATCCAGCGTAGCCAGGGCTTTCGCCGTGACGATCGGGTCGCGCTGGGCGACGAGCGCGACGCCGGTTCCGAGGCGCAGCCGCGTCGTCACGGCTGCCGCGGCGGCGAGGCTGATGAACGGGTCGACGCTGCGCCGGTACTCCTCGGCCAGCACCTCGTCACCGGTCGGCGGTGGGGTCAGCCGGCTCGTCGGGATGTGAGTGTGCTCGGGCAGCCAGACCGAATCGAGGCCGCGCTCCTCGACGGCCTTCGCGAGCTCGATGATCCCGATCGACACGTCGGTGAGGAAAACGGTGACGCCGTAGCGCATGAAGTCAGCTCCAGTAAGTGCCGGCGAGCATGCGCTCGAGCGGCTCGCGGTTGAATATCAGCTCGTCGGGATCTTCCGGCATCGGCATCTCCCCGAAGTGGACGGAGCGAGAACCGGTGCGCAGAAAGACGATCGCGTACTGCAAGGCCGCGTACGCGGTGTAGAAATCCAGGTCCCGCGGGGTATGGCCGGTCCGGGATTCGTAGTAGGCGGCGACCTCGTCGCGGCGCAGGAAGTCGGGCAGTCCGGGCAGCTCGAAGACGGTGGACATGTCCTGGAAGATGTAGTGCGCGTAGATCAGCCAGCCGAGATCGATCTCGCGCGGGCAGACGGCGGCCATCTCCCAGTCGAGGATGGCGACCGGGCGGAAGTCGCGGAAAAGGACGTTGCCCACGCGGGAATCGCCCCATGAAAGGACGGTGGGTCCGGGGTCTTCGGGCCAGTGATCCTCGAGCCACGCGAAGCCGCGTTCCACGAGCGGCGAGCGCACGCCCGACGCGACCGTCCAGTCGTACCAGGCCCGGGTACGCGCGAGCTTGCGATGCAGCGGGGTCGGCCCGGCGGCCATCTCGGCGGGCGTGAACAGAAAGCCGAATCGTTCTTCGGCATCCGCGATGTCGTGCAGCTCCGCCAGGACGTCGATGGTCGCGCGTTCCATCGTGCGGCGCTGCTCGGGGGCGGCGTCGGCGACCCAGTTGTCGCCGAACGTGTAGGGCGGGTTGTCCGGTGGGGCGCTGCCGTCGACGCGGTCCATGAGGAAGAACGGCGTGCCGATCAGGCTCGTGTCTTCCTCGAGCCACCGCACGTTGGGCACCGGGACCGACGTGAGCTCGCCGACCTGCCGGATGACTTCGAACTGCCCGCGCATGTCGTAGGACGGGAACACCGGCACGTCACCGGGATGCGGTGCGATGCGGCACACCAGATCTTCGGTCCGCACCTCACCGCCGGCGCCGGTCCAGGTCGCCGGGAAGAGCACCGTCTCGCTGGACATGCCGGTGGCCGCCGAGGTCGTCAGGGCGGGAATCCTCGGGTCGGCGCCGGCCGGCAACTGCCGCGCGAGCCAGCCCTGGAGCGCGAGGCGAAGCTGCTCGTGGTCACGGCTGGTCCGCCGGATTTCTGCCCCGCCAGGTGCCGGACCCGTCACGGGGCGACGGCGAAGAAGTCGGCGAAACCGTACGGCGTGTAGCGGCCGATGAGTCCGTGCTCGAAAAGCCCGTAGCCCTCGTCACCGTTGCAGCGCGCCTGGGCGACGTGGTCGAGCAGGCTGAACGGGACGCGGCCGGCCACGTCCGGATCGTTGTAGTCGAGGCTGGATCCGTCGGACCCAGCCGCGGCCTTTCCAGGTGCCGTGCTGCCACTCCGGGTCGGCGCCGTAGCCGGGGCCGCAGTTCAGCGAGATCCAGCCGAGCGAGTCGATCTCGATGTCGAGCGGCTTGCCGTCCTGCTCGGTCAGGTGGATGACCGCCTTCTCCGGGATACGGGTGCCGGAGCGGTACCGGATCTCGGTGCGCGGCCAGCCGAGCTGCTCAGGCTTGCGCCCCGACGCGGCCGGCCAGATACGGCTCGCCTCGTTCAGGCTGCGGTGGCCGTCGGCGTCCTCCTGGACGATGATCACGATTGCGTAGTCCTCGAAGCGCAGCGGGACGTAGAGCCAGTACATGCCGTAGTCGGCGCCCTGCTCCGCGGTGAAACGACCGGGCGTCTCGGCTTCCCCGACCGGGCGGATGCCCCACGAGCGGTCACGACTGCCGACCCAGACGTCCGGAGAGACGGCGATCTCGCGCCCAAAGGCCCGGATGACTCCCTCCCAGGTGCCGACCTGGGCGAAGCGCTGAGCGTCGACGAACGGGCGTACCCCGCCCTGCAGGATGACGTGCCGCGGCTCGTCGACCGCCGGGAAAGAGCCCTGCCACGTCAGGTCGAACCCGATGCCGAGATCGTCCGCGTCGCCGGTCAGCCGGATCGTGCTCAGCGGGTCGACGACCTCCTGGCGGAAGAAGCCGACCTGCTGCACCAGCCGGTTGTCGTCCAGCGCGTCCGACGCCCTCACGGTGAAGGATCGGTCGCCGATGCGGATCGTGAAGTACGCATCCTTGACGCCCAGATTGGGATACGCGCCATAACCGGAGATGAAGAAGATCTCCCCGGTGCGGTCGTGGCCGTTGAAGTAGCTGCGGTCGTAGAAGTTGCGGTCGCTGGTGCCGACTCGGGAGAACGAGACGGGGTGTTGGTGCAGCGGAAACTCGTCCATCGGGACGGGCATCGAGAGCCTCCGAGCCGGCGGCGGGTGGCCGGCGAAGCTGGGAGACGAGCGCACACCCACGTACGCCCGCGGTTGGGTCCCGCCATGGCGGACACTTCCTGCAATCTGACGGGCCGTCAAGTCGCGCGCCGGGCGGCGCCGACGCCCAGACTGTCAGCGGGGGGACAACCGCTGTCGGAGCTGGCGTCGGAGCGAATCGGAGGGCGCGTGCGAATGCGTGGTCGGCCCCGTCAGCGCCCCAACGGCAGGCAGTCAGGGATGATCAGCCTGTGGTGATTTCGCTGGCGGATCGTGACCGCCCACGCGATCGCCCGCCGAAGCCCGAGCTCCAGCTGAACCTGCTGGGGACGCTCGCCGCGACCTCGCTGGCCCTGCTGGCGTACTTCGCGGCGCTGCTCGCGCACCTGTCGCTGCCCTCGGGTTTCGCCATCGTGCTGCTGGCCGTGGCGCCTGGCTGCGCGATTCCCGCGACCGTCCTGATGGCGATCCGCGCCAGGGCCGAGCAGGACGAGGCCTTGCGCGCCGTCACCACTGGTCTGGTCATCTCGTCCGTAGGAATGGTGCTGCAGCTGCTCGCTTTCCGGGAGCTGAGCCCGGGCGGCGGGATCTTCGCGACCTCGTCCTCCGGAAGCGCGCTACTCAACCTGACCTGGCATCTCGCCTTTCCCGCCGGGGCCCTCGCCGCGACGCTGGGGCGGCCGCGTTCGGCGCGTCGCCGCGCCGGCCTCGCGCTCGGAATCGTGCTCCTGGTCGTCTTCGCGACCGCGGTGCCGCGGTCATGGGTAGTGATCGCGAACGACGGGGATTACACGCTCACCTACGTCGTGGCCCTGGTGGCGGTGATCTTCTTCACCATAGGAGTGGTGGTCCGCTGGGTGCGGCGCAACGGGCTACGTCCCACCGCGACCCGTGGCTGGATCACGATCGCGATGGTGCTGTCGGTCTACGACCTCATCCTGAACGTGCTCGGGCACCGCCGGTACAGCAGCATCTGGTGGGCCAGCCTGGGTATCCGGGCTGCGACGTTCGCGGTCCTGCTCAGCGGACTCCTGGTGAACACGGCGATCCAATTGCAGCGCCTCGAGCGCTACGCCACCACCGAACTGGATCGGGCCGAGGGCGAGGTCAACAGCTGGGCCGAGGTGACCGAACGGCTGCTCGCGGCCACGTCGGCGCTTTCGGCCGCGGTGACGGCCGATGACGTCGCCGTGCTCTTGACGGCTGCCGGGGCGGGTGCCGTCGAGGTCGACGATGCGGTCATCTACCTGCTGGAACGCGACGGCCCGCAGCGCTTCCGGCTGATCGGCGGCTTGCGGGACGGCGACCCCGGCCCGACGCCGGCTGATATGCCGGGCTACCCGTACACCGACGTGCTGCGCACCCGTACCCCGATCTTCCTGGAGAACGCGGCGCAGATCGCGAAGGCGTATCCGGAGGGCACCGGCCAGCCGACCGAGCGTCCGCTGCAGTGCCTGGCCGCCCTTCCGCTGGTCGCGGGTGAGACCCCCGTCGGCGCGCTCGTGCTCACGGGAACCCGGCCGCGTGAGTTTCGCCGGCTGGAGCAGGAGTTGCTCGGCGCGCTCGTCCGCGTCGGGGCGCAGGCGCTGCACCGGGCGCTGCTTTACGAGCAGCAGTCGTCGCTGTCGACCACCCTGCAGTCGGCGCTCCTGCCGCAGAGCCTGCCCACGCGCACCGACGTCGACCTCGTCGGGCGCTACCTGCCCGCCACCGTAGGGGTGGACGTCGGCGGCGACTGGTATGACGTGCTCGAGATCGGCGGCTCCAACCTGCTGCTCGTCGTCGGCGACGTCATGGGCAAGGGCGTTCCCGCGGCCACCCTGATGGGCCAGATGCGCAGTGCCGTACGCACCCTCGCTGCGGTTGATCCCGACCCGGCGGCCATCCTGTCCGGCCTCGATCAGCTGGCCCGCGGGTTCGCGCTGGACGACATCGTGACGCTGGTGATCGTCGCGCTCGACGTCGATACGGGCGCGGCGGTGATCGCGAACGCCGGCCACCTGTCGCCGCTCGTCTTCGCCCCTGGGACGCCAGGAGAGCTGGCGACGCCCGAGACCCTGACGTCGCCTCCCATCGGCGTGCCCGTCAGCGGCCCGCGGGCGAGCGCGCAGCTGTGCCTCGCTCCCGGCTCCGGCCTGCTGCTGCTGACCGACGGGCTGGTCGAGGAGCGGGCCAACGATCTCGATGCGGCGTTGTCGGCGCTGACCCGCCGGGCGGCGCAGCTGCTCGACGAGCCGGGAGCCGATCTGGAGACGGTTGCCGACGCGCTCGTGCAGCCCAGGGTGCACCGCGACGACGACGTGACGGTGCTGCTCGCCCGGCTCCGTTCCGGACCCGTGGGTCTGGCACCGGCCAGCGCGGGCGCCCGGTGCCTGCTGCACGTCCAGCTCGATCACGATCCGGGAGGCGTGGCGACCGCGCGCCGGCTGGTGCGGGACGCCGTGCTCGGCGACGGTGGCGAGCCTTCCGCTGAGCTGCTCGATGCCATCCTGCTGGTGACCAGCGAACTGGTCACGAACGGGCTGCGCCACGGGGAGCCGCCGGTCCTGCTCACCGTCGACCACCAGGGCCATCGGCTGCGCCTCACGGTCACCGATGGCGGCTCGAAGATCCCGCGCCCCCGGATGGCCGGCCCGGAATCGACCGGTGGTCGCGGATTGTTCCTGGTATCTGTGCTCTCCACCGCGTGGAAGATCGAACCGCAGGGCAACGAGCGGCTCGGAGCGGGTCAGGGCACGTCGGTCTGGGCCGAGTTCACGCTGTAATCAGCTCTCACGGGCACACTGGGGGAGCTGTCGCCTGAGAAAGGTTTGGGGTGCTCGCTTCCGTCGCCGCGTGGTTCGCCCGTCGCACCACCGCGGCGTCCAGCTACGCACCCGCCGTCCTGGCGGCTCTCAAGGCAGCTCAGGGCGCCCGGGTCAGCGTGGTGCTCCCGGCGCGCAACGAGGCTCCTACCGTCGGCGCGATCGTGACCGAGCTGCGCCGGCTGACCGACGGTGGCCTGGTCGACCAGATTCTCGTCGTCGACTCGGGATCCAGTGACGCGACGGCCGCCGTCGCCGCACGAGCCGGTGCCGAGGTGGTACGACAGGACGAGGTCCTCCCGCAGCTCGGCGACCGCCCGGGGAAGGGCGAGGCGCTGTGGAAGTCGATGGCAGCCGCGACCGGTGACCTGATCGTCTTCATCGACGCCGATCTCGTGGGATTCAGCGCCGATTACGTCACGGGGCTGCTCGGCCCGCTGCTCACCGATCCGTCGGTGGCCTTCGTCAAGGGCACGTACGACCGCCCGCTCGCGGTCGGCGGCACCGTCACGCCCACCGGCGGCGGACGGGTGACGGAGCTCGTGGCACGGCCGCTGCTCAACCAGTTCTGGCCCGAGCTCGCGGGCTTCGTGCAGCCGCTGGGCGGCGAGTACGCGGCCCGCCGCGAGGTGCTCGAACGCGTGCCCTTCGCCGGTGGCTACGGGGTCGAGCTGGGCTTGCTCGTCGACATCTTCGAGCAGGTGGGCCTGGATGCGATGGCACAGGTCGATCTGGGTCGCCGCCAGCACCGTCACCAGAGTGACGAAGCGCTCGCCGCCATGGCCGGGCAGGTCATGCTGACGGCCTGGGGACGGCTCGACCGCCAGGGCCGCATCGTCGAGAGTGCACCGCCCTCCACCACGCTGACGCAGTTCCGCCGCGATGAGTCCGGGCTGCGGTGGCAGACCTCGGAGACGGCCGTCGCCGACCGCCCGCCGCTGGTCGACGTCCTCGAATATGCCGACCACCTCACGCTCTGCAGCGAGTTGGGCCGGGGCGGCTGTTGACCGGCCTGCCTGACGTCCCGATCCCGCCGGTGCGTGATACACCCGAAGGCATGCGGGACGTATCGACGAGCACCGCGGAAGCGTCCGCGTCCCCGTCCCCTCCTGAGCCGCCGACCGTGCCGGCTTCGGTGAACCTCGCCGCATTGCCACCAGCCGAGCCATCGCCCCAGGCCCGGCCGCCCTCCCGCCCCGGCGCGGCGCGTCCCGTGCCCGCCGGACGGCGGTGGCTGCGCTGGCTTCGGGTGCTGGCCTTGGTGGTCGCGCTTCCCCTCGCCGCCCTCGGCATCGGCCTGCTGATCGCCTGGATCGTGCACCAGATCAGGGGCAATCCAGCGGCAGCGCCGGCCCCGGCCGCTCCCCTCCCGTCGGTCTCCGCTGCTGCCTCGGCTCCAGCGTCGGCGCAGCCGCACCGCGTCGTGGTCCCCGCTGACTGGGTCGTGGAGAGCGAGCCTCCCGCCGGGGTCACCTTCCGCCATCCGCCGGGATGGGTCCGTCGCACCCAGCTGCCGGAGATCCTGCGCTTCGCCCCGGTCTCTGCCGGCTCGACGACGCCCGGGGTGGAGGGAATCGGCGCGGGGATCGGGCCGATAGCCGATCCGTCCCAGGCGCTGCAGGAGTTCGTGAGCCGGGCGTACGGCGGCGAGCCCCACCTGCAGACCGGGCCTGTGACGGCCGTCGCGGGCTCCCACCCGGGCGAGCGGCAAGAGGTCGTCAGCTACTCGCGCGCCGGCGTGCCGGTTCGCGTCGTGGTGCACGCGTTCAGTTCCGCCGGGCGCAGCGTGATCGTCCTCGCGCGAGCGGCGGGCGCCGAGCCGTCGCGGGCGGCCGAGCTCGAGGCGATCGTCGAGGCCTCGCTGCAGCTCACCGGTTGAGCGGTGCCGCCGTCTCGACGGTGCCTGCAGCGCCCACAGTGACGCTGTGCAGATCGGTGACGATCGCGAGATCCCCCGCATCGTCCCGCCCACTGCGTACGCACTCGCGGTAGGCGTCGAATGCCGCGGCGGCCTCGCTGACCAACCCGGTCACCCGGTCGATCTCGCGGCTCACCCGGCGCTCGCCCGCCGGACCCGCGGCCAGCAACTCCGACAGGCAGACGTCCACCGCCCGCTGCGCCCGCAGCCAGCCGAGGAGCAGTCGAGCCCTCTCGAGCGAAACTGGCTCAGGGGCCTGCTCGGTCACGTCAACTCCTAGGGCGCCGCACAGTCGGGGGAGTGCGACCTCCAGACTGCCCGTCCTGGCCGCTGCGCGCAGGCTTTCCGGCGGAAGTGTGAAAAGGATGGGAGCGTGCTTGCGCGGGATGAGACAGGGACGGGGAAGGTGCGCTAACCGCGGGACGCTGGCTAGCGTCGACGGGTGGTCGCCGTCCTGTGGTTTCGACGGGATCTGCGGCTGTCAGATCACCCGGCGTTGCTCGCGGCCTGGGATGCGGCGGCCGCGTCCGACGGTGAAACCCCTGGCGTCGTAGCTCTTTTCGTCCTCGACGACGCGCTGCTTCGGCCGTCTGGAGCGGCCCGGCTGGCATTCCTCTACCGCTGCTTGCGTGACCTGGATCGCCAGCTCGATGGACGCCTCGTGGTGCGCCGCGGCGATCCGGTGAACGTCGTCGCGGCGGTGGCCCGCGAGGTCGGTGCCGATGCCGTGCACGTCAGTGCTGATTACGGTCCCTACGGTGCGGCCCGTGACCGGCGTGTAGAAGCCGCGCTAAAGAAGGCGGGACGCCGCCTGGTGCGCACCGGTTCCCCGTACGCGGTGGCGCCGGGGCGGGTGCTGCGCGCCGACGGCTCGCCCTACCGGGTCTTCACGCCCTTCGCGCGAGCCTGGCGGAGGGTTGGCTGGCGTGCGCCGGCGGCCCGCGCCGACGCGGTCCCCTGGCGCGGGCTCGACGGAACGGGCATCCCGGACGACCCCGCGCTCGGCGGTACGCAGCTGATCGCCGCCGGTGAGGCCGCCGCTCGAGACCGGCTCGACGCCTTTCTTGCCAGCCCCTGCCGCGGGCTGGACGGATACGCCGAGGGCCGCGACCGGCCCGATGTGGAGGCGACGTCGCACCTGTCGGCCTACCTGAAATTCGGATGTATCCATCCGCGAACGATCCTCGCCAAGCTGCCGTCCGGCCCGGATGCGACGAGCTTTCAGAACGAGCTCGCCTGGCGTGAGTTCTACGCGGACGTGCTCTGGCACCAGCCCCATTCGGCTCGCGAAGATCTCACCGGCGCGCTCGCCGGCTTGGACTACGAGGATGAGACGGTCGGCGTGGCCGCGCGTCACTTCGAGGCCTGGAAGCAGGGCAGGACCGGCTATCCGATCGTCGACGCCGGCATGCGCCAGCTGCTGGCCGAAGGGTGGATGCACAACCGGGTGCGGATGATCGTGGCCTCGTTCCTGGTCAAGGACCTTCACATCTGGTGGCGTCCCGGCGCGCGTTGGTTTCTCGGGCGCCTCGTCGACGGCGACCTGGCGTCCAACAACCACGGCTGGCAATGGGTCGCCGGGACCGGCACCGATGCGGCGCCGTACTTCCGCGTCTTCAATCCGGTGTTGCAAGGGGAGAAGTTCGACTCCGGCGGCGACTACGTGCGGCGCTACGTCCCGGAGCTGCGTGGGCTCAGCGGCAAGGCCGTGCATTCGCCGTGGGCGGCTCCAGGAGGCCCTCCGCCGGGTTACCCGGCCCCGATCGTCGACCATGCCGCCGAGCGCAAGGAAACGCTCGTGCGCTACGAACACGCTCGCCGCACTCAGCGCTGACGCCTGCACGGCGATCGGTCTCGCGCAGTTGTGTCGGCCTTGAGACAAATAGCTCTCAGGGTTTTGCCAGCAAATGACGATGACATCTCCGGCAACCAGGCCTGGTCCACTGGAGGCGACCGCCGAGATGAGCACCGTCACTCGTGAGAACGTCGGCACGCCGTTGCCGCAAACCGGCCGCGGCGACGCGATTTTCGCCGCGGTGGCCCTGCTCGTGTGCGTGCTCGCGCTGATCGCCAAGGTGTCGGGTATCGCTTGAGCTGCCCCGCTGGTAGGCACAGGGGATGGTCGGTCCCACTGGTCCCCATCCCGGAGCAGCTGCCTGGGTGAGAAAGGGCGCATCACTGCAGGAACTGGCCGCGGCGCTGCCCGGCTGCCGCGGATGTGATCTCGCCGACAATGGGTCCCGCCCGGTGTTCGGCAACGGTCCGGTAGATGCTCGGGTGGCCATTGTCGGCGAGCAGCCGGGCGACATCGAGGAGCGGCGCGGCCAGCCCTTCGTCGGACCCGCCGGAAGGCTGCTCGACCGGGCCCTGGAAGCGGCTGCGATCGACCGCAGCAAGGTCTGGGTGACGAACAGCGTGCTGCATTTCAGATTCACACAATCGGCGCCCGGACAGCGCCGGATCCACCAAACGCCGGACGCCTATCAGGTCGCTGCCTGCAAACCGTGGCTGGAAGCCCAGCTCAACCGGCTACGCCCGGAACTGGTCATCGTGCTCGGTGCTACGGCGGCCAAGGCGCTGCTGGGGCCGTCGTTTCGGGTCACCCGGCAACGGGGCACCCTGATCCCGGGACCGCCCGGCAGCGGCGCGCAGCTGATCGCCACGATTCACCCCTCGGCCGTCCTTCGGGGTGACGAAAACGGGCGGGATGTGATGTTCGAGGGGCTTGTTGCCGACTTGCGCGTGGCGGCAACGGTGCTGGGTAATCCCTCGGGGTGAAGGAAGTCACAGACTAAAGACCCGTGACGGATAGGGGTGGGGTCAGCTAGCCTTCTCCGGTCGGGCGCACCGAACATGGACGGAACATCGACCGTCCAGTGTCCGTTGTGTCAGGTGCCGTCTAGAAAAGAGCGGCCCAACTGTCAGTAAGGATACCGCCCGATACCTGCAGTGTTCCTGATCACCATTTGCCCCGAACTGCCCTGAGAAGAGCCGCCGCGTGACGCCCCCTACATTGACTTCTTCTTCCCCGAACCAGCCCGCGACCCGGTCGCGGCGCACCCGTTCCGCTGCTGCGCACGCGCGCGGGGCGGCTGCTACGCCGCCGAGCACGGGTTCCGCGTCGTCCACCGTGGTCGACGAGGTCGAGGAACTGGAAGTCCAGCAAGTCGTCGACCTGGTCAACCGCGGACGCGAGTCCGGCGAGCTGACGCTTCGCGACCTTCGCGAAACGCTCGTTTCGGCTGACCTCGGGTCCGAGTTGCTGCCTGCCCTGGTCCGCCGGTTGGCTGACGCCAAGGTCGACATCGTCGAGGACGAGCGCGACCCGCGCCCGGCCGGCCCGGCCGATTCCGGGTCGGGCACCGGAGACCTCGTTCGGCTGTACCTGCGCGAGATCGGCAAGGTCCCGCTGCTGAACGCCGAGCAGGAGGTCGACCTGTCCAAGCGGGTGGAGGCCGGCCTGTTCGCCGAGCACAAGCTCGCCAACGGCGGGGAGATGACCCCCAGCCTGCGCCGCGACTTCAAGGCGCTCGTTCGCGACGGCCGGGCTGCCAAGCAGCAGCTCATCAGCGCTAACCTGCGCCTCGTCGTCAGCGTGGCGAAGAAGTACACCGGCCGCGGGATGACCCTGCTGGACCTGGTGCAGGAGGGCAACCTCGGCCTGATCCGCGCTGTCGAGAAGTTCGACTACGCCAAGGGCTACAAGTTCTCCACCTACGCCACCTGGTGGATCCGCCAGGCGATCGGGCGTGCGATGGCCGACCAGGCGCGCACCATCCGTATCCCGGTCCACCTGGTCGAGCAGCTGAACCGGCTGACCCGCCAGCAGCGTCAGCTCGTCACCAGCTTGGGCCGCGAGCCCACTGATGAGGAGCTGGCCGAGGCGCTCGACATCTCCGTCGAGCAGGTCGCCGACCTACGTCGCATCAGCCAGGACACCGTCTCCCTCGAGACGGCGGTCGGCGACGACGGCGAGTCGGTGCTCGGTGACTTCATCGAGGATGCCGACGCGGTTGTTCCGTCCGACGCTGCGGCGTTCGGCGCGATGCAGGACGAGCTGCACGGTGTGCTGCACTCGCTGCCCGAGCGTGAGCGCGAGGTCATTCGGCTGCGCTACGGCCTGGTCGACGGGCGGCAGCACACCCTCGCTGAGGTCGGCTCCCGCCTGGGGCTCACCCGTGAGCGGATCCGCCAGATCGAGAAGGAGACCCTGCGCGAGCTGCGTTCGGGCACCACCTCGCGGCGGCTCCGGGAGTACCTGGACTGATACCGGCCTGAGCCGTCATTCCCTGCTTTGTGCCCCGCTGCCTCCTGCAGCGGGGCACATCGCGTTACGGGCCCTGATCGGCCGTGAGCTCTGCCTCGGGGGTTTCCGGCGGGGGGTAGGCCCGGGACGTCTCGTGCAGGCTCGGCTGGTAGCTCCGGAAGCGCCGGAAGCTCGGTACGGCGGCTGCCAGCACCGCGACCCCGACCAGTACCGCGATCCCTCCGCTGATGATGGCGGCGGGCAGGCTGAAGATCGACGCCGCGGCGCCCGACTCCAGATCGCCCAGCCGCGGGCCGCCGCTGACCACGACGATGAAGACGCCCTGCAGTCGCCCGCGCATCGCGTCCGGGGTCGCGGTCTGCAGGATGACCCCCCGGAAGACGGCGCTGATGGCGTCCGCCGCGCCGGAGACGGTCAGCACGATCAGTGCCGGGATCAGCGAGTCCAGCAGCCCGAAGCCGACGACCGCAGCCCCCCATGCCGCGACCGCGACCAGCACGGCGAGGCCCTGCCGGCGGACCCGGCCGAACCAGCCTCCGAAGACGGTGCCGATGAAGCCGCCCGCCGCCAGCGCGGCGTACAGGTAGCCGACGGTGCGCGCCCCGCCGCCAAAACGATGGGCCGCCAGCGCGGGGAAGAGCGCCCGCGGCATCCCGAAGATCATGGCAACCAGGTCGACCGCGAACGTCATCGTCACGACGGGTTGGGTGCGCAGGAAGCGCAGCCCCTCCAGGACGCTCGCCGAGCCGGCCTTCCTGCCGCCGCCTTCGGGCGCCAGCGCCGGCAGCCGGAAGACGGCGATGAACGCGGCGGCGAAGGTGAGCGTGTCGACCCCGTACGTGATCCCGAGTCCGGGCCCGGCGATCAGCAGCCCGGCCACCAGCGGGCCAACCGTGGTCGCGAGCGTCATCCCCGCGTAGCTGAGCGCGCCTGCGGCCGGCAGGTCGTGCACCGGTACCAGCCGCGGAATGATGGCCGTACGGGCCGGACTGTCCACGCCTGCCAGCAGCGCCTGAACGCCTGCCAGGGCGTAGAGCACGGCCACCGAATGCAGGTGGGTGACCGCCTGCACCACCAGCAGCCCGGACGACGCGGCCAGCCCCGTCGAGGTCAGCATCGCCAGCTGGCGCCGGTCCATGGAATCGGCAATGGCACCGCCGTAGAGCCCGCCGATCAGCAGCGGGACGAACGACACCAGGCCGAGCAGCCCCACCGAGAACGAGCTTCCGGTGATCGCGAACACCTGGACCGGGAGGGCGACGACGGTGAGCTGGGTGCCCGACTGCGAGACCACCTGGCCGATGAGCAACCGGCGGTAGGCGGGCGAGCGGCGAGCGGGACCGAGATCGGTGAGGATCTTGGCGTACCAGGGGCTCCCGGGTTTCCCGGGTTTCCCGGTTTTCGCGGATTTCGAGGTGCTCAGGGGGCGAGCCTCTCGCGGATCCACCGCTGGGGGACGCCGAGGCTCGAGTGCTGCTCGGTGACGAGCAGGAAGCGGATCCGATCATGCAGCCGGTCGGGACGCCCCTGCCAGAACTCCACTCGCTCGGGGGTCATGCGGTAGCCGCCCCAGTGCGGCGGCCGATGGATGACCCGGTCGCCGAAGTGCTCGGCGACGTCGGCCACCCGCTGGTCGAGTTCCGCCCGCCCGCCCGCCAGGGGCTGCGACTGGGGGCTCGCCCACGCCGCCAGTTGGGCCCCGCGGGGCCGGGCCGCGAAGATGGCGTCGGACTCCTCGCTGGAGGTACGCGTCACCGGGCCCTCGACGTGCACCTGGCGTTCCAGGTCCACCCAGCTGAAGCAGAGCGCCGCGTAGGGATTGGCGGCGAGGTCACTGGCCTTGCGCGATTCGTAGTTCGTGGCCCAGACGAATCCGGCGTCGTCCCAGGACTTCAGCAGCACCGTGCGGGCGCTCGGCCGGCCCCTTTCGTCCGCGGTCGCCAGGACGGCGGCATGCGGTTGGCGCAGCGTCTGGGCCGCGGAAAACCACAAGTCGAATTGCTCTCGCCAGCCGGCGGCGACCGCCGAGTCGTCCAAACGATCGGAGCCGTAGTCTCGGCGCAGGTGAGCGGTATCGGGCACGGCTCCTAGTCTCGCCCATGGTCCGCCCCCGAGCTGACGACGGCCGATGCGCGACGATGCACGGCGATGAAATTGCGGGACGACAGGAGTGCCAGATATGGCGGAGACAGTATTCAAGCCTGGGCTGGAAGGCGTTATCGCGTTCGAGTCGGAGATCGCCGAGCCGGATCGCGAGGGCGGCGCGTTGCGCTACCGCGGGGTCGACATCGAGGACCTCGTGGGCGCGTACTCCTTCGGCAACGTGTGGGGCCTGCTGGTCGATGGGAAGTTCCGGCCGGGCCTTCCGCCGGCGGATCCGTATCCGGTGCCGGTGCACTCCGGTGACATCCGGGTCGACGTCCAGAGCGCGATCGCGATGATGGCCCCGGCCTGGGGCATGCAGCAGCTCATCGACGTCACCGACGAGCAGGCCCGCAACGACCTCGCGCGCATCTCCGTGACGGCGATGTCCTTCGTGGGCCAGGCCGCCCGCGGCCTCGGTATGCCGATGGTGCCGCAACGCGAGGTCGACAAGGCCCGGACCGTCGTCGAGCGGATGATGATCCGCTGGCGCGGCGAGCCTGACCCCAAGCACGTCCAGGCGGTCGACGCCTACTTCGTCAGCGCCGCCGAGCACGGCATGAACGCGTCCACCTTCACCTCCCGGGTGGTGGCCTCGACGGGCGCTGACGCGGCCGCCTGCATCTCCTCGGCGATCGGTGCCCTCTCCGGACCGCTGCACGGGGGCGCGCCGTCGCGCGTGCTGAAGATGCTCGACGATGTCGAACGCGAGGGCGACGCGTCGCGCTACGTCAAGCAGCTGCTCGATTCCGGTCAGCGGCTCATGGGTTTCGGCCACCGCGTCTACCGGGCCGAGGACCCGCGTGCCCGGGTGCTCCGGCGCACCGCGCGCGAGCTCGGCTCGCACCGCTTCGAGGTGGCCGAGGCGCTGGAGAAGGCTGCGCTGGCCGAGCTGTACGAGCGCAAGCCCGACCGGGTGCTCGCGACGAACGTCGAGTTCTGGTCCGCCGTGGTGCTCGACTACGCCGAGGTGCCAGCCCACATGTTCACGTCGATGTTCACCTGCGCCCGTACGGCGGGGTGGAGCGCCCACGTGCTGGAGCAGAAGCGCACCGGCCGGCTGATCCGCCCGTCGTCGCGCTACATCGGCCCCGGACCGCGCAAGCCCTCGGACGTTTCGGACGGGACCCCCGGAGCCGGCGGGCAGGGCTGACGGCCGCCGCCTTCGGGCTGGAGCTGACCGGTGAGCGCACGCTGGCACCCGATCGCCCGCGCCGACGCCGAACGCAACGAGTTCTGCGTCCTATCGGCGCGCTGAGGCGCGAAACTCAGCGGTTCCCGGGCGCAGCACTACATACCCTGGAGCCATGCCAAAGACGATCGAAATCCCCGCCGCGCTCCTGCCCGAAGACGGCCGCTTCGGCTGCGGTCCCTCCAAGGTCCGCCCGGCCCAGCTCGACGCTTTGGCAGCGACGGGACGCTCGCTGCTCGGCACCTCGCACCGGCAGAAGACGGTCAAGTCGCTCGTCGGGCGGCTGCGCAGCGGGCTGGGTGAGCTCTTCACGCTCCCCGACGGTTACGAGGTCGTGCTGGGCGTCGGCGGGGCCACGGCGTTCTGGGACATCGCCACGTTCGGCCTGGTGCGCGAGCGTTCGCAGCACGCGGTGCTCGGCGAGTTCTCCTCCAAGTTCGCTGCGTCCACGCGGGGAGCGCCGTTCCTCGGCGAGCCGAGCATTGTCGAAGCCGCGCCGGGAGGCGCCCCGCAGTTCGCGGCCGAGGCGGGCATCGACGTCTACGCCCAGCCGCACAACGAGACGTCCACCGGTGTCGCGATGCCGGTCCAGCGCGTTGCCGGGGCCGATGAGGGCGCGCTGCTGCTGGTCGACGCGACGAGCGGGGCGGGCGGGCTTCCGGTCGACATCGCGGAGTGCGACGCCTACTACTTCGCGCCGCAGAAATGCTTCGCCTCCGACGGTGGCCTCTGGGTCGCGCTGATGTCGCCTGCCGCCCTCGACCGTGCCGCCGAGATCGCGGCGTCGGACCGCTGGATCCCGCCGTTCTTCGACCTGCCGACGGCGATCAGCAACAGCCGGCTCGACCAGACCTACAACACGCCGGCCCTCGCGACGATCTTCCTGTTCGCCGAGCAGGTCGCGTGGATGCTCGACCAGGGCGGGCTGAAATGGTGCGTCTCGCGTACCACCGAATCGTCGACCAAGCTCTACGACTGGGCGGAGAGGTCGCCGCACGCCCAGCCATTCGTGAGCGACCCGCAGTTGCGCTCGCTCGTGGTCGGCACGATCGACTTCGACGCGTCGATCGATGCGGCGGCAATCGCTGCGGCGCTTCGGGCCAACGGCATTCTCGACACCGAGCCGTACCGCAAGCTCGGTCGAAACCAGCTCCGGGTAGGGATGTTTCCGGCCGTCGAGCCCAGCGACATCGACGCGTTGACGGCGTGCGTCGACTACGTGATCGAACGGCTCTAGCCGCTCCCGTCGCTGACGCCGGCGCGCCGAGAAGCTGACACCGCCGGGTGACCGGATCACGTCCGGCGTGCACGATGTGCTCATGCATGTCCCCGAGATGCGCACGGCGAGCCGCCAGGCCGACCGCGCCGCGGCGGCCCAGTGGCGCGAGGAGCGCCGCGTCATGCGCGAGGAAGGACGTGGGGAGGGCTGGGCGTTGCCGCTGCAGCTTGCTCTGATCACCGACGGCAGCGACTGCGGGCTCGCCGAAATGGCGCGGGCCGGGGGAGCCGACGTCATCGGGCTGCTCGCCCCCGAAGCGCTGGAGTCGCTCGTCTGGGCCGCCGAGGCGCAGGCCGACCATGGCTACAGCGCCCTCGACGCCCTCGCCGCGGATGCTGTCGACGCCGCCTGCCTCGACCTTCCGCTCGGCGAGTCCTGCCGGGTCGCGAGCCTCCTGCTCGAGGACGGGGTCAGCGTCGTGCTGGCGCGTGCGGAGATCCCCGAGCGGGAAGCCGTGCGCGCGTTACTGGACGCGGCCGGGGTCGGCTCCTCCACCGGGGCCATGGCGCTGCAGACCCGCGGCTGGCGGTCGCTCGCCGATGCGGCGCGACTGCTCGCCGATATCGGCCCGCTCTCCCAGGTGACCGTCATCGGCTGGCCCGCGGGGCGGGCGGCGCGCGCGGAGCTCTGTGACATCGTCCGGCGCCTGTGCGGTGACGTCGTCGCGGTCTGCGCGAGCGCCTTGGCCATGCCGGCCCACGAACTCGCGCCGACGGCTCCCGTCACGCTGTCGTTGCTGACGTCGGGCGGTGCCACCGTCGTGGTGAACGAGTCACCGAAGTCCAGCTTCTCGCAGGCGCAGCTGACGCTCGTCGGCCGGGCCGGGCGCCTCGTGGTCGGGCAGCGTTCGCTGCAGATCTCCGATCGCAAGGGGGTTCGCAGCATCGAGGTCGCCGCCCCGGCCGATCCGGTACGCGTGGCGACCGAGGGGCTTCGCGACGACCTCGCCGGCCATCCGAGCTCGGCCGCGGGCCTCGGCGATCTGCTGGCCGCCGTCCGCATCATGGAGCTCGCCGCCCTCTCCTACGACGCCGACAGCTGGGTCGAGGCCTAGCCCGCTGTCCCCGTGCCTGGTTTTGGCCACGCTGAAGTGGCCGGGTGTCGGGCCGAGGGCGGTCGCGTTCAGGCGCCGGCCAACCGGTCGAGCACCGGGATGACGCGGGCGAGCGCGGCGACATCGGCTGCGGGCAACTCGCTCAGCCGGGCGCTCAGCCACTCGTCGCGCCGGCGCCGGTCGGCCGCGAGCAAGCTGCGTCCCTCGGCGGTGATCCCGACGAGCACCTGGCGCTTGTCACCCGGCCGGCTGTTGCGATCGACCAGCGCGCTCTTGGACAGCCGGCTGACCACCCGGGTCATGGAGGGCGGTGCCACCTTCTCGCGGGCGGCGAGCTCACCGAGCGATAGCGGGCCGTGGCGCTCGAGGGTCGCCAAGGCGGCGAGGTGCGTCGCCGACAGGCCGACATCGTCGCGTTCCTGCCGCATCCGCCGGGACAAGCGCATCACCGAGATCCGCAGCGCCGCGGAGAGCCCGGGGTCGGGCGGCGTACTCACGCCCCCAACGTAGACGGCCGTGGGTGCGATTTGCGGGCATTCTTCAGGGGTGACCGGCTCACCCGTCGCGCCCCGCCCAGCGGCGCCGCCCGCCGGCGGGCCAGGGGGCAGGGGCGGCTATCGCCCGGTCTTCGGGGTGGGCGAGTTCCGGGTGCTCTTCGCGGCGGCCTCGATCTCGATGCCCGGCAGCATCGTCGCCGGGCTGGCCCTGTCGGTGCTGCTCTACCGGCGTACCGGATCGGCCTTCCTGGCCGCATCGGCGCTGGCGCTGGAGTTCCTGCCGTACCTGGCTGGGGCGGCGCTCTCGGCGCTCGCCGACCGGATGCCCCCGCGCGCCGGCATGGTCGGTGCCAGCCTGATCAGCGCCGGTTTCGCGGCGGCGATGGCGATCCCCCGGCTGCCGATCCCGGTGCTGCTGCTGATGATCGTGGGCATCGGGACGGTCTCGCCGTTCTTCAGCGGGATCCGTACGGCGGTGCTGACCGAAGTGCTGCCCGGGCCGTCCTACATGCTCGGCGTCAGCCTCATGGGGATGGTCGCTCAGCTCTCGCAGGTGGCCGGCTACGGTCTCGGCGGCCTGCTGCTGGCGGTCATCAGCCCGAGCCAGGCGTTGCTGTTCGACGCCGCCACGTTCGTCGCGGCGGCCGCGCTCCTGCGGCTGGGCTGCCCCCGCCGGCCGCCCCGCGCGAGCTCCAGCGGGCGCAGCGCGTTCCGCGATTCGCTCGCCGTCGTCCCGATGCTGCGCGAGCACCAGGGCCTGCGCAACGTGCTGCTGCTCAGCACGCTGGCGCCGATGCTCGCGGTGATCCCGGAGGCGGTCGCCAACCCGTACGTCGCCCAGCACGGCGGCTCCTCAGGCCATGGCGCGCTGGGGGTGGGGCTTTACCTGGCAGCCATACCGGTCGGCACCGTGCTCGGCGACGTGGCGGCGGCGCAACTGCTCACGCACGCCGGCCGGATGCGTTTGGTGCGTCCGCTCGTGGTCGCGTCCTTCGCCCCCGGGCTGCTTTTCGCGTTGTCGCCGCGCCTGCCGTTCGCCCTGGGAGTGCTGGTGCTGACGGGCGCCGCGTCGTGCTGGACGATGGGTCTCGCCCAGCTGCGGGTCGAGCTGGCGCCGCCGGCCATGCTCGGGCGCGTCATCACGCTGTCGACGTCGCTGCAGATGGTGACGCAGGGCATCGGATTCGCCGTCGGCGGTGCAGTGGCTGACGCGCTGCCCGCGGCGGACGTCATCGTCATCGGGTCGGTCCTCGGGCTGGCGACGACCGCCATGCTGGTGCGCCGACCGCTAGCGTCGCAGCCATGAGCCGCAAGCCGGATCCGCCGCCGCTGCCGTACGACGGCGTGCTCACGGTGACGATCGGCACCGGGGTCTGGCTCGTGACGCTGATCGTCCTGCTGCCGTTCTGGTCACACCTGCGACGTGACGGCCACCTGTGGTGGATCGCCACGGCCGCCGTCGGATTCGGCCTGGGGCTGCTCGGAATCGTCTACTGCCGCCGCCGGTCGGCGTCGCTGCGCAGGCAGGGGCGCAACGTCGGCGAGTAAGTGACAGTCAGCTGTCGAGCTCGGCCTCGGCAGCGAGAGCGTCGCGCCGGCCCGGATCACGCAGCGCGGCGGCCAGGGCGTGCCGCTCGCTCCAGCGGCCGCTGCCCCAGGCGATGGCGCGGGCTTCGGCGTCTGGAGTGCCGTCGTGCAGCGCCCCGAACCAGGGGATCCGCTGCGGGACGCCGTCCACATCGCACACGGTGAGCGGTGCCTCGCTCACCACCCGGAAATCGGCGAGGTCGCCCGCGAGGGCGACGCCCAGCATGCGCGCCACCGCCGGGGCGCTCGCCAGGGGGACTCGCAGGGGGGCCCGATTTCCCAGCAGAGGCAGCACATCCGGGCGGTCGACGACGGCCGCCTGCTCGGCCGGCACGACGCCGACCGGGGTGCGTACCCGCTCCGGCGGCTCCTCGTCGCTCTCACCGAACCGCGCAAGCGCGTCGCAGACGGCGAGATACAGCGAGCGCGCCTGCGGCCAGCTGACCGCGCGGGCGGGGTCGCCCAGCCGATCCAGGACGTCGTAGAGGTCGGCCGGATCTTCCAGCGCCGCGACCGTGGAGCGCACACCGATCGCCGCCAGGAACTCCGCGTCGAATCCCTCGGGCGCCGGGTCGTAAAGCGAGTCCAGCTCGCCGGCCAGTGCCGTCTGCGCCGGGCTGCGGCCTTCCGGCAGTACCGGGTGGGTACGCAGCCACCAGCGGGTATACGGGGAGTCGAGCACGTCGGCCCGCAGCTGCGGGCCGGCGAGCACGGTGAGCGCCTGCGGCCAGCGGACGAGCTCGAGGTCACGCACGGCGCGAAAGTCGGCCATCACCGGGCCCCCGCCCGATGCGCCGACCTCGGTCACCCACGCATCGGACCCGTCGAGTTCGAGCAACACGGGCTCGTCGGGATCGAGCAGCACCTCCTCCGCGCGCAGGATGCTGAACGTGTCGAGAACGCCCGCCGCCGCCAGCACCGTCGCGTCGTAGGCGCTCGCCACATCAGCCGCCAGCTCGCCGAACGGCGCGTCCGCACGCACCACCCGGGACAGCGGCCCACCTGGCAGCAGCAGCTCACCGGCCGGCCACAGGTCACCGTCCGCACCGGGCAGCAGCAGGCGTTCGCCCAGATCGGCCGGGACCCCGTCGAATCCGGGGGCGAGCGCCGCGACGAGAGCCAGGGTCGCCGTGTACGGCACATCCTCATCGGTCACTGCGGGATCCGCGAGCAGCGTCGCCGGGTCGGCGTCGACGGCGCCGAGGCCGCGCAGCAGCTCGCCCGCTGCGCCGGCGCTGACGGCCGGATCTGCCAGCCGGAGCGACAGCTCGGACAGCGCCGCCGCGTCCAGCCCGGCGCCCGGCAGCAGCACCCCCCGGGGCCCGGTCACCGTCCGCCCGTCGGCCAGCGGCACCGGCAGCGCCGCCAGCGCGTCGCGGTCGGTGACTCCCTGCAGCGCCGGGTACAGCGTCGCCCACCATTGCGGCGGGCGCGACAGCCCGGCCAGCAGCGTGACGAGCTCGCCGGCGCCGAGCTCGCCGACGCCGAGCACCCGGCGGGCCGCCGCCCAGCGCGGACCGTTGTAGTGGGCGGGAAGCAGCGCGGGCAGGTCGTCGTGCAGCAGCTCGGTGACGCGGTCGCTGGCCAGTCCGAGGTCGAGCACCAGCGCGTCGACCCCGCGCAGGTTTCCGGGGAGCATCCGGGCCTGCGGTAATGCCCCTCGAAGCGCGTCGGTGATCGCGGCATCCACCGGGCCGGCGGGCAGCCCGGTCGGCACCAGCCGCAGGTCGCCGGTGCGTTCGGCCAGCGCGACCAGCGCCGCTGCGATCTCGGCCAGCATCGTCTCGGCAAGCGGCCCGGGGACGATCCGGCGCCGTCCGGGATCGACCGGAACCGTGGCGACGACGAATGCCGGCAGCGAGAGTGGCTCGTCCGTCGGCTGCGGCGCCCGCAGCACCCGCGGCACGTGCTCGGGCCAGTCGCCCTCGGGGAGCAGCACGCGGACGTCGAACGTGTCGCGGCGCTGCTCCTCGACGCCTCGCGTGGCCAGCAGCACCGGATCGACGCGCCCGCTGCGGGCGATCCCGGTCCAGCGTCCGCCGTCGAGCACGGCGTCAGCGCCGCCCCAGCGACAGGTGAACGTGCGCTTCGAATGCCGGCCCGGAAGCTGAATCTCGACCGTTACCTCCGCCAGCGCGGGTAGCACGAGCAGGAGGGTCGGATCGAGGTCCTCGAGCAGCCGGACGGCGAACGGCAGCGCACCCTCGTCCAGCGCCAGCCGCACGAGGGTGTCGAACCCCTCCGGGATCCCACCCGGCGGGGCCGGGTAGGGCAGGCGTAGCACCGGCACCTGGCCGGCGCGCTGGGCGAGCTCGGCGGCGAGCGCCGGGATCGCGTCGACCTCCTGGCGGGTGCGCGCCTTGGACCAGCGCACCCCGCCGGCGGCGCTGATCAGCTCGGGAGCCGCGCTGACGCTCAGCGTCGCGGCGAAGCCGACGCCGAAGTGCCCGACGGTGCCCGCTGCCCGCTTCGCGGATGCCCGCAGCGTCGAGGCTGCCGACACCCCGGCGGCGGTCAGTGGCGCGCCGGTGTTGGCGACCTCCAGCGTCTGTTCGGTCAGCCGGATCAGGACCCGGCCCGCGGCACCGGATTCGGCTTCACCGCTCGCGTCCGCCGCGTTCTGCAGCAGCTCGACGATCAGACGATCGCGGTAGGCCCCGAGAGCCGCGTCTTCCTCGGCGTTCGCGTCTTCGCGAAAGCGCGCCGGCGAGGCGGCCCACCCGTCCAGGACCGCCTTGCGTAACGCGGCCGTACCGAACGGATCAGGCTCAGGAGTGGCCGTAGGGCTCCCCATCGGTCCCAGCGACTGCCTCTGCGCGATCGACGGCTCCGGGATCGTGGACGGTCGCGGGTTCGGGTTCGGTTGGCTTCCGGCTCGGCCTCGAAAGCTTCCAGGGCGTCGTCGTCGAACGGCACCGGCTGGGGGTGGGCGGACGGGAGCACGAGTGCCTCCGAATGCGCCCCGCACCCATGATCGTCGGCGACGACGGAGCCATCATCCGGTGCGAACTCGTTGGCGCAGACGCCGAACAGCTGCCCCAGGGCTCCGACCAGCCGGACGTAGAACCCGCAGGTGCCGCACTGGGCGGGGGCTGAACGGCTGATCGCCGCTGACGGCCCGGGTTCGCCTTCGTACCAGCGGGCAGCGGACTGTTCGCGCCCTTCGAACGAGAGCACCCGGGGGCGTCCGAGACCGAGCTCGAAGAACAGCAGGTCGTCGGACAGCTCCTCGACGTCAGCGACGCGCAGCACGAGGCGGGGATCGTCGGCCGCCGTCGGCAGCAGATCGCCGACCCCGAGGTCGCCCGCCTGGATGCGGTCCGACCAGGGAACCCAGCTGGGGGCGAGCAAGGCCGCGTCGCCGGGAAGCAGTGCCACCTCGTCGACCGTGACGAGCTTCGCGCGCGGGGCGCGGGTGAGCACCACGGCCCAGTACCAGCCTCGGTAGGCCGGCAGGCGGCACGCGAAGCGGTGCACGACCAGGCGATCGTCCTCGCCGAAGATGCCGAGCGGCTCCCCGACGAAGGCCGCCGAACCGGCCTCCTCGACGGCGGCGTCGAAGGCCAGCTCGGTCGCGGCGGCGCAGGCCGGATCGGCCGCTTTGCTGCGCGCTCGTACGGCGGTCATGCCAAACGGCTTTCGCAGCCATGAATCCGCTGTCGGACGCCCGCAAGCGCTTTGGGTTGGCGCATGCTTGAAGGGACACTGCACGGGAAAGACGTCGCCACGATCACATGGTGCCCGAAACGGCCGTCCACAGATAGCTGAAGTAGTCGTCCCGACGGGCGCGGGCAGGAGAGACTGGGTCCATGGGAGTGCGCGGCACGCTGGATGCCAGCGTGGGCCGGATGCGCCGCGCCGCCCGTTCGGGCGGCGCCGATCAGTCCGGCCTGGCCCCGCTGCTGGAGCTCACGTTCTTCAGCTCCGCCGGAGACGCGCTGATGACGGTGGCGCTCGCCGGTTCGCAGTTCCTGTCGGTCCAGCCCGGCGAGGCCCGTACGAAGGTCGCGCTCTACCTGCTGGTCACCATGGCGCCGTTCGCGCTGCTGGCTCCGGTCATCGGTCCGGCGCTCGACCGCTTCCCCAGCGGTCGCCGGGTCGCGCTCGGCCTCACCATGCTGGCGCGCGCCGGCCTGGCGATCACCCTCGCCCGCCACATCAATTCGCTGTACCTGTATCCGCTGGCCCTGGGGCTGCTGGTGCTCTCCCGCGCCTTCGGGGTCGCCCGGAGCGCAGTGGTGCCGCGGGTGCTGCCCGAGGGCTCGACCCTGGTCAAGGTCAACAGCCGGGTGACCCTCACGGGGGTGCTCGCCGGCCTCGTCGTCGCGCCGCTCGGCTACGGCATCGCCAAGCTCGTCGGGTACCCCTGGATGTTGCGGGTCGGCGGCGCGGTCTTCGTCGTCGGCCTGTTCCTGGCCTGGGGCCTGCCGGCCGTCGTCGACAGCGCCGCGGGGGAGAAGAAGGCGCCTTCGCTCGGCAGGGCGGCGGTTTCGCCCAACAACGGCAGCCGCGTGCACCGGATCCTCGGAGAGCTTCCGGCGGCTCTGCGCAGCGCAGCGGCCCTGCGGGCACTTGTCGGGTTCCTCACACTCTTCCTGGCGTTCCGGGCGCGGGAGGACGGGCTCGGCCTGTCCGGGATCGCGATCCTGGGTCTGGCGGCGGCCGTCGGCAGCGCCGTCGGCGTCTTCATCGGCGGCCGTTTGAAGCAGTCGAAGCCGGAATTCTTGCTGGTCCTCGGGCTGCTGTGCGCCACGGCCGCGTGCCTGGCCGGCGCTCTCCTCTACAGCATCGTGACGGCGATGCTCGCCGCGCTCGTCACGACGATGTCGGGATCGATGAGCAAGCTCGGCCTCGACGCCGTCATCCAGCGCGACATCGCCGAGGACACCCGCAATTCGGCTTTCGCCCGTTCCGAGACGGCGCTCCAGCTCTCCTGGGTGGTCGGCGGCGCGTTCGGGCTGCTGCCGATGCCGGGCTGGCTCGGTTTCACCTTCGGCGCAGCGTTCGTCATCGTTGCCCTCGTCACCGAATCGGCCTCGCTGCGCCGCGCGCGCCTCTACCGCCAGTCGGATCGGGGCGGCCGGATGGCCCGGCAGCACCTCGAGGGCATGGGCGGGCTGTCCCAGTAGGCCGGTCCAGCCGGGTGGGCTCCTGGCGTTACGGTGAAGGCGTGCGTCGGCAGCGTGGGTGGGGCGTGCTGGCCGTGCTCATCGCGCTGGCCGTGCTCGCCGGCTGCCAACAGCCGACGCCCGGGGTCACCCTGCAGTCGGGTTCCCGGGTCGTTCGATCGTCGGCCACTCTCTACATCCGCGATGGCAAGCGGGTCACCGGCTCGCAGTCAGTGAAGGTGCTCGCGGTCCACCCCGGCGCCTTGGTGGGAATCGATGTCGACCGCGCGCTCGCGTCCAAAGGCTGGTCGGTCCACATCACGAGTGGCACGTCGAGCAGCAGCACCCTGAACTCGCCGGTCTTTCACGGCCAGCAGCATTTCTCCTTCAACGTCGGCAGCGCGGCCACCGACGTGGTCGTTTCCGAGCAGGGCACCGGCAGCACGCCGACCGGGCTGTGGGCGTTCACGCTCCAGCCGACCCTGCAGTGACCTCCAGCGCGGCACCGGGGGTGGGCGGCCTGCTGATCGTGACGGCGGTGAACGCCGAGCGTGACGCCGTAGCTGAGGGGCTCGGTGCCGCGGAACGTGTGCTGGTCGGTCCCTACGAAGCGGTGCGGCGCCGGGGCGCGACGGTCGTCGCGGGCGGGGTGGGACCGGCGGCTGCGGCTTCGGCCGCGGCGACCGCTCTGAGCCTGGCTCCGGGGGGCTACGAGCTGGCCGTCAGCGCCGGTATCGCCGGCGGTTTCCGGGGCCGGGCGGCACCGGGCGAGCTGGTGGAGGCCACCCTGATCGTCGCCGCGGATCTGGGCGCCGAATCACCGGATGGTTTCCTGACCCTTGAGGCGTTGGGTTTTGGAAGCGGCGAGGTGCCAGCGGCACCGCTCGCGATCCGGGGCGCGCGGAGAGGGCCGGTACTGACGGTGTCGACGGTCACCGGCAGCGAGGCGAGGGCCGCCGAGCTGGCCGCGCGCGGGGGTTACGCAGAGGCGATGGAGGGGTTCGGGGTGGCTGAAGCTGCGTCACGACACGGGGTGCCCGTCGCGGAGCTGCGGGCGATCTCCAACGAGGTGGGGCTGCGCCGCCCAGCGGCCTGGGATATTCGAACCGCGCTCGCCGCCTTGCGCGGCGCCGCGCGCGAGCTGCCGGGGGTGCTGTCATGACCGATCCGCTGGAGCTGGCGTTCTCGCCGTGCCCGAACGACACGTTCGCCTTCCATGCCTGGGTCGCCGGGCTGATCCCGGCCGGCCCGCCGGTCACCGTCTCCTACGCCGACATCGACGTGCTGAACGGGTGGGCGGCGAGCGGGCGTGGTGACGTCATCAAGGTCTCCTATGCCGCGCTGCCGCCGCTGCTCGCGGATTACGCGCTGCTGCCGTCCGGCGGCGCGCTGGGCCGCGGCTGCGGACCCCTCGTCGTGACGGCCGGCCGCGATTCGCTGGCCGGCGCCCGGGTCGCGATACCCGGCCGGCAGACCACCGCGTACCTGCTCTTCCGGCTCTGGGCACAGGACCAGGGGGTCGCCTCGATCGAGGTGCTCCCGTTCGACAAGATCATGCCGGCGGTCGCCGAGGGGTCGGTCGACGCCGGGCTGATCATCCACGAGTCCCGGTTCACGTATCCCTCCTACGGCCTTTCGGCGGTCGTCGACCTCGGCGACTGGTGGGAAGGCGATACGGGGCTGCCGATCCCGCTCGGTGCCATCCTGGCGCGGCGCAGCTTCGGGGCCGCCGAGCTCGCCCGGCTCGCCGGCGTGATCCGCGCGAGCGTCGAGGCGGCGTGGGCCGATCCGGCCGCATCTCGCGCGTACGTCCTCGAGCATTCACAGGAGATGGCGCCGGACGTCGTCGACAAGCACATCGCGCTGTACGTCAACGCGTTCACCGCCGATCTCGGTGACGAGGGCTACGCAGCCATCGCCGGCCTGCTCGATCGGGCGGCAGCGGCCGGTCTCACCGGCGCGCTGACCGGGCCGCTGCGATGAGCGCGAGCTAGCCGGGGTGTCCGGGATCTCGGTACGCCAGCTGGACGTGGGAGACGAGCTCGCTGCCAGCTGGAAGCTGACGAAGGTGGCGTTCGGGTTTCAGAGCGGCGACCCGAGCACGCTGCCGGACGCGTCGAACCTTCCGGATGGCCGGATCGTGTACGGCGCCTTCGACGGTGCCGGGCGCCTGACCGGCACCATCCACGACGTCTGCCACGAGCAGTGGTGGGGCGGGCGGAGGGTAGCTGCGGCCGACATCTCGGCGGTCGCCGTCCTTCCCGAGGCTCGCGGCACCGGTACCGCCCGCGCCATGCTCGAGACGGTGCTGGAAGGTGCGTACGAGCGGGGCGCCGCCGTCAGCGCGCTGTACCCGACGGCCGCCGCGGTCTACAGCGCGAGCGGGTGGGGCGTCGCCGGTCGGCTACGCACCATGGAGCTGCCCACCGCGCTGCTGGCGACCGTGCCGGCGCTGAAGCGGAACGGTGCCCGCACGCTGACCATCCGGCCGGCCGATCCGCACGGCGCCGATCAGCCCGCGGTCTGCGAGCTCTACAACCGGGTGGCCCGTCCGCGCGAAGGACTGCTCACCCGAAGCGGCGCCGCGTTCGCGGAGACGAGCTGGCCGAAAGGGATCGACGGCATGACGCTGGCGTTCGACGGCGACACGCTCGTCGGCTACGCCTGCTGGACGCGGGGCACCGGCTACCGCGATCAAGCCGTGCTGGACGTGCCCGACCTGCTGGCCGTGACGACCGACGCTGCACGTGAGCTGCTGGCGGTACTGGCCGGCTGGCGCAGCGTGATCCCGACCGTGCGGCTGCGCCCGCTCGAGTTCGACCCGATCACCCCGCTGCTGCCGTGGGAGGCAGGCGCCAAGTTCGACGCGCGGCCCTGGATGCACCGCCCCGTCGACGTCGCGCGGGCGCTCAGCTGCCGCGGCTGGCCGCTGAGCCGGCGCGGGCGCGTCACGTTTCACCTGCACGACCCGGTCGCCTCGTGGAACGACGGAGCCTGGCAGTTCGACGTCGCCGACGGTTATGGCGAGCTCGTACGCACCGGGACCCATCCCGAGCTCCGGCTGCACGTCGCCGGCTTCGCGATGCTCTACTGCGGGATCGCTACGCCGGCCATGCTCTCGGAGGCCGGGCTGCTGCACGGCCCGGACGCGTCCATCAACGGCCTGGAACTGATCCGTCCCAAGTCAGCCGCGCAACTGCTCGACTACTTTTAGAGCGCCGGCCTGCGCGCCGCGATCAGGTCTCGAGCTCGTCGGCGACGGCGTGTACGACCTTGGCGACCTTGTGCGCCACCCGCTTGTCGGGGTGCTTGCCGCGGCGCAGATCGAGCTGCACCGTATCGAGCAGCTGGATCATGTCTTCGATCATCCCGTGCAGCTCCTGCGGGTCGCGCCGCGGCGTGGTGGCGAGCCGCGGGGGAGCGCTCAGCAGCTGCACCGAGAGCGCCTGCTCGCCGCGGCGGCCTTCGGCCACTCCGAACTCGACCTTCTCGCCGGGCTTGAGCGCGGTCGTTCCCGCGGGCAGCGCGGCCTTGTGGACGAAGACGTCTCCGCCGTCGTCTCGGCTCAGAAAGCCGAAGCCTCTTTCAGGATCGAACCATTTGACGCGACCGGTGGGCACCGTAGACCTAATTTCCTCGAGCGGCATGCCCGGCGACCGAAGGGCCGCGGGGGGAGCGGTTTCGGGACACGATATTCGCCAAGGGCAGGTCGTGCCCGGGTTAGTACCCCTCAGCCGGGCGCACGGGACCTAAGAGAGCTCCACACACGGGGCCACCCGCCCCGTCATCCCGCGTGCGGTGGGCGGTGCGGTAACGGGCGGGGTCGGTGAGCAGCTCGTTCATGGCGCCACTGCGAAAGCCGCGGGGATCGACCTCGACCCGGTCGAACCCCGTCACGGCCGCGAGCAGATCGGGGCGGGCGGCGAGCGCCGGCACCCGGTCGGCATCGACCTCGACCCGGGCGACGTCGCCGAGGTCGCGTACCCGCAGATCCTGCACCCCCAGACCGGCGCCGATGAGGGCGGTACGCAAGCCGGCCTCCGCGGCCTCGACCCGCGCCAGCCGCTGCGGGGTGATGGTGATTCCGTACGCGATCCGGCTGGAAAGGCACGCGGCGGCGGGCTTGTCGGCCGTCACCAGCCCCCATTCCCGGCTCGCCGCCCGCACCTGCGCCTTGGTGAGCTCGGCGTCCCGCAGCGGGGTGACCGCGCCGCGCTCCTGCGCCGCCCGGATCCCGGGGCGGAAACCGGCGACGGCATCGTCGGCGTTCGTCCCCGTGGCGACGTGGGCCAGGCCAAGGCGGGCGGCAACGGGCCCGACGACGTCGAGCAGCTCGGCCTTGCAGAAATAGCAACGGTCGCCGGCGTTCGCGCGATAGCCGGCCCGGTCCATCTCGCGCGTACCCACGAAAACCTGCCGCACCCCCAGACCGGCCGAGAAATCGGCTGCCGCGGCGCGTTCCACCTCGGGCAGCGACGGTGACACCGCCGTGGCCGCCGCCACGCGCGCCGGACCCAGCGCGCGCAACGCCGCCGCCAGCAGGAATGCGGAATCGGCGCCCCCGGAGAACGCCACCAGGACCGAACCGAGCTCCTGCAGCTGCCGCTCCAGCGCCTGCAACCGCTCGGCGAGCGCGCGATCAGCCGTCACGGCCTCAGCGTACGAGCAGGCGAGCCCGGGCCCGACGCGACTAGCCTTGACGGGATGAGCGAACCGGCTGGCGATACAGCGGCTGAGCGTTCGCCGTCGTCGTTCGCCGAGGCGCTCGCGGCCATGGCCGACGACGACCTCGCCGCCCTGCTGCGCCAGCGACCCGACGCCGCGGTCCCGCCGCCCGCCGACTTCGACGTCCTCGCCGGTCGCCTCTCGTCCCAGCACAGCGTCTCCCGGGTGGCCGAGACGGTCGACCAGTTCGTGCTGGACGTGCTGGAGGCCCTGGTGGTGGCCTCCGGCGACGAGGACGAGCTGGCGCGGTTCTGCCAGGTCCCGCCGGCTGACATCCGGCGTGCCAGCGGGATCGCCGTGACGCTCGGCCTGGCCTGGCGCGACGGCGACGGGCGGCTGACGGTCGTCAAGGGTGTGCGCTCCGCGGTGGGCGACTATCCGCTCGGACTGGGACGGCCGTTCGCGAGGCTGCTCTCCGAGGTGCCGCAGAACGTGCGGGCGCAGATGCGGCGGGATCTCGGGGATCTCGGGCCGGCGTCCGACATGACGGCAACGAACGCGCTGATCGCGCTGTTCGCCGACCCCGAAGCCGTCGCCGTCCTGCTCGACGAGCTCCCGGATGGACAGCGCGCGATCCTCGAGCAGCTCGCGTCCGGCCCGCCGGTGGGCGAGGTCGAGGGCCGGCTGCGGTTCGTCGGTCTGGAGGAGGCGGAGACCGGGATCGAGCGGCTGCTCGCCCGCGGCTTGCTGATCGCGATCGCCTCCGATGTGGTCGAGCTGCCGCGCGAGGTCGGGTTGGCGCTGCGCGGTGACCGGCCTGCCGGCACCCTGTCACCCCACCCGCCAGCGATCGCCGGCCGCGCGATGGCGGCCAAGGAGGTCGACGCCGGAGGGGCGGCGGCGGCGCTCGAGGCGCTGCGCATGTTCGAGGCGCTGATCGAGCGCTGGGACGCAGCCCCGCCCGCCTTGACCCGTGCCGGAGGACTTCCGGTACGCGAGCTCCGGGCTGCCGCGAAAGCCCTGGGGGTGGAGCAGCAGGTCATCGCCTTGGTCGTGCAGACGGTCAGTGCGGCCTCGCTGGTGGGTCGGACCGCCGGGGTGGATCCGGTCATGGTGCCGACCGAGCGCTACGACCGCTGGCGTGACGCCCCGATGGCCGAACGCTGGGCATTGCTCGCGTCGGCGTGGTGTGGGATGGACCAGCTTCCCGGCCTCGCGGTGCACGAGGACGGTACGAAAGCGGCGGCGCTGCTCACGTACGACATGGTCCGCCCGGGCGCCGGTGAGCTGCGCCGCGACGTCCTGGCCGCACTGGCCGCTGCCGGCAAAGGCCATGCTCCCGACCTCGATCGCCTTCCCGCGTGGCTCAGCTGGCGGGTACCGACGCGCAGCGGGCGGTACATCGATCAGGTCTGCGCCTGGACGCTCGCTGAAGCCCAGCTGCTCGGGGTGACCGGACGCGGGGCGCTCACGACCGCCGGCCGGGTTCTGCTCGACTCCCCGCATGCGGCAGCCGCCCGCTCGGGCGAGGAGGCGGCGGCGCGTGCCTACCGCGAGGACCTGGCCCGGGCGCTCGCGCCCGCCCTGCCGGCGCCGATCGAGCATGTCCTGATCCAGGCCGACCTGACCGCCGTCGCGCCCGGCCCGCTGCTGCCGCACATCGCCCGCGAGCTCGGGCTGCTTGCCGACGTGGAATCGGCCGGCGCCGCCACCGTCTACCGGTTCTCCGAAGCGAGCCTGCGCCGGGCGTTCGACGCCGGTCGCACGGCCGTGGAGCTGCACCAGCTGATCGAGGGCCTCGCGCGCGGCACCGTTCCGCAGGGCCTGACCTACCTGATCGACGACATCGCCCGCCGCCACGGACGGCTGCGTGCCGGGTCGGCGGCCGGCTACCTGCGCTCGGACGACCCGGCGCTGCTCGCCGAGGTCGTCGCGAACCGGCGCACCGCATCCGCGGCCCTCGTCCTGGTGGCCCCGACGGTCGCCGTGAGCCCGCTCGAGCCGGCGCAGATCCTCTCGGTGCTGCGCGCCGCCGGGTACGCGCCGGCCGGTGATGCCGGCCGCGGCGGCGCGATCACCCTGGAGTCGTCCGGCGGGCGCCGGGTGCCCGTCGCCGCCGCGCGCACCCAGGCCGTCGGCTGGTCGGCGGGCGCCGCGCTTCCGGACAGCCACGTCACCCAGACGATCGCGATGCTGCGCCGGGTGGCTTCCCTGCGCCGGCCGGGACGCTCGCGGCGGACCGTCGAGCCTGACGGCAGCCTCGCGGTGGACACCCCCGAGGCGATCGCCAACCTCCTGCGCGCGGCCGCGGCGCAGTCGTCGGCGGTCTGGATCTCCTACGTCAACGCGGAGGGCCGGCACAGCCGCCGGACCGTCTACCCGACGCTGGTCAGCGGCGGTTTCCTGATCGGGTTGGACGACCAGAGCGGCGAGCGGCGGACGTTCGCCATCAGCCGCATCCAGGAAGCCGCGCCCGCCTGACCCGACCTGACGGGTTGTCAGATTTATCTCGTTTTGTTACTGCTCGGTAACGGAACAGGACTACCGTAGGAACATGCGGGTCCAGGAAACGTCGGTCATCGTCCATGGCCACCGCCGCGCCTTCACCGTCGCCGGCGACGGTCCGCCGCTCCTGCTCCTGCACGGCATCGGGTCCAACCGCAACACCTGGCGTCCGGTGTTGCCGGCCCTGGCCCGCCACTTCACCGTCGTCGCCCCCGACATGCTGGGCCACGGCGATTCCGCCAAACCGCGGGCGGATTACAGCATCGGCGGCTTCGCGAACGGCATGCGTGACCTGCTCGGGGTGCTCGGGATGGAGCGGGCCACGGTCGTCGGCCACAGCTTCGGCGGTGGGGTCGCGATGCAGTTCGCCTACCAGTTCCCGGAGCACACCGAGCGTGTCGTGCTGGAAGCCAGCGGCGGGCTGGGCCGCGAGGTCACCCCGCTACTACGCGCGCTCACCCTGCCGGGCGCTCGGCCGCTGCTCGCGGCGCTCGATTCGATCCCGGGCCGGGTGCCGGTGTGGATGGTGGAGGAATTCGCCCGCCGGCTGCCCGCCGGGCCACTCGCGTCCGACATCGGTGAGATCGCCAAGGTGATCGAGGGCTTCCGGGGGCGCGCCGCCCGGACGGCATTCCTGCACGTGCTGAGCCACGTCATCGACTGGCGCGGGCAGGTTGTCACCATGCGCGACCGTGCCTACCTCGCCCAGGGGATGCCGATCCTGGTCATCTGGGGTGAGGGCGACAACGTCCTGCCGTTCGCGCACGCCACCGCCGCGGTCGAGTCGATGCCGCATTCCCGGCTGGTCACCGTGCCCGGCGTCGGGCACTTCGTCCACGTCGAACGCCCAGCCGAATTCAGCCGCGCCGTGGTGGATTTCGTGAAGACGACCGCGCCGAGTTCGTACGACCCGCATCAGTGGAGAGCGCTGCTGAAGCGTGGGGCACAGCCGTTCATGTCGGTGCCGGAGGAGCTCGAGGAAGCGGTACTCGGGTAAACGCGAAGTGACCTAGCGCGCGCCAGCTTGACCCTGCCTGTGGTGCCTGCCTACCGTTGACTCGACGCTGCGGGAGAGACCCCGATACCGACGGGCAACCGCTGGGCATCGGGGCGCCGAAGGGGCAACCTCCCCGGAAACTCTCAGGCAAACGGACCGCAGCTTCCGGTGACACCTCTGAAGGCGCACGGCCGCCGCACAGAGGGGGACGGTGGGCGCCCGCTGCGTCCAGCAGATCCGCTCCGGAGGCGTCATGGCCCGGCCGTTCACCGACCGACACTTCACCGACCGACACATAGGCCCGGATTCCGCCGAGGCCGCCGCGATGCTCAGGCGGCTCGGTTTCGACGACCTAGAAGGCCTGCTCGGCGCTGCGTTGCCGGCGGGGATCGCCAGCGAGCACCTCCCGCAGCTGCCGGACGCCGTCTCCGAAGCCGAGGTGCTCGCCGAGCTGCGCGCACTCGCGGGACGCAACCAGCTGCTGCGCCCGCTGATCGGCACCGGCTACGCGCCCGCGCTCACCCCGAGCGTGCTGCTGCGCGGCGTGCTGGAAAACCCAGCCTGGTACACCGCGTACACGCCATACCAGCCCGAGATCAGCCAGGGCCGGCTCGAGGCGCTGCTGACCTTCCAGACGATGGTCACCGACCTCACCGCGCTCGACGTCGCCAACGCCAGCCTGCTGGACGAGGGCACCGCCGCGGCCGAGGCGATGGCTTTCGCGCGCCGGGTGGTGCGCGGCGAAGCGGAGACGTTCGTCATCGCCGCCGACTGCCATCCCCAGACGATCGATGTCGTCTCGACGCGGGCGGCGGCGGCCGGCGTCAAAGCCGTCGTGACCGATCTCGCCGACCCGAACCTCGATCTGGCGGGCGTCTTCGGTGTGCTCGCGCAGTACCCCGGCACGTCCGGTCAGATCATCGACCTCACCCCGCTGGCCGCCAAGGTGCACGCCGCCGGCGCGCTGCTGGTCGTCGCCGCCGACCTGCTCGCGCTCACCCTGCTGACCCCGCCCGGCGAGGCCGGTGCCGACGTGGCCGTCGGCACCACCCAGCGCTTCGGTTTGCCGCTGTGGTTCGGCGGCCCGCACGCGGCCTACATGGCCGTCCGCGAGGCTCACCAGCGTCAGCTTCCGGGCCGGCTCGTCGGCACCAGCATCGACAGTGCCGGACGCCCGGCGCTGCGGCTCGCGCTGCAGACCCGCGAGCAGCACATCCGCCGCGAGAAGGCCACCAGCAACATCTGCACCGCGCAGGTGCTGCCCGCCGTCGTCGCCGCGTTCTACGCCCAGTGGCACGGCCCGGACGGGCTGCGGGCCATCGCGTCGCGAATCGCCGAACTCACCGCGCGGCTGGCCGCCGGTCTCGCGTCCAGCCCGCACCAGGTGCTGGGGGACAGTGGGTTCGACACCCTCCGGATCCGCACCGAGGGCCCGGCGGCCGACGTGATCGCCGCCGCCGCAGCCAGCGGTTACGACCTGCTGCTGGCCGACTCCCGCACGGTCGGGATCACCCTCGACGAGACGTGCGACCCGTCGGTCGTGCGTGACCTGCTGGCCATCCTGGGCGGCGACGGGAGCGCCGCCGACCGCCCGGCCGCCGCGCTGCTGCCTGCCGCGCTCGCCCGCACCTCTGGCTTCCTGGCCCACGAGCGCTTTCACGCCTACCGGTCCGAGACGGAGATGATGCGCTACCTGCGCCGCCTCGCAGACCGCGACCTGGCGCTCGATCGCACGATGATCCCGCTCGGCTCGTGCACGATGAAGCTGAACGCGGCTACGGAGATGGCTCCGATCTCCTGGCGGGAGTTCACCGATGTCCACCCGTTCGCCCCGGCCGAGCGCTCCGCCGGCTACCGGGCGCTGATCGCCGACCTCGAATCGTGGCTGGTCGAGCTCTCCGGTTACGACGCGGTGAGCGTGCAGCCGAACTCGGGCGCCCAGGGCGAGTTCGCGGGGTTGCTGGCGATCCGGCGCTACCACGAGTCCCACGGCGAGAACGCGCGCGACGTCGTGCTGGTACCCGCGAGCGCTCACGGCACCAACGCGGCGTCGGCCAGCCTCGCGGGGCTGCGGGTGGCCGTCGTCAAGACCGCTGCCGACGGGTCGATCGATCTCGACGACCTGCGCGCGGTGCTGGCCAAGCACGAGGGCACCGTCGCCGGGCTGATGATCACTTACCCGTCGACGCACGGGGTGTACGAGCCGACCGTGCGCGAGGTGTGCGCGCTGGTGCACGAGGCGGGCGGCCAGGTCTACCTGGACGGCGCGAACCTGAACGCGCTGGTGGGGGTGTCACGTCCGGGCGATCTCGGCGCTGACGTCTCGCATTTCAACCTGCACAAGACGTTCTGCATCCCGCACGGCGGCGGTGGGCCGGGCGTGGGGCCGATCGGGGTGAAGGCTCACCTGGCGCCGTTCCTGCCGGCGTCGGCCGTCGTGCCGGGCGCGGGGCCGGCGACCTCGCCCGGTGCCGTCGCCGCGGCGCCGTGGGGTTCGGCCGGGGTGCTCCCCATCTCCTGGGCCTACATCCGGCTGATGGGCGCCGCGGGGCTGCGCGCTGCGACCGGGATGGCCGTGCTCTCGGCGAACTACGTGGCCGCCCGGCTGCGCGAGGCGTATCCCGTCCTCTACTCGGGGGCCGGCGGGCTGGTCGCCCACGAGTGCATCCTCGACCTGCGCGCCCTCACCGCCGCGAGCGGCATCACGGTCGAGGACGTCGCCAAGCGGCTCATCGACTACGGCTTCCACGCGCCGACCATGTCGTTCCCGGTTGCGGGAACGCTCATGGTCGAGCCCACCGAATCGGAGTCGCTCGCCGAACTCGACCGGTTCTGCGACGCGATGCTCGGGATCCGGGCGGAGATCGCCGCCGTCGAACGCGGCGAGGTCGCGGCGGCGGACAGCGTCCTGCGGGGCGCCCCGCACGATGCCCACACCGTCACCGCTGACGAGTGGACGCGTGCGTACCCACGCTCGCTGGCGGCCTGGCCGGGCCACGCCGTCGCCGGGGGACGGATGGCCAGCAGGCATGTCCAGGACAAGTACTGGCCGCCGGTGGGCCGCATCGACAACGCCTACGGTGACCGCAACCTGGTCTGCACCTGCCCGCCCATCGAGGCCTACGCCGACGAGTAGGGGCGGCCGGGCGCTCGCCGACCGAAAATTTGGGGTTGCGCACGGTTTTGGACGTCGAGCGCGTGCGTTTCTCGAAGTTTTCGGTCGAAGAACCCGTTTGGAGTAGCTGGCTGCCTGCGTTAGAAGATGATCGCGCCGCGCAGCACCTTGCCGGCCGCGACGTCGGCGTAACCCTCGTTGACCTGATCGAGGGTGTACGTCTTCGTGATCAGCTCGTCGATCTTGATGATGCCGTCGCGGTACATGTCCAGCAGCTGCGGAATCGCCACCCGGGGGTTGGCAGAGCCGTAGAGGCTGCCGCTGACCTGCTTGTTCATCATCGCGAGCATGAACAGGTTCAGGTCGGCCTGCGACTGCATCATGGGCGCCACGGACGTGACGACGCAGGTGCCGCCCTTGGCGGTCAGCGTCAGCGCCGGCTCGAGGAGCTCACCGCGCATGACGCCGAACGTGCAGATCACCGAGTCGCACATCTCGCCCCACGTGAGCTCCCCGACGCCGGCCACCGCCTCCTCGAGCGAGGCGAAGACGTGGGTCGCCCCGAAGCGCTTGGCCTGCTCGCGCTTGAACTCGACCGGGTCGACGCCGATGATCCTGCGCGCACCTGCGACGCGCGCACCCTGGATGGCGTTGATCCCGATGCCGCCGATCCCGAGCACCGCGACGGTGTCGCCGGGCCGCACGTTCGCCCGGTTCACCGCCGAGCCGAAGCCGGTCGCGACGCCGCACGAGGTGAGGGCGACCGCCTGCCAGGGGATGTCGGAGTCGACCTTGACGACCGACGCCTCGGACAGCAGCTGGATCTCGCTGAAGGCGCCGAGCTGGGCGTAGCGGGCGACGGTCACGTCACCGATGTGGTGGGCGATGCGCCCGTCCGGCATGCCGATGTTGAAGAGGGTGGCGCCGAGGTCGCAGAGGTACGCCTTGTTGCGGCGGCACGACTTGCACATGCCGCAGGACGGGACGAACGACATCGCCACGTGGTCACCGGGCGCCACGCTGGTCACGCCCGGGCCGACCTCGAGCACCTCGCCGGCGCCCTCGTGTCCGCAGATCACGGGGTAGTGCGGCAGCGGCATGTCGCCGGTGCGCGCGTGCTCGTCGGAGTGGCAGAGCCCGGTCGCCTTCATCTGGATCAGCACCTCGCCGGCGGCCGGCGGGTCGATCTCGATCGTTTCGATCTTGTAGTCCTCGCCGGGGGCGTAGAGCAGCGCTGCTCGGGTGCTGACCATGCTGGGATGTCCTCCTGGCTGATTTCCCGGGAAAACCGGTGCGAAAGGCCGACGCTACGACCTGCCGGTTCGCAAGTCGAGCGTGACCAGCGGTGGTTGCCGTGGTCCAATCAACAGGGTAAGTGGCAGTCGCTGACAGTTTGCATGACACTTTGGAGGCCCGGTGCTCGACTCGAAGATTGTCGGAGGACTTGTCGTCGACGGAACGGGCGAGGAGCCGTACCGCGCTGACATCGGCGTCAAGGACGGCAAGATCGTCGAGGTCCGGCGCAGCGCCTCCGGCACGGGCATCGAGACGGAGGCCGCGGAGACCATCGACGCCACCGGCCGCATCGTCACCCCGGGCTTCGTCGACATCCACACCCACTACGACGGTCAGGTCACCTGGGACCCGCTGCTGGAGCCGTCCAGCCTGCATGGGGTCACCACGGTCGTCTCCGGCAATTGCGGAGTCGGCTTCGCTCCGGTGCGTCCCGGGAGCGAGGCCGCGCTGATCGCGCTCATGGAAGGCGTGGAGGACATTCCGGGTACGGCTCTTACCGAGGGCATGACCTGGGGGTGGGAGTCCTTCCCGCAGTACCTCGACGTGGTCGGCCGCCGCGAGCTGGCGATCGACTTCGGCGTGCAGGTGGCGCACGGGTCGGTGCGTACGTACGCGATGGGCGAGCGCGGGGCGCGTAACCAGCCGGCGACCCCCGACGACATCGCGGCAATGGAGCGCATCGTCCAGGAGGCGATCGAGGCCGGTGCACTGGGCTTCTCGACCTCTCGCACGGTCGCCCACCGGGCGATGGACGGCGAGCCGGTACCCGGCACGTTTGCCGCTGAGGACGAGCTGTTCGGCATCGGCCGGGCGATGGCCCGGGGCGGTCAGGCCGTCTTCGAGCTCGCCCCCACCGGCTCGGCCGGCGAGGATCTCGTCGCGCCGGCCCGCGAGCTGGAGTGGATGACCCGGCTGTCTGCCGAGATCGACCGGCCGGTGTCCTTCGCCCTGATCCAGGTCGACGCCGCGCCGCACCTGTGGCGCGAGCTCATGGACAGCTCGGCGGCGGCCTTCGAGGCCGGTGCCCGGCTCTACCCGCAGGTTGCTGCCAGGCCGTTCGGGATGCTGACAGGGTTCGCCGGCAACCACGCTTTCACCCATCGGCCGACGTACCGAGCGCTGGCCCACCTCTCTGCGCAGGAGCGGGCGCTCGAGCTCGTGAAGCCCGCCGTGAGGGCGGCGATCCTGGCCGAGACCGACCTGCCCGTCGACCCGACCAAGCAGTTCGACGGCCTGAAGGACCTGTACCAGAACGTGCCCGACCGGATCTACGCCATCGGCGACCCGCCGGACTACGAGCCCACCCGGGAGCGCACCGTCGCGGCCATCGCCGAGGATCGCGGGGTCAGCGTCCTCGAGGCGATGTATGACCTGATGCTCGAGGCGGCGGCCGGCGCCGGACCGGCGACGGCGATGCTCATGCTGCCGTTCTTCAATTACGCCGAGGCCAACCACGACGCCATCCGCGAGATGTTCCTGCACCCGGCGGGCGTCTCGGGGCTGTCTGACGGCGGCGCCCACTGCGGGATGATCTGCGACGCGTCGTACCCGACCTTCCTGCTCACCCACTGGGCGCGAGACCGCTACCGGGGCAAGGGCCTGCCGCTGGAGTACGTCGTGAAGAAGCAGTCAGCCGACACGGCCGCGCTCTTCGGCCTTTCCGACCGCGGCGTGCTCGCGGCGGGCAAGAAGGCCGACCTCAACGTCATCGACTTCGAGCGCCTCACCCTGCACACCCCGCGGATGGCGTACGACCTTCCCGCCGGTGGCCGCCGGCTGGTGCAGGACGCGTCGGGCTACGTGGCCACCATGGTCAGCGGTGCCGTCACGCGTCGCAATGGGGTCGACACCGGCGCCCGTCCGGGCCGGCTCGTCAGGGGAGTGCGCTAGCGCGCTTGGTTCGGCGCGGCGTCGGGCTCGCACGCCGGGTCGAGCGTGTTCAGCGGCCGGGGGCTGGGCGCGCGCGTACCGAACTCCAGCGTGAGCGCTGACAGCAGGACGAAGGCGACCTGAGTGGGGCGCAGCATCACGTAGCGACCCTTGCCGAACGCGTTGAACTTGCGCAGGAACCGGTAGAGCGATTCGAGCCGGATCCAGCGGTCGAGCTCATGCACCGCCCGGAAGCCGAGCTTCTGCCCGAAGTTGCGCTTCTTGGCCGCGTACAGCTCGGGGAAGGCGGCGAAGGCCAGCGACACCCGGATGGCCGAGCGCTCGCGCGCCCAGGTCATCACGTCAGCGATGAGCCGCTCGTCCACCCCGTTGGGCGCGTCGGGCTCCCGGTAGGGCACGTCGAGCGAGAGCTCGCGGCCCTGGTCGGCCATCGCGTAGCGCTGGAAGCCGACGATCCGGCCGTCGGCGTTACGCGCGTAGGCGATCATGGTGTTGGAGTGCGTGCCGTCGAGCAGGTGGTCGAGGATCATCGAGAACCCGCGCTCCGAGCCGCCGCCCTTGTGAGCTCCGCGTGCGACGTTCATCAGCTCGGTCCGGGTGAGCGAATCGAGGCTGCGCTCGGGGACGATGGCCGTGGTGACGCCGGCGTTGGTGGCCCGGGCGACGGCCTGCCGGACGTTGCGGAACTGGCGCCCGGTCATGCTGAAGGTCGCGACGTCGAGCACCACCTCGCGGCCGATGCACAGGCCGCGCATGCCGCGCTCGCGCCACAGATCGGTGAGCTCCTCGCTCGCGCCGAGCACCGTGGTGCGCCAGCCGTTGCGCTCGCTCTCGGCCAGGAACGCGTCGATCGCCGCTTTGCGCGCGGCCGGCGAGCCCACCGGATCACCCGAGGCGACGGCCGTCCCGAAGCGCACCTTGTACGCGAGCGCTGCGGTGCGGTCAGGGGAGAACGCGTAGGACTTGTCGGTGCGCAGCGCGAACGGGGCCAGGGTGTCGCCGGAGGTGGCGTCCACCATGGCGCGCACCCGCATGCGTTCGGCGTCGCTCGCCGGGCCGGGAGCTCGCCGCGGAAGGCCGACGACGGCGCCGGCGGCGATCTCCGCCTCGGCGGTGATGGACTGGTGGCCGCTGTACGCGGCGGCGAAGCCGATGAACAGCAGCACGCCCGACGCCAGGAAACGCCCGATGGTCAACGGGCGGCCGAGCCAGACGGCGCGAGCGGCGATCAGCAGGCCGACGGCGAGGCCGAGATGGTGATTGTGATGCCATCCATAAATAGCGACGGCAAATGCCAGGATGACGAGAATGCGAACGCCCACAGCGCGCTCTAAGCTGCGCCCGGATGCGCTCGGCGGCGCGGGTTCGGAACGGTGGGAGAGTGTGCTGAGGCGACGCTCCGGGCCTCTCATCTCCACCTCCTCCGCGCCCTGCCGTGAGGCTGCATAGAAAGTAGCCGCACCGCCCGGCGCACGTCTGCGCATTCTGCAGACACGCCGACGTCAACCGAAAGATGCCAGCAGATCTTCCCACGACAAGCCTATGGATCTTGTCACATTTTCAGTCACGGTGCGTGACGAAAAATGACTAGCCAGCGGCGCGGCGCTCGGCGAGCTTCTCGTCAGCGGCGGCAACGCGGTCGAGCAGATCGGCGAGCTGGCGCTGCTCGTCGGCGCTGAGCACAGCGACCGCGGGGGAGGCTCGCTCAGGAGATCGAGCACGCTCGCCGCCACTCGCAGGCCGGTCCGGCTGAGGACGACCGTGCGCACGCGCCGGTCGGTGGGGTGAGGCTCGCGGCGGGCCAGACCCCGTTCCTCGAGCGCGTCGACCACGGCCGTGATGTAGGAGGCATCGCAGGCGAAGGCGGCGGCGAGCTCACGCATCGCGGTGGGCCGGGAGCCGGACAACCGAAGCAGCGCCTTCACGCTGGACGGGGCGAGATCGTGGTGCTCGCACGCTCGCGCCAACCGGTTTTGCCCTTCACCGTGCAACTGGATCTCCTGCACGGCCCGCCACGCGCGCCGGGCATCGGGCCCGACGCCGCCGACCCCGTCGACGACGCTCGCCTCACGGAGGGCGCTGCCGGGAGCGGTCACATTCACGGCGTCAGGATACGCCGATGGTGGTGAAAACAACACTATGAACTTGACTCAAATAAATCCTTGACTCTTGTGAAGAATTTTCGCACGATAGGACCTTCGTGATCCCTGGGGAGGAATGAGCGTGGCCCTCGGCAGCCCGTTGTCCCGTCGCCGTGCGCGCGATCCGAACCGCGAGCGCGTCGTCGATGCCGAGCTGCGCGGCCTGGCCATCGTGGTCGTGCTCGGCACGATCATGTCGATCTTCGACACCACGATCGTCAACGTCGCCATCGACACCCTGGGCCGCAGGTTCCACTCGCCGCTGTCGACCATCCAGTGGGTCAGCACGGCTTACCTGCTCGCGCTCGCGATCGTCATCCCGCTCTCCGGCTGGTCGATCGAGCGTTTCGGCGCCAAGCGGATGTACCTGATCTCCCTGAGCCTGTTCATCGGTGGTTCTGCGCTGTGCGGCATGGCCTGGTCGGCCGGCAGCCTCATCTTCTTCCGGGCGCTGCAGGGCTTCGGCGGCGGGATGATCCTGCCGATCGGCCAGACCATCCTGGCGCGGGCGGCGGGGCCGCAGCGCATGGGTCGCGTGATGAGCATCGTGGGTATCCCGATGCTCCTCGGCCCCGTGCTCGGGCCGGCTATCGGCGGCATCCTGGTCGACAACTTCGACTGGCGCTGGATCTTCTACGTCAACGTCCCGATCGGGCTGCTCGCCCTCGTGCTGAGCGCCCGCACCCTGAAGTCCGACGCGACGGGAACGGCCGGCAAGCTCGACATCCTCGGGCTGTCGCTGCTTTCGCCCGCGCTCGCGCTCATCGTCTACGGGCTGTCGGAGGCGGGCAGCAGCGGAGGGTTCGCCGGCACCCCGGTCATCGTGGGGCTGGTAGCCGGTTTCGGTCTGCTGGCGGCGTTCGTCTGGCACGCGCTGCGAGCTTCGGCTCCCCTGATCGATCTGCGGCTGTTTCGCAATCGCGGCTTCACGGCCGCCAGCGTCACCGGATTCTTGCTGAGCGGCACCGTATTCGGAGCCATGTTCCTGCTGCCGCTGTACTACCAGGTGGTGCGCGGGCAGAGCGCGCTGGCGGCGGGCTTGCTGATGGCCCCGCAGGGCATCGGCGCCATGATCGCGATGCCGATCTCGGGGCGGATCACCGACAGGGTCGGGGCCTACCGCGTCGCACCGCTCGGCGTGGTCGTGGTGGTGATCGGCACCATGGCCTACACGCAGGTGACCCCGGGTACGTCCGAAGTGTTGCTCGCCGGCGCCCTCTTTGTGCGTGGGCTCGGGCTGGGCATGTCGATGATGCCGGCGATGAGCGCGGGCTACCAGACGTTGCAGCCCCCGGAGGTGCCGCGGGCCACCACCACCATCAACATCGTTCGTCAGGTCGGCGCCTCGCTCGGCACGGCCGTGCTCGCCGTCATCCTGCAGCGTCAGATCGTCGCGTCGGTGGGCGGCGGTGGTCACGCCGGCGGGCTCCTCGGCGGGACGGCGGGTATCCCGGAGGCGGCTCGAGGTCAGGTGGCGTCCGCGTTCGGGCATTCGTTCTGGTGGGCGGTCGGGCTGTCGGTGCTGTGCGTCATCCCGGCGCTGATGCTGCCCCGGGTGCGCCCGGAGGCTGCCTTGGCGCTGCGCGACGCGACTGCGGGAGATCGCGTACCCGAACCGGTCTGAGCCGCCTGCCGGGTAAAGGTGCAATCCTGGCCGCATGGACGTGGTGGTCGGGCTCGACAATGGCGGCAACGCCAACAAGCCCACCGTGCTCGACGCAGCAGGGCGTTTTCTGGTCGACGAGCTGGTGGAAATGCCGAGCCGGGTGCTGGACGGTCCGGGGGTCGCGGTCGAGGCTCTTGCTGAGGCGTTCACCAGCGTCCTCGCGCTGACGGAGATACCGGTCTCGGCCGTGCGCGGGGTCGGGCTCGATACGCCGGGCCCGGCGAGCGCCGACGGCGTCATCTCCTCGAAGGGCTCCACCAACTTCTCGATGCCGGAGTGGCGCGGGTTCGACATCCGCGGTGCGCTGGAGGCCCGGCTCGGCCTGCCGGTCGTCTACAGCAACGACGGAAACGCCGCCGCGCTCTACGCGCACCATGTGCACTTCGGTGCGGATGCCGCGCGGCGGTCGTCGGTCTCGGCCGTCGTCGGCACCGGGCTCGGAGGGGGTCTGGTCGAGTCCGGGCACGTGGTACGCGGCGCGGCGGGAATGGCGGGCGAGCTCGGTCACGTTCGGATCCCGCTGGAGGGCATTCTCGGTGACGGCCAGCCGCTGCCCGCCTGCAACTGCGGCAATGTCGGGGACGCCGAGAGCATCGCGTCGCTGTCGGCGATCCAGCGCAACCTGCTGCCGTACTGGCTGACCCGCTATCCCGGGCACCAGCTGGCCGGACTCGACCCGGCGGCGGCGGCCAAGCTCGTACGCGGTCACGCCGAGCGCGGCGATCTGCTCGCCCGGGCCATCTTCACGCAGCAGGCGATGGCCCTCGGACGGCTGTTCACCATCGTGTCCAACGTGACCGATCCCGACGCGTACTTCATCGGCGGCGGGGTGGTGGAGACGACGCCGGAGATGCGCACGTGGTTCGTGGGCCTCACGGCCGAGCACACGATGCTGCGCGAGGAACAGTTACGGGTGGCGCGCTTCGCGGAGGTGCCCGACCTGGACATGGCGGGGGCACGGGGGGCGGCACTCGCGGCCTGGGACAACTTGCGCGCGCGGTAGGTGGATGCTGCTGTCATGCACACCGACGTGGAATTTCCGGGCTTCGGAGGCGTCACCCTGCGCGGGTGGCTGTACCTGCCGGAGGGGGGCGCCGGTAGGGCGGCGCCCGCGGTGGTGATGGCGCACGGCTTCTCGGCCACCCGGCACATGGGGCTTGCCGGATTCGCCGAGGTCTTCCGTGCGGCGGGCTTCGCGGTCCTGGTCTACGACCATCGCGGGCTCGGCGACAGCGACGGCGAGCCCCGGCAGGAGATCAACCCCTGGGCCCAGTCGCGCGACTACCGCTACGCGCTCAGCTGGCTGTCGAAGCAGCCGGGTATCGATCCGCAAAGGCTGGCCGTCTGGGGATCGAGCTTCAGCGGCGGTGAGGTGCTCGTGGTCGGCGCTGTCGATGCGCGGGTCAAGGCCGTCATCGCCAACGTGCCGTTCGCCGGTGCGCTTGCTGACCCGTCGGCACCGCTGGAGGCGCGATTTGCCACCATGCGCTCGGCGCTGGAGGACGAAAGCGGGACCGGACCCGCCGACACCACCGACCCGGCGATCGGGCCGATGCCGGTCATCGTTCCTTCCGGTGCGGATCCCGGTGCGCGGGCGTTCTTGCCCCAGCCGGAGTCGACCCGCTGGTTCGAAAGCACCGGCGGGCCGGGCTCGGCGTGGCAGAACTCGTTTACCTTGCGGGGTCTTGGAGGAGCAGTGGAATTCGTGCCCGCTGTGGCGGTGCCGTTCATCGCTCCGCGCCCGTTGCTGATGGTCGTCGCCACGGGTGACCGCGTAGCGCCTGCCGATATGGCGCTGATCGCGTACGACATTGCCGGCGAGCCCAAGCAGCTCGAACTCATCGAGGGCGACCACTTCGTGCCCTACTCCGGCGCCGCGTTCGAGCAGGCCGCGACGGCGATGCGGGACTTCCTGCTCAAGTACCTCTAGCCGCAGGGGCCTTCGGTGCGGCGTGGGCTAGGGAGCGGTCAGGTCACGCAGCTTCAGGACGGTGTTCCAGTTGCGGGCGGTGGCGGCGACCTTGAGGTTCCTTTCCCAGAAGGCGCCGACGAGCTTGGTCTTGGCCTGGCCGTTCGCGTACCAGACGAACAGTTCGCGCCCGACGAGCTTCCAGCATTCGGGGGCGTAGGTCTCGGGGTCGACCGCGTCCAGCGCACCTTCCGGTGGGGCAGAGCGCAGGAACGCCACCGCGTAGTGCGAGGGGTTGGTGACCACCGAGCCCAGCGGATCGGCGTCGACCACGGCCGCCAGCTCGTCGTGCATGCGGGCCATGACGTCGATCTTCAAGCCGAGTGTCGACGCGATCGCCTCGGAGACGCGGGACTCGGCTTCGGCGGGAGAGTCGGAGGTGGCGACGACCGCGTTGCCACTGTTGAGGATGGTCTTGACGTCGTCGTAGCCGAGGTCGGCGAGCAGCGCTTTGAGGTCGCTCATAGCGATCTTGTTGTTGCCGCCGACGTTGATACCGCGCAGGAGTAGAGCCAGCTTCAAGCCGCTTGCCACTCCCCGCGCGGCGCCGGCCCAGCCGCCTCGAGAGCGTCGGCCTCCTCGTCGCTGAACAAGCGCGAGCGTGTGAGGAACCGGAAACCCTCGGGGGCCTCAAGGCTGAACCCGGCGCCGCGGCCCGCAACGACATCGATCGTCAGATGCGTGTGCGACCAGTACTCGAACTGCCGGCCGCCGATATAGACCGGCACCGGGGCGTCGGGGCTGCCCACCAGTCCCAGGAACACGTCCTGGTCGCCGACGATGAATTCCTCGCGGCCGTAACACATCGGGGACGATCCGTCGCAGCAGCCGCCGGACTGGTGGAGGAGCAGTGGGCCGTGCCGATCGGTTAGCGTCGCCAGCAGCTCGACGGCTGCCGCTGTGGCGGCGACCCGTGCCACGGCCTCGCCCACTGCTCCTCCTTCAACTCGCCTGCCCGAACTCTAGAAGAAGCCCATGGGCTTCGGCGAGTAGCTCACCAGCAGGTTCTTGGTCTGCTGGTAGTGGTCGAGCATCATCTTGTGGTTCTCGCGGCCGACGCCCGACTGCTTGTACCCACCGAACGCGGCGTGTGCCGGGTAGAGGTGGTAGCAGTTCGTCCAGACGCGGCCGGCCTTGATGTCGCGTCCGGCGCGGTAGGCCGTGCTCCCGTCGCGACTCCAGACCCCGGCGCCGAGGCCGTACAGGGTGTCGTTGGCCTTCTCGATGCCGTCGTCGTAGCCGTCGAAGCTGGTGACAGCGACGACCGGGCCGAAGATCTCCTCCTGGAAGACCCGCATGTTGTTCTGGCCCTCGAAGATCGTCGGGTGGATGTAGTAGCCACCGGACAGGTCGCCTCCGAGGTCGGCCCGCTCGCCGCCGGTGATGACCCGGGCGCCTTCCTTACGGCCGATGTCGAAGTAGGACAGGATCTTCTCGAGCTGGTCGTTGCTGGCCTGCGCGCCGATCATGGTCTCGGAGTCGAGCGGGTTGCCCTGCTTGACGGCCTTGGTGCGGATGACGGCCGCGGACAGGAAATCGTCGTAAATCCGACGGTCGATGAGCGACCGGCTCGGGCAGGTGCAGACCTCGCCCTGGTTGAGCGCGAACATCGTGAAGCCCTCGAGGCACTTGTCCTGGAAGTCGTCGTTGGCGTCCAAGACGTCTTTGAAGAAGATGTTCGGGCTCTTGCCGCCGAGCTCCAGCGTGACCGGGATGAGGTTCTGGCTGGCGTACTGCATGATCAGCCGTCCGGTCGTCGTCTCGCCGGTGAAGGCGATCTTGGCGACGCGGCCGGAGCTCGCCAGCGGCTTGCCGGCTTCGGCGCCGAATCCCTGCACGATGTTCACCACGCCCGGCGGCAACAGGTCCTTGACCAGGTCGTACCAGATGTTGATAGACGCGGGGGTCTGCTCGGCGGGCTTGAGGATGACGGCGTTACCCGCGGCCAACGCGGGCGCGAGCTTCCAGACCGCCATCAGGATGGGGAAGTTCCAGGGGATGATCAGTCCGACGACGCCGAGCGGCTCGTGGTAGTGGTAGGCCACCGTGTCTTCGTCGATCTCCGACAGTGAGCCTTCCTGGGCTCGGACGGCGCCGGCGAAGTAGCGGAAGTGGTCGATCGCCAGCGGGATATCAGCGGCCATCGTCTCGCGGATGGGCTTGCCGTTGTCCCACGTCTCGGCGATCGCCAGCAGTTGGAGGTTCTCCTCCATGCGATCGGCGATCTTGTTCAGGATCACCGACCGATCGGCCGCGCTCGTCTTGCCCCAGGCCGGCGCCGCCTTGTGGGCCGCGTCGAGAGCGAGCTCGACGTCCTCGGCGGTCGAGCGGGCGATCTCGGTGAAGACCTGGCCCGTGACGGGCGAGGGATTCTCGAAATACTGGCCCTTGACGGGCGCGACGTACTCGCCGCCGATGATGTTGTCGTAGCGGCTGGCGTACGTGACGGGCGATCCTGGCTGACCAGGACGGGCGAAGACGGGCACAGGTGGGCTCCCTTGCAGACGGCGGGCTCATTCGCGAGTCGCCTGACCGTAGGGCGCTCACCGTTGCAAAGGGGTTGCAGCGCTGGTCAGCTGCGCAGCTCACGCTCCAGCAGCCGGACGTGCACCTTCGCGCGCTGGCCGCGACCCGAGCCCGGCGGCAGGCAGGCCTGCAGTACCCGCCAGGCGTCGAGGTCGTCGCGGCCGGCCGGGGCGTCGGTCCAGGTGCGCAGGAGTTCGGGGTCGGGATGGCGGAGCAGGGCATTGCGGACTTCCGCATGCAGCTCGCGGCGCATCCGCACGACCGCCGGAGCCTGGGACCGCGGGAGGATCGGGCCGGTGTACGCGTGGAGCGCGGCGCGGTGAGCGCCGCGGTCGAGCAGCTGGCGCACCCGTGCCGCATCGGTCGTGATCTTTCCGGCCAACCGGTACGGACGCGACTGGATCCGATCGGGTCCGACGATGCGGCGCAGCCGGGAGAGCTCCGCGCGCACCGTGACCGGATCGAGCGGGCGCTCGTCGAGGCGCACGGCGACCTCGTCGGCGGACAGCCCCTGCGGCTCGGCGGCCAGGATCAGGAGCAGCTCGCCGTGGCGCGGGCTGGCCGCGATCGCCTCCGACGTGATGGTGAGGCGGGCCTCGTCGCGGCCGAGGACCTCGAGGTGCAGGCCCGAAGCGGCGGCTGTGGTGCTGACGGTCGCGCCGACCGTGGCGGGGGCGAATCGCAGCCGCAGCTCCGCCTCGACCGCAGCGGCGGTTGCCTGCACGAGCGCGAGCATGGTCGGCTGCGCGGCACGGTCGTCGCCGGTGACGTCGATGACGCCGAGCTGCTCGCCGCTTGGGCCGTACACGGGCACCGCGGAGCAGCTCCACCGCTGCACCGCTTGCTGGAAGTGTTCGGCGGCCGAGATGCGAGCCGCCCGGCTGGTGGCGAGCGCCACGCCGGGAGCATTGGTGCCCGCGTGTGCCTCGTCCCATTGCGCGCCCTCGACGAAATGCATGCGCTCGGCCTCGCGGCGCAGCCTGGCCTGCCCCTCGACCCAGAGCAGGCGTCCGTTCGCATCGCCGACCGCGACGAGGAGCTCATCCTCGAGCGCGTGCGCGACGAGCAGCCGCCGGATGACCGGCATCGCCAGCGCGAGTGGGTGGCTTTCGCGGTAGCTGCGCAGGGAATCGTCGGTCAGCTCGACCGGGGCCATCGCGCGCTCGATCACCCCGAGGGCGGCCGACCGTCGCCAGGACTGGGCGACCTCGGCACGGATCGCGCCCGGCACCCGGCCCGTCGCGAGGAAGGCTTCGCGGGCGACCGACACCGTCCGAGCCGTGGCGCTCACCGCGCGTGCCATGCGGCCTCCGTTGGCCGGACCAGACGTGACCCACGCCACGGTAGTTCCCGTGACGATGCGGCGCCACATCGCGCCTTAGACCGCCTTAGACCGGAGGTGTCCAGACGGCTGAAGTGCGCGTGCACTCCATCTCATCAGCGATGTGGGAGGCGAGCTCGGCGCCCAGCTCGCGCTCGACCATCCACAGCGCCATGTCGAGGCCCGACGTGACGCCGCCGCACGTGACGAGATCCCCGTCATCGACCACGCGCGCGTCGACCAACTCTGCTCCGCTGGCGCGTAGCTCCTCGTGCGCCGTGTGGTGGGTGGTGGCCGGCCTGCCCTTCGTGAGCCCGGCGGCGGCGAGCACCATCGCTCCCGTGCACACCGATGCCACCCACGTGCAGGCGGGCGCGAGCTCGCGCAATCGCTCGGGCAGGAAGCCGTCCTGAACCTGCCGCCAGGCCCCCGCGGGCGACCGGGTCGCCCAGCCCCCACCCGGGATGACGACAGCATCGGGCCGGCCGAGCCCTGCGTCGACCTGCAGGCGCATGCCGTGCGAGGCCACGATCTCGCCGCCGCCGTGCACGCCGACCAGCGCCACGTCCCAGTCGGACGCGAGAGCGGCGTTGCGGAACACCTCGAACGGAAGCACGGCGTCCAACTCGTCAAAGCCGTCGAAGACCACGATCTCGATGCGCATGGGGTGATCCTGGCGGCTGGCGAGTCACCTTGCCAGCGAGATTCGGCGGGCTGTGGACGAAGGCCAGGACGTGCTCCCAGGCGTCTTGAAGTCGAGCTTCGGCGGCGTGTCTCGCGGCTTCAGCGCCGGCCCTGGCGAGCGGCACACTGCCTTGGCGCGACAGGCAAGATCGATGGATGAGCGCGCCGGTCACGATCCGTCCCGCCCGCACCGCAGACGTCTGGGCCATCCGCTCGTTCGTCGACTTCTACTCCGACGACCGCATCCTGCTGTCGAAAGCGACCGTCACCCTCTTCGAGGACGTGACCGAATTCGTGGTCGCCGAATCCGATGGGGGCGAGGTTGTGGGATGCGCGGCCATTCACGTCCTGTGGGAGGACCTGGCCGAGGTGCGCACCGTGGCGGTGTCGCCGCACGCGCGCCGGCTGGGTATCGGACGGATGCTGCTGGACGAGGTCATCCGGCGCGGACGTGATCTTGGGGTTCAACGGCTGTTCTGCCTGACGTTCGCCGTCGAGTTCTTCGCCGAGGCAGGCTTCGAGCCCATCGGTGAGGACGCGGGCGTGACCCCCGAGGTGTACGCCGAGCTCATGCGCTCCTACGACGAAGGTGTCGCCGAGTTCCTTGATCTCGAGCGGGTGAAGCCCAACACGCTCGGCAATACGCGCATGATGCGGCATTTGTAGCCACCGGCTGTGACATAGCCAACGCAAACAGTGGCTGTGGATAACTCTCACGACGGTTACCCGTAGTTACCGTCGTGGAGATGTGGAGACGGTGTTTCGGGGCTGCGACGTTGCTCACCGTCATCGCCGGGGGACTGGCCGGTTGCGCCTCGACGCCGCCGTCCGCAGCCGCCGCGCCGCCGCCCAGCGCTTCCGTAAGGGCGTCGGCCAGTGGGTCGGTCACGCCCAGCCCGACCCCGACGCCCAGTCCGACCCCGCGGGTGTCAGCTACGCCGTTCGTTTCAGCGGCCGACGAAGCCGGCGCGTACGCCTTCGTGAAGGCCTACTTTGCTGAGCTCGATCGGGCGTACGCGACGGGTGACGTGTCGCGGTTGGCGCCGTATCGGCAGCCAACGTGTATTTGCGTTCGGTCCGAGAAGCTGATCGTCAGCACCTACACGGCCGGAGGGCGAATCGACAGGAGTCGCGTTCTACGGTCCTCAAATGGGCTTACGGAGCCCACGGACCTTCATTCGCCCGGACCGCAATCTCAGTTTCACATGTCCGCCGTCCGCCACGTGATTCCCGGCAAGCCGACGGTTGTGGACCCTCCCGTCAGCGGGTTCTACGCGATCGACCTGCGCAGACAGCTAGGACCATTGGGTCCATCTCAGACATCAGATTCAAGCAGGTGACCTAGCATGCGGCGTGCGCTTCTGGCCTTCGTGATCTTCGCTGCTGCAGCTCGTGAGCGTGCCCGCTCAGGCGGCACGCGATCGGCTTCAACTGTGGGGTCTCTGTGTCATCGGCGGTTCGGTGGGTACCTACGACCACGGGCTCTTCACGCACGTCGATGTCTGGTCGCTGACATCCCAAATGCCGGGGCGTCGACCGGACGTGCAGGCAACGGGCCCGCTGATCCAGTACGACTACGCGCCCGTGTGCGACAGCGTGTGCCATAGCGCGACGGCCCAGAAGCTGGCGGATTCAGTGGGCTGCCAGGGAAACGAGACGGCCGTGTGGGTCACCTTTCGGACGGTGAATCCGCCAGGGGCGTGGACGCTCCAGGGGCCGCCAGAGTGTTTGACCGCGGCGCAGCAGCTTGCGTTCGATCCCGCCCAATTGCAGGCGACCGTCGACGATTACTTCCAGCGAATCCCGCTGCCGGCGCCCAAGCTTCGGGTTGCGCCGGCTGACAATGCGGTCGTCAACCTTCCGGAAATCGTGTCGGCGGATGTGCCGGCGCAGACCACGTTCACGGTCAACGTCGCGCCTTTCCCCACGGTCACGATCACCGCCGACGTCAGCTGGGAATGGGATTTCGGGGACGGGACGTCTCTGACGACGTCGAGCCCGGGGCGTCCGTACGACATCAACGAACCCGACGCGACCAATTACCTCAGCCACACCTACCGGAGCGCGAGCGACGGCTGGCCGCTTTCCGTGACGTCGGTATGGACGGCGATGTACACCGTGCAGGGCATGCCGGGCGAGCTGGCGGTGACGGGCGCGGTGAGGCGGAGCGCGACCCGTACGCTCCCTGCCGCCGACTACTCGGGCGTCCTCACCGGCAACTAACGACATTCCGCGCGCTGGGTCGCGACAGCAGCCAGGTTGTTGTCGTTATGAGCGGCCCTTCTCGCAACCATTTCCTCAACCGCTCCCTCCCGTGTGCCGGGGACGGATGCGGCCGGCGCCTACCGAAGGCCGGGGCGCATCACCCAGCGCGCTGCGCGTAAGGGCCACAACTCCCGCACCGACGGACGCGGATTCTGCGGGCGACAGGAGAATCAATGCGATAATTGCGGTGATGCCGGCCGTCGGCCGGGCGCGCGATGCGGGCTAGGGGGTGCGAGTGCGTCAACCTCGGCTGGCCGAGATGGTGGCGGCGAATCTGCGGGAGCGCATCGTCGACGGGACCTTGCCCGACGGCGGTGACCTTCCCACCCTGGAGCGGCTGGTCCAGGAGTTCAGCGTGAGCCCGCCCTCTATACGGGAAGCACTGAGGATCCTCGAGAACGAGAGCCTCATCACCGTCAGGCGCGGCAGCGTCGGCGGGGCGATCGTTCACCGGCCCAACCCCGATGCGGCCGCGTACATGCTCGGGCTCGTCATGCAGGCGTCCCAGACCCGGACCGAGGATCTCGCCGGGGCTCTGATGCAGCTGACCACCGTGTGCGCAGGCATGTGCGCACGACGCAAGGACCGCAAGAAGGCTGTTGTCCCCGCGCTTCGGACTGCCATCGCGAACTCGATAGCCCACATCGATGATGCCGTGGAGATGGAGCGCTGGGCTCGCCAGTTCCACGGCGAGCTCATCCGAGGCTGCGGTAACGACGCGCTCATCCTCGTCGCCGGAACCCTGGAGGAGCTCTGGGCGCGCCAGAGCGAGGCCTGGACATACCGGGTCACCCACGCCGAGGAGGCGCCGGGATCGGACCTGCGGCGCAGGGGCCTCGAGGAGCATGGGGCCATCGCGAATGCGATCGCGGCCGGCGAGTCCGAGCTGGCGGAGAAGCTGTTCCGCGAGCACGTCCGTGACCCGGAGATCTACAGCGTTCGCAAGCGTGGTGCGCGGGTACGGGCCACGGACATCGCCTGGGATTCCCCGACCCGCTGAGGTCGCCTCTGCCTCAGACCGAGGCGGCTGCCTGCTCGCACACCGTCCCGAGGAAGAAGTCCTTGTTCGACGACTTGTGCAGCGACACCGGGTTCTCGAACACGAAGGCGCGGAACTCGCTCTCGTCGATGACCTTGTCCTCGAGTAGTTCGAAGGCTTCGACGATGACCTCGTTCATCACCGGCGCGTCCCAGTGCGAGATGTCGGTCCCGAGGATCGGGCGTAGCTTCACCGGCCGGTGTTTGATCCTCGTTCCGGTACCCCAGCCGACGAGCGGGTCATCTGCCTCGCAGCCGAAGAACATGCGGTCACAGAAGACGGAGATGATCTCGTCGACCGTCGTGAAGCCGGCCGCAGAGAACTCGTCGAGATTGTCGGGACGACCGGGCGTGCGCGAGAAATGCTCGCGGATCCGGTCCAGTTGGCCGAGCACCGGCTCGTCGCCGTACTGCTGAAGGGTCGCCATGACGGCGTCGACGTCCAAGATGGCCGGGTCGAGGTCTCCGATGGCCTGGGCATTGCGCTTGTCCCAATGGCCGATGAGGTCCGCGAGCAAGCTGACCGCCCAGGCGACGCCTCCCTCGAGGAATCCGATACGAAACTGCGGGAACCGTGTGAACACGCCGCCCATGACGAGCGACTTGCACAGCTCGTAGTGGCTCGCAGCGAGGCCCCCGATGTGGTTGAAAACGTAGTTGGTCGCCGAACGCGTGACCCGGTGGGCCTGCAGGCTGCTGTGGGTCACCGGGGTGACGCCGAGCTCCAGGCACGCGGCCCAGAAAGGGTCGTAGTCGTACGGGCTGTCGATGCCGAACGTGTCGAGCCGGTAAGCCTGATCGCTCGGATCGTCCGTGAGCTTGCGCGTGGCATGGCCGGCTATGACCACGGACTTGAACCCGAGTTCCTGGACGGCGTAGCGCAGCTCCGCCACCGCCTCGCCCGGGTTCGCCATCGGGATGAGCGCCGCGGAGGTGAGTCGGTCCGCGTACGGCGTGAACAACCTCGAGACGTAGCGGTTCACCGCGCGCAGCACGGGAGCCCGCAGATCGTTGTCGCGGGTATCCAGCAACCCGAGCGACCACGAGGGGTAGGCGAGCATGTAGTCGATCCCGAACTCGTCGAGCCGCTCGTACATCAGCTTCGGCAGGTGTGCCGTCGCACGATCGCGGCTGTCGGCCACCGGGTTGCCCCACCACGAGGGCATGGCGCTCCAGGACCGCTGGACGGCCTGGGTTGTCCGGTCAGCGGGGAAGACAGCGGTGTCGAGCATCTTCGCCGCTCCCGCGAGGAACTTCTCGCGCAGTCCGGAACCGCCGGCCTCCTCGAGGTAGGACACCACCTCGTCGTTCACGAGCGGGCCAAGCTCCATGAAATGACCGTCGGCATCGACGATCGGGTAGCCCAGCTCCTTGCGAATCTGGGCCGCCGTGAGGGTCGACGTCATCGCTTCCTCCTGCAGAGCATTTTGGCGTGGATAGCCGGAACCTATAGAGCCGACGGGCAGCGCGTGATGCCCGTCCTGCGTGGCCAGCAGATCGGAGCTGACGCTAGAAGCGTCAGGCATCTATGTCAAGCATTGCAATCATTCTGGAGAAGTCAATCCCACCAGAGATGCCCGGAAAGCACGCCCCGTCCGATCAGCCCGAGCTGCACCTGGCTAGTGCCCTCCACGATCGTCAGCTGGCGCGCGTCGCGGTACCACAACTCCGTCGGGCTGTCAGCCATGTAGCCGGCCGCTCCGAGCAGTTGCACGGCAAGGCCTGACGCCCGCACGGCGAGTTCGCTCGCGGCGTATTTCGCCATCGAGAGCAGGGGCACGCTTTCACGGTCGAACCGGCCTTCGTCGACGAGGACGGCCGCGCGGTAGGTGAGCAGCCGGGCCGCTTCGATGTCGACCGCGCAACGCGCTATCTCCCACTGGATTCCCTGGAAATCGGCTATGGTCCCGCCAAAGGCCTCGCGCCGCCGAACGTAGTCGGTCGCATGCATCAAAGCCGCTTCAGCGAGCCCCAGACCACGCGCGGCGACGACCGGTCGCATCGTATTGAGCCCGAGCATTGCCAGGCGGAATCCGCCGACCTCGCCGACGACGTTCTCCGGCGGCACCTCGACGTTCTCGAGCACGAGCTCACCGGTGTCGACCCCGCGAACCCCCATCTTGCGATCGGTCCGCCCGACGCTCACCCCGTTCCACGCTCGTTCGACCACGAACGCGGTGATCGGTGCGCGACCCGCCGCATTCGGCTCGCCCGTCTTGGCGAAGACCAGATACCAGTCGGCCTCGCGCACGCCGGACATCCAGCACTTGAGCCCGCTCAGGAGCCAGCTGCCTTCCTTCTTCGGGTGCGGGAGCGCATGGGTGCGCATGCCCATGACGTCACTGCCCGCCTGCGGCTCGGAGAGCCCGAAGGCCGCGCGCCGCGAACCGTCGGCGATCGAAGGCGCGTAGCGCCGCTGCAGGTCCGGCGAGCCCGCGATGAGAACAGGCCCGAGTGGCAGCCGGGTCAGCAGCAACATCAGGGCTGCCGCCTGCGAGTACTTCGCCACCTCCTCGACCGCCACGGTGAGCCCGAGCACACCGGCACCCGAACCGCCGAGCTCCGGCGGCAGGCCCAGCCCGAGCAGGTCGGTGCTTCGAAAGAGCTCGAAGAGGTCCTGCGGGTACTGCCCCGACTCGTCGATCTCGCGGGCTCGTGGCCGGACCTTGTCCTGCGCCAGCTGCCGGACCACAGCTTGCAGCTCGACCATCGGCTCGGGCAGGGAGAAGCTCATGCCACTCCTTGGGGCGGCCGGAGCGTCGCTGGCAAAGGTCCGTTGGGACCGTATTCCAGGCCGGCGAGGAACTCGACCAGGACCGCGTATTGCTGACCGCCGGTGATGTCGGTGTCTCCGAACTCGCCGCTCGGTATCGGCCGCGGGAAGCTGATCTTCATGGCCGCGATCTCGTCCATGTCGTAGATGTCGACCTCATCGGGATCGACCCGGTAGAGGGCCGCGATATGCCCCACGTTGAGCGCTCCGGACTCTCGGAACGCCTGATGCGTGGAGGCATCGGCGAAGAACAGGTCGAGCGTCAGCATGAACGGCCCGGCGTCCTTGCTGCGAATGAGCCGGAAGTACCGTCGGATGTTCTCGAGCCCGGCGCTGGTGGCCGGAGGCGTGGGCGCGGTCATTTGACGTCCTGCAGATCCACCCGGAACACCGACCGGCGCTCGGGCTCGTCCAGTACGACGGTGTGATTCAGAGTGAAGCGATAGACCGGCCCCCGATCGATCACTGGCCTGCTGTAGCGGTGGGCGAAGGTGGTGATGGAGCCGCTCCATTCCTTGACCGGCCAATGCAGCGCAACATGGTAGGCAGCTCGGGCCATGGCTGAGGCAGCCTCCTGGGTGTCCGCGAGCACGTCGAACGATAGGACCGCCTCGCGCGGCACCGTCTCCGTCGGCTCGCCGGTGGTCCCGTTGGCCCCGTAGACACTGACGCGAAGGTCGTATCCGCTGTCACCGAACGTTCCGGCAAGCCGGTCACGCGTGTGACTGGTGAGCGAGGCGATCCAGGTGTCCAGCTGTGAGAGGATTATCGGGTCACGGGTCGAGCCCCAGAACGACGACAGGTACCCGACAGGGGCGGCGCCCTCCAGCTTCGCGGTGTACTCCTCGGCCGGCGTGAAGGTGCCGCCGACAACCCGCACGCGACGCTCGTCGAGCGCGATGTATCGCGCCTCCCTCGCGTCCAAGGTCCCGGAAGGCTGAACGAGCCGGTACGGATCGGCCGTCTCGTACAACGTGTGCGCCGCGACGCTGCGCGGGGTACATCGGAGCGCCGGGTCGAGCGGCTCGAGGATGAAGCCTTCGTCGTCGAACGTGCAGGCAAGGCAGTCCTGCCCGGAGCGGTTCTCTGCCGCCGCGGAGCCGCACTCGGCTATCTTCGCGGCATTCCAGACCGGCCCAGGATCGAAGCCGCGGGCCAGCGGAATCGCCGCATACAGAGCCGCATCGCTCGCTCGGCCGGCCAGGACGACGTCCGCCCCGGCGTCGAGCGCCTCGGCAATGGGTTCCGCTCCGGCCATGGCGACGATGTGACCCGGTTGCGTGAAGGTCGACTCGTCGACATCTGGCGCGCCACGCAATGCGCGCAGGTCGCCGGCGCGGTACTTGCCGGCGAGCCAGGCGCGATCGGGTTCGCAGTGGATGGTCGCGACGCGCACCGAGAGCTGGGCCTCGCGGGCGATCTCGCGGACCATCTCGACGTAGCCGTCGACCGCCGCGTCGCCACCTCCACCGCCGCACGAGCCGATGATGAGCGGTACCCCCTTACGCCAGGCTCCGAGCAGGCCGAGCCGCAGATCGCGCTCGTAGGCCTGGCGCGCCCAGATCCAGTCTCCGGTGCCCAGATAGAACGGACCTCCGTCGGTGGAGCCGGAGTCGGCCGCGATGAAGTCAAGCGGCCTGCTGAGTCCGCGTTCGAGCGAGCTCTCCTTGAAACCGGCGCCGAGGCTGCCGGTCAGTGCTATGTAGCTCAAAGGGCGCATCCGCTGCTGCCCCCTCCTGTTGTTCGGATACTTGACGTCGCGCCGGGCACGATCCCGGCGTCAGGCGAGGCTCGGACGCAGGCTGTCGACGCTCGCTCCGGCTAGCTTCGGTCCCGCGGTGTGCAGGTGACAGGCCACCATCCCCCCACCAGGGAGGGGGGTGGCGGTAGGGACCTCGTGCGAGCACGGCTCAAAGGCGTACGGGCAGCGGGTGTGGAAGCGGCAGCCGGGCGGCACCGCCGTCGGCGCGGGCGTGTCACCGCGCAGGACGATGCGGTCCCGGTCGACCATCCGGCTCGGGATCGCCGAAAGCAACGCCTGGGTGTAGGGATGGCGCGGGCGCGAGTAGATGTCCGGCGCCGAACCGGTCTCGACGATCGCACCGAGATACATGACGCCGACGCGGTCACACAGGTGGTGAACCACCGACAAGTCATGGGCGATGAACAGGAACGCCAGGTTCAGCCGCTCGCGCAGCCGCGCGAGGAGGTTTACGACCTGTGCCTTTGTCGACACGTCAAGCGCGCTGACCGCCTCGTCGAGGACCACCAGCTGCGGTTCGACCGCCAGCGCACGGGCGAGCGCGACCCGCTGCCGCTGCCCACCGGACAGCTCGTAGGGGTAGCGGTCGAGCAGGTGGTGGCCCAGCCCCACCTGCGCCAGCAGGGCCGCGGACTCGTTCCGCCGCTCGCGCTTGCCCATCCCGCGGTGCAGCCGGAGCGGCTCGCCGAGGGACTGCGCCACCGTAAACGTGTTGTCGAGCGACCCGGCCACGTCCTGAAACACCGGCTGGAGGGTGGCTCGGACCTCCCGAAGCGAGCGGCCGCGAAGCGCGGTGATGTCGCGGCCGGCCAAGCGAATGGTGCCGGCAGTCGGCTCGATCAGGCGCAGCACCAGGCGCGCGGTCGTCGACTTGCCCGAGCCGCTCTCCCCGACGAGACCCCAGGCCTCTCCCTTGCCGATCTGGAAGTCGACGCCGTCGACGACCACGGCCCTGTCCCGCGCCGAAGAGAGCACCGAACGACGCTGCAGGTACTCCTTGCGAAGGCCTATCACCTCCAGGAGCGGATCCGCGGGGGCACCTGCCGCCGCCTTCTCCAGCGAGCCCACCGACTCGCCGGTCATCGACGGGTCCCCTGCAGCGCGAGCTCGCCATGCAGCACGCAGCGCACCCGCCGCTCGTCCGAAAGCGTCTGCAACGGCGGCACCTCCTCGATACATGCGTCGCTCACGTAACTGCACCGGGGCCCGAACGGGCAGCCCGGTGGCAGCCGGCGAGGGTCGGGTGGGGCGCCCGGAATGGTCGGCAGGGACGACCCGCGATGCTCGGGCTCGATCGTCGCCGACAGCAGCGCCTCGGTGTACGGATGGCACGGGGAGGTGAACACCTCGCCCACGGGACCGTCCTCGATGACCTGGCCGGCGTACATCACCATGAGCCGCTCGCAGAACGTCGCGAGCAGGGACAGGTCGTGGCTGACCACGATCATCGCCATGCCGAACTCGGTGTGCAGCTCGGTCAGCAGATCGATGAGCTGGGCCTGCACCGTGACGTCCAAGGCGGTGGTCGGTTCATCGGCGATGAGCAGCTTGGGACGGCACGCCAGAGCCATCGCGATCATTGCCCGCTGCAGCATCCCGCCGGACATCTCATGCGGGTACTGGCGGACCCGGCGCGCCGGGTCGGGGATGTGCACGAGATCGAGCACCTCGATCGCCCGCGCATGCGCCTGCTTGCGCGACAACGACAGATGGGTGCGCAGCGCCTCGGCGATCTGCTCACCGATCGTCCACGACGGGTGCAGGCTCACCATCGGCTCCTGGAATACCATTGCGACCTGGTTGCCCGCATCTGCCTGAGCTGCTCGCGACGCATGGTGAGCACATCCTGTCCCTCGAAGGCGACACGGCCCTGCACCCGCATCCGGGCCCCGGGGAGAAGCCGCATGGCGCTCAGCGCCGTGAGGGTCTTGCCCGACCCGCTCTCCCCCGCAACCCCGAGGACCTCCCCGGCCCGCACCTCGAACGAGACCGAGTCGACCAGGCGCACCGTCCCGTCGCGGCTGACGTGATCGATACACAGGTCGCGCACCGACAGCAGCGCGCCTCCGACGCTGACCTGCTCGCCCTCCGGCTGACCATTGCGAAAGCGCATCGCTTAGCCTCCCACCTTCCCGAAAGCGTCGCGGACACCGTCGGCGAAGAGGTTCCACGCGAGAACGGCGGACGCGACTGCGATCGCGGGCACCGGTACCTGCCAGGGATGCAGCAGGAAGCTGTCATAGCGCGTGCGCAGCATCGCACCCAGCTCGCCGCCGGTGGGCGGACGCCCAGTCCGAGGAAGCTCAGCGATGCCTCCGCAAGCAGAGCTGTTCCGAGCGTGAGAGCGATCTGCACTACGAGCGAGGGAGTGATGTTCGGAAGTACGTGGCGCAGCAGTATCTGGCGGTGCGGCACCCCGATGCCCTGCTCCGCTTCGGTCAGCTGCGAGTGTCGGATGCGCAGGGTCTCGGTCCGCACCAGGCGCACGAACATCGGTGTGAAGTAGACGGCCAGGGCGATGACGGCATTGCGAAGGCTGGGGCCGAGCACGCCCGCGATCGCGAAAACCAGGATGAGCGGGGGAATGCTCAGGATCACGTCCGTCAGGAAGCCGATGATGCGATCGAGCCAGCCTCCGAAGTAGCCGGCGATCATGCCGAGAGGTACGGCGATCACCAGGGACGAGCCGACTGAGGCCACGCTCGCGAACATTGAGATCCGCGTCGCGACCAGCAAGCGCGACAGGACGTCTCGCCCGAGATTGTCGGTGCCCAGCCAGTGATGGCCGTTAGGGCTGCCGAAGAGGTGCAGCAGGTCCGTCGCCGTCGGGTCGTACGGGGCCAGGAAATTCGCGAAGATCGCGACAACCACCAGAAGCAGCAGCCAGATCCCCGCCACGACGGCCATTTTGTTCGCGACGAAGGCAGCGAGCCGCCGACGCCGGGCGGCCACCGGGGCGGTGGCCTCCTCCGGCAAGAGCTCGGCGTCGCCGGCGGGTGGCGCGAGCGAGGAATCCCGGGCACCGCCGCCAGGCACGTCCTGGCCCTCGAGCGCACTGCCCACCTCGTCGGCCGGATCGCCGGGCTCCGTCCCGACTCTTCCGGAAATCTTCGAATACGGAAGCGGCGCCGTCACGCTACCGCCGCCCGGATCCGTGGGCTCAACGCGATGTTGAGCAGATCTGCGGCGACATTCACCAGGATGGCGACGATGACCATGAGCGGGATGACTCCCTGCACGACGGGCAGATCGCGGTTGACGATGGAGTTGACCGTCAGCTGCCCGAGGCCGGGCAGCGCGAAAACTGACTCGACGACGACGACGCCGCCGAGCAACCGGGCGATCTGCACGCCGAGGATCGACACGGCGGGCGGCGCCGCCGCGCGAAGCCCGTGCTTCAACAGCACCGTGCGTTCCGGCAGACCCTTCGCGTAGGCGGTACGCATGTAGTCCTCGCGCAACGTGCTTGCGAGGTTGGAACGCAACTGGCGGGTGAGCACCGATGACAGTGCGGCGCTCAGGGCGACTATCGGAAGGATCAGGTGGCGCAGCCAGTCTCCGAAGAGTCGGAGATGGGTACGTAGCCGGTGATGGGCAGCCATCCCAGCCAGATCCCGAACACGATGACGAGCACGATGTCCGATGACGAAGTCGGGATCGCCACGCCCATTGCCGACCCGAAGGAGACCACGCGGTCGAACCAGCCGCCTTCCCGGCGCCCGGCTAGGATCGCCGTCGGCACGCTGATGAGCAGCGCCAGGATGACAGCCCCGAGCACGAGCGTAAAAGTCACGGTCCAGCGCGACGTGATCTCCTCGACGACGCTGCGCCGGGTGTAGAGCGAGGTGCCGAGATCGCCGTGCAACGCCCCACCGACCCAGTGGAAGTAACGGGTGAAGAAGGAGTCGTTCAGATGCAAGTTCTCCCGGATCTGGTTGATGCGGGAGATGCTCGCACCCTCCCCCGCGAGGCTGACAGCGGCGTCACCGGGCAGCAGTTCCTCCAGCGAGAACACACCTAGCGAGACGACTGCCAGCAATGGGAAGACCATCACCAGCCGCTTCCAGATCATCCTGGCTCCTCACTGATGCGCGGGTCGAGAGCGAAACCGCGATCGCGACCCGCCGCCGGGAAGGGACGGCGAGTCGCGATCGACAGCGTGCCACGCAGGGCTGACATTCAGTTGTGGCAGGGCACTACTTGGACAGCGAGACGCTGTTGCTACCGAGCAGGTAGTTCCCGTCGTGACAGGTCGTCGAGCCTCGCGTGATGCCACTGACCTGAGGGCGGTAGACCGTGACACCGGAGTTGAAGAAGAGCGGGATGGACAGGGCGTTGTCCATGACGATCTTCTCCGCCTTCTGGTACGCGACGTCGCGCTTGGCGGCATCGGTCTCCGCCGCACCGGCCGCGATCGCCTGGTCGAGACCCGGGGTCGAGACGTGCGACGGGTTGTTGTTACCGCTCGAGGAGAACTTCAGCTCCAGGGTCTGACCGGAGTCGATGTTGCCGGCGTAGGCAGTGACGGCCGCTGAGCTGCTCTTAGTCACGTAGAGCACGTTGTTGATCTGGGCGCCCTCGATCGGGACCAGGTCGATGAAGATGTTCGACGCCTTCAGCATCGACTGCAGGGCCTCGGCCATTGTCTGGTAGTAGGAGTGCGTGATCTCCCCGACCTTGATGTGCAGCCCGTTGGAGAAGCCGGCCTCCGACAGCAGTTGCTTGGCCTTGGACGGGTTGTACGGGTACAGCCCGTCGAGGCTGCTGTCGTAGCCCGCGGAGTCCTTGTTGAGCGGCTGGTACGCCGGGGTCCCGGACCCACCGGTGATCGCCTTCGTGAGCTCCGGGCGGTTGATCGCGTACTCGAGCGCCTGGCGAACCTTCAGATCGTTGAACGGCGCTACCCCGTAGTTCACGAACAACTCGGCGTACTGCTGAGAGATCGATGCCTTGTACTTCACGCCGCTCGTCTTCTTCACCGCATCGAGCTGGGTGTCCTTCACCGCACCAACGTCGAGCGCACCGGAGGCGACCTGGGAGGGAACCGTCTGCTCACCCTGCCCGGTGCCCGCAATCGTGAAGTTGACGCCCCCGAGGTGCACGGCGGACTTGTCCCAGTAGCCCGACCAGGCGGTTAGCCCGACCGACTGGTCGGGGGTGAACGAGGAGACCTTGTACGGGCCTGCGCCCACCGCGGTGTTCACGCCGTAGTTCTTGCCCGCGTCTGCGACGGCCTTCGGGGAGGGGATCATGCCGGCGTAACCCGCGAAGGTTGACGCGACGATCCCGCCGCGCGGCGCACTCAGATGCAGGTCGAGCGTGTAGTCGTCGACAACGGTAACGCTCTGTATGACGGACAGGCTTCCCACGAGCGTGGACTGCGGGTCGGTCTGACCACGCTTGATGCTGTCCGCCACCGCTTGCGCGTTGAAGGGGGTCCCATCCTGGAACGTGACGCCCTTGCGCAGTTTGAACTCGAAGGTCTTCGGATCGACCAGCTTCCAGCTCGTCGCGAGCCCCGGGGACAGCGAGCCGTCCTCGTTCTGGCGGATCAGCACGTCGTAGATGCCGGACATCGGTCCGGCGTTGCAGACGTCGATGTCGGTGACCGGATCCAGCACGTGGAGCGGCTCGGCGGTCGCACGCAGTGTCGCACCCGAGGCACCCGCGGCGCCTGAGGTGCCGGAAGAGCCGGACTTGCTCGACCCGCAACCGGCGACGAGCACGATGCCCGTCGCGGCGGCAGCGATCGGTACGACTATTCGGCGGTTCATGCTGCTCCTCCAGATTCGATGCGTGAGTCATGCATGGGATGCTGCACGCCGCTGAGATAGGCAGGTTCCATGTAAATGATCGTGATGATGGGACTAAAGCGTGACCCCGGACACACGTCAAGTCTCACGAGCGAAAAGTTGCCGTAACGCAATCGAAGCCCCGAACGGCGGGCGTTGCCCCCTTGACCGGGCGTCACGACATCATCATGGTAAAGATTGCACAAAACCATGGCCGCTCTCGACGGAGCGGGCCACCGCGTCCCCGCGAGGAGTGAGCATGCAGGATGACGTCCGGTTCCGAATCGCTGCCTCCCGGCGCATCCTCGCCCGCAACGGCTGCGAGAGTCGCGGTCGCCGGTCACGTCAGCGCCCGCGCCGAAGGCGAGGACGCCTTCTGGGTGTCGCCCATTCGAGTACTTCGACGAGACGCTGCCCGATCGCGTGGTGAAGGTCAGCTTCGACCTCGCAGGTGCTTGAGGGAGACTGGGAGCCGTCGCCGGCCGTGCGCTTCCACGCCGGCTTTCTACCGGGCGCGGCCGGATGTGAAGTCGGTGATCCACACCCACTCGCACTACGTGTCGGTGCTGTCGACGACGCGCCGCACGATCGGCATGTACAACGTCGTGTCGGTCCTGTTCCACGAGGACCAGGCGCTATACGAGGACGACGGCACGCCATCCGCCCGTCGATCCCGACCTGATGACGCCGGCGCTCGGCGACCAAGCGGGTGCTGCTGATCAAGAACCACGGTGCGATCATCGCCTCCCAGTCGCTGGAGAACGCCACGATCGAGGCCGCGCATGCTCGAGAAGTCGCGCTCGGTACCACATCGAGGCCGAGGCGATCGGCGGCACGGAGTATCCCGAGGTCGAGGTGGTCCGCGGGCGCGAGGCCATACCACAAGTACTTCCTGCCCAACATGTGGGACGCCAACCTGCGTCGCTCTGCGCCGCTCCGATCCCGACCTCTTCGGTGACGGGCATCGGAAGCCGGTGACCGACGCCGTGATCGGCATGCGGCGGTTTGACGCGTGCGTCGGACTTCAGTCAGGGGATGGCCGGCCCGATGGCCACGATGGTCCTCGCCGACCACGGTGCCGACGTCGTGCAAGGTGGAGCCACCACGGGGCGACTGGGCTCGCGAGCTGGCCGGCTTCCTGATGTGGAACCGAGGCAAGGCTCCGTCGTCCTCGATCTGAACGACCGGACGGCCGGACCGCGCGGCTGGCTCGGCCTCGCGCCGGCGCCGACGTGTTGCGTCGAGACTTGCAGCCCGGGTCGGCCGAGGCCGCGGGCTCGATCACGCCGCGCTGGCGTGCGGCGAATCCGGGGCTCGTCTACTTGCTCGATCACGGCGGCTCCGGCCGGACGTTCGCACCTGTGTCCAGCGCCGGACTACGACGGTCGCATGGCGGCCGGACCGCGGGCCGCATGGTGGGGCTGGACGCCTTGAGCGGGGCCGATCCCGGACCAGGACCGCGCCGCCCCGCTGTTCACGGCGGCTCCGATCGCGACGTACGGGGCGGCCATGCTGGCCGCTGCACGGGCATCCTCGCGGCGCTGCACGGCGCCAGGTGCACCGGACAGGGCCGGCGGGTCGAGCACCAGCCTGCTGCCCGGCGAGGCGGCGTTCCTCATGCGCCAGGACATGGCGCGCGGCGGACCGGATCGCGCCGGGCCTCCCGGCTACACCGACCGGCCGTGCACCGGGGCATCGTGATGTGCTTCCTGACCGCCGAGTGCGCCGACGGCCGGTACATCCAGATGTGCGCGCGGCAGGATCAGCACTTCCGGAACTGGATGCACGCCCTGGACATGGAGGACATCTTCGACGATCCCCGCTACGCGCCGGCGCCGCTCGGGATCGCCAGCATCGTGGCGACGTCGAAGAGCTCGAGAGCCGCATCCGCGAGCGGATGCGCACGAGCGCACCCAGGCCGAGTGGATGGACATCTTCAGCGGCCGACGACGTGGGCGCCGACCCGTTCCTGATGCCCGCCGAGTTCCTGAGACACCCGCAGATGCTGGCGAACGAGCGGGTGGTGAGCGTCGACGATCCCGACCGTCGGGCGGGTGCGCCAGGCTGGGCCCACTCGTGAACATGAGTCGACACCCCAGCGCGCATCGGCCGGCCGCGCGCGATCGGTGCCGACACGGCGGCCGTGGCTGCGCCACCGGGTGCGCACGGGCGCCGCCGGGCATCCAGGGCGGTACCTGGAGCGCCGGGCGCACCGCTGCCGGGCGTCACCGATCGTCGAGCTCGCCTACTACGTTGCGGGCCCGTTGTCGGCGACGCTGCTGGCGGAGATGGGCGCGCGGTTGATCAAGGTGGAGCCGCTCGAGGGCGATCCGAGCAGGCGCACCGGCCTGCAGAACGCGAAGTTCCTCGTTGGCAAGGAGAGCATCGCCCTCGACCTCAAGGCCGAGTCAGGACGCGGATCCTCCAGCAGCTGATCGGCGGCGCCGACGCGCTGCTGCACAACTTCCGGCCCGGAGTTCCCGAGCGGCTCGGCTTCGGCTACGCGACGCGCCATCGTCGCTCAATCCGCGGCTCGTCTACCTGTACGGCGGCTCCTACGGCTCGCGAGGGCCGCGGAACCTGCCGCACCGCCTTCCACTCGACCCCGAACGCCCTGTGCGGCGGCGGGATCCTCCAGGCCGGAAGGGCAACCCGCCGGTCGACGACTCCTACTCCGACCCCGGCTCGGGGCTCGGCCGCCGCGACCGCATTGATGCTCGGGCTCTGGGCCCGCGAGCGCACTGGCCGCGGGCAGTACCTCGAGACGAGCATGCTTTCCAGCGCCGCCTACGTGCACTCCAACGACATGGTGATCGGGCCGGAAGCCCCGGCGTGGGCCCTTCCGGATCGGGGCCAACACGGCTTCGGAGCAACGTACCGGCTCTACCGATGCCGCACCGGCTGGCTTTTCCTGTCCGCCTGGCGCGACCGCGACTTCCGCAGCCTCGCGCGGGCACTCGGGCGTGACGACTGGATCGAGCGCGACGACCTGGGCCGGGCCGCGGGGCGATGGGAGGCGCGCGAAGAACTCGTCGCAGAGTTGAGTCGCACGTTCGGCGCGCACGACTCGTCGCACTGGCTGGCGTCGCTGGGACTGCCCGAAAGCGTGCTCGTAGCGGCGAGTGGGAAGCCGGTCGAGCATTGGTTCGAAGAGCACGAGCTGTTCTCGGCCATGGACCACCCGGAGTTCGGGCCGTACTGGCAGCCCAACAGCAAGGTGTCCTTCGACGGCGAGATGAGAGCAGCGGCTGCAACTTGCTCGCTCGGCGAGCACGCCTGGCGGATACTCGGCGAACTCGGCTACGCGGCGTCCGAGATCGCGCTCCTGCAGGAGCAGGGAGTCATCCGATGCGGCTAGCGAGGTCGACGACGTCGGCCACGTGAGCGAAGCCATGGGCGGCACCGCCCTCGAGCACGGGCTGACCACCGCGCACGATCGTATGCATCGAGGCGTCGCGCCGATAGTTGAGGAACGAGAAGCCATCGTCGCCGCTGGTGAACGTGTAGCGACGGTCGGCGGCCACGAAGAGGGTGTCTCCCGGGCCGAGCGCCCAGCGGCCCAGGATCAGCTCGCCCGAGAGCACGTGGATCAGCTCGTCCTGCGAGTGGCTGTGCGGAGCGGATACGTATCGCTGGCTGCGGCCGGTCTTCATCAGGGTGATCCGGCACGTGCGGCATGAGGAGTCGGCGTAGAACCTGGTCTCGCGGCCGGGGCTGCACTCCGCGTAGATCCCCCCCGGGCCGACCGCGTGGACGACGTGTCCCCCGGCCTCCGGCGCTCCTGCCGGCGCGTCGACCGGAACCGACGTATCGACGGCCCCCATGTGCAGCAGGCGGCTGTCCTCACCGGCAACGACGTCGGCCGCGACGCCGCTTTCCAGGATCACCGCGCCATCCGTGGTTACCACCTGCTCGGCGCCCGGGGCAGCCACCCGGACCGATCCGGCCAGTACGTACAAGGCCTCGTCACCGTGGTCGCCGCTCCAGCGGAGGACTGAACCGCAACCGGCACGCAGCTCGAACAGCCACAGCGAGACGCCATCCGGGCTGAGCCGGCGCGCCTGATATCGCCCGCACATGCTCCAGCCCGCAGGGGGGTATCCCTCAGCGGCCGCTGCCTGCACCCCCGGCAGGACCGCGAGCGTGGCCATCAGGCCACCGGCTCGACACTGCGGAGGTGCACGACGTCGCCGACCACGTGACCGCCCCGGCCGAGCGCGGTCTCCGGTAACAGGTAGTCCGGCTCTCCCGGCCCGTAGTACTGCTGCTGCGAGGTGTCACGACGGTAGTTCAGGAAGCTGCAGCCTCCCGGTCCCGCACCCTGGGCGTAGCGGGTGCCACCGCTGATGCACAGGCTGGTACCGGGACCGAGTAACCGCTTCCCGAGCCGCATCCTGCCGGCCAGGATGTAGATGATCTCGTCCGCCGAATGGGTGTGCGCGCGGGCGCGTTCCGGGGTCTCGTCGGATGTCACGTCGAACAACGCGATCCGGCAGGTCGGACACGTGCTGTCGGCAAACCACCGCGCCACCGTGCGATCCTCGCTGCCGCTGACGAACCAACCGTTCGGGCCCACGACATGAACCCCGTGCCCTCCTGGCGCGGCGGGGCCGAGCTCGCCGCCGCTCGGCGGCTCGGCGATGCGCGATCCGACGTGAACCAGGCGGCCGGGCTTCGACACTTGCGCAGTGACGGCCACGTCGGACTCGACCACCACGGCGCCGCCCTGAGCACAGCTCGCGCCGCCGACCCTCAGCTCGCCGGAAAGAACGTAGAGACCCTCCTCGCCGTGTGTCGCCGGCCACCGCAAGGCCGTCCCTGCGGCGACTTCCAGGACGCACAACCAGAGCGCGTAACCATCCGGGCTCAGCATCCGCACCGACGAGAGGCCGGAGACCGGCCCGAAGGTCGGATCCGCCTCCGCAGCTGCCACCTCGCGCTCGTCGAGTATCTCGAACGTTCCCCTCACCGCGACCTCCTCGTCGTGTGTCCGGCTCTGCCGGTCATGCGCAGCCCACTCGATCTGCCAATGTCAGGCGCTCGCGGGCCCGCACCCCCGCGCTGACATCCATCCGCGGCCCGCCGGGCAGCTCGATGACGGTTTCGCCAGCCTGCTCGGCACGCTCGAGCAACGGCATCAACGCGCGGAAGCGGTCCACCTCGTCAGGGCCGGGAGTGAAGACGTCGTGAACAACAGCAATGTGGTCCGGACGGTTCGCGCACTGCACCCCGTCGTAGCCGAGCGCGTGGTTCTCCCTGGCGAATGCCCGCACTCCGTCGAGATCGGTGGGTGGTGATCCGCCTCCGATGGGCCAGCGCACCCCCGCGGCGCGAACGTCGACCAGGATCTTGCTACGCAGGTAAAGGGATTCGCGCGAATCCGGCAGCGGCCTCACCCCGAGGGAAGCACCCAGGTCGCCATAGGCACCGCCCATTACCCCGCCCATGTAAGCGATGCGATCCGACGCGGCGGCGATCTCGTATGCGGCACGGATTCCGGCCGCGGTCTCGATCACGGGACGCACCCGGATGCGCCCCGGTTCCAGCCCCTTCTCGGATTCGACGCGCTCCAGCAAGTCGCAGAACTCCTCGACGTCGGCGGCGGACTCGGCCTTCGGAAGGTTGACGCAGTGCAGCTGGGGGCAGCACACGGCACGCAGGTCGTTGGCGGTCATGCCGGTGCGCAGGCCATTGACTCGCGCGAACACGATCGTTCCCCGAGCGCTCAGCTCGCCGGCGATCCACGGCCACAGCTGCCGGGCGGCGGGCTTGGCGGCGAGTGGTGTCAGGTCCTCCAGGTCCAGGCAGAGCGCGTCCATTCCGTGCGTCGCGCACCGAAGCACCTCATCGGCCTGGTGCGCGGAGACGAACACCAGCGAGCGAACGATGCCGACCGTGCGCGCTGCTTCCTCGCCAATACCGCCAGAGTTCACAACATCCCTTCGAAGGGTGGACTTCCGCCACGCCTACTGCCCGCCTACCGGCGCCCGGGCATTGGGTGGCAGGCGGGTGTGGACATCTTCGCGCCATCCGGGAAACTATGCAATGATTGCGATACCGCGAGACGGCTACTCCGCGAGGCATCCGCCCGGCCCCCTTTGGAACCGAGAGGCGCGTCATGGCATCCAAACTGTCCGCCGAACGCAGCTACCGGCTGGTCGACGCCGACACCCATGTCAACGAACCCCCTGACTTGTGGACCTCCCGAGTGGCCCAGCGGTTCCGCGACCGGGTGCCCCATCTCCAGCGCTTCGAGGAGGGCGACGCGTGGGTCGGAGAAGGCGTCAAGGACCCCATCAACTTCGGCTTCAACGCCGCGGCCACCTTCAGCCGTTTCGAGCGCCGCGCCTGGGTGCGATTCGAGGACATCCCCCGGGGCGGATACGACCCGGCCGTGCGGCTCCAAGAGATGGACGCCGATCTCGTCGACGCAGCGGTCTTCTACCCAACCCCGCGCATCTCGCAGATCGTCATCGCGAACCTCGACCCGGAGCTTCACCTGGAGATGGTCCGGGCGTACAACGACTGGCTCGTCGACTACTGCTCGCACGACCTGTCCCGGCTCGGTGCCATCATCCTGCTGCCCGAACCGCGGGGTCGACCAAGCCGTCGCGGAGATCGAACGGCTGGCGGGACGCGGCGGAGTTGTGGGTGCGCTCGCCGGCTGCTACCCGCACGGCGACAAGGACCTCGATGCGGAGGACGACGCGGTCTGGCAGGCACTCGTCGAGGCGAAGCTCCGCTGCACATCCATGTCGGTCTGGTCGACGAGGCTCCCACGGACATCTACGCACCCGGGCGGGTTACCGCCGGCCATGCCGCCGGCGACCTGCGATTCCTGCAAGCACCCGCAATCATGGTGCAGTTCCTGAACTCGGGGGTCTTCGATCGCGTTCCCGGTCTGGACATCGTCATGGTCGAGGTCGACGCGGGCTGGGTGCCGTACGTGAAGGAGCAGCTGGACAACCGTTTCCGGCGCCGCGCGGTCACTCGGGACGCGAGGCACAAGCCGCTGCCCAGTGAGGTCGTCTCCGAACATTTCCACTTCACGTACATCACCGATCACTACGCCGTGGCGAACCGCCACCGCATCGGCGTCGATCGGCTCATGTGGTCCAGCGACTTCCCCCATTCCGGCAGCGACTGGCCGGACAGCTGGCGCTGCATCGACGCGGACTACGCGAATGTCCCCAGCAGCGAGCGGGATCAGATCCTCGCGGGTAACGCCCTGCGGCTGTACGGCTTCCGGAGTCGCTGACCCGTTGCCGCCCATGGAGGATCCGCACCAGCGGCCGCTACGCAGCCTGCTCTTCGTACCGGGAAACCGCTCCGCATGGTTCGAGCCCGCACTCCGAAGCGGCGCCGACGGGTTGATCATCGATCTGCAGGACGCGGTACCGCCCTCCGAGCGCGAGCCGGCTTACGCGGCTTTCAGCGCCTTCCTGCAGGGCCTCGACCCGGCGACGCACCCCGTCGTCCTGGTGCGGATACGGGCCGTCTCTGATCCAGGGTTCCTGGAGGACCTGTCGCACGTCGTCCGTCCCGGGGTCGACGGGATCGTGCTCCCGATGGTCGACACCGTGGACGACGTGCTTGAGCTCGTGCGCCATCTGGACGAGGCCGAGCAACGCCTGGCGATGACGCGGCGCCTGCTCGTCGCGCCGCTGCTCGAGACGGCGGCCGCCGTGATGCGCTGCTACGAGATTTTCAGCTGCTCGGACCGCGTCGCCTATGGAGGCGGCGCGACCGCCCGCGGCGGCGATCTGGCACGGGCCGTCGGCTTCCAGTGGACCCCAGAAGGCCTGGAAACGCTCTACCTCCGCTCGCATGCGCTGCTCGCCGCCCGCGCGGCGGGGATTCGCAATCCGATCAGCGGTATGTGGGGAACGGTTGCGGACACCGCGGGACTCCGCGCGTTCGCCCTGCAGACTCGCGGGCTCGGATACCGCGGGATGATGGTCATCCATCCGAGCCACGTGCCCGTCGTCAACGAGGTCTTCTCCCCGACCCCGGCCGAGGTTGCGGGCTGGCAGCGAGTCATCGATCGCTTGGAGCAATTGCACGGGCGGGGGCTCGGCACCGGCACCATCGACGGCGACCTAATCGACTCGGCTCACGCCGCTACCGCTCGCGAGGAGCTCGAGCGCGCACGCGAACTCGGTTTGCTGTGAGCCGGACCCGCCCTGCCTCCGTACGGCTCGCCCATCCCAGGACGCGGCAAGGGAGTTCGCATGCCTGACGTCTCCGCAAGCCCCATGCGGATTGCCGTCCTCGTCAAGCAGGTACCCAACAGCGAGCAGGTGACGCTCGGCGCGGACGGCAGGCTCAGCCGCGAGGGCGTGGCCCTGGAGATGAATCCCTTCTGCCGCCGGGCCGTCAGCAAGGGCGTCGAGCTGGCCAAAGCGACTGGCGGGACCTGCACGGTGCTCACCCTCGGACCAGAATCGGCCGAGGACGTGCTGCGCGAGGCCGTGGCATGGGGAGCCCACCAAGGGGTTCACGTCACTGATCGCCGGTTCGCCGGAAGCGACACGCTCGCTACGGCAAAGGCACTTGCGGCGGCGTTGCAGCGGCTCGGCCGGTGGGACCTGATCCTCGTCGGGCGCAACTCGGTGGATGCCGACACGGGTCAGGTCGGGCCGGCGCTCGCCGAGCTGCTCGACCTGCCTTTCGCGGGCGCGGCCCGCCAGCTCGAGATCCGGGACGAGGAGGCGTCCCTCGTGTGCCAGTCGGACGACAGTTCCATCAGCGTGCGCGTGCACCTGCCCGCCGTGATCGCCGTAGCCGAGAGGCTTTGCGACCCAGCCAAGGTTCCCGAGTCGGGGCGTCGTCAGGTCCCGCCATCGGCGTTGCGTCGCCTCGGAGCCGACGAGCTCGGCTCCGGCCCCTGGGGACAGGCCGGAAGCCCCACCGCCGTGACGTCCGTGCGCGAGACGCGTGCACAACGCACGCGTACTCTGCTGCAGGGCTCGCCCTCCGAACAGGCCAGCACGGCGGCCTCGATGCTCGAACAGCGAGGAGCTCTCGCAATCTGCCCGGTGCTGGCGCCCGCATCGGTCGGGCAGCCGACCGGCCCTGCCCGGCGCGTCATCGCCGTGCTGGACGAGGGCGACCGACCGGAAGCGACGCGCATGCTCCTCGGCGCTGCAACGGCGCTCGCCACTCACGCCGCGGGGCGCGTAGCCGCCGTCATCGCGGGACCGCCGGACGACGACTACGCGCGAACCTTGTCCACCTGGGGCGCCGACGCCGTGGTGGCGCTAGATGGCGCAGTAGCACCCGAGGACGCTGCGGCGGGTTTCAGCGCCTGGGCACGAAGCGCGCGACCGTGGGCCGTACTCGCCCCGAGCACCGCCTGGGGCCGAGAAGTCGCCTCGCGCGCAGCGGCGGCTCTCGATGCCGGCTTGACCGGTGACGCCATCGGGATTGAGGTCTCGGCGGAGGGGGCAGAGCCCCGCCTCGTCGCCTGGAAACCGTCGTTCGCGGCTCGTTTCGACGCGGCCATCACCGCGTCGACCGAGTGCCAGATGGTCACCATGCGCCCGGGGGCCTTTATCCCCGGGCCACCGCGCAGCCCTCGCGTCATACCGGTGACGCGCGAGATCGTGCAGCCGCGCGGGCGGGTGCACGTGCTGTCCGAGCACCGCGAAGACGACCTGGTCGCCCTCGCCACCGCGCTGCGGGTCGTCGGAGTCGGTCTGGGCGTCGCCCCCGGGGCATATCCGCACTTGCAGCCGTTACTTGCGGCGCTGGGTGCCGAATTGGCAGCGACCCGCAAGGTGACCGATCGGGGTTGGCTCCCGCTCAGCCGGCAGATCGGCATCACCGGGAGGATGATCGCCCCGATGCTCTACGTCGCCGTGGGCATCAGCGGTAGCCCGAACCACACCGCGGGGATCCGCCGCGCCGCGACAATCCTGGCCATCAATAACGACCCGACCGCAGCGGTGTTCGACAACTGCGACATCGGCATCGTCGGTGACTGGCGTGAGCTGGTCCCGCTGCTGGCCACGGCTCTGGGCGGCGCGGCGGCGCCGCGGCATGCAGCAGTGCGGTAGCGCCGCGCACTCTGGCCGCTAGATCATCCCCAACGCGCGAGCCCAGTCGAGGTTCTTGCGGGCCGAGCCGACGTGAGCGATGTGCACCACGTGACCCTCGCCCTGATTGGCGTCGCCGTAGGTGATCGGACCCCCGCCCGGGCGCTCGGCCTCGGTGGCCAGGCGGTCGAGGTCCGACCAGTAGGCGAGCTCCTCGGCGGTCGGGCTGAAGACCTCGTGCACGAGGGGAACATGCTCCGGGTTGCTGATCATCATCCCGTAGTAGCCGAGGTCGCGCAGGTGCGTCGCCCACCGCCGCAGGCCGTCGATATCGTCGACGTCGCCACCCCACATACCGCTGACGGGATAGCGGATACCGGCGGCCCGGGCGTCGATTAGCGCCTTCGAACGCAGGAATAGCGTCTCCGTTCCCTCGGCCGACCAGCGGAAGCCGACCGCCTGGTGGATGTCGCCGAACCGCGAGACAGCACCACCCATGTAGCGCACCCGCGGGGACGCGGTGGCGATCTCGTACGCCTGGCGGATGGCCTGGGCAGTCTCGAGAATGGGGTAGATCGTCGTGGAACCCAGAGGTAGATCCAGGTCGCCTTCGGCGCACGTGAGCAGCGCGTCGGCCCCGTGCACGTCGGTCGGCCCCTGCACCTTCGGCAACAGGATTCCGAACAACGAAGCTCCCATGACCGCACGCAGGTCCTTCAGGGTCTGGCCGGTCGACGGTGGCTGCACGCGTACGAAGATCAGCGGGACGCCCGGACCGGGGGTCACGGTGTCGAGCAGCTCGCGAGTGAGCAGGCGAGCCTGCTCACGCACCTGCTCGGTGCATGGGGTCCGCGGTTCTTCGAGGTCGATCACCACGGAATCGGCACCCGACTTCAGCGCGGCCGCGACCTCGGTCTCGTCATCTCCCGCCGCGAACAGGACAGTGCGAAGCGGCCGCACCTCAACGTCGTGCATGGGGGTTTCCTTTCGGGAATCGATCGCCGGCTGTGCCGGAATCCGTGTGCGCGCCGGTCATCCGGCACTCGACATCAGTGCACCCACCGCCAGCTCGACACGGGTGCCTTTGAAGAAGTCGGGATTGCCTAGGGAGTACATCCGAACCGGGTTGTGGAACACGAAATCGGCGAAGTCCTCCTCGCTGATCTGCCCCCGTTCGACGAGCTCGTACGCCTCCAGCAGGACATCACCGAGATCGGGGACGTCCCAGTGGCCGATGTCCGAGCCCCACACCGCCGACAGGTGGCGCCCGCGCGGCACGAGACCGGAGCTGAAGGCCAGGGCGTTCATCGGGTCATCGGCCTCGCACCCGAAGTGGAACCGCGACACGAACAGTTCGACCAGCTCCTCGGTGCTCGTGACGCCACAGGCCGCGAAATCGTCCAGCTGCTCGGGATGGGGCTCCGCCCGGCTGAAGTGGCGGCGGATGTCGGCGCTGCGATCCCGGAAGGAACCGGGCCCGTAGCTGTCGACGAGTCGCAGCAGCTCCTCGACGTCGAGGCCCGCCGGATCCAGTGACCGGATCGTGGGCTCGGCCCGCTTCTCCCAGTGCGACACCAGATCGAGCAGCAGCGACACTGCCCACCCGACGCCGCCCTCGAGGAACCCGAAGGACAGCCGCGGGAAGCGGCTCGGAACGCCGCCGAGGAACAGCCCCTTGCAGACCGCTTCGGCGGCAGCAGCGAACGCACCGATGTGGTTGTACGCGTAATGGCTCGGCGACCGCCGGCTGCCCCAGCCCTGCCCGCTGGCGTGAACGGAGACGGCCAGCCCGAGCTCCTCGCAACGCGCCCAGAGCGGGTCGTAGTCGAAGTCGCTGTCCAGGCCGAGGACGTCGAGCCGGCGCGCCGCGCGAGCGAGCTCCGGGTGCTCGATGTCGGCAGTGACCTGGCCGGGGCCAGCGCTCACGGGGCGATGCACCGGACCGATGACGATCGTGCGCAGCCCCGCCCGGTCCACAGCGTGTTCCAGGACGTCCAGCGCTTCGTCGGGAGTTGCCGTGGGCACCAGCGCCGCGGGCATCAGGCGGTCGGCGTACGGCTGGTACAGCTCGCCGATCATCCGGTTGTATGCACGGCACGCCGCACGGCGCACGTCCGGGTCGCCGATGCCGACCAGCGATAGCCCGAGGCTCGGGAACAGGACGCTGAAATCGATTCCCAGGCTGTCCATCCGCTCGGCGAGCAGCCCGGGCAGGTGAGCAGTGGCACGGTCACGGGTGTCGCCGGGCATCGCCCACCACGCCGGGCAGGCGATCCCACGCAACCGGCGGCCCTCGTCGCCGAGCTCCCACATGGCCGCGGCCACGTCGTCGTAGGTGAGCGGCGTTTGCTCGATCCGGCGCGCGAGGGAGGGCCCGCCGAGCTCGAGGCCCTCTTCGAGCACCGCCTCGCGCAAGAGAAAGGGGAACTCCTGGACATGACCGTCGACATCGATGACGGGATGGGGCAGCTGCTCCCGCAGCTGTGCAGCCGAGATGCCCGTCATTCTCCGGCCGCCGCCTGCTCCTCGCGCGGAAGCCCTGCATCGATGTGTTCCGTGCGGGTCACCAGATCGCCGGCGAAGATGTGCAGGAGGCGGGTCGGCTCCAGAATCCGGTAGCCGTAGACGAACCCGTTCGGAGCGAAAGACAACGTTCCGGCCTCGTGGCGCACCCCCACGTCGGCCGGCTCACCGTTGCGCCAGTTTCGCGCCGATTCCCCTCGAACCATTCGAGCGCGCCCTCGAGGATGTACTCGATCCGGTCCACGAAATGCTTGTGCGGACGCACGAGCGAACCGGCGGGGTGCTCGATCCAGTACGCCCAGGGGCCCTCTGCGGGGGTGCCACCGAGCCACTTGACCCGCGCCTCACTCCGGCGAGGAGCTCGTGCGACGTCGCTCGGGGTTCGGGTGTCCAGGAAGTCCAGGTCATGGATACTCCGGAAAAAGGCGGACGTGAGCGTCTGCGGCCCCATGTAATGCCTCCTCGTGACTTCGGGCACGCTAGCCATCTCTCGTAATACTTGCAAGTATTCTCCTGACGCTGCATTGTCGAGGTCGCGCCCGGACACGACGCAGTGAGGAGCTCCCGGATGCTGGACCTCGAGCAGCTTCGCTCCATCGGCCTGACGGCCGGTGCGGGTGACGGACCGCGCACGGTCACGTTTCTTCCCGAGCCGGAGCGGCGCCATCGCGACTTCACGGTCATCTCGGTGGACGATCACGTTGTCGAACCCGCGCACTTGTTCAAGGGCCGGGTGCCGCAGCGCTTCGCGGACCGGGCGCCCCATGTCGTCGAACGTCCGGATGGGCGCGAGGTGTGGCGGTGGGAGAACACCGAGCCGAACCTGGGCCTGAACGCCGTAGTCGGGGCGCCCCGTCCTCGAAGCGTCGTTCGAGCCTCAGCGCTTCGACGAGATGCGCCGCGGGGCTTGGGACATCCATGCCCGGGTCGCCGACATGGACATCAACGGAATCTATGCCTCGCTGAACTTCCCCTCCGCCCTGCCCGGATTCGCGGGCCAACGACTGCAGCTGACCACGACGGACCGGGATCTCGCATATGCCGTGGTGAATGCCTGGAACGACTGGCATCTCGAAGAGTGGGCGGGCAGCTACCCGGACCGCATCATCCCCGTTCAGCTTCCCTGGCTGCTCGATCCGGAGCAGGCGGCCGAAGACATCTACCGCAACGCCGAGCGCGGGTTCAAGGCCGTCGCCTTCACCGAGGCCCCGCACAAGCTCGGGCTACCGTCGCTGCACACCGGTTACTGGGACCCGTTCCTCGCCGCCTGCGCCGAGACCGGCACGGTCGTGTGCCTGCACATCGGCTCCGGTCAGTCAGCGCTGTCCACGGCACCCGACGCCCCGCCCGATACCGTCGGAGTCCTGTTCTTCGGCAGTGCTCTGCTGGCGGCCGTCGACTGGCTCTACTCACGGGTCCCGGTTCGCTTCCCCGACATCAAGATCTGCCTGTCGGAAGGGGGCATCGGCTGGGTCCCCTGCCTGCTCGACCGCCTCGATCACGTCGGGAGGTACCAGCAGCTCTACGGCACGTGGCAGGGGATCGATCTGATGCCGGCCGAGGTGCTGCAGCGCAACTTCTACTTCTGCGCGCTCGAGGACCCATCGACGCTCGTGCTGCGCGAGCGCATCGGCATCGAGCACCTGCTGCTCGAGTCGGACTACCCGCACCTCGACAGCACGTGGCCCGACACCCAGGCGGTGGTAGCACGCTCCCTCACCGGCTTGCCGGCCAAGGACATCAGGAAGATCACCTGGGAGAACGCCTCACGGCTCTTCCGCCATCCGGTCCCGGACGCGGTGCAGCGCGACCCGAACGCCTTCTGATACAGGTGGGCGCCACCTCACCCGACCGCACGGGTGCCCTCGATGGCATCCGTGTCCTCGACCTCACCCGGGTGTTGTCCGGGCCGTACGCCACGTTGCTGCTGGCCGATCTGGGCGCGGAAGTGTGGAAGGTCGAGCATCCGCTCACCGGCGACGAGACACGCGGCCTGCCTCCACACCGTGGCGGCGAGAGCCATTACTTCATGTCGGTGAACCGCAACAAGAGCAGCCTGGCGATCGATCTCAAGGACCCTCGTGGGCGCGATCTGACGCTACGGCTCGCTGCGGTAGCGGATGTCGTCATCGAGAATTTCCGTCCCGGAGTCGCGGACCGGCTCGGCATCGGATTCGGCGACGTCGAGCTCGTCAACCCGCGGGCTGTCTACTGCTCGATCTCGGCGTTCGGTCAGGACGGACCGGCCGCGACGCGCACCGCCTACGACGTCGCGGTACAGGCGCTCGGAGGACTGATGAGCCTGACCGGGGAACCGGGTAGGCCCCCGGTTCGAGCTGGCATCCCCATCGCCGATCTCGCCGCGGGCATGCTGGCGGACCTCGGGATCCTCGCCGCGCTGCTGCGGCGCGAGCGGACCGGCTTCGGCCAGCTCGTCGACGCGTCGATGCTCGACGGGATGCTCAGCCTGCTGAGCTACTTCGCCGGTCGCTACCTGCTGACCGGTGAGGAAGTGCAGGCGGTCGGCGCCGGCCACCCGAGCGTCGTCCCGTACGGCCTCTTCCCCACGCTCGACGGCCAGCTCGTGCTGGCAACCCTTTCGGAGAGCTACTGGCCGCGGCTGTGCGACGTGCTCGAGATGGCCTCCGACGCCCGTGACCCGCAGCTCATGACGAACGAGGGGCGGCTGGCGCAGCGGGTTCGCGTCGAGCGGCTCGTCGCCGAGGCATTGCAGCGACGCACGACGGCGGATTGGGAGCAGCGCCTGCTCGCGGCCGACATCCCTCACGCGCCTGTGCTCTCCGTGGGCCAAGCACTGCGGGAGCCGCAAGCGGTCGCCCGAAACATGGTGCGGACGATGGATCATCCCCGCCTCGGTTCCGTCGAAGTCGTCGGATCCCCATTGCGGCTGTCGGCGGCCGAGCCGGTCACGCCGCGGCCGGCTCCCCTCCTCGGTGAGGACACCCGGCGCATCCTGACGTCCGTCCTCGGGATGGATACCACCGCCGTGAACGCACTTGAGCTGGATGGCGTGCTGTCCTGCTCCCACGCGCCCGACACCAGCGAGGTGCGCTGATGCCAGCATCGAACGACTTAGTCAACACCGACTCCCGGCAGTCGCTGCTCATCGACGCGGACAGCCACGTGAACGAACCGCCCTGGCTGTGGCGGGACCGGGTCCCGGCGAAGTACCGCGATCGCGCGCCCCGCCAGGAGCGCTTCGATGAGGGCGACGCCTGGGTCCTCGATGGCGTCGACCAGCCGATTAACTTCGGGCTCAACGCGACGGCGGGAATGCCGTGGGCAGACATGAAGCCCTGGATCCGCTGGGAAGAGATCCGGCCCGGCGGCTACGAGCCCCAGGCGCGCCTTCAGGAGATGGACGCGGACAGCATCAGCGCGCAGGTCCTGTACCCGACTCCTCGTCTGTCCCACAGCATCATCGCCAACCAGGACCCGGGCTTTCACCTCGCATGCGTGCAGGCGTACAACGACTGGCTCAGCGAGTACGCCGGCTACGCCCCCGACCGCCTCGGCGGCATCGCCCTGCTTCCCAACCGGGGTGTCGACACGGCTGTTGAGGAGTTCCACCGCGCGATGGCTCTGCCGGGCATGAAAGGCGCCCTGCTCGGCTGCTACCCCCACGGCGATCTCGAGATCGACAAGGACGACGACCGGCTGTGGCATGCGATAGCCGACGCCGGCATCCCGCTGCACATTCACGTCTCCCTCGTGAACGCCATGCCGGGCTTCGTCAGCGGAGTGCCCGGCGACGTGCGCTTCTACGACGCCCCCAAACGCCTCCTGCAGTTCATCTGGTCCGGTGTATTCGAGCGGGTGCCGCACCTGAAGCTCGTCTTCGTCGAGGTCGACTGTGGCTGGCTGCCGTACTTCCGCGAGCAGGTCGACGACCGGTACCACCGCCTGCACCTGTCGGAGCGGCTCCACGTGCCCCGCCCGCCCAGCGAGTACCTCGATGAGAACGTCGCCTTCACCTACATCACCGACACCACCGCGTTGCGGCTGCGCCACGAGATCGGGGTCTCGAACATGATGTGGTCCAGCGACTTCCCGCACATCCCCGCCGACTGGCCGTACTCGTGGCGCACCATCGCCGCAAGCCACGCCGGCATACCCGCCGCCGAGAAGAGGCTGATGCTCAGCGGGAACGCCCAACGCCTGTATCAGTTCAGGCTAGGGAGCTGAGGTGGCGCCCCCGCACGGTGTCGCCCATGTGGCGCTTTCCGTCACCGACCTCGGCCGGGCGACGCGCTTCTACTCCGGCACGCTCGGACTACGCGAGGTGCCGCGCCCCACACTCGGGGGCGCTGGGACCTGGTTGGCGGCCGGCAACGCGATGATCCATCTGGCTCTGGTCGAGCGCATTCCGGAGCCGCGGGATCCGGTCGGCCACTTCGCGCTCCACGTCGACACGGAAGACATCCGGACACTCGTCGATGCCGTCCGGGGCGGCGGCGGGTCGGTGTTGCGGGACGTTACTGTGCGGAACGAATTCGGCAGCCTCGTGACATCGGCGATCTGCAGCGATGCCGACGGCAACCGCTTCGAACTTACCGACGCGGCAGCGCTCCCGGGCTGAAGGCGGCGCATCCGGGTCAGGCTCCGGGCAGTTGAACAGATGGTTGCGAGCTGATAACGACCACATCCTGGATGTGGCACGGGCGGGTCTGGCGGCGTCGGGCCGGTGGCGAGCCGCGCGGGTGTCGGCATTGCGACTTTCGTGACCACCCGGCGCCCACCGGCGCGAAGCTCAGGCATGCGCAAATGACCGATCGCCCTTTGGGCACCACTATTCACCCGGCACGCTTTCCCCGGTCGACCCGTTCAAGAAGTGCCGGCCTGACCTTCCGGCGAGCGGCCCCGTCCGTGACCCCGGCGAGGCCTTCCAGGAAGTTCGGGCTATGACGTGCGGGCCAGCACCGTGTCCATCGTCCGCATGATCTCCACGGATTCATCCAGCGGCATTGCCGGACTTTCCAGCAATCCCTCCGCAACGCAGCGGGCGACTTCGGCCGCCTCGTAATACAGCCCGTGGACGCGCTCGGCCGCCTCGAAGCGGGTGGGCGCTCCCTGCCTCGGCGTGAATGTGAAGCCGACGTTCGCGTAGAACGGGCCGTCGACATCGATGCGGCCGTCGGAGCCGACGATGCTGGCCCGGGTGGGGCTCGCGGCCGCTGACGTGCAGTTGAGCACCGCCTGCGCACCGCCGTCGTGACGAAGCAGGATCGACACCTGGCTGTCGACGCCGGTGGGTGCCGGTTCGATGATCGCCTCGATGCGGTTCGGCGTCCCGAGCACCATCGACGCGAACGAGACCGGATAGACGCCGAGGTCCAGCAGCGCGCCGCCGCCCAGCTCGGGCGCAAACAGCCGGGACGACGGGTCGAACGCGAACCACTGGCCGTGGTCGGCCATCACCGTGACGACGCGTCCCAGCGCGCCTTCCGCCAGCAGCCGGCGGATCTCGACGACGTGCGGCAGGAAGCGCGTCCACATCGCCTCCATGAGGAACCGGCCGCGCGCGCGAGCGGTGTCGACCAGATCGGCGGCCTGGGCGGCATTCATCGTGAACGCCTTCTCCACCAGCACGTGCTTGCCCGCCTCCAAGGCCATCAGCGCGTTTTCGTGATGGAACGAGTGGGGGGTCGCGACGTAGATGGCGTCGATGTCGGGGTCACCGGCGAGGGCCTCATACGTCGCGTGACGCCGACCGATCCCGTGCCGCTCGGCGAACCGGTCGGCCCCCGCCTGGCTTCGTGACCCGACCGCCACGATCTCGCCGGAGTCGGTGTGGACCAGGTCGGCCGTGAAGTCGTTGGCGATCCCGCCCGTGCCCAGAATCCCCCAGCGCAACTTCGTCATCACGCCCACCGCCCTCTCGCGTCAAGCCCATTTGAGAGCTAAGCCTGCTCCTATGCCCCCCCAGTACGGCAACACGTGGGGTCGCTGGCAGCACATGTTGGGGTACGGCAGACGGCGGGCCGACCGCGCGATAACCGGGGCATTCTCGGGCACTTGCCTGAGGCATCACCGGGCGCGTGACAAGGCAGCCGGAGGGGCTCAGCCGGCGGCCGCTACTCCGTGCGGCGTGTGCCGAATGCCACTCCGACGACGCCGGTTCGTTGGATCTTCCGTTGCATGCTCCTGAGGTGCCGGACCGTGTCCTCGTCGGACAGACCTGTTGTGATCGACCACTCCCGCCCTGATCCCATAACGTCACTCGCGAACGCGACTTCCGTGGCGAGCAGTGCCCGAACCCAGTCCAGCTGCGTCAATGCCCGACAGGCCTTGATCTGATCGGCGATCCGGTAGCCGGTATCCAAGAGGTCGGCCACGTCGCGGAATCCAATGGCCACCGCCATTTCGTTTGTGCATCGAGCGGGGCCGCCCCACTCGATAAGACCTGCCCAGAGCACGTGCCGTTCCTCGTCGCTCAGCGGCAGGTTCAGAGGTCCGTCGATGCTCTCAACGCCATGATGGCCGAACTTCGACGACCTGCGCGGACCGCGGCATAAGTGCGATAGCGAGCGCTTTCGCGGTGCGATTGAACCGGCACTAGCGGGCGCATCAGGGCCGTGGCGGGGTGGCCGTACGGCATCGTTGCATCTGCCTGGGCAGCGTACGGAGTGATGCCATTGCGCCGACACCAGTCCTCGTAGTGCTTCGCCTCGCGCGGGGGTGGCGCGATGTGCCCGACTGCGAGTCTTGGCCCGAGCAACCGCCCAGCCACGCGGTTGGCCTCTCGAAACTTGATGGCACCCAGCAGGATAAGGAAGCCCGAGGTGATCGCGAGGAGCACTCCCAGGACAAGCACTGGAGCTGAAGGGATCTTCGCCCTCGCGAGTGGCTGCGGATCAGGAGGGTCAAGAGCCTCATGGCTAACTGGTGCCCTGACGAACGCGCAGCCGCTGGTATCGCGTCGCCCCAGTTCAGGCCGGGTTTTGTCGGTGGTGGTCGGTAGCGTTTCGCTATGAATCCGGTCTCCGCGTTGCCCGTCGGGGCGTCCTCACCGTCGCCGTCCTGCCCGTTGTTGACTCCTGCCGCATTGGCTGCCTTGTCGGATGAGGAGGTGGAGGATGCGCTCAGGACGTGGGCGGGTCGGGTGGCTGCGGGTGAGGCGCGGCTGATGGCGTATGTCGGCGAGTTCGATGAGCGGCGGGCGTGGGCGGTGCCGGGTGTTCTGTCGTGTGCGCATTGGTTGTCGTGGCGGCTCGGGATGGGGCAGAACGCGGCCGGTGAACGGGTGCGGGTGGCCCGGGCGTTGCGCCTGCTTCCGGCCACGTCGGCCGCGTTCGGCGCTGGCCGGCTGTCGTTCACGCAGGTGCGGGCGATCAGCCGGGTCGCGACCGTCGAAGATGAGCAGAGCTACATTTCGATGGCCCGTCATGCCACCGGCGGGCAGCTCGAACGGCTCGTCAGCGGGGTGCGCCGGGCCCGCAAACTCCACCAGCAACGCAAGGCTGCCGAAGCCGCCGCCGCCGCCGGTGAGCCGCCGGCAGCCGAACGGATACGGGTGTTCAGCCGCTATGACGGCGATGGTGACCTGTGCATCACGATCCGCGCCGGTGCCGCTGACGGCGCGGTGCTGCTCGCCGCGATCGACGCCGCCCGCACCGACCTCGACGCGGCAGGCGAGAAGGGTGAGCCGGATCTTTCCGCGGAAAGTTCCGAGCCGGACTCCCATGTCCCGGAGCGGGCGACGCGGGGCGGCGGGCTGCTGAGCCTGTGCCGTGCCTATCTCACCGAACGCGCCGCCGCGCATCCTGGCCGGGCCCGCCGTGACCGGTCCCAGCTCACCGTGCAGATCGACCCGATCTCGGGCTGGGCCCGGCTGCCCGACGGGGAGTTCCTCCCACCCGGCAGCCACCACGTCACGACCCTGCCTGCCGGGATGGTGCTGCGTCCGATCCGCCGCGCTGATCTCACCGTCCACGATCAGGGTCGCCAACACCGCCATCCCAGCCAGCCGCTGCGTGACCTGCTCGGCGCCGTCGACGGGGAACGCTGCCGCTACCCCTCCTGCACCCGCCGCCGCAAACTCCACGCCCACCACGTCATCGAATGGATCAACGGCGGCCGCACCGACCTGGCCAACCTGGTGCTCTTGTGCTCCCGGCACCACCACGCTGTGATCCACGCCGGCGGTTTCCGCCTCACCCTGCACCCCACCACCCGCGCCCTGACCATCACCACCACCGCCGGCACACCCGTCCCGCACCGCCACCAGTGGCCCTGCCAGCCCGCCGAACATCTCGACCCCGACACCACCATCGACGCCACCACCCTGCCGCCCCACGCCGGCGACAAACTCGACCTGCACTACGCCGTCGCCGTCCTCATGCAACACGCCGCCTAGCTCGGTTCGCCCGCCGGACGCCTGCCTAGGGGCGTCGGGACAAAGCGGCGTAGCTTGGCGCGCGTGCGATGGGCAATGGTGAGTGCTGCGGCAATGTGCGCCTCCGGGCTCGCGGGGGTGCTGATGCCGGACGATGTGGGCGGCGCGCTCGAGCTGAAGCCGACGACCCCGAGGGGTCGCACCGAGATACGAGCTGGGCTCGGCGGCGCGTATGCCGCGCTCGGTGCATGGGCGCTGGCCGACCGCTCGTCTGCAGCGAAGCGGGCCGTCGGCTTCGCCTGGCTCGGTGCCGCTGTGCGCGAGGCCGGCAAGGGGCGCCTGCATGCCTGACAGCGGTGAGACTTCGGCCGCCCGGCTCGCGGTGGAGCGCCACTGCGAGTATTGGAACGCGCGCGATCAGCAGGCGTGGTCGGCCTTGTTCGCCGATGAGGTCGTCTTCGAGGATCCGGTCGGTGCGCCGCCCAAGCCCGGGCCCGAGGCCATCCGCGAGACCTGGGAACGTTCGCAGACTCCTGGCCGGGTCTGGCGGCTGATTCCGACGCGCATCATCGCGTGCGGCTCGGAAGCCGCTGTCGACATGCGTAACGAAGGCGACCTGGAGGGGCGCTCCGCCGTCGTGGACACGATCGAGGTGTGGCGGGTTCGAGGCGACGGTCTGGTGACGTCGGTACGGACCTTCTTCGTGCCGGATCCTGCGGTGCAGTCGGACTACTTCCAGCTCTCCCGGCCGGAGTAGACGATGGCGGGCACCCCGACGATCCGGTTCGGTACGGGCACGACCGTCCGCGATTTCGGCGCGTACGGCGAGTGGTTACGCGTGGCCGAGGACTGCGGCTACGAGCTGCTGACGACCGGGGATTCGCAGTCGTTGTGGGCGGATCCGTTCGTCTCGATGACCGTCGCGGCGACGCGCACCAAGCGACCGCGGCTGGCCATCACCGTGTCCAATCCGATGACCCGCCATCCTGCTGTGGTCGCGTCATCGGCCACCGCCCTGCAGCAGCTGTCACGTGACCGCTTCGTCTACGGCATCAGCTCGGGAGACTCGGCGCTGCGCAACATCGGCGTGCGACCCTCCAGCGTCGCCGAGCTCGAGGAGTACGTCACCTGCGTACAGGCGATGTGCGACGGGCGCCCGGCGACCTACCGCGGCGAGCCGCAGCAGCTGCGGTGGGACCATCGCCCGACGCCGGTCTGGATGGCCGCCGAAGGCCCGCGCACGCTGCACCTGGCCGGCCGGATCGCCCAGGGCGTCGTGCTCTCCAACAGCCTGACCGCCGAGGCGATGGAGCGAAATCTGGGGCACATCGCGGCGGGTGCGCAAGAGGCCGGACGCTCGCTGGACGACCTCGAGATCTGGTGCATGGCCAACGTCGTCCCGGCCGCTACAGAGGCGGAGGGCATAAACCAGGTGCGTTCGGTGCTGGCGGGGACGGCCAACCACGTCTTCCGCTTCACCCTCGACGGCAAGGGACTGCCGGAGGAGCTGATCCCGAAGGTGCAGGAGCTGAAGCGGCGCTACGACTCCTCGCACCACGCCTCGCCGGAGACCGCCGCCCACAACGCCGACCTCGTCGACGAGCTGGGCCTCACCTCATGGCTTGCGCGGCAGTCCACCATCGCCGGTCCGATCGAGCACTGCGTCGAGCGTCTGCACGAGGTAGCGGCGGCGGGGGTCAAGGGGATCATCGTCGCCCAGTTCGTGCCGGACCAGTTGAACTTCATGCGCACCTTCGCCAGGAAGGTGCTGCCCACGTTCAGCTAGTGGTAGCAGCGAGGAGAAACCCCCATGACGGCAAGCGGTTTTCGCGTTCTCGACGTGCACCATCACGTCGGCGACCCGGTGCAGGCACTGGCCATGCCCCGGGCCGCTGGAGCGGCTGTGCCGCCGGCGCCGCCGGGACTCGAGCAGGACATGCGCGTCCGGCTGGAGACGATGGACCGCGACGGGATCGACTGCGGCTTGCTGATCCCCGGTCATAGCTACCTGCGGCCCGCCGGCCTGGCCGACACGCGTCGTGTCAACGACGGGATCGCCGCCTACCGCGACAGCGCGCCCGAACGCTTCCCGGCCGCGCTCGGCATCGTCGAGCCGCTGTACGGCCGGGCCGGAGACGAGGAACTGCGGCGTATCAAGGAGGAATTGGGGCTGGTGGGGGTCAGCTTCCACACGCGCTTCCAGGGCGTGACGACCGACAGCCCGCTCGTGCTCGCGCAGATCGAGCTCATGGGAGAGCTCGGACTGGTGCCGTTCCTGCACTCCGTCGCCGAATCCCCGGAGGAGACGCTCTGGCGGATTCACCGGGTGGCGCAGGCATTTCCGGACCTGACGATGGTGGTGCTGGACACCTTCTCCTCGCATGAGCAGTCGAGCCACGCGATGCTCGTCGCCGACCTCGCTCCCAACCTGGTCTTCGACAGCAGCCTCGCGTACACCATCGATCCGGCTCTTCGGCTCATCGAGCGTTTCGGTCATCATCGGGTCATTTTCGGGACGGACCTGTACTCCCACCCGCTGGGCTACCAGCACAGCACGGTGCTGGCCCACTGGCTCGCGTCGGACCTGAAACCCGAGGTCCTGCAGGACATTCTGGCGGGCACGGCCGAGCGGATCCTTGGCCTCACGGCGCCGGCCTAGGCAGATTCAGATGTCCGATGGCGGGGCCGCCTCGTTCACGAGCAAGGACGGGCCCCGGTGACGCCCGAGGAGCCGGCCAGCGTCCGGCACCGCAGGCGTGTCTACTTCGCGATCATGGTGCCGTGCCTGGCGCTGATCATCGTGGCCTGGACGATCGTCGCGCTCTTCTCGACCACGGCCGCCGTCGTGATGAGCGTGGTCGCCATGGTGATGCCTCCCGCCGCCGCGATCATGGCGAACGCCGGCCACGAGTGACCGGCCTTTCGTGAGGTTCAGATGGGCTTGAGCGCGTCGGCGAGCTTGACCCGGGCTCCGGTGCGTGTGACGGCGTTGCCGTAGATCCGCCCGGCGAGCCAGACAAGTGCCGCGATGAAGCCCAGCATCAGCACGACCGCCACGACCGTCTCCCACGCCGGGACGCCGGCCGCGATGCGCATCGGCATGAGGGTCGGGCTGAAGAACGGTATGAGCGAGAGAACGGCAAGCAGCGAGCTGCCCGGGTTGCTCGGCAGGATCGAGATACCGAGCACGTACGGCACGACGATCAGCATCGTCAGTGGGGCCACGGCTCCGCCGACGTCCTCCTGGCGTGACACCAGCGCGCCGATCGCGGCAAACATCAGCGCGTACGCCAGATAGCCGAGCAGGAACCAGCCGATCGCACCGACGAGCGCCCCCGCCGCCACCGAACCGGGCAGCGTCAACGCGCCCGTCTCGATCCCCGTCACGACCCCGGCGATGCCGACGAGTATCAGCTGCCCGAGCCCGAGCACGCCGATGCCGAGGACCTTTCCCAGCAGCAGCTGCCACGGTCGTATCGCGGTCAGCAGCAGTTCCACGATCCGGCTGGTCTTCTCCTCGACGACGCCCTGGGCGACCGCCTGGCCGTAGAGCACCAGCGCGACATACACCAGGACCCCCGCGATCACGCCGACCGCCAGCCGCTGGGCGCGGTGGGGGTCCGGCGGGTTGAGCGAATGCACCTGGACCCCGGCGGCCGCGACCGAGCGGCTGACCTCAGCCGGGTCGACTCCGAGCTGATGCAGCCGCAGATCGAGAGCGCTGGTGCGCGCCAGGATGGTGAACGCGTTGCGCAGCGGGTCGCTGAGGTCGCGCTTCACCTCGACCTGGATGCCGAGCGCGCTACCCGTCACGAGGGCGGCGAGCTTGCCGCTGCGCAGCTGGCGCTCGCCCTCGGCGAGGTCGGTCACCGTCGTCGTGGTCACGTCCTGGCGGACGGCTGCCGCCACCGAGCGGAAGGGCGCCTCGACGGCCTGCTGGGCAGGCAGGAAGCCGACATGGGCGACGGACCTGGAGCCGCTCGCCGCCTTGGAGATGACGACGGTCGCGATGATGCCGACGAGCAGGATCACCGTGCTGATGCGAAAGGCCCGGGAGCGCGCGCGGGTGACGATCTCGCGGGTGGCGACGAGCGAGACCGCCGCGCGGGCCTCGAGGGCGATTCTCGGATCGGGAGGCGCCGTCATGCCGCTCTCGGTTCGTCATCGCCGGTCCCGCTGTCACCGGCGGGGTCGGGGGGATCGGTGGTGGGGTCCTTGACGACGTGACGGAACAGCTCGGTGAGCGTTGGCAACTGCCGGGCGAACTCGCGTACCGGACCCGTCGCCAGCGCCGCTCGCAGGACGGTCTGATCGTCGACGCCGTCGTCCAGCCTGAGCGTCGTGCGCGAACCGTGCCGGTTCAGGACGGTGACGCCCGCGAGCGCGCTCGCCCATCCTTCCGGCGCCTGCGGGGCGTCGATGACCAGGGACGCCGGGCTGCCGGCGCGTAACTCGGTGACCGACCCGCAGGCGACCATGCTGCCGCCCCGGACGATTCCCACCCGGTCGCAGATCCGCTCGACCAGATCGAGCTGGTGGCTGGAGAAGATGACGGGCACGCCGGCACCGCATCGCTCGCGCAGCACCTCGCTCATCACGTCGACGGCGACCGGGTCGAGTCCGGAGAACGGCTCGTCCAGGACGAGCAACTCGGGCTCGTGCAGGAGCGCGGCGGCGAGCTGGACGCGCTGCTGGTTGCCCAGGCTGAGCTTCTGGACCTCGTCGCCCCGGCGGGCGGCGACCCCGAGCCGCTCGGTCCACGTCTCGGCGGCGCGGCGCGCGGCGGAGGCGGTCATGCCGTGCAGCCGAGCCAGATAGATGAGCTGCTCACCGACCCGCATCTTCGGGTAGAGGCCGCGCTCTTCGGGCATGTAGCCGATCCGCCGGCGCCGCCGCAGGGTCAGCGGCGCGCCCTGCCAGCTGACGTGTCCCGAGTCGGCGGCGAGCACCCCCATGACGATGCGCATCGTGGTGGTCTTGCCGGCGCCGTTGCTACCCACGAAGCCAAAGAGTTCACCGCTGCCGACGGTGAACGACATGTCGGAGAGCGCGATCACCTTGCCGTAGCGCTTGACCAGGTGATCGATCTCCAACGAGCCCTTCACCGAACCACTCATGCAGTCTTCGCCTCCTGGGGGTAGCTGCCCATTCTCGCCTGCCGTTCTGTCGGTCCCCCCTGCTAGACCCTTCCCATGGCGAGTTGGAAATCCATCGAAAATGCGTCACCGGAGTTCGCGGCCAAGGTCAGGGGCCGTTTCGAGGCCGGCACCAACAAGACGCTGGCGAGCCTGCGGGCAGACGGTTCGCCGCGGATCAGTGCGACGGAGTGCAAGTTCGAGGATGGCGAGCTGACGCTGGGGATGATGGGTGGGTCGCGCAAGCTGGCTGACGTGCGGCGGGATCCGCGGGTCGCGATCCACAGCCCCACCCTCGAGCCGCCGCCGGAGCCGAGCACGTCGTGGCCCGGCGAGGCGAAGATGGCCGGCACGCTCGTCGAGATCCGGGCGCCGGATGACAACGCGTTCGAGGGCGCCGGCTTCTTCCGGCTCGACATCACCGAGGTGTCGCTGACCCAGCTCGGCGGCGATCCACCCGACCACCTCGTGATCGAGTCGTGGGATGCGCAGGCGGGATGGCGCCGTCGGATGAGAACGTGAGCCGCGTCGGGCGCTGCAGCCTCTGTTGAATCTGCGCTCGAAGGGGCCATAGTCACCGAATGGCCTTGCACACCGGTTCACCCAGCTCCTCGCGCGCGTCCGACACCAACCCGTTCATGGGCCTCGCCAATCCGGCGCTCTGCGCTGAGGTGAGTCCGCCGCGTATCCGGCTGGCGGACGATCCGGTGCCGGCTGACGTCGCGTATCAGCTGGTCCATGACGAGCTGCTGCTCGACGGCAGCGCCCGGCTCAACCTGGCTACGTTCGTCACGACCTGGATGGAGCCCCAGGCCGCCACGTTGATGGCCGAGTGCGTCGACAAGAACATGATCGACAAGGACGAGTACCCGAAGACGGCGGAGCTCGAGCAGCGCTGCGTCTCGATCCTCGCTGACCTGTGGCATGCGCCGGAAGGAGACGCGACGGGCTGCTCGACCACCGGGTCCAGCGAGGCCTGCATGCTCGCCGGGATGGCGCTGAAGCGGCGGTGGGCGGCGCGCACCGGCAACGATCCGGCACGCAAGCCCAACCTGGTCATGGGCGCGAATGTGCAGGTGTGCTGGGAGAAGTTCTGCCGCTACTGGGACGTCGAGCCGCGCATCGTGCCGATGGAGGGCGACCGGTTCCACCTCGACGCGCCGACGGCCGCCGCTGCCGTCGATCAGGACTCGATCGGTGTGGTGGCGATCCTGGGGTCGACGTTCGATGGTTCGTACGAGCCGGTGGACGAGATCTGCGACGCGCTCGATGCGGTAGCCGAGCGCGGCGGGCCCAACGTTCCGGTGCACGTCGATGGGGCGTCCGGAGCCATGATCGCGCCGTTCCTCGATCCGCATCTGGAGTGGGATTTCCGGCTGCCGCGGGTGGTGTCGATCAACACGTCGGGCCACAAGTACGGGCTGGTCTACCCCGGCGTCGGCTGGGTGCTCTGGCGCGACAAGGAGCACCTGCCGTCCGAGCTGGTCTTCAACGTGAACTACCTGGGCGGCAACATGCCGACCTTCGCGCTGAACTTCTCCCGGCCCGGCGCCGAGGTGGTCGCGCAGTACTACACGTTCTTCCGGCTCGGGCGTGCCGGCTTCCGGGCGGTGCAGCAGGCGAGCCGCAACGTCGCCTCGTACCTGTCGGCGGCGATCGAGGAGCTCGGCCCGTTCGACCTGATCTCCCGCGGCCACCAGCTTCCCGTCTTCACGTTCACGACCAAGCCCGAGGTGAAGGGCTGGGACGTCTTCGGGGTGTCGCGGCTGCTTCGCGAGCGCGGCTGGCAGGTGCCGGCGTACACGTTCCCGGCCAACCGTGAGGACCTGGCAGTGCTGCGGGTCGTCTGCCGCAACGGCTTCTCGCTGGATCTCGCGGACGACTTCCTGGGCGACCTGAAGCGAGCAATGGACGAGTTGCAGGCTGCCGATCACGTGACGATCTCCGGGCCGTCGGGCTTTCACCACTGACGGGTGGCTATCCCGCCGATCCCCGCGATTACGGGGCAGTCACCTGCGGCCGGGCGACCTCCACCCGAATCCAGTGGTGAAGGCAGCGCCGGCAGCTGAGCACCGCGCGGTCGACGTACGGCCACGCGCCGGACGGTTGCTGGGGCGCGGGCGGCTCGTTGACCTCGATGTCGACCGAGCCGCAATGTCCGCACACGATTCGGTCGTCAGGCACGGTGCTCTCCTGGGGTCTGCTCGGGTTCGGCGCTTGGCCTCAACCATCGGCACGATTGCCTCGCCCATGGTTCACCCGTTTGCCGTATTTCCGCGGGATTGAATGCGCACGGAATCGATGCGGAATCGGCACTGAATCGGTACGTGGACGCGCGAATGGGCGTTAACTACCTCGCGTGAGGGCGGCCTTCGAACGTCGGGTCGCGCCGTTGCTCGCGCTCGGTGAGGACGCGCAAGCCTTGGCGGTGGCCTGCCGCGACATGGCGGCGCGCTTCACCTCGGGGGGCCGGCTGCTCGTGTTCGGTAACGGCGCGGGCGCGACCGACGCCGCCCACGTGGCCGTGGAGTTCGTGCACCCGGTGACCGTGGGAAAGCGAGCTTTACCGGCCCTTTCGTTGGCTGGCGATGACTTCGCGCACCAGGTGCGGACGCTCGGGCGTCCCTCCGACATCGCGATGGGTTTCTCCGGGACAGGCTCGCCGAGCGTTGCCGCCGGGCTGGCTGCCGCCCGTTCGGCCGGTCTGCTGACGGTCGCGCTGGCTGGCTCCGGCGGCGCGTGCGAGGCCGACCACTGCCTCACGATCGCGTCCGACGATCCCCTCGTGGTCAAGGAGGGCCACGTCACCGCCTACCACCTGCTCTGGGAGCTGGTGCACGTCTTCTTCGACTCTCCGGAGGCGCTCTCGCCGGGACCCTCCTCCGGGGTCGAGCAGCTGTACCCCTTTCTCTACGGCGGCGGGACCTCCGCGCAGCCGGTGCTGGACGCCGCCGCCGAGTCGGCGCGTCAGAAGGTGGCCGAGATCGTGGACCTGCGGCGTGAGGTCGGAGCCGTAGCGGGAGACGCCTTGGCCGCCTGCGCCGCCGAGCTCGCCGCCGCCTTCGCCGCGGGCGGCACCCTCTACGCGTTCGGCAACGGCGGCAGCAGCACCGACGCCCACGCCGTGGTGCACGCCTTCCTGAATCCCGTCCCCCCGGCGACTGCCTGGCCCGCGCTGTGCCTCGCCGGCGACGTCGCCGTCCTCACCGCCCTCTCCAACGACGTTGGCTTCGACGTCACGTATTCGCGCCAGATACGGGCGCTCGGACGCCCCGGCGACATCGCGGTCGGCATCTCCACCAGCGGCGGCTCGCCCAACGTCCTGGCTGCGCTGGAGGAGGCCCACCGCGTCGGCATGGTGACCGTCGGCCTGTCGGGCTACGGCGGGGGCCGGATGGCGGAGCTCGCCGGGCTGGACCATCTCTTCGCCGTGCCGTCGTCATCCGTGCACCGGGTGCAGGAGGTCCAGACGACGCTCTACCACGTCCTCTGGGAGGCCACCCACGCACTCATTTCGGATTCTCGAACTCCGCCAGAATGAGTCCGACGTCTTGCCGGCGGGGCCGGCTTATTTCCCGCCGGCGAGCTCATCGAACTCTGGAATTGCTCGGGATTCGGTAGGGCTGCGCGTCGGCCCAGTGGGCACCCCTCATCCCTTGATGGGGGCCCGCCCGCGGACGGCTTCGGCTGGGAAGCGGGCTCCCGCGTCTTGGAGCTTCTCGCGCGCCGCCGAGCCAAGGTCAATTCCACAAACGTCGGCGATCCGTACCAGGTAGATGAGAACGTCGGCGAGCTCTTGGCCAACCCTTGATTTCAAAGGCTCAGAGCTGGCGCGAGCCTGTGCATCTGCCGCTGGTAGCCACTGAAAGAGTTCCGCGAGCTCCCCGACCTCCCCTGTGAGCGCGAGGATCAACGACTTCGGGTCGTGGAACTGACCCCACTCACGCTGCTCGGTGAAGACGCGCATTTGATCGCGAAGATCCACTAGTTCGGACACATTCCAAGCATCGCACTCACGCAGCTCTTCGTGACCTTTCGCTAAGGTCGCACTGCGGCCCGACGGGCTTCCTGGCCAGTGCCTCGGATATGCCCCCACCCGCACGAGTTCATTCGTGCTGCCTGGGGACGTACGTGACGCTGCTTCGCTATTCCGCCGCGGGTTACGCGGCGATCGCCAGCGATGGTTCGCTGGCGGAGCGATTGCTGGAGCAGATGCTGTATCGGACCGGAAGGCGGCCCTCCCCTTCGGAAGTCGGGTCCTGGGAGCGCAGCTTGCCCGCGCTGGCGCAGGATCTCGTCGACGCGGGGCTTGGCAATGTCGAGGTCCTGCTCGAATATCACCTGCCGCTCACATCCAAGCGGGCGGACGTGGTGCTGGTCGGAAGGCATCCGCGCACTGGCGGGCCGTCAGTCGTGGTCGTTGAGTTGAAGCAGTGGAGCCGGGCCAGAGCGTGGGAGGACGATCCCGAGCTCGTACTGATCGATGGCTATCCGCGCGATCCCCGATTGCACCCGGTGGCGCAAGTGCGGGGGTACTGCGGCTATTTGTTGGACTTCGTCAAGGCGCTGGAGGACGAGGAAGACGCTGTCGCAGGAGTTGCCTATCTGCACAACGCCGTGAATGAAGCCGCGGTCGAGGATCTATACGCCTACCCCCAAGACAGCCAAGGAAGGCTGTTTACCGGGGCCAGCCGCGGTGAATTCATCGAATTCCTGAAGGACCGGCTGGATCCGGGCACGAGCGGCGCCCCCTACGCCGACCTGCTGACCAATTCCGCTGTCGCCCCGTCCAAGCAGTTGCTGGCCGTCGCCGCGGAGGAGGTGCAGAACCGCGAGCAGTTCGTGCTGCTCGCGCAGCAGAAGCTCGCGTACTCGATCGTCCTTCACGAGGTCGAACGTGCTCGTGCCGGCGACCGTAAAGCTGTCGTGATCGTCAACGGGGGGCCGGGCAGCGGCAAGAGCGTGATCGCCCTCTCGCTGCTGGGGGAGCTTGCCCGTCGGGGCCGGACCGTCGTTCACGCGACAGGGTCCCGGTCGTTCACTCAGACCTTGCGGAAGGTTGCCGGGCGGCGGGCTCCTCGCGTACAGCGACTCTTCAAGTACTTCAACCAGTTCATGGATGCGGAGCGCAACGGCCTGGACGTGCTCATTCTCGACGAGGCGCACCGGATCCGGGAGACGTCGATCGACCGCTACACGCGTGCGGAGCTACGCGGTGACCGACCCCAATTGGACGAGCTGATCGCTGCGGCACGCGTGCCGGTGTTCTTGCTCGACGAGCATCAGGTGGTGCGTCCCGGCGAACTGGGCACCGTCGCCCAGATCGAGAGCTACGCGACCGGGCTTGGGTTGGCCGTTCACCGCATCGACCTTGACGGGCAGTTCCGCTGCGGGGGCAGCGAGGAGTACGTCCAATGGTTGCAGGGACTCCTTGGCCTCGCTCCTGGCAGCCCGGCGCCGTGGGCCGGCGATCCAGCGTTCGAGGTGCACGTTGCGGAGTCTCCCGAGGAGATGGAGGCGCTGCTGACGAGCAAGGCGGCCGCTGGATATGGCGCGCGCATGACGGCTGGCTACTGCTGGCCATGGAGCGACCCACGGCCTGACTCGACCCTTGTGCCTGACGTCCGAATCGGAAGCTGGGAACGCCCCTGGAATCTGAAGGGCGACCGCCGGGTCGGGGAGGCGCCGCCGGCGCCGCTCTGGGCGAGCGATCCGGGGGGATTCGGTCAGGTCGGGTGTGTCTACACGGCGCAGGGGTTCGAATATGACTGGAACGGCGTCATCATCGGTCCCGATCTCGTGTGGCGTCACGGCGGCATGGTCTCGCAGCGCAAGCAGAACAAGGACCCCGACTTCCGCGACAGCCGCCGCGTATCCGATGGGGACTTCGACCGCCTCGTCAGGCACGTCTACAAGGTGCTCCTGACCCGCGGCATGGTCGGAACGGTCATCTACTCGGTGGATCCCGAAACTCGACATTTTCTCCGAACGCTCGTCGAGGTCCGGCCCACGAGCGTGACGGGTCGGCACGCGCCGCTAACCTGACAGCGAGATGCGGCCTTGCGACGTCTGGCGGGGAGGTGCCGGTCATGCCCGTTGGGCTACGCCATCAGCCGGTCGCGTACCAGGCTATGACGCTCGTGCGTCTCGCTGGTCACCTGGGAATGGCGGACGACGACCATCACCGCTGGCGACTCATCGCGGAGATGCTTGAGGAGTACAGGCATGAGCCCGTGGCCGAACGTGCGGCGCTTCTGGCCGCCGAGCCGCCAAGCACGGGTGACGAGCGTTGGGACGTTTTTCTGGCAGCACTTGCCGAGTTTCTCGCAGCTCGCGATGGGCGCGGCGCGGCGGCGTGGACGGCTGATCGCCGGCTTGCAGTGTTTTGGTTTCCGTTCAACAGCGCTGCTGCCCGGGTCGACGCCGTGGTGCATTCGCCCGCCAGCTTCAGAAGCCGAGGGATCTTTCTCGCGCCGCAGGAGCTAGGCGTCGCGTGACGGCCGAAGGCGAGCCGCTCCTCGACCGAGCCCGGATCCAGGAGCTCTTTCGTGAGCTCGGCGAGCGGCTGCAGAAGCGCGGGGTCGTGGGAGACATCTACATCATCGGCGGCGCCGCGATAGCGCTTGCGTATGACGCACGCCGAGCTACCCGCGATATCGACGCGGTGTTCAAACCTCATGGGATCGTTCTGGATGAAGCCCGTGCACTCGCGGCTGAGCAGGGGCTGCCCCCGTGGTGGCTGAACGAGCAGGCGAGCGCTTACGTCGCCCCCGGCGGAGACCCGGACGCGCCGCGCAGCTTCGATCACCCTGGGCTGCGGGTGCTTACCGCGTCACCGGAGCACCTGCTTGCCATGAAGGCACTGGCCGCGCGGCGACGTGACACCGAGGATCTTCGGCTGCTTGTCGGCCGGCTCGGACTCACCTCGGCAGAGCAGGTGGTCGAAGTCTGCCGCCGAGTCTTCCCGGATGAGACGCTGCCCGACCGTGCGCATCTCGTGTTGGCTGACGTCTTTGAGGAGTCCGGTCGCGGCGACGAGGGAAACGCCTGATCGGTCGGAGCACGCCGATTTTGTCGGACCCTCGCGTTAGGTTGCCGTAGTACCGATCCGAACGACCGCGGGAGGTGCTGCGTGGCAGACGAGGCTCAGGGCAGTGCCGCCCGTTGCTGACCCCGAGCGTCTTGATCTGTACCGCTACGCGACGGCGGAAAACGCGCCCGAGTACTTGACGATCATGCGGCTGTTCACCGAGACGCTGCTGACGGATCTTTCCGGGGCAGAGATCGCGGAGCAGCTGGCACGTCGCGGTTTGCCGCTCGAGTTCGACGAGGTCGAGAGTCGCTGCCGCTAGCTCGAGCGCTGGGGCAATCTGGTGCGCTCGGTTCGCGATGCCCGGGTGGCTACGGTCGCGGACCATTTGCGCGCCAGGTCACGGTTTCAGATGTCCAAGCTGGGTGGACTGGTCCAGCGCCAGATCGACGAGGTCCTGCGGGCGACGGCGGGGGTGCGAGATGTCGCCCGCGAGCTGCTCGGCGGCATGGTGGAGCTGCTGGATCGCATTCAGGAGCGGTTGAGCCACCCCCCGGAGCGGATCGACGCCGAGACCTTGGCCGCAGACGTCACCACGGTCTTCAACAACCAGCAGCTGTTCACCGAGAGCGTCCGCGATTTCTATGCCTACCTGCATCAGGTGCTCTCCCGCTACGACCTCGCCGGCGATGAGTACGGGCGCTTCAAGGAGCTGCTGCTCAGCTACGTAGACCTCATCACTGCCGACGTGGCCCGCCACGCTCCGGCGGTCAGCGAGCGGCTCGAACGCCTTCAGCCGCAGCTCGGTCTGCTCCTCGCGGTCCTCGATCGGCTGCCCAGTCTCACCAACGCCGACGGCAGTCGTGCCGAGCGTCAGCCCGGTCGCGTCCTGAACGATTGGCTGGAGTTTTCCGCCTGGTACGCCGACGGCTCCGATCGTTCGGGGCCCGACCAGTTGCGTCGCGCCGCCGGCCAAGCGCTCGGGCAGCTGCTCGCCAACGCCAAGCGCATGCTCGCGGCAGCAGGCACGGGCGTCTCGCGGCGCGGTGACCTGCTGCGTCTCGCGCAGTGGTTCGCCGCCGCCGACGATGCTCAAGCGCACCGCCTTTTCGCCGCCGCATTCGGCGCGCATCCAGCCCGCCACCTGCTCGGCGGGCCTGACGAGGACAGCCCGCGCCACGGGGCACTTACCTCATGGTGGGAGGCCGACCCAGTCGCTGTGCCGCTCTCGCTGCGTGAGCGGGGGGAGCGGTCGGCCCGCGGCCGGGCTTCGCGCGTCCCCGATCCGGGGCTGGACCGCGAAGAGCTGCTGTCCGAGGCCAGGGCGGAGCATGAGCGCCAGCTGGCTGCGGCGGCTGAGCTGGTGGCGGCCGGCTGGCTCGACGGCGCACGGCTCTCAGCAGCTGCTCGTGACGTACTGCTCGACCGGCTGGGCGGTCTACTGGCGGTCAGCGGGGGCAACGCGCCGCCGTTGGAATGGTTCGAGTCCGATCTGGGCTTTCTGCTCCGGGCCAGCGCGACAGCCGGCGCGACGACCTTGCACTCCGACGACGGGCAGCTCGTCATCCATGCACTCGCCTTGTCTGTCGAGCCGCTCGTTTTGGAGGCCCAGGAGTCCCGTTTCGAGGGTGTCGGCGAGGGCATCCGGGCGACGGGAACCCGCGGATGACCCTACCGGTTTGGCGGAGGCGCCACGGAGCGCCGTGACGCGGCCCGCGCTCTGCTGCGCTTTCCGGTGCTCAGCGCGGGGGGGCATCCCGAGGATCTCGCCCGGGTCCGTCGCCACGCGCCGGCGTTGAAAACCTCGTTCGCGAGCACGCTCGGCTACCCGCTCGTCGTCGAGTCAGGCTTCGCGCGGCTGATCAAGGCACCGCTGACGGCGGACGCCCCGGCCCGCCCGGCCCGAAGGCCTTCGGGCAGTGACTTCAGCGCTCGCACGTATGTGTACGTCGCGCTCCTCGGCGCGAGCCTGCTGGCACCCGAAGTTGGGGAGCAGGTACTGATCTCGACGCTCATCGAGCAGCTGCGGGCGGATGCGGCCAGCGCCGGGCTCACCCTCGACGACAGTCACTCCGAGGCGCGCCAGCTCGTTGCGGCATTCGGGCTGCTCGCGGAATGGGGCATCGTCGAGGAGACCGACGGCACCGTGTCGGGATGGGGCGAGCGCCGGGAAGAGGCTCTGATCACGGTGAATCGGGCGTTGCTGCCGCACCTGCTCGCCAGGCCCTTGAGCGCATTCGACGGGCCGCAGGATCTGCTCGACGACCCGGATCGCGACCATCCAGCGCAGCCCCGTCGCAGCCTGCGCCGAAGCTGATCGAGAACCCCCTCGTGCGCCGGGAGGATCTCACCGAGGCTAGCGAGACGTCCTGTCCCGCGAGCGGACCGAGCTGACCCGGGTGCTCGACGAGAGCTCGGGCTGACGCTCGAGGTGCGCGCAGAGGGAGCGCTCGCCTACGACGCTGATGCGGAGCTGACCGACCTCGCATTCCCCGGATCGGGCACCGTACGTTGGGCGGCGCTGCTGCTCGTCGACGCCCTGCTCGCCGCGCAGCAGCCGAAGGCGGGCACCTACTTCGAGCACGACGGCGTCAGCCGCCCCGGGCTGCTGTGCCGCTGGCCGCTGGTCGAGCGATGCCTGCGCGAGTTGGCCGACCAGTACGGCGGTGCCTGGGGACGCGATTACGTCGCAGATCTGGACCTGCTGCGTGGCGAGGTGGTGTCGCTGCTGTCCGGTCTGGGTCTGGCGACGGCGATCGAGAGCGGTCTCGCCCTGCATCCGGCCGCCGCGCGTTACCGCCCGGCGGTCGTGCAGCCAGCAGATCGCCCGCGGGCGCGGCGCCGTCGCGAGGCCGCCGCGCCGCCAGCGTCGGCGGTCTCGCTCTTCGATGCGGAGCCGGAGGAACGATGACGGGACTGCTCGTAGAACCCACCGGGTTGCAGGTCGTCGACGAGACGCCGCCCGAGCACTATGACAGCCGCTGGCGGCTGAACCGCGGTGGCATCGTCAACGTTTGGTACTACTACGACACCGAATTCGCCTTCTCCGGCGGGCGCGTCATCTGGCGCGGTGCCAACGGGTCCGGCAAGAGCCGGGCACTCGAGCTGCTGTTTCCGTACCTCCTCGACGGCAATCGGCGGGCGATCGACGCCACGGGCGCGAGCAAGGTCCGGCTTGAGGATCTGATGCGCGCCGGGTCCGGTGACGGCATGAACCGCATCGGCTATCTGTGGGTCGAGCTGATCGGCGTCGGCGATGACGACGAGGTCGAGTACCTCACGACTCGGCGCCCACATCCGCTACTCGAGATCTTCTGCGGAAGCCCGGGTGCTGTTCTTCACCACCCCGCTGCGGGTGGGCGAGCAGCTCCGGCTGATCGACGAGGAGCGGCTGCCACTCGGTCGCGAACGGCTGGCCGAGCTGGTGGGCCACGATCGGCTGACCGAGACCGCGGAGGGGCATCGCGAGCGAGTGCGTAGCCAGGTCTTCGGCCTGACGGGTGAGGCCGGTCGCGAGCGGTTCACCGGTCTCCTGCAGCTGCTGCACGTGCTGCGCAACCCTGACGTCGGCAACCGGATCGATTCCGGCGCGCTCCCGTCGATCCTCTCCGACGCGCTTCCGCCGCTGTCCGAGGCGGCACTGAACAGCGCGGGCGACGAGCTGGACGGCCTGTCAGAGATCCGCGCGGGGCAGCAGCGATTGGAGGAGGCGAGCGGCTACGTCCAGGGGTTCCTGACCTCGTATCGGCGCTACGCGGCCGGCGTCCTTTCGGGCAGGTGCGAGCAGACCGGCCAGGCTTCGACGGCGGCGCGGGGCGCAGCCACCAAAGCGAAGCGGGCACACGCGGAGGCAGAGCAAGCCCAGCTCGACCATCAGCGTGCGCGTTCGGAGCTGACCCGGCTGTCGGACGAGCAGGCGCAGCTGAACGCGCAGATCAATGGGATCAAGCAGTCGGAGCAGTACCGGGCCGCTGAAGATCTCGATGCTCGCGAGGGTCAGGTGCGGGGGCTTGCCAGGGCCGCCGAATCCGCGCTCGCCGCAGCAGATGGCGCGCGTCGGAGTGAGGAGCGGGCGGTCCGCGACGCCGATGGCCGCGCCGGCGAGGTGCTCGAGGCGGTGAACCGTGCCGCGACCACCCAGGCCGCCGTCGCCTCCGCCGTCGCCGAGACGGGATTGCCCGAGACGGGCCCGCAGCCGTGCGGCGGCACAGTTTCCGAGCCCGGCGTCGTCCGTGAGGCGGTGCGCACCGGGTTACGTGAGCTGGCAGACGTGCAACGGCAGGTGCCGGCTGCGCTCGCTCTCTCCCCGGCGGATCCGGTAGCGACCGCGAGCCATGCGTTGGTGCTGAAGCAGGCAGCCGACACCCGTGCGTCACTGGTGGTCGCTCGCCGGCAGGAGGCGTTGGCGCTGGCTGAGCAGAAGCGGAAGGTGGACGACGCCGAGCGGCGGGCCGATGTCGACGAGGCGCGCGCTGATGACGACGCGCGCGCCGCGGAGACGGCAGCCGTCGAGCGCGACGAGACAGCGGTGACGCTGGCCGCGTCCTGGCGCGGCTGGGTCTCGCAGCCCGCGACGGCGGCGCTTTTCGGCGACGTCGACTGGCTGGCGACGGCGGTCGGGCCGCTACTGGCCGATCTGGAAGCCCTTGCCGGGGCGGACAACGCTCATGCCGAGGATCAGTTACAGGAGCTTGACGCCGCGGCGGGGGAGGCGGCCGGTCCGGCGCGTGATCGGCTCGCTGCCGAGCGGGCGCGGATCGAGTTCGATCGCGAGCAGCTGCGAGCCGATCGGGAGCGCCTGCGGGCGGAGCGTGACGAGCTTCGGGCAGCCCGCGATCCGCTGCCGGCCACCCCGCCGTGGCACGCGACCGGCCCCGCGGGCAGCGTCCCTCTCTGGCAGCTGATCGACTTTCGCGACGAGGTCGCCGACAGCGATCGGCCGGGCATCGAAGGTGCGTTGCAGGCCGCCGGTTTGCTGACCGCCGCCGTGCATCCGGACGGCACGATCACCGCATCCGATGGGCAGGTGCTGCTGCGCCCTGAGGCGGCGCCGGCTGACGTCTCCCTCACGCAGGTGCTGCGACCCGACCCGGCAAGCCTGCTGCCGGCGCCCCTCGTGTCAGGCCTGCTGGCCGGGATCGGGTACGGCGTGCGCTCGCACGCGGCCTGGGTGGCGGCCGACGGTCGTTGGGGCGACGGGCCGCTCGAAGGCGCGCTGCGGCCGCGGGCCGCGCGCCATATCGGTGCGCAGGCGCGGGCGGCAGCGCGGGCAGCGCGGTTGACCGAGATCGAGGCCGAGCTGGCCGAGCTGGGGAGGCAGGACGAGGCGTATCGGCTCGGGCTTGGCGAGCTGGATGAGCGGGGCCAGTCGTTGACGGAGCAGGTTCGCCGGGCGCCGCGCACTGCCGCGCTCGCGCACGACCGGGCCCGTGCTCGGGCCGCCGATGCGCAGGCACGGAAGGCCGAGTTGCTGGCCCGTCAATCCCGGGAACGTGCGGGTGCGCTGCGCAGCGCCTGGCACGAGGCGTCTCAGGTCCATGACCAGGCCTGCGCTGCGCTGGGGCTGCCGGCTGCGCCAGATTCCCTCGCCGCGGCGCTGAAGGTCCTGGAGCAGCTCGGTCGAGATTGCGGGGAGCTCGCCGAGCGCCTGCACAGCGTCGGCAAGCTGCTCGAGCGTCATGCGCAGGCGCTTGCCAAGGCTGAGGAGGCGGCGCGGATGTGAAGCACGGCGGAAAGTGCCGCCGACCACGGCTGCAGGTCTGGAACGTGGCAGAGACAGTTCGCGGACTGCGGGAAACCTCGGCGCCCATGCGGCGCAGGTGCGCGCCCTGCTGCGGCAGGCCGAAGAGGCGCTGGAGCGGACGTCGATCGCGCTGGAGGAGTTCGTCGCAGCGAGGGAGACCTGCGCGCGGCAGCCGCTCGGGCGTCCGAGCAGGCACTCCACGCTGCGCAGACGGCGGAAGACCTGCGAGGGGCCCTCGCCACGGCCGTCGCCGAGCTGCGCGCGGTCCTGGCCCTGCCCGGTCTGACGGAGGCGGCCTTCACCCCCGCAGCCCGGCAAGCACCGCGGCTACCGGAAGCCAACCCGGCCACCATCGTTCCCGCGCACGTCGACGCGGCGCTGGAACACGTGAGCGCTGCACTCGACGTGCGGGGCGGGCCACTGGATGCGACGGGGCTGGCGGCGCGCCAGCAAGCTCTCGAGCGCCAGGTCGTCGGCACCTACGATGTGTCGCTCTCGATCAAGCACGGCGTGTGGCTGATCGAGCTGGTCGACGCGACGGGCGCACACACGGTCGTCGAAGCCGCCGTCGAGCTCGCCCGCAAGGTGGCGGAAGGCAAGGCCGCCCTGAGCACCGCGAGCACCGCGTCTTCGCCGACATCGTGCTCGGAGGGGTCGCGGAGGAGCTGCGTAGCCGGCTGACCCAAACCGAGGCGTTGATCAGGCGATGAATCCAGCCGGCGAGTATCCGTACAAGCCAAGGCGACGGAGTGAAGATCAACTGGGGGCTGGCCGTGGAGGCCGAGTCGCGCTCCACCGCCTCCGCACGCTCGTGGCGACCGCAAGCCAGGTGCGCACCGTGGCCCAGTCCGAAGAGCTCATCGAGCTCATCAAGGGACAGGTCGAGGAACGATTCGCGGCTGATGCGACGGCCGGGTACGCGTCACACCTGAAGGGGGCGCTGGACTACCGCGACTGGCACGAGATCGAGGTGGTCATCACCGGCCCCGAGCCCGGTCAGCAGCGCCGGATCAGCCGCCGGGCCAAGCTCTCCCAGGGCGAGACCCGGTTCGTCTCCTACGTGACGCTCTTCGCGGCGGCGGATGCGTACCTCTCCGGGCTCCCGGATACCTCACGCGCGCTGCGCCTGGTCCTGCTGGACGACGCCTTCGCCAAGGTTGATGAGCGCACCATCGGCGTTCTGATGGGTTTGCTGGTGCGGCTGGATCTGGACTTCGCGATGACCGGCCACGCGCTGTGGGGATGCTTCCCTGAGGTGCCGGCGCTGGATATCTACGAGGTGCGGCGCCGTGACGGCAGCGCGGCGATCACGACCCACGTGCACTGGGACGGCCGGAACAGGCACCTGCGCAGTACATGAGGGCCGACTGATGAGCGACGCTCCGGCAGCTCTGGGGCCGCCACTGAAGGAGTATCTGCAGGCGGAGTCGCTGCGGCCGCTCTTCGAACTCTTGCGCCAGCGGCTGGAACGTAACGGGCTGCGGGTGGAGGGCGTGGTCGCCGCCGAGCTCGATGACGACGGCGCGGCCAGACTCGGCGGCTTGCTCGGGCGGGCGCAGCAGCCCGGCCGGGTGCGGGTGCGCCTGGAGGTTATTGATCGGGCGCTACGCGCGTCTGCCGCGAAGGTGGGGCTGATCGCCGTGCTGACCGAGCTCGGCGGCCCGCTCATCGACCGGCGGGCGGCGCGGGAGCAGCACCGCCAACAGCGGGCCGACGTGTGGCGTTCGCTCGATGCGGCGCTGGCCGACGGCGGGTTCGCGTCGGCCAGTTGGGTACCGCCGTTCGTGGACGGGCTGCGCCGATCTGGGGTGGTGGCCCGGCTCGCGGATCGTGACCTCGCGCAGGCCGTGGCGGTGCTGCGCGCCGTCGCCGCAGGGTCCGCGCTGGAGGTGGCTGAAGCATCGGCGCCGGGGGTGGCCGAGCCGCGTTGGGAGCTGGCTGAGCTGGCCTCCCGCTGCACTAAGGATGCCCACGGGCTCGACGATGGGCGGGTCGTCGCCACCCTCGTGCTGCGAGCGATCGCGGCAGCGACCCGGCAGCCGAGCCCGGCAAGTGCAGCTGAGCGACGAGCACTGTGGACGAGCGTCGGCGTCACCATACAAGGTTTCCGGCACGGTGCTGACGTGGGGCCTGCGGCCGGTCGGCGATGAGCACTGGGGCGCGATGATGCGTGAGCGCGCGGGGCAGGGGCTCGTCACGCACTTGACCCTCGCCGAGCTGCGCCTGGTTTCCGGGCTCGCTCTTGCCGACGAGACGGTGTTCGCCTGCGAGAACCCGCAGGTGCTGCAGGCCGCTGCACGCGCAGCGGTGCAGGTGCCCCTCGTGTGTTTCTCGGGTCACCCGTCGTCGGCGGCCTTGCTGCTTCTGCAGCTGCTGGTGTCAGGCGGTGCGAGGGTGGCCTACATCGGTGACTCGATTGGCCGGGTGTCGGGATCGCCGGCCGGTTGTATGGCCGCGGGGCGGTGCCATGGCGGATGAATGCCGCCGATTACGCCGCGGTGGCAGGCGATCTCGCGGCGGATTCGGGGCTGGCCCTCACCGGCGCACCGGTGCCGACCCCGTGGGATCCTGAGCTCGGTCGGCTGATGCGCAGCAGGGGTGTGGCCGTGCACGAGGAGGCGCTGCTTTCCCTGCTGCTCGCCGATCTGGGCGAGAGTTGGCGGTCGAACACACGCTGATTCGCGCACAACCGCCTCTGGTGAGTGGGGCGCTCGCGCGCTCCGCTCACATCGTTGTTCCCTTCCGCGGTCTTGGATTTCGGGTGACTTTGCGGCCGCCGGCATCCGAGTTCGCTGGCCCGATATGTCAACAGTTTCGGCAACCAGGTCATGTCAAGCGGACACGCGGATGCCCCGGGCATTTTTGTCAGACCGCCGTGCAAGTCTCTGGTCCGGAGGGGGTTGCGGTGTCTGCAGGGTCGGGGTCGGCGCTCGTGCTCACGAGCCGTCAGTTGCTGGTTTCTCAGTTGGCTGTGGCGATGTGCAGCGCGGTTATGGAGCTGGGTCTGGGCGATTGGGAGGACTACCGGATCGCCCTCGGTGACGAGCAGGACGATCTGGCTCGTCGGCTGCGGGCCGCCCAGCAGCTCGATGAGGACGCTGCGGTCGAGCTGGTGGAGTGCCTAGACGAGTGCGGACGGCCCGTCGTGGCGGTGGCAGTCGAGCTGTCCGACGAAGACATCTGGGTGCTGCAGGTGGCGCTCGAGCGGCTGCGCGGGATCCTCGCGCGTACCGGGGAATTCGAGGGGGCGCTCGATGCGGACTTGGATGACATCGTCGTCGCGCTGCTGGATATGCCGATGGCTGCTTAGGGCAGCGGATCACGGATTCGACATCCCCGTGATTCGTTTCAGCACGTCTTCACCGCCGAGCTGCCGGATGACGCTGCTGCTGCCGCAGACCACGAGCTGATCTCTTGCTCGCGACAAACCGACGTATAGCCGCTCACGGGAACGCTCGCTGATTCTGCTCTCGTTCAACACGAGGACCACCGCTCGACGTTCGAGTCCCTTGAACCCGAGGACGTGGCCGTAGAACACCTGCTCGGTGTCCCAGAAGGACGCCCAGTACTCGTCCTGGCTGACGGCTTGGCGCTGCGCCTGCTCGGGGTGGCGACTTCCGGTCGTGAGCAGCGCGATGTCTTCGCGCCTCGCGCGGCTCGCATTCGACGAAACGCACCGCCGGACCGTCGCCTCCGAACAGTTTCATGCGCATGGGAGCGAGCGAGTTGAAGGTGGCGGCGATCTGCTTGGTGTTGCGCATGTTGTGGTCGAGCATCAGCGGGACGAGCGGGACCGGCGGCTGCCCGTAACGAGCGAACACGCGCTGGCCCTCGTCGCTGAAGACGTACAAGCCCCCGGTCTCCTCATCGCGCAGCGACGCCAGGACGGCTGGCCACCAGGCGTCGGCGAAGTCCTCCCAATACTCGCTGTCGTCGTCGCTGCCGGGCTCGGCGCCCCAGAGCTGACCGAGCTTGTGGAATTCGCCGACGTAGGCCGGTCGCTCCCGTTTCGGGATGGTCAGCATGACGCGATTGAGGTAGGCGGCAAGCCCGCGCGAGTAGCACAGGACGGCGACGTCCTTTCCGCTGCCCGTCAGCCGGCGCGCCTGCTCGATCGCGAGCCAGGTCTTACCGCTGCCGGCGCCGCCGCGCACTTCGACCCGGTTGAGCAGTCGCGTCGCGCCGAGGATGACAGCCTGCTCCTGGGTGAGCCGCTCGGCGTCGAAGTCACGTTCCTCGGCATCGGCGACGACGTCACGCTGGGATCGCCCGCGGCCGGTGAGGATTTCCACGATGTCCAACGCGTCGTCCTTGGCGAGGGGAGCGTTGGCCGACTCCTGCTGGCGTGGGATGTCGCGCAGCCTGTTGGCAAGCAGGTGGGTGTCGGTCCGATCGGCGACCATCCAGCGGGGGCAGTCGGGGCAGCTGAAGTCCTCCGGCAGCTCGGTGTTGGGCAGCGCGACGGCGTGCGCCCAGCGGATGCGGCGCCGGTCGGACCGCCTCCAGCGGGGATCGCGTTCGACGTAGTCGCGCAGCGCGTAGCGAGCACCGCGGGCTTGATCGACCGGGTCGACGGTGGTGGGCAGGCCGCCCGGGTCATGCGCCAGCGGCCGTCTTCGCGCCAGACGCTGCCTCCTTTGACCTCGACGACGACATGCGCCGGCGTCCGGCATCAGGACGACGATGTCAGCCTCGTAATCCTTCTTGCGGTCGGTGACGCGGATGTTGGCGAGGAGGATGTCGTCGGCGTTGAGCTGCTCACGCAGCACGTCCCACACCTGGCGCTCGGCGCCGCTCGCGAAGCGGGGATGCTCGGGGCGGCAGATCGGCACGGGGACATTGTCGGCGATGTTCGGGGCCTATTGAGAGGCAGTCCAGGTGCCGATGGGAATTGGAGCTGTACCGAATTGGGGTGACCATTGTGATTCCGCCGGACTTGCCCATCGAACTGGCGCTGCTCATTGAAGAGGTGATACCTGAGGTCGAGGCGGCCCAGGATGGCGACCCCGACGATCTCAAGACGTGCGAATTCTGCGGGGAACTGCTCGTGGATGACGATTGCGACGTCTGTGGTCGGAGTCTGTAGCCGAAGGTCTAGGCGTACTGATGTCTCGTCGTGTGACCGAGCTGACGATGTTGGTTGGCTGATAAGAAGACTGTGCCCGCTGTTTCCCCTAGCTTAGCGGTTGAGGACCGCGACCTGAGCGGTCATGATTCCGCCTTCATCGACGCCACGACTGAAGCCAGCTCATCGCTTTGCGGCCCGGGCAAGCGGTCACTGAAGACGCGTGTCAGCTCCCCGTAGTACCAGAACTGGTCGTCCTTGCTCGCGTTGAAGCGTCCCCGGAGCTCGTCACCCAGAGCCCGGGCGTCCTGCGCGATGCTCCGGGCGTTGTGCAGCTTGTCGGCGCGGCTGACGATGAGGACGTCTCTCAAGCGCTGTCTCCAGGTGCTCGAGGTACGCCCGCTTCCGCGCCTGCCACGGCGGTTTCTGCTCACCGGGAGCCGGCTCAGCGTCGCTGCACTCTCTAACGATGTCAGCGACTCTGCTTCCGAACCGTTGCTCGAGCACCTCGTATGACGTGCTCGCGCCCTGATCCTCCAGGCTGTCGTGCAACAGCCCGGCAATGGCCAGATCCTCGTCTCCGCCGGCTTCGAGAACCAGCGAGGAAACCGCCAGCAGGTGTGACAGGTAAGGGATGTTCGTCCCTTTGCGCGTCTGGGACCGGTGTAGCTCAGCTGCGTACGTCAGCGCGTCGTCGTAGCGCGTCGTCAGGGCCACGTGATCTCCTCGAGCTGGGCATGGTCAGGTCCGCAGAACAGCAGCACCGCTCGAGCTACCGGCCGGCCGGTAGCTACCGACACAGCTCGCGCGTATGCGTGTAGCTGCGGCGAGTAGTGAGCGACTTTCGCTTCGACGTCCGCCGAAGAGCGCACGGCGTCGGTCTTGTAGTCGACGACGATGAGACCATCCGCACCGTCGATGACGAGGTCGATGAATCCCTCGACGATCCGACCATCAAGGGCGGCGACGATCGGGACCTCTTTCCAATGCCGGCCGTGCGCCGCCTCCTGCAGGATCGGCGAGTCGAGCGCCGCGAACACCCGCGCAGAGACCTGGTGCTCCAGCCTTCGGATGCCGAGTTCCGCGCAGGCGGCCGCCGCGGCTCGTTGAACTTGTTCAGGTGTGGCGAGTGCGAAGTCGACAAGCTCGAGCGCCCGATGCACCGCGCTTCCCAGGGTCGCGCCGCTGCGTGCAATCGGCGGCAGGACCTCCACGGCCTCGGTCACGGCATCGACGAGAGGGTCGGCCGGCTCTTCCTGCGCCTGAACGAGCCCGGTGGCGGTGGTCGGCAGCCGGCGTATGACCGCGGTGAGCAGCGCTTCGCGCTTTTCGAGGAACGCGCGGCGCTGACCCATGACGTCGGTGGGAGCGTCCGCCGGCGGGATGGCGCCAGCCGTCAAGCCGTTCGCCGCCGGAAGAGTCCCCTCGTGAACGGCGCCGACGGCAGCGAGCTCCGGAAGCAGCGCGCACAGGCGCGCAGCGTGCGTCTCCACTTTGCCTTTGGCCGTCGCGTGGTGGTGCACCGAGATGATGAGATGGTCCGCCGCGCGGGTCATGCCGACGTATAGCAAGCGGAGTGCTTCATCGTCATCCAGCGCGCGGTCAGCGGACTGCGCCGCGTGGTGACCGGTCGTCTTGAACTCGTTGTAGAGCGTGATCTCAGGAGGCGCATCAGCTGGCCAGATCACGTGACCACCGCGGAAGGGGCCGCTGTTGATCCCGGTGAGCGCGACGATCGGAAACTCCAAGCCCTTGGACCCGTGAATGGTCAGGATCTGGACGGCGTCGTCATCGCGTTCAGGCGTGACGGTTTCGATGGCATCGGCGGCGCTTTCGATCTGCTCCAAAGCCCAGCGAACGAACTCGGTCAGGCCCGGTGCCGCCGCTGTCGAGAAACAGGCGTGACTGGTCAACGAGGAAGCGCAATCGACGCCAATGGTCGCGTGGTCGTCGATACGCAGCAGTGAGCTCGATCGCGCGCCGCTCGCGGATGATCCGATCGAGCAGCACGTTGACCGGCAGCCACCAGCGCAGCTGGTGATAGCGGCGAAGCGCTTGCATGCCAGCGGCGACGGGCGAGTCCCGTCAGCTCGTCCGGTACGGGCGCGTCGTAACGCCAGCTTCCGCCGGCGACTCGCCAGGTAACGAGGTCGTCATCGCTGCACGCGAACATGGGATGGCGCAGCGCTGCGACGAGCGCCACCTGGTCCGCCGGCTCGTCGATCGCCTGCAGGACGGTGACGAGGTCGCGGACGGCGTCGCTCTCCCAGATCAGCGAGCGGCTCATGATCCGGTACGGCACGTCGTGACGGTCCAACGCGTCCTCGAGCTGGCCGAGGGAGGTTCGCGTCGGTACCAGGATCGCCATGTCGCCGTACGTCGCCGGGCGCGTCGCGTCGTCGCCGACGAGCCACGAACCGCGTGCCCGGGCGAGGGTGGCGGCGAGGTGTTCGGTCTCGTCGTCGCGGACCTTGCCGATCGCTTCGGTGGAGGGGCCGCCGATCAGCAGGACGTCGGGTCCGGGGTCGCCGGCCACCCCGCCGCGTGCCGCTTCGAGCGGCTGGTAGCCGATGGTCGGGTCGTCGCCGAGCAGCTCATCGAAGACGGCATTGACCGCTGGCAAGGATTCCTGGCCGGGAGCGGAAGTTGTGGGTCAGGCCGAGCCGGCCGGGTTCGTAGACTGTCGCGTACCTGAGCGAACAGGCCGACTTCCGCGCGGCGGAAGCGATAGATCGACTGCTTGGGATCGCCGACGAAGAACAGCCGCCCGCCGTCGACGTTCGCCTCTGGCCAGCGGCCGTCGTCGAGCCCGGCGATCAGGTGAACCAGCTCGACCTGCAAGGGATCGGTGTCCTGAAACTCGTCGACGCAGACGACCTGCCAGCGTTCGCGCGCCGCTGCGCGAACCTCGGCGTCGTCGCGCAGCAGCTGAACGGCGTACACCAGCAGGTCGTGGAACCACAGCTCGCCGCGTTCTCGACGCTCGCGGGCATGGTCGAGCACGGCCTCGCGGAGGCGGGCGGTGAGCGCGGTCGTCACGGCGGCGCGACAGCCGGCGAGCTGTGCTTCGCGTGGGCCGGCGGCCTCGTCGAGCATCCCGCACGCGGTCGCCTTGTCCAGGCCCGCCTTCTTCCACGCGGCGGCATTGCCGGCGCTCTTCAGCGAGTACGCCGTCCAGGATGGCCAACGATTGCAACGGATCTGGCTCGGCCTCCACCTCCCGGACCAGCGGCGCGATGACCGTATCGACACGCTTGGTCAGGGCGTCTCCCGCCGGTCCCCGGCCACCGGCGTAGTCAAGAAGTCGTTGCAACGGCGCCAGAATCGCGTGCTGTGTCCAGGACCGGAAGCGGCTGCACGACGATCGGGTGGCTGACGAGCAGATCCCAGTTGGCATCGAACGAGGCGGCGACGTCCTTCAGGAACACGGGGTTGAGCCCGAGCGTGAGCCCGACCCGCCAGACGCTCGCGAGAGCGTCGGGAGCGGCGTACCAGTCGTCGAGCAGGCCGCGCCACCACGCGTCGCGGTCGATGCTGGTGCGGACGGCGTCATGGACCGTGAAGCCCGGCGGCAGCCCGGCCTCCATCGGGGCGTCAGCGAGCAGGCGAGAGGCGTATCCGTGAAGGGTCGTGATGGCCGCGTCGTCGAGGTCGACGAGTGCTTGCTTGCAGCGTTCACGTTCCTCAGCCGAAAGATCTGTTGATATGCGCGCCATCTTCGAGCGCTTCCCGCACCCGGGTGCGGAGCTCGGTGGCGGCGTTTTCGGTGAACGTGATTGCTGCCAGGGACCGGACTGATCGGCAGGTGGCCGGTGGCGACGAGGGCAACGATCCGGTCGACGAGCTGCTTGGTCTTGCCACTTCCCGCGCCGGCGTCGACGAAGAGGTTTTCGCTGTGGCCATTGACGATGCGGTCGCGGGCCGGCTGATCGGCGAGCTGGATGGTCATTTGCCGCGCCTCCGAGGGTTCCGCCAGCTCGGCATAGCGAGTGACACGCGGCGTCGGCGCGTACCTGATCCCAGAGGTCGTCGCGCGCGGTGCCGCACAGCCGGGAGAAGTCGCAGTACTTGCAGTTGTCGAACTTCCGGAAGAAGGGTTTGAACTCGCCCGGACGCGCCGGGAAAGCGCCGTCGCGAATGCCGCCCGCGACGGTGTCGAGCACGTCGCGAAAACGGCCGAGCGCGCCATCGTCGATCGGCCCGCCGCGGCGCGCGTCGCCCTCATCGACGAACCAGTAGTACGCCGACACCGGGGTGGACTCGTCGCCGTAGTCGCGCTGGGCGGCCAGCGCATACAGCGGTAGCTGCAGCCGCTTGCCCGCGTCGGTGAGGTCGGTACGTCGAAGCGTCGTCGCCGTACTGCGGAAAGCCCTTGAAATCCTCGGATTTCCCGGTCTTGTAGTCCAGCACCACGAGCTCGCCATCGCCGGTCCTGTCGACGCGGTCAATCGAACCCCGCAGGCGCACTGGTCCGCTCGGGAGATCGACTACGAGGGCGGTGTCGTCGCCGAAGTGGTGTTCGACGTCCAGCGGCCAGGCCTGGCGGGCGGCACGGTAGCCGTCGTCTGCGACGAGTACCAGGCGAAGCTGGCGTCGCCATCGCTGCGACCTGCACCGCCCACGGCGTCGGGTGGCCGGCTTTACCTTCCGCTTGCATCCGGGCGGCTTGCTCGCCGAGCATGCGCTGGGCCTCGTCGTGCTCGGCCGGCGACCACGGCTCTGAGGGCGGCTTGCCGCGCTCGATCGCGGCACGAACGAGTTGCTCGAGGACGCTGTGCGCCGCGGAGCCACGCTCTGCGGCGTCGACCCTGTCGGTGTCGGGTTCGTCGAGCGGGCGCACGTGAAGGACGCGCTCGAGGTAGTAGCGGAAGGGGCACGCGGCATATTCCTGAAGCGATGTGGCGGACAGGGTCCGGTCGAGGCTCAGTGTGACGGGCGCGGGCACCGGATGGCTGAGGCCGCCGGTCCATGGACCGAAGACGCCGCCGGCGCGATCGCGTGACGCCTGGATACCTCGGGCGAAGCCGGGATTGGCCACAGCAAGCGGATGGTTCGCCTCGATGGGTGCTGCTGGGACGGTGATACGGGTGTCGTACTCGCTGACCGATACCGGCGGAAGTCGACTCGTCGCAGACCGACGCTTGGAACGACGCGGGTGCCCTCTGCTTCTGCAACCGTGAACTCAACCGCGGCTGGGTCTGCTCGAGCAGCCAGGGCGCGGGTTCGGCGCCGCGTTGGGCACGGGCGTCCGCGACGGGATGGGTGAGCACGACTTCGGGCGCGGATGCCAGCAGCGCGAGGTGGTCCCGTCGTTCTGAGGCGCGGCGATCGCTCAGCGTCCGAAGGCCGATGCTCTCGCGGACGTCGTCACGGAGCAGCGGGTGTTCGCGTCCCCGGGGCGGATACGCGCTCTCGGTCGCGCCCACGACGATCAGCAGGTCGAGGTCGGCTCCGGCGAGGTCCCAGACGGGGCCGACGAGGACGCCGCGGCCGAGCCCGGTCGCCTCGCGTACTTGCTGCTCGAGCTCCTGATCGAGGACGTCGAGCAGCGCATCACGGTCGTACGGAAGGGACATGTCGTCGAGAGCTGCCAGTCCCTCGATGACGGCGAGCGTCTCCTCGTAGGCGTCGCGCTCGACGTCGCAACGTGCCTTGACCTCTGGGTCATCGAGCGAGTCAGGGCTTCCGCCCCAGGCCGCGGCGGCTTGTGCGCCGCCGAGGTAGTGATCGAGTGTCTTGCGAAGCAGCGCGGCGGCGTCGTCCCACGACTCGCGCGTCGGCGATCTCGTCGACGCGTCGGGCGGAATCGGTGACGAACGCGGCGAGCGCCCGGATCTGCGCGGCCCGCTCCGCAGGCCAGGTGACTCCCTCCTCGACCGGCGCTTGCTCCGTTTTCGTGGCGAACGATTCCAGCTTTTCCTGCCACTGTTCGATGCGTCCGCGGGTGACGCCAGCTTCACCGGCATGGCGCTGCCATGAGGCGGTGGGTAGATAGTCGCGCCCGTCGCGGATGGGCGCGTCTCGCAGCCAACTGAGGACGGCGACGCGAGACCACTGGTCGTCGGGGAGTCGCAGCAGGCCAAGCAGTGCGCGACCCGGGACGGTCTGGGCGAGTGAGCGTTGCTTGGGCGCGTGGTGCGGCAGCCCGGCGGCGCAGAGTTGCTCGGCGACGAGCCGGGCGTACGGCATCGCTCGGTAACCGATTCCCACGCGGTCGAGCCGCGCGTCGGGGGTTTGGGTCAGGTGCGCCAGGATGCGGCGGCCGGCGAAGCGGGCTTCCTCTTCAGCGTCAGGAAGGGCCCTGGTCTGTGCCTGCCTTGCGTGGGCGGCGGGGAGCGTTTGGACGGACGTCCGGGGTGACGGCCTCGAGGATTCGCGCCGGTGTCAGCGTCGGCGCCGCGCGTCGCCGGTGAGCCCGACGACGACGTGCAAGCGGCCCCGTGCTGCGAGGCCGGTGCAGAAGCGCAACTCGACGGGGGTGAGCCTGCGCGGCAAGTAGACGATCAGCGAGGTAGTGGTGGGGTTGTGCAGCGCGGCCTCCACGAGCCGGCGGGGTCGGGCGGCGTCTGCTACCAACTCGAGGTAGCTGCGGTAGAGGGCGGCAATCTCGGCGGGCCATCGACCAGCTTGGTCCAGAGTTGAGCAACGTCGCTTCGTCGGCGTCAGCATCGTCCAGCTCGGCGAAGACGCCAGCGACGACCTCCGTCGTGCTGCCGGACTTTCGGGCGCTCGCCGCGAGCTCGCCGTTTGACCCGGCGAGCACCGCCTTCGTGGCAGCGCGCCGTTGTGCGGTGGTGAGGGGCGGTACGCCTTGGCCGGCAAGCACGGGGAGCGCCCGGTCGGCGATGACGCGCGGCAGCGGTGCGAACCGCACACCGACCAGGCCAGGAGCTGCGAGCCGGCGCCGCACGGTCACGCCGACGAACGACGACGGCACCGCTACGTCCACTGGTGCCAGCGGGTCACCTGCGCGGATGCCCTGGAGCGCGTCCCGGAGTGCGTCGAAGCACTCGGGGCCGAAATGCACGGCGACGGTGGTCACATTTCGCTCCTCGGTCCATTGACGACGGGAGGCTTTACGCATTCTCCGCAAATAGTGCGTATTTTGCTTTCGCGCTGGTTGGCCCGTCTCCTGCCTGCCGGCAGAAAGTGGGAGGACCAAGCGTCGGCTTCACCGTAGGCCAGACCAGCAACAATTTCGCGGGTCCGTCTTGCGAGATCAGGCTCGCCGGGCGCTACGCAACTGGCGGGGATGCCGCACCCGCGACGGCTTCGGGGGACATCTGCCTCAGCGGCCGCAGCTCCCAATGCGTTGCGCCGGGCACGATCTCCACGTAGTGGGTAGTGCCCGGCTGGCCGGCATCGGGGCCGAACCATCGCCATAGCAAGTCGGGCAGCTCATTTTGCTCCTGTCCGGCGCGTCGGGCGACGTTCAGCGCGATCTTGGCGAAGTTGCCGCTGTAGACGACGTGGTTGGAGACAAACGTGGTCTCGCCCTCGGGCAGCTTCGGGTTCCGGTCACGATCGAGCATCAGGATGGGCCTCCCCCGCGACTGGATGACCTTGAGCCTCGCGTGCGCCCGCAGACTCGCATCCTTGGTGAACAGGTAACGCGCCAGCCGAAAGTCGACGATCTCCCCAACCATCGCGTCGAACGTCTCACCGACGTCCTCGCCGACACGGAAGGTCGGCTCGAAGCGAGTTGCATCGAGGCGGAACGACTTGCCGGGCTTCCCGCGGAGTAGACCAGCCCAGGCGGAAAGCGGCCAGCGAACCCAGTAGTCACGCCAGACGTTCGGCGCCGCCGAGGCGGGATCAGGCATCTCCTTGGAGCGGGTGTCGGCAAGCAGCCGGGGGTCACTGGCAACGATCTGATGAGCAGTCCAGGCCAGCTCTGAGATTCCAGAGCCCGATCGAAGGGCACCGAGCCGGAGCATGGCCTGAAGTGTCACCAGCTTGTACGACTTCGTCGCTTCGGTCTTCTCGATTTCAGTGAGCAGAGCGACGTGCGCCTGAACGACGGCGGACTCGGCAGGCTGCAGCAGCCCAAGGTCGTCCAAGAAGCCAAACCAATGCCCGTGCCGTGCGCGCACCGACGTCGGGTTGTAGCCGGCCTCGTATGCCTGAACGGCGGTAGGACGTCGTCCGCGCTCGTCGGCGAAAGACCGGCAGTAGTCCTCGAGGGCGGACCGTAGCCCCACTCGAGAAACTGATTTCAGGATGTCGACGAGCTCGGGGTCATAGGTGACCGAGCATCCGGACGGCAGCGAGAACTCACCTGTCTCCATTGCCCGAAATACGCGCGTCGTGCTCGGCTGCGGGCCGGTGCCCAGAGCGAGCAGGGTTCGCGGCTTGATGAGGAAGCTGCGGTGATTACCGATGAAGTCGAGCGCGGTCAGGGCTTCCTTACCCGTCGCCTTGCGAAGCCCGCGTCCGAGTTGTTGCAGGAAGACGACGGGCGATTCAGTCGGTCGCAGCATGAGGACCGTGTCGATCTGCGGGACATCGAGGCCTTCGTTGAAAACGTCGACAGTGAAGATGACTTGGAGCTCACCGCTGCGGAGCCGCTCGATCGATTCGCGGCGAGGCTCGCTGCTCGGCCCGCTGTGGACGGCGGTCGCCCGTACGCCGGCGCGGGTGAAGAAGTCGGCCATGAAGTCTGCGTGCGTCGTGGTGACGCAGAATGCGAGCGTGCGACCGCCACCCTGCGCTCTCCAGACGTCGAGTGCGTGTTGCGCGCGCCGTTCCGTCTCTACCGCTTGTGTCAGGGTGACGGGGTCAAAACGCCCGCCGCGCCAGGGGATCGCGGTGTAGTCGACATCGTCGGCGATGCCGAAATAGCGGAAAGGGCTGAGTTGTTCGTTTTGGATCGCCTCGGTGAGCCCGTATTCGAACACCAGATTGTCCGCACAGAGCGCGAGCAGGTCGGCGCCGTCCATCCGGTTCGGAGTCGCGGTAAGTCCCAGGAGAAATTTCGGCTCGAAGTGATCGATGATCCGCCGGTAGCTTTGGGCCGCAGCGTGATGGAACTCATCGACAACCACGTAGTCGAACTGCTCCGGATCAAAGCGATGGAGATTCCTGGCCAGCGTCTGGACGCTGGCAAACAGGATGGCAGCCTCGCTCTCCTTAGAGTCCCCGTAAGTACAGACCAAGGCCCGCAGTCGGCTGGACGCGCCGGAAAACTTCGAGCGCCTGGCGGAGGATCTCTTCGCGGTGAGCCACAAACAGCACGCGCCGGAACTGCGGTCTGGCCACGTCGAACGCCGCGAGCCAGGTCTTGCCTAGACCGGTTGCCATGACGACGAGTCCGCGCTGGAATCCCTGCAGCCGGGTCTGCTCCAACGCGGCCAGCGCTTCTTGCTGCAGCGGACGAGGAGTGGCTGGCTCCGCGGGCGGCTCCTGAACCACCCCAGTCACATTCGGCGCGGGTGGCCGTCGTAGCCTGTACTCGGCTAGAAACGCATGGGTGAGCTGGCTGCTGCGCTCGTCGGCCCACAGGCGTTCGAAGCTCGTGAGCATCGGCTGCACTTCACCGACACTCGTAGTCCACTCGATCCCGCCGGCAATTCCGGGATAGCTCAAATTGTTGCTGCCCACAAACGCAGCGGCCGCGTTAAGGGTCGAGGAATGGAAGAGGTACGCCTTCGGGTGGAAGCTCGTCGTTGGGTCATGGAAGACGCGAACGGCAACGGAGTTCGGCCCGGTCTCGGCGAGGTCGAGGAGCCGTGCCAAGGCGTCCGGGTCGGTCACGTTCAGATAGTCGGTTGTGAGCACGCGAAGCTGCGCGCCCCGGTCCAATGCGTCGGCAAGAGCGTTGGAAATCGCGTCCCAACCGGACTTCATGATGAAGCTGACGACCAGGTCGATCCGATCAAACCGAGCGTCGCGGCAGCATCTCAGGATGTCGTCGCGTAGTACTCGTGATTGGCCGTCGACAAGCGAGAACCCGGCTGCCCCTGGGTCGAGATAGTTCGCCTTGCTCGGGATAACAAAGCGGACGCCACCGCGCGGATCAGGAACGTCACCGGCGTAGCGCGGAATGACGTGGACGTGCAGATGGCCGACCGTCTGGCCGGCGGCTGCACCGGAGTTGAAGCCGACGTTGTAGCCGTCGGGCTCGAACTCGGCGTCCAGTCGAGCCTTCACTTCATCGACGAGCGCCAGGATGTCGCGGCGCTCGCCGTCAGTGGCTTGCCACCAGGTCGCTATCCGGCGATGGGGTACGACGAGGGCATGACCGGGGCTGACGGGGAATGCGTCGGTGATCGCGAACGCCGAATCGTTCGCCGCGAGCCACTCGGTTCGCGGGACGCGGAGAAACGGCGATTCAGACTCGGACATCAGTCACGTTGATAGCACGCTGCCGGCAAGCAGCGTTGTCGATCGAGCGCGGAGATAGGCCTTTTGGGTGATAGATCCGCCGCTACGGGATTCCGATATCTAGCAAATGCCAGCCTTGGTGGCTCACCTGTGGAAGCGGTACGGCCATCACCGGGTCTACTTCAAGACCAGCGACGGCTTCCAAGTTGGCTGGTTCGATTGCGTGGCGAAAGTGCCCCACCCGGAAGATCAGGCATTCGCGGCTGAGTTCTCGGCGCCGGCTCAGCCCAGCCTGCTCGGGACTTCGCGCTTGCAATGTGACCTGGCGCTGAATCGTCCCGGTCTGCGCGTCCGGGAAATGGAGCGAGCGGCCCGTGCCGCGGCGCCGATTCGCTCCCGGCTAGCCCGTCTGGTCGATGCCAAGACCGAAGAGCGCGCGTGGCGAGTCGGGCGCAAGGGCGAGGAAGCCGTCGCGGCACGGTTGGCGCGACTGCCTTTGGAGTGGCACGTCCTGCATGCCATCGAAGTGGGCGTCAAGGGAAGCGACATCGACCACCTCGCGATCGGTCCCGGCGGCGTCTACACCATCAACGCCAAGCACCACCCTGACGCCAGTGTCTGGGTGGGCGGAGACACCTTCCTTGTCAACGGGCAGCGGCAGCCTTACGTCCGCGACAGCCGCTACGAAGCCGCGCGCGCCGCCCGCATCCTGAGCCAGCACGCCAGCTTCCCTGTTCCCGTGGTCGGAGTGATAGCGGTCATGGGCGCTCAGAAGGGGTTCATCGTCAAGGAGCAGCCAGCCGACGGAAGTGTCCACGTGGTGACCCGAAAGCAGATTGACGCCTGGCTTCGGCGACGCAGCCTAATCTTGAATGCCGGGCGGGTCGCCGGCGTCCTTGACGTCGCTCGCCGCCCTCAGATCTGGATTGGTTAGTCACAAGATCAAGGCAGTCGACGAGAACACGGTGAGAGGGGGCCAGCGATTCCTGGCATCCGAGAAACCGTTTGGCGCCGCAGTGCTATCCCGATGCTGGCAGCTGCGCTGGCGCTTGCCGCTGGCGCCGGTTGCACCAACTCGTCGAATCACCGGTCGACGGAGGCAACCCCGCCTGCATCTCCGGCGCCGTCTACATCGCCAGCCCCGTCGCCATCGCCAGCACTGCCGTCCTCGGTATCGACGTCAGCACCTGCAGCGCCGGTGGGGGTGAGTCCAGGGCTCACTCGCCCGTCGGATGCTCTTGGGCCGTACCCGATCACCGTGGTAGTCGACGGAGACACCGATAAGATCAACATCAATGGGCGCACCGTGAAGCTCCGATTGATCGGCATCGATACGCCGGAGACCAAGCACCCGTCGAAGCCGGTCCAATGCTTTGGCCCGCAGGCGTCGGCTCGAGCCGAGCAGCTCCTTGCTGGGCGCAGCGTGTGGATCCAGTACGACGCGACGCAGAGCCGACGCGACGTCTACGGTCGCGACCTCGTCTACGTCTGGCTCGACGCCCACACCATGTTCAACGAGGTCATGGTCCGCACGGGGTACGCCCACGAGTACACCTACGACAAGCCTTACCGCTATCAGAGCCAGTTCCGAGCGGCTGAGGCGAGAGCGAAGGCCGCAGGACTCGGCTTCTGGGCTCGCCAAACGTGTGCTGGCAATACCGAACAGGCGGCCGGAAGCGCCCCAGCGCTTGGGACGCCTTCACCGGCGTCGCCATCGCCCGTTCCGACAGACGCGAACGGACAGGTCTACTACTCCAGCTGCAGCAAGGTGCGCGCGGCTGGAAAAGCGCCGCTCTTGAAGGGACAACCTGGCTATCGGGCTGGTCTCGACGCTGACCACAACGGGGTCGCCTGCCAGTAGAAAGCAGCAAGCTCATGTGGAGTGTCGCTAGGCGCGCGCCGGCTCGCCAGTCAAGCTTCCCCTGTGAACGAACCGCTGGTTGCTGGACTTTACGAAGTCGTTGCTCACGGCTCGGCTCGAACGGATCCTCGCTGAGCTGCCGCCGGAGCTGGTTTCCAGCCGAGCCGCGCTGGCGAACGCGGAGTCCGAGGACCGGGTCTCTCGCCACATCGCGCGTCTCATCGCACGAACGATTCGTGCGTTCCCCGAGACCGAACGCGCGCAGCGGGCCGTTCAACTTGCGGCTGACGTACTCGATCACCTGGAGACCCTGACCGAAAGGGAGCTCGGACTCGTCGCCGAGGCTCCGCTGCAGCCTGGCGGCGTGCTGCATTCGATCTTGCGCAGGCTTCCTGATGGAACTGCGGAGATCATGGAGCGGCCGCTCACTCCGTTGCTCGACACCACCGTGCTCACGAACGCCCCCGGTGAGCCCGTTCTTGTTCACGAAACCCGTGCAGAGATCCCGTCGTCGGACTCCATCGACGTCCTGATGGCATTCATACGGTGGAGTGGCGTTCGTACGCTCATGGAGCCGCTGCGCCGTCACTGTCAGGCCGGCAAACCCTTGCGAGTGCTGACGACGACGTACACGAACAGCACCGAACAAAAGGCTCTCGAGGAGCTGGTGCGTGCCGGCGCGCAGGTCCGGGTCTCTTATGACACGACCATCACCCGCTTGCACGCGAAAGCGTGGCTCTTTCACCGAACGTCCGGGTATTCGACCGCGTACGTGGGCTCGTCGAACCTGACGCATTCGGCACAAGTGACCGGCCTGGAGTGGAACGTCCGACTGGCCGAGGCTCGCAACCCTGATGCGCTCGCCAAGATCGCAGCCGTCTTTACGAGCTACTGGGCAAGCGATGACTTCTTGCCCTACGACCCGGAAGAGTTTCGAGAGCGCACGGCCGCAGCCGACTCTGGTCCGGCGCTGCTCCTCAGCCCGCTCGAGGTTCGGCTGCGTCCGTTCCAAGAACTACTGCTCGACCAGATCGCCCTGGCCCGTCAGCAAGGCCACCATCGCAACTTGCTCGTCGCTGCCACCGGTACCGGGAAGACAGTGATGGCCGCCGTCGATTACGCGCGACTTCGCAGGACGATGCCGCGCGATCGGCTACTCTTCGTCGCCCATCGCGAGGAGATTCTCGACCAGAGTCGCAACACTTTCCGGCACGTCGTACGCGACGCTGCCTTCGGTGAGAAGTGGGTCGGCCGCAGCCGTCCCAGCCGGTTCGAGCACGTCTTCGCTTCGATCCAGAGCCTGAACGCGAGCGGCGTTGACCTCATCGATCCGGAGCACTTCGACGTTGTGATCGTGGACGAGTTTCACCATGCGGCGGCGCCGTCCTATGACGCGCTTCTCGAGCGGCTGGCTCCTCGCGAGTTGCTGGGACTGACGGCGACCCCTGAACGTGCCGACGGTCTCGATGTCCTGGGCCACTTCGAGGGTCGCATCGCCGCCGAGCTACGGCTGTGGGACGCGATCGATCAGCAGTTCCTGGTTCCCTTCGACTACTTCGGCATCTCAGACGACACCGACCTATCGGAGATCCCGTGGCGTCGCGGCCGTGGATATGACGTCGAAGCGCTCACCAACCTGCTGACCGCCGACCATGCCTGGGCTCACCGAGTCATCGATCAGGTTCAGCAGAAGATCACTGACGTCAGGAGAATGCGAGCGCTTGGCTTCTGCGTCAGCATCCAGCACGCCCAATTCATGGCTGAGCGCTTCCGGCGTGCGGGACTGTCGGCCGTCGCGATCTGGGGGAACACGGCGCGGGACGAGAGGCAGCGGGCGCTGCGTGACCTCGCCGCGGGCCGGGTTCAGGTCGTGTTCACGGTCGACCTCTTCAACGAGGGGGTCGACGTACCCACAGTCGACACGTTGCTCCTCTTGCGACCCACGGAGAGCCCGACTCTGTTCCTGCAACAGCTTGGCCGCGGGCTGCGCAAGGCCGACGGCAAGCCGCTCTGCACGGTGCTCGACTTCGTTGGCCACCACCGCAAGGAGTTTCGCTACGACCTCAGGTTCCGCGCCCTGCTCGGAGGATCTCGAATTGAGGTCGAGCATCAGGTCGAGCAAGGCTTTCCGTTCCTGCCCGCGGGATGCAGCCTGCAACTCGACCCCGTGGCGCAGGAGGTCGTGCTTCGCAGCATCCGCAGCGCTGTCCCGAGCGACTGGCGCGAGAAGTGCAGTGAGCTCCGATCACTGGGTGATGTCTCGTTGGAGACTTATCTTCAGCAGACCGGCCTGGAACTCGAGGACGTCTACGCCAACAACCGCAGCTGGACAGAGCTGCGCCGGGCGGCCGGCCTGCCGACTCGCCCTGCTGGGCCGCAGGAGGTCACTCTGCTTCGCGCGGTTGGTCGGCTCCTGCACGTGGACGACGATGACCGGATCGCGGCCTACCGTTCCTTTGCCGCCGCTCGGCCGCTGGCTGTGACCGGTCTTCCCGAACGTGGGCGTCGGCTGCTACGGATGCTGGTCAGCTCTATCAGTTCGGTGGGTAAGTCAGCGTCGATTCAGGCGGCGGTGGCCCAGCTCGAGGCGCATCCTCAGGTTCGCAACGAGCTTGTCGAGCTGCTCGACGTGCTCTCGGGGCGGGTAGACCATTTGCACCCGGCCATGCGGCTCGACCCGGCGGTGCCCCTTCGGGCGCACGCGCGCTACACGCGACAGGAGATTCTGGCCGCCTTCGGAGTTGGCCAGGGGGCGCAAACACCAAGCTGGCGAGAAGGCGTCCGGTATGTCGAGCCCGCGAGGGCCGACCTCTTCCTCTTCACTCTCGACAAGACCGGCGATCAGGGCTTTTCGCCGACGACGCGCTACCAGGACTACGCGATCAGCCGCACGCTCATCCACTGGGAGAGCCAGTCGACCACGTCCGTAGACAGCCCGACGGGGCAGCGCTACATCAACCACGAGGCGCTGGGGTCCAGCGTCGTCCTGTTCGCGCGGCTGCGCACGAACGACCGGGCATTCCGCTGTCTCGGGACCGCGCGCTACCAGAGTCATGAGAACGAGCGGCCGATCGCGTTCGTTTGGGAGCTCGATCAACCCCTACCGCCGGACGTTTACACGTCCTTCGCCGCGGCGGTTGCTTAGCAGGTCGTCGGTCAGACAGCAGACTGGCCGAGGCTGATCCCGCCGTCGTTCGGGGGGACCTGGCGGTGGGTGAGGACGGTGAAGCCGGCGGGTTCTAGGCGGTTCAGGCAGCGAGTTACGAGCAGGGCGTTTTGGAAGACGCCCCCTGAGAGAGCGACGGTGCTGAGGTCGTGTACGGCGCCGAGGCGCTGGCAGACGGTGAGGACGGCGTCGGCTAGGGAGTTGTGGAAGCGGGCGGCTAGGACTGGGACTGGCACCCCGCTCAACAGGTCTTCGGCAAGGGCTCGGACGAGTGCCGAGATCTGGAGTTGGCCGTCGACGAAGGGAACCGGATACGAGCCGGATTCGGTGGGGTCGGCGGCGTATTCGAGTTCGATGGCGGCTTGGCCTTCGTACGTGACCTCGTCGCGGATGCCCAGGAGCGACGACACGGCGTCAAAGAGCCGGCCGGCGCTGGAGGTCGGCGGGGCGTTGAGGCCGGAGCGCGATACAGACAGCACGGCGTCCCAGCGGTCGCGGTTGCGCTGGACGACCCCGAGTCCAGGCGGGATGGCTCCCTCGTAAGCCGCGTCCAAATAAGCCAGGGCCATGCGCCAGGGGGAGCGAACGGCGGCGTCGGCGCCCGGCATGGGGACCTCGGCGAAGTGGGCGACGCGCTCATAACCCTCCAGATCAGCGATGAGGAACTCGCCGCCCCAGGCGTGCTGGTCGCATCCCAAGCCCAGCCCGTCGAACGCCACCCCGATGACCGGCCCAGTAGAACCGTTGTCCACCAGGCACGACGCGATGTGGGCGTGGTGGTGCTGCACCCCGACGAGCCGCGCGCCATAGGCGTCCGCGAGTTCGGCGGCGTACTGCGTCGAGGGATAGTCCGGATGCAGGTCGTGGGCGATGACGGTAGGGGTGACGTCCAGCAACGAAACCAAGTGGGCGATGCCGTCGACGTAGGACTGGAACGTCTCGTAGTTCTCGAGGTCGCCGATGTGGTGGGAGACGAACGCGTGGCGGCCGCGCGCAATACAAAAAGTGTTCTTCAGCCCGGCGCCCATCCCGAGCACGACCTCCGGCGACTCGAAGGGCAGGAGGATCGGCGACGGCACGTAGCCCCGCGAACGCCGGATCGGCAGGACGCGATCGCGTACGACCTTCATGACCGAGTCGTCGACGCGGGTGCGGATCGCTCGGTCATGGACGAGGAAACCGTCGGCGATCGACGCGAGCCGGCGGGAGGCGTCGTCATCAGCAAACGCGATGGGCTCGTCGGAGGCGTTGCCGGACGTCATCACCAGCGCCCCGCCGAAGGCCTCCAGCAACAAGACATGCAGGGGCGTGTACGCGAGCATCACGCCGAGCGCCGGCGCGCCCGGAGCCACGGAGGGCGCGATGGAAGTCCCTGGCAGGCGGGTCATGATCACGATGGGACGCGCGGCGGACGTCAGCAACTCGAGCTCGGCCGGCGAGATCTCGCAGAGCTCCGAGGCGGCCTCCACGGAACCGACCATCAACGCGAACGGACGGTCCTCCCGATGCTTGCGCGAGCGAAGCAGCGCGACCGCCGCCTCCGAGCACGCATCGACCGCCAGGTGATACCCGCCGAGTCCCTTGACCGCGAGCACCCGACCCGCGCGCAGCAGCTCCACGGCCCCCGCTACAGGCTCGCCGGAATGGCCGAGCAACGTCAAAGACGGCCCGCACGAAGGGCACGCGACCGGCTCGGCGTGGAAGCGCCGGTTCGCAGGATCGGTGTACTCGGCCTGACACGCGTCGCACATCGGAAACGAAGACATGGTGGTGCGCGAACGGTCGTACGGCACCGATTCGACGATGGTGTACCGCGGCCCGCATGACGTGCAGTTAACGAAGGGATGCAGAAAGCGACGGTCAGCCGGATTATGGAGTTCGCGCAAACAATCTGCGCACGTCGCCGTATCCGGTGACACCAACGCTCGTCGCGCACCCGTCAGATCGCTCTCCCGGATGGTGAACGAGGCGTCACCCACGACGGGGAGCGCCGCACACGAGGTGCCATCGACGCGGGCCAGCGGCGGCGGCACCGAAAGTGCTGCAACGAAAGAAGAAACCTGGTCGGGTGCACCCTCGACTTCGATCACGACGCCGCCGGAATCGTTCCCGACAAAGCCCGTCAGACCGCGCGCCATCGCCTCGCGCCACACGAACGGCCGGAACCCGACGCCCTGCACGAGCCCCGCCACTTTTACCCGGGTGCGGATGGTTCGAATCCTGGAACCGCTTTCTTCTTCGGAGTGAAATTCAGCGATCTGACCTACCAACCTAAGCGTTTCGTTGATCCTGTTGACAAGAGCGCAACGGGAGGAATAGGACAACCCCTACGTCGCACAGACCGGCATCGTCGGCCGTCTACGACGTGACGGGGCCTCCAGAACGCGGGTCCCAACCGGGAGGCGCCATATGCCATCCGCCGAGGCGATCGCGGCCGAGGACACCCTGGTCCATGTGCTGTGGATCAATGCCGGTCTGAGCTGCGACGGGGACTCCGTCGCGCTGACCGGCGCGACGCAGCCAAGCATCGAAGAGATCGCGCTCGGCGCGCTGCCGGGGCTCCCCAAAGTGGCCGTTCACTGGCCGCTCATCGACTTCGAGTGCGGTCCGGCGGGTGGCGCCGACGACTTCCTGGAGTGGTTCTGGAAAGCAGATCGTGGCGAACTGGACCCCTTCGTCCTCGTCGTCGAGGGGTCGATACCGAATGAGGCGCTGGCAGGTGAGGGCTACTGGTCAGGGTTCGGCAACAACCCGCTGACCGGCCAGCCGGTGACGACGAGCGAGTGGCTGGACCGGCTCGCGCCCAAAGCCCTTGCCGTTCTCGCGGTCGGCACGTGCGCCACGTATGGCGGAATCCACGCGATGGCCGGCAATCCCACCGGTGCCATGGGCGTTCCGGACTACCTCGGTTGGGACTGGAAGAGCAAGGCCGGCCTGCCGATCGTGTGCGTGCCCGGCTGCCCGGTGCAGGGCGACAACCTCTCCGAGACCATCACGTACCTGCTCTACCAGGCCACCGGCCAGGCCCCGATGATCCCGCTCGATGACCAGCTACGCCCGCAGTGGCTGTTCGGGATGACGGTGCACGAAGGCTGCGACCGCGCCGGCTACTACGAGCAGGGCGACTTCGCCACCGCGTACGACTCCCCGAAGTGCATCGTGAAGCTCGGCTGCTGGGGCCCGGTGGTCAAGTGCAATGTGCCCAAACGCGGCTGGATCAACGGGGTCGGCGGCTGCCCGAACGTCGGCGGCATCTGCATCGGCTGCACGATGCCGGGCTTCCCGGACAAGTTCATGCCGTTCATGGACGAGCCGCCGGGCGGGAAGTTCTCGACGGCGGTCGTGGGCACGTACGGCAAGACGATCCGCATGCTGCGCGCCCAGACCCTCAACACCTTGAACAAGGAACCCAAGTGGCGCCGGCCCGGCCGGCAGCTGCTGAGCGGCGCCAAGCGCACCTGGTAACCGGCTCTCAAGCGCGAACGCGCACCTTCCCCCACCGCGAAAACTTCACATCTTCAGGGACGGATCACCAATGACGTCGACCATGCCGAAGACAGACAAGCCGAGCGCCAAAGACCGCGGGCTTGTGGAGATGGCCTGGGATCCCATCACGCGCATCGTCGGCAGTCTCGGCATCTACACGAAGATCGACTTCGCGAACAACACCGTGGCCGAATGCCACAGCACGTCGTCGATCTTCCGCGGCTACAGCCTGTTCATGAAAGGCAAGGACCCGCGCGACGCGCACTTCATCACCAGCCGGATCTGCGGCATCTGCGGTGACAACCACGCCACCTGCTCGTGCTACGCGCAGAACATGGCGTACGGGGTGCAGCCGCCGCACCTCGGAGAGTGGGTGGTGAACCTTGGCGAAGCCGCCGAGTACATGTTCGACCACAACATCTTCCAGGAGAACCTGGTCGGGGTCGACTACTGCGAGCGCATGGTCAAGGAGACCAACCCGGGCGTGCTCGCCAAGGCCGAGAACACACCCTGCGCCGGCGAGGCCGCTCACGGCTACAAGCACATCGCCGACATCATGCGGGCGTTGAACCCGTTCACCGGCGAGTTCTACCGCGAGGCACTGCAAGTCAGCCGCTCGACGCGGGAAATGTTCTGCCTGATGGAGGGGCGCCACGTGCACCCGTCCACGCTGTATCCGGGCGGCACCGGGACGGTCGCGACCATCCAGCTGATGACCGACTACATGTCGCGGCTGATGCGCTACGTCGAGTTCATGAAGAAGGTCGTGCCGATGCACGACGACCTCTTCGACTTCTTCTACGACGCGCTGCCGGGCTACGAGAAGGTCGGCCTGCGGCGCACGCTGCTCGGCTGCTGGGGCGCCTTCCAGGACCCGGAGGTCTGCAACTTCTCCTACCGCGACATGGAGCGGTGGGGCCGCAAGATGTTCGTCACCCCCGGCGTTGTCGTCGACGGCGAGCTGGTGACCAACAGCCTCGTCGACATCAACCTCGGCATCCGGATCCTGCTCGGCAGCTCGTACTACGACGACTGGGCAGACCAGGAAATGTTCGTGCGCAACGACCCGCTCGGTAACCCGGTCGACCGCCGTCACCCGTGGAACCAGCACACCAACCCCAAGCCGCAAAAGCGCGACCTCGACGACAAGTACTCGTGGGTCATGTCGCCGCGCTGGTGGGACGGCAAGGACCACCTGGCGCTCGACACCGGCGGCGGCCCGCTCGCCCGGCTGTGGTCGACGGCGCTGTCCGGGCTGGTCGACATCGGCTACGTCAAGGCGACCGGAACCAGCGTGCAGATCAACCTGCCGAAGACCGCGACCAAGGGTCCGGTGTCCTTCGAATGGAAGGTCCCGCAGTGGAGCAACACCCTCGAGCGCAACCGGGCGCGTACCTACTTCCAGGCCTACGCGGCGGCTTCGGCGTTGCACTTCGCGGAGAAGGCGCTCGAAGAGATCCGCGCCGGCCGCACCAAGACGTGGGAGAGCTTCGAGGTTCCTGACGAGGGCATCGGCTGCGGCTTCACCGAGGCCGTACGCGGCGTGCTCTCCCATCACATGGTCATTCGCGAAGGAAAGATCGCGAACTACCACCCGTACCCGCCGACCCCGTGGAACGCCAACCCGCGCGACATCTACGGCACCCCCGGTCCGTACGAGGACGCGGTTCAGGACCAGCCGCTCTTCGAGGAGAACTCCCGCGAGAACTTCAAGGGAATCGACATCATGCGGACCGTCCGCAGCTTCGACCCGTGCCTCCCTTGCGGCGTGCACATGTACCTGGGGGAGGGCAAGACGCTCAAGAAGGTGCACTCGCCCACAGCGGCGAACTCAGGAGAGGAGTGAACACACCGGCCCCTGACCCGGCATCCTGCGGCGAGCGCATCGAACTCCTGTTGGAGGCGAGCGCCGCCGCAGGACCGGTGGCCCGTGAACGCGCGGAAGAGCTGGTCCGCCTCGTCGTCGAGCTGTACGGCGCGGGACTCGAACGCGTGATGGAGCTGGCGTACGACGCCGGCGCGCTTTCCGAAGAGCTGCTGGACGCGCTCGCGAAGGATCAGCTGGTGTCGAGCCTGCTGCTGGTGCACGGTCTGCATCCGTACGGCGTCGAGGAGCGGGTGGAGCGGGCACTTGATGACGTGCGCCCGTATCTCGGCTCGCACGGCGGTGACGTGCGGCTGCTCGACGTGTCCGACGACGGCGTGGTTCGGCTGGAAATGCTGGGAAGTTGCGACGGTTGCGCGTCATCCTCGGTGACGCTGGAGCTGGCGGTGGACGGCGCCATCCGGGCGGCCGCACCCGAGATCGTCGCGATCGAGGTCGAGTCGAGCGAGGCCTCCAAGACGGGCAATTCCCCCAGCGGGACGGTCATCGCGATCGACCAGCTGACGTCACGGATCCGGGCGAACGAAACTCAAGGTGAAGTCAGCTGGAAGTCGGCAGCAACGCTCGATGAGCTTGCCGTCGGGGCCCTGCACCGCACCACGGTCGCCGGGCTCGACGTCCTGCTCTGTCGCTTGCAATCCGGTGTCTACGCCTACCGCGACGCCTGCGCGGGATGCGGTGCGAGCTTCGAGGGGGCCGGACTCCAGCGCGCACCATCGACACCCGGCAGCGCCGTCCTGACCTGCCGCTCATGCGGCGCGCACTACGACGTCCGGCGGGCAGGCGCCGACGTAGCAGATCCGGCGCGCCACCTCGAACCCGTGCCGCTGCTCGAACGTGAGGGCGTCGTCGAAGTGGCGCTGCGAAGTCGGGTACCGGCATGACCATCAACCCGGGCGCGCTGTCGGTCCTCTCGCGTATCCGCGCGGGTCGGCCGGAACCGCCCCCCTACGAGCGCTGCGACATGTGCGGCGCGCCGCGTGCAGACGACCATCCGCACGTGGTGAACATCAGCAGCCGGTCGCTGATGTGTACCTGCCGTCCGTGCTACCTGCTGTTCACCCACGACGACGCCGACCTCGCCTACCGCGCCGTCCCGGACCGTTACCTGTCCTTCGAGACGATCCCCGCGCCGGTGTGGGACGCGCTGGAACTGCCGGTAGGCACGGCCTTTCTGTTCCTGAACTCGACGCTGGAACGCGTCGTCGCCTTCTATCCCGGACCGGCCGGGGCGACCGAGTCCGAACTCTCACTGCAGGCCTGGGAGCGGGTGGTGGCCGCCGTTCCTGGCCTGTCGACACTCAAGCCCGATGTGGAGGCGCTGCTCGTCCACACGGCAGAGCAGACCGCTCAACAGACCACTGCCTTCCTCGTTCCCATCGACATCTGCTACGAGCTGGTCGGGCACCTGCGGATGCTGTGGCGCGGGTTCGACGGCGGCCAGGACGTCCGCAAGCGCCTCGCCGAGTTCTTTGCGCACTTGCGCGAAAAGAGCCGTCCGGCGGTGCCCTCATGACCGAGCTGTCATTCGACGTCCTCGACGTGGTGCCGCAGGAGTTCGCCGCGGCGCCGCATCTGCTCTTCCGGATGCGCGTCAGCGAGACGAGCGGCGCGGTGGTGCATGCGATCGCGTTGCGCTGCCAGCTGCGCATCGAACCGCAGCGGCGGCCGTACGAACCGGCGGAGCAGGAAGGCCTCGCTGACCTCTTCGGCACCCCCGACCGCTACGGCGCCACCCTCAAGCCGTTCCTGTGGACCCACGCGACGGCAATGGTGCAGGGCTTCGAGGGAGCGCGCGATTTCGACCTCCCGGTGGCCTGCAGCTACGACTTCGACGTGAGCGCGACCAAGTACATCCACGCCCTGCGCGGCGGCACCATCCCGGTCGTGCTGCTGTTCAGCGGCACCGTCTTCACCCGCGGCACCAGCGGTTTCGCGGTCGAGCAGCTGTCGTGGTCGCTGGAAGCCGACTACCGGCTGCCGGTGAGCGTCTGGCATCAGCTGATGGACCTGTACTTCCCCGGCAGCGGCTGGATCCGGCTCGACCGCGACAGCATCGATGCGCTCGCCCGCTACCGCACGTCGCATGGCCTCACGTCGTGGGAAGAGACCCTCGACCACCTGATCCCGGCGCCCGCGCAGGCCCGCGCATGACTGGCCTGACGCGCGCCCATCAGGTCGCCGATGCCGTGCTGTACGAGGGATATCTGCTGTATCCCTACCGGGCGTCGTCGCCGAAGAACCAGGTGCGCTGGCAGTTCGGTGTCCTGGGCCCGCCGGGGGCGGTCGAGGCCGGGGTCGGCGAACCCGAGTCGATGGCGACCGAAGTGGCGCTGGAATCCAGCGGATCCAGCCCGATCACCTTCGTCGACGTGTACCTGCGATTCCTGCAGGTGCAGTCGCGCACCGTCGAGCGGCGGACGGAGGACGGCTGGCGGGAGGTCGACGAGCTCACCGTCGGCGGCACCCGGTGGATCCCGTTCCACGAGGCGGTATCGCGCGAGGTCCCGCTCCGCAACATCCCGCTCGACGCCCTCGAGGCGGGTCGCGACCTCACGGTGAGCGCCCCCGCCGGAGAGAACTTCGAGGAGCTGGAGGACGGCGGCCGGATCGTCGGGCGGTTGATCCGCCGACATGCGGCGCTGCACGGGACGGTCCGCCTCACCAGCCGGCCTGGCCGGGACCCGAGACTGACGGTGCTCGACCTTGCGGTGCGCAACAACACCTGGTGGCCTCGGGAAGACGTGGTGGGCGCTTCGGCTCGTGATGTCGCGGCGCGCTACTCCTTCGTCGGCACGCACGTCCTGCTGACCGCGCAGGGCACGCGCTTCCTCTCGCTGCTGGACGGACCGGACTGGGCGGACGCCGACACCAAGACCTTCACGCAGTCACGGTGCTGGCCGGTGCTGATCGAGACCGATGAGGGATCCGACGCCGTGCTGGTGGCACCGATCATCCTGGGCGACCATCCCTCGATCGCCCCGGAGAGCACCGGTGACCTGTTCGATGCGACGGAGATCGACGAGATCCTCACCCTGCGCGTGATGACGATGACCGAGCAGGAAAAGGCCGAAGCGCGCGGCACCGATCCGAGGGCGGCCGCGATCCTCGCCCGCTGCGACGCGATGACCCCCGAGGAACTGGCCCGTCTTCACGGCGCACAGCGGCCGGGCGACGCGTCGTCGCCGCGAACCATCGATCTGACTGCAGACGAGATCCCCTGGTGGGACGAAGGTCAGGACGCGCGTGCCGCTCCGACCACAGATTCCGTGGTGGTGAAAGGGATTCCGGTCGCCAAGGGCAGCCGGGTGCTGCTTCGACCGTCCCGCCGGGCTGACGCGCAGGACCTCTTCCTCGCGGGGATGACGGCCCTCGTGCAGCGCGTCTACTTCGACGTGGACGGCGAGACCCACGTCGCGGTCGTCCTGGAGGACGACCCCGGCCGGGATCTGTACGACACGACCGGCCGCTTCTACTACTTCGCTCCGGACGAGATCGAGCCGCTGCTATGAGCGAGCAGGTCAGCGAGAAAGTGCTGGTGGCCGGCATCGGCAACGTCTTCCTCACCGACGACGGCTTCGGCAGCGAGGTCGCGCGGCGCCTGGCCGCGCAGCCTGTCCCGGACGGCGTGCGGGTCGTCGACTACGGCATCCGCGGCATGCATCTGGCCTACGACTTGCTCGACGGTTACGCGGGGCTCGTCGTCATCGATGCCCTGCCGGGAGAAGGCCGGCCGGGCGACCTGTCGGTGCTGGAGGTCGGTCCCGACGACCTCGGCGAGGGGGAGTTCGACGCGCACGGGATGGCGCCCGTGGTCGTGCTCGCGAGCCTGGGCCAGCTCGGCGGTTCGCTCCCGCCCACCTACATCGTCGGCTGCCAGCCGGCTGACGTCGGCGAAGGCATGGGCCTGACGCCCGGCGTCGCCGCTGCCGTCGCCCCGGCGATCGACCTGGTTCTCGAGGTGCTCTCCGAGCACCTCGCCATCCCACGTCACAGGAAGGACATGCCATGAGAGTTCTCGGAATTCTCACCTCCATCGTCGGTCTGGTGGTCATCGGCATCGGCGTCGTGATCGGCAAGCAGGCCGCTCCGGACGTCCAGCGCTACCTCAAGATGCGTTCTATGTAGTTCGAGTGGGAGGGCGGGTCGGAGGCCGGCATGCATGAGATGAGCTACTGCGAGGGTGTCCTCGAGGCGGTGACGCGGCGCGCCAAGGGCCGCCCGGTCGCACGGGTCGGCGTGCGCATCGGTGCGGTGCACCGCGTGGTGGCTGACGCGTTCCAGCAGTCGTTCGAGCTGGCCGCCGCCGGGGGACCGGCTGCCGGCGCGACGACGGAGGTCGTCGTGGTACCGGTGCACGGCCACTGCATGGATTGCCGGCACGATTTCCAGGCGCCGGATCCCTCGCCGGCCTGCCCGGCGTGCGCCAGCCTGGAAGTGGCCGTCGACGGGGGCGACGAGGTCATCCTCGAGTGGCTCGAATACGCTGGTCCTGCAGTGGAATCCGACGTTCAGGCAGAGCTCGTCCCGCCTCATACCCACAGCCACTGAGGGAGATCCTGCGCCGTGTGCCTTGCCATCCCCGGTCGGATCGTCGAGTTCCTTCCCGGAAACGACGATCAGCTCGCGCTCGTCGACGTCGTCGGCGTCAAGCGCAAGATCAATATCGGTTTGATGGAGGACGAGGAACTCCACGTCGGCGACTACATCCTGATCCACGTCGGCTTCGCGATGTCGAAGATCAATGAGAGCGAGGCGGCGGAAGCGCTGTCCATGCTGGAGATGATGGGCCAGTCGTTCGAGGACGAGTTGCAGGCCGTTGCCGAGTCGAGCATCGAATGAGAACCGGCGTGAATACCGACATCAGCTGCTCGGCGGAGCCCGGCTGCATCACGTGCGGCGACATCGCGGTCGCGCTGACCGTCCTCAGTGTCGACGGTGCCGACGCGCGCTGTCAGGACGAGCACGGGCGCGAGGAAACGGTCGCGATCGAACTCGTCGGGCCGGTGACGGCGGGCGAGCGACTCCTCGTGCATGCGGGCGTCGCCCTCGAACGGCTGACCGCGCTGACAGGAGGGTGAGCATGCGATACGTCGACGAGTACCGCGACCCCGAGCTGGCCGAGATGCTGGGGCGCCAGATCACCGCGCTCTGCGAGCCGGGCCGCCATTACAAGCTGATGGAGGTCTGCGGCGGGCACACCCACACCATCTACCGCTACGGCGTGCAGGACCACCTGCCCGAGAGCATCGAACTCGTGCATGGGCCGGGCTGCCCGGTATGCGTGATCCCCATGGGACGGGTGGACGACGGCATCGCGATCGCCGAGCAGGACGGCGTCATTCTCACCTGCTTCGGCGACATGATGCGAGTGCCCGGGGGACGGGGCTCGTTCCTGGAAGCCAACGCCCGCGGGGCCGACATCCGCATGGTCTACTCACCGCTCGACGCGCTGCGTATCGCCCGGCAAAACCCCGACCGGCACGTGGTCTTCTACGCCATCGGCTTCGAGACGACGGCCCCCTCGACCGCCCTGACGATCCAGCGCGCGGCCGCCGAGGGCATCGAGAACTTTTCGGTGTTCTGCAACCACGTGACGATCATCCCGGCCATCAAAGCGATCCTGGATTCGCCCGATCTGCGGCTCGACGCGTTCATCGGCCCCGGTCACGTCTCGACCGTCATCGGCTGCCGGCCGTACGAGTGGATCAGCCGCGACTTCGCCATGCCCTTGGTGTGCTCAGGTTTCGAGCCGCTCGACCTGCTGCAGTCGGTCTACATGATCATGAAGCAGCTCTCGGAGGGCACGGCCAAAGTCGAGAACCAGTACGGCCGCGTCGTGCAGTACGACGGCAACCCGGCGGCCCTCAGAGTGCTCGCCGACGTCTTCGCGCTGCGTCCGTTCTTCGAATGGCGCGGCCTCGGCTCCATCGCTCACTCGGCGCTCGCGCTCGCACCCAAGTACGCGCGCTACGACGCCGAACTGCGCTACGAGCTTCCCGGCGTGCGGGTCGCCGATCCCAAGGCCTGCCAGTGCGGCGAGGTGCTCAAGGGCGTGCTGAAGCCCTGGGAATGCAAGGTTTTCGGCACCGCCTGCACGCCGGAGACGCCCATCGGCACATGCATGGTCTCGTCCGAGGGCGCTTGCGCGGCCTACTACAACTACGGCCAGTACGCCAAGCAGCGGCTGACGCTGGAGGTGCTGCGGTGACGAGTTCCACCGCCGCACGGATGACCGAAACTCAGGTCGGCGAGCGAATCGAAGCGATGCGCCGCCGGCCGCAACGCTTTCGTGACGAGCGGGTCACCATGGCCCACGGAGCGGGTGGCAAGGCGAGCCGCGCGCTCGTCGAAGGGCTCATCGTCCCGCAGCTGGCCAACCCGGCCCTCGAGCAGCTGACCGACGCGGGTCTGCTCACCGTGGGCACCGCGCGGCTGGCTCTGACGACCGACGCTTTCGTGGTACGTCCCATCCGCTTCCCAGGTGGCTCGATCGGCGAACTCGCGGTCAACGGAACCGTGAACGACCTCGCCGTCAGCGGCGCCCGTCCGCTCGCGCTTTCGGCTGCCCTCGTGTTGGAGGAGGGGCTGGCGGCGGACGTGCTGCGGGCCGAGATTGCCGCCATGAGCGAAGCCGCGCGGCGCGCGGGCGTTCCCGTCATCACCGGCGACACCAAGGTGGTCGAGCGGGGCAAGTGCGACTCCATGTACATCACCACCACCGGCGTCGGCCTGATGGCCGACGGGGTTCACGTCTCGCCCGAACGCGTGCGCCCCGGCGACAAGGTGCTGGTGTCGGGAACGATCGGGGATCACGGCGTCGCCATCCTGCTGGCCCGCGGAGATCTCGACATCGAGGCCGACGTGCGTAGCGACACCCAATCGCTCTGGCCGCTCGCGTCGGCCTTGCTCGACACCTGCGGCGGCGCGTTGCGTTGCATGCGTGACGCGACCCGCGGCGGCATGGCGACGGTGCTGAACGAGATCGCCATGGCGGCCCAGGTCGGCGTCGTTCTCGAGGAATCGCGGGTGCCGCTGCGCGATGAGGTCAAAGGCGCCGGCGAGATCCTCGGGATCGACCCGCTGTACATGGCCAATGAGGGCAAGCTCGTCGCGTTCGTCGACCCCGGGCACGCCGATGCGGCCTTGGACGCGATGCGGGCGCTCGGCGCCGGGGCTGACGCTGCCATCGTCGGCGAGGTTCGCGACGAACCTCCCGGCCGGGTGCTCGGACGTACCGCCTTCGGCGGTCACCGGCTCATCGACATGCTGGTGGGAGATCCGCTGCCGCGTATTTGCTGAGGTCCGCCGGAGCATCGCGGCCACCGGGTGCCGAGGGGCGCAGGGTGGCTTTTCAGCCGCGCTGGGTGAACAGGCGCGGCGGCTGGGGCGGGTGTCCGGAAGCGGCCTCGACCTGCACGGCGAAGGCGTCGTTCACGCTGCATCGCCGCCGCGCCATGCGCATGCCGATGGCCTGGTCGGCGCCAACGTCGGGCCCGCGACGTGCCGGGAATGGCGCGTTGCTTGCGCGAAGGGCAGAAGGTGCTACCGTTGATCGTGGTTGCAGTTGCATTTCCTCGTACGTATCAAGCGCTCGCGGGATTTACAGCGGGCGCTTGTTGTTTTTTTCGGATCCTTCCGGAAGGGATAACGACCTCCGCGGGCAACCCGGGATCCGCACCGAGCGGATGTCGAAAAACCGTCCCCCCGAAGGAGACAGCATGACGCAGGGCACCGTGAAGTGGTTCAACGCTGAAAAGGGTTTTGGGTTCATCGCCCAGGACGGCGGAGGCGCTGACGTCTTCGTTCACTACTCAGCGATTGCCAGTGACGGCTACCGCAGCCTCGACGAGAACCAGCGCGTCGAGTTCGAGGTGACCCAGGGCCAGAAGGGCCCCCAGGCGGAGCAGGTCCGCCCCATCTGATCGGCTGACTTTTCAGATCTGGTTCAGGCGAAACTGCCCCGCCGTCTTCACGGCGGGGCAGTTTTGTGTGCTCAGGCGGGAAGCGACGTGAGCTGTCTCCAGAGCAGGACCGCGTAACCCGCAGCGACCGCGAGCGCGACGGCGCCCGCCGAGATCCACTGGCCGCTGCCGGTGTTGATGGCCGCCGATCGATGCCGTAGCCGGTGAGGACAATGCCGGCCGCGCCGAACGCCGTGACGGCAATGAGCGCGGCGGGCGTCGGAAGTCCGCCGGGCTCGGCGGTGCGGCCCGGCGCCGCTTCCACCACGCGGACGCCGCGAGCAGCACCAGACCGAGCACGCCTGCCGCCAGCGCTGCACCAGCGCGTCGTCGCGGCCTTCGAGCAGGGCCGCGCTGCACAGGTCTTCGCGGTGGCTGCACGGCCAGATAATGGGCACAGGCGGCAGCGCGTAGTGGGTGCCTGGTGCGTCGGCAAACACCGCCGACGTGCGGCGACAGGGCGGTAGCCAGGCGACGACTCCGCTGATGCCGATAGCGATAAGACCTACCGCGGCCAGGCGCACGCCTGAAACAGCACGGCCGGCGCCAGCGCCCGCCTGGCCGCCGGCCGGTGAGCGCGGTTGAAGCGGGTCGCGAGCTCATCAACGCGTCCGAACGCGTGCACGGCCTGGGCTGCGGCCTCCAGCGGGGTGCGCGGCGGGTCCCGCTCGACGCCTTCTCGCAGGTGGGCCTCGCATTCGGCCGGGTCGTCAGGGCCCGGCGCAAGCGTGAGTCCCCGGATGGGAAGATTCGCGAGCCGTACCGGTGCGTGCCCGGAGGGAGGGCGAATGTTGCAGAACGTCGTCACCCGTCCCGAGCAGGCGGCCCGCTACCGCGAGCAGGGCCTGTGGACGGCGCAGACGTTGAGCTCGCGGGTCGCCGACCTGGCGAGCGGCGCTGCGGGTAACGCCGTGGCGGTCGTCGATCGCTTGGGCCGGCGCCAACGTACCTACGCCGACCTGGCAGGCGACGCTGCCGGGCTCGCCGGGCGGCTGTCCGCCGAGGGCGTCGGCGCCGGCGACGTCGTCTCGATCCAGCTGCCGAACTGCTACGAGGCCGTGGTGGCTGCGGTGGCAGCGAACTCGCTGGGCGCGGTGCTCAACCCGCTGCTGCCGAACTACCGCGCCCGCGAGCTTTCCCACGTCTTTTCCACGGCCGCGCCGAAAGCCGTCTTCGTCCCGGTGACGTATCGCGGCTTCGACTACCCCACGTTGCTCGACGAGGTGACCGCCAGGACCGGGGTGTCGCCACATCGGATCGTGGTCGAGGTGGACGGGCCGCACCCACTGGGTCCCCCGAGCGAGGCGGAGCTTCGCCACGGGACGAGTGCCGCTGCGGTGTCGGAGCTGATCTTCACGTCGGGTACGGAAGCGACGCCGAAGGCGATCATGCACACCGAGGAGACGGCGAATTTTGCGGTGCGGGCCACCTTTGCCGACCTGGGACTCGGCCGCGAGACGGTGGTGTGGATGCCGTCGCCGGTCGGACATTCCACCGGCTTCAACTATGGGATCCGCGCGGCGCTCTTCCACGGAGCGCCGCTCGTGCTGCAGGACCGGTGGGACGCCGCCGACGCCGCCGCGCTCGTCGCCGCCTACCGGTGCAACTACACGCTGGCGGCCACGACCTTTCTCGACGATCTGGTCGGCCACTGCGAGCAGGCCGCCATCCGCCTCCCCAGCCTGACCCACTTCGGGTGCGGCGGGGCGCCGGTGCCGGGCCCGCTGGTTGCCCGCGCCGAGCAGGTCGGCATCTGCGTGCTGCGGCTTTACGGGTCGACCGAGGTGCTGTGCGCGACGTGGAACCGGCCGGATTCACCGCCCGACAAGCGGGCCGGCACCGACGGCTACGCGTTGCGCCACACCGACATCGAGGTGCGTGACGAGGACGGGAAGACCCTGGTCCCTCCGGCAGCAGGCGAGCTTCACGTCCGCGGGCCCAACACCAGCGTCGGGCTCGCGTACGACCCGGATCGGACGGCCGCGACGTACCTTCCGGGCGGCTGGGTGCGTTCCGGGGATCTGGTGCACCTGGATGCCGAGGGCTACCTGACGGTCGTCGGCCGCAAGAAAGAGATCATCATTCGCGGGGGAGTGAACATCGCTCCCCGCGAGATCGAGGACATGGTGAGCGAGTTTCCTGAGGTGCGGCAGGTGGCCGTCGTCGCGCTGCCCGATGAGCGGTTGGGCGAGCGGGGATGCGCGTGCGTCGTGCCGAACCCGGGCTGTTCGCTGGACTTCGAGACGATGGTGGCCCGGCTGCGGGAGGCGGGCCTGGCCACGTACAAGCTTCCGGAGCGGCTGGTCCTGCTCGAGGAACTCCCCGTCACCGCCTCCGGCAAGGTCCAGAAACACCAGATTCTGCGGCGAATTCTGGGGGGCGACCCGAGATGATCGTCGAGTACGAGACCGAGCCGATTGCGGATACGGATGGGCTGGCGGCGACCATCAGGCTCAACCGTCCCGTCGAGCTCAATGCCATCAGCTGGGAGATGGTCGGCGCTTTCGACGCGGCGGTGTCCGAAGCCGCCGCGGACGAGGCCGTCCGGGTCGTCTTCGTCACCGGCAGCGGTCGCGCGTTCAGCGCCGGCGGTGATCTGAAGAGCTACGTGCAGCTGCAGCGTGACCCGGTCCGGTTCCCGCAATTCGTGAAGGATCTGCACGACGCGTTCGGCCGGCTGCGCGGGCTTCGCACGCCCGTCGTTGCTTTGGTCAACGGGGTGACCGTCGCGGGCGGGCTCGAGCTGTTGCTCAACTGCGACTTCGCGATCGCCGCGCGTTCGGCGCGCATCGGCGACGGTCACCTCAACTTCGGCCAGATGGGCGGTGGCGGCGTACTTACGCTGCTGGCCCGGATGATCGGGATCGCTCGCGCGTCGGAGCTGGTCATGACCGGCGCGCTGCTGGACGCGCAAACGGCGGCCGCGTGGGGGCTGGTGAGCCGGGTCGTCGCGGACGATCAGTTGCACGCCGCGGGGATGGACCTGGCCCGCCAGATCGCGAGCAAGAGTCCCCTCGCCGTCGCGAACGCCAAGGACGTCATGAATACGATCTGGGCCCAGAACCTCAGCGTCGACAGTGGTTTACGCGTCGAGCTCGACCGCAACGCGCTGTACTGCCTGACGTCCGAGGACGCGCCTGAGGGGCTGCAGGCGTTCCGCGAGAAGCGCGCGCCGCGGTTCACCGGACGATGAGCAGCCCGGTCGCTGACGAGGACAGCGCGCCGTTCTGGGAAGCGCTGCGCCGGCATCGCGTCTTGCTGCAGAAGTGCGCACACTGCGGCGAGGTCCGCTTCCCGCCGATGCCGGGCTGCCCGCAATGCGGATCCGGCGCCGCCGAGCCTGTCACGGCGGGCGGCCACGGGCGTATCTACTCCTGGATCGTGGTGCACCGCCCGCTCGGGTCGATCACCGAAGCCGAGCTGCCGTGCACCATCGCGACCGTTGAGCTCGACGAGGGTTGCCGGGTGCTCGGGCGCTTCGCCGGAGACGCGAGCATCGACCTCCCCGTGACTGCCCGCTTCGTCGACCACGACGGCTGGACCGAGCTCGCCTTCGAGCCGGTGGAGGGATGAGCATGTACCGGGCGGCCGTCGCCGGAGTGGGCTACACCGCGTTCAGCGCCGCCGCGCCGCAATCGATCCTGGAGCTGGCGCGCGACGCGTGCCGGGCAGCGATCGACGACGCGGGCATCGAGCCGCACGTGGTCGACGGCATAGCGAGCTTCATGGTGATGCACGATTCGGTGCCGACGCAGGCGGTCGCGACCGTGCTCGGGCTTCCCCAGCTGCGCTTCTCGCTCGACATCGACCTCGGCGGCCAGGCGCCCTGCCACCTGGTGGCGCAGGCCGCGGCTGCGGTGACGACCGGGCAGGCCGAGGCGGTGCTCGTCTTCCGCGCGCTGAAAGGTCGCTCCGGGTCGCGGGTGGGCGCGATGGAATTCTTCGGCGGCGGCGGGCAGTACCGCTATCCTCTCGGCTACAGCGCCTACCTGATGTACGTGGCGATGTGGGCGCAGCGCTTCCTCGCCGAAACCGGCCAGGATGGCGAGGATCTGGCGGCCGTGGCGGTCGCCCAGCGCGAGTACGCGATGGCCAACCCGCGCGCGTTCCGGCGCCGCCCGCTGACCCGCGAGCAGTACTTCGAGGCGCCGTATGTCGTCGATCCCTTCCGCGGCCCGGATTGCACGATCGAGGTCGACGGGGCCTGCGCGGTGCTCGTCACCACCCTGGAACGAGCCCGCGACCTGCGCCGTCCGGCGGCCGTCGTCGCCGCGGGCGGGTATCGCGCGGGGCCGCGGCCGGGCCTCGACATCGGCGACCATCTCGCCTGGCGGGACTACACCCGCAACTACACGAGCTGGCTCGCGGGCGACCTGTACCGGCAGGCCGGGATCGGTCCGGCTGACGTCCAGTTCGCTGAGATCTACGACTGTTTCACCAGCACGGCGCTGATGGGACTGGAGGGGCTGGGGCTGTGCGAGCGCGGCGGGTCCGGTGCCTTCGTGCGCGCCGGCGAGACGCGGCTCGGCGGCCGGTTGCCGATGAACACCCACGGCGGGCTGCTCGCGGAGGGGTACCTGCACGGGATGAACACGGTCGCGGAGGCGGTGCTGCAGATCCAGGGCCGCGGCGAAGAGCGCCAGGTGCAGCGCCATGAGGTCGCCGCCGTCACGTCCGGCGCGCTGATGGATGGCTCCGGGCTGATCCTGACGGTTGACCGCTGAGTGTCCCATCCTTTATAACATTGATATGACAGCACCGGCAGCGCCCCGCGAGTACAAGCTGATCTCCGCCGACGGTCACCTGAACGGTCCCGGCGACATCTGGACCACGCGGGTAGCGCAGAAGTACCTCGATCAGGTGCCGAGGGTCGAGCGCCGCCCGGAGGGCGACGCGTGGGTCTGCGAAGGCTTCGAGGCCCGTGGGTTCGGCTGGGAGGCCTGCGCCGGACGCGCGCCCGACGCCCAGGGTGAATGGTGCCGCTACGAGGACATTCACCCCGGCGGCTACGACCCCAAGGCCCGGGTCCAGGAGCAGATCGCCGACGGCGTCGACGCTGAGCTGCTCTTCCCCATGGGCTTTGCCAGCGGCTACGTGAAGGGCACCAAGGACCCGGATTTCCATTACGAGATGGTGCGGGCCTACAACGACTTCCTGTCGGAGTTCTGCTCCTACGCCCCTGACCGCCTGGTGGGCGCAGCGATGATTCCGAGCCGCGGGGTCGACCAGGCGCTCGCGGAGATCAAGCGCTGCCAGGACCTTCCGGGCCTCGGCGCCTGGCTGCTGCAGTCCTACCCGCACGGCACCACGAGGATCGATGAGGCCGACGAGCCGGTGTGGAGCCTGGTCGAGGAGACCGGCAAGCCGCTGACGATCCACATCGGGCTCACCGACCGCCCCCCGAGCGCGAAGCGGATGAGCGTGCGCGGGCTGCCCGGCACCGGCCACTTCTACGACGCGCCGAGCCGCATGCTGGAGTGGGCGTTCAGCGGGGTGCTCGACCGCCATCAGAGCCTGCGGATCATCCTCGCCGAGGTCGACTGCGGATGGATGCCGTACTTCGCCGAGCAGGCCGATGACAACTACCTGCGGCACGCCTTCTCCGACCTGAAGGACAGCCGGCTGCGCCTGCTGCCGAGCGAGTACATGTCGGAGTTCTTCTTCCCGACCTTCATCACCGACCACTACGCGATCGCCAACCGGCATCGGGCCAATCTCGTCAACCGGATGATGTGGTCGAACGACTACCCGCACATCACCTCGGACTGGCCGTACTCGTGGAAGACGATCAACGCCTCGTTCGCCGGGGTTCCGGCCGACGAGCGGCACGCGATCCTGGCCGGCACGGCGCAGCGGCTGCTCGGTCTCGGCGCTTGACCGCCGACTTGACCACTGAGCTCGTGGCCGATCGCCATACCGGCCTGCTGCGCAAGCCTTTCGGCGCCCGCGGTGGCCAGTACCGCCAGCCCCGGCTCGCCGAGGTCATCGCGGCCGAGTTGCGCGACGGGATCCTGTCCGGGACGTACGAGGACGGCGACAGCCTTCCCAAGCAGGAAGACCTGATCGAGCGCTTCGGCGTCAGCCCCCCGTCGATCCGGGAAGCCTTGCGCGTCCTGGAGACCGAGGGTCTGGTGACGGTGCAGCGCGGCAACGTCGGGGGAGCGATCGTGCACGCTCCGCGAGCCGACAAGGTCGCGTACATGCTCGGGCTCGTGCTCCAGCACCAGGGCGTGGCTATTCGCGATATCGCGCAAACTCTGGTGCGGCTCGACCCGGCGTGCGCCGCCCTCTGCGCGGAGCGCACCAACCGGCGGCGCAGCGTGGTTCCACTGCTGCGGACCAACCTGCGCGAGAGCAAGCGGGTGATCGCCGATCCAGCGAAATACGCTCCCATTGCTCATGATTTCCACGAGATCATGGTCGACAATTGCGGGAGCCCGACGATGAGCCTGGTCGTCGGCGCGCTCGAATCCTTGTGGACCGGTCACGTGGCCCGGCTCACCGGCAGCTCCCGGCAGGAGACCTCCGGCACCACCACGCTGGCGGCCCGCGAAGCCAGCTGGAACGAGCATGCGCAGCTGCTCGAGCTCATCGCCGACGGTGACGCCGACGGCGCGCAGCGGCTGGCCCATCGCCACCTGACTACCCACGAGGACCTGGCGTACCCGTTCTCGCTCGACGCCCCCGTTTCGGCCGAGGCCGTACGCGAGATCCGGGCCTGAACGCGTGCCGCCATCGGGAGCGCTGGAGCCCAGCCGGGCCAGCACGTTCGTCATCAGCATCACGCCTTTCACGGCGAGCGGAGGGTTCGACGAGCCCGGCATTCGCCGCCACCTCAGGCGCATGGCAACCGCGGGAATCGGTGTGTACCTCGGGGGTGGAGGCAGCGGGGAGGGTTACGTCCTCACCAGCGACGAAGCCCGCCGGCTCCTGGAGATCGGGGTCGAGGAGCTGAAAGGCACGGTGGCGGTGCGTGCCATGGGATGCGAACCGCGTACCGCTGCCGAGATGATCGAGTACGTCGCGGTGGCCGAGCAGGCGGGGGTCGACGCGACGCAGATCTACTCGCTCGATCCGGGACACGGGCACCGCCCCAATCGCCAGGAAATGCAGGCGTATTTCGACGACGTCCTCTCCGCGATCACGCTGCCGGCCGTGCTCTCGACGCACCAGTCGGTGGGATACAAGGTGCCTGTGGAGATGCTGGTCGGTTTTGCCGACCGGTACGAGCACCTGATCGGGATCAACTGCACGCATCAGGACCTGAATTACCTGGCCGACATCGTCGACGCCCTCGGCGACCGGTTGGACATCCACGTCGGCGGTCCCCAGCAGGCGCTGGTCGCCTGGTCGCTCGGGGCGACGGGCTACCTCAGCTCCGAGGCCAACTTCTCGCCGGAGCTGTGCATGGACGTGGTGCGGGCCTACCGCGAGGGCGACGCGGCGGCCCTCAGCACCAGCTTCGGCAAGCTGCTACGCCTGTTCGCTGCGCTCTACGGCGCCGGCGGTATCCGCGCGACGAAGGGCGTCCTTTCTCGGCTCGGGCTCGCCGGCGGCGTTCCACGCAAGCCGCAGCTGCCGATTTCCGCCGACGCGGTCGACCGGCTGGTCGCGTTCACCCGCGAACTCGGCGTAAGCCCGGGGCGCGGCGGTCCCGGATGCTAGCGTTCGCGCGTGGGCTCTGAAGCTGGCTTCGGCAGCCGTTCCGTCCTGTCTCTGGCGCTGGCGACAGCCGCCCTGGGCGGTGCGCTCGGCGCGTGCAGCAGCTCCTCGAACCAGTCGAGCCCGCCGGCGAACCCCACGGCTTCCTCGACGGCATCCGCTTCGCCGACCAGCCCCTCACCGAGCACCTCAGCGCCCTCGGCGACGATCACCGTTCTGGTCACCAACGACGACGGGGTGAAGGCTCCCGGCATCGACGTGATGGTGCAGGCGCTGCGCAAGCTGTCCGGGGTGACGGTCAAGGTCGTGGCCCCGGCGACGAACCAGAGCGGCAGTGGCGGGAAGACCAGCGCCGGAGCAGTGTCGTTCTCGAACACGACCACCGCGTCCGGTTACCCCGCGGTGGCCGTCAACGGAACGCCGGCTGACGCGGCGAACGTCGCCTTCTCCCGGCTTCACCTGGCCCCTAACGTGGTGATCTCGGGGATCAACGCGCTGCAGAACCTCGGTCCGGTCGTCGACCTCTCCGGCACGGTGGGCGCTGCGCGGGTCGGCGCCCGCTCCGGGCTGCCGGCCCTGGCAGTGAGCTCGGGCGCGGGAAAGACCTTCGACTTCGCGACGGCCGCGCATTACGCCATCCAGTGGCTGGAGACCGTGCGCCCGACCTTGCCCAGCGGCCCGTCGAGCACCCCGGCCAGCGTCGTCAGCCTGAACGTGCCGAGCTGCAGCAAGGGCAAGGTTCGGGGTGAGCTCAAGCTGAAGCAGCAGACCAAGCTGCGGGCCCGCGAGTCGGTTCTCGGCACGTCGAACTGCCTGTCCACGGTCCATCCGACCACCGAGGTCGCGGCGTTCACGGACGGCTACGCCACACTCGTTCCGCTGCCGCTGAACCCCGCCTCCTGACGACGGCCTTGCCAGCGGAGAGGGGCACTGGGAGGCTGCGGCGCGGATGGGGCGCGGCAGCCGTCGCCGGCCTGATCGGCTGCGGGTCCAGTGCCGCGAGCCCACCTCCGCCGTCGCCGGCAGCCACCGTCGCCCCGAGCACGAGCACGAGTCCGGCAGCAGCGATGGGGTGGCCGGGCTATCACTTTGACCAGGCCCGTACGGGTGCGGTACCGGCGGGTGCGAGCCTGGCCCGGGCCACCCGCGCGTGGTCGGCCGATCTCGGCGGGGCGGTGTACGGCCAGCCGCTCATCGCCGACGGAAAGATCATCGCCGCGACCGAGACCAACCGCGTCGTCGCCCTGAGACCCAGCGACGGCACGGTGCTGTGGTCGGTCTCGCTCGGAACCCCGCTGACCGACGTCGGCTCCGTCGCGGGCTGCGGCAACGTCGACCCGCTGGGCATCACCAGCACGCCGGTCATCGACAGCGCCACGGGCATCGTGTACGTGGTCGGCGAGGTGGCGAGCGGGAGCAGCGTCCACCATCAACTCGAGGGCCTGCGCATCGCGACCGGCGCCGTCACCCTGTCCGAGAACGTCGACCCGCCGCTGCCGTCCGGGGAAAGCCCGGTGCACCTGCTGCAACGCGCCTCGCTGGCCCTCGCCAACGGCCGCGTCTACGTGAGCTACGGCGGAAATTACGGTGACTGCGGCAGCTACCACGGCTGGGTGGTCGGGGTCGAAAAGGCAGGCGCGGCCAGGAAGATCTCGTTCGAGGTGGCCTCCGACGGCGAGGGCGGGGCGATCTGGCAGTCGGGCGGAGCGCCCGCCGTTGATGCCGGCGGCAACCTCTACGTGACGACCGGCAACGCCAATCCCAATCCTCCCGAGGGCGGCCCGGATCCGAAGCAGTTCACCGAGAGCGTCGTCAAGCTGACGCCCGGCCTCAAGCCGCTGGCGTCGTTCAAGGACACCGTCGCCGGCGGCGACGAGGACCTTTCGACCGGCAACCCGGTGCTGCTCCCGGACGGAACCCTCTTCGCCGTCGGCAAGACCGACATCGGTTACGTCCTGCGCCAGTCGGACCTCTCCCAAAAGGCTGCCATCAAAGGGATTTGCGGCAGCGACCCGGATGGCGGTCCGGCCTATGATGCGGCAACCAACCGCATCTTTGTACCTTGCAGGGGAGGCGGAATCCAGGTCGTCGACCTCACTTCCGGCCAGGCCGGTCAGGTGCTCTCGGGTGCCAACAGCGCGCCCATCCTGATCGGGACCACCCTCTGGGCGGCGCAGTACCCGGACGGCACCCTCACCGAGTACGACGCGGCGAGCGGCACGACGCTGCAGAGCGTGTCGGTCGGCTCCTCGGTGCCGAACTTCGCCAGCCCGAGCACCGGGCTGGGCCTGCTGCTCATCGGCACCACCCGTGGGGTGACGGCGCTGCGCGGCAGTTAGCCGTACGCGGGGAAGTCGGCTCCCCCCGGATACGGTGGGCGCGTGCCGGGTTCCTTCCGCTATGACGGGTTCACGATCCGTGATACGTCGGTCATGTGCCGGTACTCCCTCGATGACCTGCAGTTTGTCGAGCAGGTGACGTTGAGCTCGCCGCTGGTGGAGTCCGATCCGGCGGTTCGGGCGGCGGCACGACTGATCTTCCTGCTCGCCGGCGTCTCGTACTACAAGACTTATGCGCCGCCCGTGATCGACCTCGGCGACCACGCGCTGACCCCCGTGGAACGGTCCTTCCTCAGCGAGTTCTACCTGCAGGGGTTGGGCGAGTTCAGCTACCGCAACGAGCTCGACCTGAGCATCGAGATCCGGGCACCTGAAGCCGCTCCGGCGCCGGCTGACTACCAGCCCCACCCGGGACGCCCGCTGGTGCCCTTCGGCGGCGGTATCGATTCGATCGTCTCGGTGCAGGAGGTGCGCTCCCGGTTCGACGACGTCGCGCTGTTCATCTCCAGCCCCGGGGGCGCGCTCTTTGACGCCATCGAGGCGCCGGCGGCGCGCAGCGGCCTGCCGATCGTGCGCGCGACCCGCACGATCGACGAGAAGGTGCTGCGCTCCCGCGAGCTTGGCTACCTCAACGGCCATGTGCCCGTCACCGGCATCCTGTCGGCCGTGGCGGTGCTGGCGGCGGTGAGCACCGGGCGCGACGCTGTCGTGATGTCGAACGAGCGGTCGGCGTCGGAGCCCACGCTGGTGCTGGCCGACCGCAGCATCAACCACCAGTACTCCAAGAGCTGGACGTTCGAGCGGGGGTTGCGTGCCGTGCTCGCCGAGTCGATCGGCCCGCGGCTCGCGTACTTCTCGCTGCTACGGCCGTACTCCGAACTGTGGGTGGCCGAGCGCTTCTCCCGGCTTCGCGAGTATCACCACGTCTTTCGCAGCTGCAACAGGGCGTTTCACATCGACCCCGCCGCGCGGCTGGACCACTGGTGCGGGCACTGCGACAAGTGCTGCTTCATCGACCTGGTGCTGGCTCCGTTCCTCACGCCCGCCGAACTCGCCGACATCTTCGGCGGGGTGGAGCCGCTGCGCAACGAGGAGCTGACCGACCAGTTCCGCGCGCTGGTGGGCCTGCTGCCCGACCGCAAACCCTTCGAGTGCGTCGGCGATATCGACGAATGCCGGGCGGCGATGGCCCTGACCGCACGGCGCCCTGACCGGGCCGGCGACGGGCTGGTACGACGGCTCGCCAGCGAGAGCAGCGGCACCGAAATCCCCGCGCAACTGATGAAGGCGACCCCGCCGGACGCGATCCCCGATGAATACTCGCCCGAATCTGTCGTGGTCTGACCTTCGCGGCGCCCGGGTCGGAGTCTGGGGGCTGGGGGTCGAGGGACACGCGAATCTGCGCCGCCTCAAGGCGCTCGGGGTGACGCCGGTCCTGGTCGATGACACGCCTGCCGATTCGGGAGCGATGCGCACGGACGAGGGTGGCTTCGACGCGCTGCGTTCCTGCGAGGTCGTCGTCAAGACCCCGGGAATCAGCCGCTATCGCCGCGAGGTGCAGACGTTGGAGGCCGGCGGGATCCCGGTGGCCGGCGGCCTCGGCCTCTGGATGCAGGAGGCCGACCGCGATCGCGTCGCCTGCATCACTGGCACAAAAGGCAAGAGCACCACGACGTCCATCGCCGGACATCTGCTGCAAACGCTCGGCTTTCGCTGTTTCATCGGCGGCAACATCGGCAAGCCACCGTGGGATCCGGACGCCGAGCAGGACACCGACTTCTGGCTCATCGAAACCTCCAGCTACCAGGCGACCGACCTGCACATCGCGCCGCGGGTCGTGGCCGTCACCTCGCTGCATCCGGACCACCTGAACTGGCACGGCGATCTGGACACGTACTACCGCGACAAGCTCTCGATCTGCACGCTGCCCGGCGCCGAGGTGACGGTCAGCAACGCCGAGGATCCCGTCGTGCTCGAACACCGCAGCCAGCTGGGAGAGCACGTTCGGTGGGTGCCGGATCCGCAGCTGCCGGACGCCTGGGTCGCGCGGCTCGCCTTGCTCGGCCGCCACAATCACGTGAACGCGCTCATCGCCCAAGCGCTGCTGGCCGAGCTCGGCGTCGCACAGGCCGTCGACGACGCGGCGCTCGCGGTCGCAGCGGAGGGCTTCGTGCCGCTCGCGAGCCGGCTCCAGATCATCGGGGTCGTCGACGGGGTGACGTTCGTCGATGACAGCCTGTCGACGAACGTCCTGCCGACCCTCGCGGCCCTGGACGCGTTTCCCGATCGCCGGGTCGCACTCATCGCCGGCGGGTTCGACCGTGGGTTGGACTATGCGTCGCTCGCGGCTGGCGTCCTGCAGCGCCGCGCACCGCTGCTCGTCCTCGCAGTCCCGGACAGTGGCCCGCGCATCATCGAGACGATTCGCGCGGCGGGCACCGCGCCGCTGGTGGAGACCCGCCTCGCGGCGGGGGTGCAGGAGGCCGCGGAGCTCGGCTTCGCCTGGGCCGCGCCCGGCGGGGTCGTGCTGCTTTCCCCCGCCGCCCCGAGCTTCGGCTTGTTTCGCGATTACCGCGAGCGCGCGGCCGCCTTTGCCGCCGCCATGAGGAAGATGGTGTCGTGACCACATCGCGACCCACCAGGGTGAGCGCCAAGGCGGAGACGTTCACCGAGTCCGTCATCCGTGAGATGACCCGGCTCGCGAACGCCCATGGCGCCGTCAATCTCGCGCAGGGCTTTCCCGACTTCGGCTGCCCGCCCGAGCTCAAGGCCGCCGCGAAGGCCGCTATCGACGCCGACCTGAACCAGTACGCCATCACCTGGGGGGCGCAGGACTTCCGGCACGCGATCGCCGCGAAGGTCGGCCGTACCTACCCGGGCTGGGACGTCGATCCCGAGACCTCGATCTGCGTCACGTGCGGCTCCACCGAGGCGATGGTCGCCGCCATGCTCGCCCTCGTCGATCCGGGCGAGGAGGTCATCGTCTTCACCCCGTTCTACGAGAACTACGGTCCCGACGCGATCCTGTCCGGAGCGGTGCCGCGCTACGTCGAACTGCACCGGCCGGACTGGAGCATCGACGAGGCGCAGTTGCGCGCCGCCTTCAACGAGCGCACCCGCGCGATCATCGTCAACACTCCGCACAACCCGACCGGCAAGGTCTTTCGCCGCGAAGAACTCGAGCTGATCGCCGACCTCTGCGAGCGGTACGACGTGCTCTGCTTCACCGACGAGATCTACGAGCACATCCACTACCTCGGGCCCGGCGGGCACGTGCCGCCGGCCATCGTGCCGGGTCTGGAACACCGGACGGTCACCATCAACGCGCTGTCCAAGACCTACGCCGTGACCGGTTGGCGCGTCGGGTGGACGGTCGCCCCGCCGGCGTTGACCGGCGCGATCCGCAAGGTGCACGACTTCCTGACGGTCGGCGCGGCAGCGCCGCTGCAGGCGGCCGGGGTAGCCGCCATGGCCCTGCCGCCGAGCTACTACGAGGCGATGGCCGAGCAGTACCGCGAGCGCCGCGACCTGCTCTGCGACGTGCTGCGCAAGACCGGCTTCGACTTCGCCCCGCCGGACGGCGCGTACTACGTGCTGTGCGACACGAATTCCGTCGATCCGGACGGCGACGACGTGGCGTTCGCCCGTCGCCTCGTCGAGCAGCTCGGCGTCGCGGCGGTGCCGGGCTCGTCGTTCTACCCCGAGCCGGCACTCGGCCGCCGCACGATCCGCTTCGCCTTCCCCAAACGGCTCGAGACGCTCCACGCCGCCGCGGACCGGCTCGCGCTGCTCACCCCGGGCTGATCCCTGGTGTGTGGGGGTCAGCTCGGGACCGCCGAGGGGTTGATCCCGCACTTCGACTGCAGGTAGTTGTCGAGCTGCGAGGTCGCCTGGGTGAACTGCGGAGAGCTGAACTGGGTCTGGATGTCGGCGCCGACCTTGGTGAAGTCGAAGTTGGCCGCCTGCAGGTCGTTGAAGAACGTGGTCTCGGCATCGACGACCGTCGAGACGGCACCCTTGATCTCAGCCGGCGACTGGTCGCGGAGCGCTTTGAGCTCAGTCAGCACGTTCTGCTCGAACTGCTTCAGGTTCGCCGGACTGTCGGTGGCCAGGCCCGCGGCGGCGCCGGTCAGGTTGGTCGACGCCTGCTTGGCCTTGTCGCAGAACGAACCACTCCCAAGGTTCGTGCTCACAGATCCGGATGACCCGGAACTCGTCGACGCGGCAGCCGACGGCGAGGTGGAACTCGTCGTCGTGCCCGATGACGCGGACTTCGATGAACTGCCGCAGGCGGCCAGCAGGACGCTCGCGGCGGCCAGCGCCAGGCCGGCACGTACGCGGAACAGGTTGCCGGACAGTCCGGTATACGTCGCCATTTCTCTCCCCATCTCGAATCGTGAAGATCATGAAAGCACGATGGGCGAGACTTCTCAGGGAATTGTCAGGAAGCTGACGAACGGCTCGCGGAGGGTGCGTTCACTACCCTCGGAGTATCTGAGTCGGGAGCGTGCATGGGTGAGCCCGCAGTATCGGTTACCGGTCTGGTCAAGGCCTACGGCGAGTTGCAGGCCGTTCGCGGTATCGATCTGACGATCGAGTCCGGGGAAACCTTCGGGTTCCTGGGGCCCAACGGCGCTGGGAAGTCGACCACGATCAGCATGCTGTGCACGCTGGTGACCCCGACATCGGGTCATGCCGAGGTCGCCGGCTTCGACGTGGTGCGTGAGCGCGATCAGGTGCGCCGCAATATCGGGCTGGTCTTTCAGGACACCACGCTGGACAGCTATCTCTCGGCCGAGCGCAACCTGCGACTGCACGCCGAGCTGTACGGCATCCCGCGCAGCGCCGTGAACGGGCGCCTGCAGCAGGTGCTCGAGATGGTCGGGCTGTGGGACCGGCGGGCAAGCAAGGTGAGCACCTTCTCCGGCGGGATGAAGCGCCGCCTGGAGATCGCCCGCGGGCTGATGCATTCACCGCGTGTGCTCTTCCTCGACGAGCCCACCGTCGGCCTCGACCCGCAGACCCGCAGCTCGATCTGGAGTTACATCCGCGAGCTGAAGCAGGCCGAGGACATCACGATCTTCCTCACCACGCACTACATGGACGAGGCCGAGTACTGCGACCGCATCGCCATCATGGACCACGGCAAGATCATCGCGCTGGACACCCCGGAGGCGCTGAAAGCCAGCATCGGCAAGGATCGGGTGCAGATCCACACCGATGACGATGCCGCCGCGATCGCCGCGCTGGACAAGCAGTTTCACCTCGCCGCCAGCGTCGTGGAGGGAGCCGTCACGTTCGCGGTCGAGCAGGGAGAAGCGTTCGTACCACGGCTCTTCGCCGAATTCACATTGCCGATCAGATCGGTGAGCGTGGCGCGGCCGACGTTGGACGACGTCTTCATGTCCTACACGGGCAGCACGATCCGCGACGCCGAAGCGTCCGCCGGCCAGCGCGGACGTGACGCGATGGCGATGTTTCGAGGGGGACGCCGATGACCGCCACCGATACCCCGCCGACCCCGAGCCCGCCGCAGCTCGAGCGAGGCACGCCTGTCGCTCAGGTGAGGGTGCCCGCCCGGTCGAGCACTAGCGAAGCCCGGGCCATCAAGATTGTCTGGCAGCGTGAGCTGATCCGCTTCTCCAGCGACCGGCTGCGCATCGTCACCTCGCTCGTGCAGCCGTTCCTGTTCCTGTTCGTGCTCGGAAGCGGGCTCTCGCGGCTCACCCAGGGCAGCACCGGCGGCCTGTCGCTGCGGACGTTCCTGTATCCCGGCATCCTCGCGATGGCCGTCATGTTCACGGCGATGTTCTCGGCGGCGTCGATCGTCTGGGATCGCGAGTTCGGCTTCCTGCGCGAGATGCTCGTGGCCCCCGTGCGGCGCAGCTCGATCGTCATCGGCAAGTGCCTCGGCGGCGCCACCGTGGCGAGCTTTCAGGGGGTCGTCGTCATCGCGATCGCCGGTCTCGTGGGGGTTCCGTACAACGCCGAGCTGATCATCGAGGTGTTCGCGATCCAGTTGTTGCTCGCGTTCACCATCACGGCCTTCGGGGTCATGGCGGCGGCGCGGGTCAATCAGATGCAGTCGTTCATGGCGCTCACGCAGATGCTGATCATGCCGCTGTTCTTCCTGTCCGGCGCGATGTTTCCGGCTTCGAACCTGCCGGGCTGGTTGACCGTGCTCAACCGGATCGATCCGCTCACCTACGCGGTCGACCCGATGCGCCGAATCATCTTCTCCCACCTGGACATTGCACCGGGCGTCCAATCGAGCCTGAACTCCGGTGTCACCTGGAACGGCTGGCGGGTGCCGACCATGCTCGAGGTGGGGATCATCGCGGTGATGGGTGTCGTGATGCTCGGCATCGCCATCGCGGAGTTCAGCCACAGCGACTGAGACAGGGCTGTAGCGGCTGGCTATTGCCAAGGGTCAACGGGCGCTGTGACGGCGGCCGGCTCCGGCGCCGGACCGCGGTGCAGCGCTTTCACGCTGGTGTTGAGAAACGCGACGAGCGGCACCGCGATCAGCGCACCGGGGATGCCCTTCAGGGTGGTCCCGGCGATCACCGAGAGCACCACGGCCAGCGGATGGATATTGACGCTGCGGCTCATGATGAATGGCTGCAGGAGGTGGCCTTCCACCTGCACGAGCACGATGATCGCAACGGCAACGACGATGGCGGCGGTCGCGCCGTGCTCGAGCAGGGCGACGGCAACGGCGAGCGCTCCGGTGATGGTCAAGCCGACCAGCGGGATGAACGAACCGATGAAGATCAGCACGCCGAGTGCGCCCGCCAGCGGAACCCGCAGGATCAACAGCAGGATTGTCGTCGTCGTGCCGTGAAAGAGCGCGATCAGCAGCTGCCCGCGCATGTAGCCGCCGAAGGTGTGCCAACCCGCGCGGCCCGCGACGTCGAGCCGCGGGCGGGCCGCCTGCGGGAACAGCCGTACGAACCAGCCCCACACGGCGTCGCCGTCGCGCAGCAGGTAGAAGGTCGTCAGCAGCACCAGCAGCAATCCGGCGAGGAACTCCGTTACCGCCTTCACCGTCGTGATGGCGCTGCTGATCAGCTGGCCGCCGTGCTGCTGGATGGTGTTGGACAGGTTCGTCGTGACCTTGTCGAGTTCGGAGGACTTCACCTTCAGCGGCCCGGTCTCGAGCCAGTGCTTGGCGTTGTTGACGACGGAGGTGAGCTGATCAGCCAGCTCCTTGTCGTGCGAGCTGATCTGCCAGACCACGAAGTAGCCGAGGGCCGCCAGGAAGATGATGCCGACCAGCAGTGACAGGAGTGCGGAGAACGATTTCCGGCCGGGGATCCGGCGCAGCCGCACCTCCAGCGGGTGCAGGATCGCCGTCAGGAACAGCGCGATGATGAACGGGAAGACGACCAGCCCGACCCGGTTCAGCTCCCGGATGATCAGGTAGATCGTCGCGCCGAGCAGCACCAGCCGCCAGGCCCAGGCTGCCGCCACGCGGACCGGCCAGGTCACCGACTCCACCGCGTTGTGGCGGGTGTCCGACAGCGGCGGGGTGGACGGCGGCGGGGGCTGCGCAGGCTGCTCAGTCACGGAGCGGGTTCCCTCGCGCGGAATCGGTGGCCTGGGACGTCTCGCGCCGCGCGACCAGTACTGACATTTTCACAGCTGCTTCACACCCCCTCCAGCGTGGCCCCTGCTCAGTCTCGACTCTCTGAAGGCACGGGCTGGTGCAGGACGGACGGCGCGTCGCGTGATGATGTACAGCGACGAGAGGTGGGTGGCCGTGCTCCTTGGCGCAGTCTCCGACGTGCATTGCAACGCCCAGACCCTGGGCCTGGCGCTCGCCGAGCTGGACCGGCTCGGGGTCACCACCGTGCTCGCCGCCGGCGATCTGGTCTTCGAGTATCGGTTCTCCTCGGAGGTCGTGCGCATGGTCCGGGAGCGGGAAATGCCTGCCGTTGCGGGCAATCACGAGGTGGTGCTGCTTGGTCCGCACGGGGTGCGGGCACGGGAGGCTGAGCACGTCGATCCGGTGGAGCTGGCCTTTCTGCAGGGGCTGCCGTTCGTGGTGCGCTGCGAGCTCGGTGGCCGGCGCGTGCACCTGACGCACGCGAGCCCGTGGGAACCGCACTTCGAGTACCTGTATCCCGATTCCCGACGCTGGGACGATGTCGGCTCGGTCGGCTCGTTGGATACCGACCTGCTCGTTGTCGGTCATACCCACGCCCCGTTCGTGCGGCGGGTCGGCGGCACGCTCATCGTGAACCCAGGATCGATCGGACAGCTGCGGGGCGCCGGTGCGCGCTTCACGTACGCGGTGATCGACACCGAAACCTTGGACGCCGAGATCCGGGCGGTACCCGGCTGAGAGCGCGCTTTCCGGTGCGATCAGCCCTTCGACGAGTACGCCGCAAGCGCGCATTCCACAAGCGTGGCGCGGGCTGACGCGTCCATCTCGACCGCCGGGACCGCCATGGGCCGCAGCATCGCGCCGAGCGCGGCCGATGCGCGCAGTTTCGTGGCCACATCGGGATCGGGACCTTCGAGCAGCGTCATCAAGCGCACGGTGACTGCGGGGCCGGTCGCGGGCACGTTGAGCTGAGTGATCGAGCTGAGGTCGCGCACCAGCAGGCGCATGGCGTAGGGATGCAGAGCCAGGATCTCGGCGTAGCGGGACAGGAACGCTCGCCGCTGGCGGGCCGCGAGTGGGGCGGAGTGCTTCTCGTACTCGGTGACCATCGCCTCGACGTCGGCGTTCAACGGCTCCACGACGGCGAAGAGCAGCGCGAGCTTGGTGTCGAAGTGGAAGAGCACGGTGCCGCGAGAGACCCCCAGCTGAGCGCCGATCTCCTCCAGGCTGGTGGCGGCGTAGCCCTTGGTCGAGAACAGCAGGCCTGCGGCGTTGATGAGGGCTGCGCGCGTTCGCGAGCCTTTCATCGGCATCTCCTAGGGTCGCCCGTGCTGGAAAAGATCTTCCGTACTCAATCGGACGATATGCGCGGTACATGACACGTCCGCCGGTAGCTGACCAGGTAGTCGGTCCGCCTTGACTCTTGCCCGTCCGGACCCGGCCATCCGTTACCGGGCGCCGCCCCGGAGTCCCGGTGGTGGTGGTCTGACCCGCCCCCGGCAGGCGGGCGGCCGCCCGATACAGTCGCCCGCCATGCTGCGCTTCGACGACAAGGTCGTCATCGTGACCGGCGCCGGGCGCAATCTCGGCCGCGAGTACGCCCTGCTGTTCGCCTTGCTGGGGGCCAAGGTCGTCGTCAATGACCTGGGCGTCGCCATCAGTGACACGCAGGACGTCGGCGCCGGGACGGTCAGCGATCCGGGCGCTGACGTCGTCGCCGAGATCGCCGCGGCCGGCGGGCAGGCGGTGGTCAACCGCGACACGGTCGCCACCCCTGAGGGCGGCGAGGCGATCGTGCAGACCGCGCTCGACACGTGGGGCCGGGTCGACGTGGTGGTGAACAACGCCGGCCAGGTGCGGCTGGGAGCGTTCGCCGATTTCCCCGAGTCGCACCTCGACACGCTGCTGTCCACGCAGCTGCGGGGCCACGTCAACGTCAGCCGGCCGGCGTGGCGGGCGATGGCCGCGAACGGCGGCGGACGGTTCGTCAACGTCTCGTCGGGTTCGGCCTGGGGACTGCCCGGCGGCGCCGGCTACGGCATGGTGAAGATGGGCGTCATCGGGCTGACCCGGTCGATGGCCGCCGAGGGTGTCGACGCCGGGATCACGGCCAACGTCATCACCCCGTACGCGAAGACCCGGCCCGGTACCGGCATGGGACCGTTCCCGTGGAGCGAGGCGCTGGGGGAGTGGCTCGCGCCGCGCAAGGTTGCTCCGGTGGTCGGCTGGCTTGCGCACGAGTCCTGCCCGGCGAACGGCGAGTGCTTCACGGTCGGTGCCGGACACGTGGCCAGGGTGAGCATCGTCGCTACCGAAGGTTTCATCGACCGTGACCTCACGATCGACGCCGTCGCCGAGCACGCCGACGAGATCATGCACGGGCCCACCAGCGAGGTGACCCCCTTCCGGTCGAATGCGTTCGCCCGCATGTTCGAGGGCTATCCCGGCTAATCGGTCCCGGAGCCAAAGGCCGTCCGACATCATCCTGCCGGCCGGATAACTTCGTCAGTACTGCCGATACCAGGGTCCGGCGCTCCGCGCCGTCCCGGCTTGCTGTGTTCACCGTTGCGGGAAGGCCTCATGAAGATCATCTATACGTACACCGACGAAGCGCCGGCGCTGGCGACCCGCTCGTTGCTGCCGATCCTCGCCGCGTTCGCCGGCAAGGCCGGTGTTCCCGTCGAGACCCGGGACATCTCGCTCGCGGCCCGCATCCTGGCGCAGTTCCCCGAGCGCCTCGGATCCGCAGCGGTGCCCGACTCCCTGGCCGAGCTCGGTGCGCTGGCGAAGACCCCCGAGGCCAACATCATCAAGCTGCCGAACGTCAGCGCGTCGCTGCCGCAGCTGAAGGCCGCTATCAAGGAGTTGCAGCAGGCCGGCTACGACATCCCGGACTACCCGGAGACCCCTTCCGCGGAGCAGGAGAAGGCCGATCGCGCGGCCTACGACGCCGTCAAGGGCAGCGCTGTCAATCCCGTGCTGCGCGCCGGCAACTCCGACCGGCGGGCGCCCGCCTCGGTGAAGAACTACGCGAAGTCGCACCCGCACTCCATGGGAGCCTGGTCGCCCGAGTCGAAGTCCCACGTCTCGACGATGTCCGACGGAGACTTCCGCCACTCCGAGCGCTCGGTCACCATGACGCAGGCCGATGATCTGCGTATCGAGCACGTCGCCGCCGATGGCTCGGTGACGGTGCTGAAGCCGTCGTTGAAGGTGCTGGCGGGCGAGATCGTCGATGCGGCCGTGATGAGCAAGCGCGCGCTGGTGGCGTTCCTCGACAGCCAGCTCGCCGAGGCGAAGGAGCAGGGCGTCCTGTTCTCGGTGCACCTGAAGGCCACCATGATGAAGGTGTCTGACCCGATCATGTTCGGCCACGTCGTCCGCGCGTACTTCCCGGACGTCTTCGCTGACTACGCCGACGATCTGGCCTCGGTCGGAGCCGACCCGGACGACGGTCTTGCCGCCGTGCTTTCGGTGATTGCGGGTCTGCCGGCCGAGCGCCGGGAGGCGATCGAGGCGGCCATCGCGGCGGACTACGAGTCGGGCCCGAGCCTGGCGATGGTCGACTCCGACCGCGGGATCACCAACCTGCACGTGCCGAGCGACATCATCGTCGACGCGTCGATGCCCGCCGCGATCCGTACCTCCGGTCAGATGTGGAACCGCGCCGGCGAGCTGCAGGACACCAAGTACGTCATCCCGGATTCGTGCTACGCGCCGCTGTACGCGGAGACCGTCGACTTCTGTCGTGAACACGGTGCTTTCGACCCGTCGACGATGGGCACCACCCCGAATGTCGGGCTGATGGCGCTGAAGGCGGAGGAGTACGGCTCGCACGACAAGACGTTCGAGATCGCCGCGCCGGGCAAGGTCCGGGTCGTCAACTCCGCGGGCACGACCCTGCTCGAGCACGACGTCGACGAGGGCGACATCTGGCGTGCCTGCCAGACCAAGGACGAGGCCGTGACCGACTGGGTCCGGCTGGCGGTCGAGCGGGCCCGGGCCACGGGGGCGCCGGCCGTCTTCTGGCTGGACGAGACCCGCGGGCATGACGCCGAGATCCTGAAGAAGGTGCGGGCCTGCCTGCCGAAGTACGACACCGCGGGGCTCACGCTGGAATTCCTGCCGGTGGCCGAAGCGACCCGGTTCACCCTCGAACGGGCGAAGAAGGGCGACGACACCATCGCCGTGACCGGCAACGTCCTGCGTGACTACCTGACCGATCTCTTCCCGATCCTCGAGCTCGGCACGTCCGCGAAGATGCTGTCGATCGTGCCGCTCCTGAAGGGCGGTGGGCTTTTCGAGACGGGCGCCGGTGGCTCGGCGCCCAAGCACGTCCAGCAGTTCGTGAAGGAGGACCACCTTCGCTGGGACTCGCTGGGTGAGTTCCTGGCGCTGGCCGTCTCGTTCGAATTCCTGGCCGACAAGTTCGGCAACAAGCGGGCCGGCATCCTCGGCCGGACCCTGGACGACGCCACGGGTCAGGTCCTCGAGAACAGCAAGTCCCCGTCGCGCAAGGTCAAGGAGCTCGACAACCGCGGCAGCCACTTCTACCTGGCGCTCTACTGGGCGCAGGCGCTGGCCGACCAGACTGAGGACGCGGAGTTGGCCGCTCTCTTCGCGCCGCTGGCCAAGCGCCTGGCCGACGAGCAGGAGACCATCGTCGGGGAGCTGGCTGCTGTGCAAGGAAATCCGGTCGACCTCGGTGGCTACTACTTCGTCGACGACGAGAAGGCTGATGCCGCGATGCGCCCCAGCAAGGCGCTGAACGCCGTCCTGGCTGAGTTCTGACTTCGCCCGAGATTGAATCCTTGCCGGGTGGCGGGATTGTCCCGGTTGCGGCGGGTCGGCAGGTGTGCGCGGAGGTTGAGGTGATGCTCGCTCGTCAGCTTCCGCCCTCGAGAACGGAGAGCAGCGCAGCGGCCACCTCAACCGGCTTCTCCTCGTGCGAGAACAGGCGTGCCCCAGCGACCACGTTCAGTCGGGCGTCCGGAAATGTGGTGACCATGTCCTGGGCCCATGGCAGGGGGAAGAAGGGATCGTTCTCGCCCCAGACGAGCTGTACCGGGACAGTGATCCTGCGGTGCAGGTCGACGAGCTCGCGGACGTAACGCTGGTCGAAGCTGCGCAGTACCTTGACCGCGGCGTCGCGCCGGTCTCGCTGACTGCGTATCGGTTCGAGGAAGAACTCGTCGAACTCTCCGTCGAGCAACGACGCGTCTTCGAAGGCGCCCCCCAGCACCAGCGCGTTGCGTCGCAGGCGACGACGGCCGGCCGCCCATCCGAGGGCGGCGCCGAAGCCAGGTACTCGACCCGCCGCCAGGAACTGCCGGAACTTCCGGTTCAGTCCGTGGGGTTGCTCGGTGTCGATGAGTCCCATGGCGCGCAGGCGGGGGTCGCCGGCGACCGCGTGCCGGGCGATCAGCCCCCCGCTGTCGTGTCCCACCACCGCGTAGCTCTCGAACCCGAGGGTGTTCACGACCTGGCGCACCGCCGCGACGTGGCCGTCGAACGACAGGGGCGCGTCCGGCAGGAAGCGGCTGGCTCCGGCGCCGGGTAGATCGATCACATGGCACGTGACGCGGTGAGCCAGATGCGGGAGCAGGTGGCGGAAGGTTGCGCCACTGACCGGCCAGCCGTGCACGAACAGCACATCGGGGCCGTGACCCACGCGGCGATAGGCGACCTCCCCGGTCTCCACTGGGAGGTAGCGCTCTGGCTCGCGGCGGAAGAGTTCAACGGCATCGTTCTGGGTGAGTCCGGACACGCGATCCCCTTTCGGTACGGCAGGGACGCCGTGACGAGCGTCGACGCCTGTTTGTAGTGGTTACTACAAATCTAGTCGAGCGGCGGCCTAGGATCAACAGCGATGGGCCACAAACACACCAAGGACGAGATCCTGGCTGCGGCCCTGCAGACGGCGCTCGTCGAGGGTCTGGGGCGGCTCACCTACGGCCGCGTCGCCCGGCGAGCGGGCGCGAGTGACCGCATCGTCGCCTACTACTTCCCCACGACCGCCGACCTCGCCCGAGAGGTCCTCACGGCGGTGGGTGGCGAACTGCAGGCCACCCTGGCGCCCAGCCTGACCGAGAAGGTCTCCGATCACGTGGCGATGCTCGACACCGTCTGGCCCGTGCTCGCTCAGCCCAGCGCCGACCCGGTCTTCGCCCTGTACTTCGAGGCGGCCGGATTGGCCGCTGCCAAGCGCGAACCCTTCGCGACACACGTGCCCTACCTCGTCGAAGCGTGGATCTCCTGGGCCGCGGAGTTCCTCGAGGGTGCCCCCGAACACCGCCGCATCGAAGCCGAAGCCGCGATCGCCGTCATCGACGGACTCCTGCTCCTGCGCCAACTCGCCGGCCCGGACGTCGCCGAACGTGCCGCTCGGAAGCTCCGCGTCCGTACCGGCCAGCAGTGAGGGTCCGATTTGCTGCCCTCGAGGGCTACCAAGATCGCACCCATGATCATGGTTTAGGGCGTCTCAAACGCTCCAAACCATGATCATGGGTGCGTTGATCTTGTGCAGTGGGCCTGCGTCGCCCCCACGCTCCGGTAAGGAGCAAGACGGTCGCGGTTCCGCTGAGGCGACCCAGCGGCCCGGAGCGGGAGATCGAGCCGGCAGAGGTGGAAACCGACTGTTCTGGTGACCGTTGCACGGCTGTCACGCCCGGGCGGCAGCATGAAGGCATGGCGAAGCGTCCACGTGGCCGATGCCCGGTTTGCAGCGACCTTCGAAGCGCCCGTTGGGACGGCGATGCGCTGCTCGTCGCGCGTCACCGCAGCTCGGGGGCCATCTGCCCGGGGTCGGGACGACGGGCGCCGGACGATGCGGCCGCCAGACGCTGACTCCTGACGCGCCGCCGTGCCTCGCGGCGGCTAACGTCGCCGGGGTGACCATCCCGGGGACGATCAGGAGCACACAGTGAACGAAATGGCAGGCCGGGCCGGCGTCGTGACCGGTGGTGCCCAAGGCATCGGCCTGGCGATCGCGACGGCACTCATCCGTGAGGGCGCAGCGGTCGTGCTTGCCGATCTCGATCTCGAGACGGCGACGAAGGCTGCGCAAGTTCTCTCGACCGCCGGACCCGGACGCGCGATCGCCTGCGCCTGCGACGTGACCAGCGAGGAGCAGGTCGCCGCGACCGTCACCGCGTGCACCGACGGCTTCGGCAGCCTGGATTTCTGGGTCAACAACGCGGGGATCACGCGTGACAAGACGCTGCGCAACATGACGCTCGAGGACTTCCGCAAGGTGATCGACGTTCACCTGGTCGGGGGATGGCTCGGTACCCGTGCCGCCGCGGCCGTGATGCGCGAGCAGGGCCGCGGGGCGATGGTCAACATCTCGTCCATCAGCGGCAAGGTCGGAAACCCGGGCCAGACGAACTACTCGGCGGCGAAAGCAGGCCTGGTCGGTCTGACCAAGGCGGCGGCCAAGGAACTCGCCCGCTACGGGATCCGGGTGAACGCGGTCCAGCCCGGGCTCATCCGCACCACCATGACCGAGGCGATGAAGCCGGAGGTCTTCCAGTCGCGCATCGCCGAGATCCCGCTGGCCCGCGCGGGCGAGCCCGAGGAGGTCGCCGAGGTCGTGCTCTTCCTGCTGTCCGACCGCTCGTCCTACATGACCGGTACGGTGCTCGAAATCGGCGGGGGCCGTCATATCTAGCGTCGGCGTCCTCGACGATCCCGAGGAGGTCACCGCGGAGTGGCTCACCTCGGCTCTGCGGAGCGCTGGGCATGACTGCACCGTGCGGGGCGTGCAGCGCGACAGGATCGGTACCGGGCAGATCGGCAGGAGCTACCGGCTCCACCTCGACCTCGCAGCATCTGCGTCGGAGGTGGTGCCCCCGACGCTCGTGCTGAAGATCGCAGCGGGAAACCCGCAAGCGCGCGAGCGGGTCAACCGGGGGTTTCAGAAGGAGGTCCGCTTCTATCAGGACCTCGCGCCGCACACGGCGGTGAATACGCCGAACTGCTGGTTCGCCGACATCAGCGACGACCTGAACTCGTTCGTCCTCCTGCTGGACGACCTCGCTCCGCGCGTGCCGGGCCGCCAGGTAGACGGCTGCACGTACGAGCAAGCGGCCTGCGCCGTCACGAACCTCGCCGGCCTGCATGCGCCGCTGTGGAACGCGGATCTGCTGGGTGAGCATGCCGGCTGGCTCACGCCGATGGATGCCGCCAGCGGAGAATTTCTCGGCGCGATCATGGGCTCGTCGACCGAGCAGTTCGTGGAGCGCTACCACGACCGGCTCCCGGCCGACGATCAGGAGACGCTGCGCCGCGCGGCTGCCGCGATCGGCCCCTGGGCCGCGCTGAAGCGTGAGCGGTTCACCCTTGTTCATGGTGACTACCGGCTCGACAACCTGATGTTCGACCCCGCCGACGCCTCCGTGTCAGCCGTCGACTGGCAGACGGCCACGTCGGGTTCGCCGACGCTCGACGTGGCGTATTTCCTGGAAACGAGCGTGCTTCCCGAGCAGCGGCGCCGCCACGAACGGCAGCTGCTCGCCGCCTACGTCGACGCGCTCGCCACGTACGGGGTGGAGTACTCGCTCGATGACGCCATGGCCGACTACCGCCGGGACCTCCTGCACGGCCCGCTGATCACCGTGCTGGGCTGTGTCTTCGCGACCGCCGCGCCCTCGCCGGAGGCCGACGAGATGTTCCTCGCCATGGCGACGCGCAGCTGCGCCGCCATCCGCGAGCTCGCCACCTTGGATGCAATCGCCGGGTGAGCGTCACGGGCCTGCGGCTGCGGCCATCCCTTGCACCATCGCGCCGTCGACCAGAACGTCGATTCCCGAGATGAAGGACGCGGCGTCCGAGAGCAGGAATGCCGCGACGGCCGCGATCTCTTCCGCCGTGCCGAACCGGCCGACAGGAGTGCGTTCGAGCATCTGCTTCATCATCGGCTGCTGGGCGAATTCAGCCCGCCCCATCGGCGTATCGATCATCCCGGGCGCCAGCGAATTCACCCGTCCACCCCGCGCACCCCAGCGCACCGCGGCCCGGCCACAGGCGCGAATGACGCCCCGCTTGGCCAGGGAGTACGCGAAGCCGCTGTCGGTGATTTCAGCCGCGGCGCGGTCCAGGAAGTCCGGCGCCAGCGGCGCATCCAGCATGGCGTCCTGGTCGGCGTTCACGTACGGCGCCACCTGATAGGCCGCCGAGGACGAGAAGCAGACGGCGGCCGAGCCCGGCACCACGATCTCCTCGAAGGCGTTGAGCAGCTGCTGCGTGCCGACCAGATCGACCTCGAACACGCGTCGCGCGTCAGCCATCACCGGGGAGATCCCGGCAGCGTGCGCCAGCGCCCGGAACGGCCCGAGCTCGCGTACCTGCGCGACAAGCGCCGAGACCGCCTCGGGATCGGATACGTCGCACGCGACCCCGACGGTGCCGTCGATGTCAGGAGCTTTCAGGTCGACGGCAACGAGAACGTCAGCCAGCTCGCGCATGGTGTCCACGCACGCGCGGCCCATGCCACTGGCCGCTCCGGTCACGACCGAGACGGTCATCGCTGCCTTCCCATGATGGTTGGGCACGATAGACCACCAGGGCAAAGGACGACGGAGGTCGGTACATGAACGGCAAAGTTGCACTGGTCACCGGAGCCAGCCGCGGCGTGGGTGCGTCGACCGCGGTAGCACTCGCAGATGCCGGCTACGCGGTCGCGTGCGCGGCGCGCTCCACCCGGGCTCAGCCGCAGCGCACGCCCGGGACGATCGATGACGTCGTCGACCGGATCCGGGAGCGCGGGGGCACGGCCATCGGCATTCCGGTCGACCTGTCTGACCGGGATCAGGTGGCGGCGATGGTGGAGCGCTGCGCGGGCGAGCTCGGCCGGCTCGATGTGCTGGTCAACAACGCAGCAGTGACGTTCATCGGCGACCTCGACATCCCGCTACGTCGCCACGACCTCGTCATGGCGATCGACCTCGACGCCCCGCTGGTCGCGAGCCGGGCGGCCGTACCGCATCTGCAGGCCGCCGGCGAGGGACGCATCCTGAACGTCTCGTCGCTTGCCGCACTCTCGCCCTTTCCCGGCAACATGTCCTACGGCATTGCCAAGCTGGGTCTGGAGCGACTGACGCTCGACCTCGCTCGCCAACTCGCCCCGCTGCGCATCGCCGCGAACGTCTTTCGCATCGATGTCCCGGTCGCCTCCGAGGGATTTGTGGCCAACACGCCGCTGGCCGACCACAGCGATTGGGAGCCGTCGGCCGTCGCCGCCGAAGGAATCGCGTGGATGCTGAGCCAGCCGATCTCGTATTCGGGGCAGCGCGAAAGCATGGCCCACCTGGCCCGCCGCGAGGGCATCATGGCGTCAGTTGTGGCCCGGCCGGGTCCCCTCCCGCCCACCGAGGTCTTCACCGGAGTGCTGGAGGGCCAGCGCAACGTCTACGCCACCGGCGAGTCCTAGGCGGTTAGCCCATCCGCCGCTCGAGTCAGCCTGACGCGCGAGCTGTGCCACTCGTTCGGAGCAAGCCGCGGCCGGTCTTTTCGGGAGACAGTGGACGCGATGGCTGTTACCTCGAAACCGGCGCTGATCCCCGACCACTGGGCCGCGGATCCGGTCCGGCTGTGCCCGCGCGACGAATGCCGTCGCGCGCGGCTGGCGTGGGAACTGGTCGCGCCCCCTGACGGCCTGCTTCCTGCAAATGCGACGCCTTTGCAGCGCATGCTCTACGCCCGCATGACGACCTCGATCTTCGTCTACGAAGCGGCTCAGCATCGCAAGGGCAGCGCGCAGGGCGACCTGGCCCTGGCCTGAGCCGGCAGTGCCTGCGCGGGAGGGCCGGCATCTGACTGATGGCTGGTGATCGGGGACCAAAGCCCCTCCCCGCACGAAACCCGCACGGGAGAGGCTATTGGCATGCGCTTCGGACGCAATCGTCGGCCCGGTCCGGGCAATGGGGACCGCGTGCCTTCCCCGAACCAGCAAGGCGGCGTCCCTGCGCGGCGACCCCGCTCGGTCCCGGGCCCGGCCCGCTGCCCGGCCCGCTGCCCGGCCCGCTGCCCCGAGCGTCCGACCGTGCCGACTGCTGCCCGGCTTCACCGCAGGTGTGCGTCCTGCTTCCGGCGGCGGCCGGCGATGAGGCGAGGGAGCTGCTCCTGTGCCGTCACCACTACCGGATGTCTGCGCACCGACTCGTCGAACTCGGCGCAGTAGCGATTGGGATCACCGCGGACGTCGATGACGAGGGCCCGGTGGAGATCGTTCGGATCCCTTCCCAGCGATCGACCGGCTGACCGTCAGGCCGAGCCGTCGAGGATGTCAGTCGCCGGCGTGCCCCAGTGATCGAGGAACGTCACCTCGGATACCGGCCGGCGGCGGACCGGCCCGTGCTTTCCGCGTGGCCAACCCACCACGATGTGCCCCGCGAGCATCCATTCGGCAGGTACGCCGACAGCCTCGCGAAGCAGCGGCTCACCGCCGTAGGACGCCCACGCCGTCAAGCACGCGCCCAACCCCTGGGCTCGTGCGGCCAGCAGGAAGTTCTGCATGGCCGGGAAGATCGAGCCTCCGAGCAGCAGTTCGGACGCGGTCGGAAAGCTCTTCTGGGCGAACAGTACTGACGTGAACTCGCCCGCCCGGTCGTGCAGCTCGTAGGTGGCTCGGTTGCTGCGAGCCCGGCGGCTGTCATCGTCGTCGGTGGGACGGCTCATCCCGTACACCGGCTCGATGACGCTCAGGGTCTGTGCGGCCGCGCGCGCGACGACCGCGCGCTGCTCCGGCGACCGCAACACGACGAACCGCCATTCCTGAGCATTCGCTCCGGACGGCGCCCAGGTGGCGGCTTCGAGGCAGCGGGCAAGGGTGGCGTCATCGACCGGCTCGTCGGTGAAGCGGCGGATCGTTCGTGCCGTCGACATCGCGGTCCAGACGTCAGCGGTGCCTTCCAGCATGCGTGCTCCTTCTGCTTGGCGGGTCAGGAACCGGACGGGAGGGGCCCCAGCTCGCGGTGACCGAGATAGGGAAGAACCTCGCGTTCGAAGGTGCGAAGCATCGTCCATGCCGCCCGCGGATCGATGCCGGCCAGCAGCGGGTTGAGGTGGAGTTCGCCCGTCGGTCCGAGCTGTTCGGCAAGCTCGAGGGCCTCCTGCGGGGTGACCACCCGATAGGCACCTCCCTGGCGAAGGCTGTCGGTGTCGTTGGTCGGGATGTAGGGACCGGTCGCCGTGCCCAGCCCGGCCTTGGTCCACTGGCCGTACGAATCGATCTGGTGGCGGATGTGGGGGGCGAGCCGGGTCCAGGTCTCCTCCTTGTCCTCGGTGGTCACCCACAGGAAGATGGGTCCCCGCGGCGCCCACTCGCCCGGATCCGGCTTGCCGAGAGCCGCGCAGGCCTTGCGGTAGGACTCCCACGGCCGCTGCATTCCCGGGGGGAAGAACCCGTCGGCGAGCGCCGCCGCGCGGTCGATGCTGCGCCGAGCCGCCCCTCCGCCGAGATAGATCGGCATCGGGTCCTGGAACGGCCGCGGCGTGACTGTCACGGTTGTCCCGTTGTGCTCGAACGGCTCTCCCGTCCAAGCCCGGCGCAGGAACGCCATCAGCTCCTCGATGTTCTTGCCACGGCGGTGATAGTCCTTGCCGAACGCTGCGAAGTCCTCCTCGACGTAGCCGACGCCCAGAGCGAGGTCCAGCCGGCCCTGCGCGCAGAGGTCGGCGACGGCGACCTCCTCGGCAAGGCGGAGCGGGTCGTACAGCAGCGCCAGCAGGATCGAAATGCGTATGCGGATACGCCGGGTTCTGCCGCCGGCTGCGGCGGCGAAGACCAGCGGGCAGGGCAGGTAACCGTCCGGAGACTGGTGATGCTCGCCGAAAGCGACGCGTTCGAAGCCGATCTCGTCAGCCCACCCGATGATGTCCAACGCGGTCGCGTAGGTCGCCGGGCCGCTTGCCCCGAGCTGCGCCGGGTGTCGTAGGTCGAAGTCGAGGGCGAGCAGCGGTCGGCCGCCGGCTGACCTCGCTGATAGGGAAGCGGGCTCCGACACAGTCACAGTCCCTCCGGATTGAATCGCTGTCTCGCCGACCCTAGGCCGTTGGCCGGGACAGCTCGCCGCGCCCATCGGATTGCGCGCGTTAGGCTCCGAGGGGGAGCGCTTATAGCGTTGTTATTCGTGTCCGACCTGATTCGAGACGAGGCCCTGACGTGTCCATTGTGGAAGTCAGTTCGATCGAGCCGCATATCAGTGTCATCCGCCTGAACCGGCCGGAACGGCTCAACGCCCTGACGTTCGAGCTGACCGGAGAGCTGCACGACGCCCTCGACCAGGTGGCGGACGACAGCGAATGCAAGGTCGTCATCCTGACCGGCGCCGGCCGGGGCTTCTGCGCCGGGCTCGACCTGAGGGACTTCGGTACGCCGCCCGCGCCCGGCGCCCACCGGCACGTCAACAGCGGCATCGACCCGCAGACCTTCATGTCGAACCTGACGCTGCACATGCGCGACTTGCCGCAGGTGATCGTCGCTGCGGTCAACGGGCCGGCTTTCGGCGGCGGGCTTGCGCTCGCCTGCGCTGCGGATATTCGCGTCGCGTCCGATTCAGCGCGGTTCTGCTCAGCGTTCATCCGGACGGGCCTGTCGGGCACCGATATCGGTATCACCTATCTGCTGCCCAAACTGATCGGCAATGCCCGCGCCTTCGACCTGATCCTGACCGGCCGCGATATCGACGCTACCGAAGCATTCCAGATGGGTTTGGTATCGAAGGTGGTGCCCGGTGAAGAGCTCGACAACCTGGCGCTCGGCTACGCCCGGCAGATGGCCGCCTACACCAAATCGGGCCTGCGCACGACGAAAGAGGTGCTCTGGCACAACACCGAGGCTTCGGGTTTGGCGAGCGCGCTGGCGTTAGAGATCCGCAATCAGAACCTGCTCCAGCACGCTCCCGACGTCCAGGCCTATATGACCGCTTATCGGGAGAACGTGACCGGCGTCAGGCCGCCGGCGCGGTAGCCCAGTCCGTGGTCGGGGCGATGGAGTACGTCGAGATCAAAGCACGGATGAAGGCGGAATCGTGCCAGGGATCATTGGGGTCAGCTACCTTCACGCCCTTGGACAGCATGTCGGCGAGCAGCCGTTCGAAGACCTCGTCATGGGTCAGATCGTCGGAGTGGTCCATGGACTTCTTGACCTCATCCATGTCCGAGTAGAGCTCGGCGTTCCAATGCACCAGTAGTCGCATCTCGTTCGGCTGGTAGCGGCGGATGACCTCGCCGTCGGTGGTGATGGCCCAGTCGTCCCGGTCGCCGTCGTAACCCAGCAGCGAGCGGTGGGCCAAGCCCGGGATGTCGCGCTCTTCCGGCCGGCCGACGGGGTCCCCGCGGTGGAACATGAGCTCGTTCTGCACGACGACGCCCCTGTTCCAGAGCGGGTGCTCGAGGCGCTGCGGCGGCCCGAGGGGACCATCCGGCCAGTACGTGAAGGTGCCGTTCTCACCGAGATACCACCAGGTGATGACTTGCGCCATCTTGACCAGATGCTCGGTGAACAGGCCCGACTTTCCCATCACGTTCTGCAGCCATACGGGGGAGTTCTCGATGCGGATCCCCCGAAACGTCACGGCATCCAGGTGAGCGTTCAGGCCGCTGTGGTGCGGGCCGCACATGTTGAACAGCATCAGGGTGGGCCGGGCATACTGCGCTCCCCAGTAGTCCTGGACCAGGTCGAGGAATCGCCCGTTGTAAAAGCAGTCTTCCAGCTCGCGATAGAAGACGGTCGAGTTCTGCGCGAAGAACCCGCGGAAGTGGCCGGTCGCAATGTCGTCCAGGGTGAGATTCAACCCTTCCGGAACCACGCCGGTGGAGGTGGCCACGAGTTGCTCGACGGTGTCGAAATGGTGCGCGGTGATCGTGGGCCAAGGACCCCTGCGCTTGACGACATCGAGCATCCGCTGGTGCTGATCGTCGGTGTACGGCCCCTCGAGAACGCGCGGTGGTGCCACGGGTCGCAGGATTCGCGAGAGCCGCTGCAGTTGCTCGGTTTCTGTCACCATCAGATGCCTCCACGCACGGAGATCGGGGCGGCAATAGACGGCCGCACCGCGGTGCACTCACCGTAACACCGTTACGAAGTGACAACAAACGTTACCGGCAGCCTTCAAGGCGTGAGGTCGTGACGCTACCGGCAGGGTCTGTTGCGTGGTCGGTTGGCCGGCGGGCCGTAGCCAGCGCAGCTTCAGCTTCCCGGGTGAGCCGTTCAGGCCGCCGACGGCGGTGAACGTCCAGCTCGCGGGTGGGCAGGTGCCGACCTCCGCGAAGACGGCTGCCGCGGCGCAAAAGTCTTGCCGGGTCGCCCGGCTTCACGTCACGGTGGGCGATCCCTTTGGCGGAAGCGATTTCCAGGGCGGTCGCCACATCGCCGAGAATGACAAGCTGCTCCGAGATCGTCACCACCCGCTGCTCGAGAAGGGCATCGAGCGCCTCGCCCGGGACCTACTCCATGATGATCGACGGCTCGGCGTCGCCGAACCGGACGTCGTGCACGCGCCCAGCGGTGGGGGCTTCCAGCCCAGCGAGGACGACGGCTTCGCGCCGAAACCGGTTGAGCGCGTCGGGGTCGGCGAGCGCTTCGCGGCTTAAGAACTTGATGGCTACCAGACGATCTAAGGCGATGCGACGTGCCAGCACCACTTCACCGAAGCTCGCCGCTTCCGAGCAGCCGTATCGGCTCGTAGCCGCGCGGAGCGGAAGGGCTCACGTTCGACCCGAATGTCACGCGAGAGCCCCCCGCCGTAAAGCCAGGTACCACGCGTAGCACCAGACAAGCATGACTACGCCCGCCTAACCGATTTGAGCTGGTGCCCTCATTGGGCTAATTGACCTTGGAGAACACGAACTCGATACCTGCTGGGCAGCCATCGAAGGCGGCGCGGAAGGTGCGCTCGAAGTTTCCCGTGAGATGAACGGCAGTCCCGAGTGGGTACTTGGCAGGACCCCAATCCGCTGGGTCCTTGTCATTCTCCGATGAGTCGGCGATCCCCGATTTGGCCGCCACGACAGCTTGGCCTGACGCGCCTGACAATACTGTCCTCATTGTAAGCTTTCCCCCTAGGGAAGCAGCGGTCAATATCTGGAAAGTCCCGCGCGCCGTGGATATTTCTACGTTCCTACAGGGGAGCGTTGTGGTGAGAGTTCCCGAGATGGTTATCGGCTGGGATGCGGTCGATGGTGACGGTCCGACGGCGGGAGTCGCGGACGCCGGCGCTGCCGGATTCAGGCTCTTGCTCCCGCGAGGCGCGGCACTCGCCGGAGCACCGGCCGCCGCAGGAGCGGCCTTGGAGGTAGCACCGGAAGCGGTGATAGCGACGACGACGCCCGCGATGATCGCAGCAATGGCCACCCCGATTGTCGGAACCTTCCAGGAACGCGCCGCAGACAGCCGGTCCGCATCGCTCGACTCCGCGACGGTAATCGCCGCGGCAGTCGGCGCCGCAGCCGCCGCCGCCGCAGTCGTTGATCCGGTGTCGGCTTCCGCCGCCGCGACGGCGATGGCGGGTGACGCAGCCAATCCGGCGACCGACGCCCGTCCCAGCCATCCGGCCCCGTAGCGTTCCTGGGCGGCGTCTTCGAGTTCGGCCAGCAGCGCGGATGCGTTCTGGGGTCGTTCAACGGGTTGCTTGGCCATCGCGCGGGTGAGAACTCCGGCGATGTGGTTGCCATGGTCAGCCAGTCGCGGCGGAGGCTCGGATATGTGCCGTTTCAGGAGTGCGTCGGTGCCTGACGAACCGAACGGTGGCCTCCCGGCAAGCAGGTAGTAGAGCAATGCCGCTGCCGAGTAGACATCGCTCGCTGGAGTGACAGGGAGCCCCTGGGCAGCTTCTGGTGAAACAAAGGCTGGGGTTCCCGACGCTGACGAGGAGGCGATCGGACTGGCAAGGCCAAAGTCGATGAGCTTGGAAGCACCGGCCGTGTCGATGAGGACATTGCCTGCGGCGACGTCACCATGCACCACCCCACGTTCGTGAGCGTGTGCGAGCCCCAGCAGCGCACCGCGGACGACGCCGAGTCCCTGCTCCGCCGTGAGCTTGCGGTCCACGCGGGCAACCAGCTCATCAAGCCGCTCGCCCTCAACCCACTCCTCCGCCAACCACGCGGGGTCGTCAGGCGCGCCGGCACCAGCCTCGACGAAGTCATACACCCTGACGACGTTTGGATGATCAAGGGAAGCCAGCACTCGAGCTTCTCCCCGAAGCAGCTCTTGTGAGACGCCCGGCGAGAGCACCTTCACCGCCACAATGCGACCGAGATCGGTGTGCACCGCGCGCCACACCGTTCCCGTCGACCCAGTGCCGACCGCGCTCACCAGCGAATACGAACCCAAAACCTGCACAGATACCTCCCCCGGAGGCAAGCAGGCTACGACTATTCTTTCCGACAATCTCAGGAATAGCGATAGAAAGGACTACTGGTAACGCTGAACCACGGCCCCGGGACGACGGTCGGCTTAGCGGTGAGAAGGGCGGCTCGATGCGCGGTATTGCGGCCGCTAATTCCTCTTTGCAGATGTTGCTTGCGCCTGCACGCGAGCCGCCGGGTGGTCTCTCCCGCCGGCAAGTTGGTTGAGGGGTCCTTGAAGATGACCGGTGCAGAAGTCGCGATCGCCGCGGGTGTTCCCGCAGGGCTGACGCTCGGAGCGTCGACCCCAAACCGCAGCGTCAGGCAGCGGTCGCGAAGCTCGTCGTCGTCCAGCAGCGCCATGCCGCCTTGCCCGGCCGTCGTCAGGATGTGCGACAGCCAGAAGCTCGTCACCGATATGTGGGAGCGGGCGCCCGTCGGCGAGCCTCGGAGGGTGGCTTCGATCGCGTGGCAGGAGTGTCCGATCAGCGTGAGGTTGTGAGCGTCCGCAATCTCGCGCAGCCGGTCGCTGGTGGTCGGGTGTTCCTTGCGCGGCGAGAGGCTGTTGATCCCGGTCGACAGATGGATGTAATCGCATGAGGCGGACGTGCTCAGACTTGCGAATCGTGAGCCAACGGGCCCGGCATGTAGCCGTTCAAGAACAGTCCGAATTCCATCTGGTCCTCCGGGGGTTCACAGCTCTGGGCCGGCGTCAGGCAGTGGGCTACGCGGACGCGCCGGCCAGATGCTCGGCGAGCGTGACCGAGTCAGACGTGTCCAGCGTCACCCGCAGTGCGGCGATGGCGAGGCGGTCGCCTTCGCGCCGGACGGTCCCGCGGACGATGCCGGTGGACAGCAGGCTGACTTTGCCGCCCACGATCTGGCTGACGAGGATGTAGGACGCGAAGTCGGCCTCATCGCCGGCGGTACGGGTGAGGTGGACATTCGTCCCGTTGTGCCGTAGCGGGAACGGGCTCGCGGTGCGGTGGTCGGTCTGCCACTGCATCACCGAATCGCGTCCATGCCTGTCGCATCGGATGAATTCCTCGAACTCGGTCTGACCCGAATCGCTCTCACACTGGAAGTGAATGTCCTCGGTCAGCAGCGAGGTCAGCGTTGCGAACTCGCCCTGGTCGTAGGAGTACCACCAGTGGGCGACCAGTCCCTGCACCTCGGTCAGCGAGATCACAAGAGCTCCTTCGGACGACGATGCCCGCACCGTAACACCGTTATGAGAGCGAAACCAGCCCCGATCGAGAGTGTGAGGGCGGGCGAACATCGTTATCATTTGGGGCATGGCAAGAGCGCGCGGACCTCAGCCCCGAGTCACCGGGTCGGTTCGGGCGCTCTCGGACCCGCCGAAGCCGACGCGGGAGTTGCTGGTTGAGCTCGCCGCGGAGGTCTTCGCCACCGAGGGGTACGCCGCCGCGTCGGTGCGCGATCTCGGACGGCGACTCGGCGTCACGAGTGGGGCGCTCTACGGAAACTTCCGTGGCAAGGCGGATCTGCTGGCGGAAGCGGTAGACGCCAGGCTGACCACCGACCTGTGGACCCTGCCGGACGATGTCTCTTCGCAGTCGCTGGTCGACGTCGTGGCCTACCAGTTCGCGCACTACCAGAGCCGAAAGCAACTCATGTCGTTGCTGCTCGAGGGGGCGGTTGCGGCTCGTACCGATGCCGAGGTGAAGCAGCGCCTCCACGAGACCGTCGCCGCCCGGCTCGACGCTTCGGCCGGGGCTTTCGAGTCGCGGCGCGAGGTCGAAGGGTTCGACCCTGCCGTCGATCTCGATGCGGCCGTGAAGATTGTGTGGAGCATCGAGATCGGCTTGCGGGTGCTTTCCGAGATCGGCTTCGAGATTCCGGCCGAGGACGACTGCGCGGACGTCGTGCGACGCTTCGTGCAGGGTTTGCAGGTAGCCCCGGCGGCGCCGCGAGCGGGCGGTCGCCCGGCTAAATCCTCCAAGAAGGCCCCAGGCGGCCGGCGTACAGCGACTTCGCTGTCGACGGCCGGGAGCCCCAAGATCGCCTCGAAGGAGGCGAAGCAGCGGGTCGGCAAACCGGTGAAGGCGGCGGCCAAGAAAGCGGCTCCGAGACGGCATAGCGCCTGACGCCCGCGTCGCTGCCCATGGGCGACCGACTGGACAAGCATGTATTCGTACATCTAATCTTCGATCGTGACCAGCTTCGAGCAACAGCGGGTCGCTGTTCAGGTTGAGGGTCTGCTGTCCCGCATGGCCGACCTGGGGCGAAGTCCCCGCTACCTGGCGCGCCTGTTGAGCTTGGCGGGCGCACCGGTCCAGCCGTCCGGGTGGGCCATCATCACGATGCTCAATCGTGAGGGACCCCAGCGGGTGTCCCAGCTGGCGGCGCTGTTGAACGTGGACCAGTCGACGGTGAGTCGCCAGCTCAAGCCCTTGGACGCCGCCGGCTTGGTCGACCGCACGGTCGCTCCGGACGATCGGCGCAGCACGATCGTTGCTTCGTCACAGAAGGGCAACGAGGTGTACGCGTCCGTCCGCGAGCGTTGGCTCGCCGATCTCGCCTGGTTCATTCGGAGCTGGTCGGTCGAAGAGCAGCGAACGCTGGGCGAGTTGGCCGAACGCTTCTGCGACGAGATCGATCAGGGACGCGCCCAGTTGCAGAGCCATGATGCCGCCCGCGACGGCGCTGCCTAGCTGCGCCGCTCGCTCGCTTACGGAAGGAACCGCGATGGATGCCGGCATTGACGCGCGCTTGCATGCCCTGATCTCCGACTTCGCTCGTGTCCAGGCCGGCAACGCCGGTGACCAGAGGGCGCTGCTCGCAGCCCGTTACGAGGCGGGACTTGCCTGGGTGCACTACCCGGTGGGACGGGGCGGGCTGGGCCTGGCTCGCGACTGGCAGGCGCTGGTGGACCGGCAGCTGCAGTCCGTGCTTGCGGCCGCCGTTCCGCCGAATGCGGCGCGCAATCCCATCGGCCTTGGCATGGGCGCACCGACCATCGTCACTCACGGAACTGCCCAGCAGCAGGACCGGCTGCTGCGCCCGCTGTGGACGGGCGAGGAGATCTGGTGCCAGCTGTTCAGCGAACCAGGCGCGGGCTCTGATCTCGCGGGGCTTGCTACCCGGGCCGAGCAGCCGAAGGTTGCCTGCAGATGATGGGGGGCATCGGCTTCACCTGGGAGAACCCGACGCATCTGCTGCTCAAGCGTGCTGCGGCAAGCCATGCCTTGCTGGGGACACCCGAGTGGCACCGGGGGCGTATCGCTCACCTGCGAGGGCTCGCCGGCGTCGTGGATTAGCACATCCTTGTGGCGTCTAGCGCAAGATGGTAGCGTTGTTATATGTACTGATGCAGGTAATCCGCGACGGCTATCGAGCTACCCGCGGATCCTCAGGCGAAGACTGCTGCGCCTTCGGTTTCATCGCACCCAGAGGGAAGCCATGCCGACCTGCCCGCCCCGTGTCCGCCAGCGCTTCACTTCCCGATCAGCCGTTGGATGCGCGGCTGCGGCGATGCTCGCCGTGACCGGCCTCGCGGCCTGCGGCCGATCCGGCTCCAGCCCGTCTGCCTCCCCGACATCGGCGTCGGCATCGCCCTCTGCCTCTTCGTCAAGCGCGCCCGCACCCGGCAGCTTCGGGACCTTGACCGATGTGTGTGGGCCAGGCAGTGCCACGGGTGCTACGGCCCGCGGTGTCACGAGTAGTGAGATCGACATCGCCACGTTCTCTGACACCGGTAACAGCATTCAGCCTGGCCTGGAGCAGGAGTTCTTCGACACCGGCGATGCCTTCGTGAAGTGGTGCAACGCCGCCGGCGGTATCAATGGGCGCAAGATCGTGCTGCACAAGCGCGACGCGAAACTGTTCAACTCCGCGAGCGTCGTGATCCAGGCCTGCCAGACCGACTTCATGGAGGTCGGAGGCGGCACCGCGCTGGATGCTGCGACTGTGAAGCCGCGTCTGGCCTGCAAGCTCGGTGACATCCCGGCCTACCACGTGTCACCGAATGCGGTGACTGCCCCGTTGCAGGTGGCGATCGGCGGGGCGCCCTCCACGGAGACGGCGGTCGGTCCGTTCCTCGCCCTGGCGCGCCAGAACCCGTCGTTCAAGACGCATACCGGCATCTACACCAACAACCTCGCGTCGCTGCTGCCCCAAGGCAAGCGCACCCAGGCCGGCCTGGAGAAGGACGGCTTCACCATCAAGGACTTCCAGACGTTCCCGCAGACGGTCGCCAACTGGCGTCCGTACCTGTCGGTGTCCAAGCAAGCCGGCACCCAATTGCTGTACGGGACGGGGTTCCCGGGGTACAGCCCCATCTTCGCCGGGATGCAGGACATCGGTTTCATGCCGGCGGCGTTCCTACTGACTCCCGACAACTACAAGTCGGCCGTTTCGGATGCGTACGCGGCTGCCTCGAACCCGCCTGCGACGTATACGTACTCGAACTACCTGCCCTTCGAGGAGGAGTCGATTCCGGTCGTGAAGCAGGCCGTGGACCTGCTGACCACCACCGCCAAGCGCAAGAGCCTGTCCGGGTTCAGCGACTTCTCACTGAGCGCATGGCTGCTGTGGGCGAAGTCGGCCACCGAGTGCGGTTCCAACCTCACCGTTGACTGCGTGCTGCAGAAAGCCGCCGCCCACCCGACGTGGGACGCCGGAGGCTTCGCGGCGCCGTTCAACACCGACCCCAAGCAGCTCGGCTACAGCACGTGCTTCCTCATGCTTAAGGTGACGAAGGCCGGCTTCACCTACGACAAGGATCTGACCCAACCGAACAAGGGGCTCTTCAACTGCGACCCGGCAAACGTGGTCAAGGGCCTACCGTCCTTCCAGTAGAAGTGAGTTGAGGAAGTCCATGAGCAGCAGCCTCTTTCGCCTCGACGGCAAGGTCGCGATCGTCACCGGCTCGACCAAGGGCATCGGCAAGGCGATGGCTCGCGGGCTGGCCCGCGCGGGCGCCTCGGTCGTCGTCAGCAGCCGCAAACAAGACCTGTGCGACGCGGTCGCCAAGGAGTTGCACGACGAGACCGGTGCTGACGCACTCGGGCTCGCGTGCCATGTGGGCGACTGGGAGGCGATCCCGGGTTTCGTCGATGAGGTACGCGAGCGGCTGGGCGCGATCGACGTCCTCGTCAACAACGCGGGCATCAACCCGGCCCGCATCACCGCTTCCGACATGACGCTCGATTACTGGCGAAAGGTCTTTGCGGTCAACCTGGAAGGCCCGTTGCGGATGAGCCAGTGCGTCGCGCCCATCATGCGCGAGCAGGGCGGCGGCAGCATCATCAACATCGCCACGATGGCCGGCTATTCAGGCGGACCCAACGTCTGCGCGTACGGGGCGTCCAAAGCAGCACTCATCAACTTGACGAAGAGCATGGCGCAGGAGTGGGCGCCGTGGAAGGTCCGCGTGAATGTCTTGTCGCCCGGGCCGTTCCTCACCGAGATGATGGAGGGCGGCGCGCGTACTGCTCCAGGCTTCCTCGACCTGGTGGCTAACGGAACGATGATGAAGCGCGTCGCGGACGTGACCGAGATCGTCGGCCCGGTGGTCTATCTCGCCAGTGAGGCGTCCTCGTTCGTGACGGGTGACGACATCTCCGTCTCCGGTGGCATGCAGAAGTAGCTGATATGACCCCAGTCTCAGAGCCAGCGGCGAGCCCTCACCCGCAGCGATCCGTCACGTTCAACCTTGCCGACTTGTTCGAGATCGTGGTCGACGCGGTGCCGGAGCGTGAGGCGCTGGTCGCCGGCGACGTGCGGCTGACGTACCGCCAGCTCGAGGAGCGGTCCAACCGGCTGGCTCATGCGCTTGCTGCGCGCGGGGTCGGCGCCGGCGATCACGTGGCGATTTACGCCTGGAACCGGGCGGAGTGGGTCGAAACCTGGTGGGCGAGCTACAAGCTGCGCGCCGTTCCGATCAACATCAATTACCGCTACGTCGGTGACGAGCTGCGTTACGTGCTGGCCAACGCTGACGTCAAGGCAGTCGTCTTCGAGCCGGAGTTCGCCGGGCTGCTCGCCGAGGTTGCCGAAGACCTCCCGGCCCTGGACGTCCGACTCGGACTCGGCGATGAGTATGAGACGGCGCTGGCGGCGCGATCCCCCGCGCGCGACTTCCCGCCGCGCTCCTCCGACGACGTCTACATGCTCTACACCGGCGGGACGACCGGGATGCCGAAAGGCGTCGTGTGGCGAAGCGAAGACATCTTTTACGCCGCGCTCGGCGGCAACGGTTACGGCAGGGGTCGGATCGAGGATCCACGTGAACTCGCCGATCGCGCGAGGGCAGCCTCGCCGCCCCGCACGGTGATCCTCCCGCCGCTCATGCACGGCGCCGCACAATGGGGCGCGTGCAACGCCCTCACCGGCTTTCTCGCCGGCGGCACGATCATCCTTTACGTGGAGCACCGATTCGATGCCGACCGGGTCTGGCGGCTGGCCGGGTCGCGAAAAGGCAAGCGGGATCAACGTGGTCGGCGATGCGATGGCACGCCCGCTCGTCGACGCGCTCGACGCCCACGCCGGCGAATACGACCTGAAGGCGCTCGCCTCCTTCGGTTCCGGCGGTGCCATGCTGTCGCCGGGCGTCAAGGCCAGCATCCAAGCGCACCTGCCCTCGGTGCGTATCAGCGATGGCTACGGGTCCTCCGAGACCGGCGCCGGAGGTAGCCCCGCCGACCCCACCGGCTCGCGTTCCCGGTTTCGGCTGAGCGATGACACCGTCATCCTCGACGATGAGTTGCGGCCGGTCGAGCCGGGGTCTGGGGTCACGGGGCGGCTGGCGCGCAGCGGGCACATCCCGCTCGGCTACTACAAGGACGAGGCGAAGACCGTCGAGACGTTCCCGGTCGCGGCCGACGGAAGGCGTTACGTCGTCCCCGGCGACTACGCCATCGTCGACGAAGACGGGGTCATCACGCTGCTCGGCCGGGGGTCGCAATGCATCAATACCGGAGGCGAGAAGGTCTACCCCGAGGAAGTCGAGACGGTCATCAAGGAGCACCCGAGCGTCAATGACGCGCTCGTGGTCGGCGTACCGGATGAGCGCTTCACCGAACGCGTCAGCGCGGTGGTCGAACTCCGCCCTGGAGCGTCGTTGACGCTCCAGGCACTGCGCGAGTATTGCCGGGGCAGGCTTGCCGGGTACAAGCTGCCGGGCCGGTTGACACTGGTCGAGAGTGTGCCGCGATCGCCCGCAGGCAAGGCCGATTACCGGCAGGCCAAGGCGATGGCGAGTCAGGACTGACCCGCGACCGGCCGCAGCTGAACTAGGGACGAGGGCTGTGGACGCGTCCGAACGAGTAGCCCTGCGGCCACCCGCGCCCGGCGAGGTTGGCCTCCTGGCGGTCGATCACTTCGCGTAGCTCTGCGGGCTGCCACCCTTCGACGAGGTGCTCACCGTGCAGGTCGAGGACCGGCCGCTGCAGTTCCAGCAGCAGCTGAAGGCTGTACGCGATACGGCCGGTGAGGACAGCGGGATCGCCCGAGCAGAGGGCGAGCGCCGCCTCGGCCATCGTGTCGAGCGGCTCGAACATGGCCGGGTCGATACCGCCTGCCGCGACGAGGCTCGGCGTGGAGATAGCGGCCTGCGGGGTGAGCCCGTTGACCGCGATGCCTTGCCCCTCGCACTCGCTGGCGGCCGCGACCGTCAACCGGTTGAGGGCGGCTTTGGACGCGCCGTACTGGAAGCCCGCTTTGCCCGGCAGGTTCGTCGGGAAGGGCGGCCCGGGCGGCAATTCCGCGGCAAACGAGGTGAGGTTCAGGATCCAACCTCGGCCGCGTTCGCGCATGCCGGGAACGACCGCTTTCATCAGCTCCCAAGGCGCCCAGAGGTTGACTTGCAGGCAGCGTTCGAGCGCCTTTGGCGTGGCCTGGTCGAAGGGGACGTAGCCGTTCACCGCCGCGTTGTTCACCAGGATGTCGATCGGCCCGAGCTCGGCCTCCGCACCGGGGACGAGCTCGCCCCGGCCACCGTCCGGGTCCGAAAGATCTGCCGGCAGCACCAGGCAGGTGCCGCCGGTCGCCTCGATCCGGCGCCGGGTCTCCTCGAGGCCGTCGAGCGTGCGTGCGGTGATCGCCACCGCGGCACCCTCCGCCGCGAGCCGGATCGCGATGGCCGTCCCGGTGCCGCCCTGGCTGGCCCCCGTCACGAGCGCCACCTGACCCTCGCAGGGTCGCTGTGAAGTCATGGTCGCTAACATAACGACGTTACTTATGATGACGCCACACGGCCCCCACTCCGGCGGGTGAAGGAGAGCACATGGATCGAGCCAAGCTCAGCCGGCTGCACGACCTCACCGGCCGCGTCGCCATCGTCACCGGTGGAACACGCGGCATCGGGCTGGCCATCGCCGAAGGTCTCCTCGCGGCCGGCGCGACGGTGGCGGTCGCGAGCCGCAAGGCTGACGCTTGCGCGGCCACCGAGGCGCACCTGCGCTCTCAGGGCGGCGAGGCCATCGGGGTGCCGACGCACATGGGCGACATCGCTGCCATCGATGCGCTGGTCGATCGGACGGTCGCCGAGTTCGGCCGGCTGGACATCGTCGTCAACAATGCGGCCAACGCTTTGACCCTGCCGTTCGGTCAGCTTACGGTCGGCGCCTGGGAGAAGTCGCTGGGCACCAACCTGCGCGGCCCGGTCTTCCTGGTCGAGCGGGCGCTTCCCCATCTGGAGGCGTCGGGCAACGCGGCCGTGCTGAACGTCGTCTCCGCCGGCGCCTTCCTGTTCTCGCCCTACACGGCGATGTACGCGGCGGCCAAGGCGGGCCTGATGGCGATGACCCGATCGATGGCGGCCGCGTTCGCGGAGAAGGGCATCCGGGTGAATGCGCTCGCCCCCGGCACGGTGGACACCGACATGGTCCGCAACAACACGCCGGAGAAGATCGAGTCGATGTCGAGGGCAGCGTTCATGAGGCGCGCTGCCCACGCGGATGAGATGGTCGGCCCGGCGCTCCTGCTGTGTTCGGATGCGGGCAGCTTCGTCACCGGGCAGGTGCTTATCGTCGATGGTGGCCTGACCCCGCACTGAGGAGGCGAGGATCACGACAGCCCGATCCCAGGTGGTGATCGTCGGAGCGGGCCCGTCCGCTGCCGTCGCGGCCCTGCGCCTGGCGCAGTCCGGCCTGGAGGTCACCTGCTTCGAGCAGGGCGACTGGCCGGATCGATCGACGTTCGGCGGCGATACGCCGGCCGGGGAGCTGGTCGGACTCAAGCAATGGTCGAGTTCACCGGGCGTGCGCGGCGGTGTCGCGGACTATCCGGTCGACGATGCGTCCTCGGACATGAAGGTGCTGAACTACAACGGCGTCGGCGGCGGCTCGGTGCTCTACAACGCCCAGTGGCCCCGGATGCTCCCCACCGATTTCCGCGTGCGCAGTACTGATGGCATCGCCGCCGACTGGCCGCTGACGTACCAGGAGTTGCAGCCTTTCTACGAGGAGACGGATCGACAGTTCGGGGTCTCCGGACTGGGTGGCAATCCGGCCTATCCCGACGGTGCGGAGCCGCCGCTTCCGGCGCTGCCCATCGGGCCGCTCGGCCTGGCCGTCGCGCGCGCTCAGGCCCGGCTGGGCTGGCACTGGTGGCCGGACACCAACGCGATCCTTTCCGTGCCGCAGGGCGGGCGCCATGCGTGCGTGCAGCGCGGCACGTGCGGACGCGGCTGCGACGAAGGCGCGAAAGCCTCGGCGGATCTGACGCATTGGCCGCAGTTCGAGCGGTTGGGCGGGACGCTCATCACGCGCGCGACCGTGCGTCGCATCCTCGTGGATCGAACGGATCGCGCCACGGGTGTCGAGTGGGTCGATGCCGATGGCGGCGTTCACCAGCACGAGGCCGATGTGGTGCTGTGCGCGGCCAACGGCATCGGCACCCCGCGCCTGCTGCTGGCCTCGGCGAATACGGAGCATCCGGACGGATTGGCCAACGATTCGGGGCTGGTCGGCCGCGGGCTCATGCTGCATCCGATGACTCTCGTGCAGGGCCTGCTTCCCGACATCGCCCCATGGCACGGGCACAACGGCGGCCTCATCAATTCGCTTCAGTTCTACGGATCGGACGCGTCGCGCGGCTTTCTTCGCGGCGCCCGTTGGGCGCTGACGGGAGGCGGCCATCCGCTCGCCGTCGCTCTCGGTCACACCGGCGCGTGGGGGCCGCACCATCACCGCCGCCTACGCGAGCAGGTGGGCCGCCGGTTGCAGTGGGTGCTGCTGGCTGAGGACTTGCCGGAGGACCACAACCGCGTGGCCCTCGGGACCGAGACCGACAGCGCCGGGCTGGCGGGCGTGTCGGTGAATTACCGCACCAGCGAGAACACCGAGCGGATGCTGGCCTGGCACGCCGAGCGGGCGACCGAGTCGTTGGCGCAAGCCGGTGTGCAAGAGATCGGGGCGGTGCGGGCGCGTTCCAACGGGCATTTCATGGGGACGGCTCGGATGGGGCTGGATCCGGCGACGTCGGTCTGCGACCGCTGGGGTTTCACCCACCGGATCAGAAATCTTGCCATCATCGACGGCAGCGTCTTTCCCACAGCGGGAGGCATGAACCCGACGAGCACCATCAGCGCGCTCGCGCTGCGAACCGCGCAGCGCCTCATCGAGCAGCGGGGCGTGCCGGCGCTGCGCCGGATGCCTGCGGGCCCGCCCGACCGAGCTGCCACACCGCTTCGGCTTCCCGTGGTAGCTGTCGAAGTCGCGGACTTCAGCGTGCGAGAGCGGGCTCGGCTCAGCCAGCTCGCCGACGTGCTGATCCCCGGCGGCGAGGGCATGCCGTCCGCCAGCGAGGCGGGACTCGGCGGCGAACTGCTCGACGCGCTGCTGCGGGCGCGTCCTGACCTCGCCGAGCCGCTGCATTCGGCGTTGGCGGTCGCCGGGCCCAAGGGGGACGTTTCGTTGCAAGGTCTCATGGACTGCGGACGGGCCGTCCGTGCGACGCTGATACTCGTGGTGGCGGGGGCCTACTACCTCTCGCCGAGAGTCCGCGATCGGCTCGGGTGGCACAGCGAAAATGGCCGTCCGCTCGAGATGGGTGCCTTCCCGGCCTACATCGCCGAGGGACTCCTGGACCATCTGGTCGAGGCCTGAGGCTGGTGCAGTGGCCCCCTCCGATAGCCTATAAGCAGGCCAGCTGAGGGGAAGCCCATGAGTCCTGCTGCAAGCGTCGACACCGGTTTCTCCGTCATCGACGCCGATACCCACCTGACGGAACCCCACGATTTGTGGACCAGCCGGGCTCCCCAGGCCCTCAAGGAGCGCGTCCCCCGGGTCACGGAGGTCAACGGGCAGCCGACCTGGACGGTCGACGGGGTGGCCATGCAGCGCGCCTCGGCGTCGTCGGTCGTGCACAAGAATGGCTCGCGCTGTCGCGGCACCGACTTCATCGGCTGGACGTTCGACGACGCTCACCCGGCGGCTCACGACGTGCCCGCGCGCCTGCAGGTGATGGACGAGATCGGCGTCTGGGCGCAAATCGTCTATCCCAATGCGGCCGGCTTCGGAGGCCAGCGATTCGGTCAGCTCACCGATATCGCGCTGAAGAACGTGTGCGCCACCCTCTACAACGACGCGATGCTCGACCTGCAGGCCGAAGGCAAAGGGCGGCTCTTCCCGATGGCTTTGCTGCCGTGGTGGGACGTCGAGGCCTCGGTGGCTGAGGCCGAGCGAGCAGGTGCGCTCGGGCTGCGCGGGGTCAACATGACCAGCGACCCCCAGCAAGGCGGTGCTCCTGACCTGGCCAGCCGGGCCTGGGATCCGCTCTGGGAGGTGTGCGCCGACCTCGGGCTGCCGGTCAACTTCCACATCGGGGCCAGCGAGACCAGCCTCTCGTGGTTCGGCACGTCACCCTGGCCGTCACACGGCGATGACCAGAAGCTCGCCATCGGCTCCGCCATGATGTACCTGACGAACGCCCGGGTCATCGCCAATCTCATCTTCTCCGGCCTGCTCGAACGCCACCCGAAGCTGAGGTTCGTTTCGGTGGAGAGCGGCATCGGCTGGATCCCGTTCGTGCTGGAGGCGCTGAGCCATCAGATGGGCGAGCTGCCGGCTGGGGCGCTCGACTTCATGACGCTCTCGCCGCTCGAGTACTTCCAGCGTCAGATCTACGCCTGCTTCTGGTTCGAGAACCAGGACATCTCCCACACGTTCGAGATCCTCGGGGCCGACAGCATCCTTTTCGAGACCGACTTTCCGCACCCGACGTGCCTGTACCCCGACAGCATGGCGCTGGCCGCGCCCGGGCTCGCGCGCCTGACTGCTGACGACCGGCGAAAGGTCCTGCAGGACAACGCGGCAGCGCTGTACCGAATCCCGTTGCCCGGCCGGGCGTGACCGCCCGCAAACCACTCTCGCTCGCGGCGATCGTCGACGCAGCGACGCAGCTGCTCGACAGCGATGGGCCCGACAAGCTCACGACCACGGCGGTTGCGCGCCGGCTTGGCGTTTCTCAGCCCGCGCTCTACAGCCACATCGCCAGTGTGGAGCAGTTGCAGCAGGAGGTGGCGACTCGCGGTGCCCGCGAGCTGAGCCGCCTGGTCGCCAAAGCCATCGATGGGCCCCGGCCCCTCGCGGGCGGGGATCCGGACACGGCGCTGTTCGCCATGGCCCGTGCCTACCGTCGCTACGTCCGCCGTCACCCGGAGCGCTACCTGCTCCAGCTGAGCGCTCCGCGCAGCCAGGCCTACATCGAAGCCACCGAGCGCTCCGCCGAGACCGTGCGCGGTGTCCTGCGCTCCTACGGTCTGACCGAGGAGCAGGTGCGGGAGGCGCACATCGCCTTCCGGGCCGCCGTCCATGGTTTCGTCGATCTCGAGGCGCGCGACGGGTTGGCGGCGCCACCGGCAAAGGCGACGAAGCACTTCGATTTCTTCGTCGGGCTGTTTGCCGCGGGCCTGCGCGCCGTCAGCCTCGCGCCGCCAGGAGCTCAGCCAACCGAGGAACGAGCTCGCCCGGCGTGTAATCCCCGAGCGTGACGCGTTGCAGCGTTCGTGGCTGCTGCGCGGCAAAGTCCGGCCGCGCGTGATGCAGCGCCACGTTGTCCCACAGGATGAGATCGCCTTGATTCCACCGGTGTTCCATGACGTTGCCGGCGCCGTACAGCACGGAGAACAGCTCTGCCAGCAGGCTCTCGCTCTCGGCTTCGGAGACGTCGAGGATCCGGTCGGAATGCATCTGGTTGGCGAAGAGGACCTCCTCTCCGGTGCGCGGGTGGCGGCCGATGACGGGATGCGCGAACGAGGGCGATCCCGGCGTTGCGTCCCGCTCACGCATCCGCTGAGCGTCGGAGCCGTGGAAGTCGTACACGTTGAGCACCCGCCGTCCCGCAAGCCGACGGCGCAGCGCGGGCGGCAGAAGTGCAGCGGCTCGCGCGGCATCGGCGAAGTGCGTCGCAGCGCCCTCGGCGGGCACCTCGAGGGCATGTAGCGAGATGGCCGTCGTCGGAGCGAACGTGAACGCGAAATCGGAATGGAACAGCAGCGCGCCCTCCCGCACGATGCCGTCGGGCCGGACGTTCGATACATATCCCCAGGGCTGCCGCTCGGCTACCAGCGGACCGAAGCGGGCGACGAAGGCCAGCTGCTGCTCCCCCGTCAGCAGCGGCCCGCGGGCCAGGACCAGGTGGCGCCTGCTCCACTCGAGGCGCAATCGGTCGATGTCGCTTCGCGTCCATGCCGCCGCAGGGTCATTCATCCGGCTCAGGTCGACGCCGTGAAGCTCGACGCCGATGCTTCCTGGCAGTTCCGCGATCCGCACGCTTATAGGTTATCGGCCTTCCGGCGCCGGGGCCCACTCGCTAGGCTGCGCTCGTGCGACGACTTCGGCTGACCGAGCACGTGTACGCGTGCGAGCAGTCCCGCCCCGGTACGGGGTGGTCGAACTCGGGATTGATCGATGCCGGCGGCGGGCTTGTCGTCGACACGCTCTATGACGTGAAGCTGACGCGGCAGCTGGCGGAGCTTTACGCGCAGGTCCGCCCGGTCCCGCCCGGGGTCGTCGTCAACACCCACCACAACGGTGACCATTGCTGGGGAAACCAGGTCTTCGCCGGCGCCGAGATCATCGCTCACCGCGGGTGCGCTGAACGCTTCGCCGACTTCACCCCCGAAGCCGCCGAGGCGATCCGGACGATGGCGCAACCACCGGCACACCTCGCCGATCTGCAGCAGGAAATGGCGCCCTTCGACTTCTCCGAGGTCGTCCTCACCCCGCCGACGACGGTGGTGGACGGCGATACCACCCTGGATCTCGGCGGCGTTCGCGTCGATCTGCTGCACGTGGGCCCGGCGCATACCGAGGGCGATCTGGTGGTGCACGTCCCTGACGAGGGCGTCGTGCTCATGGGCGACGTGCTCTTCAGCCGTTGCACCCCGATTGGTTGGGAGGGCTCGACAGCTCGCTGGATCCAGGCGCTGCAGCGGGTCGAGGGGCTCGCACCGGAGCACGTGATTCCCGGTCACGGACCCGTCGGCGGCGTCGACGACGTCCGCGTGGCCCGCGTGTATCTGCAGGACGTCCAAGCTCATGCGTCCGCCTGCTGGGCTGCCGGCACGAGCGTGCTGGAATGCTGTACCGGCATGGACCTCGGCCCGTACGCCGAGTGGGGCGAGCCGTGGCGGCTGGCCGCGACCGTCCATCGGGTGTACCGCGAATGCGAAGGCGCCGGCTGGGACGCGGCTTTCGACACCGCAGCCGTGATGCGCGATGTCAGCGAGCTACGCCACCGCTGGGAGCGCTGAGCTCCTCACGGGACGTTGAGCACCTCGGCCGGCGCGGCCCGCGGCACCGCTTTGCTGAAGACGAGCGCCAGCACGAGGAAGCACGCCATCACGGCCGCCGTGCCGGCGAACAGCGCACCTCGACCGAGATGTTCATAGACGTAGCCCGCCAGGAGCCCGCTGATGCCCGCTGCGGCAAGGCCGGTCGCGCCCAGCAGCCCCTGGCCGGAGGACGCGTCGCCGAGCGGTGCGGCCATGGCCGCGGCGACCTGATTGGCCGGCAGCGTGAACGAGTCCGCGAACGCATGAATCAAGGACACGGCAAGCAGCAGCCAGAGGCTCGGCAGCGCGCCATAGCTGAAGGTGCAGGCGGTGGCGACGGTGATGCTGACCGCCGCGACGCGCATGGGCCCCAGGCGTTGTGACAGCCGTCCACCCAGCGGCGCTAGGAAAATCATCGGAACGGTGAACAGCGAAAGCGTGAGCCCGATCAGCCACGTCGAGGCCCCGTGATCGCGAAGCAGGATGGCCCAGACCGCCTCGAACGTTCCGATCGTGACGTAGAAGGCGACACATGCGGCAAGCGCGGCTCGCATCGCAGGCACGGTGAGCAGCCGGCGGATCACTCGAGGCTGCTCGCTGCGTGGTCCCGCCGAAAGGTTCAGCCACGAACAGCTGATGAGCGCCAACAGGAAGAGCACTGCCAGGAACAAGAACGGGGCGTGCAGGCCGAAGAGCTGAGCGGCGACGGCGGCGACGAGCGGTCCGAGGACGAAGCCGGATATCTCAAACGCCGCAAGCCTCCCGAGATTCGCGCCGAGCTTGTCCGCCGAGGCGTTGACGACGATGCGGCGGATGGCAGGGCTGACGGCACCGCTTCCGAGTCCGAGCAGGATTCTCGAGACGAGGAAGGCCCAGAACTGGGTCGCGAGGGAACTGGCCAGCATGGCCACGGTCGCCGCGATGAGCCCGCCGCGGACCATGGCCGCTGCTCGCCCTCGATCCGCGAGCCGGGCCAGGAACAGTTGTGCGATGAGGCCGGCCAGGAAGCCCGCGCCGGCGATCAGGCCGAGCTGCGCTTCGGAGAAGTGGTACTTGTCGCGAAGGTCGGCGAGCAGCGTGTAGATCGAGCCGTAGCCCAGGGAGACGGTTCCGGACAGCGTGCAATACATCCACAGCGGCTTGTCTTTGGAACGTTCCGTGCTCACGTAGGGGACCACCAGACCTCGCTCGTCGAAAGCGGAGCCCATGATGCCCTAGTGGCGTCGGGGGTCACCCTGCCGTGCTAGAGATCTACACCTGCACCCCGGAGGTCCCCTATGCCGACACCCCCAGCCGTGCTGACCGGCGAGGAGCTTTCAGCCGTCTACCGCGACCTGCACGAGCATCCGGAGTTGTCGTTTCAGGAGACCCGCACTGCGGCGATCGTGGCGGAACGCCTCAGATCCTGGGGTTACGAGGTCACGACCGCGATTGGTGGAACCGGCGTCGTGGGAATCTTCGAGAACGGTCCGGGACCGACGGCGCTGTTGCGCGCGGATATGGACGGGCTTCCCATGCTGGAGCAGACCGGCCTGCGATACGCGAGTGGCATCGCGACCAGTTCTCCGGCCGGCTGATGCTGGTGTTCCAGCCGGCCGAGGAAATCGGCTCAGGGGCCAGAGCGATGGCGGCCAGTGATTCCCTGACGCTCACGCTGCATGGCACCGGCGGTCATGGTTCGCGCCCGGAAACCACGGTCGATCCGATCGTCATGGCTGCGGCGACGATCCTTCGGCTTCAGACGATCGTGTCGCGCGAGACGGGCGGGACCGAAACGGCGGTGGTTACGGTCGGCATGGTCAAGGCGGGCACACGAACTTGCTTTGCTGCCCGATCCCGGCGGAGCTTGATCGGGGATGGCGTTTCCGCCACGTTCACCTACTGCGAGGTTTCGACGGCCTGACGGACCGGCCCGCACCACAGCTCGACGTGCCGTTCGGTGAGATCGTTCGGCATGTCAGCGAGGCTCAGCCAGGCGTAGGCGTGCTCGGCGGGCAGGCCCTCGATGCGGGCCCGCACCTCGGCCGCGGCACTCTCGACATCGAGCACCTGCAGGGCTCCCAAGCGCCCAGTGGCCGCCAGGGTTTCACGGGCCCGGTCCAGACTCAGTGGCGCCAACGGCGATCCGTCGGGTTTGCGTCGAAGGGCCCGATAGGTGTTCTGCTGGTGGAGCCAGTGGGGCAGCAGGCGCTCGGTCGCGCGCGGCGGATCGTCGGCCACGATGATGTCGAGCAAGCCGCCCATGCGGGCGTTCGACCAGTCGCCTCCGCCCTCGGCGAGTCCAGCGCGGTAGGGCTCGACGAGCGCGCGGTCGAGGCTCAGCAGCCCCATGCCGGCGCGCCCCGCACGATGGGCACCCTTGGGTCCCTGATACCCCAACCAGATAGGCAGCGGCTGCTGCACCGGTGCGGGCGTGACCTCCCCGGTCGCCAGCAGGCGCCGGACCTCCAGCGCGGTGGCATCGGTGCGGTCGAACCGGCGCGCCATGTCGACGTCGAACGCGTCGTACTCGTCCTGGGAGTACCCGGCGCCGAGCCCGAGCTCGAGTCGACCGTCAGAGATCAGGTCGACCAGGGCTGCTTCCTCGGCGAGGTGGCGCGCATGGCGAAGGCCCGCGAGCACGACCCCGGTGCCGAGCCGCATGCGTTTGGTTCGCGCCGCCACCGCTGATGCCAGGACCAGCGGCTGCGGGAGGTAGCCGTCGGAAAAGCCATGATGCTCGGTGAACCAGACGGCCTCGCACCCGAGACCTTCAGCCCCAGCGAGCACATCCAGCGTGTGGCTTACATGCGAGGCAGCCGACCGAGTCGAGCTGCTGAGCCTTCGCAGGTCGACGAACAGGCCCAGCGCTGTCACGCCTCACCGTCCTTTCGCTCGCACCATAGCGAAGCCCACGACGCCCCAGAACAGGGTCTCAGCCACGGGGCGTACGCGGCGTCGCCGCCGCCGTTGAAGGAATCCTCAGGCGGTCAAGCGGACGGGCAGCGGAGCGGAACGGGGGACGTCTAGACCGACGCGATGAGCCGCTGCTCCGCAGATGCAACGCGCTGACGCAGGCGGCTGCTGGCCATGTGCTCCGCGGCGATGATCAGGGCGTTGCCCCGCAATCCGAGTTGGCGAACGTCGTCGATGCAGCGGGTGAAGCAGTCCACGGCAGTTCGCTGCCCCAGCTCTGCCTCGTACTCACGGATGACCCGGTGTTGCGCCGCGCGGAAGCGGACGGGCAACGGCAGGAACGGGCGAGTCTCCATCTAGCTGCTCCGGATCTGACTCGGTCTTGAGGTCCAGGCTCATCGAAGCTCATCGCGCAGCTGCCGAACAGGGACCTTGGTCCCGGCCGGCGACGCAGGTCGCGGGCCGCCGTCATCCTGGCTCGTCGACCCGGATCGTGCCTGTCAGGTCGATGAGGTTGTGAGCAGCCTCGCCGGCAGTCATGAAGTAGCGGGTGCTGACAGCGTCGGTGAGGCGCTGACGGGCGTGCTCGACGTTCAGCGCGTGGGCGGCGCGGGCGTCGTGCTCGATGAGCGCAATGTGCTGGCCGAGCCTGGCGTCTTGCAGGGTGCCGGTGATCCAACGGGAGAAGTCGCCGCGGGCAAGGTGGTAGTCGAGCACGTCGCGATCGATCGCGGCGACTCGGCTGACGAATTCGGTGAGGTTTGCCGCGGCGACGGCCGACGTCGATTCTTGTGTGCGGAAGTGGAAACGCTGGTGCGGCGCCAGCTCGGCATGGGTGTACTTATGGCGATGCCTGGCGTGGCGGGTGCGCCGCCCGGTGGCGGTGAAGCCGCGCGCTTGCCCCTCGATCTCGAGGGTGGCCCGCGGCGGATAGGTATGGACGCTTCCGTGTCTGCGGTCCGTTGCCGGGACGGTGATCGTGATGTCGATGAGAGCGGTCACCTCGTCGGGCAGCGTCTCCGGCTGGTACGTCACGAGCGCTTCTCCGCGGCCGGCGAGCCGTTGGAGTTGGGCGGCAAAGTCAGGGTCGGGAATCAGCAAGTGGGCCTCCTCGATGAGTACCCAATGCGGAAGTCCTCGAAGGGCACGCGAAAGGTCGGCAGCTTGCAGGATCCGTCGGGAGTACTGCACCTTGTCGGCCTGGGCGAGCTGAGACAGATCCAGGACGACGGAACGTCGGATCAACCGCTCGATGACCTCCGCCGGCGTCGGCAAGGGGGAGCCTGCGCCAACGACGCATGTGTCACGCAGCTCCGCCAGGCCGCTGTGGTCGCCCTCGGGATCGAGCACCAGCACCCGGTATTCCGCTTGCACCCAGGCTTCGACGAGCAGTCCGCCCAGATAAGACTTGCCATATCCGGACGGGCCGGCAATGAGGATGTTGGCTTGGCTGCCGGGCAGGAGCGCTGGTGACCCGTCGTCGAAGGTGCCGACCGGAAGCCGTCGTCGGGCCGGGCAGAGTCGATCCGCGCCGATGAGCAGCGGCCCCTTCAACAAGCGCGTGATGCCCTCCGGTCCGGGCTTGTCGAGGACCAGATCCGCGTGGGCTCGTAGCGAAGGGACCGCGTTGGCGACGGCGACGCCGATTTCGGCGACCTCGAGCAGCGCGAGGTCATTCTCAGCGTCGCCAAAGGCGATCGTGTTATGCGCTGACAGGCCCAGTTCCGCGAGTGCTGCCCGAAGCCCCGTTCCCTTCGAGACGCCGGCCGGAAGGATCATGAGCGCCCCTCGGTTGTGGACGAGCTGAGCGTCCAGACCGAGCCGGCCAATTTCTTCGGCCGCGGCCGCTGCGTGATCCGCAGAACACGCCAGCAACACCTCTCCGCGCACGACATGAACACCCCGGTCTGACAGCGCCCGCTCCAACGCTGCCTCCACGGGGGACGCGAGCAATCGACTTTCCGACCTCGTGGCAAGGACCGCACCGTTTTCGGCGATGACGGCATCGAACGTGGAGGCCAGACCCGGGAACGAGCGTTCCAAGTCAGACCGCGTGCGGCCGGTCACCAGGAGCGACCTGACGTTTTCCACGCGCAAGGTGACCAAAGCCGAGATCACGTCGGCGGGAACGACCCCGCCGGTCGTCAAGGTGCCGTCCAGGTCGGTCGCGACCACCTTGAGAAATCCCATCGCAACCTCTCCTCGCCCGTGTGCGGCGCACAGACGGATGGGCCTCTCTTCAGCCTCCTGCAACGACTGCATCGCCAACAGGGCACAATGTCCTCAGGTGTCCGCCCGATCGGCGGTGGAAGCCAATGCCGAGCCGAATGGTCGTTGACCGCCGTTCAAAGCAGAAGTGCCAGCAGTGTCAACGGCTCGGGGATCGCGTGGAGGACCCGGGCCGACGGCCGTGCTTCGAAGCGGGCCTGTCCGAGGCGGTCCGGTTCATCATTTCGATCACATGCTGGCGTTCGCTCGGTGCCAGGCCGTTGAGCAGGAGCTTTGCCAGGTCTTCTCGATGTTCCATGAACCCTCGCAAGCGACGATGAAATGCCGACGTCGAGACGCCGGCGTCCGGTAGAGGGTTCGTTTCCACCGTCGGCTGGGTTCACACCGCGCGTGCGGCAGTATCTCGGCGTCCAGGGCGAGTGATTGCGCGCGGGTGAGATGGGGATTCGCGGGTTTCGCCCGGGCCCGCCCGGCGGGTGGAACACCCATGCGCTAGCGTCGCGGCCGACCTGTCCTTCAGCGAAAGCGACCCCATGTCCCAGCAGACCGTGGTGATAAAGACCGAGGACGGCGAGTGTTCGGCGAGCCTTCACGTTCCCGCCGGAACGGGACCGTGGCCGGGCGTGATCATGTATCCGGACGCGGCGGGGCTGCGTGACATTTTCCGCGGCATGGGGGAGCGGCTGGCCGGGATGGGCTACGTCACCCTCGTGCCCAACATCTATTACCGCGCGGGGGAGTTTCCACCGTTCGATATCAACACGCTGTTCAGCGATCCCGGTGAGAGGGAGCGGCTGGGAATGATGGTCCGCTCGCTGAACCGGGACGCCGTGAGCAGCGACGCCAAGGCTTTCATCGGCTACCTGACCGCACGCGATGAGGTCACCGGTTCGTCGGTAGGCACGACGGGCTACTGCATGGGCGGGGGGCTCTCATTGCTCGCCGCCGGACTGCAACCCGACGGAGTTGCGGCGGCAGCGTCCTTCCACGGCGGCAACCTCGCCAATGAGGAAAATCCCGATAGCCCGCACCGGCTCGCGTCGGCGATGCGCGCGGAGATCTACGTGGCCGCTGCGGAAAACGATCCGTCGTTTCCGGCCGAGCAGTACCAACGGCTCGAGCAGGCGCTCACCGACGCGGGCGTTCGTCACACCATGGAGACCTACCCGGCAGGTCATGGCTTCGCGGTCCCCGACAATCCGACGTATGACGCCGGCGCAGAGCAGCGGCACTGGGACGCTCTCGCCGACCTCTACTCGAGACTGCCCCGCTAAGGCGTCCCGCCGGCGGTTGATGCGGTGATGATGTGCTCGAGCCACCAGGCGGGCGCGTTGTCGGTGATGTTCGCGATGTTCGAGTAGTCGTGCCAGCGGAAGATCTTTCCGTCGCGTAGCTGGGTCACCGAGACGAACGAGTGGTCGATCACCTCGCCGGTGTGGAAGTGCCAGCGTTCGGTGTGCTCGGTCATGACCAGGTCGCCTTCGGCGATCATGTTGGTGCCGTCGAGGTGCTCGTAGCCGGAAAGCGGCTCGAGCCCGATCTTCACCCGGTTCACCACGCCGTCCGGACCCGTCCCGCCCGGACCGGGGGTGCCCACGTCCGTGTAGTGGGCATCGGCGGTCAGCAGTCGCTTCATCCCCTCCCAGTCGCGGGCGGCCAGCGCTTCCCAGAACTGGTTGACCACCTGCTTGTTGGCCCGTTCCTGCTCGCTCACAGCCCAGCCGCCTTCGCGAAGGCGCGCAGCTCGCGTTTGACATCGGGTCCGCTCGGCGCGTAGATGATCTCGGTAGTGCCGGCGGCTTCCGCTTCGGCGATCTTGGCGCGGATGCCGTCCGGTTCGGCCACCCAACCCAGCCCGACCACACTCTCGCCGGCGGCCTCGACGAGGAGCCGGTCGAGGTCGGTGACGGTCGTGGCATGGCCTTCGTGAACGGCGATGTGCCGCTCGCCCTCGGTGCGGGTCGATTCCAGCTTGGCGCGCCATTCGGCCCCGCCCGGGAAACCGTCCACCGCTTCGGGGTTGGACTCCCAGGCACCGTGAGCCAGGATCGCGTACCACGGCCCGGCAGCCTCCTGGACGCGCGGCGATGCGATCGCCTCACCGGAGTCGAGGACGGTGCCGACGACGAGCTGCGCGCTCCAGTCGAAGCCGCCCATCCCGAAACCGACCGTCATGATGCCGTCGGCCACCTCGTGGGCCAGCGCCTGGCCCTTCGGCCCGAGGGCGCTGAGCAGGATCGGAACGTCGATGGGGCGCTCCGGCGCATGCGTCGGCAGGTGCGCCATCTGGACCCGCTCACCGTCCACCTCGACGACCTCGCCGCGCAGCAGGCCGCGCAGCTGGCGCAGGAAGGTGCCCGTCTCCGCGAGCGTCAGCGCGCCCTTGCCGAGCGTCCACCGTGCGGTCGCGCCGGTGCCGAAGCCGGCTGCAAAGCGGCCGGGTGCACCCGCCTCGACGGTCGCGATCGCGGCCGCCGTGGCGATCACGCTGCGCAGGCTGGGAACCAGTACCGCCGTCCCCAAACCGATCCGGCTGGTGCGTTCCACCAGTCGCCCGAGCGACGTCCAGATATCGAGGTAGATGGCCGGCGAGTCGTAAAGCCAGGCCCGCTCGTAGCCGAGTTCCTCGGCCAGGCACACCTGGTCGACGAGCTCCAGCGACGGCGCGAAGCCGCATGAGATCTGCATGGTCGAATCCCGTCCTCAGGCCGGTACGTCAGCCGCTATCGATATCACGGCCACCGGCTAGGCGCCGGATCCGGCGCTTCAGCCAGTCACGTGCGTCCCGCTGGCTCTGGGCCGTGATCTCGCTTTCGACCGCCATCTGGTAGCCGTGGCAGGCCCCCGGATACACGTGGAGCTCGGCCGGCACCCCGGCGTGGTTCAGCCGCATCGCGTAGTCGACGTCCTCATCGAGGAAGCCATCCACCGTGCCGACCGATACGTAGGCCGGTGGCAGGTTCGACAGGTCCTTCGCCCGGGCCGGAGCCGCCGTGTAGGGAACGTCGGCGGCGCCGTAGAGGTCGCCGAGATAGGACCGCCAGCCGTAGGTGTTCGACTCGCGGCTCCACACCGGTAGCCCCTCCTGCTGGCTCGAGTACGTGCCCTGCCGATCGTCGAGCATCGGGCAGTCGAGGAGTTGGAACGCGAGTGACACCTCCGCGCGATCGCGGACCAGCAGGGCCAGTGCCGCGGCAAGACCACCTCCCGCGCTGATCCCGCGAACGCCGATGCGGTTGCGGTCGATGCCGAGCTCGCCCGCATGCTCGTGCGTCCACACCAGCCCGCGGTAGCAATCTTCCAGCGGACCGGGATAGGGGGTCTCGGGCGCGAGGCGGTACTCGACCGAGACGCCCACGAGCTCCAGCGCAGGACACAGCTGGTCGAACAGCGCGTCGTCCATGGCGTTGCTGCCGATGACGTATCCGCCGCCGTGAATGGAGTAGACGCAGGGCAACGGCCCGCGGACGCCTTTGGGGCGGTGCACCCGAACCGATACCGCAGGCTCCCCGGGCAAGCACGTGGTCGGTACGTTCGACATCGTCGGACACCACGGACGGGAGTTCGACGGAGCGGATCATCGCCACTTGCTCGTCGTTCAGCGACTCGAAGGGCAACGCGCTGACGGCCTTGGCAATGTCAGGATCGAGCAGCTCGGTCGGCTTCACGGGTGTCCTTTCGGTGAGACTTCGGATCTCCTGGCGCAGCAGGAACTTCTGGATCTTGCCAGACTGTGTCTTGGGCAGTTCGGGGACCAGCTCCAGCCGCTCGGGGTACTTCTGCTTGGCGACGTTTCGGGTGGCGAGAAATTCGACCAGGTCGCCAAGCGTGGGGCGAGAGCCGTTTCGGGGGACCACGAACGCGCAGGCTCGCTCCACCATGACGGGATCGGGCATGGCGACGATGGCGACCTCGACCACGTCCGGGTGCTCGAAGAGCAACTCCTCGATCTCGGTGACGCTGATGTTCTCGCCGCCGCGCAGCACGATGTCCTTGCTTCGCCCGCGGATCGAAAGGAATCCGTCCGGGTCCGCGGAGGCGAGATCTCCGGTGCGAAACCAGCCGTCCGGAGTGAAGGCATCTCCCGCGTCTGACTCGTCCTGGGGATGCAGGTAGCCGACGAACGTCTCGGGTCCCTTCGCCTCGAGATCGCCGATCACGCCGGGCGCGACCGGATACCCGCCGGCGTCCACGATGCGATAGGAAGCGTTTCCGATCACCCGGCCATCGGTCTGCGAACCTTTCACCGGTGGATCGTGCGCGCCGGTCGTGGACAGCGTCGGAACCTCCGTCGAGCCGTAGATGCGCGTGACGTAGCAGCCGAGAAGCGCGCGTGCATCACGCACCAGTCCGGGCGGAACGTCGGCTCCGCCGCAGGCGAAGAGGCGAAGTGCGGACAGATCGAACCGCGCCAGCTCGGGATGGTGGGTCAGGCCGTGCAGGAACGGTGTAGCGGCGACTGTGATCGTGCAATGGTGCTCGGCCAGCAACGCGAGCGCGCCACGCGGCTCCCATATGTCCTGCAGCACCACGGCGGTCTGCAGCATTGCGGGAAGTTGGATCCCGTAGAGCAAGCCGGTGATGTGCGAGAGCGGCGACGGCATGAAGATGGTGTCGTCCCTGCCGAGCTCAAAGATCTCGATGATGCTGCGGTTCTCGTAGTCCAACGTGTTGTGCGTGTGCAGCACCCCCTTGGGCCGTGCCGTCGTGCCCGACGTGAACATCAGCAGCATCGGATCGTCGGGACTGCGCTCGAGGTCGAGCGGCGGCCCGTCAGCTCGCGTCAGCACGGCGAAGTCCGACTCCGTGGGCTGCTGCGGGCGGACGACCACGACATGGGCGAGTTCCGGCAACGCCGGGCGCAGCCCGTCGGCCATCGCCACGTAGTCGAAGGCGCGGAACGTCTGCGGAATGACGAGCACCCGGCTGCCGGCCTCGCGCAGCATGTACTCGACCTCGTGCCGGCGGTAGATGGGCACGATCGGGTTGCTCACCGCGGCGGCCCGAAGGATGGCGTGATGAAGCAGGAACGCCTCATGCCAGTTGGGTAATTGCCACGAGACGACATCGCCCCGGCGGACACCGAGCCCATGCAGAGACCGTGCAATGGCATCGATCGCCCGGTTCGCCTCCGCGTAGGTGAGCGTGCTGGAACTATCAATGACGACGGGCTTTTCCGGCGTCAGCCGCGCGGCTTCAGCCACGTAGCCGTCGATGAACCGGTCGAGCCACGTTCCGGCCTCCCGCTCGCGGATGCCGCGCTCGGCCGGGATCGTTAGCTGGACACCCACAGCGCCGGCCTCACTCGTACTTGGCCACCTCCGACGCGACGGTCGGCGGCGCGAACAGATGCTCGGTGAACCAGGAACCGGCGGCTTTGGCCGCCAGATCGAGCGCGGTGAGGTTGCTGTAGAGCGTCATGTGGCTGGTGTCGGGAAGGACCACCAGCTTCTTACGCTCGGACGGAATCGACTCGTACGCGGCGCTTTCCAGGTCCCACAGCGTGATGTCGTCCTCATTGGCGACGATCATCATCACCGGCTTCTGCACGAGTCGGGTGGCGTAAGGCGCAGCGTTGTACTGCATCAGCAGTTCGACCGACTCGATGGTGCTCCAGTGCTCATGCCGCGGCGCCTGCGTGCGCTTGAGTTCCTCGAAGACCGCCTTCACCTCATCCAGCGGCCACGCCACCAGTTCGGCGTCCGGACCCGCGGGCGTCCCTGACATCGGCAGGGTGCCACCGACCCCTGACTCCAGCCGCTTGCGTCGATCCTCCAGGCACAGCGCCTGCAGCTTGCGGAACCGGTCGGTTCCGTGCACCCGCCACATGTTCGTGAAGCCGTCGATCACCGGCACGTTGCTGACGATGACCTTCACCCGCGGGTCGATCACCCCGAGGATCAGGACGTGGCCACCGCTGTAGGAGATACCCCACGCCCCGATGCGGTCGGCATCGATATCGGGCCGGGTCTCCAGGTAGGAGATCGCGTTGCGGTAGTCCTCGATCTGCTTCCACGGGTCGAGATGCTGGCGCGGCTCGCCGTCGCTGGCTCCCATGTAGCGGTAGTCGAAAATCAGGGCAGCGAAGCCGCGCCGCACGAACTCCGCCGCGTACTGCGGCTGCCGCAATTCCTTGACGTAGCACCATCCACCGGCCATCACGACGACCGGGAACGGGCCCTCACCCTCGGGCAGGTACAGGTCGCCGCGGACCACCTCGCCGCCGCTGCGGAACTCCACTGCGTGACTGCTCACGTCGATAACTCCTTAGCTCGGTCCGGCGCCTGACGTATCAGGAGATTGTCCAGCCGCCATCGATCATGTAGGCGGCGCCATGGATGAACGACGCGTCATCGCTGGCCAGATACGCGGCCAGGCGGGCGATCTCCACCGGTTCCGCCCACCGACCGGCGGGGATTGCGGCGACCGCCGCGTCGACGTGCGGCTGGCGCCCTTCGGGGGTGAACAGGTGCTCGGTCATCCCCGTCCGCACCGGGCCCGGGCAGATCGCGTTGACCCGGATTCCCTGCCGCCCGTAGTCGAAAGCCATCTGCTTGGTGAGCCCGATGAGTCCGTGCTTGGCGGCGGTATACGCCGCTCCTCCGCCGCCGGCAATGAACCCGGAGATGGAGGCGGTGTAGATGATCACACCGCTCTGGCTGGCGAGCATGCCGGGGAGCACCGCGCGGGACAAGAGGTAGCCGGCGGTCAGGTCGGTGGCGATGATGCGATTCCACAGCTCGATCGGGGTGTCCAGCGCGGGCGCGTAGTCATCGAGCACGCCTGCGTTGCTGCAGAGCACGTTGACTTCGGGCAGCAGCTCCAGCGATTTCTCGAGCCCGTTCTGCACGCTGTCGGGATCGCCCACGTCAGCAGTGACCGCGAGGCAGCGTCCGGCGGGCAGCCTGTCCGCGGTTCTTTGCGCCGCATCGCCGTGCAGATCCCAGGCGGCGACGAGATCGCCGCGGGCGACGAACTCTTCCGCCATGGCCGCGCCCATCCCCGACCCGGCTCCGGTGACGATGACCCCGCGCGCGCTCATGCTGTGGCCGGCCCGTCGATCAGCGGGTTTGCGTTGAACCCCGGCAGGATCATGTGGCCGGAGTCGACCGGCAACGCGACACCGGAGATGCGGGAGGCAGCGTCGGAACTCAGCCAGACGACCGCTTCGCTGACGGCCTCGGCGGGAAGCATGCCCTGCCCGGCGATGGCCGACCAGCCGAAAGCGCCGACCCGGCGATCCTCCGGCGTGCCGCCTGGTCCGCCGATCATCATGTCGTGGGCGCCCTGCCAGTCGTTCATGGCGGTGTCGACGAAGCCCGGGCAGACGGCGTTGCAGCGAATGCCGAACGGCCCGAGTTCCAAGGCGGTATTGCGCATCAGGCCGATGACGCCGTGCTTCGCGGCGACGTAGTGCGCGTAGCCGGCGCCGGCCTCGAGCCCGTTCACCGAAGCAGTCAGCACGATGGCTCCGCTTTGCTGGCTGATCATCGTCGGAATCACCGCGCGCAGCGTGCGCCAGACACCGGTGAGATTGACGTCGATCATGTCCTGCCACTGCGCCTCGGTCATTTGCCAGAGCGGCGCGAGTGCCCAGATCCCGGCATTGGCTACCAGGATGTCGATGCGTCCGAACTCTTCCTTGGCTCGGCTGACCGCTGCCTCGAGGTCGTCGCTCGAGCGCACGTCGCCTTCGATCGTGACGAACCGCCGACCGAGCTTCTCCACTCCGGTGGCGGTCGCCTTGAGGTCGTCCAAGCTCGCCATGTCGTAGGGCACAGTGTCGATCGAGCGGCAGATGTCGATGCCGACGATGTCGACCCCGGCGCGAGCCAAAGCGAGCGCGTGGGATCGACCCTGCCCGCGTCCGGCCCCCGTCACCAGGGCAACCCGCGATGTCCCATCAGCCATGTGCGTTCCTGCTTCCCGTGCGGTCGCTCCATTGCGAACGTTGGTCGCCTGCCTTGTTGCGGACGCACCACAGGCCGGTGGCCGTGGCGGAGCCGCTGCGGTTCACGAACCTGTGAGGCCGCGTCGAATCGAAGGACATCGAGTCGCCGAGCGACAGCACCGTCTCCTCGAAGCCGACCTTCACGTGCAGCTCGCCGCTGGTGATGTAGAAGTACTCGAAGTCGTCATGGCGCAGCAGCTGCGACGAGGTGCTTGACGACGAGCCGGGCGGATACGTCACGAGCATGAAGGTGAGGTCGTGGTCGATCTCGGGGGTCAGCAACTCCCACGTCACGCCGCCCTCGAGCGTGATGACCTCCCGCTGACCCACCCGGGCCACCCGCGCCTCCAGCGGTGACCACGCTGACGCCGCGGTCTCCAGCTCGGCAGGCTCCGCCGCCGCGGCGCTCGACTCGCCCTCGGCAAACAGTTCGTCCAGCGACAATTGCAGCACCCGGGCCACGGCCAGCAGGGTCGCCACGGAGGGTTTGGTACGACCGGTCTCGAACTGCCCGATGAGCCCGGCGGAGACCCCGGCCTCCGTGGCAACCTGCCGCTGGGTCTTGCCGCTTTCGAGGCGCGCGGCACGCAGGATGCCTCCGAGCGAGGCGTGCAGCGAAGGGTCGGCGAGGGCTCGCCGGGCCGTTCCGCTGTCGTGGGACATGTACGCGCACTCCGTCGTCGAGCGAGCCGTGCTGGGGCTAAGCAAACCTAGAGTTCGGCGCTCTGGCGGGTCAAGATGCTTAGCCTGACTTGTGGAGCCGGCTTTACCGCGCTAAGCAAAATCTTGTAGAAGAGTCCCATGTCGCCCACCGCCGAAACCGAGTCCGGACGCGTTCAAGGCCTCCTGCGTAACGCGGGAACGTCGAGACGACCTGTCGCCCAATTCCTCGCGATCCCCTACGCCGCGCCCCCGGTGGGACCCTTGCGCTTTCGGGCGCCGGAGCCGGCACTGGGTTGGGCCGGCGTCCGCGACGCGACCCGCCCCGGACCGGCCCCCGTCCAGTCGCTGGAAAGCCCGTTCAGCGGAGTGATCCCCGGCAATTCCGTCGCCGCCGCGGACGAGGACTGTCTCACGCTGGACATCTGGGCTCCCGCCGAGCCGGGTGACTACCCGGTGATCGTGTGGATGCCGGGCGGCGCCTTTCTGACCGGAGGCAGCAGCCTTGCCACCTACGACGGAGCGACCCTGGCGGCGGACGAGCACGTCGTCGTGGTCGGCGTCAACTACCGGCTGGGCGTCTTCGGCTTCGGCTGGTTCGGCCAGGCGATCGGCGACAGCAACTGTGGCCTGCGCGATCAGCTCGCCGCCGTGTCCTGGGTGAGGCGCAATATCAGCGCCTTCGGCGGCGACCCCGCCGCGGTCACGGCGATGGGGGAGTCCGCTGGGGCTGGCGCGCTGCTGCACCTGCTCGCGTCACCGGACAGCGCGGGCGTGATCGATCGCTACATCCTGCGCAGCCCCGGTGTCGACCACACCCTCTACCCCGACGACGTCGAACGGGTCAGTGAGGCGTTGCTGCGGCAGCTTTCGCTGTCCCCGCGTGACGTCGGCGCCGTGCTCCACCTGGATTCTGCCGAGCTCCTCAAGGCGCAGGAGGCGGTGGTCCTGGAGATGATGCCGGTGCTGTCGTCGATGCCGTTCCATCCCTTCGTCGACGGTCAGCTGCTTTCCGCCAGCCCCTCCCAAGCCGTCGCCGGCGGCGCCGGGCACTCGGCAGATCTGATGATTTCGTGGACGGCCGACGAGATGCGGCTGTTCCCGACCCCCTCGGCGGACGCCGTCGGGGTTGACGGATTGGTCCGCTGGACACGCACGCTGCTCACCGGGCGGATGGGCGGCGACCCGGGCGAGGAACGCAGCCGTCAGCTGGTCGAGTTCTACGCGAACCTGCTCGGCGGCTCGCCCGCGGGTACTGACATCTGGGCGGCGATCAGTACGGACGGCCTCATGCGGTTGCCGGCGCGCCGGATTGCCGACGCCCACGCCGAAAGCCGCTCGCTCACGTACGCCACCGAATTCGCCTGGCGCGGGCCCGCGACCAGTGGCGAATGGGACCGCGGCTGCTTCCACGCCATCGACTTGCCGTTCACCTTCGGCACGCTCGACGTCGCCGGTTGGCGTGACTTCCTCAACGCCGGCAGTGATGCCGACGACGTCTCCCGCGCTTTGATGCATGCTCATGCGGAGTTTGCCGCGACCGGCCGTCCGAGTGCTCCGGAAGGCGGCGCCTGGCCGCAGTACGAGACCTCCAAACGCTCCACGGTCATCTTCGATACCCCTTGCCGGACTGTCGACGATCCGCTCGCGGCGATTGCGCAGGCATGGGATGGCCTCTGGACGCCAGCCTGCCGGGCGCCGGCGCTGGACCTCAGCTGAGCTGCCCTCGGCAGCCGGGGCTGGCGTGGGCGGGACCGAGCGCACGCTCGACCGCTGCTGCAGTGCGCAGGAGCGCGCGATCGGTACCTGGCGGTGTCACCAGGCAAAGGCCGACCGGAGCGGTATCGCTGCTCCAGGGCTCCGCGACTCGTGCGACGGGAAGCGAAACTGCCGGAAGCCCCGCGATCGATGCCAGGAAAGTCAGGCGAAGGGTCGCGCGGCGCACCCGGTCAACTTGCGCAGCGGCAGCCGACAGCGGCGGCGCCGGAGTGGGGGTGGACGGCAAGGCAAGCACGCTGCCGGTGAGGATCTCGCGGAGGGCGTAAGACGCCTCGAGCACCGTGGCGCGCGCTTGATCGGCCCGCTCGGCGGAGATGGCCGCTGCGGCCGCGAAGCGTGAAGCGACGTCCGGGCCGAGCGCATCCGGATGGCCGTCGATCCACGCTCCGAAGCTTTGCCAGGCCTGCCAACCCTGGAGGGTGGTGAATGCCTCGAACCAGGCGTCAAGGGTCGCCGCCGGTATCTCGACCTCTTCGATCGGAGGTAGAACCTGCTGTTTCGACAACGCCCGGACCACCGCGCCAACCGCGTCGGCTACCGGGGGCTGCGCCTGCCGTTGCAGCGCGGGGATCAGGACCGTACGTGCAGCTCCGCGGGCGGGTTCAACGTCGTCGGGCAAGAGGATCTCACCCACCTCGAGAGCGCCGCGCACGTCCGCTGTCACCCACCCCACGACATCGAAATCAGGTGCGAGCGGCAGCATTCCCTCGACGCTGACGGACCCGTGGGTGCTGCGAAGCCCCACCAGTCCCAGGTAGGACGCCGGTACCCGGATGGATCCCGCCGTGTCGGTGCCGAGACCGATATCCGCCTGCTGCTGCGCGACCGCGCTTGCGGGTCCGCTCGACGAGCCCCCGGTCGCGGCATGCGGGGCGGCGGGGTTGAACGCAGGCCCGTAGTGGGAGTTGCGGCCGGCGATGCTGTAAGCAAACTCATCCGTCTGGGCAATGCCGGCGACGTGGGCACCGGCGGCAAGAAGGTCGTCGACCGCTTCGGCGGTGGACGTACTCGGGTCCTGCTCCGCGAGCCACTGGGGAACCCCCGCCCCGACCGCAAAACCCTTGAGACGAAAGACATCTTTGACGGCGATCGAGCGGCCGCGGAGGGCACCGCCGGAACCGCTTGAAGTGGGAGCGAGAAGCGGATCGCCTCGTTCGCGCCAGACGGATGCGTCAGGACCCGCACATCTAGACCCCAGCAAAGGGCTGGGTAGGGACGTGTCGGGAAGGGTGACGTGCGCCGCTGCTATCCGCCATTGTCCCGAGTGGGCGCGTTGCCAGAGCTGGGTTTGGAGTCCGTGTGCCAGCGTTCCATCATCGGCCCGCTCGGCCGTTTCCGCCATCACCAGCGCCCCGTCCGGGTCGATGGGTCGAACGTGCAGCGCGGTGACCTGACGGGTGGGAAGCGTCTGGCGGCGCGCCCGGAAAGTCGCGATGGCCTCATGCCCGACGAGCAGTCGGCGGCCGTCCCCGCGTAGCGTTTCCGGGCCGGGCGCGAACAGCCGCCCCATGGATTCGAGGTCGTTGCTGAGTAGCGCGTCGTCGTATGCCCAGAACGATTCGAGCAGGGAAGCGGATACGGACGACGGAGAGTGCACCGGCCGGCCTCGCGTGCTCGCCCCGGACCCCGCCGCCGCGGAACCGGTCTCGCCTGGGAATGCATCGCTCACTACCCCTCGCGCTCCATCCCTTGCCAGCGGCTGATCGTCGCGAGGGCTTCGTCGTGAAACGTCGGTAGCTGCCGGACCCGCATGATCTGGCGCTCGGTGTGCGGGCGAGCGAGCTCTGCGTAGTAGTGGGCGTCGCCCAGGCCTACGGAGGCCGAAGCGTCCATGCCCACAACGAAGAGCAACTCGTCGAGCTTCGCCCATAGGGCGGCGGACATGCACATGCAGCAGGGAGCCGCGTTCGTGTAAAGGACGCAGCCGGACAGGTCGAGCTGCCCGAGGGCGGCGCTCGCGCGGCGTACGGCGAGCAACTCGGCATGGGCCGTGGGGTCCACCAGGGCGCGTACCTCGTTGTGCGCGTCAGCGATGACCTCCCCGCCACGAGCGATCACCGCGCCGTACGGCAGCCCCTTTCCGGAGTCGATGGCCGTGTTTGCGAGCTCGAGCACCCGGCGCATCAGTGACTCGTGATGCGCCGGCTGCCGGGCCGCCGAATCCGAAGGATCGGTAAGCGCAGCTGACATCCGCGGATCTCCAAGGGAGAGGGCGTGTGACTTTCCTGCCACCCGTCGGGTTTGCCGAGTGGACATGCGCACTGTATACAACTGGAGGTGATCGGAGTCCTTTCGGGAGCTGGGCTTATCGGGTCCGGGCTACTCGCGGGGATCGCCAACGCTGCCGCCGGCGGGGGAACGCTGATGGCCTATCCGGCGCTGGTGGCCCTCGGGATGCCGCCGGTGCTGGCCAACATCACCTCCACTGCCGGTCTCCTGCCTGGATACGCCGGAAGCGTCGTTGGTTACCGGCGCGAGCTGAGGCAGCAGCGCCGACTGGCGGGCCAGCTTCTGGTGGCCGGCGTGGTCGGGGGAATTCTGGGTGCGCTGTTGCTGCTCGTCACGCCCGACCACGTCTTCGTGAACGTTGTCCCGGTTCTGGTCTTCCTGGCATGTGCGCTCCTCGCCATGCAGCCCCGGGTGGCCAGCTGGTTGAAGAGCCGTAGAGGTGTTGCTGCAGGAAGCCTGATACTGCCCTTCACCAGCACAGTCTTCTGCGCCGGCTACGGCTCCTTCTTCGGAGCGGGTCTGGGCGTGGTGCTGCTGGGCACGCTGGGCGCCGTGCTGGTCGCAGACATCCAGGCCATCAACGCGCTGAAGGCCGCCGTGTCGCTGCTGGCGAACGGCGCTGGACTCGCCATCTTTGTGATCGGAAGCTCTGTCGCCTGGACCGCTGCCGCGATGCTGGCCATCGGGGCGTTTCTGGGCGGCCGTGCCGGCAGCGCCATCGCACGGCGGATGTCGGCCGGCACCCTGCGCTCCGTGGTACTCGCATTCGGTCTGGTCGTGGCGATCATCATGGCCGTCCGCACCTACCTCTGAGAGGCGGAGGTGCCGGGATCTCGCGGTTCCGGGCGGCCAGAGGGCTCATTTTGTCGCCGGTTTTACCTGCCCGGAACGCAGGACACGTATACAACCCTGGTGGGCTTCGACAGATTGCGGCGAGTGAGCGTGCGCCCGGACGGGCTACGGCGATGATTCAGGTCCAGCATGCGCAGGCGGGTTTTCCGGCGCTCCAGCCGGACACCGGCGCTGTCCTCGGACAGCACTACCTGCCGTCGCGGCCGGACACGGTGTTGTGGGGACGACTGCCGTGCGCCACGGACAAGCCGGTCCTGACGGTCTCGAGCGGATCGACCGTCAGCATCGATACCGTCAGCCACGAGGGGATTCTCGAGGATCAGGGGCGCGATCCGCGCTCCTTCTTCGGCGCCTTCGGGGTGCCGAAGCGTGAGGTGCTGCAGGACGCCGTCGACATTGCCGCTGGAGGGACACCCCACCTGGCGGATCACGATGGCCCGCACGTCGTCACCGGCCCGATCGCGGTGACCGGTGCGCAGCCCGGCGACGTACTCGCCATCGAAGTCCTCGACCTGCAGTTGCGATGTGGTTACGGCGTCATCTCCAACCGCCACGGCCGCGGGGCGCTTCCCGAAGAGTTCCCGGTGAGCGGAACCCTGCACTCGGTCTTCGCCACCGCGCATTCGGGAGAAGGCGGACCTTACGGCCGCATCCCGCTGCCTGGCGATCGAGGCGAACGCATGCTTCGGTTCCCGCTGCGGCCCTTCCTCGGCGTGATGGGTGTGGCCCCGGCCGGACCGGTCCGGCCTCATTCGGTACCTCCCGGACCCTTCGGCGGCAACATCGACATACGCCTTCTGGGCGAGGGTGCGACCCTGTACGTGCCCGTGGAGGCCGAGGGAGCCCTGTTCTACGCAGGGGATCCACATTTTTCTCAGGGCGATGGAGAGGTGGCGCTCACCGCCTTCGAAGCGCCGTTGCGGGCGACGGTCCGGCTGACGATTCTTCCGAGTTCAGCGGTGGCAGCGCGGCGCTTGTACGCGGCGACAGCGGAGTTGCTCATCCCCATCGGACTCCACGTGGACCTCGCCGAGGCCATGCGTGAATGCGTGCGCTGCGCACTCGATCTGCTCGAGGGCGGCTACGGCATCGATCGCCCGACCGCCTATGCCTACCTGAGTGCCGCCGCTGATTTCTCGGTGTCACAGGTGGTGGACCGGGTGACCGGAATCCACGGGCTCATCCGCAAGTCGGACCTGCCTGCGGCTCTGACCTGGGGCGACTGACCCAGCAGCAGCTAGGAGAAGCGGCGTAGCAGGTGCGACTTGCGCGAGTTGGCCACGTGAGCGCGCATCTGCTTCGAGGCGGCCTCCGCGTCGCCTGCTTCGATGGCGGCGACGATCTCGACGTGCTCGCTCCACGAGTTGCGCGCCCGGCTTTCGACGCCGGCGGCATACAGCCATTCGATCTTCGAGGAAAGTTGCTTCCACAGCGAACTCAACGCCGTGCTGCCGCCGATGTCGGCGATGCGCAGGTGGATCTGGGTATTGAGCCCGGGCAGGTCCTCGATGCGGCCCATCTTCATGGCGGAGTCGCCGAGTTCGAGGATCGTATGCAACACGGCCAGGTCTGCGGGCGTCCGACGTGACGCCGCACGGGCCGCGGTCAGGCCTTCCACGACCTCGCGAACGGCGAAGAGGTCGGCCGCGTCCTCCGGATCGGGCCGGGCGACGGTCACCCCCTTGTAGGGCGCAATCTCCAGGAAACCTTCCGCCTCGAGCACGCGCAGGGCCTCGCGTACCGGTACCCGAGAAACCGAGTAGCACTCACCGAGTTGCTCCTCGGTGATGCGCTCCCCGGGTTGGAACCGACCACGGACGATGTCGCGGCGAAGGGTGTTTGCCACGGACTGACCACGGCTTTCAGTCGTGACGCCCGGCCGGCCGCTCCGCGGTTTCTGGACCCGTCGTTCGCCGTCGCGCTGTACGGTCACCTGCCATCGTCGCCTTCCTGAACCGCATCCGGACTGTGCGGACAGTCGGCGTGGGGCTCCGGGCCTAACACTAAACGGCGCGCGGCGCTTTGCCACCAGCGTTCGCGCGCCCAGCCCGGGATTTGTTTGCTCCGCCGGCCGGCCGCGGCCTTACGCACCGCCTCGCTCGATACAGCGCCGTCGGCATCTTTTCACCGCCACGAAACATGAGTCGTATACAACCGACGCATGGCTGCAGCGACAGGCACCAGGGCTATGGGGCACCCGACCGCAGCTGCTGCAACGCGTGTGGGTGGGTGGGCGTCCGCTGCCTTTCCGGTGGTGGCGTGGTGCTAGATCTCGTGGTGCGTAACGCCCGGATTTCCGGCAGCGAGCATGAGCTGGTTGACATCGGCATTGCCGACGGGGTGATCAAGGTGATCGCTCCTGGGCTCGAGACGGATGCCCCGCAACTCTGCGCGGACGGGGAACTTGTCGTTCCCGGCTTCGTCGACACCCACATCCATCTCGACAAGTCCCGAATCGCCCACCGCAGCACCCAGCTGGACGGAACGCTGGAAGATGCCATCGCCGAGACCGGACGGCTCAAGGCGGCGTTCACGGTGGAGGACATCTACGAGCGTGCCGCGCGGACGCTGGAGAGCTGCGTGGCGTCCGGCACCACACGGATGCGAACGCATGTCGAGGTCGACCCGACCGTTGGCTTGCGCGGCTCGAGGCTATCCAGCAGTTGCGTGCCGACTACGCATCCGTCATCTACATCGAGATTTGCGTATTCGCCCAGGAGGGCATGACTGATCAGCCCGAGACCCAACAGCTCTTGCACGAGGCGCTGGAGCGCGGGGCGGAACTGATCGGTGGCGCGCCGTACGCCGACGTCGATCCCCGCGGCCAGATCGACCGTGTCTTCGAGCTTGCCTGCCGGTTCGACGTGGATGTCGACCTCCACTTGGACATGGCCGAACACCTCGATGGGATGCAGCTCGCCTATGTATGCCGGCGTACCAAGGAGAATCGCTACGAAGGGCGCGTGACCGTCGGCCACGTCACTCAGTTGGCGCTGCTGCCACCGCGGAATACGACGCGATGTGTCAGCGGGTCGCCGAGGCCGGAGTCAATGTCACGGTGCTGCCCGCAACCGACCTGTACCTCATGGGACGCTCCCGGCCGCACGCCAAGCCGCGCGGGGTGGCACCGCTCGATGGGTTGCTGGAGCGCGGCGTCCCGTGCTCACTGGCGACCAACAACGTTCTCAACGCCTTCACACCCTTTGGTGATGGTTCCGCGCTTCGGATGGCAAATCTCTACGCGAACGTGTGCCATCAGGGCAGCCCGGCTCGGCTACGGCGGTGTCTCGACCTTGTTACTTCCAGCGCCGCGCGCGTTTTCGGCGCGGGCGACTACGGCACCGAGGTAGGTGCCCGGGCCGACCTCGTGCACGTTGCCGCTCCTGAAGCGGCAGCGGCAGTCGCCCGTATCGCGCCGGTCAGGTGGGGACTCAAGGACGGTCTCCAGACCTTCGTGCAGCCCCCGCCCAAGTTCTTTCGTCCCAGCCGTTTTCAACTCGGGAGCGGTTCATGAAGCTGCTGAACGTCCCCCTCGTCGACATCACCCCCTTTCCGGGAGGGAGGCGCTGACGGCAAGCGACAGGTGGCGGCGGCGGTGGATCAGGCCTGCCGCGACATCGGGTTCCTCGTCGTTTCCGGTCATGGGGTCGATCCGGGCCTCGCCGGCGCGGTGCAGCGGGTGACCCGGGAGTTCTTCGACCTCCCGCTCGGCGAGAAGTTGCGGTGGCGCGCCCGGCACCGGACGTCTCCCGCGGCTATGTCGGCCTCGAGGGCGAATCGGTCGGGCGTTCGCGTGATGCCAGCGCCTCAGCCGGCGACCTGAACGAAAGCTTCATGGTCGGGCCGGTAGACGTACCTGCGGGCGAATACTCTCATGCCGCGGAAGCGGGCGCCCACTTCGCCCCGAACCTGTGGCCGGTGCGCCCACCCGACCTGGAGCCGGTCTTTACCGCCTACTACCGCGCCATGGGTGACCTTGCTCGGCTCCTCATGACGATCTTTGCCACCGCGCTGGGAGAACCCGAGCACTATTTCGACGCGAAAGTCGACCGCCACATCAGCCGGCTGCGCGTACGCAACTACCCTGCGCCCGTCACCTCGCCGCTGCCGGGGCAACTGCGTGCCGGCGCGCACTCGGACTACGGCAGCCTCACGATCCTGGCGACGGAGGACCGTCCTGGCGGTCTGCAAGTCTGCAACGCCGAGGGGCAATGGGTGGACGTCCCCGTGATCCCTGGTGCATTCATCATCAACCTCGGCGATCTGCTGGCGCGATGGACGAACGATCGGTGGGTGTCGACGCTGCACCGCGTCGTCGTTCCGGACGAGGGTGAGTACGCAGGCAGCCGGCGGCAGTCGATCATCTTCTTCCACAATCCCAATTACGACGCCGAGATTCGCTGCCTGCCTTCCTGCATCGCCGCCGGGGCGCCGGCGAAGTACCCGCCGACGACGTCGGGTGAGCACCTGCGCCGACTGTTCACCGCGACCCAGAACGTGGCCTAGCCCAGGCCTGGTGCCGTCGCCCGCCATCCGCTACAGCGGCCCTGTCCGAACCGAACCGACGAAAGCAGGACACGATGACCCTCCTCACTGTTCCGGTTATCGACATCGCGCCGTTCCGCAAAGGCACAACCGAGCAGCGGCAGGAGGTGGCTCGCCAGGTCGACGCCGCCTGCTCCGACATCGGGTTTCTGGTCATCTCCGGTCATGGGGTCGACGAGAAGCGCATCGCGGACATGTACGCCGTCATCAAGGGTTTCTACGGGTTGCCGACGGCAGAGAAGCTCAAGGTCGGGCGCCCCGATCCCGGGCAGATTCGCGGCTACAGCGGGCTCGAGCAGGAAGGCCTCGGGCTGCTGGAGGACGAGCCGGCTCCGCCGGATCTCAAGGAGTCGTTCGACATCGGCCCTCTCGATGTCCCGGCCGGTGACCCGTACTACCACGGCCCAGCGGCGGGAGCGCATTTCGCCCCGAACGTATGGCCGGATCGGCCGAGCGAGCTGCGCGAGGTTTTCACGGCCTACTACCGCGCGATGGAGGAGTTGACCCTCGAGCTGTTCGAGGTCTTCGCGACCGCGCTTGAGCTGCCGCCTGACTTCTTCGCGGACAAGGTGGACAAGCACATCAGCCTGCTGCGCGCGAACTATTACCCGCCCCAGCCCAACGCGCCAAAGCAAGGGCAGCTGCGCGGCGGTGCCCACAGCGACTACACGGCGATGACGATCCTCTGGCAGGAAGACGTCGAAGGCGGCGGGCTCCAGGTGAAGAACAAGCTCGGCGAGTGGGTCGACGTGCCGTTCTCGCCGGGGACGTTCGTGGTCAACCTCGGTGACTCGCTCGAGCGGTGGACCAACGATCGCTGGGTTTCAACGATGCACCGGGTCATCAACCCCCCGGCTCACATCGCTGCGGAGCAGTCGCGCGTCTCGATCCCGTACTTCGTGCAGCCCAACTACGACGCGCTTATCGAGTGCATCGCCAGCTGCCAGGACGCCGAACACCCGGCGAAGTACTCGCCCGTATTCAATGGGGACTACCTGTACTCGAAGTTCATGCAGCAGAACACCCTGGTGGCTGCGGAATGAACGGCGCGATGGGAAAGCTCACGTACGTCAATCTCTTCGCGAAAGACCTGGATGGGCTGTCAGGTTTCTACCGTGACGTCTTCGGATTTCCGGAGATTCCACACATGCGCAATTCGGTATTTCGCGGGCTCGATGCCGGGGCCTCCTGTATCGGCTTCATGGCGCCCGAGGTCTACGGAGTCCTCGAACTCGAAGGGCGCGAGAGTTACCAGGGCGTGCGCCACCTGCTGAACATTGACGTCGAGAACGAGCTTGAGGTCCATCGGCTCACGGAGGTCGCCGTCAACAAGGGGGCCAGTCTCGTGAAGGCCCCGTATCAGACCAGCTATGGCTGGTACCAATCCGTCCTGCTGGACCCGGAAGAAAACGTATTTCGGATCAACATGGTGCTCAGCACCTAGCCAAAAGTAAAGCCGGGCGTCGCAGAGATATGCGTGCGACGTGTGGTCCTCTGCGCCCGCTGAACAGCGTATCCCGTCTGATAAGGAGTCAGGAAGAATGATCCCCAGTTTCCATTCCATGCGAATGAAAATATCTGTTGCGAAGGGGCAAAGAAGGCTGGCGATAACTGCCCTGGGTGTCGCCGGAGCCCTCGTCGCTGCGGGTTGCGGAAGCTCCAGCTCCACGTCGGCGACGACGACGTCCTCCTCCTCCGGCCCGAACCCGAGCTCGGTGCACATCGCGTTCTTCACCGACGCCCTCAGCAATGCCTACCTCACCGCTGCCGTCGCAGCCTCGAAGGACGTTGCGTCCAAGGCCGGCGTGACGATGGACGTGTTCAGCGCGGACTGGGACTCGGCCAAGCAGCTCACTCAGATCCAAGATGCGGTCTCTTCGGGCAAGTACAAAGCGCTGGTCGTGGAAGCCATCGACGGCGCGTCCGTCTGCAAGTCCGTCAATGACGCGATCAAGCAGGGAATCCAGGTGGCGGTGTACAACGCGCCGATCTGCGGTCACCTCAAGGATTTGTACTCGCCCGGCACGATCGGCTTCTTCGGCGGACCTGACTACGACTACGGCCACCTGCTCGGCCAGCAAATGATCAAAGCGCTCGGCGGCAAGGGCTCGGTGGCGTACATCAGCGGCCCGCCCGCGAGCAGCGTGGTGGCGGAGACGACCGCCGGCGTCAAGGCGGCGCTGAAGACGGCGCCCGGCATCAAGCTCGTCGCCGAACTCGACGGCGAGTGGGATGCGGCGAAGGGGCTCTCGGCGACGCAGGATCTCGTCCAGTCGCATCCGGACATCCAGGGGATCATCTACGGCGTCGACCAGATGGCGATTCCCTCCATCAAGTTCCTCAGCACCGCCGGGAAGCTCGACAAGATCAAGATCGTGAGCCTCGGCACGACGTCGAACGCTGCAACCGCCATCAAGGCGGGGCAGATGTACGCGGGCGTCGTGCAGCTGCCGGCTGAAGAGGCGGCCAACGCCACCTCCGCTGCCATCTCGACGGTGTTGAACAAGCCGATCGACGTCTCCGGGTGGGACGCGACCACGAAGGTCTACGACGTGCTGAAGGACCCGCTCTTGAAGGGCTCGCCGGTACTCGATAAGTCGAACGTCGACACGTTCAAGACTGAGTGGTCGGTCTGACGCCTGATGGCTATGGGTATTCCGCCCCGCCCGTCATCCGCGCCGGGAGAGCTTCCCGGCGCGGATGACGGCACCGACGCTGCGATCTTGCGGGCGCGCGGCATCACGAAGTCCTACCCGGGAGTGCGTGCCCTGCGCGGCGTCGACATCGATCTGGTGCGGGGCCAGGTGCACGGACTCGTGGGCGAGAACGGTGCCGGTAAGTCGACTCTGCTCAAGGTTCTCACCGGTGTTGTGATGCCCGACAGCGGCCGGATCGACCTTGCGGGCCAGCCCGTCGGGGCGCTCAATCCGCGGACCGCACGCCGGCTGGGCATCGCTGCCGTCCACCAGGAGCCCAGCGTGGTCCCGGCCCTGTCGCCGGTGGCCAACGTCTTTCTGGGACATCCCGCGAGTCGCGCAGGATTCCTCCGCTCGGCCGACATGCGACGGCGTTTCAGGGAATGGGCGGACCTACTCGGGGCCAATGTGCCGGCTGCCGGACAGGCTGGTGCACTCTCCGTCGGCGCGCAGCAAACGATCGAAATCATCAGGGCGCTCGAGCAGGGCGCGCGCATCGTGCTCATGGACGAGCCCACCGCCTCCCTGGGTCCGGAGGAGCGGCGCGGCTTGTTCCGCATGCTGGAGTCGATGCTGGCGCAAGGGATTGCGGTCGTGTTCATCTCTCACAAGCTCGATGACGTGCTCGCGCTGGCTACTACGGTCAGCGTGCTGCGTGACGGGGAGCGAGTGCTCCAGGTGCCGGCGGCTGGGACTTCAGCGGACACGCTGATCGAGGCGATGCTCGGCAAGGAGCTGGAGGCGGCGTTTCACGCCGACGACGTGCCCCCACCCGGCCATCACTTCGATGAGCCGCGCGATGTGCTGCGGGTGGAAAGCCTCGCAGTGCCAGGGGTTTTGCATGGCGTCAACCTGTCAGTAGCGGCGGGGGAAATCGTGGGCATCGCCGGGCTTGTCGGCGCGGGCCGGTCCACACTGCTGCGAGCGATCGGCGGCGCTGAGCCGACGGCAGACGGCGTCATGAGGATCGACGGGCGGGAGGTGTCGTGGCCCCGGACGCCCCGGCATGCACGGCTTCGCGGAGTCGCGCTGGCACCGGAGGACCGTCGCACGCAGGGTCTGGTGCTGTCGCTCTCGGCAGGCGAGAACATGATGCTCGCGGAGCAGGTTCCCCGCACAGCTTTGGGTGTCTACCGGCAACGCATGCTCTACGCGGCCGCTCGCGATGCCGCCGAGAAGGTGGGCTTCGCGCCGGGGCGGGTTCGTGCGTTGGCGGGCACTCTTTCCGGCGGCAACCAGCAGAAGCTGATCATCGGGCGGCTCGCCCGCAACCGGCCGAAAGTGTTGCTGCTGGACGAGCCGGGGCGTGGCATCGACATCGGGGCCAAAGCCGAGATCTTTCGCTTGATCCGTGCCCTCGCGCGAAGCGGCGTCGCGGTCGTCGTCGTCTCCGAAGAGATCGAGGAAGTGATCGCGCTCGCCGCCCGGGTCGTCGTCCTCGCCGACGGAACCCTGTCCGAGTCGCTGACGGGAGAGGACATCACCATGGAACGCGTACTCAGTCGGATGCTTCCCGCACGGGCTTCGCGCGAGGTCGGTGCAGGCGCATGAGCGGCGGCTACGCGCCATCTCGGGCGCCCGCGCGAGCGGCGAAGCTGGCTCAGGTTGCGCTTCGCAGATACGGCATCTTGGTGGCGCTCGCGATCCTCGTCATCCTGGTAACGAGTGACAATCCGCATTTCACCGATTCGCGCAACCTGTTCAACATCGGCCAGCAATGGGCTCCCGTGGGCGTCATGGCCGTCGGTATGACCTTGGTGCTCGTTGGTGGAGGATTCGACCTCTCGGTCGGCGGCACCTACGCCTTCTCCGCGGTCCTCGCCGCGTCATTGACCCAGCAGGGCCACTCCGCCGCGGCCTCGATGCCGTTGTGCATCAGCCTCGGCGCCCTGGTCGGGCTCGTCAACGGCGTTCTGATCACGAAGATCAATGTCAATCCACTCGTGGCGACGCTGGGCACCGGCCAGATCGTCCGCGGACTGGCGCTGGTGTACTCGCATGGCGGCACGTACAACGTCTTGGGCGGTTTCTACGACACGATCGGGTCGGGTTACGTCGGCCAGTGGCCGGTGCCATTCATCATCCTGCTTGCGGTCGGCGTCGTGCTCGCCGTCGTCCTGGCGAGAACCACTTACGGCCGTTCGCTGTACGCCGTCGGGGGCAACTCCAACACGAGTTACCTTTCCGGGATTCGCATCGACGGGGTACGCATCGGCTCCTACGTGATCTGCGGTATGGCGGCTGCGTTGGCCGGTGCCATGTACGCCGGCCGGGTCGGCTCCGCGCAGGGCAGCGTGGGAGCAGGCATCGAGCTGACGGTCATCGCGGCCGCGCTCATCGGGGGCACCTCCATCGCGGGGGGTGAAGGCGCGATGTGGCGGACCGCCGCCGGGGTAGCTGTGCTCGCCGTTCTGCAGAACTACTTCAACGCGAAAGACGTCAACGCCTTCTGGCAGTCCGTGGTCCAGGGCACGATCATCATCGTTGCCGTAGCCCTGGACTCCTACGCGAAGCGTCCGTATTCACGCCCGCTGCGGCTGACGTTCGCCCGGCTCGGGCGGCGACTGTCCAGGAAGCATCCGGACGGGGTGGCGGCCGACGAACCGGCCCGTTCTGACGCGGACGTGGCCCCAAGGAGTTCGCCCGAAAGACCGCGGACGCCCTCAGCGTCAGCGAGTCCTAGTGGTTAATCGGTCACGCACCAAGCGCGCCGCGCAGGCGACCCGCAGTGGTCAGCGTCCGCCCAGTGGGCGTCGGCGGGCTGCCGGCGATCGGCTCCGCGTTCAGATGCCGATGGGTTCGCCGAAGTCGGCCGAGCGGGGCCGGACGAGCCCGCGGGGTACGACGAACGGCAGGTCGAGGTGGGTAAGCACGCCAGGTGCGGCGTCGCAGACTTCGGGGATGGTGTTGATCCCGTTCATGGCGGTCCACACCCGGCCCCAGTAGCCTTCGTCGCCGTCGGGGTGCTTGTGCGCTGATTCGAAGTTCATTTCGATGGACGGGTCGCCGTCGAGGACGAGGCTGTACTTGATGGACCCGTACCCCCAATCGGGGTCGAGGTCGTCGTCCATCTTCCAGAAGGTCCGAAAGATCACGAGCGGCTGCTCGTCCACCCACGCGGTCCACACGAAACGCATACCCGCGACCGTGCCGGCGGGGACGAGGCCGGAGCGAACCTGTAAGTCGCGTTTCGCTTTGGCGACGTCGAATTCCATCGTGAAACGCTGAACGGTCCTGCCGAGCGCCTCGACGACCATCGTCATGGACTGCTCGAAGATGCGCTCCATCGTCTTCACGAGCGGACCGGGATTGGCAACGGCGTCGGCCGGGTCACGGCCGAAGCCAAGCGCCTCCTGCATCGCCTTGGACGGATGGTGTCGGAAGTCGGCGACCTCGCGCACCTGCACCTGATCGATCCGCGTCATCACCCGAGAGAAGACGAGCGGCAACAGATCGCCGGAGAAGCCGGGATGTACGCCGGTTCCGTGAAGCGACGAGCCGCCTTCGGCGCAGGCGGCTTCCAACGCCGCGAAGTCATCCGCTGACGTCTTCGTCGGATACACGAAGCCGACCGGGGTGACGACGTTGGTGCCGGAGCGCAGGATGCGGCAGAGCACGTCGACGTCGGCGTGAAGCGGTGCGTAATGCACGCAGTCCGTGGGGAGGGCAAGAATTTCGTCGACATCGTTGGTGGCGAGGATCCCGGTCGACGCGATTCCCGCCAGCTCGCCGGCGTCCTTGCCGACTTTTTCGGGGTTCGTGACGAAGACCCCGACCAGCTCGAAGGTCGGGTTGTCCACGAAATGCCGGATGCCGATCTGGCCGATCGATCCGGTGGCCCACTGCACTACCCGATAGCGCTTGTCAGTCATGCGGTCCCTTCGAGGGGTTCAGCTGAGCCACTGGCCACCATTGACCGCCAGGTGCTGTCCGGTGATGGGTGAGGCGAGGTCGGACGCGAAGAACAGGACGGCCCCGGCGCACTGCTCCGGGGTCGGAATCTGTCGGATCGGCAGGTCTTCGGCCCGCTGCCGGAAGAACTCTTCGGTGCTGATCCCCTGGGCCGCCGCGGTGGCTTCGGCGCCCGCGTCGAGGCTCTCTCCGGTGACGGGCCCGAGGTATACACCGTTCACCCGGATCTTGGGGCCGAGTTCCAGCGCCGCCGTGCGCACCAGGCTCGCCAGCGCGGCCTTCGACGCGGCATAAGCCCCCATGGTGGGCGGATTGCGCAGGGCCGCTCCCGAGTTGACGAGCACGATCGACGAGCCGTCCGACATCACCGGGGCGGCCGCTTGAATCAGGTGCATCGCGCCGAAGAAGTTCACGTCGAAGACGTGTTTCCAGACGGCAGGATCGGCGTCGACGATCCGCACCCAGTCACCCGGGTGATGCCCGTTCTGGACGAGATGGTCCAGCCTGCCGAAGCGCTCCACAGCCTGCCGCACCACGGCGTGACAGTCTTCGGCGCGGCTCAGGTCGGTGGCTACCACCAGCGGCTCTCGGCCGAGCGCGCGCACTTCGGCTGCCACGTGATTGAGCCGGTCGAGCCGGCGAGCCGCGAGCACGACGTCGACGCCGGCGCGGGCAAAGCCGAGCGCGATTGCGCGGCCCATTCCCGGCCCCGCGCCGGTCACGACCGCAACGCTGTCTTTCTCGAACATCGCGCCCCTTATCTATACAGGACTAGTCGTCCTGTATAGCTCATCGGGTATTGCCCGGCAATGCCGCTACGGTGAACGCGTGGCCAATCGAGCGGCGTCCGGTCGCGGCCGGCCGCGGGACGTCCGCATCGACGAGCAGGTGCTCACCGCCACCCTCGAGCTGCTCGTCGAGGATGGTTTTCCGGGTACGACCATCCACGCCGTCGCCCGCCGGTCCGGCGTGCATACGTCCGCGATCTACCGTCGCTGGCCATCGCGGATCAAGCTCATCGAAGACGCCATCGGGCCCCGACTCGATCACATTGACCTGGTGGCCACCGGCAACCTTCGCGAAGACGTCAGGCGGCTGGTGCAGCGGCTTGCGGAAATCTTCGGCACGCCCGCGGCGCGCGCTGCCCTGCCCGGCCTTATCGCCAACTACCAGCAAACGGATGGGCCACGGCCGGAAGAAGAGTGGCTGCGGCTGTCCGTGCGCCCGATCTTGCGCGACATCCTGAGCGCGGCGCCCGAGACCGAGGTCGACCCGAATCTGGACCCGGACGACGTGTTCGACATGGTCCTGGGCATTCTGTTCGCTCGGATCTACATTCCGACTGTTGTCGACCGCCAGCTGTCCATCGAGCGAGTTGCCGAGCTCGTCATGCGGTTGGTGCGGCCCTGAGCCAGCGCGCACCCTCGTGCGCGAATCTCGTACTCCCCAGTTCATGAGGATGCTCCCTCGGGTAATCACCCCGTGGCCCACTTTCCGGTGAAGGCGTGCCGTGCATCAATGGCCTCAGGAGGCTGAGTTCGCAAAGCCCGATTTCGCCCGTCGCCGCGGGGATTGCACTCCGTGCATGCGGTCGGCGTCCAGCAATTTGCGGCGGCGCACCATGTGCACGAGGATGAGCACCGACGTGATGCCCGCGAGGATGCACCAGAAGGACGCGAACGCTTCGACGTAGACGATGGCGACTGCGATCAGACCGACAAGGTTGAACACCCCGAAGGCCACGATCGTCGGGTAGCCGGAGAACACTGATGGGCCGATGACAGCGGTGATGTAGAGGACCGTCCAGAAAGCGCCATTGCTCACGCCGGTTCCGTACCCGAGGGCGTGCGGGTGGACGGTCACGGTGACGGGATGTGTGAGTACCGCCACTGTGAGGTAGGTCGACACCACGATGCCCAGGCCGACAAAGGGAGCTACGCGCCAGCGTGCCGTGCGCGGTTCCAGCAGCAGGACCGCGAGGGGTATCAGCGTCGGCAGGACCGGCACGGCGAAGATGATGTAGGCGACCGCCGCCGCATGTCCTACCTGCCGCGAGACGTCGCCGTCGGCAGCTGCCCAGACGAGCGCTTCCACGAGTTGGTGGATGGCAAACAGGAGGGGCAGGGAGGCGAAGGGGATTTCGCGGGCGCACCTGACCTCGCGCAGGGCGAGAATGCCGATCGGGGTCAACGCTGCGCCGGCGACAAGATCCGCCTGAACCGAAAAGCACACGATCTCACCTGCCTGAACCGCTCCGTGGCCGCACCGGGGTGGTGGGGCGGGAGACTGCCCGGCCATCCGGAACGCAGGTGCGTCCATCATGCGTCGAAATCGGCAGAGGCGCGCCGCCTGGGGGCAGCGGCCTCCATGTGCCGCCCTCGATCCCCCGCCTAGCGGTACCCTCAAGCTACTGGGTCTCAGTCGGCTGAGAGCGCTGTCGCCGCCTTCGGGTCGCGGCTACGTGAGCGTCACGTTCCCGCTCAGACATTTTCACTGCCCGTCCGTACGGACACGCGCATGCCCGTCCCCACCGCTAGTTTGCCGCGAGCCCCCCTAGCTTCTACGGCTGCCATCGACGAGATCGCTGCTGCACGCGGCGACGAGATCTATCTGGCGGTTGCGCCGCGATGGCAGGCCACTTTGCTGTGGCTCATCCTGGTGGGCCCACTCGTGGCGATCGCAGGCGCGGTGGTGCTCGCAACCCGCGCGGGGATCGGTCCGACTTGGCTTGACGCCGGCCTGTTTGTCGGCTTCTACGCGGTATCCGGTCACGGCGTCACGGTGGGCTTCCACCGTTACCTCACGCACCGAGCTTTCACGTCGAGTCGGGCCCTGCGCATCGCCCTCGCCATCGCCGGTTCGCTGTCGGTCGAAGGTTCCGTCATCAGCTGGGTGGCCGCCCATCGCCGCCACCATGCGCACTCCGACCAGCCGGGAGACCCGCACTCACCCTGGCGGTTCGGGACGACGCCGGGCGCGCTCGTCAAAGGGATGTGGTGGGCTCAGCTCGGGTGGCTGTTCTCCGATGAGCACACCCGGGAAGAGCGCTTCGCGCCCGACTTACTGGCGGATCGGGACATCGCCAGGGTCAACGCACTGTTTCCGCTCTGGGTGTTCCTGAGCTTGACGGCGCCCGCCCTGCTCGGGGGGCTGATCACGATGAGCTGGACTGGGGCGCTCGCCGCGTTCCTGTGGGCCGGCGTCGTCCGCATGTTCGTGCTGCATCACGTGACCTGGTCGGTGAACAGCGTCTGCCACGTAGCCGGTAGCCGCCCCTTTCGCAGCCGCGACAAATCCACCAACTGCTGGCCACTGGCCATCGCCTCCATGGGGGAAAGCTGGCACAACGGCCACCATGCCGAACCGACCAGCGCCCGGCATGGAGTGGACCGCTGGCAGGTCGATAGCTCTGCCGTCCTGATCCGGGGTTTCGAACGTCTCGGATGGGCCAGGAACGTTCGCTGGCCGGTGGCAGAACGCATGAACCGTCGCCGCAGCTGATGGCGGTCGTCCGCGGATGCCTCGTGAGATGAGCGAACCGGCAGTACTGGCTGTATCGCGGCTCACCGACGTCAGCCGGTGGTCGCGGGGGAGCGGCCTGGAAGTGGTGCTGATTGTCCTCGGCGCGATCCTGCTGAACAGGTTCTTCAACTGGATGAGTGTGCGGATCACCAACCGGATCGACGCAAGCGGGGACGAGACCGACGCGTTGGTGCACTCGGAAGTGGTCAAGCATCGTCATGCGCTGGCGCAGGTGCTGACGTGGACGCTGCGAGTGCTCACCTACAGCGTCGCGGCGCTGATGGTGGTCCAGCGTTTTGGCGTGCCGCTGGCGGGATTTGTCGCTCCGGCGACGGTGGTGGGCGTGGCCCTGGGTTTCGGCGCGCAGCGATTCGTCCAGGATCTGCTGGCGGGTTTCTTCGTCATCACCGAGAGGCAGTACGGCTTCGGTGACTTGATCCGCATATCGGTCTTGGGCGTATCAACTGCGGTGCTGGGGACGGTCGAGGAAGTGAGCCTTCGAATCACGACAGTTCGCACCGTGAACGGTGAGGCAGTCATCACGCCCAATGGTCAGATCGTGCAAGTCACGAATCTGTCGCGAGGCTGGGCGCGTGTGGTGATCGACGTTCCCATTCCGGCCACTGCAGACGTCATCCGGATCAGCGAGATCCTTAGGCAGGTCGGGGCAGCCGCCTTCGCTGCCGCCGAGCTTCGGCCACTGCTGCTCGATACGCCGTCCGTCATGGGCGTGGAGTCCCTTGAGGTTGACCTGTTCACGATCAGATTCGTGGCCCGAACGTTGCCCGGACGGCAGTTTGACGTTGGTCGCGCCCTGCGAGTGCGCATTTCCCAGGCGCTATCGCGCGTCGGCATCAGCCTGGCCGCCGACTTGGTCACCAAAGATGCCTTGGCGACCGAGTGACGTCCGGGCGCGAACGACCGCGGACGTCGACCATGCTGCTCAGCTTTGCGTTTGTCATGGTGCTGGCCTGCTATCTGCTTGTCCGACCAGTGCGACCGGCCACATCGACCGTGATCGGCGTCGTGCCGACGCCCGTCGCCTCGCCAACTCCGCATGCCTCCGCCGTGCCGACAACGCCGCCGTCGCTGCCTTCGACCACGGTTCCCGCGACTTCGGCGCCAGCTCAACGCAGCGACTCGCCCGCGCCGACCGCTCCCCCCGGGACCATGGTTGCCCCCAGCCCTTCTGGCATTCCTGAGGCAAGCCCGGGGCTGTCTCCCTCGGGCGTTAGCCCATGATCGACGCGGGCCTGTTCGCCCGCGGCTCGCCTGAGGGCAGTCGGACTCAGTTCGGCGCGGATTCCCCGTGCGGGAGATCCGCGCTTTCCGCCGGGATCTTTGTCATGGCGACAGCTCTCGGCGCCCAGATCCTGTCGCTGTCGGTGTGACGTTCGGGTCGCCCGACGATGACCGCGAGGGCTGCGCCGTCGATGGTTTCGCGTTCGAGGAGTAGGTCGATAACGCGATCGAGGGCGCCGCGATTGTCCGTCAGGAGCTTGGTGGCCCGGGTCTCGGCTTCGCGCAGCAGGCGCGCGACTTCCTGGTCGATGGCGCGCTGGGTCTCCTCGGCGTAGGGGCGGCCGGCGAAGGGGTTGTCGCGGCTGGGTCCCTCCGGGCCGTAGCTGATCGGTCCGACTTTGGCGGAGAATCCCCACTCACGGACCATCCTGGTCGCAAGTTCCGTCGCTCCCGCGAGGTCGTTGGAGGCGCCGGTAGAGGGCTCTCCGAGGACGATGATTTCGGCAGCCCGACCACCGAGCCTTACCGCGAGCGTGTCGGTGAGGTAGCTCTCGGGATAGAGATGGCGTTCTGATTCCGGGAGCTGTTCGGTGACGCCCAGCGCGGCTCCGCGGGGGAGGATCGTGACCTTCGCGACGGGGTCGGCGTGCTCGGACATGGCGGCGACAAGCGCATGCCCGGCTTCGTGAACCGCCACCGCGTCTTTCTCCTCCGGTAGCAGCGCGTTGGAGGCGTCACGGCGGCCGATCAGGAGGCGATCTCGGGCGGCGTCGAAGTCATCGGGAGTGAGCAGTCCCCGATGGGCCCGTACGGCGTTGATGGCGGCTTCGTTCATCAGGTTGGCGAGGTCCGCCCCAGAAAAGCCCGGGGTGCCGCGGGACACGGCGTCGAGGTCGACGTCGGGCCTGAGGTGCTTGCCGCGGCCGTGGATGGCGAGAATCGCCGATCGCTCCTTCTGGTTCGGCAGCGGGATTTCCACCGTCCGGTCAAAGCGGCCGGGCCGCAGCAGCGCCGCGTCCAAGATCTCCGCTCGGTTGGTTGCTGCCATGACGACGATCCGGGCGCCCGGTTCGAAACCGTCCATGTCTGAAAGGAGTTGGTTGAGGGTCTGCTCTCGCTCGTCGTTGGACCCGAAGCCGCCCGGACCGCGACGCCCACCGATGGCGTCGATCTCGTCGATGAAGATGATCGACGGAGCACTCTTTCGGGCGTCGCTGAAAAGGTCCCGCACCCTTGCCGCGCCCACCCCGACGAACATCTCGACGAAGCTTGATCCGCTGAGGGCAAAGAACGGGACCCCCGCTTCGCCCGCTACCGCCCGTGCCAGCAAGGTTTTTCCGGTTCCCGGCGGCCCGACCATGAGCACACCTTTGGGGCCGACGGCGCCCGCTGCGGCATACCGGTCGGGGTAGGCGAGGAAGTCGACGACCTCCATCACTTCTGCTTTGGACCCTTCGTAGCCGGCGATGTCGGCGAATCGGGTGGTGGGCCGGTCCTCGTCGTAGACCTTCGCCTTGGACTTGCCGATGCCCATCATTCCGCCGAGCCCGCCGGAGAGCTGCTTTTTGCTCCGCCGGCCGATGTAGATGAAGATCGCGACAATCAGCAGCAGCGGCAGCAGTGAGATCAGCACGCTGAGTATCGACGTCGTGCTCGGGTTGGTCCCGGTGACCTGGACCTTGTGTCCTACCAGGAGGGGCGAGAGGGCGTTGTTGTTCAGTGCGGTGGGAATCCGAGATGAATAGGCCGTACCGTTGCTCAGCTTGCCGCTGACCGCCCCAGTCGGGTCGATCGCCGCCGTCGCGACCTTGTCCGCGGTCACCTGGTTGACGAAGTCGGTGTAGGAGAGGCTCTTGGTCGTCGCGCTGGACGTCGGCCGAAAGAGCAGGAAGACCGTCACGGCGATGCCGATCGGGAGCAGCCACGCACGCCATTTCGGCGGAGGTGGAGGCGCAGGCTTGCGAACCCGGCCGTCTGTTGGAGTTTCGACTGGGGGCCCGGCGCGGTGCCAGCTGCTCATGCGCCGCCTGATTCATTGCGCAGCCGGCGAGCGTGGTCACAATCGCGTACGTGACGGGCAAGCATGAGGCTCCGGAAGAACGGCGTTCACCGGGCTGCCCGGCGATGAGTGGTACTCCCATGGCGCGGCGCGTGCGCGCAGCGGGCATGGCCCGGGTCGGCTGTTACTCAGCATCACCACCGTACGTCGGCGAGCTGGGTGCGCGCTTCGGGTAGCCCGGTGAACGCTCATCTCCAGGGTCTACCTTGGAGGGAAAGATGGTCGTCCGACCGTCTCGAGGTGAGGTTCGCATGGAAGAGGCGCATCTGGCCTCCAGCCTCGAAGGCCTGGCCGGGTTGCTGACCGGCCACCGTCCGCTGCGCGAGACGCTGGTACTTATCGCCGAGTTCGCGGTGGAGGCGATCCCGGGGGCCGAAGGCGCGGGCCTGACCATGCTGGAAGTCGGCGGGCCTCAAACGGTCGTGGCCAGTGCCGAATTCGTGCGTGCCATCGACGAGGTTCAGTACCGGCTCGGGGAAGGGCCATGCCTGCTTGCCGTCGAGACGGGGAAGACCCAAACTTCCGGTTCGCTCGGCGGCGAGGCGCGATGGCCACGATTCGGCCCCCGGGTCGGCCGGATGGGCGTCCACAGCGTGTTGTCGCTGCCCTTGCTATTGCCGGACCGGGTGGCCGGAGCGCTGAACGTGTATGCGCATCCGAAGGACGCATTCGGTACTTCCTCCGTGAGGATGGGTGAGTCGTTCGCCCGCCCGGCGGCGGTCTCCGTCCACAACGCTCAGGTGCTGGCTCAGTCGCAACTCTTGGCAGGCCAGCTCCAAGAAGCTCTGACCAGCCGGGCGGTCATCGACCAGGCGCTCGGAGTCATCATGAGCCGGACCGGCGCGGGCCCCGAGGAAGCGTTCGAGCGACTGCGAGCCAGGAGCCAGGCCGAGCACATCAAGCTCGCCGAAGTGTCGAGAATTTTGGTGGACGAAGCCGTACGCCGGGCTCGCGCTCGAAATGCAGCCGGCGGCCACGCCCCCGACACCGGCTGACCTTCGCCTGCACGGACTCCTGACGGGAGGTCGTGCCGCGAGGAGGGCGTACGCTGGAGCAAGCGGATGGGCAGCAATCCGCAGTTGTGTGACGTGCGGGGCCGGAAGTGTGTACAGCCCCCGCTCCGGACGTCTGCGGCACATGCCAACTCTGGGCGAAAGCCAGTACCCGATGGGTTTGTCGAGTGCTTCGCAGGCCATGCGGAAGGGGCTCGAGCACCATGCACCCCGTCAGGAGTGCGCCGGTGAAGGACACCGCGGGGATAGCGCGCCAGCTCCAACTTCTCTGCGACGAACCCGACGACGCCGATCGGCTCGTAACGGGTCTCACCGAACTCGGCAGCAGTGTGGCGGCGGCGGTTCCGTCCTGCATGTCGGTTTCGGTCTGGGTTGGGGTAGCCGGGTCGGATGCGCCGGTGACGATCGGGATTCGCAGCGGGGGAGTTGGCCCCGTGCTTGCCTCCTTGGCGGTGCCTCGATCGCTCGCGGAGCCCGGCGACATCGTGCTCTTCCAAGCCCGTGAGGCGGGAGCGTTCCTTGTGCTCGCCGATGACCTCCAGGGCTGGCTGGACCCGCTTCTCCCCCTCCTCATCGACGAGCATCTGCATCTGGAGATCGACGCGACAGCGGGCGGTTTGACGAGTTCGATGGATGACCTTTCGGCCGTCAACCGAGCGGTCGGTGTCCTGATCGACCGCGGATTGCTGCCCGAAGACGCGCATGCCGAGCTGTCCCGCCAGGCACAGCACGACGGCACAGACCTTCCCGGCGCCAGCCGGGTTCTGCTGGACTCGATCGAGGAGTCACGGACCACCGTTCGCAGCCGAACTCATTGCGGTGAACTCTCTTGGGGGATCCCCTCGTGAGGCCTCGGCGGTTTGTTGACATTCCCGGCTGCTCGTTGGCCGGGATCAGCCAACGCAATGCCGTGATGTCGCATTGTCCTTTCCGGCTGGGTCGTTCGTCCCTACACGGGCAGCCGGGCGATCAGCACGATCAAAGGGGTGACGGGCTCGAAGGCGCGGAGGTGACGGGCGAGGCATTCGAGTCGCCCGCGTCGGTCGTTTTCGACCTGGCCGCGGATCGCATGCCGACCATCAAGGCGGTCCTCGTTTCCGCCCTTTACCGGGAGGCGTGACGTGCGCATCGTCATCGCCCTCGGAGGTAATGCTCTCCTGCGACGCGGTGAGAAGCCCGACGCCCGCATTCAGCTGCGCCACATTCAGGCGGCCGCAAACGCACTGGCTCCGCTGGCGTTGGAGCACGAGTTGCTGATCTGCCACGGAGACGGGCCGCAGGTGGGGATGCTGGCCCTGGAGAGCGAGAGCGACGCAGCGCTCTCGCGTCCCTATCCGCTGGATGATCTGGTCGCGCAAACGCAGGGGATGATCGGCTATTGGCTAGCCCAGTCGCTGCGCAACGCCGGTGTCACGAAACCCATCCTGAGCCTGGTCACCCAGACTCTCGTCGATTCCGCTGACCCCGGCTTCGCCGCACCCACGAAGTTCGTCGGCACCGGCTACAGCGCCGAACGCGCCCGCGAATTGGCCGAGCGCCACGGCTGGAACATCGCCCTGGACGGCGCCCGCTGGCGCCGCGTCGTCCCGTCGCGGCAGGCCCGTCGCGTTGTCGAGCAGGATTCGATCTGCAGCCTGCTCCAAGCCAAGACGGTAGTGATCTGTGCCGGCGGGGGAGGAGCTCCCGTCGTGGAGGGCAGCAACGGTCAGCTGTCCGGCGTGGAGGCGGTCGTCGACAAGGACGATGTTGCCGCGTTGCTCGCTATCACTGTCCACGCGGACCGACTGCTGATACTCACCGATGTCGCTGCGGTCATGAAGGACTTCGGTACCCCAGAGGCCGTCGAGTTGCGGCGGATCGATCTGCATGAGCTGACCCGTATGCATTTTCCCGCCGGATCGATGCGACCCAAGGTTCAAGCCTGCTCGCGATTTGTTCTCGTGACGGGGCAACCAGCCACCATCGGCGCTCTGGTCGACGTGCCCGCCCTGCTCGCCGGTGAGGCCGGCACGACCATCACGCGACCCGCGGCAGAGCCGGCGCCCGGGCTGCCAGCCCATTCATCCGGTTGAAGAAGGAGATCGGTACGCATGCAGCCCCCAGTCCTGGAGCCTGACCTGCTCCACAAGATGGACGCCTATTGGCGGGCGGCGAACTACCTGTCGGTGGGCCAGATCTACCTTTATGACAATCCTTTGCTCAAGCGTCCCCTGACCCTCGGCGACATCAAGCCGCTGGTCGTCGGTCACTGGGGCACGACCCCCGGCCAGAACTTCATCTACGTGCATTTGAACCGGGTCATCAAGAAATATGGGCTCGACATGTTCTATGTCGCGGGTCCGGGGCACGGTGGTCCAGCCCTCGTCGCGAACACCTATCTGGAGGGCTCCTACAGCGAGATCTATCCCGACGTCAGTCAGGATGAGGCCGGGTTGAAGAGGCTGTTCACGCAGTTCTCCTTCCCGGGCGGGATTTCCAGTCATGTCGCGCCGACGACTCCGGGTTCGATCCACGAGGGTGGGGAACTCGGCTATTCGCTCAGTCACGCTTTCGGGGCGGCGTTTGACAATCCTGAGCTGATCGTGGCGTGTGTGATTGGTGATGGTGAGGCGGAGACCGGGCCGCTGGCGACGGCCTGGCACTCCACCAAGTTCTTGAACCCGATCAGCGACGGTGCGGTGTTGCCGATCCTGCACCTGAACGGTTACAAGATCAGCAACCCGACTGTGCTGGCCCGCGTCGAGCATGAGGAGCTGGATCAGTTCCTGCGGGGCTGCGGCTGGGAGCCGTATTTCGTCGAGGGTGATGACCCCGAGACAATGCACGAACTGATGGCCGCCGTGCTGGAGGAGACGATCGGGGCCATCCGCACCATCCAGGCCGGTGCCCGCAGCGGCGGTATCGCGACCAGGCCAAGGTGGCCGATGATCGTGCTGCGCTCCCCGAAGGGCTGGACCGGACCGAAAGTGGTCGACGGGCTGCAGATAGAGGGCACGTTCCGCGCCCACCAGGTGCCGCTGCTGGTCGACGAGGACCATCCGGGTCATGTCGAGCAGCTCGACAGCTGGATGCGCAGCTACAAACCAGAGGAGCTTTTCGATACCGACGGGCGGCTGCTGGCCGACCTGGCCGCGCTCACCCCCACGGGTGAGCGGCGGATGGGGGCCAACCCGCACACCAACGGCGGGCTGCTGCTGCGGGATCTGCACATGCCCGACTTCCGGATCCATGCCGTCGCCGTCCCCACCCCCGGCGCGGTGCAGGCGCAGGACACGCGGGTGCTCGGCGAGTTCCTGCGCGATGTGGTGACCCTCAACGGCGAGCAGCGCAATTTCCGGATCTTCGGCCCGGACGAGACGCTGTCGAATCTGCTGGGTGCGGTGTTCGAGGTCACCGACCGGCAATGGGAGGCCCGCACCGTCGACGGCGACGAGTTCCTCGCTCCCGAGGGGCGGGTGCTGGATTCGATGCTCAGTGAGCACCAGTCCGAGGGTTGGCTGGAGGGCTATCTGCTGACCGGGCGGCACGGGCTGTTCAACTGCTATGAGGCGTTCATCCACATCGTCGACTCGATGTTCAACCAGCACGCCAAGTGGCTCAAGGTCACCAAGGCGCTGCCCTGGCGGCGTGACATCGCCTCGCTGAACTATCTGCTGGCCTCGCATGTGTGGCAGCAGGACCACAACGGGTTCACCCACCAGGACCCGGGTTTCCTCGACCATGTCGTGAACAAGAAAGCCGACATCGTCCGGGTCTATCTGCCCCCGGATGCCAACTGCCTGCTCTCGGTCGCCGATCACTGCCTGCGCAGCCGGCACTACGTGAACGTCATCGTCGCCGGCAAGCATCCGATGCCGCAGTGGCTGAGCATGGAGCAGGCGCAGGTGCATTGCACCGAAGGCATCGGGATTTGGGAATGGGCCGGCAACGACCGCGGCGCCGAACCCGACGTGGTGATGGCCTGTTGTGGTGACACTCCCACCCTCGAAGTGCTTGCCGCCGTGTCAATCCTGCGTGAACACCTGCCGCAGTTGAAGATCCGCGTCGTCAACGTCGTGGACCTGATGAAGCTCGAGCCCGACACCGAACACCCGCATGGGCTCAGCGATCGCGACTACGACTCCCTGTTCACCACCGACAAGCACATCATCTTCGCTTTCCACGGTTACCCCTGGCTGATCCACCGGCTGACCTACCGGCGCACCAACCGCAACCTGCATGTGCGCGGCTACAACGAAGAAGGCACCATCACCACACCCTTCGACATACGCGTCCAGAACCGGCTCGACCGCTACCACCTCGTCCAGGACGTCATCGAACGGCTGCCGCAGCTCGGCGCCACCGCGGACTACCTGAATCAGACGATGGCCGACAAGCTCGTCGAACACGACCTCTACATCAACAAACACGGCCAGGACCTCCCAGAAATCCGTAACTGGACCTGGAGCCCACCATCATGAGCACTGACACCACCAAATCCAGGCCGACCAAGTCGGCGACTCCTGACCCGAAGCGCGACTTGAAGTCGCTGCCGATCGCAGAGGTCCAGCAGCAGCTGGGGAGCTCACCGGACGGGCTTACCCAGATCGAAGCGGCCAAGCGCCTGGCGCAGTACGGCCCCAACGAGATCGCCGAGCACAAGACCAGCGAGCTACTGACGTTCCTGTCGTACTTCTGGGGCCCGATCCCGTGGATGATCGAAGTCGCGGTCATCCTGTCCGGTGCGGTCGGGCACTGGCCCGACTTCTTCATCATTCTGGTTTTGCTGTTGGCCAATGCGGTCGTCGGTTACACCGAAGAGCGCCAAGCTGGGAGCGCCATCGATGCGCTGAAGGCCAAGCTCGCCATCAATGCCCGCGTCAAACGTGACGGAAAATGGGTCACTCCGCCTTCGCGTGACCTGGTGCCTGGGGACGTGATCCGGCTTCGGCTGGGTGACATCGTCCCCGCTGACGCTCGGCTGTTCGACGGCGATGAGATCGAGGTCGACCAGTCCGCCCTCACCGGCGAATCGTTGCCCGTAACGTGCGCACCCGGTGCTGCCGTGTATTCCGGATCGATCATCCGCCGGGGGGAGATCGGCGCCTTGGTCTACGCCACCGGCACCCGCACCTACTTCGGCAAGACCGCCGAACTGGTAGCGGACGCCCATACCGTCAGCCACTTCCAAAAGGCCGTCCTGAAGATCGGCAACTACCTCATCATCCTGGCCTTCGCGTTCGTCGCCGTCATCGTGCTCGCGTCGCTGCTGCGGGGCGATCCGATCCTGACCACCCTCGAGTTCGCGCTCGTGCTCACCGTCGCCGCGATCCCGGTCGCCATGCCCACCGTGCTGTCGGTGACGATGGCCGTCGGAGCACGACTGCTGGCCACGAAAAAGGCCATCGTCAGCAAGCTGGTGGCCATTGAGGAACTTGCGGGCGTGGACGTTCTGTGCGCAGACAAGACCGGCACCCTGACCCAGAATTCACTGACCCTCGGCGAGCCCTTCAGCGTCACAGGGGTCAACGCCGGCGAGGTGATCCTCGCCGGAGCATTGGCCTCCCGCGCTGACAACGACGACCCCATCGATCTCGCCGTCCTGGGCGGGCTCAGCGACAAGAACGCGCTGCAGGACTACCGGATCACCCACTTCGAGCCGTTCAACCCGGTGGATAAACGCACCGAAGCCACCGTCACCGCCACCGCCGGGTCGACGTTCAAGGTCTGCAAAGGCGCCCCCCAGGTCGTCCTTGCTCTGACAGCGAATACCGCGAAGATCAAGTCCGCAGTGGATGCGGCGGTGAACGACTTCGCCGCGCGAGGCTTCCGCTCCCTCGGGGTGGCCCGCGCCGATGCCGACAGCGGTTGGCAGTTCCTGGGTGTGCTGCCGCTGTTCGACCCGCCCCGCGAAGACGCGAAGACCACCATTGCCACGGCCCGAGAGATGGGCGTCATGGTGAAGATGGTCACCGGCGACGCGCTGGCGATCGCGAAGGAGACCGCAGCAAAGGTCGGCCTGGGCACGAACATTCTTGACGCCGACGGCCTGGGTGAGGTGAAGAAGCAGGAAACAGCGGCGGTCGCCGAGTCGATGGAAACCGCCGACGGGTTCGCGCAGGTGTTTCCCGAGCACAAGTACCACATCGTCGACGTCTTGCAGCAGCGCGGCCACATCGTGGGGATGACCGGTGATGGCGTCAACGACGCCCCTGCCCTGAAGAAGGCAGACTGCGGCATTGCCGTCTCGGACGCGACCGATGCCGCTCGCGCGGCCGCGGCGATCGTGTTGCTGAGCCCGGGACTGTCGGTGATCATCGACGCGATCAAGGAAAGCCGCAAGATCTTCCAACGAATGAACAGCTACGCGATGTACCGCATCGCCGAGACGCTGCGGGTGCTGCTGTTCGTCACCCTCGCCATCCTCGTGTTCAACTTCTATCCCGTCACCGCGATCATGATCGTGATACTGGCGCTGCTCAACGATGGCGCGATCCTGTCCATCGCCTACGACAACGTCCACTATCGCGATGAGCCAGAAGCCTGGAACATGCGTCTCGTCTTGGGCATCTCCACCGTCCTGGGTGTCGTCGGCCCGATCGCCGCCTTCTTGCTCTTCTATCTCGGAGACCGCGTCTTCGACCTCGGGCGCCCACGGCTGCAAACCCTGATGTATTTGTTACTTTCCGTCGCCGGGCATCTCACGATCTTCCTGACCCGTACCCGCGGACCGTTCTGGTCCATCCGCCCGGCCCGGGTCTTGGTGCTCGCGGTAGTTGGCACGCAAGTTATCGCCACCCTCATCGCCGTGTATGGGCTGTTCATGCACCCGCTGGGATGGGGCTGGGCCGCGTTCGTCTGGGGCTACGCCATCATCTGGGCACTCGTCAGCGACAGAATCAAACTCTTCGCATACCGGATCATCGATCCGCCCAAGAACACTGTCGCTTTGGACGAGCGGATGCCGTTGGCCGCGCAGGACTACTCCGGCGGGCCGTCCTCGACGAAGGTCGCCGCGTTCCACACCGACACCGACCCGGGCGACCCCGTCTACCACGACAACAGCGAATGTCCCTACGGCATAGAAATCAGAAGCCACCACAACGATCACCCCGGAACTGACGACCGCCTGCGCTGCGCCTGGTGTACCGAACACAGCCGATCGACTCGGCCCGTGGCGCATTGACCGTCGATGAGAAGACGGTCTGGACGCAGCGCTACCGCTCGATCTGCGATCTCGAGAGTCATCTGCACCGCAACGGCGTCAGGATGTCTACGGCGACTGCCTCTGAGCTGCTCCCTTAACGATTCAACGTGACTTTGAGGGCGCCGGTCTCAGCGGACCGACCGAAAACGTCGTAGGCGTCGAGGATCTCTGCAAGTCCGAAGCGGTGGGTGACAAATTTCTCGGGCGTGAGTTGCCCGGAGCGGACAAGCTTCAGCAGTGTCGGAGTGGACCAGGTGTCGACCAGTCCAGTGGTGATGGTGACGTTGCGGGTCCAGATGTCTTCCAGGTGAAGCGTTGCCGGCTCGCCATGGACGCCCACGTTTGCGACGTGGCCGCCGGCTCGTATCAGACGGCAGCACATCTCGAAAGTGTCAGGGACGCCGACGGCTTCGATGGCAACGTCGGCGCCCAGCCCATCGGTGATGCCGGCGAGGCGTTCGGCTACGTCCTCTTGAGACGGGTTGATAGTGACGTCGGCTCCGAATCTCCTGGCTGCTTCCAGCCTCGTATCGGCTAGGTCAATGGCGACGATGTGCGCCGGGCCGTAGAGCTGGGCGGCAAGGATCGCAGACAAGCCGATCGGGCCGGCGCCGACAACGGCGACCGTGTCTCCTGGGCGAACATGGCCGTTGATCACGCCGACCTCGTACGCGGTCGGCAGAATGTCGGCGAGCATCAGTGCCGCCTCGTCGTCCGTCTCGGCAGGCACGACATAGGTGGATGTGTCCGCGAAGGGGACGCGAACGTATTCGGCCTGGGTTCCGTCGATCTTGTAACCGAGGATCCAGCCCCCACCACCGAGACACTGGCCAAAGACGCTTTCGCGGCAGTAGCGGCAGCGTCCACACGCGCTCACACAGGAGACCAGCACCCTGTCACCCGGCGTGACTGAGGTGACCGCCTTGCCCACAGCCTCAACCGTGCCTACGGCCTCATGGCCGAGAACTCGCCCGTGGGCAGTGTCGGGCAGATCGCCCTTGAGGATATGAAGATCAGTGCCACAGATGGTGGTGACATCAACTCTGACGATGGCGTCTGTCTCATCGACTATCCGCGGATCCGGAACGCTATCCCAGCTTTTGTTACCGGGACCCTGATAGACGAGAGCCTTCATCCAACCTCCATGTTGAGTTGCTTACCGCGGACATTGTCACCTTTCACCAACGGCCGCGAGTGCCCAAAGTCCTTCCCATCGCCCTTCCCCGAGCAGATAAGCGCGTGCCTTTTCGACCTCGATGGCGTCCTCACCGAACAGCCTGCGAACAAGCGAGACTAGGGTCATTTGACGGCGTCGAGCCCAGCGTCGTCGCACAGACGACGCGCCGCCGGCCGACGGCGTGACCCGGCGCAGAAGAATGGCAGCTACACGTGTCCACAACCGTTCCAGCCATCGCCATCGAGGCGACGGGCATCAGCAAGTCCTTCGGCAGCACGAGGGCGCTCGTCGGTGTCGACCTCGTCGTGGCCACCGGCACCGTTCAGGGTCTGCTCGGACCGAACGGATCCGGAAAGACAACCCTTGTCAAGATCCTGTCAACTTTGCTGGCGCCGGATGTGGGAAGAGCGGCCGTAGCAGGCGTTGACGTACGCGCGGATCCCACCGCCGTACGTTCATTGATCGGCCTTGCCGGGCAGTTTGCCGCCGTCGACGAATCCCTGACCGGGCGGGAGAATCTCGTCCTGGTGGGCCGCTTGTACCGGCTTGGCCCGCGGCTGGCAAAGCAGCGCGCGGACGAGGCGCTGGAGCGACTGGGACTCGTCGAGGCGGCCGACCGACAGGTGAAGACCTACTCCGGCGGCATGCGGCGCCGCTTGGACCTGGGCGCGAGTCTGGTCGGTCAACCCCAGGTACTCATCCTCGACGAGCCGACCACCGGTCTGGACCCGCGAACCCGCTCAGATTTGTGGCAGTTCATCCGCGACCTGGTGGCGCAAGGGACCACCGTTTTGCTCACCACCCAGTATCTGGAAGAAGCCGATCAGCTGGCCGATCACATCGTGGTCATAGACCACGGCCGGCTCATTGCCAGTGGCACCCCCGACGAGCTCAAGTCCCGGCTGGGTGCGGACTTGCTCGAACTCGAAGTCGCCCCCGCTGAACTCGAGCGCACCGTCGATCTCCTGTCCGGCATCGGGCACGTCACCATCGGTTCCGATGCTGAGCGCTCGGCGCTGTCGATTCCGGTCACCCACTCCGTTTCCGACCTGATGACCGCCGCGCTGCTGCTGCGGGAAGCCGGGATCACCCCGGGCGAGCTGGGCCTGCGACGGCCCTCGCTGGATGACGTATTCCTGTCGTTGACCGGACACCCGGCGAGCGAGGAGCAGACACCGGGCGCGCCGCTGGAGCTGCTGCCGGCTCCCGACCGGGTCACCGCGATCGAACCACGTGACGACCGGCGTGGCCACGCGGTGCACCCCACGAGACTGCCGCTCTCAGCAATCGTGACCGATTCGCTTCTGGTGGCGAAGCGCAACCTCATTCGCATCACGCGAACTCCGCAGTTGCTGGTTTTCGCGACCATCCAGCCCGTCATGTTCGTGCTGCTGTTTCGCTACGTCTTCGGCGGGGCGATCCGAGTCTCGGGCTCGTCGTACGTGGACTACCTGATCCCCGGGATCATCGTGCAGACGGTCGTTTTCGGGGCCACCACGACGGCAGTCGGCCTGTCGCAGGACTTGAGCACCGGGATCATCGATCGTTTCCGTTCCCTGCCCATGGCGCGCTCCGCCGTCCTGGCCGGCCGGACACTCGCGGACCTGGTACGCAACGTCTTCGTCGTCGTGCTGATGATTCTTGTCGGCGAGCTGGTCGGTTTCCGGTTCCACAACGGATTCCTGCCCGGTCTGGGTGCCGTAGGCGTTGCCCTGCTGCTGGGCTACGCGCTTTCATGGGCATTTGCGCTGGTCGGCCTGACGGTCAGCGACCCGGAGACGGCACAGCTGGCCGGCTTTCTTCCCGTTTTCCCGCTGGTATTTGCCAGTTCGGTGTTCACGCCTATCGCGTCGATGCCGGGGTGGCTCCAGGCGTTCGCGAAGGTCCAACCGATCACCCGGGCCGCCAACACCGTCCGGGCGCTCACCCAAGGCGGCCCGATCGCCCGGAACCTGCTGTGGACCGTCGTGTGGAGCGTCGGTCTGCTCGGCGTCTTCGCTACGCTGGCCGTTCGCCGCTACCGCCGGGGTTAGGGGCGATGCGGGTCGCTGTCCAGTTCCCGATCAGGTGGCTGCCGGTGACGCCATGGTTCCCGGCCGCGCGGCTGGCGGGGAGGGTCGCTGGACGTCGTTTTCCGCGTTGGCAGGTGCGCTGGGCGATCCGTCGACACGCTGATTGGCTGGCGGTCGTGAAGGACTGTGAGTGGCTCGCCGGCGACGAGGTGGTAGGTCGTGGTGTCCGGCGTGACCTCGATGCGAAGTCTTCGATCCTGCGCCGAAAGCGTGATGACCAGCCGGGTGATCTCCGCGGGTAGCCGGGGCGCGAAGCTGAGGCCCGCCGGACTTTCGCGCAGGCCGGCAAGTCCGGCCACCAGGGCAATCCAGGTGCCCGCCAAGGACGCGAGGTGCAAGCCGCTGCGCGTGTTGTGCTGTAGATCGTCGAGGTCCATGAGGGCGGTCTCGGCCAGGTAGTCGTACGCCAGGCCAAGATGCCCGACCTCGGCGGCCATCACCGCGTTGGTGCAGGCCGAAAGGGATGAGTCGCGCACGGTCAGGGCTTCGTAGTAGGCGAAGTTGCGGGCCTTCTGTTCGTCGGTGAACGCGTCGCTGCGTAGGTGCATGGCGAGCACCAGGTCCGGTTGTTTGACCACCTGTTTGCGGTAGAGGTCGAAGTACGGGAAATGGAGCAGTAGCGGGTACTGCTCGGGCGAGGTGGCCTCGAAGTCCCAGACTTCGTGATCGGTGAAGCCCTCCGATTGTGGATGGATGGCAAGGGACTCGTCGTAGGGGATGAACATGGCGCTTGCCGCGGCCCGCCAGGCAGCCATCTCATGATGGTCGACGGAGAGCTGGCGGGCCTCGCGGGGGTGACGTTCGGCGGCGTCTGCAGCGGAACGAAGATTGTGCTGGGCCATGAGGTTTGTGTAGACGTTGTTGTCGGCTACCGCGGAGTACTCGTCGGGGCCGGTGACCCCGTCGATCCGGAACCGACCATGAGGGCCGAAGTAGCCGAGCGAGTGCCACAGCCGGGCAGTTTCGACGAGTAGCTCCAAGCCGACTCCGCGTTCGAACGTATCGTCTCCGGTGACCTTGACATAGCGCACTACTGCGTTGGCGATATCGGCTCCGACGTGGAACGCGGCGGTCCCGGCCGGCCAGTAGCCGGAGCACTCGGCGCCGGTGATGGTGCGCCAGGGGAAGACCACACCCTTGAGACCAAGCTGACGGGCACGGCCGGCGGCCGTCGCTAGGGTGCTGTGGCGCCATCGCAGGGCATCGGCCGCGGCTTTCGGCGCCGTGTACGTGAGCACGGGCAGGACAAAAGTTTCGGTGTCCCAGAACGCGTGACCGTCGTAGCCGGGCCCGGTCAGTCCCTTGGCTGGGATGGCCCGACCCTCCGCCCGGGCCCCGGCCTGCAGGATGTGGAACAGCGCGAAGCGAACCGCCTGCTGGATTTCTGGGTCCCCCTCGACCTCGACATCCGCACGACCCCAGAAGTCGTCGAGGTAGGCGCGCTGCTCGGCGATGAGGCCGTCCCAGCCGGTCCGGTAGGCAGCGGTGAGGGCGGCGTCCACCTGGTCTCTCACCGCCGGTTCCGAGCGAATGGCGGACCAGCCGTAGGCGACGAACTTGTACACGCGCAGCAGCTGGCCAGGTTCAAGGCTGGCTGTGATGGTCACCCGGGCAAGATCAGGGAAACTCTCCGCCGAGACCTGGACAGCAGGCGGACCCTCGATGAGGTGTTCCATCGCGGCGGCGACCCGCAGGTCGCTGATGGCTGTGCAGTGCAGCAATGACGCGCCTGCGTCACGAGCGGTGTGGGAGACGTTGCGTAACGGCGCCTTCAGCACAGCCGATACCCGTGGGTCGCCGCCCGTTGGGGGCAGGACCTCATTCGCCACCATCTCGGACTGGACCACCACGCGCAGCGCAGACTCCAGCGGCTCGACCTCGTAGCAGATCGCCGCAACCGAACGCTGGACCAGTGACACCAGCCGCGTGGACCGCACCCGCACACCACGGCCACCCTGCGACGTCCACTCGACCTGGCGGTGCAGCAAGCCGGTACGGAAGTCCAGGACGCGTTCGTGAGCGTGTAGCTCGCCATCGCGGACATCAAAGGGCTGATCGTCGACCAGGAGGCGGATCAGCTTGGCGTCGGTGACGTTGATCGCCGTCTGGCCGTCCTCGGGGTAGCCGTAGCCGGCCTCGGCGTAGGGCAGCGGGCGGGACTCGTAGACGCCGTTGAGGTACGAACCAGGCAGGCCGTGAGGATCCCCCTCGTCGAGGTTGCCCCGCCAGCCGATGTGCCCGTTGGACAGCGCGAACAACGACTCGCTCTGGCCCAGCACAGCGAGATCGAGCTGGGTCTCACTCAGCTGCCACGGTTCGACCGGGTAGGCGGCGTGCCGAATCATCGCCGCTCCAGCAACTCGGCCAGGTCAGTCACGAGAAACGAGCGGGTTCCATCGGCCCGCGTCTTGCCGTCGACGTAGGTGTCGGAGTCGGCCAGCAGGTCGAACGCGATGACGGGCCCGCCATACTTCTCGGACCGGACCTGGAGGAAGGCGTCGAACATCTCTCTCCACGCCGCGGCATGGACTTGGCCGTTTCGGTGAGGACGCCATCAAGGTCGAAAAGGCACGCGCGTATCTGCTCAGGCAGACCCACCACCGCGCCCGAGCTCATCCGCGCGCCAGGTGAGCAGCCTGCCGGTCCAGCGAAGGGTGAAGCATCGTTGACGCCGTCTCCCGTCATGCCGACGATGTGACCGCGATTCTCCACGACGCCGATGACAAGGACGATGATGAGCACGGTCACGAGCACTTTCATGGCTGCCTCTTTCAGATCTCAGGAAGCTCAGATGCGGGCGTGCGCGTCAGACGACCTCGGGCACCGGCGGGGTGCGTGCACCACGGCCGCGCGATCCTGGCGATGGTCCCGATCGTCGATCGTCGATCGTCGCGACCCCGTAGGCGTTCAGGAGCAGGCGTATGAGCTATGCACCGCAAATCCTTCGATGCGCCTGGACCGGTGTCGCACGCGATAATGCGCGACACCCGGCGACCGGGTAGGTGGACCGTACTGGGTTCTACAGAGAACCCGCAGATCGGCTTCTCCTCCACAACGACAGTTGTGCACGAGAGCTTCCGTACCCGGCCCGGCTCGCAGACCCGTGCGATCAGATGCCACGCTCGGTCGACCGCTAGCGTGTTACGACGTGAACAGCTGTCTGCCGACCGCCCGGAACTGCCGGATCGCGACGTGAGCTGACGGTGGCCAAACCTCGGCCGCGTAGCTCCGGACCCATCGGGCTGTGGGGCGTTGTCGCCATCGGCGTCGGTGGGATGGTCGGTGGAGGCATCTTCGCGGTCCTCGGGCTCTCGGTGCAGATCGCCAAAGGCGGCGCGCCAATCGCGTTCCTGTTGTCAGGGTTGGTGGCGCTGCTGACCGCAAGGTCGTACTCGCTGCTGTCCAGGTCCTATCCCAGCCGCGGCGGCACCGTGACCTTCGTCAACCGTGCCTTCGGCACCGGATTGTTCGCCGGTGGGATCAACGTGCTGCTGTGGCTGAGCTACATCGTCATGCTCGCCTTGTATTCGGAGGCGTTCGGCAGCTATGCGGCGAGCTTCCTACCAGCTTCCACGCGCAACCTTGGGAAACACGCCTTCCTCACCGCAATAGTTCTACTCATCACCGTCCTGAATGTCGCGGGCGCATCGACGGTGGCTCGAGCAGAGCGGTACGTCGTGGGGATCAAGCTCACCATTCTGCTGCTGTTCGTCGCCGTGGGCCTGGGTGGAATCTCGGCGTCACGCCTCGCCCCAGAACAGTGGGCCTCTCCCGTCTCGCTGATCGCGGGCGGCATGGTCATCTTTTTGGCCTATGAGGGTTTCGAGCTCATCGCGAACGCCGCCGAGGACGTCGCCGATCCCGGCCGCACGCTGACCCGGGCGTACTACATCTGCGTCGTGTTCGTGATCGTGTTGTACGTGCTCGTCGCTGTTGTCTCGGTGGGAGCGCTGCCGGTATCGGCGCTGGTACACGCCCGCGACTACGCGCTGGCTGAGGCGGCCCGCCCGGCACTCGGGGCGGCCGGGTTCACCCTGATCGGCCTGGCGGCGATGCTCTCGACCGCGTCGGCGATCAACGCCACGCTCTACGGATCTGCCCGCATGACCTACACGATCGCGAAGTCACGAGAGCTGCCGGTCGAACTGGAGCGGCCCATCTGGAACCAGCCGCTCGAAGGGCTGCTCATCACCGCCGGTTCCACGATCGCCCTGGCGAACCTGTTGAACCTCGACAGCATTTCCACCATGGGAAGCGCGGGCTTCCTTGTCATCTTCGCCGTTGTTAACGCAGCGGAGGCGCGGACCGCCGGCGAGCGCGGGTCCAAAGCCTGGATCTCGATAACCGCCGCCGCAACGTGCGCCGCAGCACTCGCGACGCTTATCGCCAAGAGCAGCCTGTCGGCAGTTTCCGTCTTCGCCGCCATGGTCACGCTGTCCTTCGGAATCGAAGCGGCCTTCCGGCGGTCGTCCGGGCTTGGCCTGCGCACACGATAGTGGCCTACGGTCGGCACCAGTGATGCGATGTGCTCACGCGTAGGTCGGAGGCTCCATGACAGTTTCGCCGCCGGATCAACACGGGGAGACCGGCAAGCAGGAGGCCGGCGCGTTCGTGTTCTTCGGCGCCTCGGGTGACCTCGCCCACAAGATGATCTTTCCGGCCCTTTACCGGCTGGTGAAGCGTGGCACGCTGAACGTCCCGGTGATCGGTGTCGCCTTCTCGAACTGGGATCTGCAGCAGCTTCGCGAGCGCGCGCGCGACAGCGTTGCGCGTTCCGCTGGAGGCATCGACGACCCCGCCGCTTTGGACCGGCTGCTGTCGCTGCTTCGGTACATCGACGGCGACTACGGCAACCCCGCAACGTTCACCGCCCTGCACAGGGAACTGGGCGACGCCCGCCGCCCAGCGCACTACCTCGCCACGCCGCCCGCGTTGTTCGCGACGGTGATCGAGGGACTCAAAGGCGCCGGGCTGACCCAGGACGCACGGGTCATCGTCGAAAAGCCGTTCGGCCGCGACCTCGCGTCGGCGCGGAAGCTCAACCGGGTCGTGCGGTCGGCGTTCCCGGATTCTGCGATTTTCCGTATCGATCACTTCCTCGGCAAAGAGGAGATCATGAATCTCCTCTACTTCCGTTTCGCGAACTCCTTCCTCGAGCCGATCTGGAACCGCAACTACGTGGCCAGCGTCCAGATCACCCTGGCCGAACAATTCGGGGTGCAGGGTCGGGGTGCGTTCTACGAGACCGCCGGCTGCCTGCGCGATGTGATCGAGAACCACCTGTTCCAGGTCGTCGCGCTGCTCGCCATGGAGCCGCCCGCGTACCAGGGTTTCGGCGCCGTTCAGGGCGAGAAGTTCAACGTACTCAAGGCCATGCGACCGCTGACCCCCCAGGATGTGGTCCGCGGCCAGTTCGCCGGTTATCGCGACGAGGCAGGGGTGGCGAAAGACTCCGACGTGGAGACCTTCTGCGCCCTGCGGCTGTTCATCGACTCCTGGCGCTGGGCCGGTGTTCCCTGGTACCTGCGGTCCGGCAAGCGCCTGGCAGCCACCGCCACCGAAGTCGTGGTGGAGCTGAAGCCGCCGCCGCAGCCGCTGTTCGCCGACTCCTCACCCGCCGACGGCCCAGCCAACTATCTACGATTCCGGCTCGCACCCCATCCGGTGATCGCGCTCGCCGCCCGGGTCAAGCGTGCGGGCGAGGAGTTCATCGGCGATCAACGCGAGCTCTCCTTGCTCAATGCGCAGCCGGACGAGCAGGAACCCTACGAACGCCTGCTCGGCGACGCCCTCGCCGGCGAAGGTGCACTGTTCACCCGCGAGAACACCGTCGAAGCCGCCTGGGCAGTGGTCGACCCCATTCTCGAAAATCACGAGCGGGCCCACACATACGCTCCAGGCAGCTGGGGTCCACGGGAGGCCGATTCGCTCATCGAGCCCCGGAGTCGCTGGCACAACCCGCTGCCCGACCCGGCTCCAACGGAACGGCCATAACCTCAGCAGCGTCGCCCTAAGCCGCACCGCCGCCAACGTCGACGACGTCGAAGCCGGCCGATCCGACCGGTGATCAGAACAGCGTCGGAGGCTCCGCTTTGTCCTGCCCTGGCTGCCCAGGATCGGGGGCGACATCGTCACCGTCCGGCGCACGCGAACGCCGGGCCAGCGTCGCCGCCCAGGCGCGAATCTTCGCATTCGGGTCGTCATGTGCGAGCGCGTGTGCGGTAGCGGCACCGTCGCGTTCGGCGATGAGCTCGAAGGCAAGCAGTCGGACACTGTGGTGGGGCCAGGTGGTCGCGTGCTCGATGAGCAGCGCTCGCGCGTCCGCGCCCAGCACGTCAGCCTGGTCCAGCATCCCGGCCACGACCGCGGCCCCATGACGCGCGCTCAGCTCGCGCGCGCGGGCGAGCAGCGCCGCCCACGTCGCCGGCTCCCGGGCGAGCTCGCGGCTTGCCGCCCAGCGGCGCAGCGGCGGGGCGAGCACCCGTCGGGCCACGACGGGCCCGTCCTCTTCTTCTTCTTCTTCTTCCTCCTCCTCCTCCTCGAGTGCGAAGTCGACGGTGATCTCGATCCCCTCGGTGGCGAACCAGTCGGCCGGGACGGTCCAGTACACGGCGTCATCTGCCACCAGGAAGGTCCGGGCGAGTAGGTCGAGCTGCTCCTCGTCGAGCAGGCCGCCGTCGGCGATCCGGCGCACCAGGTGTGACGCGCCCTTGCGCCAGCGAGCGTCCGTCAGTAGCAGCACTGCCGTGGGCAACGTCTGCTCCGGCTCGGCCTCGTGATGCTTGCTCAGCAGGGAGTACGGCTCGAACGCGTCGGCCATCTCGCGGACCGGGGGGTGGAGCACGAGGACCCGGTGCAACGCATCGGCGGTCGGCGCCGACCACAGGTCGGCCATCTCCTGGAGGCCGTCTTGCGGATCGACCTCCATCAGTGCCGTCCGGTGAGCCGGTCGTAGAGCGCGAGCAGGTCATTCGCCTTCTGCACGTCGAATGCCTCCGGATGCCACTGCTCGCCGACCCAGGTCCGGCGGTCCGCGTGCTCAACGCGCGCTGGATCGGCCAGGATCTCGACCAGCTCAGCGTAGCCTCAGGTGCCGCCGCAGTCTTCCGGTGGGCAGGCTCGTGCCCCGGCGACGACGCGCGGCTCCGGGCGACCGATGCTCGGGGTGACCTGCTCGACGGTGATGTCGTGATGCCAGCTGTCGCCGAAGTCGTACTCGTGCTGAAGCGGCTGGCGGATGGCGTTCGCCTGACCCTTCGTGCAGAACCTGCGACGCGGCCGCTACGAAATTGCCACCGGCGAACCTGTTCAGAACCGCGTCCGCGTCGGCCTTCAGCGCGCTCGTAGCCAGCGTCTGACTCGCCGGCTACGCCGCTGTCACGCTGCCCACCATCGGCCAACGCAACACTGCTGTGGCCCTTCGGCAGCCCCGACTGAAACCATCGCGTTTGTCGGCTAAGACTCAGGCTAGTTACGGGCCAATAAACTGGCTAGTCTGGAGCCATGAAAATCGTGCCTCTGGGTGAGGCCAAGGACAAGCTCTCTGGCTTGGTCGACGAGGCCGAATTGACACACGAGATCATCACCATCACCAGGCATGGCCGGGCCGCCGCAGTGCTCATGTCCGTCGATGACCTGGAGTCGCTGCACGAGACGCTGTACTGGATGTCCAAGCCCCACATCCGTGCGTCGATCGCAGAAGCCGAGCGGGAATACGCCGCAGGCGAGACAACCAGCGGCCAGGACCTGCGTGCTGAATTGGGTCTGCCAGAGCAGTGACCGGCTCGGGCCCGTACAGCGTCGAACTGGCTGGCGAAGCTCACCGGGGCCTGAACCGGCTGCCCGGCAAAAGCGCCGTCGCCATCACCGAGTTCATCACCGGTCCACTTGCCACCAACCCCGCCCGGTTGAGCAAGCCACTCACCAACGAGCTGACTGGATACCGCAGCGCCCGCCGCGGTGACTACCGAGTGCTCATCCGCATCGACGAGGAAGCCCACGCCGTCCTGGTCGTGCACATCGACCACCGTGCCGACGTGTACCGGCCGCGCTGACCCAGAGCATCCGAGGGGTGCGAATGCCGGCTTCGCGACTACTGTGCGACCGCGATAGCAAGTCCACGGCCTGTGGGAGGTCCAAAGGACGGCGCAGCGCTGTGAGCATGGGCACGATCGAGTCTTCGAGCGGCACACCGCGTCAGGCGATGCGCAGCAAGGTGTCCGCTAGCGACACGGGTACGAGCGCGCACGCATCCAGCACTGCGGCGTACACCGGCCGTCAGGATCCGTGCTTGCGCTGCCGGGCTTGTTCGAGGGCTTTCGTGTAATCCGAGGCGTCGGCCTCGTACAGGCCGGCGGAGACGGCGTCGCGGGTCATCGCATCGAGCGCGACGCGTCGCTGTTCTCGAGCCCGATCGCGGTAGGCCAAGACGTCAGCCAGGCGAACCCGGCGGTGACGACCGGGCTGTTCGTAGGCGATCTGTCCGGTCTCTAGGAGCTTGATCAGCGTCGGTCTGCTCACTCCCAGAATCTCCGCGGCCTGCTGAGTTGTCAGCCGCTGCGCATGGGGAGCGAGTGTGATTGCCCGACCGGCACGCAGGGCGTCGACGACTTGTACCAGCACCTCCTACACCTCTGCCGGCCGCCCACTCCAGGGACGATGTCCGCCGTCGGCAGCCCGTCGAGCAACCGGGCAAGCTCGTCCAACGCGACACTGTCGGACGGCGGGAAGTCCCGCGTGTTCGATCTTCAGAACCGGTTGCGCCGGTGGGGCATCGCAGCTCGCGGGCCGCCTATCGATCGGTGCTGGTCTCGATGCTGCGCGCGCCTGCCTGTGGGTCGGTGCCTGCTCAGCCGACTTCCTCCAGTAGTTGGTCGAGGTTATCGGCGATGTCTTGATCGTCTAGTGGTGTGGCGTGGCTGTAGTGAACCGCCCACCGGCGCCCTGTCTTGGTGGTGGGCTGGCTGCAGTCGATGTCGGCTAGGGAGGCGGCGGATCGGCGATGACGGACCGGGCCAGCGCGATTTCTAGCCGACGTGGCTGCGGTTTCTCCCTTGTTGTTTCGCGTTGAGCATGGCCGCGTCGGCCCTGTCGACGACGTGGGTGCTTGTCTCGTCAGGGTTGGCGAGGGCGAGGGCGAGGGCGAGGGCGATGCTGAGGGTGACGGTGATCGGCCGTCCGGGGTGGAGTAGCCAACTCGGTTCGCTCGCAGCGCTTTGTAGCCGATGATGTTCTGGGTGGCGTTTCCGCGTGCCTGCAGAAAGGGCTGACAATGCCCGTCTGGCGCGGTCCGGCGCTGCCAAAACGTTGCACCGTGCTCACAGGAAGCTGACACATAGCCGACATTTCCGACGGCCTCGTACCAGGCTTGACTGACGCCTAACCGGCGAAGTGGGGTACCGAAGTGGACCTGAAAGTCATCTATCGCTACTACGCGAGCGAAAACATGAAGGGCCGGCCCTCGTACTACAGCAAGGACCTCTCGCTGGGGTCTTTGCTCCGTGCCACTCATCAGGCGCCCGGTGCCGACGTGATCTTCCTGGTGGACGGTGAGGTCGAACCCCGGGTTCGCGCGGTGATGGAGCAGTACGGAGCCATCGAGTTCATCAGCGCAGGGACCGCGCCGCGGGCGTTCAACGATGCCATCCAGATACCCCGGCGCAAGCAGTGGGACGACGACGCCCTCGTGCTCCTCGTCGAGGACGACTACCTCTTCCGGCCGGATGCGCTCGCTGGCATGCTCGACGCGGCCGACCGGTTCCCTGACGTCGACTACTTCGCGCCCTACTGCCAGGCGGTGGACTACCCGAGCGACCCTCACGGGCTCGGCGGCGAATGGTCCGAGATCACGTCGACGACGCTGACCTACGCGGGCCGGGCGGGTGCCTTCAAGAAAGACGAGCGTTTCCAACGTCTTTGCGTGAAGTCCGGGGCTGACTCCGACACCGCGCTGTTCTTCGGGCTCAACGGACACCGGTACTTCGGGTGGGGTCAGCTGCTCCGCGACACGTTCGAGAAGGCGCCTGCGAAGGCTATGGTGCGCCGCGTCGCGCGAAGCGGCGTGCGGGTCGCCGTCAACCTGTCGATCCGCCGCCGGCCCAGCCGGATCCGTTCGGGCAAGCCTTGCCGACGGTGGGAAGCGCGGAAGGCGTCGAAACCGAAAGGCGACACGACGAGGTCAAGGTGAACCGCGTGCCGACTCGCCGCCACGCGTGTCTGATGAATAGCGTTGTGCTGTGGAAACTCGTTCCCCTTCGAGAGCAGGCGACGTCGAACCGAACGATGCGATCAAGGTCGAACTTGCGGCGTTGCGTGATCAGCTGGGACGGTTAGAAGCTGAGAATGCGCGGTTGCAGCGCTTGCTGAAACTCAGTCCGGGCGAGGCGGCCCTGCCCGGCGCGGCGCAGAGCGGGTTCTTTCTCACGGATCCGGGTCCGGTCGACGCGAAGTCGCCTGCGGCGGAGAAGGTCGCTTTCTACGAAAGGCTCTTTGGCGGACGCCGGGACGTCTACGCGGTGCGCTGGGAAAACGCAGCGACCCGGCGGTCCGGGTGGATGCCTGCTGTTCGGGGTCGCTGGCGAAAGGGCGTGCGACCGGGTGCCGGTGACTACCTGCCCTTGACCGAGCAGGTCTTGACCGCACACTTGTCCGGTCAGCTTGAAATCGGTTTGTATCCGCTGCTGGACAACGATCAATGCCATTGGCTGGCGGCGGACTTCGACGGTCAAGCAGCCATGCTTGATGCGTTGGCTTATTTGAAGGCGGCACGGGCGGCCGGCGCGTCAGCCGCACTTGAGGTGTCCCGGTCGGGGCTGGGTGCGCACGCGTGGATCTTCTTCGCCGCTCCTGTCGCCGCTGCGACGGCCCGCCAGCTTGGTGAGGGCTTGCTGCGCGAGGCGATCGCGCTTCGCGGCAGGATGGATTTGGCCAGCTACGACCGGCTGTTTCCGTCGCAAGACGTGCTGCCGACCGGCGGGATCGGCAATCTCATCGCCGCGCCGTTGCAAGGTCGTTGTCGTCGGCAGGGCACCACAGTCTTCTTGGATCTGGCCACGTTGGAACCCTTCGAGGATCAGTGGGCGTACCTGTCCAGCATCGCTCGGTTATCTCCACAAGAGGTGACGCGGATGGCCCGCCGGCTCGGGACGGTAGCGGTTGGCAGCGCAGTAGAGCGGCTGCGAGCGTCGACGTCGACCCGGATCCAGGTGCAGGCACCGCCGGTGGTGCGGGCCCGGCTGACTGCGACGCTGACCGTCGAAGGTGAAGGGCTGCCGCCAGCGCTGACCGCGGCGCTTAAGCATGCGGCGTCGATGCCGAACCCGGTCTTCTATGAACGGCAGCGCCGGCGGGCGTCGACGTGGAATGTGCCTCGGTTCCTACGCAGTTACGACGAGACGGTGACGGGTGAGCTCACCGTGCCTCGTGGGCTGGCGGCTCGGGTCGAGGACTTGGTTGGCCAGGCCGGGAGTCGCTTGGAGATCACTGACGACAGCACCTCCGGACAGCCGCAGGCATTCAGTTTTGCAGCGACTCTTCGGGCTGATCAGCAGGCCGCGCATGACGCGCTTGCCAAGCATCAGCTGGGCGTGCTCGTCGCACCGCCGGGAGCCGGCAAGACCGTTGTCGCTTGTGCTCTGATCGCGACCCATTCGGTGTCGACGCTGGTGCTGGTAGACCGCAAAGCGCTCGCCGAGCAATGGCGTACCCGCATCGCGGAACTACTCGGCGTCAAACCGGGCCAGCGCGGCGCAGGACGCAGCAAGATCCGCGGGACGATCGACATCGCGACGTTGCAAACACTCGCCCGTTCCGAGGACGTCAGCGCCGTTACGCAGGGATATGGGCTTGTCGTTGTTGACGAATGCCATCACATACCAGCGGCCGCTTTCGAGCACGCGGTACGCCAGATTCCGGCCAGTCGTTGGCTTGGCCTGACCGCGACCCCGTACCGTCGCGACGGTCTGGAGGACCTCATCTCCCAGCAGCTGGGTCCGGTCCGCCACACCATCACCGCGCCCGAGGCCGGAACCCTGCCGGCGCAGGCAACGGACATCGCGGCGCCCGACCCTGTGTTGCACGTTCACCCGACAGCTTTTCGTTATGCAGGCGACGCCGACCCCTCCGCACCGGGCGGCATCAGCGCCATTTACCGGGCTCTGGCGGCCGACGTTCCGCGCAGGCAGCAGATCGTTGCCGACGTGCTGGAAGCCCTCAGCCGTGGGCGGCACTGCCTGGTCCTGACCCAGTGGGTGACCCACGTGCAAGACCTTTCCGATGCGCTGAAAGGCGAAGGAGCCGCGGCGGTGGTCCTTCGCGGCGGTATGAGCGTGAAGGCTCGAAAAGCGGCCCTTGCGGCACTTCAACCGAGCCCGGGCGGACCGCCACTGCTCGTCATAGCAACAGGGTCCTACATCGGGGAGGGATTCGACTGCCCCATTCTTGACACACTGTTTCTCGCCGCACCAGTCGCATTCCGCGGCCGGCTCGTGCAGTACGCCGGACGAATCCTAAGGCCCTACACAGGCAAGCACACCGCCGAAGTGCACGACTACCACGACGTCCTGACCGGGGTCCTTGCCTCGTCCCTTTCCAAACGGGCGCCCGGATACCTCAGCCTCGGCTTCCCGGATCCCCGCCGACAAATCAGCTAACTTCCTGACGACCCCTCCCCCCGTTGCGCGCGGGAGGATAATCCCTCGGCCGGATCGGGGTCGTTCGAGGAGTCGTCGGTGGTGAGTTGTTCGTGGCATGCTGCTGCGAAAGGTCGGGCTGCCACCGCTCCGTCAAGCCTGGATCCGTCGACTTTAGACCCGGCGCGGAGCTCACCACGGCCATCATGGTTCGGGTTGTCGCTGGATGAAGTTGGCCATGCCGGGCACGGTGAATGCGACTACCCCGTGTTCTGGGGCATAGACGAGGCCTTTGGAGATCAGGCTTGCCCGCGCCGGACCGAGGCTGGTAGGTGCTCGACCGAGTCGTCGTGCCACCTCGCTGGAGCTGGCTCCCTGGTCGCCGTCGACGGCGAGGGCCCGGAGGTATTGCTGTTCGGCGCGGGTGGCACGGTCCCATCGGGCGCGGAAGAAGCCGTCGTCAAGCGCGGCCCGCCCGCGGGCGGCGCCCACGCGGGCGTCGGCCAGCGTGACATGGGGTCCAGGTGCTTCGTTCCAGGTCTCCTGTCCGAACTGTTGCAGGAAGTACGGGTAACCAGCCGCCTCGCCGAGGATGAGGCCCACGGCATCGGCGTCCCACGCGACCCCCTCGGCGGTCGACGGTTCGACAAGGGCGTCTCGCGCGAGATCCGCGGTAAGTTGCTCGATCCTGGCGTAAGTGAACAGGCGCTCGGCGTACGACTTCGCTTCGGCGAGTACACGGGGGAGGCTGGGCAGGCCAGCGAGAGCGAACAGGCATGGCCAGGCGTTCTGACCAGCGAGGTGGGCCGTGGCGCAGACCGCGGTGAGTTCGTCAGCGGTGAGGTCTTGCGCTTCATCGATCAGGATGGCAAAGCCCACACCCTCTTCGGCTGCGGCCGCCGACAGATCACGTACCAGCTTGGTGAGGTCGGTCTCGAGGGATCCGGTGTCTGCTCCTCCGCCTGCACTGTCGGTCAAGTCCAGCCCGAAACTCCAAGCCCCTGTTGCGTCGACCGATGCGCGGAAGCTCAAGGCGGTCTTCAGGCCCTGCAGCAGGCGCCTGCCGGCACTAGGCCGGGCAAGATCGGACAGCGGAGCATGCAGCGCGTCACCGAGCGCATCACGAAGCGACTTGCCCGCGCCGGCTTCCACCTGAGCGACGATCCACCCGCGGGCGATGGCTTCGCGTTGAAATACGGTCAACAGGACGGTCTTGCCCACCCCGCGAAGTCCGTAGAGCACAACGGGCTGAGCCGTCCGTCTAGCCTGCACACGTTCCACCGCCACCTGCCACGCTCGCAACTGCGCGTCACGCCCAACGAGTGCCGCGGGAGCGCGACCCGCCCCGGGTGCGTAGGGGTTGCGAACGGCATCCACGCGGCAACCATAGCAATATCTAGGGCAGTATAGGATTTCGCTATAGCTAGTCAGAGATTCGTATACTCGGCATCTGGCCTGCAGCCGATGGGGCAACACGGCTCGCCGGGTTGGCGGGCTGCCGATCGAGCTGCATCGTGTGACCTCGCCGGGCAGCGGCGTCGCTGAGCCGCAGCCGACGCTCAACGAGACGCAGCGGCCGAAGGTGGCTCCATGGGAGCCGGCCGAGCTCGGCAAGTTCCTCGACGCTGTGCAAACCGACGGGCTGGCTGCGCTGTACGAGCTCGCGGCAATGTCAGGTCTGCGGCGCGGGGAGCTTCTCGGCCTGCGGTGGATCGACACCGACCTTGAACGGCGCCAGATCACCGTTCGGCAGCAGCTGACCCAGGTCGGATACGCGACCGCGTTCGGTCCGCCCCACGGCTCGGCGACGTCGGCCAGCAGGCCGCTGAGGCTGTTGCTGCCCTTGCCCCACGCGCCGCACAACCCTCCGTGCACACAATCTGCACACCGGAGATCGAAAGCGGCTTGGCGGGCGCTGCTGCAGAGTAAACCAGCAGGTCAGGAAGCGCGCTCGGCAGGATTCGAGGCTCGCCGCCCGGCCGCGCTAGGCGATATGCTAGCGCGCTGCTAGCATATCGCAACATGAGGACGTTGTATCTGCGGAACGTGCCGGACGACGTCGTGGAGCGGCTCGAACGGCTCGCGGCCCGTGATGCGACCTCGGTCGGCGCAGTTGCGGTGAGGGAACTCGCTGAAGTCTCCCGGCGGGCGAACAACCCTGCATTGCTAGGCGCGCTCGCCGATCTCGGGGTGGACACCGCCACCATCGTGGAGGATGTCGAAGCCGGCAGATCCGGCCGGTGATCGTGGTCGACGCCTCAGCAGCCCTTTCTGCGTTGCTGAACGACGGACCAGCGCGAAAAGTCCTTGGCACCGAACAGCTTCACGCGCCTCATCTCATCGATTCCGAGGTCGCGAACGCTCTGCGCCGCCGGGTGGCGGCAGAGCAGATCAGCGCCGACTCGGGCTGGGCCGCCCTGGATGCGTTCCGCCGCCTCGGCATGACCCGCTATCCCGTCTTCTCGATCCTTGACCGAGTCTGGGCACTACGCGACAACCTGTCCGCTTACGACGCCTCCTATGTGGCCGTCGCCGAACTCCTGGAGTGCAACCTGCTCACCGCCGACGCCAGGTTGAGCCGGGCTCCAGGGATCCGCTGCCCGATCACCGTGGTCCCCGCCCTCGCCGCATAGGCCGAGATCCTGCGAAGACCCCCATCCGCAGCCCCATCGCCAGACCCATCTGGCGGTCAGCTCCGGCCGCCGGCGTGAAAGGTGCAGGTCGCTCCCACTATCAGCGAGAGGCCGCTGATCTGCACAAATAGAGCGCGCTCGGCGGAATCGGGCAGCTGAACAGGCCGCAACGGCCGTCAGCCTCCGGCGGGGTGAAATCCGCGGAAGGCGTCCTCCAGCGCATCCACCGTGCTCTCCGGCAAATTGTCCGCCGACAACTGGCCCAGGTTGTGGACCGTGTCACGGAGCTGGTCGAGAAACACCACGCAGGGAGGACAGAGCGAGAGGTGCGCTTCGATCCGATCCGCCGTCTCCTGATCGAGCGCGCCTTCCAGGTATTCGGTGAGCAGCTCCACCACGGCATTGCACGGGATGTGCGCCGGCGTATTGGCGGTCATGCCGGCACCTCGGAAGCGTGGTGATAGTCCTCGAGTAGTTCCCGCAATCTGGCTCTCGCTCGATGCAGGAGCACCCGCTGGTTGGCAGCCGACAGGTCGAGGAGGTCGCACACCTCGTCCGAAGTGAGGCCGTCGATATCGCGCAAGGCGACGACGGTCCGCTGGCGCAGCGGCAGTTGCTCGAGCGCGCCAAGCAGGACGGTGCGTATCTCGGCGGAGAGAACCCCCGCCTCCGGGCCCCAGGCACGGGGAACGCTGTCGGCGCGAAAGCCACCCGCCCACTTGTCCTCGGGTCCGCGAAAACGTGCCGGGTCGACGGTGGGGCCCAGTCCGTCCTCGGTATCAAGGGACCACGGCAGTACCCGGCTTTCCTGGACGCCGCGCCGCCGGGCAATGTTCGCCAACACGTGAAATACCCAGGTCCTCAAAGTCGATCGTCCTTCGAAGCGGTCCAATCCTTTGATCACCGCCAGCCACGTTTCTTGGACCATCTCTTCTGCGGACGCGTGAGTGGAGACGAAGGTGCGCGCCAGATGGAGCATCGCGGGTGACCAATTCTTCACGATGAGGCGAAATGCGGCTGCGTCGCCGGCCCGCAGTTGCTCGACGAGCTCGGCGTCGGGCTGCGCAGCCGCCCGTGGGTCAGTGTCTGTCATCGCGCCGCCTGCGTCCGGAGCCGTCCAGGTGACCGCTGTGCACTTCGTTGCGCGGCGTTGGGCCGGCACTGCGAGCATGGCGTCTCCTCCCAGGCTACAAAAGGACAGTGCGCGCAGCTTGTCATGCGTTACACGCTGCCCGATGTCAGGTTGGAGCGACGTGAGGATGCCTCCCGCCGCTCCAACCGAGCTCTGCATCAGTTACCTGTGCCGGTCAGCGTCACCTTCCGCGGGTTCTTCACCGCGGTGTCCGTGATCACCAGCTGCCGCTCGAAGAGGCTGCGCGCCAACGGATGGAATTCGACGCTGATCGAGCAGCTCTCGCCAACCGCGATCCAATGCCCGGTGCTGGTGTGTTGGCGGTCATGCTGAACGGCGCGGTTGTCGTCACCGGTGTCACGTTCAGCGGCGAGTTCCCACCTGGTTCGCCGTGGTCACGATGGCGCTGGCGGCACGCTGCCCGACCATGATGGTTTCGGTCGGAGCTGGGCCGTTCGGATTGCTCGACGTCACGGTGTCGGTGAAGGTGACGGTCTGGCCGACGATGACTCGGTTTGGACTACCCGTGATGCTCTGACTCACGCCTGGAGTCGTCCAGGAGATGGTGACGTCACCATTTCCCACCGCGGGATTCCGGCCGTAGCTGACGGTTGTCACGCGTCCGAACGATTGGCCAGCCGAGCGGCGCCGAAAATCGGCGTGACGAAACCGCGTAACGATTGAGCGCCGGCCGTCACTGACCTTCCGATCGACAACGACTTCTCCCCGCTGACGCGCGAACGGGCTGAGGAGACGACCGTGACTCGTGCGAGCGCGGGTCGTCGACCACGTAGTCGAGGAAGCGCCTCTCATCCCGTCCGGAAGGAAGACCCCCATGTCAACACTCGTGAAGCACCCTCGCCGTTGGGCCGGCGCCGCGGCGGTCATCGCGACCGTCCCGCTGCTCGCCGCGATTCCCGCGTCCGCAGTCACAACGCCGAGCACGCCGACGTACGCCGGCTGCATCGGCCGTATCGGCGTTATCTACAACGTCACTGTCAGCCCGGCGAACCCGAGGGCCTGCGCTCGCGGCAACCGGCAGATCACCTGGAATTCAACGGGACCGCAGGGCCCGATCGGACTGACCGGCGCCAAGGGGCTCACCGGGCTCACCGGGCTCACCGGACCCGCCGGACCCGCCGGACCCGCCGGACCCGCCGGCGCCACGGGCCCCGCTGGTGCAACCGGCCCCCAGGGTGACAAGGGCGACCCCGGGGTCAAGGGTGACAAGGGCGATCCAGGCCTGCGCGGCGTGGCCGGACCGGCTGGAGCCCAAGGCACACCGGGAGACCCGGGACCCCAGGGTCCCGCTGGCCCGCAAGGCCCCGCGGGCCCCGCAGCAGAGCCCGTCGCGAGCGGCTTCGTCAACGCCGATGGCACGGCCAATTACGTGACCAACGGCGTGGGTGTGAGCGCGATCGGCAGCAGCAGCGGGGTTTACCAGATCTCCATCCCCAACAAGGGCACGCCGATCTGGGCCCTCACGATCACCCCGACCGACCTCGGCAACGGCGACTCGGTCGTGGCCAACGTTGGCCTGCAGTATCAGCAGAACGGCTCGACCGTTTTCCAGGTGTACGTGCATCGCCTGCAGGCGGTGGCCAACAACAGCGGAATCGGCGGTAACTACGTGAATCAGGAGTACGCCGCCGACTCGTTCTACTTCACCGCTGTCGGGGTCAACTGACATTCGGCGAAAGCGTCACGCGGCCCGGTGTCCTTCATGGACACCGGGCCGCTGCACGTCAGATCCAGCCACCCATCAAAGGATCGCTGATGCTGACGTCTCCAACGCGAACAGCGGCAGCCAGGACGTGCCGATCGTCGGGGTCAGGAAGCGGGAAGCCGCCTTCGAGCGGTTCCCATCCCTTGACCATCGCATCCGGAAAGTAGCCGCGCATGGCTGCGAACCGCCGAGCCACTGCAGTTGGCTCGATGCTCGGATGGACCCGAAGGATGGCATCCTGCGCAACGCAAGAGCAACTGATCGGACCATAGCGGCCGGTATAGCCCGTGTTCGGCGATGCGCAGCAAGGTGTCTGCTAGCGACACGGGTACGAGCGCGCACGCATCCAGCACTGCGGCGTACACCGGCCGTCAGGATCCGTGCTTGCGCTGCCGGGCTTGTTCGAGGGCTTTCGTGTAATCCGAGGCGTCGGCCTCGTACAGGCCGGCGGAGACGGCGTCGCGGGTCATCGCATCGAGCGCTACGCGTCGCTGTTCTCGAGCCCGATCGCGGTAGGCCAAGACGTCAGCCAGGCGAACCCGGCGGTGACGACCGGGCTGTTCGTAGGCGATCTGTCCGGTCTCTAGGAGCTTGATCAGCGTCGGTCTGCTCACTCCCAGAATCTCCGCGGCCTGCTGAGTTGTCAGCCGCTGCGCATGGGGAGCGAGTGTGATTGCCCGACCGGCACGCAGGGCGTCGACAACTTGTACCAGCACCTCCTACACCTCTGCCGGCCGCCCACTCCAGGGACGATGTCCGCCGTCGGCAGCCCGTCGAGCAACCGGGCAAGCTCGTCCAACGCGACGCTGTCGGACGGCGGGAAGACGGTCCTTTCGTCTACCTGGGCAGTCATGCTGGCTCCTCCACCCGTGCGCGGCTATCTATCTACCATCGCTCAAATCGAAAAAACGCAGGTCCCGCGTGTTCGATCTTCAGAGCCGATTACGCCGATGGGGAATCACAACTCACTGTCCCGGGGGCCGCCTATTGATCGGTACTGGTCTCGGTGCTCCCCGCGCGGCTGCGTGTGCCGGTGGATGTCAGCCGACTTCGTTAAGAAGTCAGCCCGACTCTGCATCAGGTCACGTCGCTGACCTGCACAAACGTTGCGCGCTCGGCAGTGTCCTGGTTCAGGACATCGGAATGGGGTGTCTCGGGACATCCACATAGCGTGTCGCAGGTCTTCGGAATGACCAGCGGTCCGCAGGCTTCGGCATGTCGACACGTCGTCTGGTCATCACTGCTGTTCTCGCCGGCCAGTCCCAGTCCGAGGTGGCGCGCGCCTACGGCGTCTCGCAAGGCTGGATCAGCCGGCTCATGGCCCGTCACCGGGCCGAAGGTGAGGCTACGTTCGAGCCGCTGTCACGGGCTCCCAGGTCCAGCCCCGGCGCGACCCCACCGCAGACCGTCGAGCTGGTGCTGCGGCTGCGCAAGCAGCTCTGCGAGGCCGGGCTGGACGCCGGCGCCGACACGATCGGCTGGCACCTGGCCCACCACCACGCCACGGCATTGTCGCGGGCGACGATCAACCGGATCCTCGTCCGGGCCGGTGCCGTCACGCCGAACGCGTCCAAGCGACCGAAGTCCAGCTACATCCGGTTCGAAGCCGACCAGCCGAACGAGACCTGGCAGTCCGACTTCACCCACTACCGGCTTGCCAACGGCGCCGACACCGAGATCTTGACCTGGCTCGATGACTGCTCCCGCTACGCCCTGTCCGTCACCGCCCACGCCCGAGTCACCGGCCCCGTCGTGCTCGCGACCTTCCGCAGAACCGTTGCCGGCTATGGTGTTCCGGCTTCCACCCTGACCGACAACGGGATGGTGTTCACCACCCGATACTCCGGCGGCAAGGGCGGCCGCAACCACCTCGAACACGAACTACGCGCGTTGAACATCACTCAGAAGAACGGTCAGCCCAACCACCCGCAAACCCAAGGCAAGGTCGAGCGCTTCCAGCAGACCCTGAAAAAATGGCTCCACGCTCAGCCTCACCAACCGGCGACTCTCGCTGAGCTGCAGACCTTCCTCGACGCCTTCGTCATCGACTACAACCAGCACCGGCCGCACCGGTCCCTGCCGCAGCACGCCACCCCAGCCACGATCTACACCTCACTGCCCAAAGCCACCCCCAGCGCCGACCGCACCGCCGACCGCCATGACCGCGTCCGCCGCGACAAGATCGACAAGGCCGGCAGCGTGACACTGCGCGTCGCCGGCCAGCTCCGCCACATCGGCGTCGGCCGAACCTACGCCCGAACCGACGTCATCCTGCTCGTCCAAGACCTCCACGTCACCGTCATCAACGCCGCCACCGCAGAGATCCTGCGTGACCTCATCATCGACCCACGACGCGACTACCAGCCCACCGGCCAACCACCCGGACCTCACCCCAAAAACAACTAGTCCGAACCTGCACATCGCAGGTCCGGACTATTCCGATGTCCCGAGACATCACAGTTGCGCGCTCGGCAGGATTCGAACCTGCAACCTTCTGATCCGTAGTCCTGGGCATGGCGTCCGCAGAGAGGCGCACATGTCCATCGCCGCAGATGAGGGGTCCGCCGACGTGTGTACTGGGCCGCACTTGTCCATCCCCTTGGCTGTCAACTTGGCTGTCAAACTTGGCTGTCAGCTGGGTCCGCGTGAGCAGGACTCAGACAATCCATCGAAGCCGATCGTGCTCGGCTAACGTTTCGGCCGCGGCCGAATTCGGACTCTCCGGCTACGCCGGGTATCGCGCTGCCCTCCCTTGACCAACGCAACACCGAGTCACGCCCTCCGGCACCCGGACCGACACCGTCGACGTTGTCAGCCAAAACTCAGGCTAGTTACGGGCCAATAAACTGGCTAGTCTGGAGCCATGAAAATCGTGCCTCTGGGTGAGGCCAAGGACAAGCTCTCTGGCTTGGTCGACGAGGCCGAATTGACACACGAGATCATCACCATCACCAGGCATGGCCGGGCCGCCGCAGTGCTCATGTCCGTCGATGACCTGGAGTCGCTGCACGAGACGCTGTACTGGATGTCCAAGCCCCACATCCGTGCGTCGATCGCAGAAGCCGAGCGGGAATACGCCGCAGGCGAGACAACCAGCGGCCAGGACCTGCGTGCTGAATTGGGTCTGCCAGAGCAGTGACCGGCTCGGGCCCGTACAGCGTCGAACTGGCTGGCGAAGCTCACCGGGGCCTGAACCGGCTGCCCGGCAAGATCGCCGTCGCCATCACCGAGTTCATCACCGGTCCACTTGCCACCAACCCCGCCCGGTTGAGCAAGCCACTCACCAACGAGCTGACTGGATACCGCAGCGCCCGCCGCGGTGACTACCGAGTGCTCATCCGCATCGACGAGGAAGCCCACGCCGTCCTGGTCGTGCACATCGACCACCGCTCCGACGTGTACCGGCCGCGCTGACCCGGAGCGTCCGAGGGAGCGCAACATTCGGTACCAGCTCGCCAGGGTGGAGCGGGACATCGAGGACGGCTTGCCGGTGATGACGGCGTCCGTGACGCTCGCCGAGTACATGCAGACCTGGCTCACCGCGACGCTGCCGGGTCGGGGCGACCGGTCGGCTCGCGGCCTCCACGGTGGACGGCTACACCGACAACGCGCGCAAACACATCATCCCGGCGCTCGGGAAGATCAAACTCGACAAGCTGGTGGCGGCGGCACTACGCGTGTGGATGACCGCCAAGCTCGAGGAGGCCAGCGCCCGGGGCCGGCCACTGTCACAACGCACGGTTGCCTACCGCCACGCGATCCTGCGTGCCGCGCTCTCGGGCGCCGTTCGAGAGGAACTCATCCGCCCTTAGCCGCGGTGCCCAGGGGTGGAAATAACTCGACGGTTGTGTCAAGTTGGGCGTATGCAGCGAGCCTTGGGGAACATGTGATGAGCGCCCGACCACTTGAGGGGATCCGCGTAGTCGAGTTGGCGGCGTGGACATTCGTCCCTTCCGCCGGAGCGGTGCTCGCGGATTGGGGCGCCGACGTGATCAAGGTCGAGCACGCCGAGACCGGTGATCCGCAGCGCGCACTCATCAGCTCCGGCGTCATCCCCGACGCCGGCGGCCCGAACTACATGATGGAGCAACCAAACCGGGGCAAGCGCAGCATCGGTGTGGATGCCGGCACGCCGGGCGGCAAGGAGGTCCTCTTTCGACTGATCGAGCAGGCCGACGTGTTCCTGACCAACCTCCTCCCGGACTCCTGCGACCGCCTCGGCATCGGAGTAGAGGCGATCCGCGCCCGGAACGCCCAGGTGATCTACGCCCGCGGGCATGGCGTCGGCGTCCGTGGCCTCGACGCCAACCGCGGCGGATACGACCAGGCGATGTACTGGGCTCAGGCCGGAGTCGCCGACGCGTACCGCAAGGCGGGTGACGTCTACCCGCCGTTCCAGCGCCCCGCGTTCGGCGACATCATGGGCGGGCTGACGATCGCGGGTGGCATCGCCGCCGCCCTGGTCCGCCGCGAGCGCGCCGGGGAGCCCTCCGTCGTCGATGTCTCCTTGCTCAGCCTTGGGCTTTGGAACGTCAGTCCCGACGTGGTGGTCGCCGGCATCACAGGGGCCGAGGTCCCCAAGTTCGACAGGACCGACGTGCCGAACCCGGTGGCGAACATGTATCGGACATCGGACGACCGTGTCTTCTTCCTCATCTATCTCCAGTCCGACCGCCACTGGCCCGACCTCTGCGCCGCGCTCGACCGGCCCGACCTTTGCAACGACCCCCGTTTCCGCGACGCCAAGGCACGCAGGGACAACGCGCGCGAGTGCGTCGCCACTCTGGAAAACCTCTTCGCCGCGCATCCCTGGGCGTACTGGGACGAACGCCTGGCGAGGTTCGACGGCGTCTACGGCCTGGTGCAGACCGCACGCGAGGTCCACGACGACCCCCAGGTCCTTGCCAACGGGTACCTGCCCGAGGTCGTCGACAGCGCGGGCAACCGCTACCGGCTCGTCGCCAATCCCGTGCAGTTCGACGAAACGCCACCAACCCTCCGGCCGGCTCCTGGCTTCGGCGAGCACACAGACAACCTGCTTCTCGAACTCGGCTTCGACTGGGACCGCATCATCGAGCTCAAGCTCAGCGGCGCGGTGAACTGATGCCGCTCGGCATCGAGCGGTCGGGCGCCGTCACCACGCTCACGCTGGATCGGCCGGAGGCGTACAACGCCCTCGATCCCGCGCTGCGAGATGCCGTGCTCGAGGCGCTCGCGACCGCCGAAGGCGACGGGACGCGCTGTGTCGTGATCCGCGGTGCCGGGCGTGGGTTCTGTGCGGGCATGGACCTCAACAGTCTCAGCGGACAGCGGGGCGTGGAGATCACCGAGCGGATGCGCAACTCGGCGGCCCGAGTTGCCGAGCGGTTGCTGGCTACACCACTGCCACTCGTCGTCGCCGTCCACGGCGCGTGCGCCGGTGTCGGCCTGACTTTCGCTCTCGCAGCGGACCATTGCGTCGCCGCCGACGACGCGCGCTTCCTCACCGCCTTCATCAGCCGTTCCTTGGTGCCGGACGGGGCGACAACCCACCTGCTTCCCCGACTGGTCGGCCTGGGCCGCGCCAAGCGGATGTTGCTCTTCGGTGAAGCAGTCACCGCCCACGAGGCCTTGGCGGCCGGCCTTGTCGGCGAAATCGTCCCCGAAGCGCAACTTGCCGACGTTGCCGCTGAGCGCGCCGCCCAGCTCGCCGCGCTGCCGACTCAGGCGGTGACGCTCACCAAGAGCCTCCTCGCGCGGTCGTTCGACATCGACCTGACAACGGTTCTGTTCGAGGAGCGGGCCCTGCAGGGCTTGGTCAGCACAACGGAGGATTACGAGGAAGGGCGAGCGGCGTTCCGCGAGAAGCGGGCCCCGAAGTTCCGCGGCCGGTAGCGGCCCCCGCCGTTTCTGCGCGATATCCCCAACTCGATGGGCTGCACTCGCGATCTGCGACCGGCTGAGGTTGTCGACGATGAGTTGCCAACTGGCGCCACCCGCCTCGACGCTCACCGCAGCGCCTCACTGACGCCGGCCGCGAACAGCGCAAACTCATCCGCGTCGACCTGCTCGTGTCGACGACTTCATCCACCTGACACTTTAGTCAAGTTAGGGTGGCACCTGATTCGGCAGTTTGAGATCGGCGCTTGCAAATATTCGTGGGCCGCCGTACCGTGACTTGATGACGACGAAGCTCTGGGCGAACTCGGGCGACAGCCACGTGCTGGAGCCCGATGATCTCTGGACCTCCAGGCTGCCGGCCGACCTCGCCGAGCGAGCGCCGCGCGCCATCAAGGACGACCGGCACGAGACGGTGTACGTCGATGGCCAGACGGTGTTCCGGACGCTTGCCGCCTTCGCCGAAGCCGCCCGAGCGCCAGGCGGATTCGACCTGAGGAAACGGCTTGTCGATCTCGACGGCGAAGGCGTGCTCAACCAGGTTCTCTTTCCGTCGATGGGGCTGTGGGCGTACCGCATCACCGACGGCGCGCTCTGGGCCGCCTGCGCCCGCGCCTACAACGACTGGATGGCGACGGAGGTCATGGCGTTCTCACCCCGCTTCGTCGGGGTCGCCATGCTGCCACTCGTCGACATCGAGGCAGCTGTCGCAGAGCTCGAGCGCGCCGCTGGCCTCGGATTCCGCGCCGTGATGCTCGCAACGACGCCACCGACCGACCGTGACTACAACCTCGATCTATGGGAGCCACTCTGGGCGACTGCGGAAGACGCCGGCGTGGCTCTCGCGTTCCACGTCGGCACTGGCGCTGACCCACGCATGTTCAAGGGACCCGGTGCCGTCGTCATCAACTATGTCGAAACGTTCTTCCCGGGCCAGCGCACCGTCGCGATGATGACGGGTTCGGGCGCGCTCGACCGCCATCCAGGCCTCAAGTTGTTCGTCGCCGAGGGAGGCGCCTCCTGGGTGCCGGCCCTGGCGGACCGGCTCGACGAGGGCTATCGCCAGCACGGTGCCTTCGCCACGCCTAAGCTGTCACGACTGCCGAGCGAGATCATCTTCAGCCAGGTGTACGCCTCGTTCCAGCACGACCCGTCCGCCATTCCGGCCTACGACGCGATGGCGTACCGCAACGTGCTGTGGGGCGATGACTACCCGCACCTCGAGGGCACCTACGGCCACACCCAAGAGACACTGCACAAGCTCTTCGACGGAACGAACCCAAGAGTTACCGATGCGATCCTTCGATCCAACTTCGATCGCCTGCTCGGCACGACGACGACGGTCCCGGCGGACGCTTGAGCACGCGTCCCCTGCATCCGCGGCGTGGTCCTCACCACCCGGCGTCCGACACACCGCCGCGCCGCCCCGGCTCCATCCGGCGCACGACCACCCACGACTCGCTTCGGCCCGAGGGCATGCTCGGTCCCGTCGTCCTCGCCGCCCGAGCACGCGATCTGCGCACGGATGTGGACGGCGCCCCGGAACGGCTCGCGACGGCAGCCATCGATGCGACGATCGACTATGTCGGCGGCCGGATCGTCACCGCCCTGTCGGTCGCGCCTGTCGCGGACGACCTCGACCAGCTCATCGGGATCGCGGCGTCCTCCGGCTTCCGGCAAGTGGTCGACAGGGTCCTGCCCGGCGATCGAGGGACCGGGTCGCTGCGCTATCAGCTCCTGGACGATCTCCCCACCGCGATTCTCGTGAGCGGGTTCGCGATCGGCGCCGCGGGCGTGCGCATGCCGGCCAGACATCTGCACCTGGCAAACGAGAACCTGTGCGCGGGCTGGGCGACGGGCGGCACGATCATGACGGGCATCGAGCTCGATGGATCTCCGCCCATGGTGACGGGGCCGGTCGCGCCCTCGCTGCTCCCGGCCGACGACGAGTTCGCCTGGCACGAGCTGACGCCGCTGCCGCCGCATGGCATGCGGCGGTGGCGCCGCCTCGACATGTGGCGGGAGCACGACGTCGTCCAGATCGACTGCTTCTTTCGCGACAGCCACGTAGCCGCTGACGGAATTGAGACGGTCATCCATGAGTATGCGGTGGGCGCGGCCGTTGACCCGGCAACCATGCGCTTCACCAGGTGCGACGCAGCCATCGGTGCGCTGCCCTGGGTCGAATGCCCGGCCGCAGCCGCCAGCGCCGGGCGGCTCGTCGGGGCGCTGGCGACGGAGCTGCGGCTGTGGGTGCGGGGAACGTTCGTCGGGCCACCCACCTGCACGCATCTCAACGACACGCTCCGGGCCATGGAGGACATCCCCGCGCTCGTCGCCGCGCTACCCGAAGGAGATCGACATGAGCGTGCCTGACGTCGCGATCGTCGGAATCGGTGCGACGCCGTACCACTTCCGCGGTCAGTCGTACCCGCAGACGATCACAGAGCTCGCCGGCAAGGCGATCCTCGCCGCGTGCGAGGACGCCGGCATCGACGTCACGGAGATCGATGGATTCGCCTACTACTCCGAGGCGGGCGCCGGCTACGGGCAGAAGCTCGACACGGCGACCTTCATGGAGACACTCGGCATCCCCGAGGTGACCTTCTCTGCCACCCTGACCTCGGGTGGCGGCGGTTCCGCTGGGTCCATCGGCCTCGCCCGCGCCGCGCTCGTGGCCGGCGACGCGACGTACGTCGTATCGGTGATGGCGTTGCAGCAGCTGAAGCAGCGACTCGGCACCGTGTTCGGCGCCATGGCGCCGGACCCGCAGAACTCGTTCCTCATGCCGTCCGGTCTGGTCGGGCCCGGTCATCTCATGTCCGTGCTCGCCCGACGGCACATGCACCTCTACGGGACGCGGCGGGAGGCGTTCGCCGAGATCGCCATCTCGACCAGAGAAAACGCGCTGAACCGTCCCAAGGCCCTGAAGCGGTCACCGCTCACGCTCGAGGACTACTTCGCCGCACCGCTGATCGCCGAGCCCCTCTGCAAGCTCGACTTCTGCCTCGAGACCGACGGCGCCGTCGCCGTGATCACGACCACGATGGACCGGGCCCGCAACCTTCAGCAGCCACCGGTGAAGGTCGTCGCCGGCGCTCACGGAGGCCGGCGCGAATGGGGCCGCGCTTTCGCCGGCTACAGCATGCTCGACCCTGACTTCGCGTCTTCCGGTCACGCGCCCGTCGCCACCCAGCTCTACCGGAAGGCCGGCGTGGGCCCGGCGGACATTGATGTAGCGCTGCTGTATGACCACTTCACCCCCATGGTGTTGATGCAGCTCGAGGACTACGGCTTTTGCGAGCGCGGCGAGGGCGGTCCGTTCGTCGAGAGCGGCGCCATCCGCTACAAGGGTGGCTCCATCCCACTGAACACCCACGGCGGCCAGCTCTCCGAGGCATACATCATCGGCATGACGCACATCCTGGAGGGCGTCGAGCAGATCCGAGACACCGCGATCAACCAAGTGCCCGGCGCCGAACTGGCGCTGGTCACCGGCGGACCTGCGACCCTCCCGGTGAGCGGCCTCATCCTGGGGAGGGCATGATGAGCACACTGGCGACGACGTTGCCGACCGAGTCGATCCACATCACGACCGACGGCTGGACCGAACCGTATTGGGAAGCAGCAAAGGACGGACGGCTCGCGGCGCCGAGGTGCCGCGCGTGCGGCACGTTCCGCTTCCCGCCATCACCGTTCTGCCCCGAGTGCCGGTCGCAGGACACGGAGTGGGTGACGCTGTCGGGACGCGCTTCGGTCTTCAGCTTCAGCGTGGTGCGCGGCCTCCCGGGACAACCGGACCTGCTGCTCGTCCCGGCCGTGTTCGACTTCACTGACGCGCCCCGCGTGCACCTGGTCTCGAACATCATCGACGTGGCGCCGGAGGACGTCACGATCGGCATGCCCGTCGAAGTGGTGTTCATCGACATCGCCGACGGGTGGAAGCTCCCGGTCTTTCGCCCAGGAGCGTCGATGCGATGACATCGGCCTCACCGGTCGGCCGGCCCCGCCACTTCACTAACGCCGAGGAGCGCCAGCTCATCATGGATGCCGCCATGGCGGTCATGGCGCGCTCAGGATATGCGGACGCTCCGCTCGGTGACATCCTCAGCGAGGGCGGAGTATCGACGCGTGCCTTCTACCGGCACTTCGCCACGAAGGACGCGCTGCTGCTCGCGTTGTACCGGCGCGACGCCGAGGCCGTCGGTACCCGGTTGCAGCGCATCGTCGACGCCGTCGAGGACCCCGTCGATGCGCTCGGAGCGTGGGTCGACGGCTTCCTCTACCTCTTCTACGAGCCCCGGCGAGCGCGCCGCGTCGCCCTCTTCATGTCGCCAGCAGTCCAGCGAGCCGAGGGGTACGACGCGGAGTTCGACCACACCCGGTCCTTGCTCGCCGCGTCCGTGGCGCACGCAGTGCGCCGCGGCGTCGAGGCTGGCTCGTTCCATTCCGACGACCCGCACACTGACGCCGCGATGATCGTCGCCGGCGCGTTCGAGGCGACGCGCGTGCGGCAGCGTGGACGTAACGCCACCCGGACGCTGATCCTGCGGTTCGCGCAGGGAGCGCTTGTTACGGCCGGAGGACCAGCCCGCCGTCGACGTTGAGCACCTGACCGGTGATCCACGCGCCGGCCGGCGAGCAGAACAACAGCAGCGCACCGCACAACTCGGCACGCTCACCGAAGGCGCGGAGGGCGGCGGCCTGCTCGACCATTTGCCGATACGGGCTGTCCGGCGGCGTCAGGCTCTTGCCCGCCTCACTCATCGTCATGCCGGGCGCGATGCAGTTCACGTTGATCCCATTCGGGCCGAGCACACGCGCAAGGGTCGTCGTCAGCCCGACCACGGCGAGCTTCGTGATCCCGTACACCGACTCCGCCGGAAAGGCGCCGGCCGATGATTGGTTGACGATCCGACCGCCGCCGCGAGCCAGCATCAGCGGAGCTACGGCGCGCGCACACAACCACGGCCCCGTCACGTTCACGGCAAAGGCGCGGTCCCAGACCTCACGCCCGAATCCCAATGCGTCGGGGTCGGCGATCTGTGCCATCAGCGCGGCGTTGTTGACGAGGATGTCGACGCCACCGAACCGGTCGACGGCGGCGTCGACCAACGCCTGGACGGACACCTCGTCGGCTACGTCGACGGCCGCGGCGAGGGCTCGACCGCCCGCCGCCTCGATGCCCTTCGCCACGACCGCGGCACCTTCAGCGTTGACATCGGCACAGACGACTGCGGCCCCGGCTTCGGCAAGCGCCTGGGCGTACGTCTCGCCGATCCCACCAGGTGCTGTTCCGGTGACGATTGCGACCTTCTCGTTGAGGCCCCAGTCGAGGATCACCCGACGACAATACCACTGACTTGACGGTATAGTCAGGTTGCATGAAGCCCGCTCGGTTCGCGTACCACTCGCCCGAATCGGTGGAAGAAGCCGTCGAGTTGCTCGTCGAGTACGGCGAGGACGCGAAGCTGCTTGCAGGTGGCCAGAGCCTCATTCCGCTTCTGGCCATGCGGCTCACACGGTTCGAGAACCTGATCGATCTCGGGCGGGTCCTTGGGCTCCGGGGGATCGAATCGGTGGACGACGGTCTGCGGATCGGCGCGATGACGACGCAGGCGAGCATCGAACGTGACCCAACTCTGGCCACGCTGGCGCCGCTGGTCACGAAGGCAACGCGCCTGATCGGCCATTTCCAGATTCGCAACCGCGGCACGATCGGTGGCTCGATCGCACACGCCGACCCCGCCGCCGAGTATCCGGCGGTGGCGCTCGCGCTCGACGCCGAGATGCAGCTCGCTGGCCCAGCAGGAACGCGCTGCATTCCAGCCGCCGAGTTCTTCGTCGCCACGTGGACGACCGCTGCGGCCGCGGACGAGGTGCTCGTCGACGTCCGCGTACCCGCACAGCCACCGCGTACGGGTACGACCGTCGAGGAGTTCGCCCGGCGGCACGGCGACTTCGCGGTCGCGGGCGTCGCCTGCTCCGTCACATTGGACGACGACGATACGGTGCAGCGCGCGGCGATCGCCTTGTTCGGCATGGGGAGCACACCGATGCGTGCGACCGGTGCCGAGTCGGCGCTTGCCGGCGCCGCCGTGACCGATTCCGACCTCGAGGAGATCGGCCACCTCGCCATCACCGATCTCGAGCCACCCACCGATCTGCACGCCACCGCCGAGGACCGCTTCCGAATCGCGGCCCATCTCGCCCGTCGAGCGCTCGGCCGCGCCATCGAGGAGGCCCGGACATGAAGGTCACGGTCAGCGTGAACGGTGCGGAGCGCACCGCGGACGTCGAGCCCCGTCGGACGCTTGCCGACTTCCTCCGCGACGACTGCGGCTTGACCGGCACCCACCTCGGCTGCGAGCACGGGGCCTGCGGCGCGTGCAGTGTCCTGCTTGATGGCGACGCCGTGCGCTCGTGCCTGTGCTTCGCGGTGCAAGCCGTCGGCGCCGAGGTAACGACCATCGAAGGGCTGAGTCCGGCGAGCGGCAGCCTGTCGCCCGTGCAGAAGGCGTTCCGCGCCGCCCATGGGCTGCAGTGCGGGTTCTGCACGCCGGGTTTCGTCGTCTCCGTGACGTCGTTCCTGGCCCGCAACCCGGAGCCGACCGAAGTGGAGATTCGGGAGGCGCTGTCGGGCAACCTGTGCCGCTGCACCGGCTACCAGGGCATCCTCGAGGCCGTCCGATTGGCGGCCGGGGGTGCCAGCCGATGACCGCGGGCCGGTTCGTCGGACAGTCGGTCGAGCGGCGTGAGGACCTGCGACTGCTGACCGGCCGAGGTCGATACATCGCCGACGTGCGGGTGCCGGGCGCACTCGAAGCCGCGTTCCTCCGTAGTCAGGTCGCCCGCGGGCAGATCACTCATCTGGACGTGTCGGCAGCGCGCGCCATGCCCGGCGTCCACGCAGTGCTGACGGCGTCCGAGCTGAACCCGCTCGTGCGCGAGAGTTGGTTGAACATGGTCGGCCCCGACGTCATATACCCGCCGAAGTACGCGCTGGCCGACGGCGACGTGCGGTACGTGGGCGATCCGATCGCGGTGGTCATCGCCGACGACCGCTATGTCGCCGAGGACGCACTCGAGAACATCGACCTCGAGATTCATACGACCAAGGCGATCGCCGATATCGATGGCGCCCTCCGCGCAGGCGAGGCGAACGACTTCGTCCACCGCGAGCTCGGCACCAACACGCCACAGGTGATCTCGGCCGTTCCCGACCCGGAACTCGAGGCCCTCTTCGAAGGCGCGAACCGCACCGTCACCACCACGTTCAAGCAGCATCGCTACATCCAGGTACCGATGGAGACTCGCGGCATCATCGCCGACTGGGATCCGTGGACCCAGACGCTCGACCTGTGGGCGGCGACCCAGAGCCCACACGACATGCGCATGTTCTACTCCCGGCTGCTCGGCATACCGGAGCACCGAATCCGCGTCCGCATGCCGGACGTCGGCGGAGGGTTCGGTCTCAAGGTGTTCTCGCTGCGTGACGAGTGGGCGATCGTCCTCGCATCGACGGTCTTGCAACACCCGATCCGCTGGATCGAGGACCGTGGAGAGAACCTCGTCGCCGCCGCGCACGCCAGAGACGAGGAGATGACGCTATCGATGGCCGTCGACAGCGACGGGAGCTTCCGCGCGCTGCGCGCCGACCTCCGCGAGAACGTCGGGGCGTATCCGTATCCGGGTCCAGCCGCCAACGGCACCTTGACGATGTTCTTCGCCACTGGGCCCTATCGGATCCCGAAGCTCTCCTTCTCGAACACCGCGACGTACACGAACACGTGCGGCAGGGCGCCGTATCGCGGGCCGTTCCTCATGCAGACCGTCGGACCGGAGCAGCTCGTCGATGTCGTGGCTCGTGAGATCGGCATGGACCCGCTCGAGCTCCGACGGCGCAACATCGTTCGGGCCGAGGATCTCCCGTACACGATGGCATCGGGACTTCCGATCGACGACGTCACCTTCGGCGACACGCTCGAGCAGGCGGCCAAGCTCATCGGGTACGACGAGTTCCGCACCGAACAGGCAGCGGGCCGCGCTGACGGCCGCATGCTCGGCATCGGCATCAGCCTCTGCATGGAGCCGTCTGCGATTGCGTTCGGCAACCTGGCCACCGAGGCAATCACGTTGCGGATCGACGCCACCGGGAAGGTGATGTGCGTCTTGTCGAGCGCCAGCACCGGTATGAGCGTCGAGACGACGATGCTGCAGGTGATCGCCGATACGCTCGGCTGCGACATGGAGGACATCACGTTCGTCCAGGGCGACACCACCATGACGCCGTACGGAGCCGGAACGCAGGGCAGCCGGTCCGCCGTGATCCACGGCAACACGACGCTGAAGGCGGCCACCGAGCTGCGATCGAAAGTGGTCGACATCGCCGCCGGCATCCTCGAAGCGGCGGAAGCTGACCTCGAGCTGTCGGACGGATCCGTCTGGGTGAAGGGAACGCCGTCCGCGTCCATGAGCCTGGCCGAGATCGCCGCGCTCGCGTACCTCAACTCGGACGCGCTTCCGGCCGGGATCGAGCCAGGGCTGGAGGTGACGACGCGTTGGAAGGCTCCGCCGTTCACCTACTCCAACGCGTGCCACATGTGCACCGTCGAGATCGACCCCGCGACAGGTGGGATCACCATCCTGCGGTACGTCGTCAGCGAGGACTGCGGCCGCATGATCAACCCGCGCGTCGTGGAAGGACAGATCGCCGGAGGGGTGGTCCAGGGCATCGGCGGGGTGCTGCTCGAGCACATGCCCTACGACCCCGACGGGAACCCATTGGCAGGTACCTTCGTCGACTATCTCCTACCGACGACGACCGAGGTGCCCACCATCGAGATCGGCCACATCGAGTCACCGGCCCCGAACCCACTCGGCGTCAAAGGCCTCGGCGAGGGCGGCGCCATCGCGTCGCCTGCCGCCGTGTTCAATGCGGTTGCCGACGCGCTGTCGCCTATCGGCGTGGAGGTACGCAGCACCCCACTCGGCCCGTCACAGATCCTCGCATTGCTCCGCGACGCCGGGCGGTAGGCGTGGTATTGCGGTGGCAAGTCACCGGGAAGTCGCGTTGATCTCAGCGCCAGGTGCACTTTCCTGGCGTCGGCCCGTCTACGCTACCACGCCTCGCTCGCGGAGCTCGGCGATCCCGACCTCGTCGTACCCGAGCTCGGTGAGGATGGCATCGGTGTGCTGACCGGCGAGTACGCCGCCGCCGGAACACCCACCCGAGCGCGAGAACCGCACCGCGGGCGTCAGGCGCGGATGCTCGTCGAAGGTCGGGTGCACCGCCGTTGTGATGTAGCCGGAGGCAGCGCCTATCTCGTCACTCATCAGAAGCTGCTCGGGCACGCCGGTCGACACCTCGACACAACCGACGCCGGCCGCAACCAGCTCACGCTCCCATTCGGTGGCTGGCCGAGCGACGAAGACCTTTGCCAGGGTCTCGGCGAGTTCATCGTCACGATCGATGCGGGACGTCTCGTCGGCGAATCGAGGATCACCCCCCAAATCGACATACGGTGCGAGCGCATCGGCGAGCGCCGGCCAGTCCGCCTCCTTCGGTGCTGCGAGGAACACCCAGCCGTCGGAGGTCTCGTACAGGCGGTAGCGCGCCGACAGGCCGAGCAGGTCGTCGTCGGGGGTGACGCTCTCGGCTTCACCGAGGATGTGGTTCAGCACCGCGTAGACACCCGTCGTCAACATCGTGGTGACCATCGTCGGGGGTTCACCGTGCCGAGTGCGTCCGAGCAGGCCGACGAGCATGGCCATTGCCGCGCCCAGCGCAGCCAGTCCATCGGCGTTCGCGTTCATCGGGGCTCCTGCCCCACCGAGTCGGATCGAGAGTTCCTTGACCGTCTCGAAGGACGCGTCGGCGTCAACCTCGGGGATCTTGCCGACGTTCACCTGCGGGATGCCGATCGCCGCCGCGATCGTCGTGGCGAAGGCGGGCTTCATCGCGTCGGGCCCGTCGATGCCGTACGACAACGCCGACAGGTGGACGGCGTTCGGGTTGACCGCGGCGACGCTGGCAGCGTCGATGCCGAGACGAACGGCTGCGTCGGGTCGATACGACTGCAGCACGACATCGGCGGACGCGGCGAGATCGCGGACGATCTGTCTCCCCTCCTCGCTGCTCATGTCGACGATGATGCTCTCCTTGCCCTGCATGACCTTGGCACCACCGAGCTCCGGGAACGGCAGCATGGTGCGCACCGGATCACCTTGCGGCGGTTCCACCTTGATGATGCGGGCGCCAAGGTCGGCGAGTAGCGTCGCGCCGTACGGTGCGGCGAAGAGCGCTCCGAGCTCGAGCACCGTGACGTCCTTCAGCGGGGGCTCTCCCTTCGGGGAGGACGCGGGGCCCCGTCCCGCACCCACCGGGGTGAGGCTGTCGAGAACGCCGTCTGTGTGCTGCCCCAGCAACGGTGCGGGACGAAACGTCCGCGCCGCGCCGACGAGCCGGACGATCGCCCCCGGTTGGCGCATCGGGCCGCGTTGCAGGTCGTCGACGATCACCGTCGCATCACCATGGAGCAGCTGCGGGTGCTCGAGCACGCTGCGTACCGCTTCGGGCCTCCTCCGCAAAGACGTCGCGCTCCTCGTCGAAGATCGCCTTCCAATCCGCGAGCGTCTTCTCGCGGATGGCGTGCAGCACGCGCTCCCACGTGCGCAGCCGAACGTCGTCGTCCTGCACGTGTGGGAAGCCGTCCGTGGCCGGGTCGGTGTAGACGTCGTCCAACCCCATGTGGTGCATGCCCGCCTTCAACATGTGAGGGAGGTTGAGGCCGAACATCAGCCAGTGCCCGTCGCGAGTCGGCGCAAGCGGGTTCTGGAACACGAAGTGCCCGTTCGGCCGGCTATCGTCGGAGAACAGCGTGACCGGTGTGAATGCCTCCGGATAGCGCATGGCCAGCACCGACAACCACCAAGCCCAGACATCAAGGGTGGCGAAACCTTGCGCGAGATTCGACTCGACGTGCTGGCCGGTGCCCGAACGCTCGCGTTCGAGCAGCGCCGCGAGCACGCCGATGACCCCCGTATGGGCAGCGCCGATCGACGCATAGGGAACGCTGACGTACGCGGGGCCGGAACGTGACGCCAGCCCGCCCATCTGGTGGAGGAACCCGAGCTTCGCCTGGACGAGATGCTCGTAGCCCTTGATACCGACATACGGACCCTGCCGACCGAAGCCCGTAATGGACAGGTGCACGAGGCGGGTGTTCAAGGCGGTGAGCGATTCGGCGCCTAACCCAAGCGCCTCAGCGATGCCGGGGCGCCTGCTTTCGATGTACACGTCAGCGCCGGCAACGAGGCACTCCAGCTGTCGCCGATCGCCGTCCTCGCGCGGATCGAGAACGACCGACTTCTTCCCACGGTTGAGGACGGCGTGGCCGGGAAGACGGCGAAGGCGGATGCCCCGGCGGCTCCACGGCGATAACCTCGGCACCGTTGTCGGCGAGGAAGTGGCCGGCGAGCGCGCCAGCAAGCGTCGAATCGAGCTCGATGACCCGCAAGCCGTCGAGCGGCAGCCTTGTCATCGTCATCTCCGGCAGCCGGCTCAGCTCGCCGTCGCGACGCCGCGTGAGCCGGCCTCGGCCAGCTTCGCAGTCAGCCCGGCGACGTCCGCCTTCCGCCGGCCCTGGCTGCGGATCGAGGTGTCGACGTCGGCCGCTTCCGCGCGCAACGCGGCAACGGTGCAGCTCTCGCGTGGCCGGTGAGCGAACGGGTCGAATGCGAATGCCCGCATGGCGTTGCCATGAGTGATCTTGTCGACGTCGGCCGCTGACACCCCGTCGAAGTTCTCCCACAGCAGCTCCGGGGCGTCGGGCCAGGTGGAGTCCGAGTGCGGGTAGTCCATCTCCCACATCATCCGGCCGACACCCACCAGATCACGGTTGCGGACGCCGGCCCGGTCGTCGATGAAGCAGGTCCAGAAGTGTTCGGCGAACACCTCGCTGGGCAGCTTCCCGCCGAGGTTGGTGTGGGTCCAGGCGTGATGGTGGCGGTAGACATAGTCCATCCGCTCGAGCAGGTACGGCAGCCAGCCGACGCCTCCCTCGGACATCGAGATCTGCAAGCCGGGGACCCGGGTGAACACCCCCGAGAACACGATGTCGGCCACCGCTTGCATGCTGTTGAGCGGCGTAAGGGAGATCGTCACCTCCGGCGGTGCGTCAGGGGCGGTGATCGGCATCGACGACGACGAACCGATGTGCAGGCACACCGTCACCTGGTTCTCGGCGCACGCGACGAGGAAGGGGTCCCATTCGCCGCTGTGGTAGCTCGGTAGTCCGAGCTTCACCGGCGCCTCGGAGAAGGTCACCGCGTGGCAACCCTTCGCCGCCACCCGACGGATCTCCTCGGCCGCGGCCTGCACGTCCCACAGGATCGGCAACGCCAACGGGATGAACCGGTCGGGGTGGCCACCGGCCCACTCATCGATGCTCCAGTCGTTGTAGGCCCGCACCGCGGTCGCCGCCAGCTCCTTGTCGGCGATCCGCCCGAAGTACTGCCCGCAGAAGTGCGGGAACGTCGGGAAGTTGATCGCCCCCAACACCCCGGCCGCGCTCATGTCCCCCAGCCGCTCGTCGGTTCGGAAGCAGCCCGGCCGCATCTGCGCGTACTCGGTGGGATCGATGTTGTACTCCTCCGGCGGGCAGCCGGCCACGGCGTTGAGCCCCACGCTCACGGCGCGCTCCCCCTCGAACTCCCAGAGGTCCCCACCGTCGTCGGTCTTGATGACCCGTGGCTTACGGTCGGCGTACTTGGCTGGCCAGTGGGCGTCGAACATGGTCGGCGGTTCGATGATGTGGTCATCGACACTGACCAGGATCATTTCGTCCATGTGCACGGGACTTAGCCCCTCTCATCACGTCGGCTTGACATCTGGTCAGGTCACTGCTTGGTCGCCCAGGCGATGGCCTTGGTTTCCAGGTATTGCTCAAAGCCCTCGATGCCGTTCTGGCGGCCAATGCCACTGGTCTTGAACCCGCCGTAGGGCGCATCGGCGCCGTAGCAGATCCCGCCGTTCACGGTAAGGGCGCCGGCGCGGACCCGGCGCGCGACGGCGGTGGCCCGCGCCTCGGTCCCCGCATGGACCCCGCCGCCCAGGCCGTACGGGCTGTCATTGGCGATGCGAACGGCGTCGTCCTCGTCCTCGAACGGGATGGCGACGATGACCGGGCCGAAGATCTCTTCGCGGGCGATCGTCATCGAGTTATCGACGTCGGCGAACAGCGTCGGCTCGACGTACCAACCCTTCGGCAGGTGCGCGGGCCTGCCGCCACCGACGACGACGCGCGCGCCCTCGTGGACGCCCGTTTCGATGTAGCCGAGAACGCGGGCGCGCTGTTTGGCGCTGACCAGCGGGCCCATCATGACCTCCATCGACTGCGGGTCGCCGTAAGGGAAGGCCGCGATGGCGGCAGACAGGATCTCGATGCCCTCGGCGTAGCGCGACCGCGGAAGCAGGACCCGCGTCTGGAGCGAGCAACCCTGACCCGCATGCATGCAGGCCATCGATGCCGACGGAAGCACCGTTGCGAGGTCGGCGTCCTCCAACACGATCAGCGCCGATTTGCCACCGAGCTCCAGGAAGACCCGCTTCAACGTCGCGGCGCCCTTCTCCATGATCCGTTTGCCCACCGCCGTCGAACCCGTGAACGAAATCATGTCCACCAGCGAAGAAAGGGTGAGCTCCTCGGCGACCGAGTTGTCCAAGGTCGTCACCACGTTGAACACCCCGGGTGGAATATCGGTGTGCTCCGCCACCAGGCGCCCGAGGCGGGTTCCGTTGAACGGAGTGTCCGGCGCCGGCTTCAACACCGCCGTGTTTCCGGTCGCCAGCGACTGCGCCACCTTGTTGATGGTCACCTCGAACGGGAAGTTCCAGGGGACGATGAGGCCGACGACGCCGACGGGTTCCTTCACGACGCCGCGGCGGCTGCGAATGCCGAGGACCTCGCCCTCCGGCAGCTCGCGCTCCCACTCGAACTCGTCGATGTACTGTGCCGGCCAGCGCAGCGCGTCGGCCAGCGGGAGGTCCAGCTGGGGCCCGTAGGTCAGAGCTCGGGGACAGCCGACCTCGGCGATCAGCTCCTCGCGGAGCTCGTCGAGCTCGCCGTCGATCGCCTGCTGAAGCTGCTCGAGGCAGCGCCGGCGAAAGGCGTGGTTCGTCGCCCAGTCGGTCTCGTCGAAGGCCCGACGTGCCGCGTCGATGGCGCGGTGCATGTCGGAGGCGACGCCGTCGGCGGCTTCACCGATGAGCTCCTCCGTAGCAGGATTGACGTTGGCGTACGTCCGACCTGACGCTGCGTCGGCGAGCTTGCCGTCGATGAGCATGCGCGACTCGGGTGTGAAAGCCGGAGCGGCCATCAGACCTCCTTCGGGGTCGACGATGAACGAGGTCCAGGCGTGAAGGCGATCGGAAGCTTCCGAGGGCCCCACACGTCTCCGGCGTCATGGAAGCGCACGACCTCTCCGTCGATCCGGAAGTCGGGCAGTCGGTCGAAGATCTCGTCCAGCATCACCCGGAACATGACGCGGGCATGGTGCGAGCCGAGACAGCGGTGGGCACCGACGCCGAATCCGAAATGGCGGTTGGACGAGCGATCGAGTCGGATCTGCTCGGGGTGTTCGAACACTCCGGGGTCGAGGCCCGCGGCTGGGAACATCAGCATGGCGCGGTCGCCGGCGCGCAGCTGCTGGTCATGGAAGACCTCGTCGCGCATGACAGTCCGGTAGAGGCCGTACGACGGGCTGCTGTGCCGGAGGAACTCCTCGGTGGCGGCCGGCAACAACGACCGGTCGCCGATCATGCGGTGACGGAGCTCGGGGTCCCGGTCGAGCTCGATGATGGCGTTGCCGGTGAGAGCGGCGGTGGTGTCCATGCCGCCGAGCAGGAGCAGCACCAGGAAGCCGATGACCTGCTCATCGCCGAGCGACTGGCCGGAGGGTTCGGCCCGCAGGATCGCGCCCGTGAGGTCGTCGCCGAGTTCACCGGACTGCCGCCGGCTCGCCACCTCGGTCATCACTCGAGTGGCCAGCTCCGCCGCCGCCGCTTGAGCCTTCTCGGGATTTCCGACGCGATCGTGGACCATGCTGTGGATGAGGCCGATCCACGTCCGCCACTCGGTCGTGTCCCACCCGAGGGCCTCGAGGATCCAACGCGCCGGTAGCGGCGTGAGCAGCTCCCAGCTGAGATCACAGGCACCTCGGTCGATGAACGTGTCGATGAGTTCGGTGGCGATCGCGCGCAGCCGCGGTTCTTCACGCTTCGCACCCTGCGGCGAGAAGTAGCCGAGTACCACGCGCCGCAGCTCCCGCACCATCGGACCGTCGTAGTCGATCGGCGCCAATGCCAGCGGCGTACCGCTGGGCGGAACGCCCTTGTCGATCTCCGGCGGTGCGTGTCGCGAGCTGAACAGGTCGGGCGTGCGGGCGGCGTCGTAGATCGCGTCATAGCCGTACACCGCCCAGAACCCACCGACATGCGACGAGTGCCCGATCGGGCAACCGGAGGAGTGCAGCCGCCGGATCACAGCACGGTTGCTGTCCCGGAACTCGGCGCCGTGGTGGTCGAGGTCGACGTTGTTGACCCCAGTCATTGGTCTTCCGGTCATTGATCTTCCTCCACAAGGATGGCTCGTTCGGGGCACTCGCGTGCGGCGGCCCGGAACACCTCGATCGACACGGTGATCTCGGCGCTCTCGCGAACGACGGCCACGTCCTCGAGCGCGACGAACTCGAAAGCCTCCGGCGCCCGGCCGAAGCAGATGGCATGCCCCTGGCGCCGCGCAGGGTCTACGTAGACCTTCATGATTCTCCTGTTCCAGAGGCGCTCACCGCCGCTTTCGCCTCAAGAACCGCGGCCTGCATGTCGGCGAGCATGTCGGGCGTCATCGCCAGCCCCGGTGGGCGAAGGACCATGTCGTGCAGGTCCACTGAGGGGTTGGTCACGGCCAGCGCCAACGGATCGGCGACGAGCCGACCGACCTCGACCACGTCCATCGCGTTGAGCGCAACCCGCCCGAGAGCCAACCATCGCGGAAACAGCTCACTGGCCCGCGCCTCGTCGATGTCACGGGCGAACTCCGTCGGCTGCGTGACGCCGACGCGGATGCACGTGAACCGCACCTCGGGGTGCTCCACACGAGCCCCCCGGATGAGCTCCTCCAGAGCCGCCTTCGAGCATGAGTACGGCAGCAGGCCCGGAAACGGCATCCCGACAGACTCCGATGACATGAAGGCCAAGACACCGGTCGGGCTGAGATGTCGAAGTGCCCCCTTGATAACGAGGGCCGGGGCGATGGTGTTCAGCGCGAACAGGCGGGCCCATTCGGCGGCATCGAGGTCGCGCAGCTCGCCGAGCCTCGATGCGCTCGCGCAGTGCACAACGAGGTCGAGGCCGCCGAGGGCCCTCGCCGCCTCGTCGACCATCGCCTCGCACGCAATCGGATCCGACATGTCGGCGACCACCGCGACCCCGCGACCTACTCGCGTCACGCATTCCTCGAGGCGCCCGCGGCGGCGGCCATGGAAGGCGACCAGCGCCCCATGGTCGGCGAGGCGCAGACCGACCTCGCGCCCGATTCCGGAGGATGCCCCGACGACGAGCGCTCGCTTGCCGGCGAGGATCGCGCTCATGCGAGCTTCACCCAACCGTCGCCATCGCTGCTGCGCCTGGCGGCGTCGACGACCTGCTGCACGCGATGCCCATCCGCCAGCGTCGGAACACCGGGCGCGGGCTGGCCCGTGAAGGCCGGCAGCCAGTCCTCGAGCATCAGGGCGAGCGCCGTGATCGGCCCGGCCAGTCCGCCCGTGATCTCCGCCCCGCTCGCGAGCGGTCGCACGCGCGGCGCGACCTCGTGCGCGCGCTCGTCGGGTTTGCTCGCCCGCAGCGAGACGCTGTCATCCGAAATGAGTGGGCCGTCCAGCACCAGCGAACCGCCGCTGCCGAAGAGCTCCAGCGCGCGGAAGCTCTCCCCCAGCGCGATGGCAGTCGAGGTGACAGAGGCGAGCAGGCCGTTGGCCATGCGCATGAGCAACACCGCGGTGTCGTCGGCGTCGATCGTCAGAACGCTGCCGTCTTCATGCATCCGGAAGGAGACGCTCGTTCGCACATCGGCAGACACTTCAACGGGGTCACCGAATAGTGAGCACAGGTAGTCGACGTCATGCGACCCGAGTCCCATCAGGTAGCCGCCACCGGCGTCACGCCGGTACATCCACTCCGACTGCAGCGCGTGGCTCGGGTGCCAGAACGCTCCGCCGGCGCGCGCCATGGCAAGGTATGGCGTGCCAAGGTGACCTCCGGCCACCAGGTCGGACACTGCCAGACGCGACGGCTCGTGGCGACTCTCGAAGCAGACGGCGTGGCACACCCCGGCCTCATCGGCGGCGGCCAGCATCAAGCCCGTCTGCACGGCCGTGAGCCCGACCGGCTTCTCCACGAGCACGTGCTTGCGGGCAGCGGTGGCGGCGACCGTCTGCTCGAGGTGCAGGTCAACGGGCGTGCAGATCGAGACGACATCGAGATCATCTCGCTGCACGAATGTCGTCCAGTCGGTGCTCGTCTCGGCGACGCCGAGCTTCGCGGCCGCGGCGGCGACGCGGTCGGCGCGGCGCGAGCACAGCGCGACCACCTCGTACCCCTCGACGGCACGGAACGCGGGGACCTGCACGGCGGATCCCCATCCCACGCCGATGATGCCGACCCGCATCAGACCCTCCATCGCACCTGCTTGACGGTATCGTCAAGTTGTCCCCAAGTCGAGCCGACCCCAGTCATCTCGACGGTGGCATCGCTTGACGATATCGTCAAGTCATGGTCGATCCGATCGTCCCAGTAACCGATTCACTGACAGCCCCGTACTGGGAGGGCGCCCGCCAGCACGAGCTGGTCATCCAGCGCTGCCGCACCTGCGGCACCTACGCGCACCCGCCACGTCCCGTGTGCCGGGGATGCCGTTCTTTCGACGTCGGCTACGAGCCAGTGTCAGGCCGGGGGACGCTCTACTCGTTCACCGAGACGCACAAGGTGTTCCATCCTGCCTTCGCCGATCGGGTGCCCTACCAGTTGGGGGTGGTCGCGCTCGATGAGCAGCCGGATGTGCGCCTGCTCGTGAACTTCGAGGGGACGCCCGGGTTCGATATCCCCGTCGTCGTCGGTTTCGATGCCCTGTCTGACGAAGTGACCGTCCCGGTGTTCCGGCCGGCGGCGGGGTGAACGGCCGCCGCGTCGCCATCGTCGGCGTCGGTTACTCCGACGTCGGGCGCAACACGGGACTGAGTGAACGCCACCACGCCGCGCAGGCCGCCGTCCGGGCCCTCGACGACGCTGGCCTGGAGGCCGCCGACGTCGACGGGATGTCCACGTGGGGCGGGCTGGTGCCGGATCTCGCCCACATGCTGGGCATCGGGCCGCTGTCGTGGCACCTGACAGCCGATGTCTCACCGGCGTTCTCGACGCCGGCCGTGCACGCGGCGATGGCGGTGGCCGCCGGGCAGACCGATGTCTGCATGGCGTTCCGGCTCATGATGCAACAGCCGAGCGGCGCCGCACTGGCGGCTGGAGCCATGCTCGGCGTCCCGGACATCGGCGATGCCCAGTTCAACTGGACGATCGGCAACTTCAGCCCGACACAGTGGGCCGCCCTGCACATGAACAGGTACCTGCACGAGTCCGATACGACAGCGGAACACTTCGGAGCGTTCGCCGTCGCTCAGCGCGAGTACGCAGCGCGAAATCCGGAAGCGCTACTGCGGTCGCCCCTCACGGTCGAGGAGTACCTCGCCGCCCCGTACGTGAGCGCACCCCTCCGAATCCTCGATTGCGACTACCCGTGCGACGCCGGATCGGCGGTGATCTTCACGACGGAGGAGCGCGCCCGCGACCTCCGTCAGCGCCCGGTGTTCATCGATGCGTCCGCGCTGGTGTCGACGCACTCGATGAGCTTCGAGACGATGCCCGACATGACGCGGACGGCGCCGCACACGTGCGGCCAGGTGTTGTGGAGCCGCACCGACCTGCGGCCGAGCGACGTGGACTGTGCGCAGGTCTACGACGGTTTCACCGTCATCGCCCTGCAGTGGCTGGAGGCCCTGGGCCTGTGCGAGCGGGGCCAAGCCGGCCCCTTCATCGCCGCCGGCGCGACTCGCCTCGGCGGCTCGCTGCCCACCAACACCGACGGAGGTGCCTGCAACGTCGGAAGACGGCACGGTGCCAACTTCTGCATCGAGGCTGTGCGCCAGCTGCGCGGTCAGTGTGGCGACCGCCAGGTGGACGGCGCCGAGGTTGCCGTGTGGGCGAATGGCGGCGGGCCCTTCGCCGGCGCCATGCTGCTGACGCGATGAGCCGAGCGGTCCGTCAGCGTGGGCGCTTCGTCACGAACGCCCGGTGCAGCGCGCGAGCCAGCTCGTCGCGAAGCTCGTCGACGCCCACGCGGTCGTGGTAGAGGCCGGCGAAGCGCCATGCGCGCTCGAGCATGGAGTAGGCGGCGAGACCAACCATCGCCGGGTTCTCGGCGTCCTCTCCCGCCAGGTACCGGCCGAGCTGGGAGACGACGTGCAGATGCCGGAGCATGCCCGATACTCGGATCTCCTCGTCGTCGGCGGAGGCCTGGGTGAAGGCGATGGCGAATGCGCCGTGACGAGCGAAGAAGTCGAAGTACCTGTCGACGAGCCTGCGCATCTCGGCGACCGTGCGTCGAGGGTGGGCGGCCGCGAACTCGGCGATCATCGTCTCACCGGCCTCGGCGGCGCCCGCGCCGAGCGCCAGCAGCACGTCTCGCTTGGTCGGGAAGTACGTGTAGAAGGACGCGCGGGAGATGCCCGCCGCCCCGGTGATGTCGTCGATCGTGGTTCCGGCGTAGCCCTTGGACATGAACACCGTTCGGGTCGCGTCCAGGATGCGCTCGATCATCCGGATCGCCCGTGGCCCGAGCTCGGGCGCGGGACTCCGCAGGGTCGCCTTGGGCAACTGTCGAAGCCGGGCCTGCTTGGCCATTCGTGGAACCCCTCCTGTGCCGCCGCTCGACCTGACGGTACCGTCGAATAGGAGCGAGCGCCGGGAAGCGTTACTGGACAGTTTCGTCAAGTACACGATGGCCTCTCCCAAGAACAGCGCCGATGTGCGCGCCGAGTCCTCGCCGAGCGTAGCCCTCGTAGTTCGGCGGAGACGGGGAACCAGGTGGGCTCGACTTACCTCGCCGCAGCCTGCTCGTCGGTGGGCCACGCGCTGATCAGCTCGTAAGAGGTGACGACCGTGCTGATGTAGCTCAGCGAGTTGGCGATGACAGCATCGGCGTAGTCGGTGGGGACGCCAATGACGGCGTCGCGGACGAGCACGACCTGGTAGCCGAGATCGAGGGCACCGAGGCAGAGGCCGATGATGCCCAGGTTCACGGAGACGCCGGTGGCCACGACCGTCGTCACGCCGAGGTTGCGCAGGATCTGGTCGAGCGACGTCGAGGTGAAGGGAGTCATGCCGTGCATCCGGGGGACGACGATGTCACGCGGATCGACGCCGAGCTCGGGCACAAGGGCTGTACCCGGCTGGCCGATGTCGGTCGGCGTCGATCCCTGCTCGAGGCGGAGCCTCGCGGACAAGCCGAAGATCTTGCAGTTCGCGCGGAACCCGGCGCCGTCCGGACGCGTCTCGACGGTGCAGTGCACGACCCGCGAGCCGGCACCGCGGGCGGCCGCGCACACGCGCCCGACAGTGTCGCGCAGACCACATGCATCGGCCGCATCGGCAAGCGCCGGCATGAGCGCCTCGCGCCCGACGACCGCTTGCTGCATCTCCATCGTCAGCACCGCGGTGTGCCGCGGGCTGACCAGCTCGGCGAGGTTCACGTGTCGACCATGTCGACCATGTCGAACCGCCGGGCCCACGTCCGCAGCGCGCCGCAGGGACGGGCTTCCGGCTGCGCACGCGGCGGATCCGCCTTCATCGACGGGCCAGCACGGACAGGTTGTCGCGGAAGACGAGACGCCGCTCGGCATCGGTGAGCGCGGCGAAGTCGGGCAGCCAGCTCCTCGGCGCAGCCAACCCCTCCGGGTGCGGCCAGTCTGAACCGAGCAGGAGCCGGTCGGCACCCAGCAGGTCCCGGGCCGCGGGGATGTTGTCTTCGTAGAAGGGCGCGACCCACACGTGCTCCCGGAAGCTCTCGACCGGGTCGGTCTGGAAGAGCTGAGGTGTCTTGCCATACGCGCTCCTGAACCGACGTACCAGGTCGTGTGCCCATGAGGCGCCCAGCTCGATGCTGGCGACCCTCAGCGTCGGGTGCCGGTCAAAAACTCCGTGGCAGACGAGCGCGGCCATGAAGTCGAACACCGGCCGCTCGGTGTGGACGGACAGCACCTCGGTGAGCGTCGAGCGCTTGTGCCCGCTGTAGCGTCCACTCTCGCCCCAGTCCACGAGGTACCGTGCATAGCCGGAGTCGGCGGCGTGGACGACCACGACCACGCCGGCCTCAGCGAGCTTTGCCCAGATGCGGTCGTGGCTCGGATCGCCGGGGGAGCGGTGGGCGCCGGGCACCGCAACGGGTGCCGGTCGGAAGGTCACAAAACGCGCACCCTTGGCGAGCACCCGGTCGAGTTCAGCCTCGGCTTGGAGCGGGTCGATGAGCGACAGCAGGGGGCCCGTCTGGATGCGACCGTCCCGGTCGAAGCCCCAGTCGTCGTCGAGCCATTCGTTGTAGCTGCGGAATACCGCGTATAAGCCTTCGGGGTCGGCGCGCAGCAGCTCCTCGAGGCCGAGGCCCATGCTGGGCAGCAGCCACGTGAAGTGCACGCCCTGCTCGTCCATCCGCGCCAGCCGGGCGTCGCGTTCTTGGTATTCGGGCTGGATCGGCTGCATGCGAATGAGGTCGCGCAGCTCAGTGCCGGCGTGGTTCTCGGCTCGGAAATACACCTCGAGCGAGCCCGGCGCCCCGACCGGGTCGTACGTGGGATTCGGCACGACTGTGAACAGCTGGTTGTTGACGAGCAGCGTGCGGCGGCCATCCATCTCGATCCAGCGGACGAGGTGACGGTGCGCGCGGTCGAGGTGACGGCTCACCGCGTCCTCGGCCTCGTAGTAGTGCTGGTCGGCGTCGTAGATGCCGTAGTCGACGCCGGGCGTTGCACCTGCCTGCTCGAGGACTGCCATCGGGAGGGCCTCCGGATAACTTGACATTTTCGTCAAGAATAGCGGACGGCCTGAGCCGCTGTCACTTCGTCATCGTGAGAAACAACTCGCCGGCCCTGCCATCGATGAGCCGCGTGCCGAGCGCCACCCGCCACGAGCGCGCAGCCCCGTACTCGTGGCGCCACGCCCACAGCCGGCGGGACAGGTGGTGAAGTGGGTACTCACGAGTGACGCCCATCGCACCGTGGGCCTGGTGGGCGCTGCGGGTCGCCTGTTCAACGACGTCATCGAGAAGGATCTTGGCTGCCGCCACCTCGAGCTCACCGGCGCCGCGGGCGACCGCCCGGCATGCCACTTCCGCGGCCATCGCCAATCGGGCCGTGGCCTGGGCCACAGTCACAAGGTGCTGCTGCACGGCTTGGAAAGACGCCACCGGCTTACCGAACTGGCGCCGCTGGTGGGTGTACCGGACAGTGAGGTCCGTCATCGCGTCGAGCGCGCCGGCACCCAACGCCACGCGGGTGAGCGCCCCCCGCCGCCACAGCGCGGCAGCGTCGACACCATCCGGTGCCGGCGCAGCATCGAGCTCGTCGAGCCGCGCCGTGATGCGCACCTCGTCGCGTGGCTCACCCGCAAGGTTGCGACCCGGGGCGATCTCGACCTGGTTGGCTCGGGCGGCGACGACGAGCAGCCTCTCGCCGTCCTGGACGAGTCCGACGATCCGCTCGGCGCGCCGGCCCCACGCGACGGTCGCCGCCTCGCCGAGCTGCACCGGACCCGGCACGACGGCGAGCGGCCCCTCGGGCAGCTCGAGACCCGCCGACGCCAGCAGCCACCCGCCGAGCATGCCCGTCTCGGACAACGGGATCGGCGCGGCGGCGCGCCCAGCGGCTCGGAGCAGGGCGGCGGCGTCCTCCAACGTGCCGCCATTGCCGCCGGCCTCTTCGGGGATACCGACCCACGGGAAGCCGGCGTCCGCCGCCGGGTTCCACACGGTTGGGCACCACCCGTCGCGCTCGGCCGCCTCGATCACCTCCGGCGTGCAGGTGGCCGCGAACAGCCGGTCGGCGGTCTCGGTCAGCAGATCGTCGCTCATGCCGGGCCTCCCGCCGGCCGAAGCCCCTTGGCGGCCACCGACCGGAGGATCTCGTTGGTGCCACCCCGCAAGGTGAAGGACGGCGCCGTCAAGGTGGCGGTCACCAGGAGGCGTTCGAACGGCATGCGTCCCGGCGCCGTCGGCGGGTCCTCGACGCACCGCAGGACAGCGTTGAGCACGTCCTGCTCGAAGCGGGTGGCCATCTCCTTCACGAGCGCGGCCTCGATCGATGGCGACCGCCCGCCGTCGAGCATGCGAGCGATGGCGAGCGACAAGTGGTGGAACACCCAGTAGTTGGCCGCCGCCCACCCCGCGAGGTCGGCGACCTCGACGGGAGGCTCGCCACCCTCGTGCATGCGCACCAGCTCCTCGACCACGAGGTAGGTGCTGAGCCAACGCTCGGGACCGCCTCGCTCGAACGCCAGCTCGGAGGTGTTCTGGGACCAGCCGGCGCCCACGTCGCCCAGCACCAGGGAGTCAGGCACAAACACCCCGTCGAGCACCACTTCGGCGAAGTCGGCGGTGCCGTCGATGAAAGGGATGGGGGACGTGGTGATGCCCGGCGAGCGCAGGTCGACGATGAATTGGGTGAGCCCGGCGTGCTTGTCGACCACGTCTGCCACCGGCGACGTGCGGCACAACACGATGATCCAGTCGTGGAGGTGGCCCATCGTCGTCCAGATCTTGCGGCCCGTGACGACCCACCCCTCGCCGTCGCGGATCGCCCTCGTCGAGATCGACGCCAGGTCGCTGCCGCTGTCGGGCTCGCTCATGCCGATGCAGAACGACAGCTCGCCGCTGGCGATGCCGGGCAGGAACCGCTGCTTCTGCTCCTCAGTGCCGAACCGGGCGATGACGGGACCGGACTGGCGGTCGGCGACCCAGTGATGGCCAACCGGGGCGCCCCAGCGCAGGAGCTGCTCGGCCACCACGAACCGCTCGACGGCGCTGCGGTCATGTCCGCCGTAGCGCTTCGGGAGGGCCATACCCAGCCAGCCGCGCGCGGCGAGCCTCTTCGAGAACGACGGGTCCTTGGCGCCGGTCATGCCCAGTCCCGGCGTGAAGGACCCGTGCGGCAGCTCCTCGGCGAGGAAGGCGACGACCTCATCGCGCAGCGCCCGCTCGGGCGGGGTGAGCTCGGTCATCTCGAAGGAGATCACAGGGGTGCTCCGATCATTCGGAACTCGGGGGCGGCGACGGCGCCGATGCGGCACGCTCGTTCGGCATCGTCCACCCCGCGCAGGTCGGCGACGCCGTGCTCGGTGACGACCACGTCGACGTCGCAACGCGCAGTCGAGGTGACGTCGACCCGCTCGACGACGGTGGAGTCGCCATGCCGCGTTCGTGACCGGAGGGCGATGATCGACAGGCCAGCCCGCGAGCGTGCAGCGGCCGCGGCAAAGTCGGGGTGGCCACCGACGCCAGCGACGACGCGAGCGCCCGCCCGCTCGACGTTCACGGCGCCGTCGAGGCCGATCTGCAGCGCGGTGTTGCAAGCCACGAACCGGTCGATGGCCGAGGTCCGCGTCAGGTCGTGGGTCTCGTCGATGCTCACGAGACGCAGCCGGCCGGCTCGCTCCAGCGTACGGATGCCGGCGTCGCCCCAGGTGTAGGCGCATGTCGCCGGCCCGTCCAGTAGGCCCCGCTCAAGCAGCCCGGCCACGGCGTCGGTCACCAGGCCCGACCAGATGCGCACCGGCCGGTCCACCGCCGCGACGATGGCCTCGGCGATACCGCCGGGGCCGATCTGAAGCGTCGCGCGGTCGGGCAGTACGCGTACGACGTTGGCTGCGATGGCCCGGTCGACGTCGTCGGGAGCGCGGGGGCCCGGGGCGGGCGGCGCTGGTGGACGTTCCAGCACGGCGGCGATCGGGCGGGTAATCATCGGTCCACCGAGGTCGACAAGATCGTCGGCGACCTCGGCCACGACCGACCGGGCCGAGCGCAGCAGTGCCGGAGCCCACCCGACCGAGCCAGCGAGGGCGAATCCGGTCCCTCGACGCACGGCGGTGACGATCCCAATGTCCGGGCGGAGCTGATCGAGGAGACGCGGTACGGCCGACAGTCGCACCGGCAGGTACCGCAGCGACCCGGCAGCGACGGGCGCGGCCAGGGCGTAGCCGCACATGACCGTCGCACCGCGGACTGCCCCGTCGGCGAGCCACGGGCGCTCCTCGAGGGTCCAGCCCAGCAGCACCTCGGCGCCCTCCATCCCGACGGCGGCCGGCGACGACCGCGGGCCGGCCGGACCGTCGGCGTAGGCGACGAGCGGCACGGCTACGCGGCCGGGTTCGTGGGCCGCGGTTCCTTGGGAAGACCGAGGATCGATTCGGCGAGGATGTTGCGCTGGATCTGCGACGTCCCCGCGTACACGGTGCCAGACCGGGCGTTGAGCAACGCGACGTCGATCCACGAGTTCGTGCTGTTGTCAGCGCCGGGCTCGTCGGTGCGGAAGCTGCGGTACGGGCGCCTTCCGTCGCGTACGAGCGCGCGGGCGCCGAGAATGCGGAGCCCGAGCTCGGTCGCCGCCTGGTGATACTCACTCCAGTAGAGCTTCGAGATGGACGACTCCGGCCCCAGTTCCCCGTCGCGGAGGTACTGGGTGAGGATGCGGTAGCCGAGGAAGCGCATGACCTCGACCCGCGTGTAGCACCACGCCAGCGCATCCCGGATGCGGGGGTCATCGGCCGCGCCGCAGGCCCGGGCGAGCTCGATGAGCCGGTCGAGCTCGGCGCGGAAGAAAATGGGGTTAGTGGCCGCCTCCTCGCCGCGCTCGAGACCAAGCAGGCTGTTCGATACCTTCCAGCCACCGTCGACGGGACCGACGACGTTGTCGACCGGCGTGCGGGCGCCGTCGAAGAACACCTCGCAGAACTCGTCGTCGCCGGTGAGCGTGCGGATCGGCCGTACCTCGACGCCCGGCGTGTCGAGCGGGCACAGCAGCAGCGAGATCCCGTGGTGCTTCGGCGCGTCGGGATTGGTCCGGGCCAGCACGAAGATGCCGGTGCCTTCCTGGGCTCGCGAGGTCCAGGTCTTCTGCCCGGTGATCACCCAATCATCGCCGTCGCGATGGGCCCGAGTGCGCAGTCCGGCCAGGTCGGAGCCCGCCTCCGGCTCCGAGTAGCCCTGCACCCAGACCTCGTCGCCGGACAGGATGCGAGGGAGATGTCGGCGCTTCTGTTCCTCGGTGCCCCACCGCAGCAAGGTGTTGCCGAGCATCTTCAGGCTCGTCGTGTCGGTGAGCCGCCCGGCCGGGACCTGTGCCCGCGCCAGCTCTTGAGCCAGCACGACCTGCTCGACCTTGGTGCGGCCGCCGCCGCCGTATTCGACCGGCCAGGTGATGCCGACCAGGCCGTTGTCATAGAGGGTCTTGCGCCAGGTGATCGAGAAGGTGTGTGCCTCCTCGCGGTCGAGCGCGCCGACTCCCTGCCACCCCTGCGGGAGCAGGGACGCGATGCGGGCGCGGACCTCGGCGCGGAACGCTTCTGCCTCAGCGGAGAACGAGAGGTCCATCGTCAGGCGATGCCGCCGAGTTTGGGGACCACGCGGTCGGCGAGGAGCCGGCGCCCGATCTCCACCTCGAGCTCGCGCCAGCCACCGAGCAGCCGGTCGAGGATGTAGGTGCGCCGGAGGTAGCGGTGGAACGTGTGCTCCCACGAGAAGCCGATGGCGCCGTAGCACTGCTGGGCGTGGGTGCAGGCCTCCTCCGCCGCCGCCCCCGACAGAGCCTTGGCGATGAGCGCGGTCCACGGTGAGCCGGTGCTGGCCGCCTCGTCGACGACGCGCCGAGCGCCCACCATCGAGACGTGGGCGTTTGCCAGCCGGTGCTGCAGCGCTTGAAAGGACCCGATCGGCCGGCCGTACTGGCGGCGCACGGCCGTGTAGGCGACGGCGTCGGCAACGACTTGCTGGGCGATGCCCGTCAGCTCGGCACCGAGCGCCCAGCGGCCGGCGGCGAGCGCCTCCTCCCACACGCCCGCAGCGAGCCACGTCGGATCCGTCAACGAGCCACGCACCCGGAACACCTGCGTGTGTTCGTCGAGCGATTCAACCTCCTCGGCGTCAAACGGCGACGACGCGGCCAGGGCCACCCTCCGATCGGCACCGGGCACGAGAACGGTCGCGGCCAGCGGGCCGAAGGCGAAGCCGTCGAGCACGACCGTGGCGTCGGCGGCTTCCGGCACGCCGGCGGCCTCGGCGACTCGTCGGGCGAGCAACGGGCCGAGCGCGTCACCCCCGCCGAGCACCTCGCCCTTCGTCTCGAACAGCGTGCAGATCGCCGTTGCCGGGTCGTCGGCGACAACGTCATCCCACCCCAGCTCGTCGAGCCGGGCAGCGAGGGACCGGCCGCTGCGCTCGGCGAGCACCGGCCGCAGCGTCTTGCGGAGCAGCTCGCGGGTGTCGAGATCCATCAGGCCTCCCTCGGCATGCCGAGCACGCGCTGGGCGACGAGCCCGCGTTGGATCTCCTGCGAGCCGCCGTAGATCGGCGCCGCACGGCTGAACAGGAACTGCGATCGCAGCCACTCGTGCTCAGGTTCGAATTCGAACGCGGCTCCGAGATGCAGCCGGATGGCGTCCCACACAGCGACCTCGGCGTCGATCAGCAGCAGCTTGTCGACGGAGACCTCGGGTCCGAGCGTCTCCTCCCGGGCAAGGCGCTGGACCGTGTGAGCCGTTTGGAGTCGCAAGGCGGCCACCCGGGCGTAGGCGCGCCCGATGGCGGCGGCATCGGCAGGCCCGGACGCGACGTCGGCCTGCAGGGCCTGGGCGAGTCGGGTGTGGAACCGTCCCTGCTGGAGCCAGCCCCATGCGCCGCGCTCCCACTGGAGCATGTACATGGCGACCGCCCAGCCCTGCCCGAGGGTGCCGATGATCCGGTCGCCGGGCAAGGCCGCAGCGTCCAGGAAGATCTCACCGAAGTGGTTGTCGCCGTCCTCAGCGCGGATGGGCCGCACGTCGACACCGGGCTGGTGCAGGTCGAGCAGCACCATGGTGAGACCGCGGTGGCCCGGCTCGCCGGAGCGGGCGAGCAACACCGCCCGGTCCGCGAGGTGGACGTACGTCGACCACACCTTCTGGCCGGTGATCCTCCACCCGGCGCCGTCGGGCTCCATCCGTGTGCGCAGCGACGCCAGGTCGCTGCCGGCGTCGGGCTCGGAGAACGCCTGGGCCCACACCTGGTCGCCCCGTAGGAGCGCCGGCACATACCGCTGGGCCAGGTGTGGGGCGTGCACCAGGAGCACCGGCACCAGGATCTCGAGGGTGCAGTACGGCTCCGGGATCAGGATGTCGTGCTCCGACAGCGCCTCGAACAAGGCAGCCCGAAAGCGCGGGTCACCGCCGAGGCCGCCGGCTGACTCGGGCCAGCCGAGCCGCGACCAGCCTTCGTCGAACAGGATGCGCTGGAGCTCGGACAGCGCTGCTGCACTCGCCTCGAGGGTCGGCCAGCGCCGGCCGACGAGCGCCTGCATGCGCGCGTCGCTCCGGAGGAACGCAGCCACACTCGCGGCGTAGTCGGCGGGTGAGGAGAAGGAACCGGCGCCAAGGTCCGTCACTTTGCTCACCTTACTCGACACTTTCGTCAAGTTCAGCCTCGAACGGCGCGCTCCAGCTGTCGGCGCACACCAGCTCGCGCACCGGCCGGCGGCGGACCGGGCCGTGGGCGCCGCGCGGCAAGCCCACGACGACGAGCGCTGCCAGCTGCCACTCGTCAGGGATGTCGACGACGGCCCGCCACTCCGCCTCGGCGTCCACGTGCCAGCCGGTGACACACGCTCCGAGACCCAGGGCACGGGCAGCGAGAAGGAAGTTCTGCATGGCCGCGTACACGCCGGAACCCTGGAACAGCGCCGGCACGGCCGGGAGCGACCGTGTGCAGAACAGCACCGCGGCCGGCACGTCGGCGGCGACGTCGTGAAGCTCGAACAGGGCGCGGGCGTTGCGGGCGGCACGCGAGTCGTCGCCTGGCTCGGGCCGCCGCAGGCCGTACACCTGCTGGATCGTCTGGAGGGCCCGCTCGGCCCCGATTGCCAGGACCTTGCGGCAGGCGGGCGATCGCAGGACGACGAACCGCCATGGCTGCTGGTTCCCACCCGACGGCGCCCATGTCGCCGCCTCGAGGCAGCGGCCCAGGAGCTCGTCGGCCACCGGCTCGTCCCGGAAGCGACGGAACGTGCGGGCGGTACGCATCACCTCGAACACGTCGTTCACTCAGCCCGCCCTCGCTCCCATGACCCGGGCGGTCGCGGCGCGGCGGCCGCCGGCGTCAATGACGTCGGCCGCCACGTGCCTGAACCGCCGCGACTCGTTGACCGTCACCGCCGTCGCGGACATGCGGGCACCGTCGCTGGCCACCGGCCGCAGGTAGTCGATCTCGAGCATGACGGGGTCGAGGCCGGCGAGGAGCTGACGGGCGGCGCGCTCCGCCACCAGGGCGACGGCGCCGCCATGCAGCATGTTGTGCCCGCCAGCCAAGTCGGTCCGGGCGGTGGCGCCGACGCGGACGGTACCCACCGTCCGGTCCTCGACGGTGAGCTCAACGAGCTCGTCGATGGACTGCGCGTGGAGACCCGTGCCATTGCCGCCACCGTGCGGCGCGCCGGGCGCGGCGGCCCTTCCCCACGAGGCGCCGCCGACCGACCGGAGGGTGGCATGACCGAGCACACCGTCCGCGTCGTGCAACTCACCGCGAGCCAGCCGGGACGCCGGGCCGGACGCTACCGCGAGGCCGTGCGCTTCGACCGGCGATCCGGTGCTGGTGCGCACGAGCTCCACCCGCAGGCCGAGGGTGACAGTGCCGCCCTGAACCGTGGACGCGGCTGTGCCCACAGCGGAGTCGACCAGGAGGGCGAGCGCTCCGAGCGACGTCCGCCCGTCGGCCTCGCACATGGCCGGTGGGGGCTCCATCACCTGGTCACACCGGCCCTCGATCACGTACCGCCACGACAGCCCGGCCGTCCGGCGGAAGACCGCCGGCTCGGCGGCGGTGAGGAACTCGGCCCACGACTCGGCGATCACACCGCCTCGGTCATCGTCGTCCGCGGGCGGGCATCGGCGAGGAGCTTGCGCAGGAGCGCCTCGACCTCCTCGGGCTCGCACGGCACATCGGTGACCGCCGGACCCCGGTGCCAGCCCTCGGCCACTGCGAACGCACGGCCTGACGACTCGATGACCTGACCGGTGATGTCCGCCGACTGCCGCGACGCCAGCCAGGTGACGACCGGCGCCACCCACCTCGGCTCGAAGTTCGTGACCGCCTGACCCTCGGGGGCGAGGTCCTCGGTGAGCCGGGTAAGGGCACCGGGCGCGATGGCGTTGGCCGTGACGCCGTAGCGACCAAGCTCCTGGGCCACGATCTGGGTGAAGCTGGCGATGCCCGCCTTCGCCGCGCCGTAGTTGGTCTGGCCGGGATTGGCGTAGATCCCCGATACCGACGTGGTGTTGATCACCCGGGCGTCGTTTGACTTGCCCGCCTTGGCCCGGTCGCGCCAGTACACCGCCGCGTGGCGGGTGGTGACGAAGGTGCCCTTGAGGTGCACCCGGATGACGTCGTCCCACTCAGCCTCACTCATCGTGAAGATCATTCGGTCGCGGAGGATGCCGGCGTTGTTGACGAGAACGTCGAGCGCGCCGAAGCTCTGGATGGCCTGGGTCACGATCCGCTCCCCGCCGTCCCACGTGCCGACGTCGTCGGTGTTCGCGATGGCCTCGCCACCGGCCGCAACGATCTCGTCGACGACCTGCTGTGCCGGACCTGCATCGGCGCCGCTGCCGTCGCGCGACCCGCCGACGTCGTTGACCACGACCTTGGCACCGCGGTCCGCGAGCATCAGCGCGTACTCGCGACCGATGCCCCGCCCGGCACCGGTCACGATGCAGACGCGTCCGTCGAGGGTGACCTGTTGCCTTTCAGGCGGGGAAACGTGCACTTCAGACATGGAACGCTCCTTCGAAAGTCAGCCGCGCTCGGCGGCAAGGACGGTCACAGCGGAGACAGCCGTCGGACCACCGATGTTGTGAGCGAGCGCGACCCGCGCTCCGTCGACCTGGTTGGTCGACTCGCCGCGGAGCTGCTCGAACAGCTCGACGCACTGGGCGATCCCGGTCGCGCCGGGCGGGTGGCCCTTGGCCTTGAGGCCGCCGCTCGGGTTGACGGGGATGCGCCCACCGACCGTCGTGTCGTGGCCCTCGACCAGCTCGTGACCCCGGAATCGCTCGGCGAAGCCGAGGTCCTCATAGCTGATCAGCTCGACGCCGGTGAAGCAATCGTGCACCTCGGCGACGTCGATGTCGGCGGGATCAATCCCCGCCATGGCGTACGCCGCCCTGGCCGCCTTCACGGTCGGCGGGAAGGTGGTCATGTCCCGCTTGTGCTGGTGCATCACCCGGTCGAGCCCCAGGCCAAAGCCGCGCACCCAGACAGGCCGCTGGGTATATCGGTCGGCGACCTCTTCGCCCACGACCAGCAGCGCGGCGGCACCGTCGGACTGTGGCGTGCAATCGAACAGCCCGAAGGGCTCGACCACGATCGGCGCCTCGAGCACATGCTGCACCGTGATCTCCTGGCGGAGCTGCGCTTTCGGGTTCGACACGCCGTGATGGTGGTTCTTGACCGCGATCATCGCGAGGTGCTCGCGGGTGGCCGGCGCCTCGTGGAGGTAGCGGCTGACGTGAAGGGCGAAGTTCGCCGGCGCGACCAGGCCGAGCGGGTAATCCCACGCCATGTCGCGCGTCATCGCCATCCAGTCCCAGAACGTCGCCCGCGCCGAGGTCTCACGGACCTTGTCGGCGCCGATCACGAGCGCGACGTCGAGGTGCCCGGAAGCGACTGCCAAGACGGCGTTGCGCAACGTGTCCTGCCCGGTGGCGCAGGCGTTCTCGATGTGGGTCACGGGCACATCGAGCAGCCCGCAGCTGTCGGCGACGATGCCGGAGGGGAACCCATCGGTCGTGGTCAGCTCGCCGAACCACACGCCATCGATGTCGTCGCGGTCGAAGCCCTTGTCGACGGATGCCGCCATCTCAGTGAGAGCCATCGGCAGCAGGTCCTTGATACCGAGATCGAAATGCTCTCCGAACGGCGTCATCCCTGCACCGGCGATGGCGACCCGCCTCACGCCGCCACCTCCGGGCTGAAAGCGAAGCCATAGTCAGGCACGCCGGTGCGGATGGCGACCCGGCGCAGCACGAGACGGCCCCGGTCCCCGATCGCCACCGCGCCCGGCGCGGCGTCGGTGACCGTCACGAGGACTCGCACGTCGACGTCGTCGAGCTCGACGATGGCGAGCGAGTACGGCGTAGGGATGCCCGGAACGGCGACATGGATGGTCGTCGTCGTGTACACGGTGCCCAAACGCGGCAAGGCGACGAGCGATGCCGAACCCTCGGCCCCGCAGCCGAGACAGCGGTGGCGGGGCGGCATGGCAAGCATGCCGCACGACGGGCAGCAACCGGCCTGCCAGCGCACCTTTGCGTCGAACGCCCGCTCGTAGGCGGCGAACGACACCTTGATGTCGGGCCCCGGCGTGAGGCGGCGCACCGGGAGCGAAACAGCGCGGGGCTCGTGGCGAGACACGACCGCGGACGCCACGTCGACGTGCAGTGCCGATACCGTGGCCTGCTCGACCGCGGCCACCACACCCGCGGCGCGCTCATCGGCCACCGCGGCCAGGGCGAACACGGCGCCGCTGGCGCCCGAGTTGGGTACGACCGGCGGGTCGCCGGCGCACAGGGCACTCGCCTCGCGCTGCGACACTCCGGCAATGGCAAGCGGCTTGCGGTCACCGAGCACGCGGGCGATCCCCGGCCGCACGCCACGCTCCCGAACCAGCCGCGGGTCGTCGTCGTCGTAGCGACGGCCGTCCCCGGTGCGCAGATGGACGGGCAGGCTTCGTTGCACGCGCCCGACGGGGTCGATTCCCTCCCCGGCGCCGATCAGCACAGCACCGGCTCCCTGCCGATCGGCGGCGAGGACGAGTGTGCCCGGCGGGGCCGCCGCGATGGCGTCGAGGACCGCCGGGCCACCACCCACCTGCTCGGCAACGGGCACGCTGTCCGGCAGCGAGAGCCCGGCGAGCAAGGCCGCGCCATTGCCCCCGTCCAGCAGTGGCAGGTCGCGCGTGACAAGCACGACGCGATCCACCGAACCGACGGCACGCCCTCCCGCTTCGACCGCCATGGTCACGGCGTCCTCATCGGGGCCGCCGACACGGACGTCACCGGCACCCCAAGGTGGCAGGTACGTCCCGATCGCTACGATCGACGTCATTACTTGACGATACCGTCAAGTCAGGCTTGGCGTCAACGCGCCCTCAAACCCGGCCAAGCCCGCTCGGGGACACACCGAACACGCGACGCAGGCCGGTGTGCAGCTCATCGACCTCCAGCGCCTTTCCGCCGCTCGCCGCGTGATACGCGCCGATGGACCAGCTGTCCATACGATGCACGCGGCTGCCGTCGACCCGGAGGACGGCGCCGGTGAGCCAGCCCGACTGCTCGCTGCACAGGTAGGCCACGACGGGGGCGGCGTTGGCGGGATCCAGCGGGTCCCACCCGCCGCTGTCAGCGGGGCCCCGCCCGGTCGTCGCGAGCATGCGGGTGGCAGCGATGGGTGAGATTGCGTTGGCGGTGACGCCGTAGCGCTCCATCTCGAGGGCGACGACTCGGGCCATCGCCGCGATGCCGCTCTTGGCCGCCGCGTAGTTGGCCTGACCCACATTGCCGAACAGCCCGGCGCCCGAGGTCGTCATGACCACCCGCCCACTGACCGCCTGGCCCGCCTTCGCGCGGTCCTTCCAGTACGCGCAGGCGTGCTTGGTGAGCGCGGCGGTGCCCTTCAAGTGGACGGCGACGACCGCGTCGAAGTCGTCCTCGCTCATGGACACGAGCGTGCGGTCACGGAGGAAGCCGGCGTTCGTCACGACCGCGTGGAGGTCACCGAAGCGCTCGACCGTGGTCGTCACCAACGCTTCCATGCCGGCCCAGTCGGTGACCGAGGTGCCGTCGGCAACCGCGAGTCCGCCGCTCGCCTCGATCTCGCCCACGACGTCGCCGGCCGGACTTCCGTCGCCCTCGGCGTCGCCCCGCACCGATACGCCCAGGTCGTTCACAACGACATGCGCGCCGTGGCGGGCCAGCTCGAGGCAGTGGGCGCGCCCGAGACCGCGGCCGGCCCCCGTGACGATGACGACTCTTCCGTCCAGCAGTCCCATCAGATCCACTTCCCGGGATTGAGGATCCCGAGCGGATCCAGCGCGGCCTTCACGCACCGGGTCACGTCGAGCACGTCGTCGCCGAGCTGGTCGCGCAGGTGACGCGCCTTCAGCGTGCCGATTCCGTGCTCGCCGGTCACCGTGCCACCCAGCGCAAGGGCCGCATCCATGATTTCGTCGAAGGTCCGTTCGGCCCGCTGCTTCGCATCGGGGTCGAGAGAGTTGAACGTGACGAGTGGGTGGAAGTTGCCGTCTCCGGCGTGCCCGATGATGGGTACGGCCGTGTCCTGCCGGGCGGCGATTGCACCGACCGCGGCCACGAGTTCGGCGATCCGCGGGATGGGGACGCCGACGTCCTCGATCAGGACGGCGCCGCGGCGTTCGACGCAGGGAATCGCCCTGCGGCGGGCGTCCATGAGCAGTTCCCCCTCATCGGTGTCATCGGTCGTCGCCACATAGGTCGCCCCGGCCGCCTCGAATGCGTCGGCCATCACCGCGGAGTCGGTGATTCCGGAGTCACTTTGGCCGAGCAGCAGCGCACCGACGGCGTCGAGCCCCATGGGCGAGACCTCTTCGACGGCGGCAACGGCGGCACGGTCCATCAGCTCGAGCGCGGCGGGCCGGATGCGCGCCATCACCATGGACACCGCGCGGCCGGCGTCGACCACACCGTCGAAGGTGGCGACCACCGTCGCCGGCGACGGTGGGGCCGGTCGCAGGCGCAGCGTCGCCTCGGTGATGATGCCCAGGGTGCCCTCGGACCCCACGAACAGCCGCTTGAGGTCGTAGCCGGCGACGTCCTTGATCGTGCCGCCGCCGAGCCGCACCGCTCGACCGTCGGCCAGCACGACCTCGATGCCGAGCACGTAGTCGGTCGTCACGCCGTACTTCACGCAGCACAGACCCCCGGCGTTAGTGGCCAGGTTGCCGCCGATCGAGCAGATCTCGAACGACGACGGATCGGGTGGGTACCAGAGCCCGTGCTCGCGCGCCGCCGCCTTCACCTCGGCGTTCAACAAACCCGGCCCGACGGTGACGGTCATGGCGTCCGGATCGAGGTGCAGATGGCGGAGCCGCTCGGTCGACAGCGTGATGGCGCCATCGATCGCGCTGGAGCCGCCGGACAGTCCCGTCCCTGCGCCGCGCGGCACCACCGGCACGCGGAAGCGAGATGCCACCCGCATCGTCGCCTGCACGTCCGCCGTCGACGCGGCCCGTACGAGGCACAAGGGCTTGCCCGGCTCGATCGTCCTGGCCCGGTCGAACCGGTAGCCGTCGACCACGTCGGGATCGATCACCAGTGCACCATCTGAGAGCACGTCTCGCAACGCCGAGAGTGCGCCGCTCATCCGGTCACCGCGTCGAGGCCAGCAGACGCGATGCCGGCTACCGCCGCTGCCTCGTCGTTGTCGGAGGTGTCGCCGGACACGCCGACGGCGCCGATCGTGCGGCCATCGCCGTCGCGCATCAGGACGCCCCCGGGTACCGGGACGAGCGCCCCGCCGATGGCAGCGCCCGCAGCCGCGACGAAGTGAGGTTGCTGCTCGGCGCGCGTCATCAGAGCGCGTGAGCCGATGCCGAGAGCGAGTGCGCCGAACGCCTTGCCGCGGGCGATCTCGAAGCGCATATTCGATGCGCCGTCCTCGCGCTCGACGGCAAGGACGTGACCGCCGGCGTCCAGGACGACCACCGTGAGCGGCGAGAACCCGTTGATCCGCCCGTGGGTGCGAGCCGAGCCGATGATGCCGCGGGCGATGTCGAGGCTGAGCGTCATGGGGCCACCCTCAACAACGCCTGCTTCGCCTGGCCGCGGCGGGCATGCAGGGCGGGCTCGGTGTAGCCGGAGGGGGAGGAGATGGCGCCGAAGACGAGGTCGTGGGCGGCGAGAAACGCCGGCCCTTCGAAGTCCGGGGCCATCGGGAGATACGCCGGGTCGCCGGCATTCTGGCCGTCGACGACCGTTGCCATCCGCCGCAGCGACGCCTCAACCTCTTCCGCGGTCACCACGCCGTGCAGCAGCCAGTTGCCGACGTGCTGCGAGGAGATGCGACAGGTCGCCCGGTCCTCCATCAACCCGACGTCGTGGATGTCAGGCACCTTTGAGCAGCCGACACCCTGGTCGACCCATCGCACCACGTAGCCGAGGATGCCCTGGAGGTTGTTGTCGAGCTCGGCGCGGATGTCATCGGCCGACCACGCCGGCGTCGCGGCGACGGGGACGTCAAGCAGGTCGTTCAGCGAGCCGCGATTGGCGCCGGACAGCTCGGCTTGCCGGGCGGCGACGTCGATGCGGTGGTAGTGGGTCGCGTGCAACGTGGCAGCCGTGGGCGACGGCACCCACGCGCAGTTGGCACCGGCCAGCGGGTGGGCGAGCTTCTGGCCGAGCATGTCGGCCATGCGGTCCGGCGCGGCCCACATCCCCTTGCCGATCTGCGCCCGGCCGGCAAAGCCGCAGCGCAGCGCGATGTCGACATTTCGGTCCTCGTACGCTCGGATCCACGCCGTGGTTCGCATCTCACCCTTACGGAGCACCGGGCCGGCATGCATCGACGTGTGGATCTCATCGCCGGTGCGGTCGAGAAAGCCGGTGTTGACGAAAACGACGCGGTCGGCCGCCTCATGGATGCAGCGCTCGAGGTTCACGGACGTCCGCCGCTCCTCGTCCATGATCCCGAGCTTGAGCGTCCGCTCGGGGAGGCCGAGCGTGTGCTCGGCGGCGGCGAAGACCTCGCACGTGAAGGCGACCTCATCGGGGCCGTGGAGCTTCGGCTTCACGAGATAGACGCTGCCGTGACGGCTGTTGCGCTGTTCGGGCGGGCGGCGGCGGTCGTGGAGAGCAATGGCGGCCACGACGAACGTGTCGAGGATTCCCTCCGGAACCGGTGCGCCGGCCGTGTCGAGGACGGTGTCGGTGGTCATCAGGAGGCCGACGATGCGAGCCAGCAGCAGCGATCGACGGCCTCGGTCGGCTTCAAGCCGGCGCACGAAAGTCGAGCCGCCCTTCTCCACGACGGCGTGGAGCTCGCCGGTCATGAGCTGCAGCCAGTTGCGGTAGGCGCCCACCTTGTCCTCGGCGTCGACGCAGGCCACCGAGTCCTCGAAATCGACGATGGTGGTCACGGCGCTTTCAACGAGCACATCGGCGACGTTGGCCGCGTCCGCGGCGCCAACGGGGTGGTCGCGGTCGATCCGCAGCTCGATTCCGAGGCCGTGGTGCTGCAGTTGCACGCCGCGCGGCTGTACCGAGTCGCCGGTGTAGCCGGCGAAAGCGGACGGATCGCGCAAGGTCGTGACGTCACCACTGGCCAGCGTGACGAGGAGAACGCCGTGGTCCACGGCGTAGCGGACGGCGTCGGCGTGCGATCCGACGGCGAGCGGCACGACGTCGTCCAGGAACGCACGCACCCAGGCGACGGCCCTCGCTCCGCGCGCCGGGTCATAGGGCCCGCCGGACGGGAGGTCACCCAACGCGTCGGTCCCATAGAGGGCGTCGTACAGCGAGCCCCAACGGGCATTCGCGGCGTTGAGCACGTACCGCGCGTTGGTGACCGGCACCACGAGCTGCGGCCCGGACACCGAGGCGATCTCTTCGTCGATGTCGGCGGTGGTGATGCGGAACGGCGCGACCGGCGGAACGATGTAGCCGATGGCCTCGAGGAATGCCCGGTACTCGGCAGGACCGGCACGACGTCCAGTGATGGCGTGCCACTCGTCGATGGCTGCCTGCAATCTGACGCGCTCGCGGAGCAGCGCCTCGTTGCGGGGCCCGAACGTCGCGACGGCGTCGGCAAGGCCCGCGAAGAACCGATCCGGCTCGACACCCGTGCCGGGCAGAACCTCGTCGGTGAGAAAGTCCCGGAGAGCGGGATCGACGCTGAGTGGGGACACTCGAGCTCCTTACTGCGATGGGTTGACGAGGATCTTCAGGTGCCGATCGCTGTGGTGGCGGAGCTCCTCGAGACCGAGCTCGACGACGTCGGCCAAGGCGATCTCGTCGCTGACCATCGCTGAGGCGTCGACCGCGCCGGACGTCAACAGCGACAGCGCCACCGGGAAGTCGACCGCCGGCTCGTAGGTCATGACGAAACGGAGGTCGATCTCCTTGGCCATGGCCAGACCCATGTCCACGCGGGCGGGTTCCTGCCAGCCGGCCACGCTCACCACCGTGCCGCGGGCCCGTGCCGCCGAGAGACCTTCGGCGAGCGCCGCGTGCGACGCCGTGGTGTCGAAGACGACGTCGGCGCCGCCGCCCGTTTGCTCGCGCACGACGCGGGCCGGCGACATGCTCGTCGGGTCGAGCACGACGTCGGCCCCGAGCCGGGCCGCCGCCGCTTGGCGGGCCGGTGAGAGCTCCGTGACGGCGACCATCCCGGCGCCTGCGGCATGCGCCGCCTGGAGCACCGCGAGCCCGATCGGTCCTGCGCCGAGCACGAGCACCGATGCGCCGAGCACGACCGGGGCCCGCCGCACGGCGTGGACGGCCACGGCGACGGGCTCCGCCAGCGCGGCATGGGCCAGGTCGAGGCCATCGGGGACCGGGTGAAGCGACCGGCGCGAGACGGCGACGAAGGGAGCGAGCCCGCCGTGGAGCGGGAGCCGGTAGCCGCCGTAGATCGCGGTCCGCCGGCACAGGTTGACCCAGCCGTGGCGACACGGGTGGCACTCACCGCACCACTCGATGGGGGCCACCGCTACGGCGGTACCTTCGGCGACGTCGGCGACGCCGGGCCCCACGGCGGCAACGGTGCCGGCGAACTCGTGGCCGAGGACCACACCGGGCAGGTGCATCGCGGCGCCGCCTGTGTCCGAGCCGACGTAGGTGTGCAGGTCGCTGCCGCACAGGCCGTTGCGCCTGACGGCGAGAAGGACCTGTCCCTGTCCCGGCACGGGGATGGGCATCTCGTCGATGCGGACGTCACCCGCGCCGTGGAACACCGCTGCCTTCACGGACTTGACGATAGTGTCAAGCGCGCTGGGACGCCAGTCGAACAGCAGGTCGGATCATGCCGAGGATGGCGCGGACGATGTCTGCCCGCACCGTCGCGTGGTCGACGGCGTCGCCGTACAGGGAGCAGAAACTCCACGATCGCTCGATCATGCTGAAGACGACGACGCCAAGTGCCTGGGCAGCCGCGGCGTCCGTCTCCCCGAGGGTGCGGCCGATCAATTGACAGGAGCGCAGGTGCCTTCGCATCCCGGCAACGCGGAGCTCGTCGTCCTCGCGAGCGGCTTGGGTCCAGGCGATCGAGAAGCCCGAGTAGTAGTCCAACTGTGCCCAGCGCGCTTCGACCCAGCGGAGGACACCGGCCTCGGTCCCGGCGGCCAGGTCGGCGCCCGTCTCGCGGTCGAGGGCGTTGTTGTCCTCATTCGCGCTCAGCCCGAGTGCCAACAGCGCATCGCGCTTGGTGGGAAAGTACGTGTAGAACGAGGCGCGCGACATGCCGGCGACGCGGGCGATCTCGTCCACCGTGGTGCCCGCGTACCCCCGGTCCAGAAAGACAGCCTTCGTGGCCGCGAGCAGACGTCCGATCGATTGGCTCGCACGTGCGCCCGGCAGTTTCGCGGGGCTGCGCATCGCCGGCTGCATGTCGGTGTCCACACCGTGAGCTCGAGCCACGACATGACGATACTGTCAAGTCATGGCCGACGTATACATGCACCTGCAGGACCGCGTGGCAACCGTGACCCTCGAAAGGCCGCCGGTCAATGCGCTGGCCTACGAGACATTCGCGGCGATCGCCGAAGCATTCGAGGGGCTAAGTGCCGGCCGCGAGGCCAACGTGGCCGTCCTTCGCAGCGCCAACGAGCGCGTCTTCTGCGCCGGCGTCGACCTCGCGGACTCCCCTCGCCGACACCGGACCGACGGGCGGCGCGATGACGTTAGCGAGCAAGGCGACCCTCGCGACCAACTCGACCCCGGTCGCATCGTGCGCCGGTGCTTCAGCGCCGTCCGCGACTGTGCCGTGCCCGTCATTGCCGCGCTCGACGGGAAGGCAATCGGCGCAGGGACGGCGCTGCTCGGGTGCTGCGACCTGGTGGTCGCCACCGACCGGGCAACCCTGGCCCTGACCGAGATCAACGTGGGAGTGCTCGGTGGGGTTCGGCACGCCCAACGGCTGGTCGGCCGCTCCCTGGCCCGGCGGATGTTCCTGACGGGAGAGGCAATGCCGGCGAACGAGGTCTGGCGGCGCGGCGGCATCGAGGCGGTCGTCTCACCGGAAGACTTGCTACCCACAGTGCACGCTCTCGCCGCAACGATCGCGGCGAAGAGTCCGATCGCGATCCGGTTGGCGAAGGAGTCGGCGAACCGGGTGGAGGACATGCCGCTCGATGACGGCTACCGGGTGGAGCAGGACTACACGTCGCGTGTCCGGCGGTACGCTGACGCCGACGAGGCCCGGCGCGCCACGCTGGAGAAACGCCCCCCGGACTTCCGCTGGGAGTGAACTCCGGCCATACTTGACACAATCGTCGAGTTTGGATCGGAGCCCCGGGATGCCCTACGCGCCTACACCGCACATCCTTGTCGAGCAGGACGGTCCTGTCACCGTTGTCACGCTCAACAACCCCGAGGAGCGCAACGCGCTCCTCGACGACATGCACTCCGCCCTCCGAGACCTGTGGTGGGACCTCGCGTTCGACCGCAGCGTGCGCGCGGCTGTGATCACCGGTGCGGGCAAGGCGTTCAGCGCGGGCGGCAACATCCCCAACTTCATCCGCGACTACGAGGACAGCGAGCACCGCCGCCAGTCCCTCTGGGGCGCTCGCCGGCTGATGGAGGCGATGATCGAGTTCCCGAAGCCGCTCGTCGCGGCGGTGAACGGCCCGGCCGTAGGTCTGGGCTGCAGCATCGCCCTCAGCGCCGACCTCGTGCTCATCGCTGAGAGCACCTTCCTGGCCGATACGCACGTGAACATCGGACTGGTGTGCGGTGATGGCGGCGCAGCGCTGTGGCCGCTGTTCATGGGTTTCCTGCGGGCCAAGGAGTACCTCCTCACCGGCGAGCGCATCCCGGCAGCCAAGGCGGTCGAGCTCGGCCTCGCCAACCGCGTTGTTCCCGACGACCAGCTCATGACCGAGGCCCTTGCGCTCGCCAACAAGCTGGCGGCCCAACCGGTCCAGGCATTGCAGGAGACCAAGCGGGCCCTCAACCTTCACCTCCAGGACGCGATCACGCGCGTGGCACCGTTCGCGCTGGCGGCGGAGTCGGAATCGTTCGCCACTGACGACATCCGCAAGTCCATCGAGAACTTCAAGAGCACGTAGTGCACGTCGGCTACACGACGATGAACACGCCCGAGGACGTCCGCCCGGCGGAACTGGCGGTCGCCCTCGAGGCTCGCGGATTCGAGTCGCTGTGGATCGGCGAGCACGGCCACATCCCGACGTCTCGCCTCACGCCGTACCCGGCGGGTGGCGAGATGCCGCAGCAGTACCGCCGCATGATGGACCCGTTCGTCAGCCTCTCGATCGCGGCGACGGCAACCACCCGGTTACGGCTCGCTACCGGTGTCGCCCTGCCCCTCGAACACGACCTCTTCGCTCTCGCCAAGACTGCCGCCACGCTCGACGTGCTGTCGGGCGGTCGCGTCCTGTTCGGCGTCGGTGTCGGCTGGAACCGCGAGGAGCTGGCGAACTGCCAGCCGGCGCTGCCGTGGGCGCACCGCTACCAGGCGCTCGCCGACCGGACTGTGGCGCTGCGCGCGCTGTGGCGCGACGGCGAGGCGGCGCACGACGGTCCCTTCGATGCCTTCGAACCGGTGTGGTCGGAGCCGAAGCCGGCGCAGCGGCCCGGCCCGCCGATCCTCTGCGGCACGGCCGGCAAGATTGGCACGTCGCACGCCATCGCCTGGGCGGACGCGTGGATGCCCATGGACATTGCCCTCGGTGACGTTGCGCGCAGCGTCGCTCGGTTCCGCAGGCTGGCCACCGAGGCAGGGCGCAGCGAGATCGCGAGCACACTCGTCGCGTGGGGTGACCCGACCCTCGACACTCTCGGCTCCTACCGGGACCTCGGTGTCGAGCGGGTCGTCGTGGGCGCCGCCCGCGAGGGATGGTCCGATCCAGCGACAACGTATCCGTTCCTCGACCGCTACGCCGCGATGGTCGACGCGCTCGGCTGATCCTTCAGCGGGCTGGCCGCAGCCGCCGGTGCAGCGCCCTGCCCTCGGCGGCGGCGTCCCGGAGGATGTCGAAGTGGTCGGTGGCGAGCACCGCCTCCATCGACGCGGCCAGCGTCTCGGAGTCGTCCACGCCGGCGACCCCTTCGCTCAGTCCGAGGAAGAAGCGAGCCACCCGACCGCCGGCAGCGCTGAGCACCTCCCCGGTGAGGGGACACGACTCATGGGCGAGCCAGGTCACGACGGCCGCCACCCGCTCCGGCGACAGCTGCGCCGCCCAGGCGTCACCCTCGCCGCGGCGCCATGACTCAGGGGCGTTGCGCGACGAGGCAGACATCTCCGTGTACGCCAGCGGGGCCACCGCGTTGACATGCACGTGGGCGTACGCGCCTTCGAGGGCGAGCGTGCGCACCAGCCCCCAGACAGCAGCCTTCGCCGCCCCGTAGGCGCTCGACCCGGGGGTGCCCAGCAGCCCCGAGTTCGACGTCGTGAACACGACCCTGCCGAAGCCGCGGTCGATGAGGTGGGGCCATGCTGCCCTGGTGACGAGAAACGTGCCTCGCAGGGTCACGTCGAGCACCTCGTCCCAGAGTTCGTCGCTCGTTGCCGACAGGTCAGCCGAGCGGAGCACCCCGGCGTTGGCCACCACCACGTCCAGGCCGCCGAGCTCGGTGAGCGCCGCGTCGACGATGGCGGCCGCGGTGGACGCCGTGGACACGCTGCCGGGGACGGCCACGGCGCGGCCGCCGGCCCGGCGCACATTCGCAACCACCGCGTCGGCGGCCGCCGCAACGACGTCGTTCACGACGACGGCGGCGCCGCGGTCGGCCAGGGACCGGACGTGGGCGCGGCCGATACCCCGCCCGCCGCCCGTGACCACCGCGACCCGCTGGTCGAACCGCAATCGCATTCATGAAACTTGACATATCTGTCAAGTGAGCGAGTACTGTTCGGCCATGTCCCCCGAGCCTGTCGTCAGCATCGACGTCGGCGACACCGTCGCCGTCGTCGAGCTCCACCGGCCACCGCACAACTACTTCGACCTGGACGCGCTCACCGCGCTCGCGGATGCGTGCGACGGGTTGAAGGGCACGCCATGTCGGGCGATAGTGCTCTGTTCGGAGGGCCGGAGCTTCTCCGCCGGCGCCGACCTGACGGGTGACGTGCTTGACCACACCGACCGCCTCTACGAGGTGGCGGCGCGCTTGGCCGACGCACCCGTCCCCACGATCGCGGCCGTCCAGGGGGCAGCCGTCGGCGGCGGGTTCGGCCTGGCCCTCGTCGCCGACTTCCGCGTCGTCACGCCGCGGACGAGGCTGGCGTGCAACTTCGCCAAGCTCGGCTTCCACCACGGCTTCGGGATCTCGGCCACGTTGCCGCCCCTCGTCGGCCAGCAGCGAGCGCTCGAGATCCTCTACACGGCACGCGACATACGCGGAGAGGAAGCCGTGCACCTCGGGTTGGCCGACTGCCTCTGCGAGGAGGACGAGCTCCGAGCCACCGCGATCGGGATGGCGCGTGAGATCGCGTCGTCGGCCCCGCTGGCCGTCACCAGCATCCGGGCCACGATGCGCGGCGGCCTGGGCGACCGGATCAGGACCGCGACGCAGCGGGAGGCCGAACAGCAGCGCGCCCTGCGCGGCACGGCCGACTTCCGTGAAGGCGTGCAGGCGGTGGCGGAGGGCCGGACCCCGGTCTTCGTCGGGTCCTGACGCCGGTCAGCGACCGGCCGGGGAAAGCCCGAGGTAGGCGGCTTCGACGACTGTCCGGTCGCGGTCGGCTTCGGCTGCGGTGCCCTGGTAGACCACATCGCCGTGGGCGATCACCAACACGCGGTCAGCGACGCGCGCGCTGATATGCAAGTGTTGTTCGACGAGCACCACCGCGGTGCCCTGCTCTTCGCACACCCGACGCAGCACCGGGAGCAGGCTTTCGACGATGATCGGCGCCAGTCCCATGCTCATCTCGTCGATGAGCAAGAGCCGCGGCCGGCGCATCAGCGCCCGGCCGAGCGCGAGCATCTGCTGCTCGCCACCGGACAGCAACCCCGCTCGGAAGTCGAGTCGGGGGCCGAGCCCCGGGAAGAGGTCGACGATCTCGCCGAGGGTCGCGTCGGTGCCGCGACCGGAGAGGCGAAGGTTCTCCCGCACCGTCATCTGCGAGAACAACGACCGGTCGTCGGGCACGAGGACGAGGCCCTTGCGGTTCGCTCTCGCCGGTTGGCGAGCGGCCACCGCGGCGCCCTCGAACTGAACGGTTCCGGCCAGCGGCGACAGGAATCCCGCGATGGTCAGGAGCAGAGTCGTCTTCCCGGCGCCGTTCGGCCCGTTCACCGCGACGATCTCACCCGGCGCGAGGGTGAGGGTGACGTCGCGCACGACGGCGGAGTCGCCGTAGCCGCAGGCGAGCTGATCGCACACCAGGATGTCGGTCATGACACCGCCTCGATGACGGTGGGCAGGTCGCCCATATAGGCGGCGCGCACGGCAGGGTCGGCGGCGACCTGCTCGGGCGCCCCGGACGCGATCACCCGTCCGAGGTCGAGCACGGTCAGCTCATCGCAGACGGCGAGCACGAGTGGAAGGTCGTGCTCGACAAGCAGGATGGCCGTTCCGGCGTCGCGGACGGCAAGCAGGTGGCTGCCGAGCCACGCACTCTCGTTGCTGTCCAGACCGGCGGCCGGCTCGTCGAGCAGGAGCAGGTCGGGTTGCTGCACGAGACCGCGTGCGATGGCGACGAGCCGCTGCTGACCCCGCGAAAGGTCGCCCACATGGCGATCCCGCAGGCCGGTGATGTCGAGCAGCTCGAGGACCTCCCCGAGTCGGGCTTCGCGACTCCGCGCGGTCACGACCGGGCCAAGGAGGATGTTTTCGGCAACGATGAGATCGTCGCACAGCTCGCCGCCCTGGAAGACACGTCCGATCCCGGCCCGAGCTCGCCGGTGGGCGCGCAGCCCGTCGATACGCGTTCCGCCGAGCTCGACCTGTCCCGTGCATGGCGTCATGCCGGTGACGGCGTCGATGAAGGTGGTCTTTCCAGCTCCGTTCGGTCCGATGAGCCCCATGATCGACCCTCGGCGCACGACGAGGGATGCCTTGTGCACAGCCACCACACCGCCGTACTGCACGGTGAGATCCCGCACCTCCAGCAGGGGTTCCCCGCCTGCTGGCACTCGGCGACCGGCGAGCTGCCTGATGTCGCCGCGACGGGATGTGACCGCTGCTGCGACCGGCGCCGGACGCTGGAACCTCGCCGCGAGCCGGCGAAACTCGCCAGCCAACCCGTTGGGTTGGGCGATGACGGCCGCGACCAGCCCGATGCCGCCCAGCAGGTCGTACCACTGCGCCGACGGGAAGATGTTTCGAACGAGGACGTACACCAACCCGTTGGCGACGAGCATCCCGGTGAGGATCCCGCCGGCGACGCTGGTGATGCCGGCGAGGTAGGCAACGGCGAAGATCCCCAGACCGATGAACACGCTATAGGAGCCTGGAGACACGACCGTCTGCTCATATGCATACATGGCACCGGCCAGCCCGGCGATGAACGAGGCGATGGCGAAGGCCACAAGCTTCGTGGCAACCACGTCGACACCTGCGGCCGCCGCTGCGCGTTCGTTCGTTCGCATAGTCAGCATGGCGATACCGAGCGCGCTGCGACGGAGGAAGGCCACGCCAACCGCCACGGCGATGAGCACGACGAGGGCGACCATCCCGAACGAGATCCGTGGAAACGTCCGGCCGATACCGACCCACAGATCCATGCCGAACAGCTTGGGGTGGGCGACCTCGGCGCCGAGTGCACCGCCGCTGTATTTGGGATTGTCGAACACCAGAGACTCGATAGCGACCGCCAGGGCAAGGGTGACGACCGCGAAGCTGAGCCCCCGGATCCGCAGCGCGGGAAGGCCCGCAACCGTGCCGACCACGGCGGCGACCGCTGCGGCCAGCAATGGCGCGAGCGGGAAAGGAACGTGCCAGCTCGTCGTCATACCGCTCAATGCGAACGCGCTGGCACCAGCGAGGGCGAGTTGCGCAACCGTGACCTGGCCCGCGTAGCCCACCGCGACCACGAACGACAGCCCCGCCAGCCCCATCACCAGGGAGGTGATCAGACCTGCGCGTTGTGACGGCCCGAAGGCGACCAGCGCGACTGCGCCGACGATCAGTCCGACAGCCGCCGTCGGGAGGATGCGCTCCGGTCGCGGCGACCGCCCCAGACTTCGCTCGAGCAGCGTGCCCCGGGTCGGGAGTGGGCCGCCGCGCGTGGCCAACACCACGAGGACCACGACGAGCGGCACCAGCTCGGGGAGACCCGTCGCCGGCAGCCACGAGTGCTGCACACGCAGCAGACCCAGCTCGGACTGGACCATGCCAATCGCCAGACCGGCGATGACAGCGGGACCGAGCCGCACGAACCGGCCCAGCGCCGCGGCGGCGAGTGCCGGGATGATGAACAGCGTGTACGACGACGGCGAGAGCGGGACGATCGGCGAGATGAGGATACCGGCGATGCCGGCGACCACACCGGTCAATGCCCAGTTGATGACGGCGACCGTCGTCGGCGGGACCCCGACAACGGCGGCGCCCTTCTCGGTCTCGGCGACGGCGCGGGTGGCAAGACCGAACATCGTGAACCGGAACATCACCCAGAGCATGATCCCCATGCCGACGATCACGACGGCGAGTGCAGCACGGTCCTGCGGGATGGCGATGGAGCCGACATGCCAGCGCCCGCTCGGAAGGATCTTCGGCACGTCCAGCGGGAGCGTGCCGGCCTGGATGCCGATCGCCGCCTGGATGACAAGCATGACGCCGATGGACGCCACACCACGCGCCGCCGGCGGCGCGTTCCGGAGCGGGCGGAACACGACCAGGTACAGCGCGACCGAGAAGGCGGCGGTCACCGCAAGAGCGACAGGCATGGCGGCGGCGGCTGGGACCGGTCCGCCGAGGTCAGCTGTCTTAGGCAGGCCGGGAATCGGGATGAACACCTGGCCGTGCCGGAGGTAGCCATACACATACGCGGCCACCATGGCGATCGCGCCGGTAGCCAGGTTGAGCACCTGCGAGCTTCGGTAGGTGACGACAACCGCCAGGGCCAGGGCGGCGGCGACCGCGCCGCCGCCGAGGCCGAGCAACAGGAAGGCGACGTGCTGGCTCATGCTGGCATCACCCCGGTCGGCGTCTTCGCCATCAGGACTTGATCAGGTAGCTCGCATCGCCCTTGCTGACGAACGAGATGGAGCCGTCGGCTGCGATCTCGTCGACGATGTACGCGCCAGAGCACACAGACTTGAAGAGGGTGCTCAACTTGGCGCCGCACGTGAACGTGTTCCCGGCCCCCACGGGCAGCGGGATGTCCGTCGCCGAATCGAGCGCGGCCTTGACGGTTGCCGGCGTGATCTGACCGGTGAGCTTCGCCGTCGCTCGGGCGAAGGCGAGGACGGCGCTGTAGCCCGTCGGGTTCAAGCCGCTTCCGTCGGCGTTCGGCGCGTACGTGGCGAGAACGGCTCGGTACAGCTTCGCCTCGCTGTCGTCGCTGTCAGGCGCGAACCAAGTGATCAGGTGCGAGCCCTTGAGCACCTCGGGCGGCGATGCCTTGATCGCGTCCTTCTCCACGCAAGGCCCGATGACGATCCGGTCCATGCCAGTCGCGCCGACGGCGGCGATGGCCTTCATCGCAGCTCCGCAGAATGCGGCGTTGCCGATGATGACGACGGCTTTGTTGCCTCCCTGGCTGGCCTGGGTTGCGGCCGGTGTCAGGTCCGGCGTCGTCGCGCCCACATAGATCGGTGTGAGTGTGATGCCCTTCTTCTGAAAGAATCCCTTGGCCAGACCGTCGATGACCTGGCGGACCGATGGCACATCGACGGCGATCGTTGCTACCTTGTCGTACTTCTTCGCCGCGGCGTAGTCGGCCATCCCGCCGAAGAGCGAGATCGGTCCACCGTCGGGTGCGTAGGCGCCGTCGGTCAACAACTCAGGTGACGTCGACGCCTGCTGGCTCAGGTAGGGGACTTTCGCCGCGATGGCGACGTTCGCGGATGACTCCGTGGTTCCCGTCGATCCCATCACGATAGCGACGGCACCTTGGCGGATCACGTCGTTGGCGCACTGACGGCCGGACTCCGGTGAAGCCTGTTCCTTGCACACGATGAGCTGGAGCGGTCGCCCGCCGATACCACCGAGGTACGCGTTGACGTACTTCACAGCCGCCTCGGCAGTCCGGCGCACGTTGATGTTGTCGACCCCCTGGGTGCCCTCCGTGTTGATGAAGCCCACCTTCACAGGGGTGCCGGACGCCACCCTCTTGCCGCCGGTCGGTACCGGAATCGCTGCAGCGGCGGATGTCGAAGTCTTCGACCCGCTCACGACTGGCGACTTCGACGAGCTCGCGCAGCCGGCCGTGACCAGGGCGACGGGCAAGACGAGCGCGGTGACCATAGAACGAGGCCGAAACATGGACCCTCCTCGGGCGAGCTCGGACAGCGGCTGGCCGAGCGCGGTCGACGGTAGCGTCAACTTGACACTTCCGTCAATGACGCGCTTCGCTAGGCGTTGACACGGTGCAGCTATGCGGGAGGACGACATGCACAACCGGATATGCCTCGACGGGAAACGGGTGTTGGTGGTCGGCTGCTACTCCGGGATGGGGCAGGCGGCGGCCAAGATCGTGCAGTCTTGGGGAGCGGCCGTGCACGGCTTCGACTACAAGGAGCCGGACTATCCGCTCGACGGCTTCACACAAGTCGATCTTCGTGACCGGGCCGCCATCGAAGGCGCGCTGGAGCGCCTCGGACCCGTCGACCGACTACTGTACTGCGCCGGCCTCCCGCAGACATTTCCCTTCGAGGAGATCGTGGCCGTCAACCTCGCAGCCATGCGCCACGTCGTCGACGCGGTGACGTCGACGATGCCTGCCGACGGCGCGGTGGCGATCATTTCATCGAACGGGGGGCTGCAGTTCATGGACCGCCTGCCTGTACACCTCGAGCTGCTCGCCACACCGGACTACGAGGACATCGTCGCGTGGTGCGACGAGCACCGGGATCTCGTCGGCGACCCGTACACGTTCAGCAAGGAAGCGATCATCGTCTACACCATGCAGAAGGCATTCGCGAGCGCCGAGTCCGGCATTCGCGTGAACTGCATCAGCCCCGGGCCGACGGCGACACCGATGATGCCTGAGTTCGAGAAGGCTGCCGGCGCTGACCTGATCCGGGCGTTCGAGGGGCCCTTTCACCGGAAGGCACAGCCCGAGGAGCAGGCCTGGCCCCTCGCCTTTCTCATCACGGAGGCTGCCAGCTACATCACCGGGGTCAACCTCGTCATCGACGGCGGCTTCCTTGCCGGCGTGATGACCGGCGCCGTCGATGTTGCCGCTCTCATGGCCGAGGGGCTTACGCGGGTCGCGGCGGGGCCGTCAACGGTCGCGCAGCCCTGACTTCATGCCGTCGAGCCCGAGGAGGATGGGCTGCCCCGTGATGCTCATCGCGTTGCCATGGCCGGTGTGGTGGATGTCGAACACGGACTGCAAGGCGGCGTAGTACCCCTGGACGTCGAGCGTCTGGTTCACTGCGCGTTTCGCCTGCGCCAGGCCGAAGGGGTCGTGCTGCGCGATCTTCAACGCGAGGGTCGCGGTGTGCGCCCAAAGATCCTCCCGCGGCACGACGTCGCGGACGAGGCCGATCATCTTCGCCTCCTCGGCGCCGACGGCGCGTTGGGTGAACAGCATGTCCTTCGCCCGTCTCGCGCCGAGCTCCCACGTGTGGCCGTGGTACTCGACACCGCCGATCGCCATCATCACCACGGGATCCTCGAAGCGCGCGTCCTCGGCGGCCACGATCAGGTCCATCGGCCAGAGCAGGTTGAGCGCGCCGGCGATCGCCCGGCCCTGTACCGCGGCGATAGTGGGCTTCGGGATGTTGCGCCAGCGCCAGGAGTAGCCGAAGTACTTGCGCGCCTCCCATCGATAGAACTTGTGGAGGACATAGCTCCCGTCGGGTTCGGCAAGGTCAACCTGGTCGGGATCGCCGACCTCAAGATCGTGCCCCGCGGAGAAGTGCTTGCCCTCCCCTCGCAGCACGATGACCCGCACCTCGTGGTCGTATTCGGCCGCGGAGAAGCATGCGTCGAGCTCGTCGAGCATGCGCTCGTTCTGAGCAGTTCGCCTTCTCTGGTCGGGCGAGCGTGATCGTCGCCACTCGCTCCGCGGATGCGTACTTGACGTACTTCAACGTCGACAGATCCATGGCCTCTCTCTCTCAGCGGGCTCGGGGAAGGCCGATTCCGCGCTCCGCGATGTTGTTACGGTTGATCTCGCTAGTGCCGCCCTGCAAAGTCTGGGGCACCGAATGTCGGGCGTCGTAGTCGATCCAGCCGTCGGCGGCAGCGCCAGGCTCGTCGAACCCGAGCAGCCCGGTCGGTCCGGCCGCGGATTGCAGCGCGGCAGCTGCGCGCTGGTAGGCCTCGGTCGCGAAGATCTTCGCCACCGATCCGGCGACAGCGGCCCCGTCCTGGGCTCCCGAGGCGCTGAGCCAGACCGTGCGCTGAGTGAGCAGCTTGCCGACCTCATTGTCGATGGCAACGCGAGCCAGCTCGTCACGGACGAAGGGGTCGTCCAGGCGTCCGGTCTCCGACGCCCAGGCCACTGCTCGGCGCAGGAGCGGGACGCCGAAGCCGGTGTTCGACATGCCGCGCTCGAACGTCAGCATCAGCGCCAGAGTCCGCCATCCTTCATCCGGCTCCCCCAGCACCCACTCGTCGCCGACCGGCACGTCGTCCAAGAACACCGTGTTCGAGCGCTCGGTGCTCATGGTCCGGATGGGCTCGATGGTGATGCCTGGTGACGACATCGGCAGCAGGAAGAACGTGTAGCCGCGGTAGGGCTGCGCCGTCGGGTCCGATCTCGTGAGCAGGAGGCACCAGTCGGCGACGTGGGCCATCGTCGTCCACATCTTCGCGCCGTTGATCACCCATCCGTCGGCAGCGGACCGCTGCGAACGGGTCGCCACCGCGGACAGGTCGCTTCCGGCGTCCGGCTCGGTGAGGCCGAAGCAGGCGTACGCCTCGCCGGCGAGGATGCCCGGGAGCACCTGTGCCTTCTGATGCTCGGTGCCGGCGATGTTGACGACGGCCGCTGCCGTCATCGCCATCGCCATCGCGTCGTACGGCACGGCCGCTCGCTCGAGCTCGTTCAGCGTCACCCAGCAGTTCATGGGGTCGCCGGTGCCGATGCCAACGACGCTGCGGGCGATGATCCCTCGCTCACCGAGGACGCGGTAGAGCGCGGGTGCCACGTTGGTTCCGGACACGTGCGCCTCGTGCACGACCTCCTCACGAAAGTGTGCGGCGATGACGGCGCGGACCTCGTCGCGAAGCGCCACGGCCTCGGCGGACAATGCGAAGTCCACGTCAGAGCTCCCCTCGCGGCCACAACTTGTCGGCAAGGCACTGCCGCTCCGTCCCCGCGCCCCACAAGACGAGCGGCCACCCCCTCGCTCGGCGGTAGTACAACTGGATGTCGTACTCGGCGGAGAACCCGTAGGCGCCGTGGTACTGCAACGCGCGTTTCGTGGTCATGCTGGCGACATCGGTCGCGAACGCGAAAGCCATCGACGCGAGCACCGCCGCATCCTCAATATCTCCATCGCCCGCCGCGCTGCTGTCGCACCCGCGATCCCGGGCCCACGCCGCCTTCCGCGCAAGCAACCGTGCCCCTTCGACGAGCGGGACACACTCGGCCAACCCGTGCTGCACGGCCTGGAACCCGGCGATGGGCCGCCCGAACTGCCGCCGGTCTTTTGCGTACTCGATCCCCATGGCCAGGGCGCGCGCGGCCAGGCCGACAAGCTGTGCCGCCGCGAGGAGCTTCCACTCCAGGTGGACGCCATCCAGGTCCTCAGCGCCTCCCAGCCGGATACGATCCCCCTGCGTCGAACGATCAGCCAGCGGAGCGTCACCGTGGTTACGCGGAGCCTCCCTCGGCGGCTCCGCCGAGACGGCGACGAGGTCATCGCCATCCACGCCGATGACCACATCGGCGATCGCCCCGCCGGGGACCAGGCGCCACCGCGCGTCGCGCGCTGGATGCAAGGCAACAGCGGCAATCAGATCGCCCGAAATGACTTCCTGCCCCGGGTGGCGCCGAGCGGCAACCGTGTGCTCCACGAAGGGGACAGGCGCAAGGGCCGCTCCCGCCGCCTCGGCGACGAGAGCGAGGTCGCACATCGACGCACCGCCACCGCCCGCTGCCTCCGTGGTTCCCATGCCTGGAAGCCCGATGTGGATGCATCGGTTCCAAAGCTCCGGCGAGAATCCGAGCGGCTCGGCGCGACGAACAACCGCCACGGGGCACTCGCGGGCAAAGAACTGCTCGAACAGTTTCCCGACGGCCTGCTGACCGCTGTCTAGCGCGAGGTCGAACGACACGAGACGTATCTTGACACAACCGTCAAGTGATCGACTACCGTCTACCCATGAGCGACGGTCCCTGGCGCACGATTCCCGAGCTCGTCGACGACGCGGCTCGCCGATTCCCGACGCTCGAGGCCGTCATCGAGGGCGAAGCGCGCTGGACGTTCCGCGACTTGGCGGATCGCGTCCACCTCGCCACCCGCGCGCTGATCGCGTCCGGCGTCGAGCCCGGCGATCGCGTCGCGATCTGGGCACCCAACCTCGCCGAGTGGGTCACTGCTGCGCTCGCGATCCACAGTTCCGGCGCCGCGCTCGTCCCCATCAACACCCGGTTCAAGGGTGCGGAGGCCGCCGACATCCTCCGGCGCAGCGGCGCCCGGATGCTGTTCACGGTGACCGACTTCCTCGACACGGACTACGTGGCGATGATCCGGGCCGAGCCGGGCATCGAGCTCGACGAGATCGTCCTCTTGCACGGCGGGGGCATCGTCGATGACGTGACGTCGTTCGACGAGTTCCTCGCACGCGCCGCGACCGTCGATGACAGGGTTCGCGAAGCACGAGCCGTTGCCGTGACTGAAACGGACGTCTGCCACGTGCTGTTCACGTCCGGGACGACCGGCGTCCCGAAGGGCGTCGTGCTCGGGCACGGGCAGGTCTGCCGGGCGTACCTGGTGTTCACCGAGGTCGTCGACCTGCGCCAGGGCGACCGCTACCTCATCGTGAACCCGTTCTTCCACTCGTTCGGGCTGCATGCCGGCATCCTGGCTTGCCTCATGGTGGGCGCCACCATGGTCCCGCAATTGGTGTTCGACGCTGAGCTGGTGATGCGCCGCATCGAAGAGGAACGGATCACCGTCTTCCCCGGTCCGCCGACGGTGTACCACGCGATCTTGGACCACCCGGCGCGGGACTCGTTCGACCTCAGTTCACTGCGAGTGGCGATCCTCGGTGCGGCCGCCCTGCCCGCCGCGCTCGTGCGCGAGATGCGCCACCGCCTGGGGATGCAGACCGTCGTGACCGGGTTCGGCATCACCGAAGCGTCCGGCATCGTCACCATGACCCGGTTTGACGATCCGCCGGAAGTCGTCGCGACCACCGCCGGTCGACCCCTACCGGGCGTCGCGATCCGCATCGTGAGCGACGACGGTATGCCGGTGCCGGATGGCGATGTCGGCGAGCTGCTGGTGCGGGGCTACAACGTGATGCGCGAGTACCTCGATGACCGGGTGCAGACCGCGCAAGCGCTGGACGCCGACGGTTGGCTGCACACCGGTGACGTCGGGATGATCCACGCCGACGGGAACCTCGTCATCACGGACCGCAAGAAGGACATGTTCATCGTGGGCGGCTTCAACGCCTACCCGGCGGAGATCGAGGGCCTGATGCTTCGCCACCCCGGCATCGCCCAGGTCGCGGTGGTTGGTGTTCCCGACGACCGGCTCGGCGAGGTCGGTATGGCCTACGTGATCCCAGCGCCGGGAGTTCCCGTCGACCCTGACGAAATCATCGGTTGGTGCAAGCAGGAGTTCGCCAACTACAAGGTGCCGCGCTACGTGGAGATCCTTGAGTCGTTCCCCTTGAACGCGACAGGGAAGGTACTCAAGTACGCGCTGCGGGAGCGGGCCGCCGGGCGACCCGGCCGACCTGACCAAGGAGCCGGACGGCCCACCCGGCTTCCCTAATCCGGGCCCCGTCCGAGGCAACGCCCGAGCCCCAGCTCCGGTCAAGCCCCGCCCGTTCACTCCGCAACGACGACGAGAGTTGACGGCGCGACGGCCGTCACCGCTGAAGCGGGTCTCGGGGCAGCCCGAGGATCCGTTCCGCAATGACGTTGCGCACGATCTCGGAGGTTCCCCCGGCGATCGTGAGACACTTCGCGAACAGGTAGTCGTGCACCAACTCAGGCTCGGCCCCGGCCACGCCGGCCGACCCTGCGACCCGCATGCCGAGACGGGTGACCCGCTGCGCGTGCTCGGCGGCGAGCAGCTTCGAGACGTTGCCCTCGACCCCGGGTCCCGCGCCTACCAACGTGCGCGAGATTTGCCGGACGTTGAGGAGCTGCATGGCGTGCGCCTCAGTAAGGAGCGCGGCGATTTCCTTCGCCCACCCCGTACTACCGCGGCGCGCGGCGAGCTCGAGGACGGCCTCGGCGTCGACAATGGCCAGCGAACGGTCACCGCCGATGGAGACACGTTCATTGCCGAGCGTGGCGCGGGCCACCGCCCAGCCGTCGTTCACTCGGCCCACGACGTCGTCATCGGGCACGAACACGTCCTGGAAGAAGACCTCGTTGAACAGCGTCTCGCCGGTCAGCTCGCGCAGCGGGCGGACGTCGACGCCCGGTGCCCGCAAGTCGATGGCCATCGTCGTGACCCCGCGATGCTTCGGCGCCTCGGGATCGGTGCGAACTGTCGCCAGACCCCAGTTCGAGTTCTGGGCGTCGCTCGTCCAGACCTTCTGCCCATTCACCGCCCATCCGCCGTCGACCCGTGCGGCGCGCGTCTGGATGGCGGCAGCGTCGGATCCGGCGTCCGGCTCGCTGAACAGCTGGCACCACCGCAGCTCGCCGATCAGGCTCGGCCGGACCCATCGCGCCAGTTGCTCGGACGACCCGCACTGCACGATCGTGAGGAGCACCCAGGCGCCGAGTCCGAGGTCGGCCTGCTCGACACCAGCGAGCTCCTCGTCGATGACGAGCTGCTCGACGACGTCGGCACCTCGGCCCCACGGCCGGGGCCAATGGGGCACGAAGTAGCCGGAGTCGACAAGCGCCGTTCGACGCTCCACATCGGGCAGCGCGTCATGCAGGGCGCGGAAGGCACGCGCCTCGATGCGGAAAGCCTCAGCGCTGTCCGGAAGGTCGACGGTGACGCGCGGCATGACCCCGTCCGAGCGCAACGCGACGACGGTGTCGGGCGCCTCGTCGTCGGCGCCGAAGACGGCCGCGAGGGTGACCGCCCGACGTAGGTGGAGATGGGCGTCGTGCTCCCACGTGTAGCCGATGCCCCCCTGTATCTGGATGTTGACCTCGGCGCAACGGCGGTACGCCGGCAGCGCTTGCGTGGCCGCCATCGCCGCCGAAAGGTCAGCGGCGCGTCCGTCCGTCGTTCGAGCTGCATCCCATGCGACTGCGGCAGCTAGCTCTGCGTCGACGAGCATGTTGGCGCAGTGGTGCTTGACCGCTTGGAAGGACCCGATGACACGGCCGAACTGTTCGCGCTGCATCGCGTAGGCGACGGCCATCTCCGTGCACGCTCGTGCACCACCGGCGGCCTCGGCAGCAGCAAGCGTCCGCCCAACGCGCACCGCCGTGGCCCGGGCACCGGGTAGCACCGCCACCGGGTCGATGCCAACACACTCAACCGACATGAGCCGGCGAGTGAGGTCGAGGCTGTCGCACGACGAGGTGCGCAGACCGTGGCTGTCCCGGTTGACGACAACGACGTCCTCGCCGACCACAAGCAGGAGGACTTCCGCGACATCGCCGCCCAGGACGGGACCGCAGTCTCCGTGAAGACGGCCAGTAGCGTCGACGCACAGGCCCCCGCCGATGCCGACGGCGCCGAGCGTTGCGCCCGTCGCTAGCGCAGCCAGGAGCTTGTCATCCTCCGTCCGGTGGGCGGCGAGGACACCTGCTGCCCACGCCGTGGGAAGAAACGGACCCGGGGCCACCTCGTGGCCCAACTCCTCGAGGACAACGGCGAGCTCGACAATGCTGTAGCCCTGACCGGCCGCGTCCTCCGGGACGTGGAACCCGAGCCATCCAAGCGAGCACAGCTCCTCCCAGAACGCTGGCACCTTCTCGCGCTCCGCTGCGAGCGCCTCACGTGCAGCGCCCCGCACGTGACGGTCGCGCAAGAATGCGGCGGCCACGTCCGCCAGCACTCGATGATCGTCCGTGAGGGCGAGGGTCACGACGTTTCTCCTGTCATGCCAGGAGATTACCAAGACTTGACGATCTCGTCAGGTACTGGGAGGTAACTCGACGCGCCATTCCTGACAGGGACCGTTTGGACGTTGACTTCGCAGCGCACCGAGCCGTAGGTTGAAACCCTGTACATGGTTTTGGCGGCTGGCGAAGAGAGGCCTCATGCGGACGACCCTGAGTTTGCGGCCCACTGGCTGGTTCCAGATCGGCTGGTCGAGCACAGTACCGCCGCGGAGCGTGGTGCCGCTGCGCTACTTCGGCCAGGACCTGGTGGCATGGCGGGACGTCAACGGCACGGTGCACGTCCTCGACGCCTACTGTCAGCACCTCGGCGCCAACCTGGCGTACGGGGGAAGCGTCACAGATTCCGGCCTGCAGTGTCCCTTCCACGGCTGGACGTGGAACGCGGAGGGTCGCAACATCGCCATCCCTTATCAGGACCGGCCGAACGCGGCGCGCCGGATCCGATCCTGGCCGGTGGTCGAGCGCGACGAGGTGCTGTACCTCTGGCACGACGAGCAGGGTCGACTCCCGTACTTCGAGGTCCCGTCGCTCACGGGTGGAGTCTTTCCGCACATCGCGGACCTCACGTTCCAGCCGGCGCTCCCCGAGGGCACGTCGCACTTCACCGGCTTGCAGGTCCACCCGCAATACGTGGTGGAGAACGCTGTGGATCCGCATCACTTCCGTTTCGTGCACGGCACCGAGTTGACTCCCGTCATCCTCCGGGAAGCGGTGACGGAGACGAGTTGGCACACCGTCGCGGGCTTTGGCCGGCGGTGGGCCGATGGCGTCGACCGACCCGACGACCGCAAGAACACCATCACGATCCACTGGACCGGCGTCGGTGTCTCGCACAATGCCGAACAAACACCTGACGGCTGGCGGGTGATCCTGATCGCGACCACACCCGTCGACGACGACAGCACCGAGATGTTCGGCACCTACTGGCTGGAGGACATCGCTGGCAGCACGCCGGAGGACAGGCAGCGACGGCTCGACGTCATCAAGGGGGCGCTTCCGGAAGACCTTCAGATCTGGAACCACCAGACGTTTCTCGAACCGCCGGGCCTTGCTACCTCAGAAGCCGCGGGATTCCGCCGGATGCGGCGGTGGACCAAGCAGTTCTTTCCCGACGAGGCAGTCGGCGCGTCCACCGCAGCAGGCTGATTCAAGATCACCGCAGCCGCAAGTGGATCGAGCGGATGGGGGCCACCAACAATCCACGTCTCCCAAGGGGCCGCGACGCTCAGCCGGTATGCAAGGTCCAGCGCACCGGCGCCGACAGCGCGCCCGGATATGTCGTTGTGATGAAACGACGCCAATGCCCGACCAGCTTCGCCATGGAGTCAGCCGCCGCGGCGCTGTCCCCCTCGCGGATCGCCGCTGTCACGGCTGCACTCCCGCGCACGAGGCTGGCACGGACTCCGCGAGGAACCTTGATGCCCTGAGCGATGTCCGCCGTCACCTGCTCGATCGACTGCAGGACGATCAGGACGACGGTGTTGCCGGCGAGCTCGGCTACCAGATGGTGAAAGGCACGGTTCTCAGCGTAGAACGCCGGCTCTGAGGTGGATGTGCGCATGCGCTCCAGCTGAGCCGAGAGCCGATCGACGTCCTGCTGGCTTGCCACGCGCGCGGCGAGGCGGGCAGCGACAGGTTCCATCGCTTCCCAGGCCACCAGGGCCTCATCCATCGTCGAGCCGAGACTCTGCAGCAGCAGGCTCATCGGCCCGACGAGGTCCGCCGGCTCGGGACGCCGAACGACCGGTCCACCTCCCGGACCGGGCTTGATGCGCAGCACCCCTTGCGTCTCCAGCAGCCGCAGCGCCTCGCGCAATGTCGTCCGCCCGACCGACAGCTCAGCCATCATGTCCCGCTCATTGGGAAGCGCATCTCCCTCCCGTAGCCGGTCACGCAGGATGCGCTCTCCGATCTGCTGGGCCGTCGTTTCGGCGATCTTCGACTTTCTCGGGCCGCTCGCGCCACGGCCTGTTGCTCCGCCCGACGCGACACTCCGGGGCAATCCCTGCGCGTCGGTCATGCCCGCCTTCCCGATCACGGCTCTGCAACCTGCCTGGATCGAAACGCTAACGCCTTCTCGGTCCCGCCCGCCGGACAAGAGGCCAGGATGGCAGTCGGCGGGCCGCCCGGCCCCGAAGCGCCGGAGGGTCGGCAAGTGGCTCTCCGATGATCACGGGGAGCCTGAGGCCACCCTCGCGCCAGCCTGTTCGAGGAGTCGTAGCGGTGCTGGGTCGCCGAGACGACCCGCGGCCAAGGGCGCGGTCAAGGTGTTCACGGGTCCGGGGCCGGTGGTACCAGTACCCGCAGCTCAATGAGAGATCGTCGGAGACCAACGCAGACGCGGCGCGTCCGCCGGCAGGACATGGAACGGGTCGAGTGGGGCGACGCCTACGCGGACACCGGGCTGGTGTTCACCCGTTCCACGAACTGGCGGCAGCGCCCGGTGCTGGCATCGAGGCCTGAATCGACCAGCCCGCCATAGCCAAGACGACCGCGCAACGTCGCTTCCACCCAGCACTGACGCTGACGAGTGACCCCGCGACGATCGCCGGAACCACGATTCCATGCGACTGGCTAGCCAGCGAAATCGATCTTGAAAGTGACGCCACACCATATCCACCCTCCGTGGAGCGAACTCACAGCCGACGAACGCCCCGTTGCGACGCCGGGCAGCAGCGTGCCTGCCGTTCGCGGCGATCGCTGCGATAGGACGGCGCCTAAGTGACACTTGCGGTGCTGATTGCGCAGCCCCAGTGAACGACCCGAAGCACTGTCAGGACGAAGTCGAGGCGCCCAACGCTCCGGGCCGGGCCGGGCCGGTCGCGGAGCACGTCCGGGGGACTCGGCGGGACCGGGACTGATCGCACCGATGATCACCGGGGAACTTCCCGGGCAGTCTGGGTGCCGCGCGTCAACGCCTCGGGCAGCTCCCGGGGCAGCCTGGTAGCCACGCTCGACGCGCGGTGGTCAAGGGTTTCGTCAAGGCTCGCTGGCGCCGGCGACCGCGTGGTCAAGGGACCGGTCAAGGAGTCCTACCCCGGCAGCCGGGGCAACCGCCGAGGAGCACGTTGCCAACCACGCCGCGCTCTGGCGCGCTGACATCGCCGCCGGCTGGCACACCTCATGAGAACGTTTCGCACGCGACAGCAGGCAGACGAGTTCCCGCGAACTGATGAGCCTGGCAACCTTGCCCGAACCCTTGACCACTACGGAAGGCTGCAGGTCAGCTGGCCGAGCGACACGACTCGACCCGGGCAATGACTGGAAATCATCTGCGGGTTACGAAGGGACAGCCGCTGGTCGCCGCCGGCGTCGACGCCGAGAAGAAACCGGTTTACCACCTGGTCGTCGCGGCGCGGAAGGACCCCGACAGCGGGGAACTGGCCGACCGCTACCTGTCCGATGATGACTGGCGCGATATCGCCGAGACCTACATGGACCGCCTCGGGCTGGCGCCCTACGGTGATGATCTGGCGGTGCGCTGGATCGCGGTCCGCCACGCCGACGACCATGTCCACATCGTCGCCACGCTGGCCCGCCAAGACGGACGGCGGGTGTGGCCCCGTAACGACTTCTGGCGCGCCGGGGAAGCCAGCCGTCAAGTGGAAGCCAAATACGGCCTGTCAGTGACCGCGGCGTCCGACCGCACCGCCGCCAAACGGGCCAGCTACGCCGAAACCCAGAAAGCCGACCGGCGCGGGCAGGGTGAGCCGGTCCGGTACACGCTGCGCCGCTCAGTGCGGACCGCAGCCGCCGGCGCCACCAGCCTGAACCAGTTCTTCGAACTGCTTCGCGACGACGGGCTGCTCATCCGCGAGCGTCGCAGCGAACGCAACCCGGAACAGATCACCGGGTACGCGGTCGCGTTGCCCGAGTCGGTCGACCCCGGCGGCAAACCCATCTACTTCGGCGGCGGGAAGCTCGCCGCCGATCTCACACTGCCCAAACTGCGCCGCCGCTGGGACGTCTCCACACCACAAGACGATGGCAACGGCGCGGGTGTCGACGGCAGTGGTGGACGGCACGGACCAGGCCGGGCCGGGGCGACGACGGACAGTGCCAACGCCCGGCGGGGCGCACCAGCGGGCAGGGACAGGCACCGGCTCACCCCGGACGAGCGGTCCCGGATCTGGGAGCAGGCGACCTCGGCGGCGGCCCGCGCCACCGACCAGATGCTGGCCGCCGCCGGCAGCGACCCGAGCGCGGCAGCGGACGCGGCGTGGGCCGCCGCGGACTTCCTCGCCGCCGCCGCCCGGGTCGTCGAGGGCCGCCGCGGCGGTCCGCTGACGGTCGCCAGCGATGAATACGAACGCGCCGCCCGCGAGCTGTGGGGCCGCGTCCCCCAGCCGTCGAAGGCCGGCCAGGGACTGCGCACCGCGTCGGTGCTGCTGGCTACCGCCCGATTCGTAGGCCACCACGAGAACAAGCAGCTGCTCGCCCTGCTCGCCCAACTCGCGGCCCTGACCGACGCTGTCACCCGGCTTCGAGAAAACCAGCACCGCGCAGCCCAAGCCGCCGCCGCCCGCCGCGCCGTCGAACAACTCCATCTCACCAGCACCCAACGCGACAGTGTGCGGGCCGGATCGGCCGCAGCCGGCGCTACCCGTGCACAGCATGGAGCCACCTACGACGTCGGCCGCGCCCACCCGGGGCCCGAACAAGGGCTCGGTAACCCACGCCGCGGGCCGAGCCGGTAGGGCGCCTCGTTCACCTGTCGCAGAGGGGCGGTCCCCACAGGACCGGGCTCGCGATATCGGTGGCGGGCTTTCAGAGCCGGGTGGTGCTCAAATCGGCTCACAGCGACGCCGACAGCCGTAAGCGGAGACCACCTCCTCCGCGCGCGAGAACCCGGATTGTGCGCGCCTCGCACTGTCCGCGACTGTCGTTCGACCGATGGTCGATGGCTCCCGCCGCTCTCATCGCGGCTGCTTGTTTCATTGACGCCACGGCCTGGGTCTGACGAGGCTCGGTCGAGGTGCCCGGGGTTGTCGCTCTCATCGCGGCTGCCCGCCTGCGGGTGTGGCTCTCATTTGGCCTGCGCTGCCCCGGGCGCCGTGGGCGGGAGTGGCTCAAGAAGGGATTGCTCTGCTCGAAGCAGCGGTGCCCTCCTTGCCCGATGTTGGTTCGGACCGAGGGGAAGGACAAGGCATTGGCAGCGAACAGGTCACGGGTCGTGATCGGAATGGATCCGCACAAGCGATCGGTGACGATCGAGGTGATGACCGGCGACGAGACCGTCCTCGTCGGCGGCCGCTATGCCACCGACGCTCAGGGCTACCGGGCGATGCTGGAGGGCGTGGCCCGCTGGCCCGAGCGTGTTTGGGCCATCGAGGGCTGCAACGGCATCGGCCGGCACATCGCGCAGCGACTACTCGCCGACGGGCAGCAGGTCATCGACGTGCCACCGAAGCTGTCGGCGCGGGCGCGTGTGTTCGCGAGCGGGCAGGGCCGCAAGACCGACGCCACCGACGCGCATTCGGTGGCCCTGGTCGCCACCCGCATGGCCGGGCTGCGTCCAGTGGTCAGCGACGCACAGTTGGAGGTGCTGCGGCTGCTGGCCGACCGGCGCCGGCAACTCGGCGAGGAACACACCCGCAAGATCAGTCAGCTGCACGCGCTGCTGCTCGAGCTGATTCCTGGCGGGCCGAAGAAAGACCTCTCTGCGGCGCAGGCGAAACGACTGCTGGCTGGGGTGCGTCCGCGGGATGTGGCGGGCCGGACCCGCAGGCGTCTGGCCGCTGAGCTGGTGGCGGACCTGGAACGGATTTACGAGCGGAAGAAGTCAGCGGATAAGGAACTCCGGGAGCTTGTGAAAGCTACCGGCACTGGGCCGCTCGACCTGCACGGCATCGGCCCGTCGGGTGCGGCTCGGCTGCTCGCCGAGGTCGGGGACATCACCCGCTTCCCGGACCGTAACCATTTCGCCTCCTGGACCGGCACCGCGCCCATCGACGCCTCCTCCGGCGACCATGTCCGCCACCGGCTTTCCCGCGGCGGGAACCGCCAGATCAACCGCACCCTGCACATGATGGCCACCGTTCAGCTCCGCAACCCGACTGAGGGTCGCGCCTAATAAGACCGCAAGAAAGCCGACGGCAAAACGTCGATGGAATCCATGCGCTGCCTGAAACGCCGGCTGTCCGATCTGGTTTACCGAACCATGCTCGCCGACCTGGCCGCGCACGTCGCGACAGGCCCGGGAGGGCAACAGGGAAACGACTCTGACTCCAGCGCGGCCGGCTCACATCCCACCGCCGGCTCTTCGGACAAGCCACTTCCCGGACCCGCCAACACCCACCCTAGAACCAAGCTTGCAACGGCGTCTTGACACAGAAGGGAGCCAGATGAGTGCGTTGTCAGCGTGGTCGTCGTCGGTTGTACGGGACTTGACCCGTTGTCCCGGATCGAGGCCACGAAGTTGGCCATCGACTGGGTGTGGGTGCCGAGCGCGCACAGCTCCGTGCCGGCGCGGATGCCGTCACGAATACCCATCGCCTCCATCTGGCGATGGATCGCCCGCTTGTTCAGCTGCAGCACGTCGAGCGGCAGCTTGCTGATCTGCTCGGCGAGCTTCAGCACCTCACCCTCGAGCTGCTCCAGCGGGAACGACGCGTTCGCCCAGCCGTAGCGCACCGCCTCGACGCCGCTGACCGAATTGCCCGTCATGAACATCTCCATGGCCTTGCGCATCCCGAGGAACCACGGGTGAAAGTGCATGTCCGGCACGCCGAACCGCACGGCCGGGTAACCCATCTGCGCGTCGTCGGCCATGTAGATCAGGTCGCACCCGGTGGCGAGTTCGCTTCCGCCGGCCAGGCAGTAGCCGTGCACCTGCGCGATGACCGGCTTGGACATGTCCCAGATGCTCATCCAGGTGTCGGTGACGTGGCGCGGCCACTGACCCTCGCCAGGTGCGGTGTAGTGCGGGTACTCCAGGCCCTCGTTGCCGCCGCCGAGGTCGTAGCCGGCGCTGAACGACGGCCCGTTGCCGCGCACGATCATCACCTTGATGTCGTTGTCCATGTCGCCGCGCGCAAGGCATCCATAATCGCACCGCGCAGGGGGTGGAACAGCGCGTTGCGCTTCTCCGGCGGTTCAGCGTCACCCGCTTCACGTGCGGCAGCGGGTAGTCAATGAGCACCAGATCTTCAGCCATGGGTTTCTCCCGTCTTCACTTCGGCCACGGGCCAAGTCGTGTGCAGCCTGCCCCGTGCGCGAATCTCTCAGGGAGGCGGCCCACCTACGTCACGGAACTGAGTTCGCTTCGGGCCCACGCCCGGCGCTGCCGACACTGCCTATTGCCATTCCATTCATCATGATGAATGCTGGCACGCACCGACGGTCTCAGACGGAAGCGGGTGCGCTGCATGACGGATACGGTGAGCGATTCCACGGGCGTGGTCGACCGCGACATGGGCGGCTGTCCAGTCGCGCACGTCGAGGTCTTCGCGCCGGCAGAGGCCGGCTCGTACTGGCGCACGGCGGACGAGCTGCGTCAGGCGGGCGACAGGTTCTACAACACGCTTGCGCAGGGCTTCTGGATGTTCACCCGCTACGAGCAGGTGCGCGAGATCTACAACAATCCGGAGACGTTCTCCAGCGAGTCGTTCACCCCCGGGAGCCCGATCCGGTCTATCGGTTCGTCCCGACTCAGATCGACCCACCGCAGCACCAGAAGTACCGCCAGGTCCTCTCCCGCTGGTTCTCGCCAGGCGCGGTGAACAGGCTGGAACCGGTCGCCCGCGACCTATGCCGCCGCCTGATCTCCGACATCGCCGGGAAGGGCAGTGCGACTTCGTTAGCGAGTTCGCGATCCGTTACCCGACCGAGGTGTTCCTGACAATCTCGGCGTACCCGCGCAAGAGGCCGACCAGTTCGTGCCCTGGGTGGAAGAGTTCTTCGACGGCTTCGGCGGCGACCCGGACCCCGCCAAACAGCAGGCATGGTCGAGGCGCTGACCACCATCCGCGCGTACTGGGCCGCCGCCCTCGAAGAGCGCGTGGTGAGGCGGAGCCGCGCGAGGGCGACCTCGCCTCGCACCTCCTGCACGCGAAGATCGAAGACCGCCCGCTGACGGAAACCGAACTGCTGGACATCCTGACCGTCCTCGTGCTGGCCGGGCTCGACACGACCCGCGGCCAGCTCGGCGATCTGTTCCGCCACCTCGCCACAACCCTGAGGACCGGCGGCGGCTCGTGGCCGAACCGCGCTGATCCCGTCCGCGGTGGAGGAGTCGCTGCGCCTCTACACGATCATCTTCGGAGACGGGCGCAAGGTCACCCGCGACACCGAGTTCCACGGTTGCCCCATCCGCAAGGGCGACATGGTGTACGGGCTGGTGGCGGCCGCGAACCTGGACCCGCGGGTGAACGAGCGCGCGGGGGAGTTCGTCGTCGACCGCAAGCGCAATCCGCACCTCGGCTTCGCGGGCGGCCCGCACCGCTGCCTCGGCGCGCACCTGGCGCGCAAGGAGATGCAGATCGCGACCGAGGAGTGGCTGGCCGCGATCCCGACTTCCGGCTCGGGACGACTGGCCGCTGCGCGAGCGCGGCGCCGGCTCGATGCTGACCCTGCTGAGCCTGCCCCTGACGTGGGGCGTCACCGGATGAAGCTCACCGCGGATGCCGCCCGCTGCACAGGCCACGGCCGGTGCTACACCTCGGCGCCCGACCTGCTCACCTACGACGACGACGCGTACGTGACCGTGCGCGGCGAGGTGATCGATGTGCAGGCCGAGTACGCGACGCGGCGCGAGAGGCCAGGCGAACTAGCCCCGAGCGACGATCGAGCTCGGTGACGAACCGCACACCCGCGAGTGGCACCTGGTCCGGCGCCCGGCGGGCACGCGCGCCTGACGGACCTCGATTGGTCGAGGTCGCCCTCGGCGTGCCCGCCGCCCGGGAGGTGCTCGTACGCAACACCGCCATGCCGGTCGAGCCGTACATGTGGGGGCGGATGACTGGCGGGGCCGACTACGCGGCGCCCTACGAGCTCGGCGAGCCGATGACCGGCCACGCGGTCGGGACCGTCGTGCGTCGGCGGCGCCCGAAGTGCCGCGGTGGGACAGTGTTCCACGAGTCGGGCTGGCGGGAGGCCGCGGTGCTGGCAGCAGCGCAGGTCCGCGCCTCGACCGCCCTGACGTTCCGGCGAGCGCCTGGCTGGGCGCACTGGGATTGCCCGGGCTCACCTCCTACGTCGGCCTGCTCCAGATAGCCGAGTGCCGGCCGGGCGACACCGTGTTCGTCTCGGCGGCGGCGGGCGGCGTCGGCTCGACCGCCGCACAGATCGCCAAGGGGATGGGCTGCACGGTGATCGGGAGCGCGGGCAGCGCGGCGAAAGTCGAGTTGAAGTCCGGAAAGCTCGGCCTCGACGCGGCGTTCGACTACCGGGAGGGTGTCCGGACGGGCTGTCCGGCGCACTCGAACACGACCGGCGAGGACGGCGTCGACGTCTACTTCGACAACGTCGGCGGGGAGCAGCTCGAGGCGGCGATCCGGCGGATGCGCGACCACGGTCGGGTCGCCCTGTGCGGGGCGATCTCGACCTACGGCGAGCGAGTGCCCGGCCCGAGCAACCTATTGCTCGCGATCTGGCGCCGGCTGCGCCTGGAAGGCTTCATCGCGACCGATCACATGGCGCGACGACCGCAGTTCGAGCGCGTGATGGCCCGCTGGCTGCGCGACGGGCGGGTGCAGAACCTCGAAACGGTGCGAGGCGGCGGGATCACCGAGGCATTCCCCGCCCTCCTCAGGATGCTGCGCGGTCAGGACGTCGGCAAGACGGTCGTGACGCTGGCGTGAGGCGGCATCAGCGCCACTGCACGTATTCGTCGACCTTGTCGGGGAAGTGCTTCCGGTAGTAGCTGACCAGGTGCTCGATGTGTTCGGACATCAGCCGCTGCGCCCGGGTGGCCCGCCCATCGACCATCGCCTGCGCGATCGCGACGTGGTCGTCGGAGATCTCCTGCCGCTCGGCGAGCGGGTCGAGGTCGCGGACGATGTGCTCGACGACGATGTGGCTCAAGGCTTGCATGATCATCGTCAGCACCCGGTTGCCGGTCATCGTGCAGATCGCGGCATGGAACCCGTTCGACCGGCTCATGAACTGTTCGCGGTCGGCATCCGGCTTGAAATCGGGCAGGAACGGCGCGAAAACGCGCTTCTTCTCCGCCCGGTCGACGGTCTCGGTCACCTGCCGGACGACGGCCGGTTCGAATAGCAGCCAAGTGTCGAACAGCTCGTTGTAATTGGCGCCGGCAAGGTGGAAGTACAGCGTGGAGGTGCGGGCGAGGTTGCGCGGGTCGACGCCGGTCACGACCGGTCCACCGCCGGGACCGCGTC
>CAVQDA010000004.1:0-33041 GCA_963711145.1 uncultured Actinomycetota bacterium
TGCCCAAGCGTTTCCATCACGACTCGCGGATGGACGGCTTGGTCCGTGCCAAAACCCGTGCTGGGGCGTCGAGGGCTTGGTGGTGGTCATGCTGCTCGTCGGTATTCGTTGATCAGGCCGCCGAGTAGCTGTCGCCTTTCGATTGCCGCGGTCAGGTCGACCATGCGTCCCGCGCTGTCGTTCGGGGCCTGCTGCTGACGTCCCTGATGTGGCCGGTGATTGTTGTAATGCCGGGCCATGCCGGCGAGGACTGTTCGTAGGTGTGCCTCACTGAGGATCAACAGATGATCGAGGCACTCTCGGCGCACCGTACCGACGAAACGTTCGGCGAACGCGTTCGCCCGCGCCCGCACCGGCGTCTTGACCACTCTGGTCCCGCCGAAGGTGAACACGCCGTCGAACGCGGCCGAGAACTTCGCGTCCCGATCCCGGATCAGAAACTTGAACTGCTCGGCCCGGTCACCGAGGTCCATCAGGAGGTTGCGGGCCTGCTGGGTGACCCACGGGCCGGTCGGATGGCGGGTGATGCCCAGAATGTGGACCCGGCGGGTCTCGACCTCGATCACGAAGAACACATACAACCGGCGCAGCAAGACCGTGTCGACTTGGAAGAAGTCACGCGCAAACAGGCCGTGCGCCTGGGCGCGTAAGAACTGCTGCCAGCTCACACTGGCCCGCCGTGGGGGAGGGCACGGTGCGGCGGCGAGAATCCGCCGCACCGTGCCCTCCCCCACCCGGTAGCCAAGCCGCTGCACCTCTCCTTGAATCCGTCGGTAGCCCCACCGCGGGTTCTCGCGCGCAGGGCGCACCACGAGGTCACGCAGTTCCACCGCGACCGGCGGCCGCCCGGGCGTGCTCCGATACGTCCAGTGCTTGGCGGTCAGCCGTCGATGCCACCCCAGCAGTGTCGCCGGTGTCACCAGCCGATGCCCGCGCAACTGGTGGGGCAACAGCCTGCCCAGTGCAGCGAACAGCGCCCGATCCGACCACGTCAGCCTCGGCTTGCCGACCTGCCGGCGCAGCACGGCCACCTCATGGCGCAACACCACGATCTCCGCATCCTTCGCCCCCTGCGACCGGCCCAACAGCAGCAGCCAGCCGAACGTTCGGAGCATCAGCAGGTAGATCAGCCGCACGTTCACCTCCACGATCCTGACAGACCCTCGGCCCCGTCACGCCGTGACCGCTCACGGGGATAATGGCAGCGTGTTCACGGTGCACGGGACGAAGAAGTTCCTCGACCGCGTCCCCGACAAGCTCGTTCCTACGCCGGACCTGCAGCCGGCGACGACAGTCTTGGGTGGCAGGTACGTCACCGTTCTGTTCTGGGCGCCCCAGGTCGCACTGTTCGTTAACGAACCCACCCGGCTCCCCCTGTTCGTGCCGCTCGCTCCCGGCGGATCCGTCATCACCCGGATGACCCAGACCGCTGCCCTCGTCCTCACCGAGCTAGGGCTGCCCAGCACCCTCGTCTCCCACGAGGTCGAGGAAATGGATAGCCACCAGGTGACGAAGACTGCCAGCCGCAGCGTCCTCGGCACCATGAACGACTTCACCTACCTCGCCGATGCCCACCGTGCCCCGAAGGCGAGCACTGACCTGGTCGAGCTATCGCTCCGACTCGCGCATACGCCCTGCGGGCCGCTCCACCACAGCCATATCAGTCCAGACCGCGAAATCATCGCTTACATAGCCGGCCACAGCAGTTGAAACCGGCCACCGGGTCCCGCACAAAGCCCAGGTCAAGTCCCAGTTGCGGGTCTTGGCGCGGCACAGGTGTTGCGTTCGCCGATTCCGACCGTCGCCCCGCCTACGTGGTTGTCGTGCAGCAGTGAGCCCGCGGACCAGTCTGGACGGTGGGCCGGAAGACGGTCGCGCGCCAGCGGCGGGCCGGCGCGCGAGCATCAACCCGCCCCTACATGGCAGGGCTGACCAGGATCTTCACGTGACGGTCGCGATGGTCAAGCAATTCCTCGAAGCCCTTGGTCACGACATCGGCGAGGTCGATCCGTGCCGTCACCAGGTCGCCCGCCGGGATACGCCCGTCGGCCAGCATCGCGATGACGGTCGGGAAGTCCGGACCGGTGTAGCAGATGCTTCCGGTGAGCCGCTGCTCCGACAGCACGAGCGTGTTCGGGTGGAACTCGATCGGCTTCTCCCAGACCGCGACGTTGACCACCGTGCCGGCCGGGCGGGTCGCCTGCATCGCTGCGGCGAGGCTTGCAGCGACCCCAGCGGTATCGAATGCGAAGTCCGCGCCGACACCGTCGGTGAGATCAGCCACCTTGGCGGCCGGGTCGCCGGTCGTCGGATCGACCACGACTGCGCCGTGCTTGCGGGCCAGCGCCTGGCGGGCCGCCAAGCTCTCGCTGACGACGATCGTGCGGGCCCCGGACGCCCTGAGCGCCAGCAGCACCGCAATGCCGATCGGGCCCGCCCCGGTCACGAAGGCAGAGCTACCGGGCTGGAAGTCGGAGGACCGGACGGCGTGGAATCCCACCGAAAGCGGCTCGACCAGCGCGCCCATCTCGTCCGTGACCGCATCGGGCAGCCGGTGGACCATGTACGCGGGAACGACGGTGCGCTCCGACATGCCGCCTCCGCCGCCGGACAGGCCGTGGAAGCCAAGCTTGCGGCACAGCTGAAACTGCCCGCGGGTGCATTCGGGACACGTGCCGCAGTGCAGCACGGGCTCGACGCAGACGCGGTCACCGACCGACACTTTGGTGACCCCGTCGCCGACCTCAACGACACGTCCGGAGAACTCGTGGCCAATCACCACCGGCATCGTCTCGCCGGTGAGCGGATGCGGAGCGTCGCCGTGCGGGATGAAGATCGGACCGGCCGCAAACTCATGCAGGTCCGAGCCGCAGATCCCGCACAGGGATACCGCGATCTTCACTGTGCCCGGAGCGACCGCAGGCTCCGGCACATCTTCCACACGGACGTCATTCTGTCCGTAGTACAGCGCTGCTCTCATGGGAGCGTCCCCTCTTCGTAGGAACCCCCCATAACGCTAGTGACGCCAGGCCCGGCGACCAGAGAAGAACGTCCCGCATCTGCACCCGGTAGCCGGCGGCACGGCCGGCGAAGTCCACGCGAACCCGGCCTTGAAGCCAAACAGCCAGTGCTCAAGCGTCGCCATCCCCGGCTACCCGCCGTGTCCGGCGACCTCGCTGCCGACCTGATAGACCCGTGGCGCCGCCCGGCGCAGCTCGTCGTCTACGCCGCCGCCGGTGCCGACCTCACCCGCGCCGGACTGGTCGCCGCCAGCCCCGAACAGGCCACCGCACTGCTCGTCGTCGCCGAAGATCCGGCCGTCACCCTGCATCCGGCCGGCGACCCGCAACCCCGCGGCTCCGCTGGCCCGCCGGTGCGTTTCGCCGACGGCCTACAGGTCCTGTACGACCTGAACGGCGCGCCCGGCCCGGACGCTGCCGAAGCCGCCGCCCACTGGCGGATCCGGCTCAAACGCCAGGCAGCGCAGTGACCGTCCGGCTGTCATTGGCCGCCACCTCCCGCGCGCAGGACGCCGGCTCCCTCGCCCTGGCCGACCTGGCCGACCTGGCGGCCGAGATCGGCGCCGACTACCGCATCGTCGGCGGGCAGATGGTCTCCCTGCTGGTCGCCATCTCCGGCGTGACCGGCGTCCCCGCGCGAGACAGCCTCGACGCGGACTTCGGGGTGCCCTACCAGGTCGCCGCAGACGCGCGGCTGACCGCCGGGCTCGCCGCCCGCGACTACCAGCCTGCGGGGGCAGCGAACCGGTTCACGCGCACCGACGCCGCCGGACGCACCCTCGTCATCGACGTGCTCGCCCCGTCCTACACCAGCCGACTGCAGACCAACCGGGCCCACGGCACCCTCGTCGTCGACGAGATCCCCGGCCTGTCCTACGCCCTCGGCGTCCCCCCGGTCACCGCCGAACTCGACATCAGGCTGTCCGACGGCGCGGTGCTCACGTTCACCGTCCTGCTGCCCGCCCTCTAGCGCCTTCGCCGTCCAGTCGGCGGTGTATGACGGCTGCGGTATCATTTTCGTATGACAAAGGCGATGACGGTTCGGTTGAGCGAAGAGACGGCCCGCGAGCTGGACGAGCTTGCCCATTCGCATCGCAGCCGCTCGGCCGCGGTTCAGGACGCGATCCACCAGGCATGGACGCAATTGCAGGACGAGAAGCTAGAGGCGGGTTACGCCGCCGCGGCGGCAGAGAACCCCGACTACCCGTACGAGTCGGCGGAGGAAGCTGCGGTGCTGCGGGCTCGCCGCCGTGACCGTGCCGCCCGTGACGATCTGGCGTGAGCGTCACGCCCGCGCGGGGCCAGGTGTATCGGTGCGACCTCGGCTACGGCGCCAAGCCGTGGCTAGTGGTATCCAACAACGCGCGTAACCGTGTGCTGTCGGACGTGATCGCGATCCGGCTGACCACAACCGTGCGAGAGTTGCCCACGTGGGTGAAGCTGTCGACGGCTGACCCCTTGACCGGCTACGCCAACGCCGACTGCATCGAGCAACTCGGCAAAGACGAACTCGGTGACTACCTCGGCGCGCTGAGCCCGGCCACGATGCGCACCGTCAACCAGGCGTTGGCCATCGCGCTCGCCCTCTAAACATCCACGGCACCCACGGGACTCTGCAGTCATCCCGGATGAAACGCCGGGTCAAGGCGAACGTCCTTGGTCGGGGTGACCAGGCGCTCACAATGGCGCAGCGCCGCGCTGAGCGCTTGTAGCACAGATAGTGCTACGCTTGCGTGCATGGAGCGTATCGGCGTCCGAGAGCTGCGGCAGAACGCATCTCGCTACCTTGAACTGGTCAAGGCCGGCCAAACCGTCGAGGTCACAGAGCGCGGCTCGCTCGTCGCCCTGCTGGTGCCCCCGAAGCCGTCACAGGGTTCGAGGGACCGTTTGATCGCCGCGGGCCGGTTGATCCCCGCCTCGGCTCCGACGGGGCGGCTGCGGTCTCCACGTCCCGTGCGACCGGCGGCCGGGGAGCCGACCAACCAGGAGCTCTTGGACCTCGAGCGCGAAGAGCGGACGTGATCTACCTCGACTCCTCGGCGCTGATGAAGCTCATTCGGCAGGAGGCCGAGACCGACGCGCTACGCGATTGGCTGGTTTCGCAGGCCGAGCTGCCGGTCATCACCAGCGAGCTGGGCCGGGTCGAAGTACTCAGGGCCGCTCGGCGTGCTGGCAGCCAAACGTTGACCGAGGCCCGCGCCGTGATCAGCGACGTCGACCTGGTTCCGCTGGACCGCGGGGTGCAGGATCTCGCCTGTGAGATCGGCGATCCCCCGCTGCGGACGCTCGACGCGCTACACCTCGCCTCGGCTCTGCTCCTGCGCGATGAGGTAACCGCTTTCGTCGCGTACGACGCTCGGCTCGCGACCGCCGCCCGGGCCGCCGGCTTGCCCATCACAGAGCCCAGCTAACGCCGCCGCTCGGTGCGTCACCGTCAGCTCGTTGTCCCGTCGTCCCGCTTCAGCCGAGGATCGGCAACGTGCGCGCTTGCTGCAACGCGGTGAGTTCGCGTTGCATCTCGCCGGTGACGTAGTCGTAGGCTTCGTCGAGGTCGGGATCGTCCCCGAACGTGGCAGCAAGATCGATCGCCGGCAGGACCGAGATCGTGATCTTCGCTGGTAGCGGGAGGCGGCCGGGTAGATCCAAGACGTTCAGGCCGAACGGCGGGCCGAAGGAAATCGGCAACACCTTGATCCTCGTCAGTTTGTCGAAATGCAGAAGCCGGGCCAGCCGTTCTCCGCGGGTCAAGAACAGCGCCGTCTCTTGCCCGCCGACAGAAACCACAGGCACGATCGGCACCTGGGCGTCCAGTGCGAGACGCAGGAATCCCTCCCTCTTGCCGAACTCGATGTCGGCGGATTGCCAGCTCGGCCGGAACGTCTCGTAGTCGCCGCCGGGATAGACGAGGACTGCGGCATCCGCGGCAAAGGCCGCCTTCGCGTTCTCGTGTGAGGCCGCCATGGTGCCGTAGCGCCGAAGACTGCCGAGCCACGGAACGCGCACCGCCACGTCGTGCGCCAGCTGGTGGAAGCGTCGGTCGGGACCAAAGTGCTCGTAGAACGCGCAGGCGAAGACGAACGTATCCGCGATGTAGAGCCCGCCGGAGTGGTTCCCGACGAGCAGCGCGGGCCCCTCGGATGGGATGTTGTCCAGTCCGCGCACCTCGGGCCGGAAATACGCCGTCACCAGCTTCCTCAACAGCGGAAGGGTGCGGCGGATGTATTCCGGATCCCGGCCCTCCACGCCTACACCGTGCAGAGTGTCGAGAATCCCGCGGGCATCCGAGGCCGCCCCTGCGCCGAACTCAAGCAGGCCGTCGAGGGGTGCTGGGACCCGCCACGCGAGCTGCCGCAGGATGCTGGGCGAAGGGATCGACCTACCCCGCGCCGCCGTCTCGGTCACCGTCGCTCCTCTTCACCTAAAAGTGAGATCGCCTAGAAGCGAGTTCAGCCCGGGCGGACATCAGGTTTCGCTGCGGTTCAGATTGGCGGGCGGGCTGCCCGTCCAGTTCATCCTGCGATCAGGCCGGGCGGGTGCGCAACGGCCGTCGGGCCCCCGGTGCTGTGTCATTAGCCCCTGTCACGTCGCGATGAGCCGCGGGCTATCTCCGGGCAGACGCGTCGATGCTGACGCCCGGGACTCGGTAAAGGGCCGCCCCGGCCGTGACGCCGGCTGCGGCAGCGACGAGGAGAACGGTGCTGCCTGGGCCGGCGCGGCCGGCGGCGGTCGCGTCGTGCAGCGCGGCGATGAGAGCCGCCGTATGGGTGCGCTCGTCGGGGGCGGCGGCAATCCGCTCGACAGGGACGCTCAGGTACGAAGCGAGTGCGGCCGTGAAGCCGGCACGCGCCGGCGCGGCAACGATCAGATCGAGTGCGGCCGGATCGATCGACGCGCTGCCGAGGCATTCCCCGGCGACCTTCGAGGCCGCGTTGGCGAACGCGTCGTCGGCCGCGTCAGAGGTCTCGATCCGCATCCGGTTCCGCCCATGCTCGTAGCTCACGATCGTTCGGCAGGATTCACCGCCGTCCGGGAAGTTCGCCCACGTGTATGCATGGAGACCGGAGTCGTCGTCGGTCCAGCCACACAGCAGCGCGCCACCGACGGGGGCGTATGGGAAGTCCTGGGCGATGCTGTAACCCGGGTCGGCGTCACTGGCGACGACAAGAGCGCGGTGGACCGAGCCCGACCGGAAGAAACCGTCGATCACGTGCAGGGCTGTCAGCGGACCGCAGACGCCATTGGCGATGTCGAAGGAGAACGTCCCGTGCGCGCCCGCATGCGGATCTTCGGGGTTGGCGCCGATGTCCTCCTGGATCAGCGCCGCGAGGGCCGGCTCACCAAGGTCACGGTCCCGGTAGATGCCCGTGTTGATGAGCAGATCCAGCTCGCTCGGCGAGCAGCCGGCCTCATCGAGGCAGGCCTTTGCCGTGACCACCGCGAGGCGCAGCGCGCTGCGCCGGTTGTGTCGCGAGCCGGCGGTGACCGTCGCGTGGTCAATGATGGTGCCCATAGCAGGCCAGCAACTCCTCGTCCACGGTGAGCAGGATGATGCCGATTTCCAGGCCTGAGGCCAGGGCGATCAGCGCCACGGTTTCGCCGGGAAGGATCCGCCCGGCCTCGATCTCCTCGATCAGCGCGACCGTGTGGGTCGTTGACGCCGTATTGCCGTAGCGGTCGACGGTGATCACGGCGTCATGACGGGGGACATCCCCTAATTCACGGGTGATATCGGCCATGCCCTTGCGAATCGCCCGAGCGGAAGTCTGGTGGGTGATGACCCAGTCGATGTCGCTGATGGCGAGGCCGACCGAGTCGAGCACCTCGTGCAGGAGCAGGGGCGTATCGGCGATGGCCATCTTCTGGATCGCTCGCGATTGGGTGAACATGCGGACCCCAGGGTCGCCGTCCATGGGATAGGCGAGGCACAGGCGGCTGTGATCGGCCACGGTCGTGAAGCCCGCCGCGCGGATGCCGTTCACGCCGGCAGGGGCACGCTCCAGCAGCAATGCCGCCCCGGCGTCACCGAGAGTGAGTGACGCCAGCTCGCGGCTCATGATGCTGTGCACATGCCGCGCCGCGTTCTTACCGAGCTGGGATATGTACTCGCCGCTGACCACCAGTCCGCGCTCTACGCTGCCTTGGCGTATCCAGTTGTTGAGCACCATGACGCCGGAGAGCATCCCGGCGCAGGCGTTGCTCAGATCGAACGTCATCGCATTCGTTGCGCCGATGGCTTCGGCGATCGCGCCGCTCATCGTCGGCTCCAGCCACTGATTGAGCCCTTCACGAAACTTCGCGATGCTGCAGCTGATCACGACGTCCAGTGCGGCGGCGGGCTGCGCGGCACGGCTCAGGCAATCGATCGCGGCGGCAGTGGCGAGGGTCTGGCAGTCCTCGTCCCCGACCGATACGCGCCTTTCGTTGATGCCGGTGAGCCGCTCGAGGTCGATGCGGGTGTGGTGGCGGGTGGTCGCCATCAAGTCCTCGGTGGTGAGATGCGTGGCCGGCAGGTGGCGTCCCGCGCTCGCCACGCGGGCCCCGTAAGGAGCGCGGGCCCCGTCTTGTGACGTCTCCATCACGAGCCAGTGCTTGGACATCGACGCCACCTCCGCGCCCGCAGGCTACGAACGGGGCGCGTGGCCCGATAGAGCAAAAAGGCCCGGCGCTGCCTGCACCGGACCTTTGGCTCTGTCGGTCTCGTCGCGGACCCGTCAAGCTGGGCGTTCATGGAGATCGGCCAGCCCACCGTACGGTTACCGCCCGCTGCTCGGCCGCCGCTGGGCACCCTGGTGGCCACGCTGGCCGGACGGGTCACGCATACCGAACCCCACCGCATATTCACCACGCTGGCCCGCCACCGGCGGCTGTTTCGACGGTGGCTCCCGCTGGGTGGCGTGCTGCTACTGCGCGGCGACCTGCCCCGCGCTGACACCGAATTGCTCATTCTGCGCACGGGCTGGAATTGCGGCTGCTGGTACGAATGGGTGCAGCACGCCCGCATCGCCCTGTCCCACGGCTTGACCGGCCAGCTGGTGGATGCCGTCAGCGACTGGCGCGACCACGACCTCTGGACGCCGCGCCAGCGACATTTGCTGGAAGCGGCCGACGAGCTCCACCGCGACAGGGTGATCACCGATGCGACGTGGGCGCTCCTGCGTGTCGACCTGACTGATACCGAACTGATCGAACTGTGCTTCCTCGTGGGTCACTACGAAATGCTCGCCATGACGCTGAACTCACTCGGGGTGGAGCCGGAGCCATCGGGCCTGCGCGCCATCCACGGGCCCGCCCGCGCTCATGCTGAATCGTTACGCGCAGCGCTCGCCTCCGCCCGTCAGCCAGCCGCGAAACCCCAGGCCGACCTCGGTGGGTGGACGGCCGGTTCGTGATGCCGAGCGGCACCATGAAGAGCTTTCCGTGCCCATCAGCTCACTCGCCACCGACTGCGGGTCGGACTTCACGGCATGAACCATCGTTCTCGGGTGAGCGCCCGTTGGAGGGCCTGGATCCACACCGGCCTCATGGCGAGCGCCTACGATGGCGCCGGTGACGGCACAGCACATCGCGGCGAGCATCGGGGACCGGCGTGGCCTCACCGATTAAGGCGACCATCATCCTGTGCGACGCGGCCCAGGCCGACCCGTCGGGCAAGCTGCACATGCTGGGTGCCGGCTGGTCGGTGACCGGGACACCCACGGGCGCCGCCGCCGTCGCCGTACTGCTGAAGATCCCGTGGGACCTGGCGAACACCAAGCTGCCGATGTCCCTGCAGCTGGAGGACGCCGACGGCCAGCCGGTGATCCTCGGCGGCGGCCCGGTCGACATGCGCAGCGAGTTCGAGGTCGGACGCCCGCCGGGGCTCGATCCCGGAAGCCCCATCGACGCCTCGTTCCAGCTCACCGTGCAGCCGATGCCGCTCGCCCCCGGCCGCTACCAGTGGCGGCTGCGGGTCGGGATCGACGAGTTCACCGAGAGCTTCCAGGTACGGGGCTAGGTAGCTCGGGACCAGCGGCTCAGCGGCCGCGCTTGTCCTTGTTCTTCACGCGCACCGAAACCTCGATCGGGGTGCCGGCGAAGCCGAAGTCCTCGCGCAGCCGGCGTTCCAGGAAGCGCCGGTAGCCGGCTTCGAGGAACCCCGAGCTGAACACGACGAACCGCGGCGGGCGGATGTCGGCCTGCGTCGCGAAGAGCACCTTCGGGATCTTCCCGCCGCGCGAGGGCGGCGGCGTGGTCGCGACGACCTCGGCGAGCCAGCTGTTCAGCCGTCCGGTGGAGATGCGGGTCTCCCATCCGGCGAGGGCGGTCCGGAGGGCGGTCGCGAGCTTGTCCACCGATCGGCCGGTGCGTGCCGAGACGTTGACCCGCGGGGCCCATTGGATACGGCTGAGGTCGCGGTCGACCTCACGTTCAAGGTCATACCGGCGGTCCTCGTCGACCAGGTCCCACTTGTTGAACGCGATCACGATCGCCCGGCCGGCCTCGACGGCCATCGTCAGGATGCGCTGATCCTGCTCAGAAAGTCGCTCCCCCGCGTCCAGCAGCACGAGCGCCACCTCGGCCGAGCGCAACGCGGTCTCCGTGCGCAGCGAGGAGTAGTACTCGGCTCCGGCAGCCTCGCGCACCCGGCGCCGGAGCCCCGCCGTATCCACGAAACGCCAGACCTCACCGCCGAGCGGCACCAGCGAGTCGACGGGGTCACGGGTCGTTCCGGCAACGTCGTCAACCACTGAACGCGCCTCGCCGACGAGCTTGTTGAGCAAGGACGACTTGCCGACATTGGGGCGTCCGAGCAGCGCCACCCGTCGCGGCCCGCCCTCCTCGCCCTCGAGCACCGGCGGGGCCGGCTTCGGCAACGCCGCCAGCACGGCGTCCAGCAGGTCCCCGCTGCCGCGCCCGTGCAGCGCCGAGACCGGATACGGCTCGCCCAGCCCCAGCGACCACAGGCTCGCCGCGTCGGACTCCAGCCGGACGTCGTCGACCTTGTTCACGGCCAGCACCACCGGCCTCCCGGAGCGCTGCAGGACCCGGGCAACCGCCTCGTCGGCGTCCGTCGCCCCCACCGTCGCATCGAGGACGAAGAGCACGGCGTCGGCGAGTTCGACGGCGATCTGCGCCTGCTCGGCGACGGCCGCGGCCAGCCCGCGTGCGGACGGCTCCCATCCGCCGGTGTCGACCACCGTGAAGCGGCGGCCGTTCCAGGTCGCGTCATAGGCGACGCGGTCACGGGTGACACCAGGAACGTCTTCCACCACAGCTGCGCGGCGCCCCAGGATCCGGTTCACCAGCGTCGACTTTCCGACGTTAGGACGTCCGACCACCGCAACGACGGGCGCGGCGGCCGGGGCGACTTCCCCGGAAACGTCTTCCGGGAAGCCCTCCGCGGCCACGTCCAACTCGTCAGCCATGGTTCGCGCGAGCAGCAGCAAGATGCTCGACCAGGTGCAGCCGGATCTCCTCGCTCACCCCCGAAAGCGCCGTCCGCGAGCGAGGGTTGTCGGGCATGGTGATCGTGAAAGGCTCGCCGAAGACGACCGTCACCGGGGTGCGCTTGGGGAACTTCGCACCCTTGGGAAGCGCGGCGGCCGTGCCGAGACACGCGACGGGAACCACCTGCGCGCCGGAGCGCACGGCGAGCCACGCCACCCCGTCATGGACCGAATCGAGCTCGCCGGTGCCGCGGGTGCCCTCGGGGAACATGCCGATCGCTCCCCCGTTCTGCAACTCCTGCAGGGAGGCGTGCAGGGCGGTGCGGTCAGGGCGTCCGCGATCGATCGGGATCTGGCCGATCAGGTTCAGGAACGAGCCGAGCTTGCCCCCGTAGAGCTCGACCTTCGTGAGGCAGCGGACGAGCCTGGGGCACTCGGCGACAACGAGCGGGCCGTCCAGCCAGCTCGCATGGTTACCGGCAAGGATCAGCGGCCCCGACGCAGGAACCAGCTCGCGGCCCTCGGAACGCACCCGCATGATCACGTGGTGGATCATGGGACGTACGACGTGCTTGGCGTTGGTCAGGAAGCGCGGGCTGTACTCCGGCGGCTTGCGCGCCTTCTTCTCGCGGCTCACAGCGCGGTCCGGACGTCAGCCAGTCCGACACGCTCGGAGAGCTCCGACACGATCAGCTCGACCACCGAATCCACCGACAGGTCAGACGAATCCACCACCAGCGCGTCCGGCGCCTGGGTGAGCGGGTTCGTGACGCGGCCGCTGTCGAGGGCGTCACGCCGTCCAAGCTCGGCCATCGTCTGCGCGACGGCGTCATCGCCCGCTTCGCCGATCTCGGCGCTGCGCCGGCGGGCCCGTACGGCCGTGGATGCCGTGAGGTAGACCTTCAGCGAAGCGTCGGGCGCCACCACGCTGCCGATGTCACGCCCCTCGACGACGATGCCGGTGCGTTCCGCGGCGATGATGGCCCGCTGCTGCTCGACCAGCCGCCGGCGCAGCGCCTCCACCGCGGAGACGGCGCTGACCGCGCTCGTGACCGGACGGCTGCGGATCTCGCTGGACACGTCCTTGCCGTCGACGGCGATGCCCGGCGCGTCAGGGTTGGTGCCCACCGAGAGCACCGCCCGCTCGGCAAGCTGCGCCAGGCCCTCGGCGTCCTCGATGTCCAGCCGACGCTGGAGCGCGAGCCATGTCACAGCGCGGTACATCGCCCCGGTGTCCAGGTAACGCACCCCGAGCCGGCGCGCCAGGGCGCGTGCCACGGTGCTCTTCCCGGACCCGCCGGGCCCATCGACCGCGACGACCAGCGGGTCACCCACGGTCTCTCCTCGTTCGCATATCACTGCTGACTCATTCCGGGCGGACGAGCCAGGCTATCCGCAGGCCGCGGGATACCGTCATTCCCGCTGGTAGGCACGCCAGCCTGCCTCTCGCAGCAGCCGGGTCAGGGACTCGGCGATCGGCTGGCGTACGGCGAGCTCGACCTCGCCCCGCTTCTCCTCGTGGCTGTGCTCGACCCGCACATCCTCGACGTTGATGCCCCACGCATCCACCGCGACGAACAGGCGCCTCAGCTCCCCCGGCTGGTCAGGTACGACGACGCCCACCCAGCTCCAGTCCGGCGCCGGCTGCCCGACCTTGGCCGGCATCCTTCGCCGTCCCGCAGCGCCCGCGCCCACAAGCGCCCCGACCGCGGCGAAGACGTCGTCGGCGGTTCCCGCTCGTAGCGTCTGCGACAGCGCGCTCAGTGCCGCGACCAGCCGATCGATGCGGTCGGCGACCGGGGTGCGGTTGCCCTCCAGGATCGAGGACCACAGCCCGGCATCGCTGTCCGCCAGCCTGGTCGTGTCCCGCAGCCCGCTGCCGGCCAGCGCAATTTCGCGGTCGAGCAGCCCACCGGCTGCCTCGGCGGCGAGCGCGCTGGCGACGACCTGCGGCAGATGGGAGAGCGCGGCCATCAATTCGTCGTGACGGTTGGCTTCCAGCGTGACGACGGAGGCGCCGCACAGGCGCGCGATGGCCGTCGCCGCCGCAATGGCCGGCGCCTCGGTGGACGACACCGGGCACAACGCCCAGGTGCGGTCGCGGAACAGATCACCCTGCGCCGACATGGCACCCGCCCGCTCGCGGCCGGCGATGGGGTGCGCCGGGCAGAAGATCGACAGGTTGCAGCCGAGTGCCAAGGCCTCGGCGACCACCTGCGCCTTCACGCTCGAGACATCGCTGCTGGTTTCTGCGGCATCGCTCTTCTGCAGGTCACGCAGCACGCCGGCGACAGCATGCGGCGGGACGGCGATGACCGCGTGGCTCACGCGCTCGCCCTCGGGCCAGATCCGGCCCGCCCGCCGTGCTGCCGCCAGGCCGGCCTGCTCGGGATCGCTGTCACGCAGCAGGACGTCGACTCCGGCGGCGGTCAGCGCCATGCCGATGCTCGTGCCGATCAGCCCCGCGCCGACGATGCCCACGGATCGCAGCGTCCCTGGCTCCCTGTTCAGATGCTCGCTGCCGGTGCTGGTCACGGAATCTCAACCTACCGGCCGGAAACCTCTGCTAGAGGTCGACCAGCTTGTAGAGGGCGGCTACCTCGTGGCGGGTGAGGTGGCGGACCCGACCCGCCTTCAGGCTCCCGAGCTGCACGGGGCCCAGCGAGGTGCGGACGAGCCGGCTGACCGGACGCCCGACGGCGTCCATGATCCGCCGCACCACCCGGTTGCGCCCTTCGTGAATGACGATCTCCAGCAGCACGCGCGAGCCGGCCGCGTCGAGCACCTTCACCGCGTCGACCTTGGCCAGGCCGTCGTCGAGCTCGACCCCCCGCCGCAGCTGGCGCAGCACGTCACGGCCGACCGGGCCGGGAACGTCGACCATGTAGGTCTTCGGGACCTCGTAGGAGGGATGGGCGAGCCGGTGGCCGAGCTCGCCGTCGTTCGTCAGCAGCAGCAGGCCCTCGCTGTCGAGGTCGAGGCGCCCGACGTGAAAGAGCCGCTCGCCGCGCTCGAGGCGATCGGCGACCAGGTCGGCCAGCGTGGGGCGGGGCGGCGGGCGGCCCGCCCTCGTGTCTCCGGCGTTGGGGTCGTCGCTCATCGCCGAGATCATCCCGCGCGGCTTGTGGCAGGCCAGGTACACGAGATCGACCCGCGTGACGATGCGCTCGCCGTCGACCGTGATGACCACGCGGTCGGGGTCGACCCGGATGCCTTGCTCGCGTACGCGCTTGCCATCGATCGCGACCCGGCCTTCGGCAATCAGCTCCTCGCAGTGCCGCCGTGAGCCCAAGCCCGCCGCGGCCAGCACTTTCTGCAACCGGAGACCGCCCGGATCGTGCGGGTCAGGTGAGCTCAATCTCATCGGCCTCCGGCAATAGGGGCGCGAGCGGTGGCAGCTCCGACAGGTCGCGAAGGCCGAGCCGTTCGAGGAAGTACGGGGTGGTGCGGTAGGTCATCGCGCCGCCTTCGGGATCGACGCCGGCCTCCTCGATGAGGCGCCGGGTGAGCAGCGTGCGCACGACACCGTCCACGTTCACGCCGCGTACCGCAGCGATCCGCCCGCGGCTGACCGGCTGCTGGTAGGCGACGACCGCGAGGGTCTCGAGCGCGGCCTGCGAGAGGCGCGCGGTCTGGCCCGCCAGGACGAACCGTTCCACGTAGTCGCCGGCCGCCGCGGCCGTGTAGTAACGCCAGCCGCCGCCTACCTCGCGTAGCTCGAACCCGCGCCCGGCCGCGAGATAATCCTCGACGAGCGTGCGCAGTGTCTGCTCGACCTCGGGAACGGGGACCTCGAGCCGCTCGGCGAGCGTCATCACGGGAACCGGCTCTTCGGCGACCAGCAGGACGGCCTCAAGCTGGGCGCTGAGCGGCAGGTCAGGCAGGTCAGGGTCGGTCATTCGGCGGCATCCGCGACGTCGGCGGCAGGCTCGGGTGCGGGCTCATCGGTGCCCGGAGGGACCCACCGTACGGTCAGCTCGCCGAGCGCCACCGGCTGCTCGAAACTGACCCGGCCCTCGCGTCCGAGCTCGAGCAACGCCAGGAACCGGGCCACGATCTCGATGGTCTCGGTGCACCCGGCACACAGCACGGAGAACGAGGCAGTTCCCAGCAATTGCAGGCGTTCCACGACCACCCGGGCGTGCGCGCGAACGTCGACCCGGGGGGCATGTACGTGGTCGGTCTCGACGACGGGCGCGGGCTTCGGCTCGCGTACCACCGCAGCGAGGGCGGCGAACGCGAGGGGATCGAGCCCGAGATCGACATCCGGGAGGGCGGCGGCGAACCGCTCCTCCAGCGCGACCTGGCGCGGGATGTAGCGACACTCCAGCTCCTCGAGCCCCTCGAAGAGTTCGGCGGCCCGCTTGTAAGCGCGGTACTGCATGAGCCGGGCGAAGAGCAGGTCGCGCGCCTCCAGCAGCGCGAGATCCTCCTCGTCCTCGTCGCGGACCTCCACCGGCAGCAGCCGGGCGGCTTTGAGGTCAAGCAGGGTCGCGGCGACGACCAGGAACTCGGTCGCGCGGTCGAGGTCGAAGCCGGCTGCGCGCAGGTAGGCGACGAAGTCGTCGGCGACCTCGGCCAGAGCCAGCTCGGTGATGTCCAGCTGCTTGCGCGCGATCAGCGACAGGAGCAGCTCGAACGGGCCGGAGAACGCGGCCTGGCTGACCTCGAATACTGGTGCCGGCGCGGTCATAGAGCCAACTGCAACGGAAGGCCGACAATGGAACTGAACCCTCCGACGAGTTCCGGTGCGAGCTGATTCACCACTGAGGGAAAGCTGGTGAACGCAATCGGCAGGAGGAGCAGCGCCAGCACGATGACCAACCCAAGATTGCGCTCCTCGAGCTGGTAGCGGGCCTTCTGCCAGCCCATCGAATTGCCGCCGAGCGTGAAGATCACCCGCCCCAGGTCGGTCGGCGGGACCGGTATAAGACTGATCACGCACAGTGATGCAAAGACAACGCTCATCTGCAGCAGGAATTCAGCTGCGAACGACGTATGTAACGACGAAAGTCCGGGCGTGCCCGCGACCGACTCCGGGATGCGGTTGTTGACGACTCCGTAGATCGTCTCGGAGACCGCCTTCGCACCCGCGGCGGCGGCCAACGACAAAGCTGCGTACGTGAGCGGACGGGCCAGCACTGCCGCCGTGACGTGGAAACGCCGCGCCCTCCAGCGGTCGTTCAGCGGCACCTGCTCGGCCCAGCCGCAGCCGGCGAGCACCATCATCACGGCGCTGTAGATCTGCACGTGGCGTGCCGGATTGAGCGACAACCGATGCTCGCGCTGGCCCATCGGGTCGCCGAGCGCCTTGGCCGTGAGCACGGTCGCGGCGCTGCCGACGACGACCCCGATGTAGAGCGCGGCGATGATGCCCAGCAGCAGCGCCGGTTTGTTGAGGACGAAAAGCACGGCTAGCGCGCCGGCCAGCGCGCGAGCAGCTCGCGGGCCAGGGCGCGGTAGGCGCCCGCCCCGGCCGAGCTGCTGGCGTAGGAGGTGATCGGCTCGCCGGCCGCCGTCGTCTCCGGGAAGCGGACGGTCCGCGAGATCACCGTGTGGAACACGTGGTCAGGGAACGCTTCGATGACCCGCTCGAGCACCTGCCGGCCGTGCAGCGTGCGTCCGTCGTGCATCGTGGCGAGGATCCCCGCCAGTTCGAGGCGGTCGTTGAGCCGGTCGTGCACCTTGTCGATGGTTTCCATCAGCAGAGCCACGCCGCGAAGGGCGAAGTACTCGCACTCGAGCGGCACCAGCACGCCGTCGGCGGCCGAGAGCGCGTTGACCGTCAGCAGGCCCAGCGATGGCTGGCAGTCGATGAGCACGATGTCGTAGTTCGGAAGCAGCGGCTTCAGCGCCCGGGCCAGTGCATGCTCGCGTCCGACCTCACTGACCAGCCGGACCTCGGCCGCCGAGAGGTCGATGTTGCTCGGCAGCAGGTCGAGACCGTCGACGTTGGTCTTGCTGACGGCGTCTGCCGATTCGACGTCGCTGCGCATCAGCAGGTCGTAGAGCGTGAGATCGAACGTCATCGGGTTCAACCCGAGACCGACCGAAAGCGCCCCCTGCGGATCCCCGTCGACGAGCAGTACCCGTCGCCCGTATTCGGCGAGCGCGGCGCCGAGGTTGATCGTCGTCGTGGTCTTGCCCACGCCGCCCTTCTGGTTGCAGACGGCGAGTACCGCCGCCGGGCCGTGGCGCTCCAGCGGGCCGGGCTCGGGAAAGTCGGGCAGCGGCCTGCCGGTCGCCCCGAGCTTCACGCTGTCCTTGGGCTCGACCGGGTCGGCCCCTGGCAGCGTGTCAGGCGGCACATCCATGGTCATGTTGGGGCGGCCTCCGAGCTGTCAGATATCACGGGAAGCCTAGCGGCCAGCAGACATTTTCGGGTGAAGCCACCGGCATGACACCGCACGCGCCGCCCACAACGCCGCGCCCGGCCGCCCCGGCCGGACCCGGCTGACGGCCCCGTATGCAGGCCGAATCACCGGGCAGGAGCCGGCCAGCCGGCCCGCTTAACCTCCGACGAGGGCGGTGTAGCGGTCGACGATCTCGCCGGGAATCCTTCCCCGCGAACTGATCTCGATGCCCTGCTCATGGGCCCACTGACGGACCACTTTCGGATCGACCCCGGCGTTCGAGCCCGCCCGGCGAGCGCCGACGCGCTTACGGCCACCTACCCGACGGCCATTTTCGACATAGGGGGCGATAGCGGCGTTGAACTTTTTCGCGTTCTTCTCGCTCAGATCGATCTCGTACTCAACGCCTTGGATGGCGAAATGGATTGTCTGACTTGCCGTACTTTGGTCCAAGTCGTCAGTGAGTTCGACAACCTCTTTGCGCACCACTACTACCTCCAGCTCGACCTCGGAGCACCAGGCTAGCCGAGAAACATGAAGCGGATGTCATGCAACACGCGTCCCCCCTTAGCGGCGCGCAGCAATAGGCGCACGTGGTGATATCCCACCGACTACTGATTAGTCGGGCATTCCGGGCTATCGCGATCAGGGGAATTCGCGGGTTTGGCGTGTCACTGACGGATTGGCGCAGACGAGGGGGATCCGTCCAGCGCGGCTATCCGCTCAGCGCGCCCGTGGGTGCGCTGACGCGTACACCTCGCGCAGCCTGTCCACGGTCACCAGCGTGTACACCTGGGTCGTCGTGACCGAAGCATGGCCGAGCAATTCCTGCACCACGCGAATATCGGCCCCGCCGTCCAGCAGGTGGGTCGCGTACGAGTGGCGTAGCACGTGCGGCGAAACGCTGGACTCGATTCCCGCCCGGCCAGCGGCCACGCGAAGCAGGGTCCACGCGGTCTGGCGGGAAAGCCGGCCACCGCGGGCGTTGACAAACAGCGCCGGGCCACGGGGCGAGAGCGCCGGGCGGCCACGTTCCAGCCAGGCGCGGACGGCTTCGATGGCATAGGAACCGACCGGTACCACGCGCTGCTTGCCGCCCTTACCGGAAAGCAGCACGCTGCGTTGCTCGGTATCGAGGTCGTCCACATCGAGTCCGACGGCTTCGGAAATTCGCGCCCCCGTCGCGTAGAGCAATTCCAGCAACGCCCGCGAACGCAGGCCTGCGGGGGTCTGATCCTGCCCGGGTGCCGCTGCCGCTGCGAGCAGTCGCTCGACATGCCCCACCGCGAGTGCCTTCGGCAGCCGGCGGCCCAGCGCCGGCGGGCGCACGGCACGCGCGCGATCATCAGCGATCTCACCCTCGCGATGAGCGAAGCGGTGCAGGCCACGGACCGCGACGAGCGCGCGCGCTGACGACGAGGCGGCGAGGGGAGGATGCACGTCGTCACCCGTCCGCAGTTCCACGAGAAAGTCAGAGATCTCGGGTTCGTCCACCTCCGAGAGCGCGGTGATGCCCCGTGCCGTCAGATATTGGCGGTAGCGGCGAAGGTCACGGCGATAGGCCGACATGCTGTTCGCGGCGAATCCCCGTTCGACCGCGAGATGATCGAGGTAGCGGCGGATCGCCTGGCCGATATGGCCGTCCGCCGCGTCAAGGTCGTCCATGACGGCCGAGGCACGACGCGACACGACCACGCGATGACCCCCTGCCCGCCGGACGTCGGATGCGTTCCGCGGCCTGATTATGCGGGGCGCGCCACCGGCCTATCGAGCGACTCCCGATCGGAGGTCCGAAGCCGCTCCCGCTCGTGCTCATCCAGACCGCCCCAGACGCCGTGCGGCTGGCCGGTATCGATGGCCCATTCCAGGCACTCCGCACGGACCGGACACTGTGCGCACACGGCCTTGGCCCGCATCGTCTGCCGCAGGGCCGGGCCGCTGCTTCCCACCGGAAAGAACAGGTCAGGGTCCTGGTCGGCGCAGCGGGCATGGAATCGCCACGCGGACGCCTGCGCGTCCTGTCCCGTCTCGGGGATGCCCACCTGCCACGCGGCGGCAACACGAAGAGAGCGCACCTTCTGTTTGTGCTCCATAGAACGCCTGCTGGAACCATCTCGCTGAGCCAAATTCATCTAGTGCGTTTGCACTAGTCGCTATTCGAGGAGGTTGCCCCGCGTGGCGATGACGAGCGCTTCGAGCTTGGAGTGGGCGCCGAGCTTGCTCAGGATGCTTTGGACGTGATTACGCACGGTGTTGGTGCTGACGACGAGGCGTGCCGCCATGTCGGGCGTCGACAGGCCCTGGGCCACCAGGCTGAGCACCTCGCGCTCGCGCAGGGTGAGGTCGGCGCCCGGCTCCCGATACGACCGTGACAGCCGCGGGACCAGCCTGGCGAGCATGTCGGGGTCGAGATTGAGCCTTCCCGCTGCGGCTGCGCGTACCGCAGCGACGAGATCGTCCAGCGACATCGTCTTCGGGATCACCCCCACGCAGCCCGATTCCAGCGCCACGACGGCAGCGGCCTCGTTAGGGCTAGCCGTGAGCATGAGCACCCGGCTGCTGGGGCTGAGCTCGCGCACCCGCCGGACCCCGGCGCCCACCCCGCTCCCGGCATCCGCACAGGGAAGCCGCTGATCGAGCAGCACGACGTCGGCCGGCCGGCTCTCCACGAGCCGCTCGAGGGCTTCCAGGCTCGTCGCCACCCCCGTGACCGTCAGGTCCGGCGCGCCGTCGAGCGCGAGACGCAGGCTTTCAGCCACCATCTCTTGCGGGTCGGCCAGCAGCAGAGTGATCACTGCGCTCATCGTGCCTGACGCCGGCACACTCGGTCATCCGGCGTGCGCCGGCCGGGCGGGCCACGCCGCCCCTGCCGGACGCAGCCCTTCGAACCCACTCTCGCGGGCCAGCGCCGCAGCGAGGATGCCAACCACGGCCATCGCATTGGTGATCGCCCCGCTCATGACCCGGGCCTTCGCGTCGTCCAACGCCACCCAGTGCACCTCGATCTCGGCCTCCTCGTCGACGCGCTCGTGGTGCTCGGCGATGTCGCTGATGCCCCGGGCCAGGTAGACCCGGATCGCCTCGTCGGTCATCCCTGGGGAGGTGAACGTGTCGACGAGGGTGTCCCAGCGCACCGCCTGGACCCCGGCTTCCTCGGCCAACTCGCGCCGGGCAGCCGTCGACGCCGGCTCCCCCGCCACGTCGAGCAGCCCGGCCGGCAACTCCCATAGCCGCTGGCGTACCGGGTGGCGGTACTGGTGCAGCAGCAGGATCCGGCCGTCATCGTCGTACGCCACCACGCCAACAGCGCCCGGATGGATCACGACGTCGCGGGAAGCCGATCGTCCACCGGGCATGCTGACCTGATCCCGGCGGACCGTGATGATCGCACCGTCGTAGATGAGCTCACTGGCCTTGACCTCGTATTCGTGCACCATCCCGAGAGCGTCGCACGGGGCGGGCGCGGTGCAGCCGCCGGAGAACGATCAGCGCGCCACCAGGTCGAGCAGCTTCGACTCGCTGCGTGCGACGGCCGCGGCGATGAACGCGCGAAACAGCGGATGTGCCTTTGTCGGCCGTGACGTGAACTCGGGGTGGGCCTGGGTACCGACGTAGAACGGGTGTGTCTCCGGCGGCAACTCGACGACCTCGACGAGGTGTCCGTCCGGGGAGGTTCCCGAAAAGCGCAGGCCACCTTCCATCAGCCGCTCGCGGTAGGCGTTGTTGACCTCGTAGCGGTGGCGGTGGCGGTCGGAGACCAGGAGCTTGCCGTAGGCACGGGCAGCGAGGCTTCCCGCCTCGAGCTTGGCCGGATAGGCGCCCAGGCGCATGGTGCCGCCCATGTCAGCCTCGCCGGCGATCACGCCGACCTGGTCAGCCATGGTCGCAATGACGGGATGCTCGGCATCGGGGTCGAACTCGGCGCTATTGGCCCCCGCGAGCCCGCTGAGATGGCGTGCCACGTCGATCACCATGCATTGCAGACCAAGGCAAAGGCCCAGCGCCGGCACCTCGTTCTCGCGCGCCCAGCGAAGAGCGGCCACCTTGCCTTCGATCCCTCGGATGCCGAACCCGCCCGGGACAAGCACACCGTCGACGCCGTCGAGCGCTCGCAGGGTCTGCTCGGGGGTGGCGCAATCGTCAGAGGTCACCCACTTGATGTTGACCTTGGCGTCGTTGGCGACCCCGCCGGCACGCAATGCTTCCGTTACCGACAGGTAGGCGTCAGGCAGGTCGACGTACTTGCCCACCAGCGCCACCGTGACGGTGGTCGACGGGTGGTGGACGCGCTGCAGCAGCACGTCCCACTCGGTCCAGTCGACGTCGCGGAAGGGAAGCCCGAGGCGGCGGACGACGTAGGCATCGAGCCCTTCGCGGTGCAGCACCTTCGGAATGTCGTAGATGCTCGACGCATCGGCTGCCGCCGCGACGGCATCGACTTCGACGTCGCATGAGAGGGCAATCTTGCGCTTGAGCGAATCGGGAAGCGGCCGGTCGGAGCGGCAGACCAGCGCGTCAGGCTGGATACCGACCTGGCGCAGCGCCGCGACGGAGTGCTGGGTCGGCTTAGTCTTCAGCTCCCCTGAAGGCGCGATGTACGGCACCAGGCTGACGTGGACGAACAGGCAATTGTCACGTCCGACCTCGAACCGGACCTGGCGGATCGCCTCCAGAAAAGGGAGCGACTCGATATCGCCGACGGTGCCGCCGACTTCTGTGATGACGCAGTCGATGTCGTCGGTGGCAAGGGCCCGGATACGCGCCTTGATCTCGTCGGTGACGTGCGGGACGACCTGGACCGTCTCACCGAGGTAGCCGCCGCGGCGCTCCCGCGCGATGACCGCGCTGTACACCTGGCCGGTGGTGACATTGGACGTGCCGGGCAGATCATCAGAGAGAAATCGCTCGTAATGCCCGACATCCAGATCGGTCTCCGCGCCGTCATCGGTGACGTAGACCTCGCCGTGCTGGAACGGATTCATGGTGCCCGGATCGACGTTCAGGTACGGATCGAGCTTCTGCATTGTCACGCGCAGCCCACGCGCCTTCAGCAACATGCCGAGGCTGGATGCCGTCAACCCCTTGCCGAGGCTGGAGGCGACGCCCCCGGTGACGAAGATGTGGCGAACCACATGCGCCTGAACCATTACGGCCTCCCGTGGATCGCACTAGATCGGCGCCCGGCGACCCGGGCTCTCCACGGAATCTCATAGTACGTCTCGGCAGCAGCCACGATGGCACGCCGCGCCGCCCGATCGGCCCAATGGCCACTGGGCCATCTGGCGCAACGACCACCTTCCACGGCCGTTCGCCGCGTGCGCGGACCACCCATGAGCCGTGTCACGAGGAGGCCCGAGCTGGAGCGCGCGGACGCTCCGGGCCGCGTTTGCGTGCCGGCGTCCGCGGGCCGGGCTGCCGCCGCCTCGGTCGCGCCCCTGAAGCCGGCAACTCGGGCAGGACCTCGCGGGCGGCAGCAGCAGCCGCGGCCAGCAGTTCGGCGGCATGGCCGCGGGCCAACTCGCTATCGGAAACGCCGGCCAGCATGCGGGACAGCTCGTGCACGCGCTCCTGCTGAACGAGCGTCTGAACGCTGCTGCTGACGCCCGCTCCCCGACCACCTTTGGCGACCAGCAGATGTCGATCGGCGAACGCCGCAACCTGCGGCAGATGCGTCACGCAGATGACCTGGCGATGACGACCCAAGGCTGCGAGGCGCCGGCCGACCTCCACCGCGGCCTCGCCACCGACCCCGGCGTCGACCTCGTCGAACACCATGCTCGCCGGACCCAGCCCCGCAGCCAGCACGACCTCCAGGGCCAGCACGACCCGTGACAGCTCGCCGCCGGATGCGCTCTTGGCCAGCGGCCGCGGCGACAGCCCGCTGCCCGGCGTGAACGAGAACTCGACGTCGTCATCACCCTCGGCTCCCAGCTCTTCAGCCGCCGCCAGCGCTGCTACTGCTTCGGCCAGCCGCGCCGGATCGGAGCGCCCGCGCGCCGATCGGGCTTCGACGGTCACGGCGAAACGCGCTGCGCTCATGGACAGGGCCGCCAACTCACGCGTGACGCGGCGGGCCAACTCCGCTCCGGCAGCACGGCGCGCGGCGCTCAGCGCATCGGCCAGGGTCAGCATCTCCCGGGCAGCCGCCAGCTCCGCCGCGGCGAGGGCTGCGCTGCGCTCACCACCACCGTCGAGAGCGTGGAGCCGGCGCTCGGCCTCCGCGGACCAACGCAGCACTCCGTCAACGTCGGTGCCGTGGGGCCGGCAGAGCCGGGTGAGCTCGGCACGCCGCTCCTGCGCAGCGGCGAGACGCAGAGGATCGTCGTCCACCCCGGCGGCATAGGACGAGAGCTCCGCCGCCAGCTCGCTGGCCATGACGCAGACCTCATGAGCCCGGGCCGACAGCCCGGCAAGCTCGGGGTCGCTGGAGCTCGCGGCATCCAGCGCACGTGCCGCGAAGGCGAGCGCGGCGACCGCACCGCCATCATCCGTGGGCGCCTCGAACCCGCCCGCCAGCGCCAGCCGGGCCGTCTCACTTGCCGAGCGCAGCTCGTCGGCTGCCGCGAGCCGGCTCAGCTCGCGATCCAGGCTCTGATCCTCCTGTTCCACCGGCGCAACGCGCTCGATCTCGGCGAGCCCGAGCCGGAGCAGCTCGACCTCGCGGGCCCGATCGGCCTCCTGGGCCCGCAACTCCACCTGCTCACGCCTGGCCTCGGCCCAGCGATCACGCGCCGCCCGGTAGGCCTGCAGTGGCTCGAGCACCGGCGGGCCGGCGAAGCGGTCAAGCAGCGCGCGCTGCGCGCCCGCAGCACGAAGCTGAAGCTGGCTGCTCTGACCGTGCAGCGCGAGCAGGCCCCCGACCAGCTCGGCGAGCAGCCCGACCGGCACCGCACGACCGCCGACGAATGCCCGCGAACGCCCGTCGACCGCCACCGTGCGCGCAATCAGCAGGCTGCCGCCGTCGAGCTCACCGCCCAGCTCGTGCACCCGGGCGGCCACCGGGCCATCCGGAGCGACCTCGAGCCGCGCCTCCACCGCTGCACTCGAGCAGCCCGAACGGATCTGCGCCACATCGGCGCGACCACCGGCGAGCAGCCCGAACGCGCGCACCACACTGCTCTTGCCGGCACCCGTCTCGCCACTCAACACCGTGAGGCCGGGGTGCAACTCGAGCACGGCCTCGGTGATGGAGCCGAGCCCGCAGATGCGTATCTCATCGAACATGTGTACGAGACTACGGCAGGCGTCCGACATTTCGCGAACTGCCACGCCAACCGTCCACGGGGAGGTCGAACTTGCCGACGAGCCGATCGGTGAAGGACTGCGGATGAAGCCGGGCGAGCTTGACGGGGGTGCGCCCGACGCTGACCTCGAGCCGCGCGCCGTGCGGAACCGCGACCGTCCGGCGGCCATCGCAGGTCACCACGGCGTCTCCGGTGCCGGGCACGATCTCCAGCGCGACGGTGGCGCGCGGCCCCACCACCAAGGGCCGGGCGAAGAGCGCATGGGCGCTGATCGGCACGATGAGCAGGGCTTCGACGTCAGGCCAGACGATAGGGCCGCCGGCACTGAACGCGTAGGCGGTCGAGCCGGTCGGGGTCGCGCAGACCACCCCGTCGCACGCCCAACGCGAAAGCGGGCGCCCCTCGATCTCCAGCACGCACTCGACCATGCGTCCGCGCTGCTCCTTCTCCAGCGCGGCTTCGTTGAGCGCCCAATCGGACCACAGCAGTTCGCCACCGCGGCGCACGGAGACGTCGACGGTCATGCGTTCCTCGACGTCGTAGTCACGGGCGATCACGCGCGCGACCACCGAGGGCAACGCGTCCGGCTCGGCCTCGGCAAGGAAGCCGACGTGACCGAGGTTGACGCCGAGCAGCGGCACCCCGTGCGGGCGCGCCAGCTCCGCACCGCGCAGCAGGCTCCCGTCGCCACCGAGCACCAGGACGAGTTCGGTGCCCTCCGCGGCGTGCGCATCAGCCTCGACGACCTCGGAGCACGCCAGGTCGAGGGCCCCCGCCTCGTCAGCCAGCACCCGAGGAGAGATGTTCGCGGCGATCAGCATGTTCAGCACCTGCTGGACGCGCTCATGGGCAGCGAGCCGCCGGGGATGCGCGACTATCAGCAGCTCACGGCTCACCGGGACGCATCGCCTTCGCGGGCCGGCTGGGACGCGGCCGTGGCGGCCTCGAGCAGCTCATCGGACAGCGCACCCCCTGACGCGGCAAGCCAAAGCACGTATTCGAGGTTGCCCGCCGGCCCCGGGAGCGAGCTCTGCACCAGCCCCCGTACGCCGAATCCGAGCTCAGCGGCGGCCTCGGCCACGCCCCGGATAGCCCCCGCCCGCACCAGCGGATCACGCACGACTCCCCCGCGACCGACGCGCTCGCGTCCGACCTCGAACTGCGGCTTCACCAGGACGACGAGATCGCCCTTCGGCTCGACGCACGCCACGAGGGCGGGCAGCACGAGCCGCAGGGAAATGAACGACAGGTCGGCCACCACCAGCTCGACCCGGCCGCCGATGTCGTCCGGCGACAGGTGACGGACGTTGGTGCGATCGAGCACGGTGACCCGCTCATCGCTCTGCAGCCGCCAGATCAGCTGCCCGTATCCCACGTCGACCGCGACGACCTCGCGCGCTCCAGCCCTAAGCAGCACATCGGTGAAACCGCCGGTCGACGCGCCCGCGTCCAGGCACCGGCGCCCGGCGACCCGAAGGGGCTCATCGCCCGCGCCGAAGATCTCCAGCGCCCCGGCAAGTTTGTACGCACCCCGGGAGGCATAGCCGGGATCGTCACCGTCGCTGAGCTCGATGACGTCATCGCCGGCCACCCCACGGGCGGGCTTGTCGGCCGGCTGCCCGCCGACGCGCACGCGGCCGGCTGCTATTGCAGCAAGCGCCTGCTCACGGCTCGGCAGCAGACCGCGACGGACCAGCTCCCGGTCCAGCCGGACGCGCACGGACACCGGCTGCAGCTCAGCCTGAACCGACGTGCGGCGGCGCCTCGAGGGCAGTGCGCAAGAGCTCGTCGAAGTGAGCGAACGCCTCGGGGTGACGCTCGAGCGGAAGGCTCTCCACTGCCGCGAGGGCGACGGCGGCGGCGCCTAACGCGTCGTCGGCCACTGGCGGGGAGCCGTCAGCCGGCCCCGGGGCGGTGGCCTCGTCAGGACTGGCCATCAGCTGCTTCCTCCACCGCTCGATGGGCTGGCGGGCGGCGATTTCGGCGCGCGCTTCGTCGCCTGGCGGGCCGGGGCCGCTTTGCGGGCACCAGCGACTTTATTCGCCTTCGTCGGGCCAGCTGGCTTTGCTGCCCCGGTTACCTTCGTGGCTGGCGCCTTCGCGACAGGCGCCGGGCCGGCGGCGCGGGGCGAGGGCTGGGAAGAGCGCCCGGCGCTTCCGGCACCTGCAACACTGCGCTTGGCCGGCGAACGCTTGGCCGGGCTGCGCTTCGCCGGCGCCTTACGCGTCGCCTTCGCCGCACGCTTGGTCGGGCGCGGCGGCGCAGGCGGCTCTGGAGATGGCGCGTCGGCCGCGAGCGCGCGTGCGTGGGCCGGGCGCGACGAGCCGAGCGGCCTCAGGGCCTCGCGCACGGTCGCTTCCACCGACGCCAGACGCTGGGCCAGCGAGGAGATCTCCTCCGAGGTCGCCAGACCGAGACGGACCAGAGCCCGGTCGATCTCGTAGCGGACCAGCGCGAGGACGGTGTCGCGGTTGTTGCGGCTCGTCGTCAGGAGATCGTCGGCGAGGTTGCTCACCTGCTCCGCGGTCGCCTCGCCGGAGGCCACCAAGGCCTTGGCAGCGGTGATGGCGCGCTGTCGAGTGACCTCGGTGACCCCGTTCGCCAGTGCGAGGTAGTTCTTGACCGCGTCAAACATCGCGGGGGACCTCCTCTGCGGGCCGGCACGATTTGGCCAGCGTGATGGCCGCACGGTATCGCGATGCGCAGCGCCCGCTCCCGTTTCGCGGCCGATGTCGCGCGTTCCTGGCTGAAGGTTGCGGGACGAGCCGCGGGGTATTCGCCGGGTGAGGCATCCAGGCGAGGGCGGTCACTCCAGGAAGGACTTCCGTCCGGTGGCAGACTCGCAGGTGATGGCCACCAAGAGGGAATGCGAGGCAGCCTTGCGCAGCCTCGCGAAACGGTTGGATGGGGTGGACTCTTCCCTGCGCAAACGCCACGCGCCGGACCGTACGGTCAACTGCCGCATCCCCGATCTGGACACGACCTTTTCCGGAAGGCTCCACGGCGGCGCCCTCCTGGGCATCTCCAACAAGCCGCTCGACGACGCGCAGATCCGCCTGACGGTCTCGAGCGACGATCTGTTGGCCGTCACCAAGGGCGAGCTGCCCTTTTCCAGTGCCTGGGCCGCCGGACGCCTCAGGATAGAAGCCAGCGTGTTCGACATGATCCGGCTACGCGGGATGCTCTGAGCCAGCTCGTCGGCCCCACCCGGTCGCGGCTCAGACACGGCTCAGACGCGGCTCGGTGAACGCCTCACAGCCAGCCGGCACCGGCCCTCGCGTACCGGAAAAACGTGTGCCGCCGTCGGCCAACGACCACGCGGAGGCCACTCCGGCACGGAACGCGTCGAGGCCGTCATCCCCCTCGGCGGCGCTGCCGTGCCACGTCAAGAGGCCGTCCTGCTGCTCGCACGTCCACCCGCCGCAGCGGGTCCCCACCCCTTCGAGCTCTACCCCGGATGCGGGACGCAGCAGCCCGCGCAGGTCGGCTGCCAGGAACGTGGGCCGATGGCGCAGCGGGGCGTCGATGAGTTCGGCCAGTGTCGCGACGCCCGTGAGGACGAGCAGCGACGGCGCGCCCACACCGTTAGCGCCCTCAATGTCGGTGTCGAGGCGGTCGCCGACCACGAGCGGCCGCTGGGCCTCGCTTCGGCTCGCGGCCTCCTCGTGCAGCGCGCGCTCGGGCTTTCCCGCAACTTGGGGGGTGGCCTTGGTCGCCGCAGCCACGAACGCCACGAGCGCGCCGGCGCCGGGAAGCAAGCCGCGCTCGGTCGGGACGGTGGCGTCGGTGTTGCTCGCGACCCACAGCGCTCCTGCGAAGATCGCCAGCACCGCCTCGGCCAACCGTGCGTAGGTGAGCTCCGGGTCGTATCCCGACGCCACTGCTACGGGCGCCTCGTCAGCCCGGCTGACCGGCACCAGCCCTCGCTCGCGCACCGCCAGGCGGAGGCCCTCGCCCCCGGCTACCAGCACCTTGGCACCGGCCGGAAGCTGCTGCGCGAGCAGTCTCGCCGCCGCCTGCGCCGAGGTCGCGACGTCGCGGGGATCGGCTTCGACTCCTGCCGCTCTGAGACGCCGCGCCACCTCGTACGGCGGCCGGAGCGCGTTGTTGGTGACGAACGAGAGCCGCATCCCAGCCCGGCGGGCCTGTGCAAGCGCGTCCGCCGCATGGACCACAGGATCGTGTCCGCGGTAGACGACACCATCGAGATCGAGCAGGGCCACATCGAAGAGCTGCGACAGCGGACGGTCGGTCGCCTGAAACGGCCGAACTGGCACCGGGTGGCTCATCGACGCGCCGCGGCAGCCCGGGCCGCACGCAACTCCCGGGCATAACGTCCGACGTCGGGACGCATCGCGGCGGCGAGCGCCAGGTGTTCGACGGCCGCGGCCAGATCGCCCAGTTTGCGGGCGGCCAGACCGAGCCCGAAATGGGCGTAGTGATCGGCCGGATCGCTCTCGACCAGATACTCGAAACTTTCCCGTGCCTGCGCATACTGCCGGGCGTCGAATTGGGCCCGGGCCAGCATCTCGCGGGCACTGCGCGCCCGCGGCTCGGCCTCGACGGTGCGGCGCAGGATCTGCACGGCGGCCGCGGCATTGCCGCTGCTGAGCAGGTCACGGCCGCGCACATACCAGTCGTACACGTCTCCGGCCGGACTGCTGGCCTCCGGCTGGCCAGGCAACTCCTCCCCGAAAGGAGACACTGCGAAGTTGGCCACGCCACGGACCTCCCCACGAGGGCCGGATCGCCACCTACGATCCGGTCATGGCTTCGCAACGCGACTCGGACCCTCCGGTGCCACCCGGGCTGGTACTGCGACCGTTTCGCGCGCTGCGCTATGCAGCTGACGGTGCTGCACTGGCTGCTCTGACCAGCCCACCGTACGACGTCATCGATGATGCCGAGCGAGCGCAACTGCTGGCCGAGGACCCCCACAACGTGGTCCGGCTGATCCTGCCCGCGGACGGCGCCGACGGGACCAGCCGCTATGAGTTGGCGGCTCGTCAGCTGCGGGAGTGGCAGGCCGACGGGACGCTGATTCGCGACGACACGCCCGCGCTCTACATCTACGAGGAGAGCGCAGACGGTCACGTGCAGCGGGGGCTGGTGGGCGCGGTCGGCCTGGCGCGGGCCGAAGCCGGGATCGTCCTCCCCCACGAGGACACGATGGCCGGCCCGGTCAGCGATCGGCTGGCGCTCTCCGTCGCCACACGGGCGAATCTCGAACCGATCTTCCTGGTCTATGAGGGTGGGGGCGCCGCCTCGGCGCTGGTGGCCGCAGCGGACCAGCGCACCCCGCTGCTGGACGCCACGACCGCGGACGGGGTGCGGCACCGGATCTGGGCCATCGACGACCCGGCCGAAATCGATGCGATCGCCGCGGATCTGCTGGACCGCCGCGCGACAATTGCCGACGGCCACCACCGCTATGCGAATTACCTTCGCTATCAGACGGATCGGCGGGCCGAAGGCGCAGGAATCGGCCCCTGGGACTTCGGCTTGACGCTGCTGGTGGACGTGAGCGTCTTCGGGCCGCAGGTGCATCCCATTCATCGGGTGATCCCGAGCCTTTCCGCCCCCGCCGCTGCGCAGGCCGCCGCGAGCGCGTTTACCGTGACGCCGACCGCGGCTCGCGGCGACGATCTGCTGGACGTGCTGGCGAAGGCCGGCGCGCAGGGGCCCGCATTCTGCGTCGCGGACGAACAGAGTGCCTGGCTGCTCACCGAGCCTGACGCTGATGCCGCGGCCGCCGCGCTGCCTGCCGACCGCTCCGAGGCGTGGCGCTCGCTCGACGTCTCGCTCGCCCACCACCTCCTGGTGCGCCGGGTATGGGGGCTATCCGACACCGAAGACGTCGTCGGCTTCCGGCACGACCTCCCAGCTGCACTGGCTGCGGCCGGAACGTCAGGAACCGCTCTGCTGCTCAACCCGACTCCTGTGGAGGCGGTGGCAGCGGTGGCGGCGGCGGGCGACCGGATGCCGCGAAAGTCCACGCTCTTCACGCCGAAGCCCCGCACCGGCCTGCTGATCCGCCTGCTCGACGGCGACTGAGCGCCCGCTCGCGTTCGGTCACGATCATGCGGTAACGGAGTCGCCCGACGGCGGCGACTCGCCCTCGACCGCACGGAACACCTCGACCTCCACCCGAGTGGTCGTGCGGCCACCGGTGCGAAAGAACCGGCGCCGGATCGCGCCCCAGACCTCCAGGGGCGCGCCCTGCGGCCAGACCAGCGCCTGCTCACGCAGCGCCGGATCGAGAGCCACGCAATCGATGAGATCGCTCCCCCCACGCTCGCCGCCTCGCGGCACCCGGAGCGTCCAGCGCACGGCAAGCGCTCCCCCGGCGAGCTCACGCTCCTCCCCGGCCTCGGCCAGCACACCGGAAATCGCCACTTCATTGCGGGCGACCGCCCGCGAAGGCGCGCCGCCCCAGGCGGACTCCGGCGAACTCGGGGCCGTGAAATCAAGGTCTGTAGACATGCGTTGAGCCTCGACCACGAAAGCCTGCCAAAGCGCGGCGCGGCAGGATCTGTGGAAAACGTCAGTCGGATGCGGCTCCGGTGTCGGCTCCGGCAATCTCCTCCACGCGTTCGGCGGCATCAGTCTCACCGTCGTCGACGGCGGCGACTGCCGCGAACCATTCGCCCGCTTCCTCGATCCGGCCGACGCCGGCCAGGGCCTCGGCGTAGCCGTACCAGAGCCGGACGGTCCACGGCTTGATGGCCGGACTGTCAAGCTCGCCGACCTCGAGAGCGGCGAGGGCCTCCCGAGCTTGCCCGAGATCGCGGTGGGCCCCGCTGCGCACCAGGAGCAGTTCGGCCCGTGCGGCGGGCGGCAGTTCGGCGACGGGGGCCTCGTTGAGCAGGTCCAACGCTTTGGCGGGGCGGCCGAGAGCGCGCTCGCAGTCGGCCATGACGGGGATCTGATGGGCGAGTCCGGTCATGCGGCGGTGGGCGCGCAGCTCAGCGAGCGATTCGGCATACTCGCCCGCCGCGTAGGCCGCAAGGCCGGCCGCCTCACGAACGGAGGCAACCCGTGACGCAATGCGCCGAGCGGCCCGCGCATGCACAAGAGCGGCGGCAGGATCGGCCGCGAGCAGCGTTCCGGCGGCCACGAGCTGCCCGGCAACCGTTTCCGCGGTCGCCTTGGCGAGGCTGCGAAGCTCACGCTTCACCGCAGGGTCGAGCTGGTCAGCGGTGACGCCCGGCGGTAGTTCGGGGACCACGACGCGTACCGGGGCCGGGCGGTCAGAGCGGGCGCGGACACCTGCTGGCGCCGGCGGGGACGCGGAACCGGAGCGCACGGCGGGCCGCCGGGGGGCGTCGTCCCGGCGGGGACGCGGAGAACTGGAATTGCCGCGGTAGGAGCCTTGTTGACGTGCTCCACCCGCGCGCCCGGAGTCGCCAACGCGACTGGTCCCGGAGTCGCGGCTGGTGCTCGACCGCCGAGGGCGCTCGAACGCCGTCCTGTCAGGGCCATCGCGCCGATCAGGACGCTCTGACCTGGCAGGACGCGACGCCCGGTCACGGCGTTCAGGCCGGTCAGACCGGTCAGGCCGCGCAGGCCGCGCAGGCCGGTCAGGCCGCGCAGGCCGGTCAGGCCGCGCAGGCCGGTCGCCCCGTTGCGCCGCCGCGGACCTGGGTCCCGCCGGTCGTTCGCCGGATCGCCGCGCACGCGGGTCGCCGGCATCAGCACGCCGGGGCTGGCGATCGGGTCGCCCGCGCTCGCTGGACGGCGGACCATCACCGGCGGGTCGGTATGCCCGCGGCCGCGGGTCGGCGCCTTGACCAGGACGCGCGCTGCGACGCGCATCCCCGGTCTTACGACTTCTGTCAGGCCGCCCCTCGCCTGCGGGTCGCTTCCCGCGAGCAGGCGTGGGGGCGCCTCGCCGAGCACCAGCACCGCGCCTGGGCTCGGCCGGCCTTTCTCGTTCCTGGTCACGGTCGTCTGCCATGGCTATTTCATCCTCGCTCTGGCTGGCCGGCACAAACACAT
>CAVQDA010000005.1:0-621821 GCA_963711145.1 uncultured Actinomycetota bacterium
GCAGTCCGCTATCCCAACGTTCATCTTCGATCAAGCCGGCCAGGGCCAGGACATCACTTACGATCGCGCTTGGGCAGCGGCGCTCACGCTGATCGTTATTGTGCTGGCGCTCTACCTCGGGGCCCGGCTCATCACCCGGCGCAATACGCTGGGCCGGAGGTAGCAATGTCCAAGCGCATCGAGGTATCCGGGCTGTCCGCCTTCTACGGGTCGTTCAGGGCGATCGACGACATCAACATGTCGATCGAGCCCCGGTCGGTCACCGCGTTCATCGGGCCGTCCGGCTAGGGAAATCGACCCTCCTGCGCACGCTGAACCGCATGCACGAGGTGCTGCCGGGCGGGCGCGTCGAAGGCAAGGTCATGCTCGACGACGAAGACATCTACGCATCGGACGTCGATCCCGTCGACGTCCGGCGGATGGTCGGCATGGTCTTCCAGCGCCCCAATCCATTTCCCTCCATGTCGGTGTACGACAACGTCGCGTCCGGCCTGAGGCTCGGCGGCATGAAGAAGAAGTCGACGCTGGACGACCCGGTGGAGTCCTCGCTGCGGAGCGCCGGCCTCTGGGATGAGTTCATACCCGGCTGACAAGCCGGGCGGCGGCCTGTTCGGTGGTCAGCAGCAGCGGAGGTGCATCGCGCGCGCCATTGCTGTTCAGCCTCAGGTGCTCCTGATGGACGAGCCGTGCTCGGCTTCGACCCGATCAGTACGCTGATCATCGTGAACCTGATCGGCAAGCTGAAGGACGAGTTCACCATCGTCATCGTCACCCATAACATGCAGCAGGCTGGGCGGGTCAGTGACATGACGGCGTTCTTCAACATCACGGGTGTCGGCCAGCCGGGGCAGTTGGTCGAGTTCGACTCCACCACCAAGATCTTCTCGAACCCGAGCCAGAAGCGCACAGAGGACTACATCACGGGACGCTTCGGCTGATCCGGGTCAGGCGCCTTCGGATTGCTCCAGGAGAGCGGGAGACATGGATCGACTGCTGGGGCTAGCGTTTCCGGTGTGACCGCCGACGCCCCGACTGGCATGGAGCCAGAGCTCGGCGACCGGATTCTGACGATTCCGAATGCGCTGTCGGCGTTGCGCCTGGCGGGCGTGCCGGTGTTCCTGTGGTTGGTGCTCGGCCCGCACCGGGACGGCATCGCGCTCCTGCTGCTCATGGCCAGCGGCCTGACCGACTATCTCGACGGCAAGCTGGCCCGGATGCTCCACCAGTCCAGCAAGATCGGCGCCTTGCTCGACCCCGCAGCCGATCGCCTCTACATCGTGTCCACAGTCGTGGCGCTCACCATCAGGGGCATCATCCCGGTCTGGCTGCTGATCGTGCTCCTCGCGCGGGACGTCGTGCTGCTTGCTTTCGGGCCGGTGCTGTTGCGCATGGGTTACGGGATCGCTCTCCCGGTCCACTTCCTCGGCAAAGCGCCACGTTCAACCTGCTCTATGCCTTCCCGTTCCTGCTGGCGACGGTGGCCACGGCTGGCTGGCGACCGTCTCTCGCCCGATCGCCTGGGCGTTCGTCATCTGGGGTACGGCGCTGTACTGGTGGGCGATCGGGTTGTATGCGATCCAGGTGCGGCAACTTCGCGCGACGGATCGTGAGGTGACCGCCTGATGCGCGCCGTCGTGATGGCCGGCGGCGAGGGAACCCGGCTGCGGCCGATGACCGCCAACCAGCCCAAGCCGCTGCTCCCGGTCGTGAACCGCCCGATCATGGAGCATGTCCTGCGGCTGCTGAAGCGCCACGGCTTCGACGAGACGTTCGTGACCGTCCAGTACCTGGCGGCTCATATCCGGGCGTATTTCGGCGACGGAGACGAGCTCGGCATGAGCCTGTCGTACGCCACGGAACGCACCCCGCTCGGCACGGCCGGCAGCGTGCGCAACGCCGCTGAAGTGCTGCGGGACGAGCCTTTCCTGGTCATTTCCGGCGATGCGCTCACCGACTTCGACCTCTCGGCGATGGTGGCGTTCCACCGCCGCCGCGGCGCGCTCGTCACGGTCGCGCTCAAACGCGTGCCCAACCCCCTCGAGTTCGGCATCGTCATCACCGAGGATGACGGCCGCATCCTGCGCTTTCTCGAAAAGCCCACGTGGGGGCAGGTCTTTTCGGACACCGTCAACACCGGGATCTACGTCATGGAGCCGGAGGTCCTCGACCGCGTGGAGCCAGGTGCGGTCGTCGACTGGAGCGCTGACGTCTTTCCGAAGCTGCTGGCCGACGGGGCCCCGCTCTACGGCTGGATTGCCGGCGGCTACTGGGAAGACGTGGGCACGGTGGAGTCGTACCTGCGGGCGCAGGCTGACGTGCTCAACCGAGCCGTGAACGTCGACATCGACGGGTTCGAACTGTCGTCGGGGGTCTGGGTCGCCGAAGGCGCCGAGGTCGATCCCGAGGCCGCGCTGATCGGGCCGCTGCACATCGGCAGCTACGCCAAGGTCGAGGCCGGCGCCGTGCTGAGGGAGTACACCGTCATCGGCAGCAATGTCGTCGTCAAGAGCGGCGCGGTGCTGGAACGCTCGGTGGTCCACGACAACGCCTACATCGGCCCGCAGGCGTCGCTGCGGGCGTGCGTCATCGGCAAGCGCACCGACATCATGCGCGGGGTCCAGGTGGCCGAAGGCGTGATCGTCGGCGACGACGGCGTCGTGGAGGAGGAGGCGATCCTCGGCGACGGGGTAGCTGTCTACCCCTCCAAGGTGATCGATGCCGGGACCGTCCAGAACCAGAGCGTCATCTGGGAATCACGCGGGCAGCGGCGCTCTTCGGGCCGCGCGGGGTCAGCGGCCTGGTCAACGTCGAAATCACGCCTGAGCTTTGCGTGCGTCTGGCGACGGCTTACGCCACGACGCTGCGCAAGGGCAGCCTCGTCACCGTCGCCCGCGACGCGTCCCGGGCGGCCCGCGCCTTCAAGCGGGCTGTCATCAGCGCCCTGACCGCCAGTGCGATCGAGGTGCGCGACCTGGAAGTCTCGACGATGCCGATCATCCGCTGGGATGTGCGGGTCTCCGAGGCCGTCGGCGGGATCATGATGCGCACCTCGCCGGGCGACCCCCAGAGCCTCGACCTGGTCTTCATCGACGAGCATGGCGCCGACATCTCCCGGGTGGCGGCACGCAAGCTCGAGCGGATCTATACCCGCCAGGAGTTTCGCCGGGCGTTTCCCGGCGAGATCGCCGAGCTGCATTTCGCCACCCGGACGCAGGACACCTACGTGCAGGATCTGTGCGACCGCATCGACACCCGGCGGCTGCGTGAGGCCGGCCTGAAGGTCGTCATCGACTGCGCCGGCGGTTCGGAATCTCTCGTGCTGCCCGGGCTTCTCGGGCGTCTCGGGGTCGACGTCCTGACCGTCAACGGCCGCCTCGACCAGGGGGCGACCGCCGAGTCGCTGGCCAGTCGCATGAGCGATCTGGAGCGGCTCGGCGAGCTCGTCGCCGGCTCGCGGGCGGCGTTCGGGCTGCGCTTCGACCCCGTCGGCGAACGCATCGCGCTGGTGAACGAGCGTGGTGAACTGATCCGCGAGGAGCGCGCGCTGCTGGTCATGCTCGATCTGGTCGCCGCCGAGAGCCGGGGACGCGACGTCGCCCTGCCGGTCACCACCACCCGCGTCGCCGAGCAGGTGTGCAACTTCCACGGGGTGGGCGTCATCTGGACCCCGACCTCGCCGGAGGCTCTCACCCGGGCGGCTTCGGCCCGCCAGGTCGTCTTCGCCGGCGACGGGCGCGGGGGATTCGTCGTCCGGAATTCGCCCCCGCGCTCGACGGGACAGCCGCGTTCGTTCGGTTGGCCGGGCTCATCGCGCGTGCCCAGCTGACGCTGTCGGAGATCGACGCCCGTATCCCGGCTTCGGCCGTCGTGCGGCGTTCGGTCCCGACCCCGTGGGCCGCGAAGGGCGCGGTGATGCGTGAGGTTGTCGAGCATGCCGGATCGGCCCGTACCGACACCACCGACGGCGTCAAGTTGATCTCGCCGGATGGGCGCTGGGTGCTCGTGATCCCCGACCCGGCCGAGGCGATGACGCACTTGTGGGCCGAGGGCACCGATACCGCCGATTCGGCTCGCCTGCTGCAAGAGTGGGGCAGCCTGGTCGCAACGGCCATCGGCTCGCCGGTCGCGGAGGGCCTCGAGACGGAAGACCACTGACGTGCCGCGAATGATCCGCGCTGCCCGCCTGAGCGCTCACGGGGCGCCCCTGCGCGTCGAGGAGATGGAGTTACCCGATCCGGGACCGGGCGAGGTGGTGGTCGAACTGGCCGCAGCCGGGGTGAATCCGGTCGATCGTTACGCAGCGCAGGGCTTGGTGGCCGTCGACGGCCCGCTGCCGCGGACATTGGGAGGCGAAGGCGCCGGCTGGCTCGACGGTGCGCCCGTCGCGGTCGCGAGCGGGGGAGGACTCGGGTCCACGGCCGACGGGACCTGGGCCGAAGCGGTGGTCGTCCCGCGCGACAAGCTCATCGCGCTGGACCCCCGCGTCGAGCTGTCGGCCGCCGCTGGCCTGGGCGTCGCCGGGGTCACCGCGTACAAGACCGTCGTCGAGGTCGGTGAGGTCACGTCGGCCGACCGGGTGCTGGTGCTCGGTGCTGCCGGCGGGGTCGGCCTCGCCATCGTCTCGCTGGCCCTGGCCGCCGGCGCGCGCGTGCTGGGCCAGGCCGGCAGCGCCGGCAAAGCCGACGCGGTCCGGGCCTTCGGCGCCGAGGCTGTCGTGGCGGACGCCGACTCGCTGGCTGCCTCGGCCCGCGACTTTGTGCCGACGATCGTCTTCGACCCACTTGGCGCCGGCTTCACCCCGGCAGCGCTCGCGATACTTGCCCCACGCGGCCGTCACGTCATCTTCGGCACCAGCGCCGGATCGCAGTCCGAGATCGCGCTGCAGCCGTTCTACCGGGGGTCTCAGCGTCTCCTCGGATACGGCGGTCTTGGCCTCTCGGCCGCCGAGCGGCACGCTGGTGCCCAGGCTGCCGCTGCCGCCATGGAGGACGGCCGGCTGCGTATCCATGTCGGCAAGGTGGTCGCGCTCAGCGAGGCTGCCGGGGTCTTCGCCGCACTCGGCGATCGCTCGCTCGCCGGCAAGCTGGTGATCGACTGCACCCGATAGGGGCTCAGCCGCCAGGCAGCATCTCCGCCAGCCGGGCGACGATGTCGTCGGTCACCTGCTCGATCGGCTGCATGCCGTCGACTTCGATGAGCATGCCCCGGTCCCGGTAGTGGCCGATGACCGGAGCCGTTTCCCGCTGGTAGGTCTGCAAACGCTGGCGGATCACGTCTTCGGTGTCGTCCTTGCGCCCTTCCTCGTCGGCGCGATGCCGCAGCCGGCGAATCAGCTCGTCGTCGTCAGCAGCGAGGTACACCGCGGCCTGCGCAGGGAGACCCAGCCGCTCGGCGGTCCGGTGACCCTCGATCGCTTGCGGCACCGTGCGGGGGAACCCGTCGAGGATGTAGCCCGTCGGCGCGTCGCCGTTCTGGAGCGCTTCCTGCACCATCTCCAGCACCAGCTCGTCGGAGACCAGTTCGCCTGCGTCGAGCTGACTCTTGACCGCTCGGCCTACCTCGGTGTCGCGCTCGACGTGGTCGCGCAGCAGATCACCTGTCGCGATATGCGGAATGCCGTAGTGCTCGGAAAGTCGCTTGCCCTGCGTACCTTTTCCGGCGCCCGGCGGAGCCAGCAGCAGGATTCTCATGCGCCGACCGTACCGGCCTGGGGGATCACCGCAGTGCCGGCCGGGAGCGCCTGCCCAGCCGCTGACCGCCGAGATCGGCGCGTCGCGCAGCGGCGGCTCCCGCCGCCGACCCGGTGCCCGACAGCAGGCGGCCCGGCGCGGTGCGCAACCGCGGATATGCCGCCGCCACGGCGGTGTCGACCATCGCCGCCCGGTCAGCGAGTACCAGGCTGACGGAGGGCCCTGCGCTGGTCGCGTGGCGCTGCGCCGACTCGGCTCGCTCGGCGGCAGCCTGCGCGGCCGCGACAAGGCGCTGCTGGATCGTGTAGGCGAAGCCGAGCATCCACGAGCGCCGGTACGCCGCGACCGACTCGTACGCACTGGCGGGCCGCGCCACCGCGAGCCCGTGAGCGGCCTGCACGAGAAGCGAGGTGTACAACACATCGACCCGTTCGAGATCCGAGCTGATGCCGAACAGGTGCATCGAAAGTCGGGTGCCGGCCGCGCCACGGGAACTGCACAGCACGCCTCGCACGCCCAATGGACCCGCGACGGCCGACAGCAACGACGCCTTGTCCCGGGCATACGGAGCGTCGAGATGGACGACGCGATCGGCCGGCAGCGGCGAGGTCGACTCGCTCGCGGCGAGCAGCGCTTCTTCGATGCCGTAACGCGCGATGAGCTCGGCAGCCTTGGCGTTGTAGGCGTCACGCTCTGACTCCGTCGCGGCACCCTCGGCCTTGGACAGCAGCCGCCGTACCCGCTCGAGCATTCTGTCGTCCCCTGACATGCATCCTCCTAGATTCGAATACATGTTCGACAGTAGCCGGGAAGGGGCACGCGGTCCGTCCCGGGCTCGAGGGCTGTGGACAAGACGCTACGCAATGACCCAGCCGCCGTCGCGCCGCTGCCGCGCGAGTCGAGCCAGCAAGGCCGGACCACTGGCGCGCCGCGCCGGCATGCGATGCAGGCAGGCAGGGCAGGGATCGACCGTGCCTGTTCTGGAACGGATTGATGCGTATCAGCGCGAACACGGTTGGCTCGGCTTTCCCCTTGCGGTCATCTACAAATTCGCGGACGACCGGGGCCCGCATCTAGCAGCGTTGGTGACCTACTACGGGTTTGTCTCGCTCTTTCCGATGCTGCTCATCCTGTTCAGCCTGCTCGGCTTCTTGTTGCAGGGCAACGCTCACCTTCAGGACCTGATCGTCAACTCGGCGCTGGTGAATTTTCCGATCATCGGACCGCAGCTGCGGCACAACGTCACCGACATTCACGGAAGCGGCGCGGGTCTGGCCGCCGGCATCGTCGGCACGGTGTACGGGGCGACCGGCGCGATGCAGGCGGCGCAAGCCGGCTTCAACCGCATCTACGGGGTCGCGCGCAACGAGCAGCCGAATCCGCTCAAGGGACGGCTGCGCAGCCTCGGGCTCATGCTGCTGCTGGGCCTCGCGGTGCTGCTGTCGAGCGCCATCGCCACCATCGTCGGTACCCCCAACCCGCTCGCTGCACGGCTCGGGCTCGCGGTGCGCACCCTCGGTTACCCGCTGACGTTCGTGCTCAACGTGGGCCTGTTCAGCGCAGCCTTTCAACTCCTGACGGCGCGCGACCTGCGCCTGCACGATGTCATCCGCGGCGGCATCGTCGCTGCCGCGGCCTGGCTGGTCCTGCAGACCGTCGGTAGCAGCTACATCGCGCATCGGTTGCGCCACGCAGAGTCGGGGTACGGGACGTTCGGCGTGGTGCTGGCGGCCATCGCCTGGATCTATCTGGAAGCGCTGGTGCTCATGATTGCCGCGGAGATCAACGTTGTCCGGGCGTCCCAGCTGTGGCCACGCGCGCTGCTGACCCCATTCACCGATGCCGTCGTTCTCACCGACGCCGATGAGCGTACCTACACCATGTATGCGGCCACGGAACGCTTCAAGGGCTTCCAGACGATCACCACCCGGTTCGAGCTGTCGGAAGCCGACGCCCCGGGCGAGGACACGCCAGGCGACGGATGACCGGCAATTGCTTGGGTTTGAGCGGATTCGCCGTTGGCAATCCGGGCAGTCACCTTACGAGGGCGGCGAACGGCCTATCGGGGTGGGTCCGTTCCCGCCAGACCGCTACCCGGTGCGTAAGGAGATGTGATGAGCCAGACCGTCGCCGAGTACCTGTTGGAGCGCCTGAGGGCGTGGGGTGTGGAGCAGGTGTTCGGTTTTCCGGGCGATGGCATCAACGGCTTGCTGGCGGCGTGGGCGAGGGCGAAGAACGATCCGCAGTTCGTGCAGGCGCGGCATGAGGAGATGTCGGCGTTCGAAGCTGTGGGGTTCGCGAAGTTCTCCGGTCGGGTGGGGGTCTGCGCCGCGACGAGCGGTCCTGGCGCGATCCATCTGCTCAACGGCCTGTACGACGCGAAGCTCGACCACGTGCCGGTGGTGGCGATCGTCGGGCAGACCGAGCGCAGCGCCATGGGCGGCTCGTATCAGCAGGAGGTCGACCTGCTGTCGTTGTTCAAGGACGTCTGCAGCGACTACGTGCAGGTGTGCACGGTTCCCGAGCAGCTGCCGAACCTGGTCGACCGCGCGATCCGTACCGCTCTCTCGGCGAGCGCCCCCACCTGCCTGATCTTCCCCTCCGATGTCCTGGAGCTCAGCTACGAGCCGCCCGGCCACGCGTTCAAGGAGGTGCCGTCCTCGCTGGGAATCGCCTGGCCGACGACGACCCCCGACGACGCGGCGCTCCAGCAGGCGGCGGACATCCTCAACGCCGGCAGCAAGGTCGCGATCCTCGCCGGGCAAGGCGCCCGAGGGGCGCGGGAGGAGCTGATGGCGGTCGCCGAGAAGCTCGGCGCCGGCGTCGCGAAGGCACTGCTCGGTAAGGATGTGCTGTCCGACGAGCTGCCGTACGCGACCGGATCGATCGGCCTGCTCGGCACCACCGCGAGCTACCACCTGATGATGGAATGCGACACGTTGCTGACCGTCGGGTCGAACTTCCCCTACATCCAGTTCATGCCCGAGCTCGATCAGGCCCGCGCGATCCAGATCGACCGCGACGCCAAGTTCATCGGGATGCGCTACCCGTACGAGCTGAACCTCGTCGGCGACGCGAAGACGACCCTCGCGGCGTTGTTGCCGCTGCTGGAACGCAAGAGCGACCGCTCCTTCCGGGAGACGGTGGAGAAGAACGTCGCCGATTGGTGGCAGACCCTCGAGCGGCGGGCGATGACCGGCGCCGACCCGATCAATCCGATGCGGATCTTCTACGAGCTGGACAAGCGCCTGCCAGACAACGCGATCGTCGCGTCGGACTCCGGGAGCTCCGCCAACTGGTATGCCCGGCAGTTGCGGTTTCGCGGTGACATGCGCGGCAGTCTGTCGGGGACGCTCGCCACGATGGGCCCGGGCGTGCCGTACGTGATCGGCGCGAAGTGGGCACACCCGGACCGCCCGACGATCGCCATGGTCGGTGACGGCGCGATGCAGATGAACGGCCTGGCGGAGCTGATCACGGTCAAGCACTACTGGGAGCAGTGGGCCGACCCCCGCCTGATCGTCGCCATCTTGCACAACAATGACCTCAACCAGGTGACCTGGGAGCTGCGGGCGATGGGGGACTCGCCGCGGTTCATCGAGTCCCAAGCCCTGCCGGATGTCGACTTTGCCGCCTTCGCCAGCAGCCTCGGCCTGCAGGGCATCAGCGTGGACGACCCCGAGGAGATCGGCGCCGCATGGGATCGGGCGTTCGCGGCCGACCGTCCGACCGTGCTTGACATCCGGTGCGATCCGGACGTGCCGCCGATCCCGCCGCACGCCACACTCGCCCAGATCAGGTCGGTCGCCTCGGCGATTGTGGGCGGCGACGAGGACAGCTGGGGCTTCGTCAAGCAGGGCATCAAGCAGAAGGCCCAGGAGTTCCTTCCGGGGGCCAAGAGCTGATGATGCGCTGGCTCGACAGCACTATCCACGGCGAGCCGCTCGTGGGTACCGACCGCTTCCTGCGCGACGTGCGCACCGGTCGCTTCGAGCGGACGCTGGCCGCGCTGACCGCCGGCGGTGCCCTCATCACCACCGCCGAGATCTACACCGAGCACGACTCGGCGAGCTTCGGTAACCGGGTGATGTGGTGGCCGATCGTGGTGATGCCGACCCTGGTCCCGGCCGGGATCGCCGCCGTGTTCTCCCGGCGCGCGGCAAAGACGGTGCTGCCGCTTGCCTCGGCGATCGTGGTGGCCAACGGCGTGCAAGGCACGTACCTGCACGCCCGCGGGATCGCGCAGAAGCCGGGTGGCTGGAAGATGGCCGCCTACAACCTGGAGATGGGGCCGCCGCTTTTCGCGCCCGGGCTCGCCGCGCTGGTTGGCGGAATGGGATTGCTCGCCTCCGTGCTGCGCCGCGAGCCGGACACGGGTGGGCAGGACTGATGCCCTACCGCAGCCCTGATCAGCGGGCCACCACTCCCCAGCACCGGGGACGCTTCCCCGGCTACGACGTGCTCGATGAGGTCGGGCGCTGGGACGACGTCACGGCCGGGGTCGTGCTGGCCCGGCTGGCACCGATCACCGAGCTGTCGTTCTTCACGATGGCGGAGAACGCGACTGCTTCGGCCCTGTGCGATCTGCTGCTGCATCAGGACCGTGAGCCTCGCATTCCCGTGGTCGCGCTCATCGACCGGCGGCTCGCCATGGGTGAGACCGACGGTTGGCATTACGACGACATGCCCGAGGACGGTCAGGCCTGGCGCGACACGCTGCGCCATCTCGACGAGGACGCGACGGCTTTCGGCGGCGGCGGCTTTGCGAAGCTGCCCCAGGCAGATCAGGCAGCGATCGTGCAGACGGTTCAGGATCTGGGCAGTGGCCCATGGCACGGTCTGGCTGCGAGCCGCGTGTGGAGCCTGTGGACGCGTTACGCCTGCGCGGAGTTCTACGCGCACCCTTGGGCGTGGAACGAGATCGGTTTCGGCGGACCGGCCTACCCCCGCGGCTACAAGAATCGCAGCCAGACCGGCGCGAAGGGTGGCCGGGAGCGGTGGGAGGTCGCCGACCATGACGACATCGACCCGGTGCCGTTCGCCGCGCGACTGGAACGCGCGCGGCGGGCGCAGGCCGATCTCGTGCATCGTCCGGGGACGGAGTCATGACCCGCAGCCCGTTTCGCGGCTACAGCAAGGTCCGTGCCCGCAACGACTCCGCCTGGCTGATCCCGAACGATGGCTCCCGCACCAATCACGCGCTGCGCCGGGACATGCGCCGCTACGCCGACGACGACGAAGTTGACCTCGTCGTCGTCGGCGCGGGCGCCGGCGGCAGCGTCCTGACCCAGCGGCTGGCCCGCGCCGGATGGTCGGTGGTCACGCTCGACGCGGGCCCGTTCTGGGATCCGGACGCCGACTGGGTCAGCGACGAGCGCGGCTCGCACCGGCTGTACTGGACCGAACCGCGGCAGATCGGCGGCAGCGACCCGGTGCCACTCGGGTCGAACAACTCCGGCCGAGGAGTCGGCGGGTCGATGATCCATTACGCTGGCTACACGCCGCGTTTCCACCCGTCGGACTTCCACACCGCCAGCGTCGACGGGGTCGGCGCCGATTGGCCGATCTCGTACGCCGATCTGCGCGACTACTACGAGGCGATCGAGGCGGAGCTGCCGGTCGCCGGTCAGGACTGGCCGTGGGGTGACCCGCATACCTACCCGCACCACGCGCATCCAGTTGGCGGCAACGGGAACATGTTCCTGCGCGGCGCAGCCGCGCTGGGCATCCAGGCCCGGGTCGGGCCCGTGGCCATCGCCAACGGCCGGTTCGGCAACCGCCCGCACTGCATCTACCGCGGATTCTGTTTGCAGGGCTGCAAGGTCAACGCCAAAGCGAGCCCGCTGATCACCCACATTCCCGACGCGCTCGCGCACGGCGCGGAGATCCGGCCCGACTCGCACGTGACCCGGGTACTGGTCGACGAGCGGACGGGGCGGGCATCCGGCGTCACCTACGTCCGTGGGGGCGTCGAGCACCGGCAGCGGGCCCGGATGGTCGCCGTCGCCGGCTACTCCATCGAGACCCCGCGGCTGCTGCTGCTGTCGACGTCGAAGCGTTGGCCCGCCGGGCTGGGCAATGACCACGACCAGGTCGGTCGCTACCTGATGGTCCAGGGCGCACCCCAGACGGCGGCCCGGTTCGACCACGAGGTACGGATGTACAAGGCGCCGCCGCCGGAGGTCAGCTCCGAGGCCTTCTACGAGACCGATCCCACGAAGCCGTACAAGCGAGGCTGGTCCATCCAGACCGTCAGCCCGCTGCCGATCACGTGGGCGGAACACGTTGCGGCACAAGGACACTGGGGCGAGGCGCTGCGCGAGTACATGCGCGACTACGTGCACTGGGCGACCCTGGGTGCGCTCTGCGAATTTCTCCCACAGGCCGACAACCGCGTGACCCTGGCCGACGAGAACGACCGCCACGGACTGCCGGTCGCGCACTTTTCCTACAGCCACTGCGACAACGACAAACGACTCCTCGACGCCGCGCAGCGGGTGATGGAGGACATACTCTCGGCCGCCGGCGGCAGCGAGGTGACGACCATCAAGCGCGCTGCGCACCTGGTCGGGGGTGCCCGGATGGCCACCCGGGCGCAGGACGGCGTCGTGGACGCCGACCAGCGGGTCTTCGGCGTGCCCAACCTCTACGTCGCCGACGGCAGCGTGCTGCCGACGCAGGGATCGGCCAACCCCGCGTTGACGATCATGGCGCTCGCTGCGCGGCTCGGCGACCACCTGAGCTCGGGCCGGCACGCGAGGACGCCGAAGCCATGACGTCCGTTAACGTCGAAACGGTCAGCGTCGGCGTCTACACGTTCCCGACACCAGATCCGGAAAGCGACGGCACCCTTACCTGGAACGCCACGACTGCGGTCGCCGTCAACATCACTGCGGGTGGCCTGACGGGGCTCGGGTGGACCTATAGCAGCCCCGGGGCCGCCGACATCGTCAGCGGCAAGCTCGCCGACGTGGTTCGTGGGCGGGACGCGCTGGACGTCCCCGGTAGCTGGGAGGCGATGATCCGAGCCTGCCGGAATCTCGGCCGGCCAGGCATCGTCTCAGCAGCCGTCGCCGCGGTCGACATCGCTCTCTGGGACCTGAAGGCGAAGCTCCTGCAGGCCCCGCTGCACGCCTTATTCGGACGGGCCCGTGACACCGTTCCGGTCTACGGTAGCGGCGGGTTCACCAGCCTGACCGACGACGAGCTTCGCGAGCAGGTCGACGGGTGGCTAGAGGTCGGCTGCAGTGCTGTCAAGATCAAGGTCGGAGAGTCCTGGGGGACCGCGCTTGAGCGGGACTTGCAGCGAGCCAGCCTCCTTCGTGACCTCGTCGGTCCAGACATCGACCTCATGGTTGATGCGAACGGCGGGTACACGGCCGGCCAGGCCGCCCGGATCGGCCGGGCGTACGACGAGCTGGGGGTGGTGTGGTTTGAGGAGCCGCTGTCGTCCGATGACCTGACCGGCCTGTCACGGCTACGCGGCCAACTGCGGTGCGACGTGGCCGCAGGCGAGTACGCCGACTCCGCACTCTACGTTCAGCGGATGCTCGGCGCCGGCGCCGTCGACTGCCTCCAGGTCGATGTCACCCGGTGCGCCGGCTACACCGAGTGGCTTCGTTGCGCAGCCATCGCCGCGTCCTACAACCTCGAGATCAGCGCGCACTGCGCTCCGTCGTTACACGCGCCAGTCGCCGCTGCCGTACCCAACCTGCGGCACGTCGAATGGTTCGCCGACCACGCCCGGCTCGAACCGCTGCTCGTCGACGGGCTGCCCGCCGTCACCAGCGGCGCCCTGCAGCTCACTGACGCCCCCGGGCACGGCATGACGCTCCGCGCCGAAGCCGAGCGCTGGCAGGCACGCTGATTCTCAAGCTTGGCGCCCGCATGTCAGCCGCATCGATGACCTTGCCCACCTCAGAAGCCAAGGCGGCGCAGCGCGAAACGTTCGGTGCACGACCTGGCCGACGAATACAGCGGTGGCTCTCCCCGAAGGTGGGAGGCGACGCGCGGCTGCGGGTGATCGTGCTGCTGGCTCTCGTCCTCGCGTTGCAGAGCGCCGACAACGCCACCGTCGGATCCGTCTCGGTGCCGCTCGAGCAGTCGCTGGGGATCGGCAACGTACAGCTCGGTCTACTCGTCACGGTGTCGTCACTGGTCGGCGCGGCGGCGACCGTGCCGGCCGGCATTCTCATCGACCGGCTCCCACGGGTCCGGCTGCTCACCCTCGCCGTCGCGCTGTGGTCGCTGGCTATGGTCATATCCGGGTTGGCGACGTCGTACTTGATGTTGCTCGTCACCCGGATCGCACTCGGCGTCGTGATTGCCGTAGCCGGACCCGCGATCGCCTCGCTGACCGGTGACCTGTTCCCGGCCACGGACCGAGGTCGCGTATTCGGGTTCATCCTGTCCGGTGAACTGCTCGGAGCGGGGCTCGGCTATCTCGTGTCAGGCAACCTTGCCGGCCTCGTCTCCTGGCGTGCGTCGTTCTTCGCGCTGGCGGTGCCGAGCCTGCTGCTAGCGGCGGCCTTGTCGCGGCTGCTGCCCGAGCCGGCGCGCGGCGGTCAGAGCCGGATCGACGTGGGCGACACCGAAATCGTGGCCGAGCACGACGCCCCCGACGAGACCGAGACACCGCGCGCAGCGGCACAGACGCAGGCCCGCGACAGGGAGGGCGAGGTGGAGCGCGGCGTCCGCGCCCACCAAATCCGCCCGCACCCCAGCCTGATCTTGCATGAGGACCCCGTCAGGATGGGAACCTGGCGCGCCTTCAGCTACGTCCTTTCCATACGCACAAACATCTTGCTCATCGCCGCGTCGACCATCGGCTATTTCTGCTATTCGGGGCTACAGGTGTTTGCGGTCGCGTTCCTACGCGGCCGATACGCCCTCGGTCAGTCCGCGGCAAGCACGGTGCTGGTCCTCATCGGCAGCGGCGCCGTCATCGGAGTCCTCGTCGGAGGGCCGCTCGCCGATCGGATGATCCACCGCGGGGTCCTGGCGGGTCGCGTGGTGGTCGCCGGCGTCGCTTTCCTCGCTACCGCGGCTGCGCTGCTACCCGGGCTACTCGTGACGTCGCTATTGATCGGCGGACCGGTGCTGTTCCTGGCTGCGGCGATCTTCGGCGGCAGCAATCCGCCGCTGGACGCAGCCCGCCTCGATGTCATGCATCACCACCTATGGGGGCGGGCAGAGGCGATCCGTACCTCGACGCGGTCGGTGTTCACCGCCCTCGCGCCGCTGGTATTCGGTCTCGTCTCCACCCACTTCGGTGGGCACAACGTGGGGCTGGCCGGCTCCACCGGAAACCACACGGCCGCGGTCCCGTCCCGAACGGTGCGCACGGACTCGACATCACATTCCTGCTGATGCTCCTGCCGTTAACGCTGGCAGGGCTGGGCCTGCTAGTCATCGGCCGGCGCATCTACCCCCGCGACGTCGCCACCGCGATGGCGTCCGAAGGAGCCACCCGCCATCTGCACGACTGACGGCCGATTGCGCCGAAAATGCGGTGAAGTAGCCGCGCAACGCAAGCAGCGGGCCGGCGGTTAGCGGCGGTGTTCCCGCCGTTGTTCCCGCCGTTCGGCCCGCCACACCAGAATGATCATGGTCGCGACGATGACGACCGGCCCCGTCCAGAACGCCCATAGCCCTAGCTGTAACAAACCGTAGGCGGCGCCGAGCAGGATCAGCACACCGGCGGCACCGACCCAGTCGTCGCCAATGATGAAGTCGTACCAGAATCCTCCGAACGACCGCAGCGCTCTGCCTACTCGCTGCACCGGGGCGCTCACTGTGTCGCCCCAGCAGGACGCCGAATGCCTGATGCGTTCGGCGTGAGCCAACCGAAGCGCAGCGCGCCGAGCAAGGCGAAACTTGCGGCAAGGTAGGCCGAGTACAGCCAGGCGATGCTGAGATCTGCACCCGGCCAGTGAACGCCGAGACCCTCCAGGCTCCAGAAGGTGCCGAACGTCGTAAGCAATCCTCCGACGCCGAACTTCAGGGTGCGCCCGGGGACCTTCTCCAGTTGCCCGCGTACGAGCAGCCCTAGGGTCCAGAAGACCGCCAGGGCGGCGCCGGCGCCCACGAGCGCCTGGGTGTATCCGCCGGAGCCGGTACCGAAAGCAACGACGATGAAAGCGATCTCCAGGCCTTCGAGGAGCACTCCCTTAAACGAGAGCACGAATGCGGTCCAGTCGACACCGTTGTGGTCGCGGCGTTCCTCGACGTCACTCTCCTCGGACCCGCCGCCCCAGAAGCCCTGACCGGATACCTGGCGGACGCCCTTGCGCAGCCATTGCAGGCCGAAGGTGAGCAGCAAACCACCGATCACGATGCGTGCGACGTCGATCGGGATCAGCGACAGGGCCTGCCGCAGGCCAGCGACAAGGCCGCCGAGGACGACTAGGCCGCTGGCAGTGCCCATGATGGTGGAGCGCCAGCCCCGCATGGTCCCGACCCCGATGACGATGATCACCATCTCGATCGTCTCGACGGCGGAAGCGGTGAAGGTGCCGGCGAAGACGGCTCCGAAGTTCATACGACCTTCCTTCGGGATGGGCTAATTACTTCGACCTGAAAATCTAGGTCGCTGACTGATCGACCGGGTTCGGGCTCGTGGCGGCTGCTGCTCGGTGGGTGTTGATCTTCCCGTTTGGATGGGTCACCCGGCGAGCAGTCCGATCTTGATGAGGTTGTGGGTGAAGATGCCTTGTCCGGTCCAGATCCGGGCTCCTTGCAGGGTGTCCAGGCGTGCCCGGTCCCAGCCGTAGCCGCGTTTGAGGCTGCTGATTCGGCCTTCGCATCCGGTTCGCCATTTCACGGTTTTTCGGAATGCCGGTCGGTGTTCGACGCTCTGGCGGGCTTTGCCGGGTCTGCCTTTGCGGGGGATCGCGACGGTGCGGACCCCAAGGTCGTGCAGGGCACTGTCGACGGCGGCTTCGCCGTAACCGCGGTCGGCGGTCACGGTCCGTGGTTTGCGGCCGGTGCGAGCGATGACCCGTGCGACGGCGGGTGCCAGTTGAGGGGCGTCAGCAGGGTTGCCTTGGTGCACGGTGTGGTCGAGCACGACACCGTCGTCGTTGTCGACCAGCTGACTTTTGTAGCCGAATTCAACGGGTTTCCCGAGCCGGCCTTTTGCGATCGGCCGGGCGTCACCGTCATGCAGGCTGACCCTGCGGGTCGCCCCGGCGGGGGTGAGCCCGGCGACGCGTTGGCGAGTCTGGGCGGCGACCTGACGGGTCGCGGCCAGCAGCCCGGACAGGTCGTCGACCGCCCGCCGCAGCCGGCCGCGGCGCCGGCCGGCGGCAGCATCGGAGGACCCTTCTGCCTTCAGTTGCAGGCCTTTGCGTTCCGCGCGGCGCAATGCCCGTCGGGCATTGGCCAGCAGCCGTTCGGCATCGGTGGCCGCGCGTTCGGCCAGGTCAGCCAACTCGCCGGTGATCCGCTGCACGACGGCGTGGGCTTCGTCCTTGCCCTGCGCGCTGCGCATCCGCAGTTTCGCAGCGATCCCATGCGCCCGCTTGCCGGCGGCCCGGCTGCGGTCCCGCAACGAGGTACGGGTTGCTCCACCGGCCGCTTGGATCCGCCGGCCCGTCACCGCGATCCGCCTGATCGCCTTCGCCAACAACCCCGAATCCGTCGGGTAAGCGACGTTGCCCGGCACTACCGTGGTGTCGGCCCGCAACCGGCTGATGCGCAGCAGTTTCGCCTCCGCTGCCTTGGCCAACAGTGCCTCATTGCAGCCATCTACCGCCGCCGTCCCGCAGCGGGACGTCAACTTCATCAACGTCGTCGGATGCGGCACCGTGCCGTCAATCCCGATCCGGCAAAACAGCCGCCAGGTAATCGAATCGCTCACCTCCCGGCACAGCGACTCATAGCCCAGCCGGTAACGGAACTTCAAAAACATCAGCCGCAGATACGTCTCCATCGGCGTCGACGGCCGGCCGATCCGAGGATCGAAAAACGGGGCGAACGGCGCGAAGAACACCGGATCATCCAGCAGCGCATCGACTCGGCCCAGCTCTGCCGGCAACACCAGCAGCTCCGCCGGCAGAACCGACTCCCACAACGACACCTGATCGCCTACGGTACGAAACAAGGATGGCCTCGATCCCTTATAGCCCAAGGGTCCGAGGCCATCCTCCCGCACCTGACCAGCGCGAACACGAAACACCACGCGCTACTTTTTCAGGTCGAAGTAACTAGCGGCCTGGTAGCAGCATCCAGGTAGCTGCTCGCTTGCTGCCGCGTGGCACACTGGAGCTGTGACTGTACGGGCTGGGACGACAACGCGCGTTCTCACGCAGCGGGAGAAGGCTGCAGCCAGGCGCCGGCGGCTGGCGAAACTCGGCCCACATCGCCGTGGATTCGGGAGAAATCCCAGGTGGCCGTATTCGAGAATCGCTGAGCTGATGATCGGCGCGGTGGAGCTGGAGCTGCCGCCGGTAGCGTACAACGGCCGTTCTCGTCCAGGCTGACCGGCTGGTTATCGAGAAGCTCGCCAGGCGGATGCGCGGCGAAGGCTGGCTGCCTCGCGGAGCCTCCCCGCTGCCGGGAACCGACCGGACGGCGTGGGTGTGCCAGGCTCGCGCGCTCGTCGCCTCGAGGGAAGCCGAGCTGGAGGCGTGCCGCCAGCAACGCGCGTTGCGGTCCCAGCTGGCGCACGACCGTCAGCTGGCGGTGGACCGGGACCGGCGCCGTGCCCAACGTGCAGCCGAGCGGGCGCAACGTCCCAGCCGCTTCGTGCTCGATCAGATCGGCGGCATCTTCTAGGACCGTTTGCCGGCACTCCGGTCCGATCCCTGTCTCGGGAACAGGAATCGAACCGAGGGAGTGGCCGTGACCCGTCGCGTCGTGCTGGACGTGTCCAGCTTCCAGCCGGGTGTCATCGACTGGGCGCGCATCCACCGCGAATCGGGCGGCGAGGTCGTCGGCGGTCTCGCCAAAGCGACTGAGGGCGGCTGGAAATACTCCAACCCCGGCTTCGAGACTCAGGTCGACGGGATGCACGCAGCCGGCTTGGTTGCCGGCTCCTACTCGTTCGAGCACCCCGGACTGGCGGGCACCGCCGACGCGCAGCTGTTCCTGGACCGGATCGCCGGCCGGAACCTGGAGCTTGGCGTGTTCGAGGACGTCGAGGTCACTGACGGCGTCCCGCCGGCGACGTTGCTGCAGCGGGTGCTGGAGGACATGAGCCTGATCTCGGCGCGCTACCCGGGCAAGGCGGGGATCTACACCGGCAAGTGGTTCTGGGACCCGAACACGCTCGGCTCCGTCGCCGCGCACGTCGACCGCTTCCCGCTGTGGGTCGCCGCCTATCAGGCGCAGTTCCCGCTGCTGCCGGTGCCGTGGACCCCGGCCGAGACGATGCTCTGGCAGTTCACCGACGCCTACCCGACGTACTTCGGGGCCTGCGACGCCAGCGTCTACCTCGGCAACGACGCGCAGTGGGCGGCCTGGACCGGCAAGCCGTCCGGCGGCGCCGTAACGCCCGTTGTCTACACGCCGGGCGTGGTCAACGTCCGGGCCCTGCAGGCGGCGGTGCACGCGACGATCGACGGGATCTTCGGCCCGGACACCGACAAGCGGCTGGTCGCCGTCCGTGGCATGAGCTACGGCCCGGCCCGCTTCGTCAAGACCGCGGTGCGCTACGTGCAGCTGGTGATGGCGTTCGGCCCGGCGATGGCGGACGGCATCTGGGGACCGATCACCGAGTCGCACTGGACCCAGACGGTCATGGCGATCCAGCGGGCGCTCGGCGTCACCGCGGACGGCGTCTGGGGACCCGCGACCGACAAGGCATTCCTCGCCGCCGACCCGCTGCGCTGACCTGCGCGGACGAGTTTCGCGCGAATTACGCGCACCCTCCAGAAAGGACCCTCGTGGCTACCAGCAACACCCCCATCGCGCTCACCACGCGCAAGGCTGTCCGGCTGCTCGAAGTGCTCGTCAAGACGTTCATCGCCGTGTTCCTCGGCCAGCTGGTGCTTTCGGTGATCTCGACCCCGGGAGTCGTCACGCTCTCGGATGCCAAGAAGGCGGCCATCGCCGGCATCGCCGCAGTGATCCAGCTGATCATCGCGGCGCTCGGGTTCGCCGTGCCGGCAAGCAACCCGAACACCACCAGCCTGCTGCCGGCCCGGCTCGACCCGTCCACCCCGCCGAACGCGCCGCTGCCGGTGAACCCGGGCGCCGGGTCGACGGTGCCGCCGCAGCCTGCGCCATGACGCAGGCGATCACCCTCAACGCGGGCGAGTCGGTGACGGTCACCGCCGCCGTCCCGCCGCCTGCGCCGGTTCCTGTCGTCGATCCCGCCGCCGGTCAAGACGCTCGGCTGGTGGCACTCGGACCAGGACATCACCATGGCGAGCCTGGAGCCCGGGGAGGGCCGGCCGTGGAACGGCGGCCGCACGTTCTACGCCTGGCAGCGCGAAACGGCCGTTCTCCCGCAGGATCAGTGGCTTTCGGCGAACGGCCGCGGGCGGTGCGCCACCTACAAGCTGACGATGTACGACCAGGTCGTCGCCTCACTCGCGCCGAATGCGCCGAGCCCGCTCAAGACCTGGACGCAGTGGCAGCTCGCCCTTCCCGGCAAGGTCTGGCTGGGGATCGACCACGAGGCGGATGCCCAGGCGTCACAGGCACATGCGGCCGGCCAGAAGGCGAAGTGGATCGACGTTCACAAGCGGTGGGTGGACTGGATGCACACCCTGCCGAACTTCGACCCGGGCAAGCACTTCCCCATCCTGATCACGACCAACTGGAAGTTCGCCGAGCGCATCGGCCCGCTGTGGCCCGGCAAGGACTACTCGGCGTGGCTTGGGCTCGACACCTACGGCCCGCCCGGGGTAGCCGACCAGGAGCCGGCTCAGCTGGTGAAGGACGCGCTGGACTTCTGCCGTGCGCAGGGCGCGCGGATGCTGTGGCCGGAATGGGGCTGCGTCGAGACGGGTAACGGTTTCGACCGCCCCGGGTGGATCGCCAAGTACGCCAGCTTCGCCGAGGCCACCGACATCATCGACTGGATCTGCTGGTGGTCGGGGACCCCGGAGTACCGCTACGACAGCACTCCGGCCAGTGCCGCGGCGTACAAGGCCGCGGGGATGAGCCTGCTGTAGTTCGATCCGGCGCCGTGCTGGCCGAGACCTGAGGCAACGACAACTGGAGGTTCGATGTCCGAGCAGCCCGTGGCTGCGGCACCTGCCGCGCCAGCCGCCGCAGCGCCCGTCGCCGAGTCCGCTCCCGCAGCGCAAGCAGCTCCTGCGCCGGCTGCAGCCGCAGTGCCCGTCGAGTCGGGCGTCGCGGACAGCTCCAGCAAGGGGAAGTGCCCGTACTGCGGCGCGGAGGTCGACAAGGTCGCTAACCCGGACGGCAGCTTCACCGCTGCCAACCACGACTGCCCCGGTCCCGAGAAGGCGTCCGCGGAGCAGGTTCCCACCGAGACCGGCGTTAAGCCGTAGGAGAGGCAGTGGCTGACACCAAGATTGACACCAGCAAGACCGACACCGGCAAGACCGACGAGAAGGCTGCTTCCGACAGCGCCGCCGAGACCGGCGTCGCCCAGGAGCGCAACCCGATCGAGGAGGCCCGCGCCAAGGCTGCCGAGGAGCAGGCCAAGGTGAAGGTCGTGCGCCGCTTCGCGGACGGTTCGTCCGAGTGGTCGACGTTCGGCGAGCTGGCCGACACCCACGGAGACCCCACGGTCGGCCCGTCCACGGCTGACCTCAACCCGGCGTACTCGCCGCTCGCGTCGACCCACGCGGGTGCGGCTGAGTAGCTGTCCGAGTAGCGAAGGACCCCTGGCCGTTGGGGCGGCCGGGGGTCCTTCGTGTTTGCCGGAGGAGTGGCTGTGAAGTGGAGCGAGGAGTTCGCGCAGGAGCTGCGCGAGCGCGCCTATCCCGGGCAGCTCGAGTTCGAGTTCCCCCGTTCGGCTGATCGCAGAAGCCGCCGCGTGACTGTACGATCGCGTCGTGGTCAGCGCAGCAGGAGCGAAGCAAAGCAGGGCAACCGGAGCCGCACGACGTCAGGCGATTCTGGCGACCGTCGCTGACTACTGGACGGACTACAACCGCGCCCCGTCGATCTCCGAGCTGGCCCGCGCTGTCGGCCTGCGTTCCAAGAACGGCGTCCGCGAGCACGTCGATGCGCTCGTGGAGGATGGCCAGCTCGTCAAGGCCCCGCTGCGTATCCCGGACCAGCGATGAAGGTCCTGTGCGACCGGCGCGGTGAGCGGGTCACCGAGGACCACCGGCTGCGGTTGGGGGAGATCCGCTTCCGCCCGGACACCGACCGCGCTGAAATGTCCTCGGACACCTGGCAGCTGATCCAGAACGACGAGTCGCTGGCCCGTAGCTACACCATCGCCAGGTCCCGAGCCCTGCGCAAGGGGCGCTCCAGCTCGATGATGAACCTCATCAGCTCCGAGCAGCGCCGCCAGGAAGATGCCCTCGCCACGCTGGAGTCCGACGTCTCCAGCCTGCTGTCGGCCCTGCACGCCATCACTGACCCGAGCGACTTCGCCTCCAGCGATCTGCTGCAGCGCCGCAGGGCCGCGAAGTCGCTGCTGCTGCAGGTGCGCGCACGAGTCGAGAAGGTGGGTGCGCGGTTCGAGGTCATTGACGAGCTGTTGGAGTCGAAAGTCCTTACGTGAGCGGCGGTCTGTGGGTCATTCGGCTGCCGCTGATCCGACCCCTGACGCTCAACGCCCGTCAGCACTGGGCGGTCAAGCACCGCGAGGTGGCTGCCTTGCGCGGTGCCACGCTGCTGCTGGCTCGCAACGAGCGCATCCCGCCGCACGACCTGATCGACGTGCAGCTGGTCTACTTCCCGAAGGACCGACGCCGGCGCGACTCCGACAACCTGGTGGCCACCCTCAAGGTGGCGTGCGACGCGCTCATCGACGCGGGGATTGTGCCCGACGACGACCCGGCGCACATGATCAAGCAGATGCCCCATATCGCTTTGCCTGACGGGGTTCCGCGGCTGATCCTCGGCATCAGCGGGATCACGCTCGCTGACCCAAATACGCCCCGTCGCGCCCCGATGCGACCGGCTGCAGCTCGGGCACGCCGAGGAAAGAAAGTGGCGCCAACCTGTAGCCACTAAGTCGCAGACTCGTCTGCGTGACAACGGGCATTCCGCCGCAGCAGCCGGCGGTGAAGCTCGTCAAGGTCGTGCTCGCCTCCGGCCAGACGCTTGAAGTCCAAGGCACCGAGGAAGCCAGCTTCTTCAACGACACCCGCGACAAGTACCTCGCCGAAAACCGCTTCACCGACGTCACCGATCTGCAGGACCTCGACAACCTGCTGATCATGGAGCTGATGGTCCACCGCTGGTCGCTGTGGACCGCGTCCGGCCGCGACTACGACGCCAACGTCATCGACGAGGACGCCTACATCAAGCCGCTGCGCGAGTATTCGCAGCAGATCGGCAACCTCAAGAACCGGATGGCGCTGTCCCGCGGCGAGCGGGAGAAGGCCGAGCACGAGTCGGTCGGCGCATACCTGGTCGAGCTGCAGCGCCGCGCCAAGGAGTTCGGCATCCACCGCGAGCACCAGCTCGGCAAAGCCCTGGAGCTGACCAACCAGCTGTCGGCGATCCTCGGCGCCTACGACCGGGCCGATGAGGAGGAGCGCGAGCACATCGGCCTGCAGACCGACAACGACATCCTCGACTGGATACGCGAGGTCATGCTCCCGGAGTTCAAGGCCATCGACGCGCACTTCCGCGGCACCCAGCAGAAGTTCTGGGCCGGCAGCCTCTGATGGCCGAGCCCGGCAAGCTCGTGCCGCCGTACCCGGTGCAGCGGTGTGCAGCCTCAGACTGCATGGGCGACGGCACCTTTGCCAGCGGCGCCTACCTGTTCACCAACGCGGAGAACGGCAAGCTGCTCACGCTCTGCGAACCGTGCACGGACTACGTGGAGCTGCACAACCCGCTGCGGTTCCGGCGAGTGATGCTCTAGTGGGCCGGCGCGCGGACTGGGAGAACGCCAAGGAGCAGTACCCGAGCTTCAAGAGCGGCTCCGAGCACTGGGAGTCGTTCTTCGACGTCCGCCCTGACGTCATGTGGGCGATGCTCGGCGACATCGCCAAGGTCTACGTCGCCACCGACGACATCAGCCGCCGCGTCGGCCGCCGTCCCGGCGTGCACAACATGAGCCTCGACGACCTCGAACTGATCACCAGCCCGCGCTACTCGATGGACCCCATCTCCATCAGCCTCCCCGAGCTGATCGGCGGGCGCTCCCGGCGCAGCTTCGCCGCCCGGGTGCCCTGCCATCACTCGATGCTGCAGCGGTACATCGAAGGCGTCCGCGAGCCTGACCGCCAGGCGCTCGAAGCCCTCGCCCGCGCCGGCCGCGTCGGGCCGGCGTACTTCCGGGAGTGGCGCTGGCTGTTCATCCTCGACGCGATGAGCAGCACCTACGACAAGCATCCGAACCTGTCCATCGCGGCATACAAGCTGCTGACCAAGGAGTCCCATGCCGCACTTCCGGGCTAAGCCCATCGAGGTCGAAGCGCAGCGCTGGGAGCGCAACGGCGACCACCCGCTCGACTATGCGGGCGACGTGTACGACCCAATGGCCGAGGTGACCTACAGCGCCGAGTTCCGGCGGGAGAACGACTGGGAAGGCGCCGTGGTGCGCCGCTTCCGGCACCCGGAGATCGCGGGCTGGAAGAAGTGCCAGGACTGCCACTACAGCTACGACTCCCACGGCTGGATCGACTCGGGCGAGGAGGGCCACAAGGTCTGCCCGGGGGACTGGATCATCACTGGCGTCGGCGGCGAGTACCACCCCTGCAAGCCGGGGCTGTTCGTGCTGAGCTACGACCTGGTCAACGATCCGGCGTCCGGTGCTCGACCTGGTCGACAGCGGTCGCAAGTCCACGGCCGAGGTGCTGGCCGAGCTGACAGGCGACTCGCATGGCTGAGCCTGCAGCAGAACGCGCGTTGTGCGTACGAGAGGACGACCTCGAGTTCGCGGTGACCAAGATGCACCCGGAGCCCGGCGACATCATCGTGTTGCGCGTCCGCCAGGAAATGATCGACACCCAGGCCAAGGCCGACGCCGTCCTGTCGCAGCTGCACGCGCTGCTGCCCGAAGGGGTGCGCGGCGTGGTGGTCGAGTCCAGCTGCGACATCGACATCGTCAAGGCCGTCGCCGGCACCTACCCGGTGATCGAGTACGGGCCGGACGAGTGACCGCACTCGCCAGGCTGACCGAGTCCGAGGCGTACCTCGCGGCGATCCTGTTCGACGACCCGTCCGGCATCGAAATGGCCGAGTTCTTCTGGACCGACGAGGAGGCCGACGACCGCTGCTTCCGGGTCCGCGACTACCAGTGGGCCTGGTACAGGTGCCTGGACACCTTCCAGGCCGACCAGTGCTCGCGTGACGTCGGCAAGAGCCTCGGCATCCAGATGCGGGCCTTCTCCCACCCGTTCTGCCGGCCCGGTGCGGAGTACGCCATCACCGCCCCCGAGCTGAACCACCTGCGCCCCGTCACCGACAAGGTCGAGCGGGTGCTGCTGGACCACCGCATCAGCCGCGAAATGCTGCTGCCCACCAAGGGTCTCGGCATCAACCACCAGCCGCAGTTCCAGGCCGCGTTCCGCAACAAGGCCCGCATCATCAGCCGGCTACCCAACCGTGACGGCAAGGGCGTGAAGGGCCTGCACTCGACGGTCATTGAGATCGACGAGGCGCAGGACTTCCCGGAGGCGGGCTGGACGGAGATCACCGAGGCGCTCAAGCGCGGGTCCAAGGGCGCCATGTGGAAGGTCCACGGCGTCGCCCGCGGTGTGCGCGACCAGTTCTACCGGATCACGCAGGACAACTCCGGCTGGACCGTGCACCGCTACCAGGCGATGTACCGCGAGACCTGGAGCAAGCAGGAGCGCGACGAAAAGACCCGTACCTACGGCGGTTCTCGCGCCAACCCCGACTACAAGCGCAACATCTACGGCGAGCACGGCGACGCGACCAACCCGCTGTTCGTGCTCGCGCGGCTGATGGCCTGCGTCGACCTGGACCGCAACGACGAGTACAACGTCGACGTTTTTACGACCATCCGGCTCACCCACGAGAAGATCGAGTCCACCGGCCTGCCGGCTGCGCACTTCATCCAGCTGCCCGCGAGCCACAAGATGGGCTGGGGCGGAAACTCCCGCGGCTACTCGGCTTTCTACGCCGGGATGGACGTCGGCATGACCAACCACCCGTCCGAAATCCTGATCTTCGGCCAGCGCACCGGCAAGGACACCCTGGAGCTGCTGGCCCGCATCCACATGGAGCGCGTCGACACCCAAGGCCAGCTCGACGTGATCGCTGCCGTGTTCGCCTTCTACGGCGAGCGCCTGCAGTGGTTCGGCATGGACTCCACCGGCATCGGCTACCCGCTCTGGGACCTGCTGCGGATGCAGCCGGGGATCGGCTCACGCATCAAGGGGTTCAACTTCTCCGGCAAGTACGCGGTCGGCTTCGAGGACCGCGAGCTCCAACGCGGCGAGACCATGGCCGACCTCGCGCTCGAGCGCAACTTCGTGGAGTTCTCCTCCGACGCACTGCGCGAGTACGTCGACTCCCACAAGCTGCTGCTGCCCTTCGATGAGGAGCTGCTGGGGGAGTGGCAGGGCCAGACGTACACCGTCGTGAAGTCCAACTCCAACCCCTACGGCCAGCGCGACTACGCCCGCGGCAGCTTCCACACCCTGGACGCCGCAAAGTGCATGATCGCGGTCAAGGTCCTGGAGTCGATCGAGCCGCTGCTCAAACGCAAGCAGGCTCAGGTCCCGGTGCTCGATGCCTTCGCCGGCGCCTACTAGCCACCGCACCGGGACGGCGCTGATCCACCGGCAGCCGAACTCGGTGATGGGAACGCCCGTTGCGAGCCCGGGCCTGCACACCTCGTGTCCGCACTGCTGGTGCAAGCCGCACTTCGCCGCCGTCCTGTGCTCATGCGACGACCCCGGCTCGCACGGTCCTGGACGAGTGGGACCGGCCCGCAGCTGCTCCGGTGACTTCGTTCGCGTTCGTTTCCGCTCCCGGTCGTTCGATGGAGGTTGCGTGCCAGTAGCTCTCGTAGAGGACCCGCCCGGCCCGCCCACCGTCGCGGACATCCCGGACATCGCCATGCTCGGCATCGTCGGGCAGCTCCCGATCGACCTCGGACCCTCCGGGCAGCTGCCCACCCGGGATGAGCTGCTCGCCGAGCTGCGCCACATCCACCGGGCCATGCGGCTCTGGTACTGCCGCGAACCCGACCAGGTGCTGCGTGAGGCGTCGGGCTACTCGGCGCGGCTCGCCGAACTGCGTCTGGACGCCGGGCTCGCCGCTGCCGTCGACCGCCAGTACGCACGCCTCGGGACGCACATCAACTACGCCCACGCCGAAGTCGAGCGGCAGTCGAAGTGGGCCAGCCGGCTCATCGAGGTCCGCCGGCAGGACATGGACCTGAGCCGATGAGCGCGACCATGACCGACGGCCCGTACGTCGAAGCCGGCACCCGCACGTTCCCGATCCAGAACGAGTCCGGGCTGCCTGACGACCTGCTCAAAGACGACCCGCAGATCCGGGAGATCGCCACTGAGCTGAGCAAGTGGGCTGACTCGGCGCGGGCTGCTGTCAACCGCTCCAGCCTGTTCGACCGCGGGGCCTACGCCGCCCCCGACAACGTCTACGACCAGATGAAGATTGCCCAGCGGGCCATGGAGAACGACGACGTCGTGTCCTCCCTGGTGGAGGTCACCGAAGGGCTCGCGTTCCAGACGCTCACCTGGGAGTCGGAAAACCCCGACGACGCCGACATCTTCAACCAGATCAGCTGGGATCTCGACCTGGACTCGGTGATCCGCCGCATGTGGCGCGAGGACTTCGGCGTCAGCCAGGTGGTCTGCGCGACCTGGTGGGGCCGCAAGACCTACACCGTCCGCGGAAGGACCGCCCCGGAGACCGCCCCGCCGGTGCCTCCGGGCCAGCCGGCGCCCAAGCGCAAGCGCGGTCCGCGTCGACGCAAGAGCTACGACGTCGTAACGCCCGTTGCCATCACGGTGCTCGACCACCAGAAGTTCGTGCCGTGCGGCATGACGATGTTCGGCCAGGAGCGGCTGTGCTACCGCGCCAGCGATGCCGAGATCGCCGCGCACCGCACGATGCAGGACGGTGCCGAGTTCGACCAGGACCCGATCCTGGCCAACCTGATGATCGGCCCGTACACCCCGACCGCGTCCGAGAAGCGCGACCTGGTCCGGCTCGGCGTCGACCCGACGCGGCTGCTGGAGTGCGACCCGAACTACGTGTGGCGCTACACCAGCACCAAGAGCGACTACATGCGCTTCGCGCCGATCCGGCTCAAGAGCTGCTTCCGGCTGCTGGACATGAAGCAGCAGATGATGGAGGCCGACCGGGTCCAGCTGATCGGCGCCGCGAACTACATCCTGCTGATCAAGAAGGGTGACAAGGACTTCCCGGCGCAGCAGCCCGAGATCGACAACCTGAACGCGAACTTCCAGTACATCGCCAAGTTGCCGGTGATCGTGTCCGACCATCGGCTGTCCATCGAGATCGTCGCGCCCAAGACCGACTTCACCCTCGACGGCAGCCGCTACGACACGGTCGACAACGCGATCCTGCACCGGCTGCTCGGCACCATCAGCGCCAGCCGGCACGGCGTTGAAGGGTCCTCGCGGGCCAGCGGCGCCAGCCTCACCAGCAAGGCGACCGCCCGGTCGCTGGAGAACCGCCGCGCCATGCTGGCGAACAAGCTGGAGCGCCAGATCGCCGCCAAGATCCTTGCCCACCCGATGAACCAAGGGCTTTTCGAGCAGCGGCCCGAGCTGGCCTACCAGCCGCGGCACATCGAAATGGGCATCGACGCCGCCGTCATGCAGGCCATCCTCACGGCCCGCACCAACGGCGAAATCAGCCGGGCGACGTTCCTGGAGGAGCTGGGCTTCGACGAGGCCATCGAAGCGATGCGGCGCGAGTTCGAGGACGAGATGTACCCCGACGTGTTCAAGCCGATCGCCGTGCCGTTCTCCTCCCCGGCGCTCGCGGGCGAGGACTACACCGACCCGAGCGCAGCCGGCGGCACCGGCAGCACGCCGGCCAAGAAGGCGGCACCGGCCAAGAAGGCTGCCGCGCCTGGTCGTGGGGGCCGCGGGCCGACCAACGGCGGTGGTCGTCCGGTCGGCGGTGGTCAGTCTCCGGCCAACTCCACCCGAGCTAAGCCACAGACGCCAAGCGGCAATCCGTCGACGAGGGGCAACAGCTGATGGTCAACAACGCGCCTTACAAGATCGTGAAGCGCAACGGCAAGTTCGCGGTGGTCAACAACGCGGGCGAGACCAAGGCGATCTTCTCGGACGAGGCCAAGGCCCGGGACTACCAAAAGGCGCTCTACGCCAGCGTTCCCGGCGCTCCGAAGGCTGCCGCCAAGACCAAGTGGACCGGCAAGGCCAAGCTCAAGGAAGCTGCGGCCGACCGCACCGAGACGTCCACGTACGGCGGCGGTGACAAGACGATGACGATGCCGGACGGGTCCTACCCGATCAAGGACCAGAAGTCGGCGAACTCGGCGTGGAAGCTGCGCAACCACTCCAAGACCTACTCGGCCGCTCAGGTCAAGGCGCACATCGCCCGGGCCGTCGCCAAGCGTGGGCTCAAGCACCCGCGGACGATGATGAGCGAGTCCGCCAGCCAACTGCTCATCGAGGTGCGCGACCGGGCCCTCGAGGCGCCGGCGGCCGAAACGGCTCCTGACGAGAACGCGCGTTCTGAATCAGACGCTGCGCCGGCGCAGGTGCTCGAGTTCGCCGGCAAGACGCTGATCACGGGTCGGCTGCAGGTCGGCCAGGTCGACGAGCTGGCCGAGGCGTACGAGCGCGCCGGCATCGACAACCCGTACCACCTGATGCTGCACGGCCGGTTCGTGCAGGCCGGTGCCGCGAACGCCAACGGCGCCTACTGGGAGGTCGCGGACTTGCAGTTCGGTCAGCCGACCGTCAAGAACGGGCCGCTGAACTGGCTGCATGACCCGGCCCGAGTCGTCGGCACGCTGCTCGACTCGCAGCTGGTCGCCCCGAAGCTGGAGGTCGCCGGAACGGGCGTTGGCACCCACCTCGCGGTCGCGGCGCTGATGTGGAAGCACCTGCACCCGAAACTCGCCGGGATGGTGGAGGAGGCCAGCGCCGCCCGTCAGCTGTCGTTCTCGATGGAGTGCACCTCGGAACGGGTGAAGTGCACATCCGGTGAAGGCCGGATCGGCTGCGGCGCCGAGCATCCGCTGCGCCAGATCATGACCGAGCCGGCCAGCGTCTGTGACCACCTGCGCGAGCGCAGCTCCCGCCGCTGGTTCCAGGACCCGACGTTCCTCGGCGGCGCGCTGATCGTCCCGCCGGTCAAGCCTGCATGGCGGGAGGCGTCGGCGAAGGTGCTGGAGGCTGCCACCCGGGAGGCCGAGCGCACCTGGCCGCAGGGCGAGGCGGCCGGCTACACGCAGCAGTCGTGGGCCGAGCTGGTCTGCGCTGCCGCGTCGATGGCATGAGCTACCGCAACGAACTTCCGTCGTGGACGCGGGTGCCGGACGAGCCGCCGGTCACCATGCGGCAGTACGCGCCGTACCCGCAGGAGCTGCATGACGCGGTTGCCGAACTGCGCTACATGCCCGAGTGGGGCTTCTCGCTGGAGGACATCGAGCGCGACTCACCCGGGGTGCACCACGGCTCCGCGGGCGGCTTGACGCTTGCCGTGCGGGTGCCGTGCTTCGACAGCTATCACCCGGAGCAATTCCGGCCGGTCTGGCACTACTTCCCGGTCCCGGCCGCCACCTACAACCGTGCGGCGTGGGAAGGGTGGATCGGCGACTGCCTCGACGCGATCCACCGGCACGAGCGGTGCGAATGGCAACGGTTCGGGGCTGACGAGCGGCGCCCGTTCGCGCCGCTGCACGGCCCCGGCGACAACCCCTACTCCGTCACCACGTCGGTCACCGATCGCCAGCGCGCCACCTCGTTCCAGGGCGTCGTCAAAGGCGACGAGTGAGGGACTACGCCGCCGAAGCTCAGCAGGCTGCGGAGGCGCACATCGACGCCTGCGACGCCTCGCTGGTCGACGTCCCCGGCGAGGAGACGCCGGAGTCGCCGTCCGAGGACTTCTACGACGGCTGCGCCACCTGCCAGGTCCGCGAGACGCTGCGCGTCGCCTGGCCGATCGCCATGGAGGCGAACCGCGAGCAGCTGCTGACCGCGCTCGACGGGCTGAGCGAGGAGAACGCGACCGGCTCGCGGGACTTCGGCCGCGGCTACACGATGGCCCTCCGTGACCTGCGCGCGGCGCTGCAATCTGCGCCGTAACGCGCGTTTGTACGTTTCCGGCGCCTTCGGTCCGAAGCCTGACATCGACCGACAGTCACGTCGAAGAAGCCGGAGGCGGTGTGGCCGACAAGACCTACACCCAGGCCGAACACGACGCGATCGTGGCAGCTGCCGTCGAGCGGGAAACCGCTTCGCTGCAGGACCGCATCGCGGAGTTGGAGGCCCAGCACGACGACCAGGCCAGCCGCCTTGAGGTGGTCGAAGCCGAGAAGGCCGCGGCCGAAACCAAGGCGACCAAGGCCGAGAGTGACCTCGCCGAGTTCCGTAGCGAGGTCGAAGCCGAGAAGGCAGCCAAGGAGCGCCGCGACTCCCGCGCTGCAGCGATGCACGAAGTTGCTGCCGCGATGGGCGAGGAGTGGTTCTCGGACGACCGCAAGGACCGCTGGGCTCGGATGTCCGACGAGGACTTCGACTCCCAGAAGGCCGAGATCGCCGAGATCGCGTCCAAGATCTCTGCCGGCGACGGCTCTGCCCCTGCCCCGAAGCCGCTCCCCAAGGAGTCGGCGATGGAGGGCACCCGCCCCGAGGAGTCCGAGCAGGGCTCCCGCAAGACCGCCACGGTGCTCGCGCTCCGTCGTGGTCGGAAGGTGAGCTGACATGGCCAGCAACTACGGGGCCAACTTCGGTTTCCGTCGCGCTCACGAGGGCCTGACGGTCCGCGAGGGGCGGAACAAGACGCCGGTTGGCTCCAGCATCCGCCAGGGCGCGTACGTCATCATCGACGACGCCAACCCGGGCCGGCTCAAGGTCGCTCCCGCGAGCACCGCACCGCAGACCGGCATCGCCGGCCTGCTGGTCTCGGAGGAGTTCGACTGGAGCATCTACCAGTCGGTCATCTGGGACACCTACACGCTGGGTGTCGCCAAGGCCGATCGCCTCGCCGCGATCTGGTCCGGCGCCGGGACGAAGTTCTGGCTCAAGAACACCGCCGGTCTCACGCAGCCTGACGGCCGCGTGATCAGCGCGGTGACGATGTTCACCGGCACTCCGGTCCAGGGCTCGTACCTGGTCTGGAACGGCACCACGTACGCGGTCACTGCGCCGAACGCGGGCGCAGCCCCGGCTGGAGCGGTAGCCCGCATCTCTCTCACGAACGGGACGGACTACCTCGAAGCCGTCCTCCTCGGCTGACCTGGATAGGAGGGGAGGAGAAACCATGAGCATCACCAAGGACTTCATCCGCAGTGCTCGCTCCGACCAGTGGGCTCGCAGCCCCGAGGAGAACGCGGCGTATGAGGAGGCAGCCGAGGCCCTGAACAAGGAGGCCCGTGCCCGCTGGGACGACGAGTCGTTCCACCGGGAGGTCGCCGCGGACATCGCGGAGACCGTGGACTACTCGTTCCGGTTCACGTCGCTGTTCCAGGACTACCTGCGGGTGAAGGACGTCGACGAGTTCGACCGCTTCATCCTGCGGGAGCGCCGCGGGCTCCAGGTGTTCTACACCTCGCGCGGTGGTGAGATCGAGGAAACGCAGCTCCGTGAGGAGATCTTCGAGGTTCCTCGTGACACCCTCGGCTTCCACGTCAGCGAGCACGAGGACAAGCTCCGCGCCAACTTCTCCGAGACCATCGAGGACCTGACCTCGCTGGCCGAGGAGCGGATGGACGCCGAGCGGTGGCGCCGGATGCTGACCCTCATGCAGGCGGCGGTGCCGGTAGGCGCTGCCAACTACGTGTCGGTCAACGGCCTGACCAAGCCCGTCGTGGTCGACGGGCTGCGGACCGTGCGTGACGCCATCAAGCCGGACGGCGTCATGAACATCCCGACCACGATCCTCGGCCGCACCGCGATGGTCGACCAGATCAGCGACTTCGACCTCGGCTTCGACCCCGAGGCGACGCAGGAGATCCGCGCTCGCGGCCGACTGGGCGTGTTCCGCGGGGCCACCCTGCAGCAGCTGTTCAACTACACGGACGAGACCGGGGCCAGCTACATCCCGGCCAACGAGCTGTGGATCTTCGGCGGCAACGTCGGGGTGTTCGCCAACTTCGGCGGGCAGCAGGTTCGTCCATGGCGCGAGAACTCCGCGTGGTACTCGCACTACATGGGCCGGCGTGACTTCGGCGGCCTGGTGCACCACCCGGAGCAGGCCATCCGCATCGTCGACTCCTCGGTCGCTCCGTAGCAGCTGCGCAACGCCCGTTCTGCGTAGGCGGGGGTCGAGTCCTTCGGGTCTCGGCCCCCGTTCGCGTTGTTCTGGCACTTCCCGGCGTACAGTCATGGCAGCCCCGAAGGCGACAGGAATGAGGCACTGATGGCACGGACCTTGGCGACGCTCGTGGAGAAGGCGACCGACGAGCAGTGGGAGACCACGACCAGCTCGATCACCTGGATCAGGGTGACTGCCGCCAACGGGGAAGTCCGCCAGGTGAAGGTCGGTGGCCGCAAGGGCGCCCGATTCAAGATCAGCTTCGAGGACCGGGTCGCCAATCAGGACGAGGTCGTGGAGCCCCAGCACGACCCGTTCACCAACGGGCTGCTCTACCGCCTCAAGGGCAGCGAGCCGGTGCACCCGCCGCAGCAGGCGCAGGACTACAGCATCGACGCGCTCGACACCCCGAGGCCCGAGGCAGAGCAGATGATGAGCTTCGCCGAGCTGCGCGGCCTGCTGGAGAAGCACGGCAACGCTTTCCGGGCGCAGGTCGCCAAGCTAAACGAGACCAACCTGCGCCGGCTGGACGAGATCGCCAAGGAGCTTCCTGAGGCGCAGCAGCCGACCGTGGCCCAGAAGTCGGCGATGGACGAGCTGCTGCGCGCCCACCGGCCCGGTGGCACGCAGCCGTCCTACGCCGACTTCATGCGCGGACCGCAGGGCGGCGGCGTATCCGCGGCCGGGACGCCGCTCTAGCGCCTGACGTGAGGTGCGAAGCCCCGCACCCGGTACGGGATGATCTTCACCCAGCCGTCAGGCCCGTCGCCGATTACGGATTGCAGGCGGCGGCGATGAGCTTGCTCAAGGGCGCCATCTGATCGGAGAGTGGGCTGTCCGGCAGTGGATGGTTCGTGAGGATCACGGCAACCCGCCTGGCTAGCAGTGAATCGTGCCCCAACTTAAGGGCTGTTGTGACCGCAGTGGAGAACTCGGCCGCGGAGCGGAACTGATCGGTCAGGTATTGCGCCGTTGGCGAGCCGTTGTTCGCTGCCAGCTCGGAGGCCGCGTTAGCCAGCCCGGTTGCACCCGCTTGAAGGTCTACGCAGACCGCCTGATCGGCCGAACTGAGCGTTGTCGCCAGGGTTGGCGTTGGCGTCGGTAGGTCGTATGTCGCGCTCGGTTCGGTCGGCGACGGCGTGCCCCGGTCCGCAGTGACGCTCCCGTGGGGTGGAGACGCGGCGACACTAGAAGAGGATGATTTCCCGCTGCTCCCGCAGGCGGCGAGCGCGAGGGCTATGCCGACTGCGCCCGCCGAACACTTCATGAGATTTGGCATCGTGACCCCCGGCGAAATGTGCACACTGATCATCTCGTTGGTTGGCCTCTTGATGGCGGGGATTCCGGCCCTAGTCCGAGGACTCAAGCCCCGCTGCGGCGGGACGCGGATTCGCCGGCGCAGATGCCGACGACATCTGTGTGACCGACCTCGCGGACCTCGTCGACGGGCTCAAGCGGGAGGTGGCCGTCCCTGGCACTTTCGCCTCGATCTTCCCGAACACGACCGACGACGACCTCATCGGCACCCTCGCGGATGGGCTCGCCGAGACCCAGCTCGACGGCTGGATGCTCGGGCTGCACCTCGACCTCGACACGAACCTGACCACGCCCGACCTGTCACTGGCAGGGAGGGCGCTGGTCGTCGTGTACTCCGGCATCCGCATCCTGCGCAACGCGCTGGCCAACCAGTCCTCGCATGTGCGCTACGAGACGCGGGGCAACGTCTACGAGACCGACCGCGGTGCCGGCCTGATGAAGGAAGCTCTCGCTGACCTGAACAAGCGCCGCGCGAGCCTGATCGACCTGCGGCTCAAGCGCAGCGGAACGTCCGTTTACACCCGCGACGGCTACATGATCAAGGCCAACGCCTTCTACGCCTTCGAGCTGGGCCTCGGGATCGAGGCCGAGGCGTTCAACGAAGCGTTCGGTGAGGACCCGTACACCGTGACGCCGTACGACTTCCAGGCCGACATCCTCACCGGGCAAATCGGTGGCCCGGTTCTGCAGAGCTAGCCCATGGCCGGCACCCTCGCAGGCTTCGACGGACAGGCGTTCCGCGATGGCATTCACCTGGTCCAGGAGTTCTTCACCCCAGCCGACCAGCGGGCGACGTTCTACTTCCCGCACGAAGGCCCGACCTCGGGAACGGTCGACTCCGAGAACGTCCCCTTCGATCCTGCTGCGACCGTCACCCGCACTCCCAGCAAGCAGCCCGTCGTCGCACCCTGCTCGATCGAGTACCAGGACGTCGCCGGCAACCTCGAGAACCTCGGCTACATCAGCCCGAGCCGCATCGTCGTGACGCTGCTCGACGTCGACTACGCCACCGTCAAGGGCTTCGACTACCTGGTGGTCAACGGCGTGCGCTACTACTACCGCGGCACCGACATCCCTTCGGCGCTGGGCAACGTGACGGTCTGGTCGATCCGCTGCGTCGCGGAGGACGAAGGATGATCCGCCACTTCGGACGCCACATGTACCAGTCCGTCTACGACCACCTGTCCGAGGGGCTGAACGGGCTCGGCTGGATGAGCGAGGGCGGCTTCAAGTCAACGGTCGTTCGGATGCAGAACTACGTGCCCGACGAGACCGGCACCGCCATCGCCCCGAACCTGGTTGCGGTCACGCTGCTGGACGAAGGCCCTGAGCTGGAAGCCGAAATGGGCGACCTGCTGGTGAGCATCGAACCGACGTTCGTGGTCGACATCTACGGCGAGAACCAGGCCGTCGCACTCGCCATCGCCGAGGACGTGAAGGACATCCTGCGCGGCCGGATCAACGGCTACACCCGCATTATCCCGATGTACGACTACTCCCAGGATCCGCGGCAGCTGCTCGACGGCGTCTGGGCCGAGAACACCGACGTGGTCCGCCTTCCCAGCCAGCGCACCGAGCTGCGCCGGCAGTGGCAGGTGGTCCGCTGGACGCTGCAGGTCGAGTACACGCCGACCGGCGGGGGAGTCTGATGGCCAGCGAGTTCGTTCGCCGGGTGCTCGGCGAACGGCGCAAGCGTGCAGTCGGAACGATCCTCGGCTGGACCGAGCGACGCATCCACGACAAGCTCACGCCCACCGAGCGAAGCGAGCTGCGCGAGCAGGTGATCGCCGCAGTCGGCGCCTACCACGACGTGGCGCTGGACATGCTGTCCGCCAGCATCGACGACGGCGGCATGGTCAACCAAGAAGCCTTGCGGATGCTGGAGGATCTGCACGCCCGGGTGATCGGGTGAGCTTCTCGTCGAATGCCGCGTCCAGGCGTGGCGGTGTGCTGTGGGGCCGGTTCGGCTTCACCTCGAGCGACTTGTTCCGGGACCCGAACGGGCGTTTCAACACTCTGGTCGCTGAGGTCTACGAAGCCAACGAGGAGCTGGCCGTCAAGCTCCAGCAAGAAGTGGCTACAGCTTTGCGCCACTCGCTGAAACGGCCCCGGGTGTCCAGCGGAATGCTCCAACGGGCGTTGCTGGACCGCCGCAACCGGGTGGTCGACGTCGATGGCTTCGGTGTCGGCGTCCCTTCATTTCTGGACGAGTCCGCGGCCAAGTATTGGGAGCAGATCGACGTCGGCTCGACCGTGCACCTCGGACAGAAGCTGCGCGGGCTGTGGGGCGACGCGATCACCTACCACGGAGCCGAGTACATCCGAGGCGACTACACCTCCCAGCGTGACCTGGTCGGCCAGCTGTCCCCGTTCGGGCCGCCGCAGGGGCAGGGGTTCCGCCCCTTCCGCCGCGCCGACGCCGCTCGGGCGCTGCGCTCGCAGGGCTGGAAGGGCAGCGCCGTCAGCCGCACCAAAGGCATCATCGGCCAGCCGATCGAGCCGCACGAATACTTCAAGCAAGGCTGGGATGCTCTGGGCGGCATCCGCGCCGTCGAACGCGCCTACGACAAGGCATTTCGCAGCGTCGGACTCAAGGTCAAGTGGATCGACGGCAAGCTCTACCCGAGCAACCGGAAGGCCATCGGGGGCCGCTAAGTCGGTTCTTGCGCGTCACGCGCCGACGAGGACTGCAGCGAACAGCGCAGTCAACGCGAAGGGGACGCCGTGGCGATCAAGAGTTCGGAGCTGCTGCACGTCGGCAACGGCCAGGTCGTCATCGACCGGCTGCAGACGGGTGGACCGGACAGCCTCAACATTCCTACCGAGCGCGTCTACGAGCTTGGTAACTACAGCTCGGTCGGCATCGTGCGCGACATCCCGGACCTGTCGGTTCCGATGGAGTCGCTGGACGTCACTGCCGACCTGGAGCGGGTGCTCATGGGGCTGGGAGCGATCCCTGCTGATGGCACCGAGATGCAGCTTTCCGGCTACCAGCCGCTGGACGTCGCCGGACAGTTCAAGGCTGGCCGGCGAGCAGCTGACCCGACGCTGGTCGTCGGCTCGGTCGGGATGCCGAACCTGTACCTGGAGCGGCTGGAGTACCGCTTCGGGCTGCGGGACTTCGCGCGGCAGACCGCGACGCTGCGCGGCAGCTCGCTGTTCTACGCGCCGTACCAGTCGTCGACCTTCGTCGAGGAGACCGCCGGAACGGGCGTTGCGGCTCAGACAGTCGCCACAACTCAGCCGGCGACGCAGTTCTCCGGCGACCTGTCCACCGGCCCGCGCCGGGTGCTCGCCGTCTCCGTCGACGGGCTTCCGCTGTTCCTCGGACCGGACTACACCGAAGCAGAGGGCACCGTCACCGCCGGGCAGGCCATCGCCACCATCACGCTCAAGAACCCGGTCCCGGTCAGCAGCAAGATCAAGGTGATGTACCAGTCGGCTGCGGCGACGAACTACCCGCAGACGGCCAACAACGAGGGCCAGCCGCCCCCGCTGGTCAAGCCTTCCGCGATCCGCGGCCGTGACATCAAGGTCTACGTCAACGATGACGGCTCCCAGAACCCCGCGAACCTGTGGGGCTCGGTGCAGTCGGCGTCGGTCGACTTCCGGGTCAACCTCGACCACGACGAGGAGTTCGGCAACTACCAGATCATCACTCAGGACTTCATCACCCCGGAGACCACCGGCTCGGTGGAGATCAAGCCCCGCAACTACCAGGACTTCAAGGCCAAGATCGACCAGGTGGCTGTCGTCACCAACGGCGAGACCGCAGGCCCTTACAAGTCCATCCCGGTCGCGCTCGACATCGTGCTGCACGACCCCCGCGACGGCACGCCGATCAAGGACATCTACGTCCCTGACGCGGTGTTCGTGCTCCCGGGCTCCGGCGGGCGCGTCAACCAGAAGCTGTCGACGCAGATGCCGTTCGAGTCCGAGTCGGGCGAGCTGTACGTGATCCCGGGAGTGCGCACCAGCTGACGCATGGCGACCCGCCCGCACTTCCCCGCGGGCGGGTCGCAACCGGCCGCTCGCCGGTGCCACGCGCAGAATCGAGCACCTGAAACTGAGCCGCTACCCACCGGGCCGGCGGCGCCCCACCGGGGGCTGGAACTGACACTGGAGAGCAGCACATGGCCGATTCGCCGGCACTTCGCCGCGTCACCGACCTGTTCGTCGAAGGCACCGAAATGGTGCTCGATGAACACGACCCGGTGATCGTGTGGGTGAACAAGCTCAACCCGTTCCAGATGGACGAGGCCCGCAAGGACGGTCAGGCCGCCCGGACCCGGCTCACCCTCGCCATGTCGAACCCGCTCTCGGAGGAGAGCCAGCTGTTCGACGTTCAGGCCGCACGCCTCGACGATGAGGTGATCGCCCGAGGCATGGCACAGGCGAAGTACAACCAGTTCCTGGTCGAAGTCGCCGACGACCTGCACGCCGACGAGGACTGGAAAGACAAGGCGAACGCGATGGACCGCGCCGCCGAGCAGCTGAACGGCCTGCCTGCCACCGACCCGCGGGTGCAGGCGGCGGATGAGATCGCCAACGAATACTTCGCCGAAATGACCCGGCGGGCCGACGCCCGCCGCGGTGCGGAGTTCGAGGCGTTCAAGGCACTGCCGCACGACGAGCTGCGCGACAAGTACCGCCAGCAGTGGATCGAGGAGCAGGGCACCAACGCTTTCCTGGCCGAGTTCCGTATCACCGAAATCTGGTACTCGATGCGGGAGTGCTTCTCCCCGGGTAAGGGCGACAACGGCCGTTGGGATCACGCGAAGTGCGACCACCGGGTCAAGCTCATGGACGACCGGCTGATGGTCCGCCAGCTGCCGGACGGGCTGATCAAACAGGTCCGGCCGATCATCGAGGGTCTGCAGGTGGACGACCGCCAGGCAAAAGATTCGGCCGCGGACCTCAGCTCCTCCGAGTCGTCGCCGCGGCCAAACGAGCAGGAGACATCAGCTCCATCTGGCCAGGACGCGACGTCACCCGCACCGGCAACGACCTCCACAACGCAGTAGAGGCGGCGCTGCAGGTCCTCGGCTACTTCGAGCTGCCTGACGACGAGCAACCCCCCGAGCGCATCTGGCACGACGACGACGCCCTCAAGGAGTGGTTCGACGAGGTGGACATCCGCCGTAAGAACCGGATGAAGCCAGCCCGAGATCAGGTGCAGGAAGTGCCGATGGACGACAACGAGCTCACCCGCATGTGGCGCAGCTGACGTAGGGGAGGTGCGGTGGCGCAAGAGGAGTACATCTCCGCGCTGGTCGAAGTCGGCCTGGACGCCACCGCCCTACAGGAAGGGCTCGGCCAGCTCGGTGACGGCTCGGCCGCGATCCAGGAAGCCGGCCTGGCGATCCTGCGCCAGATCGAAGCTCTCGACCGCGACATCACCGCCGCTGCGGGCCGGCTCGGCGCCGGGGCCGGCGCTGCGCTCGGCAGCGGGATCGCGCAGGGCGCCATCCGGGCGTTGCAGTCCGAACTGCCGCAGCTGCAGCGCATCGTCGACCAGGTCACCGCAAGCCTGACGAACAACAAGCCCGAGCTGACTCGCGGGACGCCGTTCTACAACACGCCGCAGGGCGGCCAGATCTACCGGGAAGGTCCCGGACGGTTCATCGCTAGTGACGACCAGACCTACAAGCGGCTGGCCGACGCGAGCGCCGCCAGCCACGCGCTGTTCCTGCAGACCCAGCAGCGTCAGATCGACCAGGCCCGTTCCCGGCTGCAGGCTGCCAACGCCCTGCCGACGCCGCTCGCGCTGCCAAGCGGCTCCGGGTCCAGCGTCCCGGTCGACTTCACCGCCCAGAGCCGGCTGCAGCGTCAACGGGCCGCGCTCGAGCGTGCCGGCCAGCTGCAGAACGTGCGTTACGGCACAGGTGACTACATCACGGGGCTGGACCGTGGGCCCACCGTCATCGCCTCCCAGTCCGGGCCGCGGCCGCCGCGTGGAGCAGAACGGGCGTTGCAGCGCGACACCCGCGCCGAGGTGTGGCACCAGAACGATCGCTACTTGGAGCGCGCGTTCGAGGGCGGCGGTCAGGTCGGCGACCTGTACCGCACCGGCCGCAGCGCCGGCTCGATCGACGCCAAGCTGCGCTATGGCAACCCGGTGTTCACCAGCGAGCTGAGCGCGCTCACCCCGGAAGCACTCGGGGTGCTGTTCGGCGGCGAGGATGCGACCCGCCGGCCGGTGCGCTCCCAGCGTCCGCAGGGCGGCCTGATCAACCTCCAGCAGGCTCTCGCCGAAGCGCGTGCCCAGCAGTTCGGCGAGTACGCCGGTCAGGCTTTCGACCAGGTGCCCGTTGGAGGCTTCGCCGGCACCCGGCCTTACTCGACCCCCAACCCGGGCGTTCTGGTCCAGCAGCAGCGGGATGCGGCCCGCCGCGCCTACATGCTGCGCAACCGCCGGGGTCTCGCGCTGGAGGCTGCCCGTCCCGATGGTGCGCTCGTTCCGTACGAGGCCGCCTTCAACTCCGCGTTCAACCTCACCGGCGGCCTGGACGACAACGTGCGTTTGGGCGCCGGGGGTGCCGGCGGCGGACGCCGGCCGCCCGGATACAACCCGTTCCCGTTCGCCGACGAACCCGCGCCCGAGCCGCAGAAGCCGCGCAGCCTGTTCGAGCGCATCCAGGACACCACCGCATCAGCCGGCCGGGGGATCGCCGCCGCTGGTCGCGGTGTGCCCAACCAGCTGAACGAGATCCCCGGGCTGGCCGTCCCGGAGAACAACCGGGACCTGCAGTCGCTGGTCCAGCTGCGCGGCATGGTCAAGGGCCTGGCGTCGATCGCCGAGCAGGCGGCGGCGTTCGGCCGGGGCAGCGAGGAGGTCAACAACGCGCTGCGCAGCGACGCGCAGCGGCTGCGCCAGCTCGCCGCTCAGCTCAAGGGCCACGAGCAGAATGTCAGGGCGCTGGGCGCCGGCACGGGTGAGGACCCGGGCCTGCACATCAACGACTTCGAGCGGGCCATCGCCGAGGAGCGTGGCCCTGACCCGTTCCGCACCGGCTACCGGATTCCCAACTCCCGGTTCAGCGGGCAGACGCCGCGTCAGTCGCATGACGAGAACCTGCAGGGCCTGTACGACCAGACGGGCGGTGACCCCGACGAGGCGCTGCGCATCCTGCGAGAGCAGGACGAGCAGGCCGCGCGTGATGCTCAGGCTGAGCGTGAGCGTGTCCAGCAGGAGCGAGCCCGGCAGCGCGAGCAGCAGCGGCAGGCGCGCTACAACGCCCGTTCCGGCGCAGGCGGTGGTTCTGGTGGCTCCGGCGGTTCCGGTGGTGTGGGCGGCGGCTTCTCCGATCCGCCCCCGCCGCCCCCGCCGCCGTTCGGAGGCATGGGCGGTCCCGCCGACAGCGGCAGCGGCTCTGGCAAGTGGCAGGGCAGTGGGCCGAACCCGGCGTGGCGCGGCTGGGAGCAGCACAACGCCACGACGGGTCTGCGCAGCCAGTTCCTGAGCGGTCAGCAGCCGTGGAAGGAGAACCACCCACTCGACGCGCTGTTCGGCGGGATCGACAACATCGCCCAGTACGTCAAGTATTTCGCGGCGCTGTCCGGCTCCATCCTCATCTTCGACGCGCTCACCAGGTCGATCTCCGAGTCGGTCAAGCAGGCACTGCAGTTCCAGCTCGCCACCACCGATCTTGCTGCCGCGCTCGACACGTCGGACTCGGCCGCGAACCGGGCCGCGCAGGGCTACGGCAACGCTGCCGCAGCCGCCGGCCAGTCGCCGACGACGGGTGTGCAGACCGCGACTGTCGGCGCTCAGCGGTTTGGAGCCGCGGGTGCTTCTCCCGTCGAACAGCAGGCACTGCACGCCGCCGTGCTCGACCCTTCGGCGAAGGCCACCGACTACGCCCAGACGATTTCGTCGGTCGCGCAGGAGTACGGCGTCGGACTCAAGGACCTCGGGACCATCACCAACGACGCCTACATCGCCTTCCACCACTTCGGCGTGGGCATCAACGACACCCTGCAGGGCGTCGAGGCGATCGCCCCGGTCGCCAAGGCCGCTGGCGCTCCGCTCAACGACCTGATCCAGACGATCGGCCTGGTGTCGGCGCGGACCGGCAAGAGCGGAACGGCCGTTGCGCAGGCGCTGCGCCCGATCCTCGAGTCCGCCGGCAACCCGACCATGATCAAGGCGCTGGCCGACGCCGGCATCAACCCGACTGGCAGCTCGTGGGGCAACCTGCAGGCGCTCGCCGGCCGGTTCCAGACCCTGAACCAGCCGACGCAGTCGCAGATCCTGCGCGAGGTAGGTGGCCGGTCCGGCATCCTCGGCTCCTACCTCAGCAACGGCGGCGACGTCGCCAAGGCCGTCACCGACGCGGTAGACCACCCGAACGCCGCAAACGATCAGTTCAAGAAGCGGATGGACGACGTGCTCAACGTCGCCAAGCAGCTCGGCAGCGAACTGCTCAACCTCGGTAAGGACGTCGTCGACTCCGGGGCGCTGTCAGTGCTCGGCCTGGTGCTCAAGGGCCTGACGCCGATCGTCACCGTGCTCGATCACATCGTGCAGGTATTCGACGACCTGCCCGGGCACATGGGCCAGTGGATCGTCGGGCTGGGCACCGCTTACGGGCTGATGAAGCTCATCGCCACCAGCTCGGTCGGCGCGCGAATCGCCGGCACGGTCGGAGCCGCCACCGCCCCGGGTGTCGGAGCCGTCGCCGGCGGCCTGTACCGCGGCGCTGCTGGCGGGCTGTTCGCCGGTGGGCTGCTCGGTCAGTACCGCACCGCCCGCGGACTGCTCCGCGACGGCCAGGCCGCCTACGACAACGCCGGGATCCCACCCGGAACGGTCGTTCCTTACGGCTCCCCGCTCGGCGCAGCGGGGCCGCTGGGGGAACGGCCGACGTGGCGAAACCTCAACATCCGTGGGGCTTTGCCGCGTCTCGGCATCAACGCTGCGATCGGCGTTGCGGGTATTGCGAGCGCGGCGGGGACCACCGACCCGCTGCAGTCCGGCCTGTCTGCCGGCCTCGGTGCCGCTGCACTTCTTGGCCCGGCGGCGGGCATCGGCGTCGGCCTGTTCGTGGCTGGGCTGCGCGAAGTGCAGCAGAGCAGCCGCGAGGCCGCCCTGGCGCTCAAGGACTTCAACTCCGTCGAGCAGGACATCGGCACCTACCTCAAGGGCCAGCACACCGCCGCCGACACCCAGCAGAAGATCAGCGACCTGACCAAGGCTGCCGACGAGGCGCACGGCGTCGCCCACCCCGACTTCCTGCACCAGCTCGGCAACGCGACCTACGGCGCGATCCACGGCGACCTGCGCGGCCAGGGCCAGGAGGCAGTCGAGAAGTCGGCCAGCGAGCGCGAGCGCACGCTGCGGTCGCAGATCAAGCAGCTGCAGGACGCTCTCAACGCGCAGAAGAACGCTACCGATGCCTTGCAGACCAGTGGCACGGCGAACGCCTCGGCGATCTTCGGCGGCTTCCAGCTGTCCGACGCCGCGCAAACGGGCGTTCAGGCGCTGGGCCAGCTCGGGCTTTCCGGCGGCGGTCAGGCGCAGGCGCTGCTGCAGGCCCTGTCGCAGAAGGGCGTCGCCCAGAACCTGCTGCCCAGCTCCATCGGTGACATCAGCACTCAGCTGTCGACGCTCGCGCAGGGCGTCTCGACGTCGGTGCAGGCGACGACCGGCAGCTCGGCAGCCGGTGCCCAGCAGTCACTCGCGTTCGCTCAGCAGGTCCTCGGCCGGCTGCGTCAGAGCAAGAACGCCAGCCCGCAGGATCTCCAGCAGGCACAGGAACTTGTCGACCAGCTGACCCAAGCCGCGAGTGCCGCCATCAACCAGCGCACCCAGGCCATCGGAAGTCTGATCAACAGCTTCCGGGCGCAGGACGACGTGTTCGGACGGGACGCCACGACAATCAGCGGACTGCAGCAGTCCCTGCTCAAGGACAAGCCCGGTTCCGATCAGGCGATCCAGGACCAGCAGCCGCTGAATGCCGCGTATTTGCAGCAGGTTCAGGACCGTGCCGCTGCCACCACGGCCCAGTTCCAGGCCGGGGTCGACCCGCGTAACCAGTCGCAGGTCGCCGCCAGCCAGCTCGTCATCGCCCAGCGCAACCTGCAGAACTCGACCCGCGGGAGCACCGCGTTCTTCCAGGCGCAGTCGGCGCTGCAGCAGGCGCAGGCAACGTACTCAACGACCGTTGCGGAGGCGCAAGCCACCCTCGTCACCTCCGGCGGGAACCCTGCCGACCAGGCCGACATCCTGAACCGGCAGATCCAGGCCAACAACATCCGCATCGCCGCGCTGCGCAAGCCGCTGCCCAAGCTGCCGGACGCCTCCAAGTCCACCGGCCTCGGCCTCGGGCTCGGTACGGCTACCGACCCGCTGTCCTCCGGTGTCGACTCCGGGCTGCAGTTCGTCCAGGGCATCAAGAGCACGGACTACAAGGCGGTCGGTAACCAGGTCGCCTCCGACCTGGTCTCCGGTCTGCTCGGCGACAACTCCAGTACGACCGGGAGCGGTGCCAGCCTGCCGGACCTGCTCGGCACCAGCGGCTCGCCGCTCATCGGCGGTGCTGGCCTGCTGGCGGCTCCTGGCTCGAAGGCGACCGGGCTGGGCGCGCTCACCAGCCCGGTCGGGCTCGGCAACGACACAGGTGCTGCTGGGGCCGCTGCCGCGAACGCTCAAGCCGGCGCGGCGCTGGGCTACACCCCCGAGCAGGCAGTCGCCATCGAGCAGGGGCGGCAGGCCGCAGCGGCTCAGCTGACGTACCAGAACGCCCAGGCGGCGTATCAGCAGCGGCAGCTCGCCGAGCAGGCCCAGGAAGCGCGTTTCTCGCTGCAGGCGTCCCAGAGCGGCGGCGGGGCCTACGCCACCGCTCTCGCTCAGGTGGCCGGTGGCCAGTCCCAGGCCGCCTTCCTGCAGCGGGAGGAGCCGAACAACTACCAGAACGACCCGGCGTACATCAACGCGCTGCAGCAGGTCGCTCAGGGCGTCATCGCGCTGCGCCAGGCGATCGTCGACAACACCAAGAACGTCGCCTTGCTGTCCGGTGACATCACCGACCCGCGGTTCACCGCAGCCGCCGACGCCAACGCTGCCGCGCAGAAGCTCGCGCTCGACCAGGCCGCCGGCGCCAGCCCCGAGGTGCTCAACGCCGACACCGTCGCCGCCCGTCAGGCGCGGGCCCAGTCGCAGGAGACGAACTTCCAGACCGGCCTGTCGCTCGCCGGTCAGCAGTACCAGCTGGGCCGCGACGCCCGTTTCGCCAGCGACGCGGGCGCCATGTCTTTCTCGGCGTACATGAACTACCTGAACACCACCCGTCAGCACCTGCTTGCCGTCAAGAACATGACCTACCAGCAGCAGCAGGACCTCATCGCCGTCGACCAGGCCATCCAGTCGGCGACGTCCACGATGCAGGGCCAGTTCAACCTCGGCACGATCAAGGTGCCGTCGATTTACGAGGTGCGACGCAGCGCCGCCACCGACACCAGCGGCGGCTCGGGCTACTCCGACAACCGCACCATCGCCATCACGATCAACGGCGCGAACAAGGCCGAGGTCGTGCAGGTGCTGCGCGAGCAGCTGGGCACGGTGGCCACGCAGGTGCGGCCGACGACTCCTGCGAAGGTGAGGCGCTGATGCCCGGCGTGCAGCGGTGGCAGTTCATCGACATCGCCAGCGGCGAGCACTGGACCGTCCCGATCAACCCGAACGCCATGACGTCACCGTTCCCGGCGCGCAAGTACACCGTCAACGCAACCACTGCCGGTCCCAACGGCGGAACGCACGTTGTCTACGAGGCGCTGGCAGATCCGGTGCCGTGGACGTTCTCCGGCACCTGCCTGACGCTCGACCACGTCAACGGCCTGCTCGCTTGGTCCGGCATCAAAAACAAGATCAAGATTGTCGACCACTTCGGCCGCACCTTCACCGTCACCCTCGACCAGTTCGACGTGATCCCCGCGCAGGTCCGCTCCCACATGGAGCGCCACACCTACACCATGCACGCCACCGTCTACGCCTACCTGCCGCCCGGTGGCACGCCGCCGCTCCCGCCCGGGTCGTTCACGCAGTGAGGGTCGACGATCTGCGCAGTGCGCGCATGGAAAACGTCTGGCGTCTCGGGGATTTCACCGGGGACAACGCCCCGAAAGCGCGCGTGCTCGTGCAGCGCGCCAACATGCGGCTGACCGGCACCCGCGACTACGGCGACTTCGCCTCGCTCATCTTCGGGGCTGGGGAGGCGAGCCTGGCCTACCTGACGCCGCGCGAGGTCCCCAACATTAAGTCGGTGCAGTGGAACCGCTCGGTCGACCAGTCCGTCGCGGACTGCACCATCGAGATCTGGAACACCTACGAGGACCCGGCCACCGGGCAGTCCATCCGCGGCTACTACAGCTGGAACCGCGGCTCCAACCCGTTCGACAAGCACCGCAGGATCACCAAGAACGACTGGTTCGGCTGGCTCATCCCAGACAACATCATCAAGACGTTCGAGGGCTACGGCGCCGACTACACCAAGGTCCCCGAGGCCGACCCGAACATCATCCTGACCGGAACCTGGCTCATTGACGATGTGATCAACAACGGGTCGGTCATCACCCTCAAGTGCCGCGACTTCGGGCGGCTGCTGCTGGAGCAGATCTTCTACCCGCCGATCGTGCCGCGGAAGTCGCGCATCGAAGGCATCCAGTACCCGATCTTCTTCGACGCCTACTCCAAGGTGCCCAACACCCCGTCCGTGTCCACAACGCCCGTTGCGCTCAGGTTCGCCGACTCCTCGAGCACGCCCTACGTCGGGCAGGCCGGCTACCAGTCCGGGCACTACGCCGAGCAGGCATTCGACGGAAACCCCGCCACCTACTGGCTTTCGCCCGGCAACGGCTCTCCCAACGCCCCGTACTCCTACGAGTGGATCGAAGGCTCCTGCAAGGGCCAGTCGGTCTCACAGGTGCAGTTCCGGCCGTGGGCCTGCTACATGCGCGGGTGGGTCTCGGTGTACGCCAACGGTGCGTGGGTGAACAAGGTCGGCGTCATTCCCTACGACCCGCACAACCCGAACTCCGCGCCCAACGGCGCCGACATCCCGGCGGTCGCCACCTTCAACTGCGGCGCGGACAACGAGGTCGTGACCGTCAACTTCCCTGCCATCCCAGGCGCAACGCTCGTTCGCGTCACCTTCACCAACCTGCAGGACTCCGGCATCGGCCCGTACGTCTACCGGGCCGGCGTACGCGAGCTGAACGCCTACGCCACCGTCACCAAGCCCGGTGGCTACACCGTCAACGGCAACTACGGCGACTACTCCGACATCATCAAGCTGGTGCTCGCGTGGGCCGGGTTCCACTGGCCCAAGGACATGCCATTCGTCTTTCTTTCCAGCGGTATTGCCATCCCGCTGCAGGCCAGCATCCCCAACGACACGTTCCTCAAGGAAGGCCGGATCTGGGGCGACATCGAGCTGACCGGCACCTACGGCGTTGCGCCGCTGCCGTTCACCGACTTCGACAAGCAGCCGCTGATGCAGGCCATCACCGAGGTGCAGGACATCATCCAGTTCCTGTTCATGGTCGACGAGAACGGCGGCGCGGTCTGGCGTGCCCCCAACATCTGGGAGCTGGGCAACCTCATCAACGGGATGCGCCAAAAGCGGTTCCTGTCGATCCTCGACACCCAGACGCTCACCGACATCACGAACACCCTGTCCGGGCGCAACTGGCGCGAGCGTGTCTACGTCTCCGACCCGACCGGCAAAATCGCCGGTGGCGCAAGGGGTTACAACCTCAACCCCATCGGGATGCGCCGCGTCGCCGGATGGTCGGACATGCATTTCGACAACCCGGCCGAAGCTCAGCGCACCGCTCAGCTGATCGCCGTGCGGCAGATGATGAGCACCAACACCAACACCTTCGCCATGCCCGGGCTGCCCACCATGCAGTGCGACGACCAGGTGCAGCTCATCGACTCCACGGTGGGCGAGGGGTACGTCGAGTACATCCAGTCGATCAGCTCGAAGCTCGACCACATGACCGGCGAGTACGTGTTCACGGTCACCAGCCAATGGCTCGGCGTGCGCCCCGGCGACGACTGGATCATCGACCAGTACGGCAACATGTCCGGCGACGTCAAGGCGTTCCTGGACGCCTCCGACTACGGCCGCCGAGACGGCGTCTACAACGGCTTCCCGCCAGTGGTCCTGTCATGAGCAGCCCGCCGCCCACGCAGGCGCTGTACGCCAGCGCCGACCATTTGCGGGTCTACGAGGACCTGGCCGCCGCCCAGCAGGCCATCAACGACGCCAAGAACAACGCCGGTCGCATTGGGCGCTCCCGCCACACGCTCAGCTCGGTCGGCATGGGCAACAACCGGCCGCTGAGCCCGCTGACCTTCCAGCTCACCTTCGCCAACCAGCCGACCTTCACCTCAGGCGTGGTCCTGCAGAGCACCCCGGTCGACAGCGCACTGCCCGTCGTCACAACGGGCGTTTACCGCTGGGTCACCGACGACCGCGGGTACTACACCGGCGCCTACGTCTACGTCGCAGTGACCACCGTCATCGGCATCACCCTCGTGAACCTGCCGCAGGCAGCCCGCGGCTACGTGCTGGAGCACCACCTGTGCTTCGAGGGCACCGCCTTCCGTGACGTCAACTACGACACGATCACCAGGGACAGCTGATGGTCACCGACCCGGGTGTCAACACCCTTCGGCTCTCGCTCAACCCCGCCAATTCGGACTACAGCCAGTGGACGCAGCCCACTGACGTCACCGGGCCGCTACCGCTGACCGTGACCCTCGACGCCGAGTACACCTTCTCTGAAACCACCGCAGGCGAGCAGATCGCCTTCGGCCAGACGCACATCGACTGGGGCGACGGGACGCACGCGGACTGGGGCGACAGCTCCACCTCCCGCACCGTCACCTGGCATCCCATCCCGGGACACGGCATCACCCACACCTACGACCTCCCCGGCACCTACACGGTCACCGTGCACTTCACGGCACCTACGCAGACCGGCCAGCCGTCCATCAACGGGGTGCCCACGTCGGCGACCTACCCACCGATCGACCTGACCGTGTCGGCCCGGGTCACCGTCACCGACCCAAACCCCGAGCCGGTCGCGCTCCTCGTTGTGCCGGGCGGCGCGACGTATTCCTTCTCCTGACGCCGAGGTAATCACCATGTCCACGCAGCGGTTCGGGCTCGACGCTACCGAGATCCCTTGGGACCTCCAGACTTTGGACGCGATCCTCGCCGCGCTGGAGCTCCACGACCACTCCGGCGGCGCAACGCCCGGTGCGCTCGCCGATCCGACTGCGGCGCCGACCGCCACAGTGGCCACAACCGGCGGCACCCTCGCCAACGGCCAAACCCTGTACTACCAGGCGTCCTACATCGACCAGTTCGGCCTGGAGACCGCCGCCAGCGCCGAGCTGTCCGTCTCGCTCGCAGCGACCGCCAGCTCCACCGAGCCACCGAACCCGACCGGCGACACCGCAACTGGCGACACCTTGCCGACGGGCACGTACTACTACGCGCTCACCGTCCAGACCACTGCCGGCGAATCGGCGCTCGGCCCGCCGGCGATCATCACCGTCGCCGCCGGTCAGAACGTGGTCCATGTCGGACTGCCAGCGCTTCCCGCCGGGGCCACCGCCTTCAATGTGTGGCGTCAGGCGATGACCGACGCCGGCTGGACCAAGGTTGCAACGGGCGTTACAGGCGCGAACTTCGACGACACCGGCATCCCGACCGGCAGCTGCCTGACCGACCCGGCGACACAGCCGCCGTCCGGCCTGGTGGGCATCGGCACCAACGCCGTCACCGTCACCGTCCCGGACCCGGGCATCGTCGGCGTGCTGCCGTCTGACGTGAAGCGCTGGAGGCTCTACCGCAGCACCGCGAGCGGCAACTACGGCACCACCGCGTTGGTGGCTGAGGTCGCCGTTCCCGGGCTGGGCCAGCCGCTCCCGACCACCTACGTCGACACCGGCACGCCGTTGCTCGAAGGCGCTCCGCTGACGATCAGTACCACGCTGCGTCCGAGCGTCGCGGTCGCCGACGACGACAGTGGTGGCGGCGGAACGGGAAGTGCGACTGCGGTTAACAGCTGGTGCTCGAGCGGCGGGGGCCCGGAGGACCTGGCGATTCCCGCCAGCGGCACGGCGATCCCGGTGCGTTTCATGTACTACGGCGTTTTGCAGACCGGCCATGACGTCAACATCGTCGGCGCGGTTGACACCTCTGCGGCGGACGAGCTGGGGATCTTCACCGATGGCGTCTACAGCTTGTTCGCCGAGCTGGTCGGCTCGGGCTTTGCCGCCGGCGACCAGGTCGAGGTCGAGCTGGTCTTTGAGTACACGGTCACGACCCCGCTGGCAGCGCCCAAGAAGCTCACCGCGATCGTGCGGGAGGACGGCACGCTCGACGCCGGCCTTGTGTTCCCTTCACAGTTCCTGCCGAAGTGGACCCGGCTGTCGTTGCGGGTCACGCCGCACTACGCCGGCGCCACTCCGACCCAGCTGGCGGTGCAGTGGGGAATCGCCTTCGTCACCGGCCAGCCGGCCACCTCCGACGCTGTCCCGGCGGTCCAAAACCTGACGGTGGACACCAGCACCAACGACGGCAACGCCGGCATCAACTGGACGGACATTCCCGGCGGCGTGATCAACCTGCACGTCAAGGACGTCACCGAGGGCGACGGTGACGACAAGGTCGTCAAGCAGAAGCCGCACCTCAAGGGCGACATCCGCGACCAGATCGCAGCCGAGTTCGACCTGGTCGGCTACATGGAGTCCTACTGGTCGGTGGAGGGTGCAGACCCCAACCGGCAGAAGGTGTTGCGCCGCCGCATCCAGTGGGTCCAGGACGAACGGCACCCGATCCTCAAGGACTGCTCTGGCCAGCTCGGCACGTACACCGACGTCGACTTCACCGAGGACGACTTCCAGCGCATCTGGGAGCCGATCTTCCTGGCCGGCAACCGGCTCGACAACCTGCCGGAGTCCACCGCCCGCCAGGTGGAAGTGCCTGTCGAGCAGCCGGCCACCAGCACGCCGGCCCCGCCGCTTCCGCAGGGTGGTCCGACCGTCACCGCGCAGCAGGCGCAGGACGCCGCCGCCCCCAAGAAGGCTGCACCCCGCAAGACGGCGGCCAAGGCTCAGCCCGCCAAGGCGCAGCCGGCGAAGGCGCAGGCAGCGGCCCCGCCGGCAAGTGGCGCCACATCGGCACCAGCAAATCCGCCGAGCACACCGGCGGCTGCGCCCGCGGAGTCTGCAGCCCCAGAGCAGCCAGTCGAGCAGCCGCCGGTGCCCGAAACCGCCACATCTGACACCGCAACGTCCGTTGCGGCACAAGAGCCGGAGGAAGCCGCGGCCGCCGGCGACACGACCGATCAGGCTGTGTCCGCACTCGCCGAGGGAGGGATCACCGGCGACGTCGTAAGCGACGTCCAGCAGGCCGATCCCTCTCTAGTGCCCGCACATACCGCACCATCCGCAGCGGCGGGTCCGGTATGCGGTGACGGGCTCGAGACCCGCAAGTTCGACGGCTGCGGCAAGGACCTCTCCACGCTCGACATCGCAGACAAGGACCGGGCCGAGCTGGCGTTCGTCCGCTGGCGGGTGCGCCTTTGCGACGAGTGCTTCCCCAAGGCCAAGAACAACACCCTGACCGCGCACGCGGCCTGAAACAGAAACAGGAGAAACCCTTATGCCACAAGGAATTGTCGGTGACCAGCAGCTCCTCCCCGAGGACACGCTCTTTCGCGGCGTGCTGAGCGCCTGCACGGACGTCGACCGCAGCTGGGACGACAAGTACACCGGCCAGCGGGTGACCAAGAAGAAGTGGTCGTGGACCTTTCAGGTGACGGACGGCGACTACGCCGGGTCCTCGGCCAAGATCGAGACCTTCCCCGAGCTGTATCCGGGCAGCGACAACCACAACATCATCAGCGCCCTGCTCGGCCGTGAGCTGCAGAAGGGCGAGAAGGTCAACACCGACCAGTACCTCGGCATGTTCTGCACATTCGAGGTCAGCCACCGCAGCTTCAACGGTCGCAACGGCGAAAAGACGATCGCTGAGGTTACGCAGGTCTACCCCGACCAGCAGAACATGGCCGCTTCCAGCCAACCGCCGTTCTGATGGCTGTCGCCCGTGAGCACGAAGCGCGGGAGCAGCTCGTCGGGCGGGTGCTTCGGCGGCTCAGCGCCGAGCACCTGCCGGCCGACGACCCGCACCGCGCCGACGAGCTGACCTACTGCGACGAGCTGGTCGCGCACGCCGCCCGCAACCTCACCCGAGCCGTCGACCAGCTGCCGGTAGATGAGCAGCCGGTCGGCTGGTCGCTCTGAAAGGACCCGTCATGGAGCCGTTGGATCTGCCGACCTACCTTGCCGGCAAGGGCATCACCACCTACCGCGGCGGCGGGGATGAGATCACCGCCCACTGCTGGTTCTGCCCCGACCAGAACCCGAAAGGCCGCGGGAAGCTCTACATCAACACGGTCGAGGGCCTGTACTTCTGCTTCCGCTGCGAGGCGCGCGGCAACGTCCGCACCCTCATGCGGCACTTCGGCGATGAAGCCCCGCAGGCGCTGCCGGGCAAGGACGCCGGGGCAGCGCAACGGGCGTTGGCCGACGCGCTCACCTTCTGCCAGGAGCAGCTGGGCAACCGCGACGACATCATGACCTACCTGCTGACAGCGGGGGACACCCAATGGGGACCGGGCCGCGGACTGTCCGCGGAGACGGTGGTCGAAAGGGGCTACGGCTGGGCTGACGGCAGCTGGTCGATCAAGGGCTACCTACTCGACCGCGGCCACCGGATGGAGGACATCAACAACGCCGGCCTGCTCGACCACGCCGGTCAGGACTTCTTCCGGGACGACCTGATCATCCCGTACGTCGTGCGCGGAACGGTCGTTGCGCTGCGCGCCAAGAAGCTCGGCGGCAAGTACCGCACCAGTCCAGGCAAGGACAACCGGCTCTACGGCATCGACGACCTGGCCGACGCCGCCGAGGTGGTGATCACCGAAGGCGAGTTCGACCGGGACACGCTCAAGGCGAAGCTCGCGCTCTCCCCGGACGCGAAGGCCCGAGCGATGGGCGTGGTCGGCATCCCCGGCGCGCACGTCTTTCCCCAGGAGTGGGTGCGGCTGTTCTCCCGCGCCAAGCGCGTTTACGTGGCGCTCGACCCCGACGACACCGGCCGCAAGGCAGCGATCCGGCTCAAGGAAATGATCGGCCAGAAGGCCCGCATCGTGGAGATGCCCGAGGGCCTGCCCAAGCGGGACTGGACCGAGCTGATGGCCCGCCAGGGCTGGACGTGGCGCGAGGCGCGGCAGCTGTTCGTCGCAGCATCCGGCAGCCGGCTGCATTCCTACGCCGACGCGGCTGCCAGCTGGCGCAAGATGCAGGACACGGTCGGGCGCATCAAGCTCGGCATCCGCAGCCTGGATCTCATCACCGGCGGCATGGTCCCCGGCCAGCTGGTGATCCCGCTCGCCAAGACCGGCACCGGCAAAACGATCTTCCTCTGCAACGTGGCGTACAACCTGCGCCACGAGCCGCAGCTGTTCGTCTCGCTGGAAATGACCGCCGAGGAGGTCTACGACCGGCTGCGCCGCATCTACCGCTTCTTCCACCCGATGGCTGACATCCACGAGGCGTCCGAGGCGTTCTCGAAGCTGCGCATCGTTGACGAGAACCGGCTCGGCGAAGGCGAACTGTCAGTGCTGTGCGAGGAATTCTCCGACGACCTCGGGGTGCGGCCCCGGGTCATGCACGTCGACTACCTCGGGTACTACGCCCGCGGCTTCAAGGGCGACTCGTACGAACGCACCAGCGCCGCCGCGATGGCGCTCAAGGGCGTCGCCAAGGCCGAGAAGCTGGTGGTGATCAGCCCCGGTCAGGTCAACCGCGGCGCGGAGGATGGCAGGCCGCTCGACCTCGACGACGCCCGCGACTCGGGCGTGATCGAGGAAACCGCCGATTTCCTGCCCTCGATCTACCGCCCGGAGCTGGCAATCAAGGACGAGAACGCCCGTTCCGTGCCTGATGGTCTGGTGCGGATGGGGCTCCTCAAGTCCCGGCACGGCGGCACCGGCCGCACGATCGACCTCAAGTTCGGCCCTGCGTCGCTGGTGATGGCTGACCCGTACGACCTCACCGACCGCCAGCGCAGGCTGCTGATGGAGGAGAACTCCCGCACCTTCCACGGCGAGACCTACGACGACATCTACCCGGCCCACGCACAGCCGCATCTGCAGGTGGTCGCATGATGCCGAACCTGGACACCCTCGACGCCGAGGCCCGCGACGACGTCGTCGAGACCGTCCGACTCGCCATCACCGGAACGGTCATTGTCGCCCACCCGGCCGCGCCCGTGGAACCCACTCAAGGCGTCGCGCTCGTCATTGACGACCAGCTGCCGTGGGGGAAGGTCTACCTCGTCCACGGCCAGGCGGTCCTGGACGCGGATCTGGAGCGCATCCCGCCCGAGGCGTACAACCTGCACGGCACCAGCGAGCGAGACATCCCGTGAGCCGGCTGGAGTGTGACCTGCGCGGCGTGTGGGCCGACCCGGCGGGCAGGGCGCTGATCATCTACCTCGGCGCGGTCGCCGTGGCGCTGCTGGTGGTCAGCCTCGTCATCGGACACATGCCATGAGCAAGAAGGCGCCGAACCTGCTGGAACTGCTGCACAAACGGCTCGGCATCGACGTCGGCTACGGTGCGGACCGCAAGGTCGCCAACGTCCGGCTGAACAAGGTCATGGACAAGCACCGCATGTCCTCCGACGACGTGAAGCTCGTGGTCGACTACGCCTGCCGGCACAACAAGCTGATCCGCAACGTCGAGGGCCTGCCGTACTTGCTGCCCGCCGCCCGCGCAGAGAAGCGCAAGGACGACGCTGACCGCCCGAGCGACCTGGACACCGAGATCGCGTCCGCCATCGACGCAGAACGTGCGTTGTACGGCGACACGAGCTGGGTCGCGCGGCTGATCCGGGCGCGCGGCAAGGCCCGAGCGGTCGTGCTCCAGGAGTGGCGTCAGGAGCGCGGCCAGTGAACGCCTGCGGGGTGTGCGGCGACCCCTACGCACCGGGGCGCTGTCAGCCCGACCCGAAGCATCCCGGCTACTCGTACTGCGTCCGAGGACCGCAGCCCGAACCTGCAGGGCTGCGCGCCGTTCCCGACGTGCTCGCACCCCCGGAAACCGGCCCGACGTGCCATGCCTGCCGCCACGTCACCTACCCGTACGGCGAAACGCATTGCCTGCTCTACAACGAGCCGATCCTCTCCGAGCGGCTCGCTGCGTCCGACTGCCCCGAGTACAGCCCCGAGGAGATAGACCCATGCAGCTTGCCTTCCTAGACACCGAGACGCTCGGCCTGGACCACGTCAACCACCCGATCTACGAGGTGGGCCTGATCGTCCGCGACGACGTCGACACCGAGCACCGCTGGACGTTCAACCCCGGCCGGCGCCTCGCCGACGCCGACCCGACCGCGCTGCGGCTCAACGGCTACTACGCCCGCAGCGAGGACCTGCCTGTCGGCATCACCCACGCCCGCTACTGGATCGACGGCGTCGAGCAGGACACCCCGGCGGTGGAGCAGGCGCTGTGGGAGATCGCGTACCTGACCGCAGGCCGGCACATCGTCGGCGCGGTGCCGTCGTTCGACACCGAGCGGCTGGAAACCATGCTCCGCGAGTACGGCCGGTGCCCCGCTTGGCACTACCACGTCATCGACGTCGAAGCCATGGCCATCGGCTGGGTTGCCGGCCGCAGGCGCCAGCTCGACCGGATCATGACCGAACGCGGCTGGGACTCCTACGTGCTGTCCAACGTGGTCGGGGCGCCCCGGTACACCGACGCCCACACTGCGCTCGCCGATGCCCGCTGGGCGCGGGACATGTACGACGCGATCGTGCACGGCAAGAGCGTGTACGTCAGTACCCGGAAAGCGCAGTGATCGTCGCCCTCATCTGCATCGGCGCGTACCTGCTTCTGCTCGCGTTGCTGCTGCGGATGAACCGCGGCCTGGCACAGATCAACGCCCGTTACTCGAAGCCGCCGGAGGACTCGTGACCTGGCTACCTGACCTTCGCCCGCGAATGCTGCTGAGCAGTCAGCCGCTATGGCCGCTGGAGTACGTCCGCGACGCGACGTGGAGCCCGCTCTACGTCGAGGTCGACGGCGCGGTGCTGGAGGTCGACCCGCACCAGCTCGCCAACCCCGACGTGCATGAGGTTGACCTGCACATCGGCGCGAAGGCGGCGATCGACCCGTTCACCGAGCTCGTCGACCTCGTCGACCTGCCTGTCTCAGAACGTGCGTTGCGAGTCAGCTGCCCCAAACGGCTGCTCCTCGAGGCGATGCTGGTCGAGGTCGTGCTGCCCGAAGGTGGCCGGATCGTCTGGCAGCTGGAGCAGGTCGAACTGCTGCAGGAGGAGCGCCAGGCGGCGCTGGGCGAGCGGTGAGGCACGCCACCGCCACCCGGATGCCCAGCCTGGCGAACAAGCTGCACGCGCACGGCTGCTCCCGGTGTGACCGCCGCATGGAGGACACCTGCGGGACGCCGACCGTCGACCTGCTGTGCTTCACCTGCCGGACCGGCCAGCCTGCTTCCGCGCTCATGACCGAGGGCCGGCTTCCCCAGGACTGCTGCTTCGAGAACTGCCGCGAAGCCAACCCCGCAGAGCGCGCCACCTACCGCCTTGCCGGTACTCGCATCTGGTCGATCTGCCGCACCTGTCAACGCACCCACCCGAAGCGACCGTGGAGAAAACCCAATGCCTGCTGACGAGTTCACGTACCAGGGCAAGCCCATCGACGAGTTCAAGCTCGCGTTCAAGGGGTTGCGGATGATGCCCTGCGCCGACGCGAAGGGCGACAAGCCGCTGCAGCTGGACGACATCGTCAGCCTGCACTTCGAGGGCCGCGTCGTGGGCCAGAAGCACGACTTCGACAAAGAGGGCCGGCTCATCGTCGTGTCCTACGTGTCGCCGATGGACGTCAGTTTCCAGCCATGGGACCCGTCCGACCCGAACGACGACGGCGTCGCTCGCGGGAACCGGGTGCTGGGGCCATGAGGCAGATCGGCGGCGTCGAGTTCGACGACGACCGCATCGTGATCACGTTCATGGACCCCGACCAGGACATCCGCAACAAGGGCCTGGTGATGCAGACCCACCAGATCGTGGTGCTGCGCAGCCCCGCGTACGCCGACGAGATCGACGCGCTGGAGGACGCAGCCAAAGAGCTGCTGGAGGACGCCTACGGCGACTTCCTGGAGACCGACCCGGTCGCCGCAACGCCCGTTGCCGACCTTGACGACGAAGGAGATGAGGATGGCTGAGGCCAGCACGGAACATGCGGTGGTCAGGGAGGAGGGCCGGCCGACCTGCATCTGCGGTCAGTCCTTCGACACCAACGCGGAGCTGATCGTCCACGTCACCGGACAGCCGCTGGACCAGGATTTCCAGCTGCTGATGCACCAGCTGATCGATACGCTCGGCAACGACTTCATGGAGAGCGTCGCCAGGCACATCACCAGGCAGGGCGTCTGCCCGGGGGATCACTGCATCTGCGCCCCGCTGGCTGCCTACACCGCGCTGTACTACGCGGGCTGGGCGATCGTGCCGCTGGAGGAGGCGCGTCAGCTGCACGCGCTCCGCGGGCGGGTGAACTGATGGCCAGCGTTCTCCAGGACTGGGTGATGGAGCTGCCGCTGCGCGAGCAGGGCACGCTGCTAATGGGCGTTCGCGGCTGCGACGTCACCCCGAAGCTCCCGCTCGAGTCGACCGAGCGCCAGCTCGTCGGCTACCTGCGCTACTGCTTCCTGAACCCCGCCGACCCGCGCGAGATCGGCTTCGAGCCCGGCGCGTTCTTTCAGCCTGAGCCGCCGAAGGACTGGAAGGCCAGCGCGCTGGGCCACTACCCGGTGCACTGGTACTCCCACCTCATGCACTGCTACGAGGTCGTGGCCTACCGGCACCCCGACTGGCAGGTGCGCAACCACGCCGGGCGGATCTACGAGAAGCTGGTGCGCTCGCTGCACCTGACCCCGGAGACCCCCGCCGACATGTACCGGCGGCTGACCGAGGACCGCATTGCCGCCGGGACGGTGGTCTCGTGACGCGCTACTCGCACGCCGCGGCGCACCGGGAGGCCCGTGCCGACAGCTGGGACGAGTTCAAGACGACCATGTGGTGGAAGCGGGAGCGGCTGCGCGACTGGCGCCGTGACCCGGGCCGGTTCAAGGACGACGTGGCCGGGGTGCTCGCCAGGCACCTGCCGGGCCGGCTCAAGTATTGGGCGGCGATCGACGTCATGGTGTTCGCCACGACCGGCCGATACTCCAGCACCGTCGTGCCCGAGCTGCTCGCGGTCGACGCGCTGGACAGGTGGCACAAGTGCCACTGATCGACGAGTGACTGCACCGCAACGGGCGTTCGAGCCCGAGGGCTTGCTGGCGCCGGCGGCGATGCGCGAGTTCGTCCTGGAACGCGACGGACACTGCTGCCGGGTGTGCGGCCGGTACGTCGAGATCCCGCACCTGCATCACATCGACTACCGCTCCGGTGGTGGCGGAAACCATGCAGGCAACCTGATCACGCTCGACTGGAAGCACCATCTGCACACCGTCCACGGCAACAAGCGGCTCTGGCGACCGATCCTCCAGCAGCTCACGATCACTACTGGGATCACCGGCTTCCAGCTGCTGCGATGGACCCGGAACGCCGGTGCTTTGTCACACCCGCGGGGGAACGTGCGTTAGGCTGCAGGTGCTTCTCGGGGGAGATAGCGCAGACGCGGCGCCCTGGTGTGGACTTCCACCGGGGCGCCGCGATGTCTGTGCCGCCGGTTCGTTTCCGGCCACGCCAGGCCGAGACCTCCACCGTGGCCGCAGGCACTCTGAACATCGCAATCGAGCAAGGCGCTACCTGGCGTCGGCAGCTCACCTGGTACGACCCGCCGCCCACAGGAAGCCCCGCCGGGACGCAGGGGCCGCTCAAGGACTTGACTGGGTGCGCCGCCCACATGCAGATCCGCGACCGCATCGGCGGCACCGTCCTGGTCGACCTGACCGACACCGCCGGCATCACGCTCGGGGGAGTGGCCGGCACCATCGACATCGTCATTACCGCCGCCCAGACTCGCGCGATCACCGGCAAGAAGGGCGTCTACGACCTGTACGTGACCTTCCCCGGTGACGACGAGCGCCGGGTCCTGGAGGGCGCGGTCACCAACGACCTGTCCGTGACTCAGCCGGGGTCGTCATGACCGAAGTGGTGAGCACGGGCGACGGCTCGCTGCTCACCGTCGAAACGCCTGCAGACACGGTGGTTCTGGACGACAGCGGCTCGCCGGGCGTGCAGGTCGTCGCCCAGGATGAGGACACCATCACGATCGTCGACCAGCCGGCGGCCCAGACGGTCACCGTCACCGAAACGGACGTTGACGCGATCGAGGTGCCGCTCGAGCCCGAGACCGTGGTGGTCACCGACGACGCGCCGGCGCAGATCGTTGTCGCCGAAACGGGCGTTGCCGGCCCGCCCGGATCGCAGGGCCCGCAGGGCTCGCAGGGAGCCGCTGGCCCGCAAGGGCCGCAAGGTCCGGTCGGCCACAACCGCTGGTACGGGGACGGGCCGCCCGTCGTCGTGATCGGAGCTGCGCCGGGTGACGAGTACGTCGATGAGCTGACCGGCGACCTATATGTGCTGTCGTGAGAAGGAGTAGCTGATGGGTTGGAACGTCGCCGGAAACATCCGCGGGCCGCAGGGCATCCAAGGCCCGGCGGGCGCGCAGGGCATCCAGGGTCCGGCAGGCGCAGCCGGTCCGGCGGGGCCTGCCGGGCTGAACTGGCGTGGGGCGTGGGTAGGCGGCACGGTCTACGCGGTCAACGACTCAGTGGGCTACAACGGCTCGACCTTCTTTGCCACCGCCGCGCACGGTGCGGGTGACGTCACCCCGCCGACCAACGACGCCGCCGGTAGCGTCACGACGACCACCGCCGGCTGGCAGATCCTGGCGATCGAGGGCGCGGTGGGACCGCAGGGGCCGCAGGGCAACCAGGGTCCGCAGGGTAACCAGGGCGCGCAGGGAAACACCGGCCCGACCGGAGCGCGCGGCTCGAACTGGTACATAGGAACGGGCGTTCCCACCGGGGGCAACACGGCCGGCAGCGTCGCCGGCGACCAGTACCTCGACCAGTCCACCGGCGACGTCTACACGCTGAGCTAGGCCATGGCCTGGACCAAGACGGGCAACATCCGCGGTCCCGAGCCGCCGCTGTCGTCCGCGACACCTCAGCCGCTCGGCGCCGCCTCTGCCGGTACGAGCGCCAACGCCAGCCGGGACGACCATGTGCACTCGGCGCATATGACGGCCCTCCAGGTGGGCGCCGGGGCGCTGCGCGGCACCGACTACGTCCAGGTCGCGCGCACGTCCGTTGTCGCTGCGATGGCGGCGAATTCCTACACCGACCTGCCGTTCAACAACATCCAGAGCACGCTCACGCCAGACGACGGTTCGATGTACTCGTCCCCGAACTTCACCTCGCAGGTCGCGGGCTTCTACTCCGGCATCGCCACCGGTTCGTTTTCGGTGATCTGCCAGAAGTACATGCGCTGGATCACGTCCGGCGGCACGGTGCTCGCCATGACTGACAGCGCGGTCGGCGTCACGTTTTCCTGTCCGGTCGCTGTGATCCTTCCCGGCGGCGGCTACACCGTGAAGGCGCAGTGCAACTCGGTAAACGCCTGCAACCTGAACATCAGCTCTGCGTCCTCGCCGTCCCTGGCCTACTTCGGCCAGGTTGAGTAGGAGTGACCATGCCGAACATGCCGGTGAAGCTGGGCCAGCTACACCACGAGCGGGACAACACCCGCCCCTACGCCCACGACGATCATCGGGTGCATCACCAGGTGTGCACGCACACCCGCTACTTCGACAAGAACCCGTCCCCAGACGACGGGGTCGGCTTCCTCACGCACGGCGTCTGCCTGGACTGCGGGGCGACCATCACTCTCGGCGAGTGGAAGCTGACGACCCACCCCCACCTGCCCGACGAGCATCTGGCCAGTGAGCGCCGCAGGTACAACGACCTGTGGGGCGAGAACCTGACGCGGGGCGGTAGTGGCGCCAACCTGTAGCCACTTTCTGGCCGGACGCTGAGATCGACGAGATCCAGCGCCGCAACGCCCGTTCCCGTCAGACGCGCGTTTCCGGGGTGAGCTCGAGGCGACGCCGGCGTCCGGCGCGAGTGAGATTCCGCCGGCCTGGCGACGACAACTCAGCCGTGACCATCGCTGACACGACGCTGCTCGACAACGTCACCGACCTCAGCTTGCTGTCAGATCGGCAGCTGCTGGAGCGGCTCGTGCGGACCTCCGAGAGGATCGAACAGAACATGAGTGCTGAGTCCGACTACATCGCAGCCGCCCTTGGCGACCTGGACACGGCGATGGCGGGCCTGTCCGCCCGTCTCGACACCCAGGCCCAGAACCTCGCCAGTGAGGCTGCTGCGGCGACCGACCTCGCTTCGCTGCAGCAGGTCGTCCGCTCCTCGGCTGACAAGATCAGCGCCGACGCCGCTGCCATCGCGCAGATGGCGCCGTCGCAGGCCGCCGACCCGGGAACGCCCGTTACGGTCCCGACCGTGCCGAGCGACCCGTCGCAGCCGATCGCCAGCTCCACCGGCACCGACGCGAGCGCCGGCTCGACCGCCGCGGACTCCAGCGCCACCGGCCCGGCTCCGGTCGACGGTGGCGCCAGCGGCCCGCTGCCGCCCTCCGGCGACACCAGCGGCAGCGCACCCACCGGCAGCGTTGACACGACCGCGGCTGCGGGCACTGACACCGGGGCTGTGGGTGCGGGTCCGGGGAATATCAGCACCGGAGCTGACGCCTCGGCTGCGGCGTCCACGGCGGCTGACAGCGGCGCGGTGAGCGCCAGCGGGGCGCCGATGCCCACCGAGTGACCCTCGGCAGCAGGAAGCCCCCCCTGGCGACTTCGCCAGGGGGGCTTCTGCGTGCTCGGGCTATTGGCCGACCGCCTTCTTCCAGCGATCCGCGAGACCGTCAGAGTCGAGGTGCACGTACAGCTTGGTCGTGTCCGAACTCTCGTGGCCAAGGATCATCTGCACGTCGTAGATGCTCAGACCCTGCTCGATCAGCCGGGTTGCTGCCGAGTGCCGTAGGTCGTGCGGGCGTAGCGGAGCCAGCCCAGCCTTAACCGTCGCAGGCGTCCAGATGCGCTTGTGCCAGTTGTTGTGCTTGATGTACCGGTCGCCTTGCGGGGGAGTGGCCCACGCCTCCCCGGTACGGATGCGGGTCACCGTCTGGGTGAGCACTCCGAACTTGGTCGCCAGCTCGCGTGCCGAAGCGTCGCTTGCGCGGATCTCCAACACATCGTCCCAGGTCAGCGTCGACTTGCCGCTGCGCCGGGGGCTTGGGAACAGCAGGTCGTCAGGACTGCCGGGCTTTGCCAGCTGCTCCTCCAGGACGCGGAACGCACGTTCTGGCACAACAGGGATCGTCCGGGTCTCGCCGCCCTTGGGTGACTGCACGACGCGCTGAGCCTCAATCCCGTAATCCGGGTCAGCCTTGACCAGCTTCGTGCCGACCACAACGGTCAGCTGGCGGTGCAGCAGGTTGACGTCACGGCGCCGCAGCGCGCTGACCTCACCGAAGCGCAGGGCCAGTTCCCACATGACCGCGAGCATCGGCCGGTAACGCTCGGACGTGGCTTCCAGCAGGCGCTGGAAATCAGCCTCACCAATGCGCGTCCACGCCTCAGTCTTGGGTGCGGCGCACCTTGCCAGACGGCACGGATTTCCCTGCGGAAGGCGCCGGTCGCCCTCTGCGCCTTTTACGCCGAGGCAAGCGGAAAGGGTCTGGTGTGCCTGCTTCTTAGCAGCGCGGGAAACGCCCGCTTGATCCAGCTTCCCAAGCCAACTGTTAATGGCGTACGGCGTCAGGTCAATCAGCCGATGGTTGCTCAGATATGGCTTGATGTAGAGCCGGTACTTTTCGGCGTAGAAAGCCTTGGTGGTGACCTTCGCGGTGTGCTTTGTCAGCCACTCCTTAAACCAAGGGTCGAGCTTTATCTCGCCGCGACGGGATGAGGACCAAGTTCCCATTTCAATCTCGGTCTCAATAGCTCGGACCGCTTCTCGCAGCTCCTTCATTGTTCTGGCGGTGATGCTTTGTCTGCCCTCGCCCCTGACGCCATACCGCCAGCGGTATTTGCCGCTCGGGAGCTGCTGGAAGCCCGCTCCCAGTTCCTTGCCGTTCAGGTCTTTACCCACGTCCCACTCCTGTTCCAGTTCCATGATCGCTGTGACCATTCCATGTCCAACTCCATGTCCAGCCCGTGACCAAACCGCAGGTCACGCTTACCGATCCCTGTACGGATTCACTGACCTCCAATGAAGGTCAGCTTCTCCGTCTGTGCAGCTCACGGGGCCTAAGATAGCCGCTGACGCTGCAGAACGTGCGTTCTACCCCAGCGTCTTAGAAGTCCGGTGCTCTATCCGCTGAGCTACAGGGGGTCGGACGCGCGAGCTCACGAATCCGTCGCCTGACAGCTTAGAAGGCGGGGTGCGCACGACCGGGGACGTCGGAGCCCGTTGGGCTGTGGGTCTGGCAAGGCCCTCGGCCGCTACGTTGGAGCCGTGGTTGTTCCCGCGGGACAAGGCCGTGAGGTGTACCCGCTGCTGGCAGCGCGGTTACGCCAGGCCCTTCCATCCCTGGCGACCGACATCAACGCGGCGGTCGGCAAGGAGGTCGCCGAATACTCGCGCCCGATCGAGGGCCTCTTCGGGCGCAACCTGACGATGGGCGTCGAGCGGGCCCTCGCCGCGTTCATCGATCTGCTGGAAGAGCCCGGCCAGCCGACCCTGCCCCGCAGCTTCTACCTCGAACTCGGACGCGGCGAGCTGCGCCAGGGGCGGGGGCTCGACGCGTTGCTGTCGGCCTATCGGGTCGGCGCTCGCGTCGCGTGGCGCACCGTAGGAGATCTCGCCGTCAGCGCCGGCGCGCCTCCGGCCGTCCTCGTGGAGCTCGCGGAGCTGCTTTTCACCTACATCGACGGGCTTTCCGCGCTGAGCGTGCGCGGATACGCCGAGGAGCAGGCGGCGCGGGCGGGGGAGCGCGACCGGCGCCGGGCGGAGCTGGCCCGCCTGCTCGTCACCGGGATCGACGAGGAGACGCTTAGGGAACTGGCCGTGCTCGCGCGCTGGCCGCTGCCCGAGCACCTGGCGGCCGTCATCCTCCCGCCGCAGGTTGCCGAGGTGCCGTTGCCGTCCGATGCGTTGGTCTGGCCCCGCGACGACGACGTCATCGCGCTCGTGCCGTGTACGGCGGAGTTCGGTCTCGCGCAGCTACGCGTGCGCTTGAAGGGGATACCCGCGGTGGTCGGCTCGCTGGTGCTGCCTCGGGAGGTGCGCCAGTCGCTGGCAGCAGCCGAAGCGCTGTCGTTGATCGAGGTCGCCGGCGACCGGCAGCACGCCGAGCCGATCCTGGTCGACGACCACCTGCTGGATCTCGTACTGCGGGCGGATACGGCATTGCTCGAGCGGCTCAGCCGTCAGCTGCTCTCGCCGCTGGAGGCGGTGCCCGAGTCGGCGCGCGAACGGCTGGCCGTCACCCTGCTCACCTGGCTCGCGCACGCCGGCGCGCGCAATGCCGTGGCGCAGGCCCTGCACGTTCATCCTCAGACCGTGCGCTACCGGATGACGCAGCTGCGCCAGGCGTTCGGTGACACCCTGGAAGATCCGGAGCGGCGAACGGCGCTCACGGTCGTGCTGCGGGCGGCGTACGGACCGGTCCCCGGAGCGGCAAGCGACCAACGGGGCTCCACGTCGTGACAACCGACGTCACCGGATCGCCGCCGCGGCTCTGGCGCCGGCTGCTGCGCCGGCTGCGTCGATTCGCCGACCCCGAAGACAAAACCGCGGACGTCATCTACGGCACGCTCCTGGCCGGGGTGTTGCTGGCCGCCAAGGCCCACAAGGGCGTCACCGGCGGGGCGATCTTCTGGTCCGCCATGGGCGCACTGGTGCTCTACTGGGCGGCGCACGTCTACGCCGACGTGGTCGGCGAGCAGGTGAAGACGCGACGGCGGCCGGGTTGGGCCTCGGTCCTGCACGCCGGCGCGCAGGACTGGACCTGGCTACGGGCTTCATTGATCCCGGTGCTCTTCTTCGAGATCGTCCGCCTCGCTCACGGGTCGGTGAACACCTCCGTCATCAGCGCGCTGTGGCTGACGGTCGGGCTGCTCGGCGCCTGGGGGGCAACTGCCGCCTTCCGCAGCGGTGCCCGGGGTATCGCACTGGTGGTCGAGACGCTGATCTGCGGCGCGCTCGGCATGGCCGTCCTCCTGCTCAAAGTCGCCCTCTACTGATCCCGTTGGCGCACCGGGCGCCGCGCCGCTTCGCCCTATCGCATACGGTCCGCGTCGTGGATTCGCTCTTCGACGTCAGCACCAAGACCGTTCTGGTGACCGGCGGCTCGCGCGGCATCGGCCGGATGATCGCGACCGGCTTCCTCGAACGCGGCGCCAAGGTCTACATCAGCAGCCGCAAGGAGTCCGAACTTCGCGCGACGGCCGAGGAGATCGGGGCGACGGCGCTGCCGGCCGATCTCTCGACCGAGGCCGGTGCGCTCGCCCTCGCCGCCGAGGTGGCCGAGCGCGAGTCAGAACTTCACGTCCTCGTCAACAACGCGGGCGCGACCTGGGGTGCCGGGCTCATGGAGTACCCCGACTCCGCGTTCGACAAGGTCTTCTCGACCAACATCAAGGGCCCGTTCCACCTGACCCGCGCACTGCTGCCGCAGCTGGAAAAGGCGGCGGCTCCCGGCGATCCGGCGCGGGTCATCATGATCGGCTCGATCGAGGGAATCATGGTGCCGGAGTGGGAGAACTACGCCTACCCGGCCTCCAAGGCCGGTATCCACATGCTCACCCGCCAGCTCGCGTCGCGCCTGTGCCCGACCATCACGGTGAACGCCATCGCGCCCGGGCTCTTCGCGAGCAAGATGACGGCCTTCGTCTTCGAGGACGATCCGGCTGCTGCGGCCGTATCCGAGCGGATCCCGCTGCGGCGCGCGGGTGAGCCCTCGGACGTGGCCGGGGTCGCTGTCTTTCTCGCCAGTCGTGCCGGCGCGTACCTCACCGGTGCCGTGATCCCAGTGGACGGAGGTCTCTCGACTCATGGCTAGCAGCCAGGATCGCTCTCCCGCTCTTGACTACCTCGATCTGATCGCCGCAGAGGGGTCGGCGCTGATCTCCGCGGTGCGGCACGGCCCGCTGACCGCAGCCGTGCCCACCTGCCCGGGCTGGGACGTGCGCGCGCTCGCGGCGCATATCGGCACCACCTGGAGCTGGTCGGCGCAGATCGTGCGTGAGCGGCGGCAAGCGCCTGCCCCGTACGACATGCCGAGCGACCTGGCTGACGGCGAGGTGCAGCCCTACCTCGAGAACGGGCTGGAGACCCTGCTCGACGCCCTCGGCAGCTGCCCTCCGGACGTCGAGGTCTGGGGCTTCGGGCCGCGCCCACGCACCGCGGCCTTCTGGCGACGCCGGCAGGCGATGGAGACGGTGGTGCACCGGGTCGACGCCGAACTCGCGGTGGGCGAGCCGCCGCGGGTCGAGACCGCGGTAGCGGTCGACGGCATCGGCGAGTTCGTCGAGGTCACGATTCCTCGCATGCATTACAAGCAGGACCCCCCAGCGGGGCAGCTGCGCGTGACGGCGACCGACACCGGTGACGTCTGGACCTGCGGCGAGCCCGGCGCGGGAGAGGGAACGCTGTCCGGTCGTGCCGAGGACCTCTTCCTGCTGCTCTGGGGACGCGGCGACGACGCCGGCGTGCAATCCGGGGGCGACGCGGAGATCCTGGCCGGATGGCGGGCACTCGGCGCCCCGTAGATCAGCCCGCGCTATCCACAGCTTGTCGCCGAAGCGCGCCGGCTACCCCTCCCATGGCCATCGTCGGAGTGGCACGGACATCCCGTCCGTGCCCACCGCCCGACGATCCCTTGGAGCAGCCCCATGGCCGGCGAGATCTATCTGACGCTGTCCGGAAACCTCACGGCCCCACCGAAGTCCGGCGTCAGCCGCTCCGGTGTGCCCTGGACTCGGATGCGGGTCGCCAGCAGTACGCGGGTGTTCGACCGCGCGACGACCGAGTGGCGCGACGGTGAGACGGTGTTCCTCGACGTCAGTTGCTGGCGCCGGCTCGCCGAAAACGCCGCGACGACGCTAGAGCGCGGCGATCGGGTGCTCATCCTGGGCCGGCTGCGCCAGCGGTCATACGAGGATCAGCAGGGCGTGCGGCACACCGTGAGCGAGATGGAGGCCGACGCGATCGGTCCCGATCTCGGACGCGCCGCGGCGCGGCTGCTTCGTCCGGCGCGCCCGGATCACGCTGACCAGCCGGGCGCAGCGGAGGGCTCGGGTCCGGCTCTCGCCGTCGTTGCTGAGCCCGCCGTCACGTAAGGCGGTCGCGGCCCCGACCGGGCGCTCTGAGCCCCATAGGCTGTGAGGCATGGCGCAGTACATCTTCCAGATGCGCAAGGTGCGCAAAGCACTCGGCGACAAGGTGATCCTCGATGACGTCACGCTGGCGTTCATCCCCGGCGCCAAGATCGGTGTGGTCGGGCCCAACGGGGCCGGCAAGTCGACGGTGCTGAAGATGATGGCCGGGATCGAGCACCCGTCGAACGGCGACGCGATCCTGAGCCCCGAGTACTCGGTCGGCATCCTGCTGCAGGAGCCCCCGCTCGACGAGGACAAGGACGTGCGAGGCAACGTCGAGGACGCCGTGTCCGAGATCCGTCACGTCCTCGCCGAGTACGAGGAGATCAACGAGAAGATGGCGGCGCCCGACGCCGACTTCGACACGTTGCTGGCGCGCCAGGCCGAGCTGATCGACGTCATCGAGGCGCACGACGCCTGGGAGCTGGATTCGCGGCTGGATCAGGCGATGGACGCGCTCCGGCTGCCTGCGGGCGACGCCGACGTCACGAGGCTGTCGGGCGGGGAACGTCGCCGGGTCGCGCTCTGCAAGCTGCTGCTCCAGCAGCCCGATCTGCTGCTGCTCGACGAGCCGACCAACCATCTCGACGCCGAGTCGGTGGCCTGGTTGGAGCAGCATCTCGCCAAGTACCCCGGCGCCGTACTGGCGGTCACCCACGACCGGTACTTCCTCGACAACGTCGCCCAGTGGATCCTCGAGCTCGACCGCGGGCGCGCCTACCCGTACGAGGGCAATTACTCCACTTACCTCGAGACCAAGCAGTCGCGCTTGAAGATCGAGGGAAACAAGGACGCCAAGCGCCAGCGCCACCTTGCCCAGGAGCTGGAGTGGGTGCGTTCGAACCCCAAGGCGCGCCAGGCGAAGAGCAAGTCCCGCGTCGCGCGTTACGAGGAACTGGCCGCCGAGGCCGACCGGGTGCGGCCGATGGACTGGGAGGAGATCCACATTCCTCCGGGCCCGCGGCTCGGTAGCCAGGTGATCGAGGGCATTCACCTCGACAAGGGCTTCGGCGACCGCCAGCTGATCCATGACCTGTCGTTCAACCTGCCGCGCGGCGGGATCGTCGGCGTCATCGGTCCCAACGGGGTCGGCAAGACCACGCTGTTCTCGATGCTCGTCGGCCAGCAGGAGCCCGATGCAGGGCAGCTGATCATCGGGCCGACGGTCGATATTGCGTACGTCGACCAGAGCCGCTCGGCGCTGGACCCGAACAAGAACGTGTGGGAGATCGTCTCCGACGGGCTGAACCACATCATGGTGGGCAAGCTCGAAATGCCCAGTCGGGCCTACGTCTCGTCGTTCGGCTTCAAGGGCCCTGACCAGCAGAAGCCGGTCGGCGTGCTGTCCGGCGGAGAGCGCAACCGGCTGAACCTCGCCCTGACCCTCAAACGCGGCGGCAATCTGCTGCTGCTCGACGAGCCGACCAACGACCTCGACGTCGAGACCCTGCGCTCGCTCGAGGACGCGCTCCTGGAGTTTCCCGGCTGCGCCGTCGTCATCAGCCACGACCGGTGGTTCCTCGACCGGGTCGCCACGCACATCCTGGCCTGGGAGGGTGACGAGGACGACCCGGCGAAGTGGTTCTGGTTCGAGGGGAACTTCGCCGACTACGAGGAGAACAAGGTCGCGCGTCTCGGCCTCGAGGCGGCGCGTCCACACCGCGTGGTCTACCGCAAGCTCACCCGCGACTGAGCCACCGAGCGCGCCACCGAGCGCTGCCACCGAGCGCTGCCCCCGAGCGCCGAATCACCCGCCGACCTCGGCTGACGTTGGATTGAGCCGGGTGGGTGGATGCTCACCTGAACGGGCGCCCGCCGCTCGGGTGGTCTGCGTTCAGGCTCCTCAACCAACCGCTGATCCCGGTCGATTGATCTCTATCGGGCACGCATGACTAGTCCAAAAGGACTAGTTCAGGGTCCATCTGGCGTGACTATTGCCGCCAAACCGTACAAATCGCCCAACTGCGCCCTCAAAAGATAGTGCCAAAAGGCCATCAAGGGTTCGACACCTTTCGGTCGATGCAGGTGCGGTCGAGCGCAGTCGGACGACTTGAAGGGATCTCCTCGTGCAACTGGTCACATCCCATCTGCACGGGTCGAAGCTTCGCGTTGCCGCACTGCGTACCGGTAGCTGTCCCACACGGCCGGCCAGGAATTCCTGACCGCCGAGTGATCGTCCGCTGTCCCGCCACCTGTTCGACTTCCCCGCCACAGGAGCCCGCCTTGAACGCTTCAGTCGTACTCGATGCCCCGAGTGCCGCGTCGGACACCGTCCTCGCGGCCAGCCCCCTGAGTCGTGACGAGGTGACCGAGCTCATCGAGCGCAACCTCCCGCTCGTGCAGCACGTTCTGTTCCAGGTCGCGGCCCACTACCCGCGCCACGCCGACCGCGAGGAGCTGGCCCAGGCGGCCACCCTCGGTCTGGTCGAGGCCGCCCACCGGTTCGACCCGGCTCGCGGTGTCCCGTTCGAGCGCTGGGTCTCCATGCGGGTCCGCGGCGCGATCGTCGACGCCGCCCGTGCCCTCGACTTCGCCCCCCGATCGCTGCGCGCTGCTGCCCGTAGCGTCGAGGACGCCCACAGCCAGCTGCTGACCCGCCTCGGTCGCACCCCGACCCCGGATGAGGTCGCCTCGTTGATGCAGGTTCCGGTCCGTGAGCTGCACGAACTCCAGGGCCGCGTGCACCGCGCCCTGGTCCTGTCGCTCGACGCCCCCTGCGGCGAAGAGGACGGCGACCCCCTCACGCTCGCTGACGGTCTTGTCGAGACCGTCTACGTCGACCCCTCCACGCAGCTCGAGGAGCGCGAGCGGGCGGCCTACCTGCACGACGCGCTGGCGCTGCTCCCGGATCGGCTGCAGGCCGTCGTCAGCGGCTACTTCCTCGAGGGCCGATCGTCGGCCGAGCTGGCCGAAGAACTCGGGGTCACCGAGTCGCGCGTCTCGCAGATGCGCTCGGAGGGGCTGGCCCTCATGCGGGCCGGCATCACGGCGCAGTACTCCGACGCTCCGGCCGACCACGAGCCCAAGACCGGCCGTGCCGCTAACCGGCGTGCCGCCTACGCCGCCGCCCTTTCCAGCCGCTCCAGCTACGCCGACCGGCTCTCCCGCCGGCGCGCGCTCGTCCCGAGCCAGCGTCCCGCGTTCGAGACCGCAGCCTCGGATCTGTCCCTGGCGGTCTAACTTCACACTCTCCGTTACACCTCGGAGCCGGCGCGTCACTAATGACGTGCCGGCTTCGTGCTGTTCAGAGGCACAGTTAGGATCTTTCAAACGCTTCGCAAGCGCGAAGGCTTCGGGATCTCTAAGATACGGAGCGTGAGCAACGGCGGCACTGGGTCAAGAGTCTGTGCACGAGTGCACTAGCGCGTCGCGCCGGACGGCGCGGCGCCTAGTGCGTCCAACGGGCGCTCTGCACGGTCATGTCCGTCGGGGAGACTGAGGTCGAGTGACGCGATCCGACGGGGGAGTTGGATGACCGATCCAATGATCGCGCCTGACCCGCGCGTGCTGGTCGAGAGAGGCAGCACGCTGTACGTGGTGTCTGACGACCTTTCGATCCGCTATGCCAACCCAGGAACGGCGCGTGCGCTCGGGTGGGAATCGGCGGCGGAGCCGGCCGAACACAAGGTGACGGCGCTGCTGCATCCCGCTGACCGGCCCTTGCTCGCCGGCGTCGTGCGTGATCTCGCGCCCGGAGGCCGCAGCCGCCAGCTGCAGGTACGGCTTCGCCACACGAACGGCAGCTGGCGCACGATTGCCGTGGTCGCGCACGACATGGCGCATGACGAGCGTGTCGGCGGCCTGCTGCTCGAGGGCTGGGACATCACCGAACACCTGGACGAGTTGCGCGCCACCTCGTTGACTGACCCCCTCACCGGCCTAGCCAACCGGGCGCTGCTCGGTGACCGGCTCCGCCGCAGCCTCGCGCTGCTGCGCCGCAGCATTGCACCGGTGGGTCTGCTTTTCGTCGACCTCAACGAGTTCAAGGCCGTCAACGACAACTACGGTCACCCGGCGGGCGATCGGGTGCTCTCGGCGGTCTCGGCGCGTATCGGCCGGGTCCTGCGCCCGCAGGACACGCTTTGCCGCTGGGGCGGCGACGAGTTCGTCGTGCTCTGCGCAGAGTTGGACTCTCCGGGAGACGCCGTCCGGGTCGCGGCTCGGGTGCGATCGGTTCTCGCGGGTCCCGTCGCGCTCGACCCGGCGCTCGTGCCAGGCCACGTCAACGTCGGTTCGCCGCTCGAGCTCAACGTCGGCTCCAGCATCGGCATCGCCGTGACGACCCACCCTGAGACCCCTGCAGCGGCCCTGATCGGGGCAGCTGACCGTTCGATGTACGAGGCCAAGCGTGGCAGGACGGGCGTCGGGCCGGTCATGGTGCTCGGAGGGGTGCCCGTAGGGGGGCAGAACGACCGTTCTCAGGGTTCGCCCGACGGGATCACCGGACTTGACCAGACGGCCGTGGTCACGCAGGACCAATAGGACGCTTTGCCTGGCGGCACTAGCTGCCGATAGTGGTGTGTGAGTTCTTCTGTCGACCTGCCGACGACCGGACCGTCGCCCGAGCAGATTCCAGTGCAGGCGCGTCCAGCTGGCCGGCGCCGGCTGGGCGAAGTGCTCATGGACCAGGGTGTTCTGACCCAGGCTCAGCTTGAACACCTGCTGGTCACGCAGTCGGAGCGCGGGCAGGAGCGCAAGCGTCTCGGCCGCCTCGCGGTCGAGGAGGGTTACGCCACCGAGCGCCAGTTGGCGACGGCTCTGGCGGCCGCGCTCGAACTGCCGGTGGTTGATCCGATGCGCGAGCGCGTCGACGTCCCGGTCGCCCGCCAGCTGCCACGTTCGGTCGCCGAGCGCAACGGCGTCATGGTCTTGGGTCGCAACCCGCACACCGGCCGGATGCTCGTCGCCGTGACCGACCCGACGAACGTCTTCGCGCTGGACGACGTCCGGGTGCACCTGAAGGTGTCCGACCTGGAAGTCGCCGTCACCACCGATGCTGACCTGCGGGCCGCGCTCACCCGGGTCTGGAGCCTGTCCGACGACGGGGCCGCTGCTGCGGTGCTGAACGATCTCGCCGAGGAGCGCAGCGCCGGCTCCATCGAGGCCGAGATCGCCGCCGGGGCCAACGACGTCGACGACGCGCCCATCGTGAAGCTGGTCGACATGATCCTTCGCGAGGGCGTGGGCCAGGGAGCCAGCGACATCCACATCGAGCCGCAGTCGACCGACGTGGTGATCCGGTTCCGGGTCGACGGCCAGCTGCGTGACGTGATGACCGTGCCGAAGATCGCCGGGCCCAGCCTCGCGAGCCGGTTGAAGATCATGGCCGGCCTGGACATCTCCGAGCGCCGGCGTCCGCAGGATGGCCGGGCGCGGTTCGTGGCCCGCGGCGAGAACATCGACATCCGGATGAGCACGCTGCCCGCGCTGCCCGGCGAGAGCATCGTCATGCGCCTGCTGCCGCGCGCCAAGGACTTGCCGCCGCTCGCCCGGGTCGGCCTGAACGAGGACCAGCTCGAGTCGCTGCTGCACGCGGTACGCCAGCCGCAGGGTCTGGTGCTCATCACCGGCCCCACCGGTTCAGGTAAGACGAGCACGCTCTACAGCACGCTGCTGGCCGTCCGCAGCCGCGAGAAGCATGTGATCACCCTGGAGGACCCGGTCGAAATCGCCCTCGCCGGGATCACCCAGGTCGGCGTCTCGGAAAAGGCCGGGCTGACGTTCGCCGCGGGTCTTCGCTCCATCCTGCGCCAGGACCCTGACGTCATCCTCGTCGGTGAGGTCCGCGACAGCGAGACCGCGCGCCTCGCGCTGCAGGCGTCGCTCACCGGTCACCTCGTGCTCACGACCCTGCACACCAACGACGCCATCGGCGCCGTGGCGCGCCTGCTCGATATGGGGGCGGAGCCGTTCCTGGTCGCGTCAGCTCTCACCCTGGTCGTGGCGCAGCGACTGGTGCGCAAGCCGTGCACGCAGTGCCGCGCGCCGTACGAGCCCTCTCCCCGCATCATGGAAGCGCTGGGGTTGGTCCCCGAAGATCTGGCGGCCGGCACGCCCATGATGGGCAAGGGCTGCAACACCTGTCGCGAGACCGGGTTCCGCGGCCGTACCGGCATCTTCGAGGTGCTGACCATCACTGACGCCATTCGAACCGCGATGGCCACCGGCGCCGGCGAGCGAGCGCTCGCCGAAGCAGCCAAGCAGTCCCGGACGCTGAGCATGCGCCAGTCCGGCATCGCCGCCGCGCTGGCCGGCGACACGATTCTGGACGAGGTGCTGCGCGTCACCAGCGAAGGCTCCTGGACCCTCACCGAACGTTGCCCCGGCTGCCGCCGCGAGGTGGCCGAGGACATGGCCTGCTGCCCGTGGTGCGGGACGGTCGTCGGTGCTCACCGGTGCCACACCTGCGCCCGCGAGATCGATCCGTCGTGGACGCACTGCCCGTACTGCAAGGCCGCGACAGCCTGAAACCCGGCGGGTAGCGCCGAGTCGAGAGAGTCCGAGCGTTGGGCGAACGCGTGCCGTCAGGGCAGGACCATCGTTCCCACGGGCTGGGGCGAGCCGCCGGCTGCCAGGGTCGATGCCGGCCGGTAGGCCTTCCTCAGGAGCCCGGCGACGGCGTGACCGGTGGCGTCGGCCAGCTTGCCGGTGGCCACGAACGCGTCGTCGATCTCGACGCCCAGCTGGCGAAAACCCGCGTCGTGGTCGGCGAAGATCGTGCGCCACGGTTCGGGGGCGGTCTCGGCGAGCGTGTTCAGCGACATCTGCTCGTCGGGCACTTCGGCGACGCAGGCCAGCTTGCTCACGCAGCGGGCGCGAGCGAGTTCGGTCTCGCGTACCCGCTCGCTCGCGCGGTTGATCTCCTCGACCGACCAGCGCAGGAATCGGGTGTCGTCGGAGCGTAACAACTGCTGCAACGCCAGGACTTTGAAGAGCAGGAATTCGAGTTGGACGCGCTCGTGACCGAGCACCGCTGCCAACTCTCTCATGCCGTTTCCTTCGGCAGGCTCTCGGTCATGGTGAAGGCTGCCCTTGGTCCCAAGGGGGTGATTCCCGTCGATTTCGGGCCCGGCTTCAGGGCGTGTTCTGCATGGCGAAAGCCGCCCCGTGCAAGTAATCCCACAAGGGTTCGGCGTGCTCGGGCGCAAGCGCCAGCCCGTCGACGGCCTCCTTCATGCGGGCCAGCCAGGCGTCGCGTTCGGCCGGTCCGATCGCAAACGGGGCATGCCGCATTCGTAGCCGCGGATGGCCACGCTGCTCCCCGTAGGTCTGCGGGCCGCCCCAGTACTGGATCAGAAAGAGCGTGAGTCGCTCCTGCGCCTCGTCGAGCTCGTCCTCGGGGTAGAGCGGCAGCAGCACCGGATCGCGGCGCACTCCGGCGTAGAAGTCGGCCACCAGGCGGCGGAACGTCGGCTCGCCCCCGACCGCCGCGTAGAACGGCTCCTGGGGCCGGGCTGGCTCGGGTGTCGTCACAGTCATTACTCTGCCAAACCGAGCTGGGCCGCGAGGAAGCTCAACGTGTCGACGTTCAGGCCGATCGTCCGGTCGATCGAGCGCCCGCCGTGCCCGACGTCCGACTCGCAGCGCAGCAGCACCAGCCCGCCGCCGGGCGGATCACCCTGGGTGGCGGCCCACTGCAGCGCGGCGGCGAACTTACGGGCGTGCAGCGGATCGACGCGCGTGTCGGACTCGAAGACCTCGAGCAGGATCGGCGGATAGGCCACGCCTGCCCGCACGGCGTGCAACGGCGAGTAGCCCAGCAGCCAGCCCAGCTCAACGGGATCGGCTGCGGTGCCGTACTCGTCGTTCCAGGTGGAGCCCAGCCCGAATCGCTCGTAGCGGACCATGTCCAGCAGCGGTGCGCTGCTGACGGCCGCGTCGTAAAGGCCTGGCTGGCGGGTGACGGCGGCGCCGACCAGCAGGCCGCCGTTCGAGCCGCCCAGGCAGCCGAGCGTGGACGCTCGACCCGAGCTGCGAAGGTGGCGCGCGGCCGCTTCGAAGTCGGCGAAGACGTTCTGCTTGGCATCGCGCATGCCCGCGCGATGCCAGGCCTCGCCCTCCTCGCCGCCGCCGCGCAGCTGCGCGACGACCCAGACTCCGCCGGCCAGGGCCCAGGCCAGCGCGGACGCCGAGTACGCCGGCTCCAGGCTGATCCCGAAGCCTCCGTAGCCGTAGAGCACCGTGGGTGCCGGGCCCTGCCGGCCTTGCCGCGCGAGGATCTGCAGCCGGATCGGGGTGCCGTCGGCGCTTGTGGCGCTCTCGATGGAGGTGGTGATGCCCGTCACGTCGACCGTCCCGGGCGCCGCTGCCCACACCCGGCCGTGGCCGTCGAGGACTGCCGGCGGGGTGAGCGCGTCGGTATACCCGATCCAGGCGTCGCCGCCTCCCTGCGGTGACGCGCTCACGCCGAGGACGCTGCCGATCCCGGGGAGCGCCACCTCCCGGCTCGGCTCGCCGTTTTCCCGTGACACGGCACGTACCTCGCCGATGGCGTGGCGCGCGTACGCGAGCAGGATCTCGCTGTCGAGCACGGCGTAATCGCCCAGCACGGCTTCCTCGTCCTCGGCGACGAGGGTGCTCCAGCGCCGCGGATCCGCCGGGTCGGCGACGCACAGCCGGCCTCTTGGTGCGCCGGCATCGGTCCAGATGTAGAGCCGCCCGTCGAACGCGACCGAGGCATGGCAGCGCGCATCGACCCCTTGCTGCACGACGGCGAAACCGCTGCCGGGATCGGACAGGTCGGCGATCCACACGTCGTCGCGCGGGGCTGTCCCGATCGCCGCCGAGACGACCAGCCACCGGCCGCCGGGAGAGACGTCGACCCCGAAGTAGGTCCGCGGATCGCTGCCCTCGCCGAAGACGTAGCTGTCCTGTGCCGGGTCCGTCCCCAGCCGATGCCGGTACACCCGGCGGTCGAACGGGCTCTCGGACGTCAGCCGCCGCACGTAGTAGAAGCCGCTGCCGTCGGCGAGCCACGCGACAGGCGAGTAGCGCGTCCGGTCGATCGGGCCGTCCACCACGCGCCCGGTCGACACCTCCAGCACCGACAGGGTGGACTCCTCATCGCCGCCGTGGGAGAGCTGGTAGGCCAGCAGCCGCCCGTCCGGCGACGGTTCCCAGGCGTCGAGGGTGGTGGCTCCCGACGGGTCGAGCTGCTGCGGATCGACAAGCGTCCGAAATTCGGAGGGAGCTGTCAGGCTTCCCGCGACGACGACCGCATGCTGCTGATCCGGTGCCCGGCGCTGCCGGAACCCGAGCCCACCCCGGGGCTGGGGCGGCGCCTCCTGGCCCGCCGAAAGCAGGGTCCGCAACTGCCCGGCCAGGGCCGTCCTGCCTGGATAGGAGTCCAGCGTGGATCGGGTCAGCGCGTCCTGGGCTCGCGACCAGATGACCGTCCTGGGGTCGTGCGTATCTTCCAGCCAGCGGTAAGGATCATCGATCCGCCGGCCTGCGATGAGCTCGGAGAGGGGCAGCCGGGGGGCGTCGGGGTAGCGCACCAGACCAGCCTGCCGGAAAGGCCACTGCTGAAATTAGGCCGGGTATGAGACATTCGGCAGGTCGGTGAGTCAGCGGGGAGGCGGCCCGTGGTCGAGGCTCTGGTGCTCAACGCGACGTATGAGCCCCTTTGCGTCGTGTCGCTGCGCCGCGCGGTCGTGCTCGTCCTCGCCGAAAAGGCCGTCGTCGTCGAGCACGGCGAGGGTGCCTTGCACGGGCCGACGATCGTGCTTCCGATCCCGGCTGTCGTGCGCCTCGCGCGCTACGTGAAGGTGCCCTACAAGCCGGAGGTGCCGCTCACCCGCAAGGGCGTCCTGGCCCGTGACGGCCATCGCTGCGTCTACTGCGGGGCCGCCGCCACCTCCCTCGACCATGTCGTGCCTCGCAGCCGCGGCGGCCCGCACGTCTGGGAAAACGTCGTGGCCGCCTGCAGCAGGTGCAACCACGCCAAGGCCGACCGGAGCGTCGCCGACCTCGGGTGGCGGCTGCACCGCCCCCCGCGCGCGCCCAGCGGTGCCGCCTGGCGCGTCCTCGGCGCTCGCCGTCCCGACCCGCGGTGGTCGGCGTACCTCACCGGGATGCGGCCGGTGGCGGTGAGCGCCTGATCGCTCCGGCTCTGCGCGGACGTACCAGCAAACCGGCCACGGTTTCAGATGTTTTTTGCCAGCTTCGTTGCCACACGGGCTTTCCATCAACAGCAGCGAGCATGGGCCTATGGGAGCGGGCCGACGAGCACTGGCATGCCTGCTGGTCGCCGTTGGCGTGATCTCCGGGATGGCTCTGGTGTCGTGCGGAAGCGCGACGAATGGGGTGCCGCTGCGCGCGACGCTGCCGATCCCGCTACCGGAAAACGCTTCCGTGGACGGCGCTTTCGTGACGCGCCGGCTCACGGTGCCGAAGGGTTACGGTTCGGCAGGCCGGGCCTTCTACCTCCATACCCGCCGGGACGGAGGGCCGGCCGAACCCCTGGTCCTGCTGCTGCACGGGCTGGAGCAGATGCCGGCGAGTGTGGAGCGCGCCTCGGCGGCGACGGCGTTCAGCGAGGCCGAGCACTTCACGCTCGTCTACCCGATCGGGGAGCACGGGGCGTGGAATGCCGGCATCTGCTGCCGCCATGATTCCGCCAATGATGTCGGCTATCTCGTCGACCTCGTGCACTACGTGGCGACCCTCACTCCCGTCGACCTGCATCGGGTTTATGTCTGGGGGTTCTCCAACGGCGGGATGATGGCGTGGCGAGCGGTGTGCCAGACCCGTAACACGTTCGCCGGGGCGGGTGTGATGGCGGGGGCGTTACTCGTGAAGTGCCCGACCCCGGTGCACGTCGTCGACCTGCACGGGCTGCGAGACACGACCGTGCCGTGGAACGGCGGGTACTCGCGTTTCACGCGCAACCGCTTCCCGGATTCGGCGGACGAGCGCAGCCGCCTCGTCGTGGGTTCCACGCTGGACGTCGTGCTGCTCAAGCGGGTGGGCCACGAATGGCCGCCGCCGCACGGGCGTTTCGACGCGCTGAACGTGATCTGGCAGGGCCTGCGCGGCTACCGTGTGGCCCATCCGGCGACGGTGACGGCGCCCATCGAAGGGTAGGCCCGCTCGTATGGATCCCTCCTTGGAGCTTCTCGCCCGGGCCTGCGGGGTCGCCACCGAATACGAGGACTGGGCCCGCCGTCCGGTCCCGGTCGCCGAGGACACGGTCCGCAAAGTGCTGGCGGGGCTGGGCATCGACGCCAGCGATCCGGCCGCTGCGCTCGCCGCCCACACGGCAGCCCGTTGGCAGCGCGTGCTCCCGCCGACGGTCGTGGTGCGCCAGCGGGCGCCCCGTGCGGTCCCGATGCACAGCCCGGCCGGGTCGGCCGTCCGTGCCGAGATCCGTATAGGCACCGGCGACGAGGAATACGTCACGACGCTCGCGCCCGGACCGGTGAACGATCGCGACGAAGCCGAGGGGCACGTCGAGCGGCTGCTGCGGATCCCCGCGGGACTCCCGCTCGGCGACCATCGCCTGCTTGCCTATGTCGATTCCGCGGTGGTCGCCGAGGCAGCGCTCATCGTGGCACCCGATCAGCTGCCGCTGCCGGGATCGCGGCTGTGGGGGTGGATGGCGCAGCTGTACGCGGTCCGCAGCACCTGGGGGATGGGTGATTACGCCGATCTTGCCGAGCTGGCCCGCTGGAGCGGGGCTCAGGGGGCCGGCCTGCTGCTGGTGAACCCCCTGCACGCGGTGGCTCCGGTCGCCCCGATCCAGAACTCGCCCTACTTCCCGGCGTCGCGGCGCTTCAGCTCCCCGCTGTACCTGCGGCCCGAACTACTGCCCGAGTACGTCGCGGCGCCCGATGACGTGCGCGCTCGCGTCGACACGCTCGGCGCCGCCGTGGCCATGGGTGAGCACATCGATCGCGACGCCGTCTGGGCGGCCAAGTCCGCCGCGTTCGAGCTGCTCTTCGAGTACGCCCGGGACCGTCCGGACGCCGAAAGCAGCCGCGGACTCGATGACTTCGCGCTTTGGTGTGCGCTGGCCGAGCAGCACGGCGCCGACTGGCGGCGCTGGCCCACGCCGTTGCAGGATCCGCGCGACCCAGCCGTGGAGGCCGCTCGCGCCGAGCTCGCCCCCCGAGCGGCGTTTCATCGCTGGTTGCAGCACTGCTGCGCCGAGCAGCTGACGGCGGCGCAGCAGGCGGCTACGGCAAGCGGTATGCGCGTCGGCGTGGTGCACGATCTTGCCGTCGGCGTCGACCCAGGCGGGTCGGACGCCTGGGCGTTGCAAGGCGAGCTGGCGATCGGCTTCGGCGTGGGGGCACCGCCGGACAGCTTCAACCAGCAAGGCCAGAACTGGGGGCTGCCGCCGTGGCGCCCTGACCGGCTCGCCGAGACCGGTTACGCGCCCGTGCGCGACATGGTGCGGGCTGTGCTGCGTGTCGGCGGCGGCCTGCGGATCGACCACATTCTCGGGCTTTTTCGGCTCTGGTGGGTCCCGGAGGGCTGCCCGGCGGCCGCCGGTAGCTACGTCTGGTATGACGCCGACGCCCTCCTCGGTGTGATTGCCCTGGAGGCCGAGCGGGCCGGCGCGCTGGTGATCGGCGAGGACCTCGGCACGGTGCCCCGCCAGGTTCGCCAGACGCTTCAGGAACGCGCCGTCCTCGGCTCCACCGTGCTGTGGTTCGAACGGGATGACGACGGCTCGCTCATAGCGCCTGAGTGCTGGAGGGCCGAGGCGGTCGCGTCGGTCACGACGCACGACTTGCCGACCTCGGCGGGTTTCCTCACGGGCGAGCACGTCCGCGTGCGGGCCGCGCTCGGCTTGCTGAACGATCCCGCCGCGGAAGCGGCCCATTCCGCGCGTGAGCGCGCCGAGATGAGCGCGCTGCTCGCCGAGAAGGGGCTGGCGGTCGGCGGGGGGCTCGAGGAGCAGATCGTGGGGCTGCACGAGTTGCTCGCCCTCAGCCCGTCGCGGGTGCTGCTCGCGGCGCTCGGTGACGCCGTCGGCGACCTTCGCCAGCCGAATATGCCTGGCACCGTGGACGAATACCCGAACTGGCGGCTGCCCGTGGCGGATGGCGCGGGCCGGGTGCTCTCGCGCGCACAGCTATGCGCCTCCCCGGGGGCCGTGAGACTCGCCGAGGCGCTGCAGGCTGTCCCGGCAGCCGGCAGCGAAGCAGACACCGGCACCGTCCGGCAGGAATCCTGCTGACCCGAACCGAAAGCCATGGGTAGCGGATGGTGTGTCACCCGGGGGTCGGCACACCATCTGGCCGGTTGCTCAGCTAGCCTCGCATCGTGACCAAACCTGGGCGCGAGCGCCGCGTCAGAGTCGGGATCCGGGCCGCGTTCGCGGCGCTGGGCGTGTTGCTGGTGCTCCTGCCTGCGCTGCCGGCCGCCGCATCGGGGTATGAGATCGGCAAGATCGGCGACGTCGGCAGCCCCGATTCGCTGAGCGTCCCGCTGGAGGTGCTGCTGTTCATCGGGATTCCGGTGCTCGGCTTCTTGCTTGCCGGGCTCCTGGCCTTCCGTCCGCAGCGGGGCTCGAGCCGGCGCTACCGTCCGGGACGCCCGTGGACGTTCGAGCCGGTCTGGTTCGGTGACGAGTCCGCCCTCGAGCACGAGCCCAAGCGGGCTGCGCTCCCTGGAGCCGGAGGTGCCAATGGCCGCTGGTGAAGCGTTCACCCGCGAGCAGCACGAGCGCATCGAGCGCGCGCGGCGGGCCGCCGAGGGGCAGACCGGGATTCGTTTCTGGCTGCGCGTCGGCGAGTTCGACCGCGATCCCCGCCTCGAGGCCGAGCACCTGCTGGCCAACCTCGCGGAGAGCACGCGCGATCCCGCCGTCCTGATCCTGGTGGCCCCGGGCTCGCGGCTGGTCGAGATCATGACGACGCAGGCGGCCAAGCAGCGCATCACCGACCCGGCGGCCGGGCTCGTCGTACTGACGATGACCTCCGCCTTCGGCGTCGGCGATCTGGTCGGGGGCCTGGTGAACGGGCTGCGCCAGCTGGCCGACGCGGCTGGCCGGCGCGGTGCTGACGCTCCCGCGCTCGACGGGGTGCCGGTCGCCTGACCGTGGCGCGGCCGGTAGGCCGGTCGGGCAGGTCGGTCAGGCTTTGACGAAACCGAGCGAGCGGCGCCCGGAGCCGAGCACGGCGCCCGGATCGGCGTCGAGGACGTCGCTGAGCACCGTGGCGTAGACGTCGCGGAAGTCGGTGGTCACGATCAGGTCGCCGGCATCAGCGCCGGTTCCCAGCCGGGTCAGGCTGGGCTGATCGCCGAACATCCCGCCGCGTACCCCCGGGCCGGCGAGGATGACCGGTGCCGCGGTGCCGTGGTCGGTGCCGCCACTGGCGTTCGTGGCTACCCGCCGGCCGAACTCGCTGTAGATCATCGCTACCAGCCGACCGGCATGGGGCGAGCTCGCCAACGAGGTGAGAAACGTGTCCAGCGCGCTGTCGAGCTCGCCGAGCAGCCGGCCATGCGTGGGCTCCTCGCCGGCGTGGGTGTCGAAGCCGCCCATGCTGACCGCGTAAGCCCGGGTGGGGACGCCGGCCTTGATCAGCCGGGAGACGATCTCGAGCTGGGAGGCCAGGTCTGCGCCGCCAGTGCCGCCGCCTTCGGAGGAACCGAGCAGCGGCCCGAGGCGGTCGGCGACCGAGAGGTAGTCGTTGTCCACGCCCGCCACCGCGTCGAGCAGCGTTCCGCTTCCGGCAGACCCGTCGGGCTGGTAGAGCGCGCGGATGCTCCGGCCGAGCGCCCCTGGCGGGACGGCGAGGGTTCCGGTCGGGACGGCTGCGGCCGATCGGTGCTGCCCGACCAGGGCGGGCGTGAGCGTCGCGCCGATGCCGACCGCCTGGATCGGGCCGCCGTTGTTCGCCGCCGCGCCGGCGGACGCGTCGAGCCAGCGCCCGAGCCAGCCCGACGAGATCGGCGTCTGCGGCGATGCGGTCTGCCAGATGGACATCGAACGGAAGTGGCTGTGGTCAGGCTGCGGGTAGCCGACACCGCGCACGATCGCCACCGTCCCGGCGTCGTAGCGGCGCTTGAGACGGACGAGCGACGGGTGCAGAGCCAGCCCGTCCCCCAAGGCCAGCGCGTCATGCGCGGAAACGGCGAGCGTGCCGCGTGCCTGCTGGTAGGCCGGATCCGCGGCCGGGATCACCGTGTCCAGCCCGTCGTTGCCTCCGTAGAGGGTGATCAGTACGAACGTGCCTTGGGAGCCGCCGGCCGACCCGGCTTCGCGGCTGCCGGCCGAATTCGCGAGCGACGCCCAGGCCGCGCTTCCGGCGATCCCGGCGGCGCCGACGACCCCGCTGGCGGTCAGGAAGCCGCGCCTGGTCAGTCGCCGCCGGTGTGACGGTGGCCGGGGAAGCCCAGGGAACGGTGTTGTAGTCATGCGAGCTGGTACTCCGGGCTGATGAGGGCGAGGGCGGTGAGGCGGGCCGGGTCCCCGGCGGCGCCCGCGAGCGCGCGCCTGCTGCGCTGCCCCCAGCCGTCGACCGCCAGCAGATCGGCGAGCGCGTCAGCCCGGGCGGCCGCCGGCTCGTCGGCGAGCGCGGAAAGGTCCGCTGCGGACGCGAGCGCGACGGCGAAGCTCACTCGCGCGTCGGTGGCTGAGGTGGACAGCCAGGCCGTCCCTTCGGGCCAGCCGCCGACCGACGAGGGGGCGAACGGGATCTGGCCCAGGCTGTTGAGCGTCGCGAGTACGGTGCGGGCCGCGAGCGTGGTGCCGAGCGCGCGTTGCGCCCCGACCACCCACTCGACGGGCTGCTTCAGCAGGCCCGTCCGGACGTTCGGGGTAGTCAGGGCCGGCGAGAGCAGCACGGCACGGAAGAGTTCGGAAAGCGGCCGCGGCGGTGCGCTCGTGAGCAGGCCGGCGACGACGTCATCGGTCGGGGCGGCAGGCGCCCCGAACCGGCTCCAGATCCGGCTAGCGATCCAGCGATGTGACGCCGGCAGCGCCGCCGCCAGCCTGATGACGTCCTCACCGCCGAGATTGCCGGTGTGGCCGAGCACCGTCTTGACGCCGTCGTCATGCAGCCGGGGAGCTATGCGAAAGCCGCGCGCCGGCGTCCACCGCCATCCGGTGAACGTGCGGGCTGCCTGGCGGACGTCCTGCTCGGAGTAGTTGCCGTGGCCGAGAACGAACAGCTCGAACATCTCGCGGGCAAAGTTCTCGTTGGGGTTCGCGCTGCTGCTGCGGATCGTGTCCAGCCAGCGCATCATCGCCGGATCCTGGGCCACGGCGAGGACGAGATCGTCGAATGCACCGAGGCCCTTGCTGCGGAAGATGTCCTGCTGCCCCAGCATCAATGCCGGCGAACGCACCTTCCGCACGGAGGTCGCGAAGTGGCTGTGCCAGAAGAACGCCAGCTTCTCGGTGAAAGGCCGATTGGTGGCGACCATCCGCTGGATCCACCACGCGGCGAGCTCCAGCGACTGGCGGCGAAGGCGCTTGCGGGCCGCCGCCTTCTTTGCCGGGTCAGCCGCCGCGGCGAGCTCCTTGACCAGCTGCGCCGGGTCATCGAGCTGCGGCGGCGGGGTGGCGTCAGCCCCGGGATCCGGAAGGCCCGGCGTCAGCGCGTCCGCGACGTACGCCTGCGGCCCGCGCGCCACCGCGGCGTCCACCTCGGCGCTGGTCGGCGTGAAGCCGGCGCGCCGCAGCAGCAGCGTCACGTCGGCCCGGGTCGCCATGCCCTGATGTTCGGCGCCGGCGCCCACCGCAGCATTCGGCGAATGTTCGGTTCGCGTAAAGGTCCAAGATCAACGCACCCATGATCATGGTTTTGGCCCGATGATCATGGCTTTTCCAAGATCATGGGTGCGTTGATGTTGATGGTTGGCGCGGCCACGTGCGCTTTCAGGTGCTCAGCGGCTGACGTTGCCCTGCTCGGTGTCGTACGCCCGAGCTCGCAACGCGCGCGCCAGGGTGTCGCGTCCCTCGACGAGCATCCGGCGCAGCGCGGGCTGCGGCGACTGCTCGGCCAGGTAGCGGTCGACCTCCGCCGCGGTCTCCCCGGAGACCACCGTCGCGGGGAACAGGAGCTCGGTTAAGGTCTGCGCCGAGTCCATCGAACGCTGCCGCCAGACGTCACCGACCGCGTCGAAGTACCTGGCCACGTACGGCTTCGTGACTTCCAGCTGCTCGGGCTCGTAGCGCCAGAACGTGCGCATCGTCGCGACCTGCATGTGGTTGGACAGGTCGTCGCGCTCGACGACGGCAGCCCACGCCGCAGCCTTGGCTTCGGCGGTGGGTATCGCCGAGCGGGCCGAGGCCGCGCGCTTCTCGCCGGCGGCGGTGGCATCGCGCGTGAGTTCGGCGGCGATGTCGTCGGCCGTGGCCCGCCCGTGCGCCGCGAGCTCGATCAGCAGGTGCCAGCGCAGCTCGGTGTCGAGCTCGAGCCCCGGCAGCTCCTCCCGGCCGTCCAGGATCGCCCGTACGCGATCGAGCCCGGCCGGATCCTCCGCGGTGGCAAACGTGTAGAGCAGCGCCAGCTGGTGGTCGCTGCCCGGCGGGGCGCTCTCGAGCAGGCCGAGGACGCCGTCGGTGAGCTGCTGGCGCGCCTGCGCGCGAAACGCCGGATCGCCGTACGCGTCGATGGCCAGTGACGCCCGCGCCAGCAGGGTCTGGACCATGCTGATGTCGCTCTCCGCGGGCAGCCCGCCGAGCACGAGCCGCAGGAAGTCGCGGGCAGCCATCTCGGCATCGCGGGTCATGTCCCAGGCGGCGCCCCAGAGCAGCGCGCGCGGCAGTGACTCCTTGACGTCGCCGATCGACTCGATGGTGGTGGCGAGCGAGCGCCGGTCGAGCCGGATCTTCGCGTACGTGAGGTCGTCGTCGTTCAGCAGCAGCAGATCGGGCTGGCGGGCACCGAGCAGCTTCGGCACCTCGGTGAGCGCGCCGGAGACGTCCAGCTCAACCCGCTCGCGCCGCTCCAGGCCGGCCGGCGTCCGGTCGTAAAGGCCGATCGCGATCCGGTGCGAGCGCAGCGTCGGGTGCTCCGGGACGGCCTCCTGCACCACGTCGAACGCGGTGTAGAGGCCGGACGAGTCGGTCTCGAAGCGCGGGCGCAGGGTGTTGACTCCGGTGGTCTCGAGCCATTCCCGGGCCCAGCCGTTGAGGTCGCGGCCGCTGGCCACCTCGAGTTCGTCGAGCAGGTCACGCAGCGAGGTGTTGTCGTACTCGAAGCGGCGGAAGTAGTTGCGCAGGCCGGCGAGGAACTCCTGCTGACCCACCCAGGCGACGAGCTGCTTGAGGACGCTCGCGCCCTTGGCGTAGGTGATGCCGTCGAAGTTGGTCTTGACGGCCTCCATGTCGACCGCGTCGGCCACGATCGGATGCGTCGAGGGAAGCTGGTCCTGGCGGGCTGCCCAGGACTTCTCGGTGGTCGCGAACGTGGTCCAGGCGCCCTTCCAGCGGGTGGCCGAGACCTGGGCGAGCACTGACGCGTACGTCGCGAAGGACTCGTTCAGCCACAGGTCGTCCCACCACCGCATGGTCACGAGGTCGCCGAACCACATGTGAGCCATCTCGTGCAGGATCGTTTCGGCGCGGCGCTCCCGGCGGGCGTCGGTCACCTTGCTGCGGAAGACGTAGTCCTCGAGGAACGTGACGGCGCCGGCGTTCTCCATCGCTCCCGCGTTGAACTCCGGCACGAAGAGCTGGTCGTACTTGCCGAACGGGTACCGGTAGTCAAAGACCCGGTGGAAGAAGTCGAAGCCCTGCTTGGTGACCGTGAAGAGCTCCTCGGGGTCGAGGAACTCGGCGAGCGACTTGCGGCAGAAGAGCCCGAGGTCGATGCCGTCGTGCTGGTCGTGTACGGCGTGGTACGGCCCGGCGATGAGTGCGGTGATGTACGTCGAGACGCGCGGGGTCTGCTCGAACGACCAGAGGCCGCCGTCGCGGCGCGCCACGCCATTGCTGATGCAGGTCCAGTGCTCCGGTGCCTTCACCCGGAGCTGGAAGTTCGCCTTCAGGTCAGGCTGGTCGAAGCAGGCGTACATCCGGTGGGCGTCGTAGGTCTCGAACTGGCTGTAGAGGTAGGCCTCGCCGTCGACCGGGTCGACGAAACGGTGCAGCCCCTCGCCCGTACGCGAGTACGCGCAATCGGCGTCGACCACCAGCACGTTCGCCTCGGCGAGATCGCTGAGCACGAGCCGGCTGCCGTCGAAGTCGCTGAGGTCGAGACCGGCGCCGTTGAGCGTCGCGCCGCGCAACGAAGGGGCCGCGATCTCGATGAAGCTCGATGACCCGGGTTTGCGACACGTGAAGATCACGGTCGTACGTGATCGGAACGTCGCGTCGTCGGAGCCGGTGAGATCCAGCTCCACGTCGTAGGACGAGACGTTCAACAGCGCGGTGCGGGCCCGGGCTTCATTGCGGGTGAGGTTGTCAGCCATGGTGCGCCAGATCTTTCCATTCTTTTCGGGTCAACGTCACGATGAGCGCGCCATACGCTGTGAAGGTGACCGAATCCGACGCAAAAGCCGCGGCTGAAACCGACGCCGAAACGACTGTCGCCGACTTCTGGTTCGACCCCCTCTGCCCCTGGGCCTGGCTCACCTCGCGCTGGATGTTGCAGGTGGAGCAGGTGCGCCCGGTCACGACGCGATGGCGTGTCATGAGCCTCGCGACGCTCAACGAGGACCGTGACTTCGGCGAGAAGTACAACGCGCTCATGCGGAAGGCGTGGGGGCCGGTCCGGGTGTGCGCGGCTGCCGCACGTCGCCAGCGCGAGGGCGGCGCCGGGGTCGATTCCCGCACCGAGAACGAGCTGCTGGGCGATCTGTACACGGCGATGGGCAACCTCGCTCACCCGGGCGGGAAGCGGCTGGAGCTCGCGGTCGTCGAGCAGGCCTTGGTGGACGCGGGCCTGCCGACCTCGCTGGCCGACGCCTTCGCCAGCACGGATTACGACGACGAGGTGCGGGCCAGCCATCAGGACGGCATCGAGCGGGTCGGCACCGACGTCGGCACGCCGATCATCGCCGTGGCGGGCACGGCGTTCTTCGGCCCGGTCGTCACGCCCTGCCCCAAGGGTGAGGACGCCGGCCGGCTCTGGGATGGGGTGCTGGCCGTCGCCACCACCCCCGGCTTCTACGAGCTCAAGCGCACCCGCAACGAGCGGCCGATGTTCGGCTGATCCTTCGTGGTCAGCAGCTACGCGGAAGCTTCGTCGCCTCGCCGGGTGCGGCACACTGCTGGTCATGCGCGTGCACCTGGGTTCCGACCATGCCGGTTTCGAGCTGAAGGCGGCGCTGGTCGCGCGCCTCGGCGAGCTGGGCCACCAAGCCGTCGATCACGGGCCGGCGACATACGTCTCCGACGACGACTACCCGCCGTACGTGATGGCGGCTGCCGCGGCGACGGCCGCCGATCCCGAGTCGCTCGGGATCGTCATCGGCGGCTCGGGTAACGGCGAGGCAATCGCCGCGAACAAGGTGCCCGGGGTGCGTTGCGCGCTCGTGTGGAGTGACCAGACCGCTGAGCTGGGCCGCCTGCACAACAACGCCAACGTGGTGAGCCTCGGGGCGAGGCAGTACCCGATCGAGGACGCTGTGCACTACGCCGAGGTGTTCCTCGCGACGGCTTTCTCAGAGGAACCACGCCACGAGCGTCGGATCGCCATGCTGACCGACTACGAACGCTCGGGTGTGCTTCCGTCGCCCAGCCTCGGTGGCTGATCGCCCCCCCGGTGCTGCGGGGGGTGCGGGGTCGGGCGCGTTTTCTTGCCCGGGTGATGCTCGGGCACCGCGGGACGATCCGGTACCGGCGCCGGGGCGATTCCGTGGGGGAGTGGGCGGGTGTCGGCGCGCGCGGCGGCGTGGCGGATCACCAGGTCGCGCTCGGCCTCGGCGAGGTCCTGCGGGGTGGGACGGGCGACGTCCCGGGCGCGCATGGCGCCGTCAGCTCCCACCTTGGACGGACCCGCCCCGACCAGCCCGCCCAGGCCGTCCTTGCTGTGACCGGCGTCATGCGCTGGGCGGGGTTGTCGGGGGCTGGGCCGATTAGGCACGCTGGCCATCATGCCCGAGGGTCACACCATCCATCGCTTGGCGCGCGAGCACCGCGAGCTGTTCGGCGGGGCCGTCGTCGCGGCGCAGAGCCCGCAGGGCCGGTTCGAGGACGGCGCGGCGGTGATCAGCGGGCGGGTGCTGCAGCGGGTCGAGCCGTACGGCAAGCACTTGCTGTACCGCTTCGAGGGGCTACCCGAACGGCTGCATGTGCATCTCGGCCTCTACGGGAAATTCATCCCGGGAACGCTGCCGGCGCCCGAGCCGCGCGGGGCTCTACGGCTTCGTCTCACCGGCCGCGAGAGCTACGCCGATCTGCGCGGTCCGACCGCGTGCGAGTTGCTGCTTCCCGGTGAGGTGAAGGCGTTGCTGGCGCGCCTCGGTCCTGACCCGCTCAAGCCGCGCGCTGATCCTGCGCAGGCGTGGCTGCGGCTGTCGCGCAGCCGCACGGCGGTCGGAGCGTTGCTGATGGACCAGACGGTGCTGGCGGGGGTCGGCAACGTCTATCGCGCAGAAGTCCTTTACCGGGCGGGCCTTTCCCCGTTTCGGATGGGACGCGATGTGAGCTCCGACGAGTTCCGCGCGCTGTGGACCGATCTGGTGCACCTGATGCGACTCGGGGTGCGGGACGGGCGCATCGTGACGACGCTGCCGACTGACCGGCCGCCCGGCCGCCGGCGGAGCCCGACGCGGGACGATGCCCATTACGTCTACCGCCGGACCGGCGAGCCCTGCCGGCGCTGCGGCACCCCGATCCGTACCGAGCTGCTGGTCGCCCGGAATCTCTACTGGTGCCCGTACTGCCAGAAATAGTCAGCTCGCCTCCGTCCGCCCGGGGTGCTCGGCCACAGCGACACCGCCACCGGTGTCAGGGCGAACCGGTCGCGCCGGAGCAGATCTGCGCACCTGCACGCGCCGGATCGCCTGCGTGGTTCCGGCAGGGCGGCCATCCCAGCAGCCGTCGATGACGTTCCTGAACCGGGGTCACGATGGCTCCGGTCTCGCTGTCGCCGATGACGCACGCGAGGCCGGCCAGGAAGAGCGTTCCGACGTACGCGCACACGATCGCGTCTATCGGATCCTCGAGCCGGCGCAAGGCGGCACCGGTCGCGGCGGCCGCGACCTCGCGCCGCAGCGGGGCGAAACCGTCCCCGGCGTGCAGCCTCGGCAAGGTGGACGGCGCTGCCAGGCCCGCCAGCAGCTCGACGAGCCGGTCGAGTGCGGCCCGCCGGGTCGCGAGCGTGCGCCCCCGGCGAGCCTTGTACTTCAGGACGTGATCCAGATCGAAGAGGGCAACCGTCGCACTGTGCGGGTAGACCTCCACCGCGCGGCGCTGCCCGGCCGCTGGGGCCACGCTCGCATCGATCGCGAGCCCGTACCGGCGAGCCAGCCGGGCCGCCCGGCCACCGTCGGCGAAATGGGGCAGGCCCGTGTTGGACGGGTAGGTGCCGGCGTGCTGGCCGGCGAACGCGCGGGACAGCTCAGCCTCGCAGCGCCGCCGCCCGGATGGGTTCACCACGTGCAGCGGGGCGTCGAGCGCGACCACGCAGGGCCCGTCGATCCAGGGTTTCAGGACGGCGTCGATCTCCTCGTCGGTGCGGACGCTGGCCGTGCTGATCAGCTCGCCGTTCGCGTCGAGAACGGCAATGCCGGTCAGGGCCCGGGTGCCCCACGCGAGGTCGATACCGATGATCGTCGGTGCGTTCGGCTCATCCGCCACGGGCCCTCGTTTCACCGGCCGGGCACGGCGAGGCCGTACATAATCGGCGGATGCACGCGCGCGGGGGACGTCCGGGAAGCACGCGTCCATGCTGACGCCCGGATCCCTGTTCGCGGGTTACCGGGTCGAGCGGCTCATCGGTCGGGGCGGCATGGGGGAGGTCTACCTCGCTCGTCATCCCCGGCTGCCGCGCTCGGACGCCCTCAAGCTCATGTCCGAGGAGCTCTCGCGTAACGAGGTCTACCGGCAGCGGTTCAGCTCCGAGGCTGACCTGGCCTGCCAGGTGCAGCACGAGTCCGTGGTGCGGGTGTACGACCGCGGGGAGGACGACGGGCGGCTCTGGCTGGCGATGGAGTACGTCGAAGGCCGCGATCTGGCCGAGCTGCTGCAGGCCGAAGGGCGCCTGCCGGTGGAGCGCGCAGTCGGACTGACCGAATGCGTCGCGGCCGGACTCGACGCCATCCACGCGCGTGGGCTGCTGCATCGAGACGTCAAACCGGCCAACATCCTGGTCACGCGCCACGTGGCGGGCGGTGAACGTGCGCTGCTGACCGACTTCGGTATCGCCCGCTCGGCTGCCGACTCGCTCGGCTTGACCGGCGTGGGTGACGTGGTCGCCACCCTGCATTACGCGGCCCCGGAACAATTCGAGATGCGCTCGGGGGAGCTGGATCGCCGGGTCGACGTCTATGCCCTCGGCTGCGTGCTCTACGAGATGCTCACCGGCCGGGTGCCCCTGCAGGGCGATTCGGTGGCGTCGTTCTGGCACATCATGCAGACCGAGATGCCGGCGCCGGTGAGCCGCGAGGTCGCCGGCATTCCCGCGCCGCTCGACGGGGTGCTCGCCGCGGCGCTCAGCAAGCGGCGCGAGGATCGCTACGCGTCGGCAGGGGAGTTGGCGCGGGCGGCGCGCGAGGCGATCAGTGCCTCGCCGACGCTCGTGACGGCACCACCGCCGACACTCCCGCCAGGCCCAGCGGTCCGCCCCGCTCCCTCGATATCGGCGGTGCCTCACGCCGCCTCCGTTTCGCGCGGTGAGGTCCACCGCATCGGGCTGCGCCGTGACGATCCGGCGGCGCCCGGAGGCTTCCGGCAGTTCGGGCCGATCTCCACCGAGCAGCTCGCGCCCGATCAGGCGCAGCGGCTGGTCTGGCTCATCGCTGGCTCCCAGGTGCTGACCATGCCGAGCACTCTGGCCGGCGGATGGGGCCCGAGCACCGCCCTGACCGTCGAGGCACCGGGCCAGTTCCACACGGTCGCGTGGAACGGCGCGCCGCCGCCGGTCCTGGCCGAGCTGGTCGCCGAGGTCGAGCGGCTGGGCGCGTCCCCGGGCACCCCTGGTACCCCGCTGCCTTTCCCGCAACCCGTGGGAGGTCCCTCGGCATCGCCCAAGCGGCGCAGCCGGGGCAGGTTGGCGGCGGTGCTGGGAGGGCTCGTCGCCCTCGTCGCTGCTGCCGTTGTCGTGACCGTGCTGCTGGTCACGAACAAGAAGGCGGTCCCCGGGATCCCCGGGGGCGTGACCGTGACGGCCGGCCGCGGCGAGGTGACCGTTCACTGGAATCCCGGCGGCGGCACCACCGATCACTACGTTGTCTACGAAGACGGCCGACCCATCGGAACGCAGGCTTCGGGCACCACCACCTTCACCGTCAAGGCGACCGACACCAACCCGCACAGCTACGCCGTCCAGGCCGTGAACCAGGCCGGGCGAACGTCCTCCGTCACCCCGCAGGTCAAGATCGCCGCGCTGGTCCGGCCGCTGACCGCACCCGAAAAGGCGTTGCTCGCCAAGCTCCCCACCGGGCTGGTGGACGGAGCGAGCTGCAAGCCGATCCTGGCGGGTGTCGACTCGCACCTGAGCACGGCGATCACCTGCGACCCCGGGGGCGGACAATCGCCGAGCCCTCCGGGGGTCGTGCCGTCGGTCGTCGAGGCTTACGGCGCCCCGAGCCTGGCCGCACTGAAGTCCGCCCTGTCGGATCAGATCAGCACGTTCAAGGCGCGGCCCGGCGCCTGCACGACGATCCCGCAGCAGGGCACGTGGAATTTCACCGAGACCCCGAAGGTCCTCAACGGCCAGATCGTCTGCTACGCCTCGGCCGGGACCTCATATCTGCTCTGGTCCTACGACAGCGCGCTGTTCTACGTGCGCATCTCGACCACGTCTCCGTACGCTGATCTGCTCAAGTACTGGCAGGGCGCGTCCTTGCACCTGCCGTGAGACCTGCACCTGTCGTGAGAGTGGAGCGCACCTGATGTCACGCGGTCCGGCGGAGGTCGCCGTCACCGAGGTCGACGAACTACTGGCCGCCGGGGCGAGCCTGCTCGACGTCCGCGAGGGCTTCGAGTGGGAGGCCGGGCACGCCGCCGCCGCAGCGCACCTGCCGATGGGTGAGCTGGCGTTGGACCGGCTCCCCGAAGGGCGGCCGCTGCTGGTGATCTGCCACGTCGGCGGACGTTCGGCCGTCGCCACCCACGCGCTGCTGCGGGCGGGTGTGGAGGCGGCGAACGTGGCCGGAGGGATGGAAGCCTGGGCTCGCGCGGGGCTGCCGGTCGTCATCGACTCGGGAGCGCCTGGCCGCGTCGTTTGAGCGTGCTCGAGTTCGTCTCAGCCGGCGTCAGACGCCCGCAGGTTCGTTGATGGCCGCCAGCGCTGCCGACACCAGGCCGTGGGCGAAGCGGCGCGCACCGTGACCGGCCCGGTCGAGGTGGATGGCATCGGCGCCGCCCTTGCGCACGGCGACGAAGCCGGTGGGGCACGGTCCGTCGGCCGGCTGGCAGGCGAGGGTCTGGTGGAAGACGAAATCGGGCGACACGGCCAGCGCCGCGGCATTGCTCAGGTGCCAGCGTCCGCCGGAGGCCCGGACCATGTCGACGTAGAGGCTGCGGATCTGCGGCACGCCCTGGAAGCCGTAGAACGGGATGGGGTGGGTGCGCTCGGCGGGGGTGGGCACCGCTGCCGGCGCCGGAACCAGCGGGTTGCGAGCCGGCGGGGTGGAGATCACGACGGCGGCGCCGGCGGCGGTGGCGCGGCGGGCGAGGTCGGTCAGGTGTGCGCGGTAGTTGCTCAGCAGGTCCGACAGCGGGTACGCGATGTGAGTGTTGACGCAACCCGGAGCCGCACCCGGGTTGCCGCTGAAGGCCAGGACCACGACCGACGGGTGAGCTGCGGCGAGCGCCGCCTCGAAATCGCCGCCCGTCCAGTCGCAGGGCGCGGTGCCCAGCCGGTCGGTGACGCGGACCTCGACCCCGGAATTGGATTCGGCGCGCAGCTGATCGGCGGCTTGCACGACCAGGCTGTCACCGACGACGAGCACGACGGGGCGGACCTGACCGCCGGCGACCCGGGCGGCGGTCACGTCGGCAGGGGCCAGCCGGTTCGTGGCGGCGTGGGGTTTGGCGGTTACCGCGGGAGCCTGAACAGCGGCCGTGACCAGCGCGACTGCGAGGCACGACGGAATCGTCCAGCGACGAATGGTGCGCGCATGATTCCGTTCCACAAGTACTTTTTCGGTCTTGCCGGGTCGGTATTGAGCGTCGCTGAGTGTGACGTCCTGACTGCGTTCCGCAGTCACCCTTCCGATCGGGCTCGGTCCCAGGTCCGGGGTAGCGTCCCGGACCATGAGTGATCAGGGCACTGCCGCAGGTTCTGCTGGACGTTCGGGCGACGTCGAGACCGTCGAGCGGGTGATCCCCGCGACGGCTGAGCGGATCTTCGCGATCCTCGCCGACCCGGGGCGTCACCCTGAGATCGACGGTTCCGGCACGGTCAAGGGCGTCAAGACTGCGGGCCAGACGCTTGCGCTCGGCTCGACGTTCGGGATGTCGATGAAGCTCGGGATCCCGTACTCGATGGTCAACACCGTGATCGAGTTCGAGCCCGATCGGCGGATCGCGTGGCAGACGCGGCCGCCGGGTCGGATCCCCGGCAAGCTCGCCGGCGGCCGGATCTGGCGCTACGAGCTCGAGCCCGTCGAGGGCGGGACCCGGGTGCGGGAGAGCTGGGACATCTCCCAAGAGGTGGTGAAGATCCTGGTGAAGCCGGCCCGCGGCAAGACGATCAAGGCCATGACCGACACCCTCGAGCGCATCGAGAAGCTGCTCGCCGCCGAGTCCGCGTAGCCGCGCCGGCATCCTGCCCGTGGGCCGGGATCATCGCCGTCAGCTGACGGCGATGATCCTCACGGCGTCCGCGGGGGCGACGGACTTCGCCCAACGGCGGGCTTGCTCCACCGCTGCGGGGTCACCGCTGATGCTGAGTTGAACCGTGTTGCTACGCACGTCGGGTCCGCTGCGCCAGACCGTGACGCCGTTCGCTGCCAGACATTCGCGTACGCGAGTGTGAAAAGCATCGAGCTCGCGGTAGGCGTACCGGACCGTCTCCACCCGTAGCCGCCGTATGCCTGCTCGCCGGGCGGCCGCTGCAAGCTCGGCCGCGCCGCCGGTGACGTACTGGACGAAGTCCCCGCCCCCGACCCAGGTGATCCACGAATGCGCGTCGAGGTCCGCGTCCTGCTCCGCGAGCCACGCCTTCGCGAAATTGGCGGCGGCTTCTTTGTTCTCGAGAACCCGCCGGTACCACCGCTCTTCGTCGTCGCTCAGCACCTGCTGGCCGTGGAGGCGACCGTCCGGCATCCGCGCTTCATCGACGAGTTCGGCGACGAGGTCACGCCCGACCGGAAGGCCGAGCTCGCTGCGCCAGGCGATCGTCGCCGCTACTTCCTGCTCGCGTACTTGCGCCTCGGTCGGGAGCGCGCCGTCCATCACGGCGCGCTCGCCGAGGGGACGAGCGAGCGGCACCCGGGCCCGGAACGGGTAGCCGACGAGGTGGCGGAAGCGGCCGGGCCCGGGCGGCTCGCTCCAGGCGAGCCAGAGCGTCACCAGAACCGTCTCGGGGTCGGACTCGTCCGCCTCCACCGCGTGCAATTGATCGCCACTGCCGTGGACGGCGGCGACTTCGAGCATGCGGCCATCCGCCGAGACCACGATGTCCTGCCACGCCTTTGGCCGTGGCTCAAAGCCCGCTCTGGGAGACAGCAGCGGGGCGTTCGTGTCAGGTAACGGAGCCGGCTTTGGGCTGATCCGCTGACGTACCGGGCTGGGGCTCACGGGCCTCCTTCCGGGCACGCAGACCTTTGATCCCGAGCACGCCGATCACCGTGCCGAGCGTCAGCGAGACGGCGGTGAGCAGCAGGTGAACGATGAAGAACGCGTGTGGCGTGCTGCCGGTGAAGGAGCGCTTGTCGTTCGCGATGTTCTTGATGAACGTCGGCCAGATCACCCATGACCACACGCCGAACGCCACCAGGAACCAGGACCAGCCGCGTGAGAGTTTCATCTCCGCCCATGGTGCCAGTTTCCGCGATGCTGGATGGGATCAGCTGTATTCGTGCGCCTCGCAGCTGGCAGCCGGCTGCCCCAGCCGTATACCCCACGGGGTAGGGACTTAGGGCCCTGCCAGGAATCCGCTCTCCGGTTGAGGCTGGAAGCGGAGGGACTGGAAGGGGAGGCGGCCTGATGAAGCGGCTCGTGGTACTCGGCGCCGGAACCGCCGGCACCATGGTGGTCAACAAGCTGCACCACCGCCTGCCCCGTGACGAATGGCAGATCACGGTCGTCGACCAGGATGACGACCACGTCTACCAACCCGGCCTGCTGCTCCTGCCGTTCCGCGCGACCACGCCGGAAGAGCTCGTCCGGCCGCGGCACCGGTTCATCCCGGACGGGGTCGAGCTGGTGCTCAGCGAGATTGACGTGGTCGATCCCGACGAGCAGTGCGTGAAGCTTGCGGGCGGACGCTCGCTGCCGTACGACTACCTCGTCATCGCCACCGGGGTGAGCCCGCGACCCGATCAGACCCCGGGAATGGCCGAGGGCGCGTGGTACGAGAGCGTTTTCGACTTCTACACCCTGGAAGGCGCCATCGCGCTTCGCGACAGGCTGGCTTCGTGGGAGGGGGGCCGGCTGGTCGTCCATGTCGTGGAGATGCCCATCAAGTGCCCCGTGGCGCCGCTCGAGTTCACCTTTCTCGCTGACGCCTACTTCAGCGAGTGCGGGATGCGAGACCGGGTGGACATCACGTACGTGACCCCGCTGGAGGGTGCGTTCACCAAGCCGGTGGCGTCCAAGCACCTCGGGGGCATGCTCGACGATCGCGGGATCGCGCTGGAGCCGGACTTCGTGGTCGACCGGATCGAGCCGCAGACGAACAAGCTCGTCTCGATGGACGAGCGCGAGATCGATTTCGATCTCCTGGTCACGGTGCCGCTCAACATGGGCGCCGATTTCGTCGCGCGCTCGGGGCTCGGCGATGAGCTGAACTACGTCCCCGTCGACAAGCACACCCTGCTGTGCAAGGCCTATGACACCATCTTCGCGCTGGGTGACGCCTCGGACATTCCCACCTCGAAAGCCGGCTCGACCGCGCACTTCTCCGTCGAGATGTTCGCCGACAACTTCATCGAGCATGTGAACGGACGCCCGATGACCCGGCTGTTCGACGGTCACGCGAATTGCTTCATCGAGTCCGGGCATGGCCAGGGACTGCTGATCGACTTCAACTACGACACCGAACCGCTGCCCGGCAAGTACCCGGTCCCCGGGATCGGCCCGTTCAGCTTGCTCGAGGAGAGCCGCGCCAACCACTGGGGCAAGCTCGGGTTCCGCTGGGCCTATTGGCATCTGCTCTTGAAGGGTCGCCCGATACCGGTGCCCGTACTGATGTCGATGGCCGGCAAGCGTGCTGAGCCCCAAGGGCCCCGACACCCCGTCGCGAGATAGGAGTTCCATGCCTGTAACCGAGCTCGACGGCCACCCCGTGCACGTCGACGACGAAGGCTTCCTCACCGAGTACGACGAGTGGGACGAGGAGCTGGCTCAGGTGCTCGCCCGGCAGATCGGCATCGAACTGAACGACGCTCACTGGAAGGTCATCCGCTTCCTGCGGGAGGACTACAAGGCGCAGGGGGAGACGGCGACGAGCCGCCGCGTGCAGACCGTCGGCGGGGTCCCCGTCAAGGAGCAATTCGCGCTGTTTCCCAAGAAGCCGGCGAAGAAGATGGCGTACATCGCCGGCTTGCCCAAGCCTCACGGCTGCGTCTGAGAAGGGCGAACGTCATGACCGCAACTGAACCGCGCTCGGCCATCGTTCCCGACTTCGGCGACGAGGCCCCGAGCGGGCGCCGGCTCGCCATCATCTGCTCCAAAGGCAATTTGGACATGGCGTATCCGGGTCTCATCCTGGCGAACGCGGCCCTTGGCGAGGGCGTCGATACCCAGCTGTTCTTCACCTTCTGGGGCTTCGACATGATCACCAAATCGCGGATGAACAACCTGCAATTCAGTCCCGCCGGCAACGCGGCCATGCACCTTCCGGGCGGCGACCGTCACATGCCTCAGGCGCTGGCCCCGGTGCCGGGCATGACCGGTCTGGCAACCAAGATGTTGAAGAAGCAGATTGCCGACCTCGGTGTGCCCGAGGTTCCAGACTTCCTCGATCAGATCGTCGCGTCCGGCGGCCACCTGTGGGCGTGCCGCATGTCTGCCGACATGAACAAGCTGGGCATGGAAGACCTCCGCGACGACGTGGAAGGCATCATCAGCGCGTCCGAGTTCATCGAGAAGACGGACGGCGCCCAACTGCTGTTCATCTGACCCGAGGTCAGCTGCTTTCGTATGCCTCGCGGATGGCCGCCGAGACTCGCCCGCGCGAATTCACGTCATATCCGTTCTCGAACGCCCAGGCGCGCAGGGTCGCCGCGTCTGGCCCGGTGCCGGCTGACGCGCGCGCGCCGCGGCTCGCAGACCCGTTACGGCTGCTCGCCTTGCGCGCCGCCGCCACGTAGGGCTCCAGCGACTTGCGGAGCGCTGAGGCGTTCTTCATGCTCAGATCGATCTCGTAAGACCGGCCGTCGAGACCGAAACTCAGGGTTTCGTCGGCATCGCCGCCGCCAAGGTCGTCTTCAAGAAAAACGATCGTTCGTTGGGCCATGGGACCGGATGTTAGCGGAATCTGACTCGCAGTCAGGAGATTCGAGCGAATCCGCGATCAGGCGTTGGTCACTTCGGCTGCCACGCGCTCGCCCGAGCTCACGGCGCCGTCCATGTAGCCGTTCCAGTAGGTGGCGGTCTCGGTGCCGGCCCAATGAATGCGCCCGACCGGTTGGCGCAGGGCGGTACCGAAGTCGGTGAGCACTCCCGGAGGCATGAAGGCGACCGGGCAGCCGCGGGTCCACTCCTCGTCCGACCAGTTCTTCTCGACGTAGTCCTTCGGCGAACGTGCCTGAGGTCCGAAGAACTGCGCCATCTGCGCAAGGAACGCGTCCCGGCGCGACGATGCTGCCAGGTCATTCCAGTTTCGCGCCTCCGTTCCCCCGACAAAGCCGAAAAGCACGCCCGGCGACCCCGAGGGCGGGGAGTTGTCGAACGTGCTGCGGGCCAGACCGGTGTCGGTAATGATCTGCCCGGAAAGCTCGGCGTCCCGCCAGAACGGGCGGTCGTAGATGGCTTCGGCTTTCACCAGCGAACCCTGCGGCGCGCGCTGAAGCAGCTGGGCGCGCCGGCTCGGCAGCAGCGGTGACCATTCGATGAACGCTGATACCGCAGGCGGAATGGCCACGATGACCCGTCCGGCAGTGACGGTGACCTGGTCGCTGGTGACCGTCACCCTGCGATCGGTCTGAGCGATCCGGCGCACCGGCGTGGAGAGCACCACACGGTCCCCGAGACTCCTTGCCGCTTCAAGGGCCACCTGCTGCGAACCGCCGACGAAACGGCTTTCCTGAGCCCCGCCGCTGGTGGTGATGAGCCGGGCGAACGATCCGGTCGTGCTCGCGTTGCCGGCGGCTGCCACGTAGCCGAGGACGTAAAGCAGCGAGAGGTCGCGGGGCTCGGCGCCCCAGATCGACTTCGTCGCGGTCCCGGCCAGCACCCGGGTCCCGGGATTGCGCACCTGCGCCGTCAGAAACGTCTCGAAGGTCTGGCTGTCGAACTCGTCGGCTCGTGCGGCTTTCCACGGGGCGTCCACCGGGACGGTCTTCGACAGCCGGTCGACCACCCCGATGAACCGGATGATGTCGCTGGCGACCGCCGGATCGGTGGGTAGTCCCGTCGCCGGATAGCGAGTGATCTTGCCGTCCAGCAGAAGCAGGTTGCTGCCGTCGTTGTAGGTCGGGAAGGTGTCGACCCCGACGGCTTTCGCCAGCGCGGCAATGCGGTCCTGCGTCGGCCCGATGTACTCCCCGCCGACCTCGGTAATCACGCCGCCGCCGAGCGAATGGTTGAGTACCCGCCCCCCGACCCGATCGCGAGCCTCGAGGACGACGACGGAACGGCCTCGCTGGACCAGTTCCCGCGCGGCCGTGAGCCCTGCCAATCCGGCTCCGACAATGACGAAGTCGGCCGTCCGCGTCGCTGGTGCGGAGCTTGCTTCGGCCGGGCCGGTCGTGGAGGCGGAGCACGCGGCAAGGCCCGTTGCGGCGACTCCCGCCACGCCACCCAGGAGCACGTTGCGGCGACTGACGTGGGGATTCATTCGCCGATCATGCCGTGCCGCTAGCCTGATCAAACGTGAGCGCCACCCTCGTCGCCAAGGATCTCGGCGCCGGCCACGGCGATCGGGTGCTGTTCACCGGCCTCGATCTCGTCATCGGCCCCGGGGACGTGACGGGACTCGTCGGAGCCAACGGTGCCGGAAAGTCCACCTTGCTACGCATCCTCGCCGGCGTCGACCCCGTGCAGCAGGGTTCGCTCAGCCTGCGTCCGGCGACGGCCACGGTCGGGTACCTACCGCAGGAAACCGAACGTCGCGAAGGTGAGACGGTGCAGACGTTCTTGGCGCGTCGCACTGGCGTCGCACCCGCTCAGGAAGCCATGGATCAGGCTGCGCTTGCTCTTGCGGAGGCGGACCCGGGCAGAGATCCTGCCGCCGGCGATGCTTATGCGGCGGCGCTTGAACGCTGGCTTGCGCTCGGGGGAGCCGACCTCGAGGAGCGGTCGCTCGGGGTTGCGCAGGAGCTCGGCCTGGCCGTCGATCTGGAGACGCCGATGACCGCGCTGTCGGGCGGGCAGGCGGCGCGCGCGGGATTGGCGTCCCTGCTGCTCTCGCGCTACGACATCTTCCTGCTCGACGAGCCCACCAACGATCTCGATCTCGATGGGCTCGATCGGCTCGAACGTTTCGTCGCCGAGGTGCACCGCCGGGGTTCGCCGCTGGTCGTCGTCAGCCATGACCGCGAGTTCCTCTCCCGCGTCGTCTCCCGCGTGGTCGAGATCGATCGGGCCCAGCATCAGGTCAACGTCTTCGGCGGGGGATACGACGCGTACTTGCAGGAGCGTGAGGTCGCCCGCCAGCACGCGCGCGACACCTATGCCGAGTACGCCGATACGCGGGCGTCGTTGCAGGCGCGGGCCCGCACCCAGCGGGCGTGGATGGAAAAGGGCGTCCGCAACGCGCGCCGGAAGGCAACCGACAACGACAAGTTCGTCCGCAAGTTCCGGGCGGAGACCAGCGAGAAGCAGGCCGCGAAAGCGCGCCAGACCGACCGGATGATCGAGCGGCTGGAGGAGGTGGAGGAACCTCGCAAGGAATGGCAGCTGCGCATGTCGATCGCCCAGGCACCCCGAGCCGGCGCGGTCGTGGCGAACCTGCGAAATGCCTTGGTGCGCCGGGGATCTTTCACCCTGGGCCCGGTGTCGTTGCAGATCGACTGGGCCGACCGGGTGGCCATCACGGGGGCCAACGGCAGCGGCAAGTCGACGCTGCTCGCCGCACTGCTCGGCCGGCTGCCGCTGGACGCCGGCTCGGCCAGCCTGGGTCCCGGCGTCGTCGTGGGCGAGGTGGATCAGGCCCGGCACGCCTTCGACCGTCCGGGCACCTTTCTCGACGTGTTCCGCCAATCCGTGCCCGACCTCGAACCTGCCGAGATACGCACACTGCTCGCCAAATTCGGGCTCGGCGCGGGGCAGGTCGACCGGCCGGCGGCGGAGCTCTCACCGGGGGAGCGCACCCGCGCTGCGCTGGCCCTGCTCCAAGCCAAGGGCGTCAACCTGCTGGTGCTCGACGAACCCACGAATCACCTGGATCTGCCGGCGATCGAGCAGCTGGAATCGGCGCTGGAGAGTTTCGACGGCACGCTGCTGCTGGTGACCCATGACCGGCGCATGCTCGAGGCCGTCAGCATCACCCGCCACCTCGCCGTCGATGCGGGTCAGGTCACGCAAAGCTGAGTACGGCTCCTGAGCCTGATTGATCGGGCTACCTGTCGTCCGCCCCTGGGCCGGCACCTGTCGCCAGCGATGGCTCAACCAGCAGCCAACTCGGCGTCAATACCCCTTGAACTCCGCGCGCCGCTTGGCCGCGCCCGCCGCGAAACCCTCGTAGAGATCCTCGGACACGAACGCGAGCGAGCTCGCCATCGCCTCATAGCGAGCAGCCTCATCGAATCCCTGCCGGGTGTACTGGTTGATCGTGCGCTTGATGGTCTGGACAGCGATCGGCGCGTTGGCGGCGATCTCGGCGGCGAGGGACCGGGTAGCGGCCAGAAGCTCGCCGGCGGCGACGACCTGCTGCACGAGCCCGAGTCGCTGCGCCTCATCGGCATCGAAGCGACGCCCCGTCATGGCGAGCAGCTTGGCCGCGCCCGCCCCGCACTCTGCCGCGATCCGCAGGTCGGCGCCGCCGACGACTCCGACACCGATGGTCGCCTGGGGCAGCGCGAAGATCGCATCGTCGGCCGCAAGGCGGATGTCGCCCAGCATGGCCAGCTCGACACCGGCGCCCAAGCAGTAGCCGTGGACGGCCACGAGTAACGGCTGGGGCAGCTGCTCGAGGACAGCCCACCGCTCGAAGCAGTAGCGCGCCCGCTCGTAGGAGTTGCGGACGACCTCGGCCGGCGAGCGGCCGAAGTGGCGATCCTTCACCTGGTGGGTGTCGGGCTTGAGGTCCTCACCGGCGCAGAACGCACGACCCTCACCGCGCAGGATGACAACCCGTACCGAGGTGTCGAAGCGCAGCTCGTCCGCCAGCGCGCAGAGCTCGTTGGTCGGACCCCACGCCCACGCGTTCAGCTTCTCCGGCCGGTCGAGCACCAGCTCGGCCACCTGCCCGTCCCGCTCGAGCCGCACGAACGGCTTGCCCGTCCGGTTAGCCTCCGACCGCGGATCGATGTTCGCGTAGTCCGGATCGTTTTCCATGGCCCCGGACACTACGACCCGATGCCGCATCGCCCCGGGACCCGGCTGAGAAAGCAAGCTCGCTTCGGTCGCCCTGCGGGTGCGCCGTCCGGGTTGACGTAGTGCAGGAGCTTGTTCATGCAGGTTGCATGAGCGCCGAGCCACTGCATCGCGTCGGTGTTAGGCGCCCGCCTAGCTCGACATAGTCGGCGGCGTCCGTCGTCCAAGGGCCGCCGCACACGGCGCAGGGGTAGCGGGTGTCGCCTCGCGGGAAATCGCGTCGTGGTTGACAACTCCTTTTGGAGTCGCGCCGCGCAGACCGCTTCGACGCCAACGTCGCGTTTCCCATCGCCGACGAGATGCTGGACGACTACATCAGTGCATTCGAAGAGCCACATGGGGAAGGTGAGGAGACGGTTCTCGTCGTCGACGACGATATCCGGTAGGCCGCCGCCAAAGGTTCCCCGCCTGAATCGGACCCGCGCTGAACGCTGGACTGGGAAGCGCCCGGCTGCCGGTTATCGCGCGTCCCCGGGGGCTTATGTGTTTCTTGGTGTGTGTCCGGGTGGGCGTAGTAGTGGTCGGCGGTGGCCTTGCAGGGGTGGGCGTCCGTCGGGTGGCCAGAACCAGGGGGTGCGGTCGGGGTCGTTGCCGATGGTCATGTTCCAGCCGCCTTCATGAACCTGGTGATGATGATGGCAGCAGAGCAGTTCGAGGTCTTCGGGGTTGGTTTCGCCGCCGTCGATCCAATGTTTCCGATGATGGGCTTCGGTGTAGGAGGGTGGCCGGTCGCAGCCGGGCCAGGTGCATCCGCCGTCGCGGGCGGTGAGGAAGTGTCGTAGTCCGGCGGAGATGGTGCGGGTGCGGCGGCCGAAGTCGAGGATCTCGGAGTCGGCGCCGTAGACGGCGGGGATGATGGCGGCGTCGCATGCCATCCGCCGGGCGGTGGCGGCGGGCAGGCGCTGCCCGTCGGGGGTCCCGGCGGTACCGAGTCCGTCGAGCAGGGCTTGATGGGACAGGCCGACGTTGACGGTGTGCCGGCCGCCGCCTTCCCCGTGACAGGTCTCAGCGTGGGCACCAGCATGGCGTGCCATTTGCACGAGGGCTTCGGCGCGGCGGGACGGGGCGGATTCGGTGAGCACATCACCGTCAGGATCGGGTTTGCGGGTAAAGCTCGCGATGGCTTGGGAGACGATGAGGCCGGCTTCGGCGTCCAGCCAGCCATCGAGGCGCCACCGGCCGTCGAGGGTTTCGGACAGGTTCAGCCGCTGGGCGGCGTGTTTGCGGGCCGCTTCATCCGCTGACTGCTCCGGGGCGGCAGCAGCGAGCACTTCCTCGGCGACGACCCGAAGCTGGCGTGGGGTCAGCGGAGGCGCCTGCTCGGCAAGGAAGGCTTCCAGCTCCGCGGCCAGGTCATGCTGCAGATCACGGGTCGCCTGCACGATGACGCTGGCATGATCCAATCCGAGTTCACCGGCCTCGAACGCTTTGCCGGTGACCGGCATCCGATCCGCCAACGCCCGCCCGGCCTGCACCCGCTTGGCCACCCAGCCGTCAGACTCACCCGACAGGCCACGCACGAACGCGGCCGTCGACGCCGCCCCATCCACCGCATAGCCGCCGGACCGGTCGGCCCGTTCGATCAGCCGGCAGGTCAGCAGATCCAGCTGACGGCCCGCCCCCAGCACCTCCGGCAACACCTCAACGGCCAGCATCCCGGACGTGTCCGCCGATACGGCGGCGGCGAGTTCGGCGAGCAGCGCATGGGCCTGCGCTGCTTTCACCCCGAACTCCGCTTCGACCATGTGTTCGAGTCTAGCAGCAGATCAGCAGCTCAACCACCTGATTTACGACCCTGTGCACAACCGCAGCGAAGCAACGCTCAGGATGACGGATATCGGGCGACCGACTCGAGACGCGAACGGGCGGGCCCGCCGCTCGAGCTGCCGAAGGCGCGTTCCCCAGCGATGGAGGTAGCCGCCGGCATCGCCGGTGCCGCAGGCGGTTGGGGCCCGAACGCTGCGGTTAGGTGAGTCCCACCGGTCGTCGCCATCGGGGACGTTGATCGGCCCGGTGAGCGCCCGGCGGGATGCCGGCGGCGTTGTCGAAGAAGTCGAACGGCGTAGGTACCGGATGGCAGTACCCGGCGGGAGCGTGCCGGCGTTGCTGAGCCGCAACGTCGGCTCATGCCCCACGAAGACGCTGAACGGCTGGTTGTCGAATCCCGCTGCGATGCGAAGCTGTCCACCTTTCGGTGGACGTTCCCCCGGTCAGGTGCCCGAGGTGAGATTCGGGCACCTGACCGTAAAGGGGGTTATGCGCGGTTAGTACCAGCCAGTGGCCAGCGAGTGCGACCAGGCGCCGCACGGGCTGCCGTAGTCAGCCCGGATGTAAGACAGGCCCCAGCGGATTTGCGTGGCGGCGTCAGTACGCCAATTCGGACCCGCGGCCGCCATCTTCGACCCCGGAAGCGCCTGCGGGATGCCGTACGCACCGCTGTAGGGGTTCGCGGCGTACATGTTCCAGCCGCTCTCGCGCATCCACAGGTTGTTCAGGCAGTTGAACTGCGTGTCGCTGCCCCAGCCATAGGTGGACATGATGTTGCGCGCGACCGTGCGGGGGTTGCTGGGCGGTGAGCAGGACGTGGCCGTGGCGACCGCCGCAACTACTGCTGCGGACGCGAGGACGGCACGGCGGGCTTTAGGGCGCGCGGAAACCGCGGACAGGACGGACACGACGGAGCCTCTCTCGCGCCTGCGAGGTGAGCTGTCGGGTTCGGGCAAGAGCGGCCCGGCCGGTCACCATCACGTACTGGCGACCCGGCTTCACCCCAAGGACGCGACGATTGCACTGACTGCACCAGTCGCGCCCGGGAGATTGGGTCCCCCGCTCCCGTCCACGTGAAAGTGGCTCCATGGCCCGGGACGGGATTCGGCGTACGAGTCATGGGCTCCACGCCTTCGGTGGAGCGAAGCTAAGCCTATGGTCCGTCCCGCCAACCGCTACTCGCGGGTAGTAAGCGTGAAAAACCCCACAGCGTGTTTAGAACGCGTCGAGGCTGGATCGCCGCAGGTGGGAAGGGGTGATTGCGGTGCGGGTTGTGGCCGACGGGAGTCGGGAGCATAGTCAAGGAACGGTCACTATCGACCGGACTCGGCTCGCGCCAGCAGGGCGCGCACCCGGGCGTGGCGCCTCGCCACGCAAACCTAGGAGCCGGCCATGGCCGACAAGTCCCCTCGCCAGAGCAGTTCGAAGAAGCCGGGCAAGTCCATCAAGGAAAAGCGGGCTGAGAAGCGCGCCGCGGCCACCGGCAACACCCACCTGAGTATCCCGCCGCATCATCCCAGCAAGTAGGGCCTAGCTGAGCTCAGCGGCCGATCCGGTCGCGCACCTCGCTGACCAGGGTGCGGGCGGTCGACAGCGGGGTGAACGCCTCCGCCGCGGCCCTGAGCTCGGCGACCGCGGCCGGGTCGAGCTCGAGATCGGCGGCCGAGACGTTGAATTCGAGCTGCTCGACGCTGGACGCCCCGGGGATGGCGACGACGGCCGGCAGGTTGAGCAGCCAGGCGAGCGCCACCTGCGCGGGCTTGGCGTCGTGCGCCGCCGCGACCCGGCGCAGCGTCTCCAGCAGCGGCTGCGCGCGCTGCAGGTTCTCCTTCGCGAAGAACGGGTTGATGGCCCGCACCCCGCCCGGACGGTTGTCGACGCCGTACTTGCCGCCGAGCAGGCCCTGCGCGAGCGGGCTGTACGCCATCACCATCCGGCCCTCCCGCTCGGCAAACGGAACCAGATCGTGCAGCGGGTCGGGATGGGCCAGCGAGAAGTGCACCTGGTTGCTGACGACCGGCCGGCCCAACGCTTCATCGGCTTTGCGCCAGCGGCTCAGCGAGTAGTTCGAGACGCCCGCAGCGCCGATGGTGCCGTCCTCGAGCAGGCTCAGCATTCCCGGCATGATCACCGAGTCGGGCACTACCGGATTCGGCTGATGCACCTGGTACAGCGGAATCTTGGCGAGGCCGAGCCGCTTCGCGCTGGCTTGCGCGCGCTGGCGTATCACCGGCGGGAAGGGGGCCAGCGGGAAGAGTTTGGTCGCGACCACCACCTCGCTGCGTGCCGCACCCAGCGCCGCGCCGAGGATGCGCTCGCTCTTGCCGAAGCCATAGGCCTCGGCGGTGTCGAACAGCGTGACCCCGAGCTCCAGCGCCCGCTCGACGATGGCGCGGGCGCCGCCCGAGGCGTAACTGTCGCCGTAGCCCCACTCGCGCGACCCGAACTGCCACGTGCCGAGTCCGATCCGGCTGACCCGACCGAGACCGTCCACCTCGAGAAACTTCATGGGGCCAGTCTGCGCCTCGCCCGGGGCGTCGGCCATGATCAGCGGCCCTGTGGCGCGCGCGAGGTCTCGATCCCGGGGCTGCGCAGGGCGTGCCAGCGCGTCTGGTTGCGGCCCTCCTTCTTGGCTGCATAGAGCGCCTGATCCGCCTTGTGAATCAGGGACTCGACGTTGTCACCGGGTTCGGACAGCGCGACGCCGATGCTGCACTGCAGCGCGACGGAGAGCCGCTCGGTCTCCAGCCCAGTTTCGGCAACCGCCCGATGAAGCCGGTCGGCAAGCGCCTGGACGTCACCGTGGTCGTGGACCGGGCCGCCGGCGATCAGGAACTCGTCCCCGCCCAGGCGCGCCACGATGTCGTCGGCGCGCGTTGCCCTCCGCAGCGCCCGGGCCGCGAGTTGGATCGCGTCGTCACCGGCCTTGTGCCCGTGAGTGTCGTTGATGGCCTTGAGGCCGTCGAGGTCGATGAAGAGCAGCATCACGGTGGTGTGATCGCGCCTGGCCCGGGTCAGCTCCCTGGTGACGGAGTCGAGGGCGGCCTCCCGGTTCAACAGGCCGGTCAGGCCATCGCGGGTGGCGACCTCGTGCAACCTGACGCGCTGGCGTTCCGCCTCGCGTACCGACTCCCGCAAGCGGTCCAGCGTGGTCTGCAGGGCTAGGCCGGTGCGGCCCGGCAGCGGCACATCGAGCGAATCCGAGGTGGGGTCCTGCGCCAGCGTCACGGTGAACGACTCGACCGCGGCGAGGACGGCGGTCATGTCGTCCACCGCCTGAACGGTCTCCACCACCTCGCGCGGGCCGCTGCCAACGACCGCGGGAAGCGTGAAGTCGCCCCCGGCGACCTGGCGAGCGGTGTTGGACAGGCGGCGCAGCGGGCGCACGACCGACCGGGTCAGCAAGACCGCCGCGGCGGCGGCGAAGAGCACGCTCAGCAGGAAGATCGCCATCTCGAGCTGGAAGCTGCCGGCGGCAGCGTCGGCCTCGCTCTTGGCGACGGCCCTCACGTCGGCAGACGCGCCCTGGACGACGGCGTCAAGGTCGGCGAGCCAGCGCTCGCCATCCGCGAAGGCGCGGGCGTGGGCCACCGCGTCACCGGCGAGCGGCGAAGGCTTGCCGGCCAGGGCCAGGTCCTCGGTCTGCGTGATGACGCGCTGGAACGTCGTCACTGCCGGATCGCGTTCCATGACCTTCCAGGCAGCGTCGGCCTTCGGTCCGAGCCGGCCGGAGACGGCCTTGGCGTTGGCCGCGTACTCGCCGTCGGCCTCCAGCAACGCGACGAGGATGGGCCCGGCGTCACCCGTCGGCCGCAGCAGGCTGTTGGTGTCGGCAGCCCGGCGGACGGTGGTGGTGAGCACGGCGTAGGCGGTCGGCAGCACGCTGATGCGCTCGGCGAGCAGCCCGGTGCCGTGCGAGGACCTGGTCACGGTACGGCGCAGGTCGGCGAGCTGGCCTTGCCAGATGGCGTCGATGTGTGCCGTGAACCCGGTGTAGAAGCTCAGGACGTCGCGGTAGTCGGCGGTCCCCGCGTCGAATTGCTCTCGCAGCCGGGCGAGCCCCTGCAGGTCCGCCTTCAGGCTGGGGTAGCTGTGCAAGGCCGCGTTGGCGTCGAGGCGTGGGCGCGAGCTGTGCAGCGTGGCGCCGAAGTCGACGCCGGACAGCTGCTTCAGGCGGTCGACGCTGAGCCCGGATTCCCTCGCGTTAGCCACCGCGACGGACGCCACGCCCTCGTTCACCACCAGAGCCCGGGCGACCATCAGCGCACTCGGCGCGGCGATGTCGGCCCGCACCTTGATCGCGGCCTGGCGGTCGCGCCAGGTGGAGATCGCCGACGAGCCGGTGAGGGCGGCGAGACCGGTCACCGGGATGAGCAGCACCAGGGCGAGCAGCAGGGCGACGCGCGGCAGGCGCCGGCCCCGGCGGCCGGCTTGTGCGGTGTTTCCGGCGGGCGTGACCCGCGCACGCGGTAAGCGCAGGTTCAAGACACCCCCCCGACAACGCGGACCCCGCAGTACCTGCAATGAGTCGACAACGGGGTGGGCAAGCTGAAGCGTGAAAACCTGCGGCCGCGGCCTGAGGTGATGATTTGGAAGCTTTCGGGATGGTCTGTCCCGTGGCGCAGAATGCGAGGTGCCGTGACGATGAGAGGCGAGGAGCCCATGGGGGCGATACCCATTCTGGTGGCCGAGGACCACGTCTGCCTCAGCTGCCGGCTGTCCTACCAAGCAGTCGCGGTGGCCGACATCCCCGGACGGCTGCGCACGGTGACGGCCGAGATCCGTGCCCTGATCGAGGAGTTGAGCGCTGCCGAGCTGACCCGTCGGCCGGCCGAGGAGACCTGGTCAGCGCTGGAGTACTTGTGCCACATGCGCGACGTTTACGTCGCGTCGACCATTCGCCTCTATCGGTCGCGGGAGGAGACGGAACCGGCCATCGAGCCCGTCTTCAACGACCTTCGCGTCGTGCGTTTCCGCTACAACCAGGCCGATGTCCACGGGGTACTGCATGAGGTGGGTGCTGCTCTGGAGGGGCTGATCGACGAGATGGCCCGCACCTCGGATTGGGACCGGGGCTTCACCCGGCAGCCGGGGGAGCGGCGAACCGTGCGCTGGCTCGTCCGGCAAGCGTTGCACGAGGCCATGCATCATGCCGGGGACATGCGTTCCAGCGCCGGATCCCCCTGATCGCGGCGCTCAGAGCTCGCGGGCAAGGCCGGTGAGGATCACCGAAGCCGGCTCGGCCCGCGCGTGCCGGAATCCGGTCCCCGCCCAGAGGTTGATGCGCTCGGCGTCTTCGGCCGCAGCCGCGGCGCGGCGCAGCGGGGCGGTCAGGTGGTGCACGGCCGGGTAGCCGTGAGGCGCCGCGGCGTCATAGCGGTCGGTGAAGTCGTTGCTGAGCGCGCGCGCCGGGCGGCCGGAAAACGCGCGGGTGACGAGGCTCTGACGCCCGCCGGGTTCCGCGATCGCCCGCTGGTACGTCGGCGACGCGCCACTCTCGTCGGATCTGAGCAGTACGGTGCCGACGGCGGCGGCGAAGGCACCGGCCTGCAGCGCGGCACCGATGTCGCGGCTCGTCGCCAGTCCTCCCGCGGCCAGCAGCGGAAGTGACGTCACGGCGCGTACCTGGGTGATGAGTTCGGTGATCGGCGTCTGCGGCGGGATGTGCTGGGGGGTAAGGGTGCCCGAGTGGCCGCCGGCAGCCGACGCCTGCACCGCGAGCGCGTCGACCCCGGCTTCGGTGGCCGCCTTCGCCTCAGCGGCGGAGGTCACCGTCTGCACCAGCCAAGTTCCGCGGGCGCGCAGGGCCTCGATGGCCGACGCGGGCGGGATCCCGAACGTGAAGCTGACCACCGGCACGGGATCGTTCAGCAGCACCGCGACCTTCTGGTCCCACCAATCGTCGTCTTCCGTGGGTTCCGCATGGGCGAGATCGAGCCCGTAGGGCTCGCCTTCCACCTGGATCCGTTCGGCGTACGACCGGAACGCGGCCCGGTCGACCGGAACCGGATTCGGAGCGAAGAGGTTGACGCCGAACGCCCCGCCGGCGGCCCGGACGGTCACGATCTGCTCCGCCAGCAACTCGGGCGCCTTGTACCCGGCTGCCAGGAATCCCATGCCCCCAGCGGCCCCGGCGGCAGCGACGAGTGCGGGTGTGCTGGGGCCGCCCGCCATCGGCGCCGCGACGATCGGGATCGACATGCCCAGCGTTTCGAGCAAGGTGCTCACCGTTCGATGATGGCGCGCAGATGCGCCGCCCCACAATGCAGTGCAGCCGGTACCTTGCGGCACCGGCTGCACTGATGAGCGGGTGAAGCCTTACGGCTGCTTGGCGAATCGCAGGTAGGGCTTGATCTCCTCGACGTCCTCGAACTTCGCCTTCGCGTCTTCGGTCGAGATGGTCGGGGCGACAATGATGCGCTGGCCGGGGGTCCAGTCGACCGGGGTGGAGACCGGGTTGGCGTCGGTCAACTGCAGGGCGTCGATGACGCGCAGGATCTCATCGAAGTTGCGGCCCACCGACTTCGGGTAGGTCAGCGTGAGCCGGACCTTGTCCTTCGGGTCGATGATGAAGACCGAACGCACCGTCGAGGTGTCGCCCTCGCCCGGGTGGATCATGTCGTACGCCTCGGAGACCTTGCGGTCAGGGTCGGCGATGATCGGGAAGTTCAACGCGGTGCCGCTGAACTGCTCGATGTCCGGTGCCCAGCCGTTGTGCGACTCCAGCGGGTCGACCGAGACGGCGATCGCCTTGACGTTGCGCTTGTCGAACTCGCCCTTCAGGCTCGCGGTGCGGCCGAGCTCGGTCGTGCACACCGGCGTGAAGTCAGCCGGGTGGCTGAACAGCACGGCCCACTTGCCACTCTTCCAGTCGTGGAAGTCGATGGTGCCTTCCGTGGTATCGGCGTTGAAGTCGGGGGCGATGTCGCCCAGCCGAATTGCCATGTCGTCTCCTCGTCGCGAATGGTCTTCGCATAGCTGCTCAGGGCCCAGCCTAAAGGACAGCAGAGTGATTGAGAATTGGTACGCCGGAACCCAAGGATCAGGTCCGCGGCGTCACCAGATCTGGTCGACGTAGGTGTCGGTGCCGACGACAGTGCGCAGGAACGGGGCCGCGAGCAGGACGTCGGCGATACCGGCCTTCTCGATGCCCTCGGTGTAGCGGTGCATGCGGTCCAGCTGGGTGCGCACGTCGCCCTCGCAGAAGAACAGCTGGCACAGCCGGTTCTCATTGCCGCCGGGTGTTCCGAGCGCCATCGGCTGGCCCGAGCGCCCGCTGCCGCGGAAGCCTTCAGACGGGATCCATGAGGCGGCGATGTCCAGCTTCGAGCCGTTCAGCACCTCGGGCAGCAGCTGCTTGCTGAGGTCGGCGTGGGTGGCAGCGGCGTCGCGCCCGTCTCGGCCATCGAGCCAGACGGCGATGATGGCGTCGTACTTGTGGTCGAGCGCGAGCGTGAGCGGCACGCCATCGGGGTCGCGGTAGTCGACTCCGATGTAGTCGAAGGTCGCGGTGTGCACGTGGGAGCGCTCGGGGAAGCCGCGACCGCTCTCGTACAGGTCCTTCACCTGGATCACCGACCAGTCGTCCCACTCCTGGTGGTGGCCGGCGAGGGTCCAGTAGATCGCCACGTACGAGCCTGCGTCGGTCGGGTTCGCGACCTTCTCGCCCTGGGGCCAGCGCAGCGACTTCATCTCGCGGGTGGCCACCCACCGGCTGCCGGCGATCTGGTAACGCCCCTCCATGCAGCCGCCGTAGAAGTGGTCACGCTCGTACCAGCGGTTGTAGGCCTTCTCAAAACCCTTGTGCGGATCGACCAGGGTGAGCAGCATGCTGCCGACCTTGACCGGATAGTCCTCAGGTCCTGCGACCTCAAGGGGGTTGTAGGCCATCCTCGTCCTCCATCGTCTGGGTCCGGTGCGCCGCAGCGTCTCGCCGACGCCGTGACATTACCCGGGCGCCTTGGGCGTTCTGACGCCGCGTCAGACCAGAGCCGCCGTCGTCGTCCGAAATGCCGACCGGCGGGCTCGCAATCTCGGCGTCGATCGGCTCGTGCGCCTCGTGGACATAGCGCCCACCGCGCAGCAGCGAGGCAAGGGCGGCGATCAGCGCCAGCCCAGCGGCCACGGCGAACACGACGACGAGCCCGTGGTGGAAGGGCTGCGAAATCAGGTGGGGAAAGAACGTCCGGCCGGTAAGCGTCTGCTGGTTTGCCGCTGGCAGCGAGGACAGCGCGCCGGTGGGGGCCAGCAGGTGCTCAATGGGGTTCACGCCGAGGATCGCAGCAAACAGCGACGCCACCGGCGGCAAGGTGCCGACCTGATGCGCGACCGAAGCGGAGACGCCCTGGTGCACCAGGCCGCTGGTGAGCGTGCTGGAGAGGGTACTGGCGAGCCCCGCGACGATGAGGGAGAAGAAGATGCCGATCGACAGGGCCGTGCCGGAGTTCTGGAACGTGGAGCGCATTCCCGAGGCTGCTCCCCGCTCGCGGGCCGGGACGCTGCTCATGATGGCCGACGAGTTGGGCGAGGAGAACATGCCGACGCCGAGGCCGTTGGCCAGGACCAGCAGCGCGAATGCGGGATACGAGAAGTTGATGGGCAGCAGCAGCAAACCGATGAAACTGGCACCGAACAGCAGCATGCCGGCGGTGGCGAAGCCGCGTGCGCCGTAGCGGTCGGAGAGGTGTCCGGAGATGGGGCCGGCGATGAGGAACCCGGCGGTCAAGGGGAGCAGGAAGATGCCGGCCCACAGGGGTGTCGCGCTGTAGTCGTAGCCGTGCAGCGGCAGCCAGATGCCCTGCAACCAGATGATGAGGACGAACTGCAAGCCGCCGCGCGCGATAGCTGCCGAAAGCCCTGCGACATTGCCCGCGGTAAAGGCGCGGATGCGAAAGAGCGCGACGGCAAACATCGGCTCGGCGATCCGGCTCTCGATGACGGCAAAGGCGACGAGCAGCACGACCCCGCCGATGAGCGAGCCGTAGACCGTCGGATTCGCCCAGCCCATCGACTGATTGCGGTACGGGTGCACCCCGTTGGTGATCCCGATGAGCACCGCGCCGAGGCCGACGGCGAAGGTGACGTTGCCCCACCAGTCGATGCGGCTGCGGTGGCGCTCGCCGTTGTCGCGCAACTTGCGATAGGCCCAGAGGGTGCCGAAGACGCCCACCGGCACGTTGACCCAGAAGACGGCCCGCCAGTCGATGGCCGCGAGCAATCCGCCTGCCGTGAGCCCGATGAACTGGCCGGCGAGGGCGGCGACCTGATTGATGCCCAGTGCCAGGCCACGCTGATCGGCGGGGAAGGCGTCGGTCAGGATGGCTGCCGAGTTGGCCGTCAGCATCGACCCGCCGATGGCCTGCAGCACGCGCCATCCGATCAGCCAGAGCGCCCCGTGACCGCCCTGGAACGGGTCGAACGACAGCAGGATGGACGCGACGGTGAACACCATGAAACCCGCGTTGTAGATCCGGACGCGGCCGTACATGTCGCCGAAGCGGCCCAGCGTGACCACGAAAACCGCCTGAACCAGGCGGTAACCCATGATCATCCACAGCAGGTAACCGATGTTGCCCGGTGCCAGGGGGTCGAGGTGGATGCCGCGGAAGATGGCCGGCAGCGAGATGATGACGATCGAGCCGTCCAGCGTCGACATGAAGACGGCAGCGGTCGTGTTCGACAGCGCTGTCCACTTGTAGCGGTCGTCGGGAGGCGCTATCGGCGCGCCGGCCGTCTCGGCAGCGGGTGGCATCAAATGCGCTGGGCCAGTCGCTCCAGCAGCGGCGCCGCTGCCATCAACTGCTTGAGCTCGGTGCGGCTGAAGCCGGCAAGCGCCTCGGCGAGCTGTCCGGTGCGAGCGTCGGTCCGGCTGCGCCGCGCCTGCCGGCCCGCCCGGGTGAGCGAGAGGACAGCTCGCCGCCCGTCGTCGGGATCGGGGGTGCGTTGGACGAGTCCGCGCCTCTCGAGCGTCGCGAGTGTGGCGCCCATCGACTGCGGGCTGATCTGTTCCAGCCTCGCGAGCTCGCCAGGGGTGGCGGGTCCGCCGCGCTCGAGCCGGCCGAGTGCCGAGCTCTCCGAGACCGTGAGCCCGCCCTCGACGGGAGTCTGACGCAGCCGGCGTACGAGCAGGCCGACGCTCAACCGGACCGCGGCGGCCACCTGTTGTACGTCAGGGTCCCCGGTCATTCGGTAAGGCTAACCTGATAAGTCCAGCCTTACTAACTTGCCTTGGCCGCTGTCGGGGGTGGCGGCGGGTCGCAGCCGGTTTCGGCAGCGGGCGCGACGGATGCGTGCGAGAGTCAGGGGCGACGCGGGCGCCCCGGCGCTCGCCGCCAGTTTCCGTCACGGTTACGCGAGGCGTCATGCGAGTGGAACAGACCTGGCCAGCTGACGAGGCCATTGCCCTGGGCGACGAAGACCGGGCGATCCTCGACCTCGAATGCGAGACGGTGGTCGGCCACACCTGCAAGGTGATCCAGCTGGCGCCAGGTGGCCTGGACGTCGATGCGATTCGCACGATCGTCGGCCGCAGAATCGCCGCCGCGCCGCTGCTCACCCGGCGGCTCGGAGGGACACCCGCCGCGCCCGCCTGGGTCACCGACCCTGATTTCGACCTTTCGCGCCACGTCGTGCCGGCCGCGGTTGCGGGGCCCCTCGACGACGCCGGGCTGCGCCGGTACGTCGGCGAGCTGTTCGCCCAGCACCTTGACCGGCAGCAGCCGCTCTGGCAGCTGGATGTCGCCCCGCTCGCCGACGGAGGAACCGCGCTGATCTGGCGGCTGCACCATGCGCTCGCGGATGGAACGACCGTCATGCGGCTGGCCCGCGCGCTCCTGTGGGACGCCTGGGACGACCAGCCCCGCCCGGCGGTGCCCGCCCACATGGACGACGAGGCTCGCCGGCGCTGGCACCTGGCCAGCTTCTGCCGTCGTGAATTCACCCGCTCGCACGGTCGGTCGCCGTTCGACGGTGACATCGGCACCGAGCGGGCGATCGGTATGGCGACCCTCCCGCTGGGGGAGGTGAAGCACGCGGCACACGCGGTCGCGAGCGCGACGCTCAACGATGCGCTGCTGTCAATCGTCGCCGGGGCGGTCCGGCGCTACCTCGAGACCCATCACGGCTCGCTGGCCGACATCCGCGTGCGCGTGCCGGTCAGCCTGCATCACGAGGGCGACACGACCGCCAACCGCGATTCCTTCTTCTCGCTCCGACTGCCGCTGCACATCGCCGATCCCGTGGAACGCCTGCACGTCGTGCACACCGCGACCATGCTGCGCAAGCGCGCCCACGACGCCGAACTGGAAGACGCGTTGCTGCACGAGTTTCCCGATGTCATCCCGGTGCGCCGGTTCGTCGAGCGGCTGAACGCGAGCCCGCGCCGGTTCGCGGTGAGCATTTCCAACGTTCCGGGACCTCGTCGCGAGGTCTCGATCGCCGGCGTCCCGGTGACCGCCCTGCTCGGCATCGCCGAGATCGGCCAGCGGCATGCTCTCCGGGTCGCTGCCTGCTCGCTGCACGACCGGCTCAGCCTGGGCTTCTGCGCCGACCCGTCGCTCGTGCCGCAGGTGCAGACGATGGCGGATGCGACGCAGAGCGAGGCCGCCGCGCTCATAGCGGCCGTCGGCTGATCGGCAACTCCCTCGTCCTACGAGCTTCGCGGGGCACTCGAGCAGGTCCGCGTCCGCTATCCGATCGAGGCCGCGACCAGCCGGATCGTCCTTGGCTCGGCTATTCCGTGCGCGAGCGCGGCGATTGGAAGGTCGCTCGCGACACCTACTGCCGGGTGCTCGGCGGGGCCGGTGTTCCCTGCCCGCCGCCGCAACCCACGCTCTGAGCCCCGGCTCAGGCGGCTGACGCGCAGGTAGCTATCCGGGACATCGAAACGATCGAGGATTCCGTTCTGGACGTCCATCACCAGTAGCGCTTCAGCCATGGTCCCGATCCTGCCCCATCGTCGCTGGGCGATGCTGTCGACGTTCAGACTCTCCGTCCGTCACGCCCGGGCGAGGTCTAACCTGCCAGCATGACGGCGACCACGAGCACCGATGGCCGGCCGAGCAGCGACGAGCAGCTGGACCATGTGGACGTCCTCATCGTCGGCGCCGGACTGTCCGGCATCGGCGCCGCGTGCCGGCTCGTCGAACAGCGTCCGGGCACCACATTCGCGATCCTGGAGGCCCGCGACGCGATCGGCGGGACGTGGGATCTCTTCCGTTATCCCGGAGTGCGTTCGGACTCCGACATGTTCACGCTCGGCTACCCGTTCCGCCCTTGGCCTGAGGCGCGCGCGATCGCCGACGGGCCGTCGATCCGTGAATACGTCCGGGCCACCGCGCGCCAGTTCGGGGTCGACCAGGCGATCCGCTTCCACCATCGGGTGCTCGGTGCCGACTGGGACAGCGCCGCAGCGCGATGGACAGTCAGGGCCGAGCTCACCGACACCGGGGAGACCGTTCGCCTCACGTGCTCGTGGCTGTCGGTCTGCTCGGGCTACTACCGCTACGACCAGGGACACCGCCCGGCATTTCCCGGCCAGGAGCGCTTCACCGGCCCGCTGGTGTATCCGCAGAGCTGGCCGCAGGACCTGGATTGGGCCGGCAAGCAGGTGGTGGTGATCGGCAGCGGGGCGACCGCGGTCACGCTGGTGCCGAGCCTGGCCGAGCGCGCAGCGCACGTCACGATGCTGCAACGCACCCCGAGCTACATGCTCGCGCTGCCCGGGGTCGACCCGATCGCCAAGGTGGTCATGCGGTTCCTGCCCGGCCGCATCGCGCACCCGCTGGTGCGGTGGAAGAGCGCCATCATGGCGACCCTGATCTACGAGTTCTCCCAGCGCCGGCCGAAGGCCATGCGCAAGCTGCTGCGCAAGGGGGCCATCAGCGCGTTGCCCGCGGGCTACGACGTCGACGTGCATTTCAACCCGCCGTACAAGCCGTGGGATCAGCGCATGTGTCTCATCCCGGACGGCGACCTGTTCGAGTCGTTGAGTTCCGGCCGCGCCGAGGTGGTCACCGACCGCATCGCCACCTTCCGCGAGCACGGCGTCGAACTCGAATCCGGCCGCGTGCTCGACGCCGACATCATCGTCTCGGCAACCGGGCTGACGCTCCTCGCGCTCGGGGGCATGAGCCTCAGCGTCGACGGCAGCACGATCTGGCTGCCGGACACCGTGCTGTACAAGGGCATGATGCTGTCCGGGGTGCCGAACTTCAACTTCGTCTTCGGCTACACCAACAACTCGTGGACGCTGCGGGCCGACCTCGTCAACCGCTACGTCATACGCCTGCTCGACTTCATGGACAGCCGCGGCTACGACCGGGCCATCCCGCAGGCGCCGGTGAACGAGCCGGCTGACATGCCGTTCCTCGACCTGTCCTCCGGATACGTCCAGCGCAGCCTCGGCGAGCTTCCGCGCCAGGGCCGCCGGGCGCCCTGGCGGATGCATCACAACTACCTGACGGATTCGTTGCACATGCGCCGGTCTCCGGTGCAGGACGAGGGCATGACGTTCGGGCGCCGCTCAGCGCGAGGACGAGGCGGCCCAATCCCGAGCCGGACTCGGCATTCCTAGGTGATAGCCCTGCGCCCACGTGACTCCGAGGCCCCGCAGTAGCTCGAGTTCCGCCGCGTCCTCGACCCCTTCGGCGATCACCTGCGCGCCCACGTCTTCGGCGAACGTGACGAGCGCATTGGTGATCGCCAGCTGGCCGCTCTTGAAGTGGAACTCCCGTAGCAGCCCGATGTCCAGCTTGATGATGTCGGGCGCCAGGCTCACCAGATGGCGAAAGCCGGCGTAGCCCGACCCCTGGTCGTCGGCGGCGAGCCGGGCGCCCTGGCTGCGCATCTCTCCCAGCGCACGGTGGACGGCGGCGTAGTCCTGGATGGGGACGCGCTCGGTGAGTTCGATGACGATGTCGGGCCATCGCTGCGGCGGGCACAGCTCGTTGTCCATCACGTGCAGGACGGTGGCCGGCGACATGTTGATCGCCAGGAACGCCCCATCGGGAATGAGATCGAGAAACGGCAGCAACGTCTGCGCTGCCGACCATTCGAGCTGGACGCCGAGGCCGACCGTGAAAGCGTCGTCGAACCAGCGATCGGGGCCTCCGTGCCGAGGATCATAGAAGCGCGAAAGCCCCTCGTATCCGACGGGGTGGAGCGAGTTCAGATCCACGATCGGCTGGTACACCGGGGTCACCCGGTTGCCGTCGAGAACGTCCTGGATACGTCGCTTGGTCAGCGCCGGATCCGGTGGGGGCTGCGGCGTCGGAGACGCGGGGACGACACCGGCTCGCCGCAGGTTCGCGTGCAGCTCACGGGTCTGGAGCAGGTTCGCGATGCGCAGGGTCGTCTCGACCGCGTCGAACGGCTTGGTGAGGAAGTCCTGCGCACCGTGACTGAGCGCCTGATCGCGCGCGCCCGTGGTGGTGTCGGCGGTGAGCACCAGCACGGGCAAGTAGTCGCCGGCCGCGTACGCCTTGATCTGCGCGAGGACCTGAAGCCCGTCGACATGAGGCATGTGCAGGTCGAGCATCACGAGGTCGGGGCGGCACTCGAGGAGCCGGTCATGAACCTTGCGCGAGTCCGTTTCGGTGTAGATGCGCGACAGTCCCTCCTCGCGGATGAGCTCCTTCAGCAGCGCGACGTTGCTCTCGTTGTCATCGACGATGAGCACGCCCATGCCGGCGTATTGCCGAAGGGTCTGGGTCACTGGCGTAGCCCCTTTGCTTCGAACGCGGAATCCAGGTGGGCCAGTACATCATCGATGTCGAACGGCTTGGTCAGGTACCCGCCCGCGCCGGCGATGATCAGCTGACGCGAGAGCCCGGCGTGAGCGTCTGCGGTGAGGATGATGACCGTCACGTCAGCAAGCTCCGGTCGCCTTCTGAGCTCGGTGAGCACGTCGCGGCCCGACAGGTCGGGCAGGTGCAGGTCGAGCAGGATCAGATCGGGGTGCTGCGAGAGGGCAAGGTCGATACCGAGCGAGCCGGTGGCCGCATGCACGAGCTTCCACTCGGGGCGCAGTTTGAGCAGTTCCTCGACGACCCGCACGTTCGGCGCGTTGTCCTCGATGTACAGCAGGGTCGCCTTCGGTTCGTCGTGCGAACTCTCGGGAGAGTCGGCTCCTCTGCCGTCGAAACTCGCCAGTTGGGCGTCGGCGGCGGGGGCGGAGACGAGGGTCAGGATGAAAGTGGATCCCTCGCCGGGGGCGGAAACGACGGTGACGGTGCCGCCCATCATTTCTGCCAGCGCGCGCGTGAGGGCGAGCCCGATCCCCGTGCCCTCGACGCCGGTGGCTTCGGCGCCGAGTCGATCGAAGGGGGTGAAGAGCCGGTCCTGGTGCTCCGGAGCGATTCCTTGCCCGTTGTCGAGAACGCTGAGTGCGACGTGCCCGTCGGAGTCGTGCCAACCCACCCAGACATCTCCGCCGGTGTGGTTGTACTTGATGGCGTTGGACAGCAGGTTCAGCAGGATCTGCCGGAGCCGCTGGCGGTCGGCCATCACGTGGACCCCGGCGGGTCCGCCTACCGGGTGCAGCGTGACGCCGGCGTCCACGGCCAGCGGCTCCATCAGGTCGATCGTTTCGGCCACCACCTCGTCGACGGCGACCGACTCGGTGCTCAGCGACATGTCCCCGGATTCGATGCGGGCGATGTCCAGCACGTCATTGATGAGATCGAGCAGATGCCGTCCGCCTTTCACGATGTGGCGCACCGCGTCGGCGTACTCGGTGTCGGCCAAGCGCCGTTGCAGCAGCTGGCCGAAGCCGAGGACGGCATTGAGCGGGGTGCGAAGTTCGTGACTCATCCGGGACAGGAACTGGTTCTTCGCCTCGTTGGCTGTTCGCGCAGCGGCCTCGGCGGCGCGTAGGGCTGAGGACGCCTCGACCCGGGCCGTGACGTCCTCGATGGTGATGACGGACCGAACGGGCTGGCCATCGGGGTTGGCGACCGGTGTGGCGGCCACCCGAACCCAGCGCTCCTGGCCCTCCGTATTGATGATGCGGAACTCGGCCTCGACGGCTTGCCCGCGCGTCGCTGCCGCCCGATGGGCTGCGAGACCTTCCCGGTCTTCAGGGTGAATCCCGTCGGTGAGTAGGTCGTCGTCGGGTTGGATGCTTTCCGGTTCCCGGCCGAGCAGAGCCCTGACTCCGGAGCTGACGTACAAGTAGCGGAAGGGGTCGAGTTCCAGCAGCGCGAAGACGATGTCGACGCTCTCGGTGACCTGGCGCAGTCGCGATTCGTTCTCGACCGCGGCGGCTTCGATAGCTCGCTGGGCGGTGACGTCGCGGATAGCGGCGATGACGGTCAGCTCGCCGCCGCTCATGTCAGGCGCGAGGCTCACTTCCACCGGAAAGACCGATCCGTCGCGCCGGCGCGCCTCGAGCGCAAGCCCTTGCCCCATCGAACGCAGTTGCGGCTGACGGACGAACTGGGCGCGATGCTTGCGGTGGAGTTCGTGGACGGCCTCCGGGAGCAGCATCTCCATCTCGGCGCCGAGCAGTTCCCCGCGGCTGTAGCCGAACAGGTTGCTGGCCTGGGCGTTGACGGTGATGATGCGCCCGCCGCTGTCGACGCAGACCGTGGCATCGGGGGCAGCCTCCAGCAAGGAGGCGAACCGCTCCTGGGCCCGCTCTGCGCCGGTGACCGGACGCGAGATCGACGCGATGGTGATCAGCTGCCCGGACGGGTCGTAGACCGGCGTCATGGACATCACGACATCGACGGGGTGCCCGTCCGCGTGAATCCGGGTGCACCGAAATCCGCTCTCGGCGACGCCTGCCGCCACCCGGGCGTGCCGCGCGTGCTCTGCCTCGGTGCTGTCGGCCGGGAACGTGGTTTCGATACTGCGGCCGATCATCTGCTCGGAGGTGTAGCCATAGAGCCGCTCCGCAGCGGCGTTCCAGGAGGTGACCACGCCGTCGACCGTCTTGGAGATCACCGCATCCGGGGATGACCGCACGATGGCGGCCAGCGTCGCGTCTTCGGCTGCAGACGGTGCGACTGCGCCGAAATTCCCGTGGTGCTCTGATGTACCCGGCATGGCGGCCTCCCGGGCCGAGCGTCGCGAACAGTCCTTCGCTCACCACGTCCCGACCCCACGCATACAGCTCCAGGGTTGACCCCCTGTCAACCGGCGATCACACGCTACGCCCGGTCTTGTCGGCTTACCCGCCTTCCCCGAGGTGAGGCTACGTGTTTGCCCCGGTCGGCCTCGCCTTTGACGGGCGTCGGGAGGCTCGAAACCTCAGGGGATCAGGACAATCTTTCCGTGGGTGTGGCGGTCCTCGCGGCAGCCGAAGGTGGCTGGCGAGAGCACGCACAGTTCGGTGGGGAGCTGATTGGTTATGGCTTGGGCGTGTCTGTGTCGGCTTGGCGCTGCCTCATTATGTTGTAGGCATGTTCTCGGCCGTAACGTCGGCAGCCGGTGCTCGCCGGTGAATTCCAGGGCCGGACGAGGCAACGTGCCGGTGCGCGCGGCCCGGGTCGTTAACCGCGTCCTCCGGCCGTTGAACGTCGAGCTCAGGCGCTGCGCGCCGGTCCCTCCGCAGCCTCCGGACGACGAGGTCGTCGTGATCCTGGCTCCGGCCGGCGAGAAGCCCGAGCGCAGCCGCTGGTCGACCGATCAGCTGAGCCCGCCGGAGCAGTTGCAGTCGGTATATGCAGCGGCGGCAGCCCCCATCATCGAGCGTCACCAGCGCCAGTCAGCAGCCGACGTGCTCGCGTTGAGACGCCGCTACGCCGAGCCGGTCTTCGGCCGGGTTCGGGTGTGGGATCTGGTGGAACGGCTGGGCAGCTGCATCGACCCGACCGACCAGCGGCTCTACGCGGCGAGCCAGCAGACCCACGTGCTGCAGATGATCGCCCAGATGGAACGTGACGGGGTCGCGACTCCCGATCTGGTACTCGTGGCTCTGATCCACGACCTCGGCAAGCTTCTGCTGCTCACCGCCGAGGATCCGTCGAACATCGTGTGCATGAACGGTCCGGTAGGGGAGTGGGAGCCGGGCTCTGGGTTGGACAACTGCCTGGTGCAGTGGAATCACGATGAATTTGCCTACGCGCGGTTCAAGGATCTGATCCCGGAGGAACTGGCCTGGCTCATCCGCTATCACAGCATCGAGCGCGCCGCAGTCGAGCCGCTGATGGACCAGCAGGATGCCGAACGCGCTGCCCGGCTGCTCACCCCGTTCGCGCACTACGACCACGCGACGAAGACCCCCTTCCAGCTTCCGGCGGTCTCGCTGGTTGGATATCGGGACCTAATCGAGGAGACCTTTCCTGAGCCCATCCCCTTCTGAGTCGGCAGCCACCAGCCGGCGGCCGAGACTGTGCATCGTCGGCGGGGGCGTGACCGGCCTGGCCGCCGGTGCGGCATCGGGTGCGCCCGTCTTCGAGCAATCCGACGGGCCCGGCGGGATCTGCCGCTCGTACTACGTGCAGCCGCATTCCGACGGCCGGTTTGACCACGCTCCGGCCGCCGACGATGCCTACCGCTTCGAAGTGGGCGGAGGCCATTGGATCTTCGGCTCCGATCCGGCAGCGCTGGAAACGATCCAGCGGCTGGTCCCGCTGACCGAGTACACGCGGAAGGCAGCGGTTCGGCTCGGCGACCTCGGGGTAACGGTGCCCTATCCGCTGCAGGCTCATGTCGGTCGGCTCGGCGCCGGGATCGAGCGTCGCGCATCCGCCGAATGGCTTGCGTTGCACGACGAATCGAAAGCTCCGACGACCCTGCGGGAGTGGCTGCGACTGTCGTTCGGTGCCGCCCTCTGCGAGCTGTTCTTTTTCCCGTTCAATGACCGCTACACGGCCGGGCTGTCCGACGCGATCGCCCCGCAGGACGCGTACAAGTCACCGTCCTTCAGGCCCGCGCAGGCGCTGACGTCGGCCGCCGGGTACAACGGGTGCTTCCGCTACCCGGCAGGCGGGCTCGACGCGTTGGCCGTCGCGTTGGAAGCGCAGTGCGACGTCCGGTACGGCAAGCGGCTGGTGGGCATCTCGACCTGCGACCGGCTGCTCGTCTTCGACGACGGAAGTGAGCAGCCGTACGCGGATGTGCTGTGCACGGTGCCTTTGCGCGACGCAGTGCGGCTGGCTGGGCTTGACGTTGCCGAATCGCCCGATCCACATACCTCGGTGTTGGTGTTGAACATCGGCGGCGAGCGCGCAGCAGCCTGTCCTGACGTGCACTGGCAGTACGAACCCGACTCGGATGCCGGGTTTCACCGGATCGGCTTCTACAGCAACGTCGACGCCACGTTCCTGCCGGCGCCGTATCGCGCCAGCGGCCGGGCGGTCTCCTTGTACGTCGAGCGGGCGTATCCCGCCGGGCTGCGGCCCAGCGAGCAGGAGGTAGCCCGTTATGCGCAGGAGGTGATTGATGAACTCCAGCAGCGCGGTTATCTCGGCGAGGTGCATGTGGTTGACCCCAGCTGGGTCGAGGTCGCCTACACCTGGCGCTATCCCGGCTCCTGCTGGCGTGGCCGGGCGATCGACGCGCTCGCCGAGCAAGGGATTCACCAGGTGGGCCGTTACGGCAGCTGGCACTTCCAGGGGATCGCCGATTCGATACGCGACGGCGACGCCGCCGGTCGCAGGCTCACCGGTAGGACATGAGCGACGGCATTCTTCCCGCGATCGTCCCGGTCGGATCAGGGATCGCCCGGCCGTTCTGGTCGGTGATGATTCCCTGCTACAACAACGACGACCTGCTGGCACGAACGCTGTCGAGCGTCCTCGCGCAGGATCCGGGACCCGAGGCGATGCAGATCGAGGTCGTCGACGATGCCTCGAGGAGGGGTGACCCGGCAGCCGTCGTCGCCGCGGTGGGTCAGGGGCGAGTCGGCTTCTACCGCAACCCCGAAAATCTTGGCGCGGCAAGGAATTTCACCACCTGCGTGCGGCGCTCGAACGGCGAGTGGGTCCACATCCTGCACGGTGACGACGTGGTGCTCCCGGGCTTCTACGCGCGCTATCGCGAGCGGATCGAGCAGTGCCCGGACGCCGTCATGGTCGGCGCGCAGACCTTCCATGTTGATGCCGAAGAACGCTATGTCGGCGTGACCCCCCCGCTCGACACCGTCGGAGGTTGCGTGCCCAACGCGGCGTTCGTGATGGCGACGCGACACCCCCTGCGCTGCGTGTCGATGGTCGTTCTGCGCCGGGCCTACGAGAAAGTGGGCGGCTTCGACCCGTCCTTGATGCACACCAACGACTGGGAGCTGATGACCCGGATGGCCGGCGTCGGTGCGGTCGCGTGGCTCGACGCGCCCCTCGGCCTGTACCGAACGCACCCCGGCTCCGATTCCCGACGCCTGCACCAGCGCACCGACTATCTCGACGATTGCCTGCGCGCCGTCGAGATCGTCACGTCGCGCTTCCCCGACGAGGAGCAGCGCCGACATGTCCGTCGCGCCATGCTCCGGATCACCAGCGATTACGCGTTTGACGTCGGCGCCGGACTGACACACGAGGGCCGGTTTCGGGCCGCCGCCACGAATGCCTTGCGGGGTGCTCGAATCGCCCCTTCGGTGCACAGCTGGAGCAGGGGCGCGGAAGTGCTGCATGCCGCGGTGAAAGGACGACTCGCTGCCGCCAAGCGCAGCTAGACATCCCACTGCCTCGGCAGCATCGGCTGAAACGTGCTCGTGGACGAGTTCGGAAACCTCAGGGGATCAGGACAATCTTCCCGTGGGTGTGGCGGTCCTCGAGGCGCGCAAAAGCATCCTTGACGTCTTTCAGCGGATATGTCGCGGCAATGGGAATCTCGATCTTTCCGGAGGCCACGAGTTCCGCCATTTCTGACAGCACTTCGGTCGTGGTGGCGTCGGCGCTTCCCTCTGTCTTGGCCCCCACCTCCGCGGCTTTCTGCCTGGAAATGATGGTCTCGATCCGGTCGGCGGGGATGCCGAGATCGACAGCGAGTTGTACGTAGTCCGGGCCGAAGAGGTCGATGAAGGCGTCGATGCCGTTCGGCGCGGCCGCTCGGAGCCGATCAGCCAGTCCGTCGCCGTAGGCCACCGGGACCACGCCCTGCGCGGTGAGCCACTCGTGGTTGCTGGGTGAAGCGATGCCCAGCACGGTGACGCCTCTGGTTCGCAGCAGCTGGACGACGACGCTGCCGACCCCGCCCGCTGCCGCCGAGACGGCGACGGTCTCGCCCGGCTTCGGGGTGACGGCGCGTACCGCGGCATAGGCGGTGCATCCAACGACATGGAGCGATCCGGCGGCTTCCCAGCTCAGCGCGGCGGGCTTGGGGATGACCTGGTTCGCGGGGACGGCGGTGTACTGCGCGTGGCTGGATCTGGTCCACGACCAGCCCAGCACCTCGTCACCCGGCGCGAACCCGGTCACGGCATCGCCGACCGCGTAGATCACGCCGGCGAGGTCGCTGCCTTCACCGGAGGGGAACGTCGTGGGGTACAGCTGCTCGAGAGCGCCGGTACGGATCGACGTCTCGCCGGGGTTGATCCCGGCGGCCCTGACCTCGACGACGACTTCTCCGGCCGCCGGAGCGGGAATCTGCACATCCGCGAGGTACAGGACATCGCGGTCTCCGTAGTGGTCGAAACGTACCGCTTGCGCCATGGCGTCTCCTCGGTTCCCGGCTTCTGTGGGTAGTGACAACGGGGGAGCCGATAACCTTCCACCGAACGCTCGTCCGTCAGGCAATCCGGTGGCATGGCGAAGCAGGGCATACTGCGGTCATGGCTGATTTCGCCATGAGTTTCGATGCGGGCCTGAAGCCGCTCTTCGTGCCGATGGGACTCGGTCCCCGGCACACCCGGGTCACGATCGACGACGGGGCCCTGCGGGTCCGCCTGGGATGGGGTTTTCGGGCATCGATTCCGCTGAGTTCGGTGCGCGGCGCCGAACCGGATGTCGGGCGGGTCAGCGGCTGGGGCGCTCACGGGTGGAACGGCGTTTGGCTCGTCAACGGCTCGTCGAGTGGCATGGTGCGGGTCGAGATCGATCCGCCTGCTCGGGGGTGGGTGTCCGGCATCCCGCTACGGCTGCGTGCCTTGCGGCTCAGCCTGGAGGAGCCCGAGGCGTTCCTCAGCGCGCTACGCGACGCCAGGTCGACGTAGCGCGCTGAGCAAACCTGCGGGCTCTCGCTCAACCGGGGCCGATCTGCTTCGTGCCGTCGCTCTCCGCGGTACGGGATGCCAGCACCAAGCCCGCGAGCCATCCCGGCGCTCGCCCTCCGGCAGGCGGTCGGATCGTGCTCATGTCGTGCCCGGTTCCGGCGAGTATCCAGGCGACCAGCGAGTTGGAGTTCCACATCTCGCCGCTACGCAGGTGGTCGCGTCCCCAGGTGAGCGGCGGCACCGTGCGGACGAGTTCCAGAACGCCAGCGGCCCGTGAACCATCCCGACTGACGGTCGCCGGACTTTCGACTGCTTCGGCGACGTCTGGGATCCGGCCGCCGTGCCAGCAGCGAACCTCGTAGCGGAACGCCCTGAACCGACCGAGCCAGGCCGCCGCGACGGGTCCTTCGCGGACCACCCCTCGCTCCGGTGTCCGCTCGTTCCACACCGGTGCCATCTCGATGACGTAGGACTCCCCGTTCAGGACCACGGTGAGCGCGGCGTGGAAAAGGTCCCGCGGGCCGCGACCTTGCCAGCGGGCTGCGACCGCTTCGTAGAGACGCCCGTTCCAGCGCACGGACCGTCCGCCTGCGCCCAACGGAAGCCAGTACAGATCGATGCGGCTGGCTGCGAGGCGGGAGCGGTCGCGACCATCGTCGGGGGTCATGCGGGTCGCGCTCTCGCTTCGGCGCGGCGTTTGATGCCGAGCAGCATCTTGCGCATCATCGCGAAGTCGCCGAACTCGTCCAGGATGAAGGTCAACACTCCTGCCGGAGTGGCCCGATGGCGCTGCTTGAGCCGCGTGACCAGCCGGGTCTCGTGCTTCCGGCAACGCGTCCAGCGTCCAGGCCCAGCTGGAAAGCGGCTTGCTCCACACCAGATGGCGCGCCGGCCGTAGCTCAGCGATGCGAAACGACGTGCCGTCGGTTGGTGGGTTCGTCATAGGAGCAGCCACATCGCCGGCGTGCGGTTGCTGCCATTCGGGCAGCACCACCGAGGCGCTCGGGCGGCCGAGGTTGTCCAGCAGGTCGTAGCTGTAGAAACCGCCGCGCCCGAAGCCGACCTGAACCAGCCAGGGCCAGACGAGCTCGGGTGATGCGTCGATCGTGATGGCGCGCGTCGCCGTGAAATGTGAGGCGGGGACGAGATCGTCGCCTGGCATGGGCCGCGTGCTCTCGTCCGTCGTGGCTCCCCAGCGGCGATGCCAATGCCGCAGTACCGGCGCGATCAGGAAGAGCGGAAGCGCCGCGAGCACGTCTGCTACCTGCCTCAGCGTCTGCCGATCACCGACCAGAATCAGCACGAGCCCGGCGGCGAGGTAGATCGGCTGCAGCGGGCTGAACTCCCGCAAGATCGCGGTTTCAACCGCGATCCAGGCGACGAGGAGCAGGCCGCCCAACGTCAATCCGTCGCGGATTCGAGGACGGCGCCGCCACACCATCACCGCCAGGACGGTCATCGGGACGGCGACCACGCAGGCGAGGGCGATCCCACCGAAGACCGGGCTGTGGAAGGGCAAACGGCGGGCCAGCGAGTGGGGGAGCGGCAACAGCCCGCTCACCAGCCCCACCGCGCCGAGCCAGCCGGAAGCGGCGAGAAATCCCGTGTACGACACGAGCGCCAACCGGTGTCGTGGAGCCCCACGAGTCACACGTTCAGCCTCGCTGTGAAGTACCGCTCTGGCCAGAGACCATCGTCGTCACCGGCGTGGACCTTCGTCGCACGTCCGGCCTCGCTCAGCGGATGACCTTGCGGGCCACCAGGACGGTGTCGTTCCGCGTGACTTCCCGCCCGTCGGGGTCCTTCGCCCGCCTTGGGCGCGCCTCGGTGACCAGCACCTCCCACGCCTGTGGGTCGAGCTCGGCCGCCACCTGCTCGGCCGTGAAGAACATGTCGTGCAGGTTCGGCCGGCCCACGGTGTGCATATCGGAGGGGTGGTGGCCGACGAGAAGCAGCGTGCCCCCGGGCGCGACAGCCGCGGCCAGCCGGCTGTAGAGCCAGCGTCGTTCGGCGGTCGGCAGCTGCATGAAGTGCGCCGACACGAGGTCGTACGCGCCGGGCTCCGGCGCCTCGGCCAGCAGGTCGGCGTGCCGCCACTCGACGTCCAAACCCTGCGCTTTTCCGTGCGCTGCCGCCCTGGCGAGCGCGACGGTGGAGATGTCGATCGCGGTGACCTTCCAGCCGCGAGCCGCGAGCCATAACGCATCTGCCCCTTCACCGCACCCCACATCGAGCGCCGTGCCGGCGGGCATGCCGGCAATTTCGGCGACGAGCACGGCATTCGGGTTGCCGGTCCAGATGCCGCTCTCGGCCGCGCTGTAGCGGGCTTCCCAGGCGGCTTCGCCGAAGAAGCTCTCGAAGTCATCGGAGGGCTGGTCGTGCTCGTGGCCGGCGGCGGGGTCAGGGGACGGGCCGGGCGTATCCATGCCCTGCAGGATGCCGACGTTCTCCCGGATTTGACAAATGGAATTGCTGAAACGGCAATATGGAACGTGTGGACGACGTCGAAGCGGTCGTGCAAGCGGTCGGGCCGCGCCTTCGGGCCTTGCGCCAACAGCGGGGGGTCACGCTCGCCGAACTTTCTGCGGCCACGGGGATCTCGGTGAGCACGCTGTCGCGGATCGAGTCCGGCCAGCGGCGTCCGACGCTCGAGCTCCTCCTGCCGCTGGCCCGGGCGCACCAGGTGCCGCTGGACGACATCGTCGACGCCCCCTCGACGGGCGATCCGCGTCTGCACCTCACGGCGTTCGAGTCGCACGGTTCGACATTCGTGCCGCTGACCCGCCGGCCGGGTGGGCTGCAGGCCTACAAGCAGATCATCCCGCCGAACTGGCCGAAGACCCCGCCGCCGTTGCAGGTTCATGAGGGCTACGAATGGGTCTACGTCCTGTCCGGCAGGGTGCGCCTGCTGCTGGGCGATCAGGATGTGACGCTCAAGGCGGGTGAGGTCGCTGAATTCGATACGCACCTGCCGCACTTCATGGGCAACCCCGGACCGCGTGCGGCGGAGGTACTCAATCTCTTCGGACCCCAGGGGGAGCGGCTGCACGTCCGGACCCGGCGCCGGCGGACGCTGGACTCAGCCTTCAGCGACCCTTGATTTCCGTCAGCGAGAGGACGCCTCGGTGGGAACGGGCAGCGAAGCGACGGCATTCAGCGGATCGGCCAGCAGCGGGCCGAACGCCAATTCCGCGGCGCCGAGCAGCGATCCGTCCTCGCCGAGCCCGGCTGGGCGCAGCTCGACCATGCTTCGTGCCGCCGCCATCGCGTGCTGATCCAGGGCCGCCTCGACCTGGACCTGGGCGAGCGCCAGCACGTCCTCGAGCGAGCCGCCCATGACCACGAGTCGCGGGTTGAGCAGATTCACCATGTTGGCGACGGCGAGCCCCAGCGACTCTGCCAGCGTTTGCACCGCTTTCAAAGCGGTGTCCTCGCCCTTCGCCGCAGCCCGCAGGACGTCGTCGACTTCGCCGTCGCTGCCGGCCAGCCGCAGCAGGGCGGCGTCGCCGACGAACATCTCCACGCAGCCCTGAGCGCCGCAGTGGCACAGCGGTCCGGCGGGATCCAGGGTCGTATGGCCCACCTCACCGGCGAGGCCACCCGCTCCGCGCAGGGGCCGCCCGTCCACCAGGATCCCGGCGCCGACGCCCACCCGCCCCAGCAGGTAGATGACATTGTCGTAGCCGCGGGCGCTGCCCCGGCTGTGCTCGGCCAGCACGGCCAGGTCAGCGTCGTTCCCCACGGATACCGGCAATTGCGGGACGGCCTTCTGCACGAGCTCGCCGAACGCGGCGTCGTGCCAGCCGAGGTTGGGGGCCAGCCCGACCACGTACGTCAGCCGCTCGACCGTCCCCGGAACGCTGATGCCGATACCCACCGGCCGCGCGCCGCCTCCCACGGCCTGCTGCAAAGCCGGTATGGCGTCGGCGATCTCCTGGGTGACCTCCTCCGGTGAGACGGGCCCCGGCAGCGAGGCGATCACCTGCCGGGTGAGCACCCGCCCGCCGATACCGACGGCGGCGGCGACCACGCGGTTCACGTCGATGTCGATGGCCACGACGAATGGGCTGTCCGGCCGCGGCCCCACGACGTGCGAAGGCCGGCCGACCCGGGGCCCGCCGCTCGGTACGGATTCACCGAGCAGCCCGAGCGCTGACAGCTCCGCGACCAGGTCACCGATCGTGGATCGGCTAAGGCCCAGCCGCTGGGTGAGTTCCGCTCGGGTCAGCGCGCCATCCAGATGGATCTGCTGCAGGACGAGCGCGAGGTTGTGGCGCCTCATCGCGTCCTGGCGCGCCGGCGCCGATCGGATCACCGCGCTCTCCGTGACCAGGGACCTGGCGGATCAGTGTGTGGGCAGGGCGCGTCGGCGCGAGATGGCGTCGACGGCCGCGGCGATCAGCAGCACCGCTCCGGTGATGACTTCCTGATACTGCACACCGAGGTTCGGTTTCAGCCCGATGCCGTTCGGGATCATCACGATCACGAGTGCTCCCAGGATGGCGTCCCGTGGCTTACCGCGACCGCCGAACAGCGATGTTCCACCGATGACCGCGGCGGCGACGGCGAACAGCAGGATGTTGCCGGCTCCGAGGTCGAGCTGCGCACCGCCGGTGTTGGATGCCAGGAAGATGCCTCCGAGCGCGGCGAGGGAGGAGTTCACCGTGAACGCGGTCACCTTGATGTGGCGGACGTCGATACCGGCGCGGCGAGCGGCTTCCGCGTTGCCGCCCGTGGCGAACAGGTGGCGTCCCCAGGTCGTCTTGGTGATCGCGATAGTGCAGATGATCATCAGCGTGATTGGCACCGTCGCAGACCAGGGGAGGCCCTCGATCTTCTTGAATCTGTTGGTGTTGCGGTTCTGATTCGCGAAGTAGGTGATGACGATGCCTACGGCGGCGAGGACGCCGGCGCGCAGCACCACCAGTTCCATCTTGTCGGCGGCGAGTCTTTTTGCCTGCGCCCGTAACGACTTCGAAGCCGTGTACAAGAAGTACCCGACGACGACGACGATCGTGTAGACCCAGCTCCACACCGGCGACATGTTGTCGTGCGCCAGCCCGTACCAGAAGTTGTAGTTGTTGATGCCCTTCGGCTGCGAGTTCAACGCGAACAGCAACAGCCCCTGGAAAGCCAGGAAAAGCGCCAGTGTCACGACGAAGCTGGGGATGCCGACGGAGGCCACCAGCCAGCCGACGAGGATCCCGATGGCAGCGCCGAAGCAGACGGCAAACAGCAGGGCGAGCAGGACGTGCTTGTCCTGGCCGGTGACGGCGATGATGACGCCGATCGCGACCAGGATGGGGCCGCTGATTGACTTCAGGTACACGCCCAGCACCGCCAGGGCGATCATCGCGCCGATGATCGACCAGTAGAGCAGAGCGGGGACGCCCTTATGCAGGCCGCGGGAGAAGATGGCCTGGGCGGCGAATCCGGCGCAGACACCGCCCGCCGTGCCGGCCGACAGGTCGATCTCACCGAGCAGCAGCACGAATACCAGGCCCATCGCGATCAGGGCGATGTACGCGCCCTGCCCGGGCAGGTTGCCGATGTTGTTGCGGGACAGGAAGCGGTTGCTCACCTGGGAGAAGATGACGCCCAGCACGAGGATGCCGAGAACCGACGGCAGCGCACCGGGGTCACCGGAACGCAAGCGGTTGAAGTAGCCGGTGAACGCGTCGCCGATACCGCGACGCTCGATGTCGAGATAGAAATCGCCGCCCGGGCGGCCGGCAGAGGGGGCGGGTGTCTCCGTGGTCTTATTCAGGTCTGAGCTCATCAGTGCCGTCCTCAGATGCTCTCGTCGGCGGTGGCCGGGGCAAGCCCGATGTCGCCGCTGCGGCCAGCGGTGATCAGCTCCACGATCTGCGTGGTGCTCGAGTCCTTGGCGAAGACCTCGGCCGCGATCCGCCCGAGGTACAGGGCCGCGACCCGGTCGGCCACCTCCATGACGTCGTTCATGTTGTGGGAAATGATCACCACGCCGAGGCCCTGGTCGGCGAGGCGCCTGGTGAGGTCGAGCACCTGACGGGTCTGGGCCACGCCCAGCGCGGCCGTCGGCTCGTCAAGGAAGACCACCTTGCTGTTCCAGAGCACCGCCTTGGCGATGGCGACGGTCTGGCGCTGACCACCGGACAGGCTGGAGACAAGTTGCCGCACCGAGGACACGGTGCGCACCGACAGGCTGGTCAGGGTCTCGCGGGCCTTGCGCTCCATCTCGCCGTCGACCAGGAAACCGAAGCGGCGGATCTCCCGGCCGAGGAACATGTTCTGGGTGATGTCGAGGTTCTCGGCCAGCGCGAGGTCCTGGTAGACGAACTCGATGCCGAGTGACGCCGCGACGCGGGGATCAGTGAAGTTGACGGGCTTGCCTTCGAAGGTCACCACCCCGCTGTCCATGCTGTGGATGCCCGCGATGCACTTCACCAGCGTCGTCTTGCCGGCGCCGTTGTCTCCGACCAGAGCCGACACCTGGCCCGGATACACCGCGAAGTCGACGTCGTGCAGCACGTGGACGGGACCGAAACTCTTGTTCAGTCCCTTGATCTCCAGGATGGGCTCAACCACGGCGATCCTTGTCCTCTCAGAGGCGGGTGAGTCCCGAAAGCGGCGGCTGGCGCCGCCGCTCCCGGGACTGGGCGAACGGTGGCCGAGGGGATTATCCCCCTCGGCCACCGGTCGGCGTGGTTAGCGGGTCCGCTTAGGAGACACCCAACTTGGTGCAAGCCGCCTCGACACCCTTGCAGATCTCCGCCTTCGTCAGCGCGCCTGCCTTGATGACATCAGAGATGTTGGCTTGCGTGATGACCTGAGCAGGAAGCAGCAGGGCCTGGATCTTGTGGCTCGTGAGCTTGGGGTCAGGGAAGTCGGACAGGGTGAGTCCGGCAGCCGCCGGGTCCTTGCCCGCAATCAGCGCGATGGCCAGCTGAGCTGCAGCGTTGGCCTCCAGCTTGACGTTCTTGAAGACCGTCATGCTCTGGTCGCCGTTGATGATGTTCTGCAGGCCCTCGATACCGGAGTCCTGTCCGGTGACGACGACGTGGCCGACGAGGCCGTTGCTCTTCAGAACACCGATGACAGCGTTGGCGATGTCGTCGTTGGCGGCGAGGACGCCATTGACCTTGCCGCCGTTAGCCGTCAGCGCCTGGGTGAACGTCGGTGCCGCGTTGTTGACGTCCCAGCCCTTGACGACCGACTCGGAAACGATCTTCAGCTTGCCGGCGCTGGCGAGGGGCTTGAGGACCGCGTTGGCGCCATTGGCGAAGAGGATGGCGTTGTTGTCGACATCCTTACCGCCCGCCATCTCAATGATCTGCGGGTCCACGGCGTTGCTGGCGTTCAGGCAGTCCACGAGGGTCTGGCCCTGCAGCCGTCCGACGTCCTCGTTGTCGAAGGAGACGTAGTACTGGGCGCTGCCTCCGAGGTTGACGCGGTCGTAGTCGATGACCTTGATGCCGGCCTGGGAGGCCTGCTTCTCGACAGCGGCACCGGAGGTGGCGTCGATCGAGTCCATGATCAGGACCTTGACGCCCGCACCGATCATGCCCTGCGCGATCTGCTGGAAGCGGGCGGTGCTGCCACCGGCGTTCTGGATGTCCGGGGTAATACCGGCGGCCGACAGCGCGCTCTTCAGCAGGGGCGCGTCGTACAGCGTGTAACGCGTCGAAGAAGTGGTGTCAGGAAGGATGACGCCGACCTTGCCGGAGGCCTTGAGCGTGCCCGCCGTCGTCGAGGGGAGCTTGGCGGCGCTCGTGGGGGGGTTGGTCAGCTTGCAAGCGGCGGTAATCGTGCCGCTGCTCCCGCCGGAACTAGGAGGATTTGTTGAGGTGCCCTTCGACGATGAGCCACAAGCACTCACCGTGAGCGCTGCGGCGACGCCGCACGTCACTAATCCGACCGCGCTTCTGCGCATTGCACACGCCTTTCCCGATGGTTGAGCGCCGCCCACCGGCGCCCGTGGCGAATGTTCTGGGCGAGAACGTATGCCATTCTGGGCAATATCACAGCTAGGGACCGAAAATTGTTACAGCGGCGTTACCAGAGTAGGTTCCGTCAGCGGACAAATCGGAGCGACATGCCACTTTCTGCTCCTGACCTGCGCAAAGGCGGAGTGGACCGCCACCTGAGGGAGCCTTCGGGAAGCCATTCACGAATGGGACCAAAGGCTCTTTCTCAAAGCCTCGGACGCGACTAGTGTCTAGCGATTTGTTCATTCCGGCCGGGCTGATCCGAAGAGGCTGAGGGTCGCTGCCGGGGTCGGCGCGGCTGCCCTCGTGTAGCTCAGCCGCGCCGCGGACCGGGCCGGGCCCGCCGCGATCCGGGGCTCGCTCATGCTGCAGCACCACTGCCTGAAGTCGTCCCCTTGACAAGTAACAGTAACGATATATCGTTACTGTTATCAACAAGTCCCTAGGAGGACCAGATGTACAACCACCATTCAGAACGAGGCGGGCGCCAGGGGCGCCGCGGACCACAAGGGTTCGAAGGCTTCCAGGCCGGCCCGCACCGTCATCACCCGATGGATCCCGGTATGCGTGGGGGTGGCCCTATGCGTCGCCGCGGAGGCGGCCGAGGTCGCGTCCCCCGCGGAGACGTGCGCGTGGCGGTCTTGCTGCTGCTGGCCGAGGAGCCGATGCATGGCTACCAGCTGATGCAGACCATCGCCGATCGCTCCGGCGGACGCTGGACGCCCAGCCCCGGCGCGATCTACCCCACGCTCAACCAGCTCGAAGACGAAGGTCTCGTCACCGTTACCGCGGACGCGGGGCGCAAGCTCGTCACGCTGACCGAGGCGGGTCGCCAGTTCGTCGAAGAGCACGGGGAAAGCTGGCCGGATCCCTTCGCGGCAGCCCGTGGCGAGCATCCGGGTGCCAACCTGCGGATCCTGCTCGAGGAGCTCCACGTCGCCGCGCGGCAGGTCGCGCGTAACGGCTCAGACGTCCAGCGTGCTGCTGCCGCCGAGATTCTTGGCAGCGCCCGCCGGTCGCTGTACCTGCTGCTTGCGGACGGGCTCGAGCCCACCGCGGATCCCACGTCGGCGGACGGCGATGACTGAGCAGCTGACGGCGGGCGCCGGCGTCAAGACGTCGTGGCCGCAGCGATCCGAGACCGCCTGACCGAACGCCTGCGCATGGGCCATGATCGGTTCGATGCGCACACCGGCTCGAGCCCTGCCCGCCGGCTTGGTGGCCCTGGCGGTGGCGGCTGCCGCAGTTTCCTGCAGCAGCGCCAGCCGGCGCCCGCCGCCCGTCGCGGGAGCGCTGAGCACCGTCCCCGTCGTGGCGGGCGCAACGGTGTACCTGGAGTCGGGTTTCGGCAGCGTCTACGCGATCGACCGGGCCACCGGCCGCATCCGCTGGCACACCACACCGACGGGCCTGAACATCGGACCGTTCGGAGTCGCGGTCGACGCCGGGCATGTCTACGCGCTTTCCGGTTCGACGTCGATACAAGCGCTGCGGCGCGCTGACGGGCGCCCGCTCTGGACGACACGCATCACCACCACGAAGACACTCGGCGTCGACATTCAGCCTGTGGTTGCTGATGGTTTGGTGATCGCGAGCTCCGTGCCGGTGAGCGTCGGCGGAATCTTTGCGGGCGGTGACCGGGGCACGATCTACGCGTTGGATGCGGCGACCGGCAAGGTGCGCTGGACGTTCGACACCGTCATGGACGGCGACCTCTGGGGTCATCCGGAAGTGAATTCCGGCGGCGGCGCCTGGTACCCGCCGGCGATCGACGAGCGCACCGGCCTGCTCTACATCGGGACCGGCAACCCGGCGCCGTTCGTCGGCACCCCGCAGTTCCCCAACGGCACCAGCCGCCCCGGCCCAAACCTCTACACCGATTCACTGCTTGCCCTCGACCTGCACACCGGCGCGTTGCGCTGGTACCACCAGGTCACCCCGCACGACATCTTCGACCGCGACCAGGTGCAGGCGCTGATCGCGCGGGCGCCGGATGGGCGGGAGGTCGTCATAAGTGCCGGCAAGTCGGGCGTCGTCGCCGGGCTGGATCCGAGCAGCGGGAAGCTGTTGTGGCAGACGGCCATAGGCACCCACAAGAACGACAACCTGACGGCACTGACCGGCCGGACCGAGGTCATGCCCGGGACCTACGGGGGAGTGCTGACCCCGCCGTCAACCAGCGGCGGGGTGGTTTACCTCGCCACCTTGAACGCACCGTCGACGTTGAAGCCGAACGCGACCGCGTACTTCGGCTCGTTTCTCGGCAGCCATCCCGGTGAGGTCGTCGCCCTGGATGCGGTGACCGGGCGCGTCCTGTGGTCGACGAAGCTGCCCGGGGATCCGCTCGGCGCGACGACCGTCGTCAACGATCTCGTGTTCACCGCGTTGCTCGACGGCACCGTTCTCGCGTTGCGGCGCAGCGACGGCGTGATCGTCTGGCGCTATCGCGCGCCGGGCGGCACCAACGGGTCGATGGCCGTTGCGGGCGAAGACATCTTTCTACCGATCGGCAATGCCAACCCGCCGCGGCTGGTGACGCTCCGGCTGAAGTAAACCGCGGCGGGATCGGCTTCGGTCAGCCGGAAACGGCCGGCATGACCTTGTCGACGACCGTGTGCAAGTAACGCCAAGCGATCTCGGGCGGCAGACCACCGATGAGCGGGTGCAATCCGAGCGGCATGCCGGCGCGTACGGCGGCGATCGCCTCGTCGACGGTGAAGATGCGATGGCTGCGGTTCTCGGCGCGCAGCTCCTCGGCGGTCTTCACGAACGACAGGCTGGCCGTATCGACGTTGCCCTCGTTCCACTCGGCGTAGCTGAGCACGTCGTGCATCAGGTACGGGCCGAGCTCGTCCCACGCCTTGTCGAGGTCCTCGGCGACGAAGACGGTCGACGGCGCATCAGCCGGTGGCAGCAGGCACATCCCGGGCTCGTGCCCCGCCTCGCGCGCCGCCTGCTCGTAGGCCGCGCCGAGCTCCGGATCGCCCTTCTGGGCAAAGAAACCGACGCCGTGGCGGCCGGCCCGGCGGGCGGCCGCGAGGCTTCCGCCGCCCCACGCCACCATGGGACCGCCGGGGGTGAGCGGGGCCGGGGTGACGTGGATGGCGCGGCCTTCATGCGTGAAGGGCTCACCGGTCTTGGCTTTCAGCAGCACGCCGAGCTTCTCGTCGCCGATCTTGCCGCGGCGGTGGTAGTCCACACCGAACATGTCGTACTCGACCGGCCGGTAACCGATGGCTGCAACGTAGGACACCCGGCCCTTGCTGATGAGGTCGAGGACCACCATCTCCTCGGCGAGGCGCACCGGGTCATACAGCGGCAGCAGAACGACGGCGACCGTGATGGGGAGGGTGGTCGTGCGGGCTGCGAGCGCGCTCGCCAGCACCATCGGTGACGGGAGGTAGCCGTCGCTCGCCGTGTGGTGCTCGCAGACGACGGTGGTCACGCAGCCGCGTGACTCAGACCACGCGGCCATCTCCAGAGCGGCGGCATAGAGCTCCGGCGCGGCGGCACCGCTCGCGGGTGCGCGCATGTCGAATCTCATGGTGAACATCGGACCTCCAGGGCCGTCTTGATCTGCGGCGAGTGTGCCTCTTCTACCACGGACCCCGCAGTGCTGCGGGCTATGCTCCGGCGGTGCAAAATGTCTGAAGGACAGCGGCGTTGCTTGACCGTGCGAGCGGCATCGATGACCCGGTCGGGTCGAAGGGGGATGCACCCGTCGATCTTCACGGTGACCGAGAGTACGTGCGCCCGATCCCGGTCCCGGGGAATCGGACAGCGACGGGTAACGACCCTTGCCAAGCTCCGCAAACAGGGCTGGAGTAATTTGCTGGCGAGGCTCCGAGGTATCGCCGCAAGATCTAGATCTTTCACGAAGGCTGGGATGGCGCACACATGACCGCTACCGCTGTCGAGCAGCGCAGGGCCGGCACGCCGGAGTGGATCCACGCGCACTTCGCGCAGGGCCCCAAGGGCGTCCCGGCCGGCTACCGGATGCGCTGACGAGCACACCCCGCTCCCGTGGACGTCGGCGATGTGGTCAACGATGACGGTGGCCGCCGCGACCTGTGCCCGGCGCTGCTTGCATCGAAGGGGCTGAGGCATGAGCACTGACGCCGCCGGCGGCGCCGTGGCGGGGGGCCCCGGGGGGCCCTTGGCCTGGCTACGGGTCGTCGACCTGACCGATCTGCGGGGAGCGCTGTGCGCGCGGATCCTTGCCGATCTGGGCGCTGACGTCGTCCGCGTCGAGTGCGAGCCGCTGCAGGTGTCGGGGTCGACGGCGTCGGCGGCACACCGGTACCGCAACGCCAACAAGCGCGGGACCGTCATCGATCTCGACGACCGGAGTGGCCGGGATCGCCTTGACGCCTTGCTGCGCGCCGCCGACGTGCTGGTCGACAACGTTGGAGCGCAGGACCGGCTGGCGTGGGAGCTGACCCCGCAAGCGGTCGCCCAGCGGCATCCGCACCTCGTCCATGTCGCCCTCACCGACTTCGGTCTGCGGGGCCCGCGGTCGCAGTGGCGGCTGGAGGCATTGCCGGCACTGGCTGCGTCCGGAACGTTGCACGCCACCGGATTTCCTGACCTTCCGCCGTGCAATGCACCGGGCTACCTGGCTCACGACTGTGCCTCCGTCTACGGTGCGATCGCCGCCGTGGCAGCCGTTCTCGACGGCGAGCGCGGGGACGAGCCGCCGGGCCAGCTCGTCGACATCAGCGTGCAGGAGGCGGCGCTGGCGGGAACCAATCCGTGGTCGATCGCCCTGCATTCGTACTCGAAGATCAACCCGCTGCTTTCCCCTGAGGGCAAACGGAACGCCGAGGGCGCCTACTGGGTGCTGCCGGCCGCGGACGGGTGGGTCCGAGCCGTCATCGGCACGCCCCGCCAGTGGGACGGGTTCGTCAGGCTGATGGGTTCACCAGAGGCATTCGAGGACGACGTGTGGTCAAGCATGTTGTTCCGCTTGCAGAACGCGGATGTGGTGCGGTTGCTCGCGCAGGAGCGGCTCACCGACCGGACCCGATCCGAGCTGTTCGACGAAGCGCTGGGTCTGGGGACGACGGTCGGCGTGCTGCAGACGCTGCGCGAGTTCGTCGACCATCCGCAGACCAAGGCGCGAGCGTTCTTTCTCGACAAGGATGTTCCCGGCTTCGAGGGGCTGCCGTTCGCCGGCCACCCGGTGCACCTGTCGCGCACGCCGGCGTCGGTCCGCCGGCCGGCGGGACCGGCACCGGAATCCGGCTTCCGGCCACGCCAGGGCCGGGCGGGCGACCCGGTCGGCAAGGGCAGCGGGCTGCTGCTCGAAGGCCTTCGGGTCATCGAGTTCGGCGTCGCCGCTGTCGCTCCGGAGCTCGACGGGGTGCTCTCCGAGCTCGGCGCTGACGTCATCAAGATCGAATCCGTGGCGCATCTCGACGTCCTGCGCGCGGTCGGCGCCTCCGTGGGATCGCTCAATCGCAGCATGACGTTCAACGCCGAGTGCCGCGGCCGGCGCAGCGTCGTCCTCGACCTGTCGACAGAGCGGGGGCGGGAGCTGGCATTCGAGCTGTGCGCCGTGGCCGACGTGGTGGCGGAGAATTACCGCGGCGGTGTCCTGGACGGTCTCGGCCTTGGTTACGAGGCGGTCCGGGCGCGCAACCCGCGGGTGATCTACGCGTCGTCTCAGGGATACGGCAGTAGCGGACCGTTCAGCTCCATGCCGGCATACGGCCCGCTCAATTCCGGGTTCAGCGGCGTCCACCTCCTGTGGAACCACCCTGATGCTCCCTATCCCTGCGGCACGTCGCTGAACCACCCCGACCACATCGCCGGAAAGCTGCTCGCGGTTGCGGTGCTCGCCGCCCTCCGGGAGCGGGAGGCCAGTGGCGAGGGGCAACGGCTGGAGATGGCGCAGACCGAAGTCTCGGCGTATCTCGTGGGGGAGATGTATCTCGCAGCCGTGCGCGACGGGGTCGACCCCGCTCCCCGCGGCAACTCCCATCCTGGCGCGGCGCCGCACGGCGTGTACCCGGCTGCGGGCGAGGACACCTGGGTGGCCATCGCCGTGATGACCGACGACGAGTGGCAGCGGGCGTGCAAGGCGATCGGGTGGGACTTCAGTGAGCTGCCTACCCTCGCTGCGCGGCTCGCCGCCCGCGAGCAACTGGACGAGCGGTTGTCGGCGTGGACCCGGGCGCGCACCAACGTCGAGACGGCGGAACTGCTGCAAGCGCAGGGCGTATCGGCGATGCCGGTCATGGGGCCGGTGGATCAGCACGCCGACCCGCATCTGGCCGAGCGGGAGTTCATCGTCCATCTCGAGCACCCCGAAGCGGGCGAGGAGACGCACGTCGGCAACCCGATCCGCTTCTCGCGAACGGCGCAGCGTACGGCGGCGAGCGCGCCGTGCCTCGGGGCACACACCGAAGAGGTGTTGACGACCGTGCTGGGGCTGTCGCCGCACGACGTGGCGGGGTTGGTCGAGCAGGGTGTGTGCCGGTGAAGGGTGAATGATGACGGACGCAGACGAGGCGAGTTCCAGGGTCGTGCGCGGCTACGACCTCTATGCGTCGGATCCTCGGCTGCAGCCCCTGGTGGGGCCGGGTGGACCGTTCGAGCTCGAGGACATCGACCTTTCGGGCGTTGCGCTGAAGTCGTTTCGCCGAGGGCCGCGCACCATCGTCGACATGTTCCAGGCGGCGAAGGCGCACGCTGACCTCGACCACATCGTCTTCGAGGACGAGCGCCTGACGTTCGCTGATGTGCGGCGCCAGGCGTTGGCTGTGGCGCAGCGGCTGACGTCGGACTTCGGCGTCGGGCGCGGCGATCGCGTGGCCATCGGCATGCGCAACTTTCCCGAGTTCGTCACCGGGTTCTGGGGCGCGGCCGTCCTCGGGGCCATCGTCGTACCACTGAATGCGTGGTGGACCGGTCCGGAGTTGCAGTACGCGCTCGAAGACTGCGGCGCCAAGGTGGTCTTCGCCGATGCCGAACGCGTCGAGCGCCTGCAGTCGGTGAATTCCCCCGTGCCGATCATCGGTGTGCGCGGGGCGAAAGGGCCTGGCGTTACCGCCTTTGATGAGCTGGCGGACGGTCCGCTGCTCGAGGAAAGCGAGTTCGCGGCGCTCGAGCCGGACGACCCGGTCACCATCCTCTACACGTCGGGCACGACCGGGCATCCGAAGGGCGCGCTGGGTACCAGCCGGGCCACCATCGCGAACCTGTTGAACATGGGCTTCGGTTCGGCCCGCGAGCTCATTCTCAGCGGCCGTGCTCCAGGAAAGCCGGTCCAGGCCGCGTCGATCGGTTCCGGACCGCTGTTTCACATCGGCGGCATCGCCGGCATCGTCGGCGGCGCCATGTCCGGCTCGAAGATGGTCCTCACGCGCAACCGGAGCACGGCTGCTGCGCTCGACCTTGCCGTCCGCGAGCGCGTCACGAGTCTTGGCGGGGTGCCGGCCGTGGCGCAGGAAATCCTCGATTTCCCCGGTATCGAGAAATTCGACCTGCGCCTGCGGTCGTTTCCGATGGGCGGTGCACCGGTCCCACCCCGCTTACCGCGAAGGGTGCGCGAGGTGTTCGGCGATTCGGTGCAGATGTTCAACGGTTACGGGGGAACGGAGACCACGTCGGCGGTCGTCACCAACGTCGGCGCCGAATATGCGGCGCGCCCGCAGAGCGTGGGCCGGCCCAACCTGACCGCCGAGTTGCGCGTGCTGGGGCCGGATGGCGCCTCCCTTCCCCGCGGGGAGGTCGGCGAGCTGGCCTTCCGGTCACCGCAGGTGGTCAAGGGCTACTGGAACAATCCGGCGGCGACGAAGGACTCCTTCGTCGATGGCTGGTTTCGCACCGGCGACCTTGGCTACGTCGACGAGGATGGGTACGTCTACGTCGTCGACCGGCTGAAGGACGTGGTCATCCGAGGTGGGGAGAACGTCTACTGCGCCGAGGTCGAGGCAGTCCTGGCCGAGCATCCGGGCATCGAGGACGTGGCCGTCATCGGGCTACCGGAAGAAACCTTGGGGGAGCGCGTCTGCGCGGTGGTGGTGCCGCGTCTCGGAGCGCACCTGCGGCTCGGTGAGTTGCGGGAGTTCGCCGCGGCCAAGCTGGCCGCGTTCAAGTGCCCGGAAGCGTTGTGGGTCACTGATGAGTTGCCGCGCACGGCGACGGACAAGGTCTCCAAGGGTGAGCTCAGAGCACGCGTGCCGGAATCGGACTCCGCGCTGGAGCGCACGTTCTAACCAGCTCGGGTGAGGAGCAGTCGTGGACGACGCCATAACCGACGACCAGCGGATCCTGGTCGATGCCTCCGCTCGGCTGATGGCCGACACGTATCCGCTCGAGCGCGTACGCGAAAACGCCTACGACGAGGCTGCTTTTGCCGCCGGATACCGGCGGCGGGCCGCCGAACTCGGGTGGTACTCGCTGCTCGTCCCGGAGGATCTCGGCGGCGGAAACGTCTCGGGCAACGGCGTGCTCGATGCCGCCCTGGTGGCCTATCAGCGGGGCCGGCTGCTGCAGCCCGGGCCGTTCACCGGCACCAATGTGGTGGCATACGCGCTGGCCGTCGCCGGCACCGACGAGCAGCGCGGCGCCGTGTTGCCCTCGCTCATGTCGGGCGAGGTATCGGCCTCGTGGGTGGTGACCGATTCGCCGGGCGCCCCCGTGGTCGATGGCGTCATGACGGTGACGCCGACCGGAGCCGGCTACCGGCTCTCGGGGGACGCGACGTTCGTCGAGGACCCGGGCCCCGGCGGATGGCTTCTGCTTGCCGCGGCGGGGGAGGACGGCCCGGCTCAGTTCCTCGTCCGTGCGGACACTCCCGGCCTTCGCGTCGACCGGCTCGGCTCTCTCGACCTCACGCGCCGGTTCGTGGCACTGCACCTCGACGCGCTCGACGTGCCGGCGTCGGCCCTCGTCGGAAATGCCGGCAGCGCAGCAGATCTCATCGACGCGCAACTCGCGCTCGCCTGCGTGCTGACCACGGCCGAATCGGTGGGCGCCATGGATTACGAGCTCGCCATCACCGTCCAGTACGCGAAGGATCGGATCGCCTTCGGACGCCCGATCGGCTCGTTCCAAGCGGTCAAGCACTCGCTCGCCGACACCAGCCTGCTGCTCGAGATGAGCAAGGCGATCGCTCGCGCGGCCGCGCAACATGTCGGCGAGCAGGACGGTTACGGCCTTCAGGCGGCGAGCATGGCGAAGGCGTTCGTCGGCGATTGCGGCGTCGATCTCGCCCAGAGCTGCTTTCAGACATTCGGCGGCATCGGCTTCACCTGGGAGCACGACCAGCACCTGTACCTGCGCCGCCTGACCAGTGACGCAGCCTTCTTCGGCGATCCGGCCTGGCATCGCGAGCGCCTCTGCCAACTGTCCGGCATCTGACCAAGGCGGCAAACCATGACTGACTCGATGACCCGCGACATCACCGTCGAGGACTTCCGTGCCGAGGTGCGTGCCTGGCTGGCCGCCAACCTGCAGCGTCAACCGGAGGATGCACCGCCCCGCGGCGGTGAGGCCGTCACCGACGAGCAAGTCGCCGCCAGCCGGGTGATCCAGCGGCAGATCGCAGGCGCCGGCTACGCGGGCATCTCGTTCCCCCGCGAGTACGGCGGCCGTGGGCTGAGCGCGGATCACGAACGGGTGTGGCGGGAGGAAGCTCGCTCTTTCGTGCTCCCGACCTTCGGCGGGGCGGGCTCGGTCACCATGGGGCCCATCGCCCGCTCGATGCTGGCTCATGCCGCACCGCAGTTCCTGGCCCGCCACATCCCGAAAATCCTTGCCGGTGAGGAGCTTTGGTGCCAGTTCTACTCCGAGCCTGCGGCCGGCTCCGACCTCGCCGGTATCCGCACCACGGCGACGCGTGACGGCGATCGGTGGGTGCTGAACGGGTCGAAGATCTGGAGCACGGGCGCACACCAAGCTGACTACGCGATGTGCCTGGCGCGTACCGACTGGGACGTTCCCAAGCATCGCGGCCTCACCTGGTTCGCCGTAAGCACCCACGCTCCGGGCGTTACCGTGCGCCCGATCCGGCAGATCAACGGCGCCTCGGGGTTCTGCGAGTCGTTTCTCGACGATGTGGCCGTCACCGATGACGAGCTGATCGGCGAGGTGAACCAGGGCTGGTCGGTCGCGCAGACGATGCTGGTGTACGAGCGCGGAGCCGGAGAGTCGGGTGGGCAGCGCGTGGAGCCGCGCGACCTCGCACCCGATCTCGTGGAACTGGCGCGCAAGGCCGGACGCCTGGACGATCCGATTGCCCGGCAGGCCATCGCCCGCGCGCACATCAACGACTTCGCCCAATACCACCTCGGACGGCAGATCGCCGCCCGGCTGCAGCGCTCGGAGTCGCCGCAGCCGGCCGTCGCCGCGTACGGGAAGCTGGCGGCTGGGATGCTGTCGCCGATCCGGGCCCGGCTCGGCCTGGAGATCGGCGGCTCGGAGGCGCTGCTGTGGCCGGAGGGCGCGGGCGAGGTGGACAGGCTCGCCGCCATCAACTACCTGAACGGCCGCATGATCTCCATCGCTGCCGGCACCAATGAGGTCCAGCGCAATGGTCTGGGGGAGCGGGTACTCGGCTTGCCGCGCGAGCCGACCTTCGACTCCACCAAGCCGTTCCGGGAAGTGGTGCGGGAGGCGCGCAACTGGAACGGTCGCGTCGGCTGATGAGTCAGGAGCCAGGCGCCGGGTTGCGCGAGCTGCCTACGTATTTCGCTACATCTCAGCGGTGAGCACCGTCCAGGGCGCCCGATTCCGCCGGGTCTTACATCCGCCGTGGGGTTTGGCCGGGCTTGCGTAGGAGTGGTTGGCGGTGGCCTTGGAGGGGTGGTCGTCCGTCGGGTGGCCAGAACCAGGGGGTGTGGTCGGGGTCGTGGCCGATGGTCATGGTCCAGCCGCCTTCATGGACTTTGTGATGGTGGTGCGCGCAGAGGAGATCGAGATTGCCGGGTTCGGTTTCCCCGTAGTCCCGCAGCCACTGCTCGCGATGGTGAGCTTCGGTGTAGGAGGGTGGCCGGTCACAGCCGGGCCAGGTGCAGCCGCCGTCTCGGGCGACGAGGAAGTGGCGTAGCCCGGCGCTGATGGTGCGGGTGCGGCGGCCGAAGTCGAGGATTTCGGAGTCGGCGCCGAACACTGCCGGGATGATCCCGCTATCGCACGCCATCCGGCGGGCAGCCGCTGCTGGGAGGCGCTGCCCTTCGGGGGTGCCGGCGGTGCCGAGCCCGTCGAGCAGGGCCTGATGGGACAGGCCGACGATGACGGTGTGCCGGCCGCCGCCTTCACCGTTGCAACCCTCGGCGTGGGCGGTGGCGTGGCGGGCGAGTTGCACGAGGGCTTCGGCGCGGCGGGACGGCGCGGATTCGGTGAGGACATCACCGTCGGGGTCGGGTTTGCGGGTAAAGCCGGCGATCGCAGCGGAGACGATGAGGCCGGCTTCGGCGTCGAGCCAGCCATCCAGCCGCCACCGGCCGTCCAACGTTTCGGACAGGTTCAGCCGCTGGGCCGCATGCCTGCGGGCCGCCTGGTCGGCGGACTGCTCCGGGGCGGCAGCCGCGAGGAGTTCTTCGGCGACGACCCGCAGCTGCCGGGGGGTGAGCGGCGGCGCCTGCTCGGCGAGGAACGCTTCCAGGTCGGCGGCCAGATCATGCTGCAGATCCTTCGTCGCCTGCACGATCACCGACGCATGATCCAAACCGAGGTCACCGGCCCCGAACGCTTTGGCGGTGACCGGCATCCGATCCGCCAACGCCCGCCCGGCCTGCACCCTTTTGGACACCCAGCCGTCAGACTCACCCGACAGGCCACGCACGAACGCCTGCGTCGACGCCGCACCGTCCACCGCATACGCACCGGACCGGTCGGCGCGTTCGATCGCCCGTACCAGGGCGAGTTCACCTTGACGGACCGCACCGAGGAGCTCGGGCAGGATTTCGACAGCCAGTACACCCGAGGTGTTGGCGTCGATCGCGGCGGCGAGTTCGGCGGCCAGCGCATGCAACTGCGCTGCCTTCACCCCGAACTCTGCTTCGATCATGTGTTCGAGTCTAACACCGAACGGGCAGCTCAACCACCCTATTCGTGGAGCCAAACAATGAGTGGAACACCGGTTCCCGGCCGCTCCACCCCCACCGGCGCCGCACGACATTTCACAAGCGCCCGGCCGCAAGGGTTGCCTCGCTGAATGGCCGTCCTGAGCGTCTGCCGTCCTGTGGAGCGGAGGAGGGATTCAGCTCACGACGAAGCCCCGGTAGCCCTCCTCGGCGACGTCGTTTGCAGATCTCGCGGAAATCGTTCAGCCCGGCGATGTAGGGCAGGAATCGCCTGGGCTTGCCGGCGATGTTCGCTCCCATGTACCAGCTGTCAGCCTTCGGGTAGACGGTGAACGCGGCCACCTCGGCTACGTGTTCGGTCCACTTCTCCTGCGCCTCGGCAGTGGCTTCGATACGCGATTCGGGCTGCTCTCGCACCTGGTTGATGCACTCGACAGCCCACTCCACGTGTTGCTCGATCGACGCGACCATGTTCGACAACACTGACGGACTGCCCGGGCCAGTGATGGTGAAGAGGTTCGGGAAGTCGGCGATCGCCACTCCGAGGTACGTCACCTGCCTCTCGGTCCAGGACTGCCCTCTTTCCGCCGCCGATACCTCGAGGGTCGTTACTTCGGGCATGGCCGCGAGGACCCCGCCGCTTGACTGCCGGATCAGCCTGCGGTGCTCGGGAAACCCCGCTTTGAGTGCGAGGGTCTCTGCCTCGTCGAGCCGCCGGTTGTGCGCAGGCAGCGCGAAACTTGGCGTGCGCATGAAGACGGTGAGCTCCGCCGCCTGCTCGGCGATGATCGGGATGCACTGCACGCCCGACGAGCCCGTGCCGATGATGCCCACCCGCTTGCCGTGCAGATCCGGCGGCTCATGCGGCCAGCGTGCCGTGTAGAGCAGCTCACCCGAGAACCGTTCGATCCCTTCGAAATCGGGGGCCTTGGGCTCCGAGAGGCACCCGACGGGGCATGATGCAAAAGCGCGTCCGGACGGTATCGCCGCGGTCGGTGCGAACGATCCAGCGGCGCGCCTTTTCGTCCCACCGGGCCTGGCGAACGCGCGTGCTGACGTGGATGTCGCGCCGCAAGTCGAACCGGTCGGCGATGTGACGCAGGTAGCGCAGGATCTCGGGCTGCGCCGCATAGCGTTCCGACCAGGTCCACTCCTGGTCGAGCTCAGGGGAGAAGGAGTAGGAGTAGTCCCACGACTCGATGTCGCAGCGTGCTCCCGGGTAGCGGTTCCAGGTTCAGGTGCCGCCGGCATCGTCGGCATCGTCGAAGCCGACGACGGTGAGCCCCGATTGGCGCAGCAGGTGATGCAGGTAGAGGCCCGAGAAGCCGGCGCCGATCACCACCGCGTCGCACGTGGCGTCCGGTCGTTCGGCTCTGGCGTCCACGGCAGCCCTTATCGGTGAGTACGGCCACGTCACTGGACATACATCTAGATGTCGGCACCGCCTGTCAAGTAGGGCGGAGGTGACCGCGCTAGCGTTTGTGCTTGCTCCTGGCGGCGGCGCGAACTGCGGGATAGGCGAGTCGCAACCCCACCAGGACAATCACGCCGTAGAGCCGCTTTGGGTCGCTTGCGAAGCCAATGACAGCGAGACCAACGACGATCCAGGTCAGCACTTGGAGCGGGCCGACGGTGCGTCGAGTCTTTGTCTGCTGGAGCTTCTTGAGGACTCGGCGGCGCAACCGCTTTGGAGTTCTCGGGTTGCTCTTCAGGGTCGCCAGGACCGTTGGATAGCGCCGCGACCTGGTTCGGGCCAGCCTCTCGACCCTATGGAGGAAGTGGCCAGAAACGTTGGTACGGCTGGCGAATCCAGCCAGCACGAGGCCGTCCTGGTCACACAGCAGCGTCTCGGCGCGGTATGAATGAATCGGGAACGAGGGGTTTGCAGCCGCGGTAGCTCTGACGCGAATGTTCGGGCACCGAGCAACGCGCTTCAACATCCGACCCGACGCCGCTGGGTTGCCTGCTACAGCGAGGAGGACCTCCTGGCAGGTCTCTCTGGACAGCCGGTCAAGAGCCTGTCTACCGCACGCCCGGTTACGCGCCGCCCGCGCACGGGTGCCGGGATCCGGATGGCTGACCAGGGCGGGCGGAAGAACGTGGGCGAGATCCAGTGCCAGCTCCTGCACCATTTCGTCGTCGTGCAGCCGGAGCAGATCCCAGGCCTGCGCCGAGCAACTCGGGTTCTGTGCCACCGCCGCGACCCCCGCGGCAGCCAGACCGATGAGGATTGCGGGATCACCGGCGGTACGGGCAATGTCTATTTGAACGGAAGGGGGTGCGCCGAGCACCTGGCCAACCCGCCTCACGGCGATGGGGTCGCCGCCGGCGTTCCAGACGGCGTGCAGACCTTCTACCCCCCGTAGCCAGTGAGGTGTTTGTCCACCGAGCGATTGCAAGACCTGGGCGGCGATCGGATCGAGCAGCTCACCGGAGTTCGTGAAGATGCGGAGCTTTCCCTGGGCGATCTGCGCCACCAGGCCGAGTTCCCTGAGCTCGAGGGAGATCGTCGCGACGGCTGAAGGCGACAGGGGGTCGGCGATTTGCCAACCCAGCGTCTGCTTCGAGGTGCTATCCGACGCGGGCACGTCGACGGCCGAGCAGGCCAGCGCCGGCCAGAACCGGCGCGAGCGAGTTCAACGACGCTGGAAGCGATCCAACGTCTGCGGGGGCGCACGCGGCGAGGGCCCTAGCCGCTACCGCAGCGATGTCGGGTGCCCCGCGTTTGACCGCCTGTTCGACGACCGCGAAGCCGGCGTGCCACCTCTCCGCGGTCGGGTTCGCCGCGACGGCCGCTGCCACTGCGGACAGCACCGCGAACTGCCGGTCGCCACGATCGGGAAGGCGGAATCGGTCCGGATCAGCCAGGATGGCCTCGGGATCCGGAAGGTCGGCGTCCCTCGACCAGTTCAGCAATTCTCGGGCTGGTCCCGGGCCAACACAGCCAGCGAGCAAGACCAATTGCACGTCGATGTCTGCCCCGGCAAGGACGGCGGCATCCCAGAGTTTGACAGCCATGTCCCAGGACCGTGGGCTTGGCCAGGCACGTCCGGCAGTGGTGTTGTCCTTGGGCAGCATTTGGACCAGAGCAGGTCGAGCTTGCAGGAATCCCGCTACCCGCGAACGCGCGTGGCTCGCCGGGGAGTCAGGCGTCGGCATTCGATGTTGGATTGCCGGCCAACCCTCGACCAGCGCGTTGACGTATCCGGCCGGATCTACTGGCCAGTCCAGGTGGCAGAACCGGTTGGCGAGCGGGGCGGTCAGTTCCCATCCGCCTGACGATGATTCGATCGGATTCGCCGCGGCGACGATGGCGACGTCCGATGGCAGGACGGTATCGCCGACGACACGTTCAAGGACGACTCGCAGCAACGCCGCCTGCACAGCCGGCGCGGCCGTCGTGATCTCGTCGAGGAAGAGCAACCCGCGGCCCGATTCGGCCAGCCTTGTGGCCCAGGCCGGTGGCGCTAGCCGGACCGACCCCGTGACGTCGACAATCGGCAAGCCGGCGAAGTCGGCAGGCTCGCGCAGCGCAGCGAGAACCACCTCGAGGTGCAGATCCAGGCTCTGCGCCAAGTTGCCAACCGATGACGACTTTCCGGTGCCTGGTTCTCCCCACAGGAGCACTGGTTGCCGCTCGCCCACGGCGATGGCGAGTGCGTCGGTGATGACGCGCTGACTCGTCACCATGTGTTCTTCGGTGTCCGGACTTCTGCGCTTGAGCTCCAATGCTTCAGCTCACGGGAACGCGCACCACCCTGGCCCAGGGCGGGGGAGATCCGTATTCACCAATGAGTGCGACGACGACGCAAATGCCGGCCGGCGGTTGAACCGGCCATGGGGTCCAGCCATCGGTGAGGATGACGACGAGTTGTGGACGCGGCCGCAATTTCGCAGCAGCCGCGAGACCCACGCCCATGTCGGTGCCGCCGCCGCCGACCAGCTTGAGTCGAGCGGTGGACACGACCCTGGAGGTCTGTTTGACATCGCTATCACAAGCGATCACGGACAGCGGTTCGGACGAGGCTGCGGCTTCGGCGATAACCGCGCCTGCCTCGGCGAGAGCGCTGGCGAGGCGGGTCTCATTCATGGACCCGGAGGTGTCGATGACGATAGCCACGCGGGGGATCGGCCGGCTCATGGCGGGAAGCACCACGCTGGGCCGCATGAGGGTTGCCCGCCGGCTCGGCCGCGAATAGGTGTAGTCGACGGTCCCTGATACCTCAGCAATTCCAGCGCGAACCAGCCCACGAAGCTGGCGACGCCAATCGACCACGGGTGACAAGAGCGAGTTCGCCCACCGGACCAAACCGCCAGGCACGTTACCGGGGGCGGATCTGATCGCTCGGGCGATCTGGTCACGAATGAGGGATCCCTCGCCTTGACCGATCGCGTCGTCGGCCGGCCCGACCTCCCAGTCCCTGTGACAGCCATCGGCAGCAGACCCGCAGTCCGCGAGCAGCGGCCGTTTCGCCACGGCCAGCAGGGTGTAGTAGCTCTCAGCCAATTCGCCGGGAGGTACTCCGAACGCTGCCGGTGTGCAGCCTCCCGCCGGCAGGTCCAGGTTTTCGAGGTCATCGTTGATTTCGATGTCGCCGGCGACGTTGAAACGTCCCCGGTCGAACGAGTCCTTTGCGATCAGTTCCGCGCGGCTACTGTGATCGCGCAGCAGGTGGTGAACCTCGTGGATCAGAACCGAGCCTGCCTCGGGCACCGACCATCTGTTGAAGCATTCAGGATCGGTGTAAAGCCGCCAGTACTTGTCCACGCCAAATGTTCCAAGGCCCGGCGAGGGGATGGTCCGTAACGCAAAGAGCGCCGAGGACAGGTACGGCGCTCGATCAGCTGCCCAGAGGCGAGCGGAGCCCAGAAGCAGGGTCCAGTCCTCGTCCGAGCGAATCACTCAAGCAGAATCGACCGGCACCGCATCCGGCTGGAGTCAACTCGTGCTCGGATCCGGCGCCGCTGCGCCGTCAGACCCCCTGAAGGCGGCGCTTGCGCGGCCGGAACGCCTCGGCCAGGTCACCGTCGTTGAAGCTGCTCGGCGAATGGCCATCGACCGCATACCGGTACAGCGCCGTCTGGAAAACGCCGCTGAGCGCGCCGCTGAGGGCCACCATGATGCCCAGCGTCAGGGCAATGATGACGATGCCGAGGACCAGCGCGTTGGCCGCGACGACGAAGCCGAGGACGAAGAACGGCAACGATGCCAGGAAGATCGGCAGCCCGATCATGGCCTGGCCGCTCAGCTGCTCACCCCAGCGCTCCCGGAACAGATGGCCGGAGCGACGGACGGCCGTCACCGGGCCGACGCCTTCAAGCACCAGCACCGGGACGACGAGGACCGTCGCGAGCGACCAGGCGACGCCGGCGATGGCGGCGGCGATGCGGCCCGCGATCGGCAGTCGTTCTTCAAGAATGCGCAGCACCAGACCGACGGTGGCGGACAGCAGCGCCCAGCCCAGTAGGAGCGGCAGCCGCCCGACGGTGTCCGACAACGCCTGCCGGACGCTGATCGGCTGCTGACGAAGCCGGGCGTCGGCGATCGCGACGATGACGGCGTTCGCGAAAGTCGCCACCAATGTCAGCGCTACGAGGAGCGGGTAGAGCTCGAGGTATCGGACGGCGTCGTGCTGCTGGAAGACGTGGGTCCCGGTGACGCCGTAGATGTATCCGAGCGCGATGGCGCCCTCGGCCGCGGCCGCCACGAGGGGCATGGCCAGCGCCGCCGGCTGCTCCATGATGATCCGCCAGCTGAGCCGAGTCAGCTTCCAACCCCTCGCCATGCGACCCATCTGGACCTCATCCCTTGGCTTGTCATGGCACGCCTCGGCCATGACAGATTCTGCGGCGATCAGAAACACGACATACTTTTGCGGAATCAATCCGCCTGGGGGAGCGTCGGCTCATTCGGCGGCGGGCTTAACCGATGAACGAGCTCCGGTCTGCGGGCTGCTCGACGACCTGGAGAAGGGCCACTACGTCCGCGACCCGGCGGCGTAGCCGGCAGCCAACCTCAACGGATCGGGCGCACGCCGACCTCCTCGATGTGCGCGAACATCTCCGCGGTGTCGGCGTACACCCGGTAGGCCCCGGCACGCTCCAGTTCCTCGCGTCCGTAACCACCTGACAGGAGCCCGATGCCGAGCGCACGCGCACGCTGAGCCGCGAGCAGATCCCAGACGCTGTCGCCGATGACGAAGGACTGCTGGGGATCGGCGCCGAGCAGCTGGGCGGCAGCCAGGAACAGGTGGGGGTCCGGTTTGGCGCGCTCGACGAGGTCCCTGGTGACGACCGGCACGTCCGGCGGTAGCTCGAGCAAAGCCAGGGCGAATGAGGCCGTCTCCCGCGCGCTGCTCGTCGCGATGGCGAAGGGGACGTCGCGCTCGTAGAGGTGTTGGAGGAGCTCGCGGGCGCCCGGCAGCGGGACGACACCGGCCTCGCGCCGTAGGTAGGCCTCGGAGTGGAACCGGGCCAGCCGGGCCAGCGTCTCCGGGTCCAGTCGCTGGCCCGTTTCGCGCTGCAACGCGTCCAGGAAGAGCCCGCCGCTCATGCCGATGCGCCGGTGGATGCGCCACACGGACAGCGGAATACCGCACTCCGCAAGCGCCTCCTGCCAGGCAATGACGTGTTGATACACGGAGTCGACCAGCGTCCCGTCCAGGTCGAAAAGCAGGGCGGGCTGCGAGACCTCCAGCCGCAGTGCGTCGGTGCTGTCTGTCACGACTCTTCCTCGCGTTCCGTCCGGCGCCATGACCAGTCTGTGTGCTCGCGAGTTTCGGCCACCACGCGGCCCCGGCTGATCACCCAGCGCGGGGCGGCGTGACGGCTGAGCAAGCCCGCGATGTCTTCGCAGTCGTGGATCGCCAGGTTCGCCGGATTGCCTTCAGCGATCGCATGACCCGCGATCCCGAGCACGCGCGCAGCGGACGTCGTGACGAAGTCGAGGAGCCGGAGCTGATCGGGCCGGGAGAGGAACCCGAGAGCATGCGCTGCGAGGAAGGCGACCTCGAGCATGTTGCCCCGGCCGAAGGGGTAGTAGGCGTCCTCGATGTCGTCCTGACCCAAGGCGACGGCGACCCCGAGCCGGTCGAAAAGGTCGACGGGAAGGTGGGCCGGGCCGGTGTGCGGGTCGCTGACGAAGCCGAGGCCCGCTTGGCGTGCGAGGCCCGCAAGGCGACGCTGGGCGGGTTCGCCGTAAGCCCCGACGGCGCGGGCATGGCAGGCAACCCCGCGACCCACCAGCCCGTGCTGGAGCAACGCCTCTGCGAGCATCGCCGTCGTCGTGAGCGAAGCGTCGCTCGCGTCATCGACGAGCATCGCGACACGTCGATCCCGGCGCGCGGCGAGCTCGCACGCCCACGCGATATGGGCGCGCGCGTCAGGGTCGGAGTATTCGATCCACGGGATTCCACCGACGACATCGGCTCCTTCCACGAGCGCCTGCTCGCAGAGCGCGGCCGCGCCGGGATCGCGGAGCACCCCCTCCTGCGGAAAGGCCACCACCTGAACGTCGAGGACCTCCTTGAACTCCTCGCGCGCCTGCAACACCGCCCGTACGCCTTCGAGCCGTCCGGTCGTGTCGACGTCAGCAAACGCCTGAATATGCAGGGTTCCGAAGCGCACCGCCTCCTGCAGTGCCCGCCTGACGTTCGGCAGGATCCAGGAGCTGTCGTAGCTCTCCTTCACCGCGCGGGCGAGTTCGATGCCGGTCATCGCACTTCCCATGGAACCCGCGGTGTACGCGGCGAGGGCCGCCTCCCCGGCGCGCCCGAGCGTGTACACCTTGTCCAGATGCAGGTGACCGTTCACGAACGACTCGGTGACGAGCCGCCCCTCGGCAGCGATGACGGTCTGCCCTTGAAGCGTGTGCGGATCGCGCAGCGCCACGAGCCGATCCGACGCGATTCCCAGATCGACGACCCGGCCGTCGCGTAACCGCGCGGCGGACACCACCAAAGTCAGAGACTCGACCACCGGCTTCACGCTGGTGGCGGGCGGCGCATCGGTCAAGGGACCAACGTCCGAAACGTCAGCGCGTTCAGCCCTTCACCGGCGGCTCACAGCCGGCCTGTCACCGTGGTGATGGCCGTTCCAACGGCGCCGAGGCTCGTGGTGCCCGGGGCGACGAGGTTGATGACGATTGAGCCTTTGCGAACGTACCCGCCGGTGAGGGCATCCTGGCCGCCGGGCAGCTTGAAGACGATGGCTTCGTCCCCGACGTTCGGTTTCTGTGAGGGGGCGTTGATCAGGCTGGCAGTGTGCTCCGCCGCCTGGACCGTCAGTGTGGCTGTCGCCACATCCTTGTAGGACGTGATGTGCAGGCTCACCGGGTGGTCACCCGTACCGTTGTCGCCGTTCCAGCTGCAGCCGCGCAGGTTTTGTATCGACGTGCTCGCGAACTGGTGGACGGTCGCGCCGACGAGCGTCGACGCCTCCTGCGCGCTGAAGAGCTTGCAGGCGTCTGCGGGCAGCGCGACGGCAATGCCGCCCCCGCCGCCTGAGCTCGGCGCCGTCGAGGCGCTGCTGTCGGCGGAACTCGGTTGTGCAGCGGCGGAGGTGGCGGCTGACGTCGGTGCGGTCGAGCCAGTAGTTGCCTTCGAGCTGCCGCAGGCAACCATGGCCGGAATGGTCAGAACGGTCGCGATCGGCGCGGTCGCGAGCATGCGCAGGTGTCGTTGCATCGTGATCCTTCGTTACGTGGCCGTACCCGCCGGCCAGGGCGAGGAAGCGGACTCGAGGATCCGCTCGAATGGGATGTGAGCGTCTTCGGCGACCCGGCGTATCGAGGGCTCGCTGCCCTCGAAACGGCAGAGCACCACCTCGTCCTGAACGATCAGAATCGAACCGAGATAGCGGACGTCTTCGCCGTGCCGCGTGAGCTGATCCGCCGTCGCCTGCACCCGCTCGTCGAGATCATGCAAGGCGGCGTTGGTGACACCTGGCCAGAAGCACTCAGCGAGGTATCGGCGCGGTCCTTGGTCGTCCACGCTGACGGACGGTAGGCAACGCCGACTGCTCCTGCTAGCGGGAAAACCCTACGAGTGCGGTGCCGGGAGCTGTCAGGTGCGGGTGTACACGCGCTAGTCGACCCGGCGCTTGCTAGCATCTGCCCCCATCACAAACGACGGCAGAGCAACGCAGCCCATCGGCCGGGATGGCGAGCTTGCCGTCGTGGACGCGTTCCTGCAAGCGGACGACGGCTTTGGCGTCCTTACGTTGCAGGGCGAGCCGGGGATCGGCAAGACGACGATATGGGCCGAGGGTGTGCGCCGGGCGAAGGCCCGCGGGGCTTCGGTGCTTGTTGCCCGCCCGGCCGAGACCGAGACCGGACTCTCCTTTGCCGGGCTGGCTGACCTGTTCGGCTCCCTTCCTGACGAGCTGCGCGTCCAACTCCCCGAACCACAGCAGGAGGCGTTCTCGGCGGCGCTGCTCCAGGCACCCTTACCGCAGCGCGGCATCGATGACGCCGCCCTTTTCGCTGCCGTGCTTTCGATCCTGCGAATGCTCGCCGGCGCCGCGCCTGTGGTGGTGGCCATCGACGACTTCCCATGGCTCGATCCACCGACCGCGCGTGCAGTGACCTTCGCGGCTCGGCGGCTCGAGGGTGCGCGGGTGCGTTTCCTGATTACGGTGCGGCCGGGCGGCGCGTCGACGCCAGGCTTCGTCCTGGCTTCGGAGCGCTGGGCACACGTCGTCGAGGTCGGGCCGCTGACGCTGGCGGCATTGCACGAGGTCGTGAAGCAGCAGACCGGTCATGCGCTGGCCCGCCCGACCCTCGTGGAGGTCGCGAAAGTCTGCGGCGGCAACCCGTTCTACGCGCTCGAGATCGCACTCCGCCTCGGTGGGCAGACTCCGGCGGCCGGGCGCATCCCGGTTCCAGCAAGCGTGACAGGCCTGCTGGAGGCTCGCCTCGAGCGCCTCCCGCACCTGACCCGGCAGGCGCTGCTGGTCGCTGCGGCACTGTCGCATCCGACCATCGATCTCGTCGACGGCAACGCCTTGGAAGCCGCCGAGGACGAAGGCATCGTCACGATTGATCACGGCCGTATTCGCTTCACCCACTCGCTTCTTGCCTCGGCCGTCTACGAGCAGGCAGATCCGTCAGCGCGGCGCCGTCTGCACGGCCGCCTCGCCGCACAGATACCCGACGCGGAAGAGCGGGCACGGCATCTGGCGCTCTCGTCGCCGAACCCCGACGAGGGGATTGCCTCCGAGCTCGCCGCAGCCGCCGCAATCGCTGCTGCGCGGGGCGCTCCGGACGCCGCCGCCCGGTTGGTCGAGTTGGCGGTTGAGGCGACCCCTGAGTCGCATGCTGCCGACCGTGACGAACGGCGGCTCCTCGCCGCCGGCCATTGGTTCGACCTCGGCGACCTTGCCCGCGCCCAGGCAACCATCGAAGCGATGACGGCCGGCGTGGTCGCCGGACCGACGCGGGCGAGGGGCCTGCAATTGCTGGGTCAGATCTACGGGCGGCGCAGCTCATTCGCCGATGCGATCCGCTGCGCCCTTCAAGCTCTCGAGTCGGCCGGCGAGGATGTCGAGTTGAGGGCGGGGATAGAACTCGACGTCGCCTACTGTTCTGCCAGCCTCGGCGACTTCGAGGGCGCGCAAGCCCATGCGCGGGAGGCGGCCACGGCGGCCGGGTCGCTGCAGAACACCCAGCTTCACGCTGACGCCCTCGGTGCCCTCACCATCGCCCAGTTCATGGGCGGGGGCGGGCTTGACCAGCGCCGCCTCGACGAGGCCTTGGCGCTTGACGATCCTGCTCGACCGGGGACGTTCGTGATTCGCCCCAGCTATCTGCACGGCTGCCTCCTGCTGTGGATGGGAAGGCCGGCGGAGGCGCTCGAGGTGCATGAGGCGCTGCTGACCCGCACCCGTGAGCGGGGCGAGGAAGCGGCGGTTCCGATGCTCACGCTTTACCTCGTCTGGTCGTGCCTCTGGTTGGGTGACCTGCCCCGCGCGGCGCGGTTCGCGGTCGACGCGAGGGAAACCGCCGCTCTCCTCGGTGACTCGGCAGCCGAAGCCATCGCGCTCGCCGCGACCGCTCTCGTCCATGCGCACGACGGTTCGGCCGCGCTCGCCCGCCAGGAAGCTGGCTCCGCACTCGCCATCTTTGAACAGTTGCAGTGGCTTCCAGGAACCATCTGGCCGCTCTGGGCCATGGGGCTGTTGGAGCTGTCGGCCGGCAATCCTGTGGCAACCGATGCCGTGCTCGGCCCTGTCAGCGAGGCCATCACGAGCATGCAGGGGGATGTGAGCCTAGGAGTGTTCCTCCCCGACGAGATCGAAGCGCTCGTGGAGCGCGGAGACCTCGAGCGGGCCGAGGTTTTCACGCGCTGGCTCGAACGTCGGGCCCATGACCTCGACCGTCCCTGGGCGCTCGCCGTCGCCGGCCGGTGTCGGGCGCTGCTTCACCATGCCGCTCGCGACACGCAGTCCGCTGTCGCGGCCCTGGCCGCAGCACTCGCCGAGCACGAACGGGCGCCGATTCCGCTCGAACGCGCCCGGACCCTCCTCGTTCTCGGTCGCGTGCTGCGCCGTACCGGTAAGCGCGCCCAGGCCAAGTCGGCACTGCTGGAGGCGGTCTCGATCTTCGAGCGAGTGGGCACGCCGCTCTGGGCTGACCAGGCGCGCTCGGCGTTGAACCGACTCGGCGTCCGGACCTCCGGCGCTGAGACCCTCACCCCGACGGAATCTCGCGTGGCAGAACTGGTGGCTGCGGGCCTGTCGAACCGGGAGATCGCGCAGCGCGAGTTCCTCACCGTGAAGGCGGTCGAGGCCAACTTGACCCGCGTCTACCGCAAGCTCGCTGTACGCTCCCGCACCCAGCTGGCGTACGAACTCACCCGCGGCGACGACCGGGGTTGAGGGCTCAGAACAGGTACTGCTCGCCCGCGGCCCGGACCGTGATGTCGCTGATGGAGATGCCCCACGGTTGGTCGATGACGTAGACCACCTGGGTCGCCAACTCCTCCGGGCTGATCGCCCAGTACGCCATGCTTCCCGAGTCGGTCAGCGCGGCCTGCTCCTCGGCTGTGCCGCCCCCGAATGCAGCCGTGGCGCGCTGCCGGAACAGCTCCATGTTCTGGCCGAGCAGGCCGACGATCGCCTCGCCGTTGACGATCGATGCACCGAGCCCCGTGCCCGGCACCCCGGTGGGCCGCACCACCGTGACTTTGATACGCCCTTGCGACTCGGCCCGCAGCGACTCCGACAGCACGTTGACGGCAGCCTTCGTCGCCCCGTAGACCCCCGCGCCGACCACGGGCGCATTGCCGTAGATGCTGGAGATGTTGACGATATGGCCGCGTCCCTGGGCGATCATCTGATCGTGCACGGCGGTGATGCCGTGCAGGACGCCCTTGAAGTTGACATCGATGCAGCGGTCCCAGGCCTCCGCAGCGGCGGCGTGATCGGCGCAGAAGGCCAGTGGCATCGTCCCGGCGCTGTTGACGAGAACGTCGATGGCACCGAAGGTTTCGACGGCGAACGCGCCCAACTCGTTGGTGTCCGCCCGGTCGGTGACGTCGGTCCGGCGACAGGCGGCGCGTCCCCCCGCCGCTTCGATGTCAGCAGTGACCGCCTTGAGCCCGGCTTCCTCCAGGTCCGCCGCGACGACGAGGGCGCCGCGGGCGGCCGTCAGCTGCGCGATCAGCCGACCGAATCCGCTGGCCGCACCGGTGATGACGACGACCTTGCCCCTCAGGTGATCACTCATCGCGCGAGGGTACTGCGGCCCCTCGACGCTCCGGCGAGGCCCTGCAGGGGGGTGCCCGGCACCGGGCGATCTGGGAGATATGGGTAGCTGTGACCCGTATCACGTGAGTTGTCCGCGACACCCTCTGCCATCTGGCGTAGCTTGACACGGCTTCGTCTCTCTGGAGCTTCCGTCTGCTGTCTCACCTCTTGCGCTTGGAGTGGTCGTGCACTTTGCGTCTTCAAGGCCGGCGTCACTGTCGGCGACACGCCGCCCGCGTTCCCGGGGGGTGAAGGCCTTGTCGGCCGGCGCATGCCTGCTGCTCGCTGTGGCCGCCTGTGGACGTTCGAGCAACACCCCGTCCGGCCCCGCGGCCTCGGGGTCGTCGACGACGGGGAGCAGCAGCTCGACGGCGACTGCTTCGGCTGCCCCCGGCGATTTCGGGACGCTCAAGGGGATCTGCGGGCCGGGCAAGGCGACGGGAGCGACAGCGCGGGGGGTGACGAACACCGACATTCGCATCGGTGTCACGGCCGACCCGGGTGCTGCTGCTGCGCCTGGCCTCGAGCAGGAGTTCTTCGACACCGGTGAGGGCTTCACCAAGTGGTGCAACGCGGCTGGTGGCATCAACGGCCGCAAGATCGTCCTGGACAAGTGGGACGCGAAGCTGTTCAACGTCGGTCAGGTCATGACCAGTGCCTGCTTGAAGGACTTCATGCTGGTCGGCAACGGCAACGCCTTCGACAGTGCGGGCGTGAACGTGCGGGTCGGCTGCAAGCTCGGCCAGATCCCGGCCTACGTGACCTCGCCGCAGGCGGTCAGCGCGAAGTACCAGGCGCAGTCAACGCCGATCCCGATCACGCAGATCAACGATGGCGCCCTGCGCCTGCTGACCGACCTGTACCCCGAGGTGAAGACCGGCGGTGTCGGCATCGGCAGCAGCAGCCTGGCGTCCATCAAGCCCACCGGCTTGAAGGCCCAGGAGTACCTCAAGGACCTTGGGATCAAGGTTGCGGTGCTGCAGGAGCAGCCGCCGCTGGTGGACAACTACCGGCCCTACATGGAGCAGCTCAAGCAGGCCGGGGCGAAGGCGTACTTCGGCATCTCGGCCCAGGACCCGAGCCCCATCGTGCAGGCCATGAAGAACATCGGCTACAACCCGTCCTACATCCTCTACAGCACGCAGTTCTACGGACCCCAGGCCGTCGCGGCCGCGAAGGCGACGCCGGTGTTCCCGCCGACGTACGTGCAGTTCGGTGCGCTGCCGTTCGAACTCGCCAGCAAGTACCCGGTGCTCCAGCAGACCGAGAACATCGTGCGGTCGGCCGTTCCGAATGCGAAGCTGACGACCTTCACCCTCTCCGCGATGAGCGCCTGGACGCTGTGGGCTCAGTCCGCTACGGCGTGCGGTTCCAACCTGACGATGGATTGCGTGCTCACCAAGGCGAGCAGCCATGACAACTGGACAGCGGGCGGGCTCTACCCGGCGCACAGCACGAAGCCCGGCGCGCTCGCCTCAGCGTGCATCGCCCTCGTGCGGCTGACGCCCAACGGCTTCGTCTACGACCAGAAGGCCACCGACCCGACCACTGGCGATGGGCCGTTCAACTGCGACCCCAACAACGTCAAGACGGTCAAGAGCTATCTCACGAGCTGACCTGAATGACAAAGCGACCTCGCGTCGCCTGCCCGGTATGCGAATTGCCGTGGCGAGCGACGTGGCAGGGGGACCTTCTGGTGCCCGCTGAGCACGATGTCGATGGCAGGCCCTGCCCTGGTTCGGGGGTCGTCATGCATCCGGAGACGTCGCGTGAGGACGGTGGGCTCCGGACGGCGTGAAGCGCAGCCCTCGCCGCCCGATGCGTGTGCTGTGATCGGGAGGTGAGCCGGGCGGTCGAGGAGCAGAACCGGCGTTTGTTGCGCGCGCGCGATGCGATGGATCGGGAGTACGCCCAGCCGCTGGACATCCCCACCCTGGCTCGCGTGGCCCTGGTGTCCGAGGCGCACTTCATCCGCACTTTCCGTGCCACCTTCGGGGAAACACCGAACCGCTATCTGCAACGGCGCCGGGTCGAACGGGCGATGTTCCTGCTGCGCTCCACCGATCGCAGCGTCACCGACATCTGCCTGGACGTCGGGTTCACCAGCCTCGGCACGTTCAGCCGGGTGTTTCACGACATCGTGGGGGAGCCGCCGAGCGCCCACCGGCGTCGTGGTCCGTTGCCGGCAGTGCCGTCATGCTTTGCCATGGCATGGATGCGACCGAGCAGTTTCGGAGAAGCGTCGGGAAGCGGGAACCTCTAGCGTTCCTTCCATGTTGAACGCCCTGGGCATCACCCAGATCTACGTCCTCGACCAGGACCAGGCCCTCGATTTCTACGTGGGCAAGCTCGGCCTGGAGGTGAACACCGACGCCGATCTCGGCTTCATGCGCTGGCTCACCGTCAACGTCCCCGGAGATCGGGACCGGGAGATCCTGCTGGAGCGCCCCGGACCGCCGGCGATGAACGAGGAAACCGCTGCGCAGGTGCGCGAGCTGCTCACCAAGGGCGCTGCCGGCGGCCACCTCTTCTTCCGCTGCGAGGACGCCTTCAAGACGCACGCCGAACTCAAGGCCAAGGGCGTGGAGCTCACCGAGGAGCCGGAAGACCGCGACTACGGCATCGATTTCGGGCTGCGCGACCCGTTCGGCAATTCCATCCGGATCGCTCAGCCGAAGTGACGGCTGACGACTGCGGCTGCGGCTGCGACGACTAGAGTCCGCAGGCTTCCTCCGGCAAGACTCGAGCTACCGGGCTGGAGGCAGCGCGACCAGATTGGGCGGTTGCTGGCCGGCGAGTACCGCGACCGCCCCCTCGCATGCCAGCTGAGCCATACGGCGACGAGTGCTTTCTGTCGCGCTGCCGATATGCGGAACCAGGACCGCGTGGGGCGCCGCAAGCAGGCGAGGGTGCACCAAAGGCTCCCTTTCGTACACGTCGATGCCGGCGCCGAAGAGCACCCCTTGCTCGAGGGCGATCGCCAATGCCACCTCATCGACCACCGCTCCACGTGACGTATTCACCAGTACGGCGTGCGGCCGCATCAGGCGCAGCCGGCGCTCGTCGATGAGGTGGAGCGTCTCGGTAGTGAGCGGCACGTGCAGGGAAACGGCGTCGACCCGGGCGAGCAGGTCATCGAGCTTCGCGACGTAGCCCGGCCGGCCGGTGTCGCGCCGGCAATGGTGCAGCACGCTCATGCCGAAGCCGGCCGCGCGCCGGGCGACCGCTTGGCCTATCCGGCCGAAGCCGACGATCCCGAGCGTGGCCCCATGGACGTCATGACCGAGGAAGGCGTCGATGCGGAAACCGCCCCACCCGCCCGAGCGCAGCGTCGCTTCCGCGTCGGACGACCGCCGGGAGGCGGCGAGCAGCAAGAGGAAAGCGAGATCGGCAGTGGTCTCGTCGAGCACGCTCGGGGTGTTGCACACCGCTACGCCGAAGCGGGCTGCGGCCATCACATCGATGTTGTCGTACCCGACGCCGATGTTGCCGACGACGCGAAGGCGACCGGCGCCGAGCCGGAAGACGGTCTCGTCGATGGCGTCTGTGATGGTGCAGATGATGGCGTCGTACTTGGGTATCTCGGCAACGATCCGGGCATGGCTGAGCGGCTCCGGTGCCAGCCACTGCGGGTCGTGTCCCGCGTCGACGAGAGGGCTGAGCCAACCGGACGGGAGCGGCCGGGTGACGAGGATGCGTGCCACGCCGGTCAGCGTAAGGCGCGGTCGGCTACCGGCCGGCCGTGCCTTTACTTCCCGTGAGGAACACCGGCCGTTCCAACAGGTAGTCGGGCGCCGACCGAGTGGCCTGCGATTGCGCCCGGGCCAGGGACCCTTCGCCGGCGCCGGGCTGACAGATCCAGAACGTGTCGTTCCGGATGCCGTCGAAGCACAGCTCCGCGACCTCCGACAGCGGGGCGAAGGTGACCTCCTGTCCGGCGGCCTTGGCGCGTTCCATCAGCTCAGCGAGGCCGTCGCGGCCGGTGTCAGCCGGCGGGGCGCCGGGACGGTCGTAGCGTGGAAGCCGGTTTCGTCCCGGCCGCCAGATTCCGGTCTTCATCATTCCTGGCGTGAGGGTCGAGGGGTAGAGCAGGTGGGCCGTCACCTTCGCGTCCAGCTCGCGCAGCTGCCCCCAGAGGCACTCGGTGAGGCACGTTACCGCCGCCTTGGTGGTCGCGTAGATGGCGCTGTTGATCAGCGGGGTGAATCCGCCGTTGCCTGACGTGGTGTTCACGACCGCGCCCTCGGTGTCCTGGGCGAGCATGGTCTCCATGAACGCGTTGATGCCGTTCACGACCCCCATGACGTTCACGTCGAGCGACCACCGCCAGTCGTTGACGTGGTGCTCCCAGAAGTGGCCCTCGGCGCCGGACCCGATACCGGCGTTGTTACACAGCACGTGCACGGCGCCGTAGGCCTCGAGTGTCGCGTCGCGCAACTTCTCGACGGACGCCAGCTCGGTGACGTCGGTGACCACGCCGGTGACCTCGCGGCCCTGGTCGCGTAGCTCCTGCGTGGTCTGCTCGACCTGCGCGGCGTCGATGTCGGCGATCACCGCTTTCATGCCCTCGGCCGTGAAACGGTCCACGAGCGCTCGCCCGATGCCCCCCGCGCCGCCCGTGACGACGGCGACCTTGCCGGCGAAGTCCTTCATGAGTCCCCTTTGTCCGATGGGCAGTGACGCTTGTGATAGCAGACCCGCGGTAGCGGGCGCGCTGCGGGGGGCTGCTTTACAAGCGGCCCCTCCGCCTGTGACAGTGCCATAGAGGGTTCCGGGCTGAGCCCGCGCATGACCGCACCACTCGGGAGGGACGCCATGGCCGCAACGCCGGCCGAGGATCGCTACCTCGTCATCTCCTCCGATGGTCACGCCGGGGCCGAGCTGCTGGACTACCGCGACTACCTCGAAAGCAGCTACCACGAGCAGTTCGACGAATGGGCGAAGAGCTTCGTCAACCCGTGGGCCGATCTGCGTGCTGCCACCGCCTATCGCAACTGGGACAGCGCCGCACGGCTGCGTGAGCTCGAGGACGACGGCGTGGTGGCGGAGGTGCTTTTCCCGAACACGATCCCGCCGTTCTTTCCCTCCGGCAATCTGCTGCTGCGCCCCCCGACGAAGGGCGAGTACGAGCTGCGCTGGGCCGGGCTGCGGGCGCACAACCGCTGGATGGTCGACTTCTGCCGGGACGCCCCTGGCCGGCGTGCCGGAATGGCGCAGATCATGCTCAACGACGTCGACGACGCGGTTGCCGAGGTGGAGTGGGCTGCAGAGCAAGGGCTATTCGGCGGCGTCCTGCTGCCCGGCGTGCCGCCTGATTGCGACCTGCCGCCGCTCTTCGCTCCGGACTACGACCCCATCTGGGCCGCGTGTCAGCACCACAACATGCCGGTCAACAACCACAGCGGCTCGGCGGGTCCCGCCCCCGGGCCGTACGTGGCGTCCATGGCGGTCTTCATGCTGGAACTGGCCTGGTTCTCCCACCGCGTCTTCTGGCACATGGTGCTCGGTGGGGCGTTCACCCGCTTTCCCGGCCTCAAGCTCGTCCTTACCGAGCAGTCCTCGGGCTGGGTGCCCGGCGTGCTTGCCACCCTCGATCACCAGTACGCACGCCTGGCCGACCCCACCACGGCCGAGTCACATTTCGGGACGGGGCTGCTCGCGCAGGTGCCCGAAAAGCCCAGCTATTACTGGGAGAACAACTGCTACGCCGGGGCCAGTTTCTTTCGTCCGAGCGAGGCGCCGCTGCGTCATGAAATCGGGATCAGCAAGATCATGTGGGGCCAGGACTACCCGCACATCGAGGGGACCTACCCGTACACGACCGAGGCGTTGCGCAACACGTTCGCCGGCATCGCGGCGGATGAGGTGGCGCAGATGGTCGGGCTGAACGCGGCGGCTGTCTACGGCTTCGATCTTGACGTGCTTGCGCCGGTTGCCCAGCGGGTCGGGCCGTCGATCGCCGAAGTGGATGAGCCGCTGGCGAGCGTGCCTGCCGACTCGCGGTCGATCGCCTTTGCCCAGGAGCCGCTCAAGCCCTGGTGAGCACTGGTGAGCACGGGTGAGCCCGGTGAGCAGGGGTGGCCCGGGGGAGCTAATGGGTGAGGGCGAGATCCGGGTTCGGCGGCACCGGCTGGTCGTGTATCTCAGCGACGCTGGGCCCGATGCGTTCAGCGACCGGGACCAGCTTCGACGGCTCGAAATTCTGGTAGCAGCGCAAGGCGTTCAGGCCCAGCATCTTGCGGGTTTCCTCGACCGGGCAGTCGTGGAACTTGATACGCAGCCAGTCACGCGTGTGGGGCCAGGTGCCCTCCGGGTGAGGGAAGTCGTTACCCCACGCGATCTGATCGATCCCGATCTCATGCCGGCGCGCCAGCTCCGTCTCGGTCAGTCCGATTCCGACAAAGCAATTGCGCCGGAAGTAGAAGCTGGGCTTCTCGGGCAGGGTCTCGCGGTACACGTCGCCGAACTTCAGTGTCGCGTGTAGTCCCTCCCACTGCTCGTCGCAGCGGTTGAACATGTCAGGAACCCACCAGGCGCCGTCCTCGGTGACGGCGAACATCAGCTCGGGGAACCGTTCGAAGACGCCGCCCCAGATCATCGACCAGAGCGGTCGGGCCGCGAAGAACCACGCCTCCGAGGCATAGATGGGCAGCGCCCCGGAGGCGATCGAGATGTCGCGCGGCGACCCACCCGAGTGCACCGCGACCGCCAGCCCGCGCTCCTGACACGTCGCCCACACCGGGTCGTACTTCGGATCGTTGTACGACGCGTGCGGAGCCCACTGGGTCGGGATCATCACGCCGGCCCACACCCCCGACTCGTGCGCCCGTTCGATCTCGGCCACCGCGGCCTTGACATCGTGGATGATCGGTACGGTTGCGATGCCGCCGCGGCGGTGCGGACTCGCGCTGCAGAGGTCGGCAAGCCAGCGATTGTGGGCCCGCGCGCCTGCCATCGCCAGCTCGGGGTCATCGGAGCCGGAGGCGGCGAGCCCGGTGCCGAAGGGGGATGAGGTCACGCCGCCGATACCGAGGACATCGGCGTCGGGGAAGATGACCTCGGCGGCGATGCCGTCGTTGTCGAGCTCGCGTTCGCGCAGCGCAGGATCCCACGAAGCCCGGTTTCCGCCGTCCCCCGTTTTGGCGAGGAACTTCTCGCGGAACTGCTTCTGCGCGTTGTTGATGTTCGCCGCCCGCAGGTCCTCCATCGCGGCCAGACCGGCCAGGAACTCGTCGTAGCGAGCGCGATAGGGCGGATCCATGTACTCGCGATACAGCTGCGCCGGGGGACCGGCGTGGCAGTCGGAGGAGACGATGACGTACTTGCTCATTGCGCCGACCCTTCGCGTCACCCAGCGGCCAACGTCGCCGCCCGCACCCAGCTGCCCATGACAGTGTCACAGATAGTCAGGAGATGAAAGCCGCTGACGTGATGGCGTTCTGGTCGCCGACAGCGGAGCGCGCGGCGGCTAGCAGCCTGGTAACAGCCGGGCGAGAACGGCATCTAAGCTGAAGCGGAAAACCTCATCGATATCGATGGAATGGCTGAGTTCGTCGCGCAGCTCCGGATCCGCGCCCTGCCAGCGAGCCACCCCGTGGACACTGCTGTCGTCGGCGATGCCGAAGTCGACGACGATGAACCCGCCCAGCTGAAAGAGGATGGTGCGCAGGGCAAACGCCGCCTCCCGCCCATGCAAGCCGGCCGCCTGCACTTCGCGGGCGATCTTCTCCTGAGCGCGGGCGAAGATCGCCTCTCCGCGTCCGGCGGTGCGTGACACGGCAATCACGTGAGGGCGGCGCCGTACCTCAGCTACCAGCGCCATGCACAGGGACGAGATGCGGGCGGCAGGCGTTTTGCCACGGGGGCGAATCCGTCCGAACTCGTCCATCAGCCGTTCGATGAGTTTGTCGAGGATGTCCTGGCGGCCGCCGACGTGCCAGTACACGGTCGGCGTCTTCACACCCAGCTCGCCGGCCAGCCGCCGCATGCTCAGCGCCTCGACCCCCTCGCTCTCGACGATCGCCATGGCAGCCTCGAGGACTAGCTCCGGGGTGATGGCACCCCGAGTCTCATCCGTCATGCCAGTCCCGTCACCGAGCGGCCGACCGCCCGCGGGTTCGGCTCTGTGACAGTCCACCAGAGCCGAAGGCGCCGATCCAATCGTGACGCTGCCGGCCGGCACTCGCGACCCGCCGGCTTGCACGAGGTTCAGACGCCAACCCATGATCCGGGTATGTCCCCGGAATCAGGTTCCGAAGAGGGCCGGGCGCGGATCGTCCGCTACCTGCGGCGCGCGGTATTCGACGAGCGGGATGGCCCGCTTCCGGCCATGCTGCTGACGCTCACGGTGCTCGTGGGAGTCGTGGACGCGACGAGCATCCTGCTGGCTCACGTCTTCGTGGCGACGATGACCGGCAATGTCGTCTTCCTCGGCCTGGCCATTGCGGGCGCGCCCGGGTTCTCGATCCGCAGCTCGATCCTGCCGATCGTCTCGTTCGCGGTCGGTGCCGTCCTGGGTAGCCATGCCTTCCGGGCCGCCGGCGTCCATCGTGGGCGAGCGTTTCGCAACGTACTCGCCGTCAAGGCCGTCCTGGCCGCCGGGGTCGTGGTCGTCGTCGTGGCTGCTCACGGCCACTTCGACGCGAGAACCCGCGACTGGGTCGTCATTCTGCTGGCGCTCTCGATGGGTTCTCAGCTGTCGGCGATCCGATTCCTCGCGGTGCGGGACCTGCCGACGGTCGTGCTGACCTTGGTCATCACGGGAGCGCTCATCGAAGCCCGCCGTGGATTGACGGATCCCGTCATGCTGCGACGGGTGCTCGCGATCAGCGCATTCTTGCTCGGTGTGACCGCGGGTGGCCTGCTCGTGCGCCACGTCTCGGTGGCGGCGAGCCTCGGGCTCGGACTGGCCATCATCGTCGGGGTAGTGATCGCCGCGCATCTCGTTTCGCGCGACGGGGAGGCCGCCTGGGCGATCCGGCGATGAGTCTGCGCGGGTCGCGTTGAGATCGCGGACGCCGTCCGCGCTACGATGAACGGGTCCTGGAGTGATCGCCACGTCGTGCGACACCTCGCGCAATGCGCCCTCGATGGACCGGCGAGCGTCGAACGGATATCCGACGAGGCGCCGGGCATCAGCGGTGGCCCGGTTCGCCGCGCTGCCGCCCTCTGAGGCCTCGTTCGCGCCCGCGAGGGAGCTGCACGTCTGGTGCGACGAGGCGTTGGCGACGGGATGTGTCGTTGCCTTGCTCCCGAGGCCGACGGGTCAACCTGTGCGAGGAGTGGTACGTGCCACCACGAACCCGGCGCCGTTCCGATGGCGGCCGCTCTGCTCCTCGTCGGCCGCGCCCGGACGAGCGTTCGATCTCGGTGCTCGAAGAGGCCGCGCGCAGCGTCGAGTCGGCCGTCCAGCGCGGCAGGGTCACCCTCAGAACGCGGGAGAGGTTCCAGGCGGTTGCGCTGCTGGTGCGCGAGTTACGCGACCGGCTAGCTGCTGAGAGCCTGAGCGAGGCGCAACGCACCGCCCGGCTCAAGCGGATCAATGAGGTCGCTACCGTGCTGGCGAGGACAGCCGCTCGGGACGGTTCGCTGTTGGCTCTGCTCGACGACGACGCCCTGCCACTCGACGGCACCAGAGCCGTCATGCGCGAGATCCGGCTCGATGCAGGCATGGAGGCTCCCGCCGAACCGGACCTGCCCACGCCCGAAACCCCCGCGGCCAGGCCCGAGCGTCGAGTCGTGCCGCAGTCGGTCATCTCCCGGCAGCTGGCCAATCCCTTCCTGGCGCCAGATTTCTCGGCGCCGCCGCCTCCCAGGCCCCAGACCCGGCGGCTGTCCAGCTGGGAGCTGCTCGGCCCGCTCCTGCGTTCGTTCGAGGCGGCCTCGGGTGGGGCGTCATCCTGCATGGCCCTTCCCGAGCCCACCGCCCTGCAGGGCCTGTCGGGCCCGGGTCTCATGCCGCACCAGACGCAGGTGGTGGTCGCGGCGGCCGAGGGTCACCGGACCTTCCTGCTTGCCGATGAGCCCGGCCTCGGCAAGACCGCCCAAGCGTTGCTGGCCGCTCAGGCCGCGAACACCTACCCGCTGCTGGCAGTCGTGCCGAACGTGGTCAAGACCAGCTGGGCGCGCGAGGCGGGGATGTGGACCCCGACCCATCCCGTCACCGTGATCCACAGCGACGGGGAGACCGTCGACGCCTTCTCCGACATCGTGGTGGTCAATTACGACATCCTCGACCGCCACGTCGGGTGGCTGGGCACTCACGGGTTCCGCGGCATGGTCGTCGACGAGGCGCACTTCATCAAGAACAAGGCGTCGCAGCGCTCGCGCAACGTGCTCAAGCTGTCTGAGCAGATCCGGATGCGCACCCCGCGCCCGCTGCTGATGGCTCTCACGGGCACCCCGCTGATCAACGACATCGAGGACTTCCTGGCGATCTGGCAGTTCCTGGGGTGGATCGGCGACGAGGAGCCCGGCCCGGCGCTCATGGACGCGCTGGAACGCAATGCCCTGACGCCGGCGGATCCAGGTTTCTTCCCGGCCGCGCGGCAAGCCGTGATCGACCTCGGCATCGTCCGCAGGCGCAAGGTCGACGTCGCCGCGGATATCCCGGCGCGCCGCGTCGCCGACATGCCGGTAGAGCTCGAAGGCGGTCTCGGCCAGTCGATCCGCGATGCCGAACGCGCGCTGGCCCGCAGGCTCGTCAGGCGCTATGAGAGTGCCCTCGCCGCGCGTACCGACGGCGTAGTTCCGGCCGGGATCGACCACGCGCTCGTCCGCCAGGTCGCCACGTGGGAGCGGCGCGACGCGAAGGAGAGCAGCTCCGAGGGAAACGTCTTCAACCTGATGCGGCGGATCGGTCAGGCGAAGGCCACCCTTGCCGCCGACTACACCGCGCAGCTGTCCCACAACGTCGGCAAGGTCGTGTTCTTCGCCAAGCACATCGACGTGATGGACGTCGCCGAGGACACCTTCGCGCGGCGCGGGATCCGCTACGCCTCCATCCGGGGCGAGCAGACCTCGCGGGTACGGCAGAGCAACATCGACGCGTTCGTCAACGATGACGACGTCGCGGTGGCGGTCTGCTCGCTGACAGCCGCCGGCGTCGGGATCAACCTGCAGGTCGCGTCGAACGTCGTGCTCGCCGAGCTTTCCTGGACCGCGGCCGAGCAGACCCAGGCGATCGATCGCGTCCACCGGATCGGCCAGGATCAGCCCGTCACCGCCTGGCGCATCCTCGCCGCCCAGACGATCGACACCCGCATCGCCGAGCTCATCGACAGCAAGGCCGGCCTCGCGGCACGAGCCCTCGACGGTTCGGATGAGGAGATCGCGTCGACTGTCGACGTCCAGCTCGAAGCGCTCGTATCGCTGCTCACCGACGCGCTGAGCTAGCGCACCGACGGTCAGAGCTACGTCGGGAGAGCCGGCCGGCGCGCTGATCAGCGCCGGGACGTTGCCTGATCGAGCAGGTCGTCAACGTCGGCTTCGCCATCGTCGAGCCCTTCGTGCTCACCATGGATCATCGCGATCGGCTACTGGCGCTTCGCCAACGTGGAACGCCGCTGGTCGAAACCGGCCGTCGAACCGGCTGCCAGCGACGCGGCCTGAGTGCTACCGAAGGGTGCTACGCGGGCGTGTGCTACTCGGGGTCGTCGTCCTGCGATGACGATGCAGCGGCCGCTGCCGCAGGTCGCCGTCGGCGCTGTACCAACCACGCCCCGGCTCCTAGCAGGAGCACCAGGACGACCACCAGGACGACGACGATCACGACGGTCCCGGAGCTCTTCGACCCTGACGCTGATCTGGTCGTGTCAGCCTGGCGGGCGCCGAGGGCGGCAGCCGCCGATGTTGCCGTGAAGGAGAACTCGCCGGACACCGGATGCCCGTCCGCGGAGACGACGCGCCAGTCGACGACGTAGGTTCCGGCCGGCCGGGTGCCGCCCAGGTCCTCGGTCACCGTGTCGTTGAGGACCTTCACATGCCCGCTGTCGCGCCGGGCGCCGTCGGGGCCGACGATGTGGATGTCGGAGAACTCGCCCTGCGGCATCTCGTTGAAGGTGAGAACGACGGAGGCGGGTGCCGACGCGACCTTGCCGGACTCGGTGGGGGACGTCGAGAGCAGAACCGAATGCGCCGCCGCCGGACCCGCCAGCGTCACCAACAGGGCGCAGGCCAGCAGCCCGGCTCCGGACGCTGCCCCCACCCTGTGCCGCAGGCGCGCGCCCATCACGTGGCGCGGCTCTTGCGTCGCAAGGCCAGGCCGGCGGCGGCAAGCCCCGCGACGGCGACGACGATGCCGGCGATGCCCAACCCGCGGGCGAGGCCATCGGACGTGCTGGCCTTCGCCGCCGTATCCGCCGTGAGCGTGAGGGTGGGCGCGGGATGTTCAGGTTCCGCCGCACCGGGCTTCGTGATCTCGTTCCAGTGCACGACCGTGCCGTCGCTGTAGGTCTGATCCGCGGTGAACGTCATGGTTCCGGAGGCGGGAAGGGGCCCAACGCTCACGTCGAAGTTCTGGTACTCGCCCGGTGCCACGCCGCCGGCTGTCGCGGTCCAGGTAATCGCGCTGGTGTACTCGGTCGCGGTGCCGTCACCGGTCGTGATCGGCTTCGCCAGCTTGGACTTCGTGAGGCTGGCCGTCCATCCGGGGAGGGTGCGGGTCGCCAGCGAGGCGAGCGGCTGTGCTGCCGGGAGGTGGATGACGAGCTTGGTGAAGTGGGCTGTCGCTTCCTCATTGGGTGCCCGGAAAGTCAGCTGGGTTTCGCTGCCGCCTACCGCCGCGTCGGGGCTGATTTCGACATGCGCCGACGCGCTGCTCGCGAAAAGCACCGTGAAGATGGCCGTGGCACATACCACGGTGACGAACGTGAAGAAGCGGGACACCAGTTTCCTTGTCTGCTGGAGTGGGCGGTCTCTGAGGGCAGCTAACTCAAGCCGCGCCCCCTCCCGCTGCGCTGCCGGGAGCCTCGCGATACTCGCCGGCGCCTTCGCTGGAGCGAAAGGGAAGGCTGATGGCGGCGCCCCTCACGTGGTCGGGTTCGGATCGCTTGTCGTCCCTGGCCGCCAGCCAGAGCAGTACCGCGCCGGCAACGGCGATCAGATGACGCAACTCGTGCAGCTCGAAGGTCCGGTGCGTGACGATGTCGACCACCGACGTCGCCGCCAGCCCGAAAGCGGCGGCGCCACACGGCCAGACGAGTCCACTGGCGAGCCGGGGACGGAAGGCTCCCACCACGAACGCGACGGCCAACGCGACGTCGAAGGCGCCCAGCTCGTGCATGCCGTGCTGGTCCATCGTCATTGCGGTGTTGGCGCCATCGGACAGCAATGGGACCGTCAGCACCAGCTGACCGAGGGCCGCGGCCACCAGCAGGACGGCCCGCAGCCGGGGGCCAATGCCGGCAAAGCGTCTGCGCCCGGCCGTGGCCAGGATCACGTCCGTGAGATCGGCGGGAGGTGTCCACCCCGTCATGCGCGAGCGCCGGGTGACATCGAAGGCTGCTTCGCGCCACGCCTGGCACCCTTCGCAGCGCGCAACATGCGCTTCCAGCAGGGACTCCGATACCCCCAGCGACTCGCCGTCCATCTGCGCCGACATCGCTTCCCGCGACTGCACGCAATCCATGTCCTAGTAGTGCGGCGGGCGGCGCCGAAAGTTCCCGCCGCAACCAGATGTGTGCTGGATCGGCCGATCCCGGCGCGTGGCATACCTTTCTTGCGTGGACGAGCTGACGCGCCTGGCGGTCGCGGCCGGAAGCGGCAACCAGATCGCCCTGGCAGCCGTGGTCCGCGCCACACAAGGCGACGTCTGGCGGCTCTGCGCCCACCTCGTCGATCCCGGCTCTGCCGACGACCTGACCCAGGAGACCTACCTTCGGGCGGTCCGCCAGCTCAAGCGTTTCCGCGGCGAGGGACCCATCCGCAGCTGGCTGCTGACCATTGCCCGGCGCACCTGTGCGACCGAGATCGCTGCGCGCCAGCGGCGGCGGGACACCGCCCTCGACTTGCGGGCACACCAGCATCCCAGCACCGGCGACCACACCCTCCAGGTCGAGCTCCAGATGCTGCTGGACACCCTCGAGCCGGATCGTCGGGCAGCCTTCGTGCTCACCCAGATCCTGGGATGCAGCTACGAGGAGACGGCCCAGATCTGCGGCTGCCCGGTCGGCACCGTGCGCTCGCGCGTGGCGCGCGCCCGGGACGCACTGCTTCAGCTGCTATCAGCCGCAGGAGATGCTGACGCTCGCCGGCGAGGACGGCTTTGCTGACGTGCGGCACGTCTTGGGGGCCAGCTCTTTGCATTCTTGTGACGATTCGCCCGGCCGATTGATCGCTGCCGCTCGCGGAGGTGCAATGCCGGTGTGAAGCCGATGGAGCGGCTGGTACTCGCCCTGCGGGTCCTGATGGAGGTCGGGGTGGTGGCCGGCGCCGCCGCCTGGGGTGTTCACCTGGGCGGTTCTACGGCGAGCCGGGTCGCGCTCGGGGTGGTCGTCCCGGTCGTGGTGTTCGGGATCTGGGGAGCTGTTGACTTCCGGCAGGCGGGGCGGTTTGCCGAGGCAGGGCGGCTCGTCGAGGAACTGGTCATCACCGTGCTCGTCGGCGTCGGCTGGTACTTCGCCGGGCGGCCGGTGCTGGGGTCGCTGCTGATCGCGGTGTCAGCCGTTTACCACCCCCTCGTGTACGCATCGGGTGGCCGTCTGCTCAAAGGTCAGCGGAGCATTCCTCCGGTTGGAGGACCCGCTGCCTCTCGGTGAACACCGGGTCAACGCCGACGACGTGGCAGGTCGGCCGCGGGTCGCTCGTGCCTGGCGGCCCGTTCCTGCCTCGTCTCGTTGCCTTGGAGGTTTGCCGTGAGTGACATCCCGGCACGACCGTCACGTTCGCGGCTCGCTGCCGCGGGGGGTCGCGTCCTGCGCACCCGGTGGCTGGTGCGTGCCCCGATCGCTGTCTACAAGGCCCGACTCGGGTTCCTGTTCGGGTCACGGATGCTGATGCTCGAGCACATCGGCCGGACTTCGGGCGCCCGGCGGTTCGTGGTCCTGGAGGTGTTCGGTCATCCAGTGACCGACGTCTACCTCGTCGTCTCCGGCTTCGGCGCCAAGTCCCAGTGGTATCGCAACCTTGAAGCCAACCCGACCGCTCGGGTGTGGGTGCGCGGCCGGCGGGCGTTGCCGGCGAGGGCGGAGCGGCTCAGCGATACCGCGGCTGACGCGGCATTGGACGGCTACGTCGCACGGCATGCGAAGGCGTGGGAGAAGCTCAAGTCGGTCGTCGAGAACACTCTCGGCCGCCCGATCGAACGCGGCGCGGACCTGGACGTGATCGCGTTGCACCTCGAGCCGCCCGGCGGTGGGTAGCCGCTACCCGGGACTTGGACCCCGTTGGCTACCTGCCCCGCGCGCCGGGTAGCCAGCCGGTCCCTCGACGATCAGCTCCGTCGGGTAGAACGTGATCGCCTCGTCCTCCGGTAGCCGGTCGCCCGATCGTGAACGTCAAGGAGCCGTCGGCCGGGCCGATATCCAACGCATGCGCAAACGCCGTCGTGGGAAGGACTTTCCTGGCCGTGGGCCGTTCCGCGGCCGTGCGCTGACCGCTGCCGTCAGCATTCCGGCGATCGCCTCGATCGCTCTGGCGGCCTGCTCCAGCACCGCGAGCACGCATGCGAGCACTCCTTCGCTGACGGTCTACGTCAAGCCGGGCGGCCCCGGTACGGGCTCCGGCACCAGCGCCGATCCGTTCACCAGTCTGATCGCCGCCCGGGATGCCTTGCGTTCGCGGCTGCCGGCGATGGATTCCGACGCTCATGTCGTGCTCGAGGACGGGACGTACCCGCTCAGCGCGCCGCTGCAGCTCAGCGCCGCCGACTCCGGACGCAACGGTCACCAGGTCGTCTACGAGGCTGCTCCCGGCGCGCACCCGATCATCAGCGGCGGCTCTCAGATCGGCGGCTGGCAGCGCGAGCCCGGCTCCAGCGGCATCTGGTCGGCGCCGGTTCCTGCCTCGCTGCGCACCCGTCAGTTGTACGTGGACGGCACGCGCGCCCGGGAGGCGGAAGGACCGCTTCCCGTCACCCTCTCCCGCACGGCGACCGGGTACACCGCAAGCTCGACCGCACTCGACGGCTGGCGCAATCCGTCGAGCATCGAGTTCGTCTACCCGAGCGGACCGTCGAACTGGACCGAGAGCCGCTGCCGGGTTGCCTCGATCGTCGGCACCGCCATCACGATGTCGCAGCCGTGCTGGCAGAACACGACGCTGCGCACCACGCCCGGTACCGCGCTGGCGATATCCGGTTTCAACCAGCCGCTGGGCAATGCCTACGCCGTCACGAACGCGTACGAGCTCATGACCAAGCCGGGGCAGTGGTACCTCGACGAGAGCGCCCATCGGATCTACTACCTCCCGCTGCCCGGTCAGGACATGGCACGCGCGACGGTCGTTGCTCCGCGGCTACAGAAGCTCATCTCCGCTGCGGGCACGTCAGCCTCGCCGATCCACGACATCACGTTTCGCGGGCTCACCTTCTCGTACGCGACATGGCTCGAGCCGAGCAGTGCCGACGGGTACTCGTCGTTCCAGGCCGGCACGTACCTGACGGGCGCGAATGCCTACCGGACCCAAGGGGCGTGTGACTCGCCCCAAGCCTCGTGCCCGTACGCCGCGTATGACCAGATTCCTGGCAACGTCAGCTTCACGCACGACCAGCGCATCACCTTTGCCGGCAACACGTTTACCCACCTGGGGGCTGCCGGGTTGGCGCTCGGCGATGCCAGCCAGCACGACACCGTCGAAGGCAACCTGTTCACCGACACCTCGGCCGGGGGCCTCACCATCGGGGGCGTCGATGCCCCGCAGGCCGGCGGCCCCGATCTGACATCGGGCAACCAGGTGCACGACAACTACTTCCACGATGTCGCGGCCGAGTATCAGGACTGCGCCGCGATCTTCGTGGGGTACGCCCAGTACACGACGATCGCGCACAACCAGATCGACGACGTTCCGTACTCCGGCATCTCGATCGGCTGGGGCGGCTGGCTCGAACGCTTCCCGTATCTCGGGCCGCTGTCGAACTACTCGCGCGGCAACGTCATCGCGCAGAACCTCATCTTCAACCACATGCAGGTCCTCGTCGACGGCGGCGGCATCTACTCCAACGGCATCGAGGGCACGTCGATGGCCGACGCCGAGCTGATCACCGGCAACGTCGTGCTCAACCAGAAGCACCCCAGCTGGGCGATCTACACCGACAACGGCACCCAGTTCGTACGCGAGAAGGCAAACGCCGTCTTCGCCGCGCTTTACGTTCCGCTGGCCCCGAACTATCTGCCCGGCATCTCGCCCTACTTCTCCTTCGGAGGGTGCGGCGGCGGGCCGGTCGACTTTGACGGCAACTACTCGGTCCAGGCGGACCCCCCGGCCGGGCTGATCTCGCGTCAGCAGGCCTGCGGCGGCCACCCGCTGCAAGGCGTGACCGTCGAGGAAAACCATGTGATTCACGCGCTCGATGAGGTGCCGGCGTCGATCCTCACGAACGCGGGCATCAGCGCGCCGTACCGGGCAGCGTTGGCGCCCGCCCCGCGGCCGGAAACGCTGCCCGCGTACAACGAGTACGGGCCCTGAGTCGAGCCGACGTCAGACTGCTCAGGTCGCCGTCGCCGGAACCGGCCGAGGTCCCTCCGGCAGCGCAGTGGCCGCAGGCTAACTTGGATACAAGATACGGATGACGAGTCGGCTGGCGCCATGACACCGTCCGGATGCGAGGGGGAGGGTTGATGCTGGATCGGACGCTGCTTGCTCCGCATGCGGTTGCCAGGTGGGCGGCGAAGACTCCTGAGGCGTTGGCGCTCGTGCATGTGGACGGTGATCGGCTGACGTATGCGCAGCTGCTCGCCGACAGCTATCGGTGGGCATCGTGCCTGCGGCGGCTGGGGGTGGAAGCCGGCTCACATGTGGCGACCCTGCTGCCCAACGTCTTCGATGCGCACCGCACGATGCTGGGTTTGGCGTGGCTGCGTGCGGTGGAGGTTCCGCTCAACGTCGCGTATGTGGGGGCGGGGTTGCGGCATGCGCTGGTGGTGTCGGAGGCGACGACGCTGGTGACGACGACGGCGCTGCTCCCGCCGGTGATGGAGCTCGCCGCCGAGTTGCCGGCGCTGCGCACCGTGTTGGTGGTGGACGGGCCGGCGGCGCCGGTCGGCCATCTGACGCCGGTGTCTTTGCCGGAGGAGTTAGCGTCGACCGAGGTGCAGACCGATTTCGCCGGGCCGCAGGTGCATGACATCTCGTCGCTGCTGTTCACCTCGGGCACGACCGGGCCGTCGAAGGCGGTGATCACCCCGTGGGGGCTGACGTATCAGATGTGGTCGTGGGTGCCGGAGGACACGCTGGGGCCGGGTGAGGCGCTGTACTCGGCAATGCCGCTGTTTCACAACTCCGGCCGTTCCGGGTTCAACTACGTGCTCTCCCGCGGCGGGTGTCTGGTCACCCGCGACAAGTTCAGCGCTTCCAGCGTCTGGGCTGATGTACGGCAATTCGGCTGCGTGGCGCTGGCCCTGGTCGGACCGCTCACGGCGCTGCTGTACTCGGCGCCGCCCCGCGCGGATGATGCCGACAATCCGGTGCGCAGCGTGATCCTGGGACCGATGATTGCGCAGATGGCCGATTTCGAGCGGCGTTTCGGGGTGCGGGTGTGCATCTGCTACGGGCAGACCGAAATCGGGGCTCCGGTGTCGTCGGGTTGGGATCACGGGCCGTGGGAAGCGTGTGGCCGGCAGCGCATGAGCTGGCCACGTCCGCAGGTGCGGATCGTCGATGAGCATGACGAGCTGGTTCCGGCCGGGCAGGTGGGTGAGCTTGTGGTGCGCAGCGAGGAGCCGTGGTCGCTGAACCTCGGCTACTACGGCATGCCGGAGCGCACGGTGCAGGCGTGGCGCAACGGCTGGTTTCACACCGGCGACGCTTTCCGTGCCGATGCCGAGGGCAACTTCTACTTCGTCGACCGGATGAACGATGCGATCCGCCGCCGCGGCGAGAACATCTCCTCCTTCGAGGTGGAGGCGGCGGTGGCGCAGCATCCGGCCGTGCGGGAATGCGCGGCCGTCGGGGTGCGGACCCCGTTCGGTGACGACGAGGTGAGGGTGGTGCTCATCGTCGATGATCCCGCGTTCGAGCCGGGTGAGCTGCTGGAATTCCTGTCCGGCCGGCTGGCGCGCTTCATGCTGCCGCGTTACGTCGACATCGTCGACGATCTGCCACGCAACACCACCACCGGACGCGTGCACAAGAGCGTGCTACGACACGCCGGCGTCACCGCCACGACCTGGGACGCCCAGGCCTGACCCACCAGCACAGCCGGGCGTTGCCGGGTCCAGCGAGCGCCCGCCTCGCGTGGTGCAGACCGGCGGCGGCGCTTTCGTGAAACGATTCGTTGCCAGCTGGCACAGCAAGGATTTGCGCGGTCCCTACGGCTTCGCGGCCAGGGGGCTTTCACGGACTGGATGACATGAGCGACGATCGAGGGTTCTACGAGCACAGCTACCACTTCGACGATGACGTCGTCGCGCCCGGCGAAAAGCGTCTGTGGCGGGCGATCCAGATGCTCGAGCCACTGGCGGGCACGTCGTTCCTGGATCTGGGTTCCGGGGTCGGCTGGGCGGCGCAGTTGGCCGGTCAGCGTGGCGGGGCCAGCTCTGTCGTCGGCCTTGATTTCGCGTTCCGGGCCTTGAGTCTGGGGCAGAAATCCATTCCGGGTGTGATTCGAGTCCAGGGCGACGGCACCCGGCTGCCATTCCAGGATGACAGTTTTGAGCGGGTGCTGTCCTTCGGTTCGGTGGAGCACTTCCCGGATGTGGTGCAGGGTCTGCGTGAGCTCGCTCGGGTGCTGACGCCCGAGGGACGTGCGGTAATCGTGGTCCCGAACTTCTACGTACGCACTGAACAGCCCCGTGAGTTGCGGTTGAGCTATTTCGGCTGGAAGCAGCGATTCACGCAGGCCGGGGTGCAGATTGTCGCCACGTCCGCTGACCGGGGGCCGGCCGTCCTGCGGGATCGCCGACCGGCGCGGATCGCCTTCCGGGCGGGGGCGAAGGTGCTGTCCTTCGTACCGGGCTTGCAGTATCAGTTCGCCTTTCTGCTCAAGCACGCGGACGGCGCTGCGCGGGCCGGCGCGCTGTGACGCAATCCGATCGCGCCACGTCGCGGCGCCCTCAACTGGCGTACTCGGAGATGCAGGCCAAGACCAAGGACGAGACGAAGCGCCGCCTGAAGGCGGAAAAGATCGTTGCCGTGCTGCAGCACTTCCTCGGACGCGGCGACCTCAGCGGTCTCACCGCGATCGACATCGGCTGCTCTACCGGCTTCACCGTCGACACTCTGCGCGGTGCCGGTTGCACAGTGGTCGGTCTGGACATCGACGCTCCGGGGCTGGCCTACGCGGTCTCGCGGTTCGGGGAGCGAGCCTCCTTTGTGTGTGCGGACGGCTCGGGATTGCCCTTCGCTGACCGGTCCATCGACATCGTGGTGTTCAACCACATCTACGAGCATGTCGTGGACCCTGACGCGGTGCTCGATGAGATTCGCCGGGTGCTGCGCCCGGGCGGTGTGGCCTACTTCGGCTTCGCGAATCGGCTCGGCGTCATCGAGCCGCACTACCGGCTGCCTTTTCTGTCCTGGCTGCCACGCAAGGCGGCTGACCGCTACGTGTCGCTCACCGGGCGAGCCGAGGAGTACTACGAGCAGTTCCGGACCAGGCGCGGCCTGCTGCAGATGTGCCGGGGTCTGAACGTGTGGGACTACACCTACACGGTGCTGGCTGACAGCGAGAAGTTCCACGCGCGGGACATGGTGCCATCGCGACTGGCTCAGGCGCCCCCGCAGTTGTGGCGGGCGCTGGCGCCGATCATGCCGACCTTCATCTGGATCGGCACACCCAGCGCGGACGGGCCCGCCGGGGGCGCGACCAGGCGACCCCCGCGCCGGCTCGATGCATAGCCGCCCGGCAAGGTGACCGAACCCCCGCGCCGCCGGCGCCGCGGCCGTCAGGTTGTCGCTTACGTCGTGTTCGTCCTCGTCATCGGGGTGGCGATCTGGGCGGTCATAAGCCGGCGGACGGAACTGGCGGCTGCGTTGCGTGATCTCAACGCGCTGTCGGTCGCCGGGTCTGCGCTGTTCGGCCTGCTGGCCGTGCTGGCGATGTTCGGTTCATGGCTGGCGGCCGTCACCGACGGCGGCATCGACCTGCCGGTCCGGGCCGGGCTGCGCATCTACGGCGTCGGTCAGATCGGCAAGTACCTGCCGGGTTCGGTATGGCCGGTTTTGACCCAATCCCAGCTCGGTCGCCGGCACGGGATATCGCCGCTACGGATGGCGTCGGGGGTGTTGCTGTCGCTGGCCATCGGGGTCTCGAGCGGACTCGTCATCGGATGCATACTGCTTCCGTTCTCCGACGCGAGGGCGGAGCAAACGCTGTGGTGGGCGCCGATCCTGGCGATCCCGATGGTGATCGTCCTGATCCCAAGAGTGCTCAACCGCCTGGTCGTGCTCGCCGCACGGGTGCTGCGTCGCGGACCGGTTGACTCGACCTTCACGTCGGCGGGGATCGTGCGCTCGGCTGCCTGGAGCACCGCCGGGAACCTGCTCCTCGGCCTGCATATCTGGTGCCTGGCCTACCCATTGGGGGCGCACGGTCTCCGGGGCTACCTGCTGTCGGTGTGCGCGTACGCGCTGGCATCGTCCGTGGGCGTGCTGGTCATCTTCACCCCGGCCGGCGCTGGCGTCCGTGAAGCGGTGCTGACGGCCGTTCTCGCCCCGCTGCTGAGCGTGGACGCGGCCCTGGCCATTGCGCTGGTGTCACGAGCGATCTTGATCATGGTGGACGTCGGGTTGGCGCTCAGCCAGGTGCGCGGGCTGCGTCGGCCGGTGTCGCCCGTTCCGTCTTCATCCTCTTGAGAAGATCGCGACCCTAGACTGCGGCAGTGCACCGCCGTCCGGTCTTCGTGACCCGTAAGTTTCCGCCTTCGGTCGGTGGTATGGAGACCCTCGCGGAGGGGGTGTGGCGCTCGATCCAGAAGTCTCGTCCGGACTCGGCGCTGATTGCTTACGGGGGTAGGAAGCGGGGCCTGGTCTGGTGGATCCCGGCGACGTTGATCCGGTTGGCGGCGGCAATCGTGGCGCGCCGGGTCGAGGTCGTGCTGACCGGCGACGCGCTGATGTACGCGGTCGCCTCCCCGCTGCTGCGGCTGTTCCGCGTCCGGCACGCCACCATGATCATGGGATTGGACGTGACCTATGAGAACTGCATGTATCGAGCGCTCGTCCATCCGCCCCTGCGGCGTGCCGAAGCCGTCGTGGCGATCAGTGCGGCCACTGCCGCCCGGGCTCGGGAAATCGGCGTCCCCGCCGACCGGATCACGGTGCTGCGACTCGGCGTCGAAGTACCGCCGATTTCCGATGCCGACAAGGAACTCGCGAAAGCTGAGCTGCACCAGCGCCTCGGACTCGCCCCGGACGACGTCGTGCTGCTGACCCTCGGCAGGCTGGTCGCGCGCAAGGGCGCCGCCTGGTTCGTCGAGTTCGTGCTCCCTCGAGTGCCCGCCCACGTGCACTACGTGCTCGCCGGCGATGGGCCGGAGGCCGGCCGCATCGGAGCTCTCGCCCGATCCGCCGGGGTCAGCGAGCGCGTCCACTTGCTGGGCCAGGTCAGCGCCGCCGACCGCGAGATGGTGATGCGCGGCGCAGACCTGTTCGTCCAGCCCAACGTGGCCATACCCGGGGACATGGAGGGATTCGGGCTCGTCACCGTCGAGGCCGCCATGCGTGCCACGCCGGTGCTCGCCGCCGATCTGGAGGGAATCAAGGACGCGGTGATCGACGGCGTAACCGGCCAGTTGGCGCCGTCGGCCGATGCCGATGCCTGGGTTGATCAGCTGGCGGTGCTGCTGGCTGACCCGGCCGGGCTGAGGGCTCGCGGGGCCTCGTGCCGCCAGCAAGCCCAGGAGCTCTACGGCGAGCGGCAGATGGGCGAGGCGTTGTGCAGGAGCCTGGGGCTCTGACAACCGTGTCCGCAGGCCGCCCGCAGCGAGCAGGCGGCGAGCACGCGTTATGACTTCGGACGGGCGTCGAGAATCGCCCCCGGATTGAGGATGCCGTTGGGGTCCAGCGCATCCTTGATGCGACGGGTCAGGGCCATCACGTCGTCGCCCAGATAGGAGGCAAGCCACGGCGTCTTCGAACGGCCGACGCCGTGCTCCCCGGTAATGGTTCCGCCGAGCGCGATCGCGAGGTCCATGATGCCGCCGAACGCGTCCTGGGCGCGGGCCGTCGCCGCCGGGTCGGCGCCGTCGTAGACGATGAGCGGGTGGGTGTTGCCGTCGCCCGCGTGAGCCACCAGCGCGATGGTGACCCCGTGCTCGGCCGAGAGCTTCTCGACGCCCCGCACCAAAGCGGGCAGCGCGGTCAGTGGCACACCGACGTCCTCGAGCAGCAGGTCGCCCAAGCGCTCCAGCGCCGGAAAGGCCGCCCGGCGCGCGGCGACGAAAGCCTCCCCTTCCTGCGGGTCGTCGGTGCAGAACACGTCGGACGCGCCGTGTGCGACGGCCACCGACTCCATGAGCGCGATTTCACGGCTGGCCGCGTCGCCCGGGGCATCCGAGCGGACGATGAGCAACGCCTCAGCTGCGCGGTCGAGGCCCATCGCCGTGTAGTCCTCAACGGCGTTGATGGAGGTGCGATCCATCAGCTCCGCCATCGCGGGGCGTAGCTGCGAGGTGATCGCGAGCACCGTCTCCGCGGCCGACTCGATCGATCGGAAAACGGCGACCATCGTCGAGGCCGGCGGGGGAGCGGGGATGAGCCGCAGGATGAGTTCGGTGATGACCCCGAGCGTGCCTTCCGAGCCGACGAAGAGCTTGGTCAGCGACAATCCGGCGACGTCCTTCAGCCTCGGTCCGCCGAGCCGCACGGCCGTGCCGTCGGCGAGCACGACTTCCATGCCCAGGACGTAGTCGGTCGTCACGCCGTACTTGACGCAGCACAACCCGCCGGCGTTCGTCGCCGCGTTGCCACCGATGCTGCAGATCTCGAACGACGACGGGTCCGGCGGGTACCACAGGCCGTGCGCTGCGGCCGCTTGCTTCACCTCGACGTTCAGCAGCCCGGGCTGGGTGACGGCGACCCGGGCGACCGGGTCGACGGTGATGTCCCGCATGCGTTCGGTCGACAGCACGACGCAGCCGTCCACGGCGGTGGAACCGCCGGACAGGCCCGATCCGGCGCCCCGGGGGACCACGGGAACCGCGTGTGCTGTCGCCCATCGCAGCACCGCCTGGACGTCGCTCGTGCTCCGTGCCCGCACGACTGCGAGCGGCCAGCCGGCGTCGGTGGCGTGCGCCCAGTCCTGCCGGTACGGCGACATTGCAGCGCGATCGGTCAGCACGCCGGGGTCCGGCAACGCCGCCTGCAGCGTCGCGAGAACGCTCATCTCGAGAACCCCATGAAATGCGCTGCATCACGCCATCCACGACCAGGGGCCATGAACGAAAGCCTAGCCAGCGTCACCCGCCGGGCGGCGGTCGCTGCCGGCGCGCAGACCGCCCGCTAAACTGACCTCGGGCCGTGACTGGCGCTGAGGTGGAGGAACACCGAGGGAGCGGCCCCGTCGTCTTGACGCTGTGCCGTGCGCCTGGGCTGCCTTTCGACGCCGGGAGCCCCTATGACTGCACCGATACCCACCTCCGCATCCAGCACCGCTTTCCGGGCGGCGCTCGACACGATCGCAGCCGTCGAACCCCGCGTCGCCGCCGCGATGGCCGACGAGCTGACCGACCAGCGCGAGTCGCTGAAGCTGATCGCCAGCGAGAACTACGCCTCACCGGCGGTGCTGCTGGCGATGGGCAGCTGGCTCTCGGACAAGTACGCCGAGGGCACCATCGGCCACCGCTTCTACGCAGGCTGCCGCAACGTCGACACCGTCGAGGCGGTCGCCGCTGAGCATGCGCGGGCGGTGTTCCAAGCGCCGCACGCGTATGTGCAACCGCACTCCGGCATCGATGCCAATCTCGTCGCGTTCTGGGCGATCCTCGCGGCCCGCGTCGAGGCGCCGGCGCTGCGTGCGGCCGGGCTCGCGCACGTCAACGACCTGGCCGAGCCGGACTGGCAGCGGCTTCGCCGGGAACTCGGTAACCAGCGTCTGCTTGGCATGTCCCTCGATGCCGGGGGCCACTTGACGCACGGCTTCCGGCCCAACGTGAGCGGCAAGATGTTCGAGCAGGCCAGCTACGGCACCGACCCGGCCACCGGGCTTGTCGACTATGCGGCGCTGCGGCAGCAGGCCCGCGCGTTCCGCCCGCTGATCCTGGTCGCGGGCTACTCCGCATACCCTCGCCTGATCGATTTCGCCAAGATGAAGGACATCGCCGCTGAGGTCGACGCGACGCTGCTCGTCGACATGGCACACTTTGCCGGCCTCGTCGCGGGCGGGGTGCTGACCGGTGACGAGAACCCGATTCCCTTCGCCGACGTCGTGACGACCACTACGCACAAGTCGCTGCGCGGTCCTCGCGGCGGCATGGTGCTTTGCACCGACGAATACGCCGATTTCGTCGACCGCGGCTGCCCCCTGGTGCTCGGCGGCCCGCTGCCGAACGTCATGGCGGCGAAGGCCGTCGCGCTGGCCGAGGCCCGGACCGAGGAGTTCCGCGATTACGCGCGGAGGGTCGTCGACAATGCCCGCGCGCTGGCCGATGGGCTCCTGCGCCGCGGCGCCGACCTCGTCACCGGCGGCACCGACAATCATCTGGTGCTGCTCGACGTCTCCGGGTACGGGCTGACCGGCCGGCAGGCGGAAACGGCGCTGCTCGAAGCCGGGCTGGTGACCAATCGGAACGCGGTGCCGCAGGACCGCCATGGCGCCTGGTACACCTCCGGCATCCGCCTGGGCACGCCTGCGCTGACGACCCGCGGATTCGGCGAGGACGAACTCCGCGAGGTGTCGCAGCTGATCGACGACGTGCTGAGGGCTACTGAACCCGCCGGATCGAAAGCGAAGTTCCATCTCGACCCGGTGGTGGCTGCCCGGGTGCGCGGCCGGGCCGCGGAGCTACTTGCGACGCACCCGCTCTACCCCGAGATCGACCTCGCCGGCTGAGCGTTCGCGCCAGCAAACCATCCTGAGTGGTCGCGTGGCCGATCGGCGGCGCGGGTATGACCTATCAGGCGCGGATCACTTTCACTAACCTGCTCGCATGGGATTGCTGACCTTGGACGTAGCCTCGCGCGGTGAGATTGATGATCACGGGATCGACGTGCGGCCGGTGGCCGGATCCCTTGGAGCGGAGCTGCACGGCGTCGATGTGCGCGCCCTCGACGCGCAGGGAGCTGCCGCGGTCAGGGACCTTCTGCACCACTACGAGGTCATCTTCTTCCCGGGTGCCGATCTCACCGCGGATGAGCAGCTTCGACTGGCTCGCCACTTCGGTGAACTGAGCATCTTCCCGGTCGCGCGCCTGCGCGGGGTCACCGAACCCTGCTGCACCGTCATCACCGACGGGCCGGACAGTCCGCCGGAAGCGGACGATTGGCACACGGACGTCACATGGATAGCCGAGCCCCCGAACTACGCGCTGTTGTCAGCGCAAGTCATCCCCCGACGCGGTGGCGACACCTTGTGGGCGTCGATGACGGCTGCCTACGAGGCCTTGTCGCCGGTGATGCGCGGGGTCATCGACGACCTCGAGGTGGTGCATGACAACGAAGAATTCATCCGGGCCATGCTCAGAAAGATGCCGGACGGCCCCCAGGCGCGCTCGTTGGCGGACGCCTTGCGTGAGGCCTTTCCCCCGGTCACGCACCCGCTGGTGCGCACGCATCCCGATACCGGTCGGCAGGCCCTGTTCCTCGGGGGCGGATTCATGCGCCGCATCGAGGGAATGCGCGAACCCGAGAGCGACTGCCTCCTGAACTTCTTTCGCCGGCACATCGACAACGCTGCACTGCAAGTTCGCTGGCGCTGGCGTCCCGGGGATCTGGCGATTTGGGACGAGCGATCGACCAACCATCGCAGCGCGGCGGACCACTTTCCCCAGGAGCGTTCGATCCGCCGGGTCGAGGTGCGCGGGGAGCGCCCGTATCACCGCGCAGCGGATCTGTAGATCGGCCCCGGCAAAGCAGCGCGGTGAAGGAGCCCGTGGGGTAGCCGCCGTTTTCCCTTGAGGTGTCGAGGGTTTTGTCCTCTACCCCGCTTCGCTCGCTCGTGCGCGGTCACCGAGTTCCGATCGGCGCTGCAGGTGAGGCGCAAGGACTTTGCGCTGTCAACGTCCTTGCGAGCTCAGCTGGGGCTGGGCCGGTTCCTGGACACTTGCGGGAGGGTTCCACGACATGAGGTCTGGCCGGATGGGATATCCGTGCATGGTGCCGCCGTCTCCGACCCATTCCCAGTGCCAGGCTTCGTTGACCCCGGCGGGATGGTTCCAGCCCCACTCGCCGGCGTGGGCCACGAGCCATTGGTAGCCGAGGGAATTCCAGGTGAGGCTGCCGTTCTGGTCGGCGAAGTCGGCCGCTTTGCCCCAGCCGTGGTTGCTGTAGCCCGGGGTGGCAGCGTTGTCGCAAATACCGACGTTGCACCAGTAGTCCCGCCAGTACACCTGGTTGGCATAGTCGCGGTAGCACTGCACGGGCGTCAGGTCCACACCATCCGCCTTGGCCGCAGCGATCATCCCCGCGAAACTGCCAGCCGCCGGCTTGTAGAGCTGGCAGTTGGGGCTATAGGTGTACAGCTGCGAAGCGGGCAGGAAGCCATTGCTATAGTCCAGAATCGTCGTCGGCCGGTTCAAACCGTTGATGGGCGAGATCCCGCTGCTTCCGGTCTCACATCCGGTGATCACCGCCGCGCAGGTCGCCAGAGCTAACAGCAGAAACCACAAGCGGGACAGGGGCGTTCGAAACGCCGGCCGGACAGGCCTGAGTGCACCGGCAAACGACATGAATCCCCCATGACTGCCGCCCGGGGATCGGCCGGCAGTGGCCGCCGGTGTCGTTAGCCCCGTACCTGCCTTCCGTCATGGTGGTGGTACGCCGGGAAGGGGCAGGAATGGCGTCCCGGCGCGGCCCCGTTCCGGGGCAACGCCGTTCCATCGGAGGGGCCGGCGCGGTTCTGAAACAACGGAACGGTGAATTCGTCGGCCGCCCTTCGGTAGCTCGACAATTGCCCGCAAACCCGACGCCCTTCGTGAGAATTGCGTGAGTGAGAAGCATGAAGAGGTGCGACCGATCAGCAGTGCGATATGACTTTCAAGCCGTCGGGCGTCAACGCCAGCCCGCCTGACAATGTCAGCGCCGGCAGCGAAAGGGCCGCCCCAATGGCGCGTTTAAGGACGTGCCAGCCGCACCTGCGCCCGACGGTCCGCGGGGCTATGGGCGTCAACCCCCACGCTTCTCGTTCGCTGACCGCCGAATACGCTCCCGCTCACACAATGGCCCCGCCCATCCCACGCGTCACGAGACGGCAAAGGAGCACAGATGACTCGAATGACCAGCGTTCAAGCTGCGACGGAGAGCCTTCGCGACAAGGTGTGCGTCGTCACCGGAGCCGGCAGCGGAATCGGCCGGGCCATGGCCGTGCGCTTCGCCGCCGCGGGGATGAAGGTCGCCCTCGCTGACATCGAACAGGTGCCGCTCGATGGGGTGGCCGCCGAGCTCGGCGGTGATGGCGAGCGTGTCCTCGGGGTGCGGGCTGACGTGGCCTCGATGGAGGAGATGAACGGTCTGCGCGACGCGGTCCTCGAGCGATTCGGCGGTGTGCACGTGGTGTGCCTGAACGCCGGAGTCGCGCCGGCCGGCGGCTTTCTGGACACCCCGCTGGAGGTCTGGAGCTGGGTCCTCGACGTCAATCTGCGCGGTGTCGTTCACGGGGCCAAGGCGTTCGCACCGGTCCTCGTCGAGCAAGGCAGCGGGCACATCGTGTGTACCGCGAGCGTGGCCGGGCTCAGCAATACGCCCACCCTGAGTGCCTACGGGACCAGCAAGCATGCCGTGGTCGGCCTGGCTGCCGCGCTCCGCAGTGAGCTGGCGGACAGCGGCGTCGGGGTCTCGGTGCTGTGCCCTGGATTGATCGACACCAAGATCTTCGAAAGTGAGCGCAACCGTCCCGGCGGCATGGCTGATCCCTCGCAGGACAATCCCGTCTCGAAGCAGTTACGCGACCTGATCTCCACCCAAGGCGTCTCCCCGGACCGGGTCGCCGACGTGGTTCACCAAGCCGTGCTCGACAACCAGTTCATCGTGTTCCCGACGAGCGACCTCGACGAGCTCATCAAGTCCCGCATCGCGGCGATTGCGCAGGGCATGCAGTGGCGGGACGCGCTCGATCTACCGCACTGAACCGTCGCCGCTGACAGCCCCGCCGTTACAGGACCTTTGCCACATCACTGGACGTCTCCGGAAGCGGATCATCTGCTGCTGAGAGGTGTTGGTCGTGGGCTCTTCCGGATCGTTCGCGCCGCCATCCCGGGCTGTCTCATGGTGACGGGGGTCTTGGCGTGCCCGGCGGCTGCGGCTACCGCGTTGCCGGATTCCGCAGGCCGCTGGCAATCCACGTTTGACGCCATCCACGACGGTTCGTGGTCCGGGGGCGACGGGGCACATTCGGCCTTGTTGCCTGATGGCCGGGACCTGGTGATGTACGGCGATACGTTCGGAGGCCCGGTTACGTCGAACGGGGCGCGCGCTCCCGACCCCCCGTTCTTCCCGAATTCGATGGGAGTCGCCAGCGGCGACCAGGTCAGCTGGATCAACGAACCGGGACGGCCGGCCATACCACCGGCACCGGACGGCACCGTGTACTGGCCCGAGGCCGTCGTGGCAACCGGCAGCAACGTGCACGTCTTTGCCAACCGGGTGCGCCGCGACGGCACCGAGGTGTCCGGGATCCGTGTCGTCGGCCAGTCGCTGGTGACGTTCGACGTCAGCACGTTCGCGTTGCGGTCCGTCACGCCCCTGACCGCGGCCGCGGACAACGAGGAACGCAACGGCATCTGGTGGAGCGCCGGCGCGGCGATCGACGGCCCCTACCTCTACGTCTACGGCGTGCAACTCGAGCCTGGCGACTACGGCCGCTCGCTCTACGTCGCTCGTGTGCCGGTGGCGACAACGACGCAGCTGTCCGGCTGGTGCTTCTGGAACGGCGCGGCGTGGACGCCGAGCAGCAAACTGCCACCGGCCGCGCGGTTGATCGGCAAGGAGCTCGACACCGTCGTCTCGGTCTGGCACTCCGGAACGACGTGGTACCTGGTCAGCCAGAAGTACGGGATGCTCGGCCGGGACATCGAGCTGTGGACCGCGACCTCACCGCAGGGTCCGTGGCGGGACACCAAGGTGCTGTACACGATCCCGGCGTCCGAGCATCCCGATGCCATGTTCTACGAGAGCACAGCCCATCCGGAGGTATCGCTGGCTTCCGGCAACCTGCTGCTCAGCTACAGCCGAAACGGCAGCAACGACCGCCTCCACGCGGACGCCAACTGGTACAAGCCTCAGTACATCGAAGCGTCACTCCAGGAGCGTAGCGGCGCTTAGGAATGGTGTGTTGCGCTGGGCGTCGTTCCCGGGTCGTTACGCACTACGCGCGCTGCTAACTCAGGCCGGCCTCCGTCCGCGGGTGCGCCTGGTGACGACGAGGGCAACGTCGCGCAGCCGTTCGCCGAGCTCGGCAACCTTGGTGCCGGAAAGCTTGCCGTCAAAGCCGAGCAAAGTCATCGCCAGGACGACTTGACCGGCTGGCCCGAATATCGGGGCGGCGATCATCGACACGTCGTAGCGTCGCGTGGCCTCCACCTGTTGCAGCTGGTACTCACGCTCGCCGAGGCCGCTCACCAACTGCTCGACTTGTGCGCGCAGTTTGTGGTTGGAGGGGTCGGCGGCAAGGCCGTCCACCGCGTGTCCCAGCTGCTGGCGGGTTTCGGCTTCGAGTGCTATGGAGTAGCCGCGGCGGCGAACGACCTCCAAGACCTGGCGTAGTCGCCCCGGATCCACGGCCTTGGCAAGCCAGGCTTCGGCGTTGCCCCAGGCGACGAAGACCGAACCTATCGGGGGCACCAGGGGAACCCGCTGACCGATGTGCACCGGCACGCCGTGGGCTGACGGCTCGCCGGCGCGGGCCAGAAAGACGATGTGCTCGCCGCCCGGAGCCGTCAAGGCGACTTCGAGACCGGTCTGCTGGGCCAGGTCGCGTGCCGCATCACGGGCGACGTCGATGACCGGATGAGCTTCCAGCGCCGCCGTCCCTAACGCAACGACTGCCGGACCCAGAGCAAACGTGCGAAGGCGCGCGTCGCGAATCAGGTAGCCGGCGTCGGTAAGCACGGTAAGCAGAGCGTGAGCCGAAGCAGGGTTGATGCCCAGGCGTCCAGAGATGTCAGACAGCGTGAACGCCTCGGTCGGGTGGGCGGCGAGGAAATTGAGCACGGCAATCGCCCGGCTAGCAGACAGAGCCGGACGCGCCATATAGTCCCCCCAGAATTTCAATGCGAACGGGTTTTCATTATTGCAAAAGGAGACCAGGCGTGAAGCTCGACCTGCTGTATGAGTTCCAGCCCAAGATCAAGCCGTGGAACAAGCCCCACCCGTACGGGCAGCGCGAGGCGGAGCAGCGCACCTACGACGAGGCAATCGCCGAGATCCAGTACGCGGACAAGCTCGGCTTCAACACGGCCTGGGTGGTCGAGCACCACTTCCGCGACGGCCGCTCGGCCTCGCCCTGCAATGAAGCGATCCTCGGCGGCCTGGCGCTCAGCACCGAGCGGATCAAGCTCGGTTTCGGCGTCACCCTGACGCCGTTCGGGTTCATCCACCCGGCTCGGCTCGCGGAGAAGGTCGCCACCGTCGACGTGCTCTCCCATGGCCGCGTCGAATGGGGGACGGGACGCTCGACGCCGATGGAGCAAGCGGCTTTCGGCGTACCCACCGACGATCGCTCACGGGAGCACTGGCGCGAGGCCATCGAGATCGTCGTCAAGATGTGGGAGTCCGAACTGTTCTCCTACGACAGCCCCAACCTGCATTTCCCGGAGCGGATGCAGACCCCCAAGCCGTTCCAGGATCCGCATCCTCCGGTCTGGCAGGCGGCCGCCTCCGAGACGAGCGCCGTCAGCGCCGGTGAACTTGGTCTGGGACTGCTGTCGTTCGCGCTGCTGCAGCCTGTCGAGAAGATGGCCGATCACATCCGCGCTTACCGAACGGCGCAGGCCATGGCTCGCCCGCAGGACCAGCTGACCCGGGTGAGGAACGATCGGGTCGGCGTCTACACGCTCGTCCACGCGTACGACGACGCGGATGAGGCTGCGGCATATGGCCTTTGGGATTCGGTGAACTGGTGGTACCGGCACCTGGCCGAGTTCACCCTGCAGTGGGAACTGTCGATGCTGAGCGAGGAAGAGCAGAAGAAGGTCTTCCCGCTGCTGGAGCCCGTCATCGCGGGCCAGGTTCCGGTCGAGCACTACCAGGAACAAGACATGATCATCATCGGCACGGCCGAAGAGTGCCTGCGCAAGATCCTGCGCTACGAGTCGGTGGGCGTCGACCAGCTGCTGTGCTACGTGCAGTTCGGTGACCTTCCGCACGACAAGGTCATGCGCAATCTGGAGATCCTGGCCAAGGACGTGCTGCCCAAGCTCGAGGAGCGCGGACACCGCGTCAACGCCACGGCGAGCATCTGATGGACATGATTTCCGGCCTTCGCTACGCGGCCGCGAAAGGCCAGGAGGGAGTGGCGTCAGAGCTGGCAGGAGCGTTCTCACTGGACGGGCGCACCGCCGTCGTCACTGGCGCGGCGATGGGCATCGGACGCCAGACCGCGATCACCTACGCGGCTGCGGGTGCGCACGTGGTGCTCGCCGATCGGGTCGCTGAGGCGCTCGAGGAGACCCGTGAGCTCATCACGGCCAACTCGGGAAAGGCGTCGATCGTCGCGACCGATGTCAGCATCAAGACCGAGGTGGACGACCTCGCGCGAGCGGCCATCAAGGCGACCGGCCGCCTTGACGTCTGGGCGAATGTGGCTGGAATCATTCGCAATTCGCTCGTCGTCGACACCTCGGAAGAGGAGCTCGACGCCGTGCTGGCGGTCAACCTCAAAGGGGTCTACTGGGGTTGTGCGGCGGCCGGGCGCGCGATGTCGGCGGCGGGCCGGGGAGCGATCGTGAACGTGGCATCGGCGGGTGGGGAGATGCCGGCGCCGACGCTGTCGGTATACGGGATGACGAAGGCGGCCGTTATCCAGTTGACCCGCACCGTCGCCGTCGAACTCGGACCCAAGGGCGTGCGCGCCAACTCCGTCGCTCCCGGCTTCGTCGAGACGCCCATGACGATCCGCAACTGGACCAACCCCGACGGGACCATCGACGAAGCCAAGCGCGATGCCACTCTCGGCGTGCGGGGTGGCCAGTCACCGCTGGGCGTCACGGGGGAGCCGCAGGACATCGCCTACGCGATGCTCTACCTCGCAGCCGATGCGTCCAAGTTCATGACCGGCCAAGTGCTGCGCCCCAACGGCGGCGTCCACATGGCGTGACGAGCCGGTGCCGGCCGGGGTGACGGCCTGCCGCGTCTCGTCGCGCCGAAGCTGCGCTGAGGTCACGGCTACGCTCCGAGCAAACATCAGGAAGGGCAATTGCGTGGTCATGAAAGACGATGGCGCCGCCCCTTTGCCGGCGCGCTTCGGCGCCTTCATCGCGCCTTATCACGACGCCGCAGGCAACCCGACGTTGCAGCTGCGTCGTGACCTCGAGTTGGCCGTGCTGCTCGACGAGCTCGGCTTCGACGAGGTCTGGTTCGGCGAGCATCACAGCGGTGCGTATGAGATGAGTGCCTCGCCGGAGGTCATGATCGCGGCGGCCGGCGAGCGCACCCGGCGCATCATGCTCGGCACCGGGGTCAGCTCCCTGACGTATCACCATCCTTTCGTGTTGGCCGACCGGATCGTGCAGCTCGACCATCTGACCGCCGGCCGGGTGATGCTCGGCATCGGGCCGGGGCAATTGCCGTCTGATGCCTTCATGATGGGCATCGATCCGCTGCGTCAGCGGGACATGATGATTGAGGCCGCCGAGGTGATCCTGCGTCTGTTGCGCGGCGAGGTCGTGACGGCCAAGACCGACTGGTTCACGCTCGATGAGGCACGGCTTCAGTTGCGTCCGTACGCGCGGCAAGGTATCGAGATGGCCGTCGCATCGACCTCATCACCCAGCGGCGCGACGTTGGCTGGCCGGCTCGGGCTCGCAATGCTGTCGCTGTCGGCGACCGACCCGAGCGGGTTCGACGCGTTGGACGCGAACTGGGGGCATTTTCAACGTGTCTCGGTCGAGCACGGCAACCCGGTCGATCGGGCCCGCTGGCGAGTGGTTGCGTCCATGCACCTGTCCGAGACCCGGGAGCAGGCGGAGCGCGAGATGGAGCATGGCGTGCTGGCGCTGAACGCCTACCTGGAACGCATGGGTAACCGCAAACTCCCGTGGACGGGATCGGCACGTGAGGCGCTCGTGCACTGGACGACGAATGGGCTGCCGAACTTCGGCATCGCTACCGTGGGTACACCTGACGACGCGATCGCCACTATCCGGCGGTTGAGCGAGAAGACCGGCGGTTTCGGGACTTTTCTCTTTCTCGCCCACAACAGCGCCGACTGGGCGGCCACCAAGCGGTCGTACGAACTCTTCGCTGAATACGTGATCCCGGCGTGCCGTGGCATGAACGTCAACCGCAACGACAGCGTCGACTGGGTCGGCCAGAACTCGGAGAAGTTCTTCGGCGCCATGCAGCAGGCAACCCGCGAGGCGATTGCCAAGTACGGCCGCGTCGAGAGTTGAAGCTAGGAGATGTCTCGTCGACCGTCGGGACTGTGGCCGCCGGGCCCGAGCTCGGCGATCACCTCATCGGTGTGCTGGCCGAGCATCGGTGCCGGCCCGCGATAAGCAAGATCGAGCTGCGATGAGCGCATCCCGATCGTGGGATGCAGCACCACGCCTGCAACGGGGTGTTCGATCGGTTGGTTGAACTCGCGCGCCTGAAGCTGCGGTAGCTCGTCTTGGCGCATCTGGTCCCACACCGGAGCAGCCGGGATGCCGGCGCCCGAGAGGACGGCGGCGGCCTGATCGCGCGCTCGGTCAGCGAACCACGCCGCCAGCCGTTCGTCGATCTCGTCGTGATGCAAGCGTCGCTCGGCGCGAGTGGTCAGGTGCTCGCCCCATCCGGTGACGCCCGCGAGCGCCTGCCACTGATCGTCGTTCTCCACTGCGAGCGCCACCCACTGCTCCGCGCCGGCGCACCGGTAGACGCCCTGCGGAACCGCCCGGGGACCTCGGGTGCCCTGCCGGTCCAGCCGGTGACCTGTCGCTGACCAGGTGACGATCGGTTCGACAGCGACGTTCAAGGCGACCTCGAGCATCGGGACCTCGAGGAGTTCGCCCCGCCCCGTAATTGCTCGGCGTTCGAGAGCGGCGACGACAGCGAACGCGCCATGGATGCCTGTGATCGGATCGATGGTGCTTCGTACCAGCGGTTCACCCTCCGGCATGCCGGTGAGCCAGGCGACGCCCGATGTCTGCTCCATCGTCTGCGCGAAGGCCGCATGGTTCGCCCAGGGGCCACCGAGGCCGAAGCCGGGCTGACGCAGCATGATCAGGTCGGGTCGGACCAGCTGCAACTCGTCGTAGCCCATACCCACGCCGTCCATGACGCGTGGCGTGAAGTTCTCAACGACGACGTCGGCGGTGGCGACCAGTCGGAGAACGAGTTCACGGCCCTCCGGCGAAGAGAAGTCGATCGCGACTGATCGTTTTCCGGGGTTGGTTCCGTGAAAGGTGGGGCCAAATTCCATCCAGTCGGGCTCGGTCGGGGCCTTGACCGTGGCGAACCGCATGCCATCCGGCCGGGTCGGCGACTCGATTTTGATGACGTCGGCGCCGAGCGTGGCGAGCAGGTGTGTGGTGTAGGGGCCTGCCCAGAAGGCGGTGAAGTCGATGACACGGATGCCCTCGAGCGGGCGGGACTTTCTGGCCGCCGGCACGGTGGGCGCGGGGACGTTTCCGGCTGCTGCTCGCGGGTGATGGTGGATGGGGGAGCGCGGCTGGCGAAACCCGGCGCGGTTGTCCACGAAGACGCCACGCTCTTCGAGATGCTCCATTTCGAAGATCGACTCGCCGTTGCCGACGAAAGCAACCGGTACCCGAAACAGGCCACCTAGTTCGACGATCTGCGCAGCGGTGTGCTGCGCGAGCCACGGCCGAATCGCGGCCTGCACAAAGTCCCGGTTTCGGCTGCGCGACCCCATCGAGGTGCATCGGGCGTCTTCGCTGAGGTCCGGCCGTTCGGTCATCGCCGCGAAGTCGGCCCACTGCTGCGCCGTGAACAGGCAGAGTCCCACCCAGCCGTCCTTGCACTGGACCACCGACGGCCAGTCGCCGCCGCGGGACAGCGCCGCCACGTTGCCGGTGAATTCGCGGTAGAGCGACGGGTAATTGTTCAAGCAGACGGCCATCACCTCGAGCGCCGAGACGTCGACTGCGGCTCCGCCTGCTCGCCGTGCCGCCAGGGCCGCGAGTGCTGCCGTCGCTCCGGTGGCCCACTCACCCAGTCCGGCGCCCATCGGCAGTGGCGGCGAATCGGCCGTTCCGCAGGCGGACATCAATCCGCACCAGGCCTGCAACGTGAACTCGTTGGCGACCCGACCGGCCAACGGTCCGTCGAGCCCGAACGGCGTCACGTGCACAACCACCGGCGCGTCGCCATCCCACCCCGCACTGGTCAGCACGATGTCGGCAGCGTGCGAGTCGGCAGCGTGCGAGTCGACAGCGTGCGAGTCGACACCGTCCGACGCGCCGGTCCAGATCTCCTTCCCCGACTGCAGGAACGACCACAGCGCCCCGTCGCCCGTCAGCGGCTCGTCCGGCATCGCCGCCGTCCAGTGCCGCAGCGGATCCCCGTCGTCGAACTTGACGACAGAGGCGCCTTGGTCGCACAGCAGCCTGCCGGCATAGGACACCGCGATTCCGCGCCCCACCTCCGAGACCCTGACTCCCTGCAGCGGCGACGACGCTACGACAGCCCGTTCCTGATTCGGGGTGGCTGGTTTCGCGTGGGTCACGATCTCTCCTACGGTCGGCTGTCGAGTTCGCTGTCGAGGCCATGGTCCCATCGCGCCGGCGCCGGCCCTGCTGGTTCGCCGTCGTCCACGCTGCCTCGTGCAGCGGTTACAGGAACGCTCGAGCGTGACGTAGCGCGTCAGCTGCCACATCCCCTTGCGCGTCAAGGCGCATCGGGTCGCCAGGACGCAGCCGATGGGTGACGATGCGGCACCAGTCCAGGGCCGGACCCGACAGGATCTCGGGTGAATCGGCCGGGCCGAAGCTCCAGGTTTCGCCGGCCGGGCCGGTCAGTTCCAAACGCAATCGGCTCGGGTCCGCCGGGGGAGTGACGCCGGCGACGGCGAACGCGAACGGGAGGGTCCGGTGGCCGAGCCAGGCGATGTGGCGGAGCCGGTTGGTCGGAACGGGATTGCGGCAAAGCGCTGCGAGGCAGTCCAGGCCGTGCGCCCAGCACTCCATGAGCCGGGCCGTCGCGAGCGAACGCGTCGACATGCTCCGCCCGCCCCACGGCACCCGGTCGGCATCATCTTTCACGGCGAAGGCGCCGGCTGTCTCGGCGCCCGCCGATCGCCATGCAGCCAGCAGGGCGTCACCGCCAGGATGCGTGTCCGATGCACGCAAGCCTGACTCCAGCGGATCGATTCCCAGAGTCAGTGCGAGGAGGGCGGCCCTTTCGGCGACCAGCAGATGGGCCACGGTGTCGGCGACGGTCCATCCCTGTGCGGGGGTCGCCAGCGACCAGCCCGTATCGATGCCTTCGAGTTCGCCGGCCAGCTGCGCCTGTTCCGCCCGCAGATCGGTCAGCAGATGCGGGTCCACGGGCGGACCGTATCCTGCGTACATGCCGGAGGCAGGAGCGGGCAGCGCCGCTCGCGATCGCAGCAACCTTCCGCTTGCCGGCATCAGGGTGCTCGACCTCTCACGCGTCGTAGCCGGCCCAATGTGTGGCCGGCTGCTCGCTGATCTGGGCGCCGAGGTCACGAAGGTCGAGCCGCCCGAGGGCGACGTGACGCGGACCGCCCGACCGTTCGTGGACGGGGTCTCGCCATACTTCGCGCAGATGAACGCGGGAAAGCGGGCCATCTCCATCGATGTGAAGAACCGGGCAGGCGTTGACATCGTCGAACGGCTCGCGGCGCGTTCCGACGTGCTGGTTGAGAACTTCCGTCCCGGCGTCCTCGATCGTCTGGGACTCGGTACCGCCCGATTGCGCGAGCGCTATCCGCGGCTCATCGTCTGCTCCGTGACCGGCTGGGGGCAGAGCGGGCCATGGCGCGACCGCAAGGCGTACGCACCGATGGTGCATGCTCAGGCCGGCCTCATGGAGATGGCGTCGCGCCTGCGGGGGCGTCCGGCCGAGCAGGAGACGCAGATTCACGGCGACGTTTACGCGGCCATCTTGGCGGCATGTGCCGTACTCGCGGCGCTGCACCAACGTGACGTCACCGGCCAAGGGCAGGCGCTGGATGTCTCGATGGCTCAGGCGTTGCTGTATGCGAATGAGTGGGCGGGCGTGGAGTTGCAGCGGCCCACATCCGAGCAATTGCGCGTCAAGCCGGGGGATTACGTCGAGCCCGATCGCGGTGGCTTCGACATCTGGATGCATCCGGTCTTCCTGCTGGGCGACGGCTCGCAGGTGGCGCTGCTCGGCCGCGCCGTGACCCAGCTTCCGGAAATCATTCGGGCGCTCGGAACCGACCCGGCGGCGCTGAACGACCCTCGTCTGCACGAAGGCACGCCAGCCCAGCGTGACACCTTCGCTCGCGGCGCGATCGCCGAGATGGTGGTCCGGCTGAAGGATTTTGCCGCGTTGGCGGAGGCTTTCGCGACCTCAGGGGTCCTGTTTGCCGAGGTGCGTTCGTTCGCCGACCTCGCGGCCACGGCCTGGGCGACAGACCGGCGGCTCACGGCGGAGGCGCTGCCGGGCATCCCGCTGCCGAATGCGCCGTGGTCCAGCGACGCTGCGGAGATCGGTCTCGGTGGACCTCCACCGGCTGCCGGTGAGCATTCGTCGGCGATTCTGCGCGAGCTCGGCTGCACGGAGGCGGAGATCGAGCAGCTTCGCGAGTCGGGTGCGGTGACCGGCTGAGGCGTCGCCGCCTACGGACTCGTTGAAGGATCTAGGCACGGTGACGTAGTGCGACACCAGACCGTCGATGAAGCCTTCGACGTCAGTCTGGACGGTGAGTACGGGGTTGGCGAGCATCAGGTCGATGACCTCGGCGGCTCGGCTGCGGGTGCCGCGGAGTCTTTCGCCTCATGTATGCCAGCATGCCTGAGCTCAGCCTTCCGAAGTCGTCCCGGTGACCGGTTCCAGCACCATCACCGGAATCTGGCGGTGTGACGCCCATTGCGCGTAACGCGCCCGGGTCGGATAGACGGTCAGATCCAGGTCCCACAACCGCTGCCGTTCCGCCCCTTCGGCTTCGTAGGCCCGCATCGCCTGGAGCCGCCCCCGGAACGAGATGCTGCACGCAGGGTGCGCGCGCAGGTTGTGGTACCAGGCGGGGTTGCGCTCCTGACCGTAGTTGGAAGCGATCAGCACCAGACGGTCGCCATCCGGGACACCGACGATCGGATGCGTACGGGGCAAGCCGCTGCGAGCGCCGGTCGTCGTCAACTCGACGATCGGCAACCCGGTCAGCCAGGCGGTCAGCGACCGCTTCCCGCCGGTGCGGCGCAGGATCGGCTCGTCCAGCCGGTGCAGGGTGCGGGCGAAAAATCGGGCGGTCACCGGGGTGGCCGCTACCGACCGCATCGCGCGGCGAACGAAGCCGGCCCCGTCATAGCGAAACTGCTGCTCGGTCACGCTTCAGTCTCGCACCGGTTGCGCGGTTCCGGCGATCAGAGGCACGTCAGGTCAGGCGCGCGAAGCCCCGGATCTATGCTGTCGGCTGATCGAATCGGCGGCACAGCGACGGCAAGAGGACGGTGGTCGAAGATGACGCAGGTGACCTTCACGCGGATGGACGACGCCACCGCCGACGAACTCGCGATGATCGTCGCCGAAGCGCAGGCGCATCTGCACGGTCACCTGGTCGACGCCGTGATCGGCATGCTGGACGCGCTCAAGGGGCCGACGCTCGGATATGCCGTCGATCGCTACGAGCACTCCCTGCAGACGGCGTCCCGGGCCCATCGCGAGGGGGCGCGCACCGACATGGTGGTGGCCGCATTGCTGCACGACGTTGGTGACCCCATCGCGCCGGCAAACCACAGCGAGCTGGCGGCCGCGGTCGTCTCGCCCTACCTTGACGCCGAATCGACCTGGGTGGTCCGCCATCACGGCGTGTTCCAGGGCTACCACTACTGGGACCGGATCGGGCTGGATCACAACGCTCGCGAGCGCTATCGCGGCAATCCCTACTTCGATGCCGCTGCGCACTTCTGCGGCGCCTGGGACCAGGAGTCCTTCGATCCCGGCTACGACACCCTGGCCATCGACACGTTCGTGCCGATGCTGCGGGAGGTCTTCTCCCGGCCGGCCAGCGGCTTCGGCTTCGCAGGCGACACGAAGTGAGAGGGCTTCAGGACAAAGTCATCGTCGTTTGCGCCGGTGGTACCGGTACAAACGACGGTCCCAGTAACCGGGCCAGCATCGGCGGTGCCACCGCGCGCCGGCTCGCGCAGGAGGGCGCGCGAGTTGTCGTCGGCGACCTCAATGAACCTGCGGCGCAACGAACTGTTGCCTTGATCGAGCGCGAGGGCGGGACGGCCATCGCCCAGCAGTTCGATGCCAGCGACGAGTCGTCCATAGTGGCCCTGATGAAGCGCGCCATCGATGACTTCGGTGGCATCGACGGCGTTCATGCCAACGCCATGGACATGTCGAGCGAGACGCTCGGCGTCGACGGTGAGCACGATCTGCTGACTCTTCCGCTTGACGTCTGGCAGCGGACGATCGACGTCGGCCTCACCGGCTTCCTGCTGTGCGCGCGCCATTCGATTCCGTCCATGCTGGAGCGGGGCGGTGGGTCGGTGGTGGCGACGGTGTCCGGCGCGGTCTACGTGGGGGAGCCGATCCGGCTCGCGTACCAGACCACGAAGACCGGCATGACCGCCATGGTTCGTCACATCGCCTCGCGGTGGGGACACGAGGGCATCCGGGCCAACGCGGTCGCGCCTGGAATGGTGCCCGGCGCGGAGAAGCTCGCAGAGGTGGATGACGCCGGGCGCCAGCGCATGCTGCGTCTGGCGCGATCGAACCGGCTGGGCACCGCCGATGACATCGCGGGGATGGTCACCTTCCTGATGTCCGACGACGGCTCCTGGGTCACCGGCCAGGTGCTCGCCGTCGACGGCGGTGTCTCGATGAGGCCGTAACGCCCCACGGAATCGAGCCGGTTGCTGAGCCGTCCGCCATGCGGTCTGAGAAGAATTGCCCTCACCAGCTCGCAGACCGACTCGGTCAGGGATGCGGTCCGCCGATTCCTTGAACTCGGGGTCAGGGCAACAGCTTCTTCTGAACTTTGCCCATCGGGTTGCGCGGAAGCGAAGCCACGAATCGCACCTCTCGCGGCCGTTTGTGAGGCGCCAAAGTGCTCGCCACGTGCTGGGTCAGCGCTTCGCCGGTCACCGTTTCTCGAGCCACGATGTAGGCGACTACCCGCTCACCGAGATCGTCGTCCGGTGCACCGATAACGGCTGCCTGTTCAACTGCGGGGTGAGCCAACAGTGCGTTCTCGATCTCCCCGGCTCCGATCTTGTAACCGCCGGATTTGATGAGATCGGTACTCTGCCGCCCGACGATTCGGAGCTGGCCGTCCGGCTCGAGGGTGCCGAGATCTCCAGTGGCAAACCACCCGTCCTCTGACATCGCGGCGTCGGTGGCCGTCGTGTTGTTGAGATAGCCCGTGAAGAGGTTCGGCCCACGGACCTCGACGAGACCAAACTCGTCATCGACGGCGCCGGTGATGCGGAGGTCAACGCCTCGCAGGGCCGGCCCCACCACTCCCGGACGTCGGTCGCCATCGGCTCTCGCCGCGGTGTTGATCAGGGTCTCGGTGAGGCCGTAACGCTCAGCGATTCGGTGTCCGGCCCTGGAACGGAACCGGTCGAAAATAGTTGCTGGTAGTGCGGCGGATCCTGATACCAGGAGGCGCGCAGAACGAAACAGCTCGGGCTCGGCTACGCGAGACCACATCGTGGGAACGGCGAAATAGAGCGTTCCGCCGGGCATCGGTGCGAGCCGGGGAACGTGTTCCAAGGCGGAGCCAGTGCGCAACGCACCAAGGACACCGAGAACCAAACCATGGACGTGGAAGAAGGGCAACGCGTGCACCAGCACGTCGTCGGCTGACCAGGACCATGCCTCAGCTAGGGCGTCCACGTCGAAGGTGATGGCGCGGCGTGGGATCACCGCGCCTTTCGGAGGCCCAGTCGTCCCCGACGTATAGATGATCAGAGCTGCAGCGTCGTCATTGGCCGGTGGGGTAGGCAGCGTGTCTCGAGCGTCAAGTTGCGTGTCCTCGAGGATGAGGTCTGGCGCGCTGTTCCCTAGGACGTAGCGGCGTTCCGTCTCACCTGCTTGAGGATTTATGGCGACGACGGCGACGCCGGCTTCCAGCGCACCCGCGATCGATACCACGGTCTCAAGGGTTGGCGTCGCCACGACGGCTACTCGTTTTAGCCCGGCGACCCGCTGTGCAGCCGCGCCCACGGCTCCGGCGAGCTCATCGCCTTGCAGCAAGACGCCATTTACCGAGACTCTCGCCTGACCCGCACGCAATGCCGTGAACACATATTCATTCTTCCCTACGTTCGTGGTCTTGGATCTGTCCGAGGGGGTCGCGTTCCGGCTCACCGCCGACAACTCCGGCGACGCCACCTGTTGTTGATCATGTTGTCGGCGGCGGCCGTGTCTTTTGGGGCGGGTGGATGGGTCAGGCTGCGGATGGTGGTCTGGGTGCCGGTGAGCAGTTCTTGCCAGGCCTCGGCGAAACGCCGCACCTCCCTTCTTTCCGGGCCCGGTGTCTGCGGCCGGGGGCGGTGCGGCGATGCTCAGATACGTGCGGGAATCTGCAGAAGGGAAGAGGCTGGTGCCGATCGTTTGCAAGACGTCTCACATCGGCTTGTGCGTGAAGGACCTGGATCGCGCCCGCCGGTTCTACGTGGACGGGCTGGGTTTCGCAGACTTCGCCCATTTCGAGATCGACCGGCCGCTGGCCGAGATGGACGGGGACTGCGACTTGACTTCGTGGTTCGTCCAGAAGGACGGTTTTCGGGTCGAGCTCTTGCACTTTCGCCGCCCGACCCCGACAGGGACGCCGTCGTCGCGGCGGACTCAGCTGGGGCTGACTCACCTGTCGTTCGTCGTCGAGGATGTCGACGCTGCCGCCAAGGAGCTGGAAGGGTACGGCGGCTCGATCATCGAAGGCACCCGGTCAGGTGACAACGATCCGGAAGTCGTCCAGATCGTCTTTCTCGCTGATCCCGACGGCAACCGGATCGAACTCATGCGCCTTGCCCGTGGCCAGGCCTGGTAGCAGCACATCAATACGATCGATCGGCAGTGCTGATGCAGGAGGGCGAACTTCGATGACCACACAATTTCGGGTCTCGGCCTGGGCAGGGTCTGGACTCACGACCGTCGCCGACGTGACGGGCGCCGTCCAGCAGGCTGCCGACGCCGGATTTGACGGGGTGTGGGTTCCGCAGACCCTCTCGGTCGATGCGCTTGCGGCCATCGCGGTCGCCGCGTCGCATGTCCCAGCCATCCACATCGGCAGTGCGGTCGTCCCGCTGCAGGGTCGCCACCCCTTCCCGCTGGCTCAGCAGGCGCTGACGGCGGCGGATGCGGCCGGACCAGGTCGTTTCACTCTCGGCGTCGGCGTGACTCATGCGTTCGTCTCCGAGACGTTCTATGGCTTTCCGTACCGCGACGCTGTGGCGCTCTGCCAGGAGGAACTCCAAGCGCTTCACGGGTTACTCGGCCCCGACCGCCGGGTGAACGTCGCGGGCAGGTTCGTGGTCGCTCAGGTCGGCCTCACCATGCAGGGGCCGTCGCCAAGCGTCGTCGTGGCAGCGCTGGGCCCGAAGATGCTCGAGCTCGCGGGCCAGCTCTCCGACGGCACCGTCACGTGGATGACGGGACCGCGAACTCTGCGGACACGAATCGTTCCCGCCATCTCCGATGCGGCAGCGCGCGCACAGCGCCGCCCGCCTCGCGTCATCGCGGGCCTGCCGGTCTGTGTCACCTCCGACGTGACGGCGGCGCGCGACGCGGTCCGGCCCCGGATCCAGGCGGCCGCGCAGATGCCGTCGTATCGCCGGCAGCTCGAGCTCGAAGGAATCGACGACGTGGCGAAGCTGGCGATTGTCGGCGACGCCGACCACGTACTGGAGAGCATCTCCGCGCTCGCCGAAGCCGGCGTGACCGAGCTGATGGCCGACGTCTTCGGCACTTCCGATGAGCAGGACCGTACCCGCGACGTGCTGCGGCACTTTCCGCGCGAGCGAGGCCAGCAATGAGCGCCCAGGGACCTGTCGTCTTCGACCCGCACGACCCTCGATTCGCCGAGGTGGGTGTGCCGTTCGAGGCGCTGGCTCGCATTCGGCGTGAGGAGCCGGTGTATCGGACGCCGGCCGGATCCTGGTACCTGTCACGCTTCGCCGACGTCGAGGCCGCGCTGCAGGATGTGGACACGTTTCGCGCCGAGCTCGGACCGATCACCGGGATCCCCGCGGGAGTTCTCTCCATTCCCGAGGACCAGCACTTCCTCAGCGAGATTCCCGAGCCGCGGCACGGCAAGATCCGCCGGCTCTACAACTCCGTCCTGGGTGCCCACCGTGTCAAAGACATCGATCCGGTGATCGAGGCCGAGTGTCATCGGCTCGTCGACGTGATGCTGCAGACGGACGTGGCCGATCTGCACGGGCAGTATGCGGCAGCGATTCCGGCCTTCACCATGGCGCATTTCCTGGGCGTCGGCGGCGAGGCGGCGCCCCTTTTCATGCAGTGGTCGATGGACGGCACGATGATGACGCGGCCGGCCACCCCGGGCGTGGGCCCGCAAGGACCGGCGACGCATCCTTTTTTCGAGGCGTTGCTGGCGCAGCAGCGCGCTTTGCCCGAGCCGTCCATCCGGTTGATCCGGGTTTTCCTCGAGGCGGAGATCGACGGGCGCCCGCTCACGGATCGCGAGATCGTGACCCAGCTGCATTTCATGCTGCAGGCCGGCGTGCATACGACGCGGGGCTTTCTGACTCACCTCATGAACCGGCTCGTCCAGGACCCTGACATTCTTCCGGTTCTGCGCGCGGACGACGGCCTCATTCCCCAGTACCTGGAGGAATCGCTGCGCCACGACGCCCCGGTGCAGCGGACCACGCGCTTGTGCACCCAAGACACCACCATCGACGACATTGCGATACGCAGTGGCGAGTGGGTCGAGATGGGCATCGCCTCGGCAAATCGTGACGACCTCGTCTACACCGGCGGCGAGGCCTTCTCCCTGGAGCGGCCCGACCCGCGCCACCATCTCGCGTTCGGCGCCGGCTCGCACGTCTGCCCTGGCGCAGCGCTCGCGCGGCGAGAGGGCGCTATCGCGCTGCAGGTGCTGCTCGAACGCGCTTCGCAGATACTCCCGGTCGACGACGCCACCTATCCGCCGCTTCCGGGAAGCCTCGGCCACGCCCCGGTGCTCGCACGCCTCGTGCCGTAGCCAATGCGACTTATCGCGCCGCGTGGTAGGAGAATCTCACTTCACCCACCAGCGGCGGGGCGGTTCCAGGGAAAGGGCGCGTAGGTGACCGAAGGCATTGACACCCGGCGGAGCGGCGATGAGGCCGAACGTCGCTATCAGGAGGAGATGGCCAAGCGACTCAGCCGTGGTGAGCGGCATTACCGGTCCCTGCGCGATCTGGACATCGACTTCGATGCCGATCCCTACGCCGAGCCACTGGTACGCGAAGCCTTCGTGGAGCAGGTTGATGTCGTGGTCGTCGGCTCCGGCTGGGCCGGGATGAGCACCGCTACCTATCTCACGAAGCAGGGGGTCACGTCGTACCGGATCATCGACAAGGCAGGCGACTTCGGGGGTACCTGGTACTGGAATCGCTACCCCGGCTGCATGTGCGACGTGGAGTCCTACACCTACCTGCCGCTGCTCGAGGAAGTCGGCTACATGCCGACCAAGAAGTACGCGCACGCCCAGGAGATTTTCGAGTACGCCCAGATGCTCGGACGCCACTTCGACATGTACCCGCACGCGCTCTTTCAGACCGAGGTGACCGGCGTTGTCTGGCAGGACGACGTCGAGCGCTGGCTCGTCACGACGAGCCGCCGCGATCAGCTCTCGGCTCGGTTCGTCGTGATCTGTGGGGGAGTGCTGCACAAGGCGAAACTGCCTGGTATTCCTGGGATCGATCGATTCACGGGTCGCTCCTTCCACACGAGCCGGTGGGACTACGCCTACACCGGCGGTGGGCCGGAAGAGCCGATGGACAAGCTGCAGGACAAGGTCGTGGGCATTGTGGGCACGGGCGCGACGGCGGTGCAGGCGGTGCCGAAGCTCGCTGCCGCGGCCAAGCACTTGTACGTGTTCCAGCGCACCCCGTCGACGGTGAGTCCGCGAAACCAGCGCGCGACCGACCCGGAGTGGTTTCGGGAGATGACGGCCAAGCCGGGCTGGCACGAGGAACGCATGGCGAACTTCGTGCTGATGACGACCGGTGGCAATCCGGAAGTCGATCTCGTCCAGGACGGCTGGACCGAGATGTTCAAGGTCGACGTCAAGAAGGAGCCGCGGGACGAGGCGGAAGCGGCCGAACTCAAGGCACTCGACCGGCAAGCTGATGGACGCTGTGCGCGCGCGCATCGCCGAAACGGTGAAGGATCCTGCCACCGCCGAGGCTCTGATGCCGTGGTATGGCGTGAGCTGCAAGAGGCCTTGCTATCACGATGATTATCTGCCGACGTTCAACCGTGACAACGTCACGCTGGTCGACACCGACGGCAACGGCGTCGAGGAAATCAGCGAGCGGGGAATCGTTGCAGGCGGCACCGAATACCCGCTCGACTGCATCGTCTACGCGACCGGCTTCGACGCCCCGAGCACCTTCTACACGCACCGGATCGGCTTCGATCCGGTCGGCAAAGACGGCAGGTCGCTGTCCGAGGCGTGGGCCAAGGGTGCGTGGACGTTGCACGGCGTCTGGTCACACGGCTTTCCCAACCTTTGCATGAACAGCCATATCCAGGGCGGGCAGCACATCAACATTGCCTACGCCGCGACCAAGAACGCCGAGCACACGGCGTATGTCATCAAGCGCGCGCTCGACGAAGGGGTCACGATCGAGCCGGACGTCGACGCCGAGCAGCAGTGGTATGAGTTCGTCGCGAGCACGGTCGGTGCGTATGCCGCGTACTTCGCCACCTGCACCCCCGGCTACCTGAACAACGAACTCGCGGCTCCCGGCGAACGTGACATGCGCTCAGCCTGCTACATGCGCAGCGCCACCGAACTGCGAGACCTCTTCGCCGAATGGCGCGACGAGGGCAACCTTCAGGGTCTGCTGCGACGCCCCGCCCGGCGTTAATAGGAGCGTGGCAGACCCAGTAGTCGTTCGCCCAGCCCGTTGCGCACCATCTCGTTGGTCAGCGGGGAGAACGTCCACAGCCGGGCGTCGCGCAGCAGCCGCTGCATCGCGACCTCGCGGGTGTAGCCGAGTCCTCCCATGAGCTGCATCCCCTGTTGGGCGATAGTCACCGCCGCCTCGCTCGCTGCCAGCTTCGCCATCGCCGCGAGAGGCGCCGAGTCGCCTCCGCCGACCTCGATCGCCGCTGCCCGCCACAGCAGGCTCCGCGCTGCCTCCAGCGCGAGAGCGCCGTCGACGAGCCAGTGTTGCGGCACCTGAAACGCGCCGATCTGGCGTCCGAAGACGGCGCGCTCTTTGGCGTACGTGACGGCGAGGTCGAGCGCGGCCTGTCCCGCGCCCAGGCAGGCGGCACCCGCGTGCAGGCCTTCGCCGCCGACCGTGGCGAACGCGGCACGCAAGCCGCCATCGACCGGTCCGAGCACCGGCGCCGCCACCTCATCGAGGTGTACCTCGCACGTCGACATTCCGCGGATGCCGAACGTCCGCAATGGCCGTACCGACAGCCCCGGCGCATCCCGCGCGACGAGGAACATCGTGATCCCATCCGCCGGCGACCGCTGGATAGGCGAGGTTCGGGCGAACACGACGATGGCGTCGGCTTCCAGCGCACCGGACGTCCACAGTTTCGTGCCCGTCACGCGCCACCCGTCGGCCGCCCGTGCGGCGCGGGTCTGCATCACTCGGGCGACATCGGTGCCGCCGTCGGGCTCAGACAGGGCGAAGCTGATCCGCGCCTGGCCGGCCAACGCGGCGTCGACGAGGTCTGCTGGACCGCCGAGACCGGACACCAGTCCCACGGCCGCGTAATGGGAGATGAGGAACGCCGCCATCGACGTCGGGCCTGCGCCCAGCTCTTCGATCGCCACGAGCTGGTCCCGGAGGTCACCGATGCGCAGCCCCAGCCGCAGCACGTCGACTGCCGCTAGGGCCTGATGCAGCTGCTCGTCGAACGCCTCCGCCTCGTCGAGCTCAGCTATGCGCTCGGGCGGCGACACGTCGGCGATGACACGTCGCACCATCGCGCGCAGTTCGGCCCGCTCGGGCGAGTCCGCGACCGGGTCGCTCGCGCCTGCGCTCATCACGCTGTGGGGGAATTGCGGCGGGCCGGCCGCTGATCGAACTGGATGACGTTGCCGTCGGCGTCGCGAACGAGCAACGTCCGCACCTGGCTCCCGGTGGCTTCGCCGTATCGGAGGCTGTCGGTCGTCACCGGCCCCGAGATGATCGGCGCACCTAAGACGCGAGCGTGGGCCGCGATTTCGTCGATGTCGTCCACCCAGAAGCCGACATGGTGAATGCCCAGATCGAACATCGCTTTCGCTTCTCCGGGTGCGGCGCCATCACACGGCTGGTCGAGAACCAGGAAGGGTTCGTTCGCGCCCTCCCGCTGTCGGAGGTAGACCGCGCGCCGGCGCAAGGTCTTGCCGGACATGGCGAATTCCTCGATGGTGTCGAGCGACACGTGCAGCCCGACTACGTCCGTCCAGAACGGGAGTGCGCGGTCCATGTCGCGTACGGCGATCGCGATGTGCGAGACGTTGGTGACAGCCATGCTCTGGGTCCCTGGCCTTACTGCTGTTCGGTCACGCTGTAGTGTCGCACCGGCCGTGCGCCGACGATTCGTCCGGGGCTCACGACGCGGAGCTTCCCCGGAAAATGACGCGCGTCCCCTGCCGAGATACTTCGACAGCAGCTCGCCGACCGAGGGGCCATGTCATGCCTTACACCGTGGATTTCACGACCGTCTCGACCGCTGGGCTGGAGTCATCTCCCGTCGCGGAGGCGCTCGCGGGCCTGCGCGCCAACGAGGCCCGCTACTTCAAGAACAAGTACGACCACGACTTCACTGTGGAGCCCGCGAGCGACGCGAAGGAGACCGTCGACTGGGTACACGGGATTCTCAAGGAAGAACGCGACATCGTCATCTCGTCCCGGCCGCTCGAGGCGACTGGTTTCCAGGTCGAGAACCTCCGGATCGCGTACGTCTTCTATGAGAGCGGTTTGTCGATCAACGTCATGTACACCCTCGACGAGACGGGCAAGCGGGCGGTGGGCTTCAAGCTCTCCGACGGGATGGAAGTCCCCGAGGAGCTCGCATCGCGGTTCAAGTTCGCGAGGCAAAGATCGAAATTGGCGGGAACCATACGCGGCTCCTACTTCGCGTTCAAGAACGACCACTGACCCACGGGGCGTAGCCGCCCGGATCTCCCCAGCCATCGAGCTGACGTCTCGCGCCAAGGGCCAAGGCTGCTTACGTTCCGCCGACTTCGGCTTTCTCCCCGACGACGCGTTCGTCGACCTCCTGATCGGCGTCAATCCCGAGCACAGCCGCAAGGTGCGGTCAGGTAGCAACCGAGTTGTCGCCGGCCTCGGCCGGGCGTGCCTTCGTCGAGGCCGCACGTCGAAGCGCGGCTGCGACCGTAAGACGGCAGAAACAGATGACGGTCGCCACACTGCTGCTCCACGGCCGTAGCCACCGTCAGCCTGCAAATCATCCGCTATGGCTGCAACGTGCGCCCGGCGACACTTTCCGTCACGATCCGTCCACGATTGCGGTGCGGTGTGCTACCCGCCAGCGGCGTGGTAGGCGTCAACGATCTCCCGCGACACACGCCCCCGCTGTGACACCGCATAGCCATGCTCCAACGCTCACGCCCGCACCGCCGCCACGTCCAGACCGGACGTAGACGAGCTTGAACGACTCTGGCCAGGGACAGACCGCACCCGACGTGCAGCGGCCACAAACGGCGCTACAGCCTTCTCTAACTTCGCAGCGTTCTTGTCCGACACGTCCAGCTCGTACGACACGTTGCCGATTGCGAAGCGCAGCGTTTGGGTTGCCTCGCCGCCGTCCAGTTCGTCCGGCCACCATGAGCCACCACGGGGCACCAACATGGGACAATCCGGACAGTGAATGTTTTCGCAGGTCAGAGACTCGCTGCGAGGCTAAAAGCCCTGGTGAGTGAGGCTCAATGTTGGAGCGGGCGACCGGGATCGAACCGGCATGGCCAGCTTGGAAGGCTGGGGCTCTGCCATTGAGCTACGCCCGCGGGACTGTGGGAGAAAACTACCGCGCTCAAGATCGTCATCGCTCACTGTCCGGATAAGAAGGTACCTGTACCGGAGGAATCCGTCCTTGAACCCGCCAGCTGGGCATGTCGAGCGCGGGATTCGCCTCGGACGGGTGCCGGTGAGGTGCGCCGGGCAGGATGCTGCCCGGGGGAACGGGGGACGTGGTGAAGCGAGTGGTCGGTCAGGCGGCCCGTTCTTCGCTTCCCGTTTCTGACCTTTCTTCGCAGCGGCTGGGGAGATAACGCAGAGGCCGAGCACCGCTGCGTGCGGTTGGGCCAGGAAGTCCGGGCCCACGCTGGTTCGGCGCATCGGGGTTAGGGTCGGTGTCGTGAGTGAGATTCGCGTAGACGCAGACATCGATGTGATCTCAGTCGCGGACATCATGTCGTTGGGCGCCGCTCAGGGTCCGTGTGTGTCGGTGTTCATGCCGACGCATCGTTCCGGTCGGGAGACCTTGCAGGGTCCGGTCCGGTTGCGGAACCTCATCAAGACGGCCCGCGGCGAGCTGTCCGGTGCCGACGTTGCCGAGACGGTTATCGAGGCGATGCTGGCACCGTTGGAGTCGCTCGTCGACGATCACGCCTTTTGGCAGCACACGGCAGACGGTCTGGCGCTGTTCAGTTCGCCGGGACGATTCGGGCGATACCGGGTTTCGCTGTCGTTGACCGAGGAAGTCGTCGTGGCCGCGTCGTTCCGGGTGCGGCCGGTGTTGTCGTTGATGTCTCGCGACGAGACGTTCTTCGTCCTGTCGTTGAGCCAGAACGCCGTGCAGTTGTTCGGGGCCACGCGTTCTGCGATCACGATGTTGGACTTGGGGTCGACTGCGACATCGATGGCCGAGGCGCTGGCGCTCGAGGATCCCGAGCGTCAACTCCAGTTCCACTCGACGGGCGGAGGAAGCGTCGAGTTTCATGGCCACGGCGCCGGAGCCGAGCTGGACAAGGAAGCGATTCAACGTTTCCTGCGTGCAGTCGATCGCGGTGTTTGCGAACGGCTCGGTGACGCGCACGAGCCGCTCGTGCTGGCGTGCGTCGACTACTACTTGCCGTTGTTCCAGACGGTCACTCGCTACCCGAACGTGTTCGACACGGCGGTGGCGGGCAACCCTGAGCGTCGTTCCCCGGCCGAGCTCCACGCCGACGCCTTGCGGGTGATCGAGTCATCGACCCGCGGTGTGGACCATCCCGGCATCGACCGGTATCGAGCTGGCATAGGCGCCGGCAGGACCGTCTCCGCGATCGCAGATGTTGTGACCCGGGCTCGTGAGGGGCGTATCGACACCTTGCTGGTCACCGATGTGCCACCGGTGTGGGGTCGCGTCGCGCCTGACACGGGCACGGTGTCGACGTCGCCACGTGCCTCGATCGACGACGAGGACCTGATCGACCGTGCGGTGTTCGACACGCTCGCGAGCGGCGGCGAGGTATTCGTGACGGACGTGGCGACACTCGGAACCGTCACCGGCGTGGCTGCGACGTTGCGTTACTGAACGCTGGAGACTCAACCAGGAGGACGAGATGAGCGACGAAGGCATTGCGACGGTGGAAGCGAGCTTGCGACTCGGAAACGGGTTCGGTCAGGATGAACGCGGTCCGATCGTCGCAGGATTGGCGAGTCTGGATGCTCGCCTCCGCTCGTTCGACGCCGGAACCGTCAACCTGGAACTCTCGGTCAAGGAGCGGGGCGACGCGAGCCAGCGGACCGTGCTGGAGGCCTGGATCTCGGGGCAGACGCGTGTCGTCGCCACGTCGAACGAGCCGGATCTTGCTCAGGCGCTGCGCGAGGTGCGCGACGACCTCATCCGCCAGTTGACCGACGCCAAGAACCGGACCGAACCGCGGAACAACGCCTCGTTACGCGTCACCGAACGGCGCGAGCGTTGAGCGACGCCACCTGATCGCCAGTACTGGCCCGGCACGCGCAGGGACGTTTCGGGCGACGGGCGACATCGCCCATTGCGCCGAATGTGTGCTCGTGGGAAACCGTCATGGCGACAGCCCGGTCGCGTCCCCGGCTCGCAACCGCCACGCGTCGGTGACCGGCTCGCGCAGCCGCCGGACGCCAACGAGTTTCAGGCGGACCATGCCCAGACCAGACGAAGCCATCACCAGCTCCCTGTCAGTTCGAGACGACCGCCAGGCTAGTTCGCCCGCCCCATGCCGATCCTGCCGGAGTCGCTCGTGGACAATGACGCGACCCGAGCCAAGGGAGGCGCAGTGTTGCGAGACATCCGGGAGCTCACCGCCGACCAGGCGGCCTACTCGGCCGAGCTGCGCCGCCGGTGGGGCGGCCTGCTCAGTTACCGCTACATCGGCCGCATGTTCGCGTCCATGGACGTCGGGGTGGACGACACCGTCACGCTCCGGCACGACATGCGCAACACCACCGGCGGCCTGCTGCTCGCCGTCCTCGGCATCTCCTCGCCGGAGGGCGGCGGCATGACCGACCTGACCGCCGTGCCGAACCCCGTCATCCACTCCACCCAGATCCTCGACCCCGGTCACGACGTCAGGCGCATCGAGGTCGTCTCCGAGGTGCTGCGGCGCGGCCGGCAGATGAGCTACAGCCGCTCGCGCATCGTCGACGCCGACAACCCCAGCCGGGTCCTCGCGCTCACCGAGGGCCAAGGCGTGGTGATCGGGCTGCCGCCCGAGGGCCTGGAGCTGATGGACACGCAGTCCATCGACGTCGTCGACTCGCCCGACCTGCCGCCGCTGTGGCAGGTGTTCGGCGCGAGCCGCCGGGACGACGGCCACTGGGCGCTGCCCGAGCTTGCGGTCGAACTCGCCTCACCCGATGCTGCGCTGCACATCGGGCCGCAGTTCATCGTCCTGGAGACGGCGGCGGTCGATCTCGCGTCGAGCATTGCCGGCACCGACAAGCTGCAGGGCGTCTCGTCGCACGTGATGTTCATGGCCCGCGGCAAGGACGGCCCGTTTCGCGCCGAAGGCGAAGCGTTTCAAGGTACGGACGGCACCGTCGGGGCTCGTCTCACGCTCATCGACGAGGGCGCGGGCGACCGAACCATCAGCACGGGCTCCTACGCGTTCCGGGTCGTGGCCTAGTGGAGCTGTGGGAGCTCGTGGCGCGCGAGCGCATTCGCGACTCGATCGCCCTCTACAACTGGTCCGGCGACGCGTTCCGGCTCGAGGACCTGACCCACGCGTTCGCCGAGGACGGCGAGCTCGAGGTCCGCGGGCAGCTAACGTACAAAGGACGCGCGGCCATCATCGATTTCCTCGGTGGAATAAGGGGTTCCGGGTCGGGCGAGGATGCGCGGGCCGCCATGAAAGCCGCAGCCGAGGCGTCCGGAATCAAACGCATCGTCCGCCACAACATCGCCAACATCCGCTTCCTCGAACTCACGCCGCAGCAGGCCAAGGTCTCGTGCTACTTCACCGTCTTCACCGAGATCGGGCTCGACCATTACGGCCGCTACCGCGACACGTTCGTGCCGGTGGGGGACGAGTGGCTGATCCGCCACCGGTTCGTCTCCACCGACTGGCGGGCGCCCGACTCGACAATGGCAGCGCCGTCAGCGGTCAGCTGAGGTCGAGCCGGCAAGCGCCGGCTCATCAGTATCCGTAGACCAATTCGCGACGCTTGGCGTACGCCCGACGCCACGAGAGCCGGTACATCCACCCGAGGATCTTCGGAGCCGCGTTGATCACGCCGGCGATCTCCGCCTCGCTCATGTGGTCGAACATGATGCAGACGAACATGGGCAGATCGGCCCGCGTCTCCTTGAGGTGCTGCCGGCCGTCGGCGCCCCATTCGGCTGCGCTGAAGTGGCGGCGGATGAGCGGCACTGCCGACTCCTCCTCGTGGTCGAGGTGGCGGTTGAGGAGCGCCGACAGCTGCTCCAGGGCAATCGCCCGGACCTTCAGCAGTGTGGTCGTGTCACTGATCGCGGCCAGCAGCGGATCGATTTCCTGGTGCTCGGTCTCGAGGATGTCGAGCACGACGGAGGCGGCGGGGTCGCGCTGACGCAGCAACGGCCACATGCGCGCGTCTTCACTGTGGTGATGGTTGTGAAGGCTGCGCGCCATGGTCGCGATCTGCGCCTCGATCGCCGCGGCCCGCAAACCGACGGCCGGTGCGTTGGAGGCGGCGCCGGCCAGCCGGGCGAACTCGCGGCGAAACGTGCGGTGGGCGAGCAGGAAGACTTTCAGGTCGGGTTCGGCGGGCTGGCCGGGGAGTGCCTCGACCGGGATCGAGAGGCCGTGGGTGGTGGTGGGTGCTGAGGTGTACATCGCGGTCTCCTGACGGGGCGGCTGGTGGGACATCCACACCGTCAGGCAGGCCGTCAGCGAACGACTTGTGGCTTACTAGTGGCCGCTCCAGTGGGCGCGTTCCGAAGGTCCTGGGCCAGCGCCGCCGAACGTTCCGCCCACCAGAGCAGGCCCGCCGCGCGGCAGTCCGACTCCGCGCGCGAGCGGTGCTGGGCGCTGGCCTCTGCGTCGCCGAGCCGGCCGGCAAGCCGGGCCAGGAAATAGTCGACGGGACCCAGCATGACCGAATTGCCACCGACGGCGAGCCAGCCCGAGTACGGCAGCAACTGCTCGTAGCACCAGTGCATACGGGCCGGGTGATCTGCCGCGACGGCCGCTTGAGCGGCGATCACCAGGCGCGGCAACTGCGACCAGTCCCGAAGCACGGCGGGGGATTCGGCGTCGATGAGCTCACGCGCCTCACCGGCCCGGCCGGTCTCGGCGAGCACCCAGACCTGCAGCGAATGCGTGAGCATCGGGTCCGCCACCGGCAGTGAACCGAGCTGCTCGGCGAGATCGTCCCAGCGCTCGTGGAGGGTGTTGAGGATCGCGTGGATGACGTCAGCCAGCGTCTCAGTGCCGAAGAACCCCAGCCGGCGCTGCTCGGCCAGGGACCGCTCGTAGGCCTGCTCCGCCTCCAGCAGCCGGCCTTCGGCGAGCAGTCGCATCGCCTGCGACACACCGTGGATCGTGGAGGCCGGACGCAGCGAGAGCCGGCGCAGCAGCGGCTCGCAGGCAGCGGCTTCGGCATCCGCACCCAGGACGTCGAAGAGCAGCATCCGGTGCATCGCCGAGACCTCATGACCGAGCAGCTCGAACGCGGGCATCCCCTCTCGTGCGCCGAGTTCGATCAGCTCCTGCCCGACGGCGACCAGCTCCGCCGCGAAACGCGGCTGTTTCACGGCCTGATAGCGGTAGGTCAGCGCGACGGCGAGCAGTCGCGGATCGTCCAGCCGGCGGGCCATCTCGACTGCTTCGACGCTGAGTGAATCGCAGCGGGGATCGTCCGAGCCGTCGTACAACTCGGCAGCGAGCGTGCCCAGCAGCCGGCAGCGCAGCGCGCATTCTTGCTCGGGCAAGGCGGCCAGTGCGCGCTCGGTGCGGCCCACGACGTCGAGATCGACTTCTGCGTAGCTGTGCAGCGTCCAGGCTGCCGGGGCATCCAGTGCGACGAGAGCGCGCAGCGGCAGCTCCGCGTCGTCGGTGAGGTCGGCCGCGCGGATCGCTGCCGCCCGCGTCTCCCGGGCCGCGACCCAGTCGCCGCCGTCGAGCTGCACCCGTACCAACGCGAGCTGCAGGCTGACGACCGCCGCCCAGTCGGGATCGGGCTGAGCGCGCGCGAGTTCGACGGCCTTGCCGAACCAGTCTGCCGCGTCGTCGAACGCCAGCCGCTTGCGTGCGGAAACCCCTGCGGCGTGGGCGAAATGCGCGGCCCGCCCGCTCTCGGACGGTCCCGCAGCGATGGCATGGAAAGCGATGGCTGCGGCGTCAGCTCCCCTGTCCTCGAGCGCCGCGGCCGCGAGGGCGTGCACCCGGGTGCGCCGCATCGGCGGCAAGCCGGATTCGAGGGTCTCGCGTACCAGGTCATGGGCGAAGCGCAGCCGGCCCTGCCCGCTCTCGACGAGCACCCCGTGGACGGTGGCGAGGTCGAGTCCGTCGAGCACCAGCTCCTCGGGTTCGAAGGTCACCGCCGCCAGCAACTCGGGATCCACGTCGCGGCCGAGCACGGCGGCGGCCGCGAGCAGTTCGTGGATCGGTTCCGGCAGGCGACGCAGCCGCCGGCGCAGCACATCGCGCACGGTCGGCGGGACGCCGGCAAGAAGCGTCTCGGTGCCTTCGGACGCGGCGAGCTTGACGCTTTCGGCCAGCAGGAAGGGATTGCCCGCCGTTCGCGACCGCCAGCTGCGCCACCTGCGAGTCGTCCAGCGCGAGCCCGAGCGACGCCGAAAGTTCCCCGATCGCGTCGGAGTCCAGCCCGTCGAGCGACACGCGGAGAGCACCGTCGCGGCCGAGCCGGCCGAGCGCGTCATCCAGCGATGGCCCGCCCTCGCCGGACCGCACCGTCGCGATGACGAGGATGCGGCCGCCACGGCGAAGGGTGATCAGGTCGAGCAGCAGCCGCAGCGACGCGGAGTCCGCCCACTGGAGGTCGTCCAGCACGATGAGCAACGGCTCCTTCGCCGACCCGATGGCGAGGTGGCGGGCGACTGCGTCGTGCTGGCGAAACCGCGCCTCGGCACCATCGGACGCCCCGGTGGCCGGCGGCGCGTCCATCCCCAGCAACGTGGCCAGCCGTCCCTCGATCTCTGGAGCCGGTGGGAACGCGCTGACCAGCGGTGTCAACACCTGCTGCCACGGCCAGAGGGCGGGAACGCCCTCGGCTTCCGGGCACCGTCCCCACGCGGTCCGCCATCCGCCGGCGTGCAACCGCTCCGCGACAGCCTCGGCGAGGAACGTCTTGCCGATCCCGGATTCGCCGGAGATGACCGCCACTCGCACGCCTCCCGCTAGCGCTTCGCCCGCGGCCGTCAGTAGCGCCTGCAGGGGAGCGACCCGTCCGATCGGGGCGCTGCCGGCGACTGCCGCTGGCGGGCCGGGCAGGAGCTGAGCCGGCACCTCCACCACCGGGGTCTGCCGGATCTCCCGCGGGGGCGTCCAGTCGAGCTCGGACGCCTGGGTGAGCAGCTGGCGTTCGAGCAGCTGCGCGGCCGGCGTCGGATCGATACCCAACTCGCGGGCGAGCAGCTCCCGGGCCTCGCGCAGCACCTCCAGCGCCTCAGCCTGCCGGGCGGTGCGGTACAGCGCGAGCGCGAGCAATCTCCACAATCCTTCGCGGAGCGGATGCTGACGCGCCAGCGCTTCGATCGCGGGGACGGCTTCGGCGGCCCGCCCGGCGGCCAGCGCGGCCGCCATCCGGTGTTCGCGTGCGACGAGCCGCCATTCGGCGAGCCGGGCGGCCTCGGGTGCGGCCCAGGCTTCGTCGGCGAAGTCGGCGTACGCCTCACCGCGCCATAGCGCGAGCGCAGCGTCGAGCGTCGTGCCCGCTTCGGTTGGACGCCCCTCGGCCAGCAACCGGCTGCCCTCGCCGACCATCCGCTCGAACGTGACGGCATCCACCTCGTCGCCCTCACCCACGCGCAACGCGTATCCGGGAGCGGAACTGACGAGCCGCCGCGCGGGTGAACGCGCAGGCCGGTCGGGCTCGAGCGCGCGGCGCAGGTTGGAGACGAACGCCTGCAGCGACCCGACTGCGCGCGGCGGCGGCTCACCGCTCCACAGGTCGTCGAGCAGCCGATCGACCGCGACGACATCCCCGCCCGCGACCAGCAGCCGGGCCAGGACGGAGCGCTGACGCGGGCCGCCCAGCTCGAGTGGGCCTGTCGCCCCCTCGGCTGCCAGCGGTCCCAGCACCTGGAACTTCATCGGACCTCCCCGGTGTCCGATTCTGAACGGTTGGCGCCGGCATTTCGCAGGCTTTGAGGTCAGTGTGGGCAACCGTCGGCGGAAAGCTGGGATTCGCCGCGCCGCCGTCCACCGACCGTGACCGCCGCTGGCAGCGGAGGGTAGGCGATCGGCACCATAGGATCGGGCCACGCCGCGGGGCGTAGCGTAGTGGCTAGCGCGCCTGCTTTGGGAGCAGGAGATCGGGAGTTCGAATCTCCCCGCCCCGACTGCCTGCTGTCGCCACCTACAGTCCCCAATCCCAAGTGCATGGAGAGCCGCGCCGCTGTGAAGGCCACCAAAGAAGCCCTGAGCCCCACCCGAGTCAAGGTCACGATCGAGGTTCCGTTCGAGGAACTGTCCGAAGACCTGGCATCGGCCTACAAGCGCATCAGCCGTCAGATCAAGGTTCCGGGCTTTCGTCCGGGCAAGGTCCCGGCGCGCATCGTCGACCAGCGGATCGGGCGCGGCTACGTCCTGAACGAGGCGCTGCCGGGCGCGCTCGACCGCTTCTACGGCCAGGCTCTGGAGCAGGAGAAGATCGAGGCGATCTCCTCCCCGGAAGATGTCGACGTCAAGGAGTTCAACGACGGGGAGCAGCTGGTCTTCACCGCCGAGGTCGACGTCCGTCCCGAGGTCACGCTCCCGGACCTCGACGGCATCGAGATCACCGTCGATGACGTCACCGTCACCGACGAGGACGTCGAGGAGCAGTTGCAGAGCCTGCGCGACCGGTTCGCCACTCTGCAGCCGGTGGAGCGCCCCGTTGCCGATGGCGACTACCTGACCATCGACCTGTCGGCGACTATCGACGGCGAGCTCGTCCCCGACTCCGAGTCGAAGGGGATGTCGTACCTGGTCGGCTCCGAGAATCTGATCCCCGGCCTTGACGAGGCCGTGCGCGGCGCGAGCGAGGGTGACGAGCGCACCTTCCCCACCGAGCTGAAGATGGGCGACCTTGCCGGTCAAACGGCCGACGTCGCGGTCAAGGTGATCAGCGTCAAGGAGAAGGAACTCCCCGAGCTCGACGACGAGTTCGCCACCACGGCGAGCGAGTTCGACACCCTCGACGAGCTGAAGGCGGATCTTCGCGAGCGGCTCGGCCGGGTGCGTCGCTACGAGCAGGGCGCCCAGGCCCGCGACCGGCTCGTCGACAAGCTGATCGAGATCGTCGACGTGCCGCTGCCGGAGTCGGCCGTCAAGGCCGAGGTCGACGCGCGCGAGCACAACCTGAGCCACCAGCTCGAACGCGTCGGTGTCAGCCGCGAGGTCTACCTCGAGACCGAGGGCAAGACCGAGGAGGAGTTCGCGGCCGAGGTGCGCGAGACCTCCGAGAAGGCCGTGAAGTCCCAGCTGGTGCTCGACGCGCTCGCCGAGAAGGAGGAGCTGACCGTCGAGCAGGATGAACTCACCGAGCACCTCGTGCGCCGCGCCCAGCAGTCCGGCGTCGCCCCGCAGGAGTTCGCCAACCAGATTGTCCAGAGCGGTCAGATCGGCGTCGTCTTCGCCGAGGTGCGGCGCGGCAAGGCGCTCGCGCAGCTGCTCGAGAACGTCAAGATCACCGACGAGTCGGGCAATGCCGTCGACCTTTCCGCGCTCGATGAGGACGAGGACACCGCCGGCGACGATGACGACGAGTTCGACAACCTCGACGCTGATGACCTCGACGCTGATCTGGAGGACGACGAGGACCCGGAGCACCCGCATGAGCACCCTCGTGAGGAGCAGCACGAGCCGGAGGTCGGCCAGCCCGCCGAGTAATTGGCCGTCTCGCGTAAGCCCCACAGCACGTTCGGGCGTGCGCTCATGCTTACGCGGCGGCCCAGATGTCAATCTGCGCCTACGGCGAAATGACCTGCTCCGGGGCAGTGTGCACGCCGAAGGGATGGTTAGGGTCATCGACAGGTGATCGCACCAGCCCGGCGTGACCGGGCCCAAACCGAAGGAGCGGCATGAGCGATCTCGTGGTGCCCACGCTGCGCGGGCCCGGGCCCGGCGCGCCCACCCTCGATGACCGGGTGTACGACCGGCTTCTGCGCGAGCGGATCATCTTCCTGGGCAGCGTCGTCGAAGACACGATTGCTAACGCCATCTGCGCCCAGCTGCTGCTGCTCGCCGCCGAGGACGACAAGCGCGACATCTCCCTGTACATCAACTCGCCGGGCGGGTCCGTGACGGCGGGCATGGCGATCTACGACACGATGGAGTTCATCCCCAACGACGTCTCCACCGTCGCCATCGGCCTCGCCGCGAGCATGGGCCAGTTTCTGCTCTGCGCCGGCACCAAGGGCAAGCGTTACGCCACCCCGCACGCGCGGATCATGATGCACCAGCCGTCCGGCGGCATCGGTGGTACGGCGGCCGACATCGCCATCCAGGCCGAGCAGATGATTCATACGCGCCGGGTGCTGCAGGACCGGATCGCGTTCCACACGGGACAGACGATCGATCGCATCGAAGAGGATTCCGACCGTGACCGCTGGTTCACCGCGGACGAAGCGGCGGAGTATGGCTTCATAGACCGCGTCGTGTCCAAGGCCGCTCAGGTGCCAAGCGCCGGCCCGGTCAGTTAAGAGGAGACGCAGATGAGTGAGATCACCGCTGGGATCAAGGCAGTCGACGCGTATCGGGCTCAGACCAGCCGGTACGTCCTGCCCAACATCATCGAGCGCACCAGCCGCGGTGAGTACGGCATGGATCCGTACTCCAAGCTGCTGAAAGAACGCATCGTCTTCCTCGGCGTCCAGATCGACGACGTTTCCGCGAACGACGTGATGGCGCAGCTGCTCTACCTGGAGTCCGAGGATCCCGACCGCGACATCAACATCTACATCAACTCGCCCGGCGGCTCGTTCACCGCGCTCACGGCGATCTACGACACGATGATGTACATCCGGCCTGACGTCTCCACCGTCTGCCTCGGTCAGGCCGCGAGCGCCGCGGCCGTGCTGCTCGCCGCGGGCACGAAGGGCAAGCGCTTCGCCGTTCCGAACGCCCGGATCCTGATCCACCAGCCGTCCGGGTCGGGCGAGGGACAATCATCCGACATCGAGATCCAGGCCAACGAGATCATGCGGATGCGCGCGCTGCTGGAGAAGATGCTGGCCGACCACACCGGGCGCACCGAGGAGATGGTCCGCAAGGACATCAACCGCGACAAGATCCTGACCGCCGCCGAGGCCGTCGAGTACGGGCTCATCGACGAGGTGCTGAAATCACGCAAGACATCCGCACTACGCGCGGCGGGTTGAGCCGCCGATAACTCACTCATCGGGCGATGCTCGGGGTAGCGTCACGTGCCAGATCGGGCACAAAAGCACTATCAAGGAAGCGCCGACCGTCGCACCATTGATACATAGCTAGAACGCACCATCGCTTCATCGACAACGACATAGGTCGACACGTCGACATTGACGAGCAGCCGGGCGGTACGCGAGCCCGCACGAGAGTCAGGGGAGTGGCCGGTGGCCCGCATCGGTGACGGCGGTGACCTGCTGAAGTGTTCGTTCTGCGGCAAGTCGCAGAAGCAGGTCAAGAAGCTGATAGCTGGGCCCGGCGTCTACATCTGCGACGAGTGCATCGATCTGTGTAACGAGATCATCGAGGAGGAGCTCTCCGAGTCCTCGGAGCTCAAGTGGGACGACCTGCCCAAGCCGAAGGAGATCTACGAGTTCCTCGACTCCTACGTCGTCGGGCAGGAGACGGCGAAGAAGACCCTCTCGGTCGCCGTCTACAACCACTACAAGCGGGTGCAGGCGGGCGCGACCGACGGCAAGTCCGAGGTCGAGCTGGCCAAGAGCAACATCCTGCTGCTCGGCCCCACCGGCTGCGGCAAGACGCTGCTCGCCCAGACCCTCGCCCGCATGCTCAACGTCCCGTTCGCGATCGCTGACGCCACGGCCCTCACCGAAGCCGGCTACGTCGGCGAGGACGTCGAGAACATCCTGCTCAAGCTGATCCAAGCGGCGGATTACGACGTCAAGAAGGCCGAGACCGGAATCATCTACATCGATGAGGTCGACAAGATCGCCCGCAAGTCGGAGAACCCGTCGATCACCCGCGACGTTTCCGGCGAGGGCGTCCAGCAGGCGCTGTTGAAGATCCTCGAAGGCACGACCGCGAGCGTCCCGCCGCAGGGTGGCCGCAAGCATCCGCACCAGGAGTTCATCCAGATCGACACGACCAACGTGCTGTTCATCTGCGGCGGCGCGTTCGCGGGCCTCGACAAGGTCATCGAAGGCCGCATCGGCCGCAAGCAGCTCGGTTTCCGTGCCGTTCTCGCCAGCAAGTACGACACCGACCGCTCCGACGTCTTCACCGACGTCATGCCCGAGGACCTGCTGAAGTTCGGCATGATCCCCGAGTTCATCGGCCGGCTGCCGGTCATCACCAGCGTCAACAGCCTCGACCGTGATGCGCTGATCCAGATCCTGACGGAGCCGAAGAATGCTTTGGTACGCCAGTACCGCCGCCTCTTCGAGCTCGACGGGGTCGACCTCGACTTCTCCGACGACGCCATGGAAGCCATCGCTGACCAGGCCATCCTGCGCGGCACCGGCGCTCGCGGGCTGCGGGCGATCATGGAGGAGGTGCTGCTCTCGGTGATGTACGACATCCCGAGCCGCAAGGATGTCGCCAAGGTCGTCGTCACCCGCGAGACCGTCCTCGAGCACGTGAACCCGACGATCGTCCCGCGCGAGGTCGCCGCCAAGCGCGAGCGCCGCGAAAAGTCCGCCTGAGCGCCGAAAATTTCGGGTTACGTACGCTCTGACCCGCTGAAACCGTGCGCAACCCGAAATTATCGGTAACGCGAGCGGCTCAGTTCTCCCGGTAGCCGGCCAGCTGGCGTACTGACGCGACGAGGCGGCCGGTCTCGTCCCAGAGCGTGCACGTCTCGTCCAGCCAGCCGCCGGCGACGACCTGCGCGCTCTGCTCGGCGATGAGCCATCCGGGGGCCGGCAACGCGCGAATCTGCGCGTCGAGGGTGACGGTGGGAACCCAGCCGCGCAGGCCGAGGTCGAACGTGACCGGCGGGGGAGCGTCACCGATGATGAGCAGCCAAAACGGGTCGATCGGCGCGCCGTCTGCCCGCCGGATCCAGGCCCGGACGACGCCCTGACCCGAGGGTTCATGGCGGATCCAGCCGGTGGTGGCGGGATCCAGCCGCATGTCGAGATGGGCCGCGACGCCGAGCCGGCCGCCGGTCGGGGTCTTGGTGGCGGAGCGCGTGCACTCGTCCGGCGGCGCAATCACCGGCGCGGCCGCCTTGGGGTCAAAGAAGCGGGGCGCCTCGTCCGGCAGGGTGCCGGCCGTGATCAGGACCTCGGCGCGAACCGCGCCACCCTGGCGCAGCGACGCCCGCAGGAAACCGACGCGCCGGCCGGAACGCAGCTGATCGATCTCGACGTCAGCCGGCCCCGGATCGGGTGCCGACGCGAAGTGCGCGCTCACGCCGAGCGGGTGCGGGTAGTCGCCGCCGTCCAGCGCGGCCGTCACCACCTGTGAGAGCAGGTAGCCGCCGTGGATCTTGTCGCCGATCGACCAGGAAGGGTCGAGTTCGATAGTCGTGCCGGTCACCGTTGTCACGTTATGCGGCCCCGGGCAAAAGCCCGGGGCCGCCAGACGTGACTAGAAGGATCAGTGCTCGGCGTACGCCCGCAGCTCGCGGGTCAGGATCTCGGTGATCTGGGTCTTGGGCGAGCCCGAGACCTGCATGACGCCGATCGTCGTCGTACCGCGCCAGACGCACCAGGAGCTGGCGTCCGGGCCGCTCTGGCCACCGCAGGTCATCTGCCCCCCAGCCGCACCCGGAACGGCGGCGTGGGAGGGGCTTGCCACGTTTCCGGTGTCCGGGGCCGCGGTGAAGCGGACGAGGGACGCGTAGTCGCTCGCGAGCTGGGCTGCTGCGGGATGGAACGAGATTGCGACGATCGCCGGCTGGCCGGCGCTGTAGCTGGCGACGCTCAGCGTCCGCGCTGCCGCAGCATTCCAGGTCTTGGCCTCAGCCAGGACGCTCGCGCGCAGTGAGGCAGTGCTCGCGGCCGACTGCAGCTTGAGACCTGCGATGTTCGACGGGAAGTCGTACTTCGGCGCCGTCGTGGTTACCGGAGTAACCGGGGTGTTTGCCGTCGTGGTGGACGACTTCTTGGTCAGCTGGGTGTAGCCGAAGTAGCCACCGCCGGCAAGCACCGCGACCAGCGCGACGGCGAGCAGACGCTTGTCGGGGGACCGGCGGCTGCGCTTGCTTTCCGGCTCGCCCAGCAGACCCTCGTCGTCCTGCACGGGGGGCAGCGGGGGCAGCTCGGCCATCGGGGCATCCGACGGAGCGAAGACCGGCGGCGGGTAGGCGGCCTCAGACTGCGCGGGGACGAAGGCAGCGGGAGGCGGGCGGCGGGGGCGGCGGGTAAGCCGCCGGGGCGAAAGCCTCAGTGGCCGGAGCAGGCGCGGCGAACTGCGGGGCGACCGGCAGGGAAGCGAAGTCGTGCAGGCTCTCGAAGTCGCCGTTGCCGAACTGCTGCGGGTCGACGTACGTGGGGGCCGTCTGGTAGCCGGGCGAGCTTTCCGGGGCCGCCGTGGGCTGGTAGTTCCACCCGACCGGCAGCTCGGCTTCGGGAGCCGGCGGGGCAGGGGGAACCTGCTCGGGCGGACGCGGACCGGGAACCTGCGACGCCGGCGGCGGGTCGAACGGCTCGCCGGGCAGGACAGTGCGTGCTGCCTGAGCCTGGGCGGCACCAGGTGCGCCGGACTGCTGCTCCACGGGGGACCTCCTTGGGCGTGCCGGCGGAGACGCCGGCCGATATGCACTCCTGACACGCCATCGGCATATGGGCTCAATGGCTGAACCCTTGAGCCATTTGGATCACGTCGAGGTCGGGACCCGATCCCCCGCGCCCTGACAGACTGTGCCGGTGGCTGCCAATCGCTGGGGAATGACCGTCCCGTTCGACAACGTCCCGCTCGCCGACCATGCCGACCTTTTCCGCGAGCTCGCCGACCTGGGTTATACCGACGTCTGGTCGAGCGAAGCGGGGGGCACCGACGCGTTCACGCCTCTCGCCCTGGCGGCCGCGTGGGCGCCGTCGCTGCAGCTCGGGAGCGCGATCGTGCCGGCCTACCTGCGCGGCCCGGCGCTGCTGGCGCAGACCGTGGCCGCGATGGCGGAAGCGGCACCCGGCCGTTTCTCGCTCGGGCTCGGTACCAGCAGCAACGTCATCGTCGAGCGTTGGAACGGCATCCCCTTCGACAAGCCCTATGCCCGCGTCCGCGACACGCTGCGCTTCCTGCGCACCGCGCTGGCGGGGGAGAAGGTCACCCAGGAGTACGAGACGTTCACGGTGAACGGCTTCCGGCTCGGACGCCCGCCGGCTCAGGTTCCGCCGCTGCTGGTCGCCGCTTTGCGCCCGGGGATGCTGCGTCTGGCCGGACGCGAGGGTGACGGCGTCATCCTGAACTGGCTCTCGGTCGGTGACGTGCCGACCGTCGTCAGCCAAATGGCAGCCGGAGCCCAAGCCTCCGGCGGGCGGTGCGGACAAGCAGGTGGTAGCCCGGATCTTCGTGCTGCCGGTGGAGGACGAGGCCTACGTCCGCGAGGTCGGCCGGCGGGCGATCGCGTCGTACCTGACCGTGCCGGTTTACACCGCGTTCCACCAGTGGCTCGGACGCGGGGAGATGATCCAGCCGCTGCTCGACAAATGGGCGGCGGGCGATCGCAAGGGCGCCCTGGAGACGATCCCCGACGAGCTGGTCGACGACCTGATCGTGCACGGCTCGCCGAAGGCCTGCCGCGAGCACGTCGAGCAGTACGCCGCCGCCGGGGTGACGACGCCGGTGATGGCGCTGCTGCCGGGCGCCTACGAGCTGCCGGCGATGTTGCGCGAGCTCGCCCCCGCCTGAGGTACGTCCCACGCCCCGACCGGGCGACGGCGCCGGAGGGGCTGGGAAAACCCGGCGAGCCCTCGCGCCGCTGATCTCTAGACTCGGGGCCATGGCCACGGCTCCCTCTCGTCCGGTGATCGAACTGCCCCCGCAGTACGACCCGACAGTCGTAGAGGCCCCGGGCTACCAGCGCTGGCTCGACGCCGACGCCTTCACGGCGGGCCGCCCCGATCGGGCTGACCGGCCGCCGTTCTCACTGGTCATCCCTCCGCCCAACGTCACCGGCTCGCTGCACGTCGGCCACGCGTTCGAGCACGTCCTGATGGACGCGCTCACCCGCCTGAAGCGCATGCAGCAGTACGACGTGCTCTGGCTGCCCGGCATGGACCACGCGGGCATCGCGACGCAGAACGCCGTGGAGCGTGACCTGGCCAAGGACAACCTGAGCCGGCACGACCTCGGCCGTGAGGCGTTCGTCGATCGGGTCTGGAAGTGGAAGGCCGAGTACGGCGGCCAGATCCTGGGCCAGATGCGCCGCCTCGGCGACGGGGTCGACTGGTCGCGCGAGCGCTTCACCATGGACGCGGGCCTCTCGCGGGCGGTGCGCACCGTCTTCAAGCGGCTCTACGACCAGGACCTCATCTACCGCGCCGAGCGGATCATCAACTGGTGCCCGCGCGACCGCACGGCGCTGTCCGACATCGAGGTCGACCACCGCGAGACCGAGGGCGAGCTCGTCACCATCCAGTACGGGCCGCTCACGGTGGCGACCACCCGGGCCGAGACGATGCTGGGGGATACGGCCGTCGCGGTGCACCCCGACGACGAGCGCTACCGGCACCTGGTCGGCACGATGGTGCCGCTGCCGCTCACCGGACGGATGATCCCGGTGGTGGCCGACGCTCACGTCGACCCGAATTTCGGCTCCGGTGCCGTGAAGGTGACCCCGGCGCACGACCCGAACGACTTCGAGATCGGCCAGCGTCACGGGCTGCCGTCGATCACGGTGCTCGACGAGCTGGGCAACGTCACGGTGCACGGCCCGTTCCTCGGACTTGACCGGTTCGAGGCCCGGCCCGCCGTGGTGGAGGCGCTGCGCGCCGAGGGGCTGATCGTCGCGGAGAAGCGCCCGTACCTGCATGCGGTCGGGCATTGCTCGCGTTGCGGGACGGTCGTCGAGCCGCGGCTGTCGTTGCAGTGGTTCGTGCGTGTGGGCCCGCTGGCGAAGCGGGCCGGCGATGCCGTCCGGGCGGGGGAGACCCAGTTCGTCCCGCCGGAGATGGCGGCGCGCTACTTCTCGTGGGTCGACAACATGCACGACTGGTGCGTGAGCCGCCAGCTCTGGTGGGGGCACCGCATCCCCGTCTGGTACGGGCCCGACGGGCAGACGGTCGTCCCCGGCCCGGACGAGGAGCCGCCGAGCGACCCCGGCTGGGTGCAGGACGAGGACGTGCTCGACACCTGGTTCTCCTCGGCGCTGTGGCCGGCGTCGACCCTCGGATGGCCCGACGTCACACCCGATTTCGAGCGCTATTACCCGACGAGCGTGCTGATCACGGGCTACGACATCATCTTCTTCTGGGTGGCCAGGATGATGATGTTCTGCACGTTCATCGCCCCGGAGGTGCCGTTCCGCCAGGTCATGGTCCACGGCCTGGTGCGCGACGCCCGTGGCCGCAAGATGAGCAAGTCGGCCGGTAACGGCATCGACCCGCTCGAGCTCATCGATTCCTACGGCACCGATGCCGTGCGCTGGACCCTCGCCCGGGCCGCGAACCCCGGCGGCGACGTGCCGCTGTCCGAGGAGTGGGTGCAGGGCAGCCGCAACTTCGTCAACAAGCTGTGGAACGCGACCCGCTTCGCGCTGATGAACGGGGCCGATCCCGCGCTGCCACTCGATGAGCAAGCTCTGACCGTCGCCGACCGCTGGATCCTTTCGCGGCTCGCCGAGGTGACGGCCGAGGTCGATGCGCTGTACAACGCGTTCGAGTTCGGCAAGGCCTGCGACGCGCTCTTCCACTTCGCCTGGGACGAGCTCTTCGACTGGTACGTCGAGCTGGCCAAGGTGCCGCTGCGCGGCGCCGAAGCTGATGCCGACCGCACCCGCTCGGTGCTCGGCCGCTGCCTGGACACCGTGCTGCGGCTGCTGCACCCGGTCGTGCCGTTCGTCACCGACGAGCTGTGGCGCTCACTGAACGGCTACGGCCGACCGACGACGGGCAGACCCTCGCCCTCGCCGAGTGGCCGGCGGACCCAGGCCGGCGTGACCCGGCTGCCGCGGCGGAGCTGGCCCGGCTGCAGGAGCTGGTCGTCGAGCTGCGACGCTTCCGCACCCAGCAGGGGATCGCGTCGCGCCGCAAGATCGGCGCGGTGCTGCTCGCCGGCGATCGGGAAGGGCAGGCGTTCGCCGCGGCCTGGTCGGCGCAGCTGGCCTCGCTCGCCGACCTGACCATCCAGGTGGGTTCCGCCGCTCCGGAAGGCTGGGAGACGCTGACGGCCGGCGGCCGGTCGGTGGCGCTCGACCTGCTCGGCTCCATCGACGTCGACGCCGAGCGGGCGCGCGTGACGCGTGCGCTGGAGGCGGCGGCGAAGGAGATCAAGCAGACCGGCGACAAGCTCGGCAATCCGGGCTTCCTGGCCAAGGCTCCAGAGGCCAAGGTCGCGGAGATCCGCCAGCGTCACGCCGCCGCCGAGGCCGAGCGTGCCCGGCTCGAAACCCGGCTGGCCCGCCTTGGCTGACGCCGCCACTGGTGCCGACGTAGTACGCGCCGAACTCGCCCGGGTCGAGAAGGCGCTCGCGGGCCGCTTCCCGCACCGGATGCTGCCCGACCTCGACCGGATGCGGCAGCTGGTCGACCTGCTCGGTCATCCCGAGCGGGCGTACCCGTCGATCCACCTGACCGGCACGAACGGCAAGACCTCGACGGCCCGGATGATCGACACCCTGCTGCTCAGCTTCGGCCTGCGCAGCGGGCGCTACACCTCGCCGCATCTGGAGTCGGTGACCGAGCGGATCAGCGTCGACGGCCGGCCGGTGACGCCCGAGGTCTTCACGGCGGCCTACGACGACGTCATCCCGTACGTCGAGATGGTCGACTCGCAGTCCGCCGAGCGGGTGACCTTCTTCGAGCTGCTCACCGCCATGGCGTTCAGCGCCTTCGCCGACGCGCCGATCGACGTCGGGGTCATCGAGGTCGGGATGGGCGGCAGCTGGGACGCGACCAACGTCATCGACTCCACCGTGCAGGTCATCACTCCCGTCTCACTGGACCATCGCGAGCTCGGGGACACCGTCGCGCAGGTGGCGAACGAGAAGTCCGGGATCCTGCGCGCTGACACGTTCGCCGTGCTCGCGAGCCAGCCCCCGCCCGCCGCTGCGGTGCTGCTCCGCAAGGCCGGCGAGCTCGGCACCACCATCGCGCGGGAAGGGCTGGAATTCGGGGTCGTCTCGCGTCGGATCGCCCTCGGCGGCCAGCTCATCACGCTTCAGGGCCTCGGCGGCGCCTACGACGAGATCTTCCTGCCGCTGCACGGAGCCCACCAGGCCCACAACGCGGCCTGCGCGCTGACGGCGGTCGAAGCGTTTCTCGGCGCCGGGGAAGGCGGCGCGCTGGATGTGGACACCGTGCGGGCCGGCTTCGCGGCCGTGGAGTCACCCGGCCGGCTGGAGACGGTGCGCAGCTCGCCGACCATCGTGCTCGACGGTGCCCACAACGAGGCCGGGGCCAAGGCCCTCGCCGAGGCGCTGATCGAGGAATTCGCCTTCGACCGGCTGGTCGGCGTGGTCGGGATGCTGGGCGACAAGGACGCCGGCGCCATCCTCGGGGCGCTGGAGCCCGTGCTCAGCGCGGTCGTCATCACGCAGAACTCCTCGCCGCGGGCCATGCCGGCGGACGAGCTTGCGGCCGAAGCCGTCGACATCTTCGGTGGTGGCCGCGTCGACGTCGAGCCACGGCTGGACGACGCGCTGGATGCCGCCGTGCGCATCGCCGAAGAAGAGGGCCCGCTCGGAGGCAGCGGCGTCATCGTCACCGGTTCGCTGGTCACGGTCGGGGAGGCTCGGCGCCTGCTGCGCCGCTAGCAGCCTCATCGATAACAAATTGACGACGAAAAATGTGTTCCGGGTCACGTTGAGTGGCGCTCGCCTCTAATCTGACGGCTCGTCATGTCGGCTCTGCCCCTCGCCGGCCGTCCGTGGTCCTCAGCAGTGAGTGCCTCGTCCCCGCTCGACAAAGACCGGAGAATCGCCATGCCGCGTGTTCCCTCTGCTCGGTCCAGGATCCGTCGTCGTGGTGTCACCACCGTCGCTATCGCTGCGGTAGTGGCACTCGGCCTGGGGGCCTGCGGCCGCTCGTCGAGCGGCGGAGGTAGCACGGGCGGTTCGACGGCTCCGACCTCGGCCGCCGCCTCCAGCAGCAGCACGACGAATCCGGGTCCGGGCGACTTCGGGACGTTGACGAAGATCTGCGGGCCGGGCAACGCCAGCGGCGCGACCGAGCGTGGTGTCACCAACACCGAGATCCACATCGGGGTCACCGCCGACCCTGGCGCCGCTGCCGCTCCCGGCCTGGAACAGGAGTTCTTCGACACCGCCGACGGATTCTCCAAGTGGTGCAATGCGGCCGGCGGCATCAACGGCCGCAAGATCGTGGTCGACAAGTGGGACGCCAAGCTGTTCAACGTCGGTCAGGTCATGACCAGTGCCTGCTTGAAGGACTTCATGCTGGTCGGCAACGGCAACGCGTTCGACAGCGGCGGCGTCAAGATCCGGGTCGGCTGCAAGCTCGGCCAGATCCCGGCTTACGTCGTCTCCCCTGAGGCGGTCACCGCGCCATACCAGGTGCAGGCCACCCCGATCCCGCCGACCCAGATCAACGACGGCGGGATCCGGCTGCTCGCCCAGACCTACCCCGACACCAAGACCGGCGGCGTCGGCATCGGCAGCAGCACGCTCGCCTCGATCGCCCCGGTCGGACTTCGCACCGCCGAGTACCTGAAGGACCTGGGCATCAAGGTGGCCGTCATCCAGGACCAGCCTCCGCTGGTCGACAACTACCGGCCCTACATGGAGCAGCTCAAGGGCGCCGGGGCGCGCGGGTACTACGGCATCTCCGCCCAGGACCCGAGCCCGATCGTGCAGGCCATGAAGAACATCGGCTACAACCCGTCGTGGATCCTCTACAGCCCCCAGTTCTACGGGCCGCAGGCCGTCGCGGCGGCGAAGGCCACTCCGGTGTTCCCGCCGAGCTACGTGCAGTTCGGGGCGCTGCCTTTCGAGCTCGCCAGCCAGTTCCCGGTGCTGCAGCAGACCGAGAGCATCGTCAAGGCTGCCGTCGCGAACCCGAAGCTGACGGCGTTCACCGACTCGTCGTTCAGCGCCTGGCTGCTGTGGGCCCAGTCGGCCACCGAATGCGGCTCTAACCTCACGTCGGCCTGCGTCCTGGAGCATGCCCAGAAGCACACAGACTGGACCGCAGGCGGGCTCTACCCGGCGCACAGCACCGCGCTTGGCGCCAAGGCCTCGCCCTGCATCGCCATCGTCAAGCTGACCCCGACCGGGTTCGTCTACGACAAGTCGGTCACCCGGCCGACCGATGGCGTCTTCAACTGTGACCCCGAGAACGTCAAGACGGTGAAGACCTACCAGACGACCTCCTAGGGGTCACGTTCGAACCGGGAGGCGGCCACTGCCCGGGTGCCGGTAGCCTCGCACCCGCGGCAGCAGCCGCCTCCCGTCTCATGAAAGGAGCTCTGGCGTGGCCGCCGAGCGCACCCTGATCCTGGTCAAGCCCGATGGTGTACGCCGGGGGTTGGTGGGCGAGGTCGTCGCCAGGCTGGAGCGCAAGGGGCTCATCCTTGCCGCGCTCGAGCTGCGTACGCTCGACCGCGCCACTGCCGAGAAGCACTACGCCGAGCACACCGAGAAGCCGTTCTTCGGCGAGCTGGTCGACTTCATCACCGGCGGACCGCTGGTCGCGCTCGTCGCCGAGGGGCCCCGCGCGGTCGAAGCCGCCCGCGGGCTCATCGGCGCCACCGACCCGGTCAAGTCGGCCCCCGGGAGCATCCGCGGCGACTTCGCCCTCGAGATCGGCGAGAACCTGGTCCACGGGTCGGATTCGCCGGAGTCCGCGGCCCGTGAGGTAGCGATTTTCTTTCCGAATATCCAGTAACGCCCCTGGCGCGTCGCACCTTTCCGGCTCGCCGCCCGATTTAGTCTTCCCCCGACTCCTGGGGGAAGGCTGCGATGGTTCGTGCACTGTCGTTGATCGGCCGCGATATGGCCGTGGATCTGGGGACCGCCAACACCCTGGTCTACGTGCGCGGCCGGGGCATCGTGCTGAACGAGCCGAGCGTCGTCGCGGTCAACACCAACACCCAGGGCATCGTCGCCGTCGGCGCTAACGCCAAGCGGATGATCGGGCGTACGCCCGCCAACATCGTGGCCATCCGTCCGCTCAAGGACGGGGTCATCGCCGACTTCGACACCACCGAGCGGATGCTGCGCTACTTCATCCAGCAGGTGCATCGGCGGCGGCGCTTCGCCCAGCCGCGGATCGTGATCTGCGTGCCCTCGGGCATCACCGCCGTCGAGCGCCGGGCAGTGAAGGACACGGCGTACGCCGCCGGCGCGCGTCGCTGCTACATCATCGAGGAGCCGATGGCGGCCGCTCTCGGTGCCGGCCTCCCGGTGCACGAGCCGACCGGAAACATGATCGTCGACATCGGCGGCGGCACCACCGAGGTGGCCGTGATCTCGCTCGGCGGGATCGTCGCGGGCCAGTCCATTCGCACCGCCGGTGACGAGCTGGATGTGGCGATCATCGAGTACGTCAAGAAGGAGTACTCGCTGATGCTCGGCGAGCGCACCGCCGAGGAGATCAAGCTGGCGATCGGATCGGCCTTCCCGCTCGAGAACGAGCCTTCCGCCGAGCTCCGGGGGCGTGACCTGGTGTCCGGGTTGCCCAAGACGATCGTCATGGACGCCCCGGAGATCCGGAAGGCGATGGAAGCGCCGCTGATCGACATCGTCGATGCGGTCAAGTCCACCCTCGACCGGTGCCCGCCGGACCTCGCTGCTGACGTCATGGATCGCGGCATCGTCATCACCGGCGGCGGCGCCCTCCTGCGCGGCTTCGATGACCGGCTGCGCGCTGAGACGGGCATGGCGGTCTCGATAGCGGAGAACCCGCTGAGCTCCGTCGCGCTCGGCTCCGGCCGGTGCATCGAGGAATTCGAGACGCTGCAGCAGGTGCTGAGCCCGGAGCCGCGATGATGCCACCTGACTGTCGCCAGACGCAGACCACCTGACGCGTATGGGCCGTGATACCCGCCGTACCCGGATGCTGCTGGCTGGATTGCTCGTCGTCGCGCTCGTGCTGATCACCATCGACGTCGGATCCGGCAAGGGCGGCGGAGGCCTGCGCCGGATCGCCGACAGCGTCGCCTCGCCGGTCGAGCGTGCCGCCGCGGCCGCGGTGCGCCCGGCCCGGAATGCGTTCAGCTCGATCGGCGACGCGCAGTCCGAGAAGCGCCGGGCGGATGCCCTGGCGAGCGAGAACGCCACGCTGCGCCGCCAGCTGGCGGCCGACGCCGAGGCGAGCCGGCAGGCGGCCGCGCTCACGAAGCTCGGGCTGCTCGCGGCTGCCGGGTCGTTCAAGCTGGTCCCCGCGCGCGTGATTGCGGTGGGCGATACGACGGGGACCGAGCGCACGGTCGACATCGGCTCCGGAAGCAGCTCCGGGCTCGCCGCCGGCCAGCTCGTCATCAACCCCGACGGCCTGGTCGGGGTACTGGTGCGGGTGGGCTCGAGCGTCTCGACGGTGCGCCTGGCCGACGATCCGCGCACCATCATCGGCGCCCGCCTGGAAACCTCGCGCGCGCTCGGCACGATCAGCGGTTCGGATTCCACGGGACGGTTGGCGTTCACGCTCTACGACCCGTCCCTGCCGGTGAAGGCGGGGGAGCGGGTCGTCACGTACGGCAGCTCGGCCTACGCGGGCGGGGTCCCGATCGGCGTCACGGTGGGCGCCGGTGACCTCGGCACCTCTGCGCAGGCCGGGAGCCTCACCCAGCAGGTGGGGGTGAAGCCGTACGTCCAGTTCGGCTCGCTCGATCTGGTCGGCGTGATCGTGGGCGTGGGGAAGGCCGCACCGTGACCCTCGTCGCGCCCGGTGGCCGGCGCCCCCCGCCGCCGGCACCGCCGGCCCGCCGGCCGGTCCGGCCGCCGGTACGCGACGATCGTCACGTCATCGGGCTGGCTCTCGCTCCGCCGTCCGGCGAGCCCCTGGCGCTGCCGGCGCCGACGGCACGCCTCAGCGGCTCGGCCCAGCTCGGTGCCGTCCTGCTGCTGGTGATAGGCCTGCTGCTGCAGCGCACGGTGCTGCCGTTGCTGCCGTGGGGGCCGGCCGATCTGGTGACCGTGCTCGTCGCCGTGCTGGGGGTCTATGCCGGCCCGGTCGCAGGGTGCCTGAGCGGCTTCGGGATCGGGCTCGCGGCGGACGCGCTGTCCGACCACGCGATCGGGCGGCTCGCCGCGGCGCTCTGCGTCGTGGGCTACCTGTGCGGGATGCTGCCCGCCGCCCGGGCCAACCGCTTGCCGATCGCGTGGGTGACCGTCGGGGTGGCGTGTGTCGTCACCCCGCTGCTCTTCGCGCTCACCGGTGCGTTCGTCGGCGATGACCGGGCGGCCGGCATGCTGCTCGCGACGCGCTGCCTGGCGGGACTGGTGTACGGGCTGCTGCTCGCGCCGATCGTGTATCCGCTCACCCGCCGGCTGCTCGGCCAGCGGTTGCGACACGATCGCCGAAAGCGCCGGATCCGCCGGACGTCTCCGTGAGGCTTGTCGCCGGGCCGCGTTCGCATCCACGGTTGCGGCTGAACGTGTTGCGGGTCATCGTCTTCGCAGCCCTCGCCGTGCTGCTGTTCCGGCTGTGGTCGCTGCAGGTATTCGAGCACGGCCGCTACCAGGTGACGGCCGAAGGCAACCGGGTACGTCAGGTGGTGAGCCAGGCACCGCGCGGAATCATCGTCGACGATCAGGGCAAGCCGCTCGCGACCAACCAGACCTCACTCGTCATCACGATTGACCGCAGCGTGCTCGACCGGCAGGCCGATTCCGGGCGCGCCGTGATCGCACGGCTTGCCGCGGTCCTGCACACGACGGTGGCAGCGATCACCGAGCAGACCCGGATCTGCACCAGCACCGTCGGCAAGCCGTGCTGGAACGGCTCGCCGTACCAGCCGATCCCCGTCGCCACGAACGTCTCACCGCAGGTGGCGCTGTCGGTCATCGAGCATCCCGAGCGCTTTCCCGGGGTGTCGGCCGACACCAAGGCGGTGCGCGTCTACCCCCAGGGCTCGCTCGCCGCGCACGAGATCGGCTACACGGGCCCGGCGAGCCAGGCGCAGCTGGCCGACAAGGCGGCCGGCTACACCGCGAGTGATCTCGTCGGCCAGGCCGGCATCGAGAGCAGTTACGACAGCTACCTGCGCGGCACGGCCGGGGTGAAGAAGCTGGCGGTCGACCGCTACGGCCGGGTGTCGGGAACCCTCTCGGCGACCCCGGCGAAGGCCGGCGACACGGTCGTGCTCGGACTCGACTCGGGCGTGCAGAGCCTGCTCCAGCAGTCACTCGCCAACGAGCTCACGCTGGCCCAGCAGCAGGGCAAGCCGGCGACGACGGGTAGCGGCGTCGTCCTGGACTGGCACACCGGGCAGGTCATCGCCATGGCCTCGCTGCCCACGTACAACCCCTCCATCTTCACCGGCGGCATCAGCACGAAGGAGTACGCGGCGCTGACCAGCCCAGCCTCGGGAGATCCCCTTATTTCACGGGCCTTTCAGAGCACCGGTGCGCCAGGTTCGACGTTCAAGGCAGTTTCACTGTCGGCCGCCGTCGCGGCCGGCGCTGATCTGAACGGCACGTACTCCTGCCCCTCGTCGATCGACATCGGCGGCCAGAACTTCCACAACTTCGAGGGTGAAGCGGCCGGCAACATCAGCTTGCACGAGGCGATCGTCATCTCCTGCGACGTCATCTTCGACCAGTTCGCCTACAACGCCTGGCTGGCCGACGGCGGCCTGCGCAACGGCAGTGGACCGTACGCGCCGCCCAAGGAGTACTTCACCAACATGGCCAAGGCGTTCGGCTTCGGCCGCGACAGCGGGATCGACCTGCCAGCCGAGAGCAGTGGCTGGGTCATCAACCGCGCGGACGAGGTGAAGATCTGGAAGCAGATGCGCACCACCTACTGCGCCCGCGCGAAGACCGGCTACCCCAACGATCCCAACCCCGCTGAAGCCGAACTGCTGCGCGAGTACGCCCAGGAAGGCTGCACCAGCGGCTACCTCTACAACGGCGGCGCGGCCACCATGTTCGGTATCGGCCAGGGCCAGTACCTGTCGGTCAGCCCGTTGCAGCTCGCGGTCGCCTACGCCGCCGTCGCCAACGGCGGCACGGTCTTCCACCCCCGGGTGGCGAAGGCGATCGTTGCCCCTGACGGTTCGCTGGTGGAGAAGATCGGGCCTTCGGTCGCCGGTCACCTGCCGGTGAGCCAGACCGTCCTGCAGTACATCCGCGACGCGATGCTCGACGTCACCCGGCGCGGCACGGCCTCAGGCGCATTCGCGGGCTTCCCGCTCGACCAGATCCCGATCGGCGGCAAGACTGGTACCGCAGAAGTCCAGGGCCACAACGACTCGTCCTGGTTCGTGTCGTTCAGCAGCCAGTACGTCGTCGTGGTCTCGATCCCGGACACCGGCCAGGGCGCGCTCTACGCGGCACCCGTCGCGCGCAAGGTCTTTGAGGGTCTGTACGGGGTCGGGCGGCCGGCGCTGCTGCCGGTGCCGCCCGCAGCGCTGCCGAAGGTGACGGCGCCATGACGAGCCTGCTGCCCGGCACCCGCCCGCCCAAGCGGCTGAACCGCGGGCCGGTGACGCTCGAGCCGCTCTCCGGTCCGGGCGCCGCAACGTCACGAGCCCGCGAACGCAACGTCATTTCCTGGCGCCGGGTGGACTGGGTGCTCGCGTTCGCAGTGCTGGCGCTGTGCGTGGTCGGCTCGCTGCTGATCGCGTCGGCCACCCGCCAGTACCAGCTCGACCATCATCTCGATCAGTACGCCTACCTCAAGAAGCACCTGCTGACGGTGGGGATCGGCGCGGTCCTCGCGGTCCTGGTGGCTCGCAGCGATTTCCGGCTGGTGCGGGCGTACACGCCAGTGGTGTACCTCGCGTCGCTCGCCGGTCTCGCGGCCGTCCTCGCCGTGGGGTCGACCATCAACGGCGCGCGGTCGTGGATCGTGCTGCCCGCCGGTTTCCAGCTGCAGCCGTCGGAGCTGGCGAAGCTGGCCCTCGTCGTCGGGCTCGCGCTGATCCTGGGCCAGCAGCGCAACGCGGGAGCGACGGGAGCGCTGGGCACCCCGGGAGGCCGGGAGCTGCTGCAGGCGCTGGCGCTCGCCGCCGTACCGCTGACGCTCGTCATGATGCAGCCCGACTTCGGCACGACCATGGTGCTGATCGTCATGGTCGTCGGCGTGCTGGCGGTGTCGGGCGCCCCGGCCCGCTGGGTGGCGCTGCTGGTGGCTTCAGGCGTGGGCTTCGGCGCGGCGATCCTGAAGTTCCACCTGCTCAAGCCCTATCAGGAAGCGCGGCTCACCGAGTTCCTCAAGCACAGCTCGGTCCACACCTCGAGCATCGGCTACAACGTGCAGCAGGCGCTGATCGCCAACGCCCACGGCGGCCTGCTCGGACGCGGGCTGTTCGCCGGCTCGCAGACCCAAGGCCAGTTCGTCCCGGAGCAGAAGACGGACTTCGTCTTCACCGTCGCCGGTGAGGAACTCGGCTTCGTCGGATGCGCGGTCATCATCGCGCTGCTCGGCATCGTGCTGTGGCGCTCGCTGTCCATCGGGCAGCGAGCCGGCGACCGGTTCGGCACGCTGATCTGCGTCGGCGTCGTGGTCTGGTTCGCGGTCCAGATCGTCGTCAACATCGGCATGACGCTCGGGATCATGCCCGTCACCGGCTTGCCGCTGCCGTTCATTTCCTACGGCGGCTCGGCCATGTTCGCCAATCTCGCGGCCGTCGGCTTGGTGGAGAATGTGCGGCTGCGCAGCCCGGAGCGCAGTTCAGCTTTTCGCGGGCACGACGACGCGGTAGAGCTCCCGCCGTGATCGCCGGCCGCCTGATGGAGGCGTGCTCAGCGCCCCCTTGCGGAAAGGGCGGATGAGTCACGTCCGTCGCGTCGATCTCGCTGATCAGCGGCCCGACCCCGATCGTGATCGTCATCCTGGGTCTTGGCGCCACGCTGCTCTCCTTCCGCTGGAAGGACGGCGTGTGGGAGCGGCAGGTGATCTACGGCCTGCCCATCACCCTGGCGCTGGTCGGGCTCGTGGCGCTACTTGTCGACGGGCTGGCGCTGATCCCGCACCAGTTCCCGAACTCGTATTACCTCTGGGTCGGGCTGGTGCTGCTGGCCGGCGTCGTCGGCGTGATCGGCTGGACCCGCTTTGGCAACTGGCGGCGGGCCGTCTCGCTCCTGTCGGTGTTCCTGTCCGCAGCTATGGCGGCAACGCTGATCAACAAGCAGTACCAGTACTACCCGACCCTTGGATCGCTCTTCGGGGTCGATGCTCAGAACCAGGTGAGCCTCCGGCAGCTCGAGGCCATCCGGGCCCGGGCGCGCAAGGAGCACGGCGGGGCGCTCCCAGCTCACGGCTTCACCATCGAGGTCCCGATTCCGGGCAAGGAGTCGCACTTCGTCGGCCGTGACGCGTTCGTCTGGGTCCCGCCCAGCTGGGTCGCGAACGAGAAGATCAAGCTTCCCGTCATCGAACTGCTCGCGGGGATTCCTGGTCAGCCGTCGGACTGGACCCGCGCCGCAATGGCCGACGTCACCGCGCGGGAGTTCGCCGATGCCCACCATGGGCTCGCGCCGCTCATCGTGATGCCTGACCAGAACGGCTCGTTCAGCAACGACACCGAGTGCGTGAACAGCCCCCGCGGGCAGGCGGAAACGTACCTGACGGTCGACGTGCCGACGTTCATGCGCACGCACTTCAACGCCTCCACCGCTAGGAATTCGCTCGCCCTGGCGGGGCTGTCGGAGGGCGGGCTGTGCTCGATCATGTTGACCTTGCGCCACCCCGACGAGTTCACGGCGTTCGCCGACTACGCGGGGCTCACCAGCCCGACCGTCGGGGAGACCGTGGATCCGCCGGCGACCATCCGAGCCCTCTTCGGCGGTTCCCAGGCTGCCTACGACCAGCACGACCCGCTGTATCTGTTGCGCCATCAGCGCTTTGCCAATACCGGCGGCTGGTTCGAGGTCGGCACCGACGACAGCGGGCCGCTCGCGGCACAGCGCACGCTCGTCCCGCTGGCGACGAGCGCCGGCATCTTCACCTGCTCCAAGGAGGTGGCCGGCGAAGGCCACGACTTCCGCCTGTGGGAAAAGGCCTTCCGCGATTCGCTCCCGTTCCTGTCCTGGCAGCTCGGCCTGACCCCGAAACCGGCCGCTCCGGCCGGTAGCTGCGCTGGCTGAGATCGGCGGCGACCGGTCGGAGACTGCGGCCGGCAGCGCGATCCGGCTACCCTCGACCCATGCCGGTCGAATCTGTATGGCCGCGCCTCGAGCCGCTGCTGCCCAAGGTCCGCAAGCCCGTGCAGTACGTCGGCGGCGAGCTCAACGCGCAGCGGAAGGATTGGGACGCCGCCGATGTGCGGTGGTGCCTGATGTATCCGGACGCCTACGAGGTCGGCCTGCCCAACCAGGGCGTCATGATCCTTTACGAGGTGTTGAACGAGCTGCCCGGCGTCCTTGCCGAACGCACCTACAGCGTCTGGCCGGATCTCGAGGCGCTCATGCGCGAGAACGGCATCGGGCAGTTCACGGTCGAGGGTCACCGCCCGGTGAGCGCGTTCGATGTGCTGGGCATGAGCTTCTCGACCGAGCTGGGCTATACCAACTTTCTGGTCGCGCTGGAGCTCGCGGGGATCCCGCTGCAGTCGCGCGACCGTACCGGCGAGCACCCGCTCGTCATCGCGGGCGGCCACGCGGCGTTCAACCCCGAGCCGATCGCCGACTTCCTCGACGCCGTCGTGCTGGGCGACGGCGAGCAGGCGGTGCTCGGGATCACCGAGGTGCTGCGCGTCGCCAAGTCCGAACGCTGGGACCGCGAGCACACCCTCGTCGAGTTGGCCCGCCGCGGCCTCGCCTACGTGCCCCGGTTCTACGACGTCGACTACGCCGCCGACGGCCGGATCGCCCGCATCGCGCCGACCCGCGCCGACGTTCCGCGCCGACCGGCCAAGCACACCGTCTCCAATCTCGACGCCTGGCCGTACCCGAAGCAGCCGCTGGTGCCGCTGGCCGAGAGCGTCCACGAGCGGATGAGCGTCGAGATCTTCCGCGGCTGCACGCGAGGGTGCCGGTTCTGCCAGGCCGGCATGATCACCCGCCCGGTACGCGAGCGCAGCATCACCGGTATCGGGGAGATGGTCGCCGCCGGACTGGCCGCAACAGGTTACGAGGAGGTCGGGCTGCTGAGCCTGTCCTCCGCTGATCACTCCGAGATCGGTGAGATCGCCAAGGGCCTTGCCGATCGCTACGAGGGCACCCAGACCTCGCTCTCGCTGCCCTCGACCAGGGTCGACGCGTTCAACATCACGCTCGCGGAGGAGTTCTCGCGCGGCGGTCGCCGGTCCGGCCTGACCTTCGCCCCCGAGGGTGGATCGGAGCGGTTGCGCAAGGTCATCAACAAGACGGTCACCGAGGCCGACCTCATCAAGACCGTCACCACGGCCTACGAGGCCGGCTGGACCGCGGTGAAGCTCTACTTCATGTGCGGCTTGCCCACCGAGACCGATGAGGACGTGCTGCAGATCGCGCAGCTCGCCAAGTCCGTGATCCGCGCCGGGCGTGAGGCGACCGGCCGGCGTGACATCCGGTGCACGGTGTCCATCGGGGGCTTCGTGCCCAAGCCGCACACCCCGTTCCAGTGGGCAGCCCAGCTCGCCGCGGACGAGACCGACCGCCGGCTGCAGCTGCTGCGCGACGCGATCGGCCGCGACCGCTCGATCGGCTACCGCTACCACGATGGCAAGCCCGGAATCATCGAAGGCCTGCTCTCGCGCGGCGACCGTCGGGTGTCGGCTGTGGTGGCCGAGGTGGTGCGCCGCGGCGGCCGGTTCGACGGGTGGAGCGAGTACTTCTCCTACGAGCGCTGGATGGAGGCCGCCGAGGCGGTCGGTATCGATGTCGACTGGTACACCACGCGCGAGCGCACCCGATCCGAAGTGCTGCCGTGGGACCACCTCGATTCCGGCCTCGACGAGGAGTGGCTCTGGTCGGACTGGCAGGAAGCGCTCGACGAGCGCGAGATCGACGACTGCCGCTGGTCGCCCTGCTTCGACTGCGGTGTCTGCCCGACGATGGGCACCGCGATCGAGACCGGTCCGACCGGACGCACCTTGCTGCCGCTGACGCCGACTCCCGTGACGAACTAGGTGAGGCGGCCGACCGGGGCGCAAGCGTCTCAGAGCTGGGCCTCGAGTTGAGCACCGCCAAACGCCAGCCCGATATCACCGGTCGCCCGACCGAGGTGGTCGTCCGGGTGCGGCTGCGTTTCGCGAAACGTGGCCGGCTGCGTTTCGCGTCCCATCGCGATGTGGCCCGCGCGTTCGAGCGGGCGATCCGGCGGGCGGGCATTCCGATGGCGTACTCGTCGGGGTTCACCGCGCACCCGCGGGTGTCATGGGCTGGTGCAGCACCGACGGGCGCGGCAAGCGAGGCCGAGTACGTCGAACTCGCGCTCGCCGGGCAGCGTGAGCCCGGCCAACTGGCGCGCGATCTCGATGCGGCCCTTCCGCCGGGCATCGACGTGCTCGAGGCCGTCACGGCGGCGGCGGGCACCGGAAAGCTCGCCGAGCGTATCGACGCGTCGGTGTGGGAACTGGTCCTGCATGGCATCGATGACGCACAGCTGCGGCCCGCCGTCGACGGGCTACTCGCCGCTGACGCCGCGCCGGTCGAGCGGCTCACCAAGGACGGCCGGCGGACGATCGACGTGCGAGCGGCGCTGGTCAGTGCCTTGATCGTGGACCGCGCGAGTGAGGGTGCTGCGGGGCCCCCTCGGGTGTCATCGCCGGTTGCGGCGGCGTCGTGTGCGATACTCAGGGTGGTCGTACAGCAGACGACGCCCGTTGTACGACCCGATGACGTTGTGGCTGCCTTGAGTGCCGTGGCTGGTTTGCCGGTGCCGATCTCGTCCCTGGTGACGAGGGTGGCGCAGGGCCGACTGTTGGAGGACGGGTCGATCATTGATCCACTCGCGGCCGATAGGGCAGCCGGCAGTGTTGTGAGCTCATCAGTGGCGTCGCAGGAGCGCTGACGATCCCCGTCAGCGCCTGAGCGGATCCCTGCGCGGACGCGAGCACCACGCGCCCGGGGGTCGAAAGGCTTAATAACTTGATCGACGAGACCAGCGACAACATCAGCATCGACGCGACCGGGGCCGCTGCATCAGCGCCCCCGGCTTCGTCATCCGAATCCCCGGCAGCGCCCGCCGTGCGGCCCCGCCGCCGGCGTGCGGCCAGCCGGCCGGTGGGAGCACCGGCGCCCGAACCGGCTCCGGTGGCTACCCCACCCGAAGCGCCGCCGCCCGTCGAGTCCGCGACCGATGCGACCCAAGCGACCGAAGCGGCCGACGAGAGCGTCGCGGAGGCGGTAGCCGAAGAACTGGCGGCAGAGGTCGCCGAGCAAGAAACCATCGCCGAGGCCGCAGCCGAGTTCGTCATCGATGAAGTTGCGGCTGAGGAGGCTGCCGAGCCCAAGCCGGCCCGCCGATCGCGGCGCCGCGCGGCCCCCGTCGTCACCTTTCAGGCGCCCGACCCGCTCGCCGTCACCTTCGGAGCCCCCCGGGTCGACCTTGAACACGCCGACCGCCCAGCGTCCGGCGCTGACGTGCGGGATCAGGTGGAGGACACCGAGGCTGACGTCGCGGATTCGGACGAGGCCGGCGATGCCGGCGATTCGGCCGACAGTGGCAGCGACGCCCCGCGCCGCCGCCGGCGGCGTGGCCGCCGTGGGCGCGGCCGGGTCCGTGAGGACGACGGCAGCGAGTCCACTGACAGCGCCGAGGACGGTGAGTCCGGCGACGAGTCGGCAGCCGCGGGAGACGCCCCAGCCGCAGCCCAGGCCGATGGCGCCGGAGCAGCGCCTGACGGCGAGTCATCGGAAGGTGGCGAGGCAGGGGAGTCCGAGGAGGCCGGGTCCGTCCGCCGCCGGCGTACCCGCCAGCGTCGTCCCCGTCGTCCGGCCGGCAGCGAGGACGACGAGGGTTCGAGCGCCCCTAGCGGTCGCTCGTCGGACGATGAGATCCGCGGCGTCAGCGGCTCCACCCGGCTCGAAGCCAAGCGTCAGCGCCGCCGCGAAAGCCGCGACACCAGCCGGCGCCGGGTTCCCCTGGTCACCGAAGCCGAGTTCCTGGCCCGCCGCGAGTCCGTCAACCGCGTGATGGTCGTGCGCAATGCCGGCGAGCGCACCCAGATCGCGGTGCTCGAAGACGATGTGCTGGTTGAGCACTACGTGACCCGCGCCAGCTCCGCGTCCTACGCCGGCAACGTCTATCTAGGACGTGTGCAGAACGTGCTGCCCAGCATGGAGGCGGCGTTCGTCGACATCGGTAAGGGCCGCAACGGCGTGCTCTACGCCGGCGAGGTCAACTACGACGCCAGCGGCCTCGAAGGCAAGCCCCGCAAGATCGAGCAGGCGCTGAAGGCCGGCCAGGCCGTCGTCGTGCAGGTCACCAAGGACCCGATCGGGCACAAGGGTGCCCGGCTCACCAGCCAGGTCAGCCTGCCCGGCCGCTACATGGTGTACGTACCGGACGGAGGCAGCGCCGGCATCAGCCGCAAGCTGCCCGACAGCGAGCGCACCCGGCTGCGCAGCATCCTGAAGAAGATCACCCCCGAGGACGCGGGCGTCATCGTGCGCACCGCGGCCGAAGGTGCGAGCGAGGACGAGCTCTCCCGCGACATCACGCGCCTCGCGGCGCAGTGGGACGCCATCCAGAAAAAGTCGACCAAGGCGTCGCCGCCGAGCCTGCTCTACGCCGAGCCCGACCTGGTCGTGCGCGTCATCCGCGACATCTTCAACGAGGATTTCGCCGAGCTCGTGGTCCAGGGCGAGGCCGAGTGGGAGCTGATCAACGGCTACGTCTCGAGCGTCGCCCCTGATCTGCTGCCCCGGCTGCGCCAGGAGTCGAGCGGTGACGTGTTCGCCGAGTCGCGCGTCGACGAGCAGTTGCTGAAGGCCCTCGACCGCAAGGTGTACCTGCCGTCGGGTGGCTCGCTGGTCTTCGACCGCACCGAGGCGATGACCGTGGTTGACGTCAACACCGGCCGGTTCACCGGCAAGGGCGGCAACCTCGAGGAGACCGTCACCAAGAACAACCTGGAGGCGGCTGAGGAGCTCGTACGCCAGCTGCGGCTGCGCGACGTCGGCGGGATCATCGTTGTCGACTTCATCGACATGGTCCTCGAAAGCAACCGTGAGCTGGTGCTTCGCCGGCTCACCGAGTGCCTGGGCCGCGACCGCACCAAGCATCAGGTGGCGGAGGTGACGAGCCTCGGACTCGTGCAGATGACCCGCAAGCGGGTCGCCCAGGGGTTGCTCGAGGCCTACAGCGAACCGTGTCCCACCTGCGGCGGGCGCGGCCACACCATCGAGCTGCCGGGCTTGGGGGGCATCAAACCCAAGCCAAAGCCCATCCCGCGCCCCCCGCTGCCGCGTCCCCTCGACGAGGACGGCAACGAGATCCCCAACGGCACGGCGGATGACGATGCACCGTCCACCAACGGATCGGCGCCCAGCGAGGTCGACGAAGCGGCGGAGGCGATCGAAGCTGCTGAGCCAGAGGAGCCGGCTGAGGCTGTCGACGCCGCGGAAGCCGCCGAGGCGCATTCGGCGGACGTCCTGGTGGAGTGAACTTTCCAGGACCGATTCCGATACGATGAGCAGTCGTGTCCCAGGGGCATGGGAAGCGTCCGTCCCGGGCACCCAAGATTTTGCGAGTTTCCAGTCCAGCGAGGTAGGTGAATCGGTGTACGCGGTCGTGCGCACCGGAGGTAAGCAGCACAAGGTGGCCGTCGGCGACGAGCTCAATGTCGAGCTGGTCCCCGGCGAGACCGGCGATTCCGTGACGTTGCCCGCCCTCCTGCTGGTTGACGGCACCACGGTCACCACTGACGCGGCGGCGCTCGCCGGTGTTTCGGTGACGGCGGAGATCCTCGGGCTGGAGAAGGGTCCGAAGATCCGCATCCACAAGTTCAAGAACAAGTCGGGCCAGCACACGCGCCAGGGTCACCGCCAGAAGTACACCCGGCTGCGCGTCACCGGCATCGACGGTGACACCGTCAGTGGGACTGACACTGACACCGTCAGTGGGACTGACACTGCTGCCGCCGCCACGAGCGAGAAGGGCTGACGAGATGGCACACAAGAAGGGCGCCAGCTCCTCGCGCAACGGTCGTGATTCCAACGCTCAGCGCCTCGGCGTGAAGCGTTACGGCGGCCAGCTGGTCAACGCCGGCGAGATCATCGTCCGCCAGCGCGGCACCCACTTCCACCCCGGCGACCTGGTCGGCCGCGGCAAGGACGACACCCTGTTCGCGCTCGCTGCGGGATACGTCCAGTTCGGCACCAAGCGGGGCCGCCGCGTCGTCAACATCCTCACCGAGCAGGCTGCCGAAGCCGACGCTCCCGTCGGGGCCGGCGCCTAGCGTCGCCGGCCGGGCCATTCGCGCCCGGCCCGCTCGCGCGCGTCACTGCAGGTTGGATTCCAGTGCCCAGCTTCGTTGATCGCGTCATCCTGCATGTGGCTGCCGGAAACGGGGGTCACGGCTGCGCCAGCGTCCACCGCGAGAAGTTCATCCCGCTCGGCGGTCCAGACGGCGGTAACGGCGGTCGCGGCGGCGACGTGATCCTCGAGGTCGACCCCGCCGTCGCGACCCTGCTGGACTTCCATTTCCATCCCCACCAGCGCGCCACCTCGGGCAAGCCCGGCCAGGGCAGCAACCGCTCCGGTGCCGAGGGTTCCGACCTGGTGCTGCACGTGCCGAACGGCACCGTCGTCGTCGACGCCGAAACCGGCGAGCAGCTCACCGACCTGATGGGCACCGGCACCCGTTACGTGCTGGCTGCCGGCGGTGCCGGCGGGCTCGGCAACGCGGCCCTCGCATCGCCCCGCCGCCGCGCGCCCGGGTTCGCGCTGCTCGGCGAGCCGGGCGAGGTCAAGGACGTCGTTCTCGAACTGAAGAGCGTCGCCGACGTGGCACTCGTGGGCTTTCCGAGCGCGGGCAAGTCGTCGCTGATCGCCGCGATCTCGGCGGCCCGGCCGAAGATCGCCGAATACCCGTTCACGACGCTCGTGCCCAACCTCGGCGTCGTCTCGGCGGGTGACCACGCGTCGTTCACCGTCGCCGACGTCCCGGGGCTGATCCCGGGCGCCAGCGAGGGCAAGGGACTGGGCCTGGAGTTCCTGCGCCACGTCGAGCGCTGCAGCGTCCTGGTTCACGTGCTGGATTGCGCCACGCTCGACCCCGGCCGTGATCCGCTGAGCGATCTCGATGCGCTGGAGGCCGAGCTGAACGCGTACGGCGGTGGTGGCCTCACCGGCCGGCCGCGCCTCGTCGCGTTGAACAAGATCGACGTCCCGGAAGCCCGCGAGCTCGCTGACCTCGTGCGCCCCGACCTCGAGGCCCGTGGGCTCGAGGTGCACGAGATCAGCGCGGCGAGCCATGAAGGGCTGCGCGGCCTGACGTTGCGGCTCGCGGAGCTCGTCGAGCGCTACCGCAGCGACAACGTGCCGTCCGAACCCACCCGGATCGTGCTGCGTCCTGCCCCCGTGGGCGGACGCGAGTTCAGCGTCACGGCGGTGGGCAAGCAGCAGTACCGGGTCGACGGTCGCAAGCCGTTGCGCTGGGTCCGCCAGACCGACTTCACCAACGAGGAGGCGATCGGCTTCCTCGGCGACCGGCTCGCCAAGCTCGGGGTCGAGGCGGAGCTGGCCAAGCTCGGTGCCGAGGCCGGCGCCGAGGTGAGCATCGGCGACGTCACGTTCGACTGGGAGCCGACCCTCGCCGAGGCGACGGCCGGCCCCCGTGGCACCGACAGCCGGGTCGCGACCCAGGTCCGCAAGAGCCGCGAGCAGCGGCATGCGGAGTTCCTCGAGCGTCACACCCCCTATGAGGAGCGCGAGGCGGCCGACCTCGAGGCCCCGTGACCCGCCCGCTCGTCGCCAACGCGCGTCGGGTGGTCGTCAAGGTCGGTTCGTCCTCGCTCACCACCGCCGCCGGTGGCCTGGACGCGGCACGGGTCGATGCCCTGGTCGACGTGCTCGCCGCTCAGACCCGCCAGATCATCCTGGTGTCGAGCGGTGCCATCTCCGCCGGCATCGCCCCGCTGGGCCTGTCGCGCCGCCCGCGCGATCTCGCGACGCTGCAGGCGTGCGCCAGCGTCGGCCAGTTGCTGCTTGCCGAGCGCTACGCGGCGAGCTTCGGCCGGCACGCGAAGTCGGTCGGACAAGTGCTGCTGACCAGCGAGGACGTCATCCGCCGCGCGCACTACCGCAACGCCCGGCGCACCCTGGAGCGGTTGCTCGCGCTGGGCGTCATCCCGCTGCTGAACGAGAACGACGCGGTGGCCACCGAGGAGATCCGCTTCAGCGGCAACGACCGGCTGGCGGCGCTCGTCGCCCACCTGGTGGCCGCTGACCTGCTGATCCTGCTTACCGACGTCGACGCGGTCTACGAGCGCAACCCGCGCACCCAACCTCAGGCGTGCCGGTTGTCTGACGTGCGCTCGCCGGCGGACCTCGGCCGGGCGGCGTTCCGGGGGATCGGGAGTGCGGCGGTCGGCACCGGGGGGATGCGGATGAAGGTCGACGCCGCCCTGCTCGCCGCGTCCGAGGGCTGCGCGGCCGTGATCGGTTCAGCCAGCGATCTGGCCGCGCTGCTCGCCGGTGAGGACCGCGGCACCCTGTTTCACCCGGCGGGCGGCCGGCTCCCGTCCCGGCTTCAGTGGCTCGCTCACGCGTCGTCCCCGGGGGGCCGGTTGCATCTCGACGCGGGAGCCGTCGACGCGCTGGTGACGCGGGGCAGCTCCTTGCTGGCAGCCGGCATCACCGGCGTCGAGGGAGACTTCTCCTCCGGGGACCCCGTGGAGCTCGTCGGTCCGACGGGGGTGCCGCTCGGGCGCGGGCTGGTGGGCTACGAGGCCTCCGAGCTGCCCGCGATGCTCGGACGCTCGACCACCGAACTCGGTCCGGGCTACTCCCGGGAGGTCGTTCACCGCGACGACCTGGTGATCTTCCCGTCCTGATCTCGCCGATCGGGAAACCCGGCGACCGCGGCGGGCGTGAAACGTATTCTTCTCCTATGTCCTTGCTGTCCGAAAGCGTCCCGCCGGAGCAGTCCGCAGGGCTCGAGGGCGGCCCGGATGCGGCGGTGCGCGAGGTCGCGTTGCGGGCCAAGTCCGCCGCGGTCGCGCTCGCCAACGCCACGAGGACGGTCAAGGACGCCGCGCTGCATGCGATGGCTGACGCGCTGCTCGCCGCTGCCGCCGAGCTGCTCGCGGCCAACGAGCGTGATGTGGCGGCCGCAGCCGCGAGCGGCACCTCGGCAGCCATGATCGACCGGCTCACCCTCACCCCTGGACGGATCTCCGCGATGGCGGACGGGCTGCGGCAGGTGGCCGGCTTGCCCGACCCGGTGGGCGAGGTGGTGCGGGGCAGCACGCTGGCCAACGGGCTCGAGATCCGCCAGGTGCGGGTGCCGTTCGGCGTCGTCGGGATCGTCTACGAGGCACGACCAAACGTGACGGTCGACGCCGCCGGCTTGTGCCTGAAGAGCGGCAACGTAGCGCTGCTGCGGGGGAGCGGATCGGCGTACCACAGCAATACCGCACTGGTCGGCGTCCTTCGCGCCGCGGCGGAGAGCGCCGGGCTTGCGGCCGACATCGTGAACCTGGTGCCGGGGGCCGACCACGCGTCGGTGAAGGCGCTGCTGCGGCTGCGCGGCATCGTGGATCTGATCATTCCTCGCGGCGGCGCCGGGCTCATCCGCACGGTGGTCGAGGAGTCGACCGTGCCCGTCATCGAAACCGGCGTCGGCAATTGCCACATCTACGTCGATGAGGATGCCGACCTCGAGATGGCGTTGCGCATCGTGCTGAACGCCAAGACCTCACGTCCGAGCGTCTGCAATGCGGCCGAGACGCTGCTCGTCCACCGGGCGATCGCGCCCGACTTCCTGGCGCTCCTGCTGCCCGCCTTGAGTGCGGCTCGCGTGACGGTGCATGGCGATCCGGCGGTGCAGGCCTTCGATCCGGCCGTCGTTCCCGCCAAGGACGTCGACTGGGCCGAGGAGTATCTCTCGCTCGACATTGCCGCGGCGATCGTCAGCACGCTGGACGAGGCGCTGGAGCACATCCGCACGTGGGGGAGCGGACACACCGAGGCGATCATCACTCGCTCACTCGCGGCCTCGCGCGCTTTCGTCGCCGGGTGCGACAGTGCGGCGGTGATGGTCAACGCTTCCACCCGCTTCACCGATGGTGAGCAGTTCGGTATGGGTGCAGAGGTGGGCATAAGCACCCAGAAGCTGCATGCTCGTGGTCCGATGGGCCTGCCGGAGCTGACCTCCACGAAGTGGGTGGTGACCGGAGACGGGCACATCCGCGAGTAGCCGACGGGGGCGTGCATGGCGGACGCGAAGGAACCGGTCGAGCCGCTCGAGCAGGTCGAGCAGCCGGTAGAGCCGCCGCCGGCGCTGATCCCGCCCCTGCCGCGGACGGTCGACTCCGATGTGGCCGCCGGTGCCGTCGCCGGCCTGCTGGACAACGACTCCACCCCCGAAGAGGTCGAGGAGGTCGTCTCGTTCATCGCCGCCGTACCGCTCGGAGTCCGTCGCACCGCCCCGCGATGGGTGGCTCCGGTGTTTTCCGCGGCCGCGATCGCGATCGTCCCGTGGATCATTTTCCTGGGTTTCGCGCTTCCGGAGCGCTCCACCGACCAGCACTACAACCTGGCGTGGGTCGGCTTCGACGTGCTGCTGCTCTTCGCCTTGGCGCGCACGGCGCTGTTCGCCTGGAAGGGCCGGCGGCAGGTACAGCTACCGGCGGTCGCCACGGCGACACTGCTCCTGGTCGACGCCTGGTTCGACGTCATGACCTCCGACGGCACCTGGGCCGTCACCCAGGCGCTGCTGTTCGCCTTCCTGCTCGAACTGCCCCTCGCCGCGATGGCCTTCTGGATCGCACGCAACGTCGACAAGGTCGTGGAGCGCGCCGAGCACCGGCTGGCCGAGCGGGCCCAGCAACTGCTGGCGACGCACCTGCTCTCCGCGGCACACGAGGCAGCGCCTCCCAGCGACACCTAGCGCGGGAACTCTCCGGCGCGGTAGCCCGCCATGGCCGAGTAGTCGTCGTCGCCATGACCGGCCTTCGAAGCCCCACGAGCCAGGTCGAGACTGTCGCGAAGGAGGGTGAGTTCGCCGGCGGCGTCGCCCGCTGCGTCGAGTGCCACCTGCAGGTCCTTGGCCAGCAGGTCCAGCGAGAACGACGCGGGGGTGAAGTCGCCGGTGGCCAGCATCCCGCGCTTCTGCTTGACGCTGAAGCCGAAGGGGCCCGCCTCCAGAGAGTCGAGGACCACATCCGGCGGCAGGGCGAGTTCGGCGCCGAGCCGCATGGCCTCGCCGACTCCCGCCATCGCGATCCCGAGGCACATGTTGATGACGGCCTTGAGCGCGTTGCCTGACCCGACCGGGCCGAGGTGGCGGATCCGGTCCGGTGCGGCCCACAGTTCCAGCAGCGGAAGGGCCGCCGCCACGTCGTCGTCGCTTCCGCCGACCACGACGCCGAGCGTGCCGTCGCGCGCGGGCTGCAGGCTCCCGACGACCGGCGCGTCGACGTAGCGCAGCCCGAGTTCGCTGGCCTTCGCGCCGATCCGGACTGGCCGCGTCAGGACCGGTCGTCGTGTTGTCGATGACCAGGGTCCCGGCGGGTGCCCCGGCCGCGACCTGCTCGAGCACCTCCGTCACGCTGCCGCCGTCGAACAGCATGAGCACCACCGCGTCGGCACCGGCGACCGCCTCCGCGATGCTGCGCGCTTCCTTCGCGCCGCGTTCGACGAGCTCAGCCGCCTTGCCGGGAGTGCGATTCCAGACCGTCAGCTCGTGCCCGGCGTCCAGGATGTGCACCGCGGTGAGCCGCCCCATGCGGCCCATACCGAGATATGCCACGTTCATGCTTTGCCCCTACTCGTTCGAGGATTCATCAACAGTCACAAGTCGCCCCAGGCCAGGTCATTCCCCGCCCGCGGGGGCTGCTTTGGCACTGTCTGACATTTCACGCGGGTCGCATGAAAGACTGAACTATTCGCAGCACCGCGATGGCGCCAAATCCTCGGAGTAGCCCGTGCAGCAATTCCCCGTGTTCGGTGACGTGGCCGACGTTCGCGACCGGCTGGCAGCCGCCGGCTATCTCGCTGACGACGCGATCGCCACCACCGTCTTCCTGGCCGATCGGCTGGGTAAGCCGCTCCTGGTCGAGGGGCCGGCGGGCACCGGAAAGACCGAGCTGGCCAAGGCCGTCGCCACCGCCACGCAGTCGGAGCTGGTGCGCCTGCAGTGCTACGAGGGCCTGGACGAGGCGCGCGCGCTGTACGAGTGGAACTACAAGAAGCAGCTGCTGCGCATCCAGGCCTCCGGCGGAGACGCCGACTGGGGCGACACGCACGACGACATCTTCAGCGAAGAATTCCTGCTTTCCCGGCCGCTGTTGACGGCCATCCGGCGCACCGAGCCGACCGTGCTGCTCATCGACGAGACCGACAAGGCTGACGTCGAGGTCGAGGGCCTGCTGCTGGAGGTGCTCTCGGACTTCCAGGTGACCATCCCGGAGCTGGGCACCATCGAGGCCGAGCGGCGCCCGTTCGTGGTCCTGACCTCCAACGCCACCCGCGAGCTTTCCGAGGCCCTCAAGCGGCGCTGCCTCTACCTCTACATCGATTACCCGGGTGCCGAGCGCGAGAAGGCGATCGTCAAGGCGCGCGTGCCGGAGTTGCCCGAGGAATTGGCCGAGCAGCTGGTCCGTACGGTCCGGGCGCTGCGGGCGATGGAGCTGAAGAAAGCCCCTTCGGTCGCCGAATCGATCGACTGGGCGCACACCTTGCTGGCCCTCGGCCTCAACACCCTTGACGAGGAGGCCGTCAGCAGCACCCTGGGTGTCGTGCTCAAGCACGCCAGCGATCAGGCACGCGCCATCAGCCAGCTCAAGCTCTCATGAGCCTGCTCGACCGCACCGTCGAGTTCGCGGGTGCGCTGCGCACCGCGGGAATCCCGGTGAGCACGGCCGAGACCGTTGACGCGATGCGGGCGCTGGGCAAGGTCGACATCATTCAGCGCGAGCACCTGCGCGCCGCGTTCGCGGCGACGGCGTGCAAGCGAGCGGCTCATCGGCCGACGTTCGACACCCTCTTCGACCTGTGGTTTCCGCCCAAGATCGGCGACGGGGTTGCCGACGAGGAGGCGGGCGGCGCCGGTGGTGACGGTGACGGCGAGCCCATGGACGCCGCGGATCTGTCGAAGGCCATGCGCGATCAGCTGCGTGACCTGCTGCTCGACGGCGATGAGGACGCGATCCGGCGCTTCGCCCGGGCCGCGGTCAGCAGCCTCGGGCGCACCGACTCGCCGGCCGGCCGCCAGTCCTACTTCGCCTACCGGGTGCTGCGCGCCCTCTCCCCGGAGACGCTTATCGCGTCGCTGCTGGCGGCCATGATGGGCGACCAGGAGCGCGGCGGACTCGCCGAGAAGGTCGCGCGCCAGACGATCGCCGACCGCATCAAGGCCTTCGAGGAGGCCGTCGAGAGCGAGGTCCGGCGCCGGCTGGCGGAGACCAAGGGCGTGGAATCCGTCACGCGCAGCGCGGTGAAGCCGCTCACCGATCAGGTGGATTTCCTGCGCGCGTCGCGCAACGACCTGATCGAGCTGCGCCGCCAGGTGCAGCCGCTGGCTCGCCGGCTCGCCACCCGGCTCACTGCCAAGCGCCGCCTGGGCCGCGCCGGCAAGCTCGACTTCCGGCGCACCGTCCGGGCGTCGCTCGCCACCGGTGGGGTGCCGCTGGAGACCAAGCACAAGCCCCACAAGCCCCACAAGCCGGAACTGGTGGTCTTCTGCGACGTCTCGGGCTCGGTGAGCTCGTTCGCCCACTTCACGCTGATGCTGACCCACGCGCTGCGCGAGCAGTTCTCGAAGGTGCGGGCGTTCGCCTTCATCGACACCTGTGACGAGGTGACCGACTACCTGCGTTCGGTCGACATCAGCGACGCGATGGCCCGCATCGCCCAGAACGCCGACCTTGTCTGGTTCGACGGTCACAGCGATTACGGCCACGCGTTCGAGGTCTTCGCCGACCGCTACCCCGACGCGATCACGCCCAAGACCTCGCTGCTCGTGCTCGGCGACGCGCGTAACAACCACCGCTCGGCGGCTGCGCCGACCGTGCGCCGGCTCGTCAAGGAAGCGCGCCACGCGTACTGGCTGAACCCGGAGCCGCGGACGTACTGGGGCTCCGGCGATTCGGCGACGAAGACCTACGAGCCGCTCTTCGACGAGATGGTCGAGTGCCGCAACGTGGAGCAGCTCGCCGAATTCGTGCAGCGCCTGCTCCCGACGTAAGTGCGGAGCACTTCGCTAGGTACGGTGCGAACCGGGTCAGTGGGCGAGCGCATCGGCGTGATGGGCGGCACGTTCGACCCCATCCATCACGGTCACCTGGTCGCGGCCAGCGAGGTGGCGGCGCTCTACGACCTCTCCGAGGTCATCTTCGTGCCGACCGGGCAGCCCTGGCAGAAGACCGAGCGGGAAGTCTCGAGCGCCGAGGACCGCTATCTGATGACGGTGCTGGCGACCGCGACCAACCCCAGATTCTCGGTCAGCCGGCTCGACATCGATCGCCCGGGGCTCACATACACCATCGATACGCTGCGCGAGCTGCGCGATCTCCGGCCCGGCGCGGAATTGTTCTTCATCACCGGCGCCGACGCCATGGCCCAGATCCTGGACTGGCACTCCGCCCCGGAACTGTTCTCGATGGCCCACTTCGTGGGGGTCTCCCGGCCTGGGTACGAGCTCGCTCTTGACGAGCGCTTTCCCCAGGGTGCGGTCAGCACGGTGGAGATCCCGGCGCTGACCATCTCGTCGTCGGACTGCCGGGCGCGGGTCCAGCGTGGGGCCCCGATCTGGTACCTCGTGCCCGATCCCGTCGTGCGCTATGTCGACAAGCGCCACCTGTACCGCGACGAAGTCTGACGGAATGTGCCACCCTGGCTTCAGGGTTCAACCGAGAGAACCCGTTTCGAACCGATGGAGTCGCCTGTGCCCGCTGCCCCCGCCGCCGTTGAACTCGCTATGGTCGCGGCGCAGGCCGCAGCCGACAAGCTCGCGACCGACGTCACCGTTCTCGACGTCGCCGACCGCCTCGCCATCACCGATACGTTTGTGCTGACCAGCGCCCCGACCGAGCGCCAGGTCAGCTCGATCGTCGATGAGATCGAACTTCGGATGCGCGAAGTGGGGGTCAAGCCCGTCCGGCGGGAGGGTGAGCGCGAGGGGCGCTGGGTGCTGCTCGACTTCGGGGATGTCGTGGTGCACGTCCAGCACGCCGAGGAGCGCGAGTATTACGCGCTGGAGCGGCTGTGGAAGGACTGCCCGCAGCTGCCGTTCGTTGACGCGGACGCGGCCCGGGCCACGGTGACCTCACCGGTCCCGGCTGCCGCCGCCTCCGGGGAGTGAGCCGGCAGCTGCTGCTGCTTCGCCATGGGCGCACGGCTCACAATGCGACGGGCCGGTTCCAGGGCCAAGTCGACGTGCCGCTCGATGAGGTCGGACGCGCGCAGGCCGCCCAGGTCGCGCCGCTGATTGCCGCGCGTTGCCCGGTGACCATCGTTTCCTCGGATTCCTCGCGGGCGGTCGAGACGGCAGCGGCGGTTGCCGAGCTGACCGGCCAGCAGGTCGTGCTCGACGATCGGCTTCGCGAGATCGACGTGGGCGGCTGGGCAGGCCTGACCCTCGACGAGGTGAAAGCGGTGTTCCCGCAGGAGCACGCCGACTGGATCAACGGCAACCGCGAGCAGCTGCGCCGCGGCGGGGGAGAGACCTACGGCGAGGTCGCGGCCCGGGCTTTGCTCGCCGTATCGCCACTGCTCGACGGGCCCTCGACGGAGATCGTGCTGGCCGTGACCCACGGCGGGACCGCCCGCTCGCTCATCGACCTGCTGCTCGGCATCCCGATGCGGGCCCGCCACGTGCTCGGCGGGCTGCCGAACGCGGGCTGGTCGCGGGTCGAGGAGGGCCGTTTCGGGTGGCGGCTGGCCGAACACGCCGTCACCGCCGGCCTCGGGGTCCCACCAGTGCCCTGACGCGCTTGTCTCGCGCTCGCCGGGCCGCCTCGGGCGGCGCGACGGTATGGTGGGATCCGATCGGGGCTGTGGCGCAGCTGGTAGCGCACTTCCATGGCATGGAAGGGGTCAGGGGTTCGAATCCCCTCAGCTCCACAAGTGTTTCGTATTCGAACTTGCCGCCCCTGAGTAGTTGGTCGAAGGGTGGGCGGTGGGTTGCGGCGGCGATGTGGCCCTCGGCGCCTGGATCAGCCGGAACAGTTGACGGCCACTGCTACGGCTGCGCAGTTTTCGTGCAGTCGAGTGCCTTTGGCCGGGAGACCTCCTCGTGATAGCATGCGATATCAGCTGCGCTGAGGAGGTTCGCGGTGAGCGATGTTCTGATTCGTGACGTGCCTGATGACGTGCTGCTGGCGATTGATGCTCGGGCGGCGAAGCTGGGCCTGTCGCGGGTTGAGTACGTTCGGCGGCGGTTGGCTCAGGATGCGGCGACCTCTGGGGTGTCGGTGACGGTGTCGGACCTCCGGGATTTCGGCGAGGCTTTTGCTGATCTGGCCGATCCCGCCGTAATGGCCGAGGCGTGGGATTGAGTCCGTGGCTGATCGACAAGTCTGCTCTGGTGCGTTTGGGGCAGAGTGGCGAGGCCGAGGAGTGGGCGAGCCGCATTCGGCGGGGGCTGGTGCGGATCAGCACGGTGACCCGCCTAGAGGTCGGCTACTCGGCTCGCTCAGGCCCGCAGGCCCGCGCCGCCGTCCGTGAGCCACCTCTCGCCGCGATGCCGGTGGAGTACCTGACGCCAGGGATCGAGGATCGTGCCGTTGAGGTGCAGTTGCTGCTGGCAGATCAAGGTCGCCATCGAGCGCCGTCGATCCCGGACCTGATCATTGCCGCGACCGCTGAGCTGAGCGGACTTACCGTGCTGCACCTCGATAAAGACTTCGATCTGATCGCCGACGTCACAGGGCAGCCTGTAGAGCGGCTGCTGGTAGCGGATTAGCTGCGGCGCCCCCTGATGGCCGTGTTGTTCGTGCAGCTGCGGCACGTGACCGGCCCGCGCGGTCATCGGATCAGCCGCCTGAATGAGGCCATGGTTTCGCTGAGGTCGGCTAGTGGGTTGCTGGCTGGTCTGGGACTGAACGACTCCCCCTCGACCCCGTGGCTGCAGCCGTACTCACAGGGCCTTGACGAGCTCGCTTAGCGTTGCATGCAGACCGCACGGGTTCGAATAAGAACAACGCTGCACCACCGAGAGCACCGAGAGCAGCTGCTCGACAGGGCCGCGAACCTCCTTTGCCATTGGCCGCGTCGACCCCGTGCCTGCGTCGTGGCTTGGAGGCGGTCGGCCACGAACGCCTCCACGTGCGCAGGCAACTCGCCGCCGGCGCGCTCGCTCCGCGCGCACGAGCGAACTCCCCGAACGCGATCGGGACCCGGCGCCAGATGCAACGGGCGAGGTGGGCCGCAAAGGTCGCGAGGCGACGTCCCCGTCTATGCCCGCGAGGCGGCGGAGGTTTCTACCGGTCGCGGAACCCGCCGGATGCCGCCATCCCTGGAGAATGCGCAGCACCTCCGCGCGCAGTTCTGGCAATGAGCGGTCATCGCCGATCAGTGCCTGGATGTAGGGGGCGTACAGGTCCCACACCATGACGTTGAGCATGATGAGACCGGCAACAACTCGCGAATCGAATGCCAGGCCGACGGCATCCGGCTTGCACTGTTGTTCGGCAATCTGCGCGGCGAAGGCCTCGATAGCGGACAGATCCGCGAAAACTTCGGAGGGCTGAGGTCCTTCGAGCGCAACCGAGGCGAACAGAGCCGCAAAGCCGGGCGTTGTTGTGGCGAACATCTGCCGTGTTGCATCCGCCGCGTCGATGCTTCGGGCGATCAGCGTGCCTGCCCTGCGTGGTCAAACGCCGAAACAATGCGACGAGCAGGGCGTCCTTCGTGCGAAAGTAGCGACGAAAGCGGCCATAGTTGACCCCGGCCCGCGCCGCGACCCCGCGTAGCGTCACCTTCGACGGGCTGGTGGTCGAGGACAGCTCGGCGGCCTCAGTGCGTATTGAGCGCGAACGACTGAAAGGTGTTCCTCCATGATGGCGCTGTCCGCAGAGCACGCGCTTTCGGTGGTCGAGCAGTACGCGGGTGCGGCCACCGAAAGCCGCGTGGATGACATCGCCGCCCTGTTTTCGGAGACGGCCGAGCTGCGGGATCCATACGACGGCGAGGCGCAGCAGGGTCGCGAAGCTATCCGCGCTTTCTTCGCGGCAGGCGTCTCGATGATTGACCGGCTCAGTGTCAACGGTCCGATCCGCGTCACCAGCGACGCGAGGAGCGCGGCGGCACCCATGGTGGCCTGGCTCGACATGAATGGAACGAAGCTCGAGATGGACTCGATCGACGTGTTCTACTTCGACGGCGACGGGCTGATATCAGCCATGCACGGCTTCTACGGGCCGACCAACGTCAGGCCTCGGGCGTGACGCCGATGAACGCCGCACCCACTTTGCTCACGAACTATCCAGGACGTCTGGTCAACCACATCGAAATCCTGTATCAGCGAGGTGAGCGCGAACTCGCCAAGAAATTCTTCGAGCTTCTCGGATGCGTCATCGTTGACACCGCGACCGACTCCGGAACAGGGTCATCGATCTTGTTCGTCTACCCGGAGCCCACGTGCCAGGACCGGATGAACAACGTCGTGTATCTGTCCGAGGTGCGCCAATCGCAGTTCGAGCTCGAAGCCGTCCTCAACGACCGCATCGCCGCGGATGCAGAGCTGCGCCAGGCGATTGCGAACTACGAGCACAAAGCGCGGAACGAGCCTCATGGCATCACCCACTTCGGCCTGCGGTACCCGAGCTTCGAGGACCTTGAAGCGGTGATCGGGTGCATCGAGAACCAGCTACCGCCGGAGATGGAGGGTCGCGTCCACATCACCGCGGTACGACCAGGTGACCCCCGCTCGTTCACCGCCGAGCTCATTCAGGCCTTCGTGCGCACCGACATCGTCTGCGCCGGCCTGTTCCCATTCGGTCAGCTCATCGAGCTGCAGGCCCAACGCATCACAGACACGACGGGAGCGTGCGCGGACGCTTTCGCCCAGCAGGGCGGATGAGATTGGTCCGGCGGGGTAAGGCCAGCGGAAGCAGCGGTGTCAGCGACGGCTGCGGGGCCGATCGGCCTCATCCTCGCGCCGGAGTCGTTCAACACCTGTCGCGTTGGCCCTTTCTCGCCACTCTCGGCGTTCGATGACCTCAAAGTTGAAGTACGAGGCGAAGCGCGGCGTCGAGGCGCCGTAGTTCCTCGAAGGTCAGATGACCGGCGGGGCTACCGAGTCGGCCGGGGTCGACGGCTGCTGTTTGTTCCGCAAGGACAACGTAAGACGCGACGGTGTCCAGAGACCTATGAAGGTCGAGCACCCGGTCGTGCCGGCTGACAGGGCACTGCTGTGGACGCCACAGCATCTGGAGCGGGGCCTGATGAAGGCGGCCCGTTCTCGGTCATGTCAGCTCTCCGCCCGGCCGGGACATGGACCCGGTCATGACCGTTATGGAGTGGCGAACGTCGTCAGCCCCCAAGCTTGCACCGACCCAATGTGGACGTTTCCTTGGGTCAGGTGCGGCTAACTTGTAAGGGGCGTCCGCGAGGCAGCGGCGGAACGGGTGCGACGATCTTGACTGGGCGCCGGCGATTGATTGGACGAGCACTTTGAGAGTGCGTGCGCCGGACGGGCTGGTGGGCCGGGAGGCCGAGCTGGCTCTGACCGCCGGTGCGGTCCGCCAACTCAGCGAGGGCCGCGTGTCGGTCATGGTGATCGACGGGGAAGCGGGGATCGGCAAGACCCGCTTGGTGGAGCGCCTCGTTGATGATGCGCGTTCTCAAGACGTGGCCGCTTTCTGCGGCCAAGCCCATCCCTTTGAGCGCAATCGTCCGTTTGGTGTGGTGGCTGGAGCGCTGGGGTTGAGCCACCGGTCAACGGACCCGCGCAGGGCCGCGATCGGCGCGATGCTGGGCGGCCGGAGCACTGGAGAGTCGGCGCGGGCCGCAGGCGACATCCAGTACCGGGTCGTCGAGGAAATCGTGGACCTGGTGGAGACGTCATGCGCGGCCGGCCCCGTGTTGCTGGTGTTGGAAGACATCCACTGGGCGGACAGCGCAAGCCTCCTGACGGTCTTATCAGTGGCACGCCAGCTCCCGTTTGCGGCGTTGCTTGTCGTGGTGACAACTCGTCCGGCGCCGCTGTCGGCTGAGGCAGACCGGCTGCTCCAGGACCTGTCAGCGGGGGGCGCACGCACGCTGCACCTGGAGCCACTGAAGTCCGACGACGTGGCGGTGCTTGCCGGTGACGTGCTCGGGGCTGCTCCGGGTCCCGCGCTCACCGCAATGCTCGCCAAGGCTGCCGGGAACCCCTTGTGGGCCGTGGCCATGCTGCGCTCGCTAGCCGAGGAAGGAATGCTGCACCACTCCCGGGGCAGCGTTGAGGTGACGACCTCGCAACTGCCGGCCGCGCTCAGTGACCTCGTTGTTCGCCGGCTGCGGCACCTGTTGACCGGCGTTTGGCGTGAGCACGACGGCGTCGTTGATCGTGATGCTGTAGGGGTGGCATGACCAGGCCCCGCGGGCGTCGCCGGCGGGGCCTGGTGGTTGTGGTGTCGTTTTGTTCGTCAGGTTGTCACGGTGGTGCTCACTCTGCCGTGACTTCGGCGACGGCGGCCCGGGCGCTGGATTCGTCGACGATGTTCTTGTTGCCGGCGTAGGCCGCGACGAGGGCTTGGACGGCGAGGTTGTTCACCGCCCGCGGCAGGCCGCGGGAGACCTGGTGGATCAATGCGACGGCGTCGTCGCTGAACAGGGTGTCCGATCTGCCGGCCAGCTGAAGGTGATGGGCGATGTAGCTAGCGGTTTCTTTGTCAGTCATGCCGTTCATGGCGTAGCGCAGCGTGATCCGCTGGTCGAGCGCGGCGAAGGTGCCGAGCTTGATCCGTCTGCGCAGGGTGGGTTGTCCGACGAGCAGGCAGGCGAACGGCGAGTGGCTGTCCATTTCGCTGTTGGTGAGCAGCCTCAACTCCTCGAGTTGGTCGGCGCCGAGCAGGTGCGCCTCGTCCAACACCACGGTGGTGTTGCGGCCGCGTTCGTGTTCCTCGGCGGCGAGCAGGTCCATCGTCTGCGGGATCAACGCTGCCTTGTGGAAGCGCGGGATGCCGCCGAGCGCGGTGACGATGCAGCCGTAGAGGCCACGGCCGCCGACAGCCGGGTTGCCGAGGTAGATCACCGTGTGTCGGGAGGAGTCCAAGCCGGCGAGGGCGGCGCGGACGGCGACCGTCTTGCCGGCGCCGACCTCACCGGTGACCACGGCCAGGCCGCGTTCGCTGATGCACCACTCGATGCGGGCGACCGCTTCGGCGTGGGTGCCGTGCCGGTGCAGCATCTGCGGCGCCAATGCCCGCCCAAAAGGCGTCTTGGTAAATCCGTAGTGCGACTTCAGTTTCTCGATCACGCCGACACCTCGTTGCTGTCGCCGTTCGCGGCGTCGTTGTCCTCACCGGTACCGGGTAGTGGCAGTTGGCCGACGACGTGCTCGGCCACGGGCTCGTCGCGGAGTTGGGAGTACTGCACCCGCTCGGCGAGCTCGGCGGTGTGCTGGGCCTCGACCAGACGCAGGTAGTCGATGCCGGTTCGGGCCGGTTCGGGTAGTGCCGTGTCATCGGGTCGGGCTTTGGCGTGCACATGCCGGCCGATGACGTGCGGCACCGCTTGGCCCATGGATCGGCCGCGCCAGCGGACCTCGATGCGGGTGAGGTCGAACGGGTCGAAGACGAGCTCGACTTTGCGGCCGACGAGGACGGCGTCGACCTCGTAGCTGTTGCCGTGCAGCCCGACGGTGTTCGTTTTGGTGACGGTGCGCCACTCCGACCACAGGAACGCCTCTCGCAGCTGCGCCGTCGACGGCAGCCGCGAGGTGATGATTGACCAGCGTTCCCATGGCGTCTGCCCGGTCTCGGAGTGCACGCGCCGGTGATAGACGGTTTCGACCCAGGCGGTGAACAGCGTGTTCAGCTGGGTCATGTCATCGAGTTCGCGGCCGGAGCCGATCTCGACGAGGAACTGTTCGCGCACGGTCCGAAAGAACCGTTCGATCTTCCCTCTGCCGGCCGGCTGGCCGGGCCGGGAGTGAACGAGGCGGATGCCCAGGCACGCGCAGGCCCGCTGCAACTGCTTGTCGATCATCGCCGATCCGTTGTCGAGGTAGATCGAGTCCGGGACACCGCGAGCGGCGAGCCCGTTGCGCAGCGCGGCCTCGAGTCGCACGGTGTCCTCGCGGCGGGCCCACCGATACCCCGGCAGCAGCCGGGAGTGATCGTCGATGAACGCGAACAGGATCGCCTTCCTCCCGCCGACGGTCGGGCCGTGCAGCGCGTCACCGGTCCAGCGCTGGTTCGGCGCGTCGGCCTCGAAACGGCCGAACGCCTGCGGCGCCAGCCCGCCCGGCCGCGTGCCCAGCTCGAGGCGCACGAAGTGGCGTTGCAGCGTCCGCTCATCCGGTGACCAGCCGCTGTGCGCTCGCAGGATGGTCGCGATCTGCGCAGCGGTTCGCTCCGGGACTTCTTTCTTCAAAGCCGCCGCGAGCTCGAGCACATCGGCCGGGGTGCGCGGCGAAACCCTGCGTGGGGTCGGGACCAGGGCGTCGAAACCGCCCCGGCGCCAGTCGCGGATCCACCGGTCGATCGTCGGCCGCGAGATCCGCACCGGTGTTCCGAACGGACCCTCATGCTCGGCGCCAGCAAGGGCCCGCACCAGCCGGCCGCGTTGTTTCGTCGACAGGTCCGCATCGGCCGCCTCGCGGATCAGCGCATACCGAAACAACCCAACAGCACGGGCTCTTTCGGCCCGCGTCCGCTCTTCGTCCTGGCTTGACGCCATCACTTCTCCTTCGCAACTGGTGAAAACACACACGAGTCGCGAGGGTCGCCGATCAACGGCCGCTGCCCAAGAGTCAGCCCGTGTTGATCAACTCCCATGGCTGGCTCAGCGCAAGGAGCCGGCCATGCGTGATGGCCGAAGCAAGCTGCCACGGCGACACCGCGCCCAGCACCCCAAGCCGGCGGCGAGCCGCCGCCGCGCACACGCCGACCACCTCGACCGCATCAGCGAACACGGTCCGATGGGACGGCAGCGGACCGCACAACGGATCGAGCTGCACCAAAAGTGCCGTAACGACAGCGCGAATGCGTTCCGCATTACGGCCGAAGGCACGCAGCCAGCCGCGCACCGTCGAGAGCGGACGAGCCAGCCGCGCCGCGATCGGCCGATGCCCGGCACCGGCCGCCTTGGCCCGCAACGCCGCGCCGATCACATCGACCGCATCGGCCCGGCGCAGCAGGCAGCACACCGAAAGCAGCACATGCGTCACCAGACAACTGCCGCAGCGAGCACGGCGCGGCCGCAACCTGCCAACTCCGCGCACCGTCCGTTCGCGAGCGTGCCCCCACGGTGCGAGCAGGCCGCCGCACGGGCACACCAGCTCGCCCGCCGCCAGCCGCCGATCGACCTCGACCGGATCCGTCCCTACCATGAACATGGGTGCCTCCGATGCACCAAGGAACGGCCCTCCCTTCCGGCCTAAGGATTGGGGAGGGCCGTTGCGCTTTCTCCGACGTGATCAGACTGTCGTCGCACACCAACAAGGGGCCACCCAAAGGCAGCCCCTGTGATCATCATCGCGGTCGGTGTCGCCACCCGCCCCGCAGGTCGTCACCCAGTCCGTCGTTCAACAGGCACCTGCCGACGGCGACGCTGGAGCTGCTGCAAGTCACCGCCGTGCTCGGCGACGCCGTATCGCTGCGCGATGTCGCGACGGTCGCCCGCCGCCCTCCGGTCGACGTCGTCGGGCAGCTCGGCCACGCGTTCGACGCGCAGCTTCTCGACAGAGCTGGGGAGCGGGTCGCGTTCCGGCACCAGCTCGTGCATGACGCGATCTATCAGCACATGCCTCCGTCGGCCCGCCGCCTGCTGCATCGTGAAGCCGCGGTCGCACTGATGGGCGCCGGTGCGGATCGACTCGACGTGGCGGATCACCTGGTGCTCGGGGCGGAACGAGGCGACGAGGAAGCTGTCGCATGGTTGCGCGACGCTGCCCGTGAGGCGTCGGCACAAGCGCCGTTGGTCACGGTTGAACTCGTTCGGCGCGCTGAGGCGCTGCTGCCGGGTGGCCATCGTGATGCGGATCTGGTGTCGGCAGAGGTGGTCGCGGCGCTGCTGCGCGCCGGGAAGGTGGCCGAGGCCGCAGCCCGTGCGGAAGCGGTGCTCGCCCGGCGGCACGCCGCCGAGGTGGACACCCCGTTGCGCCTTGCGCTGCTTGGCGCGCTCGCCCTGCAGAACCGCGCTGCGGAGCTCATTTCCGTGGCCGAGGCCAGTCTCGCTGACTCGGACGGGCTACGGCCCGCGGATGAGGTGCTGATACTCGCTCAGCACAGCTGGGCCCTGACGTACACGGGCGATCCCCGAGCCGGTGAATCGGCCGCCCGCAAGGCACTCGCGATCGCCGAACGGGCGCGCGATCCGGCGATGACTGTGTGGGCACTGACGGGCTTGCTGGTGACGGTGGGGCGGCAAGGCCGATTTGGCGAGGCGCTCGAGCATGCCCGCCGAGCGGCCGCCCTGGCCGCCGACTCGCCTGACACCAGATCGCTGCCGCTGCAGCCGAAATTCTTTCTCGGTCTGGCGCTGTTCGACTGCGACCTGGTCAGCGAGGCTCGCGCGGCCTGGCGGGAAGCCCTCGATGACGAGTTCGGCTCGGGGTGGTGGCTCTCTGACACGTTGATGGCCGACGCCCAGGCGTCGTTCGTCGTCGGAGACTGGGACGACGCGGTTCCCGGCCTGATCGCCGGTGGCCAAGCCGCGCAGGAGAAGGACAACCAGCTTCTGGTGTCTCAATCACTCGCTTACCGGGCCATCATGGCGACCGCCGCGGGAGATTACCGGGCCGCCGGCGAGCTGACCGCCGGGATCACCGGGTCGGCAGGAGCCGATCAACTCAGTTACAACGCAGGAGTTCTCGCCTTCGCCGTGGCAGGGCTGAAGGCGGCCGAGGGCGACCGGCAGGGCGCCTATGACTTGTTACTGCGGTGCTGGCAGGCGGACGCCGCCAGGGAGAACCGCTACTACTACCGCTGGCTCGCTCCTGATCTGGTGCGATTAGCGCTGGCGATGGGACATCGTGACGTCGCTGCCGACGTGGCCGCCGCGGTCGCCGAGGGTGCTGCGTTGGCGCCGCAGGTGGCTACCGTGCGCAGCCTGGCGCTGCGCTGCCAGGGCATGGTGGACGGCGAGGTCGAGCCCATGCTCGAAGCGGTCGCGCTTGCTCGCCAGGCGCCGCTGCTGACCGAGCACGCCGGCGCCTGCGAGGACGCGGCGAGCTTGCTGGCCCAAGGCGGTCGGCGGGGCGAGGCGGCGACGCTGCTGTCCGAGGCGCTCGAACGCTACGAGCAGGCGGGCGCCGACGCGTGGGCGGGCCGGGTCCGGGCACAGCTGCGGACCCTCGGCGTCCATCATTCCCCGCAGGGGTCAAGGCGCCGGCCGGCGGACGGTTGGGAGAGCCTCACCGCAACCGAGCGGACGGTGTCGCTGCTGGTGGCCGAGGGACTGACAAACGGTGCGGTGGCCAGGCGGCTCTACATTTCCCCGCACACGGTGAATACCCATCTCCGGCACATCTTCGCCAAGCTCGGCGTCCCGAACCGGGTTGCGCTCGCCGCGGTCGTATATCACTCGACCAAGTGATGTCTTCGCGGCCGGCCGCGAACATAGTCGATCGCATGCAGTCAGTTGCGTTTGCAGCTCCCCTGCTGCCCGGCCAGACCGAAGCGGACCGCGTCGCGTTGGCATCGTGCCGTGACGGCGCGCGCAAGGAGGCGTACCAGGACGCCCGCCGCCGTGCCGGCATCATCCGGGAGGCGGTCTGGATCCAGCCCACACCCACCGGTGATATCGCCCTGGTCTACCTGGAAGCCGACGATCTCGCCGCCACGTTCACGGTCCTCGGGACCTCAGACGAGCCGTTCGATCGCTGGTTTCGCGACCACGTTCGCCGAGTCCACGGCATCGCCCTCGAAGACGGATTTATCGCGCCCGAGCTGGTGCTCGATTTCGACACGAACAGACTCTGAACCTGAAATCAAGAGGGGAACGCATGGCTGTAATCATGATTTCCGAAGTCCCGGGCGCTGACGCCACCTTCATCGACGGGATGCTCGCTGCCGGCGTGGGGAAAGCGATGGCGCAGGCTCCCGGGTTCGTGAACCACATCAGCGGTGCAGCCAGCACCGGGTATCGCGTCATCGAGGTGTGGGAATCACGGGAAGCTCACCAAGCCTGGCACGACAGTCACATCGCCCCGAACCTGCCGCCCGGCATGGGGTCGATTCCACCGGAGTACATCGATCTTCTGCTCACGCTGCCGGAGAGCTGACGCCAGCTGCCCGACACCGCGGGGATGCAGCGCGCCAATCTGCGACCCCGGATCTTCCTTCATTTGCCGTACACCCCAAGGAGAACGCATGTCCGAATTGCTCATCCTCGAATTCGACGGAGTGGACGAGGCTGACTACGCAAAGGTGAACGCTCAGCTCGGTCTGGACCCGCAGACCGGAGCCGGGGAATGGCCGGCCGGGCTGATCACCCACCTCTCAGGCGTGACCGACAACCGGGCCTACGTGATCGAGGTATGGGAGTCGCAGCAGGCCCAGGCAGAGTTCATGCAGTCCCGCCTCATCACTGCCATGGGCGCTGCCGGGCTGGTCGCGACCCCTCAGGTGACCTGGGCACGCGTCGTCGGCAATCACAGCCCGGGCGCCTGAACGGTCGCCCTGAAAGGACTTGCCATGCCGCGAATCGTGATCACCCACGCCGTTGCGGATGTTGAGCGCTGGCTTCGGGGAAAGGCCGAGCGCGCCGCGGCTTTCCCGGGCGGCAGGAACGTCACCGACCTACTGGCCATGGACGGCAGCAACCAAGCCGCCGTGGCTGTCGACGTCGACGACCTGGACGCTTTCAAGGCGTTCTTGGCCTCCATGCCTGCGGAGGCAGCGGCCCAGGCGGAGTCGCACGGCGTCATCTGGCCGCCGACCGTGTATGTCCAGGCATCGGACGGCTGACCGAAGGACGAACACGGATCGCCCGTCCGCGCCCGCCTTCTGATCGGCTGATCACGGTGCTGCGGCTGCTCCGGACGTGTGGGTGGACCTGGCGGGGGCGTCAGGGAAGTACGCGGCCGTGAGTATGGCGGTCAGCCATGCCTCCCATTGTTCATGGGTCCAGTGCCGGTCGAGGCAGAAGAGGCGGTAGGTGTCGGGGCCGAGGGTGCCGTAGAGCACGTCTGCGAGGTGGGCGGTGCCGAGGCTGCCGGCGAATCCTGGTTTCCGGGCGACGATGTCAGCCATCGCCTGCATCACCTGGTAGCGCTCGGCGGCCTGCTTGGCCAGCAGGTCGGCGACCTCGATGTCGGCGGCGGCGGCGCGCATCGCGAAGTGGATCCTGGACGCTCGTTCGATGACCTTGCGTCCCTCGTGCACCAGCAGGGCGATCGCGCGGGGACCGTCCGGCAGTTCGGCGAGAGTGGTCAGCCAGGGCCGTTCGACGAGTGCTACCGGTTGGTCGTCGCCGCCGACAGCCGTGTCGAGGGTGGCGTTGAGGATCTTCACCTTGCTGCCGAAGCTCAGATACAGCGTCTGAACCGCGACCCCAGCTGCCTGCGCGATGTCGGCCATCGTCGTGTCGAGGTATCCGCGATCGGCGAACAGCTGATAGGCCGCCTCGACGATCCGGCGCTTGGTCGCGGCAGCGCGGGCAGTGCGGGCGGCGTAGCGCTGGCGGCGCCCCGGCGTGGGGGATGGGCTTCGTGGGCTGGACACTCTTGACATCCTAATTGACTGTAACTACATTCCAGCTACTCATTCTATCTACTGGAGGCTGGCCGATGGCCGTCATCATGATCAATGACCTTCCCGGTGCGGGCCCCGACTTCATCGAGGGGATGCGACAGGCCGGCGTGCTCGACGCGATGCAAAGCGCCACCGGGTTCCAGAGCCACATCAGCGGCTCGATCGACTCCGGCTACCGCGTCATCGAGGTCTGGGAATCGCGCGACGCCTGGCAAGCCTGGTTCGACCAGATCATCAAGCCCAACCTGCCGGCCGGCGTGGAGGCCGAGCCGCCGACCTTCATCGACCTGAACCTCGAGTTCCGGCCCGCCTGAAGGCGGGCGTCAGCGCCGGCGTGCCGCGCGGCCGGCTGGCTGGGAGCGGGCTTCACCGCACCCCGACGCCTTATCCGATCCCATTCCCTGCTGAAACGAGGAAACCGTGCAATCGGTCATCAACCAGCTTCACTTCGAAGCGCCTATCGACCCCGCGCTCTTTTCGGCGGCCCGCGGCTCGCTCGGCCCGCAGATGCGGGAGATCGACGGCTTCGACGCCTTCCACGTCATCCAAACCTCGCCGACCGACGCGATCCTTGTGATCATCGCCGACAGCGCCGAGACCCTCGAACGTATTGCCACCGAAGTCGGCTCACCCTGGATGCGTGAAAACGTCGTCCCGCTGCTTTCGGGCCCGCCCGAGCGGCAGCTCGGCCCGATCGTCGCCTCGACCCACTACCGTTGGCAAGCCGACAACGAAGTGCCCGACGTAGCGCTACGAGCCGGCTAGTTTCCCTCTCCCTCTTCTACGTAGACGCGTGCCGCGTATGCCTCCAGAGCCTGAGCGCAGGCATCCAGCGCTTCCTTGGCTGCGTTCTGCGTCGGAGCGCCGAAGACGTCGCGCGTCTGGACCTTGGTGAACCAGTTGCGCAGTTTGATGAGCTCCACTTCGTTCTCTTCGAGTTCACCGTAAGTGAAATGGTTGGCGGTGTATTCTTTCTCCAGGCCGGCGTGAAAATCTTGGCACTTGTCGAGGATCTCCTCGTATTCATTGTCGCGAGCCGCCTGAAACAGCGATACGATGTCGCGCGCGCCGACTAATGCCGTGCACGACAGCAGGAATGCCGAACCTTGCATTTCTAGAATCTCGCGGCGGAGTTTGCGAAGGGCCCGGTCGGCGCCTTCGCTGGCCGGCAATGCCGCAGCGGAGTTCTGCAAGTACACGGCGCCTAGTGACTTCAGCCGCCGCCAGACCGTCGCGCGCAAACGTGTCGGCTCCGACGGGACCCGGTAGATCAGCAGGAGCCACCGGTCGGTAGTCGCCGAGGCCTCGGCAGCGGCAGCCTTCTCGGGGGTGGTCTGCGGCACAGCCTTGGGTCCTTTCCCCGGGCCGCTGGATCGGGCCTTGATCGGATTCGAAGAGCCTCACTGCTCTCTATCAGAAACCGATCCGCTGGGCAGGTTCCTCCCGCTGCGTGCTGCGCCATTCATAGGCCGGCCGGAAGCGGCCTGGGCCGGCTTGGGGAATCGCTCAGCCTTTCACGGAGCGAGCAAGCGTGCCGGCCCGATTGGTTGCCTCCCAGGTGAAGTCCGCCTCGGAACGTCCGAAGTGGCCATAGGCGGCGGTCTGCTGATAGATCGGCCTCAGCAGGTCCAGGTCGCGCACGATCGCACCGGGGCGCAGATCGAAGTTGGACAGGATTGCGTCCTGGATCTGCTCGTCGGGGACAACCCCTGTCCCGAACGTCTCGACGAAGAAACCAACGGGGTGTGCCTTGCCGATGGCGTACGCCACCTGCACCTCGCACTTGCTGGCCAGGCCCGACGCGACGACGTTCTTGGCCACCCACCTCATCGCGTAGGCGGCCGAGCGGTCGACCTTGGACGGGTCCTTGCCGCTGAAGGCCCCGCCGCCGTGGCGGGCCATCCCGCCGTACGTATCGACGATGATCTTGCGTCCGGTGAGACCCGCGTCGCCCATCGGGCCGCCGATCTCGAACCGGCCGGTGGGGTTGACCAGGAGCTTGTAGTCGGAGATGTCCAGGCCGATCAGCGCCAGCTCCGGCTCCACCACGTACTCGCGGACGTCGGGAGCGAGCAAGGTGTCGAGGTCGATGTCGGACGCGTGCTGCGAGCTGACCACGACCGTGTCGAGCCGGGTGGGGCGACCGTCCTCGTAGCCGACCGTCACCTGGGTCTTGCCGTCCGGACGCAGGTAGCCGACCAGGCCTTCCTTGCGCACAGCGGTCAGCCGCCGGGCCAGCCGATGCGCGAGGGCGATCGGCAACGGCATCAGCTCGGGGGTCTCGTCACTCGCGTAGCCGAACATCAGCCCCTGGTCACCCGCGCCCTGGCGGTCCAGGTCATCGTTGCTCGCGCCGGTACGCGACTCGTAGGCGTCGTCGACCCCCTGCCGGATGTCGCTGGACTGCGCGCCGATGGAAACGCTGACCCCGCACGAGCCGCCGTCGAAACCCTTGGCCGAGGAGTCGTAGCCAATCCCCAGCACGACATCACGCACCACGGAGGCGATGTCGACGTAGGTGGTGGTGTCGACCTCGCCGGCGACATGGACCTGCCCGGTAGTGATCATGGTCTCGACGGCGACCTTGCTCGCCGTGTCACCCTTGATCATCTTGTCCAGGATGGCGTCGCTGATCTGGTCAGCGATCTTGTCCGGATGTCCCTCAGTGACGGACTCGGACGTGAACAGATGGCTTGCCATGGCGTTCCTTTCACCTCCGCGCTCGGGCCGAACTCCGGTCAGGAGCGGCGCTGGCGCGTGACTCGGTAGATGCTGACCGGCAGGAGCACCGCGACGACTACCGGCACGATCCACCAACGCGCGGTGTCGGTCGCGCTGCTGAGCCGGTAGGTGAGGGCGAAGGCGAGGACCACCCCAACGGCGACACGCCAATCGTCGCCGACGATGAAGTCGTACCAGAACGCGCCGAAAGCGCGGAGTCTGCGGATCATAGCCGCGTCACTTCTGGGGAACGGACGAGGACAGGTTCGGCTTCGGCGCTGAAGGTACGGCGGCCGAACAGGACTGTCAGCGACAGCGCGTACAGCGCCACGGCCGGAATGAGGACTAGCAACGCGGCGTCAGAACCGGGCCAATGCGCTCCGGCCCCTTCCACGCCCCAGAACATGCCGAAGGCGGTCAACATGACCCCGACGACGAATTTCATGGTGTTCTCCGGGACGCGAGCTAGTGGGCGACGTACCGCGAGGCCGATTGCGGTGACGACGATGACGGCCGCGATCGCGGCGATGGCAGCGAGCGGAATGTCGTGCTGGTTGCTGCCAAAAGTGAGGGCGATGAACGCGACCTCGAGTCCTTCGAGCAGCACTCCCTTGAACGAGAGCGTGAAGGCATACCAGTCGCCGACGACGCCGCGGTGCTCCGTCGGTGCCTGTCGAGCGGATGCCAACTCGGCTTGATAGATGAGATCCTCATCGTGCAGGGCCTTGTTTCCGCTCGCCCGCAGGATGGCCTTACGGAGCCACTGGAGCCCGAAAACCAGCAGCAAGCCGCCCACGAACAATCTCAGCCCTCGAAGCGGAATCGATGACACGGCGGGACCCAGAGCGGCAATGATCACCGCCAAGGTGAGAAGGCCCGCCGACAGTCCCATCAGCGCAGAACGCCAGTCCCGGGCGGTCCCGGCGGCCAGAACTATGGTCAGCGCCTCGACGGCTTCGACGATGCAGGCCAGAAACACCGCTATGAACAGGGCTGAGCCGCTCAAAGCGCCCTCCAAACCAGGTCTGCCGCCTCGCGCTGACTTTCGGAGCCGAGTGTAACAGTCGTTAGGCTCATTTCGTGACGGCTGCGCTCGACGTCTCGGGAATCGGTATAGGCGAGGCAGTGATCCGGGTCGAGATCCACCGTGACCCGGGTGCCCCGGGGGTGAGCAGCAGGGTCGAAGATCGCACTGAGGCTTGCCTCGCCGACGGCGACGACATGGTCGTAGCCGCGTCCGCGATAGGCGACGTCCGTCACGCTGCCGGCGAGCACGTTCGTTGCCGGCTCTGAGGACCGTGCGGGTACGTCCGCGGCAATGCGAGTCGCCGCGGGGCGTACCAGGACGCGCACCAAATCGCCCACGGCGACAGTGCCGATGCACCGTGCTCGAATGACGTCCTGATCGTCCAGGCGAATGTGGGCGTAGTGCCCGGCCGCGTGAACTGCCGTGCCGAGCAGTTCGCCGGCGACGCCGGTGAAGCGGGCGACGAAGGGGGTCGCGGGTCGTCGATAGACCTCTTCTGGCCCGGCGAGCTGCAACAGATGGCCATGGTCGAGGACGCCGATCTTGTCCGCAAGGGCGAAGGCCTCGGCCTGGTCGTGCGTGATGTAGATCGCCGTCGCGCCGCTTTCCCTTGTGAGGGTGGCGATTTCGACGCGTAGCCGCTCCCGCAGGTCAGCATCAAGGTTGGACAGCGGCTCATCGAAAAGCAGCAGCTGGGGTTCCGCGACCACGGCCCGGGCCAGCGCTACCCGCTGCTGTTCGCCACCCGACAGTTCATGAGGGTAGCGAGCGGCGTGCCCGGCCAAACCGACGCGTTCCAGCGCCGCCTGGACGCGCCTGCGCGCCGAACCACCATCAAGGCGCCGTCGTCGCAACGCGTAGCCGACGTTGCCCAGCACCGTCAGATGCGGCCACAACGCGTAGTCCTGAAACACCATGGCGAGGTTGCGCCGTTCTGGCGCCAGGTGCCGGCTGCCGTCCGCGGCCAACTGCCCGCTGAGCCGAACTTGCCCTTCGTCGAGTCGCTCGATGCCGGCCAGGCTGCGGATCAGCGTGGACTTACCGGAGCCCGACGGTCCCAGGAGGACGAGGAATTTCCCCGGCTCGACTTCGAAGTCGACTCCTGCTAACGCCGTGGTGGATCCGTAGCGCTTGAGGGCGTCGACGACCTGGACGCGGTGGCCGGCGGGTCGCGATAGCTCGGTATTCATGAGGTTTCTCCGATGCGGCGCCAGCCCGGCGGAGTGAGCAGGCGGAACAGTCCCCAGACGACCGCGACCACGGTGAGGGCGAAAAGGATGGCGATGACTTCCATGGCAGTGCCGCCCCCGAAGTCGTAGTTCGCCAGCGCTTTGGTGATCCCGACGGACACCGGCGGTTTGCCGGGGGGATACAGCAATTGCGAGACCGGCAACTCCAGCAACGTGGCGGTGAACGTCAGAACCCAGGCAGCGACGATCGGCCGGCCAAGCAGCGGCAGCACCGTCCGTAACCAGGAGGCGAACATGCCTGACCCATGCACGCGGCCGGCCTCACGGAGGGACTCCTGAACCTGGCTGACGCTCCCGAAAAGGACTCGCGAGGTGGCCGGCAGCGCTGTCGCCAGGTAGCCGAGTAGCAGCAACGTGGAGGTGCCGTACAAATGCAGGCCGAGCCGGTTGGTCAGGGGAAGGTTGTAGGTGAAGATGTAGCCCGCCGCGAAGACGATCCCCGGTAAAGCCACCGCCGTCAGCAGCAAGAGATCGAGGACTCTCCCGGTTATGCGGGTCCCCCGCGTCGAGAGCAGCCGAGCGGCCACGACGCCGAGAATCGCGGTGAGGGTTGCAGTTATGGCAGCGAACTCCGCCGAGAACTGCAACGGGTCACGCAGGGCGGGGCTGTGCAGAACCCGACTGAAGTTGGCAAACGTCAGGTGGTGGGTGCCGACGAGTGACCCGAGGCCGTCAATCAGGGATGCGGATACCGCCCCGAAGCTAGGGACACCCAGGCCGATCAGCACCAAGCCCAACAGGACGGTCACCGTCAGAGCGTGGGTTGGCCGCGATAGCCGGTGTCGTCGTGCCGGCCTGGTTCGACCGCCGAGCACCCGGTAGCTACGGCCCCGTAGCGCTCTGGTTTGGGCGAAGAGCGCCAGACCCGCCATCGCCATCAGAATCCAGCCGACGGCGGCTGCGACGGGGAAATTGACCGGGAAGTTGTCGATCGCGTTGTACAGCGTGAACGTGGCTACCGGGAAATGAGCATCATTCGCCAGCGTGGCTGCCACGCCGAAATCACTGATTGATTCGGCGAAGACGATAGCGAAGGCCGACCAGCACGCCGGGGCCAGCAGCGCCAGGACGATGCGAGCCGCATCGGCACGGCCGCCGCCGTGCACCCGCGCGGCGGCCTCGAACTCCTCGCCGAGTCCCCGCAGGGCCCCCGAGATTGCCAGATAGGCGAACGGGACCCCTTTCACGCTCAGTACCACGACGACACCGACCGGCCCGTAGAACAGATGGCGTAATCCGGCGGAGGGAATACCGAGCAGGTCGAGTACCCCCGACGGTTCCAGCAGGCGCTCCCAGCCCAGCGCGATCAGGTAGGACGGCGCAAGGAGCAGTGCGAACATCGCGCCTGTCCACAGCCGCCGGCCGAGGACGTTCGTCCGCAGTACGGCCCACGCGACGCCGGCGCCGACGCCGGTGGCGATCACACCGGCGCTTAACCCTACGAGCACCGAATTCACTGATCCGCGCAGCAACGTTCCGCTGAGCGCCTGCCGGAACCCGCTCACCGTGAACCAGGCGTTTCCCTGCCCGAGGAGCCGGGGGCTGAACGCCACCAGCAGGAAAAGCACGATGGGCAGGACCAGGATGGCCACGATGAGAAGCCAGAACAGAAGCCACGGGCCGCTGCGAAACCGCGAGATCTGCAGTCGCGCGTTATGGACGCCGCTACTTTCGGGCGCCGCGTCCGTAGACGCTGGGGAGGCCGGCGGCGGCAGGACCGTGGTCACGGCGATTACTTGATGTTGGCGTCAAAGAAGGTGTTGACTTCGTTTTCCAAGGGACCCCAGAAGTACGGGTCGATCTTCTGGTATTTGGCCGGGAACGGCGGCAGGTCCGGGAGCGCGCTGACCCCGGGCACGACGGGCCAGTAGAGCGAGTCGCCCTTCGGGTCACCTGTTTGCATGGCCTGCTGACCGGCAGGAGAGAGCACGAAGTCCACGAATTTCTTGGCCTCATCCTGGACTGCGGGCGGGGCGGCCTTGTCGATGCCGATGACGCCCGGCAGCAGCGTCGATTCCGGCAGGTAGGTCACCTTGGCGTTGAAGGTGGCACTCTTCGGGGCTTTGGCGACCTCTCCCGTTGCTGCCGAACTCTGGATCAGCCCGTAGTCGATCTGACCGGTTTCGAGTGCATGCAACGTGTCGCCGTTCGTCGGAAAGACGTGCAAGCCGTTGGCCTTGAGCTTCTTCAGATAGTCCTCGCCGGCCGCAACGCCGCCGCTTTGACCGCCGAGTTGATTCATCAGTCCGGCGATGAAGGGGTAGGTCGGCCCGGACTGCGAGGGGTCGTTCATGCCGACCTTTCCGGTGAACGACGGCCCGAGCAGGTCCTGGTAGGAGGACGGGAGCTTGGTGACGCGGGCACTGTTGTAGATCAGGGCAGCCATGACGGTGGTACTGACCGGCACGTACGAATGGTCGCTCGGGACAAGCGTCTGGCCGACGGCGTTCAGCGCGGTCGATGGGGTGTACGCAAGCAACTGGCCCTGCTTGTCCAGCGCGGCGAAAGCAGTGTCGCCGTCCACCCACAACAGGCCCCATTGCGGGTTGTTCTTCTCCGCGGCGACCTTGGTCAAGAGCGGCCCGGTGCTGTCGTCGACGAGCTTGACCGGGATCCCCGTCGCCTGGGTGAACGCCTTGGTTACAGGGGCGTCGTAGCCCTGCGCGGAATACACAATCAGCGTCGAGGCCCCGCCACTCGTAGTTGCCGACGATGTCGCAGCCGCCGACTTGGGGGACGTGGCCGCCGCGTTCGTCTTGGCGGTCGAACTCGATGAACACCCCGCGATCACCGCGGCAAGGGTCACAGCTGCGCCAGCACGCAACGGGAGGCGGGACGGGCCAGACATCGGATCTCCTCAAGTTTTGGCAATCTGCTACACATGTTGTCTAACAGCCGTTACAGACTTTGATTGACGACCGTTACCAAGTTCTGGCTGACGGATGGACGGCAGATGAACAGCCGCTTGCACCTGAGCGAAGCGCGTCGCGCCGGCGGTTCCTGGGCGCAGATAGCTCCCTGCGCCGCACAATGTTTGCCGGCACGAGGGGCTGCGTTCAATCCGGATACGGACCATCGCCTCGTGCTGAACGGATCCCGCGTGGCCCGCGCCATCCGGGCTTGGCGGAAGGCCAGAACGAGGGTGCTCAGGCGCGAAGCGAGCTGCCGGCACGACGGAACCGGACCACAATGCCTGGCCTGCTGCGTTCAGTCGCAATCAGGATAGGTAACCAGCTTTGCGCCGGGTTCATCGTGTTGATCTTCCCGGGCGGGTCGTGGACGTCATCCGCGCGACGTGGGGGAGGAACCTGGTTCGCGGGCTAAGGCCCAGCTCCGTCCTCGACTACTGGGCCGGAACGAGACAAGGTTGAGGGATGCCGGTGCATTCGGAGGCCGACGAGGCGATCTCGTACTCGTCGCGAGGCAATACTCGATGGATCGTCCTCAAGGGCAGTAGGGGGCGGGCGTTCGACCGGGCTCTGGTGCGCTACCTCGGGGTCTCGGTTATCACGTGGCAGTACGCCAAGGCGGCCGGCGTCGGCTATCGCGCGACGCTGCTGCTGACCACCATCGGAAAGCGCAGCGGCGAGCTGCGGCCGAGGGCGCTTCCGTACTACCGGGACGGCGATCGTTTCGTGGTCGTGGGATCCAACGGCGGCGGGCCGAAAGATCCCGACTGGGTCTGGAACGTGCGGGCGAACGGCTCGGCATGGGTGCATGTGAAGCGCCGGAAAATCCCGGTGGCAGCTCACGTTTCGGAGGGGGAGGAGTACGAGCGGCTCTTCGCCATGCTCACGGCGAAGGGTGACTCGCTGACCCGGTATCAGGAACGCGCGTCGCAGTTCGGCCGGACGGTCCCGCTGGTGGTGCTGGACCCGCGCGGCTGACCCGAACGAGAGTCCTTGCGAGTCGCGCTACACCCCGGTCAGACTCCCACCGCAGGGCGCTGCATCTGGCTGCGTTGGGAACCGAAAGCAGGCGGCTTGAACGCGGCGTCGCTGGCGCGGGTGCCTGGCTGACGATTCAGTGCAAGGCAGCGACGAGCAGATCGACCGCCTCGCCGGGTGACCCGGCGACGTCGAGCGGGACCGGCTGGCCGTCGCTGTCGCTGACGCGCCACCCGCGCAGGCAGACGACGGGCTTACCGGCGCGGCGGGCGAGCGCGATTTCGCTGAGCGTCCCCCAATTGCCGCCGACCGCGATGACCCCGTCGGCGGCGCCGACTACGAGCGCGTTTCTGGCCTGCCCGAGCCCGGTGGGGATGGCGACCGTCAGATCGGGGTTGGCGTCGCCGCGATCGTCCCCGGGCAGCAGCCCGACGACCAGACCGCCGGCCTCGTGGACCCCCCGGGCCGCGGCGGCCATCACCCCGTCCAGCCCGCCGGTCACCACCACGACGCCGCGCTGGGCGAGCAGCAGCCCGACGTCGCGCGCCAGAGCGCATATCTCGGCAGCCGCCTCCGTTCCGGGTCCGATGACGGCGACGACGCGGCTGGGCGGCATGAACCCATGAAACCCTCCGGACTCCCACGTCGTCTCGCTGACCATGAGCCGGCGGGCGGCGGACTGGTTGGTCGCGCCGTCCGCGACCAGACGAAGTACCTCGACCTTGCGGGGTCGTCGACGATCAGCAGCCGGATGGGCGTCATCGGCACTCCCGGTAGGGGGCCGGGTGAGGGTCTGCGCTCAGGTGGTCGCGTGGTTCGGGACCGCATCCCAGTACTTGTAGAGCGCCGCGATGCCGGCCTTACCGGAGTGCGGGCGGTTGTAGATGACGAGCGTGTCCAGGTTCTTGTTGGTCGTCCAGGCGATGGCGGAGTTCTCGCTCGCGTCGTTCGTGGTGAAGCAGTAGAAGGCACCCGTCGTCACGGAGTCATGCGTCCACGTGCCGGCCGACGGCACTCCGTCCTGGCAGTCGAATTTCGCTGTCTGCAGCCCGCTCTCGCCGTTCTTCACGTCGGTGTCGAAGGCGGCCTTACTCACGCTGTGGTAGGCGAGCACCTGCTGGCTCGGCGCGGCGACCCCGGTGACGTTCTTCGGATCGCAGTCCACCGCCGCGTCGATCGCTGAATTCTCGACGTTGAGGTCCGGCGAGCAGCTGGACGTGTCCACGAGCCCGGCGGGAAGCCGTCGCACCAGCGAGGTCTCGGCGGCGTTGAGATTGCGCAGCTTCGCCGCCGATTTAGCGATCGCGCTGTGGGCGGACTCCTTGCCCTTGGCCGAGACCGCCACGACGGAGTAGCTGTGACTGCTCATGTCGGTGGGGAAGGGGTCCACGAAGCTGGTGGCCCGCACGTCGGACATCAACACCGCGTTGTCGCGGAAAAGCACGTAGTGGTCGGCATCTTGCGACGGCAGCCAGCTCACTTTGATGGCGCCCGGTTGCGCTGCTGCCGTCACGTTCGCCGGGATCGCCGGGATCGGGGGCTTGGCGGGCTTGGTGAGCAGGATGACCGCGACCACGGCGCCGGCGATCACGGCAGCAGCGGCGCTACCGCCGATGACCCACGGCTTCTTGCTCTTGCGGCGTTTGTCGACCTCGGCAGCGCCGGGGTGGGCGATCTCCTCGATGGTGCGACACAGCGCCTGGACGGCCAGCGGCGGCTGGCCCTGCCAGGAGACCGTCTTCGTGCCGTTGCTGGCCTGAACCGCGAGCTCTCGCCGGCCTCCCTGCCAGCTCGTCGACGGCAGCACCGGGTCGAGGTGGAAGAACGCGCTCTCCCCCAGCACGCGCATCAGGCGGTCGCGGTCGAACGGGCTGAGCTGCGCACTGCGCAGCTCCATCGGCGCCAGGTCCTCGCCGCGGTACCAGACCGTCAGCGGGGCTTCGGGGCGGGCGATCGGGGTGGTGGCGCGTACCGCTGACTCGAGCGCGCGCTGGAAGTCGAGGCAGCTGCTGAACCGATCCTCGCGGTTCTTCGCGATGGCCTGGTAAATCGCCTGATCCACCGCTTCGGGCAGCCCGGGAACGAGCCGTGACGCGGGCGGCGGGTACTCGTCCATGAGCTGATGCAGGATCTGACGCGAATCGCCGCCGGGAAAGGCGCGGCGGCCGGTGAGCAGCTCGTAGCAGACGCAGCCGAGCGAGAACACGTCGACCCGGCGGTCAAGCTGCCCGCTCGGCAACGAAAGGCGCTCCGGCGCGGCATAGGCCAACGTGAGCACGGCCTGGGTGGTGGCCGTGAGCCCGAGGGTGTCGGCGGCGTCGCGGGCAATCCCGAAGTCGGTGAGGTACGCCTTCTCCTCGCCCCGCTTGTTCGTCAGCATGATGTTCGCGGGCTTGATGTCCCGGTGCAGCAGGTTGTTGTCATGCAGGTCTTGCACGGCCGACGTGATCCCGGCCATGACACGCAGCGCCCGGGCGTAGCTGAACGCGCCGTCCTCCTTCAGCGCGTCCTCGAGGTTGCGACCATCGATGTAATCCATCGCGATCCACAAGCGGTTCTCGAATTCGCCGCGGTCGAGAATCCCGACGATGTTGGGATGCCGCAGCCGGCAGGCGAGATTGGCCTCGACCAGGAAACGCTGGCGAAAGGCGTCGTTGGTGCAAAGGGGGCCGGCAAGCACCTTCAACGCGTCCTGCTTCGGCAGGTTCGGATGGTGGGCGAGGTAGACCTCGCCCATGCCGCCCACACCGAGCAGTCGCTCGATGGTGTAGCCGGCGAACAGGGCCCCCGGTTGAAGCGTCACTACCCCTCCGCCACTTCCGGCTCGCGCGGGCACATCACCCACACACCCCATCCCAACACGGCGCCCGGCTGTACCGTGCGCGAAGTCGCAAATGTCGCCATGAAGCGGGGGGACCGATGACAACGCTCGATGAGGTGGCTGCGCTCGCGCGCGAGGAGCATGGCCTGGCGGTGATCTCGACGCTACGAGCTGACGGCACCATCCAGTCGTCGTTGGTCAACGCGGCCGTGATGAACCATCCGCTGACCCCGCAGCTTCCGGTCGTCGCATTCGTGACCTACGGCAAGGTGAAACTCGCCAACCTGCGCGCCCGGCCGCAGCTCACCGCGACGTTTCGCAGCGGTGGGCGCTGGGCATCCGTCGAGGGTCGCGCTCAGCTCATCGGACCCGACGACCCGCATCCCGACGTGGATGAAGAACGGCTACGCCTGCTGCTGCGTGAGGTGTTCCAGGCCGCCGGCGGCAGCCACGACGACTGGGCACAGTACGACCGCGTCGTGCGCGAGCAGCGGCGTACCGCGGTCTTCCTCACGCCGACGCGCAGCTATGGGATCTGACCCGCTGGCCCGGGGCTCGGGATCATGACGTTGCCGAAGCGGTGCAGGGTCCGGCTGACGGACTGCTCGCGCCGGTAACGCAGGCCCTCCACGAGCCCGTCGGCGAGGGGCGGTTCGTGGTCGACGAAACACCCGGCGGCGAGCGACTCCAGCTCGGGTGGACACGTGCCGATCACCCGCAGCGCATCAGGGGGAGCGCCCAGCAGCCGGTCCGCCAGATCCTGCGGGGTCGCCGAGCCGATGACAACGCCCGCCAGTTCGGGTGCTTTCCCTGGGGCAGCGACGAGTTCGATGTCGCAGCCGGCAGCTGCGGCGGCCGCGTAGACCCGTAGCACCCCGGCCGGACGGGCGTCCGGCGCGATCCACACCAGCACGCGCTGCCGCCTGCGGAAGCGCAGCACGTTGGACTCGCAGAACAACCCCGTCGGGTCATGCTCCACCCCGAAGTACGCGCGCTGCCACCAGGCATCGCTGCGCGCCGCGGCGGCAAGCCAGTCACGATCGGACGGTTCCAGGGTGCGGCCCGCTGCCGTCAGCCAGCAGGCGAGCGCAGGCGTGGGCTCACCGCCCTTGCGGGGAAGCTGCTCCTCCCGCCACTGGCCGAGCTGGGCGACGTAATGCGGGCCCCCGGCTTTGGCGCCCGGTCCGACGACGGAGGCCTTCCAGCCGCCGAACGGCTGGCGCTGCACGACCGCGCCGGTGATGACCCGGTTGAGGTAGGCGTTGCCCACCTGAACGCCTTCCAGCCACCGGCCGGCCGCCCGCGGATCGAGCGTGTGGATCCCGCCGGTCAGGCCGAAGGGGGTGCCGTTGGCGATCGCCAGGGCGCAGTCGAGGTCGTCGGCGCTCATCAGACCCAGCACCGGCCCGAAGCATTCGGTCTGGTGAAACCACGATCCGGGACGTACGCCGTCCTTGATCCCGGGAGACCACAGGTGCCGGTCGGGGTCGACGAGGCGGGGTGCGAGCAGCCAGCGTTCTCCAGGGTCGAGCCGGGTCAGGGCGCGCTCGAGAGCGGGGCCGGGCGGCCCGATCAGCGGGGCCAGGGTGGTGGCGGGCGCTGTCGCCGGCCCGACGACGAGGCTCGACGCGGCATCGATCAGTTGCCGGCGGAAGCGGCCCGAGGCGTACACCTCGCCCACGCAGATGGCCAGGCTCGCGGCCGAGCACTTCTGCCCGGCGTGACCGAACGCGGAATGGACCACGTCGCCGGCGGCGAGGTCGAGGTCGGCGTCCGGCATCACCACGATGGCGTTCTTGCCGGACGTCTCGGCGAACAGCGGCGTCCGCGGTGCCAGCCGGCGAAAGAGCTCGGCGGTCTCGCGCGCGCCCGTGAGGACGATCGCGTCGACCCCGGGGTGGGCGACCAGGTGCTCGCCGACGACCTGCTCAGGGCACTGGACGTACTGCAGGATGCCGGTGGTCACCCCCCGCCGCCGGCACGCGGCCCAGACCGCCTCGGCCACCGCGTACGCGCACTGCGGTGTCTGCGGAGGGGCCTTCAGGACGACCGTGTTGCCGGCAGCCAGCCCGGCGAGCACGCCGCCGGCCGGGATGGCCAGCGGGAAGTTCCACGGGGGCGTCACCAGCACGACGCCCCGCGGGTCGAACCGCGCCTCGGCCTCGTGGGCGCCGCCCAAGCCCGGGATCTGCTCGGCGTAGTAGGCGGCCAGGTCGACCGCTTCGCAGACCTCGCTGTCGCCTTCGGCCAGCGCCTTGCAGGCCTCGTGGGCCATCAGGGCCATGAGATCTGCGCGGCGACGGGCGAGTTGCTCAGCGACCTCGAGGAGCAGCGCCCGCCGTTCCTGCGGCGCTGCCGTCGCCCACCCGCCCCGGGCATCCCGTGCGGCCGCGACGACGCGGTCGATCCCGGCGGTCTCGGTGATCGGCTCGGGCAGCGTCGCCGGCTTCCAGCGGGCCAGCGCGGCATGCACCCCGTCACGCGCCGCGGTATCGGTCGGGTCGGTATCCGGGCAGTTGTGAAAGCCCGCCGGCCGCTGCGCAGGCTGGCGTCGGCGCGGCTGCGAGGAGACCTTCCAACGTTGCGCGACCGAACGCTCGAAGCGCGCCTGCTCGCGGGCGAACGCGCTGGCGTCCCCGCTCAGGTCGAACGAGCTGCGCAGGAAGTTCTCCCCGCGGCTGTTCTCCTCCAGCCGGCGAAACAGGTACGCCAGCGCGGTGTCGAAGTCGGCTGCCGCCACCACGGGCGTGTAGAGCCGCAGCCCACCGGCAGCAGCCCGGACCGTCGCGTCGACTCCGGGCGACATCCCCTGCAACATCTCGATTTCAACGCGGTCGCTGACCCCGCGCTGGGCCGCGAGCAGGTGCCCCCAGGCGACGTCGAACAGGTTGTGGCTGGCGATCCCGATGCGCAGGTGCGAGAGGCGCGCCGGGTCGAGCACCCAGTCCAGCATCCGGGTGAAGTTGGCGTCGGTCTCGGCCTTGCTGGCGTACGGCGCCCGCCGCCATCCGTGCATGGCCGCTTCGACGGATTCCATCGCCAGGTTGGCGCCTTTCACCAGGCGCACCTTCACCGTGCCGCCGTCGGATTCCCCGCGTCCCGCCGCCCAGTCGACGAGCTCGCGTAAGACGTCGAAAGAGTCCGGAAGGTACGCCTGCAGCACGATGCCGGCGTCGAAGTGACGCAGGTCCGGCTCGTCGAGCAGCCGGGTGAACGCGTCGACGGTCAGCCGCAGATCGGCGTACTCCTCCATGTCGAGGTTAAGAAATGTCTGCCCGCCCGCAGCGCCGGCGGCGGTGCGCAGGAGTCGCCCCAGCGCGGTCATGACGCGGGCGAGGGTCTGCTCGTAGCCCCACAGGTTGAGCTGGCTGGCGACGGCAGAGGCCTTGACCGACACGTAGTCCACGTCGCTGCGGTTGAGCAGTTCCTCGATGGCGGCTAGCCGGCGTCCGGCCTCCCGCTCGCCCAGCACGTACTCCCCGAGCAGGTTGACGTTCACGGCGAAGCCGGTGCTGCGAAGGCGCCGGAGATGGCGGGCGAAGGCAGGATCGCAGCGGTCGACGACGAGGGCGCCGACGATCTGGCGAAGCCGGCGGCGGGTCGCGGGCATCACGAGGTTCGGGGCCGCGCCCGCCAGGCGAACGCCGGCGCGCAGCAGCATGCGGTCGGCCAGGCCGAGGAAGGGCGGGGTCGGGCCGTCGGCGACCGCTCGCAGCTGGGCGGCGGCCACCGAAACGCTCTCCGGGCGCAGCACGCGATCGCAGAAAGCCATCGTGAACGCCAGCGAACGCTCATCACCGGTCAGGAGCTGGAAGCGGCGCCGTTCCCGCCGCTGGCGCCGGGTCAGCGCCGCCTCGCCTTGCTGCAGCCACTCGCCGACCAGGGCCACCGCGCCGGCAACGAGACCGTCGCCAACCCCGTCCGGCGGACCGATCGGCGCGTCCATCGCTCAACAATGCCAGCGGTCGTCCCGCTCAGGACACCCCGGCGGTGGCGAGCTGGTCGCCCTCGAGCAACGCCAGCGCGTAACGGGTGGCGGCACCGGCGTCGAGCACCTCAGGCGCACCGGGCGCGCCGGTGTAGAGCTCGTGCAGGGGAGCCAGTTCCGGCTGCAGCGAGGGCGGGATCGGCCGGTCGCCGCGCGAGCGGATCGCCTCGGCGGTAGCCAGCAAGCTCGCCAGGCCGCCCTTGCGGTGGTGGGTGCCGCCGGCCGTCCGCTCCGCGTGGAGTACCGCTGCGGCCGTCTCGAGGCAGAGCGCGGTCGGGAAGGTGTACGTCAGCGCCTGGGCCGCTTTGAGCGCCGTCTGCGCGTGGGCCCGGGCCCCGGCCTGGTCGCCGGACGCGAGGCAGGCCAGCGCCCGGACGCACCGCAGGAGAGGAAGCTCGCGTTCCACCCCGAGTGCGGTGCCCTCCTCGTCCGCCCGGCCGGCGGATCCCAGTGCCCCGGCGACGTCACCGCGCTCGAGTTGCAGCGCCGCAGCTACGGAAAGCCAGACGACGCGGGCTATCCGGCGGTTGTCACGATGCAGCGGCTCGGCTTCGGCGACGAAGGCGCGCGCCTGCTCGAACGCGCCGGCCTGCCAGCACACCATGGCGGCTGTGGAGAGCACCGCCGCCAGCTGCGCTGCCGTGCCGCCCTCCCGGCACAGCTGGGCGGCATGCACCACATGCGTCGCCGCTGCCGGGTCGGCACGTTCCGCCAGCACGCAGCCCACGCCCGACAGCGCTGCCACCCGAAGGTCGACCGACTCGACCAGGCTCGACGCCTCGATCGCCCGGTCGACGCACGCCAGCGCTTCGGGGACGCGATCGAGATCGTCGAGCAGCCCGCCCAGATAGATGAGCGAGTGGGCGGCATACGCGACGTCCTTGTCGCGTAAAGCCGCTGCTGCCGACTCCAGCTGGCTGACGGCAACATCGGCGTCGCCGGCCCAGTACGTCAGGTATCCGAGGGCGAACGTGGCGTAGCCGTTCCACTCACCGGCAGGCGCTTGGTACAGCAGCCGCGACAGCCAGAAGCGGCCTTCGGCGACGTTTGTCGCGGCCCAGAGTCGGTGCAGCCGAAACGCGATTTCGAGCCCTCGGTCATGGTCGGCGCGGCCGTCGATCGCTGCCCCCAGGAATGACCGGACCGAGCTGATCATGTCGAGCACCTCGTCCTGATAGCCGCTCGGCGGGGTTCTCGCATCGGCTGGCAGGACGCTGCGGATCGCATCGGCCAGCCGTCCGAACGCCTGCTGCTCAGTGCCTGACGCCACCAGCCGGTCGGACGCGAAGCGGCGGACGTCGTCGTCCATCTGATAGCGCCAACGAGCTCCCGACCGGTCGACCCACATGAGCCCCGCAGCAGTCAGCTCGCGCAGCACCCTGATGACCCGCATGGGCGCGACGCGTTCCTCGGACACGACGCGGCGTACGAGCGGCAGCCCGACGGCGCCGTCGAGGATCGCGAACGTCCGGAAGACCTCGGCCTCGTCCGGGTCGAGCAGCGCGTAGCTGCGTTCCAGCACGGCGCGCACCTGATCGGCGTCCCCGCCGACGGTGAGGTGCTCGAGCAGATCCGGCAGCGACATGACTGTGAGCTGCGCGGCCGCCAGTTCCAACGCCAGCGGCAGCCCGCCGCACCGCAGGCACAGCGCCGCAACGAGCGGCGCATTGTCGGCGTCGACGTCCAGCAGCCCGCCCCCGGTGGTGACGCGATCGACCAGCAGTCGCACCGAGTCGCTGGCCGCGAGCCCCGGCAGGTCCGTCGGTGCGGGGGCTGAAAACGGCTGCAGCATCAGGACTTTCTCGCCCTCGAGCCCGATCGGGGAGCGGCTGGTGACGAGCACGGTCAGCTGGCGGCAGGTCATCAGCAGCGCGCTGACGAGCGATGCCACCCCGTCACGTGTCGCCTCACAGCCGTCGAGCACCAGCAGCGCCCGCCCGAGCGGCGCCAGTTCCGCAGCGATGGCTCCCTCCGGATCGTCCGTCCCGACGGCGATCCCGAGCTCAAGGGCAGCCGTGGCCGCGACGAGTTCGTTGTCGGCGACGGCCGCCAGCGAGACCCAGCGCCGCCCCCCTCCGAACCCGGTCGACGCGCTTGCCGCCTGCAGCGCCAGCCGCGATTTGCCCACCCCGCCCTTGCCGGTGACCGTCACGACAACGCCGGTCTGCAAGGCGTTTCGCAGCTCGGTGAGCTCGGCCGAGCGGCCGACCATCGCGGCGGTGGCCGTCGGCAACCGGCCCGCCCCGAGCAGCGTGCGATCGCGTAGCGCGCTCAGGTAAAGCTCCACCGTCTCGCGGCTGGGATCGATCCCGAGCTCGTCGCCGAGCACGGCCCGGCAGTGCTCGTAAGCCCTGACGGCACCGGCCCGGTCACCTGCCCGGTCCAGTGCCGAGATCAGCACCTGGTGAGCGCGCTCGTCGAGCGGGTCCAGCTCGACGGCGAGCCGGGCCGCATCGATGGCTCGCGCGTGCTGGTTCAGACCGCCGGCGGCCTCGGCGATGATGCGTAACGAATCGAACCGGGTCTGGTCAACGAGCCTGCGGTGGGGCGAGAGCCATGGCTGGTCCTCGCCCGGCAGCAGCTGCGCCCCGCTCAGCCGGCTGCCTGGCTCGACGGCGTCAGCAGCCTCCGTCAGCCTGCCGGCGAGCAGCAGAGCTTCACCGCGGCGCCGGGATTCGGAGGCCAGAGCGACGTCGATCTCTGCCACATCGGTCAGCGCGTATCCGCCCGGTACCGTGACGATCAGGGCCTCGCCGCCGAGGCCGATGGGTGCTAGCGCGTCTCGCAGCCCGCGAACGATCCCCCGAAGCGCCGGCCGCCAGGTCGCGGGAGGCTGCTCCCCCCAGAGCGCATCGGCCAGTTGCTCGGCCGGCACTGACCCGGTGGTGAGCGCGAGCAAGGCCAGGGCGAGCTGCGCGCGGCGGCCACCGAGATGGCGCCCCGAGGCAACCCCCTCGTGGGTCACGGCCAGCGTGCCAAGCAGGTCGACCCGCACGGGTGGAAGTCTAGATTCACGCGTTACGCATCCATTACAGGCACCGCCTTGACTGGCTGACACTGGCCGTCAAATCGGAGGTTTCGGTGTCTCGTACCCTAGGCTCGCGTCGTTTCGCTGCGGCGCTCGTTGCGTGCTCCGCCGCCGCCGTTTCCCTCGCGGGCTGCGGCGGCTCTTCGAAGGCAAGCACCTCCGCGGCCGCTCAGGCCCCGGGTGGTTCGTCCACCATCTCTGCGGGGAAAACCGGCTCGGGCAGCAGCGGCGGGCTGAAGGGCGCCGTCAACGTCTGCGAGCTCATGCCGGCCGCCACGATTTCCCAGCTTACCGGCAAGCAGTTCACGATGACCAAGGAAGACAACACCCCGTCCTACCAGCTCTACAGCTGCGACTACACCAGTACGGTCACGCAGGGTGCCAATCAGCTCGACCTGGACATCATGGGCAAGGGCGGCGCGATCGGCTTGTCCGCTGATGTCGACGCCGCCAAGCAGACCAAGAGCAGCCTCACCCAGCTGGCGCCGGTGAGCGGCATCGGCGACAAGGCCTACGGAGGCGGGATCCAGGCCCACCTCGAGGTGCTGTACGGCGACCTACTCATCAAGATCTCCGGATTGACCGACGTCACCGTGGACCAGGGCAAGCAGATCATCAGCCAGCTGCACGCCAAGCTCTGACGCGCTAGCGCAGCTCCTGCTTGAGGATCTTGCCGGTCGGCCCGTGGCTCATCTGGGCGCGGAACTCGACATGGCGCGGGTACTTGTAGGCCGCGACCCGTTCCTTCACGAAGTCGATCAGCTCCTGCTCGCTCACCGTCGAGCCTGGACGGGTCGTGATGAAGGCCTTCACCTCTTCGCCGAGCCGGGGATCGGGAATGCCGACGACCGCGGCCTCGGCGACCTGCGGATGGGTGTAGAGAACTTCCTCGACCTCACGCGGGTAGACGTTGTAGCCGCCGCGGATGATGAGGTCCTTCTTGCGGTCGACGATGAACAGGAATCCGTCCTTGTCGAGGTAGCCGAGATCGCCGGTGTGCAGCCAGCCGCGGGTGAACGCCTCCGCCGTCGCGTCGGGATCGTTGTAGTAGCCGCGCATGACGTTCACGCCGCGCACCATGACCTCGCCGACGTTGCTCTCTCCCGGTGAAAGCAACTTCTCGTCGTCGTCCCAGATCTCGACCTCGACGCCCCAGATGGGCTTGCCGACGCTGTAGACCTTGCGGTCTTCGACGCTGATGTTGAACGTCGTGGTCGACGCGGTCTCGGTGAGCCCGTAGCCCTCGAGGATCAGGACGCCGAACTTCTTTTCGAAGGCGTCGAGGATCTCGGCGGGAATCGCCGCCCCACCGGAGATGCCGATGCGCAGCGATGCGACGTCCTCGTCGGTGATACCCGGGTGATTGAGCAGGGCGAAGTACATCGTCGGGACGCCCTCGAAGATCGTCACCCGGTCGCGGCGAATGACCTCGATCACCTTCGCCGGATCGAAGCGGACCACCAGCGACATGGTGGCAGCGAAGCGGACGCAGACATTCAGCTGGCTGGACAGTCCGAAGACATGAAAGAGCGGGAGAGCGACGACGGCGACGTCGTCCTCGCGGATACCGAACAGGCGGCCCGGAATCTCGGCGTTCATCAGCAACTGGAAGTGCGTCAGCTCGGCTCCCTTGGGAGTGCCGGTCGTGCCCGAGGTGTAGATGATCACCGCAGTGTCGCCCGGATCGACCTGCTCGTACGGCGCGACGAGCGAAGGGTCGTTGTCGAGCAGCGTCTCCGCGGGATGGCCCACCGTGGCCGTGGGGGTGCCCGGAGTGTTGACGACGAAGAGCTCGGCTATCCCCACCGCCGCCGTGGCCTTCGCGCCCTCCTCGGCGATACCCGCCCACGTGATCAGCGCCCGAGCGTGCGAATTGCCGAGCTGGTAGGCGGTTTCGGGGGCTTTCAGCAGGACGTTCATGGGCACGGCCACGCAGCCGGCCTTCAGGATTCCGAAGTACGCGATCACGAACTGCGGGATGTTCGGCAGCTGGAGGCCGATGGCATCGCGCGGGGCTAGACCATGTTCACGGAGCCCGACCGCGAACCGATCGGACAGCATGTCCAGCGCGGCGTAGCTGATCGACCCGCCGTCGTAGAGGATCGCGGCCTTGTCGGGGTGCGTCTTGGCGGATTCCCGCAGCATGCAAGCCAGGTTGAGGCTCATGGCGACAGCGCTCTTTTCCGCCACTCCCGGTCCCGCTCGCGGACGTCGGCGGCACCCCGCATGCTTGTCTTGACAAGGCCGTCGCGGTAGGGACTTTCGACAGTTTCCGAGGGGCACATCTTCGCTCGCGCAGCGCGCTAGTCGCCTGCCGCCACCGGCACCTTCTGATGACCGAAGAAGGATCGGCGGACGATCAGCTCAGCGACCTCGGAAGGCACCATGGCCTCCCATTCGGTGTCGCCGCTCGCGATCCGGCGAAGGACGTCGCGGCTGAAGATCGGCAGGTAATCCGGCTGGTAATTGTCGAGGTTGACGAAGCTGCCGCGGCCGGCGAGGTAATCGAACAGCGGCTGGAGGACGGGCTCCACCTTCACGTCGTCGACCGTGATCAGCTCGGAGTCCGGCGATTTCTGCATGGGGTAGACGAAGAGCTTGAGGTCGTTCTTGAACAGCCTTCCGAAGCTCTCCAGAATCCCGCCCGGGAGCTGGGCGTGGTTCTTCTCGTCGAACAGGTCGGCCAGGCTGGGCACGCCCATGACGATGCCGATGCGCTCCTGGGTTCGCGCCCCCAGATAGGCGGCGAGCCGGTTGTACTCGTAGTAGTCCGAGATCAGTACGGTCATCCCGCACGCGGCAAGCAGGTCGGCTCTGGCCAGGAAGTCGCGCCGGTCGACGTCGGCTCCGCCGGCCAGCAGGTTGCGCATCGTCAGCTCGGTGAGTGCCAGCACGGGTTTGCCGGCCACCGCTGGATCGGTCTCGAACTTCGCGAGGGCACAGGACAGCATGTCGATGTTGACCACCGTCGGTGGCCGGAAGCTGCCGCGTTCGACGAGAATCGCGTGCTTGCGCAAGGCCTCGCTGGGTTGCAGGACGGTCCCGTCGGGTCCGAACATCGCCACGCCACTGAGCCCGAGCTGGACGAGCTTGAGCGCCATCAGCCGGTTGTCCACCCGGCGGAACTCGATGCCCCGAAACTCGATCATGTCGATCTCGATGCGCCCCGTCGTCAGGCGGTCGAGCAAGCTCTGGATGACCTGATCCGGCTCGTGGTGCTCGAAGAACGCCGCGTGCATGAGATTCACACCAACGATCCCGAGAGCCTCCTGCTGCAGCTTCGCGTCCTCGTCGAGCATCCGCACATGAAGGACGATCTGGCTCGGGTCATCGAGCGGATGCGCCTGGAAGCGCACCCCCATCCAGCCGTGGCACTCGTTACCGCCGGCGTAGCTGCGGGCGACGACCGTGTCGGCGAACGCGAAGAATGACGTGGTGTCGCCGCGGGTGTCGCCCAGCCGGTCGATGTTCAGGTCCAGCTCATGTTCGAGCATCGCCTGCAGCCGGCCGAGGGAGACGTAGCGCTGCGACTTGCCGTAGACGGCATCGCTGACGGCCATGTCGTAGGCCGACATCGACTTCGCGATCGTCCCCGCCGCGCCGCCGGCGCGAAAGAACCAGCGGGCGACCTCCTGGCCGGCTCCGATCTCCGCGACAGTGCCGTACCAGCGGGGATCGAGGTTGATGCGCAGCGCCTTCTGCAGCGTGTCTTCGGCCAAATCCATGAACGGCGTCCCAATCCAGGCGAATGTCGTCGCGAACCTGCTCAAAGTCCCACGCCGCCGTTACGCCAACGTTTCCGCCGGCGGGCGTCAGGCCATCAGGTGCGTGACGGTACGAGGTCCGGCGTTCCGGTGAGCTCGAGACTCAGCTGCCAGAGCTTGCGACGAACGTTCGGGTCGTACGCCGACTCATGGGCGCGCGTCTCGCGCAGGCGGTCAAAGAACTTTCCGGTCACCCCGTGCAGCTGCGGGTCCTCCACGAGCCGGCGGGTGGCCACCTCGCCCTCCTCCAAGGTGTCGACGCTGCGCCCGTACTCGGCGACCACCATCTTCGTGGGCATCAGGGTGGACGGGTGCAGGCTGTTGACCGTTACCAGCTCCGGGTCGAGGCGTTCGGCCATCGTGAAGCCGGTGGTGATCTGAGCGAGCTTGCTCTGCCCGTACGCGCGGGAGCCGCTGTAATCACGTTCGATCAGCACGTCGTCAAAATCGATCGGCGCCTGCCCGAGCGAGGCGACGTTGATGATGCGGGCCGACCCTGACGCCTTCAGCAGGGGGAGGAGTCGCAGCGCCAGATCGAAGCCCGCGAGGTAGTTCACGGCGAAACGCAATTCGTAGCCGTCAGCGCTGACTTGGCGCTCGCGACCGTCCGGTGCTCCCGAGCCGATGCCTGCGTTGCTCAGGAAGACGTCCAGGCGCTCGGTCAGGGCGCCCACCTGCTCGCTGAGCCGACGTACCTGGCTGAGCTCCGCGAGGTCGGCGAGCACGGTTTCCGGCGCCGGGCCGCTGGCGATTTTCTCTATCTCGGCGGCCGTCGATTCGAGCCGCTGCGGATCGCGACCATGAAGGATCAGCCGGTTTCCTGCCGCCGCCAGACTCTCCGCGACGGCGCGTCCCAGGCCGTCGGTAGCGCCGGTGATCAGGATGGTGCGAGGCTCCGTCGTGCCAGTCATGGCACCTGCATACCCGGTTTGGTGGTCCGACGCGTCAGCTCACGAAACACCGGAGAATGGCCGCCTGCGAGCCCCCCGACTCCGGCGGCCGTTCCCCGGGTGTTCGCGCGCCCCGCCCACTATCTGGCGGTACTGGAGGTCGGGGCGCGCTGCCCAAGTGGCTGGACTAGAGGATGTAGAGCATTTCCTGGTAGGTCGGTAGCGGCCAGAGGTCGTCGGCGACGATCCCCTCGAGCGCGTCCGCAGCCGAGCGCACGACGTTCATGGCCGGCAGGAGCTCGTCGCGGGCGTGCTCCGCTTCAGCCAGCAGGCCCGATGCCGAGTGCGACAGCGCGGAGCCCAGCTCGGCGAGGCCGTCACGCAGCGCGCTGACCAACGTCGTCAGCCGCTCCAGTGGGCCCAGGTCCGCCTCGATCCCGACGGCCTTCAACGCGCCGACGTTGGTAGCCAGCTCGGTCTGGTAGCGGATGGCCGCCGGCAGCACGATCGTCGACCCCATCTCGAGCGTCGTCTTGGCTTCCACCCCGATGCTGAGCGCGTAGTGCTCCAGGGCGATCTCGTAGCGGCTGTGCTGCTCGCGGTGGTTGAACACGCCGTAGCGGCTGAACAACTCGAGCGACTCCTCTTCGAGCAGCACGGGGAGCGCGTCGAGCGTGGTGCGCAGGTTGGGCAGCCCGCGGGCGGCGGCCTCGACCTGCCACTCCTCGGAGTAGCCGTCGCCGTTGAACACCACGCTGCCGTGCATCGTGATGATGTCCTCGAGGACCTTCTGCACCGCCGTGTTGAACTCGGCCCCGTCCGACAGGTGGGCCTCGATCTCGGTCGCGATGAAGTCGAGCGCTTCAGCCAGGATCGTGTTGATCGTGACCATCGGTCCCGCGATGGACTGCAGCGAGCCCGGCGCGCGGAACTCGAAACGGTTGCCGGTGAACGCGAACGGGCTGGTGCGGTTGCGATCGCCCGGGTCCGTCGGCAGCACGGGGAGGGTGTCGACCCCGATCATCAGGGTGCCCTTCTCCTTCGAGGAGGTGGCACCGCCCTTGGCGACCTGATCGAACACGTCGGTCAGCTGGTCGCCCAGGAAGATCGAGATGATCGCCGGGGGCGCCTCGTTCGCGCCGAGCCGGTGGTCGTTCGTGGCCGATGCGACGGACGCCCGCAGCAGGCCGCCGAACTTGTGCACCGCCCTGATGACCGCCGCGCAGAACACCAGGAACTGCGCGTTGTCATGCGGGTTGTCGCCCGGCAGGAGCAGGTTGCCCTCCGTCGCATTTCCCAGCGAGAAGTTGACGTGCTTGCCCGAGCCGTTGATGCCCTCGAACGGCTTCTCGTGGAACAGGCATTCCATGCCGTGCTTGTGGGCGATCCGCTTGAGGGTGACCATCAGCAGCTGCTGGTGGTCGGCGGCCACGTTGGAACGCTCGAAGACGGGAGCGATCTCGAACTGGCCGGGGGCGACCTCGTTGTGACGGGTCTTGGCCGGGATGCCCAGCTTGAAGAGTTCGCGCTCGCAGTCGAGCATGTAGGCCAGCACCCGGTCGGGGATCGCACCGAAGTAGTGGTCGTCGAATTCCTGGCCCTTTGGCGGCTTCGCGCCGAACAGCGTGCGGCCCGAGTTCAGCAGATCCGGGCGGTTGTAGAAGAAGCTCTTGTCGAGCAGGAAGTACTCCTGCTCGGCGCCGGCGAACGAGACCACCGCGTCAGGGTGTTCGTGCCCGAAGAGCTTCAGCACCCGCTCGGCCTGAGCCGCCATCGCCTGCTGCGAGCGCAGCAGCGGCGTCTTGTGGTCAAGCGCGTCACCGGTCATCGAGACGAAGACGGTGGGGATGCACAGGGTGTTGCCGTTCGGGTTCTCCAGCACGTACGCCGGGCTGGTGACGTCCCAGCCGGTGTACCCGCGGGCCTCGAACGTCGCGCGCAGGCCGCCGTTCGGGAAGCTCGACGCGTCGGGCTCGCCCTGGGTCAGGGTCTTGCCGGCGAACTCGGCGATCGACGAGCCGTCTCCGCCCGGCTCGAGGAAGCTGTCGTGCTTCTCCGCCGTCAGCCCGGTGAGCGGGTAGAAGACGTGCGCGTAGTGCGTGGCGCCCTTCTCCATCGCCCAGTCCTTCATGGCAACGGCGACGGCATCAGCCACGTTCGGGTCGAGCGGCTTGGAGTGTTCGATCGTCGCGATGACCGACTTGTAAACCGCCTTCGGCAGTCGCTTTTGCATGACCGACTTGCTGAAGACATTTTCCCCGAAGATCTCTCCGGGCACCTCGGCCGGCGTGAAGCTGGCTGCGGGGGGCTCGTACGCCTTGACGGCGTTGATCGCCTCCTGTCGAGCACTACTTCCACGCATAGGTCACTCCTCGAATTCGCTCGTTGACGTAAGGGCAGCGCGGAAGGGTTTCAGGGCCCGCGCCGGTCGCTGCAAAGTTAGGTGTGCGATGTGCCAAACAGGTTTCCGGCGCGTGAAACGTGGAGTTCACAGGTTTGGCGCGGACCCCTCCGCCGGTATTCGCGCCGTTTCTACGCAGCCGCTGTGCGCGACCTGTTTAGCCCAGCCGCTAGGCAAGTGCCAGCTGCGGGTCCGGGCATGCCGGCGACGTCGCCGGGGTGAAGGCGGGCAGCGTGATCGGGTCGCGCTTCTTGGTGAAGTCGAGCGCTTCGGCGAGGTTCTTCGCGTTGGCGTCACGAGCGGTCATGGGTGCGAGCCCCCAGCGCCACTCGATCATTCGCAGGATCGAGCAGTGTTCGTACGGGCCGGCCGTCTCGACCTTCTTGGGGGCGTAGGGGCCCATCGCGATCGCCGGCACCCGGAATCCGAGCCGCTTGTAGTTCGGGTGCGGGCCCGGGTTGGGGTTGACGTTGTTGTCGATGCAGGCCGGCGGCGGCACGTGGTCGTAGAACCCGCCGTTCTCATCGAAGTTCAGGATGAAGACCATGCGCTCCCACTGCGGGCTCTTCACGAGCGCGTTGTAGACCTCGCCGATGTAGCTGTCACCGGCCTGCAGATCACCGTGCGGATGCATGTCGTTGGAGGTGCCGAGGAACTCCGAGCGCGTCGTGTAGTCCGGGTCGATGAACGTGACGTTCGGCAGGGTGCCTTTCGCGGCCGCGGTGAAGAACTCGTCCTTCGGGTAGGTGATGTCGTCGTACTTCTTGGAGGAGAACAGCTCGGTCATCGGCTCGCCCCAGGTGTAGTACCCGCTGGTGAGCTTGGCGTCGCGGAGCCGGTCGAAAATCGCCAATTCCAGGTTGGACGGGCGCTTCCCACCAGCCGCCGGGAAGAGTCCGGTGGCATCGACGTCAGTGGCCGCGCAGAGCTGGTAGAAGCGGTTGGGCCAGGTCGCGTCCATCAGCGAGCAGTGGTAGGCGTCGAAGAGCGTGTAGCCGCGGGCGAGGCTGCCCAGGATCGGCACCTGCGCCTCTTCGTAGTAGCCGATGGGGAAATGGTCACCGGTGAACTGGGTCTTGAGCCAGCCGTCGCACTTGCCGCCGTTGTAGTGCTGCACCATGGCCTGCCAGGTGTGGGCGGGGTCCTTGTCGCCGCACGCCTGGGTGTTCGACCCGAGCGCGGTGGTGGGAAACGTCCCGGTCTTGTAACCGGGAAAGCTCAGGCCCGCCTGCTTGCCGTTCACCCCGGGCATCCAGCCGAGGAGGTGGTCGAACGAGCGGTTCTCCATCATCAGCACGACGACGGTGTCGAACGGCGCCTTCGACGGGTCGGTGATGCCACCGATCCCCGCTGCCTTGGGTGTGTTTGAGGCCGAGGGCTTCGCGGACGGCGACGTCTTGCCCGAACTGCTCGAGCCGCACGCCTCCATCGCGAGCAGTGCCGCGGAACCCGCGGCTCCGGCCATCAGCCCACGGCGAGTGAGCGGCGTCATGTGTCAGCCCCCGGTCTGTTTTGAGCGCTTTTTGCGCCAGCGAGGAGCCTAACTCGCCAGTAACCCCTTGGCCGGGTCATATCGCGATGAATGCGGACCTTGCTGTCGCCGCGGCAACGATGAGCACGCCGGCGGCCGTGGTCCACAGCGTGAACGGCCAGGCGGCCAGCCGTTCGACGGCGGCTCGCCCGACCCCGGCTCCCGAGCCAGCGAGCGTCAGCACGGTCCCGGCGAGCGAGGCGCCACCGAGCACGAATGCCAGCGCACCGGCCCGTGGATGACGGGCACGTACGGCCAGCCCGGACGCCACCGTCCCCAGCCCTGCAGCGGCGAAATGCACGGTCGCCGCGACGGCGTGCCAGGGCTTGCCGGTGTCTTCCGGGAAGGCGCCGACGAAGGGGAGCGCAGCGCCGGCCAGGACCAGCAGCGAACCGGCCGCGCGGCCGTACCGGTCGTCCCCGAGCACCGGCTGCAGCAGCAACGTTCCCAGCACCACCTGTGCGCCGAGCAGCGTCAGGCCGCCGTTGAGCCAGGCGTGGCGCGGGGAGCAGACCAGCACCCCGCCGCCGCCCGAATAGCTGCCGCACGTCGTGGCGCCCAGATCGCTGATCCAGCTGGTGCGCAGGCTGTAGGGGGCCGAGCCTTTCCAGCCGCCCTGCACCAGCGCCTGCGCCAGAAAGAACTGCGCGGAGCTTGCCCAGAGCACCCCGCCGGCGATGAGGCGAGCACGCGCCGCCGGGCGTCTGATCACGGGTCACTGTCGCACGTTTGACAGCGTCACAGTCGCTCCTGCGACAGAGGGCTACCGTCCGGCTACTGCCGGGTTTAGGGTCGCGCCCATGACCGCCCCCCGTAAGGTCACCGGCTACGGCTGGTTGCCGCAACTCCCCGACATCCGCGATGCCAGGTTGGCGCTGCCGGCCGTCACGTCGCTCCCCTCGTCGGTCGATCTGTCCACGACGCCGGACATGCCTCCGCTGTACGACCAGGGACAGCTCGGCAGCTGCACGGCCAACGCCATCGCGGCGGCCGTCGACTACCAGAACCACCGCCAGGACCAGAAGTGGCTGACCCCCAGCCGGCTCTGGATCTACTACCAGGAGAGGGTCATCGAAGGCACGGTGCCCCAGGATTCGGGAGCCCAGATCCGTGACGGCATGAAGGCCGTCGCAAAGCTGGGCGTCTGCCCGGAGACGGACTGGCCGTACGACATCTCGACCTTCGCGCACAAGCCGCCGAAGAAGGACTACAAGGACGCCTTGAAGGACAAGGTGCTGACCTACGAGTCCGCGCCGCAGGATCTGTTCGGGCTCAAGAGCGTGCTCGCGAGTGGCCTGCCGGTGGTCTTCGGCTTCACGGTGTACGAGTCGTTCGAAGGACCGGAAGTGGCCAACTCCGGCATCATGCCGATGCCATCGCCGAGCGAGTCGATCGTCGGCGGCCACGCCGTCCTGATGGTCGGTTACGACGACGCCAAAGACCGCTTCAGGGTCCGCAACTCCTGGGGCTCGTCGTGGGGTCAGGACGGCTACTTCGAGATGCCCTACCAGTACGCGACGAGCTCCAAGCTGGCGTCGGACTTCTGGGCCGTCCAGACCACCAGCGTTTCCTGAGTTACGGGCAGCCTCGGGGCCGCTCTACCTGACGAGCTCGCGGAGCTGCTCGCGGATGGCGGCCTGCAGCGCCTCGGGATCCTCGTCGTCGAAGTGCAATGCGGCGCGGATGAAGGGATTGAAGAACCGCCAGCCGAAGGCGAAGGCCAACGCCCCGGCGGTCTGTAAGCGCGCCGCGCGTTCGGCGTCCGGCCCGGCCCCGGGTGCCAGCGGGGGTAGCTCGTCCAGCGTGGTGTGGCGCCGGTAGCTCTCGCCTTCGCGATCGTTCGCGCCGGTCAGCAGGCTCCAGGCCAGCAACCGAAGGTAGGGCCCGGTGTCGAAGCTGGCGCCCATGAGGTCCTCGAGTGCCCGCGCGTAGTTCGGCTCGTCGCCGAGGTGCTCGCGCCAGCGGTCGGCGTAGCGCGCGAGCAGCCGTTCGAGCAGCTCGTCCTTGGTGCCGAAGTGGCGGTAGACCAGCCCGTAGGTGACCCCCGCTTCCTGCGCGATCGCCCGCAGCGACACCTCGTTGGGGCCGGCAGCCGCGAAGAGCCGTTCGGCGGCATCCAGCACCGCGTCGGTGATCGCGTCGCGGCCCGTCGGGCGCCCTGTCGGCACCGGGTGGGCTGACATGTCGCACGACCTCCTTGACAGGTGTAGCCAATGGCTACACGATAGCTCGTGCCAGCCGTACAGAACGAAGGAGCGCTACCCGGTGCGATTCTCCCTGATCTACGAAGCCCAGACCGCCAACCCGAGCCGCGAGGGAGACCACCAGATCTTCCGTGAGGTGCGGGAGCAGGCGCTGCTCGCCGACGAGATGGGCTTCGACGTCATCTGGGCCGTCGAGCACACCGCCCTCACCATGTACGCGCACATGAGCGCGCCGGAGTCCTTCCTGGCCTACGTCGCGGGCGCCACCAAGCGCATCCGGATCGGCCACGGCGTCATCTGCCTGCCCGTGCAGATGAACCACCCGGTCAAGGTCGCCGAGCGCTGCGCGACGCTCGACATCCTGTCCGACGGTCGCCTCGAGGTCGGCTTCGGCAAGGGCGGCACCCAGCAGGAGTCGGGGACCTTTGGCTACGACATCACCAAGCTGCGCCCGATGATCGAGGAGTCGATGCGCCTCATCCCGCGGTTCTGGGTCGAGGACGTCGTCGAGCACCACGGCGAGTACATCGACGTCCCCGCGCGTCCCGTCCACCCGAAGCCGCTGCAGGAACCGCATCCCCGGCTGTACATGGCCTGCACCCACGAGGAGAGCCTGGCCGACGCCGGCGGGCGCGGAATCGGCGCGCTGGTGCTGGGCTTCGGCGGTCCGGACACGGTCAAGGAGAAGAACCGCAAGTACCGGGAGGCGTTCGCCAATCGCGATCTCGACCAGCAGGTCGGCTACCGGCCGAATGAGCACTTCGCCGCGCTGTGCCCGGCGGTCGTCCTCGAGGACGGGCAGCGCGCCCGCCGGCTCGGGATACGCGGTCAGCGCTTCTTCATGGAGTCGATCGCGCACTGGGCCAGCGCCGGCAAGACCCCGCTGCCCCGTCCCGAAGAATGGCCCGACGACGTCACGACCACGACCGGCGACGGCACCCAGGTCATCTCGGCATCCATCGGCTCGGAGCGGGTGACCGTCGACTTCTCCGACCCGTCGATGGCGCTGCTGAACCCCAACCACGCGTACGGGACGGTGGAGGACGCCATCGGCTACGTCTCGCGGCTGATCGACGCGGGCGCCGACGAGATCCTCTTCCTGAACCAGATGGGCACCATCCCGCAGGACGCGATGCTCGACACCATCCGCAACATCGGCGAGCACGTGATCCCGTACTTCCGCACCGGTCCGGGCAAGGCGCTGATCGACGAGCGCAACGCCGCCCGCAAGGATGCGGCGCTCACCAACGCCTAACCCGCATCGCCCCCCGAGAACGTAGAAATGGTCGCCCCCAGCGAGTGGGAGCGACCATTTCTACGTGGTCGAGCGCTTCAGAGAGCTGACTTCTCCAGCACGTGGACGCCGCACGCGGAGCCGAGGCCGATCACGTGGGCCAGACCGGTCTTGGCGCCCTCGATCTGACGCGCGCCCGCCTCGCCGCGCAGGTGGTGGCAGACCTCCCAGATGTTGGCGATGCCCGTGGCCGCGATCGGGTGGCCCTTGGACTCCAGCCCCCCGGAGACGTTGACCGGGGTCTTGCCGTCACGCCAGGTGGCGCCGGACTCGAAGAAGTCGACTGCCCCGCCCTGCTCGCACAGCATCAGGTTGTCGTAGTGGACCAGCTCGGCCGTGGCGAAGCAGTCGTGCAGCTCGACCAGGTCGAGGTCGCCCGGCGAGATGCCGGCCTGGTCGTACGCCTGCTGGGCGGCATTGCGGGTGAGCGTGTTGACGTCCGGCAAGACCTGGCAGGCCTCTTCCCAGGGGTCACTGGTGAGGATCGAGGCCGAGATCTTCACGGCCCGGCGCTGCTGCTCGAGCGAGAGCGTCTTCAGCTTCGCGTCGCTGACGACGACCGCCGCCGCGGCACCGTCGCAGTTCGCCGAGCACATCGGGCGGGTGTTGGGATAGGCGATCATGATGTCGCCCATGATCTGGTCGAGCGTGAAGCGCTTCTGGTAGGCGGCCAGCGGGTTCAGCGTCGAATGCGCGTGGTTCTTCTCGCTGATGCGCGCGAACAGCTCGAAGCTCGTGCCGCCGTACTTGTGGCCGTACTCCATGCCGATCTGGGCGAAGACCCCCGGCATGGTCTGGGTGCCGATGCGGCCGTCGATGCCCGCCACCGCGCCGACCCGGCCGGACGGGGTCCACTCCGGGTTGTCGGCTTTCGCCGAGCCGCCGGCCAGCAGCCCGGCGCCGGACAGCTTCTCGACCCCGAACGCCAGGCCCATGTCGCACTCGCCGGCCTTGACCGCCATGACGGCGGTGCGCAGGGCAGTGGCGCCGGTGGCGCACGCGTTGGCCACGTTGAAGACCGGGATGCCCGTCTGGCCGATCTGCTTCTGCAGTTGCTGGCCGATGCCGCCGGCCGCACCCATGAGGTGGCCGCCCGCGAGTACGCCTATGTCCTTGATGGTCACGCCCGCGTCGCCGAGCGCCCCCAAGGCAGCCTCCGCGGCGAGGTCGACCGGGTCCTTGTCGACGTGCTTGCCGAACTTCGTCATGTGGATGCCGAGGATCCAGACGCTCTCACTCATGTGCGCACCTTTCGCCCTTGACGGGATGCCCTTACGGGATAGGTCCAGCGGGGTGGATCAGGCAGGCTCGAAACCGAAGCCGACGGCCTCGGTGCCGGCCGCGTCGTCGCCGAGCGAGAAGGTGGCGAGCTTGACCTGCATCCCGAGCTTGATGTGCTCGGGATCCGGCGGGCAATTGATCACGTTGGCGGACACACTTGTGCCCTTGCAGTCGACCACGGCCGCGACGAAAGGCACCGGGATGCCCGGCGCCGCCATCGAGACGATGGTGAACGCGCGGACCTCGCCTTCGGTGGCCACGTCAGCCGAAGTGAAGTGGATGCCTCCACAGGAGGCGCAGGCGTTACGACGGTCGAAGTACCTGGCGCCGCAGCTGGTGCACTCGTGAGCAACGAGATGCGGATGATCACCCAGCACGAGGTAGTCGACCAGCGGTATCTGGCTGGGCACATCTTTGGTCTACCAAGTGGCGACACGACCGTCAAACGCGGGTACTTGTCGGGATCCGATCGAAAATTCCTGCATTCTGCGTGGGAGAGCTGGGTCACAGCTGGGTAGGAGGCTCATGTGGACCTGCGAAGAAGCGCGGTGCCGTCTTCGTTGCCCGCCTCGACAATCGCCATCCCCGCGGCCCGGCCGCCGTTCCAACCGCTGACCCGGGCCACCCCTCCGGCGGTGGCCGTGGCTACGTCCCCTCGGGTGGTGGTCGTGGGCACGGCCTTCCGGCACCCGTCCGCCGGCGGCGGCGCAGCGACGTCCGAAGCGCACCTGTGGCACCTCGTAGAGGGCGCGTTCGTGCTGGTCGGCGCCTACATCCTGATCGGCGCCGGGATCGGCGATGTCGCCGGGTCGGTCATGATCGGGGTCGCGGCCGGCTTCATTTCCGGTGTCGGCGCGCTCGCCGCCATCCTGCTCATCAGTGGCTGCGCCCACGCTGCCCACGCTGCCCACGCTGCGCGTCCCGCACCGGACATCGGGTCTCGTGGTGAGGTGCTGCGCCGCTAGTCCGCCCGCCGGCCGCCGACGGCTCGCCCGCCCGGAATGAACCGGATCCGCCCACCTGACGAATAACAGGTATGTCCTGCGTCGCGCAGACTGTCACCGTGCCGTCTCCCCCCACGCTCGGGTCAGGAGACCGCCGCGGCGTCGATCAGGAGGCCCTGCTTCGCCGTCTCGGTGCGGGCGATCCTCAGGCCCTCGCCGAGATCTACGACGCCTACGGTGGCCGGTGCTACGCGCTGGCCCGGCGCCTGCTGCGCGACGACAATCTCGCCGAGGACGCCGTTCAGGAAGCTCTGCTGGGGCTGTGGCGGGCGCCGGAGCGTTTCGACGCCTCGCGGGCCAGCCTCGCCACCTTCCTGCTGACGCTGACCCATCGCCGGGCGGTCGACGTGCTGCGCCGGGAGGCGCTCCAACGCCGGGGCAGGGTGGCCTCCGACGAGGGGCTGGTCGAGCTCCCGTCCGGCGATGCAGGCACGGCGGAGCAGGCCGAAGCCCAGCTTGCCGGCGCTGACGTGCGCCAGGCGCTCAAGCAGCTCCCCGCCCCGCAGCGGGAAGCGTTGCTGCTCGCCTATTTCCAGGGCTACACCCAGCGGGAGATATCCGCGCTGACGGGAGCCCCGCTCGGCACTGTGAAGACCCGCATGCTCGCGGGGGTACGCGCACTGCGCGCAGCCTTGGGCTCCCGCTACAGCGTGGGTGAATTCTGATGAGTGACGACGCGGGGCGATCCGGCACGCCCGAACACGCCGACTTCGAAGCGCTCGCCGCCGGTTACGCCCTGCACGCGCTCGAACCGCAGGACGAGCAGCGGCTCTCGGCCCACGTGCTGGCCTGCCGCTCTTGTGCCCGGCTCGTCGCCGACACCGCGTCCCTGGGAGCGTTGTTCGCCGACCTGCTCGAGCCCGAAGCCCTACCCCCTGGCCTTCGCGAGCGCATCCTCGCCGCGGCCGCGGCCGAGCCCCGTCCATTACCCGAGCCCGAGCCCGTCGCCGCACCCCGGCCGCCTACCGTCGTCTCGACGGCTGCTGCGCCGCCGGCTCCCCGCAGGCCGGCCGCCGGGCGCCGGCGGCTGCGCGAGCGGATCGCGGTCGGCGCGCTCGCCGCTGCGATCGGGGTCGGTGTCGCGGTCCCGGTGACGCTGGCGGCTTCCCATCATGGGTCCGCGACCACCGGCAACACCGCGCTGGCCCAGTGGCTGCTCCAACCTGACGCCCAGGAGATGACGCTCAAGGGCGCGACCGGGACCAGCCTGGCCAAAGCCGTGATGACGGACAAGGGCGTGTACCTGCTGGCCAACGGCCTGCCGGTGAACGACCGTTCGCGCAGCGTCTACGTGCTGTGGGCCGCCAACGCGCAGGGTCAGCGCCGGTCAGTCGTCACCTTTGACGTCCGCAGCGGCGCTCCCGTCCAGCTCACCACGGACCAGCTGCCTTTCAGCACGTCGCAGATCCGCCAGCTGGCGATCTCGTACGAGCCGGGCCGCAGCGCCCCCGCTCAGCCCTCCGACGTGGTGCTCAGCGGTTCCGCGGCCTGATCGTCCGCGCGGTCATGCGGCCTTACTTGCGGGGCGGCAGCGGGATGAAGCCGCTGGTGCGCCTGACGTACTCGCCGTAGCCCGGGCGCCGCTCGGCCATCCCCTTCTCCAGGGTGGGCTTGCCGGTGCCGTTCGCGAGGGTGTACGTCATGGCGGCGGCCGACAGGATGGTCAGCGCACCCTGCCACTGCTGGGCGGCGATCAGGTAGAGCCCCCACCAGACGCAGGCGTCACCGAAGTAGTTCGGGTGCCGGGTGTAGCGCCACAGGCCACGGTCCATGACCTGGCCCTTGGAGTCCGGGTCGCTGCGGAAACGGGTGAGCTGCCAGTCGCCGACGGCCTCGAACGTCAGTCCCACCGCGAAGACGGCCGTACCCACCCAGGTCAGCACGCCCGGGCGGGAGCCCTCGTACATCGCCACCTGGATCGGCAACGAGACGAACCACATGACGACGGCCTGGGTCAGGTAGACCATCCGCAGCGCGTAGAGCAGCGGGTTTCCGGGTGCCTTGGCGAGCAATGCGGCATAGCGCGGGTCCTCGCCCTTGCCCCAGTTGCGCCGCCCGATGTGCAGGGCGAGGCGCAGTCCCCAGGCGGTGGTGAGGCCGGCCGCCAGAGCGCGGCGCGTCAGGCAGCCGTGGCCGCTCGATACCAGCAGCGACGTGAGCGCGACGACGACGAAGCCGAGCCCCCACGTCACGTCGATGACGCTGTGGTGACCACGCCAGATCGCCACGGCGAAGGTGATCGCCATCAGGACGGCTACGGCGGCCAGCGTGGCCGCCAGCCCTTCGAGGAACGGGGTGGTCGCGAAGTCGGACTGGGCTAGCGGCGCCGCGACCATGGGTCCTCCGTCCTGTGCTAGTTCGCGTAATCACCCCGGGTGGCGGGCATGCCACTCGAGCCGGACGGCCCGGGCTTGACCGCGAGGATCTGGTCGACACCCATCCGTCTCTCCTGGAACGCGAGGGCGCCGCCGACTAAGTACAGCCGCCACACGCGAGCGACCTCCTCGCCCACGAGCGCGACTGCCTCCTCCCAGCGTTGCTCGAACGTCTCGTACCAGGCCGCCACCGTACGTACGTAATGCTCGCGCAAAGCATGCACGTCGCGCACCTCGAAGCCGGCGGACTCCAGCAGGTCGACGGTCTGGCCGACCGGGCGCATGGACATGTCCGGCGCGATGTAGCGCTCGATGAACGCGCCGCCGCCGGGGTGCGCGCCCTGCCGTGACATCTGCTGCAGCACCAGCCGGCCCTCGGGCTTGAGCTGGCGATACAGCTGCGCGGCGTAGACCGGGTAGTTCGCCTCGCCGACGTGCTCGCCCATCTCGAGCGAGACCACGGCGTCGTACGGGCCGTCGCTCACATCCCGGTAGTCCTGCAGCCGGATGTCGACCCGGTCGGCCACCCCTTCGCCGGCGGCGCGCCGCGACGCGAACGCCTGCTGCTCGCGCGACAAGGTGACGCCGGTGACGCTGACGCCGTAGTGCTGTGCTGCGTGCAGCGAAAGCGAGCCCCAGCCGCAGCCGACGTCGAGCAGCCGCTGGCCGGGCTGCAGGCCGAGCTTGCGGCAGACCAGGTCGAACTTGTCACGCTGGGCGTCGGCCAGCCCGTACTCCGGATCGTCGCTGGTCCAGTACGCGCACGAGTACGCCATCCGCGGGTCGAGCACCAGGGCGTAGAAGTCGTTGGACAGGTCGTAGTGGTGCGAGATCGCCGACCGGTCGCGCAGCCGGGTGTGCAGCCGGCCGCTCAGCTTGGCCTGCGACGCGGGCGCCGGCAGCCGCCGGCCGACAGCGCCGAGTTGCAGCGCTGTGCGGGCGGCCTTCGCCAGCTCGCGGGCCGTGAGCCGGCGACCGGTCAGCCCCCGCTCGCGGACCGTCGCCCACACGCTCTCCAGCGCCGACTGCAGATCGCCGTCGACGTCGAGCTCACCGGTGACGTAAGCCTGGGCCAGGCCGAGCTCACCCGGCGACCACAGCAGCCGGCGCAGGGCTGCGGGGGAGCGCAGGATGGCGACGGGGGTGCCGGCCGGGCCGGCTTCACTTCCGTCCCAGGCCCGGAGCCGGAACGGCAGCCCACCGCCGAACAGGGGGCCGACCAGCGCCTCGAGTTGCGCTGCGATCCCGGTCGCCGCGGATGCCGGTGCGGGAGCCGGACGTTCGGTGAGCAGTGTCATCGCCGTCCCTCAATGATGGGGTGCTACTTGCTGAAGATGTACTGGTAGACGTCCAGGTAGCCGGACCGGAAGCCGGCCTCCGAGTAGGCCAGGTAGAGGCTCCACATGCGGCGGAAGGTCGCGTCGAAGCCGAGTGCCTCGACGGCCGTGGCATCCGCATCAAACGCTTCTCGCCAGATCGCCAGGGTCTGGGCGTAGTGCAGCCCGAAACCGTGGCGGTCGAGCACCGTGAGACGCGTGTCGCGAGCCGCCGTGCCTTCGATGGCCGCCACCGAAGGGATGAGGCCGCCCGGAAAGATGTACTTCAGGATCCAGGTGTAGGTGTCGCGTGACGCCTGCATGCGGTCGTCCGGCATGGTGATTGCCTGCAGCCCGACCCGGCCGCCCGGACGCAGCCGCTCATCGAGAGTGCGGAAGTAGATCGGCCAGAACTCGTAGCCGACGGCCTCGATCATCTCGACACTGATCACGGAGTCGTAGGTGCCGGTGGCATTGCGGTAGTCGCACAGCTGGATGTCCACCCGGTCGGCGACTCCGGCGTCGGCGACCCGCTGAAGCGCCAGCTCGCGCTGCTGCTCCGACAGGGTGATCGAGGTGACGGCGGCGCCGCGGCGGGCTGCCCGCAGCGCGAGCTCTCCCCACCCGGTACCTATCTCCAGCAGCCGGGTTCCGGCGCCGACGCGGGTGCCGTCCAGCAGCCGGTCGACCTTTCGCGCTTGCGCCTCTTGCAGTTGCTCGGCGGTGACCCGTGGCGGGATCCGGTTGGCGCCCGGCGTTTCCTCGAACAGCGCCGACGAGTACATCATCGACGGATCCAGGAAGAGCGCGAAGAGCTCGTTCGACAGGTCATAGTGATGGGCGATGTTGCTCTTGCTCGCGCTGGTGGTCGCCCGGTGCAGCCGGGGCTGGTGCTGCAGGGACAGGTCGCGCAGCCGCTGCAGGCGCGGCGGAATCAGGGTGGCCATCTGGCGGGCGAAGACGGTGAGCAGACCGGCCAGGTCGTCGGCGTCCCAGTCGCCGGCCATGAACGCCTCGCCGAAGCCGATGAGGCCGCCTGCTCCCAGCCGGCGGTAGAACGCCTCGGGCCGTACCAGTCGCATCACGGGATCGCCGGCTCGTCCGGCGCCGAAGACAGCCCCGTCCGGCAGCGTGATCTGCACGGCGAGCCGTTGCGCGATCCCGGCGAACAAGCGCCGGGCGATGGCGGCGCGTAGCCGACCGTCCGGAACGGCAGCCACATCAGGCCAGCGCGTGGCGTCGATGGGTGTTGGCTCCGACGAGCGGAGCGCGCTCGATTCGGATGTCCCCATGGAACGCTTCGACGTGGTGGTCATCCGTGCTCCTTGGCGAGGGAGGAGGAGCGGCGCGGGACCACGGGCAGCCCGCGCAGGTACAGCTTGATTCCTTGCCAGCGGATACGAACCGACACCGCGGCCGTCGTCCACGGCCGGCCGAGCAGCACGCGGGCCAGGGGGAAACCGCGGGCGGGACGCCGGCGACCCTGCACGCTCGCGACGAACGTCGCTCCCTTCGGCGGGTGCAAGGTGATCGAGAGCCGCAGCCGCTCGTCCGGCTCGGGCAGGCTCATCGTGTAGCGGCCCGCCACCTCATAGAACGGGGAGACGTAGAACTGCTTGCCGGTCTCGGCCAGGCCGCGCTCGTCGGTGTGTAGCAGGTAGCGGTGGCGCTGGCCGTAGGTGTTGTGCACCTCGGCGATCACGCACCGCAGCGCGCCGTCGGGGTCGTGGCACCAGTAGACCGTCAAAGGGTTGAAGACGTGACCGAGGACCCGGGCATTCGCCAGCATCCTGATCTGCCCGCCCTGGAGGTCGATGCCATGCCCGGCGAGGAAGGCGTCGACGTTCTCGCGCAGCGTGCGGGCCGGGTCTCCCATGTGGTCGCGCGCGTCGAAGCAGGCGAACGGGCGCAGCAGCGCGGGGAGCCGGGGGAGCGCGTCGAGATCGACGAACCACTGGTAGCTGCGGTAGCGGAACGCGTTGTGCAGCGGGGTCGTGCGCACGTGGTGGATCTCGACGTCGTAGATCGCCGCAGCAGGGTCGCGAGCCGCCGGCGCTGCGTGCGGCGTTTCGGCCGCGGCCGGCAGAACGCTCACCACGACCCGCCGAGCGCTTGAGCTGCCGCTACCCCGGAGCGGGCGCCGTCCTCGTGAAAGCCCCAGCCGTGCCAGGCCCCCGCCAGCGCGAAGCTCGGCGTCGTCAGTTCCGGAAGGCGGCGCTGGGCGGCCAGCGACTCGGGGTTGTACATCGGATGCTCGTACACCATCTCCTCGAGGACGGTGCGCGTATCCACCCGATCGCGCGCCCCGAGGGAGACGACGTAGCGGGTGGGGGTAGGCAGCCTCTGCAGCCGGGTCATGTCGTAGCTGACCATGACGTTCTCGGCCTGGTCACGGCAGGACGACATGCGGTAGTTCCATGAGGCCATCGCTCCCTTCGCCGTCGGGAGAATGCTCGCGTCCGTATGCAGCAGGGTGTGGTTCGCCGAGTAGCGAAACGTACCGAGGATCTCGCGCTCGGCGGGGGTCGGGTCAGCCAGCATGGCCAGCGCCTGATCCGGGTGGGTGGCGATCACGACCGCGTCGTAGCGCAAGGTGGTCTTCGAATCGTCGACGAGCTGCACACCGCCGTTCGGCAGCCGGCGCACCGAGCGCACCGGAGTCGCGGTGCAGACCGCGGAAAGTTCCTTGGTCAGCTTCTCGACGTAGGTGCGTGACCCGCCGACGACGGTGCGCCACGTGGGCGATCCGCTGACCGACAGGGCGCCGTGGTTCTGCAGAAACGTGAACAGGTAGCGGGCCGGGTAGCGGCCTGCCTCGGCGGGCGCGCACGACCAGACGGCTGCAACCAGCGGGGTGATGAAGTGGCGGACGAAGTACGGCGAGTAGCGGCCCGCGGTCAGGAATTCTTCGAGCGTCTGGTCGCCGGCAGCGGCCTGCTGCTCGCCGGCGGCCAGTACCCGCCGGGCTGCCCGGTGAAAGCGCGGAACCTCGGTGAGCATCCGCAGGTAACGGCCTCGCATCAGCGATCGGGGCTGGGCGAACAGGCCCGAAAGGCCCCGCGCTCCCGCGTACTCCAGCCCGCAGCCGGCGCAGGAGACCGACATGCTCATCTCGGCCTCCTGGGTCTGCACGCCGAGTTCGTCGAACAGCCGCAGCAGGGTGGGGTAGGTGGCCGAGTTGTGGACGATGAACCCGCTGTCGACCGCGAGGGTCGGCCCGGTCTCGCCGCGTGAGGTCAGCGACCCGTCGACGCCTCCGTCCACCACGTCGTGGGTGTGCGAGTGGCCGCCGAGGCGTGGCTCGGCCTCGTAGAGGGTGACGTCGGCGCTGCGCTGCAGCACGTATGCAGCGGTCAGCCCGGCGATCCCGCTACCTACGACGGCGACGTGGCGCCGTCGTGCGTAACGGTCGTCAGCGGGGCCTCCTGCCGCGCCTGCCTCACGTCCTCCCGAAGCCACAGCGAGCCTCCCCCGACACTTCGTTCGCCACCGTGACGAGCGTGTCCTCACCTGAGCGTTCGCTGGGCAACGCCGAATAGTTCGCCAGATGTGAGGGATACCACGTGCGGGCGGGCTAAGCCCCCCGGATCAGCCGATCAGGTGCCTGGCCGGGCTTCCGCATCGGCGTGGAACTCGCGGATCGCGTCATGGCCGTACCTCGGCTCCGAGCCGAGCGGGTTCCTCGACCCGGGCATTGGAGTCATAGAGCGAGACAATGCCCTCGGTGTCGCCCTTGCTGAGCAGCGCAATGTACTGGTCGCAGGCGTTGCAGAGCTCTTCGCGCGTGGCCATGACTTTGTTCCCTTCCCGGCGCGGGTGTCGGGTCGATACAAGCACCGAGGGGAACGTCCGGCGCCAGCAGGATCGTTCGACGGGAGTATCCCGCCTCGCAGGACGTCAGGAGACGAGATGGCCACCGATTCCAACGACTCGCCGCAGGCCGGCGGCTCTGATTCGCCGCGTGGCCGCCGAGAGCGCCCGAGCGCCCGTGACCGCGCGGCGGCAGGCCGTGAGCTGCAGCGCAAGCGTGACGCGCGGCGCCGGATGTTGATCATCGGCGGGACTTTTGTGGCGCTGATTGCGGTGGTAGCCGTCATGCTGATCGTCTACGCGACCAAGGGCGACAAGAAGGTTGCGGCCACGAGTCCGGCTTCCGCTGCCGCCGTGAAGAACGTGACGACGATCCCAGCCTCGGCCTTCGACAAGGTCGATACGAGCAAGGTCAGGGTCGGGCCGAAGAAGGTCAGCGGCTCGGCCCTGATCTTCGACGGCAAGCCCGGCATCTTCTACGTCGGCGCCGAGTACTGCCCCTTCTGCGCCTCCCAGCGCTGGCCGCTGGTCATCGCACTCTCGCGCTTCGGGACCTGGTCCAACCTTGCGCAGACGGTCTCAGGGCCGGCGCCCGAGCCGTACCCGGCGACCCCCACATTCAGCTTCTTTGGTGCCACCTACAGCAGCCCCTACCTGGCATTTCAGTCGGTCGAGACCGCGACGAACCAGCTGAAAGACGGCCGCTACACGGTGCTGCAGACGCCCACGGAGGATCAGGCAGCTATCGTCGCGAAGTACGGTTCGGAAGCCATTCCGTTCCTCGATTTCGGTAACAAGTACACCATCGAAGGTGGCAGCTACAACCCCGACCCGCTCGTGGGCAAGTCCTTTGATGAGATCGCGGCTGCTGCGGCGGATCCCACCTCCGACGTCGGAAAGAGCGTCCTGGGCACGGCCAACGTCATGACCGCCGCCATCTGCAACGTGACGGATGGCAAGCCGGGCTCGGTCTGCAACGATCCCACCATCACCAAGCTGCGGAGCATCCTGAATGCCCAGAAGAGCTGAGACCACCGGTCAGGCCGGCGATGGCGACACGGTCGGCCAGGCCATCCGCTGGAAGGCGCCGCGCTGGGCGGCTTCGGTCAGCCTGCTCGTCTGCCTGGCCGGCATCGGCGTCGCCAGCTACCTGACGTACGCGCACTACACCGACGCTCGCAACCTGGCCTGCTCTGACCATGGCGTCGTCAACTGCGCCAAGGTCACCACCTCCGCGCAGTCGCAATTCCTGGGGATGCCGGTCGCGGTCCTCGGGCTCGCCTACTTCGTCGCGATGGCGGCGATGAGCCTGCCCTGGGCGTGGCGGCGGCCGGAACGGATCGTGCGCACCGCCCGACTGGTCGCGGCCGGCGGCGGCGTGGCCATGGTGCTCTGGCTGGTGTATGCGGAGCTGTTCATCATTGACGCGATCTGCCTGTACTGCACGATCGTGCACGGGCTGACCGTGATCTTCTTCTTGGTGGTCACGGCGGCGACCGTGAGCGGCACCGTGAGCCCGGAACTGGCTGACGAGTACGACGACTTCGATGACGACGAGTACGACGAGTACGACGATGACGGCGCCGACATCGATGGCACCCGGTTGACCAAGACCGATCAGTGACCGATCAGTGACCGATCAGTGACCGGTTAGAACGGCGGCGGATTCTTCGCGGCGGCCGTCGCGCGCAGTCTCAGGATCGTCTTGTGCACGTCGCTGGCATCGCGCACGAATGAAAAGCGATGTAGCGGCCCATCGCGCTGCGCCGGCGTATCGAAGGTCAGGGTGCCGAACCAGCGGGCCGCCGGGCCGAGTTCCAGGTCGATGACGGTGATCGACTGCAAGGCGACGGACGGCCGGTGGGTCGTCACGAGACCGTGGACGCGGTACAGCCGCCGGTTGGTCACCACGAGCCGGTCGTAGAGCCAGGTGCCGATGTCAGCGGCGAGCCAGAACAGGATCGCGACGGCCGTCAGGGTCCGGGTCAGCGCGTTGCCGTGTCCGAGCAGGAGAACGACCACCGACAGGCCCGCGACCAGCACGAAAACGGTCCGGCGTCGCAGCCGGGCGGGGGAGCGGATCGTCTCGATCAGGATCGAGATCCCGAAGATCAGCACCAGGCCGACGGTCGGACGCGACACCATCATTCCCACGCCGCTGCCGGTCCGGATGGCCTTCGGAATCAGCACCGCCGGGTGCTGGCGGGCGCAGATGGCGATGTCTTCCTGGTCACCGAGGTGGCGCAGCGGGATGGTGTCGAGACGCTGCACCCAATCGCGGAGGCGGTCGATTACCGCCATGTCACCGTCCCGTGGACTGGTGGACAAGGAAAGATCAATCTAGCGCGGCCCAGGGGGATTGCCGCCGCACCACACGCCGACACGCCGGAGTGCATGCAGGCCAACTGCCCGTGACCGGACTAGCCTAGCGTCCGTTACTCACTGTGGAAGGAGGGTCGCAGTTGGCAGCCAAAGCGGTATTGGCGGTAGGCGGGCTGGTGGCGATCGTCCTGCTCGCGGGGGTCCTCGGCGGCGACGCTTCGGTCCACACCTTCGGCAACGACCTGTACACGTTCGTGCACTGGCTCGGCCATTGGATCGGCAAGATCGGTCACTGGATCGGCGAGACCTGGCAGTCCTACTTCGGCCACGCCAAGAAGCCGACCACGGCTTGATGCTGCCGGCGCCTGCCTCCCTCTAGAGTCCAGGCCGTGCATCGCGTCCGCCGTCACCGCTGGGTCGCGGCGATGGCTGCTGCCCTGGCCTTCGGGGCCGTGGGCTGCGGGTCGAGCGGCGACAAGGTGATCGGCGTTGCGCAGTCGCCCGCCGCATCCGTGACCGCGTCGCCCACGCCCACGCCGACCCCGTCACCGACGCCTTCGCCCACTCCGAGTCCCACCCCGAGTCCCACCCCGACGATCGACCCGGGCACGCTGCCGCAGACGATGGTCCAACCGGTGATCGACGCGAACTTCATGGCCCGGCTGCAGGGCTACTGGACCCACGTCCTGTCCGGCAGCATCGGCCTCGGCAACGATTTCTTCTTCCCCCGGACGGCGTATCTGCAGCTCAAGACACTCGCCAATGCGGGCGGTGACTTCGATACGCGGCTCTACCACGACTACCGCAACGACGTGATCGCCGATCACGAGCTGGTCACCAGCGCCGGCCCCGGCGCGACGGTGCTCGGCGTCGACGTGCCCCCCGCGGGGGTGCACTGGGTTCCGCCGGGCGTCGAGTACAACTCGATCGGCTACTGGGAGGTCATGTACTCCCGGGTGCGTTACGAAGTGGGTGGACAGCAGAAGTCGTTCGCCATCGACTCGATGATCTCCTGGCGCGGGCAGTGGTACGTCGTGCACCTCGGTCCCGACTGGCGCCCCGGGGCCGGCGGCTGGGTCTGCAAGCCCGACCCCCCGACCTCGCTGCCGATCTCCGCCGAGTGCCTGCGCGGCTAGGCGCTTCCCGTGGGGCGACGGCGCTCGAGCGTCCTGGCCGAGCTGGGCGGCGTGCAGATCCGCAGCGATCCGGAAAATCCCGACGGCCGGCTGATGCTCATCGACGGGATCGACGCGTCGTACGTCGATCTCGCTGATCCGACGTTCCTGGACTTCGGCTATGTCCGGCGGATCGGCGACGTGATCGACGTGGCCTGGCCTGAGCGCAGACCTCTCGCCGCCGTGCATCTGGGAGGCGCTGGGGCGACCCTGCCGCGCTACATCCGGGCCACCCGCCCGGGCTCCCGCCAGGTCGTCTTCGAGATCAGCGCCGACGTGCTCACCCTGGCCCGCTCCCACCTCGGCCTGCGGTCGGGAGCCGGGCTGCGGGTCCACCAGCAGGACGCGCGGCTCGGCCTCCTCGGTCTCGCTGACGCCAGCCAGGATCTGGTGGTGGGTGACGCCTTCGAGGGCACCCGGGTGCCCGGCCCGCTGGGCAGCGCGGAGGCGGCTCGTCAGATCGCCAGGGTGCTGCGCCCGGGCGGTCTCTATGTCCTGAATGTCATCGACTCGCCGCCCCTGACGTACGCCCGGGCTCAGGTGAGCACCCTGCGGTTGGCCTTCGCCGAGCTGGCTGCGATCGCCGACCCGGGGGTCCTGCGCGGTCGCCGCACCGGAAACGTCGTCTTCGTCGCCGGCCAGCAGGAGCTGCTCCTCGACGCGCTGGGCGAGCGTGCGCGGCAGGCGGTGGTGCCGGAGCGCGTCATGGACACCCGCGCCTGCGCGCGTTTCGCCGCCGGAGCACGGCCCCTGCACGATGACTCCCCGGCGATCCCGATGGCACCGTTGCCGGAGTTCGGCTGACGAACGGCGCGTCAGCCGCTCGCCGCCGAGCTGCGACGCGTCGGCCGCGGTCCCTTGGTCGATGACCCCTTCAGCGACGGCGGCGGCACCACCGGGCCGATATCGCCGTCCGGAGCCTCGTCGAGGTCGACGATCACCGGCGCGTGGTCGCTCGGGTCCTTGCCCTTGCGGGCTGCGCGGTCGGTGTAGGCCGCCTTCAGCCGCGCCGCGACCGAGGGCGTGCCGAGCAGCAGGTCGATCCTCATGCCCAGGTCCTGGTGGAAGGCGCCGGCACGGTAATCCCAGTAGCTGAAGACCGGCACATCGGCGGGCCACCGCTGGCGTACGAGATCGACCAGCCCCAGCTCCTTGAGCCGGTCCAGCGCCGCGCGCTCCGGGGCGGTCACGTGGGTCGCCCCGATGAACACCTCCGGATCCCAGACGTCGACGTCGGTGGGGGCGATGTTGAAGTCGCCGGCAACGACGAACGGACCCTTCGGCACCGCATTGGCGACCTCGTCGGCCAGGGCGGCGAGCCAGGTCAGCTTGGCCTCGTACATCGGATCGTCGATGGTGCGCCCGTTCGGAACGTAAACCGACCAGACCCGAAGCCCACCGCAGCTCGCCCCTACCGAGCGTGCCTCCTCGCCCAGCGGGCCTGCTGCCGGGCCGAGCCCGACCGTGACGTCGTCCAGCCCCACCTTCGACAGGATCGCGACCCCGTTCCACCGCCCTTGCCCCGCGTGGGCGTAGCGGTAGCCCCGGCGGAACAGGTCGTCGGCGAACAGGGTGTCGAAGTCGGCGTCGCCGAGCTTGGTCTCCTGCAGGAAGGCGACATCGGGCTGGGCCCGGTCGAGCCAGTCGATGAGCCGGAATTGGCGGGCTTTGGCTGAGTTCACGTTCCAGGTGGCGAGCCGCACCGGCGTCAGAGTAATCGGCGAAGGCACCTGCGGCGTAGACTCCGTCCGGTGCGAACCCGACTTGTTCACGAGCCGCGCTGACGCCATCCGGCGAGCGTGGTGACCCTCCGTGCGCGGGGGGTTTTTTCGTGTTCGCAGCCAGGACAAGCTGAAAGGCGAGAACGTGACCGGCCCCAGAACAGCGCCGACCGGGCGGGCTGATTCCTACGACGCGCAGGCAAGCCAGCAGCGCTGGCTCGACGTGTGGGACGAGCTGGACCTCTACCGCGCCTCGGGGGCCCGCCTGGCCGGCCGGCCGAAGCTGTACGTGCTCGACATGTTTCCCTACCCGTCCGGCGACCTGCACATGGGCCACGCCGAAGCTTTCGCCATCGGCGACGTCGTCGCCCGGTACTGGATGCTGCGCGGCTACGACGTGCTGCATCCGATCGGCTGGGACTCGTTCGGTCTTCCCGCGGAGAACGCGGCGATCCAGCGCAACGAGCACCCTGCCGACTGGACCTACAGGAACATCGAGACGCAGGCCGCGTCCTTTCGCCGCTTCGGGGTGAGCTTCGACTGGAGTCGCCGGCTGCACACCAGCGACCCCGAGTACTACCGGTGGACGCAGTGGCTGTTCCTGCGCTTCATGGAGCGTGGCCTGGCATACCGCAAGTCCTCGGCGGTCAACTGGTGCCCCAACGACCAGACCGTGCTGGCCAACGAGCAGGTGGTCAACGGGCGTTGTGAGCGATGCGGCCATGAGGTCACCAAGCGCGAACTGACCCAGTGGTACTTCAAGATCACTGATTACGCCGACCGGCTGCTGGACGACATGGAGCCGCTGGAAGGTCATTGGCCGGAGCGCGTCCTGACGATGCAGCGCAACTGGATCGGCCGGTCGGCCGGCGCTCACGTCGACTTCAAGGTCCGCGGCGTGGACGGTCAGACCGGTGACGATCGGACGGTCACGGTCTACACGACTCGCCCGGACACGCTGTACGGGGCGACGTTCTTCGTCGTCGCGGCAGATGCACCGCTGGCACTCGAGCTGTGCGCCCCGGAGCAGCGGGCCGAGCTGCAGGAGTACATCCAGCAGGTGCGCAAGCTTTCCGACATCGATCGCCAGACCACCGAGCGCCCGAAGACGGGCGTCAACCTGGGCGTTGTCGCCATCAACCCGGTGAACGGCGAGGAGCTGCCGGTCTACGCGGCCGACTACGTGCTGGCCGACTACGGCACCGGCGCGATCATGTCCGTGCCCGCCCACGACCAGCGCGACCTGGACTTCGCCAGGGCTTTCAACCTGCCGGTGCGTGTCGTCGTCGATACCGGGCTGCCGGATCCCGCCGAGACGGGAATCCCCACGACCGGGGACGGGGTGCTGGTCAACTCCGGTTCGCTGAACGGCCTGGCGAAGGACGAGGCGATCGCAGCTGTCGTTGCGGAGCTGGAGGAGCGCGGGCGGGGTTCCGGGGCCGTCAACTACCGGTTGCGTGACTGGCTGCTCTCGCGTCAGCGCTACTGGGGCTGCCCGATCCCGGTGGTGCACTGCCCCGCCTGCGGCATCGTTGCGGTCCCGGACGATCAGCTGCCCGTCACCCTGCCTGACATGCGCGGTGAGGAGCTGCATCCGAAGGGCGTCTCGCCGCTCGCGTCCAATCGGGCCTGGGTCGAGACCACCTGCCCATCCTGCGGCGGGCCGGCCGAGCGTGACACCGACACGATGGACACCTTCGTCGACTCGTCCTGGTACTACCTGCGCTACTGCTCGCCCGGCAACGAGCAGGCCCCGTTCGACGTGGAGGAAGTGCGGCAGTGGATGCCCGTCGCGCAATACGTCGGCGGCGTGGAGCACGCGATCCTGCACCTGCTGTACTCGCGGTTCTTCACCAAGGTGCTGCACGACATGGGGATGGTCGATTTCATCGAGCCGTTCACCGCGCTGCTGAACCAGGGCTCGGTCATCAACCAGGGCAAGGCGATGTCGAAGTCGCTGGGCAACGGGGTCGACCTGGGTGCGGAACTGGCCAGCTTCGGGGTCGACGCGGTGCGCCTGACGATGCTGTTTGCCGGCCCGCCCGAGGACGACATCGACTGGGCGGACATGTCCCCGGGCACGCACGCCAAATTTCTGTCGCGCGCGGTGCGGGTCGTGCGCGAGGGGGCGTCGGGACCTGAAGGAGCGCTGGCGCAACCGCTGGCGCGCACGGTGGCGCACATCGTCGACGACTCGACCCGGCTGGTGGAGTCGTTCCGGTTCAACGTCGCGATCAGCCGGCTGCACGAGCTGACCCGGGCCCTGGGTCACGCCGTGGAGGCGGGCGAGCCGGCTCGGGAAGGGCTGGAAACGCTGGCGATCCTGCTGGCGCCCTACGCGCCGTTCGCGGCCGAGGAATGCTGGTCGCTGCTGGGGCACGACGTCGCCGGCGGCGACAGCGTCCATGCGCAGAATTGGCCGACGGCTGATCCCGCGCTGCTGGTCGAATCGACGGTCACCTGCGTCGTGCAGGTCGCGGGCAAGGTGCGCGACCGGCTGGAGGTGGCGCCGTCGATCAGCGAGAAAGAGCTCCAGGAGCTCGCGCTGGCGAGCGAGGCGGTCCAGCGCTCGCTGGATGGTCGTCCGGTTCACAAGGTGATCGTGCGAGCGCCGAAGCTGGTCAACATCGTTGCGGGCTAGGTCTGTAGTTCGAGACGGGTCATCCACAGGCGCGGCTTCGGGCCTCCGTTGGGGGCTTGAAGCTTCGTAGCTTGCCCGCATGCCTACCGACGAGACACCGTCCGGCGGCTGGACTCCGGGCGGCCTGGACGGGCCAGCACAAGAGATGGAGCCGGTCGATCGCTGGGGGCCGATGCGCGAGTTCTTACGCGACCGGCTGCCTCCAGCCCTGCGCGGCGCCCGCCTCGATCCCGGCGTCCGCGGTGCCCTGGCTCTGGCCGGGGTCGCGCTGGTCGCGGCGACGGTGGCGGTCGTGCTCGCCTGGTCGTCCTCGGCGAAGCCCGCCGTCGAGCGGGCTGCGGTCGTTCCCGGCGTGGCGGTGCCGAAGCTCGCCACACCCGCGGCGGCGGTGTCCAGCGCGCTTCCCGACGTGGTGGTCGACGTGGCGGGCAAGGTGCGGCGCCCGGGATTGGTGAAGCTGGCGGCCGGCTCTCGTGTCGCCGACGCGATCGCCGCGGCTGGGGGAGTGCTGCCCGCGACGTCGACAGACGGAATGTCCTTGGCCCGCAGGCTCATCGACGGCGAGCAGTTGGTGGTCGGCGAGCCCCAGCCGGTGGGGGCGGTCGGTCAGCCGACGGGCTCGTCGGCGGCGTCCGGGCCATTGGATCTGAACGCGGCGACGGTGAGCGATCTCGACACGCTGCCCGGCATCGGCCCGGTGCTGGCTCAGCGGGTGGTGGACTGGCGCACCGCACACGGCGCCTTCACTTCGATCGACCAGCTTCGCCAGATCTCCGGGTTGGGTGACAAGAAATTCGACGCCCTGGCGCCGCTGGTGCGCGTGTGAGCCGGCCCGTCGGCGGGCGGGAGGCGACCGACGTCCCGAAGGCCCCGCCGGATCTGCGGTTGGGCTCGGCAGCGCTCGGAGCCTGGTCGGGCGTTCTCGCCGGAGGGCTGCTGCCGCCGGCCGTCTGCTGGCCGATCGCCGGGTGCCTGCTCGCGCTGGCCGGTGCGGCGCGTCGCATGACCGTTCTGGCGACGGGTCTCGCGCTACTCGCCGCGGGCATGTTCGTCGCGTCGGTGGGCCGTGAGTCGCTGACCCGCGGTCCGGTGGCCGAACTCGCGCGGCGGGGCGCTTCGGCTCAGGTCGTACTGACGATGTCGAGCGATCCGCAAGCCTTGCCGCCCAAGCCGCACCTCGCGCCCGAAGTCCTGGTGCACGCGCGACTTCGGGTGCTCGAGACGTCGAAGGGACGTTGGACCTCCGATCTGCCGGTCCTGGTGATCGCCCCGGCCGCGTCGTGGCGGCAGCTCCTGCCGAGCACCCGGGTGGCGGCGACGGCTGACTTGCAGGTGCCGCGCAGCAGCGATGTGGCTGCCGTGCTGGTGATGCACCGCGGGCCGGTGATGGTCCGTGGGCCGTCGGCGCTGCAGCGCTGGGCGGGGCGGATCCGGGCGGGGTTGCGCCGAGCAGCCGCCGGGCTGCCGCGCTCCGAGCGGGGGCTGCTGCCTGGGCTCGTGGTCGGCGATACCAGCCTGATGCCCGCTGAGGACACGGCTGACTTTCAGAAGGCCGGCCTGACGCATCTGACCGCGGTAAGCGGGGCCAACCTGGCCGTAGTGGTGGCGGCCGTCTTCGCGCTGCTGCGCTGGACTCCGCTGAGCATCAGGACGCGAGCGATCGTGACGGCCGTCGCGCTGGTCGGCTTCGTCGTGCTCGCGCGGCCGACACCGAGCGTGCTGCGGGCTGCCGGCATGGGATTGCTCGCGCTGGCGGCGATCGCGCTGGGGCGGCAGCGGGCGCTGCTGCCCGCCTTGCTGGCCACGTTGACGGCGCTCGTGCTGTTCACACCCGGCCTCGCGACGAGTGCCGGTTTCGCGCTCTCGGTGCTGGCCACGCTGGCGTTGCTGGTCCTCGCCCCGGGGTGGACGGCGGCGCTGCGGGAGAGGTTGCCGTCACGGCTGGTTCCGCTGGCGCCGGCGGTGACCACCCCGCTGGCCGCGCAGCTCGCCTGCATGCCCGTCATTGCCGCGATCAGCGGCACGGTGAGCCTCGCGGCGGTCCCAGCGAACCTGCTCGCGCTTCCCGCGGTGCCGTTCACCACGGTTCTTGGGCTGCTGGCGGCGGTCGTCTCGCTGGTCTCGCCGGGCGCCGCGGGAGCGCTGTGCGCGGCGGCGGGCGCGGGCTGCCACTGGCTGGTCGTCGTGGCGCATACGGCGGCGCACTTGCCGCTGGCCACCGTGACGGCGCCGTCGGGGCCGCTCGGATTGGCGAGCGTGGCTCTGGTGACGGCGGCACTGGTGGCGACGGTGCGGACCCGGGGCGGGCGGCGAACGTTGCTCTTCACCGCGGTGATCCTGGCGGCGGCGACGCTCGCGGGGCGTCGCTGACGTCCGGTGCTGCACGCCGACCTGTCGGGGGTTCGTGCGAGCATGAGGTCGATGACTGCCAGCGCCCCACCTCAGCCCGTCACCCTGATCACCGGAACCGACGACCTCCTGGTCAGCCGGGCGATCTCGGCGGTCGTCGGCGCTGCCCGGGCGGCGGATCCGATGGCCGAGGTCAACGACTACTCGCCCGGTCAGTTCAGCGCTGACGACGCTCTGACTCTCAGTACCCCGAGCCTTTTCGGCGGGTGGCGGGTGGCCGTGGTGCGGGGAGCGCAGGACCTGCCGGAAGAGGTCGCGACCGCGCTCAGCGCTTTTGCCCACGCACCTGCGCCGGAGATGGCGGTGGTGATCACGGCCACGGGTCGCCCGTCCGCGCTGGTGAACGCGCTGCGCAAGATGAAGGTCCCGGAGGTGAAGGCCGCCCCCATCACGAGCCCGTGGAAGCGCGCCCAGTTCGCCGCCGACGAGGCCCGCCGACACGGGGGCCGGATCACCGACGACGCCGCGAAAGTGCTGGTGGAGGCGGTCGGCAGCGACCTCGGGGCGATCGCCGGCGCGGTCGAGCAGCTCATGGCCAGTACGGGACCGCGTGGGCTGATCAACGACGAGACGGTCGCGCAGCTCTTTCGGGGGCGAGCGGAGACGACGGGCTTCAACATCGCCGACGCCGTCCTCAATGGTGAGCTCGAGCGGGGGCTGACCCTGCTGCGCCAGTCGCTCGAGGTGGGCACCCCGCCGGTGTTCATCCCCTCAGCGCTCGCCGGCGGCCTGCGTGAGATCGCCAAGGTCAGTGCCGTGTCAGAGCGTCGCGGTCAGTCCAGAGCCGAGCTGGCGAAGGCGCTGGGGATGCCGGACTGGAAGCTGGAACGTGCCCAGAAGCTCGCTCTGAGCTGGCCCGACTCGGCGTTGCGCCACGCGTTTGTCGCCGTCGCTGAAGCGGATGAAGGCGTCAAAGGCGGCGCTGCCGATGCCGCGTACGCACTCGAGCGGGCCGTCTTCGCGATCGTCGAAGCCCGCGAAGGCCGTCGCTGAGCCGTCCGGCGGGCAGCAAAAAGGCCGCCACCCCGAGGGATGACGGCCGTTCCTGCGCGCCAGGGGCGCCGTGGGATGTCTAGAGCGACGCGACCCGCTTTGCCATCGCCGACTTCTTGTTCGCCGCCTGATTGGCGTGGATCACGCCCTTGCTGGCGGCCTTGTCCAAAGCGCGCGACGCGGCCTGCAGACGGGCGTCGGCCGTCTCCCGGTCACCGGCGTCGGCGGCCTCACGGAAGCTGCGTACCGCCGTCTTCAGGGCGGACTTGACCGACTTGTTACGCAGCCGCGCCTTCTCGTTGGTGCGGATGCGTTTGATCTGCGACTTGATGTTGGCCACGCTGAGACGACTCCGAAGGCAAGTTATAGGGGCTCGCGCACGATCCAGCACATGCGCCGACGACCAAGGTTACACGGGTTGCGCACCGCGAGTTTCCGGCCGCCGTTGAGCGGCTCTGCCCGCTACCTGCCGTGACACGATAGAGGCGAGTACCAGGACATCCAGCAGGACATCCAGACGAGACGAGTGAGGCGTGCCGGTCACCGACCAAGCGATGATTCGCAACTTCTGCATCATCGCTCACATCGACCACGGCAAGTCGACCTTGGCCGACCGGATGCTCGAGGTCACCGGCGTCATCGAGAAGCGCGACATGCGTGCCCAGTACCTCGACCGGATGGACATCGAGCGCGAGCGCGGCATTACCATCAAGGCGCAGGCCGTCCGGCTGCCCTGGACGGCTGCCGACGGCGCGACGTACACCCTCAACCTCATCGACACCCCGGGCCACGTCGACTTCACCTACGAGGTCAGCCGCAGCCTGGCGGCATGTGAGGGCGCCGTGCTGCTGGTCGACGCCGCGCAGGGCATCGAGGCGCAAACGCTGGCGAATCTCTACCTCGCGGTCGAGGCCGGGCTGCACGTCATCCCCGTCCTCAACAAGATCGACCTGCCCGCCGCGCAGCCGGAGAAGTTCGCCGCCGAGATCGCCTCGATCATCGGATGCGACGCCTCCGATGTGCTGCGCATCAGCGCGAAGACCGGTGAGGGCGTCCCTGAGCTGCTCGAAAAGATCGTGCACGAGGTGCCGCACCCGACCGGCGATCTGGCCGCTCCTCCCCGGGCGCTCGTCTTCGACAGCGTCTACGACATCTACCGCGGGGTGATCACGTACGTCAGGGTCGTCGACGGCACGCTGACCACCCATGAGAAGTGCCTGATGATGTCGACCGGCGCCGCGCACGACGTCCTCGAAGTCGGGGTGATCAGCCCGGAGCCGAAGAAGGACAAGGTGCTTTCGGCCGGCGAGGTGGGCTACGTGATCCCGGGCGTGAAGAACGTTCGCGAGGCTCGCGTCGGCGACACGATGACCAGTGCCGCACGCCCGGCCGCGCAATCGCTGGGCGGCTACCGCGATCCGCGGCCGATGGTCTACAGCGGCCTGTATCCGATCGATGGCGACCAGTACCCGGACCTGCGTGACGCGCTCGACCGGCTTCAGCTCAACGACGCCTCGCTGACGTACGAACCGGAGACCTCGGCGGCGCTCGGGTTCGGCTTCCGCTGCGGCTTCCTCGGCCTGCTGCACCTGGAGATCGTCCGCGAGCGGCTGGAGCGCGAGTTCGACCTGACGCTCATCTCAACCGCGCCGAACGTCGTCTACCGGGTGATCATGGAGGACGGCGCGGAGGTTACCGTCACCAATCCCGCCGACTGGGTCGACGGCAAGATCGCCGAGGTCTACGAACCGATCGTCGATGCGATGGTGCTGCTGCCGAGCGAATACATCGGCACGGTGATGGAGCTCTGCCAGGGCCGGCGCGGAACCCTGCGCGGCATGGATTATCTGTCCGAGGACCGGGTCGAGCTGAAGTACACGCTGCCGCTCGGCGAGATCATCTTCGATTTCTTCGATCAGCTGAAATCACGTACCCGCGGCTACGCGAGCCTCGACTACGACCCCGCCGGCGAGCAGGTGGCCGATCTGGTCAAGGTCGACATCCTGCTGCAGGGCCAGGCGGTCGACGCGTTCAGCGCGATCGTCCACAAGGACAAGGCCTACGCGTACGGCACGTCGATGGCTTCCAAGCTGCGCGAGCTGATCCCGCGCCAGCAGTTCGAAGTGCCGATCCAGGCCGCGATCGGCAGCCGGGTCATCGCCCGCGAGAACATCCGCGCCATTCGCAAGGACGTGCTGGCCAAGTGCTACGGCGGTGACATCAGCCGCAAGCGCAAGCTGCTGGAGAAGCAGAAGGAAGGCAAGAAGCGGATGAAGATGGTGGGCCGCGTGGAGGTGCCTCAGGAGGCGTTCATCGCGGCCCTGCAGACCTCACCGCAGAGCTGACCTGTCGTTGATGGGCTGCTAGGTGCCGTCCGCGCTCCCCGACGGCGAGCCGGTCCCCACCGACGGGTCGCTTCCGGCGAGTGCCCGGGCCGGCGTCGGATCGGGGCCGTTCGGGCTGTACGTGCACGTGCCGTACTGCGCGGTCCGCTGCGGTTACTGCGACTTCAACACCTACCTGCCGAGCGAGGTCGGCAGCGGGGGAGACCCGCAGAGCTGGCTGGACGCCGCACTCGCCGAGATCGCGCTGGCCCGGCGCGTGCTGGGGCCGACGGCGCCGCCGCTCGACACGATCTTCTTCGGCGGCGGGACCCCGACGCTCATGGCGCCGTCGGCCCTGGTGTCTGTCGTGACGGCGGCGCGTGACGCCTTCGGGCTGCGCCCGGGAGCCGAGGTGACCACCGAGGCCAACCCGGAGAGCGTCACCCCGGCGGGGCTTCGGGAGCTTCGCGGCGGCGGCATCAACCGGATCTCGTTCGGCATGCAGAGCGCCGTTCCCCACGTGCTGGCGGCGCTCGACCGCCGGCACACGCCCGGACGCGTCACCGAGGCCGTCGGCTGGGCTCGCGAAGCCGGTTTCGAGCAGGTCAGCGTCGACCTCATCTACGGCGCCGCGGGCGAGAGCGACGCCGACTGGGCGGCCAGCGTCGAGGCCGCGATCGCCCTCGACCCGGATCACGTCAGCGCGTACGCCCTTGTGGTGGAGGAGGGAACGCGGCTCGCGCGCCAGGTCCGACGCGGCGAGGTCGAGGCGCCCGACGACGACGTGCTGGCCGCCCGCTACGAGGTCGCCGACCAGCTGCTCGCCGCCGCCGGCTACCGCTGGTATGAGGTGAGCAACTGGGCTCGTCCCGGCGCGGAATGCCGCCACAATCTCGGCTACTGGTCCGAGGGCAGCTGGTGGGGCGTCGGGCCCGGAGCGCACAGCTTTGCCGGCGACGGGGATTCGGGCGTGCGCTGGTGGAATGTCCGCCAGCCCGCCGCGTACACCGCCCGGCTCGCGTCAGGCCGGAGCCCCGCCGCCGCCCGCGAGCAGCTCGGGCCGGACGAGCGTCGCTTCGAGCGGCTCATGCTCGAGGTGCGGCTGCGCGCCGGGCTGGCCGCCACCGACCTCGACGATGCCACCCGGATCCGGGCCCTGCAGCTCGTCAAGGAGGGCCTGCTCTCCCGCATGCACGGACGCTTCGTCCTCACCCGCCAGGGCCGGCTGCTCGCCGACCTCGTCGTCCGACGCCTTACCGCCGCCTGACAAGATCAACGCACCCATGATCATGGTCTGGGTCGTTTGAGGGGCCCCATTCCTTGATCATGGGTGCGTTGATCAAGGTCAGGGCCTGACGCCCGCCGAGCATAGGCAGCGCGTCAGCCCCCGGCGTTCCGTGGTGGCCCAGGCCGCGCGCCCGCCTTACACTTGGCACTCTGGACAAAAGAGTGCCAAGACACTGGAGAGAGACGGGTCAGGAGGTGCGCCGGTGCTGGAGGAACGACGGCTCGACGTCCTCCGGGCGATTGTCGAAGGCTTCGTGCTGACGAACGAGCCCGTGGGCTCCAGGGCCGTGGCGGAGCGCGGCCAGCTCGGGGTCTCCCCGGCGACCGTGCGCAACGACATGGCGGCTCTGGAGGAGGAGGGCTACATCGTCCAGCCGCACACCAGCGCCGGCCGGGTGCCGACCGACAAGGGGTACCGGCTGTTCGTCGACCGGCTGTCCACGGTCAAGCCGATGTCGGTCGCCGAACGGCGCGCGATCGAGACGTTCCTCGAAGGCGCGATCGATCTCGACGATGTCGTACGCCGCAGCGTGCGCCTGCTCGCGCAGCTCACCCGCCAGGTGGCAGTGGTGCAGTACCCGACGCTCTCGCGCGCCGAGGTGCGTCACGTCGAGGTCGTCGCGATGACCTCCACCCGGCTGCTGCTCGTCCTGATCACCGACCGCGGACGCGTCGAGCAGCGGGTGGTCGACCTCGCAGACCCGGTGGACGACGAGGACGTCGCGGATCTGCGCCGCATCCTGGGCTCGGCGCTGCACGGCAGCCGCCTCGTCGACGTTCCGGCCGCCGTCTCCGAGTTGCCCGACACCTGCCGCCCGCATTTGCGCCGCACGCTCTCGGGGCTGGTCGCCGTGGTGCTGGAGAGCCTCGTGGAGCGCCCGGAGGAGCGGGTTCTGCTAGCCGGCACCGCTAACCTCACCCGCTCGACGCTCGACTTCCCGCACACCCTGCGGCCCGTCCTCGAGGCCCTCGAGGAACAGGTGGTGCTGCTGCGGCTGTTGGGTTCCAGCAGTGAGCTCGACACTGTCACCGTCCGCATCGGCGCGGAAAACGACGTCGAGGGATTGCAAACCACGTCCGTGGTGTCGGCGGACTACGGCTTCGGTGGGGTGGGCGTCCTCGGCCCGACCCGCATGGACTATCCGGCGAACATGGCGGCGGTGCGAGCCGTCGCCCGCTACGTCGGCGAACTTCTTGGTCCCTGAGTGAGCTTCCAGTCGTCGTCGCCAGTGGCGGCTGACGAGCGCGTGATGACGTTTCGACTACTCCAACGATCGGCAGGTTTGTGAGCACCGACTATTACGCCATCCTCGGGGTGCACAAGGACGCCTCTCCCGAGGAGATCAAGAAGGCGTATCGCAAGTTGGCGCGCGAGTTGCACCCCGACGTCAATCCGGCGGAGGAGGAGCGCTTCAAGGAGATCACGCGCGCCTACGAGGTGCTGTCCGACCCTGACAAGCGCCAGATCGTCGATCTGGGCGGCGATCCGCTGGCGCCCGGCGGCGGGGGAGCGGGCAGTCCCTTCGGCGCCGGCTTCGGTGGGCTCGGCGACATCATGGACGCCTTCTTCGGCGGCGGCGGGACGAGCCGTGGCCCGCGCACCCGCGTCCGCCCGGGCGCGGATGCCTTGCTACGCATCGATCTGGAACTCGCGGAGACGGCGTTCGGCGTGAAGCGCGACATCACCGTCGACACGGCCGTGCTGTGCCAGACGTGCGAAGGCGAGGGCAGCGCGCCGGGCACCCATCCTGAAACGTGCAAGCAGTGCAAGGGTTCTGGCGAGATCCAGCAGGTCACCCGATCGTTCCTGGGGCAGATGGTGACCGCTCGGGCCTGTCCGCGCTGTGGCGGCTACGGCAGCGTCATCGCGAGCCCCTGCCGTGAGTGCGGCGGCGAGGGCCGGGTACGTGGCCGGCGGACGCTGACCGTGAAGGTGCCGGCCGGAGTCGAGGACGGCATGCGGATCCGGCTTAACGGCGAGGGCGAGGTCGGCCCGTCCGGTGGCCCTCCCGGCGACCTCTACATCGAGATCCACGAGCGCGAACACCCTCTGTTCGAGCGCGAGGGCGACGACCTGCACTGCAACCTCAAGGTGCCGATGACGACGGCGGTGCTGGGCGCGGCCGTCGACCTCCAGACGCTCGACAGCGAGGAGAAGATCACGATCAAGCCGGGGACGCAGCCGGGTGCGACCGTCACGCTGAACGCCCGCGGGGTGCCGCACCTGCGCCGCGGCGGCCGCGGCGACCTGTTCGTCCACGTCAACGTCGAGATCCCCACCCGGATCGACGCCGAGCAGGAAAAGCTCATCCGCGAGCTCGCCACCCTGCGCGGCGAGGACAGCCCCGATGCCATCACCAGCAACGGTCATGGCACTAGCAACGGCAGCCGTGAGCGTCTTTTCGGCAAGCGCCGCGGGGGTCGCGCGCGATGAGCGGGCGCTGACCCTGCAACCGCCGCGCGGCGCCGCCGCATGACAGCTCCGGTCTTCCTCCTGCGTCCGCTCCCGGACGCGGAGCGGCTTACGCTGGACGGCCCGGAGGGACGTCACGCGGCGACTGTGCGGCGCCTGCGCGCAGGGGAGCGGGTCGACGTCACCGACGGCGAAGGCCGGCTCGCCGAATGCGTCGTCACAAGCGTCGGGCGGGACCGTCTCGAGCTCGACGTCGTGACGCGCAGCAGCATCGCGGAACCAAAGCCGCGGATCGTCGTCGTGCAGGCGCTGGTCAAGGGCGAGCGTTCGGAGCTGGCGGTCGAGCTGCTGACCGAGGTCGGCGTCGACGAGATCGTTCCGTGGGCGGCGCAGCGGTGCGTCGCTTCGTGGGTGCGGCAGCGCTCCGGGCGGCGCTGGGAGCAGGCCGCCGCGAGCTCCGCCAAGCAGTCACGCCGGCCGCGCTGGCCGGTGGTCGCGGAGCTGGAGACCACGCCAGGTGTCGCGCGCCGGCTCGCTTCTGCCGGGCTCGCTCTGGTGCTTCAGGAAGGTGCGGAGCAGGCCCTCACAGCCGTGCTGGATGCGCAGCCGCCGCCGCAAGCCGCAGAGGTGGTGATCGTCGTCGGTCCCGAAGGCGGGCTCACCGAAGAGGAGCTCAGCAGTTTTGCGGCGGCCGGTGCCTGCAGCGTCCGGCTCGGGCCGAGCGTCCTGCGGGCCAGCACCGCCGGTTGCGCGGCTGCGGCTGTGGTCCTGGCCGCGACGGGTCGATGGACATGACGGATCGAGCAGCTCGAAATGACGGGTGCCGCTACCGGGCGGCGCGTACATTGAAAGGCAGATATGGCAGCTGATCAGCCTCGTCTCAGCAGAGACAGCGTCACCAAGGTGGTCGTGCCGGGCGCGCACGACATGGTGAGCCTGCTCGGCCAGCGTGATGAGCTTCTGCGGGTCATCGAAAAGGCGTTGTCCTCCGACATCCACGTGCGGGGCAACGAGATCACCATCACCGGCGACGAGGCGGAGAACGAGCTCGCCGCCCGCCTGTTCGAAGAGCTGGTCGCGCTGCTGGAGCGCGGCGACGTGCTCGACGGGCCGAAGGTCGAACGCAGCCTGGCGATGCTGCGCGGCGGTGACGACCGTCCGGCGGACGTGCTGACGCTCAACATCCTCTCGAGCCGGGGACGCACGATCCGTCCGAAGACGCTGAACCAGAAGCGCTACGTCGATGCCATCGACGAGCACACCATCGTTTTCGGGATCGGCCCGGCCGGTACCGGCAAGACCTACCTCGCCATGGCCAAGGCGGTCCAGGCGCTGCAGGCCAAGCGCGTCAACCGGATCCTGCTGACCCGCCCGGCGGTCGAGGCGGGGGAGCGGCTCGGCTTCCTTCCGGGGACCCTGTACGAGAAGATCGACCCCTACCTGCGCCCGCTGTATGACGCGCTGCACGACATGGTCGATCCGGATTCGATCCCGCGGCTCATGCAGAGCGGGGTGATCGAGGTGGCGCCGCTCGCGTACATGCGCGGGCGAACCCTCAACGACGCGTTCATCATCCTCGACGAGGCGCAGAACACCTCGCTCGAGCAGATGAAGATGTTCCTCACCCGGCTCGGTTTCGGCAGCAAGATCGTCGTGACCGGCGACATCACGCAGGTCGACCTGCCGAACGGCACCCGGAGCGGGCTGCGGGTGGTGCGTGAAATCCTGGAGGGCGTCGAGGACGTCCACTTCTCCATGCTGACCAGCGGCGATGTCGTACGTCACCGGCTGGTCAGCGACATCGTCGACGCCTACGACCGGTGGGATGCCGCCCGTGAGGCCGCCGGGCCACGCCCGATGCCGCAGCGCAAACGACGTTGACCGCGAATATCGGACGACGTTGGGATCATGATGTGACCATGAAGCCGGTCGGAAGCAGGCGATGAGCGTCCGATGAGTGTGTTTGTCGCCAACGACTCCGGAGTCGACGTCGACGAGATCGAACTGGTCGCGCTGGCCCGCCATGTCCTGTCGTCGCAGGGTGTCTCGCCGCTGGCCGAGCTCTCGCTGATGATCGTCGACGTCAAGCACATGGAGCGGCTGCACGAGGTCTACATGGGCGAGCCCGGCCCGACCGACGTGCTCGCGTTCCCCCAGGACGATCTCGACAGCGGCGCGCCCGTCACCGGCTCGGACGACGTGCCGGAGGCGCTGCTCGGCGACGTCGTGCTCTGCCCGCAGGTCGCCGAGCGGCAGGCGCTGGCGGCCGGTCACTCGCCGACCCAGGAGCTGCACCTGCTGTGCACGCACGGGATCTTGCACCTGCTCGGCTACGACCACGCCGATCCTGAGGGCGAGCAGGAGATGGTCGGGGTCCAGACCCGGCTCATGGACGCCTGGCGGGCGCGCCGCAGCGCCTCTTCGTGACCATGCTGGGCAGGCTGGCGGGTCGGCCGTGACCGGATCGGATGCGGCGCTGCTGGTCGGCGCGCTCGTGCTGGTCCTGCTGGCCGCCTTGCTGGTGATGATCGACGCGGCCCTGACCCGGGTGTCGCGGGTAGTGGTCGAGCAGTTCGTCCGGGAAGACCGGCGCGGCGCCCAGCGGCTCGCCAAGGTCGTCGCCGACCCGGCGCGCTACCTGAACCTGCTCCTGCTGCTGCGGGTGTTCGCCGAGATCGGCGCCGTCGCGCTGGTGACCGTGTCGATGGTGCACGAGTTCGGTGCGGGCCTCGCCGCGGTCGGGGTGGCCACGCTGATCATGGGTCTGGTTTCCTACATCATTCTCGGCGTCGCCTTCCGGACGCTCGGCCGCCAGCATGCTCCCAAGGTCGCCCTGCACACCGCCGGCCTCACGCTCGCGCTGACCCGGATCTTCGGGCCGCTCCCGCAGCTGCTGATCCTTTTCGGCAACGCGATCACCCCGGGGCGCGGCTACCGCGAGGGTCCGTTCTCGACCGAGGCGGAGCTACGCGATCTGGTCGACCTCGCCGAGGAGCGCGGCGTCGTGCAACGCAGCGAGCGCGACATGATCGCGTCCGTCTTCGAGCTCGGTGACACCCTCGCGCGCGAGGTGATGGTGCCGCGCACCGACATGGTCTGGATCGAGCACACCAAGACCATCGCCCAGGGGGTCGCGCTCGCGCTGCGCAGCGGCTTCTCGCGGATCCCGGTCGTCGGCGAGTCGGTGGACGACATCGTCGGCATCGCCTTCCTGAAGGACCTGGTCCGCCGCGAGCACGACGGCTGGGGCGAGCGTCCGGTCGAGGCGGCGATGCGGCCCGCGTACTTCGTGCCCGAATCCAAGCCCGCCGATGAGCTGCTGCGCGAGATGCAGGCCGGACGCCAGCACCTCGCCATCGTGATCGACGAGTACGGCGGCACCGCGGGTCTGGTCACGATCGAGGACGTGCTCGAGGAGATCGTCGGCGAGATCACCGACGAGTACGACCAGGAGACGCCGCCCATCGAGCGCCTCGACGACGACCGGATCCGGGTGACCGCCCGGCTGCCGGTGGAGGATCTGGCCGAGCTGTTCGACGTCGAGCTTCCCAACGAGAACGACGTCGAGACGGTCGGCGGATTGCTCGCGAGCCTGCTCGGACGGGTGCCGATCCCCGACGCCGTCGCCCACGTGGCGGGCCTGGAACTGGTGGCCGAGAGCACCGCCGGGCGGCGCAACCGGATCGACACCGTGCTCGTCACCCGTGAGCAGCCCGCCGAGGAGCCTGCTGCCGAGACCGGCTGAGCTGCCAGAATGGCCAGTCGTGACGACTGCTGCACAGTCCCCTGGGCTGGACCCCGAAGACGCCAAACTCGTGACGCTGGCCCGATCGGCACGCGTGCGATCCGTGATCGGCGAGGGGCTGGCGGCGGAAGGCGCGGCGGTACGCGACGAGACCGGCCGCACGTACGTCGCCGCCACCGTCGTCCGGGGGCCGTTGCGGCTGCCCGCGCTGCACCTCGCCGTCGCCTCGGCGCTGGCCAGCGGCGCCCGCTCGTTCGAGGCGGCGGTCGTCGTCACCGCTGAAGACGAGCCGGCCGGGCTGGACGTGCTCGCCGCGGTCGGCTCGCCGGCCCTCTTCGTCGCGGGCCCTGACGGCGCCCTCAGGTCCTGACACCGGGCCGGCGTGGGCCGGCGGCGGACGCGGTGGGCGCTGGATCTGTCTAGGGTCGGGTGATGGCTGGCGAGCATCGTTCGGGTTTCGCGAGCCTGGTGGGACGCCCGAACGCCGGCAAGTCGACGCTCACCAACGCGCTGGTCGGCAGCAAGGTCGCGATCACCAGCAGCAAGCCGCAGACCACCCGTCACGCCATCCGGGGTCTCGTGCATCGCCCCGACGCGCAGCTGGTCATCGTCGATACGCCCGGGCTGCACAAGCCGCGCACGCTGCTGGGGGAGCGGCTCAATGCGATCGTGCGCGAGACGCTCGCCGAGGTGGACGTGGTCGGCTTCTGCGTCCCGGCTGATCAGCCGGTCGGGCCGGGGGACCGTTACCTGGCCGCCGAGCTCACGCAGCTGAAGCGTCCCGTGCTGGCGGTGGTCACCAAGTCCGACACCGTCGATCGCGAGCGGCTGGGCGCGCAACTGCTGGCCGTCAGCAACCTCGGCGACTGGGCGGAGGTCGTACCGGTGAGTGCCGTCAGCGGATTTCAGGTCGAGCTGCTGACCGACCTGCTGGTGCAGCGGCTTCCGGAGGGCCCGAACCTCTACCCCGAGGGTGAGCTGACCGACGAGCCGGAGGCCACCCTCATCGCCGAACTCATCCGCGAGGCTGCGCTCGAGGGGGTACGCGACGAGCTCCCGCACAGCATCGCCGTCCTCGTCGAGGAGATGGTGCCGCGTGAAGGCCGCACGGACGGGCTCATCGACATCTACGCGACCATCTATGTGGAACGCGACAGCCAGAAGCCGATCGTCCTGGGCCGCGGCGGCGCGCGGATGAAGGAGATCGGGACACGTTCGCGGTCGGCGATCTCGCGGTTGCTCGGCAGCCCGGTCTACCTGGACCTGCATGTGAAGATCGCCAAGGAGTGGCAACGCGACCCCAAGCAGCTGCGCCGGCTGGGCTTCTGAGCGGCTGGTTTGAGACGGGCCGGGTGCGCCTGACCGCCGCTGCCCCGCGGGCACGGCAGGATAGGTCGGGTGGCGGTGTACCGGGACGAGGCCGTGGTGCTTCGTGCTCAGCGGCTCGGTGAGGCCGACCGCATCGTCAGCCTGCTGACCCGCCGCCACGGGCGGGTTCGCGCCGTCGCCAAGGGAGTTCGGCGTACCAAATCAAAATTCGGGGCGCGCCTCGAGCCCGGTACCCACGTCGATCTCCAGCTCTACGAGGGCCGCTCGCTCGACGTCGTGACCCAGGCGGAGACCCTGGCTCCCTACGGCGCTGCAGTCTCGGGTGACTACGGGCGCCACACCGCGAGCTCGGCGGTGCTGGAGACGGCTGAGCGGCTGTCGGCCGAGGAACGCGAGCCGGCGCTGCGACTTTTTCTGCTGCTCGTCGGCGCGATGCGCACGCTGGCCGAGGCCTCGCACGACGCGCCGCTGGTCGTTGACGCGTTTCTGCTGCGGGCACTCGCCGCGGGCGGCTACGAGATGGCGCTGGCGGCGTGTGCCCGGTGCGGTCAGCTGCCCGCGGCCGGGGTGCATCGCGCGCTGCTGGTACCCGCCGGGGGCGTCGTCTGCAGCGAGTGCCGCGGGCCCGGCGCGGTAGTCATGTCCGAGCCGGCGGTGCGCTTGCTGACGGCGCTGGCCGAGGGTGACTGGGAGTACGCCGACGCGAGCGACGGCCGCGTACGGCGGGAGGCCAGCGGGGTCGTCGCCGCCCATCTTCAGTGGCATCTCGAGCGAGGGCTACGTTCGCTGGCGCTGGTCGAGGGTCGGTGAGCGTGCGCAGCTACCGGCCGCCCAAGCCGCATCCGTCCGGCGCCGCGCCGCCGTTCATCCCGCGCGATCTGGTGCCCAATCACGTCGCCCTGGTGATGGACGGCAACGGGCGCTGGGCCACCGAGCAGGGCCTGCCGCGCACTCGAGGTCACGAAGCGGGGGAAGACGCGCTTTTCGACTGCGTGGAAGGGGCGATTGAGCTTGGTATTGGATGGTTGTCCGCATATGCGTTCTCCACCGAGAATTGGAAACGGTCGCCCGAAGAGGTCGCCTTTCTGATGCGCTTTACCGAGGGCGTGATGCGGCGCCGGTTGGACGACATGGATGCCCTCGGCGTGCGCGTCCGGTGGGCCGGCCGCCGCCCCCGACTGTGGCGGGCGGTGATCAAACGGCTCGAGGAAGCCGAGCGCCGGACCGCGGGAAACGACCGTCTGACGTTGTGCATGTGCGTCAATTACGGCGGTCGGGCGGAGATCGCCGACGCTGCTCGCGCCTTGGCCGAGGACGTTGCGCAGGGCCGGGTAGCGCCGAAGAACGTGTCCGAGAAGCTCCTGGCGCGCTACCTCGATGAGCCGGAAATGCCCGATGTCGACTTATTTATCCGTACTAGCGGAGAACAACGGATATCCAACTTCCTGCTGTGGCAGTCCGCTTATGCGGAGCTGATGTTTACTGACACACGGTGGCCAGAGTTTGACCGTCTGCAACTTTGGGAAGCTTGCGTCGCATACGCGCAGCGCGAACGTCGGTTCGGATCGGCCGAGGGTTCACCCGATAGTGAGGCCTAACGGCCGTTCAGCTGGCTATCGGCGCCGTCGACACTCTGGGCTGAGGGTCGTGCGTGAAAGCGCCCTTCACCAGTGTGAAGGACGTAGCGAAAGGGGCCGGCGGTGACGAATACCGCGACCGTGCGGGCGATCCCGCGCCAGATGGGTGAGCACCTCACCGAAGGTGCGCTCACTGACGTCGTCGTCCTGGCGTGGAAGCGCCTGCTCGGCACCTCGCTACGCCCCGGGCGTCCCGTGCCCGCCGGCCGGTTCTCGGTGAGTGCGCAGCTGCAGCTGGCCGGCATGGACGCCACCGTCGTCGTGGTGCGCGCGTCGCAGGAAGCCGCGACAAACGCGGCGGTGAACCTGCTCGGCCTGCACGAGGACGAGGTCGCTTCCGGTGACGTCGCCGATGCGTTCGCCGAGATCGTGGTGGCCGTCGGATGCGGAGTGCGGACGCTACTGGCCGGTCTGACGAAGCTCGACGCTCCCGTCGTCGTGCAGGGTGACGGGCTCGACACGGCGATCCCCGGCGCCCGGATGATCTGCCAAACCAGCCTGAAGAGCGCCGGCGGCCCGGTACACGTGAGCCTCTGGCGTCCGCGGACGGCGCGCCGGCTGCCGCGCTGGAGCTAGCGTCGCGCGATCCTGATCGCCGCCAGGGCGATCACCAGAGCGAACATGGCGACCCGGATCACCTTCGCCATCGCGTCGGTGCGCGGCCACGACAGGTAGGCCAGCCAGCTGGTGAAGACAAAGAAGATGGCGAGGAAGACCAGCCCGATCGCGAGCGGCAAGAAGAAGCCGAGCAGCAGCAGCACCAGGGGTGCCAACGTCATCACCAGCCGCGGCAGCTGGGTCAGCAGCACCAGCGCGGGTGCGCTCCTGCGCTCCACTGACCGCCGGAACGACGAGCCCCCCGGCGTGTAGAACGGCGTCGCCGGCTGCGCTGATCGCGAACTGCCGGCGCTTCCGGGCGGCTTGGCGGGCGCTCCCTTGCGCGGCGGCGGCCCCTTTCGCCTCGTCGCCCGCTTCTTCGGTGACACTGTTCTCCCATGCCCCAAGGTGTCGGTGGAGTCCCTGGACGGGGTGCAGTCCAAGGAGTCATAGTCGTGACCCGCTTCATCGTGCCCGATGAGACGCCCGAGTCGACAGCGGACTTCATCGCCAGCGGCGCCCGGCTGCGTGCCGCCTTCGAAGCGCGGCCCGGTCACGTGCGTAGCACCCTCGCCCGCGCCTTCGAGGATCCGACGCGCTGGGTGCTGGTGAGCGAGTGGACGGGGGTCGGGGCCTGGCGGCGCGCCCTCTCGGCTTACGACGTGAGGATCGAGGTGATGCCGCTCCTGGCCCACGCCGAGAACGAGCCCGCAGTCTACGAAAACCCCGATGGATTCTGACGAGTAGCCTCGATTTCTTACCGCCGACCGCCAGCCGGATGGAGCAGCAGATGGGCAGCCCCGATCGTCTTGACGCCATTGTCAGCCTGAGCAAGCGTCGGGGCCTGGTGTTCCCGTCGAGCGAGATCTACGGCGGGCTGCGCGCCTCCTGGGACTACGGGCCGCTCGGGGTCGAGCTGAAGAACAACATCAAGCGCGAGTGGTGGCGCTCGATGGTCCAGGGCCGCGACGACGTCGTCGGCCTCGATTCCAGCGTCATCCTCGCTCGCGAGGTCTGGGAGACGTCCGGCCACGTCGAGGCTTTCGTCGATCCGCTGGTCGAGTGCCAGGCCTGCCACAAGCGCTTCCGCGCCGACCATCTCGAGGAGGAGCGGGGCAAGCCGCTCGCCGAGATCGCCTGCCCCAATTGCGGCACGCGGGGCGCCTGGACCGAGCCGAAGCAGTTCAACGGCCTGCTGCGCACCTATCTCGGCGCGGTCGAGGGGGAGGCGGGCCTTGCCTACCTGCGTCCCGAGACGGCGCAGGGGATCTTCATCAACTTCGCCAACGTGATGTCGTCCGCCCGGCGCAAGCCGCCGTTCGGCATCGGCCAGATCGGCAAGAGCTTCCGTAACGAGATCACGCCGGGAAACTTCATCTTTCGTACCCGTGAGTTCGAGCAGATGGAGATGGAGTTCTTCGTCGCGCCGGGCAGCGACGAGGAGTGGCACCAGTACTGGATCGACGAGCGTTTCAAGTGGTACACCGACCTCGGCATCGCGCCTGACAACCTTCGCCTGTACGAGCACCCGCAGGAGAAGCTCTCGCACTACTCGAAGCGCACGGTCGACGTCGAGTACCGCTTCCGGTTCGCGGGCAGCGAGTGGGGCGAGCTCGAGGGCGTCGCCAACCGCACCGATTACGACCTTCGCGTCCACGGCAAGGCGAGTGGGGTTGACCTGTCGTACTTCGACCAGGCGACGGGCGAGCGCTGGGTGCCGTACGTTATCGAGCCGGCTGCCGGAGTCGACCGCGCCACGCTCGCGTTCCTGCTGGATGCGTACGCCGTCGATGAGGCGCCGAATACCAAGGGCGGGGTCGACAAGCGCACCGTGCTCCGGCTCGACCCGCGCCTGGCCCCCGTGAAGGCGGCCGTGCTGCCGCTCTCGCGTGGCAGCGAATTGTCACCGATCGCCAAGAACGTCGCCGCTGACTTGCGCAAGCGCTGGAACGTCGACTTCGACGACGCGGGCGCCATCGGGCGCCGCTACCGCCGTCAGGACGAGATCGGCACCCCGTTCTCGGTGACGGTCGACTTCGATTCGTTGGAAGACCAGGCCGTCACGGTGCGGGAGCGCGACTCGATGAAGCAGGAGCGGGTCGGGCTGGACGCGCTGCGCGGCTACCTCTTCGAGCGGCTCGAGCCGTAAGCGCGATCAGCTGGCGGGCAGGCGCAGCGCGACGGTGAAGTAGTCGCGGTTGTACGGCGTCAGGTAGGTGCCGACCTGGCGGTATTGCGTCGGCAGCACCAGCTGCTGGGTGGTCGCGTTCGGGAACGTGAAGGCGTCGACCCACATCGGGTTGATGTCCAGCTGCATCGCCCGTACGGCGCCCGACTGGATCAGTGCCATGGCGATCGTGCGGGGGGTGGCGTACGAGCTGCCGGCCCACATGATGTTGCCGTAGCGGTCGATCCCGAGGCCGGATCGGGCGACGGCGAAACCGCCGCCGAGGGTCGCGCCCCACGGCCCGTACTGATCGACGTCAGCGGCCGGCTGGCCGGCATCGACGAGCAGCCCGAGGTTCTGCCGGACGCTGATGATCCGCTGACCACGGGCGGGCACGTCACGTCCCCACGCGCCGATGTCAGAGCGGCCGTCGGCATAGGTGACGACCGACGCGAGCCCGGGCTGGATCGCTCCGGCACCACGGCCCAGCACCAGGAAGCCGCCGAGCCCGAGGTTGAGCCGGAAGCCGCCGTTGAACGCGGCGAGAACGTCAGGTCGCTCGGCTGCCGAAATGGCCGGTCCCGCCAGCCACTGGTCGCCGCCGGGATCCTCGTATCCGGCGTGCAGCACGAGTCGGGTCGTGTAGGCGTCGGCGCGCATCACCACGACCACCGAGCCGTTCACCGTCAGGGTCTGGGTCTGGATCTCCGGGCGCCCGAGATGAGCGACGGCCGTGACCCAGGCTCCCGGTGCCCCGCGCGGCGGCGGGATGGTCGGGGTCGGGCTGGGTGTCGGTGTCGGGCTCGGGCTCGGCGACGGCGACGGGCTGGCCGAGGGGCTGGGCGGGGTGGTCGCCGCCTTCGACCCGGAGCTGCTGGAACAGCCGGCCACCAGAGCGCCGAGCGCGAGTGCGGACACCAGCGCGCGAGCGCGGGACGGCTTTTTCATCGCGTCGCGAACTCTAGACGAACGCACCCATGATCAAGGTTTGGGCGTGATCAAACCGCTCAGATCATGATCATGGGTGCGTTGATCTTGTGGCCGGCTGGCTGGCGGGCGGGTGCGTTGATGACGTCGGGAACGGCAGCGACGTAGCCTTGGCGAGCACCTGTCTGTACATCACCGACCAGCCGTGAGCGCGGGCTGAGCAGTCTTTCGGAGGAATCGCATGGGGTCTGACACGAAGTACGTCTACGACTTCGCCGAGGGCAACAAGGACCTCAAAGATCTGCTCGGCGGCAAGGGCGCCAACCTGGCGGAGATGACCAAGATCGGGCTTCCGGTGCCCCCCGGTTTCGTCATCACCACCGAGGCGTGTCGCGAGTACCTGCATCAAGGCAGCTCACCCGCGAGCCTGTCGGCTGAGGTGAGCGAGCACCTCGCGGGCCTGGAAAAGGCGATGGGCAAGGGGCTGGGCGACGCGGCTGACCCGCTGCTGGTCTCGGTGCGTTCGGGCGCGAAGTTCTCGATGCCCGGGATGATGGACACGGTCCTGAACATCGGGCTGAACGACGAGTCGGTGCAGGGCCTGGCCAAGCAGGCCGACAACGCGCGGTTCGCCTGGGACTCCTACCGCCGCCTGATCCAGATGTTCGGCAAGACGGTGCTGGGCGTCGACGGCGACCTCTTCGAGCACGCGCTGGAGGAGGCGAAGCGGGTCAAAGGCACCACCAACGACCTCGATCTCGACGAGGACGACATCCGCGGCCTCGTCGCCACCTTCCAGCAGATCGTCCGTGACCACACCGGGCGCGACTTCCCGCAGGACCCGCGCGAGCAGATGGACCTCGCTGTCAACGCCGTCTTCGACTCCTGGAACGGCGATCGCGCCCGCCTCTACCGCCGCCAGGAGCGCATCCCGGCCGACCTCGGGACGGCCGTGAACATCGTCGCGATGGTGTTCGGCAACATCGGCATGACCTCGGGTACCGGCGTCGCGTTCACCCGTGACCCGGGCAGCGGTGACCGCGGGGTCTACGGCGATTACCTGCAGAACGCGCAGGGCGAGGACGTCGTCGCCGGTATCCGCAACACGCTGCCGCTGGCGGACCTGGAGCAGCTGGACAAGCAGTCCTACGACCAGCTGATGGCCAACATGGCGACGCTGGAAAACCACTATCGCGACCTCTGTGACATCGAGTTCACCATCGAGCGCGGAAAGCTCTGGATGCTGCAGACCCGCGTCGGCAAGCGCACCGCCGGCGCCGCCTTCCGGATCGCCACCCAGCTCGTCGACGAGGGCCTCATCGACATGGACGAGGCGCTCACCCGGGTCACCGGTGCGCAGCTCGCGCAGCTGATGTTCCCGCGGTTCGAGGACGGCTCGACCAAGCAGAAGCTCGCGAAGGGCATGAACGCCTCGCCCGGCGCCGCCGTCGGCAAGGCGGTGTTCGACACCTACACCGCCACCAAGTGGGCGCTGTCCGGCGAGCACGTCATCCTCATCCGCCGCGAGACCAACCCTGACGACCTCGCCGGCATGATCGCCGCGCAGGGCATCCTGACCAGCCGCGGTGGCAAGACCTCCCACGCGGCCGTGGTGGCTCGCGGCATGGGCAAGACCTGCGTGTGCGGCGCCGAGGAGCTGGACGTCGACACGAAGGCCCGCAAGATGACCGCCCCCGGTGGGGCGGTCGTCGAAGAGGGCGACGTCATCTCGATCGACGGCACCAGCGGCGACGTCTACCTCGGCGAGGTGGCGGTCGTCCCCTCGCCCGTCGTGCGCTACTTCGAGGGCGATCTGGATCCCGAGTCGGCCGACGCGGGCGATCTGGTGCGCGCCGTGCACCGGCTCATGCAGCACGCTGACACCACCCGGCGGATGCGGGTGCGAGCCAATGCCGATACCTCCGAGGACGCCGACCGGGCGCGTCGCATGGGCGCCGAAGGGATCGGCCTGTGCCGTACCGAGCACATGTTCCTCGGCGAGCGCAAGCAGCACGTCGAGCGGCTGATCTTGGCCGAGAGTGACGAGGAGAAGAAGAGCGCGCTCGAGGCCTTGCTGCCGTTGCAGCGCAAGGACTTCGAGCGCATCCTCGAGTCGATGGACGGGCTTCCGGTCACCATCCGGCTGCTCGACCCGCCGCTGCACGAGTTCCTGCCCGACCGCACCGAGCTGGCCGTGCGCGTCGCTCTCGCAGAGGCGCGCGGCGAGACCGACGAGAACGACCTGCGGTTGCTGCAGGCCGTGAACCGGCTGCACGAGCAGAACCCGATGCTGGGCCTGCGCGGCGTGCGGCTCGGTCTGGTCATCCCGGGCCTGTTCGCGTTGCAGGTGCGGGCGATCGCCGAGGCGGCCTGCTTCCGCCAGCGCATGAAGGGCGATCCGCAGGCGGAGATCATGATCCCGCTCGTCGGCAGCATCCAGGAGCTCGAGCTCATTCGCGACGAGGCGGCCGGGGTGCTGAAGTCCGTCGCCGATGACCACGGCTGCACGCTCGAGTTCCCGTTCGGGACGATGATCGAGCTGCCGCGCGCCGCGCTGACGGCTGACGCGATCGCCGAGTCCGCCGAGTTCTTCTCCTTCGGCACCAACGACCTCACCCAGACGACGTGGGGCTTCAGCCGTGACGACGTCGAGGGCGGCTTCTTCTCCAACTACCTGGAGAAGGGCGTCTTCGGGGTCTCGCCGTTCGAGTCGCTCGACGTCGAGGGCGTCGGGGCACTGGTGCGCATCGCGGTGGAGAAGGGGCGGGCTACGCGTCCCGATATCCACCTCGGGGTCTGCGGTGAGCACGGCGGTGACCCGGACAGCATCCAGTTCTTCCACCAGGTCGGGCTGGACTACGTGTCCTGCTCGCCGTTCCGGGTGCCGGTCGCCCGGCTGGAAGCCGGCCGGGCGAGTGTTCTCGAGCGGTCTGCGGGTAGTGACACGCGCTGACGACTGACCCGCGCGAGCCCGCGCCCGACCCGAGCGAGCGCTGGGTACCCGAGCCCGCCAAGGCGACGCCGGCGGCGCGCAGCCCGTACGAGCGTGACCGGGCGCGCGTGCTCCACTCGGCTGCGCTGCGCCGGCTCGCGGCCAAGACCCAGGTCGTCGGCGTCGAGGAGGAGCCCGAGGACGGGGTGCCGCGTACCCGCCTCACGCACTCGCTGGAGTGCGCGCAGATCGGCCGCGAACTCGCCGGGCGGCTCGGCGCCGACCCCGATGTGGTCGACGCCGCCTGCCTTGCCCACGACCTCGGTCACCCTCCGTTCGGGCACAACGGCGAGACCGCGCTTGATGCCGCCGCCGCAGAGTGTGGGGGATTCGAGGGCAACGCGCAGAGCCTGCGCGAGCTCACCCGGCTGGAGATGAAGGTCGTCGGGGCCGGGCTCAACCTCACCCGCGCCACGCTCGACGCCGCCTGCAAGTACCCGTGGCCGCGCAGCGACCGTGACCCGGTGAAGTACGGCGTCTACGCGGACGACCTGCCGGTCTTCACGTGGATACGGGCCGGCGCACCGGAGCGCGTCCGCAGCATCGAGGCGCAGATCATGGACTGGGCGGACGACGTCGCGTACTCGGTGCATGACCTGGAGGACGGCGTGCGCGCCGGGCTGGTCGACCTCAGCCGGCTTGCCGATCCGGGCGAGCGCGCTGAACTCGTCGCGTTCTCCCGCCAGCTCTACGGGGCCGGTGACGACGACGCCTTGCAGCGGCTGCGCGCCGCCCCGTGGTGGCCGGAAGCGGAAGGGGCTCCGCGTACCGCTGCGCAGATGGCCGCCCTCAAGATGCTCACCAGCGAGCTGATCGCCCGGCTCGCCCGGGAAGCGCTGACGGCGACCCGAGCGGTGTACGGGGACGGCCCGCTGTCGCGCTACGCCGCCGCTCTCGTCGTGCCCGCGGAGGTGCGCTCCGAATGTGTGGTGCTGAAGGCCATCACCGCGCTCTGGGTCATGGGGCGTACGGGTGCCGACGCGCTGCAGAGCCGCCAGCGGGAATTGCTGAGCGAGCTGACGGACGCCGTGGCGGCCGGTGCGCCGGACACCCTCGAGCCCCTGCTCGCCGAGGCCTGGAACGAAGCGGGCGACGCGGCAGGCCGGCGCCGGGCGATCGTCGACCAGGTGGCGCGGCTGACGGATCTTTCGGCGGTGCGCTGGCACGCGCGTCTGGTCGGCGGCGGCTCTCCCCAGTTGCCCACAACGCTGTAGCAAGAACCGCGGCCTGCCCCGCCGGCCGCATAGACTTCGGCCCGCCGCCAGCGCTATGGATCGCGTGTCTTCCCGGGCGGCCCGCGAGGGGAGGGGCTGGTGGCCGGTCGCATCAGCGACGCGAGCATCAATGCGGTCCGGGAGCGGGCGTCGATCGAGGAGATCATCGGCGCTCAGGTGGCCTTACGCCCGTCCGGCGCGGGGCGGCTCAAGGGCCTCTGCCCTTTCCACGACGAGAAGACCCCGTCGTTCACCGTCAACACGACCAACGGCTTCTACCACTGCTTCGGCTGCGGCGAGAGCGGCGACGCCATCGGCTTCGTCCGCAAGATGGAGGGGCTGAGCTTTCCTGAGGCGATCGAGCGCCTCGCCCGCCAGCTGAGCATCACGCTCACCTACGAGGGCGGCACGTCGGCCGTCAACCGCGAGACCGGCAAGCGCATGCGCCACGTCGAGGCCAACAAGGAAGCGGCCTCGTTCTACGAGGAGCAGCTGCGCACCCCCGAGGCGCGGGTGGCACGCGAGTTCCTCGCCCAGCGCGGCTTCGACGAAGCGGCCGCCAAGCATTTCGGCGTCGGCTACGCGCCGGGCGGCTGGGACACGCTCACCACCCACCTGCGCGGTAAGGGTTTTTCGGTCGACGAGCTGGTCGACTGCGGGCTGGCGAAGATGGGCAGCCGCGGATCGCCGATCGACCGGTTCCACCGCCGGTTGCTGTGGCCCATCAAGGAGCCCGGTGGTGACGTGGTGGGCTTCGGCGCGCGCCGGCTGTACGACGACGACCCGGTCGCGGCCAAGTACCTGAACACCAGCGAGACCCTGCTGTTCAAGAAGTCGACCGTGCTCTACGGCGCCGACCTCGCACGCCGGGCCATCGCCCAGCGCTACCAGGCGGTGATCGTCGAGGGCTACACCGACGTGATGGCCTGTCACCTCGCCGGCGTGGAGACGGCCGTAGCCAGCTGCGGCACCGCGTTCGGCGAGGAACACGTCAAGCTGCTGCGCCGGTTGCTGCACGACCAGGACGCCCATCGCTCCGAGGTCATCTTCACGTTCGATGGTGACGCGGCGGGTCAGGCAGCGGCGCGTAAGGCGCTCGCGTTCGACCAGCATTTCGTGGCGCAGACGTTCGTGGCGGTGGAGCCAGGCGGGCGCGATCCGTGCGAGCTGCGCCAGCAGGACGGCGATGCGGCCGTACGCGATCTGGTGGCTAACCGGGTGCCGCTGGTCGAGTTCGCCATCCGCAGCGCGCTGGCCGAGTACGACCTGGCCAGCGCCGAGGGTCAGGTCGCTGCCCTGCGCAGCAGCGTGCCGCTCGTCGCCAAGATCAAGGACTGGGCGTTGCGCGACGAGTACGCCCGCCGGCTGTCCGGCTGGATCGGCATGCCCGACGCCGGAGCCGGTGCTCGAACGCGTTCGTGAGCTCGCCGGCGACCCGACCCGGCCGCTTCGGGGCGCCGCCGCCACGCGCAAGCCATCCCGTCAGACCGGTCCCGACCAGCGGGCGCTCGCCGGTGAGCGAGAGGCGCTGAAGGCCGCGCTGCAGACCCCGGGGTATTGCGGGCCGGCGTTCGACAGCCTCGACCCGTCGCACTTCACCTTCCCCGAGACCCGGGCCGTCTTCACCGCGATCCTTGCGGCGGGCGGCACGAAGGCGGCCACCAGCCCGTCCACCTGGGTCGGCGCGGTGGGGGAGGCGTGCGCCGACGACACCGTCCGCCAGCTCATGCTCGAGCTCGCCGTCGAGCCGCTGCACTTCGCGGGAGATGACGAGGCGGGCTACGCCGGACAGGTGGTTTCGCGGCTGCGCGAGTTCGACATCACCCGGCGCATCGTGCGCCAGAAGGCCGAGCTGCAGCGCACGAATCCGGTCGACGAGGAAGGCTACCGGCGGGTATTCGGTGAACTTATGGCGCTCGAGGCGTTAAAGCGTCAGCTGCGCACCCGCGATTAGCCCGAATCACGCCGTACTCTGGCGAGGGCATGCTGTACGTCACATCCGTCGCCTGCCGCGAGACCAGGCTCTGACTGAGGAGATGACAAAACGACAGTCAAGGCCCCCGTCGTGTTGCCGCCGGAAGCTCAGGTCGATGAGGTCAAGGACCTCATCGCGAAGGGCAAGGAGGCCGGCTTTGTTACCTCGGAGGACGTCAGTGCGGCGATGCAGGCCGCCGAGCTTCCGCCCGAGCAGATGGACATCATCCTGCAGTTGCTGACCGATGAGCAGGTCGAGCTCGTCGACAACACCTCCGAGAGCGACGAGGAGGACGCCGAGAGCACGGCTGTCCGTCGCAAGCAGGAGGAAGAGCTCGCTCTCAAGACCCCCACCTCCGACCCGGTACGGATGTACCTGAAGGAGATCGGGAAGGTTCCGCTCCTGACGGCGGAGGAGGAGGTCGACCTCGCGAAGCGCATCGAGGCCGGCCTTTTCGCTTCAGAGAAGGTCGCGACGACCACCAAGAAGGTCGGCGACAAGCTGCGCCGCGAGCTCGAGGCCATCGAGCGTGACGGCCAGATCGCCAAGCGCAAGCTCGTCGAGGCCAACCTGCGTCTCGTCGTGTCGATCGCCAAGCGTTACGTCGGGCGCGGGATGCTCTTCCTCGATCTGATCCAGGAGGGCAACCTCGGGCTCATCCGGGCGGTCGAGAAGTTCGACTACACCAAGGGTTACAAGTTCTCGACGTACGCGACGTGGTGGATCCGCCAGGCCATCACCCGGGCGATTGCCGACCAGGCGCGCACCATCCGTATCCCGGTGCACATGGTCGAGACCATCAACAAGCTGATCCGGATCCAGCGCCAGCTGCTGCAGGATCTCGGACGCGAGCCGACCCCCGAAGAGATCGCCCACGAGATGGACCTCTCGCCGGAGAAGGTCCGCGAGATCCTGAAGGTGTCGCAGGAGCCGGTCAGCCTCGAGACCCCGATCGGTGAGGAGGAGGACTCCCACCTCGGCGACTTCATCGAGGATTCCGACGCCGTCGTCCCGATCGATGCGGCCAGCTTCATCCTCTTGCAGGAGCAGCTGGACTCGGTGCTGCACACCCTCTCCGAGCGCGAGAAGAAGGTCATCCAGCTGCGTTTCGGGCTGACCGACGGTCACCCTCGCACGCTGGAAGAAGTCGGCCGGGAGTTCGGCGTCACCCGCGAGCGAATTCGCCAGATCGAGTCGAAGACGCTCTCGAAGCTGCGCCACCCGTCGCGGTCGCAAAAGCTGCGCGACTACCTCGAGTAGCTCAGCGTCACGTGGCTCAGTCGCGCCGGGCGCGCCGGGCGGAGACCGAGACGAAGGCGATCCCCACACCGCCGACGACGAGGATTCCCAGTAGCTGTACCGGTCCGATTGTGATCCTGTCCGAGCTGGCCGCGCGCGAACTCGCGACCGCCGTCCCCTGACGGCCCGAAGGCGTGGGCGCGACGCCGGCACCCGGCGCCGGCGTGACGCTCGCGCTGGTCGCGCCGCCGGCATGGAGCTTGACGGCCGCCAAGATGTCGAGCCGTCCCGCGCCTGCCTGGGGCAGCGGGCGCGCCGTCGACAGGATGATCTGGCGGATCTGGGCGGCGGTGCGATGCGGGTCCTGGGACAGCAGCAAGGCGGCCGTGCCGCTGACGAACGGCGCCGCCATCGACGTCCCCGCGTCGGAGGCGTACCCGCCGTCCTCCCAGGTGGAGACGACGCAATCCGCGGGATCGCAGCTGCCGCCGACCGCGTCGCCGCCGGGCGCCGCGATGTCCACGCCCGCGCCGCGCTGGCTGTAGGAGGCGATCGACCCGTCAGGTCCGAGCGCGGCGACGGTGAGGGCGTCCGGGCCGTACGTGGCGGCGGCGGTCGCCCGGCCGTTGCCGGCGGCGACGATGACGAGGTCACCGGCTTTCCGGGCAGCGGTGACGGCGGCCGGGAGCACGCGTTTCGGATCGGAGAGGGGGAACGTGCTGCCCAGTGAAACGTTGATGAGCCTGATGTGGTGGGCAATCGCGTAACGAATGCCGAGGGCGACGTCGGCCGCGTTGGCGGCGCACGAGCCGGAGATGCTGGTCAGCACGCGGATCGGCACGACGTTCACCTGCCGCGCGACCCCGTAGCGCGAGGAGGCGACGATGCCGGTGACGTGGGTGCCGTGGGGCTCGCAGGTGTCGGGCTTGTCGGCTCCGGGGACGCAGCGGCCACCGGTGCACGTGACGCCGCTCGAGACGCGGCCGCCGAAGTCCGGGTGGGTGACGTCGACCCACGTGTCGAGCACGGCGACCGTCACCCCCCGGCCGTTACCGGCGAGCGGACCGGCACCGGCGAGATCGGCCAGCTGATCCGACCAGCTACCCGTGACGGCGGCCGCCGGCCCAGCGACCGCGACGATCACCGTGACAATGCCCGTTACCACGCCCGTGACCATGCCCGTGACGAGAAGGCCCGCCAGCACCCTCGCGCCCCGGCCCACGTTCGCATCCTCACGCACACCGTTGCCCGGCCGCCTGCTAATCGTCCCAGCCGTTCTCCCCGTGTCCGGACGTTCGCGAACCTCGCGGGCTGCGCTGGCGCGGGGTCATCGCCGCCCAGCCGTCGGCAAAGTCCGACAGGCGCTCCAACACGTCCAGCAGGCGCCGCCCCTCGGAGGACAGCCGGTAGTCGCCGCCTTCGTCGACCTCGACCAGCCCGCTTTCGCGCAGCTCGCGCAGCCGCTGGGAGAGCCGGTCTTCGGCGGCGCCGACGCGCTTGGTGAGCGTGCGAAAGGGCTGGGCCGGACCGCGCAATTCCCAGACGGCGCCGAGGGCGTGACGGCGGGCGAGCAGGTCGACCAGCAGGGCGAGCGGCTCGGGTGCCCCGCCGGCCGCGGATGACTCAGGCGGCACGGCTGGGATCAGTGCGCTGCGTGCGCCCCGTGGCCGTTGGAGCTCGCGGAGGCGGAGAACTCGAGCGTCTGCTCGGCCGGGCGGCTGATCACCGAGCGGGCGCGCATCGCGAGCGTGCCCGCCTGAGCCGCGACGATGCCTGCTGCTCCCTGGACCTCCGGACGCTCCTTGACCGCCCGGAACGCTCTCACGAGCGACTCGTAACGCTCGCGCCCGGCACGAGCGCCGAGGACGTATCCGGTAGCGAAGCCGACCCCGAATACCGCGCGGATAGCCATCTGCAAACCTCCGGGTGCGACTGCTGACCAGATCCCCGGCCGCCTTGGTGCGCTAGCATGACAGAGGCGCTCAAGGCGCCCCATCCCGCGTAGCTCAATTGGCAGAGCAGCCGGCTGTTAACCGGCAGGTTACAGGTTCGAGTCCCGTCGCGGGAGCTCTAGCGAACGCCTCCATGAGGCTCGCCCCGCTGCTCAGCCGGGGAATTCGGCCCCGTCTCGGGCGGCCACGATCAGCGCGTACGGGCCGTCGGCCAGCAAGCGGTCACCCTCGATCAGGACCGTCTCCGTCGCGAGTGAGATGAGGGCGCCGCTGGTCTCGTCGAACTCGACGTCGGTGACTACCCCGGCCTCGTTCCCGAGCTCGCTGAGGGCCAGGCGACCGAGGGGGGACCGGGCCTCGAGCGCGTCGCTTGCAGATTCGTCGTCGATGACCACGACCGCGTCGGGCCCGATCCCGACGATCTGCGGCCAGGCGACGGCGTGCGCCCTGCGACCCTTGCCGATCACCAGCGCGGAGACGGACCAGGGGCCGGGGGAGAGCAGGAGATCGTTGACCTCGCCGAGGGTCTCGGCGCTGGCTCGGCTGACGACCCGGCGGCCGCGTAGCTCAGACAGATGCATCGGAACCTCCGGCGATCCGAGCCCGGAAATCGGCGACGGCGCTGCCGAAGCCCGCCAGGTCGTCGCGAATGAATCCCTCGACGTCAGCCGGGACCATGAGGGTGTCGCTCGACACCGAGAGGGTCGCCGGCAGGGGGAGCAGGAGCGGGGCGCCTTCCGCGCGCTGCAGCGCGGCTTCGCCGGCGAGTTCGTAGCCGATGACCTCGCCGCGGTTCATCTCGACGATGAGGTCTCGGACGACCCCGAGTTCCTTACCCGCGTCGGTCAGTACCCGGTTGCCGATGACGTTGCGGCCCTTGGCGTCTTGCGCGTCACCTTCGCCCTCGGGGGCGTCGAGCGCGGACGCGTCGGTGATCATGACGGCGTCGCGTCCGACCGCGTGGACCTGCTCCATCGCGAGGACGTTCCTGAGCCGTCCGGCAAACCTGCCGCGTTTGTTGAGCGTGAAGCCGGCGACCCGGCCCCGGTCGGGCACGTAGATGACGTCGCGCGTCTCGGCGACGTCCTCGCCGGTGCTCGTCGTGACTACGGGCAGGCCCACCAGGCTGGTGGCGCGCATCAGGAGGTCGGTCATGGCTTCCTCTTGCCGAATCGGCTAGGGCGGCGCGACGTGGCCACGACGCCACCTGCGCGGCGCTTGCGTCGGAACACGGTGAATACGATGAGCAGCAGGATCACCACGACGATAGCGATGATCACGATGGCAAGGGTCACTCCCTAGTTGTACCCCTCACCCTCGCCGCGATGCCCGTTTCGATATGCCGTCTCAGCTGGTGGCTGGGCCGCGCCAGAGATCGATCCCGCCTTCGACAGCGTGCTCGTCGATCTCGGCGAGCTCGTCGTCGCTGAATTCCTGGTGCTCGAGGGCGGCGATGTTCTGCTCCAGCTGCTTCACCGACGAGGCGCCGATGAGCACGGACGTGACTTTCGGGTCGCGGGCGACCCACGCGAGCGCGAGCTGGGCCAACGATTGGCCGCGTCGTTGCGCGATCTCGTTCAGCGCGCGGATGTGGGCGAGATTCTGCTCGGTCAGCAGGTCGGACGAGAGCGAGGAATTCTCGGCCATCCGTGAGTCGGCCGGGATCCCTTCGAGGTAACGGTCGGTCAGCATCCCTTGCGCCAGCGGGGAGAACGCGATGCAGCCCGCACCGATCGTCTCCAGTGCGTCAAGCAGCCCGCCCTCGACCCAGCGGTTGAGCATCGAGTACGAGGGCTGGTGAATCAGCAGCGGGGTGCCCAGTTCGCTGAGGATCCGGGCGGCCTGCTGCGTCCGCTCGGCTGAGTAGGACGAGATGCCGGCGTAGAGCGCACGTCCGGATCGCACCGCCGTGTCGAGCGCGCCCATCGTCTCCTCGAGCGGGGTGTCGGGGTCGAAGCGGTGGGAGTAGAAGACGTCGACGTGATCGACGCCCATCCGCTTCAGCGACTGGTCGAGGCTCGAGAGCAGGTACTTGCGCGACCCGAATTCGCCGTACGGGCCGGGCCACATGTCCCAGCCCGCCTTGGTGGAAAGGAAGAGTTCCTCGCGGTAAGGGCGGAAATCCTGGGCGAGCAGCTGTCCGAAGTTGGATTCCGCGCTGCCGTACGGCGGCCCGTAATTGTTGGCGAGGTCGAAGTGGCAGACGCCCAGATCGAACGCGCGTCGCAGGATCGCCCGCTGCGTCTCGAGCGGACGGTCGCCGCCGAAGTTGTGCCATAGCCCCAGGGATATGAGTGGGAGCTTGATCCCGCTACGACCGCAGCGCCGGTAGGTCATGCGCTCGTAGCGGTCGTCGGCGGCGACGTAGGTCATGGCATGCCTTCCACTGCAGCTCGGGTTGGGTGCGACTCGACCACGCAGAAATGGTTGATCATCCGGGGGGGCTTTTGATCAACCATTTCCCCGTGCTCCAGCTGACCACACCTCCCGGCTAGGCTGGCCGCCTGGGGGCGGTAGCTCAGCTGGTTAGAGCAGGGGACTCATAATCCCTGGGTCGTCGGTTCGAGTCCGACCCGCCCTACCGGTGTTTACGCAGGCCAGAGGCCTGTGATGGATTTCTGCTGGACTGTCAAGTGGGCTGCTCGTCCCACTTTCGTCCCTGGAGCTTGCCAGGCGCCGACGCGGCCGACCGCTGTGAGCTGCGGTTTGTGGCGGGTTGTGGAGGCTGTTGCCGCGTTCGAAAGAATGCCGTTCACTTCCGGTTCTCTCCGCCAAGAATTTGTCCCCGGAAGATAGTCGTCACCGGCTGGCTGCACGCCTGATCGGATCGTCGGACCGGTCGGGTGGGGAGCGTGGGTGGCCATCACTCGGGCCGTCGGTGCCCCCAGAAGCTGGGTTTGGTGATCTCGCTTACCGTCCAGGTGGCCTCGTCGACGCGCAGCCCGCCGTAGCCGAACTCAACGTCGAAGCCTGACGGAGATCGGCTGTAGAACGACACCATCTTGTCGTTCGTGTGCCTTCCGAGGCTCATCGCGATCGGCCTGCCCTCGTCGTGGTGACGGTCGAGGGTGTTGCCCACGTCATCGAGGGTTCGCGCCTCGAGCATGAAGTGGTAGAGCGCGGGTTCGGACGCAGGTACAAGGGCGAGGCTGTGGTGGCGCGGGTTGCACCGCAAGAAGACGACGTCGTCTTGCCCCGGCCGCCAGTAATCGCTGACACGGAAGCCGAGAAGGCCGGTGTAGAAGGCGACGGAGGCCGCCGGGTTCGTTGTGCCGAGCACGATGTGTCCCATCCCCCCGTCCCCGGTGACGAAGCCGGTGACGCCGGTTGGTGAGATGAACGGCTCGTGGTCGTGGATCGGACCGTGGAACAGCTCGAGTGCGAAACCGCTCGGGTCGGTGGCGCGTATGAGTCCGCGGACCCGCCGCCGGCGGCAATCCTCGGGGGTGGCCTTTTCAGTGGTTATTTCGGCCGCCGCGAGCTCGGTGGCGGCGGACTGCATGGCGGCCTCGTCGGGTAATTCCCATCCGGCGAAGGCCAGCCTGTCGCCGCCTTCGGTGGCGCTGACGAGAATACGGAAGGGCCGCTCGTCGACGCGCAGCCGGAGTCCGGCGCTGTCGCTGATCGCCATCATTCCCATCAGTTCCGCGTAGGTTTTCCACTTCCCGACGTCGGTGACGCCGATCCCGATGTAGCCCAGACCTCGAATGTCCACGTTCGCCTCCTCGGCTGCTCCTGGTTCGGAGCATGCGCTGCTCTCGTGCCGGCGGCAAGGTGAGGACGGGTGCCAGTGATGGTAGAAATTGGACATGCTCGAAAGAGTTACGCCGGTGGTCTATCGGCCGCACGAAGCCACCTACCGCTTCGACGTCGAGGTGCTCGATGCGAGCGAGCTACGGGCGAGAGTTGCATTTGACCCGAATCGGGGGTTTGAGCGTGTCGACTTCCAGTGCTTCCTCTTCGTGCGTTCGGGGGCCTACTCACACGTCGTCGACTTCGAGACGTACGACCTGCAGGCCGGCGGGTGCCTGCTGATCGGACCAGGCCAGGTCCACCGTTTCGGTCCGCCCAGCGACTGGACGGGTTGGATCCTGATAATCGGATCGCACCGCGTTCCTGACGCTGTTCGGGAGTTGCCGACGCATGTCCGGCTGCCTGGCGAACTCACTGATGCGGCCGACGAACTGTTCAAACGCATGCGGTCCGATGCGGCCCTGCCAGCCGATCGTCAGCAACTGGAGCAACTTCTGGTTCATCAGACCGCTGTGTTGGTTGGCCGGCTTGCGCTGGGTGTCGCCGGCTCGCAGTCGAGGAGGCTCATCGATCCGGTGCTGCTGTTCCGCTACCGGGAATTCCGGACCGCGGTTGACGGTGCCTTCCGGCGTTGGCATCTCGTTGCGCCGTATGCCCGCGCTATGGGGTGCTCGCCGAAATCGTTGAACCGGGCGTGTCGCGCTGCCGTGGACCTGTCGGCCAAGCGTGTGATCGCCGATCGCATCGTGCTCGAGGCAAAGCGGCTCTTGGCCCAGACTGCTGACGCGGTGTCAGTGATCAGCGGCGAACTGGGCTTCGATGAGGCGACCAACTTCGTGAAGTTCTTCAGTCGTGAAACCGGTTCCACGCCAGGCGCGTTCCGTAATGAGGTTCAGTACGGCCGGTTCAGCTGACCGGCAAGGATCCAGCCCGGACGTCCAACGCTTCGCGGCTGGTCGCCAACACTCACCCCGGCACACGCGCGCAGCACCGCATCCGCGGGGTTGCCGGCGGGTTACCCGATGAGCTCGTCGAACGCATACGGGTCGGTCGGGGCGGCCCAGAACTCCACCACCTTGCCGTCCTGCAAGGAAGATCTGCGCGCCGTAGCCCGCCAGGTCGCGGCCGCCGTAGCTGGCCGTGGTGTGCACCAACGCGACCCCGCGTTCATCGTCGGCGAAGACCGCCTCCAGCTCCATCTGAAATGACCCCTGCAGCAGTTCGGCGAGCTTCCGAATGCCTAGACCCCTCCCTTACCCCAAACTTCCCTCTCGTGCGATGACCCCGGCGTCTTCGGCTGAGCCGCGACCTCGGCCGGATGCGTAATGACGATTCGCGGTACGTGAAGTCCTTTCAGGGAAGGCGTCACGCCCCCGGGCTGTGATTGCCGATGACGCGTGCCCACGTGACTTTCGGGGTCGCGTCCAATCCTGCGGCGCCCATGGCTGCACCGAGGCGGGCGTGCATGAACTCCGCCTGCGCCTGCTGCGACTCCCACACTTCGACCACGTAGCCCTGACCCTCCGTCACACCTGTCACGTGTGAAATCAGCCCCGACGGCCAGTTCCCGGCTCCGGTCTGCGGGTCAAGACCGAGCGCCGCGTTGATCTTTGCGTAGTCGGTTTCGGTGACTCCGTCGAATTCGAGAATGAGCAGTTCGGGCATGTTTTCTCCATGGTTGACGTCCGGACGGATGAGATCTGGGGCCGACGAATCTGCCGGGGCCTGCGTGAAGTCTTGGCGCCGTGTGGCGAGCGTCAGCCTTCCGGCACCGTGAGCAGCAGATCGATGTACTCGGAGTGGATCGGCCCCATGCCGGGCGGAAGGTTCGGGGCGATCTTTTCGTCGTACCAGGCCTGGTGGGCTTCCCGTGATTCCCACACCTCGATGACGCGATACCCGGTGGTTGACGCGCCGCTGATGTGCTGCACGAATCCGTCAGCTTTCTCCATCGCATCCGCAATGCCGGCTGCGCGCATCCCGTCGATGAAGCTCGCGTCGGCGCCTGGAGCCTCGGCAATCATGATTACGGCCATCGTAGTTTCCCTTTCGTTTCAGGTATTCCAGCGTGATCCAGAGAGTGAACGGATGCGGCGGATGGAGGTTGCGCCGCGCGAGACTGTGGTGTCAGCCGGTCCACTCTTCGGTGACGCACAGGTCGGTGAACGTTGGCGGGCCGTCGAAGATCTCGGCCATCAGTGCCCTGGCGGATTGCAGCTTTTCCTGGCGGGCCGGATCCTGCTCGCGGACGCGTGCCTGGTCTTCGCTTTCGAACACCACGAGCATGTACACCTGGCTGGGGTCTTTCTGGTCATGCATCGCCAGCGTGCGAACCAGTCCGGAGCCTGGCTGTTCGGCCGCACGCAATTGCTCGTTCGCCGCGGATGTGTCCGCGCCTGGCTTCAACTGCATTCGGATGAGCTGCGCCCACATGTGGCACCCATTCCTGGTCGGTGGTCACATTCTGTTGACGTCGAAGTCGAGCACCAGTTCCGGAGTGGTGCTGGTGGCTCCGGCTTCCACGGCGACGCCCTGGACTTGGCGCACGTGCTCGCGAAACCATCGATCGAACGGCTCCTCCGAGGTTCGCAGGACCGTGAGCGCGGCGGCGAGATCGTCGGCCTCCAGGTAGACCACCGCAACGTCGCCGCCGCGAGCGGACTGGATCCAGACTGACTCCCGGATGATGCCCGCGCGCCGGCGAGCATCCTGGAACGCCTCCTTGCGTGCACCGTCGCGACACGAAGCAAGCGCGATGCGGTCGGCCTCGGTCTGGTCGGGCAGCAGGGGAGCTGCGAACGCGACCGACTGCATGCACTCGACCCTGTACGCAGCCGGCCGCGAAGACATCACTTGGTCGAGTGATATACGACCGCGGCGAGCGCTACGCGGTTCGGTACGGCCAGCTTCGCAAAGATGCGCCGGAGGTGTGTATTCACGGTGTGCGGAGAGACGAGCTGGAGAAGCTGGTCGAGAGTCTTCGCTCGGCCGTTAGCGAATGAAGGCTCGCTAAGAATGTCGAGGCAGGTCGAGGCGCTCGGAGACCCTCCGACAGATTGCCCAGACCTAGCGGATGGCCCCGGCTACATACCTACTGAACCGATGTGCAGGTGCGCTCGGAATGTGCACCTTGACCCGTGGTTCTTCAGCGACACCGGCGAGGGTCGATTCGATCTGACGGCACCGCAAGGGACGACCTACCTAGCCTCTGACATGGTCGGGGCCCCCTGACCGCGGTCGACGCCAGATCAACCCTGCAACGACGAAAGCTGCCAGGGAAGGAAGATCGGCTGCCGTGAGGCCGTGGCCCGCTCCAAATACGAGCAGCGTCGGGCCCTCGGCCACCTTCTTGTTGATCAGCAGCCAGACCATGCCGGCGACGACAAGGGCGAGTGCCAAGCGGCGCCGCCGCGGCCAGGTCATCGGTCAAAGTAACTACACGGACGTGTGAACTACTTGTGGACATGGCAAGAGAAGGACATTCGGCCCAGGGTCGACGACCCATGGCGGTGGACCGCGCGGGAGCACGTGCCTTGCGGCCCCGTCAGCGCGCGCAGAAGTGCTGCCATGAGGGGCGGGGCCTCCCCGTTCCTGTGGGGTCACAGCCCCGCTTCGTGTCAGCCCGAAATGCGTCAGGCGCTGGCGACCACCTCGTAGACTTCCGGTTCGCCTACGTGAATCGAGGAGTCGATTTGCTGCTGGGCGGCGGCAATGTTGCCGGCTTGCTGGCCGGCACCGGCCTTCATCGCCGCTTCGTCCCGCCAGAGCGTGAGCGCCAGGAAGACGCCACCGGGGGCCCTCAGGATGTAGATGGCCTCGCAGCCGTCGATGGCGCGCTGCTTCGCAGCGGCGTCCTCGGCTAACTTTCGCGCCTGCTCCTGCTGTTCAGGCATGTCTCGCGGTGACGGTCTCCACACCTGCGCGATCACGGCGCCTCCTTCGCTATACGAGCAGCGTGATCTTGATGCAGGAAGGCCCACAGTGACCTTGGTCAGGAGCTACCGGGACGAACGGCACGGTAGCCCTACCGTCACACGGAACACCCCAGCGACAACGTCAGGGGCGCCCAGCGCGCACCTGCCTGGCTGCTGAGGTCGGAGACTGCGTCGAGCAGGGTCGTGTCGGCGATGGTCACGGGAAGGTTGTCGTTCCCGGTGGATGCGAATGTCAGCCGAGCGGTCGCCGGCTGGTCGGAGAAAGGGGGATCCGGGGTGTCGGGGACTTTCGCCTCTGATGATCCCGAGACGCTTGCGACAGGCTGGGCATGGCGTTCACGTCCGGAACGGTCGCGGCGCCGAGATTGGCGATGAGGAAGGGCGGTGCGCCATGGGCGCAGAGTCAGACCAGGTGAAGGGCAAAGCCAAAGAGGTTGCTGGAATCGTGACCGGTGACAAGGACCTCGAGTCCGAAGGCAAGGCTGATCGTCGCGGTGGCGAGGTCAAAGAGAAGGTCGACAAGGTCAAGGACAAGGTCGACGAAGTGATCGACAAGGCCAAGGACGCGCTGCATCGGAAGTGAATTTCCCGTGTGGGAGCGGAGCCCGCTGGGGATCCCGGGACGGAATTGCCCCAGGGTCGGCGGCTACGGAAGCGTTGCCCGTGGCCCAGGCCCAGCGGGCTAAATCAGCCCGCTGAGGAAAAGGCCACGCGTGCGGGGCGTTCCGACGGAATCGACGGCGTGAGCGCGGCGAGCGACGTGCCCAGCCGTCGGGTCGAGCAGCGGCCGGGCCCAATGGGAATGACGTACTGCGACAAGGCCGGGATCTGCGGAGCGTGCTGTCTGAGTTGCCGGCGCCGGACGGCATCCGAATGCTGGGCGGATAGTTCCCCGGACCGGCTCAGGCGGCGTGGCCGGCAGGGTCCGGGCGGTTCTGGCGAGCGCCGAGGAACCCTAGGCCGGGGCCGTCCATCATGGCGCCCAGGCGCACCACCAAACCTGGGTCGGGGTCATCGGCGTCCAAGAAGTCCTGCAGCTGGCGGGGATAAATACCCAGCTCACGGCACAAGGCCTCTACCGGCTGACTTCTCGTCCATTGCTTGACTGCATCTGCATACTGCTCGGCGGGATGTACGTACTGCATGACGGACCTCCGGGTGCTTCCTCTGATCAGTCAGCCACGATGCAACGCCGGACGCAGTTACCCCGGTCACGTCTCGCCTGCGGTGTTCATCACGGCGACCTCAGAAGCAGAGCATGATCTCGACATCGCCCCCGACCTGAACGGGGTTGCCAGGCTCGGGGATGAGGCATCACATGCGGCACAGCCGGGGTTGTGCGGTATCGGTGGCCTACGGGGTCATCAACGCGATCGCGTAGTAAACCTCGCCTGCCGGGTAGCAGGTGGATGCCGTCGCCGGCGCGCACGGGCACCAGCGGAAATGTGGTGCCGGCCGCCGGACGGTACTGGGTGTAAACGTGCCCGGGAGTCAGGCTGCTGTCCGCAATGGCCGAGAAGTGCAGTCCGAGTTGGGCGCTGACCCTTCGGTACATCGCGACCAAGGCTGGACTGCCGTTGTACGGAAACCACCGCTCGGCCAGGGAATTCTTCATGGCAGGCGGTGACACGACAGTGACCGGGATGCCTTGGAAGCTGTGCGCGAACAGGCGCAAGTTGCGCTCAAAGTTGGCCACGAGTTCGGCCAGTGTGGCCGACGCATGACCGGGGACGATCACGCAGCCTCCGGTATTGCCGGTGAATGCCAGCACGACACGAGCTGGGGTGAACGAGAGCCGGTCTGCCGCAGCCGTCGGCGCCCAACTGCACATCCTGTCACCGCCGGCCGCCCGGAAGATGATGTCCTGGTGCGGGTAGAGGAACCGAACCGCGGTCTCGGACTGCACCGTCAGGCTGTCAGCCGGCGGCTCGCCCGGACTTGTCCTGACGAGATCCTCGGCAAAATGCCAGTCGCTGGACGGCAGGTGGGTGAGGCGCAAAGCGGCGTCGAAGTGTCGGCGGTCCAGCGGGACATGCGGTCCGTTCGCCGATGCACCGTTAACCGTTATACCGGCAACCGGTATAGCATGACCGACCATGGCGTACGGCGCGAAGTATTCCTGGGACGTCCCGGCCCCCGACAAGGTCGGGGTTTGGCGGTCGCTGCTGCTCGTCCTGTTGGCGACGGCGGGAGTCGTGGGCGCGCTCGCCATCCTCGTCGTGCTTGTCCACCCGTCGGCGGGCGCGGCTGGTGGTTGCGGTGGCGGCTGAGGCCAGTCGTTTCGGGCCGTCGGTCGTCGTGATCACTCTCGGTGCCGTCGCCGTCGGGTCGTTAGCCGGGCCGGCGGCCGGAGCGCCGCCGGCCGCGCCACTTGCATGGCTGCTGTTTGTCGGGTCGTCCTTTCACGTTGCGGCCACGCTGGGGATGTTTTCGTTTGGCGAGGTTCGTGAGCATGCGCGCGGTCACCCAGTCCGGTATCTCCTGGTGCCGGGCGCGTTGCTGGTGGGCGCGGTCGCTTCGTGCCTGCTGCTGCCCGCACACGCCAGAGCGCTGATGCTGCTGGCCTTCTTTGGCTGGCAGCTATGGCACTACCAGAAGCAGAACCTCGGACTGGCGGCACTGGCGACGGCGTCTGCCCACCTGCCGTCACTGCGGCTCGTGGAGCGGCGGTGCATCCTTGTCTCAGGTTTCGGCGGTGTGTTCGCGCTCGTCGCCAATCCCAGCGTGCTTCAGCTGGTCGCCTGGCGTCCACCGGCATCCGTTGCCACGGCGGCGCACACCCTCGCCGTTCTGGTGCTCGGTGTCAGCATCGGGGCAGCGACGGTGGCCACCGTCCGCCGTTGGGCGACGGCAACGACGACGCTAGCGGCAGGCGCCGTCTACCTCGTCGCGGTCGCCTTTCCGATTCCACTCGTACTCACGCGCTCGCCGTACGCCGCCATCGGCGGCCTGACGCTGGCGCACGGACTGCAGTACCTGCTGCTCGTGGGGCACGTCGTCGCCGGTCCTCCGTCGCATCGCAAAGCGCCGACGGAACTGGCCCGGCTCCTCGGGGTGCTGGCGATCGTCGTCGCGGCCGCGGGCGTCCTCGGTGCGGTCTCGCACTTGCACGATGGCAAGGACGTCGCCGCGCGCGTGCTGTTCGGTGCCTATCTGGCGGGTGTCATGACGCATTTCGTTGTCGACGCCGGGCTGTGGCGGCTGCGCGAGGAGTTCCCGCGACGTTGGCTGACGCAACGGGTACCACGTCTGCTCGGCGCTACCACCGGCTGACGATGCATCGCCGGGCGGAGTAATGCGCACCGGGTTCGGCGCGACGTGGTCCGCGCCGGACTTTGCGCTCGGCTGGCTTCCTGCGGGCTTGGGCTCGTGCGCGATGACACGCCTTGAGCTGGGCGTGCGGGCGATCCGATCGGCCGCGGGCAGCAGCTATGCGGTTGGGGCGCGCGCAGTGCGGAAGGCCGCGTCGATCCGGGCCGCGAACGTCGCGTAGTCATCGACGCCCGACACCCAATCCGTGATCGCCGACCAGAGCAGGCTCGATCCAATTTCGGGGGGCATCTGGTCTGAGGCGTCGAAGGCGACCGTTGTCGTGTCGCGCAGGACGGTCGCCAACCCGCCGAGGTAGTCCCTCGGATAGACCGAGATGGGGATCGACGTCTTGGGGCTCAGAAAGCCGCCTTGCTGCGCCCAGCTGCGTCCCGCCTCGGGTCCGGCGAGATACGTCATCAGCGCGTCGACGTCCGCACCGCGGTGAAACTGCACCGCCTGGTCTCCGCCGAGCACGACTGGCGGGGCTGCGGTCGTGACGCCCGGGAGGACGAACCAGTTCACGCTGCCACTCGGCCCGATCGTCGTTCCTGTCGGCATCCACGACGCGGCGAAGTCGGCCTGCTTGTACATGGCGCAGCCCGGATCCTTGGCGAGCAGGGGTCGCCATGCTTCGTCGACCGGGGTTTGCGTGACGGCTTGGAGCCCGCCGGCGGTCCGGCCCGGCGCGAGGACCATCGAACGGAAGGTGGAGAAGGCCTGCGCGATCGCCCGGTCGGAGAACGGCAGGGCGCCCTCGGCCCAGCGCTGGTAGCTCTGCAAACCGGCAGAACGCAGCACGAGGTCCTCGACCCAATCGGTCGCTGCCCACCCCGTGGCGGAGTCGGCCGCCATGCCGAAGCACCAGGGGGCCATGCTCGTCGTGGACTGGATGCGATTGACCAGTTGATTCAGCTGTTCGAGGCTCTTCGGCGGTGTCCATCCGTGTGCGGTGAACACACTCGGGCGATACCAGACAAGACTCTTGACCGAGATCCGGAAGGGCACGGAGTAGAGCGTGCCGCCGACCTTCGCCAGCCGGGCGACCTCCGGGACGTCATTGGCGGCTACCGCCTTCGTGGTGGCCTGGCTCGGCGGCGCGATGCGCTTGTCGTCGGCGAGTTGGGTGACCAGGCCCGGCTGCGGAACCATCGCGACGTCAGGCGGGTCGTTGTCCTTGGCGACTCGGCGATTCAGGTCGGCGACGAAGTCAGCGGTCCCGATGTAGCGCACCTGGATTCCGGTCGACTTTTCGAACGGGCGCAGCGTCGCAACAAAGCGGTCGGCCTCGATGCCCCGGTACGGTCCGAAGATCTCGATGGTGCGGGCAGCCACCGGGCGCGACTGGCCGGCGCTGACGCACCCGCCGGCCGTGAGGCCGACCAGCGCCAGCGCGGCGCCGATTCGCCTCACCGGACGCTCACCTGGAACAGGTTGTCGCGCTGGTAGAGCAGGCGCAGGTCGACCGACCCGCGGAAGCGACGCTCGATGCCGGACGCGAGCTGCCAGGCCGGCCGCGCCGGGTTGGGGCCGGAGAGCAGCAACCGGAGCGAGGCCCGGCCGCCGCTCACCTCGGCGTCCAGTTCGATGACTCGAACGGAGTCGTCCCACTCCGCTACGGCGGCGGTGACGGACCTCTGCAGCTGGGCTTCACGCAGGACGGATCTCGTATGCACGGTCAACGGGATCGCCACTGCGGCGACGGCCGTCAGCGTGATGATCAAGCGCACGGTCATGGATCCGATGCCGCGCCGGTCAGGACGAAACCCCGCGAGCATCAGCATGACGACGACCGAGAAGACGATCGCTGCCAGGTTGGTGACGAAAAGCAGGAAGGCGTTGGCCGCATCGGTGAGCGCTCCGACCTCCATGCAGATGCCGACGGTCGCGAGCGGGGGGACGAGAGCGACGGCGATGCCGACGCCGGGCAGGGCGGAAAAAGCCGATCGTCGCGGGGCGATGTAACCGGCCGCGGCCCCCGCCGTGACCGCGATACCGAGGTCGAGCAATCCCGGTGAGGTGCGCGCCTTCACCTCGTTCGGAAGTTCCGTGGCGGAGGTGATGGCGGTCCCGGACAGCTTGGCGATCACGAAACCGACGGCGATAGCGCCTGCTGCGCCCAGGACGATCACTACCAAGCTGCGCAGCAGCCGGACGTTGCGTGCCATGACAATGGCCGCACCTGCTGCGGTGATCGGGGTCATGAGCGGTGCTACCAGCATCGCCCCGATCACCACCGCCGACGAATCGGCGAGCAGCCCGTAAGAGGCGATCGCCGCGGAAAGCACGATGAGCATCGCGAAGCGTGCCAGGTAAGGGCCGAACTCATGCCCCTCGGGCAGCAACTCCTCGACGGCTTCGACCGCCGCTGGCGTCGGCCGCGCCCCGATACCGCGGCGGATGCCCCGAACCAGTAGTCCTGCCGCGGTCATCTGGGCGTCGTCAGCGTTCTTCATCAATCCCCACTCCCGCTCCGAGCGGGAGCTTACGAATGGTTTCCCTAGAACAGCGTTGCGGTCTGCTACTCGCCGAACCGGCGTCTGGTCACGATCTCGGGACTATCCGCAGCCCGACGTTGTCAATTCCGAAGGCCCATGGGATCGGGAATTGGCCCTCCATTCTCGGTAGCAGTGTGCGCGCGCAATGACGCGCGTGGCGCGCATGGTGTCGTGTCCCATCCTCGCCATCGCGTTACGGGTCCTCGCTACCGCCGCGCGTCGGCGATGGCGTCGGCCAGTGGCCGGTTACGTCCCTCGGCGAGTGCCCGGTCGTATTCGTCGGTGCTCAGCGCGGCCAGCGTGGGAGCGAGAATGCGGGTGAGGATCGCCTGTTCCTCAGGAGGCAAAAGCCCGCCGCTCTGCTCGCGTAGCGCCTGTGCCGCGCCGAGGTAGAGCAGCGCCTGTCGTCCCTCCCCGCCCAGCGCGGCGGCGGCCGCCAGGCCTTCCAGGTCGGGGGCCATGCCGCGGTCGCTGCCGAGCTCCCAGTGGCGTTGCAGCGCGGCGGCGAACCGGCGGCAGGCCCGCTCGGCGTCTCCGGCGTCGCGGGCGACCTCCCCGAGGCTGTTCAGGACCGTGCCCACGCCTTCGCGGTCGTGCATCGGGCCGAACAGTTGCAGCGCGCGATACAGCAGCGCAGTGGCCTCCTGGTATTGGCCGCGATGACGGGCGAGCTGGCCGAGCAGGTTGTAGGCCCGGGCTTGGAAGCGCTGGTCGCCGACTCGCTCGGCTTCGGCCAGCTGCCAATGCACTACGTGACGAGGGCGACACCCCTGCTGATCGGCGGGTGAGCGAACAGGCCAATCGGCCCTAGGTGGCGTCCTCGCCGCCCGTCTGAAGCCCAGCCTCAGCCGGGCGGATCGGCAACGTATGGCACAAGCGTCACCACGGCACCTCCACGCTGTCCTGGTTCATCCACGACAACCCAGCCTGACCGTCGTTCACTGAGGCGCCAGTGTGTGCCCCAGCATCCAGGCAACCACGCAGGAACACCCGGGGCATGATATTTCGCATGACGCAGCAGTTGCGCGACGTCGATTCGGCGCAGATCAGCGGCATGTCCGCAGCGTTGTCCCGCACCGGTGTGCGGATGGTGCTGGGGACGGTGGTGAACGCGGCGGGGATCACGCTGGCCAAGAGCGTCCCGCTCTCACAGTTGGCTGCCTTCCACCGAGCGGGGATGGGAGCCAGCCCGGTCTTCCAGGTCTTCTGCATTGATGCAGCGATCGCGTTCACCGACTCGATCACCGCTGTCGGGGATATGCGGCTTCGGCTCGACCTCGACGCCGTACGCGATCTTGGTGATGGTGTGGCTTGGGGGCCGGCGAACCTGTACAGCCAGGCCGGTGAGGCTCTGGCGGGCTGCCCGCGCGGCCTGTTGGGCCGGGTGGAGCGGCGCCTTGCCGAGGCCGGGCTGGCGGCCCTGGTCGGTCATGAGGTGGAGTTTGTGCTGGTGGCCGCCGACGGGTCGGCGCTTGGCGACACGACGTGGGTGCCGTACGGCGCGACCGGCCTGCTTGACCGCGAGGCCCTGCTGAGCGATATGGTCACCGCGGCCGACACCGCCGGATTGCAGATCGAACAATTGCACGCGGAGTACGGACGAAATCAGTTCGAGATCTCCCTCGCGCCGGCGTCGCCGGTCATGGCCGCTGACGCGGCCGTGCTGACGAAGCTGCTCGTCGGGCGCGTCGCGCGGCGCCACCACGTGCGGGCATCTTTCTCGCCGGTGCCGTTCCCCGGATCGGTCGGCAACGGCGCCCACCAGCATGTGTCGCTGACACGCGGGGGCACGCCGCTGCTCAGCGGCGGCGAGGGGCCGCACGGCGTGACTGCCGACGGCGGCGCGGGCATCGGCGGGCTGCTGCGGGGCCTGCCGGAGATCCAGGGCCTGCTGACCGGATCGTTGCTGTCCGGCGAGCGCATCAAGCCGGGGCTCTGGTCGGGGGCGCAGTTCGGTTGGGGGCTGGAGAACCGCGAAGCGGCGGTGCGGTTCATCCAGGCCGGCCCTGGCACTCCGCATGGTGCGAACGTCGAGGTCAAGATCATCGACCCGTCTGCCAACGTCTACGTCGCGTCCGCTGCGCTCTTGGCGCTGGCGCTGGAAGGGATCGCCACCGGCGAGCCAGTGCCCGGTGAGTTCGCCGCCGATCCGTCAACGCTGACCGACGCTCGGCGCCGGGACGCGGGCGCGACGCTGCTTCCGGACAGCGTCGCCACGATCATTGACACCCTCGATGCGTCGCCGCTGGCCCGCCGCCTCGTTGGTGACGAGATCGTCGACGCGACGGTCGCAACACGGCGATACGAGCAAAACACCCACGCAGCGAAGCCCGTGCAACAGCGCGCTGACCAATTTCGGTTGTCCTGGACCATCTGATGTCCGTCGGATTTGCTGAGTTCGTCGAGCAACTTCCCCTGATCGATCACCACGTCCACGTGCCGTCCGGCACGGACGGCAGCCAGCTACGTTTCCAGAAGGCGTTGAACGAGGCGCATACCGGCGAACTATCCGAGCCGTCCTGGTCCTACGACAGCCAGCTCGGGTTCGCACTGCGGCGCTGGTGCCCGCCGCTTCTGGACCTTGCGGTTCATGCAACGCCCGGCCAGTACTGGGCGCGGCGCAGCGAGCTGGGCGAGGTCGAGGTAGCCCGGCGTCTTACAAGGGCGGCGGGCGTGTCCGACTGGCTCGTCGATACCGGATACAGCCCCGACGGCGCCATCTCCCTGCAGGAGATGGCGGCGCTGTCCGGTGGGGCTACGCACGAGATCCTCCGCCTGGAAACGATGGCCGAATCCCTTATCGGATCGCTGGATGATCCGCGAGACTTTGCCGATACCTTCTGCGAGTTCATAGCCGCAAGACGCGCTCAGGTGGTCGGGGCGAAGTCCGTCCTCGCCTACCGGGCCGGGCTTGACCACGACCTGAGCCGACCCGGCGCTTCGGAGGTCGCCGAAGCTGCCAGGCGCTGGCGTCACAACATCGACAGGACCGGCGTAACCCGGCTCGCTGACCCCACGCTGCTGGCCTTCGGCATCAACGCCGCCATCGACAGTCGGCTACCACTCCAGATCCATGTGGGGTTCGGTGACCGAGAGCTCGATCTGCGCACCGCCAATCCGCTGCATCTACGAGACTTCCTGCGAGACAACGAGCCGACCGGCGTCCCGGTGTTGCTGCTGCACTGCTACCCCTTCGAACGCGAAGCTGGGTACCTGGCCCAAGCATTCGAGACCGTCCACCTGGATGTCGGCCTCGCCACCAACTTCGTCGGTGCCCGCAGCAGCGCGCTGATCGCCCGCTCCCTCGAGCTCGCCGCGTTCCACAAGATTCTCTACTCCTCAGACGGGTTCGGCCCCGCCGAGCTCCACTATCTGGGTGCGCGGCAATGGCGCACCGCGATCACCACGGTCATCGGACAGTGGGTCGCCGCGGGCGAATGGACCGACTGTGACGCCCGGCGCGTCGTGACCCTGATCGCCCGCGACAACGCGCGCCGCGTCTACAACCTGCCTTGAGTTCAGACCCGAGGATTCGACCAGCCGCGCTCACCCTCTAAGGCACCAGCACCGCGTAAGTCCCACGGTTGGCGTCAGACCCTGATGAGGATCTCACCGTGCAGCACGCTGATCCAGCCGTCGGCATGGGCGGCCCAGTCGCGCCACGCCGCCGAAATCTCCTGCAGTTCCTCGCGAGTGGCCATACCGCTGCCGACGAGTTGCTCGGCGATGGCCGAGCCGACGATCCGCTCAGACCACATGCCGCCCCATTCCGCGCGCGACTCGGGCGTCGCATAGCACCAGGTGGACGCCGAGGCGGTCACCGCGTCACTGCCGGCAGCGTGCGCCCAGCTCAACAGCCGGCGACCGGCATCCGGCTCGCCGCCGTTCGCCCGCGCGGCTGCGAGATAGAGCTCGCGCCAGCGCTCCAAGCCCGGGCTTTCCGGATACCAGGTGAAGCCGCTGTAGTCGCCATCGCGCGCGGCAACGACGCCGCCTGGCCGGCAGACCCGGATCATTTCTCGCAGCGCGGCGACCGGATCGGCCACATGCTGCAGCACTTGGTGGGCGTGCACGACGTCGAAACTGTCCGAAGGGAAATCGAGTGCGTGAACGTCTCCGATGACGAAGTCGATAGTGCTGCAGCCGCGGCGAAAAGCTTCGCTGCGGGTCAGTTGCAGCGCGTCCTCGGACATCTCCAGAGCGGTGACGCGGCCGGGGGCGACGCGCCCGGCGAGGTCAACGGTGATGGTGCCTGGCCCGCTTCCCACATCCAGCAGCCGCTGGCCTGGGTGTAGCTCTCGAAGGAGGTAGGCGGCGGAGTTCTCCGCGGTGCGCGTGCGGTGTGAGCGCAGCACGCTGGCGGCATGGCCGTGGGTATAGCGATGCGAAGTGACCATGGATGCAGGCTAGTGCTACTCCCGTTATATAGGAAAGTAGTCCTGCTATATGGGAAACAAGCAGCCACACGACTGCCCGCATCGGGTCGCAGTTGCGCGCCCAGCGTCCGCACGGGGTCGCGCGGCAGATCGCTGCGTAGCGCCTATGCGACGGCCGCCGATGAGTCTTGGTGCATCATGCGGCAGGGTTCAGGGTGTCAAGCGACACGGGCGGGCGGATGCGTACGCCCAACGCACTGAAGGAGCGCGCCATGGCGAGCACTGCAGCCCAACTCCACGTCAACGTCCTAGACCCCGATTTCTATGTGGATCCTTGGGAGGCGTACCGCTGGCTGCGTGACGAGGCGCCGGTGTTCTGGGACCCCGTTCAGCAGCTGTGGGCCATCTCGCGGTACGAGGACCTGCGGGCTGTCGAGCGCGAAACCGAGACTTACACCTCGATTCACGGCTCGCGCCCGCATACGGTTCAGGACGACGACCGGTCGATGATCAACTTGGATAACCCAGCGCATCAGCAGCAGCGCGGTCTGGTGATCGGCCGCTTCACTCCGCGCGGCGTGCGTAGTCACGAGGTGCGGGTGCGCGAGCTGACCACGCAGATCCTTGATGAAGTCCTGCCGCTCGGCGAATGCGAAGCCATCGAGGCGATCGCGTCGCGGCTGCCCGCCATGATGATCGGCGAGATGCTCGGCTACGCGCCCGAAGACTGGGAGAAGGTGCGCTACTGGTCGGAGCAGACCATGCTGCTCGGCGGGCAGACATCGCCGAACGGCCCTCCGCACTTCACCTCCGACACGATGTCGCCGGTCATCATGGACTGGGCGGACGTCACGATGAGGCTCGTCGCCGAGCGCCAGGCGAATCCGAGGAACGACCTCATCTCGGTTTGGACGCAGCAGGGCTGGGATCTCGAGCACGTGATGAACGAAGTCATCCTGGTGCTCGACGGCGGTGCCGAGACCACTCGCACCGTCATCGGTTCGACAGTCCGCGAGCTCGCGCTCGACACCGCCGCACGCCGCCTGCTGATCGACCGGCCGGAGCTGCTTTCCAGTACTGCAGTTGAGGAGTTCATCCGCTGGACCTCACCGATTTCCAACATGCGCCGCACTGCCACCGTCGACCATGAGCTGCATGGGCAGCAGATCCGCAAGGGCGACGAGATCCTTCTGCTGTACGGATCGGCTAACCGCGACCCGCGTGCATTCGACAATCCCGACGTCTTTGACGTCACGCGCGAGCACAACCAGCATGTGGCGTTCGGTTTCGGCACCCACCTGTGCCTCGGTGCGCACCTTGCCCGGCTGGAGATCCGTGTGCTGTTTGAGGAGCTGCTGCGCCGGATGCCGGACTGGGAGCTGGTCGACCCCGCTGAGCCGCAGATCATCCCTGCCACGTTCGCGCGCTCGTACGACCGCATCCGGATCCGTTTCACGCCCCACCCTCGCTGAGGGCTCCCGGCGTGGGCTGAAGGGGTGCTCGCTCGCGGGGAAATCCCGTCGGACGCTCCTGGCGCGGCCGCGGCCCGGCCGCGCGCCGACCCTGGGCACCCGCTACGCTTTGGCGCCCTCGGCAGATCCGGAGGCAATATGAGCGACCGTTATCAGGAGTTGCCGGTCATCGACCTGTCGGCGCCCGACTGGTGGCGCGAACCGGCCGTCGTGACCGCGCCCATGCATGAGGCGGGGGCGCCGGCGGCCTTCGTGCCGGATTTCGCCACCGTGTCGCTGCTGGGCTACGACACCTGCCTGGCCGCGCTCGGCGATCCGGCATTGCTCGCTATGGGGGCACGCTACTTCGAGGCCCAAGGCTGGACGGATGGCCCGTTCATCGACTGGATCCGGCTCAACGTCGTCATGATGAACCCGCCAGGCCACACCCGGCTCCGCGGGTTGGTCAGCCGAGCCTTCACCCCTCGGGCGGTCCTGTCGATGCGCGCAGTCGCCGAGCGCGTTGCCAACGAGTTGTGCGACTCGGTGGATGACTCAGGCGGCTCGGTCGAGTTCGTCCACGAGTGGGCACGCTTGCTGCCGTTGAAGGTCATCTGCGAGATGATCGGCGTCCCGCGGGTGGATGTCGCGCAGATGGGCGAGTGGGCCCACGGGCTGAGCGTTGCGTCCGGCATGGCGAGTTCCGATGCCCGACTTGCCGGCGATGAGGCGATGTCCAGCTTCAATGACTACGTCACCGCGATGGTCGAGGAACGGCGTGCGCGGCGCAGCGACGATCTGCTCAGCGCGCTCATCGAAGCGGAAGAGGCCGGCGACCGGCTCTCGCCTGAGGAGCTCGTCGCCATGGTCGTGCAGCTCATCTTCGCCGGGCATGAGACGACCCAGAACCTGCTGGCGAACGGCATGTACCGGCTGCTTCAACACCCGAAGCAGTTGTCACTGCTACGAGCCGACCCTGCCCGCATCGCACCGGCTATCGAGGAGATGCTGCGCTACGACCCGCCGATCATCTTCACCTCCCGCATCGCCACCGCCGACGTCGAACTCGCCGGCGTACCGGTAGCCGCTGGACAGCTCGTCATGCTGAACCTCACGGCAGGCAATCACGACCCGGCCCGCTTCCCGGACCCGGCGCGTTTCGACGTCACGCGACCGGACGTCCGCCACCTGTCGTTCGGCTACGGGACGCACTTCTGCCTCGGCGCCAACCTGGCCCGGGTCGAAGCCGAGATCGCGTTCACCACGCTGCTGCGCCGTTACCGCAGCCTCGAGGAAGTGAGCGATTCCGATTGGACGACGTTCACGCCCCTGCGCGGGCGCCAGCGTCTCGATCTCACGCTTGGCCGCTGAGCAACGTCACTGCTGCGCGGGCACCAGCTCTGCGTAGTCGAAGAAGGCTCGCAGTGTCTGGAACCGCGTGCCGTCCTCGGACAGCACGATGTGGTCGACGATCCGGGGCAGGAGCATCGTTCCGCTTTCCATCTGCGCTACCGCCTGGAAGAAAGCGAGCACCTCGCTGCCGAGTACGAGCGGCTCATCGGTGACCGACAGCGTGACCGGAATGTCGTTGGCATCGAAGAACCGGCCGATGGCTTCGCGGCCAACATTCGCCGGCGTTGAACCGACGGGGTCCTCTTGCACGGCGTCGTCGGCGAAGCAGTCAAGCCAGTCCTCGCGGCGGCGCTCGTTCATCGCCGCGCAGTAGCGCTCGAGCAACGCTCGGACCTGTTGCTTGTCGGCCATGTCGCCCACCCTCACTCGCGGAGCCAGAACGTCACTCTAGGAGCCTGCGCTCAGCGGTGGCCGGGCGGGGTATTCGGGATGCAATGCACCGCTCAGCGATACACCGCTGACCAATACATCGGTAGCCGCCATGGCTTAAGAAACGAAGCAGTTCCGGTCGTCGCTGCGCGTTCTCCTGGCGCTGATCACCATCAGCACGTTCTGGAGGCATCCGAACCGCCTGCTCACCCTCTCCCGCGATTGCCCCGGCACCCTTCCACGCATAGACAGGCTCAAGGTGCCGAACCCATTGGCCGATCGACCCATATGTCTGCTATTCGGGGTTGGTACGCGGACCCCGCCGGATCGTCGGATCTGCGGTGGTGGGACGGTCAGGTTTGGACGACGACGACGACGCCCGCCACCCCGCCAGCGGCAGTACCTGTCCAGACAATGGCGCGACCCGAGCAGCCGGTCCTCTATCCGCAGTACCAGTATCCGCAGTACCAGCCTGCCTACGCCCCGCACCGCTACGCCGCCCCTCCGAAGCCGTGGTACCGCCGGAGGCTTGTTGCGATGCTCGCTGGTCTTGTCGCGTTGCTGGCGATCTGTGTGGTTGCCGCGGTCGGATTCGTCGTCAACCAGAACAACAATGCGAAGGCGCTGGCGGCAAGAACGACGATTCAGGTACCAGCGACCCTGAACGGGCTGAAGAAAGTCCAGAGCGCTGCCCTAACGAGCTCGTTCGTAGCAGCCGCCAGCGAATTTCCGAACCTGACCGGCTATGTAGATGCGCTGTACGGCACCCCTTCGGGCCAGCCGGGGATACTCCTCTTCGCTGGCAAATCGACCGTCGCGCAGGTGAACATTCGCAAGAGTCTCAACTCGTTCGAGGCCGGGATGGCCCGGGGGGCCAAGACCGCCGTCGACTTTCTTCCGGTGGCCCCAGGACCCCTGGGGGGAGACATGGACTGCGCATCCTTCGCGGTGCAAAGCGTTCCTCTACGCATGTGCGCCTTCATGGACTCAGCGGCTTTCGGAATGATCTGCCAATACTTCGACCAGGCGTCCGACACCGGCGAAGCGCTCATGGCGCGGAACCTGATCGAGACGCGGCGCTGAACCACCTGTATCGAGACGTTTCAGATCTTGCGTCCATCGCTGCGGATCGCGGGTTCTCAGGCCGCGGCCAGCCGAAATGATGAACCGCTACTGCCGGCGACCCACGCGTCCGGAAGGGCAGCTGCCAGGGCGTGCTGGGCGCGCCATCCGGTGCAGTGTCCCGGGACCACGAGAGCGGGTTCCAGGTCGCAGAGCGCGCTGACGGTCTGACCGATGATGGGCTCGAAGGCCGGACCCCCGAGATGCAACCCTCCGACGAGGGCATGCAGTTTCGGTGTCGCTGTGAGCCGTTGAGCATGTCGCACGATATTGACGGCACCGGCATGGCCGCAGCCGGTCAAGACCAGCAAGCCCTGGCCGCGTACGTGAACGATCAGGGCCTGATCGTCGAGGATGAGGGGGTCCGGTCGCCAGCCGGTGCCGGTCCACGCTTGGTGAGCCGGGGGCATCCCGTGCTCGAAGTCCGTTGTCCGGTCGACTTCTCCGGTGATGAGAACGCATCCATTCACCAACAGCGACGGTTCGCGGCGCTCGATCACCGCCAGTCCCTCGGCCGCCAACGCCCGCTTGCTCAGGGTGGGTAACTCCTCCGGTTCCCGGCCCGGTACGGCTATGCGTCGACGGCTCCAGATTCCGGGATGCACCACCATCGGCAATGCCCGCGCGCCGCGCTTGCCGGCCAGGCCGGCCAGGCCGCCGGCGTGGTCGAAATGGCCATGGCTGAGTACCACCGCTTGGATGGTCGAAAGGTCGATACCGAGCCGGTCGGCGTTGACCATCATGGCGTCGGGGGACAGGCCAGTGTCGAAAAGCAGCGTCGTTTCGCTGTCACCACGTCGCACCGTGACCAGTGCAGAGAATCCATGCTCTGCCATCAGCCCGACGCTCGTCGACCCAGCCTCGAACTGTGGAGCTCGGGCAGTGCCCGCTCTGAAGGGGGCCCGCGTCGTCCGTTCGTCGCCCGTGAGCAGGGCGTCGTAGACGTTGTCGACCAGAGTCGTGATGACAACCTCATCGACGGGTTCGAGCGCAATCGGATCGACGGCGGCGCCTGCGGCGGCGCGTGGGACGGCCTGGGCGACCGCTCCGGCCTCTACCGGTTCGTCACACATGACGGCGCCATGGGCACGCGTAACACCTGGCGGGCGTCATCCTGCCTCCCGAGTTCCTGAGCCGTGAGCATCGAGCATCGCCACTCCCCTTGGCAAACGCGGTGGAGCCCCTCATCACCCTTGGCGGAGCTTCGCTACAGCCGGAAGCGGGCGTCGAAGGAGTCGGCCAATAGCTTGCGTTGCCGGGACCGCTCCCGCGGCGTCACCGGCGGGAGTCCGGTCAACGCGGCCACGTCGTGAACGTTCACCACGCGGGTTTCCGGGATCGGCAGGTTTCCCTCGGTGAGCTGCCAGCGGATGGCGATGTGGCCCTCCCGGTGGCCAGCGGCCTCCAGCCAGTTGGCGACCCCTGGGTCGCGGTCGGAGACGACCAAAGTCAGCGAGCCGTCGTCGCCGAGATGCGCGCCCTCGCAGGTGAGTCCGGAGAAACGATGGCGATAGTCGAACGACTCGTACCAGCCGTTGCCCACCTGGACATCCCAATAGGCACAAGGTTCCGGAGGGGTCACCTGCACCACCAACGCCTCGCCGGGCTCCAGCGCCCAGCGCGCCGTGACCGCGTTGCCGCCCGGAACGCCGCCGCTGGTCGATGTCGGGTCTCCGATGTCGGTCTTGAAGGAGTTCTTGGCGGCGCCCTTCCCGAGCAGTTCGCCTTGCATCATCGCCAGCATGGCGGTGTACATGCCGGTCGCCCGCCGGATACCGGCGACGACGGTGTCGAGTGCTATCCGGGTGGGGACTTCTTCGTCGTTGGTGAGGTTCTCGAGGGTGAGCACCATCGGCTCGACGTCGTCGGGAGTGGGGTAGAACTGGCGCACGAGCAGGCTGTTGCTGGACGTCGTGCTGCGCAGCCAATTCCCTGGCTGGCGCTGCGGGGAGACGAGCACTTCGAACGTGCCGTCCTCGGCGATCTCCAGGTCGGGCAGGAAGAGCGCATCGCCATACGGCGGCGGCCCAGTCTGTCCCACGATGATCGATACCCATCGGGCTGACCCGCGCGTACCTCGTAGCCGGAAGGTGTCGACTCCGTTGATGGGACCCGAAAGGTAGAGACCCTGGGGGTTGTCGCCGCCCATCTTGCGATGGGGATCCAACGCCGGCCACAGGTACGGGTGGCGGCTGTCCTTGTTCTCGAGGGAGCCGATGAGCGTCAGCGCAGCCATCCGGGCCAGGTGTCGCAGGCCCTCGGCGAGGTCCACCTCGTCGTGAGTCAGCGTCTTCGCCAACGCCTCCGTCCCGGTCGTCTCGAGTGCCCGGCAGAACCCCTGCCAGGCAGCGGTAGCCGTCGCCAGTTGCTCGTCCCAGGTCTGCATGGGTTCCCTTCACGGGTCAGTTGTCGACCTGCCGTTTGCGGCTGCGCGCTGCGGCTGGCTACTCGATGACCACCGTGGGCTGGCCCGTCATGACGAAATGGATGCTCGCCGGATCCAGCATGTAGGCCACGTCCGGGTTGACGGTGTCGGCCACCTCGGGGACTGACAGGGACTGGACGAACGTGTCGAGCGACTCGAACCACTGCTCGGTGACACCGTCGAACGCTGCGCTCGGATCGCGTAGGCCATGGTTCTGGTCGTAGCCCAGCAGCGGCTCGCGGAGCCCGGGAATGTTCTGGAACAGAGCGCCGTGGTGGGTCAACCAGTGGTGGTGAAACGTGTCGAGGTCGAGCGCAGCGTTGCGGCGCAGGATGCAGAGCATCTTGGCCCCGGCCTGATCGCGGCTGGGCGTGGAAATGATGATCTCGGGATCCTCGGTGACGACGATCAGGCGCTCATCCTCATGAAGTCCTGGTGCTCGCTCGCGGATCGCGGCCATGCCCGGTTCGGCACTCAGCGCGCGCAGCTCGTCCATCGAGTCGAACCACAGCACGGCCACGCCGTCCCACCCGTCGTCGCGGACCTCCGCCTCCGTGCGCTCGCGGCCGGCGTCAAGGGGAAGGCGGTGGTTGAGCTCGTAGCGCTGCACGTGCCGGCGCAGGTCCGGGTCGTTCGCCAGCATCGGACCGTGGACATCACGCCAGTCGGTGTGGAATTGCTCGCGAGTGGTTCCCGCCTTGCGGCGCAGGAACTCGAACACCTTGATGCCCATGCGATCCCCTCTCCGTCGGTCGGCGCCAGGCTAGCCGTGTCTTCCAGCCGGCCCAGCACCCCGTCGCAGATGCGGTTCTCACTGAGGTCTTCAAACCCCTGACGGGGCCGCTCGATTCTGATGGACTGTCGGCGGCGAAGCGGTGACGGACGGGAGGTCGCGCAGGTGCCTGGCTATCTGCGCCAAGTGGTGCCGCTCAAGCCGCATGACCCGCAAAGGCTCGGACGGCATCGGCTGCTGGGAAGGCTGGGCGCCGGCGGTATGGGCGTCGTCTACCTGGGAGAAGGGCCGCTGGGCAAGGTGGCCGTCAAGGTCGTGAGGGATGAGCTCGCCGGCGACCAGGGGTTTCGCCTTCGCTTTCAGCGCGAGGTGCAATCGTGCTTCCGGGTCAGCGGGCCCTGGACCGCCCGGCTGCTGGACTTCGACACCACGGCTGACCAGCCGTGGCTCGCCACCGAATTCATCGATGCGCCCGATCTGCAGCAGGTCATCGAAGCCAGCGGACCGATGTCGCCCGATCAACAGGTCCGTACGGCCTTTGCGCTGGCACAGGGACTGGAGAGCCTGCACGCCTTCGAGCTGGTGCACCGTGACCTCAAGCCGTCGAACGTGCTTTTTCCCTCGAGCGGGCCCAAGATCATCGACTTTGGCATCGCCTCGGCCTTGGAAGACATCGGATCGCTGACGGCCACGTCGAACATCCTGGGCAGTCCGGCTTGGATGGCGCCGGAGCAGATCCTGCTCGGCCAAACCGGAATGCCGAGCGATATCTACGCCTGGGGCGCGCTGGTCGTGTTCACCGCGAACGGCAAGTCGTTGAGCGGCAACAACTTGCCCAGGATCATGGCGAACGCCGCCTCACCTGCGCCGGAGATCGACTTGCAGACGCTCGAGGCGGGGTTGCGACCGAGCGTCGCCGCCGCCCTGGACCGCGACCCGTTGAAGCGACCGACGGCGGCTGCGCTCGTCGCGGCGCTTCGGGAGCTTCCCGCGCTCGCGCCGTCCCGGGAGAGCCTCAACACGAGCGACGAAACCCGCTGGGTGACTCCCGCGCCGCCGCCTGAACCTCCCGAGACCGAGACACCCCGGAGGCCGGGTCGGGGCAAGCTCCTCGCCGCCGCGGGGGGCGTCGTGGTCGTTGCCGCTGTGGTGCTCGGAATTGTCCTCGGCTCCGGGCAAAAGGGAGGCGGCGATACCGCCGCCGCATCGATTCCCGCGACGGCGAAGGTGAGCCCGGCCGGGCGCGCGAGTCAGGTTTCGCCGACGTCGACCGCCAGCCCGGCGGTCTCCCACGCCGCCGTTGCTTTCCGGCCGGTCACTGGCTATGCGGATCTCGTCTCGAGACTGCCCGCCTCGCTGCAACCCACCTGCGACCAAGTCACAACAACCACCGGAACGGCGAGAGCCCGCTGCCGGATCGGTGAGCACTTCGTGCAGTACACGGGCTTCGCCACCGCCGCAGAGCTGACCGGATCCATCGGCTACGGCGACAAAGTGCCCGACGGATGCGAGAAGGGCTTGAGCGGCTTCATCAACAGCCGCCAGCACGGCGGGTACAACACCACGTACGCCGACGGAGCTCGTTACGGCCTTGCCAATTGCTCTTTCGAGTACATCCAAGCCTCCAGCTTCAGCAGCATCAGCTGGACGGATACCGCCCTGAGCATCGCGGGCTTCATGAGCAGTGATTCGGGCGACGAGGCGGGCTACCAGTCGCTGTACACGCGTTGGCTGCAAGCGCGTCACTTCGCCGCGACCTGAACTGGCGTACTCCTGTGCCGCCGGTTGGCGCGGAGCGGGATGGTGCACGGTGACGGTTGTGGGCGGCTGGAGGTCGCGCCTTCGGCGCATGGAACGATGGCGCCGTGCCTGCCGCTGATCTCTTGGATGGCGTTCGCGTCGTGGATCTCACCGATGCGTACGGAAGTTTCGCTGCGAAGTTGCTCGCCGACCTCGGCGCCGAGGTCGTCCGGGTCGAACTCGCCGATGCCACTGGTCCGCAGCGGGCACCGCGGACAGCAGACGGCACGAGCCTGCATTACCTGCAGCGCAACCTCGGCAAGTCCGTGGTCGAGCTTGCTGACACCGACCTGGACGGGTTGCTTTCCGGCGCCGACATCGCCTTCCACTCCGATGCTGCAACGGCTGGCAGCGCTGAAGAACTGTCCCGCCGCCACCCGCATCTCGTCGTCGTCGCCATGACCCCGTTCGGTCTCGCGGGGCCGACCGCGCAGTGGCAGGCGACAGAGCTCGTGGCCCAGTCGCTCGCTGGTGTCGTGTACCGCAGCGGGGTACCCGAGCTCCCGCCGGTGTCAGCGCCGGGCTCGTACTGCGAGGACGTGGGTGCTGCGGTGGGCGCGCTCGCCGGAGTGCTTGCGCTGTGGGATGTTCGGCGCGGCGGACGCGGCCAGCTCATTGATCTATCCACGATTCTGGCCCTCGCGCACTCCACCGACATGTCGTTACCGCTATGGAGCCAGCTTCGGTTCTCGGCGGCCCGCAGCGGTGCGGGGCTGTACCCGCTGTTCGAGTGCACGGACGGACTAGCACGACTGGTCCTGCCGATGTCGCCGGGGGAGTGGCGCAGCCTGATCTCCTGGCTGGGATCTCCGCCCGAGTGGACCGGCGCCGCGTGGGAGCAGCCCATGCTCGGTGCCGGCGAACGAGCCGAGATCGTCGCCCGGCTGCCGGAGCGATTCGCGGCCGGAACGCGTGCCGAGTTGGCCGCCGACGGCGATGCGTCCGGCCTGCGCATCACTCCCGTGCTGACCCCGGCCGAAGTGCTGAGCAATGAACACTCCGTTGCGCGAGGCACCTTCACCGAGGTCTCGGTGGGCAAGCAGCTGCCCAGGATCGCTGTGACTGCAGGAGTTTTCGGGGTGAACGGCGTACGCGCCGGGGCGGTGACCCCGACGGTGCGGCGCACCGAGCCACCCGCGTGGCAGGTGCGTCGAGATGCCTCCTCGGTCGCCGGAAAGGCTGTGGGCCTGCCCCTTGCCGGGATCCGGGTGCTCGAGATCGGCAGCGGAGTGGCGGCGCCGGAAGCGGGCCGGTTCCTGAGCGAGTGGGGCGCCGACGTCATCAAGGTGGAGTCGGCGCGCCGTCCGGACTTTCAGCGCCGCGTGCTGGGCGGCAACATGAATCCGGCGTTCTCCAGCCCGAACCGCAACAAGCGGGTGCTTGCGGCGGATCTCGGCACGCCGGCGGGGCAAGAGCTGGTGCAGCGGATGCTGCCGAGCGTCGACGTCATCATCGAGAACAACGCCACTGGCGTCATCGACCGGCTCGGCCTCGGTTGGGACACGGTCACGCGTATCAATCCCGGCATCGTCATGGTGAACACCCAGCTGTACGGCAACCGTGGACCGTGGGCGTCCAAGAAGGGATACGGCCCGAGCGCGCGGGCGATCGGCGGACTCACGTGGCTCTGGGCGCACGGTCCGGACGCGCCGCGCGGGGTCATGACGATCCATCCCGACCATCTGGCTGGTCGCCTGGTGGCGCTTGGGGTTCTGGCGGGCTTGCATGCGCGAGAGCGGACTGGTCGCGGCAGCCGCCTCGACGTCGCCCAGTTCGAAACGGTGATCGCGTTGCTCGGCGATGTGCTCGCGGCCGAGAGCATCACGCCAGGTGCCGCGCAACCGGTAGGCAACCGGTCAGCCGAAGCCGCGCCGTGGAACGTTTACCGGTGCGCCGACGATGATGCCGGCCCCGAGCGTTGGCTCGCCATCTGCGTTCCGGATGACGCGACATGGAAAGCCTTTCTTTCCGTGGCACCAGGCGATTTCGACCGTCCGGCGTGGAGCTCGAATAGCGCCCGGCTGGGTGACGTCGAGGGGCTGGACGCCGCAGTTTCCGCGTGGCTACGCCCGGCCGATCCGGCAGCGCTGGAGGAGCGGCTTCAGGCCGCCGGCGTGCCGGCCGGTCAGCTGCTCAGCATGAAGGGGCACGCGGAGCACATCCACTTTGTGGGCCGGGGCTACCCGGTGCCCGTCGACCAGCCCGGCTCCGGTCCGCTGCTGCTGGAAGGACCGGCTTTCGTGGCCTCGGGCATGGGAGTTCCGCGCTGCGACCCGGCCCCCATGCCTGGCCAGCACACGGCCGAGATCTGCCGCGAGCTTCTCGGCCTGGATGACGCTGCTATTGCTGAACTCGTGGCCGCCGGGGCGATCGATCCGTTGCCCGTTGGCGAATCCGGCTGACCGTCGCGTAAGCACATGAGCACGTTCGAACGTTCGCTCATGCTTACGCGGCGCCTCGCGAGCAGGCCAGGCGAAGTCGGCTCCCGCGACACCATGATCATCGGCCTCGGGCTCGACGTCCTCAAGACCGGGGTCGGAGTCGGGATGGAGCGGCTGCGCGACCGGCAGTGGGCGATCCCACGCTCCAGGTGCGGGGCACGTCCCTCGGCGACGACCATCGACCGAGAAGTCAGGACTACCGGCCCTGTCCTTCGACGCAGAGCGCGCGCACGCTGAGAGTCGTACGGCGATGGCGGTGACCGCGGATGAGATGGCCGGTAGCCAGGAAACGACGAGCACACCGGGCGCTCGGGTCGGCCATCGCCCTGACCGCGGTCGCGGTCAGCCTGGTCGGTTGCGGCGGCGGCCGTAGCACCACGGCCTCCCCGACGGGGACTCCGACAAGCATCGTCAGCCCGATGCCATCGGCGTCAACGGGCACCCCTAGCGGGACCCCCACGAGCACCATTCCGTCGCCGACGTCACCGCCGACGTCGCCCGCCCCGAGCCCGACCGCCACCGGGCTACCCGGCGCGCTGAGCGGCCACGTCATCTGGCGGATCTCGACGACGGAGCATGTGGTCGCCCTGACCTTCGACGGCGGGTCGGGCGCCCAAGGGGCTGCGTCCGTACTCTCGACGCTCCACGCGACCGGCGTACCGGCGACCTTCTTCCTCACCGGCCAGTTCGCCCAGATCTACCCGCAGACGGCCCAGTCGATCGCCGCCAGCGGCATCCTCGGCAACCACACGATGACGCACCCGCACCTCACCCAGCTGTCGTCGTCAGCCGTCCGCGCGCAGGTGACCGACGCCGAGACCGCGATCAACGCCACGACCAGACGGGCGGCAAGACCGTGGTTCCGCTTCCCGTTCGGTGAGTACGACGCGCGCACGCTCGGGATCGTCAACGACCTTGGGTACGCCGCCATCGGCTGGACGGTCGACACGCTGGGCTGGGAAGGACGGGCCGGCGCCGGCACCGTCGACGACATCGTCGCCCGGGTCCTCGCCAAGCTGCAGCCCGGCACGATCGTGCTGATGCATCTCGGCGCCGCCCCTGACGGGTCGACCATGGACGCGGACGCGCTGCCGAGGCTCATCACGGCGCTCCGAAACGCCGGCTACTCCTTCGTGACGGCCAACACGATCGGCTGAGGCGGCTACGAGATCGCGGCTGAGGGCCTGGCTGGGCCGTTACTGCATCGGCTGCATCGGCGGCTGCATCGGCGGCTGCATCGGCGGTAACTGGCGACGCCTTCGTCCGCGCAGCAAGAGGATGATGACGACGACCGCGATGACGAAGAGCACGACCCCCGCGATGATCAACGCGATGCTCAGCGGCCCGAGCCAGGAGAACTTCGCTCCGAGTCGGGCGGCGACGGCTACACCGGGGCTGCCATCGGCATTGGCGACAACCACGGTCCAGTTGCCCCTGGTCACTTTCCAATTCAAGGTCTGCGTCGTCGTGCCGGTGCTGCGGGCGGTCCAGAACGTCTGGGCGCCGGGTGCTCGCAGCGCGGTGACCGATCCGGGCAGGCGCTTCAAGGTCACCGCGAAGGGCTCGAATTGCAGATCCTTGATCTGGTCGATACCGGTCGCGCCAAGCCAGCCGACGACGTCAGCCTGCGGCGCGATACCGATGAAGATCGGCTTGCCGTTGGTGGACGCTGCGGTGATCCGGATCGTGCCCAGATGGTCGGCGAACCATCCGACGCCGCCGACGTTGATGTCTACCTTGGCGGAGCTCAGCGCGGCTGTAGGAGTCGAGAGCGTTTCCGTGCTGGTGCTCAGGAAGCCGTCCGCATCGCGGCTCGCGTGCGCCCAGGCCAGCGCCCCACCGGCGGTGATGACTCCGAGGCTGAACAGCGCCAGCAGCGACGCCAGCACGAGTCCGATGATGCGGCCGACTCCGAGACCGGGCTGGACCTGGCCTGCGGGCGGCCCGTAGGGGGCGTACACCGGCGGCTGCGGCCCGGGGGGTGGCTGAGCTCCCCATTGCGGCGATGCCCCGGCGGGTGGCCGGGCACCGAGCGGTTCGGCAGCTGGCTTGGTGAACGTCACGGGCTTCGTGGGTTCGTCGCCCTCGGGTGAAGACACTTCGCACCTCCTCAGGAGTCGACCGCCACCCCCGGTTCCGGCAGTTGCTGGGGAGGCCGAAGGTTTCGTGCATCTCATCCGCCGTCAAGGGCTGGCGCCTTTGCGGTGCCAGGTCCTCGGCCGCCGGCCTGCCCGGCAAGTCGCTGTGAAACCCGGATGTGGCAGTTCTTGGCGCCCCGTGGCGTGTCATGCTCGAAGGGGAACGCCGGCAGCGCGTTGGCTGCGGCGTAACTGGGCCGTGGAGGATGCCGATGACTGACGAGTCAGGAATACCCACGTTCGGGCCGTCCGCGCGCCCGAGCCCGAAGGCGGCCGTCGAACGGGCCGCCAAACCCGACGCAGCCCGGCTGCGGATCTCCGACCAGGAGCGTCAGGAGTTCATCGATCAGCTCACCCGCCATTGCGCCGATGGCCGGCTTACCTTCGAAGAGCTCGACGAACGCATCGCGGGCGCCTGGTCGGCACGCACCTTGGCCGAGCTTCGTCCGCTGGCCGAGGACCTGCCGGCGCTGGCCCCGGCCAGCGGGCCGGAACCGACCCTCAAGGCCTGGCTCGCCGACGGCAAGGCATTGCTGATGACCCTGCCGGCGCGGACCTTGGTCGCCGGCGCCGCTGGGCTCGTCCTCGTGTTCATGCTGCTGGCCCTGCTTGCCGTGCCGTTCGGCGGCGACGGGGGGTTCCACCACTGACGAATGGCGCCGCGCGGCGCAGCTCGGCTCAGGCGATCAGGATCACGACAACGAGCGCGACCAGCAGGCCGATGTTCAGCAGCGACAGCCCGATGACCACAAGATCGCGACGGTTCGTGGACATGCCCTGCGACCGCCCTCCTCCGGGAACTGCCGGCACGTGGCCGGATCTCGATGGCACCTGCCACGATCGGCCGTCGCGACCGGGAGCGCAATGACCCGTTGGCTGCATAGACGCGTCACAACGTTCGCGGGTCTGGCGTTTCCCGGGGGAGCACCCGGCGGTCTCGTCTTCGGCGCGGACTTGCTGTCCGTCTTCGTGGCCGCGACCACGATGCTCGACCGGCCGGAGCCGAACGTCCGGCAGCGGACCGAGCTACCGCAAGAACAACTCCTCGACGATGCGAAGGTGCACGCCCTGGCGTGACTGGCTCAATACGTAAGCGCTAGCCCGGGCCCGCGAGGCGCAGACGGCGCGCAAAGTCTCAACGCCGCCGGCCGAGGACTGGAACACGACGAACACCCGCTCGTCCGACTGCCCTTCAGGCGCCTGCTGCTCTTCACCCATCGGGGCCCCGCCCGTCACAACTGCGCGTATACCCGCATGAACGCCGCAAGGCACAAACCGTCACGGGAGTGGTTCGTCCCGCTGGCCTGCTTCGGATTGCGCGTCAGCGCAAAATCTCGACACGACGCGCTTCCCCCGGACTATCCGAATGGCTCGTGCTGGTGCTCCTGGTGGGGCTGCTGGCCGTTCTGAGCCGGCTTGGCCGCCTCCGAGAACATCCCGAGCATCTCCACCGCGCCGATGCCTGCAAGAACTGCGGCGGCCTCCGAGGTACGCCCACTGCGTACCAGCTCAACCGCAAGAGTGCGAAGGCTTCCCGTTACTTGATCAACTGTTTCCCCCATGTGCGCGAGACTAGACGCGGGCTGTTTCCGGCCGGTATCCGGGGTCAGCGTTTCACCCAGGGTGATGGCAGCGTGACGTCGAGGTTCGGCAGGCGAAGCAACCTTTGGAGGAGCGAGGCGTCCATACCCAGGTGCGCCACATGACACCGATCGGGAGCACACGGGTGCCGATGCCGTGGCCGCGTTCTTGCTCGCCGTCGTCGCCTGCTAGGGCGGTGGATCACGAATCGCTCACGGAACCGCCGTTTCCGCCGTCCCTTCTCCCGCTCCCACGCCGCCGCCGGGCCTCTCGCTCTTCCCCCTGCAACGGCTGCACTGGACGGCGCTACCTGCTGACCCGCGCGTGCCGCGGCAGTCAGCGATCACGACCTGGACGGGTCACGAGTTCCTAGCGTCGCACTCACGCAGCCCTGGGACTTGACGGCGAACTGCATGGCGGACTGACGAGGCTCCAGCAATCCGTTGGACGGCAGCGTGCATGCGGGGTAGGAGTGAGCATGCCCACCTGCGCCCCTCCGCTGATCGGTATGGCGGCCGACTATCTGATCGACGCCACGCGCGTAGCGCACTCGTGACGGCGAGCCGCGCCGAGGATGCGATCGTGCTCCTGCTCCGCGCGGCGGGATGCGTCTTCGCCGAGGACGAGGCCCGGTTGCTCACTGCCGAGGCGCCTGACGCGGGCACGCTCGAGGCCATGGTGGCGCGTCGGGTGAGCGGCGTCCCGCTCGAGGTCGTCGTCGGATGGGCGGAGTTCTGCGGGCTGCGGATCCCTTTGGATCCAGGGGTATTCGTCCCCCGCCGGCGAACAGAATTCCTGGCGCGGCAGGCGATGGCCCGCGCCCGATCGGGGGCCGTCGTCGTCGAGCTCTGCTGCGGATCCGGTGCGGTGAGTGCCGCGATGCGCGCTGGCGTGAACGGGCTCGAGGTCCACGCCTGCGACATCGATGCCGCCGCGGTCGGCTGCGCCCGGCGGACCCTGGGACCTTCGGCGAACGTCTATCACGGCGACCTGTACCAGCCGCTGCCCGATCGGTTACGCGGCCACGTCGACCTCGTGATCGCCAACGCGCCGTACGTGCCGACCGCCGAGCTCGATCTGCTACCCCGCGAGGCACGTCAGCATGAGCCCCAGGTGGCGCTCGAGGGAGGAGCTGACGGGCTGGAGATCCTGCGCCGCGTCATGGCAGAGGCGTCGCAGTGGCTTGCTCCCGGCGGGCACGTGCTGGTCGAGACGAGCGAGCAGCAGGCCGGGTCGCTCGCCACCAGCATCGCGGGCTCCGGGCTCGCCCCGCAGACCCTCAGCGACCCGGAGGTGGGCGCCACCGTGCTCATCGGCACCAGGCCTGCCGTGCCCGAGTAGGGCGCGCCCTAGGATCCGGGTCGTGCATGATTCCGTGACCGTCCACATGTCCGCGCCGGCCAAGAAGGTGTGGGAGCTGGTGAGTGACGTCACCAGCATCGGCAAGTTCAGCCCGGAGACGTTCGAGGCCGAGTGGATCGACGGAGCGACCGGCCCGGCGGTCGGCGCGCGCTTCCGCGGTCACGTCAAGCGCAACGGCATCGGCCCGACCTACTGGACGAAGTGCACGGTCACGGCCTGCGAGCCAGGCAAGGAATTCGCCTTCGGTGTTGACGGCCCGGGCGGCAAGCCGATGAACATCTGGCGCTACGAGATCTCGCCGAGCGGCGACGGTGCCGACGTCACCGAGTCGTTCCACCTGCAGAACATGCTGGCGCTGCGGCTGTATTGGTTGGTGCTGGGGCGCTTGCGGGGACGTGCGAACGTCAACGGGATGCGGACCACGCTCGAGCGCATCAAGGCGGTCGTTGAGGCATGAGCGAGCCCCCGCGCTCGCCGTTCCGCTCTGATCTCCTCGACGGGCAGGTCGCCTTCGTCACCGGAGGTGCCACCGGCATCGGCAAGGAGATCTGCCGGGTGCTCGGCCGGCACGGCGCCCGCATCGCCATTGCCAGCCGCAAGCAGGAGGCGCTGGAGGCGGCCGCGCAAGAGCTCGGCGCTGAGGGTCTCGAGGTTCACACCGACACCTGCGACGTGCGCGATGCGGCTGCCGTGACACGTGTCGTCGCCGGGATCATCGAGCGCTACGGCCGGCTCGACATCGTGGTGAACAATGCGGCCGGCAACTTCCCGGCGCCCATCACGAAGATTTCCCCCAACGGGTTCAAGGCGGTCGTCGACATCGACCTGCTGGGCACGTTCAACGTCTCCAAGGCCGCGTTCGACGCCTGGCTCGGAGAGCACGGCGGCAACATCGTCAACATCACGGCGCCTTTCGAGCTCAAGGGCGCGCAGATGCAGTCGCACGTCGCGGCAGCCAAGGCCGGGGTCGATTCGTTCACGCGTACGGCGGCGGTCGAGTGGGGGCCGTACGGCATCCGCGTCAACGGGATAGCGCCCGGCACCATCGCCGGCACCGAAGGCGTGCGGCGCTTCACCGAGAGCGTGCCGGGCCGGGGCGCGCGGCGCAGCAACCCGCTCGGCATCGTCGGCCACGGCGCCGACATCGCCTATCAGGTGCTCTATTTCTGCAGCGACGCGGCGCGTTTCATCTCCGGTCAGGTGATCGCTGTGGACGGGGCCGGCACGGTCGACCTGCTGAAACTCGACCTCGAGGAGTCGCAACCCTGAGCGTCCAGCCTGGATTCAGCCCTAGATGTCCGTCGTCTGCCGGACGGTGAGGCCGAACTGGCGGGCGATCGGATTCCACAGGTTGACGAATTCCTGCTTCGAGGCGGTGGCTGCTGTCGAGGCATCGCTAGCGGCGGAGAAGTTGGAGTCGTGCGGGGCGCTGCCGGTGCAGCCCTCGGACGCCGTCGCCCAGGCAGCGAAGGCTTGGTCGGCCGCCTGCGAGTGATCCAGCGCGCTGGTGAGCGCTCCGACGAGTTGGCCGCTGCCGGTCAGCGCCGAAAGGTCCAGTCTTTGCAGGCGTTGCAGCTCCGCCGCCCGGTCGCCGGCGGCCTGGGTCAAGGTCTTCGCAGCACCGGCCGGGTCCTGGCACGACTGGGTTGAGGTGACGGCGGCGACCACGTTCGCCCGGTTACGCGATGAGTCGGTCAGCAACGAGTCGAGCGCCGTTGCCGCCTGCAACTGGTCGTTGGATCCCGGCGAGCTCGGGCTGGGGGAGGCGCTCGTGGCCGGGCTCGCGCTCGGCGTCGGTGTCGGTGTCCCGGACTTGTGCGCGATCGGCGTCGAGCCGTTGTTCGAGGTCGCCAGGATCGTGATCGCGATGGCCGCCGCGACGAGCAGCACTCCCATGACGGCGAGTGGCAGCAGCCAGCCCGGGCGGCCGCGGCGTTGCTGCTCGGGAGGCGGGGGCAGGGGAGCGTACGAGCCCGGCCGGGTCGGCGGCGGGTACGGCGGGGGCTCGACCACATTGGTCGGGTTCGGGCCCGTCCAGCCGCCTTCCGGCCGCGGTACTGCCACGGCGGTGGCCTGCGCACCGCGCCCGCCGAGCGCCAGTGTCAGGTCGCGGGCAGTCGGGCGCGCCTGCGGTTCCTTGGCCAGGCCGGCGGCGACGAGTGGAGTGAGATCCGGCGGAAGTCCGCGCAGGTCGGGCTGCTCGCTGGCGATGCGGTACGCCACCGCCGTCGGGTTGCCGGCGCCGAACGGCGGCCGACCGGTGCCGGCGTAGGCGACGCACAGCCCCCAGGCGAAGATGTCGCTGGCGCGGGCGGCCTGGTGTCCGTTCAGGACCTCGGGGCTCATCCACTGCAGCGACCCCACGGTGACCCCGCTCTGGGTCAGGTCGGTGGCGCCCTCGTGCTTCGCGATCCCGAAGTCGATGAGCTTCGGGCCGCTCCAGGCCAGCACGACGTTCGCCGGCTTCAGATCGCGATGCACCAGGCCGGCTGTGTGAAGGGCCAGTACCGCGCTCGCGAGGTCGGACGCGAAGCCGCGCAGCCGGTCGGGCGGAACCGGGCCGTTCGCCTCCACCGCATGCGCCAGCGTCGCGCCCTCGACGTACTCGGTGGCCATCCACAGCGGCTCGGACTCGGTCTCGGCGGCCATGACCCGCGCCACGTGCGGGCTGTCGACCAGGCGCGCTGCGTTCACCTCGCGGATGAAGCGGACCCGATACTCCTCGTCGTGGGCCAGCGCCGGCTGCAGCACCTTCAACGCGACGGGCGCGTTGTCCGGCCCGAAGGCCAGGTAGACGACACCCATGCCGCCCGATCCGAGCCGGCCCTGAAGACGGTAGGGCCCGCAGCTGGCCGGGTCAGAGGGCCGAAGCGGGGCTAGAGCCACGGGCAGGCCTTCCGGTGCGGGGGCGGGGTTCGCGTGCGGGGCCGCTGCCGAGTATCACCTCTGCGGCTATGTCCGGGAGCCTTTGCGGCGGAAATGAGCGTTATCTGTGAGGGAATGGTCCGGTACCGGGAGGTGGGGTGTCGAGCGTGGTCCGCCGAGCAGCGCTCGTGGCGGTCGCAAGCGTGGCGACCCTGCTGGCCTGCTCGTCCCCGTCGCATCCGGCGGCCCCAGCATCACCGGCAGCCCCAGTGTCATCTCCGGCCGCATCTGTCACGTCGGGAGCGCCGACCGCTGCGGCGTTGCCCCTGGCCGGTCGCACGGTCGTCATCGATCCCGGCCACGACGGGGGAAACGCGGCCGCGCCGTCGGTCATCAACCAGCTCGTGCCCGCGGGAGGTTTCCAGAAGCCCTGCGACACGGCGGGCACCGAGACCGATGACGGCTACCCCGAATACGCCTTCACCCTTGACGTCGCCCAGCGCGCGGCCGTCCTGCTGCGCCGAGAAGGTGCGCGCGTGGTGCTGACCCGCACCACGTCCACCGGGGTCGGCCCGTGCGTCAACGTCCGGGCGGCGATCGGTAATGAGGCGCGCGCGTCAGCCGCGATCTCCATTCACGCCGACGGCGGTCCCGCGTCCGGTGTCGGGTTCCACGTCATCGAGCCGGCGCTGGCCCCGGACGGCGGCGACGCGGCCATCATCGCTCCCTCGGGCCGCCTCGCCCTTGCCGTGCGGGCCGCGTTCATGCAGGCCACGGCCGAGCCCTATGCGAACTACATCGCCCAGCAGGGACTCATCGCCCGCAGCGATCTGGCCGGGCTCAACCTGACTCGCGTCCCCAAGGTCTTCATCGAATGTGCCAACATGCGGGGCGCCTCGGACGCGCTGCGGGTGAAGGACCCGGCCTGGAGGGAAAAGGCTGCCGAAGGCATTGCCGACGGCATCGCCCGGTATCTGGAGACCTGACTTCCGCTGCTCGTTCCCGGCGCACGATCTAAGCTCCGGCTGGTGGCGGCGAAGGCGGGACCCGCGCTGACCGGGTTCACCGTGCTGGCGCTGCTCGCCGGCTGCGGCTCCAGCCACCCCCCTGCGCAACCATCGCCGGCCCCCTCGAGAACTCCCTCAGCAACTCCCTCAGCAACCCCGTCGGTCGACACCGCCTTGACGGCCTGGGCCAAAGGCGGAGGTCTGGACAAGATCGACGCGATCACCACCGATCTCGCCGCCATTCATGACGCCGGGTCCGACGCCACGCTGGTGCGCGAAGGCTGCGCCGAGCTCGAGACCTCGGCAGCGGCCGCGCAGCTCTACAAGCCGGTGCCGCAAGCGCAGGCCCAGCAGCATTGGGCCGCCGCGCTGACGGCGTTCCGGGCGGCAGCGGGGGAGTGCCTGGCGGGCATTGACGAGAACAAGCCGGCGCTGCTGCGCAAGACGTCGTCCGACATCGACAAGGGCACCACCGAACTGGCTGCGACGACGAAAACCCTTCGTCTCGGCTGACCGGCTTGTCTAGATTCGGGGCGTCAGCGAGTCCCGCGGGAGGACACGAGAGGATCGGCGATGCGCGTCGCGGTAGCGGGAGGCACCGGGGTCGTCGGGCGGTACGTGGTCGAAAGCCTGGAGAAGGCAGGCCATGAGACGGTGGTGCTGGCGCGTTCCCACGGGGTGAACGTCGCGACCGGTGACGGGCTGATCGACGCGCTCGCCGGGGTGACCTCGGTGATCGACTGCAGCAACGTGGCGACGAGGAAGGCGAGCGCGTCGGAACTCTTCTTCGGCGCTGTGACCCGCAATCTGCTCACCTCCGGCAAGGCCGCCGGCGTCCGGCACTTCGTGGCACTGTCCATCGTCGGGATCGACCGGGTGGACTTCGGCTACTACCGCGGCAAGCGGGTCCAGGAGGAGCTGCTGCTCGCCGACGGCCGGCCCTCGAGCGTGCTGCGCGCGACCCAATTCCACGAGTTCGCGGGGCAGCTGCTCGATCGCGCGCGCGGGCCGCTGGTGGCGGCGCCGCGCATGCGCATGCAACCCATCGCCGCCCGGGAGGTGGGGGAGGCGCTGGCAGAATTGGCCGTCGACGAGCCGGTCGGGATGGCGGCCGACCTCGCCGGCCCCCGCGAGGAGTCGCTCGTCGACCTCATGCGCCAGCTCGTGAAGGCACGCGGGCAGCGTCGGCTGGTGGTTCCCGTCCGGCTCCCCGGGGCGGCGGGGCGGGCGATGGCCGGTGGCGGCCTGCTGGCGGACGGCGAGGGCCCTCGGGGTGAGCAGACCTTCGCGCAGTACCTGGCGGGCCTGGGTTCAGGCGGGCGCTGAGGGACGGCTCAGGCGAGCCGCTTGCGTCAGCAGGTACTGCTGCTCGGCGGTGCTCGTCGTGCGCGCGGCAGCGGCCCGGAAATGCGCCAGCGCCAGCGCTTCGTCGCCCGCCATCTCGTGCAGGTGAGCGCGGACGGCATCGAGCCGGTAATGCCTGGGCAGGCGATCGTCGACGGACGCCAGCAGCGCGAGCCCAGCCGCCGGCCCCTCGACCATGGCGAGCGCGACGGCACGGTTGAGCGTGACCATCGGATTGCCGGTCAGGCGCTCCAATTCGCCATACCAGTAAAGGATTTGCGCCCAGTCCGTCTCCGCCGCCTCCTGCGCGTCGTCGTGGATCGCCGCGATCGCCGCCTGCGCCTGGTACTCGCCGATCGCGTCAGCGCGCAAGGTGGCAGTGATCAGCCGGACGCCCTCGCTGATCTGCGTCCGGTTCCACAGTTCACGGCGCTGAGCCGGCAGCGGGACGAGCTCGCCGTCCGGGCCGGTGCGCGCGGGGCGCCGGGCGTCCGTCAGCAGCATCAGGGCGAGCAGGCCGGCGGTCTCGCCGTCGGCGGGGAGCAGGCCGTGCAGCATGCGCGTGAGCCGGATCGCCTCCGCGGACAGCTCCCCGCGGTAGACACCGTCGCCCACGCTGCGGGCGTATCCCTCGTTGAAGATCAGGTACAGCACGCGAAGCACGGACCGTAGCCGCGGCTCCCACTCCTTTGCGGTGGGCATCGTGAAGTGGGCTCCGGACGTCTTGATACGCGCTTTGGCGCGGCTGATCCGCTGCGCCACGGTGGCTTCCGGCACCAGGAAGGCCGAGGCGATCTCTGCGGTGGTGAGACCGCCGACGGCGCGCAACGTCAGCGCGATCGCCGACGCCGATGTGAGGTCGGGATGGCAGCACAGGAAGAGCAGCAGCAGGGTGTCGTCCTGCTCGCTCACCTCGGACGGTGGCGGCTGCAGCAGGACGGCGGCATCTTCGCGCCGGCGGCGGGCATGTTCGCTGCGGATCTGGTCGGTCAGCCGGCGCGAGGCGACCTGGATGAGCCAGCCGCGCGGGTTGTCCGGGCGGCCCGAGCCCGGCCAGTGCTGAGCTGCCGCGAGCAGCGCCTCCTGAACGGCGTCCTCGGAGGAGGCGAAATCACCGGAGCGCCTTGCGAGCACGCCGAGGACCTGCGGCGCCAACGCGCGCAGCAGGTCCCCGGTCCCGGCGTCGATCCGCAGCTGATCACGCATCGGGGTCGGGCGCGCCCATGATCTGACGCACCTCGATGCGCTCGTAGATCGGCGCGCCCGCCGGGCCGGGCGCCGACGACGCCTTCGCCGCAATCTCGTACGCCCGCTCCGCGGTCTCCACGTCGATCAGGTAGTAGCCGGCGAGGAATTCCTTGGCCTCCGGGAACGGCCCGTCGGTGACGACCGGCGGCGCATCCGGCCCGCCGTACTGCACGACCTTGGCGAGCTCGGGGCCGGCCAGCCCGTCGGCGCGCACGAGCTCGCCGGCCTCGGCCAGCTCGCCTACCAGCTCCTGCTGGAAACGGATGTGCACCTTGATCTCGTCGGGGGTCCACTCGGGCATCGGGGCGCCGTCGCCGGAGTAGTGCTTCAGCAGCAGGAAGGTGGCCATCGTGCGCTCCTCGTCATCTGCGGCACCCGTGCGGCGCCGTCATGGTCAGGACGTTGCCGAGCGGTGCTTCTCGACATGATTCGACAGTGGTTCTGGCATTCCCCGCCAGCCTCTTTTCAGTGCCGGGGGGCCAGGCTCTCGAGAACCTCGTGGGCCCGCGCGAGCGCCGCCGCGGGGTCGGCGTCCACCGCACCGATCGCCGGGTCGAAGTTGAGGTCGACGAACACTTCGTCGACCCCCTGGGCTTCGAGGTCCGCCAGATCGGTGCTGATCTGCGCTACCGAGCCGGTGAGCGGCGCGCGGTCGCCGGCGTGCGCGCCCGTCAGCCGGACCAGCCCGCGCACGATGATCTGCAGCGAGGCCGGGTCACGTCCGGCCTCCTCGGCGGCGGTGCGTACCAGCGTCGCCGACTCGCCGATGGTGCGAAGGTCGGCGCGGCTGCTACTGATCCAGCCGTCGGCGATCCGCCCGGCGCGTTCGAGGGCGGCGGGCACGACCCCGCCGAGCAGCACCGGCGGTCGCGGGTGCTGCACCGGCCGCGGCAGCACCTCCGATCGCGGGATCCGGTAGCTCTCGCCGGTGAAATCCGGCACGCCGGAGAAGATCGCGTCGAGGCAGCTCAGGTACTCCTGCACGCGGGCGCCGCGGCGCTCGGTCGTCGCACCGCTGGCGATGAACTCCTCCTCAGCCCACCCCAGCCCGATGCCGAGCAGGAGCCTTCCCTTGCTCAAAACATCAATGGCAGCAGCCTGTTTCGCCAGCAGGATCGGGGTGATGAACGGGAAGTTGACGACCGCGACGCCGAGCCGCGCCCGTTGCGTGCACGAGGCGAGGAAGCCGAGCGTGATCAGCGGGTCGAGGACGCTGTGGTAGGCCTCGCCTAGCGCGGTGACTTCCGGGTAGAGCAGCCGCTGGAAGGTCCACAGGCTCGCGTAGCCAAGCTCGTCAGCGCGTCCGGCGACCTGCGTGATGATCTCGGGCGTAGCCCATGAACCGCTTGTCGGCGCCGCGAATCCGATCCTCATCGGGCGCGTCAGGCGGCGGGGTAGCGGGTGGCCCGGGTACCCGGAGGGTGGGACACGCCGGGCTGCGCGTCCGGATTGGGCACCGTGAGCTCGCACTCGAGTCCGTCCGGATCGCGGAAGAAGACGCTGAGGATCGCCCCGAAATCGGTGACGAAATCGTCGGCGGCGCCGCGCTCCATCAGCCGCCGCCGCAGCTCCTCGAAGCTCTCCAGTGACGACGCCTGCAGGGCCAGGTGGTCGATGCGGCCGCGGCCGAACATCGGCGTCTGGCGGTCGGCTTCGGTGTTGCCCTCGATCTGGAAGACGTTCAGCTCCGCGCCGGGTCCCACCCGGATGACCGACATCCGCGGGCCTGTGCCTTCAGCGAGTTCGGCGCCGTCGCGTAGCACCTCGGCTTCGAACACGTCCCGGTAGAACGCGTGCAGCCGGTCGCTGTCGTTGGTGAGGGTCGCTACGTGGTTGAAGCCGGCGAGGCGCATGTGGCGAGCGTAGAACGCGCCGCCCGGGTCAGCGAGCGAAGGCGGCGGGCCGCAGGCTCGGGGAGGTTCCGCAGCGGCTGTTGGTGTCGCGGACCGGGGCGACGGGAACCGGATGGCCGGGCGGGCGTGTCCCGGCTGGCCGCCGCGGGTCTTCGCGGCCCTTGCTCATCCAGTACAGCGCCGCGACCTCGCCATCGGCCAGCCGCAGGTAGTCCTGCACCACGCGGAGGTCGTCGGCGAGCTCCGCCGCGGCCACGCCGTTCAGCCGGATGGTGCCGCCCTGCTGGCTGGCCATCACGCTGGAGTTGTGGACGTCCTTGCCGTGGTGCCGGCTGAGGATCTGGTCGACGTTCGCGAGCACGTTGCGGATTTCGGTGAGATCGATGCGCATGACCGGCGTTCCTTCGTGCAGCGTCGTGGCGAACGGTGATCGGAGCTGACCCGCCTGAGCGGTCGTTTCACGTTAAGCCGCTGGTCAGGCCGGTCATAGCGCCGAACGTCGCAATCACCGGATACGGCAACTGGCCTACCTCCCGGGGAGGTGATAACTGGGTTATCGACGCCAAAAGTGCGAAGTCGTGTCGATTACCCAGTTCTTGCCGACGTGCGGGGGCTGCCGACGTGCGGGGGCCGGACGTGGGCCGCTACTCGTACTGCACGTTGAACGCGTCGGTGTAGGGCAGGAAGGTCTCGCGGATCTGGCCCGGGTCGAGGCCGAAGTCGGCCGCCGAGTAGCGGTGTTCGCCGTGCTTGTGCTGCGGCCGGCCGGCGAGATAGGCACGGATCTTGCCCGGCAGCGCAGGATCGAAGGGGAGCCCGAGCCCCGCATAGGCGTTCTCGATCGCGGTGACCGGATCGCTGATGAGGTCGAGGTAGTGCAGGTCGGCCACCTGCCCGGCCGGAAGCCCGGAGCGCTGCTCGACGAGCGCGTTCAGCATGAAGCTCAGCCCGAAGCCGGAGGAGGCGGCGATCAGCTCGGTGTCGACGTCGTTGGAGCGCACCCATCGTCCGGCGGCGAGCGTGCTCACCGAGGACGTGACGGTCTTGACCGGGTCGCGATGGGTGAGGATCACCCGGGCGTCGGGATAGACCGCGAACAGTGCCGGCAGCCGCATCAGATGCATCGGCGACTTCAGCGCCCATGGCCGCGCGGGATGGTCCGCCTGCTGTTGCAGGACCTGGAGCATCAGCTTGTGCATGCGGTACGCGGGCAGCGGGTCGGTCCCGGCGCGCCAGGCCAGAAAGCTCGGGATGTCGCTGTTCGTCGCCCAGAACCCGCTGTCGAACTCGGGGGCGAGCAGCCATAGGCACTCTTCGGGCAGGCTCGCCTTGAGCTCGTGGACGGCACCGAACGCCGGATTCACGTCGGCCCACAGGTCGAATTCGGGCTCGGCCCATTGGGCGCGATCATCGGCGGTGCCTGTCGGCGGTGGGAACGGGTGGGCCATCTCCCAGGCCAGCGGCGCGCGCAGCGCCGGGTCTTCGCCGAGCAGCTCGTGCAGGATGCTCGTGCCCGAACGCGCCGGCCCGGTGATGAAGACCGGCGCGGTGACCTGCTCATCGGTGATGGCGGGATGGCGAGCAGCGGCGTCGATCACGCGCAACCGGGTACTGAGGTGGCGCAGCAGGTCGTTACGTGACATGAGCCGCCCGAGGGCGTGCAGCCGCGCCTCGGTGTCGAGCGCTGCGACCAGCCGGCGAAACGGTTCCTCCCACGTGGGAGGTCCGAAATCGGCGAGACCTGTGGCCTGCTGCGCCGTCGCGATCAGCTCGTCGGGGTCGAGCGGGATGAGGTGCTGCGCGCCCCCCACATTCGGCCCCATGGCGATCAGCCGGCGGGCCCAGTCCGGTCGGGGATCATTGCGCGTGCTCACGGCGGCAGAGCGTAGCCGGGTGGCGGGCGCCGGTTTCCATTGCCATCACAGGAAGACCTGTCAGAGTCTGAGGCATGGATGAGGAGACGACCCCGCCGCGGTCGGCGTTCACGCCCTTGCGCACGGGCGAGATCGGCTTGCCGGCCGTGATCGTGCTGCTCCTCGTGCTGGGGGCGGGAGGCCTCGCCGCCGCGAGTATCGGCGGCTGGGGTTCGGTGGCCGTCGTCGCGATCCTGATGGTCGCGTTCATCGGCCTGATCACGTCGTGGACGGTCTCCGGCTAGGACTCCGGAGCCGCTGGCGCGGTCGTGGTTGTCGGGGCCTTCTCGTTCGGTGGAGCCTGGTCGACCGGTGGCACCGGGTCGGCCGATACGGGCTTGTCGATCGAGACGACCCGGTTCGGCGCCATGGTCATGCCGGGCCCGGCGGCGGGCTCGTGACGTCCGGCCAGCGCGTAGATCTGCGCGCCGTCGACCGTCTCCTCCGCGACGAGCAGGCTGACGAGCTTGTCCAGCACGTCGCGATGCTGGCGGAGGATGGCGACCGCCCGCTGCTCGGCCTCGCGCAGCAGCCGGGCGACCTCCGCGTCGATGGTCGCCTGGGTTCCGTCGGCGAACGGCCGGCTGGAGTACTCGCTGCCTCCGGCGCCCAGGAATACCGAGCCGCCGGAGGGGTAGCCGACCGGCCCGATCGCCGACGTGAGGCCGAACTCGCGGACCATCTTGGTGGCCAGATCGGTGGCCTTGGCCAGGTCGTTCGCGGCGCCGGTCGAACCTTGCCCGAGCACCACGAGCTCGCTCGCGCGCCCGCCGAGGAAGACGGCGAGCATGTCGTGCAGGTGGTCCTCGCCGTAGAGGTGGCGCTCCACCAGCGGCAGTTGCTCGGTGACCCCGAGACTTTGCCCGGCGGGCAGGATCGTCACCTTCGCCACCGGATCGGCCTTGTCGGAGTAGGTCGCGACGAGCGCGTGACCCGCCTCGTGGACGGCGACCGCGTGCTTCTCCTCGGGCAGTAGGACGTTCGAGCCCTCACGTCGGCCGAGGATGATGCGGTCGCGCGCTTCGGAGAAGTCGGCGGCCGAGAGCACCTCGCGTCCGGCTCGTACCGCGGTGATGGCCGCCTCGTTGACCAGGTTCGCGAGGTCAGCACCGGAGAAACCGGGCGTCCCGCGGGCCACCACCTCGAGGTCGACCCCGGAGTCCAGGCGCTTGCCACGGCAATGCACCTGCAAGATCGCGAGCCGCTCCGGCAGCGCCGGGAGCGGGATCGTCACCTGCCGGTCGAAGCGTCCGGGGCGCAGCAGGGCCGGGTCCAGCACCTCAGGGCGGTTGGTCGCGGCGAGCACGACGATGCCCGAGCTCGGATCGAAGCCGTCCATCTCGGCCAACAGCTGGTTCAGGGTCTGCTCACGCTCATCGTTGGACACCACGGCGCCCGAGCCCGAGCGCCGACCCCCGATGGCGTCGATCTCGTCGACGAAAATGATGGCCGGCGCGCGCTTGCGGGCCTCCTGAAACAGGTCACGCACCCGCGCTGCGCCGACGCCGACGAACATCTCCACGAAGCTCGATCCCGTCACCGAGAAGAACGGCACCGACGCCTCCCCGGCCACCGCGCGTGCCAGCAGGGTCTTGCCGGTGCCTGGCGGACCCACCATGAGCACACCGCGGGGGGCCATGGCACCGGCCTTCGCGTAACGCTCGGGGTGCTGCAGGAAGTCGACGACCTCGCGGATCTCGAGCTTGGCGCCCTCGTAGCCGGCGACATCGGCGAACGTCGTACTCGGGCGTTCCTCGTCGAACACCTTCGCCTTCGACCGTCCGGCGCCGAACGCGCCTTGCATCCGGCCCGCCGCGCCTTTCGACAACCGCCACCACAGATAGCCGAGAACGAGGAACGGCAGCAGCAGGATGACCCACGAGATGACGCTGGCACTGAACGAGGTTCCGCCGGTCTTGGCCGTGACCTGAACGCTCGACTTCTGCAGCTGCTCAAGGAAGTTTTCGCCGGCTTGCGTCGGGATGACGGTGGTGAACTTGCCGCCCGTGGCCAGCGTGCCCGTCGCGGTGCCGTTGGGGGAGATCGTGACCGTCTTGACCGACTTCGACGAGACGTCCTTCAGGAACTCGGTGTAGTTGAGCGTGACCTGCTTGCTGCCCTGGGTCACCGGGACGACGAAGAGCAGCACGAAGAAGATGACCAGGGCGATCGGCCAGAGGAAGTGCCTCCAGGCCGGAGGCGGGGGAGGGGCGCTCGGCGCGCCCTTGTCCCGGGTTGGCGGTGTGGATGCGTGACGTGTCATGGTCCTCAGCTGCTGGTCAAGATCGTGGGGCGTACCCCTATCTTGCTCGCCGCTGCTACCGTGCGCGCGTGCCTGAGCTAGCGCTTCCCTATTTCCTTGCGGCCCCGCAACATGCTCCGAGGGGCGGGCCGGGTGTGGTGGTCGTCCATGAGGGCAACGGGATCTCCCCGCAGCTGCTGCGGTTTTGCCAGCGGCTGGCGGCGGAAGGGTATGTCGTCGTCGCGCCCGACCTGTTCTACCGCTTCGGTGGGACGGAGTCGGCCGACGCGATGACGCTTATCCGCAGGCTTGATTTTGAGCAGGCGAACCGCGATATCCAGGCCGCGGCTGCCATTGCCCGCGAGCACGGCGCCGGCCGCCTCGGAGTGACCGGATTCTGCATGGGCGGCAGGCTGACTTACCGGGCGGCACTCGCCGGCGGTTTCGACGCGGCCGCCGGCTTCTACGGCTCGGGCATCTCGACCGAGCTGGGCGAACCTACCTGTCCCACCCTGCTGTTCTTCGGCGGGAAGGACGAGTGGATCCCGCTATCGGACATCGAGACGGTGGCCGCGCACCACGCTGAGACCACCGTCTATCCCGACGCGGGCCACGGCTTCATGCGCGACGGCAGCCCGGACTTCGCCCCCGACGCGGCCGCGGACGCCTGGACGCGGACGCTCAGGCACTTCCGTCAGCACCTCGGCTGAGGGTCAGCACACGTACGTGAAGTGCACCGTCGCGCTCTGCGTGGCGGGCGAGAGCACCTGCACGGTGGCGATGGCGTCGTACGTCCCGGGGCCGTGGAAGGCCCATGTCAGGTGAAGGCTGACGGCGTGCTGGCCGCGTGCCACGGACTGCACGAGGGTGCCGCTTGCGACGCCGTCATTGCGGGTCCAGCGGTACGTCAGCTGCCCGGGATTGCCGTTCGTCTGCACCGTCGCGACGACGTCGGCACTCTTGTCGCACGCGACGACGCCCGGCATGGCCCGCGCGCTCACCGTGCGCACGTGCAGCTTGCCGGCAGGCCACAGCAGCCAGCCGACCGCGGCGGCGAGGACCAGCGTCAGCACCACGTTGAGCGCGCGTTCGCGCCGTAGCCGCCGGGGCGTGGCGGAAGTTTCTGCTAGGGGCGGCGGCGCCGTGGCGATGACCGCGGGTACGCCGGGACCGAATCGCACGAGCTCGAGCGGCTGGGCCGGCGGGACGGCCGGACCGGTCCGGGCGGGCACGAGGACGGTGTTGCGCAGATCGATGGTGTTGCCGGCTGTGCCGGCGTCGCGCAAGTCGATCGTCGGAGGAGCTTGTGCGCGACGACGCAGGCGACTCGACGGTCTCACGCGTGTCGATGGGATGGGTCGGGTTTCCCTCAGGAGCAGCCATGTGTCACCTCGATTCGCGTCGTCAGCAGACGGCCAGTGGGGGTGGTCATCTGAGGATTGGGTTGCCGGGCGGAGATGGCGAGGGCGAGAAGCTGGGCATCCGGTAGATCAGGATCGGCGGCAGGGTGCTCGAGGGGGCTCCCTTCGTCGGAACCGCGGACGTCGGACGCCGCCCGAACGTCGGAGCGACCGGAGCCGGGGTGAGCGTCGGCGTCAGCGTGGGCGTGGGCGTCGGCGTGGGCGTCGGCGTGGGCGTCGGAGTCAGCGTCGGCGTGGGCGTCAGCGTGGGCGTCGGAGTCAGCGTCGGCGTGGGCGTCAGCGTGGGCGTCGGCAGTCGGAGTCGGAGTCGGCGTGGGCGTCGGGCTGGCCGTGGGGGTGGGCGATGGGGCGGCGCTCGACGTCACCCGGGCCGCGGTGGCCGGGCCCTGCTCGAAGGCCGCGTTGGACGACTTCGGGGAGCTCGCGGTGTGGCGGGTGAGGGCCAACGCCGCGACCGCGATGACGAACGCGCCCAGCGCCAGGGTCAGCGGGTGCCCGCGGCGCCCAAGTCGGGTGCCACCGGCACCATGGCCGGCCCGGGTGGCGTCGGACGCGCCGTGCGGCCCGCCGTTGCTGAGGTCCGTCTCGGCGGATGCCTGCTCGTGGGCCACCCGCTCGGGGTGTGCGAACAGCAGGGCAAGCAGGACGGCGCGCGCCGCCAGGTGAGCCCGGCCGTGCCGCTCCCACTCAGGCCCGTACGCGGCGGGGGCGAGCACGTCGAGCCGCGCCACGAGGGCGCTCGCGTCGCCGACGCGTTCGGCCGGGTCCTTCGCGAGGCCGGCGGCGGCGATCGGCCGCACGGCTTCCGGCAACTCGTCAAGCGGCGGCGGCATGGTGAGGTGCTGCTGCAGCAGCGCCCCGACGGTGGTGCCGGTGAACATCGGGTGGCCGGTCAGGCACTCGACGAAGGTGGCGGTGGCGGCATAGACGTCGGTGGCGGCGTTGCTCGGCTCACCCCGCCATTGCTCGGGGGCCATGTAGATCGGGGTCCCGGAGACCCCGGCGATCTCACCCACCGGGGCGGCAATGCCGTAGTCCACGAGCTTGGTGTTGCCGGCGGCGTCGACCATGACGTTCTCGGGCTTGTAGTCGCGGTGGACGACGCCCTGGGCGTGCAGGGCCGCGAGACCCAGCAGCGAGCCCTTCATCAGGGTCAGCGCGGCTTCGGGGGTGAGCGGCCCGCCCTCTTCGAGCATCGTGCGCAGGGCCACGCCCTCGAGCAGGTCCATGACGATCGCGGCGCCCGCCGTCGTCTCGACGTACTCGTAGAGCGTCACCAGATGCGGGTCCACCAGGCCCGCCATGAGTTGCGCCTCGGCGCGGAAGCTCGCCAGGTGCGCGGCGTCGGAGGAGAGCCATTCGGCGAGGTACTTGATGGCGACCTCGTTGCCGGTCGCGCCGTGGCGGGCGAGCACCACGCGGCCGCTGCCGCCCGAGCCGAGCTCGCGCTCCTCGACGAAGTCCGCCAGCTGCCAGGAAGTCATCTGAAATGCCTCCGCACCCGTCGGGATCCTCGAACCACCGGTTCGATCGTCACACGATGACCGGATCGGTGTGGTCAATCCGTCGGCTAGCTGTCAGTAGGGAATGGGGCCCGCCGGCCCGGGTGTTCGCGGCTCTCGCGGCTCTCGCGGCATGACCCGGCGGGCTGGGACCTTGGACACTTCCGAGGGGACTCTGCTCCTCATAGCGTCGTTTGTGTAGATCTGGGGCCGATGTCGAAGGTGACGACCCCGAACGGGAGGCACACGATGTCGATTCTCGAGACCGGCTCCGAGGCTCACCTCGACCTGAGCGACCTGACGGCGGCCGCCGAGCACCTGGACCGCTGGACCCTGCGTCACCTGCGTATCCGGCTGCACGCGATGGAGGTCGACGATTCGCCTGAGCTCGACCGGCTGACCGATCACGCCGCGCATTTGAGCCGCCGCGATCGCCACGAGCTGTGCCGGCGCGTCCAGGCTTTGGAATCGTCCGCACCCGACTATGACGACGAACTCGACTACGACGAGATCCTTGCCAACAAGAACTTCCTCGCCTAGTTCCTGCCGGCTGGCCCTAGCCGTCGACGACGGCGATACCGAGCAGCTGCGCCAGTGCCGGCGCGAGAGTGACAAGCTGGCTCGTGGTGATGGTGGCGCCCTTCAGCGCGCCGTAGCCGCTGGTGATCTGCAACTCGTGCGCCTGCCGAAAATCGACATTCTTCAGGTGCGCGTTGTCGAAGGCGGCGCCGTGGAGCGTGCTCCCGGGAAACGAGACGTCGACGAGCGTCGCCCCCGCGAAATCGAGATGGCTGAGCTGGCAGTCAACGAAGGACACGTCCTGCAGCCGCGCGCCCCGCAGGTTGATCGAATCAGCCTTGCTCTCGTGCATCACCACCCGGCGCAGCTGGGCGTCGTAGACGGTGGTGCCGGCGAAGACGCTCCCGGTGATCTCGACGTCCATCCAGTCGGTGCCGGACAGATCGGTGCCGATCCAGCGCACGGCTTTCATCCAGACGTCGCTCCATCGCGATAGCCGGAGACTGCCGGCGTCGAACGTCGTCGACGTGATCGCCGACTCGATGAACCGGGCACCGGTGGCGACGGGCCCCTCCAGTTCCGCTCCGTCGATGTGGACGGTGTCGTACCGCGCGTCGGGCAGCAGCTTTCCGTCCCAGGGCTCGAGAAACGGGGCGAAGGGAAGGTCTTCGAGCTCGCGCGCGGGCATGCGTCCATCATTGGTCAGCGCGCGCGCCGCCGGAAGAGCACGCCGGCCGCCGCGAGCATCCTCGACGGGATCGATGTGCTCGTCCTGCAGGAACGCAAGGCAAGCGGGGGCTCACATACCCGGGCTCACCCGAAGTAGCTGGAGGTCAGCAGCCTCAGCATTTCCGAGGAGGTGGCGTGCCAACCCGGCAGTGAGCGCGATCCCGGCGGGCTGATGCCGATCTCGAGGTGGCAGGCGTAGCTGATACCGAGCGTGCCCACCTGTGCTATCCATTGCCCGGCTCGCACGTGAGCCCCGACCGGGACGTAGTCGTGCTGCACGTGCCCGAGGTAGATCATGCGGCCGGTGAGCGGGCCCGACGTCACGAGCAGCTCGGGAGCGTAGGGCCCGAAGCCGCCGATGCCCTCGGCGATGATGATCCCGTTCTCCGGGGCCGCGAGGTTGGCGCCGCACGGCGCGTTGATGTCCACGCCCTGGTCCTGGCTCCAGGTTCCCGGCCCCCAGGACTGCCCCCTCGACAGCGGGAACCTGAACGCGGTGGTCGGGATCGGCGAGCAGCTCGCGATCACCGCTATCCCGAGAGCCGCGACGCCGACGCTGAACGTCGCCGACCGGCGAGCTCGGGAGCTCGCCCGTAGTCGGGCGCGCGCCATCAGCCGGCATGGGGCAGCAAGCATCATCGATCGCCTTCTCTGACGCCTGCGAGGTGAGCTGTCGGGTTCGGGCTAGGCAGCCCGGCCGGTCACCGCGTGGTGCTGGTGACCGGCTTCACCCCAGGACGTGGCTGAAGCCATGTCCGGTGAATATTGGGTCCCCCGCTCCCGCCCACGGGTTGTTGGAGACCACGGCCCGGGGCGGGATTCGGCGGCTGGGCGTGGGTTTCGCCCTGATGGGCGCAACGTTGGGGAGCCTGGCACGGCGGTGGGGCGGTCCACCAGTCCACCCGCAAGATGTGATCCACACCACAGGTCCTGACGGCAGGCGCATCGGGACCCCTCCCGGGCCACGGCGCTTGGGCGCTTCCGGCGGTCCGAGCGGCTGGTTTCATAACCCTTCGAACCTCGGTCTGCAGCAACTCTCAGGACTGCAGGCCGTGGCGCTAGACCTACTCAAACCCGGCGATGGCCAGCAAGGGCCGGCAAGTCCTCGAGGTGCGGCTCCTGGGCGCCATCCGAGGACCCACCGCACCAGCAGGGGTCCCGTGGACGAGAATGCTTCGTCAGGCCGGCCATCACCGGCCCGGCCGTGAGGAGCAGACCATGTTCGAACGCTTCAGCGTGATCGACGCCGACACGCACGTCACGGAACCGCCCGACACCTGGACCGCACGGGTGTCGTCGCGCTGGGGAGACGCGATCCCGCGCATCGAACGCATCGACGGCTTCGACGTGTGGGTTATCGCCGGCAAGCCCTGGGCCAAGCCGGGCAATACCGCCATGGCCGGCTTCGACGGTGTGCTACCTGACGGTCCGGCCAGGTACGAAGACATGCATCCGGCCGCCTACGACTCGAAGGCCCGCATCGCCTTCATGGACGAGCAGCACATCTACGCGCAGGTGCTCTACCCGAACATCGGCGGATTCGGCGGCGGGTCCTGGCTCGGCTACGGCGATCCGGCTTTCGCCCTCGAGTGCGTCCAGGCCTACAACGACTTCCAGGTGGACTTCGCCTCGGTGGCCCCGCAGCGGTTGCTGCCCATCGTGTCGCTGCCGTTCTGGGACGTCGACGCTGCCGTCGCCGAGATCGAGCGGTGCGTTTCTGCCGGCCATCGCGGGATCAACTTCTGCAACCAGCCCGAGGCGTTCGGCCAGCCGCCGCTGTGGGATCGCCACTGGGATCCGATCTGGTCGACCGCGCGGGACGCCGGGGTGACGGTCAACTTCCACATCGGCGGCGGCCGCATCGGCGAGCAGCTGTCCAAGGGCTCGGAGATGGGGTGGCGGGCGAACTTCTCCCGGGCGTCGTCCCTGCTCTTCGTCGACAACCTGCGCTGCATCGCCGATCTGATCCACGGCGGCGTCTGCCATCGCTTCCCGCAGGTGCCGTTCGTGTCGGTGGAGAGCGGTGTCTCGATGCTGCCGGGAGCGCTCGAATCCTTCGACTGGCAATGGCGAAACGGCGGGGTCGCCGAGGAGCATCCCGAGTACGACCTGCTGCCGTCGGAGTACTTCCGGCGCCAGATCTACGGCTGCTTCTGGTACGAGCGCGAGACGATCGCCACCCCGCTGCTCGCTTATCCCGACAACATGCTTTTCGAGACCGACTTTCCGCACCCGACCTGTCAGCATCCCGGCCCGCGCACCCCGGCCGTCGGCCCGGAGAGGTACGCGAGCGAGGCGCTCAGTGCGCTGCCGGACGAGGTGCTGCAGAAGGTTCTGGTCGACAATGCCGCGGCGCTGTATGGCGTCTCGCTCGCTGCGTGAGCGCGTCGGCAGACCTCAGCAAGGCGTTGCGCCAATGGATCGCGGACGAGGTCGGCGATCCGGGGGCGACGATCACCGGAGTCCGCCGCACCTCGGCTGGATTCTCCCGTGAGAACTGGGTTTTTGACGCCTCGTGGACCGAAGCCGGCCAGTCCCGGAAGGCGGCACTGATTGCCCGACGAGACCCCGCGGGCAGCGTGCTGGAGACCGATCGCCGCGTCGAGACCCGGGTGCTGAAGGCGTTGGAAGCCACCGCGGTACCGAGCCCGCGGCTGCGCTGGGCCGACCTCGACGGCCGTCGGCTCGGACGTCCGGCCATCGTCATGGATCTGGCCGAAGGCACCTGCGACGGATTCGTGCTCGCCGGCTCGGCGCCGGCGGCGGATCGGCTGCGGCTCGCCCACGAGCTCTACGACCGGTTAGCCGACATCCACCTGCTCGACTGGCGCGCGATGGGCCTCGGTGACGTGCTCGACGACCCGGGGGACCGGGCCGCTCACGCCGCATTGGCTCACTGGGAAGGGGAGCTGCGCCGGGTGCAGCTCGAACCCGAGCCGGAGCTCGAACTCGTCCTGCACTGGCTGCGGCGGCATGCGCCGCGCAACCCCGTGACGACCGTCGTTCACGGTGATTTCAAGGCCGGCAACGTCCTGCTGGTCGGCGATCTGCGCGGGGATGTCGGATCGGCCGTGGTTTCGGCCGTGCTGGACTGGGAGACTGTCCATCTCGGTGACCCGCGCGAGGATCTGGGGTGGGTCACCAATCCGCTGCGAGCGCGTGAACACCGGATCCCTGGCAGCTGGGAGCCGGCCGACCTGCTCGCCCGGTGGGGCGAGCGCACCGGGTTTGCTGCCGAACCCGAGGCCGTTCACTGGTGGAGTGTGCTCGCGAACCTCAAGCTTTCGGCGATCGTGCTCAGCGGGTCGCGCGCCTTCGTCGACGGCCGGCTCGACCGCATGCACCAGGCGCCCGTCGGCATCTGGCGGCTCATGCTCGACATGATCGGAGCGTGACGTGCGTCCTGACGTGAGCGAGCAGCTCGAAGGCCTGCGCCGGATTCTCGACGAGGTCATCGCGCCTGAGCTTCACGACCCTTACCCGGCCGACATTCTTGCGGGAGTGTGCGCCACGCTGGAGACGCTGAGCTCGGGATGGCGTGAGGTTCCTGCGTTCCTGCAGTGGGACGCGGAGATGTCGGCCGCGCTGCTGCGGCAGGTGCTCATCTCCGGAGTCGAGCTGGACGACGCGCTTGACGACGAGCTGCGGGCAGCGGTCTTCGAGGACCCTCCGGACGCTGCCGACCTGACGGCGCTGGAAGCCCGCCATGCCCGCGTCAGACAGGCGCTGGCGGACGCGATCCCGTTCGTCATGGATACCGACGAATTGCGTGAGCTGCGCACGTATCTTGCCGCTCATCTGCGGGAGCGTGCCGAGCGCTATCCACTCAAGGCCATCTGGCGCCCGGCGGGCGCCCCGAAATCGTGACCCGAATAGTGAGGCCTGCATGCTGACCACGCTCGACGACTCGCCCTGGCATCAGCTGCCGACGACGTTCGACCATGTGGGGACGAGCGATCCGCGCTTCTTCGACCGGCTGTGGTTCGCCGCGTCCGATCGCATCGGCGGCGCAGCCCTGCAGTTCACCATGGGCGTCTACCAGAACATGAACGTCGTCGACGGCGGCGTGGTCGTGATCGCCGGTGGGCGCCAGCACAACCTGCGCGTCTCCCGAAGCTTGCGTCCGCGCTACGCGTCGGACTGCGGTCCGCTGTCCCTCGACGTCCGCGAGCCCATGAAACGCATCGGGTTGTCCGTCGCCCCGAACTCCAGTGGCCTGTCGGCCGAGCTGGAATGGGCCGCCAGCGACCCGCCGCAGGAGGAGCGACCGCACTTCGCCCGGCTCTCCGGACGCATCCTCGAGGACTACAGCCGCTACGACCAGATCGGGACGTGCCGCGGTTGGTTCGAGGTCGATGGCTCGCGCCACGAGGTCGATTCCTGGTGGTCGTGCCGGGACCACTCGTGGGGCGTACGCGAGCGGGTCGGCATCCCCGAGCCCGTCACGGGGCCACCCGAGACCACGCCGCAGGGGGGTGGGCTCTTTGCGTTCCTGTTCTACTCGACCCCCGATTACGCCGGTCACGTCCAAGTGACCCGCCGCGCCGAGGGGCTCAATCACTCGACGGTGGAGATCATCGATCGCTCCACAGGTGTGTCGACGTTGGGGGAGCGGGTCGGGATCGACGCGGAGTTCGTCGACACCGAACGGCCGCGACGGATGGCGGCTGCGGCCTTCGACGTGCACCTGCGGGGCGGCGGCGGCGTGCAGATCGAGGCAGAGGCCCTGGGCCCGGCCGTCGCGATGCAGGGGCTGGGCTACGGCGGCTACAACGACGGGCTCGGGCTCGGGGTCTGGCGCGGCGAGCAGTTCCAGGAAAGCGACGTCTGGGACGTGTCGCATCCCGCTCGCGTCGGCTATCCGGATGGGTCAGTGGGGCGTCCGGTGCATCGCATCCAGCCGGTACGCGTCAGGCAGCGTCAGGCGGACGGATCCCTGAGCGAAGGCACCGGAAGCCTGACGTTCATCGCGGAATTGCCGATGGACACCGGCCGCCTGCACCTCGCGCCCTCCTGACCCCCGCGGCGCGTGACGGTCAGCCATCACTCGTCGGTGTCGACCCATGCTCCGCTGACGTGCTGGAAGTTCACCAGCACCGTGCATCGCTGAACGCTTCCCGGCGGCAGCGCGTCGGCAAACTCGACGACCCGGTGCCCGCGCATGGCTTCCGCGCAGACCGCCAGGATCTCGTCGGGGTTGGTGCTTTCGGGCAGCCGGAGGTGCATGTCTGTGCCCTCGGTCAGGATGTGGAGAGTGATGGTCATGGGAGCGTTCGTCACCACTGCGCGGGTGCCGGCGGCGAGAGCCACCTGCTCGGAAGGGTGACGCTCCGCCCGCAACCGGAGCACTTGCCGCTGATCAGACGGGGCTTGCCCGGCACGAATTCGGTGGCGGACATCGAGCACCTCCTGCCGCCGGACCGGACCGGCGCGCTCAGCATAGGCGGTCTGGGTCAACGAGCGCGTGGCTGGGGTATGCACGGGCTGTGAGCGACGTGATCAGCAAACACAAAGAGTCACGGTCCCGCAGCGGACACACGCACCGTGACGTGTCAGGGGGTTGGCTTCGTCCGGCCGTCTTCGGCGCTATGGACGGGTTGGTGAGCAATGTGAGCCTGGTCGCCGGCATCGGCGGCAGTGGCGCGACGACGCACACGATCATCCTGACGGGGATGGCCGGTCTGGTCGCCGGGGCGTTCAGCATGGCCACCGGCGAGTACACCAGCGTCAAGAGCCAGAACGAATCCATCGCCGCCGAGGTCGAGGTCGAGGCGCTGGAGCTGCGGCGAAATCCCGAGGACGAGGTGGCCGAGCTCGCGGCCAGCTACGAGCAGCGCGGAGTCGACCCTCCCACGGCCATGCGCGTCGCCCGCCAGCTCTCGGTCGATCCCGACCAGGCGCTGCGCACGCATTCGCAGATCGAGCTCGGGGTGAACCCTTCGCACCTGCCGAGCCCGTGGGCGGCGGCCGCGAGCAGCCTGGTGTTCTTCGCGCTGGGGGCGATCCTGCCGCTGCTGACCTACCTGGCCGGCGTCGCGAGCCTGGCCGCGGCCCTGGCTGTCGCGGGGATCTCGCTGTTCGTCGCGGGGGCGGTGACGGCCCGGTTCACCGGACGGTCGGCCTGGTTCAGCGGGCTGCGCCAGCTGGCGCTCGGGGCGCTGGCCGCGGCGGTCACGTACCTGGTGGGGTATCTCATCGGGGCCCAGGTCAGCTGACGGGCACACTAGAAGGACGCGGGCCCGCCGTGCCCGGGCGAACCGAGGCAACCTCATGCGCCAGCCCCAGCAGGTCACAGCAGCGCCATCGCTGCACCCTGGCGCCATGGTCGCGCTGGTAGCGGCCGCGTGCTGGTCCTGGTTCGCCAGTGGCGTGCGGACCTTCACCCGACCCGCCGAAGTCCTGACCTTCATCCCGGTGCTGGTGGTGCTCGTACTCACGGTGCGACCGAAGGCACGCTTTCCCGCCGGCCGCGCGCAGCCGCGACAGGGTTGGCGGACGCTGCTTCCGTGGGTGGCCGCGGCTGCCGCACTCGTCGGCTGGGAGCTCAGCGAGCTGTTCTCCCAGCCGCGGCAGGCGCATCCGACGCTGAGCTCGATCACCAACGACCTCCTGAGCACGCACCCCAGCCGTTCTCTCGGCTTTCTGGCCTGGCTCCTGCTCGGTTGGTTGCTCGTCCGCGACCTCGGCGCCGGGGACCGGAGCCCCCTTGAGTAGCTACGCCGTCGGGATCCTCGGCTATTGCCTGGTGTTCGCCGCACTCGCAGGCCTGACCCTTGCGGCGCGAAGGCCCGGGACGCCGATCGCCACCGGCACCGGGCTCATCGCGTCCGTCCGGCGTACCCGTACCGGACGGATCCTGCTGGCGCTCGGCTGGGCTTGGGTGGGATGGCATCTGTTCGTTCGGTGAGGCGCGCCTCCTTCGGCGAGGGCGCAACGCGCGCACAGGTTGGGGCGCGTAGTCACTCGCGCTCGCGTATACATACGCCGTTGGGTAAGGCCCGGCTTGTCCAGCCCCTGCATCCCGGTCTGCGATCTTCGCGGCGAAGTGGCTTGGCCATGCCATCGATCGATTTCTCACACACCGTTACGGATCGGCGGCTCGAGCCGTGGTCGGCGCCGCGCTGGGGGGCACCGAAGGTCGCCCGGTCGGTGACGCAACGCGTGCAACTCGCCGTGACCCTGCTGATCGTGCTGCTGCCACTCGCGGGGCTGGTCGTCGCCCTGGCCCTGGTCGACAGGGTCAGCGCCGTCGATCTTGGTCTGCTGGCCGCGTTCTACGTGATCACCGGTCTCGGTCTGACCGCCGGCTACCACCGCTTGTTCACCCATCGCAGCTTCACCGCGAACCTGTCCTTGAAGGTGGGGCTCGCCGTGGCCGGAGGGATGTCGTTCGAGGGCAGCTGGCACAACGTGCACCACGCAGACCCGACGAGCGCCCGGCACGGGGTCGACCCCCATCAGGTGGACCTCGCGGCCGGGTTCATCGGGCTGTGCGAGCGGCTCGGGTGGGCGACCCGGGTGCAGTGGCCCACCCCGGCGCGCATCGAGGCCCGCCGCTGCTGAGCCCCTTGCGGATCACACCGTCGCCCGTTTGCCGTCCCCCGGCAAAGTGTCATAAAACAGGCATCCGGCACGACGGGAGGATCTCGCCACCTTCACCGTCCCGCCACGCGGCTAGCTGCGCCTTTGGCGCGGTCTCCATTGTCACGTGCGCGGCAGGCGCCGTCGCAGGATCGCCGCGTAGGGTGGGGTCACCAAGCGCGCCTGGACGTGTCCGGACTTTGTGCCCCCTCGCCGCTTCCGTTTCATCTTGACCCGGCGAGAGTGACCATGCGCGGTTCGATCCATCGCTCGGGGGACCGTGTGTCCGCCGAAAGGCCCTTCGGCTCTACAGCAACGGCTGTGGTGACCGATTGAATACCATGGTGAATCGGCCCGAGACCGTGGCTGACACCGATGTTGCCGCGCTTCCTTTGCCCAAGCTGCGCGCGATCGCCCGCCATGCGGTGCCCAATCTCGTCGAGTGCACGCTCGTGCCCACCCTCATCTTCTCGGTGGTGCTCCACCTTTCCGGGCTGATCGCCGCATCGCTCGCCGCGCTCGGCTGGTCCTACGCCATGCTGATCAGGCGGCTGATTCTGCGGATCCGCGTTCCCGGCCTGTTGCTGCTCACGTGCCTCGGGCTCACGGTGCGCACCGTGGTGGTCGTGGCCAGCGGGAGCGCGTTCATCTACTTCTTGCAGCCCATCGCGGCCACCGCGCTAGTGGGCCTGACGTTCCTCGCCTCCAGCATGACCAAGAGTCCGATGGTCGACCGGCTGGCCAAGGACTTTTGCCCGCTCACCGACGACATCGTCGGCCGGTATCGGGTGAAGCTGCTCTTCCGGCGCCTGACGGTCATGTGGGCGGCGGTGAACCTGCTCAACGCGGCGGTCACCTGCTGGCTGCTGCTGACCCAATCGGTGGCGGTCTTCGTCGCGGTCAAGCCGCTGTCGGCCATGGTGGTGACCTGGAGCGCGGTCGTCGTGACCGTGATGTGGTCGCTGCGCGTCGCCCGGCAGGAGGGGCTGCACGCCGGCCGCACCGGCCTTCGTGCCCGGCTGTGGTCAGCGCGTCGGATGCCGCGCCCCGTCGTCGCGCTCGTCGCCGAGTAGCTCCTGAGCGGGCCGTTCACCGGTTCGTTGGATGATCGCGCCATAGTGGACGAATGCTGAAGCGGGCAGCGCGGAACGAGCGCGTGCGCGTTCCCGCGCCGGTGGTCAGGCGCCGGTTGCCGTCCGGTCGCGGCGCCATCGAGCAGCCCAACGCCTCCCACGACGGCCCCGCCGCGCTGACGCCGGTCTTCTGGGTCGCCGTCGTCGCGACCGGGGTGGCCAGCGGCTTGTTCGGCGACCTGATGATGGCGCTGCTCTTCCACGTCGAGCACTGGGCCTTCGGCTACCACTCCGGGAGCCTGCTTGACGGGGTCCGGCAGGCCTCGTCCACGCGGCGGGTGGTCTCGCTGCTGATCGGCGGGGCGTTCGGCGCGGTGGCCTGGTATCTCCTGCGTCGGTACTCGAAGGGTGCCACCGAGGTCGACGACGCGATCTGGCGCGGGACGGGCGAGCTGTCGTTCTGGCGCAGCCTGGGGACGTCGGCGATCTCGGAGGTCGTCATCGGCATGGGCGCCTCGATCGGACGCGAGGCCGCACCCAAGCTGATGGGCGGCGCCTCCGGCAGCGTGATCGCCGGATGGGCTCGGCTGTCCCCGTCGCAGCGTCGCTTGCTCGTGTCATGCGGGGCCGGGTCGGGCCTGGCGGCGGTCTACAACGTGCCGATCGGCGGTGCGCTTTTCACTGCCGAGGTGCTGGTCGGCAGCATCGCGTTGCCGGTCATCCTGCCGGCGCTGGCGTGTTCCGTGATCGCCACGCAGACGGCTCGCTGGTACCTCCCCGACCATGTGACCTACACCGGGATCCCGCATTACCAGTCCAGTGCCGGGCTCGTGGTCTGGGCGATTCTGTTCGGCCCGCTCGCGGGCCTGTTCGCCGCCGGCTACATCCGCCTGATCGGCTGGGTCTCGCATCACAGCGCTAGCGGCAGCGCGCTGTTCGTCGCCATGCCACTCGCCTTCGGCGTCCTTGGCCTGCTGGGGATCGCCTATCCAGAGCTGTTCGGCAACGGCAAGGGCATCGTCGGCGAGACCTTCGTCGGCGACGGCGGGATCACGTTGTTGCTCGCGCTCTTCCTGCTCAAGCCGCTCGTGACCGCGCTGTGTCTCGGGGCGGGAGCGTCCGGCGGTCTGTTCACGCCTGTGCTCAGCATCGGTGCCCTGTTCGGCGGCTTCCTGGGACTGGCGTGGACACACTTGTGGCACGGCACCCCGCTCGGCGCGTACGCGATGGTCGGAGCTGCAGCCATGATCGGCGCCGCGATGCAGGCGCCGCTGGCCGCGCTCGTGCTCGTCTTCGAGCTGACCGACAGCGGGCCCGGGCTGAGCGTGCCCATGATCGTGGCCACGGTGGTGGCGACGGCGATCACCCGCTACCTCGACGGCTACTCGATCTACTCGGCACGGCTGCCCGCACTACCGACCGGGCCCGCCGCTCCGGCTCCGACTGCCCTCCCAGCTCCGCCAGAGTCCGGGGCCCCCGCAGGCTAAATCGTGCGGCCGCTATCGTCAGCCGCATGATCATGGAGCATGCCGTGCTGCCGGTGCGGCCGGGTCAGGAAGCGGACTTCGAGGAAGCCTTCTCGTTGGCGAAGACGATCATTCTGGGTTCCCCGGGATGCGAGAGCGTGACGCTCTCGCGCTGCCTCGAGCGACCCAGCGCGTACCTGCTACTGGTGCAGTGGCGGGAGCTCGAAGACCACATGGAGGGCTTCCGCCAGTCCTCGGCGTACCTGGAATGGCGCGCGCTCCTGCACCACTTCTACGAGCCGGCCCCCGTCGTCGAGCATTTCCAACTGGTGCAGTCCGGATGACCGCCCCGGCCTATGGGCTCGACGGCCAGGTCATCGTCGTCACGGGGGCCAGTCGCGGCATCGGCTTGGGCTGCGCCCGCTTTCTGGCTGACCAGGGCGCCAAGCTCGTACTCACCGGACGCAATCCCGACCGCCTCGCCGCCGCCGTCGCCTCCCTGGGCTGCGCGCCGTCCGACGTGATCGCGAAAGCGGTCAATACGACTGACCGCGACGGGGCGTTCGCGCTCGCCGAATCGGCGCGCGAACGCTGGGGCCGTATCGACGGCCTGGTGGCCAACGCGCAGACCTTCCGGCCGGTGACCCCGCTCGAGGAGGTGCGCCAGCACGATCTGGACGTCGTGTTCAACACCGGCCCGGCAGGGACGCTGTGGTCGATGCAGTCGGTCCTGCCGGCGATGCGCGACCAGGGCCGCGGCCGCATCGTGACGATGGGCTCGGCGGTCGGGCTGACCGGCGGCCCGGGATATGGCCCGTACGCGGCGTCGAACGAGGCGATCCGCTCGCTGACGCGTACCGCGGCCCGCGAGTGGGGCCGCTTCGGGGTGCTGGTCAACTGCGTGTGCCCGGCGTCCGTCGGGCACCGGATGCCGCCGGGTGATGATCCCGTCCGGGCCGGCACGTTCGCGGCGATGTACGCCGACCACCCGCTCGGCCGTGACGGCGACCTGGTGACCGACATCGCGCCGGCCGTCGGCTTCCTGCTCTCCGACGGGGCGTCTTACGTCACCGGGCAGACCTTGATGGTCGACGGCGGCGGCATCATGCGGGCCTGAGACCACCCGCAATCCCGGCAGCGTCACCCAGTCGAGGGAGTGAGCAGCAGATGGCAGGTCGGCTTCAGGACAAGGTCGTGCTCGTCACAGGCGCCGCCCGCGGCATCGGAGCGGCGTCAGCGCAGCGGATGGCGTCCGAGGGAGCGATCCTGTGGCTGAACGACATCTCCGACGAGATCGAGGCGACGGCGGCGCAGTTGGGCGCGATCGCCTCGATCGGTGACGCGTCCGACCCTGAGTATGTGACGGGCTGGGTCGATGCCGCGGCTGCCGAGTACGGGCGTATCGACGTGCTCTACAACAACGTCGGCGTCTCGCGTACGAGCCTGATCGGTGAGCTGACTGATGCCGACTGGCATTTCCAGCAGCGGATGACGCTCGACACGGTTTTCTTCGCCACGCGTGCCGTCCTGCAGCATTTCGTGCGCCAGCGCTCCGGCGTGATCGTGAGCATGTCGTCCGGAGCCGGCATCGGCGGGCAGTATGGGCTCGGTGGGTACGGTGCCGCCAAGGCCGGGGTCATCAACCTGATGGAGACGGTGGCGCTCGAGTACGGCCCGTACGGAATCCGGGCCAACGCGGTCACCCCGGGCCCTACCGCGACAGCCCCGCTGCTCGCCTACATGCAAACCCAGCCCGGGGGAGTGGCCGAGCACGTCCGCGGGCTGGATCTGCAGCGGCTCACCGAGCCGGCGGAGGTCGCCGAAATCGTGCTCTGGCTGGCGTCCGACGAGTCGTCCAGCGTGACGGGCACGTGCGTGCGCAGCAACATCCGCTCGGCGAGCAACCGGCCGGGCCAGTGACGCCGGGGCGGTGACCGCTCAGGACCGGTCTCAGGGAAGCAGCAGGCAGCAGTCACCGAACTCGTGCCACAGGTAACCGCCGTGGGCGGGCTCCAGTGCTGCCTCATACGCGTGGCCGACGAGTTCGCGCCCGGCCACGGCCTCGAGCATCAGCAGGTGTGACGCCTGCGGCTCGTGCCATCCCGTGATCAGCCCACCGACGACGCGGGGCGGGTGATCGGGCCCGATCACGAGATCGGTGATGCCGGTGCCCGCGTGCACCGAGCCATCGTCGTCCGCCACGGCTTCCAGGGCGCGGGTCACGGTCGTGCCGGCGGCGATGATGCGACCGCCCGCTGCGCGGGTCGCATTCACCCGGCGGGCCGTCTCGGCAGGCACCTGGTAACGCTCGGGAAGCGGGAGTTCGTCGGCCTCCAGCGAGGAGACGCCGGTGTGCAGGAGCAGGGGCGCGGTGCCGATGCCGGCCTGCCAGAGATCGCCGACGAGCCGTAGCGAGAACGGCCGTGAGGCGCTGACCAGCTCGGCGCTTCCAGGGTGCTCGGCGAAGATCGTCTGATAGTCCGACAGCGGCCACCGGCCGTGAACGTGGTGGTAGGAGATCGGTCTCCCCTCGCGTTGCAGGTACGCACTCACGCCCGATTCCACGGCAATCTCCGCCTCCCACAGCCGGCTGGTCCGGCGCTGCAGCGGGTCCGGCCAGCTGCGGGCAAGTGTCAGGTGGACCCCGCGGGGAAGTGCTATGCGCTCGCCGACCCTGCCGTCGCCGACCCGGCGCAAGCGCTCGTCGCGGAGTTCGACGATCCACCGGTCACCGCCGGCCGGGCCGGAGAAGTGCACGACTACGGGCACTGCGCCGCGGCGCCGGCCGTCGATCGCCGCCGGGAGAGTCGCCGAGGTGTTGACGACGATCAGATCACCCGGATCGAGGTGCTTGGCGAGGGAGCGGAACCGGGTGTGAACGATGCGGGATTCCGCGCGGCCCCGCGCGGGCCCGCGCACGACCATGAGGCGTACCTCGTCGCGCGCGAGCCCGCGAGCCTCCGGCGGCTCGGTCGCCGCCGCGTCAGCGGGCAGGGTGAAGCGGGTCGCCGGTCGCGGTCTGCGCCGCGGCGTCATGACCGCGCTCACGCCGGCACCCCCGCTCGGTCCGCCGCCCGGTAGCGGCCGCTGGCCGGCCGCTCGCCCAGCAGGTCGAGCAGCGCCGGTACGACTGTTTCCGGCTCCGGCCGGTCGCTGATGTCCTCGCCGGGGAACGCGCGCTGGTGCATGGCCGTACGCATGTCGCCCGGGTCGAAGGCGTACACCGCGAGCGCCGGCTCCTCCTCGGCGAAGACGGCCATCAGGTGATCCAGCGCGGCCTTCGACGAGCCGTAGCCGCCCCAGCCCTCGTATGCTTCGACGGCCGCGTCGGAGCTGAGCGCCACCACCGCCGGGAGCGCTGAAACGCGGAGCAGGGGGAGCGCCAGTCGGGTCAGCGCCAGCGGGGCGACCACGTTCACGTCGAAGATCCGGGTCAAATCCTGCGGTGGGAGATTCACGACCGAGGGGAGTGGGCTCGGTCCCAGCGTGCTGGCGTTGTGCACCAGCAGATCGAGGCCGCCGGCGCGCCCTGCCGTGGTGACGAGCTCGCGCTGATGCTCAGGGTCGCGGACGTCGCCGCGGATCGTGATGACCCTCGAAGGGTCGATGCTGCGGGTGGTTTCGAGCTGGTCGGCGTCGCGTCCGGTAGCGATCACCGTCCACCCGTCGCGTGCCAGGGCGGCCGTCAGGGCGTGCCCGAATCCCCGGGATCCCCCGGTGATGATTGCTGTGCTCATGTCATCCTCCAAGCGCCGTCTGGCGGCGTGGAGCTATGCTTCTACTTGAAGTCAACTTCAAGTCAAGCGGTGTTTGTGATCGGGGAATCTGCCATGGATACGCATGATTTGCTGACCATCGGTGAGGTCGCCGAGCGCAGCGGTTTCGCCACCTCGGCGCTGCGCTATTACGAGCGGGCCGGGCTGATCGAATCCACCCGCACGAGCGGTCAGCAGCGCCGCTACGAGCGCTCGGTGCTGCGCCGGCTCGCCTTCATCCGAGCAGCCCGCAACATCGGGCTGGGGTTGGACGAGGTACGCGCGGCGCTCGATCGGTTGCCGGCCGGGCGCACCCCCAACCGCGCCGACTGGACGAAGATGTCGCGGGCCTGGAGGACCCGGCTCGACGAGCAGATCGACGCCCTGGTTCAGCTTCGCGACGGATTGGATTCCTGTATCGGCTGCGGCTGCCTTTCGCTGCAGCGGTGCCGGCTGAGCAATCCGGGCGACGTGGCTGCGGGCGGCGGACCGGGCGCCGTCTACTTTCCGCGACCGCTGCGCACGCCCACGCCGTCAGGGCTCTAACCGCGACGGGACTGACGGCGCCTGTCCGCGTTCCACCGGGGTCGGGTGCCCGGGTGTCCGACCGCTGGGGCCGACCTGTAGACCATGAGGTATGGCAAAACCACGTGTGGCGATTCTTGATGACTACCAGGGGGTCGCGCTCGCGTCCGCCGACTGGACGCTCGGCGACCGGGTCGACATCACGGTCTTCGTCGATCACATCGGCGACGAGGCGGCGCTCGTCGCGCGGCTGGCACCGTTCGAGGTCGTCGTGGCGATGCGTGAGCGGACGTCCTTCCCCGAGTCGGTGCTCGCGCAGCTGCCGAATCTCAAGCTGCTCGTGACGACCGGGCCGTTCAACGCGGTCATCGACGTGGCGGCCGCCCAGCGGCTGGGGATCGTCGTCTCCGGCACCGGGGGAGCGGGTGCGGCGACGCCGGAACTCACCTGGGGCCTGATCCTGGCCGTCACCCGCGGCATCGCGGCGGAGGACGCCGGAGTGCGGGCGGGGCGCTGGCAGCTCGGCATCGGACCGGAGCTGATGGGCTCCACGCTCGGCATCCTCGGCCTCGGTCGCACCGGTCCGCGGATCGCTCACTACGCCCACGCGTTCGACATGAAGGTGCTGGCCTGGAGCCAGAACATGACGCCGGAGCGCGCGGCTGAATCCGGCGCCGAGCTGGTCTCCAAGGAGGAGCTCTTCGCCCGCAGCGACATCGTGACGGTGCATCTGAAGCTCAGCGAGCGCACGACCGGGCTGGTCGGGGCCGCCGAGCTGGCCGCTCTCGGCCCGCGCGGCTACCTCGTGAACACCTCGCGGGGTCCCATCGTCGACGAGACGGCTCTGGTCGCGGCCTTGCGTACCGGCACGATCGCGGGCGCCGCGCTGGACGTTTACGACGTCGAACCGCTGCCGGCCGGGCATCCCTACCTCACCGCCCCGAACATGGTGCTCACCCCGCACATCGGCTACGTCTCGGAAGTGGCGTACGCGGCGTTCTACGGCGATGTGGTCGAGGACATCGCCGCCTGGCTCGACGGGGCTCCGATCCGGGTGGTCGAGGCCTGAGCCGGGCCTGGCCCGTACGGCAACACATGGGGTAGACGTCGGGGCGCGGCTGATGGGTGCCCGGCCGGAAAGCGGCCTGGAGTTCTTGCGCGTCCGGGCTGACGGTTGCGAATCCACCTCCCGGCCATCGCCGTCCTCGGCGGCGACCGACCGGCATCATTCTGGGCTTGTTCGCGTTCATAATAGGGTGGTTGAGCTGCCCGTCTGCTGCTAGTATCGAACACATGGTCGAAGCGGAGTTCGGGGTGAAAGCAGCGCAACTGCATGCGCTGGCCGCCGAACTCGCCGCCGCGATCGACACCAACACCTCCGGTGTCCTCGCCGTCGAAATCCTGCCGGAGCTACTCGGTGCGGTCCGTCAAGGTGAGCTGGCCCTGGTACGCGCGATCGAACGGGCCGACCGCTCCGGGGCGTATGCGGTGGATGGGGCGGCGTCGACGGCCGCGTTCGTGCGGCAACTGTCGGGTGAGTCTGACGGCTGGGTGTCCAAACGGGTCCAGGCCGGCCGGGCGCTGGCGGATCGGATGCCGGTCACCGCCAAAGCGTTCGAGGCCGGTGAACTCGGATTGGATCATGCCACCGTCATCGTGCAGGCGACCCGTGATCTGCAGCATGACCTGGCCGCGGAGCTGGAAGCCTTCCTTGCCGAGCAGGCGCCTCCGCTCACCCCACGCCAGCTTCGGGTCGTCGCCGAGGAAGTGCTAGCGGCTGCCGCCCCGGAGCAGTCAGCGGATGAGGCGGCCCGCAAACACGCCGCCCAGCGGCTGAACCTGTCCGAAACCCTCGACGGCCGGTGGCGCCTGGATGGCTGGCTGGACGCCGAAGCCGGCCTGATCGTCTCCCAAGCCATCGCGAGCTTTACCCGCAAACCCGACCCTGACGGTGATGTGCTCACCGAATCCGCCCCGTCCCGCCGCGCCGAAGCCCTCGTGCAAATGGCCCGCCATGCCACCGCCCACGCTGAGACCTGTCACGGGGAAGGTGGCGGCCGGCACACCGTCAACGTCGGCCTGTCCCATCAAGCCCTGCTCGACGGACTCGGTACCGCCGGGACCCCCGACGGGCAGCGCCTACCCGCCGCCACCGCCCGGCGGATGGCATGCGACGCCGCCATCATCCCCGCCGTCTACGGCGCCGACTCCGAGATCCTCGACTTCGGCCGCCGCACCCGCACCATCTCCGCCGGACTACGACACTTCCTCACCGCCCGCGACGGCGGCTGCACCTGGCCCGGCTGCGACCGGCCACCCTCCTACACCGAAGCCCATCACCGGAAACATTGGATCGACGGCGGCGAAACCAACCCGGAAGATCTCGAGCTGCTCTGCGTGGCGCATCACCACAAAGTGCATGAAGGCGGCTGGAACATGACCATCGGTCAAGATCCCGACCGCACCCCCTGGTTCTGGCCACCCGACGGACGCCCACCCCTGCAAGGCCACCGCCGACCACTACTACGCCCACCCGGACACACCCCACGACGCACATAAGCCCCGGGGGGAACGCGCGATAACCGGCTCGGGCGCTTGGCCAGCGGCAATTCGTTTGGCCCTGGGCTTTGGCCCTTGGCCCTTGGCCCTTGGACCGCGCCGGAACCGGTGACGTGGCCGTGCCGGTTCACTTCCTAGGGCTGGTCGTCGTCGGGTTCCAGCGCGGCTGATACCGGCGGAGGGTCCGGCAGCGGCCGGCGGGGCTCCCGGACACCACCCTCACCACCGTCATCGGGTTCATCGTCATCGGTTCGACGAAGCGTCACCCGCGTTACGCGGGCGCGAAACGGCTGGCCGGCGGCAGATTCCCGCATGAGCCGGTCCAGCTCCTCCTCGTACTCACCGGTGTCCGGCCCTTCCGCTTCCCTGACGAACGCGATGCCCCCGCGGTGAGCCCGCAGGAAGCGCAGCAGGTGTGCTGGTGCGGCGGCCGGGAACCGGTCCGTCCTGTCGGATGTGAACGCGACCCAGATGGACTCGATCATGCTTCGAGTCAGGACCGGCATCGCGTAGTCCGGCGTCGTGCCCTGCCGGAAGAGAGCAGCGACCCGGTCGGCAGCGCTCTTCGATGGCGGGTCTTCGGTGGGGTCCGATACGCCGAGCCAGAACTGATCATCCTCGGCGGCGATGGCCTCTACCCGGTTCTCCTTGACGTTCCAGATGAAGCTGGTCTGCCCGTCGGGCGGCGGATCGGGGACCACGCAAAGCCAGAGCCAGCGAGCTCGTTCGCGGGTCATGGGGGGACGTCCTCCCTCTCACTGTCTGAGCCATCTCGCCCGCCCGACGCGGACGCGTAACGCGAGCAATCTAGGCCTATCTGCCGCTGGCACCCAAGCAGTAGTTCTTGCCAACGCCGTTCGTTCGACCGCGCGCACAGCTGATGCCGATCTCGCGCGTTCGACGCGCGTATCCGGCGTGCGCTCTCAGGACGCAAAGAGCAATTCTCGGGGTCCTTCCACTCTGACCCATGCACGATGTTTCGATCGGCCGTAACAACCAGCGAGCTGGGGTTGGGGTGGTGCCATGAAGCTGTGGAGGTTTAACGATCGCAGAGTACGAGTTCGCTGAAGCCTGTCGACGTGGATCTTGAATGGAGCCGTCAGACGCGGGAAGAGCTGCTTCCCGTTGCGGCAGAGCAGAGCTGTGTCATCTGCGGAAGCGAGGACTCTTCCTAGTCCTCGATGACGTCCAGCCCTTGCTCCCGCAGCAGCGCCAGGTGGTCCAGCATCCCCTTCAGAACCTCCGGGTCGTGACCCTCCCAGCTGTCCACCTCGCCGACGACGCGCAGCGGATGGCGGGTGCGGTAGGACTGTGTGGGGTTGCCGGGGAATCTCTTGTTGGTGACGTTCGGGTCGTCCTCGAAGGGACCCAGGGGCTCAACGACATAGATGCGTCCCCGCTCCCCGCTCCCGGCCAGCGCTGTCGCCAGCTCCGCTCCCCAGGCGGCTGTGTCCACGAGCGCGGTGAAGTAGATGTTGTTTGACACCCGGCGCTCCTGGAAGTTGGAGCCGTAGCCGGGGACCAGCTCGTCGCCGGCCTCGAGCGCGGACTTCGTCCCGTGGTAGAAGGGTCCCGCGATGTGCTCGCAGCGTTCGTAGGTCACGGGGACGTGGGTGCTGCTGCTCTCGCCCATGGCCGACTTCTCCTCAGACGTCAAGGTCGGCCGCCCTGCTCTGGCGTCAGCCAGACCACCCTTCCGCAGCACGGCCAGGGCCCATCCATCGTCACCACACGAGCGATGATGCCGCAGCTGTGCGCGTGGCCAAGCAGGCGAACTCGTGCCGAATACCGGCCTCTTGCCGTCCTGGCCTGCGGGAGCGGCTCAGCCCAGCCCGGCCACCAGGAAATCCGTGAGGAATTCACATACCGCCACCGGGTCGTCGGTGTCCACGGCGTCGCCCGGCGTGGTGACGAGTGAGATGACCATGCGCAGCACCCACTCCGCAGCACGCCCGATGTCGAGGTCGGCGCGGACCTCGCCGCGGGCCCGGGCCTGCTCGAGGTAGGGGTGCCAGAAGCTCGACATGCCCGGCAGGATCTGCCGCAGGCCGCTGCCGACCACTGCGGCGAAGGCCTCCGGCTCGGCTTCCTTCAGTTGCAGGACCAGCGCGCCTGGCTGGTGGGAGCGGCTGAACACGACGGCCGCGGCGACCTGGGCGGCCAGCCCGTCGGCCGCCTCCACCTGGGCCCGGGCCTGCGCCCAGAACTCCTCGTCGCCGCGCAGGAGTGCGGCGCCGATCAGCGAGATCTTGTCCGGGAAAAGCCGGTACAGCCAGGCTCGCGAGACGCCCGCATCCTCAGCGATCTGACCGACGGTCGTCCTGCGGATCCCGGTGCTGCGCAGGCAGCGCTCGGCAGCATCCAGGAGCCGGTCGCGGGTGCTTGACGCGATCACGGCTTCGCCCACAAGATGCCAGGGTAGACACTCTTGCGAATCTGTCTACTGGTTGTGCAAAGAGTCAGGCCTGCAGAAGACGTCAGAGATCAGGTGGTCATGCCGAGTCCGATCCACAGCCCGAATGCCGGCGCCCCCTTCACCGACGACGACGCGACCATCGCCGCCGCGCTGGAAGACGTGAGCATCCCGACGCTGATGCTCTCGCTGGTGCACATGTCGGGAGACGCGGAGCTGATCCGCGGCCGGCTGCGCCCGCAGGGCCTGTTCCTGAACGAGTACCAGGGCTTCATGTCCGAGGAGGACCAGGCCGAGGTCCGCGAGATCGCGCTCGACGTCATCCGCGACTACCGAGACCGGGGCTGCACGCTGCCGCCGCCGCCGGGCCCGGAGCTCATCCGCGAGATGATGAGCTGGCTGGTGTGCGAGGACGTCCCGGAGTCCTACGTCCCCCTGCTGCTCGAGGAGCTCGAGCTCGACGATGTCGATTCCCGCAAGGTCGAGTTGACGGCGTCGGCAGCTGTGCGCGCCGAGTTTCCGGTGGTCGTCATCGGTTGCGGCGAGTCCGGGCTGCTCGCCGGGATCCGCCTCAAGGAGGCCGGCATCCCGTTCACGATCATCGAGAAGAACGCGGGCCCCGGCGGTACCTGGTACGAGAACAGCTACCCGGGCGCGCGGGTCGACGTCGGCAACCACTTTTACTGCTACTCGTTCGAGCCGAGCGACCACTGGACCGAGTTCTTCTCCCAGCAACCCGAGCTCGCCGCGTACTTCCGCGATGTGATGAACCGCCACGGCATCGAACCGGACATCCGGTGGAGCACCGAGGTGATCGGCGCTGACTGGTCGGATGAGACCGGCCTGTGGCAGGTTCGTACGCGCGACGCGAATGGCGAGGAAGCCACGCTGCCGGCGCGGGCGCTCATCTCGGCGGTCGGCCAGCTGAACCGGGCCCACACTCCTGACATCAAGGGGATGCACGACTTCGCCGGACCGTCGTTCCACTCGAGCAACTGGGACCACTCGGTGGATCACCGTGGCAAGAAGGTCGCGATGATCGGCGCCGGCGCCAGCGGCTTCCAGATCGCGCCGACGATCGCCCCGGAGGTCGCCGAGCTGACCGTCTTCCAGCGCACGGCGCAATGGATGTTCCCGAATCCGAATTACCACGCGAAGGTGGGAGATGGCTTCCGCTGGGCGCTTCGCCACCTGCCGTACTACGGCCGCTGGTTTCGCTTCCTCATCTTCTGGCCGGCCAGCGGCCGCAGCCTCGAAGGTTCGCGGGTCGACCCGAACTGGCCCGATCAGCAGCGAGCGGTCAACGCGACCAACGACATGACCCGCCAGATGTTCACGCAGTGGATCGAGAGCCAGGTGGGCGACGATCCGGAGTTGCTGGCCAAGGTGATCCCGGACTACCCGGCCACCGGCAAGCGCACGCTGCAGGACAACGGAAGCTGGCTGACCGCGCTGAAGCGCGACAACGTCGAACTCGTACGCGACGAGATCGACCACATCGACGAGACCGGGATCGTCACCGTCACCGGTGAGCGCTACGAGGCCGACATCATCGTGTACGCCACCGGCTTTTACACCAACCGTGCGCTCTGGCCCATGCAGATCACCAGCCGCGGCCAGAACCTCGGCCAGCTGTGGGGGGAGAGCCCGGCGGCGTACCTCGGCATTACGATCCCAGGCTTTCCCAACCTGTTCTGCATGTACGGGCCGGGTACCAACCTCGCTCACGGCGGCAGCCTGATCTTCCATTCCGAGTGCCAGATGCGTTACATCACCGGCTGTTTGGATGTGCTCCTTCGCGGCGACGTCCGGGCCATGGAGCCCCGGCAGGACGTGCACGACGAGTACTACGAGCGGGTTCAGCGTGAGCTCAGCACCCTCGTCTGGGCGCAGCCGTCGATCAAGCATTCACACTTCAAGAACCCGGAAGGCAAGATCCACTCGCTGAGCCCGTGGCCGCTCGTCGACTACTGGACCTGGACCCGCCGTCCGAACCTCGACGACTTCGTGATGAGTTAGGCACGGGTCCCGTACCAGAATCGAGGCAGCTGTGAGCACACCTTCCAACGCCGACCTGATCAGCCGGGCGCGCTTCGCCGACGGCGACTTCTACGCCCACGACCCGTTCCCGGTGTACGCCGCACTGCGCGGCGACGCGCCGGTGCACCGGGATCCGGAGAGCGGGCTGTGGGGCATCGCCACGTACGAACTCGTGGAGTATGCGAGCACCCACCCGGCAATCTTCAGCAGCGCCAACGGATCCCGGCCGTTCACCGGCGGGATCAACCACATGATCGACATGGACAACCCGGCGCACATCAAGCGCCGCGGTCTGGTCAGCAAGGGCTTCACCCCGCGGCGCATCGCCGAGCACGAACCGCGCCTTCGCCAGCTGTGCGACGACATCATCGACACCGTCTGCGAGCGAGGCTCGTGCGAGCTCGTCCACGACATCGCGGCGCAGCTGCCGATGATCGTCATCGGCGACATGCTGGGCGTGCTGCCCGAGGACCGGCGCGACGTCCTGCAGTGGAGCGAGGACCTGCTCGGCACCCAGGGCGTCGGAGACGAGGACCTCGTCGCCAAGCAGATCGTGGCCGCGGCCAGCTACCACGAGTACGCGACGAAGGTCATCGCCGAACGGAAAGCGAAGCCCGCGGACGATCTCATCAGCATCCTGCTGAACGCCGAGATCGATGGGGAGCGGCTGACCGACGAGGACGTCGTCGGCGAGACGCTGCTGATCCTCATCGGCGGCGACGAGACGACCCGGCACGTCATCGCCGGCGGCATGGAGGCGCTGATGCGCAATCCCCAGCACTGGCAGGCGCTTTTGGCCGACCGCAGCCGGATCCCGCAGACGGTCGAGGAGATGCTGCGCTGGGTCTCGCCCATCAAGAACATGTGCCGCACGCTCACCCGCGACTACGAGTTCGGCGGTGCGCAACTGTCCGCCGGCGATCAGGCCCTGCTGCTGTACGAGTCGGCCAACTACGACGACGCGCACTTCACCGAGCCGGCGACGTTCGATCCCGACCGCGAGCCCAACGACCATCTGGCGTTCGGCGTCGGCGCCCACTTCTGCCTCGGCTCCAACCTCGCGCGTCTCGAACTGCGGGTGCTGCTCGACCGGCTGCTGGACCGGCTTCCCGATATCGCCCTTGCCTCCGACGAGCCGCTGACGCGCCGCCGCAACAACTTCATCAGCGGTATCGAGCGCATGCCGGTCACGTTCACACCCACCGCGCCGGTGGGGGATGGGCAGCTGGTGCTGGCTTGAGCGGGCCCCGGTCAGGACGCGTCGACGAAGCTCGAGAACACTTGGACGGAACCGGCGTTGCTGAACTGCAACAGCAGCGCGACGGTGCCGCCGGGTTCGAGGCGAGCGTTCTGATCCAGCACCACTTTGGTGGCGCCACCGATCGTGACGGTGGCGCCGGCCGGGATCTTCACCGGCGACGACAGGGTGAGCGTGGAGGTCACCTCGCTACCGACGCTGACGAGTTCGTCGGACGAGGACTCCTCGCTGCGGATCTGCGTGGTGATGCTGAGCTTCGTGCCGGTGCGCACGATGCTCGTGCCCGTCACGCTGATCCCGCCGCCGCTGCCTTCGCCCAGCTGCGGCGCCTCGCCGGGTACGACGCTTGCGCTGCCGGCGGTGTTCGGGGCGACGCCCCCGCCACCGGCGCTGCTGCATCCGGCGATCAGACCGAGCAGCGTGCAGGCGGCTGCGACGGTACGAGTTCCGGTGTGGCGGCGGTGAAGGAGGGCGGCTGGCACCGGTCCAGTCTCTCGCACTTATCGTGTGGTCTGGCTCACGCCGGTTGGCGTCGGGCCCCATCGTGGAGGTCTCCCGCATGACGAAGGCAGCACCGTTCGCCGAAGGTCGCGATCTTGCTAGCCCGGATCCGGCCGTGCTCGAGCAGGCGCGCAAGCTCGCCCCGTTCATCGAGGCCGAGGCCGAGGCCTGCGAGCTGGAGGGCACCATGCCCGAAACGGTGGTCGACGCGCTCCGGGAGAGCGGGCTGTTCGCCCTCTTGGTGCCGCGCTCGCTCGGCGGCAGCGAGGTCAGCGCCGTGACGGCACTGGCGGTCTTCGAGGAGCTGACGGCGGCCGACGCGTCGATCGGCTGGTCTCACATGGCCAACGCGTCGACCTCGGCGTTCAGTGCCTATCTCGGAGATGATGCGGTCGCGGCCATGTTCCCCGACCACCCCGCCATCATGGCCGGCCAGTTCTCCCCGAAGGGGCCCGCATTCGCTGTCGACGGCGGCTACCGGGTGCAGGGGCGCTACGCGTTCGGATCGGGCAGCGGTCACGCCGACTGGGTCGGCGGCGGCACCGTCGAGATGGACGGCCAGGCGCCGCGGCTGGTCGATGGAAAGCCCATCATCCGCGCGTTTTTCGTGCCCCGCAGTGAGGTGGAGTTCCTCGGTGGCTGGGACGTGATGGGCTTGATCGGCACCGGCTCGTTCGACTACGCGATCTCCGAACGCGTCGTGCCGGCGGGCTTCACGTTCGAGATCACCAACCCTCATCAGTACCGCGGTGGGTCGCTCTATGGCCTCGGCGTGCTCGGCATGACTTCGATCGGCCACGCGGGCTTCGCCCTGGGGGTGAGCCGCCGTGCGATCGACGAGATCCTCACCCTGGCGGGTCGCAAGCAGCGCCTCGGTCACGCCACCACGGTGGCCGGGGTCGAGCGTTTCCAGTACGAGTTGGGTCGTGTGACGGCCATGCTCAAGGCGGTGCGGGCGCTGCTTTTCCAGTCGTTCGCGACGGCGCAGCAGCAGCTGGCGTCCGAGGGCACGCTTGACGAGGACCTGCGGCTCGGCCTGCGCCAAGCGACGACCCATGCCGCTCACGTCAGCGCCGAGGTCATCAATCTCGCGTACCACTGGTCAGGCGCCGACGGCATCCGCCCGGGCGTCATCCAGCGGCTCTACCGCGACACCCACGCGAGCACGCAGCACATCTTCGTCGATGACAGCACGTTCAGCGAGTACGGGCGTCACCTGCTCAAGGGCGTGGACTCGCTGGAGGCCTGACGCCCGCCTCGCGTCAGGCCGCGTCGGTCAGCTCGAACGCATTTCCTTCGGTGTCGCGGCAGAACGCCGTGGTGACCGTGATCCCGAACCGTTCGCTCGTCTGCGGCTCGCTCGTGATCGTGCCGCCGCCGCGCACGACCGCCTCACTGAGCGGCGCGATCTGATCGGTGGGCACCTGCAACGCGAAGTGCCTGACCGGGTCATTCGGCTCCGGCATCGCGGGCATCTCGACGAGGTGGATCATTCCCGTGTCGGTGGCGAGCCAGGCTCCCGGGATCCCGAAGTCGGGCCGGGGGAGCTCCTTGAGCCCCAGCACCTCGACGTAGAAACGGGTGGCTCGCGCGTTGTCCGTGACCGTCAACGCCACGTGATTGAGCTGCACGCTGGGGGATGTCGCGCTGGTGGATGACATCGTCGCTCCTCGGTCACCAGGTGAGCCAGTGGCGGGACGACCGTAACACCCGCACCGAACGTAGGCCGTGACAGGCTGCTAGATCACCAGATGTTCGCGCAACGCCGCCGGGACGGGCGCCGGACGGCCACCGGAATCGATGGTGACCAGGGTGAGGTCGCCGGTCGCGACCGGCGGACCGCCCTCGAGGCTGAAGTCGACCCGCATCCGAAACGACGTGCGCCCGACGGCCTCGGCGGAAAGCTCTGCCACGACGACGTCGAAGGGGCGGGCGGGGGCGGTGAACTCACATCCGGTGTGGCGGGTGACGAGTTCGACCCCGTGACGCTCCTGCATCTGGTCGATGCGTTCGCCCACTGCCAGCCACCACGTCGTGTGCGTGTGCTCCATCCAGCGGAAGTAGTTGGCGTAGTAGACGATCCCGGCCGGGTCGCAATCGCCGTACGTCAGCCGGAAGGAACAGGTGTGTAACGGGCCAGCCATGGATGGACCGTATCCGCCACCCAGCGACACCCGAGCCGGATGCGTGTTAGACCATGCTTGCGGGGCCTTGCGAGCCACGCGTGCGCCTGACGCCCCGGAAGGGACTTGACCCATGAGCATCTCCACCGAAGCACCCGCCGAAGCGCCCCGGCTGGGAGGTACCGCCGTCTGGGCGCCGAAGCTCACCCCGCCGATCGGCCGCGATCTGACCCCTGAGCAGGAGCTCGCCTGCGCCTTCCGGATTCTGGCCCGCGGCGGCTTCAGCGAGGACATCGCCGGCCACATCACCTGGGCCCGCGACGACGGCAGCCTCATGATCAACCCGTGGGGCCTGTGGTGGGACGAGGTCAGCGCGTCTGACATCTGCCGGGTGGATGACGACGGCAACGTGCTGGCGGGCAAGTGGGACGTCACCCCGGCGTTCCACATCCACACCGAGCTGCACCGCCGCCGTCCCGATGCCCGGGTCGTCGTGCACAACCACCCGTACCACGTGGTGGTGCTCGCCGCGATCGGCATGCTCCCGGAGATCGTCCATCAGCAGGGCAGCATGTTCGACGACGACCTGGTGCTGGTCGAGGAGTACACCGGCGAGGTCGACAACGCAGTGCTCGGCGCCGAGCTGGCCGAGCGCATCGGCAACGCGAGCAATGCCATTCTCGTCAGCCACGGGATCATCGTGACGGCGCCGACCATCGCCGAAGCCACCTACCGGTCCGCCAGCATCGACCGGATGTGCAAGCTCGCGTACGACGTCATGCTTTCTGGCCGCTCGCCCCTCCCGCTCGCCAAGGGGCTGCGCCAGGGCATGAAGAAGTCATTGCTCGAGCGGGGGACCGAGGTCTTCTGGAACGGTGCGGTGCGCCAGCTGCTGCGCGCCGAGCCCGACGTTCTGGACTAGCCCCGGCGACTCTCGCCGCACCCGCCGATACCGCCGACCCGAGGACCACACGCCTGATGGCAAGCATCGAAGAGCTCACCCGCAACACCGGCTTCACCACCGCCGTGAAGGGCAAGGTGACGTTCCTTCCGGACCCGCCTCGCCAGCCGCGTCCGTACACGGTGATCTCGGTCGACGATCACATCGTGGAGCCCAAGCACACGTTCGAGGGGCGCTTGCCGGCCAAGTTCGCCGACCGGGCGCCGCGGGTCATCCGCAAGGACAACGCCGACGTCTGGGTCTACGACGGCCAGGAGTTCCCCAACGTCGGGTTCAACGCCGTGGTGGGCCGGCCGGTGGACGAGTGGGGCTTCGAGCCGACGCGCTTCGAGGACATGCGGCGAGGCTCGTGGGACATCCACCGCCGGGTGCAGGACATGAACCTGTCGGGGGTGTACGCCTCGCTGTCGTTCCCGTCATTCCTGCCGGGCTTCGCCGGCCAGCGGCTGCAGCTGTCGACGAAGGACCCCGAGCTCGCTCTGGCTGCGGTACGAGCCTGGAACGATTGGCATATCGAGGAATGGGCGGGCAGCTACCCCGACCGGATCATCCCGTGCCAGATCCCGTACTTCCTCGACCCGGAGATCGGCGCGCAGGAGATCTACCGCAACGCCGAGCGCGGCTTCAAGGCGGTCACCTTTTCCGAGGGGCCGCATCTGCTGGGGTTGCCGTCGATGCACACCGGCCACTGGGACCCGATCATGCGGGCCTGCGCGGAAACGGGCACGGTGGTGAACCTGCACATCGGCTCCTCGGGCACCTCGCCGGGCACCGCTGACGACGCGCCCGCCGACGTCGTCGGTGTGCTCTTCTTCGGCTACGCCATGTTCTCGGCGGTCGACTGGCTCTTCTCGCGGATCCCGGTGCGCTTCCCCGAGATCAAGATCGTGATGAGCGAAGGTGGCATCGGCTGGGTGCCGGCGTTGCTCGACCGGCTCGACCACATGCAGACGTACGCGTCGATGTACGGCACCTGGGAGGGCATCAAGCAGACCCCCGCCGAGGTGCTGCGCCGCAACTTCTACTTCTGCGCGGTGGAGGACCCGACGGCCTTCGCGCTGCGAGACCGGATCGGCGTCGACCACATCCTGCTCGAGGAGGACTACCCGCACAGCGATTCGCTGTGGCCGCGAACCCAGACGGTCATCCAGCAGGCGATCGGCGGCCTTCCTCCCGAGGACATCCGCAAGATCACGTGGGAGAACGCGTCGACCATCTACCGCCACCCGGTGCCGCAGAGCGTCATCGACGACCCCGAGTCGTTCTGACGCCTGCCGATGGCCGAGGGGGACGAGGTCGTTCAGGAGCATCGCGGGCAGGTGCTGTGGCTGACGATCAACCGGCCGCAGGCGGGTAACGCGATCAGCGTTGCCACCCGGGCGACGCTCATCAGCGAGTTCGAGGCGGCGAATGCCGATCCGGCGGTACGGGCTGTCGTGCTGACGGCTACCGGGACCCGGCACTTCTGCACCGGGGCGGATCTGCGGGCGCAGCAGGGAGTGCCGCGTCCGGAGGGGGTTCCGGAACGCATCGCGGGCGACATCGCCCGTGGTATTCGGGTGAGTGCGCAGCGGCTGATCGCGGCGATCCTGGATTGCGAGAAGCCGGTGGTGGCCGCCGTCAACGGGACCGCGGCCGGAATGGGCGTGCAGGTAGCGCTCGCTTGTGACCTCGTCCTCGCTGCCGAAAGTGCTCGTTTCATTGAGGTTTACGTGCGGCGCGGGCTGGTGCCGGATGCCGGCGCGGCGTACCTCTTGCCGCGGCTCATCGGCGTGCAGCGCGCCAAGGAACTGCTCATGCTGGGCGATGACGTGACCGCCGAGCAGGCGCTCTCGATCGGCTTGATCAATCGTGTGGTTCCGGACGCCGAGCTGGCCGGAGAGGCTGCGGCGTTGGCGCAGCGTCTAGCGGCTGGACCGACGCGTGCGCTCGCGCTCACCAAGTGGCTGGTGAACCGGTCGCTTGACGGCTCGCGTGCGGCATCCTTCGAGGACGAGGCAATCGCGCAGGATCTGAACATGCACACTGCCGATGGCCAGGAAGGCCTGGCCAGCTTCGTCGAGCGGCGCCCTGCGCAATACCGGGGATGGTGAGCGGATGCCCCTCGATCCCACCGCCCGTGTCCTGATCGACGCGATGGAGCAGACGTTCCCGCCGCTCGACCCCACGTTGTCCGGTACCGAGATGCGCGCTCTCGTCGAGCAAGCAGGGGCGAGGATGCCACGCGGCGATACCCCGTCGCACCGTGACACCGGCCACGCGTACTACCTGCGCCACGAGATCGCCGCCTTCGTGCGCGCGAGCTGAGCCGCCGGTGTACTTCGCGCTCACACCCGAGCAGCGGCAGCGTCAGGACCAGCTGCGAGCGCTGCTCGCCGAGCGCATGCCGGAGTCGGCCGTCCGGGAGTTGATGGCCGATCCGGTCGGCGACGATCCGGGCCTGTGGCCGCAGGTGGCCCGCCTGGCGGCGACGAACGATCCGGCGGAGATCGGGGCAGCCCTGGAAGTGCTGGGCGAGCGGCTCTATGTCGGGCCGTACCTGTCGAGTGTCGTGATGGCCGGGTCGTTGCTTGCCGGGTCCGACGTGGCGGCTGAGATTCGCGCGGGCCGGCTGCGCGTGACCGTCGCGGCGGCGGACGAGTCCGGCATGCTGACCCCGGCCGGAGTCGCCGTCAGCCTGAACGGGCGGGTGTCCGGGGCGAGGTCGTTCGTCGTGGACGGGATGACCGCCGATCGGCTGCTCGTCTTCGGTGAGCGCGACGGCGTCGCCTGCCTCATAGCGGTCGAGGCTGAGGCGCCTGGCCTCACCCGCGTACCGACGCCGGCGCTGGATCAGACGCGCAAACTGGCCCGCATCGAGCTGATCGACACCCCTGGACGAGTCCTCAGCCTGGACGCGGGTCCCGCCCTCGACGAGCTTCGACGCGTGACGCATGCGGCTGTCGCCGCGGAGCAGGTCGGCTGCGCCCAAGCAGCGTTCGGCGTCGCCCTCGCCTACGCCCGGGAGCGCCGGCAATTCGGCCGGGTGATCGGCTCATACCAGGCGGTCAAGCACCGGTTCGCGGAGCTCGTGCTGCTGGTCGAGCAGGCGCGGGCGGCGGCCTACCACGCGCTGCTCACCCGCTCGCCGGACGCCGTGTCGCACGCCCGGATCGTCTCGACGCAAGCCGCGCTCGAGGCCGGCGAATGGTGCGTGCAGGTGCAGGGCGGGCAGGGTTTTCGCTGGGACAACGTCGCGCATCTCTACCTCAAGCGGGCCAAGGCCACCCAGCTGCTCTTCGGCGATCCCGAACGCGAACGCGAGCGCATCGCCGAGCTGCTCGGCCTCAGCTAGCGGACCAAAACTTCGAGAAACGTACGGTTTTCGAGCTTCCACGCGTACCAAACTCGAAGTTTTCGGCTAACTGGGCCGCGGCTCGCGCGGCAGGCCCAGCACTCGCTCGGCCACGATGTTGCGCTGCACCTGGGAGGTGCCGCCGTAGATGGTGCCGGAGCGGGCGAAGAGCCAGTTCGACTGCGCATCCGTGACCGGGAAGTCGTACACCTGACGCCGGCTTCCCATGCCCACGCCGGGCGGCGGGGGAGCGTCGGGCGGGCCGGTGAGCAGGGCTGCGGACGGGCCGGCGACGTCGAGGGCCAACGCCGTGAGCCGCTGATGGAATTCGGTGTACGCGAACTTGTACGTCGCCCCGACGGCGTCGGCTCCGGGGTCGACGCCACCATGCACGGCGACCGTCAGCAGCCGGTAGGACGCCAGTCGCAGCGACTCGACGTCGCACCAGGCGCTGACGATCCGGTCACGGATCCGCGGGTCGGCGAGCCGTCCGTGGGCGCGGGCGGCGGCGATCACGTCATCGAGTTCGGCGCGGAAGCGCAGATGGCTGGCCGAGGACGAGACCCCCCGCTCGAAGCCGAGCGTGCCCATCGCCACCGACCAGCCCGCCCCGACGGCGCCGACGACGTTCGCGGCCGGGCAGCGTGCCTCGCGCAGCAGCACCTCGGTGAAGCCGACCCGCCCGTCTGGTTGCACGATCGGCCGTACCTCGACCCCGGACTGGCGCATCGGCAGCAGCAGGTACGTGATCCCGGCGTGCGGGCGCGCCGCCGGATCGGTGACGGCCAGCATGAACATCATGTCGGCCTCGTCGGCCTCGCTCGTCCAGATCTTGTGGCCGCTGATGACGAACTCGTCGCCGTCCCGTACGGCCGTCGTCCTGATAGCGGCCAGGTCGCTGCCCGCCTGCGGTTCGGAGAACCCCTGACACCAGGTCTCGGTGCCGGCGGCGATCGGTGGCAGGAAGCGGGCCTTCTGCTCGGGGGTACCGAACTGCAGGAGCGTGGGCCCGACCAGCAGTTCACCGCCGGTCGCCCGGGTCAGCGGGGCTCCGGCGGTCGCGAATTGCTCAGCTACGGCAGCCGCTTCCAGCGTCGACAGCCCCCGGCCGCCGTACTCGACCGGCCAGGTGGGCACCGCCCAGCCGCCGTCGTAGAGCGCTTGGCGCCAGCGCACCGGAAAGGTGCCCGGCAGCCCCTCGGCGCGATCCTCGTCGCGCAGCCGGGTTAGCGTCGTGCGGGCCCAGTCGGATGCCAGCGCGCGAAGCTGGTCGTCCACCGGTAAGTCCAGGTCCACGCTTGTCATCTTGACCGATGTGATTCAGCACTCGATTCAGCAGGGGGACGACCCATGGCAATGCCGACCGACATCGGCGTGATCGACACCATGATCGGAATGCCGTCCGGGGATCGCCGGTGGTGGGCACGCTCGATGGCTCCGCTGCTGCTCGACGCCGACAGCCAGGGCTCGTTCCAGCACGCGGCGAGCTACATGTACAAGGACCTGCCGGCCGAGGCCGACATGGGGGAGGACCCGGTCGCGGTCCTGCTGCGCGAGATGGATGCCAACGGGGTAGCTCAGGCGCTGCTGCCGGTGACGCCGGACGATCCGGTGAGCATGCGCGCGTTGCAGCAGCACTCAGATCGGCTGCTCGGCAGCTTCATGGTCGACCCGGTCCGAGGCATGGAGACCGTGCGGTCCTTGGAAAGCGCGGTGCGTGACCTCGGCGTGGTGGCGGCCACGTTCTTTCCCTGCGGCTGCGTGCCCCAGGTGCCGATCGATGACCGGATGGTCTACCCGGTGTACGCGAAGTGCGTCGAACTCGACATCCCGATCTTCGTCAATGCCGGTGTGCCCGGCCCTCGGGTGCCCATGGACGCCCAGGACGTCGCTCTCGTCGACAAGGTCTGCTGGTTCTTTCCGGATCTGCGGATCGTGCTGCGCCACGGGGGCGAGCCGTGGGTCGACCTCGCGGTCAAGCTGATGGTGAAGTGGCCCAACCTGTACTACTCGACGAGCGCGTTCGCCCCGAAGTACTACCCGCGCGAGATCATCGATTACGCCAACAGCTCGCGCGGCGCCGGCAAGATCATCTATGCCGGCTACTACCCGTCAGGCCTTTCGCTGCAGCGGATCTTCCGCGAACTCGCCGACCTTCCGCTGCGCGACGAGACGTGGCCGCGCTTCCTGCGGGACAACGCCCGCGAGGTGCTGCGGCTGCCTTAGGGCAGCACCTCGATTCCACCGATCTTCGCCAGATCCCGGGTGGACGTGAAGCCGAGGTCCAGGCTGCTGCCGGTGACTTTGACGGTGAACTTCGTGACCAGCGCGCGGTTCTTGCCGACTCTGGCGAAGATGTCGAGGTTGTTGATGATCTTCTTGCCCTCCGCGGTCACGCTGAAGATTCGCGCGCCCTTCTTCGCGTAGAAGTTCTCGGAGAAGTAGAGGTTCAGGTGGTACGTGCCGTTGGCGAGCGGGATGTGGTAACCACTCATGCCGTAGCGCTCGGTCTGCAGCACGAAGCCGTCGATGGACCCGGCGACCGCCTTCCAGGAGATGGCCTTCCAGCCCCTCTGGTAGTCGGTGTCCGCCGCCCAGAGGTGACGGGCCGAATCACGCCACGCGGGCCCGCCGGCATTGATCCGGATCGGGGCGGTGGGCCCGGGCGTGACCGTGAAACTGCGTCCCGCCGAGTTGTTGGCCTCGTTGCTTTCCAGGATCTGTTTGGTGTCATCGGCGGTCGCGAGAAGGGTGTGCTTTCCGGCGGTGGCGGTCCACGTCGCCTTGCCATTGACACCGGCGTTGGCCGTGACCGCGAGGCTCGCGCCGGGCTGTATCGGGGTGGTGTTCGACGTGCTCCAGGCGACCCGCTTGCCGTCGATGGAGAAACCGACACCGGTCATCGCGCCGACGGGGGTGGCCGCCGCACCCACGTTCTTGATCGTGGCGTGCAGGGTCGCTGCCTGCCCGGGACGAACGCCCCCGGGTGATGCGGATACCGAGGTGACGACGAGGTCGGACTCCTGGCTGGCGAGCGGCGCCAGCCCCACCCGGAGGAAGTGGGGGCGGTAAGTGTCGGCTTTGCTCGCGTCAGCCGGGTCGAACGAGTTCATGTCGTAGGAGACCAGCAGGTTGCCGCTCGGGTCATCGCTTTCCGGATGCACCGCGGCACCGTAGGCGAACTTGTTCACCCCATCGACCTGCGGGATCGTGTACGTGTCCTGGGCCGGGCTCCACGGGCCGAGCGGGTCGCAGGCGTACGACACCGTCAGCTGGTTGCTGAAGATCGGGATGGAGTACATCGCGTAGCCCGACGCGCGCTGCACGACGGCCTGCGGGCTGCCGGCCGCGATGTCCACGGCCGCGTGCGGATCCTGCGACCAGTCCGTGCCGGTCGACCACGTCCAGGCGTCGGCGTTGCCGAGCTGACCCCGCGGGATGCGCGCCACCTTGGTGAAGGTCGACAGCCCGCCCTCGGCGTCTGCGGCGTAGACGTAGTCGAAGTCCGGCGTCTGCACGATGGACTGCCCGTAGATCGGCAAGGTGGGGTCGATCGCGATGATCGTGATCGAGACGAAGTTCAGCGCCGGCAGACTGAACGTGGCGATGCCCTGAACCCCGGTGAAGACGAACGGAAAGGGATCCGCTCCGCCGTCAGCCATCTGATAGACGGGCACGCGCAGCACGTTGCCCTCGACAACGGGATCGTTCGGCCACCACCAGGTGCCGGCGACCCCCGGGATCAGCGATGTCGGCACCTTCGCCGCGGCTTGCTTGTTCAGTGTCAACTGGTTGCCGGTCTGCAGCAGCATCGAACTGCGCACGAAAGGGGTGGTGGCGATGTTGCGCGTGCGGTTGGGGGGAATGCCCGCCGTCGTCCCGAGCCAGGTGTCCGAGAAGATCCAGCTGTCACGGCCGTCGGGAAGCAGGGTGCTTACGCCTCCGTCGGCTCCGGTCCATCCCGGACCGGAGCGGGTGAACAGGTCTTCATAATGGGCATCACTTTGCACCGCGGGCGCCGCCGCGGGGCGGCAGTAATTCGGATCCGCCGGTTCGTCGGCGTGCGCGGGCGATGCGCTGCCGATGGCGGCGAACGTGACGAGCGCCACCGAGAAACTCGCCAGCATGGCGACGGATCTCTTCATCAAGATTCGCCCCTGGAGCATGCCATATGGGGGCTATCGGATGAGGCGGGGCGCTACCCAAGGGCGCGAATGCAAAGGTTTTGCCAAATCGTCCAGAAGGCCGCGACTTTCGGGACTTTCGTCCGGGCGGACCGGGCGGCCCGGGGTCGGCTATCGTGATCTGGCCAGCTCACGAGTACGCATCACCGGGTAGCGAGGCACGCCGTGACCGATCATCCTGACCCAGCCACCTTGCTCTTCGACTGCGACAACCACATCTACGAGCCGGCCGACGCCGTTACGCGCTACCTGCCCCAGGAGGCGCTCGGCCGCGCGATCACCCCAGTGACGCTGGCCAATGGCGAGCAAGGCCTGCTGGCCGGCGGGCGGCTGGTCACCGGGCTCGACCATCCCATCGACATGGCCCACCGGCCGGGCGCGCTCAAAGACATGCTCCGCCAGATGAAGTCAGGCAAGCCCACCGAGGGCTATGCGTTGGAGCCGTTGCGTCCGGAGTACCTCGAACGCGAGCCGCGGCTGGCGCTCATGGATCGGCAAGGCATCGAGAGTGCGATCCTGTATCCCGCCACGATGGGCACGATGGCCGAGCATTACGTCCGGGGCATCAAGCCGCTCTATGACAACGTCCACGCCTACAACCAGTTCCTGCACGACGACTGGGGATTCGACTACCAGTCGCGGATCTACACGCCGGCGCTGCTCTCGCTGCGGGATCTGGACGCTGCGGTGCGTGAGCTGGACTTCGTACTCGCCCGGGGCGCCAAGTTCATCCTCCTGAACGCCGGGCCCGCCTACGGACGCTCGCCGGCCGACAGCTATTTCGATCCCTTCTGGGCGCGCATCAATGAGGCCGGTGCGAGCGTGGCTTATCACATCGGTGAGTTCTGGTACAACGAGAATGTCGCCCCGGCGTGGGGATATGACCCGGAGCCGGTATTCTTCGAGATGTCCGCCTGGCAGTGGCAGAACTGCTGGGGCCGACGGCCCGTCGAAGAAACGCTATCAGCATTGATCTTCGGCAATCTGTTCGGCCGATTTCCCCGCATTCACGTGGTGGTCTCGGAATTCGGGGCGGAATGGGTGCCGCTGTTCGTCCGGCAAATGGACAAGAGCCGCGGGATGGGCCGGCGCGGTCCGTGGCCGGGAGGTGCGCTGACCGAGCGTCCGAGCAAGATCTTCGAGCGGCACGTGCGGGTCGTGCCCTATCCCGAGGACGACGTGGTGAAGATCGTCACCGATCTCGGCCAGTCGACGTCGATCGTCATGGGTTCGGATTTCCCGCACGGCGAAGGCTTCGCCGAGCCGGCGGATTTCGTGCGCCTCGTCGAGAGCCTGCCCGCCGAGCAGCAGCGCGGCATCTTGCACGACAACGCGCTCGCGCTGGTCGGACGAGCGTGACGGCAGAGCCGGAAAACTTTCGCTTCCGCTGTCGAACTGACGTGGGCTCGTTCGACGGACGAGTATCCGGGTGCAGGAGCGCCCATCCTCCGAAACGAAGGAGTCCCCGATGTCGGAGTACCTGATCCTCATCTACGAGAACGAGAGCGACTACCCCGGGCCGGACGACCCGGGCTGGGGTCAGCTGATGGCCGGTCACCAGAAGTTCGGCGAGAACAACGCCGCCGTCCTGCGCGGCGGCAACGCGCTGCAGCCGACCTCGACCGCGACCAGCATCCGCGCGGCCGGCGAGGACTTCACCGTCACCGACGGCCCGTTCGCCGAGACGAAGGAAGCGCTCGGCGGCTACTACCTGGTGGAGGCGGCTGACCTCGACGAGGCGATCGCGATCGCCAAGCAGGTACCGGCGCCCTACGGCGGGGTCGAGGTCCGGCCGATCATGACCTTCTCCTAGGTCCTGCTAGATCACGGTGCCGGCCGGACGCCGCGCCAGCGAGCAGGTCAGTGCCGCTGTCGCCGACGCGCATCGTCGCGAGTGGGCCTTCGTGCTCGCCGCGACGGTGCGCGTCGCGCGTGACATCGACCTCGCCGAGGAGTGCGTCCAAGAGGCGTACGCGCAGGCGCTGACCACGTGGACATGGAGCGGCATCCCGGCCAACCCGGGCGCCTGGCTCACCACCACCGCGCGCCGCCGGGCCCTCGATGCCCTGCGCCGGCAGGCCACCCTCGCTCGCAAGCTGCCGATGCTGATCGAACCGGGCACGGACGTCTCGATAGGGGCCACGGGAGCCGAAGATGACGAGCCGCTCGATCCGGCCGCGGCCATTCCGGACGACCGCCTCCGGCTGATCTGCACGTGCTGTCACCCGGCGCTGGCCCCGGCCGCCCAAGTCGCCTTGACCTTGCGGCTGGTCTGCGGTCTGACGACCGCCGAGGTGGCGCGCGCGTTCCTGGTGAGCGAGCCGACCATGGGAGCGCGCCTCACCCGGGCGAAGAAGAAGATCGCGGCTGCCCGGATCCCGTACCGCGTCCCGCCGGCGGTCGAGCTGCCGACCCGGATCGGGGCAGTACTCACAGTCGTGCACCTGCTGTTCACCACCGGTCACACCGCGCCCACCGGCGGCTCGCTGGTGCGCGTCGACCTGGTGGAGCGCGCGCTCGACGTGGCCCGGATGCTGCACGACCTGCTCCCGTCCGACGCCGACGTGACGGGGCTGCTCGCCCTGTTGCTCTTGACCGACAGCAGGCGCGCCACCCGGATGGACGCCGACGGTCACCTCGTGCTGCTGGCCGACCAGGACCGCGGACGCTGGGACCGGGCCGCCATCACCGAGGGGTGCGCGCTGGCCAAGGAAGCGCTGTCGGCGCGGCCGGGGCGGTTTCCGCTCGAGGCCGCGATCGCCGCCGTCCACGCCGAGGCGCCGACCTGGGAGACGACGGACTGGTTGCAGATAGTCGGCCTGTACGACGCGCTGCTCGTGCGCTGGCCCTCGCCGGTGGTCGCGCTCAACCGGGCCGTCGCGGTCGGCTTCGCTGCCGGCCCGGAGGAGGGGCTTGCGGAGCTCGACAAGCTCGGTGCGCTCGAGCAGCTCGCCGGCTACGCCTACCTGCCTGCTGCCCGCGCTGATTCGCTGCGCCGCCTCGGCCGCGCCGATCAGGCTCGCCACGCCTACCAGGAGGCGCTGATGCTGACCGACAACGCCGTCGAACGCAGCTACCTCGCCGGCCGGTTGTCCGCGCTGGGGAGCGGTGAGCAGACCGGCCGCTAGATCACCTGCGGGAAGGTGAAGAGCCGGTCGGGGTCCGCCTGCTGTTTGATGCCCTGCAGCCGCTTCAGGTTCGAGCCGTAGTACGCCTCGGCGAAGTTCGCCAGATCCGGATCCTGGTAGTTGACGTACGAACCGCCGCTGACGTACGGGCGCAACGCTTTGGTGAACTCGTCGAGCCAGGTGCGTCCGACCTGGATCACGGCGGGGGAGTCGGCCATCGAGAACGAGGAGCTGCGCTGGATGCCGGCGAGCGCGTTGCGGTGCGGGAACGCCGTGGCGTTCGGGGCCACCCGATTGATCGCGCCGCCGTAGGCGTCGAACTGGGCACCGCCCTCGCCGACGCGCGGGTCGTTCTGGCGCTGGTTGACGAAATCGACGATGACCCCGATGCCCTCCGGCGACAGCGGGGTCGTCACGTAGTCCGAGGCGCCGATCCCGGGCTTGCGGGTGAGCTGCCCGCCAGCGGTCTGGGTGGGCAGGTGGCACTGCTCGACGGTGAGCCCGGCGCAGCCGCCTTCGTAGAGCATCGCCGACAGGTAATCCGGCTGGGTGTACGAGGAGTTGCTTGACGGCTGGCTGCCCACGGCGCTGATCAGGCCGTTCACCAGCCCGGCGGCCGCCGACGCGTTGCCGTTGTACGCGCCGCTGATCCGGATGTTCGGGCCGGGTGCTCCGGTGCCCCCGGGGTGGGCGATCAGCAGCAGCGTCGACCAGATCTCGTCAGGCGCGCCCGGAGCCCACGAAAGCCATCCGGCGATCACGTCGGCGGCCGCCGACCACGGCCAGCTGAGCGCGAAGGAGACGATCGACGGGGTGGCCACCGTGGTGAACGTGAACGCCGTGGCGATCCCGAAGTTCCCGCCGCCGCCTCCCTGGCTCGCCCAGAACAGGTCACCGTCCAGCCCGCCGCTGCCCGCCGTGCAGTGCCGCAGCGTTCCGTCGGCGGTGATCACGTCGACCGACGTGAGCCGGTCGCAGGTCAGCCCGAACGAGCGGCCTACGACTCCTTGCCCGCCGCCGAGCGTCAGGCCGCTGATTCCCACCGTGGGGCAGGACCCCGCCGGGAGGGCGGCGCCGGCTGCGGCCAGCCCCGCGTAGACGTCGACCAGCCGCGCCCCCGCCCCGATCGTCGCGGTGCCGTTCGCGGCGTTGATCGCAGCCATCCGGGTCACGTCGATGACCAGTCCGTCGCCCGTCGACCAGCCGCCGTAGGAGTGGCCGCCGGCGCGCGGGCGCGGGGTGATGCCCGACGCGCGGGCCACCTCGAGGCAGTTCTGCACGTCGCTGGGGGACTCGCAGTAGGCGATCGCCTGCGGGCGGATGGAGTCGTAGCGGAAGTCGTAGAGCTGCCGGGAGACGGCATACGCCGGATCGTCGGGAAGCACGAGCGTTCCGGAGAGCTTGTTACGCAACGCGGCCCAGTTCGGCGGGCCGGCAGACGAGGGCGGCGGGGTGCTGGAGGGAACGCGCGTGGGCGAGGTCGGGGTGGAGCCCGAGCCCGCGCTGGAGCAGGCGGCCAGCGCGCCGACTCCGAGCATTCCCAGGAAGCTGCGTCTATCGACCTTTGATGGCTCTCTTGCCGGCACCGCCACCGGAGAAACCTACGCTGGACCGGCCCCATCGACCGTGAGGCTGGCCGGGGCATCGGAAGGGGCGCGGGGAGCGGACGGGCTAATGTGCTCAGCTGCCGTACAGGCAGCATCTAACGTGGAAGAAATGTCGCAAGAACGGGCGAGCCTCGCCTCGCAAGAATCCACCGAGGGGCCTCGCCACCCTTGGTGGACCGTTCTGCGCCGCATCGGGTCCCCGGCCATTCGCCTGATGATCGTCGCGGCAGTCGTGGAATTCGCCCTGCTGCCGCAGATCGCCGGCGCCCGGGAGGCGCTCCACAAGCTCAGCGGGATCTCGCCGGTCTGGTTGGCGACCGGACTGGCCGCGCAGGTCCTGTCGCTGCTCGCGTACGCCCGCCTCAGCCAGGTCGCGCTCGATGCTCCTGGTGTGGGGTACGGCCAGTTGCTGCGCGTCGACCTCGCGACACTTGCGGTCAGCCACGTGGTGCCCGCCGGATCGGCGGTCGGCATCGGTCTCGGCTACCGGCTGCTGACGCGCTCCGGCGTCCCGTCCGACCGGGCCGTTACCGGGAAGGCACTGCAGACGGTCGGCTCCGCGGTCGTGCTCAACCTGATGCTGGGCGGGGCCCTGATCGCCGCGCTTGTGACGCACGGGAACAACCCGCTTTACGCCCCCATCGCCGCGGTGGGGCTGGCACTGATCCTGGTGGCGAGCATCGGGGCGGCCCTGGTGGCGCGCTCGGAAGGGTGGCTCACGCGTACGGTCGTGCGCACGCTGGAGCGCCTGCCGAAGGTCGACGCCGAGAGCGGCGCGCGGCTCATCTCGACGCTGGCGGGCACCGTGCGGCGGCTGGTCGGCGACCGCCGGTTCCTGCTCCGGGTCATCATCTGGGCGGCCGTGAACTGGCTGTTCGAGGCGTTCGCGCTCTGGTGCTGCGTGCGCGCTTTCGGTCACACTCTCGGGCCGGTCGGCCTGCTGGTGTCGTACGGGCTCGCGAACGTGGCCGCCGCCATCCCGATCACCCCGGGCGGCCTGGGAATCGTCGAGGGCATCCTGGTGCCGACGCTCGTCGCGTTCAGCACCACGAAGGCCGTCGCCCTGCTGGGGGTGATCGCGTTCCGGCTGATCAGCTTCTGGCTGCCGATCCCGATCGGCTTCGGGTCCTACGCCAGGCTCGAGTGGCAGCTGCGGCACAAACAGGCGCCGCTGCCGGTCCCCTCGATCCCCGACGTGATCAGCGAGGCGGCCGTCGGCTCACAGGCCGGAGAAGATCGCAGTTAGCCGCCGGATGACGCGAGCCGCCGTCTCCATGTCCTGGGTGTCGACCTCGGCCAGCATCTCGCCCCACTGGTCGCTCCACTCGGCCCGCTTGCGTTCCAGCAACGACTGACCCTCGGGTGTGAGGGCGACGAGCACGCAGCGGCGGTCGGCATCGGAGCGGCGGCGCACGACCAGCCCCTCCTCTTCGAGCAGGTCCAGCATGGCCGTGACCGTCGCCGGGTGCAGATCCGCGGCCTTCGCCAGCTGCCCCGCGCTGACGTCGGCGGCCGTACCGCCGCTGTCGGCGAGCGCGATGAGGGCACGCGTCTGCGCATACGTCATCCGGTCGCGGCGCTGCTGATCGCGGGCGCGCAGCCGGCGTTCGGCGCCGAGTAGCTCGCCGACCGCACTGCGGACGGTGGCGATGGCTTGCGTCCTCGGATCGACGTCCGTTCCGGCGCGGGGACGCGCGGCCTGGGGAGCCGCCGGGGAAGTGGGCATCTACAGCACCTCCAATGCCGATTCGAGCGCCGCACTCGTCGCGGCTCTCGAATCCGGGGCGTGTTCACGGGATCGGCGTTCGACGAGCAGGAGCCAGATGGCGGGCGCGAGCGCGAAGACGCCGACGAAGAACAGCCACCAGTACGTGTGCCGGAAGGCTGCCGCCTCACCACCCGGGGTGCGGGCGTGGTGGGTGAGGGCCTGCTGCAGGATCACCGTCGCGACGGCGGTTCCCAACGACCCGCCGATGCGCTGGACGATGTTGAGCTGGGCGCTGCCGTCGCGTATCTGATCTTCCTCGAGCATGGAAAACGCGACAGCGAACAGCGGCAGGCCGATGGCGCCGAAGCCGACGCCGCGGATCACGCTCACGCCGATGATCAGCGGGTACGGCGTGTGCTCGTCGAACATCGTGTACGGCAGCAGGCTCGCGCACCCGATCAGCAGCCCGGTCACGGCGACCCGGCCGCCACCGAAGCGGTCGGTGGCCCGCCCGGCGGCGCCGATGACCATCGCGACCCCGATCGAGGTGGGGGCCAGGAGCAATCCGGTGTGGGTGGCGTCCTCGCCCCTCACGAGCTGGAAGTACAGCGGCGAGATGACCATCGAGGCGAACATGGCCGCGCCGGTGGTGAGCGACGCGACGGCCACCGCCGCGTAGCCGCGATGGCGGAAGAGTTTCAGATCGAGCACCGGGGCATCCGAGCGCAGCGACCACCACACGAACGCCGCGAGAGCCAGCAGGCCCAGCGCGATGGCACCGCCGGATCCGGGGCGGGTCAGGTTGCCCGTACGGGCTGCGTCGGACAGCCCGTAGATCAGCGAGACGGTGCCTACGGCCGCGAGCAGCAGACCGGCGACGTCGAGCTTGCCCGCTTCCTCCGGCACGTCGTGCGGAAGCACCCGGAGCCCGTAGCCCAGCGCGACGACGCCGATCGGCACGTTGATCAGGAAGATCCACTGCCAGCCGAACGACTGCAGCAGGACCCCCCCGAGCGTCGGGCCGAGGACGGGCGCGATGACGGTCGGGGTGGCGAGCACGCCCATCACGCGGCCGAGGTTCTCCCTGCCGGCCGTGCGGACGATGATCATCTGCCCGACGGGCATGATCATGCCGCCGCCGATGCCCTGCAGCACGCGGAAGAAGATCAGCGAGCCGGACGACCAGGCGAGCCCGCAAAGCGCCGATCCGAGGGTGAAGACGAGGAGCGAGATCAGGTAGAGCCGCTTGATCCCGATGCGGCGGGCCGCCCACGCGCTGACCGGCACCGTGGCCGCGAGCGCCAGCAGGTAGCCGGTGACCACCCACTGGATCGTCGAGATGGTGGTGTGCAGCCTGGTCGCCAGCGAGTCCAGCGCGACGTTCACGATCGTGGTGTCCAGCACTGACATGACCGAGCCCAGCACGGTCACCAGGCCTACGCGGCGCACGTACGGATCGAGCCGCGGGTGGCTGGTGCGGCTCAGGACTGCCATGCGCCTCCCGTCCCGTCACAAAGCCCGCGGGGGACCCCCGAGAGACGCCTGAAATGCTTTGCCTCCCAAAGTACGGGAGGCCAACGGTCAGCACGCCGGCCGGAACGTGTGGGCTACGTCGCTTCCGCGCCGCCCGGTCAGGCCGTCGGCGCGTCCGGGGTCCAATGGCTGCGCAGGTCCTCGAGCCACGGCGGGTACTCCAGGTCGACGTCCGGCAGTGGCGTGACCCCGTGCTCGTCGCGTACGCGTTCGAGCGTCTCGGGCTGGTCGCCCCAGGAGCGCGGGTCGCCCATCATGACCTCCAACATCACGCAGCCCTCGGCGCCCGCTCGGATCGGACCGAACGCGGCCCCCTGCGGAAGTTCGATATGCGTGCCGGCGGGACAGCGGTGGTCGCCGAACCACGCCTCGCCGCTGATGATGTAGACGACGTGCGGGCTGAAATGGCCGTGGCGCCGCACGATCATCCCTGGGTCGTAGCGCGCGTACAGCGAGAGGTACTGCGGGTCGGGCGAGAACGCGAACCATTTCTCCCAGACGCACGACTCCGAACCGTCGGCGTTGCGCTGGCGCTTGACCTGCTGCCAATTCATGTCCGGGTCGTCCAGCGACCGGAAGATCGGCTCCTTGCCCGGGATGCGCGGGGAATCGGTGGGGGGTGTCGCGGCGGCTGTCACGCGTGCTCCCTTGCTCGACGGCGTCGGTGGTGGCTCTTGCCGGATGGCTATGTCGCGCGTAGCTTTGCACAAAGCTAATTGCGCCGGGCCAGCGGGTCCACCCCTGAGCCCGTCCCGTTTGAGCCGAGTCCCGGCCCGTGAACCCGCCACCGAACCAACCCGCCGAAAGGTGCCGCCCGATGACGACCCCTCGCGCCGAAGACCTCCCGCTGATCATCTCGGTCGACGATCACGTGATGGAACCCCGCGATCTCTGGCAGCGCGAGCTCCCGCCGAGCCTGCGCGACCGGGGGCCCCGCACGGTTCGCGAGCGGGTCCGGCTGGAGTTCACCGGCGGCCATTACGGCTTCGTGCGCGACGCCCCCGACGGGCACTGGACCGACGTCTGGCTGTTCGACGACCTCGTCGTACCGACCGGCCTGCTGCACGGCCCGGCCGGCTACAAGCGTTCGGACGTCAGCAACGTCGGCGCCACCTATGAGGACTTCCGGCCGGGCACGTACAACCAGAAAGACCGCCTTGCCGACATGGACACCAACCACGTCGAGGCGGCGCTGAACTACCCGAACATCTTCCCGCGCTTCGCCGGCCAGGGCTTCGCCGAGCGGTCCGACAAGGATTTTGCCCTGCTGTGCCTGCAGATCTACAACGACTGGATGATCGACGAGTGGTGTGCCGGCGACGGCCGCGGCCGCCTCATCCCGCTCACCCTGATCCCGCTGTGGGACCCGCACCTGGCTGCCGCCGAGGTGCGTCGCTGCGCCGGCAAGGGGGCCCACGCGGTCGCGTTCTCCGAGAACCCCACCAAGCTCGGCCTGCCCAGCCTGTACTCCGGCAAGTGGGACCCTTTCCTGGCCGCGTGCGAGGAGACCGACTCGACCATCTCCATGCACATCGGCTCGTCCTCCACGATGCCCACCACCAGCCCCGACGCGCCGCTGTCCACCTCGATGGCGCTGTCGTCGCAGAACGCGCAGGGCTCCGTCGTCGACTGGGTCTTCTCGGGCACGCTGGTGCGCTACCCGAAGCTCAAGGTCGCCTGGGCCGAGAGCCAGATCGGGTGGCTGCCGTACCTGCTCGAGCGCATGGACCTGGTCTGGAAGGAAGGCGTCGGCGACCTCGACCTGCCCAACCCGCCGAGCAGCTACGCCCGCGGCCGGATCTGGGGTTGCATCTTCGACGACCAGCACGGCCTCGTCGCCCGCGATGCCGTGGGCATGGAGTCGATCCTGTTCGAGACCGACTATCCGCACAGCGACGGCACCTTCCCGCGCTCGCGCGAGGTGGCTCACCGGCTGTGTGCCGGTGCGGATCTGAACGAGCACGAGTGCTGGCAGTTCCTGCGGGGCAACGCGATCAAGGCGTACGGGCTCGAACGGTTCGGGATCACTGCGTGAGCGCTGCAGGCGCTGGAGGTACCACCGCTCCATCACGTCCGTCCGGACTGCGGGACGCGCTGGCGCTGCCTCCCGAACTCGGCCTGCTCAGCCCGCTGACCCGGCTGGCCCTGCTGGTCGACGCCGAACTCGAGCGGATCGCCGCTTCGCACGGCATCGCCTTTGCCGACTACCTGGTGCTCGGCGTCGTGCGCCGCTCGCCCGGTGGGCGCGGACGTCCGACCGACATGTGCGCCGTCCTCGGCCGGACCACCGGTGGGATGACCCTCACGCTCGACCGGCTCGAGGCGGCCGATTGGCTGCGGCGGTCGGCCGACCGCGACGACCGGCGGCGCATCGTCGTCTCCCTCACCGCTGAGGGCGGGCGCCTGGCCGAGGCGGTCAACGCCGACCTGCACACCTGGGAGCAGAGCCTGCCGCTGAACGCTGCCCATCGAGCCGACGCCGGTGCCGCGCTGGCGCTGCTGGTCGGCGCGGTGGAGTCGAGGGAAGCGCTCTCCGCCTGAGTCCACAGGTCAGTCTGCGCGAATGATCTCCGGCGGCTAACGTGGCGGGGGTGGTCGACCTCGAGGTGACCGGCAAGGTGGGCCGGGTCATCGTTCGAGTGCGCGGCGGCGGGGGGCCGGGCGAGGTGCTGGTACGGGTGCGTGGGGGGAGCGAGGCGTTCATCGCCTACGCCGACACCGAGATCGAGCGCGATACCGACGTGCTCGTCGTCCACTCGCGCGGCGAGCGATCGGTTGACGTCGTGCCCTGGCCGTGGCCGCAGGAGCTGCAGACGTCCGACCCGTTGTGCGAGTAGGCGAATCCCTCACAGGCGAAGGAGAAGCGATGTTCGGGTGGCACGTTCCGGCGCCCAACCAAGCCATGCTCATTTCCGGTGGCCGACAGAAGGGCAACAATCCGCTGCCCGTCAAGATCGTCACCGGGCACGGGGCGTTCGTCATGCCCATCCGGTCGCGCGTGTCGTTCCTGACGCTGGCGATGCAGGAGTCGCTGGTCACCGAGGAGTGCGTCACCCAGCAGGGCATCACGCTGCTGGTACGTGCGGTGATCGCGTTCAAGGTGGGCGACGACCAGGAGTCCATTTCGAACGCCGCTCGTCGTTTCCTGGCCGACCAGGATCAGATGTCGACGCTGACCGGTCAGATCTTCTCCGGCCACCTGCGCTCGATCGTCGGTTCGATGACGGTGGAAGACATCATTCGCGAGCGCCAGACCCTGGCCGAGCAGGTCCTCGACGGTTCGAAGACGGAGATGGCGAAGATCGGGCTCGCGGTCGACTCGCTGCAGATCCAGTCCATCGACGACCGGGGCTCCGGGTACATCGCCGCGCTGGCGGCGCCTCACCAGGCGACTGTTAACCAGGCGGCGCAGATCGCCCAGGCGAGGGCTGACCAGGCGTCGGCCGAAGCCAAGCAGCAATCGCTGACCAAGCAGGCCGAGTACGAGCGCGAGACGGCCGTCGCCCGCGCGTCCTACCAGTCCGAGATCGACCAGGCCCAGGCCCGGGCGGCGCAGGCCGGTCCGCTCGCCGCGGCGCAGGCCCAGCAGGACGTGCTCGTCGAGCAGGCCAAGGTCGCCGCGAAGAACGCCGAGCTGCGCGAGGCCCAGCTGGTGGCCGAGATCGTCAAGCCCGCTCAGGCCGAGGCCGAGCGCATCCGCACGCTGGCCAGGGCCGATGCCGACCGCACCCGGATGTCCGCGGAGGCGGCGTCAGCTGAGGGCCGGATCGCCCTCGACCAGCTGATCATTTCCCAGCTGCCCCAGATGATCACCGCGGCGGCGGACGGCCTGTCCAACGCCAATCTGACCGTCCTGAACGGCGCCGAGGGGCTCAACGGCACCGTCGCCGCGCTGGCCTCCCAGGGCCTTGCCATCCTGCGTGCGGTGACCGACGGTCTCGGCACCGGCTCCACGTTCGACACCGAGCCCGATGACGGTGCCAACCGAAACGCGCCGCCGCAGCTCGGCCCTGGCGATCCGCAGCCGCCTTCCGCCTAAAGGGATCAGCCCGGTGGCTGCGGCCATCGGGCTGATCAAGGGCGGCATTAAACGCCCCATTTTGCGTTGAGCCGCCGGTCTATCAGCAAGCGCGCGGTTTCCCGCGAGCCTGCCAGGCCCCCGCGGCGGACTGGCGGGCCGATTCCCCTCGGTGGCTAATCCCCCGAAGATCGCCCACCGGAGGTCCGGTCTCACCAGCGCCGCCGACTTCACATGCATCGGTCTCGCCACTGCGCCCGCATACGCCCGTACGGACTAATCCTTCGCGCGCTCCTGGGTGCGGCCGGCTTAGCCGTCCATCAGTGCGGCGAGCGCGTCGGAAGCCGGGTTGTTCAACCAGATGGTCTGATCCGGCGGGAGCATCCCGCGCGCCACCGCCCGGTTCATCACCCGCACGACGATCGCGCAGTAACGCGCGGCGGCGAAGATCTCATACCAGCGGATGTCGCTGACATCGCGGCCGCTGACCCGCGCGTAGTGCTCGCACTGCTCGTCGCGGGTGAGATCGCCCGGGAGCCGCTCGGCACCGACCACCTCGTGCATCGTGCGGTCGAACATCAGCCACCAGCCGAGGTCCTGCTCGGGCTGCGCGATCGACGCTGCCTCGAAGTCGGTGATCGCGGCGACCTCGCCATCGCGCCAGATGATGTTGCCGGGACGAGGATCGCCCCACGCCAGACCGGGCTCGCGCTTGGCCGGCATCCGTCGCTGCAGCCACTGCCAGGCCGACTCCATCAGCGGGTGCTCGCGTCCGGCGAGCTCGTCGGAGGCGTACTGCCGCCACAGCGCCAGCTGCGCGGCGGTGCCCGGCTCGGTGCCCGGCGGGATGAGCCACTCCAATCCCAGCTCGCGCCACGGCACGGTGTGGAGCGTGGCCAACGTGGCGAGTCCATTGCGCAGCATGCTCGTCCGCGTCGCCGGGTCGATCCTGGTGAAGAACCCTTCCGTCGGGTACGGCGGGCTCTCGGTCGGCACGTCGCCGCAGACGTAATCCATCACGAAGAACGGCTGGCCCAGCAGCGCGGTGTCGGCCTCGTAACCCACGAGCGGGGCGAGCGGGATGCCACCGGCCTTGTGCAGCGCCTCCATCACCCGGTACTGCAGCGCCACCTCGACGTCACCCGGGTTGTCCGGATGGTCAGGGGCCTGGCGCGGATAGACCGGCGGATCGGGTGTCTCGATACGGGCGACTACCCGGCGCGCGGCGGCCCCGTCCGACCCCGTGAGATCGATGAGCAGGGTCACCGCCGAGAAGCCGCTGCTCGGTTTGGAGATGTTGCTGATGGCCAGACCCTCCCCGCCGTGAAGCCGGGAGGACAGCCAGCGCTGCAGCCCGCTCGCTGCCTCAGGCGTCAGCGGGTCTTCTGCGGAGGCACTCAGCGCTGCCCCCTGGGCGTGAAGTGAGTCTCTGGCACGGGAGCCAGCATGGCAGATCGGTCCTGCAGCTAGACCGAGGGTGCCGGCCGCGTCAGCCGGGCGTGCTGCTCGAGCCGAGCCGCCCGCAACCTGGCGACAGCCTTGCTCAGCACCAGCAGCGAACCCCCCGCGAGCAGGGCCGTACCGACGCAGGCGCCGACGATGACGAGGGGATGTGCCCCGAGCATCGACCAGATCGGGCCGAGGCTCGGGATGGTGGCGAACGTGAGCACCGCCGAGAGCAGCACGATCGTCCACGACGCGACGGCCGGCGAGATCTCCCCGACAGCCAGCCCGCGCGTGGACGGGGGCCGGGCGGCGGCAAGTGCCAGCAGCGGCAGCGCGGGGGCGAGGTACCAGCCGTAGAGCACCGGACCGAGCAGTCCGAGCGCGAGCAGGGCGAGCCCGAGACGGTCGCGCGTGGGTGGCCGCCACGCATTCGCTGACCTGCTTCGACGGGGGCGCAGCAGGATGAACGCCAGCGCGACCCCTGCGGCGGCGGCGACTGCTCGGGCCGCCGACAGCAATCCGGCGTCGCTGGGGTGCAGGCCGATGAGCCAGCCCAGCCCGCGTATGAGGTTGGTCACGATGTCGGGCGGAGCGATTCCGGTACGTAGCCGTCCGGGCGTGCCGAAGTTGTGCAGCCAGCCCAGCCCGCAGCCGCTGAGCATCACCGACAGCCCGACGGCGAACGCCACCGCACTCAGGTCAGTAGCCAGGCTGCGCAGCCGAGCGGTGATGGTCGGGCCTGCCGCCAGGAGTGCGCACAGCGACAGGTACGCGACCCCGAGCGCCACCGGCAGTTTCACCATCGCACCGAGCGTGCAGAGCACGATCGCGAGCCAGCGGCGCGCCGCGCTGCGAGTGTGGCCGGACTGCGCGAGTGCGAGCCCGCCGATCAGCAGCGCCGCAGCCACCGCGTCGAGGTGGGCGCCGGCGACCAGGTGCACCAGGACCAGCGGGTTGGCGGCGATCGCGACGACGACGGCCGGCCGGCTGGACGGGCTGGCCATTCGGGCGGCCACCGCCACCAGCACGACCACGGCGATCAGTGCGACGGCACGCAGGATGAGGAGCGAGAGCACCGGCCGGCCGGCCGAAGCGGCAGCCTTCTGGATCGCCACCGCAACCCCGCCGTACGGCGGGCGCGTTTCCCGCCAGCGTGGATCGACGGCCGACAGCAGCACTCCAGGCCCGAGACGGCTGACCACGGCGTTGGCCGGGTCCAGCCCGCGCCGCGCCAGCTCGCCCTGCGCGACGTACGCATAGGCGTCACGACTGCCGATGACGGGGCCGATCGCGAACGGCAATCCCCAGCACCCCGCGACCAGCGCCGCTGCCTTGGCTTGCAGCCGCTGGGCGGCGGCCAGGCGCAGCAGCAGCCACCACAGGAGAGTCAGCAGAAAAAGCGCGGGGACGAGCACCAGCAGGTAGTCGGCGGTCCTGGCATTATGAGGGGCTACGACGGCAAGCATCCCGAGCCAGCTCGTCGGATTCCGCGAACCCGGTTCGGGACCGAGCCGGCCCCACGAGACCACGACAGCAAACCCGAGCAGCAGGCCGAAGCCGGCAAACGCGAATATCTCGCCACGCCGAACGGGGTGCCGCCGCGCGGCGCGGGTCAGAGAGGACAGTGCACTGGTGACCGTCCTCGACCTGTCGGAGGCCGACAGCGGGCAGTCGTCTGTGACGACCGCGGCAGCGCCACTGGCGGTCACTGCCGCCCCGGTGACGCCGCTGACGTGGCTGAAGTCGACGCTGATGTCGATCCTCCTCCGCGTCGTGCGTGGTTTTGGCCAGTATCCCTGGCTCGTAGCCCCATTGGTGTGTTGCCTACCTCTGGCGCTTCACCTGACGGGGTCCGACACTCCAGCCGAGGCCTACCGGGTGTGGCTGTTCCACCATTTCGGTTTCACGATATGGAATACGCAGTGGTACGGCGGCCACACCGTACTCGGGTACAGCGTTCTTTTTCCGCCGCTGGCAGGGATCCTGGGGTCCGGAACGGTCGGGCTCGGTGCGTGCACCCTCACCGCTTTCTGGGCAACGCTGCTGATCAGGCGTGAGACGGGCCGTCAGCACCGGCTGGCCCTGCTGGCGTTCTCCGCCGCCATGGTGGAAAACCTGGTGGTTGGCCGGATGGCGTTCGCAGTCGGGCTGGCGTTCGCCGTTCTCGCGCTGCTGCAGGTGTCCATGCACCGCCCGCGCCGGGCGATCCTGTCGGCCACGTTGACCTCGCTGGCGAGCCCGCTCGCCGGTTTCTTTCTGCTGCTCGCGGCTGTCGCCTGGCTACGCACCAAGTCGCTGCGCTCGCTGCTCCCGTTGGGCGGGGCGATGATCGGCGCGATCGCCGTCCTGATGTTCCCGGAGCAGGGAACGTTCCCCTTCCCCGTGTCGACGCTGATCGCGGTGCTGCTGGTGGCGATCATCGGGCTCGTGCTCGTGCCGCGTGCCTCCGTGGTCATCCGGCGGGCGCTGGTCATCTACGCGCTGATCGCCATTCCGCTGTTCATCGTCCCGAATCCGATCGGTGGAAACCTCGCGCGGCCCGGCAGCCTCCTGGCCGTCCCGGTTGCCATGATCGCGCTTCGCAACCGCCGGGTCTGGGCGGGTCTCGTGCTCGTGCCGCTGCTGATCTGGCACTTCGAGCCGATCGTGCCCGCGCTGGCCAGCCGCGGTGATCCGGCGGCCAAGTCGACGTACTACACCGGCCTGCTCAATTACCTGAAGGGCCACGACCAGCCGTTCGGACGGCTCGAGGTGCCCTTCACGCGCACGCACTGGGAGGCGCGTTACGTCGCCCCGGCCATGCCGCTCGCGCGCGGCTGGGAGCGCCAGCTCGACCTGCGCTACAACGCGATCCTCTACTCCAAGGACCTCAACCAGGCCACCTACCACGAGTGGCTGGTCGAGAACGGCGTGCGGTGGGTCGCGCTGCCGAGCGAGCCGCTGGATCCCTCCAGCGAGGGTGAGCTGAAGGTCATTCGCAGCAAGCCCTCCTACCTCAAACCGGTCTGGCACGACGCCAACTGGGAGCTGTGGGCGGTGAGCGGTTCCGACGGGCTGACCACCGGGCCGGCCACCATGAAGTCGCTCACGGCCGACACGTTCACGCTGCACTTCAATGAGCCGGGCAACGCGCTGGTGCGCATCCACAGCAACCCGTACTGGACGGTCGTGGGGGATGCGCCGGCGTGCATCAACTCGACCGCCGAGGGATGGACCTCGGTCACCAGCTCCGGTACCGGTGACGTCACGGTCGTCAGCCGATTCTCGCTCGGCGGCGGCGGCGTCTCGAGTCCTGCGGATGGCGGATGTCTGCCACCATTCTGAGCCGGCCGCGGTCGCCGATGATCGCCGCCCCTCCGCAGCGCCGCTGGCTGGCTGCGGGGGCGCTCGTGCTGCTCGGCGTGGCCATTTATGTGGCCTTCGTCGCACCCATCCGGCAGGTCGACTTGGACGTCTTCCTGCGCGCCGGTCAGGCAGTGCTGCATGGCCATGACCCGTACTCGAGCACCCACAGCGAGACGATCCGCACCAATGCCGCGTTTGTCTACCCGTTGGCGGTCGCCTGGTGGTTCGTCCCGCTGTCGGCCATCGGGGGAGTCAGTCACCTGGTCTACGCCATCGCGTCGTTGCTCGCTATCGGGCTGTCCTGCTGGTGGGCGCGGCCGGGCCAGCCGCTGATCGCGGCCCTGGTGCTGCTGTCCTCGGCGGCCGTGATCGGGCTGCAGGACGGTTCGGTGAATCCCTGGCTCCTGCTCGGCCTGATCGCGGCCTGGCGCTGGCGGGATCGGCCGATAGTCGCCGGGTTGGCGGTCGCCGCCTTGATCATTTGCAAGCTCTTCCTCTGGCCGGTTCTCGGGTGGCTGCTGCTGTCGCGCCGCTACCGCGCCGCAGCCATCGCGGCGGCGGTGACGGGCGTGGTGCTGGTGGCCGGTTTCACCTTCGGTCCGCTCGGTACCAGCGCGTATGCCTCGATGTTGCATGTGCTCAGTGGGCTCGAGGCACCGCATGCGGCGGGCCTGTCCGGGCTGCTCATCCACTGGCACGCCTCGCTCGTGCTGGCCACGGTGATCGCCACGGGCATCGCGATGCTGCTGCTGGGCGCGGCCGGATACCAGTACCGCCGGGGGCCGGCCGGTGGTGGCCGTGAGGTGCTGGTCTTCGGCGCTGCGGTGGTCGCTGCGCTGTTCGCCTCACCAATCGTGTGGCACCACTACTACCTGCTGCTCGCAGCTCCGCTGCTGCTCGCGACCCGCTCGGTGTGGCCATTCGTGGTGCTCAGCCTGGCCAGCTGGGCGGCGGCCGTGCCGCACTCGACCACCCAGGTGCACACGGCCATGGGCTACGTGCTCGGCCTCGGCGGGATCGCGGCGATCGCCGCCCTGGCAGCGGTCCGGGCCTGGCGCCAGCCGACGTCCGCCGATCGTGCTCTGGCCAGGGCCTACGCAGCTGTTCGTGGAGCGCGGCCGGTGGCTCTGGTGGCGGCGCTGGCCGTGCTCGTCATCGTGGGGGTTTCCGCGCTGGAGAACGTCTCGGTCGGCGGCGGCTGGGGCGCGCTGGTCACGGTCGTCGAGACCGCCTGCGTGCTGGCGTATGTCTGGTCGCGACGCGCCGATGGAACTCAAGTCGATCGCGGACTAGTCCGAAGTAACTAGTCCGTAGCCGGTTGGGCCTCGGGGATCGGTGGAGACGAGGAGGCTCGACATGCTTGACCCCATGGCCTGCTTGAAAGAGGGCATCCCACTATCGCTGGTCATTGACCTGCTCGAGGTGGACGGGCCCGACACTCCACGGATCTACGCGCAGGAGCCGGCCGACACCACCTGGACGGTCAACCTGCACGCGAAGGCCACGAACTCGAACTGACCCCCACGAAGCAGCGGCCGGGACGCCAAGAATTCGCGGAAACGCACGCTTTTCGACCCCCGGAAGCGTGCGTTTCCTCGAATTCTTGGTCAGCCGAGCCGCGGCACCAACCTGCAGGCGGCCCGCACGCGAATATGAAGCATGCGAAGGCGCGAAGACCGGGTCTACCGGCTGGCCATCGCGCTCGGCAGGGCCCTGTTTCGGCTGCTGGACCTGCGGCGCGACGTCCATGGCGGGGCCAACGTGCCGCGCTCGGGTGGCGCCGTGCTGGCCGTCACGCACTTCGGTTACCTGGATTTCGCGCTGGTCCAGGACGCGGTGTGGCGTCGCCACCGCCGGCTGACGCGCTTCCTCGTCACCGACGCTGCCTTCGCCCACCCGATCGCCGGGCCGCTGCTGCGGGCCATGCGGCACATCCCGGTGCATCGCGCGGCCGGCGCCGGTGCGTATCGGATGGCGCGCCGGGCACTGCGCCGCGGCGAGCTGATCGGGGTCTTCCCGGAGTCGGCCGTCAGCGTGTCGACGGAGTTGCTCCCGCTGCAGAAGGGCGCTGCCGGGCTCGCCGCCGACACCGGCGTGCCGCTCATCCCCGTGCTGGTCTGGGGCGGGCAAAGGGTCATCACCAAGGGGATCCCGCTGAGCTGGCGCCGTGCCCGGCACGCGCAGATCCACATCGAGTTCGGCGCCCCGCTACCTGCGCCTGCGGGCAGCGATCCGGCTGAGGTGACCGCCGAGCTGCGCACCGTTTTGAGCACGATGGTGGCGCGGATGGCCACGGCAGCGCCGGAACGCTCACATGCGAGCGTGCTTCGGTCGGGTCAACTTTCGGCACGCACCAGCTCGCGGAAGACGGCGGCGTCCACCCCAGCGGCATCCGTCGCTGCCAGCCCGGTGAAGCGCAGCGCCAGCTCAGGCCCGTCGGCGCGGACGACCAGCGCATCTGCCTCGAGCACGAGACCATCGTCGAGTTCGACGGACACCGCGAGCGCGTAGCCGGCGGACAGGTTGCCGGGCGCGCCCGGGTCGAGAGGATCTCCCGGATCCTCGGTGAAGACGCGGCACCCGCCCCGGGAAAGGTCGAGCGTGGTCGCCTGGTGGGCGTGGCCCCCGGAGTACAGGCGTACCGGTCGCGTGAGCCCGGCTCGCAGGCTGCGCCGGCGCGGCTCGTAGGCCAGCATCCGGACCCCGGTCAACTCGACCCGACCTGGGGCGCCCATCCGCTCCCGGGCCAGTGCGGCCACCACGATCAGTGCGTCGGACGGGCTCGAGAAGCTCACCCACACGTTCTGTCCGGCGATGATCCCGATGGTCGACGGGTCAGCGCTCACCTCGGCGACGACCGTCAACCCTCCGGGCTCGCTCTGCCAATCCTCGAGCGTCGCCGCGTAGGCGGTGCTGGGGAAGCCCGCCACCGGCCGTCCGACTGCATGGGCGAGCATCAGGCCCACGACCGACCCCGGTAGGGGGAGGTCGTCGCCCTTGGTCTCGGTGGTTCCGGTTGCACCCCAGCGTTCCTGCGCCATGGCGATTCCTCCCCGCGCGCTAGACCCTCAAATTACACACCGTCATCGGGCCATTACGCTAGCTGGCAATTCGAGGCCTGTCTGGTCTATGGCCGACCGGGCCGTCGCCCTCACGTGGCATGTCTTATGCGCGCCTGTGAACAGTGACCGCGCCATCATGTAAGCCTGATCGTTAACGCCGATGGGGGCGAGTCCACGCTGGCAGGCCGACCTCAGGAATGAGCAGCATGAGCGAGATGACGACCGAGCAGGCAGCTGACGCCCTTGTCGGGCATTCACCGTTCCCGCCGATCGCCGATTACGGATTTCTGTCAGATTGCGAGGCCACGGCGCTCGTCTCGCCCGGCGGCAGCGTCGAGTGGATGTGCCTGCCGAGAATGGATTCACCGAGCGTTTTCGGTTCCATTCTCGACCGGGGCGCGGGCGGATTCCGGCTCGGCCCGGCGGATATGTCGGTGCCGGTAGCCCGCCGTTACCTGCCCGGGACCATGATCCTCGAGACCAGCTGGGGCACGCCCACCGGCTGGATCATCGTGCGCGACGCGCTGCTCATCGGCCCCTGGCACCACGAGGGCGAGCTCTCCCACACCCACCGCCGTGCCCCCACCGACTACGACGCCGAACACGTGCTGCTGCGCACGATCCGGTGCGTCAACGGCGAGGTGCAGGTCACGATGGACTGCGAGCCGCTCTTCGACTACGGCCGCGAGCCGGCCCACTGGCACTACACCGATTACGGCTACCACCAGGGCGAGGCCTCCGCGCCGGGGATCGACGTGACCTTGCGGCTCACGTCCGACCTGCGCATCGGTTTCGAGGGCCCGAAGGCGGTCGCTCGCACGCTGATGAAGGAGGGCGACTTCCGGTTCGTGGCCCTGACCTGGACCGAGCACCCGCCGCCGTACGACTACGACGAGGCCTACCGGCGCATGGTGTGGACCGCGCACCACTGGCAGCACTGGCTGGCACGCGGGCGCTTCCCTGACCATCCGTGGCGCGGTTACCTGCAGCGCAGCGCGCTCACGCTCAAGGGGCTGACCTTCGCGCCGAGCGGGGCGCTCGTGGCGGCAGCCACCACCTCGCTACCGGAAACGCCCGGCGGTGAGCGCAACTGGGACTACCGCTACAGCTGGGTGCGCGACTCCACGTTCACGCTCTGGGGGCTGTACTCGCTCGGCTTCGACTGGGAAGCCGACGACTTCTTCTACTTCATCGCGGACATCGCCGACCGCGATCACGAGCTGCAGATCATGTACGGGATCGATGGCGAGCGCACCCTCGACGAGCACATCCTGCAGCACCTCAGCGGCTACGAAGGGGCCAAGCCGGTCCGCGTCGGTAACGGCGCGTTCGACCAGCAGCAGCACGACGTGTGGGGCGCCGTGCTCGACTCGGTGTACATCCACACCCGCTCGCGCGATCGGCTCGACGAGCGGCTCTGGCCGATCCTCTTCCGCCAGGTGGAGTGCGCGATCAAGTACTGGCAGGAGCCGGACCGCGGGATCTGGGAGGTTCGCGGCGAGATGAAGCACTTCACCTCCTCGAAGATGATGTGCTGGGTCGCCCTCGATCGGGGCGCGCGGCTGGCCCGTATCCGCGAGGAGCCGGAGCTGGTCGAGCGGTGGCAGGGGGTGGCCGACGAGATCCGCGCCGACATCCTTGCCAACGGGATTTCCGAGCGGGGTGTCTTCACCCAGCACTACGACACCGACGCGCTCGACGCATCCCTACTGCTGATGCCGCTGCTGCGTTTCCTGCCGCCGGACGACCCGCGGTTGTGCGCCACGGTGCTGGCCATCGCCGACGAGCTCACCATCGACGGGCTCGTGCAGCGCTATCGCACCGAGGTGACCGACGACGGTCTGACGGGGGAGGAGGGCACGTTCACGATCTGCTCGTTCTGGCTGGTTTCAGCGCTCGTCGAGATAGGCGAGCTGAACCGCGCCCGCGAGTTGTGCGAGAAGTTGCTCTCGCTGGCGAGCCCGCTCGATCTGTACGCCGAGGAGATCGACCCGCGCAGTGGTCGTCACCTGGGTAACTTCCCGCAGGCGTTCACCCATCTCGCGCTGATCAACGCCGTGCTGCACGTGATCAGGGCCGAGGGCGCGGCGCAAAAGACCGGCTGGACGCATGACATGGACCCTGATACCGGGTCGGTCGACGTCCCGCCCCGGCCGTGGACGGGGGCCGCGGTTGCCATCGGCCAGGCCGGCGATCTGGGGACCGGCCGGCGCTGACGGGCGTCAGGACTCCAGTGGCTGGCGCGGCCAGTCGAGCAGTTTCGCACCGAGCACGGCCGTGTTCAGCGTGAACCTGTCGGCCGGGTTCGCGGGATCGTGGCCGGTCAAGGCCGTGACCCGTTCGAGGCGGTAGGTCACCGCGCGCACCGAAAGGTGCAGCCGCCGTGCGGTCTCGGTGGTGTTGCCGCCGGTCTCGTAGTACGCCGCCAGCGTTTCCAGCAGCGGCGCGGCGCCGCCTCGGGCCTGGGTGAGCGGGCGCAACGTGGCGTTGACCAGGTCAGCGATGGCGCTGCGGTCACGTAGCAGCATGCGGTAGACGAGCAGATCGTTGACCGCGACGACCGGCTGGTCGAGCCGGAGGCGGAGGGCGAGTTCGCGAGCATCGAGCGCCTCCTCGTACGAGGCGAAGACCCCTGCAGCCCCGGGCCTGGCGCGTCCGAGCGTGATTTGCCATCGCCCGACTCCGGACGGACGCCGCAGCTGCACCGGGGTGCCGGCATCGGCCCGTGCCGGGTGAGGCCCGTGCTGGGGCGGGCCGCCGAGCTCGTGGGAGAGGCGCTGGACGACGAAGTCGACCGCGTCGTCGTCGGGCGCCGCGAAGATCACCACGAGCGCGCCGTCCTTGCTGGCGAGCAGGGCGTTCGCGTCGCCCTTGACGCCGAGCACCGAGGATTCGAGCCGGGTGACGAGCGGGGTGCCGTCGACGAACGGCTGGCTAGCGGCGATGATGGCGACCGCGTGAGGGCCGGCCAGATCGAGCCCGAAGTCGGCCGCCCGGGCGACCACCCCTTTGGCGTCGGAACGGCCGGAGATGAGGTCGTCGAACAGCTCGCGGCGGGCCGCCTCCTCGCGCCGGGTCAGCTCGCGCCTGGCCAGCTGGTGACCTTCGACGCCGGCCGCCACCACCTCGTCCACGGCCCGCAGGACGGCCTCGCCGGCATCCACGAGCTCATCGGGCTGGCGGGTCGCCGCACGTACCGCCGGCAGGTGACGCCAGAGCCGCCAGGCGGCCGTCAGATAGAGCTCGACGAGCGCCCGTAGCGGGACGCCTTCCAGCGCGGCACGCCGGCCCTGGAAGCGAAAGCGGTTCAGCTCCGAACGGGTGACCCGCCGGTTGTTACCGGCGACGTCGGCGATCACCTCGAGGTAGTCGGCGAGCAGGGTGGGATCGAGCCCGCCGGCATCCGCCGCCGCCGCGGCAGCGACCGACCCCAGCTGCCCCGCGGGTTTGCGGAGTCGGTCGACGCCGGTGGAGATGCTGGTGACAGCGCCCGTCGGCACCGTCCTGTCCGACATCTGGCGACCTCCCTCAGGCTCGACCAGTTCGCCAGGGATCGTCAGAGCCTCTTTCGTGGCTGCGGATTCGCCGCGTTGAGCAGCGAGAGGGTGCGGGTGAGATCCACCGGGGTGATGATTCCGACGACCTCAACACCATGACCCTCGAGGCCGGCGTTGTCATCGATGACGACCGCGATGCCGATGCCGGGGTGGGCCGCGATGATGTCGAGCACCTGCTCGACGGGCTCGGACGGGCTGACCCTGGCAATGGCCGCGGGAGGGATGGCCAGCCGGCGCACCCGTACGCTCTCGCGGTCATCGCCGGGCACAGCCGCGAGCGCCTGGACCGCGACGAGGCCGCCGAAGCTGCCGTCGGGCTCCCGCACGATCAGCACGTCGGCCCGGCTCGGCAGCGCCACGTCGGTGAAGGCGGCTCCGGCGGTCGCGAACGAGGAGACCTCCGGCGGGGGAGCGGACATCAGGTCGGTGGCTCGCAGCCCTGCCAGCCGCTGGCGGGTCTGGGCGCCGGCCAGGGTCAGCCGCGATCCGGCGATGGCCATCCCGCCGATGAGGATGAGCCAGATACCGGCGAGGCTGACGAACAGGATCAGGGCGACCCCGGCGGCGATCAGGGCCCAGCCGCTGCCCACCCCCGCCCGGGCGGCCGACACGACGGCGGTGTCACGCCGGCCGCTGCGCCGCCATGCCCGCGCAAACACGAGCTGGCTGCCGGGCGAGCCCGGAGCGGGGAGCAGCTCGGAGAGACCGAGAGCGGCGACCCCGGCGGCCGTGATCAAGGCGGTGGCGCCCAGCAGGTGGAATCCGAGAGAGGACGCGAGTAGCAGCAATCCGCCCGCGGCGGCGAGCCCGAGTGCGCTGGCCACGAGCACGGCCGGACCCGCCCAGCTGATGCGGCGCAGCCCCTGCGGGGTCTCGACCTCGCCCGAAGCGACCACCCGGCCGCGCAGCAGGCCGACCTCGATCCGCTCGACCGTCTGGCCCGCCAGAGCCATCGAACGCGCCCGGCGCAGATCCGCGGCGAGCACTGCCCCGAGGACGGCGAGCCCGCCCAGGCCGGCGGCAGAGAAGTAGGCCGATCCGCTCTGATCCGGAACGGCGAGCTGCAGCGGCCCCGTGGCCAGCACGAACGTGACGAACAGCCACCCCAACGCGGCGATGGGCCGGAACGTGATTCGGGGCCGCCGGTAGTCGGCAGTCCGATCAGAGTGAGGCTCCTCCGTGGTTGGAACCCGGTGGTGGATTTTGTTCATGACGCCTCGTCTTTCGGGGTTTGCTGCGGGGGAACGGAAAGCTTGGTGACGGGTAGGGAGTACCCACCGACCCGTCCATACGAGTATTTCTGGCGGTTCCACGAAAGCAAAGGGGCGATACGCGCCGCAATGAGCAGCGCATCTTGCGGGAAACCGGCAATTAACATGGTTAGCGCAGCTGCGGCGACGGCTGCGGCGCCCCCACCGGCTCGGTCGGCAGATGCACGGAGAACACGGTGCGTCCTGGCCGGGTGTCCACGGCGACCCGGCCGCCGTGCGCCGTCACGACGGCCGACACGATGGCGAGCCCGAGTCCGGTGCTTCCGGCCTTCCGCGACCGTGAGGTGTCCGCCCGGGCGAACCGCTCGAAGATGTGCGGCAGCAGTTCGGGAGCGATTCCGGGGCCGCTGTCGGCGACCTCCACCACGGCTTCCGGGTGCCTCGCACCGTTGGAGGAGGGGGCGCTGGGAACGCCCGAGCGCAGGGTCACCTCGATCTGCGTGCCCGGCGCGGTGTGCGTACGGGCGTTGGTCAGCAGGTTGGTGAAGACCTGGTGCAGGCGCGCCGGGTCACCGACCATTTCCACCGGGTCGTCGGGGAGCACCAGGCGCACCGGGTGGTCCGGGCCGGCCGCGTGCGCGTCGCTCACCGCGTCGATCACGAGCGCGGTGAGGTCGACCGGCTCCTTCTCGACCGGACGCCCGGCGTCGAGGCGGGCAAGCAGGAGAAGGTCCTCGACGAGTCCGGTCATCCGGGTGGCTTCGGACTCGACGCGGTCCATCGCGTAGCTGATGTCCGGAGGCAGCACGTCGCCGGTGCGGCGGGTGAGTTCGGCGTAGCCGCGGATCGACGCCAGCGGCGTGCGTAGCTCGTGGCTGGCGTCGGCGACGAACTGGCGCACCCGCATCTCGCTCGCCTGGCGGGCCGACAGCGCGGTGGCGACGTGGCCGAGCAGGCTGTTGAGGGCGGTGCCGACCTGGCCGACCTCGGTGCGGGTGTCGGTGTCGGCGTCGGGGACCCGCTCGCTGAGCGCGACCTCGCCGCGGTCGAGGCGCAGCTGAGACACCCGGGTGGCGGTATCTGCGACCCGGCGCAGCGGACGCAGGGCGAACCGGACGATGACGGTTCCCAGGATGGCGGCGCCGAGCAATCCCGCCAGGCTGACGATGACGATGGCCAGCGACAGGCTCGAGACCGTGGAGCTCGCATCTTTCAGCGGCAAGCCGGTCACCAGGACGGTGCCGTCGCCGTCCTTGTCGGACGCCGCTAGCACGCGGTAGGAGCCGAGTCCTTTGAGCGTGATGGTGTGGGGCTTGTTGTCGGCGGGGACCGCTGCCAGCGCGGGATACGTCGAGGCGGGAACCGTCTCCGTGTCACCGTCGCTCGAAAGGACGGCGGCGGCTGTGACCACGTTCCCGACCCGTGCGGCGCCCAGCGTTCCGGCTCCTTGACCCTGAGTGATCAGGAAGTTGAGGCCCCCGTCGCCTTCGCTACCACCGGGGCCGGGGCCGTTGGGTTCTGGCGGGTTCGCGCGAAGTGACCGGTCGCCCGCCGCAATCAGCTGGTTGTCGACCTGGCTGAGTACCTGGTGGCGCAAGGTGGTGACGCTGACGATCCCGATCACAGCGCTCACGACGGCAAGCAGGACGAGCAGGCCGGCCATCAGCCTGGCCCGCAGCGTCCACCGCCTCCGCCAGAAGCGGGATCGGGCCGTGGTCACCGCGCCGGTTTCAGGACGTAACCGGCGCCCCGGACGGTGTGGATCATCGGCTGGCGGCCCGCGTCGATCTTCTTGCGCAGGTAGGAGACGTAGAGCTCGACGACGTTGGCCTGGCCGCCGAAGTCGTACTGCCACACCCGGTCGAGGATCTGGGCCTTGGACAGCACGCGACGCGGGTTGCGCATGAAGAAGCGCAGCAGCTCGAACTCGGTCGTGGTGAGGGTGATGAGGTCGCCCGCCCGCTCGACCTCCCGGCTGTCCTCGTCCATCACGAGATCGCCGACGACGAGGCGCGATTCGGGCTTGGCGGCGACGGCGGCGCGGCGCAGCAGCCCCCGTACCCGGGCGACCACCTCTTCGAGGCTGAAGGGCTTGGTGACGTAGTCGTCGCCGCCCGCGGTCAGACCGGCGATGCGGTCCTCGACCGCGTCCTTCGCGGTGAGGAAGAGCACCGGCAGGGAGGGGAAGTCGGCATGGAGCCGGCGCAGCACCTCGAGGCCGTCGAGGTCGGGAAGCATGACGTCGAGGACCACCACGTCAGGCTTGAACTCGCGGGCCACGCGCAGCGCCGTGAGGCCGTCACCTGCGGTGCGCACGTCCCAGTTCTCGTAGCGCAGAGCCATCGACAGCAGCTCTGCCAGCGTCGCTTCGTCATCCACGACCAGGGCGCGCACAGGACCGCCGCCCGGGCGGACGAGCTCAGGCTGGTTGGTCGCGGTAGGTGACGCGGTAGGTGGCTCGGTCCTCATCATGCTGTCCAGGATGAACCTCGATCCCTCATGCTGCACTGTGCGATACCTGTGAGTCGTCTGTGGGCATGGGAAGCCTTCGCCGGCGGCTGGTGTGAGGGGGATGTGGCCGCTTTGCAAGCCTAGGTAGTGCTCTGCAAGGGCACAGCTCCTGCACAGGGTTCGGCTCGAAGCTTCTCTCATGGCGGTAAACGCCGGTGAGCAAGGGAGACGCAGTGAGCACCAGAGAACTCGGCAAGCGCCGGGTGGCGATGGCGACCATGGGACTGGTGGCGATGGCCGGGGTAGGCACCGGGGCCGTCGCCGTGCTGGCCGGCCACAGCGCCACCGCCACGCAAGCCTCGACCGCCACTTCAGGGACCACGTCCGGCACCACGGGTACGACGAGCACCGGCACGAGCAACTCGAGCACCAATAGCACGCCCACCTCATCCAGTACGGGCAGCACGTCCGTGGCGACCTCCGGCGGGTCGTGACCCCCATGCCTCTCGAGGAGACGCTGCCGCTCACCCCGGCCACGGCACAGTGGCCGGTGTGGAGCACCACGGCGCGGATCGTCGTCACCGACCCGCAGCGCCTGGAGTCGGCCCGCGAGATCGCCACCCGGCGCCTCGCCCTGGTCGACGCGGCCTGCAGCCGCTTTCGCGCCGATTCGGAACTCATGAAGCTTCCTGCCGGCCGGCCGGTGCTGGTGAGCGAGCAGCTGGCGGAACTGGTGCGCGCGGCGCTGGACGCCGCGCAGCTGACCGACGGTCTCGTCAGTCCGACGGTCGGGAGCGTCCTCGCCGGACTCGGCTACGACCGTGACTGGGCCGAGATGGGGGCCGATCGCCCGGCAGGCCCGGTGCGCGTGCGGCAGGTTCCGAGCTGGCGACAGGTCAGCCTGGACGGCCGGCAGCTGACCGTCCCGATGGGCGTCCAGCTCGATCTCGGCGCTACGGGGAAGGCGTTCACGGCCGACCTCATCGCGTCGCAGATCGCCGAGGAGCTGTCCATCGGGGTGCTGGTCGCGCTCGGCGGCGACATCGCCACGGCCGGGCCGCAGCCGGAAGGCGGCTGGAACGTCCTGGTCCAGGATCGGCCCAGCGACCCGTCCATCACGGTGCAGCTCGCTCCCCAGAGCGCCATCGCCACGAGCAGCACGCAAAGCCGGCGCTGGATGTCCGGCGGCCACCAGATGCACCACATCGTCGACCCGCGCAGCTGCACGCCGGCCGAGGTCGTATGGCGCAGCGCCACCGTCGCCGCGCCCAGTTGCGTGCAAGCCAACGCCTTGAGTACGGCCGCGCTGATCTTGGGCCTGGATGCGCCGACCTGGCTGCAGCAGCAGGGCTTCGCGGCCCGCCTGGTGTCAGCGTCCGGCGACGTCGTCTCGATCGCCGGTTTCCCGGAACCCACCACCGAAGAATTGAGGAACCCGTGAGCAGCATCGCGCTCTGGTACACGGCTCGCGCCACCGGAGTCATATCGCTGGTCCTGCTGACGATCGTCGTCGCGCTGGGAATTGCGAGCCGCTCCGGACGTTCCGCCTTCGGCCTCCCGCGGTTCGCGGTGGCTCTGGTGCATCGCAATGCGGCGCTGCTGGCGGTCGTCACCCTCGTCATCCACGTGACGACGCTGATGCTCGACAGCTACGCCAAGGTCCACGTCACCGATCTGCTGGTGCCGTTCGTCGGCGCGTACCGCCCGTTCTGGCAGGGGCTCGGCACCGTCGGCCTGGAGCTGATCGTGGCGCTCGTCGTGACCAGCCTGCTGCGCACCCGGCTGCCCGAGCGCATCTGGCGTGGGGTGCACTGGCTCGCGTACGCCGCCTGGCCCGTCGCCTTCGCTCACGCGCTCGGCAACGGCACTGACAGCGGGACGGTGTGGATGCGTGGCATCGCCGCCGTCTCTGCCTTCTCCGTCGTCGCCGCCGTCGGCTGGCGACTCGCCCCTGACTTCACTGAGCACAGCAATGTGCGCCGGCCGCTGACCCGCCCGTCGGCTCCCGCTCTAGGACGGACTCGATGAACGCAGCAACGCTTGAACACGAACCCGACACCGAGGGGAATGTGGTCGCCCGAGCGAGCGCGCAGCGTCTGCTGACCGCCGCCGCCCGAGACCTGCGATCCCACCAGGCGTTGCTCGGCCCGCTGCCCTGGGCCGGCAGCCCCGAGCGGCTGATCCGGTTGCTCGAGGCCTGCGGGCTGACCGGGCGCGGCGGGGCGGGCTTCCCGTCGGCCCGCAAGCTGGCGGCGGTCGCGGCGGGCAAGCGTGCCGTCGTCGTCGCGAACGGGGCCGAGGGCGAGCCGCTCTCGTCCAAGGACCGGGTGCTCCTGCTCCGGGCTCCGCACCTGGTGCTCGACGGGTTGCAGTTGGTCGCTGAGGCGACGGGCGCGGCGGAGGCCTACGCCTACGTGCCGGAAGACCTGTGCCCGTTGATCACGTCCGCACTCGTCGAGCGCCACGGGCTGGACCGGATTCCGGTCGCCGTCGTCGCCGCGCCGGACCTTTTTATCTCCGGCGAGGAGACCGCCGCCGCGTCATGGCTGTCCGGCGGACCGGCGATGCCGCGCGACAAGTCGCGGATGGTCGTGACGGCCGGGGTTCGCGGTCGTCCGACCCTGGTACACAACGTCGAGACGCTCGCCCACCTCGCACTCGCCGCTCGCCGCGGACCGCAATGGTTCCGCGCGGCCGGCACCGCGGACGAGCCGGGAACCTTCCTGTCGACCATCAGCGGAGCTGTCGCGAACCCGGGTGTGTACGAGCTCGAGTACGGGATCGCGCTCGGGGACCTCTTGGCCGCCGCAGGCGGTCCGTCGGCACCTCTGCAAGCCGTCCTGATCGGCGGCTACCACGGGGCGTGGGTGCCTTGGTCAGCGGCGTCGGGTGCGCCGGTGTCGCGTGCCGGGCTGCGCCCCTTCGGCGCGTCCCCGGGGGCAGGCGTTATCGCGGCCCTGCCCTCGGCGACGTGCGGGCTGGTGCAGACCAGCCGGATCGTCACCTACCTGGCGGAGCAGAGCGCGGGTCAATGCGGGCCGTGCCTGAACGGGCTGCCGAGGCTGGCCGAGGTGTTCGACCTGCTGGTCGCGAAGCCCGGACGGCCCGCCCCGGCGGCGGCGCTGGCCGAGGTGCGGCGCCTGGCCGGACTCGTCGAAGGTCGCGGTGCCTGCCACCATCCGGACGGCACCGTCCGCCTCGTGCGCAGCGCGCTGGAGACGTTCTCTACCGACGTGCTCGCCCACCGGGCGGGCAGCTGCATCGCGAAGGCCGGCCGATGAGCGCCCGGGTCGCCGAGACGACCGGCGTGAAGCTGCACATCGACTGGACCGCGTGCGACGGCCGGGGATTGTGCCTGGAGCTGATCCCCGAGCTGCTCGGCCGCGACGACTGGGGCTATCCGGTCCTGGCCGAGCGCGGTGCCCCGGTGCCGCTCGACCTCATCGACGCCGCGCAGGACGCGGTCGCCGCCTGTCCCAAGCGCGCGTTGAAGCTCCTGCCGCGCTGACAACGGCTTCGGCCGCCTCACGGGAAGTGAGGGCGGCGGCCTCGGGGGCGGCGGCGGGACGGCCGGGGCGAGCTTCGGCGGTGCCACCGGGATCACCCGGCTGCTGTCGAGCGAGATGGGCAACGAGATCTCCTGGCTCCTGCCGGCGTCGCTGGTCGCGCTGGTGGCCGGGTTGTGGGTGACGCGGCGGGCGCCTCGCACCGATCGCACCCGGGCGGCGCTGCTGCTGTGGGGCGGCTGGCTGCTGGTGACGGGCGTCGTCTTCAGCTACATGAAGGGTGTCGTGCACCCGTACTACACGGTGGCGATGGCCCCGGCGATCGGTGCGCTGGTCGCGATCGGCGCCCACGCCTTGTGGGTGCGCCGGTCGCAGTACAGCTCGAGGCTCTGGCTCGCCGCGATCGTCGCGTCGGCCGGCGGCTGGAGCGCGGTGCTGCTCTCGCGTAACGCCTCCTGGCACCCCGAGATCCGCTACGCGACGCTGATCGTGACGGCGTTGGCGATCGCCATGCTTGCCATTCCGGTCGCCTGGCGGCGGCGCACCATGGTCGCCGTCGTCGCGGGTTCGATGCTCGCGGGACTCGCGGGCACGACCGCATACGCGGCGGCCACGGCGTCGCAGCCGCACACCGGCTCTATCCCGAGCGTCGGCCCGGCCAGTGCCGGCGGCGGGGGAGGGATGGGCGGCGGTCCCACCGGAAAGGGTTCTGGCCGCAGCGCGACGCGGCCGACGACGGGCACGCTCCCGAGCGGCAGCGCCGCGGCGCCCCCCGGGACGGGCACCGCTCCCACCGGCACCGGCTCCAGCGCGGCGACGCAGGGCGGCGGCGGACAGACCAGTAGTAGTAGTAGCGCTCTCGCCGCCTTGCTCGCCAAGAGCACCACGCGATGGGCGGCAGCCGTGACCGGCGACCAGTCGGCCGCAGATCTTGAACTGTCGAGCGGGGCTTCCGTGATGGCCATCGGCGGGTGGAGCGGAAGCGATCCGTCGCCGACCCTGGCGCAATTCGAGGCCTACGTGAAGGCCGGGGAGATCCACTACTTCATCGCCGGCGGCGGCATGGGCGGTGGCGGCGGCACCGGCGGTAGCGGTGTCGCCAGCCAGCTCACCACCTGGGTCGAAGCGCACTTCACGGCGACCACCGTCGGCGGCACCACCGTCTACGACCTGACCTCAGCAACCTCCTGACCCGACAGCAGAGATGAGAGAGACAACGATGCAAACGCCTACCGAAGTGACTGCCGAACCGACCGAGCTGGATTCCTGGATCGTGCCGCCGGGCTCCAGCTCCGCCGCAGAGCCGGTGCCGGACGCCGGGTTTCAGGGGACCCGCCAGCCCAAGCGGCTGGCCGCGGCGGTGGGCCTGTTGGCCGTCGGAGCGTTGGCCGGCGCGCTCGGCGCCTCCGCGCTACGCGGTACCAACAGCTCGCCGGCAGCCTCCTTGGGCAACGGAGGCTTCGGCGGACCCGCCGGCATCACGGGTCAAACCGGAACGACTGCTGGTGGCACCACGACGACAGGCACTCAGGTGACCGGCACGATCACGGCGGTCACGAGCACGTCGATCACCGTGAACAACGGCACGGCGGCAATCACGTACAAGATCACCAAAGCCACCGTCGTCCGGTCGGGCACCGCAGCTGTTGCTCTGGGCACGCTGAAAGCCGGGCAGCCCGTCACGCTCGCGGTGACGGGGACCGGTAGCGCCGCAACGGCGCAGACGATCACGCTCGGCACGGGTACTACCGGCACCTCTGGCACGGGTACGCCGCCCACCGGCACCGGAAATCCCCCGACCGGTGCCGGTCCCGGCGGGCCGCCGGCGGCCTGAGCCCGGGCACCCGCTGGCGGACGGCGGAGCGCGGTGTAGCAAGCTGATCCCGTGCTTGAAAACGCCACCATCATCGTCACCGGCGCGACCGGTCAGGTCGGACTGCCCGTCGCCCGCCGGCTGGCCCGGACCAACACCGTCTGGGCTCCCGCGCGCTTCTCCGATCCCAAGGCCCGTGCGGCGTTGGAAGCGGCCGGAGTGCACTGCGTCGTCGCCGATCTCGGCAGCGGTGAGGGCTACGACGATCTTCCGGCCGAGGCCGACTACGTGCTCAACTTCGCCGTCGCCAAGACCAAGGACAGCGACGCCGACCTGACCGCCAATGCCGAGTCGGTTGGCCTGCTGATGACCCGCTACAAGTCAGCGAAGGCCTTCCTGCACTGCTCGTCCACCGCGGTCTACGCGCCGCAAGGGGGAGTGGGTCTCACCGAGGACAGCCCCCTCGGGGACAACAACCACACCCAGATGATGCCTAACTACGTGCTGTCCAAGGTGGCGGCGGAGGCGGTCGCGCGCAGCTACGCGCGCACCCTCGACCTGCCGACGATCATCTGCCGGCTCAACGTCCCCTACGGCGACAACGGCGGCTGGCCCTGGTACCACCTGCTGATGATGGCCGGCGGCATGGCGATCCCGGTGCCCCCGGACGGCGGGGCCTACCACCTCATCCACGAGGACGACATCATCCGCACCCTGCCCGCGCTGCTCGAGGCGGCGTCGGTGCCGGCGGTGACCGTGAACTGGGCCGGATCGGAGCGGGTGACCATCGAGGAATGGGTCAGCTACATCGGGGAGCTCGTCGGGCGTACCCCGGAGTTCACCGTTGACCCGACAGCCATCGAGGGCACCCCGGCAGACGTCACCAAGCTGACCCAGCTCGTCGGTGAGCCCACCGAGGTGACCTGGAAGGTCGGTATCAAGCGCATGGTCCAGGCACGCAACCCGGAGATGATGGTCCAGGGCTGAGCCCGCGGCTCAGCTCGCCAGTACTCCCGGGGGAACGGCGGCAAGCGCCGCCTGGATGGCTCCGATCAGCGCGGTGGCCGACTCCGCCGTGAGTTCCACCGCGACCCGCGCCTCGGGACCAAGCGCCGGGTTGCGGAAATCGATGTTGAGCGTGTGCTCGGCCTGCGCGGCGACGGGATGGTCGACGTAGACGCTCGCGTCGGTCAGCTCGAACCAGCCCGCGCGGCCCTTACCGCTTCCCGACAGCGTGACGTGCTCGGTGATGTAGGTACACATGGCGCTCAGGCCACCAGGGTGCGGCCGTAGAAGTCGAAGATCTTGACCCAGCCGTCGGTCGCTGCCGCCTGCCGGTACATCGGCCGGTCGACAGCGAAAAAGCCGTGGCCCGCCTCGTCGTAGCGATGGAACTCGTAGGTCTTGCCGGCCTCCTTGAGCGCTGCCTCCAGCTCGTCGACGTGCTCCGGCGAGGGGTACCTGTCCTCGTTGCCGAACATGCCGAGCAGCGGGCAGCCCAGCTGCGGGGTCAGGTGCAGCAGGGGCGTGATGGGCACCGGGAACTCCTTCGGCGGGGTGCCCGAGACGAACGCGCCGTAGCAGTCCACCGCGGCGTCGACCCCCGCCGTGCAGCCGGCCAGGAAGGCCTGGCGCCCGCCGCTGCAGTAGCCGATGACGCCGACCTTCCCATTGGCTCCCGGCAGCGCTCGCAAGTACGCGGCGGCCGCTTTCACATCGCCGGTGAGCCGCTCGTCGGGGACGCCGCCGGCCGCCCGGTTGGCCGCAGCCGCGTCGTCGGGGTCGGCGCCCGGCGCCTCGCGGTAGTGCAGGTTGGGCATCACGGCCGCGTAGCCGTTAGCCGCGAAGCGGCGCGTGATCTCCTTGGTGGCCGCGTCGAAGCCGGGCATGTGGTGGATGACGACCACCCCCGGCACGGGGGTGCCGGGCTCAACCACCGGTACGGCCACGTAGGCCTCGATCTGATCACCGCCGTGGCCTTCGAGCATGGCGGTGCCGGCTTGCATCGTGACCTTCATCAGCTCTACTCCCTCATGACGCTGTTTACGCCGTGGGGCGCAAACGCGGAGAACGCGAGATGGACGGGATGGACAGCGCCGCCACGAGCACTGCCACCAAAGCGACCGCAGCACTCACCAGGAACGCCCGGTCATAGCCCGAAGTTAGCGCGGCGCCAGGCGCGGTCCCCGCTAGGGTCAGGTGCTGGGTGCGAGCGGTGGCGAGGGTGGCCAGCGCGGCGAGCCCGATCGACCCACCGACCTGACGGGAGGTGTTGAGCAGCCCGGACGCGAGCCCCGCCTGGTTGGGCGGGACGCCCGAGGTGGCCGCCATCGCCAGCGGCGTGAAGGACAGGCCGACTCCGAAGGTGGTGAAGACCGCCCCGCCGAGCACGCCGTTCGCGTAGGTGCTGGTGGCGTCGAGCTGGGCCATCCACAGGAACCCGGCAGAGGTGAAGAGCATCCCCAGGATGAGCACGGGCCTGGGGCCGAAGCGGCTGACCAGCCGTGAGCTCAGCTGGCTGGAGATGATGATCGAGCCGGTCATCGGAAGGAAGAGCAGGCCGGTGCGCAGCGGGCCGAAGCCCAGGACCTCCTGCATGTAGAGCGACAGGAAGTACCACATCGCGAAGAACACGATGCCGGCCAGCAGCATGACGACGTTCGCGCCGGACAGGGAACGGGAGCGAAACAGCGACAGCGGCATCAGCGGCAAGCGCGCGAAACGGGCCTGGATCAGCAGGAAGGTCGCCAGCAGCGCGACCCCGATGCCCAGCGTCAGGAGAGTGCGGGTAGAGCCCCACGGGTGGGTGTCGGTGCTGACGATGCCGTACACCAGCACCGCGAGACCTCCCGTGCCGGTGAGCGAGCCGGCGACGTCCAGGCTGCGCTCGGCGTCGGGGCGGCGGCGCTCATGCAGCAGGGCGATGGCGCCGACGCCGGCGATGGCGCCGATCGGCACGTTGACGAACAGCACCCAGCGCCAGGAGAGGTACGTCGTGAGAACACCACCGGCGATGGCGCCGAAGGCACCGCCCGCACCGGCGACCGAACTCCAGATACCGATGGCCCGCGTGCGTTCCCGGGCGTCGGTGAAGGTCGTCGTGATGATCGTCAGGGTTGCCGGCGAGAGCACCGCGCCGCCGAGGCCCTGCAGGAATCGCGCTGCCGTCAGCTCACCGGAGTTCTGGGCCATGCCGCCGAGCAAGCTCGCGAGGGAGAAGATTCCCAATCCGGCCAGGAAGACGCGCCGCTGGCCGATCAGGTCAGCCAGCCGGCCGCCGAGCAGCAGGAAGCCGGCGAACGTCAGTACGTAGCCGTTCACGACCCACTGCAGGCCCGTGGCGCTGTAGTGCAGGTCGCGACCGATGGCCGGAAGCGCGACGTTCACGATCGAGACATCGAGCACGACCATGAACTGGGCGAGGCAGACCAGGGCGAGGATCGCCCCGTTGGTGGCGGCCGGCCGTTCCCGGCGGGACGTCCGGTGTGAGCCGGGGTGCGGGACTTCGGCCAGCCCGGCTTGCCCGGGCTGGGTCAATTGCTGGTCGCTCACTGGTAGGTCACCAGATCAGGAGCCGGCCGAAGGGCGAGCGTCTGCTGCGGTGTCATCAGGGGGGTGTCTCTCGTGAAGAACAATTTGAACCCTCGATAGAACGGGGCTGGGGGGAATGCCAACAGGTCATAGACCTCGACCTTGATGGGCGGCGATCCATTCCCGTCGGCGTGAAATACCGTCGCCAATCCTGGGCGGGCGACGATGTTCTGGCGGTCCGGGAGCACTGACGGCCGGAACTGGTGGATGATGAAGAGCTTCTGGGGGAGCCGGTAGCGGGCGACGATCCCGGCGAGGTAGCTGGAGACGGCGTTGATACTCGCTGCCGTCGAGGACCCGAACACCTTCCCCGGCACCTCGCCGGGTTGCATGTGCCATTCCGGATCCACGGCCACGCCAACATCCGGCTGGGTGATGAAGCGCCCGAAACGCTCGATTTCCGGCAAGAAATCCCCCTGGCCCGGCTGGAAGTCGAGGACCAGCAGTTCGTGGTGACGCCGCGCTGCGTCCAGGTAGCGCTGCACGCTCGCCGGATCGCCGTGGGAGGAGTAGGTGCCGTCGGGCCCGGGGGTCGGCAGCGCGACGGTCGCGATCAGCTCCAGCGCGGGCTGGACCGGGCGGGTGGGGGTGACGAACAGCTGCGCCTGACGCGCCACCGCTTCGGCGGCCTGGTCGGGAGTCCCGGCGCCGAGCACGCCCAGCCCGGGGCCACCGTCTCCGCCGTAGTACGCGACGACCCGGTAGTTCGGAAAGAGCTGGCGGCCTCCGAGGGGAAGCTGCGGAGCCGGCGGGGGAGACGGGCGCGGTGACGGGGTAGGTGAGGCCGTCGCACTCGGTGCGGCCGAGGGGGTCTGACTGGGTGCGGTCAGCCGGTCCAGCGCGCGGATCGGGCCGCTTGCCCCCGCGTCCTGAGACCCTGACGAGCAGGCGGCGACGGAAGCCAGCAAGACTGCAGAGGCGACTAGGGTCGCCGCTCGAAGGGGTCGGCGGATCGGTCGGCGGGGCATCGAGTCGACCCTAACGGGCAATCCTTGGCAACTCGGGAAGCGCCGCCGAGCGGGGCGGTCGCGCAGGGAACGGGGGTGGGCGGTGACGGACGGATACTCGCTGGCCGGCAAGCGGGCGTTGATCACGGGAGCTGCCCGCGGCCAGGGGGCTGCCGCGGCGCGGCTCTTCGTGGACTGCGGTGCTTCGGTCGTCATCGCCGACGTGCTCGATGAGCCGGCGCAGGCGCTCGCCGCCGAACTCGGTCCGGCAGCGGTATTCGCCCGGCTCGACGTGAGCAGCCCCGCCGCCTGGGCGAGCGCCGTGCAGCTGGCCACAGGCCGGCTCGGTGGCCTTGACGTCCTGGTCAACAACGCCGGCATCATCCGGGCGGCTCCGCTGGAGACGATGTCGCTGCAGGCCTACCAGGACGTCGTCAGCGTCAATCAGGTCGGATGCTTCCTGGGCATGCAGGCGGTCACCGGGCCGATGCGGGCGTCCGGCGGAGGCTCGATCGTGAACATCTCGTCGGTCGCAGGGCTGAAAGGCGTTCCCGGCGTGATCGGGTACGTCGCCTCGAAGTGGGCGATCCGCGGGATGACGAAGGCGGCGGCGCTGGAACTCGGCGCGTACGGCATCCGCGTCAATTCGGTGCACCCGGGCACGGTCGACACCGACATGGTCAACGGGCCCGACTTCGCCTCCGTCGACCGGGCCGGCTATTTCAGCGGCCTTCCGGTGCCCCGCATCGGGCAGCCCGACGAGGTGGCGGCGCTGGTGGCGTTTCTCGCTTCCGACGCCAGCGGCTACATCACCGGGGGAGAGTTCGTCATCGACGGCGGCGAGTTGGCCGGCAGCCGCCGTCCACCGACGAAGGACGCATAACCTCGAGGCATGTCTGCTTTGCCGGAAAACGTGGGAAAGGCCGCTATGGTTACGCTCGGCGGCGAGCTGACGGTGGCGCAGCTCGGTTACGGGGCGATGCAGCTCACCGGACGCGGCATCTGGGGCCCTCCGGCCGATCCGCAGGAGTGCCTGCGGGTGCTGCGTCGCGCGGTCGAGCTCGGCGTCACCTTCATCGACACCGCCGACTCCTACGGGCCCTATTTCAGCGAGGAGCTCATCGCAGAGGCGCTCTGGCCGTATCCGGAGGACCTCGTCATCGCGACCAAGGGCGGCTTGCTGCGCACCGGGCCCAACATCTGGCCACCATGCGGACGCCCGGAGTATTTGCGGCAGGAGGTCGAGCTCAGCCTCCGGCGGCTCAAGCTCGAGCGCATCGACCTCTACCAGCTGCACCGCATTGATCCTCAGGTGCCGGTCGAGGACTCGCTGGGGGAGCTTGCCGTTCTGCGCGACGAGGGAAAGCTCCGGCTGATCGGCGTTTCCGAGGTCACCGTCGCCGAGATCGAGCAGTGCCGTCGGGTCGTCGATGTGGTCTCCGTGCAGAACCGTTACAACCTGGTGGATCGCTACCACGAGGATGTCGTCGACTACTGCGAGGCGGAGGGGATCGCGTTCATCCCCTGGTTCCCACTCGCCACCGGAAAGCTGGCCGCTGCCGGAGGCGTGCTCGACGGCGCCGCCAAGCGGCACGGCGTCTCCCCGGCGCAGCTCGCGCTCGCTTGGGTGCTGCACCGCTCCCCGGTCATGCTGCCGATTCCGGGTACCAGCAAGGTCGCTCACCTGGAGGAGAACATGAAGGCTGCGGCGCTGAGCCTGTCTGACGACGAGTTCCAGGCGCTGGTACGGGCCGCCTGACACGCTTCGGTCAGCGCGCTGTGCAGCGCGTTCTCAGCCTGAGCGCCTAGGCTCGGGGCCGCGCTGCGGAGTCCGGTGACTTCTTGGCCCCCTGATATCGGCCACACAGCGATCCACTCGGCGCCTCGGCGCGATCACGAAGAGGTAAGAACAGTGCGTTTTTCCGCATTCACCCGGCGCGGCCGCGCCGCGCTCGCGATCGCGGCCGCCCTGCTGGTCGCTGTGAGCGCGTGCAGCAGCTCGAGTTCGCCGGGCAAGAAGGTGTCGGCGTCCAGCACGCCGACCGGGACGGCGCTGTTCCCGACGGTCAAGGGCGGCTATGGCACCAAACCCACGCTGACCTTCGCCAATGCAAACCCGAGCAAGTCGCTGCAGGTCAAAGTGCTCTCGGAAGGGACCGGGCCGGTGGTCGTCAAGGGCCAGCTGCTGATTGCCGACTACCTCGGGCAGATCTGGCGCGGCAAGGTCTTCGACAACTCCTATGACCGCAAGGAGCCCATTGCCACCCCGATCGGAACCGGCCAGGTCATCAAGGGCTGGGATCTGGGTCTGGTCGGCAAGAAGGTCGGCAGCCGGGTGCTGCTCGTCATCCCGCCGGCGGACGGGTACGGGTCGGCCGGCAGTTCCGGCGCTGGCATCAAGGGCACCGACACTCTCGCGTTCGTGATCGACATTGTCTCGACGTACTCCAAGACCGACATCGGGGACAAGAAGGCCGTCGTCCAGCCGGTGTCCACGACTCCCGTCACCGTGACCGGTGCGCTCGGGGCGCGTCCCACCATCAAGATCGCCAAGGGCGCAGCGGTACCCACCGCCGCCAAGACGGTCGTGCTGGCGAAGTCGACCGGAGCGCCGATCAAGGCCGGCTTCGTCGTCCTGCAGTACGAGGCCGAGTACTACAACAACACGCTCGCTGACTCCACGTTCCAGCGTGGCCAGCCAGAAGCCACCGCGGTGGGCGTCGCGGGCCAGGCAAACCCGTTCGACGGGGTGATCGGGGTGCCGATCGGGAGCCGGGTTCTGATCACCACACCGGTGCAGGACTCGTCGGGAAAGGCCACCGGGGTTGCCGTCGTGGCCGACATCATCGCGCAGAGCGGACCGGCCAAGGCCTGACGGCGGCGCCGTTACCAGCCAGTTACAGAAAGTGGCGAATCGGCTCGGAGTCGGCGCAAACGAAGAGGTTCCGGGGGGTTTTCACCCGGCCGTCGTTACAGAAAGTCAGTATTCGCATTACGCCGTGACGACGGCTGATTTATAGTGAGAGGGCCGGGCCGACGGAGGGTACTTGGCGGAATCCCCGTCGAGCCCGGCTCACATTCAGCTAACTCTCGTTACGTCTTGTGAGCAAGGCCGTTCGGCAAACTGGTGCGGATCTGGGGCCTCGGGCGGTCCCCGTCCGCCAAGTCGATAGACCGCCCGAAGCTGATCGTTGAACGCCTCGGCGGATTCGTTTGTGATGTTGAAACCCCGAAATCACGCGATCGGGTGACGACACGCGTCTGCCCGATCTCCGCGCCGGTGGTTGCGGGCGGTCAGGAGGCGAGGGCGAAGCGCCGCCCGGGAGCCGCCGCTGCGCGGGTGCGGCTCGCGGTGACGGCAATGGAAAGCCGCAGCTCGCGGGGCATGAGCAAGCGTGCGCCAGGCAGGTCGAGCTGGATGTGGGCTGCGCGGGGGTCGATGGTGCCCTGGGCGCTCAGGGTGACGGTGCCGTCGCGGTTACCGCGGACCGATGCCTCGAGCTCCAGCGCGGTGCGTACCCCGGCGATCTCGAGCTCGCCCGCCACCCCGAACCCTGCTCCCGTCCAGCGCACCGCGGTGCTCGCGTAATGCGCCAGCGGGTGCTGCGAAGCGCGGAACGGATCGGCCGTGCGCAGCAGCTCGTCCCAGATCGGGTTGCCGGTGGTCACGGTGCGAACGTCGACGCACACGCCGACCCGCGAACCGTTCGGGTCGTCGGCCAGGTGCAGTCCGCCGCGCACCGCGCCGAACTCGGCGCGCACGGTCGGAGCTATCCGCGCCGCCCGACCGCTGAAGGACACTCGCGACCTGCCGGTCTCCACGATCCAGTCGCCGGCGGGCGGCAAGGCGCCAGCAGACCGGGGCTCCGGGAGGGACTGCGTGTTCGGCATGCCGTACATGATGTGACGCGAGTCTCGTTGACGTGTGCAGAAGTCAGCTATTGGACACCGATGGCTCAGCGCGGGCGGTACGTGCCACCGCTGCGGAGCATCACGCTACCGATCCCGAAGCCGCCTAGGGCGACCGCCGCCGCGCTGGCGATCGCGACCAGGGGGGTGGGGCATGGCAGGTCCAACGAAGTCGGTGTGACGGGCGTTGCGGGCTTCACTTCCCTCGGGCAAAAGGGACTAACCGCCCGAAGCGACGGCGGCTGGCAAACTAGTTGGCGTCCGACCGGGTGACTTCTGCTACCCGCCATACATTGGGCGTCACTTTCCCGGTAGAAAACTGGTTCTAGGAATCGTCAGGAGGCCTTGCGGAGGTTCTCCGGGGCCAGGCAGGGAGCGCAGTTTTGATGGATGCCACGACCTACGTCAGCACCGAGTTGGTCTTGGACCTCCTGATGCCCGGAGACGCTCCCGTCCCCGTCACCGCTCGCTTCGGATTCCACACCGAAGACCCCTTCGCGATCACGCTCAACTTCCTCGTCGAGGGCGGCGAGTGGGTCACCTGGACCTTCGCCCGCAGCCTCCTGGAGGAGGGCCTTAACGCTCCGGCGGGCGACGGTGACGTTCAGCTATGGCCCGGCGAGCGCGACGGTGCCGCGGTGCTCTACCTGCGCACCAGCAGCCCCCATGGTTCGGCCACCTTCGTCCTGCCGCTGGCCGGTACCACCGAGTTCCTGCTGCGCACCTACGCGCGCATCCCGCTCGGCCGCGAGGCCGAGTTCCTCGATCTCGACGGCGAGCTCGCGCTGCTGATAAGTGACCTCGACGGCTGACCCCGTCGCGGCTGCGGCAGTCTAGGGCCGTGAGCGATCCCGCCGAGATCCTGCGCCGCATCGGCTACCTGCTCGAGCGGGCCCATGAGCCCACCTACCGCGTCCGCGCGTTCCGGCGGGCTGCTGCCACCGTCGAGGCCCTGAGCCCGGACGAGCTGCAGGCCCGTTCGCAGGCCGGCACCCTCACCGAGCTGGCCGGTATCGGCGAGGTCATTGCCCGCACCATCGATGAAGCCCTGGCCAGCGAGATCCCGGTCTACCTGCGCCGCCTCGAAGCGACGGCCGGCACTCCGGTCGCCCAGGGCGGCGCCGCGCTGCGCGCCGCGCTCAAGGGAGACCTCCACACACACAGCGACTGGTCTGACGGCGGCTCGCCGATCGAGGAGATGGCCCGCGCCGGCGCCGCGCTCGGCCACGAGTACATGGTGCTGACCGACCATTCGCCGCGGCTGAAGGTCGCCAACGGCCTGTCGCCGGAGCGGCTGCGCCGCCAGCTCGACGTCGTCGCTCAGGTGAACGCCGGGCTCGCCCCCTTCCGCCTGCTGACCGGGATCGAGGTCGACATCCTCGAGGACGGCACGCTGGATCAGGAGCCGGAGCTGCTGGCCGAGCTCGACATCGTCGTCGCTTCGGTGCATTCCAAGCTGCGGATGCCGGCCGAGCAGATGACGCCGCGGATGGTGCGGGCCATCGCTAACCCTCACGTTGACGTGCTGGGGCACTGCACCGGGCGCATCGTGGTCGGTCGGGGGAGGCCGGAATCGCAGTTCGACGCCGAGATCGTTTTCGCTGCCTGCGCCCGATTCGGGGTCGCGGTCGAGGTCAACTCGCGTCCCGAACGGCTCGACCCTCCCAAGCGCTTGCTACGGCTCGCGGTGGAGGCCGGCTGCCACGTCAGCATCGACACCGACGCCCACGCGCCCGGCCAGCTCGACTGGCAGCCCTATGGCTGCGAGCGGGCGGCAGCCTGCGGGGTCCCGGTGGAGACGATCGTCAACACCTGGACGGCCGACGATCTGCTCGCCTGGGCGGGCCGTCAGCGCGAGGAGCGACTCGAGTAATGACGCGGTGCCCGGTAGCCCGGACCGCGCTCCGGCGGACCCGTGCGTGACGTCCAGCGCCACTGCGCCGAGATCCGGCCGGTCTGCAGGCCGGGGACCGGAGGCACGCCGTGGAGCCAGTCGGCCTGGGCGCGGCCGCCGAGGACGAAGAGGTCGCCGTCAGCGGGCTGTAGGTCCACCTTCCCTGGCTGGTCGCCGCGGATCCGGCTGCGTGGGCCGGGTCCCCGGGCGAGCGGCGTCAGCTGCCATGGCCGGCGGCTGCCGAAGGTGAGGATGGCGACCAGCGTGTGGGTCGTGTAGCGCAACTCGCGGTCGCGGTGCGGGCCGAGCGCATCGCGTCCGTCGCGGTAGTACGCCAGCGCCGGGCCGTCGAAGTCCACCCGGTACGTCGCGCGAAGCAGCAGCAGCGCCTCCGTGAGTACGGGGTGGGCGCCGCGGCGAACGGTCGCTCCGAGCCGGGGCTCGGTGACGTAGTGGTCGTAGCGCCACAGCTTCGACTGGGTCCAGGGAAGCGACGACGCCAGCTCCCGATAGGTCGCTCCCTGGTCCTGGTCCTGGTCCTGGTCGTGCTCGTGGTGCCAGCCGCGCCACACGTCCACCCAACTGCCCCGGTCGAGCCACAGCCGCTCCGGGCGGACACCCTCAGCGGTGCCGGGGAGATCCTTTGCCGGCTCCGTCATCCTCGCCTTTCGCGTGACCGTCACCCTTTCGGCGGGCAGCCAATGCGGTGACCTGCTCGTCCCCTTCGCCCTGATCGTCCGGAATTATCCCGCCTCCGACCCCCGCTTGCCGGGCGGGGTCCTGAGGGGTCATGCCTTGCTCGCCGGTGTCGCTCATGAATTTTTCTTGCCCACCTGACCAGCACCGATGCGTCAAATGCGAGTCACAGGAAAAGCATAGGGAATTCAGGGTTCAGGTGTCCGTTAGGCCATCCGATGTAACGGAGTGCCCCTGCGAAGGGGTCGTGCCGGGATCAGCCGAATCCTGCCCGCTCCCGGTGCGCCTCGACCTGAACCCTGGGCAGGGGCGGTGGATCCACACCCGGAGCGGTCGCCCAGCCAGGGCGCCGAGGCCGGTAAGGCGGCCTGGACGTGATCCCGGACGGGTGCTGATGGCAAGGCTCGCTGCGAGCAGCGGCCGGCTGATCCCCTGCAGGCGTCGTGGAGGCTCTCATGTCCGTCGCCGTCATGAGGCGCGCAACCGCGCCGAAGCGGAACCCCCTGTCTCGGCTAGGCCTGCTCCTGATCGCGCTGTTCGCCGCCGTGCTCGCGGTGTCCGGCTGCACGCCGGGGTCGACCAATTCGATCAACCCGATCAATCCGGCCAATCATCCGACCAAGATCATGGGCTACACGAACGGCGAGCTGCCTGCTTCGCAGCTCTACGTCGTGAACAGCACCTGCACGCTCTACCCGCCGACGGTCGGCAGTTTCGAAGGCATGGTCGCCGCGGCTCGCCGCGACGGCGTCGATCTGTCTGCCGCCGAGTGCTACCGCGATTACGCCGGCCAGGTCTACGAGCGCAAGTACTGGTGCAAGCTCGGCATCTGCGCCAACGCCGCCGTGCCAGGCACCAGCAACCACGGCTGGGGCAAGGCGGTCGACTTCCGTGACCAGAAAGGCAGCCTGACCTGGAACTCGGTCGGCTACAAGTGGCTGGTCGCGCACGCCGGTGCGTGGGGCTGGAACCACCCGGGCGGGGTCAACGAGGCCTGGCACTGGGAGTGGGTCGGCGACGGCGGCACCATGCACGGCTACGGGATCCGGGTCGACCTCATGACCTGGGCCTAAGCGCCAGGTCAGCCGCCGGCCGGTGCGGTGGCGGAGTCGCTCGCCGCGTCGGTAGCGGCCCGCCCGCTGTCGAACCCGTACCGATCGATGGCTTCCTTGACCGTCTCCGCCCGGAGTTTGCCCAGGTGGACCAGCTGCTCGAGCGCCGCGATGACGATCGAGGGCGCGTCCACCCGGAACCAGCGCCGCAGCGCCGCTCTGGTGTCCGAGCGACCGTAGCCATCGGTGCCCAGCGAGCTCCACGGACCCGGGACCCAGCGCGAGATGAGATCGGGGACGGCGCGCTGGAAGTCGCTGACCGCCACGATCGGGACTCCCGGGGCGAGTGCCCCGCTCACGTAGGGGACCCGGGCCGGCTCGTCCGGGTGGATCAGGTTGTGCTGCTCGCACGCGACGCCGTCCCGGTGCAGCTCGTTCCAGGAGGTTGCCGACCACAGGTCCGCAGCGACGCCCCAGTCCTCGGCGAGCAGTTCCTGGGCGCGCTGGGCCGCCAGCATCGCGGTGCCGCTCGCCAGCAGGTTGACCGCCGGACACGGCAATCCATCGGGTGAGCCGCCCGGCGACGCGGCCGGCGCCGGGGCCGTGCGGAAGCGGTAGAGCCCCCGTAGCAGGCCCGCGACGTCGAGTCCCTCGGGCTCGGCCGGTTGCGGGAACGGCTCGTTGTAGAGCGTCAGGTAGTAGAAGACGGACTCGTTGCGCTCGCCGTACATCCGGTCGAGGGCGTCGCGCATGATGTGGCGCAGCTCGAAGCCGAACGCCGGGTCGTACGCGACGCAGGCCGGGTTGGAGGCGGCCAGCAGCAGCGAATGGCCGTCCTGGTGCTGCAGCCCCTCACCGTTCAGCGTGGTGCGCCCGGCGGTGGCGCCGAGCAGGAAGCCGCGACCCAGCTGGTCGCCGAATGCCCACATCTGGTCGCCGGTGCGCTGGAAGCCGAACATCGAGTAGAAGACGTAGACCGGGATCATCGCGACGCCGTGGGTCGCGTACGAGGTACCGGCGGCGATCACGCTGGCCATGGCGCCGGCTTCGCTGATGCCTTCGTGCAGGATCACGCCGGTGGTCGACTCCTGGTAGGACAGCAGCAGGTCGCGGTCGACGGCCTCGTAACGCTGGCCGGACGGGGAGTAGATCTTCGCGGTCGGGAAGAGCGAATCCATCCCGAACGTGCGGGCCTCGTCCGGAATGATCGGCACGAAGCGCTTACCCAGCTCCGGGTCCTTCATCAACTCCTTCAGCAGGCGTACGAACGCCATCGTGGTGGCCACGGCCTGCTTGCCCGAGCCGCCCTTGAGCACCTCGAACGTCTTCTCCGGTGGCTGCTGGAGCGGCTTGGAACGGACCACCCGGTTGGGCAGCGAACCCCCGAGCGCGGCCCGGCGCTCGCGCATGTACTCGATCTCGTCGGAATCCGGCCCGGGGTGGTAGTAGGGCGGGATGTCGCCCTCGAGATCGGCATCGCGGATCGGCAGGTAGAGCCGGTCGCGGAAGTCCTTCAGCTCCGCCTTCGTCAGCTTCTTCATCTGGTGCGTGGCGTTGCGCGCCTCGAAATCGGCACCCAGCGTCCAGCCCTTGATGGTGTGGGCGAGGATGACCGTCGGCTGGCCCTCATGCGTCGTCGCTGCCTTGTATGCCGCGTAGAGCTTGCGGTAGTCGTGGCCTCCGCGGGACAGGCGCCGCAGGTCGTCGTCGCTGAGTCCCTTGACCATCCGGCGCAGCCGCGGGTCGCCGCCGAAGAAGTGCTCGCGGATGTACTCGCCCGTCGACGTGCTGTAGGTCTGGAACTGCCCGTCCGGGGTGGTGTTCATCTGGTTCAGCAGGACGCCGTCGACGTCCTGGGCGAGCAGCGGGTCCCAGTCGCGGCCCCAGACCACCTTGATGACGTTCCATCCGGCACCGAGGAAGTAGGACTCCAGCTCCTGCATGATCTTGCCGTTGCCGCGGACCGGACCGTCGAGGCGCTGCAGGTTGCAGTTGACGACGAAGATGAGGTTGTCGAGCTCCTCGCGGGCCGCGACGCCGATCGCGCCCAGGGCTTCGGGCTCGTCCATCTCGCCGTCGCCGAGGAACGCCCACACCCGGCTGCGGCTCGTGTCGCGCAGCTCGCGGTTCAGCAGGTAGCGGTTGAAGCGGGCCTGGTAGATCGCGTTGATCGGCCCGAGTCCCATGGAGACGGTCGGAAACTCCCAGAAGTCCGGCATCAGCCGCGGGTGGGGATACGACGGGATCCCCCGGGCGCTGATCTCCTGGCGGAACCCGTCGAGCTGGCGCTCGGTGAGCCGGCCCTCCAGGTAGGCCCGGGCGTAGATGCCGGGGGAGGCGTGACCCTGGAAGAAGACCTGGTCGCCGCTCTCGCCATGGTCCTTGCCGCGGAAGAAGTGGTTGAACCCGACCTCGTAGAGGCTGGCGGCGCTGGCGTAGGTGGCGATGTGGCCGCCGACCCCGAGCCCCTCGCGGTTGGCGCGGCTGACCATGATCGCCGCGTTCCAGCGCACGTAGGCCCGGATTCGCCGCTCGACGTGCTCGTCGCCCGGGAACCAGGGCTCGCGCTCAGGCGGGATCGTGTTCATGTAGTCGGTGCTGCGCAGCGCCGGTACGCCGATGGACGCCTCGCGGGCCCGCTCCAGCAGTTTCAGCAGCAGGAAGCGCGCGCGCCCGCGGCCCTCGCCGTCGATGACGGCGTCGAGGCTCTCGATCCACTCGCGGGTCTCGCCGGGATCGATGTCCGGAAGCTGGCTCGGTAGCCCGTCCGTGATGACGGAGTAACGACTGGACCGGCCGTCTTGTTGGGGCACGGGCATCCTCGACCTTCGCTGCGGCGGGTGATGCGTCCGGTCGCCAGGGTGAGGTTCCGGCTCGCTCCGCTCTTCGTACCGACTTGCCCCATGCTGCCACCCATCGTCCGATGTGGGCTGCACGTTCAAGGTCAGGATCTGCTCACGGGCCCCGGGAGGTCGAGAATTCACGCTCGTGAAACGCTGGAGTGGCGGCCGGATCGCCGGCGGTGCGGCGAGCGGGGACCTGTCAGGGAAGGACGCGGATGCGCAGCACCGAGCTGTCAGTGCACACCGGAGCGCGCGAGAGCATCGTCGACCTCACCGGCCAGGCTGCGGACTTCGTCGCCGAGCTGGGAGACGGGCTGCTCGCCGTGTTCGTCCCGCACGCCACCGCCGGGCTGGCGATCCTGGAACTCGGGTCCGGAAGCGACGCTGACCTGCTGGAAGTGCTGGCTCGGCTGCTTCCGGTAGACGGGCCTTACCACCATGTGCACGGCACGCCGGGGCACGGCCGCTCGCACGTCATGCCCGCGTTCGTCGCCCCGTCCGCGGTGATTCCGGTACACGGCGGCCGGCTCACGCTCGGCACCTGGCAGTCGCTGGCGCTCGTTGACCTCAACGTGGACAACCCTTCCCGGTCGGTTCAGCTGACCTTCCTCGAGGGATGAAACCCCCGCCCGCGCGCGCGAAGGGCATCATCGGGCGCACATTCTCGGCCGTTCGGCTTGCACTCTGTCGGCGCCTCGGGTGGACTACCGGACAGCAGCCGTCGATCATGTGGCCAACCGGCCGTTCGAAACGCTTGCCAGTGAGGAGTGAACGTTGAGTCCGACCGCGGCCAACGCGGGGGGCCGCCCCGGGGCATCCGGAGGCGCCCAGGGCCGTGCGGCTCGGCTGGGCGTCAGCTCAGGCAGCCTGGTGCAGTCCTTGAATGAAGATGACGACGTCGCGATGGATCTGCTCGACGAGGTCGCCGAATTGAGCGGTACCGACCTCGTGCCGGAGGACTCCGATGACGTGGTCGATGTCGTGCTGCTGTGGTGGCGCGAGGACGACGGTGATCTCGTCGACGCCCTCGTCGATGCTCGCCGTCAGCTCTCCGACGACGGGGTGCTCTGGCTGCTGACCCCCAAGGCCGGACGCGAGGGGCACGTCGAGCCGAGCGATGTTCTCGAGGCGGTGCCCACCGCCGGGCTGGTGCAGACCAGCACGACGAGCGTCGCCTCGGAGTGGACGGGCATCAGGCTCGCCGGACGACGGGGCCAGGCCAAGACCCGCTAGTGCCGGGTGAGGCGTCCGAGCGCTCCGCCGGCGCCCGCGAGTCCCTTCGCCGCGACGCGTAGCGCCGCGCCGCCCGGGATCCCCGGCACGGTCTCCACGATCGGCGCGAGGCCCAGCAGGCCGGGCAGCCCGTGCACCTTCAGCCGGCGCGTCACCACGGCCTTCAGCGGGCTGATACGTCCGGCGGAGGCCTCCAGCAGCATCGCGGCCGGGGCCTGGACGCGTACCGGCAGTTTCCCGGTGAAATCGTGACTTTCGGCGCTCCTGGCGCCCGTCGCCCCACCGGCCGATCTCCCAGCCGTCACCGCCGGAGCGGAAGGCCCACGAGCCGACCTCGCTGCCGATCCCGGCCGTGCTCGCGATGCCGACCCGGGCGGCCAGCGCTCCCGCCGCGTCCGTCAGCGCCGCGAGACCGCTGTCGAGCAGGCTCGGGCCCGGTGCGGGCCCGCCCAGCGCGTGCAGGTCCAGCGCGTGCACGGCCAGCTCGTAGATCTGCGCGTGCAGGATCGTGAGGGCCGGCAGCGGGCCGACGGTCGACACGACGGGCACCTCGTCGAGCTCGCGGGGCTCGTCACCCTCGAGGTAGTCCGCCGCCTGCTCGCGCGCGAGTTGCAGCGCTGACAAGACCTCGGCGCGGCTGGCGCCGCGATGCCTCGTCACCACGGTGGAGTTCACGTCGTCGGGGTCGGGCGGAGCTCCCGGTGTGGTGCCGCCCAGCACCGCGCGGGCGGCGGCGAGGACCCCGTTGACCGGCTGATGCTCGGGCCAGGCGCCGAGATGCACGCAGATCTCGTGGGCGCGCCATCCGGGCAGCCGGCTCTTGGCCGCCAGGTCGACCCCGTCGGCCACGCGCAGGAATTCATCCCAGGCGCGCACCACGCGGTCGCGGATCGTGGCCCGCCCGTACGCGATCGCGCCGAGCTCCACGAAGCCCTCCAGCGGTGGCATGCTCTTGGGCTTACCACGCCGACGCTGCGGCGTGCTGATCGGAAAGGTGAGCCGTGAGCGTCGAGATCGGTGAGCCCGCACCGGATTTCACCCTGAAGGACCAGCACAACGGTGAGGTGAACCTGGCGTCCTTCCAGGGCCGGAAGGCCGTGGTGCTGATCTTCTATCCCGCCACGTTCACCGGCATCTGCCAGGGCGAGCTCGCGGCTGTGCAGGAGGATCTGCCGACGCTGCAGAACGACGACGTGCAGGTGATGGCCGTCTCGGTGGATTCGCCGTTCGCCCACAAGGTCTGGGCCGAGCAGCAGGGCTTCAGCTTTCCGATCCTGTCCGACTTCTGGTCGCACGGTGCGGTGGCTCAGGCGTACGGCGTCTTCAACGATGTGGTGGGCCGGGCCGTGCGCGCGACCTTCGTGATCGATCGCGAGGGCACCGTGCGCTGGAAGGTCGTGAAGGCGATCTCAGACGCACGCGACCACGGTGAGTATGCGAAGGCGCTGGCAGAGTTGTAGGTACGGGGAGCCATGGCTTGTTTTCTTTGCGGCGCGCGCCAGGACGATCCTGCCCGCGGTCCCAGCCCGTGGAAGCGCGGTGTCCTCGGCGGCGAGCAGGTGCTGGTGTGCCCGGATTGCCAGCGCCGGTCCGGATGGCAGGCGGACTTCGGCCACTGCCCTGAATGCGACGGGGTCCGGCTGTCCAAGGCGTTGGGGACGGTGCGTTGCTCGGCGTGCGGCTGGTCGGGGGAACTGCCGTCATCCCCGGCGGCGCCACCGGCACCCACCGCCCCCTCGGACGATCTGCTCGCCGCGCAGGTACGGGACGCGCTCAAGCGCGTCCTGCGCACCCCGGAGCCTGACCAGTAGGCTCGCTGCGCGCGGGCGTGTAGCTCAGCGGGAGAGCACTCGCCTTACAAGCGAGGGGTCGCAGGTTCGACACCTGCCACGCCCACCGCGTTTCAGATGGTGGATGCGCTTGCCGGCTCAACGGTCTGTGCTGGTGGTGCCTTTCGATTCAGGTGCCTCGGAGTCGCTTCCGGCAGGGTCGTCGTTCTGCCGCCCGCTCGGCTGTGAGGCTGCTGCGCTCGGGACGGGCTCGGGTGCTTCGGCCGCCGGTGGGTTGGCCGCCCGGGCCGGGGCCTCTGGAGCCTCTGGCGCCTCGGACTCCCCGCCAGCGGGCGCGACTTCCACCGTCGAGTCTTCGCTCGTTGCCGACTCGGGCGGGGCGGAGCTTCCGTCGTCCTCCGGGGTCGGCAAGGGAGAGGGCGACGGGAGCGTGCCGCCAGTTGCCGGCGGCTTGGCGAGCTGCGCCAGCCGAGCGAGCTCCGCCGCGAGCTGGATCGACAGTCGCGGAGCATGGGCGCCGGCCGAGGACAGCAGGCGCCGGGCATCGGCGAGCAGGATCCGGGCCTGGGCCAGGTCGCCGGCCCGCGAGGCGTACGGCTTGGCGGCAGCCTGATCGAGCAGGTTCTGTGCCGTGGCCAGATCGAGGCTGATCTGGCCATCGCTGCTCGTTGTCGCCCCGAAGATCAGCTGGTGCAGCGGATACAGCGGTGCATGGGGCGAGCCCGACAACGCCGCTGCTGCTCCGGTTGACGCCAGCACCAACGCTGCCGCGATGGGCACGACGGCGAGGCGATGGTGACGCCGGCGGCGCGGCGCGGGAGCAGCAACGAGACGTTCGAGGGCCTCCTGCGCGTAATGGTTCTCGCCGAGCAGGGTGGCGACGCGCTGGTCGACATCGTCACGCAGCTCGAGCAGCAAGGACAGGGCTCTGTCTCCGGAGCGGCTAGAGCCGAGGCGCAGCTCTTCGATTTCCAGGTCGAGCTCCATGATGTCGACCATTTCGCCCTCGGGGGATCTCGGCGTGGTCATGACGCCACCGCCTTCTCGCTGCCCAGCCGGCGCCGTAGCGCCGTCATGCCGCGGTACTGGATCACCCTTACGCTGCCGGCCGTCAGGCCCAGGGCCTCCGCGGTCTCGGCGCAGCTGAGGCCCGCGATGACCCTCAGCATCAGCACGTCTCGCTGGGTCGGCGGCAGGCTGTCGAGCAGTTCGCTGACCCCCGCCGCCGACTCGTCACGTTCGACCAGCTCTGCGGGGGTGTCGTGCCGGGGTGCATCGTGCACGGTCATGTCCTCGTAGAGGGCTTCCTTCTGGCGCATCTGCTGACGCCCGAGGTCGGCCAGCTTGTTGCGGACGATCGCAAAGACCACCGCCCATACCGGGCGTCCCTCGTCCCGCCAGCGGTCGACGGCCGAAAGGACAGCGACACACACGTCCTGGGTCACGTCGTCGGCATCGTGCTCGCGCAGCCCGCGCGCCAGCACATACCGCAGCACAGCGGGACGAATCACCCGGATCAGCGCGTCGCGACTGTACGCGTCGCCGCGTTGAGCCGCCAGGGCGAGCGCGGCGAGTTCCTCGCTGGGGACGTCCATCCCCCTTCTATCGAAAATGGGCCGTTCGGAGTGAACAGCTGCCCCAGATCTCACCAAAATTGAGCCGGATGCGCCGATCGGGTGCTCCTTGCGGCGGTTGATAACGCCGGGGGCCGACCCAGCGATGTACGGGAGTTCGCCCTCCTCCGACCCCCTGGGATGCCTCCATGAAACGTCCCTCCCGAATCGTGCTCACCTGCATGGCCACGACGGGTGCCGTCACCGGTGCGGCCTTCTCGATCAGCTCGATCGCCGCCGCCGCGACCGGTGCGGCGCCTGCCTCGCCGGCCATCTCCACCCCGACGCCCGCCGCGGACCAGGCCGGCTTGCAGCGCCAGGCAGCCCTCCTGCACTCGCGGATCGGCCGGCTCGACCAGCAGATCGCCGCCGAGCGCCGGCGCGCCGCGCTCAGCGAGCGCAAAGCCGTCGCCGCCCCCGTCACGGCGCCGGTGACATCGCCGCAGGCTCCGGTCGCACCTGCGGTGACCTACAGCGCTCCGCAGTATGTCGCCGCGGCCCCGGCCCCCACGTGGGCGCCCGCGCCCGCTCCCACCAGTGCCGCGCCCGTCGCCGCCCCCGTGGTGACGCCGCCGCCTGTCCACACCACGACCGGGGCAAGCGGCGCCGCCGCGGCTGGTCACGAGCCCACCGACGGGGAATCCGATGACTGACGCCCGCACCTCGCACAGCCGCTGGTCGGCTGCTGCGCTGCTGGCCCCGACAGCCGCCGCGCTTTTCACCGGCGCCACAGCCTGGACGCTGCATCACCCCCCGGCGGCCGCGGCCTCGACGCAGCCGGCCCCCGTGCCGTCAGCCGCCGCGCCGACCGCAACGCCCACCAGCGTTGGCGCCACCCCACTCAAAGCCAAGGTGCGCCTCGACGCGGCCAAGGCCGCCAAGTTGCAGCAGACGCTCGCGGCACTGAAACGGCAGGCCGCGCTGCGCACGCTGGCCGCACAGGCAACGGCGGCCGCCTCCCGGGTCAGCGCCGGCTGGGACGGCTGGGACGACATCGGCAGCCTCCGCGCAAACCGTCGCGGTAACGGGCAGCTTGCCGGCCGCTGCGAACCCTCCGGCCCAGGCCTACACCCCTCCGGCCCAGGCCTACACCCCACCGGCGGCAGCGGCGGCGCCCGCGCAGCCGGTGACCCCGGCGCCGGCTGCGCCACCCGCCCCCGTGGCGCAGCCGGCGCCGGTCGCCGCGCCACCCGTCCACACGACCACGGGCGCGTCGGCGGTGAAGCCGTGACGGTCCATGCACCGGAGCAGCTGACCCTGGCCCGGCGATTCGTGTGCATGGCCGTCGACGTGACGGTGCAGATCGTCAATCCGGATGGCGCCCCGGAGGCGCTGGCCGACCGGGCGGAAGCCGTCTTCCGGCGGGTGGAATCGTCCTGCACCCGGTTCGACCCGACGAGCCCGCTGATGCTGGCCAACGCCGCCGGTGACGCCTGGCACGAGGTCCCGGACACCTGCTACGCCGCGCTCTCGGAAGCTGCGACCGCCCACCACATGACCGACGGCCGCTTCGACCCGCGCATCCTGCGGGACCTGCAGGTGCTCGGTTACGACCGCTCGCTGCCGTTCGGGTCGGGTCCGGTCGAGGTACCGGGGCCGGTCTCGTCGCCGACGACGCTGCGCTTCCGGGCACCGTGGCGTCCCGGGTTCGACCCGGCGCGAGGTGCGGTACGGATCGGTTCCGTCCCGGTCGACCTCGGCGGGATCGGCAAGGGGCTCGCCGTCCGGTGGGCCGCCGACCAGCTGCGCGGCCATGCTGAGGCGTTTCTCGTGGAGGCGGGCGGCGACCTGGTCACGGGTGGCCGCGGCCCGAGCCGGGACGGCTGGCGCGCCGCCGTCGAGGATCCCCGCGGGGGAGCCGGACCGCTGGCCGTTCTCGACGTCACCGACCAGGGCTGCGCCACCTCCTCCATCCGGCTCCGGTCGTGGCGGGTCGGCGGACGCACGGTGCACCACATCCTCGACCCGGTTACCGGTGAGCCCGGCGGCGCCGGACTGCTCTCGGTGACCGTCGTCGGAGCTGATCCGGCCGCCGCGGAGGTCTGGAGCAAGACGCTGTTTCTTGCCGGAGCCGCCGGCATCGCCGCAGCCGCCGAATCCCGAGGGTTGGCTGCGCTGTGGGTCGACGTCGACGGTCGGATGGCATGCAGCCCCGCGATGTCCGGCCATGTGCTGTGGAGCGTGTCCGATGGCCGTTGATGTCAGCGGTCACGTCCGGCTCGGCGCCCGGCCGACGGCTCCCACAGGTCGTGCGATGCGGGCGGTGCTCCGCGGGAGCGTGACCGTGGTCGTGATCGGCGCCAGCTCCGCTGCGGCCGCGGCGTTGGTCGGCGCGGCGGTCTCATCGGTCGCGGGTGACAGCAAAGCGCACTGGCTGCTCGGTCGGGCCGCCGGCATCAGCTCCTACCTGCTGATGGTCGCGCTCGTCAGCTTCGGGCTGCTGCTCTCGCATCCGGTCGCCGGCCGCCTGCAGCGTCCGAGCCGGGCCACCCGGCTGCGCATCCACGTCAGCCTCGCCGCGTTCACGCTGGCGTTCACGACGTTGCACATCGTCGTCCTCGCGACCGATCCCTGGGCAGGTGTCGGGTGGCTGGGAGCCGTCGCGCCGGGATCGGCGACCTACCGTCCGCTGCCCGTGGCGCTCGGAGTGATCGGTCTGTATGCCGGGCTGCTGGCCGGGATGACGGCGGCGGCGGCGGGCCGCATGGCCGGGCGGGTCTGGTGGCCCATCCACAAGGTGGCCATCGTCACCCTGCTCCTCGTCTGGGGTCATGCGGTGCTGGCCGGAAGTGATACTCCCGCGCTGCTCGCCATGTACCTGTCGAGCGGCGCGTTCATCCTCGTACTCGCAGCGAGCCGTTACGTGGCCCGCAGCGGTCGCGACGTCCTTGATGCCCGCGCGCGCGAGACCCAGCGGTCGGGAGGCCCTTCATGAGCCGGGCGTTGCACCTTGCCTTGCCCCTCCCGGCCGACGGCGCGAGCTCCTTCGATACGCGCTTGCTGCCGGCTGGGCCCCACACGTACCCGAACGGCGAGCATGACCCGTATCTCGACCTCGCCCTGACGCAGGATCTTGCCGCGCATCTGGAACGGTTCGGTGAACGGCCGGCGATGACCGGCGCCGCCGGAGGGGTGCTGCTCGGTGTGCTCGAGGAGGTGGGGTTGGCCGGGCACGGCGGCGGCCACTTCCCGGTGGCCCGCAAGTGGCGCACGGTGCTTCGCAATGGCGGCGGCGGGATCGTCGTCGCCAACGGTGCCGAGAGCGAGCCCGCGAGCGCGAAAGACCGGGCCCTGCTGGCCACGGTGCCGCATCTGGTGCTGGACGGGCTGGCTTGCGCGGCGGACATTGTCGGGGCCGAAGGGGCCGTCCTCTGGATGCACGACGACGTCGGTGACGCGAGCCGCGCGGTGTCCGCGGCGATCGCGGAGCGGCGGGCGCGCGGATTGCCGGAGATTGGGGTCCGCAAGGTGCTCACTCCGGCGAGCTACCTCAGCGGGGAGTCCAGCGCCATCCTGCGGGCGCTGTCCGGCGGCCCGACGCTGCCCGCATTCTCGCGCCAGCCGGCTGCGGTGGCCGGCTACCGGGGTCGGCCCGCACTGGTGCACAACGTCGAAACGCTCGCGCGTATCGGCCTGCTGGCCCGCACCGGGCTGCGCGGTCACCGGCCGACGACGCTCGTGACGGTGAACCTCCATGACGCCCGGACCGTCCTCGAGCTGGATCCGGCGGCCACGATCGGCGACGCGGTCAGGGCCGGCGGATGGACCGGATTGGCACCGCAGGCGGTTCTCGTCGGCGGCTACGGGGGCTCGTGGCTGCCGTGGTCGGTCGCGGCGGCCACGGCGCTGCGGCACCGCGATCTGAGCCGGGCGGGTGCCGGTCTGGGAGCTGGCGTGCTGGTGCCGCTCGGGGAGAAGGAATGCGGTATTGCTCGCACCGCCGAGATCGCCGCGTTCCTGTCCGCAGCCGGAGCCAAGCAATGCGGGCCCTGCCGCTTCGGGCTGCCCGCGCTTGCCGATGGGCTGGCCGCGCTGGCCCAGGGCCACGCGCGTCGCCACGAGGTGGAGCGGCTTCGCGGGCTGACGCGGCTCGTCGACGGGCGCGGCGGCTGCCATCACCCTGACGGGGCGGCCCGGCTGATCGCGAGCGCGCTCCAGACCTTCGCTGACGACGCCGACGGTCATGCTCGCGGACTGCCCTGCGCAGGGGCCCGCGCCACCCTGACGTGGGTGCACTGAGATGGCAGGTCGAAGGGGCGCCGATCGCCGGGCCCGGCCAACCCGGCTCAGGCTCGATCCCATCGCGTGCGACGGCGTGGGCATGTGCGCTCATCTCGCTCCGACGCTGATCTCGCTCGACCCTTGGGGCTTTCCGTTGCTGCCCGACACCTCGCTCGGGCCACGGGAACAGCGCGAGGCCCGGCGCGCCGTCTCCGGCTGCCCCCGGAAGGCACTCTTCCTGGCCGTGGAACCGGTGCCCGCGCCCGGCGGGGTCAGCGGACCTGCGGCATCACCTCGGACGCGATGAGCTCGATCTGGTCGAGGTCGTCGAAGTCGAGGGTCTGCAGGTAGACGCGGGTGAGTCCGAGGCCCCCGATCTCGCCGAGCTTGTCGACGACCTCGCTGACGGTGCCGGCGAGCTGGTCGCGCAGGTGGGCGAGGGGGCGGCCGATGGCTTCCGCCCGGCGGGCGACCTCGGCGTCATCGCGGCCGCAGCAGACGGTGAGCGCCATCGAGCGCCGCAGGGTCGCCGGGTCGCGTCCGGCAGCGGTGCAGGCCGCATCGACCCGGGCATTGATCGAGCGGACGTCGTCCAGCGGCGCGAACGGCACGTTGAACTCCGAGGCGAACCGGGCGGCCAGCCGCGGGGTCGTCTTCGCTCCGAGGCCCCCGACGATCACCGGCGGATGCGGGTGCTGCGTCGGGCGCGGCAGCGCCGGGTTGCCCGACAGCTGGTAGTGCTTGCCAGGGAAGTCGAACTTCGTGCCAGGGGTGGCCGTCCAGAGCCCGGTGAGGATGGCGAGCTGCTCCTCGAGCCGTTCGAAACGCTCGCGCATCGGGGGAAACGGGATCCCGAACGCCTCGTGCTCACCGTCGAACCAGCCCGCACCGAGCCCGAGCTCGACCCGGCCGGCGCTCATCGCGTCGACCTGCGTGACCGACAGCGCCAGCATTCCGGGGTGGCGGAACGTCGCCGACGTGACGAGGGTGCCGAGCCGGATCCGGCTGGTCTCGCGGGCGAGGCCGGCCAGCGTCGTCCAGGTGTCGGTGGGTCCGGGATCGCCGTGGCCCATGAAGCTGAGCAGGTGGTCGCTGCGGAAGTAGGCGTCGAAGCCGGCGTCCTCGCTGGTCCGGGCGAGGCGCAGTTGCTGGTCGTAGGTGGCACCGAACTGCGGTTCGGTGAAGATGCGCAGGTCCATGAAGCGAAGGCTAGCGGTGCCGCACAAGCTGCCCGGGCGAGAATGGCCGAGTGAATGACGCAGTGGGAGACACCGGACGCTGCACGGTCGCTGATTGCGTGGCGGTGCTCGACGCCGCTTACGACCCGTCCTGGGCGCAGGACTGGGACGCCGTCGGGCTGACCGCCGGCGCCCCGGCCGACGAGGTACGCCGCGTGCACTTCGCGGTGGACCCGACCGAGGAGGTCGCTGACGAGGCGGTGGCCGCCGGAGCGCAGCTACTCGTGACGCACCATCCGCTCTTCCTGCGCGGGGTTCACGGCGTGGCGGAGACGTCGGCAGGAGGGCGGGTCGTCACGGCACTCGTGCGTGCCGGATGCGCGCTCTTCACCGCTCACACGAACGCGGACGTCGCCCGTCCCGGAGTGAGCGACGCCCTCGCCGAGGTGCTGGGGCTGCGGGAAACCCGGCCGATCGAGCCGCTCGGCTCAGCCGCCGGTGAGGCGCTCGACAAGCTCGTCGTCTTCGTGCCGACCGCTGACCGTGCCCCGCTGCTCGATGCGCTTGCCGCGGCCGGCGCCGGGGAGGTCGGCGACTACGACCGCTGCGCCTGGTGGGCGCCCGGTACCGGCACCTTCCGTCCCCTCGCCGGGGCGACGCCCGCGATCGGTTCCGTCGGCGCGATCTCGCAGGTGGCGGAGGACCGGCTCGAGATGGTCTACGCGCGTCACCGCCGGGCCGCGGTGGTGGCCGCGCTGCGGGCCACCCATCCGTACGAGGAGCCCGCGTTCGATCTCGTCGAGCTCGCTGCCGCGCCGGCTCCGGGACCGCTCGCCCCCGGCCTCGGGCGGGTGGGTGACCTGGCGGAGCCGATGCGATTGGACGCCTTCGTCGAGCAGGTGGCGGGCGCGTTGCCGGCGACGGCCTGGGGCGTGCGCTCCACCGGCGACGGTGCCCGCCAGATCCGGCGGGTCGCCGTGTGCGGCGGCTCCGGCGGCGAGCTGGCCGGCCCGGCGGCCGCGCTCGGGGCAGAGGTGCTCGTCACGTCCGACGCCCGCCATCACCACACCCTCGACAGCGTGGCTGCCTACGGCATCGCGATCGTCGACGCTGCGCACTGGGCGACCGAGCATCCCTGGCTGCACTCGGCGGCGGCGCTCCTGCAAGCGGGGCTTCCCGCTACGGTGGGGAGCCTGACCACCTACGTCTCGGATCTCGTGACCGATCCGTGGCGGCTGCACGATTGCTGACCCGCTGGAGGGATCGTGGACGCCGACCCGCAGGTGCAGCTACGGCTGCTCGACCTGCAGGAGCTCGACAGCGGGATCGACCGCTTGGCGGCCCGCCGCCGGACGCTTCCCGAGCTCGCCGAGATCGAACGGCTCACGGCGCGCCTGCGCGAGCTGGCAGGCCAGCTCGAGACCGCGGAGTCGGCCAAGCACGACACGGGTCGGGCGCAGGCGCGGCTCGAGGCCGACGTCGAGAATGTGCGTGCGCGGGCGGTACGTGATCAGGGGCGGCTCGACTCGGGAGCGATCTCGTCCCCGCGCGAGCTGGAGAACCTGCAGTCGGAGATCGCGTCGCTGACCCGGCGCCGCGACACCCTCGAGGACGAGCTCCTCGAACTGATGGAAGCCGCGGAGAACGCGGCGTCCGCGGCAGATGCGCTGAACGCCGAACGCGAGCAGGTGCACGCTGAACGAGCCGCCGCCGTCGAGCGCCGCGACGCCGAATGGGAGGCCATCGACGAGGATTCGGCGCAGCAGCAGGCCGCGCGCGCTGAGCTCGCGCCGCAGCTTCCCGTCGAGCTGGTGACGCTGTACGAGCGGATCCGGGCCTCGTCCGGTGGCATCGGCGCGGCCCGGCTGTATCGCCGCCGCTGCGAGGGATGCCACATGGAGCTCTCGGGCGGAGATCTGAGCGAGGTCGTCGAGGCACCGCCGGAGCGCGTGCTGCGTCACGAGGAGTGCCGGCGGATCCTCATCCGGACGGAAGAAAGCGGCCTGTGACCGGGCACACGACCAGGCCCACGACCAGGCTCGTCATCGAGGCCGACGGCGGCTCGCGTGGCAATCCCGGCCCGGCTGGGTACGGCGCGCTGGTGCGCGAGGGCAATCTGGTGCTGGCCGAACGTGCGGCGGCGATCGGCACCGCTACCAACAACGTCGCCGAGTACCGCGGCTTGATCGCCGGGCTCGAGGCGGCCCATGACGTCGACCCGACTGCCGAGATCGAAGTGCGGATGGATTCCAAACTCGTCGTCGAGCAGATGAGCGGGCGCTGGAAAGTCAAGCACTCCGACATGCGGGTGCTGGCGAGCGAAGCGGCCCAACTGGTCGCCGGCTTTCCGAAGGTGACGTTCAGCTGGGTTCCCCGCGCGCAGAACTCGGCAGCCGACGCGCTCGCCAACGCGGCGATGGATGCCGCGGCCGCCGGTCGTGAGTGGTCGGCGTCGGACACGGCGCTGCCCGAGCCGGCACCTGTCCCCGCCCGCGCGCCGCTCGCGTCGAGCGGGCGGGCCCTCGGGTCAGGGTGGGGCCGGCCGTCGGGTGCGCCGACGACGACCGTGCTGCTTCGCCATGGCCAGACCCCGCTGTCGATCGAGCACCGCTTCAGCGGCGTAGGCAGCGATCCGGAGCTCACCGACGCCGGCCGGGAGCAGGCCCGCGAGGCGGGTGCCCGGCTGCTGGGACAGCAATTCGACGCCATCATCAGCAGCCCGCTGCGCCGCGCCGCCGAGACGGCGCGGATCGTCGGCGGCGGACGTGCGATCCTCTTCGAGGACGGCTTTCGGGAAACGGATTTCGGGGCCTGGGAGGGCCTCACCTTCGCCGAGGTCAACAAGAAGTCACCGGATGACCTCGCCGCCTGGCTCGCCGATCCGACGGTGGCTCCGCCGGGTGGGGAGTCCTTCGTCGACACCGACAGCCGGGTCGGCGCGGCGCTGACGGCGCTGGGTGAGGGCTATCCCGATGCGCGACTGCTGGTCGTTTCACACGTCACGCCGATCAAGCTGCTCGTCCGGCGGGCGCTCGAGGCGCCCATGAGCGCGCTCTACCGGATGCATCTGGAGCTGTGCTCGGTCACCACCATCGACTGGTACGCGGATGGGCCTGCCGTGGTGCGCTCGCTGAACGGCTGACCTACGCTTGCTGGCATGGCTTCGATCGCCCCTGCTCAGCGCGCCGCATTCCACGCGATGTCGGAGTCGACCGCCGAGGACTGGAAGATCATTTCCACCCACACGGCGGCAGCCGGAGCGGCCCTGCCCGGCCGCGTCCTCGCCCATCTCAGGCTGCTCGACGGCGACGGCGGTGGTTTCGCGGTCGACCGGCTGACCCACAGCCTGCAGACCGCCACCCGGGCCGAGCGGGCGGGACGTCCGGACGAGTACGTGCTCTGCGCCCTGATCCACGACATCGGCGACACGCTCGGTCCGTATGGGCACTCCGAGGTCGCGGCCGCGATCCTCAAGCCGTACGTGCATCCCGATCTGCACTGGATGGTCGACAAACACGGGCAGTTCCAGGGGTATTACTTCTTCCACCAGCTGGGCATGGACCGGAATGTGCGCGACCGTTACGCCGGCCACCCGCTGTATGACCTCACCGCGGAATTCTGCGCGGAGTACGACCAGGTGGCCTTCGACCCCGGGTACGACACGTTGCCGCTCGAGCACTTCGAGCCGCTCGTGCGCGCCTTGATGGCCGGGCCGCGCCAGTCCTTGTACACCACCGATGAAGGGAACTAATGGCCTCCAGCCAGGGTTACCACGAAGACCGCGAGCTGCTTCAACCGTCGACGCTGGACCGCCATCGGGCGTTCGCCTCGCTCCAGGAGGAGCTCGAAGCCGCTGATTGGTACGACCAGCGCATCGACGCGGCGCAGGACGAGGAGCTCAAGGCGATCCTCGCCCACAACCGCGACGAGGAGAAGGAGCACGCGGCGATGCTGCTGGAGTGGCTGCGCCGCCGCGATCCCAAGCTCGACGAGCACCTGCGGACGTATCTGTTCACCGATCGCCCGATCCTGGAGGCCGAGCAAGCCAGCCACGACTGAGCCGGGATCTGGTGGGGGAGTGCCCGATCTGTCCTCACGCCACATCCTGGTAATACGGGTCGGGCACACTTCTGGGTCATGACGGACTCGGGCGCCGGCCACGTCATCGTCTGTGGGCTGTCGAATCTCGGCCTGCGGATAGCGGAGCAGTTGCACGACGCGCGGGTGCCGGTGGTCGTGGTCGACGACGGCGGTGAGCCGGCCGCCTGGAAGCAGCTGCACCGGTGGAACGTGCCGGTCGTACGCGAGTCGAGCCTGTCGGTGGCGAGCCTTACGCAGGCTGGAATCGCTCAAGCGGCCGCGGTCATCGCGGCCTACGACGCCGACCTCTCCAACCTCGAGACGGCGCTGCTCGTCGCGGACGTTTCAGACAGCGACAAGGTGCCCCGGCTCGTTGTCCGGCTCGCGAACTCCCGCCTTGCCACGCAGCTCAACGCCGCGCTGCCGGCAGCCGTCGTGCTGTCCCTTCCGGAGAAGGCGGGCTCCAGCTTCGTCGAGGGCTGCATCCAATCGTCGCTGCTGCACGCGTTCGCCTTCGCCGACGAGCGGCTGGAAGTCATCGACGTCCAAGCGGCCGCCGGAGGCCAGACGACACTGCGCCGCGCCTTCGGTGACCTCACCCCGCTCGCGTTGCGACCGGCCGACGGCGGGCCGCTCGTCGTCTGCCCGCCGCGGGACTACGAGCTTGCCGAGGGCGACCGGGTCACCCTGATCGGCCGTCCCGATGACTACCAGGCCGTCGGCCGGCTCAGCCGCGACGAAGCGGAGGCCGAGGCGCTGATCGCGCTCAGCGCCGGCGAGCTGGATGCTGCCGTCGCCGCGCCCAAGCACGGGAGGGTGCGCAGTGCCCGCAACTGGCTGCAGGCCTTCGCCGCCGCAGCAGACCGCCCGGTGCGCATCATGGCCGCCACCGTGCTCGCGATCATCGTGTTCAGCACGCTGCTGCTGCGCCTGGCCTACCACAATCACAGCGTCGTCTCCGCGAACGGCCATCCCGCCCCCTTCGGATGGCTGCAGGCGCTGTACTTCACCTCGACCATCGTGGCGACGGTGGGCTTCGGCGACTACAGCTTCGCCCAGGAGCCGGCCTGGATGACCGCGTACGGGATCTTCCTGATCTTCGTGGGCGCGGCTGCGGTCGCGACGCTCTACGCCCTCGTGACGAACTTCATCGTGACCAGCCGGCTGGAGCAGGCGTTCGGCCAGCAGCGGGCCACGAAGGCCCGGGGACACGTCATCGTCGTCGGCCTCGGCGCCATGGGGATCCGCGTGGTCGAGGGGCTGCTCGCGGTCGGGCGTGATGTGGTGATCATCGAGCGCGATCCGTCGGGGCGTTACCTGGCGAGGGCACGCTCGCTCGGGGTGCCGGTCGTCGTGGGCGACGCGACGACCCGCACCGTGCTGAACCAGGCGGGATTGCCGCATGCCGCGGCAATCGCCGCGATGACCAGCAGCGACCTCGCCAACGTGGAGACGGCGCTGGTGGCGCGCTCGATGTCGGCCGAGCATGACGAGCGCACCTCACCGCTGCGCGTGGTGGTCCGGGTGTTCGACACCGCGCTGGCCGACCGGGTCGAACGACGCTTCTCGATCCATGCAGTACGCAGCACGTCGGCGCTCGCGGCGCCCTGGTTCGTCGGCGCCGCGCTCGGTTACGACGTGCTCAGCACCTTCTACACCGAGCGGCAGCCGTTCCTGGTGGCGCGGCTCGTCGTCGCGCCGGGGGCGGCGCTCGACGGCGTCCTGCTCTCGGACATGACGCCGCAGGTGCGCGTGGTCGCGCTCGTGTCGGATGGTGAGATCGTGCCGCGGCCCACGCGCTACACGCGGCTCGCGGCCGGCGAGCAGCTGCTCCTGGTCGGGCCGCCGCGCGAGGTGATCGCGTCGTTTCGGGAGAATCAGCCGGCGTGACCCGTTGCTGACGCACCGGCCGGGCTGGCCTGCTGGTGGAGCAGCGCCGCGAAATCCGAGCAGCCCACCTCGACCGCCTTGGCGCACGCCGCCGAGAGCAGGCCGAGATCGAAGAACCCGTGGATGAGGCCGTCGAACCGGTGCTGGCGCACCGCGACCCCGGCGGCGGCCAGAGCTGTCCCGTAGGCCTCGCCCTCGTCGCGCAGCGGGTCGAACTCAGCGGTGAGGACGACGGCAGGCGGCAGGCCGGCCAGGCTCGGCGCCCGCAGCGGTGAGAGCCGGGGATCGTGGCGGTCTGCGCCCTCGGGCATGTAGTTGCCGGAGAACCACTCCATGTCTTCGCTGGTGAGGAAGTAGCCCTCGGCGTTGTCGAGGCGCGACGGATACGGGTGGTCGGGGTCGAAGTCGACGACCGGGTAGATGAGCAGCTGAGCACACAGCTGCGGTCCGCCGTCACGGGCGATCAGGGCCGTCACGGCGGCCAGGTTGCCTCCGGCGCTGTCGCCCGCGATGGCCAGCCGGGAAGGATCGCCGCCGAGCTCGCCGATGTGCTCCGCCGCCCACTCCAGCGCGGCGTAGGAGTCATCCACCGGGCCGGGCCACTTCGTCTCGGGCGCGAGCCGGTAGTCGAGCGAGACGACGACCGAGCGCGTCGCGCGGCAGATCGAGCGCGCCTGGTTGTCGTGGGTCTCGACGCTGCCGAGGACGAAGCCCCCGCCGTGCACGAAGAGCACGGTCGGCAGAGCTTCGCCGGCGTGGCTTTCAGGCCGGTAGACACGGGCTTTCAAGGGCCCCGCCGGACCGGGAACGGTGATGTCGCGCGTGCTCGCCACCGGCGTCAGCATTTCGGGGACGCGCATGCCGGTCGTCATCTGCTCGAAGCCTTCGCGCGCGGCTTGGGGCGACTGGCTTGACAGCTTCGGCCCATCCAGGCGCGCGAGCAGATCGAGCATGCCTTGGATTTGGGGATCGACGGGCACGCCGTCCTCCGTTCGTCGGTGGGATCGGTATCAGGCGCTGCTAGCAGGCACTTTCACCGTCTTCGTCGAGGCGATCTCTGCTGGCGAGCCTAGCCCTTCGCCGTCATCCTGGGCGGGCCCGAGTTCGTAGTCCGCCGGGTCGAACCGGCGCACGAGCTTTCGGAAGCGGAACGTGAACGTGGGCCAGAGCGTGGTGTTGCGACCCTTCTCATCCAGATACCAGCTGGCGCATCCGCCAGTGTTCCAGACGGTGCCGCGAAGCTGCTGCTGGATCTGCGCGTTGTAGGCCTCCTGAACCGCCGGGCGCGGTTCGAGGGTCGCGGCGCCGGTTTGCTCCATGGCGCGCAAAGCCCCGAGCACGTACTTCAGCTGTGACTCGATCATGAAGATGATCGAGTTGTGGCCGAGCCCGGTATTGGGGCCGACGAGCAGGAACAGGTTGGGAAATCCGGAGACCGTGGTGCCGTGCAGCGCCGACATGCCGGTCTCGTCCCAGTGCGCGCGCAGGGTGCGCCCGTCCTTGCCGACCAGCCTTGCCGCGAGCGGTACGTCCGTGACGTGAAAGCCGGTGCCGAAGATGATGGTGTCGGCGGGATGGGTGACGCGCCGGCCGTCCGGGCCGCGGGTGACGACGCCTTCCGGGACCACCTCGATGATGCCGTCGGTGACCACGTCGACATTCGGCTGCGAGAGCGCCGGGTAGTAGTCGTTGCTCAGCAGGACGCGCTTGCATCCCAGCCGGAAATGCGGGGTGAGCTTCTCGCGCAGCTGCGGGTCAGGAACCTGCTTGACGAGGAACTTGCGGGCTTGTTTCTCCCCGAGTGAGAGCATCCGGTCGTTGCCGGTGAGGGCGGGGACCATCAGCTCGCGCGCCCAGTAGATCCCGGCCCGCAGCGCCCGCTGGGCGGCGGGAACGCGTCGGTAGAGCTTCTTCTCCCAGCCGTGGATGGCGCGGTCGCGGCGCGCCATCACCCACGGGGCGGTGCGCTGGAAGACGGTCAGCTGCTTGGCGATGTGCTGGACGTGCGGGACGAACTGGATCGCGGAGGCGCCGGTGCCGACGACGGCGACCCGCTGGCCCGTCAGATCGTCATCGTGGCGCCACGTCGCCGAGTGAAACGTGGTACCGGCGAACGTGGAAAGGCCTGGTATCGCTGGCAATGACGGGTCGGACAGCGGCCCCTGAGCGGCCACCAGTACCCGTGCCGTCAAGGCGCCGCGGGCGCTGGTCAGGCGCCAGCGCCTGATGGATTCGTCCCAGCGCGCGTCGGTGACTTCGGCGCCGAAGTGCAGGTGCGAGCGCAAGGTGAACTTGTCGGCGCAGCGCTGCAGGTAAGCCTGGATCTCCGGCTGGGAGGAGAACGCGCGGCTCCAGTCCGGATTCGGGGCGAACGAGTACGAGTACAGGTGGCTCGGGACGTCGCAGGCGCAGCCGGGGTAGGAGTTGTCGCGCCAGGTTCCGCCGAGGTCGTCGGCGCGTTCGAGCACGACGAAGTCATGGATGCCCGACTGCTTGAGCTTGATGGCCGTGCCGAGGCCGGCGAAGCCGGCGCCGATGACGGCGACGCGCACATCCGGCGGAAGCGGGCCCGCGGCCCCGGCTCGATTCTCGAGCGACTCCTGGATGGCTTGCGACATCACGTGCTCCTTGCTCGGCCTGGCACTTGCAGGTTGAACGATCAGGCGAGCTTGGAGGCACGGCGGCGCGTATCGGCCCGGCCTCCGGCGCCGACCAGGTCTCCGGCGCCGGGCCCCTCGGCGAGGTACTGCTTCTCCGCCTTCTCGACCCGGCGCTTGCCGGCGGCATACAGGAGTCCGGAGATCAGGCCTCGCAGCGGGCGGGCGGCGCCTACCCAGCGCTGGCCGTAGACGTGCGCGGCGCGGCGCTCGATGCCGTCGCAGAGCGCATGAACAGTGGGCTCGACCGGATAGGTCTTGCCGAGCACGCCGGGCATTCCCGCTCGTGCCTCGCGCATGTCCTGGTGCTCATCGGCTCCCCGGACCATGTCGGTATCCGTCCAGGACAGGTAGGCGATGCCGATGTCGACTCCGTGCCAGGCGACCTCGGTGCGTACGCACTCGGCAAAGGCCTCGACGCCTGACTTGCTGGCGCAGTAGGCGGCCATCATCGGAGCCGGTGCGAGCGCGGCCAGCGAGGCGATCTGCAGCGCGTACCCCTTGCTCGCGACCAGCGGCGGCAGGAAGGCGCGCAGGGTGCGCACGCTGCCGAGCAGGTTGACCTCGATCGTGCGGTCGAACGCGGTGGGATCGGCGTGCAGGAAGGGTGCCCCGCTGGCGACTCCCGCGTTGATGACCAGGGCGTCGAGCCGCCCGAAGTGCTCGGCGAGCTCCTGGGCGACGTCGTGCAGCGCGGCCGAGTTGGTGACGTCGACCTCCCACCATCGCGAGCCCGGGCAGCCGGCGCTCACGGCGTCGAGCTCCTCGGGCTCCAGGCCGAGCAGCGCGACGCGAGCTCCGCGCTCGGTGAGCTGGCGGGCGAGCGAGGCGCCGAGCCCCCGCGCGGCACCGGTGACGGCCACGACCTTGCCCTGCATCCCGGTCATTCGACTCTCCCGACTCGCCATTTCCCCATTGCTACACGAGTGAAGCTACATACTTGTAGCATATGGCGCGTGATGCTGTCGAGCGCGGGTCAAGAGGCCGGGCGGCGCCCCTACGCAGCGCGGATGCCGGCCGAGGAGCGCCGCGAGCAGCTGCTCGACGCGGCCCTTCGCACCGCCGTCGACCAGGGATTTGCTGCGGTGACGATGGAGCGCGTCGCCCGGGCGGCGGGGGTGACCCGGCCGGTCGTCTACGGCCTGTTCGCCGACCGCGCCGCGCTGCTGGCGGCGCTGCTCGGACGCGAGACGCAGCGCGCGCGGGCGGCGCTGGCCCCTGCGCTGCCACCGGTACCGGCCCTGGGCGAGGACGTCGACCCGACCGAATTGCTGGTGGCGAGCCTGCGCGCGTACCTGCGCGCGGCCAGCGAGGCGCCTGACACGTGGCGGCTGGTGCTCTTCCCGGCAGAGGGGGCGCCGCCGGAGTTGCAGGCCGCCGTCACGACCTCACGTGAAGAGGCGCTCGAACAGATCCGCCGGCTGCTGGCGTGGGGTGTCGCGGCCGGCCGGCCCGCCTCAGCGCCCGCCGGCGCGGGCTCGCTCGACGTCGAACTCTTCGCCCGCATGCTGGTCGGCCTCGCCGAAGGCGCCGCCCGCATGGTGCTCGACGAGCCCGAGGTCTGGAACGTCGAACGCTTCACCACCTTCACCCGGCAGATGCTCGACGCGCTGGCTAGAGCAGCGCGCTGATCGCCTCCAGCACCCGGTCGGCCAGCTCGGGCAGGCAGATCACGAGCTCCGTCGTCAGTGCTTCGCTCGTGTTGAACTCCAGCGGACTGCCGTCGAAACGGCAGACGTGCAGGCCCGCCGCTGCCGCTACCACCGCCGGGGCGGCCGTGTCCCACTCGTGCATCGCCCCGGCGTGCACGTAGACGTCCGCGGCTGCTTGCACGATCGCCATCGCCTTGGCTCCCGCCGAGCCCATCGGGACGAGCTCGCCGCCCAGCCGGTCGGCGACGGACGTGACGAACTCGGGCGCCCGGGTCCGGCTCACGACCAGACGAGGCCGGCTCGGCGCCGGACCCCGGGTGGGCAGCGCAGCACCGGTGGCGAGCGTGAGGCCCTGGGCCGGGAGTGCCACCGCGCCGGTCGTCAGGCCACCCGCCCGCTCCCAGAGCGCCACGTGCACCGCCCAGTCGTCGCGGGGCGGCTCCCCGTATTCGCGAGTGCCGTCCAGCGGGTCGATGATCCACACCCGGTCGGCCTCGAGCCGTACGCGGTCGTCCTCGGCTTCCTCCGAGAGCACCGCATCGTCCGGCCTCGACTCGGCGAGCAGCTGCGCCAGCAGCGCTTGCGAGCGGTTGTCACCGGCATGGCGCAGAGCTTTGGGATCGTCGTCGGCCATCTCCTCGCGCAGGGTCAGCAGCAGCCCGCCGGCCTTGGTGGCCAGGTCTGCGGCAAGCGCGGCATCGTCGAGCGAAGTGGGAGTAGCGGGATCAGCCATGGCTCATCTTGACCGGTGAGGCGGCGTTCGCGCGGGTGGGGGAGCGCGACACGGCAAGTTGACGGCAACATGAGCGGGTGCTGCTTCATGACGTCCTCGACGCGGCGGCGGCGCGTGACCCGGCCGGACCGGCCCTGATCGTCGATGGTGTGACGCACACCTTCGGCGACGTTGCCGCGGACGTCACCTCGCTCGCTCGCGGGGTGGCGGCGGTGAGTGAGCCCGGCGAAACGGTTGCGCTGCTGGCACCGAACGGCTACGCGTATCCCCTCGCGTACTACGGGGTTCCGCGCGCCGGCCGCGTCCTGCTCCCGCTGAACCAGCGGCTGCATCCGCGCGAGTGGGTCGGCCAGCTCGAACGTTCGCGCGCCAGCGTCCTTGTTGCCGACGGGGCGCTGCTGGACACCTTGCGAGCCGGCGCGCAGCTTCCGGCCGGTGTTCGCACGGTCGTCGCGCTCGACGGCACCGGGGGAGACCTCACCTACGACGAGCTGTGCGCTGCCGCCGACGATTCACGACGTCCCGAAGCCCGTCCGGACGATCCCGCGTGGCTCATGTACACCAGCGGCACCACCGGTTCGCCGAAAGGTGTACTGCTCACGCATCGCTGCCTGCTGGCCGGCGTGCGGCACGCAGCCTTGCTGCGGCCGATCCGCGAAGACGACGTCTTCCTGACCGCATTCCCGCTCTGCCACGTGGCCGGCTACCAGGTGATCGTCGCTCATCTCAAGGGCCGTCCCGCCCTCGTGATGGCCCGCTTCGAGCCCGCCGAATTCGTCGGTGCCGTCCGCGATTTCGGTGTGACGACGTGCTCGCTCGCGCCGACGATGATGGACCTGCTGCTCGCGCATCTGCAGGCCGATCCGGCTGCCCTGGCGATGGTGCGCGAGCGCCTGCGCGCGATCGGTTACGGGTCTGCGCCGATGCCGCCGGCACTGATCCGGCGGATGACCGACGCGCTCGGCTGCGATCTCACCCAGGGCTACGGGATGACCGAGCTCGCCGGCAACGTCACGGCGCTCGGTCCGGCCGACCATCGGGCAGCGATCGATGACAGCCCCGAGCTGCTGACGTCAGCGGGAAAGCCGGGCCCGCTCGTCCAGCTCGCGATCATGGATCCCGAGGGGGTGCTGCTGCCGCCGGGAGTCGCCGGCGAGGTGGTGGCCCGCGGCGAGCAGGTGTGCGGCGGCTATCTCGACGAGCCGGCGGTCACTGCCGCCGCGATGGCCGGTGGCTGGTTTCACACCGGCGATCTCGGCATCCTCGGCGCCGACGGACGCCTGCAGGTGGTCGACCGGCTCAAGGACATCATTGTCACCGGTGGGGAGAACGTCGCCAGCCGCGAGGTGGAAGACGTGCTTCGCGAGCTGGCCGGGGTACGCGATGTGGCCGTCGTCGGGGTGGCCGACGCGCGGTGGGGGGAGCGGGTCTGCGCGGCCGTCGTCCCTGACGCAGCCGCCCCGCCGACGACGGAGGCTCTCGTCGCCGGGTGCCGCGACCGGCTCGCCGGTTTCAAGACCCCACGTCGTATTGCGTTCGTCGACGAGTTGCCGCGCACGGCGTCCGGAAAGGTCCGCAAGGACGAGTTGCGCAGGCTGCTGACCCGCTGAGAAAAGGCGTGAACTTCAGGGCACGCTGACCGTCGCCAGGATCCGGCCCGCGTCGTCGAGGGCTTGCACCCGGAGCTTGCGGGCCTTGGCCGGGACGGTCATCGACACCTCGAAGGTGTCGGCCGGATGCTCCGCCAGCACCTTCGGCGCACTGGCACCGGATTCGACGCCGAGCAGCCGCCACGTGGCGGTATGGGTGTCGCCGTTCCAGCTGACGTAGACACTGTGCCGGTCGCCTCGATTGACGAGCGCCGCCTTCGGCGCCGTGGCCGGCCGCCCCTCCCAGCTGACGCGATACGCCCGGTAGGTGCTGACCCCGGACGGGAGGGTGGCGTCCCACACGACGGCGCCGGAGCCGTTGAATTCGGTCATGTTCGGCTGGTCTCCCCAGCCCACGAAAACGTTGCCGTTGCCGAGGATCTGGGCGTTTCCCTGGCTGTTGGTCACGATCGGGTCGGGGTGGGTCAGGCTCGCGACGACCGTCGCGGTGTGCTGCGGGATGTCGGGCTTCAGCCGTAACGCCCGGGATTGCTTCTCGTGCCGTGGCGGGCCGCCCCCGTCGTCGAAAAGCGTCACCGTGCCGTCCGGCTGCCACCGCGCGTCGTGCTGGAAGAAGAATGGGGTGCCCTGCACCTTGACGTCGCCGGACTTGCCCCCGAGTGTCCAGAGCACGTCGCCGGTGGTGCGGTCGAGGTTGGCGAGCGAACTCGTGTGGCGCGCGGAGATCAGCAGGTTGGCGTCCCGGCCGACGTCGATGCTGTTGACGTGGAAGAAGTCCCACGCCGTCGTGGTGTCGCGGGGTGCGCTGACGTAGGAATCCGCCGGCGGGATGTGGTCGAGCGCGTGCCACTCGAAGAGCACGAGGCCGGTCGCGACGTCGACTTCCTGGACGATCGAGTCGAGGACGATGCCGCTGGCATCGCCGCCGTACGGGCGCAGGTCCCAGCGGATCGGCGCGTACGCCGTCAGCATCGCCGTGCCTTTGCCCGTGAGCTGGAAATCGTGCAGGTCGGCCGAGTAGCCGTTGCCAGCCCGTACGGTCGCGATGGTGCGGTAGCTCTCGTCGATGATGACGTGCTCACCGGTGCCGTAGCCGTGAGGGTGCTGCGAGCCTTCCCACCAGCTGAGGACGGCGGCCTCGCGCCAATGCTGGCGTTGCAAGTCGTTGGCGGAGACGCCATCCGGGAGCGCGCGCTGCCACACCAGCGTTCCGTCGGAACGGCTCAGGATCAGCTCCGCGGGCAGCCCGCCGCCTTTCGCGGCATAGAGCACCAGGCCCGGCGCGATGCCGGATCCGCTCGTGTTCACGGTGATGCGGGGGGCCTGGATGCCCGGTTCCGAGAGGAAGGTGCTCACCGCCGGCGTCGGAGTCGCTGACGGGCTGGACGTCGGCGGCGTCGTTTCGACGGCGGGATGTGCGATCTGGAAGTCGGCCGAGGTCCCGACCCGCCCCCGGATCGCGAGCCCCGACGTCACGGTGACCGTTTCTCCGGCGGTGAACGGCTGGTCGGGCACGAAGCTCGTTCCGCCGCGGTCAGGGTGGACCCGCAGCAGACCGGCGTGCCTCCCGCTGAGCGAGCCGACGACCGTCAGGCTGCTGGCCGCTGCCGACTGATCGCCGCGAAGGGTGATCGTCGTCGCAGGAGAGGCCGTCCTGCTGGCCGGCGACGGGAACATGCTGACCGTGCCAGCGGCCCGGCGCAGCAGGTTGTCCAGTGGCGTCGCCGGGGGTGTCGGCGGGGGTGTCGCCGAGGGTGCCGGTTGCTGCACCTTGCTTTTGCTTGCTGCACACGCGCTGACGGCCACTCCGCCCGCCAGCACACCGAGCCCTCGCCGCGTCACTGAAAATGTGCGCACGGTGTAGATGAGACTAGGTGGTGCTGTGAGCTACCTGTAAGCGAACTCCGATCTTTCGGCGAGGAACTTGTTGGCCTGGCCTCCCCATGAGTCTTAAGTTAGGTTCCCCTAAGTTAGGGTTGCTGGTGGCGAGGCGAAGGAGGCGCGGTGAAGCGCATGCGCGGTACGGCGGCAATCGCGGGGTTGCTCATGGTTGGCGGCGGACTTGTCGCCTGCGGAAGCTCGTCAGCCGCCCCGGCAGCGAACGCGCCCATCTCCGGGCAGACCATCACGCTCTACAACGGGCAGCACGAGCAGACCACCAGCGCGCTGGTCGCTGCGTTCACCAAGCAGACCGGCGTCAAGGTCAAGATCCGCAGTGACGACGAGGACACCCTCGCCCAGCAGATCGAGCAGGAGGGGTCGCGGTCGCCGGCTGACGTCTTCTACACCGAGAACAGCCCGCCGCTGGCTCGCCTCGACGAGGCCGGGCTGCTCACGTCGGTCGACGCCTCGACCCTCGCCGCGGTGCCGGCCGCGGACAGCGCGAAAGACCACAACTGGGTCGGGATCTCAGCCCGGGTGAGCCTGCTGGTCTACAACACCGACAAGCTCAAGCCTTCCGATCTGCCGACCTCCATCCTCGGCCTGGCCGACCCCAGGTGGAAAGGCAAGCTCAGCATCGCGGCGGGGGAGACCGACTTCGCCCCGTTGGTCACGTCGATCGCAGCGAGCCGCGGTGACGCCGCCGCCCTCGCGTGGCTGAAGGCCCTCAAGAGCAACGCCGGCAGCCACCAGGAGGCCGACAACGAGACGCTCGTCTCGAACGTCAACAAGGGCATCACCCAGCTGGCCGTGATCAACGGCTACTACTGGTACCGGCTGCAGAACGAGGTCGGCAAGAGCAAGATGCACTCGGCGCTGGCCTACTTTGCGCCCGGCGACGACGGCTACCTGCTCGACGTGTCAGGCGCCGCCGTGCTGAAGTCGTCCAAGCACCAGAAGGCGGCGCAGGCGCTGCTCGCCTTCCTCGTCAGCAAGCAAGGCGAGACGGTGCTGGCCGCGGGCGACAGCTTCGAGTACCCGCTGGGCTCTGATACCGCGGCAAATCCGCAGCTGCCTGCGCTGTCATCGACCAAGCCCAAAGCGTTCGACCTCTCGCAGATCGGCGACGGCAAGCACGCCATCATCCTGCTGCAGAAGGCCGGGCTTCTGTAGCCTTGATCACAGCATGGCCGGATTGCTGAGTGTGGACGCTGTCGGCTCAGTGGTCGGCTCAGTGCGTAGCCGTAAGCTGCGCCGGCGGCCGCGCTGGATCGTCGCCCTCAGCGTCGTCGTGGCCGTGCTCCTGCTGCTGCCGCTGGTGTTCCTCGTCATGCAGGCCCGGCTGGTCGGCGGCGAAGAACTCAAGCGCATCCTCTTCCGGCAGCTGACGCTCGATCTCCTGCGCAACACCGTGGAATTGGCCGTGCTCGTCACGGCGGCGACGGCGGTGCTCGGCGTCGGCGCCGCGTGGTGCATCGAACGCACGATGCTTCCCGGTCGGCGGATCTGGGCGGTGCTGATCGTGCTGCCGGCAGCGGTGCCCGATTTCATCGTGGGCTACGCCTGGCACTCGATCGCCCCGAGCCTGACCGGGCTCAAGGGAGCGGCCATCGTCATGAGCCTCGCCCTTTTCCCGCTGGTCTACCTGCCGGTCGCGGCGGCGTTGCGGCGGACCGATCCAGCGCTGGAGGAGACGGCGCGATCGCTCGGCTGCGGACCCTGGACAACGTTTCGGCGGGTGACCTTGCCGCAGATCCGTCCGGCCCTGCTGGGTGGTTGCCTGGTGGTGATGCTCGCGCTGCTGGCCGAGTACGGCGCGTTCGAGATCCTGAACTTCCAGACGTTCACGACGGCGATCTTCACCGAGTTCCGCGTCGACCAGTCCGCCGCATCGGCCCTGGCCCTGGTGCTGGTCGCGCTGGGCATCGTCGTGCTCACCGCCGAAGGGTTCGTCACCGGGAGGGGCCGGGTCAGCCGGTCTGGTCCGGCGGCCGCGCGGCCGGCCGGTCGGCGGCAGCTCGGCACGCTGCTCGTCCCCACGCTCCTTGGCCTGACGGCGCTGGTCGGGCTGTCGCTCGCCGTTCCGATCGGCACGCTGATCTACTGGCTCGCCGCGAGTAAGCACTCCACCCTGCCCGCCGCGTCGACCCTGCTCTCCGCCACATTCGCGACGGTGAAGTACGCGGCCGCCGCTGCTGCCCTGGCCACCGTCGCGGCCCTGCCGGTAGGGCTGCTGGCCAACGCCCGGCGCAGCCGGACGCTGAAGGTGCTCGAGCGCAGCACCTTGCTCATCCAGTCGATCCCGGGCGTGGTCGTCGCGCTGACGCTGGTGTTCTTCTCGGTCCGCTATTCCTACCGCCTGTACCAGACGTCCACCCTGCTGGTGATCGCGTACGCGCTGCTGTTTTTCCCGCTCGCGCTGGTGTGCATCCGCGGATCCGCGGCGCAGGCGCCGCCCCGGCTCACCGAGATGGGGCGCTCGCTCGGCCGCCGTCCCTTCGCGGTGCTCGCCCGGGTGACGGTGCCGCTCATCGCGCCCGGACTCGTCTCGGCGTTCAGCCTGGTGTTCCTCAGCGCCGTGACCGAACTGACCGCGACCCTGGTCCTCGTGCCTACGGGAACCCAGACCCTCTCGACCCAGTTCTGGGCGTACCAGACCAACACGTCCTACGGCGCCGCCGCTCCCTACGCGGCGATGATCGTGGCGATCGCCGCCATACCGAGCGTGGTCATCAGCTTCTGGTTCGCCCGCCGTACGGGCACCGATGGCGCGGTGCTCTCGTGAGCGTCCTGGAAGTGCGGGGGCTGACCGCGGCCTACGGGTCCAATCAGGTGTTGCACGGGATCGATCTGGACGTCCCGAGCGGCTCGATCACTGCGATCCTGGGTCCGTCCGGCAGCGGCAAGACGACGTTGCTGCGGGTGATCGCCGGGTTCGAGCGGGCCCGCTCCGGCACGGTCTCGATCGCCGAGCAGGTCGTCGAGAGCCCCCGCCGCCACGTGCCGCCGGAGCGTCGCCGGGTCGGCTACGTGGCGCAGGACGGAGCGCTCTTCCCGCACCTGTCCGTAGCCCGCAACGTCGCGTTCGGGCTGCACCGCGGCGCGGCCCGCAGCGAGCGGGTCGCCGAATTGCTCGCCCTCGTCGGGCTCACGGCCTTCGCCGCCCGCTATCCCCACGAGCTGTCAGGCGGTCAGCAGCAGCGGGTGGCGCTCGCCCGGGCGCTGGCCAGCAGCCCGCCGCTGGTCCTGCTCGACGAGCCCTTCGCGGCGCTTGACGCCTCGCTGCGTTCGGAGGTGCGCCGCGACATCACGCGCATCCTCGAGGAGATGGGCACCACGACTGTTCTGGTCACGCACGACCAGGACGAGGCGCTGTCGATGGCCGGGCAGGTCGCCGTGCTGCGGGCCGGGCTGATTGCGCAGGCCGGTGCTCCTTCCGAGATCTACCAGCATCCGTCAGATCCCGAACTCGCCCAGTTCCTGGGGGAGGCGAACCTGCTTCCCGCGCGGGTCGAGCCCCCCGGCCTGAGGTGCGCGCTCGGGGTGCTGGCCGCCGCCCCGCCGCTCGACGCGCACGGTGCCGCCGCGACGGTCATGATCCGGCCGGAGCAGCTTCAGGTGCAGGCCGAACCGGCTCCTGCGGCGGTGGCCGCCACCATCGTCGCCGTCGAGTACCACGGCCACGAGGCGCTGCTCTCGCTCGCCGTCGTCCACGACAGCTCCGCGCTGACGCTGCGGGCGCGCGCCCGGCCGCAGTCGGGCTTCGCGCCGGGCGCTGAGGTCTTCGTGCGAGTCGCCGGCGCGGTGCACTCCTGGCCGGCGGTGCCCGTCAGCCCTTGAGGACCCCGTCGATCGCCGCGACGAGGTCGCCGTCGTGCGGGTCGACCTGCGGGCGGAACCGACCGACCACGGTGCCGCCGGCGTCGACCAGAAACTTCTCGAAGTTCCAGGTGATGTCACCGGCCTCGCCCTTGGCGTCGGGCGTCGACGCGAGCACGTCGTAGAGCGGGTGGCGCTCGCTGCCGTTCACGTCGACCTTGCTGGTCATCGGGAAGGTCACGCCATAGGTGGCCGAGCAGAACTCGGCGATCTCCTCCGCGGTGCCCGGCTCCTGGCCCAAGAACTGGTTGCAGGGCACGCCGAGCACGGTGAAGCCGCGGCCGGAGAGCTCCTCGTGCAGCTTCTCGAGGCCCTCGTACTGGGGGGTGAGGCCGCAGCGGCTGGCAACGTTGACGACGAGGGTTGCCTTGCCGCCGGTGAGCTCGCCGAAGGAGGTGCTCTCGCCGCCGAGCGTGGTCAGGGAAACGTCCTGGATCTTGGTCACTCGAACATTCTCTTTCAGTGCCCGCGGGCAATCCACTCCGGGAGGTCCGGAGCTTCCTCGCCGATGGTCGTGGTGGAGCCGTGGCCGGTGCGTACGACCGTGCCCGGCGGCAGCACGAGCAGCCGGTCGCGGATCGACTCGATGATCGTGGGGAAGTCGCTGAAGCTGCGACCGGTCGCGCCCGGCCCGCCGGCGAACAGGGTGTCGCCGCTGAAGACGGTCGTCAGGTCCGGCGCGTAGATGCACACCGATCCCGGCGCGTGGCCGGGCGTGTGCAGCATCTGCAACGGGATGCCGGCGACCTCGATCCGCTGGGTGTCGGACAGCTCGCCGTCCGGGTCACGATCGGGGTGGGTCATCCGCCAGAGTGCGTGGTCGGCCGGGTGCAGCAGGACCGGCCCGCCCGTGGCGTCGGCGAGCGCGGGGGCGACGTTGATGTGGTCGTCGTGCGCGTGCGTGGCGATGATGGCCACGACCCGGCGGCCGTTGACGGCCCGCACGATCGCGTCGGCATCGTGGGCCGCGTCGATCACGACCACCTCGTCGCCGTCGCCGATGAGCCAGACGTTGTTCTCGACGTCCCAGGTGCCGCCGTCGAGGCTGAAGGTTCCGGAAGTTTGCAGGTGCTCGATCTGCACGCTCACAGCACGACCACGGAGCGCAGCACCTCGCCGCGGTGCATCTTCGCGAACGCCGCCTCGATGTCGCCGAGTCCGATCTTCTCGCTGACGAAGCGGTCGAGATCGAGCCGGCCCTGCAGGTACAGGTCGACGAGCATGGGGAAGTCCCGCGAGGGCAGGCAATCGCCGTACCAGGACGACTTCAGCGCGCCGCCGCGACCGAAGACGTCGAGCAGCGGGAGCTCCAGGCGCATGTCGGGGGTGGGGACGCCGACCAGGACGACGGTGCCGGCCAGATCGCGGGCGTAGAAGGCCTGCTCGTACGTCTCCGGCCGGCCGACCGCCTCGATGACCACGTCGGCACCGACCCCGTCGCAGATCTCGGTGATGGCCGAGACGGGGTCCTGCTTGCTGCTGTTGACGGTGTGGGTGGCGCCCAGCGAGCGGGCCCACTCGAGCTTGCGGTCGTCGATGTCGACGCCGACGATCGTGCGCGCCCCGGCCAGCCGAGCGCCGGCGATCGCGGCGCAGCCGACCCCGCCGCAGCCGATGACCGCAACGGTGTCGCCGCGGGTGACGCCGCCGGTGTTGAGCGCGGCGCCGAGGCCGGCCATCACGCCGCAGCCGAGCAGTCCCACGGTCGTGGCCGGCGCCTTCGGGTCGACCTTCGTGCACTGCCCGGCCGCCACGAGCGTCTTCTCGGCGAACGCGCCGATCCCGAGCGCCGGCGCGAGCGCAGTGCCGTCGAGCAGCGTCATCTTCTGGGACGCGTTGTGCGTCGCGAAGCAGTACCAGGGACGCCCCCGCCGGCAGGCCCGGCACTCCCCGCACACCGCGCGCCAGTTCAGCACCACGAAGTCGCCCGGGCTCACCTCCGTCACGCCGTCGCCCACGGCGTCGACGATCCCGGCGGCTTCGTGCCCGAGCAGGAAGGGGAAGTCGTCGTTGATGCCGCCCTCGCGGTAGTGCAGATCGGTGTGGCAGACCCCGCAGGCCTTGATGGTGACGGTGGCCTCGCCGGGTCCCGGATCGGGGACGACGATTGTCGTCAGCTCGACCGGCTCACCCTTGGCGCGCGAGATGACGCCCTGCACCTGCGTGGACATGTCTCTGCTCCGTTCGTCAATGAGCGATGGCTTGGGCGACGGCGTGGGCCGCCTGGGTGAGGCGCGCCGCATGGTCGTGTGCCGCAGCCTCGAGCGCTCGCTTGGAAGTCACCATGAGCGTCAGCACGAGGACAGCGTTGCCGTCCGGTCCGATCACCGGGACCGACACCGACTGCACCTCGCTGCGGTCGTCGCCGGCGGCGGCCGGGGACTCGTAGTCAGCGGGCAGTGAGGTGATCAGGCGGGAAATGGTCTCGGTGGTCTCGGGCGTCATCGAGCCGCGGGAGCGGGCGAGTACCGAGCCGACCTCGCGATGCCAGGAAGCGCCCCGTCCGACCGAGAACCCGGCCCTGCGCACCTCTTCCAAAGTCCGCTCGAGCGCCTCGCGATCCTCCGGCGCGGCGCGCGAGAGCCAAGCCTCGCGGGCCGGCGCCCCCGCCCACGCCACGAACGCCGTGCCGAGCGGGGGCAGGAACGGGATCCGCTGCCCGACCCGCGTGGGCAGTGCCTGCGAGCGGGGCGTGCCGGCATTGGCGATGAGCACCATGTCGTCGCCCGCGACGGCACTGGCCACGCACTCCGCGTCGAGGTCCTCGGCGAGCGCCTCCATCTGAGGACGAGCCGCATCCGCCGACTGGAGCTGCAGCTGCAGATCACCCTCCCAGGCAGCCAGCGAGAGCGCGGTGAAGCGGCCGTAGCCACCCTGGAAGAACAGCAGCGGCAGCGAGGGATTGGCGACGTCGAGTTCGAGCACCCGGCCGATCACGATGTAGTGGTCCCCGGCCTCGTGGACGACCTCGACTTCGCAGTCGATCCAGGCCACCACGTCGTCCAGCCGCGGGGAGCCGGTCTGGCCGGCGGGGGTCCAGGTGAATTCGGCGAACTTGTCGCCACCCTTCACCGCGAACGTGCGGCACACCGACTCCTGCTCGGAAGCGAGGATGTTGACGCAGAACTTGCCGGATGGCGCGATCTTCGGCCAGCTCGTCGACGACTTGTCGGGCAGAAACGCGACCAGCGGCGGATCGAGCGAGACCGATGTGAAGGAACCGATCGCCATCCCGGCCGGTTTCCCGTCGGGATCCAGCCCGCTGATGACCGCAACCCCGGTCGGAAAGTGGCCGAGGACCCGGCGGAAGTGTTTGGCGTCGATCGTCATGGGCCGCCCGTCTCTCCTTCGCTGTCGCCGCCCATCCTGCCTGCCGCCGGGCTCGCACGTGCTGCCGGGTGGGAGGCCGTTCCTGACATCGCACTGCCTGTCCTCCAAGGAATGGTCAGCCGCCGTCGCTGGGCGAGCGACACGTGGGTCGACCCCGTTGAATGATCCGCGCGATGGCGGCATCACGCAGGCGGGTGACGGCAACGCCAGCGCGGCGAGTCGGGTGGGGAGCGCTGAACGCCGACGGCGTCGGAAAAGATGCGCCGAGCTGGCGCAACTCCTTGAGGCGCAGGCGCGTCTATGAGACGTGGTTTTGCCGCGGACAGTGACATCGGCTGCGCCGTCGCGGTGCTCCTGCTGTCGTCCTGCGGCCAGAGCTCGGGCGCGGCGGCAGGCCGCCCGTCGCGGACGCAAAGCCCGGTATGTCACGGGTTCGCGTTGTCGCTGGCCTCCAACAGTCGCGGGCAGCCCACGCCAGTGGCGCCGCAGATGGTTCGCAGCCCACGGTTTGCCCGGCGTCAAACTTCCGCGCTCCGGGTGGCGAGAGGTCGGACATGCCTCGACGGGCGTCAGCTTGTGCTCGGGGAGTTCACGTCTGGAGGTGCTCGAGGGAGTGGACAAGACCTGGCAAGTCGACGAAGGCGAATACTGCTGACGAAGGTCTAGGTCCGTAGTCGAAGTGCCCGGTATTGCCTGCGGATACATCGGGCGGCCGAAGCGCGCGCCGCGCGTGCAGTGGCTCGCCGGCTGTGCTGCCGGGGTCGGCCTCGCATGCGATCCGATGTATCCGGGGAGGTGGGGATGTTTTGGGGGATACAGGCAATCCGTTGTAGCGGCGCCGGTTCTTACATCGGATTGTGTGTATGCCCGAAGAACGGTCGACGGCCTGAGCACATCGGATTGCGTGTGCGGGCAGAGCGCGCCCGTGGGGCGGTTGCCCTGCATCACCGATGCGCGGGGGAGCGCGCAGAGTGATGCCGGTTATCGCGCGTTCCCCCGGGGCTTATGTGCGTCTGGGGGTTTGGCCGGGTGGTTTTAGGAGTGGTCGGCGGTGGCCTTGCAGGGGTGGGCGTCCGTCGGGTGGCCAGAACCAGGGGGTGCGGTCGGGATCTTGACCGATGGTCATTGTCCAGCCGCCTTCATGGACTTTGTGATGATGATGGCAGCAGAGCAGTTCGAGGTCTTCGGGGTTGGTTTCGCCGCCGTCGATCCAATGTTTCCGGTGGTGGGCTTCGGTGTAGGAGGGTGGCCGGTCGCAGCCGGGCCAGGTGCAGCCGCCGTCGCGGGCGGTCAGGAAGTGCCGTAGTCCATCGGCGATGGTGCGGGTCCGGCGGCCGAAGTCGAGGATCTCGGAGTCGGCGCCGAACACTGCGGGGATGATCGCGCCATCGCATGCCATCCGGCGGGCGGTGGCGGCGGGCAGCCGTTGCCCGTCGGGGGTCCCGGCGGTACCGAGGCCGTCGAGCAGGGCCTGATGGGACAGGCCGACGTTGACGGTGTGCCGGCCGCCGCCTTCCCCGTGACAGGTCTCAGCGTGGGCGGTGGCGTGGCGTGCCATTTGCACGAGGGCTTCGGCGCGGCGGGACGGGGCGGATTCGGTGAGCACATCACCGTCAGGATCGGGTTTGCGGGTAAAGCTCGCGATGGCTTTGGAGACGATGAGGCCGGCTTCGGCGTCCAGCCAGCCATCCAGGCGCCACCGGCCGTCGAGGGTTTCGGACAGGTTCAGCCGCTGGGCGGCGTGTTTGCGGGCCGCCTCATCCGCTGACTGCTCCGGGGCGGCAGCCGCTAGCACTTCTTCGGCGACGACCCGCAGCTGCCGGGGGGTCAAAGGCGCCGCCTGCTCGGCGAGGAACGCTTCCAGGTCGGCGGCCAGATCGTGCTGCAGATCCTTCGTCGCCTGCACGATCACCCAAGCATGATCCAGTCCGAGGTCACCGGCGCCGAACGCTTTGCCGGTGACCGGCATCCGATCGGCCAGCGCCCGCCCGGCCTGCACCCGTTTGGATACCCAGCCGTCAGACTCACCCGACAGTTGCCGCACGAACGCGGCCGTCGACGCCGCCCCATCCACCGCATACGCCCCGGACCGGTCAGCCCGTTCGATCAGCCGGCAGGTCAGCAGATCCAGCTGACGGCCCGCACCCAGCACCTCCGGCAGGATTTCGACGGCCAGCATCCCGGACGTGTCCGCCGATACGGCGGCGGCGAGTTCGGCGGCAAGCGCATGCAGTTGCGCTGCTTTCACCCCGAACCCTGCTTCGACCATGTGTTCGAGTCTAGCATCGAACGAGCAGCTCAACCACCTGATTTGCAACCACAAGTCACGAACAGAATGCTGGCGTGTTTCGCTGCTCGGCGTCTCCCAAATACGGCAGCAAGATGAGCCGGGTGGGTGTAAATCCGGCTCGTTGAATGCAGGGGGCGCGCGCGCGTACCTCACCCACGTCCTGCACAACGAGCCCGCGCTGCTGCGACGGGCCGGTCGGCGATCGGCGCCCTGCATGGCGCCTGGCGTCCGATCCCGGTCGCGCTGGCCTCTTCCACCAGTCGTCGCCGGCGCATAGCCTCGGCATCCCAACGCGAAGCGAGAGGGAAGTCTCGATGAGCGACGCTGACGAGGTCACTTGCGTCCGTCCCGCGGCCCGTCGCGTTGGTGACCCGACGCCGGGGAAGGTGCGCGAGCAGGCGATCGCCGTTGACGGACTGTGGTCCGGGCTGGTGCGCAGTGAGCCCGGTGTGACGTCCGGCTGGCATCACCACGGTGAGAACGACACCTCCGTGTACGTCATCGACGGTTCCGTTCGCATCGAGTTCGGCCCCGGCGGTGCCCAAGCCGCGGAAGCTGGCTGATTGAAGACTGCGTCACCGGCCGCACCGTGTCCTAGTGGAGGACCGCGCATGACCCGGCGAGCCCAAACCTCGCCAAGACCAAGGCGATCAGGACCAGCGTGCCGAGTGTGATGAACTGCACGGCCGGCCGGTCGTGCCAGAGTCCCAGGCCGTCCCTCACGTGCCGCGAACGGGCGCGGTCGCTCGGCGGACGCGCCGCGGCCGCGGACGGCTTCCCGGTCCAGGGCAGCAGGTCAGTCAGGGCCAGCCCCGGGTCCTGGGGCGCGTCAAGCAGCAACGATCGTGTGTTCAGGATGAACCGATGCGCCGCGGCGCGCCATCCGTCTGGAGTCGTACGACCATGGGCGAATGGAGGATCATCCGAGCTACGAGGACGTTTGATCTGACGAGTCACTCGTTGCACACGTTCATTTGCTTGGCTTGTGACCGCAATCGCCACTTTCGGAGGTCGTCTTGTCCGACAGCTCAGCAACTGCCCGCTCGACGTTCAGCTGTCCGCGTCGCCAGTTGTTGCTCGGCGCCGGGGCGGGCGGAGTGGCTTTGCTCGCGGCCTGTGGAAGCTCGAGCAGTAGCTCGACTACGAATACCGGATCCACCGGGTCTGGTGGATCCACGAAGGGGATCATCGCGCTGTCGGCCGTGCCGTCGGACTCGTCGGTCTCGGCCACGGATCCGACCGGCCGCACCTTGCTGATCACCCAGAGCGGCGGCAAGCTCACCGCTCTCGACGCGACCTGCACACACCAGGCATGCACGGTGGCGCCGGCCGGGACGATCCTGCAGTGTCCCTGCCACGGGTCGCAGTACTCGCTCACCGGTTCGGTGCTCCAGGGTCCCGCCCCCGCAGCGCTGCACGTCGTCAACGTCAAAGTCGTGTCCGGACAGGTGGTGTTGGCCTGATGAGGTCGGTGGGGGCACTCCCGTTCATCCCTAAAACGGTGAACGGAGTGCCGTTTCACCCGCTCGTCGTGCATGCGGTCGTGGTGCTCTTGCCACTGGCGGTGATCGGGACCATCGGTATCGCGGTGTGGCCGGCGATGCGGCGTCACTTCGCGCTCGCCGTACTCGCCGTCGGCGTCGTCGCAGGTCTCGCGGTGCCGTTGGCCACGAGCAGCGGCGAGCAGTTCCGCAACGAGCTGGGTGCTCAGCAGCTGGTTCTCCAGCATCAGCACTACGCCAAAACGCTGCTGGTCTGGACCTTCGTCTTCGTGGTGATCCTGATCGTGATGGTGGTCCTCGATCTGGCGCGGCGGCTGGGGCCGGTGCAGGCGGCGGGCTCAGCGGAGTCGACCACTCGCTTCGAGCGAAGCGTGGGACGGATCGTCCCGGTGGCGCTGCGTGAGCAGGTTCAGTTCCTGCGCCGCGCCCAGCCGGTCCTCAGCGTCCTGTCCGTCGCTCTGGCGCTCGTCGTCGGCTACTACACCTTCAAAACCGGCGACAGCGGCGCGAAGGCAGTTTGGCAGGGTCGGATCCCCGTCGGCTGACACCCGGCATCCGGCGGGCGCAGCGCCGGCCTCAAGATGACCCCCATGAGTGATCAGGTCAGGCCCTTCACCGTCGACATTTCTGCGGACGCCATCGCCGACCTGCGCGAGCGGCTCGGGCGCACCCGCTGGCCCAACCCCGAGCCGGTCGACGACTGGACGCAGGGAATCCCGCTCGCGTACACGAAGGAGCTCTGCCACTACTGGCAGACCGAGTACGACTTCGGCGCAGCGCAGTCGCGCCTGAATGCGTTCCCGCATTTCACGACCGAGATCGACGGCCTCGACGTGCACTTCCTGCACGCCCGCTCGCCGGAGCCGAACGCGCTGCCGCTGGTCCTCACACACGGCTGGCCCGGCTCGGTCGTCGAATTCCTCGATGTCCTCGGGCCCTTGACGGATCCGGGCGCGCACGGCGGTGACCCGGCGGACGCCTTTCACGTCGTCTGCCCCTCGCTGCCGGGATACGGGTGGAGTGGCAAACCGTCCACTGTCGGCTGGGGCGTCGACCACATCGGGCAGGCCTGGATCGCGCTGATGGCTCGGCTCGCCTACGACCGCTACGGTGCGCAGGGTGGCGACTGGGGCTCCATGGTCACGGCGAGCGTCGGACGCCAGGACCCCGATCACGTCGCCGGGATCCACCTGAACATGCCCGTCGCCTCACCGGATCGGGAGACGTTCGGCAATCTCACGCCCTTCGAGCAGCAGGCGCTCGACGACCTGGCCCGCCACCAGAAGGACGGCACCGGATACTCCAAGCAGCAGTCGACCAAGCCGCAGACGGTCGGGTACGGCTTGGCGGATTCCCCCGCGGGTCAGTGCGCCTGGATCGTCGAGAAGTTCCACGAGTGGACCGACTGCGACGGCCATCCCGAGAACGCGGTGCCGCGTGACGCTCTGCTCGACAACGTTCTCGTCTACTGGCTCACGAATACCGGCGCGAGTTCTGCACGGCTCTACTGGGAGAGCTTCACCGGCGGCACCATGGCCGAGATCGGGGTGCCCATGGGGGCATCGATCTTCCCGAAGGAGATCATCCGCATGTCTCGGCGCTGGGCATCCAAGCGCTTCACCGACATCCGTTACTGGAACGAGCTCGACCGCGGGGGACACTTCGCCGCCCTCGAGCAGCCCGAGACCTTCGTGAACGAGGTACGCGCCTTCTTCCGCCTCGTGCGCTGAGTCCTCAGCTCGGGCATTGCTATTTTGTCGAACGAACGTTATAAAAGTGACGGCCGTTCGCAATCGGAGGTGGCGTGCCCCGGCGTACTCAGGCGGACCGGCGGGCTGACACCCGCGAGCGGCTGCTGCGCGCCGCGGCTGAGCTCTTCGCGAGCCAGGGATACGACGCCGTGTCGGTCGACGAGGTTGCCGCCGCCGCCGACCGCAGCTCGGGCGCCGTCTATGCACATTTCGGCAGCAAGCAGGGGCTGCTTCGGGCGTTGCTGGACTCGTGGAAGGAAACGACCGCGACGGTCGTGCAGGCCGAGTTCGCCGTCTCGCCTGACCCCGCGTCCCGTATGGCCGCACTGTGGCGCAACGTCTCGCACCCGCCGGACGAGCTGGGCGACCAGTGGCTGCTGCTGGAGCACGAGCTGTGGCTGCGCGCCGTGCGAGACCCGGACGTCGGCGTCGGCCTGCGCAACCGCTACGCCGAGGTGCGGGCGTCCATGGCGACGGGATTTCGCGAGCGCGGGGTATCGCCGCGGCTCGGGGCCGACCTCGCGTCGCAGGTCTTCGCACTGCTGATCGGGCTCGACATGCAACGCCGGCTCGACCCTGACGCGGTCAGTGACGAGACGGCTCTCGCCGGGCTGAACGCCCTCTATGACGCGGCGCTCGAACGCGCCGACCTGCTGTGAAACCACCTCCGGAGAGGAACCTTCATGCGCACAAAGCTGTGTGACCAATTGGGGATCGAGTTCCCCATCTTCGCTTTCACGCACTGCCGTGACGTGGTGGCGGCCGTCAGCCGGGCGGGTGGATTCGGCGTGCTGGGCGCCGTCGGTTTCAGCGCCGAGCAGCTCGCCATCGAGCTCGATTGGATCGACGACCACGTCGGCGATCACCCTTACGGCGTCGACATCGTGATTCCTGGCAAGTACGAGGGCATCGGCGAGCTGGACGCCGACAAGCTCGCCGCGTCGCTGCGCGAGATGGTGCCGCAGGGCCACATCGACTTCGCCAAGAAACTCCTTGCAGAGCATGGGGTTCCGGAGCTTCCCGAAGGCGAGACGGCCACCGGCCAGCTGCTCGGCTGGACGGCGGCGACGGCCGCCCCGCAGGTCGAGTGCGCGCTCAAGCACGACAAGGTGCGCCTGATCGCCAACGCGCTCGGTACCCCGCCGGAGGACGTCGTCCAGCAGGTCCACGACAGCGGACGTTTGGTGGCCGCGCTCTGCGGTTCGGCCCGCCAGGCGCGTAAGCACGCTGATGCCGGAATCGACATCATCATCGCCCAGGGCAGCGAGGCCGGCGGGCACACCGGCGAGATCGGCAGTGTCGTGCTCTGGCCCGAGGTCATCGACGCCGTCGCGCCGATCCCGGTGCTGGCGGCCGGCGGCATCGGCGGCGGCCGCCAGCTCGCGTCAGCGCTCGCCATGGGCGCCGAGGGCGTCTGGACCGGCTCGATCTGGCTGACGGTGGCCGAGGCCAGCTCCTCGCCCGCGCAGAAGGACCAGCTGCTCGCTGCCAAGAGCAGCGACACCGTCCGGTCGCGGTCCTTCACTGGCAAGCCGGCCCGCATGCTCAAGAGCGCGTGGACCGAAGCCTGGGAAGCCCCGGATAATCCCAAGCCGCTCGGAATGCCCTTGCAGTACATGGTGAGTGGCGAGTGCGTGGCGCGTGGCTCGCGCTATCCCGACCAGTCGCGTGACGTCATGTTCAACCCGGTCGGCCAGATCGTCGGCTCGATGAACAAGGTGCGCAGTGCCCGCGAGCTGATCGGCGATCTGGTGAGTGAATATGCCGACGCCGTCGAGCGTCTGAACGCGCTCGGGGCCGAGTGAGCCGGCGGTGACCATCACATCTGCCGGCCGCGACAGCCTCGAGAGCATCGATGTCTTCAGCCACGAGGTCTGGGTCAAGGGTGTGCCGCACGAGCAGCTGGCCCTGATGCGGCACGAGGCACCGGTGTTTCGCCACCGGGGCACCGAGATCGACATGCCTCCGCACTTCTGGGTGCTCACCCGGCATGCCGACGTGCAGGCGGCGAACCGCGACTGGGAGACGTATTCCTCGGCCCTTCCGGGCAGCCTGCTGAACGACCCGCCCGAGGACGTCGAGCACAGCTTCCGGACCATCATCGACACCGATCCGCCGATGCACACCAGGCTGCGCAAGCTGGTGAACCGGGGGTTCATGCCGCGGGTGATCTCCTCGTACGAGGAGCACCTGCGCGACGTCACCGCCGAGATCTTCGACCGCGCCGTGCCGCGGGGAGACTTCGACTTCGTCGTCGACGTCGCGGCTGAGCTGCCCCTGGTCGCCATCACGGAGCTGCTCGGGATCCCGTACGAGGACCGGCACAAGGTCTTCGAGTGGGCCAACCGGCTCGTCGGCGGCACCGACCCGGAGTACGACCGGGGCCAGGAGGCCCGCGTCGGCGCGGCCTTCGAGCTGTACCAGTTCGCCCAGGAGCTCGCCGCGGAGCGCCGTCAGGAGCCGAAGGACGACATCGTCACCAAGCTCATCTCGGCCGTCGACGGTGATGACGACAAGCTCGACGACCACGAGTTCGACCTGTTCATCCTCACGCTGGCGGTCGCGGGAAGTGAGACCACCCGCAACGCCATGTCCCACGGCCTGCTTGCGCTGATGAACAACCCGGAGCAGATGCAACGGCTGCGCGAGGGCGGTCCCGAAGTCCCGGACTCGGCGGTCGACGAGATCCTTCGCTGGGCCACGCCGGTATCGAACTTCCGCCGCACCGCCACCCGCGACGTCGAACTGCACGGGGTGCACATCCCGAAGGGCGATCCAGTCGTGCTGTCGTACGCCTCGGCCAACTACGACGAGACGGTGTTCGACGACCCGCATCGCTTCGACATCACGCGCTCGCCCAACCCGCACGTCGCGTTCGGCGGCGGGGGACCGCACTTCTGCCTGGGGTCACATCTGGCGCGGTTGGAGATCAAGCTGCTGTTCGAAGCGTTGCTGGCGCGAACCAGCGACATCCACCTCGACGGTGACGTTCAGCGGCTGCGTTCCAGCTTCATCAACGGCATCAAGCATCTGCCCATCCGCGTGCAGGGCGCCTGAAGCGCAGTCAGCGCCGCCCCGTCAGCGGCAGCCGGCGCAGGCCGGTATGGCGGTTGGAGCGGGTCCACTCGGCAGCTCCGGCCTGCTCGAGATCGCTGAAATGCGAGAGGATTTCGTCGATCAGGACACGGATTTCGAGCCGGGCGAGGTTGGCCCCGAGGCAGAAGTGCGCGCCGCTGCCGAACGCCAGGTGGGGGTTGGGGCTGCGGCTGATGTCGAACGCGTCGGCCGCGTCGAAGGCCTTCGCGTCACGATTGGCCGAACCTTCCCAGACCAGCACCTTGTCGCCGGCTCTGATGGTGTGCCCGGCGAGGGTGGTGTCGACCGTCGCGGTGCGGCGCTTGGAGGGCGAGGGGCTGGTCCAGCGCAGGATTTCTTCGACGGCGGTGGGCAGCAGGCTTCGGTCGTCGCGTAGCGCGGCGAGCTGCTCGGGGCGTTCGAGCAGGGCGAGCAGCCCGGCCGACACGGCGCCTCGGGTGGTCTCGGCGCCGGCGGAGAACAGCAGCGAGAAGAAGCTGTAGAGCTCGCTTTCGGTCAGCTGCGGCGGATCCTCGTCGTCCAGGCGCGCGTGGACGACGACCGAGAGCATGTCGTCGCCCGGGTGGGCCCGTTTCTCGGCGATGAGCTTCCCGCCGTACTCGAGCAGCTGGCCCTGCGCGGCTCGGGCCCGGTCGTCGCGCGTCCCGGCGGCGTCGGGCGCATCACCGACCCGGATGTCGAACGTGTGCTCCACCTGAGCGAGCAGCGCATGCCGGTCACTCTCGGGAACGCCCAGCAGGATGCAGATCGTCTGCAGCGGCAGCTCGCCGGCGACGTCGTGGACCACGTCGAACGTGAAGGGGCCGGGGCCGTCGCCGAGGCCGTCGAGCAGCAGGCAGGTGCGGCGCCGCAGTTCGACGTCGAGGCGTTCGACGGTGCGCCGGGTCAGCCCGGTGCTCACCAGCCGGCGAACCCGGCTGTGGCGCGGATCGTCCATCATGTTCAGCACGATTCCGGCGATCGGCAGGTCGGCGAGCAACGTGCCGCCATACGGGCGCGCGCCTCCCCGTTCGGACGAGTAGGTGGCCGGATCGCGCAGGACGTGGCGGGTCTCGGCGTACGTCGCGACCGACCAGAATCCCTCTCCGTCCGGAGTGTGGCGGGTCGGCTCGTGCCAGTAGACCGGCGCTTCCTGCCGGTGGCGGGCGAAGAGCGGATGCGGGAAGCCGCCGGCGAACGCGTCGAGATCGGTGAGGTCGACCCCGGCCATGACCTGCTGCACGTGCGCAGCCTAGGCGCGCTGGATGCAGGCGTGAACGCGGGTGGGCAGTCGCATCCGGCGGGCGCAGCTGATAGGCAGGCCGGGTGAGACAGCTCTTCCCGCCTCCGGCCGGCGCCGAGACGACCGTGCAGGCGGTCTACGGCGACATCCTCGAGCGGGCGGGGCGCTCGGCGGCGGGCGGGGAACGGCCGCACGTCGTGCTCAACATGGTCAGCTCCACCGACGGCGCGATCGCTCTCGACGGCCTGTCAGGCGGGCTCTCCGGATCGGCCGACAAGGAGGTCTTCTGCTACCTGCGCAGCATCGCCGACGTGATCCTGGCGGGCGCCGCCACGGCGCGCGAGGAGAACTACGGCCAGCCGCGCCTGTCGGACGAGCTGCGTGCCCAGCGGGCCTCTCGCGGCCAGCCGGAGCTGCCGCGGATCGCGGTCGTGACGCGCTCGATGCGCATCGACTGGTCCAGCCGGTTGTTCGCCGATCCGCTCTCGCCCGCCGGCCTTCCCCTGGTCATCTGCCCGGACAACACGCCGCCTGGGCTCCAGGCGCCCGCTGAGGGCATCGCGGAGCTACTCACCGCCGGGCAGGACGACGTCGATTTCCCTGCGGCGCTCGGTCGGCTCCGCGAGCGCGGTGCCCGCCTCGTGGTCTGCGAAGGCGGCCCGATGCTGAACGGTCAGCTGCTGTCCGCCGGGCTCGTCGACGAGCTGTGCCTGACCGTCTCGCCGGTGCTCGTCGGCGGCCGCGGACCGCGGGTCAGTGGCTGGGATGAGCCGCATCCGGCGCTGGGGCTCGAGCTGGTTTCTTGCTGCGAGTCCGAGGGTGTGCTGCTGCTGCGCTACGCGACGACCTCGGCGTCCCAGGACTGAACCAGCGTGTTGCCGAGCACGAGCTGGGGCATGGATCGGCAGGCGCGCTAGAAACCGACGACGGGCCGTGGCGTGTACGGCTTTTCCAGCGCGGTGATCTCGTCGGCGGTGAGCGCGACGTCGAGCGCGGCGATCGCGTCCTCGAGGTGGTGGGTCTTGGTGGCCCCGATGATCGGCGCGGTGATCCCGGGCTTGGAGAGCAGCCACGCGAGCGCCACCTGAGCGCGGGAGATGCCGCGGGTCTCGGCGATCGTGCGTACTGCTTCGATGATGGACGCGTCGTCGTCGGCGTACAGCGTGCGGCCGAAGGCGTCGGTCTCGCTACGCGAGGTGGTGGCGCTCAGGTCGCGGGTCAGGCGGCCGCGGGCGAGTGGGCTCCAGGGGATCACCCCGATGCCCTGATCCGCGCAGAGCGGGAGCATCTCCCGCTCCTCTTCGCGGTGGAGCAGGTTGTAGTGGTTCTGCATGCTGACGAACCGGGTCCAGCCGTGAAGGTCCGCCGTGTAGAGCGCCTTGCTGAATTGCCAGGCGTACATCGACGACGCACCGATGTAGCGCGCTTTTCCGGCCTTGACGATGTCGTGGAGGGCCTCGAGGGTCTCCTCGATCGGGGTCCGGTAGTCCCAGCGATGGATCTGGTAAAGGTCGACGTAATCGGTGCCGAGCCGGGTAAGGCTCGCGTCGATCTCGTGCATGATCGCCTTGCGGGAAAGCCCGCTGCCATTGGGACCTTGGCGCATCGGCATGCGCACCTTGGTCGCGAGCACGACCTCGTCGCGCTTGGCGAAATCGGCTAGGGCGCGACCGACGATCTCCTCGCTTCCGCCGGCGGAGTAGGCGTTGGCCGTGTCGAAGAAGTTGATGCCCGCCTCGAGCGCCCGGCGGATGTGGGGGCGGCTGCTCTCCTCGTCGAGGGTCCATTCGTGGTTGCCCCGGCCGGGCTCGCCGTAGCTCATGCATCCGAGGCAGATCCGGGAAACCTCGAGGCCGGTCGATCCGAGTCGTACGTAGTCCATCCCTCGACTCTGCCCCAACCAGCCGCGTTCGTATCTCGGTCGTGCCCCGGGCGTTTCGCCGCGGTCTCCGCCGGCTCCTGCTGGATAGTGTGGCCGAATGGACGGCTGGCATATCGAGCCGCGTTTCGCCCCGCTGGCGTTGAAGTTCTCGAAGCTCTTCCGCCACCCGGGCGATGGCGGCGGCGCGCTGGCCGTCTACCACCACGGTGAGCTGGTGCTCGACATCTGGGCCGGTTACGCCCACCGCGGGCAGCGCTGGCACCGCGACACCGTTTCGCTGTCGTTCTCCACCGGCAAGGGGGTCGCGAGCACGCTGGTGCACCGGCTCGCCGAGCAGGGCCTGCTCGACTACGACGCCCCCGTCGCGACGTACTGGCCCGAGTTCGCCGCCGCCGGCAAGGAAGCGATCACCGTCCGGGAGCTGATGAGCCACCGCGCCGGGCTGCACCGGGTGCAGGGCATCGCCCCCGATGGCGTCGGCCTGCTCGACTACGACAAGGTCGTCGCCCGCCTCGCCGCGAACCCGCCGGATCCCAAGCGCCTTTCCGGCCCGGGCTACCACGGCGTGACCTACGGCTGGCTCGTGGCTGAGCTCGCCGCGCGGGCCGGCGGACGCCCGTTCACCGAGCTGCTGCGCACCGAGGTAGCCGAGCCGCTCGGTGCGGCGGAGCTGTGGTTTCACGTCCCGGAGCAGGAGCAGTACCGCATTGCGGGCTTCTTCCCGCGGCTGCTCCCGCTGCGGCTGTCCTGGCCGTTCGTCTCCGCCCGCCTCGGCTCGATCCCGATCACGCGCGGCTTCGTCGAGGCCATGATGCCGGAGGAGTTCGACACGCTGGTGCGCCTGCCGGAGGTGCACAGCGCCGTCATGCCCGGTTGGAACGGGGTCTTCAGCGCCCGTGCGCTGGCGCGCATGTACGCCCCGCTGGCCGGCGACGGCACGGTCGAAGGGGTCCCCTTCCTGAAGCCGGAGACGATCGCCGAGATCAGCACCGTCCAGACCGTCGCCCGCGACTACGTGCTGGGCTTTCGTCCGAACTGGCGGCTCGGATATCACCAGGCGTTCGTCGCCGATCGGGCCCGCACCCCTCGCGCGTTCGGGCACTACGGACTCGGCGGCAGCGGCGCGTTCGCCGACCCCGACACCGAGTTGGCCGTCGCGTTCGTGAGCAACCACCTGGGCAACAAGATCTCGGCGCTCGGGGATCTGCGCCTGGCCCGGTTGAGCGCCCTCGCGCGCCGGCTCGCCCTCGCCGACTAGGGTCCGGTGCCGTCCCCAGCCCGGCGCAAAACCCAGTAATCGACCTCAAACCGGCCTTGGGTTCCAGGGGTCGATTACCGGGTTTTGGACGGGCACCGGGATCCGAATGTGTCACCGTGTGCCCGTGGTCGTGCCCTTCGGCCCGGACGCCCCCGTCCGGCCTTCCGTGGCGTCCGGTATCCGGGCGATTCCCTCAGCGGCGACGCTCTTCGTCGGCTCGCTTGCTCTCCTGGCTGTCTGCGGCTTCGCCGCGCTCGGGGCTCAACAGACGTTGCTCTTCCCGAGCCTCGGGCCGACGGCGATGCTGTTCTTCGCCCGCCCGCTCCCTCCGGAGTGCACCGTACGCAACGTGGTCGTCGGTCACTGGATCGGGATCCTGACGGGCCTCGCGGCGCTGGAAGCCTTCGGTCTGCGCGCGCTGCCGTCCGCCGTCACCCACGGGCTCGACGTGCGTCGTGTGGCCGCGGCGGCCCTCTCGGTCGCCGTCACGGCCACCGTGCTGCGCCTCATTCGCAGCCCCCATGCACCGGCGGGGGCCAGCACGCTCATCGTCAGCCTCGGTCTGCTGACCACGAGCAGGCAGCTGCTGATGATGGCCGCCTCGGTGGCGCTCATCGCACTGGCCGGGTGGGCGCTGAACCGGCTGACCGGCGTGCGCGTCCCGCTGTGGCGCAAGCCAGGCGCGGGCCCAGCGAGCGACGTCGGTGAGGTGATCCCGCCCCCCTGGTACCCCGCGGCTCCCGTGCCGAGCGCCACGGCGGGCGGCACGCAGATCATCGCCCGCCCGCCGCGAGCGTCCGGGCAGCCGCCTAGTTGAAGGTGTCTCCGGACAGCGAGTAGGAAACCGATCCGTCCGGGCCGACGGGCAGATCACCCGCGATCGTGATGCGCTGCATCGATCGGTGGGCGCCGGGCGGGACGTCGGTGGGCACCAGGTGGCACGTCGCCCGGTTGTCCCAGAATGCGATGCTTCCCGGCTCCCAGCGGAAGCGGCAGGTGTACGAAGGGTTTGACAGGTGCTGGTAGAGCATCGCCAGCAGGTGGGCGCCTTCGGCCCGGGAGAGCTCGACGATGTGGCTGGTGAAGTTCGGATTGACGAACAGCGCCTTCTCGCCCGACTCCGGATGCACGCGGACGACGGGATGCACCGCACGCAAATCCTGCGACTGGAACTGCTTTTTCAGCGCCCCGGACAGCTCTCCGCGCGAGATCGGCAGGAAGTTCTGGTGAACGGCGTGCAGTTCGTCGCACAGCCGCTGCAACGGAGCCGACAGCTGCTCGTACGCGACGACGAGGTTGGTCCACTGGGTGTCGCCGCCGTAGGTCGGCACCACCATGCCCCGCAGGATCGAGCCCATCGGCGGGTTGGGCACGAACGTGACGTCGGTGTGCCAGCGGCTCTCGACGCTCGGCGCCATGGACTTGGCCTTGTTGCCCGCGTCCTCGGCTTCGCGCTTGCCGAACGCCTGGTTGTCGAGCAGCAGGATCTCGGGATGGTCGGGGAACGCCGGCGGCAGCGTCGGGTGCGCCGGGGTGATCTCGCCGAACTGGCGTCCGAACGCGATGTGCTGGTCCTGCGTCAGCTGCTGGTCGCGGAAGAAGACGACCTTCCACTTCACGAGGGTCGACCGGATCTCGGCGAGGGTCTCGCTGTCGAGTGGCTCGCTCAGGTCGACGCCGAAGATCTCGGCGCCGATGTGGCCGGCAAGGGGGCGGATGTCCAGGGCGGTGCGGGGTGCGGTCGTTGTCATGCTGATCTCCGGTCGTCGATGTGACGGGCTGTGTGCTCGGATACGGGGGCGCCGGCGAGAGCGACGGCGGTGTCGAGAACGTTGGCCAGGAAGGCGGCGCGCGCAGTGCTGACGCGTCGGGGCGAGTGCTGCACGAGCAGCTCCCGGTCGGCGAGCGCGTGGGTCATGTGGCCACTGAACAGCGACCACCGCTCGTCCCGCAGCTGCTCGGGGACGCCCGCTTCGGCCAGCAGCTGCCGGTAGCGCGCGGAGATGATGGCGACGCCGCGGGTCCAGTCCTGGGCTTCGAGGTCGCCGGGGGCGGTGCCCTCGACGTACGCCGCATGGATGCAGAACCGCAAGTACCAGCTCGGACGCCCGGGCTCACCGAGCATCTCCGCCAGCGGGTGCAGGAACGCCTCGGCGAGGGCGCGCAGCTCGTACCCGCGGCCGCCGCGGTCCAGCTCGTCGAGCATCGCCAGCCGGTGCTCATTGATGCGAACCATCCGGTACTCGAAGACGGCGTCCAGCAGCTGCTCTTTCGTGCCGAAGTGGTAGCGCACCGCGCCGGTGTTGCGCTGCCCGGCTTCGGCGCCGATCTCACGCAGCGACACCCCGTGCACCCCGCGCTCGGCGAACAGCCGCTCGGCCGTCTCGATCAGCCGGGTGGCCGTGGCCTTGTTCGCGACGGGGTTCACGAGGTCGGACGTTAACCCAGACGAGTTAAGAAGGGAAGGGTGGCGCATCGAGGTGGGCAGCAGCGTCTCGACTCCCGGCCACCCCTCGCCTGCCCGTCACCCCTCCTCGATGACCGCCGCCGCCGGGTTCGTCGGCAGCGGCGCCGGCCTGCCGAGGAAGTACCCCTGGGCCCAGGGGACGCCGATGTCACGCAGCGCGTCCAACTCGCCCTGTTCCTCGACGCCTTCGGCAATCACCAGGGCCCCGACGTCACCGGCAAAGGCGACCAGTGCGCGCGCCAGCGCACGCTGCCCGTTGCTGCGGTGAATGCCGCGCACCAGCGAGATGTCGAGCTTGATGATGTCGGGCTGGAGGCGGATGAGGTGGCGAAAGCCCGCGTAGCCGGCGCCGAGGTCGTCGGCGGCCAGCCGGCTGCCGCTCTCGCGCATGTGGGTGAGGGAAGCGTGCACGGCGGCGTAGTCCTCGATCGGCACATGCTCGGTCAGCTCGATGACGAGCTTCGGGTAGAGCCCGGGATCGCAGAGCTGATGGGTGAGCAAGTGCAGCACCGACGCGGGCGACATGTTCACCGCCAGGAACGTCTCCGACTGATCGGCGGGGAGCGTCTCCAGGAAGTTCAGCACCTTCGACGCGGCCAGCCACTCCAGCTCGACGCCCAACCCGACTCCGAACGCGTCACCGAACCAGCGGTCGGGCCCCCCGTAGCCGGTGCCGGGAAAGCGCGACAGACCCTCGTAACCGACTGGCACCAGGGTGTGGACGTCGACCACCGGTTGGTAGACGGGGGTGATGCCCCGGGTACGCAGTACCGAAAGGATCCGCTCGCGGGTTTCCGGTTCAGCTGCGTCAGCAGTGGACTGTCCCCCCGCCTTCAGCATCCGTGCCTGCCGCAGCGTCGTGAACAGCTGGCGGGTGCGCAGCAGGTTAGCGATGCGCAGCGCGGTTTCACCGCCGTCGATGGGCTTGATGAGGTAGTCCTGAGCGCCCTGGCCGAGCGCTCGATCGCGGGCGGTGGTCGTCGTGTCAGCCGTGAGGACGAGCACCGGAAGGAAGCTGCCTGCCGCGTAAAGCTTGATCTGCGTCAGCACTTCATAGCCGTCGACGTCGGGCATGTGCAGGTCGAGCAGGACGAGGTCGGGATCGTTCTGGGCAAGCTGGCGGGGCACCCGCCGGGGGTCGGTCTCGGTGTAGATCCGGAACAGGCCCTGCTCGTCGAGCAGTGCCTGCAGTAACGCGACGTTGCTCGGATTGTCGTCGACGATCAGGACGCTCATCCCGGCGAAGGGCTCCAGGGGCTTGCTCATCGCCGCGCTCCTGCGCTGCCGGGACGGTCTGCGCACGATCGTGGCGGGGGCCACCAGGCCTGCGCAATGGCGGGGGAATTAGCCGCCCCGCGGGCGATCGCCTCAGCCGAATCCAGAATCGCCGATTTCCCGGCCGGATCTCGCGCTCGTGCCAGCTCGGTGCGGTTCATGCGCCCCCTCGTCTGGGCGCTTCGGGCCAGCAGGTGTGACCCCGAAACATCCCATAATGGTGCGGTCCCGCAGCTCCTTTGGCGGATTACGATCACTCAGCGACGACGACGATACTCCGCGTAACTACCTCGGTGATTTGGTTCGCCACCTCTGGGTGGGCTCGTTCCCCGTGACCAACGGCCCGAACAAATGCCTTGCGATTGGCGGGCGGACTTGGGCATTCCAGCTGAATTTGTCGCGTAAAAATACTCAGGACTTTGGCCCCCGACGCCGGAAGTCCTCGAGGGTGGGAAGGGGACCTTCGGCTCTGCGCATCCGTGTGCGTTCCGAGGATCATGATGGAGGACCGAAAGTGGTGAGCGCAGTGACCGATATCAATGCCACCAAACCGCGCATCGTCGTCGGTGTCGACAGCTCTGGCGGATCGGCCGCCGCGCTGCAGTGGGCGATCGAACAGGCCCGGCGGTGCGGTGCCGTCCTGCACACGGTGACGGCCTGGGAACTTCCCACCGCATTCGGGGCTCCGGTGCCGCTGCCGACCGATTTCGCGCCGGCGGCCCTCGCGCACGCCGCTGCCGAGGAGCAGGTGCGTGCCGTGCTGGCCGACGATTCCGACGTGCCGGTCGAGATCACGGTCGTCGAAGGTCACCCCCGCACGGTTCTGCTGGACGCGGCGACGGACGCGATGCTCCTGGTGGTCGGGCGGCGAGGACGCTCGGCGTGGCCGGGGCGGACCCTCGGATCGGTCAGCGAAGCGTGCGCCCGTCATGCCGTCTGCCCCGTGGTGATCGTCAGTCACCCGGACGAGAGCTGACGTCCCCCCGGTTACCCCCGCGAAGGGGAAGAACGCCAGTTCGTCGCGCTGATATCGGAAGTTGCCGACGTAGTTGGTGTCGCTGCCCACCCAGCCGCCGGTCTTGGTGGCGTAGACCACCTCGGCGACCGGAACCAGCGTCGTGATCAGCCCCGCTCGACGCTGCCCAGCAAGCGTGTCGACGAGGCAGCTGACATCACGGCGGCAGGGCTGGCCCGCAGATCTCCTCGCTACTGCGCCACTGTGCCCAGGGCATCGTCCTGCCGGTGATCTCCTCCAGCCGTCGGACGTCATCGCTGAAGAACTCGACCAGCCGCCCGTATGCCTCGCTGTCCTGCTGCAAAGTGAGGTCGTCCGGCTTCATATTCCACAGGTTCGTGCGGTACTCGACCCTGTTACGCAGCTTGAGGGGAACCACGCTCTTCCAGAGTCGCTTCAGGAACGGAATCCGGTAAAGAACGCCTGGAGTGAGGATCCGAAGCCGGGGTCTGCTCCCGCCCTGCCGGTGCCGCTGGTGGATTCCTGCCGGCTGGTGCCCGGTGTCCACGCCAAGAAAGGCGTAGACACCGCGTACGGTTCCGGCCGGATCATCGCGAAGCTCGTCGGTGGTGAGAACCAGGATGTTTTCCCTGGGAAAGAGCGCGTAATAGTGCTGCAGGATGCGCCCGTACTCGCCGATGTAGACGTACTGGTACGGGTCTTCGGGATTGACGGCCCCCCGGGGGTCGAGGGCCGCCCTGGTCAGGGCCTCCTCGACGACCTCGCCGAAGCTGCGTGACTCGTAGCCGCGCTGAAGCTGCATTTTGTAGTGCGAGAAGGCGCGTTCCACGGGATCGCGCAGCAGCGCGATGATCTTCACGTCGGGAATCTCGTCGTGGATCCGGCGGACTCCCAAGGCGACATCGACGTCACCCTGACCCTGCATGTAGTGCGGGGTCACGGTGCCCCAGTGCGCCTTCGGATCGGCGTCGACGAAATGCCCGTCGAGGTAGGCCGGGAAGCCTCGCGCAAACGCCTCGTCATTGGTGAAGAAGGGCGCTTCTTTGGTGACCGGCAGCGCTATCTGCGGGTGATCCTTGAGCAGCTCGTGAAGCGTGGTCGTCGCGGATTTCGGCGCACCGACGACGAGAAAGTCCAGAGTCTTCGCGCCTGGTTCGGGTGCGCTCACGTGGACGGCTCGCTCTCCGGGTGGTTCCGAACCCAAGGGGTACGGACACCGGCCGCGCACGGCGCTCCTGCGGATCTCAAATCGCTTTTCTCTCCGTGTATCCCTCGTCAGGCAGATGCCGATTTTTCATGTGTGCGGGATGATAGAGGCGCGGGATGGCGTCAGGTCCCAACCGCGCAGCTTTCGCGGGAATGGTCAGGAAACTCCCAGGGGGAAACGCCCGCTGCGTGCGGAGGGTAGGTGTTTCGTGGCTCTGTGTCGTCAGCTTCGTCGAGCGGGCGCCACGGCGCCGTCGGTTCCGACAGGGTGCCAGCCCTGGCGGCTAGCCTGGCTACTGTGTCCGGATCAGATGATCTGCCGTCTGAGCCTGGAGGCCCCCATGACCGGGTGCCGGCTGCTGCGCCCACCCGCGCGGAAGCCCGTGCCTCCCATGTGAAGGCGGGGCTCGAGCGTCTGGAGCGGTTCGCGAGCCATCGCAAGCTCTCCGGGCCACGCGGCCGCGTCATCGTGCTGGTGGGCTTCGCGGCCTTCGTCGCCCTCACGGTGCTGTCATTCCGTTCGCTGCCGCACGGCGTGCATTTCCATTGGTGGCTGCTGCTGGGCGTCGTCTGTGTGGCCGGGCCGCTGACCGTCCTGACGAACGCCGGCGAATTCCGGGTGATGGGCGCCGTCAACCGGCACGTCATCGGATGGATGCCGGCCATCCGACTAACTGTCCTTGCGGGGGTCGCGAATCTGCTGCCGCTTCCCGGCGGCTTGATCATCCGTACGCAGGCGCTCAGACAGCGCGGAAGCACCTACCGGCATGCCCTGGCGGCCAACGCTGCGGCGGGCCTTGCCTGGATCGGTGCCGGGTGTCTGACGATTGCCGTGGCGACGCTCATCACGGCGGGCACCCGGCTCGCCGGTGCGCTGCTGGTCGTGATCGGCTTGGGGTCGTTCGTCGGCGTGTTGGCGATCCTGCGCCGGATCGACCGCGCGACGGCACGTCGCTATCTGGGTCAGTTCATCCTGGTAGAGACCGCCACCGTCGTGGTCGGTGCCGCGCGGATCTACCTTGTCTTCCGGATGCTCGGGCTTGCGGTGAGCCCGGTGCAAGCGATCTCGCTCACCGCGGCCGGGATCCTGTCGGCGGCGATCGGAATACTGCCTGCTGGGCTGGGGCTGCGCGAGGCGCTCGCCGGCGTCATCGGCTCGGTTGTCGATGTGTCGTTGAGCAAGGCGATCGCGGGCACGGCGGCCGACCGGATCGCCATGCAGGTCACCCTGACCGTGTTGGCCGGCGTGGTGCTGCTGTCCATGCGCCGGTCCCAGCGGCGAGCCAAGCGCGACGAGCCCGGCGAGTCGGCCCAAACCGCCCGCCAGGATGCCGAGCCCAGGGCCGCGGCACAAGTGACCTCACCGACCGGCTCGCCAGCGGCCTAGTGGCAGGCGGTCAGGCTGTCAGGCGGTGGCGGATCCAGCCGTCCAGGAGGCCCACGACATGTCCCATACGCCGCCGGTGCCATTGCCCGGGCCGGGCTCCATGGGCCGCCCCGTTCCGGTGGTCTCGACCACGTCACCGACCAGGCTGTTGCCGTAGAGCCACTCTGCATTGAGCAGGGAGACGTTCGTGCATCCGTGCGAGACATCGGTGTAGCCCTGCGCCCACTCCGACCAGGGCGCGCCGTGGATGTACTCCCCGGACCAGGTGAGGCGCATCGCGTAAGGGACGATCTCGTCGTAGGAACCGGCGCCGGTGATGCCGACGGTTGCGGAGTCCATCCGCACGGTGCGCTCGATGCTCATGATGGTCTTGATGCCGCTGCGCGTGATCCAGGTGCCCTGATGCTGGCCAAGGCTCACCGGGATGCTGCGAATCGGCTGGCCGTCGCGCACGACGGTCATCATGTGCGTCGAGTCATCGATCTTGAGGATTTGCGAGCGTCCGACCGTAAAGGTCGAGGTGGTGTCGCCGGCACCCCAGGTGGTCTGACCGGTGCGCACCCCGTTCAGCGCCGCGGTCACCGTGATCTTGGTGTTCGCCGGCCAGTAGTTCTGCGGCCGGTACTCGACGCTCGTGTCGGAGAACCAGTGCCAGGTTGCGGCACCCACCGGGCGCGTGGTGGTGACATGCAGGTGGCGCTGCACCGCCGCGTGGTCGACGGCGGGGTAGTTCAAGGTGACGACGATCGGCTCGCCCACGCCGACCGTCGCGGTGTTGTTGGGGCTGATCGTCGCCGTGAGCTGGTGCTCGGCCGGCTGCGTCGTGACGATCCGGGTCTCGGTCGTGGAGCCGCTTCCGTCGGCGCGCACGAAGGTGGCGCTCGCGGTGAACGTCTCTGCGGGGGGCAGTGGAGCCGAGGTGCCGTTCTGGGTGGTCACCGGGTCGCCGTTCTGAGCGGTGACGCGGTAGCTGGTGATGCTGCCATCGGCGACGGACACCGAGAGTGCGCTGCCCGCGGCGAGCTGCGCCTGGTCCGCAGCGCTCCAGGTGGCGACGGCTGGAGCCGCCTGCGTGGCAGCGGGCTTGGCGGTCGCGCTCGCATGGTCGGGCGGCGTACCGCAGCCGACGAGCACCGCTGCGGTGAGCAGCAGTGCGTAGCCGAACCGAACGGGACGCATAACACAACTATCGTCGCTACTCGCGAATTTCGCGTCCTACGGCGTGTTGCAATTACCTGAGAGTTGCGGGTTCGTCCCACTCGCCGGCCTCGCGCAGCTGCTGCATGGGGCCGCGGACCTCACCGCGCGTTCGGGCCGCCGCCCCGCCGCATGACTGCTGGGTCTGGTATCAGGTTTTACCTGAATGCCGCAGTTTCTTATGAGGCTGTAACGGTCTTGCGACGTCAATATCAACTATCGGCCAACTGGCCGGTTCACGCCAACGATCGTCTATGGCCTGATCGCCTTCACAGGCATTCCGGAGGGTGGAGTGGGAACATCGCCGCCACGGTTGCCAGTAGCTGTAGCTGCGGCCTGTGCACTCTCTCTGGCCGCCTGCGGATCTTCGAATTCGTCGGGCAAGGCGGCGGCATCGGCGGCAGGAGGTGCGTCGAGCGCCGTGAGCCCAGCTGCGTCGAGCGCCTCGAGCAGCAGTTCCCCACCTGCTGTGTCGCCGGCGGCGTGGCCTGCAAGCTGATCATCACAAGCGACGTCACCGCTGCCGACCACATCACGGTGATGGACATGGCGCTGGCCGCGCTGCCCGAGCAGGTCCGGCCACGGCCCGACGATCCGCGCAGCCCCCGGCTGCTGGTGCGCACCCACGACTTCGCCGCCGCGCGGCGGGAACGGGGCTGCGAGTTCTCCGTCGGGTTCAGCATCGACGCCGCGGTGCAAACGGCGGTGCTGTCCGTGCCCGAGGCCGGTTGAACAGCCGCCTACGACATCGATGGCCAGCCCCGCGACGGAGCCTGGGTCGCCGAGATCACCGGCTGCGTGGACTTGTCGGGCTGGCCGGACCGATCCCGGGGGATCGTGCGCCGGGAACGTCCCCACCGCGCCGCACCCTGGCCAGCCTGACCCCCACGGCTTTTCCCTACCACCAGAAAATCCGGAAAGGCCGGGGACACCGGCAGCCCAGCCCTACCCCTATCCGCGACAGCACCCACCGCAAGATCAACTAGGTATCGACCTTGATCAACTGGTCGTCGCATGAAGGATCGAGGCTAGTCGTTAGAGTGATAGCGACCAGTGGCCCCGTTTAAGCCCTGCGGCGGCGTGCTGCGCCGGGCCGCAAGGGCTGCAAGGGCCTGCGGCGCGGGCGTTCGAATGCTACCAATAGCACTGCGGCTTCGCGGATGCGGAAGATGCCGGAGGAGGCCACCGTGAATGTGGTCATAGTCGTCGGTAACCCGAAAACTGGGTCGCGCACGCGGCGCGCGGCGGAACTGGTCGCGGCTCGACTCGCGCCGGAGGCTTCCGTCTCCGTGATCGAGGTCGCGGAGCTGGGCGCTGGGCTGCTCTCCCGGAGTGATCCGGCCGTGGCCTCCGCCAAGATGGCGGTGCTCGGCGCAAGCCTGCTCGTTGTGGCATCGCCGACCTACAAAGGTGCCTACACCGGTCTGCTCAAACTGTTCCTCGACCAGTTCGGCGCCGGGGAGATCCGCGACGTGCCGACCGTCGCGGTCATGCTCGGGGCCGGACTGGGTCACGCGCAAGCGGTGCAACACCTCCTCGTCCCGGTGCTCGTCGAGATTGGATGTTCATGTCCGGCGCCCGGGCTCTACTTGCTCGAAAACGATGACGAATCGTCGGCACGCTTCGATGAGTGGCTTGATCGTGCGGGACGCTCAATTGCCTCAATTCTGCGTTGACGCGACGAGTCGGGTTATCTCGCGGCTATGGACGATGTCCGAGCTGATCGCTAGCCTTTATGCGTAGTTAGGAGTATCACCACGCTTGCGCGTGGCCGAGTAGCGCCGTCCGAAAACGTAGGAGAGCCGCCGTGACCACGTCGTGGGTAGTCGTTACCGGAGCCGGGCGGGGGATCGGTGCAACGATCGCCGGTCGGGCTGTCGCGCACGGCTACTCGGTGGCGGTATGGGATGTCGACGCCGCGGCCGCTGACAGCGTGGCGCGCAGGCTCGGCGCGCGCGCTCGGTCCGCGCAGGTGGATGTCACGGACGCCGAGGCGGTAGCGGCCGCCTTGGCCGCACTGCCCCAGGCGCCGGCGGCCGTGGTCAACAACGCTGGGGTCGTGCGGTTCGGCCCGCTGCTCGAGTTGTCCGAGGCGGATTGGGAGCACGCGCTGCGGGTTAACCTCACCGGAACTTTCGTGGTTTCGCGCGCCGCGGCGCGGCTCATGGCCGTTGCCGGCGGCGGCACGATCGTCAATATCGCTTCGGTCAACGGGCTGGCCGCGGCCCCGTTCGCCGGCGCTTACAGCGCCTCCAAAGCCGGCATCATCATGCTCGGCCAACAGATGGCCCTCGAATGGTCCGCCCTGGGCATCCGCGTGAACACGGTGGCCCCGGGGCTCATTGACGCCGGAATGTCCGAGCCGATCTACGACGATCCCCAGGTTCGCGAGTTGCGTCAGGGGCACGTGCCGCTGAACAAGCTGGGCAGTGCAGAGGACGTGGCTGCGTCGGTGATGTTCTTGCTCAGTGACAGCGCGGGCTACATCACCGGCCAGACGCTTGCTGTCGACGGGGGGATAAGTATCTCGACGCTGCGCGGCATGTCGCGCCCGGCGGCGGTCGACTCGGTCGGACTCTGAATCTCAGTGGATATCCGGGCCGGTAGGCTGGCCGTCGAAGGTTGAGCGAGGAGTGCCATGCTAAGCACGGACCGGCTGGTGCAGCGGCTGGGTGAACTCGGAATGTCAGCCTACGAAGCCAAGGCCTACCTGGCGCTGGTCACCGCCGGCCGACCGCTCAACGGCTACGAGGTGGCCAAGAACTCCGGCGTTCCGCGCAGCACGGTCTACGAGACGCTAGGCAAGTTGGTCAACCGCGGAGCCGCCTTCGAAGCTCGGTCCGCGCAGGAGAAGACCTGCTATCTGCCGTTGCCGCCGAAGGCGCTGCTGAACCGGATGAGCGAGGACTTCGAGCAGTCGCTGCATGCGCTGCAGGCGGAGTTGCCGTCGTTGGCCGCGCCACCGGAAGCACATCTGATTCATAACATCGTGTCCTACGAATCGCTGCTGCAGCGATGCGAGGACGTCATACGCGATGCTCGGCAAGAGTTGTTCGTCTCCATCTGGCCCGAGGAACTCGAGCGCCTCCGGCCAGTCCTCGAGCAGGCCCAGGATCGGGGCATCGACGTCACGATGCTCGTGTTCGGAGAGAAGCCGCAGCCGATCGGACACACCTACCGACACCGGTTCTCACCGCCTGACTTCGTCCTGGACTACCTTGGGTACCGGCTGTTCGTCGTGGTCAGTGACGATCGGCAGTCGGTCGTCGGCGGTTCCCGTGGCTCGGATGCCTGGGGCGTCTACTCGGACAACCCGGCCGTGGTCACCTTGTCGATGGAGTACGTACGGCACGACATCGCTATGCAGTTGCTCGGCAGCCAGTTCGGCGCAACCGAGGTGACCGACTACGTTCGCTCGAACCCGGAGTTCGTGCACCTGCGGGCTGCCCGTTCGGCGCTCACGCCGGATCTCGCGGCGGGTGATTCGAGACCTGCGGCGCGGAGGGCTTCCCGGCGGCGCAGCGCGAGCTGAGATGCTGAGCCTCGCGGCCGGTACCGTGCTTGACGCAGGTCCGAGGGAGGTCGTGGCGGCTGCGGCTGCGGCCGGTTTCGATGCCTGCGGGCTCCGGCTCGATCCGACGCAGCTGTCGCCCGGCCAGGCACGCGCGATCCGCGCCGAGATCGATGACGCCGGTATCGAGTTGCTTGATCTGGAAGTCATTCGCCTGAACGAAGGGCACCCGGTGGACAGGCACCAAGCGATGCTCGAGCTGGCTGCGGAGCTCGGCGCGGCGTGGGTGCTGACCGTCGTCGGAATGCCGGATCCGGCCGAGCAGGCGGGTGCGCTCGCCCAGCTCGACGAGCTTGCCGCCCCTTTGGGCGTGCGTATATCCCTGGAATTCATGGCATTCACGGCTGTTCGCACGCTCGCCGACGCGTTGGTACTCGCGGATCGAGTGCCTAGGTGTGGGGTGCTCGTCGACGCGCTGCACCTGAACCGCACCGGCGGGGGCATCGCTGACGTTGCCGCAGCGGCGGGTCGGCTGTCCTATCTGCAACTGTGCGATGGCTCCTTGGACCCGCCGAGCGGCGGTAGGCCAGCCGAGCTTGCCGAGGAGGCGCGACACCACCGGGTGATGCCGGGCGATGGCGCGTTCGACCTGACCGGTCTGATCCGTGCCGTGCCCGGCACCCTCCCGGTGTCGGTGGAGGTGCAGTCGGACCGGCTTGCGGCCAGCAGGACGGTTGAGGAGCGGGCGGCGCTCGCGTACCGGTCAGCCGCGAGGGTGATCGCGCAGGCTCGGTCCCCGCGACCGGGCGGCAATGCCCGCAGAACGTAATCCGCAGAACGTATTCAGTATCGGCGGTGACCAGGTCGGCCGCTTCGGCCACGTCGTGCTCGTCGACTCGTTGGCTGGCGCGGCTCAAGGTCGCGGGTACGCCTCATCCGGCGAGCAGGGTGACGAGATCCTCTTGGTCCGTCATGGGGCTTCGCTGACCTGCTCGTCGCTCGCTTGCAAGCACCACAGAGCACTGCGCCGCACGATGGTCCGCATCTCCGGCGGCTCGTACGACGGTCGATGATGGCCGAGCGCGTTGTGCACGACCCGACCGGAGCCGACCTGGCGGGCCCACAGGAGCGGGTGCTCCGCGTCACCGTGCCGGCTGACTGCGAGGGGGTCCACGTCAGGTTGCAGGTCGAGAAAGCCGTAGATCTCGTCGTTGGTGTCGAAGCGACCGGGCAGGCCGTGAACGATGGGATGGCGTCCGGGCTGCACCTCCACCGTCGCGGGACCGCATGGCGGGTGCGACGACGTCGACCAGTTCCACCGTCCGCCCAGGAGCCGAAACCAACCCGGCCAGTCATCGAAGCAGATCGAGGCCGTGTGCATGCCGATCAGTCCGCCGCCCTTGGACACGAATGCTGTGACCGAACTGCGGAAGTCATGACTCGGCGAGTATCCGAGTGCGCCACGACGGTCGGCGTAGCGGTCTTGCTGCATGCGCCAGCGCAGGGCGTTGACCACGAGCAGGTCGGCACCCAGGAGCAACTCGGGGACGCGCTCGGGGTCAGCGGTCGTTGTGGTGACAACCTCGATGTCGGCGAGCAGGCCGACGAGGTGACCGGACAGCGCCGGGAAGTCGTGTGCGGGGCCACCGGAGAGGATCACCGCCCTGGTCATCGAAGCGGCCCTCCTGCTTGTGATCGCTCCAGATCGGGTGACGCGATCCACGCCGGCCGGGGCAAGGTTGTCATCAGCGTGTGGCTCAGACCGCCGTCGACGTAGATCACCTGACCGGTCACGTAGGAGGCCCGGTCGGAGCTGAGGAACGCGACGACCTCGGCGACCTCCTCGGGCGCCGCGAGTCGCTGCAGCGGGACCATGCGGGCGCGCCGCTCGCGAACCTGCGGGTCGTCGTACACATGCGCTCCGTCGGTCGGTACCAGCCCGGGGCCAACGGCGTTGCAGCGTACCCCTCGAGATCCCCACTCCACCGCGGTCTGCCGGGTCAGCGCCAGCAAGGCGGCCTTGGACGGCGAGTAGGCACCAACCGACGGGTTGGCCAGGGCGGCGGCAATCGAGACGATGTTAACGATCGAACCGTTCCCGCGGGCGAGCATGGAGCGCCCGAACGCCTGGGAGCAAAGGAACGGGCCGCGGACGTTGACGGCGAGGACCTCGTCGAAGTCGTCCACCGGCACATCCTCCAGCGGCGCGAACCGCCAGATTGCGGCGTTGTTGACGAGAACGTCGACCGGGCCGATTCGCTCGGCGGCCGCACTGACGGCATGCGGATCGGAGACATCGCATGCGACGACGTCGTCGCCCGGAACGATGTCGAGTGCGACGACACCGAAGCCGTCGGCACGCAACCGCGTGCAGATGGCCGCACCGATCCCGCGCGCACCGCCTGTCACAACAGCCTTCATGGGGCGGTCGACGATCCAGCCGATGCCGCCGCGGCCACATTCGAGCGTGCGCGGGCCGCGTGAAACTCCCGCCACCGCTCGAGAAGGCTCGAACTTCCGACAGCCACGATCAGCGCAACACCGAAGAAGAAGTTGTTCAACCAGGTGAAGCTGCCGACGGCCAGTGTCACGCCCTGGACTCCGGACGCCAGTACCCAGATCGCGACAAGCGTGCCCCAGACGTTGAACCGCATCTTGAACTGGGTTGACCCGAGAAAGGCCGCAGCGAACGCCGGCAGCAGGAACGGCGCACCCAACGTCGAACTCCCGGCACCGATCGTGGAGGCGTCGATGATGCCGGCGGCGCCGGCGATCAAGGCGGAGACGATGAGGCTGGTGAAGACGTACCGGTCGGTCCGCACGCCCGCGAGCCGGGACGCAGTGGCGTTGTCACCGGTTGCCTGCAGATAACGCCCTGCCGGTGTGTGCTCGAGGGCATACCAGATGGCGACCGCGATAACGGCCAGATAGACGACCTTGATCTGGATCCCTGCTCCGACTTCGCGGGCGCTCAGCGCGGTGAAGTCCCCCGGGAAGCCGGTGATCTGCACACCGCCGGAGCGCCATTCCGCATATGCGCTGAACACCGCGCTCGTCGCCAGCGTCGCGATGAAGGAATTGATGCGGATGACAACGACCAAGACGCCGTTGATGATGCCGGCGACAAGGGCGCCGAGCATGCCGATGCCGATCGCCGGCCACATCGACCAGTGATGGTTCACGAGCAACCACGACGTGGTGACGGCCGAGGCGCTCATCGTCCCCGAGATCGACAGATCGAAGGCGCCCGCTACAAGCGGCACCAGCACGGCCATCGCCGCCATGCCCGGGATCGCGAACGAGATGTTGAGGACGGACTGGTGGGTCACCGAGCTGAGCCAGGTGTTCGGGATCCAGGCGGAGAACAGTATGAATCCGGCTGCGTACAGGTACACGATGCTGATCCGGCTGGGGGCGAGAGCGTTCAGCCAACCGTGGCCGGCTCGGCGTGGGCGCTCGGCGGCGGCGGGTGTCGCGTCGGTCGGCTGGTGCTGGCCGAGTGAGGACCCGTGGCCAGTCGTCTGGCTCATATGAGGCTCTGCTCCACGATCGTGTCGGAGGTCAATAGGTTGCCGTGCAGTTCCGTGGCTAGTCGGCCGTGCCGCATCACGAGGACGCGGTCACACACGTGGGCGAGTTCCTCGGCGTCGGACGAGCAGACGACCACCGCCCCGCCGCCGGCAGCGGCCTGGGACAGTAGCTCATAGATGGTGGCCTTAGCACCCACATCGACCCCTTGGGTTGGCTCGTCGAATATCACGACTTTGGGTTGGAGTCGCAGTACTCGCGCGATGATCGCCTTCTGCTGATTGCCTCCGCTCAGCGTCGACAGCGGGCGCTCCGGGTCCGGCGGCTTGAGATCCACCTGTCGGATCCATTGGGCGGCGTCCGCATTGACGCTGCGGTTCGTCATCCATCCGTGCTTGAACAGCGGCCGCAGCCGGCTGATCGTGACGTTGTGGCCGACGGTCTGGTTCTGAATCGACCCTTCCCGCTTTCGGTCCGAAGGCACGTACACCAATCCGAGACGCTGTGCGTCGCGCGGCTGGCGGGGCACGGCCGCCGCGCCCACGCGCAAGCTGCCGGCCGCGCGGCGGGTGATGCCGGAGAGCAACGCAGCAATCTCGTCTCTCCCGGAGCCGGCGATGCCGGCGATGCCCACGATCTCGCCCGCTCGTACGGAGAGGGAGAAGTCCTCGACGGTCGAGCCCCACACCCCGCTGGCCTCGAGGAGCGTCTCGCCCCGTGCTTCCGGGGGTTCAGGATAGAGCTCCTCGATGGGCCGTCCCACGATGTACTCGATGAGCTGGCGCTCGCTCAACTCGGCTACCGGGCAGCTGACGACCGTCCGGCCGTCGCGCAGGACAGTGACCCACTCGGCGATGTCGAATACCTCGTCGAGGCGGTGGCTGACGAACAGGATCCCGGCGCCCTGAGCGCTGAGGCTCCGCAGGCCGCGAAACAGCCGTTGCACCTCCGGCTTGGGCAAGGACGCGGTGGGCTCATCGAGCACGAGCAGGCTTCCCGCTTCGTCCCAATCCTCTCTGGCACGGGCCAGGCCGACGATCGCCTGCTCCGCGGCGCTCAGCGTGCCCACGATGCGCCGGGGGTCGACGTCCAGACCGAAACGCTCGAGGAGCTCGCGGACCCGCCTCCGTTCTGCCGCCCAGCGCACCCGACCCGCGCGTACGTGCCCGAAACCGCGGCCGAGGGCGAGGTTCTCCATGATGTTGAGGGACGCCACAAGGCCGAGGTCCTGGTGCATGACCCGGGTGCGTTCCCGGTCCGCGTCGCTCATCGCGCTGAGATCGACGGATCGGCCGAACATTTCGACCTCGGCTCCAAGGTCGGGCTTGTGGTAGCCCGACAGCATCTTTATCAACGTCGACTTCCCGGAGCCGTTCTGTCCGAGCAGCGCGTGGATCTGTCCTGGCAGCACCGTGAGCCGGGCGTGGTCCAGGGCCACCTGCCCCGGAAAGCTCTTGGACAGGCTACGGATGTTCAAGACCGGGACAGCCGACCCGGCGGCCGTATCAACGGCCGCCGGTCGGCCAACCTCTAGCTCAGCCAACGCCCCACAGTTTCTTGAACACTGCCTGGTAGTCGGCGACAGGGGTCCATAGCTGGTCGACGCTCGTCACCGTGCCGCTCGGCATCTGCGCCTTGGTCACGAACTCCTGCGGCACCCCGCCGGCGCGGATGTCCGGGTGACCCGGAATGTTGGCCAGCGCGGGCTTGCTGCTGCTTTGGTCGACCTTCTGGCCGGCGAGCAGTCGAAGTCCGACGTCGAGCGCGCGCCACGCCAGGTAGCTGCTGGGCAGTGCGATGTCAGCCTCCTGCAGATCGCCTTGCTGGATCAGCTGGTAGTTGGACGCAGTGCCGGAAGCGCTGATCGCCTTGATGTTCTTGAAGCCGGCGTTGGACACCGCTTGGGCGAGTTGTTGGGTGATCAGCCCACCGAAGGTGCCGACGATCTCCTTGATCTTCGGGTCCTTCTGCAGCTCCGCAACCGCAGCGGTGGCCACCTTTCCGGCCACAATGTCGTCGACGGTGAAGTCCACCTCCTTGGCCTGGCAGCTCGGGCAAACGGTCTTCAGCTCGGTCATGTAACCCTCGCCGGCCGTCTTGAGTACCGGGTAGGCGGGCACGTTGAGCAGCAGTGAGTGGCTGCCCGCTCCGTAGTGGGACGCGACCCAGTCGGCCTCCAGGACACCGAGGAAGTAGTAGTCGTCGCTGTTGAGCAGGTTGGCCGATATGCCTTGCGGGGCGAACCCGCCGGGCTCAGACCACGCCACCGTGGGGATGTGCCGGTCGTTCATCTGCTTCAGCTGGGCTGCGAACCACTCGGTCGGGTCGCCGGAGAACAGCACGATGTCAGGGTTCGCCTGGAGGGCGTTCACCGCCGCTTGCTGGACCGTGTTCGGCGTGTCCTGGTGGGTGATCCGGAGCAGTTTGGCCCCCACAGCATTGGCCGCCTCCTGCAGGCCGTCACCGATCTCCTTGCAGACCGTCTGGACGCACTGCATATAGGCGATCGTCAGACCCTTCTTCACCGCCACCGGCTGGGTCTCGGAGAGCGGGTGCGATTGGGCCGTGAACGCAGCGACTCGCTGGGCCGCGATCGGCAAGACCCCGTTCCCGGTGCTGGAACCGGCCGACGCGGTAGCTGCGGGGGTCGTCCCTCCGCCTCCGCTCGAAGCGGTGCTAGAGCTGCCGCATGCCGCGGCGGCCAACAGCGAAAGCGCACTGACCGTCGCGGCGGCGGTGCGGATCCTCGTACTCGTCATCGAATCCCCTTGTGTCATGAACCCGGGCATGAACGAGATGGGCGGCCAGCGGCCTTGGCCGCACAGGAAGCGGCGTGAGGAAGCTAACTACGTCATGCTGGGAGGAAGCTAGCGGTGTAACGCGGAGATGTCTAGAACATGGCGCAGATTGCCTGTAAATCCAGGAACCAGCGTCCGCTGAGGGCTGGTTGGAACTGGCCGGAACGGCGCGGAAGCGGCGCAAAGGACCTGACGACGCAGCCGTCGTCAGCCCTCGTCAGCCCAGCCTGAGTAGCCGTCGAGCGTTCTCGGTCAGGTTCGCGCCGGCGACGAAGGGTCGTGCTTCGGGCTCGTCCGCGTCCCATCCCGCGAAGTTCGTGCCGAGCACGAGACGGTCGGTTCCGACGATCTCGGCCAGTCCGCTCAGGGCACGGTCGCTGTGGAGGTGAGTGTCGAACCACAGCCGTGCGAGATAGGCCTCGAACCCGCTCTCGCGTAACCGTTCGGGTGACCACGGCCGCACTGCAGCGGCACGGGCGAAACGGCCGGCAAGGGTCTGGATGGCGCCGCCCCCGTGGCTCACGCATATGTCGATGTCGGGATGGCGGTCGAGCACCCCGCCGAACACCAGGGCTGCGATGGCGAGCGTCTCGGAGTACGCGAAGCCGACGAGCAAGTCCAGGTCGAACCGTCGAAGCCGGGGATCGGCCGGCGGACCGTTCGGGCCGATGTTCGTGGGATGGACGAACAGCGGGATGTCGAGCTCGCGCACGGCCGCGTAGAACTCGTCGAGGTCCGGATCGTCGAGGGGCCGGCCGGGGTCGGTGTCGATGTAGGCCGCCCGCAGCCCGAGCTGGGTCACCGAGCGCTCCAGCTCGGTGACGGCGGCCCGGACGTCCTGCATCGGCAGCTGCGCCGCGCCGAGTAGCCGATGGGGGTGCTGGGCGATGATTTCGGCGAGGTCGTCGTTGTGGGTACGGGCGTACGCCGCCGCCGCGTCCGGGTCCAGGTCGGTGAAGTAGGTCAGCGGGTTGGGCGAGAGCAGCTGGATGTCGATCCCGTGCCGATCCATCTCCTCGAGTCGACGCCCGACGTCCATGAATGGGCTGCCCTCGTAGCGCACGCCGTGGAGAACGTAGCCGCCCACGCGGAACCACGGACGGCCGTTGGTGTAGCCGATCTCCGGACCGGCGTCTCCGGCCGCGCCGACGGCGGCCGGCAGCACGACGTGGGCGTGAACGTCGATCGTCATTGGCTTCGCCGGGGCGTTCGTCACGCCGTCACGTCCTTTTGCAGATGGCTACGGCTCTTCCGGCGAGTTATAGACGATCGGCGATGTCGCCGGTAACGTCTCGCCGAAGTCGTTAGTAAACACACGCCGCTCGGCTCCAGCAAGGTGGCTGACCGGACGATGCACTTTGCCTGAGGGGGCGTGTATGAAGCAGCTCGACGGCTCCTCCATTCTGATCACCGGAGGTGGGTCGGGCATCGGCGCTGCCATCGCGCGGCGGCTCGCGAGCGGCGGGGCTTGCGTCACCTTGAGTGGCCGGCGCGCCGGCAAGGTGCAGTCCGTCGCCGCCGAGATCGGATCGGCGGCTCGAGCGGTCGCCGGCGACGTGGCCGTCGCGGCCGACCGCGAGGCGATGCTGCGTACCGCCCTCGACCACGGTGGGCGGCTCGATGCCGTCGTCAACGCGGCCGGCAACATGTACCGCGGGCCGATCGACGAGCTCGACGAGGACCGGCTCCTGACGCTCTACCACGAGAACGTCATCGGACCGATGATGCTCACCGGCGGCGCGCTACCGGCGCTGCGCGAGTCCGCCGGCAGCGTCATCGTGTTCGGCTCGGTGCATACGCAGCGCGCGTTTCCGGGCGCATCGCCCTACGCGGGCACAAAGGGTGCGCTGGAGGCCCTGACCGGAGTACTGGCGGCTGAACTCGGCCCGCAGGGTGTGCGTTTCAACGCCATCCGTCCGGGTGCCGTACCTACCGAGATCAACCAGCGCGCCGGTCTCGGCACGGATGAGGAGAGCCTCGCCCGGCTGCAGAGCCTTGCGCCTGCGCATGCGCTGGGGCGCATCGGTTCCGGGGCGGACATCGCGCAGGCGACGGAGTATCTGCTGCTCGCCGACTGGGTAACCGGCACGGTGCTCACCGTCGATGGCGGCCTGTCGCTCGGTGTGACGAACGCCTGAACGACGTAGAAGGAGATGACCGTGCGTCTATCTGTGAAGCTGCAACCGCAGGACGTGTCGTGGGCTGATCTCGAGCGGGCCTGGTTCGCCGCCGAGGAGCTGCCCGAGGTCGACGCCGCGTACCTTTTCGACCATTTCTATCCGATTAATGTCGAGGACCGGAGCGGGCCCTGCTTCGAGGGATGGAGCGCCCTTTCCTTTCTGGCCGGCCGCACGGAGCGCTTGCGGCTGGGCCTCGTAGTCACCGGCGTGACATATCGGCATCCGGCAGTGCTCGCGAACATGTGCGCGACGATCGACCAGGCCAGCCGCGGTCGGTTGGAGATCGGGCTGGGCGCCTCGTGGAACGAGGAGGAGCACGCGGCCTACGGCATCGAGTTCCCCCCGGTCGGCGTGCGCATGGACAAGCTCGACGAGGCCCTCGGCGTCATCGACGCGTTGCTCACCCAGCAGGTCGCGTCGTTCGGCGGGAAGCATTACACGCTCTCCGACGCTCGCTGCGAGCCCAAGCCCGTCCAGTCGCCGAGGCCGCCCTTCATTCTCGGCGGCCAGGGGGAGCGGCGGATGCTGCCGATCGTGGCGAAGTGGGCGGATCACTGGAACTATCCCGGGACGACTGCTGATGGGCTGCGGCAGAAGCTGGAGGTGTTGCACGCATGCTGTGCCGAGATCGGGCGTGATCCCGCCGAGATCGAGGTGTCGATGCACCTGTTCAACCCGACTGATCCGGCGGTAGCCGCCGCCGAGGCCCGCGCTCTTGTGGCGGCCGGTTGCCAGCACGTGATGCTGTACATGCAACGCGATTTCGCCCCGACGACGATCCGCGACGTCGCTCGGGCCGTCGGCGACAGCATTCTTTGATCGGCCATTGCCCTTGAACCAGACTCGACGTTAGTCTCTTACCGACTAGTGCGGTCCAGGTCATTTCCGCTCGCGCGGAGCCCGTGGGGGCGTCCGCCCAGCCGACTCAATCGAGGATGCCAATGTCGACGTCCAGGCAACCGCAGCACGCCGTCAACCCTGTACTCGCGAGCCCCAATCGGCTCAAGCTGGCTGTGTTCTCGGCCAACTGCAGCCATGGCTCCACCATGAGCGACATTCCTGGCGTGATCCAGGCGGAGTGGAGCGAATCGGTCGCGATCGCCCAGGCGGCGGAGGCAGCGGGCTTCGAGGCTCTCGTGCCGGTCGCCCGGTGGAAGGGGATGGGCGGGAACGTCGACTTCAATCACCGCAACTTCGAGACATTCACCTGGGCCACCGGGCTCGCTGCGGTCACGTCGAAGATCGGCGTCTTCTCCACAACACACATTCCGACGATCCACCCGGTGCGGGCAGCGAAGACTGCAGCGAGCCTCGACCACATCTCCGGCGGGCGCTTCTCGCTGAACGTCGTCGCGGGCTGGAACGAGAAGGAAATCGGGATGTTCGGCGCTCCGCAGCGGCCGCACGACGAGCGCTACGACGTCGCTGACGAGTGGATCGCCCTGTGCAAGGCGCTATGGGACCGTGACGGTGAATTCGACTGGGACGGCGAGTACTTCGGCGCGGCCGGCATGTACTCCGAACCCAAGCCGATCCAGTCACCGGGGCCGGTGCTGATGAGTGCGGGCAACAGTCCCCGCGGGATGCGCTTCGCCGCCCAGAACTGCGATCTGAACTTCATCGCCGCTCCGGACCTGGAGACGGCGGCCGACACGGCCAAGACCGTCAAGGCATTGGCGCGCGACGAGTTCGGCCGATCGGTCTCGGTGTTCACCCAGGTGTACATCGTGTGCCGCGAGGACGAGGACGAGGCGCATCGGATCTACGACGACATTGCGGTCACCCACGGCGACCTCCCGGGCGTGCGGAACCTGCTCGACATTTTGGTTCCGAATTCGAGCAGCGCCGACTGGGAGCAGATGGCGCCGCGCCTCATCGCCGGGTACGGCAGCATGCCGTTGGTCGGCACGCCGCAGCAGGTTGCCGACGGCTTGATCTCCCTCACCGAGGCCGGAATGGACGGGTGCAACGTCAGCTGGCCGCAGTATCTGCCGGGGATCGAGACGTTCGAGAAAGACATCCTCCCGAAGCTCATCGATGCGAAGGTGCGCGTCGCTTGAGCGAGGACATCGTCATCTCCTCGTTCGCGGAGGCCCGCGAGGTCTACCGCGAGCGAGACCTGCGACAGGGGCTCTACGATGCCGGCGCCGTCATCATGGATGGCGTGCTGGTCAACCTGCACGGCGAGGAGCACAAACGCCGTCGGCGTATCGAGAACCGCATGTTTCGGCGCGAGACATTCGAGCGGTACGAGAACGACATGTTCCCGGACATCGTCGAACGCACTCTCGCGCCCTACGCGGCGAGCGGGCGCGTCGACCTGATCGACTTCGGCCACGAGTTGATGCTCAACCTCGCGGCCGTGACGGCCGGCATCGACCGGCCCCGCGGTGACACCGAGGAGACCTCTCGGCTGCACGAGTACGTCAATTACTTCATCGAGGGCGCAACGCTTGTGCACTCGACTCGGGATCGCGAAGAGCGCTCGGCGGTCATCGCCGAGAAGCTGCGTAGCTGGCGTGTCGACTTCCTGGAAAACTCCATCGAGCGTCGCCGATCGTTGCTCGCGCAGGTCGCCGACGGGACGCTGGACGAGGCGGAACTGCCCCGCGACATCCTGACCGCTCTGCTGCGCCACAGTGACGACTTGGACCTCGACGACCCCGGGCTGACGCGCGAGATCGCCTTCTTCCTCCTTGCCGGAGCTCACACGAGCGCCACCGCCTTCACCCGCACGATTGACCACATGCTCACCTGGCTTGCCGCCGGCCATACCGACCATGAGGAACGTGCGCGCACCGACCGCTTGTTCGTGCAGCGTTGCGTACACGAGACGATCAGGCTCAACCCGTCCAGCCCAACCGGTATGCGACGGGCCCTGCGGTCGATCAGCTTGCCGTCCGGGCGGGCGATTCCCGAAGGTTCCCTTGTCGTGATCGACCTGGAGCAGGTGAACCGGGACTCGTCGGTATTCGGCCCCGACGCGTGCGACTTCGATCCGGACCGCCGCCTACCGGACGGCGTCGCACCGTTCGGGCTTTCCTTCGCCGCGGGCATGCATGTGTGCATCGGCCAGGACCTGGCCGGAGGTGTCGTCGTGCCGCGCGAGACGACGACGGCCCCCGACTCCCACCTGTTCGGGCTTGTGGCGATTGCCGTTCAGCGCATGTTCCGTGCCGGCGTTCGCCGCGATCCAACAAGTCCACCCAAGGTCGACGAGACCACGAAGCGACCCTATTGGTCGAGCTACCCGGTCCTGCTCGACGTTCAGGAGATGCCAAGCCGATGACTGTCCGGGTTGAGGTCGACCAGGAGTCCTGCCTGAGCTCGGGCAGGTGTGTCGCCGACGCACCGGAGGCGTTCCAGTTCGACGCCGACGAGATCGCGCATTCCGTCGACGGCGGTCGTGCCCTCGACGTCGCCCGGCTGACCTCGATCGCACGCAACTGCCCGGCCAGTGCGATACGCCTGTACGAAGGGAACCGGCCGGTCGAGCTGCCGTAGGAGCATTCCCCGGAGGTCTCCTGCGGGCGCGGTCCGGAGGGCGAGAAGGTCTGCGATCGGATGGAGAAGCCATGGATCTGGGTCTGCGGGGGCGTCGCGCGGTGGTCGCTGCGGCGAGCGGCGGGCTGGGCTTCGCGTGCGCCGCGGCCCTGGCGGCGGAGGGAGCCCGCGTCGCGATCGGTGGTCACGATGCGGAACGGATCGCTGCCGCAGCACAGCGCCTAGGCGGTGACACGGTCGCTCTTACGGCGGACCTGACCGATCCCCAGGCGTGCCAGGAGTTCGTCGGCGAAGCCGCCGACCGGCTGGGCGGCCTGGACATCCTGATCACCAACGGCCCGGGCCCGCCGCCGGGAACGTTCGCCGCGACCGATCCTGCGGCCTACCAGCGGGCGATGGATATCGCGCTGCTTCCGGTGGTCCAGCTCGTCTACGCGGCGGTGCCGTTCATGCGCCGGCACCAGTGGGGTCGGATCGTCGCAATCACCTCGATCTCCGTGCGTCAGCCGATAGCCAATCTCATCCTTTCGAACACCGCCCGCGCCGGTGCCACTGGATTTCTCAAGACGGTCGCCCGCGAAATCGCTCGCGACGGGATCACGGTCAACTCGGTGCTACCCGGCCTGCACGAAACACGCCGGGTCCGCGAGGTCTACGGCGAGCGGCTCACCGACGAGATCCGGGCCATACCGGCCGGGAAGCTCGGCCGCCCGGAGGATCTTGGCGCTTTCGTGACCTTCCTCTGCTCCGAGCAGGCCCGCTTCATCACGGGCTCGGCCATCGCCGTGGACGGCGGCAGTAACGCAGCCCTGCTGTGAGTTCAGCGTGGCGGACCGAGTGAGCCTCGTCTGACGAATCGCGGCTGCAGCTCGTCGCGCACCAACCGGGCCTGAGGCTGCTCGATGCGACGCACGATCAGCTCAGCGCCGCGACGGCCCAGCGCGGTGAGATCGCAGCGGACGGTGGCAAGATCGAAGCGCTCCCACCCCGCCATGGCGATGTCGTCGAAGCCCACGATGGACACCTCGTCCGGCACCTGCAAGCCGAGAGCGGCGGCCGCGTTCAGCGCGCCGAAGGCAATGACGTCGTTCGCGCAGAAGACGGCCGTCGGCGGCGGCGCACCGGCCACCAGCTCGGTCAGCCCCTGGTAACCGGTGTGGAACGCGAATTCCCCCCGACGGGCTTGGACGTGGATGCCCGCCCGGCTCAGCGCACGGCGAAAGCCTCGCGCGCGCTGGCGGCCCGTGCTCGTGTTCTGCGGCCCTTCGATGGCGGCGATGCGTCGATGCGCGGTCGCGAGCAGCTCCCGCGCAACCAGTGCGGCGCCCTGCGCGTTCGCGACGACGCAGGAGTCGACCGCGGCGTCCTCCACCTCGCGGTTCACCGTGACGACGGCGAGTCCGTGGCTGCGCAGACGGTCGGGAAGGGAAGAGTTGATGCGACAGTTCGTGAGTATGACGCCGTCCAACGAGCCATCGACCAGCTCGGCGAAGGTGACGGGCGAGGACGCCGACTCCGTCAAGACGACGGTGGCGTACCCGCGCTCGCGCAGCACGGTGTGGATCGGGTCGAGCAACGCCATGTAGAACGGGTTGTCGAGCTCGGTGGCAAGCACGCCCACGCGGTGCGAACGCCTGGTGCGCAGCTGTCGCCCGTACTCGCTCGGCACGTACCCGAGGCGTTCGGCCGCCGCCCTCACTCGAGCCGCCGTCTCCGCGGTGATGAGCGGGCTGCCGCGAAGGGCGCGCGAGACCGTAGCTTGCGATACCCCCGCGGCGTTCGCGACATCCCAGCCGGTGACGGCCATCGGACGGAATCCTCGCTGTTGACATGCAAACGTATGCACAAAAGGCTGGCTCGATCGTACGCTGCGGCCCCGCCGAGAGGGAGATACGCCAGATGCCTCAACACCTGAAGTCGCCGGCCAACCGGAATGCCGCCTCCGCTGACGAGCGTGTGGCCGAGGTCGTCCGCGAAGTCATCGCGGATGTCGAGGCCAACGGCGACGAAGCCGTCCGCCAGTACTCCGCACAGTTCGACCGTTGGTCGCCTGCTGCGTTTCGGTTGAGCCCCGGCGAGGTGGCCTCGATCGTGAACACTGTCGCGCCGACCGTGTTGGACGACATTCGATCTGTGCAGGCCAACGTCCGCGAGTTCGCTCAGCAGCAGCGCGATTCGCTCGCCGATTTCGAGGTCGAGACGATGCCCGGCGTCTGGCTAGGCCAGCGCACCATTCCGATCCAGGCCTGCGGTGCTTACGTTCCCGGCGGTCGCTATCCGCTGGTGGCGTCGGCCCACATGACGATCGTCACGGCCAAGGTCGCCGGTGTTGAGCGAGTCGCTGCCTGCACGCCGCCGATCCGCGGCGAGATTCCGGCGGCTACGATCGCTGCGATGTCCCTCGCCGGCGCGGACGAGATCTTCGTGCTCGGCGGCGTACAGGCGGTCGCCGCGCTCGCTCTCGGGACTGAGACGATCGACCCCGTCGCCCTTATCGCCGGTCCCGGGAACGCGTACGTCGCCGAGGCCAAGCGCCAACTCTTCGGACGAGTAGGCATTGACCTGTTCGCCGGCCCGACCGAAGTCGTGGTGATCGCCGACGACTCGGCTGATCCGTTCGTCGTGGCTGTCGACCTGTTGAGCCAGGCTGAGCACGGGCCGGACTCGCCCGCAGTGCTGATTTCCTCGTCCGAAGTCGTAGCCCGCGAAGCGATGGCACATATTGACAGGTTGCTGCCGGACATGCCGACTCGGGACTTCGCCGAACCCGCGTGGCGCGATCACGGTCAGGTCATCGTGACCGATTCGACGGACGAGGCGATCCGGCTGGCCGACGACCTTGCCTTCGAGCACGTCGAGGTCCTCACGGCGCAACCGCGCCGGGCCTTGGACGTGATGACCAACTACGGTGCCATGTTCCTCGGTGAGGCGACCTGCGTGTCCTACGGAGACAAGGTGATCGGCACGAACCATGTGTTGCCGACGCGTGGCTCGGCTCGTTACACGGGTGGCTTGTGGGTTGGGAAGTACCTCAAGACTGTTACCTACCAGGAGATCACAAATCACGCATCGAGCGCTGAACTTGGCGAGCTGTGCGGCCGCGCGGCGCGCGTCGAACTGTTCGAGGGGCATGCCCGGTCGGGTGACGTGCGCGCCGCGAAGTACGCGGGTAGGCCACTGCCGTGGCTGCCGGACACGGTGCCGGCGGCCCCATGAGCGTCGCCGGACGTTGCGCCCTGGTCACCGGCGGCGGCAACGGGCTCGGCCGGGCGATCGCGCTCCGACTGGCCGAAACCGGGGCTCGGGTCGTGCTCGTCGGGCGCACGGGGCGCAAGCTGGCCGCAGTCGCCGACGAGATCTCACGTGCCGGTGGGAGTGTGCGGACCGCGGTCGCCGATGTCAGCGTTCCCTCCGCCGTCCAGGCTCTCGCCGACGAACTCGGTGATGAGGCGATCTCGATTCTGATCAACAATGCCGGGGTCGCCGGGCCGGTGCGGCCGCTGGTCGAGATCGAACCGGACGAGTGGGACGAGGTGTTCGCGGCGAACGTGCGCAGCATCTACCTGATGTGCCGGGCTTTCCTTCCGCCCATGATCGACCGCGGAGGGGGAGATGTCATCAACCTCGCATCGGTCAGCGGGAAGCGCCCCCTCGCCAACCGCACGCCCTACACGGCGTCGAAGATGGCCGTCATTGGGCTGACGACGACGTTGGCTTATGAGGTCGGGCCACTCGGCGTGGCTGTCAACTCGCTGTCGCCCGGCCCGGTCCGCGGGGAACGGATGGATCGCAACTTCCGGCTCGAGGCCGAACGGGCCGGCACGACGGTCGAGCAGGCGCGGGCGGCGTTCGTTTCGCGTGCGGCGCTCGGCCGGATGGTGGAGGAAAGCGAGGTCGCCGACGCCGTCCTCGCCATGCTGGCGATGCCCGGGTTGTGCGCTGCGGACATCGACCTGTCCGCAGGCATGGTCGGGCGATGAGCGAGGACACCCGTCTTGCGTTCCGCGCCCGGAGGTGATCGCCCTAGCGCGGCGAAACGTCAGACGTGCGAGAGCTTTTCGAGGTCTTCCTCGGCGAAGGCGAGGGACTGGGTCAGCGGGCGGCTGGCGAGGAAGCGCACCTGTTCGGTGGACGATATTCGCCGCGGCGGGATGGGGGTGGTCAGGTCGATCCGCCGACCGCGGCTGATGACCTCGCTCAACCGGCTCTTGTCCTGCAGGATCCGGACGTCGCCGAGCGGGTCACCGTCGACCACGAGGACGTCGGCAAGCTGGCCGGCTGCGATGGTGCCGAGCTCGCCCTCCATTCGCATGGCGAAGGCGCCGTTGCTCGTAGCACAGGTGATCGCCTCCAACGGCGTCATCCCGATGTAGTCGACCAGCATCTCGAGCTCGCGAGCGTGCCACTCGCCGACCGGCGTCACCGCGAATCCGGTCTCGGAGCCGGTGAGGATTTTCACGCCGGCCGCGTGGGCCTTGGCGAGCATGCGAGCTGTGGTCTCGATCTCGGCACGGAACACGTCCAGCAATTCCGGGGCGGAGCCGATCTTCTCCCCATAGTCGGCCAGATTGCCGAGCAAGGTGAACGTCGGGCACAGCGCCGAACCCGACTCGACGACCGCCTCGAGGGCCTCGTCGTCCAGGTAGGAGCAGTGGTAGATGAGATCCACCCCGGCGCGGGCGGCGTCGCGGGTGCTTGCCGCGTTGCGGCAGTGGCCGACTACCCGAGTGTTCAGCTCATGAGCGGTATCGCACACGGTCCGCAGCTCGTCCAAGGACCAGACTTTGACCTCCGGCCCCTTCATGCTGGGGATGAGACCGGTCACCATGACTTTGATCCAGTCGACGCCGTACTTGATCTGCTTGCGGATCTCCCGGACCATCATGTCCCGGTCGTGCACCACCGTGGCATAGCCGGTGGTCCCGTCGTCCCTGATCATTCGACCGGCTGTGCCGCCTAGCATCGTCATGAGGGCCTGACCGCCGGCGCGCATCCGCGGGCCCTCCACGATGTCGTTCTCGATGGCGTCACGCAGTTCGACGGCAATGTTCCAGAGGCAGTCGGGGTCGAGCACGCTCGTTACGCCTGCGCGGAGCACCTTGCGTGCTTGATAGGCGGCCAGTATCGCGCTGTAGCCCTCGGTGCGGTGATGGAAGAGTTCGTCGTTGCCGGTGGGTTCGCCGAAGGACAGATGGGTGTGCGCATCGATCAGCCCGGGCATCACGGTCCGGCCCCTGGCATCGATCCGGTCCACCGAACCGCCGGTGCGGACGATCTCCTCGCCGCGGTCCACCGCCGACTCGCCCAACATGGCGATGACACCGCCCTCGATGAGGACGTCACGGCTCGCGGTGGCGGGTGCGCCGCTGCCCTCGATCACGGTGCCGCCGGTGATCAGAATGTTTTCCGACATCCCTGCCTCCGCTCGCGTATCGACACGTCGCGCCATCTATTGTGCGCCGCCGGTCCGCCGTCGAGACGCGGGTCGGACCCGGGTGCTTACCCAGTCTGCTCTATCGTCGTCGCTATACCAACGACTATTGGCTCCAAAGTCTTGTTTCTGTTGCAGCGTTCCCCCAGAGTGTGCTGTAACACCCAGGGCCGATCGTGCCCATAGCCCAACCACCACGCTGTGGCGAGAGGACGGATCGAAGGTGGCAGTCGAACTGCGAGGACTGGACGGAAAGGTCGCTCTCGTCACCGGTGCAGGACGTGGGCAGGGAGCTAACCACGCCCGTGCGCTGGCCGAGGCCGGCTGCGATGTGGCCGCGCTCGACATCTGCGCGCCCATGCCCGGCCTGTATGACACGGCGACCGAAGCCGACCTGGAGCAAACCGTCAAGGAGGTCGAGGCGTCCGGCGGGCGCGGCCTCGCACTCAAGGCGGACGTGCGCGACTACCGGGCGGTCGAGGCTGCCGTCCAGGAGGCACTGGCCGCCTTCGGGCGTATCGACATCCTGGTCAACAACGCCGGCATGGCCTCGCTGGACACCTTGCACGACATGACACCAGAGACGCTCGACGCCGTCATCGATACCAACCTGAAGGGGCCCATGTTCGTCGCGAAGTACGTCGTGCCGAACATGATCGGGCGCCGTTCCGGCCGGATCATCAACATCAGTTCGGCCGTTATCGGCAGTGGCCACGCGATGCTGTCGCATTATGTAGCCAGCAAGCACGGCGTCGCCGGACTCACCAAGGCTTGGGCGACTGAACTGTCCGAGTTCGAGATCAATGTCAACGCGATCGCGCCCGCCACGATCAAGCCCGGCGTGGACCGTGGATCCGGCATGGTCCGCGGCCTCGCGGCCGTGATGGACATGGACATGGACGAGGCATTCGAGACCTTCTCGTCCCAGGGCAACCTGCCCGGGCAGAAGTGGCGCGCTGAGATGCAGGACATCACCGATGCGGTGCTGTTCCTCGCCTCCGACAATGCCCGCGTCATCACCGGTCACGTCCTGATGGTGGACTGCGGCCAGGCCACCAAGTAGGGCGTGACGCACGCGGGGTTCGGCCCCGCCTGCGCAACGAAAGGACAGCTTTGGAGTCGCTGGTCGGCACCTCCGTGCTACGCAAGGAAGACCCACCCCTGCTCACCGGGCGGGGGCAGTACGTGGACGACCTCCGGTTGCCCGGAATGGTCACGATGGTCTACGTGCGCAGCCAGGTCGCGCACGCGAAGGTCCTGAGCATTGCCACCGAAGAAGCCCGGGGCATGCCAGGCGTGCTCGGCGTGTGGACGGCGGCGGACCTCCCCGGGGTGCCGAACGTCCGATCCGTGCCGACGATGGAGCGTCCGCCGCTGGCCGTCGACGTTGTCCGGTTCGTGGGTGAACCGGTGGCGGTCGTGGTCGCTACCGAACGGGCGCTCGCGGTCGATGCCGCCGAGGCGGTGTTCGTCGACTACGAGCCCCTGCCGGTCTACACGACGGTCGAGGAGGCGCTCGCGGAAGGGGCGGCCCCGATCACGCCCGGCCAAGAGAGCAACGTTGTCATGCAGATGCCGATGACCGAAGATGACGCCCAGCGCGAGATCGACGGTTCGCCGCGTGTCTCGCGCCTACGCATAGTCAATCAACGCCTCGCGCCGGTGCCGATCGAGCCCATCGGCTGCGTCGGCGACTGGTCGGCGGCCGGGGTCACGCTGTGGGCGACGGTCCAGGCGCCGCACCCGATCCGGAACGAACTCTGCGTGATGTTCGGCCTGTCCCAGCAGCAGGTCAGGGTCGTTGCGCCCGATGTCGGAGGGGCGTTCGGATCGAAGGCGAGCTTTTACCCCGAGTACATCCTCACCCTCGAGCTGTCCCGCCGCCTGGGCCGACCGGTGAAGTTCATCGAGACCCGCAGCGAATCCATGACCTCGATGACGCACGGCCGGGCCCAGACCCAGGAGCTCGCGCTCGGTTATGACGACGAGGGCAGGATCATTGCCCTGCAGGTCGAGATCGTCCAAGACTGCGGGGGCTGGCCGGACGTCACCGGTAGCGGCCTGCCGATCCTGACGTCGTTCATGTCGGGCGGGTGCTACAAGATCCCGAAGATCGGCGCGTCGTTCCGCAGCGTCACGACCAACACCACACCGGTGGCGGCCTACCGGGGCGCGGGCCGGCCCGAGGCCGCGTATCTCATCGAGCGCTTGATGGACGTCGCTGCGAAGGATCTCGGTCTGGACCCGGCCGAGATGCGCCGCCGTAACCTCATTCAACCTGAGGAGATGCCGTACGCGACGCAGTTCCCGATCGTCGTCTACGACGAGAGTGACTACCCGCGGCTGCTTGACACTTTGCTGGAAAAGTTGGACTACGAGGGCCTCCGCGAGGAGCAGAAGGCGCGCCGGGAAGACCCGGACGCTCCTTTGCTGGGCGTGGGCTTGTCCGTCTGGGTCGAGATGGCAGGCTTCGGGCCGTCGGAATTCTTCGAGCAGTTCGGCTACGTGGGTGGCTGGGAGTCCGCGAAGATCCGCATGAACCCGGACGGGTCGGTGCTGGTCGCGGTGGGCACCAGCCCGCATGGGCAGGGGCACGAGACGGTGTTCGCACAGATCGTCGCTGACCGGCTCGGTGGGTATCCGATCGATCGGATCGTGGTCAAGCACGGCGACACCACGGTCGCGCAGGAGGGCATCGGGACGATGGGGAGCCGGGCGATGGCGGTCTGCGCTCCCGCGGTCGCCGCGGCCACCGGCAAGCTGCGCGCCCGGCTTGCCGAGGTGGCCGCCCACCTCCTCGAAGCGTCGGCGGACGATATCGAGTTCGCCGAGGGCACTTTCGGGGTCAAGGGGTCCCCAGAGATCGGGATCAGCCTCGAGGAGGTGGCTCTCGCCGCGTACAAGCCGCACAAGCTCAGTGCAGATGATGAGATCGGCCTGGAATTCGTGAGCTACTACGAGCCGAAGAACCTGTCCTACCCCAGCGGTGCGCACGGTTGCGTCGTGGAGGTTGACAGGCAAACCGGGTGGGTCAAGATCCTGCGCTACGTGGCAGTGGACGACTGCGGGGTCGTGGTGAACCCGCTACTGGCCCGCGGCCAGATCCACGGCGGCGTCGTCCAGGGGATCGCGCAGGCCCTGCTGGAGGAGGTGGTCTACGGCGAGGGTGGCCAGCCGATGACATCGACGCTCGTCGACTACTGCGTGCCCAGCGCTGCCGACATGCCCGACCTGGAAACGCATCACATAGAGGTCCCGACGAGCGGTAATCCCCTCGGCGTCAAGGGGCTCGGGGAGGCGGGGGCGACAGCCGCTCCGCAAGCAGTGGTGAACGCGGTCATCGACGCGGTGGGCCATCTCGGCATCCGCACTCTCGACATGCCACTTACTCCCGGCAAGGTCTGGGCCGCGATCAATCCGGAAGAGCAGGGGATTCAGTGAGGCACGACATCGAGCTCACCGTGAACGCAACGACGGTACGAGCCAACGTCGAGTCGCGGCAGCTACTCGTCTACCTGCTGCGGGATCTCGTCGGACTGACCGGCACCCATGTCGGGTGCGACTCCTCCAACTGCGGCGCCTGCACGGTGCTCGTCGACGGAGAGGCAGTCAAGTCGTGCACGGTGCTCGCCGTGTCCGCCGATGGCAGCTCGGTCGTCACCGTGGAGGGTCTCGGCTCGCCGGACAATCTGTCTCCGGTGCAGGAAGGGTTTCGCCAATGCCACGGGCTGCAGTGCGGCTACTGCACGCCGGGCATGGTCATGGCTGCGACCAGCCTGCTGCTCGACGACCCGGACCCCTCGCAGGAGCGCATCCGTGAGGGGTTGGAGGGCAACCTCTGCCGATGCACGGGGTATCAGATGATCGTCGAGTCGGTTCGCTGGGCTGCCGAAAACGGTGGCCCGGGGACGGTGGCGACCGCGGAGCGAAGGGCGACGGACCGATGATCCCGGCCGAGTTCGACTACGTGCGCGCAAGCTCCGTCGCGCACGCGATCCAGCTGCTGGGTGAGCACGGTGAGGACGCGAAGTTGCTCGCCGGCGGCCATTCTTTGCTGCCGCTGATGAAGCTGCGACTTGCCCGCCCGAGCGTCCTGATCGACGTGCGGACCTTGCCGGAACTGCAGGGTGTGCGACTCGACGGTGAGGTACTGAGCATCGGCGCTGGAACCCGCCACCGCGTGCTCGAGCGTGATCCGCTAGTGGCGCGCAGCGCCGCGCTCCTGTCCGCGGCGGCGCAGACGATCGGGGATCCGCAGGTGCGCAGTCGCGGCACCATCGGCGGGTCGCTCGTGCATGCCGACCCCGCCGCCGATCTGCCCGCGGTACTGCTCGCCTTGGAGGCGGCCGTCCTGGTCCGCGGCCCGGGCGGTGACCGAGAGATTGCGATCTCCGAGTTCTTCCTCGACCTCTGGCAGACGGCAATCGCCGCAGACGAGGTGTTGCTCGAGATCCGCATTCCGGTCACCGACGGTCAGCCGACCAGTTTCCACAAGTTCAGGCAGCGCAGTCAGGACTGGGGCATCGTGGGGGTGGCCGCAGTCGGCGGGGAACGTCCGCGCCTGGCACTCGCGAACATGGCGCTGACCCCGCTGCGTGCCGGCGCGGTCGAGGCGGCCCTCGCCGGGGGCGCGGACATCACCGAGGCCGCCGCGCTGGCCGATGTGGGCACTTCCCCATCGAGCGATCTGCGGGCCACCAGTAGCTACCGTCGGCAGCTGGCTCGCGTCCTCATGCACCGGGCGCTGGTCGAACTCGCCGCATGAGCGTCGAGACACCGCTGGTCATCACCGCGTTCCAGGACGTGCATGACGGGCTGCGTCATCGCGACCTCAGGCAGGCGCTCTATGACGCGGGCGGGCTGGTGATGGCCGACTCGCTGATCACTCTGCACGGTGATGCTCACAGGCTGCGCCGCCGGATCGAGAACCGGTTGTTCCGGCGCGGGACGTTCCGGTACTGGGAGATGCACCTTGTCCCGGGCATCATCGAGCAGAACTTCGCCCAGCCGCTAGCCGACCGACGGGCTGAACTGGTCAGGCTGGGGCGACGCACCATCATGTTCCTGACCGCCATGGTGGCCGGCATCGATCCGCCCGACGACGAGGAGGGCGTCGACGCGCTGGACCACGCCGCGCACGTCTTCAGCGGTGGGGCCACACTCGTGCACTCCAAGCGCGACCGGGCCGAGGTCGAGGCCGAGGTCCGCGAGACCATGCGTGACTTCGACGCTCGCTTCTTCGAGCCATCCCTGCGGCGCCGCGCCGCCCTGCTCGCCGACGTCGCGGCGGGTCGACGCAGCGAGGACGAACTGCCCCGCGACGTGCTCACTGCCGTCCTGAAACACCAGGACGAGCTCGGCGTGGACAGGGACGCCATCCGGCGCGAGGTCGCGTTCTACCTTCAGGCCGGTTCGCACAGCACGGCCAATCTCTTCACCCACTCGGCGCACCAGATCTTCGGCCGGCTCGCCGCCCCGGAGTTCGCCGCGCGGTTGACCGACCTCGAGTTCGTGCAGCGCTGCGTGCATGAGACCTTGCGGCTGCACCCCGCCTCGCCGGTGGCATGGCGCCGGCCGGTCGTCGACGTCACGCTCAAGAACGGGATGACGCTGCCCGCGGGTTGCCTGGTCGAGTTCGACCTCGAACGAGCGAACACCGATCCCACGACGTGGGGAGCAGACGCCGACCTCTTCCGGCCCGACCGATCGATCCCCGACAGCGTCCCGCCGTGGGGTCACTCCTTCGGCGGCGGGATGCACGCCTGCATCGGGATGGAGCTGGACGGCGGCGTGCCGGGCAGCGGGACCCGGACCGGCGAGCACGCGTCGGTCTTCGGCACGGTGACGCTCATGCTCAAAGCGCTTCTGGACCACGGTGCCCGCCCGGACCCCCAGGATCCGCCGGTGCGGGACGTGTCGTCGCAGCGGGAGAACTTCGCGCGCTATCCGGTCGTTTTCACCGGCGGGGCCTAGGCCGTGCAGCCGGTCGTCGCCCGCTTCCTGGGCGCGGTAGGCGCGCGTGACATCGATGCCGTGCTGGACTGCTTCACCGACGATCTGAGCTACCAGAACGTTCCGCACGAACCGGTGCGTGGCAAGGATGGGCTGCGCGCGCTGCTGGGTCCCTTCCTGCACGAATGCGAGCGAGCCCGCTGGGACGTGGTGTCCTCCGCGACGAACGGCGAACTCGATTTCGTCGAACGCGTCGACCGGTTCTGGTTCGCCGGCCAGGAATACGCGATCGAATGCACGGGGATCTACCGCATTGCCGCAGGGCGCATCGCTGAAGTGCGCGATTACGTAGACCTCGGCGTCTGGCGGGAGCGCCTGGCCCCGGTTCGCGCCCGATGATCTCGGCGATGGCTCGCCGGTGACCACCGTCTGGCTGTGCGTGCCGCAGCTCGGCGAGCACGTCGACCGGGACACGCTGCACGAGTTCGTCCTCCGAGCGCAAGCTGCCGGTTTCGCCAGCTTGTGGGTCCAGGAGCACCTGTTCTACCCGCTGGAACCGCGGTCGGGCTATTCCGGGATCCCCGGGCAGCCGATCCCCGCGCCGTACCGCAGCACGCTCGCGGGGATGGAGACGCTGGCGGTGGTTGGCGGCTGGACCGACCGGATCGAGATCGGTACGAGCGTGCTCGTGGCCGGATACCACCGGCCCGTCGAACTCGCCCAGCGCCTGGCCACTCTGGATGTGCTCTCCGGCGGCCGGCTCATCGCCGGTATCAGCGTCGGATGGAGTGCGGAGGAGCATGAGCAGATGGATGTCGACCCCGGCTCCCGGGGCCGGCGCTGCGACGAACTGGTGACGGCGCTGCTTCGCTGCTGGGGTCCCGATCCGGTGACGTTCGCCGGAGAGTTCTTCTCGATCCCGTCCTCGATCGTGCGCCCGAAGCCGCTGCAGCGTCCCCGCCCGCGCCTGATGTCGGGCATGCGCTCCAGGGCCGGTCTGGAACGCACGGCGCAGCTGTTCGACATCTGGAACCCCTCCCGGGGCTCGGTCGAGGAAGTGGCGGAGAAAGCTCGCCGCATCGACGCCCTTCGCGGGGGCCGGCCGCCGATCGAGGTCTATCAGCGAGTCTTCCTGGAGCCCCCGATAGCCGATGCGGCCGAATCGCCGCCCGGTATCGACGGCATTGTGGCGGCCCACGCGGCCGCCCGGGCTGCCGGCTTCGCCTCTTTGATCATCGACGGGAACTTCTGGCGCGAGATCCGCTCACCGGCCGACTGGACCGCACTTCCCGAACGCCTGGCGACCGCGCTCAGCCTGGCGTGATCACGACTTTCGACGCCCCCCATGCCCGAAGCATGCCCAAGCCGCCCGGTTGGCGCTGCGGCTCAGACTTCGTACTGGACGCGGGCGATGTCGGCGCAGACGGCGCCGATCGCGCGGCGGTAGATGCCGTGCTCGTCGTCGGCGTCGTAGTTGGCGTAGGCCGCGGCGTCGGTCCAGTCGTTGACGATGGCGAAGCTCCAGCCGCCGGCCCGCAGCCCGGCGTCCTGGCCCACGCTCATCGCGAGCTGGCCGGGTAACCGGAGCTTGGCTATCGCGGCCAGGCTCTCCGCCAGCTGGCGTTCGTCAGCCTCGTTGCCCGGCTCTCGCAGCCGACCCAGCACCACGTTTCGGATCACCGGGACAGCCTCGCCGACGTGGTGGCCAGTGCAGCGGCCTTCCTGCTGGACACGCGTCACCTCCGGGGTCGGTGGCTGCGCCTCGCCGGATTGCTGGAATCGCGACCACCGCGACATAGTCGCTAGCATCTTAGCGACGGGGGCCACGGGTCAAGCTCTTGCGGTCGCCGAGGCGCTACGCCAGTTCCGCCAGCTGTTGCAGGAGCGGCAGCACCCGGTAGGCCACCCGCTCCGACAGTGCGATTTCGGTGCGGGTGCGCACGACCCCAGGCAAGCCGAGCAGCCGCTGCACGACCTGCTCGAGGTGGGCGTTGCTGCGCGCTGCCACTCGGCACACCAGGTCTCCCTCGCCTGTCGTCGAGTGGGCTTGCAGAACCTCCGCGATGTAGGCAAGGCGCTCGGAAACCTCGTCGAGCTTGCCCTGGGCCAGATGCAGGTGGACGAACGCGGTCACCGGATAGCCAAGGGCGGCGGGGGACAGGTGCACCGAGTGCCCGGTCACGACTCCGGCCCGTTCCAGCCGAGCGGCTCGGGCCTGCACCGTTCCGCGCGCTACGCCGAGCACGCGGGCGTACTCGCGGCTGCCCGCCCTCGGCTCCTCCAGCAGGAGGCGTAGCAGGGTCAGGTCCAGCTCGTCGAACTGGCTGGTCACTCGGCCTCCTGATTGGCTCAATCTGGCAGAATTTCTGATCCATTGGCTCATCTACACGTCCACAGTGTGGACCAAATGACCACAAAATTCTACGGTCCGGGCCATGCCGAGCATGACCCTGTCTCGATGACCGCTACCCGACCGGCTCCCCTTGAATTTCGGCTCGATGATCGCTACCGGCGCGAGCACGGCGACGTCTACCTCACCGGGGTGCAGGCTCTCGTCAGGGTGATCATGGAGCGGGCACGGTTGGATCGGCGTGCCGAGCTTTCGACGGGCAGTTATGTCAGCGGATACGAGGGGTCCCCACTCGCCGGCCTGGATCTCGAACTTGCCCGATGGCGCGCGCTGCTCGAGCCGCTAGGCGTCCACCACGAACCCGGCCTGAACGAGGAGCTCGCCGCCACCGCCGTCGCCGGTACCCAGCTCGCGCGAACGGTCGCCCGGCTGCGCCCTTCCGGGGTCACCGGGTACTGGTACGGCAAGGCCCCCGGGCTGGATCGAGCCACCGACGCGCTGCGGCACGCGAACCTCATCGGCACGGATCCGGCAGGCGGTGCCGTCGCGTTCGTCGGAGACGACCCGGCCGCGAAGTCCTCGAGCGTGCCGTGTTCCTCGGAATTCGCGCTGGCCGATATGAACATCCCGACGCTCGTCCCGGCTGACGCGGCGGACGTGCTCGACCTGGGGCGGCACGCGGTGGAACTGTCGCGGGTCAGTGGCTTGTGGACGGCGCTGCGGATCGCCACGGTGGTCGCCGATGGGTCATCGACCGCCGCGGTGGCCGACGGATGGACCGCTCCGGTGATAGAGGGCCTGGACCCGGGCCTTCGCCCGTACCGCCACCGGCCCAGCGCCCACCTGCTCGGGGGGACCTTGGCCGAGCTCGAGCGCAGCTTTCACCACGTCCGCCTGCCCCTCGCGCAGGAGTACCTGCGGCGCAGCGGCATCAACCGCGTGGAGGGCGCGGGTCAGTCAGCGCGAGTCGGGTTGGTCGCGGCCGGCCCCACGTATCTCGCGTTGCGGCACGCTCTCGGCATTCTGGGCCTGGACGACGAGGCCTTGCGCAGGCTGGGGATTCGGCTGCTGCGTCTGGGGGCCGTCCACCCGCTCGAACCGACAGTCGTGCGAACGTTCGCGGCTGGTCTGCAGCGTGTCCTCGTGGTGGAGGACAAGAGGGCTTTTCTCGAGCATGCGGTGAAGACCGTCCTCTACGGTAGCGGCGCGGCACCGGGTGTGGACGGCAAGCAGGACGCGAACGGCCGGCCGTTGCTCAGCCCACTCGGGGAACTCGATGCCGACGCGATAGTCCAGGCACTGGCCCGCTGGCTGCCCGCCGCCGGTATCGATGGCATCGACGCGCCGCAAGCGGCTCCGGAACGCCGGCAGCTTCAGCTTGTCGGTGGCGCCGCCCGGGCTCCGTTCTTCTGCTCAGGTTGCCCGCATAACTCCTCGACCGAGGTTGCACCGGGCACGCTGGTCGGCGGCGGAATCGGCTGCCACGCGATGCTGTTGCTGATGCCGGGTGAGCGCAGCGGCACGATCACCGGGCTGACCCAGATGGGCGGCGAGGGCGCCCAATGGATCGGCATGGCTCCCTTCGTCGAGCCGCGGCACTTCGTGCAGAACATGGGCGACGGCACCTTCGCCCACTCGGGCAGCCTCGCAGTTCGGGCGGCCGTCGCGGCCGGCGCCAACGTCACGTTCAAGCTGTTGCGCAATTCCGCGGTCGCGATGACCGGAGGGCAACGGCCGGTGGGCGAGCTCGGGCTGCGGCAGATGATCGACCTGCTCAAAGCCGAAGGAGTGCGGCACATCGTCGTCACCACGGATGCACCCGCTGCGCTGCGGCGCTCGGTCGGCCGCGACGTCGACATCCGGTCCCGGGACGATCTGCTGCCAGTTCAGCGCGAACTTGCGCAGGTGGAGGGTGTGACAGCGCTCATTCACGACCAGGAGTGCGCGGCGGAGAAGCGGCGCAGCCGGCGTCGCGGCCGCTCGGAGACGCCGCCGATCCGGGCGTTCATCAACGAGCGGGTCTGCGAAGGATGCGGTGACTGCGGAAGCAAGTCCAACTGCCTGTCCGTCCAGCCGGTTCCCACCGAGCTCGGCCGCAAGACGCGGATCAACCAGTCCTCCTGCAATCTGGACTTCTCCTGCCTGGACGGCGATTGCCCCGCGTTTGTCACGGTGACGCCGCAGAACGTGGCGAAACCACGGCCGCCCGACGTCGCCGCGCCGGACGAACCCTTGCCGTTGCATACCGGCGAGCTGTTCCGCGCGCGGATCACCGGGATCGGCGGCACGGGTGTCGTCACCGTCGCGCAGGTGCTCGCGACCGCGGCGGTGATGGTCGGGCGGCGGGTCCGCACGCTTGACCAGACCGGGCTCGCGCAGAAGGGCGGTGCTGTCGTCTCAGACATTGTCGTCAGCGAAACGCCGTTGTGGCGGTCGCCGAAACTGGCCGCCGGGGAGTGCGATCTCTACCTCGGATGTGACGCCCTGGTTGCCGCTGATGCCGCGAACCTGAAGGTGGCGGATCGGCGCGGCACGACGGCTGTGGTGTCCACCTCACCGGTACCGACGGGGCAGATGGTGGTGGACCCGACCGTGACGTACCCGTCCGACGCCGATGTGTCCGCACACGTCCGCCGGTCGGCGTTGCGGGCCGAGTTCGTGGACGCGGCCGGCATCGCGCGCCGCCACCTCGACGACGAGCAGTACGCCAACGTCGTGCTTCTCGGCGTTGCCTATCAGACCGGGGCCGTGCCGATACCGGCGCAAGCGATCGAGGCGGCGATCCGGCTCAACGGGGCCGCGGTGGATGCCAACCTCGCCGCGTTCCGGCTCGGTCGGCGGGCCATCGTCGCGCCGCGCGACGAGACCACCGCAGCGGCGGTCCCGGCAGACCTGGATCTCGAGGCGCTGGTCGGCGTCCGGGAGGCCGATCTCGTTGCTTACCAGGATCGCCGGTACGCCGCCGCCTATCGGGAAGTCGTCGACCGGGTGCGCGCGGTCGAGGCGCAGACGGTGGGAGGGGCGCGGCTGACGCGAGAGGTCGCCGGCGCCCTCTACAAGATCATGGCCTACAAGGACGAGTACGAGGTCGCCCGGCTGTCGCTGGACCCGAGACTCGATGACGACGTGGCACGCGAGTTCGGTCCCGGCGCTACCTATCGTTATCGGCTGCATCCGCCGGCATTGCGCGCGCTCGGCATGAAACACAAGATGAGCCTGGGTCCGTGGGCACGGCCCGTGTTCCGCATCCTTGTCGGGGCCCGGCGGCTGCGCGGTACGCCGTTCGACCCCTTCGGCGCCGCGAAGGTTCGGGTTGTCGAGCGCGCGTTGATCGTGGAGTACCGCTGGCTGATCGACCGGCTGCTGCGCGACCTGACGCCCGCGAACCACGACTTGGCGGTGGAGCTAGCGGCCCTCCCTGACCTCATCCGCGGGTATGAGCAGCTCAAGTTGCGCAATGTTGACATTTACCGGTCGCGATTGACCGAGATGCTCCACCGCTACGAGGCCGAACCCGCGATCACGTCGCGCTGAACAACTGACGGTGCGGTGCGGAATTGTGAGAGCGAGGTGCCCAAGCGCTACCGGTGGGAAGCGGGCGGGGCTCGGTGCGGCGCCGTGAGCTGGTCGGTTTCCGATTTACAGGGCCAGCCAGCGATGTCTGAGTCTCGCGCCGCCTTCTGGAGGTCGGCGACAAGCCGGGTGTGCCGTCAGGGACCTGAACCCTGACCCGCGGATTAAGAGGTGCTCCGTGGGTCGTCCGGAGCGATCCGCTGAGCGTCATTCCTGCAGCTCAGCTAGCTGGTGCTGTCCGTACGTGTCCATTCCCATACCGGTGGATCCGCCTCTGAAGTGTGGTTGATAACCCGCCTTCGTTACATGTAACGTGAGGAAATGGCTAGTACACGCCAACGGGTACGCGAACATCGCGAGCGGCTGCGCGCTCAGGGCCTGCGGCCCGTTCAGATCTGGGTACCCGACGTACGAGCACCAGAATTCGCCGCGGAAGCTCACCGCCAATCGGCTGCCATCGCCGCCAGCGAGCATGAGGCCGACGACCAAGCATTCGTCGACGCGATCTCGGTTGACTGGACCGACGAGGGGCAGCCCACCAAGTGAGGCGAGGCGACATTCACATCGCCGCCGCACGAGGGGCCTATACCGGCAAGCCGAGACCCGTCGTCATTGTTCAGGACGACCGGTTCGATGCCACCGCCTCAGTCACGATCTGTCCACTGACAACCAATCCCATCGACGCGCCGCTCGCCCGGATCGCCGTAGAACCCACGGCGGGCACCGGAATCGAGCTGCCGAGCCAGGTCATGGTCGACAAGATCACAACGATGCCGCGCGCGAACGTACGAGATCATCTCGGCCGTCTCGCTGACGAAGATCTCGTCCGGCTCGACCGTGCACTCCTGGTCTTCCTCGGACTCGCCGAATAAGAAGAGCGGCTGTGGCCACCCGTGGAAGCGCCGCCGAAGGCTCCAGTTGGCTCCTGCGACGGTACGTAAACGAGGCGTCAAGGCACCTGGAGTTCGGCGGCTACCCCGGCCGTGTCCCCAGCGAGAATTGAAGCGAAGACCGCCGCAGCCAGGGCTCGATTTACAGGCGCTTCATGGCCGGGGTTAGGCGGGGTTAATCGGTGTTGCCGCAAGTGTGGCTGCCAGAGCACACCGACGCTCGTCCCTATGAAGGCGAACGTGCAGCTCAGACCGGGTGCGCCGTCAGGGACTTGAACCCCGAACCCGCGGATTAAGAGTCCGCTGCTCTGCCAATTGAGCTAACGGCGCGCGACGAAAAACTTACCACGCAGCCCCGGCGGCGAAATCTTCCGCTGGATGTGGGCTGACAGCGCGCTGCACGGCTCCGGGCGGCCGGTTGCGGCACAGTGGACAGGTGCTTCTCGCAGCGGTCGTGGCCCTCATCGCTGCGTTCTGCTTCGCGATCGCGTCGGTGGCGCAGCATCACGTCGCCTCCGCAACACAAACCGCCCAGACGCTGAACCCGAGGTTGTTCCTGGACCTCGCGCGCCGCCCGCTGTGGTGGGCGGGGTCGTTCGGTGACCTGTTCGGCTTCATCATTCAGGCCGTCGCGCTTGGCCTCGGCGCCGTCTCACTCGTGCAACCGCTGCTGGTGACCGGCCTGCTGCTCGCCATCCCGCTCTCGGCCGCGGTCAATCACCACAAGGTGGCCCGCGCGGAGGTCGTAGGTGCCTTGCTGTGCTGCGCCGGCCTCGCGGCCTTCCTGATCGCCGCGCAACCGTCCGCCGGCAACGAGTACGTCACCGGCACCGACGGCCTGCTGCTGCTGGCGTCGGTGGGCCCGGTGGTGATCGTGCTCTTACTGATCAGTCTCAGGGTGACGGGGGTCGCGCGCTCGGTGGCCCTGGCGCTCAGCGCCGGTACGCTCTTCGCCGTCTGCTCGCCGCTGCTCAGCGTCCTCGTCCGCGACCTGCACCACTTCTTCGAGTGGCCGCTGCTGACGATCGCCGGTTGCGGGGTCGTCGGATTCCTCCTGACTCAGAACGCCTACCAGGCGGGGTCGCTCCCGGCACCGCTCGCGTGCATCACCATCTGCGAGCCGATCGTCGCCGTGACGCTCGGCGTGACCCTGCTGCACGAGCATCTGGAAGCCGGTCCGGTCGCCATCGGGGTCATCGTGGTGGCGGTCGCCGCCGTCATCAGCGGTGTCATCATCGTGGCGCGTAACGCTCCTGATGCGAGACGCGCTTCGGTCGAGGTCGAACCGGTGGCTGCGTAGCCTTGATGAGGTGCAGCTGTCGTGGCAGGCGACACTGCCCGGCTGGGATGAGGCGCCTGCACTTTCCTACTCCCGGCTCAGACGCGTCCAGTTGGACCGCCGGTCGTGGGTCGACCACTGCCCGGGGTGGCTTCCCGGGGCGGACGAGCTCATGCAGGAACTCGCGTCGACGGCGCAGTGGGCTCAGCGCGAGCGGCGCATGTACGACGCCCTGGTCGTCGAACCCCGGCTGGTCACCGGCTGGCCCTTGGGGAAGCTGCCGCCGTCGCTCGAGGTGCTCCGCGCGAGCCTGTCCGAGCGCTACGCGGTGACCTTCGATGCGGTGCACGTGAACCTGTACCGGACCGGCGCCGACAGCGTCGCCTGGCACGGCGACACGGTCCGCAAGGTGCTACGCGAGCCGTTGGTCGCGATCGTCTCGCTGGGGGAGCGGCGGCGCTTCCGGTTGCGACCTCGCGGCGGTGGGCCGACCCGGGAGGTCTTCGCGCTCGGCGGTGGTGACCTGCTGGTGATGGGCGGCGCGGCGCAGCACGAGTGGGAGCACAGCGTCCCGAAAGTCGCCGCCGCCGGGCCTCGGATGAGCGTCACGTTCCGGCACTCCGAGGAGCCCGGGCGTCCCGTCGCGGCAGGGGGCTGACGGCCGCTCAGAGCGTCCGGCGTACGGTCGGGCTGGCCCCGCGCCGGGCGGGGCAGGTTCGTCCCCTGGGAGCGTCGTGGACTCCGAGCTTGAAGCCGTCATCGCCCTGCTGCCGCCCGAGTTCACCGATCCGGCAGCGGCATTCGCCGACCCGCCGGCGTTGCGCGAGCGGCTTGCGGCGATCGCGAAGGGGATGGAGGACGCCGGTCTGGCGCCCGTGCCCGACGCTCGGGTCAGCCGCCGCGACCTGGCGGTGCCGGGAGCGCAGGGAGATCCCGATGTCCCGGTTCGCGTCTACGTCCCCGCGGGCGCTACCGCGAACGGCCCGGTGATCCTGCACATCCACGGCGGCGCGTTCGTCATCGGCAGCCCGGAGCAGGACAACGTCTCGAGCGAGCTGTTGGCGCTCGCCACCGGCCTCCCGATCGTCTCGGTGGACTATCGCCTGGCGCCGGAGCACCCGCACCCGGCGCCCATCAACGACTGCTTCGCCGTCTTCCGCTGGCTGACCGCAGGCGCCAGCGGGCTCGATGTGGACGGCGAGCAGGTCATCGTGACGGGAGTCTCGGCGGGCGGCGGCCTCGCTGCCGCGGTCGCGCTGCGGGCGCGTGACGAGGGCGGCGTGCAACCCGTGTATCAGGTGCTGCTCTACCCGGTGCTCGACGACCGGATGACCACCCCGTCGATGCGCCAGATGCTCGACACCCCACTCTGGAACGGGCGCAGCAGCGTTCACATGTGGCGGCACTACCTCGGTGCCGAAGGTGTGGCGCGAGGCGATACGTCCCCCTACGCGGCGCCGGCCCGGGCGACGGATCTGTCAGGCCTTCCGCCCGCCGCGCTCACCACCGCGGAGTACGACCCGCTTCGCGATGAGGCGATCGAGTACGCGCTGCGCCTGATGCAGGCGGGCGTTCCCACCGAGCTGCACGTCGTCCCCGGCGCCATCCACGCGTTCGACGGCCTGGCCGCCGACGTCAAGCTCTCCCGGCGCGTGCGCGCGAGTCGCTACGCGGCGATCAACACGATCGTCTCGCAAAGCCCGAAGGAGCGGGCGGTCACCCCGGGGGAGCGCTGGCTCGACCCGGAGGTCGCGCGCGTCGTGCCGTTCCTTCCGGACCGGCCAGCCGGCACCACCAGCATCGCCGAGGGCCGCAAGCAGCTCGAGGAGATGCTCGGCGCGGGCACCGGCCCGGTCCCCGGCGAGGAGGCCCTCAACATCACCCACCGCACGATCCCCGGCCCCGAGGGCGCGCCCGAGGTGCCGGTGATCATCTATCAGCCGCGCTTGGCGTTAGGTCCGCTTCCTTGCGTCGTCGACTACCACGGCGGGGCCTTCATCATGGGCAGCGCCCAGATGGACCATCCGGCGAACGTGCGGCTCGCTGTGGAGGCAGGCGTTGTCGTCGTCTCCGTCGACTACCGGCTGGCGCCCGAGGATCCCTTCCCGGCCGGGGTCGAGGACTGCTACGCGGGCTTGCGGTGGGTCCACGCGCACGCCGCCGAACTCGGGGTGGATCCGGCGCGGATTGCGGTCATGGGCGGCAGTGCGGGCGGGGCCCTGGCCGCCGCCGTCGCGCTCATGGCCCGCGACCGCGGGGGCCCGGCGATCTGCTTCCAGGCATTGCAGATTCCCGTGACGGACGACCGTTTGGAGACCTGGTCGGCGCAGACGTTCCGGGACACTCCGATGTTCAACCGGCCCGGCGCCGAGCACATGTGGGAGAACTACCTCGGGTCCGGCTACCAGGACCGCGAGACCTCTCCTTACGCCGCTCCCAACCGGGCTGACGATCTCACCGGCCTGCCGCCCGCGTATGTCCAAACCATGGACCTCGACCCACTTCGTGACGAGGGCATCAACTACGCGCAACGCCTCATGGCGGCAGGGGTCTCGGTGGAGGTGCACGCGTATCCCGGAACATTCCACGGATCGGGGTTGGCGGTGTACGCGGCGGTGAGCCAGCGTGCGATGGAGGAGATGACCGGTGTCATCGCCAATACGTTGAAAGGCTCGGCATGAGCGGGCGCTTCCAGGGCCGCCGCGCCGTCGTCACGGGGGCGAGCCGCGGGATCGGTGCTGCTATTGCTGAACAATTGGCCGCCGACGGCGCTGATGTGGCCATCGTCGCGCGCACCGCCGAGCAGCATCCGACCCTCGCCGGAAGTCTCTCGTCGACGGCGGAGCGGATGCGGGCGCATGGCGGCAAGGTGGCGGTGATCGTCGCCGACCTTGGCGCGGACTCCGATCGGGCGCGGATCATCCCGGAGGCGGAGCAGGGGCTGGGCGGGCCCATCGAGATCCTGGTCAACAACGCGGCGGCAGCGATTTACCAGCCGCTCGCGACGTATCCGCTGCGTCGCCGGAAGGTTGTCTTCGAGGTCAACGTGCATGCTCCGCTCGACCTCGCCCAGGCGGTCATCCCGGGGATGCTGGCTGCCGGCGAGGGCTGGATCGTCAACGTTTCCAGTGCTACCGCCCGGATGGTCTTCACCTCGGACACCGCCCGGCTCGCCGTCTACGGCGCCAGCAAGGCGGCGCTCAACCAGCTCACGCTGGCCCTCGCCGCCGAACTTTCCGGCACCGGGATTCGCATCAACACCGTCGAGCCCCGGGCGGGCGTGCTGAGCGAAGGAGCGGCGGCCCTCGTCGCCCTCACCGAGGACCAGCTCGAACCCATGGAGTCGATGGTGGCCGGCGCGCTGGCGCTGTGTGACGGGCCGCCGGAGCTGACCGGCGGCATCCACGTGAGCCTCGACCTCATCGCGGAGCCGGCCGGCGGCTGAGCCTCGCGGATCTGGCTCCGTCAGGTGCCCGGCGGGGCGAAGAACTCCAAGGCGTTGCCGTCCGGGTCGCGAAACGACAGCCCGGAGCCGTAGTTGGCGTCCTGAATGCCGCCGTGGGTATAGCCCAACGCATCCAGGCGGGCTGCCCACTCGACGAGGTCGGCACGCGCAGCGCAGGCGAACCCGACGTGATCGAGCCCGATCCGGTACTCGCTGAACGCATCGCCGGGATCGGTGCGGCCGGGGTGCTCGTGAATGCCGAGCAGCGTGCCTCCGGGCAACGCCCAGACGACGTGGCGCCAGGGGCCGGTGTTCTCGTCGAGCACGGGGGCAGCGCCGATCAACGCTTCGTACCAGGGCGTGCTGGCATCACAGCTGTGCACGGTCAGGGCCACGTGACCCAGCGGCGGGAAGTCGGGCACGATTCCTCCTCGGGGGATTTACCGGAGTCTGTCGCGGGCCGGCTCCCCGTGTCTCAGGATTTGGCTCCTTGGCGCGAGGCCCCAGCCCCGGCGGCGAGTTCGGCCAGCGCCTTGCGGTCGAGCTTGTCCATGCTGGTGAGCGGGAGCGCCTCGACGAGCAGCAGCGCCTCCGGCAGCTTGTAGGCCGCGAGCTTTTCGGCAGCGAACGCGCGCAGCGTCTCAAGATCTGGCGCCGGATGATCGTGATCGGGGACGACGACGGCGACCCCGATCTGGCCCATGACGTCGCTGTCTCGCGGAGCGATCGCCACGGACGCGACGGCCGGATGCTCGAGCAGCACCGACTCCACCTCGAGCGGGAAGACGTTGTAGCCCCCGCGGATGTACATCTCGCCGATGCGTCCGGTGATACGCAGCAGCCCGTCCGACCCGACGTAGCCGAGGTCTCCGGTGCGTAGCCAGCCCTCCGGGTCGAGCGCTGCCGCGGTGGCTTCCGGGTCACGCCAATAGCCGGCCATGACGGCGGGGGAGCGCAGGCACACCCGGCCGATCTCGTCCGGGCCGACCGGCTCGTCCGTCTCCGGGTCGCGGATCTCGAGGTCGGTGCCGGGGCGCGGCCGCCCGACCGATCCGAGGGTCTCGGACTCGGGAGCGTCGAAGGCGGTCAGCGTGCCGACCCCGCCCGATTCGGTCAGCGAGTAGCGCACCGAGTAGCCGGCCCCGAAACGCTCGCGTGCCTCCCGGACCAGCGCCGCAGGACTCGGTCCGGCGCCGATGATCAGCCCCTTGACGGCCGACCAGTCGTAGCTCGGGAAGTCCGGGTGATGCATGAGCAGTGACACCTGCGCCGCCACCCCGCCGATGAACGGCACGCGCTCGTTCGCCAGCACGCGCAGGGCATCGCCGGCCCGCCAGCGATCCAGGATGTGCAGGGTGGCGCCGAGCTGGAAGTAGCCGGCGAGCTTGGTCATGAAGCCGATGTGCGGCAGGCCGGTTGCGACCAATTGCGGCCCGCCGCTGCCCCAGGCGCCTCCGGTGTCGAACGCGGCGATGGCGGCGATCTGCGTGCCGTTGAACAGCGCGCCTTTGGGCAGGCCGGTAGTGCCGGAGGTGAAGACGACCGTTTCGGGGAGGTCCAGATCGGCGCTGTCGGCATCGGCCGGCGGAGTGCCGTCCGGGATGCGGACGTCGTTCCACAATTGCCCGGCGGGAGTCTCGGGGTCGGGGTCGTGCGTCAGGACGGCAACCCCGGCAGGAAGCTCGGCTGCCAACTCGGGGGAGGCGATGACCAGGGACGGATCGGCCCGCTCGATGACCTTCGCCCGTTCCGCTGTGGTGTAGCGCGGGTTGAGTCCGGTCGTGACGGCGTCCAGGCGGGCCAGGGCATTGAAGGCCAGGACGTAGTCCATCCCACCGGGCAGGGCGAGCGCGACCAGATCACCCTTGCGGACGCCCCGCGCGGCGAAGCCGGCGGAGAGCTCGTCGGTCATCCGGTCGGTCTCGGCATACGTCAGCTGCCGCCCGGCATGCACCAGCGCGACGCGTTCCCCGAAGCGCTCGGCCGCCTCACGAAGGGTGCGCCCGAGCACGCTCACGTGCGAAACCTCGAGCGCAGGTGCTCGCGGCGGGCAGCGATTCCGGTGGCCCGCCCGGCGGCGTCGACGCGCGCAGCCGCCGTGCCCAGTGCGGCATCCAGCTCGGCCAGCTTGACCACGCGCGTCTCGGCCTTGGGCGGGGGCGCGTTGAGCCAGGCGCACCGCAGCGTCAGCAGGCCTTCCGGGCGCCCTTCGGTGTCCAGCCAGTTGGCGACGCCCGGGTCGGCTGCGCACGCCACGACCGTCACCGAATCGTCCGGACCGGTTCTCGTTTGCTTCTGGTTGAGGCTGGTCTGGCGAACCAGGTCGAGCGCCTCGAACCACCCGAGCTGGTAGAGCTGCGTGCTCCAGTACGCGGAATCCGGCTTGGGGAACGTCACGACCAGCGCCTCGTCGGGCTCCAGCGCCCAGAAGCAGAAGCTGTAGGACATGGTCTGCAATCCGCGCGGTTCCTTGCGCGGTTGGATGAACGTGTTGTCGACCCCGCGAGCCCGCGCGTTGACCATGTATTCGGCCCAGTACTCCAGCGAGCTGGTGAACTGCTCGGCGGCGGCTTCGAGCGCGTGCACGACCCCGCCCGATGGCGGCGGACCGTCCAGCCGATCCAGGAGCAACATCGCCGGTTCCAGGGGGCGCCAGTCGTAGTAGTACTCGCGCAGCGACATCATCCGCGTGCCGGGCGGGATCTTCAGTCCGCCGTCCCCGCTGGGGCTCAGGATCAGGTCGACCTCATCGCCCTCGCCGAGGCCGAAGTCGCTCGCGCTGCCCTCGCCGAGGGTGCCGTTCTCCTTCTGGTGCAGGTTGCCGACCCGCAGCGCCAAGAGCCACTGCTCGCAGCTGCCCATCCGCCCGTGCAGCCGGTACGTGCTCTGGTCGTCGATGGCGGCGTAGTGGTAGACGTTGTCGGCGTTCGGCCCGCCCCACGGGGTGAGCAGATCGTTCAGCCGGTGGATGCCGAGGTCGCGCTCCCGGGCGAAGGCGTGGCTCAGCCAGCAGACCGTCTGGGTCGCGAGATGGCGGATGGCCTCCGACGGATCGGGGTTGCCGGCCGGAAAGCCGGGATCGAGGAGCCGCTCACCTGACTTGACGAGCACGCCGCAGAACTCGCGCCAGGCCGCCAGCTCCGGAAAGGCCGGCTGGGGGTGAGTAGCGGGGTGATTCGTCACGCGCAGCAAGCTATATGACGGGCTGTCAGGCGCCTGCGCCGCCCGGTCTGCCACACCGGTGGGCGTCGGGGCGGCGCTGCTTGCGCCGGGGAGTGGCACGCGGGGGTCAAGCGCGTGGTCGCTACTGTCGGCCGGTGAGCTGGACACCGCCTGAGCGCCCCGAGTGGGCGAAGTTGATGAACGCGGGAGCTATCCCCGAGATGGCGGCCGTGGCCCGCGCGCCGCTCACCATCGAGAGCCTGCTCGCCGAGGCGCGTACGTCCGCAGGGATGGACGACGGGGGAGACGCCGACTTCGGGACGGACTTCCGTGAGCCGCTGACGGTCCTGCTCGATGCGCTGGACACGGAGGCGGATCTGACGCTGCTCGGGCGCTGGCTCACCCGCCGCCACCTGCTGCGGCTGCTGCGGGTACGGCACCAGATCGTCCGCTATCTGCAGGCCGACCCGGGCGTCGTCGACGAGCCCATCGAAGCGCCGCTCGTCGTGACGGGGGCGCCGCGGACCGGGACAACCATCCTGCACGCGCTGCTCGCCGCTGACCCGGAGCTGCGTGCGCCGCTCGGATGGGAGCTGCTGCTGCCGGTGCCGCCACCGGTTGCTGGCGACGCGGCCGCCGAACAGTCGCGGGTCGAGCTGGCCGAGCTCGAGCTGCGCAGCTTCGCTGACACCGATCCGGGGCTTGACGCGATCCACGAGTACGGCGCGCGCAATCCCAAGGAGTGCATCTCGGCGATGTCGTTCGCCTTTCGCTCCGAGGAATTCGTCGTGCGCTACGACGTCCCGAGCTACACCCGCTGGCTGGCAGAGTGCGACATGCGTCCCGCGTACGACTACCACCGCCTGGTCCTCGCCCTGCTGCAGCGCCGCAGCCCCCAGCGGCAGTGGGTGCTGAAGTCGCCGGTACACCTGCACTCGCTCAGCACCGTGCTTGACGTCTATCCCGACGCCCGGGTCGCGGTCACCCATCGCGATCCGCTGGCGGTGCTCGGCTCGGTCAGCAGCCTGGTGGCCCACCTGCGGTGGGCGCACAGCGATCGCGTCGACCTGCCCGCCATCGGGCGCTACCACGCCGAGCTCTACGCTCGCTCGCTCAATGCCCTCGCGACGAGTCCCGATCCGCGGCTGGCAGAGCCCGGCCGGCTGCATTCGGGGTCGTACACCGGGCTCGTCCAGGATCCGGTGGGCGCCGCAAAGGCCTGCTACGCGAGCTGGGGGCAGCCCGTCTCGGACGCCGCGCAGGAGAGAATGCAGGCGTACGTCGAATCGCGTCCCCGCGGCCGCCATGGCAGCCACGAGTACGCGTTCGCCGAGCTCGGACTCGACGCCGCTGCCGAGCGCTCCCGCTTTGACCCGTACACCAGCCACTTCTGTGTTTCCTACGATGTCCCCGACGAGGTTTCGTGACCAGACCGCCATCCCATCTCGAGCGACTGCCCGCTGACCAGGTTCCGCCTGAGGCGTTCACCTTGGTGGCCGCCGTGCGCGACCTCGTCGAGGCGACGGTCATGACCGACGTCGACCCGGCCGAGCGGGCGGAGGTCGCGGCGCTCGTGGCCGATCTCACCCAGCGCCTGAGGGTCGCGGAGCGCGCCGACCCGGTGTGGCTCGTCGGGCACGGCGGCGAGGCGTTCGAGCACCTGACCCAGGCCGGCACCGGACGGCTGAATCCGCAAGCGCTGCCGGGGATGTGGTTGACGCCCGACGGTGAAGACGCGTTCGTCGCGACCCCCGATCCCGAGACCGGCGAGGTGCTGGCGCGCTGCACGTTCACCCGCCAGCACGTCGGTCCTCCCGGACGGGTGCACGGCGGCTCCGTCGCCACGTTGCTCGACCATGTTGTCGGCTTCGCCACAGCTGCGGTCGGCAAGTCGGGAATGACGGCCGGGCTCGACATCCGCTACCGCGGCGCGACCCCGTACAACGTCCCACTGCTGGTACGCGCGCGGTACACGCATTCCGAGGGACGCAAGCACTTCGCGACCGGTGAGCTCATCGCTGACGGCGTGGTGACGGCGTCAGCCCTCGGCGTCTTCATCAACCACCCGCGGTGGGAAGCCTCGCAGTAGTTGTCAGCCGCTCAGGGCCACAGCGGCTCGGGGACCTCGAACCCGAGCGGGCCGTCCCACGAGTTGCGGAACGCGACTTCGTGCGCGGGCCTTCGGGCGCCGACCCCCCACCGTCCGGTCGGGTAGCCGAACGTGACGCAGGCCGACATGATCCAGTTCGAGTTCTCCGGCACGCCGAGCAGCTTCTGTACCGCGGGCAGCTCGAACACCATGGCCTGGGTGAGCGACGTGCCGACCCCCTCCGCTCGGGCGGCGAGCTGCGCGCTCCAGATCGCGGGGAAGATCGAGCCGCCAGACCCGTCGCCTTCCGCGAAGCCGAACAGGAGCAGCGGGACATCCGCGAAGTGGTCGGCCAGGTGCTGCGCGGAACGCACCATCTTCAGGTCGGAAATGCTCTCCGGCAGCTGCGGATTTGCCTCGGCCTTGGCGATCCGCTCGCGATAGAGCGTCGCCCAGAGCTGAGCGATGCAGCGCTGGTAGATCTCGGCGAGCTGCCCGATGAGCTCTTTGTCGTCGACGAGGATGAAGCGCCAGTTCTGGGTGTTGCCGCCGGTGGGAGCGCGGATCGCGGCGTCGAGGATCTTCGCCTGAACGCTCTCCGGGATGGGATCGGGCTTGAGCCGGCGCATTGCACGCGTCGTGTAGAGCGCCTCATAGACGTCCATTCCTGCTCCTGTCATCTCGCACCGCGCTCGTGGCGTGCGTTCACCAATAGGCTGCTACCACCTGGAAGGAGCCTTACATGCGCGAGGCAGTCATCTGCGAGCCGGTCCGCACGCCGGTGGGTCGTTACGGGGGAATGTTTCGCGATGTCCCCACCGCGACGTTAGCGGCGACCGTGATTCGCGGCCTGCTCGAGCGCACCGGGCTGCCCCGCGAAGCGGTCGACGACGTGATGCTCGGCCAGTGCTATCCCAACGGCGAGGCGCCGGCCATCGGCCGGGTCGCGGCCCTTGACGCGGGCCTGCCGATCGAGGTCGGTGGCCTTCAGCTCGACCGCCGGTGCGGGTCGGGGCTGCAGGCCATCGCGTTCGCCGCGATGTGCGTGCAGACCGGAGCGCACGATCTGGTGCTCGCCGGCGGCGCGGAGAGCATGTCGCAGGCGGAGTACTACGCGCTGCTGCGCTGGGGTCCCAAGGGCGAGGGTGTGATGCTCGCTGACCGCCTCGCCCGCGGACGGGTCACCGCCGGCGGGGAGAACTACCCGGTGCCCGGCGGCATGCTCGAGACCGCCGAGAACCTGCGGCGTGAGTACGCGATCGGCCGCGAGGAGCAGGACGAGCTCGCCCTCGCCTCGCACCAGCGGGCGGTGGCGGCGCAGCAGGACGGCCGGCTGGCCGAGGAGATCATCCCTGTGACGGTCAGCTCGCGGAAAGGCGACGTGGTCATCGACACCGACGAGCATCCCCGCGCCGACACGTCGCTGGAGAAGCTCTCGACCCTGAAGCCCGTGATGCGCGCGCAGGACGCCGAGTCCACCGTGACCGCAGGCAATTCCAGCGGCCAGAACGACGGGGCGGCGGTCTGCATCGTCACCACGCCGGAGAATGCCGAGCGTTACGGCCTGCGCCCGCTCGCCCGCATGGTGAGTTGGGCGGTCGCCGGGGTTGCGCCGCGCACGATGGGCATCGGCCCGGTGCCGTCGACCGCCAAGGCACTCGATCGCGCCGGGCTGAAGCTCGCCGACATGGACCTCATCGAACTGAACGAGGCCTTCGCCTCGCAGGTGCTCGCCGTCACGCGCGAGTGGGGTTTCACGCCGTCCGACTTCGACCGGATGAACGTCAACGGCTCGGGCATCTCCCTCGGCCACCCGGTCGGCGCGACGGGTGGGCGCATTCTCGCCACGCTGCTGCGTGAGATGGACCGGCGTGGCTCCCGTTACGGCCTCGAGACCATGTGCATCGGCGGGGGTCAGGGCATGACCGCGATCTTCGAGCGCGTGGCCACCTGAGCCGGCTCAGGTTTCTGACTCGCGCCGCTTGTTGGACAACCGCGCTACGGCATCGAGCCCGCCGGGCGGTAGCGGGGGATGGGACAGCGTCTCTGCCGCCGGTTTCATCCCCTGCAGCATGATGTCCAACGTTCGCCGCCACAGCTGCGGATCGACGCCATGGGCCGACTCCACCACGCCGGCAAGCGACCAGAGCAGCATCCCGATGTCCTCGTAGACGAGCTCGCTACGCACCGCGCCGCTGCCTTGCGCCCGGGTCAGCAGCTGCTGACCGATCGCGCGCAGCTCGCGCAACGTCTCGCCATGTTCGGGGCCGCCTGACCAGAGCTGCCACAGGCATCCCGCGTGCCGTGCCTGCAGCGCGCCCGCACCGGTCAGGAACGCGGCGAGGCCGGCCTCGGGGGGCGCTTCCAGGGCGTCACGAGCGACGGAGACGAGGTCGCGCAGCAACTGGGCGACGATTTCCGCCAGCAGCGCCTCCTTGGTGGGAAAGCGCCGGTAGACCGTCCCGACGCCGACCCCGGCGCGGCGCGCCACCTCGTCGATACCCGCTTGCGCGCCGGACGCCGAGAAGACCTCGACGGCCGCGGTCACGATGCGCTCGCGGTTGGCCGCCGCGTCGCGACGAAGCGGCGGGGAGGCGGGGGAATCGGGGGTGTCGACACCCCCGAGAGCGGGCGTCAAGCCGGGACGATCGCTCGTCCGGGCGCTGGCGCCGCCCCGCTGACGACGGCAGCGATGGCCTCCTCGCCGGCGCTCACGCTCTGGCGGACATGGCGCGGCGGCTTGGGGATGAGCGCGGCCGCGCCGGCGGCCACGAGCGAGATGGCGGTCAGGAACAGGAAGGCCGCCACGAAACCCGACTCCTTGGGCAGTGCCGCTCCGACGATCGTGCTCGCGATCAGGCTTCCGCAGACCTGGCTGCCGATCGATCCGCCGATGGTGCGGATGTTGGCGTTCATGCCGCTGGCGACGCCGGTCTGGTGCTCCGGCACCGAATCGACCACCAGGTTCGACAGCGCGGAGAACGCGCCGCCGATGCCGAAGCCCATCAGGGCCAGCTCGGCCGACAGCTCCCAGGCAGCGCCGTGGGCAAACGCGATGAGCAGGAACGCCGCGGCTGCCACCACGGCACCAACCACCACCGGAAGCTTGGACCCGACGCGAGCGGCGATGCGTCCCGACGCGAGGCCAACGACGAACATCGCGACGTTGGACGGCAACATCAGCACGCCGGACCCGACGATGCTGAGCCCGTAGCCGTATCCCGCGCTCTTCGGGGTCTGCATGAACTGCGGCAGGAAAGCCATCACCGAGTACATGGAGACGCCGAGCAGCAGCGCGGTGAGGTTGGTGGTCCAGACCGCCGGCAGCCGCATCATCCGCATGTCGATCAGCGGCGCCGCGGAACGCGACTCGACCCGTACCCAAACCACGCCGATGACGACGGCGGCAGCGAAGAGCCCGTCGGTACGCCACGAGAGCCAGCCCCAACTCGAACCCTGGCTGATGCCCAGCAGCAGCGTGACGAGCCAGCCCGACAGCAGCAGTGCGCCGCGCACGCTCACGCTTCCGGCCGTCTGGACTGGCGAGCGCGGCACTAGCACGTGCGTCGCGATCGCCGCCGGAACGATCAGGAAGAGCGGAATGATGAACAGCCAGTGGTAGCCGAGGTGCGCGACGATCGGGCCCGCCACCGTGATGCCGAGCCCGCTACCGACGGCGATCATCGCCGCCGACAGCCCGATGGCCCCAGCGACCTTCTCGCGCGGGAACTCGTCACGGATGATCCCGAACGCAAGCGGGAGCACCCCGCCCCCGGCGCCCTGGATCAGCCGGGCAATGATCAGCAGCCCGATCGACTGCGAGACCGCGGCCAGGGCGGTGCCTGCGCCGAGCGCGCCCAGCGTGACGACGAGCATCCGTTCCTTGCCGAACACGTCGCCGATGCGGCCGAGGATGGGCGTGCAGACCGACGCCGAGAGCAGGTAGGCGGTGACCAGCCAGGTGGTCGCCGTCTGGGTGGTGTGCAGGTCGCGCTGAATGGTCGGAAGTGCCGGGATGACGAGGGACTGCAGGAGCGCGTAGGCCATCACGCCGCTGATCAGGACAGCGAAAGTCGCCTGATACGGGGTGCGCACGGGCCGGGCCATGGAAGGCGTCTCCTGGGTGAGAACTCACAAGCGGAACCCACGTTCCGCTTGGTTCCATTAACCCACGGCGCGACGGATCTCGTCCACCAAGCGGGCGAGACGCTCGTCACTCATCTCGTAGCCCGGGAAGTAGAGGCAGACGCGGTCGGCGTGACCGCCGAAGCGGCGCACCAGCTCCTGCGCGGCCTCGGCCGGCCGGCCACGGACGGCGATCGTGTCGACCATCTGATCGGTGATCAGGTTGGGCATCGCGGCCCACTCACCGCGCTTGGACATCGCATTCAGCTCGGGCTGCAGATCGCCCCAGCCCTCCACGTCGAGCACCGGCTTGTACGACGGAGTGGAGCCGTAGAAGGAGAGCAGCCCGCGTACGCCCTTGCCGGCCGCCTCGAGCTGCTCGTCCGTTTCACCGACGGCCATGATCGCCTCGACGACGATCTCGAAGTCGCCCCGTTCGCGCCCGCCGGAGGCGAGGCCCCGCTCGATCGCCGGCAGGGTGCGCTCGCGGAAATGGCGACCGCTGTTGAACGGCATCACGAGGATGCCGTCGGCGACCTCGGCCGTCATCTCCGTCATCTTCGGACCGAGTGCCCCAACGTGGATCTTTGGCGGTCCGTACGGGTTCGGGCCCGGGTTGAACGTGGGCGTCATCAGGGTGTGGGTGGTGAACTCGCCGCGGAAGTCAAGCGGCGCCAGCCCCTCCCAGCAGTCGAAGATCGCATTGATGGCCAGCACGATCTCGCGCATCCGGGCGACCGGGCGCGACCAGGTGCTTCCGTAGCGACGCTCGATGTGCGGCTTGATCTGCGTGCCGAGTCCGAGCCGGAAGCGACCCTGTGACATGAGCTGCAGGTCGTAGGCGGCGTTGGCCATGTGCATGGGGCTGCGCGGGAACGCCATCGCGACGTTGGTCATCAGGTCCAGCCCGGGTGGCCCGCCGGCGCAGGCCGCGACGAGCGGGAAGAAGACGTCGTGCGGGCCCTCGAAGGTGAACAGGCCATCGACGCCCGTGGCCTTCATCTCGCGGGAGCGCCGGGCGGCGATGTCCAGGCCGCCGGTGCGGTCGGAGGGCAGTTGGACGTCGATGGCGAGACGGGAAGCGGTCGGCGCAGTGGGTGGAGTCGGTACGGTCACGGGGGCATCTTCGCGTGGCACGGGGCCGCTCTTACGGGCGGCCCCGTGCCAGCGCGTTCTTACGACGTGGTGACGAGGAAGTGCCGGTCGGTCACGAACGTGACGTGAAGCGTCGTGGGGCTGCCATCGACCACTGCGGTGCAGTCGTAGCTGTGCCCCTTGTCCGTGTTGATCGAGTCGGGGCACGACACGTTGGACACCGTGTGGCCGGCACCCTGGAGCGTCGATTTTATCTTCGACTCCAGCGCGTATTTGTTACCGCGCAGCGCCGCGAAGACGACAATGGCGATGATGATGACCGCGATGACAGCTACCAGCCAGACCCACCAGCGCTGGTACCACTTCTTCGACGGCCGCGCCGGGGGAGCCCCGAAGCCCGCAGGTGCCCCGTAAGGGGCCCCGTATGCCGGCTGGCCCGGGGGGTACTGACCTTGCGGATAGCCACCAGCCGGATAGCCACCAGCCGGATAACCCCCTGCTGGGTACCCGCCGGGCGGTTGCTGGCCGGGGGGAGGCGGGTAGCCACCGGGCGGCTGCTGACCCCCGGGCGGAGGCGGGTAGCCGCCGGGCGGCTGCTGACCCCCGGGCGGAGGCGGGTAGCCACCGGGCGGCGGGCCGGCGGGCGGATACGAAGGCGGTTCGTTCGACATCCGGAATGGGATCCCCTCGCTCGAGTACGACCGGCAGCACGGGCCCGCACGGTCAGTGCCGCAAGCGTGCCGCAGCGAGAGGCGTGTAGCGCGCATTTGCCAGCTTTACTCCGCGTCGGCCGGCGCTCGATGACGGGCCAGGGTCGGGCGTGAGACGGGGCCGAGCGGCATCGTGGCGTTATCAAGAGGAGGCGCCGCTCACCGACAGTGATTACTGAGAGTGACGATCCCCGGCGATCCTTTCAGAGTTCGGCAGGTCAGCAGACATCAACAAGACATCCCTGGCCTGCACCGCTAACAGAACGTTACTCCATTTGCCATTTGCGTGATCGGAGTGTTGAATGATGGTAGCGCGGTGCACGACTACTAACAGTCACCATTCGACCCTGATATGTGGGAGCAAAAAGTGAGCCACTGGTCCTGGGAGTGATCTTCGGCGGCTGACCGGAGCGCCCGGGATAGCTGCGTGATGAGCGGGGGGCGCGTGTCGTCGGCACGGCCGGCGCCCGCGATCTCGCGATGGACAAGAAGGGAAGTTGACGTGCGTCACACCTCTTGGGGCTGAGCCGCCCCTGCCTTCCTCGTGAACGATTGTTCGCCGAGGACTGTGTGTAATTGTCGATCCTGTGCTGCAATAAGTCATCGGACCGATTGGGTCGACGACTAAGTCAGGATGCAGCCGCCGGTGAGTGTGACCGACAGCTTTGATGCACGACGGCGCACCTTTGCCACCGTCGGATGCACCGTTGCGTTGGGCGCGGCCGTCCTCATCGGTGCGTACTTCGGCCGTGGCGACGCGCCCACCGCGTGGCGTTTCGGCGTCGCCGTCCTGCTGGTAGCACTGAGTGAGCTGCTGCGGCTGCCGCTGTGGCATCGAGGCGAGCGCCTGTCGATCGGTTGGGGCGAGGCGGCTGTTCTTGTCAGCTGCGCGCTGGTCCAGGCCCCCTGGCTGGTGATTGCGAGTTTCGTCGGCCAGGTTGTCGCGCACACGATCGTGCGCAAGCCGCTGATCAAGGCCGCTTTCAACATCGCCGACTTCACCGCGGCTACCGGGCTCGTCGCGTTGCTGGTCCCGTGGTCGGGAAGCCTCCAGCAGCTCGTGCTTCCGCGCCATCTCGTCCTGCTCGGCGTCGCGGGCCTCGCGTTCAGCCTTTTCACCGCCATCGCGGTGTCGACGGTCGTGGCGTCCTCCACCGGCGGCAGCTGGCGCCAGGCGATGCGCAGTGCCAACGGGATCCGGCTGCTGACCACCCTGGGCAACGTCGTCTTTGCGTCGGCGGTCGTCTGGCTCGCCTGGTGGAGCCCGCGCAGCCTCATCGTGCTTCCGCCGGTCATCGTCGCGTTGCACATCATCTACACCGGCTATCAGCGCGTGCAGCAGGACCGGGATGCCTGGCGGATGCTCGACGCGGCCAACGGCGACCTCAACCGCGGCGACGAGGAGCAGGTCGTACGCGCGGCGCTGGCCTGGGCCGAACGCATGTTCCGCACCACCGGCGCGACCCTCTGGCTGCGCAGCGACGCTCTTGCGGGCGGCGCGCCGGAATCGGCCGGTACCCGGCAGTGGGCGATCTGGCGCCGCGAGCTCGGCGAGGTCACGCACACCCAGCGCTTGAGCCCCACCCAGCTCGTCAGCGGAGCCCGCGAGATGCTGAAGGTCCGCGAGGGCATGATCGGCATGCTCGACATCGCGCTGCCGGCCGATGGCTCGCTGACCGAGCGCGAGCGTCACCTGTTCACCGCTTTCGCCGATGCCGTCAGCAGCCATCTGGTGAACGCCCGGCTCCTGTCCCGCCAGGTCCACGAGGCCACTCACGACGGGCTGACCGGCCTCGGCAATCGCACGCTGCTCCTGCGCCGCTGCGCCGCCGCGCTGCAGCAGCGCACGGCCGGCCAGGTCGTCGCGCTGCTCCTGCTGGATCTCGACCGGTTCAAGCAGGTCAACGACACCCTCGGGCACGCCGTCGGTGACGTCCTCCTGCAGCAGGTTGCCGAGCGGCTCTCGGATCAGGTACGCCGCGAAGACCTGGTGGCCCGCCTCGGCGGCGACGAGTTCGGCATCCTGCTCACCGGGATCTCGTCGGCGGCCGATGCTGAGGTGATCGCCGATGCGCTACTCGGCGCTCTGAACGAACCCTTCCTGCTCGAGGGCTTACGCGTGTCGGTGGGCGGGAGCATCGGGGTCGCGGTCTGCCCGCTCGATTCCGATCACGTCGAAGGACTGCTGCACAACGCCGACATGGCGATGTACGAGGCCAAGGCACGTCCGGGGTCGGCGGCGCGCTATCGCGGCGAGCGTGACCGGGGGAGTGCCGAGCGGCTCATCGTGCTCACCGAGCTGCAGAGCGCCGTCGATGACTGCCAGCTCGTCCTCTACTACCAGCCGAAGGTCACCCTCGACACCGGCCGCACGGTGGGCTACGAGGCGCTGGTGCGCTGGCAGCATCCCCGCCGCGGCCTGCTGTGGCCGTCGCACATCGTGCCTGTCGTCGAGCAGTCGCCGCTGGTGCGCGACTTCACCCTGCGGGTGCTCGACATGGCCTGTTCGGCGGCTGCCGGGCTGCAGCGTCAGCACCCGGATGACGTGCCCCCCACCATGGCGGTCAATCTCTCGGCCCGAAACCTCATGGATGCCCGGCTGATCGACGACGTCATGGCGATCCTCGACCGCTACGAGCTGCCCCCCTCGCGGCTGATCCTGGAGATCACCGAAACGGTGATCGTCAGCGAGCTCGAGGTCGTAGAGCAGGTGCTCACCGGACTGCGGGCGCGCGGGGTCCAGCTGTCGGTCGACGACTTCGGCACCGGTTTCTCCTCGCTGTCGTTCCTGCAGCGCTTCGCCGTGAACGAGATCAAGGTCGACCGCCGGTTCGTCGCCGGAATCGCCGCCGACACCGGCGACGCGGCGATCGTGCGCTCCACCATCCACCTCGCGTCGGGCCTCGGTGTGCGGGTCGTCGCTGAGGGCGTCGAGAACGACGAGCAGCTGCGCTGCCTGCGTGAATACGGCTGTGAACTGGGCCAGGGCTACCTGCTCGGGCGCCCGATGCCGTTCGGAGAGCTGGTGGCAGGGGCGGGCGCCGAAGTCTGACGCACGCGGCTCCGGCCAGGGCCCCGCCGGCCGGGTCGGGCGGACTGCGCTGGAATTGCTCACTCACACCGGATGTCATTTCGCCGAATGAAAAGGCATGGCGGCGCGACATCCACGACATCCACGACATCGCGGCTCTCGGCCCGCGGGCCTGAAGCGGGTCGCCGTCATGAGCATCCTCGCCGTGGCGGCTGCCGGCGGCGGTTCCGCGTGGGCCGCTGGGGTGGTCACGGGCAGGTCCCCGGAGCACGCGGCCCTCGTCGTCACCCGGCCTCTGCCGGCGGCGCAGCCGGCACCCAAGGCCGTGCTGGCCGACAGCTCGCCCTGGCGTACCGCCTGGGCGCTCAGCCTCGATCACCCTGGGGTGACCGCGGGCACCGACCTGACCTGCCGGATCGTCGCCCACATCAGCCTGAGCGGGAGCCAACTGCGCTTCCGGCTCATCAACTACCCGTCGACGACACCGGTGACCTTCACGCATCTCGTGGCGGCGGTGCGCACCACCGGCCTGGACGTCGACCCTGGCACCCAGCGAGTGGTCACCGTGCACGGGGCACCCGGGGTCACCTTGGCGGCGAACGGCGACGTCACGACCGACCCGGTGAGCCTGCCCGTTGCGCGCGGCCAGGACGTCACGCTCAGCATCGCGCTCAGCGCGGGTGACTCCGCCCCCTGGCACTACTGGAGCTCGCAGTCCTCCGGCTGCACCCCGGCCGGAGCCGGGGACGCCACGACGTCAGCGACCGGCGGCCCGTTCAGCCAGCGCAGTGAAGACCGCTGGCTCTCGGAGGTCCAGGTACTCCCGGCGTCGCCGGTGCCCACGCTGGCGGTCTACGGCGACTCGATCACCGACGGGTTGTTCCTGCCGGTCGACACCGCGGCCCGGTGGACCGATCAGCTGGAAGCCCAAACCGACGGCCGGCTGGTGGCGCTGAACTTCGGCGTCGCCGGTGACCGGATCACCGGCCAGGCGCCGGCAGGCGAGCTGCCCCCGCGGGTCGCCACCGACGTCTTCGCTCCTCTCGGGGTTTCCGCGGTCTTGGTCGAGATGGGCAGCAACGACATCAAGGCCGGCGTGAGCGCGCCGGAGATCCTGGCGGAGATCCGGCTGCTGGCGGCGAAGGTCGCGGCGGCGAACGAGACGTTCATCGTCGCGACGGTGCCCGGACGCGGCGACGGGCTCACCGCCGACCAGGAGCAGCAGCGGCAGGTGCTGAACCAGGGCCTGCGCCAGTATCCGATCGTGGCCGACCTCGACGCTGCGCTGACCGATCCGGCCACCGGGATCATCCGGGCGAGCTACGACGTCGGCGATCACATCCACCCGAACCCGCTGGGCGTCGCGGCCATGACCGAGGCGATCCGCGCCGCCGTCGCGAAGGTTCCCGGGGCGCTGGGCGCAGCCGCCCGTTGAGGCTGTGCCAGGATCCGAAGTTGTGAAGATCGGAATCCAGCTCGGCTACTGGGGTCGTACCCCACCCGCAGATCTTGCGGAGACCCTCGCGGTCGTCGATGACCTCGGCCTGGACTCGGTGTGGGTCGCCGAGTCGTGGGGTAACGACGCGTTCACGTATGCCGCCTGGGTCGCAGCGCACACCAAGCGGGTGCGCGTCGGTACCGGCATCGTGCAGATGGCCGCTCGTACCCCCACTGCCACGGCGATGGCAGCGATCAGCGTGGACCACCTTTCGGGCGGGCGCTTCATCCTCGGCCTGGGCGCGTCCGGTCCGCAGGTCGTCGAGGGGTGGTACGGGCAGCCGAGCCGGCGTCCCCTCGCCCGTACCCGCGAATACGTGGAGATCATCCGGCGGATCCTGCGCCGCGAAGAAAAGCTCACGTTCGACGGCGAGTTCTACCAGATTCCATACACCGGCCCGGGAAGTGCGGGGCTCGGCAAGCCGCTGAACTCGATGGTGCACCCGCTGCGCGCCGACCTGCCGATCGTGCTCGGCGCCGAAGGTCCGAAGAACGTCACCCAGACGGCCGAGATAGCCGACGGATGGCTGCCGCTCTACTACTCGCCGTTCCGGCCTGAGGTCTACTCCGAGCAGCTGGCGGCGGCCAAGCCCGGCTTCGAGATCCCGGCGCTGGTCAACATCAACGTCACCGATGACGTGGCCGCCGGCCTGTATCCGGTGAAGGCCATGCTCGGCTTCTACATCGGCGGGATGGGCGCGAAGGGCCAGAACTACCACACCAAGCTCATGCAGCGGATGGGCTACGAGGAGGAGGCCCTGCGCGTGCAGGAGCTCTTCTTCGCCGGTGACCGGGAGGGCGCGATCGCTGCCGTCCCGGACGCCTTCGCCGATGAGATCTCCCTGATCGGGCCTCCCGGGCGCATCAAGGAGCGTCTCGAGCTCTGGCGCAAGAGCCCCGTGACCAGCCTGCTGGTCGGCGGTCGCGACCCGGCCTCGCTGCGCCAGATCATCGACCTCGCCCAGGACTAGCTCTCGTCGCAGCAGGGCGAGGGCGGCGCGCAGCCGTTGATAGCGCATTCATAGCGCCGCCCTAGCGCGGCCCCATGCTGGGGGCTGATCGTCGTCTTCTAGTGGGCACGGTGTCGTGCCCACCCAAGACAGGAGACATAGATCATGGGTGAAGATCCGAACCACGGCGATTGGCTCGCTCCGGCGTCACCGGCGCGGCCGCCGAGCAGGCGCCGGATCAAGACGATCGGACTCGTGGCTGCCGGTGTGGTGGCGGGAGGCGTGCTCGCAGGCACGCTTGGCGCGTCTGCCGCGACCAGTAGCAGCACCGTCACGCCGAGCACCAGTGCGGGTACCGGTTCCAGCACCGGCTCGAGTACGACGGCCATGCCTCCGGCCAACGCGCACGGTTCGGCTCCGGTGCGCAGCGACGAGAAGGCCGTCTCCACGGCCATCACCGCCGAGCTGACGCAAAAGGCGCTCGCCAAGGTCCCTGGCGGAAAGGTCTACCGCGTGGAGACCGACGCGGGCGACGCCGGCTACGAGGCACACATGACCAAGGCTGACGGCACCGAGGTGACGGTGAAGTTCGACAAGAACCTCAACGTGACGTCGGTCGAGACCGGCATGGGCAAGGGTGACCCCATGAACGGTGGGCCTGGTGGTCCGCACGGTCCCGGAGACCGGGATGGCGACGGTCCGCACGCCCCCGCGGCCGGAACCACGCAGGGCTGATCGGCGCGGGTCTCGTCCCGCCCAGCCCACAGCCGCCCCGGTACGCCCCACCCCCGGCGCGTATCGGGGCGGCTGCCTGCTTCGATGACGAGGCATGGTGCGCCGCATGGCGCTGCACCTCCCGCTCGAAGGGGCTCCCCGTGACCGATGTCCTCGCCCACCCCAAAGCCGGCGCGCTGCGCGGCACCCTCGCCGCCGACGGCATGGCCCGCTTCTTCGGCATCCCGTACGCGCGTCCGCCCTTCGGGGCGCTGCGCTTCGCCGCCCCGGAGCCGGCCGATCCGTGGATCGGCACTCGCGATGCGGTCGACTTCGGTCCCACGGCCCCCAAACCTGACGAGGAGCACTCGCAAAGCCAACTGGATTTCCTCGATGATCCGGCCATTCCCGGCGAGGATTGCCTGAATCTGAACGTCTGGACGCCCGATCCCGCGGCCGCCGGGCTACCGGTGATGGTCTGGATTCACGGCGGCGCGTACCTGTCGGGCAGTTCGGCGCAGCCGCTGTACGACGGCACGACTTTCGCCCGCGATGGAGTCGTGTTCGTGTCGCCGAACTACCGGCTGGGAGTCGAGGGATTCGGGGTGCTGCCGGACGCGCCATCCAACCGTGGCGTGCTTGACCTGCTGCTCGCCTTGGAGTGGGTACGCGACAACGTGTCAGCATTCGGCGGCGACCCGGATAACGTCACCGTCTTCGGCGAGTCGGCGGGCGCGGGCCTCGTCCTGGCGTTGCTGGCGCTCGATCGGGGGCTGTTTCGCCGAGCCGTGATCTCCAGCGCGGCGCTGACCGCTTCCCTGTCACCCGCGGATGCGGGCAAGGTCGTCGCCAACATCGCGGAGCAGGCGGGTGTCGAGCCGACCGCCGCCGGCTTGGCGGCCGTCGATCCGCAGCGGCTCGCCAACCTGTCCAAGCTCGCCTGGCTCGACATGTCCGCCCATCCGGACCCGCGCCGCTGGGGCGCGACGACGGTCGGCGCCGGGATGGCCTTCACGACCGCCCATGACGGCCAACTGCTGCCGCGCGCCCCTCTCGAGCTGATCCTCGACGGCGCGGGCAGCGGGGTGGACTTGCTGATCGGCTGCACCAGCGACGAGATGCTCGCGCTCGTCGCGGGCGGCGGGCCGGGAGATGAGAAGACCGTCGAGAGGGCACGTAGTTACCTGCAGATGAATGGTGCTCCCGCGACGGCCTACCAGGAGTACGAGCAGATTTGCGGCAGCCCATCGGCCGTGCTCGCGGCGGCCATGCGCGACGCCATCTTCCTGATGCCTGCGTTGCGCATCGCCGAGTCACGGCAGGATGCGCCCACGTTCCTCTACGAATTCGGTTGGCGGTCGCCGATTCCTGGCCTTGGGGCTGCCCACGGTCTCGACATCGGTTTCTTCTTCGACAATCTCGGCCATTCACCGATCGAGGGACCCGAGCCATCGCACCAGGTGGCGTCGGCCATGCATGGAGCCTTCGTGCGATTCGCCGTCAGTGGCGATCCCGGGTGGAGCCGGTATGACGCCCGCACGCGTCCCGTCATGGTCTTCGACGACGGGGGCGGGCGCGTCAACGATCCGCACCGCCGTGAGCGTCAGGCGTGGGGCGGATGACGACGCGGGACCGCGGTCAATTCAGCGGCTGAGCAAAGCGAAGCGACGCCGCGGCCGCGCTGCCGTGCCCGCGCTCACCGTGACCAGATGGCTGGCAAAACCCACGTCTTCAAGCCTGTTTGCCGCGCCGTCCACGACCGCGCAGTCGTGCGCAAGGTCGGTGAGCTCGTCCGCGCCTGAGGTCACGGCCATGAGGGTGGCTCCGGCGCGCCGGGCGTCGGCAAGCCGTTCCAGCTCGCCCTCGGCCAGCGGGTCCGGTGCCACGACGAGAACGGCCCGTCCTCGTGCCGAGCCGCGCAATTCGTCGATGCCGGCGCGCAGATGAGGCGGCGCGCCAGCAGGAGGCTTCCAGCGCAGGAGCGTAGGACGAAGCGACGCGAGTCCGCTGAAGGTGGCTTCGTCGTCCAGATGCGCGGCGACGTGCCAGGCGTCGTGCGCGGGTGTTCCGACGACGAAGAGCCGGCTCGCCGTCTCGCTGGCAGGCCGCAACTGCTGGCCGAGCTCCCACGCCCGGCGCGTCCAGCCCGAGCCGGAACGAAAGCGCGTCCAGACGCTCCGGTTGGTCACATCCATGACAGCAGCGTGTTCGGACGGATCTAACCATTCCTTTAGCCAAACGGGCCGTCATTCAAGCATTCGGGGGACCAAGTCGATGTTGCTTAGCGCGTCTATTGGGGGTGAGCGGTGCCGTCGCGAGAGCAGGAGCAGGACGATCAGAATCGGTGGCACGCCAGGCCCGTCCTGGCGGCCCTGCTCAAGCTTGCCGTCATTTCGATCCCCATTGTCTGCTCACTGGCCGCCGCCTGGGTGGCGAGCGCGCTCTTGCCGCCTTCAGCCGGTGGTGCGCGCTGGGCCTTTCGCGCGGTCGTGGTCGTTGCCGCCCTCGGCGCCGCGATGCTCGCCGAACGCGGGGCTCGCCGACTGCTGCCGATGACCACGCTGCTGAAGCTGAGCCTGCTCTTCCCCGATCAAGCGCCGTCGCGGTTCAAGGTCGCCCGCAAGGCCACGTCGCGGCAGAAACTCGATCAGCTCGCGGGCAAGCGCGACGACACTGCATCTGGAATGGCGGCAAGCATCCTGTCGCTGCTGGCCGCTCTCGCGAGCCACGACAAGCGCACCCGGGGGCATGCCGAGCGCGTGCGGGTCTATGCCGACCTGCTCGCCCAGCAGCTGCGCCTGAACCGTGAGGAGCAGGACCTGCTGCGATGGGGGTCGCTGCTGCACGACATCGGGAAGCTGACGGTCGACCCCGAGATCCTGAACAAGGCCGGCAAGCCCACCGACCAGGAGTGGACGATCCTGCGGGCGCACCCGGAAGAGGGCGCGCGGGCGGCGGCCTCCCTGCTCGGCTGGCTGGGGGAGTGGGGCCGGGCGATCGCCGAGCATCACGAACGTTTCGATGGCACCGGGTATCCCGCCGGGCTTTCCGGGTCGGCCATCTCGCGCGCGGGACGCATGATCGCAGTGGTCGACGCCTACGAGGTGATGACGGCGGCGCGCTCGTACAAGCGGCCCGTGTCGACGCAGAAGGCGCGCGAGGAGCTGACCCGCTGCGCAGGCACCCACTTCGATCCGGTGACGGTGCGGGCCTTCCTGGCGATCTCGCTGCCGCGGCTGCTGTGGGCGACCGGGCCGCTCTCCTTCTTCGTCCAACTGCCTTTCGTGGGCGCTTTGAAAGACGCCGCCGCAACGATCGCCAGTGCCGGGGGGCCCGCCGTGGCCGCCGCCGCAGGAGCCGTCGTGGTGGTCGCGGCGGGGCCGAGCGCCGCACCGCAGACGCATGCCACGCTCAGCGCGACGCCGCAGACGCCCATTCACGCGCTCGAGTCGACCCGACCCGCGGCGACACCGCCCCCGTTCGTCACGCGTCCGCACGCGTCGCCGACGTCCGCATCGCCGGCGCCGGCCGGATCGCTCCCGGTTCCAACTCCCGTATCGACGCCTGCACCGCCGCCCGTACCGCCGCCCTTATCGACGCCCGTACCAACTCCCGTATCGACGCCCGTCATCGACGCCCGCATCGACGCCCGTACCGACGCCCGTACCGACGCCTGCACCAACTCCCGTACCGACGCCCGCACCGACAGTCCACGTGACGGGTGGTCCGGCGGCGTCGACGTCGGCGACGTTTGCGTCGGTGTCGTTCACGGTGTCGGATCCGGCGGCGTCGGTGACGTGCAGCCTGGACGGCGACGCGGCGACGTCGTGCGCCAGTCCCTGGACCGCGTCGGGGTTGGCGCTGGGCGCGCACACGGTCGTGGTCGGCGCGTCGAATGCCGGTGGTTCGGGGTCGGATTCGTACACCTGGACGGTGGTGGCGCCACCTCCGGGCGTCCCGGTGGTGGCGGTCACCAGCGGTCCCGGGTCGTCGAAGAACGCGTCGGCGTCGTTCACGGTGTCGGATCCGGCGGCGACCGTGACCTGCAGTCTCGATGGGGCGCCCGCTTCGCCATGTTCGAGCCCGTGGTCGGCGTCGGGGCTGTCGCCGGGCGCCCACAGCCTGGGGGTCTTCGCGACGAATGTCTCGGGTACCGGGTCGACCTCCGTCAGCTGGACGACGGTGAACGCCGCACCCGCGGTCACCATCACGTCAGGACCGGACAGCTCCAGCTACGTCACCAATGCCACGGTGTCGTTCACGGTGTCGGATTCGGCGGCGACGACGACGTGCAGCCTCGACGGCGGCGCGGCGGTGGCGTGTACGAGCCCCTGGTCGGCCAGCGGCCTGGCGCTCGGCTCGCACGCCCTGACCGTGACGGCGACGAACGGCAGTAAGACGGGCACCGCCGGCTATAGCTGGACCGTGATGGCGCCGCCGGCGGTCACGGTGACATCCGGGCCTGCCAACGGGGCCACCGTCCTCGGCCCGGTCGTCACCTTCACCTTCACCAGCGACACCCCGGGCGCCGGCTTCGAGTGCAGTATCGATGGCGCCGCGTTCGGCGCCTGCACCAGCCCGGTGAGCATGCTGAACCTGCTCTCGACGCACACGTTCGCCGTCCGGGCAGTCATCGACGGGGTCGCCGGGCCTACCGTTTCACGGTCGTTCTTCGTCATCTGACCCTGACGGCTGAGTCCGGCTGGGTGATCAGGGGAGAATGGCTGAAGCAGCAGCCATTCTCCTTATGATCTTGGGACGGTCGATGTCAGGCGCCGATGACGCGGACACCCGCGCCAGCGTCGTTCCCATGCTGATGCTGGTACTGCTCTCCCTGCTGGTACTGCTCTCGTGGCTGCTTACGCCAAAGGGGCGTCCCGTGGTGGTGGTTTACGGCGACAGCCTGACGGTGCAGTCCGAGTCCGCCGCCCGGTCGCTGCATCCCGGAAACCGCGAGCACGTCGTCTTCCACGCCGCGGGCGGGACGGCGATGTGCGATTGGGTGGCCCGGGCGGCGTTCGACGCCGTGGCGCTCCATCCGCAACGCGTCGTCCTGGCTTTCACCGGAAATACCGCGTCGTGCGCGGCGGCGGCGTTCCGGATCGGTGGCGTGTCAGGCGCAACGGCGCTCTACGAAGAGTCGCTGCGCGAGATGCGCGCCACCTTCCCGCACGTGCCGATCACGATCGTCATACCCCCGGCGATGCACAACCTGCCCGACGGCTGGTACCCGTTCAACGGCGATGCCGCGCTGGTGGCGATGTACAAGCGGGTGGGAGCTGAGTTGCACATGCGCATCAATACCCGCGCCGACGACTGGCTCACGCCGGGGCACGTCTTCACCGCGACCAGGCCCGCGTATCCGGACGGTCCGCCGGTGCTGGTCCGGCTCTCCGACGGCGTTCATCTGACCCCGGCCGGCGAGCGCTGGTACGGGGCGGCGCTGCTGGATTGATTCGGCTGCCCCGTCAGGACGGGGCCGGTGAGAGGGCGCATTCCGGGGTGGCCGGTCCGGGAACATCGACGGACAGGTCCTCGATGGCGACGGCGCGTCCGAACAGGAATCCCTGACCCTCGGTGAAGCCGAATCCGGCGAGCAGATGGGCCTGCTCCTGCGTCTCGATCCCTTCGGCGACGGTACTCAGGCCGGCGGCCTCCGCGACCGAGGCGATCGCCGCGATGAGCCGCGCATTGCCGCGGTAACCGCTTCGGCTCGGCCCGCTGCCGGAGGTGAGTTCCGAGACGAACGAACGGTCGAGCTTGAGGATGTCGACGGGCAGCCGGGTGAGGCGGCTCAGCGACGAGTAGCCCACCCCGAAGTCGTCGATGGCCACCCGCACGCCCAGTTCCCGAAGCCGTTGCAGAGTGTTGATCGCGATATCGGCGTCAGCGCCGAGGGTCGTCTCGGTGACCTCGAGAACGAGCCGGTGGGCCGCGAGTCCGGAGACCGCCAGCGCGTCGATCACACGGTCGATGTAGTCCGCCTCGCCCAATTCGGCCCCGGAGACGTTGACCGCCATGTACGCCGGCTGTGGCAGCCAGGCCACGGCCGCCTGGCACGCTTCACCGAGCACGAAGCGGCCGATCTCGCAGATGAGTCCGGTGCGTTCGGCGAACGGAATGAACTCGTCCGGCGGTACCGGCCCGCGGTCGGGGTGCCGCCACCGCACCAGCGCCTCGGCGCCCGTCAGCGCGAGCTCGCTGAGCGAGACGGTCGGCTGGTAATGCACCAGCAGTTCGCCCGCCTCCAGCGCACGGCGCAGATCGCTGTCGCTGCCGCTGCCTTCGTAGCTGTAGACGCGATTGCGCCCGCCGCCCTTGGCTCGGTACAGGGCGATGTCGGCACGGCTCATCAGCGTCGAGCCGGTCAGCCCCGGCTCCCACTCGGCGACCCCTCCCGAGCAGGTGTATCCCTGGCTGGCAATGGCCGCGCGCATGGTCTCGGTGACTTTCGCTGCTTCGGCCGGGGCCAGCCCGGGGAAGAGCGCGGCAAATTCATCGCCGCCCTGACGCGCCAGGATCGCACCTTCAGGGATGAGCGGCAGCCACATCTCGGCGACGGACCGAAGGCGGCGGTCGCCGGCCCCGTGACCCGCGGTGTCGTTGATCACCTTGAAGTGGTCGAGGTCGAGGAAGGCGACCGACAAGGCGCTGGAGCAGCGCTGCACGGCGGAGATGGCGATCGCGAGCTCGCGGTCGTAGCCCCGGCGGTTGCGCAGCCCCGTGGTGCTGTCGATTTCGGCTGCCCCTGCGGCCTTCACCAGCAGGGCGATCACCAAAGCCGCCACGAGCTCCGCGAGTCCGATTCCGACCGCGACAACGGGCGTCAGCACGTGAAACAGCGCGCTGTCCGCGACCAGCGCGCAAAGCCCCCAGGCCTGATAGATGATCGCCGACTGCCGCGGCAGGAAGAAGAAGCTGTCGAGGGGCACGTAGAGGTAGAGCGCGGCGACTCCCGAGGCGGCCGGCCCCCCTCCCGTCATGACGATGATCAGGGTGACCAGCGTCGTTCCCAGGAAGTTGAACGCGTGGTACGTCCATGCCGGCCGGCGCTGGACGACCATGACCGCCGAACCCGAAATCGCGGCCCCCGCGGCAACGACGCGGATGGCCCACGGATGGGCGACCGTCAGCCCGGGCCAGAGCGTCGTCAACGTCGCCAGAAATGCTCCGCTGACCAAGAAGCTGCCCGCGACCAGAGACATGATCCGTGGTGAGGCGACGACCGGGCCGAGCCGGAGCCGGCGCGGCTGACGCGCCGTCACTGGTAAGTCCTTCGCGCCGGCACCGCTTGGTTTTCGACGCCAAGCCTGAGCTGGCGCAGCGCGAAACGGCGGCAGTTCTGACTGGGCTATCAGGCGCAGCGCACCATGGACGATGGCGCTCCGGATTCTTGAAACCGTGCTCAGGCATGCTCGGACGTCATCGGTTGCCCTGCGGGCTCGGGAAGCGTTCGCGCCTGGTGGTTGGTGGCTTCCGCGTGGCGGTCAGCTGCTCTACATCTGCCGTAGCTACGTTTCAGGCCATGAACATACTGACCCTTCCCGCCGACTGCTGCCCGGGATGATCGAGGCCCAGGGCTTGACCAAGCGGTACGGCGCCAAGACCGCGGTCGACGACTTGAGCTTTGTGGTCCGGCCGGGTGTGGTGACCGGATTTCTGGGCCCCAATGGCGCGGGAAAGTCGACGACCATGCGACTGCTGCTGGGGCTGGACCGGCCCAATGGCGGCGGCTCGCGTATCAACGGCAAGGAGTACCACGACTTTCCGGCGCCGCTGCGGGAAGTCGGAGCGCTGCTGGAGGCGCGCGCGGTGCACACGGGGCGGTCGGCGCGCAATCACCTGCTCGCGATGGCTGCCACCAACGGGATCCCGAAGTCCCGGGTCGAGGCGATGCTGGGCCTGGTGGGGCTCGACGAGGTCGCGGGCAAGCGCGCCGGCGGCTTCTCGCTCGGCATGGGGCAGCGGCTCGGCATCGCGTCCGCCTTGCTCGGCGATCCGGGGACGTTGCTGCTCGACGAACCGGTGAACGGCCTCGATCCCGAGGGCATCCTGTGGATTCGCAACCTGCTGAAGGCGCTCGCGGCCGAGGGACGAACGGTCTTCGTCTCGTCGCATCTGATGAGCGAGATGGCCGTGACCGCAACCGAGCTGATCGTGGTCGGACGCGGGCGGCTGATTGCGTCGGGCGGCGTCGAAGAAATCATCCACCGCACCTCCAGCGGCGCCGTCGTCGTGCGGACGAAGGAGGCCGACCGGCTGGCGGCGCTGCTGCACGGGTCCGGACGTCACGTCGATCGGTTACGCGCTGAGACGTTGCAGGTGAGCGGCATGGACAGCGAGGCGGTCGGGCTGGTGGCCGCTCGCGAAGGCATCCCGCTCATCGAGCTCACGCCGGTACAGGCGACCCTGGAAGAGGCGTTCATGGAGATCACGCGCGATGCCGTCGAATTCCACGGCGGAGGGGAGCGGCCGGATCCGGCAACGCTGGGGGAGGGGCAACGATGACGTCCCCCACGGTGCTCGCCGCGCGTCCCGCCGATCTGGGGTCGGGCAAGGTGACCCAGCTCGGCGTGATCCGCTCGGAATGGATCAAGCTGCGTTCGTTGCGTTCCACCTGGTACAGCCTGCTGGCGACGGTGGTCATGGTCGTCGGGCTCGGGGTGCTCTTCAGCGCCTTGCGGGCCCACCGCTTCAACCAGGAAGGCGCGAACGTGCAATTCCGTGGCCCGGGTCCCGGCGGCGGTTTCGCGCGGGTCGGGCTCGACCCGACCTTGGTCAGCCTGCGCGGGGTGTTCCTGGCGCAACTGGCCATCGGGGTGCTGGGAGTGCTCGTGATCACCGGCGAATACAGCACGGGGATGATCCGCTCGTCCATTGCCGCCGTTCCGCATCGCCGGCCGGTGCTCATTGCCAAGGCGCTGGTCTTCGGGGTGACCGCGCTGGTCCTGACCGAACTGGCCGCGTTCGCCGCGTTCGTGCTCGGCCAGCAAGCCCTGAAAAGCACGCATTTGCAGGCAAGTTTGAGCACCCACGAGGCTGTGCGCGCGATCGTCGGCGCCGGGCTCTACCTGACGCTCATCGGCCTGCTCGCTATCGGCCTGGGCTTCATCATCCGCAACACGGCGGGAGCCATCGCCGCGGTGTTCGGGATCGTGCTCGTGTTGCCCTTGCTCGCCAATGCCCTACCGAGCCCGTACTCGACGGACGTCAGCAAGTACCTGCCGCTCAACGCCGGCACCCAGATCCTGATGACCGGAAACTACGACAGCAGCCAACTCTCGCCGTGGGCCGGCCTTGGCGTGACCGCGTTGTATGCGCTGGTCGCGCTGATCGCCGGAACGATCGTGCTGATGCGGCGGGACGCCTGACGGCCGATCGCCCGGACCCTGGGGCTGGAGTACTCGCTGCGCCGAGAGGTAGTTCCCCGCGCTCCGGGGACCTTGGGCCCTAATCGTTTCCGGGTCCACGGGCGTCCAATGGATCGGTGGGCGGATGGTCAGACAGGAGCCGATCGGCGGGGTTGGCTGCGGTCGCGGCACTGTCGCTGGGGTTGCTCGCGGCAGGCTGCGGTTCGAGCACTCCGTCGCGCGGTGTCGGAATGATGGGCGGCTCCGGAGCTCACTACTCGGGCCTGACGTGCGCGGCGCCGAGCTCGTTGCCCGGGAGTGTGGTCACGGTCGTGCTCACCGACATGGGCTCGATGGGCATGATGGGCGGCAACGCCCCGCTCGGTTCTCCCATGAGGCTGCGGGCGACCCCTGCCACCCTGCCCGCCGGCCGGGTCACCTTCGTGGCCGAGAACCTCGGCTGGCGCACTCACGAGCTCGTGGTCCTGCCGCTTGCCGACGGTGCCGTTGCGGGTCAGCGCGTGCCGGGCGCGGAGGGAAAGGTCGACGAGGCGGGCAGTCTCGGCGAGGCCTCGAGCAGCTGTGCCGCCGGCGCGGGTGAAGGTATCGCCGCCGACACGGTCAGCTGGGTGACGCTCAACCTCCCGCGCGGCCATTACGAGCTGGTGTGCAACCTGACGAACCACTATGCCGACGGGATGTACCAGGAACTCGTCGTCACCTGACTCCACGGCTCCCGCGCATTGCCTCGGGGCGCGTCGTAGCTTGGCCGTGTCGCCGAAACGTGGGGAGGGACCGCGCCGATGGCCGCTGCCCAGCCTGCCGGTGGCGCCGGCGAGCAGGCGCCCCGCCCTCGCCGTTACGTGAGCCAGGTACGTCGCGATCAGGCCGGCCAGACCCGGGAGCGCATCGTGGTCGCCGGTGTCGAGCTGGTACGCAGCTTCGACAGCTGGGACTGGGGCGGTCTGACATTTCGCGCCGTTGCGCAGCGGGCGGGCGTCGGCGAACGCACCGTTTACCGGCATTTCCCCAATGAGCGCGGCTTGCGAGACGCCATCATGGTGCGGCTCGGCGAAGAGGCCGGCGTCGACTACGAGCAGCTCTCGCTACCGGGAGTGTCCGAGGTTGCGGGTCGCCTCTTCCGGTCGCTCGGCTCCTTTGCGGTCGCTGACGTCAGCAGCCCGCCGAACGATCCCACGTTCGTGGCCGTCGACCGGAGCAGGCGTGAGGCGCTGCTGCGCGCGGTTGCTCGCGCGAAACCGGATTGGTCGGACCGAGATCGGTTGCGGCTGGCCGCGGCGCTGGACGTGCTCTGGGGCGTGCCGTCGTATGACCGGCTCGTCTCGGCCTGGGGGCTGAGCCCGGACGCCGCCGTCGAGGTCCTCACCTGGGCCATCGACGAGTTGGCGGGGCCGGATTCGGAGCCTGCTCGAGGGGGTTGACAGCGATCGACCTCACCGGGGGCCTCGGCGCCGATCGCGAGGAGACCTTCAGCTCGCGTCCGGACGACCCGGAAATGCGCGATTCCATGAGCTTTTGGGTCTCCGATGACCGCGGCGCCGTCGGAATCCCGCGTGTCGGGATCGAGGCGTACGCGGCCACCTGGGAGTCCCACGACTACCAGGTGAACGTCGCCTTCCCGGACGGGAGGGTCTACCGGCTGCGTGACACCGGGAAGGCCTGGGCTCCCGACGGTCCCGAGGGTCGTCCGACCGTGCTGGGCACCGGCCCGCTGCATTTCCGGTGCGTCGAGCCGTTCCGGACGTGGACCATGTCGTACGCCGGCGACGCGGTCGAGACGACGACCGGCGCCCTGATCCGGGCTGCGGCGGACGGGCCACGGGTGCCGCTCGAGTTCGACGTCGAGGCCCACATGGCGGTGCCTCCGTGGATCCAGGGAGCGCTGTCGGGCGACGCCGCAGACAAGCCTGACGACGGCCGTCGAAGGCAACTTCATGGGCGGCCCGCGCTACGAGCAGCTCTTCCGGGCGACCGGCAGCGTGCGGGTGGGCGGGCAGCGTCACGACTTCACCGGCACCGGGCTGCGGATCCGGCGCCAGGGCGTTCGCAAACTCGAGGGTTTCTGGGGCCATTGCTGGCAGTCGGCACTCTTCCCCAGCGGGCGGGGATTCGGCTACATCGCCTACCCGCCGCGTCCGGACGGCACGGCCTCGTACAACGAGGGATATCTGTTCACCGGTGACGGTCCGCTCATCCCTGCGCGGGTCGTGCACGCCCCGTGGCTGGGCCGGATCCAGGCCACCGGCGAGGACGTGGCGGTCGTGCTCGAGTCCGAGCAGGTCGGCCGGGTGCGCATCGAGGGCGAGACGGTTGTCTCGACGTTCGATCTCACGCTGCGCCAGGAGATGCCGAACTTCCCCGGGCTCTATCAGGGCGGTGCCCGCTATAGCTGGGACGGCGAGGAAACGTACGGGATGATCGAACGCTCGTCGCCCATGGAGCAGCTGGTGTTCGGCTGAGGTGCGGCCGGATGAAGGTGATCGGCTGCCTTGGGAGCCGGGCCATGCACTGCCCAGCCGCTGTGGGGTGGCGGTGCCTGCGCCGGGCAGGGTGAGCTGTCGCCCGGTTGTCGGCTGGATTCGACGGGCGGTTATGGTTCGAGGCGATGTCCAACCGCAACCCGCACGCCGGGGAGCCCTTCACCGACGGCGATGACGCCATCGCCGCCGCGCTGGACGACGTCAGCGTCCCGGCTCTGTTGTGCTCCCTCGTCCACATGACGGGCGACCCGTCATGGATTCGGGGGAGCATCAAGCCGCGGGTCGCGATCTCGTTGGAGTTCCAGAGCGGCATCCCCGAGGACGAGCTGGCTGAGATCCGGCGCTGGGCCGTGCCCGTCATCGCTGCCTACCGCGACGCTGGATGCCAGCCGCACCCGCTCTCCCATGAGCTGCTCCTGGAGATGATGGAGTTCATGGGGCTGCGTTCGCTCAGCAGTTCGCTCGAGGGCATGTTCTTCGACGACATGCAGTTCGACGGTGCTGACAGCGGCGCCATCGCGTGGGGTCCCGAGGTGCCGGCCGCCGTGAGGGACGCGTCGCCGGTCATCGTTATCGGTGCCGGCGAGTCCGGGATCCTGGCCGGGATCCGCCTCGCTCAGGCCGGGCTGCCGTTCACCATCCTCGACAAGAACGATGGCCCCGGCGGCACCTGGTGGGAGAACAGCTATCCGGGTGCGCGCGTCGACATCGGCAGCCACCAGTACTGCTACTCCTTCGAGCCGACCGACCATTGGAGTGAGTACTACTGCCAGCAGCCGGAGCTGCGTGCCTACTTCGAGGGCGTTGTCGAGAAGTACGGACTGGCCCCGCACTGCCGGTTCGGGACGCGTGTCCTGTCGCTCACCTGGGACGAGCCGACCGCGCGCTGGCGGGTGACGGTGCGGACTGCCGACGGCGCTGAAGAGGTCCTTGAAGCCCGCTTCGTCATCAGCGCCGTCGGAGCCCTGAATCTCCCGCATCTGCCGCAGATTCCGGGGATGGACACCTTCACCGGACCCGCGTTCCATTCGGCGCGCTGGCCGGCGGACCTCGACATCACCGGGTCGCGCTTCGCTCTCGTGGGAGCCGGGGCGAGCGGATTTCAGATCGCACCGACGATCGCCGACCGCGTCTCGTCGCTCTCGATCTTCCAGCGCACGGCGCAGTGGATCATTCCGAACCTCACGTATCACGCAGCTGTGCCGCCGGGGGAGAAGTGGGCGCAGCGCCATTTGCCCTTCTACGGCAGGTGGTTTCGCTTCCTCATGACCTTCCCGGGTGTCGCCGCCGGTGTGGAGGCGTACCGGGTGGAGCCGGAGTATCAGGCGTCCACCGGCGTGGCTGTCAACGCCACCAACGAGCAGCGCGGGCAGATGCTGGCGGCCTGGATGCACTCGCTACTGGCCGACCGTCCCGACCTGATCGAGAAGTCGACTCCCGACTACCCGCCGATGGGCAAGCGCGTCCTGCAGGACAACGGTTCGTGGTTGCGCTGCTTGAAGAAACCGAACGTGGACATGGTGCGGACCGGGATCGAGCGAATTGTTCCCGAGGGGGTGGTGACGACCGACGGTCGGCTTCACGAGGTCGACATCATCTGCTTCGCCACGGGATTCCTGCACAGCGACTTCCTGGCGACCATGGACGTCACCGGGCGGGGCGGGGTTTCGCTCCGCGAGCAGTGGGGTGATTCGGCCACGGCCTATCTCGGCATCACCGTGCCGAACTTCCCGAACCTGTTCTGCATGTACGGGCCGGGGACCAATCTCGCTGCCGGCGCGAGCCTGTTCTACCACTCCGAATTCCAGAGCCATTACGCGATCGACGCCATTCATCGTGTCCTCGCCGCGGGAGCGCGCACCATCGAAGTCCGGGACGACGCCCACGACGAGTACGCCGAGCGCTACCAGCAGGAGATCGGTTCCCTGGTCTGGGCTCACGCCTCCATCGCCCACAGCCATTACAAGAATGCGCAAGGCAAGGTGTACACGCTGTCGCCGTGGCCACTTGACCAGTACTGGGCCTGGACCCGCTCGGTGGACCCCGCCGACTACGTCATCGCCTGAGCCCGCGGCCCGGCGCGGCAGCCGCGCCAGATAGCGCTTGCGCCCGGGAGAGCGACCTCCGTCAAATCTGCTACGGGAATCACTCCCAACCCCCGCTAATACGGCGAGTCGCGAAGAAACGCCGCAGCCCGCAGCATTCCCGTAGCAGATTTCACGGTGCGCCTACCCGGGCCATTCCTCGATGACGGTGAGGTCAGTGAACTCGGGGGCGCCGGCGAAGATATCCGCCATGGTCGCCCGAGCGGCCTGGAGCCCCTCCGCGCGCCTGGGGTCGGCTTCGCGAGCACGGGCCTTCTCTTCGCTCTCGAAGACGATCAGCATGAAGGCCTGGCTCGGGTCTTTCTGATCGAGCATGAGGCTGGAGCGCACCAGGCCCGAGCCCGGCTGCTCGGTGGCCTTGAGTTGCGCGGCCAGCAAAGCCATGTCCTTGCCCGGCTTCAACTGCACCCTGATGAGTTGTGCCCACATTTCGATGAGTCCAAGTCTTGACGACGGCACGGCTGGGGATTTCGCAGCGGCAGTAGTCCTAGCTGCTGCGCCGCCAAGCTTAGGGAGCTTCAGCTCACCCCACAAGCACGGACCCACATGCTCGAAGTCGGATGTCGGTGGCCGAAAGCCACCTTCCTCGCAATGCACACCGGGCTGTTGCGCATCCGGCGCCGCGGCGGTAGAAAGCAGGCCCGGCGATCACCGGAGGTGATCACATTGACCTTCATCCAAGTCATCGAAGTCAGCACCACGCGGCCCGCTGAGGTCCAGTCTTTGATCGAGGAGTGGGGCACACAGACCGCGGGCCGACGCACGGCTCGGCGGGGCACGTTCGCGGTCGATCGTGATCGCCCCAGCATCTGCGTCCAGATCGTTGAGTTCCCGTCCTACGAAGCCGCCATGGCCAACTCGGCATTGCCGGAGACCGCTGCGTTCGCCGAGCGACTCGCGCAGCTGTGCGATGCCCCGATGGTCTTCCGGAACCTCGACGTGCAGAGCGTCTTGGAGATGTGACACTGAGCAGAGGGGGAGAAATGTCTGGTCTCGTACGCAAGAGTCTGGATACACCCGAAGAGACCCGCCCATTCGGAGGCGGGAAGGGTCAGCTGGAGCTCGTCAACCTGGCGTCGGGAGCCGTCGGTCGAGCAACCTTCATGCCTGGCTGGCGCTGGTCAGAGCACGTGAAGCCGATTGCCGGCACCGACAGCTGCCAGGCCGCGCACGTGGCCTACTTCGTTTCCGGCCGGATGAAAGTCGTCATGGATGACGGCGAGGAACTCGAGTACGGGCCAGGCGACTTCGCAGTCATGGCTGCGGGACACGACGCCTGGATCCTCGGTGACGAGCCGTGTGTCCTGATCGACTGGCAGGGGTTCGCGGACTACGCCAAGGCCTAGCGAGGGGCCCGCTGAAGGCCTGCCCTTCGACAGCGTCGGCGGTCCTCCAGCTCGCCTCGTGCTGTCGGTGACTTTGGGCTCTAGCTCGCGTCGCCACCGGCCGGTATCGAGTGAAGGGTGCCAGCAAGCACGATCGACGCGAGACCCAGCCTGCCGGACGCTCCCGGTGACCGTCGCCGTTGGGCGGTGCTCGGTGTGCTGTGCACCACGATTCTCGTCATCAACCTCGACAACACGATCCTGAACGTCGCGCTGCCGACTTTGGTCAAGGTCCTGCAGGCCAAATCCAGCGAATTGCAGCTCATCGTCGACTCGTATGCCGTCGTCTTCGCGGGCCTGCTGCTGGTCGGCGGGAGCCTCGCCGACCGGCTGGGTCGTAAGCCGCTGCTGCTCGCCGGCCTCGGCACCTTCGGTGGCGGGTCGGTCGGGTCCGCCTTTTCGGGCAGCGTGTGGCCGCTCGTCAGCTGGCGCGCGGTGATGGGTGTGGGTGCCGCGATGACCGTCCCGGCCACCCTGTCCATCATCAATGACGTCTTCCCCGACCCGGCCGAGCGAGCCAGGGCCATCGGCGCCTGGGCGGGCACCAGCGGCCTGGGAATCGCCATCGGACCCATCGCCGGCGGCGTGCTGCTGGCGCACTTCTGGTGGGGCTCGGTGTTCTTCGTGAACGTCCCGATCGTCGTCGTGGGCGCTGTCGCGGCCTACCGGCTGGTGCCGAATTCGCGCAATCCCCACGCCCTGCCGCCCGATCCGGTGGGCGGCTTGCTGTCGATTGCCGGCCTCGGCGCGACGCTGTGGGCCATCATCGAGGCCCCGTCGCGCGGCTGGGGCTCGACCGCCGTGCTCGTGAGCGGCGGCGGGGGTCTCGCGTTGCTGGTGCTGTTCGTCGTCTGGGAGGCATTCAGCTCGCATCCGATGCTGAATCTCGGCTTTTTCCGTAACAGGCGCTTCAGTGCCGCGGCCGGCCCGCTCGCCCTGGGCGTCTTCGGCTTGTTCGGCGCGCTGTTCGTGCAGACCCAGTTCCTGCAATTCGATCTCGGCCTCACCCCGGTGCAGGCCGGTGTCCGCATCCTCCCGCTGGCCGCGATCCTCGCCGTAGCCGCGCCGCTCTCGCCCAAGGTGGTCGCCGCGTTCGGCAGCAAGATCACCGCCGCGACGGGCATGCTGGCGATCGCTGCCGGCCTCTTCCAGATCTCAGCCGCATCCCGTCCCGGAGCCGGCTACGTCGACGTCCTTCCCGGCCTGCTGCTCTTGGGGGCCGGTGCCGGGCTCCTGATGCCGACGGCGACCGATTCGGTGCTGGGCTCGCTGCCTGCCGGGGATTCCGGCGTCGGTTCGGCCACGAACGGTGTCTGCATCCAGGTCGGGGGAGCCGTCGGCGTCGGGGTGATCGGCAGCGTGTTGGCGACCCGGTATCAGGGCCACCTGAGCGAGGCGATCGCTTCGGCGCACGTGCCGGCGTCCGTGCAGCACACGATCCTGGGCTCGCTCGGCGGAGCGCTCGAGGTGGCGTCGAAGGTCGGCGGGTCGACCGGTCTCGCGCTGGCGCAAGCCGCGCGTTCGGCGTTCCTCAGCGGCGTCGGCATCGCCTTCTTCTCCGCGGGCTGCGTCGCGACTGTCGGCGTTCTCGCGATCCTCGCAGCGTTGCCTTCGCGCCCCGCCCCCAAGGAGAAAAGGCCCGCTTAGCCAGTCGAACAACACCCGGCCGCCAGCTCCGCGCAAAACTGGGTAATTCACCTTAAACCGTTGGCGTCGATTACCCAGTTTTCGCGGCGTCGGGACGACGGGCGACCTGAAGGTCCGGTGAGTTGCGCAACGTCTGGTACACCACGCAGTAGCGCTCGGTCAGGCGTAACAACGTGTCCAACTGCTCCTCGCTCGCGTCGGTATACAGCTCGAAGGTCAGCCGGATGTCGGTGAACCCGACCGGAGCCTGCTTGTCGACCGCCAGGGTGCCGCGAAAGTCCAGATCACCTTCGGCGCGGACGGTGCCGCCGCGGACCTCGATCTCCAGCGAGGTGGCGACCGACTTCAGCGTGACGCCGGCGCATGCGGCCAGCGCCGACAGCAGCATGTCGCCCGAGCACAGCAGGCTCCCATCACCTCCGGTCGCCGGATGCAAGCCGGCCACCTCGAGGGCACGCCCGGTGTTGACCGAGCAGGCGATCCCGTCGACGAGCGATCCGTGGGCCGAAAGTGTCACGACGCCGGACGCCGGGTCCTCGCGGTAGCGCTCCTTCAACGGTGCCTGGATTTTCCGCAGCTGCTGACGATCCATCCGTACTTCCTACCTCGTCTGGCCATTTGCGGGGAGGTCCCAGTCGTGCTGCACGACGACGCGCTGTCCCACCACCCGGCTCGCGTGATCGCGAACGTAGGACTGGTGCAAAGGGTGCTCGACATAACGCCGCGCGGTAGCAAAATCCGGGAAATCCGCCACGATGACGAAGTCGAAGTTGCCCTCGAAATGCCTCGCATCGTCCCCGTAGGTAAGGGCTACCAACCCCGGTATCGCGCGCAGGCTGTCGAGGGCGTCGCGAAAGCCCTGCTTCTCCTCCGCTGAAACGCCGTCCGCCCAGGTGATCGAGATGACTTGGCGAAACATCGCGGTACCTCCGGACGTCGGTTCGTCAGGGTATGCCGGAAGAAATCTTCGAGCAGTTTCCTGTCCGCCGGCGGGGTGAGCCTTCGGGTCGGCTCAGTTCTCGCCGAGCGAGTGCAGCACGGACTGGGAGATCGCATCGATGAAGGCGCCGACGATCTGTGTCGGGGTGTTGATGTGGTACACCACGCCACCGACGGTGCTGGTGAGGGCGGTCATTGCCGGGATGTCCGCCTGGCCGTAACCGAGCATGATCAGCTGGATCGGCTTTGCCGGATCCTCGATCGCCTTCAGCTGGGCCTGCACCGTGGCCAGGCTCGGCGCACCGGGGTCGGTCTCGTCCTTGCCGTCGGTGAACACGATGATGCTGTTGGCGTAGTTCCCGTTCCAGTTGGCTTGCATGAACTTGTAGGCGTCATAGACGGTGCGGTAGAGGCTGGTTCCGCCGGTGGGGATGGGCTGCGCGGCGTTAAGTTCGTTCAGTAAGGTCGTCCGGTTGCTGGACAGCGGTGCCAGCGGCACGATCTGCTTGTAGTCCAGCGGCGGGTCGAGCTGATAGGTGAATTCCCACAGCCCGAGTCGGGTCTGCGAAGACAGCAGCTGCGCCGCGATCGCGGCCGAGTTCTGGACGGCCACCATCTTGGACGGTTGTCCAGGGCCCGTGGGGTCGGCCATCGATCCGGAGATGTCGAGCACCGCGAGCGTGTTTCCGTGGGCGGCACCGGCCTCGGCGATCGCGTAGAGCGTCGGGATGGAAGCCACGGCCGGGACCGGGATGAGCATGCCGCCGCTAGTGCCCGGGTAGTCCCCGGGCTCGACCGCCAGGGTGCCGGGGTTGAGCAGGTCCTGCTGCTTGCGCGCGGCGTCACCCAGCGGACCCTGCAGCGCCTTCAACAGCTGGGTGCTCGCTGCGCTCACCGAGGAGGTCGCGCCGGGCCGGGCCACCCACGGGTAGTCCAATTGCGGGTACCCGCCGCTCATGTTGATGATCTTGGTGTTCGGCTGGCCCTGGACGAGCCGCGCCTCCTCGACGCGCAGTGTGGAATTGGCGATCACGTTCGAGGTGGCCGCCGGCATGGTCTCCGACGCCACGGCCGTCGAGGCGAGGCCGAGATACTTGTCGCCGGTTTCGGTCAGGGCGAGCCCGTTGAGCGCGGACGCCAGGACCAGCGCGGTCGACGACGTCGCGGTGTTCTGGACCTCCACCTTCAGCGGCGCCAGCGTGCTCTCGTGCAGGAGCGCCGACCAGGTAAGCGGAGTGGTGTTGAACCGGCTGGTGTCCACGCTGGAATTGGCGGCGATCACGATGGGGCTCACGGCGATGCTGGGTGCCGCGGTGGTGAGCGCCGTTCCGACCAGAATCGCGCGCACCCGGCTGTCGGGGACCCAGACGTCAGCCTTGCCCTGCTTCAGCAACGCGGCGGCGGCTTTGGAGTCATCCGTCACGGAGACCGTGGCGTCAACGCAGGTGTGGCCGGCGACGTCGCGCACCACGGGGGCGATGCCGGACGCCGCGACGACGCGTAGGGCTAGCCGCTGCGGACATGCATTCGCGGAGGGGCTCGGGGACGGGGACGGGGACGCGGCTGCGGCGGGGCCAGCGGAGTTCGACCCGCCAGGCGACGCCACGAGTACGACGACGACGGCCACCACAGCGATGACCAGAACGGTCAGTGCTGGTATCCACCACCGCCGATTCTTCGGCGGCGCTGCGTGACGAGCCAAGACCCCTCCGGGTGACGAGGCGCCTGGGCGGACAGGAGGCGCGGGAAGCACGAGCCGGCACTGGCGAGCAGGCAGTGATCTTGTTGAAAAGATAACGCGTTCCGGCGCGTGTGTTCGTCACTTAGTGCAACTGTGACGTAAGTGGGCTGACGGCTGCACAGACCAACGCATTCCTGTGAACTGGAAGTATCCTGCGATTCGAGGAATTCTGCTCCGCCGCTCAGCCGTGTTCGCCTACAATGCGTGATCTTCGGTCGGCTGGCGTAGCGATCGGGCGGTGAACTCTGGCCCGGCCGGCTCGCCGGAGGATGGGCCCTCAAGGCCTGTCGCGCGACGTTTCCCGTGGCCCACTGGACGACGCGCACGGGAGGGAGGGGTGCGTCCTTTCAGCGCTTGTTCACCTGGCCGGCGTCGACTGGGACGACCGTGCCGGTGATGTATCGCGCTTCGTCCGAGACCAGCCACAGGATGGCATTGGAGACGTCGATGGGGTCGACGGCCTCGACGGGCATGGCGTTCAGCAGCGCGCCGGCGAACTCGGGCGCCGCTTCGAGGATGGCGGAAACGTCGCCGTTGTTGGCCATCGGTGTCCTGACGGTGGTGGGCGCGACGCTGTTGACCCGGATGCTGTACGGCGCGAGGTAGTTGGCCCACGAGCGCATCAGGCCGATGACGCCGTGCTTGGCGGCGGTGTAGCCGAGCACTCCGGCGAACGGAACCCCCACACCGAACAGGCCACCGGTGGAGCTGGTCAGCACGATGGCGCCGCCCTGGTTGCGCTTGACCATCGAGGGGATGGCGACCCGGCCGGTGTTCCAGACGCCGGTGAGGTTCACGCCGATGACCTCGTCCCATTGCGTCTGCTCAGTCGCGAGGCCGCTCGGACCGATGCCGGCGTTGGCCAGCACGATGTCCACGGGCCCGAGTTCGCTGATCCCGTCGTCGAAAGCCTTTTGCAGCGCGCTGGCGTCCCGGACGTCGGCCTGCCGGGCGACGATTCGCCGGCCCAGAGCCTCGACTTCCTTCACCGTCTGATCGAGGTCGTCGGGCGCGGACATCGGGTACACCACCGACTCGAGCTGGGCGCAGATGTCCACCGCGATGATGTCGGCGCCTTCCTGCGCCAGCCGGACCGCGTGGCTTCGCCCCTGGCCGCGCGCGGCGCCGGTGATGAAAGCGACCTTGCCGTCGAGCTTTCCCATGGTTCTCCTCAGTCAGCGGACAGAGATCGGCAGCGTTCCCCAGCCGCGCACCGTCGACGTCGAGGACAGCGTGGCCTTGTCCCAGTCGACCTCCCACGTCGGGAAGTGGGCGAGGATCTCCTCGAGGGCGACCCGTGCTTCGAGCCGGGCCAGGGCCGCACCGAGGCAGTAGTGGGTGCCGATCCCGAGGGTCAGGTGCTGAGCGATCGGACGGTGGATGTCGAAGCGCTCCCCTTCTTCCCAGTGCCGCTCATCGCGGTTCGCCGAGGCGACGATCAGCGTGATGGCGCTGCCCGCCGGAACGGTCTGGCCGTAGTACTGCACGTCGGTGGTGACGTAGCGGGCGACGGCATGGCCGGTGGGCTCGAAGCGAAGGGCCTCCTCGACGGCGCCCGGGATGAGGGACGGGTCGGCGACGAGGTCGGCGCGCTGATCGGGATGGTGGTCGAGCAGGCCGATGAGCCAACCGATGAGGCGCGCGGTCGTCTCGTTGCCGGCGCCGGCCACGACCGAGACGTAGGTCAGGATCTCCTCGTGGGTCAGCGTTCTGCGGACCCCGTTCTCGTCCTCGAACTCGGCATTGATCAGCTCGGTCATCAGGTCGTCGGACGGGTGCTCGGCGCGCCAGTGGATGTAGTCGGAGAACAGCGCGGTGTCCATCAGCGCGCCCTCGGAGACCTGCATCTGCTGGCCCGGGACCGTGCGCAGCTTCGCGTCGACGTGTTCGCGGACCGCTTCCTGATCCGCTTCGGGGATACCGAGCAGCATGCCGATGACCCGCATCGGCACTTCGTTGGCGAACTCCGACATCACCTCGAAGCCCTCGAGACCGACCAGTCGATCCAGCGAGCGGATGCAGAATTCACGGATCTGCGGCTCGATCGACGAGATCCGCCGCGGCGTGAACACCCGGGCCAGCAGGCTGCGGTGGATGTCATGGATCGGCGGGTCTTCCATGAGCAACGTGCCCGGCGGGATCTCGATGTTCGCCTTGATGATCTCGAGGATCGGCCCGCGAGCGGAGGAGAACGTCTTCCAGTTGGTCAGCGCCTTGTCGATGTCCTCGTGGCGGCTCAGGGCGTAGAAGTCGTGCCGGTCGTTGTAGTACAGCGGTGCCTCGGCGCGAAGCCGTTGATAGACGGGATAGGGGTCGTTGGCGATGTCGCGATCGAAGGGATCCCAGTAGACCGGGCCATCACCGCTCACCGGAAATCTCCTCACATTGCAGCGCACGACGACTGCCGTCGGGCGCCGACTTCCTCGACAGAAACTTTAACGGACGTTCTAATTTGGGTCGGTACCGTTGTCAAGGCTTCCGCCGCGCGCCATCAGGAGAGGATCGTCATGGCTGAGCCGCGCCGTCGCCGGGCGGCGACCGAAGAGAAGCTCACTCGGCTGCTGGACGTGACCGAGGAGATCATCCTGCGGGAGGGCTACGCCGCGGTCAGCTCGCGCAACGTTGCGGCGCAGGCCGGGATCCAGGCGCCGCTGCTGCACTACTACTTTCCGACGATCGACGAGTTGTTCGTCGCCGTGCTGCGGCGCCGTGCAGAGCCCAACGTCGAGAAGATGGCGGCGGCGATGGACTCCCCGCAGCCGCTGAGCGCGTGGTGGCAGCTGGCCTCCGATCCGCGTGGGACCGCGCTCCTGCTCGAACTCATCGCGGCGGCGAACCACCGTCCGGCGCTGAAGGCGGAAGTGGGGAAGGTTGCGTACGAGGTCCGGCGCATGCAGATGAAGGCCCTGGCGCCGATCTTGGACGAGTACGGTCTCGATCCCGACGAGTTTCCCCCGGTGCTCATCGCCGCGGCCATGCAGGGAGTGGCGTTCGCCATCGTGGCCGACGAGGCCGCCGGCTATGACACGGCGCACGCGCAGGCCCGGGCCGCGATGGACCGGCTGGTCGCCCGGTTCGAGGAACGCCGAACGCGCCGGCGCCGATCTCGTTGACAGGGCCACCTGAGCTCAGTTAGAACGATCGTTAAAACTTCCGTTCGTGAGGCGGCCCGTTCTCAAGATGCCAAGCAGCGACATTGGCGAGATGGCGGCGGCGCCCATAAGCGGCTCCGCCGCGGCGCCCATAAGCGGCTCCGCCGCGGCGCCCATAAGCGGCTCCGCCGCGGCGCGCTACACCGGAGCCCGCGTGCACCGCGTCGAGGACGCTCGGCTGCTTTCGGGACGCGGCACGTTCGTCGACGACATCGTCCGCCCTCGCATGGCTCACGCCTGCTTCGTGCGCAGCCCGCTGGCCCACGCCCGGCTCGGCGCCGTCGACGTGAGTGCTGCGCGGGAAATGCCTGGTGTGCAAGCGGTTTTCACTGCGGCTGACCTCAATCCCGGGGTGCACGAGTCGTGGTACTCGGCCATCGGCAAGCAGGTCCCTGACACGCCCCGGCCGCCGCTGGCGGAGGGCTTCGTGCGTTTCGTCGGTGATCCGGTGGCGCTCGTCGTGGCCAGCGACCGCTACGTCGCTGAGGATGCCGTCGACGTCATCGACGTCGAGTACGAGCCGCTGCCGCCGGTCCCCGACTACGCCGTTGCGCGCGAAGCGCACGCGCTGGTGCACGAGGGCTATCCGAATAACGTGGCCGGCTCCCTGGGCAGGGCCATGCCCGACGCGCTGTCGGCGATCTTTGAAAGCGCCGACCACCACATCTCTCTCACGGTTCACCAGCAGGCGTACGCCCCGGTACCGATGGAGACCCGGGGGATGGTGGCCGAATGGTCAGGCGATGAGCTGACCGTCTGGGCGGCGACGCAATCGCCCCACGAGGTCCGCGCATTCCTGGCCAGGCTGCTGGGTCTGGCCGAGAACCAGGTGCGCGTCATCATGCGCGACACGGGTGGCGGTTTCGGGCAGAAGGCAATGCCGATGCGCGAGGACATGTGCATCGCGCTGGCCGCGATGAAGTTGCGTTCGCCGGTGAAGTGGATCGAGGACCGTCGCGAAAACCTGATGTCGGCGGGCATGTCGCGCCATGAGCACGGCGAGACCCATTTCGCGTTCGATACGGATGGCACCATCCGCGCCGCCTACATCGATCACGTGCAGGATGTCGGGGCCTACCCGACGCCATGGCCGGTCGGCACGGCGGCCGCGGTCGGGATGCTGTTTCCCGGTCCCTACCGGGTACCGGCGGCGGGCTTTCGGACGACGTCGGTGTTCTCCAACACCTCCGGGCGGGTGGCCTATCGCGGGCCGTGGGCGTTCGAGTCGCTGGCGCGAGAGGTCACTCTCGACATCGCTGCGCGACGCATCGGCGTCGATCCGATCGAGCTGCGTCGCCGCAACCTGCTCCGCCGTGACGAGCTTGCGTACACGAATGCCAATGGCATGCCCTACAGCGACATCACGCCGGCCGAGACCTTCGAGCAAGCGCTGGAAATGCTGGACTACGAGGCCTTCCGCCGGGAGCAGGCCAGCGCCCGCGCCGATGGCCGCTACCTCGGGGTCGGCACGTCCAACTACGTCGAACCGACGTCGAGCGCGATGGCTTTCTACGGCACGGAGGGCGCCACCATCCGGATCGAACCGTCCGGCACGGTGAACGTCTACGTGGCCGGCGGCTCGACCGGCAACAGCCTCGAGACGGCTGTGGTGCAACTGACGGCTGATGCGCTGGGCGTGAACATCGCCGACGTCCGGACCATCCAGGGCGATACGGCGGTGACGCCCTTCGGCGCGGGCACCGGCGGCAGCCGCAGCGCCTCGATGATTGCTGGTGCAGTTGAGGAAACGGCCACCATCCTGCGGGAGCGGATCATCGCCATCGCCGCCGAGCATCTGGAGGCAGCGCCCGGCGATCTGGAGCTCGTCGACAGCCAGGCGCGGGTCAGGGGTACGCCGACGGAGGCCGTGTCCCTGGCGAAGATCGCCGAGATCGCGTACTTCCTGCCGCACAAGCTGCCCGCCGGGGTCCCCGCCGGTCTGGAGGTCAGCGCGCGCTACCAGGCGCGCAGCCCGGTGATCTGGGCCAACGCGTCGCACGTGTGCACGTGCGAGGTGGACATCACGACGGGTGCCGTCACGCTGCTGCGCTACCTCGTGAGCGAGGACTGCGGCCCGATGATCAACCCGAGCGTGGTGGAAGGGCAGATTGCCGGTGGTGTCGTGCAGGGCATCGGCGGCGTGCTTTTCGAGCATCTGCCCTACGACGAGGACGGTAACCCGCTCGCGACCACGTTCATGGACTACCTGCTCCCGACCGCCTGCGACGTGCCGCTCATCGAGTACGGCCACGTCGAGACCCCGGCCCCCGGCCCCGGCGGTTTCAAGGGAGTGGGGGAGGGTGGGGCCATCGGCGCCCCGCCGGCTGTCGTGAACGCCATCGCCGACGCGCTGGCTCCCCTGGGGGTCGAGATCACGCGCCTTCCGTTGACGCCCGCGGCCATTGCCCGGCTGATCGAGCGTGCGCAGTGAAGCCGTCGGCCTTCGACTACCACCGGCCCTCCACGGCCGGCGAGGCCGTGTCGATGCTCGCCGAGCTCGGCGACGGCGCGAAACTCATTGCCGGAGGTCAGAGCCTGGTGCCGCTGCTCGCCCTGCGGTTGGCCGCTTTTGAGCACCTCGTCGACATCGGGCGCCTCGCCGAATTGCAAGGCATCGAACGTCGCGACGGCTCGGTCCGCATCGGGGCTGCCACGACCCAGGCCGCGATCGAGAGGTCGCCGATCATTGCCGCCGCCGCCCCGCTGCTGGCGCGCGCGACACCGATGATCGGGCACTTCCAGATCCGCAATCGCGGCACGATCGGCGGCTCGCTTGCCCACGCTGATCCGGCCGCCGAGTATCCCGCCGTCGCGCTCGCCTGCGATGCCGAGTTCGAGGTCCTGTCGCCGGCCGGCACGCGCGTCGTGCCGGCGGCCGAGTTCTTCACCGGCGTGTGGTCGACCTCGTTGCGCGACGACGAGCTGCTGACCGCCGTGACCCTTCCTGCCTGGGATGGGCGGTGCGGCTTCGCGACCCGGGAATTCGCCCGCCGCCACGGCGATTTCGCCATCGCCGGGGCCGCCGTCGCCCTGGAGCTGGCGGCCGACGATCGGGTTCGCCGCTGCCACATCGGCCTGCTCGGTCTGGGAACGACGCCGGAGCGGGCGCGCGGGGCCGAGGCGGCTCTGGCCGGCATGCATGTCGATGAGGTCGACGCCGATGAGATCGGCCGGCTCGCCATGGCGCGACTGGAGTCGATTCCGTCCGACCTGCACGGGTCGGCTGCCTACCGGCGTCGGGTCGGTGCCGCCGTGGTCGTGAGGGCCTGGCGTGCCGCGAGCCAGGAGGCCCGCCATGGGTGAGATTTCCGTGGCCGTGAAGGTGAACGGCACGACCTGCCGTCACACGGTCGAAGCGCGCCTGACGCTCGCCGACTTCCTACGCGAGCGGTGCGGCCTCACCGGAACCCACCTCGGCTGCGAGCACGGCGTCTGCGGCGCCTGCTCAGTGCTGCTAGACGGGGAAGCGGTGCGCTCGTGTCTCGTCTTCGCCGTCCAGGCCGACGGCCGCGAGGTCACGACCATCGAGGGCATGTCGGCGCCGGATGGCTCCTTCTCCGCGCTGCAGGCAGCTTTCCGCGACCATCACGGACTGCAGTGCGGATTCTGCACGCCGGGCTTCATCGTGAGCGCCGCGGCCTTGCTACGCGACCACCCGCATCCGACCGATGAGCAGATCCGCGAGGGGCTATCCGGAAACCTCTGCCGTTGCACGGGTTATCAGGGAATCATCGCCGCCGTGCGGGCGGCGGCGGACGCCGACTGAACCCCTAGGCCGGCCGCATGACGGGAACGCTGCGGGGACAAGGTCGCGTAAGGCGTACCTGCTCAAGGCGCGAACCCAATCCATGCTCGCGCGCCACCCGCCGGACCGCCACCTCTGGTAGCCCATCGGAGGGCCCGTCGCTAGACCGACATCAGCCCGAAGCCGGCGGTGTCCATCCGGGCGACGGTCTTCAGTTCGGTGAAGTGGTCGAAGGTCTCGCTGCTGAATTCGCGTCCGATGCCCGAGCATTTGAAGCCGCCGAACGGTAGCCCGACATCACCGGCCAGCGCGTTGATCCCGACACTGCCGGTGCGCAGTGCTCGTGCGACCCGGGTGGCGCGCTCGTCATCGCTGCTGAAAACGGCACCGGACAGGCCGTAGGGCGAGTCGTTCGCCATACGGATGGCGTCCGCCTCGGTGTCGTAGCCGATGAGGCACAGCACCGGGCCGAAGATCTCCTCCTGCGCGATCCGCATCGCGTTGTCGACCCCGGTGAAGATCGTCGGCTCCACGAACCATCCGTCGGGACGGTCGGCCAGCCGCCCTCCGCCGCGCAGCGGTGTGGCGCCCGCCTGGATGCCGGAGTCGATGTAGTCGAGGACCCGGTTCATTTGACGTTCGGCGACGAGAGGGCCGATGACGGTCGCGGGATCGAGCGGGTCGCCGACAGGCATGGCGGCGACGGCCGCGTCGATCGCCGCCGCGAACTCGTCGTAGCGCGCAGCCGGAATCAAGGCTCGGGTCAGGGCCGCGCATGCCTGCCCGCTGTAGGCCATGCAGCCGAGCGCCACAAGTGCCGCCGTTGCAGCAGGATCGGCGTCATCGAGCACCACCGCTGCCGACTTGCCGCCGAGCTCGAGCGTGGCGCGTTTGAGCGCCCGCCCGGTTTCCTCGGCGATCACCCGGCCGGCTGCCGTGCTGCCGGTGAAGGCGACGGCATCGACCGCAGGGTGGTTGACCAGATGACGGCCGGTGTCGCGGTCGCCCGGAAGGATGCTGACGACTCCCTCGGGTAGCCCCGCATCGGCGAAGAGGCCGGCGAGCAGCAGGCTGGTCAGCGGGGTCTCGGGAGCAGGCTTCAGGACGGCGGTATTTCCGGTGAGCAGAGCGGGAACCAGCTTGCCGACCGCCTGGAGCAGGGGACCGTTCCACGGCACTATCCCGGCCACCACACCGACCGGCTCGCGGTAGATCGTCCCGCGGGTACCGAAGGCACCGGTCCGCTGCTCGCTCTGCTCGCGCCGGGCCGCTTCGGCGAGGTACCAGTCGAAAACGGCGACGGCACTCATCGTCGGCATGACCGAGATGGGCACCCCGTTCTCGCGGGTGGCGAGCACGTCGAGTTCAGCGACGAGCGCCTCGAGCCGCTCGCGTACCGGGGTGAGCGCGGCGATCCGCTCGGCCGTCGTCAGGTGTGGCCAGGGGCCTTCGTCGAAGGCAAGCCGGGCGGCAGTGACGGCCGCATCGACATCCGCCGGGGCGGCATGGGGAGCCGAGCCCACCTGCTCGCCGTTCGCGGGGGAGCAGATCTCCAGCCGCTCGGTCGTGGCCGGGTCGCTCCAGGCGCTTGCGATGAGCAGGCGGTCGAAGTCGTAGCTTGCGGTTCGCTTCATGACTGCCGTCCCACGAGGATGTCCGCCGCCTTCTCGGCGACCGCCAGCACTGTCAGGTTCGTCGCCGCCCGCGGGATCACCGGCATCACCGACGCGTCGGCCACGTACAGGCCGCGGGCTCCGTGCACCTGCAGCGTCGGATCGACCACGGCGCCCTGCTCCGGGTTCGGACCCATCCGGCAGGTACCGGAGGCGTGGTACCAGGGGCCGAGGGTGGCATGCACGTATGCCCGCAGGGCCGAGTCATCGCCGCGCGCGTCGGCCTCGAACGCCGCCTCGTCCAGCAGCAGGATGTCGCGGGTGACCGGAGCCATCGCCGTGGAGCGGGCCAGCCGGTGCAGTACTCGTAGCCCCTCGACGAGGCGGTCCTCGTCGACCCGCGCGCTGAGCATGTCGAAGTCGATGGCCGGTGGCGTGGCGGGGTCGGCGTCGACGAGGCGCAGCCTCCCGCGCGAGCGTGGCTCGTGGCACCCGGCGGTCAGCGCGAAGATGTAGTCGGTGCCCGCCGCCTGCTGCAGATCCGGGTCGTAGCGGGCGTCCCAGTAGTTCATCATTCCGGTGAGCATGTCGTTCTCGGTGCCGAGTCCCGACGACCAGCGGATCCCGATTTGGTACGCGGGCCCCCCGGGATCGCAGAGCGCGGGATCGGTCGGCGCCAGGAAGATGAGCGTGCCCGGGTGATCCATCAGGTTGGCGCCGACGTGAGGGTTGTCGACCAGGCAGCGAATGCCGAGCCGGGCCAGCTCCCCGGCCGGACCGATGCCTGACCGGGCGAGCAGCGCGGGGGAGGCGAGCGCCCCGGCGGTCACGATGACGCGCTCCGCTGCGATGGTGGACAGGCGGCCGCCCCGCGTGACTTCGACGCCAGTTACGCGAATTCCGGCCGCACCGGAGTCGAGTACGAGCCGGTCGACTCGGGCGTCCGCGACCACCGTCAGATTCGATCGGGACCGAGCGTCGGCTACGTACGTCAGGGCCGTGGAGAGCCGGATGTCGCCGTCGCGGTTCATCGGGAACGGGCCGATGCCCGTGGCCGCCGGGTCGTTGTGGTCCTCGGTCCAGCCGAAGCCGAGTTCGCGGGCGGCGCCCAGAAACGCTTGCTGGATCGGGATCAGCTCCGACCCGGCCCAGCGCCGGATGGCAATCGGCCCATCGCTGCCGTGCAACTCGTTCTTGATGTCGAGGTCGGTCTCGAGCCGGCGGAAGGCCGCAAGCAGCCCGTTCCAGTCCCAGCCCGGGCAGCCCTCGGCGGCCCAGCGGTCGTAGTCGGCAGGCATGCCGCGAAGCGCCAGGGCTCCGTTGACCGCCGAGCCGCCGCCGACGACCTTGCCCTGCGCGTAACCCATCTCGCGGCCGACGCCCAGCGTCGCGTTGAGCCCCCACGCCGTCATGGCCTGCGCAAAAGTCATCGGGTTGGTCAGCCGGTCGGCGTCGTCCGGGGCGAGGTGGTCGGGGCCCGCTTCCAGCAGCAGGACCCGACGGTCGGTGTACTCGCTCAGCCGGCTGGCGATCACCGCGCCGGCGCTTCCGCCGCCCACCACGATGTCGTCGTATTCAGGCTCGAGGGGATTCACCGCGCCATTCTCCACACTGCGGTCGTGGGGTCGTCAGCGGAAGGCGCGGAAGAAGGTTCGCAACTCGTCGACCAGAGCGTCGGGGTTCTCCAGCGCCGGGAAATGCCCGCCGCGGTCCACGGCCTGATAGTGCTGCAGGTTCAGCCAGGGTTCGACAAGCTCACGCGGCGGTGCGTTCGGGTCACGAAACGCCGTGTAGCCGGTCGGCACCGTGATCCGGCTCTCCCAGGTGAACCGTGATCCGGGTTCGAACGTCTCGCGGTACAAGCGCATCGACGGGCCGATGGTGGCGGTGAACCAGTAGAGCGCGACGGTCGTCAGGAGGTCCTCGGGCGGATACACCCGCAGCAGGTCGCGGCGGCCGGACTCGTCGGCGCAGTCACTCCACCGCCACCATTTCTCGAGGATCCAGGCGGCCAGGCCGGCCGGCGAATCGGTCAAACCGAACGCCGGCGTTTGGGGTTTCGTGCGCTGCAGGTGGACGTAGCCCCATTCCTGATCCCGGTACGCCTGCAACCGATCCCACCATTCGCGCTGAGCACCGGTGAGACCAGCGGGATCGACGGGCGGGCTGACCATGGTGAAGTGCACGGCCAGCAATCGCTCGGGATGGTGCATACCGAGCGCGGCGGTGACAGCGGACCCCCAGTCACCGCCGTGGGACGCAAACCGGTCGTAGCCCAGGTCGGTCATCAGGCGTACCCACATGTCGGCGACCTGGGTCGTCCCCACACCGGGGCGGGTCGGGGGACTGGAGAATCCGTAACCCGGCAGCGACGGCACCACGACGTCGAAGCAGTCGCGCGCGTCAGCTCCGAACGCGGCCGGGTCGGTGAGCGGCCCGATCAGCCGATGGAACTCGTAGAAGGTGCTGGGCCAGCCGTGCGTCAGGATCAGCGGAATCGGGTCAGGGCCGCGACCGCGTTCGTGGATGAAGTGCACGTCGAGGTCGTCAATGCGCCTGATCTCGTGGTGGAACCCGTTGAGATAGCGCTCCTGCTCGCGCCAATCGAAATCTTCGCTCCAATACGTGCAAAGCTCACGTAACCACGCGACGTCGGTGCCCTCGTCCCAGCCGACGCCTTCGACCGCCGGCGGCCAGCGCGTGGACCGGAGCCGGCGGCTGAGGTCGTCGAGGTCCTCGTCGGGGACCCGGATCTCGAAGTCGTGCTGACGCGCGCTCATCGGGTCCCTTTCTCTTCGTTACCAAGCGTGTGACGGGCGGGCGTCCCGGCGCTCACGTCGGCGCAGGAGCTCGGAAGGCGGCGTCCAGGATGTCCTGCAACTCATCGACGGTGAGCCCGCGGGCCGTTGCGCTGGTGTCGTCGTGAGCGCCGATCGCCAGGTGGGCGGTGACCATGACGGAGAAGAGGTGGGCAAGCGCGTGAGGGTCGCCGGGGCGGATCTCCAGGCGCCGTTGGCCATCGCGGATGACCTCGGCTTCCACCTCCATCCCCAGCCGGAAGCCTTGTTGGATTCGCTCCTCGGGGTGCTCCTCCCAGACGCTGAGTGAGGAACCCTGGCTCAACGCTTGGTGGTGCGCCACGAGCTTCGCCCAGTGGGGCCGGCGGCGGCAGTGGGCGATGTAGACGGTCGCGATGTCGTGGAGTCGCTCCAGGGGAGGGCGCGAGCTCTGCCCCGCCGCTTCGATGCCCGCGAGGAGCTCCGCACTTCTGCGGAGCATCACCTGCAGGTAGAGCTCCTCCTTGTTCTCGAAGAACAGGTAGAGCCCGGCGGTGGAAAACCCCGAGCGGGCGGCGATCTCCCGCAGCGATGCGCCGGCGTAACCGCGTTCGGCAAAGAGCTGCTCGGCCGCATCGAGAATCAGCCCGCGGTTCAGCTCCTGCAGCAGCTGGCGGCGTTGCGTCGCTGGCTCAGACACCAGCTGATCCTCCTCAGGCCCGTGGTCGCTTGACGATCAGTGGACGGGAGTTTAGCTTGCTGAACAAGCGTCCACCATGATCATTTGATCCTCCCGAGGAGAGGGGCGGTCGCGTGGAGTGGGAAGAGCTTGTCGCTCACGACACCATGCAGGATCCGTATGCGTGTTACCGCTGGCTGCGAGAAAACGCGCCAGTCTGGCAGCTGCCGGGAACGTCGGCGTACTTCGTCAGCACCTGGGACCTCGTCTTCGAAGCGGTCGGGCGAGAGGACGCGTTCTCCTCTCATCTCTCCAGCCTGCTGTACACGGGCACCGACGGGCAGCCGGCCATTTTCGACATGCGGCCGTTGGGCCAGAACACGCAGACGCTCGCCACCGCAGACCCTCCGGAGCATGCCCGCCACCGCAAGGCGGTGTTCCCGCACATGGTCGAACGCAAGATGGTCGGCGAGATGGAGCCGGTTGCGCGAGCGGAGGCCGATCGGCTGCTCTCCGGATGCGTGAGCGGCGAACCCATCAGCTGGATCGACCAATTCGCGAACGTGCTTGCGATGACGGTTCTCGTCGAACTGATGGGGCTCAAAGAGCGCGACATCCAACTGCTTATCGACCGCTCGTTCGACGGCACCGAACTGCTGGCAGGTACCTGCACCCTCGAGAAGATGGGCCAGTTGACCGAGAGCGCTCAAGAAACGGGCGCCTACCTCGCCGGCGAGCTCGCCGCCGCAGCACCTGATCCGCAGGCGGGAATCCTCGGTGCGCTGGCGAGGAGCGTGGCGGACGGTGTGCTCACCGAAGCGGAAGCCATCAGCACATTGGTCATCCTCTTCGGCGCCGGGGGAGAGTCGACAGCGAGCTTGATCGGCAACGCCGTCCGCATGCTCGCCGAGCAACCCGAGCTGCAGGCCCGGCTGCGGGCCGAGCCGGATTTGATCCCGGCGTTCGTCGAAGAGGCGGTGAGGCTCGAGACCCCATTCAAGGGCCACTACCGCCAGACCACGCGCGATACGCAACTCGGAGGCGTCGACGTCCCCGCCGACTCCACCGTGTTCCTGATGTGGTCGTCAGCGAACCGCGACCCGGGGCACTTCAGCAGCCCGGACACCGTTTCCTGGCATGACGTCAATCCTCGGGGCCACCTCGGTTTCGGTCGCGGCCGGCACTATTGCGTCGGCGCACCGCTGGCACGTACGGAGGCGCGGGTCGCCATCACGATGCTCCTGGAGCGGACCCGATCCGTCACCCTGGCGCCGGACTCACTTCCGGAGTACATCCCCAGCCTTTTCGTACGGCGTCACCGCCGGCTCGACGTCGTCCTTCAGCCGCGCTGAGCAGAATCGACCGTTCGGTGTCCCGGTGGCCCGGCAGGATGCTGGCGACTCCCTCGGTGATGCCCTCGCCCTACGCCGAGGCGCTGCGACTGAGGCTCACGACGATCTCGGCTTCGAGGCGATCGCCGCCCGCCTCAACGTCCCGGTCGGCACGGTTCGCTCACGGCTCGCGAAGGCCAGGGAACTGCTCAGCGTGGCGCTCACGAAGCTCGTAGCCGCTCAGGGGGAAGCGGAGGCCGCCGGAGAGAGGCCGGAGACGAGGCCGCCGGAGACGAGGCCGGCGCTGACGTCGGGCCAGTCACGGTCGTGATCTCGTTGACCAGGGCCGAGGCGCTGATCGTTTTCGACGCGGAGGCGCCGCCACGCGTGGTGATCGTGTAGGTGTGGGTCCTGACCGTGTTCACGGGGGCGTCGCACGGGAAGCCGAGCGACTGGCTCCCGGTCGGACCGTAGAACCCATACGCCCCAGAGCTTCCGTCCACGTAGAGCGCGACGCCAGGCGCACCGGTAACGCTCCAGGAGATGACGGCGTCGGTGCCCGGGAAGTAGACCAGGTTGGTGCCAGAGGGGCAGCTCGGCTTCCCGGTCAGGGTGAGCGTGACCGTCGCACCCGTGCCACCGCCAGTGCCAGAGGTTCCGGAACCTCCGGAACCAGTCCCGCTCGACGTCCCGGTCCCCGTGCCGGCGGCGCTGGTTCCGCCGGCAGGCTGACTCCCGCCGGAAAGCGAGGCGGATGGGCTCGGGGTCGGGGTTGCACTGGCGCTTTTGGAGACCGTCGGAGCGGTGACGAAAGAGCCGCTGCCACTCGAGCCACAGGCCGTGAGGCCGAGAGCGGTGGCCGCGCACAAACCGACCAGAGAGACTGCTTTCGATCGCTGCGGAGTCATGACGTGATCTTGCTACGGCTCACACCCTGCGTACATGAATTGTCTGATGTAAGACGGCCGCCCCTGGTGTTTTCTAACGTGCCTGTAGTGGTATCACTAATGATACCGTTCCCTTGTGGCGATGACGCTCCGGCTTGATGACGACGAAACCCAGGCGCTGCGCCGTCGCGCGGAACGTGAGGGCCGCTCCATGCAAGAGGTGGCCCGTGCTGCGGTACGCGAGTACATCGAGCGGACCAGCCGGCGTGAGCTTCTCGATGAGGTGCTGGACACCGAGCTGCCGCGCTACGCCGAGGCGTTGGAGCGACTGGGCCAGTGATCTTCCTCGACCTCGAGGAGCTGCTGCACGTCGCCGAACGCACGATCGGGCCGGACGTCGCGGTACGTGACATCGGGTTGCTGGAGTCGGCGCTCGCCCGGCCGAAGGCCACCGCTTTCGGGTCAGCCGCATACTCGACGGTCCATGACAAGGCTGCGGCCCTGCTGCACTCGCTCGCCCGCGACCACGCCCTCATCGACGGCAACAAGCGGCTCGCGTTGGCCGGCGTCATCGCCTTCTACGGCATGAACGGGCTGGGGCTGACTCTGAGCAATGACGAGGCGTACACCTTGGTAATGGACGTCGCGCAAGGTCGGCTCGACGATGTCAACGAGATCGCTGGCGTCCTTCGGGACGCAACCGGCGCTCGATAGGGCGAGAAGAGTTGACAGAAGAGGCAGCCCCGGGGAGTACGCGGCGCTAGCGGGCAGCGGGGCGTCCGTCGGGTCGGACATCTGTCGGGACGCGATTTCACCCGTTCGGGTAAGTCCCAGCCACTGAAGCCTGCCGTAAGTAGGTCGTCGCAAACAGGCGACCACATACGCAAGGGAGTTCAAGATGCGCTACTTCATGGTCACGACGCGCTTACCGTCTCCAGTCCAGGCAACGAGCCCGGAGCACGCGCTGTCCCTCGCCGAGGATCAGGACTTTGGCGTGCCAGAGATCTCAGAGGTCATCCAGCGCGGAGGCACCTGGGTGCGCGTCGGGGAGCTTCACAACATCGCGGGAATGAGGCGGACGATCCCCTGTCGCCTCAACACCTTTGAGTTCGACCGCCTGCAAGCCGCTCTTGCACAGGACTGCATTCCGCACGATCTGGACGGCATCTTCGACGGCAATCCGGTCACGATCCGGATCATTCACGAACGGTCCTAACCGGGTCCTACAGCCGGCCGCGCGTCGCCGGCCGATGCGCGCGTGGGGGCAGGGCTTCCACGCGCCCTATCCCGTCGCAGGCCGTCCACTTCGCCGTACTGGCCAAGCGCACTCCCTGTTACGGGAGCCAATCCGTGGCACCCAAGAGGCGCACTCATGAGCGTTCAGTCGGTCGAGGCCCGGTTCAGTCGATCCGCTTGCACTGGGCTGA
>CAVQDA010000006.1:0-739543 GCA_963711145.1 uncultured Actinomycetota bacterium
AGGTCCGCCAGCTCAACGGCCGTTGGCAGCTCGATGCACTGCGCGGCCTGTCGCACCGCGTCGCACTCCTCGACCAACTCGTCACCGTGCTCCTCGCACGCCTCGTTCAGCGGCCCGTCGTCGTAGCCCTCCAGCGGGTAGCTGTCGAACGTGGGGCTGTCGATGGTCCAGCGGCCCTCGTCGTCTAGGCGCAGGTAGACCACCGACCGCTCCTCGATGTGATGGCGCCCCGCCGCGTCAACCAGCAGCGCCTCGGCTGCCGCCTCCTTGGCGTTGTCCAGCGCCCTCAGGTCGATGCCAGAAGCGTGCCGTTCGGCAGCTCCGGGGAGCGCGTTCCAGCGTGTGCGGGCCTCGTCGTGCGCCCGCACCGCGTCGTGGAATGCGTTGATCAGCACACCGGAGTTCGACCGGCTGCGCACCGTCACCGCTGGCGACGAGTACGACTCGGCGCTGGCTGTGCTGACGATGCAGGACCAGCTGACCGGCGCGCTCAAGCGGACCGAGGAGGCCCGCGAGAAGGCCAAGGAGGCGCAGGCCAAGCGTGACGCCGCCAAGGCCGACCGCGACAACGTCCGCAAGCAGGAGGACCAGGCCCAGCAGGCGCAGGAGCAGGCCGACCGGCTGCAGGCGCTGGCTGGCCAGGCGCAGCAGGCCGCGCAGGACGCCGCCGACGCTGCCGCTGCCGACCCGGGCAACGAGGCGCTGGCTCAGGCTGCCGCTCAGGCTCAGGCTGCCGCCGACGCTGCCGGACAGCAGGCTGCCGGTGCGGCGCAGCTGGTCGAGATTCAGCTGGAGTCCTTCGAGCAGTCGCTGGCCGCGGCCGAGGCGAAGCTGGCGCAGTCCGCCACGGATGCTCAGCGGGCTGAGGCGCTGGCGGGTGCGGCGATGGCCGACATGCGCCAGGAGCTGGCCGCGGCTGCCGAGAAGGCGACCGAGGAGCGCGACAAGGAGCACCAGCTGTTTGAGGCGTTCGGCATCGGTCCGGGTGACCTGCAGCGCATGTCGTTCAACGAGCGTTACGAGTTGGCTCAGCAGCTGGCCGGCTCCCGGCTGGCGCAGTTTGCTGACCTGGTCGGCGGCTTCCGGCTGATGGAGTCCGCGGAGCGCCGGCGCAAGACGCAGCACGGCCACTCCGAGGTGCACGGCATCGAGCTGGACAACGACTTGGGCCGGCTGCTGGCGTCGGAGATCGTCAGCATGGCGACGCCCGAGCTGGAGGACGACTTCTGGAAGCGGTTTACCCAGCACCAGCTGATGTGCTTCCGGCTGCGCGGTTCGGAGAAGGTCGGCAAGGGCAGCGTGATCGCGGTCTGCGACGAGTCCGGCTCCATGACGTCGACGGACATGGCTGACGGCGCGAGCCGGGAGGCGTACTCCAAGGCGCTGTGTCTGGCGATGCTGGACCGGGCGCGAGCTCAGCAGCGCGACTTCGTCTACATCGGCTTCGGCTCGGCGAACGAGCAGCACGTCGTCAAGTACCCGAAGGGGCAGGCGACGCTGGGTCAGGTCATGGAAATGACCGAGCACTTCTACAACGGCGGCACGGCGTTTCAGACGCCGCTGCTGATGGCGCAGAAGATCATCGAGTCCGACTTCACCGACCACGGGCTGGCCAAGGCCGACGTCGTGTTCCTGACCGATGGCCAGGCGCCGGTGTCCCCGGAGTTCGTGGAGGGCTGGAACGCGCTGCGCGAGAAGGCCGGCTTCCGCTGCTGGGGAATCGCGGTCTCGGCGTCTGCCGGGACCCGCACGGTCGAGCTGGTCAGCGACACGACTCGGCGGGTGGACCACCTCACCAGCCGCGCCCGCGACGTCGCCGACATGTTCCAGGCGATCTGATCCAGAACGCCCGTTCCGGTCGCAACCTGGTGTTTCAGCAGGACACATCCGGTGTTCTGCCGTACAGTCACTCTGATCTCGCACATCACTGGAGGGGTAACGATGGTCCGCGGAGAAACCGCATTCCGTAACTACGTCGAGGAGACCGGGCAGCTGCCCGACAGTGTCGTCCTTGGTCACATGTGCTACTTCACCGTCACCGAGGAGAGAGACCACCCGGTCAGCCTCAAGGACGTGGAGAAGCTGTTTGCCGAGCTGGCGCTCAACCCGGAGTTCCTGCCGCTGCCCAACCGGCCGGCTGACGCCTTCAAGAAGGCGACCAAGGACGCCGAGCGGCCCGAGGTCGGGCGCAACTACCCGCTGTCCGGTGGGCGCCGGATGAACCTGTTGGTGCGCGACGTCAAGTCCGACCGCGACAAGATCGTCCGGCACATCGTCCGGGAGGTCGTCGACTCCGAGAACGTGCGTTTGGCGTACGACAAGGTCGGCGAGGCGATCTTCCACCACGCCCCGGTGGACACCAAGACGGGCAAGCGTCAGAGCGCCGGGCACCGGCTGCAGATCGTGCTCGACTTCGACAAGGTCAGCCAGGAGGAGTCCGACCTGCTGGAGAGCGTCCGCAAGCGGATCCTGGAGAGCTACAACCACGATTGCGCCTTCCTGGACGGCATGAAGCTGCGGGCGATGGTCCGCGACTACGTGCTCTACCTGAACGCGGTGCAGCTCAAGCCGTCGCTCTACTTCGTGCACAAGTCCCGGGCCGACGAGCTGAACCGGCTCGCGCAGCTGCTGGACGGGCTGAACAACGGCTCCGGGATGCACCTGGTCCCGATGGTCGATGTGCCGGCGCAGCGCGAGGAGGTCATCGCCAAGTTCGAGGAGGAGGCCCGGGCGTCGGTGGAGTCCTTGCTGCGCGACATCCGCGATGCCATGACCCGCCAGGCGAACGTGACCACCGAGACCTACCGCCGGATGCGGGAGCGGTTCGACGCCGTCCGCAACAAGGCCACCGAGTACACCCGCACCCTTGGGCTCGCACAGGAGACCACCGCGGTGCTGCTGGACCTCGCCGTCGACCGGATGGACGAGCTGCGCGCTGCCGCTATCGACAACGAGGCGGAAGCACAGATGAAGAAGGGAAGGGCCGCATGACCAACATCGAGGCTGTGTGCCTCACGCTCGTGGAACCGTTGGCGAACGCCGACAAGTTCTGGAACGCCTACCTGGCCGAACGCCCTGACGGCGGCTACCGCCTGGCGATCAACTTCGGCCGCAACGGCACGGACGGCCAGGTCCAGGTCAAGGACTTCCACGGCGGCAGGGCTGCCTTCGAGGCCGGCAACTACCTGAACCGCAAGGTGGCCGAGAAGCTGGCCAAGGGCTACGACCGCCAGCACCTGCTGGAGTCGACGCCCCCGATCCTGGCCCAGGCGGAAAAGCTGCTGGCGCTGCCCAAGCCGCAGGAGCCGCGGACGCCAAACCTGCTGGAAGTCTGCGAGACCCAGATCGAAGCCGCGGCCGACGCCGTAGGGTCCCGCAAGGCGCTGTCCCCGGCGACCGTCGCCCAGTACCGTGCCGCAAGGTCCGCGTGCGCCGAGCTGGAGCGGCGCTATATGAACCTCCAGTCCACGATGGAGACGATCTCCGAGCTGTACGAGCAGAAAGTGACGGCCTAGCCATGGCTGACCTCTCCCCCGAGGACCTGCAAGACGCCGCAGCTGCGGTAGGCCGGCACGCCGGCCGGGTGATGATCGCGCTGCAGACAAGCACCGGAACGCCCGTTCTGCTGCTGAGGCCGACGCTCGAGCGGCTGGCCCGAGCGGCGCGCGACCTGGCGAGCGCACCGGACGGCGCTCAGGTCAGCTATGACCCCGGCGAGGACCTGGCGGCGCTGACGCTCATCGCCGACGCCGACCGGCCGTACGTGCCCAGCTCCCTCGCCGAGCTGGACAGCGACTTCTCGCTGCTGGACCGGCGGGCGCTGTCGGAGCTGCTCGGCAAGTTCCTGTTCAGCGACGTGTTCCCGGGCGACCCGCTCGACCGCACCGCCGGCACCGTGTCCGGCGCGGTGCACCTGCTCATCGACCACCTGGAGGGGTTGGAGTGAACCCGGCTCACGGCATGGCGTACGCCGCAGTGCGCCACATGCGCCCCGGCGCTTCCGGGTCGGCCGGACCCGCGCCCAAGCCGAAGTACGGCGACGCGCTGTTCGAGGGGACCAGCTACCCGCGGACCTGGGGCGAGTACGTCGGCCAGGAGCGTGCCAAGCAGCGGCTGCGGGCGGCGATCAACTCGGCGGCGGTGCAGAACCGGCGGCTCGACCACATCCTGATCAGTGCGCCATCCGCCGGCATCGGCAAGACGGCGCTGGCGCTGCTGACCGCGCACGAGCTGGGCGTCGGTGTGCTGGAGGTGTCCGGCCGCATGGACGCGCCTGCGTTGAAACGTGCGTTACGCGGCATGGACGATCATGACGTGCTGTTCGTGGATGAGATTCACCGGCTGGTCGACGGCGGCAAACGGTATGCCGAGCCGTTCCTGCACATCCTGCAGGACGGGATGCTGCTGACCCCGACCGGCCCGGTGGAGATCCCGGACGTGACGGTCATCGGCGCGACGACCGACAAGCAGCGGCTGGACGACACGGTGCTGGACCGTTTCAAGGTGCAGCCGGTGCTGGTGGATTACACCGAGGACGAGGCCGTCAAGATCGCGGCGGGCAAGGCCAAGGGGCTCGGCTTCGGCCGCGACCCGTTGCCGTGGGGGCCGGACCGGGAGTGGCTGGCGCGGATCGCCCGGGCGGGGAACTGCAACCCGCGGAAGATGGAGAACGTCCTGATCGCGCTGCGGGACTCGGCGCTGGCTGCGGACGAGCTGCCGTTCGACGGCCGTTGCTACCACCTGACCGAAGCGTTGGACTGGTGCCAGCTCACCGAGGACGGCCTGGACGTGACTGCTCAGGCGTACCTGCTACTGCTGGCCGGCGCGTTCGAGGGCGTGGCCGGCGAACGCACCCTCGCCGCCGCGCTGGGCGAGCGTGCCGGCGTGAAGCACACCGAGAAGCTGCTGATGGCCAAGGGCCTGATCGGCTACTCCCCCCGTGGCCGTGCGTTGACCAACGCCGGTTGGACCCGCGCCGCTGCACTTGCATCCATGACCGACCAGACCGTGAGTGCCTGACCTCGCGCCCTTGCTTCATCTGGCCCGACCATGGCCGATGTTCTCAAGCGCGCTGTAACCGGCACTACCGGGCGCTTCGAATACGAGTACGAGGCCGTCATGCAACTCTGCCGTCCCGATGCGCAACCATCATTGTTTCGTACGCGTCCAACGGTGGATGTTGCGCATGAGAGGAGGCGTGCGATGCCGACGAGAAGAAGAGCCGGCCCTTGGGTTGCGGTATGGACTGTCGCGATGTTGACTGCGGCCTGCGGAGGATCAGGTAGCAGGCCGGCACCGAAACCGACCATCGCTTTTGGCGCACTGACTGGCAGTGCCACCCCCTGCTTTGGCGACGTCCTGGCCCCATCGGTGATCGCCGCGCTCAACGTCGCTCTCACGGTGGACATAACGAACGATCGCGGTCAGCGTGTGGCTCGGCGGATACTGCATGCCAGAGGCGAGGCCGCGTACCGTGAGTCGCTCCCGTTTTCTCTGGCTCTCCCGGTCGGCCGATACACGGTGAGTTCACCGCCAGACATCTCGCAGACCGTCTCGATCACGGCCGAGAAGACGAGCCACGTTGCGTTGCAGAGCATGTGTCGGTAACCAGGGAGATGTCGGCTGGTCCGACGAGGACGCATAAGTGCCTACCTGTTGACTTCGGGTAGCTCCTGCCCGGCCAGGCTTGGGGTTAGGTGGCCGGCGGTTTCGCTCTCTAAGTGCCTGCCCACGACGTGTCGTGTGGCTCTCTAATGGTGTGCGTGCCGCCGGTCGCCGCTTGGCGGGGAGTGGCTCAAGAGGGGTCTGCTTCGCTCGAGGTAGGCATGCCCTTCCCGTCGTCCGAAACGACGATTGGAGCGCCAGTGTCTGAGCGGGTGGTGATCGGGATTGACCCGGCGAAAAGGTCGCATGCATTCGAGGTCATCGACAGCGACGAGGTCACGCTCGCCGCGGCGGTGATCGTGAATGACAACGCCGGCTACCGGAACATGCTCGCCATCGGGCGGCGCTGGCCGCAGCGGCAGTGGGCTGTCGAAGGTGCTGGCGGGGTCGGCCGGCAGCTCGCCCAGCGCCTCGTCGCCGACGGTGAGACGGTTATCGACGTGCCGGCCAAGCTGTCCACCCGGGTGCGGGCATTGACGACCGGGCATGGCCGCAAGAACGACCCGACCGACGCCCGGGCCGTGGCGATCGTCGGCCTGCGCAACCACAGCCTGAGCGTTGTCACGCCGGATGATGAGACGGTCGCGTTGCGGCTGATGTCCGAGCGTCGCCGCGACCTGGTCCGCACCCGCACCCAGACGGTGAACCGGTTGCATCAGCTGCTGATGGAGCTGATTCCCGCTGGTGCAGGGCGGAATCTGACCGCCACCAAGGCTCGCGCTCTGCTGGCGACGGTACGACCGCGTGACGTTGCCGGCAAAGCCCGCCGGCAGCTCGCCGCCGACTACATCGACGACATCACCATCCTGGATCGCAAACTCAAGACGCTCGACAAGCGCATCGCCGACGCCGTCAAAGCCACCGAGACCACGCTGACGACCGTCAAGGGCATCGGCCCGGTCACAGCGGCGCTGATCCTCGGCGAAGTCGGAAACATCGCCCGTTTCCCATCCAAGAATCACTTCGCCAGCTACACCGGCACCGCACCGTTGGAAGCCTCCAGCGGCGACGTCGTCCGCCACCGGCTCTCGCGTGCCGGCAACCGGCGGCTGAATCATGCGCTGCACATCGCCGCCCTGTCGCAGCAGCGTTACGACGAACGCGGCCGGGCCTACTACACCCGCAAACTCGCCGCCGGCAAAGGCAACAAAGGCGCGCTTCGGTGCCTGAAACGACGACTATCCGACACCGTCTACCGACATCTGGTCGACGACCAGACAGCAAGGAACCCGGGAGGGCAAACGGGGGCGTCTATTCAATCCAGCGCGGCCGACCAAATCCCCACAGTCAGCACTTCGGAGCAGCCACTCACCGGGCCCGGCCAAGAACATACGCCACCACTTTCAGCCGCGTCTTGACACAGAGGGGAACCCATACCGGGCGCTCGGAACCGGCACTAGCGGGCGCATGACCGAGCCGCGCCGCGCAACCATCATCAGTGGTTATGCGTCTCACAGTCATGCGCCGTATTGCCGTGGGCGTTCCGCTCATTCTGGTCGTGCTGGCCACCGGTTGCACGAGCAGCGGGTCGGCACCGAAGTCGAAGTCGAAGTCCGGGTCAACGTCCTCGCCGGTCGTGGCCAAATCCAGCCCCGCCTCCGCCTGGGCTGCGATTGGCTGCACTCCGCAGCCAGGATGGGTAGTCCGCACACTTCCAGCAGGTCACATGCCGACCCACACAAGGGCTGAAGCAGTCAAGCTTGCGCTCACGGTAGGGGGCGGGCCAGCAGCAGGCCCGTTGCGCGCAACGCTCGCGCTGGTGACCGATCCGCTGGCTCGCAAGGTCGGTCTTCCGACGGCACCGACAGCCATGTGGATGGTGCGACACGGATACCGCTTCGCGCCGCCGACCGACGTGCCCGCCCCGAGCACTGACATCTCGCCTGGATCACTGATCACCGAGGTCACGTTCGTCGATGACGCGACCCTGAGCCTTGCGGGGAACAGCGGATGCTGAACACGGGCGGGAAGGTCAGCCAACCGTCCGCGATGTGCCAATACCGCGCGCCTCGGGTATCGCTCCGAAGGCGACAATGGGCGCGTCGAGAATCGTGACAGGCGGATACGGGGAACGAGCGCATGGGCTTCTTCGGGACCTACCAGTTTGATGGCCAGACATGGGCCGAAAGCGACCCTGACGCCGGGCCTGTTGGATCGGGCCCGTGGCTGTGGCTTGACATCCGTGACAGCGACTTCGCGACCGTCCGCTACGCGCCGGCCGGCATCGGCACCGGGATCGCCTTCCTGAATTTCACTCCGCGCGTCTATTTCGAGGACGACACTGCGTCCTCACCGACGGATGTTGAGCGCGAAAGCCACGGCCTTGCCGAGTGGTGGTCTGGGCGCAATCCCGCCGGGCCGGAGGAGGCGCAAGCGGCGAAGCGGGCGCAAATCGCTGATCTGCTCGCCTCTGACGAGGACGCCGATACTGAGCCGCAGGACGATGGCGACATCTTCGCTGAGATCAAGGCCGTGCAGCTGATCCGGGCCTTGGAACTCCCGCTGCCCGACGACTTGCTATCCAGAGGCGCGTAAGCCATTGGCGAGCACTTGCCCCGCTGCTGGAATTACTCGGCCGATCCTCGGACCACGCCTGGGCGTAGCAGGCGGCTGACGCCGAGCAGTTCGATACCCAGCAACCGGTTCTGATCATCGAGGTCAATGTTCACCGACGCCGATAAGAACTCGTGGTCCAGGATGGCTGTGGAAACCGCCTCGCCGCGCCCAATGGGATCTGTCACGTAGATGTAGGCGGCGTCCGCCACGGGGTCATAGGTCATCCGAAGCTGGCGCTCGATCACGAGAGGGATCATGCCTGGCGAACTGAATCGCCCTCCTCCGCAACGCGCAGACGTGCCTAGCGGGCGCTCGGGAGCCGGCAGCGCGCTTTGCTGTGATCGCGGTGGCACGCCAGCAGCTACGCAGTACTGCGCTGCAAGTCGAAGATGTGGTGGTAGGCGTCATGAGCGTTTGTGGAGGCAACGTCGACAAAGTGAAGCCGACCGCGATCGGGATGTATCAGCGTGATTTCAACGAGTCGTGCAGAAGTTGCCGCAGACAACCAGCTGCTGACGGCCTGGTCGAGTAAGTGCAGGGCGGCGCTGAGCGGGATGGCTCCGTAGTTGCGGGTTGCGGCGAGCAGGTCAGCGTCATAGGTCTCGACGGGCCGCTCATGCACGTCGATGGCGGCCACCATGCGTTCTGCCCAGATGCGCAGGTTGTCGGCAACGTGGCAGACATAGCCACGAGCGTCCCAGCCGAGACCCGGCACGCGGCTCGTGCCATCTGACCCACCAAGAACCAACCGCATCCGATCGGGTGTTTGCCGGATGATGGCGATTGCGAGGTCGGGATCGTCTGGCCACTCGTACCCGCATTCGCGGCAGGGGTCACCGTAGGTGATACGGCCCCACTGGCTCACCCACCAATCGTGACAGAGCGACCGCCCGCGATGTGCCATTCCTCGTCGTTCGAGGATCGCTGACCTGTGCGGCGGCGCGCTTCGACCTGCACTTCTAACCGGCTTCTCAGCGTTCCGCAACGTTTCGCCCCGGCGCCGCGTCTGTCTTGCTGAAACTCCAGAAGACGGCCGGAACGGCGGGATCACCGTGGAACGTATGGACGGCGAACGGTTACGACGCCTGCTGAACGAGGCGGTCGACGGGCGCCGTGGTCCTGGTCGCCGCGCTGGGGCTCGCCGTGTCGAACTCTCACCGTTCGGACTCCACCTCCTCGTCCACCAGTTCGTCCGGAGCTTCGGGCGGCGGTACGGCGTCGCTGCCGCAGGCTGACGCGTCGAGCGCGGCATCGGCGGCCGGCGGGGTCGGCAAATCCGCCGGCTCGGGCGCAACGGTGCCCACGCGGACCGCGCGGGTGGTGCAGACCGGACAGGTCTCCCTCGAGGTGTCCCGCGGCAAGGTGCAGCCGGCGCTGGATCGACTCAGCACCATCGCGACCGGAGCCGGTGGCTTTCTCTCAGCAAGCCGGGTCGACCCGCACCATCACCGCATAGATCAACCGAACCGACACGACGCCGATCCTCCCGTACGCGCTTACGCGCACCACCGGTCAGACGTTTTGGCACGGCACAAGGTAGCCCCGTGTGGCTCTGCTTCTACCGTCTGTCGACGGGGCTGTGGATGGTGGGAATCGCCCCCGCGATGGTTTCGTTGGGGATCTTGTTGCCGAGGGCAGCGAAAACGGCCTGTCCGCTGATGGTGGTGCCGCCGTCGACGAGCGTCGGCAAGGCGGTTCCTGCCGCCGAATGCCATCCGGAGCGCCAGTCCCGGATCCGGTAGTACGCGTCGTTGGTGATCGGTCCTCCGGCGAGGCTGACGGCATACCCGAAGTCACGCAGCGGCCAGCTGGTGGACCGGCCGGCCCGGATGGGAGCTGCCAGCAGCCGTCGCAGGATTTCCGGATTGCCAATGTCGGCTCCGCTCTGCCAGTAGGCGTCGAAGAGCAGCTCTCGCACGCGATCACCGACCCCGGCCCCGACCGCTTCCGCATAGCCGGCGACCGCCGGTCCGGTGTTGGGCACGAAGGTGGGGGTTCGGGCGGGCAGCCGCTCGCCAGGCAGCAGGATTTTGCCAACCGCGGCCAGTTCCGCTTCAAGGCGCTGCCGGCCTGAGGCGTCGAGCGGCATGCCGGCAACCGGCAGGCGAGGCTCCGGGGCGACCATTCGCCAGAGTGGGCGTAACGACATGTCGGCGAAGAGGTTGGTGCGCTGGCTCGCCAGGTAACACCACGGGCAGCTGAAGCATCCGTATAGGACCGGCGGCGCCGTTCCACCGCGCTCCTGGTCGTCTGCGTCCGATCGTCCCCTCGGCGGCGGGAGGACGGCGGTGGCCTGTGCAACCCGGGCCAGGCGCTGATGTCTCACGTCGGAGGTGGTCATGACTGGCGCTTCGCGACGGTGAGGAGCACGACGGCGTCTTCGAGCGCTTCCAAACTGTGCCGGGAGTTAGGGACGATGAGCAGGTCTCCGGGAGAGCCGTCCCAGGTCGTTTCACCGGCGCCGAGGCGGACCTTTCCGCGCAGGACATGGACGGTTGCTTCACCGGGATTCTCATGCTCGTGGAGCGACTGACCGCCGGCAAGGGCGATCATGGTTTGGCGCAGCACGAGTTCGTGTCCTCCGTAGACGGTGGAGGAGCTGCGGCCGCTGGACGCCGCTTTCGCGAGTTCCAGCTGCTGACGCGCCAGAGCTGTCAACGACGACTTCAACATGGGGCCTTCTTTCGAGTTCTTCGTTCGCGGCTTGTTGTCTGTTTGGGTGCCCGAGACCGATGAGGAAGCGGGGAGGGCGCGCACCAGCGTCGCGCTCAAGGGGTCGTCCGCCGGCGCCAAGCTCTCACCGGGCTCGGCGGTCATCCTGGCTTGCTTCCGGTAGCGGCGGATGATGCGGGAGCGAGCTGGCACGAGCCCGTGCATTCTCGACTCGCTGCCACTGCTCACTGCCGAGGGAGATGATTGCCGCGGGGAAGACACCGTCCTGTTCCTTGAGGATGTGACTACGCAGCATGACTAGAATCTCCTGCAGACGTTCAGGCCAGCTCTGGTCAGCTGGAACGCCACCGGCAGCTTCGCCGAGCACGCGTTCGACCTGCCGGTGCTCACCGGTCAATGCCGCGATCTGGTCGGGAAACTCGGATTCGAGCTCCGGGAAAAGACCTTCCTCCTCGACGACGGTGTGCGGGCCGAGGAGGTCGCTTATGCGTCGGCAGGTAGCAGCGGCAGCGGCCATCCGGCCGGCGGTTACCTGTTCGGTGACGTTTCGTATCAAGGCCACGACGGCGTCGTGTTCCCTGGTCAGCTCAGCGATAGCTGTCAGCTGCTGGCAGCCGCAGTACTGGCACATCAGGCGTGCTGCGCGACAGGGCGGCGCATCGCCACGAAGGTGTGTGCGACGGCCATGAAGGCCACCAGGGAAAGGAGCGCCAACCCCAAGGCGTACGAGCCGTATTGGCCGTAGATCGAGCCCATGACCAAAGGTGGGACGAAGCCTCCCAGTCCGCCCGCAGCTCCTACCACTCCGGTGACGGCACCGACCTCGTCCGCCGGACTGCGCTGGGCGACGAGCGCGAACACCGCTCCCGCGCCGGCGCCCAAGGCGGCTGCCATCAGCAGGAAGGCTGCCGTACCAAGTGGCACGAGGCCGGGGGTGGTCGCCTGACCGGCGGCGCCAACCACGATGAGGCCCAGCACCACGAGCAGCACGCGCACCGGGTCGAAACGGTCGGACAACCAGCCGCCAAACGGCCTTGCTACAACGGCGACGAGCACGAAGCCCGCCATGCGGTCCGAAGCATCCGCCTGCGTCAGCGCGTAACCCGTCTTCAGGTAGGTCGGCAGGTAGACCGAGAAGGCCACATAACCACCGAACGTCACCGCGTAGAGCGCGGACGCCTGCCAGGTGATCGTTGTCCGCAACGCAGACGCGAGGCGTTTGGTGACTGGTTCGGTTGGTAGTTGCCGTCCGGGAGCGTCACGCAACAACGCAAGCGCGACGAGGCCGTACGCGCCCAAGGCGATCGCCGCGATGGTGAACGGGGCGGCCGTACCGTGCGCCTTGGCAAGCTTGACGGTGGTGAGCGCGCTGATGGCCGTCCCACCCATCCCCGCACCGAAGATTCCGATCGCAACGCCCCGTCGCTCAGGCGCGAACCAGGCGCTGACAAACGGAACCCCGACCGCGAACGAACAGCCGGCGATGCCGAGAAAGAAGCCGCCCACCAGGAGACCGCCGAAGGACGAGTGGCCCGACAGCCCGAGATACAGCACCGGAATGATCGCAGAGAAGGACACGGCCGGAAACATCACTCGCCCGCCGAGGCGGTCGGTGAGCGCACCGACCGGGATCCGGCCGAGCGCACCCACGATGACCGGCACGGCAACGATGAGCGCCTGCTGAAAAGACGTGAGGTGCAGTGAGTCCTTCAACTTCGGGCCGAGTGGGCTGAGCAGTGCCCATGCCCAGAAATTGAGCGCGAACCCGACCGTCGCCAACGCCAGCATCACGTTGGGCGAGCCACCTCTTGTTGGGCGGCCGCCCACTTTCGCAAGGCAGGGCACGGGGGTACTCACGGAGTGATCTGCTCGGCGGAACGGGCGGGAACCGAAAGCTCGGGCGGATGCTGCACGTCGGCCAGGCGTACAAGGCACGGGCCCGAACCGTCCAGGACGGGCACCACCTGGACCCCGGTGGTGATTCCGGCCTTCTCCAGAGTCCCGACGGTCAGCCCGTGGTGGACGCCGCAGATGACCTCCGGCTGCTCCGTCGCCAGGTCGTAGAACGGGCAGCGGTGCAGCGCCACCGTGCGGCCGTCGTCGCACATCGTGGGATCAAAGCCGCTTTCCTGAAAGAGCCGGGTCACGATGTCGAGCGCGGCGACCCGGCTCGGGTCATCGACAGAGTGCGCATAGTTCGCATAAGCCCACCTGCGACCCGCCTCGGACGCGGCTGTCGGTAGCCGGGAGCGGGTGAGCTGCCTGGCGAGCAGCGCCGCGAGCATCCGGTAAGCCGCCGCGGGATCATCGGCATCCGCCGGTAGCGCCTCATACAGCACAGCCGGCCGCCCGGGCCGGGTGTGCTCGGGCTGACGCACCTCGCGGGCTGAACCTGCCCTCAGCAGGTTTGCCAGGTGGAATCGAACGGCGCCCGCGGACAACCCTGTGGCTTCAGCCACCGCCGAGATGCTCTGCGGTACGCCGGCCTCGCGTAGCACCCCGAGGACTCGTGCCCGGCTTTCCTGGCGCGCGGGGCGCGACAACAGGTTCACGCCACTAGTTTTTGCCATTCGACTGGTGAGAACTAGGGTCGTTGGTCCTCGCCAGTTGGGCGAGCGGCGTCGCCAACCGCCGGCAGCAGCCGGGCTCCGCTTGCCGGTCCTGTCAGCGATGCGGCGCACCTGCCGGCCCGCCGGGTAGCGCTACTTCGATGCCCTCGCTGGTGACCCGGACCGGGTAAACGGGTACCGGCCTGGTGGCCGGCGGCCCGGTGGGCATCCCGCTGGCCAAATCGAAGCAGGAACCATGCAGCCAGCATTCGACAACACCGTCCTCGACGTCCCCGTCCGAGAGCGCCACCTGCCCGTGACTGCACTCGTCGAGTAGGGCATGGACCAGCCCGCGGCTGCGAACCAGACAAACCGAGTGGCCGGCCAGATCAACGTGTACCGCCGACTCATCCTTCAACTGCTGCAGCATCCCTGCCGGTATGCGCTACCAGCTGCCAGCCGAGTCCCGCGTACCGTCGCCGCCTCTCGACAGCTGGTTCATAGCTGGCCTCCCGCGATGGCTGGTCTGAACTGCCGCGTCTGGCCCGCAGGAAGCGCTAGAGGCGCCGCTGCACGTGCGGAATATTAAGGATGAGAGTACTTTAAATGTGACGCGTGACCTGAAGGAAGGGGCCGACCACGTGACGTATGTGATTGCCGAACCGTGCATCGACGTGCTGGACCGGGCGTGTGTCGAGGAATGCCCGGTGGACTGCATCTACGAAGGGGCGCGCGCCCTGTACATCCATCCGGATGAGTGCGTGGACTGCGGCGCCTGCGAGCCGGTCTGCCCGGTAGAAGCCATCTACTACGAGGACGACGTCCCGGCGAAGTGGTCGGCCTTCACCGAGGACAACGCCCGGTTCTTCGCCGAGCCGCTGCCCGGGGCGGCTTCGGCACTGAACTCCCCCGGCGGTGCCTCCAAGCTGGGGGCTCTCGGGGTCGACACAAGGCTAGTGGCTGACCACCCGCCGGGTGACACGTGATGCGCGGCTCGGACGCGACCGCCGGCGCTGACGTGCATGCCGCGCTCGCCTCTCCCGTGCGGCGCCAGCTGCTCAAGACATTGCGAAACGCAGCGTCCGCGCTGGATGCCCACGAACTTGCTGAAGAGGTGGGCCTGCACCTGACAACGGTCCGCTTTCACCTGGAAATGCTGCGCCGCGCCGGGCTGCTGGAGCGCCGCTCGCAACCGTCGGCCGGCGCCGGTCGGCCGCGGACCGTGTACACACCGGCCCATCAGGTCGCGGCTGAGGGGGACGTCGGCTATCAAGGACTGGCACGCCTGCTCGCCGCCCACCTGTCGAACACCAGCGAGGAACGAGCGGCCCGCGCCGGGATCGCCTGGGCCGACGACGTACTCTCCGCGTCCGCGGCGACCAACCACACGGTGGACGAAGCTGCCCAGCAGATCAACGCATTGTTCGCCGACATGGGCTTCGAGCCGGAACTCGCCACCATCGGTGACACTCGGCAGATCGCGCTCCACGCCTGCCCGTTTCGGCCGCTGGCCCGCGAGCATCCAGAAGTCATCTGCTCCATGCACCTCGGACTGTTACGCGGCAGCCTCAAGCGGCTTCGGGTGGCAGCAGACAGTCAGCTGCTCCCGTTCGTCGAACCCGAACTGTGCATCGCTCAACTGGCACCGGTCAGCTAAAGCCATGCCACCAACGGCAGCTCACGCTCCGGCGACGGCCGACGTCGGTATTCCCTCTCCGCCTCTTTACAAGGTGCCTACAAGAACCACCCAGTCGCCCAGACGATGGAAGGAGGCCCGATGTCCACGACTTTCTCGAGCAAGCTAGCTCCCCGCGACCACGCCCGGCTCGCCCAGCGACTGGCCGATGACATTGCCCGATTGCGCGAGGCTCGGCTCCAACACTGCGACACCCAGCCAGCGCGAGACAGTCTCGATGCGTTCTTGGCCGACGAGCTGATTCCGTACCTGCGAGCGGAAGAAGACGAGCTTTACGCCGCCCCGGCCAACTCCCAGGCGCCGGGCAGGTTCCGACTGGGTAAGAAGCGGGTCCTGAACCGGCGCCTGCGCCAGCACCGCGAGCTGATCGGCGCCGCGGATGCGTTGCATTCCACCACTACGCTTCTGCAGGCGCTGACCGATGCGCAACGCGTCGCGTCTTTGCTGAATGCGCACCTTGTTGAGGAAGACCGCGAGCTCCTGGCAGCTCCTCGGCAGCAAACCGACGATGGTTCGGTGCCGAGCCTTATGGCCGCCCTGGCAACTGAAATGAACGAGGTCCTCGCCCACGATCACGTTCGTATTGCGCGCGCCATCAGTCTCGCCCGGCACGTCGCCGCGGAGGATCCCGCCAACAGGGTGGGCGCTTGCGACCGGGCAGTTGCCGCCCCTGTCTCAGCACGCCGGTGTGATGTCAACCGTCGCCTACCCGTTGGCCCTACCTCTTCTTCGCCGCGGGGAACGGGCTCGTCTGCGTCGGATGACTGCCGACCTGCGCCAGGCAGAGCGCGCTATGCGGCACTTGAACAGGCTGGTGCGCGGGGCGGCACGAGAGAACCCCCGCGACGAGGACCTATTGTGGCAGATCGTCGAACAGGCGTGGCGACGACACGTCGCCGACGAAGAACCATTGCTCCTGCAGTTGGCCCCGTTGCTACCTCCAGAACGGACGGTCTCGTTGATGGCGTCCTTGCGGGGGTCATTCCTGCACTCCCTGACGCGACCGCACCCGGCCCTGCTGCGCGCCGGCTGGCCCACCGGGCTGGCCGTCCGCGCCCAGTACCGCATCGATCGGTGGCGGGACGTTCTCGACAACCGCAGCAGCTGAACGGCCGGCGGTTACCGGACCACCACACGTGACCGGCTGAGCCGACACAGCGAACCGCAGACTGCCTCCGAAGACCTGAAAGGACACCGATATGACTGACAATGGAACTTGTGCCTTCCAGAACGGGCATTTAGAAGACGAGGACGTCGAACTGCTTTGGCAGGCCATAGCCCGCGCGGAAGCACTTCTGGAGGATCTCAACGCTGGCCAATCCACCACGGCTGAGTTCAACGCTCTGCTCGGATATTTGTACGAAGTGGTACTGGCGCGCATCTCAGAGGAGGAACGGCAACTCCTCCCAGCGCTCCGCGAGGCTGGTCCCGCCACGCGATCCGATGCCGAGCGGCTACAGCACGATCATCTGCTCCTGCGCGACGACGTCGACGATCTCGCCGCGGCGGCCGCAGCTCACAGGGCAAGCGACCCAGACCAGCTGGCCGCGATAATTCGCCGGCTCATCGTCCGTCTCGACGAGCACCTGCGTACCGAAGCTGCTGCGCTGGGAAAGCTCCCCGGTGGTTACCAGGCGAGTACAGCCGAATGGGCGACGGTTGCGCACTGGTATCCGCTCACCGAAGGTCCGCTGATCGACCTCGACCAGCTGCCCCCGGACCAGGCCCATGACGCCGTCCTGAACCGGCTGACTCACCTTCGGCCCGGCGAGCAGGTTGAGCTGCAGAGCCGACACGGTCATCCCCAGCGTCTCTGGGACCGATTGCAACGCCGCGCACCGAGTGACTACAGCTGGTCTGAACAGCGCGACGACCGAAACGGTTGGCTGGTGGCCATCAGGCGCCGAACGGCCGACTGAGATCCACAACCCAACGGGCGACCATGACGAGGCGCTGCTCATGACCGATCCATCGGCTCGTATCGCGGGCCCCAACGGGCTGCAAGAGGTGCTTCGCGACCTGCTCCGCCTTGCCGTCGTAGGAGACTATGTCCGCTGGGTACTAAGGGGCGACGGAAGCTCGGACTTCGTGGCATGGCTGCGCGAAGTCGTCCCACAGTGGAGGGGACTGGGCCGAGATGCTGGCCCAGGACATGACCAGACTTGATATCGCTCCCGACGGGCGGGTGAAGACCCTGGCTAGGGATATCACCCGCCAGTGGGTACCCCTCGGATGGCTCACGACCCCAGAAGCGCGCAGCCTGTTGACCCCCCGCGTGGACGAGCTGATCAAATGGACCCAAGAACAGCGATCCCCGGCCACGGCCGACGACGACACGAGCTCCCTGGCTGAGATCGAGTCCGGGTTGCGGGCACAGCTGCGTGCGCTCGTACAACTCCGGCCCCGGACTAACTAGAACCCCATTAATCGTGCTCAGGCTGTCAGCTTCACGCGTACAGTCTGCCGCTTTGGCAGCGTCGAATTACGCCACTGAGAGCCGAGGGCGGCCTCGAGCAGCCGGTCTCCACTATCATCGGCTTGGTGATTGCCGCTGACGCCCTTGCTCTTTGGCGGCGCCGTCGCGTTTTCTTGCTGTCTGGGCTCGTCGCCCTTGCCTTTTTCACCTTTGGTGCCGTTCCGCACGTTTCGCCGGCGAGCGCGAATCACCGGCCGGGCGCTCTGGCGGCTCAGGCCGAGTCACACTCGGACCTGGCGCTGCTCACCCGAGTATCCACGGCACACGGAACACCGCTGAAAGCCCCTGCTACGTATGAGGATCTTGGGTTTACTGCGATCCTGCTCGGGCTAGGTGCCTGGCTGATAGCGGCCGGTCCGGGCCATCGCCGGGTACCGGCGCCTCTGGACTACGGCATACGGCTTTCCCGTGCGCCGCCTCTCACCGCCTGACCCTTTCTGCCCTTTCCCGTCTCTTCGGTTCGCCGTGCCGCGCTGTGAGTGCGCGTGTTTTTTGGCGACCCATTTTCCTTCTGGAGTGAGTGGCTGTGGACGCAAGTTTTGAGTGGATGCGCATAGGGCTGGCAATGGGGCTGATGACCCTGGCGTTCGTCGTATTGCCGATGTTTTTCCTGTGGCACGACCGGCGGGTGCAGGAGTGCGCCGTCGGGCGCCGGCCCGATGACACGTCGAGCGGCTAGGTGTTCTTGTCCCGCTCGAAAATGCGGTCCGCTGGTCAGGCGGCTTCGTACTCGTTGATCAGGCCGCCAATGACGCGCCGTCGCCGGACGCGCTGAGCGTCGAGGTCGGTCGCCGGTCGGGCCGGTTGTGCATGGGCGTCAGGTGCCCGCTGCTCACGGGACTGGTGCGGACGGTGATTGTTGTAATGCTTGGCGTAGGTGACGAGCACCGTCTCAAGATGCCTGCGATTCACGATGAGCATGCAGTCCAAGAGTTCGCGGCGCAGCGTCCCGACCAGTCGTTCACAGATGGCGTTCGCCCGCGGCGCCTGCGGCGGACTCTCAAGAATCCGAACGGCCTCCGCCGAAAAGACGGCGTCAAAGGCCCCCGTGAATTTGGTATCGCGGTCTCGTATCAGGAAGGCCAGCGACTCCAACCGTGCTTCGATGCCGACGGCCAGGTTGCGGGCCTGCTGGGCGACCCACTCCCCCGTCGGGTTCGCCGTCACCCCAGCGACATGCAGCCGGCGGGTACCGTGCTCGACGAAGATCAGCACATAGAGCCGGCGCAGCAGCACCGTGTCGACGCTGAAGAAGTCACACGCGATGATGTGTTCGGACTGCGCGGACAAGAACTCGCGCCACGTCGGTCCGCAGCGTCGCGGCGCCGGATCCTCCCCGGCCTTCGTCAAGATCTCCCACACCGTGGAATGCGCGATTCGATAGCCAAGGCCGACCAGCTCGCCTTGGATCCGCCGGTGACCCCACGTCGGATTCTCCTTAGCCAACCGCAACACCAGCTGTCGCAACGCCGCCGAAGTCGCCGGCCGGCCGGGACGGCGACGCTCGGTATACGTCCACTTTCCGGCAACCAGCCGGCGATGCCACCGAAGCAGGGTCGCGGGCGTTACGGCAAAGACTTCGGCCCATCGCCGGCGCGGCAACAGACGGCTCAATGCCGCCAACCACACCCGATCCTCCCGCCGATAACGCGAGGCCGGCGCCTGCCGACGCAGCACCGCAACCTCATGACGCAACACCAGCAACTCGGCGTCCTTCGCTGCTTCGCTGCGGAACACGAGCGCAGCGACCGTTAGCAGCCGACCCAACAGGAAGTAGATCAACCGGAAAGTCATCACACCCCCAGCATCTCCCAAGAGCGCTGAGCACGCGTTCCACCCGCTGAACAGCGCGATCGAGTATTCGAGCGGCACAAGATAGATCGACCGTCTCGGGCTCCGCGTCACGGCCCGCAGACCCCCACCGACCCGTGTGCCGCTCCATCGCCGGGCTATAGATGATCAAGACTGCCCGCATGACGAACGACCACCGGAAGTCCGGCGTTCCGGTGGCGGTGGGCGCTGTCGCCAGCAATGGGACGCGACTTTTGAGCCGTGTGGCTTTGCGGCGCGGCAGGCCTTGCAGTCCCGGTGGCCTGCTCTTCGGTCGGCGGTCGGCCGCCACCGCGGTCCAGCATCAGCGTGTCGCTCTTCCGCGTCAAGAGTGGTTCGTGGTCACCATCCAGGGCGACGACTCCAGCGCGCATCCGAGTGAGGGATGTTTTTGTCTGGCGCGTTGTGGATCCACAGCCCTGCCCCGACACGTGTCGAGCTGACACCTATGGGAGTCAAGGTCATCGAGGGGTTGAGGTTGCACCTAGCCGGCTGGGCCGGGCACTCCCAGGCCAGCCTCGCGAGCGCGGATGATCGCCTGCGCCCGGTCGCTGACCTGGAGTTTGGCGAACACGTTGGACATGTGGTTGCGGATCGTCTTGGTGCTCAGGAACAGCTCCTGCGCGATCTGGGCGTTCGTCTTGCCCCGCGCCAGCAACTGCAGCACCTCCCGCTCGCGGTCGGTCAACCCGGCGAAGGGCACCGCCGCGCCGCGCTCGGCGCTGAAGTAGCCGATCAACCGCTGCGCGAGGGCGGCGCCGAAGATCGCCTCGCCGCGGGCCACCGCGTGCACGGCCCGGACGATGTCGGCCTGCTCGGCCCCCTTGAGCAGGTAGCCACGGGCCCCGGCGCGCATCGCCCGGAACACGTTCTCGTCCTCGTCGAACATCGTCAGGACGAGCACCCCGATGTGCGGGCTCACGGTGACGATCCGGCGGGTCGCCTCGATGCCGTTGATACCGGGCATGTTGACGTCCATGACCACGACGTCGGGCTGGTGGAGCGCCGCCAGCTCCACGGCATCCGCGCCGCTGGACGCCTCGGCGGCGACCACGATGCCCTCGATCGCGGCGAACGCGACCCTGAGCCCGTCCCGGAACATCGGGTGGTCGTCGGCCAACAGGACGGTGATCGGCTCGTCGACCAGCGGAGCCTCGCGGGCAGCACCTGTCTCGCTCATGCCGGCCTCGGTTCGGCGACACCGACCGGGAGGACGACGCGGACGAGCGTCCCGCGAGCCTCGTCGCCCGGCGAGACCTGCAGCGTTCCGCCCAGCTCGGCCGCGCGCTCGGCCATCGAGGTCGTCCCCACCCCGGCCCGCCACGCGTCGCAACCGCCGACCCCGTCGTCGCGGATCGCCAGGTGCAGAGCGCCGTCGAGCTCGATGCGGATCTCGCAGTTTCGGGCCCGGGCGTGCCGGACGACGTTGGTGACCGCCTCGTTGACGATCCGGTAGGCCGCCACCTCGACCGCCGCGGGCAGTGGGGGCAGCTCGTCCGGGGCACGGACGGCGAGCTCAGGCAGCGCGTCCGAGCCGGTGTCGAAGCGGCCGACGCACTCGCGCAGCGCCCCGACGAGACCGAGCTCGTCCAGAGACGGCGGGCGCAGCTCGTAGACGAGGCGACGGATGTCCTCGATCGTGCCGCGGATGTCATCGCGAACGGCGGTGAGCACGGCCTTGGCGTCGTCGGGCCGCCGGTCGACCATGACCTTCGTGGCATCCAGTTTGAGGCCGACGGCGGCGAGCTTGGGGCCGAGCCCATCGTGCAGGTCACGCCGCAGCCGCCGCCGTTCCTCCTCCTTCGCGCTCACCAGCCGGCGACGAGAGGCCTGGAGCTCGGCCGAGAGCCCGACGGCGTGCACCGCGGCCCCGACCTGGCGGGCGAGGTCGGTGAGCAGACGGTGATCCTGGGCGGAGAAGCCGGTCGTGCCCGCGCGGTGCGACACGAGCAGGTGCCCGACCGCCGCGCCCTGGTAGGTCAGCGGATGTTCGACGACCGACGTACCGGGCGCCCCGGTGCTCGCCAGCGGCGCACCGGAGGCGTCGAAGATGGCCGCGTAGGGCAGCTTGAGAGTCTGCGTGATCGTGTCGACCACGACCGCGAGCTCACCGCTGCCCTGATCGGACTCCAGTCGCTTCCCGAGCCGGGTCATGACGCGGTACGGTTGTCGCGTTCGCCGTACATCAGCCGGTCGACGCGACGCTGCACGAATGATCGGGCCGGCGCGAAGGCCACCGCGACGGCGGCCGCGGCCGCGAGCCCGGGACCGAGATGCACCGGTTGGCCGAGTGCGGCGCTCAGGGCGACCACCAGGCCCAGGTAGCCGCCCACGACGATTGCGGACAGCATCACGAACACGACGGTGCGGTTGATGACGAGATCGATGTCGAACATCCGGTGCCGCAGGATCGCGATGCACACCGACCCGGTGACCACGGCGGACGCGACCGGCCCGGTGACCGGGGCGATGGTGTTGTTCGGGAACACCTCGCTGATCAGCTCGAGCCCGGCGATCGATCCCGCCCAAGCCACCCACTTCAGCTGGAGTCGCGTCTCGCCCGTCGAGCGCCGGTAGCGCACCACGATCAACGCGATGGCGGTGAGGATCGAGACGACGAACACCGGCCAGGCGACGTTCGCTGCGGTGTTGGCCAGCGCACCGGGCACGAGATGTTCGGCGGGGCTGCGCAGCAGGTGCCCCCGAACGGTGATGTCGTAGGTCGAGGACAGCTGGCCGAACAGGGCCAGCGCCATGAACAGCACGGGGAGCCCGAGCAGGGGCCGGACCCGCCGCGACATCGCGCGCCCGTCCGGGAAGAGCATCAGTGCGAGCGGCAGCGTCCCCATCGAGAACACGTAGCCGCTGTCGGAGAACCACCCGATCCACAGGTACGCCGGCGCCGGGCTGCCGCCGAAGAGCCCGAAGATCAGGTACTCGCGCCCGGCCGCGGAGAGTGCGGTCGTGAACGACGCGATCAGCAGCAGCCAGCCAATCGCGTTAGCCGGTCGTTTGAGTGTGACGAGCGTGCCCGGCACGAGCAGCGTGGCGGCCAGCCCGACGTCGCCCAGCCACCAGCTGGTGACGTAGGTGCTGCCCGAGTGCAGGTGCAGCGCGACGTCGGCGGCGAGCAGCAGCGGCACGGTCCCGGCGAGGGTCCCGGCGAGCACGCTGCTCGCTCGGCGGGACCCCGCTCCGACTGCGCCCGAGGCCCGCAGGTCGGGCGCAGCAATGGTGTCCGCCGTTGCTGTCATGGCGATCATCGAAGCACCTCCGTGGACGGATGTCAGCGATCCATCGGACGGGCCGCGAATCCTGGCCCGCGGCCCGTCCGATCTGCCCTACCTGACGGTGAACGTCCCGTTGAGCCCGGCCTGGAAGTCCTTCCCGTTGCCCTCGGTGGAGACGTAGCCGTACTGTCCGGCTGGCAGCGCCGGCACGGTGAGATAGACCGACTTGCCCGGCTGGACGGTGCCCACACCGCCGGACAGCGTTCCGGGGCACTTGTCGATTGGCGTGCCCTTGCCGAACGAGCCGCCCACGCACTGGAAGTACGCGGGCAGCGACTGGCCGGCCAGCTTGGCGACGCTGAAGTCGTGCGGTGTGCTTCCGGTGTTCGCGATCTCGAACGTTCCGCCGGCGCTGAAGCCGCCCGGCAGCGTGATGCCGTCGTCGGCCAGGGTCACCGTGCCCTTGGCCTGCGGCGCGACCCCGGCACTGCGCGAGCCGGCGACGGTGAATTCGCCGATCATGCCCATCGCGACGTGCGGCATGCCGTTCTTGCCTGGCAGGAAGCAGGTAACGACGTAGTGGCCGGCAGCCAGCGGGAAGGTGACCTTCTCGGTCAGGCCGGGGCCGAGGATCCCCGGTCCGCCGAGCTCAGTGTCCGGATCGACCTGCAGCTTGCGGGCCTTCTGCTCCGCGGCCGGGTCATGGCTCAGCAGCAGCGCCTTGATCTGACCGAGCGTGACACCGGCCTTGAGCCGGCTCAGGCCGATCTCGTGCGCCACGTCGCCCTTGTTTGTGAAGATGATCGTCGCCAGCCCCGCGTTGGGTGTGCCGCTGATCCGGTAGGACATGCTCGACACGGAGTCGACGGCGTCGACGCGCAAGACGTTGACGGTGCCCGCGACGGGCGGCGCCGTGGACGGCGCTGCGGTCTGCGCTGCCTGTGGCCGTGCACTCGTCTCGGGTGAGGCCGCGCTGGTGCCGTTCGAGCCTCCGGCAGAACTGCCGCAGCCGGCGAGCGCGGCGACGGTGAGCGCCGCCGTGGTGAGTGCGGTGAGCACGGCGGCGAAGCGGAATGGTGAATCGGTGTGCATCGGGATAGCCCCTCCTAGTAGGTAACGGCCCGCAGCGTGTCCTGCGGGCAGTCCCGACCGGATGGGTCATCGATCCCGATCGACCCGGGAAGATCGCGTCCGTCTGGTGGCGCAATCGGTCTTGGATCATCGGTCCGACGAGGCGCTCTGCGTCAGACAGTTAGCCGGCAGTACGAACCTTGGCGCTCACGCGCCTGTTCCGAGAGCCCAACGCCTTCAATATGGCGCCGAACCGGACCCGCAGGCCGCCTGGTTTCCGCTACGTCAAGACGCACATGACCGTGCCCGCACTGCTGAACCACGGCAAGCCGGTGACTCGCCCGGGGGCGGGCAGATCGACACCCTGGAGCGGATCACGACGATCGCTGTAGCCACCACGACGATCGGTGTCGCCTCCGCCACTCATCTCGGCCGACGTCTATCAGCCGGAGGCGGTCCTCAAGCTGTACGCCGAGCTGCAGGTCAGCGCGCCGGGACGGTTCGTCGTCGGTCTGGGCGGCCCTCAGCAGCGGCGGTCGTTGGCCGCGTTGCACGACTACCTCGACACCCTGGACGCCGGCGACCCTCCGGTACCGCCTCAACGGCGGATCCTGGCCGCGCTCGGACCCCGCAAACTGGAGCTCGCCCGAGACCGGTGCGCCGGCGCGATCACGCTGCTGGTGACGCCGGAGTACACGGCCGCCGCCCGACAGACCCTCGGCGAGCACGCCACGCTGATCGTCTCCCAGATGCTGGTGCTCGACACCGACCCCGCACACGCTCGTGAGACCGCGCGCGCCCCGCTGCGATTCCTGTCCCAGGTGAGCGGGTACGCCGCCAACTTCACCCGGATGGGCTACAGCGACACCGATATTTCCGGGCTGAGCGACCGTCTCGTCGATGATCTCGTGGTCTGGGGTGACGCCGACGCAATCACTGACCGGGTCCGCCAGCACCTCGACGCAGGCGCAGACCAGGTCGTGCTCAGGAGGATGTCCCGAGTTCCGTGGAACTTCGGTAGCGGCCCGTTGATCGTTTAGGCGGCTTCGATGGTTTCAGTGTGCTTGTTGGCTATGACATTTTTGGTGGTGACGCGCTCAAGTTCAGCGGCCAGTTTCGCGAGATGCAGATGGCCGTTGACGCGGCGGAACTGGCCTGAGGCTTCGACCATCCCGGCGGCGCACCAGCGCAGCGCCATCTGCCCGTCGCGCCAGCGTTTGACGTTGCGGGCATGGTCCCGGCAGATGCCGATCATGGATTCGATGGCGTTTGTCGAGCGCAGCGAACGCGCGAGGGTGGGCGGCACCCCGAGGCGCAGCACGGTCAACGTTTCATCGAGCCCTTCCCGCAGGCTGGCGGCGGCCCCGGGCCGGGTCTTGTCCAGCTCCCGGGCCAGGTTCTCCAGGAGAGCTTTGGCTTCGAGTTCGGACCCGGCGGTGTAGGCGGCCCGCATCCGGGACTCGACCACCCCGCGCATCTTTTCGGGCAGCTTGTCGCGAACATTCCTGACTTTGTGGAGTTGGCAGCGGGCGATCACCGGCCGGTCGAACACCTCCCGCACCCCGGCCGCGAGCGCCTTCGCCCCGTCCAGCACAGCCAGGACCGGCCGGGTGGTGTCCAACCCGCGCTCGCGCAGCCCGACCAGCAGTTCCCGGACCAGGGTGGTGTTCTCCGTCGACCCTTCCACCAGCGCCAGCGGATGCTTCACTCCGGTGATGTCGATGCCGAGGGCGACGACACACAGATGGTCAGCGAAATGCACCCCATCGATCATCAGCGCGACCAGCTCCAGGCCGGCCAGGTCGGCGCCCATCAGTTCGGCAAGGGCCGTTTCCGTGCCGGCGACGAACCGGCGCGAGATCGCCGACTTCGACGTCGCCGTGGCCGCCTGCTCCACCCCGGTCCCGACGGGTTCGAGCCCGACCGGGTAGCGGCGTGTCGACAGCCCGGCGAGCATCTTCTCCATCGCGAGGCGGCCCAGCAGCTCGGTGGAGGAGAACAGCTCATAGGAGGCAACCGGAAGTTCCCCGCCACCATCCGCGGATCGCACTCGCGGCCGGGTCACCGGCACCCGCCGGCCACCCAATGTCACCGACCCTGGCCCGGACCCGTGCCGCACCGCCGCCCGGCCCGGTTGATGCGCGCCTTTCGGTCCCGCCAGCTCCTCGACGTCGGCTTCCATCAGCTGGCCCATCACCGCCAGCCCGGTCGCGACCGCCAACGACAGCAGCCCTTCCTGAACCTGCCCGGTCAACTCGGCCAGCGCGATCGTCACCTGCTCCGGCACCGAAACCTGCGTGCCGGGAGTGTCCTTCTGCGCGCTCTTCTGATAGTTCTTGCTCACAGCGGTCCCCTGTCTCGTGGCGTTCTTGGTCGGACACCCGAGCCCTACCATCAGGCAGGTCTCAGGCGGGGGACCGCCACCTCAAACTTCCACGAGAGCCGGGACAACCTCCGTGCTCAGTGTAATGAACGACAAGAGCCAACCCGGCCCCATCCAGGTAGCGCGGCTGCTCGCAGGCACGCTACTCAGTCGATAGCCCATGCCTTGGGCGTGACCTGCTTCTCGCTGCGACATCTGGAACGGAACGGAACTGACCTGACCCACCGATCAGCGAGCTCGCCGACGGCGACCGAAATGACGAAAGGCGCGACCATGTCGTTCACTCAGAGCGAGCTCGACTACCTCGCCACCGTGCAGCTCGGACGGTTGGCGACCGTGCAGCCGGACGGCACCCTGCAGGTCGCCCCGGTGGGGTTTGTGTACAACCCGACAACGGCGACGATTGATATCGGCGCTTTCAACATGGCCAGCAGCCGCAAATTCCGCAACGTCGCTGACAACGGACACGTCGCCTTCGTCGTTGATGACATCGTGTCCACTCAACCGTGGCGTGTCCGCTGCCTGGAGATCCGCGGACACGGCCAGGCCCTCCTCGCCGCCGACGACGTTGGCATCGACGCTCCGGTCATCCGTATCCACCCGCGGCGCATCATCAGCTTCGGGCTCGACAACACCGACCAGGACCCCCACCTGCTCACCCCCAACAAGCGCAACGTGCCCGGGCCTGCTGATGAGTGAACTTCGAAGGGGTCGACCCGGACAACGCAGCCCGACCGTGGACGGCAGCGAGCAGCTGTCGCTGACTGACTGCAGCCAGCCGGTCACTCGAGTTGGCCGCCCCATCAGTCCCACGAGCGGGACCAGCGTCGCTTGGCGACGGTCGAAGATAGGCCAGCTGCGGGCCAGTCTCGGCAGACCCGACCGGTGAAGAATTTCGCTCGGGCCCGCTCTACGGGACGTCGTCGGCCGACTCCGGTGGCGTAGATCGCGTCGACAACCCCAGACCAGGTTGTCGAGCTCGTCGATACGCCAACCGACGTGTGGGGTTCCATTACTCGGCCCAACCGCCTGACCAGGCATTTAGCTCTAGGGACCGGGTGCGGTATAGGCGGGCCCCCACCGAGGTTGCCGGGCTTCACGAGAAAAGCAGTCTGACTCGTCCGGCCTTCGCCAAAGCGCCCGCGAACCATCGAGTACCGACGTCTCATCGGCGCACCGTGCCGCTTGCGCTCATGACGATCACCGGACCCTCGAGCAGCGGTGCAGGGTTCGTATTGTGGTAACTACGGCCCACCTTGTTGAACTGCATGTTTGGTCTTCGCAGGCAGTGCCCGGCGAGGTGCCTCGGCAGCCAGTTGGCAGCCACGCCGCACACGACGTAGGCCGCGTCAGAAGTGCCGCCCGCGATTTTGATGAACGGCGTCACTGGGCTTCTGCGTCGCACGTCCAGTTGCCGGGACTGGCTCACCTACGACCACACTGCCCGGCCCGTTCGCCATTGGCTCCGCAGCCCGATGCTGCGTATCAGCGCGTCAACTTCTGGCACGCCATGGGAGGTTTCGAGTGGCGGGCTTCCGCCCGAGCCAGCGAGCCCACAAGTTAGCTTGCCTTCAGCTTGTCCACAAGCTAACTTGGTGGCGTGGGCGGCGACCCGATAATCGCGGAAAGCGCACGCAAACATGGAGTAAGTGACGACGACATCCTCCACGCGTATGCGAACCCGATCCGGGTCTTCGACCTCGACGATGGATTCACGATGATCATCGGAGCCAATGCTGCCGCGATCGTCTATGAGATCGGTGTCGTGGACGGCATCCCAGCTCCCGTCATCGTCCACGCCATGAGAGCACGCGAGAAGTTCCTGAGGTGATGACCATGCCCCGCACCGTGCAAGACATCCTCGACCACGCCGACGAACTCGCAGCCCGGTTCGAGGACTACGAACCAGCCCCGGGCGACGAACGAGACCCCGCCGCCTTCGCCGCGCTACGCCAAGCGGTGCTGGCCAGATCCGACGCCGAACGAGCGGTCAAAGACGCCGTCGATCAAGCCCGTCAGAACGGCTACTCCTGGGCCTTCATCGGCACCCTGATAGGCACCTCAGGCGAAGCCGCACGACAGCGCTACAGACACAAGCAAGACGCGTGACTGCGCCGCTGCACGTGTCCAAGGCCCGACCGCGTTGCGTTTGGTGAATCGAGGATCGGGCAGACGGTCTGGTAAGCCGTCTCGAGGTTAGCGCTGGCACCCACGGTGGCAGCCAGGCCAACGAATCCGCCCGTACGACGGCGGACCAGTAGGACGGCAGCGGGGCGCTGACCAGCACCGATGGCTCCCGGCGGATCGCTGCGGACGGCCCACGGAGCGTCTTTTGATCCGCGGGGGGATGACCTCCGCGAGATCGCTGAGCTGATCGACGACGTCCTGGGTGCGACTGAACCGGCCGGATCCAAGGCCAAATTTCTCGCTCGACCCTGCCGTAGCAGCCGGGGTGTGCGCTCGGGGCGGCGTGCTGACCGCCGCCCACCCGCTCTATTCGGAGATCGACCTCGCCCGCTGATCGGCCTCGTACTGGTTGAGCAGGTCCCGAACCGTCGGACAGAGCGCGGCGGCGCCCGCCTTGCGCAGCTCGGCTTCGTGGACGCCGCCACTGGTGACGGCGATACAGGTGACGCCGGCGTCGTTCGCAGCCCGCACGTCCCACACGGCGTCGCCGATGAAAATGGCCTCATTGGCGCCGACGCCGGATCGTTCCAGCGCGACCTGAACGATGTCCGGCGCGGGCTTGGCAGTGCCAACGTCTTCGGCGTTGGTCACCGAGTCGATGGCGTCCTCGACGTCCAGCAGGTCGCGCAAGCGTTCGAGCTCTTCAGGAGGGGCGGACGTCGCGAGGACGACCTTGACGCCGCGGCCGGCGACGGCACGCAGGAGCTCACGGGCACCGTCAAACGGTTGCAGCAGCGGGGAGAACTCGGCGTAGCGGCGGCCGTGCTCTTCCTTGAGCTGACGGCCGAGCGTCGCGGCCTCGTCACCGAGCAGCCGCTCCAGCAGCTTTCCGGAGTCCATGCCGATCGCCTCGTGGATGCGCCAGGACTCGACGTGGCGGCTGGCCGACTGGAAGGCATACATCCACGCGACGACGTGAACGTAGTTCGAGTCGACCAGCGTGCCGTCGATGTCGAACAATACGGCCGCGGGGTGATCCGGTAGCGGTAACGCACTCATCGACAGAACATGCCCGCCCTGGCGGAAAGCATGACCGGCGTTTGACTTCTCGCAGCCGGGTAGTCAAGGGCTTGTGCCCCCTTCTCTGGCGACGAGTGACGACGCCTCCGGTCGGGAGCAGGTGCTGGGCCAGGCCGCACGTGATGCGGTTCGGCACACCCGGGCCGTCGGATTCGACCTCGACGAGCCCAGCGGTGCCGGCATGACCTTCGAGTCGATCGCGGACGTGGCTTCTGACCTCCCGCTGCCTGCCGGCGGCCGCACCCTGGCGCGTCTGAGTGGCTTGGCAGCGGTCGGCGTGACGGATCTCGCACTCGGCAGGCTCATCGAAGCCCATACCGATGCCGTCGCGATCTTGGCCGAGCTGGACGGACCCGCGCCGCAACCCCGGCAACGCTGGGCAGTGTGGGCGGCTGAGGGGCCGCAGGCGACCGTGAGGGCGCAGGCTCGCGAAGGGGGTCACTTCCTCAGCGGGGCCAAGCCCTGGTGCTCGGGAGCCCGGCTCTGCACTCATGCGCTCGTCACCGCGCCCGGCCCCGATGGGCCGGGGCTGTGGGCCGTCGCGCTCGAGTCGGCCACGGCCCGGCCGCGGACCGGGACCTGGCAGTCGGTCGGACTCGCGGGTACGGCGACCGAGACGGTCGAATTCATCGACGCGCCGGCAACACTTGTCGGCAAGCCCGACGGCTACCTGTCGAGGCTGGCTTCTGGCACGGCGCTGTCGGTGTTGCGGCCGTCTGGTGGGGCGGCGCTGTCGGTGTCGCTCTACCGCTGTACGAGGCGGTGGCGGCAGGGCGCGCGCATCCGCACGCGGTGGCCCATCTCGGTGCGATCGAGGTGCTGCTCGAATCGAGCGCGGCGCTGCTGCGGCAAGCCGCTGACGTGATGGACAAGAACCCGGGCGAGATCGGCGAGCGCGCAGCACTCACCGTCCGGGCGGCTATCGATTCCGCTGCGACCGAAGTCATCGAGCGCGTCGGCAGGGCGCTGGGCCCGGCGCCGCTGTGCAACGACCGGGCGCACGCTCGTCGCGTCGCCGATCTCGGCGTGTACATCCGGCAAACCCATGCCGAGCGAGACCTCGAACGGATTGCCGCCCTGGCGGCGGGCCAGAAATGACTCTCGATTCGGACTATTTCACCGGTCTTTACGAAGCCGACGACGATCCGTGGCGGCTGGCGAGCCGGTGGTATGAGACGCGCAAGTACGGCCTAACGGTGGCCGCGCTTCCCGCCGAGCGCTACCGCCGTGGCCTTGAAGTCGGCTGCTCCGTGGGGGTCCTGACGGCAGCGCTTGCGTCACGATGCGATGAGCTGCTGGGAGTCGACATCGCCCAGCGCGCCGTCGATGTTGCCGCCGAGCGCACCCGGCGGCTTCCTGGGGTGTGCGTCCAGCGGCGCACGCTTCCAGGCGACTGGCCGGAAGAAACGTTCGATCTCATCATCCTGTCGGAGGTCGGCTATTACTTTGATGCCAAGGATTTTCACCGGTTGCTCGACCTGACCTCGGCCTCTCTCGACCCGGGCGGAACCCTCGTCGCAGTTCACTGGCGTCACCCAGTTGCGGAATACCCCGGCAGCGGCGACGAGGTCCACGAGAGGATCTCGCGACGCGCTGGCGATCTCGGGCTGGCCCGCACCGTCACCCACGAGGAGCGGGATTTCTGGCTAGAGGTGTACTTGCGCACGCCGCCCGCCCCGCGTTCCGTCGCCGAGCGCACCGGCCTCGCATGAGCACCACGCAGATCAGCTGGGTCGGCGTCGTCGTCCCCGCGCACAACGAGCAGGAACTGCTTCCCGGCTGCCTGGCAGGGTTGGCGGCTGCGGCCGCCGCAGTGTCGGTGCCGGTCGAATTGCTGGTGGTGCTGGATTCCTGCACCGACGCAAGCCGGACTGCTGCCGGCACGGTGCCGACGTTGACGGTCCACGAACGCAACGTCGGCGCCGCGCGTCGTTCGGGCTTCGGTCGGCTGTTGCAGTCACGTCCGGCAGGCGTGCTCGACAGTCAGACCTGGCTGGCCACCACCGATGCCGACACCGTTGTCCCGTCGAACTGGCTCGCGGGCATGCTGAAGCAGGCCGCCCTCGGATGGGAGGCGATCGCCGGCACCGTGCGCGTCGGCGATTGGGACGGCCATAACGCTGAGACACGTGCTGTGTGGCGCGCCGGTTACGACAGCCGAGACGGTCATCGGCATGTCCACGGTGTGAACCTGGGCTTTCGCGGGGACGCCTATCGCGTGGTCGGCGGAATCGCGCCTATCGCGCTCTCCGAGGACGAGCAGTTGATCTCGGCGTTTGAGGCCGCGGGGCGACGAGTTCTGCGGACCGGCGAGCTCCCAGTCGTCACCAGCGGACGGCGCCAAGCCAGGGTCGAGGGCGGTTTCGGGTCTTTCCTGCGGCAAGCAGGCACCGCGGCGTGATCGGTGCGCAGCGTCGCAGGCGGTGTCGGTTCCGCTGCATCGGGTAGACCAACCGAAGCGACAACTATTCGCAGGTCGATGGAGGGAGCCTTGACATGGCAACAACGACTGGTCCCCACAGATACGCAAACCGAGGCCTCCGCCGGACCGTCACCCCACGTAGTCGTGGTGCACTGACCGGATTCGGCCTGGTGTTGCTGGGCGCCTGGGGCGCGCTGATTCCCTTTGTCGGCCCGTACTTCAACTACGCCTACACGCCCAACCACACGTGGACGTGGACCGCCGCCCGCTTCTGGCTTCAGGTGCTGCCGGGTGGTGTCACGTTCTTCGCCGGCCTGCTCCTGCTGTTCACCTCGCATCGCGTGGTCGCCTACCTCGCAGCGTGGTCAGCAATCGCTGCCGGTGCCTGGTACGTCGTCGGACCGCTGCTGGCTCCGATCTGGCGCGCGAACTATCTTGGTACTCCCGTCGGCAACCGCACCGACGTCGCGGTAGAGAACATCGGCATGTTCTATGGGCTTGGCGCAGCCATCATCCTGTTCGCCGCCATGGCTGCCGGACGGTTCAGCGTCGTCGGCGTTCGTGACATGGAGCTGGCATCTGCGGCAGCTGAGCGAACGATCGTCATGCCCGACGCCGCGCCCGCGGAGACCGCTGCCCCGCTGGGGACGAGAACCCCGGTCGCGTCCGAGGTGCCGGTCGGTACGGCTACGCCGGCCTATCGCGACGAGTCAGCCGTCGGTACCGAGACCACTGCTCGCCGAGTCACTGAGCGGCCGGTGTCCGGCGACGTGTCGGACGAGACGATGACCGAGCAGCCGCACAAGCACCGTCGCTTCGTTTTCCGGTAGACGTTCAAAAGCTCAGCCTGGTGGGGATTGGGCGGCGCGCCGCTGGCGCGCCGCCCAATCCTCTTGCCGGTGGCCAACGCGAGCCTGCCGCTGGACTCAGCTGCCGCCTCCGTGTTCGGCGGCCGCTACGCTCAGCTCCGGTCTCGCCGGCGTGTCCCTCGTCCTGACCCTGAATGCGGCCGACGAATTCGCCATTTCCGCCTGGCCCGGTGGTGTTCTCGTGCTCCTGCGGATCGCCCGCGTTGGTTGGCCGGGCGTTGGCAACGTGGGTGTCCTCGGGAACCTCGTCGTCCTCGGTGCGTCGTTTCATGTCGCCAGCGTTCCCGCTGCTTCGTGACTCATCCTCAGGAACGAGGGCGGAATACGTCCGGAAGGGATGGGTACGCGCCCAGATGAGGCCTCGTGACAACGCCGAGAAGAGGCGATCGTCAGCTCGTTGAGGAGGTGTGCAGATGCCGGAGCAAGCGCGGTCATCCAACCGGGAACGGCAGTACGAACACATCAAAGAGGGCCTGCGGGAGCGTGGGCGCGGTGAGGGCGTCGCTGAAGAGATCGCCGCCCGCACCGTGAACAAGGAACGTGCTCGCAGCGGCGAGTCGGCGCAATCGAGCCGCACCTCGACGAAGGACATCTCCTCGGGCCGGCGCGGCGGGCTGCGTTCCCATCGCGGGTCCGGGGGCAGAACCAAGGCACAGCTGTATGCCGAGGCGAAGCGACGCAACATCTCGGGCCGCTCGCGTATGACGAAAGGTGAACTCGAGAAGGCCGTTGGGAGGTAATCACCCCGTGGCGAGCACCAAGCAAGTGAACGCTGCCAAAGCCAACGTCAAGAAAGCTCAGGCGGGGGCACGCCAGAAGCGATCCCTCGCGAACCTGCCCCGGGCCACCCGGAAGGCCCTCGGCCAGCAGGGGGCGGCGGTAGCTCGGCGTCACTGCGACCCGGCTCTGAGCCGAGCACACCCTCTACTGCAGAGCGGAAACGGCTCGGGCGATAACCAGCAGAGAGGTCAGCAGAGCCGCAGTCGCCTGGATGCCCATGAGGACCTTCGCTCGGCTGGTTAGCGGCATCGTGTCGGTCGGGCTGAACGCGCTGCTGTTGGTCGTCGACAGATACAGGTAGTCGATGATGGTGGGGATCCAGTCGGCCCGGATGCTGGAGCCTGCCCCCACCTCGACCACGACGCCGACCACAGGGTGTCGGCGTAGACGCCTTTTCGCGCGGCGGAACCTGCCAGGGAGCAATCAGACGTGCCCGTTCGTGGCAAACGTCGCGCTACTTCGACGCCTCTTCCCTAGGCTGGGAAACCTCTTCTCGAGGCCGCTGCCCGGCGTTGCTGGAGTCGCCGTTGGAACCGGCGCTCCTTACGGTTCAGCGGCGGACGTTGGCAATCCTCGCCGGCACTGAGAACGCCAGCTGGAGCAACGAACGATAAAGTTAGCGATTTCTGCTGAAGATTGTCCACGACGATCACGACCCTGCATTCATGGCCCGGCGACGCGTCGCTCAGGACGCATGAAAAATGAAGTAAGGAGAAAGGTGCGCCGGCCCGGCAGCGGCTGATGCGGTGGCTGAGTGCACGAAACCCCGGGGGGCGCCGGACTGCGCCGTGTCACACGTCCGGCGCGAGAACCGGTGGCCGCACAGCAGGTGCAGCAGGACCAGCGGGTTCCGGAAGGACGCTGGTGTCGAGCTTCTAGAGAACGCTGCGGCGACGGCCACCGCTGTGGCGGCCAACCAGTAACAAGATGGCCAGCACGGCAACGAACCACAACAGCGGATGGACAACCAGACCCAATACTGCTGCGACAGCCACGATTACGATCGCGATCACGACGTCTGCCAACATTCCGATCATCTCCTAGGGCGGACTGCGACGGCGGCAGAACTTTGACCTACCCGTATGGCCGGACAACTATCGTCACGGAGGACGTTTAGCGAAACAGCGGCCGTTCGTACAGGCCAGTTCACCGCACGCGGGTGAGGTTAGATCGGATTGGACCGATGCGGATGGAGGAGCCTCCTCTCGTAGCAGTTGGCGTCTGACAGCGGCGCTGAACCGCCTCCCTGCGGGCTGCCGACATGGGTGGGGGCACCGGCGTCGCCAACCTCATGCGGGTGCGTCAGCAAGCGGTGGCCGCCCGGTCCTGCACGAGGCCCGAAGCGGCATCGGACCCGCTCCCCCGCTTGTGCCGCAATTTTTCTTCGGTCGTCCGGTCCATGGCCTCGATGACGTGTTCTCGTTCGATCTCGGGGAGGCCGTCCAGCAGGAGCCTTTCCAGGTCTTGGCGATATTCCATCTCAACCTCGCATGTCCTAACGCCCGGGTTGGGCGATCCAGAGCGAGCGGCTGGCTGCTCAGCCAGTAGCGCAGCTACGAGATTCCGATGCATTGCAGAGCAATAGTTACCGCCGCCATCGGCGACTAATCCCTAATCAGGTGTGAGGCGCTCGTCGGGTGCCCGCCTGTCGCTGCCGCTGGGCGCCGTTGCCCCAGGGTCGGTCAGCGAGGCAGGCGGGCGGTCAGGGTGAAGGAGGTCGGCCTCCTGGTGGAGGGCATTCCCCGGTTCCGACGAGCGGCCGTTCTTTCAGGCGTCGATAGTCTGGTGGTTGCCGTTGCTGCTGATGGCGATCTTGCGGGGCTTGGCACGTTCGGCCACCGGGATGCGCAGGGTCAGCACCCCAGCGTCGTAGCTGGCCGTGACGTGTTCGGTGTCGAGGGTTTCACCCAGGAACAGCTGCCGGCTGAACTTGCCGCGCGGTCGCTCGGCGGCGATCAGTTCAACGTTGTCCTCGCGCGCCGGGCGTTCGGCTTTCACGGTGAGCACGTTGCGTTCTACGTCCAGTTCGATCGAGTCGGCGTCCACACCGGGCACGTCGAACTCGACGACGAACTCCTCCCCGTCACGCCAGGCATCCATCGCCATCGCCGCCGGACGGGCCGTCGTGCCCATGGTTCCGAATACCTGCTGGGTCAGCCGGTCCAGCTCGCGGAATGGATCGGTGCGCATCAGCATCATGTCCACCTCCATCTGCTCGGGGATGCTCCTTCCGGTCCACAGATTCCTTGATTTGATCTGTGGTGTGCGCTATAGATTTCATATAGCAGCTGCCGCACGCTGATGCAAGACCTGATTGACGTTGAAAGGCCGACTTGGTAATGGATCTCACCGGCCCACCCGACGATCGCGGGCTGTACGGCATCACTACCGCCGCCGAACTCGTCGGCATGGGCGTGCAGAACCTGCGGGCCTACGAACGGCACGGGCTACTTCAGCCCGCCCGCACCGACGGCGGCACCCGCCGCTACAGCGAACGCGACCTCGACCGGCTCCGTCGCATCAATGAACTGCTCGCCGCCGGACTCAACCTCGCCGGCATCGGCATGGTCCTTCTCCTGGAGCAGGAGAACGCCTGTCTCCGCGCTGCGCAGGAGGAACATCCGTGGCTCAACACCGCAGTCCTCCGCTCCGGCAAGACGAGACGCCGCGCCCCTCCGAATTAGTGCGTCAGCAGCTTGCAGACACCAAACCAGCTGCAGCACCGACGACGTCCACGACGGGCTCAGCAAGCCGACAGCCGGCAACTGACTCTCAGGAGCGACCCATGACCCCGGTCAGCCCACGCCCCCAGCAAAGCGATGCCGCCTACACGATCACCGTCGGCTTGCACACCGCCCAACTCCAACTCAACGGCGACATCGACCTCACCGCCGTGGCTCAACTGACACGGGTACTACACGCCCTCGAACAGATGCCCGCGATGATGCTGCAGGTCGACATGAGCGACGTGACGTTCCTGGACTCCAGCGGCGTACGCCCGTTGGTGGAAGCCGCCCGTCGCCGCCGTGGGTGTCACGAGCCACCGCTGCTCATCAGCCAACCAAGCAGACCCGCCCAGCGACTACTCGAGGCAACCTGCCTCGGCGTTGGCCCGCGACTCAACCTCGTCGGCTGGGACCAGTTGGCGGCTGACCCGACCCACAGTCAGCCTTGAGTTGATCAGTAGTAGTGGCGGCGTCCTCCGACGGCCCGACCGGCGGTGGCCAACAGCTCCAGGATGACTCCGATGACGACGAGCAGGATGCCGAGCGACCAGAGGACCGGGATCGTGGCGATGAAGCCAATAACTAGCAGGATGACGCCAAGCGTGATCATGCTGGCTCCGTAGAACTCGGCGGCAGCGGATCTGCCGCACTGGTGAAACCAGGGTGCCCGCACAGAGAATTCTCAATCCGCTGCGCTCACGATCGTGGAGAATCTCGTCAGCTACGCCAAACCGATCTGATGGTCCCGTTGGGCGTCCTGGACGGCCAGCCTCATGACCTGTCGGCGGTGAACCTGGCTGCGGTGGCATGGTGCGAAGAAGTCAACAATGCCAGGCATTCTGAGGTCGCCGGGGTGCCCGCCCGGCGGCTGGCTGGGAATCCCCGAATGAGGCTTCACGGCCCACCGGCCTAGTACTCGACGGCCGTTCCCCTCTGGCACGCGAACCCGGGCGCTGGAGCGAGGCCGGGCCGTGACGGGCATTTAACGAATCCGTCGCCTTGGCGGCGCCGCGTCGCGCAGGGTGAAATCGGAGGCGACGCTACCGGACTCCTGAGCAACGGCGCGCTCAAATACGTACACATCCCCGCCGACGTCCTCTCGAGGTTCGTTAGGGATTAGGGGACTTGGCACAGGAGGCCAGCCTGAGTGCACCCGGTGAACCAGCGCGGCCATCGCACAGTTGATGTTTGACATCGACGCACGACGGCCTGCACCGCGCAGCTCGGACCCGCGACCACCACCGCCAGCCACAGATCCGGCGTGGCTCTCGGCTCGGCCCAGGCGCTCAAGACAGTCTCGGCGAGCGGTACGCCGGTGGAACTCATGAGTGATCTTCAAATGGTGCCACCGTGGTGGCCAGCTGTGCGCATCCAGCGCGATCCGAGCGCGTCCGTAGCAGCCCTGACAGCCAACTGACCGGCAGCTATGCACGGGAGCGGACGGTCGCGGACCCCCCTCCAAGGCACTCTTAATCCGCGGGTTCGGGGTTCGAGTCCCTGACGGCCCACCATGCCCACCGTGTCGACAGGCTCACCGTGGTGCGGGCCGCCCTCGGTGTCGAGGAAGAGCACGCGGCGGCGACATCACTGGAACTGGAACCGGTGGTCGACGTGGCCACGGGTGACGCGCTTTGATGGGCGCTATGGGGAAGATCGCCGAGCACGTCGTCGATGCCGACGGGCACGTGCTGGAGCCGGCCACGCTGTGGGAGGAGTACCTCGAGGCGAAGTACCTCGACCGTGCCATTCGCCTCGAGGTGAACGAGGACGGGCTCGAGGTCGTCATGATCGACAACCAGCCGTTCGACCGCTTGAGCCCGGGCGGCATTGCGCTCATCGGGAGCATGGGTGAGGAAGGTGCGAAGCCCAGCCCTGATCGCCGCTACATGGACGTGATGCCGTTCGGCGCATGCGACCCCGTTGACCGCGTCGCCCATTGCGACAAGGAAGGCTTCGACGGCGTCGTGCTTTATCCGACCATCGGCATCGTGTGGCCATCGGTCGTCGAGGACGCCGAGCTGGCTGATGCCTACACGCGCGCCTACAACCGCTGGATCGCCGACTTCTGTCGCGACTCCGGCGGACGCCTGGTCGCGGTCGCCCAGCTGAGCCTAAACGATCCCGAGCTCGCCGCCGTCGAGCTCCGACGCGCCGTCGCCGACGGTTGCCGCGCCGCGTTCATGTTGCCGTTCACGTGGAACCGGGTTCCGCACGGCGACCCGCGCTTAGACCCGCTGTGGAAGGCGGCCCAGGACGTCGGCGTTCCGATCGGGATCCACCCTGGGTATGAGCCACCCTTCGCCAACACGCTCGGGCGGTTCTCGAGCATGGACAGCACGCCGGGCATCGGCGATGCAGGCGCCCAGTTCATGTCCAACGTGTCGGCGCGCTACAGCGCGCAGGAGGCGTTCTCGACGTTCTTCGCCTACTCGACGTTCGAGCGCTTCCCGGGCTTGCGCGTCGGCGTCCTCGAGTCGGGCGCCGGATGGATCGGTTCGTTCCTCGACCGCATGGACGTGCTGGCGGGCGAGACGCTGTTCCGTCACCTGGTGTCACTGACGATGGCGCCGAGCGACTACTTCCGGCGCCAGTCGTTCATCTCGTGCGACCCCGACGAGACGGCGGCCCCGTTGATCATCGACCACGTCGGTGCCCACTGCTTCCTGTGGGCCACCGACTACCCGCACCCCGATCACCCGGCGAACTGGCAGGACTCCCTTCGTCGGTTCGTCGAGCCGCTCACCCCAGAGACAGCGGCGCGGGTGGCCGGTGGCAATGCCATCGACCTCTACGACGTGGCCTCCACCAGCTCGTCGGATGCGCGCTGAGAGTCATACGCCCCCGACGAAACCCAGTTCATGCGAGCTGTCGCCCAAGATCTTTAGTCCATTTCTTGTCCATCCAACCCTCGCCACAGCACTCCACTGGCCTCCAGGCAGTCGGACCTCCCCCACGCGATCAACGGAAGGAAGCGGTTCATCGTCACCGACACCGCTGGCCTGTTGCCGGCCGGTTCGTCGACTGGGCGAACAGCACGCTGAAGACCACCGTCGAGATTGTGCGCAAACCCGCCGACCAACGCGGCTTCGCCGTTCACCCAGGTCGATGGGGTCGTGGACCGAACCCTGGCCTGGCTGACTAACGCCGATTTTCACGCAGCGAGTTCTCCCCTAGTTTCAGGTGAACTGGTAGCTGAGTCGTCGGTTGCCCCACCAGGGGACGGTGACGGTGGGGAGTTCGGCTTGGCGTAGTACGGGTGAGTAGGCGCGGCGGTTGAGGCGGATGATGATCTCGTCGCCGCGGTTGAGGATCTCGCCGCTGGTTTGCAGGAACCGGCGTTGCAGGATGTCGGGGGTGGTGGTGGCGTAGCCGGGGAGTCGGCGGCGCATGGCGGCGCAGACGGTGTGGGCCAGCACGGTCAGCACGACGTCGTGGTCGATGTTGAGCGGGACGGCGCCGGCGAGGGCGTCCAGGCCGAAGGAGCGGATCGATTCGGCGAGGCGCTGTTCGATGTTCATCCGGCGGGCGTACCGCTCGATGATCTTCTTGGCGGGGCTGGTCATGTCGTTGGTGATCAGGATGGTGGGTTCGTCGTGACCGAGGCCGGCGACGGCGATCTGCCGCAGTGTGGCGGGGTAGCTGTGGAGGGTGGCGGTCGGGTCGTCGATGACGTGGACTCGGCGGGTCTTGCCGCCGGCGCGGGCGATTGTCATTGCGGTCCAGGCCTTGGCGGGCAGGTTGTGGAGGGCGGCGGTGAGCTTGGGGGTGCGGGCCCGCAAGGTGATGAAGGTGATGCCGCGGGTGTTGAGTTTGCCGAGCTCGGGTTGGGTGGTGACTTTGCTGTCCATGATGAGCAGCTTCGGGTCGTGGCCGGTCACGGTGTGCCAGTGGTCGGCGAACGCGAGAACCTCATTGTTCTGGGTGGCTTTGAACAGGTCGGCGTTGGCGTAGAGCAGGGTGTGGCTGTCGGCGTCTTCGGCGAAGAAGGTCAGCACTGAGCGGGTGCGTTGGGATCTGCTTGGTACGTAGTGCTTTTCCAGTGCCGGATCTTGTCCCCAGTGCATGACGGCGTGGAAGTCCAGGTTGACCGCTTCTCCGGTGGCCAGCCCGGTGGCCAGGGTGGCCTTGTCCAGGGCGGTCAGGAACGCGGCCTGCTTGGCGTGGGAGAGCCGGTAGGAGTAGCTGGTCAGGGCGGTGGTCTTGGGTAGTGCGGTGAGTCCGGCGAACAGCGCGGCGCCGGGGTCGGCGGCGAGGTCTTCGACGTGGCTGACGCGGCGGGTGGCGGTGAGCTTGAGGGCCAGCAGGGAAAGCAGGTAGTTGACGGCTGGGATCACCTGGGTGCCGGGGTAGCCGGCCGCGGTGACCAGTGCAGGTAGGTCAAGGGCGAGTAGGTCTGGGATGGTCAGCAGCAGGCCGGCCATGGTGGTCGCCGACCGCTCTGGCAGTTGGGCGAAGTCGAGCAGTTCGGCGCGGGGCAGCACCTCCCGCCGGGGCCCGCCCCGCACGATGTCCGGACGCCGCCACAGCCGCGGCAACCCATGCTCGGCGATCACCTCGGCGATCCCGGTCCGGTTCAGCGCCAGTCCGTCGGCGGACAGCGCGACGGCGATCTCGTCGATGGAGTGGCCATCGGCACGCAGCTCGATGATCCTGGCCCGGGCGGCGTCCTTACCCGGCGCGTTCTTGGGCCCGGGGGTGACGGTGAGGAAGAACTCCTGACCGCCGGCCCGGAAGTCGCGGACCGCGGAGTTCAGGGCCGCCGTGGTGTAACCGAACCGCTGGGCCACCACCGCCGCGGCCTGTCCGTCATGAAGGTAGGCCCGTAAGGCTTCGTAGCGGCGCTGGCCGGGGTGGGTGGGGGAGGTGAAGAACTCACCTCCCGGTCGCACCGGAGGCTGAGGGCTATTCGCTGACTGGTCGATGGATTCAGTTCAGCGCGTTCAGCACGGCGAAGCAAGACACCGCGCCGAGCAATGGAACTACATCCCTGTCATTTAAGGGATCTGGGACTGTTGTGCACTGGTCAGCGCCGAGCTTCAGCCACAGCAGGAACGGGAACCCGGGCGACTAGTCAGCGCAACGGGCCTACTCGCCCCGCAGCGCTGCCCAGGACGGACTATCAAGACTCCACGCCTGCAAGGGAACTTGAGCCGCCCCAGCCACTCCTACGGTCACTCGATGGGGGTCAACACCCCTGCGCGAAAATCGGCGCTAATGGACGTGGCCACGGAGGAGTCGGCCGCGGCGCTGTTCCGGTACGCGTTTTGGAACCGCTGTCGTTTCCGTCCAAGACGGCCGCCGCGGCCGCGATCTAGCGTGGACCGCGCGGCTCGACCGAACATGAGGAGACAGCACAATGCGTGACCTCGTCTACACCGGCTTCATGTCGCTCGACGGCGTGGTGGACTCGCCCGGCGGTGGGCCGGGTGAGGAGTACCGCAGCGGCGGGTGGGTGGTGAACGACCTTGAGTTCGTCCCAGAGGCGTGGTCGCTGAAGGGTGAGGAGCTCACCGACACGACGGCGCTGATGTTCGGCCGCCGCAGCTACGAGGCGTTCGCGCCGGTCTGGCCCGGCTCGGAGGACCACGCCGACTACAAGGAGCTGCCCAAGTATGTGGTGTCGACCACGCTGTCTGACGACGCCATCGTGGACGGGTGGGGGCCGACCACGATCCTGCGCTCGACCGAGGACGTCGTCGCGCTCAAGGAGGGCGAGGGCGGCGCGATCTTCATCCACGGGAGCGCGGAGTTGGCTCGGCGGCTGTCCGACGCGGACCTGATCGACCAGTACAACCTGCTCGTCTTTCCCGTGCTGCTCGGTGCCGGCAAGAGCCTGTTCGGCCGGGCCGACCGGGACAAGCACATGCTGACGCTGCGGGAATCGGAGAGCTACTCGAACGGGATCCTGAAGCTGGTTTACGACGTCAAACGCTGATCCAGGTCGAGGGCGATCGCGTCGCCGGCGCCCTCGCGCAGCTGCCTGGCGGTGCGTCCGACGTAGGAGCGCAGCGTCCTGGCCAGATGCGGCTCGTCGAAGTAGTCGAGCTTGGCAACGACGTCGGCGGCCGGGTCGCCGGCAGCCAGCAGCCGCGCCGCCGTGCGGGCCCGCTCGATCTGCCGGACGGCGCCCTGCGTCAGTCCAGTCGCAGCGCGGAACCGGCGTTCCACCGTGCGCCCCGAGACCGCCGGGCGGTGACCCCGCTGCACCTCGACGAGAAGCGGGTCACGAACCACGATCCCGGCCCGGACGAGACTCTCGACCAGGGCCTCGGCATCGTCGGGGCCGGGCGTCTCCCAGCGCGCGCCGTCCAGCCGGAACGTCCGGCGCGTGGTGTCGGGGAGCCCGATGCCGCGGTCGACCAGCGCCGGCGTGGGCACGGCCCGCAACGAGGTGCCCACGGCGAAGTCGATGCCCGTAAAGGTCGCGCCCTCCGGCACCGGCGCTGTGCTGGTCAGAGTCTCGGGACCGGTGATACCCGCGTACGGCCGGCCAGCCTGCTCCCAGAACACCAGGCCCCAACGCACCCCTGCGACGGACGTCATCGCAGTGACCTGCTCGCTCGTGCATGTCCACACGGAGTCGACCCACGGCGAGTCCGATCCGCGCGTCGTGAACCGCAGCCCCACGGGCGAAAGATACGTCGCTCGCCTTCTCCGTGGCTCACCCGGCTAATGCGGCATCACTTCGCCGTTAGTCGCGTGCCCGACGATGACCCCGCTCATCGGCATGTCGAACGACAATCACGGACGATGCGATGCGCACACAACCCCAGCTATCGCTCGGGACGAGGTGGTCTCCATTCACGGCTATCGACGCCGCTGTGAGCCGATTTGAGCGCCGGCCCGCTCTGACCGCCTGCCACCGATGTCCGCAAAAGCCGGTCCTTGGACTTCCACTCGGCGACAGGTGACCGCGGCGCTCTACCGGCTCGTCCCGCGGCGTGGGTTCCCGACCCCTTGCTCGGGCCCTGGGTGGGAGCGGCGGAGATCAAAGGTCGGTCCTTGTTTCGCACGGGTAGCGCCGGCTGCGGCCGATCCGGCCCGCACACTGTCGCGTTGTGTGCTGGTGAGATGGAGTTGTTCGACGGCGCGGCGTGCGGCGGCGGCTTGGGCGGCGCGGTGCTGGTTTTCTCGGAGCCGGGTGACGGCGTCGGTGAGGGCGGCGAGTTGGGCGAGCAGGGCGAGTAGCTGTTTGTTTTCGTGGCGGCCGACGAATCGGGCGGTGGTAAGCAGGACGGCCGCGGCGCGCAGTCCCTGGCCCGCCGTCGACGGCTGCGGGATGCGGCCCCACAGTTCGCGGGCGGCGCGTTCGTATTCGCCGCTGGCGACCGTCAGCGGCCCACCGCGGCGGCCCTCGACAACCCGGGCAGCGGCGCTGAGGAAGTCCGCAGCGGCCCACGCCGCGTCCGCCGCTGCCCGGGGGTCGCTGTCAGCGCCGGCCAGCACCTGCTCGGTGGCGCGGGCCGCCGCTGCCGTGGCCTGCTCCCAGATCCGGGACCGCTCCTCCGGGGTGAGCCGGTGCCGGTCCCTGCCGAGTCGTTCACCCGGGCGGCCGGTAGCACTGTCCGACGCCGACCCTGCCGCCGCGCCCGGTCCCTGGTTCGCAGCCTGGCCGTCGACGCCCGCACCGTTGCCTCCGACTTGTGGTGCGGCGATGTCCCAGCGGCGGCGCAGTTTGGGCAGGGTGAGGTCGGCGGCGAGTTTCCCGCCGCCGAAGTAGATGGGCTTGCCGCCGGGGTCGACCGACTCAGGCAACGCCACCGCGTAGCCGGTGATCTGTTCCGGGTTGCGTTCGCTGCGACGCTCGCGGATGAGCAGCCCGTCGTCGCGAAGCAGTTCGAAGAACTGGTTCAGGCTGGTGGCGCCGGCGGCTGCGGTCCGCACTGAGCGGCGCAGCGTGTACCGGGCCGGTTCGCCCTGCCCGCGGCGGGCGGCTTTCTGCGTTTCGGCGTAGCTGGCCCGTTTGGCGGCGGTGCGGTCGGACGCCGCGGTGACCGACAGGCCGTATTTGGCTTCCACTTCGCGGCTGGCTTCCCCGGCGCGCCAGAAGTCGTTATGGGGCCAGACCCGCCGTCCGTCCTGGCGGGCCAGGGTGGCGATGATGTGCACATGGTCATCGGCGTGGCGGACCGCGATCCAGCGCACCGCCATATCGTCGCCGTAGGGCGCCAGCCCGAGGCGGTCCATGTAGGTCTCGGCGATGTCGCGCCAGTCGTCGTCGGACAGGTAGCGGTCGGCCAGTTCCCCGGTCTCCGGGTCCTTTCGCGCGGCGACGACCAGGTGGTAGACCGGCTTCTTGTCGGCGTCGACGCCGGCGGCGACCAGCGGCTGCTCGAGTAGCGACACCAACGGTCGGAAGTCGCGCCGACCCGTCTCGCCCACGGCCGGTTCGAGCTCGGCGGGTTCGTCGAAGCCGGCGATGATCCGCGGGTCCAGGTGCGGGTTGCGCCGGCCCCGGCGGTCCTGTTGTGCCGGGCCGGTGGCGTACAGGTAGCGCACCAGGCCGCCGACCCGTTTCCCGCGCGGGCAGACCTTCCCGATCACCGACCGGCCCGGTGGCGGGTCATGCCCGGCGCCGCATCAGCTGTTCGGCTGCCGCGTCGACCCGGGTCACCGCGCGGGAGGTCAGCGTCACCGCCTGGGCAAGCCAGTCCGGCGGCTGTCCGGTGGAGTTCAGCGCGGCTACCGCCTGGTTCACGTTGGTGCCGAACCGGCGCAGCTGCGCCCGCGCCGCTACCAGTTCGGCCAGTGCCTGCTGGGTCCGGGCCGGCGCCGGCGCAGCGATGCTGTTGGCTGCCGCCAAGGCGACCGCGCCGACGTAGCCGGTCGGGGTCAGACCGGCGTGTTCGGCGGCCCGTTCGATCGCCGCCAGTTCTTCGTCGTCGAGCCGGACCGTGATCCGCCGTCCGCGGCCCGGGAACCGGTGATCGCGGTGCCGTGCCGCCGCGGCCGGCCCGCTGCCGGGTGCCTCGATGCTGGCCTGCGGCTCGCTCATGGCCGTCGCCTTTCCTGGGCCCACGACCCCGCCGGGTCGCTCGCCTCAGGCTGTCACCGGTCGACCTTGCGGTCGAGGGTTTTGGCAGCCAAAGGCATAACTTGCTTCCGTGCGCCTCCATCCGCGTCCATCCGGCCTACGCCCACCGGCCGCCTACCGGCGAAAAGGACAAAACGCAATCGCACGCTGCGGCCGACGAAAAACTCGGCACCCGACCGGCAGCTCAGCGGCGTGGGTCCTGTCTGTGACGAGTGCCGTCGCGGAGGGCGTGGTGCCTAGGTGTTCTGACTGCCAGCTCAGGACGTCGCAGTATTGCCGGACGCCGCGCCCGATGAGCGGGGGCGACTGCGGCCCGCCCGGGGCTCAACGTCGCCGCCTTGATTGTCGATACGAAACCCCGTCTTATCCACGCCCGAAGCCCCCGTCAGTACGGCAACAGGTGGGCAGCACTGGCTTACAACCTCCGGTGCGACGACCAAGGTTGCCGGAGTCAAGTTGCCCAGTTGGGCTTTGGTCCGGCGAAGGCCGGATCAGCCCGGATTCGTGCCGCCTCAAGCGCCCGCACATCCGCCATCGGGACGATCCAGCGGTATTTGTAGTACATCTCGCGCCGAATGAACGCGACCCGGGCGTCATGGTCCATCGCCGCGATCCGGCCCGCGGCCACGAGGTCCTCGAAGCGCACCCGACGAACCTGCCGAAAATCTGCATACATGTCGTGGCTGGACGGACCAACGGCCCCGGCCGGTGGCAGGTAGGCGAAGTTGGCGAACGCCACTCTCGGCTCGTCGTTGACGCTCTTCCAGCCGGCCATGACCGCGGCCCGTTGCGCCTTCGACTGTTTGGTCAGGTCGCGGGCACGCACCACATGAACGGCGGAGTCAGCGTCGGCCTTACTGCCAATCTCGCAGCTCGGGCCGATCACGAGCACCGCCTCCCACGGAGTCGGACGCTGCCCGGCGGACACCAACGGCTGAGCGTCGGAATCTGCGCTCGGCGCGTGAAACAGGTCGCCATACCGGAAAGGCCGCTCCGCGGCAGCCGCCGGATCAACCCAGGTGACGATCGGGTCGACGTACCAGGGATCGTCAACGGCCGCCAGCGTCGGCGGAGCCACGGTCAGTCCTCGAACGCGGAGTAGTCATCGTCATCATCGCCGCCCCCGGGAGCGGCGACACCGCTGAGGCGGCCGCGGGCGATAGGTGCGCCGTCCTCGCCGGCGACAAGGGCCACCGGGGTACGGCTCATCAACTCAGCCAGACCCTGCCAGCGCACTGCCAAGTGACCGGCCGGCTCGACGTCAAGGAGCACCTCCAGCGCCTCCAGCGGGTCCACACCCGCCGTCACCGCAGCCCGCAGATACGGACGGCAGACGAGGAAGTCACGGATGAACTCGTCGTGCTCGCTAGCCTTCTCCACCAGGTCATCAGCCAGATCCGCACCGATCAGGTACGCAGTGCCTTTCGAGTACCGCCGAATCTCGGCGGCTCCCCGGGAGGCAACCGACTGCACGACAGCCGCCGGCGCACGGTTCAGCCGTTCGCCCTGCACAACCTCGAAAGAGGACGCGAATCCCGCGAGCCCGACCGCAACCACCTTGTCCACCACCTCTTCACGGTAACCCGAAAACCCAGACCTACGCAACATGCCACGTAGGATGCTTGTGATGGTTCGGATGGCATTCAGCCGTGCATGGATCCGGGATTTCGACGCCTGTTGGGCGGCGTTCTGCTTCCGCAGGCTAGGCCAGGCTAGGCCCGGTGCTCCGCAGGCGCTCGCAGCCAACCATCGGTCCGGCTGCTAGGGGCCGGGCGCAGCACGGCGCCCGGCGTACCCGACAGAGCCAGGACACCTCTTCGAGACGCCGACCACTTTGACAGCCAAGTTGACAGCCAAGACGCTGGACAAGAGCGGCCGTGTGCATACGGCGGCAGACTTCTCACCTGCGGCGATGGACAGGTCCGCATCTGTGTGGACGTCATGCCCAGAACTTCTAATCCGATGGTCGCAGGTTCGAGTCCTGCCAGGGGGGCCTCTCTGAACAAATCACCGCAGTTCAGAGGGCATTAATGGCCCCAAGAACGATGTTCGCCCCAGCCGGGTCGACAACCCTTTTCGCCCGTGACGTGAACATGGTTGGCGTGCCGACGAAAACTGCTTGGAGGTTGGCCCGCAAGCTACTGCCCGACCCGCACAATCCGCTCTGGCTTGCGGCAGCCGGCGAATGTCGTCGACCTCGACGGGCGCAACGAAGGGTGGCTGCCCATCGGTTCCAGCGGGGTAGCCGAACAATGGGCCGGCGACGCCTACACCGACGAAGCCTTGGGCGGCAGCGCCCTCGGCTTCGCTGAGACCCCAAGTCTGGTCCGTGCTGCTACTGCGCAAGGTCGTTACGCCCCCGGGATAATGGGCATTTGACCCTTGGGCTAGCGGATTTCCGACTGCTATTCTTCAGGTGCGTCAGCCGTGAGGCTGATGACCGTCTGGACCCTGCGGCCCTAATCCGTGCTGGGCGGGGCCCGATGGTTGATGATGCCAAGCTGGCGATACTGCTGAGCGATTTCGCGCGGACGCTGGCGACGGAGTTTTCGATCCAGACAATTTTGGAGCGTCTGGTGAAAAGCACCGTCGAGTTGTTGCCGGTGACGGGTGCGGGTGTCACGTTGATTTCTGCCGGGACGGCGCCGCAGTATGTGGCCGCGTCCAATGGGCGCGCGTTGCGTTTCGAGCAGTTGCAGAGTGAGGTCGGGCAGGGGCCGTCCCGGCTGGCGTTCACCTCCGGGGAGGCGGTGGCCATTCCCGACCTGGCGGCCGAGGTGCGGTTCCCGGACTTCGGACCGGCTGCCTTGGCGGAAGGGCTGGGCGCGGCGTTCACCTTCCCACTACGGGCGGCCGGCAGCCGGCTCGGGGCGTTGGACCTGTACCGGGACACGAGCGGTCCGCTTGATCCGGCCGAGCAGGCAGCGGCCCAGACCCTCGCCGACGTTGCCGCTGCCTACCTGGTCATCGCCCGCAGCCGGGACGATGCCGCGGAAGCCTCGGAACAGCTGCGTCACATCGCCCTCCATGACCCGCTGACCGGGCTGCCGAATCAGGTCCTGCTGGCCCAGCGCCTCGCGCACGCCGCCAAACGTGCCCGCCGATCCAAGACCAACGCCGCGGTGCTGTTCGCCGACCTGGACCGGTTCAAAGACGTCAACGACACTTACGGCCATCATGTCGGCGATCAGCTGCTGGCCGCGGTCGCTGCCCGCCTTGCCACCGTGGTACGTCCCGGCGACACTCTCGCCCGCCTGTTCGGTGACGAGTTCGTCGTGCTGTGCGAGGACATCGCCAGCGTCACCGACGTCCAGGCCCTCGCCGAACGGCTCCGGGCCTGCTTCGACCAGCCGTTCTTCATCGAAGGAGCGAGTATCGCCATCAGCGGCAGTGTCGGCATGGCCTTCGCCGGACCCGGCGTCGACATCTCCGGCCAGCTGATCGACCAGGCCGACAGCGCCATGTACGAGGCGAAACGGGCCGGCGCCGGCCGCCACCGGATCGTCGACCTTCGTGACAGCCTGCTGGGACGACGACCGCTACGGGAGCCTCGAACCTGACCTCTCCAGGCGCTCGCCGCCGGTGAGCTTGCCGTCGTCTACCAGCCGATCGTGCGTGCCCGGCCGGCGTCTCGACCTTTCCGTGAACGTTTCCGCCATCCAACTCCTGGCCACCGGGTTCGCGGCACTGTCGCCGACGTCCTGACCCACACCGGCATGAACGCTGCTGAACTCGTCTTGGAAATGACCGAATCCATCCACGTCGCGGACAACGAAACGACTCGAATATCCTGCTGGAACTCAACCGTCTCGGAATCCGGCACGCCCTCGACGACTTCGGCACCGGCTACTCATCCCTGCACTACCTGCACCGGCTCCCCATCGCCGCGCTGAAAATCGACCAGGCCGGTCATTGCAATCCGACTTGACCTGGGTTGGCCTGTGCATTCTGCGATTAAGCAATTACAGTTGGTGAGACTCGTATCGAGCCGGTGGCCCGAGTCGCGTCAAGCCAAGATTCGGCGAGGGAGGGCTGTCATGGCCAATTCCCGCAGGGCTCGCCCCGCCGCATTTGCTCCGCGTCAGCGTCGCGCCGACGACGCGGACTCGGATGCGGACTCGGACAAGAACCTCATCGAGGACAACCTGGCGTCGATCGCTAAGACGGCGGCGGACACGTCGCAGGGTGCCGAGCTCGCGGCGCAGGCAGCGGTCAACATGACGGCCGCGGCCGTGGAGTCGGCACGCTCGGCGAGCCTCGAATCGGTAAGTGCCACGGCGGCTGCCGAGGCTTCCGCGGCTGCAGGCACCGCAGAGGTCGCCGTGCGCGCCGCTGCCGCCATCAACGCCGAAGCTGTCGCGCGTGCGCTCGAGGTGGCTCAGGCGGCGGTCGAGGCCGCCGAGCTAGTCGCGGCTTCACTGCCCGCGGGCAGTGATCTCGTGGCCGCTGAGGCGCGAGCGGCCGCGCTCGCCGCCAAGGTCGCGGCTGCCGTGGTCGCTCAGGAGCACGCGGCTGCGGTCGCCGCGAAAACGGTTGCGACCGCCGTACAACTAGCCGCAGAGACCACGGCACACGCGGCGGACACTGCGGCGAGTAGGACGGATAGGGAAGCGGCCACGGAGGTGCTGACCTGGGAAACAGTTGGGGCCTCGACCAAGACGGCGGCGGCTGCTAGCGACCTGGCGCTGGACTCGACGCAGCGGGTCTCAGAACTCGCTACCCGGTTGCGTGTGGTGGCCGCTCTACGCGCTATGGAGAAGCGTTTCCGGTCGACGTTCGAGCACGCTCGGGTGGGCATTATGCTTGTCTCGCTGGGCGCTGAAGATCCGGGCCGGATCATGTCGGCGAATCCCGCGCTGTGTGAACTGACTGGCCTCTCCGAAGCTGAACTGCTGTCTCGCACCGAGCATGATCTGGTTCACCCGGACTACAAGGCCGCCCAGGCGGAACGGTTCGCCAGCCTGCTGGCCGGGGAGACAAGCAGTTACGAGGCTGTCGCGCGCTGGAGGCTCGCGGATAATGCCGACCGTTGGGTGATTTCGAGGCTGCATGCGATAGACGAGGATGACGGGCCGCCGGCCTACGCGGTCGGCGAAGTCGTCGACAACACCCGACGGCGGCTGGCTGACGAGGCTCTGAAGGCGCGGGAGATGCGCTTCCGGCGTGCGTTCGACAATGCCCGCACGGGGATGATGTTCCTGAATTTCGACGGCACGCTGCGGCAGGCAAACGCAGCGATGACATCGCTCCTCGGCTACCCGGAGCAGGAACTGCTGAGCCTTAACATCCACAGCCTTTGCAGCGAGCAGTGTCCGTCGGACATCAGCGAGGGGATCATGGACCTGATCGCCGGCGAGATCGGCATCTACCAGTCGGAGCATTGTCTTCGGCACGCCGACGGGCACCTCATCTGGGGACTCGTGACCGGATCACTGGTGCACGAGATCGACGGCCAACCGAATTACCTCATGTTTCAGGTCGAGGACGTCACCGCCCGCAAGGACGCCGAATCGCAGCTGGCTCATCAGATCTTGCACGACGAACTCACCGGCTTGCCCAACCGCGCACTGCTTGCCCACCACCTCCGCCAGGCCTGCGCCCGGGTGGCACGCGCCGGAACGTTCGTCGCCGTCCTCTTCCTTGACCTCGACGACTTCAAAGAGGTCAACGACAGCTTTGGTCACGACGCCGGCGACCAGCTCCTTGTCGAGGTCGCCGCACGGCTGAACGGCTGCATGCGCGGAACTGACATCGCGGCCCGCCAGGGCGGAGATGAATTCGTCGTCGTGTGCGAAGGCCTCGATCATCCTGGAGATGCCCAGCTCGTCGCGGAGCGCATCGACCGCACTCTTACCCCCCCGGTGGCAGTAGACAGCACCCAGGTCCGGGTCACTGCCAGCATCGGAATCGCCACGGCCGACGGCACGGCGGACCCTGACGACCTGCTTCGCGGGGCTGACCTGGCGATGTACCGGGCCAAAACCAACGGCAAGGCTCGTAGTGAGGTCTACGACCCGACGATGCGTGTCGGCGTGCTGCGCCAGCTGACACTCGCGAGTGAACTGTCCGAGGCGCTGGTCCGCGACGAGCTGCGCCTGCACTACCAGCCCATGTATGACCTGAACACCGGCGCCGTCATCGCGGTGGAGGCCCTGCTCCGCTGGCAACACCCAACCCGTGGCTTGCTCGCACCGGGGGAGTTCCTCGACGTCGCCGAGGGGCGCCGCCTGATGATCCCCATCGGCAACTGGGTCATGGCAACGGCCTGCGCGCAGGCCGGCCACTGGCAGCGGACCTTCGGGTCCTTCGCGCCGACCACGTGGGTGAATATCGCCGCTCAACAACTCGGCAAGCAGCAGCTCGTCGGGGCCGTCAAACAGGCACTGGCCAGCAGCGATCTTGCCCCTGCCAAGCTGGGTGTCGAGGTCACCGAACGCCAGCTCGTCGGAAGATCCAACGTCGCGCGGGATGAGCTGACCGAGCTTCACGGACTCGGCGTGCGGCTGGCCGTCGACGACTTCGGGACCGGCTTCGCCTCGTTCGACTATCTTCGCCGGTTCACCTTCGACGAGATCAAGATCGACCAGTCTTTCGTCAGCGGCCTCGGCCAAGACCGGACCGACACTGCCGTGACTGCCTCGATCATCACGATGAGCAAATCACTCGACCTTGTGGTCGTCGCCGAAGGAGTCGAAACGCAAGACCAGTACGACCGACTGCAGCACATGGGTTGTGACGTGGCACAGGGCTACCTTCTGCACCACCCTGCTCCCGCACCAACCATCGACTGGCTCCTGGGCCAACGCCGCAAGGACGATCAACAAGGTGCTCGCCCGTTGCAGAAGGCGAGACTGCCTCGGTCGAAGGAACAGCGTTGACCGATGCGGCGTCGAGTCCGTGAAAGCGCGCGCCGCCGCCAGGTGGCATGCCGCGGACTCGGATGTGTCCGGCTGCCGGTGTCAAGGGCCTTCTCGCCGCCGGTTGGCCGATTCGGCGATCTCCTGCTGGGGCGTGCTTGCACTGGCCGAGCGGGTGCGGGCGGCGGTCGCCGGCTGCACCTTGGAGGCCGACGCCGGCTGGTCGGGCTGAGCTGCTCGGTCGGGGCGGCTCTCCGAACCGGGGGATGACGTCGACATTCTGGTCCACCGGGCGGATGTGGCGCTTTACGACGCGAAGACGCAGGGCCGCAGCCGTACACCCTGACGCCCGAGCAAACGGACGCTCCAGCTGCACGCGCACCGGGACGCGATCACCGTCGCGCTGATGATGTGCGGCGACGGAAGTACTCGTGGGAAGCGCCGCGCAAGTCGCTTGATCGAGGGGAGCACGTGACCCCGCCAGCCAGCGGGGTATATCCAGACCGCGAAGAGCGATTGCGAGATTACTGACCGCTTTCCGCCGTTCGGGTGGGGCGGCTTGCTTTGGCTTCGTGGAACCAGAGCGCAGCTGCTGCCTCCGCAGACTGCGTGCCCACTACCTCAAGCAGATGCGAATAGGTGTGGCTCGTGATCGCAATCGAGCCGCCCCGAAACCGCTTCGACACCACGGCGATCGGGATGCCCGCGGCCGGCTGCAGCCGAAGCGGCCCGGCTGTGGGCCCGCTGACGACCGGAGTGCGAAGCCGAGCCTGGATCTTGCCGGACCAGAGTGAGTGCCCCTTTCGCGACGTCAGGGATCCATCAGCTGCCTTGGATTCGCTGCTCGTGTGGCCAACGATTCTGAGCTGCTCCGGCTGGTCCAGGTCAGCCCGCTACTCGACCGAGCACAGCCGACGTCCGATGCTGCGTTGCTCGTGCGCCGGCTGCTGGCCACCTGCGGAACGGACGAGTTGCGTCACCGGTTCGGCGGTCTCAGACCGCTGCCCCAGCACGCGGACTGGCTGCTACCTCGTGGACCGAACGATCTTGCGCTGCTGGCTATGTCCGGCATGGAGCCTTGTGCGGTGGTCAACCTGAACGCGCACGGCGCCCACGAGTGGGAGATGGCTCTACTGGTCGCGCCCGCATGGCAAGGCCGGGGTATCGCCGGGCAGCTCGTCTTCGCGGCGGTTCGACTGCTGACGCCAGGTGCTCGGGTCGTCGGGCAGATCCACGAGTGGAACCGCCCAGCGCGCCGCCTGCTGCGTACCGTCTTCCCGGACGCAACGACGACGCGACGCGACGCGACTCTCGAGTTCGAGGTCACCCTCTCGGCCACCTGGGGATTGCCGGCGCCAAAATGAACCCGTGAGTGGCATGGCATTCGCGGTCCTTGGCCCGGTCTCGTTCGAACATGACGAGAACCGATGCGAACCCGACGGGCCGCGCGAATCTGTGCTGCTGAGCGCGTTGCTCGTCTTTCGCAACCAGGTGGTCCCCGCTGATCGGCTGGCGAGGTGGATGTGGCCTGGAGAGTCACGCTCGGCCAACGCCCTGCAGGCGCGTGTGTCGCGGATACGCCGGCTGCTCGGCACCGAGCGAGGTCGGCTGCAGTACCGACCGGGAGGCTATTTGCTGAGGGTCGGACACGGCGAAGTTGACGACGAGGCGTTCGCCGACGCCTTGGCCCACGGCCGCGGGCTACTCGCAGCCGGACGGCCGGACGCCGCGCGAGCGATGTTGACCGAGGCGCTGCAAATGTGGCGTGGTGAACCGTATGGCCGCTGCGGAACCTTGCCGTTTGTGCTCGCCGCGCGCGAGCGTCTGATCGAACACCACACCGTCATACGGGAGCTACTGGCTCGGGCAACCTTGGAGGCCGGTGACCCGGGCGAAGCGGTGGTTATGGCGCGCGAACTCGTCGCCCAACGATCGAGTCGGCCGGCGGCCTGGGCGACTCTCATCAGGGCGTTGGATGCTGACGGTCGTCGGGCGGACGCGTTGGATGCCTATGCCCGGGCGCGTCAACTGCTGGTGGACGAGACCGGCCTGGAGCCGCCTACCGAGCTGCGCGCTGCGCAGTGGCAGATCTTGCGCGAGGAACGCTCCGCGGTGAGCTCGGCTGCCGCCGGTCCCGGCGTGCTCGAACCGGTGCAGATGCTGCGCTGGCTCGCGCGGCAGGGTCAGGTCCAAGCGGCGACCCAACTTGCCGTGCGATGCGCGTGGGGCTGGTGGCAGGCGGGTGAGCGCGGCCGGGGCAGGCAGCTGATCAACGAGCTGCTCACGCAGACACCGCCGGACGGCCAGACCCGGCGCCTGCACCTGCGGGCTCGCGTGTGGGCCGGGGCGCTCGGTACCCACGAGCGGGAGGAAGCAGCCTCGCTTCGCGACGCGCAGCAGGCGCTCTGCTCGTATATCGAAGAGTGGGATCGTAGCGACGCGCTTGCCGCCGTCCTCATTGCCGACCGCCGTGCCGAACGGGGCGAACTCTGCGCTGCGACCGAACTCCTCACGCCCGCCAACGCCGTATTGCGGGCTGCCGGTGATCAATGGGGGATCGCGTTGGCTGACCTAGGGCAGGCGCGGGTCGACCTCATGGCCGGAATGATCGACGCGGCCGAACGCAGCGCTGAGGCGAGCCTGCAACTGCTGGCCGGGATCGGCGACCCGGCTGGACAGCTCGCAGCCCGCTCCCTGCTCGGCTACACCAGCGAGATCCGCGGCGCCTATGCCGAGGCGATGGCCCATCATCAGCGGGCGCTGGTGCTTGCGATACACGGCCAGTGGGCCTACGCGCAGTGCTGGCACACGGTGCGGCTCGGCAACCTGCTCGTCCTGTCCGGGCAATATGACGCCGGTCGGTCGCGGCTGGCCGAAGGCCTGGCGTTGGCCACGAGTATCGGCTCTCCTGCGCTGGTGGCCTTCGCGCACCTTGGATGCGGAATCGCGGCGCTCCGGCGCACCGACCTTGTCGGCGCGGCCGAACACGTGCAGCAGGCCCTGAGGTGGTACCTGGACGCGGGGTCACAGAGCGGGATCGCGCTGGCCGCAGCTGTTCTTGCCCGCACCCGGCTGGCCGGCCCGTCCCAGCAGCGTCGCCTGCTGCTGATCGCCGGCGAGGCGGCCTGCCAAACCGGCGATCAGCGCGCCGTCGCCTACCTGCTCGAGACCGCGGCCATCCTCACCGACGACCCGGTGTCGACGGCACGCTTCGCCGGCGCCGCGTCGGCGCTCCGCGCCCAGGTGGGGCGACCCGCGCCGGACGCGGAGCAACCCGATTTGCAGCACACGCTCGCCGCGGCACGCGCGAAGTTGGGCGCGCAGTTCCAACTGCTGACCAGCAATGGCGCCCGGTCGATCGTTCACCTGGACGTCAGCGATGCGTCAGCGCTGTCGACCATGCTCGAGCTGGAACCGGCCCAGTAGCCGCGAGGAGTCCGAGGAGACAGATGGACGTGAGCGTCTCGCGACGGATGTGGGAACTTTTCGAACCACTGCATGCGGTTGTCTACTTCACCCCGCAGGCGCGCGCGGCACTGGATGGCGCGGGCATGAAGGGCTTCTGGATGGGCTACGTGGCAGCGCGAGTCGCACCGCTCGGCGCGATCGACGCCGGCACCGCGACGTCGGTCTTCTACGGCTTCCACCCCGGGCGCGCGGCCCGTGCACTGCCGGATGCCTGGAACTACTGCGCGCCCGACAGCCTGCTGGACGCGCGCCGCACCGGTTCTGCGAGCGCGCTGCGTCACCTGCTGGGAGACGACGCCATAACCTGCGCGCAATTGCGGCGCGCGGCCGGGCTGCTATGGGCAGCGAGCCAAACTGCGGAGCCCGCCGGACGCGTTCTCGGCGCGGCGAACCAGGCCCTTCCAGAACCACCCGATCCGGTCGAGAAGCTCTGGCAGGCCGCGACAACACTGCGCGAACACCGCGGCGACGGGCACGTTGCCAGCCTGCTCACCCATGGCGTCACCCCCGTGCAATCGCACGTGCTGAAGTCGGCGGCCGGCGAGGTCGACGAGCAGGTGCTGCGGATCGCGCGGGCCTGGCCCGAGCAGGCGTGGGACCAGGCCCGCGACGAGCTGCTAACCCTCGGCTGGCTCGACCGCGCCGGGGCACTCACCGACGCGGGCCAGAGCGCACGGGACGGGGTGGAGCGGGCGACGGATATCGCAGCATCCGGGCCGTGGCGGATGCTCGGCGCGGCGGGCACCGAACAGCTCGCCGCGTTCCTGGCTCCCTTCACGAAACGGGTGGTGCACAGCGGGATCCTCACCTGGCCAAACCCCATCGGCGTCACCCGCCCCATCGAGGCGAGCGTGTGATGAATCCGGACACTGCGCAGGAGCGGGAGTGCTCCTGTCAAGCGGGGGACGGCCGCCGGGCCTTGGGGATCCGCTGATTCGCAGCGATACCGAGGTAGACGGCGGGTTGGGCGAGGTAGGTATGGATTTCGCCGGCGGGCATGGGGCGGGCGTAGTAGTAGCCCTGGGCAAGTTCGCAGCCCAGTTCAAGGACTTTGGCGTGTTGGGTGGGGGTTTCGACGCCTTCGGCGACGACGAAGAGGCCGAGGGCGTGGGCGAGGGCGGCGATGGCGGAGACGATGGTGCTACCGGAGGGGCTGCGGTCGATGTTGGCGATGAAGCCCTGGTCGACTTTTAACTCGTCGATGGGGAGCCGGTGCAGGTAGTGCAGGGACGAGTAGCCGGTGCCGAAGTCGTCCAGAGCATGCCGGATGCCGAAATGATGGAGTTCCAGCAGGACATTCCGGGTGTTTTCGCTGTCGGCGATCAGGATCGATTCGGTCATTTCCAGGATGAGTTCGGCCGGGTTCATGCCGGTGCGGGTGAGGATGTCGGCGACAGTGGTCACGAACTCGGGGGCAAGCAGTTGGGTGGCGGAGACGTTGACGGAGAGGTCGATGCGCCGGTCGGGATAGTTGCGGCGCCATTCGCCGTGTGCCTTGCAGGCCGATTCCAGGACCCACGCGCCGAGCTGGCGGATCTGTCCGCAGGCTTCGGCGGTTTCGATCAGGGACAGCGCCGGGATGGGGCCGCGGTCCGGATGCACCCAGCGCACCAGCGCTTCGGCGCCGACGGCTAAGCCGTCGCTGGTGCGCACGATCGGCTGGTAGGCGACCGACAGTTCGCCGGCGGCGAGCGCTCGGGGCAGGTCACGTTCCAGGCTGCCGTGACGATCACCAGGCTGCAGACTTCGGCGTAGGTCGATGATGCGCTGGGTGGCGCCGGCACGTTTCGCCTCGTACATGGCGCTGTCGGCCTCGTCGATGAGCTGCTCGGAGATGTCGACGCCGGGTCCGGCGAAGGCCATGCCGACGCTGGCGCCGATGGTGATGCTGGCACCGCCGATGCTGAACGGCTGGTCGAAAGTTGCCCGGATCCGTTCGGCGAGGGCTTCGACGTCGGTGACGCTGGCGATGTCCTCGCACAGCAAGACGAATTCGTCGCCGAAGAGCCGGGCGAGCGTGTCACCGGGCCGCACCACTGTTGACAGCCGGGCGGCGACAGCGGCCAGCAGCAGATCTCCGACGTGATGGCCGTAGGTGTCGTTGACGTCCTTGAACCGGTCCAGGTCGGCGAACAGCACCGCCGCGTTCGTCTTGGACCGGATGGCGCGTTGCGCCGCGTGGGCAAGGCGCTGGGCCAGCAGGACCTGATTGGGCAGGCCGGTCAGCCGGTCGTGCAGCGCGATGTGACGAAACCGCTCCGAGGCCTCCCTTGCCTCGTCACGACCGTGGGCGTTGACCAGGTAGGCGGCGGCAACGTCGGCGAGGGTCTGGGCCGCTGCCAGCTCGGCTGCATCAAGCGCGCCGGACGAATTCCGGTATAAATCCAGCGCCCCGAGCCGCCCACCGACCGCCCGTAGCGGGAACGTGAACGTCGCTGCCAGCCCCTCCGCCAAAGCGGCATCCCGGAAGGCCGGGAAACGCGCCTCGACCCGGAGATCGGGAATGCACACAGCCTCCCCGGAGCTGAACGCCAGCCGGCACGGACCTTCCCCCAGCTCGCTCTGCAGCCGTTCAAAGAGCAACGCGTCCGGGTTTGATGCCGCCGCATACTGCGGCGCCGTCGTAGCCGAGATCAACGAGACGCCCGCCCCCGTCACCGGCAGCACTTCGACAACGGTTATCACGAGACGATCCAAGATCGACTGGATAGAAAACTCCGTCGCCAGGGTGCGGGCGAAGTCGCCCAACACCTCGGCAAGCTTGGCGTCGCTAACCATCAGATCCCCTTGTGGTGACCGGCAGCCCTCCTGGCGTTCCCCTTCAGCGCGATGAGCGTGATTGGATCTCCGTGGTCGCCGCCGACCCGGCTGAGCCAACATCGGCGGGCAGCGAAACGACAGCATCAGCCGCGCTCTGGAGGGCCCCGTCACCGTCGTCGTAGCGGCTGCTGATCGCCTGCATCAACCCGCTTCGAGCGCGTTCCAGATCCAACGCGACTCGAACGACGGAGTCCTGCTCGTGGTGGGCCGCGAGCTCGGCCAGCGGGAGATCCTGGATGGTGCCCGCGAACCAGCGGGAGAAGTCGCGACGGGCAATGTGGAACTCCAGAGCCTGCGGCGATAGCCAGCGCAGTCGCCGGGCGAACTCGACCAGGTTGGCTGCCGGCGGCAGGTCAGAGCCGTGGAAGTAAAACCGGTGGTGTTCGGGGAGCTCGCCGGCCGAGTACTTGTGCAGGTGACGCACGTGCCTCGTACGCCGTTCAGAGGCGGTGAACGGGCGCTCGCCGGTCGACTCCGAGAGCATTCCCCGAGGGTTGGCCCGGGAAGATCCCGAACTCATCGGCCCTTCGGTGACCGTGATCGTCGCGTCCATGCCGTCACGTAGCTGCTCGGGCAGCAGATGCGGCTGGTACGTCACCAGACACAACCCGCGCCCGCTGAGTTGCGGCAACGGCTGCGTGTCGAAGATGCCCTCGGCCGGAAGGTGCGCCTCGTCGATCATCAGCCAGTGCGGCAGGCCGTGAGTGAGCCGCTCACCCTCGACGGCAGAGGGCAACGCGCGGATGTAGGCGGCCTTGTCCCGGGCCGACGCGGCCGACAGGTCCAGGATGACGCTGCAGAACCGCAGCCGCAGCATCGCGACCAGCTCGGATGGGGTGGGCAGGCGGGCTGCTGCGTCAACCCGCAGGACTCCGGGCATCGAGGCGAGGCCGCTGTGGTCGCCTTCCGGGTCGACCACCAGGACGCTGTACCCAGCATCAACCCACTGCTCGACCAGCATTCCGGCAAGATGGCTCTTGCCGGAACCGCTCTCCCCGGTGATCAGTACGGAACCTTGCGAGCCCGGCACGAGCGCGGGAGTCCCGTCGTCGAAGGTTCCGGCGCGGATCCACCGGCGGGGCGGGCACAACCGCTGCTGACCAGTGAACAGCGGCCCACGTACCAGGGCGGCCACGCCCGCTCCGGCAGGCTGGTCGAGTACGAGGTCGGCGTGCTCTCGAACGGATGGCACCGCGTTGGACACCGCCGCCCCCACCTCGGCCGTCAGGAGCAGTGAAAGGTCGTTCTCGGCGTCGCCGACCGCGACCGTGTTGTGGAAAGACAGCCCTATCGCCCCGAGAGTGACGAACAGTCCACGACCTTTCGAGATGCCCGACGGGAGCACCATCAGGGCATCTCGGTTGTGGACAAGCTGGCAGTCGAGGCCGAGCCGCTGCACCTCCTCGGCGACGGTGGCGGTGTGGATGCCGTCGCATGCGAGCAGCACACGGCCACGCCGGAACGGCACACCTCGATCCTCAAGGGCCCGCTCGAGGGCGACCTCGATCGGTGAAGCGAGCAGCCGGGTACCCACCGGGGTCGCCGCTACCGCCCCGTTCTCCGTGACCACGGCGTCGAAATGCTCGTCCAGCCCTGGGAAGTCGCGGTCCAACTCCTCGCGGATCCGGCCGGTCACCAGCAGCGTCGCGATGCCGTCCTGGCGTAGTGCGTCGAGCGCGGCCAGCACATCCGGATGCAGCTGGTCGTGCATCGCAAGCGTGCCGTCTAGGTCACATGCGAGCGAACGGAAGTACGACATGGGAACCCCACTCCGGGGACTGACACCCCTTTGCAGTAGAGCTTCGGCCTACCGGCCTACGCTCGCACGAACGAGTACTTGACTACAGAGCAAAAGGTCCTGACTACTCTGCGTAACACTGCCCGGTTCATACCCGTCTTTACGTCGACAGCGGAGCCGGGCCGGTCGTCGGCCGGCGGCCCTTTCAACGGCTTGAACGCGATCCCCAGAGGCGGGCGCCCGCTGCATCTGCCCGGTTCTCGGTGACGACCCCTCGCGCCGTGGGTAGGGCACTAAGGCCCCTATCGGGATGCGGCCGGAGAGCGCATGGTGCTTTTGACGTGTCTCATCGAGGTCGGTAAGGCCGGATCGGGAAGCCTGCTCGGAGGTGGGCGAGTGTGATCGACGTCGACCTGCCTGGCGAGTCAGGTCTGGACAGCCAGCTGCAGCTGGACGCGGTCTCGGCTGCCGTGCTGCACGCCACTCGGGCCCTGCTGTGGATCCGAGGGCCGGCTGACGCTGCCTCGGTGGCGAGCGACCTTGTCACGAATTTGGGCGGGGTGTCTGTGGTGTCCCGCTTGGCCGGCAATGATGCGCTGCCGCTCGACGTGTCGTTCGGCGAGGGCGAACCCGTGCTGCCGGTGGCTGCGCCGGCGAGCGTCGCGAGGATGCTGCTGGAGCGTCACCTGCCGGTGTTCGTACGGGACGCCCAGCGCGCGCTGGAACTCGTCGACCGAACTGTCCGTGTTGCCCAAGACGCGGCCGTCGACTCGCTGACCGGCCTGTCCAATCGGCAGATGCTCGGCCGGGCCCTGGGGCGGATCCAGCCGGAGAACACGATCATCATGATCGATCTGGACCATTTCAAGGCCATCAACGACACCTTCGGTCACGCCCAAGGCGACGCCGTCTTAAAGGCGCTCGGCAGAACACTCACGGCCACCGTGCGATCTTCTGACCGGGCGGGTCGCTACGGCGGCGAAGAATTCGTGGTCATCCTGGCCGGCGACGATGCCGACCCATTCCTACAGCGGCTACGCGCCGAGTGGACCCGCAACCGGCCGTATGAGGTCACCTTCTCCGCCGGGATCGCCCCCGCAGGCCCGGGTAAGGCGCATGCGCTGGAGGCGGCGGACCGGGCGATGTATCGCGCGAAACAGCAAGGACGCGATCAGTGGCAATGGGCGACGGAGGAGGACTACCAGTGAGGCCGGTGAAGGGAGCAGTCGAGGGCGGCACGCCAGCCGGGTTCGTGGCGTTCAGCGAGATCGGCGTTCCGGAAGCTGGCCGGGCGGCGCTGGAAGCCGCCTTCGCCGACCGGCTCGGGGCCGTCGACCGTTGGCCCGGCTTCCAAGGCCTGCAGGTGTGGGCTGACGCGACCGATCCCTGCGCGCTCGTCATGGTCTCCTGGTGGGAGTCCCAAGCATGCTTCGCCAGCTACATGAAATCGGAAGCGCACCGCACCTCCCATCAGCGGATCCCGGCGGGAGAAAACCGCCCGAGACCCCGGCGCTTTCGACGTTACGAGGTGCTCTCTCAATGATGGATGATGACGCGTTCACCACGGCGGTGGACGGCTACCTTCAGTTGGCCGTCGATGGGGACGCGAGGGCCGGCATCCGGCTCGCTGTAGGCATGCTCGACCAAGGCGTCCCGGGCGACGATGTCATCGTCAAGCTACTGGCTGCCGGGCAACGCGAAGTCGGTGAACGCTGGCTCAGAAACGAATGGAATGTCGCCGACGAGCACCTGGTCAGCGGCTCCACCCAGCGGGCTCTCGACGCGGTCGCCAATAGCCTTGAACTGCCCACTCCGAACGGGCTGATCATCGTCGCCTGCGCCCATGGCGACTGGCACTCGTTGCCGGCGCAGATGTTTGCCGAACTATTGCGCTGCCGCGGATTCAACGTGCTCTTCCTCGGAGCATCCACCCCGGCAGATCACCTGGCAGACCTGATACGGCGCCGACCCGTTGACGCGCTGGCGATCAGCTGCAACCTGCCGATATTCCTTGGCGGCGTGACCATTCTCGCCGATGCAGCCCACCGTGAAGGTATCCCCGTCATCGTAGGTGGACGCGCCCTGGGAACCGGCCCGGCGCGTGCCCTCCGCCTCGGCGCGGACGCCTGGGCGCACGGAATCGACGACGCCGAACTCATTCTCCGGCAATGGCAGCAAAACCCGCCGCAGATTTCCCCGGAACCGACCGGCATGGATACCGCCGCGCTCACGCTCGACCTGGAAGCCGAAGCTATCGCCGCCGACGCGTTCCAAGCCCTGACCCGGGCCTACCCGGCCATGGCCGATTACCACGAAGCCCAGTTGGCGCGAACCCGTGAGGATCTGGCGTTTATGGCCCGATTCGCTGCCGCAGCATGCCTCGTGGACGACCCGGCAGTGTTCACCGACTTCATTGAATGGCTCAGGACGCTTCTCGCCGGGCGTGGGGTTCCCCCGCAAGCGCTGAACGCGGGCTTGGACGCCCTCGCTCCCCTCCTTGACGGTAAGGATCCACGGGCGGGTCAACTCGCCCGGAACGCTCTCGCCAGGGCAGCACAGTAACGCTCGGAGCGGGTCGCGGCGTACGCCGCCGGCGGTCAGGGTGCGAGCGATCACGCCGGTGAGCGTGTCGACAGCGCGTGGGTCTTGGGTCGGCAGATGCGCCTCGGGTAGTTCAAGCAGGGCCCATCCGGCGGCGGCGGTCCACCAGCGGCTGGAACGCCGCTAGCGACAGTCGTCCGGTTCGCCCTCCCGGACGGTGGGGATCGGTGCCGTCCGCTATTCCTTGGTTTGGGCCCCTCGGATCGCCGGGCTACTCGTCTGTTGCGTGTGAGCCCGCAGGGTTGTGCTGGCGCTCGTCAGACGGTGGAGCGTGACCAGGGTGTCCGTCGGCGGGGCTGGTCGACCGAAGAGATATCCCTGGATGGAGTCGCAGCCGAGGTTGGCGAGCGCCTGGTACTGGTCTTTGCGTTCGACCCCTTCCGCGATGGAGACCATGCCCATCGCGTGGGTGACGTCGAGGATGCTTCGCACCAGCGCGCGCGCTTGGCCGCTACTCGCGACGGAGTCGATGAATGTCTTGTCAATCTTGACGATGTCCACCGGGATCCGCTTCAGGCGGTTGAGTGAGGAGTAACCGGTTCCGTAGTCATCGAGCGCGATTCGTACGCCAAGCTTCTTGAGGGACTCCAAGCGCGCCAGCCCGGCGCCGGACTCCAGCATGAGGATGTTCTCGGTGATCTCGAGGACTAAAGCGCTCGGCGGGAGTGAAGCGTCAGCGAGAGCTCGGGCCACCTCGGCGACGAGCCCAGGGTCGGCGAGCTGGCGGGGTGAGAGGTTAACGCTGACGTAGAAGTCGTCATCGACGGCTCCGGCCTGACGCCATGCCGAGGCCCGGCGGCACGCTTCCGCCAGCACCCACTTGCCCAGCGGAAGGATCAGCCCGCTGGATTCGGCCGCGCCCACGAAATCGCCCGGCGGCAGCAGTCCGTAGCGAGGATGCTGCCAGCGGACGAGAGCCTCGACCCCCTTGGGCGTCCCTCCGCGCAGCATGACAATCGGCTGGTAGAAGACCCTGAACTCGCCGCGGTCGAGGGCTTCCCGCATGTCGGTGATCAGCGTGAGGTGCTTGAGCGCCTCGTCCTGCATGCCGGAGTGAACGCGCTCGGAGCGGTTCTTTCCGTGTCGCTTGGCCAGGTACATCGCCAGATCGGCGTCGCGTAGCAGGCTCTCGGAGGTCCAGCCGTCGTACTCGCGGACGGCGATGCCGATGCTCGCGCGTACCGGCACTTCGGCGACGCCAAGGCGGAAGGGAGTCTCGAGCGACGCAAGGATGCGGGCGGCAGCCGTTTCGGCCGCCTGCGGCATGATTCCGGACTCGAGCAGGACACCGAACTCGTCACCGCCGAGCCGGGCCAAGGTGTCCGCCGCCCGGGTGACAGACGTCAGCCGTTCCGCTACTGCCGCCAGGAGTTCATCGCCCGTACCGTGGCCGAGGCTGTCGTTGACGGTCTTGAAGTCGTCAAGATCCAGCAGCAGGACGGCGACGGGTCGTGGTTCGCGGTGTGCCTGGCTGAGCGCGTGGTCCAGCCGGTCCAGGAACAGCGCCCGGTTGGGGAGTCCCGTCACGCTGTCATGGAAGGTTTGGAACTGCAGAGCGGCAGCGGCGCGCCGGGTCTTGGAGGCGTAGCTACCTACGAAAAGTGCGGTGACCGAAAGTGCCGCCATCGCCTGGATCCACTGCGCGGCGAACGCCGACTTCGGGTCTACCGCCAGCGCGGTTGCATACAGCAGGCCGACCAGAGCCACCAGCCGCGCAGCAACGGCCGGCGGATAGAAGGCGGCCGCGTAACTCACAGCCCAGAAATAGAAAAGCGCCGCGCTCATCGAGACGGGAGAGGGACCGCAAGCGAACACGGCGACGCTCGCGGCCGCCGTGCCGAGCCCCAGCAGCAGCTGCTGGCTCCGCACCGACAAGTGCCGTCTCGCCATGTGAATCAGTAGCGCCGAGCCTATTGCCGCCAGGGCGACAGCGAGCACCAGCGCGGGATGCGCGAGTGGCCAGTGCGGCATGGCCAGGATCAGGAGTGCTTGGAAGCCGCTGACCGCGAACATCACAGCCAGTGACTCGGTGGGGTCAGCCATCAGCGCGGCAGGCCTGATGCGCTCCCAGGTGTCTTCCCGCGCGTCTCGAGTACGCAGTCCCGGCGATGGGTGACCCGAGACGTTTCCCGTCATCGACGCCCCACCCTCCGAGGGAACAGCGAGGCGGGGCAGCACGTTCTGACGAGCCGGGCGGACGGTGGGCGACCCGGTCGAGGTGGCGATCGGCCGGCCGACGTCCGCATGGAGCCCCCAAACTGATCTACTTCCGGTCCTATCGACAAACGGTGGATACGAATGAACGGATTTTGGCGGTGGTCATCGCCTCGGCATGCCTGGCCGGAGACTCCACAGCAACCGTAATCGGTTCGATGATTGTCGCGCCGTTGATGACCCCGATCCTGGGGACCGTTGTGGCAATGGTCCTCAACGATCGAGCCAACCTCATCCGCACCAAACGCGTCGAGTCGATTCAGCTCGACGAGTCAGTTCGCGTGCGAGGGCTGCGCGGGCCCGGGGAGCTCGCCGAATTCGGGCTTGCGGGAACACTGCGCCGGGGTGAAATGCACTGTCGTGCGTGGGGACTTGACGTCATAGACAAGTCGCATCCAGGTCAATAGCTGGATCAGCCGCCACGTCAGATCCGGCCTGGGCACCGGGTCCGGGCGCACACCTCTCGCGACAGCCTCAGGGTCGAGCGTGATCCGCCGGCCGTGACGCGGGCAGGTCGGGTCGGCATGGTGCCAGGCGTGATTCCCCTCGCCGGCGGTGATCAGCGCGACGAAAAGGTTGTTGCGGCTGTCATCGAACCGGTACACGTGTCCCGCGCTGTCCTGCGCGCGACCACCCCAGCGGTGGCAGACGGAGTTCACCATGCCGGTCGCGGTCATCAGCGCCATCACCCGCAGGGCCCCCGCCACCAACACGAAGTCGAGCCCCCCAAAGGGGTACAGCGCGAGCAGCACTACGAACTGTCCGATCGCAATGTAGGGGAACGCCCGGCCCTCCCACTGAACAAGGCGGTCTTGAGCGATGTCGCGGTGTCGCGCGAGGTTTCGAACAACGGGGGGCTCGAACATCAACCAGACCCCCTGTGCCCACAACAGACCCTTCCAGCCGTGCCACCCTTCGTACTCGTAAGGGGTATGCGGATCGAGGCCGACGATGTCGGAGTACCGGTGATGCGCCCGATGGGTGCGCACCCACGACTCCAGGGTTCCCTGCATCGACATCGCGCTGGCGAGCGCGAGCACGGCCCGCAGCGGTGCGCGAGCCTTGAAGCCCCGGTGCGTCCAGTACCGGTGGTTGCCCAGAGTGACGCCGATTTGAGTGAACGCGAACAGCGCTGCAGCAGTGAGCCACACTCCCGGCGCCACACCCGTCGACGAAATCCGGAATATCGCCCACAACGAGGCGAGGGGAAGAACCACCCCTAGCGTCAGCACGGTTCTCACCTGAGGACGACGCGGCTCGCCATAGGAGTCAATGCCGAAACCGAGCCACGAACGAGCCTGACCGCTGCTGCCTAGCGACGCCATCGGTTATCCGTATTCCGTTGCACGCGAAGCCTCGTCGTTGCGGCGCCGCACCTCCACCCTGCCGCTCACCGCTCGACGTCAGGCAGGACTTAGGTCGCCCATCGGTGAGACAAAGGGCCCCGTGTCGAGCAACGGCGGCTTGTTGATGCGACCGGGATCCGCGTCGCTTCCTGCCAGCAGCAACGCCGAGGCGCGCTTGCGATTGTCAGGCCAGTTCGCTGCCGCCATCAGCCAGGCGGCGGGAGCAGCCGGGCTGTCGGGAGCTACCACCAGGAGGTCGAGACGGCCAGCACCATAGACGCCGGTCAGGGTTACAGGTGAGATTGGCGAGCCCTCCGAAGTCCTCTCGGAGCGGTGTCTCAGGCTCGAGCGACGTTCACGGCAATCGTGCTCGCGTCGGTGTCTCCGCGCACGACTGACCGGGCCACATCGACCAGTTTCAGATTGTGATTGCGCGCGTGGCGACGGAGCGCGTCGAATGCGAGTTCCATGGTGACCCTGTGCCGCTCGGCGAGCACGCCTTTCGCCTGTTCGACCATGATCCGGCTGTTGAGCGCGTGCTGCAACTGCTCGGCAAGCAGCGAGCTGCGGTGAGCAGACCGCTGCTGAAGGATTCCGATGGTCGCCACGTCTGCCAACGCCTGCGCCAAAGCCTGATCAGCCTTGCTGACCAGCCCGGGCGCGCAGCCGAAAAGGTTCAGCCCGCCGATCGTCTTGTTACGAAGCCTCATCGGAACCGCGAAAACGGACCTGAAGCCGGCCTCAATCGCAGCGTCGACGAAGGCGGGCCAGCGATTGCGGTCCTGCTCGAGGTCGCTGCTGCTCACGGAAGCTCCGCTGCGCACGCAGTCAAGGCACGGACCCGCATCGGACTGCAGCTGACAGACCTCCAGCAGCCGCGACTCCTCACTCGACGACGCGACGACCGCGAGATCGCCCTTCTGGTCGTTCAGCAGCAACCCCGCTGCCGTCACCCCGAGGATCTCGACGCAGGAACCGACCAGGTTGTCGAGCAGTTCAACGACGTCGTAATCGTCGACCAGCGTGTCAGCCAGCCTGACAAATGTGGCGGCGAGCGCCTCCTCGCGACTGCGACCACCCTGCCGCGAGCCAGCGCCGGGTTCTTCAACGCTCATCGGTCCTCCTCGGAAAATCGTAGGCGTCGATCAACCACGTCGTTGGCGACCTCGACGAGTGGGCGTCCCATGGTGAACGCGCGAGCACGCAACATCAAGAAAGCCTCCTCGGTCGTGACGCCGAGCTGAACCTGCACCATGCCGGTGGCCTGATGCACCTGCATCTGATAGCTGCCGCGGGAGTCGAAATCGTCGGCGAATCCCGTGACCTCATCGGTGTCAATGTGCAAAAGGGCGAGGGCTGCGGCGTCGGCAGCGACCAGAGCGGCGGGAAGTTGACCATCATCGAGCTCTCCCGGCTGATCGCTGTACAAGTCGAGCGCACCCACGATGATCACGCCGATGCGAAGCGGAAACGCGAACACCGCTCGCACCCCGGCCGACTGGGCGCCTTCCATGAAGACCGGCCACCGGTCAACAGCCGCTCCATTCGGCTCGCGCAGATCGGCGATCAGCACCGGCACTCCGCTCGCCACAGCTTCCACGCACGGGCCTTCTCCCAAGGAGAACTGCAGCTCCTCGATACGCGCGGAGACGTCGTCAGTGGCACAGACGACGCCGCGGTTGCCGGCTCTGGTCACCATGGCGATCCCGGCGCCGGCCATCCCGAGATGGGAAACGCAGAGCTCACAGATCCGCCTCGGCTGGTCCGCGGGGTCCGCGCCGGTAGCCGCGAGCAGCTGCGCCCAGCCATCCGGCTCATTCACGACGGGGCCGCGACGCAGGGCGTAGCTCACACCGGCACCAAGGACGTGCATCCGCTTTGCCCATGCCCGCTACCCAACGTCGGTCTCACCGGTCTTGTGAGCCTCTACCAATCTAGCCGACATCGCGATGTAGCCGGCGGGCTGCGTCAGATTCTGCGGCGTAGGCTAAACCTCCCCGCTCCAGAACCCCGGCGGAATTGTCGAGGCAGGGGACCCTATGGGGATCAGACAGCGGTTGCTCGACCCACCGTGGACAGTCCCGGCGACTGCAGGCGCGGATGACCTCGAGAGCGAGAACGACGGGCTTCCGGTCCCTACCGCCGGCGAATACGCAATCTTCGTCTTGGCGCCCGATGGCACGGTCCTGACGTGGAACCCCACCGCGCAACGGCTGAACGGTTACCGCGAACCCGACATCCTGGGCCGCCATTTCGAGATCTTCTACCCGCCGGAGGACGTCGCAGCCGGCAAGCCCAAACGAGAGCTGACCGGCGCGCTGCGTGACGGCGTCTTCGTGGACAACGGTTGGCGGATTCGCCAGGACGGCTCGAGATTCTGGGCTCACGTCATCATCACCCCGCTCTGCGACGGCCCCGTCCTGCGTGGGTTCGCGAAGGTCACCCGCGACGACACAGCCGCCCGCGCTGCGATAGAAAGTGGCCGGGCGATGGCCGACGTCGCCCGCGCGCTGCTGGACGGCGCGGACGTCACCGACGTGCTGACCACCATCACCGCCCACGCCAGCCACCTCACCGCGGCCGGACGGGCGTGGCTGGCGACACCGCACGACAAGGGCTTCACAGTTCGCGCGGCGGATGGCCGTCTGCCGGGGCCGCCGGTGGGTGCCCGACTGCCCAGCGACCCGGTCATGACCGCCGTCATGAGGGCGGGGCAGCCGAGCCTGCTGGCTGATCTGCGATCGTGCTGCCCCAGCCTTCCCAACCTCGAGATGCTGGGAGCCGGGCTGGTTGTCCCGATGGTCGCCAGGACCGGCGTCCTGGGAATTCTGGTCGCTGCCGCACCGTCGGGTACCGCGTCGTTTGGATCAATCGACCGCGAACTGTTGCAGGCCTTCGCTGACCAGGCTGCGCTCGTGCTGACCTACGAGCACGCCCAACAAGCCCTGCGCAAGCGGCACGTCGGCGACGAACGCGAACGCATCGCCCGCGACCTGCACGACCACGTGATCCAACAGCTCTTCGGCACCGGCATTGGACTGCAAAGCGCCGCAGCGCGTATCCCGGATGCGAGAACCAAGATCCACATTGAGGAGGCGGTCGACCACCTCGACACCACCATCCGGCAGATCCGCACCACCATTTTCGACCTTCATCAAGGTGACCTGTGTTCGCCCGAGACCCCCCGCGCTCAAATCGCGGCCCTCGTCCGCGATGCCGCCAGGGCGCTACCGTTCGCGCCGATCCTGCGGTTCGAGGGAGCCATTGACACCGTTGTCGAGCAAGACACCTGTGAACACCTGCTGGCGGCGGTACGCGAAATGCTTTCCAACGTCGCCCGCCATGCCAATGCGAGCGCAGCAACCGTGTCCGTCTCGGTCGGTCCCGAGATCGCCGTCACGGTGACAGACAACGGCGGTGGGCCAACCGCAGGAGCAGAAGCTGGCAGCGGCCTCCGCAATCTGCACGCACGGGCAACCGCGATGAACGGATCATTCGTCTTTGAAGCCGCCCCCGAACGCGGAGCGATCGCCAGCCTGCGGATCCCCTTGACCCCGCGATCCGGCGATCCGCTAACTCCTCAGGTCAAGTCAGCTCGGCGCAGAGCCGAGTGATTTCTTCGGCGATGACCCGCGGGTTTCGCCGGGGAAGGTGATGTCCGCCGTTGTCGACCAGCACCAAGCGCGAGTTCCCCAGCTGCGCATGCAAGGCGCGCGCCGTCGCTACGGGAATCATCTTGTCTGCCGGGTCAGCGATGATGACGGTCCGCGCCTCCACCCGTTCGAGCCGTGAATTCAACGCGCCGAGGTTGTCGACCAGCTCACGCTGCTCCGCCAGGAAAGTGCGCCACATCGCGCCATGTTCGTGACGCGCGTTGCCCCACGCTTCCCAATTGACGTGCTCATCGGGTTCCAGCGGCCGGTTGCGAATGCGTTCGAGGCGGGCCAGCCGCTGACGCGCGAACCACGGGGTGAGCCACCATGCCGCCACGGCACACACCGGGCCGGCGATGGGGGCGGCCAGCAGCCTGTCCCACCCGTCCAGACAGTCCGGGCCGACGCTCGATACCAGCACGAGCCCACGAACCCGGCTGGGAGCAAGGGCGGCAACGGTGAGAGCGACTCCCCCACCGTAGGAATGACCGACCAGGATCGCGTCGTCGATTCCAGCGTCGTCCATTTCGGCAAGGAGCCAGCGCGCGTTGTCAGCGAAACTCCCGGCCGGATACGGACTCGTGCGATAGCCCGGGCGATCCAAAGCCAGGCTCCGCGCGTGCGCCGGCAACGCCCGCACGACCTCGTCCCAGTCAGAAGCCGCCCCCGGCTGGCCGTGCAGCAACACAACCGCCGCGTCCCGCGGCAGATCGCCGGGCGACGGGATGGCACCGGAGGTCACACCAGCAGTCTCGCCTGAGGACAGTTCACGGAAGAACCGTGGAGGGTGAGCTGGCTGGTGAGAGCTCAGAGTGGCTTGCAGATGCAGGCGCGAGACAGGTGGTGGGTGATCGTCGCCGCGCAGTAGCGGGCTGCTATCACGTCATGCGCGGCATGCGGATGCCCGCAGGCGCACTGCTTGACGAGCACCGTCACGGGGGCTGTTGGGGGACTGAGCATGCTGCTGCCGCCTCGAGCGAAGATTGCGATGGCGGATGGGACGCACGGTCCTGACGGGCCCGGTCCGCTGTGTACGTCCTCAGTGTCTCACGGTACCGGCTAAATAGCAGCCCCGTCGGCAATCAAAACGGAGGACGGGGATCAGCCCGAAAACAGTCCTGGAATGTGTCCGGCATCCTGCAGCGTGGTTCCCGCGGGGGTATCGAGGGCCAGGATCCGCGCGAAGAGCCGCAGATAGTCATCGACCATGCGGTCGGCGCTGAACCGGGCGACCGCCTGCGCCCGGCACTCGGAACGTTCGATGGCATCGATGCGGCTCACCGCTGCAACCGCGGAGGCAACGTCGGCAACGAGAAAACCCGTCTTTGCGTGTTGCACAATCTCGGGCAGGGCGCCGAGCGGGCTGGCAATAACCGGGGTCCCGGTCGCGAGGGCTTCGACCACTGCCAGGCCGAAGGGTTCGGCAAAGCTGACGAGATGCAGGAGGGCTCTGGCCCCACCCAGCAGGCGGTCGCGCTCAGCGCCGGCGACAGGGCCGACGTAGCAGACCCCGGCGCCGGCGAGCTCCGGCTCGACCGCATCCCGGAAGTAGTCCTGGTCCTGGACGATTCCAGCAATGATCAGAGGTACTCCAGCAGCTCTGGCCACCTCGATGGCCCGATGCACACCCTTATCCGGATGGATCCGGCCAAGAAAGAGCAGGTACTCACCAGGGGTCTCAGAATACGTAAATTGGTCGATGGGAATGCCGTGATGAATGGTGGCATCGTAGTGCAATTCGGGCGAGCGATCGGCATTGCTTATCGAAACATAGTGAGCAATGTCATCGTAGGCACGGAAGACCGGCATGATTCGGGGCGACGAGAATCCATGAATCGTCGTGACCATAGGCGTGGCGACGAGTCGACTGTAGGTCAGTGGCATGAAATCAAAGTGATTCGCGATTATGTCGAATTCGCTGGCGCAGGCGAACGCCGCTCCGTTGTGCAGACCCTCACAGACCTTCGCGTCAGCACCCACTGTCTCTTCGTAGCCAGTCTCGACGGCGGCGCGTAAGGACGCCGACGTGGTCGAATCGGCGGTGGCAAACAGCGAGACTTGATGGCCACGCGCGACAAAGCCCTCTGTCAGCGTGGACGCGATCTGCTCCCACGGCCCATAGCCCACGGGCGGCAGTCGGTGGGCGATCGAGGCGATAACGCCGATTTTCATGGGCTTCCTGACGCTCGTTCGACTCCGAGTTTAGGGCGTCACCCGACTCGGCTGGAGGGCGTCGATCAAAACAAGGTACTCCGCGACCCGTGCCGCAATAGGTGCTACCCTAAACAAAGTTCGGTTTTTCACGGTTGAGCCAGTTGCCCGTGAGGAAAGCAAGCATTTCTGGGTAGTCGCAACCGATCAGCTCGAGACCCTCCGGCCGATCCCCCACACCCCGCGCGGTGCGACGCGCCACCGACCCCGCGCGATTCGTGCGGAGTCGGACGCGCCGATGAGGAAGGCCCGGGCCTTGGTGTCTTACGGCGTCTTGAGTACTTACCCTTCGACCCAGTGCGGGCTGGCGACGTTCAGCCATGCTCTCGTGCACGCGTTGAACGCTCCGCAAGACATCCCCGGAGTCACCGCTCGCGCGATCGCCGGCGTGGTGGCTGTCGTCGATCAAACCGAACCCCGCCCGCTGCCCGAGGTGGCCCATCAGTGGATCCGCGGCCGGGTAGGCGGATCGCTGGGCGCGGCCGAGGCCTTGAACGCGTTCGATTTGGCGATCATTCAGCACGAATTCGGCATCTTCGGCGGCCGCGACGGCTCCGATGTTCTGGAAGTCGTGCGGGCGCTACACGTGCCAACCATCCTCGTCCTGCACACCGTTCTCGTGAGCCCGAGCCGGCATCAACGGGCCATCCTCGAGGAGTTGATGTGCAATAGCGCGGCGGTGGTCGTGATGACGGAAACCGCCCGGCGGCGGCTGGTCGAGTGCTACGCGACCGACCCGGACGCGGTACGGGTGATCCCGCATGGCGCCGCTGACAACACCCCGGACCCGACGATCATCAGGCTCCCCAATCCACGCCCCGTGATCCTGACCTGGGGCCTGCTGGGCGAAGGCAAGGGCATCGAATGGGCCATCGAAGCCATGAACGAACTGTCCGCCCTCACTCCACCTCCGGTGTACCGGGTGGTTGGTGAGACCCACCCCCGGGTTGTCGAGCGGCACGGGGAGAAGTACCGCGAAGAGCTGATCAGCCGGGCCCTTCGGCTCGGCCTGGCGGACACGGTGCAGTTCGATGCCCGCTATCTCGATGCCCTCGAGCTCAGGCGCGTCGTTCAGCAGGCTGACGTCGTCCTGCTCCCCTACGACTCCGTCGAGCAAGTGACGTCAGGCGTGCTGATCGAAGCGGTGACCGCAGGCAAACCGATCGTCTCCACGGGCTTCCCGCATGCACGCGAATTGCTGGGGAGCGGCGCTGGTCTGGTGGTCGAACGCTGCGACCCCATGGCGATCGCCGGTGCGCTACGCCGCGTGTTGACCGAACCGGGCCTTGCTTCGCGGATGGCAGCCGCCTCAAAGCGCCTTGCCCCGAGTTTGCTCTGGCCGGCGGTCGCTGCCCAGTACGACGAACTCGCCGACTATGCCCTGAGCCCCGGCGTGCAACGTGCGACCGCGTGAGGGTCCCTCCCGTCTCGTTCGACCACCTGCGCCGGCTGAGCGACGACGTCGGACTGTTCGAACACGCGAAACTCACGACGCCGAGAAGGGCTCACGGCTATTGCCTCGATGACGTCGCGCGCGGACTGGTTGTCACCTCACGCCAACCGCAACCGACGGTCCACGTGCTCGCGCTGGCGCAGATCTACCTCAGGTTCGTGGCCGCGGCTCAACATGAAGACGGCAGCCTTCACAATCGTCGCGGGAAGGGTCTCGGTTGGCAGGACGCGTCCTCGTTCGAGGACTGCTGGGGCCGGGGTTTGTGGGGCCTGGGCTCCGCCGTTGCGCGGCTGCCTGAACTGTCTGACCGGGCGCTGGTCCTGTTCGACGTCAGCGCGATTGGACGTTCACCATGGCCCCGGGCAATGGCGTTCGCCGGACTCGGCGCAGCAGAAGTGCTTACGGTTTACCCGGACAACGCACGCGCTGCCGCGCTGCTCGCCGATGCAGCTCGCGCCATCGGATCGCCTGGAAAGGCAGCGGATTGGCGCTGGACGGAGCCGCGGCTGCGCTACGCGAACGCAGCACTCGCCGAAACCCTGCTGGCAGCCGGCACGCTCTTGCGCGACTCCGCCGTCCTTGCCGACGGGCTCGCCATGCTCCGCTGGCTTGACGACGTGGAAAGGCGTCCGAGCGGTTTATCGGTGACACCCGTAGGTGGCTGGGCCCGGGGCGAATCCCGGCCAGGTTTCGACCAGCAGCCCATCGAGGTGGCCGCGCTGGCTGACGCTTTCGCCCGCGCTCTGGCGATCACTGGCGACCCGAGGTGGCGGGAGGCTATCGCCTGTTGCGCGCGCTGGTTCCTCGGCGAGAACGACGCACGGACGGCGCTGTATGACCCGGTCAGCGGAGGCGGGTGCGACGGTCTGGAACGAGGCGGCCGCAATGAGAACCAGGGCGCCGAGTCGACCCTCGCGGTGATCTCCACGTTTCAGCAAGCTCGTCGCCTGCTCGACGTCCAAGCATGACCACCGGCGACGGGTTCGTTCGCCGTGGAGACCACGTGCTGCGGGCCGATCCCACCCGTGTCATCACGCGACTCTTCTTGCCGGGTCAGGAGATTCTGACCAACGGAATGTCGCGCGCCGATGCGGTGATCCAACGTGTTCTCGACCTGAGCGAAGAAGCAGTGGATACCGAGCTCGGCGCCGTTCTGGCCCGCTTCGACCCCCGGCATCCCCAGCTGTCAGCAACCTGGGCCAAGCACGCGGGCCTCATAGCGCACCGTTTGCAGCAGACGTCCGCGCCATCGGCGGCTCGACGCCAGCTGCTGGGCGCCTACTTCACCCTGGAGTTCGCAGCGGAAGCTGCAGCGCTGTTCAACCCGTCCGTCGTCGCCCATCCCGACCAGAACGGGCTTACCGCCGGTGAGATCCGCTTCATCATGAGCGTGCGGGCGGTCGGCGAAGGCCATATCTCCAGCATCGGCTTTCGCACCGGCATCTTCGCGGCGCCGGACCACATCAGCCTCGACGAGCCGGGGCCTTTTCTCGTCACCGGCGATGCGAGACCGGCATCGCTGCCACGAGAGTTCGTCCGGGCCGCGCTCTCTGAACGGGGCCGCTCGCCGCTGGCGAGCCACCTGCTGGGCATGCTTCCGGCCGAGTTCACGGCCCACGACCTGGACCTCGCGCTCGCTTCCACCACACGCGACGAGCTGACGCGAGGCAAAGCAGCAACATTGATCGGGCGAATCCGCTGGATCGCCGCATGCAATTACCAGCTCGACTTTCCTGCCGACCGTGACGTGTCAGAGCGGCTCATCTACCCGCACGCTCCCGACGAGTCCCATGGCATCGAGGACGCCCGCTTCACGCGCTTCGCCGAGGCCAGCGGAGACGTTTCGTATTACGCGACCTATACCGCCTACGACGGGGCCAGAGTCTCCCCGCACCTGCTGCAGACCGACGATTTCCTCACGTTCAGGGTCTCGCAGCTCGTCGGCGGCGCAGCTCAGAACAAAGGCATGGCGATCTTTCCGCGCCGCATTGACGGGCAATACCTGGCACTGACCCGATGGGATCGTGAGGCCAACGGCATTGCCAGCTCTTCTGACTGCCGCACCTGGAGCGACGGCGCCACGATTCAGATTCCCCGTCAGCCCTGGGAACTGATCCAACTCGGCAATTGCGGTCCGCCCATCGAAACCGACAGAGGCTGGCTCGTACTCACCCACGGCGTCGGACCCATGCGCTGCTACGGCATCGGCGCCCTGCTGCTCGATCTCGATCACCCGACCGAGGTCATCGGCCGGCTCCGCGACCCTTTACTCATCCCCGGACCCGACGAGCGCGACGGCTACGTACCCAACGTCGTCTACTCCTGCGGCGCGATGCTGCACCACGGCACGCTTCTGTTGCCCTACGGCTGCAGCGACTCTTCGATCCGCTTCGCGTTCGTTGATGTCGAAGAACTGCTCAACCGACTGACCGCCGCGGCAGGGTGACCAGGCATGCCTTATGTCACCTTCCCGAGCCAGGACTTGTGCCCACCCCCTGCGAGAGCGCATGTTGAGGGCAGCGGCTCCCCACGATCCGTCATCTCAGACGCCGATCCCGCGCGCCCACCATGAGGGCATCCATGCACACCGATGATTCGTCGCAGGACCCGGCCGCGCGCACCCGGCCTTCTATCGACTCGCCGATCCTGCCGCAGCCGGCTCCGGTTCGGCCCTCATTGCCCCGATACCTGTTCATCGCAGGCACCGCCGCCGGTCCCCCGATCACGGCGACTGGGGAAGTGCACCGGCGCGAAAGGATCCAGCAAGCGGCAGCCGAACTCGACGGCAGCGTGGAACGGCTGGCCTCCCCCTTCGGCGACGGAATGATCTACACGATTTGCCAGCTGCCGTCCAACCGGGCGGCCGCCAGTTTCGCGACCGTCATGCAGACCGCGTACGCCACGGGAGTGCGCACCGTCGCTCTGCCGAAGCCGCGGCGGCGCATCACCTACCTCACCGACGCGCCTGCATCGCAGGCACAGGTCCTTCCGCCACCGGCAGCTTCAAACCGGCCGACCCCTGGGGCGTGATCTCCCATGTCCCCTGATCCTGGGACGCGATCGGGCTAAGTCCGGCGCGGCCGGGTGGGGAAAGAAGTGCGGCGGCGGGGACTTTCGCCCCTGTCAGTGCCGTGCGCTCGGGACGATACTTCGACCGAGGTTGAAGCAATGACGGTTGAAATCACCTTCCCGGCCGAGAATCCTGGACCGGCCGCGCCGGACGATCCGGTGGCGCTGCTGTCCACCGTCGCCGACCCGGTCCGTTGGGCCGTTCTGCAACGCCTCGCCGGTGGCCAGGCATGTGTGTGCGAGCTGAAGCAGACGGTGCCGGTTCCCGGGAACCTTCTCAGCTACCACCTGAAGGTGCTGCGCGAGGCCGGGCTGGTTTGCGCCAGCCGACGCGGGCGATGGATCGACTACCGGCTTGCCCCGAACGCCCACACGCTGCTGGCGTCTGCGCTGCCAACCGCTGGGGAGTCGGTGAGGCAGTGACGGTCACCGAGCGGATCCCCACAACCCACCGAGGCCAGGTCGTAACCCTGGCCTGCGCCGTGGCCATCTGGATCGGCGCATACACGCTCAACGGGCATCTGTGGAACTGGCTGTTGTACGACGGACTGGGCATGGATCCGGCCGCTCGGCTGACCGGCACCGTGCATTTCTTCTGCTACGACAGCGTCAAGATCACACTGCTGCTGGTCGGCATCATCTTCCTCGTCACGATCCTGCGCTCCTACATGAGCGTCGCGCGAACCCGCGCCCTGCTAGGAGGCCGCCGCGAGGGCGTGGGCAACGTGATGGCCGCGGGGCTGGGTGTCGTGACCCCGTTCTGCTCGTGCAGCGCCGTTCCTGCTTTCATCGGATTCGTCGCCGCCGGCGTCCCCATCGGGGTGACGCTCAGCTTCCTGATCGCCAGCCCGATGGTCAATGAGATTGCCATCGGGTTGCTCCTGAGCATGTTCGGCTGGCAGATTACCGCCGTCTACATCGGCGCGGGCCTGACGATCGCCGTGATCGGCGGATGGGTGCTGGGACGCCTCGGCGTGCAGCGCTGGGTCGAGCCCTTCGTCTTCGAGACGCGCCTCGGCGGCCAGCTCGTCGACCCGTCAGCCGGGTTGCGGTTCAACGAACGGATCCAGATCGGCACCGAAGAGGTCGCCACCATCCTGCGCAAGATCTGGCCCTACCTTCTCGTGGGCATCGGGCTGGGAGCGGTCATCCACGGCTGGGTGCCGACCAGCTTCTTCACCAGCTATGCCGGTGCCGACAACGCATTCGGTGTCCTCGTCGCCGTCGCGCTCGGAGTGCCGCTGTACTCCAACGCCGCCGGGATCATGCCGCTCGTGCTCGTGCTCCACGACAAGGGCCTGCCCATGGGCACCCTGCTGGCCTTCATGATGGCCGTCGTCGCACTGTCGCTACCGGAAATGATCCTGTTGCGCCGCGTCCTCAAACCCCGGCTGCTGGCCACCTACGTCGGCATCGTCGCGACCGGCATCGTCGCGGTCGGCTACCTGTTCAATGCACTGCTCGCCTGATCGACCGCCCCCACGAGAGAAGGTACCAACCATGATCATCAAGATTCTTGGCCCAGGCTGCCGCAACTGCGCCAACCTTGAGCGCGTCACCCGCGAGGCCGTCACCGCGCTCGGCCTCGAGGCCACCATCGAGAAGGTCACCGACTACGCCACCATCGCCGGGTACGGCGTCGTAGCCACCCCTGCCCTCGTGCTCGACGAGCAGGTCGTCAGCTCCGGACGCGTCCCTACCCCCGCCGCGATCCGCAGTCTGCTCACGGCACAGCCCGGCTGACGCCGCCGGTGGCTTCACACAAGCTTCACGGATGCCGCGGCAGTGCCATCACGCCAGCGCCGGAAACTGAAGATGCCGGCGAAAACGTCGGCGGATGCTCAGGAAGGTGATCAGGATGAATGGCAAGCGAGCACTAATCGTTCTTGGAACTGCCGTCGTGCTGGCGGTGCCGGCCGGGATGGCTACGGCCGCCGCGACTAGCGCTGGGCCGGCGTCGGGAAGCCCGGCGGCCACCCAGCCGGCCGGTCCGGGATACGGAAAGATGATGGTTGGCAACGGCGACCGGACAGATTGCCCCGCCTACAACTCGACGGAAGCGCAGCAGTGGCGCGATCAGCGGTCCGAGCGCCAGAGCCTGTCGCTGACGGAACGGCAGAAGCTGGTCGAGCAGCACCGCGACCAGATGCAGCAACTGGCAGCCGCCACCGCTAGCCCGTGACCCAACACAGCTGCGGCGGGACGCGAACGACCATGCGTCCCGCCGCAGCCTGACGATTCGGGGTAAGCCATGCGTCGCGTACTCGTCGTCGACGACGAACCGCACATTCGTGCGGTTCTCCGCGGTTATCTGCAGGGCGAGGGATTCGCCGTATCTGAGGCCGAGGACGGCGAAGAGGCGCTGCGCAGCGCGCGCGAGCAGCCTCCTGACCTGTTGCTGCTGGACGTCATGCTGCCAGGAATCGACGGCCTCGAAGTGCTGCGCCAACTCCGGCTGTTCAGCGATGTGTACGTCATCCTCGTGACGGCGCGGACCGAGGAAGTCGACAAGCTCGTGGGCCTCGGGGTCGGCGCCGACGACTACATCACCAAGCCCTTCAGCCCGCGCGAGGTCGCGGCGCGAGTCAAGGCCGTCTTGCGTCGCGACCGAGGTGCGGGCAACGGCAGTACGCCGGATCCCGAGGTGCTGCACTTCGACGGCCTGACCGTGGATCGAGGGGGGCGTGAGGTGCGTTGCGATGGCACCGAAATTGCGTTGTCCAGTCTCGAGTTCGATCTGCTCGCGGCCCTGGCCGCCAGCCCGGGCCGGGTCTTCTCGCGGGCACAGCTACTCGAGCGGGTGTGGGGCTACGACTTCTACGGCGACGAGCGCGTCGTCGATGTCCACATCCGCAGTGTTCGTTCCCGCCTCGCCGATGACGTGGCCGCTCCGCGGTTCATCGCGACCGTGCGCGGCGTCGGCTACAAATTCGTGGGACGGTCAGCATGAGCGCACGACTTCCCGTTCGACTGTTCGCGTCCTATGTCGTCGTCGTCCTTGTCGGCGTGACGACGGCCTACCTGACAGTGCGGCTGCTCGTCCCGCCGCTCTTCGACCATCGGGTGAACATGCTCTCGGGGAGCGGGGGGATGGGGTCGACAAACCATGGCATCGCCGCTTCGTCGCATGCCGCGCTCATCTCAGCGTTGAACACCGCTCTGCTGGTCGCAGTGGTTGCTAGCGCGGCTGCCGGCGGAGTGGTAGCCGTCTTCGTCACCAGGCGGCTGCTGCGTCCTCTGGACGCCGTGCGCACCGCCACCCGGCGCATCGCCGCCGGCGACTACCGGGCGTCGGTCAAGGCGCCGAAAGAGCCTGAGCTGGCCGCGCTCGCCGGTGACGTGAACACGCTCGCCGCCAGCCTGGCAAACACCGAGAACCGGCGTACCCGGCTGCTCGGCGATGTCGCACACGAGATGCGCACCCCCTTGACCGCGCTCGACGGCTACGTCGAGGGCCTCCTCGATGGAGTGCTGAGCGCCGAGCCGGAGAACCTGCAGGCGATGGCCCAGGAGCTACGCCGACTCCACCGGCTCGCCAACGACTTGTCGACACTGTCGCGCACGGAAGAACAACCGCTCGACTTGCATCGCGTGAGTGCAGACCTTGCTGATATCGCCCGCCGCGCCGCTGAACGATTGCGCCCTCAGTTCCAGGACGCGGGGGTCACCCTCATCGTGCGCGCCGACCAGGCGGTCACGGTCGATCTCGACACCGATCGAATCACCCAGGTACTGACGAACCTGCTCGGCAACGCGCTCATCGCCACCCCTGCATCAGGCTCGGTCACGATATCGGTGACGAAGGCCGGTCAGCGAGCCGTTGCGACCGTCGCCGACACGGGCGTCGGCCTGGCGGCGGATGACCAGGAGCGGGTATTCGAACGCTTCTACCGGGCACCGACCGCGCAGCGTCGCTCGGCCGGATCAGGGGTCGGCCTCACGATCTCCCGCGGTCTGGCGCGGGCGCATGGCGGGGATCTTCGGGCCGACTCCCCCGGGCCCGGTTGCGGAGCAGTCTTCACTCTCACGTTGCCGGTCCACACGGCAGTGCCCTCGACCCGCCGTCATGAACCGGTCGGTGACTGAGGCGCGCACGCGGGGTTCTGCCGCAAGCGGGTCCTGCCCTCCTGGAAGAAGTCGCACGGCCAACCTCGCTCGTGACTACCTCCGCCGCGCATGCGGGCGACGACCGCGCGGACGTGACTCGCCATCCTGCTGTGGTTCGAGCGCGTCGAGCCAGGCGCGGTGATGCTGCTCGGCCCACCCCCGGGGGACCCGGCCGAACACTATGCCGTGCAAGGCGGGTCGGGTGCTGGGGTTCACCACGGCCATGAACACGTGCGCAGCCAGCAACAGTCCGGTAAGCAGCACAGCAGCGCCGTGCAGCCCCCCCTCACCGCCGTGCGACCACGACAGCACGCCGGTGACGATCACGATGACGACGGAGGTGCTGAGGGCCCAGGCAAGTAGTTTCTGGCCCGTGTTGAACATGCCCCACGCCGGATCGGCATCCGGGTGGAAGGGGTCGTGGATTCGTGCGCGAAGCCAGGCTGCGTCGCGCCGGTCGAAGATGAAGAGCCGGCGGGTCGCCGTGAGCAGTGCGTGGTGTTGACCGAAGAGCAGCGCTCCGGCGATCCCGACTCCCAATATGACGACGGCGCCGACGTGCACCTTCAGCAGCGGGCCCGAACCGCCGTCGTCTCCCATGGCCAAACCGCTGAGTACGGCGACCGAGAGCATGAGAACCGTCCACCAATGCGCGAACCGTTCGGTGCGCCCGAAGCGGTGAACCCACGATTGCGGAGGACCTTCGACCCTGGGGCGATTCGCCTGGAAGGCAGGGCTTTCCCTGACGCTCATGAGACGCTGACTTTCCGCGGGTGTCGCACCCGTCATGTTCATCAAACCAGTACTCGTGTCTGTGCCGCCAGGGGCGAAGGTCATGCTCCTCGAAGCGAGCGATAACGCTTGCCGGTTCGTGACTTTCGGCTCTACCTGAGCGTCACGGTCCCGAGTTGCATGAAGTACCCCTGCAGGAGGAGGTGAGCCGCATGGAGTCGGGAACTCAACTCCCTAGCGCGGCCCGCTCGTATCCCGTTCGGCTCGACGGCCAGCTCGACCCGGCGGTGAGCCGCTGGCTGTGGCTGGTGAAGTTCATTCTGGTGATCCCGCACGCGATCGTGCTGGCCCTGCTGTGGCTCGCGACGGTCCTGCTGACCGTCGTGGCGGGCTTCGCCATCCTGTTCACCGGCCGCTATCCCCGCTCGATCTTCGACTTCAACGTCGGCGTGATGCGCTGGACGTGGAGGGTTTGCTTCTATGCGGCGAGCGCCTTCGGCACCGACCGTTACCCGCCCTTCAGCCTCCACCCGGATCCGTCGTATCCGGCGGACCTGCAGATCGACTACCCGAGCCACCTGTCCCGCGGGCTCGTTCTGGTCAAGTGGTGGCTGCTCGCGATCCCCCACTACCTGGTGGTCGCGGTACTCGCCGGCGGATGGGGTGCCGCCGACGGTGGCGGGCTGATCGCCCTGCTCGCGCTGATCTCCGCCGTCATTCTGGCCGTGAAGGGCGAGTACCCGCGTTCGCTCTTTGACTTCCTGATGGGCCTGAACCGTTGGTGCTTCCGGGTCCTCGCGTACGCCGCGCTGATGCGTGACGAGTACCCCCCGTTCCGGCTCGACACCGGAGGCACGGATCCCGGCAGCCGGATCCCGCCGCCCCCCACGGCGACCCCCGGGCTGGGTGGTCAGCTGGTGGGGCCGGGAGTTCCGTGGTGACACCGCGCCAGGCGAGCCGTTCTTAACCGACGATCGGCTCGGCGTCCGATGCCGCCGTGGCCCAGTGAGTGTGAACCACGGTGAATTCGGCGCTGCCCGGGCGCGGCCGATCGTCCAGGTGATGCCATTCCGCCGCTAGGTACTGCACCTCGACCCGCGTCCGTTCGGCGGCGACGAGCGCTCCGAATTGCATCGTCCGCCGGCCCTTGGTGACGTCGACCACGAGCTGCGACGGGTGCAGCCCATGGCGCAACATCCAGCTGATGGCTTCGGTGACGGCCTGCTCGGTATCGCCCATCGTCTCGGCGTTGACCCGATCCCAGAAGCGGATCTGCTGGTGCGGCAACGCCTGCGGTGCTCGCCGCACTTGCGACGCCAAGGTGGTGAGAACGCCGCGGGAGGCAGCCTGTGGGGTCGTTACCAAAGCCAGGTATTCCAACTCCCGGGCCGCGGCCAGCAGGCGCATGAAGGTGGTTCCGGGGTCGGCCGAGTCGAGGCCGATCAGCACGACGACTCCGCGGCGATCAGCGAGCTTGTCGGTGCCTGGGCGGTCCAGCGTGGGCGCGAGGGCGCTCGCTACCTGACGGTGATATCGGATGAACAGCAGCACTGTGACGAGGATCGCCAAGCCTGCCCCCACCCATACCCCGGCCGCCCCAGCCAACTCGGCCGTCTGCCAGGTGATCGCATTGATCACCAGGTAGAAGGCACTGACGGCAGCCGCGACGAGGGTGGACGGCACGCCCATGATGCGGCGCAGCCGGCGCCACGTCTGGCGCATGCGTACCTCCCACTCCAACCGGAGTCCCATTGTCTCTCTTGCGCCGGGCGACGCGATGCTGCTCGCTCGGTCTCGCGCATGTGATACTTGCCGCGAAGCGTGCCGTCGTCCCAAGGGCGGTGCGGCTATCGCGACAGACGGTCGACGGGCACTCGGTGGGCAATGCTTATGCGCAGGCGGCTTGACGAGCACTCGGACCGGCTTCCCGCAGCGGCGCCGGCCGCACCGCCGAGCGGCGTCCCGTTTCGAACGCCTGCCACGGGGCTGAGCGCTGAGCAGGTCGCAGAACGCGTGCGCGAGGGGCGGACCAATGACGTCCGCACCCGCACCAGCCGCACCATTCCGGAGATCCTCCGGGGCAACATCCTCACGGTTTTCAATGCGCTGTTGGTGACACTCTTCGTCATCATCCTCGCGACCGGACGGTGGCAGAACGGCCTGTTCGGCCTCGTCATCGTGGCGAACTCGGCGATCGGAATCGTCCAGGAGCTGCGCGCCAAACGCACTCTCGACCGGCTGACGCTGCTGAACGCCACGGATGCCCGGGTGGTACGGGACGGCGCGGTCACCGATATCGAGCTTGCCGACATCGTCGCTGACGATCTCATCGAATTGCGAAGCGGCGATCAGGTGCCCGCGGACGGACTGGTCGCTGAATCAGACGGGCTCGAGATCGACGAATCGTTGCTGACCGGCGAGTCCGACCCGGTCGACAAGCAGGAAGGCGCCGACGTGCGATCCGGCTCGCTCGTCGTTGCCGGACGGGGACGCTTTCAGGCGACCGCGGTCGGGGCCGACGCGTACGCGACCAGGCTGGCAGCCGAGGCGAAACAGTCGCAGATGCCGCATTCGGAGCTGGTCGCCGGAACGAACCGGCTGCTGCGCTGGATCTCGCTGCTGATGGTGATCGTGGCACCGGTGCTGCTATGGAGCCAGTTCCGCAGCAAGGACAATCACGGCTGGCAGGACTCGGTCACCGGCGCCGTCGCCGCCTTGGTCGGCATGGTGCCGGAAGGCCTCGTGCTGTTGACCAGCCTCGCCTTCACGCTGGCGACCGTCACGCTCGCCCGCAAGCAGACCCTCGTACAGCAACTGCCGGCGGTGGAAGGGCTGGCCCGGGTCGACGTGATCTGCCTGGACAAGACCGGGACCCTGACCTATGGGGACATCGTTTTCGATCGGCTGCAGCTGCTGCCAGGCGCGTCGGAACCGGACGTACGGCAGGCCCTGGCGCTGAGCGCGACGGGTCCGGATACGAACGCCACCTCACAGGCGCTGGCCGCTGAATTCGCGAGTACGAGCTGGACCCGCACCGGTGGCATTGCGTTCTCCTCGGCCCGCAAATGGTCAGCGGTGACGGCCGAAGGGCATGGCACCTGGGTGCTGGGCGCACCGGAAATGGTCCTTCCCGCACCCATCGACGAGCAACAACAGGCAGCTCGCGCGGCGGCTGACGCCGCCGCCGCGGCCGGCAATCGCGTCCTGCTGCTGGCCAGCGCGCCCGAGGAAGTCTCGAACGCGAACGCCGATGAGACGAGCCACCAGTTACCGCGCGGCCTGGCGCCAGCAGCAATCGCGCTGCTGGCCGAACGGGTCCGCGAGGACGCCGCCGAGACCCTCAAGTACTTCCTCGAACAGGGTGTCGAGCTCAAAGTCATCTCCGGAGACAACCCGCGCACGGTGGGCGCGGTCGCCAGCCGCGTCGGCATCCCGGGCATCACCAAGCCATCGGACGCGTTCGACGCCCGCCAGCTGCCGGACGACATCGACGAACTCGCCGACATCCTTGAAACACATAGCGTTTTCGGCCGCATCTCACCCCAGCAGAAGCGGGCCGTCGTCAAAGCGCTCCAGTCCCGCGGGCACGTCGTCGCGATGACCGGCGACGGCGTGAACGACGCCCTTGCCCTCAAAGACGCCGACATCGGCGTCGCCATGGGCAACGGCTCCCCCGCTACCCGCGCCGTTGCCCAACTGGTCCTGCTGGACGGCAAGTTTGCGCACCTGCCCGATGTCCTCGCCGAAGGGCGCAGGGTCATCGCGAACATCGAGCGGGCAGCGAACCTGTTCCTGACGAAGAACGTCTATTCGCTCGTGCTGGCGCTCATTGCCGCCGTCACCGTTCGCGCCTATCCGCTCGCTCCTATCCAGCTGACGCTGATTTCGACCGTCACCATTGGATTTCCGGGAGCCGTGCTGGCCCTGGCTCCCAACACCCGGCGATACCTGCCGGGGTTCCTGCGCCGGGTGCTGCGTTTCGCGGTGCCGATTGGAGCACTCATCGGGGTTGTCGCATACGTCGCCTACCGCGTCACACGGCTGCTGGACTCGACTGCTGGGGTAGCGGGCGGCCGCACCACCGCCGCGGTCACCGTGCTCATCGTCTCCTTGTGGACGCTCCTGGTCCTGGCCCGTCCACTCGCTAGCTGGAAGCTCGCGCTGGTGGCGACGATGGCGGGAATCGTCGCGCTGGTCGTCACTGTGCCGGAACTCGCGCACTTGTTCCTCTTGCAGCCGACGCCGCTGCGCCTGCTGGTCGCCGCTGCGTTCGGGGGCGGCGGCGCCTTTGTCGTGGAATTGACCTTCCGCGCTGTCCGGTTCACCACGCGCCGCCGACCCGCGCCGACCCCGAGGTAAAGAGCGGCACCACACCGTCCTGGTTGGACACGACCGGCGATGGCCAGAAGTCGTTGGTGTCAATGCCTCAGCAGCATCCGCTTGCGGCTGGCCTGACACGGGTTACGCGCGGCCGAAACCGGGACGAAGGACCCTACAAGGTGCCATCGAGTGCCGCTAGCGTTGGTTGTTGTTCAAGCCTGACGGGGTGATGAGCATGAGCAGCCACTTGGCATTACTGAAGTTCGGAGCGCTGGCGTGCGTCTGCGCGGCCTGTGGCAGTTCCACCACGACGTCGGCGTCTCCGCCTTCATCGGCGCCTGCTCCCACGCCTGCTGCGACGGCCGCACCGACAGCTACCGCCACCCCGGTACCCACGTCGAGCACCGACGTGTGGACGGCGGTGTTTCCCACCGGTTCCGGCGCCACCGGCTTCACCAATCCGGTAGCGGCGGCCACCGCCTTCGCCACCGACTACGCAGGCTTCGTCCACCCGGTCGTCGAACCCTTCCAGAGCGGCGACTCCCGCTCGGGCGAGGTTCCGATCCGTCCCGCGGCTAGTGGCCCCGTGACGACGGTCTTTGTGCGCCAGCTCGGCTCCGAAGGCCGCTGGTGGGTGCTGGGCGCGAGCACGGCAGCCATCACGCTGAACAGCCCTACCTGGTCCGCCCCGATCTCGTCGCCCGTGACGTTGAAGGGAATCAGTTCGGCCTACGAGGGCACCGTGCAGACCCAGGTGCGCGAAGACGGGAGTGACCGTCCGCTGGGCCAGGGGTTCGTCACCGGCGGAAGCACCGGCCCGAGCCCGTTCCAGGGGACGCTCACGTTCACCACGCCGACGCAGAAGTACGGCGCTCTGGTGCTCTACACCACATCGCAGGAGGGCGCCCTCGCCGGGCACACGCGGGAGGCCATGGTTATCCGCATTCGTTTCGGCTCGTGAACGCGGCCCACGTCTCGGCGCCGAGCTACCCGCACCCGGAAGACCGGGTCGCAGGAATCGCGGTCGCCGACGTCATGCCGCGCAGACCGATCCGAGGCTCGGATCAGCGGCTGGTGACGGTTCAGCCCCCCAGCAACCAGTACGGCAACAGGTGGGGGAACTGGGGTGACAAAGTTCGGCGTGCCAGGCGGCGCGCCGTCGGCGGGAGTGAAAGGGCAGGTTCAGCGGACAGCCGGATTCACCAGGTGAACTGCGCTCATCGGATGCGTCAGTGGGACCCGTTCGTCCACGCTTCCCAGACCTGTTGCGCCTGCTGTGGGGTGAGCCGGTCAACCTCTTTTGGGGGCATCTTAACTACGCGGGTGAGCACATCGACCAACCAGCCCGGCGTAGCGGCAGGCTCCGGAGGTGGCTCGCTCGCAGCGACCAGGCCGACCGCGGGCTTGCCGAGGCGCTCGATCGCTTCCGCCAGCGCGACCGTGCTCGGACGGCCCGCCATGGCCGCAACACGCTCGGTCATCTCGTTGTAGACCTCGCCGTCGCTGCGCGCGCCGACCGCCCATACTTCAGCAACGTCGACCACGAGGTGCTGTGACTCGTCGCGGCCGACTCGCCACACGACACGCCAGCCGCGGTCTCCAACGACCAGCTTGCGGTAGCCGATCAACGGCCCCCGCAGCTTCTCGCCGGCTCGGGGGTTCCTTTCCAGATGCAGGCACTTCTTCAGCGCCCACCGCACGACCTGCGGGTCACCCTTGCGGGCCATCGACTCCAAGTCGGACATGGCCGCTTCAGTTAGCCGCACGACGATCCGATCGGCGTCGCTTCCGCTCGTTGGCGTCCGTTTCGCGGCCGGCTTGCCCGAGGCCTTTGCAGACCGGGCGCGCTTGCGCGGTGGAGTCACTCCCGCCCTGCGGCCAAGTCGGCCTCGAGTTCGGACTCGAGCTCGGCACGATCGAAGCCAAAGGCTGTGATGGCATCGTCGAGGTCGGTGCGTCGGCCGGTGTCGGTGGCCGCCCGGGCAAGGATGAGGGCGGTCTCCCGCAGGTCCGCCTCCAGCCGGTTGAGCTCGTCGAGACGACGCATGCTCACCACGGCAGCGACGGCGGCACCACGACGGGCCACCACGACATCTTCGCCATGCTCGACATCCTTAACGAGACCGGCGACGCCGCGCTTGGTCGCCTCAGTCACTGAAACGACGTGCGGGTGGAAGGCAGTGGTAGTCACACGTTCCACCGTACAGGTTTCTATACAGAACACAATGGAGCCTACGCCGCGCACACCGCCCGGGGCAGGACGGGCGATTCCAGCAGTGCCCCGCTGGGCCGACCTGCCCTTTGCGTGAACTTGTCACGCGCCTACCCCCACCTGTTGCCGTACTGGCCCAGCAATGGCGCGCACATCCACGTCTGCGAGCCAGTGCTTGGCGCGATCACCGGGCTCGCGACCTGCCCAGTGGATACATCACTGATACGCATGCTCGAGGGCGACCACGTTCCTGGGATCGCAGTTGTAGACGCCGTTGTTCGGCTGGGTGGCGGCCTTGTCGTAGACGAAGCCGCTGGGCGTGACCTTCATGAGCACGTAGCAGGTGGGCTGAAGCGGATTGGCTGGATTGGTATCGCGAGGTGAGTAGAAGCCGCCGGCCGTCCAGTTCTTCTCACTCGCCGCCTTCGCGAGGACACACGCCTGAGTCAGGTCGTTGCCGCAGGCCGTCGCCGACTTGGCCCAGAGGGTCCAGGCGCTGAATGCCAACGCCACGAAATCGTTGAACTTCGGGTGTGCGTTCCACGCCTTCATGATGCTTTCGAGTTGCTGCACCACCGGGTACTGGGAAGCCATCTCGAAGGGCAGGTGGCTGAGGTAAACCCAGGTCGACGGAAAGCTCGTGGCCTTGGCCGCGGCGATGGTCTTGGGGTCGTAGAACTGGGTGCCCTCCACCACGTAATCGAGCTTCAGGCCGACGTTGGAGATCGCCTGGAACTCAGGGGTCAGGTCCTGGGCGGCGATCTCGGTGTACGCGGTCGCGCCTGACATCTTGATCTGCTCCATGTAAGGACGGAAGTTGTCCACCAGTGGCGCACGCTGCTGCAGGATCGCCACCTTGTATCCAATGGCCTTCAGGGCATCCCGCGCCCGCAAACTCTGCGGCGCCACGGTCGAAACCGTGCTTCCCGCGATCGCGATGCCGTTCTTGAGCGTGCTGGGGAACTGCTCGCCGAGCAACCGGAAGGGTCCTACCTGATACTGGTTCGCGGGGTTGGGCGTCGCCTGCACCTGCAGCCCCGCAGCGACCGCCTGCGGGGAGACCGAGTACGCGGGGAGCTCGCCGAGCTTGCATGCCAGCCGGGGTTTGACACCCGCCGCGTCGAAGGCGTTGCCGTTGCCCACCAGCATGAAATCGTTCTGGCAGGCGTTGATCATCTGTGGTGCGACCTCGAAAAGTTTGGCGTCGTACTTGTCCAGGACGAGCTTTCGGCCGTTGACACCGCCGGCGGCATTGCACCACTTCGTGAATGCCTCGGCGACGTCGAAGAACTCCTTCTCCAGACCCGGTGCCGCGAGGGCCCCCGGATCGGCCATCGTCCCGAGCCGGATCGTGTCGGCCGTCAGCCCGCGGCCGCTGCCACCGGTGGGCTTGCCCGGTCCGCAGATTGCCTGCAGCGAACCGAAATCGCCGGCACCCGCCGCCGCAGCGCCGATGGGGCCGGAGGTGGTAGCCGAGGACCCGCCGGACGGACCGGCCGGCGTCGCACTCGGGCGCCCGCACGCGCCGCCCACAGCGACGAGAGTGAGGGCGGCGGCCACCATCGCCACCGGTCGCATCAGGCGCGCCCGCTTCGAAGAGCTGAAGTCATTCATGGCCGCCCCCTTCGACTGTCCAAGACTCGCCGCGCCGTACCCGTCGCGGACAGGGCAGAACGTCCCCACGCGCCGGGGACCATCGATGGCCGTTGACGGCTTGAAACCGGGGCACTCGCCGCGATTTCGGATCGATCCTTGAGGATGTGCGGATGACCGCTGAAGAGCAACCGTCCATTACCGCGCGTCCCGGCCGGACCGCGTCCGGTGGTACTGATTTCCGGAGTGGCCAGGCCACCGGGCATCGGCTACGCGACGGCTTTGCAGCTGGCCGACCTGGGCGCGGATCTGGTGTGTGCCGATCTGGTGGGCAGTGGGGACACCGGCTACGCGACGGGTGAGGTCTTCGATGGCGTCCTCGCCGAGGTCACCGACCGGGCCGCCCGCCGCAGCGGCCGGGTGGTGGCACACCGGCTCGAAGGCTTGGGAGAGCAGGAGATTTCGACCCTGCTCGCCCATACGATCGACGCCTTCGGCAGGCTCGACTGGTGCTGCGTTCTCAACGGTGCGACCGGCGCTGCGGCGGGCGACGGCCCGCTGATCGACCTGGCCGAGGATTCCTGGCGACGCTGCCTGGAGGTCAACCTGACAGGTTCCTGGCTGCTCGCGCGAGCCGCGGCGAAGGCGATGATCGCGGGCGGACGGGCCGGCTCGCTGGTCCTGCTCTCCTCGCACGCGGCGGTCGCGCCCACCGTGGGCGCCGGAGCCGTCGGCGCCGCCCGCGCCGCGGTCGACCAGATGGTCGCCGTGCTAGCCGCCGAGCTCGGGCCCCATCGCATTCGGTGCAACGCCGTCGCTCCGCTGGCGATCGAACCCAGCGCCCGCTTCGCCAATCCTGGGCTGACCGCGCTCGCCGTCAACGAAGGAGTGTCCTTCGCCGACTGGATCGCCCGCCGCATCCCGCTCGGACGTGCGCAGCAGGCCGCGGAAACCGCTGCGGTCATTGCGTTCTTGTGCTCTGACGCCGCGTCCTACGTCTCAGGAACGACGATCCCCATCAACGGCGGCGCGACGAGCTGAGGTCAGCGGGGCGGCAGCGCGGGCGTGAAGCGGTAGAGCCGTTCGGCGTTGCCCCGCAAGATCTTGTACTGCGTCCCGAGGGGCAGTTCGGCGACGAGCTTGCGGGCGATGTCGATGGAGTTGGGCCACGTCGTATCGGTGTGCGGGTAGTCCGTCTCGACCATGACGTTGTCCTCCCCGATGATGTCGAGGCAGCGCAGTCCGGACGTCTCCTCGATGAAGCAGCCGTAGATGTGGTCGCGGAAGCTCTCGCGGACGTTGAGCCGGTCGAGGTCTGCCTGGGGGCTGTCCTCCACCTTGAGGTTGTAGAACTCCGTCGATCTCTTCTTGATCCAGTGCCGCTGCCGGTCGACCACCTGTTCGGCGCGTTCGATGAAGTACGGCATCCAGCCGATGTTGCCTTCGGACAAGGCGATCTTCAGCCCGGGCATCCGCTGGAAGTAGTCACTGAACAGCCACGAGAGCATGGTGGCCGCCGCGCGCGAGGCACCGAAAGTGAGGCTGGCGAGCGCCGGGGCGTTCGAGGAGATGCTCGGCATCGTCGAGGACGAGCCCACGTGCATCGAGACCACCATTTGCAGGTCCTGCGCCGCCGCCATCACCGGATCCCAGTACCGGTCCGGATCGTGAATCGTCGGCAATCCCAGTGGTTCCGGGTTCTCCGAGAAGGCGAAGGAGGTCGCGCCCTTGGCGGCGCAACGCTCCAGCTCGCGGGCGGCGGCCGGCGGATCCCAGAGCGGAATGATGACGAGCGGGATGTAGCGCCCGGGCGCTGATCCGCACCACTCATCGATCATCCAGTCGTTGTACGCCTGCACGCACAGGGCGGCGAGTTGCTTGTCCTTGGCTTCCCAGAAGATCTGGCCGCAGAAGCGGGGAAACGACGGGAAGCACAGCGAAGCCAGGATGCCGGCCTGGTCCATGTCGGCGATGCGGGCGACCGGGTCGTACGCACCCGGGCGCATCTCGCTGAAGGGCACCGGGTCGGGCGAGAAGTCCTCGTGTCGCTTGCCGGCCGCCACCGACAGACCGGAGGTCGGAATCTGCTTGTCCTCATACCGCCACGCATCGCCGGCTTCCGTCTCCACCATGCGCGGCGCGACATCGTGGTACTTGGCCGGCAGCCGGTCGAGCCAGACGTTCGGAGGCTCGATCGCGTGGTCGTCGACCGATACCAACCAGTCAGTGTTGAGCTCAGCCATCGGTGCTCCTCATGACCCGGAGGCGGTCGTTGATCATTGATACGAAATGCCGGACAGCAAGCTAACACTCGCGGCGGGTCGTCGCCGACCCGATCCGGGCTCAGCTGAAGCCGTTCAGCTGATCGACGACGCGGAACACGTCGGGTTCGTTGAAGAAGTTGACCGCCACGTAGTTCGGGATCCGGTCGCGTTGCCGGCGACACTTCTGCACGTAGGGATCCAGCACGTCGTAGGCGTTGACCTGGCGCGCATTGGTCACGAGCGAGGTGAAGCCGCTGAGCCAGTCGTTGATGAGCAGCAGCGGGTTCGACGCCGAGCCTCGATTGAGCGCGCAGCTCAGATCAGCGGCGGTCGGGTTGGTGTACGGGGTGTCCTGCACCCAGTCGAAACCCTGCAGCATCCAGGGATACGCGGTACCTCCGCCGTGGTTTTCCATGAGGACGACGACGCGTCGCCCCGACTCGATCATCTGACCCAGGGTGGGCCACGGCTGCCCCGGCAGCTGGGTATGCAGGTATGGCAGCAGGCCGGCCTGGGTGAAGACCTTCGCGGTGTCAGCCGGAGTCACGTAGTCCTCGATGAAGAAGGTGACGACCTCGCGCGGGTGGGCGTCCAGCCAGCCCCGCACGTCGACCATCAGCGGCTCCCACGGGGTGGATCCCGTCTCGCACAAGCCGTGGCACAGGTACGGGAGCACCGGCCCGGTGGGAGCGCCCGCGATGTCATTGCGAATCCGCAGGGCACTGGCGACGAGGTCCGGTCCGTAAAGCTGCTTGGTCTGCGCGAGGGCGGCGGCGTAGCTGGCCGGGGCCGTCACGACCACGTTCGGGGAATTGGTGCTCTGGCCGTACCAGCTGTCGATCAGCAGCGTTCTGATACCGGCGTTGAGCGCCCCGATCGGGCCGGTGGGTTGCTCGGCGAGGAACCAGCCCGGGGCATCGGCAGCCGACATAGCGTTGTGCGCCGCCGGAAAGGCGACATCGTTGTAGCGGCGGTCGCACAGCTGTACGTGGCCGTTGCAGGCCGCGGTATCCGCCGCCGCCGGGCTCACAGGACTGCTTGAAGGCGTCGCCCCGACCACGACAACTCCCGCGACGAGCGCGCCCGCCGCGACCAGGGCCACGGCGACTGGCCAGCGGCCCCTTCCGCCGGCGGCAGGACGAGCGCTCGGGCGGCGCGCCCCGGCGGCAGCAGCGAGCTCGCCGAGACCGGTGACCAGCAGCACAACGCCCGCGAGGCCGATCAGCACCTCACCCACCAGGAGCGGCCGGAAGGCGGCAGCAGCACCCAGGACGATGAGCGCCAAAGCGTGGCCGGCCCGCGCGATACCGCTGGAAGGCGGGTGCACGACGAGGGTCCACGCCCGGCGCAACACCACGGCCGGCTCGAGCTGTGGGATGCGAGCGGTCGCGGCCGCCAGGAACACCGCGCCCGCCAGCACCGTGTAGGCCGCAGCCCGCCACACAAATCCGCCGAGCTCTCGCCAGCTCGCTGCGACCACGCTGCCGCCGAAGGTGTTCTGGTCGGCCAACGACGCGGCGGCCGCCCCGGCCACCGCCGCCAGTCCGACCCCGGCCCCGGCGCCGACGACCGCCCAGCCGACCCCGACAGTGACGCGCAGCCGGTCCCGCGCCACGAGCAGACCCGCGGCAAAGAACACGGCGGCCAGCAGCGGCAGCAGCCAGGCGAGCAGGTTGACGGTGCGGGTCAAATGGATCGTCCCGGCGGCGAAACTCTGCCCGCCGGCACGCGCGAGGGTGACCGAGAGATCGGGTGGGATCTTCGACGCGGCGGACGGAGCGATGGCCGTGACCGCGGCCGTCAACACCGCACCGACGTCCGCCAGGCGCAGCACCACGCTCGTGGCGTTCGAGGTGGTGAATGCGGTGTGGACGGACCGCGCCGACGCCCGCACGATGGGCGTTAAGGCCGTGCTGGACGCCAGCGCCGTAGCCGCCGCGTCGATGAGCGGCCGGACGGCGACGAGATCCGGATCTGTGGCCAGCACCTGGGCGGTGATGGCCTGACCGATCTGACGGGAGACCGCCGGATCGCGCCTGACGTTGTCGACGTGACCGGCGAAGCGATCGCCGTCCAGCACCTGGCGGTTGACGAGACCCGCGAGGATTCCCAGCATCAGCAGCAGGCAGCCGATGGCGCTGGACACGGTCGACCAGCGTTGGGATCTCATGTCGTGAACCCTTTCAGCTGGACCTGCGCTTCGTCAGGAGCCGTCAAAGCTCCGTCTCGCGGCGTCGCTCCATTCCCCGGTTCACGGCTCCGGTGATCACGTGTACGCCCGCTCCCAAGACGACCAGATCGCCGACGATCTGCACCATCACGACGATCCGCGCCGCTTGGGAAAGCGGGGCGATGTCACCGAATCCGAGCGTCGAGAAGACCGTCAGGGTGAAGTAGAGCGCGTCGGTGCGCCCGAGATGCTCGTTGAACGCTCCTGGCGTCTGGCGGCTCATCATGTAGTACGTCGACGCCAGCACGATCACGAAGAACGGCACCACCGTCGCCAGCAGCTGAACCGCTCTCATCCACGGGGTCGGCGAGCGCACGATCGCCCGAACCTCGTGCCGGGTGAGCACCCCGAAGGCGATCAGTCCGACGGGCAGCAGCACGTAGCCCGTTTGGCTGAGCCGGCCGTTGAGGGGCAGGACGTAATAGAGCGTCACCAAAGAGGCGGCAGTGAGGCTCGCGCGCAGCATGGTGCGCGCGACGGGGTGCCTCGACGGATCGCGTCCGAACATCACGAACGAGAGAGGTTACGTGATCGGCATCGGTGAGCTCGGGATAGCTGGCCTCTTCGGAGCTCTCGTCCCCCGGGATGCCCCCGACGGCGTGGGCTTGGATGCCCGACAGGTTGTCGATGCGCGCCGAGATGAGTTCGCGCAGCGCCTGGCGATCGCTGTCGGTGAACCCGTCATAGTGGGCCGGCGCCACGTGCCGTCGAACCTCGAACGCCAGCCCCGAAGCTCAGCCGGCCGCGACCGAGAGCGCTGGAGGGGGAAGCGGCCCGAGCTCGGCGACGACCCCGTCCGGGACCAGCGCCGAAAGCGTGCCGTCGCGGCCGACGGCGAATGCAATGGTGAGGTGGTCCAGGACCCGGCCGGGGCGGGCCGCCGACGTCACCGTGGCGGTCAGGGTGCCGGTGCTGCCCGGAGCCAGCCCCACTCCCTCCCGCAGCACGAAGGAAAAGCGGCCCGGTCGCGACGATCGGAGCGCCCAAAGCCGATGGATCCGCCCAGCAGTCACCTCGAGCCAGCTTCCGGCGGCCTTCGCCGGAAGCGTCACCCCGAAGGTCAGCGGCAACGTGCGCCCGCTCACGACGGACACGCGTTCGAGCTGGGCGCCATACTTGGCGTGCGGCAGCTTGCCGTACTCCCCGAGCAGGCGCAACCGGTACAGCGGGCGGCCGGAAAACTCCTGCAGCACGCGGAAATCGTCCCCGCCACGAGCCAGCGCGTAGACCGTTCGGCCACCGACGGGAAAGGCGTTGGAGATGACCGGAGTCGGGTGCTGCAGGTAGCCGGGGTAGGTATCGACGAAGACGAGCGCCCGGCCCTGCGCCGAGATCGCGTGCGCCAGCCGTACGTTGTCGGCCGTCAGCGCGAGATCGGAACGCAGCGCTGGTAGGAGTGCGACCCCGCTGACGCCGGCCGCCAGCGTCAGCGCCGACACTGCTCTCCAGAGGCCCGCGCGGGCAATCTCCTGGAGTCCGAGGGCGCCGAGGATGCTCAGCGGGACCAGCAGCGGCATCAGGTAGTACGGCCCGAGGTAGCGCACCGCGCCCCACACGATCGCGGCGTTCCAGATGCCCCAGAAGAACAGGTAGCCGACCACCAGCAGGATCCCGCCCGCCAGCACGGCGAGCAGCGCGGGCGAGGCGCGGCGCCGCACCAGCGCGACGACGGTCAGGGCCGCCAGGATGACCCCGCCGAACGCCCATCCCCCACCAAGCAGTTCCAGGTGGCGGCTCAAACCCTGCCAGCCCTGGGCGAGCCCGAAGTGGCGCCCGGCCTCGCCGGGGTAAAGGCGATGGACCCCGAATCCCAACGTGTCGCCCGACTGAAAGAGCGAGAACGGCAGCCGCAGCGCAGATCCGGTGGCAGCGTCGTCGAACCACAGCAGGCCGAGCATCGGCGCGGCAGCTCCCGCTGCAAAGCTTGAAAGCAGCCGCACCCGACCCGTCCTGGTGCGCTGCAGCACCCACATCGCTGCCGGACCGAGCAGCAGGAGCGCATCGAAGGTCCGTGCGGCGAAGGCGATTCCCGTGCACAGCCCGGCCGACGCGAGCACTGCCCGACTGCCCGTGCGACTACCGGCGATGAGCGCCCAGAGCGCGAGCTCAGCCAGCACCAGGAAGAGCACGTACGGCAAGATGAGCGCGCTCTGCACGATGACGACCGGCGATGCCGCCAGCAGCGCCGCCGCCGTCGCCGCCGCTGCCGGGCTCCCGGTCACCTCTTTGCCGAGCAGGAATGTGGCGCCGACGAGCGCGGCGGCGAGCACGGCGAGGCCGGCCAGGTAGCCGCCGGTCAGGAGGATGCTCACGGCGAAGAAGCCGGCGACGACCGGCGTGTACTTGAGTACGTAGTGATCGCCGTGGATGACTGCCAGCCACGGCGTGAAGGACGCGGCGGGATGCGTCACCGGCGGGAAGAGGTGGCCATGGGCGAGGGCCCGTGCCTGGAGCAGGTAGACCGACTCGTCGCCGTTGACGGACAGGTGGGAGAACACCGTCGACGCCAGGCTCACAGCGAGGGCGGCGCTGAGCGCGGCGGCAATGGCTACGCAGACCCCGGGGCGATTCCACTGTCGTCGCGGGAGGCCGGGCGAGCCCGGGTCGCCCGCCGACCCAGCGCTGGGGACCTGGCCGCTCACGGAGAGCGCGGGTCCACTCACCCGGGTACCGGCGTCAGTGCGTACCGAAGCGTCATCGCTCGCCTACGCAAGCACACCCGCATGTACGCGGAGTTGTCCGGATCGAGACAGGAGCGCCAGCGCCGAGGGAGCCGCGTTTAAGATCACGCCATGCCGCACTGGACAGTCCCTCGCCCCGCCGCCGACGACCCGATCGCTGATGCCCTCAAGGCGATCACGTCGTTGCAGGCCCAGCTCGACACCCTCTTCGAGGGGAAAATCACCGCCGCCGCGATCGACGATGTGTCGAGCCACGTCCGCACGTTCAGCCAGGAGTTCGAGGAGCACGCTGCCGAGGCCAGAGCGAGGCTGGCCGGAAGCTGAACGACACTTCCCTGGGCACGGAGGTGCCCTCGCCTGCGATCAGCCAGCGTCAGCGAGCCTGCTCCGGGACGTGACGATCGGCGAGTTCTAGCACCTCATCGATGATCGCCAGCCCGTGGCGCAGGTCGTCTTCAGTGGTATTGCAGGGCGGAACGACATGCATCCGGTTGAAATGTGTAAAGGGATACAGGCCGCGCCGCTTGGCCGCCGAAGCGAGCTCCGCCATCGGGGCGGCATCGGCGCCTGAGGCGTTGAACGGGACGAGCGGCTCGCGGGTCTGCGGGTCGCGTACCAGTTCGATCGCCCAGAACATCCCGAGCCCCCGCACCTCGCCCACGCTCGGGTGCGCCGCCGCCATGGACTCCAGAGCCGGCCGCACGACCTCCTCGCCCACCCGGCGCACGTACGCCATCGTCCCCTCGGCCTCGAACGCCTCCATGCTCGCGACGGCAGCGGCGCACGCGAGGACATGACCGGAGTAAGTCAGCCCGCCGGGGTAGGGGGTCTGCGCGAACGCGTCAGCAATGGTGTCGTTGATGACCACGCCACCGAGCGGGATGTAGCCGGAGTTGACGCCCTTCGCGAACGTGATGAGGTCGGGCACGACCTGCCAGCGGTCGATCGCGAACCACTCGCCGCAGCGCGCGAATCCGCTCATCACCTCATCAGCGATGAAGACGATCCCGAACTGGTCGCACAGCGCGCGTACGCCCGCCAGGTAACCCGGCGGCGGGACGAGGATGCCGTTCGTGCCGACGACCGTCTCCAGGATGATGGCAGCGATCGTCTGCGGACCTTCGAGCATGATGACGTCGGCGAGGTGCTGGAGGGCGCGCTCGCATTCCTCGGTTTCGTTCTGCGCATGGAACGCGCTGCGATACGGGTACGGGCCGAAAAAGTGAACAGCGCCAGCGGTTCCGGTGTCGTTGGCCCAGCGCCGCGGCTCGCCGGTGAGCGCCATCGCCATCGACGTCGCGCCGTGATATGAGCGGTACGTCGAGAGCACCTTGGGCCGCCCGGTGGTGAGCCGAGCGAGACGAACCGCGTGCTCGTTGGCATCGGCGCCGCCGTTGGTGAAGAACACCCGGTTCAGCCCGGCGGGCGCGTAGCCGGCGATCATCTCCGCGGCTCGACTGCGGCTCTCCTCCGCGAAGACCGGCGCGATCGTGCACAGCTGCGCGGCTTTCTCAACGATGGCAGCCACGATCGCCGGGTGCTGGTGGCCGAGGTTGAGGTTCACCAGCTGGCTGGCGAAGTCGAGATAGCGCCGGCCCTCCTCGTCCCAGAACCAGCTCCCCGAGCCCCCCGCGACCACGATCGGGTCGAGGGTCGCCTGCGCCGACCAGGAATGGAACACGAAATCGCGGTCGGCCTCGTAAACGCTGCTGTGCACTGTCGCGGGGGTCACCGGCGCCGCCGGAGAGGCGGTCATCGTCCGTCGTTCTGCGGGAAGCCGAGCTGCACGCCAGCCGGGGTGCCGTCGATCTCAGGCCATCGGGAGGTCACCACTTTGCCGCGGGTGTAGAACTGCATCCCCTCCGGGCCATACATGTGCAGATCCCCGAAAAGCGAGCCCTTCCAGCCGCCGAAGCTCTGCTGCGCCACCGGTACCGGGATCGGGACGTTGACCCCGACCATGCCCGCCTGCACCTCACGCATGAACCGGCGGGCCACTCCCCCATCGCGGGTGAAGATGGCAGCGCCGTTGCCGTAGGGGGACGAGCCGACGACGTTCATCGCCTGCTCGTAGGTGTCGACCCGGACGACCGAGAGCACCGGCCCGAAGATCTCCTCCTGATGCGCCCGGCTGCCCGGCTTCACGTGGTCGAGCAGCGATGCGCCGAGGTAGAAGCCCGGCCCGGAGGCAGCAGGCACCTCACGCCCGTCCACCAGCACCTCGGCGCCCTCCTCGGGAGCCTGCGCCAGGTAGCCGGCGACCCGATCGCGATGCTGCGCGGTGATGAGCGGCCCCATCTCGCTGGCCCCGCCGGTGCCCGTCCCGACCTGAATACTCGGCAGCCGCTCGGCGATCGCCTCCACGAGCGGGTCGGCGATGGCGCCGACCGCGACGACCACCGAGATCGCCATGCACCGCTCACCGGCCGAGCCGTAGCCCGCCGAAACGGCCGCATCAGCCGCGAGTCCGAGGTCGGCGTCGGGCAGCACGACCATGTGGTTCTTGGCGCCGCCGAGCGCCTGAACGCGCTTGCCGTGCGAGGTGCCGGTCGCGTAGATGTGACGGGCGATATCGGTGGAACCCACGAAGCTCACGGCCTGCACGTCGGGATGCTCCAGCAGCCGCCCGACCGCCTCCCGATCGCCCTGCACGACGTTGACGACCCCGTCGGGTACGCCCGCCTGACGCAGCAGATCGGCCAGCATCAGCGACGCCGACGGGTCACGTTCGGAGGGCTTGAGGATGAACGCGTTACCGCACGCGATCGCCGTCGGGATCATCCAGAGCGGCACCATCGCCGGGAAGTTGAACGGGGTGATCCCTGCGACGACGCCGAGCGGCTGGCGCAGCGAGTAGACGTCGATCCCGCTGGAGACGCTGTCGGAGTAGCTGCCCTTGAGCAACTGGGCCAGGCCGCACGCGAAGTCGACGTTGTCGAGCCCGCGCGCGATTTCACCGTCGGCGTCCGCGGCCGTCTTGCCGTGCTCGCGGGACACCATCTCGGCCAGCGCCTTGCGGTTGCCGTCGAGCAACTCGCGGAACCGGAACATCACCTGGGTGCGCGCCGCCAGCGATTTGGCACTCCAGGCGGGAAAAGCCGCCAGCGCCGCCGCCACGGCCAGGTCGACCTCAGCGGCCGACGCCAGATCGACCTCCGCCTGCGCCTCGCCGGACGCCGGGTTCCACACCGCCTGGCTGCGTCCGCTCGCGCCGGGACGATGCCGACCGTCGATCCAATGCCCGATGCGTTCCACTGGGATCTCCTCGCCGCGGCTGGGCCATCGCTTGAAGCGAACGCTACCGACCTTTGCGGTGGAACGGACCGGGGCCGTTCATCGGTGCAAGGAGAGGTTGGCATGCTGCTCGCATGACTGTCACCACCGCTTCCGATGAGCTGCTGTGGACCGACGCGGTCGGCATGGCCGAGCTGGTGCGTTCCGGGGCGGTATCGCCGTCCGAACTCGTCGAAGCCGCCATCGAACGGCTCGAGGCGCTGGAGCCGCAGCTGCACCTGCTGGTCTCGGAGAGTTTCGAACGGGCCCGCAAGCAAGCCGCCGGCGCGCTGCCCGACGGACCGTTTCGCGGGGTGCCTTTCCTGCTGAAGGACGCCGTCCAGCACTCCGAGGGCGACCCGTACGGTCACGGACTGGCATCCCTGAAAGGCGTCAGCTGGCGCTCCCCGCACGACAGCGAACTCGCCCGCCGCTACCGGCAGGCCGGCCTCGTGCTGCTCGGACGCACGAAGGTGCCGGAGCTGACCATGTCGTCGACGACCGAGCCGCTGGGCTACGGGCCCGCCCACAACCCGTGGTCGCTCGCCCACTCGACAGGAGGGTCGAGCGGCGGATCAGCCGCCGCCGTCGCTGCCGGAATCGTGCCCGTAGCCCACGGCAACGACATGGGCGGTTCGATCCGCATCCCCGCGTCCTGCTGCGGCGCCGTGGGGCTCAAGCCGTCCCGCGATCGCACCAGCATGGCGCCGGATCACGGCGAGTACTGGGGCCCGCTGACCCACGAGCACGTCATCACCCGCACGGTTCGTGACACCGCCGCGGTCCTGGACGCCACCGCCGGTTCGGTCGCCGGTGATCTGCACATGGCCCCGCTCCCGGCGCGGCCGTGGCTGCAGGAGGTCGGCGCCGACCCGGGTCGGCTGCGCATCGGCCTGATGCTCGACCTGCCGAACGGCGCGCCGGTCGATCCGGAGTGCGTACGCGCCGCGGCCGAAGCCGCCGCCCTCGTGGAGGAGCTCGGCCATCACGTCGAGGAGTTCGCCGGAGCCTCGCTGGCGAGCCAGGCAGGCGCGGGCGGCATGTCCACGCTCATCGGCGTGGGCCTGGCCACGGAGGTGCGGCAGTGGGAGGAGCGGCTCGGCGTCACCATCGACGACCTGGAGCCGATGCCCGCGGCCATGGTCGCCGCCGGACGTGCCGCCTCTGCCATCGACCTGGTGCGGGCCACGGACGCCTTCGCCGCCTGGAGCCGGCAGATCGCCGCAGCGTGTGCCGGGTGCGACATTCTGCTCAGCCCGACCATGGCGATCCAGCCCCCGCCGCTCGGCACCCTCTCGGGCGACCAGCCGCTGGAGCGGTGCTTCCCGGGCTGGGGTGCGATGTCGGGCTTCGCGCTGCCGTTCGACGTCAGCGGCCAACCGGCCATCTCGCTGCCGCTGCACTGGAGCGACGCCGGCCTGCCCATCGGGGTCCAGTTCGTGGCCGGCTACGGCCGGGAGGACGTGCTCTTCCGCCTCGCCGGTCAGCTCGAGCAGGCCCGCCCCTGGTCGGCGAAGCGGCCCCCGATCGGGTGACCTTGATCAACGCTCCCATGATCTTGGTTTCAGCGGTTTGAACGACCTCAAACCATGATCATGGGAGCGTTGATCTTGAACAGCTCCGTGCGGAGTCAGACCCGGAGCTTCACGCGCCTGCTGACGCGCGGTTGCGGTCGCTCTTGAAGCCCGGGTCGGTGTCGATCTTCGGGATGACGTGTTCGCCGATCAACCGGATGGTCGTGAGGGTCTCCTCGATGGGCGCTGGCCCGATACCGAAGCAGACCTGATCGATGCCGGTGGCCTCCCACCGTTTGAGCTGCGCGAGGGCCTCGTCCGGGTTACCGATGATGACCTGGCCGGCAGCGAGCTGCGCGTCCACCATCTCCGGGGTCGGCGCCGGGATGCGGTCGGGCCAGTAGGGGATGCCCTCAGGCCGCGGCATCGTGTCGTGGTAGCGGAAAACGTTGCTGATCAGGTAGTTCGGATCGCAGTCCATATAGCTCTGGCGCGCGGCGTGAGTGTCCTCGGCGACGTACGCGGCGATGACCCCCATGATGTTGTCGTTCACGAACGCGCCCACCGGGTCGGCGTTGGCGACGGCCTTGCGGTACGGCGTCAGCACCCGGTCGACCTTCTCGACCTCGTCAAGCGAGAACCCGAGGACGCCCAGGCCTTTTCGGCCGGCCATCTCGTAGCTGGACGGGTTGCCAGCGGCGTACCACATCGGCGGGTGCGGCTTGTGCAGCGGCTTCGGGAGGATCTTGCGCGGGGGCAGGCTCCAGTACTTGCCGTCGTAGCCCTGATACTCCTCCTGGGTCCACATCTTGGCGAACTCGCCGATGACGTCTTCCCAGATCTCCTTCGTGGTGTCGGTGCTCTCGATACCCGGCAGGAAGCCGAGGATCTCGTGGCTACCGGCTCCGCGTCCGGTACCGAACTCGAAGCGGCCATCGGAGACGTGGTCGAGATACGCGACCCGCTCGGCAACCTTGGCCGGGTGGTTCACCTGCGGCAGCGGGTTGAAGATGCCGGAGCCGAGGTGGATGCGGTCGGTCTTCGCCGCCAGATAGGAGAGCACGACGTCGTTGGCCGACAGGTGGGAGTACTCGTCGAGGAAGTGGTGCTCGGTCACCCAGACGTACTTGAAGCCGGCCTTGTCAGCGGCGACGGCGGCCTGGATGTCTTCCATGATCGCGTGGTGCTCGGCGAGGGGATCCACCGCCCGCCTGCTGCTCGGCACGTAGTTCTGGATGAAGAGCCCGAACTCCACAGGAAACCTCCGCTTTGACTGGGTCTGGCGCAGCGTCAGTCAAGCATGGCAGACCCGCAAACAGCAACGCGTTCTAGTTTCGGCGAGTCTTCCGCGGAACAATCGTCAGCGCAGGGCGGGGTACGGCGAGGTCGGCCGGGGCAGCGCTCCCGCGGCTGCCGCATGCAGCGCGTGCTCGCGCAGCCGCCCGTTGTCGACGACGAGCCCGGCCGGGGCCTCGAGCAGCCGCAGGGTCGTCATCGCCGCGTCGCCGAACGCGTCAGGCAGCGCGGAGGACAGCGCGAGGATGCCGATGACACTCCCCGGTCCCCCGGCGCCCACGCCCCGCAGCGGCATCGACAGGAAGGTCGCGAGGTCGGCTTCGGCGGGGTCGTCGACCTCACCGAGCAGGCCGGCCGGGTCGGCGAGGCGCATCGTGAGGTCCTCCATCGCGAAATGCCCGCCGGTCGATGCCGACACCACCTCCGCCGAACGCCGCAGGAACTCGCGGTAGTGCGCCTGCGAGACCCCCTTGTTGACGGTGACGTACGCGGTCCGCTCACCGACGAGTACGACGCCGGCGAGCGAGCTCTCGACGACGGCGCCGATCACCCCCAGCACGCCGGCGATGGTCGACTCCAGGTCCGGGCAGGTGGCCGCGAGGGCGGTCGTCGACGCGGCCAGTGACATCTGGAAGAGGGTGCGGTCGAAGATCTCACACGTGCGCTCCCAGACCTCGTCGGCGTCGAGCTCAGCCGGGTCGGGATACAGCCGCGGGCCGCCGCGTGCCTCGGCGGCGGCGGCGAGGACCTCGCGCAGCGCCTGCCCGAGATCCTCGGCCTGGAAGTCCTTGGTGAGGTAACGGTCGGCGCCCACCTGCGCCCCCCAGTAGCGATCGCTCGCGGCGTCGAGGGAGGTCAGCAGCACCACCGGGATGTCGGCGGTCGCCCAGTCCTCCTTCAGCAGCCGCGCGGCGACGTAGCCGGTCAGCCGCGGCATCTGGACGTCCATCACGACGGCGTCGGGCTGGAACCGGTGGGCGGCCTGCACCGCCTCGAGCCCGTCTTCGGCGGCAGCGACGACGTCGAACCCCTCCCGGGTGAGGACGCTCGCGACGACCTTGCGCAAGGTCGGGCTGTCGTCGGCGACAACGATGCGGGGGGCAGGGGAACTGGTCATGCGAAACCTCCGAGCAGGCGTGCAACGGTGCCGAGCAGATCTGACGCTGAGAAGTCGCTCTTGTGCAGGTAGGCGTCGGCGCCGGCATCCATGCCGGCCCGCCGATCGGCCTCGGTGTCGCGGCTGGTCATGACCACGACGGGAACCGCCTGCCAGCCAGGAGTCGCGCGCACCGTCCGGGTGAGCGCGAGCCCGTCCATGCCAGGCATCTCGATGTCGGTGACGATCAGGTCGTACGGCTCGCCGTTGAGGTACGCGACGCCGTCCACCCCGTCGACGGCCGTATCGACTGCGTAACCGGCGGCGGCCAGCAGGCTGCGCTCCAGCTCGCGGACGCCCACCGAGTCCTCGACCACCAGGATGCGCAGCGCGCGTGGCGGGTCCTCGGGCTCCTCGACCATGGGGGCGGTCCGGCGCTCCGCTCCTGCGGGCGGGAGCGCCGAGACAGCCTGCACCCGGGCACTGATTCCGACCGCGCTGCCCAGCGTCCGCAGGTCCAGCAGGCAGACCACGCTGCCGTCGTCGAGGATGCTCGCGCCGGTCACGGCGGCGGCGAGCCCGGACGCGCCGGTGACCCCCGCGCCCCCGCCGCGCCGTCCGGTTGCTGCGGTGCCGGACAGGAAGGGACCGAGATCGGTGACGACCAGATCGGCTTCGCCCTCGAGCCCGTCGACCGCCCAGGCGAGCGGGCGGCGCCCGGCGGTGCTGGTCAGCAGAGCGGCGCTGGGCTTGCGTGCCGAGCGGCGGGCCCGGGAGCCGGTGAACGAACCGAGGATCTCGGCCAGGTCGAGTAACGGGATCGCCGATCCGTCGCGGATCAGCAGTTGAGAACCGGCGAAGTCGCTCACGTCCGCCGCCGCTCCTCCGCGCAGCGACCGGGTCTCGCTCACCGACGGCAGCGGGATCGCGTAACGCTCCCCGCCGACGCGGCACAGCAGGCACCGCAGGATGCCCAGCGAGACCGGGAGCGTCAGCACGAAGCGGGTGCCCGAGCTGGGCGTGCTCGTCACGACGATCTGGCCGCCGAGGCCCTCGACGGTGGCCCGGACGACATCGAGCCCGACGCCCCGGCCCGAGCTCTCGCTGACGGTCGCGCGGGTGGACAGCGCCGGCGCGAAGATGTGGTCCAGGCCGCTGGAGGCGTCGAAGGGGGCGCCGTCGCGGCGGTCGGGGTCGGCGGGTACGGGCGCGTCACCGGCCACCAACCCGGCGACCACCGCGGCCTGATGGACAGCGGCGCGGTCGATGCCGGCGCCGTCGTCGGCGACTTCGATGATCACTGAGGCGCCGGCGGCACGGGCCCGCACCCAGACCGTCGCGGCTTCCGGCTTGCCGGCGGCCACGCGCTGCGCCGGCGTTTCGCACCCGTGGTCGACGGCATTGGTGACGAGGTGGCCGAGCGCCTCGCCGATCGTGTCGAGCACCCGCTTGTCGAGCTCGACGTCCTCACCCTCGAGTTCGAGTGTGACGAGCTTGCCGGTGCGGCCGGCCAGGTCGCGCACCAGTCGCGGGAAGCCGGCCACGAGCCGGGCCAGCGGCACCATGGCCAGGCTCATGGCCTCGCCGCGCAACCGGGCGACCCGGGCCGCGTGGTCCTCGACCAGCTCGCGTAGCGCGGCAGCGGCCGGCAAGAGCGCCTCGAGCCCGCCAAGGTGCTGGGGACCGCGCCGCACGACTGCGGCCAGGGCGCTGGCCAGCTCGTCGGTCGCCCGCTCCACGCGGCGAGCGTCGACCTCCGCCTCGCCGACGACGTTGAGCAGGTCGTGAATGCGCGGAACGGCCACGCGCACGGTCTCCACCGGGATGGGCACCGCGATCTGCGCCGCCGCCGCGACCGAAGGCTCCGACACGGGTTCCGGTGCTGCCGCGGGCTCCGGCGCCGGTTCTGCAGACTCGGGCGAGGGTACCGGCTCAGGCGGCGCCGGGTCGCTGCGCGGCAACGGAACGGCCGGCTTTCCTGCGAGGGCTGCCAGCATCGCCTCGCGCAGGGCGGCACGGTCGTCGTCGCCCAGCGGATCGCCCGCCGCGGGGAGGCTGCGCGTCATCCCGTCCACCGAGGCGAGCAGCAGATCGATGAGTTCCCGGCCGGGAGTGAGCCTGCGGTCGCGGACGGCACCGAGCAGGTCCTCGGCGACGTGCGCGAGCTCGACGATCGAGGTCAGGCCCATCATCCGGGCAGAGCCCTTGATGGTGTGGGCGTCACGAAACAGCGCGGCGATGGCGCTGCGCGAGAGCGGACCGGATTCCAGCGACAGCAGTCCTGACGCAAGTGACGCGAGTCGCTCGCGGGCCTCCTCATCGAAGGTGGCGAGCAGCTCCGGGTTGTCGGTGATGTTCATCGTCGGCGTATTGGCTCAGCGGCTCGCACGCTCACCCGACGCCGGAGAACTGCGCGATCGACGAGCGCAGGTCTTCGGCAAGCGTGGTCAACTGCGCGGCCGCAGCTGCCGCTGCCCGTGACCCCGAGGCGTACTGGCGGCTGACGTCACTCACCGACGTCATAGCTGCGACCACCTGGTCGGAGGCCGACCGCTGCTGCTGGGTCGCGATCGAGATCTCCTTGGCGGCGACGGTGGTCTCGTCGACCATCCCGGAGATCCGTTCGAGAGCCTCGACGACCCCGCGGGCGAGGGAGGACCCGGCGCGCACGTCCTTGGCGCCCTCTTCACTGGCGACGATCGTCGAGTGCGTCTCGCCCTGGATCTGCCCGACGATCTCGCGGATCTGCTTGGTCGACAGCTGAGCGCGTTCGGCGAGCTTGCGCACCTCGCTGGCCACGACGGCGAACCCGCGGCCGTGCTCGCCGGCCCGGGCGGCTTCGATGGCGGCGTTCAGAGCGAGCAGGTTCGTCTGGTCGGACAGGTCATCGATCACCTCGACGATCCGCCCGATCTCCTGGCTCTTCTCCCCGAGCGAGAGCGCCCGGTTGGCGATCGTGTCGACCCGGTTGGCGATGGTGTCCATCGACTGCACCGACGCGGCTACGGCATCGCGACCCTGCTCTGCGTAGTGCAGCGTCTCGGCGGCGTACTGGGCCACCTGACCGGCCGTATCGGCGATCTGCGCGGCGGTGGCGGCGAGCTCCTCGATGGTGGAGGTGGTCTCGGCAACGGCGCTGGACTGCTGCGAAGCGCTGACCGCCGAGTCTTCCGCGGTAGAAAGCAGGGCGACGGCAGCAGCGGAGATCTGCTCACCGCCGAGCCGGATCTGGCCGACGAGGTGCCGAAGGTTGACCAAGGTGTTGGTGAAGGAGCCATTGAGCTGCGCGAGCACCGGCTCGACGTCGGCATGCGGCGCGGGCGCCTCGACGGCAAGATCGCCGGCGGCGGCCCGTTCCAACGCGGCGGAAAGCTCGCTCACGGCCTCGGCAAGCCCGTCGCGCTGGGCGACGGCGGCCAGCGTGAGCCGGTTGGCGACCCCGGCGAGCACGGCCCCGAAAGCCGCCAGGGCCGGGAAGACCGGACCGACGAGCAGCAGCAGCCCCGCAGAGTCGCCCAGGCCTTGGCGGGACGCCCAGGTGCCGAGCACGAGGCCGGCACAGGGCAGCAGGGAGCCGGGCACCGCGGCGATCGGCGGGAGCGCAATCGCGGCAAACAGCACCGGAGGCAGGTAGAGCAGCCAGAAGGAGCCGCTCACGCCACCGGTGGACGCGACGACGCCGGTGACGGCCGCGAGGTCGGCCAGCAGCAGCAAGACGGCCAGCATCGGAGCGCGCTCGCGAGCGGCCGCGGCGGCCCGGCTGCCGCCGGACAGCCAGGTGAGTACGGACGCCACGGCGGCGCCCACAGCGCACCAGGCGTAGACGTTGTTGAGCACGATGTCGTGCCCGTTGCCCGAGTGACGCAGCACGAGGGCGGCCATGACCGTCAAGACGAGGCTGCCCCACGTCGCCATCGCCGCCGCGCGCGAAAGCCGCCGCGTGGAGTCGTGGGACTCCATACGTGCAGGCTGCATTCGGGCCACCTCCGTTCCGCCGGTTGGAGTACTTCTCGGCTTTTTGGAGGCGTGGCTACAGCGTTTAGCGCTGACAGAAAGGGGCCCCAGCGAACTCTCAGCCGGCTCCGGGAAGCCGGAAACGCAGCCCGAGCAGTCCCGGCGGGGAAAAGACGGCCACGGGGGCGCCGTCGACCACCGTGATGCCATCCAGCACGGCAGCGGCATCGGCCGGAACGCCAGGTGGAAGCGGCTCCAGCCCACCCTCAGGAAGGGCTACCAGCTCAAGCGCGGAATCGACGATCAGCCCGATGACCCCGCCGCCCGCGGCGGCGGAGACGGGAGGAGAGCCGGCATCTGCCCGGTCGAGGATGACGAGCCGCTCGCCCCGGGCGGCGTCCAGGCCCAACAGGGGGCGCAGATCGAGAACGGCAAGGACGCGGCCGCGGACATTCGCGAGGCCGGTGACGAAGGCGGGCAGGCCGGGCACCCGGGTCACGGCAGGAAGCCGCACGATCTCCCGGACGGCAGCCACCGGCATGGCATAGGTCGAGCCACCGATGCCGAGCAGCATCACTTGGCCTCCTGGGCCTGCGGGAGCACTCACCCCCGTCTTATCGGCGGCGGCCACCCTTGGGTGCAGTCCGGCGGGGCGCGCTCTTGGCTGCAGGCGGACGCGCCGGCGCTGAATGGACTCGCGGGAGGTCGCGCGACGGACGGTCCGCCAAAGCGCCGGCCCCGCGCGTCGGACGGCCGAGCGCCGCCACAGCGAGGAACGAGATGACCCCCAGCAGCAAGAACGCGGAGCTGCGCAGGTCGCTCGACAGCACCACGGAGCCGGTCGACTGCGCCGAACCCAGGATCAGCACGATGGGGAGCCAGCCGGCCAGCGGGGTGACGGCGGCGAGCCGGGTGCCGGCCATCCAGTACCCGGCCATGCTCAGCAGCGGGTTGACGAGCACGACGACGAGCAGCCCGACCGAGAGCAGCTGACCCAGCCCCCCGCCGCTGCCCGACGCCAGCACGTGGCCGCTGGTCACCGTTGCCCCGACCGGGGCGATCGCGCGGGTCGCGGGTGACACCGAGTACGGCAGCAGGAACGCGCCGAAGACCGCCAGCACCACCCCGCCGGCGAACAGGGTCAGGTAGCTCGCGGCGAGGAAGAGCCGGCTCGGCTCCGTGGCCACCTCCTGCTCGCCCTCGTTGCGTCGAGCGCGCGCACCTGCCACGCCCGAAAGAGTACGGAGCGAAAGGGGTGCTAGAGCACCTCGGCCGGCACGTCCCGCAGGTCGAGCAGCGGCTGCTGCTGCGCGCCCGCGGCTTCCAGCACGGCCGTGATCTCCGATCCGATGAGCTCATCACGGGCCAGCAGCGCATCGCGAAGGGCGATCACGAGGTGGCGGTTACTCGCGAGCAGCTGATGGGTGATCGCCTTCTGCTCGTCGAGCAGAGCTTCCACCCGCTCCCGGCACTGGGAGTCGGCGAGCACCTTGCCGACCAGGTCGGTACCGCCGAGCCCGGTGTCGTGCACGGCCGCGAACGAGACCGACGAGCCCGCCATGCCCGCCGCGCCGACCATCTGGGCGGCGACGAGGGTGGCGTACGCGAGGTCGCCGGACGGACCCGTCGACACGTCGCCGAAGAACAGCTCCTCGGACACCTGCCCGCCGAACGCGATCTGGATCAGCGCCCGCAGCTCGGCGCGAGCGCGGGTGAAGACGTCCTCGCGGTCCCCGTGGGCGAGCATGCCGAGCGCCTCGCCACGCTTGACGATCGTCAGCACCTCGAGCCGCCGCTGCGGCGCCACCAGCCAGGCCATCGTGGCGTGGCCGGCCTCGTGCGTCGCGATGAGGTGACGCTCATGCTCGGTGTAGGCGACCGGCCCCCCGAGGCCAACCTCTTCCGTGATCCGGGCTGACTCGACGTCCTTCCAGTTCATCTTGTCGTCGCCGCGGCGCACCGCGCTGACCAGCGCCTCATCCAGCAAGTGCTCGAGCTTGGCGGGCGACCAGCCCGAGGTGACCGCGGCGAGCGCATCGCGATGCTCGATGTCGTCGAGCTCGGGACCGTGCGAGCGCTTGATCAGGAAATGGTCGATGAGCTGCCGGCGCGAGGCTTTGGCCGGCAGGTCGAACGTCAGCCGCCGGTCGAAGCGGCCAGGGCGCAGCAGCGCCGGGTCGAGCGAATCGGCCCGGTTGGTCGCGGCGACGATGAGCACGTTGGGCTTGGGCGGGCGCGGCTTGCGAATCTGGCGGTTGGGCGGCAGCACGCGGTTCATCACGTCGGCCAGGCCCCCGGCGATCTTCTGACCGGTCGTCGGTTCCTCGAAGGACTGCAGCTGCACCAGCAGCTCGTTGACAATGCCCTCGGTCCCGGAGACGAGATTGCGGTTGCGGATCAGGCCCGAGGAAGCGGAGCCGAAGACGTTCGCGCTCATCCCGCTGACCCCCCGGCGGGAGCCGGCGATGGCGTCGATCTCCTCGATGAAACCGATGGCGCCGCCCTCTCGCAGCGCCGTGGTGCGCAAGGCCTTGAAGTACTGGCGGATCTTGCGCGCGGTGGAGCCGTACATCATCGACTGGAAGGCCGTTGCCGAGACGAACAGGAACGGGACGCCGGCCTCCGCCGCCATGGCGCGGGCCAGGTGGGTCTTGCCGGTGCCCGGGGGTCCCTCGAAGAGCAGGCCGCGGCGCGGACGCCCGCCCATCTTCTCGGTGTATTCGCGGTGGACCAGGAACAGGTTCAGCGAGCGCACCACTTCCTCGCGCACTCCGTCGATACCGACGACGTCACTGAGCCGGATGTCGATCTGCTCCGGACGAAACATCGTGTGGGGCGAGCGACCCGACGCCATCCCGGGCACGACGATGGCTCCCACGATCGCGATGATGAAGATCAGCGGCAGCAGCGTGATCATGCTGATGTGAGGCAGTGCGAACACGTTGAAGGGCCGGCCGTCGATCAGCCGGTACCAGAGAAACGCTCCAGGAATACCCACCACGATCGCGATCTTCCGCAGCAGGTGACGCCGGCGCCGCTCACGATCGGCACCGACATCGGCGCTGCGCGCTGACAGCACGCCGAGCCCTCCGCCGAAGCCGGGCAGGGCAGCCGCCGGTGCGGATGTGGCAACACGTTCAGCCGAATCTGCCGGCCATGCACTGCTCATGAGGGCCTCCTGGATACTCAGCCTTACCCACCTAACCGGGGCCCGAGGCCGCGCGTTGTCAAGACCACCCAGTCGGGCTACAGGGTTAGGCCATCTGGCGCCCTGGCGCGGGTCGTAAGAGCGGAAAAGTCGTATTCGCCGCTACCGGAAAGCGGCGTGCGGGTCACCCTCCAAACGGAGAGGCTAGACCTCCCGGCGCTACTCCCCGACGCCCGCGAAGACGTCGTCCTCCCGGCCGTCGGCACCGGTCGGCCCGATCTCGCCGCGCACCAGCCGGAAGGTCTCGTACGCGAAGAAGGCCCGCCCGCCGCCGTCGGCCATCGCGTAGAACATGCCGTCCGACGCGATCTGCGTGTGGTGCGCCCGCATGGCGGCGATCTTGGCCTGGATCTGATCGGCCACGTCGATGGACGTGGTGACGAGTTCGTCGTCGATGACGAACGCCGGATCCTCGGTGAAGCCGGCGTCGATTCCGCGCTCGGCCAGGGCCTTCATGCCCTCGCGGAACTCCGAGCGCGCGATGGCGGAGTAGTAGAGCTTGCTCGGCTGCCACGGCACGCCCAGCTCGGGCGCGTAGCCGGGCTCGCCGGAGAGGTCGAACGCGGCGACCGTCACCCGGTGGGCCTGGATGTGGTCAGGATGGCCGTAGGAGCCGTTCTCGTCGTAGGTGATGACCACCTGCGGGCGGGTCTCGCGCATCACCGCCACCAGGTCGCGCGTCGCCTCGGCGAGATCGGCCCGCCAGAAGCAATCCGGGTTGTCGTTGGTGGGCTCGCCCATCATCCCGGAATCGCGCCAGCGTCCGGGGCCGCCGAGGAACCGGTGGTCGGTGACGCCCAGCGCCTCGCACGCGGCGGCCAGCTCGCTGATGCGGTACATGCCGAGCCGGTCCTCCCGGTCGGCCGCGAGATGGCGCAGCCCCGGCACGACGACCTCGCCCTCTTCGCCCAGCGTGCAGGTGATCAGGGTGACCAGGGCGTGCTCGCCGGCGTAGCGCGCCATCGTGCCGCCGGTCGAGATCACCTCGTCGTCCGGGTGCGCGTGGACCAGCAGCAGGCGGTGCCGATGGTCGAGCGGGGTCATGTCGATGCCCTCGTGAAGCGGGTCGACCGCGTCCTCGACGTCAGCGATGAGATCACCGAGCGCGTCGCCCTCGGGGGGTGCCGCCATTCCGGCGGGTTCGGAGGAGGGCGTGGAGGTCATGTCACGAGCCTAGATGCCTGTTCGCGGCCCTGCCGGTAGCAGCGCTCAGCCCCGATGGCGCGAGCGCGAGCGCGCCTTCTCGCGGTCCTGCATCGAGAGCTGGACCTTGCGGATACGCACGAAGGCCGGGGTCACCTCGACGCACTCGTCCTCGCGGCAGAACTCCAAAGCCTGCTCCAGCGAGAGCACCCGGTGCGGTACCAGCCGCTCGAGCACGTCGCTGGTGGAGGAGCGCGTGTTGGTGAGCTTCTTCTCCTTGGTCGGGTTGACGTCCATGTCATCGGCCCGGGAGTTCTCGCCGACGATCATTCCCTCGTAGACCTCGGTACCCGGCCCGACGAACATCGTCCCGCGCTCCTGCAGCGACGTGAGCGCGTAGCCGGTGACGGGTCCCGTGCGGTCGGCGACCAGCGATCCGGTGGGACGCAGCCGCACCTCGCCCGCCCACGGCTCGTAACGCTCGAAGACGTGGTGCAGTAGCCCGGTGCCGCGGGTCTCGGTGAGGAACTCGGTACGGAAGCCGATCAGCGCCCGGGCCGGCACGAGGAATTCCAGGCGCACCCAGCCGGTGCCGTGGTTGACCATCTGCTCCATGCGGCCCTTGCGCATGCCCAGCAGCTGGGTGACGACCCCGAGGTAGTCCTCGGGCACGTCGATCGTGAGCCGCTCGACCGGTTCGTGGACCTTGCCGTCGATCTCGCGGGTGACGACCTGCGGCTTGCCGACGGTGAGTTCGAAGCTCTCCCGCCGCATCATCTCGACGAGGATGGCCAGCTGCAGCTCGCCGCGACCCTGGACCTCCCAGGTGTCGGGACGCTCGGTGGGCCCGACCCGCAGCGAGACATTGCCGACCAGCTCCTGCTCGAGCCGGTTCTTCACCATCCGGGCGGTGAGCTTCTTGCCGGACTGGCCGGCGAGCGGGGAGGTATTGATGCCGACCGTCATCGAGATCGACGGGTCGTCGACGTGGATGACCGGCAGCGCCTGGGGATTGTCGATGTCGGCCAGGGTCTCGCCGATGGTGATTTCCGCGATTCCCGCGACGGCCGCGATATCACCCGCGTACACCGCCTCGGCCGGCCGCCGTTCGAGGGCGTGCGCCACCAGCAGCTCGGAGATCTTGGCGCGCTCGACCGTCCCGTCGACCCGGCACCAGGCGACCTGCTGGCCGCGGCGCAGCTCGCCGCCGACGACGCGTACCAGCGCGAGTCGGCCGAGGTAGGGCGAGGCGTCGAGGTTGGTGACCAGTGCCTGCAGCGGCGCGCCCTCGACGTAGCTCGGCGGCGGCACGGTGTCGAGCAGGACCTTGAAGAGCGGCTCGAGGTTGTCCGCGTCCGGCATCCCGCCGTCCTCAGGACGGTTGGTCGAGGCACGTCCCGCCTTGGCGCTCGCGTAGACGATCGGGAAGTCGATCTGCTTCTCGTCGGCGTCGAGGTCGAGGAAGAGCTCGTAGGTCTCGTCGACGACCTCCGCGATGCGGGCGTCAGGGCGATCAACCTTGTTGATCACCAGGACGACGGGCAGCTTCGCCTCGAGCGCCTTGCGGAGCACGAACCGGGTCTGCGGGAGCGGTCCCTCACTGGCGTCGACCAGCAGCAGCACGCCGTCGACCATGGACAGGCCGCGCTCAACCTCGCCGCCGAAGTCGGCGTGGCCGGGGGTGTCGACGACGTTGAGGATGACCGCCGGCTGATCAGGGTCCCCGGTGACGTACTTGATCGCCATGTTCTTGGCGAGGATCGTGATGCCCTTCTCGCGCTCGAGATCCATCGAGTCCATGACCCGCTCGGCGACGTCCTGACCCTCCCGGAAAGCGCCGGATTGCCAGAGCATGGCATCGACCAGCGTGGTCTTGCCGTGGTCGACGTGAGCGATGATGGCGAGGTTGCGGAGATCAGAACGCACAGGCACGTACGTCAACGGTACGGGAACCGGCTCCTGAAGGGCGGCAAGCGTGACCAGCGACCCAGTGCCGGCCCCCGACCAGCACCTCGAAACGCCCGATCCGGTTCGCGAAAAGATCGCCCGCGACCTCGAGACGAACGTCCTCCTGCAGTACGCGTTCTCCAAGGCCGCCCGCTTTTCCCGGGCCGGCCAGCTCACCGAAGCCGCTGGCGAGTACGCCAAGCTCGCCGGGGCCACCGACAAGGCCCATCTGCGCGCGCTGGCGCTGGTGTTGCAGGCAGAAATGCTGCTGCGCGACCCGCCCACCGTGCTGGACACCGCCACCGCCCGTCGTGCCCTGGAGCAGGCCCACGCGCTCGGAGCCCCGGAACGGGAGTGGACGTTCACCCTCGGGATGCTCGCGCTACGCGAGGACCGCCTCGCCGAAGCCCACGAGCTGCTCCTGCGGTCGTTCACGGCCGACCACCAGCCTCAGGAGGCAGCGGCCTATCTCGCCGTCGTCGAGGCCCGGTCGGGCGATGTCGCCGCCGGACGCCAGTGGCTGGAACTCGCTCGCGAAAACGGGGAGGCGTGGCGCTCCCCCGAGGCCGAGATCGCGTTACGCGACCCGGACGACCCCGTGGCGGCGCTACGAGCGGCAGCCACCGAGCGTCCCGAGGAGTACTGGCTCCGGCTGGCGCTCGCCCGCGAGCTGACCGCCGCCGCCCGCCACGACGAGCTGGTGGAGACGACCCGCGCGATGGCGGCCGACCGGGATTTGCCGGAGCGGTTTCGGGCCGCCGCCGCGCTGGGAGCGGCCCGCACCCTGCTGCTGCATGACGGCGACGATCGCGTTCCCGAGGCGATGAAGCTCGCCGGCCAGGCGCGGGCGCTCGTCCCCAAGTCGCTCGCCGTCTGGGAGGTGCTGGCCCTGGGCTACTGCCGCGAGGGCCGTTACCGGCGGGCCGCAGGGGCGGCGCGGCGGGTGCTACGTGCCGACGCCGGCTCCGTGACCGCCCGCTACGTGCAGGCCTGGGCCCTGGGCGCGCGCGGGTCGACGGAACGGGCCCGGTCGGCTCTGGCCGAGGCGATCGAGCGTGACCCCGCCTGGCCACTTCGCGCCCGGGCGGCAGATGCGGTCTCCGGCTGCCGATAGGAAGCGCATGAGCGCCCGACGTCTCGCCGTCACCCTCGTCGCCGTGGTCGCCGTCGTCGCGCCGGTGACGGCCGCCTGCACGCCGCTACCCGGGGCGGCCGGGTGCTACCTGCTGCCCGACAACAACGTCTGGCACGCCGACGTCTCCAAGCTGCCGGTCAACGCCCACAGCGCCGCCTGGATGGCGTCGACGGGCGGCGCGCCGGGAAGCAGCCTGCACATCCACCCCGACTTCGGCGGCCCGTACGGGATCCCCTACACCATCGTCTCCGGCAGCCACCCGAAGGTCCACGTGAGCTTCGGCTACGCCGGCGAGAGCAACCAGGTGCCCTATCCGCTCGGTGCCGACACGCGTATCGAAGGCGGCAGCGACGCCCACGCCCTGGTGGTCGACAGCTCGACCTGCAAGCTCTACGAGACCTGGGACACGGCGCACACCGCGCGCGGCTGGACGGCCGGCAGCGGCGCCGTCTACGACCTGAAGTCGGATGCGCTGCGCCCCAACGGCTGGACCTCTGCCGATGCCGCCGGGCTTCCGATTCTCCCGGGCCTGCTGCGCTACGACGAGGTCGAGTCGGGCCACGTCAACCACGCGATCCGCTTCACCGTCTCACGTACCGACACCTCGCACCTGTGGCCGGCGCGCCATGACGCCGGTTCGGCCCGCAACGTCAACCTGCCGCCGATGGGGGCCCGCTTCCGGCTGAAGGCGAGCTACCCGCTGACCGGCCTGCGCCCCGACACCGTCGCCGTGCTCACCGCGTTGAAGAAGTACGGCCTGATCGTCGCCGACAACGGCAGCAACTGGTTCTTCACCGGCGCCACCGACCCGCGCTGGCCCAACGCGCTGCTCGACCAGCTCAAGGCCGTACCGGCGAGCGCCTTCGAAGCGGTCGACGAATCCCGCCTGCAGGCCTCGCCCAACTCCGGCCAGGTGAGGTAGCCAAAGATCAACGCACCCATGATCATGGTTCTGGCCGTTTGAACCCCCACAAACCATGATCATGGGAGCGTTGATCATGTAAAAGGCGGACGAGGGGGCGGTCGGCGGCGATCCATTCGACGTCGTCGAACTCGTGCGGGGCCAGCCAGCGCAGCGCCTGGTGCTCTCGGGCGGCTGGCCGGCCGTTGACGATCGCCGCGCGGTAGACCCGCAGCACCCCGATGTCGATCTCCACCTCACCGACGAGCGGGCCGACCTCGATCTCGATCCCCAGCTCCTCACGGCACTCGCGTACCAGGGCGTCGGCAGCCGTCTCCCCGCTCTCGACCTTGCCGCCGGGGAACTCCCAGAGCCCGGCGTAGCGGGCGGGGGCGGCGCGCTGGGCCGCGAGCAGCCGGCCGGACGCGTCCACGATCGCCGCTCCGACGACGAGCCGCCCCGGGCTACTGGGACCTGCCATGCTGGAAGCATGCCCAGGCCACCTGCCCTGACCCCCGACCAGGTCGCCGCCGAGCTCGCCGCGCTGCCCGGCTGGTCCGGCGATACCACGGCGATCAAGCGTTCCGTCGAGTGCAGCAGCTTCCCTGCGGCTATCGCTGTGGTGGACGCCGTAGCGATCGCCGCGGAAAGCGCCGACCATCATCCCGACATCGATATCCGCTGGCGCACGCTGCATTTCACGCTCACCACGCACGACGCCGGCGGGGTGACCGAGCTCGACGTCGCGCTCGCCCGCGCGATCGACGCGGCAGCTGCCGGCTAGCCCGGCGGCTGCGTGCCCGTAGGCCGCAGCAGGCGCACCGGAGGCGGGTCATCGACCTGGACTCCCGCGACCGCGTAGGCACCGGCGAAACCGCTCCACACGAGCGAGGTCAGGTAGTCGGCGAGCGCCTGGCGGCTCATCGACTGGCGCTCCAGCCACCATTCCCCCGCCGAGCGCACCAGGCCGACCAGCCCGAAGCCCCACGGCTCTGCGGCCCCCGAATCCAGCCCGACCTCGCGCATGAGATCGCCGAGCCGGCGCGAGATGTAGCTGCCGAGCATCGAGCTGTAGTCGGTCACCAGGTCGCGCTCGACCGGACGGTCCAGCAGCGTGTGGTGGACGACGAACCGGTAGAGCTCCGGCTCCTCCTCGATCATGTGCAGGTACGCGTCGACCCCGGCGGCCAGCATCGAGCGTCCGTCCGGCTGGCCGTCGATCGCCGCCTTGATCCGGTCGACCAGACCCTGCCCGACCCGCTGCCCGACCGCCAGATACAAGTCGGCCTTGTCGGTGAAATAGCGGTAGACCACCGGCTTGCTGGTGCCCGCCTCCGCCGCGATCTGGTCCATGCCCACCCCGGCGCCGTGGCGACGGACGGCGCGCACGGTCGCGTCGATCAATGCCTTGCGGCGCTCCTCGCGATGCGCCTGCCATCGCAACCGGCGACCATCGGTGTCCGGCGTCGAACGGCGGCCGCTCGTACTGGTCACGAGCCGAGGATAGGTGAGGGGGCCCCGCATCGCGGTCCAGCGCAGCTGGGTAGCGTGCCGGTCATGGCTGACGCAATGATTCGCAGGCTCGGTAACTCAGGATTGGCCGTCTCACGCGTCGGGCTCGGCTGCAACAACTTCGGCATGCGGATCGACCTCGAGGCGGCCCGTCCCGTCGTGGCCGCCGCGCTCGACGCCGGCATCACCATGTTCGACACCTCCGACAGCTACGGCGCCTCCGAGGAGTTCCTCGGCGAGCTGCTCGAGGGCAAGCGTGACGACGTCATCCTCGCCACCAAGTTCGGCTCCAGCGTGCGCGGAGCCAACGGCGCCGACTGGGAAGCGCGGGGTTCGCGCCGCTACATCCGGCGCGCGGTCGAGCGTTCCCTGCGCCGCCTGCGGACCGACTACATCGACCTCTACCAGCTGCACAAGCCCGACCCGCTGACCCCCATCGAAGAGACCCTCGCCGCGCTGACCGAACTGGTCAACGACGGCAAGGTGCGCTACATCGGCTGCTCGAACTTCTCCGGGTTCCAGGTGGCCCACGCCGAATGGCAGGCGAGTACCCGCGGCTACGAGCGCTTCATCTCGGTGCAGAACGACTACAGCCTGCTCAACCGCGAGATGGAGGCCGACGTCGTTCCAGCCTGCCTCGAATACGGGATCGGCGTGCTCCCCTACTTCCCGCTGGCCAGCGGCGTGCTCACCGGCAAGTACAAGCGGGGTGCCGACGTACCCGCGTCCAGTCGGCTCGCGGCGTGGGGCATGGCGAGCACGCTCACCGACGAGCGCTTCGACGTCGTCGAGGCCCTGCAGTCCTACGCGGCCGAGCGGGGAATCGCGCTGCTGGACGTGGCCATCGGCGCCCTCGCCGCGCAGCCCGCGGTCGGCTCGGTGATCGCCGGGGCGACGACGGCGGAGCAGGTAAAGGCCAACGTCGCTGCCGCTGAGTGGATCCCGTCCCTCGAGGACCTGACCGCACTCGACAAGATCGTTCCGAGCCGGCGCCCGCAGGACTGGGCCTCGCCGCGCGGGTCAGCCGCGGCCGAGCGCCACGTGCTGCACGCCGGTGAACTCGGCGATCACAGTCCGCAGCACTGCCCGAGCGATCCCCGGATCCAGCCCTGCTGTCTCCGCCAGCTCCGTGATGCGCGCGAGCATCCGCTGCTCACGGCCGGTGTCGGTGACCGCCAAGCCGTGCTCTTCCTTGTAGCGCGCGACCCCGGACACGTACTCCGCCCGGCGCGCCAGCAGCTGCACCAGTTCGGCGTCGATCCCGTCGATCGCCTCACGCAGCGCGTCCAGCCCGCTCGGCTTGTCGTCGTTCATGCGCCTCCTCGTGTCGGATCCAGCATGCCGTACGTGCGCTCCGGCGGGGCAGCGAGCCTGGGACTCACGCACTTTCGGCCAGGGCAGCCGCAATATTCCGTGACTGCTGGTATTTGGATTCCTTCTAGCCGCATCTGCGGTTAGAGTCGATGATCGTGTCGTCATTTCGGGTTCGCGAGGCCGCCGAGCTGCTCGGCGTCAGCGACGACACCGTGCGGCGTTGGGCCGACGCCGGGCGGCTTCCGACGACCACGGAAGGGGGCCGGCGCGCCATCGACGGCGCCGTGCTGGCGCGCTTTTGTGAAGAGCTCGCGCGCAGCGAGGAGCGCTCAGATCTGCCACCGGTGGTGCGCGAATCGGCGCGCAACCGCATGCGGGGCCTGGTCACCCGGGTCGTTCGCGACACGGTCATGGCGCAGGTCGAGATCCAGGCGGGGCCGTTCCGCATCGTCTCGTTGATGAGCCGCGAGGCCGCCGACGAGTTGGGGCTCGAGCCCGGCAGCCTGGCCGTCGCCGCGGTGAAGGCCACGAACGTCGTGGTCGAAGTGCCCGGACGCAGCGACGCAGCCGGCTGATCTCTCGGCGACTCATCCATCCTTCGAGGAGAACGTCCATGCCACGCCCCGCTCGAACCGCCGCGGCGCTCGCCGCCGTCGCTGCCGCGTCGGTGACGGCAGCCTGTGGCTCGTCGAGCACCGGCGCGTCGTCGAGCGTGCCGAGCATTTCCGGGACGGTGACGGTGCTCGCTGCGGCGTCCCTGACCGAGGCCTTCACTACGCTCGCCAAGCAATTCGAGGCTTCCCACCCGGGCACGACGGTGAAGCTCTCGTACGGGGCGAGCTCATCCCTGGCGTTGCAGATCACGCAGGGCGCCCCGGTCGACGTCTTCGCTTCCGCCTCACCAAAGAACATGAAGCAGGTCACCGCGGCGAAGCTGGCTGACTCCGCGACGAACTTCGTCAAGAACGTCATGGAGATCGCGGTCCCGCCGAGCAACCCGGCCCACGTCACAGGGGTTGCCGATCTCGCCAGGGGCGGCGTGAAGGTCGCGCTGTGCCAGGCGCAGGTGCCCTGCGGGGCCACCGCCGAGAAGGTCTTCGTGAACGCGAAGATCACGGTCAAGCCGGTGACGCTCGAGGCGGACGTGAAGTCGACGCTCGCGAAGGTCGAGACCGATGAGGTCGACGCCGGCGTCGTATACGTCACCGACGTGCGAGCGGCCGGCGCCAAGGTCAAGGGCATCGTGATCCCGGCGGGCATCAACGCCTCGACCGAGTACCCGATCGCCGCGCTCAGCAAGGCGCCCAACCCGGCCGCAGCCAAGGCTTTCGTGGCCTACGTGCTTTCCCCCGCGGGTCAGGGCGTGCTGACCGCCGACGGCTTCGCGCAGCCTTGAGCCTGACCGGCGCCCCCTCCCGGACCCGTGTCACCGCGAGGCGGGGAGCACCGGCGCTGATCGCGGCGCCCGCCCTGATCGGGTTCGCTTTCCTTTTTCTGCCGCTGATCGCCCTGCTGGTGCGCGCGCCATGGCGGGGCATGGGACGGCTGCTCTCGGACAGCCAGGTGCTGACGGCGCTGCGGCTCTCGCTCGAGTGCGCCACGGCGGCCACCGCCATCTCGCTGCTGCTGGGAGTGCCGCTGGCCTGGGTGCTGGCCCGGACGTCCTTTCCCGGCATCCAGGTGATACGTGCACTGGTCACACTTCCGCTGGTGCTGCCTCCAGTGGTCGGCGGCCTCGCGCTGCTGCTCGCCCTCGGCCGTAACGGCATCCTGGGTAGTTACCTCGACTCGTGGTTCGGGGTGACCCTCCCCTTCACCACCGCCGGGGTCATCGTGGCCGAGACGTTCGTGGCGATGCCGTTCCTGGTCGTGACCGTCGAGGGGGCGCTGCGCACGTCCGATCGCGAGCTCGAGGAGGCGGCGGCGACACTGCGCGCGTCGCGGCTGACCATCTTCCGGCGCATCACGCTGCCGCTGATCGGCCCGTCGCTGCTGGCCGGCGGAGCCCTGTGCTGGGCCCGGGCGCTGGGGGAGTTCGGGGCGACGATCACCTTCGCCGGCAACTTCCCGGGCACGACGCAGACCATGCCGCTCGCCGTCTACAACGCCCTGGAGACCGACCCGCAGGCGGCGATCGCCCTGAGCCTTGTGCTGCTCGCCGTCGCTGTCATCATTCTGTCCGTGCTGCGTGACCGGCTACGCGGCAGCCCGGGCCTGTGAGCGACCGGCAGGGGCTGCGCGTTCACGGCGGTGTGCAACGCGGTGAGTTCCGCCTCGAGGTCGAGTTCGGCGTCGCGCCGGGCGAGGTGCTCGGCGTGCTCGGACCCAACGGCGCAGGAAAGACGACGCTGCTGCGCGCCCTCGCCGGCCTCATCGCCCTCAGCGACGGCAGCATCACGCTGGATGGCCGGCCGCTCGACGACGCGAGCAGTGGGACCTTCCTCGCACCCGAGGAACGTCCGATCGGCTTGGTATTTCAGAATTATCGGCTCTTCCCGCATCTGAGCGTTCGCGAGAACGTGGCGTTCGCCTCGCGGGCGCAGGGCGTCAACCGGAGGGTCGCCGGGGCCGGCGCCGACCGCTGGCTCGAGCGGCTGGGCCTGGCCGAGTTCGCCCAGCGCAAGCCCCGGCAACTGTCGGGCGGGCAGGCGCAGCGGGTGGCGCTCGCCCGCGCGCTGGCCGCCGAACCCGGCTTGCTGCTGCTCGACGAGCCGCTCTCGGCGCTCGATGCGCGCACCCGGCTCGAGGTGCGCGCCGAGCTGCGCCGCCACCTCACCGACTTCGCCGGACCGACCTTGCTGGTGACACACGATCCGCTCGAGGCCATGGTGATGACCGACCGGCTGCTCGTCATCGAAGGCGGCCGGATCGTGCAGGAAGGCAGCCCGGCCGCGGTCGCCCGCCGACCCGCCACGCAGTACATCGCCCGGCTAGTGGGGCTGAACCTGTACGCGGGCAAGCGCAGCGGCACGAGCGTCACGCTGGACGTCGGCGGCACGCTCGTCGCCTCCGCGGACCCCGAGCGCGACGCGGCCGCCGCCAACGGCCGCGTGCTGCTCGCGCTACGCCCCTCGGCCATCTCGGTGCACACCGAACGGCCCGAGCATTCGAGCCCTCGCAACGTGTGGCCCGGCAAGATCGCGGGAATCGAGCTGCTGATCGACCGGGTGCGCGTACAGGTGGACGGCACTCCCCCGGCCCTCGTCGACATCACGCCCGCAGCCGTCGCCGAACTGGACCTGACGGCCGGCGCTCCCGTCTGGCTCAGCGCTAAGGCGACCGACCTCGACACCTACCCCGAGCCGCGCTGAGAGTCAGCCCGGCAGCTCGTCGAGCAATGGCACGACCTGCTCGGTGACGCGTGCCACCCAGTCGGCCGGGTCGGGAACCCTCGGGGTCAGCTCGACCAGCTGGATGCCGAGCCTGGCGTACTCCTCCATGCTCGCCATGAACGCGTCGGCGTCGTCCGGCGAGTCCAGCCGGCCGATGATCGTCTTCTCGATCTCCGCCGAATCGCGGCCGACATCGTCGCAGTGGCGCTGCAGCACCTCGAGCTTGTGGGCGATCTCCTGAGGGCTCGTCGCGAAGAGGTTGCACGCGTCGGCGTACTGGGCGACCAGCCGCAGCGTCTTGCGCTCCCCGGAGCCGCCGATGAGGATCGACGGCCGTGGCTGCTGGATCGGCGGCGGCTGGCAGATCGTCTCGGCCAGCCGGTAGTGCTTGCCCTCGTACGGGCCCTCGTTCTCGCTCCACATCTGCAGGCAGATCTGCAGCGCCTCTTCCAGCCGTTCGAACCGCTCGCTGATCGGCGGGAACGGCACGCCCAGGCCCAGGTGCTCCCGCTCGTACCAGGCAGCACCGAGGCCGAGTTGCGCCCGGCCGCCAGAGAGGACGTCGAGCGTCGTGACAATCTTGGCGAGGAGCCCGGGATGGCGGTAGGTGACGCCGGTGACGAGCACCCCCAGCGTCATGCGCCGGGTCTGGCCGGCCAGGAAGCCGAGTGCGGTGTAGCACTCGAGCATCGGATCCTGCGAGGTGGCGAACTGCTCCATCTGGAACCAGTGATCCATCAGCGTGAGCTTCGCGCAGCCGCCCTCCTCCGCGGCGCGCGCGGTGGCCGCCAGGGTGGGCCCGAGTGCTTCCGGGCCGCCGGGCAGCGTGAAGTTGGCGTAATGAATCCCGAGCCTCATGGCAGAACCCTAGAACTCGGCGGCGCACACGGCACGAACCCCATGGCAACGAAGCTGGCCGACGGGAACGGCGTCACCACGCCGTTAAAAACCCGCACGGCTGCAACCGTGCGGGGTTTTGTGCCGGGTACCGGTGGCGCGTACCGGCACCAGGCTACGCCGACCATCACCCGAACGGGTGAATTTCTGAAACGGGGGACGCCGGAGGGCCGCTTTCGGCGAGTGGCTGCGCCGGCTCGAGGCGTCGCAGATCACGGCCGTTGTCGCAGTAGGTCATGCCTTCGCTGCCCGTCACGTACCAGGTGTCGTAACCCTCGCGTAGCCGGCCGGCGATCCGCCCGGTGCGCGCGGCGCCGTAACCGTAACGGCGTTCAACCAGGTCACCGGGCTCAAAGCTCATGGCCGAACATGTTGCCAGCAGGGCTCGGGCGCAAACCTGGCGGCCCTGACGATCCCAGCGGCTCGCGGTATCAGCTTCCGGAAATCGTCAGCGCCGGGTGGGCCGGACCAGCGCTGGTGTCCCCGACCTGCAGGCCGACCGTCACCGGCTGATGCGCGCTCAACGCCGCCCCCCAGCCCGAGCCTGCGCAGGTGATGCGCCCCCCGCCGAGGTGGCAGGTCATTCCCCACGAGTTGACTACCGTCTTGGCGCCCGGATCAGCCCACGACAGCGACCAACCGGTCTGCGCCGAGGTCGAGGTCACGACGATCTGAGCGACGTAACCGAATGCGGCCGTACCGGACTGCCATGACGACTGCAACTGCCAGCTGGCGGACAACGAACCCGCGGTCGTAACCGGCGGGGTCGGCTTCGGAGTGGGTGCCGGCGGCGGGGTCGGCTTCGGCGTGGGTGCAGGCGGGGGAACCGGAGCGGGCGTGGCAGGGCCGAGGATCGGCTTCAACGCTGCCAGCTTGGCGGACTCAGGGGTACGCCAGTCGTCCTTGACCAGGCCGCCGGTGTCACCACTGTTCGGGTTGTAATCCCAGTAGGCGAAGCTCATGCCAGTGCGCTGCAGGTAGCTGACCAGGGTGGCAAGCCACTGCTTGTCGGACGTCGTCTGAAGTTTGGTGCCGAACTCCCCGAGCAGGACCGGAGCGGTGCCGGATTCGGCGAGGAAGCCCCAGTTGTGATCCCAAACGCCGGGCAGGTTCGCCGGGTAGTTCGGCGCGCTGAACCAGCTCTGCGCGTAGACGCTCGCCGGGTAGTCGTGCGGCGAGTAGACCAGATGACCCGCGGACGACAGCACGACCGGCCGGGCGCGCGCGTCCAGCAGCCCACCGCCCCACCAGGTGTAGGTCCCGTCACTCTCGTGGTCGATCCCCTCCACCAGGATCAGCAGGTGGGGATTGGCGGCCAGCACCGCATTGCCCCCGCGCGTGGCTGCCGCCCGCCAGTCGAGAGCAGGATTGCCGCAGCCCCAGCAGGCCGAACCGTGCGGCTCGTTGTGCAGGTCTGCGCCGATGACCGTGCTGTTGTTCCGGTAGCGCGCGGCCAGCATCCGCCAGTCGCTCAGCCAGCGCGCCTCCGGGTACCGGGCGGTGTACCAGAGCTCGGACTGCGCTCCGGTGTCCGGCCGATGCTGGTCGAGGATGACCTTCAGGCCGTAAGCGGCCGCCGCGTTGATGACCGCATCCATCACCTGAAGCGGGCTCTTACCGGCTAATTTCGGATTCTGGTTGAAGTCGATACCCGAAGTGGTGGCTCCGGGGTCCAGACACTGATTTGCATAAGGCAGCCGGATGGCATTGAACCCGAAACTCCGGATTTGCGCGAGGGCGGTATCGAGGCTGATTGTCCATAGGCCATGCGGGGCGCAATTCGACGTCTCCAGACCGAACCAATTGACCGCCCGGATGGTCACGACGTGGTTGCTCGCGTCCTCGATCTTCGAGCCGCTGGTATGCAGCCAGCCGGTAAGGGTGTTGCTCGACGCTGGGCTCACGGCGGCCGCTGAAGTCGTCTTCGGCGCGGCGCCGCTACCGCTTCCCGCAGCCAACGAGCCGAACCCGGGCCCGCAACCGGCGATTGCTAACGCCAGCGCACCCACCAGCAGTCGTGCTGCGTAGCGGCGCTGACGGGTCGGCCCCCGCCGTCCGATCATCGTGTGCCCCCCGTTGCCCACCATGGCTCCGCGACAGCTGCATCGAGCCCGGTCACGCGGACAAGCATCGGCAGGCCGGCGCGTTGACTGGAGCCCCCGGCCTGCATTGTGGCACTCGCCAGCCCCCCCTCGGACCAGCAACCACGCATCCGGCAACCGCAGGTTGGCCCAACGATCATTGCTCCAGATGGCGCACCGGAGAATGCAAAAGGCGTAACTTCGGATTGCTCCGTCAGCAGCTGTTGGGCATGGGACTTTGTTCCTATCGTTCTCGTTAAGCCCGGTGAGCAAATGCGCCGGGTTACGGGGACCCCCCAGTCCTCGTTGGGAAGCTTTGATCCGGGCCGTCCACACCGACGCTTTATGCGCACGGAGACAGACGGTCGCCTAGATGGCCCGGGGAGCGAGTGGCGAGACCGACCCGCCCAACCCAGGGCTGCTTGCAGGCAGCCCGGCCGTCGGACGGGAGCACACGACCTTGAGCTCACTGAGCCCAGCCTGCAAAACCGCTAGCAAGCCCGCTCACCAGCCGGCCCCGGGCCCCGGCATCCGCAAACGTCACGTCGGTTCCGGCGTCAGTTCCGGCGTCAAGGCGCTCGTCAGCACGATGACGCTCGCCGCTGCCGTTGCCGGATGCTCGCTGCCCCACGTGGCATCCATGAGTTCCTCCAAGCCGGTGGGCAAGAGCTCCGGTCCCGCGACCGCGACGAAGACGCCGCAACCGTCGGCATCCCCCTCGGCAGCGTCCACGACCGTCGCCGCCACCAAAGCCTCCGCCACACTCGGCGTCCCGGGCGGCGACCTCTCGAACGGTTCACTCACGCGCAGCCTCGACGCCGGGTCGCGCAAACTCGTCATCAACTACTGGACCGCACAGGATCCGGCGCAGTGGACGGCCACGCGCTCGACCGTGATCTCGCTGGCCGCCCACATCAACAACGGCGACAAGGACCACGCCGTCCTGGTGTCACGGTTTCACGTGACCCTCGACGACGGCTCCAGCGTGACGACGCTGGCTGACGACAAGGGCGCCTTCACCCTCACCCCGCCCTACGCCTACAGCAGCGGCTTCGTCGTGCGCGCGCCCCACGCCAACGCCACCTCCGCCACGGTGATCGTGGAATACGACCTGCTCATCCAGATCGCCCCGAACATGATGGCGTACTTCCGCCAGACCGTGATCGACACCCTCCACATCAACTTCGCCCCGAACGGACAGAACTGATGTCTGACATGCTCATGGCTCGTACCGCGAGCAACATCAAGACGATCACCGACCTTCAGGTGATCCACCATGAGAACCCCACGCCGCTCATGGCGCGTGTCATGGACGCCAGCCGGAAACTGCGTCCGCCGGTGCCGGCCATGCGCGAGGCGCAGGAAGACACCATGCGCCACGCCACGATCGCGTGCATCATCCCGGCCTACAACGAGCAGGACACCATCGCCGACGTCCTGACCTCGCTGCTGGCCCAGACCCGGCTGCCGGACGTCATCCACGTCGTCGTCAACAACACCGACGACGAGACGTTGGAGCGGGTCAAGCCCTTCGTCGGTCCGCACACCCGGATCGTCAAGGGCGTCGCCTTCGAGACCGTGGTGCAGGTCCACGACATGGGCGCCAACCCCGACAAGAAGGTCGGCGCGCTGAACTACGGCTGGCGTCTTGCCCGCGGGTACGACTACATCCTCGGCGTCGACGGCGACACCTCGCTGCACCGCCAGTGCGTCGAGTTCCTCGAGCTGGAAATGGTCGACGACCCGCGCATCGGCGGCCTGTCGGCGATCTACACCATCGACAAGTCCAAGTTCTCCGGCGGCATGGCACGCTTCCTCGTCTCCGGACAGCGTGCTCAGTTCGCCGCGTTCAACATGGACAACCTGCTGCGCGGTCGCAACATGGCCGTCCTCGGCGGCCAGTGCAGCCTGTTCTCGGTCACGGCGCTGAAGGCCGTCATGGCGCTGCACCACCAGCGGGCGCCGTGGGTGCGCGACTCCGAGGTCGAGGACTCCAAGCTGTCCCTGCAGATCAAGGACGCCGGCTACAGCACCAAGATCAGCTCCCGGGCCCGGGCGTTCGTCGGGCCGATGACCAACCTGCGGGCGCTGCACGGCCAGCAGGTGAAGTGGAACTACGGGGCCATCGACCTGCTCTGGCCCGGCCAGCGCGGCGACTCCAAAGGCCAGCCGCTGCACCCGAACCTGCGGCTGCGCTGGTTCGAGAACATCTCCATGCTGTTCAACATCACCACCCGGATGGCGTTCATCCTGCTGCTGGCCGCGTCGCTGTCCATTCACGCGTTCGTCTTCAACCCCATCTGGCTGATCCCCCCGGTGGTCGCGGCCGGCCTGAACCTGCGACTGGCGGCCTCGATGCACGACAAGTCCGCCTCGGATCTGCTGTATGCGGCCCTCTTCTTTCCGGCCGAGTTCTACCTCTGGATCCGGATGGGGCACTTCATGACCGCGTGGACGCAGTTCTTCGCACGCACCGAGAAGGACAACTGGGCAGCGCAGGCCGCAGCCGAGAAGGGACGCGGCTCGTCGTACGTCTTTCCCGCCATCGTCGTCGCCGCCGTTCTCGTGGTGCTGACGATCGCCTGGCAGAACCAGTCGGTCTCGATCCAGTCGGCAACGCTGTCCGTCGGCTGGCCCGTGCTCTACCTGGTGACCGTGCTGCAGACCCTGTTCATGCTCCGCAAGCTGATCCGCCGCCATCGGGGTTTCAGCGTCTGATCACCGTCTGATCACCGCCAACCGCTACGGCCGGTCACCGCTCTGGTGGCCGGCCGCATGCGTGTGCCGGGACACTGCCCTGTGCGAAAGTGGGGCGTCAATCGAGGTGACCCCGGAATGAATCGCACGAGGCTGCTCATCGGCGGCGCGCTGGCCTTGGCGGTCGTCGTCGCGGGCACCTCGGTCGCCTGGTCCAGGCAAGTCCTGCCGGACGGGACGACGCGATCGGCTGACCCGCCGGGCACCACCGGCATCGCCGGGCCGGCGGGCCCGCAGCAGATCAGCCCGGTAGCGGCCTACTTCAGGCGGGTGACCTACTCCAGCGACCAGCTGGGCCAGGCCCAGGAGACCAGTGCGCGCCTGCCGGCCGGCCGGTACCTGGTGGAGGTGCTGGCCACGCGCGCCGCGAGCGCCCCCGACTGCATGGGGGTGTCGTTCCCGCTGGTTCCTCCGGCTACTTCCGGTGCAGCCTTCACCGGGTACGTGACCGTCGCCAACACCGGCGACCCGGTGACCGTCTCCTGCTACGAACGGGCGGCTGACGCGAGCTCCACGGCCAGCTACGAAATCTTCTTCATCCCGACCTCGAGCTGAGCAATCCGCTGCCGACGCTGGAACGAATACGTACCGAGCGTCGCTGCCCGCGACTCTCACAGCTCCGGGCAGCGGCGTTCCCGAAGTCGGCCGGCTGCGACAACAGGATCATCCTGGATGCTCACGGGGACGAGCTGTCAGCTCAGGCCCAAGGCCGTCATCTGGTCTCGAGTGAGCTGTCCGCCGTTGTCGGCCGCGGCGCGGAAAGCAGGAAGGTGCATGTCCTGCGAGGCGCGGCGAAGGTTGCCGAACACGCGGGTCAGCGCCGCATCGCTGCTCACGCTTGCGAGCAGCCGGTCATACATCGCCACGTTGTTCACCTCACCCGTGGCCCACGCGGTCGACGCAGCCACCAGCTCGGTCGGCGCTGGGATCTTTCCCGTATAGGGGTTCGGCGGGACGGTGACGCCAAGGCGCTGCAACTGGCGGGTGAGCGCGCCGATGTGCCGCTCCTCGGCGGCCTGGATGCTGACGTAGGGCTCGACAGGACCGAACTTGGTGATCACCGCTTGGTATGACGCCGAGGCAGCGTACTCACCCACGGGGGACATCAGCGCCGTCCAAGCCGCAGCAGCGATGGGGTCGGTGGGCGCGGGCGGGATCGTCACACCCGTCGCGGCCGGAGCCGAACCGGACCCGGAGGCAGATGTGGCCGGCGCGGTCGATGTGCTCGGCGCGGAGGGGCTGCTTGCCGCGGTCGTGCTGCTGCTGCATGAGGCCAATCCGAGTGCCAGCGCCACCGCGGCTGTAGCCACGACGGTCATCCTTGAGCGGTTCATGGTCGACTCGAATCCTCGTGAGCTGCGGACGGAAGTGGCTCCTGGACGCCTCGCCGGGCGGCGGCGTTCATGTCATCGTCTTCCAATACCCCTGGGGGTATATTCCGACCACAGCAAGACAGCGCCTCGACTGGCCCACCGACGGGCCGGTCGAGGAATCGTCAAGACCTGTGGATTGGTGTGTCATGCGGCTTGAGCGTCACCTCCGGATTCGTCGGGTCGTTCGACGAGTTTGCCGTTGACGAAGGTGGCACCGGCGCGCACCAGCGCGACGAGATGTGGGGCGTTTACCGCCCGCCAGCGGGCTTGGGCGGACTCCATGAGCTTGAACGCCATAGCGATGCCGGCGGCCCTCGAGCCGGGGCCCTTGGTGACCCGTTGCCGCAACCGCACGGTGGCGAAGGTCGACTCGATCGGGTTTGTGGTGCGTAGGTGGTGTTGACCGGCGTTTGGCGTGAGCACGACGGCGTCGTTGATCGTGATGCTGTAGGGGTGGCATGACCAGGCCCCGCGGGCGTCGCCGGCGGGGCCTGGTGGTTGTGGTGTCGTTTTGTTCGTCAGGTTGTCACGGTGGTGCTCACTCTGCCGTGACTTCGGCGACGGCGGCCCGGGCGCTGGATTCGTCGACGATGTTCTTGTTGCCGGCGTAGGCCGCGACGAGGGCTTGGACGGCGAGGTTGTTCACCGCCCGCGGCAGGCCGCGGGAGACCTGGTGGATCAATGCGACGGCGTCGTCGCTGAACAGGGTGTCCGATCTGCCGGCCAGCTGAAGGTGATGGGCGATGTAGCTAGCGGTTTCTTTGTCAGTCATGCCGTTCATGGCGTAGCGCAGCGTGATCCGCTGGTCGAGCGCGGCGAAGGTGCCGAGCTTGATCCGTCTGCGCAGGGTGGGTTGTCCGACGAGCAGGCAGGCGAACGGCGAGTGGCTGTCCATTTCGCTGTTGGTGAGCAGCCTCAACTCCTCGAGTTGGTCGGCGCCGAGCAGGTGCGCCTCGTCCAACACCACGGTGGTGTTGCGGCCGCGTTCGTGTTCCTCGGCGGCGAGCAGGTCCATCGTCTGCGGGATCAACGCTGCCTTGTGGAAGCGCGGGATGCCGCCGAGCGCGGTGACGATGCAGCCGTAGAGGCCACGGCCGCCGACAGCCGGGTTGCCGAGGTAGATCACCGTGTGTCGGGAGGAGTCCAAGCCGGCGAGGGCGGCGCGGACGGCGACCGTCTTGCCGGCGCCGACCTCACCGGTGACCACGGCCAGGCCGCGTTCGCTGATGCACCACTCGATGCGGGCGACCGCTTCGGCGTGGGTGCCGTGCCGGTGCAGCATCTGCGGCGCCAATGCCCGCCCAAAAGGCGTCTTGGTAAATCCGTAGTGCGACTTCAGTTTCTCGATCACGCCGACACCTCGTTGCTGTCGCCGTTCGCGGCGTCGTTGTCCTCACCGGTACCGGGTAGTGGCAGTTGGCCGACGACGTGCTCGGCCACGGGCTCGTCGCGGAGTTGGGAGTACTGCACCCGCTCGGCGAGCTCGGCGGTGTGCTGGGCCTCGACCAGACGCAGGTAGTCGATGCCGGTTCGGGCCGGTTCGGGTAGTGCCGTGTCATCGGGTCGGGCTTTGGCGTGCACATGCCGGCCGATGACGTGCGGCACCGCTTGGCCCATGGATCGGCCGCGCCAGCGGACCTCGATGCGGGTGAGGTCGAACGGGTCGAAGACGAGCTCGACTTTGCGGCCGACGAGGACGGCGTCGACCTCGTAGCTGTTGCCGTGCAGCCCGACGGTGTTCGTTTTGGTGACGGTGCGCCACTCCGACCACAGGAACGCCTCTCGCAGCTGCGCCGTCGACGGCAGCCGCGAGGTGATGATTGACCAGCGTTCCCATGGCGTCTGCCCGGTCTCGGAGTGCACGCGCCGGTGATAGACGGTTTCGACCCAGGCGGTGAACAGCGTGTTCAGCTGGGTCATGTCATCGAGTTCGCGGCCGGAGCCGATCTCGACGAGGAACTGTTCGCGCACGGTCCGAAAGAACCGTTCGATCTTCCCTCTGCCGGCCGGCTGGCCGGGCCGGGAGTGAACGAGGCGGATGCCCAGGCACGCGCAGGCCCGCTGCAACTGCTTGTCGATCATCGCCGATCCGTTGTCGAGGTAGATCGAGTCCGGGACACCGCGAGCGGCGAGCCCGTTGCGCAGCGCGGCCTCGAGTCGCACGGTGTCCTCGCGGCGGGCCCACCGATACCCCGGCAGCAGCCGGGAGTGATCGTCGATGAACGCGAACAGGATCGCCTTCCTCCCGCCGACGGTCGGGCCGTGCAGCGCGTCACCGGTCCAGCGCTGGTTCGGCGCGTCGGCCTCGAAACGGCCGAACGCCTGCGGCGCCAGCCCGCCCGGCCGCGTGCCCAGCTCGAGGCGCACGAAGTGGCGTTGCAGCGTCCGCTCATCCGGTGACCAGCCGCTGTGCGCTCGCAGGATGGTCGCGATCTGCGCAGCGGTTCGCTCCGGGACTTCTTTCTTCAAAGCCGCCGCGAGCTCGAGCACATCGGCCGGGGTGCGCGGCGAAACCCTGCGTGGGGTCGGGACCAGGGCGTCGAAACCGCCCCGGCGCCAGTCGCGGATCCACCGGTCGATCGTCGGCCGCGAGATCCGCACCGGTGTTCCGAACGGACCCTCATGCTCGGCGCCAGCAAGGGCCCGCACCAGCCGGCCGCGTTGTTTCGTCGACAGGTCCGCATCGGCCGCCTCGCGGATCAGCGCATACCGAAACAACCCAACAGCACGGGCTCTTTCGGCCCGCGTCCGCTCTTCGTCCTGGCTTGACGCCATCACTTCTCCTTCGCAACTGGTGAAAACACACACGAGTCGCGAGGGTCGCCGATCAACGGCCGCTGCCCAAGAGTCAGCCCGTGTTGATCAACTCCCATGGCTGGCTCAGCGCAAGGAGCCGGCCATGCGTGATGGCCGAAGCAAGCTGCCACGGCGACACCGCGCCCAGCACCCCAAGCCGGCGGCGAGCCGCCGCCGCGCACACGCCGACCACCTCGACCGCATCAGCGAACACGGTCCGATGGGACGGCAGCGGACCGCACAACGGATCGAGCTGCACCAAAAGTGCCGTAACGACAGCGCGAATGCGTTCCGCATTACGGCCGAAGGCACGCAGCCAGCCGCGCACCGTCGAGAGCGGACGAGCCAGCCGCGCCGCGATCGGCCGATGCCCGGCACCGGCCGCCTTGGCCCGCAACGCCGCGCCGATCACATCGACCGCATCGGCCCGGCGCAGCAGGCAGCACACCGAAAGCAGCACATGCGTCACCAGACAACTGCCGCAGCGAGCACGGCGCGGCCGCAACCTGCCAACTCCGCGCACCGTCCGTTCGCGAGCGTGCCCCCACGGTGCGAGCAGGCCGCCGCACGGGCACACCAGCTCGCCCGCCGCCAGCCGCCGATCGACCTCGACCGGATCCGTCCCTACCATGAACATGGGTGCCTCCGATGCACCAAGGAACGGCCCTCCCTTCCGGCCTAAGGATTGGGGAGGGCCGTTGCGCTTTCTCCGACGTGATCAGACTGTCGTCGCACACCAACAAGGGGCCACCCAAAGGCAGCCCCTGTGATCATCATCGCGGTCGGTGTCGCCACCCGCCCCGCAGGTCGTCACCCAGTCCGTCGTTCAACAGGTGGATCCAGTGCTCGGCGGGGAAGTCGTAGAACGCGAGCAGCGTGTCGATGTCGTCGGTGATCTTTGCGACGGCCTTGGGGAACTTGGCACCGAAGTCGGCCTCGAACGCTTTGACGGCCGCGGTCGCGTGGGTCTTGTCCTCGGCGTTGTAGACCTCAGCGAGTGCTGCTTTTGCCGATGGGTGCGCCGATTTCGGGAGTGCGGCGAGCACGTTGCCGGTCTTGTGCCACCAGCAGCGTTGCTCGGCGGTGTCGGGGAACACGTCACGGATCGCTTTCCAGAACCCGAGCGCTCCATCGCCGACCGCGAGCACCGGCGCCCGCATCCCGCGACGCTTGCATGAGCGCAGCAGGTCCGCCCAGGACTCGGTCGATTCGCGGAAGCCGTCGGCGAGCGCGACCAGCTCCTTGGTGCCGTCCGAACGCACCCCGAGGATGACCAGCAGGCACACCTTGTCCTGCTCCAACCGCACCTTGACATGGATACCGTCGACCCACACATAGACGTAGTCGGTGTCTTTAAGCGGCCGGGTGTTGAACGCGGCGGCTTCGTCCTGCCATTGGGCGGTCAGCCTTGTCACGGTCGAGGCCGACAGGCCAGCCCCGGAGCCGAGGAACTGCGTCAGCGCCGGGCCGAAGTCCCCGGATGACAGGCCATGTAAATACAGCAGCGGCAGCACTTCGGCGACCGTCGGTGACTTGCGCGCCCATGCCGGCAGAATCGCCGAAGCGAACCGGACCCGTTCGCCGGTCTGCTCGTCGACGCGTTTGTCGTTGACCCGCGGTGCCCGCACCGGCACCGCCCCGGCCGCGGTCACCACCGTCCGCTCGTCGTGATAGCCGTTGCGCACCACCAGCCGCCGGCCGTCGGCGTCGAGGTGGCCGGCATACGCGTCGACGTAGGCGGCGACCTCTGCCTGCAACGCCGCGGCGAGCATCGCCCGCGCACCGTCACGCACGATCTCATCGAGCATCGGACGGCTGGCCTCGTTGGCCTCCTGGACTTCCTGAACTACTTTGAGCACGGGCGTACCTTCCCGAACCAGCGCGCCAACGCCGGTCCTGATCAGAGCTGAGACGATTTCGAGATCATCCTCGGGAAGGTGCGCCCATTCACGTCACCAGGCCGAGGCCCATCCACAGGTTCTGATCATTGCTCGGGCCGGTCCGTTCGTCGCCCCAAGGCCCCGGCTCAGCAGATAGCAGCGATCAGACGTTGAAGCGGAACTCCACAGCGCTCGGTAGCCGATCAACCTGAGCCGAGGTGGACCAGACCGGCAGCCGTACTGGTGAATCCGCATGCGTCCAGGTAGAAGCCGGAGAGCCCTTCCTCAAAGTCGACATGCAGCCATTCACAGCCCCTGTCGAGTGATGCTGCGGCTGCCGTCTTGACCAGTTGCCGGCCTATTCCTTCTCCCTGCCGGTCCGGGCTGACGACTGTGTCGAGCAAGAACGCGTGTACACCGCCGTCCCCGATCACGTTTACGAAACCCACCAGAGTCGGGCCGTCTTCGGCTGTGACCCATAGGAGACTGCGCCGCTCCAACCGGGCCGACCATGGTTGCAGCGGTCGGGACGACTCACCGAACGCCCGATCGTGCAGTTCTGACAGCGCCCGATCGTCGACCGCGGGTGAGAGACGAACAGCACCTGCATGTCTCAGGCTGACTGCAGCGGCTGGATCTCGTCGAGCGCCGCTCCGAGATGGTCTCGCTCAACCTCGAGGTCAAAGCGGTTCTGCAGATTGATCCAGAACAAGTCCGACGTGCCGAAGTATCGCGCCAGCCGCAGCGCCGTGTCCGCGCTGATCCGACGCTTGCCATGCACGATCTCGTTGATCCTCCGAGGCGGCACACCAATCGCAACGGCCACCTTGTGCTGGGTGATTCCGAGCGGCTCGATGAACTCCTCCATCAGCACTTCACCCGGGTGAATCGGGGCGAGCTTATCCACCGTCACCACCTCCTAGTGATAGTCCACGATCTCTACATCTTCTGGGCCGGTGTCGGTCCAGGTGAAGCAGATCCGCCACTGGTCGTTGATCCTGATGCTGTGTTGGCCGCGTCGATCACCCTTCAGCACTTCCAACCGGTTGCCAGGCGGAGATCGAAGGTCGTCCAGGCTCACCGCTGCGTCAAGGATCGTCAACTTTCTCAGCGCCACTCGCAAAATCCGGGAGTCGAAAGCACGGACCCGTTCTCGTTGCCAAAGTCGCTCGGTGGCCCGGTCCCGGAATGACCTGATCACTAGTCAAGCATAACGCAGGGCGTCAATAACGTCACACGTTAAATCTGAACTCCACTACGTCCCCGTCGCGCATCACGTAATCCTTGCCCTCGATCCGCGCCTTCCCGGCGGCCCGGGCGGCTGTGATGGAGCCGGCCTCGATGAGCTCGTCATAGGACACGATCTCGGCCTTGATGAAGCCGCGCTGAAAGTCGGTATGAATGACGCCGGCGGCCTCCGGGGCGGTGGCGCCCTTCTTGATCGTCCAGGCCCGGGTCTCCTTCGGGCCGGTCGTCAGGTAGGTCTGCAGGCCGAGCGTCTCGAAGCCCACCCGCGCCAGCTGATCGAGCCCGGGCTCGGACTGGCCGAGCTCGCCGAGCAGTTCCCGGGCGTCGGCGTCGTCCAGCTCGGCCAGCTCCGCCTCGATCTTGGCGCACAGCACGATCGCGGCCGCCGGCGCGACGGACGCCACGAGTTCCTTGCGGCGGGTCTCGTCCGCCAGGTCACCCTCATCGACGTTGAAGACGTAGATGAACGGCTTGGCCGTCATCAGCTGCAGGTCGCCGAGCGCCTCGCGGTCGAGCGAGGGCTCGCTGCTGATTGCCCGGCCGGAGTCGAGCACCTCGCGCGCGGCCTGCAGCGCGGTCAGCGAGGCGCGCAGCTCGGGCTTCATCCGGGCCTCGCGCTCGAGCCGCGGCAGCCGGGTGTCGACGGTCTGCAGATCGGCCAGGATCAGCTCGGTGTTGATGGTCGCGATGTCGTCGGCCGGATCGACGCGCCCCTCGACGTGGGTGACGTCGGGGTCCTCGAACGCCCGCACCACCTGACAGATCGCGTCGGCCTCGCGGATGTGGGCGAGGAACTTGTTACCGAGCCCCTGCCCCTCGCTCGCCCCGCGGACGATGCCGGCGATGTCGACGAAGCTCACGGTCGCCGGGACGATCTTGGCGCTGGACGACAGCTCAGCGAGCGTCGCGAGGCGGGCGTCGGGAACGGCCACGACGCCCACGTTGGGCTCGATGGTGGCGAAGGGATAGTTCGCGGCCAGCACGTCGTTCTTCGTCAGGGCATTGAAGAGGGTGGACTTGCCCACGTTCGGCAGGCCGACGATGCCGATGGAAAGTGCCACGTAGACCGAGTCTACGGACGTTCAGCCAGCGGGCTGCTCGCCCTCCTCGCCCAGCACGTCCGCCACGGCCGCTGCCACGATCGTTGCCGTCGAGGCTCCGGCGTGAGGGTCGGTGACGAGCAGGCGCCGGGCGAGCTCCGGAGCATCGTGCGGATCGACGCCGCCTGCCACGCTCTCGAGTGCCGACACGGCAAAACGCTGGGCCACCTCCTCTTCGAGTGAGGCGTCCTTTGACATGGCCCGCAGCACGACCCTGTCCACCCGACTTTGCGGCACGAGCCTGAGGCTAAGCGCTTACCCGGGTTCTCCAGCACACGCGGGTACGGTCGTGTCGTGGGAATAGCGCCCGAGAACGACCGACCGCGCCGAACCCCAGCGCCGAGCTCCGCTAACCGGGTCCAGGTCGCTCCGCCCCGCGCCGGCGGCCCGCTCGGCGATCGCCGCGGCCTGACCGCAGCCGGCTGCGCGGTGATGTTGCTCGCCTTCGGTTTCATCGGGGCTCTGCTCGACCTGTTCGCCGGCCATGACCTGTGGGTGATGTTCGGCATCGGCTTCATCGGCGCCGCAGCCCTGTCCGCCGCGCGCTGCCACGCCGAAGACCTCGGGGCGGCGATCGTCTTCCCGCCGCTGGTCTACTTCGTGATCGCGTTCGTCTTCACGATCATCAGCCCGCGCTCGGGCACTCACACCGGCGGCTCCAAGCAGTTCGCCATCGACCTCGGCGGCGAGCTCGTCTTCAGCGCACCGATCCTGCTTGCGGCCACCATCGTGGCCCTAGGCCTCGCGACCGCCCGCGGCCGGGCCAGTGCCGCGAGACGCCGCAAGCGCAGCGGCACCCGGGTGACCGCAAGCTAGGACAGGGGTGCGCCTGAGGCCTTGGCCTTCATGTCACGGCGCAGCTCCGGCGGCAACGCGAACAGCAGCGACTCCTTGACTTCGGTGTGCTCCTGCACGTCGGCAAAGCCGTGGTCGGCCAGATAGGTCAGCACGCCGTCCACCAGCACCTCCGGCACCGAAGCGCCTGAGGTGAGCCCGACCGTTTCGACACCGGCGAACCAGCCGGGGTCGATATCTCCCGCTTCATCCACCAGATACGACGCGGGCGCTCCGGCCTCGCGTGCCACCTCGGTCAGGCGCACCGAGTTCGAGGAATTGCGCGATCCGACCACGAGCACCAGCTCGCACAGCGGCGCGATCGACTTCACGGCGGACTGGCGGTTCTGGGTGGCGTAACAGATGTCATCGCTCGGCGGGCCCTGCAGTGCCGGGAACCGATCGCGCAGCGCCTCGACCGTCACGACGGTCTCGTCCACCGAAAGCGTCGTCTGCGAGAGGTAGGCGACCCGCTCGGGATCGCGTACCTGGACGGTCGCCGCCTCGTCGGCGTTGTCGACCAGGTGGATGCGCTCGGGGGCCTGCCCCGTGGTGCCCACGACCTCCTCGTGGCCGGCATGACCGATGAGCACGATGTCGTAGTCGTCGGAAGCGAAACGGCGCGCCTCCAGATGGACCTTGGTGACGAGGGGGCAGGTGGCGTCGATCGTGCGCAGCCGGCGATCGGCGGCCTGATCGTGCACCCCGGGGGCCACCCCGTGCGCCGAGAAGACGACGATCGAACCCTCCGGAACCTCGTCGTTCTCCTGGACGAATATCGCGCCCATTGCCTCGAGCCGGCGAACCACGTGCAGGTTGTGCACGATCTGGCGGCGCACATAGATCGGCGGCCCGTACGTCTCGAGGGCCCGCTCGACCGTCTGGACCGCACGCTCGACGCCGGCGCAATAACCTCGGGGGCGGGCCAGCAGGACACGTCCCATGCCTTCCAGCGTACGGGCCGGGCGGGGTCGGTCGCACCTGACGGGGTTGGAGGAGGCGTGGGCCACGAACCGGTGTGCCCCGGGACCTGCGGGCACCGCCACGGCTAGAGCGACCATCACATCCAGCACCCGACGCAGCACAGACCTCAGGAGAGCGTGAGCGTGTCATCGAAATCGCCAACCCAGGGCCATGCAAGTCACCCCGTGCCCAAGCCGGTATCCGCATATGTCGGGCTCCTGCTCGCCGCGGTGGAGGACACCCGCGAGCCCGGGGCGTCCGTGGTGGCGCGGATTGCCCGGCTGCCCATCGCCACGTTCGGGCAGCTGCTCACCGCCCGCCGGCGCTACGACGAGCTCGCCGAGCAAGGTGACATCGTCATCGACGCCGTCGTGGGGATGGTGCGGCACGGCCTCGGCAGAGACAGCGACCTCGACGAGGAGCTCGAGGACTTCGACGGCGAGGGCTCAGCCTGGTTCGCCGACGATTTCGCGAGCCCGGCCCGGACGGACGCTGCCGTCACCTCGATCGTCGGGCGGTCGGCCAACGGCTCGGCGCCGGACGCGTGGGACGACACGCAGGCCGGATCCGAAGCAGAGCGGACGCCGCTGGAACGGCTGGAGCAGTTCAGCGTGCCGGCGGAGGTCGGCGCCCAGGCGGGTGGCTTGAAGGCCGCGGCCGACCTACCGCTCGCGGACTTCGACCACATGACCGCGCCGCAGCTGCGCGGACGCCTGCGCACGCTGGACCGGGTTCAGCTGGTGCAGCTGCTCGACTACGAGCGAGTGCACGCCAACCGGGTGCCGATCGTGCTGATGCTGGAGAACCGGCTCACCAAGCTGCTGGCCGCCGGCGACTGATCCGGCTCAGGAAGCCGCTCGGGAGGAGCCGTCCAGCAGGTCGGCCGAGCGGGTGGGAGCGGCGCCCTCGGCCGTGCGCACCGAGATCCTCGAAAGCAGGTAGCGGGCGAGCAGGCCGCCGCGCAGGACGAGCCGTACCGGCAACCACCGCAGGCCGCGGTAGCGGTCGGCGAGGTAGCGATAGGCGCTGGCATGATGCGCCCGCTGCATGACCTCGGGAACCCGCCGGGTGGCATGGCCACCGCTGTGCTCGACAGCGGCGGACGGCACGTAGATCGAGCTCCAGCCGGCGCGCCCGAGCCGGTCGCAAAGGTCGACGTCCTCGAAGTACATGAAGTACTTGGGATCAAAGCCGCCGACCGACTCGAAGGCCTCCCGCCGCACCAGCAGGGCGGATCCCGACAGCCACCCGGACTCGCCCTCGGCCGGCGACTCCCGCTCCTGCCGGTATGACGCCGTCCAGGGGTTCGTCGGCCACCACCACCCCGCGAGGGCATGACCGATGCCCCGCCCCAGCGACGGCAGCGCCCGCGCGCTCGGGTACAGCTGACCGTCGGGGGTGACGATCGCCGGCCCGAACGCCCCGCCCTTGGGCCACCGTTCGGCGGCGGCGAGCAGGGCGTCGAGCGCACCGGGCTGACACCACCGCACGTCGGGGTTGGCGATCAGCAGCCAGGGCGCGCTGGCATCCTGCGCGCCGACGTTCGCCGCCCGGCCGTAGCCCACGTTGCCGCCGGTGCGCCGCAGCATCACGTCCGGGTCCGCGGCCGCCGCCTCTGGGACCCCGTCGGTCGACCCGTTGTCGGCCAGCACCACCTCGTACGACGCCATGGTGGCCAGCCTCAGGGAGGACAGGAAGGTCTCCAGCGAAGGGCCCGGCGAGTACGTGACGACGACGATCCGGACCAGCGGGCTTACTGTCACTCCCCTAAGGCGCGGGCGTAACTCGCCAGGTGCGCCTCTGCGCTGGCGGCCCAGGTGAACTCGTGCGCCCGGGCCAGCCCGCGCGCGGCGAGATCGGCGCGGCGGGCCCCGTCGGAAAGTAGCTCGGCCAGCGCCTCGGCAATGGCTGGTGCCTCGGGCTGGGTGTAGGCCACGGCGTCTCCGCCCACCTCCGGCAGCGACAGGCGGGGCGTGGTGAGCACGGGAGCACCGCACGCCATGGCCTCGAGTACGGGCAAGCCGAATCCCTCACCATGGCTGGGATACGCGACGATCAGCGCCCCGCCGAGATAGCCGGGCAGGTCCTGGAAGCGCAGATAACCCGGGCGCAGCACCCGCAGGTTAGGTGACGCCTCGGCGATCGCGGCATCGACGTCGTGGTCCCAACCGGAGCCGCCGGCCAGCACGAGCGCGGGCGGCTCGTCGCGCCAGTGCACGGCCTCGCTCCACCCGCGGATCAGGTTGGGCACGTTCTTGCGGGGCTCAAGCGCGCCGAGGAAGGCGATGTACTGCTGCGCCCCCAGGCCGAGGCGCAGGCGCACGCGCTCCTTCTCCGCCTCCGTGGGCGGGTGGAAGAGATTCTGGTCGACCCCGTGGTAAGCCACATCGAGCTTGGTGGGATCCGCATCCAGCACGCGGATCACCTCATCGCGAGTGGCCTTGCTCGGCACGATGCAGCGCGCGGCACGGCGCAGCGCCGTACGCGTCGCCGAACGGAAGAACGTGCCCTTCACGGCCGTGTGCATGTCGGGCTCGGTGAAGAACGTGGCGTCGTGAATCGTGACGACGACCGGACGTCCGACGCGCAGCGGCATCGTGTAGTGCGGCGAGTGAACTACCTCGGCATTCACCTGCTGGGCGACGAGGGCGAGCCCGGTCTGCTCCCACGCCAGGCGTGCCGGCCGGTGGGAAATGGCGGGCGGACCGGGGACGACCGTCGCTTCTGGCGCGAGGCGGCTGTAGCGCTCCGCATCTGATCGCTGGCAAACGACGGCGAGGTTGGCATCCGCCGCGCCGAGGGCGGCGATCAGGCCGTCGACGTAGCGACCGACGCCGCCGCGGTCTGCCGGGACCGCGGTGGCGTCCACGAGCACCCGGGGGCCCACGGCTCTCCTCACGGCGGTGTGGTTTCGCTACCGCGTCCCACAGTAGCCCGGTGAAGCTGTGAGAGCGGGATATGGGGGACTATGTGGACGCCAGGTCGCGGCAGATTTCCCAGAGGCGAACGGCGGCCGCCTCCCACGAGAAGTCCAGGCAACGGACGAGGCCGGCTTTCGACCAGACCTCGCGCTCGGCGACGGCGCGCTTCACGGCGGCCGCGAGCTGCTGCGCATCACCGCGCGGCGTGACGATCGCGGCGCCCCCCGCGACCTCGACCAATGCCGGTGCGTCGCTGATCACGACGGGTACCCCGTGACTCATCGCCTCGAGCACGGGCAGGCCGAAACCCTCGGCGCGGCTCGCCATGACGAGCACGTCAGCGCGCGAGTAGACGGTGGCGAGATCGGGGTCGGCGAGCCGTCCGAGCAGCCGGACATGCGACGGGTCGGACGCGGCCGGCGCCGCGGCGCCCCAGCCACCCGGGCCGGCGATGAGCAGCGGCAAGCCGGGCCAGTTCTCGTCGTCCAGCGCCGCAGCGACGACATCCAGTCCCTTGCGCGGCTCCAGCGTCCCGACAGCAAGCGCAAAGGAATCGGGAAGGCCGAGCCGGGCGGCGCGCTCGGCGGCGTCGGGCGGCACGGTGCGAATCGCCACACTGACGCCCTCGCCCACCACCTCCACCCGAGGCAGGGAGACGTAGCCCGCGAGCTGGCGGGCGACCGCGGCGGTCGGGGTGAGCACGACGTCCGCCGTCGCAGCGACACGCTCGGCCATCATCCGGTGCCACAGCGCCCCGCGCGGGGTCAGCGTTTCGGGATGGGTCCACGGCACCGCGTCATGGATCGTGGCGATCAGCGGGCGAGCGCGCCTGGGCGGGACGAGCAGGGTGGGCGCAAAGACGCAGTCGGCCCGAGGCGACGGGCCGAGGCCGCGCCGCCACAGCTCGGCAAGCAGCGGCTGCCGTATCCGATCGAACCGGGCGCCGCCCGGGGCGTACCAATCCGTGACCCGCTCACCCGTCTTCGCGGTGGTGCGAAGCGCGCTCAGCAGTTCCGCGGTGTAGCGACCGGTACCGCCCGGCACCGGTGCGCGCAACTGCTCGGCCACGACGGCGAGATGCACCCGCCCATCGTGCCCCCTGAACGCTCAGGTACGCGTGATCCTGATGGTCGCCGTGCCGCCGAACCACGCCGTGAAGTAGCGGAACGGCTGAAAGGCTTCGGTCGTGACCCCCTTCGCGCGGTTGTCACCCCACAGCACGAAGCTGACCGAGGCCGTCTGACCGGGAAGCACGGACCTCGCTCCGGGGATATCGGCGGTGAGGTTGCCGACCCTCGCCTCGGACAGCCAACCCCAGCCCGAGGACGGCGAGTTGCGGAACTCGGGCAGGTCGGTTCCCAGCTGGGTGGCACCGTCGAGCAGCCAGGGCTTGGTGCCGTCGTTACGCCAGCGCAGGGTCACGAACGCGTACCCGTTGGCTGGCATGGTGATCGCACCGGGGCTGCTGATCAGCGTGGCCGCATACGGCTTCTTGGCAAGCCGGCTCGGGGCGGGGGCGGACGCCACAGCGCCGTTGGTGATCGTCCACCAGGTCGAGCGCAGCCCGTCGGAGTAGGCACCGAACGGGCGTATGCCGTAGAGCGCGGCGCCGGTGGTCGTGACCGACGTCGGATGACCCGCACTGTCAACTCCCTGCAGCACGACGGTGTTGATTCGGCCACCCCAGTCGCCATTGCCGTCGCGCGAAGTGACGATCAAGCGCCGCAGCTTGCCGACGGACGGGTAGTACGCCTGCAGGGTGCTCACCGGCAGCGACGCGGTCCAGGTGTGCATGGGGTTGGGTACCGCGCCGTCCCAGGGGTCGGCCTTCGCTACCAGGTACGGCTCGCCGCCCGCGACAGAGAAGCCGCCGTTCGACGAGCTGAACTGGGTGAAGGCCGGGGCGCCGCCGTAGGTGCGGATCTGGCCGGCGGTCGCGGCGATGGCCGCGTCGGTCTGGGGGTACTCGACGGGTGTGATGACCCCCGTCGACGAACGAAGCCGGGTGCCGCCGAACGCCTGGCACGCCGAGGAGTCACAGATGTCGTACGTGCTCCAGATTCCGGCCGCCGCCCGCTGCTGCGCCGCGTACGTGCGCGCCGCGATGGCCTGCGCCTGCAGTGCGGCCGGGTACCAGGACGGCGACGACTCCTGCGGGACGACCCCGCGCAGGTAGTCCTCCATGCTGAGGGTGTCGGTGTTGATGACCGTGCCGGTGCCCATGAGCCAGCTCGCCACGCTGCCCCGGTAGTCCCGCGAGTAGAGCCCCGGGTAGACGACCGACACGACGTTGGCGGTGTCGGTGAAGCGCACCGGAGTGGTCAGGTTGTTGCTGCCCGCGACCGCGACCCCGTGCCAGCTTCCCGCCACGAAGCGCTGGAGGTGCTGCCCGTGGGAGTCCGCCAAGATGCGCCACATGCTCGCCGGGGCGGTGAGCCCGAGCTTGCGGCCCGCGTTGTCGGTCACGGTGAGCCCGGCGGCCGGCCGCACGGCGAGGTCGTAGTTGTTGGTCGCGGTGAGCCTGACCCGGATGGGCTTGTTCGCCAGCACCGACGCCTGGGTGCCCGGGTAGTACGTGCTGACGATCGTGCTCGCCGGGATACCCAGCGATGCGGCGCCCTCCGCACCCCACTGCGACATGCCGTGACCGTGACCCCAGCCGTGACCCGTGATGGTGAAGACGCCGCTGGCCGGGACCGCGAAGGTCTGACCGGGCGGCGTGACGGCACTGGCCGAGCCGGCCGGGAGCAGAGTGAGCGTCGCGCAGCTGGCAGCGGTCACCGCAATCACCGCAGCCGCATATCGGCGCATATCGGCGCACTCCTCGAGGCAGGGATTTCGCGTCGTCCCTACTGCTGTCGGCAGTACCCCCGGTGAAGTTGACCTGTTGCGGCGATCGACCCCGCCGCCCGCGCACCCGTCAGCGGCGGCCTCGGCGGGCCGGCGGTGGGGGCGGCGGAGCGGCGGATCGTGACTGGCGCAGGAAGCCGTACACCATCATCACGCAGATCCCGATGCCGATGACCCAGCCCCATCCGGGATGGCCGAGGACCCGGCAGAGCGCCACTGATCCGGTGATGATCAGGGCAAACAGCAGAAAGGTGAGCAGCGCTGCCAGCGCGCGCTGCCCGGTCACCGGCCCAGCGTATGCACTATCCTCGGGCCCGCAGCAAGACAGGCAACGGATCCGGGGGTTTGATGCGCGAGGCGACCGCTCCTGTCCCTCCGCTCGCGATCCGCGCCTGGCTGCGCTACGACATCGTCTCGCGCCTCATCGCCCGCCTGCAGCCCGCGAGCGTGCTGGAGATCGGCTGCGGCCAGGGAGCGTTCGGGGCGCGACTGGCCGGGCGGGTGGATTACGTCGGGGTCGAACCTGATACATCGTCTTATCGGGTGGCCGCCAGCCGCATCGGCCCGCGCGGCGGCAAGGTCATCAACGGCATCCACGAGGCGGTGGCGCCGGGGTCGACGTTCGACGCCGTCTGCGCGTTCGAGGTGCTCGAGCACATCGAGGACGACCGCGCCGCGCTGGCGGCCTGGATTCCCTTCATCAAGCCGGGGGGGCATCTGATCATGTCGGTGCCGGCGTTTGAGGATCGCTTCGGCCCCATGGACACCCACGCCGGTCACTTCGTGCGTTACTCGCCGGATGAGCTCGCCAGCCGGCTCACGGATGCGGGACTGGTGATCGATGAGATCACCGTCTACGGATGGCCGCTGGGGTATGCCCTGGAGGCCGTCCGTAACCGGATCGACGCCAAGAAGCTGGCGAGCGCCCGGGCCAACGGCACCTCGATCGAAGAACTGACCGCCGCCAGCGGGCGTACCTTCCAGCCGTCCAGGCGGGCATCGGGGCTGGCGGTCCAGGCCGCCACCCTCCCCTTCCGCTACCTGCAGCGCGCCCAGCCGCGGCGCGGCACCGGGCTCGTCGCAGTGGCGGCCCGTCCCGCCGGCTGAACGGGTCAGCCGCCTGAGCTCAGCCGGGAGCGCAGCGGTTCCACGACGGTCGCGGCCGTGAACCGCTCGCAGGCCGTGGCACGTGCCGCCGCCCCCAGGGCCGCGACCCGCGCCGGGTCGGACGCGAGCGACAGCAAGGCGTCGGCGAGCGCCCTCGAATCATCCGGCGGGATGAAGAGCCCCGACTCCCCCAGCATCCGGCGCTGCGGCAGGGTGTCCGAGGTGAGGACCACGCAGCCTGCCGCTGCGCCTTGGTAGACCTTGTTGGGCACGACGCGCAATGCCTTCGGGGTGACCCCGAAGATGCCGAGGCACACATCATGGTCGGCTACCAGCGCCGGCAACTTCTCCGACGGCACCCAGTCCAGCCAGGTCACCGACGGGTTGCCGGCCGCCGCCGCGCGTGTGTCCTCCAGGTGCTGACCGGTACCGATCATGGTGATGGCGACCTCGGGGTGACCGGCCAGCAGGCCGAGCGCCCCGCCGATGACGGCTCCCCCCTGCAGCGGGGTGTACAAGCCGAAGAACGCGACCCGCAGCTTCCCCGGAGTGGGCTCGGGTCGCACGTCGCCGGCGGCGAACCACGCCCGCGGCGCTCCAACCGGCACCACCTCGGCCTTGCCACGCTGGCCGGGCGGGAGCAGCTCGGCGTTCTCAGCCGTGTCGAGCACGACCAGATTGGCGCTGCGCACCGCCAACCGATCGAGAGTGTCGAGCATCCACAGCCTCGTGCGGCCGCGCTCTCCCCGGTCACGTGCGGTGTCAGCCGCGAAAATCAGCTGATCCAGGACGATCCTGCGACGGGGGTAGAGCAGGCGGGCGAGCAGCACGTCGAATTGGCCGAGATAACCGACCAGGACAGCGTCGTAACGCGACCGATCAGCGAACCGACGCCGGGCGAGGCGCGCCCAACTCACGGCGAGCCGAAGCACGAGGCGGTACGCGAGCCACGGCCGGCGAAGCATGGCGACGCGCTCGGCGGTGTCCAGCCCGAGCGGCTCGTTGAACTCGACGACCTCGTCGCCGTGAGCGCGCAGGCCCTCGAGGATGATGCCGGCGCGAGGATGGGTGCGAAGGTCGTACGTGCCGAAACCGAGGACGCGCAAGAGCGCTCCAGGGCGGGCCGATGATCTCAACTTCACAATATTAATCGGCCCTGGTGACTGACACCGACGACGTGCCCATCGAGTGCGACTCGTCAGTCGCAGTCGAGGCCTCAGCGCACGACTCCCGCGATCTCGCGCCGCTCGCCGCGCGCCGCGATCGGCGGCGCGCCGTGATCGGCATCGCGTTCATTGCGTTGATCGTCGTCGCCGCCGGCCTTGCCGTCTACCACCAGCGGCACTCCTTCGTCGCCGCGCTGGACAAGATCGGCGCCGCGGCCATGGTCGGGAGCTTCGCCGCTGCCCTGGTCGGGATCACGCTCACGTTCTTCATCTGGCGGGAAGTCCTCCTCGGTCTCGGCGTCGGCTTGCCATGGAGAGCAGGTGCCCGGGCATTCTTCACGAGCCAACCGGGCAAGTACTTACCCGGGTCGGTCTGGCCGGCGCTGGTGCAGGTGGAGGTAGGTCGTGCACGGGGCGCATCACGCCGGAGCATGCCGGCAGCGAACCTCATCGCCATAGCTCTTGCGACAGCGACCCTCAGGCGTCTAGCGCTCAGCCGCCGCGGGAGCGCACGACGAGGTCGCCGATGAGAGCGAGCACCGCGATCTGAAATCCCACCACCAGCAGCAGCAGCGACGAGGTGGTGACGTGCCAGTTGTAGCGGGTCAGGTCGGTGATCAACTTGACCGCCCCAATACCCATGATCCAGAGCGCGAAGGGCATCAGCACCTTGAGCGGGTTGAAGTACATCACCATCCGCAGCACCTGGAGGATGTAGCGGTAGGCGTCGCGGAAGGGGTGGAACTTGCTCACTCCGGAGCGCTTCGCGTAATCGATCGGCAGGTAGTCGACGGCGTGCTGGTTGGACAGGAACGCCATCGTGATCGTGGTGACGCAGCTGAACCCGGGAGGCAACAGCCGCAGGTATGGCAGTGACACGTCGCGACGGAACGCGCGCAGGCCGGAGTTGAGATCGGGGATCTGGGTGGACGCGAGCGAGCTGGCGATCTTGCGGATGACCCACTTCGCGGGCACCCGGGCCCACTTGTGGGTGCCCGCCTCGGTGGTGCGGGCTCCGACCACCTGGTCGACCTCGGGATTGTCGTCGAGGTAACGGACGAATTCGGGAATCCGCTCGTTGGGGTAGGTCATGTCGGCATCGGTCCAGACGACGATCTGCCCGCGCGCCTCGGTGGTGCCGATCCGTCGGGCCGTCCCCGATCCGCCGTTACGCCGGAAAGGCATCAGCCGCATCGCCGGGAAGTCGCTGGCCGCATCGCGCAGCACGGCCAGCGTGGCATCCGTGGACTTGTCGTCGATCACGAGGAGCTCGTAGGTGAAGCCGCTCTCGATCATCGCCGCATCGATGCGCTCGAGCTCGTCGAGGACGTGGTCCTGCTCGTTGTAGCAGGGCAGCACGATCGTTACGTGCGGAGCGTCGGGCTTGGCGGGCTGCGGCTCGTCGCCCGGGCTCGGGGACTCCTCGTGGAGGGAGACGACGCTCACGCTCATGAGGCTCCGGTCATGATCGAAATCTCCTGTGGTGGTCGCACCGTATGAGCCTTCGCGTCTGACCTTCGCGGAAGCACCGGTGCCGAACCATGGTTTCACGGCTGGTCTCCGACTCTACTTTGGCGCGCGGGGGAAACGACAAAACGCCCAGCCATCGTGATAAGCAGCGAGGCATGCGTTCCCTCGCCGGCCAGATCCGCGAATACGGGCGGGTGGTGCGCGAGATGCGCCCGGCCCAAGAGACGTCGGCGCGCGCCTTCCTCGGCGGGCTGCGCTACCCCGTACGCCATCACCAGCCGATCTGGATCGGCAGCCGCACGGTGCTCGACGGCAGCGAACGGATCACCTTCAGCGAGCAGGGGGCGCTGCGGGTCGGCCTTGGGCCGTTCGGACTCACCAGCGAATTCGACACGTCCGTGATCCGCGTCCGGCCGGGCGCGACCCTGCACTGCGACGGGGTGGTCTCGCTCCAGCGCGGGGTCCGCGTCGTCGTCGACAGCGGCACCCTGACCATCGGTCATGCCACGAACGTGAACGGGCTCACCAAGATCTTGGTGGCAACCGAGGTGAACATCGGCGCCGAGTGCACCCTGTCGTGGGACGTGCAGATCCTCGACAACGACTTCCACACCGTCACCGTGGGCGGCGAGGCGCGGCCGATGAGCGCTCCGGTGCGCATCGGCAACCGCGTCTGGATCGGCACCCGGGCGGTCGTGCTCAAGGGTGTGACGATCGGCGACGGCGCGGTGATCGCCGCGGGCGCGGTGGTCACCGAGGACGTGCCGGCCAAGGCGATCGTGGGCGGGATCCCGGCTCGTCAGATCGGCGTCGCCGACAGCTGGGAATGATCAGGCTGCTCAGGCCTGCGCTACCCGCAGCAAGCGCCGGAAGTAGTCGATGGTGTGGCCGAGGCCCTCGTCGAGGGCGGTCCGCGGAGCCCAGCCGAGCACGTCGCGGGCCTGCTCGATGAGCGGCCGGCGCTGGGCCGGGTCGTCCTGCGGGAGGGGCTGAAACGTCAGCTCGCTCGTAGCGCCCGTCGCCGCGAGGACCTTGCGCGCCAGTTCCGACATCGTGAACTCCGTCGGATTGCCGAGGTTGATGGGGCCGGTGACATCATGCGGGGTGTTCATCAGCCGGATCAGCCCGTCGACGAGGTCGTCGACGTAGCAGAACGAACGGGTCTGCGAACCGTCGCCGAAGATCGTGAGCGGCTTGCCGGTGAGCGCGGCGACGATGAAGTTGGACACAACACGGCCGTCGTCCGGGCGCATCCGGGGCCCGTACGTGTTGAAGATCCGGGCGACCTTGATCGGCATGTCGTGCTGGCGCCGGTAGTCGAAGAACAGCGTCTCCGCGCAGCGCTTTCCCTCGTCATAGCAGGAGCGGGGCCCGATCGGGTTGACGTTTCCCCAGTAGCTCTCCGGCTGCGGATGCACCTGCGGGTCGCCGTAGATCTCCGAGGTCGACGCCAGCAGGATGCGGGCTTTGGTCCGCTTGGCGAGGCCCAGCATGTTGATCGAGCCGATCACCGAGGTCTTGGTCGTCTGCACCGGATCACGCTGGTAGAACACCGGTGACGCCGGGCAGGCCAGGTGGTAGATCTCATCGACCTCGACGTACAGCGGAAACGTGATGTCGTGGCGCAGCAGTTCGAGGCGCGGATCGGTGAGCACATGGGCGAGATTCTGGCGCCGTCCCGAATAGAAGTTGTCGACGACGAGCACCTCATTGCCGCCATCCAGCAGGCGGGAGACCAGATGTGAACCGATGAACCCGAATCCTCCGGTCACCAGGATCCTGCGCTCCGCCATGGGTCTCCCAAATGTGCCGTACATGTGAGCGGGATTTGTCTGGCCGCCAGATACGGGCAGCACCCGTTCTAACCCTTCCACCCACATCGCGGCGTGCCGAACCCGATTGACCACGCCCGAAGACCGGCGAGCCACGCCGGGGGGACCTGCTCGCGAGGTTACCCTTCAAAGTGTGAAGCTCTCAGTCCTGATGCCGGTCTACAACGAGGTCGCCGTCCTGGAAGCCGCTGTCAAGCGGGTCCTCGACGTGCCGTACCCCGTCGAGACCGAATTGATCATCGTGGACGACGGGAGCACCGACGGCACCCGCGGCCTGTACGGCGCCTGGGCCGACGATCCGCGGGTGCGGATTTACCTGAAGGAGAGCAACGGCGGCAAGGGCTCGGCGATCCGCAAGGCCGCCGAGTTGGCCGACGGCGACTACGTGATGATCTGCGACGCCGACCTCGAGTACTCGCCCGAGGAGATCCCGTCGCTGCTGGCGCCGGTGCTCAACGGCACCGCGACCGTCGTCTACGGCACCCGGACCTTCGGCAGTCACAACTCCTACTCGTACCTGTACGTGCTCGGCAATCGAGCCGTCACCACCGCCGCCAATGTGCTTTTCAATTGCTACATCAGCGATCTCGAAACGTGCTTCAAGCTGATGCCGCTGGAGTTGTACCGCTCGCTCGACGTGACCTCGGCGGGCTTCGGGATGGAAGCCGAGATCACCGGCAAGCTGCTCGGCCGCGGCATCCGCCCCTACGAGATCCCCATCAGTTACAACGCGCGCACTCGCGAAGAGGGGAAGAAGCTCACCTGGCGGGACGGTCTGGAGGCGATCGCCATCCTGGTCCGGCAACGCCTGGTAAGGCGCGAAAGCCGAGCCATGCACGTCGCGGCGCACCCCCTCCGTTCAGGAGCGAGCGCAGCGTTTGAGCACCAGGACAACCCCGCTGACGGCGTAGTTGCGCCTCGTACTCACGCACCAGCCAGCCGCGTGGAACTGCGTTCCTAGAGCACGCGAATCAGCCGGGCCGGCGCCCGAGGCGACGTACACGAATGCCTCGCCCGCCACTCGTCGACGTAACGCCACCTCAATCGTCCCGTCGTCATAGGTCGCGTAGGCGAGCTGATCCTCGAGTGGGACCCGCTTCACCCCTTTAGGGCCACCTTCAGCACTATTTAGTGCCCACAGCCAACCGGCCTTGGACATTGCGGGTCCGAAGGCCACGAGATCTCCCGGCTTGGCCATTGCTTGAACGTCGAACGCAGCTTGGGTGAGGTTCTCTCCGTAGGCAGGAGAATGAGTCGCCACTCGCCACTGATCAAGGCGCGCCCCATCAAGCGCCAGTAGGCCCAACCCGGCGGCGGGGACAAGAATCCACACACCGCCGGCGAGTCCCGCGGTCAGGACTTCTGGCCACCGACGGACACCTGACCTGTGGCGCACAGGAGCGACTGCAGCGCACGCTGCTCGATAACACCGCACCCAGCCGGCGACGGCAAGGACGGCAAGCAGCGGCAAGGCAAAGACGTTCGTCCGCACCAGCCCGTATGGCCAGAGGCGCAGTGTCGAGGCGAGTGCAGTGCCCAGGAGGATGCTGGCGACGACAATGACGAGCCTGCTACCAGCCCGGTCCCGCAACAAGCTCGACGCAGCGGTGACCCACCCCAGGATGACGGCCGTCGCGACCGCCGGCACAACCCAGCCGAGGTGGTCTAGCCCCATGACCGGCGTGCTACTCGCCGTGAAGCCGGTGAAAGAACCGGCGGCGAGGTCCCGGGTTGAACGTCCGAGGAAGCCGATAGCACCGCCGAATCCGCGGCCGGACGCGAACGCGAAGTTCCAGTAGTCACTCTGACGCTGCGCGGATTGCATCCCCACAAACAGTCCGGTGTGCAGCGCCGAGATCGCAAGCGCAGGCGCGGCGTCGGCGAACGCGGCCAGCCGCCGCCTAACTCCACCGCGTCGAAACGCTCCCTCGGCGACGGCCAATGGCCCTATGAGGAAGATCCCGGGAACCATGAAGCAACTCACCACCCCGGCACACGTGAACAGCGCAGCACGCTGAAGATGTGCGCCCCGCCCGGGGTCTCTCGCGGCCGACCACAGCAGCATGACCGCCACCGCCGCGGCCGCCTCAACAAGGTACGGCTTGAACTGGAAAGCCGTGCTCAGCACGCCGGCGCTGCCGCTGACCATGATGGCGGTGAAGATTGCGGCGACGATCGGGGCGAAGCGACGTGCATACGCGTATGTCAAAAGCGCCAGCAGCGGAACAGCCGCAGCTGTCGGCAACCGCATCGCCCACGGGTATTGGCCGAATACCGCGGTCGAAAGTTTCACCGCCGCCACGTAAAGAAAGCCCGAAGGCGCATTGGCGTGCCGGATCTGCGTCCAGAACTGATGGCCGTGGAACGCGAAGAAGAAGGCCCGCCACTGCTCGTCATACCAGAGCGGCCGCCCAATGATTCGCGTCATCCGAACGATCGCCGTGACGGCTACGACCGTAAGCATCGTCGCGACGACCACGTCGCGACGATGGACAACGATCCTGGCGCGCCACGATTGAATCGCCGTCGCAGGCGTAGCGAGAGTCGACGTCGAATCCGACGTCAGTTCAGGTTGAACATCAAGGCGACAAGCGGAGCCGGCGGGCTCCCCGACGTCCCTGCTGGAATCGGGCGGCAAGACCACTCAGGGGATGACTTCTGCGCGATAGATCACGAAATTGACGGCCACGCTCGTCGCTTTGTCGGGGCGATGCAGGTCGCTCTCCTCCCAATACTGGAGCGAAGTCACTATTCGATCAGTGGCGGTGAGCCGGACGCCGGGCAGCGTGGGCTGCTGCTGACCGTGCCACACCACGAAGACCGGTTGCCCCGGAAAGCCTTTGGCGAACGAATTGATATACCCGGCATCGAGTGCTGCCTTCGACGGAAGCAGTGCCGAGATCTGATTACGTTCGAGCCATATTGCAGACCCGAACAGGGACTCCGCGAAAAGGCAGCAAGCGGGAGAACGCTGCCACAGGAAGACTCCTTGTTTGCCCCCGGCGGCGGACGCTATCCGGCGGCTGATCGCAAATGAGCCCCCGAACTCGTCGTGGTTGCGCAAAGGCCACGACTCACCGAGGTAGAAAGCCAGCAGCCCCAGGATCGAGGCGAAGGCGGCGAGCCGCAACGTCCACACCCGCCTGCCGCTGAGCCACTGTTGAATCCCGTGTTTGTGCGCGATCACCGCGGTCAGCGCCACCCCCAGCGCAAGCGCGATCATCAGCAGGATCAGTGGCAACACCGTCGGCAGGTAGCGCCTGGTCCACCACATGAGCCGCGTCGAGTTGCGGGCCTTGTACCCGTACACCGGGAAGATCACGAGCAATGGCAAGGCGAGTATCCACAACGCACTGCCCCATCGCCGCACTGCGACCACGGCGATACCCAGCAGCATCAGAGCGAATCCTGGAACGCTCACGAACCACGACAGCCGCTGCATTATCTGGTCATCGAATGAGCGCTGCCGAACGCCGCTGAAAATCGCGTAGCTCGCGCCGAAGAGACGTGAGCGCAGGAAACCCAATGCCACCAGCAGGGCAGCGACGGCCGTCAAGGCCAGTCCGAGCCAGCGCTGGACCCGGATGCCGGCAGCCCAGCGAATCACCCGCGAGCCGAGCGGCCGCAACGCGACACCCACCAGCAGCAAGCCGACGATGGCGACGATCAGTTTCGGAAGGGACGGCACCGAATTCGCGGCACTGTAGCGACCAGCGGCGTCATAGGAATACGCCTGCCAGAAGGCATGCGGGAGGACCACACCCAGGCCGACAGCGAACCAGGTGGCCCGGCTGTCCCAGCGTCGAGCAGCGATCGTCGCGGCCAGCCCCGCAACGGCGAGCAAAATGAGGATCACGCCATCACCGCGGTCGAGGAAGCTCACCCCGACAAGCAGCCCCGCAGCTCCGGCCGCGGGCCGCCACCCCGTGGTGAGGGCAATCACGAGGCCGAGCAGTGCGCCGATGAAGAGCAGCTGAGCGCTGATTTCCGAACTGGGGTACTTCGCCTGCCAAACCTCAAGCATGTTCGTCGAGAAAAGCAGGCCGGCGATGCCGCCGCAGGCGAGCCCGGTGGTCTCGCTCCCCCATGGGGCGGCGACGACCGCACGGCGCAGCGCCAGAGCCGCGGCAAGGATGGCCAAGATCCCGAGCAGCGGCGCGGTATTGGCGATCCCGCGCTCGCTCGCGGCGCTGTCTGAGACGGCAAGAAGTGCAGGCCAGAGATGGTAGAACTGCGGCACGACCACATCCGAGCCATCGCCGCGCAACCACACGCCGGGAAATCGAGCTCCTGGCGAAGTCAGCACCGGACCACCCGGGATGCGACCGTCGAGGGTCGGATCGATGATCTTGTAGCTGCCGGTGCGGGCGATCGACATGGCGTGCGCGACGTAGCCGCCGGGGTCCTTGTCGGTGACCCCGTAGTGAAAGCCGGGTAGCACCATGAAAGCGGCAATCGCCGCAAGGACGATGACCCCAACGCAACCGGCGCGATCAACCCGTACGGTCGCGCGGGCCCACCGCCAGCACCCGGCGGCTACCACGGCAAGAGCCACGGCCCAAACGCCGATCGCGCTGCCCAGTGAGAACCAGCCCAAGTGGGCCAGCGCCAGAGCGCCCCACGCAAGCAGAGCCACCGCCAGGACTGCCCCGCCGACGATGAGTTCGCTGAGATTGATTACGGGACGAGACAGGACCTCTTGCGCGTCCGGAACAGCCTCAATCGCCTCCGACGGTGGCCGCGGACGGCCGCTGGCCGCTTCGGACAGCGGGCGACCGGAAACCGTCACGTCGCGAGGGTAAACGAAGAAGCTCCGCATCCCGTCCAGGCGGCTTTCGCCGCGCCAGCCTGATTAGCTGGCGAGTCTGCCAGCAGATCTAAAGCACACGCCGACGCTTACGGCGTGAGAGCCTGCGACCACGGCGAGCGAGCACCCTCTGGCGGTGGCGAGCCGGTAGGTCCGTCGATCGCAGCTCAACCGGCTGCTCTGCGGCTTCGTCGCCCCGGAGCCAGGAGGCCAGCCAAGCCGGCAGGGAGTCGCCCTGCCAACTGGTCACGTCTTGCCGCGCGTGGAGCGCGTAGTAGCGGTCCTCGTCAGAGGGGTGCTTGGAGTCCGCATACCAGGGAAGATGGCGAGCGACGTAGGGCCAGCCCGTTCGCAGTGCGGGTTCCATGGTGGCCGGTGTGTGCTCGCGGTAGAGCGCGAAGGTGGTGTCTATCGGCGCTCGGTAGACACCCGGGCGCACGGGGTCTACCCAAAATTGGGACTCCCAGGCTTGCACGGCGCGACGGAGCCGATAGCTGCGCGGGAGGTTGTCGATACGCAGACCGAAGCCGACCTTGACCACGTCGGGGAAGCTGTCGAGCAGCCGTCGGAAGTGATCGAGCGCATCGAGGGGGCAGACCCGATCGGGCACGACATCCGGATCGGTCACGACGTATGCCTCGCCGGGCGCGTGGGTATTGATGATGTTCGCGCGCCAAGGCGCCAGCTGTCCGAGGTTCGCTTCCAGCCGGACAACAAGGTGCGGAGACCGGTCATACCACTCAAGCAACGGGGCATACGTCGAGGCGTTGTCCACCAGGCAGATGCGATCGACGCCGGCCGTTTCCAACCACGCCACCAGGCAACGCAGGGGTTCCAGCCGGTCACGACAAGTGACAAATACGGGGTAGGTACCGATCGTCGCAGCGTAGCCAAGAGCACGGCGATTCTGCGGGACGGCGCGGCGCCCGCAGGTACCGTGGCGCTATCTGACCTGCGGGTAGGACGCCGGGCGAGCTGAGCGCGTCCACCCCACGACCCACCGAGTTCCCCGAAGGGAGGCCGATCGTGGCCGGCACCGTCGTGCTGAGGACGAATTCTCGGCGCCGGGTTCGCTGGGAGCTGCTGGCGCAGCTTGTTCGCAAAGACCTCAAGGTCAAGTACCAGGGCTCGACGCTCGGCTTCCTGTGGTCGTTGGCCAACCCACTCCTGCTGTTCGCGGTCTACTCCTTCGTGTTCCAGGTCGTCTTCAAGTCCGGCATCCCGAACTTCGGCGTCTACCTGATGAGCGGGCTGCTCATCTGGACGGCATTTCAGGGGAGCGTGCAAGGCGCTGCCGGCAGCGTCACGGGCAACGCCGGGCTGGTGCGCAAGGTGCCGTTCCCGCTGCCTGTGCTGCCGCTGTCGGCTGTCGGTTTCGCGGGCGTGCATTTCGTCCTGCAGGTCGCCGTATTGATCATCGTGATGGTCGCGATCGGTTTCCCGTTCGTCGGGCTTTCGCTTTTCCTTTTGATTCCGGCGATTGCGTCGTGGCAGTGGTGTTCGCGACGGCTCTCGGCATGATCGTCGCATCGCTCAACGTCCGGTACCGCGATACCGCGCACCTCGTCGAGGTCGCGATGATCGCGTGGTTCTGGCTCGAATCCGGTGGTGTACGGGCCGGCCTGATCCGCGACCGGGTGCACGAGTGGTTCTGGGTCTACATGATCAACCCGATGGCCCCGATCATCGGGGCAAGCCAGCGGGCGATCTACGGCAAGGCGTACTACACGACGGCAACGGGCACACGAAGTTGCTGCTCGAGAGATCCGGGCATCGTCTTCTACCTCAAGTGGCTGGCGGTGGCTCTCGCCGTCTCGCTGGTCTTGCTCGTCATCGGACGGAGGCTGTTCGCCCGCCTGTCCGGCGACTTTGCCGAGGAACTGTGAGGGCGCGGGGCCCAGCGCGGAGGGCCTCATGAGTGACGGCCATCGCGATCGACGCGCGTGACGTCTGCAAGCGCTTCAGCCGTCGCATCCGCGGGGCGACGAGCCTGAAGGAGCGGATCGTCACCCGGCGCCGCTCCGAGCTCGAGGACCTGTGGGCATTCAGGACGTCGCGCAGTGATTCGAAGCGGCGAGACCGTCGGGCTCATCGGTGCGAACGGCGCCGGCAAGTCGACCTTGCTCAAAGTGCTCTCCGGGCATCATCCGGCCGACCACCGGCACGGTGGAGGTGAACGGCCGGGTCGCGTCTCTGCTCGAACTCGGCGCGGGTTTCACCGGCGAGCTGTCCGGTCGCGACAACATCTACCTCAACGCCGCCCTGCTCGGGCTGTCGCGCCGCGAGGTCGATCGGCTCTTCGACGACATCGTGGCCTTCGCCGAGCTCGAAGACTTCATCGACAACGAGGTCAAGCACTACTCCTCAGGCATGTACGTCAGGCTCGGGTTCGCGGTCGCGGTCCACGTCGATCCGGATGTGCTGCTGGTCGATGAGGTGCTGGCCGTCGGAGACGAGGCGTTCCAGCGCAAATGTCTCGACCGAATCGAGTCTTTTCAGCGGGCGGGCAAGACGATCCTGTTCGTCTCCCACTCGCTGGACCTCGTGGAGAACCTGTGTACGCGAGGCATCGTGCTCGATCACGGCAGCGTGATCTATGACGGCGAGCCCGGGTACGCGACCGGGACCCTGCGCGGCCTGCTCGGCACCGACCGTCCCCGCGAGCGGCCGCCGAAGACCACGCCGGGGCTGGTCATCCGGGGCGCCACCATCAGCGTCCTTCCGGGCGGCCCGGCCGTCGACGAACTCCTTCCCGACGGCCCGATGACGGTCGCTGTCGACATCTCCGTGAAACCCGAGCCGGACGGGCGACCCCGCGCCGGAGACGTCGTGGTCGTGGGCATGGGCGCGGGCGACATTCCCATCTTCGTGCTGGGTGCGGACAAGCACCTCGGATCCGCGCGCGTGCCGGATGAGACGGGGCTTTGGCGCGTCACGTTCGAGGTGCCGAGCCTGCCACCGGTGCACTGCAAGATCACGCTGGCCGTGAACGTGCTCGACCCCACCACCAGCGTGATCCGTGCTGCCCACCGGTTCTACGACACGGTCGCCATAACGGGCCGCCACTCCGCCGGCATCGTCGAGCTGGTGCAGCACGCCAGCGTCGAGCAGACCGGAGCGGGCGGGGCGCAGCTGTGAACTCGCCCCTCGCCACGGTGATCATTGTCAACTGGAACGGCGCTCACCTGCTGCCCGCGTGCCTTGATGGGCTGCGTCGCCAGCGCGGGAGCGTCACCTTCGAGACGTGGGTGGTCGACAACGCCAGCCATGACGACTCCCTCGAGCTTTTGCGTGAGCGCTATCCCGAGGTCCGGGTCGTGGAATCGGATTGCAACCGCGGCTTTGCCGGCGGCAACAATCTGGCGCTGCACCAGGTGACGACCCCGTTCGCCGTGCTGCTGAACAACGACGCGGTGCCGGAGCCGGACTGGCTCGAGTGCCTGCTCGCCCCGATGCGCGAGCCCGGCAGCGAGGCGATTGGTGCGACCACCGGAAAGGTCGTCTTCGCCTCCGCGTTACGTGCGGATGCAGCTGTCCACCCCCGGCTTCGTGCCGGGCCCGGAAGACCGCCGCGAGCTCGGCGTCCGGATCGGATCGGTCGACGTCGGCGCATCCGACCGGGACCCGGCGCCTGCCCGCCCAGCCTTGAACGAGGTGCTCTGGGAACGGCTCACCTACGGACGCGAGGGGCCGCCCGACGGGCCGTTCTTCTGGACCCGTCCGGCCGGCGAGTTCCTCGTCCCGGTGCCGGCCGGAGAGGCCGACATCACCTTCGGCTGGGCCGCGGAGCGCCCCAAGGAGGTCACCCTGACATGGGAAGGCGGGGGGACGGTCACATTCCCGGTCGACGCTGATCCCGGTCATTCCACGGCGCACCTGACCGCGGCAACCCCCCGGGCTGACGTGATCAACAACGTCGGCGGAATCGTGCTGACGGAGGGCTACGGCGCCGATCGCGGCTACCAGCAGGTCGACGAGGGTCAGTTCGCCGAAGCGGAGGAGGTCTTCACCGGGTGTGGCAACGGCCTGGCGATGCGCAGCGAGATCGGGCACCGCCTCGGCTGGTTCGACGATGATTTCTTCCTGTACTACGAGGACACCGACCTCTCGTGGCGGCTGCGCGCCCTCGGCTACCAGATCCGTTACGAGCCGGGCGCCGTACTGCGCCACCTGCATGCCGCGAGCAGCCAGGAATGGTCGCCACTGTTCGTCTTCCACGTCGACCGCAACCGGCTGCTGATGTTGACCAAGAACGCGACCGCACCCCTCGCGGCCCGAGCGGTAGCCCATTACCTGCTGACCACTGCATCGATGTTCGTACGGGCCCTCCGGCAAGCCGTGAGGGCCCGCCGCCGTCCGCCCGTCCGTCCCACTCTGCTGCGCCTGCGCGTCATCGCGAGCTACCTACGGCTGCTTCCCCGGATGCTCCGCCGGCGCCGCACGCTCGCCGGCGCGGCAGTCGGCCGGCGGGCCCTGCAGCAGCGCTGGTTGGTCGCGCCGCTGCCGGTAGCAGCGGCCGACCCGGTGCTCGACACGGCTGACGAGGCAGCGTGAGCGCACCGAACAAGCCGAAAAGAGCCGCCATCTACAACCGCTTCTGGCACTCGCAGGGCGGCGGTGAACGGCACGCGGGCATGATCGCCCAGGTCCTGTCGACACCGGGAGCGGGCGGCGAGCTGACTGCTGGCACCTCTGCCGCGGGTCAGCCGCTGGAGGTCGATCTCATCGGCCACGGGCCGGTGAACCTCGAGCAACTGGGCGATCACCTCGGGCTGGATCTTTCGCGCTGCGGCTACCGCGACCTGCCCGACCGCGGAGACCCTGGGGTGGCGGAGATATCCGCCGAGTACGACCTGTGGGTCACCGCGTCGTACATGAGCCGGCTGGCACCGCAGGCGGCGCACTCGGCGTACCTCTGCTTCTTTCCCACCCCGTTCGACCATGACTACGCGCCCTGGCGCCGTCAGGTCGTGCGCAGGTTCGCGCGCTGGTTTCAGATCGGCGGGGAGAGCCTCGGATTCGGTCTCGGCTGGTACCCGCCGGAAGGCGGGCGCCGCCGACGCTGGATCTGGACAAGCGATGACGCGGTGCTGGCCGTGCCTCCGGGCAACGACCGGCTGCTGAAGATGGACGTCGGCCGTCCCGGGGCCCCCTCCGCCGCGCTCCTGCGGATCGAGACCGGCGACGGCGAAGTCATCCGAGAGCAAGCGGTCGAGCAACAGTTCACCGCTGCGACCGTGCGGCTCGGCTCCGACACGCGCGGCACCGAACTGCACTTCCGGTCGCAAACCTTCTCCCCCGGGACGACCGATCGCCGGGAACTCGGCGTCGCCGTCAGCCGGATGCGCATGGCGGGCGTGCTGCACGGGCGTGGGCCACGAAGGCGGATGCTCTACCACCTGGCCGTGCGCTTCCCGTGGCTGCGCAACGATCCGTTCGACTTCAACTTTCTGAAGTCCTACGACTCGGTCCTGGCCAACAGCGAGTACACCCGCGGATTCATCGAGAGCTGGTGGAAACGCCAGGCCGACATCCTCTATCCACCGATCGCGACGGCGAAGTTGCACCCGGCGCCCGAGCGTGAGCGGTTGCTGCTGAGCGTGGGACGGTTCTTCGCTCCGGGTCTCGGGCACGCCAAGCGGCAGCTGGAGATGGTGCAGTGGTTCGGTGAGATGTACCGCGCCGGCCGGCTACCCGGGTGGCGGTTCGCCGTCGTCGGCGGTTGCGAGCAGAGCCAGCTTCCCTACCTGGCACAGCTCGAGGAAGCCGCGCGCGGGCTGCCCGTCGACATCCATCCCAACGCGCCGCGCACTGTGGTGGAGAAGCTGCTGTCGACCGCCTCGATCTTCTGGTCTGCGACCGGATACGGCGGCGGTGACGATCAGCCCTGGGCTGCGGAACATTTCGGCATGACGACGGTCGAAGCCATGGCCGGCGGCTGCGTCCCGATCGTCATCGACAAGGCAGGGCAGAAGGAGATCATCACGCCTGGCGTCGACGGATTCCGCTGGGCTTCGCCGGCGCAGCTGATGAGCCAGACGGCGCGGGTCGCGACTGACGAGGAGCTGCGCGCGCAGCTGAGCAAGGCGGCCGTCGCCCGGGCCAGCGCGTTCTCCGACGACGCCTTCGCCAACCGCTGGCGTCAGATTGCCGACGAGAACGGGCTGCTCGGCTGACCCGCCAGCGCGGTGCTTCGCCCGCCGGCTTGCGGGTAGCCGTCGACGCCACGCCCCTGCTCGGGCAGCAGACCGGCATCGGGCGCTACACCGCCGAACTGCTGCGCGGGCTCGCCGCGCTTCCCGCCGATCAGCGGCCCGGTGAACTGCTGGCGACCGCGTTCACCTGGCGCGGGCACGACCAGCTCGCTGCCCGGCTCCCTCCCGGCGTCCGCGGGGTCGGGCGCCGCGCTCCCGCCCGCCTGCTACAGGCGAGTTGGGGTCACTTCAACCTGCCGACGATGTCGATGCTCGGCGTGCGCGCCGACGTCATCCACGGCACGAATTTCCTGCTGCCGCCGCCGGGGCGAGGCGCCGCCGGCGTCGTCACGATCCATGACCTGTCCTACCTGCGCTTTCCGGAGACGGTGTCGGCGGCCTCAGCGCGCTACCGCGATCTGGTCCCGCGCACGCTGCGACGGGCGGCGCTCGTCCTGGCCGACACGCAGGCCGTCGCCGACGAGATCGCTGCGGAGTATCGCCTCACCGGCGACCGGGTGCGGGCGATCCCGCTCGGCGTCGATCCCGCGTGGTTCGACGCCGCCGGCAGCCCGCCGGCCGAGCTTCGGCTGCCGGAGCGTTACCTGCTCTTCGTCGGAACCCTCGAGCCGCGCAAGAACCTCGACACCCTGCTTGCCGCCTTTCGCCGCCTGCGGCGGCAGGACCCGCAGGTTCCTCCCCTCGTGCTCGCCGGTCCTGCCGGGTGGGGTCCCGCGCTCGATACCGCCGGCCTTGCCCCCGCGGACGTGAGGCAGCTCGGCTATCTCGACGCCGCGACCCTGCGCTCGGTCGTCGCGAACGCTGCCGCGCTCTGCTTCCCCTCGATCTACGAAGGATTCGGCCTGCCGCCGCTGGAGGCGCTGGCGGCAGGCACCCCCGTCATCGCGTCGGACATTGCTGCGCTGCGCGAGGTGCTCGGCGACGCGGGAGGCGCTGTGCGGTTCTTTCCGGCGCGCGATATCGATGCGCTGGCGCTGGCGATTTCGGTCCTGCTTTCGGCCCAGCCTGACCCGGCGCCGGGGGTGGCGCACGCCCGCCGGTTCTCCTGGGCGCGAACGGCGGCGCTCACCGCGATGGCCTACCAGGACGCGGTCTCCTAGCGATTCATTTGGCTTTGCAGCTCGGGCTTTGACCTGCGAGAAAGCGACCAAAGTCGGTTTGGCGCCGGTCCAACCGGTTCAGTCTGCCCGCCGTCCAGGCGCCGACGGCAAGATCGACCTCGGCGGCGCACGCGTCGGCTACAGCGCCATCCAGCGGCTCAACCACTGCGCCCCCAGCAGCGGCGCCAGGGCACCGCAGAAATGCAAACGCACCGGCTACGTCACCACCTACAAATGGTCGATCCTCCTACCGCCCACCGCCACCAGGCTCTACATCGAGGTCTACCCGGAAGCCGCCAACACCTTCAACTGGCTGAGCACCCCGGGCTTACACCGGCCACATCAATGGCTGGCCCATCGGCCACGCCGGATCCGGCAACTACCGCATCGACCACCTGCAAGGCGGCCAGCGCTACGGCCTCATCGCCAGTGGCCCCGGCTTCTCCCGCAACGTCGTCGATCTCGCCAACAAGCAATCGAACGACACGTCCATCCCGAGCGCCTGCGCCGTCAAGAAATACAACTTCTAAACCCACCCCCGTCCGCCGCGAGCGTGAGCAGGAGCGTCTGAAGCCGCTGCTATTGCTGGCTTTTGCGGCGCAATAGCATCCATCCGGGCACGCGCCGCCGAGGCTTCCCAGCGCTCTTCGACCCGTCCGAACCGCCAGATCGCCAAAGCCGCCAGCCAGACCACGACGAACATGCCCACGATGACGAAGCCGGCGTGGTTGATGTTGAAGTGGTTGGCGTAATCCCAGAAACCGCCCGACAAGTTGAGCTGGCCGGCCAGCACCTGGGCGACCTCGAGCCCTCCGATGAAGACCGCCACCACGACGGACAACCCCGTGATGGTGATGTTGTAGTAGACCTTGCGCACCGGCTTGGAGAATGCCCAGCCGTAGGCGAAGTTCATGAACGAGCCGTCGATCGTGTCGAGCAGGCTCATGCCCGCCGCGAAAAGGATCGGCAGGGAGAGGATCGCCCAGAACGGCAGCCCGCCCGCCACGGCCGTTCCCGCCAGCACGAGAAGCGCGATCTCGGTGGCGGTGTCGAAGCCCAGCCCGAAAAGCACCCCGATCGGATACATCTTCCAGGACGAGTCGATCCGCCGAGCGATCCGGCCGAAGAACCGGTTCATCAGGCCGCGGCTGTTGAGCTGCCGCTCGAGCGCCTCGTCGTCGTACTTGCCGTGCTTGAGCTCCCGGAAGACCTTCACGATCGAGAGCAGCACCAGCAGGTTGAGGATCGCGATGATCATGAGGAAGGCGCCGGAGACACTGGTGCCGATCAGCCCGGTGTAGTGGTGCAGCCCCGAGTTGCCGTTCTTCACCCCCGCGTTCAGGGTGCGGATGCCGAAGTTGAGCACGATTGCGAGCACGAAGACGACGCTCGAGTGGCCCAGCGAGAAGAAGAAGCCGACGCCCATGGGCCGCTTGCCGTCGGCCATCAGCTTGCGCGTCGTGTTGTCGATCGCCGAGATGTGGTCGGCGTCAAACGCATGCCGCAGGCCGAGGGTGTACGCGAGCGTGCCGGTACCGACGCCGAAGGTGGTCTTCGCATCGACGTGATAGCGGTGCCCCACCGCGGCAAAGAGCAGGCCGAAACCGACCGCGTGCAGCAGGGCGATGAAGCCGAACATCCCGCCGAGACGACGCCACTCGGCCCGGGTGAGCGCGTGGCGGGCGGCGCGCAAACGCGCCAGCCCGGCGCCTGAACCTAGGCCTGTGCCGAACAGCGCCACCCAGCCCCCCCTTGCCACAGATCAGCTATTGCACATCTCTTGCGTTAACTTATCCGCCGGCGCTGGCGTTGGCCACCCGGGAGGCGACGCTGCCTGGGCGCTGCGCCATCTCAGTGAATCGACATTCTCTTCCCGCCCGCCCCAAGCCTGTCACCTGCTCGAACAGGCACAAAGTCCCGGCGGCGGCTGCGGTCGGCTCAATACCGGATTCCGCCAAACCGACACAACCCAAGACGTATGCCCCGCCCGACAGCCAGCCCGACCTTGGAGTCGTCATGAACTTGTCGCTTCGCCGGGCCCGACGCGCTACCGCAACGGCCCTGACCGTCGCTCTGGCCGCTGCGGGCCTGCTGACCAGTGCCTGTACCCCGCTGAAAGCGGCCGACAAGGTCATCTCGGGGACCATTCAGGGGGCCGACGGCAAGATCGTCGACGTCTACATCGGCTTCGATGTGCTGGACGGCGCGGGCCGCAAGCTCAACCTCGGCGGGGGCCCCGGCTACAGCGCCGTGCAGCGCCTGAACCACTGCGTAGCCACCGACGGTGCGACGAGTTCGACGCTATGCCCGGTGACCGGCTACGCCACCACGCGCAATTGGTCGCTGACTCTTCCCGCGAACGCCGCCACCGTCTACATCGAGGTCTACCCGAAGGCGCCGAGTTCGTCGAACTGGCTTTACAACTACAAGGGCTACACCGGGCCTACCCCCGGCAGCACGAACACCAGTACCTACGCCGAGACGTACCGGCGAGCGATCCCGGTGCCGGGCAACATGGCGAATATTCGGATCGTGCTGCCCATCGTCTGCGGCTTGCCGGGCGGTTCCACCGGAACCCTGACCGGCCACATCAGCGGCTGGCCCATCGGCGTCACCGGACACGTCAACGCTTGGTCGATGGCACCCAACAACCTGCCGACGCAGGGCTTTAGTGCCGGCAGCCTGGTCGACGCCTACGGCAACTACAGCATCGACAAGCTGGCAGCAGGACAGCGCTACGGCCTCGTCGCCTCAGCAGCCAACGGATGGTCCCGCAACGTCGTGAACTACACGAACAGCACAACCAGCGCGACCCTGGTCCCGAGCGCCTGTGCCACGAGGTATTACAACTTCTGACGCCAACTCGCGATAGCTCGCTTGCAAGAGACGGCCGGCGCTAGGCACCTAGCGCCGGACCGTCCTTTGCGTAGGCGGCCGCGAGAGCTGCACGCCAGGGCCGCAACGGCGTGAGGCCCGCGTCCTGCCATTCGCGGCTCGACAGCACCGACCAGGCCGGGCGGGGTGCCGGACGCCGGAAGGCCGCGCTCGTCGTCGGGTGGACCCGTTCGGGATCGAGTCCGAGCTCCGCGAACACCGCGCGCGCCAGCTCGAACCAGCTCCCCCGGCCACCACCAGCCGCGTGAAAGATCCCGGACGGCGGGGCCACGGCGATCAGCTGCAGCAGCCCGGCCGCCAGCTCGGCCGCCCAGGTGGGGCAGCCGATCTGATCATCGACGACCTCCAACGTTTCGCGCTCGCCCGCCAACCGCGCCATCGTCTTCACGAAATTGCTGCCGGTGGCGCCGTAGACCCAAGCGGTGCGTACCACCCAGGAGGCGTGCGGCAACAGCTCGCGTACCGCCATCTCGCCGGCCAGCTTGGTGCGTCCGTACGCCGATCGCGGGGCCGTCGGATCCAGCGGCGTGTACGGCTCGCCGTCGGTGCGGTCGCCGGAGAACACGTAGTCGGTCGAGAGCTGGACGAGCTGGGCTCCGACCTGATCGCACGCGAGCGCGAGGTGAGCGGGACCGGCGGCGTTGACCGCATAGGCCGCGGGTTCGTCCGCCTCGGCGGCGTCCACATTGGTGAAGGCGCCCGCGTTGATGACCGCGAGCCCGCGGCCCCCGGCCGCTCGCGCCTGGTCGGCGATGACGGAACGCACCCGGTGGGAGTTGGTGATGTCGCAGTCGGCCCGGGTAAGCGCCTGCCAACCGGCCTCGGGCGGCTCAGCGGCAAGCAGGGCCGCCAGTTCAGAAGCGAGCTGGCCGCCTCCGCCGAAGATCACGATGCGCCGCGCCGAACCCGGCTTGTCGAGTACCGGCGGTTCACCAAAGGCGGTGCTCATGGGCTCCAGGCAATCAGATCAGCCGGGCTCTCGGCGCAGCGACGGGAGACGCGTTGCGAACACCTGCGTGTGGGCACGACGTGACCTGCATGTCAGCCCAATCTCGCCAGTCGCACCAGCGCGTTGTGACCCGTTTCCCTGAGGTCCGCGCGGTACCGTTCGTGGCTATTGCGGGCCTGGCTGCCGCCGTCCACAGGGTGGTGGTCAGCTGACTTCCCTCCCGCCGGAAGGAGCCGACGCCGTGGTCAACGTCGCGTCGCGCTCCGTCCTGCCCCCGGAGCTCGACCCCCGCGGGCCACGCATCCGCAAGCGTCGCCGTCCGCCGGCAATGCGGCTCGTCAACGTGGTCGCGATCACCGTGTCCGTCATCATCCTGATCGTGAGCGTCGGCGGCTACGTCGTCGAGAGTTGGTTCAACGGCTCGATTGCCCGTATCCACCTGAACCTCGGTAAGAACCGGCCGGCCGCCGCGACCGCGGGTAGCCAGAACTGGTTGCTGGTGGGGACCGACAGCCGCGCTGGCACCAACGGCCAGTACGGGAACGTTCAGGGCGAGCGGAGCGACACGACGATCCTCGCTCATCTTGATGCGAACGGGACGACGACCAACGTCTCGTTCCCCCGCGACACTTTGGTGACGATCCCCGCCTACACCGACAGCAGCGGGAAGTCCTGGCCCTCGCACAAGGCGAAGTTCAACGAGGCCATCAGTGACGGCGGGCCCTCGCTGCTCGTGCGCACGGTCGAGCAGATGACCGGCATTCGCATCGACCATTACGTCTCGGTCGACCTCGCCGGCTTCAAGAAGATCGCGGATGCGCTTGACGGGGTGGAGGTCTGCATCCTGCCCTCGTCCTATGTCGAGACGACCACTGAGAACGGCATCAGCCACACCAGTACCAACACCAATGACAGCTACAGCGGATTTCATGGGGTCGACGGGCCTCAGAAGGTGGTCGGCAACCAGGCGCTCGCCTTCGTCCGCCAACGGCACGGTCTGGCCAACGGCGACATCGGCCGGATCCAGCGCCAGCAGCAGTTCCTGGGGTCGGTGTTCCGCGCCGCCACCAGCAACCACTTCCTGTTCAACCCCACCGCCGTCCTGCGACTGCTCTCGGCGATCAAGGGTTCGCTGACCCTCGACCAGGGGACCTCGCTGACCGACCTCGAGAAGCTCGGGTTGCGGTTGCGAGGGCTCGACCCAGGCAAGGTCACGTTCGAGACCATCCCGCAACGCGGCCTGCAGACCACCGATACCAACCTCGGTCAGATCTTCATCGACAGCTCGGGGGGGCCGGAGCTCATCCCCAAGGGGCAAACCCAGAGCGTCGGTTACGTGCAGGTCCTCGACCAGGCGGGCTTCAACGCCATGATCTCCAAGCTGAAGGACGAGAAGCCGCCGGCCACGCCCAAGGCGTCCGCCCCGGCCCAGCCGAAGGTCGAGAAGGTGACGGTCCCGCCGTCGCAGGTGCTGGTGACGGTGGAGAACGGCACCGGGCGCACCGGTCTCGCCGGCCAGGTCACGCGGGCTCTCGCGCAGGAGAACTTCCGCACCGGTCCTGCCGCGAATGCCAACACCAACCGCCAGCAGGCCACCGAGGTGCACTACGCACCGGGCAATCAGGCCGCCGCCCGCACCGTCGCGGCGGCCGTACCGGGGGCCGTTCTGACCCAGGACCCGAGCGTCACCAATGGCGTCGTCCTCCTGCTCGGCGCCAACTACACCTCCGTGGGCCCGGTCTCGCTGTCCAGTACGGTCGCCGTCGGCCCGAGCCCGACGCCGACCCCGTCGGTCAGCCCGGCCGCCCCCGCGAACACCGCATTGTCGGCGGCCAACCGCTGCACCTACTGAGTCATGGACGCCCTGTCCATCCTCACGACGGCGCTGCGGTCCGATGCGGGACGCCCGCTCCTGACGATGTACGACGACGCTCCGACCCTGGGCTCGGAGCGCATCGAGCTGTCGGTGACGACGTTCGCCAACTGGGTTTCCAAGACCGCGAACTTCCTGCTCGAGGAGCTGCTGCTGGAACCGGGTGAAAGGGTTTGCGTTCCGCTGCCGGCGCACTGGCAGACGGCGGTCATCGAGGTGGCGGTGCTCGTCGCCGGCGGCTCCTTGAGCGAGGAACCGGCGCGCATCACCTGCTGGCTGGAAGGAACCGCGCTGCCCACCGGCCCAGCCGTCGAGGAGATCGTCGGGCTGGCGCTACGTCCGATGGGGCTCGGGCTGCGGGCGACGCCGCCGGGGGTGCTGGACTACGCGGTCGACGTCCGCGCCCATGGGGACCACTTCGTCCCCCGCTATCCGAGCACCGAGGTGGACGTCACCCCGCTGTCCGAACGCGTCCTGACTGACCGGCTCGATCCGCTCTGGCCGGCACTCGCCGGCGGCGGCTCGCTGGTGCTGTGCCGCCATCCGGATCCGGCGGCGCTGGCGCACCGGGCCGAGATGGAGCGGGTGACCGCAACGATCGGCCTCGCCGTCACCGGGCTGCCTCAGCTCGGCTGAGATGTCAGCTCTGCTCCGCGGCGAAGCGCTCGAAAGCCGTGAGTGACTCGGGGTTTTCGACGGCCGCGCGGGCGACGGCCTGGCCGAGCGGCACTCCCTGCAGGATCCGTTTCACCGGGACTTCGAGCTTCTTGCCGTTCAGGGTGCGCGGCAGGTCCGTGACGGCCTCGATGCGGTCGGGGACGTGCCGCGGCGAGAGCTGCGAGCGCAGGGCAGCCTTGATGCTGGCGCGTACGTCATCGTCCAGCACCGCGCCGCCGGCCAGCACCACGAAAAGCAGTAGCTGGTCAGAGGTGTCGACGACCAGGCTGTCGAGCACCTGGGGGATCTCGTTGACCACGCCGTAGAACTCGGCGGTGCCGAGCCGGACCCCGCCGCGGTTCAGCGTCGCGTCGGAACGCCCCGAAACGACGACCGACCCGCGCTCGGGCACGATCCGGCACCAGTCGCCGTGCCTCCACACGCCGGGATACGTCGTGAAGTACGCCTCGCGGTAGGCCTGACCGGAATCGTCGCGCCAGAAGCCGACCGGCATGCTCGGCATCGGCGCGGTCACCACCAGCTCGCCGACCTCGCCGACGACCTCCTTGCCGTTCTCGTCGTAGGCCGCCATGGCGCAACCCAGCGCCCGGGTCTGGATCTCACCGGCGTACACCGGCGCGAGCGGGGTGCCGCCGGCGAACGCAGTGCAGACGTCGGTGCCGCCAGTGATCGACGCGAGCAGCACCTCGGGATGGACGCTCTCGTAGACCCATCCGAAGGCCGGCGGCGAGAGCGGCGCCCCCGTCGACCCGACCATGCGCAGCCGGCTGAGGTCGGCGATCTCGCGCGGCACCAGCCCGGCCGCCAGGCACGAGCCGAGGAACGGCGCGCCGGCACCGAAGACGGTGACGCCCTCGGCCTCAGCCATCCGCCACAGCGTGCCGAGGTCGGGGTGGCTCGGGCTGCCGTCGTACGCCACGATCGCCGCCCCCGCGAGCAGGCCGCTGAGCAGGTAGTTCCACATCATCCAGCCGGTCGTGGTGAACCAGAAGAACGTGTCGCCGGGGCCCAGATCGTTGTGCAGCACCTGCTGCTTGAGGTGCTCGAGGACGATGCCGCCGTGCCCGTGGACGATCGGCTTCGGCCGCCCGGTGGTCCCGGACGAGTAGACGATCCACAGCGGCGCGTCGAACGGGACCTGCTCGAAGGTCAGCGCGCCGGCGTCGCTCAGCAGCTCGTCCCAGCTGAGCGCACCCGGCAGCGGCTCAAGGGTCGCGTCCGGTGCGTACGTGACGACGACGGTCGCCGTGAGCCCGGGCAGCGCGTCACGTAAAGCGGCCAGCGTCATCGAGGCGTCGTGGGCGCGCCCGTTGTAGTGGTAGCCGTCGACCCCGAGCAAGACCTTGGGCTCGATCTGCTGGAAGCGGTCGAGAATGCCGACCGGACCGAAGTCCGGCGAGCAGGACGACCAGATCGCGCCGATGCTTGCCGTCGCGAGGAACGCAATCGTCGCATGCTCCGCATTGGGCAGTACCGCGGCGACCCGGTCACCCGGCCCCACCCCGAGCCGGCGTAGCCCGGTGGCCGCTCGCGCCACCGCATCGCGGAGCGCGGGCATGGTCAGCGCCACGCGCCGGCCGTCCTCGCGGACCGCGATCAGCGCTTCGCGGCCGGGCGGCCATTGGCGGGCGAGCGCGTTCTCGGCGTAGTTGAGCCGGGCCTGCGGATACCAGCGCGCTCCAGGCATCTCGCGGCTGGCCAGCGCCGGCCCGCTGCCGCGCTCGCCGATGACGCCCGTGAAGCGCCATACGGCGTCCCAGAAGGCGTCCGGCTCGGCCACGGACCAGCGCCACGCCGCCTGCGGATCGGCCGGTTCCTGCCCGCATTCGACCAGGAAGCGGGCCATCGCCGAGCCCGTGATGCGCTCGGGGGACGGCGCCCACAACAGGTCGCCCTCGTGAACCCCGCTCATGCCGTCAGCTCTCGCGTCAGGCGCCGGCGCGCGGTTCGAGCACGAAGACCGGAATCTGGCGATCGGTCTTGCGCTGGTAGTCGGCGTAGTCCGGATAGGCGGCCACCGCCCGCTCCCACCACAGTGCCTTCTCCTCCCCGGTCACCTCGCGCGCCTTCATGTCCCGCTTCACCGGGCCGTCCTGCAGCTCGACGTGGGGCTCGGAGAGAACGTTGAAGTACCAAACCGGATGCTTCGGCGCGCCGCCGAGCGACGCCACCGCCGCGTAGATGCCTCCGTCCTCGACGCGCATCAGCGGGGTCTTGCGGATCTTGCCGGACTTGGCCCCCTTGGTGGTCAGGATGATCACCGGAAGGTCGCGAAGGGTCGTCCCCTCCGTGCCACCGGAGCTCTCGTACAGCGCGACCTGGTCGCGTACCCACTGGGCCGGGCTGGGCTCGTATTCACCGATCAAAGGCATGCCTGTATCCAACCTCGCCGGACGCTGATTAGTCCTGTGAGGGCCGCCGGTGGATGCTGACCGCGTAACCGCTTTCGTCGTACGGCTGCCCGTCCCAGGTGCCTAGGCGTCGCTCGAGAACGAGTCCCGCTGCCGAGCACCACGCGTCATAGCCCGGCAGGTCGACGGTGGGCTCCGGGATCGGCAGGTGCGCCGGGTCCAGCCCGAAGCCGGCGACGAGCAAGCCGCCAGGAGCGAGCAGCGCCGCCAGGTTCGCCACGACCGCCGGCCCGGTGCCCTCGGCCACGAGCTGCATCACGTTGCCGGCTGCGACGATCAGGTCGAACGGCGCCTCGCCGTCGAGCCGAAGCGAGGCGAGATCGGCCTCGCGCCAGGGCAATCCAGGACCGCGGACGCGGGCGACCTCGAGCATCGACGGGTCCAGATCGACGCCGACGCAGTCGTAGCCGAGCTCGGCCAGGTACAGCGCCACCCGCCCGGTACCGCAGCCCGCGTCGAGCACCCGTGCTCCCGGCGCAGCCAGCGCCGCCACCAGATTCGCCTCGCCATGCACGTCGGCACCCGACGCGGCCAGCTGGTCGAAGCGGGCGGCGTACTCGTGGCCGCTGCGCCCTCGCGAAATCTCCTTCCAGCGCGTCATCCGTTACTCCAATGTCGACTTGCGCACGCTTCCCGGACCAGGAACCGTACGTTTCTCGAAGTTCCTGGCGTCAGGACCCCGTCGGCAAGGCTATTTCAGCAGCTGGCACGGCGACGGCGAGGCCGAGCTCGACAGCGATACGTGACGTCCGGGCCGGCGCCCTGATTGTCGGCGATGCTGGTTCACCGGTGTCGGCGAGTCAGTCGCCGCGTGAAGCCGCCGATAGGGAAAGGAAGCCTGCGTCGGGAGGTGCTCGCCAGTGCGCCTGTCCGTGCCGCACCGCCAGCCACGTACCGCGATGCTGCTCGTGCTGCTGCTGCTGGTCCCGTTGACGTCGCTGGCGGTGGTGACTGGCTCGGCGGCGCTGGGCAGCGGGCGAGCTGCGCAGGCCGCGGAGGGTGTCCGGCTGGACGCGTCCCGCCTGGCCGAGCTGATGACTGCCCGGGTGGCCGTCATCGACGAGAGCGTCCCGTCCGTTGCGCTGGCGCAAGCCGCCGACCTCCACATCACTGCTGCACAGATACGCAGCCTGCTTGGTGTGGACTACCCGGCGGTGCTGCGCGCCGCCCGGGCGGTCGTCGACGCCAACCCGGTGCTGCGCAGCAATGCGCTCATGGCCGCTGACCTGGCCCGGTTGCGCCAGCTGCGGCCGGACGTCGACAGCGGGGACGCCCACAGCGCGGCCGTCGTCGCTGTGTTCACGCAGCTGGCCGCCGACATCGACTCCATCTGGTCCGGTGAGTTCGCCCAGCTGCGCCGGGATATCGGCGCCGATTCGGCCGGCTCTGGGCAGTTGCCGCAGCTGCTGGAGGTCACCGCGGACACCTTCATGATGCTGAATGCGGCGGCGGGCCAGGTCAACGAAGTTGCCAAGGTCGTCGCCGGTGATGGTAGTCCGGCGTCGGCGAGGGCGCTCATCGAGGTCAACAGTGCGTTTGCCACGGCGGCTACCGGCTTCCCGGAACGGCTCGGCCCACGGGCCGCCGCCGCCTGGCGTGCCTGGAAGCGTGACCCGGCGACGATCGCGTGGGAGAAGGTGGTCGCCCAGACGGTCGAGCTGACGCTGGCCGGGAAACGGTCACCGCTGGCCGCGGACCCTCTCGCCTTCGGCAGGGCGTTCACCCAGGAACCGGTGTGGCTCAACGGTCTGACCGCTGTGCTGGTAGGTACCGCCGGCGACATGCAGGATCAGGCCCGGCACGCGAAGCAGACTGCGGTCGGGGGCTACTACCGGGACGTGGCCATCTTCGGGCTCAGCCTGCTCCTGGTCATCGCCGCGGCGCTGCTGCTGTCCCGGGCGATCGTCCGCCCGCTGCGCCGGCTCGGCGCCGCCGCCCGAAACGTCGTGAACGGTGACTTCAGCGCGGCTACGGTCGCCCCGACCGGACCCCGTGAGGTGGCCGACACCATCGCCGCCGTCGATGACATGACTGCCGTGCTGGCCGCCGTCGAGGAGTTCACGGTGACGCTGGCTGCCGATCCTTCGGCGCCGTCGCTGGACGTTCCGCTGCCCGGGCGGACCGGGCTGGCCCTGCAGACCACCCTGAACCGGCTCCGGGAGTCGATGCTGGCCGCCGAACGGCAACGTTTGGAGCTGAGCGCGGTCGCCTCCGAAGACGGCCTGACGGGCCTGATGAACCGGCGAGCGACGTTCGACGCTGTCAGCCGGGAACTGTCACGCGCCGCCCGCGGAGCTGGAGCCGTCGTGGCCCTGTTCATCGACCTCGACGGGCTCAAGACGCTCAACGACAACTACGGCCACCAGGCGGGGGATCAGGCAATCCGGCTGGCGGCAGAAGCGCTGCAGGCCGCGGCACGCAGCTCAGACGTGGTCGGGCGCATCGGCGGGGATGAGTTCCTGATCGCGGGCGCTGTGAGCGTCCCCGGCGCCGAGGTGCTGGCACTGGCGCAGCGGGCGCACGCGGCGGTGGCCGGCTGCAGCTTTGAGGCCGACGGCCAGCTCCTCGGGCTTGCCTGCTCGATCGGGATCGGGCTGTCCGAACCGGGGGACGACGTCGAGGCCCTGGTGAACCGTGCGGACCTGGCCCTCTACCGCGCGAAGGAGCAGGGCCGCAACCGGGTCGGCTGGGCCAAGGCGACCGCACGGGCAGCGCCGCTCTGAGCTACTTCAGGAGTTGGCGTGCCATCACCATGCGCTGGATCTGGTTGGTGCCCTCGTAGATCTGGGTGATCTTCGCATCGCGCATCATGCGCTCGACCGGGAAGTCGTTGACGTAGCCGTAGCCGCCGAGCAGCTGGACCGCGTCGACCGTGACCGACATGGCCGTGTCGGACGCGAAGCACTTGGCGGCGCTGGAGGTGAAGGTGAGGTTGGGCCCGCCCGATTCGGCGAGCGACGCCGCCCGGTAGACGAGCTGGCGGGAGGCTTCGATCTTCATCGCCATGTCCGCGACCATGAATTGCACGCCCTGGAAATCGCTGACGGGCTGGCCGAACTGGCGGCGCTGCTTGATGTAACCGATCGCCACATCGAGCGCCCCTTGCGCGATCCCGACCGCCTGCGCGCCGATGCCGAGCCGGGTGTGGTCGAGCGTGCGCAGCGCGGTGCTGAAGCCGGTGCCCGGCTCGCCGATCATGCGGTCGGCAGGGATGCGGCAGTCGTCGAAGTAGATCTCGCGGGTGGGCGAGCCCTTGATGCCGAGCTTGCGTTCCTTTTCGCCGTAGGAGAAGCCGGGATCGTCGGCGTGGACGACGAAGGCGCTGATCCCGCGTGAACCGGCGGACGGATCCGTCACGGCCATCACCGTGTAGTGCGTGCTGACCCCGGCGTTGGTGATCCACATCTTGCTGCCGTTAAGGACGTACCCGTCGCCGTCGGCGACCGCCCGGGTCTTCATCGATCCCGCGTCGCTGCCCGCCTCCCGCTCGGAAAGCGCGTACGAGAAGCACGCTTCGCCCCTCGCCACCTGGGGCAGGTAGCGCTGTTTGAGCTCGGGCGAGCCGGCCAGGATCAGGCCGGTGGTGCCGAGCTTGTTGCCCATCGGGATGAGCGACGAGGACGCGCAGACCCGGGCGATCTCCTCGACCACCAGGCAGTGCGCGATCTTGTCGGCGCCGGCGCCGCCGTACTCCTCGGGGACGTGGATGGCGAGCAGGTCGGCCGCCTTGAGAGCGGCATGCACGTCCCAGGGGTACTCAGCCTGCGCGTCGATCTCGGCCGCCCGGGGCGCGATGACGTCGGCCGCCAGATCGCGGACCGTTTGCCGCAGCAGTTCGTGCTCGTCAGTGAGCTGATACACGCCGGAGTCCACCGGCCCATGTTATGGACCCACATGAGCAGGTGGCCCGATACCGTTCCGGGGATGAGTGACCTGCGGATCACCGTGCTGGGTACCGGCTATCTCGGCGCCACGCACGCCGCCTGCATGGCCGAACTGGGCTTCGAGGTGCTCGGCCTCGACGTCGACAAGGCGAAGATCGATCAGCTCTCCGAGGGGCGCATCCCGTTCTTCGAGCCCGGCCTCGACGAGCTGCTGGCACGCCACGTCTCCTCCGGCCGGCTGCGCTTCACCTCGTCGTACGAGGAGGCGGGCCGCTTCGGCAACGTCCACTTCCTGTGCGTGGGCACCCCGCAGCAGAAGGGCGAGTTCGCCGCCGACATGACCTACGTCGACGCCGCGACCAACTCGCTGCTGCCCCACCTGCGTCCCGGATCGCTCTTCGTCGGCAAATCGACGGTCCCGGCCGGCACCGCACGCCGGCTCGAGGCGCTGATCCTCGAAGGCGCACCTGAGGGGGTCGAGGTCGCCTGGAACCCCGAATTCCTGCGCGAGGGCTGGGCCGTGCAGGACACCCTCTCCCCCGACCGGCTGGTGATCGGCACCAATCCCGAGGGACGCGGCGAGAGCATCCTGCGCGAGGTCTACCAGCCGCTGCTCGCCGCGGGCGTGCCGATGGTGGTCACCGACTTCGCGACGGCGGAGCTGGTGAAGGTCGCAGCCAACGCGTTCCTCGCCACGAAGATCTCGTTCATCAACGCGATGGCGGAGGTCTGCGAGGCGACCGGCGCCGACGTGAAGATGCTCTCGCAGGCGCTCTCGTACGACACCCGGATCGGGGGCCGGTTCCTGCACGCGGGCCTCGGGTTCGGAGGCGGCTGCCTGCCCAAGGACATCAGAGCCTTCATGGCCCGCGCCGGTGAGCTGGGCGTCGATCAAGCGCTGTCGTTCCTCAAGGAGGTCGACGCCATCAACATGCGCCGCCGCGCGCGGATGGTCGACCTCGCGCGCGAGCTGACCGGCGGCTCCTTCGCCGGTGGGGTCAAGGTCGGCGTGCTGGGCGCGGCCTTCAAACCCAACAGCGACGACGTGCGCGACTCCCCCGCCCTCGACGTCTCCGAATCCATCCGTCTCCAGGGCGCTCACGTGCGTGTTTACGACCCGCAGGCGAACGCGAACGCGGCACGCCTGCACCCGGAGCTCACCTACTGCGACAGCGCCCGCGAAGCGGTCGACGGGGCCCACCTGGTGCTCCACCTGACCGAATGGCGCGAGTTTCGCGACATGGACCCCCACGAGCTCGCCGACGCCGTCGCGCTCAAGCGGATCGTCGACGGGCGTAACGCCCTCGACGCCGATGCCTGGCGCGCCGCGGGCTGGGTCTACCGGGCCCTCGGCCGGCCCTGAACCCCGCTCGCCGGGCCGTCCGTGAGAGAGATCACTTGCGGCGACCGGCCTAGTGCGCCTCGCGCAGCTCCCCGGTGTCGACGTCGTAGACGAATCCGCGGACCTCGCCGCGGTGCGGGATGAACGGTGAGACCCGGATCCGCTGCATGGATTGGCGGACCGAGGCCACCGGATCGGTGAACGACTCGATCGCCCACGCCGGGCGCATCCCGGTCTGGGCCTCCAGCTCGGCCTTGAACCCGTCCTCGGACAGGCGCATCAGGCCGCAGTCGGTGTGATGCACGAGCAGGATCTCGCGGGTGCCGAGCTTGCGCTGGCTGATGGCGAGCGAGCGGATCATGTCGTCGGTCACCACCCCACCAGCATTACGCAGCACGTGGGCCTCACCGACCTCGAGCCCGAGCAGGGCGAAGACGTCGATGCGCGAGTCCATGCAGGCGACCACCGCCAGCTGCTTGCGCGGGGACACATCGACATGCCCCGCGCTGGGAAAGTGGCTCAGCCGCCACGCCCGCGAAGCGATAACTGCGTCGTCGGTCGCGGTCACCGGGATCCCATCTCTCGAACCTCTTTCTGAAGGTGGCTGCCGCCACGTATTTGAAGGTGGCTGACGCCACGTATTTGAAGGTGGCTGACGCCACGTATTTGAAGGTGGCTGACGCCACGTCGATCCTCAGGTCGACGGTGGCGGTGTGCCGCCGATGTAGTGCTGGTGGAGACAGTTCCCTCGCAGCTGGGAAGCTGCTGGGAGGCGTGGCGTTCCGGCCTCGTCGTCGCCCTGACGAGTACCGTCGCTACCAGCCCCGGAGGTCGCTTGACCCCCGCAGCCCCCATTGTCCCCGACGTCCAGGACGCTGAGTGAGCTTCGTACGGCAGTTTTACGCGCGCTGGCAAACGCTGGTGCACGAGGTCGCGAAGTTCGGCGTCGTCGGCGCGGTTTGCTACGTCATCGACTTCGGCCTGTTCAACGCGTTCCACTTCGGGTGGGGCATCGGTCCGATCACGTCCAAGACCCTGTCGACCATCGTCGCCGCGACTATCAACTACTTCGCCAATCGCCACTGGTCGTTCGTACACCGGGCGCGCAGTGGCATGCGTCGCGAGTACTCGCTGTTCATCGTGCTCAACTTCATCGGGCTCGGTATCGCGCTGGCCTTCCTCGGCTTCGGTCGCTACGTGCTCAAGCAGGAGAGCCCGCTGGCCACGAACATCTGGGGCAACGTCATCGGCACCGGGATGGCGACCTTCTTCCGGTTCTGGGCGTACAAGAAGTTCGTCTTCCTGCGCCCCGACCATCCGAAGGCGTACATGCCGCCGAGCCGGCTGGCCGTGGTCGAGCGCTCCACCCAGGTCGTCGATACGCCCAAGAACGTCGCCTGACGTCAGCTCGTAGGAGCTACCGCGGCCAGGTTCGCGTAGCGCTGCGGAGCCTCGGCCAAAGTGATCGTGCCCCGGGGAATCACTGTCGTCATCATCGGCAAATTGCCGGAGGCGGGACTTGTCTGCAGGTACCAGAGCGTGCCGTTGGTGTCGCACCAGAGCGCACCGACCAGCGGAGGCGCATTCACGGCCTGGGCAAAGCCGTGGGTGCCGTGAAGGTTCGGGTCGGTGCTGGTGAACGTCATGCAGTTGCCCGGGGAGTTATGGGTGCCTCCGAGTCCGAGGTGAACGGTGCGGTATTGCTTGATGGCCGCGTCGTCGCCCATCAGGGTGCGGTAGTTGATGGTCACGGCGGATCCGTTCACCGTGGTTTCGCAGTCGGTGAGAACCTGCACCGAGGACGTGACATCCGCCGGCAGCTGGCTGCTGATGTCCTTGCAGGAGCCGCGGACATTCTGCGGCACGCGGGCGAGCAGCGCGTTGAAGTCCGCCGACGCCTGCGTTGAGCTGGTGCCGTTCGAGCCCTTCGAACCGGTGCCGAGTATCACCGCCGCCGCGACGCCAGCGGCGACGACGAGCGCGAGCAGGGCGATCAGCGCCCGACGTTTCGTGCGTTGGGGCTGCTGAGGGGGCACTCCCGGAAAGAACGGGGTCGGCGAAGGGCCGGGCGGAGAGGGTGGGTAGGCCGGAGGGGGCGTCGACGGGTAGCGCGCCGGCGGCGGCGGTTGAGCAGGGGGCGGAGGGGTCGGAGCGCGCAGTGTTTCGCGCACGTCGACAGCGGGGCGCGGGGCGTCAGCGCTGACCCCGAGCGCCGCCGTCGCGGCCTGAGCCAAGGCGCGGCAGTTCGGGAAACGCTCCTGCGGCGATTTCGCCATGCCGCGGGCGATCACGTCATCGATCGCTGGCGGCAGGCCGAAGCGGCCGGCCACGCGCGGAATCGGCTCCTGCACGTGGGCCATCAGCATGATGACCTGCACGTCATTGCGGTACGGAGGCTCGCCGGTGAGCAGCTCGTACAGGATGCAGGCGAGCGCGTACTGGTCGGCCCGAGCGTCGACAGTCTGACCGAGTACCTGCTCCGGGGAGGCGTACGCCGGCGTGAGGAGCAGCTCCCCGGTGGCGGTCAGCGTGTTGCTGGCCATGTCCTCGCGGCTGATACCGAAGTCGGTCAGCAGCGCATGATCGGAGTCGTCCGGCTCGACGGAGGCGAGCAGGACGTTCTCGGGCTTGACGTCACGGTGCACCACCCCGACCCGGTGGGCGGCGTCGAGGGCCGCGGCGAGCTGGCTGACGAGCTTGGCCGCTCGCGCCGGCCGGAGCGGGCCGCCCTGCTTCAGCAGCGCCCGCAGGTCACCGCCCGAGACGAACGGCATGACCAGGTAGAGCGTGCCGTCCTCGGCCTCGCCGGAGTCATGAATCGTCATCAGGTGCGGGTGCGAGAGCGTCGACATGCGCGTGACCTCGCGCAGGAACCGCTCGCGGAAGCGCTGGTCAGTGGACAGGAGCGGCGAGAGCACCTTGATCACGTCAGTACGCGGCAACCGCGGGTGGTGAGCAAGGTAGAGCACGCCCATCCCGCCCCGAGCGAGCTCGCGCTCGATCCGCCAGCCGGCAAAGACCTGGCCAGGGGAGAGCTCGGTGACGGGTTCGCTCACCATGGCAGTCTCCACCACGACCCGGCCCCGCACAGGATGAAAGTCAGATGTACGCCACCTGGTTTGCTCCTGGGCTCAGACGGGCGTGATTCCGTGCCGGCGGCGGCCGAAGGTGCGGTCCTTGCCGGCAGTCGTGGCGAACCGCCGGATGAGCTCGCTGCGCAGGTCGCCGGGCTCGACGATGTCGTCGACCACCAGCTCGCTCGCCAGCCGCACGATGTCGATGTCCTTCTCGTACTCGGCGCGGCGCTCGGTGACGAACGCCTCCCGCTGCTCGTCGGTGTCGAACGCGGCGATGCGGTTCGCGTAAACCGCGTTGATCGCCGCGTCGGCGCCCATGACGGCGATCTTGGCGCTGGGGAGGGCGAGGGTGGCGTCAGGTTCGAAACCGGGCCCGGCCATCGCGTAAAGCCCTGCGCCATAAGCCTTTCGGACGACCACGCAGATCTTCGGCACGGTCGCCTCGCTGACCGCGGTGATCATCTTGGCGCCGTGCCGGATGATGCCCTGGCGCTCGACCGCGTTGCCCACCATGAAGCCGGGCACGTCGGCGAGGAACAGCAGCGGCACGTTGAACGCGTCGCACAGCTCGATGAAGCGGGTGGCCTTGTCGGCCGAGTCGACGAAGAGCACGCCACCTTTCTGCATCGGCTGGTTCGCGACGACGCCGATGACCTGACCGTCGAGGCGGGCGAAGCCGACGAGCAGTTCGCGCGCCCAGAGTTCATGGATCTGGAAGAAGGACCCTTCGTCGACCAGGCCGCGCACCAGGCGGCGCATGTCGAACGCCTGCCGCTCGCTTTCCGGGATCAGGGCGGCGATGTCGATGTTCTCGGGGTCCTGGGGCGGAGTCTGGGGCGGGTTCTGCGTCCAGTTCGACGGCAGGTAGGACAAGTGGCGGCGCACCGTATCGAGGGCCTCGGTCTCCGTCTTGGCCAGGAAATGCCCGACGCCGGAGACCGAGCAGTGCATCTTGGCGCCGCCCATCTCCTCCAATGTGGTGATCTCACGGGTCACCATCTCGACCATCCGCGGGGAGCCGAGGTACATCGACGCGTTGCCCTCGACCATCACCACGACGTCGCAGAACGCCGGGATGTACGCCCCGCCGGCAGCGCTCGGCCCGAAGAGCGCGCACACCTGCGGGATCGCGCCTGACGCCTTCACCTGGGTGTGGAAGATGTGGCCCGCGCCGCGGCGGCCGGGAAAGAGGTCGACCTGATCGGTGATCCGGGCGCCGGCCGAGTCGACCAGGTAGACCATCGGGAGGCCGTGCTTGAGCGCGTACTCGATGACCCGGATGATCTTCTCGACGGTGCGGGCACCCCAGGAGCCGGCCTTCACCGTCGAGTCGTTGGCCATCAACGCGACCGGGCGGCCCTCGATCGTCGCGGTGCCGGTGATGATGCCGTCGGCGGGCAGGTCACCCGCGTTGGCGTTCGCGTAGGCACCGTCCTCGACGAAGGAACCCGGGTCGGTCAACAGCCGGACCCGCTCGCGGGCGAAGAGCTTGTCTTTGGCGCTATTCGCCTCGTGGTAGCGGGTGGGGCCGCCGCGCTCGATGGCAGCGCGCAGTTCGGTGGGGCTCGCCGGATCGGTCACGGAGAGCCAGCCTGCCAGATGGCCGAGCAGCGGCGACTCGAGCGGCTCCCGTGCCGGCGCATTACGGTGAGGCCATGCCACGTCTGGAACCCGGAGCCGTTGCCCCCTCGTTCACCCTGCCGGATGCCGACGAGAAGCCGGTTTCGCTGGCGGACTTCGCGGGCAAGCGCGTGATCGTCTACTTCTACCCGGCAGCCTCGACGCCGGGATGCACCACGCAGGCCTGCGACTTTCGCGACCAGCTGTCGATCCTGCAGGACGCCGGATACGCGGTCGTCGGCATCAGCCCCGACAAGCCGGCCAAGCTCGCCAAGTTCCGCGACAACCAGCACCTGACCTTCCCGCTGCTCTCCGACCCGGAGCACGCGACGCTCGAGGCGTACGGCGCCTGGGGCGAGAAGGTGATGTACGGCAAGAAGCGCATCGGCGTCATCCGCTCGACCGTCGTCGTGGGCGCCGACGGCAAGGTCGAGGCGGCGCAGTACAACGTCAAGGCCACCGGTCACGTCGCCAAGCTGCTGCGCGACCTCGGAGTCGCCGCGTAACCGGGTGAGTTCACGGTTTGAGCACGGCATCGATCGCCGCCGCGACGACGGGCTCCAGCCACTGGGCGTAGGTGGCGGTCAGGTGGTTGTCATCGCGGTACATCAGCAGGTTGCCGGCGATGACCGGGCAGCGATCCTTGGCGCACACCCACGGTGCGGTCGGTACGTAATAGCCGCCGGCCTTTTGTACGGCCAACTCTTCAGCGCGACTTCCCAGGTAGTTGACGGCAACACTGGTCGGGACCGAGCACGCCTGCGCATCGTCGAGGTGAATGGACAGGCAATCGGGAACGTCTCCCGCCGGCTTGGCGATGGGTCCGAACACGAGCACGCGAGCGCCGCTGGCCCGAAGGTCTCGAACGGTCTGCGCCAGACCAGACAGCCATTGCGCGCTGTAGACGTGGAAGTCGTACTCGGGCCCATAGTGGCGCGCTGCGTCGACGACCACGAGGGCCGGATGTTCTGAGGCGATCCGCGCGATGGTCTGGGTGCGCCACTGCTCGCATTCGGTGAAATCGCGGCCCAGCACGGGACTGAAGATGGGGATGAGCACCGGTGGGCAGGTGGCCTTCGTCAGGCTCTCAAGGCGCCAATGATTGGAGTTGGCGTACTCGTCGAGGGCCGGAAACCACTGCGCGGCATGGGAGTCTCCGAAAGCCACCATCGTCCGGTTGGCGGTCTTGTCCCCGTAGGCACACGAGGGTGACGTGGCCGAGTTGAACGACAGATCGCAGCCGTCAAAGAACGGCCGTTGCTTGTCCATACGCACGCTGGACAGCGATGGGGTGAGGTTGGAGGGGATGCCGCGAATGTGCGTGGCGGCTGACAGGACCCGTTGCAGCGGCTGCTGCAGGCTGTCCAACGCGGCGAAACGTGACGGGGCGACGTGTGCCGCGGAAGAGTGAGCAGTAACCCCCTGCTTGACCTCCGTTAGTCGCGGGGCGGCGACAGCCGGAGCGTGACCGACCGGCCGCGGGGCGCTCTGGATCGCAAAAACGCCTATGAGGGCCGCCGCCCCGCTGAGCGCGACGCCTGCCGTGATGCTCATTCGAGGCGCCCGCACCAACAGGCGCGCGCGCCGGAACGGGTCCTCGACCAGTCGCTGCGTCAGGTACGCAAGGCCGAGACTGAGCGCCACCATGCTGAACCGCGACAAGGGGCCGTGCCAGAGCACCGCACCAAGCACCAGCGCCGGCCAGTGCCAGAGATACCAGGAGTAGGAGACCCGGCCCAGCGACTGCATTGGTCTCGTACCGAGCAAGCCCGTCGATCCATGCCGGGCTGAACCCGCAGAAGGCGACCCCGCGGCGATGATGGCTGCGGCACCCAAGACGGGTACGGTCGCCGCCAAGCCCGGGAAATTCGTGGAGGCGCCGTAGTTCACGACGGACCAGATGATCGCGGCCAGCCCGGCCCAGCCGAGCAATGCCGCGGTGGCTCGCGGAAGCCGTACGAGCCGCGAGCCGGCGAGCGCGAGCAACCCGCCGAGCGCGAGCTCCCACGCTCGCGTCGGCAGCAGATAAAAGGCGGTTGGCTCGGATGTGCGCGTCAGCCAGACGCAGGCGGCCAGCGATCCTACGGCGATCAGCGTGACGACGACGGTCATCGTGGCCCGGGCACGCCGCCGTCCCAGAGCCGCGGCGAGGTGCAGCAGAGCCGGCCAGACCAGATAGAACTGCTCTTCGACCGAGAGTGACCAGTAGTGCTGATACGGCGTGGGAGCCGGGTGTGCTCCCAGGTAGTCCGTGCTCTGCGCGGCGAACCGGAAGTTGGCTACGAACAGCGCGGCGGCCACCGCGTCGCGCGCTACTGCGGGTATCTGCAGCGGAGGCAAGACCACGTAGGACACCGCAAGGGTGACGAGCAGCGCCAGGATTGCGGCGGGCAGGATTCGCCGGGCGCGGCGGGCGTAGAACTCGCGGAACGAAACCTTCCCCGTCCGCTCGACGTCGCCGACGATCAGGCCCGTGATCAGGAATCCGGAGATCACGAAGAACACGTCAACGCCGATGAACCCGCCGCGCAGGCCAGGCACGCCTGCGTGGTAAGCGACGACCGCGACGACGGCGACCGCGCGCAGACCTTGCACGTCGGGGCGGAACCGCCCCACGGACTGCCGTTGATTGCGCGCTGACGCTGGACGGGACGGGTTGGCGTTCACGTCGTAGCTACGAGGCCTTGCCTGAACCTCGGGCCTTCGATGGGCTGGAAGAGCGCCGCCACCGACCTCATCGTAGGGCATGCGCCAGGTTCGCTCGTTTCGGCTGTCGAGCGGGTGCGCGACACATCAACAGATCGACTTAGCGTCCTGGGCTTCGGTGGCTCCCACCGGCTGAGCCAGGCAAAATGGGCGGGCGAGCGGGAGTGGCGTAACGGCAGCCGCGCTGGACTTAGGATCCAGTGCCCTAACGGGCGTGGGGGTTCGAATCCCCCCTTCCGCACCCGGTTCGGCCTGCATGTTCAGCGAGACCTGGGGGCTGCCCCGAGGTCCCTTCATTCGGGCGCGAGTGTCCAGGTGCGCCAGCCTTCACGCGGTCGGCGAAGCGGCGCCAATCGTGGCGAGGACTTGATCGACAATCGCCCTCGGGGGCTGATCGGCGTTGGGTCTCAGCGACCGCCAGGAAGCGTCACGAGCGACCCCTGGGGCGGGCCCGGGGTTCACGGTCCGCCTTCGCGGCGGAACCGGGTTCGGCGAAACCTCCCGCGAGGTCCCACCGCGGGTCAACGGTGAACTCGCCGGCGGCTTCGGCGAAATCGCCCAGAGCCTCCACCAACCGCTGCCGGGCGGGCGCAGGAAGGCGATCGAGGATGGTCTCGATCTCACGCTGGCGGTCGTGGTTCACCCGGTCGACGAGTTCCTGGCCGGCAGAGGTGAGCTTCAGAACCAGGAACCGGCGGTCGGCCGGATGGTCGTGACGCGAGAGCATCCCCTTCGCGACGAGCTGATCGCACATCCGTGTCCCCGTGGACGGGTGTACTCCCAGCGCGGCAGCCAGCTCGTGCAGCGCCAGCTGACCTTCGCGCGAGACGACCACGAGCACTCGCCACTGCGGCACGGTGATGAGCTGCTCCACCTGAGCCAGCGACTTGGCCGCAACGGCCACGAGCGCCCTGGAGGCAAACAGGACCGCCTGCGCGTCGCTGCCCCGCCTGGTGGTCATGGCTCCTCTTGAATACCACGTCAAGCCGTGGAATCGCAGATCGGCGATCTTGGCGGACCGTGGTCACGCCAGCTGCTTCGACACGCTCCCCGATGACATCAAGGCGCTCGCCGACGGAGCGGATGCCGCCGCCGAGCCTGGGATGCTCGCTCCGGAGATGGCGCGGGCGCTGTTCGGCAATGACCTCGACGAGGACCAGATTGGCTGGATGCTCGCGCGGATGGTGCCGGAGGCCCCGCGCCTGACCGCGGAAAAGGTGGATCTGGCACCGCTGCGCTCCTCCATGCCCCGCACCTGGGTGCGCACCATGCACGACGTGATCGTCCCGCCGGACCGCCAGCAGCGCTTCGCCCGCAACGTCAGCGACGTCACCTCCTGCGACGTCATCGATCTCGAGGCCGCCCACATGTGCATGATCAGCCAGGCCCAAGCATTGGCGCAGCTCATCAATGCCATCGCCTGCAGGTCCGAGCCCGCACACAGTGGACAACCACCGTTCTTACAGGCACCGGCGGTAACGTCTTGATCGTCCGCCACCTTCCCTGCCCCCCGTAAGGGGAGCCGGCACGGACGTGGGAGCTCACCGTCGTCGTCACGTCAACACAAGAAGTCGCCGCCGCCGGGGCTCAGCCCCGACAAGCGGGTGCGCAAACGCCGCCGGCCGCTCCCCCAGCGATTGTTGTACGTCGTCGCGGGTCTGCTGTCGGTCGTCGTGCTGCTGGGGAGCGTCGGTGGATTCGTCGTTGTCAAGTGGTTCGACGGATCGATCGCCCGGGTCAAGCTGAATCTCGGCCATGACCGGCCCGCCGCGGCACCCATCGGCTCAGAGAACTGGCTGCTGGTGGGCACTGACAGCCGGGCCGGCAGCAACGGCGAGTTCGGCACCGGCATCATCGGCGCGCGCAGTGACACGACGATCCTGGCCCACCTCGACGCCGACGGGACGACGACGAACATCTCGATTCCGCGCGACACCCTCGTCACGATTCCCGCCTACACCGACAGCCAGAAGGTCCATCACCCGGCCCACAAGGACAAGTTCAACGCCGCGATCTACCTCGGCGGGCCCTCGCTGCTGGTGCGCACCGTCGAGAATCTCTTCAACGTGCAGGTCGATCACTACGTCTCGGTCGACCTCGAAGGCTTCAAGAAGATCAGCGAGGTCATCAACGGGGTCCAGGTGTGCATCAAGCCGGCCCCGGCCAGTGCCAACGAGGACGGCGGCCTGATCACCAACATCAACGACGGATACAGCGGCTTCCACGGCAAATACGGCGAGCAGACGCTGGTGGGTGACCAGGCGGTGGCTTTCGTCCGTCAGCGCCACGGCCTGCCCGACTCCGACCTCAGCCGCATCAAGCGCCAGCAGCAGTTCCTCGGCTCGGTCTTCCGTACCGCGACCCGGGTCAACCTGCTCTTCAACCCGGTCGCGGTCACCCGACTGCTCGGCGCCATCCAGAAGGCACTCACTCTCGACGAGGGAACCACGCTCACCGACCTGGAGAAGCTGGGCCTGCGACTGCGCGGGCTCGACCCGAGCAAGGTGTTCTTCGAGACGCTTCCGCAACGCGGGCTGGAGGTCACCGACACCAATCTCGGAACAATCCAGGTCGTCCAAAATGTGCCGGAGCTGACTCCCTACGGCCAGGGCCAGAGCGTGGGCAGCGTCCAGATCATCGAGCAGCCGCAGTTCGACGAGATGGTCGCCAAGATCCGCGACGCGAACACCACCACGAACACCGGCCGCAGCAGCGGCTCCGTGTCAGCGCCGAACGCCCAAGCGGTCGGCGTGACGGTGGACCCGTCCCAGGTGCACGTCACTGTCGAGGACGGGGTGGGCCGGGTCGATCTGGCCAGCCAGGTGACCACCGCGCTGGCCAAGGACGGCTTCCCGGTCGGCGTCCCGGGACCGGCGGGCACCACCGGATACGCCCGTACCCAGGTGCACTACGGCACGGGCAACAAGGACGCGGCCGAGACGGTCGCGGCTGCCGTTCCTGGATCGGTACTGGTCGAGGACCCGAGCGTGATCAGCGGTGTCGTGCTGATCGCCGGCGCCAACTTCACCAAGGTCGTGCCGGTGAGCGTCTCGGATACCCCGGTCAACTCGACCCCGACACCGACCCCCACCGCGTCGGCGAGCCCCAACCCGCCACCGGTCTCGGCGGCGTCGGCCGACAACCGCTGTACCTACTAGCCGGCGAGCAACTCGGACAGTTTCGCGGCGAGCGCGCGAAACGCCCGCCCCCGATGGCTGATCGCGTCCTTCTCGGCGGGGCTCATCTCGGCGGTGGTGCGGGTCTCGCCGTCGGGCACGAAGATCGGGTCGTACCCGAATCCGCCGCTGCCCCGCGGCCCGGTGAGGAGCCTGCCCCGGACCTCGCCGCGCAGCACGTACTCCCGCCCGTCCGGAAACGTCACGGCCGCAGCGCACACGAACGCCGCCGCGCGCCGCTCGGGCGGTGTTTCGCTCAGCTGCGCCAGCACCAGCCGCAGGTTCGCCTCGTCACGCGTGGGGTCCTCGGCCGGCAGCCCCGACCAGCGTGCGGAGAGCACCCCAGGCATGCCGTTGAGCTCGTCGACAGTCAGGCCACTGTCGTCGGCGACGGCGATCAGGCCCGTCTCGGCGACTGCTGCTTGCGCCTTGAGCAGCGCGTTCTCCTCGAACGTAGCGCCGGTCTCCGCCACCTCGGGGGCGGATGCCGGCAGCCCCACCAGCTCGTAGCCGGGGCCAAGGATGCGCCGCAGCTCAGCGAGCTTGCCCGCGTTACGGCTCGCGAGCACGATCCGGGGGCGCGGCGAATCACTCACGCGGTCTGGTCACTGCATGAGCGCGGCATTTTGCGCGACCGCGAGCGAAGCGCAGCCGCTGACCGCAAGGTCGAGCAGGGCATCGAGTTCGGCTCGGTCGAACGCCGCGCCTTCAGCCGTCCCCTGCACCTCGACGAAACGCCCGTCGCCGGTGACCACGACGTTCATGTCGGTGTCGGCGCGCACGTCCTCCTCGTAGCACAGGTCGAGCCGCGGCTGACCATCGATGACGCCCACGCTCACCGCCGAGACCGACGCCACGAGCGCCGAGTCCTTGCCGAGCGAGTGGATCGCGTCGGCAAGCGCCACGTACGCACCCGTGATGGCCGCCGTGCGCGTGCCGCCGTCGGCCACCAGCACGTCGCAGTCGATGGCGATGGTGTTCTCGCCCAGCGCAGCGAGGTCCACGCAGGGACGCAGCGCGCGGCCGATGAGCCGGCTGATCTCCTGGGTGCGGCCGCCGACTTTGCCCTTGACCGACTCACGCTGGTTACGCGTGTTGGTGGAGCTGGGCAGCATCGCGTACTCGGCCGTCACCCACCCGAGCCCGCTGCCGCGCCGCCAGCGCGGGACCTCACGCTCCACGCTCGCCGCGCACAGCACCCGGGTCTCGCCGAAATCGATCAGCACCGATCCGGCCGGATGCGGCTGCCATCCCCGTTCGAAACGGACCGGGCGAAGCTCGTCGTTGGCCCGGCCGCCGGGACGGCCACCCTCAACTTTGGGAGTGCTCACGCTTGGAGGTCATCCACTTCAGACGTCGTAGCTCGCGCCGGGTTTGGCGCAAGCGATCTCACCCGCGTACTGCCCGGTGGCCTCATCCTGCAACTCCTCCGGGCTCGCCCAGGGCACCATATGCGTGAGCAGGAGTTTGTGCGCATCAGCGCGGTGCGCGGCCTCGCCCGCATCGCGCCCGCTCATGTGGATGCCGGGCGGGTTACCCCGCGAGTGCGCCCAGCTCGATTCGCAGAGGAAGAAGTCGGTGTCGCGGGCGAGCTTCTCGACCTCCTCGCAGCTGCCCGTGTCACCGCTGTAGGTGAACGTGCGCCCGCCGGCCGTCATGCGCATGCCGTACGCCTCGATCGGATGGCGTACCCGATCCAGCTCGATCTCGAACGGCCCGATCGCGCGGTGGCCGGTGCGGATGCCGCGGAAGTCGAAGACGTCGGAGAGCCCGTCCGACGGCCAGTCGTCAAAAGCGCCGCAAAGCCGGTGGCGGCTCGAGACCGGGCCGTAGATGGGCATCCGCGGCAGCGGGCCTTCCGGGTGGTAGCGCAGCGCGTACGAGTAGGCCACCAGGTCCAGGCAATGGTCACCGTGCAGATGCGACAGCAGCACCGCGTTGATGCCGAGCAGCCCGATGTGCTCCTGCAGGGGACCGAGCGCCCCGTTACCGACGTCGATCAGCAGCCGGAAGCCGTCGTGTTCGAGCACGTACGACGAGCACGCCGTCCCGGGACCGGGGAACGTCCCCGCGCAGCCGAGCACGGTCAGCTTCACAGCGCAGCATCCATCACGAGCGGCGCGGTGGTCATTGCTACAACAGGGTAGAGCCGTCGTGCAGGTCACGTGACACGTGTCGGGTATTTCACATGCGCACGAGCGGGCGGATTGGCCACTGGTCGCAGACCCGCGCTCGGCTTCGCTGCGCTCAGCCAAGTCGCGATCTGCTCCTATCTACCTGGTCGCAGACCCGCGCTCGGCTTCGCTGCGCTCAGCCAAGTCGCGATCTGCTCCTATCTACCTGGTCGCAGACCCGCGCTCGGCTTCGCTGCGCTCAGCCAAGTCGCGATCTGCTCCTACGCCCAGAGCTGACCCTCGAGCGCTTCTTCGGCCTCTTCCAGAGAACCTGCATACGCACCGGTTGACAAGTACTTCCAACCCGCGTCGCACACGACGAACGCGATGTCGGCCCGTTCCCCGGCGGCGGCGGCCTTGTCGGCTTGCGCGAGCGCGGCATGCAGGATCGCACCGGTCGAGATGCCGGCAAAGATGCCTTCGTGCTGCACCAGCTGACGGGTGCGTCGCAGGGCCTCGTGGTGATCGACCGAGTAGCGCGTCGTCAGCACCGAGGCGTCGTACAGCTCGGGGATGAACCCCTCGTCGATGTTGCGCAGGCCGTAGACCAGATCGCCGTACTGCGGCTCGGCAGCCACGATGCGTACGGCGGGCAGCCGCTCGCGCAGGTATCGCCCGACCCCCATGAGGGTTCCGGTGGTGCCGAGCCCGGCGACGAAATGGGTGATGCTCGGCAGGTCGGCCAGGATCTCCGGGCCGGTGGACTCGTAGTGCGCGCGCCAGTTCGCCGGGTTGCCGTACTGGTAAAGCATGACCCAGTCGGGATTGTCGGCGGCGATCTGCTTGGCGACGGCGACGGCTTCATTGCTTCCACCCGCGGCAGGCGACGACACGATCTGCGCGCCCCACATCTCCAGCAGCTGCCGGCGCTCGGCCGAGGTGTTCTCCGGCATCACGCACACCAGCCGGTAGCCCCGCTGGCGGCACACCATCGCCAGCGAGATGCCGGTGTTGCCCGACGTCGGCTCCAGCACGGTCGAGCCCGGATGCAGCCGGCCTTCCTTCTCGGCGGCAGCGACCATCCACAGCGCGGGACGGTCCTTGATCGACCCGGTGGGATTGTTCTGCTCGAGCTTGGCCCACAGGCGTACGTCAGCCGACGGGGACAGCCGCGGCAAGCCGACAAGTGGGGTGTGCCCGACCGAATCGATCAGGCTCTCGAAACGCACCGCGTCAGGCGTTGTCGCTGGCCCCGCCGGCAACCGCGGGCAGGATCGTGACGGTGTCGCCGTCCTTGAGGGGCGCCTCGAGGGCTCCGAGGAAGCGCACGTCTTCGTTGTTGATGTACACGTTGACGAAGCGGTGCAGCGAACCGTCCTCAGCGATGAGACGGCCGCGAAGCCCCTCGTAGCGCGAGTCGACGTCGGACAGCAAGGCATCCAGCGTGTCGCCGGAAGCCTCTACCGCCTTCGCCCCTCCCGTGTACGTGCGAAGGATCGTCGGCACCTTTACCTGAACAGCCATGATGTCATCCTGCAACATGAGCGGGGCTTACGGGATTCCAGCTCTTAGCCGACCGTGACCGGTTCCTCATCCACGGCTCCCCCGACGATGCGAAACGAACGCACCTCGGCCTGCTCAGGGTCGCGGGTGGAGATGAGCACGTAGTGCGCCTGCGGCTCGTTGGCGTAGGAAATGTCGGTACGCGACGGGTAGGCCTCGGTGGCCGTGTGCGAGTGGTAGATGACCACCGGCTCCTCGTCGCGTGCCTCCATGTCCTGGTAGAGCGCGAGCAGCTCGCCCGAGTCGAACTCGTAGAACGTGGGAGAGCGTGCCGCGTTGGTCATCGCCAGAAAGCGCTCCGGGACGCCGTCACGGCCCGCGATCACCCCGCAGGCCTCGTCCGGGTGGTCGCGACGGGCGTGGGCGACCATGGCGTCGTACTGGTCCTGTGAGAGCTGCAACACCAGCGCGAGATTAGCGGTGATCAGTCGCCGGTGAGCGCCGAAAGCAGCGAGTCCTGCAGCTCGCCGAGCCAGAGGTAGACCTGCAGCCGCTGGGCACGCGGCTCGTCGAGCTCCAACGTGACGAGCTCGTCGTAGATGTTCTGGTCGACGTCCAGAGCGGTTCCGAGCGCGAGCCGGGCATCGTTCAAGGCGCCCAGCCAGGCCGCGCTGGCCGCGTCGTCCAGGGCAATCGCACCGCCGCCCTCCGGCAGCGAAGCGAGCAGCGCCGTGGCATTGGCGAACTTCCCGGCGCGCAGCTCCCCCTCGGTGAACCGGCGGAAATCGTCGGCGGCGGCAGCGTCGCCGGTGTAGGCATCGGGAAACAGCCGGGCGCGGATCGGGTCGTTCGGCGGGGTTGCTGCGGCATCGGTCCGCCCCAGCCCACCGAGCCCGAGCTCGCGAGCCCAGGCCTCCCCGTCGGTCGGCGCCGGTTCCGGACCGATCAGCGCGCACATCTCGTTCATCACCTGAGCGAGAACGGCCGACTCGACCGGATCCAGCACGATCGTGATTCCCGCGCGCGTGCGCTTGAAGCCGCTCACTCAGCCAGGCGCCGGTCAGGAATCGTGCGTCAGGGTTGCCCACAGACCGGCGCCGTGCAGGCGGCTGACATCGCGCTCCATCTCCTCACGGGTGCCCGCTGTGACCACGGCCTTGCCGGTGTGATGGACGTCGAGCATCAGCTTCTCGGCCTTGCTCTTCGGGAAACCGAACAGCTGCTGGAAGACGTAGGTGACGTAGGACATCAGGTTGATCGGGTCGTCCCACACGATCGTGACCCACGGCCGCTCGGTCGCGGCCCGTTCGTCCTCGCGCACGCGTTCACCGGTGCGCTCGATGGTGTCAGGCGTTGCGGTCGTCACGCGTCCATTCTGCGCCCTTCCGTACAGTCCCGGCATGTCCAGCACCGCGCTGCTGACCGATCACTACGAGCTCACGATGCTGCAGGCGGCGCTCCAGTCAGGAGCCGCGCTGCAGCCGGCGGTATTCGAGGTCTTCACCCGCCGGCTGCCGGCCGGCCGGCGGTATGGGGTCTTCGCGGGGGTCGGACGCCTGCTCGACGCCCTCGAGGATTTCCGCTTCGGGCCGGACGAGATCGAGCTGCTGCGCGAGACCGGTGTGGTGAACGCCGCGACCGCGCGGTGGCTGGGCAAGCACATCAGCACGCCACCGAAAGTCGACATCTGCGCGCTGGCCGAGGGCGAGGCCTATGGGCCCGGTTCTCCGGTGCTGGTCGTCGAGGGGAGCTTCGGGCACGCCGTGCTGCTCGAGACGCTCGTCCTCTCGATCCTCAATCACGACAGTGCCGTTGCCGCCGCCGGAGCGCGCATGACGGTCGCCGCGGGCACGCGCCCGTGCATCGAAATGGGTTCGCGGCGCACCCACGAGCAGGCCGCGGTGGCCGCTGCCCGCGCCGCGTACGTCGCCGGTTTCGAGGCGACCTCCAACCTGGAGGCGAGCCGCCGCTACGACATCCCGACCACGGGAACCAGCGCCCACGCGTTCACCCTGCTGCACGAGAGCGAGCGCGCCGCGTTCGAGGCGCAGGTGGCCTCCCTCGGCACCGCCACGACCCTCCTGGTCGACTCCTACGACCTGCTGGAGGGCGTACGCACCGCGGTGGAGGTCGCCGGGCCGACGCTCGGTGCCGTGCGGCTCGACAGCGGCGATCTCGGCGCCCTCGCGCGTGAGGTGCGCGAGCTGCTCGACAGCCTCGGTGCGACGAACACCCGCATCATCGTGACCAGTGACCTCGACGAGTACGCGATCGCCGCGCTGGCAGCAGCGCCGGTCGACGGCTACGGGGTTGGCACGGCGCTCGTCACGGGCTCCGGCGCTCCCGCAGCGGGCTTCGTTTACAAGCTGGTGGAGCGGGGCGGGCAGCCGGTCGCGAAGCTTTCCCCGGGCAAGCCCTCTCGCGGTGGGCGCAAGAGCCTGGCCCGCCGGTTGAACGCGCGCGGGACGGCGGTGGAAGACGTCGTGGTGCCGGGTCGCCGGGCGCCCGTCGGAGCCCGCCTGCGGCCGCTGCACGAGCCGCTCGTGCACGCCGGCGAACGTATTGCGGACGTGAGCCTCGCCGAGGCGCGGCGACGGTGGGTGCAGTCGCGGGCAGAACTTCCGGCGCAGGCGCTGCGGCTGTCGGCCGGCGATCCCGCGCTTGCCGCGAGCTTCGAAGGCTTCTAGTCCCGGGGGTCAGTCGGCGCCTGCAACTTGCGCTTGACGATCTTGCCGGTCTCGTTGCGCGGCAATTCGGCGATGAAGTGCACATCGCGCGGCACCTTGTGGCGGGCCAGCTTGTCCTTCACGTGCGCCTTCAGCTCATCCCCGGTCACGGGTTCCGGATGGGTGACGACGTAGGCCACCAGCCGCTGCCCCATCTTCTCGTCGTCGACCCCGACGACCGCCGCCTCCCGCACTGCCGGATGCTTGCTGAGCAACTCCTCGACCTCGGCGGGGAAGACGTTCTCCCCGCCGGAGATGATCATTTCGTCGTCCCGGCCCTCGATGAACAGGCGGTTCTGGGAGTCGAACCGGCCGAGGTCACCGCTCGCGACCAGGTCGCCCATCCGGTCCTTGTCCTCGCCGCCGGTGTAGCCGGTGAACAGCAAGGGATTGCCGACGAAGATCCTGCCGACCTCACCCGCGGGCACCTGCTTGCCGTCCTGGCCGACCAGCATGATCGTCGTACCGAACAGCAGGCGGCCCGCGGTGCCGGGCGCTGCCCGCAGATCCGCCGGCGAGGCGACCGTGGCGTATGCCACCTCGGTGGAGCCGTACAGGTTGTAGACCACGTCGCCGAACGCGTCCATAAACCGGCTCGAGAGCTTCCCCGCGAGCGCGGAACCGCTGACCGCCACGACCTTCAGCGACGACGTGTCGTAGCGCTTGCGAGTGCTTTCCGGGAGCTCGAGCATCCGCTGCATCATCACGGGGACGACGACGAGCGCGCTCGCCCGGTGCTGCTCGACGAGCGCCAGCAACTGCTCCGGGTCCGCGCGCCGCGAGAGCACGATCGTGCTCGACAGCAGCAGCCCGAGCCCGAGATGCGCCAGGCCCCAGGCATGAAAGAGCGGCGCCGCGATAACCGTCGTTTCCCTCGATTTCAAAGGGATTCCGGACAGGAACGCAGCTGCCGGCTCGATGCCCTGGACCGAACGCGCGGCGCCCTTGGGGGTTCCCGTGGTGCCGCTGGTGAGAATCACCTGGCGTCCGCGGTGCACCGGACGGGTCAACTGCGGGCGGGTACCGGCCAGCTCTCGAAGGGTGATCTGCTCGAGGTCGTGGTCGTGGTCGTCATGCCATCCGACGACGCGCACCAGGTCGGCGGGCGCATCCGCGAGCAACCTGTCGAACTCCGCGTCGTAGATGACGGCCTGGATGCCCTCGCGCTCCATCACGTCACCCAGCTGCTGCGCCCCGAATCCGGTGTTCAGCAGGACGGCGTCGGCTCCCGCCTTCGCCAGCGCTGACAACGCGATCGGCATCCAGCGGGAGTTGCGCATGAGCAGCCCGACCGACCCGCCGTCGCGCACGCCCCGCTCGCGGAGCCCGGTGGCGACCGCGCTGGACACCTCGTCGACCTCGCGGAAGGTCATCGCGCCGAGCTCGTCGATGATCGCGGGCCGGTTCGGGAAGCGAGCGGCCCCGGCAGCCCACCCTCCCGCGGGGGTGAGTCCCCATCGCAAAAGCGCCAGCCCCATCCCGAGCATGCGATCCGGACGGGAAGGCCGGGTCGCACCGGCACCCACAAGCACCCGGATCGCCGCGATTTGCGCGGTGATGCCCATGTCGATCAGCCCTGCCCGCTCCGGGCGCGCTCACTCCCGGCCGTCGGGAAGCGGGCACCAAGTGATGGCCGACGCTAGTCCATACCAGCAATCCGATGTCATCGGCGGCCGCGTGCTCATTTATGTGAGTACAGACGATCCGTTGTCCGGCAGCGTGGGCCACATCGAATCGTCTGTTGACGAGAAGAACCGTCCCCGCCCGTGGCCACATCGGATTGCCTGTGCGGCGGGAGGCGACGGTGGAGAGACGGTGGACAATGGTGCGGTGACAGCCCGCGACGGCCAGGTGGAACGCCAGGCCGAGGCCCGTGCGGAGCGGCTCGGGGAGATCGCGGTCAGCGTCGACGTCGTGCTGCTGACCCTGCGCGCGGGCCGGCTGTCGATCCTGCTGGTCGCCGGGCGCGACCCCCGCGACCCCCTCAGCTGGGCCCTTCCGGGCGGGCGGATCGACGTTTCCGAAAGCCTCGATGTGGCCGCCCGGCGGGCGCTGGCCGAGCAGGCCGGCGTCGAACGGCTGGCCGGCCACCTCGAGCAGCTGCGTACCTACGGTGATCCCGGACGCGATTCCCGGGGCCGCGTGGTCAGCGTCGGATATCTGGCCCTGCTGCCCGACCTGCCGCGGCCCGCGGGCAGCCGGGGAGAGCAGGTGCGCTGGTGGCCCGTGGAAGACCTGATGCCCGCCGCTCCCGAAGCGCGCGAAGCAGCGCCCAGGCTCGCCTTCGACCACGCGACGATCATGGAGGACGGGATCGAGCGGGCGAGGGCGAAGCTGGAGTACACCTCCCTCGCCGCAGCCTTCGTCGACGAGCCGTTCACGCTTGCCGAACTCCGGCGCGTCTACGAGGCCGCGTGGGGAGTCGTGCTCGACGCCCCGAACTTCCGGCGCAAGGTGCTCGGCGCACCGGGCTTCGTGCGGCCGGTCGGCGAACGCTCGGTGCGTCCCGGTGGCGGGCGGCCCGCAGAGCTGTACCGCCGGGGCGACGCGCTCGTCCTGTCCCCGCCCCTCCTGCGACCTACGGGAGCTCCGGTGTCCGGTGGGTCCGCGTCGCCGACGCCTGGGCCGCCGGCGTGAGCCGTACATAGCCGAGGCTGACGTGCGCCGGGCGGCTGACGACGTAGCCGATCACGTCGGCCACATCGGCGGCGGTGAGCGGGGTCAGGCCCGCGTACACCCGGTCGGCAGCCCCCTGCGATCCCAGCCGCACCAGCGAGAATTCGGTTTCCACCAGGCCCGGGGCGATCTCGGCGACCCGTACGCCCGTGCCCAACAGTTCCAATCGCAGGGTCTCGGCGAACGCGTGCTCGGCGTGCTTGGCCGCCGTGTAGCCGGCTCCGCCGTCGTACACCTCGGTGCCGGCGACCGAACCGATCACCACGATGTGACCTACCGCCGCTTTGACCGCGGCAAGCAGCGCGCGGGTCACCCGCAACGTGCCCAGCACGTTGGACTGGAACATCTGCAACCACTGGTCTTCGTCGGCGTGCTCGATGGGATCGAGGCCCAACGCCCCGCCGGCGTTGTTCACGAGGACGTCGCACCGTTCGATCCCGGCGGCGAAAGCCAGCACGGAAGACGGATCGGTGACGTCGAGCGAGCGCACCTCGGCCGCGGAGCCACACGCGGCAGCCACTTCCGCGAGCCGATCGAGCCGCCGGGCGCCGAGAATGACGCGGTAGCCCTGGCCAGCCAGGGTCTGCGCTGTCGCTGCTCCGATACCACTACTTGCTCCGGTGACGACCGCGATGCGTTCCACCACCTCATCCTGGCGGATGAAGGTCAAGCCGGCTGCACGACCAGCACGCGCCAAGCTGAAACAGGCCGTTAGTCTCTAACTCCCTCACTTTGGCAAGCCCACGAAAAGGAGCCGGCATGGCGGCAGGAAACAACCTCCTGAAGGACTTCCGCAATTTCATTATGCGGGGAAATGTCCTTGATCTGGCGGTCGCCGTCATCATCGGCACGGCCTTCAACGCCGTCGTGCAATCGTTGGTGAAGAACGTGATCCTGCGCCTCGTCGGCGCGATCGCGGGCAAGCCGGACTTCAGCAGCCTTTACTTCACCATCAACAAGAGTCAGATCGCGTACGGGCAATTCATCACCGACCTGTTGAACTTCCTCATCATTGGCGCCTCCGTCTTCCTGATCGTGCGGGTGTTCCAGTCGCTGCAGGACCGGCGCCGCAAGGGTCAGCTGGCCCCGGAGGACGTGCCGACACCCACCGACGAGGCGCTGCTCCTCGGCGAGATCCGCGACCTTCTCGCGGCGCAGTCCGGCCGTCCGGCGAGCCCGCCGTCAGCACCCACCGCATAACCCGCAGCTGACGTGGCAGGGTGGGCAGGTGCCCACCCTGCAACTCGCCGGAACCCCCCTGCCGGTCATCGGACGGGCGCGGGTCTACGTCTGCGGGATCACCCCCTACGACGTCACTCACCTCGGTCACGCGTCGACCTTCGTCTGGTCGGACCTTGCCGTCCGCGTGCTGCACGGCCTGTGCGATGTCCCCGTCGATGTCTGCCGCAACGTCACCGATATCGACGACGACATGCTCGCGGCAGCGCGGCGGGCCCATGTCCATTACGACCAGCTCGCCGCGGTGCAGCAGTTCGGCTTCGAGCAGGACATGGCGGCGCTCGGAGTGCACCCGCCGACCTTCGCCCCGCGTGTGCACCAGCACGTCGACGACGTGATCGCGCTCGCGGCGGCGCTGCTCGAGCGCGGCGCCGCCTACGTGCAGGGCGGCACGGTGTGGTTTCGCGGCGGCGATGTCGCTTCCCGGGCCGGGCTGACCCCGCAGGAGGCGACGGAGCTCGCTCATGAGGGCGGCCACCCGGAGCGCGACGCCGACCGGGCCGACCATTTCGACGTCCCCATCTGGCGTCACGCTGAAGATCCAGCCGAGCCGCCTGAGCCGGCCTGGCCCAGCCCGTGGGGCCCGGGACGTCCCGGGTGGCACGCCGGATGCACGGTCATGGCGCTCTCGCGGCTCGGTTCGAGCCTGGATCTGCACACCGGCGGGGCCGATCTGCGTTACCCGCACCACGCGTACGAGAGCGCCATGGCGGAGACGGTCACCGGGGTCACCCCGTTCGCTCGCGCCTGGCTGCACGTCGGGACGGTTCGCGTCGCCGGCCGCAAGATGGCGAAGTCGACCGGCAACCTCGTGCTGGTGCGCGACGTGCTGAACACGACCCGTCCGGCCGTACTACGCCTGGCGTTGCTCGACCGGCCGTGGGCAGCAGGCTGGGATTTCCACGACGACGTGCTGGCGTCGGCGGAGCGCCGGCTGGAATCGCTCTACAGCGCGGCGGGTCATCCCGGAGAGGCACCGCGGGCCGTCACCGAGGAGGCCGTCACCGCCTTGCTGAACGATCTCGACGTCACACGAGCGCTCGACGCCGTGCTGGACAGCCCCGCGACCGGCGGCGCCGCGCGCCTGCTCGTCAGGCTGCTCGGCCTGCCCGGCTGACGCTGCGAACGTTCGGCACCCGTCAGAAACCTCAGAACAGCGCGCGTTGGCCCTCGTCGAGCACCCGGAACTCGGTGTCCTGCTCGGTCGAATAGCGCCGGTAGATGTTGTAGTAGAGGTCGGTGGTGGCCAGCATCCCGTCGTGCACCGGCACCACAGCTTTCGGGCGTACCCGCTGCAGATAGCCCACCGTCTCCGCGGCGCGCAGCCACGGTGCGGCGGTCGGAATCGCCAGTACCTGCACCGGCTCCGGGGGCGGCGTGTAGGCATCGCCGGAGTAGGCGAAGCGGCCGTCGATGGCGTAGCCGACATTCGGCGGCGTGGGAAAGCCGGGCGCGATGTCGGCGTGCCGGCCGCCGTAGACCGCGATCGAGACCCCGGCCACGCTGAGGTCATCACCGGCGCCCACAGCGCGGGCCGTGACCCCGAGCTCAGCCAGCTGGGCCGTGCTCGCGACATCGGCGATGACCTCGGCTTGGGGATTGGACGCCAGCAGCGCCGTCAGCCGTCCGGCATCCAGATGGTCAGGGTGCTGGTGGGTGAGCAGGACCGCGGAAAGCTCGGTCAGTGACTCGAAACCCGCCGAGAACCCGCCCGGGTCGAGCAGGATGCGCACCTCGCCGAGCTCGATCAGCAGGCACGAGTGACGAAACTTCGACAAGCTCAGCGCGTCGGTCATAGCGCCCGTTCTACGCCCGTCGGATATGCGCTCGCATGGCAGGCTGTCTGCCGTGGGCCCCCTCGGTGCGCTGGCCGCGGCCGGGGCAGGTTTCTTCGCCGGCACGATCAACACCGTCGTCGGCAGCGGATCGCTGGTCACGTATCCAGTGCTGGTCGCGCTCGGCTACAGCCCGCTCGTCGCCAACGTCAGCAACACGATCGGGCTCGCGCCGGGAAGCGTCAGCGGGGCTATCGGCTACCGCCGCGAGCTGGTGGGGCAGCGCAGCCGGATGCTGCATCTCGGCGCGTACGGGGTCGCCGGCGGCCTCACCGGCGGATCGCTGCTGCTGGCCGCTCCCAAGGCGTTCTCGGCGATCGTGCCCGGGCTCATCCTGCTGGCAGCGCTGCTCATGGCCATGCAGCCGCGCATCGCCGCGTGGCTGCGGGCGCGGCAGCAGGCCAAAGTGGTGCACCCGGACGACCCGCCGCACCTGCCGCACCGCCGGGGACTGCTGCCGGCGCTGGTTTTCGCCACGGGCGTCTATGGCGGCTATTTCGGCGCCGCTCAGGGGGTCATCCTGCTGGCCCTGCTGGGCTTGTTCCTGGACGACTCGTTGCAGCGGCTGAACGGCCTGAAGAACGTGATCACGGGGCTGGTCAACGGCGTGGCAGCGGTCCTTTTTGCGATCGCCAGCTCACCCGCGTGGGGCGCGGCGGGGATCCTGGCGCTGAGCTCGATCGTCGGGGCCCAGTTCGGTGCGGCGATGGCGCGCCGGATCCCCGAGCGGGTGCTGCGGGCCGTCATCGTCGTCGGGGGCATGACGGTCGGCATCGTGCTGGCCGTCCGGCAGGCCTGACAGCTCAGTGGTGTCCTGGCTGTTGATGCCGCCGGGCACGTCCGCAACTGATGGCGGCTCGGAATTCGCGGTCTTCTTCGGGCGGGGGCCGACGGCCGCCGCCAGCAGGCCGGCGTTCGGCAGCCGCACCAAGCCCTCCTCGGTGTCGAGCGTCGTGTAGAGCAGGTCCATTCCGGCGACGGTCCCATCGATCGGACCGCCGAGCGCTCCTGAGCGCACCCTGATGTGCTCGCCGATCACGTACGGCCGCGCCAGCAGCAGCACCAAACCGGCGAAGATGTTGCCCAGCGACTGCTGCGCCGCGATGCCGACCACGATGCCCGTGATGGCACCGCCCACCAGAAGCCGGCCGAGCGGCACGGCCAGCATCCCCAGCACCGCCAGCAGGATGATCAGGTAGCCGAACAGGATGATCAGCAGCCGGACGGTGGTCCCGGCCGAGACGCCTCCGCGAGCCAGCACCACGCGCTGCACCTCTTTGGCGGCACTGCGCACGGCCAGCACGGCCAGGATGACGAACGCGACCGCGACCCCGATCACGATCAGCTTCGTGTGCAGCTCGCGGCTGTGCACCCCGTCGCCGTAGGCACTGCCGAACGACAGCGCGATGACGGCGCCGACACCGGCGACCACCGCGCGGCGAAAGTCGGGACGGATCACCGCGTCGAAGCGCTGCGCCGCTCCGAGAGCTGATTTCGAATCAACCGGAAGCGCGTCCAGTAATTGCCGCCCTCGCCGACGTGACCATCCGCGCGCCACCCGATCTCCTCACTGCTGATTGCTTGATCTTTTATGACCGTTCGTCACCGAAACGGCCGCGCTCCGTGCCCGTTGCTACCCGCTATTGCACACCGGGAACGCCGCGGTGGGGCCTCGACGGGCAGGGCCGGTGCAGTCGCGCAGCCGCGTAAGGCAGGATCAAGTGACGGATCTTGCCGGTCCGTCCCGGCGCGGCCGGCTTTCAGCGGGAGGATCGCTTGAGCATTCTCGGGACGCGCGTGTTGCGCTCGGAGGATCCACAGTTCCTGACCACGGGTGCCACTTACACCGAAGATCTGGTGGACGAGCGGCTGACGGGCGCGCTGCACGCGACGTTCGTGCGCTCACCGATCGCGGCGGCGAAGATCGCGTCGATCGATGCGAGCGCCGCGCTCGAGGCGCCCGGCGTGGTGGCGGTCGTCACCGGTGACGACATCAACGACGTCCCGGCAGCCGCTCCCCCGTTCCCGATGTTTCCCGCCCAGATGGGCCAGCCGCTGCTCGCCAAGGGCGTCGTGCGCTTCGTGGGCGAGGCAGTGGCGGTCGTCCTCACCGACGAGGCCTACCAGGGTGAGGACGCCGCCGAGCTGGTCGACGTCGAGTACGAGCCGCTGACGGCCGTCGTGGATCCGCACGATGCGCGTACCGACGCGAACCTGGTGTTTCCCGAGATCGGGTCGAACACGGTCTGGAGCCTCGGCCTCGACGGGCCGGCGTTCAGTGAGGACGGCGCGAAGGACTTCTTCGACGGCTGCGACGTCGTCGTCACCCAGCAGATCCTGAACCAGCGGGTGGCCCCGGCGCCGATGGAATCGCGTTCGGCGGCAGCGGTCTGGGAGACCGACGACGAGCATCCGGACGGCCGCCTGATCATGTGGCTGGGCAACCAGGGAGCGCAGGGCACCAAGCGCTCGCTGCAGGGCGCATTGGGACTCGAGGAGTCGCAGCTGCGCGTCATCACGCCGGCCACGGGCGGGGCGTTCGGGGCGAAGTTCGGGGCCGACACGGAACACGCCGTCGCGGGCTGGCTCGCCCGCCGCTTCTCCCGCCCGGTGCGCTGGAGCGAGACGCGCTCGGAGAACATGGTCGCGATGACCCACGGCCGGGCCCAGATCCAGACCGTCACGGTCGGAGGCACGCGCGAGGGCAAGATGCTCGCGTACCGCATCGAGGTGCTTCAGGACTCGGGTGCCTACCCGCGCTTCGGCGCCCTGCTGCCGATGCTGACCGGGCTCATGGCACCCGGGGTCTACGACATCCCCAAGGTGGCCTCGGGTTTTCGCAGCGTCGTGACCAACACGACGCCGGTGGGTGCCTACCGCGGGGCAGGACGACCCGAGGCGACGGCCGCGATCGAACGCGCCATGGACGTCTTCGCGGCTGAGCTCAGCATGGATCCCGGCGACGTGCGCCGCCTCAACATGCTTGCGCCGTTCTCCGAGCCGCACACGACCCCGTCCGGCGCCACCTACGACAACGGTGACTACCCCGCGGCGCTCGAAAAGGTCCTGGCGGCCGCGGGATACGACGCATTGCGCGCCGAGCAGAAGGCCCGCCGCGAGGCCGGCGATCCGATGCAGCTCGGCATCGGCATGTCCGTCTATGTCGAGATCACCGGCCAGGGAGCCGAGGCGGGCGGACCGAGTGAGGACTCGAGCGTCGAGATCCACCCGGACGGTTCGGCAACGATCCTCACCGGCACCTCGCCGCACGGGCAGGGCCACGCGACGGCGTGGGCCATGATCGCCAGCGCCGAGCTCGGGATCCCGATGGAGAAGATCACCGTGCAACACGGTGACACCGACCTGATCCCGAAGGGCGGCGGCACCGGAGGATCGCGGAGCCTGCAACTCGGCGGTGCGGCCGTGCAGGCGGCCACCCGCGAGCTCATCGATATCGCCCGCACCCGAGCGGCTGACGTTCTCGAAGCCAACCCCGCAGACCTGGTGGTCGACCTCAGCCGGGCCGGCCTCGTCGTGCAGGGATCGCCGGAAGCGGAGATCAGCTTCGCCGACCTGGCTGCGCGGGAACCGTTGGTGGTGCACAGCACGTTCTCCGCGCCGGGGCCGACGTTCCCGTTCGGCGCGCACATCGCCGTCGTCGAGGTGGACGTCGAAACCGGAAAGGCGCGGCTGCTGCGGGTGATTGCCGTCGACGACGCGGGCACGATCCTCAATCCGCTGATCGCCGAGGGCCAGCGCCATGGCGGCATCGCCCAAGGCGCGGCGCAGGCCCTCATGGAGGAGGTCGTCTACGACGCCGACGGAAGCCCGCTGACGTCGACCCTGGCCGACTACCCGTTCCTGTCGATCACCGAAGTGCCGAGCTTCGAACTGGTCGAGATGGAGACTCCCACCCCCTACAACCCCTTGGGAGCCAAGGGAATCGGCGAGGCCGGGACCATCGGTTCCACCCCGGCGGTGCAGAACGCGGTCGTCGACGCCGTGGCACATCTGGGGGTCCGCCATATCGACATGCCGACGACCCCCGAGCGCGTATGGGACGCAATTCAGAAGGCGAGTGCTTGATGCAGGTACAGATCGACGTGAACGGGGAGGCCTTCACCGACGACGTGCCGGCCCGCCTCCTGCTGGTGCACTACTTGCGCGAGACGCGCGGGCTGAAGGCGACGAACATCGGCTGCGACACCACCTCCTGCGGCGCCTGCACGGTGCTGCTGGATGGCGAGGCGGTCAAGTCGTGCACGGTGCTCGCGGCGCAGGCCGATGGACGGTCGGTCACGACGCTCGAGGGCTTGTCGGGCGAGGACGGTGAGCTCCACCCGGTGCCCGCGGCGTTCCGCGCCGAGCACGGGCTGCAGTGCGGCTTCTGTACGCCGGGCATGGTGATGGCGACCGTCAGCCTGCTGGCGGACAATCCCAACCCGACCGAGCAGGAGGTCCGCGAGGGCCTGGAAGGTAACTTCTGCCGCTGCACGGGCTACCACAACATCGTGCGCGCGGCCCTCGCCGCGGCGCCTGGATCGGCGAGCGCATGATCCCCGCCGAGTTCGAGTACGAGCGCCCGGCTTCGTTGGAGGCGGCGCTGTCGTCGCTCGCCGAGCACGGTGACGAAGCCAAGATCCTCGCCGGCGGTCACTCGCTGCTGCCGATGATGAAGCTGCGGCTCGCGACGCCCACGGTCCTCATCGACATCGCCCGCATCCCGGAGCTGTCCTACATCCGGGAGGACGACGGCGACATCGCCATCGGCGCCGCCACCCGGCATGCCGACGTCGTGGATTCGGCCCTGCTTGCCGAGCGGGTGCCGCTGCTGCCGCACGTGGCGAACCTCGTCGGCGACCGGCAGATCCGCCATCGCGGCACCATCGGCGGTTCGCTCGTGCACGCCGATCCGGCGGCCGACCTGCCCACCGCGGTCCTCGCGCTCGGGGCGACGCTCGTGATCGCCGGCCCGTCGGGCTCGCGCGAGGTGAAGGCCGACGACTTCTTCACCGGCTTCTTCGAATCCGCCGTCGGCCCCGACGAGATCCTGGTCGAGGTGCGCATCTCCGACGAGGCCGGCCGGGCCGGGTGGGGCTACGAGAAGTTCGTCCGGCGGGCCAACGACTGGGCGATCGTCGCCGTCGCCGTCGCCGGCGGCCGCGTGGCGCTGGCCAACATGGGGCCGACCCCGCGGCGGGCGCGGGCCACCGAAGACGCGCTGGCCGCCGGGCAGAGCATCGCCGACGCGGCCGCGCTGGCCGACTCCGGCACCGAGCCGACCCAGGACATGCACGCGACCCGCGACTACCGGCGTCACCTGGCTCGCACGCTCACCCGGCGGGCGTTGGAGGCCGCGGCGGCCCGGTAGGCCGCTGGCTGCGGGCCGCGTAAGCGGCTGAGAACGCTGGGACGTGCTGTCAGCCTTACACGAGCCCGATGATCTCTGGCGCCACGCCGCACGCCTGCGCCACGAGGTCGAACGAGTGCCACCGGTCGGCGCTGTCGTACGTCATGGTGGTGATCATCAGCTCGTTGACCTGCGTGGCGGCGACCAGCTCGTCGATCTGACGGCGTACCGTCTCGGGCCCGCCAATGATCTGGGAGTTCAGCCGGTCGTCGACGAAGGCCCGCTCCTGAGGCGTGTACGGGTAGTTCGCCGCCTCCTCCGGACTGGGGAAGCGACCCGGACGTCCGCTGCGCAACCGCAGGAACGACAGGCCGCCAGGGCCGGCGAGGTAGCGAGCGTGCTCATCGGTGTCGGCCGCCAGTACCGAGGCGGCGATCATCGAGTACGGCTCGCTGAGCTCGGCGCTCGGCCGGAAGGTGTCGCGGTAGAGCGCCAGCGCCGGAAGCGTGTTCGCGGAGCTGAAGTGATGGGCGAACGCGAACGGCATCCCGAGCAGGCCGGCGACCTGGGCGCTGTAGCCGCTCGATCCGAGCAACCACACGGGGGGCCGATAGCCCTCCCCGGGCACCGCCGTGATCGCCTGGTACGGATGCCCTTCCGGCCAGGTGCCGTCGAAGAACGCGAGCAACTCACCGAGCTGCTGCGGGAAGTCGTCCGCCGACAGTGGCTCGGCCGAACGCCGCAGCGCCGAGGCGGTCACCGGATCGGTGCCGGGCGCACGGCCGATGCCCAGATCGATCCGTCCGGGATGCAGCGCCTCCAGCATCCCGAACTGCTCGGCCACCACGAGCGGCGGATGGTTCGGCAGCATGACGCCGCCCGAGCCGACCCGCAGCGTGGTGGTGGCAGCCGCGACATGACCGATCAGCACCGCCGGGGCCGAGCTCGCGATGCCCGGCATGTTGTGGTGCTCGGCCAGCCAGAACCGCCGGTATCCCAGCCGTTCCACGTGCTTGGCCAGCTCTGTCGTATTGGCCAGCGCGTCACGCGGCGTTCCGCCGCTGGTGACCGGTGACAGCTCGAGAACGGAAAGGGGTACGGCAATGGGCACGGAAAGGGGAGGCTGGTTCACACCAGAGTGCAACCGGCCGGGCTTCCGGGGTCATCCCGGCGATCATCGACCAGAGAGCTCGCGTCCCTCCGCACTGTGCAGCTGCCACGGCACGCTCGTCACCATCACCCCGGGCTGGAAGAGCAGGCGCGCCTTCAACCGGAGAGCACTCTGGTTGTGCAGCAGGTTCTCCCACCAGCGGCCGACCACGTACTCGGGGATGAACACCGTCACCACGTCGCGTTCGGACTCGCGCCGCAGCGCGCGGATGTAGTCCAGCACCGGCTTGGTCACCTCGCGGTAGGGCGAGTCGAGCACGCGCAGCGGCACCTCGATCCCCCGCCGCTCCCACTCCTCCTGCAGCGCCTTCACATCCTCGGGGTCGACGCCGACGGTCACCGCCTCGATCGAGTGCGGCCGGGTCGCCCTGGCATACGCGAGTGCCCGCAGCGTCGGCCAGTGCAGTTTCGAGACGAGCACCACCGCGTGGTTACGGGACGGCAACGTCGGGCGGGCGCTGGGAGCAGCCCGCAGCTCGGCGGCGACCAGGTCGTAGTGGCGGCGGACGCCCTTCATCATCACGAAGAGCACCAGCATGCCGAGGATCGCGATCCACGCCCCGTGCTCGACCTTGGTGATCACCACGACGACGAGCACCACCGCGGTGAAGATCGCGCCGGTCAGGTTGATGGCTCGCGAGCGCTTGATGCGGGCCGCAGTCAGCCGCGGACCGCCATCGCGCACCTGCTCGTCGTCCGGCACGCCGTCCTTCAGCATCGCGGTCCAGTGCCGGACCATGCCCGACTGGCTGAGGGTGAAGGAGGTGAAGACGCCGATGATGTAGAGCTGGATCAGCCGGTCCAGGTTGGCGTGAAAGCCCAGGATCAGCCCGATCGCCGCGGCCGACAGCAGCAGGATGCCGTTGCTGAACACCAGCCGGTCGCCGCGGGTGTGCAACTGGCGCGGCAGGAAGCTGTGCTGCGCGAGGATCGACGCCAGCACCGGAAAACCGTTGAACGCCGTGTTCGCGGCGAGCACCAGGATGCCGGCCGTGACCACCTGGAAGTAACCGAAGAGGAAGGAGTGGCGTCCCCAGACGGCACCGGCGAGTTGGGAAATGACGGAAGGCGAACCCGACGCGTAGGCCCGGGCGTGAATCTCGACCGCAAGAATCGTGATGCCGACGAACATCGTGACGGCGATGAGCCCCATCGCCACCAAGGTGCGCGCGGCATTACGGCTCTTGGGCTTGCGGAACGACGGCACCCCGTTGCTGATGGCCTCGACCCCGGTGAGCGCCGTGCATCCCGACGCGAAAGCCCGCAACGCGAGGAACAGCGTGAACGCTCCACCGACCTTCACAGTGCGGGGCAGTGCCTCATGCGCGCTGACCGCCGCGTGCACGCCGTGCCCGAACGCCGCCACCAGCACCGCGGTGATCAGCAGCAGGAAGACGCCGGCGATGAAGCCGTACGTGGGAAGCGCGAAGAGCCGGCCGCTCTCCTTCACGCCCCGAAGGTTGACCAGGGTGATGAGCACGACGAAGCAGACCGAGATCAGCTCGGTGTGCCGGGCCAGCGAGGTCACCGCCGACGTGATGGCCACGACACCCGCGACCACCGAGACGGCCACCGTCATGACGTAGTCGACGAGCAGCGCCGCCGCGGCCCCGAGAGCGGGGGTCTGCCCGAGGTTGTCGAGGCTGACCACGAACGCGCCGCCGCCGCTGGGGTAGGCGTAGACAGTCTGGCGGTAGGACGCCACCACGACGACGAGCAGCACCGCTACCACGGCGGCGATCGGCTTCGACAGGCTCAGGTACGCCGCTCCCCCGAAGCCGGCGACGAGCAGGATTTCCTCGGTCGCGTAGGCCACCGACGAAATCGGGTCGGAACAGAAGATGGGTAAAGCGAGCCATTTCGGCAAGAGCGTGTCATTGAGCTGCGTACTGCGCAGGGGCCGGCCGACGAGCAGACGTTTGAGCCCCGAGACGGCAGGCCGCGAGACAGCAGACACGACATTCGACGCTAGGCCAGCGCCTAGCCGGGGGGTGTCAAGACGGTCTATGGATCCGGCCGCGAACCGTAAGAGATTCGTCAAGATCGCTGACTCGGGTGCCTGCTGAGGGTCCAGTGGAGGGGTGCCTCGCCAGCCCAGACGGCTTCGCGCCCCTGCGACAGCACCGGTGGTCCTTCCGCTGGCCGCCGGTGGGCTGCTGGCTGTCGGCGCCCTGGTGGCCCTGACCTCCGGTGGGGTCGGTCCCACGGCGCTGCTGGTCCTGACCTGCCTCATCGTCGCGGCGACGGCGGCCGTCAGCGACCCGACGACCCTCGCGATGACGGCGATCATCGCCGAGTTCACGGCAATCGGCTTCACCCGCCGTCCCTACGCCCAACTGCGCGGCGGGCCGCTGGTCTGGCACACCGGGGTCACGCTGATCGCTGTGGCAGCGATCTCGTACGGGCTGGCCGCGATGACCCGCGGCGCCGCCCGCCGGCAGAGCACACTGATGAGTGTGGACACCAGGGGACGGCGGCGCGCGCTCGTCGAACTCGGGGCGGCGATCGGTCCCCGGCGGCGCTGGACCGCCACCGGCTGCGCCGTCGCCGCGCTGCCGCTGCTGACCCTGGCACTGGTCAACGCGCGCCACGGCCTCTCGCTGGCGGACGATCTACTGCTGTACCTGCTGGTCGTCGTGGCGGTCTCGGTCGTCGGCGGGTTCTGGCCCGCCATCGTGACGGCGGCGGCATCGGCGCTGCTGCTGAACTGGTTCCTCACCCCGCCGCTGCACACGCTGACCATCCAGGAGCCGCAGAACCTGCTGGCGCTCCTGCTGTTCGTCGCCGTGGCGGTGAGCGTCAGCAGCATCGTTCACCTGGCGGCGCGGCGCGCTGCGGAGGCCGTACGCAGCTCCTCCGACGCCGGGGCGCTGCTCGACCTCGCGCGCACCGTGCTCGCCGGAGCCGACACTCCCACCTCGGTGCTGGGCCAGCTGACGGCCGGCGGAGCCACCCGGGCGGAACTGCTCGAATGCACGGCCGGGCGGTGGGTCGAGGTCGCCGGCAGCGGCATCCCCGCGGACGCCGTCAACCCCAGCGAATCGGTGACGGTGCTGCCGCTGGGGCCCGACCTGCGGCTTCGCCTCACCGGCGAGCCGCCCCTGATCAGCCGGCGGGTGCTGGAAGGCATCGGCGCCCAGGCGGCGGCGGCCCTCGACCGCGACCGGCTACGCACCCAGGCCGCCCAGGCCGAGGCGCTGGGGGAAGCCAATCGCGTACGAACGGCGCTGCTGACCGCAGTGAGCCACGATCTGCGCACGCCACTGGCATCGATCAAGGCAGCGATCTCGAGCTTGCGCCAGGACGACGTGAAGTGGTCGGCGGAAGACGAGGACACGCTGCTCGCCACCATCGAGGAAGGTTCCGACCGGCTCGAAGGCCTGATCAACAACCTGCTCGACATGAGCCGCGTCCACACCGGTTCACTGCAGCCGTTCCTGCGACCGACCGCGCTGGACGAGGTAGTCCCGCTGGCACTACGGGGCCTGGCGGGCGCCGAGACCGTCGTGCTCGACCTGCCCGACTCGCTGCCGCTCATCCAGACCGACGCCGGGCTGCTGGAGCGGGTCGTCGCCAACCTCGTAGCCAATGCGCTGCGCTTCTCCCCTCCCACCGAGCCGGTAGAGATCGTCGGGAGGGCGATGGGTGATGAGGCGGTGCTCCTGTCGGTGATCGATCACGGCCCCGGGGTTCCGGAGATCGCCCGGGAGCGGATCTTCGAGCCGTTCCAGCGCCTCGGCGACCGTTCGTCGGGCGCGGGGGTCGGGCTGGGGCTGGCGGTCGCGCGCGGGTTCACCGAAGCCATGGGCGGGAGCATCAGCGCGACGAGCACGCCGGGCGGGGGCCTCACCATGATTGTCGAACTCGCGGTCGGGCTGCACGCCGACGCTGTGGTCGGTGCCCGCTAAGCCGGTGGTCCTGGTCGTCGACGACGACCCGGCGATCCTGCGCGCGCTGTCCATCACGCTGGCAGCCCGCGACTACCGGGTAGTCACGGCGGCGACGGGGGCTGAGGGCTTGGCCGCGACCGCTCGCGAGCGGCCCGAGGCGATCGTGCTCGATCTGGGCCTGCCCGACATGGACGGCACCGATGTCATCCGCGGGATCCGGGGCTGGACGAACACCCCGATCATCGTGCTGTCGGCGCGCGAGCTAGAGCCGCAAAAGGTCGCCGCGCTCGACGCCGGCGCCGACGACTACATCACCAAGCCGTTCGGCATGGACGAGTTGCTCGCGCGGCTGCGGGCAGCGCTGCGCCGGGCCGTTCCCGCGCCCGACGAACCGGTCGTCACCACCGAGGACTTCACGGTCGACCTCGCGGCGAAGCGGGTCACGCTCGCCTCCGGCAGCGACGTACGGCTCACGCCGACCGAATGGCAGCTGCTCGAACTGCTCGCCCGCCACGCGGGGCGGCTGCTGACCGGACGCCAGCTGCTCGCCGAGGTCTGGGGTCCGAAGTACCAGACCGAAACCCACTACCTGCGGGTCTACATGGCCCAGCTACGTCGCAAGCTCGAGCCTGACCCCGCGCGCCCGCGCCACCTGCTCACCGAGCCCGGGATCGGCTACCGCTTCGTAGTCTGAGCGGGCTACATGGTCAGGACGACGCGGAACCGCGCAGCACCGGACATCATCCGCTCGAAGCCTTTCGCCCCGTCAGCGAGCGGCATCGTCTCGATCATGGGGCGGACGCCGGTCAGCGCCGCGAAGCGCAGGGTGTCCTCGGAGTCCTTGGACGTGCCCGACGGATGGCCCGCGACCGAGCGCGAGGCGAACAGGAGCGGAGCAGCGGCGATTTCCAGCGGCTCCTGCGGGGCGCCCAGCACGACCAGTTCTCCGTGCGCGCGCAGGCCCGTGATAGTCGATGACATGGCCGGGCCGTTGGTCACCGTGGCAAGGACGACGCTGGCACCGCCGAGCCTGGTCAGTTCCTGCGCGACGTCCTGGCTGGTGCTGTCGATGTAGTGATGAGCCCCGAGCTGATGGGCGAAGTCGGCCTTGTCCTGCCCGCGGGCGATAGCGACCGTCTCGAAACCCATTTTGTGGGCGAACTGAACCCCGAGGTGCCCGAGACCGCCGATCCCGAGGATCGCGACGAGCTCGCCGGCCCGCGCCTGGGTGCGGCGCAGGCCGTTGAACGTCGTGACGCCGGCGCACATCAGCGGCGCGGCCTCTTCCGGGGTGAGCGCATCCGGGATCGCGGCCAGCGCGTCGGCCGGGAAGGTGGCGTACTCGGCGTAGCCGCCGTCGTCGGAGAGCCCGGGGACGCGCAGGTTCTGGCAGTCGATGAAGTCACCGCGCCGGCAGGGGTCGCAGGTGAAGTCCGCTCCGCCGAACCAGCCGACCCCCACCCGATCGCCCGGTTGCCAGGCGGTCACATCAGCGCCGACGGCATCGACCACGCCGGCGATCTCATGACCGGGGATGCGCGGGTACGACGCGGCCATCCCGATCTTCGCCAGCACGTCGCTATGGCAGACACCGCAGGCCTGCACGCGCACGCGCACGTCCCTCGCGCCGGGCTCCGGGAACTGGCGCTCGACGAGCTCGAAGTCGGCGCCGCCGCTGGGAACTTGGAGCGCTTTCGCCATATCTGGACATTAGACACCCCAGATTGAGCCAGTCACCCCAAATTGCGCCCGCCCGCCTGTCAGCAAGGACACCGGTGAGCTGTCAGCTCGCTGACAGCCGGCACACGGACTCGGAGCCGACCATGACTGCAGCGGCACCAACCGGAGCCGCACCCGGGATCACCGTCGACCCTCGACAATCGTCGCAGCCGACCCTGTCGACGGAGGTCGCAGTCGACCCTGTCGACAGTCACATGGAGACGACATGGACGAGCAGCCCCGCCCCGAGAACACCAGCTCTTCCGCGAGTGGATCGGCCTGGGCCGAGCTCGACGAGACCTTCTTCCGGATCGTCGCCGACGTGTTCCCCCACAGCTTCTGCGCCGGCGCGAGCGCGCTGCTGGCGTCCAACGACGTGGACGCCCCGGAGGACACCCCTGACAGCGCCCCTGACCGCGTCATCGAGATTCCCGACGCCCGGCTCTCCCACGAAACCGCCCTGGAAACCATCAACCAGGAGATCGAGCGCGAGCTGGCGCTGCGCCGGGCCATGCGGCGCCACCCGAGCCGGCGGCGCTTCTGACCGATCAGCCCGCGGCGACCGGTTCCCCGGGGATCGTGTAGAGCGCCTTCCACGGCGAACCCGACGGGTTCGCCAGTACTCCAGCCGGGTCGTCTCCCTGGGTGTAGTACTTCGCCTGGTAGCCGAGACCGTCACGAATCACCTTCTGGCCCTGGCGGTAGGCGACCGTCGGCGACCAGTTCGGGTAGGTGCCGGGCGCGAGCGTCGGGATGACCGGCGGGTGGTCACCGGGTAGCACGGGCCCGACGACCTGCCACGGCCCGACCGAGGAGTCCTGGGTGCTGGCCGCGGGGTCGACCCCGGTGTTGTACCACTTCGCCTGGTACACGTACCCCTCGCGAACGATCTTGTAGCCGCTCGGGTAGGAGGCCAGGGGGTTCCAGATCGGGAACGGCACGTGAGCCGGATCATCGACCACCGTGCTCCCGTTGCGCGGGGCGGGAGTGGCGCTGGCCGCCGGAGTGGGGACGTAGCGGGCGACGCTGCCGGTCAGCGAACCCAGCACCTTGCTGAACTCGAGCGGCGCCTGCGCCGTTCCGCTGCAGGTGTTGGAGTGCACGCCGATGCGGGCGAACTGGCTGCCGCACTGGCTGTCGCGGTTGAGCGACCACATCGAGACCCGGCCGAGATGCTGGGCGCGGGCAAATGAGGCGACGCCCTTCGCGTCGTCCACGGTGACGATCTGCCCGGCCACGTCGTTCTGACCGATCATCACGGTCGCGCCGATCCGGTTCCAGATCTGGGCGGACGTCAGCTTCTCGTTGCGCAAGAGCGCGGTCAGCTGGCTGTGAGTGCCGTTCAGGGCGCCGGTGATCGCCGCGTACATGCCTTGGGGTGCTGACGTGAAGTCCATCGTCATGACGTTGACGCCGGCCAGCTGGACGCCGTTGTCGAGCATGTCGCGCACCACGTTCAGCGCATCGCTCTGCAGGCCGTCCGGCTCGACCGGCAGCGTCAGCCAAACGTTGAGCGGCGACTTCGCGGCGCGCGCGGCCTTCTGCACGGACGCGATCGCCAGCGCGCGGCGGACGACCGACGCGTGGTCGGCTTGGGCCGTGCCCTCGATGTCGAGGTCGATCGTGGTCAGCGAGTAGCGCGAGATGACGCTCTGGTACGCGGCGGCAAGCTTCGCCGGGTCGGTGCAGGAGACCGCGAGCTCGGAGTTGGCCTGCCCGCCGAAGGAGACCACTGCGCTCGCGCCCTCGTTCTGCAACTGGGCGATGCGGCGGTCGAGGTTCAACTGCTCGGCAGCCTTGGTCAGGCTGTAGAAGCCGCCCCACGACGGGCTGCAGGAAGACTTGGGGTCGGCGACGACGAAGCCGAGGATGACCTGGCGGGCCGGGCTCACGGCCGGGTCCTGGAACTGCAGCGCGGGCGTCAGCGTCGTGTCGACGTACGGGGCGAACCAGGCCGCCGATTCCTGCGCCGCGACGGCCGACTCCTTGGCCTTGCTACGCGAGTCGCGCACCCACCAATACGTGCCCGCGGTCAGGGCCGCGATGACGATCAGCGCGATCAGGATGCGCAGCGGCGACAGCCGGGTCTGCGGACCCTCGGACTCCTGGGGATCGTCGAGGGCGGCGTCGGGGCTCTCTGCGTGGGCGACGGGCACACCTCAATATCGGCCGCAGGCGTGAGGGCTGGAGCGAGCAGAAGTCACCGGAACGAGCGATTAGCTCACTGACGTCGCATCTGGCGGTAAGGGTCGCGTCCAAACGCGCCGAACATCAAGCAGTGCGCCGCAGCCCGGCGCCGATGAGCTGGCGAGATGTCAAAGGGAGACACGTGTTCGCAAGGGGCCACAAGGCACGGACGCGCCGGCGGTCACAATGGGGCCGCGATCGGCGCGCCCTTCCCACCACGCCCGTCGTCCCGCGGGTCAGTGACCTGCGGGTGGCCGTCGGCCGCGCCCTGGTCGTCGGCACGGTCCTGGCCTGGCTCACCTACGTCGCCACCTGGCTGACCGACCAGTTCATCGCCGGCGGCAACCACACGGCCCGGCTGCGAGTCGAGGCCGTGGTCTACCTGATCACGGTCACCATGCTCACCGGTTCGGCGCTGGCGTACCTCACCTGCCGGCTGGGCTTCTTCTACCGGGCACGCGAGCACCGGCGGATGCCCCGGGCGGCACTCGAGCATTTCTTCGCCCGCTCGAGCCCGTCGGTGACGGTGATCATCCCGTCGTACAAGGAGGACGTGCGGATCATCCGCACCACTGTCCTGTCCGCCGCGCTACAGGACTACCCGTCGCTGCGCGTCGTGCTGCTGATCGACGACCCGTCCAACCCGACCCGCCAGAAAGACCGGCTGCTGCTGGAGCAGGCCCGCGCCGTCGCACCGGATCTGCAGGACCTGCTCGAGGCGCCCTGCACGCGGGCGACGGCGGCCATGGACGTCTTTGCCTTGCGCGGCGCGCAGACCAGGCTCGAGCTCGCCGACATGACCGCCGCCGCCGCCGAGTACGACGCGGCCGCGGAATGGATGACCGGCCTCGCCGACAGCACCGAGATCGTCGACCACGCCGACGAATTCTTCGTCGACCAGGTGCCGCGCAAGCTTGCGTCCGACTTCAGCGCGACGGCCGGAGCACTCCGCGGAGCCGCCGCCGACGGCGTCGTCCTGCCCTGGACCCGGCTGCTCGAGCTCTACCAGCGCCTCGCCTGGACGTTCCGCGCCGAGCTGACCAGCTTCGAGCGCAAGCAGTACGTCTCGCTCTCGCACGAGTCCAACAAGGCCATGAACCTCAACAGCTACATCGGTCTCATGGGCGGGACCTACCACGATGCGGTCACGGTGTCCGGGCGCGAACTGGTGTCGGCCCGCCCCGGCCAGGGCGACCTCGAGATCCCCGAGCCGGACTACGTCCTCACGCTCGACGCCGACAGCGTGCTGCTGCCCGAATACTGCCTGCGGCTCGTACATCTCATGGAGCAGAGCGAGCACGCCGACGTGGCCGTGGCGCAGACCCCGTACAGCGCGTTCCCCGGCTCGGGTACGCGCCTGGAGCGCATCGCCGGCGCCACCACCGACCTGCAGTACATCGCCCACCAGGGCATGACGTACTACGGCGCCACCTTCTGGGTGGGCGCGAACGCGGTGCTGCGCAAGCGCGCGCTCGACGACATCCGCGAGAGCACGTTCGTCGGCAGCTGGGAGATCCGTCGCTACATCCAGGACCGCACCGTCATCGAGGACACCGAGTCCACCATTGACATGCGCGCCAAGGGGTGGACGCTGCTGAACTACCCGGAACGGCTGGCCTACAGCGCGACCCCGCCGGACTTCGGCTCGCTGTGCATCCAACGTCGCCGGTGGGCGAACGGCGGGGTGCTCATCCTGCCGAAGCTCTGGCGCACCCGCAAGGCGCGGGCGTCGCGCGGCGAGATCAACCGGATCAGCGAGCAGTTCATCCGGACCAACTACATGGCCTCGGTGGCGTGGAGTTCGATCAGCCTGCTGCTGCTACTCGCGTACCCGTTCGACAGCCAGCTGATCAGCCCGCTGCTGGGGCTGATCGCCCTGCCGTACTTCGCCGGGATGGCCAGCGATCTGCGCTACTGCGGCTACAAGCGGATCGACGTGCTGCGGATCTACGGTTTCAACCTCATCCTGATCCCGGTGAACCTCGCGGGCTTCCTGAACTCGTTGGTACAGGCGCTGACCGGGGAGAAGAGCGTCTTCGGGCGCACGCCCAAGGTGGCCAACCGGACCGTCCCGGACTTCATTTTCGTCATCTCGCCGTACCTGCTGGCGACGCTGGCCGGCTACACGCTCTGGCAGGACTGGACCTACCACCGCTGGATCAACTTCGGCTACGCGGTGCTGAACACGGCGCTCGTCTGCTACGCCATCGTCGCGTTCATCGGCATCCGCAACTCGGTCGCCGACTTCCTCACGCACGGCAAGTCGTGGGTCTCAGTCCCGGTCGAGCCCAGGCCCAAGGGCAAGACCAAGCGCGCCCAGCGGCTCGCCCGGCGCGCGGCCGAGGTCCAGACCGCACCGCCCGCCGACTGGGCGACGATCCTGCACTTCGGCAACGAACCGGCCGCTGCCCCCGCCGGGGCACCGCGGCGGTTGGCCGCTGCTCCGGCGGTCCCGGCCCCCCGCACGCCGTCGAACTCGAGTGTGCGCGGACGTCCGGGGCAGCGCTCGTCGGAGCCGGAGGAGCCCGCGTTCCGGACCGTCTTCCAGCCGATCGTGCAACTCGAGTCCGGGCACGTCGTCGGCCGCGAGGCGCTCACCCGGTTCGACGACGGCGTCGCTCCGCACCAGCGGCTCGCCGAGGAGTCGTCCCGTGGCGGCGGCCTGGAGCTGGAGATCCTGCTGGCCCGCGCGAGCGTGCAGGCGGCCGCCCACTTCGCGAGCACCGAGTGGCTGGGGCTGAACGTTTCGCTGGCCCTGGTACGAGCGGGGCGCGTGTTGCGTAGCACCATCGAACGGGCCATGCGTCCCGTCGTGCTCGAGCTCGACGCCCGGGCGCTGGCCGATCACGCGGCGGCGCTGGAAGCGCAAGCTGCGCTGCCCGAGGGCGCCCTGCTGGCGATCTCCGGCGTCGAGCCCAGCTACGACTGCCTGAAGCTGGTGCGCGACCTGCGTCCAGAATTCATCAAGCTGGACCGCGGGTGGGTGCGGGGGCTGCAGGACGACGCGGCGCGTCAGTCACTGGTACACGCGCTGGTCACGCTGTCCGACGAGGTGGGCTCGCAGCTCATCGCGGAGGGCGTGGAGACCGAGGCCGAACTCGAGGCGCTTGGCGGTCTCGGCGTCCGGCTGGGCCAGGGTTATCTTCTCGGGCGGCCGAAGGCGTCGGCGTCGGCGGCGGTTCCGGTCTGAGGCAGGGCGGCAATCTCGGCTAGCCGGGCGAGGAACGGGCGCTGCGAGCCGAAGAGCTTGCCCTCGGCGACGTCCAGGCCGAACCAGGCGACGCGGTCGACCTCGGGAAACTCCGCGCGCCTTCCCGAGCGCGGCGGCCACTGCATCTCGAAGAGGTTGCTGCGCACGTCGAACGGGCCAGGGTCGGCCTCGATGGCCCAGACGACGTTCACCTTGGAGCTGCCCTGCTTCACCTCCCCGAGCGCGACGATCTCGCCGGGCGGGACGGGGATCCCGAGTTCTTCGCTGAACTCACGGCGCGCGGCGGCTTGCTCGTCCTCGCCCGGCTCGCACTCGCCCTTCGGGATCGACCAGTGCGCGTCATCCTTGCGGGCGAAGAGCGGGCCACCGGGATGGGCGAGCAGCACCTCGATCTCACCCGTCGCTGAGCGGCGCCACAGCAGGATTCCGGCGCTACGCCTCACGGGCGGACGACCTCGCCGCGTTCCGCCGAGCGGCGAGCGGCGTCCAGCACGCGCAGCGTCGCGACGGCCTCCTCGGGCTTGACGGGGACCGGGCCGGCCAGCCGCAACGCGTCGCGAACCTTGCCGTAGAAGTCCGGGTACTGGCCCGGGCCGCGGGAAACCGCTCGGCTGTCATCACCGGTGACGACCCGCCCCCAGCGCTTCGGCGACTCCTTGCCCCAGTCCACCCCGGCTGGGTCGCCCCCCGCGCGCAGGGCGTCCTCCTGGCCGTCCAGGCCGTCCACGACGTACGCGGCGCGCGAGCCCAGGACCCGCAGCCGGGGTCCGAGATGGGCCGCTACCGCACTGACCCAGAGCGTGCTGCGCACTCCCGTCGCGTGGGACAGGGCGATGAAGGCGTCGTCCTCGACGGCGACCCCGGGGCGGCGGCGGTCCAGGGTCGCGTACACCCGCGTGACCGGCCCGAAGAGCACGAGCGCCTGATCCACCAGGTGACTGCCCAGGTCAGCGAGGATGCCGCCACCGTCGCCGGGATCACCCGACTCGCGCCAGCCGGGCTTCGGCTGCAGACGCCACCGCTCGAAACGCGACTCGAAACGCCACACCGTGCCGAGGTCGCCGTTGGCGATCAGGCGCTGCAGGGTCAGAAAGTCGCTGTCCCAGCGCCGGTTCTGGAAGACGGTGAGCAGCAGGCCGGCGGCCCGGGCACGGTCGGCCAGGCCTTGCGCCGCGGCGGCGGACGTGGCCAGCGGCTTGTCGACGACCACCGGCAGACCGGCGTCCAGCGCTGCCTTCGCCAGCGGCACGTGACTGGCGTTGGGAGTGGCGATGACGACCAGGTCGTAGCCGGCAGCGTTCCCGAACACGTCCTCGGATCGCGGATGCACGACCACGCCCGGGTAGCGCGCAGCGGCCTGCCCGGCGCGCTCCGTGTTGGAAGTCACGATTGCGGCCAGCAGCAGGCCCGGGGTGGCGTTGATCAGGGGCGCGTGGAAGTGCTCGCCGGCCACGCCGTAGCCCAGCAACGCCACTTTCACCTGGCTCATGAGTAGTGAGCATCTCCCACGCGTCGAGTGGGTAACCACAGGGCGACCGCAGACGGGCATGCGTACCGTCTTCGGACAGGCCTGTGTACGGGAACCACGCCCGACCCGTAACCGTTCAGAGACTGCCAGCCAGCCAGGGAGGCCCATGGAGCCCGACGGGACGCCGCCGGACGCGCCGACCAATCCCGTCGCCCGGCCGGTCAGCGCCGGTGCGGGACAGCGTTTCGACGCTCCCGAGCCCGTCCACGTCCCCCTCCCACCACCGGAGCCGCCCACGCCGCTCGACCCCCAGTGGCCGCCGGGCAACGAGCCACTGCCACCCGAACTCTCGCCGCGTGGTCCCCAGAAAGGCCCCCGCAAGAAGCGCCGCTTCGGCTGGGGCAAGCGGATCACCGCTGTCGTGGTGGTCCTGCTGCTGGTCGCCGTCGGCATCTTGTGGTCGTGGGACGCCGGGCTGCACCGCACCGATGCGCTCAAGTCCTACCCCGGCCGGGTGGGCAACACCGCCGGCACCAACTGGCTGATCGTCGGCTCTGACAGCCGGGCCGATCTCACTCCCGCCCAGAAGAAGGCGCTGGCCACCGGCGACGCGGCCGGCGGCCGCACCGACACGATCATGATCGTCCACACCGGCTCGAAGAAGACGACGCTGCTCTCACTCCCCCGTGACACGTACGTCCCGATCGACGGTCACGGGCGCAACAAGCTGAACGCGGCGTTCGCATTCGGTGGTGCGAGCCTGCTGGTACGTACCGTCGAGCAGGTCACCGGGCTGCACATCGACCACTACGCCGAGATCGGCTTCGCCGGGTTCGCCTCGATGGTCGACGCGGTGGGCGGGGTGCGCATCTGCGTCGCCCAAGCCATCAACGACGGCAACGCCGGGCTGAACATCCCGGCCGGCTGCCAGCAGCTCAACGGCGCCGAAGCGCTGGGCTATGTGCGCAGCCGCAAGTTCGCGACCGGCGACCTCGAACGCGTTCAGCACCAGCGCCAGTTCCTCGCGGCGCTGCTGTCGAAGGTCGCGAGCCCCGGTACGGTCATCAACCCGTTCAAGTCCATCCCGCTCGGTTACGACGCGGTCGACGCGCTGACCGTCGACAAGGGCACCCACATCTGGGACGTGGCCTCGCTCGGGCTGGCACTGCGGGACGCCGGCGGCGGCAAGGGCTACACGCTCACCGTGCCGATCGCGGGCTTCGCCAACGAGGGGGCCGTCGGCAGCGTCGTGCTCTGGGACCGCACGAAAGCGCTGGAACTGTTCGCCGCGTTGAAGAACGACCAGCCGATCCCGGCGTCGCTGGTGCCGAAGTCCTAGATCAACGCACCCATGATCATGGTCTTGGCGGTTTGACAGGCCTCATTCCATGATCATGGGTGCGTTGATCTTGATTAGCGCGCGATGCCGGCGAACTGCTTGAGCACCGCCCGGGCGATGACGAGCTGCTGGATCTGGCTGGTGCCTTCGTAGATACGAAACAGCCGCACGTCGCGGTAGAAGCGTTCGGCGGCCACCCCGTGCATGTATCCGGCGCCGCCGTGCACCTGCACCGCCCGGTCGGCGATCCGGCCGACGGCCTCGCTGGCGAAGTACTTGGCGCAGGCCGGGCCGAGCTTGGTGTCCTCGCCGCTGTCGTAGGCGCGGGCGGCCTCCAGCACGAGAGCGCGCGCGGCCATCAGGTCGGTCTGGGAGTCGGCGATCAGCCCCTGGATCAGCTGGTGCTGCGCGATCGGCTTGCCGCCCTGCACCCGCTCGGTCGCGAAGCCCACGGTCTCGTCGACGAGGCGCTGCGCGAGCCCGACGCACAGGGACGCGATGTGCAGCCGGCCGTGCGCGAGGCAGGCCATCGCCGTCGCGTATCCGATGCCCTCGGCGCCGATCAGGGTCTCGGGGCCGACCCGGACGTCGTCGAGGTACACGTCGGCCGTCCACGCGCCGGCCTGGCCCATCTTGGAATCCTTGGCGCCGACCGAGACCCCCTTCGTCCCGGATGGGACGAGGAAGCACGAAATCCCTTTGGTGGCAGGTGCGTCCGGGTCGGTACGCGCGAAGACCATGAAGACGTCGGCCACCGGAGCGTTCGTGATGTAGCGCTTCGAGCCGGAGATCACCCAGCCGTCCCCGTCACGCACAGCTCGCGTCTTGAGGCCGGCAGGATCGGAACCGGCGTCGGTCTCGGTGAGCGCGAACGACGCCGTCCACTCCCCCGACGCCACCTTCGGCAAGTACGCCGCCTTCTGCTCCTCGCTCGCCGAGAGCATCAGGACATGCCCGGCGATGCCGTTGTTGGTACCGAACATCGAGCGGAAGGACGGCGTGGTGTAGCCCAACTCGAAGACCAGCCCGGCCTCCTGCTCCATCGACAGGCCGAGCCCCCCGTACTCCTCGGGCAGCGCGAAGCCGAAAAGGCCCATCTCCGCGGCGGTTTTACGCACCCGCTCCGGGATCTCGTCACGCTCCTCGATCTCGGGCTCGAGCGGCACGACCTCGTCGCGCACGTAGCGGCGCACGGCTAGGCGGATGTCGTCGAACTCGTCCCGATCCATGCTCTGCTCTCCTGCCCTCGACTACTGAAAAACGCGTCCGCCGTAGAAAGTGCAGCGTACGAGTTCGCGGTGCGGGGCGGCCAGGACTGCGGGCCAGGGCACATGCATGAGCACAAGATCCGCGGGGGCTCCGACGGCGACCCTTCGCGGCGGGCCGCCCGGGTACGCCGGCGACGCGAGATAGCCGCGCAATGCCTGCCGCACCTCGATGCGCTCGCCGGGTCCGAGCACGTCACCAGATGGCGTCCGGCGGTCGCCGGCGGCTCGCATCACCGCCCAGGGATCGGCCGGACCGTACGGCGCATCGCTGGAGCAGGCGACGGGAATCCCGGCGGCGCGCAGCGATCCGACGCGGTAGAGATCATCCAGTTCGGACGCGAGTTCGCGGCGGTAATCGTCACCGCGGTCGGCGATGAAGCCGGGCTGGGTGACCACCGTCAGCCCGAGCCGCGCCAGCTCCGCCATCGCGCCGGGGTCGACCAGGCTCGCATGCTCAACCCGGTCACGGGCATGGACGCCCAGCTCATCGAGGGCCGCGATGGTGACCGCCAGCGCCTCGCGGGTGACGCAGTGGACGGCGACAGGCCGGCCCTGCGCGCGCGCTTGGCGGACCCGGGCACGCATCCAATCGAGATCCGGCGGTACGTGGTCGGCGGGGACGATCTTGAGCGGACCCAGGGTGAGGCGCCCGGTCAGCCCCTCGGGCCGGCCGCCGAGCAGCAGCACACGTTGCGGCAGCCGGCCGTCGCTCACGGCCTCGGTCAGCAGCCGCTGGCTGCGCGCCGGCAGGTCGGGGGTGGCGTCCGTGACCGCCGTGACGCCGGCCGCCGCGAGCTCGCGTCCGATCCGGGCCAGGTCCGGCGGCGGGCCTTCCGGCAGATGCTCGGCCAGCCGGGCATCCTCCCGCCACAGCTCACCCGCGGGCGCGGCGGCGCGCAGCCCGCCAGCGCGCAACGCGGCGGAGTTCAGCAGCCAGAGGGCGCCGCTGCGGTGCTGGATGCGTACCGGGATCGCCGGCTGCAGCCGGTCGAGGTCGGCGAGCGCGAGCCGGCCGCCCTGCTCGGCGTAGCCCACCGCACGGATGCATCCGGTGGCGTCCGGCGCCGCGCCGGCGAGTGCGGCTTCGACCGCCGGCCGGTCGGGCGCCGCTGCCGGATGCAGGTCGAGCGATGCGGCGGCCGCGGCCATCGCCAGCAGGTGCAGGTGATGGTCGGCGAGGCCGACGGACAGGCCACCTCCCGCGCCGTCCAGCACCGGCTCACCGGGCAGCCGGCTGAGCTGACCGGCGCCGCCGAGCTGCACGATCGTGCCGTGCGCGACCCGCACGTCGGCGCGGCGCCCGCCGAGCAAAGTGACGTCGCGCAGCAGCAGGGCGCCGGTCACGGAAGCGGGACCTGCCGGGCGCGCGGCGGCTCGGCCGCCATCCCGTCCACCGGTACGGAAGGGCTGCCGTCCAGGGTGGACGCGACAACCGACGCCATCGACAGGTCGATCAGCCGCCCGCCCGGGGCGGCGAGCGCCCGCATCACGGCGACGGCGCCGGCAAGCCCGGTGAGCGGGTCGGCGATGGCGTCGCCGGCGAAAACGGGTGCGCCCTGCTGCCACCCGACCAGTCCGGCGGCAGCAGCGACATCGTCGCCGAAGCCGATGCGGTCGCCGTTCGCGCGGCCGTAGCCGGTGATGCTCAGCCACACGGCCCCGCGGTCGACCTCCTCGGCCGCGGCCAGCCCCCACCCGGCCAGCGCCCGCGGACGCGAGGCCTCCACGACGACATCGGCATCGCCTACGAGCGCAGCCAGCCGCGCGCGGTCCGCGGCCAGCGCCGGATCGATCGTCAACGCCGCGTGGCCCGCCTGGAGCAGCTCATAGAAGCGCGGCTCGCCGCGGCGGGCGCCGTCCGGCCGGCCCACACTCTCGACCTTCACGACGCGCGCGCCGGCCAGCCCGAGCAGGGAGCTGCACAGCGGGCCGGCCCAGAGCGCGCTGAAGTCGACGACGAGCGGGACGGGCGGGCCGACGGCGGCCGGCAGGTCATCCGGCAGCTGCAACGGCGGCGCACCCTCGCCGACGCGGGCGATGGCGAGCCCCAGCAGCCGGGCCCGCCCCACGATCTGTTCGGCAGCCGTCGCGGCGGCCCACTCGCGTACCCCCTCCCAGGGGTCGGATGCCGGAGCTTCGATCAGCGCCGCCACGAGTTCCAGGTCCGACGGCCGCGGCAGCGACACCGCCACCCAGCCGTCGGAGCACGGCAGCAGCCGGCAGGCGCCTCCGGCGGAGACGGAGCCCCGCGCGGTCGCGGCGGTGAAGGCGGCGCGTTCGGCCAGCAGCTGAGCGCCATCGACGCGTACCGGATGCCCCCAGGCGGTCGAGCGGCGCTCCAGCTCCGCCGACCAGAGCCGGGCCTGGGTCGCCGCCCGGCCCGGCGGCACGAACCCGCTGACCGCGACGATGCCCGACTCCAGCCAGTCAACGACGCGCTGCTGCACCGTCATCGCGCGATCTCGTCGACCAGCCCCCACCGCAGGGCCCGCGGTGCGTCGACCGGCTCACCGGTGAGCGCCATCCAGGCGGTGCGCCACCTGCCTATCCGGCGTACCAGGCTCACCGTGCCGCCCGCCCCGGGCACCAGTCCCATGCTGATCTCGGGGAGCGCCATCCGGGTGTCGGCCGCCGCCACGACCCGGCCCGCGAACGCCGGCAGCTCGATACCCGCGCCGATGCACGCGCCGTGAATGCGGGCCGTGGTGCGATCGGTCAGGTCGTGCAGGAGCTGGCCCGCGCTGTGCCGCAATCGGATGAGGTGCGCCGCCGCGGGATCGGGCGCCGTCCCGAACTCCGCGAGGTCGCCGCCGCTGCAAAACGCCGGGCCGATCCCGCGCAGCTCGACGCTGACGGCCGGGTCCACGAGCGCGATCTGCAACCCCGAGACGAGCGCGTCGCGTACCGCATGGCCGTAGGCGTTGCGACGTTCGGGCCGGTTCAGGGTCAGCGTGAGCCGGTCGCCGTGACGCTCGACGAGCACTGGCTCGTCGCCGTCCGGCGGCGGCGTGCGCTGCGGGGACGACGCGAGCCAGGCGGCGAACTCCGGGCCCGCCAGCAATGTCGAGTACGTCGCCGACTCGGCGACGAGCCCCTCCCACACCGGCAGCAGCGCGGTCTGCTGCAGGAGCACGGCGAGCGCGCTCGTGCACAAGGGACGGTGCGACGAGACGCCGGCGATCTGCTGCCCGGCGGCGAGCGGATCCGCTACGCCGACGAAAGCCGGCAGCCGCACCGCCCCGTCGCGCTCGGTCGCGAACGAGAGCGTGAGCGCCTGCGCGAGAGGCACGTTGGCGCCGGGAACCGGCCCGGTGGCAACTCCGATCAGGACGCGGGCGCTGCATCGCGCGGCACGCACCGCAGGCGCGAGCCGCGCGCCGGAGATCGCCGTACCGAGGTCCACCAGGAGTGCTGCCGGGGCCGCCGGATCGGGGACGCCGTGACGCAGCGCATCGGCCAACTCGTCGGGCGCGATCAGGCTAGCCCCGCAAACCGTCACGCACTGTCGAGAGGACGGCGGGGTCGGCGTCGTAGGTGAGGTAGCAGCTCACCCGCTGAACGATGTCCCCGAGCTTCGCGCGCAGCATCGGCCCGATCTCCTCCGGCCGGCCGACCACCGAGAACGTGCTGAGCATGTCGTCGTCGATCAGCTCGCCCATGGCGTCCCACTCGCCCTGCTTGGACAGCCGGGTGAGCGCGGGCTGGACCTCGCCCCACCCGTGGCGCTCGAGGACCCCGCGATAGGCCGGCGTGGAAGCGTAGAACGCGATCTGCTTCTTGGTCGCGGTGACGGCGGCGGCCATCTCCTCGTCGGTACGCCCGGTGGTGACGAACGCGGGTGCGCAGACCGTGAAGCCGTCGAGGGTCTGACCCGCCTTCTCGCGGCCCCGGCGCAGCGCAGGGAGCGTGACCTCATCGAGGTAAGCCCGCGTGGTGAACGGGTGCACGAAGAAGCCGTCGGCGGCCTCACCAGCGACCTCGGTCATCAGCTCACCGACGCCCGCGAGGTAGACCGGGGGCGGCCCGTACTCGTGCGGCTCCGGCGAGAAGAACGGGGTCATGAGGATGTGCTTGTAGTGCTCGCCCTGGAAGTCCAGCGGCACGCCGTCCTGCCAGGTGGCCCAGATCGCCCGCATCGCCTGGATGAATTCGCGCATCCGCGGCGCCGGGTGCGACCACGGCATCGAGTAGCGCAGCACGATGTGCGCCTTGATCTGCGAGCCGATCCCGAGGATGAACCGGCCCTTGCTGTAGCGCGCCAGGTCGTAGCCGATGGCCGCGAGGGTCATCGGGGTGCGGGCGAACGCGATCGCGATGGACGTGCCGACGTTGATCTCAGAGGTCGCTTGACACGCCTGCAGGCACTGCATGAACGGCTCGTGCTGGGTCTCGGCGAACCAGATGCCGTCGTAGCCCTCGGCCTCCTTCGCAGCCGCCTCTTCGGCGACCGCGGTGAAGTCCTTGCCGACGCTCGTGTCCAGCTTCACGGCTGGGAGCTCAGTCGCTGGAGGGAAGTTGCTTGGCTTCCTTGAGGACGAGCGCGGTGGTGCCGTCCGCCAGCGTGCCCTCGCCGCCCTTGGTCACCAGCACTTCCAGCGTTTCGTCGGTCGGCGACGTGAACCGCTTGCCCACCGGGCTTCCCGCGGCGAACGCGGCGTCCAGCGTCAACCCTGCCTCGGGCTCGGCCTTCACGTCGATCATCGGGTGACCGCCGCAGGTGAGCGTCACCTCACCGGCAGGCACCCGGACGACGATGATCTCGGTGGCGTCCACCTGGCTACGCAGCCGGGCGCCGGTGCGCAGTTGGACGGGGACGGACATCAAGTGCCTCCATTTGGCCTGCAGTTACAGCGATCAGTGGAATCAGTCAACAGGTTCGGACAGGCTGCCGATGATGTTGCGCCGCAGCAGCTTTCCGGTCGGAGTGTAAGGAAGTTCGGGCCAGATCAGCACCGAACTCGGGGCGCGGCTGGAGCGCAGCTTGCTGGCCGCATACGCGCGCACTTCCTCGGCGATCGCGTCGTCCGCGGCATCCGCTTCGGAAAGGACGACGACCGCGCAGATCCGCTGGCCCCACTCCTCGTCGGGTAGTCCGACGACCGCGGCGTCGCGCACCGCCGGGTGGGTCAGCAACACGTCCTCCACCTCGGCCGGCGCGATGTTCTCGCCGCCGCGGATGATGGTGTCGTCGTCGCGCCCCTCGACGAAGAGGTAGCCGTCAGCGTCCAGGTGTGCCCGGTCATGGGTCGGGAACCAGCCATCGGCGTCCAGACGCGTGCCCAACCCCACGTACTCGCCGGCCACCTGGGCTCCGCGCACCCACAGCTCGCCGGTCTCGCCGGCAGGCACTTGCTCGCCCTCCGGCCCGCGGATGATGAATTCGATCCCCGGCACTGCCCGCCCGGCGCTCGCGAGCCGCGCCTTCCATACCGGGTCGTCGGAGTCCAGCGCCGCGCGGTGATCATCGGGGCCGAGCACGGCGATGGTCGAGCTGGTCTCGGTGAGCCCGTACGCGTTGACGAAACCGGTCTCGGGAAACGTGCGCAGGGCGCGTTCCAGGACCGTCGGGGCGATCCGCGCACCGCCGTAGGCGATCGACCGCAACGCCGGCAGCGCGTGACCCGGCACCTGCCCGACGTGCTCGACGACGCGCACCAGCATCGTCGGGACGACCATGGCGTGGGTGACCGCCTCCTGGGCGGCGATAGTGAGCCATTCCGGCGCGTTGAACGACGGGAGGTGCACCATCCGGCGGCCCGCGTACGTGTTCGTAAGGACGGTCGCGACCCCGGCGATGTGGTAGGGCGGCACCGCCACCAGCGCGCAGTCGTCCTCGTCGGCACCGAGCAGCTCGACGGTCTGCAGCACGTACGCCGTCAGGTTGCCGTGGCGCAGCACGACGCCCTTGGGCTCGGACGTGGTGCCGCTGGTGAAGAGCACGGCCGCGACGGCCTCGTCGGCCAGCTCGCGGGGCTCGATCGGCGGCGCTGTAGCCGTAGCGGCGAGCCAGCCGGTGGTGGACATCAGGTGGGGGCGCCCGCCGACCCTGCCCCTCATGTCGTCGTCGACCAGCACGATCGGCTCGTCGAGGCGATCGATCAGCGCGTTGAGATCGGCGTCGGGAAGCCGGTAGTTGAGCGGCGTGATCGGCAGGCCGGCGAGCGCGGAGGCGAAAACGGCGACGTTGAACGCGGGACCGTTGACGCCGACGAAGGCCACCGACCGCCCGCCCTCGGCGAGCAGCAGGCCGGCACCGCCCGAGGCGCGCGCGGCCAGAGCTTCGAAGGTGATGCCGTCGCTACGGGAACCGAGCGCGACCCGATCCGGGACCATCGACGACGCCAATTCGAGCAGCACATCGACGCCCACATCGGCTCCTGTTCGGTGATAGGGGGCAAGAGCGCCCATGCTCAAAACTAGCGTGCCGCCAGGCCCCTCATCGGCGGCGGCAGCAAATCCGGGTGCTGGAGCACCGGGATTTACCGCCATTCAGCTCGCCATCGCCCGCGCTACCTGGTCAGCGACACGTTCCTGCTGGAACCTCGTGGCGTAGCTGGAGAAGCGCAGCGGAAACGATTTCGCGACCAGCAACTCGTTCTGCCGCTCAAGGTCGCTCCAGAAATGATCGGCAGGCGCTAGGCGCCCGCCGCCTGGTGGAACGCCTCGACGACGCCGGCGAGCACCTCGGCGGCAGCGTCCTGGCCAGCGGGCAGCGGGACGGTCAGGCCGAAGTCGGTGATGCCGGCCTCGACCTGGGCAGCGATGGGCTCGAGCGCCTTCGCCAGTTCCAGCTTGCCGACGGTGCCGTCATCTCCGGCCCGAACCATGAGGTTGCCTTGCGTCCGGAACCCGTCCATGTCGCGCCCGTGCTCGGCCATCACCTCGGTGATGCGCGCGAGCCCCGGAGCCGGGTCGCGGATGTCGTCGCCCCACGGGATCCAGCCGCTGCCGAAGCGGGCGAGCCGGCGCAGGGTGCGCGGGTTGATCGTGCCGCTCACCCAGATCGGGACGCCGCCGGGCTGCAGCGGCTGCGGGACGCAGTAGATCCGCTCGAAGCTGAGGAACTCCGACGCGTGGTCGGAGGGGACATTGCGCCAGGCGTTCTGCATCACGTCCAGGCAGTCGTCGAGCAGCGGGCCACGACCGTCGAAGGAGAGCCCCGCCGCCTCGTACTCCTCGCGCTGCCAGCCGACACCGATGCCGAGATCGAGCCGGCCACCCGACAGCACGTCGAGGGTGGCGCACGTCTTGGCCAGCACGATCGGCCGGCGTAGCGCCGCCTGCAGCACGCCGGTGCCGAGGCGGACCCGCTTGGTCATGCCGGCGACCATCGACAGCACGGTCATCGGCTCGAGCCACTGCCCGTCGGGACCGGTCGGCTGCTTGGAGCCGCGCATGCCGCCGGTCTCGGGATTGCCGTAGGCCTCGAGGTTCTCCCCGAAAACGACATGGTCGGAGACGGTGACGCGGTCGATGCCGGCGCGCTCGGCGGCCAGCGCCCGGTCGAACATCGGCTGCCAGCTGCCGGGGTCCTTGGCCGCGAAGTTGACCAGGTGCAGGGACAGGGCGGGGGTCACGGTGGTCACCGCTCTGTAGTACCAGCAGGGCCGCCCTGCACAATCACCGCATGACCTCCCAGACCCCGGAACGCGTCCCTGCGATCGACGATTGGGGGCGGCTGCTGGTCGGCAAGGTCGCCATCGTGACCGGCGGCGGGGACGGGATCGGCGGGGCCATCTCCCGGCTGTTCGCCCAGCACGGCGCGCTCGTCGAGATCGCCGAGAAGGACCCGGAACGGGGAGCGCGCGCCAAGGCGGACATCGAGAACGCCGGCGGCACGGTGCGTGTTCACACCGTCGACGTGACGGATTCGGCGGTGGCGGCGCCCCTGGTGGAGGACGTCGTGAGCACCCACGGCCGGGTCGACATCCTGGTCAACAACGTCGGCGACTTCCGGCCGCTGGTGCGCTTCCAGGAGTCGACTCCAGAGTCCTGGGAGGACATGTACTCGATCAACCTGCGGCACATCTTCGCGATGACCCGCGCGGTGATCACGCCGATGATCAGCCGGCGCAGCGGGACGATCGTCAACCTGCACTCGGTCGAGGGCATGCGAGGCTACCCGGGAGAGCCGATCTACGCGGCGATGAAGGCGGGCGCCGCGCACTTCACCACGAGCCTGGCCGTGACCATGGGCCGCTACGGGATCCGGGTGAACGGCATCGGCCCCGACCTCACCCAGACCCCTCAGGTCGACTACCTCACCCGGGCCGAGGGCTACGACCACCTGTGGCCATCATGGGCGCCGGTCGGACGGCTCGGCTGGCCGGAGGATCAGGCCCGCGTCGCGCTGTTCCTGGCCTCGGACATGTCCGCGTTCGTCACCGGCCACAACATCCCGGTCGACGGCGGCACCAAGGCCGGCGGCGGCTGGTTCTTCTCGCCGTCGGAGCGCGCGTTCGTCAATCGCCCCATCGGGCTCTGACGGACCCTCGCCACCTCAGCGCCGCCGGGCCAGCTCCCCCAGGTACCGGTTGTAGGCGGCCAGCTCGTCGTGCTCGGGATCGCGATCGGACTTGCGGTCGAACGCCCGGGCCTTGCGGGCGTCGGCGCGTGACCACTGCATCAGGATCACGCCGGCGACCAGGAACGCGACCGGCTCGGCGAGGGCCATCGCGATGCCCCCGCCGGTGCGCTGGTCGGACAGCAGGCTGGCGCCCCAGGTGCGTCCCAGCCGGCCGAACCAGCTTTCGGCGAGTACGTGCGTGTCGGTGATGATCGCCAAGCCGAAGAACGCGTGGAACGGCACGAGGATGATCAGCAGGAACATCCTCGCCCCGTGACCAGGGCGATGCGGCAACGGATCGGGGCTGACCAGCGGCCAGAAGACCAGGCAGCCGATGATCAGGAAGTGCGCCAGCATGAACAGGTGGCCCGCATGGTTGGACATCAACGCGGTGAACAAGCCGGAGAAATACAGCCCGAACGTGCTCGCCACGAACAGGCCCAACCCCACCAGCGGATGGGAGAGCACCCGCATGACCGGGCTGCGCACGATCGCGAGCAGCCAGGCCCGGGCGCCTCGGGAGCCGGGCTGCGAGCCGGTGGACGGCAGGTAGCGCAACGCGAGCGTGATCGGCGCGCCCAGCGCGAGCAGCGGCGGCGCGGTCATCGACAGCAGCATGTGCTGGGCCATGTGAACGCTGAACATCACCTCGCCGTAGCGGCTGACCCCGGTCTGCGTGGTGATGAGAACGACCATCAGGCCGGCGTACCAGGCAGCCGTGTACAGCCGCGGCCAGCTGTCCCCGCGGGCGTGCAGGCGATGCACGGCCCGGCCGTACCAGAACGCCCCCACGACGATGAAGACCGCGAAGAAGACCTCCGGCGCCCAGTCGAAAGCGAGGCGGCCGACGGAGATGGGCGGTGGCAGGTCGAACCCGAGTGCGGCTCTGGCGGCGCTGGTGTCGGGGAGGGACCGCGGCTGCGGGGTGGGGCTGCGCGACAGCGCCACGGCGAGCCCCACCGCGACGCCCATGACGGCGAGCTCTGCGGCCGCCAGCCGGATGAAGGCCCGCCGGTTGCCGCCCGCCGCCGCCGGAAGCGTCCGTGCGCGATGGCGGTAGCCGAGGATCCCCAGCGCGATCAGCGCCGCCGACTTGGCGAGTACCAGTTCGCCGTAGCGCGTGCCGAGGTCGGACAGCGGGCCGATCCGGATGTAGGCGTTGAGCAGCCCGCTGAGCCCGATCGTCACGAAGCAGGCCAGGGCGAGGGTCGAGAAGCGGGGCAGCGCGACCGCCAGCGATTTCGGCGCCTTGCGGCACGCCAGCCAGCTGACGGCCACCAGCCCGCCCACCCACAGGCTCGCCGCAAGGACGTGGATCGTGAGGCTGCTGAGGGCGGCGTCGTGATCGCCGGCGCTGGCCGAGTGGCCGGTCAGCAGTGGCGGCAGTGCCAGCCCGAAGATCGCGACGACCAGCAGCACAGCGGCCGCATTGACCCGCGAGATCGCGGGGGTGAGCAGGATCAGCAGCGCGGCGATCGCCACCGCCAGGTAGGTCTTACCCTCCGTCACGTTGGTGACGTAGAAGCTGACGTTGCTGGCGTGCAGCCGGCTGAGCGGGACCGCCGCCTCCTCGGAGAGCGAGAGCAGCCCCTCGACCACCACGGCCAGCAGCCACGCCCCGGCAGCGATCCGGGCCACCCGCAGGGCCGCCCTCGCCGACGGGCCGAGGGCACCCTTGCGGTCTGGCAGCAGCGCCACGGCAAGCAGCAGGAAGCCGACCGTGACGATGGCCGCGGCATCGTGCAGGAACCGCGCCACCGGCAGCGCCCAAGCCGTCCCGGATCCGGCCCAGGGCAGCCCGCCAGCCGGCTTCTGCTCGACGCCATGGCCGAAGACCAACGCTGCGACCAGCGTGAGCACGCCTGCGGCGGCGGCTGTCAGCAGGATCCGGGTGACGGGAGAGCGCGAGGTACGGCCGGCCGGGGCCGGCTGGGGCCGGATGTCGGTGCCGGAGGGAGCGCCGACGGTCGTCACGAGGCCATCGTGTCTCGAATCCGCCGTTCGTGCACCGCTTCAGGCCCCCCGGCCGGCGTGATTTACGCGATGGCTACCGACACCCGCGACGCGATCTCACGCGACGTAGCAAAATGGCCGCAGCCGTGGAACGGCAAAGGGCACAGCCGTCGAACGCCGCTGCGCGGCCAGGAGGATCGTTGTGAAGGCGCTGACGCCGCAGGAACTGACACTGGCAGCCGAGTTTCCGGCGGCAAGCCGGGAGCAGTGGGAGAAGCTGGTCGTCGGCGTCCTCGACAAGTCCGGCGCCCGCGGCCTCCTGCCCGCCGCTGCCGCTGAGCAGCTGAACGTGACGGTCGGCGGCATCCGGATCGCCGGGATCTACGGCCCGGATGACGTCGCCGCAGCAGGCGTGCCCGACGCCGGATTCCCCGGGGCGGCGCCGTTCGTGCGGGGCGGCGTCCCGAGGGGACCCTCGGCGGCTGGGACGTGCGGGCGTTGTTCGACGTGCCCGACCCGGCGCTTGCCCGCGAGCAGGTCGTGACCGACCTGGAGAACGGCGTCACCTCGATCTGGCTGCGCGTCGGCGAGAGCGGGTTCGCCCTGTCGGAGCTAGCCCCAGGTGCTCACCGACGTGCTGCTCGACCTCGCCCCGGTCGTCCTCGATGCCGGTGCTGACGCGATCCCGGCGGCCCGGGCGCTGCTCAAGGTCGCCGGCGAGCGCGGCGTCGCCGTCGCCAGCCTGTCGGGCAATCTCGGCCTCGATCCCCTCGGCCACGCCGCGCGCACCGGGACACCGGCGGCGCTCGACGAAGCAGCCGCGTTCGTCGGCGAGCACGTCAGCTCGGGTGCCGATCAGCTGCGCTCGATCGTGGTCGACGCGCTGGCCTTCCACGATGCGGGTGCGTCCGAGGCCCAAGAGCTCGGCGCTTCGATAGCCGCCGGCGTCACGTACCTGCGCGCGCTGGCCGCTGCCGGGCTCTCGCCGGAGCAGGCCTGCGGGCAGCTCGAGTTCCGCTATGCCGCGACCGACGATCAGTTCCTGACCATCGCCAAGCTGCGCGCGGCTCGGCGGCTCTGGTCACGGGTCGCCGGCGCCTGCGGGGCGCCGCCCGCTCAGCAGGGTCAGGTGCAGCACGCGGTCACGTCGTGGCCGATGATGACGCGGCGCGATCCGTACCTGAACATGCTGCGCACCACGATCGCCGCCTTTGCCGCCGGCGTCGGTGGTGCCGATGCGGTCACGGTGCTGCCGTTCGACGCCGCGATCGGGGTACCCGACGCCAGGGGTCGCCGGCTCGCCCGCAACACCCAGGCGCTGCTGCTCGAGGAGTCGCATGTGGCCACGGTCATCGATCCGGCGGGTGGGTCCTGGTACGTCGAGTCGCTGACGGACGCGCTGGCCCATGCGGGATGGGCCGAATTCCAGGCGATCGAAGCAGCGGGCGGCTTGCCGAAGGCGCTGACGGACGGGTTCGTCGCCGAGCGGATCGCGGCGAACCGGCGGGAGCGTCAGCACAAGCTCGCGGTACGCGAGGACGCCATCACGGGGGTCAGCGAATTCCCGCAATTGCAGGAGAAACCGTTGCAGCGTCAGGACCCGGCGCCCGTGCCGGGAGGCGGTCTGCTGCGTATCCGCTGGGCCGAGCGTCATGAGGAGATGCGCGAGCGCGCCGACTACTTCGCGGTCCAGCACGGCCGCCCGCCGACGGTGCTGCTGGTGCCGCTCGCCTCGGCGCGGGCGGCGGCGGTACGGCTCGGATTCGCGGGCGATCTGCTGCGGCCGGCCGGCATCGACGGTGCGGTTCTCGACGGGATCGGCGACCAGGCGTCGGATGACGTCCTCGCCGAGGCGCTGAAAGGCAACGGCACCACCGTCGCCTGCCTGTGCGGCACTGACGACGCGTACGCCGGTTCGGCGGCGGGCGTCGCCGAGGCGTTGCGCCGGGCCGGTGCGACGCACGTGCTGCTGGCGGGTCAAGCGAAGGCCGCCCCGGAAGCCGAGATCGACACCTTCCTGTTCCGCGGCTGCGACGCCGTTGCCGTCCAGGAGCAGACACTCGCCGAGCTGGGGGTAGCCGAATGAGATTCCCTAGGTCAACCTCAGGCGGCGGCGAGTCGTATGGCGCCTCCGTGTTGGGTGGGGTCGTAGGCCGTGCTGTTTTGCCAGCAGCGCCAGATGACGCGGATCCAGGCACGGGCGAGGATGCGGACGGCGTGGGGGTGTCGTTTGCCGCGTGTGATGGCGTCGTTGTAGACCTTGGCGGCCCAGGGGCTGGCGTGCCTGGAGTCGTCGGCGAAGTCGATGATCGCGTTGCGCAGTTTCTTGTCGGCAGCCCAGCGGAAGCCGACGCTGGTCATCTTGCCGCTGGCTCTGGTGACGGGTGCGACGCCGGCCAGGGCGGCGAGGGATTCTTCGTCGGGGAAGCGGGATCGGACGTCGCCGATCTCGGCGAGCAGGGCAGCGGCGCGCACGCCGGTGCCGGCTTTGGGCAGGCTGGTGAAGATGTGGGCGTCGGCGTGGGCGTCGAGCCGTTCGATGATCTCGGCTTGCAGTTCGCGTTCTTCGCGTCTGGTGTGTTCGATCGCGCGGACGAGGGCGAGGATGGACACGGCGTAGCCGTCGGCCGCGGCCGGGCTCAGCCCGGCGACCGGGGCGTCGTGGACGCGGGCGAACAGCTCGGTGACGGGCTTGCGGCCGCTGTAGGCGATGCGGCGCAGGAACGCGGCGAAGCGGGCTTGGGTCAGCGACCTGGCAGCGTGCTGGGTGGGGTAGCGGCGCAGGAACGCCACGGCGACGTCGGAGTCGAGGCGGGCGAAAAGCCCTATGCCGGCGGGGAAAGCCAGCTCGAGCAGTGCGCGCAGCTGGTTGACCATGCCGACGCGGGCTTCGACGAGTTGCTTGCGGGTGCGGCCGAGCTGGCGCAGCACACGAGTGGAGTCACTGTCCTGGCTCAGTGCTGTCAGCCGGTGGCCGTCGGTGCGCAGCACGTCGGCCAACAGGTAGGCATCACCGGCGTCAGACTTTGCACCGGAGCCGGAGTAACGGCTGCGCAGCCCCTTGACCTGACGGGGGGTGATCACCACGACCCGCAGTCCCGCGTCGAGCAGTGCTTCGACCAGCGGGCCGTCGCAACGCTCGATCGCCACCGCCTCGACCGCGAGCTTGCACAGCCGCTTGACCAGTCCGGCGAACGTCTTGCCGGTGTTGGGAATCTCGAAGCGTTGAGTGATCGTGCCGGCGTCGTCGACGACGCAGACCATGTGCGTCTTGCTCGCCCAGTCCAACCCGGCGAACAGAGTCTTTTTGGCCGCTCTGGCCATGTCCTGGTTCCTTCCTGCAGTTCGGTCAGCGAAGATGTGCACACCGTCGGTGTCGGGAAGCCGGCCCGGATGCTCATTGCGTGGCGGTCCAACCCGCGTATCCCTAGCGCCGGTGTTGGCTTCCCGGCCCGGCGGCCGCCGCAGATCTCATGCAGGTCCTCGAAGGACAAGCGACACAGGCGGTCGGCCACCGGCCGGCGATTCAGCAGGAACCCTCACCGAGCGACACCATCAATCGCTGCTACGACACGGATGGTGCACCAATGAGCGACACCGCTTGGGTTCCCGACTTCCGCGGGCTCCCGCTGAACACCGACGGCGCGGGCACCGGACACGACGACTGGGCGAAAGCTGTCCACGACAGCGTCGGCAAGGACCCGTCCGAGCTGGCCTGGCACACACCCGAGGACATCGACGTCGCCGCGCTCTACACCGCCGACGACACCAAGGACCTCGACTTCCTGCACACCTGGCCCGGCCTCGCGCCGTACCTGCGCGGGCCGTACCCGACGATGTACACGACCCAGCCCTGGACCATCCGCCAGTACGCCGGTTTCTCGACGGCCGAGGAGTCGAACGCCTTCTACCGCCGCAACCTCGCGGGCGGCCAGAAGGGCCTGTCGGTCGCGTTCGATCTGGCGACCCACCGCGGCTACGACAGCGACCACGTGCGCGTCAGCGGCGACGTCGGCATGGCAGGCGTGGCGATCGACTCGATCTACGACATGCGCCAGCTGTTCGACGGCATCCCGCTGGACCGGATGAGCGTCTCGATGACGATGAACGGCGCGGTGCTGCCGATCCTGGCGCTCTACGTGGTCGCCGCCGAGGAGCAGGGAGTGGCGCCGGAGCAGCTCGCCGGAACCATCCAGAACGACATCCTCAAAGAGTTCATGGTGCGCAACACCTACATCTATCCGCCGACGCCCTCGATGCGCATCGTGTCGGACATCTTCGGCTACACCTCGACCCGGATGCCGAAGTTCAACTCCATCTCGATCTCCGGCTACCACATCCAGGAGGCCGGCGCGACGGCCGACCTCGAGCTCGCGTACACGCTCGCGGACGGCGTCGAGTACCTCCGAGTGGGGCTCGAATCCGGTTTGGACGTCGACGCTTTCGCGCCCCGGCTGTCGTTCTTCTGGGGCATCGGGATGAACGTCTTCATGGAGATCGCGAAGCTGCGCGCCGGCCGGCTGCTGTGGGCCAAGCTCGTCGACAGCTTCGGCGCGAAGAACCCGAAATCCCTTTCGCTGCGGACACATTCGCAGACCTCGGGGTGGTCGCTCACCGCCCAGGACGTGTTCAACAACGTGGTGCGTACCTGCCTGGAGGCCATGGCCGCGACCCAGGGACACACCCAGTCGCTGCACACGAATGCGCTCGACGAGGCCCTCGCCTTGCCCACCGACTTCTCCGCGCGCATCGCCCGCAACACCCAACTGCTGCTGCAGCAGGAGTCCGGCACCACGCGCACCATCGATCCCTGGGGCGGAAGCGCGTACGTCGAGCGGCTGACGTACGAGCTGGCCCGCAAGGCTTGGGCGCACATCCAGGAGGTCGAGGCCGCCGGCGGGATGACGAAGGCCATCGAGGCCGGGATCCCGAAGCTGCGCATCGAGGAAGCCGCGGCCCGCACCCAGGCCCGTATCGACTCGGGACGCCAACCGCTGATCGGCGTCAACAAGTACCGGCTCACCACGCCCGAGGACATCGACGTCCTGGCGGTCGACAACGCCGCTGTGCGGGCCGGCCAGCTGGCCAAGCTCGCCCGGCTGCGCGAGGAACGTGACGAAGCCGCCTGCCAGCACGCGCTGGACGGGCTGACCCGCGCCGCCGCCGTCGACAAGCCCGGCCCTGCTGACAACCTGCTCGCGCTCGCCATCGACGCGGCCCGCGCCAAGGCGACGGTCGGAGAAATCTCGCTCGCGCTGGAGAAGGTCTACGGCCGCTACACCGGCCAGATCCGTACGATCAGCGGCATCTACCGGGCAGAAGCAGGCCAGTCGGCGGCCATCGAGAAGATGCGCCAGGCCGCGGACGCGTTCGCCGCCGCGGAGGGGCGCCGGCCCCGCATCCTCGTCGCGAAGATGGGTCAGGACGGGCACGACCGCGGGCAGAAGGTCATCGCTTCGGCATTCGCCGACCTCGGGTTCGACGTCGACGTGGGCCCGCTCTTCCAGACCCCGCAGGAGGTGGCACGCCAGGCGGTCGAGGCCGACGTCCACATCGTCGGGGTCAACTCGCTGGCGGCCGGTCACCTCTCGCTGGTGCCCGCGCTGAAGCACGAGCTCGAGGAGCTCGGACGCGGCGACATCATGATCGTCGTCGGCGGGGTCATCCCACCCGGCGATTTCGACGCGCTGCGGGCGGCGGGTGCGGCGGCCATCTTCCCGCCGGGCACGGTGATCCCGGAGGCGGCCGTCGATCTGCTGGACGCCTTGATGAAGCAACGCGGGTATGCGCAACCCCCCGGCAATGAGGCGTGACCACCCGCGATATCGAGCAACTCGCCGCTGACGTCGCGGATTCGAAGCGAGGAGCCATCGGCCGGGCGATCACGCTCGTCGAATCGACCCGCCACGACCATCGCAGACAGGCCCAGCAGCTGCTGGCGCTGCTCCTGCCGCGTACGGGCAAGGCGCGGCGCGTCGGCATCACCGGGGTTCCCGGGGCGGGCAAGTCGACGCTGATCAATGCGCTCGGCCGGCGACTGACCGCGGACGGGAGCCGAGTGGCGGTGCTCGCGGTCGACCCGTCGTCCACCCGCACCGGCGGCAGCATCCTCGGCGACAAGACCCGGATGCCCGACCTCGCCAATGACGACCGGGCCTTCATCCGGCCCTCCCCCACGTCGGGCCAGCTCGGCGGCGTCGCCCGCGCGACCCGCGAGTCGATCCTGGTGATGGAAGCCGCCGGATACGACGTCGTCATCGTCGAGACGGTCGGCGTCGGGCAGTCGGAGACGCTGGTGGCCGAGATGACCGACACGTTCGTGCTGCTCGCCCTCGCCCGCACCGGCGATCAGCTGCAGGGCATCAAGAAAGGCGTCCTCGAGCTGGCTGACGTCGTCGCCGTCAACAAGGCCGACGGCCCGCACGAGTTGGAATGCAAGCGCGCCGCCCGGGAGCTGGCGGGGGCGCTGCGCCTGATCGGTCAGCACGACCCGTGGTGGCAGGTGCCGGTACTGACGTGCTCCGCCGAGACGGGCGCCGGGCTCCCCGAGTTGTGGGCCGCGGTCGACAAGCACGAAGCGGCGCTGCGTTCGTCCGGAGAACTCGAGCGCCGGCGCGGGTCACAGCAGGTGCTGTGGATGTGGGACACGGTGCGCGATCGGCTGCTGGAGCAATTGCACGACAGCCCGGGGGTACGGCCGCTCATCGACGGGATCGAGAACGACGTACGCACTGGCGCGCTGCCACCGTCCCTCGCCGCCGACCGGATCCTCGCGGCCTTCCTCGGCCGCTAGCCCCGGCTCAGGCGCGCGCCGCGGCGCACTCGGCGCAGGTGCCCTCGACCTCCACCGTGTGGGAGACGTCAGAGAATCCGTGGGCCTGCGCGACCCGGTCGGCCCACTGCTCGACCTCGGGGCCCTCGATCTCGATGGTGCGGCCGCAGTGCCGGCAGACCAGGTGATGGTGATGGCTCGCGGTCGCGCACCGGCGGTAGAGCACCTCGCCGCTCTCGGTGCGCACGGCATCGACCTCGCCCGCCTCGGCCAGCGCCCCCAGCTGGTTGTAGACGGTCGTCAGGCCGACGTTCTCGCCTCGCCCGCGCAGCTCGGTGAACAGGTCCTGGGCACTGCGAAACCCACTCGAATCCGCCAGCAGCGCCGCAAGCGCACGCTTCTGGCGCGTGGACCTGCCGCGCGGCGTCGCAGTGTCGCGGCTCATGGCCCCAGATTAGTTGGCCCCGCCCACCTTCCAGCGGCCACCTAGATTTGAGGGCGAGGGCGCCAGGTGGCGGCGTGCTCGTCGGCGCGGCGCACGAAATCGACACGCGTCGACTTCTCCCCCGGCCACGAGAGCGTGGCCGCTACGGGTGCGGTCTGCGCCACGACCCTGCCGCGGGAGATCACGTACCACGGGCGGACCTGACGGCGGATCGCATCGAACGGGTCGGACGCCGGTAGCACGATGAGGTCGGCCGGCCTTCCCGCCGCGATCCCGTAGCGCTCCCCGAGCGAGAGCACGGCGGCGGCGCGGTCGGTCACCATGGCAAAGCACTCGGCGAGCTGCGCCGGAGAGGTCATCTGCGCGGCGAGCGCGCCGACGTGAGCGACCTGCAGCGGGTTGCCGGTGCCCAGCGGGAACCACGGGTCCATGACGTCGTCGTGCCCGAAGGCGACGTTGACCCCGGCCTCGCGCAGCTCTTTGACCTGGGTGAGCCCGCGCCGCTTGGGATAGTCGTCGAAACGGCCCTGCAGGTGCAGGTTGACCATCGGGTTGCAGACCAGGTTGATGCCGGCGCGCGACAGGATGCGCCGCAGCTTGGCGCTGTAGGCCGCGTTGTAGCTGCCCATCGCGGTGGTGTGGCTGGCCGTAACGCGTTCGCGCAGACCCGACCGCATCGCCCGCGTCGCCAGCACCTCGACGAAGCGCGACTGCTCGTCGTCGATCTCGTCGCAGTGCACGTCAACCAGCAGCCCCGCAGCGATTGCCGTCGCGATGGCGATCTCCAGCGAGCGCACCCCGTCCTCGCGGGTGTCCTCGAAATGTGGGATGGCCCCGATCGCGTCGACGCCGCGCCGGGCCGCCTCGGCAAGCAGCTTCTCCCCGTCGGGGAACGACGTGATTCCTTCCTGGGGAAACGCGACGAGTTGCAGGTTCACGACATCGCGAACCCGGTCGCGTACCTCGATCAACGCGTCGAGCGCGATCAGCGACGGATCGGTCGTATCGACGTGGCTGCGCACGTGCAGGACACCATGGGCGACCTGCCACCGCAGTACCTGCTCGGCCCGCTCGATGACGTCCTCACGGGTCAGCATCGCCTTGCGTTCCGACCAGCAGGCGATGCCCTCCCACAACGTGCCGCTCTCGTTCCACCTCGGCTCCCCTGCGGTCAGGCAGGTGTCGAGGTGCACGTGGGGCTCGACGTATGGGGGACTCAGCAGCGCCCCGCCCACCTCGATCTGGCGGGTCTCGCCGCTGCCTGCCGACTCCGGTACGGCGCCGGCAGGTGTGATCGCCGTGAAGGCGCCGTCGTCGATGAACAGGTCGACGAGTTCCCCGTTGAGCCGCCCGTTCCGGATCACGAGTGACATCGGCGAGCGATTCAGAGCCCGAGCGGCTCGAGCACACCCGCTCTCATGCCGGCGGTGAATCCCCCGTCGACGACCAGCGCGTGCCCGGTGACGAACGAGGCATCGGACGAGGCGAGGAACAGTGCGGCCCCGGCGATCTCCTCGGGCTTGCCGAAGCGTCCGAGCTTGTGCTCGTCGCGATAGCGCTCGCGGGCGCCGGCCATTGCGGGGCTGTCGAACGTGGCCCGCATCAGCGGGGTGTCGATGAAGCCCGGGCAGACGGCGTTGACCCGCACGCCGCGGCGGCCGTAGTCGATCGCCATGTTCTTGGTGAGGATGACGACCGCGCCCTTGGAGGCGCTGTAGCAGCTGCCGCCCTCGGTGCCGGTGACCCCCTCGATGCTGGCGACGTTGATGATGCTGCCGCCGTTCGGCTGGTCCATCATCACGCCCGCCACGTACTTGCCGACCAGGAAGGTGCCGGTGGAGTTGACGGTCATCACCCGGTTCCACTCCTCCAGCGGCACCAGGTGGACGGGTCCGCCGCCGGTGACCCCCGCGGCGTTGACGCTCACGTCCAGCGAGCCGAACTCGCTCACCGCTGCGCGTACCAGAGCCGCGACCGTGGGCTCGTCAGTGACGTCGCCGACGACATAAGCGTTCTTCGGCGCCGTATCGGCGACGGCCTTCCACTCGGGGCACTCGTGACGGTCGAAACCGACCACGACGGCACCCTCCTGGGCGAAGCGCAACGCACACGCGTAGCCGATGCCGGAAGCCGCTCCCGTCACGAGCGCGACCTGATTTTCGAGCCGACCCACCGCTACCTCCCCATACGCGGCCGGGACCGACCGTCTCTTGGGGTTGTATCTACCCAGAGACAACGGCGCAAGGCGACCATCGGGAGGCACCATGAGCACACGCAACGCCGGCCGCAGCGACGCCGGCCTGCTCGCGCGATCACTCGCCCTCGGATTCGCGTCCGGAATGCGCAGCACGCTCGGGTTCAGCGCCCCCGGGCTGCACGACGTGCGGCAAGCCGGCCTCACGCCTGCCAACACCGCCCGGCTGCTGGGAATCGGCGGGGAACTGGTGGTCGACAAGCTCCCCCAGACGCCCAGCAGGCTGGCCCCGCCCGGTCTGGTCGCGCGGTTCGCGTCCGGCGCCGCCGGCGCGATGCAGCTGGCGAGCAGGGCGGGCGCCGCTCCGACGCTGCGGGTCGCGGCCGTCGGGGCCGGGGTGGCTGCCGCCGCCGGGGGTGCCTATGGCGGGGCGGCCTGGCGACGCTGGTGCGTGAGGGGAGGAATGGCGCGGGCCGACTGGCACGGTGCCGTCCTGGAGGATGGGGTCGCGCTCACCTTGGCCCTGGCCGCCAGCCGCTGACCCCTGTGACGCTGCCGGCCGCCGCGGCTGGTGTACTCCGAGCGCAGGGGCCGCATTCTCGAGGAGGCAGCAGATGGCACGAACGCTGGAGGGCCAGCGGGTCCTGGTGGTGGGTGCCTCCGCGGGCATCGGCCGGGAGTTCGCGCTCCAGGCCATCCGTGACGGTGCTCGGGTACTGCTCGCGGCGCGCCGCCTCGACCGGCTCAGCGGACTGGCCGAAGAGGCCGGCGCAGGAGTGCCGGTGGCGGTCGACATCACCGACCCCGGCTCCTGCGCGGAGCTGGCGGAAGCGGTGCGGTCCGAGTTCGGCACCGTCGACCTCGTGGTGTGCAGCGCCGGGTACTCGCCGCTGCGCCATTTCATCGACGCGACCCCGCAGGACTGGCAGCGGGTGCTGGGGGTCAACGTCGTCGGCATCCACCAGCTGATCCAGGCCCTCCTCCCGGTGACGACCGAAGGCGGTCTCATCGCAGTGATGTCGTCGGAGTCGACGTCGGCGCCGCGGCATGCGCTGGGTATCTACACCTCCAGCAAGGCCGCTCTCGAGATGTCGATGCGGGTGTGGCGCCAGGAGCAGTCGCGCGCCCGGTTCACCACGCTGGTCGTCGGCGGCACGTTCCCCACCGATTTCGGGGCCGATTTCGACATGGAGATCCTGCTGCCGGCCATGGAGGCATGGGCACGTACCGGCACGATCCAGGAGAAGCTGATGGCCACCGACGAGGTCGCCGCCGCCATCCGGGGCACTCTCGCGTCGATCGTCGATCTCCCCGACATCAGCCTCGACCAGGTGGTGATCCGCAGCCCGTCGCCCGTCGTCGGCGGCGCCGAACAGCTGAAGGCGGAAGCCGCCGAGAACATCGGCCGGCTCCAGGAACCCTCAGCCGACGCGACGACAGCGGGCTAGCACTTCCGGGCCACGGGTGGGGAAGGTCGTCGACATCACCGTCACCGTCGACGGCCATACCTGTCAACGGACCTCGAACGCCGCCGCGAGAGTGCCGGAGAAGTTCGGCGGACTGCCCAGCGGACTTGCCACGATGTAGTGGCCGGGTGACAGGGTCGCATTTGCGTACGCCGCCCCACCAGCCGTGGGGGTCGCGGCGACGATGATGTCACTGACCTGGGTCAGGTCGACGGCGTTCGTACGCACCTGGTCGACGGTGACATGCGTCCCCGCCTTCAGGCGCGCCACGAGGAACACGAAGCCGGCTTTCGTCCCGGTCAGGCGATTGGTGAACGAAGCGCTGAAAGGCCCGGATTGCAGCGTGGCGGGGACGCCGGCGAGCGCTGCACCACCGTTGACGACGTCAAGGCGCTGAAAGTTGCAGCTGTCGTGACCCCATCGGTCGACGGCTGCGACGTGCGGCTCGGCCTGGTCCGCATCCAGCGTGGCGCCCTGGCCGGCCTGGCCGACCACCGTTTGCAGATAGCTGATGTGCGAACTCACGTCTGAGGGGACGCCGGCCGCGAGCTTCGCCAGCGGCGTGGACGCGGTCTTGGCCCAAGCCGACAGCTGAGCCGCAGCCGGGGTGGGCCCATCGGTGTCAGCCCCCGGATAGGCGACGAGCGCAGCGTTGAAGGACGGGAGCGCGGCGCACGCCAAGGTCGTACTCGTCACGGGCGTAGCGGTCGCCGCTGGTGTGACCCCCGGTGCGCTCGGAGTGCTCACCGCCGACGACTGGCTCGTGGCACCACGGGAGTCGCTGGGGGCAGACGAGCAGGCTGCCGCAGAGCCGAGGACGAGGACGCCGGAGAGCGTCGCGATGAACGGGATTCGGGACATGCGGAACTCCTGGTAGTCGATTCGTTGAAGGTGATGCGGCGGTTCGGCCGCATACCTCACCTGCGCGAAGGTTTACGAGGCGGCTTTCGCGATCGGCGGCGTCGGTACGGGTCGCGGTCGCAGACCAGCGTGACGGCGGCCGACATCAAGCTGAGCACGGCCCATAACGCGGTGCTGCGGCCCGGGTGTGGGGTCTGGTCCAGCGGCAGGACGGACACCCATCGTCGTAGCGGGTCAACGACGATGAGCCCGGTGATGAGGGCAAACGCGAGGAGGCTCGCCAGATCTCCCGGGGAAGCGATGGCGTTGGAGCCCACAACGGCCGCCACAGTCACCCCGATGGCGAGGACCCCGATCAGCACGGGGACGGCTCGTGACCAGTGCCGGAACGGATCCTCGGCGACGACCCCCAGCACGCTTGCGGCAGCGACGGCTCCGGGAAGAAGCACGATCGCCAGCCGCCAGAGCAGCCGGCGGAGCCGTGAGGTAGGCGTCGCGCTGGTGACTTGCTGCGCGGCGTCGTCCAGAACGTAACTCGCTGCGCTTGCGCTCACGGCGAGCCCGAGAATGAGCATGACGAGGCCGAGCAGGTTGCCGCCGGCCAGTTCTGCGCCGGTCAGAAGCAGTCCTGCCGCCGTGACCAGACCCAGGATCGGTGTCCATGAGGCGGCTCGCAGAATGCGTGTCCCAAGCACGTACTGTCCGCTACTCAACCTGGACCCCTTGCGCGGCCACGGCCAGGCGCCCCCCGGGGGACGTGTCGTACATGCGGGCATTACCAGTCACCATCGACAGCACGAGCGCTGCGCAGGCCAGCGCCCCGATCATGGCGGCACATCCGTTCAGCAGCCGACGTGCGGAACCGGTGGCCGAGCTGAGCAGGGCGACGTTCGCCGTCAGCGCCGCCAGGAGCAGCGTCCATGCCGCGAACCACATCGCAGACCCGGTGTAGGAGCGCACGACCATCAACGGCCCGTTGCCGTCGCCGCGGCCCGATCCAAAAGCGGTATATGGCGTGAACATGTGCAACGCGCGGGCAAATGTCGAGGAGGAATCGATTCCGGATTGGGCAGGGACGTAGCTGGCCACGGCAGACCACAGCAAGACCGCGGCGACCACCAGCAACACAGCACCCGGGAATCGCAACAGGCGGCCGGCAACCACACCGAGCAGCGGCCCGCCGACGCAAGCAATCACGGGAAGCACCATCGTGATCGTGACGCGATCAGCAGGGCCGTACGTGCCGTACTGAAATGCTGGGATGGGGTCGGCCAGGACAAAGAGGTGGTGCATGACAACCACCAACAGCCCGCCGGCCCCCGGCACCAGACAGGCGAGGCAGGCTGCAGCGGTGCGAGCGACCGGCGCAAGCGGCGCCGCCTCGACCAGTGGCCGGGCTCGCTGCGTCGACGTGGTCAGCCTCGCGGCCACCACAACGCCGAGGACGCCGATGAAGAAAGCCGGAATGACCTGGTAGTCAAGTTCGATCGGGCCTCGCTCGCCGGCACTGAGCACGAGGGCGATCACGAGCCCGAAGAGAAACAACGGGTGACGGGCGTAGCGCTTCGCTTCGATCCGAGCCAGTGGCCACACCCGGGCAGACCCCGTGATGAACGTGGGCTTGCTGAGCACGGCGGCGGTCATGCTGCTGCAACTCCGGGGTCCGCGTCCTCGCCGCGCAGCAGCAGGTAGGCATCTTCCAGGGAGGGTTCGACAAGGTCAGCACCCTCAGGTCCGGCCTCGCTGCTGCGGCCGAGGTTGCGATAGCGGCCGCTGCTGGTGCGCCAGGTGGTCTGCGCCCGCGGATCAGGCTCGTCCGACAACCACACGTGTCCCCGCGCCTGCAAGACCAGTTCGCCGACAGCGCCGTCAAAACGCAGGGTCCCGGCATCGAGCACCGCCACGCGTTCGCACAATGCCGCGACGTCCTCGGTCTGGTGCGTGGCGATGACGACGGTCGCGCTGCGCCCGACCTCGGCGAGCACGCTTCGCAAGGCGACCCGCTGCTCGGGATCCAAGCCCGTCGTCGGCTCGTCCAGGACCAGCAGCTGCGGGGTGCCGAGCAACGCTTGTGCCAGACCCACGCGTCGCCGCTGCCCCCCGGACAGGGTCCGGATGCGACTGCCGGCCCGATCTGAGAGCGCGACCTGCTCCAGAACCCTGCGCACTTGCGACCTCCGGGCCTTCGTCTCGTCCCATTCCTTCAGGACCGCGAGATAGTCGAGGAATCCGGCGACGGTGAAGCCGCGTGGGTAGCCCAACTCCTGCGGCAGGTAACCGAGTCGGCGCCGGATATCGGTCCGCTGACGCGGGTCCCCGGGGTCGCGATCGAGCAGGCGCACAACGCCCTCGTCGGGGCTCAACACCGTCGCAAGCACTCGCAGCAGAGTCGTCTTGCCGGCCCCGTTCGGGCCGAGTAGCCCGACGACCCCCGGGTGCAGGACCAGGTCGATCCCGGCCAGCGCCGGCCTGCCGCGAAAGGTCTTGGTAACCCCGCGCAGGATGACCGTCGATTCACGTTCAGCTCGGCCGGACATGGCTCCCCCTGGGATCGACAGGTTCATCGCAGCCTCCAGGACGGGACCTGGCGGCGCAGCCGCTCGACAAGCAGTAACCCAGCCAGGCAAGCGCAGCCGATATAGATCAGGAGCGCCGTCGGCGCGAACAAGGTCGACCGCTGCCCGGCATGTACGGCGAGGGCCACGGTCACTACCCAGCCGATGGCAACCGCGCCGGCCGCGTACGCGGGGTCGACCCACACGCTGGCCAGCAGCACCACTGCGATAAAGCCGGTCGCAGGCAGCAGCCAAGCGACTGCGAGCGTCGAGGGCTCCGGAAGCAGTAGGCCGGTCGCGACCGTCAACGGCGCCGAGGTTGCCAGCACCCAGGCCGTCCGCAACAAAACGACCCGCACCATCGGATATGGCGCTGCGACCACCAGTTCGTACAACGGATCGGACGAGGGGCCGTACGCCACGCCAACTCCGATGACGGGCACCAACGGGGCGCCGATCAAGAACAGCACGACCCCGCCGTCGTGCCCGAATATCGATGCCGCCAGGGCGAAGAGCATGACCGCCATGAGGCCGCCGATCCACGGCAGCCGAAGCGTCACCGCGGAACCGACGACAGAGGCGCCCGAAGCGCTCACCCCCAACCGGGTCAGCAGCCTCTCCACCGCATTCGGCCGCGGCGCATTCACCGCTGCGAGGACGCCCTCCAGCACCGCCTCCAGCGGCTCCTGCTCCACCATCGCGGCGACCTCACGGCGACACCGGGCGCACCGGATGACGTGCTGCTCCACCGAGACGCCGGCCAGTGACCCCCCGGTCCCGTCAACCCACTGCCGCAAGGACACCTGGTCGACATGCCAGGTCCCGGGCTCGTTTCTGTCGCTCACGCCCACCCCTGTACCAGGTCCCGACGCAGCTGTGCCTTGGCGCGGTGCAGCCTCGTCTTGACGGTGCCTTGTCGCACACCCAGCAGTTGCGACGCCTCCCGAACGGTCAGGCCGTCCAACACCGTCGCCTGGACGACCGCACGCATCTCGGGTGAGAGATGAGCAAGGGCCGTGCCGAGGTCGCCGTATTCGACCCCGGACAGCACTCGTTCCTCAACGCTCATCTCAAGGGCTGGACGGATCTCTGCCACTGGCACCTCAACTACCCGGCTTCGACCGCGCAGCCGCGAGACCAGGCGTCGGATCGCGACCCCCCATAGCCAACCCGCCACGTCGCCGTCTCCCCGGAATCCGCCGGCGCCCTTCCAGACAGCGACGAAAGTGTCCTGCAGGACCTCAGCCACCGCGTCCGGGTCATTGCAGCGGCGGCGCAGCCGCACCGACATCCAGGGTGCGTGGCGCGCATAAAGCACCCGCAGCGCGCCGGAATCCCCGTCCGCGACCGCGCGCAGGAGGTCTTCGTCCGAGGGCTCCGCCATACCCGTCCTTGTCGCCGAGGCCGGCCCAAAAGGTTCCCGACAGAATCGACTAATGCGAGAGGACACCGCAAGCGGTCGCAGGCGTGCCGAAAACCATCAGGGTCCGACCCCGCCCAGCACGAGAGCCCGCACTGGCGATCGACGACAAGGTGGCGGACCCGGTGTCACCCAACCCGTGTACCGGGGGCTGGGCGCGCCCCGGGGACGATCATCGGACCCATGCCGATGACCACATCACGGACCGCCCGGCTGGATGGCTTCCAGCAGCGTCACCGCACGGTGGGGTTCCCGCTCGCCGTGATCTACAAGTTCTTCGACGATCACGGCACCTACCTCGCCGCGATCATCACCTACTACGCCTTCGTCTCGCTTTTCCCGCTGCTGTTCCTGCTGACGGCGATCCTCGGATTCGTCCTGCACGGCAACGAGCATCTGCAGCAGCAGATCCTGCATTCCACCTTGAGCCAGTTCCCCGTGATCGGGCCGCAACTCGCCGACCCCAAGGGGCTGACCGGCAATGCCGCCGGCGTCGCCCTCAGCATCATCGTCAGCGTCTACGGTGCCCTCGGGGTCGCTCAGGCCGCCCAGCACGCGATGAACATCGCGTGGGGGGTGCCGCGCAACGAGCGTCCGAACCCGCTGAAAGCGCGCGGCCGCAGCATCCTGCTGCTCGGCACGGCCGGCCTCGGAATCATCGCCACGACGGGCCTTTCCGCGCTGTCGAGCAGCGCCGAGGCATTCGGCGCGCAGCTCGGCGGCGGGGTGAAGACGCTCGTCACCATCGCGTCGATCGTGCTGAACGCCGCCATCTTCATGCTGGCGTTCCGGGTGGCGTGCGCGCGCGACGTGAGCGTTCGTGACATCGCCCCGGGCGCGCTCCTGGCGTCGCTGTTCTGGCAGGCCCTGCAGTTACTCGGTACCGCGTACGTCGGCCACGTGGTGAAGAACGCGAGCGCCACCAACGGCGTCTTCGCGCTCGTGCTCGGGCTGCTGGCGTGGATGTACCTGGCCGCCTTCCTCGTCGTGATCTGCATCGAGCTGAACGTCGTGCTGGCGCTGCGGCTCTATCCCCGGTCGCTGCTGACGCCGTTCACGGACGACGTCGAGCTGACTCCTGCCGACCAGCGGGCGTACTCCTCGCAGGCAAACGCTCAGCGCGCCAAGGGCTTCCAACGGGTCGAGGTGCACTTCGATGATCCGGATGATCCGCCGGCCTGAACGGCTTCAACGTGAGAAGGTGCGGCGATGCGAGCAGTGAGAGTGACGAACGACGGTCCGGGAGTGGTCGAGGTCGAGGAACCGTCCGGGGACGGGCTCCTGATGGAGGTGTCGTCGAGCAGTATCTGCGGCACCGACCTCGGGTTCATGCAGCTGGGACCGCTGGATTTCACGTTCGGGCATGAGTTCGCCGGCGACGTCGACGGGACGGCGTACGCCGTCGAGCCGACCCTGTTCTGCGCCGAGTGCGACCAGTGCCGGGCGGGCTTCACGCAGCGCTGCGTGGGCGAGCACGCGAACCTTGGCATCTTCGTCGACGGCGGACTGGCCGACCGGGTGCGGGTACCGGCCCGAAACCTCGTCCCGCTGCCGCCGGGCCTGGCGGTTGCGGACGCGTGCCTGATCGAGCCGGCGGCCGTTGCCTGGCACGGGGTGCAGCGGGCGGCGATCGCCCCGGGAGAACGCGTCGTCGTGCTGGGCGGCGGCTCCATCGGCTTGTTGGTCGCCGCAGCGCTGCGCCGGGGCGGCCACGACGCCGACGTCGAAGCGCGCCATCCGCATCAGCGGGAGGCCGCCGAGCGGCTGGGCGCCAGCCAGGCCGGCGCCTGCGCCGGCGGCTACGACGTCGTGATCGAAGCCGTCGGCACGGAGTCGGGGATCGCGCGCTGCGGGCAGCTCGCGCGGCCGGGTGGGCGGGTGGTGCTGCTCGGGGTGTTTCCGCAAACCGTTCCGGTGCCCGGGGTGACGACCCTGGTCAAGGAGCTGACCTGGATCGGCGCGATGGCGTACGGGCGCGGCGCCGACGGCATGCGTGACGTCGACCGGGCCGCCGCTCTGCTGGCCGCTGATCCCGAGATCGCTCGCACGCTGATCACCCACCGCTTCCCGCTCGAGGATGCGGCCGAGGCCTTCCGCGTGGCCGGCGACCGGTCGGCGGGGGCGATCAAGGTTGCGCTGCACCCGTGACGGCACCTGTGACGTCAGCGGTCTGCCGGGCGATGACGGACTCCTCGTCCGTAGGGACCACGAGCACCTGACCGATCGCCAGCATCCCCAGCCGGCTCACCACGCCGTCGCGGATCGGGGCGGCGTGCTCGCCGATACCTCCCGTGAAGACGAGCGTGTCGATCCCGCCGAGCACGCTGGCGAAGGCGGCAGCCTGCTTGGCGACCTGGCGGATGAAGGCGTCGACGGCCAGCCGGGCCGGGGCGTCAGAGCGGGCCAGCAAGGCTGCCATGTCGGACTCTCCGCCGGACAGGCCGCGAAGCCCTGAGTGCTCCTGCAGCAGTCGGCGAAGCTCTTCCCAGGACAGCGGGTCACGTTCGCGGCCGGCGAGATACAGCAGCAGTCCCGGGTCCACGCTCCCGCTGCGGCTACCCATGAAAAGGCCCGCATCGGGGGTGAAACCCATCGTCGTATCGAGACTGCGGCCGCCCTCGATCGCCACCATCGATGCTCCGTTGCCGAGGTGGGCAACGACCGCCCGGCCGAGCGCTTCGGCACCCACGGTGTGCACCACGTGCTGGTAGCTGAGCCCGTGAAATCCGTAGCGCCGGATGCCCTCGTCCCACAGCGCCCGCGGCAGCGGCAGCCGCTCGGCGACCTCCGGCATCGTGCGATGGAAGGCCGAATCGAAGCACCCGACCTGTGGGACGTCCGGCCAGCGTTTCGCGGCCGCAGCCACCCCGCCCAGGGCTGCCGGTTCGTGCTGCGGAGCCCATGGAATCAGCTTTTCGAGCTCCGCCAGCACCTCGGGCACCAGCAGCTGCGGGTCCGCGTATTGCCCGCCGTGAACGAACCGGTGACCGACCGCCTCCGGCGGCGCGAACCCGGCAGCCGCGAGGGCATCGGCCACGGCCGCCAGCGGGTCTCCCTGCACCTGCCGCTCCTCACGCCCCCCGTCCCACTCGACGATGAGGTGACGGTCGGCGAAACGCGCGATCCGGGCCCGGGCCACGCTCTGCGGTGCGCCGCCTTCGGTCGACGGTGGGCCGAACAGCGCCGTCTTGAGCGATGACGACCCGTAGTTCACCGCGAGAATGGCCACTCGCTAACTCCAGGTCCAGTCTCTGATCTCAGGCAGATCCTCGAAGTGCTCGCGCACGTAGGCGTGATGGCGCGCGAGCTGCTTGTCGCAGTAGGCGGTTAGCTCGAGCGACCCCGGAGGCAGCCGTCGGGAGCGCCGAAGTGCCTGCTGCGCAAGGTGATAGCGGCTCATCTCGTTGCGCACGACCATGTCGAACGGGGTGGTCGTCGTCCCCTGCGACCGGAACCCGCGGGTGTGGAAGCGCTGCTGGTTCAGCCGTCCGGGAAGCAGCCCGTGCAGGGATCGGGCGTAGCCGTGGAAGGCGACGATCACGTCCTCGTCGGTGCCGAACAGCGAGCGGAAGATGGTGTCGTGGAAGCCGTGGGGGTGGACCTCCTGCGGCATCATCGCCATCAGGTCGACAACGTTGACCACGCGGGTGATCAGGTCCGGCACCCACTCCCGCAGGAGTTGGGCCGCGGCCAGCATCTCCATGGTCGGCACGTCGCCGATGCAGGCGAGCACGATGTCCGGCCGCGCCCCCGGGTGACTCACCTCGGTGCCCGCCCACTCCCACACCGAGCCCCCGCGCTCGCAGTGCGCGGCCGCCTCGTCGGCCGTCAGGTACTGCAGGTGCGGCTGCTTGTCGGCGACGATCAGGTTCACGTGGTTGCGGCTGCGGAAGCAGTGATCGGCGATGGACAGCAGGCAATTGCCGTCCGGTGGCAGCCACGCACGCACGACTCCTGCGCCGAGCGGCATGACCGTGTCCAGCAGGCCGGGACCCTGGTGACTGAAGCCGTTGTGGTCGTTACGCCAGCAGGTAGATGTCAGCAGGATGTTCAGTGACGGCACGGGTTCACGCCAGGAGAGCTTCTCCGCCTCCTGCAGCCATTTCGCGTGTTGCACCAGCATCGACGCCGACACCATCGCGAACGCTTCGTAGGTGGCGAACAGGCCGTGCCGGCCGGACAGGGTGTAGCCCTCGAGCCATCCCTGGCACAGGTGCTCCGACAGCACTTCCATGACGCGTCCCTCGGGCGACACCCGATCGTCGAGCGGATCGATGCGCGTCACCAGGCAGCGGTCGGAGACCTCGAGTACGGCCCCGAGCCGGTTGCTGGTCAGCTCGTCCGGGCTGAACACCCGGAACGTGTGCGGATCGCTGACGTAGACGTCGCGCATCACCTTTCCGAGCGCCCGCGTGGGCTCCTCGAACGTGCTCCCCCGGCGCTCCTGGTCGACCTCGAAGGCGTACTTGCGCCAGTCCGGCAGCTGGAGATCGACGGTCAGCCGCCCGCCGTTGGCGTACGGGGTGGCGCCCATCCGCAGATCACCTTCGGGGGCGAGCTCGGCCAGCTCAGGGATGAGCCGGCCGGTGCCGTCGAAAAGCCGTTCAGGCTCGTATGACCGCAGCCACTCCTCCAACATGTGCAGGTGCTCCGGGTTCTCGCGCACCTTCGAGAGCGGCACCTGGTGGGCCCGGAACGTGCCCTCGATCGGGACGCCGTCCACCACCTTGGGGCCGGTCCAGCCCTTCGGGGTGCGCAGCACGATGGCGGGCCAGCGCGGAAGATCGACGAGCGGGCCGGCACCCGGATCGCGCGCCGCGTCCCAGATTCCCCGGATGCGGTCGTGCGCCTCCTCCAGCACGGCGGCCATATCGCGATGGACCTGGTCGACGTCGCTGCCGGTGACCTCGAAGACCTCGTAGCCATGGCCATTCAGCAGGTGCCGGACGTCCTCGGGATCGGTGCGGCCGAGCACCGTCGGGTTCGCGATCTTGTACTGGTTCAGGTGCAGGATCGGGAGGACGGCACCGTCGCGGCGGGGGTTCAGGAAGCGGGTTCCCTTCCACGATCCCTCGAGCGGGCCGGTCTCGGCTTCCCCGTCACCGACGACGCACGCCACCAGCAGATCGGGATGGTCCATGGCGGCACCGAACGCGTGGATCAGCGCGTAGCCGAGTTCGCCGCCCTCATGGATCGAGCCCGGAGTCGGCACGCTGACATGGCTCGGGATGCCGTCAGGCGTGGAGAACTGGCGGGCAAGAGCCCGCACGCCCGCGGCATCCTCGGTGATGTGCGGGTAAACCTCGCTGTAGGTGCCCTCCAGGTACACGTTGGCCACCAGCGCGGGACCGCCGTGACCCGGGCCGGCGACGTAGAGCGTCTGCTGGCCGGTGCGCTGGATCAGCCGGTTCAGGTGGGCGTACACCAGGTTCAACCCCGGCGAGGTGCCCCAATGGCCCAGCAGCCGGGGTTTGACGTGCGCGGCCTGCAGCGGCTCGCGTACCAGCGCGTTCTCCGCGAGGTAGATCTGGGCAACCGTCAGATAGTTGGCGGCGTTCCAGTAGTCCACTGTTCTGCGCAGTTCGAGACCGGTCAATTCGCCCATGTCGACCATTCAACTCCCGGTCGAGCCCGGCCAGCCAGCCACTTCCCCGGGCGTTGGCCTCCTACTCGCCCAATATTGTCGCCCGCGACGTTAGCGCCCGTTGACCGATTGCTACCCGCGCCTGCCCGCCCCTATCGCCTGCTGCGACGATGGGCCCACTGGTCGGCCGGCCCGCGCCGATCATGCCCGCTTGAGCTTCACCTGGAGGTCCCGTGCTCGCCGAACTCTCCGACAAGGTGGCCGTCGTGACGGGTGCCGCCAGCGGCATCGGGCGCGGCCTGGTCCAGCGCTGCGCCCAAGCAGGGATGCGCGTCGTCGCCGCCGATGTCGAGGCCGGAGCGCTCGACGAGACCGTCGCTTCGGTCGCTCCCGGCAGCACGGTGATCGGCGTCGTGACCGATGTGAGCGAGGGTGCCGCGGTCGAGGCGCTCGCTGCGCGGGCGTACGACACGTTCGGCGCCGTGCACTTGCTCTGCAACAACGCCGGCGTCTTTCAGGCCGGGGTGCTGTGGGAGCGCACGGTCGCCGACTGGGAGTGGGTACTCGGCGTGAACGTGTGGGGAATCATCCATGGAATCAGGGCATTCGTGCCCCGGATGATCGCGTCGGGAGAGCCCGGCCACATCGTCAACACCTCGTCGCTGGCCGGCGTCGTGAGCAACGCCTACAGCGGGCCGTACACGACCTCGAAATTCGCGGCGCTCGGCTTGAGCGAGTGCCTGGCGCACGACCTGGCCGCCGCCAACGCGGCCATCGGGGCGTCCGTGCTGGTGCCCGGCGCCGTCAACACGCGGATAGCGGAGTCCACCCGCAACCGCCCGGAGAGCTTTGCCGACGGGCTGGGCGCACCGGACGCGGCGTTCGTCGACCAGATGCTCGCCAAGCAGAGCGAGACCGGCGCCGACCCGCTGGACGTCGCCGATCTGGTGCTGGACGCCGTCCGCACCGGGCAGTTTCTCATCCCCACCAGCCCCGGCTACAGCCAGCAGATCACTCACCGGGCCGAGGCGCTGCTCGCCCTCCAGGCGCCTCACGGGCTGCCGTTCGACTGAGCGCCATCGTCATTTGTATCGGGAACCGTTTCAATTTAAGCTGAGGCGGTGCGCACCAGGCTGGCCGTCGTCGCTCTCGTGGGAGCGCTGCTCGCCGCCGGCGTCTCGTGTGCCGACGCGAGCGCGCACCGGTCCGGCCCGGTCGTCGGCCGCGCGCTGAGGGTCGTCGCAGCCGAGAACTTCTGGGGCAGCATCGCCCAGCAAGTGGGCGGCAGCGCCGTGAGCGTCACCGCCGTCATCACCAACCCGGCCGCCGATCCCCACGATTACGAGCCGACCCCGGCCGACGCGCGTGCCATGGCAGGTGCCGATCTCGTGATCGTCAACGGCGTCGGGTACGACCCCTGGGCCACCACCCTGCTCGCCGCTTCCCCGGGGCCGCTGGTGATCGACGTCGGCAAGCTCGTCGGCGCGAAGGACGGTGACAATCCACACCTCTGGTACAACCCGGCAGACGTCCGTACGTTCATGGCAGCACTGACCCGCGACCTCGAAAAGCTCGATCCCACCGGCAATTTCGCCCACCGGCAGCAGCTCTACGAGTCGACCGGGCTCAAGCAGTACAACGAGCTCCTCGCCGCCATCAAGGAGCGCTACTCGGGAACGGCGGTCGGCGCATCCGAATCCATCTTCGCGATGCTGGCGCCGGCCCTCGGCCTGCGCCTCGTCACCCCGCCGAGGTTCCTGCGGGCGATCTCGGAGGGAAGCGACGTCTCCGCCGCGGACAAGCGCACGATCGACCGCCAGATCGCCACGCATGAGATCAGCATCTACGTCTACAACAGCCAGAACGCGACTCCTGACGTCCAGGCGCAGCTCGCCTCGTGCCGGGCGGAGCACATCCCGATCGCGAGCATCACCGAAACGATGGTGCCCGCCTCGACCACGTATCAGCACTGGCAGTCGGTCCAGCTCAGCGGCATCGAGCAGGCACTGGCCAAGGCGGTGAAGGCATGACCGCCGCCGCGGATCCGGCGGTCAGCTTCAGCGACGCGGCCGTGTCGGTCGGCGGCCGCGCGATCTGGAGCGGGGTCGACCTCAGCGTCGCGCAGGGAGAGTTCGTCGCCATTCTCGGCCCGAACGGCGCCGGCAAGTCGACGCTCATCAAAGCGGCGCTCGGGCTGCTCCCCCTGTCCGCAGGAAGCGCGCGCATCCTCGGGCGCGAGCCAGGATCGGCCAGCAGCGACATCGGCTACCTGCCCCAGCGACGCAGCTTCGACGCCACCCTTCGGATGCGCGGGGTCGACATCGTGCGGCTCGGTTTGGACGGGGCGCGCTGGGGTTTCCCGCTGCTGCAAGGGCGACGCACGCACCGCGCGGCCGCCGCCCGGGTCGCCGAACTCGTCGACCTCGTCGGCGCGCAGGCGTACGCGCACCGCCCGATCGGGGAGCTTTCCGGAGGCGAGCAGCAGCGCCTGCTCATCGCGCAAGCACTGGCCCACCGGCCCGCGCTGCTGTTGCTCGACGAGCCGCTCGACAGCCTGGACCTCACGACCCAGGCCTCGATCGCCGCGCTGATCCGGCGGATCTGCACCCGCGAGCACGTGACCGTGATGATCGTCGCCCATGACGTGAACCCCATCCTCAGCTACCTGGATCGGGTCATCTATGTCGCGCGGGGAAGCGCGGTGCAGGGATCGCCGGCGGACGTGATCACGAGCGAGACCCTCAGCCGGCTCTACGGCACGCCCATCGAGGTGCTGAAGACCTCGAACGGAGCCCTGGTCGTCGTGGGTCAGCCGGACACCGGCGTCGCGCTTCACCATCACATCGACGGGGGACACCCGTGACGGGAGAGCCGAACCTGACCTGGAACCTGGTAGCCGACGTCCGGCACCTGCTCGCGTTTCCGTTCATGCAGAACGCGATGCTCGCCGGGACGATCGTTGCGGTGCTGGCGGCGGTCGTCGGGTGGTTCATGGTCCTGCGGGGGCAGTCGTTCGCCGGGCACACGATGTCGGTGGTCGGCTTTCCCGGCGCTGCTGGTGCCGTCTGGCTCGGATTGTCGGCGGCGACGGGCTATTTCGCGTTCTGCATCGCGGCGGCGTTGATCCTGGCGGCCGTGCCCCGTACGGGACGCGAGCGGCGCGAGGAGTCGTCGGTCATCGGGGTCCTGCAGGCGTTCGCCCTCGCGCTGGGCCTGCTTTTCGTCAGCCTCTTCAAGGGTTTTCTGGGCGGGGTCAATGCGCTGCTGTTCGGCAGCTTTCTCGGGATCACCAACTCGCAGGTGCTGACGCTGCTGGTGCTCTCGGTCGTCGCCCTCGGCGTGCTGGTGGTGATCGGACGGCCGCTCGTCTTCGCCTCCGTGGACGCGGACGTGGCCGCCGCGCGCGGGGTCCCGACCCGGCTGCTCTCGACCGTCTTCCTGCTGCTGCTCGCCATCACCACCGCGGAGGTCAGCCAGATCACCGGAGCATTGCTGGTCTTTGCACTCCTTGTCATGCCGGCCGCGGCGGCGCAACGCCTGACCGTCGACCCGCGGCTGTCGTTGGCGCTGGCGGTCACCATCGGTGTCCTGGTCACCTGGCTCGGACTCGGCGGTGGCCTACTTCTCGACCTACCCGATCGGCTTCTACATCACGTCGTTCGGGTTCGGCGCGTACGTGCTCGCCGCGCTTTGGGAGGCCGGACGTCAGTGGCGCGGCCGGCGGGCGCGAGTGGGCGCTGCGTTGTCCACGGCCCGGCCATGACCACACCGGCGGCCCCGTACACCCGCGCCTCGGACCCGTTCACCGGCATCGGCCACATGCTCTCCGAACCCTTCATCGCCCATGCGTTGCTGGCCGGAACGTTCATCGCCCTCGCGTCGGGGCTGGTGGGCTTCTTCGTGGTGCTGCGCCGCCAGGTGTTCGCCGGCGACGCGCTCTCGCACGTCGCATTCACCGGGGCCGTCGCCGCGCTGGCCGCCGGGATCGACCTGCGGGTCGGGCTGTTCGTCGCGTGCGTGGGCTTCGCCCTCGCGCTGGCGGCACTGGGACGAGTCGGGCACCACGGGTCTCGCGGACGACGTCGTCATCGGCAGCAGCCTCGCCTGGATCCTCGGGCTGGGCGTGCTCTTCCTGACCCTCTACACGACATCACGCAGCGGCGGCGGTGACGGCAAGGCCGGCGTCACCGTGCTCTTCGGTTCGATCTTCGGCCTGTCGAAGAGCCAGGCGTACGTCGCCGCCGGCATCGGACTGGGAGTCGCCGTCGCCGTACTGGCCATCGCCCGGCCGCTGCTCTTCGCGTCCGTCGACGAGCCCGTGGCGGCGGCGCGGGGCGTGCCGGTGAGGATGCTCGCGGCGGGCTTCCTGGCGTTGCTCGGGGCGACCACCGCCGAGGCCACCCAGGCCGTCGGATCGCTGCTGCTGCTGGGATTGCTGGCCGCTCCGGCCGGCGCCGCCCTGCGCCTCACCGACCGCCCGTACCGGGCGCTCTGGCTGTCGGCGGCCTTCTCGGTCGCCGCGATCTGGCTGGGGCTTTCGCTGGCCTACGCGGCTCCCTCGCTGCCGCCGAGCTTCGCCATCATGGCCGTGGCGACGGCGATCTTCGCCGCCTCCTACGCCATCAGCGCAGTGCGGCGAGTCCGTCCCCGCGCGTGGCAGCCCGCCCGCTAGCGAACCTCGCGCATCGCCGGATCCGCGGGCAGTTGCAGCGGCGCCCCCAGCATGTGCACCACCATCGTGGCGACGACCGCTTGCGTGGCGAGCAACGCGGCCAGCACGATCAGCTGGAAACGCGCCGCCTGGGTGGGATCGGCTCCGCCGAGCAGAGCGCCGATGAACGCTCCCGGTAGCGTCACCAAGCCGGTGGTGCGGGTCTGGTCCATCACCGGGACGAGCGCCTCACCGGCAGCCGTGCGGGCCACGTCGCGTATCGCCTGCCGGGGGGTGGCCCCGAGCGCGAGCCATCCTTCGATCTCGTCGCGGCGCGCGAGCATGCCGGCCAGCAGGTGCCGGCCGGCCAGCGTCGCGCCGGTCATCGAGTTGCCGATGACGATGCCCGACAGCGCCACGACGTACCGCGCCGAGAACGGCAGCACGTCGAGTGCGAACACCGTCACCAAAGACACCGCCGAGCCGGCGACGCAGCAGATCGTGACGACGCGCCCGACCTTGCCCAGGCCCTTGAGCCGGCTGGCCGCGGTCCAGCTGGCCGTCGCGAGCATGACGAGCAGCGCCAGCGCCACCGTCGGCGGCGCGCTGAGCACGCCCCGAAGCGCCAGCCCGACGAAGGCCAGCTGCACTCCGCCGCGAACGATGGCGACCAGTGGCCCCCAGCCCAGCCGCACCGTCGCCAGCCGAAGCACGAGGTACGTGATCGCGAGCAGGGCCGCTACCCCGATGACGGCCCTGACGATCTCGGCCGTCGTGATCGTCACAGCGCGACCGTATCCGCCGCTGACGAACGATCAGCCCGGGTCTACAGTCGTGCGGCCTGCCGCGCACGGCATCGAAAGACACCGCGAACAACCTCGATACAGGGAGACGACCAGCCCGTGAGCTACGACCTGATCCTGATCGACGACCCGGCACCGCGCGTGCGACGCATCACCCTGAACCGGCCGGAAAAGCGCAACGCGTTGAACCACAAGCTGCGCGGGGAAATCATCAGTGCTCTGCGCGAGGCCGACGTGGATCCCGAGGTTCGCTGCATGATCGTGCGCGGTGCGGGCACGTGCTTCTGCGCCGGCTACGACCTCGGCGGCGGCAACGAGGGCCAGGACCTCCCGTGGTTCTCCGCGTCGGGCGACGGGCAGTTCCAGCGCAACGTGACCGATGGGTGGATGAGCATCTGGGACCTGGCCAAGCCCGTCATCGCGCAGGTGCACAGCTACTGCCTGGCCGGTGGAAGCGAGCTCGCGACCGGCTGCGACATGGTGTTCGTCGCCGAGGATGCGCTGATGGGCTACCCCGCCGTGCGGTTCGGCGTCCCCGACATGCAGTTCCACGCCTGGTTCTTGGGGATGCGCAAGGCCATGCAGATGATGACGACCGGCGACCCGATCACGGGCATCGAAGCCGCCCGGCTGGGATGGGCCAACGAGGCCGTGCCCGCCGAGCAGCTCGAGGCTCGGGTGCTCGAGATCGCCGGCCGGATCGCCAACATCCCGACCGACATCGTCCAGCTCAACAAGCGCAACGTGCACCGGGCGATGGACGCCATGGGGCTGCGGGCCGCGATCCGGGCATGCACCGAGATCTCCGCGCTGGCCGTCCACCAGCCGACGTTCCAGGACTTCATCGCGAACGCCTCGGAGGGGCTCACGAAGGCTCTCAGCGAGCGTGACGCCCCGTTCGGCGACTACCGGCTCGCGTAACTGGGTGTATGCCTAAAGCCGGGCTTCGGGATGGCCGATGCACTGGTAGTGCGCGTGCGGGGCTATTCGACGGATCTGACGGATGCGCAGTGGGCGCTGCTCAGGCCGCTGGTGAACGCGCCCGGTAAGCGTGGCCGCAAGTTCGGCGACGATGTGCGGCAGGTCATCGACGGCATTCTGTACATCACCCACACCGGCTGCCAGTGGCGCAGCCTGCCGCACGAGTACGGCCCGTGGACCCGCGTCTGGGCACAGTTTCGGCGATGGACGCTCAAGGGCACCTGGGCGTGGATGCTGGCGCAGCTGCACCGGACCGCCCGTACCCGGCTGGGACGGCCCGAGCCGGTCCCGTCGATGGTCGTCATGGACACCCACCTCGCCCGCGGCGCCTCCAACGGCGGCAAGACGTTTCACACCCGGGGCGGTCCGTACGGGGCGACGAACGGCGCCAAGCGCGCCATCGCCGTGGACGTGACCGGGCTGCCGTTGGCAGCCCGGGTGTTGCCGGCGTCCACGTCCGAAAACGACACGACGGCGGCGCTGCTGGAGGAGCTGGTAGGCAACCGGCAGGCCGGCCGGCTGCAGCTGGTGCTGGTCGACCGGGGAGTTTCGGTACGTGCCGCCGGCAAGCTCAGCCGGGCGAGTGGAGTGCAGGTGCGGCGGGTCTACCACGGCGGGCCGAAGGGCAGCTTCGTGCCGTTGCCGTACGCCTGGCGGGTCGAGGTCGCCCACGGGCGGCTGCTTCGCAGCCGTCGGCTGGCCCGCTCGTTCGAGAACACGCTGGGCTCGGCGACCAGCTGGCTGCAGGTGGCATGCCTGGTCGCCGTGCTGGAAGCGCTCACCGCGCCGCCGCGGACGCCAGCTCAGCTGAAACGCCGTACCGCCGGCCGAACGCGTCGGCGCACCGTTGCCGTGCAGGCCGCTACTGCTGCTGCGACTCCGTATCCCGGCTGAGCTTCGGTTCCGCCGGCGGGGTGTTGCTGTCGGTGAAGTCCGCGGCGCCCACGGTGCCTACCGAAGGAGGTGAAAACCATCACCATGACTACTACAATCGAGAACATGAAGCCAGCGACGGACGAGCAGCTGGACCGTTCAGCTGCGCAGCTACGCGCGCTCGCAGAGACCTTCGGCCTGTCGGGCCTGCGCCACGCCGGCCAGGGAAACATCGTCGCTGACGTCGCCCCAGGACGAACGTACTTCGACGTCGCAGGCTTCGAGGCCGCAGCAGCCCAGCTGCTCGGAGCAGAAGTTTTCGTCACGCCCTCCGGGGCACCCGGCGCCGCCCACATGGCGGGTCGTCCTCTCGAGGCGACCAGCGCAGCATGAGCGGCGCCCCAGTCGGGGCGGACGAGCTCGACGCAGCACTGGAGTCGCTGGCGGTCATCACCCGTCTCACCGCACGCGGTCGGGGCGAGTTCGACGCCTCAGTCGAGCGCCGACTCAGCCTCGCGTACTGCTGGGTCTGCGTCGGCCATTCGCTGAACCGCTACTGCGAACTGCGGGGCGTCCCCCGTGGCTCCCAGCCCTTCGCCAACCCGATCGCGATGCGCAACAAACTGGCACACCAGCACCTGTGGCAGCTCGCCGACGCGGTCCTCTGGGACACCTGCGCCACCAACACCAGTGGCCTTGTTCAGGCGCTCACACAGCTCCGCGCGAGCCTGTAACACCGAGCCCCGTCGCCCTCACCGGCGGCGGGGTTTCGCTTGCAGCGCGCCCGACGGAATCCACGACACCACGCATACCCCTGTGCGTATTGTCCGAGGGCAAAGCAGCAGCTCAGGTCGCCGCCAATAGGCATACACCCAATAAGGCTGACAGCACGTCCCAGCGTGCTCAGACGCTTACGCGACGCTGCTGGACTCCATCAGAAGATCAATCGGTGGCATGGTGAACGCCGTGACCGGACCCTTCTCCGACTTCCAGAACGAGATCTACCTGAAGGGGCTGTTCGGCGAGCAGCCCACGCTGCCGTTCGACTGGCGGGAGATGCGCGACGCGGCACTCTCGGTGATGACCGATCAGGCGATCGGCTACGTCGAGGGCGCGTCCGGCGTCGAGGACACCGCGGCGGCGAACCGGGCCGCGTTCCAGCGCTGGAAGCTGGTGCCGCGGATGCTGCGCGGCATCCCGGCCGCCCGGTCACACGCGACGAGCGTGCTCGGCACGGCCATGCCGGCCCCGGTCATGCTCGCCCCCGTCGGGGTGCTGTCGATCGTGCATCCGGACGCCGAGCCTGCCGTCGCGCGTGCGGCTGGACGCCTCGGGGTGCCCTTCGTCGTGTCGACGGCCTCGTCGACCGCGATGGAGGAAGTGGCCGCGGCCGGCGCCGGGCCAAAGTGGTACCAGCTCTACTGGCCGGCCGAGCGTGAGCTGGCCGCATCGTTCGTCGCCCGGGCGGAGCAGGCCGGCTACGAAGCGATCGTGGTCACGCTGGACACCTGGCAGCTGGGCTGGCGCCCGCGCGATCTGAAGACCGCCTACCTGCCTTTCCTGCAGTCCATCGGCATCGCCAATTACGTCAGCGACCCCGTCTTCAACGCCGACCTCGATCCGGCCGACCCGAACGCGGCGGTGCTGAAGTTCGTCCGCGTCTTCAACAATCCGACGCTCACCTGGGCCGATCTGTCGTGGTTACGCGAGATCACCGCGCTGCCGATCATCCTGAAGGGCATCCAGCATCCCGACGACACGCGCCGGGCGGCCGACGCCGGGGTCCAGGGCGTGATCTGCAGCAACCACGGCGGCCGCCAGGTGGACGGCGCTGTCGCGTCGCTGGATGCGCTCCCCGGGGTCGTCGCGGCGGCAAACGGCCTGCAGGTGTTGTTCGACAGCGGCGTACGCACCGGCGCGGACATCGCCAAGGCGCTGGCGCTGGGCGCGAACGCCGTCCTGATCGGGCGCCCGTACGTGCACGGGCTGGCCGTCGCGGGTGAGGACGGCGTGCATCACGTGCTGCGCAGCCTGCTCGCCGACCTCGACCTGCAGGTGGGGCTGGCGGGGTACGCGTCGGTGTCGGAGCTGTCGCCGGCAGCGTTGGTTCGAAGCAGCGACTGACTGCCGGACTGACACCGGCTCGACTCCGCGCGGCGGGTCGCCTCCCCGTGATTTGTGGTGTTAGGTCCCTGTAGTGAAGATGTCGTGCCGGTGGGGGCCTGCGGGCACCCGGCGATTGTCCCGGATGCGCGCAGCCGTAGCCGTCCTCGTCTCGACCGGGTTGCTCGCGGTCGCATGCGTCCCGGTGCCGAAAGGCGGCGCGGCGGGCGTCCTGGCGCGTATGACCCTGGAACAGCGGGTCGGCCAGCTCTTCATGGTGGGCACACCGGCGACATCTGCCGACCCGACCGTGGCCGCGGAAATCACCAGCCGCCACATCGGGAACATCGTCCTGACGTCACGCAGCTATCAGGGCGTTGCCGCGACCGCGAACGTCACCAACGCACTGCAGTGGCGGACCACCAACGCGGCGACCGCCGGCGTCCCGCTCCTCGTCGCCGCCGACCAGGAAGGCGGCCAGGTGCAGGTGCTGAACGGGCCGGGCTTCTCGGCGATCCCGAGCGCCCTCTCCCAGGGGTCGCTGAGTTCCTCCGCCCTGCGGCCCGACGCGGGGGCCTGGGGCCGTCAACTGCGCGCCGCCGGGGTCAACCTCGACCTGGCACCGGTGATGGACACCGTGCCGAGCCCGTCGTACTACAACCCGCCGATCGGTAACTACCAGCGCGAGTTCGGCTTCACGCCGGCGACGGTGGCCGCGCACGGAACGGCCTTCGTGCAAGGCATGTCAGGCGCTGACGTCTCCTCCACGCTCAAGCACTTCCCGGGCCTCGGGCGGGTCAGCGCCAATACCGACGTCAGCAGCGGGGTCGTCGACTCGATCACCACGCGAGGCGATCCCTACCTCACGCCGTTCGGTGCGGCGATCAACGCCGGGGCCCAGTTCGTGATGATGTCGACGGCGATCTACTCGCGTATCGACCCCCACAATCCCGCCGCCTTCTCGCCCTTCATCATCAACACCATCCTGCGGGGCGACCTGCACTTCGGCGGCGTCGTCATCAGTGACGACCTGGGCGCGGCCCGGCAGGTCGCCGCTTACACGCCGGCCACCCGGGCGCTGCTGTTCATCGCCTCGGGCGGCGACATCGTCCTCAACGTCGACCCCAGCACGATTCCCACGATGTACGACACGGTCCTGGCCTACGCGAAGGCCAACCCCACTTTCCGAGCGATCGTCAACCAGGCCGCCCTGCGCGTGCTGCGCGCGAAGCAAGCCCGCGGGCTGATCGCTCCCTGACCGGCTACCGTCGCGACATGACGCAGATCTTGCTGATTTGCGGCAGCGTCCGGCAGGGCTCGAGCAATCGGGCGACGCTCGACACCGCGGTTGCCGTCGCTCCGTGGGGCGTCATGGCGTCGATCTACGACGTCATGACCTCCCTTCCCCACTTCAACCCGGATCTCGATGGGCCGCCGCTGCCCGAGCCGGTGCGAGCACTGCGATTGGCCATCGAGTCGGCTGATGCGATGCTGTTCTGCACGCCCGAGTACGCCGGTGCTTTGCCGGGCTCGTTGAAGAACCTGCTCGACTGGACCGTCGGCGGCACGGAAATCTCGGCCAAGCCGACCGGCTGGATCAACATCTCGACCATGCCCAACGGCGCGTCTGGGGCACACGCCGAACTCGCGACGGTGCTGCGCTACACCGACGCCCGGGTGGTCGAGGCCGCGTGCGTCCATATTCCGGTGGGTCGAGGCGAGATCGGCCAGGAGGGGCTCGTGACCACCGAGGCGACGCGGACGGCGATCGCTGCCGTGCTGACGGCCCTGGCGGGGGCCGCCGTTTCGGACTGAAGCCGGCTCGGGCTTCAATACCCCTATGGACAGTCCGGTCAGCGGTTTCTCCCACCTGCAGCTTCACGTCGGCGACATCGCGCGCAGCGCCCAGTGGTATTCCACCGCGCTCGGCCTGCAGCCGTTCGCCGGTGCGGCCGAGAAGGGTTACCTGGCGATGGCCGGGGCCGGTGGCCGGTTCGCGATCGTGCTGTCCCCCCTCGAAGGCGACGGAGCCGGCCAGGCTGAGCCGTCACCGGGCGCGGGCCTCGACCATCTGGCGTTCAGCATCACGACGCTGCAGGAGCTGGCAGGCTGGGCCGAGAAGCTCACCGACGCCGGCATCGCGCACGGCGGGCTCGTCGAGTCGGGCGAGGGAACGTCGGTCCATCTCGTCGATCCCGATGGGCTCAACATCGAGCTGATCGTGCCGGCACGCCGCTGACCCGGGCGGGCGCACCGGGAACGTTGCATTGCGTGAGCTACGCACATAGTTTTACAGGACGCCCGCCCGCCTGAGAGGAACCTTGGCTCATGGACCCGGAAGCCGTTCGCGAGGCCGTCGCCGAGCTCGCACCGATGCTGCAGGCCGACGGCGCTGACCTCAGGCTGATCGAGGCCGATCCGGCCACGGCGCGCATCGAGGTCGCGCTCGACGTGACGGATGCGACCTGCGCCGAGTGCGTGCTGCCCGCTCCCCTGCTCGAGCAGATCGTCTCCGACGCCATCGCGCGGCGCGTGCCCACCGAGTTCGAGCTCGTCCTTCGCGATCCTCGGGTGGCAGGCGGCAATGGAAGCTGACACCGCTGCGCCCTCCTCGTCCACCTCGTCCACATGGGCGATCCGCCTGCCCACGGCGGCCCCGCGGGAAGAAACCGGCGCCACCGCGTACACGCTGAACCGTCCCGTTGCCGGCCTGCGCGTCGGATTGCGCCACGAGGGGTCCTGGCGCTCCTGGATGCTCATCGTCGATGAGTGGGAGCGCTACCTGCGCCGCGACGGCGCGGAGCCGGTCGTGCTGCAAGCAGGCGGGCGCGTCGGCGAGGAGGGCGAGCAGACCCGGGCCGATGTGCAGCTCTGGGCCAAGGACATCGACTGCGGCATCTCCGGTCTCGGCACCTGCGGGTCCTGCACTTCCAACAGCGTCCACGACGCGGTCACCCTGGAGCAGACGGGCAAGCCGGCGATCGTCGCGGTATGCGACGAGTTCGCCCAGCACGGCCGCAACATGGCCCGCTTCCTCGGCCATGCCTCGCTGAAGATGCTGGTGTTCCCCTACCCGCTGGAGGCGCGCGCCGAGTCCGAGCTGCGCCGGATCGCCGCCGACTATTACCCGAAGTTCCTCGAGCTTCTGGGAGCGGCCGCATGACGAGCGCCCTCCGCAGTCCGGTCGTCGAGGTCGCGGCCGATCCGGTGGCCCTCTACGAGCTGTCGATGGAGCAGGGCTGGGGCGACGGTGTGCCGCTGCTGCCACCCACCGACGAGCGGATCGAGCAGCTGCTGGCCGCCACCCCGCTGACGCCGGACACGGTGCTCGGTGACGTCCCTCCGCGGTTCGGCACCGCCACCGTCGAGCTGGTCGCCGTCAACGCCGCCATGGCCGGCGTGCAACCCGCCGCCTTTCCCCTGGTCATCGCCGGCCTGTCGGCGGTCCTGGTGCCCGAATGGAATGCTTTCGGACTCACGACGACGACGTCGAGCGTTTTCCCGATGCTCATCGTCAACGGACCGAGCCGCGACACGCTGCACATCGACTACCGGGCAGGCTGTCTCGGCGGGGCCGCCGGGCGCGGCTCGATGACCATCGGGCGCGCCCTCTCGCTGTGCCTGCGCAACGTCGGGGGGCAGCGGGCGGGCGAGACCTCGCGCACCGTGTTCGGGCAGCCGGCGCGTTTCGGATTGTGCTTCGGTGAGTGGGAGGAGCGCTCCCCGTGGCCCTCGCTTGCCGAGCGTCGCGGGTTCTGCGCGAGGCAGGAAGTCGTCACGGCCCACGGCGGCAAGGGCACGCTCCCGCTCGCCGACGTCAACAACGACGATGCCGGTGACCTGGCCTACACCATCGCCAAGAGCCTCGCCTTCCCGATGAACAACTGGTACCTCGAGCTCACCGGCGACAGCGGGCAGCTGGTGCTACTGGTCAATCCGATATGGGCCGGCCGGCTCGGCGCGGCATTCCGCGACATCGAGTCGTTCCAGGAATGCCTGTGGGAGAACGCCTGGCAGCCGATCGAGCTGTTCCAGCCGAACAACCAGCAGGTGCTTCACGACAAGGGCAGGGTCGACGCGCAGGGCCGGGTCCGCCTCGCGGGCCGTCCCGACCAATTCGTCCCCGTGGTCTGTGGCGGGCTCGGGGGCCTGCATGCCGTCGCGCTCACCAGCTTCGTGCAGAGCGAGATGCAAAGCGTCGCGGTCGCGCGCCGCGAGCAACAGTAGGGGAACGACAGTGCAGACCCGCCGCGATCTGGAGGCGTTCTTCCACCCCGAGAGCGTGGCTGTGATCGGGCGCGTCAAGCGGGAGGGCACCGCGGCGCAACTGCTGGACCCGATCCGCGCGCGCTACGGCTGCCGCCACGTCCACCTGGTGCATCCGGCGGGCGGCACGGTCGACGGGGTGCCCATCCACCCCAGCGTCCTCGACATCCCCGATCCGGTCGCCCTCGCGATCGTGAACGTCCCCGCCGCCGCCGTCCCCGCGGTGGTCGACGAATGCGGGCGCAAGGGCATCGCCTACGTGCTGGTGTTCACCGCCGGTTTCAGCGAGACCGGGCGGGAGGGTGCCGAGCTCGAGATGCAGCTCGCCGAGACCGCCGCCGCGCACGGCGTTCGCGTCTTCGGGCCGAACACGAACACGAACGCCTTCGAGCGCATGCCCGAGGTCGCGGGCCTTCGTGGCGGCAAGATCGGGCTCGTCACGCAAAGCGGCCACCAGGGCCGCCCGGTGGTGCAGGGCGCACTGTTCGGGGTGGGCTTCTCGCGCTGGGTCCCGACCGGTAACGAGGTCGATCTGGAGGCCGCCGACTTCATCGAGTACTTCGCCGGCGACCCCGAAACCTCAGTGATCGCAGGATATTTCGAGGGTTTCAGGGATCCGGCGAAGCTGCGCCGGGCACTGAACGCGGCGGCGCTGGCCGGCAAGCCCGTGGTCGCGCTGAAGATCGGCAGCACCGCGGCCGGGCAGCGCATGGCCGCGTCGCACACCGGTCACCTCACCGGCTCGGACGCCGTCGTCGACGGCCTGTTCGCCCAGTACGCGGTCAGCCGGGTCCGTGACCTCGACGAGCTGCTCGATACCGCCGCGCTGTTCGCCAAGCTCCCGGCCGGCACCGGTACCCGGGTCGGGTTGTACTCGATCTCCGGCGGCTCGGGCACGCTCATGGCGGAGATCGCGGAAGCGGCGGGACTCGCCGTGCCCCAGCTGGAAGCGTCGACGCAGGCGGCGATGCGCGAGCTGCTGCCGGACTACCTGAGCGTGTCCAATCCGGTCGACAACGGCGGCACGTTCCTACTGACCTCCCCGCCGGAGCAGCGGCGGCGCCTGCTCACCCTGCTCGCTCAGGACCCGAACGTCGACATCGTCGTGGTCGGCCTGACGGGCGCCGTCGGCGAGATGACCGACAACCTCGCCGCCGACGTTCGAGCGCTCGCCGACACGCTGCCCGTTCCGATCGTCGCCACCTGGAACTCCTACCAGACCGACGAGCAGGGTTTCCACGATCTGGTGGCGAGCGGCGTCCCGCTCTTCCGCTCCTTCCGCGGCTGCTTCGGCGCGCTGCGCAGCTGGGCGGAGCGCACCCGCCGCGCCGCCGGCTACCGGCCGCGAGCGCACCCGCCGCGCCCCGGCGGGCTCCCCCCCCAGGTGGGTGAGGCGCTCTCCAAGAGCGGCGTGCTCGACGCGGGGAGCAGCCGCTCGCTGCTCGAAGCGTTCGGCGTGCAGCTGCCCGCCGCCTCGCTGGCACCGACCCCCGAGGCGGCGGCACAGGCCGCGTTCGCCCTCGGCTACCCCGTGGTGCTCAAGGTCGCCTCACCCGACATCCCCCACAAGTCCGATCTCGGCCTGGTCCGTGTCGGGGTGGGTACGAAGGACAACGTGCGCGCCGCGGCGAGCGAGCTGCTCGCCCGGGCGACCGAGCGGGCGCCCGTCGCCCACATCGAGGGCATCCTCGTCCAGCAGCAGGTTCCGGCAGGCGTCGAGATGATCGTCGGGGTGGTGAACGATCCGGTGCTCGGCCCCGCCGTCACGGTCGGGACCGGAGGCATCTTCGCCGAGGTGCTGCGCGACGTCGCCACCCGGCCGCTGCCCATCGACCGCGAGGACGCCCGCGAGATGGTTACCAGCCTGCGCGGCTACCCGCTGCTGGCCGGTGCGCGTGGCCGGGCGCGGGCCGACATCGAGGCACTGCTCGACATCATCGAGGGTGTCGCCGCGCTCGCGTCCTTCGCCGGCCCCCGCCTAGCCGAGCTCGACCTGAACCCGGTGGTGGTGACCGCGGAAGGTGCCCTCGCCGTCGACAGCCTCATCGTGATGGCGCCGGCCAACGCCCAGACCGCGGAGGCCCGCCGCGAGGTCGGCACCCCGGCGGGCTAGGAGGTCGGCGCAGGGTTTCGCAGCAGCGACGCCAGCGCACCAGCGCTCGTCACCACGGCGAGCATGAGCAGCGCCTGGTGGTAGGCGCTGGTGAAGGCGGGCAGCGTGTGCGCGGAGAGCTTCGACAGCGTGCCGGCGTAGGCCGCGGACTGCTCGGCGGGCTCCAGCGGCCGGGTGACGATCGCGAGGCACAGCGCGGTGCCGGTCACGGTTCCGACGCTCTGCAGCATCGAGCGCAACCCGTTCGCGACCCCGCGCCGGCCGACGGTGACGCTCGCCATGATCGAGCTGGTGTTGGGAGTCATAAACAGCCCCGACCCGATCCCCACTGCACTCAGGGCACCGGTGAGCGCCGCGGTGCCGGTATGGGGATCGAGCTGCACCGACAAGTAGAAAAGACCCCCCGCCGTGATCGCGAGCCCGGCCGTGGCGACGATCCGCGCCGAGAAGTGGCGGGCCAGCCGGGCCGCGAACGGCGAAGCGACCATCATGCCGAATGCTGCGGGGACGATGATGAGCCCGGTGTGCTGCGCCGTCCACCCGTGCGCCGCCTGCAGGTAGAGCGCGACCAGCAGCACCAGACTGAAGCGAGCGAGCGCCAGCACGAAGGTCACCGCGAAAGCGATGGCCCGCTCGCGGTTGGCGAACAGTTCCAGGTCGATCAGCGGGAAGGGCGCGCGCCGCTGGCTCAGGAGGAGAGTCGGGGCTCCGACGACGAAGATCGCGATCGACAGCAGCACCGGCCAGACCGTCCAGCCGTGGGTGCCACCGAGCGCGATCGCGAAGATGAACGAGCCGATCACGGCAAGCGCCAGCACGGCGCCGCGCAGATCGAACGGTTCACGGGTGACCGGCCGCGCCATGTCACGCAGCGAGGTTGCCGCCCAAACCAGGCTGAGTACCCCGATGGGCACGTTGAACCAGAACACCGCATGCCAGCCCAGGCTGTCGGCGAGCCATCCGCCGAGCGCGGGGCCCGCCACCAGCCCCACACCGGCCACCGTCACATTCATCCCGAGGCCGAAACTGAGGCGCGGCCCGATGAACGCGTCCGTCAGCAGCGCGGTCGTGTTGGCCATGATCGAGGCGGCGCCGACCGCCTGCGCCACCCGCGCGCCGATCAGCACCTGCACGTCCGGTGCCCACCCGGCCACCAGGCCCGCGAGCGTCAGCAATCCGAGCCCGGCGAGATAGAGCCTGCGCCGCCCGATGATGTCGGCGAGCCGCCCGAACGGCAGGATCAGCACGGTACTGGCGAGCAGGTACGACAGCAGGATCCAAGTTGCTGCGGTAGCGCTCGCGTGGAAGTGGCGCGCCACCACCGGCAACGCCACTTCGAGCATGCTGGCGTTGAGCCCGGTGAGCAGGACCCCGAGGCTGGTGACCGAGAAGACGACCCAGGCGTAGCTCCCGGTGCCCGGGTCGGCCCCGTCAAGCGGCGCGACGCTGCCCGCGAGCGCCGGCCCCGGCGTCAGCTCACCGGAAGCCCGGGTCACGCCAGATCGATCCAGGCCGTCTTGATCCGGGTGTTCTCAAGCACGCTCTCCCAACCGGAATCCTTGCCGAACCCGCTGTCCTTGACCCCGCCGAACGGCAGCGCGAAGTGGATGCGCGGGTAAGCATTGACCCACACATTGCCCGCGTCCAAGTCGCGGATCATGCGATGGGCCCGGCTCAGGTCCGACGTCCAGACGCCCGCGGCCAGGCCGTAGTCGGTGCCGTTTGCGATCGCGAGGGCCTCCTCCTCGGTGTCGAACGCCATCATGACCGCAACCGGGCCGAAGATCTCCTCCTGTGCCAGGCGCGACTCGTTACCGGCCGCACGAAAGAGGGTCGGCTCGACGAACCATCCCCCGGAGAGCGGGTGACCGGGGCCGAAAAGCTCCGGCGTCGTCCGACCCCCGAAAAGCAGCTCCAAACCAGGGTCACCGCGGCCGTGCTCGACGTAAGCGCGCACCCGCGCCAACTGTGCCGGCGACACGATCGCGCCGATGTCGCTCGCCTCGTCGGTCGGATCGCCCACGACGAGCTTCTCGGCGACGGCCGTGATGCGCTGGAGCATCTCGTCGAACACCGGGCGCTGCACCAGAATCCGGGATCCCGCGATGCAGGACTGACCCGCGTTCGCCGTGAAGATGCCGGTACGGGTGACGCCGACCGTCGCCGCAGCGAGATCGGCATCCGCGAAGACGATGTTGGGCGACTTGCCGCCGAGTTCGAAGTGCAGCTGCTTCAACGTGCCCGAGGCGGCAGCAAACAGCACCCGTGCCGTTTCGGTGGAGCCGGTGAAGCTGATGCGCGCGACACCCGGATGGCGTACGAGCGCGTCACCCGCCTCCGGACCCAGCCCGGTGACCACGTTGAACACCCCGGGCGGGAGGCCGGCCTCCGCGGCCAGCTCGCTCCAGCGCAGGATCGAGCAGCAAGCCTGCTCGGCCGGCTTCACGACGACGGTGTTACCCGCCGCGAGCGCGGCGCCGGCCTTCGCCGTCACCAGGGACATCGGCGAATTCCACGGCAGCACGAGCCCGACGACCCCGAGCGGCTCTCGGCGGGTGAAGTTGAAGCTCGCGTGACCGACGTTCACCGTCTCACCGTGAAGCTTGTCCGCTGCGCCGGCGAAGAAGTGCAGGATCTCCACGCACGTCGGCAGATGCCCGTACAGCGTCTCCTTGATCACGCGCCCGGTGTCGGCTGTCTCGAGATCCGCGAGCTCGGCGATGTGCGCCCGGGTGACTTCCGCGAGCGCCCGCAGGTGGCCCGCGCGCTGCTTCGCGTCAAGCCGCGACCAGCCTTCGGAGGCGGCCGTGGCCGCGGTCACCGCATCATCGACATCCAAGGAATCGCCAGCCGGGATGCGGGCCCACACCCGGCCGTTCGCGGGATTGGTGACATCCAGGGTTCGGCCACTGCGGGCGGCGACCTGACGGCCGCCGATGTAGTTGCTGTACTCGAGCACCGCTACCTCGCTCATGCCGCACGCCCCTTCGCGCCCGCCCCGTCCATCACCACGACACTGCGGGCCACCTGGCCGCCCTCGGTCGCCGCGAACGCCTGCGCGGCATCCGCCAGCGCGAATCGCTGCGACACGAGCTCGTCGAGCTGCAACGCCCCGCTGCGGTACAACGCAACAATCCGCGGGATATCGCGTGCCGGGATGTTGCTGCCCCCGACGCATCCGAGCAGCTTCCGCTCGGAGAACAGCACCCTGCCGTCCACCGGGATCGGGGAACCGGCGGGTGGGGAACCAACCATCACGCACCGGCCACCGGGCCGGGTGGAGGCGAGGGCGTCGGCGACCAGCGAGGGGATGCCGACGACTTCCAGCGCCACGTCCACCCCACCGGGACAGAGCCTGCTCACGGCGGCCGGCAGGCCCTGGTCTTCGAGCAGCACCGCGTCGGTGGCCCCCATCCGTAGCGCCAGCTCGAGCTTGTAGGGATTGGTGTCGACGGCGACGATGGCGGCGGCGCCGGCGATCCGCGCTCCCTGCACCGCTGAGAGCCCGACCCCGCCGCACCCGACCACCGCGACCGTCTCCCCGGGAGCGACCTGCGCGACGTTGAAGACCGCCCCGAGCCCGGTCGTCACCCCGCAACCAGCGAGGCAGATGACGTCCAGCGGGATGTCGTCGTCGATGCGGACCAGCTGGCTCGCCCGCACCACGACCTCCTCGGCGAGCGTGCCGCTGCCGACGAAGGGATAGAGCATCTCACCGCCGCGCGACAGCCGGGTCGAGCCGTCGGCCATCTCACCGGTTATGGCCTTGACCCGGGCGGGGCCGTCGCAGTGCACGAGCCGACCGGCGAGGCAGTTCGGGCAGGACAGGCAGGGCCCGTAGAGCGCGAGCACCACGTGGTCACCCGGCGAAACCGCCGTGACGCCCTCGCCGACCTCGGCCACTATCCCGGCACCCTCGTGTCCGAGGACGACCGGGAAGCGGGCGACCGGGCTGCGGCCGGCAAGGACGTGGAGGTCGGATCCGCAGACGCCGGACGCGGCGATGCGCACGCGGACCTCGCCGGCGTGCGGCGCAGCAACGTCGAGGTCTTCGAGCGCGGGCGGGTGCCCAGCAGCTCGACACACCCATGCCCTCATGCCCGCCGCCCTTCGGTGTCTTCGCCGGCTGCACAAACGTATGGCACGACCCGTGACGCGAAGCGCTCGAGCTGCCCGATCAGATCCTTCGCCGAGTCCCCCGGCGCCCCGACGCTGAACCGTAACGCGAAGTTCTGCACGCCCGCGGCCGTGAACGCGCCGATGTCCGCGGCCAGTTGCTCCGGTGTCCCCATGAAGCGCGACCGGCCGTCGGGCGCGGCCGGCACGGCGGGAATGTAGGAGTAGTCGTCCGGCAGGGCCCCGTGCTCCCCGACGGAGTCGCGGTAGGTGTAGCCGTGCGCACCCGCGGCCGGGTCGTCGAGCACCCGGGTCTGCGGGCAGGAGTAAGAGAACGTGAAGCCGGACAGGTCGCCGCGCAGGGCGGCGATGCGCTCGCGCCCACGGGCATAGGCCGCGGGGTCGGGGAACAGCGGATGCCAGCCGTCGCCGAGCCGGGCCGCCCGCCGGTGGGCCCGCTCGCCGTTGCCGCCGACCAGCAGCGGCAGCGGGGTCTGGACCGGCGCCGGGCCGAAGAGGGTGTCGCGAAACCGCACCCACCGGCCCTCGAACGAGACCGCCTGGCCGGCCGACTCCCACAGCAGCCGCAGCACCGCGAGGTACTCGTCCGTGACGGCGCCGCGCTCGGCGTACGGAGGGGCCTGAAGGGCCTCGAACTCACCTTCGAGGAAGCCGACCCCCATGCCGAGAGTGAGCCGTCCGCCGCTCAGCCGATCCGCCGACGCCGCCAGCTTCGCAAGCACTACCGGAGGCCGGTACGGGGTCACGAGCACGTCGGTGCCGAAGCGCAACCGGCGGGTGCGCCCCAGCCCCACCATGCAGAGCGCGAGCGCGTCGAACCAGTCCGGCGGGGTCAGCGCGGCCGCGTACGGCGGCACCACGATGTGGTCGCCGAACCAGACTTCGCGGTAGCCGAGGTCCTCCGCCGCCGCGACGGCCTCCCAGATCGCCTTCGGGTCGCTGAACGGCCCATAGCTGGGGATGACAACGCCGAACGTGGGAGCGGCGGTCACGCGAGCCTCCAGCGCAGCAGCGCGCGCGGCGGATCGGCTCCGGCAATGTCGTCGAACTCGACCGTCACGGGGACGCCGATGCGCAGCGCCGAATCGGGCACGCCCGCGGCGAGACCCCCGATGAGCATCAGGTCCTCCTGCTCGGCGAGGCGCACGGTGACGACGGCGTACGGCGCCTGGAATCCGGGGAGGAACGCGTGATGGGTGACGACCCAGCTGGCGATCGTCCCGCTGCCCGACGCCGGCTCCCAGCGCCAGTCGAACGACGCGCACCGGTTGCAGATGGCCCGGGCCGGCCAGCGCCAGGCCCGGCAGTCGCTGCAGCGCTGCAGCACGAACTCGTGGCGGGCGAGGGCTTCCCACCACGGCAACGAGTCACGGTCGACGTTCGGGAGCGGGCGTTCGTCCGGGCGCGAGCCGACCATCACGCGTCCCGCCGCAGCAGGAGCGCGGAGCTCGTGCCCGACACGTAGCCGGGCTGCGCGGTCGAGAGCGCGACGCTCGCACCGGCGACCTGGCGGCTGCCCGCATCGCCGCGCAACTGGCTGACCGCCTCGGCGACGTGGTTCAGGCCGTGCACGTACCCCTCCGAGAGGTGGCCCCCGTGAGTGTTGACCGGCAGCCGACCACCTGGGCGGGTCTGGCCGTCGGAGACAAATGCGGCGGCCTCGCCCCGCGGGCACAAACCGTAGTCCTCGAGCTGGGTGAGCACCAGAGGCGTGAAGGCGTCGTAGAGCTCGGCCACATCGACCTCTTGGGGCCCGATACCGGCCATCGCGTACAGGCGCGGCGCGAGGTCGGCGGCGGCGCTCGTTGCGATATCGCCCCGATGGTTGGAGAAGAGCGTGTGGCCGCTGCCGTACGCCGCACCGCTGATGAGCACGGGGGGCCTCACCAGATCGCGGGCGCGCTCGGTCGACGTGACGACGACGGCCACCGCCGCGTCTGTCTCCAGGCAGCAGTCGTAGAGCCGCAGCGGCTCAACGATCCAGCGCGCCTCGAGGTACTGCTGCATCGTCAGCGGGGTGCGCATCATGGCACGCGGGCTCTGCAGGGCATAGGCCCGCTGGGTGATGGCGACGTTGCCGAGATCCTCGGCCCGGACCCCGTAGCGCTGCATGAACGCGCGCGCTTGCATCGCGTACTGCTGCGGCGGAGTGGCGTAGCCGTAGGGCACCTGGTACTGGAACTCGACGGTATCGGGTGCGGTCCGCCCGGTACCGCCCATCCGCCATTCGGAGCGGGCGTTGATCGCGCGCCAGCAGACGACCGTGTCGGCCATCCCGGCGGTCACCGCCATGGCGGCCGCCGCGACGATCTGGTGCGAGGTGCTGCCGCCGCCGAACATGTCGAGGTGAAAGTGCAGATCGCGGATCCCGAGCGACTGCGCGACGATGACCGCCTGCGCGGAGTCGCCGACCCGGTGACAGGCAAGCCCGTCGATGTCACCCACCGCGAGACCGGCGTCGGCGAGCGCTGACGTGATGGCCCGCAGCGCCAGGGTCAGCGTGCTGACACCGGAGTTCTTGGAGAACTCGGTGTAGCCGACGCCGGCGATCGCGGCCCGGTCACGCAGGGCGTGAGCGCCGGTCACGACTTCATACGCCGTACACCCGGGCGGCGTTTCCCGACAGGATCTTCTCGGTGTCCGACGGGTCCAGCCGAGCCGTCAGCTGCGCGATGTGCTTTCGGCTGTCGGGCCACAGGCACACGCTGTGCGGGTAGTCGGTGGAGAACATCGCCACGTCTGCCATCCACCGGTAGTCGTTCACCAGCTTGAAGCCGACGTGGTCGTCCAGCACGGTGACGAAGATGTTGCGCCCGAGCAGCGCGCTCGGCGGCTCGGTCGATTCGAGGGTTCCCATCGCCTGCTGGTTCAGAAACTGCTCTTCCATCGTCTGCGCCCAGAACGGCAGCCATCCGAAGTTCACCTCGCCCGCGACGATCCGCAACGCGGGATACCGCTCGAAGACCCCGCTGAAGGCGAGGTAGGTCAGCAGGCGCGTCGAGGCGAGGAAGCGGTGCACCGTGCCGGCGGCGCTGAAGTTGTTCTGCGCGACGTTGTCCCAGTCGGCCTCCTGCGGCCGGCCGCCGAAGGTGCGGTGGTAGGTCAGCGGGATGGCGAGCTCGGTGGCGGCCGCCCACAGCCAGTCGTAGCGCGGATCGTGATAAGGCCGCTCCGGGCTGCCGGGGATGAACGCGGCGCGCGCGCCCTTGGCGACCACGCGCTCGAGCTCGGCGACGCACGCCTCGCGGCCGTCCTCCACCGGGAGCATGGGCAGCCCGACGATGCGGCTCTGGTGGCCTGCCTGGAAATCCTCGAGCAGCCAGTCGTTGTAGGCGCGCATACAGGCTAGGCCCAGACCGCGGTCGGGCTCCAGGTAGGTGAAGATCGACTGCGCCGGGTACACGACGCTGACATCGACGCCGTCGAGCTCCATGTCGGCCACGTGAGCATCACCGTCGTAGTTGCCCGGCAGGATCTCCTCGAAGCGCAGCCCGGCCTTCTGGTAGTCGGACTTGGCGCGCCCTGCCATCGCCTCGACCCCGTAGGTCCGCTGCGGCGGCTTACCGTCGAAGCTCCAGCCGTCGCCCCCATCGGCGCCGCGCAGCATGCGCGGCGCGCGATCGCGGTACTCGGCCGGAACCCGGTCGAAAACCCACGGCGGCTCGTTCACGTGGCAGTCGGCCGAGATCACCCGCATATCGTCTCCTCATAGCCCCTCGACGCCGGGAGCCACACAGTAAGTCAAACGACTGATTAAGTTCAACCCGCCTCTGCCTTCAGCACCGCTTCCCACGCGCGCATCGCGTGATCCGGCCGGTGCGCCTGGGTGCCGCCGTCGGCCACCAGCAGCTGCCCGGTGACGCAGGATGCGTCGTCCGAGGCCAGGAACGCGACGACGGCGGCGATGTCCTCGGGCCGGGTCGGCTCCGGTAGCACCCGCTCGGCCGCCTTCTGTTTCAACTGACGCTCGCTCAGCTGCTCAAACGCGATCGGGGTCAGCACCAGCGCCGGGGCGACCGCGTTGCAGCGGATGCCGTCCGAGCCGTACATCGTGGCCACGTAGCGAGTGAGCGCGACGATGGCCGCCTTCGAGCTGCCGTAGGCCGCGCGAACGTCGTCACCGAGCAGCGCCGAGAGCGAGGCGGTGTTGACGATCGCTCCCCGGCCCCCCGCGCGCATTGCGGGCACGGCGTGCTTGCAGCCGAGCATCACGCCGCGTGCATTGACGGCCATGGTGCGGTCCCAGGTCTCGACGTCGAGCTCGAGCAGGCCGAGGTCGCGGCCGAACACGTCGGGCCCGAGCGCCGCCGCGTTGTTGTGCAGCACGTCGAGCCGACCGAAGCGCGCCACGGTCTGCGCGACGGCCGAAGCCACTGCGGCCTCTTCGGAAACGTCAGCGGTGACGGCGATGCTCGCGCGTCCGAGCTCGGCGACCAGCGCCGCCGTCTGCTCCGCCCGGTCCTGGCGGATGTCGACGACGGCGACGTCACCACCCTCGGCAGCCAGGCGCAGGGCGGTGGCCCGCCCGACCCCGGACCCGCCGCCGGTGATCATCGCCACGCGCCCCACGAAGCGCCGCCCAGAGGGAGCAGGCGGGCTCATCGGGCCGCCGCGGCATCGACGTAGAGCTGGCTCGCCCAGCTGAGGTGAGCGGTAACGGCGGCCGTGCGCGGCGTGAGCACCGAAGCGGCGGCGAACTCGTCCGATGCGACGACGGCCGGGTCGGCCATCTCATACCACGCCAGGAAGCGGGAGCGGTCCGCGTCCGGCTGCGAGGCCGCGGGAGCCTCGGCTTCGGGGACGGCCGCGAAGCGCACGGCACCCAGGATGCCCGGCACCGCGACCAGCGTCGGAAGGTGCTCCTCGTCGTACCAGCCGTGGAAGTCGGCGAGCGCGTCGTGCTCGACGTCCATCACGACGCTGAGCACGGTGGTGCCCTCCGGCCGGCGGCCGGCCGTCTCGACCCCGCGCGCGGTGAGCCAGCCGCGCTCGGGCGAGATCTGGCGAAAGACGTTCACCTGCGGGCTGCGGGCACCGGCACCGGCACTTCTTTCGGCCGCCTTGGCCGCCTGCTCCAGCGCCGCGAACTCGGCCATCACCACGCCGTCGAGGCCGTCCGGCGCCGCGTAGATGTAGTCCGCGACGCGAGTCATGACCCGGCGGTGCAGAAGGCCGGGTGAGCCGCCCAGCGCCCACGGGGCCGGATCGTCGGCCTGGACGTGGAGCACCAAAGCCTGCGGCTGCGCTGTCATCGCGCGGGTCCTTCCTGTCGCGAGTACGGACGGTCTCGGGTCACAGCACGACGACGGGGTTGACGTTGCACCCCGTCGCCCCGGGCATGGGGAGCACGCCGACGACGAGGGCGCCCTCACGGCGCCCGGTGGCATCGGCGGCGGCCCGGAAGGCGCTGAACGAGCAGTTGTCGATCAGCAGCAGGCCGATCGCCCAGTTGAGGCCGTGACCGGTGATGAGCGGCTCATCCGGGTGATTGGCGTCGAGGAAATCCCAGCAGAGCACCGAGACGTCGTGCTCGGCGATCCAGCGGGCACCGTCGAGGCCGAGCCCTGGCCGCGGGCTCCCCTCATACTCATGACCCGCCGCCTCGAACGCATCGCGCCCCATGTCCAGCAGCAGGGCGTCACCCGGCTGCAGGCGGAGGCCCGCGTGCGCGAGAGCCCGCTCGATGTCGTCTCCGGTGACAGGCCGCATCGCATCGACCCACTGCGCGCCCCGGGCGGCAGGTATGTCGGCATGCACGGCCCGCACCAGCAGCCCGCTGCCGGCGAAGTCGTCAATCGACGGGGCCGCCGGGTCAGTGACCGGCCACCCGCCATACCAGCAGCCGTCGATGGCGAGGTGGTTCAGCCCATCGACGTGAGTGTTCAGCAGGCCGTGGCAGTCGAGCTCGAGATGGTCGGAACCCATCCCGATCGGACCGTCGGTGTAGAAGACCTCGAGTTCGAACGCCGGCTTGCCGTCGCGGCGTTGCCCGTCCCCCGGCGCTAGCGTGCGCGCCAGCCCCGCCGTGGCAGCGCCGGAGGCGGCGGCCATGGCCCGCTGCCGGGCCTTGCCGTCGATCAGGTTCACGGTGCCGAGTCGATCCTGCGAGCCGAAGCGCTGACGGGCGGCGAGCTCTCGCAGCCAGGTCAGGTAGTCGGCGCGCAACACGCTCGACGGGTCTTGCAGCGCCATCGCCGACCCCCTGGTATGACGGTGTCACGCAGTGGATGCGTGAGTAATTCACACGATCGTTTGATCTAGCGGAGCGTAGGGAGGCCCCTCGGTGGTGTCAACGCCGGTGCCGCTGCTCGAGGGGCGGGTAGTGGTGGTCGCGGGCGCGGGTCCTGGCCTCGGCCGCTCGCTGGCGCTCGCCTGCGCCCGCCACGGCGCACGTGTCGTGCTCGCCGCGCGCCGCCGCGAGGCGCTCGACACGATCGCCAACGAAATCGGCGCGACCGGCGCAGCGGCACACGCCGTGACAGTCGACCTCACCACTCCCGAGGGTCCGGCCCGGCTGGTTGCCGCCGCGGCCGAGCGCTTCGGCCGGCTGGACGCCCTTGTCTACAACGCCTTCACGATGGGCCCGATGGCCACCGCCGGCGAGTGCGAGCCGGCGGACTGGCGCGAACCGTTCGAGGTCAACGTCGTGGCGGCGGTGCAGACCACGATGGCCGCAGCGCCGATGCTCGCCTCGGCTCCCAGCGGCGGAGCGGTCGTCATGGTCAACAGCCAGGCCGCCCGGCGCAGCGAGCCGCGCCGCGGGCCGTACGCGGCGTCGAAGGCCGCCTTGTTGAGCGCGGCCCGCACCCTGGCCGGAGAGCTCGGACCGCAGGGCATCCGGGTGAACTCCGTCGTTCCCGGTCACATCTGGGGCGAGTCGCTGGAGGCCTACTTCCAGCAGCTGGCGCAGCAACGCGCGTCCACCCCGGAGCAGGTCTACGAATCGGTCGCCCGGCAGACCGCGCTGCGCCGCATCCCCACCGCCGACGAGATCGCCGACGCGGTCGTCTTCCTGCTGTCTGCGATGGCTGGCGCGATCACGGGGCAGAGCCTCGACGTCAACGCCGGCAACTGGTTCGAGTAGCCGCCTGCGCTTCCCGTGACGATCTCGCGGGCTCGGACTCGTGCCGGCTTCCCCCGGGAGCGCTAGCGCTCCCGGGCTCGGCTCGCGAATCGCTGCATCGCGGCGATCGCCCGCGCGGCCCCGTCGAGCGACGCGAACGACGGCAACTGGGCCCGGCGGCAGGCCTCGGTCACCCGGTCGGCGTCGGCGCCGCGCGCCACCTCGGCGTTGCGCAGCACCAGCGCCATCCGGGCACCCTCGGTGGCGAGCTGCCCGGTCCGCTCGATCAGCGCCACCAGCGGTGTGAGATCCGGTGGGCCGTAGCCGTAGTAGGCGGCGACGTTCACATGCAGCAGCAGGTCGGCATAGCTCTCGCGGGCGAGCAGCGGATCGAGGATCTGGGCGAACGAGTCGGGACCGGTCGCCGGCCCGAGCGGGATCTCCAGCGGGTTCGCGACGCTCGTCCCCGCCCCGTAGCCGAGCCCGCGCAACTGCTGCTGCGTGTGCTCGGCGACCTGGCCGAGCCGCAACCCGGCCCGGTCGCATGCGTCGGCCGCGAGCACCGAGGCTCCTCCGCCCGGGCCGACGACGAGAACCTCCTGCGCGCCTGCCGCGCGTGGCGGGTCCTCGACGACGCTCGCCCAGCGTTGCAGGTACGCGAGGCACCCGATGAGATCCTCGAGAGTCTGGACCCGCGTTGCGCCGGTGGATCCCGTGATCGCCTGCCAGATACGGGCATCTGTGGTCATCGAGCCGGTATGCGAGGCCACGGCGCGCGCCCCCTGCGCGCTGATGCCTCCGGCGAGGATCACGACCGGCTTGCGCCTATCCGCCCGGCGCAACGCGGCAGCGAGTCGGCGACCGTCGGCGAGGCCCTCGAGATACAGCCCAATCACCTCGGTGTGGGGTTCGTCCACCAGCCAGTCGAGTAGCTCCGCAGCCGTGACGTCGACCGCGTTGCCGATCGACGCGAGCTGCGCGAACCGCAGCCCGCTGCGCCGCCCGGCCTGCAGGATGTCGCCGGTGAGGCCCCCGCTCTGGGAGAGCACGCTGACCCCTCCCGGCTCCCCCGCGGCCCCCAGCTGAAAGGTCTGGCGTCCGCGCGGGCTGTAGACACCCATGCAGTTGGGCCCGAGCACGCGCACTCCGCTGGAGCGGGCCGCTTCGCGCAGCCCGTCCTGCAGCGCCGCGCCGCCGGCTCCGGTCTCCCCGAACCCGCCGGACACCACGTGGACGAAGCCCGCCGAACCGGCGGCCTCGCGCACCAGATCCGCACAGCGCGCAGCGGGCACGGCGACCAGCAGGTAGTCAACGCCGCCAGGGACGTTGGCCACGGAAGGGACCGCGGGCACGCCGTCGATCTCCGAAGCGGTGGGGTGAACGGCGTAGAGCCCCCGCTCCCACCCGGCCGCCCGGTAGGCGGCAAGGAAGCGGTTGCCGAAGGTGACCTTGCCGCGGGAGGCGCCGGCCACCGCGACGGACCGCGGGGCGAACAGCGGCGCGAAGTCCGTGCGCGGCGCCGGGGACGGGTCGGGTGACGCCGGCTCCGCGAGCACCAGCCGAGCGTCCAGTGCCATGACGCCCTCGGGGGTCGCCGCGACCGGGTTCAGCTCGAACTCCAGCAACTCCTCACCGAGCGCATCGACGACGGAAGGCGCGCCGGCGGCGCCCGCCCCGGCGACCGCGAGCAGCAGCCCGGCCAGTGCAGCGCGGTCGACGGGCGGGGCTCCCCGCACGCCGTCCAGCACCGCTGCCCCGGGCAACTCGGCGAGCATTCGTTCGGCATCCGCGGGGCTCAACGGGCACAGTCCCAGCACGCTGCTGTCCAGGATCTCGGCGAGCGTTCCGCCCAGCCCGAGCAGCACGACATGGCCGACCGACGGATGGCGCACGACACCCACGATGAGCTCGACCCCGCCCGGATGCTGCTCCTCCACCAAGAACCCGTCCGGACTGATCGCCTGGCGCGCGAGCTCACCCGACATCCGGTCAGCAGCCACGGCGAGGTCGGTGGCGGCGAGGCCGAGACGTACCGCACCGACATCACTCTTGTGCACCACCCCAGGTCCGAAGGCCTTGAGTACCAGCGGTTCGCGCAACTCCCGTAGCCGGGCGGCAGTATCGCCGGCCGATCCGGTCGGCCCCGCCGGGATGTCGCGCGCCGTCATCGGCACGCCTGCAGGAATGGGGATCGCCGCGCCCGCGAGCTCCCGCAGCCAGGCCTTCACCACCGGCTCGGGCACCGCCCGCCCCTCCAGGCCGTCGCCCAGCGGGAAGGCGGCCGCGCGCAGCGACTGTGTCACTGCGCCGTCACTGCGCCCTGGCCGGTCTCGTCGCCCCGTTGGCAAGGCGCTCGGCCGCCGTGAGGGCCGTGGCGACGACGTTCGGGTCGACGGCGGCGGCGATGCTCTCACCGCCCGCCTCGCGCAGCATCTCGGGAAGGCGGTCACGCAACCGCGCCAACGCCCAGTCGAGCATGGGCCCGTTGGCCACCGGGTCGTAGTCGACCACGTTGTTGTCGTAGCGATCTTGGACCGGCGGGTGGTTGTAGTGGTAATGCGGCGGGTCGTCGAACGCGTCGAAGCGCAGGTACTCGTGGCCATCGCTGCCGACGACGTGCAGCGAGAGCCCCTCGGCGTAGAAACCGCCGTCGGGCGAGCGCTCTTCGAGCTCCGCCAGCTGCGCGGGGTTGTCCTTGTAGGTCTCGCGAAGCGCGTCCGGGTCGACCACCCGGTACTCCACCCCGATCGACACGGCGCCCGCGTCGAGGTAGGTGGTGTTGGCCGCCTCGGGCGGCTGCGGCGGCATGTTGTACGTCTTGCCGATCATTCGGGATCCCCCTTCGGGTCCAGTGACGCCAGGCGCGGGAAGACGGTGCGAGCGGTCTCGCCGAGCAGCGCGGCCGCGACGGCCGGATCGAGCCGGAGCTCGTCGAGCTGCGGGAGGGCATGGCGGTGTCCGACAGTCGGGAAGTTGGTCCCGAACACGACCTTGCGCTTGCCGGGGCCGCGAAGGAACGCAAGCAGTGCCTGCTGCCAGTGGCGCGGCGGGTAGGCGCCGGTGCCCAGGTAGACGTTGGGGAATTTCAGCGCCATCGCCACGGCTTCGTCGACCCAGGGCCACCCGGTGTGCGAGAGCACGAACCGGGTCCGCGGGAAGTACAGCGCCGCCCGATCGATCGAGATCGGCTGCCCGCACTCGCTCGGCATCAACCCGCCGGAGGTCCCGGCCTGCATCACGAACGCGACGCCGGCATCGCTCGCCAGCGCGTAGTACGGGTAGTACTCCGCCGCGTCGAAGCGCAGGTCCCAGCTATGGGTGTGGGTGTACATCCCGACAACCCAGGGTTCGGCCAGCCGGCGGCTCACCTCGCGCACGCCCGCCATCCCGGCACCGGGCTTGGCCACGGCGAGCGCGGCGAAACGGCCGGGATGGTCGGCGGCGAGCCGCTCCATCTCTTCCCACCGGGTGGCGACATGCTCGAAGTCGTATGGATCCAGCGTGCCGTGAGCGCCGACGTCACAGGTGGGCAGCAACAGGGTCGCGATACCGAGCTCGTCCATCCGCGCCACCATCGCGGCCGGCTCGGCGAAGCTGTCGTCGTCGTCCTTGCGAACCTTGAGGGGGATGCCCGCCCGCTCGATCGCGCCGTCCCAGATCGCCCGACGGTCGGGCAGGAAGCAGTTCGACAGGTAGTCAACGATTCCCACCCGGCGGGCGGGGGCCGCCGGCCCGCTCACGGGCTGCCCCGCTCGTCACGGAAACGCTTGGGCTTGGGCGAGGTTTCCACCTCGGTCAGCGCGTCGAGCGACCCCGCGGACACCACCTCGACACCGATCTGGACACCCAGCACGTCGGCGAGGCGCTTGGCGACGGCCGAACCCAGATCCGGGAACTGGCGCGGCACACCCTCACCGACGATGGAGAGCACCATGGCGTCACGACCGCCCTCGCGCGTCACGCGCACGAAGTAGTCGGCCGTGATGCCCGGCACCGCCATCGCGATCTCGGCGACCGCCTCGGGCCAGACGTTGATCCCCCGCAGCTTCACCATGTTGTCTCCGCGCCCAGCGAACGGGCCTATCCGCCGCAGCCAGCTACCGCAGGCGCACTGCTCGCGCGGGTAGCGGAACGACAGATCCATGTTGTTGTAGCGGAACTGCGGGCTGCCGGTCTTGTACAGCTCAGTGATGACCATGGCGCCGGTCTGGCCGTCCGGAACCTCCTCGCCCGTCTCGGGGTCGACGATCTGCACCACGAAGGCGTCCTCGTACACATGCAGCCCATCGCGCGCGGGGCACTCCTGGGCCACCCACTGCACCTCGTGGAAGCCGTAGGAGCGGTAGTACGGCAACCCGAACAGCGCCTCCAACGTGTCGCGGTCACCCAGGTTGCTGAGCGCGGTCAGCTTCAGATCGCTGCCGAGCTCGTAGCCGCGCTCACGTGCCACCTCAGCCAGCCGCACGAGGTAGTCGCCGGTGGTGAGGATGGCGTTGGCCTTGTACTGCACCGCGAGGTCGACCTGCTTCTCGGTGCTGGTCACTTTGCCGGTGCTCGTGGTCAGCACCACGCAGTTCAGCCAGCGGTAGAGCGCCTCGTCGAACGACCACGCGCCGTTGTGGGTTCCGTAGGACCACGAGTTCAGCACCACGTCACCCGGCCGGATGCCCTGCGCGTAGAGCCCGCGGGCCATCAGCAGGGTGCCGACCTCACGGTCCCACTGGGTGTAGAAGGTCGGCCGGCTGGTGCCGGTCGTGCCCCCGGACATCCAGACCCGCATCGGCTCGCGCAGCGCGAGCGACGGATCCACCGCTTGGTAGTCGCCCCATGGCGGATGGGCCTCGATGCTCTTGCGAATGTCGTCGACGGTGTACTGCGGCACCCGGGCAAGGTCGTCGACACTCTGCAGATCGCGCGGGTCGAACCCGACGCCATCCCACCGCTGGCGGAAGAACGGAACCTGGTAGGCCGTCCGCGCGCGCTGCTTCAGCCGGGCGAGCTGCTTGCGCTCGATCAGGTCCGGGGCGTCGAAGTACGCGCTCTCGTAGTACTCCGGCGGCGGCGGGTAGAGGCGAGCTACCTCGTCGAGGTCCACCGCCTGGTACGGGCGGCGCTGCCCGGTACTCAAGCCGACGCCGGAGCGGCCGCCGACTCGACGAACGAGGTGGGCATGTGCGAGTCGGGGAAGCGGTAGAGGTCCACGGCGTTGTCCCAGAGGATCTTGCGCTTGCTCTCCTCGGTGATCTGGTCGGGCAGCAGCTTCAGGAACTCGTCGGTGGCGTGCGGGTATTTCGAGTCCGGGTGCGGGAAATCGGTCTCGTAGACGATGTGGTCGTTGCCCATCCAGCGGATGACGTCGGAGACGTACGGGTCCTCGCACTCGGTGGAGATCCAGCAGTTGCGCCTGAAGTAGTCCATGGCGGACATGGTGAGCTCGGGGAACTCCCGGGCGCCGGCGAGCTCGAGCTGCTCGTCGAGCCGGTGAAGCCACGAGGGCAGCCAGCCGCATCCGGCTTCCATGTAGGCCACCCGAAGCCGCGGAAAGCGCTCGTAGACCCCGTTCGTGATCATCGAAACCACGCCGTTCATGGCCTCGAACTGGTGCACGACGGTGTGCCACTCGGTGAAGGTGAAGAAGCGCTCGGAGCCTTCCGACGGCCCGTTCACGCCCATGAACTCGTGCGTGCCGAACGCAACGTCCAGATCCTGCAGCAGCTCCCAGATCGGGTCGTAGTAGCGGTCGCCGAGGTTGCGATGGTTGACGTGGTTGTTGCGCGCCCAGAAGCAGCGGATGCCGAGCTGGTCGTACGCGTACTGGATCTCCTCGATCGCGCGCGAAACGTCGTTCAGCGGCACCGGCCCGGAGACGTGGACCCGGCCGCCTGAGCTCTCGCGCATCTCCTGGCCCCAGCGGTTGTACGCGCGGACCATCGCCGCCTGCAGCTCCGGGTCGATGCCGTCCATCCAGAGGTCGTACTCCGGCCCGTAGATGACCATGATGTCGACGCCCTCGGTCTCCAGCGCGCGGGCTACCCGATCGCCCGTGAAGCCTTTGGTGACGATCTCCTCGCCGAACTTGGCGATCATGTCTTCGGTGGTCCAGTTGATCGCCTTCTGGAACTGCCCGTAGAGGATCGTCGGGTGCTGGGTCCAGCGGCCGTCGACCGTCACCGGGTTGTACGTGTCGAGCCCGGCGGGGGCGCGGCGGCCGATCCGGTGGACGAAACGTTTGTCGAGAAACCGCTCCCAGAGGTCCGGGGGATACACCACGTGGGCGTCCGCATCGAAAACCTTGAAGCCATTCTTCATAAAGAACCCTCCTCGTCGCGCCCCCCGAAGGGAGCCTCAGCGGCGGCCGGCGCACCATCCGAGCGCAGCCGACAATAACTCAAACGACTGTTTAGAACTAGACCACCGGGGCGGCGTGCGAACCGGACCCGGACCCAGCCACGGAGCTGTACGGCTCATGCAGCCTCCAGCCTCCCGCGGCTCGGGTACCGCCGTCGACAGGGATCGTCGCGCCAGTGACGAACGAGGACAACTCACTCGCGAGAAACAGCACGACCTGTGCTGCCTCGTTCGGCGTTCCGCTGCGACCGAGCGGAGGCAGCGCGACCGGCTCGTAACCAGCGCCGGCGGCGAGCATCTGCTCGCGCGCGTCCTCGTCGCCGCTGGTGACGATGGCGTCGGGGGCGACAGCGTTGACCCGGATCCCGTGAGCGGCGAGTTCGAGCGCGAGCGAGCCGGTGAGGTTCGCGACGGCGGCCTTCATCGCGGCATAGACCGCGAACCCGGGGGCCGCCTGGTGGGCCTCAACAGAGGTGATGTTGACGATGCTCGCACCGGCCCGGCCCGCCAGCAGCGGCACCAGCTCCCGGATGAGCTGGGTGACGGAGGTGAAGTTCTCGGCGATGAGCATCGCCTCACCCTTCGGCGAGACGTCCAGGAACGGGGCGTGAAAGCCGCCACCCGCATTGTTGACGAGGATGTCAGCCGCGCCGAAGCGCTCGCGGACGGCAGCGACGAACCCGCTGACCGCAGCCGGGTCGCGCACGTCGAGCACCGCGTCCAGCACGTCGTGACCGTGCTCCCGCAGCCCTGCCGCGACGCCGGCGAGCTCCTCGCCGCGGCGATCGCAGCATGCGAGGACCGCCCCGCAGGCCGCCAGCAGCTCCGCACTGGCCCGCCCGATCCCGCGAGCCGCGCCGGTGACCACGGCCACCCGCCCGTTCAGGTCGAGAAACGAGCCGGGGACGGGACGGGCCGGAGCCATCAGCCGCTCGCCGCCGCGACGGGAGGCAGCTGCGCCGTCTCCAGGGCCGCCGCGAGCACGGGCACCACCTCCCGCCAGTCGCCGACGATCCCGATGTCGGCGCCGGCGAACACCGGCGCTTGCGGGTCGGAGTTGATGGCGAGGATCTGTTGCGCGCGCCGCACGCCGACCAGGTGGTTGAACTTGCCGCTCATCCCGATCGCGATGTAGAGCCGCGGCGCGATGCTGCGCCCGGTGATGCCGAGCTGGCGCGCGTGCGGCAGCCACCCGACGTCGGTGACCTTGCGGGTGGCCGCGAGCTCGGCTCCGAGAACCCGGCGCAGCGGATCGAGCTGGACGTACTCGTGCGGCGCGACCCCCCGCCCGACCCCGACCACGCAGCCGGCCGCGCTGAGCTCGTCCAGCTCGTCCTCCACGTGCGAGGACAGCACCCGGGCGTGGGCCCGTGACGCGACCGCCCGCTCCGTGACCGGCAACGTGCGCGGCGCGCGCGGGCCGTGCAGGTGCAGGACCCCGGGGCGCACCGTGACCAGCTGGGTAGCCGAGGAGGAGGTCACCGCGGCGACGACCTTGCCGCCGAACGCCGGCTTCCACGCGACGAGCCGGCCGGCCTCGATGCTCAGCTCCACGGCGTCACCGACCAAGCCGGCGCCGAGGCTTCCCGCCAGCCGGCCCGCGACCTCGCGCCCCCACATCGTCCCGGGGACGAGCAGCACCCAGGGAACGCGCTCCTGACACCAGTGCGCGACGGCGGCTGCGACGTCCGACTCCTGACGCCCCCCGCGCAGCAGGAGCAGTTCATCGGCGCCCCGGCGGCCGAGCTCGTACGCATCCGGACCCGGTTCCGCGGAGCCGACCGGGGTCAGCGCGACGACGCTGGCGCCGCGCTCGCCAGCCAGCTGCGCGGCAGCCCCGAGCAGCTCCCAGGCCAGGCGCGGGCGCTCCGGCTCGAGCAGCACGGCAATGACCTCCTCGCCGCGGTGCCAGCCGTCGGGGACGGCCGGACCGAGCGCACTGCCTTCCGCGGCGACCGAGCCTCCCCCGAGCACGCCCGCCTCGCCGAGCAGCCGCACCGCTTCCCGGACCTGGTGACCGATCGGTCCCGCTAGCCGCCGGCCCAGGCGCCGATCGTCGTAGACCCGCAGCTCACCGACATGCGTCGGGCTGCCCTCATGACCCCATGGGCCCTCACCGAGCTCGGCTGCGCTCACCCGCCGGATCCGCTCGGCCGCGACGGCAGCCCGGCCGTCCGGGGCCACCTTGGCCGGCTCGCAGAGCCGTTCGGCGCAGGACAGGACGGCGGGAAGCCGGCTGGCGTACTCGATCGACCGGTCGTCCTGCTCGCAGGTGGCATCGATGTTGCCCTCGCTGATCTGGAGCCGCTTGACGCCGCCGAGGAACGGAAGGTCGAGCAGCTCGGCGATGGTCGGGCCGACCTGGCCGGTGTCAGCATCTACCGAGTTGCGCCCGGCGAGGATCAGGTCGAAGGGGCCCGTGAGACTCAGCGCGGCGGCCAGCGCGCGGGCGGTGGCCAGCGTGTCACTGCCGGCGAACGCCGGATCGCAGACGTGTACTCCCCGATCGGCACCCCACGCGATCGCCTCCCGCAACGAGTCCTCGGCGGCCGGCGGGCCGAGAGTGATCACGGTGCAGCTACCGCCGCTTTCTCGCGCGAGCTCGACCCCCTTGCTCACCGCGCGCCGGCAGTACGGGTTCATCTCCAGCTCGACGCCAGTGCGCCGCAGAACGCCACCCGGGCTGAGCTCCATCTCTTCGACCCGGGGAACCTGCTTTATCAAGACGGCGATACGCAAGACCAACCCATCCCTAGGAATTCAAACGATCGTTTGAGCGACTCGCATGGTAGCCGCAGCGGGGTCGGCACTGTCACGACGGCTCAGGCGGTCGACTCGGCTTCGAAGGCACCGGTAAGGAAATCGACCAGCCGCTCCCCGAGAGAATCGCTCGCATGAGGGGCATAGTGTTTCAGCCACAGGTGAACCGGGCTCGTCGAGGTGCTCACGGCGCGGTTCACGGTGTCTTTCGCCACCGCCCAGCGCAGCATGCGGACGTCGGAGCTCAGGTGCGGGGTCACCTTCTCGAGCAGCGCCAGAGTGCGCGAGATGTCGGGCTCATACAGCTCGTTCATGGTGGGGATGTATTCGGGGTGGTTCATCACCGCGGCCAGGAATCCGACGTAGCCACCGCCCCCGCGGCGCGGCCCACCGAGTTCCACCATGGGCCAGACCAGGACCTCGACGACGTCGCGTACTCGCGGCTTCGGCAGCTCCTCGATCGCGTCGAGCAGCTGCCCGCGCCGCGCCACCAGCTGGCCGGCCCACCGCGCGAGCATGGCATCGACGAGCCCGCTCTTGGAGCCGAAGTGGTAGTGGATCGAGGCGGTGTTGACCTTGGCCGCATCGGTGATGTCGCGGATCGACACCGCGTCGATGCCGCGCTTGGCGAACAGCCGCTCGGCCGCCTTGAGGATGCGCTGGCGGGTGGCATCGCCAGTGACGGTGCGCTGGTCACGCGACCCGTCCGCGGCCGTACGGGATCGCCGCGTTTCCATGGAAGCGGATGTTAGTGCTCAAGCCGAGATGCCGCCGTCAACGGCAACAATCGAGCCGGTCATGAATCGCATCTCGTCGGAGGCGATAAAGGCAATCGCCGCCGCCACTTCTTCGGGCTCGGCGATGCCGAGCGGGCTGTTCAGGCCGGCGATGAGGGCCGGATCCGCGTCCGGCGGCGCCGCGTAGGTCTTGGACATGCCGGTGCGGGTCCCGCCGGGGACGACCGCGTTCACCCGCACCCCGCGGTCAGCGAACTCCAGCGCCAGCGACTTTGTCAGCAGGTGCACGCCCGCCTTCGACGCGCAATAGGCGGATTGATAAGCGCGGCCGTTCCATCCCGAGCGAGAGCCGGTGTTGACGATATTCCCGCGGGTTCGCACCAATGCCGGAAGCAGCGCCCGGCACACCAAGAAGGGCCCCGTGAGGTTGACCGCGATGACCCGCTGCCACTCCTCGACCGGCAGGTGCTCGAGGCGGCTGACCGAAAGGATTCCCGCCACGTTGCAAACGACGTGAGGATCGCCCAGCTCGGACAGCACCGCTTCGGCCGTCGCCGAGACCTGACCGGGATCGCTGACGTCGCAGCCGTACGCCTGCGCGTCACTGCCCTTCGAGCGCAGCTGCGAGACGGTCCGGCGGGCACCGTCCGCATCGATGTCCAGGCACGCCACCCGGGCACCCTCCGCGGCAAGCCGCGTCGCCGCTGCCCGCCCTATCCCGGATGCCGCGCCCGTGACGACCGCGAGGCGATCGCTGAATCGGGACATGCCCGAAGCAGCGGTCGAACTCGCTACTGGGCTCACTATTGGGGCCGCTGTCCGGCCAGAGTCACCCGGCACATCACCCGGCGGTCGACATAGTCCGGGACCGCGTAGTGCTGCACCCACCGGTTGTCCCAGAAGGCCACCGTGCCGGGCTGCCAGCGCAACCGCACCTGGTAGTCGGGGACGGACATCTGGTCGCACAGCAGGTCCAGCAGCGCGTCGCTCTCGCGCTCTCCCAGCCCCTCGATCCGGGTCGTCCAATTGCGGTTCACGAACAGCGCCTTGCGTCCGGTCAGGGGGTTGGTCCGCACGACCGGATGACGCATGGGAGGCCACCGGTCCTGCATCTCGTGCAAGACCGCGTCGCTCTTGCCGATCTCGATGGCGCGGCTCAGCATCTTGGTGAGGTCGTGCACCGCGTGCAGGCCGTCGATCATCTCGCGAACCGGTGCCGACAAGCCCTCGTACGCCAGGTAGGTGTTCGCCCAGCAGGTGTCGCCGCCGAGGGGCGGGATGATCTCGCCGCGCAGGATGCTCGCGAAAGGCGGTTCGGGCATGAACGTGTTGTCCGCGTGCCAGCTGTCCGCTCCCTCACCCTTCGGCGAGCGCTGATCGAGCACCGTGATGTCCGGGTTCGCCGCGTCCTTCGGTCCGAACGGAGCGATGCTGATCTCCCCGAAACGCGTGGCGAACGCGAGCTGCTCCTGCGCCGTGATTTGCTGCCCGCGAAAGAACAGCACCAGGTGGGTGTCCAGCGCGCGAAGTACCTCGTCGCGCAACCCATCGCCGAGCGGCGCCGACAGGTCGATACCGGTGACCTCTGCCCCGAGCGCCGGGGTCACCGGGGTGACCGTGAACGTGTCGCCAGCCATGAAGAGCCGATCCGTTCTCTCGTGTCGAGCAGGATGCCTCAAGTGGCGCGATTCAACTGCGTGAGTCGCGCAACGGTCAAGCGATACGTTCGGGCGATGCTGAGCCGCGACGAGCTGATCCTGTCAACCGGCACCGTGGGCAATCCGCCGTTGCCCGATCTTCTCGCGGCCTGCGCGGCCGGGGGGTACGGGTCGGTCGCCGTGTGGCCGGCGGACTACCAGCAGTGGCGTGCGGCCGGCGTGGCCGACGTCGAGGCGCGGGCCCGGCTCGATGCGGCCGGGATCCGCGTCGCGCAGGTCGACTGCCTCCTGATGTGGGCGTTGGGGCCGGCGTCGAAGCGGGCGGCCGCCGAGGAGCTGGACGTGTTCGCGGTGGCCGCGACCATGGGGGCATCCTGCGTGAGTGCCATCGGGCCGGGCGACGACCGGTTCGGCGTGGAGCAGCTCACCGAGGCGCTGGCAGGTGTCTGCGACCGGGGAGCCGAGCATGGGCTACGCATCGCGCTCGAGGTCGCCCCGTGGAAGGGCAACGTCGACCTGGCTGCGGCGGTGAGCATGGTGCGGACGACGGGGCGGGCGAACGCCGGGCTGGTCCTCGACAGCTGGCACATGTTCCGCGCAGGCACCCCGCTGGACCAGCTCGCGGCGATACCCGGCGAGTACGTCACGTCGATCCAGATCAGCGACGCACCGCAGGCGCCCATGGCCGATCTGGTCGCCGAGACGATGAGGGCGCGGCGCCTTCCCGGCGCCGGTGACATCGATCTGGCAGGCTTCGTACGCGCCCTGGACACGCAGGCCGACGGGGTCGCGCTCACCGTGGAGGTGCTGAGCGACGAGCTGCGCGCGGCCGGCCCGATGGAGGCCGCCCGCCGTACCGCGGATGCCACCCGCGCGCTGCTCGCCGGCGCGCTCGGCTGAGTCGGCCGGCGCCCGGTCACCCCTTGACCCCCCTGCAGCCAGTAGCTAACTTGCGGTCAGTAATGACTACTTTGCTTCCAATATTGCAAGAGGTGTGATGGTCGACTCGGCATTGGCCGTCACCGCCGAGGTGATTCGCAACGGGCTTCTGGTCGCCGTAGAGGAAGCGAGCCGGGTGGTCGTCCGCTCGGCACACTCCACCTTCATCCAGGAGGGCGCGGACGCCTGCGCCGCGCTGCTCGACACGCGCGGCCAGCTGATCGCGCAGTCGACGGCGACGAGCCTCATGCACAGCTCCAGTCTGCGCTGCACGCTGCCTGCCGTCCTGGAGACGTTCCCGCTGGAAGCAATGCGGCCCGGCGACGTCTTCGCCGTCAACGACCCGTACCTCGGCGGCATCCACGCGAACGACGTGCTCGTGTTCCGCCCCGTGTTCGCCGGCGAGCATCCCCGCTTCTTCGCCGCCACGCTCGTGCACGTGGCCGATATGGGCGGCGCCGTTGCCGGCGGCCTGTCCTCCCTCGCCTCTGACACGTTCGCCGAAGGGATGCTCCTTCCTCCGGTGCGCCTGTACGTCGCGGGCGAACCCAACGACGACGTCTGGCGGATCGTCGGCGGCAACAGCCGAACCCCGGGCAAGGTGCTGGGCGATATCCACGCGCTCGTCGCCGGCACCTACGTGCTCGCCGGGAGCATCGAGCAGTTGCAGCAGCGCTTCGGCACCGACGAGCTCTCGGAGTTCATCCAGCAGCATCTCGACGCGACCGAGCGGCAGACCCGCGACGAGCTCGCCCGGCTACTGCCCGGCAGTTACCGAGGCTCGTTCACCATCGACAGCGATGGCGTCAGCGCGCAGGCCCGCCACGATGTGCGCGTCACCGTCGACGTCGACGGCAAGGGCGGCGTCCGGCTGGACTTCGCGGGTACGTCGCCGCAGTCGCCCGGCGCCATCAATGCCTCGTTCTCGCAGGCGATCTCGGGCGTGGTCTTCGCCGTGCGGTGCCTGATCGATCCGAGCATCCCGATGAACGAGGGATGCTTCCGCCCGCTGGACATCCACCTGCCGCGCGGGAGCCTGGTCAATCCGAACCCGCCGGCGGCCTGCGGCGGTCGCCTCGTCACCGTCGCCGCCGCCATCGAGGCGATCCTCGGCGCGCTCAGCCCGGCACGTCCTGACCACGCCGTGGCAGCCAGCGGCCTGATCCACGTCTACACACTCGGTGGGCGCCGTCCCGACGGGGAGAGTTGGGTGACCCTGCTCTACGAGTTCGGCGGCATCGGTGCGCGCGCCGGTTCGGATGGACCCGATGCCAACGGGGCCTACTTCCTCGGCGGCCGCTCGGTCATTCCGCAGATCGAGCCCCTCGAGACGGCCTATCCCCTGCTCATCCACAGCGCCAAGCTGCGCCCCGACAGCGGTGGACCCGGCCGCTGGCGCGGCGGGCTCGGCGCCGAGATGGACATCGAGTTGCTCTCGGACGCCGTGCTGACGGTGCGCGGCGACCGCATGGACATCCCCCCGCCGGGTCGTGACGGAGGGGGGAGCGGCACCTCCGGTTTCAATCGGGTTCGCCGCGTCGACGGCACGCTCGAGGAGCTGGCGACCAAGCAGATCAACATCCCGCTGCGCTCCGGCGACCACTTCCTGCTCGGCACCTCCGGCGGCGGCGGACTGGGCGATCCCGCCGACCGCCGCGCTGAGCAGGTGGTCGAGGACGTGGCGCAGGGTCGCATCAGCGCCGCGGCAGCCCGCGCCGACTACCCGAGTTACCCCGCCGAGACGGCAGAGGAGACCGCCCGGTGATGGCCGCAGCAGACACGCCCGGCCGGCTCCCGGCTCACCGCACCGCGACCATCGGGGTCGACGTGGGCGGCACGTTCACCGATGTCGTCGTCGACGACGGCCACGGCACCACTCATGTCGTGAAGGTGCTCACTACCCCCGACGACGCCTTGCGCGGCGTGCGGCGCGGCATCGCGATCGGCCTCGACAAGGCCGACCTTCCGGCCGAAGCCGTCGTGCGCCTGGTCCACGGCACGACCCTGGCCACGAACGTCATCCTCGAACGCCGAGGAGCCCGCGCCGCCTTCATCACCACCCGCGGCTTCGGCGACCTGTTCCGTCTGGGCCGCGAGGCGCGCGTCGAGGAGGACCGTTACGACCTGCTCTTCGAGCCGCTTCGCCCACCGCTCGACCACGCGCTGACCTTCGAGGCGCCCGAGCGGATGACGGCAGCCGGCCGGCCGCTCGTCGAGCTCGATCCGCAGGCCGCCGAGCAGCTCGCCGAGCAGGTGGCCCGCAGCGGCCCGGAGGCTGTCGCGATCTGCTTCCTGCACTCCTGGGCCAACCCGGCCCACGAGCAGGTGATGGCCCGGGCCGTGAAAGCCCTCCTGCCTGACTGCTACGTGGCGGTGTCCTGCGAGGTCTGGCCGGAGCTGCGCGAGCACGAGCGCGGCATGACAACGCTGCTCAGCGCCTACGTCGGGCCGGTCATGTCCGACTACCTGCGACGGCTGTCCGAGATGCTGCAGGTCGACGGCTTCTCCTGCCCGGTCTACGTCATGGACTCCGCAGGCGGTGTGATGTCAGCCCCCATCGCCGCCCAATGGCCGATCTTCACGATCGAGTCCGGCGGAGCTGCCGGCGTGGTCGCGGCCAGCCAGGTAGGCGAGCGCTACGGCCTGGAGCGGGTGCTCTCCTTCGACATGGGCGGTACCACGGCCAAGGCCGGGCTGGTGGTCTCGGGCACGCCACGCATCACGCACAACTTCGAGGTGAGCGGCAAGGGCAGCTTCGGCGTCACCCGCACCGGATCGGGCCTGCCGGTGAAGACCCCCGTCGTCGACCTGGCCGAGGTCGGCGCCGGAGGGGGAAGCATCGCCTGGGTCGACGGCACGGGCGCGCTGCGGGTCGGTCCGCGCTCGGCCGGGGCCGATCCCGGGCCCGCCTGTTACGGCCGCGCAGGCACCGAGCCGACCGTCACCGACGCCAACCTGATCCTCGGCTATCTCGACCCGGCGGGGCTCGCGGACGGAGTGACGCTCGATGTCACGGCGGCGGAGAAGGCCTTGCACACCCGGATCGTCGAGCCGCTCGGCATGGCCGACGTCACCGAGGCGGCCCGCGCCGTCCATGACATCGCCGTGGCCACCATGGCGGCGGCGATCCGCGTCGTGACGGTGCAGCGCGGTGAAGATCCACGCGAGGCGACGATGGTGGCCTTCGGCGGCGCCGGGCCGATGTTCGCCGTCCCGCTCGCCGACGTCTTCGGCATGGACCACGTGATCGTCCCGGCGGCCGCCGGTGTCGGGTCGGCGGTGGGCCTGCTTCACGCCGACCTCAGCATCGAGAAGCTGCGCACGAAGGTGCTGCCGGCGTCCGCGGAAAGCAGCGCCGAACTGACCGCCGTGTTCGAGCAGCTGCGCAGCGCCGCCATCGCCGAACTCGGGCAGGACCCGGCCGATGTCGTACTCCAGCACAGCGTCGATCTGCGCTACCGGGGACAGGCCCACCAGCTTCCCGTCCCGGTGGAGGCCGCGGAGCTCGACGACCCCGAATTGGTGGCGTTGCTCGCCCGTTTCCGCGACGTCTACCAGACCGCGTACGGCGTCGCGCTCGACGCACCCGCCGAGCTGGTGACCTACCGGGTGCGTGCCACTTCCCCGTTCGCCGGTGAGCCGGGTGCGCCCGCCACCATCCCACCGAGCGCGCCCGCGCCGCAGCCGCACAACTGGCGCCTCGCCACGTTCAGCGCGGCCGGTGGCTTCGTCGAGGTTCCCGTCTTCCGCTACCCGCAGCTCACGCCGGGCACCCGGATCACCGGGCCCGCTTTCGTGGAAGGCACGGAAAGCACCACACTGGTTCCACCGGAGGTCGAGCTGACCCTCGACACCCTCGGCAACATGCACCTGCGGTCAGCTGCTACGGCAGCGGGAAGTGGCGACGATGCCCGACACGACTGAGCCGAACGCGACTGAGCCGAACGCGACCAGGACCCCCGACAGCCTGGCGCACTATGACCTCATCATCCGCGGCGGCATGGTGGTCGACGGCACCGGGCTGCCGCGCCGCCGGGTCGACGTCGGCGTCAGTGGCGGCCGGGTCACGAAGCTCGGTCACCTCGACGGGTGCAGCGCCGAGAACGAGATCGACGCGACGGGTCAGGTCGTCGCGCCCGGCATCGTCGACATCCACACCCACTACGACCCTCAGATCACCTTCGATCCCTACGCAGCCGTGTCGAGCAATCACGGTGTCACCACGGTCGTCGCCGGTAACTGCGGGTTCTCCGTCGCGCCCACGAAAGCCGCGGACCGCCCGTTTCTGGAGGGCATCTTCGCCGCCGTCGAGAACATGGATCCCGTCGCCCTGAGCGGAGTCGCCTGGAACGAATTCGAGACGTTCGAGGAATTCCTCACCGGCCGGACCGGCCGGCTCGGCGTCAATTTCGCGTGTTACATCGGCCATTCCAACCTCCGGCGATGGGTGCTGGGCGACGCCGCTACGCAGCGGGCGGCGACACCCGAGGAGATCGCCGAAATGGTGCAGCTCCTGCACGACGCCCTTGCTGCGGGTGCGGCGGGACTGTCGTCGTCCGCCTCACCCACCCACCTCGACACGGCGGGCCGCCCCGTTCCCTCCAGGCTCTCGGACGAGACCGAGCTGATGGCGCTGGCGGCCGAGCTCGGACGCCACGGAGCCGGCTCCCTGGCCTTCCTGCCGAAGAGCTCGGTCGGCGGCCTGGACGATGCCGACAAGGACTTGCTGATCCGCCTTGCCAAGGCGAGCGGCCTTCCGGTAGTGATCCAGGGTCTCGGCGGGCGCAACAAGGTCGACGCTCCAACGGCGACCTGGGAGGCCTCCGTCGAGTTCCTCGACCGCGCGGCGGAGCAGGGCGCCGCGGTGTTCTCCATGCTCATCACGCGCCCGTTCGACCGGGCCTTCGCCGTCGACGAGACCAACCTGCACTATCTCGCGGTGCCGAGCTGGAACCGCATGCTCAACCTTCCGATCGAGGAGCGCCGCACGCTCCTTCGCGATCCCGCGGCCCGCGAGGAGCTGCGCCACGCGGTCGAGAACTACAACCGCGATCCGGAGAAGGGCACCACGGTGCCCCCGCCGCTCTGGCGCTACGTATTTGTCGACGAGGTGACCGCGGAGCACAACCGGCAGTACGCCTCGCGATCGGTCGCCGACATCGCCCAGGAACTCGGCAAGCAACCCGCGGACGCGCTGCTCGACCTGGCCCTCGACGAGGACTTCGCGGTGCGGCTGCGCTGGCGCACCGAGAGCCCGGAATGGGCGGCGGCGGTCGGCGAGGCACAGCTCGATCCGCGGATGGTCATCGGCACCTCTGACGGCGGCGCGCACCTCGCCCGCGACGACGGGGCCGACTGGAGCTCCTACTTCCTGCGCAGTTGGGTGCTGGACCGCAAGCTCTGGAGCCTCGAGGAGGGCATCCGGCAGATCACGGCAGTCCCCGCCGCACTTGCCGGGCTCTACGACCGCGGCACGATCACCCCGGGAGCCTGGGCCGACATCATGATCTTCGATCCGGGCGAGATCGAGCCGACGCACAAGGAGTTCGTCCACGATCTGCCCGGCGGGGTCGGACGCTACAAGGCGTGGGGGCGCGGCGTGCAGGCCACCATCGTCAACGGCGTTCCCATCATCGACCACGGCAAGACGACCGGTGAGCTGCCGGGGCAGGTCGTCCGGCCGGGTACGGCGGGAACCGCCGGCGCCTAGTGGTGCTCCGACTGCTCCGGCTGGTGGCCGACATCCTTCTGCCCGAGGTATGACGCGAGCAGTTCCTCGCGATCGCCGAGCTCGGACGACGCGCCGCGCAGCTTGATCTCCCCCTGCACGAGAACGCAGGCGTTGTCACACAGCCCAAGCGCCATCCCGGTGTTCTGCTCGACCACCAGCACCGGGGTGCGCTCCCGGACCTGCTTCAGCGCGGCGAACACCGCCTCCGTCGCGAGCGGAGCGAGCCCGAGCGAGGGCTCGTCCAGCATGAGAAGGCGAGGCGCTCCGACGAGTGCCCGGCCGACCGCGACCATCTGCTGCTCGCCTCCGGAGAGCGCGTAGCCGCCGCGCTTGCGCAGCCTCACCAGAGCCGGGAACAGGTCGTAGACATCGGAGATGGAGTAGCTGGAGGCGCGCCCGCCGCCGGCTATGACGCCCATCTGCAGGTTCTCGTGGACGCTGAGCGTCGGGAACACGTGACGACCCTCGGGAACGTGCAGCAGGCCCAGCCGCGACACCTGCGACGGGCTCCTGCCCCTCAAGTCGACCCCGTCGAAACGAACCGACCCGCTGTAGGCCACCAGCTGGCTGATCGCGCGCAGGGTCGAGGTCTTGCCCGCGCCGTTCGGCCCGAGCAGGGCGCACGCGTCGCGACTGCCGACCTCGAAGCTGACTTCGCGCACCGCGCGGGTGGCGCCGTAGTTGATGACCAGGTCTGAGATCTCAAGCATGGACGGCCTTACCCAGGTAGGCGTCAACGACGAGGGGGTCGCGCCAAACCTGCGCCGGGGAGCCGTGAGCGATCAGGTGGCCGAGCTCGAGCACGCCCACCTCGTCACAGATCGCGTCGATGAAATCGATCTTGTGGTCAATGACAACGAGTGCCATGCCTTCGGCCTTGAACGCCAGGCAGAGCGTGGCGAGCGCACGCGTTTCGGCGTCGTTCAGCCCGGCGCTCGGCTCGTCGAGCAGCAGCACCTTCGGCCGGGCAGCGAGAGCGCGGGCAAGCTCGAGCATCCGCTGCCGGCCGTACGGGAGTGCTGACGCCGGCAGATCCGCGGCATCTGCCAGGCCAACCCGTTCGAGCGCGCTCTGCGCCTCGAGCCAGCGCCGGCGCTCCCGCTTCCACATCAGCGGGCGCCCCACCCAGGCTGCCGCCAGCCCCGTGGCCCGGGTGTCCGAACCGGCCAGCATGGCGTTTTCCAACACGCTCAGCTCACCGAACGTCTGCGGCGACTGGAAGACCCGCAGCACCCCGGCGGCTCGTGAACGCCGGGGCCGGGCCAGCGGCACCGCCATCCCGTCGACCGCAAGGGTCCCTGTGGCCGCGACGACCCCCGTCAGCGCATTGAGAAACGTCGTCTTGCCGCTCCCGTTGGGACCGATCAGCCCGTAGATCTGACCGGAGCCGACGCAGACGGAGACGCCGGCCACGGCGATCACCCCGCCGAACCTGACCCCCACGTCACGCGCTTCAAGCATCGCTGCCTCCCCGCATACCGAGCAGCCGGCGGACCGCCGCCTTGGCGGAGTAGGGGCCGGAATCGTCGCTCCTGCCGCGCAGTACCGCGGACAGCCGCTGCAAGGCCCCTGTGATCCCCTCGGGCATGAGGATGATCGTGAGCAGCAGCATCCCGCCATAGATGATCGGCTGGTAGCGCGAAACATTCGAGAGCACCTGGGGTACCCCGACGTAGAACGCCGCGCCGACGACGGCTCCCCAGTGCGATCCGAGCCCGCCGAGCACCACCATCAGGAAGATGCCGACAGAAAGGTCGAGACCGAAGGAGTCGTTGCTGACGACCCCGCTCCAGGAACCGATGAGCGCACCTGCCACTGCGGCAACGCACGAACCCAGCACGAACATCATCAGCTGCAGCCAGAACACGTTGATGCCCGCGGTGCGTGCCACCGTCGGGTTGTCCCGCGCAGCGATCAGCCGGCGCTTCAGCGGCGAGCGGTCGAGCAGGACCGCGAGCAGCAGCACGATCCCGAGGACCGCGAGCAGGAACCAGAAGATATCGCCGTCCAGGAGCAAGGTCTTGCCGAAGATGGTGATGGGCTTGACCCCGACCGAGACGCCGCTCGGGCCCGTGAACGACTCAGCACGGATGAACACGATGGTGCCGACCTGGGTGACGGCGATGGTGGCGATCGCGAAGTAGAACTCGCTCGCGCGGTGCACGGCGGCACCGACCGCAGCGGCGACCAGGCCGACGAGCACGATGGCCGCGAGGATGCCGAGCCACGGGGAGTAGCCCTTGCGGATGACGAACGCGGACGTGTAGGCGCCGAGCGCCATCATGAAGGTGTGGCTGAAGGCGAAGCGGCCGGCCACTCCGAAGATCCAGTAGAAGCCCACGGCGGCGACCGAATAGATCAGCCAGAGGTTGACGTCGTGCATCGTCGAGAGGCCATGCACGAAGTTCTTCACGAAGACGGCGATGACGACGACGAAAATGGCGATCTGCGGGAACTGGTGGCGCCGGTAGCTCACCGGCCGCGGGCCGGCCTGCCCTCGCCTGAAGCGGCCGACCATGCCCGATGACGGGGGCGGCGCCTTCGCGGCCACAGCCTGCTCGGAGGCCGACGCCGTCACAATCGCGTCCTTCCGAACGCGGCGAACAGGCCCTGCGGCCTGAACGCGATGATCACAAACATCACGATGAACGGCAGGGTGTCGGAGTAACCCCGGAAGAAGTAGCCACCGAAGGTGTTCTGGACCAGGCCGATGATCAGCCCGCCGACCACGACCCCGCCGAGGCTGCCGAACCCGCCGAGAACGGCTGCGGCGAAGGCGGTGATCATGGCTGAGAAGCCGAACGTCAGATCCACCTCGCTCAGCGGGGCGATGAGGATCCCGGCGAGCCCGGCCAGCACGGCGGAAAGGCCGAAGGCCAGTGAGGAGACCAGCCGGTCGCGCACGCCGGTCAGTTGGCTCATCTCGCTGTCGGACGCGAGCGCCCGAACCTGGCGGCCCACCGAGGTGCGCTGGAAGATCAGCAGCATGGCGATGATCACGATCAGCGTCACGACGACGATGAGCACCCGCTGCTTGGCGACGGCGGCACCGAAAATCCTCCACGCGCCGTCACCGATCGGGGTCGCCAGCTGGCGCGGGTTGCTGCCCTGCCAGAGCGAGATGACCGCACGGATCACCAAAGCCGCGGCGAGGGTGGCGATGACGACGACCAGCTGACTTCGCCGGCGCAGTGGGGCGTACGCCACCCGCTCGATGAGCACTCCGACGACGAACATCAGCGCCAGCGCCAGCACGTAACCCCACACCGTCGGCAGTTTCAGGTCGACGGTGGCCCACACCGCGAAGTACGCGCCCAGGGTCACGAGATCGCCGTGAGCGAAGTTGATGACTCCCGTTGCCTTGTACAGCAGCAGAAAGCCCATGGCCACCAGTGCCATGAGCATTCCGAACGACAAGCCGCTCGCGAGGAGCGCGACGAACTTAGCCACCGTCGTCCTTCTCAGCCTCGAAATGAGTAGCCCGGTCCCGGCACGCCGTGGAGGAGAGCCGGGACCGAGCCTTGGCCGGTTCCGGGCGGGGCGCTGCTAGGCGCCGTCGCCCGAGCTCAGCGGAGCGTTGGTGTACTCCTTGACCGTCTGCGTGGGCGTGCCAAAGTGCACGATCTGCAGGCTGTGACCCATCACGTGGGCACCGTCGGCCTTGTACTGGCCGCAGGCACCGGCGTAATCGATCTTGCTGAGCTCGAGCGTTGATCTTGCCGGGGTCCGTCGAGCCCGCAGCCTCCGCGGCCTTGGCCGCGATCTGCACACCGTCATAGACCGAGATGGCCTGGCTGAACGGGGTCGCTGCCTTCGGGTACGCCGCCTTGTAGTTCGCCACCACGGTGGCCAGCTTGGACCCGGCAGCGGGTGCCTCGGGGTTGCAGCCGAGGGCTGCGTAGTAGTCGCCCGCCGTCGCGCCGGCCTTGAGCGCCCCGAAGCCGAACGAGAGCTCGACGGAACCACTGCCTATGATCTTCAGCGACTTGCCGTTCTGCTTCAGCTGCTTGTCCAGCACCCCGAACTCGTTCGGGTAGATCCAGGCGGCCAGCCCGTCAGCCCCGTTCAGCCCGAGCACCTGTGAGGTGAGGTCGGTCGCCGTCGGCGAGATCTTCTGCTGCGAGTCGACCGACTTGCCGAGCTTCTGCACTTCCTTGTTGAAGGCGTCAGAGCTGTTCAGCCCGTAGGACTCGTTGGTGTTGATCTCAGCGAGCTTCGAGACCTTAGCGTCCTGGATCATGTACTGCGCGGCGCGCTGCGGGATCGACGTGACGACCGGCGGGAGGATCCAGAGGTAATCGCTACCCGTGCTGGAACCCTTCAGCGAGGGCTTGTCCTCGACCGGGGTGAGCACCGGAATCCCGGCCCGCGTGATCTGCGGGATCACCGCGTCGATCGTGCTCGAGGGGAAGCCGACGATGACGTCCGGCTTCCAGTCGACCATCGCGAGGAAGTCGCTGGCCGCCTTCTGCGGATCCAGCGCCGAGACCGGCAGCCGCTTCATCTCGACCTGCTGCCCGCCGACGCCACCAGCGGCGTTCAGATCTTTGACCGCCAGCTCGCCGATGTTCGCGTAGTCGGCGATCGCCACCTGGCTCTCGCCCGGAACCTCGAAGAGGATTCCGATCTTCAGCGGCTTACTCAGTGAGCCACTGGCCGAGGCACTGCTGGTGCCTCCGCCGCCGCTACCACTTCCACCCCCGCTCGAGCTGCCACAGGCAGTCAGTAGAGCCGCGGCCGCGAGAACCGCGGCGGCTTTACCTGAAGATCGGCGCATGTGCCCTCCTTGTAACCCGGCGCTGACCGCCGCGTATCGACGCAGGGTACGGAGACCCCGACGTAATTTCAATGAAACGTTTGAACTTGTTAGTGATTGATCGAAAACCGTTATACGGCTGGTGAACTGCCTAGTTCTAGGGATCATCGGGCGTCGGCTACGACGGGGTCCGCACGTCGAGGCGCGCCGGACCGTACTCCATGTAGATCGGCCCGGTGGTGAAGCGGTAGCCGGGCACGAGCTCCAGCCCGCCCGGCTCGACCGCGTCGAGGAGGGCCGAGACGACCACCCGCGCCTGCATCCGCGCCACATGCGCACCCAGGCACAGATGAGCGCCGCCGCCGAAGCCGAGGCTTTCCTGCTCGTCCCGATCCAGCGAGAACGACTCCGGGGCGCGGTACACCGTCTCGTCGCGGTTCGCCGAGGCGATCCCGAGGACGATGCGCTCCCCCGCATGTACGGGCGTGTCACCGATCCGGGTGTCCTGGGCGCACGTGCGCAGGACCACCGGGATGGGCGGGGTATGGCGCAGCGACTCCTCGACGGCCACCGGCACGCGGTCGGGGGCGGCGGCCAGCGTCTCCCACAGTCGCCCGTCCGACAGCAACCGGTAGAGCAGGTTGCCGAACAGGTTCGTGGTCGTGGAGACGCCGCCGAGCAACAGGTTCGCGATGATTGTCCTGATCATCACGTCGCTCAACGCGTCGTCGCCCTCCTGAGCCTGGACGAGCGCACTGACCAGATCGTTGGCGGGGAACGACCGCCGCGCCCGGATGAGGTCGTCGATGTAGCCGGCGAACTCCGGGAACCCGCCTCCGATGCCTTCCCCGCGCTCCGAGCGGTTGTAGAGCGGGTACTCGCTGTGCATCAGTTCGTTGCCCCAGCCGGCGATGAGATCGGCGTCCTCGATGGGGGCGCCCACCAGATGCACGAGGACGGCATTGGCGACCGGGATCGTCAGAAGCTCGATGAGATCACCGCCGCCGGCGGCGAGGACGGCGCGCAACCGCCCCTCGGTGTACTCGCGGGTGAACGCCTCCTCGCGAGCGATCATCGCCGGGCGCAGTGCACCGACGACGAGCCGGCGGATCCGCGGATGCTGGGGGGCATCCATCTCGCCGATCATGCGCTCGTCCGGCGCCACCTCGATACCCTCCGCACGGAAACCCTGGCCGCTGCTGAAGCGATCGCGGTCGCGCAGCACTGCGCGGCAGTCCTCGAACCGGGCGACGTACACCGTTCCCGGGAACGGGCGCGAGACCGGCTCCTGAACCCGCAGCCGAGCCGTCAGCTCCCACATGTCGTGCACGTCCGCCGGATCGAACGGGTTGAACGAGACCGCAGCCGTCACCAGAGCTCCCCAACGAGAACGTGAATTGCTTGCATGCTGCACCCATCTCGAACATTCTCGGTGGCAAGAACGCGCGACACGGCCGAAGGAGTCCGCACGATGCCCTCTCGCTCCCCCATGGACGTGACCGTCGACAAGGCGCTCTGCGCCAGTTTCGGACGCTGCATCACCGCAGCTCCGGACGCTTTCACCTTCGACGACGACGACCAGGCCGCGCCGCTGCCACCGGCGGGAGAGCTGACGGCGGAGCAGCTGGCGGCTGTTGTCGACCGCTGCCCCACGAGAGCCATCTCGGTCCGGCCGGCAGGGAGAGGGCTGGCATGACGGCGTCTGCGGGCAACGAGCGAGCCTGCACCGAAGGAGGACACGACCACCACTTCCGTGGTTCGGGTGGCTGTCGGGAGAAGCCCACGAAAGCAGGCGCGCACCGCTGCGGGCCCGCCGGCCACCGGACACCGAGCCATCAGCGCGTGACTGTAGGGCCGGTCATCGTTGGTCGTCAATGATTCTGATGGTTTGCAATATTGGAAGGTGGGGCCGGATCGCGCAAGTCGTCCGGCCTGCCAACGGCGTCAGGTTGACGCGTCATCGCTCCCCTGCCAGGGATCAAACCCCTGCTCAACCGCCGTGACCGCGTCGCAGGCCGCTCGCAGCGCCTCGGCCATCTCGCGAATCTCGCGCACCGGTACGTGTTCGTCGAGCACGTACATGGACAGGATCAGGTGCGCGTGGCCGTCGCCGTCAAAGGCCGGGGCGCAGATGACGCTCACCGACGCATGTGCGGCCTTCGTGAGCTCCTGTACCAGGTAGTCGCGCTGGCCGAAGATGGCGGCCGCTGTGGCGAAAGCCTGCGACACCGCCTGCGGCTCCCGCTCCACCAGCCGGAGCATGCGATGCAGCCGGACGTCGACCTCGGTCATCCGCTCGACGAGGTAACCGGTCTGGCGACACGCGGACATGATCGACCGCATCCGCCGCAGCCGCGACTGCTCCAGCTCGATCGGCGCCCGCGCCAGCCAGCTCTCGACCGCCGCGTCGGTGTCCCACGCGACGAACATCAGCCCTACCGGCGCGTCGAACGGGTAGCGCGAACCCGCGACCCCGAGCTGGCCGACGTCCTCGGAGTCGCCGACCCGGTCGAGGACCACCACCTGCCCCCCCACCGTGGTCGCAACCGTGCACACCTTGCCGAACCGCGCGTGCAGCTTGAGCATCTCGGCGCGAGCGGCACCGAGGGCAGGCTTGCTCTGCCGCGCTGCCTGTCCCAGCTCGAGGACCCCCGCGCCGAGCGAGTATCCCAACGAGTCCTCGTGGCGCTCCACATAGCCGACGTGGCGCAGCTCGTTCAGGATGCCGAGCGTCGTGGAGAGGCTGAGGTCCAGCTTCTTCGCGATCCCCGACAGGGTGAGCGCCCGCGGGGACTCAGTGGCCAGCAATCCCAGAATGCTCGTGACCCGTCGTGTCGGGTTCGAACGCCGCTCCATTGGTAGTCAGGGGCGCAGGTACCGCGAAGCGGTCCTGTTTCCCCATCCCCCTCTCAATCCGTGCGTGCGGTTTTCCCGCATACGGCTTACCGACGGTCTTTCACTGGACAGGCACCCGCCAGGCTCGCGGCGATTGGGGACCCCCGCTGCAGGGCGATCCCGGGGGGTCTGCCTCCATCACACCTGCTTGCAGCCGCTCCCGGCGAGTTCACCCCGCCGATCATCGTTACGGCAACCCCCTCGCCAACCCCCTCGCAGACCCGCATGCGCGCACGCTAATCGGCGGGAGATCGGTCCGTCACGCAAGGGGCCGTCCGGGAAGCGGCCGAGCCCCCGCCCGCGGATCGGCCCGGCTGCGTTGACCCGGGACAGCCGGACCGCGTACTCTGCCAAAACTCCGTGCGCCGTGCACGCATCTGCCGGTTGCGGCTGCAGCGCCGGCCCCGAGCAACCGCGCCATCCGCCGTGGGAAGGACTTTCGTGGGCAACGACCCTCACGGCAGCGCGCCCAGCGGCCCTGACGACGCTTATGACGAGATCATAGTGGGTGCAGGAAGCGCCGGGGTCGCGCTCGCCTGCCGGCTGTCCGAAGACCCGGAGCGCACGGTCCTGCTGATCGAGGCGGGCCCCGATGCGCTCGAGCCCGGCCCCGGGGATCGGCTCACGAACCCGATGACCTTTGCCCAGGCACTCACCGCTTGGGGGCTCACCGCCACGCTCACCACCGGCCGCGAGCTCGGCTACGCCCAGGGCAAGCGCGTCGGCGGCGGGTCGGCGGTCAACGGGGCGCTGGCGCTGCGCGGCCTGCCGGCCGACTACGACGCCTGGCAGCAGTCAGGCGCTGACGGCTGGGACTGGGCGGGCCTGCTCCCCCACTTCCGAAGGCTCGAGACCGACCTCGACGTCAAGAGCGAACTGCACGGCGACGGCGGGCCCCTCACCATCCGCCGCTGGGCGGCCGCCGACCTGATACCGCTGCAGCGGGCCTTCCTCGCCGCCGCGCGCGAGCGAGGCGTCGGCTGGGCCGACGACCACAACGACCCGGCCCAGGCCGGGATCGGGCCCTTCCCGATGAACCGTGACGGCGACGTGCGGCTCTCGACCGCGCTCAGTTATCTGCCGCCGGCACGCTCGCGCCCGAACCTGTCCGTGCTCGCGGACACCTTAGTGAACCGGGTGGTCTTCGATGGCCCGCGCGTCGCCGGCGTCGAGGTGAGCGACGGCCACAGCACCCGCACGATCGAGGCACGGCGGGTCGTCCTCACGGCAGGCGCACTCGCGTCGCCCGCGCTGCTGGCCCGGTCCGGGGTCGGCCCGGCTGCGCAGCTGGAATCGCTCGGCATCCCGTGCCGGGTCGACAACCCGTTCGTCGGCGCGAACCTCATGGACCACCCGGGCACGCTGATCTTCCTCGCCCCGGCCGATCCGGCGCTGTGCGATCCGTCCGGGCCGGCCTACCAGCTCGGCATCCGGTGGAGCTCGTCGAGCGGCACCAAGACCGACATGCTCACCGGGCTGATGAACTACTGGGACGCCCGCTACGACCCCACCTTGCACAGCGCTGCCGGGACGGATTACGTCTTCGCCCTTACCTGTGGCGTGCACCAGCCCGTCTCGCGCGGCAGCCTGCGGCTCGCCAGCGCCGACCCGGCCGCTGCGCCGGTGATCGACTTCAACATGCTCAGTGCCCGCGAAGACGAAGACCGCCTCGTCGAGGGCCTGCGCATGCTGCACGGGCTGGCCCGTTCGGAGGCCATGCGCGGCGCGGTGCGCGACGTGCTCCTGCTCGACGAGGGGATCTTCCACGCCCCGAAGGCGGCGGGTGACGCCGCCCTCCGCGAGTACGTGCACGCCACCCTCGGCCCCTGGTATCACGCCTCTGGCACCTGCCGGATGGGTCGCGACCCTGCCGCGGGTGCTGTCGTCGGGCCCGATCTCGCCGTGCACGGCGTGGAGGGTCTGCACGTCGCGGATGCCTCGGTGATGCCGGTGATCCCGCGTGCTGCCACGAACCTCACCGTGATCGCCATTGCCGAGAAGGCAGCGGACATCCTGCGCGCCGATCGCGCGGGGCAGCAAGGGATGAGCATGAGGTGAGCATGACGACCCAGATCACGCCGGCGACCCGCTCGTTCGACCAGCTGTACGTGGGCGGCGCGTGGACGCAGCCGGCTACGACGGAGCGGCTGACCATCCACTCGCCCGCCACCGGTGAGCTGGTGGGATCGGCGCCGCACGCGGCACCCGAAGACGTCGACGCCGCGCTCGAAGCGGCACGGGACGCCTTCGACGACGGCCCATGGCCCCGCATGTCCGTGACCGAACGCATCGATGCCCTCACCCCGGTGCGCGAGCGGCTCGCCGAGCTGGTGAGCGACCTGGACACGCTGGCGACAGCGGAGAACGGCATCCCGATCTCGGTCCAGCCGGCGATGAGCGCGCTCGCGGTCTTCGACTACTACCTGGGCGCCGCGCGCACGCTGCCGTTCGCCGAGTCCCGCAACGGGGAGTTCGGCACTCGCGGGCGCATCTATCGCGAGCCGCTCGGCGTGGTAGCCGGGATCGTGCCGTGGAACGGGCCGCTGCTGCAGGCCGTCGGCAAGCTGGCGCCGGCTCTGCTGTCCGGGTGCACCGCCGTGCTCAAGCCCGCCTCCGAGACCCCGCTCACGAGCCTCGCGCTCGCCGAAGCCTTCGCCACGGCCGACCTCCCGCCCGGCACCGTAAGCATCCTTCCCTCGGGGCGCGAGACCGGCCAGCACCTGGTGAGCCACCCTGCGGTCGACGCCGTCGCCTTCACCGGCAGCACGGCGGCCGGACGCCAGATCGCCGAAACCTGCGGCCGGGCCCTCCGCCGTACCACCCTGGAGCTCGGCGGCAAGTCGGCGGCCGTGGTGCTCGACGACGCCGACCCGCAGGCGAGCGCCATGCTGATCGCGCTCGGGTGCATGGTCTACAGCGGCCAGGCGTGCGCGGCGCTCACCCGAGCCCTGATCCCGGCCTCCCGGTACGACGACTTCGTGCAGGCCATCGATGCGGCCGTCGCCACGCTCCCGGTCGGTGACCCGATGGACCCGGCGACGGTGATCGGCCCCCTGGTAGCGGAGCGCCAGCTGCGCCGGGTGCTGGGGTACATCACCTCGGGCCGCGCCGACGGCGCCCGGATCATCCGCGGCGGCGGCCGGGTCGAAGACCGTCCGGAGGGGTGGTTCGTCGAGCCGACCATCTTCGCGGACGTCGAAAACTCGATGCGCATCGCTCAGGAGGAGATCTTCGGACCGGTCTTGTGCCTGATCCCCTACCAAACCGAAGCTGAAGCAGTGCGCCTTGCCAATGACACCCCGTACGGGCTCTCAGGAGCGGTCTTCAGCGCCGACGACGAGCGCGCGGAGCGAGTGGCCCGCTCGCTACGGACCGGCAGCGTCGGTATCAACGCCCTCGCCGGCGATGTCGGCCTGCCATTCGGTGGCTTCAAGTGCTCGGGTATCGGACGTGAGTTCAGCGTCGAGACGTTCGATCACTTCACCGAGCTGAAGACGCTCGCCCGGATGGACACGACCAGCTTCGGTTTGATGTCGCTCGACTCGGCGTGAGCGCGCAGAGCGGGTGACCGCCGGCTTCGGGCGACGTGGCCGCCCTCAGCCTGCCCGACCCGGAGCGCAGCAAGCGGGTCCCGCCTTCAGCGCGGCACCCACTCGGCGATGACAGCGGCCAGCTCAACCCGCGACCCCACGCCTCCGCCGAGCGCATCGATGGTCCCCGGAGTCGCGGACAAGTGCGGCGAAGGCGCGCTCACGTGCACCGGGCCGAGGTCCGGATCCTTCAACTGCAGCAGGGAGTTTCGGGCTCGCACGTGCGGATCGGCGACCAGGTCGGCGAGGTCGTTCACCGGGCTGACCGGTACCCGCACCGCCCGGAAGGAGGCGATGACGGCATCACGCGGCTGCCCCCGTATCCACCCCGCGACCAGTGCGTCGAGCTCGTCGGCCACCGCGAGCCGCGCCTTGCTGGTTCCGTAGCGTGCATGCGCCTCCGGAGCGTCCGATCCGATGACGCCGAGCACGCGTGCCACCTGAGCATCGGTGGTGCCAGAAAGGACGACCCAGCGGTCGTCGGCAGTGCGGTAGACGTTGCGCGGGACCCCGCCTGCCACCCTGCTGCCGGTACGGGTCGGCGGCGGGCTCGCACCGTCCCAGGCCGCAACGGTCAGCCCGAGCAACCCGAGGATCGGCTCGTACATGCTGACATCGATCAACTGGCCGGGCGCACCGTTGACGTCCCGGGCATAGCAGGCGAGCAAGGCGCCGACGAGTCCCGACACCGCGACGAGAGGATCACCGAGCGCCGACGACGGCAGCATCGGCGGCCCGTCCGGCTCGCCGGTCAGCTGCGTGAGGCCGGCAAAAGCCTCGGCGAGGCTGCCGTTTCCGGGCAGCTCGGCGTACGGTCCTTCGGCCCCGTAGCACGTGACCCAGACGTAGACGAGGCGAGGATTGCGAGCAGACAGCTCCTCGTACGTGAGCCGCCAACGCTCCAGCAACGCCCGCGGCTGGTTAACGACGATGACATCAGCAGCGTCAATCAAACGATGCACCGACTCGCGACCCTCCGCACTCGCAAGGTCGACGCGCGTGATCCGCTTGTTGCGCGTGGCCAGCGCATACGGCACCGATCGGCCCCCACGCACCGCGCCGAGCCCCTGCAGCGGATCTCCGTCCGGCGGCTCCACCTTGACCACATCCGCCCCGAAGTCGCCGAGCAGCGCGGCCACCTGCGGTGCGGCGAGAAGCGTCGAGAGATCCACGACGCGCAGGCCGGCCAACGCTTTCACGCCCTTGGCGCCCGGGCCTCGTACCCTATCCACACCCACACGTCTGTCTGCCCGAACCCTTCGGGCCTGAGCTGGAATGTGCATAACTCACCCACCTGCTCGACAGTAGCCGAGCGGGCCTGAAAGGAGGCGTCGGCTTGCCCCGAGCGAAAACGGTCCCCCCCGAGTGGGTTCTGCGTCTCGATGAGGCTCTCACCCGGGTGAGCAGGGCTGCGCGCTCCCCCCGCCTGCACCAGCTGATGGGCGAGCAGGCCCGGGTCGAGCTCGGCGAGCATCTGCATCTCACGCTTGCCATGCTGGGTGCCGGCCAGCCCATGCGCGTCTCGGATCTCGCGGCGCAGCTGGACGTCGAGCGATCGACCGTCAGCAGGCGCGTCACCGAGCTGGTCCGCCTCGGGCTGGTGACTCGAGCCGTCGACCCGGACGACCGGCGGGCGGCCGTGCTGGAGCTGACCCGACCCGGTGAGCGTGCGCTCGGACGCATCCAGGACGCCTGGCATCACACGCTGCTCGACCTGACCGCTGCTTGGCCGGCCAAGCAGCGCAACGAGACGACGACCCAACTGACCCGGCTCGCCGACAGCTTGGAGATGCTGCTCGGACGCGATCAGGCGGAAGCCGGCTAAGCGCGGGCGGCCGGCGGCTCGGCAACACCGCACACGCTCTCCGAAAGCTGAATCGTCGCGCACGGATACACCGCAGCGCTGACCGATTCCCCATGCTTGTCCCTCAACCATGCGAGGGTCTGCTCCCACGTGCGCAGCAGCACCATGCCCTCCATGGTGAGCGGCAGAGCGCCCGGATCCGTCTGCGGCGCAAAGAAAATCAGGTCACGGCCCTTCACGCGGGTGGGACGGGTCACTGCCAGCTTCATGCCCGGACCGAACAGCGAGTGCGTGCCGAGCCCTTCAGCTCCGGAGACCACGACGACGACCGTCCCACCTTCGCGAACGATCGGCTCGGGCGCCGTCTTGTACGGCGCGAAGGCGGTCACGTGTTGCAGGAATTCGCTGTCCTTCGGGTACAGCGAGAGCACGCAGACGTCACGCCCGGCGGGGGTCGGGCTGCTGAAGGTGCGCCGGGCGATCTGCACTCCCGCCCGGTGGGCAGCCACCACGTCACCCGCCACGACACCAGCCAGCCCGAGACTGGAATTCGGGATCGCGTTCACGATGAAGTCGACGCTCGCCAACCGGGCCGCTTCTTCCGATTCCAGTCGAGCATCAGGAGCCACGGCGCCATAGCTGCCGCGAAGCGCCGAGCCCCGGTGATACGCCTCTGCCGAACGAACGCTGCAGATCCCGGGCATCAGCAGCTTGGCGCCGCCCGCGAATCCCGCCGCACCGTGCGGGATGATCGAGCCGACCAGGATGCGCAGATCGCAGTTCAGGAACTCGGCGTTCACCTCCACCGGTGAGCCGAACGACGTCTCGCCGATGGACACGCAGTTGTCCCAGGAGAAATGGTTGCTGACTCGGCAGCGCGCGAGCACGTCGGCGCCCACCTTCTTCACAAGATCCTCGCGCGTCATCGGCCGGTGGTTGGCGACCCCGGCGAGGATCAGCACATCCTCGGCCGGAATCTGGGCAGCTTCCAGCTCGGCAAGGATCGGGGGCACCAGCCGCGCGCCCGGGGTCGGCCGGGAAAGGTCGTCGATGACGATGCACGGCCGCCGCCTGCCGGCAGCAAGCTCGCGCAGCCGGGGGGTGCCGTACGGCGCCTCGACGGCGGCAACTATCCCCTCCGCACCGATGTCGGGTCCGTCCGCCGGGGGACAGAGATCGACCGCCCAGGACTCGGGAAAGTCCAGCTCCAGTTCCCGGTCGTCGAACCATGCACCCCAGCGGATGGTGGCGGTGTTCAGGGCAACCTCCACGGCAACCTCGGTGTGAGCGGCCGGTGCGGTCCACACCCATTAAAGGTGCGCGATGCACCTATCAGATGCCGGCATCATCGCACGCGCACGCTGAGCTGCTCGCTGGCTCCGCCCCGCAGGCGTTCGAGAAATCCATCCAGCGGGGCGGGTTCAGCGACGGGACCCTCCAAATCGAGCGACGCGTCCCAGAACTCCTGCCACGTCGGCCAGAACTCGCCCCAGCCGCCGTCGTAGGGCTCGCGGCCGGGCCAGCGCATCTTGCGCTCGCCGACGGGCGGCTTGTTCAGATCTGTGGCGTACCAGTAGAGCGGCAGCCGGCGGCGGAAGAACCAGCTGCCATCGATCCGTTCGTAGTGGTCCCAATACATCATCGTCATGATGACCCACTCGGGGCCGGTCTCATGCTCGTTACGCGAGTAGACGACGCCGTGCGCGTGGTCGGCGTCGTCGAACTCGATGATGTGGTTGCCCGTGACGTGCGCGGTACCGGTGAACTGCACCCGCAGCGTCTCGTCGAACCAGGCCCGCAATGCCTGGCGCCCGGACGCGTCCCGGCTCACCCGTACGTCAGGGGCGAACAGGTTGACCAGAGCGTCCAGGGCGCGCATGTCGAGCGCCAGGCAGTAGCGGGCGGCGAGCTGCCGGATGGCATCCAGCGACTCGATACGGTCGAGACGGGCGAGCGGATCAGGATCGGCGGCCATGGGCCCACCGTAGATCCACCCTTACGCGGCGAGTGCCCCCAGCCCGGCTGGAGCTGCCGTATTGGCCGGCTCCAGCGCGAGCGAAAGCACCTCACGGACATCCGACACCGGATGCACGGTCAGCTCAGCGAGCACGCTGGCCGGCACGTCGTCCAGGTCGGGCTCGTTGCGCGCCGGGATGAGCACCGTGGTGATGCCCATCCGGTGAGCGGCGAGCAGCTTCTGCTTGACCCCGCCGATCGGCAGCACGCGGCCGGTCAGTGAGACCTCGCCGGTCATGGCGACGTCGCTACGCACCGGCCGTCCGGACAGCAGCGACGCCAACGCGGTCGTCATCGTCACGCCGGCCGAAGGACCGTCCTTGGGCACGGCACCGGCAGGAACGTGGATGTGCACGCCCCGCTCCTTCAGGTCGGCGACCGGCAGCTCCAGGGACGCCCCGTGCGAGCGCAGGAAGGACAGCGCGAGCTGCGCCGATTCCTTCATGACGTCACCCAGCTGACCTGTCAGCGTCACGCCCGTACTCCCCGTCTCGGCATCGGCCAGCGACGCCTCGACGAACAGGACATCACCGCCGGCGCCGGTGACCGCCAGCCCCGTCGCCACCCCGGGCAGCGACGTGCGCTCCGCCGACTCCGGCAGGAAACGCGGCCGTCCGACGTAATCGCGCAGCGTCTCCCGCGAGACAGTCTGCACGCCCGTCGCCTGCTCCAGCTTCGCAGTGACCTTGCGCATGATCTTGGCCAGCAGGCGCTCCAGCTCACGAACGCCCGCCTCGCGGGTGTAGTTCGCGGCCAGCTCGTGCAGCGCCTCGTCCTCGAGCACGACCTCGTCGGCCGTCAACCCGGCCAGCGAGAGCTGCCGCGGCAGCAGGTGGTCGCGGGCGATCGTGACCTTCTCGTCCTCGGTGTAGCCGTCGAGCCGGACCAGCTCCATGCGGTCCAGCAGCGGGCCGGGGATCGAGTCGAGCACGTTCGCCGTCGCCAGGAACACCACGTCCGACAGGTCGAGCTCGACCTCCAGGTAGTGGTCGCGGAACGTGTGGTTCTGCGCCGGGTCGAGCACCTCGAGCAGGGCGGCCGTCGGGTCACCGCGGTAATCCGCACCGACCTTGTCGACCTCGTCGAGCAGCACGACCGGGTTCATCGAACCGGCCTCTTTCAGGGCGCGCACGATCCGGCCGGGCAGCGCACCGACGTACGTACGCCGGTGACCGCGGATCTCGGCCTCGTCACGCACACCACCCAGGGCGACCCGGACGAAATTGCGCCCCATGGCCCGGGCGACGGACTCACCCAGCGAGGTCTTACCGACACCAGGCGGACCGACGAGAGCTAGCACGGCGCCGCTGCGACGCCCGCCGACGACACCCAGCCCGCGCTCCTCACGGCGCTTGCGCACCGCCAGGTACTCGGTGATGCGCTCCTTGACGTCATCGAGCCCGGAGTGGTCGGCGTCCAGCACTGCCCGCGCGCCGGCAACGTCGTACGCGTCCTGCGTCCGCACGTTCCACGGCAGCTCCAGCACGGTCTCGATCCAGGTCCGGATCCAGCCGGCCTCGGGCGACTGGTCGCTGGTGCGCTCGAGCTTGTCGAGCTCCTTCACGGCAGCCTTGTGCACGGCCTCGGGCAGGTCGGCGCTCTCGACCCGGGAGCGCAGGTCCTGCTCCTCCGAATCGGTGCCGCCGCCGTTCAGGTCACGCAGCTCCTTCTGCACCGCTGAAAGCTGCTGGCGCAGCAGGAACTCACGCTGCTGCTTGTCCATGCCCTCCTGGACGTCCTTGCGGATCGTCTCGGCGACGTCGAGCTCGGCGAGGTGCTCGCGAGCCAGCGTGATCACCAGCTCCAGGCGCTCGCGCACGTCGACGGCCTGCAGCAGGGCAAGCTTCTGGTCGGTCGTCAGGTACGGGGCGTAACCGGCGGTGTCGGCGAGCATCGCGGGGTCGCTGATCCGGGTGATCGAGTCGACCAGCTGGGACGCGCCCCGCTGGTGCAGGATCGAGGTGACCAGGCCCTTGTACTCGCGGGCCAGCGAGTGCACGTCATCGTCATAAGTCTCGGGCGCGGCGATCTCGGTCGCCTCGACCCAAAGCGCCGCGCCGGGGCCGGTCGTACCGGTACCGATGGAGGCACGGGACAGTCCGCGAAGGACGGCTGCCGGCTGACCGCCAGGCAGGCGTCCCATCTGCTCGATGCTCGCGAGCGTGCCGACCGTGGCGTAGCGCCCACCCGGACGGGGGACGATCAGCACCGCCGTATCGGCCAGCTGAGCTGCATCGATGGCAGCCCGGATCTCGCTCGAATTGCCGCCGGAGTTGCGGTCGGAATCGAGCTCGATCGGCACGACCATCCCAGGCAACACAACAGCGTCATCAAGGGGCAGAACCGGATAATTGCGAGCTTCAGTCATTGGAGTCCTTTAAGTTGCGCGTACCTCACTCAAGGCTGCGGGCCGCCGAGACATTCCACCCCAAAGACCGGGCTGTAACGACCGTTTTGGGCGGGCTACGATTTCGCTGTCGCGTGCTGCGTGCGAGCTCAAGGTCGAGTAGCGCTACTGTCCGCGTTTCTGCCCGCAGAGACCCGCAGGGAGAGGCCGCGCCGGTGACGACACAGACCGCCCAGCCCGTCTCCTCGGCGGTCCGGCCCCGGCGCCCGGTGGTGCTGACCGTCGACGACGATCCGCAGGTCCTGCGTGCGGTCGCCCGCGATCTGCGCACCTGCTTCGGGTCGGACTACCGCGTGCTCGCGGCGGGCAGCGGGGCCGAAGGGCTGGAGCTGCTGGCACGTCTCGAGGAGCGCGGCGAGGAGCCCGCGCTCCTGCTCGCCGACCAGCGCATGCCCGAGATGACCGGCGTCGAGTTCCTGCGCAAGGCGCGGGCGCTCTTCCCGAGCGCCCGCCGGGTTCTGCTCACCGCGTACGCCGACACCGAGGCCGCCATCTCCGCCATCAACGAGGCACGCCTCGACCACTACCTGCTCAAGCCCTGGGACCCCCCGGAGGAGCGGCTCTTCCCGACCGTCAGCGACCTGCTGGCCGACTGGACGAGCGAACGCCGGCCCGGATTCGACGGGGTCCGGGTGGTCGGAGCCCGATTCGCCCGCTCGTCGCACGAGCTGCGCGAGTTCCTCACCCGCCAGCAGGTGCCCTTCCGCTTCCTGGACGCCGGTGAGCCGGACGGCGCCCAGGCGCTGGAGGACGTCGCCCAGTCCGTCACCCCCGTGGTGCTCGTGCCCGGCCGCGAGCCGCTGGTGCGCCCCGACCCCGCGCAACTCGCCGACGCCCTTGGCCTGGCCACGACCGCCATGGGCGAGCACTACGACCTCGTGGTCATCGGCGCGGGACCGGCAGGGCTCGCCGCCGCGGTTTACGGAGGCTCGGAGGGACTGTCGACCCTGCTCGTCGAGCGGGCCGCGCTCGGTGGTCAGGCCGGCACCAGCAGCCGAATCGAGAACTACCTGGGCTTCCCGCAGGGGGTATCCGGCGCGGAACTCGCCCGCCGCGCCCGTGATCAGGTGCTGAAGTTCGGCGTCGAGGTACTCAGCCCGCAGGAGGTCGTACGCCTGGAGATCTGCGGGCCGGCGCGGATCGTCCACCTCTCCGACGGGCGCAGTGTCAGCTGCTCCACGCTGCTGCTGGCCACCGGCGTCTCCTACAACCGGCTGACGACCGAAGGCGCGGACCGGCTCGAGGGCCAGGGGCTCTATTACGGGGCTGCCATGACGGAGGCCGAGACCTGCGCGGGCGCCGACGTCTTCATCGTCGGCGGGGCCAACAGCGCCGGCCAGGCCGCCATGTACTTCTCGGCCAAGGCCGCCTCGGTCACCCTCGTGGTCCGCGGCGAATCGCTGGAGCTGGCCATGTCGACGTACCTCATCGAGGAGATCCGCGACGTCCCGACGATCTCGGTACGCACCCGCACCCGGATCACGGCCTTCCACGGCGACGACCGGCTCGAGGCGATCACGCTGATCGACGACAAGACCGGCACCGAGCAGACCGTCGGTGCCGGTGCGGTGTTCACCTTCATCGGCGCCCGCCCGCAGACCCGGTGGCTCGACGGCATCGTTGCCCGCGACGAGGACGGCTTCATCCTCGCCGGGCCCGACCTGCCGCGCGATCCAGCCACCGGACGCCCGCCCGGCTGGGAGCTGGAACGCGAGCCCTACCTCTTGGAGACGTCGGTGCCGGGCGTCTTCGTCGCGGGCGACGCGCGCTACCGCTCGGTCAAGCGGGTCACCACCGGCGTCGGCGACGGCGCGATGGCCGTCCAGTTCATGCATCGCTATCTGGGGACGCTCTGACCGGGCACCGACGTCAAAGGGAGAACGCCATGGCCAACTGCAGCCACCTCGACCAGGTTCGCGACGTCCAGCCGCGCACACCCGCCGGCTGCGAGGAATGCCTGGCGATGGGCGATACCTGGGTGCACCTGCGCGAGTGCCTGAGCTGCGGTCACGTCGGCTGCTGCGACTCGTCGAAGAACCGCCATGCCACCGCCCATTTCCGGGGCACCGCCCATCCCCTCATCCGCTCGTTCCAGCCGGGTGAGAACTGGGCGTGGTGCTACGTCGACGAGGTGATGCTCCAGCCGGCGCCCTCGCCGACGCGTTAGGACTGGACTGCGGGTTTGGACGTCCAGGAGGTCCTCGAAGTCCTGCGCCGGATGGACATGCTGTCGCAGTTCACTCCCGAGCAGCTGAGGTGGGTGGCCGACCACGGCGTCGTCGTCGACATCCCGGCCGGCCAGACGGCAATCGAGGCCGGTGATACCGACGCCGGCTTCTGGCTGCTCATGGGCGGGCGCGTCACGGTGTTGCGGCCGGACGACGACGGCAAGGAGATGCCCACCGGCACGACCGATCACCTCGGCTCGTGGGGCGGCCGCATCCCGCTCACCGGTGAGCCATCCCCCATCACACTGCGCGCCGAGACCGACGCGCGCTTCCTGCGGCTGTCCGACGATGACGCCGACACGATGCTCGCCAGCGGAATGCCGCTCGGACGGCACCTGATAGCGGGGATCCAGCTGGGCACCCGACGCTTCGAGGCGCGGCTGCGCGAGCGCGAACGGCTCGCCTCACTCGGCCGCCTGTCAGCCGGGCTCTCCCACGAGCTCAACAACCCCGCCGCCGCGATCTCGCGCGCCGCCGCCCAGCTGCGCGCCGCGATGTTGGAGCAGCATCGGCTATCGGTGCAACTGCGCGTCGCGCCGGAGACCAAGCAGCTCATTTCGGATGCCATCGAGGACCTCGCGTCTCGCATCGGCAGCTCCGACAGCCTGTCGGGCCTCGCCCGCGCCGACGCGGAGGAGAGCGTCGCGGACTGGCTGGAAATGCGGGACATTCCCGGGGCGTGGGAGGCCGCGCCGGTGCTGACCGAAGCCGGAGCCGACCCCGCGTGGCTCGACGACCACCTTGGCGCGATCGCCGCGGAAGAGCTGCCCTCCGTCATCGCGGTGCTTACGTCAACCGCGACCACCGCGCAACTGACGTCCGAGATCGAGCAGGCCAGTGCCCGTATCAGCGCGCTCGTGTCCTCGGTCAAGACGTACACCAACATGGACGGCGCCGGCCTGCAGGACGTCGATGTCCGCAAGGGCCTGAAATCCACCCTGACCATGCTCGCCCACAAGCTGAAGCACTACACGGTCACCGTCGACTGGCCGCCGGATCTGCCGACGGTGCCAGGCAATCCCGGTGAGCTGAACCAGGTCTGGACCAACCTGCTCGACAACGCCGCCGACGCCCTGGCGGAACGGTCGCCCGAGACCCCCGGTGAGGTGGCTGTCCGGGTCGCCAGTGACGACGACGCCGTCTCAGTCCGCATCACGGACAACGGCCCAGGCATGCCACCGGACATCACAAGCAAGATCTTCGACCCGTTCTTCACCACGAAGGCCGTCGGATCCGGCACCGGCATGGGCCTGGATTTTGTCTGGAGGATCGTGACCAATGCTCATCACGGCCGGGTCACCGTGGAATCCGAGCCCGGCAGGGGAACCACCTTCGTCGTCGAACTCCCCCGCCGCGCGGCCGCCGGTTGACCGAGGCCGCTTCTCGCATCCCGGTCGCCGGCGTCATCGGGTTGGTTGCCAAGTCTTCGGAAGGTTTGGGCGCACTGTACCCGGCGTTCTGTGCGCTGAACTCTGACGCGAATAGGGTGGCTGAGCTGCTCGTCTGGTGTTAGACTCGAACACATGGTCGAAGCGGAGTTCGGGGTGAAAGCAGCGCAGTTGCATGCGCTGGCCGCCGAACTCGCCGCCGCCGTATCGGCGGACACGTCCGGGATGCTGGCGGTTGAGGTGTTGCCGGAGGTGCTGGGGGCGGGCCGTCAGCTGGATCTGCTGACCTGCCGGCTGATCGAACGGGCCGACCGGTCCGGGGCGTATGCGGTGGATGGGGCGGCGTCGACGGCCGCGTTCGTGCGTGGCCTGTCGGGTGAGTCTGATGGCTGGGTGGCCAAACGGGTGCAGGCCGGGCGGGCGTTGGCGGATCGGATGCCGGTGACCGCCAAAGCGTTCGAGGCCGGTGAACTCGGATTGGATCATGCCACCGTCATCGTGCAGGCGACCCGTGATCTGCAGCATGACCTGGCCGCGGAGCTGGAAGCCTTCCTTGCCGAGCAGGCGCCTCCGCTGACCCCACGGCAGCTTCGGGTCGTCGCCGAGGAAGTGCTCGCTGCTGCCGCCCCGGAGCAGTCAGCGGATGAGGCGGCCCGCAAACACGCCGCGCAGCGGCTGAACCTGTCCGAAACCCTCGACGGCCGGTGGCGGCTGGATGGCTGGCTGGACGCCGAAGCCGGCCTGATCGTCTCCCAAGCCATCGCGAGCTTTACCCGCAAACCCGATCCTGACGGTGATGTGCTCACCGAATCCGCCCCGTCCCGCCGCGCCGAAGCCCTCGTGCAAATGGCACGGCATGCTGGTGCCCACGCCGAGACCTGTCACGGGGAAGGTGGCGGCCGGCACACCGTCAACGTCGGCCTGTCCCATCAAGCCCTGCTCGACGGCCTCGGTACCGCCGGGACCCCCGACGGGCAGCGCCTGCCCGCCGCTACCGCCCGCCGGATGGCATGCGACGCCGCCATCATCCCCGCCGTCTACGGCGCCGACTCCGAGATCCTCGACTTCGGCCGCCGGACCCGCACCATCTCCGCCGGACTACGACACTTCCTTACCGCCCGTGACGGCGGATGCACCTGGCCCGGTGTGTGATCGGCCACCCTCCTACACCGAAGCCCATCACCGGAAACATTGGATCGACGGCGGCGAAACCAACCCCGAAGACCTCGAACTGCTCTGCGTGGCGCACCATCACAAAGTTCATGAAGGCGGCTGGAACAATGACCATCGGCAACGACCCCGACCGCACCCCCTGGTTCTGGCCACCCGACGGCACGCCCACCCCTGAAAGGCCACCGCCGACCACTACTACGCCCACCCGGCGAAACCCCTCGGCGGATGTGAGACCCGGCGAACCGCCATCCACCTCAGCACCGTCAGATGCATCCAGACGATCGGCGCGCGGCGGCGACTGTCTGGTGATCGCACTGACCACGGCTAGAGTGACGGCGCCGGCGGCCAGCCGGCCCAACACCACCTGACCCGGTGACAGCCCCTCCAGGCCGACCTTGATGAACAGGAAGCTCGCACCCCTCCCCGCTGCCCAGCCAACAGCCCAAACTGGCCTAGCACCGCCTGTCCCGCGAAACCTTGACCGCCCACGTGCCAACCCACATCGAATTACCTCGATCGGACATCTCGACTGGAGCCAGCGGGAAGAAAGCTGCCCCGACCCTGGCGCGTGTCGATCTCACAGCCGCGGCAGCCGCAACGTCTACAAGCAAAGGCCCCTAACCGCGCCATGAGGAGGCATCAACGACGCGTGCACCCCGCCGCCCGAGAACCTCGATGTCCGATACCCGCCAGCAATGGTGCGCGTGGCCTACGACGATCGGAGTCGTGACAACCATAACCTCCCTGCTCGTGTGGGCCGTCAACCCGACTCACCTCGACGAAGTGCGCGCCATCGGAAATGACGGCCACGGCAACCGGCTGCGCCCGTTCGCCGCCTCCGGTCAGGGCGAACCGCTACGTTGCTGCCTCCGCTACGCCGAACCAGCCGAGCAGATCACACTGATCTCCTACGCACCGTTTGACCACCCGTCGGTGTGGACGGAGGTCGGGCCCGTCTACATCCACGCTGAAGCTGCGATGGGTACGTGTCGACTGGGCGGCTACCCGAGCCTCTCGCTTACCGGCCCGCGAGTCCTGCGGACCTATCGGGCCGACGACACAATGAACTACGACCACAACACCGTCGTCGCCGACGAAGGTGATCTCGCACCGATTATCCAGCGTCTGCTCTGCGAACCCGAGGTCGCCACCGTGCACGTCCGCACCCTGGCGCCGCAATGCTTCCTTTACGCCTAACCGCCGCCTGACGAGGGTGCGAGCAGCCTTCGTTGGGTTTGTCGTCAAGATCTTTAGTCCATCTGTCGTCCATCCACCCGACGCCAGTGGGCTCCAACAGTCTCCATACGGCCGAGCCTTCTTTGAGCGAATGCCCTGGTACGCAAAAAGAAACGGCACGAATCTCGACTGGACTGAACGCCGTTTAGACGCACTTTTGATCCGCGGGTTCGGGCGTCATCTCCGACACGAGTCGCGACGATTGCCGCGTGGGGGCGTCGGCCCGGGTCAACCCGCCCACTCGCGAATACCGGCGGCTTCATCGAGGGCTGGTTCCTCATCGAACATGGGCTCGGCCAGCCATACGACATCGCCGGAACCTTGAGTCAGATGGGTGACCACCCCGACGGCGAAGCCAAGATCAGTCGGGAGGAAGAAGTAGAGGCCGGGGCGCACCCGCTTCACGGCCAACAACCTCTATGGCTGGCCCGCTCCACTCGCAGGTTGATCGCCATCGGAGCGCGGAAGCCATTACTGGGGCGCTTCCTTCGCGCGAGTGCCGGCCGCATTATCGGTCAGGCAGGTTGCCCAGCATCGCGTCCAGTCCGGGGTCGAAGCCGATCTCCCGCACCTCCTGCGCGCAGCGGCACGCGGCGGCGGTCCTGGCGGCCCATTTCAGTGCCTCCTCGCGTGACGGCACGTCCACGATCGTGAAGCCGCTTACGAGGTCCGGGGTCGCGCCCTCGGTGACCGTCCCGTCCGTGGCCACGATGCTGGCAGGCTGATCGACCAGCCCCCCGGCCACGACGTACACGCCGGCATTGATGGCCTCCTCACAGACCGCGTGCGCAGCCTTGGCGACGTCGGGCATCTCCTGATCGAGGATGTGGTCCATTGCGCCGCTGGGGAATGAGATCAGATACTCCGCCATCGCAGGGCCCTTCTTCGACTGCGGCTTCGTCTTTGGCAGCCAACCGAAACGGCTGTCGTCGATGTGACGGATCCTGCGGCACACACTCATCGCTAGCCAGGAAGCCCGCTTCACTGGACGCCGGGCGGGTCGGCGCTGAGCGCTCTCGACCCTGTCGTCGTGCCGCGGTCGTCGTGCCGAGCTCGATGCGAGCCACAATCGAAGGCTCGCATGCCTGTGGCTTGCCCGGTGACGCAGACTGTGACCGGGGCCGTGCCGAACGGCCAAGGGCCAACCGGGCTCACGCCGATCGGGGTCAAGGTCGGCGGAGGCACGATCTACCGGACATGACTTGCTTGCCTGTCCATGCTGTCTCCTAACTGTTCTGTAACGGTGCGAGGCGAACCTAGATCCCGGAGGCGAGAGTGGCGATGACCTACCCGAGCACATCGCCGCGAGAATATGAGCTGGATCGCGTTGAATATCCCGTTGGGCGTAGTCATGTTCGGCTTTGCGGCCGGACTGCCGCTGTGGGTCATGCTCAAGCACCCGGATACGGACCGACCAGTGGCGCAGGACCCGTCCGTGCTCCAGGTTGTGGCGACGGGTATCGAGGGTCGGGTGGCAGCGGACGCGACGAGCTCCGTCGCGCCGGTCAGCGCCGAAAGCCGCATGGCCCACGTTTGAGCAGCAGCTCGCTGACTCTTCATGATCAACCTTGGCCGGCTCGGACGATGACGTCATCGTGAGCGGCCCCGAGGGGGACCGTCAGCGGGTGGTGCTCGTCGTCGACGACGAGCCCGGCATCCGGCTGCTGCTGCGCCGCTACCTTGAGCGTGAGGGCTACCGAGTGGTTGAGGCCAAGGATGGGGCTGCGGCTCTGGGGGAGCTGGCCACGCAGCCGGTCGACCTAGCGGTCGTGGACGTGATGATGCCTCAGGTCGACGGTTTCGAGTTTGTGCGCCAGCTTCGGAGCAGCTCCGACATCCCGGTGATCTTGCTCACCGGAAAAGGGGAGGAGTCGGCCCGGGTCGCCGGGCTCGAGCTCGGTGCCGACGACTACGTCACCAAGCCGTTCTCGATGCCCGAGCTGGTGGCCCGGGTGCGGGCCCGGCTACGCCGCCCCGGCAGCGAACAGCCCCTGCCGGCCCGCACGCTGACGGTAGGGCGGGTCCGAGCAGACCTGGACTCGCGCCGCGCCTGGGTGGATGACGGAGAGCTCAACCTGACCAGGCGCGAGTTCGACCTGCTGGCAGCCCTGATGGAGACCCCTGGGCGGGTCCGGACCCGTGAGCAGCTGCTTGACCGGGCTTGGGGCACCAGCTACGTCTCGGCCAAGACGGTCGACGTCCACCTCAGCGGTCTGCGCCGCAAGCTCGGGGACGCCGTCTCCGTGGGCACCCTGCGGGGCGTCGGCTACCGACTTGACAAGCCGTGACCCCTCGTCGGCGCTGGCGGGTTCAGACACTGGCGGTCACGGCGGTCGGCGGGCTTGTCCTGGTCGGCCTCCTCGCCCTTGCGGGCACCTTCTGGGTCTTCGAGGGCCTGACCGGCGGCCAGCAAGCAGTGCTGGCGCGCCAGGAGGCCACCGAGACGGCAAAGAGTCTGGCGGCCCAGCTCGGGCACGGCCTGTCACTGGCGTCCGCGCGGTCCCAGCAGGGGTTCTTCTCAGACGAGCGCGTCATCGTCCGCGCGTCCAGCGCGACGTTCACACTCGGCGAGCCGGCGCGCGGGCGAAAGGAGACAGTCACCGCGGCTGGGTCCGGGGGCACCGTCACTGTCACTGCCCCCGTCGAGCCGGACACGGCCCTGTCCCTGACGCTGACCGGGATCACTGCGGGCGTCCTGCTCCTGGTCGGGCTGGCGGGTGTGGTCGTCACCTGGCGCGGGACCGGCCGGATCCGGCGCACGCTGGAACAGGCGAGCCACGCCGCCGGGCGACTGGCTGCGGGAGACTTCTCCGTGCGCCTTTTCGAGGGTGGCCCGGCCGAGACGGCGGCTCTGGGCCACGCACTGAACTCGATGGCCGATCGGTTGGCCGCCACCGACAACGAGCAGCGCCAGTTCCTTACCGACGTCGCGCACGAGATCGCCACCCCGTTCCAGATCGTCGCAGGGCTCGCCGAGGCACTGGTCGACGGCACGTTCGACGAGTCGGACAACCCGGACACCCGGGAGATCGTCTCCCAGGAGACAGCCAGGATGGCCCGCCTCCTTGACGATCTGCGCGCGGTGACCAGACCCGACCTGACGCCCGAGCTGGTACCCACCGATGTCGGCGCGCTTGCCGAAAGCCTCGTCGACCGGTTCACCGCCCTCGCAGCCACGAAACAGGTCCGGTTGCGGGCCTACGCCGAGCACAGCACTCTCCACACTGATCCGCACCTGGTCGAGACGGTGGTGTCGAACTTCGTCACCAACGCGCTACGCGCCACGGGCGCCGGCGGGGAGGTGGCTGTCGACGTCCGGCGTCACCGTGGCCGCGTCCAGATAGCCGTCACAGACACCGGTCCGGGCATCCCGAGGCAGGAGCAGGAGCGGATCTTCGAGCGCTTCTACCGCCTCGACCGGGCCCGGGACCGGGCAGCCGGCGGCGCGGGCCTGGGCCTGTCGATCGCCCGACGCTACGCGCAGGCCCTCGGGGGCTGGATCGAGCTCAAAAGCACGGTCGGCCGCGGCAGCCGGTTCACCCTGATCCTGCCGATCCAGCCCGCCGTCTCCGAAAACGCCCGGGACGCCGGCGCCACGTCGGCTGCAGACCCGGCCCGACCGTGAGCACCAGCGGGCCGGCCTGTGTGGCTGCCGCGACGCTGACGCTGAGCGGGTTCCTGCAGGTCGGCGGCGCCGCTTCGCACATGACCGCACAGACCCTGACCGGCAGCTGTAGTCCCGATCGGCGACCCGACCTCAAGATTCCACTTGCTTAGCTCAGCTACCTCGACCTGAGAATCGAGGTGCGAGCCATGTGGATGGTGCGCTACGGCTACAGGCAACAGTGGCGCTGACGGACGTGATGATGCCGTCACTATTTCGTGCCCGCGGACCGCGCCGAAGTCCCGTTCCAGCGCGCTTCTTCAGCGCGAGAGCCAGCAATGGCGGACGACCTCGTTGTTACGTTCGCCTGCTGTCGATGGTCTCGCGGATGATGTCAGCGTGGCCAGCGTGCCGAGCGGTCTCCTCGATCATGTGCACCGCAACCCACCGCAGGTTCCGTGCCATCCCTGGCCATGCGCACGGTGCGTCTAGATCAACCGTCCTGACGATCTCCTGCGACGCGGCGATTTGTTCTCGGTAGCACGCGACAACGGTTTCCACGGTGTCGCGTCAGTGAGCCGAAACGTGTTCTCGTCCTGAGGCTGCACCTCGGGCCACTCGCCCGCGAAGCTGCGCCAGGCGACTACGACCTGGAACCAGCGGCGCTCCCAGACTGCCGAGTGTTTGACCAGACTCAGAAGCGACAGCGAACTCACGGTCGGCGTTCGCCTGGCGTCTTCGTCAGAGACTCCTTGCAGCTTCTCGATCAATGCTTCACGCTGCATGTCGAGAAACTCGCACAGGCCTGCTCGTTCGGTCTCGGCGTACACCCCACGCAGAATGTCCACTCGGCGTTCGTCCTTGCAAGCGCCCGAACCCTTCCGGGTGCCAGAGGCATAGTCCGGGCGTCACCAGCCTTGACCACGCGGATGCCGCTCTCGCTCGCCCGGCGCACGACCGACCGGTGGTGCGCATTGCTCGCGACTCGGCGAGCCACACCCGGTGCCACCGTCAGCGGGGTCTATGTGACGCCGAGCCGGTGGCGCCGGTCCGCGAAATGATCCTCGAGAGGCCCGCCGAGGTACCTACTTGTTGACTTCGGGGAGACTGCCCCGGTGCCGTATTACCGACGTGATTTGGCCCGCGCTCACCACGAGGGCTTTCGGTTCCACGCCGACTTGTGCGCACCCGGCATTCTTCAACTGCTGGAGCCGGTTCGCGAACGCCACGGGCTCGTTGTCGAACTGGGCTGTGGGAGCGGTCTTTTGACCCGGTATCTCGTCGAGGCCGGCCACCGGGTGATAGCGACCGACGCCTCGCCGGCCATGCTGGACCTCGCCCGCGAGTATGTGCCGAAGGCAGTGGCGGTCGAGCAGCTGACGCTTCCCGACGATGCCATCCCCGAGGCGGATGCAATCGTGTCGATAGGTCATGCGCTCAGCTACCTACCCGACGAGCGAGCCATCGAGCGCGGCTTCCTCGCGGCCGCGGGTGCGTTGCGCGGGGGCGGCATCCTCGCGATCGACATCTGCGACAGGCAGTGGGGTCAAGCACGGCAGAATGCGCCCAACGGCGGCTGGGTGGGCGAAGGCTGGGCGCTCGTCACCCAGTTCTCCACCCCGAGCCCAGACCGCTTCGTTCGTCAGATGGCGATCTTCACGCGCAACGAGGACGATTCCTGGCGACGCGACGACGAGCGACACGACAACGTCCTGATCGACACCGCCATGATTCCCGAGCTGCTAAGCCGAATCGGCGTTGCAGCTTCGGTGCGAGGGTCGTTCGGCGAGGAGTCGCTGCCCACGGGCCTTCGTGCGGTCGTCGGCCACCGCGATGACGAGGACAGGGCCTCTACGTAGCGGCCGTCCTGGGTCGGAATGCGGCGCCGACGTGTATCTACCGGGACGACAGCATGAGGGCGAATCACGTGTCCGGCGTGGAGCCCTGGGACCTGCTGGTCAGGGGAGCACAGGCTTGGCCAGGAGCGCGATCTCCCCGAGGAACTTCGGGAGACCGTGGCGGTGGTTCGCTCTGGATCGGATCTGCTCCGGGTAGTCGAATCCGCTCAGCCCGGAGATCCTCTACCGCACCCAACCACTCGGTGGCGTCAGCGGGATGTCGAGATACGTGACGATTCCCGGGTCTGCCTTGCAGGTGCCCGGGATGGCGTTGATCGCCGGCATCGCGGTCATGATCATCCCGAGCACCATGTAGTCGGTGAAAGTCTTGGCCTTGAAGTCCGGGCCCGGGAAGATCTCCAGCTTCGTACGGACGCACGGCTGGCCCTTGATGTCCACGACGTAGCCGTGCTGGACGTCCCAATCCGGCTGCAAATGCTGGCCCTTTCGCCACCGCACGTTGAGCTGGATGACCGCGTCACCATTCCTGACGCCCTGCCAGCTCGCCGCGACTCCCGCGACGCAGCCGGCGGGGATCGACCACGATCCGAGGTCCAGGTCCTGCGTCGTCTGCGCGAAGGACGCCTCGCACCGCACCTCGTCGATCTCGACGCCCAGCGCGTCGGCCATCAGGTGCACGGCATCCCCGAAGACGGCCGTTCCACGCTCGACGAGCGCCGGCAGCTCCGGATCGTCGATGGGCCGCGCATACCCGACGGACAGCTCGGTATCGGGCGAGTCGTAGCCGGTGGAGTCGACGGATTCGAGCACCGCGACGGAATCGATCCGGTCGCAGATCTGCCCCGACACGATGCCGAGCAGGTTCGCCAGGCCCGGGTTCATCCCCGAGCCGAAGATGGAGCTCGAACCTCGCTCACAGGCGTCGATCAGCGTCTGACGTCCGTCGCCCAGCGCGTGGCCGGTGATAAAGCCGGCGGTCGCGACGATGTTCGCCCCGGACTCGAGGATCTCCGCCATCTCATCGACATCGGGCCATTTCGGGTTGTAGATGACGCAATCGGGCTTCAGCGCGAGGAGCGCCGCCTTGTCGTCCGTCGCGATGACCCCGATCGGATCGGTCCCCGCCAGCTCGCCGACGTCGCGTCCCACCTTCTCCGGGCCCCACGCGTAGCACCCGACGAGTTCCAGCGCCGGGTTGGCGATGGCGGCCAGCACTGAACGCCGGCCGACGTTGCCGGTGGTCCATTGCACGACTCGATAAGGGCCGGTCCGGGTACCGCTCGCCATGCTGTCCTCCCCACGGTCGCGCCTCACGCGGACGCCGCGACAGCATGTCAGGTGCGCTCCGGGCGATCGCTACGCGGTCTGCACCCCGGCCGCCGCCTGCAGGCCGAGCTCCTCGATCGCCATGTCCCGCATCTTGAACTTCTGCACCTTGCCGGTGACGGTCATCGGGAAGCCGTCGACGAACTTGACCACATGCGGCACCTTGAAATGCGAAAGCCGCTGGCGGCAAAAATCCTGTATCGACTGCTCATCCACCCCGCTCGCCCCATCACGGAGCACGATCCACGCCATCAGCTGCTCACCGAACCGCACGTCCGGGATGCCTATCACCTGGGCCGTCGCGACGTCGGGATGGGTGAACAGGACCTCCTCGATCTCACGCGGATAGATGTTCTCGCCGCCGCGGATCACCAGGTCCTTGATGCGCCCGACGATGTTGAGGTACCCCGCGTCGTCCAGCACGCCGATGTCGCCGGTGTGCATCCATCCCGCGCTGTCGATCGCCTCGGCGGTGGCCTCGGGGTTGTCCCAGTAGCCCAGCATCACGAGGTAGCCGCGCGTACAGATCTCCCCCGGCTGGCCGCGCGGGACCGTCACACCCGTGGCCGGATCAATGATCTTGGCTTCGACATTGCTGCCGACCGGCCCGACGGTCGACACGCGCCGCTCGAGCTCATCGTCCGGCCGGGTCACGAACGACACCGGAGAGGTCTCGGTCATCCCGTAAATGATGCAGACCTCCGAGGCGTGCATGTCGCCGATGACGCGCTTCATGACTTCCACCGGGCAGGGAGCGCCGCCCATCAGGCCGGTGCGCAGCGAGCTCAGGTCGAACTCGGCAAATCGGGGGTGCTCGAGCTGCGCAATGAACATGGTGGGAACCCCGTAGATGCTGGTGCAACGCTCTTCGGCGATGGCCTCCAGCGTCGCGCCGGCCTCGAAGGAGGCAGCCGGATAGACCATGGTGGCGCCCGCAGCAATACACCCGAGGTTGCCGATGCCCATGCCGAAGCAGTGATAGAGCGGCAGCGGGATGCAGACCCGATCGGCGTTCGAGTAGCCCAGCAGTTCGGCAATCGCGATCGCGTTGTTCAGGATGTTGTGATGGCTGAGCGTCGCGCCCTTCGGACTACCGGTGGTGCCGCTCGTGTACTGGATGTTGATGGGATCGTCCGGATCGTTGTCCAGCTCGCGTTCGCGGACGGCATCGCCCGTGACGTGCTCGCCGGAGTCCAGGAACTGCACCCAGGTCTGGTCACCGACGCCCTTGAGCCGCTCGCCGAGGACGACGACTCGCTCCAGCCCGGGAAGCTGGTCGCGTACCGCCGCCAGCATCTGCAGATAGTCCGAGGTTTTGAACGCTTCGGCGGTGACCAGCAGCCGCACCCCCGAATGGTGCAGGGCGTAGGCGACCTCGTCGCGCTGGTAAGCGGGATTGACGACGACCAGAATCGCTCCCACCCGGGCGGCGGCGAGCTGCAGGTGAGCCCACTCGGCGCAGGTCGGCGACCACACGCCGACCCGGTCACCCTTGCCGATCCCGAACGCCAGCAACGCCCGGGCAGCGGCCGCCACCGAAGCGTCGAACTCGCGCCAGTTCTGCCGTACTCCTTGATGCCGCGAGACCAGCGCCAGGCCATCGGGGTCGGCGGCGACGGTGCGATCGAGCCGCTCGCCGATGGTGTCGCCGACGAGGACGCTGTACTGGCGTCCGGCGCTGTAGGACCTGCTGTTGGACCTGCTGTTGGACCTGCTGTTGGACCTGCTGTTGGACAAGGTCGCCGCAGCTACACCCATGACAGTCCCTTTCGACGAGCCCGTAAGCGGCCGTGACGAGGATCCTCGCGCAGCCGGATCGCCGATGCGAGCGGGACGCCGTTATGCTCATCTGACGAGCCGTCAGATTTTTGGCCTTTCAGGTCGCGCCGGCGCTACCGCCTGAAGTAGCGTCTGCATTTCTGGCACGTCCTACGGAGGCCTTCATGGAGTTCGGCATCTTTCTCAACGGCTACATGCCGGGCCCGTTGGCTCACGATTCGGAGTCGGAGCACGTCCGCCTCATGCGGGAGGCCGAGTACGCGATCTTCGCGGACAAGCACAACTGGAAGTACGCCTGGTTCGGTGAGCATCACGCGCTGACCGAGTACTCCCACATGTCGGCGCCTGAGGTCGTGATGGGCTACGTGGCCGGTCACACCGATTACATCCATCTGTCGACCGGGATCAACAGCCTCTCGCCGCGCAAGGAACACCCGGTGCGTTACGCCGAGCGGGCTGCGATGCTCGACCACTTCACCAACCGGCGTTTCGAGTGGGGTACCGGCCGCGGCGCCGGCAGCCATGAGATGGCCAGCTTCAACATCCTGGACAAGAACTCGACCAAGCCCGAGTGGGAAGAGGTCGTGCGGGAGATCCCGCGGATGTGGGAGCAGGAGGACTACGAGTTTCACGGCGAGCACTTCACCGTGCCGACCCCGCACAACGTGCTGCCCAAGCCCTACGGGCAGGGCCATCCGCCGATCTGGGTCGCGTGCGGTAACCCGCCGACCTTCGCCCGGGCCGGTGAGCTGGGCATCGGCGCGATCGCGTTCAACTTCGAGCCGATCTTCAACCTGCGCGGCCGGATCGCTGCCTACAAGGAAGCGATCGCCGAGTGCAAGGAGCCCCTCGGCCAGTTCATGAACGACAACGTCATGATGACCAACGCCGTGATCTGCTTCGAGGACCGCAAGAAGGCCCGCCAGATCGCGCTGGACCGGGTCGCCGGTTACCTGGTGACGATGGTGAACCTCTACCACGACACCATGCCGAAATCGGTCGACGCCATCACCTGGCCCGAGGCGCCGATCGTCCTGCGTGACATCGCCGGCAACGACCCTGACGCGTTCCTCGACGAGATGATCGCCGGCGGCTACATGCTCGTCGGCAACCCCGAAGAGGTCTCCGAGCAGCTCGAGGCGTACAAGTCCGTCGGTTGCGACCAGCTGGTCTTCGGCATGCCGCAGGACCTGCACAAAGACGAGATTCTCGAGCTCCTCGAGACCTTCGGCGACCAGGTGATTCGCGAGCACGACCCCGACCCGATCCACTCGACGGACAAGTACCGCGCGACGGCCGTCCCCAAGTACGGGAAGTTCGCCAACCCGCTGCCGGACATCGCGTGGCCCAAGGTCCTTCCGGTGACGGCCACCGTCGACTAAGCGCCCCGGCCGCAGCAGTGCGGAGATCGCCGGTGAACGGCTACTCGGGGCCGGTTAATACGTAGGAATGTGACGTGTCGCTGCCGTCTAGCGCGCCTGAGTGGGCCAGCGTTCCCGGGCGGCCAGCATGACCGCGAGCGCTGCCCCGGCGGCCACCATCGCTGGAAGGGCCACCGCCTTGCGCTTTCCGCGGGTACGCGATCCGAGCACCGCGTTGATCGAGCGATCCGACAACAGTGACCAGCGGGAGGCAAACGACAGCACCGAGCCGGTAGCCGTCGCTGATCCGATCGACAGGATCGAACCGGCAGACCCGACGCTGCCGATCGACAGCACCGATCCCGCGCTGCAGATCGACAGGACCGACCCGCGGGACCCGATGCTGAGCAGCGAATTCTGCGACCACAGGGACCACGTGGAACTCGTGTTGGAGACCGGCATGCGGCCATGGTCTCAGGCCTTGGCAGGTACCTTCACCGCGCGAGACGCGCGTCCGTTCTGACGCGGAACCGCCGGTGCCCCACCCGACCACGCCGCTTCGAGCAGTGCGACGAGTTCGACGATCAACGGCATCCGCGGGTTAGTGCGAAGGCTGGGGTCGGCGTACGCGGCACGCGCCAGCTCCGGAATGGCGGCGACATACTCCTCGCGCGTGATTCCGACCTCGGCGACCGAATGCGGCAGTCGCAGCGTGACGATCAGCTCGTCCACCTTGCTGAACAGGCGCTCGAGCTGCTCCTCCTGGGAGTGGCCGCCGAACAGGATGCGCCCGAGCTGCGCGTACTTCTCCGGCGCAACGTAGGCCGAGTATCCGGGCGCCGGCATGAACTTCGTCGGCAGCGCGGCGTTGTAGCGCAGGACATGGGGCAGGAACAGCGCATTGGCGCGGCCGTGAGGAATCCCGAAACGGGCACCGAGCGCGTGCGCCAGCGCATGGTTCACACCGACGAACGCGTTGGAGAAGGCAAGCCCGGCCAGGGTTGCCGCGTTGGCCATCGCCTCGCGCGCCTCGATGTCGTCGCCATTGGCGAAGGCTTTCGGCAACGCCTCGAAGATGAGCCGGGCGGCCTGGACGCAGAACGCGTCCGTGTACGGCGAGGCGAAGATCGAGACGGCTGCTTCCAGGGCGTGGGTCAGCGCGTCGATACCCGTATCGGCCGTGATCGCCGGCGGCATGCTCGCCGAGAGCGTGGGGTCGACGACCGCGACGTCAGGGACCAGCGAGTAGTCGACGAGGGTCACCTTGCGACCCTGGGAGGTGATGACCGCCGCGGGACTGACCTCCGAACCCGTTCCGGCCGTGGTCGGGATCGCCACCAGTTCGATCGTGTGCTGCGGGGTCGGGTAACGGGCGACCCGTTTGCGGGCGTCGAGGAAGGGCAGCGACAGCTCGCGGATCGTCAGTTCGGGATGCTCGGTCAGCAGCCGCATCACCTTGGCGGCATCCATGACGGATCCGCCGCCGACGGCCACGATGAGGTCGGGACGCACGTGCTCGAGCATCTCGACGCCGGCCCGGATGATCTCCTCGTCCGGCTCAGGCATCACGTCGGCGAAGACGCGTACGTCGGTGGCATTCAGGTGTCGGCGCACCTCGTCGACGGCGCCGCGCTGGACGTTGAAGTCGTCGCTGACGATGACAGCCGTCGAGGTCTCGATGGTCCGCAGACTGTCGAGAGCCCCGACGTTGAAGTAGGTGTCGGACGGCACCCGGAACCACTGCGGCGGGGTGCGCCGACGGCTCACGGTCTTGAGGTTCATGAGGTTGCGGTAGTTGACGTTGTCGGTTGTCATCGAGCCACCCCAGGTGCCGCAGCCCAGCGAGAAGGTCGGAGTCAGCGAGTTGTAGACGCCGCCGAGGGCCCCAACCGCGGTGGGGGCGTTCACGAGGATCCGGCCGGTGCGTACGGCTGCCGAGTAGCGCGCGATGACATCCTCGTCGCGGGCATACACCGCACTCGTGTGGCCGAGCCCGCCGTGCTCCGTCACCAGCACGCAGGCGTCGATCCCGTGCTGGACATTGGGCGAGCGCACCAGTCCGAGAACGGGCATCAGCTTCTCCCGCACCAGCGGATGAGCAGCCAATTCGGTCAGGTCGGTGGGAAGCGGGGCCAGCAGCACCTTGGTCGCTGCCGCGCCGTCAGCCGTCAGGTTCTTCAATCCGGCGCGCTGCTCGAGGACGCTCGCCGCTTGACCGAGGGCCTCCTGATTGACGCGATCGCATCCGAACGCGAAGTCGGCGATCCGTTCGGTCTCCTCCGCGGAAAGCAGTCTGGCGCCCATGCGTTCGAACTCAGCGACCACCTCGTCGTAGATGGCGTCATCGACGACGCAGGTCTGCTCGGCCGGGCAGATGACGCTGCCGTCGAAGGTCTTGCTGATGAGGATGTCGACGACCGCCATGCGGATGTCGGCCGTGCGGTGCAGGTAGACGGGAGCGTTACCGGGGCCGACGCTGATGCTCGGCTTGCCGGCCTTGTTCGTCAGTTCGACGATGCGCGGGCCCCCGGTGGTCCAGATGAGGTCCACCCCGGGGTGATCGAAGAGCGCATAGGTGTACTCGTGCTCGGCCTGCGGCAGCACCTGAAGGGCTCCCTTGGGCATGCCTGCGGCCTCCCCGGCAGCACTCAGGACCTCGACCACACGTTCCGCTGACGCGGTCGCCATGGGCGACGGCCTGAAGATCATGGCGTTGCGGGTCTTCATGGCGACGATGGCCTTGAACAGCACGGTCGACGTGGGGTTGGTGACGGGCGTGATCGCCAGGACGACACCCACCGGCTCCGCGATCACCTCGATGCCCCGCTCGGGGTCGGAGTCGATGACGCCGACGGTCTTCTTGTCCTTCAGGTAGTCGTAGAGGAACTCCGTCGCGACGTAGTTCTTCACGACCTTGTCCTCGAGCACACCGAAGCCGGTTTCCGCAGTGGCGACCTCGGCGAGCTCGACCGCGGCGTCGAGGCCGGCGGTGACCATCGCCCAGACGATCCGGTCGACCGCTTCCTGGTCGAACGTGCGCAACCGGTCCGCGGCAGAACGGGCGGTCGCGACCGCCTCGTCGACGACGGCTTGACCTTCAGCAGACAGCGGGGTGGCCATACCAAAATGCTGCCCTTCGACGGGCGTGCTGCAGAGTGTCAAAAGTCCCGATCCGGGTTGGCCTCTGGCAAGGCATGGCAGCTCGGATCAGGGTTCGCGCAGGGACTGTGCCGGCAGGGGCAGGTGGGCGTCGAGGATCGCGAGGTACTCGCTGGCGTCTCCCTGCGACGGCAGGGCACGTAGCTCGTCGGCAGTGCGACGGCTGTTCAGCGCCCGCACGGCCGTCCACGGATCCACCACGAGCGTCCATCCGGCGTCGCCGTCATGCGACCGCCAGACGCGCTCCCCGGCGCGTACCTCGATCGGCGCGAGCCCGGCCTCCTGCAGCGGCCCTTTGAACGCCCCGATGGTGCGCGGCAGCATCTCCTCGACCTCGAGCGCGGCACGATCCGGCCGCCCGAGTGCCCCGCGGAAGTCATGCTCGTGGACGGCGAGGTCGGCGAACAGCAGGCCGGACGGTCCCGAAAGGAGCGCGTCGAGCGCGCCGTCAAGCGCGCGCCACTCGTCCTGCAGCGAGCCGGCGGGCTGCTCGGCGCGCTCGGCCACCAGCTCGCTGAGCCAGTCGCCGATCTCACCGGTGGGGAACCGTCCGGACGACAGGGCAGCGGGAATGCTCACGACATGAGCCAGCAACGCGTGCACGGTCCAGTCGGGGCACGCCGGAACCACGCGAGCCAGCTCCTCATCAGAGGCCGCACCGAGCAGGTCGATGACCCGATCGCGAGTACGCGCGTACGCCGGAAACAGGCTCACGGTCATCCATCCTTCGCTCGGCGGCTCGTCCACGGTGACGGTAGCCGCTAGGGGGCGAGCGTCCAGGTGGCACCGCACGTGGTGGAGGTGACGCTGGCGTCGACGCCGGCTACGGCGATCGCGCCGCAACCGCCATCGTTCAGCTCCGCCACCGCGAACAACTCGCTGTCGGTGCCGGACCGGACGGCGTTCCAGGATTTCGCGTCGGCGGATCGCAGCACGATCCCGCCGCCGCCGACGGCGATCCAGGCCGTACCGGCGAGGTCGGTGACGCCTCGCAGAGTCAGCCGCGTGATCGGCGGGAGGGTGTGCCATTGCCGCCCGTTCGTCGAGGTCAGCAATGTCCCGGAAGCGCCGACGGCGACGTAGCCGTCCTTGCCGTACGACACGGCGCGCAGCGTCTGGGCCCCGCCGGCGACGACGGTCGTCCAGACCAGCCCCTCAGCTGACCGGACGATGGCACCGTCGACCCCGACCGCGACGTAGCCAGAGGGTCCCGCCGTCACGGAAAAGAGCGTCTGCTTCTGGGGATCAACCGCCGGTCGCCAGGTCTGCCCCTGGTCGTCGGACACCAGGATCGCGCCACCGGCTCCGACCACCACGACCCGCGGCTGGCTTCCGCCCTGGGTCGCCGAGCTCCACAGTTCGGCCTTGGAGCCGCTCACCCGCGGGGTGAAGGTCGTCGCGTCCGAAGAGGTGAGGATGGTGCCGCCGCCACCGGTCACCACCCACGTCGATCCGAGATGGGTGACGCTGCGCAACTCGCGCCGGCCGGGAGCGGTCGCGACCGTCTCCCAGGTGCCATCAGGGCGGCGGCGAGCAACGGTTCCGTTGACCCCCGATGCGAGGACGATCGCCGCGTGACCGGTGCCGCCGGAGCCCACACCGTAGAACGCGGTGCGGGTCGTATGGCCGCCGGACCAGCTCACGAGATCCTCGGAGACCAGGCGGGTGCCGCCGGCGCCGACCGCCAGCCATCCGGAGTCATCAGTTGCGGGGCGCCATAGTTCGACGCCTTCGGTACCGACATCGCGAGTCGTCCAGGTGACGCCGTCGGGGGAGGAGATCGCGACGGCGTCCGAGCCGACGGCGAGGTACTCCCCGTGGCCGTATGCGACCCCGCGCAGCACCTGCGTCGTACCGGAGGTTCGAGATGTCCACGTCACGCCGTCCGGCGACTGCAGGACCGTCCCGTTGGCGCCGACAGCGAGGAATCCGTCGGCGCCGTACGTCACGCCCCAGAGCCAGAGGCCATCCGCGGGCCGGGTGGTCGTCCACACACTGCCATCCGGGGAGGTGACGATGCTGCCGGTGTCGGTGACGGCGACGAAATGCCCTGCGCCGTAGGCAATGGCGAAGATGTCACCGTCGGTCCCGGACGAGTGCTCCGTCCAGTGCGTCAGGTCGGGTGAGGTGAGTACGGTGCCGCCGCTGCCGCCGATGACCCAGGTGTCGTTGCCGTCCGCGACTCCCAGCAGCGTGATCGGCACCCCGGCGGAGCTCGCGACCGCGGCGTTCGGGTGGGTTGCCGGCCAGGTCACGACTACTCCGCCGGTCCCGACCGCGACGACCGTCTTCCCGTCCGACGCGATACCTCGCAGGGATTGAGGGGTGACCGGCTGCTGCCGCTGCCATACCCGGCCATCTCGTGAGGTCACGACCACGCCGCTATTGCCGACGGCGGTGAAGCCACTGCTGCTGCCGATAGCGTCCCACAGCAGATCCGTGCCGTCCCACGTCGTGGACGAAGCGGGGGCGGACGCCGCCGGTGGCGAGGAGGCCGGTTCGGACGATGGGCCGGTGGTGCTCGCGCTGCAGGCCGCCACGAACGCCAGGCTCACAACGCTCATCCGGCGCAGCCACATAGAAGGTCCTCCCGCTCAGCAACGATGCCGCCTGATCATGACCCACGCGGCATGGGTTGCCCGTGCAGGACTTGCCGGCACGCCCGCCGGGGAATGCAGCGCCCGAAAGCCGCGAATCACATCGAAGTGTGCCCCGACACCCCTCCATATATGTCAGGGTGGCTCGTGGCCTTCGAGCGCCCGGACGAGCTCAACACCCACAGTGCCGTCGACGTCGTGCTGCCCTGCCTGAACGAGGCCGAGGCGCTGCCTTGGGTGCTCGCGCGGATGCCGGCCGGCTACCGGGCGATCGTGGCCGACAACGGCTCCACGGACGAGAGCGCGAGCATCGCCGCGTCGTTCGGAGCTCTCGTGATCAGCGTTCCGCAGCGCGGCTTCGGCGCGGCCGTAGCGGCAGGCGTGGAAGCCGCCACCGCAGATGTCGTCTGCATCTGCGACGCCGACGCCAGCCTGGACCCCCGGCAGCTGCCGAGGGTCGCCGAGCCCGTTCGCGCCGGCGATGCCGACCTGGCGCTGGGAAGCAGGCAGCCGGTGTCACGCGGAGCTTGGCCGGCGCATGCGCGGCTGGCGAACCGGATCCTCGCCCGGCGTATCAACCGCGCGCTCGGTCGCGGATCGGCGCTGACCGACCTCGGCCCGATGCGGGCCGCGCGCCGGCAAGACCTGCTCGCGCTCGGTTTGAGGGACCGCCGGTTCGGCTATCCCCTGGAGATGGTGCTGCGCGCAGGCGAAGCGGGGTGGCGAATCCACGAGGTGGAAGTGGATTACCTCCCTCGCCAGGGCCGCTCGAAGGTGACGGGGACCATCCGTGGGACCGTCCGGGCCGTGAAGGACATGCGAGCCGTTCTGGCGCGCTGAACGAATACCTCGTATGAGCTTGGACCACGTGACCATGAGCACTTCGGGGGCGCAGCGCCAGGTCCGCCTGCTGGTCATGGCGAAACGACCGGTTGCCGGGCGGGTGAAGACACGGCTGTGCCCGCCCTTCTCCCCCGCCGAGGCGGCGGAACTCGCCGCGGCCGCGATCGCCGACACGCTGGCCGCGGCCTTCGCTGCGGTTCCGGTGGCCGCCCTCCGGGGGTATCGCCTGGAGCCGGTCCTGGTGTTGGACGGCCGCCCTGACGGCTGGCTTCCCCCGCTACTGCGGCACGAAGTCGACGGACCCGCGCAGATGCGGGTAGTGCCCCAGCGCGGAGATCAGCTCGACTCCCGGTTGGCCGCCGCCTTCGAGGACGCCGCCTTCGACGTCCCAGCGCTGCTGATCGGCATGGACACCCCGCAGGTCACGTCCAGCACGCTGGTGGGCGCGATCGAGGCGCTGGCGGCGCCGGGGTGCGACGCCGTCCTCGGTCATGCCGAGGACGGCGGATTCTGGGCACTGGGCTTGCGGCGCGCCGATCCCGCGCTCTTGCTCGGGGTACCGATGTCGACGGCGTTCACCGGCGCCGCTCAAGAATCGCGGCTGGCGGCAGCAGGCCTGAGGGTCGGCGTCCTCGAGCAGTTGTGCGATGTCGACACCGCCGAAGATTCGGAGCGGGTCGCCGCGCTCGCACCCGCGAGCCGTTTCGCGCGCACCCTTCACCGCGTTCGGCGGCCTGCCCCGATCGACCGATGACCGACCCGCCGGCCGGCGAGCCGCCGCGGCGACGCTGGCGCCTCCTGTGCCTTGCGGGGGCGCTTGCCGGCCTGGCAGCGATCCTCGTCGTGCAGTGGCACCTCGAACGGCTCGGCGGCGTGGGACCGGGACGCTACCGGCTGCTGACGCTCATCCTGGTCTGGCAGGCACTGGCCATGGTCGCGGCGACGCTGGTGCGCTGGATCCGTCCTCGCCGCGTTGCCGCGGCTCTCGTCGCGGCTTCGTTGGTGGCGCTGCCGGTCGTGAGCCTGACCCGGGGTTCGCAGATCAGCGACGACCTCTACCGCTACGCGTGGGACGGCCGGCTGCAGGCCGCCGGGATCGACCCTTACCGGTATGCGCCCGAGGCGCCGCAGCTGGCGGGGTTCCGTGACGGCTGGCTCTGGCCGGATGCCGCCACGTGCGTACGGCTGCACAAGGCGCCGATCGCGAACGACCCCCTCCACGCCTGCACGCGTATCAACCGCCCGCCGGTCCGCACCATCTATCCCCCGGCTGCCGAGGCGTATTTCCTCGTCGCCCATTGGCTTCCCGGCCCGGCGCGCGACCACAAGCTGCAGCTGGACGCCGCGATCCTCTCGGCCGCGCTCACCGGCCTGCTGGCGTTCGGCCTGCGCCGGACGGGACGCGATCCGCTCACGGTCGCCTACTACAGTTTCGGGCCGCTGGCCGGTCTCGATATTGCCGCCGACGCCCACGTCGACGTGCTGGCCGCCCTTTTCGGGGTAGGCGCCCTCCTGCTGGCGACCCTGCGGCCGCGAGCGCCTGCTCGTACCGGCGTCGCCCTCGGAATCGCCATTGCCATCAAGCTGTATCCAGCGCTGCTTCTGCCCGCACTGCTGCGCCGAGGCGGGGGTCGGCGCGGGGCGCTACGCCTCGTCGCTGCTGCCGCAGGTGTGGTGGTGCTCGGCTATCTGCCGCACGTGTTCGCCGTGGGCGGGCACGTGCTCGGCTACCTGCCGGGTTACCTGCACGAGGAGAACTACGACTCGGGGACCCGATTCCTGCTGCTCGGCCTACTCGGGCTGGGCGATTCGGCCACCAAGGTCATGGCCGTCGCCGGCGTGGCAGCCCCGCTCATCGTGGTCGCCGTGCGAAACGCGCGTGGCGTGGGCACTCCGGTCGGCGGCGCACTGGCGATCTTCAGCGTGGTGTTCCTGGTCGTGACGCCCTCGCAGCCCTGGTATGCGCTGCTGCTGGTGTGCGTGAGCATTCTCAGCGGACGGCTGGAATGGATCGCCGTCGCCGTCGCTCCCTACCCGCTCTACGTCGTGGCGCTGATTCACGAGAATTCCCTGCTGACAGGTCGAATTTCCTACGGCAGCGCCGCCGCTTTCGCCATCCTGGTCACGCTTATTCGGCTCCTGCGCTCGTCACAAGAGAGGAAAAACCTGCGCCCACCGGACATCCAAGACGCCACTTCATCCGAATGCCCTGTTGCAAGCAGTCATCGCCCGACAGCGGGCGAACGCATGGCTGAGACATGAAGCAAGACATGAAGCAAGACATGAAGCAAGGGAGCATTCGATGCGCAGGTCGTTCCGTCCGATCGCTGCGTCACTCGTCGCCGGAACACTGGCCATTGGTGTCGCAGCGTGTGGTAGCAGCAGTACTGGTTCCAGCAGCAGCCCCAGCGGCGCAGCGCCGAGCGCGGCGTCGACGAAGCCCATCCTCACGGTGCCGGCGCTGACCGGAGTCGAGACGTCCGTGACCCTCGACCCCAACCTGCTGCCGACCCTGACCTCACTGCACGTGACGCCCGCGCCGACCGGCACGGGAACCCTCACCATGCCTGGTGGAGCCGCCACCCTGAACTTCCCGATCACCGGCGGCAACGTGACCATCTACAACAAGGGCGCGGTCACTCCGTACGTGCGGGGCATCATTCATCACGACGGTTCCGGGGTCTCGCTGACCGCCGGCGGTAAGACGCTCACCGTCGAGAATTTCGACATCGACCCGGGCAAGTCGCTGCTCACGGCGCACGTCAAGCAGATGAACGACGCGGCGATCCCGCTGTTCTTCCTCGACGGGACCAACCTTGCGATCACGCCTCCCGGAGCCGACGGCATCGCCAAGCTCGACGGCACCAAGGTCGAGCTGACTGCCCAGGCCGCTGACGCCATCAACAAGTACTTCGGTGTCACGGCGTTCAAGCAAGGCATCCTGTTCGGCATCGCCCACATCCAGGCCAAGGGTTGATCCCGGCGGCGACCTGACCTCAGGCTGAGCTGGCCTGAGCCGGACCATACGAGAGGTGGTTCGCCTTCCCGCCGGGCGAGCCACCTCTCCGCCGTCATACCGAAGGGGCAGTCGTGCAGTTCTCGGACCTGAGCAAGCGGCCGCCGGGACCCTTCCGGGCCGCCTTCTGGAAGAGCTCGGCACGGGGTCGGCGCGTGACGGCCGCCCTCGGGCTGATCCTGCTGCCGATGCTCACCATCGTCATCGTCACCGGCTTGCTGTCCTACGCCGCCTACAACCCTCGGCTGGCGGGCAACGACAACGTCCGCAACGCCGGGTTCCTGCACTTCTACCTCTTCGACTGGCCGGTCACCCCGTCATGGTTGTACCGGCTGAATCAGGGGCTGCACGTCGCCATCGGCGTTGCGCTGGTCCCCATTGTGCTGATCAAGCTCTGGTCGGTCCTGCCGCGACTTTTCGAGTGGCCGCCGGTCCGCTCCCCTGCCCATGCACTGGAGCGCCTGTCGTTGCTCGCGCTCGTCGGCGGCATCCTCTTCGAGCTCGTGACGGGCCTGCTGAACATCAGCAATGACTACGTGTTCGGGTTCAGCTTCTACACCGCTCACCTCTACGGCGCGATCGTCTTCATCGCCGGTTTCGTGGTGCACGTCAGCCTGAAGTTGCGGCTCGCCTACCGCGGCGTGCGGCGCCGGGAGAAGCCGGCGGATGGACCTGACGAGCTGGCTGCCCCGGAGCCGGCGCCGAGCACGATCAGCCGGCGCGGCGTGGTCGCCCTGGCGGGCGGCTCGTCGATCGTCGTCGCCGGGCTCTACGCGGGCCAGACGATCGGCGGACCCTTTCGGGCCACGGCACTGCTGGCGCCGCGCGGCGGGCCGGGCGCCCCCGCATTTCCCGTCAACAGAACCGCGCGTACGGCCCGGGTGACCCGGGTCGGCGACGATTGGCGCCTCACGCTCATCGGCACCCGCACGATGACGCTCAGCCGCGCCGACCTGCTGGCGATGCCTCAAGTCACCGCCGGGCTGCCGATCGCTTGCGTCGAGGGATGGTCCAGTGCCCAGACGTGGACCGGCGTGCCGCTCCTGGCGCTGGGACACTTGGTGGGCGTGACGAAGCCGGTGGGCGCGTATGTCGAGTCACTGGAGCAGAAAGGCGCTTACCGCCACGTCTCTCTGTCGCAGCGACAGGTGGGGGCGGCCCATACCCTGCTGGCGCTCAAGTGCGCCCACCGGGACCTCACGCTCGACCATGGCTACCCGGCGCGGCTGATCATCCCGGCCGCCCCTGGTGTGCACAACACCAAGTGGGTCAGCAAGGTGACCTTCGATGCCTGAGCAGGCGGGCCGCCGCTTGCGGATGACCAAGCTTCCCGGACTGCCGTCGTTGCGGGCCCGGTACGGCGCCCATCCGGCCCACCTCCTGCTGCTCGTCGTCGCGGCCACCGTCGCCGGATGGGCCGTGCTGCAGTGGCTGCACGCGCCGACGCCGATACGCCTGCTCGTCTGGTTCGGCGCTGCTGTCATCGGCCACGATCTCGTCGCTTTTCCCCTCTACACGATGCTGGATCGGCTGCTGATACGGGTGATTGCGGGAACGTCGGCGTCGGACGCTGCCGCGTCCATCTCCCGCTGGCGGCGCGCCGCGATCAACCACATTCGATTCCCGGTGCTGCTGAGCGGCCTGTTGCTGCTGATGTGGTACCCGCTCATCTTCAAGCGCAGCGACGGGGTGTACTTCGCTGCGTCGGGGCAGCATCAGAGCCGCTACCTCGGCAACTATCTGCTGGCCGTGGCACTGCTGTTCGCAGGTTCGCTGCTCACCTTCCTGCTGCGGCTGGCCCACGCAGCGGGTCGGTCACGAAGCGGCGCATCCCCTCCTCGAACGTCACCGCCGCCGACCACGGAAGCTCCCGACGAGCACGGGACGAATCAGCCATGATGTGGCGCACGTCGCCAAGCCGGTAGTCGCCCGTTACGTGCGGAGTGAGCGCACCGCCTGCCGCCTCGCACAGCGCCTGCGCCATCTGCCCGACCGTGTGCGGGGTCCCGCTGCCGATGTTGTACGCGCGCAGCGACCTGGGCGCCTGCACCTGCAGCGCCGCGAGCGCCGCGACGTTCGCCCCAGCGACATCCGTGACGTGAATGAAGTCGCGCAGCTGGCCCCCGTCCTCGAAAACCCTTGGTGCCTCACCGTTTTCGAGCGCTGAGCGAAAGATGGCGGCCACACCGGCGTACGGGGTGTCGCGCGGCATGCCGGGGCCGTAGACGTTGTGATAGCGCAAGGCGATCGCCGTCGATCCCGTCTCACGAGCCCAGCCGCTCGCGTAGTGCTCCTGCGCGAGCTTCGAGGTGGCGTAGGCGTTGCGCGGGTCTGTCGGGGCATCCTCGCGGACCAGGGCGGGCGCGAGCCGGCTGCCGCAGATCGGGCAATAGGGCTCGAAGCGTCCGGCGTCCAGCTCCGCGGGACGTCTCGGAGCCGCCCGCACGCCGCCGTGCCGGGGGCACTCGTAAGCGCCCTCGCCGTAGACGACCATGCTGCTCGCCAGCACCAGCCGGGAGACTCCCGAGGCGGCCATCTCGGCCAGCAGCACGGCGGTGCCGAGATCGTTGTGACCGGCGTAGGACGGCAGATCTCCCATGTCGACGCCGAGGCCCACCATCGCCGCTTCGTGAAATACCGCGTCCATGCCACGAAGTGCACCGGCGCAATCGGCAGCCCGGCGCACGTCACCCTTGACGAGGCGCGCCCTCGCGTCGACGGGCGGCTCACCGGGCGGGTGCACCGACTCGAGCAGTGCGTCCATCGCCAGGACCTCGTGGCCCGCATCGGCCAGAGCGCTCACCACATGGGAGCCGATGAATCCGGCGCCACCGGTGACGAGGATGCGCATGGCCTGAAGCTACGGGGCCGAGGGCATGCGGGTGAACCCTGCGCACTCCCGAAGCGAATACGTGAGTGACGCCGACCGTCACCCTCGCAGTGCGGCGCCCGAATGAAGGAGTCAGGTGCCGAACGCCGTCCTCGCGCCCGCCGCTCGCACCGCGATCCCCGCCCTCGAGGTCTACGAGCGCGCCCTGGTCACCGAGCGGCTCTGGGCGCGCGACGCGTACGGCGTCCGCTTCCGGCTGCCCGTCTCCGACTGGACGGCCGCAACCATCCCCGGCGACGCCGGGCTCGTGGCGCGCTGCAGCGGTCCGGTGCTGGACATCGGATGCGGGCCTGGCCGGCTCGTCGCCGCGCTCGCGACCGGCGGGATCGACGCCCTCGGCATCGACATCAGCGATGCTGCCGTCGCCCGCGCTCGCAAACTCGGCGCGAACGCGCTTCGGCGCTGCGTCTTCGGGCCGGTACCGCGCGCCGGAAGCTGGAAGTCCGCGCTCCTGGCGGACGGCAATATCGGTATCGGCGGCGATCCAGCGCTCCTGCTGCGCACGGTGCGCGGGTTGCTCGCGCCGGGTGGACGCGTTCTCGTCGAGGTCGCCCCGCCGCACGTGGCCACGACCCCCCGCGAACTGCGGCTGGAGGACGAATTCGGCGCCGTCTCCGAGCCGTTTCCGTGGGCCGACGTGAGTGCGAGCGACATCGCTCGGCTGGCCCGTGCCGGCGATCTGGCCCTGGCCGAACGCTGGACCTGCTCGGGGCGCTGGTTCGCGGCGCTGCGCAGGGATTGACAGCCACGCGTACGGTCAGCGCGTGGCTGCCAAGGATGACGACCTCACGGTTGCCGTGACGGGACCGACGGGCACTTTCGGCTTCGGCCTGATGCCGCTGCTGCAGGCAGAAGACCGGGTCACGCGCATCGTCGGTATCGCCCGCCGGCCGTTCGACCCGCTAGAGCACGGCTGGGACAAGATGGAGTACCGCCGCGGCGATGTGCAGGATCAGGAAGCCCTGCGAGACGCATTCACCGGCGCTGACGTGGTGGTGCACCTCGCTTTCCTGATCGTCGGCGGCAAGCGCGAGACCACCCAGGCGATCAACGTCGAGGGCACGTTGAACGCCTTCCGCGCGGCTGCCGCTGCAGGTGCGCGCCGCTTCGTCTACGCGTCGTCCATCGCGGCCTACGGCTTCCACCGCGACAACCCCATCGCCATGACCGAGCAGTGGCCGGTCCGCCCGGCCGACCGGCTCTTCTACGCCCAGGAAAAGGCCGAGCTCGAGGGTCTCTTGCGAGCCGAGGCCGCCGCGCATCCGGAGCTCGCGCTGTACCTGCTACGGCCGCCCATCGTGCTCGGCCCGCACGCCATCGGCGGCAAGCTCACTCTCCCGGGACCGTTGGCGGCGCTGGCCCGCTTCCTGCCGTCACGGCTCGGCAAGCTCCCGGTGCCGCTGCCGCTCGTGGTCCCGGACATCCCGATGCAGTTCGTGCATGAGGACGATGTCGGCACCGCGATCCGCCAGTGCGTGCTCGCGGCCGGTCCTGCAGGCGCGTACAACATCGCGGGAGACGGCACGCCCAGCCTGGTCGAGGTGGCGCGCGAGTTCGGCTTCATCCCCATCGCGGTGCCGGCCAAGCCCGCGTATACGGCTGCCCGGGCGCTCGCCCGCTTGCCTTACCTGCCGTCGGCCGCCGAGTGGGTCGAGGCCTTCAGCCACCCAGCGATCATGGACACCACCCGCGCCAAGACGAGGCTCGGCTGGACACCTCAGTTCACCGGTCTGGAAGCGTTGCGCGACACGTTGAAACGCTGAGCGGCGGAGGCGGCTCTCGGCCCGCCCGTCAACCTTTCCTGCCTCCCAAGCGGTTAGGTGACGTGAGGGGGTGGCGGTGGAAGGCGCGCACGAGGAGTTCCGCGGATTCGTTCTGGACGAGTCTGCGGCACTGCTGCGCGCTGCCTGGATGCTGACGGGTGAGCGCACGATGGCTGAGGACCTGCTCCAAACCGCGCTGGCAAAGACCTGGCCGCGCTGGTCACGCATCTCGCGGGAGGGAACGCCCGCCGCCTATGTGCGCACCGTCATGGTGCGAACGTTCGCGTCCTGGTCAGGCCGCAGGTGGCGGGGAGAGCTTCCGTCCGCACAGGTCCCGGAGACTGCCGCCGACGACGCGGCCTTTACGGCAGCGGATGAACGCGACCGGCTGCTGCGGGCGCTCGCCGAGCTCCCGCGCCGCCAACGCGCCGTCGTCGTCCTTCGGTACTACCTCGACCTTTCCGAACAGCAGGCCGCCGACGCCCTCGGATGCTCGGTCGGAACCGTGAAAACGCAAGCGGCGCGGGGCCTTGCGCGGCTGCGCGCGGCGGCAACGGAATCGCACGCGACGGAAAGTGAACCGCGATGACCGACGATCTGCGCCGCGACCTGCGCGGACTCCCACCCTCGCTCCCCGTCCCCGGCGATTTCTTCGACCGGGTCATGGCAACGGCGCGGCGTCGCCGACGCGCCCGGTGGACCGGGTCCGCCGGCGTTGCGCTCGCCGTCGCGATCGTCGGGGTCGTACTGGGCCTGAGCAGTTCAGACGGGTCCTCCACTCAGCGCCTCGTTCCGATCACGCCGCCGGCAACCTCGATGGCGCCAGCACCCACCCCCGCCCCTTCACCACCCACATCAGCACCCGCGACCAGTACCGGGCTCATTCCGCTGTCGGTTTCCTTCGTGTCACCGCACGTCGGCTGGGCGTATGGACCGAGCCAAGCGCCCAATGGGTCACAGTTCCCGCCGTCCGCGCCGGGCGCGCTCGCGGTGACCCACGACGGTGGTCAGCACTGGACCATGCTGCCCGCTCCCCGCATCTCTTACGGCGCGCCCGGCGGCGCGAAGTCAGTGCTCTTCATCGACGCGACCCACGGATACCTCTACGGCGACGGCCTTTTCGAGACCACCGACGGCGGTCAGCACTGGCGGCACATTCCCGAGCCGGGACCCGTCAGCCAACTCGCCGTTGCCGGAAACACCTTGTACGTCATGGCCATGACCTGCCCGGCGGCAACGCCACTGTGTGGCACCTACGATCTTTACACCGGCCGACTCGACGGCACCGGATACGTCCGATCCGGTTCAGTGGCAGATACCGCCAACGCGCAACTGACCAGTTTCGGCTCTCGCGTGTTCGTCTTCTGGAGCCCGGCAGTCACCACGGGGCCCGCGCATCTGAGCATTTCGACCAGCGCCGACGGTAGGACCTGGTCTGCCTACGTCACCCCGTGCCCTGCGCTTGGCGCTGACTCCGGGTCGATCGCACCGTTCAGCGACTCCGGGCTGGCGCTGGTGTGCGGCAACAGTGCGAGCGTCGGCATCCAAGGCAAGACCGCGTATGTGTCCACGGACTTCGGCGCCAGCTGGACAGCGCGCGGCACTTCCTCCTCACTACCCGAGGACGGATACGTCGGTCCCCTCGCGGCCGTCGACGAGAGCACGTGGGCGCTGGCCGAGCAGCGCGGCGGATTGATGGTCACCCATGACGGCGGGAAAAGCTGGCGACGAGCAACGGAAGCGAGATTGGGTCAAGGCACCGACGGATGGGGGCAGGTCTTCTTCACCGATCCACACCATGGCGTCGCCGTCCCCGACAGCTTCTATGCGGGAGGGCTCTTCCTCACCAGCGACTCAGGGGACACCTGGTCCGCGGTCACCTTCCCTGCGGGTCGCTGATGCGCGCGAGGAAGAGCGGCGTGCCGGTTGCGGTGTCACGGATGAGCAGCAGGTACGGCCGGTCGACAGTCACGCTCGGACCCAGCGAGGTGGCGACCGCGACCCCGGTGGCCGCCGCCGCCTTGGTCCCGCGCTCGTCGACCTGCAGCACGGTCTTCTGAACGACCTGCGAGACAACGCCCGACGTGCCGAAACCGCTGTAATTACCGGACAACGGCAGCCCGAGTCCGGCGAGATCCCGGGTGAGCTGGCTGGTCTGCGACAGGTGCAGCTTCGGCATCTGCACGGTGGCCTCGCTGGACGTCCCGGACGTCAGAGCGGTCAGCTGCGCCGGAGTCGGGGCCACGCATGAGCCGGCGGCGGGGCTGGCCGGCAGCAGCACGACGGCTTCGAGCTTGCCGCCGGTGTAGGGCAGCGTGACCGCTTTCCAGCCGCCACTGATCCGCAGCTGCCCGAAGTTCGGGTCGCTGGACATCAGCGGCACGGTGACGGTCTTGCCGGCGGCGGTGTGGAAATCGGCGTTGACCGCAGGATGGAACGGCGCAGCCCAGGCCGCGTCGAGATAGAGCGCGTTCGTGAGCACGGTCGTCGTACTCGGATCGAGCGGTGCATCGAACAGCTTCGGGATGAGCCCGTCGGTGTCGGCGGCGACGTGCTGGTTGATCGCGTCGGTGGCCTGCTGGGCGTGACGAGCGAAGTCCAGCGTCTGCAGACCGGCGCCCTCCGCGGTGGCGAGATCGTCCAGGACCTGCTGCGTCGGGTGAATGCCGAGCTGGGTGTAGAGCCGGTTGCTCACCTTCAGCTGCTTCAGCGCGGCCAACGCCTGGTGCTGGTCGTGCAGCGCAGCGACCAGCGCCGGGCTCCACTGCGGGAGGTGCAACAGCTTGCTGAGTGCCTCGCGCGTGTTTGCGACGGCTCCGGCCTCGAGCATCGACAGCGCGAGCGCCGCGCTCGCCGGCGAGAGCACGTCGTTGGCGGTAGGCGCCGCCGTACAACGCCGGGCAAGCAGGTCCAGACCGAACGCCGCTTGGGCGCTGCCGATGTCCCGCGGCGAGATCGAGCCCAACGTCACCGGCTGCACGGTGCCCACGAGCCTGGCGCCAACTCCTGGCGGCGCCGCCTTGCGCGGCGACGCGGCACTCCCGCACGAGGTCATCACAAGCGCCGCGGCCACTGTCGTCGCCGCGACCACCCATCGCCGTCGCACGCTTTCACTCATGACCGGTTGGACGCGCACCGGCTGCCGATGGTTGCGTCCGGCGGGCCGGTTCAGGCGTCAGCCGCGGGCGCGGCGGGCGGGTTCACGAACCACAGGTTCTGCTCGACCACCTTTTCGCTCTTCCATCCGTCGGCGGTGCGCACCATGTCGTGGTGGTAGGTACCGCCGCAGGCGCTCTGCTCGGCCATCCCGGGAAGCTGCATCGGGTTGTAGAACATCGCGCGCACCTTCGCCCGGTCGCCGTCGAGGTCGACCTCCACGTTGGTGATGAAGTGCTGGGCCCACGGGATCGTCGCGAAGGCCTGCTCGAACATGGCGCCGATCTCGTCACGCGAACCGACCGGTATGCCCGCCGAGCTGTAATCGAGGACGGCGTCAGTGGTGAAGACGGACTTCCACAGCTCCCAGTCCTTCGTGTCGAGGCCGCGGGCGTAGCGCGCCAGCAGCTCCTGGATCTCGATTTTGTCCTGCAATTGCTGAAGATTCATCGGTTTCCTCACTCGAAACGGACGGGCAGCCAGCTCCCTGGAGGCTCAGGTGCCGTTGAAGATCGGCGGGCGTTTCTCCATGAAGGCCTTCATGCCTTCCTTCGCGTCGTTGCTGCGGGTGACCTTAGCGGCGTACCGGCCCTCGATCGGCCGGGCCTCCTCCTCGGGGAGCCAGCCGGTCTCGATGGCCGACGCCTTGGACGCCGCCACCGACAGCGGGCCGTTCGCCGCGAGTATCCCGGCAATCTCATGACCCTTCGCGAGCCCCTCGCCCTTGGGCACGACGTGCGTCACGAGTCCCCAGCGCAGCGCCTCCTCGGCGTCGAGGATGCGGCCGGTCAGCAGCATTTCCATCGCGACGGCGTAGGGGATCTGACGCTTGAGGCGCATGGTCGAGCCGGCTCCCGCGATGAGCCCGCGCCGGGCTTCCGGAACGGCAAAGCGGGCCTGCTCCTCGGCGATGCGGATGTCGGTCTGCTGCAGCATCTCGCACCCGCCGCCCATGCAGTCTCCGTTGACGACGGCGATGATCGGCGTGCGCAGCCAGCTCGAGAGCAGCAGGCCGCGCCCGATCAGCGACATGTCCTCCATGGCCCGCCGCTCGTTCTCGGACGGGTCGGCAGACCGGTTGCCGGCCATCCATCCCGCGTCGAGGTCACCGCCGACGCAGTACGCGCCCTCCGCGCCGGTGAGGATGACCGATCGGATGCTGTCGTCGGCATCGACCGCCTCCCAGGCATCGGCGAACCTCACCAGCATGTCCAGCGAGAGCGCGTTGCGGCGGGCCGGCCGGTTCATCGTCAGGACGACGGTCGGGCCCTGCCTGTCGTAGATGAGGCTCGGCGCTTCGTCGGGCATGCAGGCGCTCCTTTGATCGGCGTGACAGCCCTGATGATGGCGCACCGGGCGCCTGCCGCGGTACGCGGCTAGCGGAAGAGGGCCTTGCCGAACCAGTCGCCGGCCGCCGACACCCCGGGCGGCACCGCGAACACGGCACTACCCACGTGCTTGATGTACTCGTTCAGCGCATCCCGCTGGCCGAGGGCCCGCTGGATCGGGACGAACTGCTGACGCGGGTCCTTCTGGAAGGCAATGAAGAACAGGCCCGCGTCGAGCCGGCCGGTCGCCGGGTCATTACCGTCGGTGTATGAGTAGCCGCGCCGCAGGATCTGCTGCCCGCCGTGGTTGTCGGGGCTCGCGAGCCGGACGTGAGCGTCTGCAGGGATGACGAGGTCGCCCTCCTTGGTCCTGGCCGCGAGGTCGACCGGGTCGAATTCCTGGGTGCCGGTGAGCGGGGCGCCCGTGTCCCTGACCCTGCCGAAGACTTTCTGCTGATCGCCCAGGGAGTCGGCGTCCCAGCTCTCGATCTGCATGCGGATGCGCCGCGCGACGAGGTAGCTGCCGCCGCGCATCCACGGCTGGTCGGTCTCGTCGCCCACCCAGACGAAGCGGCTCATGGCGGCCTCATCCTCGGACTTGATGTTGTTGGTGCCGTCCTTGAACCCCATGAGGTTGCGCGGCGTCAGCTGGCTCGTGCTGGTCGTCGACGTGCGTCCGAACCCCAGCTGCGACCACCGCAGGACGACGGTGCCGCGTCCGATGCGGGCGAAGTTACGGATGACGTGGAACGCGACCTGGGGGTCGTGCGAGCACGCCTGGACGCACAGATCGCCGCCGCTGCGCGCCCGGTCCAGCGAGTCGCCGGGCAACGCGGGTAGCTCAGCCAACGCCGCGGGCCGGCGGCGAGCCAGTCCGAAGCGGTCGTCGAACAAGCTCGGTCCGAAGCCGACCGTGATGGTGAGCGCGGCGGGCGGCAGGCCGAGCGCCTCGCCGGTGTCGGCGGGCGGCGCCTGCGTCTGCGTCTGCCCGGTCGCCGCGGACCCCACCGGCAGGCCGGACGTCATCCGGCTCGCCGCAGCGGCCCACGCGCCGAGCATGCTCTGCAGGTCCGCCGCATCGCTGCTGGTCACGTCGAACGCGGCGAAGGCGAGCCGGTCCTGCGCGGGGGTGGCGATGCCGGCCTGATGCGTCCCGTAGAACGGCCATTCTTCCGCGGAAGAATTTCCGTCCGACGTGCGGCCGCCGTCCTCGGTCACCGACGCGATGCCGTAGCCCACTCCCCCGACCACGACAGCACCTGCGCCCCCGAGCAGCCCTCGTCGCGTGGGTCGTGCCCGTCCACCCTGTGCCGTTGGCGAACTCACTGCCGCACGCCGCTCCTCACGCTTGAGAGCGGCGTGCGGGCATCGGGCCTCCATGAGCTCCGGCGGAATTCAGGGAAGGCTACCGTCACCAGCTACCGGGTTGGAACCTGGCCCAGCGCACTTTCGCGAGCCGGTTCGCCGGCCACCGCTTCGCCCTCGGCCAACCGCATCGGAACGGCCGCTTCCGTGCAGCCCCGGGCCCGCGTCCGCCGCCCGGCCACCGCGCGCCAGGGCACCCGGCGGCCGGGCGGCCAGCCCACGTAGAGGCCGACCGGCACCAGGTACGCCAGCCAGCCGATGACCTCGACCACCGTGGGCACCGGCTGGATCCCGAGCACGCCGGTGATGAGCGACGCCTGCACCGAACCGTTGCGCACCAGCCAGGAGATGTCGAAGAGCCGGTCCTGGCCCGCGTTGAGCCAGCCGGCCTCGTGCGCGGTGTGCAGCGCCGTCATCACCAGTCCGGCGGCGACGACAACGAGCACCAGCCCCGTCGCCCGGAAGAAGCGAGAGAGGTTGATACGCACGCCGCCGCGGTAGATGCCGTAGCCGAGCAGTGCGGCGGTGAGGATGCCGAGCAGCGCGCCGAAGCCGGCCGTCAACCCGTTGCCGCTGGCGTTGAACGCGGCGAGCAGGAAGACGGCCGTCTCCAGCCCCTCCCGGAGAACGGCCAGAAAAGCCATAGCTACCAAGGCTTTTGCCGATCCCTGAGCCAACGCCGAGCCGGCCGCCCCCTCCAGCTGACCCTTCAGGTCACGGGAGTGGCGGCGCATCCAGATGACCATGTAGGTGACCATCGCGACGGCGACCGCCCCGATGACGGTCTGCAGGCCCTCCTGCTGGCGCTGGGGAAGGTCGGCGGAGACGACACGCAACACGACCCCGACGGCGAGGCAGATCAGCACCGCCGACAGCACCCCGATCCAGACCCAGCGGATCGCCCGGGCGCCGCCGCGCTGCTTCAGGAAGGCCGCGACGATGCCCACGATCAAGGCGCCCTCGAGGCCCTCGCGCAGCCCGATCACGAAGGTCGCGAGCATTGGCACCGCCCCGTAAGTTAAGTCAACCTAACCTTAGATACGGGACCCTAACAGCTGCTCCCTTCCCGAGCAACGGACCCCGGAGGCTGATCGGCGTCGTCCGTCAGCCGCCCAGCCCACCGGGGCAGACGCCCTGGAGGAGGTAGTTGAGGCCAACCGCGAACTGCCGGGGCGTCGTATACGCGGCAAGCTGATCCGCCAAGGGCGGCGAGACGGGGTCATCCGGCTTCCAGCGGGAACGTGACGCCTCCAGGGCAGCGAAGCCGATCGTGTAGGTCTGGATAGCCGCGTACGCCCGCCCCGCCTCTTGCTCGTCGCCGGTCACCCGCCGAAGCACCGACATCATCGCCTCCATCCGCTCGATCGCCGTCGCCGAGACGACCGGGTGGCTGAGGTAGACCTGGAGCGCAGCCGGCTGGTTCACCAGGAACTGGCGCAGGGTGTCGGCGGCATCGGCGATCCACGCGCGCCCGTTCGATTCGCTTGTGGTGGGCCGCCAGACCTTGGCCAGGAGCCGGTCGACGACCTCGTCCAGCACGTCGTTCTTGTCTCGCACGTGACGATAAAGCGACATCGGGGCGACGCCGAGCTCCGCCGCCAAGCCGCGGATTGTCAGCTGCTCGGACCCCCGCGTGGCGACCAGCTTCAACGCGGCGTCGATGACCTGACCGCGCGAAATCGTCCCCCACGCAGCGCGGCTTGCGGCGCGCGGCGGGGTCTGGGTCCGCCGCTCGCCGGAGGTTCGGGGTTCGGCGTTCACAGCAACACCCTAAGACTTGCGTACTTGTACGTGTCTCCCTACTATGGGTACTTGTACGCATTCTCGGGTGTTGGTAAGGAATTGAGGAGGCCAAAAGATGTCAGACGCGCTCCTGACCGTGGGACTCGTGCTCAGCGGCATCCTGCTGGCGTACACGACGTACGCCGCGCTCTACGGTCTGGCGGGCGTTTTCACCGGTCGTAGCTACGAGCGGTGCCCGCACTGCCACCGGCACTATCTATCGGATGGATCCGGCGTAGACGCGCACCAGTGCGCCCCCGGGTGGGAGGAGCGCATGCATCATGCGTTTCACTCCGTCGCGAGCCACGCCCACCATGCCCACGCGGGCCGCGGCTGAGCGCCCGGCAGTGATCCGGTCAGTGGTCTGCTCCCTCAGACCGCCTCCGAGCTGTAGACAACCGCCCCACCGAAGTGCGGCGACGAGTGGCACGCCACGCCGATGTTCATGCCCTCACGCTGCCGTTCACCCGCCCGCCGCGAGAGCTGCAGATAGCACTCGAGCATCTGCGGCACGCCGTGCATCCGGCCGTTGCCCAGGGCGCCGCCGCCCGACAGGACCGGCAGGCCGCCCGGCCGGTCGCTGTCGATGCCCCCGTCCTGCACGAACCGGTGAGCCTCCCCGACCGGGCACAGCCCGAGCACTTCGAGCCAGAAGTAGACGAAGGGTGAGAAGCCGTCGTACACCTGAGGCAGATCCACCTCGCCGGGCCCGATACCCGCACTTTCCCATAGACGACGGGCCGTTTGCGCCCCCACGCCCATGATGTCGTCGAGCGGCCAATGCAGGGGCAAGCGCGGGGTGGCGGGCTGCCCCATCGCGTATCCCGAGACATACACCGGGCGGTGCGGACCGTGCCGCGCCCGGTCTGCGGAGGTGAAGATGAACGTCGCGACCCCGTCCACCGGTATGTCGCAGTCGTAGCGGCAGATCGGGTCGAACAGCTGCGGAGCGTCGAGATACTCCTGCGCCGTCAGGGGTTTGCCGTGCCAGTACGACCACGGGATGCGGGCGCCGTTCTTGCGTGCCTCCACGAGCACCGCCGCCATCGCCTCCCGGGAGGCGCCGTAGCGTTGCAGATACTCGTTGTAGGGAAGGGCGATCATCGCCAGCGGGCCGAAAAAGCCTTGTGGTGCAGTCCATTGCGCCGATCCTCGGGCGTGGGTCATGGGATGGGCGTGGTACGTGCCGCGCGGGTTGTGCAGCGCCCGGTGCACGAGCACGTACTCCGCGCCGCCGCTCGCCACGGCGTTGACCGCCATGGCCACCGATCCCGGAATCTGCCCGAAGCCCTGAAAGCCGGCGGCGTAGCGGGGATGGGCGCCCAGATGCTCGGCGAGCCAGTTGGCAGTGACGACGCTGACGCCGTCCTGGATGGCATGCGCACCCGTCGTCGGGAACAGCGCCCCGGTGACGAAGCCGTCCACCTGACCGACGGTGAGCCCGGCGTCGGCGATGGCGCGGCGGGCCGTGTCCACCGCGAGGGCGCCGAGCGTCTGCGGAGGCATGACGCTCGACCTGACTGTGCGCGTACCCCACGATCGCCACCTGGTTTCGCGCGGCGAACGATGCCATCACGAAGAACCGTCGAGGGCAAAGGCGGGAACCGCCACTCCTGGAGCCAGCTCCTCGAAGGCGGGCACCACGCGCGCACCCAATCCCAACGGGGCGTCGACCCCGTCGACCAGCCGGCCGATCAGCCGCAGCTCGCGTTGGTCGTCAAGTTCGACGTCGACAAGAACGAAAGGCACGTCGGCCTGGAAACCGGGAAGGAACGACTGGCGCACGACGGTCCAGGAACGCACGACGCCGCGACCGCTGACGGGCTCGAAAGTGAAGTCCGGCGACGTGGTTCGGCAGTGGGGACAGACCACATCAGGCGGCAGGCAGAACATGCGGCAGTTCGAGCACCGAGCCGCGGTGAGGACGTGCTCGGCGGCGGCGCGCCAGTAGGGCGCGGACTGCTCGTCGGGGACGGGAACCGGACGCGCACCGGTCAAGGCATCGCTCACGGGATGGCCCCGCCATCGCGCAGCGCGCCGATCTCGTCCCAGTCGTAGCCGAGGTCGAGCAGGATGGTCTCGGTGTGCTCACCGTGCTCGGGGGCCCTGCGCAAGTCCGCCGGGCGGCCGTCGAACTGGACCGGCACGTTGGGAAGCTGATACCAGACGCCGTCGGCTTCGACGTCGGCCACGTAACCGTTGGCGACGACCTGCGGATCATCGACAAGTTCGGGGACGGACTGCACCGGAGCCCACGGCGCATCCAGCCCGGCGAGCACCACCTTCCACTCGGCGAAAGTGCGCTGGGCGAACAGCGCGTCGAGCTCGGCGACGCAGGCGTCGCAGTTCTCGCCGCGCACGTGGATGTCGGCGAAACGGGGATCGTTCAACAGATCCTCACGCCCGACGAGCCGGCAGAAATCGGCCCAGTAGCGGTCGGGCTCGAGGAACACCAGCTGGATATGGCGCCCGTCCTTCGTGCGATAGGACATGACCAGCGGATTGCGCATCGCTGCCCGTGCGGGTGCCGGCGCGGGAGGGGTACCACCCAGAGTGGCGAGCACGTCGGAGGACAGCGTCCACATCGCCGTAGCCAGCAGGGAAACGTCGACAATGCCGCCGGTTCCGGTGCGCTCGCGCTTGAGTAACGCAGCGGCGACCCCGAAAGCCAGCGCCATCGCGCCGTTGCGGTCGCCCATCGCTCCGCGCTGCCCGATCGGGTAGTCGAGGCTGGGCGGCGTCAGGATGTGCGCGAGCCCCCCGCGGGCGAAGAAGGCCGACGCGTCATAGCCGGCCTGGTCGGCATCCGGCCCCCGTACGCCGTAACCGTGCCCGCGGGCGAAGATCAGCCGCGGAAAGCGCTCCCGGACGGTCTCGGCATCGAGACCGAGGCGTTGCAACGCCTTGGGCCGCAGATTCGTCAGGAAGACATCAGCTGATCCCAGCAGGCGCATCAGCGCCTCGCGGCCCGACTCGTGGCGGACGTCAAGCGCCAGCGAGCGTTTCCCGCGATTGGCCAATGCCATCGACAGGTTGACACCCTCCTTGCCGGCGCCGATCCCCTGGGTCATCAGGCCGCGGTACGGGTCGCCCTGCAGCGGCTCGATGTGGATGACGTCAGCGCCCCAGTCGGCCAGCAGCGCGCCCGCCACCGGGACGAAGACCCACTGCGCCAGCTCGACGACGCGGACACCTTCAAAAGCGTTCTGTTCCATGGAGTTCGTCAGCCCCTCGCCTAGCCGCCGCGAGCCTCGACGAGGCGACCGCGATTGACCTTCGTCGCCTCGCTGCGCGGGATCGTCCCGACCAGCTCGATAGTTTTCGGCACTTTGTACGGCGCGAGCCGGTTCTTCGCGTAGCCCACGATCTCCTCGTGCGTCGGCGGCGACTGGGAGTCGGACGGTTCGATGATGGCGTGCACCCGCCGACCCCACTGCGGATCGCGCAACCCGACCACGACGATGTCGGCAATTTTCGGGTGGTCGATCAGCGCCTTCTCGACTTCGGCGGGGAACACGTTCGCGCCGCCGGTGATGATCATGTCGACGCGCCGGTCGGCGACGTACAGAAAGCCGTCGGCGTCGACGTGGCCGAGGTCGCCCACGGTCCGAAAGCCGTCGGGCGTCTCGCGTAACTGCGGCGCCTCGCCCAGGTAGTTCGACCCCCCGTACGAGGGTGCCCGCAGGAAGATCTCCCCCACTTCCCCGGTGGGCATGTCGGTGCCGTCGGGGCCGAGAATCCTGACCTCGGTACCGCGCATGCCGCGTCCGACGCTGCCCTCATGCTGCATCCACTCGTCGGCGCGCAGTGCGGTGATGCCGATCGCCTCGGTCATGCCGTACGCCATGATGATCCGCTCGGCGCCGATCAGCCCTGCCCAGCGATGCACGAGCGAGGGCGGCATCGGGGCGGCGCCTTGAATGATCCACACCAGGCTGGACAGGTCGCGCTCGTCGACGCCCGGCGCATCGGCCATGCGCTGCATCATGGTCGGGGTCGCGGTGAAGTTGGTGACGCCGTGGCGCTCGATCAGCTCGAGCGCCCGCGCGGCGTCGAACTTCTCCATCACCACCAGACGGTCACCGGCGAGCAGGTTGTGCAGCGTGGTGAAGGCATTGACGTGATACATCGGCGCGAGCACCAGGATCGTCTGCGGCCTTGGGATAGGCATCCAGAACTCGGCCATCGGCGTGCTGAAGACCGGGTCGAACACCGCGGGAACCGCGCTGAGGATGATCTTCGGCGTGCCGGTGGAACCACTGCTGCAGATGCCCTGCAGGTGCGGCGCAATGAGATCGGGCAGCTCCGCAGGAATGTCACGCCCGGCGGTGGCGTCGATCCAGGGCAGATCCTCGGGGCTGAGGTAGACGCGCGGATCGATCACCTCGCGAAGCCGGGTGAGCTCCCATTCCGGCACGTCCCACCGCACCGGAACCGGCACGGCGCCGAGCCTCCACGACGCGAAAGCTGCAAGCGCGAACTGCGGTGAGTTGCGCAGCCCCAGGCCGACCAGGTCGCCGTAACCGACACCACGTTCCGCCAACGCCCCGGCAAGCTGGCGCGACCGGCGATCCAGCCAGCTGTAGGTGACGACCTGCTCGCTGCCGTCGATACGCACGTGGCGATACGCGGGCTCATCCGGCCGCTCCTGCGCGAGTTGGGCAAGGCGCTGGGTCTGACTCACGCTCACATCCTGCACTGTCTGCACTGTCACAAGTTCTGCCCCGCGCCGACGCGCAACCTCGGGGGCAGATCAAGCGTCCCACTGGCATGACTGTCCGCTGTATCGCCGCTGCCCTTGCCGCCGTTGCGTGCGTTGCGGGATGCGGCGGGGCGGCATCCTCCAAGGTCCATCAACTAGCGGCCAGCGCTCCAGTGGCTACCAATAGCAGCCGCACCACAAGCAGCCCCACGGCGCCAGCTAAGGACGAGGCATTCGCAGCGCTGACTTCGCCGGCGACAAGGCTCGACGCCCCCGTGCAGATACCGAACCACCGCATCCAGCTGCTGCCCGCCCCCAACAACTTCCATCCGAACGTGGCTGCCGCGACCGCGTTAGCCAACCCGGTCGTGCGCGGCATGTTCGGCTCCGGCTCGGGGGCGTCACCGAGCATCAAGCTGGCCGTCCTCTACGACAAGGACATTCGGCAGGTGAATGCTGACGGCTCCAGCACACCGCTGTACGACGGAGTAATCGTCTGGGCTGTCGCGAATAGCGTCGTCTCGGAGGCAGCGCAGGGCAGCGGCCCGTCTCGCCCGCCCGGCGAAACGGCGGACGGCAGCGAAGCACCGAGCAAGGCGAACCTCGTGGTGTTTCTCAACGCGGCGACAGGTCGATACCTCTTTGCGGTTGAGGGCGACTGGTAATGCCTCACTCGCCAGGGCCGATTCCCTCCGGGGCTTATGTGCGCCTCGGTGTGTGGCCGGGCTTTCGTAGGAGTGGTCGGCGGTGGCCTTGCAGGGGTGGGCGTCCGTCGGGTGGCCAGAACCAGGGGGTACGGTCGGGGTCATTGCCGATGGTCATGTTCCAGCCGCCCTCATGAACTTTGTGATGGTGCGCGACGCAGAGCAGCTCGAGGTCTTCGGGGTTGGTCTCGCCGCCGTCGATCCAATGAATCCGATGATGGGCTTCGGTGAACGAGGGTGGCCGATCACACCCCGGCCACGTGCAGCCGCCGTCCCGGGCGGTAAGGAAATGGCGTAGCCCGGCGGAGATGGTGCGGGTGCGGCGGCCGAAGTCGAGGATCTCGGAGTCGGCGCCGAAGACGGCCGGGATGATGGCGGCGTCGCACGCCATCCGGCGGGCGGCCGCCGCGGGGAGGCGTTGCCCGTCGGGGGTCCCGGCGGTACCGAGTCCGTCGAGTAGGGCTTGATGGGACAGGCCGACGTTGACGATGTGCCGGCCGCCACCTTCACCGTTGCAGGATTCGGCATGCGCGGTGGCGTGGCGGGCCATCTGCACCAGAGCTTCGGCGCGGCGACTGCCGATGGATTCGGTGAGCAGATCACCCTCGGGGTCGGGTTTGCGGAGGAATTCGGCGATCGCTTTGGAGACGATCAGGCCGGCTTCAGCGTCCAGCCAGCCATCCAGGCGCCACCGGCCATCGAGGGTTTCGGACAGGTTCAGCCGCTGGGCGGCGTGTTTGCGGGCCGCCTCATCCGCTGACTGCTCCGGGGCGGCAGCGGCGAGGAGTTCTTCGGCGACGACCCGCAGCTGCCGTGGCGTCAAAGGCGCCGCCTGCTGGGCGAGGAACGCTTCGAGGTCGGCGGCAAGATCCTGCTGCAGATCCTTCGTCGCCTGCGCGATCACCGAAGCGTGGTCCAGGCCGAGATCGCCGGCCTCGAACGCTTTAGCGGTGACCGGCATCCGATCCGCCAACGCCCGCCCGACCTGCACCCGCTTGGACACCCAGCCATCAGACTCACCCGAGACGCCACGCACGAACGCGTTCGTCGACGCCGCCCCATCCATGGCGAAGGCACCGGACCGGTCGGCGCGTTCGATCGCCCGTACCAGGGCTAGCTCACCTTGACGGACCGCACCGAGTAGCTCCGGCAGGATTTCGACGGCCAGTACACCCGAGGTGTTGGTGTCGATCGCGGCGGCGAGTTCAGCGGCAAGCGCATGAAACTGCGCCGCTTTCGCTCCGAACTCGGGTTCGACCATGTGTTCGAGTCTAGCAGCAGACGGGCAGCTCAACCACCTGATTTACGACCCTGTTCACAACCGCAAGCACGACCGCACGCAACGCTCAGGATGACGGATATCGGGCGACGGACTCGGGACGCGGACGGACGGGCCCGCCCCTCGAACTCAGCCGAAGGCGCGTTCCCCAGCGATGTCGTAGATCTTGACCTCGAAGCCCTTGGGTGCTGGGCCGCTGCCGCGGGGCGCTTTGGCAATCTCTGCCATGTGGGCGTCGAACGCCGACTGGTCGGCCCACCGCTCGAAGAGCACGACGCGGGTCTCGTCGATGGGGTCGGCGCTCATGACGTACTCGAGGCAGCCGCCCTCGGTCCGGGTCGCGCGCATGGACTCTTCGCGGCCCGCGAGGAACGCGTCCCGGTCCGCCGGATCGACCACAAAATGGCCCGCCACGATCAGCATGTTGCCGCCCTTCGTTCATCACCGTTGATCATGTGACCTTAGGGGGCGGCGATCAGAGACGTGACGAGAGGGTCTCCAACCCGGCGTCACCCTCGGCCAGCACCGGCGACGGCACGCTCTCCGGCGCCGATCGGGATCGCACCATCAGTAGGACCACCAGCAAGGCAGCGCCGATGGAAATGGCCGAGCCCGTCAGCACCGCCGACGTCCCGTGCCCGAGCAGCAACTGAGCCCGGTGCGCGGCGCTGACGCCCGCTGGCACGTGCGTCGCCGCACGGGTGGTTGCCGCTCCGAAGACGGTGACCATCACGGCGAGGCCGAGCGAGGCACCGACCTGCGTGCTGACGTTGACCAAACCCGAGGCGGCGCCCTCGTCCCGCGGCGGGACCCCGGCAACGGAAACACCGGTCAACCGAATGAACGCCACCCCGGCCCCGACGCCGAGCATCATCATCGGCAGCACGATGTTGGGCCAGAATTGCGTGCTCGCGGAAAGTCGGCTGAGCCATGTCATGCCGATGAAGGCGGTGCCCGTTCCCCCGGCGACAAGCGCCCAACTGCTGATGCGTGGGGGTAGCCGCGGAAGCACCTGTGCCGTCGTAAACATCACCATGGTCAAAGGCAGGAACGCGTAGCCCACATCCAGCGGGCTGTAGTTTCGTGCGCCTTCGAGGTAGACGCTGATGTAGAAGAAGAACGAGAACATGCCGCCATTGATGAAGACCCGCGCCAGGTAGGACCCAGCACGGGCGCGCTCGGCGAACAGCCGCAGCGGGGTGATGGGCTGCTCCGCCAGCATCTCGGTGATCACGAACGCGACCATCAGCGCGGCACCGGTGACGAACCCTCCGATTGCCCAGCCGTTGCTCCAGCCGTCCTCGGCAGCTCGCACGAAGGCGTAGACGAGCACCGTCATGCCGAGGGTCGACGTCACCGCGCCGGTGATGTCGAAACGGCCCGGATGCCGTTGCGTATCAGGCAGGACGCGCGGACCGAACACGACGATCGCGAGGCCGATGGGGACGTTGATGAACAGGCCCCAGCGCCAGGACAGGGTGGTCGTCAGCAAGCCGCCGACGATCAGGCCGACGGCTGTCCCGCCACTGGCGACCGAGCTGTACATCGCGATCGCCCGAGCCCGAGCGTGAGCTTGCTTGAACGTCGTCAGGAGTAGCGCCAAGGTGGACGGCGCGGCCACGGCCCCGGCGATCCCCTGCGCGGCCCTTCCCATGACCAAGATTTGCGCGGTCGGCGCCACGCCCGCCACGAACGAGGCGGCGGCGAAGGCACCCACCCCCGTCAGGAAGACCCGGCGGCGGCCGAAGATGTCACCGAGCCGGGCTCCGAGCAGCAGCAGGCCGCCGAACGCCAGCGTGTACGCGTTCTGCACCCACGACAGCCCGGAACTCGAGAAATGCAGCGACTCCCGAATCTTCGGCAAGGCCGTCACGATGACCGACGTATCCAGGGTGAACATCAGCTGGCACGCCAGGAGCATCGCGAGCACGACATTGGGGGACGATGCCTGCCGCGAGGATGTCGACTTCACCGAGGCAGCAATCCCTGTAGAAAGACCCGCGTTTCTTGTTGTCAACGAACCTTAGCCGCGGGCCAGCGGACACTCCGCACCGGCGTCGGATCTTGCAGTCGGCACCTCGGCAGGGCAGCCTGGATGCGTGGCCAAGAAGAAGTGGAACGAACTCAGTCCCCGCACGCGGCGGCTCATCATCGTCGGCGGCACGTTTGAAGGCTTGCTGAAAGTCGCGGCCGTGGTCGACCTGGTACGCCGGCCGGCGGACGAGATTCGCGGGTCGAAGCCATGGTGGGCAGCCGCCATCGTGCTCGTCAATTCCGTCGGCGCCGTCCCGATCGCCTACTTCGCCTGCGGAAGGCGCAAGAGCTAGCTGACCCCGGGTAGCCGCCTCAGAGATGGCGGGCAGCGGCCACGGTGGCGAGCTCCGGCGGCGTCGGCCAGGAGTTGGCGCGACAGCCCTGAAGGCTGATCGACTGCTGCTGCATCACGGGAGCGATCGCGCCGGGGGCGGGGCAGTAGCGATGCCCCAGACCCAGCCAGTGACCGACCTCGTGATTGATCACCATGATCTGGTAGCTGGTCAGGCTCGCGGGCCAGCCGTAGGTGGTTGCATGGTGGAAGCGCACCGAATTGATGATGACGTTGCGGCCGACGCTGCAGCTCAGGTTCGACGTGCAGATCGGGCTGAACAGCGGGAGTTGATCAGGACTCGCGAGCCAGATCGTGAAGTCGCCGCCGTAAAGCACCGGCTTGAAGGCAATCTTCCCGCCGAGTGACCAGCCGCGGGAATCATTCAGCACGCGCTTGGCGAGCTTGGAGAGCACCGCCACGTCGGGGTCATGCAGGTGGACGGTGCCCGCCACGCTGAGCGAGTACGTGTACGTGATCCGCGGGGGCGGCGGGGTGCAGGCGCTGGGGAGCACGACGCCGCAGATGAGCACGACGGCGAACGCCGGCCCGTGCAGGTTGCGTAACCACCGGCGCTTGGTCCGGAGCCGCGCCATGAGACCAGCCACATGCCTCCTTCGGCAGTGCCGACCGCGACGCGAGCAAACGGCGCGTGGATGATTCTGCGTGACGCCGGGGCTCCGGGAGACTGAGCAAGGAGAACGCGATGGGATCGTTTGACGGCAGGGTCGCCCTCATCACCGGCGGTGCCCGCGGGCAAGGCCGATCTCATGCCGTCGCCCTCGCCCGGGAGGGCGCCGACATCGTGGTCTGCGACTGGTTCGGCGGGCTCGACACGATCCGCTATCCCCTGCCCGGTACGGCCGACATGGAGCAGACCGTGAAGCTGGTCGAGGCTGAAGGGCGGCGGTGCCTGGCGGCCGAGGCCGATGTGCGCGACCTCGAGGCGCTGGAGACGCTGGTCGCGCAGGCGACGGCCGAGTTCGGGCGCATCGACATCGCCTGCGCCAATGCGGGTGTAGCCACGACGAGCGGGCTTCCCGTCCACGAGATGTCGGCCGCGTCATGGCGTCAGGTCATCGACATCAACCTCACCGGGGTGTTCAACACGATCCATGCCGTGGCGCCGGGGATGGTCGAGCGCCGCTACGGCCGGATCATTGCCACCGCTTCGATGATGGGCCGCACCGGCGGGCCGCACGTCGCCGGCTACGCGTCGTCGAAGTGGGGCGTCATCGGCCTGGTCAAGAGCGCCGCGCACGACCTCGCGCCGTACGGCATCACCGTGAACGCGATCGCGCCGGGCAACGTCGACACTCCCATGATCCAGAACGAGTCCATCCGCAAGCTCATGCGCCCGGAACTGGACAACCCCACGCGAGACGACGCGGCAGCGGCGTTCCAGCGGTTGCACGTCATCCCGATCCCGTGGCTGGAGCCCGAGGAAATCTCCCGCGCGGTCCTGTACCTCGCCGCGGAAGAGGCGCGCGGCATCAGCGGCACGGTCATGTCCATCGACGCCGGAGCGTCGGCTCGGGTGACGGCCTGAAAGCTCTCCTCGGGACGAACGACCCTGGTCGGACGCCAACGCGCGGGCCAGGGTGAGGGTTGCGAATGCGCCCCTTCAAGGAGGATGACCATGCCCGCTGCCAATGCGAAGCACGCCAAAGCTGCCACCACCAAAGCCCCGGCCGCAAAGGCTCGGGCGGCAAAGGCCCCACAACCGCGAGTCAGCACCGAAGCCAAGACGGGCAGGGCCGCCAAGGTGAAGAGCGCGGCCGCCAAGACGGCCGATCTGTCCCAGGACGTGTTCACCTCGGTCGAGGCCGGGCAACGCACCGCAATCGCTGCTGTTCGCAAGTTCGTCGACACCGTCGATGAGGCACTCCCCAGCGGCGTGCACCCGTCCCGCCGCGAGACCGTCATCGATGCCGCGCTGGACATGGCCGACAAGCTCGTCACCACGCAGTACCAGTTCCTGCGCAGCGTGGTCCGCAGCGCCGACCGCTCCCTGCGCGGTTCGGACACCAAGGAGAAGTAGTCCGCATCGCGGCTGCGGGAACCCCCGGCGCAAGCGTTGCATGGCGCCGGGGTCATCCTTGGGAGATGACGACTGCGACGAAACCCACGGGCCTGGAACACCTGGGCCGGATCTTCGCCGAGCCCAGCGCCTACGCCGACCCCGCCGCCTGGCACGCAGCGGCGAAGCGGCTTCGCGAGAAAGCGCCGATCATCAAGGTCAGCCTGCCTGACTACCCCGAGTTCTATGCCGTCACAAAACACGCGGATGTGCTGGAGATCGAGCGTAACCCCGAGGTCTTCACCAACGCGCCGGTCCCCGCGCTCGCCACGCTCGCCGATCGGCAGGACGGCGGCGACAACGCCGGCATGAAGACCCTCGTCCAGATGGACGGCGACGAGCATCGCGCCCACCGGGTCATCGTGAACGACTGGTTCAAGCCCCGCAATGTCCGCAAGATGCAGGAGCGGGTCGATGAGCTCGCCAAGCAGTACATCGATCAGATGGCGGCGATGGGCGGTGAGTGCGACTTCGCCAAGCAGATCGCGACGCACTTCCCGCTGCAGGTCATCCTGTCGATCCTGGGACTCCCCGAATCCGACTACGGCAAGATGCTCAAGCTCACCCAGGAGCTCTTTGGCGCCGAGGATCCCGACATCGGCCGCGCGGGTGAGGACGCGAGCGTCCTTGCCGTCATGATGGACTTCTTCGGCTACTTCACCCAGCTCGCCGCCGATCGCCGGGCGCACCCGACCGACGACCTTGCCTCGGTGATCGCCAACGCCGAGCTGAACGGCGCTGCGCTGCCCGACATGGATGTCTTCGGCTTCTACCTGATCATCTCGACCGCCGGACACGACACCACCTCGAACTCGCTCGCCGGCGGCCTGCTTGGCCTCATCGAGCACCCGGATCAGCTCGCGCTCATGCAGGCCCACCCGGAGCTCATCGACGACGCGGCCAACGAGCTCATCCGCTACGCCTCGCCCGTGAAGCACTTCATCCGCACCTGCCAGGAACCCTTCACGGTCGGCGCCGTGACCTTCCAGCCGGGAGACGTCGCGCTGCTGTCGTACGCGTCCGCCAACCGGGACGAGGAGGTCTTCGCCGACCCGTTCCGGCTCGACGTTCGGCGCGAGAATGCCGGCTCGCACCTGGCGTTCGGCTTCGGCCCGCACTTCTGCCTCGGCGCCCACCTCGCACGGATGGAGATCCGCGCGCTCTTCAAGGAACTCATCACCCGCCTCGATTCCGTCGAGCTGGCGGGCGAGCCGACGTTCGTCCAGTCGCGACTCGTGAGCGGCCCGAAGACGCTGCCGGTGCACTACACCTGGCGTTGACGGGCCCGCAAAACGGGCCGAAAGCCCCTAGCGACCGCGGGGCTTGAGGACGACCGTTGAGCGTGGCACGTCCGGTCCGGACGGTCGCCGGCAAGGCGTGCCTGCTCTGAAGGGGGTCGTTCATGTCGGCGCAGTCGAGCGTTCTGCAATTCGTCGGCGCGACGGGAACCGTCACCGGTAGCTGTTTTGCGCTCCGCACGCCGGAAAGCACGGTCCTGGTGGACTGCGGGCTGTTTCAGGGCACACGGGAGTTGCGCCGGCGCAACTGGAATCCGTTTCCCATCGACCCGGCATCGATCGATGCGGTAGTGCTGACCCACGCGCATCTCGACCATTGCGGATATCTCCCGCGGCTGTCGAAGCACGGTTTTCGCGGGCCGGTGTACGCCACCGAAGGAACCGTGGACCTCGCCCGGATCGTGCTGCTCGACAGCGCCCACCTTCAGGAAGAGGACGCCGCGCACGCTCGCGGGCATCGTTACTCGCGGCACGCGGAACCCCAGCCGCTCTACACGACGGCTGACGTGAACCGGATGCTTCCGCAATTTCGAGCGGTGCCTTTCGATTCCGAGCATCCCGTGGCCAAAGGCGTACGTACGGTGCTGCGGCCGGCAGGCCACATCCTCGGCGCCGCGACGGCTCTGCTCGAGGTCGGCGACAGCGGGGCCACCGCCCTGTTCAGCGGGGACCTCGGACGCGCCTCTCATCCCCTCCTCGCCGCGCCCGCTCCCCCCTCGGCGGCCGAGGTCATGGTGATCGAATCGACGTACGGCAACCGGAGTCACCCGCCGGCCGACAGCGGTCTGCTAGCCAGTGTCGTCAGCCGCACGATCGGACGTGGCGGCACGGTGCTCATCCCCGCCTTCGCGGTGGACCGCACCGAGATCATCCTCATGGAGCTGCGCCGGCTCGACCGGCTGGGCAGCATTCCGCACGTCCCCATCTACGTCGACAGCCCCATGGCGCTGGACGCGTTAGCCGTGTATCGCGATGCCATCCGCAACGCAAGCCCGGAAGTTCGGCAAGCGCCCGGGGGCGAGGATCCCTTCGATACGGGTGATCTGCATGAGATGCGGACGGTCGAAGAGTCCAAGACGTTGAACGGTCCCCGGTGGCCCTGCATCATCATCTCGGCCTCTGGGATGGCGTCCGGCGGCCGCGTCCTGCATCACCTCGAGGGCCTGCTGCCCGACCCACGCAACACCGTTCTCATGGTCGGCTACCAGGCGGTCAGCACCCGCGGTCGAGACCTCGTCGACGGCGCCAAGGCGGTGAAGATCCATGGCCGGTACGTCCCGGTGCGGGCCGACGTCGTGGACCTGCCCACGTTCTCCGTTCATGTGGATGCCGACGAGATGCTGGCCTGGCTCGCCCAAGCGCCCCGTCCCCCGCAGACCTGCTACCTCGTCCATGGTGAGCCAGCGGCTTCCGCGACGCTGCGAGATCGCATCGAACGCGAACTCGGTTGGACGGCGGTGGTACCCAGGCAAGACGAGCGAGTGCTCATCGATGAGGCGCGCTAGCCAACTCAGCCGTTGCCGCCCACGTCATGCTCGTAGGCCTCGTAGATGAGGTCAGCGCCGCGCTGGCGGTGACGCACCAACTGGGCGAGGAGCGCGGTCGCTCGCTCCCGGGCATTAGCCAGGAGGGACTCGTTATCGCCCGCGGCGGCCAGCATGTGATGCAACGCTTCCACTTCGGACGTCAACGCTGCATGCTCGCGACCCAGCCGGCGCAGCGCGCCCTCCAGGCGCGGAGCGTCGGTGCGGATCTGCTCCCACAGCCCACCCGGACCTTCCGTGCCGCTGACGTGCGACGCCCAAGCGGTCCGCAAGTCGTCGACACGCAGCGACAGCGCGGCGCGCCAATCGCCCGGCCGGCCGCCCAAAGCCGCTGATGCGGCCTCCTCGACCTGGGTCATCGTGCGCCGCAAACCGGCGCGACGCGCGCCTACCTCCTGCAGCTGCGACGGCCCGCTTGAGTTCTCGGTTTTCGGCATCGCACACCTCCATCGGGTAGCCACCATCGTCCCACTCGGTGACGGTGATCGGGTGCGCCGGACGCCGGCAAGGACCTCTCCCGCGCGTGATGATCAGCACACCGACATGACCGTACGCGGTCAGGCGCGGGACGGTCGCCTTCCGCCGGGTGGTAGAACCTGCCGGTGGAGCAGGACAGCGAGCTGACCCCGATCGCCGAGTGGATCCAGACGAACGTAGGCGGGACGATCGTGCGGTCGGCCCGCCAGCCGCGGTGGCGACCGGTGTGGTTCATCGACGTCGAGCGCGACGGCGAGCTGCTCGAGCTGTACGTGCGCGGGGATCGCCTCGACTTTCCCGGCGTATTCCCGTTCGAGCACGAGATGCTGTGCCAGCGACTGCTCGAGGAGCACGGCATCCCGGTTCCGCACGTGTATGGCTGGATCGAGCACCCGCGGGCGTTCGTCACCGATAGGGCGGCCGGGCAGCCCGACTTCGCCGGCACGTCCGAGGCCGAGCGCGACGCCGTCGTCGACGACTACCTCGCGATCCTGGCGCGCTTGCACGCGTTGGACGTCGAGCCCTTCGCCCGCGCCGGTGTCATGCGCGCAGCGACCCCCGCCGGCTCGGGCGACATCGGCATGCAGCGCTACGTCGACAATTACCGGGCCACCAAGAAACGTCCTGACCCGTTCCTCGAGTTCTGCCTCGGGTGGCTCGGGCGCCATCCGGTCGATACGCGCGGACGCGAGTCGATGGTGCTGTGGGACACCGGCCAGTTCCACCAACGCAACGGGCGCGTCGAGGCGATTCTCGACGTCGAACTCGCCCACATCGGCGACCCCATGATGGACCTCGCCGCCTTTCGGATGCGCGACACCGTCATCGGTTACGGCGACTTCCAGCAGCTCTACGCCCGCTATGGCGAGCTCGCCGGCCACCCGGTCGACCTGGAGGCGATCGAGCTCCATCACATCGCATTCACGCTCTCGAACCAGCTCGCGTTCCACGCCGCACTCGCCGCTCCCCCGCCAGGCTCGGACTACATGACCAACCTGCAGTGGTGCAACGAGACCAACCTGTTCGCGGTCGAGGCCATCGCCGACGCGATCGGCGTCGAGTTGCCCGCGGTCGACCTCCCGGCCGCCGAACGCTCAGCGGCCGCGGTACCGCACGAGCATCTGGTGCAGCTGCTGCGCACCTTCCCGGTGGCCGACGAGTTCGCCGAGTACCAGCGACGCACCGCTTTCCGGTTGGCTCGTCACCTGACCCGTTTCGACGAGGTCGGAAGAGCCTGCGCGGAGGCCGATCTGGACGATCTGCACCAGCTGCTCGGCCATCGTCCAGCGACGTGGGACGAGGGCGACGCCGAGCTCGAACGCTTCGTCCTAGCCGACAATTCCGACAATTCCGATAAAGGCCGCCACGACGAGGAACTCGTGCTCCTGTTCAACCGCCGGCTCTGGCGTGCCCATCAGCTCATGGGCCCGGCCGGATCGGCGATGACGACCCACCTGCCCATCCAGCGGTTCAGGTAGGGCTGGGCGGCATGAAATTCATGATCACGCACGGTACGTCGCCGACGACCCAGGCGTCGTGGCCTGCCCCTACGGAGTGGGCGTCGCCAGGACCGAGTTCGAGTTCCTGCCCGTCATCCATGCGGTAGTGAAAGTGACCGGAGATCACGACCCCGGTGTGGGGGATCTGGCACGAGTCGTTCTCGGTGAGCGGCTTGAGGTGGGTGGACCAGCGCCAGCCCGGCTGATGAATGGCCCGCATGACGGTCGTGCCGTCCACCGTCACGAAGTCCATCCGGGCACGGTCGGGCGTGAGGGTCCTGTCGGGGACGTCAAGGTTCTTTGCAGTCGCCATGGCATTCAGGATGGGCCGGTATACCACCGGGGGTAAGGGACGAACGTCCGTAGTGTGTCAGGAGGGACGTCGGGGCCGAAGTGACGATCAGGTGAATGTGAAAACCTTCCCGGAGACAGTTCAGGTCCGTGGGATTCTCCGCGATAGGGCCGTGAGGTTCACGGAAGCCGCCGCCAGCCTCTAGCCGAATAACGTCCGCCACACAGTCCGCCACCCAGGCCACTGACGCCGTCAGCGTCCGGCGGCGCCGCGTTGCCGTCACCGCAGTCAACCGGACGCCCGCGCGAGCCACGGTTTCGGCCGGCGCCTCACCCGTCTGGAACCGCTATGAACCCGCGAACCATCTGGGCCGATATCCGATCCGGCCGCGCCGCCGGCGCGCTGCGGCGTCGGCGCGGTGTCAATCGCCTCATCGCTCTGGCGGCAGTTTCGATACTGGCCCTCCTCGCTGCCTGTAGCCCGCGTCCATCCACCCGCGCCTCCTACGGAGGCGACTTTCCCGACCCGTCCGTCATCCGGGTGGGTGGGTTGTATATCGCCTTCGGCACCCAGGCTGCCGGGGGACATCCGGCCATTCAGCGTGTGGTCTCGACCGACCACAAGACCTGGGTCAGGCCCGCCGTGCAGGACGCCTTGTACGCCCTGCCGCAGTGGGCCGATGACTCGGGCACCTGGGCACCCGACGTGACGCAGATAGGCAACGGCTACGTCATGTACTACTCGGCGCACGAAGCCGGCGGTCGGCACTGCCTGTCAGCGGCCGTCGCCACGTCACCGGCGAACCAGTTCGTCGACAACAGCACGAAGCCGATGCTGTGCATGCCGAACGGCGAAACCATCGACCCGTCAACGGTTGTCGGCCCGTACAACCTGCGATACCTGGTCTGGAAAGGCCCTGACGCGAAGGGTGTCGCCACCCTGTACGCGCAGCGGCTGACGGCCAACGGCCTGACCTTCACCGGCCCGCGGGTCGTGCTCATGAAGGCGCACAAGAAGGGCTGGACGAGCTACAACATCGAAGCTCCCACCATGCTGTTCACCCAGAACCGCTGGTTGCTCTTCTACAGCGGCGGCAATTACTGGTCGTCGAAGTACGCCATCGGTTACGCCACCTGTGACGGCCCGCTGGGTCCGTGCACCGACCGCAGCGCCAGTAAGCCCTGGGTGGGTTCACATGGCAGCACCCAAGGCCCGGGCGGGGAGAGCTTCTTCACCGATCCGGCCGGCACCCTCTTCATGGCCTACCACGCCTGGGGCAGCAATCTGGGCTACAGCATCGGCGGCATCCGATCGCTGTGGATCGACCGGGTGGGCATACTCAACGGCGTTCCCTTCTTCGCCTTGTAGCCGCTGCTGGCGCTATCTGGGACCAAAGACCCTTACGCGGCGGCCACGTCAGACGGCAGACTAGAACCACGTTTCTGTTTGCAGGCCCCAGGTCCCGAAGAGAAGGTTGCGCTTCGCCATGCCGTCTGACCACTACACGATCATCTCGGCCGATACCCACGCCGGCGCGAACCACGAGACGTACCGGGAGTACCTGGATCCGGCGTTTCGCGCAGACTTCGATGCCTGGCGGGGGCAGTACAAGAACCCGTGGAAGGACCTGCGCGACACCGACCTGCGCGTGCGCAACTGGGACGACGATCGGCGTGACGCCGACCAGCTGACCGACGGGGTGGTCGCCGAGGTCGTCTACCCGAATACGGTGCCGCCCTTCTACCCCGGCTTCGTGCTCTTCGCCGGGCCACCCAAGCCGGCGGACTACCGCCACCGCCGCGCTGGGATCCAGGCGCACAACCGTTGGCTCAAGGACTTCTGCGCGCGCAAGCCCGAGCAACGGGCCGGCGTCGGCCAGTTCTTCCTCAACGACATCGACGACGCGATCGAAGACATCACCTGGATCGCGAACAACGGACTGCGCGGTGGCGTGCTGCTACCGACCGTCGCCCCGGACGTGAAGTGGGTGAAGCCGCTCTACGACCCGGTGTATGACCCGATCTGGGCGACCATCCAGGACCTGGACATCCCGCTCAACCTGCATTCGGGCACCGGCTCACCCGACTACGGCAAGTACGCCGCGACCCCGATGCTGCTCATCACTGAGGTCGGGTTCTACGGCTACCGGGCGCTGAACCACTTCATCCTCTCCGGCGTCTTCGAGCGTTTCCCGCGGCTGAAGTTCGTCCTCACCGAGGGCAGCGCGGCCGCCCTGCCGCGCACCCTGGCCGAGCTCGACAACGTGATCCGTCACGTCCAGCACGGCGAGATCGGGGAGCTGAAGTACCGCAAAGAGGACGCGATCCCCCGGCTGGCCAGCGAATACTTCGACCAGAACTGCTGGATCGGAGCCAGCTTCCCGGGCCCGGAGGACGTGAAGGTCGCTCGCGAGGTCGGCGCCGACCGGTTCATGTGGGGCAGCGACTACCCGCACGACGAGGGCACGCCCCCCTACACCCGTGAGCACCTGCGCCAGGTCTTCCACGACTTCCCCGAGCCGGAGCTGCGCCGCATTCTCGGCGAGAACGCTGCCAAGCTCTACGGCTTCGACATGGCCAAGCTCGCGGCGCTCGCGGACCAGTACGGTCCCACGGTTTCGGAGGTCGTCACCCCGCTGGACCGCCTGCCCGAACATCCCAACGCCGCGCTGCTACGCGCCAGCTGAGGCTCAGACCGTCGAGCCCTGCGCCATGCGTTCCAGCGTGGCAATTCGCTCTTCGATCGGCGGATGGGTGTCGAACAGCCGGTGAAGGCGGGACTCGTGATGCTGCAGCGGGTCGTCGATGCACATCGCGGCGGTCGCGTGATTGGCCTTGACGAGCGGAACATCGTTGTTTTGCAGCGTCTTCAGCGCCCGGATCAGGCCCACGGGGTTGCGCGTCAGCTCGACGCTGCTGGCGTCGGCCAGCGACTCGCGGCGCCGTGAGAGGGCAAGCCGGATGATCGGCCCGACCACGAACCCGACGATCGCGAGCAGCAGCACCGGCGAGCAGCAGGAGCATCGCGAACTGGTTGTTGTTGCGGCCCCTCCCGCCCCGCGCGAAGAAGGCGCTGCGCCAGACGAGGCTGGCGAGCAGGCCGGCCATGCCGAGCAAGGTGGTCACGATCAGCAGCAGCCGGGTGTCGTAGTTCTTGATGTGACTGATCTCGTGGCCGAGAACCCCCTCGAGTTCTTCCCGGTCCATGACTGCCAACAATCCCGTGGTAACGGTGACGGCGGCCTTGGAAGGGCTGATCCCGGTGGCGAAGGCATTCGGCGAACGATCCTCGACGACGTAGACGGCGGGCATCGGAATTCCGTCTCCCATGGCCAGCGCCTCGACGAGGTTGTACAGCTGCGCGTAACGCTGCGGATCGGCCGGCTGCGCCCCCGCGACGGCGAGCACCAGCCGCGTTCCCGACGTCAGGGTGTAGGCCACCGCCCCCAAGGCGAGCAGCGCAGCAACCAGGACCCCGGTCGTGATGTCTTGGATGACCGGCGCGCTGACGCCGGGCTGGCGCGAAGAGCTCAGCGCGGCGATCCAGCCGATGACCAGACCGATGCCGAGCCACAGGATGACAAAGACCCCGACGTAGCCAACCGAACGGCGCTTGTTCCGCGCGATCTGCTCGTACACCGCACGTCCTCAGCCGGTGGAAGGCTGCGCCGGCGACCCGAAGTCGACCTCGGGCACCGCGCGCTCGGCGGCATCGTCGACCTCGAAAAAGGTGACCGGTGTGAAACCGAACGGACCGGCGATGAGCGTGCGCGGGAACGTCTGGATCGCCGTGTTGTAGTCGCGGGCCGAGGTGTTGTAGTACCGGCGGGCGTACTCGAGCTTGTCCTCGGTCGCCGTGAGCTGCTCCTGCAGAGCCTTGAAGCTCTCGACCGCACGCAGCGTCGGGTAGTTCTCGGCAACCGCGAAAAGCGAACGAAGTGAGGCGCTCAAGGCATTCTCGGCCGGGGCGATCTGTGCCGGATCGGCCGAAGCGCCGGCGCTGACCGCCGCCGCCCGGGCCTGGGTGACCGCCTCGAAGGTTCCGCTCTCGTGAGCGGCATAGCCCTTGACGGTGTTCACCAGATTGGGAATCAGATCGTGCCGGCGCTTGAGCTCGACGTCGATCTGCGACCATGCCTCTTGGGTGCGATTGCGCCGACGGACCAGGCCGTTGAACGACAGCACGGCCCAGAGCGCGAGAACGACGATGATGCCGAGGACGATCCACAGAACGGTCATGACGATCCCTTGCTAGAGCCTGCTTCATTGCAGACCTGCAGTTCACGTTAGGCCGCTGGACTGTGAATCACCTGAGCCAGCGGTACCTGACCCCGGGGACTTTAGGACCGGTGCCGGCCCCGACGGGACGCTGTCACCGCCGAGCCCAATCGCGACGCCCAGATATCGGGTGGGCGTTTGCCTTGCCACCTGAGTCTGATGCGCCACAGTAGGGATGTGCGTGGCGTGTGACTCGCGGGACAGGCCGTCGAGCTGAGGACCAGGGGCGAGCGTGGTGAAGCCACTGCTGGAAAGCAAGTGGCACGTGCCCGGCCGACGCGGCGGGGCGGTGCCGCGGCCGCGGCTCGCGGAGCGGTTGGGGCGGGCGGCACGGTCGCGGCTGACGCTGGTGTCCGCACCCGCGGGATTCGGCAAGACGACGCTGGTGACGCAATGGATCGCGCAGATGGGTGACCCGGAGTCCGGCCGTGGCCCGGCCGTAGCGTGGGTATCCCTCGACGAGGGCGACAACGACCCGGCGACCTTCTGGACCTACGTCATCTCCGCGTTGCAGAAGGCTGGCCACAGCTGCGTCGGCGCTGCGGCACTCGGGCTGCTGCGCCCACCGCAGCCACTGCCCGAAGCGACGCTGGCCACCCTGCTGAACGACCTCCAGGCGCTGCCCGACGACGTCCTGCTCGTCCTCGACGACTACCACGTCATCGACGACCGCGACATCCACGAAGGGCTGAGCTACCTGCTCGACCACCTGCCACCGCACATCCATCTGGTGCTGACGACCCGCGCCGACCCACCGCTGCCCCTGTCGCGGCTGCGGGCCCGCGGCGAGCTCGTCGAGATCCGCTCGGCTGACCTTCGTTTCACCCGTGACGAGACCGCGGCCTACCTCGCCGGGCCCATGGGCCTGAACCTGACGGCCGCCGACATCACGACCCTCGCCGACCGCACCGAGGGGTGGGCCGCCGCCCTGCAGTTGGCCGGCCTGTCGCTGCAGGATCGGGACGATCCCAGCGCGGTCGTCGCCAGGTTCGCCGGCAACGACCGGTTCATCGTCGATTACCTCGCGGACGAGGTCCTGGCGCGCCAGAGCGGCGACGTGCGTGACTTCCTGCTCGCCACCTCCATCCTCGACCGGCTCAGCGGCCCGCTGTGCGACGCCGTCACTGCCCGCTCCGGCGGCGCGCGACGGCTCGTGGAGCTGGAACGGGCCGGTCTCTTCCTGGTCCCCCTCGATGACCAGCGGCAGTGGTGGCGCTATCACCACCTGTTCGCCGATGTCCTGCGCGCCCACCTCGCCGAGCAGCATCCGGATCGGCTGCCGGAGCTCCATCGGCGGGCAGCTGCCTGGCTTCAGGTCAACGGCGAGGTGGCCGAGGCAGTCCGACACGCGCTGGCGGGTGCCGACCTTGCGCACGCCGCGGAGCTGATGGAACTGGCGATGACGACGATGCAGCGCGAGCGGCGAGAGCCCGAGCTCGCCCGGTGGGTGCGCGCGGTGCCCCACGATGTGTTGCAAGCACGGCCGGTGCTCGCGATGGCGTTCGTCGGTGCGCTCGCGCAGGTGTCCGACTTCGAAAGCGTCGAGGAACGGCTGACGGCAATCGAACGCTCGCTGCGACCGGACGGCGGGCGGTGGCCGGACGAGCCGCCGCTCGGACTGGTCGTGGTAGACCGCGCCGGCTACCGGGCCCTGCCCGCCAGCTTCGAGACGTACCGGGCCGCCGTTGCGTTGGCCCGCGGCGAGCTGGACGCCGCCGTCGTCCATGCCCGAGCGGCGCTGTCGCTCGCACCACCCGACGGGGACCTTGTCAGAGCTGCCGCCGGCGCCCTCGGCGGGCTCGCCTCCTGGACGGTCGGTGACCTCGCCAGCGCGCACGCCGCCTACACCGAGTCCGTCGCCGGTTTGGCCGGTGCCGGCTTCGTCGCCGACGTCCTCGGCTGCACCATCACGCTCGGCGACATCCTTTGCACGAAAGGCGCGCTCGGTGCCGCCTTGCGCACCTACCAGAAGGCCCTCGAGTTGGCCGCGCCCCTGCCGGGTGCCGCACCGCTACAGGGAACGGCCGACATGCACGTCGGCATCGCCGGCGTGCTGCTCGAACGCGACGACCTTGCCGGCGCAGCGCAACAGCTGGCTATCGGTGAGCGTCTCGGTGAGGACAACGGGCTCCCGCAAAACCCGTACCGGAGGCGGATCGTCGCGGCCCGGCTCCGGCAGACCGAAGGTGACCTCGACGGCGCGCTCGAGCTTCTCGACGAGGCGGACCGGGTCTACAACGGCGACTACTCCCCCAACGTGCAACCGGTCCCCGCGGTGCGCGCCCGGCTCCGGATTCGGCGCAGCGAGCTGAGTCACGCCGACGAGTGGCTGCGGGACAGCGGGCTGACCCCCGATGACGAGCTCTCCTATCTGCGGGAGTACGAGCACGTCACGCTCGCGCGACTGCTCCTCGCCCGGCACATCGAAGGGGACGACGCCGCGCTACCCGCGGCGACATCCCTGTTGGAACGCTTGCTCATCGCGGCCGGAGACGGCGGACGTGGCGGCAGCGTCATCGAGATCCTCGTCCTGCAAGCCCTCGCACGCCAAGCGGGCGGGGATGCGCCGGCGGCGTTTGAAGCGCTGCAGCGCGCGGTGACGCTCGCGCAACCAGAGGGATACGTGGGGGTCTTCGCCGATGAGGGTGCGCCCCTGGCGACGCTGCTGAAGGGCCTCGCCCGCCAGCAACCCCGAGCCGGCTACCTGCGCCGGCTGGCGAGCGCCGCGCTGCGCGCCGGCCACCCGGTCCCCACCGAGAAGGGCGAGCTCATCGAGCCGCTCAGTGACCGCGAGATGGACGTGCTCCGCCTGCTCGCGACCGACCTCGACGGGCCAGCTATCGCCCGCCGGCTGCACGTGTCGTTGAACACGATGCGCACCCACAGCCGCAACATCTTCCGCAAGCTGCAGGTGAACAACCGCCGAGCGGCGGTACGGCTGGCCGTCGAACTCGACCTGCTGGGCACGCGGCGCGAGGGCTGACATTCACCACCGCGCTCACCACATGTGGTGACGACGGCTCATCACATCGCTTCCTAGGTTTCGCCTTGTCCAGGAACCCCGGGCCAACAAGGGAGGCCAGCGTCATGAGCAACGAACCCACCGACCGCCGGGACGGCTCCGGGCGGTACGAGATCCAGGTCAAAGGACACCTGGCCGCCCGGTGGGACGCCTGGTTCGACGGCTTCACGCTCACCCGGGCCGGCGACGGCACCACCGTGCTCGCCGGCTTCGTCGTCGATCAGGCCGCGCTGCACGGGATTTTGCGCCAGGTCGCCGACCTCGGCCTGCCACTGATTTCCGTCACACCAACCGAATCTGTCTGACCCCACAACAGGGAGAAACCCATGACTACCGCCCTACCTACTACGGCCTCGACCGCCAAGACGCCCCGCCGGATGGAACAAGCGGCCACGCCCGGCCGGATGGACCCGATGAGGAAGGTCGCGCTCGCCGGCGGGGTGCTGTACCTGATCACCTTCGCGGCTTCCATCCCGCAGCTGAAGACGTTCAAGCACCTCATCGACGACCCCTCCGGCTTCATCAGCACCCCAGGCAGCAACGCCGCCGTGCTGTGGGGCTCATTGCTGGAAATCATCACCGCCGCCGCCGGCATCGGTACCGCCATCGTGCTGTATCCCGTCACCCGCCGGGTCAGCCGGACATCCGCCATCGGCTTCGTCACCTCACGCGTCGTCGAGGCCACGATGATCCTGGTCGGCGTCCTGAGCGTGCTGTCCGTCGTGACTCTGAAGGCACACTTCGCCGGCGCCACCGGCGCACAAGCGGACTCGCTGCGCGTCACCGGTGACGCGCTGGTCACGATCCGCCAGTGGACGTTCCTGCTCGGACCGGGCCTCATCGCCGGCATCAACGCCCTGTTCCTCGGCTACGTGATGTACCGCGGCCGCCTCGTCCCGCGCATCATCCCGACCATCGGCCTCGTCGGCGCGCCGATCATCATCACGTCGGCCATCGTGACGATGTTCGGAGGCTGGGCCCAGACCTCCTCCGTCGCCTTCTTCTTCGGCTTGCTCGACGTCATCTGGGAGTTCTCGTTGGGCGTCTACCTGACCTTCAAGGGTTTCAAGCGGGACTCTGCCGTCACCATCTGAACCGAGCCGACAGAGCAAGTACGGGAGGGCCGCCTCATGGGCGGTCCTCCCGCTTTGGCGCTACACGACATTCAGTGATTGGTGCGGCTCCGGCGGCAGAACCACGCGGATGGCATCTCCGGCTCGAACCTGACCGCCGTGTTCGGCGACCGTCATGATGCCGACGCGGCGGGCCACATGCCCGTCCTCGCCCCTACCGACGGCGACCTTGAGCAGACCCTTGCGGAAGTCGTCGATCTGGTAGCACGGGTTACGCAGTCCGGTGACGTGCAAGACGACCTCGGCGCCGATGTGCAGCCGGGTGTCCCGTGGCAGGCCCAGCGGGTCGAGGTTCTCGGTGGTGATGTTCTCGCCAAGGTCGCCTGGCGTGACGTCAAAGCCTTGCTCGGCGGCCAGCGCGAAGAACTCCGTGTCGATGAGGTGGACCTGCCGCAGGTTCGGTTGGGCAGGGTCCTTTTCGGCCACGAACCGATGCTGGACGGTCGTGCCCGCGTGCGCGTCTCCCCGGACACCGACGCCCTCGATCACCGTGATGGCGTCGACGGGGATCTTGCTGAAGCGGTGGTCGCCCGCCAGGGACACGGCCACAACCACGGGTCCCGCACCCGTCTCCACGAGGCGAGCGTACTGGTCCAGCCGCGGTCTCAAACGCTAGCGAAACGAACGGCCGCTACGGTCCGAACACAGGTATTGCGCGGGCCGGAGCAAGCCCCCGACACGCTGGGCGGCCGGACCTCCTGCAGGATTTCTGTCGGTGTCAGAGGTATCTTGTCCCGCAATGTCAGGTCTTGCTCTACTTAGAGCCTTTTTGGTCCGGGGACACGTGGGGGTGGCCGCTGCGGTGGAGCTGACGTCGAGGGATTCGTGTGCCGCCGGTTAACGCGACGCGCCCGGATGTCTTGACGGACGATGCCCGCGCGCTGGGGACGACGGTGACGCGGCTGCGTCGTGCGCTACGGCGTGGGATTCGGCTTGATCTTCGTTGGGAGGACCTCCCGATGGCGCACGTCGAGCTGTTGCAGTGTCTGGCCGATCAGCCGGGGCTGAAGGTGGGCCAGGTCGCACGGCTGCTCCGGCTCGCGCCGAACACGATCAGCACGCTGGTGGCTGCTTTGACCGCAGAGGGTCTGTTGGAGGCCGACCGGGATCAAGCGGATGGGCGGGCTCGGCGCCTGCGGCCCAGCCGCGCGGGCTACGAGAAGCTGTATCGCTGGCAGGGAGCTCATGAACGGATGCTGGGGACGGCGGTGCAGCGGCTAGCCGCGGCGGATCGGGACGCACTGTTCGCGGCGTTGCCGGCGTTCGAATCCCTGATCGGCATTCTGGACGGGGAATGCTGATGGTTTCCACCGGCAAGCGGGCGCGCTGGCGCGTGGTGACCTTCGATCTGGCGTTGCTGGGTCTCGCCTACTTCATCTACAGCTTGGTCCGCAACGCCGTCCCCGGTGAGCGGGCGGCCGCCATTCGGCGCGGCAGCGATCTGTTGCGGGGAGAGCAGCTCACGGCTCTTGACCCGGAACACCGCCTGAACCAGGCGCTGGCGGCGCACCCGGTGCTGGCGAATGTGGCCGACTACTACTACGCGACCATGCACTTTGTCGTGGTGCTGGGTGTTCTGGGCTGGCTGTACTGGCGACATCTGGGGTCGGCACGGCGTTGGGTCTACCCCTGGCTAACCATGAATCTGCTGGCATTGCTGGGGTTTTGGCTGCTGCCGACGGCGCCCCCGCGGCTGCTGCCCGGTGCGGGTTTCGTTGACACGGTCGTGCGTTTCCACACCTGGGGCAGTTGGGCAGACGCGGGAGTGGCTTCGGCAGCCAATCAGTTCGCTGCTTTCCCGTCACTTCACGTGGGCTGGGCGTTGTGGGCGGCGCTGACCGTCAACGGGCTGGCGCGACGGCGGTGGGTCGGCCGGCTGGCGTTCGGCTATCCGTTGCTGACCGCGCTGGTGGTGTTGGCGACGGCGAATCATTACCTGCTCGATGTCTTCGCTGGAACCCTGGTCTGCCTGCTGAGTTTTCCGTTGTCGCAGGCGGTGCTGTCACTCATCGCGAGCGTCAGCCGGCGCCTGGGGCGGCCGCTGACGCCGGCCCCGGTGAGCTCAGGGCCGCACTGGTGGCAACGGTGGAAAGGGTGGCGCCCCCGAGAGCTGATCGTCGCCAGCACACTGGTTGTTGCTTTGGTTGCCGGTTTGTCCGGGGTGTTCGTGATCGTGGCGCGTAACCGGGTCGAGGCCGCGTCCCGGCGCGCGGCGCAAGGGGTCGCCGGCCACTACCTGTCAAGCTGGTCGGCCGACAGCTATGCCGAGATGGCACGGCTGGCAAACCAGCCCCAACCCCGATTGGCCGCCTTCTATCGGGCATCGGCGCAGGCCTTACATGAGACTTCCGGCCGGTATCACCTGCAGTCCGTCAAACTCGGAAGCAAGCCACACGCCGATTTCACGGCGCAGGTCACCGTCGCCGGGTACGGCACGTGGAGCTATCAGGGAGTCCTTCGCCTCCTCGACCACAGGGGTCACTGGTCGGTGGCCTGGTCACCGTCCGCGCTCTACCCGGGCTTGCCGGCAGGGGCCCGATTGGCGTTGCTGACCTCACCGGTGGCCACCGGCCACCTGCTCGATGACGCTGGAGTGCGCATCCGCGGCGCCGATGCCGAACTGACCGCCAGCGTTCTCGGTTCTGCCGCCGGGGCCGGAGCGACGGCGACCGAGAGGCTGCGCGCTCAACTGGCCACCGAACTGGATGGCCGCCCAGCGGGCAGTATCGCGATCGTCGGACCCGCTCCCCACCTGCAGCGCGTGCTCTACAGCTTCACCGCCGACCCCGGCCGGAATGTGCGTACGACATTGGATCTGGGCCTGCAGCGGCTCGCCGAGCAGATCGTCGACACCTCCGGCCTCCCGACATCCCTGGTGGCCATCGACACGCGCACCGGAGCAATCAAAGCCTCGGCGGGTAACCCGGCGGCAGGCAGCACGGTGGGTATCGACGGCCGTTTCCCGCCTGGCTCTACTTTCAAGATCGTCACGGCAACGGCAGCACTGGAGAACGGCTACCGCCTCGATACCCCGGTCAACTGCCCGGCCACGATCGACGGCGGCGGGTTCACCTTCCACAACGCCGGCCACGAAGTCCTCGGCAGAATCAGTTTCGAGCAGGCATTCGCGGTCTCCTGCAACACCGCCTTCGTCGGCATCGCCGAATCGTTGCCCCCAGGCGCACTCGCGAAGGCCGCCGCGTTCTATGGCTGCACCTTGCGCTCCCCCGCCGCGACCCAGCGAGCGCCGCTTCGGGTGCCTTCCTTCGCCTGCAACTACCCGCCGGCGACGGGAGCCGAATACGCAGCGTCCGCGTTCGGCCAGGCGGCCGTCGAGGTCAGCCCCCTCGGCATGACGATGATCTGCGCCGCTGCCGAAACCGGCGTCTGGCGTCCCCCCAGCCTGCTGACGCCGGGCACTCCCGGCAGCCCGTCGACCTCCGACATCCGACGGTTGCCCACTACGGTCAGCGAACAACTGCGGGTGGCGATGCGGGCAGTCGTCACCTCCGGCACCGCCACGGCCATCTCCGGCACCCCGGTTGCCGGGAAGACCGGCACCGCCGAGTTCGGATCCGGTAACCCGCTGCCGACGCACGCCTGGTTCACCGGGTACCTCGGGCACTACGCGGTCACCGTGCTGGTTCAGGACGGGGGATTTGGCGGCGCGGTCGCTGCGCCGCTCGCGGCACGCTTCCTCACCGAGGCGCAGTCCGCCGACGCCAATGGAGGCATCCCCGCATGACGATTCCCATGGCCGAGCTGCCCAGCCCGTCGACCGGGGTATGGCACCTGGGGCCGCTGCCGATCCGGGCCTACGCGCTCTGCATTGCAACAGGGATCGTCGTGGCGCTCGTCCTGACTCAACGCCGCTGGCAAAACCGGGGCGGCGATCCCGAGGAGGTCACCAATATCGTCGTGTGGGCGGTCCCGTTCGGGATCGTCGGCGCCCGGATCTACCACCTGATCACCGACCCCGAGCTGTACTTCGTCCGCGGCCGCAATCCCTGGCAGGCGCTGGAGATCTGGCACGGTGGCCTGGGCATCTGGGGAGCCGTCGCCGGCGGTGCTGTCGGCGCCCTGATCGCCTGCCGGCGCCACGGCATCAGCCTCCTGCGCTTCGCCGGGGCGGTCGCGCCCGGGCTAGCCGTCGCCCAGGCCATCGGCAGGTGGGGAAACTACTTCAACCAGGAGCTGTACGGACGGCCGACCGGCCTGCCCTGGGCGGTACTGATCGATCCCGCCCACCGCACGACCGGCACTCCGAACATCGCTACCTACCAGCCGACGTTCCTCTACGAATCACTATGGGACCTCGGCGTCGCCGCACTCGTCATCTGGGCCGAACGCCGCTACCGCCTCGGACCCGGCCGGGCATTCGCGCTCTACGTCGCCGCGTACACCGCCGGACGGGGCTGGGTCGAGGCGCTGCGCGTCGACCACGCCAACCACTTCCTCGGACTGCGACTCAACGACTGGACCTCGCTGGTGGTGTTCGCCGCGTCAGCGGGCTACCTGCTGCTCAGTCGCGGTCGCCCAGCGTCCGATCCGGTCGCCTCGGGCCGGCCGTCAGATGAGGTGCGGGATGAAGCGCACCGCGGAGTAGCCGGCGACGATGACGAGCAGGGCGGTGAAGGCGAGGAGCAGCCTGGCGGCCTCGACCCGAGACGCGAGTCGGTTCCTCCGAACTGAGCCGGCGATGGCAGCGGCAGTGAAGACGGCGAGCAGCGGCCAGTCGAGATGACGGTTCGTCGAACTCGGGTTCGCGTCCCTTCAAGCCCCAGTGCTAGCCTTCTGGCATACGCCCAGGGGTATATGCGGGTGAGAGGTGGCGGCGTGAGCACCACGAGACGCGAAACGATCCCGGCCTGGAAGTCGGTGATGGCGGTCGTCGCCCATCCAGACGACGAGTCCTTCGGACTCGGCGCAGTTCTCAGCGCTTTCACCGGCAGAGGGTCGCGGGCGTCAGTGCTGTGCTTCACGCACGGCGAGGCATCCACGGTGCACGGGCTCCCCGGGGAACTCCATCAACTGCGAGAGCATGAGCTCCAGCTGGCGGCCAGGGCCCTCGGCGTGGCGGAGACGATGATTCGGCGCTATCCGGACGGCGACCTCGGGAAGGTGTGCCGAAACCGGCTGACCGACGAGGTGATGGACGCCGCACGGAAGGTGCATGCCGACGGCATCCTGGCATTCGCGCCGTCCGGAGTCACCGGCCACCCCGACCACGCCGCCGCCACCGCGGCCGCGGTTGCCGCCAGCGAACTCCTCGACCTTCCAGTGCTTGGGTGGACAGTCCCTTCAACAGTTGCCGACACGCTGAACACCGAGCACGCAACCGCGTTTGCCGGCACTCCAGACGAAGCCATCGACATCGTCGTCACCGTCGACCGACGTCGCCAGCGGGAGGCGATTGCGGCTCATGCCAGCCAGGCCGTCGCTTCGAGCGTCGTCTGGAGGCGCCTGGACCTGCTCGGCGATCACGAGTTCCTGCAGCAGCTACGCACGCCATCCGCCGCGCCACGTCGTGCTGCGGCTGAAGGCTAACGGGGTCACCAACGCCGGCTTCGTCATGGACTACATGGGGTCGCGGATCGACTCGACGCCGCAGAGCCTCGCCGCGTACGAGGCGCTCGCTCAGAACCCGCTCTACAACACGCCTCTCCCGTAACCGGACGGAGGTTTCCGGCGGTTCCACCGCGCTTATGTGCGTCTTGGTGTCTGTCCGGGTGGTTTTAGTAGTGGTCGGCGGTGGCCTTGCAGGGGTGGTCTGCCGTCGGGTGGCCAGAACCAGGGGGTGCGGTCGGGATCTTGACCGATGGTCATTGTCCAGCCGCCTTCATGAACTTTGTGGTGGTGCGCCACGCAGAGCAGCTCGAGATCTTCCGGGTTGGTTTCGCCGCCGTCGATCCAATGATTCCGATGATGGGCTTCGGTGTAGGAGGGTGGCCGATCACACGCCGGGCCAGGTGCATCCGCCGTCACGGGCGGTAAGGAAGTGTCGTAGTCCGGCGGAGATGGTGCGGGTGCGGCGGCCGAAGTCGAGGATCTCGGAGTCGGCGCCGTAGACGGCGGGGATGATGGCGGCGTCGCATGCCATCCGCCGGGCGGTGGCGGCGGGCAGGCGTTGCCCGTCGGGGGTACCGGCGGTACCGAGGCCGTCGAGCAGGGCTTGATGGGACAGGCCGACGTTGACGGTGTGCCGGCCCCCACCTTCCCCGTGACAGGTCTCGGCGTGGGCACCAGCATGCCGTGCCATTTGCACGAGGGCTTCGGCGCGGCGGGACGGGGCGGATTCGGTGAGCACATCACCGTCAGGATCGGGTTTGCGGGTAAAGCTCGCGATGGCTTGGGAGACGATCAGGCCGGCTTCGGCGTCCAGCCAGCCATCCAGGCGCCACCGGCCGTCGAGGGTTTCGGACAGGTTCAGCCGCTGCGCGGCGTGTTTGCGGGCCGCCTCATCCGCTGACTGCTCCGGGGCGGCAGCAGCGAGCACTTCCTCGGCGACGACCCGAAGCTGGCGTGGGGTGAGCGGAGGCGCCTGCTCGGCGAGGAAGGCTTCCAGCTCCGCGGCCAGGTCATGCTGCAGATCACGGGTGGCCTGCACGATGACGGTGGCATGGTCCAATCCGAGTTCGCCGGCTTCGAACGTTTTGCCGGTGACCGGCATCCGATCCGCCAACGCCCGCCCGGCCTGCACCCGTTTGGACACCCAGCCGTCAGACTCACCCGACAGGCCACGCACGAACGCGGCCGTCGACGCCGCCCCGTCCATCGCATACGCCCCGGACCGGTCGGCCCGTTCGATCAGCCGGCAGGTCAGCAGATCCAGCTGACGGCCCGCCCCCAGCACCTCCGGCAGCACCTCAACCGCCAGCATCCCGGACGTGTCCGCCGATACGGCGGCGGCGAGTTCGGCGGCAAGCGCATGCAACTGCGCTGCTTTCACCCCGAACTCCGCTTCGACCATGTGTTCGAGTCTAGCAGCGAATCAGCAGCTCAACCACCTGATTTACGACCCTGTTCACGACCGCAAGCAACCCGCTACACACGGCGATGGTGAAAGATGAGACATGCAATTCGGAAGGTTGCGGTTCGAGCCGGTCCAGCTTGGACGTGAACTGCTTGCCCCGGTGACGGCTGCGACGCTGCTCGACCCCGCGACCGACTCGAGACCGGACGCGGTCCTCGTCGCCCCCATCGACCCCGGTCTCGCCGATACGGACGCTTTCTGCGCGCACTACGAGATCGCGGCCGATGCCGGCGCCAACTGCGTGATCGTCGAGGCCAGACGCGCCGAGCGCACCTGGTATGCCGCCTGCCTCGTACTCGGCAGCGCCAAGGTCGATGTCAACGGCGCCGTCCGCAAGCACCTCGGGGCGAAGAAGGCGTCGTTCGCCGCGATGGACACCGCGATCGCGCTCAGCGGCATGGAGTACGGCGGCATCAACCCGATCGGGCTACCTACAGACTGGCCGGTGCTGGTCGACGAAGCAGTCGCCGCCGGCGATCGCCTGGTGATCGGTAGCGGTATCCGCGGGTCCAAGCTGCTGGTGACCGGTGAGTTCCTGGCCACGCTGCCGAACGCCGTTGTCCTCCCGATAGCCAGGGGTTGAAGGAAGGACAACGCTACCGATCAGGACTGGTCGCCCGGCCCGGTGTGCTCCTGGGCGAAGTCGACGGCCTTGTCGATCTGTTCGTCATGGCCGAACTTCTTGGCGGCGGCGTCGCCCGCCTTCTCCAAGGCGGCGTCCACCTTGTCGTCGTGCTTCTCAGCAAGCTTCTTGAGGTCGTCCAAGCCGGGCATCTGACTCTCCTGGGATGCTTCGCTGCGGCGGTCGGGTCTGAGGGGCGAACGTACACCCGGGTGCGGGACCGGTGCCTTGCCATCAGGGGGTGCGTGGTTTCGTTGGGCGGTGCAACGCGACGTCGCGGTGCGGATCGGCGCCGGGCAGGGAGCCTTCGGGGAGAGCCCCGAGCTCATGCTGTCCAGCCTGCGCGCTGGGGTCGACTACCTCGTCTGCGATTCTCTCGCCGAAACGACGAGCGCCTTCTTCGCACTCGACCGCAAGCACGACGAGGCGGCCGGCTACGCGCCTGACCTCACGGCGCGCGTGAGGCTCGCGCTGCCCTGGATCGCGTCCCGCAATACCCGGCTGATCACCAATGCCGGTGGGCACAATCCGCTCGCGGCGCATCAGGCGGTGATCCAAGCTATCCGCGACGCCGGTGAGCGCAACGTCCGAGTTGCCGTCGTCTTCGCCGAGCCCCCGCAGGATTCGCCGGGTACCTACGGTCCCCCGTCGGAGTCGTTCGCCGAACAGGTCTATCTCGGAGCCGCCGGCATCGTCGAGGCGCTCGCGCGCGGCGCCCAGATCGTGCTCACCGGCCGGGTGGCCGACGCGGCACTGTTCCTGGCACCCGCCGTCCGCGAGTGGAACTGGGGCTGGCAGGACTGGGATCGGCTGGCCGGCGGCACCGTCGTCGGGCACCTGCTCGAATGCTCGGCCCAGGCGTCGGGCGGCAACTACTCCGGTGACTGGTGGAACACCGTCGACCTCAGCCGTATCGGACTGCCCATCGCCGAGGTCGAGCGCGACGGCAGCGCCGTGATCACCAAGCCGGCCGGTACGGGTGGACGGGTTTCCTTCGACACCGTCCGTGAGCAACTGCTGTACGAGGTGCACGACCCCAGCCGTTACCTCACCCCGGACGTGGTCGTCGATCTGACCAGCGTCGAGTTGACCGACCTCGGCGACGATCGCGTACAGGTCTCGGGCGCGCGGGGTCACCCCCGCCCGGAAAAGCTGCGCGGGCTGTCCTTCGCGTCCGGCGGATGGGCCGGTGAAGCCGTCATCACGTACTGCTGGCCGGACGCTGCCGAGAAGGGCCGGCATGTCGCGAATGGCCTGCAATCATTAGCGGTTTCACGCGGTCTGGCCGTCGACGAGTGGCTCGTCGAGCAGTTCGGCGTCGACGGTTTCTGGCGCGGGATGCACGATGCGGGTGATGAACGGATCGACGAGCCGCGCGATGTCACCACCCGCCTCGCCTGGCGCACCCGCGACCTGGCCACGGCGACGGCGGTGCAGCGACTGGTCGGCCTGGTGGCGTTGAGTGGACCGCCTGGCCTGCAGGGCATCGGACGCCGGCGGCGCGGTCCGAACCCGCCTGCCGAACTTGTCGACATCACCGCCTTCCTGGTCGACCGCGACGTGGTCGAGCGCGATACGCAGGTCTTGGTGAGCTCGACATGACGCGCGTCCAACTGCGCTCACTGTGCGGCGCCCGCTCCGGCGACAAGCTCGACGTCAGCGACATCACCCTTTTCGCCGACGACGAGCAGACGTATCAGGCGCTCTGCGACGCCGTGACGGCAGAGGTGGTAGCCGCGCATTTCGGGCCGCTCGTCTCCGGACCGGTCGAGCGGTATCTCGTCGCAAACATCTGGGCAGTGAAGTTCGTACTGCACGGCGCGCTCGGGGGCGGCGCGAGTGCAGGCCTGCGCAGCGATGGCCAGGGCAAGACCCACGGGCTCGCGTTGCTGCGACTGTGGATCGACGTCCCCGCTGCGGTCGCCGAACGCGCCCACCGTCCGCGTCATCCGGCGTCGACCGATCCGATGCCCTTCTGATTCCGCGAGAAAGGCCCCCGCATGCTGCCCGACGATGCCCGAGTGATCTCCGTCGACGACCACATCATCGAACACCCGAGGGTCTGGGAGGACCGGCTGCCCGCTCACCTCGTCGAGCGCGGCCCTCGCGTCGTGTACGAGGACGGCGTCCCCATCTGGGTCTACGACGGCCACCGCCACGCCCCACTCGGCCTCGACGCCGTCGCCGGCGACGACCCCACCGAATTCAAGCTGGATTCCAAGGCTTTCGAGCGGATGCGGCCCGGCTGCTATGACCCTGTCGCCCGGCTGCGCGACATGGACGAGGACGGCATCGACGCCTCCCTCGCGTTCCCGCAGTTCCCGCGGTTCGCCGGACAGGGTTTCCTGGAAGCGCCCGACCGCGATCTCGCGCTGCTGTGCGTGCGAGCCTGGAACGACTTCGTCCTCGACGAGTGGTGCGCCGCCGACCCGAACCGCCTGATCCCGCTGTCGATCGTGCCGATGTGGGACGCCGACCTCGCCGCCGAAGAGGTACGGCGTACCGCCGCTCGTGGGTCGCGCGCCATCACCTTCAGCGAAAACCCGGCGGCGCTGGGCCTGCCGTCGTTCTGGTCGGCCGAGTGGGATCCGCTGTTTTCCGCATTGGAGGAGACCGGCAACCCGCTGTGCCTGCACATCGGCTCGTCCTCACGGCCGATCGTCCCGCACGCCGATGCGCCCATCGCCGAGATCATCGCGCTGCTCGGCCTCCTGTCGATGCAAGCGCTCGTCGACCTCTTGCTCTCACCGCTTTTCGACCGCCACCCGCGCCTTTCCGTCTTGCTGTCGGAGGGCGGCATCGGGTGGGTGCCGTACGTCCTGGAGCGGCTGGAGCAGGTCTACGATCGCCACCGCCACCACAGCAAGATCAACGTGAGTGCCACTCCTACCGAGTTGTTCCGCGATCACGTGTGGACCTGCTTCATCCGCGACGAAGCCGGCATCGAGGCCAGGCATCGCATCGGTATCGACAAGATCATGTTCGAGGCGGACTATCCGCACTCCGACTGCGTCTGGCCCAATAGCCGGGCCGCGTTAGCCGAACAGTTGCGCGAGGTGCCCGAGGACGAGGCGCGGCTCATCGCCGGCCAGACGGCAGCCAAACTCCTCCGGCTCTGAAGGGTCAGCTGATCACGGCGGACGCCACCGCAAGCAGTCGACCGCCGGCTCCCACGTCGGTCACCTTGACCTCGGCCAGCACCGCGCCGGCGGCGGCCGTATCCGTCGAGAGCAGCCGCGGAACTGCCCGGGCCGGCCCCACGCGGCCGGGCGCAAGGAAGCGGACCGTCATACCCGCGACGTGCGCCGGTCGTCCGAGTACGGCGGCTCCGGCTACCTCGGCCGACACGTCGACGAGGCACGCCGTCACGCCGCCGTGCAGGATGCCCCAGGGGTTGCGCAGCCAGCCGGCGACGTCGACCTCGACTGCGCCGCCTTCGGTGATCCGGAAGCCCAGGTACGCCGGCAGCGACTCGGCGCCCACGGGTTCGGTCGGCGCGTGCTGGCGCCGCACGCCGATGGGCACGTCGAGCAGCGCGCGGTCGAACTCGAACGGAAACGGCCGGCCGGTGCACGTTCCTGCGCCGACGATGCGTCCGGTGCTCTCGTCATGCAGGGTGAACGCGGATACGACCGTGGTAGCCCCGGCGCGCAGCACCTCGGCGTCGACCCGCAGCGGCCCGTTCGTCACCGGGGTGATGAGCCGGATGTCGACGTCGGTCGTCACTACCCACCGGTCGTCGGCGAGAACGGTCACTCCCATCGCCAGACCCGTCGCGACATCGACGGAATAGACGATCGGACCGATCCGCAGCGCGCCATTCGCGTCACGCAAGTCGTCACGTACCAGGAGCCACGTGCTGACGGCGGACTCATCGGTACGCATGGATTCCGTAGCGAAATATCCGGCCAGACGGGCGCCGTCGACATCCCCTCGCGACTCTTGTGCTGACACCCCGCCAGGATAGGTGGGGGCTTGTCAACCCTGGTGACGCCCCGCGGCCTGACGAGCGACCGCGCTCCCGACGACCCCCGGTTTCGTCGGGAAACTCCTGCGACGAGAGCCCGGTTCCACGAGATGGACGGGCCGCCTCTCGGGCAGATGCGGCCACGAGGGAAACTTCCCTCGACTCGGCCCGACAGCCGAAATGACGAATGGAGAAGCCCATGGCTGAAGATCTGGTGCTCATCGACTACCCGCTGCCGCACGTGAAGCGGGTGACGCTGAACCGCCCGGAGAAGCGCAACGCGCTGTTCCACCCCCTGCGCGGTGCGATCATGGATGCCCTGCGCGCGGGCGACATGGACAACGACATCAAGGTGATGATCGTGCGCGGCAACGGGCCGTCGTTCAGCGCCGGCTACGACCTCGGCGGCGGCAACGAGGGCCTGGAGTACCCGCACTACACCGCACCCGGCGAGGGTCAGTGGCCGCGCCACGTGACCGACACCTGGATGAGCATCTGGGACATGTCCAAGCCGGTCATCGCGCAGGTGCACGGGTACTGCCTGGCCGGCGGAAGCGAACTCGCCACCGGGTGCGACCTCATCTACATGGCCGACGACGCGCAGATGGGCTACCCGGCCGTGCGGTTCGGCGTGCCGGACATGCACTTTCACCCGTGGTTCCTCGGGATGCGCAAGGCCATGGAGATGTTCATGACCGGCAACTCGGTCAACGGCGTCGAGGCGGTCCGCTACGGCTGGGCGAACGCGTCGTTCCCGCTCGAGCAGCTCGAGGGCGAGGTTCTGAAGGTCGCCGAGCAGATCAGCAAGCTGCCGCTCGACGTTCTGCAGCTCAACAAGCGGGCGGTCCATCGCCAGATGGAGGCAATGGGTATTCGCGACGGCATCCGTGCCGGCACGGAGCTGTGCGCGCTCGGCACCCATACCCAGTCGATGGCCAACTTCGTCGCCTCGATCCGGGACAACGGCCTCACCGGAGCGCTCGACCGCCGCGACAGCAAGTTCGGCGACTACCGCACGACCGAGCGGGCCGACGGACTGCCGAGCGACGCCGATGAGCCGGCGGCCGACAAGCCGTCCGGATCGATCAACTACGCCGGCTGACCTGCGGCGGGCCGGGTCGCCGCACGCGGCCTGGCCCGCCGGTCAAGGCGCCCGTATCGGCGTGCACTCATAGGGAACTTCTGCCGGAGGCAGCGTCCCTGGGCTCCAACACCACCACGGCCGTTTCGGCAGGGCGCCGCCCGGCGTAAGCGTCGAGGTTTCTGTCGATCTGCGCCCAACGGGACCACAGCCGCTCGCGCTCCGCTCCATCGGCGCGATGTGCACGGACAGCCCGGATTGCGTCGCGTGTCCGAATGTCGGCCTCGGGATGGGCCTGCAGATTCAGCCACCACGCGGGTTCGGCCGCACCCCAGCCGTTCATCGCCAACACGATCAGGTTGTCGCCGTCTTCGAAGTAGCCCACGAGGACCCGTCGAGGCTGACCGGTGCGGCGGCCGGTCGTGGTGAGCAGGAGCGCCCCCCAGCGTCCCGGCTTCGGTCGCCACAAGCCCAGCCGGCCGCCTGTCACGCGAACCAGCGCGCGATGCCCGTACCAGAACAGCACGATGAACCATCGAGGTGGCAGCCGGGCCCGGCGACTGCGCGTGGGCGTTGCCCGCCCCTCACGATTTTCGGACATGACGGGAGCCTGAACCTCTGACGGTTCCGCCGACAGGGCCGAACGGCCCACCAGTTGCCGGGCTGAGCCATCGTAGGGGGTTCTATAACGTTCATGAGGCCAACCCAGAGCAGCCCCACGCCTATCCCTGACAGCCACGTCGCGATGTTCGACGATCGACCGAACGCCTACCTCGCGACAATCACCCCGTCGGGCGCCCTTTCGGTGAACCCGCTGGCGGTCCTGTGGGACGGCACGTACCTGCGAGTCAGCACGCTCAAATCGCGCCAGAAGTACAAGAACTTGCTCGCCGACAAGCGGGTCGCCCTCTGCGTTGTCGACCGCCGCAACCCCAACCGATACGTCGAGGTGCGCGGGCATGCCGAACTTTCCGACGACGTCGACCGCTCGGTCATCAATGCCATCGCGAAGCAGTACATGGATGCCGACGTGTACCCGTTCGACAAGCCTGGAGACGAAAGGGTGACCATCACCGTCATTCCCGCGAAGGTGTCAGCCCCGCGCATCCCTCTCGTAGACACCCTCGACCGTCAAGCGCAAACCGGTACGCCATAGGCGTTCATCGAGCAAACCGCTCGCGCAGCCGCGCCTTCTCCACCTTGCCCGCCGCATTCTTCGGAAGCGTGTCGACGATTTCCAACTGCTCAGGGATCTTCTGGCGCATGATCCGCGCGTCCTCGCAGTAGCGAATCATGGCGGCCATCGTGAACGGCGCGTCCGCGTCAGCCGGGACGACGACGGCACAGACACGTTCGCCGCGCTCCGCGTCGGGCAGCCCGACCACCGCCACCTCAGCGACCGATGGGCACTGGTACAGCAGGTCCTCGAGTTCCTTGGCGCTGATGTTCTCGCCCTTGCGAATGATCAGGTCCTTGAGACGTCCGGTGATACTCAGGTAGCCCGCTGCGTCTTGGGTCGCGAGGTCGCCGGTGCGAAACCAGCCCTCATCATCGAAAGCTTCTTCATCCAGCGACACATCGACGTACCCGGAGAACACGGCGGCGCCGCGGATGCACACTTCACCCGCCTCGCCGACTCCGGCGACACGTCCGTCAGCCGTCACCAGGCGCACCTCGACACCGGTCACCGGGCGGCCCACGGTGTGAGCAAGCCGGTCGTCGGGATCCTCCGGATCGTTCATCGCGACCACGCAGCACTCGGTCATCCCGTAGCCGTGCGCGCAGCCCCGCCCGCCGAGCTCGCTACGCACCTGGAAGTGCTGCTCCGGCGGCATCGATGCGCCGCCGCCCGTCATGAAGCGAAGGTCGGGAAGGATGGGTTCATCCGGACGAGCCCGCTGGTCGGCAAGGAAAGCGAGGTAGAACGCCGGACCTCCGCCGGCAACGGTCGCTCGATGCCGCCGGTACACGTCGGTGGTTGCGGGTGGTGCGAACGCCTCGCACAGGATCGCGCCGAAACCGGTACTCATCGCGGCGCAGACGTTCGTGATTCCGCCGACATGAGTGAACGGAAACGCGATGCCGTAGCGGTCGCCCTCCCCCATTCGAAGCCGTTCCGCCATCGCCGCACCGGAGCTCATAACGTTGTTATCGGTAAGCCGGATGCCTTTCGGGCGCCCGGTCGTTCCGGACGAGTAGTAGACCCAGCGGACCGCGTCACCCGATGCCGGTGCGGGAGCGAGCGTCGACGGATCGCCCTCCGGCAAGATGCGGTCACAGATCAACACCGACAGGCCCGGTATCCGGTCGGCGACGCGGGCCGCCAGCGCACCGTAGTCGTAACCACGCCACGTTCCGGGAACGATGAACACTGAGCTCGAACTCTCGCGCAAGCAGAACTCCAGCTCCGACTCGCGAAGAATCGGCAGCAGCGGAACCTGTCGCACGCCGTTACGCGCGAGAGCCCCCATCAGCGTCGCCGTCTCGTTCCACGTCGGCAGCTGCCAGGCCACCGTGCTGCCTGGATCGACACCCAGCGCGACGAGCCCCGCCGCGGCGCGTTCCGCAGCACGCACGTACGCCTCGAAGCTGAGTGCCTGGTCGCGTTCGTCAACAAGGAAGAGCGCATCAGGAGTGGCTGCGGCCCGAGCCTCGATCAACGCCCAAACGGTCGGCGCGGTCACCGTTCCCATCGTCAGCGGCTCACGACCGACACCGGGACCGCATCGAAGCCCTTGAGGAACTCACCGCGACGGCGGTGCACGCGGGCGCGGTCGACGGCAAAGTCGCTCACCGCAGCGAGGAATTCGCCGAGCAGCGCAGCGCCCATTTGCATCGCCACATGCTCGCCGATGCACCGGTGCTGGCCGCGACCGAAAAGCAGCGTTCTCGCCGGCCGGCGGTCGATATCGAACTCGCCGGCCCGGTCGAATTCGAGCTCGTCACGATTCGCCGAGGCCCAGAGCAGCATCACGCCCTGACCCACACGCAGCTGCTTGCCGCCGATCTGCGTCTCCCGGCTCACGACTCGGCACAGGTTGTCGGTGGGGTGATCGAAACGCACTGCCTCGGCGAAGATCCACGGCGCGAGCTCCGGATGCGCAATGGCGCGCTCCTTCTGCTCCGGATGCAGGTCGAGCTGGTAGAGCGCGGCGCCGGTGGCGAGCTCCACGGTCTCGGAGCCGGTGACCAGCAGCGTGTGCAACTCGGCAGCAATCTGCCCGTCGTCGAGCGGCTTACCGTCCACCCGCGCGTCGAGCAGCTCCCGTAACAGCCCCGACGCCAGAGCGGAATCGCTGCGGCACTTCGCCGTCAGCTGGTGCAGGTAGCCGAAGACCTCTCCCATGGCGGCAGCATTGGCTTCTGAGGTGCCGCGCTGACCGGGTTCGCGCGCGATCGCCGAGTGCAGCAACCGGCGGATCATGTCGATGTCTTCAGCGGGGATGCCCGCCCGGTGGCCGGCGAAGCGCGCGCTCACCGTGCTCGCATACGCGTCGAAGGCGTCGAACTCCCCTTGCACCACCAGGGGTTCGACGATCTTGCGGGCCAGCGCGCGCAAGGCCGGGATATCTGCCGCTGCGGCCTCGCTGGTGTACGCGGGGGCGAGCACCCGGCGCCGGGCGCGATGCTCGGGAGGGTCGAGTTCGGGAAAGGTGAGGTTGGCTGCGGGCTCACCGAGCAGCACCTGGTTCGGCGTCTGGCCGCGCAGGACCGAGAAAGCGGCGGAGTCGGAGCCGGCCTGCCACACGTCCTCGAAGCGGGCGAGCGCCCAGGCGTCGTACTCGGGGAGAAAGTGGACGGGATCCTCGGCACGCAGGCGCGCGTAAACCGCCTGTGGCTCGAGCATCGCCTCCTCCGAGTACGGGTCGTAGTCGACGGCCATCAGTATCCCTCCTGCACGTCTACCACTCCCTCGAGCGGCCGGCCGTGCTGCCAGTGTTCAAGGTTGCCGATCAATCGTTTGACCGCGGCGTCCCACAAACCGGGGCCGCTCCAGGACACGTGGGGGCTGAACCGCACGCGCGGATGCGAGTAGAACCAGTGAGCGGCGGGCAGCGGTTCGGGTTCGCTCACGTCGATCGACGCCACGGCGACGGTGCCGCGGTCGAGGGCCTCGCGAAGAGCGGACTCGTCAACGAGAACGGCCCGTGCGACGTTGACGAAATGCGCGCCCGGCTTCATGCCGGCGAAGAACGCCGCGTCGGCCATCCGCCGTGTTCGCGGGGTGGCCGGTGCTGCGAGTACCACGTGGTCGGCGTCGGCGATGAGCGCGCCGATGTCGTCGACCATCTGGACGCCGGGGATCTCGCTCGGGGCGGCGCGGCGGCGGGTGGCCCGCACGGTCATACCGAACGCGAGAGCACGCACGGCGACTGCTTGCCCGATGGTGCCGAACCCGACGAGCGCGAGTGTCTTGCCCTCGAGACCCCCCAGATTGCCGGCACCCCAGTGAGCTGGTGGCTCGTGCACCCACTGCTGCGGCAGTTGCTTTTCGAACGCGAGCAACATCGCCATGGTCCATTCGGCAACATTCACCGCGTTCACGCCGCGGCTGCAGGTAAGGGTGCGCTTTCCGAGCAATTGCAGCGGAAACTCTTCGACCCCGGTTCCGATGGCGTGCACCCAGCGGACCCCGCGGTCGAGCACGGACGCAAGGTTCGGCGAGCCGCGCATGAGCGTCACCAGAACGTCTCCCTCGACGTCCGCTGCCACGGCTTCGGCCGGGTCGATGACCCGAATCGAGACGCCCGGGACGGCGTCAGCCACGTCGATGAGGGGACCAACGTGGCTGAGCACCCGCACTTGGCTGGCTGGGTTCACTGGCCGGCAACAGACTCGGCGAGCGCTTCTCCGGTGAGGCCGTGGTGGCCCCACTCGTCGCCGCCGGTGAAATGGTTGACGACCCAGGTGCGCTCGTCGATGAGGCGGGCGCCGCAGCCGATTTCGACCTCGAAGCCGGCCGGGCTGCGCATGTAGAAGGAGAGCATCCGGTCGTTGCGATGGCGGCCGAGCGTGGCCGTGATGGCGTGGCCGCCGCGGGTTGCGCGTTCGAGCGCATAGCCGACCTGGTCGATGTCGTCGACCTCGAAGGCGATGTGGTGCACACCCTGCATGGGTCCCACCGCGGTGAGCGCCACGCTGTGATGGCGCGGCGTGCAGCGCAGGAACTGCACCGACATGCCCTCACCGATGATCACGTAATCGGTGAGGCGAAACCCGAGCACCGACGTGTAGAAGTCCATCGACGCGGCGAGGTCCGGCGTGAGAACGACGTAGTGTCCAAGCCCGAGCGCTCCCGTCACGAACCGCGGCACTCCGACTGGTGAGACGAATGCTCCGTCGACGGTCGGGCCCCAGCACACCTCCACCCGAACGCCGGACGGATCCACGGCCCACAGGAGATCGCGAACGCCTCGAGCCTCGCACTCGGCCGCAGACCCGCGCGTCCAGCTGACCGGGCTCGCCGCGAGCTCGTCGGTGGCTGCCTTGAACGCGGCTTGCGAACCCACTTCGAAGCCCACGTGTCGGATACCCGGCCGCTCCGCCGGGTGCAGCGCGACCCGCCATTGCCGCTCATCCGCTTTCAGGTGGACCACGCCTGCCTCCGCGGGAGGAGGTGCGGGCGCGGGCATCAAGCCCACCACCGAGGTCGCGAATGCCGACCACGCATCGACGTCGGGCACGTCCAACGCCAAGTAGGCGATGCCCAGCAGTTCCATCGCATTTCCTCCGTGCACTCGTCGCATTCGCTCTTGCGCCCGGACCTGCCGGCGCGCGAAGGCTCAGTCCAGGACGTCCGGCTCGCCGGACACGATCTCCGCATACGCCGACTGGAAGCCGAGCCACGCCGCATACTCGGAGCCGACCTGTTCCGCCGTTGCGCCGGCGGTTTCGTCGTCGAGCACCAGGTAAGGGCGCCCGGTCGCCTCGAGCCGCATCTGCGACTGGCACATCTGCTCGAACAACACGAATCGGAAGACGGCGGCGTCGACCGATTCACCGACCGTGATGTGGCCGTGGTTGGCGTGAACAGCCACGGTGATGCCGGCCGGGGCGAGGCTTGGCGTCGCGAACGCATCGCCGATGCGGTCACCGACGTCGAGCCCCAGGACGACCCCGGAGAAGCCCGTGACGATCGCCTGCGCGCCGAAGAACGCACACGCGTCCTGACTTGTCGGCTCGATGAGCCGGCCGGTAGCCGACCACGGCCGGCCCCACGGCGCATGCGAATGGCAGGCGGACACGACACCCGGATTAGCGGCGTGGATTCGCGAGTGAATCGCGAAAGCCGCCGCGTTCACCACTTGATCGCCGTTGACGACGCCACCTTCGGCATCGACGAGTACGAGGTCGCGCACCCGCATCGCCGAGAACGGGGTGGCGAGCGGGTTGACCCAGAAGCGGTCAGGGTGCTGCGGATCGCGGGCCGAGATATGCCCCGCTACTCCGGTGGTGAGGCCGAGGCGCGCGAGCAAGCGAAACCCCACAGCCAGGCGCTCCTGGCGATGGCGGCGCTCTGCCATCACGTCCAAGTTTCGGCGGCGCGACGAGGCGCATGGTGCGCGCCACAGCGTCCTCAGTGTCCTCAGCTTCGCCGGGTTCCACGGTTATCTGCGATGACTGGGTGGAGAGTTCGGGCTGGCCCATCTGTCCCGCCTTTCTAAACGGAACGTACCGTATTGTAATGTGGCGGCCATGGCAACCGCGGGCTCGACGGCAGTGCAGACGGGCTCGTCGGTCGCGGCGAGCAGCCGCGCGGCGGGGTCCGCCGCCCAGCGTCCGCGCGGCCGACCCCGCAGTGAGCCGCGAAGCGCTGCCGTGCTCGCCGCCGCGTTGGCTGAGATCGCCGCACACGGCATCGCCGGAATGACCATCGAGTCCGTCGCAGCGCGGGCCGGCGTGAGCAAGGCGACGGTCTACCGCCGCTGGCCCGACAAGATCGCGCTCGCCCTTGCTGCGCTCGAGTCGCTTCGGGAACTGGCCCTTCCCGACACCGGGAACCTGGTGGACGACCTGCGCGCCATCCGGCGCGATCTGCTGGAGCTCGTCTCCAGTTCCAGCCTTGGCGACGTGCTCCCGGCGCTCATGGCCGAGCGTCGCAGATCCGAGCACGCTGAGGCGATCCGGCGGTACGTGGAGGGCCGATCACGCCCGTTCATCGTCGTCGTCGAGCGTGCCATCGCGCGCGGTGAGCTGCGCAGCTCCTTGCCGGTCGGGCTGATCGCGCACGCGATCTCCAGCCCGCTCGCGATGTCGGTGCTCAATCGCGACGAGCCGCTGACGGACAAGGAATGGACGCAAGTCGTCCGCGCCTTTCTCAGCGGTCTTTCGGCCAGCACGCAAACGGAGAGGAAACGGTGATGAAGCTCGCAGCCGTCGATGTCGGGCTCGTGAGCGCAAGCGACGCGCTCGTGGATTTCTACCAGCAGGCGCTGTCACTGGAGCGGCTGGAACCGCGCATCTTTCCCTTCGCCACGGTGCATCGCCTCGCCTGCGGTCCGGTCACCCTGAAGGTGATGGTCCCCGCGGACGCCCCCGAGCCCGCGAGTGCACCCGTGCCGTTCTGGACGCGCAACGGCCATCGTTACCTGACGCTCTGGGTGGACGACCTCGGAGCGCTTGCCACCTCCTGGGCAGCCAACGGCGGCACCGTGACGATGGCACCGACCGAGGTGCGGCCGGGCGTGCATTCCGCGCTGCTGGCAGACCCGGACGGCAACGTGGTCGAAGCGATGCAGGACTCGACCGGCTCGCCGCGAACCTGAGGGAACGACGGGTCGAGGCGGCCAACCTCCACAGGGAACTGGCTTTCGCGCGGGACGAGGTCGAGCGGGAGTTCGCCCGCTAGCGACCGAGCAGCAGGACATCGCCCAGCTGAGCGACAAGCGCGATCCTGGCCGCTGCGACCTGGTTGGCGGCGGAGGTCCCGCGCAGTTGGCGCACTGCCTGCACCACGCGCTGGAGCCGCTGCGACTCACCGGTATGTGAGTGCGACATCGTTCCTCCGTCCGTGACGATCGGATGGCTGCCGGCGACCTCGATCGCACCCTCATCCACGAACGCGGCACCCTCTCCGATGTCGCAGTAGCGGAGGGCCTCGAAATACCTGATGATTTCCCACGAGAAGTTGTCGTACAGCTCGAAGACATCGACGTCGCTGCGCGCCAGGCCCGCTCTGGCGAAAGCGCGATCCCCGGCGCGCCTGCCCAGCAGGCCCACCCGCTCGTACGTCGGAGGATGCGTGTAAGCGGGGCCCCATGTTTCAGCCCCGCCGCCGAGGATCGCCACCGGCGCACTCGGCAGATCGCGCGCCCGCTCCTCAGTCGTGATGACGAGGGCGCTTCCGCCTTCGCTCGTCATGGAACAGTCGAGCAGATGGTAAGGCTCGGCGATCATCCGCGACGCGAGGATGTCGGCCGGCTGGAATGGACCGCGCCCGAAGTACACCGCCTCAGGATTGCGTGAACCGTTGTTGCGGATCACGCACGCGATGTAGGCGAGGATCGCCGGATCGACCGAGAAGCGGTGCAGATACTGCTGCGCCGACAGGGCAAACTCCGCCGGCGTCATCAAACCCCAGCATTCGATGAACTCGTTCGACGGTCGCGTCCAGGGAGCCACCGAGCCGTGATCCCGGTGCAGCCCGGCCTGACCGCTGGCGATGACGACCACCTCACACAGGCCTTCCTCAATCGCCATCGCAGCTTCGAAGACTGCCGCCGGGCCCATCGCAGCACGGCCGACCCAGAAGAACGGCAATCCGAACGAGTATCCGAACGACCGGGATCCGTTCAGAGAGTCAAAGCCCGGCACGACGTTCAGGCCGTCCACGGCAGTACGGTCCAGCACCGCATCCGCGAGCGCACCCGTCACGGCATCGAGGGTCACCGACTGGGAATCTTCACCCACCAGCTCTCGGGCTTGCCGGGTGTTGTAGGCGCCGGCGACGACGGCCCGCCTGTTCATCGCTGCGGCTCCGACGACCCGCAAGCCAAGGTGAAGAACGGCAAGGTTGCGTCTTCGACGTCAACGAAAGCCACGCGCACGCGGGCGCCGATGGAAACCTGCGCCGGAGCGACGTCGATCAGGTTCGTCAGCATGTCGACGCCCTCGTCAAGCAGGACTACTGCGATCACGTATGGCGTTTCGAACGCGGGGGTCTGCGGACGCCACACCACGGTGTACGTCACGATCGATCCCGTTCCGGCAGCCTCCACCCATGTCAGCGATCGGCCCAGGCAGTGCGGGCAGAACGGTTGGGGAATGAACACGTAGCCCGAGCACGACTGGCACTGCTGGATGACCAGTCGCCGCTCCCGGCATGCGTCCCAAAAAGGCTGCGAGATCTCGCTGGGCCGGGGCAGCGGCCGCACCGGATGTGCCGTCATCCGTCAGCTGAGGTGGTCACGTTCGCTCCTCACCCACCGTCTGCTGCGAGCACTGTCCTGGCCGCCTCATGGCGGCAGCCATTCAGTGTCCACCCGGCCCGTCGCTCATGCGCAGGAGGGGTACTTGCAGTCGGGAGGCTTTTCAGGTGCGATCTTCCAGCGACTCTCGTCGCCGCCAAGGATGACGCTGCCGAAGGAGCTTCCAGTGAGCGATTGCGATGTACGGATGGTCGTTCTTTCTACCGACGACCTCGATGAATCGATCCGCTTCTACAGCGAGACGCTCGGCATGAAGCTGAAGTTTCGCGACGGCTCCCACTACGCCGCTCTCGACGGCGGCTCGATCACCCTCGCCCTCGCGACCGCAGTGGATCATCCCCTGCCAGGGCACGTTGTCGTCGGCATCAAGACCACCGATGTCGACGCCGCCGCGAAGGCCATCGAGGCCGACGGAGGCGCCATCATGAAGGCCCCGTACGACGACGCCCATGAGCGCCGAGCCGTCTGCTATGACCACAAGGGCAACGGCCTGGTCTTCTACCGCCCGCTGGGCCGCTGACCAGCCCAGCTGCAGTCGTCATCTGCGCTGTCATCGGCTGCGTCAGCTTCCTGACGTGGCGACGAGTACGTCCTCGAGGAGCGCAGGTCGAACCGATGCTGGAGGCGTTGCTCGTGCGGCACGACCTCCTGCTGTCAGGTGAGCGTCGCGTCCGCCGGTGGGGCACCTTCGCCGGCGGTGCGGGACTGCGTCGCTCTTGCCATCGACTCGATGTGTCTAGGTTCCTGGGTGTTGTACAGGGTGGCTCGGCCGGTGATCAGCGACGCGATTCCGACGGCGAACATCGCCGGCGGCAGCACCGTCAGGCTTCCCGTCATCTCGACGACCATGAGGATGGCGGCGAGCGGTGTGTGGGCGATCGACCCCAAGCAAGCGATCATCCCGACGATCACGAGCGGCTCAGGCTGGGTCGACAGCGACGGCGCAGCAACCCCGTGCAGCAGCCACCACACCGCAGCACCGGTGAAGCCGCCGATGACCATGCCCGGCCCGAAGATTCCACCTGATCCCCCGGAGCCGATCGAGAGCGAGGTTGTGAGGATCTTCGCGAACGGCAGCGCCAGGATGACCCACGGCGAGAGTTCGAGCAGTCCCGGGCCCATGGACGTCTGCGCCCAGCCGTAGCCGGTGCCGATCGCACCGGGCAGTGCGAGCCGATCAGGCCGGTAACAAGGCCTCCGAGCGCAGGCTTGAGCACGCGGCTGAAGGACAGCTTGCCGAAGAGGCTTCTGACGGCGTAGAAGGCCCAGGCGTAGAGGCGGCCGGCCAGCCCGCAGGCGACTCCGATCGCGGCGAAGTAGAGGAACTGGACCGGATGATGGACGAACCGGTAGCTGCGGAGCGTGCCGAAGATGGGGTCATAGCCCTCGAAGGCGCCGAAGACCGAGAAGGCGACGATCGCGGCGACCATCGAGGGGATCAGCGCCTCGACGTCGGCGTCGTCGCGATAGGGGACCGCAGCGCCAAAGACAGCACCGCCGAGCGGAGCGCGGAAGATGGATCCGATCCCGGCACCAATGGCTGCGGTGACGGCGATACGGGCGTCGGCGGGAGACAGGCGCAGGCGTCGCGCGAGGAGGGCAGCGAACCCCGCGCTGATCTGGGTGGTAGGCCCCTCGGGGCCACCCGAACCGCCGCTGCCGATGGTGATGGCCGAGGCGACGACCTTCACGGGGGATACCCGGGCCCTGATACCAGTCGGGTTGCGATGCACTGCGTCGATGGCGCCGTTCGTACCGTCCCCCGCCGCCTCTTTCGCAAAAAGGAAGACCACGATGCCGCACAGAAGCCCGCCCAGCGCTGCCACCGCAGGGATCCGCCAGGAGCTAGTAGTCCCAGCGGCCAGGGTGTGGCCTTCCCCGATCGGAGTCGGGGGGCGGTAGCCACCTACCGATCCGAGCAGGAAGTGCGTCGCGAACTGGAGTGAGGCAAAGAGCGCGACCGCACCCAGCCCAGCGACGAGGCCGATCAGCACAGCGAGCAGGACCCACCGATCGAGGTCGCGGCCGAGGAAGGCGGAGCGAAGCCGACGCGCCGATCTCCGCGCTCGCTCCATCCTGGAGCCGCGAGGAGCACGCGCTTCGTTGCTCGCCGTGGCGTGCCCCGGGGATGGCAGACTCATCGGGCCCCCTGCTGTAAGGCGACGGAGTTGGCGTGCAGCCCATAAAAGCCTCACGCGGATGGCGGCGTTCACGCGGCCCCACGAGTGCCACATGAGGTGTGTGGCGGCCGGAGCCGCCGGCACCCGGGTGTCACCCGCGACTCCTACCGTGCCTCGTCAGTGTCTCGTCCAGCGATCGGGGAAGGTCACTGTAGGGATGGACAAGAAGGGGTGGTGATGCGGCGTGCTGGGATTGCCGAGCGAGGTGACCGCTTGCCTGTTCGACCTGGACGGTGTGCTCACGAACACCGCTGCTGTTCACGGCAAAGCTTGGGCGGAGATGTTCGACCGATACCTGCGTGAACGCGCCGCGGGAACCGGCGAGCCGTTCGCTCCATTCGATCCGCTCTCCGACTACGAGCAATACGTCGACGGGAAGCCACGCGAAGACGGGGTGCGCGACTTCCTCGCGAGCCGCAATATCAGGCTGCCGGAGGGAGGGCCCCACGATCGCCCCGACGCCGAAACCGTGTGGCGGCTCGGCCAACGAAAGAACGACATCGTGCAGCAGCGCATTCACGACGACGGCGTTGAGGTATTCGAAGGCTCGCGCCGATATCTGGAAGCCGCGCAGCGCGCAGGGCTTCGGCGAGCGGTGGTTTCCTCCAGCGCGAATGCCGCCGAGGTGCTGAAAGTATCGGGCCTGGCGCCGCTGCTCGAGGCACGCATTGACGGGGTGACGGCCGCCGAGCACCACTTGCCCGGCAAACCGGCTCCCGACACCTACCTTGCCGGAGCCCGAGCTCTGGGAGTCTCCCCCTCGCAGGCGGCAGTCTTCGAGGACGCCCTGGCTGGGGTAGCGGCTGGGCGCGCGGGCGGCTTTGCATGCGTCGTGGGAGTCGACCGCGTCGGTCAGGCAGCCGAACTCAAGCGCCATGGCGCTACCGTCGTCGTCCGAGACCTTGGCGAGCTGCTAGCAGGCGGAGGGGACCGTTGATCCGGCAAGCGATCTTCTCAGTCGATCCGTGGGCAATAAGCGAGACCGAGCTCGATCTGAACTTGATCGCGCAGACAGAGTCGATCTTCGCCCTTTCCAACGGCCACATCGGATTGCGCGGAAACCTTGATGAGGGTGAGCCGAGCGGCATCCCCGGCACCTACATCAACTCGTTCTACGAGGAGCGGCCGCTGCCGTACGCCGAGGCGGAATACGGCTCTCCGGAGTCGAGTCAGACAATCGTCAACGTCACGAACGGGAAGCTGATTCGACTCCTGGTGGACGACGAGCCACTCGACGTTCGATACGGCACGCTGCACAGCCATGAACGGGTGCTCGACCTTCGCGCGGGAACTCTCACGCGGCAGCTGGAGTGGAGTTCACCAGCCGACAAGCGCGTACGCGTTCGGTCCACCCGGCTGGTTTCGCTGAGCCAGCGCGCTACCGCTGCCGTCGAATACGTCGTTGAACCCGTGAGCGAGGCCGTGCGCGTCATCGTGCAGTCGGAGCTCGTGGCGAACGAGTCCCTGCCGAAGGAGTCGGACGACCCGCGTTCCGCGGCAGCCCTGAAACGCCCGCTCGTCGCACTCGGACGAGACAGCAGCCATTCCGGTGCTGTCCTCTCGCACGGCACTCGGGCGAGCGGCCTGCGCCTTGCCGCCGGCATGGAGCACGTCACCGAAGACGGGGAGCTGGACTTCGTGACAGACCTCTCCGAGGACTGGGCCCGTACCACGATCGTCCGCCTGCTGCAGCCAGGGCAGCAGCTGCGACTCGTCAAGTACATCGGCTACGGATGGTCCAGCGTCCGCTCACCGTCCGCGCTTCATGACCAGGTGGCCGGCGCGCTAGCAGGCGCGCGTGCGACCGGGTTCGAGGGTCTGTTACGCGAGCAGCGTGAATACCTCGATGCCTTCTGGGACACGGCAGACGTTGAGATTGAGGGCGATCCTGCCGTGCAGCAAGCTGTCCGGTTCAGCCTGTTCCATGTGCTGCAGGCGAGCGAGCGCGGGGAACGGCGATGCGTCCCGGCCAAAGGCCTCACCGGGCCCGGATACGACGGCCACACCTTCTGGGACACCGAAGAATTCGTGTTGCCGCTGCTGTCCTTCACGTCCCCGGCTGCAGCGGCCGACGCCTTGCGGTGGAGGCACTCGATCCTTGGTCTCGCCCGGCGCCGCGCCGCCGATCTCGGCCTTTCCGGGGCCGCGTTCCCCTGGCGAACCATCACGGGTCACGAGTGCTCCGGTTACTGGCCAGCAGGCACCGCGGCGTTTCACATCAACGCTGATGTCGCCTTGGCTTTCGAGCGCTACCGCCACCTTACGGGCGACGACGCACTGGAACGCGAGATCGGCGTCGAGTTGCTCGTCGAGACTGCTCGCTTATGGCTGTCGCTCGGACATCACGGTGCCGATGACAAGTGGCACATCGTCGGGGTAACCGGCCCCGACGAGTACACCGCCGTCGTCGCGGACAACGTCTTCACAAACCTGTCGGCCGAACGCAATCTGCAAGCCGCTGCCCGCGCCGCCCACCGCCACCCCGACATCGCAGAACGCCTCGGTGTGGACGCCGAGGAGATCGCTCGCTGGTGCGCTGCTGCCGCGGCGGTACATATCCCGTACGACAGCAGACTCGCGGTGCATCAGCAGTCGATCGGCTTCACGCAACTACCCGAGTGGGACTTCGAGAAATCCGCAGAGTATCCGCTGTTCCTGAACTTTCCTTACTTCGACCTGTACCGCAAGCAAGTCGTCAAGCAAGCCGATCTGGAACTTGCCATGATGTGGTTCGGCGACGCCTTCTCGGCTGACGACAAGGCACGAAACGTTGACTACTACGAACGCCGGACGGTCAGAGACTCGTCCCTCTCCGCCTGCGTTCAGGCTGTCCTCGCGGCCGAAGTCGGGCACCTTGGCCTGGCCTACGACTACACGTACGAGGCCGCGACCATCGACCTCCAAGACCTGCACCACGACACCCGCGACGGCGTCCACATCGCATCGCTGGCCGGTACGTGGATAGCTCTCGTGATCGGATTCGGGGGACTGCGCGCGCGCCCGGAGGGCCTTGCGTTTGACCCTCAACTTCCCGAAGGCCTGACACGTCTGTGCTTTCGGCTGCAATGGCGGGGGCAACTCGTCGTCATCGACATCGGCCAGGATTCAGTGACGTATCAAGCTCGTGGGGATGCGCCGGTGACCATCCTGCACGTAGGGGAAAGCGTCCGCCTTGTACCGCACCAGCCGCAGACACGACGGCTGGTACACCGAAAGCCGTTGCTCCCCGGCCGACGCAACCTCCTCGCAGGCAGCCGCAGCCACGCATGCCGCGACCGCGACGGCGCCGACGGCGCCGAGCGAATAAAGCACATACGTCGGGTCCGGGGCTTGCGTCGATCGGTTGCTGTATGGCTGGGCATTCGTTGAGCGGAGAAGGTCGAACCGCACGCCACCCGCCTCGATGTCAACCTTTCCGCATCAGAACGCGTCTAAGAGGCGTGAACAGTTGTGGCCCGGTCACGTGGTGAGCGACCCGGCCGAGGCGTTCGCCGGCTTCGTCCGCCAGTCGGGCGCAAGTCTCCTGCGGACCGCCGTGCTGCTGACCGGAGACGGACACCTGGGAGAGGACTTCCTGCAGTCGGTACTCGCAAAGGTGTACTTGCGCTGGGCGGCGGGCCACCCGCCAGAGTCGCCCGAGGCCTATGTCCGGACCGCGCTGGTACGCGGTGCTGGTCGGTTCCGCTTGTGGCACCGGCCTTGGGTGGAGTCGTTGACGCCCGAGGCACCCGAGCGCTCTGCCCCAGCGTCCGATTCCGACCAGCAATTGCGCGCAGAACTGCTGGCGGCACTTCGCAGGCTTTCGACACGGCAGCGCGCGGTCATCGCCCTGCGCTACTTCGACGATCTCAGCGAGGCGGAAACGGCACATGCGCTGGGCTGCAGCGTCGGCTCGGTCAAGACCCACGCACATCGTGGGTTGGCAAAGCTGCGCCTCGATCCTCTGCTGGAGGCGTACTTCCGGGAAGTGGTGGAGTCCTGATGTCAAACCCGATCCCTGCATCGCTTCGGGACGCCGTTGCTCATGTGAGGCCGCCATCCGAGCTGGCCGCATGGGCCGTCGCGACAGCGCATAAGCGGCGGCGGAGGCGGCGGACGCTCACTGCTCTGGTGACCCTCCTAGCGGTCACCGCAGGGGCGCTGTTCTGGGTGAGCGCTCGAGGCGCCAAGAGCGACATCGTTACCGTGGCGCCTCTGCCGAGCGCGACCTCGCGGCCTAGCGGCACGGTCATTTCCAGCCAGGACCGCCGCGCCGCCCCCTCCCTTGCCGGCACCACACTCACCGGCAAGAAGGTCGACCTGGCGGCCGATCGCGGGGCGGTCGTCGTGGTCACGTTCTTCGGCTCGTGGTGCGCGCCGTGCCGACTTCAACTACCGACGATCAACGAAGTTGCCCTGGGCTACGGCGATCCCGCACAGGTACAGAAATCGAACGGCGTCGCTTTCATCGCCGTGGCGACACGCGATACGCGGCAGAACACGGCGGCGTTCGTCTCCAGCAGACACATCACGGTCCCCGTCGTCCTCGACGAAGCCGGCACCCTCGCGAGCGCCTGGGTACAAGGCGGGCCGCCCGTCACGTTCGTCATCGACCGCCAAGGCCGCACCGCCGCCGAGTTCCGGGGCAATCAAAGCGACCCCACGATGCGGTCGGCCATCAACACCGTGGTGAGCGAAGACTCGTATGCCACGCCGGAAGTCGCCGTCGCCACCGAGCATCTCAGCTTGCAAGATGGTCAGTTCAGCCTCGATCCTCCAGCTCCTAATCAGGCGCCGACGGACGTAACTACCGCCTGGCAGGCCACGGTCGCCAGACAGCCGGGCTCGCCGTGCGCCGGCGCCCGCCGCACCGTCGTCACCTTCGGCCTGTTCACCGGCTACACGTACGTGAAGCGCCCAGAGTGGCTCCTCCGATGCGAGGACGTGGAGATCGTCGGCCACGGCGGTGCGGCATGCCTCGCCGAGGAGCCCTGCAATCGCCCCACGGCGATACCTCGGGAACTAGGCGACATGCTCTGGGTCGTCGATCCCGCGACGGGCAAGGGTCTGATCGGCTTCAGCGACAACCCTTCCTGAGGTCCTCGCCTCCTGAAACACCGGCGACGACCGCTGACGAATGATCGCCGGGGACCACACCAACGTGCAGACGATCTCATGCGGTTGCCTGTACGTGCCTGCTTCGCTGTCGAAGCTCGACGGTGGGTCCAGTGGGCGAACGTTGTGCTGCCAAGGGCCGCTCTCCCGCGGTGGAGCGACTCGATCTGGGAAACGCGCCTGCCGGACGCCCGCTATTCTGCGCGTGGCTAGCGGTGGCAACGGCGGTCGTAAATCAGGACGGAAATATGGTGGTTGAGCTGCCCGTCTGCTGCTAGACTCGAACACATGATCGAAGCCGGGTTCGGGGTGAAAGCAGCGCAGTTCCATGCGCTGGCCGCCGAACTCGCCGCCGCCGTCTCCGCCGACACGTCCGGAGTGCTGGCCGTCGAGGTACTCCCCGAAGTGCTTGGGGCGGGCCGTCAGCTGGATCTGCTGACGTGCCGGCTGATCGAACGCGCCGATCGGTCCGGTGCCTACGCCACCGATGGGGCGGTGTCCACGCAGGCGTTCGTGCGGCAGCTGTCGGGTGAGTCCGACGGCTGGGTATCCAAACGGGTCCAGGTCGGCCGGGCGTTGGCGGACCGGATGCCGGTCACCGCCAAAACGTTCGAAGCCGGTGACCTCGGCCTGGACCATGCTTCGGTCATCGCGCAGGCCACGAAGGATCTGCAGCACGATCTCGCCGCCGATCTGGAAGGATTCCTGGCCGGGCAGGCGGCGCCTTTGACACCACGGCAGCTGCGGGTCGTCGCCGAGGAACTCCTCGCCGCTGCCGCCCCGGAGCAGTCCGCCGATGACGCGGCCCGCAAACACGCCGCCCAGCGGCTGAACCTGTCCGAAACCCTGGATGGCCGGTGGCGGCTGGATGGTTGGCTCGACGCTGAAGCCGGCCTGATCGTCTCCAAAGCGATCGCCGAATTCCTCCGCAAACCGGATCCCGACGGTGATCTGCTCACCGAATCCATCGGCAGTCGCCGCGCCGAAGCTCTCGTGCAGATGGCCCGCCACGCCACCGCCCACGCCGAATCCTGCAACGGTGAAGGTGGCGGCCGGCACATCGTCAACGTCGGCCTGTCCTATCAAGCCCTGCTCGACGGACTCGGTACCGCCGGGACCCCCGACGGGCAACGCCTCCCCGCGGCGGCCGCCCGCCGGATGGCATGCGACGCCGCAATCATCCCCGCCGTCTACGGCGCCGACTCCGAGATCCTCGACTTCGGCCGCCGCACCCGCACCATCTCCGCCGGGCTACGCCATTTCCTTACCGCCCGGGACGGCGGCTGCACGTGGCCCGGCTGTGATCGGCCACCCTCGTTCACCGAAGCCCATCACCGGATTCATTGGATCGACGGCGGCGAGACCAACCCGGAAGATCTCGAGCTGCTCTGCGTGGCGCACCACCACCGAGTTCACGAAGGCGGCTGGAACATGACCATCGGTCAAGATCCCGACCGCACCCCCTGGTTCTGGCCACCCGACGGACGCCCACCCCTAAAAGGCCACCGCCGACCACTCCTACGAAAGCCCGGCCAAACCCCACAGCGCAGCTGAACTTGATGGGCAAGCTTCCCGGCCACGAGCTGGCTGTCGCCGAGGCTGAAGCCATCCTCGCGCTTGGGCCGACCCGCACAATGACACCGCTGCCACGAGCTGCTCGCAGCGTCCGCCAAGTGCGCGGCGTCCCCCTCCGTCCAGGTCATCGGAAATCCCTTGCAATGCTTGAGGAAGCCGACGCCCTAAAACGGACTGCAGCGCTGTACCAAGCCGTGCTTGGTCACGCGGTCTACTTCTGGCCGACCAATGCAGGGCTGCGCGTCATCAGCCTCGATCGCGACGCTCCAGCCATGGTCGGTGTTGACTGCATAGCGCGCTGGCCATCCGTCGCCGGTGTTGAGGCGGCACTGCCGGCCTGCCGCACGAAGCTCGCCGGCATGCGTCGCACCTCTCCCGAGGAGCGCAGGGACGACCCGGATGTGCGCTTTCCCATGGCCAGAGCTCGATCTGATCAGTCCACTCCGCTTAGCTTGACCTGCGGGACGTGTCCGTGACTCCTCAGCCTTCAAGCCACTGAACACGACAAGAAACGAGAGGCCGACAAGAAACCTGGCGGGCGATAGCTCGAACTCGCTCGGCATTTGAGGGCAGGTTACCCTCCGAGCACTTTGGTTGGTGGAGGTGATGCCTTCTCATACGAACCGGGAGCTTGCGTTCGCCGGTGTAAGCCTGCGCTTGGAGAAGCGGGCGCCTACGGCCCCCACGTGCAGACTTGCCATTCTTGAGGTCCTGAGCCAGCGGCCGGGCACAGACAAATGACGTCATTACCGTCGACCGGATACGCGACCTGCTGACCCTCGAGGGCATCGAATACCCACGCAGCACCGTCGACAAAGCAATGCTCCGGATGAGCAAACGCCGAAGACGCCTTGGTACGGGTCACCGCAGAACCGACCGCCAACCCTTTAGCCGACGAGCACGAGCCGACCTCGAAGGCCCAGCCGAGCAAGCTTCTTCCACCGCAGATCCGTGGTTAGCAAGAAATCGGCATCGAGCTGTATCGCCGTCGCGATGACGAGTGCGTCAGGCAGCCGGAGAGCTGCGTAACGGGCGCGCAACATCGCGGCGGCGCGTGCGACTTCGCGATCTGCGCTCGCGATGGAGATCGCCATGGCATCGAGGCCAGCATCAGCTCGCGCAACGACCTCGGGGCCTCGCTGCGCGGGCCGCACCAGGATTTCCGCATACGCCGAAGCAGGGAGCACCAACGCATCACCCCGTTCGCGTCCTTCACGAACTGCAATGATGCCTGCCTCATGATGCGCGTCCCCTGCATCGAGGCCAGCAATCACAACGCCAGCATCCAGAACCGTTAGGCCCATTCGTCGCGAAGTGCGTCGAGGTCGAAGCCGTCGTACACACCCGTGAGCGCACCGCTGAATTCAGCAATCGGCTCGACCACACGCTCCAGCACGACCCGCCCCACACCGTCGGCACGAGCACGAAGCCGGTCGCCTGCCTGGAAGCCCGCCTCTTGCATGGCGTCAGCAGGGATCGTCACCTGGTGTTTGCTGCTGATGGCGGTGGTCCCGCGCCGACGACGGTTCTTTACTGGTGTCTCCACGAGTAAAGAGTACGCCGGTGGGGGCCGTTACCACCAGGCAGCTGCCGGCAATCCGCCAACGGCGCCGAGTGGTCAAAGCCCACGGTCTACAAGACGCTGCGCCGGATGACCATCGACGGCGTCCTTGCGCAGAACGCTGGTTGCTTCGGCCTCATCTAGCTCCGGGTCGGGCCCGCCGACCCGGAACTACGTAGCCGAGCCGCCGCAGTGCCGTCCGAAACTCGCGTTCTGACTCGAGCGGCACCGCGAGATAACGCTCGCCGAGCGGGCGGCACAGGCTGCGCAGTGTGCGGTCATTCGCGATCAGCGCGGCGACGGCCGGATCAGTGCATTCGATCAGTCGGACGTGCCCGAGGTCGGCCAGCTGACCGGACCGACGAGTCACGTCCTGGACCAGGGTCGTCAACGCGCTGGGCAGCTCAGTCTTCGCGCACCTGGTCAGAAAGCCGGTGAGTTCGCTGAGGTCACGTCCGGCGTCCAGTGCATCCAGCAAGCTCTTGGCTGAAACTGTCCACATCCGATCGCCGGTGCGCTCCGCGTAGGCCGACAGCCGCAGCTCGTCACCCGAGGCGAGCGTGCCGGTGGCGACGACGTCGAGGGTGGCCAACACGTTCAACGCGGCAGCGTCGGCAACCACAGGCGACTGATACGCGCCAGTCAGGCCGAGCACGTAGGAGCCCAGCGCGGTGAGCCGGATCGCCTGCAGGCCGTCGTAACGACTCAGCGCGTCCATATCCTCGCCACCCCAGTTGTTCTGGAAGTCGTCCCTTGCACCACTCGGATGCACATAGTCGACGTCGACGAGCCCCAGCGTGGCCGCGTACTCGAACACCACGGCCAGCGTGTAGCGGCCCTCCAGCATCTCCCACCGGTAGTAGCCGTCGTAACCGAGGCTGCCGTACTGCGGGTCGACGAGATACAGCTTCCACAACGCCATGTCGTTGCGGACGACCGTGGGGCCTATCCGCCCGCGCTGCATGGTGCGAAACAGCGCGTCGATGCCGACCCAATCATCGCGTGGACACGTGGCCAACGCCTTCGCAACGATCTCGCGCCGAGGCTTTGCCGCGGTGAGAACATTGCGGGCGCGCTGACCCTTGACCGCTTCGACCCGGCTGAACTCATCAATCACCGCATGCGTCAACCAGCGCTGCCACAAGCCGCGGATCACGTTCTCCGGTGGTTCGCTCAGCGCGGCCCGGCCTTTCGAGTTCAACCGAAGCCGCCCGCCTTCAATCTTGGCAAGCCCGCCTGCCTGAACGAGCAGCGGCCACGCGAACGACGCGATCGGGTCCAGGGCGTAGAAGTCACCGTGCGCCAGATGCGAGGCCACCTTGGCAATCGTTGCCGAACCCGGTCGGCCGCTCTGCTCGCTGCAGCGCAGCTTGCCTGCAGCGCACAACTCCAGCACCGCGCGCACGTCGGCCTGCGCGTCCTGCTCGGTCAGCCGCACCCGGTGCTCGCCAACGCTGGTCAGCGGGCCCCCGTCGTTCACCACCCCCAATGCCGGTACGCCTCGATCCACTCGGCGCCGTCGGGCGGCGGCATCGGCAATGGCACCTCGAGGATCGGCACGCGCTGCCGCGACTGACCCCGAACGCATACCGCCACGATCTGATCGTCATTCGTCAAGTCGACACCCACGACCGTGACGGCGACTCCCAGCACACTCGTCTGGAACGGCAACTCCAACTGCTCCTCGAGCATCGTGTAGAAGCCCGTCACGCACTCGCTGTCGTTGTAGCAGTCGACCGTCGCTCGCGCGATCAAGTCGTCCCAGCCGGGCACGGCTCCGAGCCTCACAACCACGAGGTTATAGGCGCAGGGTTGCCCGGTCCCGACGGGTCCGGATCAGGCAGTTCGACGGGCTCGATCAGTAGCTCGTAGTCCGTCACCAGACAGTCACGAATGGCTTGCACCATTAGCTCACGAGTTCTGGCCAACGCACCGGGACGCGGTCAGATCAGATTGTCGAAGACTTCATCGAGGATCTCGTAGGTCCACTTCGCCTTGTCATCAAACCCGCTTGAGCGAGGACGTCGGCATCGTAGACGACGATGAATGCCCATCGTCAGACAAACCGATCTCCCGCGTGAGGGCCGACAGTTCATCGGCCGCCTGGCGGCGCTGCTGGTCGTCCCGGCGCGGGTAATCCAGTAAGGACGAAGCACGCACACGGCGGTGCGCCGACCCAAGATCGAAGTACAGCCGCCGACGCTCGTGCCCATGACGGACGAGCAGTACCAGAACGCAGTCCAAGCGGTGGCCGCCATCCTCTTGCCGATAGTCCGCGAAGACCTGGCGCGCAACGGCCACAACGACAACGAACCCGGCCGAGGCGCTCGCTGACGTTCGGCCGGGTTCGTATTTGCAGGCAACAGACAGACAGTCAGTCAGTCAGTGGAGGTGGCGGGAATCGAACCCGCGTCCTTCGGTACCGCAACAGGGCTTCTCCGGGCGCATCCTGATTTTCGACCTCGGCCCTACCAGTCACTCAGGCCAGCCGGTAGTTGCCCAGTCGCTGTTTGATTTTCCGTCCGCCCCCGCGACCGGGGCGAACGGTGATCCTCCTAGCGACGCCAGGTCCTAGGCCGGAGGCGCTCCTAGGCTGACGGCTTAGCTACCCGCCTCAGGCGGCGAGAGCGTAAGCGGACTGCGTTTTGTTGGCAGTTATTTCTTTGAACGGATCGTTTACGAGATAACCGTTCATCCTCGGCCCGCTTCACCTGCCCCGACATCCGAAGTCGAAGCCAGTCACCCCCTGATTGGAAAGACACGTACACCACAGCCAACGCCGCGGCGGCCACCTATCTTCCCAGCTCATGCACCAAGCGTCCAGCGCGTAACCCGTCACACCAGCCCAGCGACCGACGCCGCGACCAGGCCGCCCAGCTCCCAGCAGTCCTCCCGCACCTGCTTGGTGATCTGCCCCACCACCGTGAGCGCCGGCCGCACGGCAGACCAGCGCAGGGCGCCGACGATCTGTTCGATGCTGCGGACGGCGCCGCCGGTGTCGTTGCCGCCGTGCACGTAGAGCCCGTACGGGCGCCCGACCGTGGCGTCAAGGCACGGGTAGTAGATCTGATCGAAGAAGTGCTTGAGCGCGCCGCTCATGTAGCCGATGTTCGCGGGCGTCCCGAGCAGGTACCCGTCCGCCTCGAGTACCTCAGCCGCCCCACACGCCAGCGCGGGGCGCACGACGAGCTCGACGCCATCGAGCTCGCCAACCCCGCGCTTGGCTTGCTCCAGCAGTTCCTGCATCGCCGGCGAGGGTGTGTGGTGGATCAGCAGAACGCGCACGTGACTCCCGTCCGATTCGGGGCCTTGGCGCCCGGTGGCTCCGTCGATGGTTTCGCACAGCCGGTCGGCATCGCCGTTGCGACGTATCCGGCGATCATGGGCGGGTACGTCGTCGGCAAGCAGACTCCGGCAGTCACGCCGCCACCCCCAGCACGGCGGCGGGTGCCGTCCAGAGCACCTGCCGCAGCCATGCGTCCCCGAGATCGAGCCTCACGAGCGCCTCGATCTGATGCTCGTAACGGTAAGGAATGGACGGGAAGTCGCTGCCCAGCAGGATGCGACCGGCCAGGCCCAGCTCGCGCAGCTCCGGCAGCCGCTCGCGCGGGAAAGGCGCTGTCGTCTCGGCGAAATCGGTGAAGGCCATCGTGGTGTCGAGCAGGACGGACGGGTAGCGGCCGGCCAGGTCGAGAAAGTCGTTGTAGCGCGGCATTCCGGCATGCGCGATGACGACCCGCAGCCCGGGATGGCGAGCCAGCACCTCACCGATAGGGCCGGCTCCGGTGAACGGCCCCGGCACCGGGCCGTCGCCGCAATGCGTCACCACCGGTACCCCGGCGTCGGCGAGTGTCCCCCACACGTCCTCGAGCAACGGATCGCGCGGGTCGTAGCCGCCGACTTGCAGGTGGGCCTTGAAGATCCGGGCCCCCCGGGCGAGCGCGGCCGCCACGTACTGTCCCGCCCCGGGCTCGGGAAAGAACGTCGCCGACGCCACCACCTCCGGCGTCGACTGCGCGTAATCGAGCGCCCAGTCGCTCAGCCACTCGGCCATGCCGGCCTGGTGCGGGTAGACCAGCCCCGGATACGCCCGCACCCCAAGCGCCGCAAGCTCCGCCCGGCGCTCCTGGAGCGGCCACGAGTAGGTCACCGGCCACGCCCGTCCGTAATGCTTCTCAGCCCGTTCGAAGTACGCCCACACCTTGCGTTCGACGTTCGGCGGCAAGACGTGGACATGCACATCGACGAGGCCGGGCAGCCCGAGCTCTTGCCAGGCGGGCGCGGGAGCAGTCACGCGGCCACCCGCTGCGGCTCGGCCACCTCAGCGACCTCGGCGGGCTGCCTGCGGCGGCGGATCCACCGCAGCAATACCGGCGCGATCGCGAGTGCGGCAGCGTCGAAGAAGCAGTAGCCACCGGCGGCTCCGGACGGCGGATTTCCCGTAGCGATCCAATGAAATATGGGGTTGTGCGGCTGCCAGCGCCAGGTGCCGATCGCAGTGCCGAGCAGCTCGAGATACGTCACGACGATCAGCGCCGCCGCGTACACCCGCTTGTCGCGACCGCGCCACAGCCACCACAACAGGCACCCCGCCCACAGCGCACCGAGCACGTCGAGCTGGGGCGAGAGGAAGAGCCCCCAGAGGGCGTACGCACTCACCCCGATCGCGGCGGCCGGCACGGACCAGCGGGGCAGCTTGCGCCCGAGCACCACGGCGGCGAGATACACCAGCCCGTGCCCCGGCGGGACGAAGCTCGGGACCTTGTCGAACACGTCCAGCCCGGGGCCATGCAGCCGGTAGACGTACACGTGCAGGTAGCCGGAAAACGTGTACTCGATGAGCGACGCGTACACCACGACGACCCCGACCGACAGCCGGGTGAGCGCGTCCTGACCCCACAGCAGCAGCGCCAGCAGCACCCACGATGCAAGCCCGAGCAGCCGCTGCTCGCCGAGCGTGGCGCCGCGGTCGAGCAGCAGCACCCCTGGGATCCAGGCGATGACCGCGAGGGCGGGCGCGATGGCCGGCAAGCCGGGCTACTCCATGCCCTTACGGCGCCGGCCGAGCGCGCGTTCCATCTCCCGCGACGCGTCGCGAGTGGCGAGATCCTGGCGACGGTCGTAGGACCTCTTGCCCTTGGCGAGCGCGATCTCGACCTTGGCCTTGCCGTCCTTGAAATACAGAGCCAGCGGGATGATCGTCAGCCCGCCATCCTTGGTCTTGCCGACGAGCTTGGCGATCTCGTCGCGGTGCAGGAGGAGCTTGCGCTTGCGGCGCGGCTCGTGGTTGGTCCAGGTGCCCTGCGTGTACTCAGGGATGTGCAGGCCGACCAGCCAGGCCTCACCGTCATCGATCTGCGCGTACGCGTCGGTGAGCGCGGCGCGCCCGAGCCGTAGCGACTTGACCTCGGTGCCGGTCAGCACCAGGCCCGCTTCATAGACGTCGACGATCGAATAATCGTGGCGCGCCCGCCGGTTTTGCGCGACGACCTTGCGGCCGGTCTCCTTGGGCACCGTCCGAGCTTACGGGCGAGCCCGCGAGCAGCTCTCCGGCCTCAGCTCAGCGGCGGCGATGACTGCCGTTGGCGGCGGAGGTGGTGGAAGCCGCTGCGGGCTCCGGACGCTTGGAGACCTCTTCCAGCCCCGCGCGCGGCGTCGGGATCGACTTGCGCAGCGAACGCGAGGGCCGCTTGGGCTCAGCAGCGTTCACATGACGACGCAAGGCGATGAAGGCCATCAGCGACGAGGCAGCGGCGCCGGCGATCAGCACGTAGCCGATGACCTGCCAGACGTCGCCGTGCGACAGCACGGGCGTGAACTGCTGGTGACTGAACCGGTGATCGATGAGCGCGATACGCAAGCCGAAGAGCGAAGCGCCGGCGAGGACGCCGCCGGCGAGCCCGGCGATGGCGCTTTCGAGGACGAACGGCAGCTGGATGTGGAAGCGGGTCGCCCCGACCAGCCGCATGATCGACGTCTCCTTGCGGCGGCTGTGGGCCGACATCCGGATCGTGTTGTAGAGCAGCACCAACGTGGCCAGGCCCTGCACCGCCGCGAGGATGTACGCCGCGAGCTGGAAGCCGTGCAGGAAGCGGAAGAAGCCCTTCAGCCGTCCGCGCCAGTCCTGCACCTGGTTCACACCGGGAAGGTGGGCGTACTCGGCGGCGGCCGCGGTGTAATCCTGCGGGTTGACGAGCTTGACGTGATAGCTCGCCGGCAGCAGATCAGCGGTGACGCCCTGGGTGAGCTCGGGCTGGCTCTTGTACAGCTGCTTGAACTCGGTGAAAGCCTGGTCCTTGCTCTCGTACGTCGCGGTCGTCACGAGCGGGTCGTGAGCCAGCTTCGACGCGATCGCGTTCTGCTGGTCGGCCGTGATCCCGTCGTTGACGTAGATCGTGAGCTCGACGCGTCCGTAAAGGTGCTGGCTGGTGATGTCGACCTGGCGGTGCAGCAGCAGGCCGGCACCGAACAGGGTCAGCGAGACCGCCGAGCAGAGCACGACCGCGATCGACATGGCGAGGTTGCGCTGCAGGCCCTTGACCGCGTCGCGAAGGATCGGAACCACGCGGGTCATGCGCTGTTTCCCACCGTGACGGCAGCACCGCTGCCGTAGACGCCGCGTTGCTGATCGCGTACGAGCAGGCCCGAATCAAGTTCGATGACGCGGCGCCGCATGGCATCGACGACGTCGGCGTTGTGGGTGGCCATGACGACCGTGGTGCCCGCCCGGTTGATCCGGTCGAGCAGGCGCATGATGCCGACCGCCGTGGCCGGGTCGAGATTTCCGGTCGGCTCGTCGCACAGCAGCATGACCGGCCGGTTGATGAAGGCCCGGGCGATCGCGACACGTTGCTGCTCGCCGCCGGAGAGCTCGCCCGGCATCCGGTCTTCCTTGCCGGCGAGGCCGACGAGTTCGAGGACCTCGGGGACCAGCCGGCGGATCATCGAACCCGGACGGCCGATGGACTCGGGAGCGAAAGCCACGTTCGCGAAGACGCTGCGATCGGGCAGCAGCCGGAAGTCCTGGAAGACGCAGCCGATCTGGCGGCGCAGCTGAGGGACCTTCCATGCGGAGAGCCGGGTGATGTCACGGCCGGCGATGTGGACGGACCCGGTGGTCGGGAGCTCCTCACGCAGCAGCAGCCGCAGAAAGGTCGACTTGCCAGAGCCGGAGGTGCCGACCAGAAAGGCGAATTCGCCGCGAACGATCTCGACCGATATGTCCGACAGCGCAGGCTTCGGATTGGACGGGTAGACCTTGGTCACGGCTCTGAGCTCGATCAATGGGGGCCTCGACTAGTCAGCGACATCTCGGGTGCAAACGATCACTTGGGCCTGCGGCTGAGCCTAAGTGGACGCACGGTCGTATCGGCGGCAAAACGCCGACGTCCAGCCCCTGGCCCGGCCCCCCTCAGCTACACCCGAATGGGCTAGTCACCCACGGCCAGGTGGGCGTGCTCTCGTCGCAGTCACATGTTGCGGTGGTGTTCATCGCGTACGAGGCTTATCCTTGTCTTGGGGAAGTCTCGAGCCTGCGGTTCGGTTGTCAATAGGCAGCAGCGGTTCGCAAGCTCACATGCAGGTCGGAGGTGGGGCACATGCGTAGTGACCACCTGGCGTGCGCCCATTGCGGAGGCATCGTCGCGGACGGCGGTTGTGCCGTCTGCCGCATCACCCGCGAGCAGCTGGCCCGCCAGCGCTTCTCGGTTCCTGCTCCCCTCGTCGGCCTGATGGTCGCGCTGGTCACGCTGCTGATCGTGTTCGCCGCACACCACGCCGTCTAGCGGAGGCACTCCCCCGGCTCAGAGCCCGAGCAGGCTCGCCCGATCACACCTCGTGGGCGCGCCGCCACCGGATTTCCGCGTCCAGGAACGCGTCGATATCGCCGTCGAGCACGGCTCCGGTATTACCGGTCTCTTCCTCGGTACGAAGGTCTTTGACCATCTGGTACGGGTGCAGCACGTAGTTGCGGATCTGCGAGCCGAAGCTCACGTCCTGCGGCCCACCGGTCAGCCGGGCGCGTTCTGCGGCCTCGTCCTGGTGCCGGCGTTCGAGCAGCTTTCCGGCGAGCACCTGCATCGCGGCGGCCTTGTTCTGCAGCTGTGAGCGCTCGTTCTGGCAGGTGACCACGATGTTCGTCGGGATGTGGGTGATCCGCACCGCGGAGTCGGTGGTGTTGACGCCCTGACCGCCCGGCCCGGAGCTGCGGAAGATGTCGATCCGCAGGTCCTTCTCCTCGATCTCGACCTCGTCGGTGCTCTCGACGACCGGAGTGACCTCCACGCCGGCAAAGGACGTCTGGCGGCGCGACTGGTTGTCGAACGGGCTGATGCGTACCAGCCGGTGCACGCCATGCTCGCTGCGCAACGTGCCGTACGCGAAGGGCGCCTCGACCTTGAACGTCGCGCTCTTCAGCCCCGCCTCTTCGGCGTAGGAGGTGTCGAGGACCTCGGTCTTCCAGCCGTGCCGCTCGGCCCACCGCAGGTACATGCGCAGCAGCATCTCGGTCCAGTCGGCCGCATCGACCCCACCGGCGCCCGCCGACAGCTGCATGATCGCCTCGCGGGGGTCGTACTCGCCGGACATGAGGGTGCGGACCTCGAGCGACTCGACCTCTTTCGCCAGCGCCGGCAGCGATTCCTCGGCTTCGGCCGTGAGATCGGGATCGTCGAGCTCGACCGCGGCCAGCGCGTCATCGAGCCGGACGCGCAGGGCCTCGATCCGGGTCAGATCGGAGCGCACCCGCGACAGCTCGCTCGTGACCTTCTGGGCACGCGCCTGGTCGCCCCACAAGTCAGGATCCGACGCCTGCTCCTCGAGCGCGTTCAACTCGCGGCGCAAACCCTCGACATCCAGCACTTTCTCGATGCCGGCAAGGGTCGCGTCGAGCGCTTTCAGCTCGTCGGGCAGGTCGGCAGGCACGCTCGCGAGCGTACCGCTCAGCTCTTGATGTCCTTGGTGGTGAAGTACGCCCAGGACGCCCCGAGCAGCACGACCATGTAGACAAGCTGCAGCAGCAGCCCGCGTTCGACGTCCCGCCAGAGCACCGGATTGCGGAACAGATCGACGAACTTCAGCCAGTAGTGCGTCGGCAGGTAGGGCTGTACGGAGCCCGCCGCGTCCAGCGCGTCGAGGGTGGTCGAGGCGACGAGGACGGCGAATCCGCCGAGCGCGGCGCCGAGCGGGTTGTCGAGGATGGTCGACAGCAGCAGCGCGAACGAGGCGACTCCGATCATCGAGACGCCGACGTAGAGCACGGCGAACACGGTGCGCAGCAGCACCTGCGGGAACGTCAGCGGCTCGCCGCCGGAGATCGTCGTGACCGACCCGGAACTCGGGAAGAGGATGACGCCGGCGATGTAGCCGGAGACGGCGACCGTGACGACGGCGGCCAGCACGAAGGTCAGGATCGAGACCAGCTTGGCGGTCAGCAGCCGGCTGCGGCTCACCGGCCGGGTCAGCAGGTAGCGCAGGGTGCCGGAGTTGGCCTCGCCCGCGATCGAGTCGCCCGCCACGACCAGGACTGACAGCGGAAGCAGCGGGATCAGGTCGACGGCGAGCGCGGCGGCAGCGAAGAGCGTGCCGTTACTGAGGACCTGGCTGCAGCAACGCCGGACCCTGCCCGGGGGCGGGTGCGATCTTGGTGACCGCCAGGAAGATGGCCGCGGTTATCGGCAGCGCGACCAGGATCGCCAGCGAGATCCACGTCCGCGGCCGGCGCATGAGCACCGCCAGTTCGACACCGATCACGCGAAAACGCTCGCCTGCGTCGAGGCCAGGAAGACGTCTTCCAGCGACCGCCGCTCGACCAGCAGCTCGGTCACTCGCACCCCCGCTTGGACGAGCGAGGCGTTGACGTATTCGGGGGTGTTGCTGCGCACGACGACGAGGTTCCCGCTGGCGCTGACCACCGCGCCGCCGAGCACCTCGGTGGCGCGCGCCAGGTCAGGGGTGCGGACGCGAACGTTGCCGGTGGGCGTGCGCAGCGCGGCGAGGTCTTCCTGCACCATCATCCGCCCACCGCTGATCACGCCCACCCGGGTGCAGAGCGCCTCGATCTCGGTGAGCTGGTGCGACGACAGGAAGACGGTCGTGCCCGCGTGATTGAGCTCCATGAGCAGGTTGCGCACCTCGAGGATGCCCTGCGGGTCGAGGCCGTTCGTGGGCTCGTCGAGCACCAGCAGCTCGGGCTTGCGCAGCAGCGCGGCGGCGAGCCCGAGGCGCTGCTTCATACCCAGCGAGTACGCCTTCACCGGACGCTCGTCGACGTTCGTCATGCCGACGCGATCCAACGCCTCGGCGACCCGGTCGGCCCGCGTGTGCTTGCCGCCACCTGGGCCTGCAGCGTCGCGAAGGGTGAGGTTGCGGCGTCCGGACAGGTTCGGCCAGAACGCGGGCGACTCGATGATCGCGCCCACCCGCTCCAGCGCCGAACGTGCGCGCTTGGGCACCGGCTGGCCGATCAGCTCGATGCGCCCGCTGGAGGCGAAGACCAGCCCGAGCAGCATGCGTACGGTCGTCGACTTTCCCGACCCGTTGGGCCCGAGGAACCCGTACCGATCACCGGGACGCACGTCGAGGTTGAGGTCCTGAACGACGGTGATCTTCCCGTATCGCTTGGTCAGCCCTTCGGTACGGATCACATCTGGCCCGGGATCTGCCGGGCGGGATGGCGTACCAAATCGAGGGCCATGGCCTCGATCTGATCACGAGTCACGGTGCCGAGCAGCACGTAACCGTTGGAGGAGGTGTGGAACACCAGCCCCGTGACCAGCGGGGTTTCGATCAGCGAGCCCACCCCGAAGGCACCTTTCACGGGCCGGTGGCCCGGCGAGTCGATCTGCTGACGCAGCGCATCGGCGGCCAACGGGTCGAGGGCCGTCACGGCCACGATCGAGGGCCCTGTGCCGTAGGTGGCGATCAGCGGGCTCGGTGGGCTGCGCTGCGGCAGGCCCCCGATGGTCAGCGGCAAGGTGAAGGTCGCCTGCGCGGACTCGGGGGCTCCGGGCTCGGTGTTCTCGACGATGGCCGTCTTGTCGTTGGACGGGTCGAACTTCAGCACCGCGGGACCCGGCGCCGCGTAGTGGATGTCCAGGAACGAGGAGCTGAACGCCCGCCGCCCGCCGCCGGCCCGCACCTCGACCGAGAGCGGCAGGCCGGTGTCCTGATCGACCCACACCTTGACCCGGCCGATCGTCGAGCGCGGGTCATGGGGTTCCCAGGTCATGGCGAGCACGGTGCGACCCGCGATGCGGCGGGCGCCGGCGGGGTGCAGGTCGGCGGGCTTAGCTTGGGCGAGCAACCGGCGCGCGAGGTTGCCAGGAAGCGCGTCCTGCGGACCGGGGAGCGGGATCTGCGGCTTTCCGGCGGTGAGAACGGCGATCCGGTGGTCGGAGTCCCAGGTCCAGACCTGATCACCGGTGCGGTACACGTCGCTTTCGGCCGCGAACGTGACCCGGTCGACCCGGTAGTGCGTCGGGCCGGCCCACCACGCCCGCAGCCGGTTGGTGCCGGACAGCAGCGCCGTCACGTCGGTGCCGACTCCAAGATCCGGGAGCTGCAGCGCGCCGGAAGCCGACGCGAGCCCGGTGTATTTGACCTGCTCCGACGCCATGACCCGGGCGAGCAGCGTGGCCACCGGGATCTTCTTCGCCGAGACGGGGATCGCCCCGACGATCGCCGGGAGGCTCACGAGCATCGCCATCGCGACGGCGACCGTCGCGTAACGGCGCGGAGCCCCGGGACGGTGCAGCGGGCCGTCGCGCCACCAGCGCCGCACGCCGCTGACGCGCTCGCCTCTGCCCACGGGCTCAGGCTAAAGGCCTTCCCTGTTGATCGCTGTGAGCCACGAGCGGCGGACGGCGCCGGAACGCGCCTCAGCAGCCCTCAGAAGTCGGTGGCCTCCTCGAGCAGGCGGCTCGCGAGCGCCGCGACCGGCGAACGTTCGGCCCGGGTCAGCGTGACGTGACCGAAGAGCGGGTGCCCGCGCAGGCCGTCGACCACCGACGCGATGCCGTCGTGGCGTCCGACATGCAGGTTGTCGCGCTGGGCGATGTCCCAGCAGCACACGGCGCGGCTGTCGGCGGCCAACCGGGAGAGCGCCGCGAGCAGGACGGTGCGTTCGATGTTCTGGACCTCGTCGATGATCACCCACGCGCCGGTCAGGGTGCGGCCGCGGATATGGGTGAGCGGCGCGATCTCGATCAGGGCGCGCGCCTTGATCTCGGCGATGACCTCGCGATGCGCGAACGACTCCAGCGCGTCCATCACGGCGAGTGCCCAGGGCTCCATCTTCTCGTCCTGGCTGCCTGGCAGGTAGCCGAGGTCCTGGCCGCCGACGGCGTAAAGCGGGCGGAAGACGATGATCTTGCGGTGGGTGCGGCGTTCGAGCACGGCTTCCAGGCCCGCGGCGAGCGCGAGAACGGTCTTGCCGGTGCCGGCCGGTCCGCCGAGGCTGACGACCCCGACGCTGGGGTCGGCGAGCAGGTCGAGCGCGATGCGCTGCTCGGCGCTGCGGCCGGTGACCCCGAACAGCGAGCGGTCCGGCGGCACCAGGTGCACGCGTTTGTCGGCCCCGAGGCGGGCGAGCGCGCTCTGGCTGCCGGCCGAGAGCACCAGGCCGGTGTTGACCGGAAGGTCGCGTACCTCCTCGAGATCGTCGGCGGCGTCGAGGGCGCGCAGTTCGAAGAGGTCGTCGACGAGCCCGCTCGACACCTCGAGCTCGACCAGCCCGGTCCATCCCGCGTCGACGGCCTGGCGGCGCCGGTAGTCCTGCGCGGCGATGCCGGCGACCGAGGCGTTCAGGCGCAGCGGCAGGTCCTTGCTGACGAGCACGACGTCCATGCCGTCGGCGGCCAGATTCGCAGCAACGGCCAGGATGCGGCTGTCGCTGCTGTCGCGACGGAGCCCGGCGGGCAGGGAGGCCAGGTCACGGTGGTTCATCTCGACGCGCAGGGTGCCGCCGGCCTCGTTGATGGGCACGGCCTCGGTCAGCTGTCCGTACTCGACGCGCAGTTCCTCGAGCCGCTGGAGCACGTGGCGAGCGGCCCAGCCGAGCTCAGGGTGATGACGTTTGGCCTCCAACTCGCTGATCACAGGCAGGGGCAGCACCAGGTCGTGCTCCTCGAAGGCGCGCAGCGCCGCCGGGTCGGAGAGCAGGACGCTGGTGTCGAGCACGTACGTAGTGGCTGGGGTTTGAGAAGTCAGAGCGGTCACGGGTCGCCTTCTGGTCTTGGAGCCGGGGACAGGGCGCGTCTGCTCTCCCGCTCAAGGCGGCGGCCGCGCTCGCCCGCGGCGATCTCGATGACGATCTCCCGGTGTGCCCACCACCGAGGACGTTAAGTCCGCGAAAGGCCCGCGGCGCGCAGGCGCGCGTGAATTTCAGGTGACGGAAAGCATCAGTTCGCCAGCCGGACGCTCGACGCCCGGGAAGTGGCCGTCACCGTCACCGGGCCGACGCCAAGCATGGAGGCGAAGGGCAGGTTCACCCCTCGGCGGCCCGTGACGACGACCGTGTCGCCGTCGGTTCCGTGCTCGACGGTGGCCTGCAGAGCGCCGTCACCTCCCGCGTGCATCGCGACGGCCGCCTGGACCTCGGACAGCGGAAGGCGGGCGCCGGCGCCCTTCGTGTAGACCTGCGACGTGCTCACCGCCTGCGCCGCCGCGATGGACGCCCCGTCGGCCTCGGACGCGAGGCTGCGCCGGGCGAGGAAGACGGCAGAAGCGTCGACAACGACGACCACGAGCATGAGGGCGATCGCCAGGCAGCCGAGCGTCAGGAGCAGGATCGTGCCCTCCTCGTCGCGGCAGCGGCGGCTCATCCGCGTGCCGCGCGGTAGCTGTCGACGGTGACGGCGTAGCGGCCGTTGACGGTGACGGAGCCGCCGAGCGGCAGCGCGGCCTCGGTGCGTACGCAGACCACGAACCTCGCACCGGGACGCAGGCTGGCCGCACCATCGTCGGCTGACCCGCAACCGCTGCCCGCCGCCGCGTAGCGCAGCGAGACCCCGGACGTCACGCCCTGGCTGCTGAGGGCGAGCCGAGCCGCATACGCCGCCCTCGTCGCGGCCGCGCCGGTGCTCGGGGCGGTGGCGTACGCGCGTCCGGCCTCGCGCGCCGCCTGGGTGACCGCGAATGCTGCCCGCTGGACCGAAAACACCGACAGCAAGAGGTAAATCAGCGGGAGCAGCAGGAGCACGCCCAGGCCGACGAACTCGATGAGTGCGCTGCCCTCGTCGTCACGAAGCGGCCGTTTCACTTACGCGACTTCCTTGAGCGATCGGCCCGTCACCGTCACGTGCACCTCGCCGACGGGCAGGAATGCCAGTCTCAGCCGGGCGTCGCAGGTGACCTCGGCGAGCGTCAGGCCGTCGGGACCGGCGGTCTGCCGTGCGCGGCAGGACAAGCCGGGCGCCAGGCCGGGGACGCTGCGCCGCGCGAGATCCGTGGCGACGGACGCGCCGGAGCTGACCGGGACCGCCAGCGAGGCCGCGTGCCGGGCGCCTTCGGCCGCGTCGGCGGCGAGCACGTTGCGAGCGTGCAGCACGAGCCCGACCTGAAGGACTCCGAACGCGACGAACAGCAGCAGCGCCCCGACGAGCACGAATTCCACGACGGACGATCCAGCCTCGCCTCGCGGTCGCCGCGACATCAACCGGTGATGGACGCGATCGCGTGGGTGAACGCGGAGGTGAGCTTGGGAGCGGCGATCGCGAGCAGGGCGGCGACGAGCGCCGCGGTCATCACCGTGACCATGACCCAGCCGGGCACGTCGCCGGTGTCGTCGGAGCGCAGGAAGTGGCGACCGCCGTCACGCAACTTCAGCAGGGAGAGCTTGAACATGAAGGGTCCTCCGGGGTGGGCTGGGGAAGGGATCAGTGCGTGACGAACGTGAGTGAGGTGAAGGCGGGATAGGCCGCGAACACCACGACCGTCGGCAGGACCAGGAAGACGACCGGGATCATCATGGCGATTTCCTTGCGGCCGCCGGACTCCATGAGTTGGCGCTTGGCGCTTTCGCGGACGTCGCTGGCCTGAGCGCGAAGCAGGTCGGCGAGCGGGGTCCCGCGTTCGACGGCGACGACGAGGCCGTCGAGGAATCGGGCAAGGGCGGTGACGGACGTGCGGGCGGCGAATGCGTCGAGCGCGGTGACCAGCGGCGCGCCGGCCCTGACGTCGGCCAGGACTCGCCGTAACTCGTCGCGAAGCGGGCCTCCCCCGCCGCGGGCGATCCGTTGCAACGCGCCGAGCGGGCTTTCCCCTGCGGCGACCGCGAGGGCGAAAAGGTCAGCAACTGCAGGCAATTGCGCGAGCATGGTGGCCTCGCGTTGCCGGATGGCGCGGCTGAGCCACGCGTCGCGGGACGCCACTCCCCCGGCGAGCCCGGCAACGACGAGAGCAGCGCCGGCAAGCGACACGGTGGCCCGGCCGCTGAGGCTGCCGAGTGCGAGGAGCGCGGCGCCGGGGACGGCTCCGCTCGCCGCCCACAGCACCTGAGAGGCGCGGTACTGCTCGATGGTCAGCGGCGCGCCGCATGAATCCAGCCGTCGAGCCAGCGCGGCACGGCCCCCGACGAAGCGGTCCAGCCGTGCCGCGGCGGCGGTGACCAGCGACCGGCGCGCGCCGGCGCCGGGGGCGCTTGCGATGACGACGGCGGGCGGTGCGACCCGGTCCACCAGCCGGACGCGCCTGCTGATCGGCATCCGCACCACCACCAGCAGCACACCCACGCCGGCCAGCAATCCGAGCAGCGCGCCCGCGCCGGTCACGGAGTCCTCACCACCGTCACCGCACTTCGCGGCTCGGCCGGCAGCCGGCCGATGCGGCGCATCAGGACGTACGCCAGGGCCGAGAGCCCGCCGCCGATCGCGAGGACCAGCAAGCCCGCCGGCCGGTCGTAGACCTCGATGCTCCGGCTCCGGCTCGCCAAGAGCAGCAGGACCGCCCATGGCGCGCAGACCGCCAGCCGGGCACCGTTGACGGTCCAGCTTTGGCGGGCCTCGATCTCGCCCCGGGCGCGCGCATCCTCACGCAGGGCCTGCCCGAGGCTACGAAGCAAGCGCCCGACATCCGTGCCGCCCACCTCGCGGGCGAGCAGGAGCGCCTCCACCACGCGATCAGCCACCGGGTCGGCGAGGCGTTCGGCAAGCCGCTCGATGCCGGCGGAGAACGATCCGCTCGCGCGATAGTCACTCGCGAAGACGGCGAACGCCGGCCGCAGCGGCACGGGTCCGCGCTCGGCGACGGCGGCGACCGCCTCCGGCAGCGAGAGCCCGGCGCGGATCCCGCTGGCGAGGTCGTCGATCACGTACGGCCACAGCTCTCGCCGCTCGCGCCGGCTCCGCGTGACCCGACGGCGCAGCAACAGCCATGGGCTCGCCGCCCCGAACACCACGAAGATGGCGGCCAGGGACCACGTGGACGACAGCGCCAGTACCAGCGCGCCGGCAACCAGGCCGGCGACCAGGGATGCCAGCACCAGGTGCATCGGGCCCAGCGAGGGCACCTGCGCTTCGTTGAGCAATCCCTGCAACCGCAGGTGCTTTCGCGGTCGCTCACCGGCCGAGGGACCGCTCAGCACGCACAGCAACAGCCCGATGCCGAGCAGCAGCCCGATGAAGACGCCCATCAGGCTATGCGCCGTTCGGCAGCGAGCAGCGCCGCAAGGTCGAAGCCGGCCCAGCCGTAACGCTCGGCGTGCGGGGGAAAACCATCGGCGCGGCAAAGGTTTCCGGCGGCATCGGTGGCGTAGATCTGCGACAGCTCGATGACGCCCGCGCCGGAAGCCGACTCCTCGACACGTCCGGACAGGCCGACGATCTCGCGGACCCGCCGCTGACCGCGAGCGTCCTTGGAGACATGGACCACGAGGTCGATTGCCGTGGCGACCGTCGGCACCACGAAAGCGTGCGAGATGTTGGCCGACGCCAGCAGCGGAAGCGTGCAAAGCTTGGTGACGGTCTCGCGCGCCGAGTTTGCGTGAATGGTGGCCATGCCGGGGATCCCGGAATTCAAGGCGATGAGCATGTCGAGCGCCTCGCCCTGGCGCACCTCGCCCACGATGAGGCGGTCTGGCCGCATGCGCAGGGCCTCTTTCACCAAGCGGCGTAAGGGGATTTCGCCGGCGCCTTCGAGGTTGGGGAGCCGGGTTTGGAGAGCGACCCAGTCGGCGGCGGGCAGCCGCAACTCGAAGACTTCCTCGCACGTGATGATGCGTTCCCGGCCGGGGATGGCGGCCGCCAGGCAGTTCAAAAGAGTGGTCTTGCCGGCTTGCGTGCCGCCGGCGACGACGATGTTCAGGCCGGCGGCGACGGAGGCTTCGAGGAACGCCGCGGTGGTCTGCGGAAGGGTGCCCAGGGCAACGAGTTCGTCGAGGCGGACGGCGGGCAGGACGAACCGGCGAATATTGACGGCCCAGTGGCGGCGGGTGACGTCAGGGATGACGACGTGCAGCCGGGACCCGTCGGGCAGCGAAGCGTCGACGAACGGCTGTGACAGGTCGAGGCGGCGGCCGCTGCTCATGAGCATCCGCTCGACGAGGTCGCGAACCTGCTCATCGCCGAGGATCGTGGTGGTCAGTTCGCTGGTGCCGCGGCGGGCGACGAAGACCCGGCCCGGCTCGTTGATCCACAGTTCTTCGACGGTCGGGTCGTCGAGGTAGGGCTGCAGCGGCCCGAAGCCGGAGACCGACTCGACGAGATTCCGTACGCTGCGTGACGTTTCGGCCGGGCGCTCCGTCGAGCCAGTGAGCTGCTGGTCTGCGGAGACGAGCTCGGCCGCGAGGGCGGCGACCCGGGTCCGATCGGCGACCGGGTCGATGTCGCCATCCCGAATCAGGCTCCTGAGCTGCTCTGCTACGCGCGCAGCAGCGATCGCGGCCGGATCCCCGCCGTTAGCTGGGGTAAATCCGGCCGTGACAGGACGAACGGCTGGCAGCGCCACGAAGGGTCCCCCGACCTCGAGTTGGGGTGACGCTATGTGACATGTGGGCAAGTACCAAATCAGATGTGAAGGCTGTGGATAACGTCACGCAGCAAGCCGGACAAGCTCTCCCAAACCAAGGGCCGCGGACCGACAGCGATGCTCGGCATGCCAAAGCAAGAGTGTCCCTCAGCGCGTGACGGTGATTGACACGTGGGCCGGGTAGACGTCCCCAACAGACCCCCCGGTGAACCGTTGACCGACGTCGATATACACCGTCTGGGGGCCGGGGCGTGCGGAGACATCGGCGAGGCTCGCGTAGACCGTCTCCTTGACGGTGGCGCCCGAGGCGATGTCCTGGCTGATGTCGCTGAGCTGCACCCCGCCGCCGCCCGGCGCACCCAAGAGGATCGTCATCGTCGTCTCGGAGGCCTTGAAGTCCTGGTTAGAGGTGTTGGTGATCGAGTAGGAGATCGCGAGGGTGTCGGTGCTGACGGCCTCGCTGGGCTTCACCTCGAGGGTGGCCGTCAGCTCGTGGAGGGGCTGGGTTACCTCCGGGATGTTCGGCGGGGTCCCCGCTGTGGCGGTCGTGGTGGGCTTCGCGGTTGTGGTGGGCGCCGTGGACTTGGTCGGGGTGTTGCGTGAACCGAAAAGCAGCACGGCCCCGACCGCCACTAGCGCAGCCAGGACCAAGGCAGCCAGGACCACGAGCCCGGGTCGTTGCAGGAGCGCCGGGAGACGCCTCCTCGGCTGCGCCCCGGGCGCGGTCACGTGTGCGGCCGCCTCACCGCGCTTCACACCGAGGGCCTCCAGGCCACCCACGACCTTCGGCATGATCGCGCCGACGCCCTCGCGGGGAATCTGGATTGAGGTGAATGCGCCGAGGGCGAGGCGCCACTCGGGGCGGCGTTGCAGGTACTTCTCGTGGGTGATGCCCTGCAGCACCGGGATGATCGGCCGGTCCAACTCGTGCGCCGCCTCGATCTCCCGGGCGACCTGGTGCGAGCCCAGAGCCTCGGGCGAGATGACGAGGATCATGGCGTCCGCATTCTCGATGGCGTCCATGACCTGCGACAGGTAAGTGGGGCCTGGTACCGAGCTGAACTCGTAGGACCAGGCGTTGAAGCCCGCCGCCTGCAGGCCGCGCGCGATTGCCTCGGCGGTGTCGCGGTTCTCCTCGACGTGGCTGATGAAGATCGACACCGCGTCCTCCATCTCCGGGACCCGGCAGCGCGTGAGCGGACGTGTTCACCAGCGGTCGCTTGCCGCTGGTGAGCTTGCCTCATTCGCACGCTAACAGCGCGTTCGACGGGCCGAACGGGCCGAACGGCCCACCGCGGCGGGCAGCTAGTCCGGCACCGCGGGAGTCACCCACCCTGCAGTCCGCAGCCCTCGAGGGAGCTGTTCCGCTGCTGCCGGTTCACCTGCAGCCGGTGCACCTCGAACTTCGCGAGCGCCAACACTCGCGAGATGGCGCGTACCGCCGGCTAAGACGAAGATCGCGCGGCCGATCGGATGGGTCGCTTCACCGTCGCAGAAAGTCAGATTTGGTATCGGCGACAATTCTTGACAGGGATCATCATTGCAATCTCCACCTGTCGCTGGAGCATCGCGGGCGCCAGGTTCGCACGTGCAAAGAGATTCACGGTGGCGTTCAATCGGCCACGGTCAGCGTGCCATCGCATCAGTACACGTCCCCAGCCCAACCGAAGCCTGTCAGACTCGGAAGTCGACGCCAGTGCTTCGGTCCACGCGGATGGGGTCACCTTCGCGGTCGGGCACGTCGTCGCAAAAGGTAATCAACTCGCGTTCCGCGAGAATCTTCGCTTTGTCTTCGGCGTCGAGCCTTCCGGACGAGTAGAGGGTCGCCAAGGCCGCCGCCGCGTGCTGGCCGACGAAGACCTCGTCCCAATCCCGGGCCGCGTGACAGGCGTAGTCGAGCGCGGCGACAAGCGGGTCAATAGCTCTGGCGTCGCCAATCCGACCAAGCACGTCGGCTATCCGTAGTTGCGAGTAGGCGGTGGAATCGTTATCAAAGGCGGCAAGAAGCGGCTCTACGGCTGCGCTCGTGACGCACTTGTCCCACTGCTCCTTGGCGACCCAATACGCAGCTTCGGCAGCCTCCCCCGCTGGACGCCAGCCGAGCGCATCCAGCGCCTCTGCGGCCGCTGTCCGCACCGATCGGTCGCGATCAGTGAGGACCGCGACGAGAGAATCGGCCGCTTCTTTGTTGCGGATGCAACCGAGGGCGCAAGCGGCGCCGCGCCGCACGTGCGCCTGCTCGTCGTCAAGCACAGCGATGAGCGGCTCGATGGCGGACCCCTCGGCGCACTTGTCCCACTCGCGGAGAGCCGTCCAGTACGTCGCCGCAGCCGCTGCGCTGTCAGGACGCCAGCCGAGTCGATCCAGAGCCGTCGCGGCCGCCCGGCGCACATCACAGTTGTCGTCACGCAGGGCCGTGACGAGGCACGCCAGGCCCGAAGGGTCACCAAGCTGGCCGAGCGCGCTGGCCGCCGCAGCCCGAACAAACGGCCGGCGATCGTCTCGCACAGCAGCTACGAGGGGATCGGTGGCCCGAGCGTCGCCGAGCAGTCCGAGCGCCTCTGCGGCATCCTTGCCCACCCACAAGCTGTCGTCCCCGAGCGCAAGGCGAAGGGGTTCGACCGCCGCACGGTCACCGAGCTGGCCGAGTGCACACGCGGCCGCGTCCCGTACCCGCCAGTCGCTGTCCCCTACAGCGCGGATCAGCGGCTCGACGGCATCCCTGGCCGTGAGCCGGCCGAGCGCCTGTGCGGCAGCCTCGCGAACTTCGGAGCGATCGTCCCCTAAAGCGCCGACCAGTGGTTTGACCGCCCCGGCATCGCCCAGCCGACCGAGTGCATCGGCCGCGGCGGCACACACCTTCCAGTCAGGCACCAGGTCGCCGTGGCTGCGGTATTGAACGGCCTTGCGCAGCTTTCGGACTTTCCCGCTGGCTTTGAACCGCTCGATGTCCGTCAGGTGGATGTTGTGACCCATCGCGTACCCCTCCTGGTCGAGAGTCGCGCGTCCGGCCGGGGCATTGAAGTGTCGAAGGTCCCTCGCGATCCACCCCCGCTGATTCGTTTGTCGCAGACTGCGGCAGTCGGGGGTTGCAGCCCCTGGGACTTCTGGCCCTACCTGTCTGAGCGGGGTCAGGGGGATCGTTGTGGAGAGCACCCCGATTCGTGCGCTCGCTGGTGTTTGTGCCCCGATCGCGACCACCAGGGGTCACACGCTGGGGCTCGGACCGCTTGGGCACATTGCCCGCAGACCGCCGGCCGACGAAAGCCGGCAGGGAGCCTGCGAGCGGGAGGGAGCGGGCCCGATGGCTACTAAAGAACAGGACAGGGACAGAGCGGACGAGCCTCGAAGCAAGGTGCCCCGGCAGGTTGTGGTCACAGGCGACGTGACCATCGACTGGAACCTTGCACGTACTCGCCAGCCAGGGAGTGGCCACGGCGGCGAAAACTCTCGACACCACATCGAAACGTACTCGGGCCCCGGTGGAGCGGCGCTGCTCGCCCAACTGATCGAAGAAGTCGGGCGGAGAGTGACGGGCGATGGCCCCCCAGTGCGCGTGCTGGGCCCGACATGCGAAACAGTCTCGGTCGCGCCAGGGGATCCGGCGTTGCACCACTCCTACGCGCTCTGGTCCGAGTTCCCACGTCGCCTGGGCGACCGAGGCCCCAGCGTGTGGCGAGTCGCGGAATTCCTTGGCGTGGACCGCGGGCGGGTGGGGCCGGCGGCGATCGAAGCCCCCGCTCACGCGACCGGCCCCGGCACACCCGACATCGTCGTCATCGACGATGCGAACCTTGGCTTTCGGGACCATCCGTCGCTGTGGCCGCCATCACTTTCGTCGACGGACTGCTCTCAGTGGGTGCTACTCAAGATGGCAGCTCCGATCGCGGACGGGCCGCTTTGGCGGCACCTTCTTCGCGACCACGCCAAGCAACTCATCGTGGTGATGACGCTCGATGATCTGCGGCTGAGCGACATCAAGATCAGCCGTGAACTGTCCTGGGAGCGAACGGCCGGCGACCTCGCTCGCGAGCTTGTGCTCTGCCCCGCCGTCAACGGCTTGGCCCTGTGCGCGTATGTGGTGCTGTCCCTCGGTACCGGAGGAGCCGTTCTCTTGACGGGCCGCGCTTCCTCCAACGACGGGCCGCTCCGGCTCAACCCTCCGGATTGCGAGGTCTTCTTCGATCCGGAATCGATCGAAGACAGCTGGGCCGAGCAGTATCCGGGTGCGCTCATCGGCAACACCGCCTGCCTCGTAACAGCCATCGCTCGGGAACTCATGATCGCACCGGACGCGCCGGATCTTCACAACGCGACCGGCCGAGGCCTTGCCGCCGGACGCGCACTTCACCTCGCCGGCTACGGGACCCCCGACAGCCGCCCTGACCACGCCGGACTCGCCTTCCCAACGTCGGCGATAGTCCAGGCGTTGGAGGGCGACGCGACGCCGTTCGCCACCGCACGCATCGAGCAGCCCGTGCGTGACTCCTGGTCGATTCTTCAGTCGCGCTATCCCGAAGGCCTCGAGACGCTAGCTGAAATCCTGGCTCTGGAAGGCGTCGAATCGGCTCTCCCCGATGTGCCGCTCGGCATATTCGGGAAGCTGCTGACCGTCGACAGGGGTGAGATCGAGGGATTCCGGAGTCTTCGCACGCTCATGCGGGAGTATGACTCCGAGCCCGCGCCGCGGCCGCTCAACCTCGCCGTGTTCGGCCCGCCCGGCGCCGGCAAGTCTTTCGGCATCAAGGCCGTGGCGAAGTCGTCCCTCGGCGGCCGGGTCGAAGACATGACGTTCAACCTGTCGCAGATGAAAGACGCCGAAGACTTGGCGGACGCGTTGCACCAGGTACGCGATGCCGGCCTGCGGGGCAAGCTTCCGCTGGTTCTCTGGGACGAGTTCGACTCCGAACTCGCCGGAACACCGTTGGGCTGGCTGCGACACTTCCTCGCCCCGATGCAGGACGGCGCCTTCCAGCAGGGCCAGGTACTTCACCCGGTGGGCAAGGCAATCTTCGTCTTCGCAGGAGGAACCAGCTCACGGCTGGCCGACTTTGCGCAGAATCGAAGTGACGAGTTCCGTCTCGCCAAGGGTCCGGACTTCGTGAGCCGGCTCAAGGGCCATGTCGACATCGTCGGCCCCGATCCGCGGGACGGCGATCCGGAAGCCGACCCGTATTTCCGCGTCCGCCGTGCCATCCTGCTGCGCTCCATGCTGCTGCGTGACCGGCCTGGCCTGTTCGCCCGCGAGGGTCGTTCAGCGCGCCTGCAGATCGACCCAGGCGTGCTGCGAGCGTTGCTCGGGGTCGCTTCCTACCGTCATGGAGCCCGGTCGCTGGAAACCATCCTCTCGATGAGCACCCTGCACGGCGCCGACCGCTATGAACGCTCAGCGCTGCCTGCAGCCGACCAACTCGACGCCCATGTGGACGCACGCGAGTTCCTCGAAGCGGTCGAGCGCTACATCCCCGAGGGCGACCTGCTCGACCGGCTGGCTGAAGCTATTCACGTCAGCTACTGCAAAGAGATGCTCGATCAGGGCCATGCCTGGGCCTCGCTGCCAACACTGGTCGACTGGTCCCAGTTACCCGAACACCTACGAGAGATGAATCGGGACGCTGCGCGCGACCTCTCCGACAAACTCGGGGTACTCGGCTTCGTGCTGTGCCGGGACTTTCCTGCCGGGCTGCAGCCCGTTCTTGTCGATCCCAAGGATCCACGCGTTGAACAGCTCGCCAAGCACGAGCACGAGCGCTGGATGAGACGCAAGGAAAAGAGCGGCTGGCGGTACGGAGACCCGCGCGACGACGCCCGCCGCCTGCACCCCTCCATGCGTCCGTGGGACCAGCTGCCCGAATCCGAACGGGAGAAGGATCACCTCACCGTCCTCGACATCCCAAGAGTTGTCGAGGCCGCCGGCCTGACCCTCGCGCAGATCGACGGGGGCGGGGATGTCGCGATCGGGGTCACCGGACATCGCTTCCTGGCAGAGATCGAAAGAGTCGCAGGTGGAATCGAAGCGGCCCTGGACCGCATCACCCAGGCGCATCCCGGCAAGTCTCTGAAGATCGTCTCGGCCCTGGCAGAAGGGGCCGATCGTCTAGTGGCAAAGCAGGCGCTGAAGCGAGCGGGAGCGCGGCTGGTAGCAGTGCTGCCGCTGCCCAAGTACGACTATCTAGCTGACTTCGAATCCCGCGACTCCAAGGACGAATTCCTGCGTCTGCTCGGGACGGCGGATGAGGTGATCGAGCTCCCCGCGCGCTCCGATCGCGTGGAGGCTTACGCCGCAGCGGCCGATGAGATCGTCGAGCGGGCTGAGACGCTCCTTGCCATCTGGGACGGCGCGAACGCGCAGGGCCACGGCGGGACCGCGGAAGCCGTTACCCGGGCACGAGAAAGTTGGAAGCCGATCGCTTGGGTTCACGCCGCGAACCGTCGGCCTGGCGGGACTCAGCCCCGCTCCCTTGGGGCGGAGCAGGGGCGCGTGACGTACGAGAACTTTGAGCGGGCCTACTAGCTCCCCGGGCGTAGCCACAGGCTGCTCGGGATTCACCGGGGACAAAGAGAGATGGGGGACCCGACATGAAATGGTTCTCAAGCAAGAAGAAGGCGGCTTCGCCCACCAGTCACGGCTACGTCATGCCCTCCGACAGCGAACTGCTCGAGAAGTTGCGCAACTTCGAGGAGATCAACCAGCGCGTCGCCGAGTTCGGCAAGCAGCAGCAAGCCATGCGCAAGACGCCCGAGCAGGGCGCTGCCGCCAACCCTCAGGCGTTCATGGACAAGATGAGGGCGAACATCACGGTCGGCGGGCTCAGTTACCTTGCCTCACCTCCCGCCGACCTCCCCGACCGCGCACCGGACGCGGCCCAGCTGTGGATGGACGGCGCTTTCATCGGGTCCATGAAGGGTGATGACGCGTACAGCCTGGATCGGTTCAACCAGGCTCTCGCCATCATTCGGCAGATCGGCCATCGGACGGCTGAGGCGCGTCTGCTCTACAACGTCGGTGTCGCGCACTACAAGCTGGGCGACCGGGAGGCCGCGATCAGCACTCTGCTTGAAGGGAAGAACCTCGCCCAGGAGTCGGCACGCGAACTTGGCAGAGAGGCCAGGAAGGTGCAGCGGTTCGAGGAGGAGATGAAGACCGAGAACCCGCGAATCGACGTAGCCGGCGTTCCCCACATCGAACAAGCAATCCTCGAGAAGTACCTGGAAGCGCTCGCGACCGTGTATGAGGCCGATTCCCAGGCGAGCAAGGCGGCCGATTGCCGAGACGAAATCAAGAGGCTCAACCTGGAGAGCGTTGAGTGACGGACCCGGTGGACGGCTTATCACAGTCGAATCGGGACGTGCTCCGAGAGCTTTCTGCGCTGCTGCGCAGGGAGAGTCACAACCTGCGACGCAGACCCGACCTGCTCTGGCAACAGGTCTTCGCCCGCCTGCAGTTCAGCGAAACCTGGCGCCGAGAAGGGGATTTTCGCCTTCGCGTGTCCGAGGAGCTACAGGCCCGGTGCTCCTCGCCGGCGGCTCGGTGGATGCGCCTGGCCACGAACGTGTACGAAGCCGGATCACTGATTCAGACGCTCGTCGGGCACAGGGCGCAAGTCACGTGCTGTCGGTTCTCACCCGTACCTGGGATGGCCCTGTCATCGAGTGTGGATCGGACTGCCAGGACGTGGGATCTGTCGACCGGAGCCGCCGTCCAGGTGTTCGCCGGGCACCGGGGGGCGGTCGAGTCATGCGACATCAGTCCGGACGGGAGCCGCGTCGTCACCGCAAGCACGGACACGACGCTGAAGCTGTGGGACGTGGCGACGGGCAATGAGATACGCACCTTGATCGGTCATCGGGACAAGGTCACCTGTTGTGCCTACGGCGTCGACGGAAGGTACGTCGTGTCGGGAAGCAGAGACAACACGTGCCGGGTCTGGGATGTCGCGGACGGCAAGTGCACCACCGTCTTCACCGGACACGGCGATCCCATCGCCTCCTGTGCACTCCACCCTGACGGCGAGTTGATCGCGTCAGCGAGCCGCAACCGCGTGCTGGTCTGGAGCCGGATCACAGCCCGATCGATGCTCTCAATTCCCGCGCACGACGGCCTGATCTCGAGCTGCGCGTTCAGTCCCGACGGCCGGCTGATCGTCACAGCTGGTTGGGACGGGGCTGTCAGAGTGTGGGATGCGACCACCGGCGCGCAGAAAGCTTGCCTCGTACACGAGGCCATCGTCACGAGCGCCGATCTGAGTCCGGACAACAGGCTGCTACTGTCCAGCGACAGCGAGGGCGCGATCAAGCTGTGGGATCTGCGATCCTTGCAGGAGGTCGCGAGCTTCCCCGGACACGCGGGGCCGATAGAAAGCTGCACGTTCGACGCAAGCGGCCGGCAGGTGCTCTCCGCCGGTGACGACTTCACCCTCAAGCACTGGAGTGTCGACGCCGCCTTGGGAGAAAGCGATGAGCAAGTGCCCTCGGCCCGGATCAGCGCCCGTTCCTGCCACTTCTCGGCAGGTCACGAGATCCTGCTGGTGACGGACGTCGCGATAGCGAGGATCGGCGCCGCCGACCTGGGCACGCCGCCGCACACCCTGGTCCCGCTCGGCGAGGGCCAAGTCGTCTCGCGTTGTTACGACCCCACGGGGGATCTCGTCGCACTCGGCCGCACCGATGGGACCGTGGACATCTTCTCCGCCCGCGCCGGAAAGCACATTCGCGAACTGCCCGCACACGAAGGCTGGGTCACTGCGTGCGCCATATCGTGCGACGGACTGTGGATCGCGACCGGTAGCCGAGACACGACTATGAAAGTCTGGGACCTGAGCAAGGGCAGCCACATCGCCACCCTGTCGGGGCACGACGAGCGAGTCACGTCGTGTGCCTTCTCGCCGGATCGCAGCCGGCTGGCATCAGGGAGTTGGGATGAAACGCTAAAGCTCTGGGAGATCGCCTCAGGAAAGGTGAGCGCGACACTGTCGGGACACGACGACCGCATCACGTGCTGCGCTTTCTCGCCCGACGGTGCGCACATCATCTCCGGAAGCGATGACCGGACCTTGCGCATCTGGGCGTCAGAGACCGGCGGATGCCGCTCCATCCTTCCCGGCCACGACGGCGCGGTGACGTGCTGCTGTTTCTCGCGCGACGGAACGATGGCCGTATCCGGCGGGAAGGACAACGCCGTCATCGTTTGGGACGCTATGTCGGGCCGCGAGCTGGCGAGGTTCGTCGCGATCGGCTTCATCGAGTCATGCGACATGGCCAGCGACGATCAGTCGCTCTGCTGCACGGATTCGGGCGGCAAGCTGTACGTCCTCGATCTGTGCGGATCGTGGGGGGCCGGCGCGGTGCCGACTGAGACGGCGGCGCAGCTCGTTCTCGAGACGAGCGGCTGACCATGCTCGGGACCCGGGTTTTTCGCGTTTTCGTCTCGTCGACCTTCCGGGATCTCAAGGCAGAGCGCGACGCACTGCAGGAAAAGGTCTTTCCGAAGCTGCGTGCCCACTGCGCGGCGCGGGGCTACGCCTTCCAGGCGGTCGATCTGCGATGGGGCATCCGGGAAGAGGCCTCGGCGGGGCATCGCACGATGCGCATCTGCCTCTCGGAAGTGGCGAGATGCCAGGAGATCTCGCCGCGGCCGAACTTTGTCGTGCTACTGGGAAACAGGTATGGCTGGCGCCCGCTCCCGGAGGTCGTTGCCGCCGACGAGTTCGAGACCCTGTTGGCGCACTTGGCTCCCGGACAGGTCGCTGCAGCCAGGGCAGCGTATTGCCGCGACGACAACGCGACCCCGCCGGAGTACGTGCTGGCGCCGTCCCGCGACGGTGACGGGGGCTATGAAGCTGATGCCCTGCGCCGGGCGCTCGCCGTGGCCGCACGAGACGCCGGTCTTGGCGAGGAAGGCTCGGCGCAGTATCGCCTTTCGGCGACCGAGCAGGAGATTCTGAAAGGCGCCTTCGGGGCCGAGCACGCCGAGGAGCACGTCTTCTGCTTCCAGCGAGAACTGAACCAACTACCGGACCATGTCGGTGCGCTGTCCGGGGATCCTGAGCGGTGGCCGGAGGCAGCCAGCTACCGCGACTTCCACACCGACGGGTCACCCGACGAGGAGGCCGCGACGTTGCTCGGCGACCTCAAATCACGACTGCGCCGGCGGCTCGGAGACAACGTGTTCGACTACCAAGCCGAGTGGGATGGATCCGCCCCGAGCACCACCCACGTCGAGCGGCTTTGCGAGGACATGCTCGCGTCACTGTTCCGCGTCATTGACGCTGAGATTGCGCGGCTTGGTGCGTACTCGCACCTCGATCAGGAGCGCGCCGCTCACCGGGCGTTTGCCGCGGAACGCGGCGATGGATTCGTCGGTAGGAGGAGCTACCTGGATGCCATCGTTCGCTACCTGGACAGCGATGCAGATCACCCGCTGTGCGTTGTCGCGGACGGGGGTCGGGGCAAGTCTGCGCTCATGGCGCGTGCGACCGCTGACGCTCGCCATACGCACCCCGACGCCGTCATTCTGACGCGATTCATTGGCGTCACGTCGGCATCGGCGGATCCTCGCTCGCTGCTGCAGGATCTGTGCAGTGAGATCGGTGAGGTCTACGGGACCAAGAAACCGTTGCCGGCCACCCTGCAGGATCTCCAACAGGAGTTCCTGAAGCGACTCCGGCTGGCGTCCGCACGCCGGCCGCTGGTCATCTTCCTGGACTCACTCGACCAACTCGCCGGCAGTGAGGACCTCGCCTGGCTGCCGTCGGAGCTGCCAGGCCGCGTTCATCTCGTCACTTCAACCAGGCCAGGCCCCCGGTGCGACGCTCTGACGTGCCGGCTGCCTGACGACGCCGCGATGGAGCTCGGTCGAATGCCGGCGGACGAGGGCGGAACATTGCTGGATTCGTGGCTTCGCAAGAGCGAGCGGACACTCACGACCGTGCAACGCAAGGAGGTTCTCGCACGCTTTGAACGGTGCGGCTCCCCGCTGTTCCTGCGTCTCGCCTTCGAGGAGGCGCGACTCTGGCCGTCGACGCTCGAGACCGTTCGGATCGGTGATGATGAGCCCTCGATCATTGCCGGGCTCTACGAGCGGCTCGAGGCCGAGCATGGCGTCGAGCTGGTGGGGCACGCGCTCGGATTCCTGGCTTGCGCCTACGAGCGACTCGGCCTGTCCGAGGACGAACTGCTCGATGCGCTGGCTGCCGATGAACAGACCTGGGCGGAGTTCGCTGCCGGTGCCGCGTGGGAGATGCCCATCCGGCAGTTGCCCATCGTCGTGTGGTCTCGGCTCTACTTCGATCTGGCTCCGTACCTGAGCCCGCGAGCGGCGGAGGGAGCGTCGTTGCTGTCGTACTTCCACAGGGAACTTGCCGACGCGGCCTACGCGCGCTACGTCAAGGGGCGGGCCACCCAGCTGCACGGTGTGCTGGGCGACGTGTTGCAGGCGCTGGCCCGCGGACACAACGGCGGAGCCCGGGACTGGACAGGCAGCGCGCACGCCCTCGCAGAGCTGCCCTACCACCTCACTCGAGCTGAACGCTGGGACGACCTGCTCGCCACACTCACGGACTTCACCTTCCTCGAAGCGAAGGCGGAGCGCGTGGCAGTCATTAGAAGTAAGGGTGCCGACCGCGAGACCGTCAATCGTTTACAACGGTGTGCTGGCACTGATCGACGACTACGATCGCGCGCTCGCGGCTCTCCCGGCCCAGAGGTGAAACGAGTTCAGTGCTCGACAGCTCGCAGCGATCAAGGCCTGATACTCAAGGCACTCGAGAAGGTTCTCAGGCAGGAAACCCACAACCTCACGCACCGGCCAGACCATCAGACAGCGGTGGAACCCTGCTGCAGCAGTCACCCAGGCCGCAGCGAAACCCGCCTGTCAGTCGCCCGTTGATCCACAGTTCTTCGACGGTCGGGTCGTCGAGGTAGGGCTGCAGCGGCCCGAAGCCGGAGACCGACTCGACCAGATTCCGTACGCTGCGTGACGTTTCGGCCGGGCGCTCCGTCGAGCCGGTGAGCTGCTGGTCTGCGGAGACGAGCTCGGCCGCGAGGGCGGCGACCCGGGTCCGATCGGCGACCGGGTCGATGTCGCCATCCCGAATCAGGCTCCTGAGCTGCTCTGCTACGCGCGCAGCAGCGATCGCGGCCGGATCCCCGCCGTTAGCTGGGGTAAATCCGGCCGTGACAGGACGAACGGCTGGCAGCGCCACGAAGGGTCCCCCGACCTCGAGTTGGGGTGACGCTATGTGACATGTGGGCAAGTACCAAATCAGATGTGAGGGCTGTGGATAACGTCACCCGCAAGCCACCGCAGAAACAGGCAAACCACCGCATCGCTAGGTCCGCTGACCCCGACGCTCACCCGCTGCTGACCGCCACGCGGATTGCGCCGGGACCCCTCGACAGCGGTCAGACCGAATCGCGCGGATGAGGAGGGGGCCAGCACCTCAAGCTGTACGTCGCCGCATACGTCCGGCGCCCGGCCCGCTCAGGCACCTGCGGACCGGGCACCTCCTGCACCTGACAGCATGCGCGGCCGACAGTCAGCTCGCGGCCGTCCCGTCAATCGTGAGACCGAGCTCCTCGGCGCGCGTGTAGTCGTCGTCGATCAGCACGACGTCCAGCCCGGCACGGTCGAGCAGGCTCGCAGCCACACTGGCGCGAAACCCGGTGGCGCAGTAAATCCAAGACTGTCTGCCCGACAGCTCATCAAGCCGATCGAAAAGATCCTGCAACGGGACGTGCAGCGAGTTCCTGACAGCTCCTTCGGCGCGTTCGTCGTCGAGCCGGACATCCAGAACGACGAGGTCTGGGGAGTCGAGCACCTTCGCCACCTGCTCGAAGTCGGCACACGGGTAATCGCCGACGGGACGGCCGTCGGCCAGGTCGTCGATCCGGCCCGTGGCATGGGCGGCGGGCCTGTCGATGCCGATGCGCACGAGCTGGCGCTGCGCGTCGGCAACCTGGTCGATGCTGTCACCGATCAGGGTGACCGGCGTTCCCCAGGGGATGACCCAGCCGAGATAGGTGGCGAACTGCTGGCCGAGCTCGATTCCGACACTGCCTTCGAGGTGTCGAGCCGCGAACGCGGTGCGGCTACGCAGGTCGACGACCCATTCTCCGGCGCTGATGCGCCTGGCCAGCTCGGCTGGATCTGCTTGGGCCGGAGGAGAGAGATCCATGGGATCGGCGCCGGCACGGTTACGCGCGCCCATGTGTGCGTAGTAGCGGGGATAGGACGTCAGCCCGGCTACCAGTTGCTCGACGAATGCCTGTTCGTCATCGATGACCAGCGCGTCGTTGACCGACTTCTGGTGACCGATGGTGCTGCTGCTCTCCCCGGAGGAATTGCCGGATGAGCAGAAGCTTCCGAAGCCGTGGGTCGGAAATACGGCGGCCTCGTCGGGCAGGATGCCGGCCAGCCTGCGCGCCGAATGGAATTGAGCCCGGGTGAGCTCATCCGTGCGTGCCGGATCGACCAGGTCGGTACGGCCGACGCTGCCGTAAAGCAGGCAGCCCCCGCTGAAGACCACGGGCGCGTCCGGCTGGGACGTCGGGCGGACGATGAACGCGAGATGGCTGTCAGTGTGTCCTGGAGTCTCGACAACCTCGACGACCATGTCACCGACATCGATTCGGTCCCCGTCACGGACCCGGACGGCGTCGAACGCGATCTCGTCGGCCGCCGCCACGGCGTAGCGTGCGCCGCTGATCGTGGCGAGCGTGAGTCCCCCCGAGACGTAGTCGTTGTGCAGGTGTGTCTCGAGGACGAGTGCTACGCGGGCGCCGACCTCGTCCAGGACTGCCTGCAGGCGGTCCACGTCGCGCTGCGGGTCGACGACGATCGCGACCTTGCCGTCGTGTGCGATGTAGCTGCGGTCACCCAGTTCGGACGTCTCAACGGTGAGAACCTCAAGCACCGGCGCTCCCTCGATTTGCTCCTTTGTCCGGAAGGCCATACATTACGCGGTGTGGACCTGACGGCAAGCCCCCCCGGGGATGGTTCGGCTGCTCTTTTGGACCGGACCTCGCCACTTCCCCTGTGGGCGCAGTTGCGGGATTCGCTGCAGCGCCGGCTCGCCGCCGGGGAGTTCGCCAGGACATTTCCCACCGAGCACGCCCTTTGTCGCGAGTACGGCGTGAGTCGCCACACCGTTCGGGCCGCCCTGAGGCAGTTGCGGGCTGACGGCACGGTCGTGGCCGAGCGGGGCCGGGGCAGCCGGCTGGCTGCGGAACCCGCCGTCATTCAGCCCCTCGGCACGCTGTACAGCCTTTTCCGTTCGGTCGAGGGCACCGGCTTGGAGCAGCGCTCCATCGTGCGTGTGCTCGACGAGCGCAAGGACGGCGTGATGGCGGCTCGGCTCGGATTCGAGGAGTCCACCCCGCTCGTGCACCTCGAGCGCCTTCGGCTGGCGGGCGACGAGCCCATCGCCATCGATCGCGTGTGGCTGCCGGCCGCGATCAGCAGGCCGTTGCTCACCGCAGATTTCAGCCGCACCAGCTTGTACGACGAGCTGGCAAAGCGCTGCCACATCCGCATCACGGGCGGCCACGAGCGCATCACCGCCACCCTGCCCGACCCGGTCGAGCAGGCCCTGCTGGCAAGCCCGGAATCCAACCCGGCAGCGCTGCGGATCGACCGACTCGGCTACGCCCTCGGGCAGCCGGTCGAATGGCGCACCACCCTGGTCCGAGGCGACAGGTTCGGCATGTCGGTCAACTGGTCACCCACGCAGGACTTCGATTTCGGGGTCGACGCCCTGCTTCAGCATCAACGCTCGGCCCCGGTGTAGCCACGTGTCCCAGATGCAGAAAGACGCCGAATCGGTGCCGGCGCTGGAGGTGGGCGAAGCGGCGCGGCTGGCGGCCTCGGGCGCGATGTTGCTGCTGGACGTGCGGGAGCCGCAGGAGTGGGAGGCCGGGCATGCTGCTCAAGCGGTCCACCTTCCGCTCGGCCGGTTGGCCGACCACTCATCGGCGGACGGTCGTCCCGTCATCGCGGTCTGCCGCTCGGGCAATCGTTCTGGCGACGCCACCCGCCAGCTGCGCCGGGCCGGCGTGGATGCCTTCAACCTGAGCGGGGGCATGCTCGCCTGGGCCGAGGGCGGCTTGCCGATCGTCCGTACTGACGGCACGCCGGGGTGTGTGGCCTGACGTGCTGGCCATCGCCATCGCCGCTGGCATCGCGATCGGCGTCTCACTGGGGGCACTCGGGGGCGGCGGATCGATCCTGACCGTCCCCGTTCTGGTGTACGCACTGAACGAATCTCCGAAGACGGCCACTACCGCATCGCTGATCATCGTGGGGATCTCCGCGCTCACCGCCGCGGTCGGACACGCCCGGGCCGGTCGCGTCCGGTGGCGTGCAGGCATCCTGTTCGGCCTGCTCGGCTCGGTGGCGTCGCTGGGTGGCTCGCGGCTGAATCACGTCGTCAATCCGCAGGCGTTGCTGCTGGCATTCGCCGGGCTGATGGTGGTCGCGGCCACAGCCATGATCGCGCGCGGCCGGCAGGCGTCCGTCGCCGAGCCTCACTCCGACGACGGTGATGACGAACCGGCCGGGCCGACTCCGGCCGGCGGCCGCCTGGGACGCGGCCACGACAGGTCATCGCCCCGACCGTCCGGTGTAGCCGTGCTGACCGGCCCGGTGCCGGCGCGCACCGCTGATGAGCCTTCGGCGCCAGCCGCCCCGTGGGATCTCGGTGGAGCGTCGAAGGTGGTCGTCGCGGCGCTCGTGGTCGGCTTCCTGACCGGATTCTTCGGCGTGGGCGGCGGATTCGTCATCGTTCCGGCCCTGGTTGTCGCCTTGCATTACAAGATGCCTACGGCCGTGGGCACTTCATTGATCATCATTGCGATCAACTCCGTCAGCGCCCTCGCCGTGAGATTCGGCAGCAGCAGCATCCCGTGGCATGTGGTGGTTCCTTTCACGGTGTCCGCCATGGTCGGGTCCCTCGCCGGCAAGCGCGTCGCCGACCGTGTCTCCGCGCATTCGCTCACCCGAGCCTTCGCCGTCCTGCTGGTCGCCGTGGCGGTGTACGTCGCCATTCGGGCCAGCCTCCAGCTCTGACCGCCCAGAAGTCGTATTCGGAGCCCCGCGTCAGGCTGCACCCCTTCCCGTGACCTGGATCACGGGTTAATGTACGGTGATCCGGACAACCGACATCGGGCCTTCTCCGGTCAGCGCGACGACCGGGAGCAGACCCGAAGCTCTGTTGTCCAGCTCTGGCCAGCGGTTCGCCGACTTCTGACAGCCGGACTCGAGGGAGCGTGTTGATGGACGCGTCAGCGTGGAACGAGCGCTATCGGAAATCGGCTTACCGCTGGCCCGACGCACCCAATGAGGTACTGGTCGACGTCAGCCGTGATCTCCCGGCCGGGATGGCACTCGATCTCGGGTGCGGCCCCGGCGTCAACTCATGCTGGCTCGCATCCCAGGGTTGGGAGGTCACGGGCGTCGACTTCTCCGCTGAAGCAATTCAGAGCGCGCAAGCGCGTGCCCGCCAGCTGGGCGTGGGCGTCACCTGGGTTCAAGAAGACCTGGAGTGGTGGGCGCCATCCGCGCAGCGGTTCGACCTCGTAACGCTGTTATACGTTCAGTTGGCCCCGGTGGCCCTGTTGAGGCTGATCCGTAAGGCAAAAGCGTGCCTGGCGCCTCACGGGACGTTGCTGGTGCTCGGCCACGACAGGCAGAACGCCTTGCAGGGCTTGGGCGGGCCCCACAACGCCGATTTGCTTTACACCAGCGGCAAGTTGCGGGCCGACGTAGGCGACCTCGTCGTCGAGCGTTGCGAGACCATCGTGCGCCCGAATCCGGATGGATGCCCGCTGGACACCGTCCTCGTCGGGCACACACGCTGATCGGCCGCGAACGGCCGGCCATCCCGACCCGGGCCAGATGTTGATTCGACGTGGCACGGGGCAAGCACGTCATGTCCCTTCACAAGCATCCGGGCTCGACCCGGGCGGACGGTTGAGCCGGTGACTGAAAACACGCGCTGGATCAAACTGCTGGACCAGAACAAGTGCATCGGGTGTCACGCGTGCACGACCGCGTGCAAGAGCGAGAACGACGTCCCCTTGGGGGTCACCCGCACCTTCGTGAAGTCCGTCGACGTCGGCGTGTATCCGACGGTGCGACGCGCGATGCAGGTGACGCGATGCAACCAATGCACCGATGCGCCTTGCGTGAGCGCGTGCCCCACGCAAGCGATGTTCAAGCGCGACGACGGGATCGTCGACTTCGACAAGAACATCTGCATCGGATGCAAAGCCTGCATGGCGGCGTGCCCGTACGACGCCATCTTCATCAATCCCGAGGATCATTCCGCCGAGAAATGCAACTTCTGCGCCCATCGCCTCGACCAAGGACTGGAGCCGGCCTGCGTGACGGTGTGCCCTACCGAGGCGATCCTGATCGGCGATCTCAACGATCCGCATTCCAAGGCGGCGCAGACCGTTCAGCGCAAGCCGGTGACGGTGCGCCGGCCGGAGAAGGAGACCGGGCCGGGCGTCTTCTACCTGGGTGCGCACGAGGCCACGCTGGATCCGTTGGCGGCGACCCGGCCCACCGGTGACCTCTATGCCTGGGCAACCCAAGGTGACGCGTCGGATCCGCAACTCGTGCGCGGCGGGCATCCCCAGGCAGGTACCTCCTCGGCCGCGGCGCTGCTGTCCTACGACATCCCGCATCACGCGCCCTGGGGATGGCGCGTCAGCCTCTACACCTGGACGAAGAGTGTCGCGGCCGGCGTGCTCCTGGTCGCTGTCGCGCTTGGCCTCAGCAATCGCCTGGACTGGCACAGCGGCCAGGCGCGCTACCTCGCGCCGCTGCTCGCGTTGGGCTTCCTGGCCGCGACCGGCGGATTGCTGATCTGGGACCTCAAGCACCCGCTCCGCTTCTACCTGATCTTCACGAAAAGGCACTGGAAGAGCTGGCTCGTCCGCGGCTCGTTCGTCATCGGGGCCTACGGTGCCGGCGTGCTGGCCTATTTCATCGTCGCCGTCCTGAACCTGCGCGGCGCGCAGATCGGACTCGCGATCGCCATCATTCCTCTTGGCCTGGCCGCGGCCTGCTACACCGCATTCCTGCTGGCCCAGGCGAAGGCACGTGACCTGTGGCAGAGCCCGCTGCTCCCGCCTCACCTGGCCGTTCAAGCCGTCGTTGCCGGGTCAGCCGTGCTCCTGCCTTTCCTTGGCGGAGCGGCAGCTGGAGCCAGGCACGTAGACGCCATAGTGCTAGCCGTTGCCGCGGGCGCGCACCTCGCGCTCGTCTGGGGGGAGAGCACCCTTCCGCATGTCACCGCACATGCCCGCCTGGCGATTCGCGAGATGACGCGCGGCCGCTATGCCGCGTTCTTCCTCGCCGGCGTCCTCGGAGTTGCTGTCGCCGTCGCGTCGCCCTGGATCGGTGCGATCGCTGCCCCATTCGCGCTCGTCGGGTTGCTCGCTCATGAACACGCCTACGTGCAGGCGGGTCAGTGCGTGCCACTCGCCTGACCCCGATATGAGCAGCCAGCCCATCAAGGAGACGTGATGAAACGCAAACGGCCTTCACCCGTTGAGGAGCCGGTTGAGGGGCCGTCAGTGGCGCGACGAGCTGAGCGCGTGTCGGCCCTTCGGGCGGCGGTCGAGGCCCGCGGCGAGACCTTCTACCAGGGGCCGAGCGGAGTGCAGCTGGCGTCGTTCCCGCCCAAGGAAAGATGGGACGACTGGGTCGACCTGGACTCCCGGGCGTGGCCGCGGCGCGTCGATCGGCACTCGATGCTCATTCCGACGACGTGCTTCAACTGCGAATCAGCCTGCGGATTGCTGGCTTACGTCGACCGGGACAGCCTGAGCGTGCGCAAGTTCGAGGGAAACCCGGAGCACCCTGGCTCGCGGGGGCGTAATTGCGCGAAGGGGCCGGCGACCATCAATCAGGTCACGGATCCCGACCGCATCCTCTACCCGCTGCGCCGGGTGGGTGAGCGCGGGTCAGGGCAGTGGGAGCGCATCACGTGGGACGACGCCTTGGATGCGCTCGCGGCCCGGCTGCGCAAAGCCATCGTCGAAGAGCGGCAGAACCAGATCATGATTCACATCGGCCGTCCCGGCGAAGACGGCTTCACCGAGCGGGTCCTGGCGAGCTGGGGGGTGGACGGTCACAACTCTCACACCAACGTCTGCTCGAGCGGCGGCCGAACCGGCTACCAGTTCTGGCTGGGCATGGACCGGCCGAGCCCCGACCACGCCAACGCCAAGGTCATCTTTCTGATCAGCTCGCACCTTGAAGCCGGGCACTACTTCAACCCGCACGCGCAACGCATCACCGACGCCCGGGCGCGCGGCGCCAAGGTCATAGTCGTCGACACGCGCCTGTCGAACACCGCGACGCACGCCGATCACTGGATCTCGCCGCACCCCGGGAGCGAAGCCGCCATCAACCTGGCCATCGCCCGGCATCTCATCATGACCGGGCGCTACGACCGGGAGTTCGTCCGCCGCTGGTGGAACTGGTCCGAATACCTGACCGCATGCCGCCCCGATCTACCGAACGAATTCACCACGTTCGAGTCGGAGCTGGAAGGCCTGTACGCCAAGTACACCTTCGAGTACGCGGCGCAGGAGTCGGGGGTGGACGCCGAGACCCTGGCCACGATCGCCGAACTCGTCGCGCAGGCAGGAACGCGCTTCTCGGCGCATTGCTGGCGGTCGGCCGCAGCCGGAAATCTCGGCGGATGGCAGGTATCGAGAACGCTCTTCCTCATTTCGGCGCTGCTGGGAGCAGTGGGCACGGAAGGCGGAACCTTCCCGAATGCCTGGAACAAGTTCGTGCCGAAGCCCATTCACACCCCGCCGCATCCCGGGGTATGGCAGGAGCTGAGCTGGCCACTCGAGTACCCCCTCGCTCAGAACGAGATGTCGTTCCTGCTCCCACACTTCCTCCGCGACGGACGGGGCCGGCTCGACACGTATTTCATCCGGGTCTACAACCCGGTGTGGACCAATCCTGACGGCCTGTCCTGGCTGTCAATGCTGAGCGACCCCGAGCAGGTGGGCTGCTTCGTCAGCCTGACGCCGACCTGGAACGAGTCGGCCTATCTGGCCGACTACGTCCTGCCCATGGGGCACGCCTCGGAGCGTCACGACACCCATTCCTACGAGCAGTACGACGGCCAGTGGATCGGCTTCCGGCAGCCCGTGCTGCGTGCAGCTCGCGAGCGTCTCGGTGAGGAGATCACGGATTCACGGGAGGTCAACCCAGGCGAGGTCTGGGAGGAAAACGAGTTCTGGATAGAGCTGTCATGGCGGATCGACCCGGACGGGAGTCTGGGGATCCGGCGCTACCACGAGTCGCGCAAGAACCCGGGGCAGAAGCTGACGGTCGACGAATATTACGGCTGGATGTTCGAGAACTCGGTGCCCGGCCTTCCGGAACGCGCTGCGGAGGAAGGCTTGGCGCCCTTGGAGTTCATGCGTCGCTACGGCGCGTTCGAGATCACGTCGGGCGTCGGCGCCGTCTACGAACAGCAAGTGCCCACCGGCGAGTTGGACGACGTCGACATCACCCCGCATGGCCGGGTGTACACGGCAGCTGCGAAACCTGACTCGCCGAACGTGGTTCCCATGGGCGCACCGGAGCCAAATGCCCATGGAAAACGGGCGGTCGGCGTTCAGGTCGACGGCGTTGTCCGGCGGGGCTTTCCGACCCCATCGGGAAAGCTCGAGTTCTACTCGTCGACCTTGGCGGCGTGGGGCTGGCCCGAGCATGCCCTTCCGGGATACATCGTCAGCCACGTGCACCCGTCCCGGCTCGAATCCGACCAGATGGTGCTGCTGTCGACGTTCCGATTGCCGACGCAGATCCACACTCGATCGGCCAATGCCAAGTGGCTGGACGAATTGGCCCACACGAACCCGGTCTGGGTGCATCCCAGCGACGCGTCGCGGCTCGGGATTGCCGAGACCGGTGATCTCGTCCGGGTCCAGACAGATATCGGCCATTTCGTCGCCAAGGTGTGGATCACCGAGGGGATCCGACCAGGCGTCGTGGCCTGCAGCCATCACATGGGCCGCTGGCGGCTTTCCGCGCAAGAGGGAGGTTCGCTGGGCGGCATGATGGCGGTCGTCGACCTCCGGCGTGACGATCAGCGCTGGGACATGAAGCGGGTCAAGGCGGTCGGTCCCCACAGCAGCGCGGATCCCGACACCCAGCGCATCTGGTGGAGCGACACGGGTGTCCACCAGAATCTGACGTTTCCGGTCCATCCCGACCCGATTTCCGGAATGCACTGCTGGCACCAGGCCGTGCGGATCAAACCCGCTCAGGCGGGCGATCGGCATGGCGACATCTCCGTCGACACCGCCCGAGCTCGCGAGGTCTATCTCCAGTGGTTGGCACTGGCCAGACCGGCCGGGCAGACGTCACCGAACGGCGCCAGAAGGCCCAGCTGGCTGATGAGGCCGCTGAAACCGGCCGCCGACGCCTTCTCCATCCCGGTCCGCGCCGAATGACCGCCGCCACGGGCCATCTCGAGCCGCGGGCGCGCAAAGACATGTCGGAGTTGCTTCGGGCTTTCGGCGCCGCCGCGTTGAATCCGCCCACCCAATCCCAGCACGTCTTCGACGCACTCGAACTTCCGAGAATGTCGCCCGCGCAATACACCGACGCCTTCGTGCTGTCCTTGCCTCCCCACGCCGCCATCCATCTCGGTGTCGACGGCAAGTTGGGAGGCGACGCATTCAGTCGCATCCGATCGTTCTGGCACGTCCTGGGACTCGACGCGCCGGCGGATCCGGATCACCTGGGCCTGCTGCTGATGCTGTACGCCGAATTGACCGACGCCGAGCTGGAATCACGGACGGCGGTGGGCCGGCAGCGGCTGGCTCACGTGCGATCGACGTTGCTCAACGAGCACATCTGGAGCTGGGCCCCGGGCTACCTGACGGCGGTTGGTGCGATGGGCGTTACGCCTGTGACGGCTTGGGCTGCCGCCCTCCTGGAGGCGCTGCGGATCGAGGTCGTCGATTCTCCCGCCGCGCTGCTGCCCGTTGCCCTGCGAAGCTGCCCTCCGCCGGGTGACATCGGCGCGGATCTCGACGACCTGCTTGACGTGCTCCTCGCACCGATCAAGAGCGGGATCGTGCTGACCCGCCATGATCTCGTCGACGCAGCGGCCTTTGCGAGCGCCGGCTATCGGCACGGGGAACGGCGCTACACGTTGAAGGCGCTCCTGCAGCAGGAGCCGGACGGCATCCGGCGCTGGCTGGTCGGACATGCCCGCCGTTGGGTCGCGCTGCACCGCGCGCAAGCGATCGGGGGGAGCGGCGATCCGAGCGTCTGGTGGACGCAGCGTGCCGAAGCAACCTGCGCCCTGCTCGCGGCGCTCTGAGGCCGGGAAGCTGCGCCGGCGCTACAACGCGTAGCGGTCAAGGAGCGAGGTGCCCCCAGTCCAGATGTCTGGGTGCGTCAGACTACGTGGCCATGAGCGACTCAATCCCACCTATGCACGAGGAGCCGGGCGTCGAGCCCGCCTTCGCCTTCTTCGATGACGTCAGATGGCAACACGTGCGAACGCAGCGGCACTCAGACGGTCAGCAGAAGTCGGTGTGGGAGAAGTGGTTCGCCATCGGACGGGAACCGCAGTTCTTGTCGATGCTCGGGCGCTGGGATCCCGGCATGATCGTGCATCGCCACGGCCACTACAGCCATCAAGTCATCTATGTCCTCGCCGGTGGAATGTGGTGCGGCGAGCGGTGGTGCCCCGCCGGTACCCATATCGACCTACCGCTCGGCGCGGCGCTCGGCCCGCTCATCGCGGGGCCGGAGGGCGTCGACCTCTTCGAAGTCATGATGGGTGACCCGCGTTCATGGGAGGCCGACCGCGAAGGCTTTCACGCCCTGCTCGCCGAGCGCGGAGTCACCCCGCTGCCAAACCCGCCGGTCGACCTGCCTGACTGGCTAGCAGACAAGCGCAGCAGCCACTGAAGCGACGCAGATTCACGGCGCCTCGATCGGGCCCCGGTGAGCCTCGGTCATAGCGGCGCTGAGCGCGGCGACCTTCGCGGAGAGCGCGGGCAACTCGTCGTGGGATCCCAGGGCGTGCCGGAAGTAGGGCGCGAATATCTGCCAGCCGTACGCCATGGACAGCAGACCAGCGACCAGTGTCCGCGCCCGGTCGAGGTCTCCGCCCGTTTCCGTCGCGGCGCGTTCCACAACGACAGCGAGTGGTCTGGCGTCGCCGGCGAGGGCGGCTGGATCGGAACCCTCGAGGAGTAGCCAGCCGAGCAGATGCGTGTAATTGAAGTACTCAGTCGTCGGCGTGAAGACGAGCTGCACCACATCGGCCCACCCCGGAAGGTTCTGCATCCGTTCGACGCCCTGCTGCATGAAGCGCTGAAACACCGCTTGTACCAAGTCGTCCTTGGAGCCAACGTGGCGGTGGATCAAGCCGAGGTTGACGTGTGCTTCACGCGCGATGTCCCGGAGGCCGACGCTCGATGGGCCGTACCGGACAAACAGCCGCTCGGCGGCATCGAGCACGGCGGCGACGACTTCCATGCGTCCCCGTGGGCTTGCTACCACTGCACATCGACGCGACGCGGTCCGCGCAGCTGCAGCGTGTCTCGCCACTCGAACGTCTGGCGCGCTGGCCGGATACCCGGGAACCGGTTGAGGAGCGTGCGGAGTCCGATCTCGATTTCGGTCCGTGCCAGCGAGGCGCCGACGCAGTAATAGGCGCCGAATGCGAAAGCGAGGTGGTGCCTCGAAGGTCTCGTGACGTCGAGCCGGTCCGGTTCCGGGAATTGTGCGGGGTCGCGATTGGCGGCGCCGAGGAAGACGTAGACCATGTCGCCGGCTGGCACGGTCGTGTCGCCGAAGGTCATGTCGCGCAGCAGCAACCGATGGTTGATCTGCACCGAGCCGTCGTAGCGCAGAAATTCTTCGACAGCCTGCTTCATCAGATCCGGACGGTCGCGCAGCAGCGCCAGCTGCTGAGGGCTCCGGAACAGCGCAACCATCGCGTTGCCAAGCAGGTCCTGGGTCGTCTCGTGCCCCGCCTGCATCAAGAGGATGCAGTTCGCCACGAGCTCCGTGCGGGACAACCGATCGCCGTCGTCCTCGATCTGCACGAGCGTGGAAATCACATCGTCTGTCGGCCGGCTGCGCCGTTGTTCGGCGAGTTCCTCAAAGAGCTCGATGAAGCCTCGAGCAGCGTCGTCGCCTCGCTTCGCAACGTCCGCAGACACGACCTTCTCACCGGCGCGGGCGAAATCCCACGCGAGTTGCTTGACCCGTGGGAACTCGCTCTCGGGCACCCCGAGGATGTGGGCTATGACGTTGAACGGAAGCTCGTAGTTGAACTGCTCGACGACTTCCATACCGCCGTCGCGCTCCACCGCATCGCACAGCTCGGTCGCAACCCGCTCGGCGATGGGCCTCCACCGGGCGATAGCCCGAGGGGTGAACGCCCGGACGACCATGCTGCGCATGCGCCGATGGGACGGGGAGTCGGTGAAGAGCATGGCGTTTTTCATGACGTTGTAGAACGTGCCGTCCCCGTGGTTGAACGCCTGGTCCGCGACACGCGAGTCGTTGACCGCGTCGGGGCTCTTCATCAGCGCGTCGGTATCGGCGAACCGCGTGACGATCCAGCTGCCGTGCAGCACCTCCGGGCGGCACTTGTGGACCGGAGCCACTCGGCGAAGCTGGTGGTACAGCGGGTAGACCTCACCGCGTCGGCGAGGATCCATGAGCCGGTCGATGACCTCGTCGGGATCCTCCGGCAATCCAGCTGGCGACCAATCGACTGGCTCGTAGGTCGCCATGAGTCCGCTGGGCCGCAGTTCGTCGGTAGTCACGGTCTGCTCCTTAATTTTTTCGCTCACTGTAGACGGCGTCTACAGTGAGCGCGAGGGGTCCAACCAGCCAGGCAGCCACTAATAGCGAATGCGCCTCGCCGAGTCCCTTGGGTGCCTGATCCACGAATACCGGTACGCCGCCTCAACCGACGCCTTATTGCGGCGGGCCGACGTCATTGAGCCCCACAGGCGACTGCTACCTGGCTTGACCCGCCTCGACCGGCACCAGACGTCGCCCGTCGCCGCTGACCTCATATGCCGTTACCGCGCAGTTGGCCATCGTGCCCGCCAAGGCCTTGACCTCATCGATCGACAGTTCTTCCAGGACATAGCGGACCATCAGCAGTGAGACGTCGTGCGCTACGACGAGTACCCGCTCGTCAGCGAGGTCTAGGCGCAGGTCGTTCAACACCTGCCGGATGCGCTGCCCCACATCGGCCCAGGACTCACCGCCCGGGGGACGATAGAAGAACTTGCCGATGAATCGGCGACGATCCGCTTCGTCCGGCTGCCGGTTGTCGGCGCCGACCCAGGTGAGGCGGTCCAGCCAGCCCTGTTCCCGGTCTCGTAGCCGCTCGTCGTAACGGATCGGGAGATCACTGCGTCCTGCCCGGTGCAGCGCGATTCGGGCGGTTTCCGCGGTCCGCACGTACGGCGACGCTAATACGACGGTCGGCTGCTCCTCGCGTGGTACCCCGGCGAGCCACGCGCCGAAGTCAGCTGCCTGCCGTTCGCCGGTGTCCGACAACGGCACGTCGTGGTCGGGAACGTCGATCTGGATGTCGTGCTCGCCGGCCTTCCAGGCCCGCTCTCTCGCGACGTTGCCCACGCTCTCGCCGTGCCGCAGCAGCCACAGCGCCCGGGGCCATCCCACGCTCATGGCAAGAACCGGAAGGCACACAGGTGCCAGCTGCGCTCGTCCAACGCGACCACATACTGATCGTTGCAGCTCCAGGCGAACTTGTAGTCACCCATGCCAGGCGGCAACAACAGATGATCTCGAAGCCGACCGGTCACAGTGTCGTAGACGTTGACTTGCAGCCTGCCCTCGTACTTTCCGGGCGTCTTCCAACAGGCGATGAATGCCGTGCCGGCGGTCGTCCACGACCAGCCGAAAGCGCCGGCACTGCTCCAGCGAACGGAACCTGTCCACGCGTCCACCACCAAACCGGACGGCGTCACGAGGATGCCGGCTGCCACCAGCTTGGGCTCCTGGCCATCGTCCGGTAGGCACCAGAGGGGCTGGCCGGACCCCGGATGCAGCACTTCGCGATCAACGAGCACGGGACATCCCTCGGCTACGGCCACGCTTTGGGCAGCTGACGGCGTCCGGCGCCACAGTGGAAGGCCCGTCCGGGCGTCGACGGCGGTCACGCGATGCTCCCGCCGCCCGCCGCGATCAGGTGCCTGCTCCACCCAGGCAGCGGAAACCAGGAAGACTCCTCCGCAGGACACCACGCGCAGTGACCGCCCATCGATATTCAGGCCGGCAAGCGCCGGGTCGTCATCCATCCACTGCCAGCACTGCGTTCCGCTGCCGGCCGCGAGCCCGACGAAGCCGTTGCCGGAACGGCACGCGATGACTCCGGACGTCCGGTCCAAGGCCGCCGCGTCCACCCCTGCCACCGTCCAGAGTGTTGCCCCCGTCTGCTCATCGATGGCAGTAGTCCGTCCGTAGCCGGCGGAATAGACGCCTGCGCCATCGATGAGCGACGGAGACTGCACCGCTTCTGACGACCAGAGCACGCTGCCGTCGACGAGGTTCACTCCGCTCAACGGCTCCGGACCGCGCACTCCCTTGACGAACGCCACTCCGGCGCCGACCCCCGGCACGTCGGGGGCGTTGTCCCGGTCCGGGGCGAGGCCCGTCGGTTTCAGCGTCCACACCGGCTCGGGCTCTCGGGGCGGAATCGGGCGTGGGGACCGTAAACGCCAAGGCACCATCGCAGGGTAGCGGCCGCCAGGGGCGCACCGTCCGCTGGCCCAGGCAGCCGCGCCGGGTGAGAATTGCGACCGCTCGACTGTCGAAGCACCCAAAGTCGGCGTAAGCCTTGCTGAGCGGGATGCGACGATCGTCGACGGTCGTGGAGCACTCATGCGGACCTAACCCACAATGAAACCTCGGGTGCTGCGGCCGTGCCCCTGCCCCGCTCGCCGACTGGCGTTGCCCGAGAAGCGGCTACGGGTCGGGGCACGGAGCCTGAAGGAAGCAACGAGACGCTGGTAGTTCGGAACCGCGAACAGCCGCCGTACGTTGCACCGGCCGCCTGACTTCATACGGCGATGGGCCTTGCTCGCATCGCTTCGCAGGCTTCGGCAACCGTTACGAGAGCGGAAGGCCGGCCTCCGTCATGGGATGCATCGCACTGACCACAGCTCTACAACACCAACGGCTGCTCGTCTTCGTGGACACGAAGCTTCGCCCTGAGCGCAGCGTGCAGCACCGTCTGCAACGACCCCTCGAGATAGCCGGTCAGGCCGAGCAAGGCCCCCGGCAGCGCCCCTGACTCGTCCTCGGTGAACGCCCGGCCGAGCACCGGCTCCAGCAACCGCTCCATCAACTCGCCCGCCGCGACATCCTGGGCCCAGAACCTCAGCGGGATCGCCGCAAGAACGTCAGCTCCGTGTGCTCGTACCGCATCCTCAGCCGCCTGCCTGAAGTCCGACTCCTTGTAACTCCTCAGCCAGGTGATGAGGTCGTCGGAATCAGCCTGCTCGGGAAGCGCATCCGCCAGCATTCGCAGGCATTTTCTGACGTCCTCAACATGCAGATACTTGGCGGCGAAGCCCACGAACGCCGCTGCTGACTGCCACGTCGGGTCGCCCTTGGCAGTAGCGGCGAGGAGCAGCTGGAGCCGCTGTCCGGCAACGACCGGTGCGGTCTCGACCTCAAGGAGCCGTCCCGCCGCCTCGCAATCAATCTGGAGGCTGCCCCCATGAGCGAGCCGCTGCCGCGCCAGAGCCAACCGGGCCTCGTCATCGGGATCCACCTGCAGTTGTTCCTCGACCAGACGCTTCGCCTCGGCTCGGGTTCGGGCACGGACGCTGTCGGCCTCATTCACGGCTCGCAGTTTCGGCCTCGCGCAGGCGCCGCACGGCTCGGACGGCCACAGCTGACGTCGAACCCGCGCGGGCATGTCTGCCTCGAAATACCAGGGTCCGAAGTCACCGTTCGGCCACTCGGCCGGATCGAACGAGTCGCCCCCGGTGGTCAGCAGCGGCTCAGGCCCGGGCTCGTCCTCCCACCCCATGATGACGCCGCCGACGACGTGGACATAGCCCCCTGAACGCATGGCGACCGTGTAGGTGCAATCCGGCGCCAAGCCACCCCTGGGAGCGCCGACGACATCCCCGATGTGCAGGAATCGCAGGCCGTTTTCCCACAACTTCAGCTGCTCGACGCGCTCAACATCGTGCACGGTGTCGAAGCAACCCACTGCCGATCACGCCCAAAGGTTGATCTGGCGTTACGTCATCTACATCGTCAGCGAGGAATCACCCATCGAGTGACATCAGTCCCGACACTGGAAGCGATCCATCCCTCAGCCGCCCGTTGATCCACAGTTCTTCGACGGTCGGGTCGGCGCGGTAGGGCTGCAGCGGCCCGAAGCCGGAGACCGCCAAATCAGATGTGAGGGCTGTCGATAACGTCACGCACCAACCCGTGCGCAAACGTGCGAGACCTGGCCCCACCAACGGGCGGTTGACGTTGGGTTGAGCTGACGGGGCGACCTCCGGGGGCGGGCCCGGCGCTCCGTTGGTGGATTCGGCCGCAACGGGTCCCTAGAGGACGAGGCGTGACGCCTGCGTATTCAGGTCCGCGTAGGTAACGATGCCCGGGCGCGCGGCGACAACGGCGTCAATGGCGTTGACGACCGGCATCGCCGTGATCACGGAGCCGATCGCCAGCATCTCCTCCAGGGACATCGACTCGAAGTCCTGAGGAAGCACCTCGACGCGAAGGTTGACCTGCGGGTAGCCGCGGACCTCGATCTGGTATGCCATGGCAATGTCCCACGCGGGATCGAGTTCGTTGGCAACGGCCCAGACGACCTCGACGTCGACGACGTCGGTGCCGCCTTTGCTGCCAATCCACTTGGCGTCGATGCCGGCGACCGTGTCCTTCTTCACATCACGCCCCGGCACGTCGACATCCTGCGTCGCGTGCGCGAACTGCACCTCGCAGCGGATGTCGTCGAGCTCGAACTGCAGGAGCTGAGCCAGCAATTCGACGGCGTCACTGAACGGTGCCGTTGCCTTCACGATCTCGTGGACGTGACCCGGGTCGCCCGCCGGCCGTCCCCAGCCGAGCTCGTCCTGGTTCGCGTCGGCGGCCCAGGTGCCGATGTTGAACGACTCGAGAATGTGCACGTAGTTGACCTCGCGGCAGGTGCCGGATGCCGCAGCCGCGACGTACTGCGCATAACCGGGATTGATGCCGCTGCCGAACAGACTTGCGCCGCCTTGGACGCCGGCTTGATCGAGTCGCTGACGTGCGTCCTCGCCGTAGGAATGACCAGTGAGGAACCCCGCGGTGCTAAGGACGTTGATGCCGTTGCTTAGCAACGTTTCCAGGTGGTCGACGTCCGGGTGCAGGGGCATGTAGAGGACGCAGTCGGGCTTGAGCGCGATGATCCCGTCGATGTCATCAGTCGCCGTGATACCTGTCGTTTGGGCAAGCCCGGCGAGCTCGGCGGCATCACGACCGACCTTGTCGTGGCTGAACGCGTACACGCCGACGAGTTCAAGGTCGGGACGCGCGGCAATGGCCTTCACTGCCTGTCGGGCCACGTTTCCGGTCGTCCACTGCACGACGCGCAGCGGCCGCTGTTTCGATGCCATGGTTCCTCCCAAGGGGACAGTGCTGCCACAGTCCGGACGCTTCGATAACTACCGAGGACCGCGCTAGTTCTCCAACTTGCGGCCGTACGGCGACAAGTTGAACTCCTTCTCCATCCCATCGACAGTGTTGGATAAGACAACGTAGAGCGTGCTTGCGCCCACGTTGTTCCTTCCTCGTGAGGGGTGTCGAGTGAGCAGCCGAATGCTCAGAGAGTGCGGAACAGCCCCCCGTCAACGAGGACTTGGGCGCCGTTGATGTAGCTGGCGGCGTCGCTCGCCAGAAAGACACAGACGCCGACCATGTCCTCCGGGCGACCGATGCGCTTCATGGGGTTGATCTCCCCCGCTTGCGCCTTGGCCTGCTCTCCCCAGGCTTTGGTGATGTCGGTGTCGAACGCGCCGGGCAAGACCAGGTTGGCCCGGACCGCCGGCGCCCACGCTCCGGCCAGACCGAGGGTCAGCGCGTTGAGCGCAGCCTTCGCCATCGCGTACGGCAAGTCGGTGGCGTCCGGACGCAGCGAGCCGGCGGTGGTGACGTTGATGATCGAGCCGCCGTCGGCTTGGGCCATCCGTGACCCGATGAGAGCGCTGAGTCGGAACGGGCCACGCGCGTTAACCGCGTGCACCTTGTCGTAAAGCTCCTGGCTGACCGAAGGAAGGTCCTCATACAGCGGGGACATCCCAGCGTTGTTGACCAACACGTCGCAACGGCCGAAGGCGTCATAGACGGTGTCGACGAGGCGGTCGCAATCCTCCCACGTGCCGACATGGCAGCCGACCGGGAGCACGCGCCGGCCACTGGCCGTTGCGACTTCCTTGGCTGCGACCTCGCAGGCGTCCACCTTGCGGCTGGCGATGACCACATCGGCGCCTGCCATGGCAAAGCCCTCGGCGACGGCCCGGCCGATGCCCCGGCTGCCGCCGGTGACGACCGCGACTTTGCCGGTCAGCGTGAACATCTCCGTCGGTGTCTTCATCCGGCGCGGTCCTCGGCCATCAGGTCAGCGACGTCCATGGGACACCCTCCTTGTCACCGACGAGGTCGATTACGAGACGTCGACCAAGCTCGGAGGACTCGATGTACGGCGAGTTGGCGTTCAGGGACTGCGCCCAGATGCTGGCCGCGCTCAAGGCATCCTCGGCCTCGAACGCATCAACCAAATCCGCGAAGAGTGCGACCAGGCGATGGGTCTCCGCAAGCCACGCCGAGTCGGTCGCGGCCCAGGCCGTGACGGTGGGCTGGGCGCCGAGCCGAACCCACTGCAATATCTCGGCAATCACGCCGAGCGCGGGATTGCCTGCGGCGCCGAAGATGACCTCACGCGCCCTCGCCCACACTGTCAACAGCTCGGACGCGTCCTGCGCCGAGGCCGACAACTGCGCGTCGAGCGTCTGCAAAGCGGCGAGCGATTGCGGCCCCATCCGCCTGGTCGCCAGCTCGATCATGGCTGGTTCAATCATCGCCACGGCGCGGAAGAAATCTTCCACGGTGGTCTGCCTGGCCTGAAAGACGGTGCCGGCCAGCTGCGCAGCAACCTGCGACGACGGATGCCGAACCTGGGGGCCGTTTCGGTCGCCGGCACGCAAGTCGACACGGAACTCCATCTCCAGGATCCGCAACGCTTCACGCAGCGTCGGCCGCGAAACCGCGAACTCCTGCGCCAGCTCTGGCAGGCCCTGCAACCTGTCGCCATCACTCAGGCGACCCTCGGCGATGCGCGCCCTGATCTCGTCGGCCACCCCAGCGGCCAGCCGGCCCGGCTGCGAGGGCGTCCCGGAGTGCTGCCGCCCGCGCCAGAGCGGGACGACATCGATCGGCCGGTGACTGCGGCTGCGGTTGACGAGGAGCCTGCTGGTGCTGTCCAGGTAGTCGGCCCAAGCCTTCCGCGCCGCCGCGCCGTCGCGCCGTCGCACGGCGTTCAGGAAGGCACTGTGGCCGGCAATGACTCGGTGCCCGATCTCCTCGGCTGATGCGGGTCCGGAAGGGGCAAAGGCGGTGTACACCTGTCCCGCGTAAACGTCGCGGAAGATGCCGGCAAGGAGGCCGATGGAGCGGTTACCGGACCGCTCGGTTACCGCCAGGTCGAACCCTGAGGCGGCCATGACGAACGCCAGCGGATCATCTTCAGCGTCGCGCTCCTCGTCGTGCAGCCGGTCGAGAGCGTGCAAGTCGGCTGCGCTGCAGCGAACGGCGAACTGCTCGGCGAGCGGCGGTTCGAGTACCGACCGGGCCTCCTCCAGGTCAGCCAGGGTCGTTTGGCGAAGCTGGAGAAGCAGCGCGAGGTAACGACCTATCGGGGCGAGCCCGGGTCGCCGAACGACGGCGCCTCCACCGCGGCCGCGCCGGACCTCGACGAGCGATTGAGACTCCACGATCCTTAGCGCCTCGCGCAGCGTCTCTCGCGACACGTCGAACGAGGCGATGAGCTCGGCCTCCGTCGCCAGTGGCTGGTCGGCGACGAGCTCGCCGGACAGGATCCGACGTCGCAGTTCCATCGCGACGAGATGCGAGACCTTGGGAGAGGCAGCCTCCCGTGGCGCTCGTTCCGGCATGTCGGCACCTAGCGTGAGAAGATCAGTCGGCACCGCCATCATGCCGTCAGCACCATCGCGCACTGCATGTAGACCCCACTGGTGACGACGGCGACCCGAGCCCCGGGCACCTGGCGTTGCCCGCACGCGCCGCGCAGCTGCTGGACAGCTTCGTTGAGGAAGCCGACGCCGTGCAGGCGCCCCTCGGCCAACTGGCCCCCTCCGGTGTTCAGGGGCAAGTCGCCGCCGGGACCGATCCGTGAACCGTCGCCGATCCAGTCACCGAACTCTCCGCGTCCGCATACACCGAGCGCTTCCAGCCAGGAGAGCGTCACGGACGTGAAGCCGTCGTACACCTGCGCGACGTCCACGTCGTCCAACGTCACCGACGCCCGCTTCCACAGCCGCTTGGCGCAGTCGAAGGCTCCCCCGTAGAGGTAGTCGTTGTGGAACGTCCAGTCCGCCCCCCGCCCCGTCCCGTACGACATCGCGTCGACCAGCACCGGCCGCTGGCGCAGATCCGCGGCGCGCTCGGCGGTCGTGATGATCGTCGCCGCGGCTCCGTTGATCGGGTAGTCGCAGTCGAGCAGGCGTAGCCGGCCCGCGATCAGCCGCGACGACAGGTAGTCATCCATCGACACCTCGTCGCGCAGGACGGCCCGCGGGTTGAGCGCCGCCCAGCGCCGCGCGTTGACGGCGATCCGTCCGAAGTCTTCCTCAGGACGCGAGTACTCCGCCATCCAGCGCTGCTTCTTGAGCGCCATCTCGACGATGATCCCGCCGAGATACCCGTATGGCGTCAGGAACTGATCACGGCCACCGACGGCTTCAGGTCCTTCGGCCACCCCTCCTTGATGTCCGGCCGCGCGCGTCAAACAGCGGTAGATGAGCGCGGTCTCACAGGCGCCCGACGCAACGGCCATGACGCCGGCCAGCGCGCCGGCCAAGCCAGACGGGTTCCATGGTCACGACACCATCGAGGTCGACCAAGCCGCCGAGGAGGACTGGACCGGCTTGATCGACCGCGGCGCTTCCCGCAAACCGGCATTCAGCGTCAGCAGCTATTACTTCGGCTCCAACATCCCGGGCAAACCCCGCAAGTACCTCCTCAACTCCGCGGGCCGCCCCAAGCTCCTCGAGCTCATGTCCCAGGTCATCGACGACGACTACAAGGCCTTCAAACCGGGTGTGCTACGAGGCTCGGCCAACCCCAACGGTCTCGAAACGCCCTGACGCCAGCCATGTACTTCGGCATCAAACGGGCGGCGCGGCTGATGCGGCCTGGAATCGCGGCGACCGCGAGCGAATCCGCCGTCATCGCTATCGGTAGCGCAGCCCCGCATATCCGGTCTCGCGGGCCAGCGCCTCGTGAAAGAGCTGGAGCCCCTTCTCGTTGCGGCCGATCAGCTCGTACCCGTGCTGGCCGCGAGAGAGGCCACGGCCGCAGCCCTGCCAGACATCGAGGTCCTCGAGGACGGCGCGCCGGGCCCGGTCAGCCATGTCCTCGGGGCCGGGCAGCCCATCCGGAGCCTCGGTGACGGGGCTCAGCCAGCCGTACCGGAAGTACGACTCTCCTGGGCTGCTACCCGGTGTCAGCGTGGCGTAGATGACCCCGTACAACTCGTTCGCGAGCAGCAGCCCTGGCGAGACGAGCCAGATGCAGCCGACGGCCTGGTCCGGGTTCCACTCGGATTCCGGCGTGCTGCGCAGTTCCGCGGCGCCCTGCGGGTCGAACAGGCCCAGTCCCCAGCGCACGTGCGAGCCGAACGCGTCGTAGAACGCGAGATCGACGTTCTGCGCCTGGGGGTTCAGGTTGAAGGTCTTCGCATGAACGATCGGCACATGAATGCCTTCGAGCAGGCCTTCGGCGACGGACTTCCAGTTCGCGGCGATGGCGGCCTCTTCATGGGAGGGGTAGTAGCGCATCTGGGCGCACCCCAACCGGCCGATCTCGTCATCCAGCGGGCCGAGATGTGCCGCCACGTCGATGTGGTGATCGCGCGTCAGCACTGCCCAGACGAAGCCGTGCCGCTCCTCGCTCGGCAGCTCGACCAGCCCGAACTGCGACAGGTCGAGGTCCTCATGCCGGTCGCGCAGCGGCATGTTCACCAAGGCACCCTTGGTGTCGTAAACCCAGGCGTGGTACGGGCAGGAGAAATGCCGGCGGTTCCCCGACCCGCAGGCCGGCTCGGCGCCGCGGTGGCGGCAGTAGTTCAGGAACGCATGCGCCACCCCGTCGCCGTCCCGGGTCAGCAGGATCGAGCGCCCGACCGCGTTGCGCACCACGTAGTCATGAGGCTTCGCAATCTCGCACGAGGCGACCAGGGCGAGCGGCTGCGTCTCGAAGAGTGCGCGCTCCTTGGCGAACACCTCCGGGTCGGAGAAGTAGTCCAGCGGCACCTCCATGTAGCGCTCGGCCACCTCCGGCCACGCCCGCACGCCGATGTCGACCGCCCGCCGCATCAGACCGATCGCCGCTGACCGCTCCACCACTGCCACCTCACCCGTCGTGCCCACCGGCGTCGTCCAGCCGCAACTTCCTCGCCGTGACAGCCCCGCCGCATTGAAGGAATGCGTCTTCGGAAGATTGAACAAATGTCGAGGGATGTCTACCGAGGGCGCACCCCCGACGTCAAGGCGACCCGGTACAAACCTACCTCTACTTCTCGACCTCAGCCGGACGTTTCCCTGGCCGCAGAACTGTGGTTGGGCGGGGTGTCTCTGGCTCGGGATTGGTGTGGCTTTCGCGGGTAGGGCCCTTCGCCGATCGATGGTCGTGGGAACGGTCCGGTGTGCCATTGCAGCGCGGCTTCGCGGCGAATGATCTTCCAGTCGTCGCCCACGCGGATCACGTCGTCCTGGTACCGCAAGCCGAGCCTCAGGTGGTCGATCGGGCTGCCGGGCGCCTCCATGTGGTAGCCGACCACCCAGGTTTCGACGAAGGCGCGGTCGCCGTCTAGCTCGACGTACTGGTTGCCCTTGAAGTGCATGGTGGCGTCGTACATCAACAGGCCCTCTTCGAGACCCTCGAGGTAGTCATCGAGGGTGCCTTCTTCCATGGTGCCGACGACGACGCACTCGGGGTGGAAGACCGATCGGACGAGCGCCATGTCGACCGAGTCGACGCCGTACGCGTAGCGGTCGTAAAGGTCCTCGATCAAGGCCCTGTCACGTAGCCACGCGATCGTCGCCGCGGTGTCGGCCGCCGGCGGAGGGACGCTCGAGCGGAACTTCATCACTTCGCGAGTACGGTTTCGCGGCATCGTGTTGCCCTCACTTTCATCGGGTTGCCAGCGAGTGCGTGCGAGGCCACTGGCATTCACCCCAGGTCGCCCAAGGTTCGAACCACTGCAGTCTGCACTGTGCTGAACTGAGTTTGGCGCCGCTCAGACGCAGCGCATTGACCCTCCACGAACGGACTTCCTGGGCGATGACGGTCGCCAGCGTCGTCTTGGCGGCCTGCAAGCTCAGATCGACGGAGAAGGCCCAGTATCCGGTGACGGTGACGCGCTGCTTCTGGCAGGCCCCGTTCCTGACCGCATGACTGCCACTGTGCGTGCCGCCCAGCCAGCCGAGTGGTTGCTACGCCAGACGGGGCTCCCGCCCGGCGAACGGGTGACTGTCCGTAACGCTGCAAGCGGTGCGCCGGTTGTTCCTTGTGGAGAGGATCCGCGATGAGGCTCATGACCGCCGAAACACCCCCACCGGTTGTCGAGGACGCACCGATGCTGCCGTCGCCCACGGCGCGCAGGACCCGCACCAGCGCGGCTGGGGTGGGCTCGTTACGGAACGGCCCGCAGGCCAACCCGCGGCGCATCAGGCTGACCGCTCCGGGAAATCCGGTACACCGCTGACGGGCGCTTCAAGGCGGGCGATTTCGGGGTAGTCCACACTCATCACGAGAACGTCGGCTACAACCAAGGACGCCCGCATGCGACAGCTCACCAGCCTCGACACCCAGTTCCTGGCGATCGAGGACGGGCGGCAGGCCGGCCACGTCGGAAGCCTCGGGATCTATGACCCGAGCACCGCACCGAACGGCGAGCTCAACGTCGAGGTCATGATGCGGCTGCTGAGTGATCGCCTGCACCTGCTGCCGGTGCTTCGCTGGCGGTTGCTGGAAGTGCCATTCGGCCTGGATTTCCCGTACTGGGTGCGGGACGAGCAGTTCGACCTCGAGTTCCACGTGCGTGACCTGGCGCTACCGGCGCCCGGCAACGACCGGCAGCTGGCCCGGCAGGTGGCCCGGCTGCATTCGCGGCGGCTCGACCGGGCCCGCCCGCTGTGGGAGATGTACGTCATCTCCGGGCTCGAATCGGGCCACGTCGCCATCTACACGAAGATTCATCACTCGGTGATCGACGGCATCTCCGGCGGGGAGATCGTCGGCCTGCTGCTCGACCGGACGCCCGAGATCCGCACTCCCGACGGCGTGAGCTCGACCGACGCCGGCCCGCGGTCGGGTACCGCCGGATTGATGGCACGCGCCGTCCTGGGTGTCCCCCGGTACCCGCTGCGGCTGCTGGGTTCCCTCCCGCGGGCGATGCCGAACCTGGACGAGACGGTCTTCTCGGTGATCCCCGGCGCCGCGCGGGTCGGGCGGCTGCTCGGCCGGTTCGAAGGTCTGGTCCGGGGAGACGGCAACAAGGTCATCCGACCCACCCAGCCGGCGCCGCGAACCTCCTTCAACGGCAAGGTGACCGCGCACCGGCGCTTCGTCTTCGGCCAGCTCGATCTCGACCGCGTCAAGGCACTGAAATCGGCCCACGGCGTCACGGTGAACGACGTCATCGTCGCCCTCTGCGCGGGTGCCGTGCGGCAGTGGCTGATCGCCCATGACGAGCTCCCCGAGGAACCGCTCGTGGCGCAGGTGCCCGTCTCGGTGCGCACCAGGGAAGAGGAAGGTACGTACGGCAATCGGATCCTCATGCTGGCCGCAGCGCTGCACACCCAGATCGCCGATCCCGTCGAGCGGTTGAAGCGGACCTCGGCCGACCTCACGGTCATGAAGGTTCGCTACAAAGCCCTTCCGGCGCAGCTGCTCTCGGACGCGAACAACTTCATCCCCCCGACCCTGTTCAACCGGGCAGCACGGTTGACGCTGTCGCTCGGCAGCTCGTCAGTTGGTCACCCGACATGGAACCTGGTCGTGTCCAACGTGCCGGGCCCGCAGTTCGACCTCTACTGCGCCGGCGCGAAGCTGCTCGCCAGCTACCCGGTGTCGGTCATCACCGACGGCCTCGGCCTGAACATCACGGTGATGAGCTACGCCGGCCACCTCGACATCGGGATCCTCGCCGACCGCGAGCAGATGCCCGACCTGTGGAGCCTCATCGATTGGCTGAAGGATTCGCTCGACGAGCTCGAGAAGGCGACCACCCTGCCCTAGCCGCGCCTCGGTGCGCAGATTTACGGGCCGGGCGGCGCCGGTGGTGGGGGGCAGCTGCCCGGGACGGCGATGGTGGTCCCGTCAGAGCAGAGCGCTGTGGCCTCGACCGACGTAGCGCCGCTCGTCTGGCTCGTCCCATCGGCGAATACTGCCGTTACGGCCACCGACACCGTGCCGGTCTGGCTCTCGAGCGTGGCCCCATTGCCGGTGAGGCCGGATTGGGATGCCACGCCGTTGACGAGAACGGTGTAGCTCGATACCGCACACGGAGACACGAAACCCGCGCTGCCCCACGAGACGGCAACCTCTCCAGCCACCGTCGTGCTAGCCGTTGCGGCGGGAGTGCCAGGAGCCGTCTCCGATGTGGCGTCGCAGACCGGGATCGGCAGTGTGACGGCGTTGGACTCCACGGCGACGCTGTTATAGGTGCCGTAGCTCGCCGTCACCGCGTACTGAACGGTGCTACCGGAGGTAAGGCCCGAGAAGGACGCTGATGTCGCGGTGGCCGTCGCGACCCCAGAGCCGGTCACCGAGTAGCCGGCGAGAGTGAAGCCACATCCGGCCGGCACGCTAGGCGCCGCCCAGGTCACCGTGGCGCTGGTATCCGACGTGGCAAAGGCCGTCACACCCGACGGAGCGGGCGGCGCCGTGGGGCACACCACCGGCGGCGGGTTGGGGTTCAGCGGCGGAGAGCCGACCGGCGGCTGCGAACCCGTGACCGGCTTGGGGGTCGTCTGCGCCACCGGCTGCTTCACGGGCGTGTTGACCGATCCATTCGAGAGGGGGCCGGAGGTGGCCTTGACGTTGGCGGCCGCGGAGACGACGACGGTCGCCGTCGCCGACAGCTTGCCGACACTCGCCCGCACGGTCGTGCGGCCGATCGCCAGCCCGGTCACCAGGCCCTTGTCGCTGACCTTCGCCACCTTCGGGTTGGCGACCGACCACGTGGCAGCGCCGAAGGCGACGGTCGGTGCGGGATCGCCATCGGCCTGCAGGCCGCTGACGGCGAGCTGGTAGGCCGCTGCGCCCTGCTTCACGACGATCGACGCCGGCGTGATGTGGATGCTCTTCAACGTGTGCGAAGCGAGGTAGCGCTGGCCGGTCTCGCTGGCCTGCTCAGCAGCCCACCGGTGCAATGCCGCCAGGGTCAGGTCGCTGCCGGCCGGCAGCGGGATGTTGTAGGTCGCAGCCGTGACGCCATCGAGCGCCGAGGAAATCGAGTAGCTGACGACAACCGGGTCTTCACTGATCACGCGCGGCTTGGGCAGGAACGTCACCTGCGAGGCCTGCGTGACGAGGGACTTGGGAAGCAGCTCTTCGACGGTGACCTGATCGGAGCGCGACGAGTAGAAGTTCAGATCGCCGTGCAGCGTGGGGTGCTTGCCTTCGTAGATCGTCCAGGTGCGGCTGACCGTGACGCCGGTCTGCGGGAAAGCCTCGACGGGAAACGTGTACGAGACCCGCTTGGCCTGGCTGCTGCCACCGCTGAACGCCAGCATGCTCGCCACGACCGCAACCACGGCGACGATGGCCGTAGCAACGATGTACGTCATGCGCCGACGCCACCACGCCCGGGGCGCCTTCTCCTGCTCTCCAGTGCCCCAGAAATTGTCGTCGTCGCCGGAGTACGGCGGCTGCGCGGCAGGCTCCTGGGTAACGGTCAGGTCGGCGGGAGCGGAGTCCGCAATCACCCGAACGGGTGACTCCACCGAAAGGTCGGAAACGACGACGGGATACCCGCCGCCGCCCATCCCTTCGTCCACGACTTCGTAGGCAGTCGACCGGCCGAAGCGGCGTGACGTCGCCTTCATGCGTGATCACCCGCCCGGGAACGCTTCGGGGACATCGGGACATCGGGACAGTGTCCTACCAGCAGAATCGCAGCAGAAACCCGTCTCGATGTTGGCGAGTTGGGCATCCGTTGTGCTGAGCTCCATCTCAATAGCCGCACGCGGGAAGGGTACTGCGAGCTAGCTGAAGGCGAGGTGTGCGTCTTACGACCACGGATTCGGCGGAGCATCCGACGAATGGCAAACGTCGGCAGATACTCGATGTCCGGCGCGGCACCATCGGGCGCCCTCCCCCACCAAGACGGCGGCGGAAGCGGCGGCGCTGGCCTCAACAACACCGTGTTGAGCTACGTCGACTCGAGCGCGGTCGCGAGCCGCGCCTGAACGCCGCGAAATCCGGTACGCACGCGGCGCGCGTGGCAGAGTGCTGCCGACGCGTGCCGATAGGCGGGGAGAACCGAGATGGACCTGCAGACCCAGTACCAGTTCAACGCCGGAGTCGACGCGGTGTTCGCGATGTTCACGGATGCGGATTATCAGCGCCAGAAGCTCGTGGACGCCGGACACTCCAACGTCGAGGTGCTCGAATGCGGCCCGGCTGCCAACGGAGGCGGCATCAGGATCGTCAGCCGGCGCACAGTCGCGGTGGATGTCCCCGGACCGTTGAAGCGTGTGCTGCCGGCAACGAACTCGGTCACGCAGACCGACGAGTGGGAGGCCGAGCCAGCGGGCGGCGTGCGCAGCGGTACGTGGAAGGTCGACATCAAGGGCGTCCCGATCCACCTGTCCGGGACGATGCGCCTCGAGCCGGGCATGTCGGAAAAGACCGGCAAGCCCGTCAAGACGAAGAGCGTGGAAAGTATTGACGGGAGGGTAAAGGCGTCGCTCCCGCTGATCGGAGGCAAGCTCGAGAAGCTCGCTTACGGCAACTTCATGGACGCGACGGCCCAGGAGCAGGACTTCAGCAACCGGTGGCTGGCCGGCAAGGTCTGACCTGCGGGCGGTGGTCACCACCGATAGAGCATTTGTGCCCTTCACGCGTCACACGGGCGCGTTGCACCCTGGGGTCAGGATGCGAGTCCCGTGCGGCGACTTTGCCGGTAACCGGGCGGAGCTCGCGTCATCCGTGGGTGAGCGGCGGCAGTCGCTCTCCCAACGCTCTTCGAGTTCGGGGACGTGCAATGCAGCCGTTTGTAGTCAACCGCCACGACCGGATGGTCTTTCCGTCGAACTTCATTCCTGAGCTCGATCTGTCGGTGATCGACAGCTTGCAGCAGCTCGACAGCGTCGTCAGGCGCGACTTCGAAACGAAGGCCCCGACCGGCTCGGAGATCGTCGAACGCATCGACGCGGGTAAGTACCCGAGCCGCTACGAGCTGATGCGTGACGTCGCCCTCAACCTGTTCTGGGCCGGGCGCTTCGCGCTCACCATGTACGACAAGAGGCCCGTGCGCTGGCGCGACGTCCCGCGTCATCGCACCGATGTCTTCATGCAGCGCAACACGCCATGGGTGGACGGCGAGCACATCATCGCGACCGTTCGCAGTGCGTACGACGCGCTTCCGGCGACCTGGGACGCGCCGGTCGAGGACCGCATCTTCGACATCCTCTTCGCCGCCTTCGCCCACCGCAAGCAGCACGCGACCGAGCTGTCAGCCGTCAAGTCGACGGTGGCCGAGATGCTCGCCGACCCCACCAATCTCGCGTTTCGAGTGAACAGCTACGACCCCGACTTCCCCACCTTCGACTACGACGACATCATCGACTGCGCCGAGGACGTGGCTGAGCTCGAAGCGCTGCATCGCTGGGCGATGGTGCTGCACAACCAGTACCCGTGGGAGCGCAGCCAGACCGAGCTGGTTGAGGTCGGCAAGCTCCTCGACGACGACTACGTGGTCCTGCTCTATCCGCGCAACCAAGAGGTCCAGAGCTTCTTGCGACGCCTGAAGACCGGCGTTCGGCGCCCGCCGGCTTCGGTGGCGGCCGAGGCGGTCCCGCCGATCAGCCCGTACCCGTCGGTCAGCGTGCGCACCGAATTCTCTGTCATGCCGCGGATCGAGGCGCTCGCCGTCGTTCATGGCGACCGGCCGTGTACCAACGAGGACCTGATCCGTAACGCGGCCTACAACTGGTCGCCGATGTCGGCCGACGAGATCAGCCGCAAGACCGGCATCGAGCAACGGCTCTACAGCTCGACCAGCCTCGAGGAGATGGCGCTCGAAGCGGCGAAGAGCGCGCTCGCCAGGGCCGGACGCGAGCCCTCCGAGATCGGCGCCGTGCTGCTGAGCACCTGCACGAGCACCCGGCTGATCCCGTCGGTCGCGTCGTGGATCTCTGGCCAGCTGGGCATCCAGCAAACACACGCTTCGTACGACATCGTGGCCGCCTGCGCCGGGCTTGCCTACGGACTGTCGGACGCCACCCGGATCCTGCAGGAGGTCAACCGGCCGGTGCTGGTCATCTGCGCGGAGAAGTTCTCCGACAAGATCGGCAACGTGCGAACGTCGCGCATGATCTTCGGTGACGGAGCCGCGGCCTTCGTCGTCGGACCCGCGGCGGAAGGCGAGCTGCCGGACATCGAGTATCTGCAGACCTTCGCGAGCGGGCCGGCCTCCGAGGTGAACTCGATCATCTGGCCGAACTTCGAGTTCGACAACAACGTCACGGTCTACGGACCCGAGGTCAAGTCGCTCGCCGGCCGCTACCTGGTGCAGATGATCGACGAGCTCAAGGTGCTGCCTGACCCGGACGGCAGGGCGGGGTCGCTGATCGAGACCATCGACCTCATCGTTCCGCACCAGGCCAACAAGACGATGGTGAGCCAGCTCGCGACCGACGCGGGACTCTCGCTCGACAGCGTCTACTTCAACATCTCCCAGGTGGGCAACTCCTCGTCGGCCAGCATTCCGCTAGCCATCCATGACGCCGTACGCGAGGGCGTCATCAAGGAGCCGGTACGCATCTTCGCTCCGGGCTTCGGCGCGGGTGCGGTAGCCGGATACGCCGTCATGCGCATCGACCCGGACGTCGTGGTGCTGTCCGAATCGGTCATTACCCGTGCCACCAGCGGCGAACGGGCGGTGGAATCGCATCCCGACCAGTCCGCCGAGAACGCACACCTGGCGTTCGGGTAAGCCGACTTCTCCTCGAACGCCCGGCTCGCCGCCGCCTGCCGGGCGCCAAAGAGTCCGCGGCGCATCAGCCGCGGGTATCACGGCAGAGCGCGCTGCAGCGCGCTCTGCTTTCCAGCTGACGGATTCGGCTGACCACTTTCAGGCGGCGCCCATTCACTACTTGCCCTCAGGACGGGGTAGGAGTCCCATACGAATACGACGACGAGACAGGGGTAGCCATGCCGCAGGTCACCGAAAAGGACGCCCGGCAGGTCGCCGAGGCCGCTCGCGAAACTGAGTGGAGCAAGCCCTCCTTCGGCAAGGAACTTTTCCTCGGGCATTTCCGGCTCGACTTGATCTCCCCGCATCCGCGCCCCTCCGAGGAGGACCGGCGCCGCGGGGAAGAATTCCTTGGCGTTCTCGAGCGCTTCCTGTCCGAACGGGTCGACCCGCTGCAGATCGAGCGTGACGCCTGCATTCCCGAGGATGTGATCCAAGGCCTCAAGGAAATCGGCGCGCTCGGGATGAAGATCCCGCAGGAGTACGACGGGCTCGGGCTCACGACCGTCTACTACAACCGTGCCCTCGCGCTGGCCGGTTCCTGGCACGCCGCGCTGTCCACACTCCTGTCGGCGCACCAGTCGATCGGCGTACCGGAGCCGGTCAAGAGCTTCGGTACCGAGGAGCAGAAGCGGAAATACCTGCCGCTGGTGGCGCGCAAGGAGGTCAGCGCCTTCCTGCTCACGGAGCCGGATGCGGGCAGTGACCCGGCACGAATGGTGGCCGAAGCGATTCCGGTCGAGGACGGCGCCGCGTACGAGATCAGCGGTCGCAAGCTGTGGACCACCAATGGCGTCATCGCAGACCGACTGGTCGTCATGGCGGTCGTCCCGAAGCCCACCACCGATGCCGACCGGGCGTCCGGCCGCCGCGGCGGGATCACCTGCTTCATCGTGGATGCGCACGCGCCCGGCGTCAGCGTCGAGCACCGTAACGAGTTCATGGGCCTGCGCGGCATCGAAAACGGGGTGACGCGCTTCGACAAGGTGCGCGTGCCGGCCGAAGACTTGCTCGGCAAGGAGGGACAGGGTCTCAAGATCGCCCTCTCCACGCTCAACATCGGACGCCTCGCCCTGCCCGCCATCTGCGCGGGGAGCTCGAAGTACGCCCTGCGCATCGCTCGGCAATGGTCGGCGGAGCGGGTCCAGTGGGGCCTTCCCATCGGCAAGCACGACGCCGTCGCGCAGAAGATCGCCTTCATCGCCGGTACGGCCTTCGGCCTGGAAGCGGTGCTCGAGCTGTCCGGCCACATGGCCGATGAAGGCCGAAAAGACATCCGCATCGAGGCGGCCATCGCCAAGCTCTACGCGAGCGAGCTTGCCTGGCTGGTCAGCGACGAGCTGGTCCAGATTCGCGGCGGGCGCGGCTATGAGACAGCGCAGTCACTCAGCAACCGCGGCGAGCGTCCCGTACCCGCTGAGCAACTCCTGCGCGACCTGCGTATCAACCGGATCTTCGAAGGTTCGACCGAGGTGATGAAGCTGATCATCGCTCGCGAGGCGGTAGACCAGCACCTGACCGTCGCCGGCGACATCATCGACCCGGACGTGGCCCTGTCCGCCAAGGCGAAGACAGCGGCCAAGGCGGCCGGTTTCTACGCGCGCTGGCTGCCCAAGCTGGCCGTCGGCGCCGGTAACGCACCGGGAACTTTCAGCGAATTCGGTGAGCTCGCGACCCACCTGCGCTTCGTGGAACGCTCGGCCCGCAAGCTCGCCCGTTCGACGTTCTACGGGATGAGCCGCTGGCAGGGGCAACTGGAGAAGAAGCAGGCCTTCCTCGGCCGGATCGTCGATGTCGGCGCGGAGCTGTTCGCGATCAGCGCAGCCGTCGTACGCGCTCAGATGCTGGCCGACGACGGTGAGCCGACCGCGATCGAGCTGGCCGACCTGTTCTGCCAGCAATCACGCCTGCGCGTAGACGCGTACTTCGACGGCCTCTGGCGCAACAACGACGACCAGAACTACCGGGCCGCCCAGCAGGTGATGGACGGCCGGTTCACCTGGGCCGAGGCCGGCGTCATGGACCCCAGCGGCGACGGGCCCTTCCTCGCGGCGCAGCGAGGCCGGGAGAAGGACGAGAGCGACCTGCGCGCCGACGGACGCTGAGCTACGCCTGGTATGTCAAAGCGAGCCGGACCGCCCGCAGCAAACGGCCGGCCGGGCCTTTCGGCCCTGGGATTCGACAGGGTTCGAGCCCATGATCGGTTCACGCAGGGGCACCGGCGCCGCAGCAGCCGCGCGCCCTTTGCCAATGAGTGGAGACCGCATGCCGGAAGGCTTGGAGCGAGCACGCGAAACGCCTGACGAGGTAGCCGCACGAGTGGCGGAGATGTTCGGACTGTCAGCGGCATTGCCGGATCCCGATGTAGCCGGGTTCGGCAGAGCATTGGCACGCGCCGCCGCGACCATGGCTTCCCACCCGATCGAGGTAACCAGGGCGAGTTCACACTTCGCGGCCGGGATAGTGCGTATCTCCTTCGCGGCGATGGCGCGGACGCTGGGCGTTGACCACCCCCCGACGTTCGAGCTCGACCCCCGGGACAGCAGATTCTCCGATCCGGCCTGGAGCGACAACGCCGCCTTCCATTCGCTTCGCCAGTGCTTTCTCGCCCTGACCCAACTCACCCAGGAACTGATCGCGGAAGCCGATCTTGACCCGGTCACAGAGCAAAAGACCCGGCTCATGGTCGGTCTGTTGCTCGATGCGGCGGCGCCGACGAATTTCCTGCTGACCAATCCCGCAGCCCTGAAGCGGGCTTTGGACACCGGCGGCGCGAGCCTGATGAGAGGCGCCAAGACCTTCGTCGACGACGTCGTGCACCACAAAGGACAGCCTCAGCAGGTGGACGCCAGCTCGTTCAAGGTCGGGAAGAACCTCGCGGCCACCCCGTGCAAGGTGGTCTATCGCAACGAGCTGATCGAACTTCTCCAGTATGAGCCGCAGACCAAACGAGTGCACGCGGCGCCGATCCTGTGCAGCCCGCCGTGGATCAACAAGTACTACATCATGGATCTTGCACCGGACCGAAGTTTCATCGAGTGGGCCGTCAAGAAGAATCGGACCGTCTTCGCCATCAGCTACCGGAACCCAGGTGCGGAGATGGCTGATCTCACCCTGGACGACTACCTCGCCAAAGGACCGCTGCAAGCCCTGGACGTCATCTCCGACATCACCGGTGCGGCCAAGATCGACCTCGTCGGCCTCTGCCTCGGTGGGGCACTCGCGGCCATCACCGACGCCTACCTGGCGCAGCGAGGGGACACCCGGATCGGATCGCTCACCCTGCTCAACACCTTGCTTGACTACTCAGAGCCCGGCGTGCTCGGCGTGTTCACGGACGCGGCCACCGTCGATCGCCTGGAGAAGAAGCTCACCAAAAAGGGCTACCTGGAGGGCGACGAGATGGCGGCGACCTTCAACGTCCTGCGCGCGAATGGGCTGATTTTCAACTATGTGGTGTCCAACTGGCTGATGGGTGAACAGCCGCCGGCCTTCGACCTCCTGGCTTGGAACGAGGACAACACCAGGATGCCCGCCGCGATGCACACCGCCTACCTGCGAAATTTCTACATCGAGAACCAGCTCGCCCGCGGGGTGCTCGAAATCTGCGATCAACGCATCGACCTCGGCAACATCAAGAGTGACTGCTTTGTGGTGAGCGCGGAGAACGACCACATCGTGCCCTGGCGTTCGGCCTATGCGACGACACAACTGGTTTCGGGACCCGCGCGATTCATCCTGAGCAGTGGGGGTCACATAGCCGGCATCGTGAACCCGCCATCCCCCAAGGGCTGGTATCTCAGTGGCGATGATGACTCCTCGGAGCCGCAGGGCTGGCGGGACAGCACCACCAAGCAGGCCGGCTCGTGGTGGGAGGACTGGACAAGGTGGTCTTCAGCCAAGGCGGGGCCGATGATCGCTCCTCCTGCCACCGGAAGTGAGAAATTCCCCGTGCTCGCCCCGGGTCCGGGTTCTTACGTCGCAGCGCCCTGACGGCTCCGCGTTCGGCCTGCTGGTTAGCTAGTTAGCTATTTGTGTGCTAATATGGCTAACACAGGCAACAAACGAACATCGTCACCAGGAGCGCCCCATGGCCACCACCGAGCATGCCAAGACCACCACCCCCACCGCAGCTTTCGACCTCCCGTCGGTCGACGAAGCCACCCAGCGAATTCGCGATCTCAACGAGCGTCTGATCGAGGCTTCCAAGAACGCCGGACGCGTGACCCTCGACGCCTACGAGAAGGCTCTCCAGAGCCTCGTCGACTTCGAGGAGAAGGTCGCCTCCGCCAGCCAGATCGACTGGGTGTCGGCACTGGCCACCACCCACGCCAAGTTCATCGGTGACCTCTCCGCCTCGTACACCAAGGCCGTCCGCGAGATGATGCTGTAGTAATTCCAAGAGTCCGCCTGCGCCCACCCTCGCATCCGGGGGTGGGCGCGAATCTTCGTCAGGAAAGAGACGCCGCGATGAGCGCTACGACCACTGCCCCGGGCATCGTCAACGCCGGCATCGACGCGGTTTTCGGCACCTATCAGGCGGCCGTCCGTGCAACCACGGACTACTGGACCGGCGCGCTCGCACGCTCGGCGACCCCCGCCGACCTGACCCTTGACCTGCTGACCTGGTGGGGCACGGCAATCCGCCGCGAAGCGCCGCAGTGGGCGACGGCACACGAGATCGCCGCGCAGTGGCCGATCGCGCGGCTACGCGACTTCTCCGCCCGATCCCCACTTGACGAAGTCGCGACCCTGCTGCTGCCACCCCAGGCGGGCCACGACTCCTGCATCGTCGACTACCACCCGGAGCAGAGCCAGATCAGGACTGCGCTGGATGCGGGCCTCACCCGAGTCTTCTCACTCGACTGGGTCGGCGCCGACGAGCGGACCAAGGATTCATCCATCGAGGACTACCTCGCCGTGATCTCCGAGGCCGTCACTCGTCTCGGCGGCCGGGTCAACCTCGTCGGTGACTGCCAGGGAGGCTGGCTCGCCGTCATCTACGCGGCGCTGTATCCGGACACGGTCCACACCCTCACCATCGCGGGCGCCCCGGTCGACTTCCACGCGGGTGAACCGCTGATCCACGACTGGATGCGGGTGCTCTCGCCCGGCCGCGACTTGCGGTTCTACCAGAACATGGTCGCGTTGAACGGCGGGGTCCTGCCCGGCAGCTTCCTGCTCGCGGGCTTCATGGCCATGCAGCCGGACAACGAGCTGGACCGCCAGCTCCAGCTGCTCGCGCACATCAACGAGCCGGCACACGTGGCCCGCTATCGCAGGTTCGAGGACTGGTTTCGCCACACCCAGCCCATTCCCGGCGCCTTTTACCTTTGGATCGTCGAGCACCTGTTCCAGAACAACGAGCTCACCGGCGGGAGGCTGCGCATCGGAAAGCAAAACGTGGACCTTGGCCGCATCAGCTGTCCGCTCTACCTGCTTGCCGGCGCCACCGATCACATCACTCCGCCCGCGCAGGTCTTTGCCTTGGCCGACTACGCCGGCACCCGCGCTGCTGACATCGTTCAACGTCAGACCACCGGAGGGCATCTCGGACTCTTCATGGGCCACGAAGCACTGCGCGACCACTGGTCACCGCTGTTTCGCGAACTCGCGGCCCGCTCTCACTGAGCTGCGCGGCGCGGCCGCGAGCGCATCCGACGAACCGCATTGGCATCCACGAACCCGCGATAGATCTCGATCAGCGCCTTCCGCTGGGCGGCCGTGAGCTCCGTCGCCGCACCTATCTCCGACTCCAGCCGCGGCGGGCCGTCGCCGTCCCCTTCCAACTCCGGCTCCACGAAGCCGGCTTCGGCGTACAACCGATCGGCCGAGGTCTCCAGCGATTCGGCGATGGCATCAATGACGGCCTCCGATGGTGCGCGCAGGCCCCGCTCGATCTGCGAGAGATAGGGATTCGAGATCCCGACGGCTGCCGCGAGCTGACTCATCGGCAGCGCGGCAAGCTCACGCTGGGCGCGAATGATCGCACCGAGCATTCGCTGCGGCGACTGCTCGTGGACCATGCGCCAAGCCTAGCTTCGCCCCCGAAGGATCAGGTCTTCGCGGGTGCGTGCTCGGGCTCGCACGAAGCGAAGTCCCCGATCGCCGGACCGGTGCTCTCCAATTGTGAGCGGCATGATCCGGTCGGCGAGTCGGTGATCCAGTTGTCGATGGGCTCATGCAACCGCATGGCCCGCCAGACATCCTCGAAGCGGATGGGCATGTGCATGATCTCGGCGCCCGTCGCCTGATGAATGGCGTTACCCAGGGCCGGCGCCACCGAGATCATCGGGTGCTCGCCGATCCCGCGCGCCCCGAACGGTCCATCGAGCTGCGGGGTCTCCACCAGCATGCAGTCGATCCGCAGCGGGATGTCCTTGGCCGTCGGGATCTTGTTGTCGGTGAACGACGGGTTCAGCAGGCGGCCACTCTTGTCGTAGATGTAGCCCTCGCAGAGCGCCGTCCCGAGGCCCTGGATCATGCCGCCGATGGCCTGCCCGCGAACGATGGCCGGGTTGATCGCCTTGCCCACGTCGTAGGCCGAAGAGATCTGCAGGATGCTGAATTCGCCGGTGTCTGGATCGACGTCGACAATGATTCCGTGGGCACCGTACGTCCAGTCCAGCGCCGGCAGCCCTTGCCCCGTTTCCTTGTCCAAACCGCTGAGGCCCTGGGCCGTGTAGCGGCCCACCCCGACGAGCGGTCCGCCGATGCCGTTGCCGTTCGGGTAGGCGTAACCGATCGACATCTCCGCGAACGTGACTGACTCGTCCGGGTTGTGCTTCACGAAGACGCCAACGGCATCGTGGGCAAGGTCGTACCGGTTGGCGCGCAGCACCTGGGCAGCGACGTCGTACGCCTGCTTGAGCAGATCCTGGCAGGCCAGGATGGTCGCGTTACCCGACAGAATCAGGCCTTTTGACGCCACGGTCTGCCAGTCGTAAGGGTCACGGTCGGTGTCCTTCTCGACCGCGGTCTTCACCTGGTCGACCGGGAACCCGAGGGTCTCGGCCGCGATCTGCGCGAGCGCGGTGGCACTGCCCTGACCCATCTCGGTGAGGCCGATGTTCAGCAGCACCGTGCCGTCGGAATTCATCTTGACGACGGCGGCGGTCGCGGTGAACGAGGGCATGGCCGGCGCCTTGTGCAACGCGGCCAGCCCCTTGCCGATCTTGCGACCGGTCCGCTTCTCGTGCTCGATCTCCTCGGGCGTCAGGCTGCCGTAGCCGATCGCCTTGGCTGCCTCCTCGAGGCACTTGACCGGATTTCCGGTGTTCTTGCGAATCTTCTCGCCGGTAATCGTCACAGAGCCGGGCTTCAGCAGGTTCTTCAACCTGAATTCAAGTGGATCCATGCCGATCGCGAGCGCAACGAGCTCCATGTGGCGCTCGACGCCCCAGAAGAATTCGACATGGCCAAAGCCGCGATAGGCCGTGCCGTAAGGCTTGTTCGTGTAGATCGTGTACGCATCGAGCCAGGCATTCGGGATCTCGTACGGCCCCGCCCCGGAGTAGCTCGACGCGCGGGTGACGTTGACGGCGTAGTCCGCGTACGCACCGGCGTCCCAGTACATCGACATCTTCTGAGCCGTGATCTTCCCGTCGGAGCGCACCCCGGTCTTGATCCGGTACGTGAGGGCGCTGCGGCACGGGAGCAGGCTGAACTCTTCCTCCCGGGTGGCCGTCAACTTGACGGGCCTTCCGCCGGCCTTGCGTGACAGGCAGGCGACGAGGGGTTCGAGATGGATTCCGGCCTTGCCGCCGAAACCGCCGCCGATATGCGGCACGATGACTCGCACCTGATTCAGCGGGAGCCTCATCGCCGCGCAGAACAGCGCGCGAACCGTGAACGGCGACTGCGCGCTCGTCCAGATCGTGACCTCGTCGCCGAGCTTCCACTGCACGATCGCGACGTGGGTCTCCAGCGGCACGTGTTGCACCGAGGGATTGGTGTACTCCCGCTCGATGACCCATTCCGCCTCTGCGAAGCCGGCCTCCACATCACCCTTGCGGATCTTGGTGATGTTGGCGATGTTGGTGCCGGGCTGCGGGCTGAAAGCGGCTTCCACGAACGAGTACTTGCCGAGGTCCGGATGGATCAGCTCGGCGCCCGGCTTGATGGCCTCCATCGGATCCAGGATCGGCTCCTCGACCTCATACTCGACGTCGATCAGCTTGACCGCCTCCGTGGCGATGTCCACCGTTTCGGCGGCGACAGCGGCGACGGCCTCGCCGAAGTGGCGCACCTCATCCTTGGCCAGGATGTCCTTGTCGACGACGTACAGGCCGAGCCGGTAGTCGAGCTCGTGGCCGGTGAGCACCGCGTGGACGCCCGGAAGCGCTTCCGCCTTCGAGGTGTCGATGCGAAGGATCTTGGCTCGCGCATGAGGGCTCGCCTTGACCTTGGCGTAGAGCAGACCCGCCATCGCCAGATCGCCCGTGTACAAGGCATCTCCGGTGAGCTTGCTCATCACCTCGACCCGCGGGTGGCTCACGCCGACGGACTTCATCGGGGTGGAGCTGACCTCGTCAAACATATTCAACATCCCCTTTGTTCGCCGGGGTCAGCTGACCGGTGGCGTCAAGGACAGCCTCGATGATCTGCTGGTATCCGGTGCATCGGCAGAAGTTGCCCTCGATGGCCGACTTGATCTCCTCGACGCTCGGCTTGGGGTTGCCGGCGATCAGACCCTTGACCGACATCACCATGCCCCCGGTGCAAAAGCCGCACTGGACGCCGCTCTGGCGCAGGAACGCCGCCTGGATGCTCGACAACTCGTTGCCGTCGGCCTCGCCTTCAATCGTCTCGACGACGCCGCCATCGGCTTCGGCCGCGAAGGCCAGGCAGGAATTGATGATCTTCCCGTTCAGGAAGACGCTGCAAGCCCCGCACTCGCCGGCGCCGCAGCCCTCCTTCGTCCCCGTCAGACCAACGCTTTCACGAAGGAAGCGCAGCAGCGTCCAGTGGTCCTCGATCTCGCGCTCGTACTTGTGTCCGTTGATGGTCACCTTGATCTGCATCACGCCACCTCCTTCAGCACGCGGCGCACGAATACGCCGACCATGTGTTCCCGGTATTCCTTGCTGCAGCGCAGGTCGCTGATCGGGCTGATAGCGGCCGCGGCCGCGGCCACGACGGCGTCCGCCGAGTCGGCGGTCGAGAGTCCCTCCACCAGCAGGGGGGTCGGCGCGGACGAGCTGATCCCGAGCCGAAGGTCGCCGTCTTTGTTGGCCCCGGCGACACCGACGACGCCAAGGTCGTGTCCCTGGATTCGCTTGAGCTTGCAGTAGTAAGCGCGCGAGTCTGCGGTTTCGGGAGGAACGATGATCTCCTCCAAGATCTCATCCGGCTGCAGGACAGTGCGCTTCACACCCGTGAAGAACTCCGTGAAAGGCACGACGCGCCGGTCCTTCGATGAGGTGATGACCGCGCTCGCTTTCAAGCAGAGCAAGGCCGGCGACATGTCCGCGCACGGCGACGCGTTGACCACATTGCCGATGACGGTCGCCCGATTGCGTATCTGGTGGGACGCAAGGTCCTTCGCGCAGTGCACCAGCAGCGGGTACGCGTCGCGAATCTTCGGATGGGCGATGACGTCGTTGATGGTGACCCCGGGACGAATGATCAGCCCGTCGTCCGCGCTCCACGAGATCTCCGCAAAGCCCTGGACACTCTTCAGGTCCACCAGCAGTTTGGGCTGGGAGAAGCCGGCGCGCAGATCGATCATCACGTCGGTGCCACCCGCCATGACGCGTGCGTCCTTGCCGTGCTGTGCCAGCAGGTCGTGCACCTGCGCCCTGCGCACTGGTGCGGTGTACGTGAAGCGGGCCGCCATTACGTCTCCTTACAAAACCTGTTCTGGTCACGACGACTCGGCGGCCCACATCCGTGGGCCACCGAGCTGTCGCTGTACTGCGGCGATCGGCGTCGGACTAGCCGAGATCAGCAATCGCGATGACCGGGCCGCCTCCCGAGGGGCCCTGGTGGGTCGCCGACACCGACACGAAGATCGCCGGGTCGCCGGAGATCGCAGCTGCGACGCCGCCGACACATGCCTTGATCTGGCGGTGCCAGTGCACATCGGAGTCGTCGAGCATGATGTTGCGACGGCCGCGTACGCGCCCGGTGGGGTCGGACTCGCACTTGAGGAACAGGTTGACCAACTGGCCCTTCAAGTCGTCCGGATGCGGGCGCTCGGGCAGGTCGATACCTGCGGAGCGGATCGCGGCCCAAACACCGTCAGCGTCGAGCGCGTCCTTCATGACCGAGTGACCGGCGCGGTACCTGCCGCCGACGCCGCGGACATTGCCGACCACGACGACCTGACCCTGATCCAGCTCCACGCCCGACGAGCAGGACGCGACCGCCGAGAACAGCGACAGATCCTTCATGATCTGCTCTGCCTTGGGCATTTCGATCTCGCCGAGGCCAACCGCAATGCCGAGGGCAGCGGTGCCGTTGGACACGTCCATGGAATGCAGCGTGTCCTCGGTGAAGACCTCGTGGCCGCGGGCCTTCGCCTCCCCGATGGTGGGCAGTGTCAGCAGCGGGGTCTTGGTCTGGACGTAGTGCACGTCTTTGGGATCGGTGATCCCGGCGCGCTCCATCGCCACCTTGACCGCCGCAGCCACCTTGGCAACCATCGGCGGGAAGCCGATTTCCTCGGGCAGGATGACCTCGCTCATCGAGCTGCCGACAGCCAGCCGGTAATCATCAGTCGCCACGACACTCGTCGGGTCCAGCGTCGCAAAGATCGTCGCGTGCGGGGAGAGGACCCCGTCCGTACCGCCGGACCACAAGACCGGAATCTGGGCCACCTCGGCGGCGCTGCGGCTGCCATTGGCCACCAGCACGTCGCGGAAAGCGTGGTCGGCGATGATGCGCGTGTAGTCGTTCACACCGCCGTTGCCCTCGGTCTTGCCGACGATCGCGACGACCCGGTCAGCTTCGACGATCTTGTCGTCGATCAGCTGCTGCAGGCCGGAAGCGTCGCTGACGCTCTCGAGCGGAACCTTGCGAACCTCAATCGGATCTGGCATTTCCCGCGCCTCCTCAGACCGTTACTTCGAGCGGGATGATCAGCTTCTGGTTGGCATCGACGATGCTCTGCGGCACATCGAAGTTGAGATCAGCGCCGACCATCTGCTGGACGTAGTTCTTGACCGTCGAGTCCCAGTAGTTCTTGCGAACGTAGTAGACCTTCGCGCCGCCGAGTTCGTGCTGGATCTCCGGCCACGGGTAGCTGGGCTGCGCCATGCCGAGACCCCAGCGATACCAGCCGTTGTAGCTCTCGTAGGTGGCCCAGAACTCCTTGTTCTTCAAGATCTCAAATGCGTAGTAGGCCTTGGCGTAGTACATGACCGCGCCGATCCGGTTGCCGCGCGTCAGCGCCACCGTGTGCAGGCTGATGTTGACGTCGTCACTCATCTGCCGGCCGTTGGCCAGGCCGACCCACTCGCCGTCGATCAGGCCGATCAGGTGGTACGGGTCCTTCAGGCGCTTGCGGTACCAGCCGAGGATCTCGGCGTTGACGCGGGCGCCGACGACGTCGTAGAAGTCGTTCTCCGCCTGCATGACGCGCTGCATGTAGCGCGCCATCTCGGGGGCCTCCTCGAGAGTGGCCTCCCGTATGTAAAGGGTGCGACCGTCCTTGAGCTGGCACGTGGCACCGGGCCAGCGTGCCATGGTCGAGGCCGGACCTTGGAGCAGTGGTTCGATCTCCCTCACGTCAATGTTGAGGTGATCGTGGGAAACCTTGGTCGGTGATTCGAGCCGCATGCCGAAAACTCCTCTCGGGAGTCTGTAGTGGGACAGACACCCAGTCACGATTTGTGCCGGGCGGTCCGTAGCCGGCTGCGGTTGCTTCGTTGAAATCGCAGCCGGCTACGGGATGTTGCTGGAGACCTGCAGCGGGCTAGACCGCCGGTGCCGAAGGCCGGGCCTCGTGACCGCTCTCGTCGCTCTGGCGTGGGAGAGTCACCGGAGAGTCGGCGAAGCCGATGACACGAGCGAGCACATCCGGACCGCCGTCACGGAACACGCCGCGCTTGCTGAGGTAGTTCATGAGCTGGTAGACGATGATCGCGGCGAAGGAACCCACGGCGATGCCGTTGAGGACGAAGTTGCCCTTGTCAGCACTGATCGTGTAGTTACCAGCACCGGCGATCAGACCGATCGCGGCAGGAAGCAGGTTGACCGGGTTGTTGAAGTTGACCCGGTTCTCGACCCAGATCCGGCCACCGAGGACGGCGATCATGCCGTACAGGACCGTTCCTATACCACCGAGGACTCCGACCGGAATCGTGGCGATCAGGGCACCGAGCTTAGGTATGCAACCGAAGGCGACGGCGACCGCGCCGGCAACCCAGTACGCGGCCGTGGAGTACACCTTGCTGGCGGCCATGACACCGATGTTCTCGGCGTACGTGGTGGTTCCGCTTCCGCCGCCGAGCCCGGCGAGCATCGTCGCCATACCGTCGGCCATGTATCCACGTCCGAGGGACTTGTCGAGGTTCGTGCCCGTCATCGTTGCGACGGCCTTGATGTGGCCGGTGTTCTCAGCGATCAGGACGAGCACGACAGGCAGGACGAGGTAGATCGGGCGCGCGCTGAAGTGCGGGCCGGTGAAATGCGGCAGGCCGATCCAGGCCGCGCTCCTCACTGAGTCGAAGCTGATCTGCCCCTTCACCGCCGGTCCGGTCGCCGTCACATGCCACACGAAGCTCCCCTGGGTCGCGGCGAACAGATACCCGGCAATCACCCCGAACAGGATGGACAGCCGGCCGAAGAAGCCGCGGAAGCCGACCGTGACCGCAACGACCACGATCAAAGTGATCACACCGGTCCAGGGTTGCAAGCTGATGTTGTTGAACGCGCTTCCTGCCAGGTTCAACCCGATGAGCGCAACGATGGTGCCGGTGACCACCGGGGGCATCAACCACTCGATGAAGCGGGTGCCCCACCTGTTCACCAGGACGCCGATGATGAGCAGCATCGCGCCGGCGGCGAAGATGCCGGCCAGCGCGGACGGAATACCGCCGTGTTGCTTGGCGATAATGACCGGCGAGATGAACGCGAAGCTGCTTCCCAGGTAACTGGGCAGGCCGAGGCGCTGCCCGCGACCGATCGTCACCAGCAGGAAGATCATGGTGCCGATACCGGAGAAGAACAGGGTGGTGTTCGGCGGGAAGCCGATCAGCACCGGCACCAGGAAGGTGGCCCCGAACATGGCGAAGACGTGCTGGACGCCCAGACCTATCGTCTGGGGCCACGCAAGCCGTTCATCGGGTGCCACCACCTCGTTGGGAGGGATGTGCTTACCGTCGCCGTGTACCTGCCAGAGGCGTGGTGTGGAGGTGGTCATGGAACACCGCTTTCGTCAACGATGACATGATCAAACGGGTGACTTTGATCACGAGCGACGCTACGCCGATCCACAATTCCGTCCCCAGGACCTTGAGGGCCGGTAAGCAGGACTAATGGCCCTGGGAGAGCTCCTTCGCCGCGGGCTCTAATAGCCAATATGGCTGCCGAGGGCCCCACCCAACATGGCGCCGCGACCAGCACTGTTTTGCTTCCTGTGGTAATGGGAGCTCCGGTCTGCGGGCGGCTGCTGGGATCTTCCCCCAAGGGGCTCTACCTCTGCTTTGAGCACACCGGCGAGGCCAGCGAAAGCCCCTCTGTGATCGCGGTCCTTCCCACCTCCTCAGTGCGGCTCCCGCTCGCGATGGTGACCGCCGATCGGCTGCCGAACGTTTCGCCGGACGACGCGATTGTCGTCGGGGACGGGGAGCTGCGGGTGGGGGCACAGGTCTGGCGCACCCTTCGCTGGTTCGACCCGCGGCCGTCCAGCTACCGCCAGCCGCAACCGTCGGCGCTCGCCGAGGCCGCCGAATCGCTCTGGAACCTCGATGATTCCGAGGTCGGGCTGCCCGCCCTGCGAGCCTGGGACGCGGCGACGGCGCTCGCCGCCGGTGATCCCGAACCCTGCCGCGGGCTGCTCGGCGCAGGCCCCGGATTGACACCCGCCGGCGACGACGTCGTCGCGGGTGCGCTCGCAGCATGTGCCCTCTCGGGAGCCGGCCCCCACCAGCCCGAGCTGGACATGCTGGTCGCCCGAGCCCGCATCGCCACGACGGCGCTGTCCGCGGCGTTGCTCGCCTGCGCCGCCCGTGGACAGGTGGTACCGGAGGCAGCCGAACTGCTGCGCGCGCTCGGCAGCACCGCTGCGATTGCGCCAGCGCTCAGCCATCTGAGGGCCATCGGATCGACCTCCGGGACTGCCCTCGCCATCGGGATCGTCGCCGCCTTGACCGTCGCAGCAGCGCCACCTGCGCCAAGCACTCAACTTGACCCGCAGCTCCACCTCAGGGGCGCGGCCGAAAGCTCCTTCAGCTCTCCAGAAAGGCCGCCGTCATGGGCAGTAGCACCGTAGATCTCCGTCAGGGCGTGTACCGGGACTCCGTAACGCTGATGCAGATATCGCGCACGGTTTCGGAGCTGGCGGGTGTCACCGCGGCGCTGGTCTCGATGGCGACGCCGCTGAACCTGGACCTGCTTCCCCGCCTGGGGTTCGACCCGGTGCCGGACGCCCGGCCGGACGATCTGCTGGTCGCCATCCAGGCAGAAGACGACGGCGCCCTTGCCGCCGCATTGGCTCGCATCGACGAGTTGTTCGCGGCCCGTGAGGCTTCCGGCGGGACGGTCGACGAGGAGCCGCCCCACACGACGCGCAGCGCGCTCGCCCGTAGCCGCGGCAACCTCGTCGTGGTGTCACTTCCCGGCCAGAGCGCGCTGGTGGAGAGCATGGACGCGCTCGCTGGAGGCGCTGACGTGATGCTCTTCAGCGACAACGTCTCGGTCGAGCAGGAGGTGCGGCTCAAGGACGAGGCGCACCGCCGCGGGTTGCTCGTCATGGGTCCGGACTGCGGCACCGCGATCGTCGGCGGCGTCGGCCTGTGCTTCGCGAACGTCATGCGTCCCGGAAAGGTTGGCATCGTCGCCGCCTCCGGCACCGGCGCCCAGCAGGTGTGCGCGCTGCTCGATGCGGCCGACGTCGGCGTCAGCGCCGTCCTCGGCACCGGCGGGCGAGACCTGTCACAGGCCGTGGGAGCGCGCTCCAGCCTTGACGCGATGGCGATGCTCGATGAGCACGAGGGCACCGGCCTGGTGGTCATGCTGTCGAAACCGCCGCCGGAGGACGTCGCCGCACGCGTCGAGGCCGCCGCCGCTGCCCTGAAAACCCCTAGCGTTGTGGGCTTTCTCGGACGCGGGCGCGACGACCTCACCGCGCTGACGGCCAAGGTGCTTGAAGCTCTCGGCGCGCCGCCCCTGCGGGTGCCGGAGTGGACCGCTCCCCTGCCGGGGAACTTCCGTGGCGGTGCGCTGCGCGGCCTGTACTCCGGCGGCACGCTGTGCGACGAGGCGATGATCGTGACGCACGCGTCGCTCGGGCCCATCGCCTCCAACATCCCGCTCGACCCGGCATGGGCGCTTCCCGCGAGCCTCACCGCTCCCGGCCACCTGATGATCGACTTCGGCGACGACCAGCTGACCCAGGGGCGTCCCCACCCGATGATCGACTGGACGCTTCGCATGGAGCGCTTCGACGCCGAGGTCGCCGACCCCGGCTGCGGGGTGCTGCTCGTCGACGTCGTGCTGGGCTACGGCTCGCACATGGATCCCGCCGGCGTCCTCGCCCCGCACGTAAGCGCGGCGACCGAGCACGGGGTGGCCGTCGTCGTCTCGCTCATCGGCACCTCCGGCGACCCGCAGGGCCTCGAAGAGACTGCGCGGACGTTGCAGGCGGCCGGGGCGAGTGTCTATCTGTCCAACGCGGCCGCTGCCCGGGTCGCTGCTGGGCTCATCAAGGGGAGTGCCTGATGTTGCTCGACGTAACGCCAACCATCACCACCGTCGGCGCGGACCTGTTCGCCGACGAGATCAGGGCGCAAGCCGTCGATGTGACGCCGGTACTCTGGCGCCCCCCGCAGGGCGGCACCGAAGCGGCGCTCGCTACGGTCGTCGGCGATCCTCGGTTCATCGACGCGAACGCTGAAGCGGCGCGGCGGCTGACCTCGGCGCGGCCGAAGCTCGTCGGAATCGCCAACGCCAGTGAGGTTCTCGGCGTCGGTCGTGGTGAGTTCCTGCACGCCGGACCGCCCATCGCGTGGGCTGACGCATCGGGCCCGCTGCGGGGCGCGCTCATCGGCGCGATGATGTACGAGGGGCTCGCGACGAGCTTCGAGGAAGCGGAAAAACTCGGCCCGTCGGTCTCTTTGGCCCCCTGCCATAGCCGCCGCGCGGTCGGTCCGATGGCGGGCGTCGTCAGCTCCTCGATGCCGGTCTTCGTCGTCACGGACGACGTCAACGGCACCACTGCGTACAGCACGCTGAACGAGGGGCTGGGCAAGGTGCTGCGCATGGGCGCGTACGGCCCGGAGGTGACCGAGCGGCTGCGTTGGTTGCAGACCGACCTCGCCCCCCTGCTGGCCAAGACGTTGCAGAAGCACGGCCCCGTCGACCTATCGGCGATCCTGGCGCAAGCCATCCAGATGGGCGACGAAGCGCACAACCGCAACCGGGCGGGCACCTCACTGCTGATCCGCGAGATCGTCGCCGATCTCGTCGAGCTGGACGCCCCGGCTGCCGCCATTTCCGCGGCGCTGCGATTCATCAACTCCAACGACCACTTCATGCTGAACCTGGCGATGGCGGCGGGGAAAGCGTCCACCGACGCGGCTCGTGACATCCCGGGCTCCAGCCTCGTGGTCGCGATGGCCCGCAACGGCACGGAATTCGGCATCCAGATGTCGGGCACCGGTGACGAATGGTTCACCTGCCCGTGCGACGTCCCTGAGGGCCTGTACTTCGCGGGCTTCGGACCGGAGGACGCGAACCCCGACATCGGCGACTCCGCCATCATGGAAACCCAGGGCCTCGGCGGTTTCGCGATGGCCGCGTCACCCGCGATCGTGCGCTTCGTCGGCGGTCAGGTATCCCAGGCCGTCGAGAGCACCCAGCGGATGTATGAGATCACCCTCGCCGAGCACCCGCTGTATCAGATTCCGGGGCTCAACTTCCGCGGGTCCCCTTCCGCCATCGACGCGACTTTGGTCGTGCGCACCGGGATTCTTCCCATCATCGACACCGGCATCGCCGGGCGCGAACCCGGGGTCGGCCAGGTCGGTGCCGGCATCATCAGCCCGAGAGCGTCCATCTTCATCGACGCGGTGAACGCGCTCGCCGAGCGAACCCGCCAGGCTCATGTCCGCTGACACCGCCGGGTCGCAGCGCCAACCGACGACCGAAGCGGAAGCGCGGGCGCCGTTGCTCAACCGGCTGTTCGACTTGCCCGACGTCAGTGCGGCTCCGGGGCTTCGGTGGGCCCGCTCCGCCAACCACATGCAGCGCGGCATCGCGCGCGGCGGTGCGCTCTTCATGGACGAGCAGAAACTGGGCTTTCAGCCCCGCGGGATCGATGCGCTCTTCGGCGCCCGTGCGGTCGCGTGGGATCTGTCGTCGATCACGGATGTGGCACTCAAGCCGACGCTGCGAAAGCTGCGCGTCACCGTCACCACAACCGTAGGGAAGCAACGGTTCATCGTCTCCAATCCCGCAGTGGTGTTCAACGATCTTCAGTCGTGGCGGCAGAGCCATGGCGACCTTGCACGTCCGGTCCGGAGCGTGCCGACAGAAGAAGGAGGTGCGTCGGCATGACCGTCCTGGTGATACTGCTTGTCGTTGCTGCGTTCCTGTGCGTGTTGTTCGATATGCGCCGCGGAGGCCGGCGAACGGCGAAGGCCGGGCCGTCCCGCGGCACGCGCCCCGGCGCGCGCACGGCCAAGCGTCCGGCCAAGCGTCCGGCCACCCGTCCCGCCCAGCGCCCCGCCACCCGATCTCCCGAGTTGCGCAAGCGCGGAAGCGGGCGCTGACATGCGGCTGGTCGTCGCCCTCGGAGGCAACGCGTTGCTCGAACGGGGTCAGCTCCCCGATGCGGATGCCCAGGAAGCCAATGTCCGACGGGCGATTGAGAGCCTCGCCCCGTTGGCTGCGGATCACGAACTGCTCATCACGCACGGCAACGGGCCCCAGGTCGGGCTGCTGGCGCTGCAGAGCGCCAAGGATCCGTCGCTGAGCCGGCCCTACCCGTTCGACGCGCTCGGTGCGGAAACCCAGGGCCTCATCGGCTACTGGCTCTTGCAGGCGCTGCAGAACGCCTTGCCGGGCCGCCAGGTCGCGTGCTTCATCACCCAGACCCTCGTCTCGGCGGCCGACCCCGCCTTTGCGAACCCGACGAAGTTCGTCGGCCCCGTCTACACCGAGGCGGAGGCCAAACGCCTTGCCTCCGAGCGGAACTGGGTCGTGAAGCCCGACGGATCGTCATGGCGACGCGTCGTTCCGTCCCCGACGCCTCACCGAGTGGTGGAAACACCCATCATCCGCGAGGTACTTTCCGCCGGCACGATCGTCGTCTGCGCGGGCGGCGGCGGGGTGCCCGTCGTGCGGGGGCCGATGGGACAGCTCGAGGGGGTGGAGGCGGTCGTCGACAAGGATCTCACCGCTTCGCTACTTGCCGAGGCGCTGGACGCCCAGGGGCTGCTGCTGCTGACCGACGTACCCGTCGTGGAGTCGGGCTACGGCACGCCACAGGCGGAGCCCATCTACCGGGAAACCCCCGCAGGACTACGCGCTCGTAAGTTCCCGGACGGTTCGATGGGACCCAAGGTTTCCGCGGTGTGCCGCTTCGTGGAGATGACCGGGCACTTCGCGGCCATCGGAGCTCTGGCCGATTCACTGGCCATCATCGACGGGAAAGCCGGAACCATCGTCACCCCGAACGGGATATACCCCTAGTCAAACCCGGGAGCGTCCGCGAGAGCATGGGGCCATGACGCGCGTGCTGCAGTGGCACTCCGCAGGCGAGCAGGACATTCCGCCGGGCCTGGAGTGGCTGTCCCCGCGCGAGCGCGAGCGTGCCGACCGGATGCGTTACGCGAAGCGGCGCACGGACTTCTTGCTCGGCCGCTTCACCGCCAAGTCGGCTCTGCTCGGCGCCTTGGGGCTGGCGGATCAGCCCGACATGACCGCGCTCGCCCGGGTCGACATCGGCAATGCTCCCGACGGCGCGCCCAATCCACACGTCGACGGCGATCCCGCGCCGGTGAGCTTGTCCATGACCGACCGGGCCGGCTGGGCGGTGTGCCTGCTCGGGGCTTACGGCCGGAGTCTGGGCTGCGACCTCGAACTCGTCGAGCCGCGCACCGAACTGTTCATCCGGGATTACCTGACGGCCGACGAAGCGGATGCCGTCCTCGCCGAGCCGGCCGGTCCGCATCGCGACCTGTTGGCCAACCTCGTCTGGTCGGCGAAGGAGAGCGCGCTCAAGGTGCTCCGCACCGGGCTGCGCCGCGATACCCGCTCGGTCGAAGTCGCCCACGGTCCAGCTTCTGTCGAGGGGTGGAACGAAATCTCGATAACGGTGGACGGCGGCGGTCACGTCTTTCCCGGGTGGTGGCAGCGATTCGGCGACTTCGTGCTCACCGTCGCAGCTGATGCCGGCGCTCCGCTGCCCCCGCCTACCCCGCTCGTCGTCCCTCCGGGCCTGGCCGCCGCCGCTCCCTCACACGGCTGGATGCGCCGCCCCCTGGTTTGAGGCGAGTGCTGCTCGCTCGAGGTCGCGGGCCATGCCCCGCTCGAGCGCATCCACCAGGTACGGCCGCAGATCCTGAGGGGCAATGATGGCGTCGACCGAACCCATCTTCTGCGCCCGATCGATGTCGTGGATCGCCTCGAACTCGGCAGCCACCTCACCGATCTTCTCGGCGCGCGCCACGACGGTCAGATCCCGCAGTCGCGCCTGCAGTTTCCGGCGTTCGCCCTCGTCGGCGGAGGCCAATTGCCCGGCGGCCGCTGCCACCCGGGGATCGGCCTGGGCGCGCGTGTTCACATCGCGAGCGAAGACCACCGCCGCGGCCGGCGCTCCACCGATGACCGAGGCGAAGGAGCCCTCGACCGCGGCCACCTCGAGGGCGACGTTCAACGTCTTGGAGAACACGACGAAGGCGCCGCCGTGGTAGCGGGAGATGACCACGAAGACGATAGGGCCCTTGAAGTTGGTCACCGCGCGCCCGATCTCCGCGCCGTACTCCAGCTGCCATCCCCGCATCGACTCAGGCGAGCCGTCAAATCCCGACAGGTTCGCGAGCACGACGAGCGGCCGGTTTCCGCTCGCCGCGTTGACGGCCCTGGCCGCCTTCCGTGACGACTGAGGGAAGAGCGTTCCGGCCGTGAACGTCTGGGGGCCGTCCGCCGGGATGAAACCCTCCCGCCGCAAGGGTCGAGACTCGATCCCTAACAGGCACACCGGAATCCCGCCGATACGCGCGTCCCACACGACGACGGTCTCCGCGTTGCGCCAGCGCGACCAGCGTTCGAGCGGCCGGCTGTCGACGTCGCTCGCCGCACGCATCACCGAACGGATGTCGAACGGCTTCTTGCGATCGGCGTTGTGCTCGCTGGAGAAGATCTCCCCCACTGTCTCGAAGCTGATGCCGTCGATGTGCGCATGCGGCGATTCGCGGACGTCGCGCGTCGCCGGATCGGTCGTCGGCAGCCGGCGCGGGAACCGCTCGCCCGGGATGACGTACGTGAACCCGTAGTGGCGCAGCAGCAGGCTGCACGCATCTTTCAGATTGCGCGCGTAGTACTGACCCTGCCCGTTGGGACCCATCACGCGCTCGTAGCCGCCGATCCCGAGGTTGTCCTCGGCCGAGACCCCGCCGGAGAAGTCCAGCGAGGTCTTTCCGGTCAGCACCATGGTGCTTTCCGGCAGCATGATGAGGATTCCCCGGGTGTGCATCAGCATCGTCGCTTCGCCGTTCCAGTACGGCTGGGCGCCCACGTTGATCCCGGTGACGACGACGTTCAGCTCGCCGCCGGCTTGGGTGAACTCGATGATGCGGCGCAGGACCGCGCTGATCCAGTCCATGTTCTCGGTGCCGCTGCTCATCGAGATCCGCGCACCGGACGACACGCTGAACCATTCGGCCGGAACCTTCATCTGCTCCGCGAGGTCGAGCGCGGCGTTGATGCGCCGGCACTCCGGTTCGGCCAGCGCGCCGAGGCTGCGGCTCGGATCGCCCAGCAGCGCGACGCGCACCAGGCCCTCGGGATGCGACGGCGGGAAGTTGCGCAGCACGCCGACGACGAGGTTCGCCGCGTTCTCCCCGTACGGGCGGTCGACCGGAACCAGCCGGTCATGCTCGTCCAGGTCGTACTCGACGAAGTCGCCCGGCGGAAAGTCGGATGTTGCGTCGGGTGGCGGGGTCAGCATCTTGATGATTTCGTACGGGTAGTACGCGCCCCGCCGCTGCGTCTGCAGCACCCGCCACTCGTACTCCGACATCGGCGAAATCGGACGGTCCTGCACGGGCGTGATGCGCATGAGCACGCCCCCGGCAGGTTGAGTCGATATGTGCAATTCAGCTGGCGAATCGGCGCCTGAGGGCCCCGGAGTGTGGACTCTGATGACGACCTCGGAGACTCCGAGTGCGCTCGCAGCGGGGGCGTAGCGGCGCGTCAGCTCAGCGCCAGATGGCCCCGCGCAGGATCCATTCCGGACGCACGTAAAGCCAGACCTCGTTGTGCAGCAGTCGCTTGCCTGGCGTGCGATGCGCCTGGTAGCGGCGTATCGCGGACAGCGCCTGCTGGAACATCCGTTCCATGTGCGGGAGCCCGACGATCTGCCCCGTCTCATCGAGCGCAGGCGTGACGTCACGGATTTCGGCGACGACGAACAGTCGCTCGTCCCGGCTGTTGGCACGTGCCACCCCGCGGAAAAGGTAGACGTCCTCGACGGAATCGAGCCGTTCGATCTCGAACTCCGCGAGCCGGCCGAGGTCGAGTCGTTCGGCCAGCATCGGATGCATGTTGCGATGCCGGCGATCCTCGACCAGGCCGCCGCCAGCGTCCTCATCCGTGCACACGTAGCTGACGTGGTAGGTCTGCGCCCCGCGTTCGCCCTTGCCGGGGACAGTGAGCGTGAGGTCGAGACGGCAGAGCAGGGCGCTGCACCGGCGTGGGTGATCCCAGCCCGCGGCCGCCAGCCGCTCGCGTAGCGCCGCCTCGATCTCGTCGATGGTGCGCAGCGGGAGATCGGTCCACAGGTGGAGGTCGAGGATGCCGCGCCGATCCTGCCCCGGCGGGCCCGCAGCGGCCACAGCATCCAGCTGGGCGGAAACGCTCTCGACGAGCTCGGCCAGCTGCCTCCAGCTCGCCAAAGGCGACCCCGAGATGCACATGACCGGACGGCTCGTCGAACTCGGCCGCGCAGCACAGCCGACCCGGTTCACCCAGTATTTGCAGGTCTTTCAGCTCTCGGATGCGGTAGTAGCGGCGGGTCGCCGTCTCGAGCAGGACGCCCTGCATCCGGGCGTCGCTGCGCCGGTACCAGTCGAGCAGCATCGGACGCAACGGTTGCGGGGAAGCGACGAGTCCGGCGATCAGCTGCGTCCGGTCGGCGCGGTCCGGATCGTCGCGCAGCAGGCTGAGCGCCTGCTCCGCCTCGCCGCGCCAGCCAGCGAGGACGCTCTCCAGCAGGGGCGAGTCGAACCAGCGGAAGCGGATCTCATCAGCCAGGTCGCGCGACACCTGGATAGCGCGACTGGGCAGCCAGCACGAGGTCGTTGAGCCGGCCGCGCTCGCGGGCGAGTTCCGTCTCCTGCGCGGGCAGCCACGCGTGCTGCTCCACCCGTCGGTCAAGGATCTGCGTCACGGCGGGGACGAGCGAATTCACCCGCAGCGTCGCGCGAAACAGCCGTACCAGCGCATGTTCCATCGGGGTGCTGGGCCACGCCAGGCTCTCGATGCCGTAGCGCGCCAGCGCCGATTCCAGGCGCCTGACAAACCATGCGGGCACGGCGTCCATGGCCCGGCCCGGCGAGCGCAGGAACGTGTACAGGTACTGCTGCGGGCTGTGCGCCTGCTCGATGCCCGCGCTCGCGGCGTCCGGCACGATCCCGCCGCCGAAGTCGGCGGCTGCGCCGGCCACCCGCTGCGAGAGCGCGCACATGTCGGTGAACAGCTCGAGAAATTCGTTCTCCCGGCGGCGCAGGTCCTCGCCCGCGGCGCGTCCCACTTCCGCAGCGAACGCGGCTTGGGCGGCCAGCAGGCGCTTCGCGTCGCCGGCCTCCAGGTCGTAGCCGAGGGCGAACGCTGCGAAGGCCGTCATAGACCTCATCGAGCGTCTCGCCGGCAGCGGGCTGCTCCCCGGCACCGTCGGTGAACGTGAGCCGACCGCCGGCTCGGGAGCCGCTGGCCCGCCGTCGACCGTCCGGTCGAGCTGAACCAGCGGGGCCCGCGCGTCAACCTGAACGTTGATGACCGCCTGGACTTCCCGCACCCGTCCCGCGAACGGGGCCGGCACAGCGAGCTCCATCTTCATCATCTCGATGACCGCGACCGTGTCGCCTTCGGCAACCTCGTCACCCGGCCGTACCCGGACCGCGACCACGACTCCCGGTGCCGGCGCCCGGATGATTCCGCCGTCGTCACGCGCCAGGCTGTGGCTGACCCCGTCGACCTCGACGAAGTAGCGCAGGCCTTCGGTGACCGTCAGCACCCGATGCCGATGGCCCCCGCGGGTGACCCGCCGCTCGAAGCGGCTCACCGACCGGACCGTCAGATCGACCGGCACGCCATCGACCCGCACCCGGTAGCGCTCACCGGCCACCTTCAACACGTGCAAGTCGTAGGACGCCCCGCGGTGGCGCAGCTGGATGCGATGGCCGACCTCGTCGTCAAGTTCAGGCCGGCCACGCGAGGCGGACGTCAGGAACCGCTGGCGGATGGTGTCGGCATCTTGCTCGTACGCCTCGGTGGCCGCGGCGAGCAAGCGCGACGTCGGCGAAGCGTTCCGGTGCGAACTCACCGCGGGCCAGCGCGCCGTCGAGCCAACTGGTGTGCAGCCGGCCCGGCCCGCACGTCCGGATGGTCCACGAGGCTCTGCAGGAAGGCCTTGTTGGTGGCGGCCCCACGCACCACGATCGACGCCTGGTTCACGGCTCGGCTGAGCCGTGCCAGCGACTCCTGACCGGTCCGGTGCCCACGCGACGATCTTCGCGATCAGCGAGTCGGCCGCCGGCGGAACCTCGTCTCCTTCGGTGACGCCGACGTCCACCCGGATGCCCGGTCCCGGACGGCAGCCGCAGGTAGTCGATGACCGGCGGTGCGGGAGCGAACTCGCCGGTCTCGCTCTCGGCATGCAGACCGGACCTCGACCGCGTGGCCCGTGGGCTCGGGCACCGATCCCTCGAGCAACCCGCCTTCGGCGACGTGCAACTGCAGCTTGACAAGGTCGATCCCGCTGGTGAACTCGGTGACCGCGTGGGCCGCCTGCAACCTCGCGTTGACCTTCACCAGCCGGGGCGGCACCGCAGAATCTTCCGGGTCGCAGAAGAACTCGACCGTCCCCGCGTTCACCAAGCCCGCCGCCGCGACGATCCTCGCCGTCGCTTCCCGCATGGCGGCTTCCTGGTCGGCAGTCAGCCCCGGCGAGGACGACTCCTCCAGCATCTTGCGGTGGCCGCGTTGCACCGTGCAATCGCGGATCCCGGGCATCCACAGGTGGCCGCCGGCGTCGGCGATGAACTGCACCTCGACCTGGCGCGCACGGGGTACCCACGCTTCCAGGTAGACCCGCGGGTCGCCGAAATGCGCGTTCGGCGTCGGCCGCCGCCGCCTCGCACCGCCTTGGCGAGCGACGCCGGCGTCGTCGGCCATCCGGATGCGCTGCCGCCCACCGCCGGCGGCAGCCTTCACGAGCACCGGATAGCCGAGCCGGGAGGCAGCAACCTCAGCATCGGCAGCAGTTTCCACGGCCCCACCGCTCCAGGGCACCACATCGACGCCGGCCGCTTCGGCAAGGTGTTTTCGCCGAGATCCGGTCGACCACCCGGCTCAGCGCGGCTGCGGACGGGCCGACGAAAGTGACGCCCAATCGTTCGCACAGCCGGACGAAGCCCACCTGCTCGGCGGCGGCACCCCAGCCGACCCACACCGCCGTGGCCCGGCACGTCGACGAGGGCACGTTCGAGCGCCTCCAGATCGAGCTGGTCGCTCTCCGTAGCAGACCGACTCGTCGGCCGCAGCGGACGTACCACGCGCGCCAGTCCTGCTCGGGGAACAGCGCGATCGTGTGGTAGTCCGGGCCGTCCGAACGCTGCAGCTCCGCCACCGCGTTGAGCACGCGGGTCGCCGGCTCCGCAGCGCTGAGGATGGCCAGTCGCCGAAGGCCGGTTGTCTCATCGGCGGACATGCGCGCCTCCTTCACCGCTTGCGGAACGGCGGCAGCTGCCCGGCCGGTCAGCTGCCCACCGCTCGGCGAAGGGGCTCCAGCCGCTCCGCAGCGACCGGTGCGGGAAAAGTGACCGTCCGGTACCCCTCAAGGCGTAGCACTGTCCGTCCCTCGCTGTCGACCACCCGGACGTCGAACAGGTCGTCGCCTCGCGGTGTCGCCACCGCGACCAGCCCCGCCGGTTCCTCGCCCGCGTCGCGGGTAGGCCGGGCAGAGCACCCGCCCGATCGCCTGTGGCAGCCCGAGAGCGCCTTCCGTCGCCAACCCGAGCAGCCCCGCCGTCTGGAAGCACAGCTCGATCAGCCGCGGCTTGGCAGCGAGGGGCTTGTCCGGCGGAACGTGGTTGTCCGGCAGATCGGCGGAAAGTTCGCCGGCCACTCCGCCGTCGGTGCGCCATGCGCGGCCGAGCACCTGATACGCCGGGCCGTGGAAGTAGACCTGGTAGAGCTCGTCGGTGGTCGTGGTGACCTCCGCCGCCTTGGGCGCGGCCTCCCCCTTCTCGGCCGGCGCGGGCTCCGCCGTCAGCCGTACGCGGGCCCGGAAGTGTTCGGTCACCACCGGCTCCGGACTCGTCACCAGCGCGCGCGACGCGGTCAGGCTGCAGTCGGCCACGAGGTCACCGCCTGCCGGGTCGCCGTCGCGCAGGATCGCCGACAGGTGAAGTGTTCTGGGCTCGTCGCGGTAGAACTTCACCGGCTCGAGGAACTCGACGTCCTCCACCCCGCTCACCGACCAGCCCGGCAGCAGCAGCCCGGCCAGCTCCGCGAACCCTTCGACCCCCATCACGCCCGGCAGCACAGCTGTGCCGTCGATGCGGTGGTGGTTCAGGAACGGCTGCACGGTCGGGTCGAGATCCACCTCGGCCGACAGGCCGGTGAGGACGCCCATCCCGGTGATCCGGCCGATCATCGGACCGGCGCTGGAGACGTCGACCGCGGCCGGGTCGAGGCCGCCCGGTCTCGTCGAACTCCGCGCCCATCATGCCGAGCCGCCCGGCGACGACGATCTCGCCGCGGGTGCCCCCGGCCGTGAGCTCACGGCGGATCGTGGCGATGCCCGCATCCGCCGGCAGCATGTCGATTCCGGCTGCTGCCATCACCGTCGGGATCGAGCCGCGGGTCGCCATGCCGATGCCGCCCCAGGCGGTCCAGTCGATGACGATGCCGCGCACGTCCGGACGGGTCCGGCGCAGGTTGGACGTCAGCTTGCACAGCAGGTCGTTCGCCGCGGAGTAGTCGGTCTGCCCGACGTTTCCGAAGCGTCCGGCGACGGAGCTGAACGCGACCGTCGCGCCCACCGGGGTGTCGGCCAGCCCGTGCAGCACGTTGAACCACCCGTCGCTCTTCACGCCGAAGACGAGGTCGTACTCCCGCGGCTCCTTCTGCTCCAGCAGCCGGCTGATTTCCACGCCCGCGGCCAGCAGCACCACGTCGACGTGCCCGTGGTCCTTGGCGACGCCGGCCATCACCTGCTCGACCGCCTCGGCATCGGTGAGGTCGACGCAGTGGTAGTGCGCCGTCCCCCCGGCTTCGGTGACGGCAGCGATCGCGGCCTCTGCCATGGCAAGGCGCTCGATGCGGGCGAGTTCCTTCTCGACCATGACCGGGGTCAGCTTCGCGCCGTCAGCCTTCATCCGGGCGATCAGCGACGTCTTCAGCCCCTCCTTGTCGGTGAAGAACTGCCGCAGATCCGCGTCATCCGGGTCCGGCGCCGGCGTGAGGTCCAGCAGGTGGAAGATGCCGCCTCCCCCGGATCGGGCGAGGTCGGCGGAGATCGCCGAGACGATGCTTCCTGCCGCGCCGGTGATGACGTAGACGCTGCCGGGGTTGAGGTCCATCCCCGGGTTGCCGTCAGCAGCCGGCTGCTCCGCGAAGGCCGACTCCCCAGCGGAACGTGGGGCGTCCGCCATCGCCGGCCGAAGACTTGGCGCCGACGTCGTCCATGCCGACCTCGACGCAGCCGGGGTCGCGCAGGGTCTCGTCGACCAGGACGTCAGCCAGCCGGGCAGTGCGGCGCGAGGCAGCGAAATCGACCGCCTTGACGAGTGCGTCGGGCTGCTCGCGCTTGTACGCCTTGGCGAAGCCGGTGACGGCACCGCCGAGCGGGCTGGTAGCACCCGGCCGGGTCGTAGCCGTGCCGGCCGCCGAGCCGGGTACCCGTCACGAGGAACGGCGCGCCCGCGTTCAGCCGGCGCATGGTGGCGTACAGGTTCTTCACCCGCACGCGCAGCGCCTCACGCCAGGCCGCGTGGTCCATCGCGTCGACAGGTCCCTCGTCGTCGAGCGCCGGGAAGCCAGTAGACACCGGTCACCGGACCATCGGCGAGCCAGCCGTCGAGCTGCTCGCGAGGGCAGCGACGTCGGCGGCAGGGTCGAGGTGCAGCACGGTGACGCCGAGCTTGCCGAGCCGCTTGGCGAGCGCATCGCCGACGCCGCCGAGGTCGGCAGCAAGCACGACGCGAGCCGACGCCGTCGAGCACCACATTGGTCGCGCCGGCACTGGGCGAGCGCGGGCCGCAGCACGGGAACCGGCACGCGGCGCGCGATGGCGTTCGCAGCGTCAAGGCTGCCCAGCGGAGGCGCCGGGAAGCCCTTGATCTCGGGCGCGGTGGCAGCCGCCGTTTCGGCCGGTCGCGGCGACCGCCGCCGTCGGCGCGGGGGCTGCGGCCTCGGTCAGCTGCGCGCGTTCGCGGACGAAGCCCACCACGGCCGACAGCGTCGGGTAGTCCCGCAGCTTCAAGTCGTCATCACGCGCGATCTCGAACGCCGCCCGCACCGCAGCAAAGACCTCCGCCTGCTTCACCGTGTCAACACCCAGATCCGCCTCCAGGTCCAACTCCAGATCAAGCATCTCCGGCGGGTAACCCGTCGTCTCCGCCACGATCGACAGCACCTTCTCCAGCACCGGATCACCAGTCGCAGCTGGGGTTTCCGGAGCTGCGACGGGGGCAGCCACAGCCGGGGCGACTGATGCAGCCGGGGCCTCCGGCAGGCCGGCGCGCTCGCGGACGAAGCCCACCACGGCCGCCAGCGTCGGGTAGTCCCGCAGCTTCAAGTCGTCATCACGCGCGATCTCGAACGCCGCCCGCACCGCAGCAAAGACCTCCGCCTGCTTCACCGTGTCGACACCCAGATCCGCCTCCAGGTCCAGCTCCAGATCAAGCATCTCCGGCGGGTAACCCGTCGTCTCCGCCACGATCGACAGCACCTTCTCCAGCACCGGATCCCCAATCGCAGCAGCGGTTCGCGGTGCATCCGCGGGTGGCGGCAGCCACCGCAACGGGAGCCACAGCCACCGGAGCCACGGCGACAGGCGCGGCGGCAGGAGCCGCCACCGCGACGGGTGCGGCGACCTTCGCCGGCGCCGGCGCCGACGCGACGTGACCGCGCTCGCGAACGAAGCCCACGACGGCCGCCAAGGTCGGGTAGTCCCGCAGCTTCAAGTTGTCATCCCGCGGGATCTCGAACGCCGCCCGCACCGCAGCAAAGACCTCCGCCTGCTTCACCGTGTCGACACCCAGATCCGCCTCCAGGTCCAGCTCCGGATCGAGCATCTCCGGCGGGTAACCCGTCGTCTCCGCCACGATCGACAGGACCCGCTCCGAGCACGGCGTCGTTCGTGGCCGCTGCGGGTGCGTCCTCCACCGGGGCCGCCTGCGCCGGGATCGAGGCAGCCGCCGGCGCGGCCACTGCCGCGGGGAGCGGCTGCGCGCTCGCGAACAAACGCCACGACCGCCGACAAGGTCGGGTAGTCCCGCAGCTTCAAGTTGTCATCACGCGCGATCTCGAACGCCGCCCGCACCGCAGCAAAGACCTCCGCCTGCTTCACCGTGTCAACACCCAGATCCGCCTCCAGGTCCAACTCCGGGTCGAGCATCTCCGGCGGGTAACCCGTCGTCTCCGCCACGATCGACGAGGACCCGCTCGAGCACGGTGTCGTTCGTGGCCGCTGCGGGTGCGTCCTCCACCGGGGCCGCCTGCGCCGGGATCGAGGAAGCCGCCGGCGCGGCCACTGCCGCCGGGAGGGCTGCGCGCTCGCGAACAAACGCCACGACCGCCGACAGGGTCGGGTAGTCCCGCAGCTTCAAGTTGTCATCACGCGCGATCTCGAACGCCGCCCGCACCGCAGCAAAGACCTCCGCCTGCTTCACCGTGTCAACACCCAGATCCGCCTCCAGGTCCAACTCCGGATCGAGCATCTCCGGCGGGTAACCCGTCGTCTCCGCCACGATCGACGAGGACCCGCTCCAGGACGTCGTCACCCGCAGGGCTCAGCGGCGGAGGGAGCAGCCGCGACCGGAACAGGAGCCGGCGCCGGAGCCGGTAGCCGGAACGGCAACGGGCACGACAGGAGCCAGCGGCGCAGTCGCGGGAGCCGGAGCGCTGACGGTCACCGGCGCAGGCATCACCGCCGCAGGAGCCGCGACCGGCTGGCGCCCGGCGAGCCCGGGGTCGACGACGCGCAGCCGTCGGGTGACGACCTCGAGCGCGGGGTCGTCCTGCCCGCTGATGCGCCGCAGCCAGTTGCGCCACACCGTCTCATCGGCGATCCGGTACTGGAAGCCGAGCTGGTCGGGACGCGGCCGCACACCGGTCGGTGAGGGCACGTGGCGGACCAGCGACATGCAGATCTGCGAGCCGAACCCGGCCGCCAGCCGCAGCGCGTACTCCAGCGGGTACTCGCCGCCGCGCGACAGGTTCAGCGCACCCAACGACGGGTCCACGTCACGGAAGTTGGGAATCGGCGGCATGATTCCGGTCTCGAGCGCCTTGACGGCGACCGCGTCCTCGATGCCCGCTCCCATCGCGTGTCCGGTGAAACCCTTGGTGTTCGTGACGACCATCGAGTCGGCGTCGGCGCCGAAGACCTTGCGCAGCGCGTTGATCTCAGCGGCGGCGCTTCCGCCACGGGCGGGCGTGTACGTCTCGTGCGACATGAACATCGCGTTGGCTGGCGATCTCGCTACGCCGTAAGCCATGCGCCTTCTCCGCAGCCGCGACGAGGCCTTCCATCACCTGGGCGATGTGGTCGATGTCCAGCCGGGTGCCGTGGAAGGCGCTGTTGGCCATGACGGTCGCCAGCACCTCGCACAAGGGGCGCGATTCCCCGCTCGCGGCAGGCCTCGGCGGACTCGACGACGAAGGCTGCCGCGCCCATGCCGATGAGCATGCCGTGGCGCCGGTTGTCGAACGGCAGCGCGGCATCCTCGACCCGCTCGTCCGTCGCGGCCGCACCGGTGGCGAGGAAGCCGGAGCCCATCCACTCCAGCAGGTGGTCCTGGGAGATGTCGTCGGCCGAGACCACGAGCACCCGGCGGCAGCGTCCGGTCTTGATCCAGTCCTCGGCAACGCCGATGGCCTGGGTGGCGCTCGCACAGGCAGCATTCACCTGGGTGTTCGGGCCGCGGGCGCCGATGATCTCGGCGAACTGCGAGTGGCCCATCGAGAGCACGCGGAACAGGAAGCGGCGATCGAAGACGTACGGCTCGGCCTCCAGCGTCGACCGCAGTTCGCGGATGCGGCTGTCGAGATCGGCGGCGGCAGCGTCGCCGTCGGTCACCCGGGCGCGGACGGCCACCAGCGACTCGAGCTCGTGCAGCCGTCCCGCGTGCACGAAGTAGCGCTCGAGCTCGTCGGCGAACGATCCGAGCCCGGGGAACGCAGACGCGAAGACGATGCCGGTGTCGTCGCGCAGCTCCTCGGGGAGCATCCAGCGGTCCGGCAGCTCGGTGCCGATGCTGGTGGTCCGGTAGCGCAGCACCAGTGGGATACCTGCATCGCGCAAGCGCATCGATGCCGGCGCCGATCGCCAGCCGGGTAACGGCGTCGAGCGCGGCGTCACGGTCCGGGTCGATGACCGAACTCGGTGACCGCATCGAGCGCGCCGGCACGCCCTGCCAGCTTGATGATTTCACTCTCGTTGCTGAGGGTCAGCCAACTCGGCGGATCCGTCATCGCTCTTGACCAGACGCGTGATGTTCTTGTCCAGGATGCGCTTGCGCAGCCGCGGCGGGATGGCCGCGATGAACTGCTGGCCGGACAGGATGCGTCCGACATTGGCGTCATCGAAGACGTGGTCGGTACCGGGAAGGCCAAGCGAGGCACCGCTGATGACAACCGGCGCGTGGTAGGCGGACATGACCGTTGCTCGAGCGGCGCCGGGGCACCGAACAGTTGACGCCCGCGGTCGACGATGTCAGCGATGAACATGCCAATGTCGCGGTAGCGATCTGTGTCGTCGTCGCGGTAGCGATCTGTGTCGCCGTCGCGGTAGCGATCTGGGTCGCTGGTCACGGTAGCGGTCGGTCGCTTGGACACGGGGGCTCCTTGAGCGGTCGCTACGGGCGGACGGGCGAGCGCTGGACCGGTGCACGGCCTGCACCGGCTGAACCGGCTGAACCGGCTGAACGGCCGGAACGGGCTGCGGCGCAAGGGCTTTCACGTCATCGACCGCGGTACCGAGACCGGCCGCGTACAGCCCGCACAGCGCCTGGTTCAGGCTGACGACATCGCCGAACTTCGGGTGGTTGGTGAACAGCACGGTGACGTCGTCATGCTTGCCGAGGACGTCCTCGGCGAAGCCGTGCAAGCGCCTTCTTCGGTCCGACCTCGACAAAGACGCGAGCACCGCTGTCGTACAAGCGTCTCCAGCCCCTTGACGAACTGCACCGGCTCGGCGACCTGACGTCCCAGCAGCTCGATGATCTCTTCCTGGCTGCCGGCGCGCAGTCGGGTAGAAACCCCCGTGGACATTGGCGATCAGCGGGATCTGCGGCGGCCGGACATCGAGCCGGCGCAGCTGCTCGCGCAGCGGAGCGCTGGCGGGCGCGACGATCGAGGTGTGGAACGCGTGGCTGACCGGCAGCCGCACGGCGGTGCCTCCGGCCGCGGCGATCCGCTCGATGACCTTCTCGACCGCGGGAGTGGCTCCGCCGATGACGGCCTGGCGGGTGCTGTTCACGTTGGCGATGACCACGTTTCCGTCGGCCGTGTCGACGATCTGCTGGACTTCCTCGAGGGGAGCCATGACCGCGGCGAGAACGCCGTTGTCCTCGACGCTGAGTCCGGCCATCTCCCGGCCGCGCGCGCTGACGGCCTCGAGGGCCGCCGGCACCGTCAGGGAGCCCGCGGCGACGAGGGCCGCGTACTCGCCGAGGCTGTGGCCCATCACCATGTCGGGGTGCATCCCGTACTCACCGAGCAGCGCCATCAGGGCGGCGTCTGCGGTCAGGACGGCGGGCTGGGTGATCTCGGTCTGCAGCAACTGCTCGGTGATCCGGGCCTTTTCGGCCGGGTCGGAGTCGTCACCGAAGATGAACTCCGACAGCGGACGGCCGAGCAGCGGAGTCATGATCGCGTCGGCCTCGTCGAACGTCGCGGCCACGACGGGCTCGGTCTCGCGCAGTCCCTTGAGCATGTTGACGTACTGCGAGCCCTGACCGGTGAACAGGAACGCCACCTTCGGCGCCGGCCCGCGGCCGAGGAAGACGCCGCGGTTGCGCAGCGGCCGCCAGCGCACCGGCTGACCCGGACAGCAGCGCCTCGCGTGCCTTGGTGGCCTTGTCCGAAAGCTCGTCGGCGTCGGCGTAGTCGATGGCGACGCGTACCGGTGCGGACAAGGTCGGCCCGTGCCGGGGCGGCGGGCGCAGCAGCGGCGAGGCCGGCGGCGTCGCGGGCCACCTGCTCGAGGCGAGCGGCAAGCGCGGTGTCGTCAGCGGCACCGACCACCATCGCCCCGCGCAGCGGAGCCTTGGCAGCCGCAGCCGCAGCTGCGGCGGGCGCGGCGGCAGAAGTCACCGCAGCTGCAGGGATATCTGCACCGGCGAACGAGCGGCTGCGCTCGTCGTCACGGTGACGACCGGGCACGTACTCCTCGAGCACTACGTGGAAGTTGGCGCCGCCGAAGCCGAACGCGCTGACGCCGGCCGTACGCACGCCACTCGCCGGAGCTGCCCACTCGCGCATTTCGGTGTTGACTTTCAACGGGGTGTTGGCCCAGTCGATGTTGGGATTGGGCGTCTGGAAGTGCAGGCTCGGTGGCAGCACCTGCTCCGACAGCGACTTCACGGCCTTGAACAGCCCCGCGGGCCCAGCAGCCCCCTTGAGGTGGCCGATGTTGGACTTGACGCTTCCCAGCGCGATGGAACCGGGCTTGGCGCCAGCCGCAATCAGCACCTCGGTCAGGGCCTGTGCCTCGCCGACGTCGCCGACCCGGGTAGACGTGCCGTGCGCCTCGATGAGCCCGACCGTGGCCGGGTCCACCCCGGCCCGGCTCCAGGCACGCTCGACGGCCAGCTTCTGACCCACCGGATTCGGCGCGGTGATGCCCTTTCCCTTGCCGTCCGAAGATCCGCCAATCGCCAAGAATCACCGCGTAGACATGGTCGCCGTCGCGCTCGGCGTCCGCCAGCCGCTTGAGGACGAACAGGGCTCCGCCCTCCCCCATGACGAAGCCGTCGGCTCCCGCATCGAAGGGACGTGTCCCGGTCGCCGACAGCGCGCCGATCTTGCAGAACTTGACGAAGGCAGCGACGCCCATGTTGCGGTCGATGCCGCCCGCAATTGCGGTGTCGAAGTCGCCGACGGCGAGGCCGTTGGCGGCGGCGCTAAAGGCCGCGAGCCCGGAGGCGCACGCGGCATCCGTGGTGAAGTTGGGGCCGCGCAGGTTGAACAGGTTGGCGACCCGGCCGGCGATGATGTTCGCCAGCTCGCCGGGCATGGTGTCCTCGGTGATGTCCGGCGTCAGCATGTCGAACGACTTGTGCACCTCGGCGATGGCCGACTCGCGTACCGACTCCGGAAGGCTCACGAAGCTCGGCGCCGCGCGCAGCTCACGCTCGAACTCCGGGAACTGGATACGCATGTTGGTGGCGTAGTGCTTCTCGCCGCCGATCGCGCTGCCGATGATGACCGCGCAACGCTCCGTATCCATGGGCTTTTCGGGCCAGCCGAAGTCCATCAGGGCCGTGCGGGCCAGTGCCACCGACCACTTCTGGCTCTCGTCGAACTGCTCGCCCACCCGCGGCGGGATCGGCAGCTTCCAGGCGAAGGGATCCCATTCGAAATCGCGGACCCAGCCGCCGATCGCCGAGTAGCTCTTGCCCGGCGCCTTGGGGTCGGCGTCGTAGTAGAGCGCCGGATCCCAGCGCTCCGGCGGGACGTCGGTGATGGAGTACCGACCGCCCGTGATGTTGTCCCAGAACGCGGCGGCGTTCGGCGCGTCCGGCATCAGCGCGGACATTCCCACGATGGCTATCGGTGTCGGCGGGACGGCGGGACGAAGGCGGCCAGAGGGGGTGGGACCGGTCATGTTGTTGCTCCAGTTATGGATTGCCGACAGCGGTAGCTGATGGGGGGCGGGGCAAACGGGGCCGTCAGCGGTGGCTGACGGGCCGTGCGTAGAGCGCGGTGCGGACGAAGTCCATGTCGTCGATGAGCCCGTCGTGGGCCTGCTCGATCAGGTCAAAACGCAGGCTGGCCGCGATCGCACCAGGCGCACCGGGCACCAACCCCGGCGTGCCGCGCAGCAGCCTCACTCCCTCGGACGCCACCTTCAGCGCCGCCTCGCGAGCGAAGATCCGGCTCATGGCGGCCACGGCTGCAGGCTCGAAGCCCCGGTCGGTCTTCTCGTAGCTGGTGCCGGCAAGCGCCCGGGCGGCGCGACGGACGAAAGCCGCGGCGGTCTCCGCGTTGGCGATGAGCTCGCCGAGCTTGAAGAGCACGTGCTGGTTACGCGTGAGCCGGCCGATCCGCGCCGACTCGAGCACCTCGGCGAGCGCGGAAAGAGCGAGCGCGGCGATGTCGGCGCCGCACTCCGGAGACGACGCCGCCAGCGGAGCCAGCGCAGCCGCCTCCCGGCGGTAGTGCTCGCCACGCGTCTTCAGGTGGGACTGCCAACGGTCACGCGCGATCGTCATCTCGAGGATCTCCGAGGTGCCCTCGTAGATCGTGGTGATGCGCACGTCCCGCTTGATCTTCTCGACCAGGTACTCCTTGGTGTACCCGTAGCCACCGAACGCCTGGATGCTCGCCTCGGCAGCGGCATTGCCGAACTCGCTCGCCAGGTACTTCGCGATCGCGCCTTCGGTCTGCAGGTTCTCCTCCCCGTCGTCGATCCGGGTCGCGGTCTCCTCGATGAACGAGCGAGCTGCCTCCAGCCGCACGGCGTGGGAGACGAGCAGCTTGTGGGTGTAGCCCTGCTTCTCAGCCAGCGGGGTACCCGCCACGCGCCGCTCCAGGGAGTACGCGATCGCCCGGTCCAGCGCCGACCATCCGCCGCCGAGGCCGAACGCGGCGACCATGAGCCTGGTGTAGCCGAACACCGCCTGCGCCTGCGCCAGACCCTGCCCCTCCACCAGCCCGATCAGGTCGTCGGCGTCGACGTTGACGTCATCGAAGTAAAGCGCCGCCGTGTTCGACAGCCGGATGCCGTGCTTGTCCTCGGGCTTGGCCGCCGTGAAGCCCGGGCTGTCGGACTTGACGTAGAACCACGCGGGCCCGCCGGGAGCGTTGGCGAGCACCGTGATCATGTCGGCGATGCCGCCGTTGCTGATCCACTGCTTGCGGCCGGTGATCCGGTAGCTGACGACGTGGCCGTCCTCCTCGACCGGGACGGCCTTCGTCTTCAGGGCACCGAGGTCGCTGCCGGCCTCGGGCTCGGTCGCGGCGTACGCCAGCAGCGTGCCCTCTTCGGCGATCTGGGTGAGCCAGCTTCTTCTTCTGGTCCGGGGTCGCGCCGACGACAATCGGGTCGCTGCCGAGGAACGTCGCGAGCACGCTCGTCGCCACCCCGAGGTCGATGCGGGCCATGGCCTCGCAGACCCGGTAGACGTCGAACGTCCCGCCGCCCATCCCGCCGTACTCCTCCGGGATGAAGAGCAGTTGCACGCCCAGCTCGTCGCCGCACATGGCCCGCACCATGTCGACGGGACATTCGTCCTCGTGGTCGAGCTGGAGTTGACGCTCGACCGGGAGCTGACGCTCGGCGAACTCGCGGATCGCGTCGAGTGTCGCTTCGAGGATGTCGGCGTCGAGACCGAGCATGGCAAGCCTCCTGGTGAGAGATAAGGCGGGCCTGTCCAGCGTGTCGCAGATCACGGTCCAGAAGGGAGGGCACAACGTCCCGAGTTGGGGCGTCATCGGCCCCGTGGAGACCGGCCTCAGGGCCGGGTCGGCAGCCGGCGAAGGGCCGCCGGCGGGCTAGTCGCCGGAAAGACTCGCGAGGTTCACGACGATTGCCTCCTGCGTACTTCGTGCCAGGACGACGACCGCATCCTCGTCCCGCGACGGATTCTCTTCGCGATGCGGGACGAACGGCGGCACGAAGACGTAGTCGCCCGGCTGGGTGCAGATCCGCCGTTCCACCCCGTCCTCGAGGAACACGAACTCAGGATGCCCCGACAGGACGAAGATGGCGCTCTCGGACTCGCCGTGGTGATGGTCGGCCGATCTGGAGCCGGCGGCCACGTGGCTCTCGCCCATCCAGAGCGCGCCGGCGCCCGCGGACGTGCCGGAGATGGCTTCCAGGCGCTGCATGCCGCTGCTTTGACCGGCCGGGATCGCGAGGTCCTCCTTGCGCACGTGGACGAGCTTCGGCGAACCCTCACCCGGTCGATCCGCTGCCTGCGTCAACGCCACCACCTCAGGACGCAGGCTACTGCGGGGCCGTCACCGCGGGCTGGTGATCACCAGCGCGGGCGCCCGTCCTGCCGGAACAAATGACGACGACTGCCGTATTTCTTGAAATATGCATCGGCAATCTAGGCCATTCGGGCCACCGAATATCAAGTGACCCCCAATTCACCGACCGGAACACCGGCGGATGGGCGCCAATCATCAAGATCACCCCGCGCGGTTCCGAGTTTGCGGGAGTGATCTGCTACCCGGCTGCCTCACCGGAGACGTCCGCCGGCATCAGGTCAGGCATGTCACGCGGCAGCAGACCGGTGCTCGCGGCACCGTCGACCATGAGCAACCTTCCGGTGACGAACGACGACGCGTCACTGGCCAAGAAGAGCGCCGCATTCGCAATGTCCTGGGCAGCCCGTTCCGGCGCATCGCCGTCTGCGAGATCATGTGCTCGCGCACCTCGGGCCCGAACCCTTCGAGCCAGCCACGCAGGGCATCGGTCTCGATCGCTCCGGGAAGCACGGCGTTCACCCGGATGCGCGGCGCGAGTTCGGCGGCCATCAGCCGGGTCAACTGCCCCTCGGCCGACTTGGTGAGGCTGTGGGTGAACTGCCCGCGCACGGCCAGCTCACCCACCACCGAGCCGATGTTGAGGATCGACAGCGTCACCGCGGCGCAGCAGATGCGGCACGGCGAGCCGGCTCAGCTCGAACGGGACGAGCACGTTGAAATGAAAGGACTTCGCCAGCTGGTCAACGGTGGTTTTCAGGAATGGCCGCGAAATCGAGCCACCGGCGTTGTTGACCAGGATATCGAGACCGCCGAATTCGGCCACGACATGCTCGATCAGCCGGCCGAGGAAGTCCAGGTCGTTGACGTCCCCGGGCAGCACGAGCGCCCGCCGGCCGCACTCCCGAACCGTCGCGGCCACGGCTTCGAGGTCGTCGACGGTGCGCGCCGTCAAGCGCCACGTCGGCGCCCGCCTGGGCGAACGTCGTCGCGATCGCGGCGCCGATGCCCTTGCCCGCGCCGGTGATCAGGGCCACGCGGCCGGTGAGCCGGAACTGCTCCGCCAGCGCGTTGAGTTCGGCCGGGCCCGAGGATGCGGTCACCGGTCAGCCCCGACGCCGCAGCCGCTTGCTGACCAACGCGGGCGGATCCCAGCCCGCATCGGCGCGGTTGAGCGTGCTGCCCGGCGGGACGATCTCGTCGATGCGGTCGAGCACGTCAGCCGCGAGCTTCTGGTCGGCGGCGCCCAGCTGGGACTCCAGCTGCTCCATCGTCCGCGGCCCGATGATCGGCGAGGTGACCGCCGGATGGGCGAGCACGAAGCCGAGCGCCATGTCGATCATCGTGATGCCCGCGTCTTCGGCGAGCAGCGCCAGCTTCTCGACGGCCTCGAGCTTGCGCTGGTTCTCGGGGTTGGCGAGGTCGTAGCGGGCCGGGACGCGGGTGGCCCGGTTGGATCTGGGCGCATCCTGACCCTTGCGGAACCGGCCGGTCAGCCATCCCCCGGCGAGCGGGCTCCACGGGATGACCCCGATGCCGAACTTCTCGCACACCGGAAGCACCTCGGCCTCCACGGCCCGCACCAGGATCGAGTACGGCGGCTGCTCGCAGACGAAGCGCTCGCGCCGGCGCCGCTCGGCAACCCATTGCGCCTCGACGATCTGCGAGGCCGGGTACGTCGAGCTGTCCGAAGTAGCGGATCTTGCCGGCCCGAACCAGGTCAGTCAGGGCGCCGAGGATCTCGTCGATGTCGGCCGTCGGGTCGGGGCGGTGAACCTGGTACAGGTCGATCCAGTCGGTACCGAGCCGGCGCAGGCTGTTCTCCACCTCCATCGTGAGCCAGCGCCGGGAGCTGCCGGTGAAATTCGGGTCGTCGCCCATCGGCGCGTACGCCTTGGTGGCGAGCACGACATGATCGCGGCGGCCACCGCGCAGCGCCTTGCCGACAATCTCCTCGGACTCGCCCGCGGAGTAGACATCCGCGGTGTCGATGAAGTTGATGCCGGCTTCCAGTGCCCGATGGATGATGCGGACCGACTCGTCATGGTCCGGATTGCCCCACTGGCCGAACATCATCGCGCCCAGGCAGAGCGGACTGACCTTGACCCCGGTGCGGCCCAGCGTGCGCATCTTCATGTCGCTTGCTTACTCCAACCCGATCCGACCTGACGAGGCACCCTGGAGGTGGGTCCACGGCTGAATCAGCGAGCAAATAACGGACGCTCACGTATTTCACGGTCGGACTGCACTGTCCGGGACCGTAACCGACATACTGCCTAGGGCGACAAATGCGGCGAGAGGGGGGGTTGGAGCGTGGCCGGAGAACCTCCTGGGGTGCCCGCAATGGCGCCGCCGGAGCGCCCTCGCACGCCCGCTGAAGCGCCGCCGCTCGGGGTGTCCGCGGGTTTTCCCTCCAGTGCCGGCCGAGGGCTCCCCGGGCAACGGGAACGCTTCGTGCGCCCGGGCCCGCCTCCGCGCCGGTCGGCGGCGGGCCGCATTTCGATGCTCTCGCTGCTGCGCAATCTCGAATTCCGCACCCTCATCATCACGCAGTTCTTCTCGTTGGCCGGCGACCAGCTAGCCCGCGTTGCGCTCTCGGTGCTGGTCTTCAACCGCACCGACTCGGCGCTGCAGGCCGCGATCGCTTACGCCCTGACCTTCGTTCCGGCCGCCATCGGCGGGCCCTTGCTGTCAGGCCTCGCCGACCGGCGCCCGCGCCGGTCGGTCATGATCGCGTCCGACCTCGTGCGGGCGCCGCTGATCGGTCTGATCGCCATTCCCTCGATCCCGCTGCCGCTGGCTCTGGTGCTGCTGGCGCTCGCCGGACTCTTCGAGGCACCATTCGAGGCCGCCCGCGGAGCGCTGCTTCCCGACGTGCTGTCCGCTGAGCGCTACCCCATCGGCTACGCGTTCTCCCAGATCCTCGTCCAGGCGGCGCAGGTCGGCGGCTTCGGGATGGCCGGTGTGCTGCTGATCGGGCTTTCGCCGTCGGTCCTGCTGATCCTGGACGCGGTGACGTTCGTCGCATCGGCGATCCTCGTCGCGCGCGGGCTACGCGCCCGCCCGGCTGCCGCGGCGAGTCCCAGATACTCACCACCGCCGCTGGTGGTCGCATGCGATGGGCGACGCGCGACTGTCGGTCCACCTGGTGCTGGGCAATCCGGGCCTGCGCTCGCTCGCTCTGCTGGCCTGGGCGTCATCGACCTTCGTGATCAGCTTCGAGGCGCTCGGTGCGCCGCTCGCCCGCGACACCCGGTCGGCGGCCTGGGCGGTCGGCGTACTGCTTGCGGCACAACCCGCCGGCACGGTCGTGGGGGCCCTGCTCGCCACCCGGGTACCCGCCCAGCGCCGCCAGAGCGCCATGCAGCTGCTGGCCCTCCTGTCGCTCGCGCCCCTGCTGATCGGGCTGGGTCGGCCGCCACTCGGCGTCCTGATCGCCATGGGACTGCTCTCCGGGCTCGGGCTCGCCTTCAACGTCCTGGCGAGCACGGCGTTCGTCGCCCTGGTGGCCCCCCAGGTGCGGGGACGGGCACTTGGTCTGGTGGGTACCGGAATGTTGGTCGGCCAGGGCCTGGGAGTGCTGGCGGCGGGCGGGCTCGCCACCGCGATCGACGCACGACTCGCCGTCGGATGGATGGGTGCGCTTGGATTTGCCGCAGTCGTCTTCGCGTTGGTCGACGGTGTGCGCGGGAGGCGTACCGGCCAGGTCTAGTCCGGGACGGGTGCCGTGGACGGCGCACGTTCAGTCACGCACGGTAGTCAAGCTCGACCTGCTATACCGGGGCGGGACGCCCGATTCCGGGCAGCCTGAAGCCCCCGACCATTCATCCGGTCGGGTGGTTTATCTTCAGGTGTTGGGCGTGTCGCCACCAAATGTCCGTTTTGTCAACGCGACATTTAGTCATCGCTGCTAGCAGCGCGTCAGTTAACCCGTTAAGTAAACAGGTAGCACTCGTGCCGGGTGCCGTGGTGGAAGAGGGGGTGCCGCAATGCGTAGTCCTCGGTGGTAGTTGAATCCTTTCTCTCGTGGCTAAGGCCGGGCACTCGGTGCTGCAACACCGCGGGTCCGGCCTTCGTCATGTCCGAAGGCGGAAGCTGATGGTTCTCGTTCGTCGCCGGCCGGCCAAAACTGAAGCACTTCCCGGATGCACCACACTGGCGGCCGACGCGGAGTACTCCGAACAGCCCATTGGGCAGCTGCCTGAGCGTTCCGAAAGATCAACCTGTGAGCGCGATGGCGGACGGGGGAGCCGTTCGCGAGGAGCCTGCGTCCGCCGCCGAGCCAACCCCTTCCTCGGCCGCGGCGCGGCTACGGCGTTCCCGCCTTGCGCCCATCGACCGGCTGATCGCCATCACCTCCCTGCTGGGGCTCGCCGCCGTCGGCGGCGCGCTCGTCCAGTGGTCGTCCATGGACTGGACGCTTCCGGTCGCCGCTGTCGCCGCAAACCTGGCCCTCGCGCTCGGTTGCGAGCTCGCTGAGGTCCAGGTCGCGCTCGGTGCCCGGCGCTTCGGCCTGGCCTGGGGCGAAACCAGCCTCATCCTCGGGCTGGTGTTCGTTCCGCTGCCACTGCTGGTCCTGATGAAGACGCTGGCCATCTTCGTCGAGCACCGTTACCGAGGGCGCGACTGGCGGCGCACGCTGTTCAACACGCTCAACACCCCACTCACGGTGTATGCCGCTGCCGGAGCGTTCCTGCTGATGGTGCGGCCGTTAGGGATCGAGATCGGCTCCCCCGCCAGCTGGCCCGCCCTGGCCGTCACGGGGCTCGTCGCCACGATCGTCCTGAGCTGCTGGGTCGCAGGAGCGGTCAGCGCCACGGGAGGTGGCCGCTGGCTCACAGTGGCCCGCTCGACCGCCTTCGGCTACCTCGCGAACAGCGGCGCCAACATCGTTCTGAGCTTGCTCTGCCTCGCCGCCTGGCGATACAGCCGGTCCAGCCTGCTCGCCCTTCCGCTGCTGTTCATCCTGATCTGGCAGGCGAACGACCGGCAGATGCACAAGGGCACCGAGCGTGACGCGCTTCGCCGACTGGCCGCAGCTAGCGCGTCGATGCCCGCGCTCTCGCTGGTCGAGATGACCGATGAGGTTCGCCGCCGCGCCGCTGACCTCTTCGGCGCCCGAAGCGTTCAACTGCGCCTGTCCGAGCCCTCCGCTCAGCGGCTGATCGCGCAGGTGGAGCCGAGCGTCGAGGAGAGCGGCGTCGTCGTCGAGCTCATCGGCCGCAAGGGCAGCCTCGGCTTCCTGGCCCTTGACGTGGCGCAGTCCGGACGGCTGACCCGCCAGGAGCGCGACGTCCTGGTCACCTTCGCCAATACGACGGCGGCCGCGCTCGAGACGGTGCTGGCCCACGCCGAGCAGCTGCACACGGCCCAGCACGACACACTCACCGGCCTGCCGAACCGCGCGTTGCTGGCCGAGAACGCCGACCGCACCCTCGTGGCTGCGTCCACCGCGGGCACCCGGTGCGCGCTGATCCTGCTTGACCTGAACGGTTTCAAGAACGTCAACGACACGCTCGGCCATGCCGCCGGAGACCAGCTGCTGGTCGAGATCGGCAGCCGGCTGGCGTCCTCGGTGCGGACCAGCGACTGTGTGGCCCGGCTCGGCGGCGACGAGTTCGTGGTGCTGCTCGACCGGCTCGAAGGTGAGATCGACGCGGGCCGGCTGGCCGCCACCCTGGTCGAGCGGATCAGCGTGCCGGTCACCATCGACGGTCTGCGGCTGGCCGTCGAGGCGAGCGCGGGCGTCGCGATCTATCCCGACGACGGCACGACCATCGACAGCCTGCTGCGCTGCGCCGACGTCGCCATGTATGACGCCAAACGCCGGGGCGACAGCGTCGTGCACTACGACCCCTCGCAGGATCTGGCCAGCCCCGAGCGGCTCGGACTGCTGGCCGACCTGCAGAGCGCCCTCGACGTCGACGATCAGCTCCACCTGCACTTCCAGCCTCAGCTCGACCTTCGCACCGGTTTGCCGGGCAACGTGGAGGCCCTCGTCCGCTGGCGCCACCCGACGCGCGGAAACCTCTCCCCTGCCGAGTTCGTGCCGGTGATCGAGCACAGCGCACTGATCGGCCCGTTCACCGCCAAGGTGCTCGAGGAAGCCGTGCGCTGCTGCGTCAGCTGGCAGTCCGACGCCTCCCTGCACGGGGTCGGCGTCGCCGTGAACCTGTCGGCCCGCAACCTCATGCACCGCGACCTCCCGGACGAGGTCGCCCGTATCCTCGCCCGCCATGGCCTCCCGGCCCGCAAGCTGGTGCTGGAGATCACCGAGACCGCAGCCATGAACGACACCGAGATCTGCGAGTCGGTCCTGGCGCGCCTGCGCGACCTCGGCGTTCGCCTGTCCGTCGATGACTTCGGCACCGGTTACGCCAGCCTGACCTTCCTGCGCCGCATCGACGTTGCGGAGGTCAAACTCGACCGGGCGTTCGTCGCCGACATGCTCGAGGACGAGGCTGCCGCCACCATCGTGGGAGCGACGGTGGCGCTCGCACACGGCCTCGGCCTGACGGTCGTCGCGGAGGGGGTGGAGACGGCCGAGCAGCTCGCCGCGCTCCACCTGGCCGGCTGCGACCTGGCGCAGGGCTTTTTCCTGTCCAGGCCGGTACCCGCTGACCTGCTGGCCGAGCGCGCCGATTCGGCGGTCGCGAAGGCTGCCGCGGAGGGGGTCATCCAGCCGGCATCGCGCCAGGCGCTCGCGCCGCGCATCCCCGTCCCTGCCCGTACCGCCTCGCTGGCACGCGACCTGAGGGGCTGATCGCCGCCTCGCACGGCCCCAGGCGCCCATTGACGCGGCGGCGGGCTAAGGTATCTCCAGTCGAGGCACCACACCCGAAGGAGACGTCATGGCCCGCGGGGCATTTGCCGCCGTCATGCTCGGGTTGACGATCGGGTTCTTTCTGATCGGTCAGTCGGTCCAGAGCGGCGGCCGGCTGATCCTGTCACAGAGTTTCTACATGCTGGCCGCGTTCTTCGGAGCGATGCTGCTGGTGACGGTCCTGCCGGGCCGAGGCACGCCTCCCGACAAGTAAGCGGCCAGGGCGCCCCGCCGTCCTAATGCACCTGAAGACGCACCAGCAGCTCGTCCACTTCTTGAGTCGCGTACCAGAGCAGCTCGTGGTCGGCGGCCTCCTCCGCGGCGAACTCATCCGACGGATCGAGTGCCGCGGCACGGACGGCGTCGACCGCGGTGTCGTCATCTACGTGCACCGCAGCTACCCGGCCGAAGGCGACCGGTCGCGTCACGCCGATCTGGCCGCGTGACGCGCGCGTTCCGTCCTCGGTGATCTCGACCGCGGACGGGTCGACGTCAGCGGCGACCACGACCCGTCGCCGCGCGACCTGCGGATCCGCGCTGATCAGACGCACGCTGGCGGCAGCTGCCAGCGACAGTGCGATGTATTCGAGTTCCTCGGTGTCTCCACTGGCGTACCACTCCCGCAGGCCAGGGGTGACAGCGAAACCGCGACCGGGCTCCAGCTCCCGCGCGGATCCTTGAGCGAGCGCGGCGGCGATGGAGCTCACAGTGGCCGGCAGGTAGACCCTCATGGGGCCCGATCATCCCGCGGCGGGAAGCCCCCCCTGCTTGGCGGGCGCCAGAGCGGCACCCAGCGAGCGCGACGTGGTGCGTACCGCGGTCTCGAACACCTCGACCCGGCGCCGGGGATCCATCATGTTGGCCCCGATGACCTCGAGGTCTTCCGGACCCGGGGCCAGCATGGTCACTGACGTGCCCTCGGCCCGAAGCTTGTCTGCTTCTCGTTTCAGCCTCCGCGTCGTCGCCCGCCGCAGCTGGCGTTCGATACGCGCGAGGGCCGAGGACGGGCAGTCGAGCTCGAACGAGGCCATGGGCGCGAGCACGTACACCTCGTCCAGCTGCAGGCGTACCAGCAGATCGGCCGAGGTAGCCGAGAACGTGCCTCCGTCGACATAGCGGCGACCGCGGATCACCATCGGCTGATACCAGGCCGGGATGGCGCAGGAGGCCATGACGGCCTCCGAGACGGTCGCCTCAGGCGCGCCTTCCCTGCCGAAGACCGTGCGCCGTCCCGTCTCGAAATCCGTGGCGACGATCCACAGCTGCGGGCTGGTCGGCCATGGCGGCTCCTGCCCCTCGGGGCCCTGAACCAGCTTGCCAATGGGCTCGAGCGAACCGCGACCGATCGGCAGCATGGCAGAGAGGGCAGCTGCAGGGGGGATCCGGCGGGGGCGGCGGGCTGTCGCGGCGAGCAGCCGGCGAGAGCCGATGGTTCCCCAGCGCGGGCTCGGGGGCAGCGGCCCGGCAGCGTCGTAGTCGTAGTCGACCGTGGGATCGCCGGGAGCCACCTTGCCGCGCTGGTGGCGAGCCAGCTGCGCGGTGTCGACGCCCCGGCTGATGAAACTGGCCAGGACAGCACCGGCGCTGGTACCGACGACGACGTCTGCCGAGGAAGCCTCGAAGCCGGCCTCGTCGGCCAGGACGCTGAGCGCGCCCATCGTCCATGCCGCGCCGAGCACGCCACCGGCACCCAGGACGATGCCGCGACGCGGTTCAGCCACGAATGAACCCGACACGTTGGCCCGTGGGGAGGCTCCCGGCAAAGAGCGGCACAACATCGATCGTCACACAGGAATTGGTCATCTGCGCATGTGAGGAGCGTCACCCCGTAACCGGCCGGACACCTGCCCGACAACTAGCGTTCGACCATGCTGCCTCGATGACGGCCCCGCAGGGAAGGCCGCCAGACCCGGCGCGGCGCGGCGTTTCTCCTGCTCGTGGGGGGCTGCAGGGCGTCGGCGAGCGCGGCGCAGGCGGCGACGATCTTCGAGCCGGGCGCTGCCTCCGAGAGCAATTGGCCGCGACCGTGCGCCGCGTCGGCGGCCACTGTGTCCAACGGCACGGCCGCGAATACCGGCGAAAGCTCTCCAGCTGCGTGCGGTGCGAGCGCCTGCTCGACCTGACGGCGGGGACTGCCCGGCAGCAACCCTTCGCGCAGCCGGTTGGCCACGACGAGCACCCGCTGCGGCGATGCCGATTCGCCGCCCGCCTCGAGCACGACGGCAAGCCGAGGCAGGTCGCGGATCAGCCGTGAGAGCCCGACGGGATCGGCGCTGCCGACGGCGATGACACGATCCGCGGCGCGCAGCGCCGTCAGCGTCGCGGCGTTGCGACGCGGTGCGGCCGTGTCGTATGAGAGTTCTTCGTCCTCCTCGAGGCTGAACCCGCAATCGACCACCGTGACGTCGGCCAACCAGCGCCCAAGACCGAGCACCACCTCGAAGGCGGACGCGCGCAGCTCAGGCCACCGGCGGGGATCGCTGAGCCCGGTCAGCACTCGCAGGTCGGCGCCCACCATCCGGCAGCATGCGGCCAGCCGAGCGACGTCGAGACCGCCGGCGTTGGCCGCGCGGCAAGCCGCCGCAAGCCCGGGCGCTTCGTCCAGCAATCCCGTGAGCGTCGCCGCGCAGCCGCCGTAGGGATCGGCGTCGATGAGCAGCGTCGAAATCCCGCGCCGGGCGAGCGCGTCGGCAAGACCCAGCGCGATGGTCGTGCGACCCGGCGCACCCGCCGGCCCCCAGACGGCGAGCACCGTGCCGGGACCCACCGTCTCGGCCGCGGCCTGCGTCGGCGCGGCCCAACCGGTCAGCGGACCACGCAGGGATGGCTCGGACACGGCGACTTGCGGACCGGCCGCCGCCGCTGCCCGCAGCGCCCCGGCCACCTGCTCAGCCGGCGCTCCCCCGGGAACGACGTAGGCGGCTCCGAGCTGGCGCAGCAGCCGCTCGCCGGCTTCGTCCGGGGCCAGGCCGACGAGAGCGAGCCCGCGCGACGCGAGCTGCGCCAGCGACTCCCGGTCAAGACCGCGCAGGTCGGCGCTCACGAGGGCGGCGCGGGCCGAGCCCACCGCAGCAGCCGCGAGCAGCTCCACCAGGTCGACGCAGCGACGAACGACCAGAACGCCGAGCCCCGGATCGGCGAAGCCGGCGACGAGTTCCGCCTCGACCGACGGCGCCGCGACCGCGGTCAGCACGGTCAGCGGCCCGCCGCCGGGCGCCTCGTCGTAGCCGTCGTCGAACGCCGCCGGGATATCAGTCACCTCAACTGCTCCCGAACCCGTCGACGCTGGACGGACCTGGGTCGCTGGGGCGATCGGAGGAGCCGTCGATCCGGACGACGTCCACCCGGCCGGATTGGCTGGCGGCGACCGCCGTGATCGCGTCCTGCGGAGCCACTCGCAGCTGGACCGACGTATCCCCCGAGGTCAACACATCCTCAGCGACGAACTCGGCACCGGACAGCACCCTCACCTCACGGCCGTTGGCGGCGCCGGTCGTTTTCGCCAGCACATAGACATCGACCCGGTCACCCGCGTTCAACTCGGCGACCCGGCCGGAACGCACCACGATCGGGACGATCCGGCTCTCGGCGTGAGCCGCGGCGGCCACCGCATCTGCAGGGAGCAGCGCCCCGGCCTGGACCCGGGAGGCCAGGGTCTTGCCGACGAGCGCCGCAGGATCGGACGCGAAGTAACGGCCGCCCGCGGACGCCGGTAGGTGCGCCTGGACCGTGCGCAGATCGCCCGCCTCCAGCACGTGACCGGCAGGGAGCGAGCGGGTCACGCTCAACCACCCGGTGGTATGCGACGCCGTACCGATCAGGCGGCCACCGAGCGCCACCGACGCCAGGACGATCAGGATGCCCGTCATCAGCCGCGCGTCGCGCCACCGTGGACGTTGAAGCCGGCGTCCGGCCGGCGAAGGCGGCGAATGCACAGCGTGATCGGATTCGCCCCTTTCGCGCGGCGTACCTGGCCGCGTGAGCACCTGGGTCATCGTGCTCCTTTTCCACCATTACAGGGGTTTTCGGTCACAACAGCAGGTCGAGGTCTGTCACGGGGATGTGCTACGCACTGTAACCGTTACCACTGTCAGTCCCTGGTTTTCCACAGGCCGAGGCAAATCGGTGCCACCGAGGGCACACTGGGCTCAACGGAAGCGAGGGATGGATAACCGATGGAACAGCGCTTTCTTCAGCTCAGCGACGTCGCCGAGATCCTGAACATCTCGGCGAGTCAGGCCTACGCCTTGGTGCGCAACAACGAGTTGCGGGCGATCAAGATCGGCGGCCGTGGCCAGTGGCGGGTGGAGCGCAGCGAACTCGAGGCCTACATCGAGCGCGCCTACTCCGAGACCGAGGCGTTCATCCGGGCCAATCCCCTCGGCCGGGGCGAGACGGCGCCCGCCGGCTGACTCCCGCACTGCTGTCGCGGCTATCCCCGCCGCAGGCAGGCGATCGCCGTGAGCGGGATTGTCACGCTGGAACCTGCACGATGACCACCCTCGGCTGACTCCAAGGCGACGTGATCGGCGCCGACGCGCGCCAGCCGACCATGCCGAATCTGGCCGCCGAGCAGGCTCAAGGCGACGACGGAACGGTCCCGCACGATGCGTCTCAACGCGATGCGCAGAGAAAGCCGGGCGCCGACCTTGCCTTCCCATCCCGGCTCGGCGGACGCCGGCCCCAAACCTTCGATCCACTGCACGGCGGCGAGCGGGACCAGCCACTCGCCCTCCGAACTCGGGTACTGGGAGAGCAGCACCCAGTCGGCGCCGAGCGACAGGACCGACCCGGTGACCGCTTCGTGCGCCGGCAACCCGACCCGGATCGACTGATCCCGGTGCCCGAGCAGCGGCTGGAGCCGATCGATCAGCCGGAGCCGGCCGAACTCGGCGCGAATGCGCTCGGCGATCTCGCTACGACGCTCGGCATCGGCCTCAGCGTCGATCTCGGCCTCCAGGTCGGCAAACAACGCCTCCCATCGCATGGCAACCCTCCCCCTTCGTCCACAGCTCACTCTACTGAGTTGACCCGGGAGTAACGGAGCTGTACACAAGCAAACGTAAGCAAATGGTGGCTACGGGGGGTTATATGAAGCACGGGCGAGCCTGCGCACTGCTCGCGAGTTGCGGCGGATTTCTGGTCGCGACGCCCCGATGGGCTCCGGCTCCGCCCTCCGGCGGGTGGGCTGCCTGGTGGTCGTGGCTGCTGGCCGACCCTCAGCGCGCGCTCTCCTTGCTCGCCGGATGCGCTGGATGGCTGATCGTCGCGTGGCTGTTCGTCGTGACGGGCTTGTCGCTGCTCGCGACGAGCGCGCACGCGATGGGACGGGCCACCAGGTCCGCGGCCGAGGCGCTCACCCCCCGCTTCGCCCGCGGCCTGCTGCGGGCACTTCTTGGGGCGGCTCTCACGGTCGGCACGGCGGGGCCTGCGGTGGCGGGCGGCGCACCTGCTCCGGCGGTGGCGGCCAGCGGCCAGCCCAGCCTCGCCCCCGTTCCCGCGCCGGTGCTCGCGCCGCCCGACCTGCCGGCTCTGCTTGACCTGGATCGGCCCGACGTGAGCATTCCGAGCCCTACCGCCGCCCCGCCGGCACCACCGCACCCGCAACCGCACCCACAACCGCACCCACAACCGCACCCACAACCGCTGGCGACTACCCGGCCGGCACCGGCGGCCAGCTACCGGGTTCAACCGGGTGACACGCTCTGGGCTTTGGCCGCGGGCCGCCTCCCCGCCGGCAGCACCCCGGCGCGCATCACGCGCGCGTGGCAGGAGTGGTACGCGGCCAACCGCCAGGAAATCGGATCAGATCCGGGGCTGCTCCTGGTCGGCGAGCGCCTGGTCATCCCACGGCGCGTGCCATGAGCGCAGCGGTCACTGCGGCGGCGCCCGAGCCCTCCGATGAGAACGCCGGGCCGGAGCAGGCCGCCGCGGTCATCCCGATCGAGCCGCGCCGGCCGCGCGCCGGCCGTTCGGTGCGCCGACCTACGAGCGATACCTGGCAGACCGACGGCGCGCTCGCGCTGCGGACCGGTTCGCCGGTCTCTGCCGATCACTGGATCGCCGATCCGCCCAGCGATTCAGCCGACGAAGCGGCGCGGACGGCCGTGGTGGTCGCCCGCGGCCTGCTGGAGGTGCTGTCCGGCTGGCGCCCACCGAGTCAGCTGTCCCGCTGGACCAGCGCTCACCTGCAGTACGACCTCGAGCGCCGCGCACCCCGGCGTCCGACCGGTCAGCGGCAGCAGCTCTTACGCGTGCGGCTGAGCGAGCCGTCTCCCGGAGTGGCCGAGGTGTGTGCCCTCACCCGAGACCTCGCGCGCGGCCGGGTGCGCGTCATGGCGATCCGGATGGAGCGGCGCGGCGGGCAGTGGATCGTCACCCGGCTGCAAGCCGGGTGAACGGCCTGAACCCCCGTAGCCGCCGGGTCAGGCCGTGGAGCGCCGCGCCGGGTCGCCGTGGCAGCGCTTGTACTTGCGGCCCGAGCCACACGGGCAGGGGTCGTTGCGGCCGGGTTTGCCGCCCGTCGCATCGATGACGCCATCGCCGAGGTCCGTTCCTCCTGGCGAGGAGATCACCGCACCGTCGCCGTCCACCGTCGGGGCCGTGTACGTCAGGGCTCGCGGCCGCGCCCCTCCGTCGAAACCCTTCGCCAGGGGAACGCGCGGGGCGGCCGGCGCAGCCGGGGGAGCCGGTTCGCCCGGGGCCCCTGGGGTGCCGGCACCCGGCGCGTCGTTCACCCAGCCCTGGACCATCACGGGCGCTACCGGTTCGGCTTCGACCTCACCCGACGGTTCCTCGACCATCTGGACCTCGACGTTGAAGAGGAAGCCCACCGACTCCTCCTTGATCGCGTCCATCATCGAGCCGAACATGTCGAAGCCCTCGCGCTGATACTCGACCAGCGGGTCGCGCTGGCCCATCGCGCGCAGGCCGATGCCCTCCTGCAGGTAGTCCATCTCGTACAGGTGCTCGCGCCACTTGCGGTCGAGCACCGAGAGCACCACCCGGCGCTCCAGTTCCCGGAGCACCGGCGTGCCGTCGGGCGCCTCACCGAGGCTGGCCTCCCGGCGGTCGTAGGCCTCGGCGGCGTCTTCGAGCAGGTCCTCGACGAGCCCCTCGGCGGTCAGCCCCTCCCGGTCGCCGGGGACGGGCACCTCGACCCCGACCGGATAGAGGGTGCCGAGCGCCGTCCACAGCTGATCGAGATCCCACTCTTCGGGGTAGCCCTCGGCGGTCGCCGCGGACACGTAGCCGGTCACCGTGTCGGAAAGGAAGTGGCGGGCCTGCTCGTGCAGGTCCTCACCTTCGAGCACGCGGCGGCGCTCGCCGTAGATGACCATGCGCTGCTTGTTGAGAACCTCGTCGTACTTCAGGACGTTCTTGCGGATTTCGAAGTTCTGCTGCTCAACCTGCGTCTGCGCGGAGCGGATGGCCCGGGTCACGAGCTTGGACTCGATCGGAACGTCGTCCGGGATCGCCAGCCTGTTCATGATCGACTCGACGGCTGCCGCGTTGAACAGGCGCATGAGGTCATCGCCGAGGGAGAGGTAGAAGCGCGACTCCCCCGGGTCTCCCTGGCGGCCGGAACGCCCGCGCAGCTGGTTGTCGATCCGCCGCGACTCGTGTCGCTCGGTGCCGAGCACGTAGAGGCCGCCGAGCTCCACCACTTCCTCGTGCTCGGCCAGGACCTCCTTGCGCTTGCGGTCGAGTTCGTCGGTCCACGCCGTCTCGTAGTCCTCGGGGGTGTCCACGGGGGTCAGCCCACGCTGGCGGAGCTCGTGGTCAGCGAGGAATTCCGGGTTGCCGCCGAGCATGATGTCGGTTCCGCGGCCGGCCATGTTCGTCGCGACCGTGACGGCCTTCAGCCGGCCCGCCTGAGCGACGATCAGCGCCTCACGATCGTGCTGCTTGGCGTTGAGCACCTCGTGCGTCACCCCGCGCTTGGTCAGCAGCTGGGAGAGGTACTCGCTCTTCTGCACGCTCGTCGTGCCGACCAGCACGGGCTGGCCCGCCTCGAACCGCTCGGCGATGTCCTCGACCACAGCGGCGAACTTCGACTCCTCGGTCTTGTAGACGACGTCGGGCTTGTCCTGGCGAATCATCGGCATGTTGGTCGGGATGGGCACCACGCCGAGCTTGTAGATCTGGCTGAATTCGGAGGCCTCGGTCATGGCCGTACCGGTCATTCCGGCGAGCTTTTCGTAGAGCCGGAAGTAGTTCTGCAGCGTGATCGTCGCCAGGGTCTGGTTCTCCTGCTTGATCTCGACGCTTTCCTTGGCCTCGATCGCCTGGTGCAGGCCCTCGCTGTAGCGCCGCCCCTGCAGCACGCGGCCGGTGAACTCGTCGACGATGAGCACCTCGCCGGTAGGAGACGATGTAGTCCTTGTCGCGCTTGTAGAGCTCCTTGACCTTGAGCGCGTTGTTCAGGTAGCCCACCAGCGGGGTGTTGATCGACTCGTACAGGTTGTCGATCCCGAGCTGGTCCTCGACCTTCTCGACGCCGGCCTCGGTGATCGCGACCGTGCGCTTGCTCTCGTCGACCTCGTAGTCGTCGTCCTTCTTCAACAGCGGCGCGATCCGGGCGAACTCCATGTACCAGCGGGTGGGCTGGTCAGCGGGTCCGCTGATGATCAGCGGGGTGCGGGCCTCGTCGATCAGGATCGAGTCCACCTCGTCAACGACCGAGAAGTAGTGGCCGCGCTGCACGGTTTCCTCGATCGACCACGACATGTTGTCGCGCAGGTAGTCGAAGCCGAATTCGTTGTTGGTGCCGTAGGTGATGTCGCAGTCGTATGCCGGCTTGCGCTGATCAGGCGACATCGCGGGGTGGATCACGCCGACCGTCAGGCCGAGGAAGCGGTGGACGCGACCCATCGTCTCCGCGTCGCGCTTGGCCAGGTAGTCGTTCACCGTCACGATGTGCACGCCCTTGCCGGCAAGGGCGTTCAGGTACACGGGCAGGGTCGATACGAGGGTCTTTCCCTCGCCGGTCTTCATCTCGGCGATGTTGCCCAGATGCAGCGCCGCACCGCCCATGAGCTGCACGTGGAAGTGGCGCTGGCCGAGCGTGCGGCGGCTCGCCTCACGCACCGTGGCGAACGCCTCGGGCAGTAGATCGTCCAGCGTCTCGCCGTCCTCGAGACGCTTCTTGAACTCCCCCGTCATCGCACGCAGCTCGTCGTCGGAGAGTGCCTCGAAGTCGGGTTCGATCTCCTCGACGGTGTCGGCGAGCGCCTTGAGTTTGCGCAGGATGCGACCTTCGCCGGCGCGAAGCATCTTCTGCAGGACCACGTGGACTCGCTTCCGGTATCAGACCTGGTGAGAACGATGGTAGGCGCGCAACGGATATCCAGTCGGCTGGCACACGACCGGCCCGACAGGATATCGGCGTGCAGCCGGGAGCGATCGTCCACGAGCCGCTGCACATTCGGCCGCTCGCGACCCCGGATATCGAGCCGACTTATCGGGCCTGTCAGGACCCGCTGGTCCAGAAATTGCCCGGCGAGCGGGGCTGACGACCGCGAGTACACCTGGGCCATCGCCGACCCCGGCACCGAAACCCTGCCCGGTTGTCATCAGCCTGCAAATCCTCCGCGACGGTTACAGCGAGGTCGGCTACTGGCTGGCGCCGGGCGCCGGCGGCCGGGGGGTGATGACGCAGGCGCTGTCCGCCGTGTGCGATTCGCTACGGGCCGACTGGGGCACGAGGTGGTCAGTGGCAGGCGATCGTCGGCAACGAGGCCTCGCGCCGGGTCGCCGAGCGCGTCGGCTTCGAGATCGGCCTCACCGGTACGCGGGCTGCTGCGCCGGCGGGGCGAGCGGCTCGACGGGTGGACGGCACGCTGCTGCCGACCGACGCCCCCGTGCCGCCGCCGGTCGACTCACCGACGGCGTCGTCACGCTCCGGGCGCCCGCGGAGCCGACCTCGAGGCCCTCCCCGAGCCTGGTGGACGACGAGGTGCTGGCGTGGACGGGGTGGCGGGCCGATCAGCCGGAGGACCTTCGAGCGATGGCTCGACGTCGCCCGCCGGCCGGACCGGCCACCGGCGGCGCGCTTCGCGATCACCGAGCCGGCGATCGGCTGCAGCGGTTTCGTGCGCCTGCAGCCGCGAGCCGATCTCCGAGTCGGTGACGGTGGGCTGGTGGCTGGGGCCCGGGCGCGGGGCCGTGGGATACGCGCGCCGCGCGGTGCGCCTCGCCCTCGGCTGGTCGCCGCGCAGGGGCCACCGCTTCGCGGCCGGCATCTTCGACGGCAACGGCGCCTCGATCGCGCTGGCCGAGCGGCTGGGATGCAGTCCGAGGGGCTGCGGCGGGCTTACTGGCCGGCCGGCGCAGCCCGGCGAACCGCGTCGCGACACCTGGCTCTACAGCCTGGTGCCTGGCGATCCGGGATGGCCGGCGGCTACGCCGGGCGCTAGCGTCGTCGCCGCTAGCCGCGGGCCTGTCGTCGGATCGGGCTGCCGGGGCAAGCCGAGCGGCGACGCGATCAACCGAGCCGTGGTCACCGCCGCGTACGTGTCGCCGTCCACCAGCGTCACGTCGTGGTCCCCGTCGATCTCGAGGACCTCCGCGCGCAGCGCCCGGGCGAGCGCGCGTTGCTTGGCCGGCAGGACCAGGCGATCGCGGGTAGTCACGCAAACGACCGCGGGAAGGCCGATCTCCTTGGCCCACGGCCGGCTGTCGAACAGCGAGAGGGCGCGGCCGGCATCGATCAGGGATCGGCCGAGCCCGCGCTGGATCTCGGCCTCCAGCCAGGGACGGATCGGCTCGAGGTGCGGCGAGGCGTTGATCGCCTGATCGATCACCCGCTCGACCACCCCGTCGCCGCTGCTGACCCGAAGCCCGACCTCGGCGACGCTCAGGAAGCGCCACTTGCTGCGATCTGCCAGCGTGGCCCGCCACTCCAGCGCCGTCGCCTGGGAGACGAGCGCGGAAACGACGCCGGGATGCCGGCGGGCGAGCAGCAAGGCAACGGGGCCGCCCATGGAATAGCCCAGCGCGATCGTCCGGCCGGGCTTTACTTCGAGCACCTCGAGCAGTGCAGCGGCGTCGTCGGCACAGTCTTCGAGCGAGAACGGTTCGTTGCTGCGCATCCCCCGGCCGTGACCGCGATGGTCGAGGGCGATCACCCGGTAGGCGCGGGCGAGCTGCTCGTAGACGGCGAAGAAATTCAGGTCGGCGCCGACCGTCCAGCCGTGCAGTAGCAGCAGGGTCGGGGCTTCGTCGTCGCGCGGGCCGGAATCGCGGACGAAGACCTCCCCGCGACCGGGCAGCAGCACGATCCGGCCGGGCAGCAAGGGTCGGAGGGACAGGCGGGGGACGGCGGATGGTCGACCCCGCGGACGAAGCCGACCGCCATCCCGGCCTGCTTGCGCAGCACCGGTGATCGGCTGAAGGCCACCCCCGCCACGCCGGCGGCTGTCGCTGCTATGGCGCCGGCCGCCGCAATCGCGCCACGCCGGCGTCGCGCCGCCACGTCAGGTGATTTCGAGCAGCTTTTCCCGCACCGCGTAAACCACCGCTTCCATGCGGGAGTGCAGCTGAAGCTTCTCGAGGATGTTTCGGATGTGGTTCTTCACCGTGTTCTCGCTGATGAAGAGCTTCTTCGCGATATCGCGGTTGTTCATGCCCTTCGCGACGAGCTTCAGCACTTCCATCTCGCGATCGGTCAGGCGCGGGGTCGGCACCTGCTGGCGCTCGTCGTCCTTGCGCACCATCGTGGCGAACTCGGTGAGCAGCTTCGAGGCCATTGACGGGCTGATCAGGCTCTGCCCGTTGTAGACGGCCCGGACGGCGCTCGCGACCTCCTCGATCGAGATCTCTTTCAGCAGGTAGCCCATCGCGCCGGCCTTGATCGCGTCGTACAGGTCGGCCTCTTCGTCGCTGATCGTGAGCATGATGATCTTCGTGCTCGGGACGGCGTCCTTGATGGCCATGGTGGCGTCGATCCCGCCGCGCTTCGGCATCCGGACGTCCATCAGCACGATGTCGGGGGTGGTCTCGGCGGCGACCTTCAGCGCCTCGGCGCCGTCACTGGCCTCACCGACGACCTCGATATCGGTCTCGGCGCCGAGCACCATCTGCAGGCCCCGCCGGAAGAGTGCATGGTCGTCCACGACCAGCACCCTGATCGGCTCAGCCGGGGCCGATGAAGCCTGCTGCTCCGTCACGACGAACCTCCCCGGCTCGAAGGCCGTAGCCCAGCGCAGTCGGACCCCACCTGCGTCCACGGCGGTGACATCCCTCGATAGTGCAGTATCGGCCACTCCCCGATCATCAAAAGGGATCATGTCACATGTCCTGCTGGTGCCGTAGTGCGGAAAGCTGAATGCCCGCCTATTCGGGTCAGACCCGCCGGGACCTTTAGCGGATGCGCGCGTCAGTTACCCGCGGCCTCCTCGTCCGCTCGCAGCCGCAGCACCCCGTACGTGTAGCCGCGGCGGCGGTAGACCACGCTCGGCAAGCCCGCTCTCGGCGTCGCAGAACAGGTAGAAGTCGTGCCCCACCAACTCCATCCGGTGCAGGGCGTCATCGAGCGACATCGGGGTGGCGTCGTGCGCCTTCTCGCGGACGACGAGCGGGCCCGCGGCCATGACCACCCCGTCCTCCGACCGGACGCCGTTCTGCCCGCAGCCTCGCTCGGGATCCGCGCTCGCCGGCGCAGCAGCCGGTTCGGCGACCTCGGCAGCCTCAGCACGGGCCGCCGACGTCGCGTCGCCGGGCTCCGGCTCCACCCGAGCCGCACCCCTGACCTGCGAGGCGTGCCCGTGGTGCTGCTGGTGACGGGTGCGGCGACGGTCGGCAGCGCGGCGCAGGCGCTCCTCGAGCTTGGCCACGGCGATGTCGAGCGCGCCGTACGGGTCCTGTGCCGCGGCCTCGGCGCGCACGACCGGACCCCGTGAACGGAGGGTCAGCTCGACCCGGTCGCAGGAGCCCGCCAAACGCGGGTTTGATTCGTGGCAGATCTCGACATCGATCCGATAAGCCTTCGAGTCGAGCTTTTCCAGTCGTCCAGCTTGTCTTTCACGTGTTCCCGAAAGCGCTCGGTGACCTCGGTACGGCGACCTTTCACCACGATGTCGAGCCGCTCGATCTGATCAACACGCTCGGTTCGGTCCACGCGTCCTCCTCTCGCCGTCGCGGCCTGCCCGGATGGCTGCTCTCCGGCTCTGGTCTCCTGCAGGCGGTCTGCCTCGGCAAGCGGACCGGGCGGGCCGTCGAGCACGGCTACCACCCGGTCAGGTCACGTTAGCCGGTTCTGCCCCAACTTGGCAGGGCAGAGCTCCCCGCGGACTCGGGACGAAGGACAGTAGCCACCACCGCCGCGTTGTGCGTCGCAATCCGCCGGCCCGCAACGCACGAGCCGCTTCGGCCAGTGTCGCGCCGGACGTGAGCACATCGTCAACCAGCACCAGCCGTGGCGCACCGCGCCGCCGTGGCGCGCCAGCCACGCCTGACGCGCAGCGAGCCCGCGACATTCGCCGCGCGGGCCGCGAGCGGGAAGACCCGCCTGGTCGGCCAACCGTCGGGCCGGCTCGAGGCAGCGGGCTCCAGCTCCACCGCGCCCCGCAGGCGCTGGCGGCATCAGCGCGCAAGCGCGGACTGCAGAGCAGGTCACGTGGTCAAACCCCGGGAGCGCCGCGCCGCCCGGCTGGCCGGCACCGGGACCAGGAGCACTGCAGGTTCCGCCCGGACGACACGGCCGCACGGAGCCGCGCGCACGGCAGGGCAAGCACTGCCCGGGCGAGCGCCGGGCGAGCAGGCCGGCGAGGTCGCGCCGCCGCCGCTCCTTGTAGGCGATGAGCAACCGCCTGCCGCGCCGGCGTAGGGAGCCGCCGCCGCACAGGTCGGCAGCCCGGCAGGCCGCGGGTAGGGCCGTACGACGCGGGCCGCGCCGGCCAGAGACCCGGCAGCCCGCACGAGGCACGACGCCGGGCCCGGGTGGTCGCATCAGCGCCGCCGCACGGGCAGCGGCGCGGCAGGAGCAAGTCCGAGAGCGTGCGCATGGCCAGGTCGCAGCGTTCCGCTCCGGCCGACGATCGGCCCACCTGCTGACTGAACGCGATCTCAGTGACAGCGAGACGGTCGGCTGCGCGGTCGATCAGGGGTACGACGGATCGCGGGCCGGGCTCGCGGCGCCCAGCTCCTGCCGTCGAGTATCCAGCGCCGCGAACCGGCACAGACGAGCCGTGGGACGCCCAGGGGCCGTCGCCAGATCGACTGGTGCGCCGGCAGATTCCACGAGCGACGACGAACGCGATGGCAGGGCCGGCAGGAGGAGCCGGGTCGGCGACGCCGTCGAGGGCGACGAGCGTCGCGCGGGCTGAGCCGACGTTGGGGCCCGCAGTCGTGTTCGTCCCCAACACGGTCAGCGCGAGGTCGCCGGACCAACTCACCGCCTTCACGTCTGCCAGTGACCGTCGGTACGCGCGCCATCCGGTGTCGACCGCCCGCCGTGCGGCACCGGCCTGACCCGAGCGGAACGGAGTGATCCGCCCGAGGTATGGCTGGCGTTCCCCGGGCGGACCCGCTGACGACGACGATCCGCGTCCCGTCTCGGCTGACCGAAAGCGAGGAGAGCGGCCCGAGGCGCGCCAGGCCGGCTGCCTCGACGGCACTCGTCTTGCCACCCTTCGCGCGTCGGTCAGCTGAAGTGGGGAGCGCTGCCGTCCACTGCCAGCAGCATCCGATTCTCGTCCAGCCATCGGGGTGCGAGTATCGCGCCCGAGGCCGGTTTCGGCAGGTCTCGCGCGAGGGGGAGGTGACCGTCACCTGCTGCGAGCCCGTCACATCGGCCAGGACGAGCTGCGACCCGCGCCGGTGGCCGCAGCGCGGCGAGCCGGCCCCGCCGGGCGCGGCCACCGGGTCGGCGAGTACGCCTGGTGCAGCCTGCCGTCCCGCCTCCCACGTCACCGCAGATGCGTGCGTCCCGCTCAGGCTCACCAGGCCACCGTTACCGGAAAGCGCAGACGCGGGTCCGTGCGAGGAGGCTGCCAGATCGGGCGGGATCCTCGCGGGCACGGCCCCCCCGCGTACGGACGCTCTTCCACCAACACGCGAACCGAGAAGACGCCGGGCACGCTGGCCAGCGACGAGCGATCTGTGACACCAGAAGCCCGCGTCGCGCGGGGGGCACGCTGAAGGCCTCCCGGCCCAGGTCGACGATCGCTGCGCCGTCCCGGACGACGACACTTCCCAGCGCCGTAAGACCGGGTGGCAAACCACTGGTGGCAGCCGCACCGGGGCAGGTCCCAGCCAGTGAGCAGGGCGTGGAGCGCGGCGCCGGCGAGACCAGCCCGGTCCGAAGCGACGAAACCGGGCTCCGCAATCAGCAGGGACCGATCAGCGTTGTAGTCGTACGTCACCACCGGCCGATAGCTGCGGGTCAGGTCACGCGGGGTCAGCAGCACCCCCGGAGGCGCGAAGGACAGCCGCCACTGACCGTCGATCCGGCGAAGCTCGTAGGTCACGTCGATGTGCTTCAGGAGCGGTACGAATGCCCCGCCGCTGCTGACCGAGCCGACTCCCTCAGCGGTGAGGCGTACCCGGCTCAATTCGACCGGTCACGGTCGTCTGGAGCGCGGAGAGCGTGTCCGGGTCGTAGACAGTCGCACCGTCCCGGTCGTTCCAGACCGAGCCGCCGGCGAGAAATTCCTGGGCGAAGCTGTGATCGGTGTCTGCGGCGGATGCTTCGAGGAAGCCGCGCACGATCTGCTGGGCGTCGCGCCGGGCACCGGGCCGGGAGGCAACTTGCGGATGTCGGGATCGTCCGCAGCGGTGTTCACCGAGCGCTGATCGACCCGAACCCCGGAGGGCGTGCGCAGACCACAGCCTTGGACGAGCAAGACGCAAAGCGCCAAGACGGCCAGCAGCGAGCAACGGGCCGCCCGCCCGTCTCATGGCGATCGCGCCAAACTGACCGCGGACGAGCTGGACGTGAGGGCAAGCGGTGCCGGACCCAACGGCCCTCCGGCGCGACGCGGGAGAAGCAGCCGGAAGCTGGCGCCCTCCCCCTCGCGGCCCCAGCCCACCAGCTCGCCGCCGTGCAGCCGAGCGTCTTCCAAGGCGATCGACAGGCCGAGTCCGGTGCCGCCGGTAGCCTCGAGCGACTGGGGTCGGCACGCCAGAAACGGTCAAAGACGCGCTCACTCTCCTGCGGGCGGAAGCCGACCCCGTGGTCGCGGACCCGGATGGCGAGGGTTTCCGGGGAGGCGCCGACCCGCACCTCGACCGGCGCGCCCTCGGCATGGTCGATCGCGTTAGCCAGCAGGTTGCGCAACACCCGGTCCACGCGTCGGCGGATCCACCTCGGCGAGCAAGATGCCGTCCGGAGCGCTGGTCGATCAATCTCGACATCGACCCGGGTGCCGGCGCGTGCCGCCGCCGGTGGGCGAATCCTCGGCGGCATGTCGCACGAGGTCCGCCACATCGACGGTGTCCGGCTCCAACACGGCGGCGCGAGCGTCATAACGACTGATCTCGAGCAGGTCGGAAAGCAGCCGCTCGAAGCGCTCCAGCTGGCCGGTGAGGATCTCCGCCGAACGCGACATCGCCGGCGGGAAGTCGCCGCGCGACTCGTAGAGGACGTCGGCGGCCATCCGGATCGTTGCCAGCGGTGTGCGCAGCTCATGGGACACGTCAGCGGTGAAGCGTCGCTGGGCCCGGGAAAGCTCCTCGAGCTGATCGATCTGGCGCTCCAGCGCCCCGGCCATGTCGTTGAACGACGCGGCCAGCCGGGCGATCTCGTCGTTGCCCCGCACCACCATTCGCTCGGCGAGGTGTCCGGCCGCGAAGCGTTCGGCGATCCGGGCCGCCATGCGTACCGGAGTCACCACCTGTCGACTGACCAGCCAGACGACGGCGGCGAGCAAGAAGATCAGCCCCGCGCCGCCGAGCAGCAGTACTCGAGTGACCAGGGAAAGCGTCTGCTGCTCGGTATGCAGTGGGAAGACGTAATAGACCTCGTAACCGCCGACGGCGGCCGATAGCGGTGCGCCGATGACGAGGGCGCGCTCCACCTTCCCGGCTCGCCGCACGTCGGTGTAGGTCTCGGCCTCGGCGCCGCCGCGTACTTCCTGGCGCAGCTTCGGTGGGATGTCCTCGTGTCCAGCGGCTCGGTGTGGTAGCCGTCGCTGGACCCGTTGCTCGGCAGCACTGCGACGTCGAACAACCCACTCGGGCTTCCGCGACGTCCGAGCTCGGTGGTGATGGTTTCGACCAGCGCGTCGACGGAGCCCGGATCAGCACGGGCCGCCGAGTCCAGCTGGCCGCGGGCGTACGCCAGTCCGGAGGAGACGTCGCCGAGAGCCGCCCGCCGCTTGTCGGCCAGCAATCCATGTCCGACGCGATCGATCAGGAAGAGCCCGAGCAGGGCGGTGATGATGCTCGACAGGAGAAGTGTCAGCGCCACGACCCGCAGCCGCAGCGATCGCCGCCACGCCCGGGTCGCGGCCCGGATCCAGCTTCCCGGACGCAGCCGCGAGAGGCTGCCGCGCACCGTCACCCGGGACATCAGGGAGGCCCGGCCCGATACCCGATGCCGCGAACGGTCACGACAATGCGGGGATGCTCGGGGTCGCGCTCGACCTTGGCCCGTAACCGCTGCACGTGGACGTTGACCAGGCGAGTATCGGCAGCGTCGTGGTAGCCCCACACCTGCGACAGCAGGGCTTGGCGGGTCAGCACCTGACGTGGGCTGCGGGCAAGGGTGGCGAGCAGGTCGAATTCGAGCGGCGTCAGCGACAGAGGCTCCTCGCCTCGCCGGACGTCGTGACTGGCGATGTCGATGTCGATGTCGTCGATGCGCAGATGTTCGGCACCATCCCCGGTCAGCCGGCGCAGCCGAGCCCTGATCCGGGCGAGCAGCTCCATCGGCTTGAACGGTTTCACGACGTAGTCGTCGGCGCCGGCCTCCAGCCCACGAACGACGTCAGCGGTATCCGAGCGGGCCGTCAACATCACGATCGGCACGCCGCTTTCCGCGCGGATGTCGCGGCACACGTCGAGCCCGTCACGGCCCGGGAGCATGAGGTCGAGCAACACCACATCGGGCCGGGCCCGATGAAAGACGTCCATCGCCTGATCACCATTGGCGACGAAGACCGGCTGGAAACCTTCGCGCCGCAGCACGATCCCGAGCATCTCGGCCAGCGCGGCGTCGTCGTCCACGACCAGGATGCGGGCGCGCGGAGCGGATATGACCCCCGCCATCGAGGGCGTGAGGCGGTGCGGCGTTGGCCATTAAACGGGCGCCACCTTTCAAGCCACGTCAGCCACGGCTGCGCGTTACGGCCAGCCGTCCGTCACCATGGTGCATCTTGCCGCACCATGGTCGTTAACCTTGGCGGCCACCGGGGGACACGAGGGAGCGGGACACGAGGGACGCAACTGGATGGATCAGGAACCGGACGAAGGCTCACCGGCAAACCCGCCTCCGGACCGGGGAAGGGAGTGGCAGGCGCCCTCCGGATCCGAGCCGGGCGCCGGGCAGCAGGGACCGCCGCAGTACCAGCCACCCAGCTACCCGCCACCCCAGCACCAGCCACCCCAGTACCAGCCACCCCAGTACCAGCCACCCCAGTACCAGCCACCCCAGTACCAGCCACCGCAATACGGACAGTCAGTACGGACCGCCTCAGCCGCCACCGGGATACGGCCCGCCGGGTACGGGCCGCAGCCGGGTTACGGGGCCGGCGGCTGGAGTGCGCCGTTCGCGGAGAAGCCTGGCGTCATCCCCCTCCGGCCCCTCGCCGTCGGTGAGATTCTCGACGGCGTTTTCACCACCATCCGGCAGAACCCGAAGACGCTGCTCGGGCTGTCGTTCGTCATCGTCCTGGTCGGCCAGCTGGGCGTTCTGGGCTTAACCTGTGGGCTCACGGCGCGAGCAATGGTCAGCGGGTCGCGGGGCCGCAGGGGCCACGACGTGATAACGCTGCTGCTGGGCCATCATGACCGGCGCGTCGTCATCGTGATCGGCGAGGCCGTTCTCGGCACCCGGATCTCGCCGGCGACACGTCCACCGGCTGCAAGGGCGGATCTGGCGGCTGGTGGGCTGGTCCTGCTCGCGGGTTGATCCTGCTCGCCTCCGTCCCGTTGGTCATCCCGGGCATCTACGTCATGGTGCTGTTCGCCTTCGCGACGTCCGTGTTCGTGTTGGAGAAGACCACGGTGAGCGGCGCGCTGAGCCGCTCGGCCGAGCTGGTGCGCGGCTCATGGTGGCGCACCTCGGGATCGGATTGCTCGGCTACATCGTCGCCATGATCATCGCCGGCGTCATCCAGCTCCCGTTCTCACTGTTCGCGCTCAGCTCGGGCGGACGTGTTCTCCACGACGTCGAGCGCTGACGTCAGTGCGGGCGGCGAGGTCCTGCTGGCCGTGGGGCGCATCATCGGCGGCACGATCTCGACGCCGATAATCGCCGGCACGATCGCCCTCATGTACATCGACCGCCGGATGCGCCGCGAGGGGCTGGATCTGGCGCTCGCGCAGACCGCTCGCGAACGGCAGGGCCCTGAGCGTCCGGTCCGCAGCAAGAGGCTCGATGATGCTGCCCCGCTGACCCGAGACGGGGCCGCCCACGCCGCCCACGCCGAACTGTCCAAGCACATCTATCAGCAGGCTCGCCCGTCCTTGGTCCAGCGGGTGATCAGCGCGGTCTGGCGGTGGCTGGTCGAGGCCTACCACCGGATCGTCGACGCCACGCCCGGCGGAGCCCTGGGCCTGCTGGTGATCATCGCCGCGCTAGCCGGCACCGCGGTGTTCTTCGCCCAGCGCCGCGGGGTGTCCGGAAGGCGGCGCCGCAGCGGGCAGACAGGGCTGGACCTTCCCGCTGACGGATCGTCCGACCAGTTACGCGCCGAGGCCGACGCGCTGGCCGCGCGCGGTGAGTGGGCCGAGGCCGTGCGGGCCCGGCTGCGGGCGGTCGTGCGCACGCTCGAGGAGCGCGGCATGATTGACCCGCGTCCCGGGCGAACGGCGGCAGAGGTCGCGGCCGAGGCCGGCGCCGCCGACCTGACCTGCGCGACCGGCTCTGGATGGGGCGCCCAGACCTTCGGCGAGATCTGGTACGGCCGGCGCCCCGCCACCGTCGCCGACGACGCCGTGATGCCGAGCTGGATGAGCGCTGCGGGCGCGGCCGCTGCGCGGCCCGTCCGGCCGGCGTTCCGGGCGGATTCGGCGACCGCGCCGCCGCCCCGATGACCGTGCCGACCCCGGGTTCGGCTCCCTCGCCAGGCCGAAGCCCCGGGACTGCTCGCGACGAGCGGCACACCGTCGCGCAGCCCCAGGACGCGCGCGGCGGCGGCTGACCATCATCGCGGTCGGCCTGCTGGGCTGCTGCTGGCGCTGATCGCGCTGACGACAGCCAATCGGCGGGCGGCGCGCTCGACCCCCGGTCGGCCGGCCAGGACGGGACCCGAGCGCTCGCTGTACTGTTGCGCGAGCGAGGGTCCAGGTCGATCGCGGCGCGGCGAGCGGACCCGGTCGACCGTGCTCGTCCCGTTTCCCGAGGCGCTCGACGGTTCGGAGCTGGACCGTCTGGTGACGTCAGGGGCCGACGTCGTACTGGTCGATCCCTGTTCCGTCGAGGTCGCGCAGGTGTCCCCCGAATCCAGCGTCGGCGTGCGCACCCGCTGTCCCGGCTGCAACCTGCCGGCGGCGACGGTCGCCGGCGCCGGCCCGGCTCGGCGGCACGCGGTACACCAGCGCCAACACGGCCACCAGTTGCTACGACGGCGCCCTGCTCGCCCTGCCCGCCGGGAGCGCTCCCGGCGCCGGGCGGATCACCGTGCTCGGTTCGGCGGGCTTCCTCACGAACGCCCGCCTCGACCAGCAGGGCAACGCCGCCCTCGCGCTGGGACTGCTGTCCGGCGAGCCGCGGCTGACCTGGTACACCGCGCGCCGCGCCGCCTCGCGGCGCGACCCTGACGAGCCTGCTGCCCAAGGCCGTGCCCTGGGCCGTCCTGCAGATCGCCATCGCGCTGGTCGTCATCGGGTTCTGGCGGGGACGCCGGCTGGGCCGGTCGTGACCGAGCCGCTGCCGGTCGTCGTCCGGGCCGCGGAAACCGTGCTCGGTCGGGCCCGGCTCTACGCCGCCGCGCGGGCGCGCGGCACTGCGGCGAGGCCCTGCGCAGCGGGAGCCGGGCGCGGCTGGCCGCACTCGTCCACCTCGAACCGCACCCTGCCCACCTGGCCCCCGAGGCGCTGGTCGCCGCGGTCGCCGAACGGACCGGTGAGGAACCGGCCACCGTGTCGGCGTTGCTCTACGCAGCGGTTCCGGCGGCAGCGGATACGGTGCCGCCGAGTCCGACGCCGACCTGGTGCGCCTCGCTGACGAGCTCGACCGGCTGGAGAGACCGAGCAAGGGAGATGACGAGCCGATGAGCAGCGGCCCACCGGAGTCCGACGCCCGGGAGGCGCTGATCGCGCTGCGCGCCGAGGTGGCCAAGGCCGTCGTCGGTCAGGACGCGGCGGTGTCCGGCCTGGTGGTCGCGCTGCTGTGCGAGGGCCACGTGCTGCTCGAGGGGGTGCCCGGGCGTCGCGAAGACGCTGCTGGTGCGCACGCTCTCGCGCACCCTCGCGCTCGACTCCAAGCGCGTGCAGTTCACCCCCGACCTGATGCCGAGCGACATCACCGGCTCGCTGGTCTTCGACTCGCGCTCATCCGGCTTCGACTTTCGCGCCGGGCCGGTCTTCACCAACGTGCTGCTCGCCGACGAGATCAACCGCACCCCGCCGAAGACCCAGGCGGCGCTGCTGGAGGCGATGGAGGAGCGCCAGGTGACGGTCGAGGGCGAGGCGCGGCCGCTGCCGGCGCCGTTCATGGTCGTCGCCACCCAGAACCCGGTCGAGTACGAGGGCACCTACCCGCTCCCCGAGGCGCAGCTCGACCGGTTCCTGCTCAAGCTCAACCTGCCGGTGCCGCCGCGCGAGGACGAGATGCGCGTCCTCGCCTTGCACCACGGCGGTTTCGACCCGCGCGACCTCGGCGCGGCAGGCGTGCGGGCCGTCGCCGGGGCCGAAGGGCTGGCGGCGGCGCGTGCCGCGGTCGCGGCGGTGCGGGTGCGAGCCGGACATGTTCGGCTACATCGTCGACATCGTGCGGGCGACCCGGGTGGCGCCTTCCCTGTCGCTGGGGGTCTCGCCGCGCGGCGCGACCGCGCTGCTGGCGGCCGCCAAGGCATGGGCGTGGCTGTCCGGACGCGACTACTGCACGCCCGATGACGTCAAGGCGCTGGCCCGGCCGGCTTTGCGACACCGGGTGACGCTGCGACCCGGAGGCCGAGCTCGAGGGCGTCAGCGCCGACAGCGTCCTGGATGCGGTGCTGGCGACCGTCGCCGTGCCGCGCTGAGGCGTAGCCGCTCCCATGGCTGTCACCGGACGCGCCGGACTCATCGCTCTCGCATTGACCCTGGTGGTGCTCGTCGCGTCAGCTCCGGGCGCCGTGCTGGCGGCCGTCGACGGCGCGCTCCTGCTGGCCGTGCTTGCCGACGTGCTGCTCGCCGCGAGCCCGCGACAGCTCGCGATCCGGCGCAGCGTCCCCGCGTCCGGTCGCCTGGGCGAGCCGGCGGCCGCCCAGCTGATCGTCGCGAACGCCGGGCAGCGCACCGTCCGCGCCCGCATCCGCGACGCGTGGCCCCCCTCGGCCGGGCTCACGCCGCCCACCGTCGACGCCCGGATCCCCGCCGGCGAGCAGCGCACGTTCGCCCAGCAACTGGTGCCCACGCGGCGCGGCGACCGGACCCCCGTCGTCGTGACGATCCGTACCTTCGGGCCCCTCGGGCTCGGCGCGCGCCAGCGCGGGCTGGCGGTCGGCGGCCGGATTCGGGTGCAGCCCGCGTTCCCGTCACGCAAGCTGCTACCGGAGAAACTGTCGCGGTTGCGGGTGATCGAAGGCATGGTCGCTGCCCGGGGCCCCGGCCGCGGCACCGAATTCGACAGCCTGCGCGACTACGTCCGCGGCGACGACATCCGCGCCATCGACTGGCGCGCCTCCGCTCGCCGCGGCGCCACCGCGACCGGCACCGCGCTCCAGGTTCGCCAGTACCGCCCGGAGCGCGACCGCCGGCTGATCGTCGCGCTGGACACCGGACGGACGAGCGCGGCCCGCGTCGGGGACGTGCCGCGCCTGGACGCCGCCTTGGACGCCGGCGCTGCTGCTGGCCGCCGTCGCGCTGCGCGCCGGGGACCGAGTCGACATGCTCGCCGCCGACGCCGTCCCCCGCGCTCTGCTGCAACGCGCGAGCCTGGCCACCCTGTCGCAGGCGATGACCGAGCTCGAACCCGCTCTGCTCGAGGCCGACGCCGCGGCATTGGTGGGCCAGCTGCTCCGCCTCGCCCGTCGCCGGTGCCTGGTCGTGCTGTTCACCGACCTCACCGCGGCGACCGTCGAGGAGGGCCTGCTGCCGGCGCTCGAACCGCTGCTGCGCCGTCACGAGGTGATGGTCGCCGCTGTGGCGGACCCGCTGGTCGCCGAGATGGTGTCGGCCCGCGGCAGCGCCGAGGCGGTCTACAGCGCCGCGGCAGCCGAACGCGCGTCCGCCGAACGCCGCCGGCTCGGCGCGCTGCTGCGCCGCCGCGGGGTCGAGGTGGTCGACGTGCCGCCCGACCACTTCGCGTCCGCCGTCAGCGATCGCTACCTCGCGCTGAAGGCGGCCGGGCTGCTTTAGCCGCAAGGCTCGGGCTACGAGGGGGCGGAGACGGGCGCCAGGTCGACCTCGTCGAGACCCGCCAGATCCCCGGTGGCACCGAGGTCGCGGGCGCGGCGGCCGAGGCGCACGATGACCGTCAGCATGCCGATCTCGGCCAGCGCGCCGATGGTCAGCCGGGCCCATGGCGGCAGCCCGGACGGCGTCACGAACGCTTCGATGACCCCGCTGACGGCCAGCACGAGGACCAGCCCGACCGCGATCGCCGCGGCCGCGCGTCCCTCCTGCGCCAGCGCTTCCGCGCGCCGGCGTGGCCCGGGATCGATGATCTTCCAGCCCATCCGCAGCCCGGTGGCGCCGGCGATGAACACGGCCGTCAGTTCCAACATGCCGTGCGGCAGGATCAGCGTGAAGAACTCGCCGGTCTTGCCGCACGTCGCGAGGTAGCCCCCGTCGACCCCGACGTTCGCCGCGTTCGACACCAGCACGTACGCCGTCGGGATCCCGAAGACGGCCCCGAAGCTGATCGCGGCCGCGGCCACGAGAGCGTTGTTGGTCCACACCTGCGCGGCGAAGGAGCCGGCCGGATGGCTGCGGTAGTAGTTCGAGAATTCGCGAGTCGCAGAGCATCCGCACCCGGGAGGCCGGGACCAACGAGTGGGCGACCTTCGGGTCGTTCGCGATCCACGTCCCGACGCCGAGTGAGATCAGCAGGCAGCCGGCCGCCACCCCGACAATCCACCAGCGCCGCACGTACAGGGCCGACGCGAAATCGACCGTCGAGGAAGCGCCGAACCCCCGATGCGCTGATGTGCCCCGCTCCGGTCGTGGCGGCCCGGGCGCGGGTCACCAGCGAGGAGAGTGCGTCGATCAGGACCGGGTCGGGCGAGCGCGTACGCACCACGGACAGGTGGGTCGCCGCACGCTGGTAGAGGTCGACGAGCTCGTCGAGTTCAGCCGGCTCCATGCTGCGCGGATGGCCGGCGCGCCTGACGAGCAGTTCGAGGCGTTGCCACTCGGCGCGGTGCGCGGCGACGTAGACGTCGAGATCCACGCGCGCACCCCCGTCGCTTCCCCGTGCTTCGTCCGCTTTGCCCTGGGGCCGTCTGGGCGATGCTAAGGGTGTGAGCACCTCCGCAAGCGCGCAGCACACCGTTGGGGGCGCCCCCGGTTACGCGCTCGGTTACGCGCCGCTCGTCGGCGGTGAAGCCGTCCCGATCGACCTGCGGGTGGCCCGGATCGGCAGCCGCGCCGTCGCCGCGATCATCGATTTCGTCCTGCAGCTGTTCGCGCTGGGCTTTCTGAACGCGCTCGTGGGAAACTTCGCCAACCTCGATGGGGCCGCGCAGCAGGCCGTCGCGGTCACCCTGGCGGTCGCGGTCCTCATCGGCTACCCGGTCGTCCTCGAGGCGGCATGGGGTGGACGCACGATCGGCAAGGCGGCCATGGGCTTGCGGGCCGCCCGCGACGACGGCGGACCGCTGCGGTTCCGGCATGCTCTCGTGCGAGGCCTGATCGGGGTCTTCGTCGAAAAGCCCGGCATCTCCCTGGGGCTGGTCGCGGTCGTCTGCTCAGCTGTCGTCCTCCCGTGGCAAGCGGTTGGGCGATCTGCTCGCCGGAACGGTCGTGCTCCAGGTCCGCCTGCCGGCACCGGGCGCGTACGTGCCTCCCATGCCTTCGCCGCTCGCGGGATGGGCCACCACGCTCGATCTGTCCCGCTTCGATGACACCCTCGCCCTGCAGTGCCGGCAATTCCTCGGTCGGGCCGGGCAGCTGTCGGACGCTGCCCGCGAGCGGCTCGGCGGGGCGCTGGTGGCATCGGTCCAGTCGGTCGTCACGCCGCTTCCGCCGCTGGGGACGCCCGGATGGGCCTACCTGACGGCGGTGCTGGCAGAACGCCGCCGGCGGGAGGAGATCCGCCTTTACGGCGCGCCGCCGCCCGTTGCCGGCTGGTCAGCTCCTGCGCGGCCTCCGGTAGCCGTCGAGCTCAACAAGCAGCCGCAGATCCCGACCTCGGTGCGCGAGATCCCGGAGGTTGCGTCGCCGACCCCGCCCGGGCCGTTCGCACCGCCGGGCTGAACCGACCGGAAATGCCACCGAAAATCCGACCTACCCGGATTTGCCCGGCCCGAATCTGGGTATTCGCGGGCGTGGCAGGCACCTGTCCGCTCATCCACGACACGTTCGGCACCGTCGAGTCAGGTCCTCGCTTGACTGCCGCGCAGGCGCTGCGGCGCCACGACGCGAGGTGACCTCATGGATCCCGCCAAGCCGGCCCGCGGCCGCGGCGTGAGCCCGGCGAGCACCGGGTCGACCTACGAGCTGCCGGCCAGCACCTCGAGCGCCCGCCTGGCCCGTGGCCTGGTTCGCCGGACACTCACGGGATTCGACGCTCCGGTGGTCGAGATCGCCGAGCTGCTGGCCAGCGAGCTCGTGACCAACGCCGTCGCCCATGCCAACTCCGCTCCGGTGATGCGTATCGACGTCACGGGGCAGGCCGTCCGGGTCGCCGTGCAGGACGGCGCTCCCGGACCGGTCGAGGCGCGGGAGGCGCCGCACGAGGCACCGAGCGGCCGGGGCCTGCTGCTGGTCGACTCGCTCGCCGCTTCGTGGGGCTGGGCTCCGACTCCGGAGGGCAAGCGCGTCTGGTTCACGTTGTGACCGCAAGCGGCTGCCTAACGCGTGCGGGCCAGCAACGTGCGCGCGATGATGCGCTCCTGGCTGCGGGTCACGGACGACCGGCGGTCGGCGACACCGCGGCGTACCTCGCCAAGCAAGACGATGGCCAGCCGGCGCAGCTGAAGGCGCCGCTGATGGTAGGTAGCCCAACCGCCCACCTTGCGAAGGGCCTCTTCGCCCTCCGCCGGCCGGCAGTCGGCGTCGAGGGAGCCGGGCGCGGTCAGCTCAGCCGGCCAGGCCCACGGCTGGTTCGCATCCAGCACGTACACGCCCGTCGCCTCGTCCCAGCCGGGGCGAAGCCCGCCGTTGCCAGGGCCCCACAGCAGCAGGGCGGCGTACACCGGCACCGTGAGCCCGTTGGGCGGCAGGCTCGTCAGCCGGCGGACCCGTCGCGCGGCCGTCGCCGCCAGCGCCAGGTCGCTCTCGTGGCGGCGACGTCGGGGCTGCTGATCGCTCCCCATGCGCCACTTCGTCACGACCACCAGCAAGCCGAGCGGGGTCGCCACGATGTGGTCGGCATCGGAACCGGAAAGTGACACATCGTCCAGCCGACGCCAGCCGGGTACCCGTTCCAGGAGCGTGCGTGACCAGTCACGGACCCCGGAAGCGGGCGGCGCCGCGCTGCCGCGCAGCAGCACGAGCAGATAGCTGAGCAAGATCACGAAGCCGGCGGCCGCACCGATCACGACGTCCCACAGCGGTATGGGCTCGCGGACACCGAGGACGACCGCACCGGCGTATCCGCCGCACAGTTCGGAGCACAGGGGAACGACGGAGCCCAGGCGGCGCGCGCGGCGCTGGAGGTCTTGCTGATGCTCGCGAGTCAACCGCATGATCACCTCCGAGGGAGTTCCCGATCCCTGCACAGCCCGGCGAAATCTGCAGCGAGCATCGTCACGGATCGGGAAAACCTGGAGAGGACCATCGGCCCGGGTTCAGCCGGCGACGCGCGCCTTGAGATCCTGGATGGCGGCGATCGGGGTCGGATCGATGCCGAGGCCGAGCGCCGTGTACACCGACGCGTAATCGATCAGCACGATGAGCGACGCGAGCCGCTCGAGCCGCGACTGCCCCTTCGTGACCAGCTCGGTGATCGGCACCCCGCGGTTCTCGGCGATGCCTTTGGACGCCTCGGCGCGCCTGGTGACCTGGGAATGCTCATCATCCGGATCGCGCAGCAGGACCAGCCGGAGGCGCCCTGCCGTATCCACCGGATCGGCGAAGATGTCGGCGGCCGCACCCTGCGCCCCGTACGGGCCGTCGAAGGAGACGACCAGGTTGTGGTTGGCCTCCGGAAGCGCAGCGGCGATGGCCGGCAGCTTCGCGTTCTCGCTCCACTGGCAGGCCAGCCGGGCGGCCGCCACGGCCGTGATCGGCGAGCAGCCCCAGGCCATCAGCAGGGTGTCGGACAGCGCGAGTGCCAGTTCCTTGCCCGGGTTGACGAAGGCGTCGCTCGCCGGGCGGCACAGCGCCGCGACCTCATCGAGGCGGGACGCGGTGGCTTCCAGCACGTCCGGCGAAACGTCGGCCAGCCCGAGCTGCGCGGCCGCGAGCAGCAAGGGCACCGACAGCCCCCACGCCATCGCACGGGGAAGCCTGCCCGCGGGACGCACCGGGACGAACGGCCCCCGGCCCTGTTCCGCGATGAACGACAGCGGTGAATCGGCGCTTCCGACGCCGAGCAGCCGGCAGCCGCGGCGCTGGGCCTCACCGAATGCCGAGAGTGTCTCCTCGGTGCTGCCCGAGCAGGAGACGCCGCAGACCAGATCGTTGGCACCCACCCAGCCGGGCAAGGTGTAGCCCTTCACGACCAGGATCGGCACCGCGCATTCGCTGCCGCAGACGGCCGCCAGCACATCTCCCGCGATCCCGCTTCCGCCCATCCCGAGCACGACGATCGCCCGCGGACGGCCCTCGCCGGCGAGCCGCTCCAACCCGGCGTCGACCGCCAGCGCCGCCGCTTCGCGGACCTGGGCACCGGACGTGGCCACCGCCCGGAGCATCTGGCCGGGATCGGCGGCGGTGAGCTTGTCGGCGCTGTCGAGGACGGTTTCGTCCAGCGCCACGCTAGGCACCCTCTGCCGCAGGGCCGGCCGCCTCACCCGGCTTGTCCGCCTCGTCGACCAGCATGACGGGGATGTCGTCGCGCACCGGGTAGCGATAGCCGCAGTCGTTGCAGATCAGCCGCTCGGCGGCCTCGTCAGCGGTCAGCTCCCCGTGGCAATTCGGGCAGGCCAGGATCTCCAGCAACGCCGGATCGAGGTTCACTTACCGCCTCCGCGGATGATCGCTAGGACGTCGTCGCGCAGGGCGGACATCGCTTCGGTGTCTTTGGACTCGACGTTGAGCCGCAGGAGCGGCTCGGTATTCGAGGGGCGCACGTTGAACCATCCTCCGTCGGGCAGTTGCACGGTCAGCCCGTCGAGATGGTCGATCTCCGTACCCGGACGCGCGCCGAACGTCTGCTCGATCTGCTTGATGACGGCGGCCTGGTCGGACACTTCGGAGTTGATCTCGCCGCTGGCGGCATACCGCGAGTACTGCGCCAGCATGGCAGACAGCGGGCCCTGCTGGGTGCCGAGCGCGGCGAGCACGTGCAAGGCCGCGAGCATGCCGGAGTCGGCCCGCCAGAAGTCGCGAAAGTAGAAGTGGCCGGAATGTTCGCCGCCGAAGATCGCCCCCGTGCGCGCCATCTCGCCCTTGATGAACGAGTGCCCCACGCGCGTACGCACGGGCACTCCGCCGTGCTCGGTGACGATCTCCGGCACGGCGTGGGAGGTGATCAGGTTGTGGATGATCCTCGAACCCGGCTCCCGGGTCAGCTCACGCACGGCGATGAGGGCGGTCAGGACGCTCGGGGAAACGATCTCGCCACGCTCGTCGATCACGAAGCACCGGTCGGCATCGCCGTCGAAGGCCAGGCCGATGTCGGCCCCCGTCTCGCGCACCTTCGCCTGCAGGTCAGCGGTGTTCTTCGGGTCGATCGGGTTGGCCTCGTGGTGGGGGAAGGAACCGTCGAGCTCGAAGTACATCTCGGTCAGCTCGACGGGCAGATCGGCGAACACCGTCGGCACCGTGTGGCCACCCATCCCGTTGCCGGCGTCGACGACGACCGAGAGGGGCCGGATGCCGGTGAGCCCGGGCACGAGCTGATGCAGGAAGGCGCTGTATTCGGTGAGGACGTCACGCTGGGAAACGCTGCCCCGAGCGCCCTCGTAGGCAGGGACCCCGTTTTCCAGCGCGTCACGGATCTCACCGAGCCCGCTCTCCTGACCGACGGGTGCGGCCCCGGCCCGGCACAGCTTGATGCCGTTGTACTTGGCCGGGTTGTGGGAGGCGGTGAACATCGCGCCGGGCATGTCCAGCGAACCGGACGCGAAGTAGAGCATGTCGGTCGAGGCCAGGCCGGCCTCGACGACGTCGGCCCCCTGCGCGGTAGCCCCCTCCGCGAACGCCGCGGATAGCGGGCCGGAGGAGGCCCGCATGTCGTGGGCCGTCACGATGGACGACGCCCCGGTCAGCCGGACGAAAGCCGCGCCCGCCGTGCGTGCAAGATCCTCATCGATCTCTTCCGGGACGAGCCCGCGGATGTCGTACGCCTTGACGATTTTCGATAGGTCGCGCACGTGGCGACCTTATCCGGCAACGGGTCCGGAGAGCGGGTGCGCGCTACTGGCGGCGGGTGCGGGCGAGGACGCCCGTCAGAGCGAGATCGCCGCGATTGTCGGACCAGTGCTTGTGCTCGCAGTCGTGGCAGGAGGTGAAGTCGACGGGGCTACCGTCGGTCAGGGTCATGGAAATGCGGGTGATACGGCCACTGCCGCACGCGGTGCAGGTGACGCCCTGCAGGTACGTGCGGTCAGGACGCATTCCGACCGTGCCGGAAAGGCTTGGCAGCGAAACGGGGCGACGCACGGGCACGGGGACACCTTTCACCAGTACCGGCGACGATCCACCGGTTCGACTGGCGACCTATCGGCGTGTCGACTTGCCTCGGGACACTCAATAGGGTGACTCTGAGCGATTATTTGATTACGGTCCGGGTAGAACGCGAAGGTGGCCGCGGCTGCGGACGCCCGGGGTGGTAGGCGGCGCCGGACGCGCGGCCTCCCTCACCGCATCGGCCAAAGCTTCGAGATCGTCATTGCTCGGAGGCTGCGGAGCGGCTTCACCCTCGACGCGCACCACCGCCCACCCCCGGGGGACGGTGAGCCGGTCGGCGTGCGCGGCGCACAGGTCGTACGAGTGCGGCTCGACAAAGGGTGACAGCGGGCCGAGTACGGCCGTCGATTCGACGTACGCGTAGGTCAGGGTGGCGACGGCGGCCGAGCTGCACGCCGCGCGGGAGCAGCGCCGGGGCATCACCGCTGTGACGTTAGCCCCGCTTTGCGTCGCCGCGACTGAGGCGCGGCCGTGTCGCGCCGACCGGCTCTCGTACGCTGCCCGCATGGCTCCCGATCCCACCCGCGCTCGGCGGGCGCGGCGCCTTCGCGACCGCCGCGGTCGCGGTTTGCGCGGCCGTCTCACCCCGCCCGACGTGCCACTCAGCCGTTCGCGAGCCGATCAGTTCGACGACGTGGTGCGGGAGGCCGTGGCTCATCTCGACCATCGCTGGGCGACGGAACTGGCCGAGGTGGAGTTCGTGGTCGACGAAGTGCCTCCGCCCGAGCCAGAGATGGACGATGAGGCCGAGGGCGGCGATCCGCTCGAGCCGCTTTCGGAGCAGGTACCGCTATCGCGGCTGATGCCGGCGAGCGGTTCCGGACGCAACACCCGACCGCCCCAGATCGTGCTCTATCGGCGTCCGCTCGAGCTGCGTGCGCTGGACCCGGACGATTTGGCCGAACTGGTGCTGGACGTGCTCATCCACGAGGTGGCCGACCTACTCGGGGTGGGACCCGAGGTCATCGACCCCGAGGGGCACGGCGACGCGGACTACGACGACTGAACCGCTGAGAGGCCTGGGTTGACCTGCTCGGCTGACCTGCGGAAACGACCGCAGTCTTCCGCGGAAGACTGAGGTCAGCTCGCGCGGCGGCGCAGCTTGCGGCGCTCGCGCTCCGACAACCCGCCCCAGATTCCGAACCGCTCGTCGTTCGCAAGCGCGTATTCCAGGCACTCGACCTTGACCTCGCACTCGTGACAGACCTTCTTGGCGTCACGGGTGCTGCCACCCTTTTCCGGAAAGAAAGCTTCCGGATCGGTCTGCGAGCACAGGGCCTTGGCTTGCCACTCCAGCACTTCCTCATCGGCATCGAGGAAGAAACTCTCGGGCTGGACATCGACGTTCATGGACTCCTCCGAGACTCCTTGGCGAGCACCCATTGACTGCCGGATGCGAGTCGCAGGTGTCCACGCCGACAACTCAGACTCGCCCGGTAGCGCATCCGAGCCCCCGGCAGGGGGAATGACACGCTTGAAATTACATCGGCTGCGAGACGCCACGTCAACTGTTTCGCCGAAAAGTATTCGAGCAATTACTCAAAGCCATCTCCGCTGCACAGGCGTCTGAACCGCGATGTGCGGCCCCGTCTCCCCGCTTCACCGACCGGCGGACGGACTGAAACTTCGCCCCCACACCGCCTGAATGCCGCCTGAATCTCGGCGTGTCTGACGCGACACGCGGGCGCTGGCGACGGAATGTTGATGGTTAACCCGCTGCCGGAAAGCGCCGCCGGCAGCCCGGGGTGAGCCGATTCAGACCTGGGTGCTCACCAGAGGCAGGGAGAGCGGGCGCAGGTTGGCCGTGGCCGCACGCGCCAGCTCCTGCCGCTCGACGGGGATCTCGCCGTAGGTCGTGGTGCGCTGAGCCGACGGGCGCCCCGCTCCCCTCGCGATCTCCTCGAGTTCGGCGACCGACTTCAGCGACCCGTGCTCGGAGCCGGCCATGCGGCTGATGGTCTCCTCCATGAGCGTGCCGCCCAGGTCGTCCGCGCCGCCGGCGAGCATCGTGCGGGTGCCGTCGATGCCGAGCTTCACCCACGACGTCTGCACGTGATCGATGGCGCCGGCCAGCAGGAGCCGCGCCATGGCGTGCACCGCCCGGTTCTCGGTCATCGTCGGGCCCGGGCGGGCGACGCCGGCCAGGTACAGCGGCGCGCTCTGGTGCACGAACGGGAGCGGCACGAACTCGGTGAAGCCCCCGGTGTCTTCCTGGATACGCCGCAGCAGCCGCAGGTGGCCGAGCCAGTGCGCCGGGGTGTCGACGTGTCCGTACATCATCGTCGAGCTGGTACGCAGGCCGAGCCGGTGGGCGGTGGTGACGACCTCGACCCAGGTGGCGGCAGGGAGCTTGCCCTTGGTGAGGATCCAGCGCACGTCGTCGTCGAGAATCTCGGCGGCCGTGCCGGGCAGGGTGTCGACGCCTGCTTCCTTGGCCGCGGCGAGCCAGTCGGCGATCGACATCGCCGCCCGGGAGGCGCCGTTGACGACCTCCATCGGGCTGAAGGCATGCACGTGCATGGCGGGTAGCCGGCGCTTCACCTCGGCGGCGAGGTCGAAGTAGGCCGTGCCGGGCAGGTCGGGATGGATCCCGCCCTGCATGCACACCTCGCTCGCGCCGACCGCCCAGGCCTGCTCGGCCCGGCTGCCGACCTCCTCGAGGGACAGGCTGTACGCGTCGGCGTCGCTACGGCGCTGAGCGAAGGCGCAGAAGCGGCAGCCGGTGTAGCAGACGTTGGTGAAGTTGATGTTGCGGTTGACCACGTAGTGGACGACGTCACCGACCCGCTCGCGGCGGACGTCATCCGCAAGGGCAGCCAGCCCGTCAATTTCCGCGCCCGGCTCGGGGTCGAAGAGCACCAGCGCGGTGGCATCGCTCATCGCCGGGCCCTGGATCTCCGCCGCGCGCAAGGCCGCGGCGTACTCCGGCCGCATCCGCTCGCGGGGCGCCGTCGCGGGGGCGGCGCTTCCGCGGGTGCGCGCCTGCTGCGAGACGACGAGCGAATCCCAATCGCCGTAGGCGGAATCGAAATCGCTGCGCGTCTCGGTGCGCCGGCCTTCGGTGTCGATGGCGGTGTCGAGGTCGGTGCGCCCGGCGCTCGCCAGGCCCCCGTCGGGTTCCTGCCACACCAGGCCCTGCGCGATCGCGTCCTCGCGGGCGAGCCCGGTCGCCGGATCGACGAGCGCGCTGACGTGCGCCCGCAGGCGCGGGTCGAGCCACGGCTCGGCGAGGTAGGGCGGATGGGCGGTGAGCCGCTCGCGCAGGGTGAACCCGGCGTCGGCGCACCACGCGCTGAGCGCCTCCAGCTGCGGCCAGGGACGCTCGGGATTCACGTGGTCGGGCGTGAGCGGGCTGACCCCGCCGAGATCGTCGACGCCGGCGGCGAGCAGGCGGCCCACGTCGCCGGGCTCGACCAGGTTCGGCGGCGACTGCACGCGCGCCCCCGGGCCGAGCACCAGGCGCGCCACGGCGATGGCGGCCAGCAGTTCGTCGGCCTCCAGATCGTCACTGCTGCGCATGGCGGTGTCGGGCTTGGCGCGAAATCCCTGGATCAGCACTTCCTGCAGATGGCCGTACTGGCGAGCCATCCGGCGCAGCGCGAAGAGGGCGTCGACCCGGTCCTGCAAGCTCTCGCCAATGCCGACGAGGATCCCGGTCGTGAACGCGACGGTGCAGCGGCCGGCGTCCTCGATGACCCGCAGCCGGACGTCGGGATCCTTGTCGGGGCTGCCGAAGTGGGCCCCGCCGGGCTCGTCGAACAGCGCGCGCGAGGTGGTCTCCAGCATCATCCCCATCGACGGGGCGACGGGCTTGAGCCGCTGGAAGTCCTCCCACGTCAGCACGCCGGGATTCAGATGCGGTAGCAGTCCGGTTTCTTCGAGCACCCGGATGGCCATCGCCCGCAGGTAGCCCAGGGTCGAGTCGTACCCGTGGGCGTCCAGCCACTCCCGGGCCGCGCTCCAGCGGTCCTCGGGCTGATCGCCCAGCGTGAAGAGCGCCTCCTTGCACCCGAGGGCGGCACCCTGGCGCGCGATCGCGACGACCTCGTCCGGCGACAGGTACGGCGCGGGAAGGCGGCCCGGGGTCGTGGCGAACGTGCAGTAGTGGCAACGGTCGCGGCACAGCCGGGTCAGCGGGATGAAGACCTTCTTGCTGTAGGTGACGACGCCCGGGCGGCCGGCCGCCTGCAGGCCGGCGTCGCGCACCCGCGCGGCGCTGGCCATGAGGTCGCGTAAGTCATCCCCCTGCGCGCACAGCAGGACGAGCGCCTCCGTCGCATCCAGGGTGACGCCGTCGCGCGCCCGCCGCAACGCCCGGCGCATGGCCGACGCGCTCGGACGGCCGGCGTGCTTGTCCGGCGACTCGCTCACCACTGGGTCCCCACGTCGCAACCGTATGTCCACCCCTCGGGCGACCGTGCAGTGGTTGACTTGCCGGATGCGAATCGTGGTGCTGGCCGGCGGCTTCGGCGGTGCCCGCTTCCTGCGCGGCCTGCTCGGCGCGGCCCCTGATGCGCAGCTCACGGCGATCGTCAACACCGGCGATGACGTGACATTGCACGGGCTGCGGATCTGTCCCGACCTCGACACCATCATGTACACCCTCGGCGGCGGGCTCGATGAAGAGCGCGGCTGGGGACGCGTCGGGGAGACGTTCGCGGTTCGCGACGAGCTGAACGACTACGGGGTCGGCCCGTCCTGGTTCGGCCTCGGCGACCGCGATCTTGCGACCCACCTGGTCCGAACCCAGATGCTCGACGCGGGCTACCCGCTCTCCGCGGTCACCGCTGCCCTGTGCGCCCGCTGGAAGCCGGGCGTCACGCTGCTGCCGATGAGCGACGACCGGGTCGAGACGCACGTGACGGTCGACGAGCCCGATGCCGGCCGCCGCGCGATCCACTTCCAGGAGTGGTGGGTGCGCTACGGCGCGGCGCTGCCGGCGGAGGCGATCATCCCAGTGGGCGCCGCGGAGGCCAAGCCGGGGCCCGGGGTGCTCGAGGCCATCGCGGAGGCTGACATCGTCGTGCTTCCCCCGTCGAACCCGATCGTCTCGGTGGGCGTGATCCTTGCCGTTCCCGGGATTCGTGAGGCGATCCGGACCGCTGCCGCGCCGGTGGTCGGCGTCTCCCCGATCATCGGCGGCGCGCCGGTACGCGGCATGGCCGACCAGTGCCTGCGCAGCGCCGGCATCGAGGTCAGCGCTGAGGCGGTCGGACGCCATTACGGCGCGCGCGCCGAGGGCGGCCCCGGACTGCTCGACGCCTGGCTGGTCGACACCGCCGACGCCAGCGCTCAGATCCCCGGGATGCGCGTCATCGCGCTCCCGCTGTTGATGCCCACTCCGGTCGAGGCGGCGACGCTGGCCTCCGCCGCCCTGGAGGTCGCACGTGCTGTCGGTTGAGCCCGTATCCGGACTCCCGGAGATCTCTGCCGGGGACGACCTGGCAGCCCTGATCGCCGCCGCGGCACCCGAACTCCGGGACGGCGACGTCGTCGTCGTGACCTCCAAGGTCGTCAGCAAGGCGGAGGGTCGGCTCGTACCGGCCGGCGACGATCGCGAAGCCACCCGGCTGGCGGCGGTGGACGCGGAGATGGTCCGCGTGGTCGCCGCCCGCGGCCGCACCCGCATCGTCGAAACGCGCTCGGGGTTGGTGATGGCCAACGCCGGGGTCGACACGTCCAACATCGACAAGGACACGATCGCGCTGCTGCCGGCCGACCCCGACGCGTCAGCCCGGCGCATCCGTGAGGGGCTGCGCTCGCGCTGGGGCTGCGACGTCGCCGTGGTGGTCACCGACACCTTCGGCCGCCCCTGGCGCCAGGGCCTCACCGACGTCGCGATCGGCATTGCCGGGATCGCCGCCCTGCGCTCGCACATCGGCGCTGTCGACGGCTACGGCAACGAGCTCGGCATGACGGAGATGGCGGAGGCCGACGAGCTTGCCGCCGCCGCCGACCTGGTGGCGGGCAAGCTCTCCGGCGTCCCCGTGGTGATCATCCGGGGCTACGAGGCAGTTCCCGACGACGGCCGCGGGGCGCAGGCGCTGGTCCGCGCCGCGAGCGAGGACCTCTTCCGGGTCGGCGCCGCCGAAGCCTTCGAGGCCGGTGCGCAGGCTGCCGTGGCGGGCCGACGCACCGTCCGGACGTTCCTGGCAGACCCGGTGGATCCGGCCGCCGTGGAGGCGGCCATCGCCGACGCGCTCACCGCGCCGGCGCCGCACCACACCCAGCCCTGGCGCTTCGTGGTCGTCACCGAACGCCGAGCGGCTTTCCTGGAGGCCATGCGCGAAGCCTGGATCACCGACCTGCGGGCCGACGGTTTCGACGAGGCGGCGATCGAACGCCGCCTGCGGCGCGGCGACGTCCTGCACCGCGCTCCCGTCCTGGTCGTACCCTGCCTGCTCACCGGCGGCGCCCACGACTATCCCGACCCCGCGCGTTCTTCCGCGGAAGAACGCATGTTCCTGGTCTCCGGCGGCGCCGCGGTCCAGAACCTGCTCGTCTCGCTCGCGGCCCGGGGCCTCGGGTCGTGCTGGGTCTCATCCGCGCTGTTCTGCCCCGACACGGTGCGCCGGGTACTCGACCTCCCGGACGGCTGGCAGCCGCTGGGCACCGTCGGCATCGGCCACCCGGCCGCCGACCCGCCTCCCCGATCCCCCACCAACCCCGAGGACTTCACCGTCCGGCGTTAACAAGATCAACGCTCCCATGATCATGGTTTAGGGCGTCTCAAACGCTCCAAACCATGATCATGGGTGCGTTGATCAAGAAACGCGCTCAGAAGGCGGAGTAACTGCGGACGCTCATCCGGGGGCCGAAAGCGGGTGGGCGGGGCGCGCCGAGTTCGATCAGGCGCACGGCGCGGAAGCGGTGCGGGCGGTAGGGCTCGAGCAGTTCCAGCATGCGGGCGTCGTCGACGCGGTGACCGGTGAGCGCCCACCCGACGTGTGCGGCGAGGTGGAAGTCCCCGACGGACACGGCATCGGCGTCGCCGTGGGCGCGCTGGGCGATCTCCGCAGCCGTCCAGATCCCGATTCCGGGGACGGTGCGAAGCGCCGCCTCGACGGCCGGACCGTTGCCGAGCGCCAGCGTCCGTTCCAGCGCCTCGGCAACGCGCGCGGCGGCGATGATCGTGCGCGAGCGCTTCCCGTCGACTCCCGCCCGGTGCCAGTCCCAGGAGGGGATCTGCGCCCACACCCGCGGCGCCGGGCAGATCCGCAGCCCCACCGGAGCGGGTCCGGGAGCCGGCTCGCCGTAGCGGTTCACGAGCCACCGCCAGGCTCCTCGCGCCTCCTGGCCGGTCACCTTCTGCTCCAGCACCGCCGGCACGAGCGCCTCGAAGACCCGCCCGGTACGCGTCACCCGCAGGCCCGGATGGCGCCGCCACAGCTCCCGCAGGACGGGATGCTCGGGGGCGAACCCCCTCGGGTCGTCGTGCTCCCCCAACAGCCCGGGCACGCTCGAAAGAAGTGCCTCCTGGCCCGGTCCCCACGTCTCGCATCTCAGGACGCCGGGACTCGAAGGGTCGGACGTGACGAGCAGCGTGGCGGGACCCTCGGCGGTGCGGGCGGTGCACCAGATGCCGCGCTCGTCGCGGCGAAACGTCGGGTCGCCCTTCCCCCGGCTGAGCACCGAAAGCGTGCGGTGCGCATCCAACCGATGCCCAGGCGCGTAGCGGAGGACCGGCACCGGACCAGTCTGCCGCGACTCGGCCGCCGGTTCCGGACAGGGTGCAGGGGAACGCGCCGAAGCGGCGTGACGCGCCCGTGCTGGACAGGGTCGGCTATTAGCCTGCCAAGCATGGGGGCCAAACGCAGCCGTGACGAGCGCAAGCAGCGGACCGCCCAGCAGCGTGCGCAAGAGCGTGCCCGGGACCGCCGCCAGCGCCGGATCGTCTACGGGATCGCCGCGCCGATCGCACTGATCATCATCGCCATCGTCCCGTTCACGAACTGGTATCACGCTCACCAGCGCGGCATCCAGCACTCCGTGGGCTACGTGCGCCCGGCCAGCAGCGTCGCGAAGGCCGCCGGATGCACCGGGGTGCGTAACGACCGGCAGATGGCCACATCCGTCATCAAGGCAGGCACGACCGTTGACTACGCGGCGCTCGTCGCCAAGGCCGGCCAGCAGCTCCCGCCGACCAGCGGTCCGCGCGATGTCAACCTGCTGCCCGACTCCCCCGCGTTCATCGCCCGATCGGCTGCACCCCACCCGGAGCGCGCCATCGGCAACCTCGATCACGGCTACGTCATCGTCTGGTACGACAACGACCTGCCGGCGGCACAGGTGAAGCTCCTGCAGGCGGCCAGCTCGCAGAACACCCGCACGCTCATCGTCCCGTGGACGCGCAGCATCTTCCCCGGCGGCCAGCACGTCGTCTTCACGGCCTGGGACCGCACGCAGCGGTGCAAGACCGTCTCCGCGGCAGCGCTGACATCGTTTGCCGGCACCTACCGCGACGACACCACCGGCGCAGGATGGGGATCTCCCACGGCCCCGACGCCCAACGGCGCGTCCGCTCCGACCCCGACCCCGACCCCGACCCCGGCGCCCACGCATCGCATCGGCATCGGCATCGGCATCGGCATCGGCCACACCATCCGCGAGCCCGACCGCCGCGACCCCGGCGCCGAGCGCGAGCGTCACCGTGCCGAGCGGGACCCTGCCGAAGGTGACGGCCAGCCCGGCCAGGTAGCTCGTACCGGAGCCCGCTCGAGGGTCAGCTGCTCGCGCGGTCGGAACTGAACCGAACGGCGCCGTCCGCGAGCTCCACGCCAGGAAACACCCGCACGCCGCCGAGCAGCTCGTTGCGCGCACCGACCCGTGCCCCGTCGCCGATGACGGCCGACTTGACGACCGCGCCTGGCCCGATCCAGGCTCCGCGCCCGATGACGCTCTCGCGTACCTCGGCGCCGGCCCCGATCACGGCGTCGTCGAAAACCACGCTCGACTGCACCGTCGCGCCCGCGCCGACCCGGGCGTCGCGACCGATCGTCGTCCCCCCGTGCACTATCGCGTCACCGGCGACGACCGCGCCGGGCAGCAGGAGCGACTCACCGACCGGCCCGGGCAGGGCGCTGGACGCGATCCGGCCGAGCACCAGGTCGCAGGACCCCTGCACGAACGCCTGCGGGGTGCCGAGGTCCAGCCAGTAGCCGGAATCGACGTGGCCGATGACGAGTTCGCCCGCGGCCAGCAGCCCGGGGAAGGTCTCGCGCTCCACCGAAACGGGCCGCCCGGCGGGGATCGCGTCGATGACGCTGCGGCGAAAGACGTAGCAGCCCGCGTTGATCCGGTTGGTGGGTGGCTGCGGGGTCTTCTCGAGGAACGCCGTCACCCGCCCGGTCTCGTCCATCGGCACCACGCCGAACGCGCGGGGATCCTCGACCTCCACCAGGTGCAGGGTCACCCGAGCTCCGGCCTCGGTGTGATGCGCGACGAGGGCCCGAAGGTCGACGCCCGACAGCACGTCGCCGTTGAAGATCAGGACCGGATCATCGGGTCCACCGCGCAGCCGACCGGCGACGTTGCGGATCCCCCCGCCGGTGCCGAGCGGCTCGACCTCGGTGACGTATTCGAGGTCCAGGCCGAAGGCCGACCCGTCGCCGAAGTACTGCTCGAAGACCTCGGGCTGGTAGGAGGTGGCCAGCACCACGTGGTCGACCCCGGCGTCGCGCGCCCGGGCCAGCTGATGGGCGGTGAACGGCACGCCGGCCGTCGGCAGCATCGGTTTGGGCGCCGAGATGGTCAGCGGCCGGAGCCGGGTGCCCTGGCCCCCGACGAGAAGAACGGCGTCCACACCGCAGAGCTTTCCAGATCCTGGTCCGTATTCGGCGCACTAACCTTCGCGACGTGGGTGCCGAGTCCAGTCCCGAGTCGCCGCTGCCGGTGCGCACCGTGGCCCGGATGATCTCGGCGTGGGTAGCGCGGCTCGGCCGGGTTTGGGTCGAGGGCCAGGTCACCGAGGTCTCGCGCCGGAGCGGGATGCGCGTGGCGTTCCTCACCCTGCGCGATCCGGTGGCCGACGTGAGCCTGCGCGTGGCCGCCGGCCCGGCGATGGTCGAGGGACTGCGCGAGGGCGCCCGGGTGGTGCTCTGGGGGCAGCCGGAGATGCACCTGACACGCGGCTCCCTGCAACTCGTCGCCCATGAGATTCGCCCGGTGGGGGCCGGGGAACTGCTGGCTCGCATCGAGCGGCTGAAGGCCGTGTTCGCCGCCGAGGGCCTGTTCGCCCCCTCGCGCAAGCGCCCGCTGCCGTTCCTGCCGCACACCGTCGGCCTGATCACCGGTCGCGGCAGCGCCGCGGAGCGCGATGTGGTGGAAAATGCCCGCCGCCGCTGGCCCGCCGTGCGTATCGCGGTGCGGGAGGTCGCCGTCCAGGGCCCGCTCGCCGTCACGCAGGTGTGCGACGCCATCAGTGCCCTCGACCGCGACCCGCAGATCGACGTCATCGTGATTGCCCGCGGCGGCGGCTCGCTGGAGGACCTGCTGCCGTTCTCCGACGAGGCGCTGTGCCGGCTGGTCGCGGCGAGCTTCACCCCCATCGTCAGCGCCATCGGCCACGAGCAGGACACCCCGCTGCTCGACCTGGTCGCCGACGTCCGCGCCTCCACCCCGACCGACGCCGCCAAGCACGTCGTCCCCGATGTGGGCGAGCAACTTCGAGCCGTGGGCCAGCTCCGGGACCGCGCACGGCGGGCGGTCACGGGGCGGCTGGATGAGCAGCAGGCGCGTATCGACGCGCTGACGTCCCGCCCGGCCCTGCACGACCCGCAGTCGGGGGTGCTGCGGCGCTCCCAGGAGGTGGCGGCGCTGCTGGCGCGGGCCCGGCGCACGGCCGAGATGCTGATCGAGCGCGAGGGCCACAGCCTGCAACACCAGCTGGCCCGGGTGCGCGCGCTGTCCCCGGCCGCCACCCTGGCGCGCGGCTACGCCGTCGTGCAGCAGCACGACGGCACGGTGCTGCGCGACGCGTCGGCGGCCGGTCGCGGCGAACGGCTCGCGGTGCGGCTCGCCGAAGGGCAGCTCGAGGTCGAGGTGGTGGCCTAGTGGCAAAGGCAGTGGATAAGGCGGCGATCGCAGTGATCAAGGACACCAGCGGAGCGCAGGACGCCCCGCAGACGTACGAGCAGGCGCGCGCCGAACTCGAGGAGGTCGTGCGCCGGCTCGAGACGGGCGGCGTCGCGCTCGAGGAATCGCTGGCGCTGTGGGAGCGCGGCGAGCACCTGGCCCGCCAGTGCCAGGACTGGCTGGACGGTGCCCGGCGGCGCCTGGATGCGGTACGAGAGCCGGCGGGCGAGCCAGCAGGCGAAGCCGACCCGGTCGAGACGTCCTGACGGCTCCTACTGGACCTGCTCGCGCAGGCTGCGTGCGAGCGTCGCCAGTTCGGAAAGGCTCGCGCCGCTGCTCGTGCCGCCGTCGCTGACGGTGAGCACCCCGCCGCCCGTCAGATGACGTAGCAGCGCGACGTGGGTGCCGCTACGGCGAACCTCGAATCCCGCCGGCACCCCCGCGGCGGCGTCCGACGGTTGCGCCGGGGTCGGGCTCGGGTTCACGTAGGAATCGCGGTAGAAGGCCGCCGTCGGCTTCGCCGTCTCATCCAGCCGCGCGAAGCGCTTGCTGTCCAACACGAATCCGACGTGCAGCCCGTCAGGAGCACTGTCGATGCGCACGTAATTGGCCTGCCACCCGCCCGGTAGCGGCTGCGGCACCAGGATCGGCAGCGCGCTCTCCTTGGCCAGCGCCTGGGCTACCGGCAGGTACGCGACCGGGCTCACCTTCTGGTGTGCGGTCTTGGGCAGCAGCAGGACGAACACGACGATGGCGCCGCCAACGACGACCAGCGAAAGCACCATGTCACGCACCGTCGTCGGCTTGCCCGCGCCCCGTCTTGGCTTCGGAGTCCTCGCCGTCGTCGCCACCCCAACAGCTTGCCTGCAGACGCGCCGGAAAGCCGCCCGCCCCGCGCGCATGATTGCGGGTGCGGGTGGGCAGACCGGGGGAAACTGCCGGGCCGAAGCGGCCGTGGCGGCGCCGCCCCCGAGGCGCTGCCACGGTCTGGCAGTACGGGCCGACTCCTTCTCGTTCTCCTCCTCGTCACCGGATCCATCTACCATCCGGCGCGTGACCGCTGACACTCCGCACGACTCCCCCACCGCACAACCGCTCGCGCCCCTGGCCGTGCAAGGCCAGGCGCCCGACCGAAACCTCGCCCTCGAACTCGTCCGCGTGACCGAAGCCGCCGCCCTCGCCGCCGGCCGCTGGGTGGGCCGTGGCGACAAGAACGGTGCTGATCAGGCGGCTGTCGACGCCATGCGACGGCTCGTCGGCACCGTGTCGATGGCCGGCGTCGTCGTCATCGGCGAGGGCGAGAAGGACGAAGCGCCGATGCTCTACAACGGCGAGGAGGTCGGCGACGGCCGCGGCCCGGAGTGCGACGTGGCCGTCGACCCGGTGGACGGCACCACCCTCACCGCGAAGGGAATGAGCAACGCGGTGGCCGTCATGGCGGTCAGCGAGCGGGGGACCATGTACGACGCGAGCGCCTGCTTCTACATGGAGAAGCTGGTCTGCGGGCCGGAGGCGGCCAACCAGGTCGACATCAGCGCCCCCGCCGCGGCCAACATCGCCGCCGTCGCCCGGGCAAAGGGCATCGCGGCGCGTGACGTCACGGTCGCCATCCTCGAACGTCCGCGCCACGACCAGCTTGTCCGCGAGGTTCGCGAGGCCGGCGCTCGGGTGAAGCTGCTGTCCGACGGCGATGTGGCCGGTGCGGTCATGGCCGCCAGCGAGGACACCGGCGTCGACCTGCTGCTCGGCATCGGGGGTACCCCGGAAGGCATCATCGCGGCCTGCGCGGTGACCTGCCTCGGCGGCATCATCCAGGGCCGGCTGTGGCCACGGGACGAGGACGAGCGGCGCCGGGTCCAAGAGGCCGGCCACGACATCACGCGCGTCTTGACGACGCGGGATCTGGTCGCGAGCGACAACGTGTTCTTCGTCGCCACCGGAGTGACCGACGGCGAACTCGTGCATGGCGTGCGTTACCGGGCCGGCGGCGCCACCACCGAATCGCTGGTGATGCGCTCGCGCAGCGGCACGATCCGGCGGGTGCAGAGCCAGCATCAGCTGACCAAGCTGCAGGCCTACTCCACCGTCCCGTTCTAGCGGCCCGCCGCGCACCCTGGAAGAACAGCTAGCCTGCAGATTGTGACTGAGAGCAAGTACCGGACCGAGCATGACTCGATGGGCGATGTGCTGGTACCCGTCGACGCCAAGTGGCGGGCGCAGACCCAGCGCGCCGTAGAGAACTTTCCCGTCAGCGGGCTGCGCGTCGAAGCCGCGCTCGTTCACGCCCTGGCGGCGATCAAGCGGTCGGCCGCGGCGATGAACGCCGACCTCGGCGTGATCCCGGCCGATGTGGCCAAGGCCATCACCGCCGTCGCGAGCGAGGTCGTCGTCGGCGAGTGGGACGACGAGTTCCCGATCGACGTGTTCCAGACCGGGTCCGGCACGTCGACGAACATGAACACCAATGAGGTGCTCGCCACGCTCGCCACCGAGCGCCTGGGCAGCAGCGTGCACCCCAACGACCACGTCAACGCGTCCCAGTCGTCGAACGACACGTTCCCGTCGGCGATCCACGTCGCGGCCGCCCAGCTCATCAGCGCGCAGCTGTTGCCTGCGATCGACTACCTCGCCGCGGCGCTGGGACGTAAGTCAGCCGAGTTCGCGAACGTGGTCAAGAGCGGGCGTACCCACCTGATGGATGCCACCCCCGTCACCCTGGGCCAGGAGTTCGGCGGCTACGCGGCTGCCGTCTCCTACGGCCGGGAGCGGCTGGAAGGCGTGCTTCCGCGGGTCAGCGAGCTGCCACTCGGCGGCACGGCCGTCGGGACCGGGATCAACACCCCGCCGGGGTTCGCCGCCGGGGTCATCGCGAAGCTCTCGGCCGACCTCGGCCTGCCTTTCACCGAGGCCCGCGACCATTTCGAGGCGCAAGCCTCACGTGACGCCCTGGTGGAGTGCTCCGGGGTGCTGCGCACGTACGCCATCAGCCTCTACAAGATCGCCAACGATCTGCGCTGGGCCTCGTCCGGACCCCGAGCGGGGCTCGCCGAGATCCACCTGCCCGACCTGCAGCCCGGGTCATCGATCATGCCGGGGAAGGTCAACCCGGTACTGCCCGAGGCCGTCTGCCAGGTGGTCGCGCAGGTGGTGGGTAACGACGCGGCGGTCGCGTTCGGGGGCGCCGCGGGCAACTTCGAGCTGAACGTGATGCTGCCGGTCATTGGGCGCAACCTGCTGGAATCGATCCGCATCCTGGCCACCATCAGCCGGCTGCTGGCTGACCGCTGCATCGACGGGATCACCGCCGACGTGGAGCGGTGCCTGCGCTACGCCGAATCGTCGGCGTCGATCGTCACCCCGCTGAACCGCTACATCGGGTACGAGGAGGCGGCCAAGATCGCCAAGCAGTCGCTGGCGGAGCAGAAGACGATTCGACAGGTCGTCATCGAGCGTGGCCACGTGGCGAACGGAACCCTCACCGAAACCCAGCTCGACGAGGCGCTCAACGTCCTCGCAATGACCCGCCCCGCAAGCTAGGCAGGACCGGCGGATCCGGGATGAAGCGGCCGGCCGGCGGGAGTGGGGCGCGCGACGTTTGGTAGCCCCGCTGCCGTCACCGATCGACCGCGCCAGTCGTTGGGGAGGACGTCGTTGGGGAGGACATGGCCGCTCTGACCCGGAACGCCGCCGTGACCCGGAACGAGGTGGACTCCTTTCCCGCCCGGCAACGGCCCACGCGCGCGGGGTTCATCCGTGATCTGCGGCCGGGAGCGGGGCAGGTCGCCAACGTGCTGGCCGTCGTCGTCACCACCGCGGCGGCGATCCTGGCCGGCTTCCTCGTGCTGCACATCGTCTTCGTGCTGTTCAAAGCGACGCCGACGAACGCCGTCGTCAAGCACGTCAACACCTACGCCCACGACGTCGCCGGCCCCTTCCGCACGATGTTCGCCTTCACGAGCAAGGGCAAGCCCAACGTCAGGCTGACGGAGACGGTGAACTACGGGATCGCCGCCCTCGGCTACCTGCTCGGCGGGCGCATCCTGGCCGGACTGCTGCGCAAGCTCGCACCCTGATTCTTGCGCGGAAGAACTTCCCTCACGTGCCGTAGCGGCGGCTGCGCTCGCCATAGGCACGTAGCGCCCGCAGGAAGTCGGTACGCCGGAAGTCCGGCCAGTACGCCTCGCAGAAGTAGAACTCGCTGTGGGCGCTCTGCCACAGCAGGAATCCCGACAGCCGCTGCTCGCCGCTGGTACGGATGACGAGATCCGGATCGGGCTGGCCCTTCGTATACAGGTGCTCGGCGATGTGGTCGACGTCGAGCACCGCAGCGGCCTCACCCAGCGTGAGCCCGTTGGCCTCATTTTCTTGGAGCAAGCTGCGCACGGCGTCGGCGATCTCCCGGCGGCCTCCGTAGCCGACGGCGATGTTGACGTGCAGGCCGCGCTTGTCGGCGGTCGCCGCGGCAGCCTCCTTGAGCGCGCGGGCCGTCGAGTCCGGCAGCAGATCGAGCGCGCCAACGGGGTGCACCAACCACGGCTGGTCCGGCGCTGACAGGTCGCTCGCCACCCGCTCGATGACATCGAGCAGCGGGCTCAATTCCTCGGGCGGACGGGAAAGGTTGTCGGTCGACAGCAGCCAAAGCGTGACGACGTCGACCCCGGCCGCACTGCACCAGACGAGGAATTCGTCGATCTTGTCAGCCCCGCGTCGGTGGCCCTGCGAGACGTTGGTGGCACCGCGCTCACGCGCCCAGCGGCGGTTGCCGTCCAAGATGACGCCGACGTGACGCGGCACCTGCAGGCCGCGGAGTTGGCGGGTCAGCCGACGCTCGTAGGCCCGATAGATCGGACCGCCCACCAGACTGCGCAGCCTCACGAGCGGGAGGTTACGCCCGCTGTCGGCGCCGATGGTGCTGACCTGCCGTCTAGCCGGCGAGCCGATCCTGGAGCGCCTGCAATTGCGCCCACAGCTCCTTCGGCAGGTGATCGCCGAACTTCTCGTAGTGCGGCCCGATGAGCGCGACCTCCTCACGCCACACGTCCCGGTCGACGGTCAGCAGCAGGTCGAACTCCGCCTGGGTGAGCGAGAGGCCGGTGGTGTCGAGCGCACCCTTGGCGGGCAGCATGCCGAGCGCGGTCTCGGTGGCCTCGGCGCTGCCCTCGAGACGGCCGGCGATCCACGCGAGCACGCGGCTGTTCTCCCCGAAGCCGGGCCAGACGAACCGGCCGCTCGCGTCCTTGCGGAACCAGTTCACGAAGTAGATCTTGGGCAGCTTGTCGGCGTCGGTCTTGCCCGCGATGGACAGCCAGTGAGCGAAGTAGTCGCCCATGTTGTAGCCGCAGAAGGGCAGCATCGCGAACGGGTCACGGCGCAGCTCGCCGACCTTGTTCTCGGCAGCGGCGGTGCCCTCGCTCGCGACGTTCGACGCGAGGAAGACCCCGTGCGCCCAGTCGAAGGACTCGGTCACCAGCGGCACGGCACTCGCCCGGCGGCCACCGAACAGGATCGCTGAGATCGGCACCCCGGCCGGGTCGTCCCACTCGCTCGCCACGGTCGGGCACTGGGCCGCAGGGGCGGTGAAGCGTGAGTTGGGATGCGCCGCCGGCTCCGACGACTCGGGGGTCCAGTCGCGGCCCTTCCAGTCGATCAGGTGGGCCGGCGGCTCCTCGGTGAGGCCCTCCCACCAGACGTCACCGTCGTCGGTGAGCGCGACGTTGGTGAAGATGCAGTTCGCGAAGAGGGTGTCGATGGCGTTCTTGTTCGTGGTGAGGCCGGTGCCCGGCGCCACGCCGAACAGCCCCGCCTCGGGGTTGATCGCGCGCAGCCGGCCGTCGTCGCCGAAGCGCATCCAGCAGATGTCATCGCCGATGGTCTCGGCCTTCCAGCCGGGCAGGGTCGGGCGCAGCATCGCCAGGTTGGTCTTGCCGCAGGCGCTCGGGAAGGCCCCGGTCATGAAGTGGACCTTCCCCGCCGGGGAGGTGAGTTTGAGGATCAGCATGTGCTCGGCGAGCCAGCCACCGTCACGCGCCATGACGCTCGCGATCCGCAGGGCGTAGCACTTCTTGCCGAGCAGCGCGTTACCGCCGTAGCCCGAGCCGTACGACCAGATCTCCCGCGTCTCCGGGAAGTGGACGATGTACTTCTCGTCGTTGCACGGCCACGGCACGTCGGCCTGGCCCTCCGCGAGCGGCATGCCGACCGAGTGCACCGCCGGGACGAAGAACTCGTCCTCGCCCATCAGCTCCAAGGCGCTGGTGCCCATCCGGGTCATGATCTTCATCGACAGCACGACATAGGCGGAGTCGGTGATCTCGACGCCCAGTGCGCTGATCGGCGACCCGAGCGGGCCCATGCAGAACGGAACGACGTACATCGTGCGGCCGCGCATCGAGCCCTCGAACAACGGTTTCAGGGTCTTGCGCATTTCGGAAGGCTCAACCCAGTTATTCGTCGGGCCGGCGTCTTCCTGCTTTTCGGGGCAGATGAATGTGCGGCTCTCGACCCGCGCGACATCGCTCGGACTCGAACGGGCGTAAAACGAATTCGGGCGTTTCTCGGGGTTGAGCCGCGTGAAGGTGCCGTTCTCGACGAGTTCGGCCGACAGCCGCTCCCACTCCTCCTCGGAACCGTCGCACCAGTAGACCCGGTCGGGCTGGGTGAGCTCGGCGATCTGCGCGACCCATGCCAGCAGCCGGGCATGCTTGGTTGGCGCAGAATCAAGACCCGGGATGCTGGCGGCGATCGTCACGAGTGGCATCTCCCTTGTGAGCAGCGTTACAGCGGCAGCATTACCTGCGCTTACAGACCCATGAGATTACCCGAGGCACTCGCGCAGGCGCCGAGATCGGTGCTGCGTGACACAACCGATCCCGGCGCCTGACGCTCACCCGTTGGCGTGCTGGGCCCTGCCTAAAGCTGCGGACCCTCAGCCCGTACGCGCTCCACCGCGGTCATCGCCTCACGCAGCTGGCCGAGCCAATCCTCCGTGTGCTCGCCGACCAGGCGCACGCACCAGGCGAGCGCATCGCTGCGGCTGCGTGCCACCCCGGCATCGACCAAGGTGTCGAGCACCGAGCGCTCGGGCTGGCGCAGCCGGGTCATGACCGGCACCGACATCGTGGTGAACAGCTCCGTGCTCTCCCCCGCGCTCGCCCCCCAGGCCACCTTGCGGCCGTAGCGGTGCTCGGCCTCGCGGGCGATGCGCACGCGCTCGTCACGGGTCTGCTCGCGGAAGCGGCTGATCCGTCCGGCCTCGGCGGCAGCCGCTGCGGCCGCGGTGTCGGTCTCGGAGACGGACTCGGCCACCTCGGGCGCGGCCAGCGGGATGACGATGATGATCTCGTCGCGATCCACGCTGATCTGCAGCGGGCCGGAGACCCAGCCATCGGGCAGCCGCCCGGCCAACCAGCCGCTCACGTCGGCAGAACTGACCTGCTCCGGTCCACTGCCATGCCAGTGACGGCCGTCGTGGCCGCGGCGTGCTCCTTGCCCTCCCGGACCGCCGTGGCCGCCCCGGCGCTCGCGACGCTCGCCGCGCTCGCTTTCGGACGCCCCGTGGCCCCGCCCATGGTGACCCGGATGCCTACCGTGCTCGCGCGGACCGGGCCAACCGGCCTCGTCCAACGCGGCCCTGACGTGTTCATGCAGTCCCATCAGGACTCCTCTCGCATCTGTCGCATGATTACATACTTACAGACGCACAACTGCAAGAGTTTCTTCCCGATGGATCAGCCGGCCACCACCCCGAGCCGCTCGGCGACCTCGGCGGCGTCGCTGAGCGGGCGCTCGCAGGTGAAGTGCCGGCAGATGTACACCGCCGGATCCGGACGGCCCTCGGTGAGCGGGCCGGACGTCACCACCACTGCACCCGGCGACGGCGACAGGCGGGCGATCCGCTCCAGGTCGGGCCGCCCGACGACGGCCACTTCCGCCGGCCCGGCGATCATCGCTTCGGCCACCGCCGCCGCCTCGCCGGCGAAGCGGGGGTGCTTGGCGATCAGCGGCACCACCTTCGCCAGCGCCGTCTCGGCGGCCTCGCGGTAATCCAGCGCCCCCGTCAGCGCGGCATAGCTGACGAGCGCGGCGCACAGCGCGGAGGCACCGGACGGGGTGGCGTTGTCCGTCGGGTCCTGCGGGCGGCGCAGCAGCGGCACCCCATCTGCGGCGGCGGCCGAATCGTAGAAACCACCGGAGCCATCGGGGAAATCGGCCAGCGCCGCGTCGAGCAGGCTACCCGCCGCCTCGAGCCAGCCCGTCCCGCCGGTGACCTGGTAGAGGGTGATCCAGCCGCTCGCGACGGCTCCGTAGTCCTCCAGCGCCCCCGCCGCGCTCCCGACCGTCCCGTCGCGGCTGACCCGGCGCAGGCGACCGTCCACCAGATGAAGGTCGCGCAGCAGCGCCCCGGCTTGCTCAGCCGCCTGCACCCACTCCGGCTCGTCGAACAGGGCGCCGGACTCGGCGAGAGCGCAGATCGCCCATCCGTTCCAGGAGGCGACCACCTTGTCGTCGCGCGGAGGCTGCACCCGCGCGGCCCGGGCGGCGAGCAGCGCCGTTCGGATCCCTTCCCAGCGCGCCGGATCGATCGGATCGCCCGGCCGCTGCAGGGTCGAGGCCCCTTCCTCGAAGGTGCCCGCCGGGGTCACCACGCAAAAGCCCGCCGCCCACTCGCCGTCCGCTGGCCCGAGCACCTCGGCGAGCTGACCGGGAGTCCACACGTAGGTGGACCCCTCCGAGCCCGCGGCATCGGCGTCGAGCGAACTGGCGAAGCCGCCCTGGGGCGTACGCAGGTCGCGAAGCAGGAAACCCACGGTCTCCCGGACGACCCGCTCGGCCAGCGGATCACGCGAGATCCGCCACCAGTGCAGGTAAGCCCGCAGCAGCAACGCATTGTCGTACAGCATCTTCTCGAAGTGCGGGACGACCCAGGCGGCGTCGACGCTGTAGCGGGCGAAGCCGCCGGCCAACTGGTCGTACATGCCCCCTCGGGCCATCGCCTGACAGGTCGCGGCCACCATCTCCAGCGCCTGGGGATCGCCGCCGCGGGCGTAGGCGCGCAGCAGGAACTCGAGCAGCATTGACGGCGGGAACTTCGGCGCGCGCCCGAACCCGGCGTAGCGCTGATCGAACTCGGCGGTGAGAGCGACCACCGCGGCGTCCAACGCCTCGCCATCGGGCAGCCGCCCCGAGCCGAGCGGCGCCGCGAACTGTTCCCGAAGCTGGCGGGCGATGTCGGCTCCCTGCGCCTGCACCGCGTCGCGCTGGGTGTGCCAGGCGTCCGTCGCGTTGCGCAGCAATTGCTGGAACTGCGCGCGCGGGAAGTAGGTCCCGCAGAAGATCGGCTCGCCCTCGGCAGTGAGCAGGCAGGTCATCGGCCAGCCGCCCTGGCCGCCGTTGAACGCCTGGGTGGCCTCCATGTAGACGGCGTCGACGTCCGGACGCTCCTCGCGGTCGACCTTGATGTTCACGAAACCGGCGTTCATCAGCTCGGCCGTCGCCTCGTGCTCGAAGGACTCGTGGGCCATCACGTGACACCAGTGGCACGCCGCATAGCCGACACTGAGCAAAACGGGGACGTCCCGGCGCCTCGCCTCGGCGAAGGCCTCCGGGCCCCACTCCTGCCAGTCGACCGGGTTATCGGCGTGTTGCTGCAGGTAGGGGCTCTGCGCGGCGTCCAGTCGGTTAGGCATCCGGTCCCCCCGTCACAGGTCGGGTCATTTTCTTGACCATCGTCAGGGGCGGCCAATCGGTGCATGAGTTCGCAGCACGAGTTGGCGACGCGCCGCCCGATCCGGCAGCCGTTCGGCGCCGACTGCTGTGGATTTGAAAGTGCGCACGGTCGAAGGGCATGACAACCACGATGCCCGATGGCTACCGGCGCCACCGGCCGCAGGACCGGAGCGGTAGGCCTCGATCAACCCTTCGGGCTTGCCGGCCTTTCAGCGGCGGGCTCCGGGGCCGCCTGCGCAAGGTTTTGGTGCTGTGCGGGTATCGCCGCCGCCGGGGCCGGGTGGGCCGTGGGGTCGTTGCCGGTGCGGTAGCGGTACGCCGCACCGTCGCCGAGGACGACGTAGGTTTCCCGGTCGCCGTCGGTCCAGTGCAGCACGAGCAGGCCGGCGTTTTCGGCGAGCTTGGCGAGCGTCGCAAAGTCCGCGACGTCGATGACCGGCAGGTCGGTTGACGTGCTGAGGGGTTCGACGCGGGCCAGCAGCTTCGGGTAGCGGGACTGGATGGCGGCGCCCTCACCGGATGGGAGCGCGCGTCGCTTGACGACGGCGAATGCCGCGAGGGCGGCGCCGGCCAGTAGCGAAAGCAGCAGGACGATCGCGGACGCCGAGCGCGCCCCGGTCACGCTGACGTGCTTGCCGAGCAGCGTCAGGGTGTGGGGGATGCGGGTCCCGGGCGCGCCGGGGCTGCTGTCGCTCACCTTGAGACTCGCCGGGTTGGCCACCGACAGCTGCAGCGGGCTGAGGCTCAGCGCGAGCTTCGGGGTGAACGCCGGGCCGCTGCCGGTGCTCACCGTCGGGACGATGGTGACGGTCAGCGGCTGGGTGGGCATACCGGTCGCCTTGGCTGCGGCTTGGGCGCGGGTGTCCAACGCGCTGAGGTTCAGCCGGACCGTCGTCTCGTGCCGGCCGCCGGTAAAGGAGGACGCAGCCGCGAGCGGGATCAGGGTGTGCCAGCCGCTGGCGGCGGACAGTTGGGCGCTCACCGCAATCGTGCTGGTAGTGGAGGTGCGGGCGGAGGGGGCCTGGTAGGCCAGGTGCACGTCGACCGAGTCGGTCACCCGGCGAAACACCGGCTCAGGAGAGTGGACGGTGGTTGCGTCGTAGGCCGCCGTCCGGCCCACCGCCGCGGTGTAGGAGAACGTCATGGTCCGGGTGATCTGGGTGTGGCCGGTCGTGGCGGTCGTCAGCGGGCTGGTGAAGGCCAGGGCGGCGAGTGCGACCGCGAGCACGGCGACGCCGGCGGTGATCGCCGCGGCGATGCGTAACCCGGGCGGCAGCACCGGCCCGGGCCCGCGCGGCGGCGGCGGCGCGGTGCTGGTGCTGGTGCTGGTGCTGGTGCTGGTGCGGGATGACATGACCGGTCTCCTTCGTCTGCGCCTCGCCGCTATCGTGGTTCCACCGGCGGCGACAACGGCGAAGCCGACCAGCGCGAGTGCCGCGGGGCTGGTCAGGTCCGAGAACCACCGGCCGCCGTGCGGGATGTGCACCATCGCCCGGCCGATGACCTGCGCCGGGGTGGGATAGGTCGGGTCGATCGACTGGTTGTTGTCGCCCTTCATCACGAACCCGGTCGCGTTACGGCCGATGATGCGGTGCAGGACGACGAGGCGCTTGCCCGGCATCCGGTAGGCCACGATCTGCCCGACGTGATAGCTGTCAGCTTTTGTCACGATCACCAGGTCGCCCTGGTAGTACACCGGGTTCATGCTGACCCCGTGGGTCACCACGTACGCCGCCCGGCCCGTCACCACCAGCCCGCCGGCGACCAGGACGACAAAACCCACCGCCCCGAGCAGGACCGCCAGCAGGCGACGCAGCGAACGGGGCATGACTATGACTTCGGGTAGTTCTGGCTCAAACCGTAGAACGGCCCGCCCCGGTAGGGGGACGGGCCGTTCTGGGCTACCAGGGTTAGCTGACGTTGGTGCTGGCGACGGTAACGGCGATGCCGGTTGCGCCGGTCTGGTCCGTGTCTTCCGCGGTGCAGGTCGACGAATGTCCCGTCGCCTCAATCGCAGTGCAGGTGAACGCTACGGGAGTTTCGGCGGTGAAAACGACCGTCGGGACCTTTGTGTCAGTAAGCGCGTCGGCAAACGTGAGCGTCGCCGTGTGGATTGCGGTGTTGGTGCCGTCGGCATAGGCGTAGACGATGCTGTTGAGGGTCGCGCCGTCGACGCTCTGGCTGACGGTACCGCCGACGAACTGGGCCGAGGAGGCCTGCCCGGTGGTGGTGACACCGGTGGCGGTGAACGCCGTGCCGCCGGCGGCGGCCAGGACAGCGATCGACACCGCAGCGATGATCTTGCTTGACTTGTGCATGACGCACTTCTTTCAGTTTCGGCAGCCCGGCTGACCCCCGGTTGGGGTCCCGTGGCTTTGCGTCCCCGCCTCGCGGCGGATGGCCTTTTCGTCTGAGTTGCGCTGAGCCGGCCTGGTCCTATCCCGCCCGGCTGCTGGTACTCACAGAATGTTTCGACCCCGCCCCACCTGCGACGCACCACCGAACGCCGGGAAGGGAGGGACCTTCGGCATGCCGTCGACGTCGCTCACGACATCGGCCGGATCCCGGGCGTCAGGCAGCGCTTCGGTGAGGATCGCGCGTTTGGCCGGGGACAGGATCCGCACCGGGCTGCGCCTGCGACGCTTCGGCAAAAGGCGCAGGTGGCCGCGCGTCAGCCATCAGCCTCACTTACGGCGGGCAGCATCTTTCGGCTGTTTGGAAGCGGTCCCTGCCGTCCTCGGGTTGGGTAATGCCCGGCGGGGAGACGCGGGTCGAGCGGGGGGCGGCTCGTTGCGGTCGGTGGCAGCGGCGTCTCGGTCGGCGGATGACCAGTCCCGGTCCAGTTCGGTGAGGAGCCGTTCGCCTGCGGCGGCGTTCCGGTCGGCTGCTGTTCGGTCGCGGTCGGCAGTGTTGTGGGCCCGGTCGGTGGCCGATTGCCGCCGGTTGTCCGATGACCGTGCTCGGTCGAGGTCGGCGTGGGCCCGTCCGGCGGCTGCCGCCTTGCGGTCTTGGCTTGCCTGCCGGCGGTTGTCGGCGGCTTGTCTGCGGGCTTTTTCAGCACGGCCGCAAGCGTCGGCGACTGTCCCGCTCCCGGCCGCGGCTTCGAGCTGCCTGGCGTGGCGGTCACGGTCGTCCGCGGCAAGGTCGCGTTGTTCGGCGGCTTGGTCGCCGGCGGCTGCGGCCTTGCTGGCGGCTGCGCCGGCAGCCTCCCGGGTGGCTTGCGCGTCGTCTCGGGTTGCGCCGACCGTGTCCCGGGTGGCTGCGAGCTGGGTGCGCAGCTCGGCGGTCTGCTCACGCAATGCCGCCAGCTCGTCGCGCAGCGCCGCCCGCTCATCGCGGATCACGGCAAGTTCATCGCGCTGGGAGCCGTCCTTATCCGACCGCAATGGCGGACCGCCGGGCGGGATGACGCGCAGCGCCGCAGCGATGACGTCCGGGTCGTAGCGGATGCCGCTTCCGGCGCGGAGCTCCGCGAGCGCTGCGGCCCGCCCGGCCGCGGGGCGATACGGCCGATGGGAAACCATCGCGTCGAACACGTCAGCGACGGCGACGATACGGGCGGCGATGCTGATCTGTTTGCCGGCGAGGTGGTCGGGATAGCCGCTGCCGTCGAGACGTTCGTGATGGTGGAGCACGATGTCGGCAATCTGCGGCGGCAGGCCGGTGTCGCCGAGGATGTCGTTGCCGACTTGGCAGTGGGTTTTGACCATTTCGAATTCGTTGGGGGACAGCCGGCCGGGGCGGGCGAGGACCTCCGCCGGTACCGCGATCTTCCCGATGTCGTGGACGGACGCGCCGAGCCCGATGGCCGCGACCTCGTCGGCAGCTAGGCCGAGCTCGACGGCGATGCGGGACGAGAGGTCGGCGACGGCTGCCTGATGCCCGGCGGTGTAGGGGTCGCGGAACTCAGCCGCCCGGCTCAGCGCCTGCACCAGCGCCCGCTGGTGGTCGGCGAGCTGACGCAGCTGCTCCACTGCTGCGGTGACTTCCTGGCCGGTGACGATCATCGCGGAGACGTCGGGGTTGGCGACCTGGTTGTCCACCACGGCCGACAGGTACACCCATGCCCCGTCCCGGTTCCTTAGCCGGAACGGGATCCGTGCTGACAGTCCCGGTTGCTGACCGGCGGCGGACAGCGCGGCGATGACCCTGGACGCGTCGTCGGGGTGCACGACGGCGGCGATGACGCCGATGGCCGGAGCGCCTGCCTTCCAGCCGATCAGCGCCTGGGCGGCGGGGTTGGCGTCGACGAGCCGCCCGTCCGCGTCGACGGTGAAGATGAGGTCAGCGCAATGCGCGACGAGGGCTTGCGAACGCCGGGCCTCGGCCCGCGCAGCCTCCGCCAACCGAACCGTCTCGGTGATGTCGACAACATGGCTCAGCACACGCTGCAGTTCAGGCCGCCAGATTTCGGTGACCCGTACCCATATGACTTGCCGATCACCCCGCAGGTAGCGCTTTTCAACCTGACAGTCCACTCCGGGCATCTGACGAGCGCTGGCTAACGCCTCGGCGCTGGCACGGACGTCGTCGGGGTGAGTGAACTCGGAGGACCGGCGGCCGATCAGCTGCTTGCGGGACCGGCCCAGCAGCTTGCAGTACGCCTCGTTGACCGCAACCAGCCTTCCGTCCGTGCCCCGTTCCATCAGCGCGGTCGCCGCGGCGTGCCGATTCCACGGATCCCGGCTACCCACAGCGCACGACAGTCATCTGGACCCCTAGCAGGGACGGCGAAGACCATCCCCGTTCCAGCATCGGCAGCGCTCGCCCCGAAAACGATAGGCCGAATGGCGGTCAGGGAACCCGCTCGGCACTTTGGGCCCATGACGGACATTGGCCCATTACTCCTACCGCCACCAGGTGCCGACAAGCCGCCATGCCTCACCCCTGCCCCAACGCGGACAGGGGTGGGAGCCTGCCTTCGTGGCTACCCGCGACGACGAACCGCCGGATCAGCCGGCCTTCGTGCTGCACGAGCACCGCAGGCCGCGTCACCACTTCGACCTACGGCTCGAGGAGAACGGGGTGCTGCGATCGTGGGCCGTGCCGCGCGGCCTGCCCGCCGGCGCCGGCGAGAACCGGCTTGCGGTCGAGGTGCCCGAGCACGAACTGGAGCACCTGACGTACGAGGACGCCGACAAGTCCATTGCCGACATCGGCTGGTGGGAGGAGCACGACCGCAACGAGCGCCGGATCGTCTTCACGCTGCACGGGGTCATGCCGGCGCGGCGCTACGCGCTGATCCGGACCTCGCGCGACTGGCTCCTGCACCTGACCAAGGAGCAACCTCGCTGAGCCCGCCGCGTCAGGCCGAGCGGACGGCGACGAGCACCACGTCCACCGCGGGCCGGTCGTTGTCCTCGACCGGCCGCAGGCGCTCGCCCGCCGATTCGACGCTCAAACCGCTGCCGGCGATCTCGGCGCGCAGGTCGTCACCCGTGTAGAGCACGTCCGGATCCTGCGGGCCGCCGACCCCGCGGGACAGATTGGCAAGGTCATGGCCGACGATCAGCAGCCGCCCGCCGGGCGCGACCCCGTCAGCGGCGCGGCGCAAGATCCCGCCGCGAACGGCCGACGGAAGGTGCAGGTATGCCAGCAACACGAGGTCGTACGCGCCCTGCTCCGGGACGTACCCCGTGAGGTCGGCGCACTCCCAGGTCAGCCGGTCGGTCACCGCGAAGCGCTCGGCCAGCCGGCGCCCCTTGTCGAGCCCGACCTGCGAGTAGTCGACTGCCGTCACGGTCCAGCCCTGCTGGGCGAGCCACAGGCTGTTGCGCGCCTCGCCGGCTGCCAGATCGATCGCGCGACCGGGCGGCAAACCACCGGCGATCTCCGCCACCCAGCGGTTGGGTTCAGCGCTCCAGACCAGCTCGCTCCCGCGATAGCGTTCGTCCCATTCGGCCGCGTTCCTCATTCCGACACTCCTTTTCAGCGCGCGGGTCGTGAGCACAACCCCGGGCACACTGAAATCGTGCCTGATGAGCTGGAGATCCGTCCGGGACTAAAGATCTCCACCGACGACCTCCAGTGGCGCTTCTCGCGCGCAAGCGGGCCAGGAGGTCAGGGAGTCAACACGACCGACAGCCGGGTGCAGCTCTCGTTGGACCTGCGCAAGCTGCCGGAGCCCTTCCGGAGCCGGGCACGGGCCAAGCTCGCGGCGCACACCGTGGATGACGTGATCATGGTCGTCGCTTCAGAGCGCCGCAGCCAGTTTCAGAACCGGGCCTCGGCCACCGCCCGCCTGGTCGACGTGCTGCGGGCGGCGACGGCACCGCCGGCCCCGCGCCGGCGCCGCACTCGCCCCACCCGCAGCGCGGTCGAACGCCGGCTTGCCAGCAAGCGCCAGCGAGCCGAAATCAAACGTCTGCGCCGCCCTGACCCCCCGGGTCGCGAGTGACGACGTCCTTGGCCCGGGTGGATTTAGCTCGGGTGGATTTGGCCCGGGTGGCTTCCGCCGAGGCTGCCGCGCCCGATTTCCCCGCGTGGGACTGTCCTTGAGCGTTGAACGTGCCGTCGCTGACCCGCTGGCGTAGCCGCCGCAAGCTGCCGACCAGCGCCAGGAAGATCGCGATGCACGCGATGATCAGCACGAAGACGACGAGTGCGGCCGTACCACCGGGGCCGACCTTGTCGGCAAGCACCCGGACTCCGGAACCGGCGGCCATGCTGGCGGCCATTTAGAGGTCGAACTCCGAGGGCGAGAGACCTACCGCGTGGCAGGCGTCACGCACGGCCTTCTTCTCGGCCTCGTCGAAGGTGCCGTCGGCGCCGCCGATGATGATCCCGATCTGGATCACCGCGCGCGCCTCGCTGTCCTTCTTCTTCACCTTGCCGATGTCCTGGATGACCGAGACCTTGCCGAAGTCGAAGTCGGCGGTGAGCTTGTCGCAGTACTCGTTGAACTTGGCCTGCAACTGGTCGGCCGGGAAGTTCTGCAGCACCTCGTTACTGCTGATGAGGGAGGCGACCTTGCGTCGCTCCTCCGCGTCGACGCTCCCGTCAGCCGCGGCGATCAGGGCGCAAATGGCCATGGCGGCGTCACGGAAGGCGCCGGACTTCAGGTCGTTCTTCTTCGCCACCAGCGTCGACTGCATCGACGATGCCTGCTGGCGGAGTTGATTCCACAGCGCCATACCCACTCCTGTCCGAAACCTGCCATCGGTCGACTGGCAGCCTAACGGCAACCAGCCCCATAAAACTCAAACGATCCCGGCGAACAGATCGTTCTCCGGAAGCGGGCCGACTTCCACCTTGGACGCGACCAGCTGGTAGTCCTCGGTCGGCCAGGCCTCCTGCTGCAGCGACATCGGCACCCGAAACCACGAGCCGTTCGGGTCGACCTGCGTCGCGTGGGCGAGCAGCGCCCGGTCGCGCACCGGGAACCAGTCGGCGCAGGGCACGCGGGTCGTCACCCGGTGCTCGTCGTCCGGACGGTCCTCCCAGCGCTTCAGCCAGTCGTCGTAAGGCGAGTCGAGACCCGCCGCCAGCATCGCCCCGTGCAGCGCCATGACCCGCGCCTTGTGGAAGGTCATCACGTAGTACGTCTTCACGACCTGCCAGGCCTCGCCCAACTCGGGGAGGTGATCAGGATCGGCGGCCAGCTCGATCCCGGCCATCGAGACCTTGTGCGTCTGGATGTGGTCGGGATGCGGGTAGCCGCCGTTCTCGTCGTAGGTCACGACGACGTGCGGGCGGAACTCGCGCAGGATCCGCACCAGCGGCCTGGCGGCTTCCTCGACCGGCAGCAGCGCGAAGCAGCCCTCGGGCAGTGGAGGCGGCGGGTCGCCCTCGGGCAGCCCGGAGTCCATGAATCCGAGCCACTCCTGCTTCACGCCGAGGATCTGGCGCGCGCGTTCCATCTCCCCGCGGCGCACGTCGGGGAGGTTCTCGCGCACGTCGGGACGATCCATCGCGGGATTGAGGACAGAGCCGAGTTCGCCGCCGGTACACGTCACCACCAGCACGTCAGCGCCCTCGGAGAGGTAGCGCGCCATGGTCGCAGCGCCCTTGCTCGACTCGTCGTCGGGATGGGCGTGGACATACAGGAGACGGCGGGATGCAACGGAACGCATGTCTCAATTGTGCGTCCTGGACCGGCGATGGGTGATTAAGCCGTTGGCTGAGGGAAAGCTGCCTGGCAGGGCTGATCACGCCCGACACCCAGGACGATTCCGACGACCTCCCGGACAGCGGCCGGTAAGATCCACCGTTCGGCCAGTACCCAACCCGACGACTGCCGGACTGATTGCCAGACAAGGAGCGTCCATGACGACCCAGCAGGTGTGGCTCACGCAGGAGGCGTACGACCGACTCAAGGCCGAGTACGACCACCTCTCCGGTCCGGGCCGCGCCGAGATCACGTCGCGTATCGAGGCGGCCCGCGAAGAGGGCGATCTGAAGGAGAACGGCGGCTACCACGCTGCCAAGGAGGAGCAGGGCAAGCAGGAGGCCCGCATCCGCCAGCTCGAGCAGCTGCTGCGCGAGGCCTCCGTCGGCGGGGCCCCCTCGACGGGTGGGCTCGCGGGACCGGGCATGGTCGTCGAGGTCAGGTTCCCCGGCGACAAGGAGACGACGCGTTTCGTGCTCGGCTCCCGGGAGGACCACTCGACCTCGGTGGAGGTCTACTCGCCGCAATCGCCGCTCGGCAAGGCCGTGACCGGTCTGGCGGGCGGCGACACGGCGCACTACAAGCTGCCCAACGGCAAGGACGCGACCGTGGACATCGTCTCGGTGGAGCCCTACAGCGGCTAGGACCCGGGCGTCCGGCGCTTAGTCTCCGGTCATGCCGGCACCGGACCCCCACCCACTGCCGGGAAGCGAGCTGCTCGTCCCGGGCGCCACTGGCGGGCCGCTGCGGCTGCACGTCGTCGAGCACGGGCGCGCCGCCGGCCGGCTCCCGCTCCTGATGCTCGCGGAACCGCCGGCGACCTCCTACCTGTGGCGCGACGTCGCCCGCGATCTCGAACGCGAGTGGCGCAGCTTCATGCCGGACCTGGTCGGCACCGGGGCCAGCGAGCGGCCGCCGGTACGGCGCGCCTACGCGATCGACGCGCAGGCGAACGCGCTCGGCCGGCTACTCGACGTGCTCGGGCTGCCCCGCGTGGCGGTGGTGGCGTCGGGACTTGCGGGAGCTGTTGCCGTCGAACTGGCCGCCCGCCTACCCGAGCGCGTCGCTGCGCTCGCGCTCATCGGAGCGGTCGTGCACGGCGACGCCTGGCCGACCCCGGGGGTGCTACCGCTGCTGCCGGTCGGGCCGGGCGAGGCGATCTTCACGATGCTGCGGAGCCGGGGTGAGCGCGGGCGCCGGCGGGTCGCCGGCCTGCTGGGAACGGAGCCGGGCGCCGACCTCGACCACTACGTCGATCCCCTGCGTTCGCGCGACGGTTCGAGAGCCATGCTTCGGGTGCTCCGCTCGGTCGACATGCAGGTGCTGGCCCGCTCGCGCGAGCTCGTCGGCATCTCCCCACCTCCCACCCTGGTCCTGTGGGGAGAGGACGACCGCCTGCTCTCGCTGGACTACGGCCGCCGGGTGGCCACGCAGTTCGGTGCCACGTGGGTCCCGGTGGCCGGCTCCGGGCACCTGCTCGCCCGGGACCGGCCCGAACGCGTCGCGGAAGAGCTGGCGGCCTTCCTCGAAGGCCTCAGCTAACTCGGGCGAACCGCGGCAAACTGCCGCCGCTCGGGGGTCGAAGCGGCGGCGGGGTCAGTCGCCCGACCAGAACCGGTCGGCCTGAAGGACGAGGGCCGCGGCCCCGACCAGCCCGGCGTCCTGCCCGAGACCGGTCTTCACGACGGGGGTGGCACGCGTGTAGTGCAGCTGGGCATGGGCCGCGTACTCGCGATGAAGGGGCTCGAAGAGCAGGTCGCCGGCGTTCGTCAGGCCGCCGCCGATGACGACCGCGTCGAGCTCCAGCAGGGCGGCGACCCCGGCGACGACCCGGCCCACGGCCGAGCCCGCGCGGTCGAAGGCGGCAATCGCGACCGCGTCTCCCGCCCGGGCCAGCTCCGCGAGCTCGCGTCCGTCCCGGGCCGCGCAGCCGCGTTCCGCCGCCCAAGCGACGATCATCGGCCCGCGGGCGACGGCCTCGAGGCAGCCGCGGGCCCCGCAGCCACACACCGGCCCACCGGGCTCGGCGATGATGTGGCCGATGTGGCCCGCGTTCCCGGTCGCACCGTCGCGCAGCCGTCCGTCCAGCACCAGCCCGCCGCCGACGCCCGTGCTGACGACCATGCCGAGCACGTCGCGAAGGCCGGTCGCCGCGCCGCACCAGGTCTCGCCCGCGACCACGCAGAGCGCATCGTTGTGCACCCGCACCGGCACGCCCGGCAGCCGCTGGCGCAGCCACTCGCGTAACGGGAAGCCGGCCCGCCAATCGGGGATGTTCAGCGGATTGACGACACCCGCAGGCCAGCTCATCGGCCCGCCGCAACCGGCGCCGACCCCGGCAATGTCCTGCGCACCGCCCGCCCCGGTGAGCACCTCGTCGACGAGCTGGGCGAGCGCGGCCCCCGGGTCGGACGAGGTCGCCACCTGGCGACGCCCGTGCACCCGACCGGCCGGATCGACGAGGGCGCCGGCCATCTTGGTTCCGCCGATGTCGATGGCGAGAACGCGCGTCTGCGGGCCTGCTGCGGGCACGGTCATCGAAACGCCAGCACGGACGCCGTGAAGCTGTGCAACCAGTTCTGGCCACTGACCGGGCCGATCTCGCCGCCCGCGAACAGGCCCGCGACCGGGATGCCGCCGAGGCAGTCGGCGACCAGTTTCACGTCCGAATCCGCGGAGCCGAACATGGCGGGTCCGCGGCCGTTGCACGAGATCAGCAACGCCCCCTGGGTGCCCTGCGCCGTCGCCAGCCGCGTGCGCAGATCGCTACGGGCCGCGTCGGCATCCCGCAACTGAAAGCGCACCGTACGTCCGACATCCACGACGTCGGCGACCGCCACCGCCTCGCGCTGCTCGTCGATCCCGATGACGGCGCGGATCAGGTAGTCGCCGATCTCGTGCTCGTCGAGGTACTCGTCCATCGCCACGCCCAGCTGCGGTCCCCCTCCGAAGCTCAGCCGTTCCTGCGGGGTCAGGCCGGCGAGCACCTCGCGCAGCTTTCGCAGCGCCGGAGCTCCGGCCAGCTCGAGCACGACGTTGCCGTCGACCCGGGTCACCACCATCTCGGGGCCGACCGGTCGGCAGCCCTGACTGACCACCACCTGCCCGGGAGCCCCCGAGAAGAGCACGCCGACCGCGCCGCGATCGACGCTGCGCCCGTCCAGGTACAGCCGGGTGGAGCCGGCGACCGGCGACGGCCCCGCACCTCCTGCCAGCCCACCGGCGAGCACCATCCCGGGCAACGCTTCGGCTGATCTCTCGACGAACGAGACCACCGGGAAGCTGTACGGATCGGCGAACACCAGCGCCGCGCTCTCCCCGTCGCGCGCCTGCGGGAGGCCGACGACGGCCAGCCCATCGGTGCTGCGCATGACCTCCAGGTGAAACACCCGCATCGCGACGTCCGGCAGCAGCGCGGCCCAGGCGCTGATCCCGGGCTCCCCGAGCACGGCCTGCCCGGCACCGCAGACTCCGGCCGCCGAGCATCCGATGACGTGCGCCGCCCCGGAGTGCTCCTGGGCCAGCGGCCCCACCAGGTCGAGATCGTCGACGGACTCGGCACTGGCAAAGACGGCCAGCAGATCGGGAGGCCGGGCAAGCCCCGAGGTCGCCGCCGAGACGGCGGCACGGACGGCGGACGCGAGATCCGGCGACGACGGCGTGCCGGCCGCGGCGAAACCGGCCCCGAACCGGTGGGCGCTGTTGGCCCCGATGGAACCAGAGTTCACGGTGGCTCCTCGAGAAGTCCTGGCGCGACTCTTTCCCCGATCATGGCGCGTCTAACGCCTTCGCGCTGTCGGCGAACGCCCAGCACGGTCCCCGGGTTTGGGGATGCGGTCCGGGAGAGCGGAGCGTAGCGTCCGAAGGGTGAGCTCTGTGAGCCGGGCAACCGACCCTTCCACGGGCAAGGCCCCCCTGCCCACCACCCGCGGCGCGCTGCGCGCGAGCGGCCATGTGCACCAGTCGGTGAAGGCCGAGCTGCGGGTCAACCTGCTGGCACGCCTCAGTGGCGGCCAGGAACGTTTCCCCGGCATCGTCGGATTCGACGAGACGGTGCTCCCGCAGGTCGAGCGCGCCATCCTGGCCGGCCATGACATCGTGCTGCTGGGCGAGCGAGGGCAGGGTAAGACCCGCCTGATCCGCACGCTGGTCGGCCTGCTCGATGAGTGGACGCCGGTGGTCGCCGGATGCGAGATCAATGACCACCCGTATGCCCCGGTGTGCGGCCGCTGCCTGGAGCTGGAAGCCGAGCTCGGCGACGAGCTGCCGGTCGCGTGGAAGCACCGCTCCGAGCGTTACGGCGAGAAGCTCGCCACCCCCGACACCAGCGTCGGCGACCTCATCGGCGACATCGACCCGATCAAGGTGGCCGAGGGCCGCACCCTCGGAGACCCGCAGACCGTGCACTACGGGCTGGTCCCGCGCACCAACCGCGGCATCTTCAGCGTCAACGAGCTTCCCGATCTCGCCGAGCGCATCCAGGTGGCGCTGCTCAACGTGCTGGAGGAACGCGACATCCAAGTTCGCGGTTACGCGCTGCGGCTGCCGTTGGACCTGATGCTGGTCGCCAGCGCCAACCCCGAGGACTACACCAACCGCGGCCGGATCATCACCCCGCTCAAGGACCGCTTCGGCGCCGAGGTGCGCACCCACTACCCGCTCCGGCTGGACGACGAGCTCGCGCTCATGCGTCAGGAATCGTTGCTGCAGTGGGACGGTCCTTACGGGCAGCCGGTGGTGCCGGACTACCTCGTCGAGGTGCTTGCCCGCTTCACCCGCGCCGTCCGCGAGGCTCCTCAGGTCGACGGCCGCTCCGGCGTGTCGGCCCGGCTCGCGATCGCTGCCACCGAGACCGTCGCCGCCAGCGCTGTGCGGCGGGCCGCCGTCACCGGTGAGCTGCCGCCCGTGGCCCGGGTGGTCGACCTTGCCTCGGTGGTGCCCGCGGTGCGCGGCAAGGTCGAGTTCGACGCGCTCGAGGAAGGCCGCGAGGAAGAGGTGCTGGCCCACCTGCTGCGCCGGGCCACCGCCGATACGTTCCGCGCCCGCCTGTCCGGCCTCGACCTCTCCGGCCTGCAGGAGCGCGTCGAGTCGTCCGGCCCGGTCGAGACGGGTGAGCTGCTCCCGGGATCGGCGTTGCTGGCCGCGCTCGGCACGATCCCCGGCCTCGCCGCCCTGCTGAACCGCTTGGGCGGTGAGGGTTCGGAATCGCCGGGCCTGGCCGCCGGTGCGGTGGAATTCGCGATGGAGGGTCTGCACCTTCATCGGCGGCTGGCCAAGGAGGAGCTACCCGGCCGGACGGTCTACGGGTGAGCATTCCCGGCTACCGCTACGGGCCGTGGGACGGAGGCCCGGATCCGCTCGCGTCGCCTTTCGACGCGGCCGCGGCGCTGGACGAGATGGGCGAGTCGGTCCTCGAGGGCTCGACCCCGCGGGAAGCGCTGGAAGCGTTGCTGCGCCGCGGTGCGCAGGGCCGGCGGGGGTTGGACGATCTGCGCCGCCAGATCGAGAAGCGGCGCCGCGAGGCCCGTGAGCGCGGCCGGCTCGACGGCACCCTCGAGCAGGTGCGCGAGCTGCTGGAGAAAGCGCTCCAAGAGGAGCGGGCGGCGCTGTTCCCCGACCCGTCCGACGACGCCCGGCTCGCCGAGGCCGAGCTCGACACGCTGCCCAACGACCCGGCCCGGGCCGTACGCGCGCTGACCGAGTACGACTGGCGCTCCCCCGAAGCCCGCGAGACCTTCGAGCAGATCCAGGACCTGCTGCGCCGCGAGGTGCTCGACAGCCAGTTCAAGGGCATGAAGCAGGCCCTGGAAAGCGCCACGCCGGAAGACATGGCGCGGGTAAAGGACATGCTCGCCGACCTCAACTCGATGCTCGAGGCCGACGCCCGCGGCGAAGACACCGACCAGATGTTCCGCGACTTCATGGACAAGCACGGCGACTTCTTCCCGGAGAACCCGCAGAGCCTGGAAGAGCTCACCGACTCCCTCGCCCGCCGGGCCGCCGCGGCGGCGAAGCTGATGCGCAGCCTCTCGCCCGAGCAGCGCCAGGAGCTCGCCGACCTCATGGCCACGGCGATGGAGGACCTCGGACTGCAGGCGGAGATGTCCCGGCTGCAGTCCGCCCTCCAGTCGGCGCGGCCCGACCTGGACTGGGGCCAGGGCCGGCGTTCGCGCGGCGAGCGGATGACCGGCGATCAGCCGCTCGGGCTCGGCGAGGCCACCGACGCGCTCGAGGAGCTGGCCGAGCTCGACGAGCTGGCGTCAGCCCTTCGGCAGGACTACCCGGGCGCCTCGCTCGAGGACGTCGATCCCGAGGCCGTCGCGAACGCGCTCGGCCGGCAGGCGGTCGATGACCTACGCGCGTTGCAGACCCTCGAACGCGAGCTGGAACGCCAGGGCTACCTCACCCGCAAGAGCGGCAAGCTCGAGCTCACCCCGAAGGCCGTCCGGCGGCTCGGTGCGGCGGCGCTGACCAAGGTCTTCCGCCAGCTCGACGCCCGCGGCCGGGGCGCTCACGACGTGCGCGATGCGGGCGCCGCCGGCGAGGCCACCGGAGCGAGCCGGGAGTGGCGCTTCGGTGACGAGCAGCCGCTCGATGTCGTCCGCACCGTGCGCAACGCGCTGCTGCGGCGGGCCGGCGAGCCGCGCGAGGTCCGCGGCGAGCGGGTCACACTGGCCGCGTCCGACTTCGAGGTGCTCGAGACCGAGCGCCGTACCAGCGCCGCCGTCTGCCTGCTGGTCGACCTTTCGTACTCGATGGCGCTGCGCGGCACGTGGGGCATCGCGAAGTCCACCGCGCTGGCCCTGCACAGCCTGATCTCGACGAAGTTCCCGCAGGACGCGCTGCACGTGATCGGCTTCTCCGACTTCGCCCGCCAGCTCCAACCGGCCGAGCTCGCCGGGCTGGACAGCGAGATGGTGCAGGGCACGAACCTGCAGCACGCGCTGCACCTGGCCGGGCGCCAGCTGGCGAAGTACCCGGACGCCGAACCGGTGGTCCTCGTGGTCACCGACGGCGAGCCGACCGCGCACCTGCTGCGCGACGGCACCCCGTGGTTTCACTGGCCCGCACTTCCCGAGACGCTGGAGCTGACCCTCGCCGAGGTCGACAAGCTGACGCGGCGCGGGGCGACCATCAACGTCTTCATGCTCGACGACGAGCCGCGGCTGGTGGAGTTCGTCGACGAGGTGGCCCGCCGCAACGGTGGCCGGGTCTTCTCTCCCGACGCCGGCAACCTCGGCCAGTACGTCGTGCGCGATTACCTGACCGCACGAAAGGGACGACGCGGGCGCTGAACCGGCTCAGACCGGCTCAGACCGGCGAGCCGGGCCGCCGCCTCAGGCGGCGGTGGCCTTGGAGGTGTTCTCCCCGCGGGCGACGACGTCGTCCAGCCGGTCGATGAAGCGCGGCCACACCTCGCGCGGCAGGTCGTGGCCCATCCCCTCGACCTCGAGCAGCTCAGCGCCGCGGATGGCGGCCGCCGTGGCCCGCCCGCCCGACACGTCGACCAGCGGGTCGGCATCACCGTGCACCACCAGCGTCGGCAGGCGCAGCTCGCCGAGCAGATCCGTGCGATCGCCGCTCGCGAGGATCGCCGCGACCTGACGGATGGTGCCCTCCGGATCATGGCCGCGATCCCACGACTGGCCCGCGCGAGTGCGGATGTGGTCGTAGTCGTGGGGGAAGTCGGTGGAGCCGATGACCGAGAACGAGCGCACCGCGTTTTCGATGTACTCCTCGCGGGTGAGCGCCGGGGGCGCGAGCAGCGTGCCCAGCGCAGCGTCAGTAGGGGCACCGACCCCTTCTGCTCCCGTGGTGGCCATGATCGTCGTCAGGCTGCGCAGCCGGTGCGAGTGACGCAGCGCCAGCGTCTGGACGACCATGCCGCCCATGCTGACGCCCATCACGTGGGCCGTCGGCCAATCCAGCAGGTCGAGCAGGCCCGCCGCGTCGTCAGCCAATTCGGCAAGCGTGTACGCGGCTGCTGACGCGTCGCGCTCCAGCAGCCGGCCGATGTCAGGCGCACCGGCATGCGAGAAGTGCGTGGACTGCCCCGCGTCGCGATTGTCGAAGATCGCCAAGCGGTAGCCGCGGCCCGCGAGCTCCTTCAGAAGGTCGGGATGCCAGCCCACCAATTGCATGCCCAGCCCGTGGACCATGAGCAGCGGAACGCCCCCCGGATCCCCCAAGGTCTCGTACGCGATCTCGATGCTCGCGCCGTCAGCGCTGCGAACCGGTCCTCTGGGCATACCTGAGGCTATGAGACGACTGCCGGGTTCGTGCAGGCAGGCCTGATGCTGTGGATGTGACATTCACCGGAGAGCCGCCTGAGGTCACCGTCGAGCAGGTGCGACGGGAGATCACGTACGCCCTCAGGCAGGGGGTGCTGCGGCCCGGCAGGGCGTGGACGGAGCTGGAACTCCCCGGTGATCGCGAGCCCAGCAGCGGCCACTTCGCGGCCTACGTGAACCACGAGGTGGTCGGGGTCGCGTCGGTGATCGCGGAGCCGGAGGCCGACGGGCCGGGCGTATGGAGGCTGCGCGCCATGGCCGTGGCGCCCGGGAGCCGGGGTAGCGGGGTCGGCCGCGCGCTGCTCGGGCGGGTGCGTGATTTCGTGACGCGCTCGGGCGGCGGGCTGCTCTGGTGCAACGCCCGGGTGCCCGCCGAGGGCTTCTACCGGGCTCTCGGCTTCGTCACCGTCTCCGAACCCTGGGACGAGCCGGGAATCGGCCCACACGTACGCATGCACGACGCGCGCTAGCTGCACCGCCCCTCGCGGTCGCCAAATCTCGTGGCCAGAACCCGGTTTTGGCGACACGAGAGGGCTGCGGGAGGGCCGGAGTGATCGTCGTTACTTATCCGGAACCGTGACTCCGGTTCCGGATAGGCTGCCGAACGTGTCCTCGAACGCGCCTGCCGCCCGGCGCAGCTACGCAGGTACCTTCGGCGTTCTCGCCGCCGGGGTCGTCGCCTACTCGGTGCTGCAGTCGCTCGTCTCCCCCGTGCTCACGACCATCCAGCACTCGCTACACACGTCGCAGAACACCGTCACGTGGGTGCTCACCGTCTACCTGCTGTCGGCGTCGGTGTTCACCCCGATCTTCGGCCGGATCGGCGACAAGGTCGGCAAGAAGCAGGTCTTCGTCTTCGCGATGGGCGCGCTCGCCATCGGCGCGCTGATGGCTGCCCTGGCGACCTCGATCGGGATGCTGATCGTGGCCCGTGCGGTGCAGGGCATCGGCGGTGCCGTGCTGCCGCTGTGCTTCGGGATCATCCGGGACGAGTTCCCGCCGGAGAAGGTCGGCGGAGCTGTCGGTGTGGCTGCCGCCCTCACCGCCGTGGGCGGCGGACTCGGGATCGTGCTGGCCGGGCCGATCGTCGAGAACCTCGGCTACCACTGGCTCTTCTGGATCCCGCTGATCGTCACGTCCATGGCTGCCGTCGCCGCGCACTTCATGATCCCCGAATCGCCGGTGCGTCTGGAGGGTCCGATCAGCGTGCTCGGCGGGGCGCTGCTCACGTGCTGGCTCATCGCGCTGCTGCTGGCCGTCAGCGAGGGTTCGACGTGGGGGTGGGCGTCGGGCCGCACCCTCGGCCTGATCGCGGTGGCTGCGGTGATCGCGGTCGTCTGGTACGTCACCGAGTCCCGCTCGAAGGCGCCGCTGATCGACATGCACATGATGCGCCAGCCGGCGGTCTGGACCAACAATCTCGTCGCGCTGCTGTTCGGCGCCGGGATGTACGCGGCCATGGCATTCCTGCCCGAATTCGTCCAGACGCCGCGCAGCACCGGCTACGGGTTCGGTGCCTCCATCACGGGGTCGGGCTTCTTCATGCTTCCGCTGGTCGCCGGCATGTTCATCTGCGGGATGCTGACCGGTCGCCTCGCGGCGAGGTTCGGTTCCAAGCGGCTCGTGTTCGTGGGCGCGGTCGGCAGCACGATCGGCTACGGGATGCTCGCCTTCGCCCATGGCCAGCGATGGGAGGTCTACGTCGCCTCAGGCGTCATCGGCATCGCGCTCGGGCTGGCGTTCTCGGCGATGTCGAACCTCATCGTGGTCGCCGTCCCGCCCGAGCAGACCGGTGTCGCCACCGGCATGAACGCCAACATTCGCACCATCGGCGGCTCGATAGGCTCCGCCGTCACGGCGACGATCGTTACCGCCGGGGTCGCGCCGGGCGGGTTTCCCAAGGCGTCCGGTTACACGCACGGGTTCGCCGTGCTCGCCGCGGTCGGCCTCCTCGCCGCCTTCGCGGTCACGCTGATCCCGTCGGCACTCCCGGGTGAGGAGCAGGTGGCGGCCGAACCGCACGCCGAACTCGCCCTGGTGGCCGCCGGCACGCTCGCGGGAAGTGACCCCGAATGAGCGCCAACGCGGAGCCCCGGGCGGTCGGGCGACCCCTGCGCCAGGATGCGGCGCGCAACCGTCGTCATCTCGTCGCCGCTGCGCGCCGGGTGTTCGGGCACGACGGCCTCGACTCGGGGGTCGAAGCGGTCGCGCGGGAGGCGGGGGTCGGCACCGGCACCCTCTACCGGCATTTCCCCAGCAAGGACGAGCTGATCGCCGCCCTGCTCGAGGACCTGTCCGACGAGGTGCTCGCGAGCGCCCGCACCGCGCTCGCCCACCAGGACGGCTCGGGCATCTGGGAGTTCATGCAGGCGACGGGCGCGATCCAGGCCGAAAGCCAGGGGCTGCTCGGACTGCTCTGGCGAGAAGGCCGCCGGCCGGAACGGGTCGCCGCGATCCGCGAGATCATCACCGAGCTGGTCGACGACGCCCACCGCCACCAGACGCTGGCCGCGGGCGTCGGGCAGCCGGACATCATCCTGCTGCTGCACGGCTTGCGCGGGGTGATCGAGAGCGCGTCGGACAGCTCGGACAGCGAGGCGTGGAAGCGCTACCTGGAACTGGCGACGCAGAGCCTGCGTCCCCCCGCCGAATAGCGGCTCAGCCCAGCGCCTGCTCCAGGTCGGCGACGAGGTCCGCGGCCTCCTCGATGCCGACCGAGACGCGCACCAGATCGGCCGGCACCTCGAGAGCGCTGCCCGCGACGCTGGCGTGCGTCATCCGGCCGGGATGCTCGATCAGCGACTCGACGCCGCCGAGGGATTCGGCGAGGGTGAACAGCCGCGTGCGCCGGCAGACGTCGAGCGCAGCTCCCTCACCGGCGCGCAGCCGGAACGACACCATCCCGCCGAAGTCGCGCATCTGGCGGGCGGCGACCGCGTGGCCCGGCGCACCTTCGAGTCCGGGGTAAAGCACCTCCGCCACCGCCGGATGTGCGCTCAGCAGCGCGACGACCGCCCGGGCGTTCTCGCAGTGCCGGTCCATCCGTACCGCGAGCGTCTTGATGCCGCGCAGGGTCAGCCAGGCGTCGAACGGGCCCGGCACCGCTCCCATCGCGTTCTGCAGGAAGCGCAGCAGCTCCCCCAGCGCCGCGTCGGACGTGACGAGCGCGCCGCCGACGACGTCGCTGTGACCCCCGAGGTACTTGGTCGTGCTGTGCACGACCGCTCCCGCGCCGAGCGCGAGCGGTTGCTGCAGGTACGGCGAGGCGAAGGTGTTGTCGACCACCAGCAGCGCGCCCACCTCGTCGGCGAGCGTCGCGAGCCCGGCGATGTCAGCGATCCCGAGCAGCGGGTTGGTGGGCGTCTCGCACCAGAGCACGCGGGTGTGCCCGGGCCGGACGGCGGCACGTACCGCGTCGAGATCGTCCATCGCGACCGGGGAGAACTGCACGCCCCACTCGGCGAGCACCCTCGCGAAGAGCCGGTAGGTGCCGCCGTAAGCGTCGTTGGGGATGATCACGTGGGCAGCCCGGGCTCCCGTGCCCGCGCCGGAACCGGGAGCGCAGGTGGCGCGCAGCAGGCAGTCCTCGGCGGCCAGACCCGACGCAAATGCCAGCCCCGCCGTTCCGCCTTCCAGGCTCGCCAGGCATTGCTCGAGTGCGGTGCGGGTCGGGTTCGCGGAGCGGCTGTACTCGTAGCCCGACCGCAGCCCGCCGACCCCGTCCTGGGCGAAGGTGCTCGTGGCGTAGATCGGCACCACGACGGCCCCGGTGGTGGGATCCGGATCCTGCCCGGCGTGGATCGCGCGGGTGGCGAAACCGTCGGCCGGGGCTTGCCGATCCGGGGTCGACCCGGCGGGGGCGTTTTGCGCGTTGTCCGACACGCCCGCCGACCCTAGCGGCGAGCGCGTGGCCTTGTTTTGTCGGTCCGCTCCCTTAGCCTCTCGTTCGTGGTCTTTCCCACGATCCAGTTCGCCGCGTTCTTCGTGGTCGTGCTGACCCTGTCGTGGTTGCTCATGCCCCACCCGCGGATCTGGAAGCCCTTCATCATCGCGGCGTCCTACTTCTTCTACGGCTATGCCGACCTGCGCTTCACCCTGCTGCTCGCCGCGGTGACGATCGTGAACCAGGCGGCGGCACTCGCCATCAACCGCTGGCGCGACAAGCGCATCCTGATCGCCGCGATCGCGGCCGACCTCGGCCTGCTCGGCTGGTTCAAGTACTACGGCTTCTTCAGCCTGCAGGTCGACCATGCGCTCAAGAACGTCGGCTTCGGGATGCCGGTGCCGCTGCTGCAGGTCGCGCTTCCGGTCGGGATCAGCTTCTACACATTCCAGGCGATCTCGTACGTGATCGATGTCCACCGCGGCACGATCAAGCCCTGCAAGAGCCTCGACTTCGCGGTCTTCCAGTCGTTCTTCCCGCACCTGATCGCCGGGCCGATCGTGCGGGCCAGCGAGTTCGTCCCGCAGCTGGCCACCCCTCGGGATCCGCGCAAGGTCCAGGCCACCCGGGCGTTCTTCCTGATCGGCGGCGGGCTGATCAAGAAGGTCGTCATCGCCGACCTGCTGGCCACCCGGCTGGTCGACCCCGTCTTCAACAGTCCCGGGCAGCATTCCGCGCTCGAGGTGCTGGTGGCGATCTACGGCTACAGCGTGCAGATCTACTGCGACTTCTCCGCCTATACCGAGATGGCCATCGGCCTCGCGCTGCTGCTCGGCTTCACGTTCCCCGACAACTTCAACCGGCCGTACACCGCCACCAGCCTGCAGGACTTCTGGCGGCGCTGGCACATGACGCTTTCCCGCTGGCTGCGCGACTACCTCTACATCTCCCTCGGTGGCAACCGGAAGGGCGTACGCAAGACCTACCGCAACCTGGCCCTGACGATGCTGCTCGGCGGGCTCTGGCACGGCGCCGCGTGGACCTTCGTGATCTGGGGAGGGATCCACGGCTTCGGGCTCGCCGTCGAGCGCTGGTGGAGTGACCGCCGCAAGGTCATCCAGCCCGACACGCAGGACGGGAGCGGCGGGGGCGGCGGGGGCGGCGGGACGGCACTGAACAACGGAGGCAGGACGGCCGTACTCACCCGCCGGCCGCAGCTGGTCCTAGCCGGCGGCCGGATGCCCGCCGTCATGCGCGGGCTCATCACGTTCCACATCGTGACCTTCGCATGGGTGTTCTTCCGGTCGTCCTCGTTCGGCGGGGCGATGACCATCTTCGGCCGGCTCCTCAGCGGCGGGGGGCCTTCGCCGCTGGTGACGACCTCCGTGCTGGTAGCGATCTTCGTGGGGCTCGGCGTCCAGTTCGTGCCCGTCGGCTTCTGGCCGGCGGTCCAGGTCCGGTTCGCGACCCTCAGCCTCGCGTGGCAGGCCGTGCTGCTCGGCGCGCTGATCGTCGTGTGCAACGCGATCGTCGGCGAGCAAGGCGTCGCCCCCTTCATCTACTTCAGGTTCTGAGCCGATGACCGATGTGCGCCCCGACACCCGCCCCCGCGACACGGGCGGTCAAAATGGGATCACCATGGATCCGCCCCGAACACGCGACGACCTCACCGACACCGTCGACGACCTCGAACCGATCACCGCGCCTATCGCGGAGAACCCGCCGCCCCCTACCCCGCACGGTTCAGGTACACGCTTCCGCCGGAAGCCTCCGGTCGCGGTTCCGCGGGCGCTGCCGGCGGGCCACGCGATCCTGGTGACCGTCGGGGCGCTGGTCTTCGCGATGCTGTTCAACAGCCATGCCATGGTCCACGCGGGCGACGGGATGACGCCGGGCACCACCCGCGATCTGGTGCTCGACGTGGCCAAGCCGGTCGATTCGTTCGCGCACACGCTCTACCTCGACCGTCCGCGCCGGTGGCTCGATTCGCTCTTCGGCCACGAACCGGCACCCACCGGCCCGTCGGCGCTTTCGCAGCTGCCGTCCCAGGCCGACAACCGTCCGCTCGGCAGCGCCGCCAAGCCGAGCACCCCCGCCCCCACGGCCTCGGCGAAGGCCAAGATCGTCGCCCCGACCACGCCCGTCGTCCCGAAGCTGCGGGTGCCCACCAAGGCGGCGCCGTTGAAGATCCTGGTCGCCGGCGATTCGATGACCGAGTTCTTCGGCCCTGACCTGATCAACCAGGCCTCAGCGGCCGGGAAGGCGACCGGCGACGCGGTCACCAAGTACGGCACCGGGCTGGTCAGGCCCGACTTCTTCGACTGGTCGATCTTCGCCCAGCAGCTGATCGCCCAGCAGCACCCGGAAGCGGTCGTCGTGCTGATGGGCGGCAACGACGGCCAGGGGATCACGCTCGCCAACGGCACGGTGCTTCCCGACGGCAGTGAGGCGTGGGCGAAGGAGTACCGCCGGCGCGTCGAGGTCGTGATGCGCATCTTCAGCGGCAACGGCAAGCGCCGCGTCTACTGGGTGCCGATGCCGGTTCCGCGTAGCGCCAAGCTGGCGATCGACTTCCACCTGATGGACCTCGCCGTGGCCGACGCGGCAGCGGTCGTCCCGGGGGTCACGGATGTCAACATCGTGCCGCGGTTGTCGAACAACGGGCAGTACGCCGACTACCTCCCTGGCCTGAACGGGCAGACGATCCTCGCCCGTACCCGCGACGGCATCCACATGAGCACCGACGGCGCCAACCTCGCGGCCTCGCTCGTGCTAGCCGCCATGAACAAGGACTGGCACCTCACGCCCTGAGCCCCCGTTACCTTCTTCCCCACGGAGCGCGGCTAAGGCGAGAGCCGGTAGGACAGGAACGCCAACGAGCGCGGATAGCGGTAGTCGATCGCCGAATGGGTGCCGTCGAACAGTTCGAAGTGCACAGCGCCGTCCTTCTCGCTGACCCCGATGTTCTCCAGCTCGCGCCGGAAGGCCTCGGCGCCGAGGTCCAGCCACCAGTCGTCGCTGCGGCCGGCGTCGATCCAGATGCCACGGCAGCGCCGCAGCCCGTCAGCGTGGCCGGCCACCATGCGTACCGGGTCCCACTGCAGCCAGCGCTGCCAGACGTCGTCGCGCAGCCGCCCGGTGGCGATGTCGAACGGGAGCGTCACGGTGGCATCCGGCTCGGCGCTGAAGGCCGCGGCGCAGCCGTAGACCATGACGAGCGAGCCGTCCTCCGGCCGTGACATCGCCTCGCCGGCACGGGCCCTCGCCCAGAAGTCCTCCCAGAAGTTCTCGTAGGAGCCCTCGTAGCGATCCCGCAGCGCCCGGGCCACCCGCAGGAACTCCGGGACGTAGCAGCCCTCGTACAGGGTGTCCCCGGCGTGGGTCGCGAGCCCGCCGAACAGGTCCGGACGCAGCATCGCGAAGATCATGGCGCCGAAGCCGCCGCTGGACTTCCCGGTGACCCCGCGGTGAGCAGCGGAGTTGAGGGTCCGGTAGGTGGCGTCGACCCAGGGGACGATCTCGTCGCAGATGTAGGTCTGGTAGCGCCCGGTGCCCGGCGAGTCGACGAACTGGCTCCCTCCGTACGCCGTCCAGGCATCGACGAAGACGACGATGCACGGCGGGGCCTCATCGCGCTGGAAGAGCGCGTCGGCATTCTCGACGTACGTGGAGCGGAACGCGCCGCGGTTGGACCACATCCCGAGCGCGCCGCTGTAGCCCTGGAGGACATACACGGACGGGTAGCGCTTGTCGGGATGCTCGTCGTAGCCGGGCGGCAGGTAGACCGAGACCGGACGCGAGGCGGGATCGCCCAGCGGGTTGCCGGCAAGCACGGTGCTGGTGAAGGTCGACGTGACCAGCCGGCCGGCGAGTTCGGTGGCCCACGGTCGAAGGGGTGCGGCCACGACGTCGGACCGGGGCGGAACGTGACGCTCGGGACCGTTCACGACACCTCGACGGGATGGGTCAGGGACGCGAGGAAGCCCAGCACGTCCGAACGCGTCACGATGCCGAGCGGGCGTCCGCCGTCGTGGACCAGCACCGCCGAGGCGCGCTCCAGGACGGGGATGACGGCCGATACCGGCTCGCCGATCCCGGCGGTCGGCAGCGGCGACGAGAGGTGCGCCGAGATCGGCGCGCCCAGCGCGGACGGGTCGCGGAACACGGCATCGAGCAGCTCGCGCTCGGCGACGGCCCCCACCACCTCGGCGGCCATCACGGGTGGCTCCTCCTTCACGACGGGCAGCTGCGAGACCCCGTACTCGCGAAGCACGGCGATGGCCGCTCCCACCGTCTCGTCGGGATGCACGTGGACCAGGTCAGGTAGCTCGTCGCCCTTGCGCGCGAGCACGTCGCCGAGCGTCGCCTCGTCGCCGGTGCCGGTCAGGAAGCCGTATCGGCTCATCCAGTCGTCGTTGAAGATCTTCGACAGGTAGCCCCGGCCCGAGTCCGGCAGTAGCACGACCACCATGCCGTCGGGCGGCGAGTTGCCCGCGACGCGCAGCGCCGCCACCGTGGCCAGCCCGCACGACCCTCCGACCAGCAACGCCTCCTCGCGGGCCAGCCGGCGCGTCATCACGAAGGACTCGCGGTCGCTGACCGCCTCGACCCAGTCCGGCACGGACGGGTCGTACGTGGCCGGCCAGATGTCCTCCCCCACGCCTTCCACCAGGTACGGACGGCCCGTTCCGCCGGAATACACCGACCCCTGAGGATCAGCCCCGACGATCGTGACCCGGCCTGCGCTGACCTCCTTCAGGTACTTGCCGGTGCCGCAGATCGTCCCGCCGGTGCCGATGCCCGCGACGAACGCGGTGATCCGCCCTTCCGTCTGCTCCCACAACTCCGGGCCGGTGCTGCGGTAGTGCGCCAGCGGGTTGTTCGGGTTGGAGTACTGGTCGGGGCTCCACGCTCCCGGGGTCGCCGCCACCTGCTGGCGCGCCACCGAGTAGTACGAGCGTGGGTCCTCCGGCGCGACGGCGGTCGGGCAGACCAGCACCTCGGCGCCATAGGCCCGGAGGATGTCGATCTTCTCGGCGCTGATCTTGTCGGGCATCGTGAAGACGCACCGATAGCCCCGCTGCGCGGCCACGATCGCCAGCCCGACGCCGGTATTCCCGCTGGTCGGCTCCACAATGGTGCCGCCTGGCCGCAGCAGCCCCTCGCGCTCCGCCGCCTCGATCATGATCTGCGCGATGCGATCCTTCACCGAGCCGCCCGGGTTCAGGTACTCGAGCTTGGCGTACACCGGGCAGGCGATCCCCTCGGTGACCTTTCGAAGTCGCACCAGCGGCGTATCCCCTACGAGCTCCGCCAGCGACTCGACGACTGCGGCCACCTCAGATGCACCTCCCGTCCGGCTGCCCGCTGAGTGAAAAAAGTCCCTCGGCTCCTGGCAAGTGCCGAGCGTACGAGACGCCTAAAGCTTGCCCGCGGGCCCGGGCCGCCGATGGAGGCATGTGAGCGCGCTGGACCTGCGGCTACTCGGCCGCCTGGGAGGCGCCGGTTTGTTGACCGGTGCCGTAGCGCTGTTCGCCCTCAGGGCGCTCCCCGACTTGGACACGGCAGGCTCCCGCGTGACCGTCGCCGTCTCCGTCTCGGCTGCTCTGGGCGGCATCGCCGCCCTTCGAGCGCACTGGAGCGAGGACGCCACCCGCGCCGGAATGGTGCTGACCGCCGGCGCGTATCTCGCGCTCGGCGTCAGCGGTCTGGCGGGCGGCTCACAAGCGGCCTACGGACCGCTCTTCGTGGTCGTTGCCGCCTGGTGCGGCCTCGCGCTCGGACCGTCCTACACCCTCAAGCTCTCGCCGCTGGCCCTCGCCTGCGCCATGGTGCCGGCCTGGCTCGGACAGCCCGGGACCGCCGTGACCGGCATCGGCGCCGTCGTCGTGGCCACCGTCACCGGGGAGATCTTCGCCCGGCTCGCCGACCGGGTGCGCCGTGACGCCCGCCGCGATGCGTTGCGCACGCGCGCCCTGGAGCGGCTGACCGCCGGCCAACTCGAACTGGCGCGGGCTACCGACGCGCGCCAGGCCGCGAACATCGCGGCGGCCGTCGCACGCGACATCCTCGACGCCGGCGCCACGTCCGTGACGCTGGACCGCGACGGTGTCCGCATCGTCATGTCCGACGAACCGCGCCTGCCCGGCGATCCGCCGCCGTTGTGCCAGGCGGCGGACTGCATCCCCCTGGAGGTGCCACTCGTGGGCCGGGGCGGCGTCGGCGTCCGAGGATTGCTCACCGCGCATCCGCGGCCCGGGGAGCGGCTCGATCCGTTCGGTCAGACGCTGCTCACCAGCCTCGCGGCTGCCACCAGCGCCGCGCTGGAGAGCGTCGCGCTGAACGCCCGCCTGCGGGTACGCGCCGAGGTCGACCCGCTGACCGGGCTGGGCAACCGGCGCCGGCTCGGGTCCGCCCTGACCAAGCTGCGGCCCGGCGACGTCGTCATCGCGATCGACTTGGACCACTTCAAGGCCGTCAACGACACCCTCGGCCACGACGTCGGCGACGAGGTGCTGCGCACGTTCGGCCAGCACCTGGCCACCCTGACCCGGTCGGGAGAGCTCGCGATCCGCACCGGCGGCGAGGAGTTCCTGCTCATCCTGAGCGGCAGCGACGCCAACCACCGCACGGCGTCCACCCTGCTGGGGCGCCTCGCCTCGGAATGGTGGAGCCGCTCGCCGTTGACGACCTTCAGCGCGGGCGCCGTCTCGCATCCTGGAGGGGACCCCGCTGCCACTATCAAACTCGCTGACCAGGCGCTATATGAGGCCAAGCGGCGCGGCCGGGCGGCCGGTTGGGTCCTCGCCGAGCACGCCCGCACAGCGGGCCGGCCTTGGGTGGGACGCCTCATCCCGTTCCCCGGGAAGCCGTTCCCCCACCAGCCCAAGCTGACTGACATCATCCTTCCCCAGCCCGTTCGTGAGACCGCCTCATCGCACGTAGGCTTCCGTCAGGATCTCGTACCTACTGACGAGTAGCTTGCTCGACTGCGGAGGTGTCTCATGCCCGAGGCTGTCATCGTTGCCACTGCCCGGTCACCGATCGGACGCGCCTTCAAAGGCTCGCTGAAGGATCTTCGTCCGGACGATCTCACCGCCACCGTGGTCCGCGCTGCGCTGGACAAGGTGCCGCAGCTCGACCCGGCAGACATCGACGACCTGCTGCTCGGTTGCGGGCTTCCCGGCGGGGAGCAGGGTTACAACATGGCCCGGGTGGTCGCAGTGCTGCTCGGCTACGACTCGCTGCCCGGCGCCACCGTCACCCGCTACTGCTCGTCCTCGCTCATGACGACACGGATGGCCATGCACGCGATCAAGGCCGGCGAAGGTGACGTCTTCATCTCCGCCGGCGTCGAGATGGTCAGCCGCTACGCCAAGGGCAGCAGCGATTCCTGGCCCGACACCACGAACCCGCTGTTCGCCGACGCGGCAGCAGCCGGCGACAAGCTCGCCCAGGGCGGCGGACTGTGGGCCGACCCCCGCGAGTCCGGCGCGCTGCCGGACGTCTACATCGCCATGGGGCAGACCGCTGAGAACGTTGCCCAGGTCAAGGGCATCACGCGGCAGGAGCAGGACGAGTTCGGCGCCCGCTCGCAGAACCTGGCGGAGAAGGCCATCACCGATGGCTTCTTCGAGCGTGAGATCACGCCGATCGCCCTCCCCGACGGCACCCTCGTGTCCATGGACGACGGTCCCCGCGCCGGAGTCACGGTCGAGGGCATGGCAGCGCTGAAGCCGGTCTTCCGTCCGGACGGCACCGTCACCGCCGGCAACGCCTGCCCGCTGAACGACGGCGCCGCCGCCGTGATCATCATGAGCGACACGAAGGCCCGCGAGCTGGGTATCACCCCGCTCGCCCGGGTCGTCAGCACCGGCGTGAGTGGGCTGTCCCCCGAGCTCATGGGCCTGGGCCCGATCGAGGCCTCCCGCCGCGCGCTCGCCATCGCGGGCCTCAGCATCAGCGACATCGACCTCGTCGAGATCAACGAAGCCTTCGCCGCCCAGGTGATCCCCAGCTACCGCGAGCTCGGCATCGACATCGACCGGCTCAACGTCCACGGCGGCGCCATCGCGCTGGGCCACCCCTTCGGCATGACCGGCGCCCGCATCACCGGCACCCTGCTGAACGGCCTCACCACCCGCGACGCCACCTTCGGCCTCGAGACGATGTGCGTCGGCGGTGGCCAGGGTATGGCGATGGTGCTGGAGCGGCTCTCCTGACTCAGCTGTCCAGGAACCGGTCGACGGCCGCCGCACCCGCTTGGGCGTAGGCGGCGGCCTCCGGCGCGTTGAGCAGCTCCCGGCCGAGGACGGCCAGCTGGTCGGCGATGGCGTGCGGTTCCAGGGCGGGCGGCGGCTGCGCCGGGGCACCGTTGCCCGCGCGGCGCCCAAGCTCAGCGAGCGTCACAGCGAGCGCGTGCGCGGCATCGGCGCGGGTGTGCCCGTCGCTGCCCCGACTCGCCCAGCGCGCGTTCGACCAGCGGCGAATCCTGGCATCGAGCCGCCGCAGGCAGCTCGCCAGCCGGTCGTCGTCGGGCACCCGCGCACGGTACGGCGTCGGCCGGTGGATACCGCCGAACCGTTGTTCCGGGGAGTCCGGCAATTCTTGTGAGGCTGCTGGCCAGGACCTTCGGCCCAGATCGTTGATGCGCTGCTCACGAAGACTTGTCCTGGACGCCCACGTGCGTCACCCTGGTGGACATGTACCGCTGACGATCCAGTCCTCAGGAGGCGCGCATGTCCGTTCACCACTCGGCGCAGACCCATCAGAGCCTGATCTTGCGGATGCCCGAGGTGACCGGACAGCCCATATCCGACTGGCTGGACTGTCTTGAATGCGGTCCTGGCTTGCTGCGCTTCGAAGAGCGGGTGATCTGGCTGCGCGACGAGCACAGCATCCCCCACGGTTACGCCACCGCGATCGTTCACGAGCAGGACCTGCGCCGCGGCGCGCTGCGCACGCTCTAGTCGCAGGTGGACCTCGACACCGCCCGGGCGTACCTGCGTGACCATCACCACGCCGTGCTGGCCACCCTTCGCCAGGACGGCAGCCCCCAGCTGACCCCGGTGGCGGTCGGCGTCGATGACGCCGGCCTGGTCGTGATCAGTTCCCGGGAGACGGCGTACAAGGTCAAACACGTACGCCGCACCGGCAAGGCGTATGTCTGCGTGCTGCCCGACGGCTTCTTCGGCGAGTGGATCTACGTCGAGGGTCCGGCCACGATCCAGTCGTTACCCGAGGCGATGGACGGGCTGGTCGCCTACTACCGCAGCATCTCGGGAGAGCACCCGGACTGGAACGAGTACCGCGCGGCGATGGAACGTGACCAGCGCTGCCTGATCCGCATCGATCCCACCCGCGCGGGACCCGACAAGCACGGCTGAGCTAGTTGCGCAGCTTGGAAAGCAGGCGCAGCAACTCGAGGTACACCCAGACGAAGCCGATCAGCAGGCCGTACGACGCCCGCCAGGCTTCGCTGCGCGGCGCACCCGCGGCGATAGCCCGCTCGATGAAGTCGAAGTCGAGGATGAACTGCAGGCTGGCTACCACGAGGATCGCCAGGCTCAGGATGATCCCGAGCGGGGTGGCGTCGTTGAGGATCGGCAGGTGGCTGCCGGTGGTGGCGCGCAACACGAGGTCGATCAGGCCGAGCGCGACGACCCCCATCAGGCTGGAGTAGACGATCCGCCTCATGCGCGGCGTGGCCCGTAGCCGGCCGCTTCGGTAGAGCCCGAGCATGACGATGAAGATCACGCCGGTGCCGAGCAGCGCCTGCAGCACGATGCCGTGGTAAGCAGCCTCGTAGAACCGGCTGATCATCCCGATCGCGAAGCCCTCGAGCAGCGCGAAGAGCACCACGAGCGGCGGGCGGATGGTGCGGCTGAAGGCAATGGCGAACGACAGCGCCAACGCGGCGAAACCGGCCGCGAACCCGATGCCCGGGCTGTTTGGGGCGAGGCCCCAGCCGACAGCAGCGGCCGCGCCCAGCACGGCGAACAGGCCCAGGGTGTGGACGACGACATCGTCGACCGTGAGCCGGGACGGCGCCCGGTACATCTGGGCGAGCTGCTCAGGCGTGGCGTCCGGGGGTGGCGTGACGGTCTGGGTGGCAAATTTCTGCCGGAACGCGGGGTTGGATGACCTCAACTGGGCCATGGAGGCCGAGCTCCTTCCGAGATGCGGGGCCGGGAACGGTTCCTGGCTTCGCGGTATCGCGCTGACGCGCTCACCCATTGAAACGCAAAGCGCCTCATCGGCGTTCCAAACGCCAAGATCGCCGCCCGTAAGCTCGCTGCCATGCCGGACGCAGGCGACCCAGGCGATCCGGCCGCCGCGCTCGCGGCCCGCTGGCTGTCCGGCGACGAGCAGGCCGCCTGGCGTTTGTCGCTGTCGGCCGTGCAGCTACTGAACGCCTCGGTCGAGCACCAGCTGCAACGCGAGAGCAGCCTCTCGCACGCCGATTACGAGCTCCTGGTGCGCCTTTCCGAGCAACCCGATCACGCCTTACGCATGAGCGAGCTTGCCGATCGCACGCTGTTTTCCCGCAGCCGCCTCTCACACGCCGTGGGACGGCTGGAGAAATCCGGGCTGGTTCGCCGGGAGCCCTTTCCGGATGACCGGCGCGGCCTGTGCGCCGTGCTGACCGAGCGCGGCCTGCAGACGCTCGCGGCCGCCGCCCCCGGCCACGTCGAGACCGTGCGCCGGGTGCTGTTCGACGCCCTGACCCCGGAGCAGATCGAGCAGCTCACGGGCATCGCGCGGGCGGTTATCGCCGCCGCCTCCCCCGCGCCGCCCGCTGGATAGGGTGACCAGCTGTGCTTGCCGAGGTGACCGCGCTGCGCTACGTCACCCCGCTGCGGGAGGGCGGTTCCCTGCCCGGCTTGATGGAAGGCGACGACGACGGCACGTACGTGGTCAAGTTCACCGGCGCCGGCCAGGGCCCGCGCACGCTGGTCGCCGAGGTGATCTGCGCCCACCTGCTGCGCGCGCTCGACCTGCCGGTACCCGAGCTGGTCACGGTCGACATCGACCCCGCCCTCTCGGTCGGTGAGCCGGACGAGGAGGTCCAGGACCTGCTTCGGGCGAGCCCGGGCCGCAACCTCGGGATGGATTTCCTGCCCGGCGCGCTCGACCTCGATGTGCGCGCGTTTCCGATCGATCCGGTGCTCGCCGGCCGGATCCTCTGGTTCGACGCGCTCGTGTCCAACGTCGACCGCTCCTGGCGCAACCCGAACATGCTGCGCTGGCACGGGCATCCGTACCTCATCGACCACGGAGCCACGCTGACCTTCGCCCACCACTGGCCCGGCGCCGAAGCCTGGATCGCTCGCGAGTACGACGCCCGCGAGCATGCGCTGATCTCCAGCGACCCGCAGCTGCACGACGCCGACCGGGCACTCGGCCCGCTCGTCACCGAATCGCTGGTGGCGCAGGCGGTCGCCGAGGCGCCGGACGAATGGCTGGCCGACCCGCCGACGCTGGACGCCTTCGGCGGGTTGCCGCAGTTACGCCTGGCCTACGTCCGGCAGCTGATGGGACGGCTCGACGCGCGCCCGCAATGGCTGCCCGCCCTGATAGCGAGCGCTCGCCGGTGACGGCCCGCCGGCAGGTGTTCGAGTACGCGGTGCTGCAAGTGGTGCCGCGGGTCGAGCGGGGCGAGCGGTTCAACGCGGGCGTGGCCCTCTACTGCCGGCAGCTCGACTACCTCGCCATCCGCGTCGAGCTCGACACCGCCCGGCTGAAGGCGCTCGATCCGACCGCCGATCCGGAGCCCATTCGGCGGGCGCTGGAGGCCTCGGCCGAGGCGTGCGACGCTGCGGCCGAGGCCGGGCGGACGGCGCGGGGACAGTTCTTCCGGTGGCTCACCGCGCCCCGTAGCACCGTCATCCAGCCCGGTCCGGTGCACACCGGGCTGACCGACGATCCGGCCGCCGAGCACGACCGGCTGCTACGCCTGCTGGTGCGACCGGTCGCGGAGGGCTGATCGATCGGTCAGTGCCAGCCGGCCGGCAGCACAGTATCGACAGCAAGTGCCAGGAACAGGACGGTCAGATAGGTGATCGACATGTGGAACAGCCGCATGGGCCTTTCGGGAACGGCGGCGATGACCCTCGAGCGCAGCGCGTAAGCCTCCCGGAGGAATGCCGCGCCGAGCACGATGGATGCAGCGCCGTAGAACGGGCTGGTCCGGGCGATCGGCCAGATCAGGACCGAAGCCAAGACCATCGCCCACGAGTAGGTGATGATCCGGGTGGTCACCACCCGCGGGCTGGCAACGACAGGGAGCATCGGCACGTGCGCCGCCGCGTAGTCGGCGCGGAAGTGCATCGCCAGCGCCCAGAAATGCGGCGGCGTCCACAGGAAGACCACGGCGAACAGTGCGACCGGTGTCCATGCCAGCGAACCCGTCACGGCAGACCAGCCGATGAGCACGGGCATGCAACCGGCCGCGCCGCCCCAGACGATGTTGGACGAGGTCCGGCGCTTGAGCAAGGCGGTGTAGACGAGGACGTAGAACGCGATGGCAGCGACCGCGAGTGCGGCCGCGACCGCGTTCGTCGTCAGCGCCAGGAACACCGTGGCCACTACGCCCAGGACGAGGCCGAACACGAGAGCGCTGCGGGGCGCCACCAGCGACCGGTTCAGTGGCCTGCTCGCCGTCCGCCGCATCACCGCGTCGATGTCTCGATCGATCACGCAGTTCAACGCATTCGCGCTGCCCGCGGCGAGGCTCCCTCCGACCAGGGTGGCGATGGCAGTGCCCGCCGCGGGCATCCCGTGGGCGGCACACATCATCGCCGGCAAGGTGGTCACCAGGAGCAGTTCGATGATGCGGGGTTTGGTGAGCCCCACGTACTCCCGGATGACGGCGCGCCCGCGCGAAATCGGGCGCGTCAACGCCGCATCGGTAGTTGCAGCGCTCACGAATGTGCCCCCCTTGCCAACGGCAGGCGGGAATGTAGCACCTCGCAGCTGTGACTGACACCCGACTGGCTGCAGGAGGCTTACGCTGAGCCTCGGTTACGGTCCGTTGCGGGTGTCGGACCGGACTGGTTCAGCAGGCTGATGATCGGAAACCATGAGGCCGCCTTCAGAGGCTGGGAGACGGGGAGTCGTAGTGAACGAGCGTGCCCGCTCCCCCCGCGCCGGTCGCCTGCTTACCGCGGCCGCTCTGGCGGCGACGTTGACGGCCAGCGGCTGCGCGGCCACCTCGGTCCAGCGAAGCGCGAGCTCGTCGCAGGGGGTCGATCAACTCGGCCTCACGCAGTTTGCGGTCGCCAAGCGGCCCAGCGCACCGGACCTCAACGCCGCCACCCTGACCGGTGACCGCTTCGCGCTCAGCAGCACGCTCGGCAACGTTGTGGTGCTCAATGTCTGGGCCTCGTGGTGCGGTCCGTGCCGGTCGGAATCGCCGGCACTCGCACGCGCGGCAGCGGCTTTCACAGGCCATCCCGTGAAATTCGTCGGCATCGATGAACAGGATGACGCCAGGCAGGCCAACGCATTCGTCACGAAGACCGGGGCCCGCTACCCGAACCTCGTCGACAGCCACGGGCAGCTGCTGAGCCAGTTGCGACTCCTGCCCCAGGCCGGGGTGCCCAGCACTCTCGTGCTCGATCGTCATGGTCGCATCGCAGATCGGTTCATCGGCCCGGTCACCGGGACCGGGATAAAGAGCGTGGTCGCAGCTCTGCTCAAAGAGTCATAACGCCGGCTGTGGTCCGGTGCCGGGGAACCCACGCTCGCGACGCGCGACGAGGTCCATCCGGAACAGCCGGTACCAGATCAGCGGTATGAGCAGCGCGAACACCCACCACTGCAAGGTGTAGACCGCGTTCTGCAAATAGAACTGCCGAGCGCCCGGGGGGGCCGCTGGCGCCTGGCTCGGCACCGGCTGAAGCGAAAGTGGGTCCGGAGCCACCTGAGCGGTGCGCACCACGTATCCGTCACGAGCGGGGTAACCCAGTTGACGGACCAGGCCGGCATCTACGGCATCCGCGTAGCCGGGCGCTGCGGTCGATCCGACCGACGGCTGCAGGGGACGAATACGGCCGGTGACCCGCACGATCGCATCGGCTGGTTTTGCCAGCGCGGTGTCGACGCGCGTCAGCCAGCCTCGGACCACCTCGATCGCCGTACCGTCCGCGAGCCTGAGCGGGGTGACCACCCAGAGCACCGGAGCGCCTTCAAGCGTGTGCCCGGCGATCAGACGCTGATGGCTGGCGTCGTAACGCCCGGACATGATCACTTGCCGGTTGATGACCGCGGCGGTGAGTGGATGCGCTGCCGAATCGACCGAATCCAGCGAGACGGCCGCCGGCTCACGGCTGTAGCTGTCCGCCGGGCGGTAGCTACGGCCGTACTGCCACCTTCCCAGCAACGCGCACGCGGCCACGAGCACGAGGGCAACGAGGCTGAGGGTGACCCAGCGCCCGGTGCGCAGCTGCCGCCAGGAATCCACCAGTCAAAATTAGTCTTGCTTCGCGCAACAACGTCAAGCGCGCAACAGTTGACGTGTCAAGATCTGTTGGCCACGATGATCCCTGCCCGCCCCTGCGGCGGCCGCGACCGAGGACGGGGATTGAACACTCGACAATCGAGCCAGCGCTCGAAAGAGTTCAGAGCATCCGGTTTGCGTCGTAGATGCCGCCGTTGGGAGCGCCCATGACCGCGAGGATAGGGAAGCCGCAGCGGGTTGCCCTCGTCTCGGTTGTCTTTGCGGCCTTGGTCGCCGTCGTCGTCACGACATTCATCTGGTTCACACATTACCCCGCGACCGTGGCCGCCGCACCCACTCAGGCCGGAAACGTCTCGGTGACCCTGCAAACGGTCGGTGCGATCGGTACCGAGCCGCACCCGCCGTGGGTCTCTTACCTGATCCAGCGACCGGACGGCCAGTGGGCGCACACCACAGTCCTGAAAGTGCCGGCGCACAGCACCGTGCACGTCACCGTTTACCAGTACGACTCAGGCTCTGATCTTCGCAATCCGTTGATGAATCAGGTCCAGGGGGTCACCGACGCCACCGTCAACGGCAAGCCGTACTCGACCTGGACCGACGTCATCGGCCACACGTTCACCATCCCGCAGCTCGGGATCAGCGTGCCGCTGCCGGGAATACCCGACGACGCCAAGAACCCGTGCTCCACGAACGCACCGTGCAGCCCGAGCTTCGACCACAAGAAGGTGGAATTCAGCTTCCGCACCGGCGCGGCCGGCACGTACACCTGGCAGTGCTTCGTTCCGTGCGGCGTTGGTTATCTCGCGGGATTCGGAGGGCCGATGTCCACGGTCGGGTACATGAACGGCATCCTGAAGGTGACGGCCTGATGACCGAAACGCCTGCTGCCGCAGAGGCCGGGTCACCGAAAGCAGACCCTAATCGGCCCCATGTAGTTCGTTTCGGCAGCATCTGGATAATCCTGTCGTTGATCTTGACCCCGGTCGTCTATTTCGTCTGGGGCCCGCACATGCCGCCGGGCACGATGTCCGACAATGCGCGGTCCCAGCAGTTCGACAACCGGGTGCTCGGCACGGTCGCGACCCCGGTGGTGCTCTTCATCTGGACGTACCTGGCTTACGCGCTCGTGTGCTTCCGAGGGCGGGGTAGCCAGGAAGACGGCCCGCCCATCAAGGGGCACCGTGGATTTCAGGCGGGTTGGTTGGTCACGACCGCCCTGATCCCGATATCGATGTTCACGTTCGGCACGTACCAGCTCATTACCCCGCATGGCGCGGGAACCGGCTCGGGCGCTAATCCGATCTGGGTACCAGCGGGATACTCAGCCGTCGCCAAGAGCAACAAGATCCTGCAGGTTCAGGTCATCGGCCAGCAATGGCGGTGGACCTACCGCTACCCGGGATACCAGGGCGTGGAGACGACCCAGCTGGAGATCCCGGTCGGGGTCGAGGTGCAATTCAACGTCACCTCACTCGATGTCATCCACGAGTTCTGGGCCCAGCAGCTCGCGGTCAAGGCTGACGCCAACCCGGGCGTGAACAACATCGCGTTCGCCCGTGCCGACCGGATCGGCCACGTCGACGTGAAATGCGCCGAGCTCTGCGGCACCCTGCACGGCGCGATGGTTTCGGACGGCCAAGTGGTGAGCCAGGCGAACTTCGACAGCTGGATCAACAACCAGGTTCAGGTGCACGCCGCCGACATTCCGTTGCTTCCGCCCTACGCCGTGACTTACCTGCCCGTCCCGGACGGCGGCTACTACGACCCCGGGCAGGACCCGCTTCCTGCCACCCCGTCTCCTTCTCCGTCGAGTTGAGGATCTCCCTATGACTATCGAGACCGTCGACGAAGCACCCCCGCTCGACGAGGGGAAGCCGGGCTCGCCCGATGTCGAGACGTTCGCCACCCGCTCGTACTGGCGGCAGCCGAACATCTTCACCGGGATACTCGGCGCGGCGATTGGCTACGGCTTCGGCCACTGGCTCGGCAATGCGATCGCCGGGAGCTACCAGCAGGTCGTCGGCAATGGCGAGAACAACCACGCCCTGACCCTCGGCTATGTCTTCGGGGTCATCGGCTGGCTCGCCGGACTCGGCGTCTTCAACTACCCGCTACGCAAGCTCCTGGGCTACCAGCCGCAGGCAATAGAAGATAACGACCGGAACCTGAGTCGGTACTTCAGATACTCCCTCGATCACAAGGTCGTGGGAATCCAGTACCTCGTGGCCATGCTCTTCTATTTCTTCGTGGCGGGCCTGTTTGCGCTGGTGATCCGCACCGAACTGCTCTCGCCGACACGCCACGTGCTCGCGCCCGACACGTACCTCGAAATCGTCGGCGAGCACGGCACGATGATGATGATGATGATGACGTCGGCCATTCTCGGGCCGTTCGGCAATTATCTCATCCCGCAAATGATCGGCTCGCGGCGCATGGCATTCCCGCGGCTGGAGGCCTTGTCGTTCTGGCTGACGCCGGCCGCATTCACGATCCTGCTTTCGTCACTGATCGTCGGCGGCTTTCCCACTGGGTGGACGGGCTACGCGCCGCTGTCCGTTCAGTCCCGGGAAGGAATGATCTCCTACCTGGTGGCCTTCGGGATCATGGCGATGTCCATGATCCTGGCCGGGATGAACATTGTCGTCACGGTCATCAATTACCGGGCGCCGGGGATGACCTGGACCCGGCTTCCGCTGTTCGTCTGGTCGATCCTCGTGACTGCCCTGCTGATGGTGCTCGCGGCACCGATCCTGGTCGTGGCCACGTACATGGCGCTGATGGACCGGACCGTGCAGACCGCCTTGTTCGACGTCAATCACGGCGGCAGTTCTTACCTCTGGCAAAACCTCTTCTGGTTCTTCGGCCATCCCGAGGTCTATATCCTGGCGTTACCCGGATTTGGGATCACGCTGGAACTGTTGCCGGTCTTCGCCCGAAAACCGGCCTTTGCCTATCGAACAGTTGTGGCCGGTTTCGTCGGCGTCGGCACGCTGAGCTTCTTCGTCTGGCAGCATCACCTGTTCGACAGCGGCATCAACCCTGACATGCGCCCGGTCGTCATGTTCACCACCGAACTGATCTCGATTCCAACGGGCCTCATCTACCTGTGCACGGTCGGCACCCTCTGGCGCGGCAAAATCAGAGTCACGGTGCCGATGCTGTTCTGCCTGGGAATGCTCTTCAACTTCCTCATCGGAGGCATTTCAGGAGTCTTCCTGTCCGATGTGCCGTCGGACGGCATCGCCCACGGTTCATTCTTTGTCATGGCGCATTTCCACTACACGATCATGGGCGGCTACATATTCGCCTTCTTCGCCGGTCTCTACTACTGGCTACCGAAGATGATCGGCAGGCGCTTGAACGACCGGCTCGGCAAGATCCATTTCTGGGTCATGTTCATCGCCTTCAACTCGACGTTCCTGCCCTTGTTCGCCATCGGTGAACTCGGCATGCCGCGCCGCGTCTTCCAGTACGCCCAGCGGCTGCAAACGCTCAACGACTGGGTGTCGATCTCGGCGTTCGTCATCGGTCTGTCGCTGCTGATCTTCCTCTACAACTTCATCAAGTCGACGATCATCGATGACCGCGTGACGCTCGAGCAGAACCCCTGGGAGTCGCGCGGTCTGGAGTGGACCGTGCCTTACCCGGCACCGGTCGACAACTTCGCCTCGACCCCGATCGTGGTGTCCGGCCCGTACGAGTACGGCAGCAATGCCGGTCCGATGGCCATCCTGAACCCGGCTGGGTCGCCGCCGGCACCTTCGCAGAAGGACACGGTGACGCTGTGAGCGAGGCGACCGTATTCGAGCCCATTGACGAGGACGCCCACGTCATCGCGGCGATTCGCGGGTCGCAGTACACCGGCGCCCGGCTGTTCGTCGCCCTTTCCAGCATGGGCTTCGGCGGCGGGGTGTTTGCCTACTTCTTCCTTCGATCGCTCAACGGCAACGGCCTCTGGCGGCCGCCGGGGCAGAAAGTCTCCCCGTTCATCTCCGTCGCGGTATTGGTGCTGACACTGGCGGCCTGCGCGCTGTACCTCTGGAGTTCGAGACGGCTGGGACGCGCGCGCAGCGCCGCTACCGACTGGCGGGTCGCGACGGCGGTCTCCATCGTGCTGCTTGTCTTCGCGGCAGGACTGCAGTTCTGGGGCCTGTCCCGGCTGCCCTTCTTCCCAGGGGCCTCCGGCTACGCGTCGGTGTACGTAGCCGTGGAGCCGTTGTTCGCGCTGTGGCTGCTCATCGGGGCTGTGTGGGCGGAAATGCTGCTGGCGCGCTCCTTGCGCGTCCGGTGGATCCTCGCACCGGTCGGGGACAATGCGAACTCGGGTACTGCGGCGAGTTTCGCGGGATCTTTGGTGGGCCTGCGCGTCTTCATGGCCTTCCTGGGCCTGCTCGTGATCGTGCTTTACATCCTGTTCTCCGTGCTGCACTAACAAAATCCGGGAGATAACTCATGATCGTGCTCGCCGAGGCGAATCCGGCCGCCAGCGTCATGACGTTCGTCTTCCCCGTCATCCTGTTCGCGGGCATCGTGCTCTGGGCGTTCTTTCAATACTCCCGTCGATGACTTCAGCCAACGAGGACGCCGGGCTGCACCTCGTCGAGGCCAAGGGGCTCGCTGACGGCACCCACCGCCTTGGCGGCACGGTCGTAGATCGACTGTGCAGCAGCCGCCCGCTGCTGCATGTCGCCGAGAAGCGCACGCAGCTGCCTGAGAAGTGCCGGATCCCCCGGCGATTCGAGCAGCGAACGCAGCAGCTGCATCGCGTCGACGGCGTCGGAGGATGCCCACCCGTAGAGCTGATTGGTACCGATCTCCAACGTGTACCTGGCCAGCGATCGTGGCGGCTGCAGCGCTGCGATGTCGAGCACCATGGCGTTTCCCGAAGGCGTGCAGTCCAGCGCCGCGTTGCTCATGATCCCCTTTGCCAGGGTGACCTTGGTCGAGACGCCTGCCCGGATCTGGTTGTACGCACTGAGGGCATCCTGGACCTCGGTGCCGCACGACAGCACATCGCCGCGAACCTGGCTGACGTAGTTCTCGTAGTCCGCGCGCAGCTGGCCATGCGTCGCCCGGTGCGGCCAGTCGGCGAGCGCCACGACGGCCAGCACGAGCATCACCACGCCGGCCGCGCTCAACCGGCGATGCGTGCGTACCCATCGGCGCGCCGAACCCGACGGCCGTTTGCGGTTGCCACCGCCCTCACCCGGTCCACCGACCTCGCCGGGATGCCCCGACGAACCGCTGTCCACCGAATCGATCGTGCTCACGCGGGTGACCTGTTTTCCTCGACGTTCATGACGGGCGAGCTGGGGGCTCGATCACCCGCGAGCGCTGATGGCCCCTGGCTCGCAGCATCGACCCCCGGGAACGGTACGCCGCCCGGGTGCGCTGCGGCAGACACTTGCGAGTTCCGGTGACGGCCGCGTTCCAGCACTGGTCCACGGATCCGTTCGATCTCGTCGTCGCCGTTGTGGTCGTCATTCACGTACGCGGGCTGCGGGCGCGCTTGCAAGCGATCCAGCGCGCGGGGCGGCCGACCCGGCCGTGGCTCCAGCAAGCCGGCCTCTTCTATGCCGGGCTGGTGCTCCTGGTCGTCGCCGTGAACTCACCGGTCGACTACTGGTCGGGCGAATATCTGTCCGCTCACATCGTCCAGCATCTCCTGCTCTCCTTCTTCGCACCACCGCTGATCGTGCTGGGGGCGCCGTGGTTGCCGTTGATGCGCGGCCTTCCCCTCGTTGCCCGGCGGGCGCTCGGGAGGCTCATGCAGCTCACCCGGTCGGGCCGCGCGACGGATGCGGGCACCGGCCTCCGGATACTGACCCGGCTGCGTTTCGTGCTGTCCAGGCCCCTCACGTCGGTCGTGCTGTTCAACGCCTCCATGGTCTTCTGGCACTTCCCGGGACCTTTCGACCTGGCGCTGAGGAACGAGTCGGTGCACATCTGGCTGGAGCATTCGTCGTTCTTCGTCTTCGGCGTCGGCATGTGGCTGCAAGTGCTCGGCTCTTACCCGCTCCGGCCGATCCTGGACGGCCCGCATCGCGTCGCCGTGCTCATCTCGACCAACGCCGTCATGGTGGTGACCGCCATGACCCTGGTGATGTTCACCAGCGCGGTCTACTCGGGCTATGCACCCTTCCACTCCCTCGCCCAGCGGACCGCCGATCAGCAGATCGGCGGGGCAATCCTCTGGGTCTGCGGTGAAATCAGCTTCCTGCCGACCATCCTGTACCTCGTGATGAATTGGCTGAAGACCACCGAGCCCGGATCGGCTGGGGCAGCGGTGCGCCCGCTCGCAGACCAGCGGCCGGCACTGGCCCCATGAAGAATTCCGTCAACCGGTCGGCTGATCCGGGCTACGACACGCCAGCGGCGACCAGTGGGGAGGATGCGGCGACGGCCGGCGAGACAACGGCCCGAGCGCGCGCCACGCGACGGCGCCGGCTGATCGTGTTCAATTCCCTCTTCGGGGTGAGCCTGCTGGTACTTGCCGGGGTGGGCGCAGCGTTCTGGCTGCGCCCGTCGCCCGCCGCACACGCACCGGCGGGGAACGCTTCGCAGCTCCTGCCGCTCGATACGCCCGCTCCGAACTTTGCCCTGACCGGACAGTTCGGGCAGCCGGTCACGCTCAACGCCTACCGCGGCAAGACGGTCGTGATCTCGTTCGTCGACTCGCAGTGCACCACGATCTGTCCGTTGACGACGTCCACAATGACGGCCGCGGTAGATTCGCTGGGGCCCGACTCCTCGCGCGTGCAACTCCTGGGGATCAACGCCAATCCACTGGCCTTGTCCGTCAGCGACGTCCACGCGTATTCGCAGGCACACGACCTGCTCTACCGCTGGGATTTCCTCACCGGCAGCAAGGCGCGCCTGTCCTCCGTGTGGCGTGACTACCACGTCTACACAGCCGCGATCGGCAACAACATCGATCACGATCCGGCGGTCATCGTCATTGATCCGGCGGGCCACGAGCGGGCGATCTTCCATACGGTGATGGCCTACTCGAGTGTGACGGAGCAAGCCGCCCAACTTGCCCAGACCCTACGAGCGACGCTCGGCCTGCCGACCGGGGGCTCCGCCACACCGGCGCCGACGTCGGTGCTGCTGCCCTCCGTGCAGGCAACTTTCCCCGTAGCGGCGGGCACGCCGAAGACGGCGGTGCAGATCGGCCCGGGGCATCCGCACCTCATCGTCTTTCTGGCCAGCTGGCTGACGGAGGTCTCGGACCTCAAGGCAGGCATCGCGACGCTGAACGAATACCAGCGCCTCGCAGCGCAGCAAGGCTTGCCGAGCCTGGTGGCGGTTGATCTGACGACGACGGAGCCGCAGCGCGGCTCGCTGGCCAAAACCCTGGCGGCGCTCGGCGCCGAGCCGCGCTTTCCCATCGTGCTCGACCAGGGCGGCGGGCTCGCCGACGGCTACGGGGCGGAGGATGCCCCCTGGTTCTCGCTGACCGGCGCCGCCGGCGCGCCCGTGTGGCAGCACGACGGATGGCTGACGGCCGCCGCCCTGGACAAGGCCGTGGCCAAAGCCGCCCACTCCTGACGGCGTCGGGGTTCGCACCGCCTCGTCCCGGCTGACAGGTGCCCCCGGTGGGGCTCGAACCCACACTGGAGCGGGTTTAAGCCGCTTCCCTCTGCCGATTGGGGTACGGGGGCCAGCCTCTCAGCACTGATCTTGGCAGGCCTCCAGCATCACAGATAACGCTTTCGAGGGTGCACCGCTTGCGCTCCGACGACCCGGTCGAGAAAGAGCAGCCCGTCGAGGTGGTCGAGCTCGTGTCCGAACGCCCGGGCCTCGAAGGCGTCGGCCGCGATGATCCGCTCCCGGGGGACCGGACCCGGCACCATCCCCCGCACGACGATGGTGGCCGGGCGGCCGACATCGCCGGTGAAGTCCGGCACCGACATGCAGCCCTCACGGCCCTTGCGCAACGCGCCGGCCTCGACGACGACCGGATTGGCGAGCACGACGAGCCCCGCGCAGCTGCGCGCCTTGGGATGGCCCGTCACGTCCAGCACGAACAGCCGCGCCGGTTCCCCGAGCTGCGGTGCGGCCAGCCCGACGCAGCCCGGCGAGGCACGCATCGTCTCCACCAGATCAACGGCGACGGCGATGACCTCCGGGTCGTCGGGGTCCACCGGCGCGGACGGGCGTGAGAGCACCGGATCGGGGGCGCGCAAGACGGGCCTGAGCATCGAATCGGCGGGCTCAGAGCAGATCGGGGTCGGCAGGGCGAAGGTGCGTGTCGACCCCGAGCTCGGCGCCGATCTCGGCGAGTGCCCGGCCGAGCGGAGCCGGATCGGCGGCCAGGTCGACCTCCGCGACGAGGACGTACAGGCCGCCGGCGAGCCGGGTCGAGAGGTCGGTGATGTTGCCACCGGCCCCGGCGATAGCTTCGGCGACCCGATGGACGATCCCGGGCCGGTCGGCGCCGTGGACGCTCACCACGAAGGAGTCGGCCGCGGGCTGCTCATCGTGCGCGGTCACCTCATGCACGGAGACCAGCAGCCCGAGCTCCCGGCCCACCGGCTCCAGCTCGGCACGCACCGCGTCGGCGCCGGCGGGAACGTCGACCACCAGCGTCATCGCGAACTGGCCGCTGAGCTGATGCATCGAGGCGTCCTCGAGGTTGCCCGAGCGAGCGAGCAGCACCCGGGTGAGCGCCGCCACGACGCCGGGACGGTCAGGGCCCAGGGCAGCAACCGCGAGCAGGGGCACGGTCAGCCGGCCCGATCCACGGGGGCCGCGGCGGCCCGGAAGTCCGCCTGAGGATCCTGGAACGCGCCGAGCGAGACGATTTCGCGACGGAAGAACAGCGCGATGGTCCAGTCGGTGAGCACCCGGACCTTGCGGTTCAGCGTCGGCACCCGGGCGACGTGATACGTGCGGTGGGCGAACCACGCAGGGAAGCCGCGCAGCTTGATCCCATAGATCTCGGCGACGCCCTTGTACAGCCCGAGCGAAGCGACCGACCCGGCGTAGGCGTGCTCGTACGCGACGAGCGGCTGGCCGCGCATTTCCGCCAGGATGTTCTGGGCGAGTCGCTTGGCCTGCCGGACCGCGTGCTGCGCCGAGGGTCCGGTGGTCGCGTCGCCCCCCTTGGACAGATCAGGCACTGCGGCGCTGTCTCCGGAGGCCCAGGCCCCCGGAGTTCCCTTGACCTGCAGGAACGGTGTGCAGAGCACGCGCTTGCGGTCATCGAGTGGCAGGTCGGTGGCTTCCAGCATCGGGTTGGCCCGCACGCCGGCCGTCCACACGAGCGTCTCGCAGTCGAACTCGTCGCCGTCATCGAGAACGACGTGGCCACCGACGACTGACGTGAGCCGGGTGTTGCGCCGGACCTCGATCCCGCGCTGGGTCAGCTGCATCGCGGTGTACTCGCCCATCGCGGGCGACACCTCGGGCAGGATGCGCCCACTCGCCTCGACCAGCACCCAGCGCATCTCGTCGTGGCCCAGGTTGGGGTAGTACTTGCAGGCGTCGCGGGCCATGTCCTCGAGCTCGGCCATCGCCTCGATGCCGGCGTAACCACCGCCGACGAAGACGAACGTCAGCGCCCGCCGCCGCAGCTGCGGATCAGTGCTGGAGGACGCCGCGTCCATCCGCTCCAGCACGTGATTACGCAGGTAGATCGCCTCGGCGACGGACTTGAAGCCGATGCCGTGCTCGGCGAGGCCCGGAATGGGCAGCGTGCGGGCGATGGAGCCGGGGCAGACGACGAGGGTGTCGTACGCCAGCTCACGCGTCGGGCCTTCGAGGGGAGCGAGGAAGGCGATGCGTGACGCGTGGTCGATGCGGACGATCCGGCCGTTGATGATCTCGCACTTGTTCAGCACGCGGCGAAGCGGCGCGACGACGTGGCGCGGCTCCAGGTTTCCCGACCCGGCCTCGGGCAGGAACGGCTGATACGTCATGTAGGAATTCGGGTCGACGACGGTGACCTTCGCCTCGCCCGGCTTGAGCCGCTTCTGCAGGTGCATGGCCACGTACAGGCCGACGTATCCCCCGCCGACGACCAAGATGCGGGGCGGCAGGTTCACGTCCGGCCCGCAACGAGACTCGCAGCGCGTCCGACCACGTCGTCGATCATCGCAGTGGTGAGCTTGCCCGTGAAGGTGTTTTGCTGGCTGGGGTGGTAGCAGCCGAGGACGGTCAGGCCGCCGGCGGACGCCTGCGCCCCGTGGCCGAACGCCGGGCGGGGAACCGGCACCGGGTATCCGCACGCTGACAACGCCGGCCAGAGCGCGTTCCAGGCGAACGCGCCGAGGACGAGCACGCCGCGCAGGCGCGGCTCGAGCAGTTGCAGGTCGCGCACCAGCCACGGGCGGCACGCGTCGCGCTCAGCCGGGGTGGGCTTGTTGTCCGGCGGGGCGCAGTGCACGGCGGCCAGGATGCGGGTGCCGAACAACCGCTGGTCGTCATCGGCGGATACCGAGGTGGGAATGGCGGCCAATCCCGCCCGGTACAGCGCGGCGAAAAGCCAGTCGCCGCTGCGATCGCCGGTGAAGACGCGACCGGTCCGGTTGCCACCGTGAGCTGCCGGCGCGAGGCCGAGGATCGCCAGCGACGCCTCCGCCGGGCCCCAGGACGGCACCGGACGTCCCCAGTACAGCTGATCGGCGAACGCCGCCCGCTTGGTCTCGGCGACCTGCTCGCGCCACGCGACCAGCCGCGGGCAGGCCCGGCAGCCGGCCACGGCGGTATCGAGTTCACCGGTGGTACGGCACCGCGCCGCGGCGGCAGCGACGCCCGCCGCGTCGGGGGCTGCGGAGCCGGCGGTCAAGATTGGCCGAGCGACAGCGTGATCCCGTCGAGGATGTCGTGCTCGCTCGCGACCATGCCACCGGCACCCGCCGCCCGGACCACCTCGCGCAGGATGAGCGCCCCGGCGACGATCACGTCGACCCGGCCGGGATGCATCGGGCCGAGCGCGGCGCGCCGGGCGGAGTCCATCCGGGCCAGCTCGTCGTAGATCCGCTCGACGTCGCCGAGGCTCACCGCCGACAGGTGGATCCGCCCGGGGTCGTACGCGGGAAGCCCGAGCGCGAGCGCGGTCACGGTCGTCGCGGTGCCTGCCACCGCGAGGAGGGTGCGCGTGGCCGCCAGGTCGACGGCGGCACCGACGTCAGCGAGCGCGGCGGCGATGTCGGCCTCGGCCGCCTGGAGCTCGGCGGGCGCCGGCGGGTCGCTGCGGATGTGTCGCTCGGTCAGCCGCACGCAGCCGATGTCGACCGAGCAGCTCGCCGCCGGCCCGTCGGGCCCGCCGAGGATGAACTCGGTCGAACCGCCGCCGATGTCGACCACGAGGTACGGATCCGGTAGGTCGGGCCGGCTGACCAGGTCGCCGGTCGCGCCGACGAAGCTCAGCGCCGCCTCCTGCTCGCCGGTGATCACTTCGGGATCGACGCCGAGGATCTCCCGCACCCCGCGGGTGAAGTCACCGGTGTTGCGGGCGTCGCGGGTGGCACTGGTGGCCACCAGGCGCACCCGCTCGGCACCGAGGTCACGGCACCGGGCGGCGTACTCGCGTAACACCTCGAAGGTGCGCGACAGCGCCGCCGGGGAGAGCTCGCCGGTGCGGTCGACGCCCTCGCCGAGTCGCACGACCCGCATGTCGCGGACCACATCGCGAAGCGTCCCGTCCGGCTGCAGGTCGGCGACCAGCAGGCGCAGCGAGTTCGTCCCGCAGTCGAGCCCGGCGACCCGTGTCATGCGTCCACGCAGGGCCCGTTGCGTCCCCAGTCCGGCATGAGGGCGAGTGCCTCGTCGCCCAGCGGGTTGACGCCCGGGCCGACCGCCAGGCTGTGGCCGACCAGCACGTGCAGGCACTTCACCCGCCCCGGCATGCCGCCGGCGGTAGGGGCACCGGGCAGCACGCCCAGCGCGTCACGCCGGCGCAGGTAGTCGTCGGTCGCCGCCTGGTATCGCGCGGCCAGCTCCGGGTCGCTGCGCAGCCGCTCGGTCATCTCGCGCATCAGCCCTGACGCCTCGAGCCGGCCGATCTCCTTCGAAGCCCGCGGGCAGGTCAGGTAGAAGAGCGTCGGGAATGGGGTGCCGTCGGGCAGCCGGGGCGAGGTCTCGATGACGTCGACCAGGCCGCAGGTGCACGTGTGCGCCACCTGCCGGATCGCCCTCGGCGGGCGTCCCAGCTGCGCCTCGACGACGGCCACCACCTGCGGGTCGAGCGGCGGCGCGGGGGGTCCGGCCGGCGCGCTCACTTCCCGGACTCGACCGTGCTGCGGTAAAGCTGGGTGTACCAGGGCTGGGCGGTGTGACCCGGAAGCACTGGAGTCTGCACAGCGCCCGCCGTCTGCTTGGTGATCTTGACCGGAAGCGGCGGAGGGAGCTGGAAGACCAGGTCACCCGGACGCTGCATGTGCAGCCGGATCCGCGCCTGGGCCTCGATGTAGGCGGGATCGGCATCCTGGCGGCCCGCCTGGCGCATCTGGGCGACGGTCGCCTTGTCCTTGGCCACCTGGGCTGCCAGCTGGTTGATCTGGCGGTGCTCCGACAGGTACTCGCGCAGCGGGTACGCGAGGGTCAGCACCACGGCGCACAAGGCCAGCCCGAGCAGCGCCGCCCTCGTGGTGAGCGTGAGGCTGCCCGCGTGTGCCCGGGCGTACCCGCGGACGCTGCGCGCCGGCGGAGCGGTCGGACGCGATCCGCGGCGTGGCCCTCCCCCGGCCGCCGTGCTGCGCGCCGCTGACGTCGGCCGCGGGCGCCCGCGCGTCGGGACCGCCGCGGGCGAGGCGTAGCGGCGGGTGGACTGCGCGTTCGAGCGACGCGCCGGGGAGGGTGCCGTCACGCGCTTCCCTGACCGGCGCGAGGGAACGCGCCATGACCGGCGTAGCGCGCGGCGTCGCCCAGCAGCTCCTCGATCCGCAGCAGCTGGTTGTACTTCGCGACACGCTCGCTGCGGCTGGGGGCCCCGGTCTTGATCTGCCCGCAGTCGAGGGCCACCACCAGGTCGGCGATCGTGGTGTCCTCCGTCTCACCGGACCGGTGGCTCACCATCGTGCGGAAACCGGAGCGGTGGGCGAGCGCGACCGCGTCGAGCGTCTCGGTCAGCGTGCCGATCTGGTTGACCTTGACCAGCAGGGCATTGGCGGAACGCTCACGCACGCCCCGGGCGATGCGCTCAGGGTTCGTGACGAACAGGTCGTCGCCGACGATCTGCACCCGATCGCCCAACGCGCGGGTGAGCGCCTGCCAGCCCGACCAGTCGTCCTCGGACAGCGGATCCTCGATCGACACGATGGGGTAATTATCGACGAGCTCGGTGTAATAGCTGAGCATCGACTCGCCCGTGCGGTCCTGCCCCTCGAACGCGTAGTTGCCGCTGCCCGCGGAGAAGAATTCGGTCGCGGCGGCGTCCAGCGCCAGGCCGACGTCGGTGCCGGGTCGAAATCCCGCGGCCTCGATCGCCGCGATGATCAGGTCCAAAGCCTCACGATTGTGCGGCAGGTCAGGGGCGAACCCGCCCTCGTCACCCACTGAGGTCGCCAATCCGCGGCCCTTCAGCACCGCCTTCAGGGCGTGGTAGACCTCGGCACCCCAGCGCACGGCTTCACGGAAGGTCGGCGCCCCGACCGGCGCGATCATGAACTCCTGGATGTCCACGCTCGTATCGGCGTGCGCGCCGCCGTTGAGGATGTTCATCATGGGCACCGGCAGCAGGTGCGCGGTAGCACCTCCGACGTAGCGGAACAGCGGCAGCCCGGCGCTTTCCGCCGCGGCGCGCGCGGCCGCCAGCGAGACGCCGAGGATCGCGTTGGCCCCGAGCGAAGACTTGTCGGGCGTGCCGTCGAGCTCGATCAGCTTCTGGTCCAGCAGCCGCTGCTCGCTGGCCTCGAAGCCGACGATCTCGTCGGCGATCCGGTCCTCGACGGCCGCCACCGCCTGCATGACGCCCTTGCCGCCGTAGCGGTCGTCCCCGTCGCGCAGCTCCACCGCCTCGAACGCGCCCGTGCTCGCGCCGCTCGGAACCGCAGCGCGGCCGAAACTGCCGTCATCGAGAACGAGCTCGACCTCCACGGTCGGATTGCCCCGCGAATCGAGGATCTCGCGGGCGGTGACGAGTTCGATGAAAGGCACGGGGGGCTCCTAGCGTCGGTCGGGACAGGTGAAGATTCGCAGGCCGACCGCGCGACTCTAACGCGGGTACGGGGGCTGCCAGCGGCGCAGCGCCGGTATCGAGCGGGTGAGCCGGGAACACCGCTAGGAGCCTGCCGAGGCAGTCAGCTCGTCCCGGAACTGCAGCGCGCGCCGGCGCAATACGGCCTCCGGGTCGAGCCCGGCGCTGCGGGCGAGCGTGACGGTCGCGAGCAGCAGGTCGGCGACGTTTTCGCCGGACGCGTCAGCGGCCGCAGCGGCGGCGGCGGATGTCACCTGCGCCCCGGGATCGTCGGGGGGACTCCAGCTACCCGCACGGGTGCCGCGGGACTGCAGCTTGGCGAGCAGCGCCAGCGCCGGGAGCGCGAGCGGCACCCCGTCGGCGACGCTGCGGCCCGGCTGCTCGGACTTCTTGATGGCGTCCCAGTTGGCTTCGACGTCAGCACTGCCGCTCACCCGGGTGTCGGCGAAGACGTGCGGGTGGCGCCGGACGAGCTTGGCGACCAGGCCGGCCGCGACATCGTCGATGTCCCATCCACCGGGCTCCTCGGAGGCCACCCGGGCGTGGAAGAGCACTTGCAGCAGCACGTCGCCGAGTTCGTCGCGGAGCCCGGCAGAGTCGTCGTCCTCAAGCGCCTGGTAGGCCTCGTAGGCCTCTTCCAGCAGGTACGGAGCCAGGCTGCGATGGGTCTGCTCCGCGTCCCAGGGACAGCCGCCCGGAGAGCGCAGCCGATCCATCACGGCGACCGCTTCGAGCAGTGCCGAGCCGGTGGCACTGGTGACACCGTGCTCGTCACTGCCATCCGGCGCGGCTGCGCTCACTTCTTCGTGACCGTCGAGGACAGGTCGTTCGGAGCGCCGACGATGGTCAGGTTCTTGGCGTCCCACTGGCCGAACCGCGGGTTCACGCGAACCTTGATCTTCTGCGCCGCCGCGGTCAGCCGGTTGGCGAAGGTGGTGCTGTCACTGGCCCCGAACTTGCTTTGCAGCTTGGTGATGAGCAGCTTCTCGCGCACGACGATCCCGAGGTCGGTGGCGGAGACGCCGCCCTGCTCCGACTGGGTGATCAGCGCCTTCTCACCGCCGGCCTGCTGCGCCTCTGTGGCCCGCTCGGTCGCCAGCTCGCTGGGGCTGGTGGTGATGCCCTGTGCCTTGCCGATCTCCTCCAGCAGCGCGTCGCGCACCAGCAGGTTGAGCACGCCGCGCTGCAGCGCCGCCTCCTGGCTCGCCGGGACGCTCTGGCCGCTGGCGGCGAGCGCAGCCGACGAGCGTGCGGTGACCGCGGTCAGCTCGGAGGTGGCGATCTGCGTGCTGCCCACAGAGGCGGCCAGCCCGATCCGGGTCTGGCAGCTGGTGGTGAGCGGAAGGGCAACGAGAGCGAGTGCCGCAATCCCGGCCCGGCTGACGAACCGCCGGCTGGCGATAGAGCGCAGTTTCACGAGCCTGAGCCTACGGGTGACGCGCGTTGGTGGCGGACTGGACCGCAGCGGCTGACCCGATGTCGTCGCCCACGACCGCGTCGAGCAGCTCCTGCGCCCAGGCGAGCAAGGCGCCATCACGCAACGGCGGCGAGCCCATGCGCCCGCTCGCCGTGGGCACCGGCACCAGGATCGTGCGTATCGGCGCCTTCACGAGCGTGCCCTTGTAGAGCCGTTGCAGGCGCAGCGTCTGCGACTCACGAAGCTCGAGCGGCGCGAACCGGATGTAGCGGCCCTGCAGCGCCACCTCGGCCACCCCGTAGCGGCGGGCGTGCAGCCGGAAGGCGGCCACCGCCAGCAGGTTCTGCACCGACTCCGGGGGGGCGCCGTAGCGGTCGCCGAGTTCGGCGCGTACCTCGTCCAGCTGCTCGGACGTCGCCACCTCGGCGACCCGGCGATACGCGTCCAGGCGCAGCCGTTCGCCGGTGATGTAGTCGCGCGGGAGGTTGGCGTCGATGGGGAGCTCGACCTTGACCTCGGCCAGTTCCTCGGGCGCCTCTCCGCGGAAATCGGCGACGGCCTCGCCGACCAGTCGGATGTAAAGGTCGAAGCCGACGGCGGCGATGTGCCCGCTCTGCTCACCGCCCAGCAGGTTGCCGGCGCCGCGGATCTCGAGGTCCTTCATGGCCACGGCCATGCCGGCGCCGAGGTCGGTGTTGGCGGCGATCGTCGCCAGCCGGTCGTACGCCGTCTCGGTCAGCGGACGCTGGGCGTCGTAGAGGAAGTACGCGTAGGCCCGCTCCCGGCCGCGCCCGACCCGGCCGCGCAGCTGGTGCAGCTGGGAGAGCCCGAAGTTGTCGGCACGTTCGACGATCAGCGTGTTGGCATTGGCGATGTCCAGGCCGCTCTCGACGATCGTGGTGCAGACCAGCACGTCGTACTCGCGCTCCCAGAACGAGAGCATGTGCGCCTCGAGCGTCTCCTCGTTCATCTGGCCGTGAGCCGTCGCGATCCGCGCCTCAGGCACCAGCTCGCGCAGCCGGGCGGCGGCCCGCTCGATCGATTCGACGCGGTTGTGGACGTAGAAGACCTGCCCGTCGCGCAGCAGCTCGCGTCGGATAGCCGCGGCGACCTGCTTGTCCTCGTAGACGCCGACGAACGTCAGCACCGGGTGGCGCTCCTCGGGAGGGGTGTCGATCGTCGACAGCTCGCGGATGCCGGTGATCGCCATTTCCAGCGTGCGCGGGATGGGGGTGGCACTCATGGTGAGCACGTCCACCGCGGTACGCATCTGCTTGAGCAGTTCCTTGTGCTCGACCCCGAAACGCTGCTCCTCATCGACGATGACGAGGCCGAGATCCTTGAACGTGGTGCCGCTGCTCAGCAGCCGATGCGTCCCTATGACGACGTCAACCTCGCCGTTGGCCATCCCGTCGAGCACCGCCTTCTGCTCCTTGGCGGTGTTGAAGCGGCTCACCGCTTTGACCGTCACCGGGAAGGCCGCGTAACGCTCGGAGAACGTCGCGAAGTGCTGCTGCACCAGCAAGGTCGTGGGGACGAGGACCGCGACCTGCTTGCCGTCGGTCACCGCTTTGAAGGCCGCGCGCACCGCGATCTCGGTCTTGCCGTAGCCGACGTCGCCGCAGATCAGCCGGTCCATCGGAACCGCCGACTCCATGTCGTTCTTGACCTCGTCGACGACCCTCAGCTGATCGGGCGTCTCGCGGTACGGGAAGGCGTCCTCCAGCTCGCGCTGCCAGGGCGAATCGGGCCCGAACGCGTGGCCCGGCGAGGCCATCCGCGCGCTGTAGAGCCGGATCAGCTCGGCGGCGATCTCCTTGACCGCCTTGCGGGCCCGGCCCTTGCGCTTGGCCCAGTCGCCGCCGCCGATCCGGTCGAGGCTCGGGCCCTCGCCGCCGACGTAGCGGGTGACCTGCTCCAGCTGGTCGGTGGGCACGAAAAGCTTGTCGCCGCGGGCATATTCGAGCACCAGGTAGTCGCGGGTCGCGCCGGCGACGGTGCGCGCGACCATCTCGATGTAGCGGCCGACCCCGTGCTGCTCGTGCACCACCAGATCGCCGGGCATCAGCTGCAACGGGTCGATGCCGCGGCCGCGCCGGCTCGGCATCCGGCCACGCAGATCCTTCGTGCCCACCCCGCGGGTGCCCGCCAGGTCGGTCTCCGTGAGCACCGCGAGTCTCAGCAGCTCACTCGTCCAGCCGGTGGTGAGGCAGCCGGTGGTGACCGTTGCGACGCCGTCATCCAGGGTGAATCCCGGCTCGTCGGCGTGCAGCCGCACCCCGACGCCGGCGTCGCGCAGCACCTCGGCGATGCGCTTGGCCGGCCCGTGGCCCTCGGTGACCAGCAGCACCCGCCACCCCGAGGCGAGCCAGCCGCGTAGGTCATCGATGGCGGCCGAGGTGTCGCCGCGATACGCGTTCGGAGCCTTGGCGGCGGCCAAGAAGCCTTCGTCTTCGAGCTCAGCGTCGGCTGCAAAGGGCGTCACCGTCCACCACGGCACGCCGATGTCGGCCGCATGCGTACGCACCTCGCCGAACGGCTGGTAGGCCGCGGCACCCAGATCGATCGGCGCGGCGCCGCCGACCGAAGCCGCCGACCAGGCCGCGTCGAGGAATTCGGCGGACGTGCGGGTGAGGTCGCTTGCCCGGGTACGTACTCGCTCGGGATCGGTCACGACGACATGGGCGCCGGCCGGCAGCTCATCGATGAGCAGCACCATGTGGTCGGTCAGGACGGGGGCGAACGCTTCCATGCCCTCGACGGGGCGACCGTCGGCCAGCGAGTCGAGGAGCTCGGCGAGCTCCGGGTGTTCCTTGGCGAGCGCGCCGGCGCGCTCGCGGACCTCGGGGGTGAGCAGCAGTTCGCGGCACGGCGGAGCCAGCACGCCGTTCGGTGCCGAGCCCAGCGAGCGCTGGTCAGTGACGGCGAACGCGCGGATGTCCTCCACCTCGTCGCCGAAGAACTCGACCCGCAGCGGGTGCTCCTCGGTGGGCGGGAAGATGTCGAGAATGCCGCCGCGAACAGCGAATTCGCCGCGCCGCTCGACCATTTCCACCCGCGCGTAGGCGAGCCCGGCGAGCTGGCGGACGACGTCCTCGAGCTCCACCTCGTCCCCGGCGCGCAGCCGGACAGGTACCAGTTCGCCGAGTCCCGCAGCTTGCGGCTGCAGGATGCTGCGGACGGGAGCGACGACGACGCGGAGCGGCCCATCGGCGTACTCGTCGGGGTGCGCGAGCCGGCGCAGGACGGCAAGGCGTCGGCCGACAGTGTCGGCGCGCGGCGAGAGCCGTTCGTGCGGAAGCGTCTCCCAGGACGGGTAGAACGCGACCGCCGCCGGCCCCAGCAGGCTGCCCAATGCGTCGGCCAGGTCCTCGCCGTCGCGTCCGGTCGCCGTGACGGCCAGCACGAAGCGCTCGCGAGCCAGGGCCGCCAGAGCGAGCGGCCGCAAGCCGGCCGGGGCGGTCAGATCAAGGTGAGGCTGCCCCGCGCCGTTGACCCAACGGCTGATCGCCGGGTCGGCAGCGGCCGCGTCGAGCAGCGGTGCGAGGTCGGGTGGCGGGGGCGTAACGGAAGCAGCGGAAACCGCTGTGAGTGACGTAGACATGGCGCTCGCACCAGCCTACGGCTGTGGGCCGTACAGCCCTCCGTGCGGGCGGCCTCAGGCGCTCAGCGAGATGGGACGCGACGGGCCAAGCGGTGCGCTAACCAAAACCGTAAATAGGGTGGTTGAGCTGCTGATTCGGTGTTAGACTCGAACACATGGTCGAAGTGGAGTTCGGGGTGAAAGCGGCGCAGTTGCATGCGCTGGCTGCCGAACTCGCCGCCGCTGTATCGGCGGACACGTCCGGGATGCTGGCGGTTGAGGTGTTGCCGGAGGTGCTGGGGGCGGGCCGTCAGCTGGATCTGCTGACCTGCCGGCTGATCGAACGTGCCGACCGGTCCGGCGCCTACGCGGTGGATGGGGCGGCGTCGACGGCCGCGTTCGTGCGTGGCCTGTCGGGTGAGTCTGACGGCTGGGTGTCCAAACGGGTGCAGGCCGGGCGGGCGTTGGCGGATCGGATGCCGGTCACCGGCAAAACGTTCGAAGCCGGTGAACTCGGATTGGATCATGCCACCGTCATCGTGCAGGCCACCCGTGATCTGCAGCATGACCTGGCCGCGGAGCTGGAAGCCTTCCTCGCCGAGCAGGCGCCTCCGCTGACCCCACGCCAGCTTCGGGTCGTCGCCGAGGAAGTGCTCGCGGCTGCCGCCCCGGAGCAGTCAGCGGATGAAGCGGCCCGCAAACACGCCGCCCAGCGGCTGAACCTGTCCGAAACCCTCGACGGCCGGTGGCGCCTCGATGGCTGGCTCGACGCCGAAGCCGGCCTCATCGTCTCCAAAGCCATCGCGAGCTTTACCCGCAAACCCGATCCTGACGGTGATGTGCTCACCGAATCCGCCCCGTCCCGCCGCGCCGAAGCCCTCGTACAAATGGCCCGGCATGCCACCGCCCACGCCGAGACCTGTCACGGGGAAGGTGGCGGCCGGCACACCGTCAACGTCGGCCTGTCCCATCAAGCCCTGCTCGACGGTCTCGGTACCGCCGGGACCCCCGACGGGCAACGCCTGCCCGCCGCGGCCGCCCGGCGGATGGCATGCGACGCCGGCATCATCCCCGCCGTCTACGGCGCCGACTCCGAGATCCTCGACTTCGGCCGCCGGACCCGCACCATCTCCGCCGGACTACGACACTTCCTTACCGCCCGTGACGGCGGATGCACCTGGCCGGGGTGTGATCGGCCACCCTCCTTCACCGAAGCTCATCATCGGAAACATTGGATCGACGGCGGCGAAACCAACCCCGAAGACCTCGAACTGCTCTGCTGGCATCACCATCACAAAGTTCATGAAGGCGGCTGGACAATGACCATCGGCAACGACCCCGACCGCACCCCCTGGTTCTGGCCACCCGACGGACGCCCACCCCTGCAAGGCCACCGCCGACCACTCCTACGCCCACCCGGACAGACACCAAGACGCACCTAAGCCCCGGGGGAAACGCGCGATAACCGGCAGCAATACCGGGCGATTTGGGGGGGGCGGCAGCTGCTTGACTGGCCGGATGATCGCGAGTCCGTTCGCCGACTGGACCGTGGAGGATGATTTGGATGCGGCGGGATGGTTCGCGGACGCGTTGACACCGCTCACTACTAGCGCGCGCTTCTCACGCTCCCAGAGCATCACTATGCGCGCTTCCGGTTGGACCGATCAGAGGCATCCTGGCTTCGTGGCTGATGCTTTTGCGCGCTGGCGCTCACTTCACTTTCCGGGCCCGACGTCAGCAAGTGACGCCATCGACGGGGATCCGCGGGCTCGCGGGCGCGCCTAAGCCGATCTCGGGCGCTTCCATCCGCGCTGGAACGGCGCTCCGCGCGCACTGGGACTTCCCTAGAAGGGCCGCCCGAATTGCGTGAGGTTCGTTGCGTGGCCACTGGCGGAATAGAAGAAAGGCGAATCGTCAGGGCCGAGCGGCGTGTACGCGATGGCGGCTACCAGGTACGTGGACGTAGGACGAGGACCAGGCGGTCCTTGACAGTCCAGACACGTGAAGTGGCCTTGCAGCTGCATCAGGTACAGGTGAGCCGGCAGCTTCGCGGGGTTCAACCCGAAGCGCCGGGCGACTGCGGTCGGATCGGCGATGACGAACTGGGGGCTGCGTCCAGGGTCCAGCGCCTACCGGCGCGGACCGCCGCGGCCGGTCTCGAGCAGGCCGGCGAGGTAGTCGCCGTAACCGCTGGCGGCCAGCGGCTTGGCGAGCGCCTCGAGCTGAGCGTCGTCGATATAGCCCTCGCGCCAGGCAATTTCCTCGAGGCAGCCGACTTTCAGCCCCTGCCGGCTCTCGATCACCTGGACGAACTGCGCCGCGTCCATGAACGAGTCGAACGTGCCGGTGTCGAGCCATGCCGTGCCGCGGTCGAGGGTGTGGACCGCGAGCTTGCCGGCTGCCAGGTAGGCCTTGTTGACGTCGGTGATTTCCAGCTCCCCGCGCGCCGAGGGGCGCAGGTTCGCAGCGATGTCGACCACCTGGTTGTCGTACAGGTACAGGCCGGTGACGGCGTACGGGCTGGTGGGCTTTTCCGGCTTCTCCTCGATCGCGACGGCCTTGCCCGCGCTGTCGAAGGTGACGACGCCATACCGCTCGGGATCGGCGACGTGGTAGGCGAAGACGACCCCGCCGTCCGGGTCGGTCCAGCCCTTCAGCTGCTGGCCGAGGCCGGCGCCGTAGAAGACGTTGTCGCCGAGAATCAGCGCCACCGGGTCGGGCCCGATGAAGTCGGCGCCCAGGGTGAACGCCTGAGCAAGGCCGCCCGGATGGGGCTGGACGGCGTAGCTGAACGAGCAGCCGAACTGGGTGCCGTCGCCGAGCAGGCGACGGAACGCGCCGCCGTCGTCGGGGGTGGTGATGATCAGGATGTCCCGGATCCCCGCCATCAGCAGCGTCGAGACCGGGTAGTAGATCATCGGCTTGTCGTAGAGCGGCAGCAACTGCTTGCAGACGGCCCGGGTCACCGGGAAGAGCCGGCTCCCGGTGCCCCCGGCGAGCACGATCCCCTTCATCGGGCAGCCCCGAACTCGGCGAGCGGCGGGGCAGCAAGATCCTTCGCGGACAGGACCGCCCGGACGCCGGTCAGCGGCCACGGGATAGCGAGCTCGGGGTCGAGCGGGGAGACCGCGGGATAGGTGACCGACGGGTTCCAGAGCCCGGTCGTCAGGTAGATGTACGCGGTGGCCGGCTCGAGCACCTGGTAGGAATTCCCGCAGCCGGCCGGGATGAGCAGCGCCTTGTCCGGTGGGATCTCGCGGCAGACGACCGTGCCGAAGCCGGGGCCTTCGCGCAGCTCGACGATGGCCGCGAACACGCGTCCGCACGCCACCGAGACGTACTTGTCCCAGGGTTCGGCATGGATCCCGCGGGTCACCCCGGCAGTCGCGTTGAACGCCACGTTCTGCTGCACGAAATCCAGCTCGGGCAGGCCGGCGTCGCACATCTTCTGCGCCTGCCAGTTCTCCTTGAACCAGCCCCGCTCGTCGCCGTGGACCGGGATGGTGATCTCGAGCAACCCGTCGATCTCGGTGGGCTCGACGCTGACCCCGCTCATCGGCCCAGCACCGCATATTTGGCTTCGGCGACCGCCTTCTGCTTGCGCCACCAGTCCTCGTGCTCGCGGTACCACGCGACCGTCGCCGCAAGGCCCGCCCCGAAGTCGCGGTAACGCGCCTGCCACCCCAATTCCGCCCGCAGTTTCGAGGAATCCACCGCGTAGCGACGGTCGTGGCCGGGCCGGTCGGAGACCAGGTCGTAGTCATCCGCCGCGCGGCCCATGGCGACCAGCAGCGTCTCGACGACCTGCCGGTTCGACGCTTCCCCGTCGGCCCCGATGAGGTACGTCTCGCCGATCCGCCCGCCCTCGAGCACCGCGAGCACGGCCGAGCAATGGTCCTCGACGTGCAGCCAGTCCCGCACGTTCAGCCCGTCGCCGTAGAGCTTCGGTCGTACGCCATCAAGAATGTTGGTGATCTGACGCGGGATGAACTTCTCGACGTGCTGCCACGGCCCGTAGTTGTTGGAGCAGTTCGAGATGGTCGCCTCCACCTTGAACGACCGCACCCAGGCGGAAACCAGCAGGTCGGAGCCGGCCTTGGTGGCCGAGTACGGGCTCGAGGGGTGGTACGGCGTCGACTCGTCGAAGCGGCCCGGGTCGTCGAGCGCGAGATCGCCGAAGACCTCGTCGGTGGAGATGTGGTGATAGCGCTTGCCGCGCCGGCGCACCGCTTCCAGCAGCGTGAACGTGCCCACCAGGTTCGTCGTCACGAAGGGCGACGGGTCGTCGAGGGAGTTGTCGTTGTGGGACTCGGCGGCGAAATGCACGACAGCGTCGCAGCCGCCGACCAGATCGTCGACCAGCGCGGCATCGGTGATGTCACCGTGGACGAACGTCACCCGCTCCCCGAGCCCGGCCAGCGTGTCGCGGTCGCCGGCGTAGGTGAGCGCGTCGAGCACGACGAGGTCCCACCCCGGCCGCGCAGCCGCCACGTGATTGACGAAATTCGCCCCGATGAACCCGGCGCCGCCGGTCACCAAAAGCCGCATGATCAGCCAGCGTAGCGAGAATCGTGCGCCGAGGGCCGGGCCAGGACCAATCGTGCGATGTGCGCGCCGATCGGAAGCGCCGCCGCCGCGGGTGGCAGGGCGTTCAGCGCGTGCACCGCGTGCGGGCCCTCACTGATCAGGAAATCGTCGAGCGTCGCGCCAGCGCGCCCTGAGATGCCGGCCCCGCGATGACGACGACGTCAGCCATCGCTGTGGAAGGTGTTCTGCGCGGCGGCCAGCCCGTTGCCGAGCAGGGTGACGACGGCGTCGGCGGCCCGCTCGACCAGCAGCGGCAGCTCCTTGCGCTCGGCCGCGCCGAAATCACGGAGCACGAAGTCGGCGGGGTCCATCCGGCCGGGAGGGCGTCCGATGCCGACCCGGACCCTGGCGTAATCCTTGCTGCCCAGCGCCGCATCGATCGAGCGAAGGCCGTTGTGACCCCCGGTGCCGCCGCCGAGCTTCAGCCGCACCGAACCGAACGGAATGTCCAGGTCGTCGTGCACCACGATCAGCTGCTCGGCCGTCACCTTGTAGAAGCCGAGCACGGCCTTGACCCGGCCGCCGGACTCGTTCATGTACGAGCGGGGCTTGGCCAGCACCACCCGCTCCCCGTCGACACCGCCGAGCCGGGTCTCGACCACGTCGGCGAACCCGCGGGCGCCCTTCTTGAAGCGGGCACCCTGCTGGTCCGCCAGCAGATCAGCGACCCGGAAGCCGAGGTTGTGGCGGTTGCCGGCGTACTCGGGACCGGGATTGCCGAGCCCGACGACGATCCGCGGACCTGTCGGGCCCATGGATTACGCGCCGGCGGGCTGCTCGGCTGACTCGGCCGAGTCGGCAGGAGCCTCGGCCGATGCGTCCTCGCCCTCGGCGACACCGCTCGGCTCGACTCCCGCGCCAACCCCGGCCTCGGCCTCGGACAGCTCGGCGTCGAGCTGCTCGGCCGTCGGAGCCGCGAGGCCACTGACGATGAGCGCGTCACCGTCGGTGACGAGAGTCACGCCCTCGGGGAGGGCCACATCGCGGACGAAGATCGAGGTGCCGATCTCGACGCCCGAAATGTCGACGTCGAACCCGCGGGGAAGCGACGTGGCATCGGCCTCCACCGTGATGCTGGTGAGGTCGTGGTTCAGCAGCACGTCGGACGAGCCCACCTCACCGGTCAGCTGGACAGGGACGTCGATGCGGACCTTCTCACCGCGGCGGACCACGATCAGGTCGATGTGATCGATGCTCTGCTTGAGCGGATCACGCTGGACGTCCTTGGCGAGCGCGAGCTCGGAGCCGCCGTCGAGATCGAGGCGCAGCAGCACGTTGGCATCGCTGCGCAGGGCCAGCCCGATCTCGCGGGCCGGCAGGGAAATGTGCCGCGGCGGCTGGCCGTGACCATAGATGACGGCGGGAACCAGACCGGCACGCCGCGTGCGACGGGCTCCGCCTTTGCCGAATTCGGTGCGCTGCTCTGCGCGTATACGTACCTCGGCCACGGCTGAAAGACTCCTCGAACGCTAGCGATGTCAAACCTGAGAACAGGGGCCACGACCGGACGGCGGGCGCGACCGGTCAGTTTACGCGCTCAGGCCACGCCGCCGAACAGGTCGGTGACCGACCCATCGGAGAACACCGCGCGGATGGCCCGGGCGAAAAGCGGGGCGATGGACAGCACGGTCAGCGAATCGAAGTGCGACTCGGCCGGGATCGGCAGCGTATTGGTCACGACGACCTCGCTGATCTGCGAGTTCTTCAGCCGGTCGACGGCGGGCCCGCTCATCACGGCGTGCGTGGCGGCCGCGATGACCTCGGTCGCGCCGTTCTCCCGCAGCGCCTCCGCAGCCTTGGTGATCGTCCCGGCCGTGTCGATCATGTCGTCGACGATGATGCAGGTACGGCCGCGGACCTCACCGACGACGTCGAACATCTTGACCTCGTTGGGCACGTCGGGATCGCGGCGCTTGTGGATGATCGCCAGCGGGCAGCCGAGCCGATCGGTCCAACGCTCGGCCACGCGCACCCGGCCGGCGTCGGGAGCGACGACCGTCAGCTCGCCGGTGATCCGGCTCTCGAGGTACTCGGCGAGCAGCGGCAGCGCGAACAGGTGGTCGACCGGACCGTCGAAGAAGCCCTGGATCTGTGCGGTGTGCAGGTCGACGGTCATCAGCCGGTCGGCCCCGGCGGTCTTGAACAGGTCGGCGACGAGACGGGCGCTGATCGGCTCGCGGCCGCGGTGCTTCTTGTCCTGGCGGGCGTACGGGTAGAACGGCGCGACCACGGTGATCCGCTTGGCGGAGGCCCGCTTGAGCGCGTCGACCATCAGTAGCTGCTCCATCAGCCAGGTGTTGATGGGGGCGCAGTGGCTCTGGACGACGAACGCGTCACACCCGCGTACCGACTCCTCGAACCGGACGAAGATCTCGCCGTTCGCGAAGTCGTAGGCGCTGGTGGGTACCGGCATCACCCCGAGGCCGGTACCGATCTCGGCAGCGAGCTCGGGGTGGGCCCGCCCGGAGAAGAGCATCAGGTTGCGCTTGCTCTTCGCCTTGATGACGCTGCCCATCGCGGTTCCTACTCCTTCGCCTGCCGCGCTGCCGCGGCTGCCTGCGCCGACCGGGTACCCGGCCGGCGGCGTTCCGTCCAGCCCTCTTTGTTCACCTGACGCGCCCTGCCGACGGCGATCGCCCCTGCCGGAACGTCATCGGTGATCACGCTGCCGGCCGCCGTGAAAGCGCCGTCGCCGATGGTCACCGGTGCCACCAGCATCGAATCGCTGCCCAGGAACACCGCGTCGCCTACGACGGTACGGGACTTGCTCACCCCGTCGTAGTTGACGAAAACAACGCCGCACCCGATGTTCGTGCCCTCGCCGACCTCCGCGTCACCGACATACGTCAGATGCGGAACCTTGGTGCCCGCGCCGATGGTCGCGGCCTTCATCTCGACGTAGGCCCCAACCTTCGCCCCGGCGCCCAGCCGGGTGCCCGGACGCAGGTAGGTGTACGGCCCCACATCGCACTTCGGGCCGATGATCGCCCGGTCGGCGGTGGTCACGCGAACCCGTGCAGCGGCGCCGATTTCGGTGTCGCGGAGCGTGCAATCGGGACCGACGACGGCGCCGGCCGCCACTGTGGTGCGTCCTTCGAGCCGCACGCCTTGAAGCAGGGTGACATCGGGTTCGAAAGCGACCTCGGCGGACAGCCAGGTGGTCGCCGGGTCGACGATCGTGACCCCGGCGCGCATAGCGGCTTCCACCAGCCGCTGGTTGAGGACGCGTCCGGCCGCGGCGAGCTGGACCCGGTCGTTGACGCCTGCCATCTCCGCCGCGTCGTCCGCTTGACTGGCCTGAACAACCTCGCCGGCCTTGACGAGCCACGCGACGACATCAGGCAGGTACTGCTCGCCTTGGGCGTTGTCGGTCGTCAGCTCACGCAGGGCAGCCCGCAGCTGGCCGGCTGCGAAGACGTAGACCCCGGTGGCGACCTCTTTGATCTCGCGGGTGACGGCATCGGCGTCGCGTTCCTCGACCACCCCGCGCACCGGACCCGCACCACCACCTTCGCGTACGACCCGCCCGTAGCCCGTGGGATTGTCGACGACGGCGGTGAGCAACGTGGCGGCCGCGTGATGCTCGGCATGCAGGGCGAGCAGGTCGGCGAGGGTCACGGTGCGCAGCAAAGGGGTATCGCCGGGAACCACGAGCACCGCGCCATCGGCGGCCAGCTCCGAGGCCTCGTCGAGTGACTCCACGGCGACGCGAACCGCGTGGCCGGTGCCGAGCTGCTGCTCCTGCACGACGGGGACGACACCGCTGCCGTCACCCGGCAGGCTCGCGGCGACCTGCTCGCGTCCGGCCCCGATCACCACCGCGGTACGGGCAGCCCCAAGCGGAAGCGTGGCGGCGAGCACATGGCCGAGCATCGACCGGCCGCCGAGCTCGTGGAGCACCTTGGGCAGCTGCGACTTCATCCGGGTGCCCTCGCCTGCTGCCAGCACGATCACGGCCGCAGGAGGGGCGTCGGACACGGGCCGACTGTACCGGGACAGGCCTGCTGGGCTCCTGCGCCAGGATTCGAACCTGGTCCAGGTGAGTCAAAGTCACCGGTGCTGCCGTTACACCACGCAGGATGAGCACCAAACACGATGCCACGTCATCGCCAATCGTCATTGCGATGGCTGAAGGGGTCCCAAGAGCCGCCCCTTTACCGATACCGTGGGGAGCACTCCCGGCGATCGTCTTGCCTTTCGCCGAATGACAGGTGGTTACCAGCTTTGTCGATCTCCGACCTGCCCCTTGCTTCCCGGCCTCCGCTGCGCGTTCCGCGTCGGACCCCGCAGCCATTGACCGCCGTCCCGCGCAGCCGGTTCAAGGCCCATGCCGAACAGGTGCTGCTGGCCGTGATCATCCTGGTCCCGCTGGCCGCCGTGGTAGCCGCGGTTCCGCTGCTCTGGGGGCGCTGGATCAGCTGGCGTGACGTCGTCCTGATGGTCGTGCTCTACGCGATCACCGGTCACGGCGTCACGGTCGGTTTCCACCGCTACCTGACCCACGGGGCTTTCAAGGCCAAGCGGGCGCTGCGGATCGCGCTGGCCGTCGCCGGAAGCATGGCGGTGGAAGGCCCGGTGATCCGCTGGGTCGCCGACCATCGCCGCCACCACGCGTACTCCGATGCCGAAGGCGATCCGCACTCCCCATGGCGATACGGGGGTGGATTCGTTCCGCTCATGAAGGGGATGTTCCACGCCCACGTCGGGTGGCTGTTCGACACGGAGCAGACCGATCAGAAGCGCTTCGCGCCCGACTTGCTGGGTGACCGGCCGCTGGTGATCGTGCACAAGCTCTTCGGCGCGCTGACCGCCACCAGCCTGATCCTCCCGGCCGTCGTGGGCGGCTTGTGGGGCGGGTCGTGGGAGGCCGGGCTGGAGGCGTTCTTCTGGGCGGGCCTGGTGCGCATCGCCGTCCTGCACCACGTCACGTGGTCGGTCAACAGCATCTGCCACACCGTCGGCAAGCGGCCGTTCAAGACCCGCGATCGCTCGTCGAACGTCTGGGCGCTGGCGGTCCTCGGGATGGGCGAGAACTGGCACAACCTGCATCACGCCGAGCCGACCAGCGCGCGCCACGGGGTGCAACGCGGCCAGGTGGACAGCAGCGCCCGGCTGATCCAGGTCTTCGAAAAGCTCGGCTGGGCGACGGAGGTGCGCTGGCCCGATCCGGCGCGGCTCGCGCGGCTGGCCGTGCCCGTAGCGCCAGCCGGGTCGGCTTAGCCGACCACCCGGGCTCCCGGCACCGGGCCGTGAGCGCACCGCACGAGCCGACACAGGCCCGTCCCGGCGAGCTCTGACGCGAGCCGTACGGCGTCCTCACCATCGCGCATCAGGAAGGCGCACGTCGGCCCGGAGCCGCTGACCAGAGCGCCCACCGCGCCGAGTTCGGTTCCGGCTTCCAGGACCCGGCTGAGCGCAGGTCGCAACCGGAGGGCCGGCGTCTGCAGATCGTTCGCCATGGTCGCGGCGAGCGCGCTGGGGTCACCCCGGCGCAAGGCCGCGAGCGTGTCGGAGTGCGACCAGAGCGCCGGGCGCGGCAGTTCGTCGCGGTAACGGTCGAGTTCGGCGTAGACGGCGGGTGTGGAGAGCTCTCCGTCCGCGATCGCGAAGACCCAGTGGTAGGTCCCCCGCGAGAGCACCGGTGACAGGACGTCCCCACGGCCGGTACCCAGCGCGGTGCCCCCGGTGAGGGAGAACGGCACGTCGCTGCCGAGCTCGCCGGCCAGACCCTCGAGGTCGGCGCGACTCAGCGCCGTTTCCCAGAGGGCGTCGCAGGCGACCAGCGCCGCGGCCGCATCGGCACTGCCGCCCGCCATTCCGGCCGCCACGGGGATCGATTTGCGCAGGGCCATCCGCACCCCGGAGGCGACGCCGGCTTTGGCCGCCAGCAGCCGGGCGGCCCGCACGGCGAGGTTGCTCTGATCGGCGGGCAGCACCCCGGCGCCTTCCCCCTCGATCGTGAGGGTGACGACGCCGGGGTCGGCAAGCTCCGCGGTGAGCTCGTCGTGCAGCGACACCGCCTGCAGCACCGTGCGCACCTCGTGGAATCCGTCGTCATCGAGGGACCCGACGGCGAGGTAGAGGTTGACCTTCCCGGGTGCCCGGACCGTCACCCCCGCCGGTTCCATGGCTGGTCAATCTAGTGCCCCGCGCTGCCGATCAGGCTGAGGAACGCTGCTGGGCAATTCGGGAAAAGGCGTTCACGTCGAGCGCCTCACCCCGCCAGCCCGGGTCGATCCCCGCTGCGCGCAGCGCCCGCTCGGCCGCCGCTGCCCCGCCGGCCCAGCGAGCCAGGGCGGCCCGGAGCGTCTTGCGCCGCTGCGCGAACGCCGCGTCGATGACCTCGAAGGTCTGCTGCCGGTCCCCGGCGGGAGACTCGCGGCGTACGAACGTGAGCAGCGCGCTGTCGACGCGCGGCTGCGGCCAGAACACGGTGCGCGGCACCGGCGCCGCCACCCGCGCGTCGGCGTACCAGGCGAGCTTGGCGCTGGGCACGCCGTACACCCGGCTGCCCGGCGGGGCAGCCAGCCGCTGCGCCACTTCCGCCTGCACCATGACGACTCCGCGGGCGAGGTTTCCCAGCTCCTGGAGCAGGTGCAGCAGGATGGGGACAGCGACGTTGTACGGCAGGTTCGCGGCGAGCACGGTCGCGGTGTCGGGGATCGCGACGCGCAGCGCGTCGCCCGTCACGACCGTGAGCCTGGCTTCCGCAGAAGGCACGTAGGCGGCCACCGTGTGCGGAAGGGCGGCAGCCAGCACGGGATCCACCTCCACGGCCGTGAGGTGCGCCCCGGCCTCGAGCAATCCCAGGGAAAGCGAGCCCAGCCCGGGTCCGATCTCGAGCACCCGCTCCGCCGGGCCGAGGTCGGCCAGCCGAACGATGCGCCGCACGGTGTTGGGATCGACGAGGAAATGCTGCCCTCGCGACTTCACCGGCGCGACATCGAGCCGAGCGGCCAGCGCCCGCGTGTCGGCCGGCGAAAGCAGCGTCACCAGGCGCCGAAGACCCGGGTAGCCGTCGCGCTCACCGACGCCGCCAGCTCGTCCGCGGTCACCCCTTTCAGCTCCGCCATCACCCGCAGGGTCAGCGCGATGAGGTTCGGCGCGTTGTGCTTGCCGCGATGCGGCACAGGAGTGAGGAACGGCGCGTCCGTCTCCACCAGCAGCCGGTCGAGCGGGGTGACGGCCAGGGCGTCGCGCAGCGTGCCAGCGCTCTTGAACGTCACGTTGCCGGCGAAGGACAGCACGAAGCGGCGGTCGCCACACTCGCGCGCGAAGTTGGCATCGCCCGAGAAGCAGTGCAGGACCACGTGCTCGGGCGCGCCCTCGTCGTCCAGCACGCGCAGCACGTCCGCGTGGGCGTCACGATCGTGGATGACGAGTGCCTTGCCGGACGCCTTGGCCAGGGCGATGTGCCGGCGAAACGACTCCTCCTGCTGCGGGCGGCCCGGCTCCCCGGTGCGGTAGTAGTCCAGCCCGGTCTCCCCGATGGCCCGCACCTGCGGCAGCTTCGCGAGCTCGCTGATCGCCTCGAGGTCGGCGTCGAGGTCGACCGACTCCGGAGCTTCGTTGGGATGCATCGCCACGGCCGCCACCACGCCCGCGTGCAGCGCGGCCGTCTCGGCGCACCACTGCGACGACGGCACGTCGATCCCGACCGTCACCACCCTGGGCACCCCGGCCAGCCGGGCCGCCGCCAACGCCTCCTCGACCGGAATGGCCAGCAGATCGAGGTGGCAATGGCTGTCGACCGCCGGGACCGTCAGGGGCTCGGGCGGCGGGACGGGGGTCTCGTCCCGGCTCACGTGTCCAGCCGCGGGAAGAGGATCGGGCCCTTGCGTACGGTGGCCCCGGCCGGAAGGTGATCCGTGGTCACCGAGGCGATACGCGCGTCAGCCAGCTCTCCGGGTGCGCCGAGGCTCTCCCACAGCAGGTGACACGCCTTCGGCATGAACGAGACCAGCAGGACGGCGACGGCTCGCAGCGTGTCAGCGGTCGAGTAGAGCACGTCATCGAGCGCCTGCGCCTGCGCGGGATCCTTGGCCAGCTTCCAGGGCTCGCGCTCGGTGACGTAACCGTTGACCGTCCGCACGAAGCCCATGATCGCCACCAGCGCACCCTGGAAGTCCAGCCGGTCCATGGCGGCGTCGGCCGTCGCGGCCGCCCCGGCGAGCCCCTTCTCCAGGCCGGGGTCGAGCTCACCGGCGGGCAGCGAGCCCTCCCGGTAGCGCTCGACCATGCTGGTGAGCCGGCTCGCCAGGTTTCCCAGCTGATCGGCGAGCTCGCTCTGATAGCGCGCGCTCATCGACTCCCAGCTGAAGCTGCCGTCCTGCCCGTAGGTGATCTCGCGCAGGAAGTAGTAGCGGTATGCGTCGCTGCCGAAGTGGTCGGTGATCTGCTGCGGCGAGATGCCGTTGAGCTTGGTCTTGCTCATCTTCTCCCCGCCGACCAGCAGCCAACCGTTGGCGAAGACCATCTTGGGCAACGGCAGCCCAGCGGCCATCAGCATGGCCGGCCAGATGACCGCATGGAAGCGCAGGATGTCCTTCCCGACCAGGTGAACGTCGGCCGGCCAGTACTCCTCGCTGCCCTCGACGGCCGTCCAGTAGTTCAGCAGCGCGTCGATCCACACGTAAATCACGTGCGAGGAGTCCCACGGCACGGTGATGCCCCAGTCGAACGTCGAGCGGCTCATCGAGAGGTCCGACAGCCCGCGCTCGACGAAGCGCAGCACCTCGTTTCGAGCGCTCTCCGGCTCGACCTTCAACGTGCCGTCGCGATACGCCGCGAGCAGCCGGTCCTGGTACGCCGACAACCGGAAGAAGTAGTTGTCCTCCGAGAGCATCTCGACCGGCCGGGAGTGGATCGGGCACAGGTTGCCCGGCTGCACCAGCTCGCTCTCGACCTTGAACTCCTCGCACGCCACGCAGTACGGCCCGGTGTAGGTGCCCTTGTAGATCTGGTCCCGGTCGTACAACCGCTGGACGAATTCCTGCACACGCGCGGTGTGGCGCGGCTGGGTGGTGCGGATGAAGTCGTCGTTGGCAGCGTCGATCGCCCCGAGCATCGGAAGCCAGGCCGTCTCGACCATGAAGTCGCACCACTGCTGGGGGGTCATGTCGTGCTCGGCCGCCGCGCGCAGGATCTTCTCGCCATGCTCGTCGGTGCCGGTCAAGAAGTGCACGCGCTCGCCGCGCTGACGGTGCCACCTGGTCAGTACGTCACCGGCCACCGTCGTGTAAGCGTGCCCGATATGGGGCGCATCGTTCACGTAGTAGATCGGCGTCGACACAAAGAACGCCTTCGTCATGCTCCTGAGGGTAGTGAGCGAGGCAAATGACCTGTCCCGCCGCGCACACGATCCGCTGCCCCGCAGGTGACCGACGTCTTTCGTTCAAGCAGACGATCGCTTGCTTTAGCCCCGGAAAGCACCGCATCGTTTGCTCGAAGCACAACCGCTGCCTCCGGGAAGGGCAGCGCATTGTGTGCGTTCAGCCGCCGGTCACCTGCGCGGTGGCTGCTCGGTGGCCAACCGGACGGCGCGCTGCAAGGCCAGATGGTCACGGTCGCGCGGGTGCCAACCCAGGCAGCAGTCGTCGGCGCCCGCAATGCGGATGAGGACCGGCTCGGGCGCGTCGGGCCGGCAAAGGTCCAGGGAACTCGACCGGGACAGAAAGCCGGCGAACTGAGAGGCGCGGCGAACGACGACGTCGGTAGCTTCGCGCGGCCCGTGAGTGACCGTGACTCCCTCGCGTAAATCGGCTGCGGTGAGCGCATAGGGCTCGACCATCCCGGCCGCGGCCAGCCACGCGCGAATGTCATCGACCGGCTGCTCCCCGACGAACCACAGATCGAGCTCCAGGACTCGCACGCAAGCCCCCTGAAGGCGAGCTGCGGCCTTGCCCGTCACGATCACGTGACGGGAATCCGGCACGGACTCCGCGATGTCGACGATCGCGTCCTGGAAGGGAAAGTCGAGCCGGTCGAGGGCGGGCAGCCGGAGCAGATCGCGCGTGGGAGCGTCTTCGAGCCCGGGCTCCGGCACCACTGACAACCGCAGGCGCAGCCCGCAGCCGGCCAGCAAGCGCTCGAGGGTGCCGACGCTCGGGGAGCGCAGGCCACTCTCGTAGCTGCTGATCACCTGCCGGGTGACGCCGGCCCGCTGCGCGACCTCTGCCTGGGTCAGCCCGGTCATCCACCGGGCGTCGCGAATCAAGCGAGCGCTGCTGTTTTCGTCCGTCATCCACCGGATTCTTGGGCGCAAAGAGGCTCAGGAGCGTTTGTCCACAGCCCGGGCGGCGAGCACCGCGTCGTAGACCTCGCGGCGCGGCACCCCGGCGGCGCGGGCGACGTCCGTCATCGCGGCCTTGCGGTCCAGGCCGGCGGCCTCCCGCGCTGCCACCATCGCGGCGAGATCGCTGGCCGCGGGCGGCTCGGGCTCCGGCGCTCCGGCGACCACCAGGGTGATCTCACCGCGCACCTCACGCTCACCGGCCCACGCCGCGAGTCCGGCAAGGGGAAGGCGGACCACCTCCTCGTAGGTCTTGGTGAGCTCGCGGCAGAGCACGGCCGGGCGATCGTCGCCGAAGCTGTGCGCAAGTTCCGCGAGCGTGCGGCCGATCCTGCGGGGAGACTCCAGCAGCACGAGCGTGCGCCGTTCGGTGGCCAGCAAGGCGAGCCGGGCCCGGCGCTCGCCGGCGCCCCGCGGCAGGAATCCCTCGAAGACCCACCGGTCCGACGCGAGCCCCGACACCGCCAGGGCCGTTGTCACCGCCGACGGTCCGGGCACCGCGCGGATCGGGACGCCCGCCGCAGCCGCCGCCCGCACCAGCCGGTACCCCGGATCGGAGATCGCCGGCATGCCCGCGTCGGTGATGAGCGCGACCGTGCTTCCCGCGAGCATCCGCTCGACGAGCTGTGGCACACGGGCACGTTCGTTCGCCTCGTAGTACGACACCACGTCGGCGGTGATTCGGATGCCGAGGTCAGAGGCGAGCCGGCGCAAACGGCGAGTGTCCTCGGCGGCGACGATATCGGCGGATTCCAGCGTCTCACGCAGCCGAGGGGACCCGTCGCCGGCGTTGCCGATCGGCGACCCGCACAACACCAAAGCACCTATGGTCGCGTCCCCCACGCTCCGCAGTCTTACGCTGTCACGCAATGACCGCGACGCTCGCCCCGCCGCCTGTGCCTCCCATCGCACGCCGTCCGATCGAAGCGCTGCGCCCTCCGCCGCTGCAGGACCGGCTGTCCGGATGGCTCTGGCCGCTGGCGATCACCGTGCTGGCCGGCGTTCTGCGCTTCTACCGGATCACGCTCCCACCGGCGATCGTGAACGGCAAGCCGAGCTACACGTTCGACGAGGTCTACTACACGGTCGACGCGCACTCGCTGCTGCAGTTCGGCGTCGAGCGGGGCGAGCACTGCGTCGGGCCGGGCCTGGCCGTCCACCCCCCGCTCGGCAAGTGGTTCATGGCCATCGGCGAGTGGATGTTCGGCTACATCGACTGCGCAGGCCACCCGCACGGCAACCCGGCGCTCGGCTGGCGCTTCTCCGCGGCCCTGTTCGGCACGCTCGCGGTGCTCATCCTGGCCCGCACTGCACGCCGGATGTTCCGCAGCACCGTCATCGGCTGCCTCGCCGGCCTGCTGATGGCCCTCGACGGCCTCGAACTGGTGCACTCGCGGACCGGGCTGCTCGACATCTTTCTGATGTTCTGGATCGTCGCGAGCCTGGGCGCCATCGTCCGCGATCGCGATTGGGGACGCGAACGGCTCGCCGCCAGTCTCCCGCTCGGCTTCTGGCGGCCCTGGCGGCTCACCGCAGGCATCTGCTTCGGCGCCGCCATCGCGACCAAATGGACCGGGTTCTACGCCCTGATCCCGCTCAGCGCCGTCGTGCTCGCCTGGGACATCGGAGCCCGCCGCAGTGCCGGTTTCGCCCGTCCGATCCGCACGGCGCTGCGGCGCGACGGCGCCGGCTGGGCGACGAACTTCATCGTCGTACCGATCGTGGTCTACACCGCGTCGTTCACCGGGTGGTTCGTCACCCACTACGGCTACCTGCGTAACGACTACGGCAAGGGGGTCTACAACACCTGGCGTGCCTGGTGGCACTGGCACAAGTGGGCGCTGAATTTCCACGAGCATCTCGACACCCGCCATCCCTACCAGTCCGACAACCCGTTCCAGTGGCTCGTGCAGGGACGGCCGACGCTCTTCGCGTATACGTCGACCCCGCACGGCCCGCATTGCGCAGCGCTCAACGGCTGCTCGCAGACCGTCCTGGATCTCGGCAGCCCCGCCATCTGGTGGCCGGCCATCCTCGCGATCCTCGGGTGCATCTGGCTGTGGATCGGGCGCCGCGACTGGCGGGCCGCGCTGATCCTCGTCGGCATCGCCTCCGACATCGTGCCGTGGGCGCCCTACCCCAGCCGTACCAAGTTCGACTTCTACGCGCTGCCGATGCTGCCGTTCCTGATCCTCGGCCTGTGCGCGATGGCAGGGCTCGCGCTCGGCCAGCGCAGCGACTCCGAACGAAGGCGCCTGTGGGGCGCGATGTCCGTCGGCTTGTACGCGATGGTGGTCATCGTCTGCTTCGCGTACTTCTACCCGATCTGGACCTACGTCCGGATCCCGTACAACTCGTGGCAGAACCGGATCTGGTTCCCCGGCTGGTTCTGATCAGTTACTGCGCTGTTTCAGTTGACCTGACGGCCGGCCTGCGCCCAGTAGGTCGCGCGCAGCGCCTTCTTGTCGGGCTTGCCGAGCGCTGACACCGGGATCGAGTCGGCGAAGTCGATGCTCTTGGGACTGTGGTGGGCGCCCTTGCGCTCCTTGACCAGCGCCGCCAGCTCCGCCTCGGTGACGTCCGATCCCGGACGGCGCACGATGACGGCCTTCACCGCCTCGCCCCACTTCTCGTCGGGGACGCCGATCACCGCCGCCGCGGCCACACCCGGATGCGAGGACAGCACGTCCTCGACCTCACGCGGGAAGATGTTGAACCCGCCCGAGATGATCATGTCCTTCTTGCGGTCGACGATGTAGAGGAAGCCCTCGTCGTCACGGCGCGCGATGTCGCCGGTATGCAGCCAACCGTGCGCGAAGAGCTCAGCGGTCTGCTCCGGCTTCTTCCAGTAGCCGGCGGACGACAGGGTCCCCCGCACGCAGATCTCCCCGGGCTCGCCGGCGGGAACCTCATTGCCCTCCTCGTCGAGCAGCGCGACCCGCACCCACGGGACCGGACGCCCGCACGAGGACAGCTTCTCCAGGTTCTCCGGGTCGTGATCCTCCTTGCGCAGCACCGTGATCGTCATCGGGCACTCGGCCTGCCCGTAGAACTGGAAGAAGATCGGCCCGAGCTTCTTGATGGCCTCGGCGAGCCGGGTGGGCGACATCGCCGCGGCGCCGTAGAACACCGTCTGCAGGCTCGAAAGATCGGTCTTGTCGAAGTCCGGGTGGTCCATCAGCACGTAGAGCATCGTCGGCACGAGCATGATCGACGTGATCTTGTACTTCTCGATCGCCGCGAGCACCTTGCCGGGCTCGAACCCGGGCAGCACCACCATCGAACCGCCGTGCAGCAGCACCGGCACGAAGAACGCGGCCCCGGCGTGCGAGAGCGGGGTGCAGATCAGATGGCGCACCACCGGCGGCCACTGCCACTCCGCCATCTGGATCTGGGTCATCGTGATGCCGGCGCGATGGGTGCCCATCACGCCCTTCGGCTTGCCGGTCGTGCCGCCGGTGTAGGCGAGGCCGGTCACGTCGTCAGGATCGAGCGCCGGCACGACGAGCTTGCCGGGGGTGAGGCCGGCGGCGAGGGCGGTGATGTCGGTACCGCCCTCGATCTCCCCGAACGCCAGCACCGTGCGCAGGGTCGGCACGCGTTCGCGCAGGGCCGCGGCCCGCTCGGCGAAGCTCGGATCGATGAGCAGGGTCTCGACCTCAGCGTCCTCGATCACGTACGCGTGGTCATCGAGGGAGCCCAGCGGGTGCAGCGCCGACGTGCGGCAGCCGGTCACCTGGTTGGCGCCCATGGCGAAGAGCACCTCGGGACGGTTCTGCGACAGCACCGCGATCCGGCTGCCCTGCGTCAGCCCCACCTTGGCGAAGGCCTGGGTGTAGCGGCTGATCTGCTCGTAGACCTCGCGGCCGGTGAGCACCCGGTCACCGAGGTACACGCAGGGCGAGTCCTTGCTGCGCTCCAGACCCGCGAGCAGCAGGTGGGGAACGAAAACCGGCTCGTGGGCCGCCTGGAGCAAACCGTCCATGCTCATGTGCTGCGGATCCCTCAGCGCTCGTACAGCGCGCGCTTGGGGCAGGAGTTGATCGCGCGACGAACTTTCTCCTCCTCGCCGGCGGGCACCTCGGCCTGCAGGATGTGCAGGTTGTCGTCGTCGTCCAGTTCGAAAATTTCCGGCGCGATGCCGCAGCAAATGGCGTTGGCCTCGCACTCGTCCGGAAGCACCTCAACGCGCATGGTTTGTCCTCTCGTGATGGCTCATTCGGTTGCCAATCGCTTGCATTGTGACCTGACCCGCGAGGCGGGCTGGTGGCGGGTCAATCGTGCGCCAGCAGGGCAGCCATCCGCTCGGTGGTGGCGATCCATTCCTCGACGATGCCGGCGACGACCTCGCGGGCCGGGCGCACCCGATCGACCCGCCCGATGATCTGGCCCGCGGGCGAGCCGGCGAACTCCCGGCTGCGGGCCCGCGTCCACCGGCGTGCCCCCTCGCCGAACAGGATGCCCTGCAGCGGCATCGGAAGCGGATCGGGAGTGTCCGGCCGCTCCCAGGCCTCGGTCCACGTGGTGCGGATCTGGCGGGCCGGCTTGCCGGTCATCGAACGCGAGCGGATGGCGTCGCGCGAGCCGGCGGCGAGCAGGTTCTCGACCGCTTCCGGTGACGTGTTCGCCTCCGCGACCGTGAGCCAGATCGACCCCGTCCAGGCGCCCTGCGCGCCCAGCGCCAGCGCAGCCGCCATCTGCCGGCCGGTCCCGATGCCTCCGGCGGCGAGCACCGGCACATCCGATCCGATGGCGTCGATGACCTCCGGGACGAGGACCATCGTCGAGATCTCACCGCAGTGGCCGCCGGCCTCCGTGCCCTGGGCGACGATCACGTCGACCCCGATGTCGACGTTCTTCTGGGCGTGCCGCGGGCTACCGGACAGCGCCCCGACCAGCACGCCATGCGAGTGCGCCTGCTCGATCACGTACTCCGGCGGCGGGCCCAGCGCGTTCACGATCATCCGCGCCGGATGCTTCAGGGTCACCTCGACCTGGCCCGGACCCTCGGCGTCGACGTTCAGCCCGGCCGCCTTCATCCGCATCGGCGCAGCTTCCGTGGCCAGCGGTGGGATGCCGTGCTCGTCGAGAAGGCGGGCGACGAAGGCGCGGTGCTCGGCGGGGATCAGCTCCGACAGGCTGGCCAGGCTCGCCGCCTCGCCGCCGCCCTGGCCGACGTATTTGGCCGGCATCGCGAAGTCGACGCCGTAGGGACGGCCGCCGACGTGCTCGTCGATCCACGACAGCTCGACCTCGAGCTGTTCGGCGTCGAACGCGAGCGCTCCGAGCACCCCGAAGCCGCCGGCCTTGCTGACCTCGACCACCACGTCGCGGCAGTGGGAGAACGCGAAGAGCGGGAACTCGATGCCGAGCTGGTCGCAGATGGGAGTGCGCACCGCGGGCCTCATTTCTACCGGTCTGCCGATCGTGAGCCTCGTTTATATCCCCGCTAGATTCGGCGAATGCCCACTCCACCACCCAGCATCGGGGCTCTGGTGCAGGACAGTGCCGTCCGGTTCGCCTCCCGGGAAGCTCTCGCGTTCGGCCCGAAGCGCTTCACCTTCGCCGAACTCGGCGAGAAGGTGAAGGAAGCCGCCGCCGCGGCGATCGCGTCCGGGATCGAACCGGGTGACCGGGCCGCCATCTGGGCGCCGAACCGGGTGGAGTGGGTGATCGCCGCGCTCGGCCTGGTGTCGGCCGGAGCCGCGCTCGTCCCGCTGAACACGCGCTTCAAGGGCGAGGAGGCCGGCTACGTGCTGGCCCGCAGCTCCGCCAAGCTGCTCGTGGTGGCCGACGGCTTCCTCGGCGCCGACTACTCCGGGATGCTCGCGGCCGCGACCGCTCAGACACCCGAGCTGAAGACGATCGTCTCGCTGGCCGACTCCCCCGCCCCTGGAACGCTCGGGTTCTCGGAGTGGATCGCGTCCGGCGCGTCGGTGTCCGCGGCGCAGGTGGACGCCCGCATCGGGAGCACGGGCCCGGACGACGTGAGCGACGTCTTCTTCACCTCGGGCACGACCGGCAAGCCCAAGGGCGTCGTCGTCACGCACCACCAGACCATGCGGGTCTTCCAGACCTGGAGCGAGATCGTCGGCCTCGCCGAAGGCGACCGCTACCTGGTGGTCAACCCGTTCTTCCACACGTTCGGCTACAAGGCCGGCATCATCGCCTGCCTGCTGCGCGGGGCGACGATCCTGCCCGAGCCGGTGTTCGACGTGCCGGCGGTGCTGGCGCGGATCGCCGAGGAGAAGGTGACCGTGCTGCCCGGCCCGCCGACGCTGTACGCGTCCATCCTCGACGGCCCCGACCGCAGCGGCCTCGACCTCAGCTCGCTCCGGCTGGCCGTGACGGGCGCTGCGAACGTTCCCGTCCGGCTGGTCGAGAGAATGCGTGCAGAGCTCACGTTTCGCACTGTCCTCACCGCGTACGGGCTCACCGAGGCCACCGGCACCGCCACCATGTGCCGGCAGGACGACGACGCGGTGACGGTCGCGACCACGTCCGGGCGGGCGATCCCCGACACCGAGGTGATCGTGGTCGACGGTGCCGGAAAGTCGCTGCCTGCCGGGGAAGCCGGCGAGGTCCTGGTGCGCGGCTACAACGTGATGCGCGAGTACTTCGACGACCCGGTGGCGACGGCCGAGACCATCGACGCTGACGGCTGGTTGCACACCGGCGACATCGGGGTGCTGGACGAGCGCGGCTACCTGCAGATCACCGACCGGCTCAAGGACATGTACGTCGTCGGCGGCTTCAATGCCTACCCCGCCGAGATCGAGCAGGCACTCTCCGGGCACGACGCGGTCAGCGAGGTCGCCGTGATCGGGGTTCCGGACGAGCGCATGGGCGAGGTCGGCAAGGCGTACGTCGTCACCCGGCCGGGCGCCTCGCTGGAACCCGGCGAGCTCATCGGCTGGGCGCGCGAGCGGCTCGCCAATTACAAGGTCCCCCGCTTCGTCGAGGTCGTGAGCGAACTGCCGCGCAACGCATCGGGCAAGGTGCGCAAGGGTGACCTGCGGCCCGGCTCCGCAGGGCAGCGCTCGACCTGACATGCCGTCAGATGCGGACTAGGCTGCGACGATGGACGAGTTCCCGAAGATCATCTCGGTGGACGACCACGTGGTCGAGCCGGCCAACCTCTGGCAGGACCGCTTGCCGGCGAAGTACCGCGAGGCCGGCCCCAAGGTGGTGCTCGCCCCTCCCGGCGATGTCGAGTTCATCGGCGGCAAGCTGACCGTCGGCATGGGTGAGCCGGGCAGCGCCCCTGACGTCGCCTGGTGGATGTACGAGGATCTGCGCCGACCGCTGATGCGCCTCGACGCCGCAGTCGGTTACGACCGCGACGAGGTCGACCTGCGGCTCGATCAGCTACGACGAGATGCGCCCGGGCGCGTTCAGCGTGCCGGAGCGCCTCGAGGACATGGACGCGAACTGGATCGAGTCCTCGCTCTGCTTCCCGACCTTCCCGCGCTTCTGCGGCCAGACGTTCCTCGAGGCGCAGGACAAGGACGTCGCCCTGGCGTGCGTGAAGGCCTACAACGACTGGATGGTCGAGGAGTGGTGCGGCGACCCGTCCGGCCGGCTCATCCCGCTGATCATCGTTCCGCTGTGGGACGCCGTGCTGGCGGGCGAAGAGGTCCGGCGTAACGCGGCTCGCGGCGTCCGGGCCGTCTGCTTCTCGGAGATCCCGCCCTACCTCGGGCTCCCGTCGATCCACGACCCGAACAACTACTGGGACCCGTTCTTCGGGGCATGCGCCGAGACGGGCACCGTCATCAACATGCACATCGGCTCGTCGTCGAAGATGCCGTCGACGTCCGCCGATGCACCCGCCGCCGTCGGCTCGACCCTGACGTTCGCCAACTCCGCGTACTCCCTGGTCGACTGGCTGATGAGCGGCACGTTCACCCGCTTCCCGAAGCTGCAGATCGCGTACTCGGAAGGCCAGATCGGCTGGATTCCCTACGTCCTGTCCCGTGCTGACACGGTGTGGGAGGAGAACCGCGGCTGGGGAGGCGTGGCGGACAAGGTCAAGGAGCCGCCGAGCGACATCTTCCGGCGCCACGTCTACGGCTGCTTCTTCGACGACCCGCACGGCCTGAAGTCGCTCGACGAGATCGGCGCCGACCGGGTCACGTACGAAAGCGACTACCCGCACTCCGACAGCACGTGGCCGAAGACCCGCCACATCGCCGAGGAGCAGATGAAGGACCTCGACCGCGCGACCGTCGAGATGATCGTCCGCGGTAACGCGATCACCATGCTCGGGCTGACCCCGGAAGGCCGCTGGGCCGGCACCGGCAGCTGACCGGCCCGCACACACGAAAGGCAAGCCTGATGCTCGACTACCTGATCCGTGGTGGCACGCTCGTCGACGGCACCGGCAGCCCCGGTGTGAAAGGCGACCTGGGGGTGCGGGGCGGCCGGATCGTCGCCGTCGGCGGCACCATCGACGAGGAGGCCGCCGAGACGCTCGACGCTGACGGCCTGGTCGTCTCCCCCGGCTTCGTCGACGTCCACACGCATTACGACGCGCAGCTGTTCTGGGACCCGTACGCGACCCCGTCGAACGTGCACGGCGTGACCACGGTGCTTGGCGGCAACTGCGGCTTCACCCTCGCGCCGTTGCATGCGAAGGACGCCGACTACCTGCGTCGCATGATGGCGAAGGTCGAGGGCATGCCGCTGGTCGCACTCGAGACCGGGCTCGACTGGAAGTGGGAAACGTTCGGCGACTACCTCGACCTGCTCGACGGCAAGATCGGGCTGAACGCCGCGTTCCTCGTCGGCCATTGCGCCCTCCGGCGTTACGTCATGGGCGAGGACGCCATCGGCAACGAGGCGACCCCCGAGCAGATCGACGAGATGGTGCGCGTGCTGCACGCGTCCATCGAGGCCGGCGCCATCGGTTTTTCCACCACGCTCTCGTCCACCCACTCCGACGGCGACGGCAAGCCGGTCGCGTCGCGCTGGGCGAGCAAGGACGAGCTGATCGCACTGTGCAAGGCGGCCGGCGAGCACGAGGGCACCCTGCTCGAAGGGATCGTGCAGGGCTGCCTCGACAAGTTCTCCGGCGACGAGATCGAGCTGCTGGCCGACATGTCCGCTGCGGCCGGGCGCCCGCTGAACTGGAACGTCCTCACCATCGACGGCCGCACCCCGGAGAAGGTCGTCCATCAGCTGAAGGCCTCGGCCCGGGCGCGTGAGAAGGGCGGGAGGGTCGTCGCGCTGACGATGCCCACGCTCGTCCCGATGAACATGAGCCTGCGCACCTTCTGCGCGCTGAACCTGATCCCCGGCTGGGGCGACATCCTCGGCCTGCCGATCCCCGAGCGCATCGCGGCGCTGAAAGACGCGACCACTCGCGACGAGATGCTGCGCCGCGCCAACAGCCCCGAGGCGGGCGTCTTCCGCCGGCTCGCCGACTTCGGCCGCTACGTCATCGGCGACACCTTCTCCGCGGAGAACGAGGGCCTGAAGGGACGCAAGATCGCCGACATCGCCGCCGAACGCGGCGATGCCGATCCCTTCGAGACGCTCGTGAACATCGCCGCCGCCGACGAGCTCAAGACCGTCCTGTGGCCGATGCCGACCGACAACGACCCGGGCTCCTGGGGCCTGCGCGCCGAGACGTGGGACAACCCCGACGTCGTGCTCGGCGGGTCCGACGCCGGCGCTCACCTCGACCGGATGGCCGGCGCCCCGTATCCCACCCGCTTCCTCGGCGACTGCATCCGCGGCCGCAAGCTGCTCCCGCTCGAGCGCGCGATCCAGATGATGACCGATGAGCCGGCCCAGCTGTTCGGGCTGCGCGAGCGCGGGCGGCTGGCCGAAGGCTACTGGGCCGACATCACGGTGTTCGACCCCGAGACCGTCACGTCCGACGACGTGACCTTGGTGCACGACCTTCCCGGCGGCTCCGCCCGGCTCACCGGCGGATCGCAGGGCATGGTGCGCGTGCTGGTCAACGGCACCGAGATCGTGCGTGACGGGGTCGCCTCGGGTGCGCTGCCCGGCACCTTGATGCGCGCCGGCCGCGACACCGTCTCGGTCAACACCCACTAACCACCGTCGTTCCGTCAGCGATTCGTGTGCACGCCCGCGGCCGAGTTCAGGGCGAAATCGACGGCAATGAAGACGCCCCAGAGCACCAGCGCTACGACGACGGCGCTGATGAGAAAAACCGGCAGCAGGCTCAGCCATCTGCGGTAGGGACGTCCGTCAGAGGTGTGCTCCAGCAAGCGTTGGAGCGGCACGTCGACCATCGGCAGGAAGTACGAGCTATCCACGGCCATGGGCAATGATGCAACTGAGCCCGCGATATCCGTTCAATGCGGCCCTTGAAACATGGCGTGTCGCCGCTGGCGGGGTGACGTGCGCAGGGCCCGCCGAACGGCCAGCGCGATGAAGGCCGTCAGCAGCGGCACTACCCCCAGTGCGACCGGCAGTGAGGTCGCCGACGCCAGCTGACCGATGAGCGGGGGCCCGCAGACGAAGCCGGCCCAGCCGCAGGCCGACACCGCCGCGATGCCTGACGAGGGCGGGATGCCCGGCAGCCCCCCGGCGGCACTGAAGACCGTCGGGACGACTGTGGCGACCCCGCCGCCAAGAGCCGCCAGCCCGATCAACGCGACGACCACGTTGCCGCTGAGCAGCCCGGCCGCAAAGCCGACGGTCGCCGCGCCGCAGAGCGCCGACACGACCCGCCCGGCGCCGCCGCGGGCGATCAGTGCATCGCCTCCGAGCCGCACCAGCACCATCGCCGCCGTGAAGCACGCGTAGCCCAGGCTCGCCACCACCGCAGCCGCTCCGAGCGAGTTGCGCAGGTAGACGGCAGACCAGTCGGCCGCCGCCCCCTCGCACAGCATCGACGCGAACGCGACGGCCGCCAGCAGCAGGACGGTCCGCGGCCAGCGCCGCACCGGTGGCCGAGCCGCCTTGTGCTCCGGATCGGCATGCTCGTCCGGCAGCCGCAGCGCCCATCCGACGAGGGGAAGCGCCGCGATGCCAAGGATCAGCAACTGGACCGACAGCGAGAGCCCGATGCCCACGCCCAAGGCGCCGGCACCCGCCCCGGCGAGCGCCCCGAGGCTCCACCGGGCGTGCATCCCGGACATGATCGGCCGACCGGCGGCGCGCTGGCAGGCCACCGCCTGGGTGTTCATCGAGACGTCGAGGGTGCCTTGGAACGCGCCCCAGCAGAGCAGCGCGATGAACAGTCCAACAGCCGACGTGGCGAGCCCGATGAAGGGACCGCTGGCGCAATAGCCCACCAGGCAGGCGACGATCATGCGACGGGTCCCCACGCGCGGAAGCAGCCAGGCGCCCACGGCCATCGCCGCGATCGACCCGACGGGGGTCGCCAGCAACACCAGCCCCAGGCCGCCGTCGGACAGCCCGACCCGGGCCTTCACGTGGGGGATGTGCGCCGCCCACGACGCGAAAAGCAGCCCGTGGACGAAGAAGACCGCCCCCACGGTGCGCCGGTCGGGCATTCGCGCGCCGGCCGGACGGGCGGCCGTCCGGGCGCTCGGCATACAGGCGACGCTACGGCCGTTCCATCCGGATATGCCAACCACGACCGCACTGACGCCCGAGCACCGCGAGTTCCTGCTGGCGGGCACCAGCACCGCCAAGCTCGGCTACACGGCAGGCGATGGACGGCCGCTGATCGCTCCGGTGTGGTTCACCGTCGACGGCGACGACATCACCTTCTGCACCGGCGCCGCCACCGCGAAGGGACGTGCGTTGCAGCGCGATCCCCGGGTCGTCGTCTGCGTCGACCTCGAAGCTCCGCCGTACGCGTTCGTCCAGGTCCAGGGCACGGCCGAGCTCATCGACGACGCTGCGGAAGCACGCCGGATCTCCACGATCGTCGGCGCCCGCTACATGGGCGCCGAGCGCGCCGACGAGTTCGGCGCGCGCAACGGGGTCCCGGGCGAGTTCACCGTCCGGGTCAAGGCCACCAAGATCATCTCGGTCTTCGACGCGACCGCCTGACGGGTGGCGTCAGAAGGTGATGCGTACGGATCCTGAGGCTGAGTTGCTAGGCTGCCGGGCGCTCGTCGGGGTTACGCGAGGAAGGCAGCGACCGGCTCGTCGCACCAGAGCTGCACTTCGATGAACTGGTTGACCGGCCGGCGCTCATAGCCCTCATACCCATCAGCGGGTGGCTCGTCGCGGGGAAGTCCGTGCCTGCTGACGACCTCCGCCAGTTCATCGAACCGGTAGACCTGCGCCTGGTGCCGGTCGGGCACATGCGCCTGTCCGAACTGCGGACCAAGTCCCATCGCGTTGAAGCTGTCCACCAGCGTGAAACTCGTGTGTTTCGGCGAGAGGAGATCCGGCGGGAGTGTCACCAATTGCATGTCGCGTGCGAGACCCGCATACCAGCGGGACTCCCCTAGCACGAAGTAGTGCGGCGCCCGGCGGAGCTGTTCGCCGCCCCGCTCGACGAACAGCTTGCCCATCAGCGCCTCGGTCGCCCGGCGCCACGGTAGGTAGACGCGACCGAAGCTCCTGCTCTGAAGGCCCTGAGCTCGCATCCTCAGGAGCTCGCGCATCACCTGGTAGGCCTCGGCGTCGTCGACGTCTGAGAGGTTGAGGAACGGGCGCCGATCGGGCAGGCAGTAGTGGGTGACGAACTGCGGCACCGCCGGATCAGCACCCATTCGCGTCCTCCCCGTCTCAAACGCCGGGCAAAACCGAACCACACCCGCGCAGTCGTGGAGGCGGGCAGCGTTGCGAACGCCGACGCGCTGCGGGGAGGTGGTGACGCGCTGGCTTCGGGGATCGCTGTTACGGCGTGCACTTGAGGTACGACCAATGGACCCGGACGCCGAGAACTCTTCAGACGGTTGCTGCAGACGACGGTGGCGAGCAGAACCAGCTCGGATCTAGCCCGATTTAGCCTGATGTCATCGGGCTAAATCCGACTGGATCTGTCCGCCGCCATGTCGGATTCAGTACGCCAACACGTCGGGTGCCCGGCACGACTTTCGTTTCCGGACGGCGCACGACTGAGATGGCGCCGAGAAGCGGCACTACGGCGCCGTGCCCGGCACGCGCCCGCCGCTGGGCCATCCTGTCTCCCGTCGCCCGGCCATCGCCCAGCCGCAGCCGCGCGATAACCGGCAATACCGGGCGCTTCGATCTCATGGTGGCCAGGGACTCCCCGACGGCTGTCACCCTCGATACGCTGCATCAATGGCTGACCTGGCAGCCGAGCGGCTGGCAATCGGAGGTCCATAGCGGCGCTTAGAGCCGTATGTGGGCAGTCGACCACGTCGTCGAAATCCTGGGCTCGGTGATGCAGAGCAAAGCATTAGCGCCGCACTCTGCTCGACAGGCAACGTCTTGGTTGGCGACGACGACCGCGTGATGGTGCTCATCGACCGCTCGAGGGCGCAATACCGGACGCGATCGCCGTGCGCGCTCACCCGGACCAGTCACTGCGCAGGCACTGGCACGCGCTGACACGAGGTCGCAACGCTGACAGGACATCGTTCGCCCACCCCACGTGGACCGCGTCCGTCTGATAGGCGCCATGGTCAAGCGGGTGCATCGCAAAAGACCGACACCCGGTCGCAAGTCCTTCAGGCGTGACCACGATCCGACGTATGGCTGAGCCGGCACTCGTCAACGGTCTCGTCGCCCCGTGACTATCCGAGCTTGAAGTCAACGCTGGACGCGCTCCTGGGCGACGCGGACCGCTTCAAGCGCCATGCCCCTCGCTCGAGTGAGACCGGCAAGCTGCTGCGGGCGCAGGTAGCAGCGGACTCGAGCGGCTGGGCCGGAGTCCTGGTCCGAGCCGCTGCCGCTCCTCGTGGGGGTACTACAGGTGCGCATCAGTGGGCGGACTCCGCCGTGCAGTGCCGGGCGTACGGACGCCTCCCGCCTGTTCGGCGTCGAGCATGCGACGATCTCGAGCCGTCAGCGTCGTCCATGTGATCGACGGCCGTCGCATCAGGCGAACTGCGGCATCTGCCGTACCCCCCGTCAGGCGTCATGACAGCCCTTCGAGGGTGAGGTCGTTGGGAGCCGCAAGGCACGGCCTTCACCGGGGCGGTTATTGAGCGCGATCGGGCGGACGCCGGCTGAAACGTCGGGCACGTCCACGGCGTGCCATCAGGCGACACGGCCACGCCGATCGGGGACCGCAGATAGTCGCTCGGCGGCATCGCGTCATGTCAGACCTCAAGCAGGTTTGGACGCGTCTGGCCGACGATTACGATAGCGCGCAGAAGTGCCGATCGCGGGCGCATCGCGACCGGCAATAGCGGACGCTTCAGGCCGCCGACGGCTAAGACGGTGCCGGGGCGGTGAGTCGCAATGAATGGGCGACCGCGAGAGCTGTACTTACCGCGTTGGCCCGGACAGGATCGGCAAGGCATGCGGTCATTTGCCAAAGACCGTTGGCTCCCACCGAGGAGACGGCGACCGAGACATCGACTTCTTCAGCGGCCCCGACCTGCCCGCAGGCTGTTCCGACTACCCGCGTGTTGACCCGTTGCCGTGCCGGGCGCCCGTCGATGGTCGTGGGCGAGCCCGCCACATTGGCGATGCCCCGCCCCCCGGGAAAGCCGACGATGTGCCAGCTGACCAGTACGCCTGCCGGGCCGAGCTCGTTCAGCGGTGAGCTGCATGAAACGGATCCGGGCGCCCGGACGCAAGGATCGTGGGTCGCATCCGTGCTCAGAAACGCCACGAGCGTGCTGAAGGTCTCCTCCTCGAAGTAGGTCGACAGCCGCCACGCTGACGGGTAGCGGAAGGTGCCGCCGTCCGAGGAGTAGGACCTGTCGAGGCCGCCGGAGTCGATGGCCGCACCGGTCCCAGCCGGAGATGAACGACTGGGCGTTGGGCTGGCTGACCGGCGAGACGCGTCCGAGCTGCAGCTGACCAGGGCAGCAGCGGTAACCCCGGCCAGCACGGCTGCGCCAAGCATTCGGAGACGAGTCATGTTAGGTGGACGCTCGAAGGAAGGACGAGGTTGCGTCAATAGCCTAGAACCGCCTCTTCGCGGATATGTGCCAATCTCGGGCGCATCGGATTGTCGAGAGCCTGCAATGCCGGGCGCTTGCGGGAGGCTCCTCCATGAGGGTTGGCTGTGATTAATGGTTCTGCTTACGGATGCTGAAGTGAGGATGGCGCTCGTGTAGTCAGGAGTGGCCGACCGTAAGCGGCACGGGGAGAATTCCGGTGCTGAGGGCGGCAGCCAACGCCTTCGCCGACTGCTCCGGGAACGACCCGGTGATCTCGGCGGAACCGGCGATGCGTTCTTGAATGATCGGAGCTGACAGGACGACTCCATCGAGCTCGATGGCCAGCTGGCAGGTCGCCGGTGGGGTGGCTGCCGGCGAGCTTCCCTTGGGGCATCCGGCGCCTTTGGAGATGGTGTCGGTCAGGCGGGTCCATTCGCTCTGCCCGGTCGGGGTGAAGTTCACAATGACGATCCACTGGCCGGTACTGGTGGCGTTCGCGCCGGTCTGGATGGTGGCCTTGGTGCTGGCGACCACGTCGCCCCCCAGCTGCTGCGGCGCGAGCGCGTACTCGATGGTGCCGGTGGTGTCGCAGGCGGCGATCCAGTCGGTGGCCGGTGCGGCGGCGACTTGCCGGCTTTCGGCGGTACCGGGCTTCGGGCAGCTTGCGGACAGCCGTGCGGTGATGCACGGCGGCGGGTTGCCGACGGCTGGTCCGGCCGCAGACAGGCAACCGCCGGCCGCAGTTGTGGACATGGTCGGTGCCTGCGCTTCGGCGGCCGGGATTCGGAAGCTGAGTTGCCCGCTGCTGGCGAGGTAGGCGACGCTGCCCGCGGCGGAGGCGGGGAGGTGCAGCGTGATGCTGTCGGTCCCGGTTTGGACCTGCCCGTGGATACCAGCGGCGGCGAGCCGGCGGGTGAGAAGCGCGGCGTCGGCGTGCAGGTCGGCGGCGGTCGCCGAAGCCGAGGTGGGAGTCAGGGTGGCGGTGATACTGGAGTCGGTGAACGGCGCCGGACGGACGGTCGCATTCTGCGGGTGTCCGGAGGTGGCGATCACCGCTACGAGCGAACCCGCGGCAACACTGACGATCACGGCGCTCGCCGCGATCGCCAGCCGTCGCTGGCGCTGGACACGGCGTCCCCGGCGGGAGACCTCGGCGAAGTCGATGCCGGCGCTCGTGGGCGGCGCTCGGTGCAGCAATTCCTGCAACTGTTGTTCAAGACCTGTCACGACCGGCCTCCCCTGACGAGACGAACAGCGCAGTCAGCTGCGGGTTCATGCGCCACTCTCTGATCGCCTTCGCGTTCTGACTCTTGACGGTTCCAACGGAGCAGCTCATGGCTTGAGCGACTTGCACTTCCGTGAGGTCCTCGAAGTAGCGCAGCACTATCACCGCCCGTTGACGGCGTGGCAGCCGGCGAAGCGCCCCGGCGACAGACCAACGCAGTTCCACCTCGTGGAGGTCGTTGCTCGCCTCGGCGGTGTCCGGCAGCTCGCCGAGAGCCAGTTCGCCGACCCAGCGACGACGGTTCCACGTCAAGAAAGTGGACATCATCACCCGGCGCACGTACGCCTCGGGGGCGTCCTGTCGATTCACCTGAGCCCACCGCGACCACACTTTCGCCAGCGCCGTCTGAACAAGATCTTCAGCAGTCGCCAGGTCCCCGGTCAGCAGCCATGCGGCGCGCACCAACCCAGGCGAGCGGGCGATCACGAAATGACTAAAGCCCTCAGGCTCGGCCATCCACCTACCCCCTCTGCGAGAGAAATAGTCAAGACCTGTGGATCGGCGTGTCACGCGACTTAGTGATCACCTTCTGTTTCGTCGGGTCGCTCGACGAGTTTGCCGTTGACGAAGCGGGCGCCGGCGCGGACCAGGGCGACGAGGTGGGGGGCGTTGACCGAGCGCCACCGGTCTTGGGCGGACTCGATGAGCTTGAAGGCCATGGCCAGGCCGGCGGCCTTGGAGCCGGGGCCCTTGGTGACCGTTGCCGCAAGCCGGACGGTGGCGAAGGTTGACTCGATCGGATTCGTGGTCGTAGGTGGATCCAGTGCTCGGCGGGGTAGTCGAAGAACGCAGGAGCGACGTCGAGTGTCATCGGTGATCTTCGCGGCCGCCTTGGGCCACTTGGCCCCGTAGTCGGCGCTCGAACGCCGCGACGGCAGCCAGGGCGTGGGCTCGGTCCTCGGCGTCATGGATCTCGGCCAGCGCGGCCGTCGCGCGCCGGCTGCGCGGACTTCGGCAGCGCGTTGAGGACGTTGGCGGCCTTGTGCACCCAGCATCTGCTCCACCGTGTCGGGGAACACGTCGCGCAACGCCGCCCAGAACCCGAGGGCGCCATCGCCGACGGCCACGCGGGGGCCCGCATGCCCGCGTCGGCGCAGGTCACGCAGCAGGTCGGCCCAGCACTCGGTGGACTCGCGGGTCCGTCGCTGATCGAGACCAGCTCCTTGGTCCCATCGGCGCGGACACCGACGATCACCAAGGCGCAGCTGTTCTCGTCGAGAGCGGACGTTGAAGTGGATCCCGTCGACCCAGACGTACACGTAGTCGACCTCGGCCAGGCACCGGCTTGGCGAAACGCTGCCGTTCGTCTTGCCACTGGGTGGTCAGCCGGGTCACCATCGACGCCGACAGCCCGGCGACCGAGCCGAAGAACTCCTCGAGCGCCGGGCCGAAGTCCTTGGTGGACATCCCGTGCAGGTACAGCAGCGGCAGCACCTCGGCCACCTTCGGCGACTTGCGCGCCCACGCCGGCAGGATCGCCGAGGGGAACCGCCGCCGCTCGCCGGTCGCCTCGTCGACTGCGCTTGTCGTTGACCCGCGGCCGACCACCTCCACCGCCCCTGCCGCCGGTCAAGACCTCCGCGCCGGGGCGTGATAGCCGTTGCGCACCACCAGCCGGTGACCGTCCTCGTCGACCTCGTCGGCAGGGCGCGACACGTAGGTGGCGACCTCCGCCTGCAACGCCGCGGCCAGCATCCGCCGGGCGCCCTCCCGCACGAGCTCGTCCAGCAGCGACCCACCGACCGCGCTGGGGCGTGCTCGTTGGACTCGCTGACTTCCTGGACTACTTTGAGCACGGGCGTACCTTCCCGAACCAGCGCGTCAACGCCGGTCCTGATCAGAACTGCTTCGGACTTCGATCATCCTCGGGAAGGTGCGCTCCTTCACGTCACCAGGCCGAGGCCCATCCACAGGTTCTGATCATTGCTCCCTCTGCGACGACCCCTTAGTGAGACGACCTGACAATCGAAAAGGGTTGCCTCAGTTTGGGCTCGGCATTCGTTCGCACGAATTGCCACTACAGGGCGCTCGGCAAACCGGCAATCTGCGTGCTCGGCGTGCAACTGGTCTAGTAGATCGTCGCTTCTAAAGCGCTGGGTATAGGTGCCGAAGTTTGATGCGGGCGTCGCGGGTGGTGAACCGCCAGTCCACTTGGCGTTCGTCGGCGTTGGTGGCGCGGGTCCAGGCGGTGAGTTCCTTGTTGAGGATGTCGAGGTCGGCGATGCGCCGGCCGAGGCATTGTTTGGTCAGGCAGGACAGTTCGATCTCGGCGATGTTGAGCCAGGAGCCGTGTTTGGGGGTGTGGTGGATCTCCAACCGGCCTGCCAGGGCGTAGGCCTTCTCGGGCGGGAATGCCTGGTAGAGGGAGGCGATCGAGTGGGTGTTGAGGTTGTCCATGACGAGGACGACCTTGTCCGCGTCGGGGTAGTCGACGTTCAGCAGATGGTCGATGCCGTGGGCCCAGTCGAGGCGGGTCCGGGTGGGCTCGGCGTAGGCGCGGCGCCAACCCCGAGGGGTTCGGCCCACACGAAGATTGAGCAGGTGCCGCAGCGGATGTACTCGGAGTCCTCGCGGGCCACCCGCCCGGGCGCGGCGGGCGTGCTGGCTCTGGCGTCGGCGAGCAGTTGGAGTGGTTTCTCGTCCATGACGACGACGGGGTAGGCCGGGTCGTAGGGGCGGGCGTAGACGCCCAGCACGTCCTCCATCGCGGCCACGAACGCCGCGTTCGGCGTGCGGCGGGATCGTCCAGCACGCCTTCAGGTGAGGCTTAAGCGCCCCCTTTTAGGACCCGCCCGATCGTGGAGTGATCCATCGGCGGTATCCCCTCGGTCAGGGCCACCTGTCGTTCCAACAGCCGCAGCGTCCACCGCGTACGCCCCGCCGGCGGCTGGCTACACGCCAACGCGATCACCCGGGCCTCAACGTCGCCGGTCACCTTCGGCTCCACCGGCGGCGTGGCCCGCTTCTTGCGGCCGATCACGTCATCGACCCGCCCGGCATGCGTCGTGAATGCCTTCGCGACCAGATACACCGTGCTCTCCGACGTGCCGAGGCGTTCGGCCACCACCCGACGATCGGCGCCGGCCCCTGCGTCTCGTCCAAGGCCAGCAACACCCTGGCCCGGATGATCATCCGAGCAGGATGACGCCCAGAGAGACCACCTTCATCAGCTTTGCACGATCTCCAGTAGCCAAGGAGACCGTGAACTCCTTCGGACGAGGCATACTGTCGACTCCTTCTGGTCAAAGTATCAACCAGAAGAGACCGACCACATATACCCATCAAATTAGAGGCGACACGCTACTAGTGGACACGTACAACCAGCGAGCCAGGTCCGGTCGCAAGCTCCGCAACCAAACGGTGGCCACGTGGCGTACAGAGGGGTGGCCAGGCGACCGCCCTTTGCGGAGGGAGGAGGCGATAGTGATGGTCGGGCGTTGGAGTACTGCTGCGGCGATCGGCCGCTGCGATCTTGTCGGTGCTCGTGCTTGCTGGCTGCCGGTCGGGGCCATCAGCGTCGTCGGCGCTCACCACCACCCGAGCACCGCCGCACCGGACGCATTCGGAGATCACGCCCGTCAACATCGGTGCTGACACGTCGACAGCGCCGAGTCCGGTCCCGACCTCAAGACCGACTTCGCCGCCCGCGACCGTCACGGTCGTCGCCGCTCACGAGACCTTTCCGGACGGTCAGGCTTCGCTCGACCCTCCCGCAACCGGGCAGGTGCCCGTCGACCCGACGGCGGCGTGGAACCGAATCGCGCGCGCCTACCTGGCAATCCCTGCGACCCGACCGAAAGCGACCACGGTGCGTTCGGCCTGTTCACCTATGGCATCGCGCACCGGGCAGGTACAACAAGGTGCCGGAATGGGTCCTGCGTTGCATCGACAACCCTGCGCCCCTCGTGATGCCTGGTCCCGGCATATTTACCCGGTCACACCCGAGTCCGACTCCAGCCGCACAGTCGACGCCGCTCTTAGAGGATTTCATCTCGGTCTTCGATTCCCAGACGGGCAAGCTGCTGCTGGGCTGGAACGAGTCCGCCTCGTGAGCTCAGCAGAAGTGATGCCGATAGCGGACGCATCTCGCGAGTCGGCGGGGTTATGCGGGTGATGTCTTGGGGTTGAGGGCAGCCCCGTTCGGGGTGAGGCTTGGTCCGTGGATTTCCTTGATGTTGATCGGGACCTGCGGTTGCTGAGTGCGGCGTGCTATCGCGGGGATGGCGCTGAGGTCGTTCGGCTGCTCACCGGTCGTGATCCCGGGCTGCTGCTCCAGCAGGCCGGGGACGGCGTCGTGGTGGCGCTGATGGGCGGGACCGCTGGTGCCGAGGCGGTGGGGCAGGACCTGATCGGCCGGCTGGCTGACCGGGGCTGGGAGGGCGATGGCGAGTTGGCCGAGCAGTTGAGGGCTCTGACCGGGGGACCCCCGACCGGCCGACGGGCGGTGCCGGCGGGGCTGGACGAGTTGGCCGATCTGCTGGAAGGCGGGCTCGAGCACGGTTTCGGCGGGCTGCTGGATCTGACTACCGGTGCGTGCTGGCCGGAGGCGGTCGTGGAGGACTGGGGCGGCGATGAGCAGGACGCGCCGAGGCCGGACCGCGACCCGGACCGTTGGCTTGGGGTGCCGAACGTTGGGTCGCGGGAGGGTTGGCGTGACATGGCCGACTTCATCGCCACCCTCGATGACCGAGTCGTGGCCGACCGGCTCACCGACGCGATCGACGGTCGTGGCGCATTTTCCCGATTCCGCCGCGAACTCGACCGTCATCCCGAGCTGATCGGCCGCTGGCAGGCATTCAGCGCCGAGTGCCGGGTCGGACGAGCCCGCTCCTGGCTCGCCTCCGCGGGCTACGACGCCCTCCCGCCGATCCACTGACACCGAGGCGGCGGAGCCGACCCGCGAGGTACCGCTAGCGGCGGTTGCGCCGTGGCGCCGCTGCGCTGATCGTGCCGGTGGCGATCATCCGATCGCCATCCTGGAATGGCACGGAGGCCATCGTGAACGAGCAGCCCGCTTTCACACCTGAACCGTTGTCGACGACCGTGCTGCCGGCCGGGGTGGTTCCGCTGCGGCTGGCGGCCGCGAGCTACCTGGCGCGGTTCACCGGAGCCACGCGACGGGCGTATGAGCTGGACCTGCGGGCCTTCATGGACTGGTGCGCCACGATGGGGGTTGACCCGCTGACGGCGAGCAGGCCGATGGTCGAGCTGTATGTGCGCTGGATGCAGGAGACCCGCCGCTACGCGCCAGCGACGGTGGCACGCCGGCTGTCCACGGTTTGCGGCTTCTACCGCACGCTGGTGATCGACGGGATGCTGGCGGCCAGCCCCGCCGAGTACGTCCGCCGGCCCCGCCGTCCAACCGAATCACCCACGCTGGGGCTGACGCACCTGCAGTTCGAGGCGATGCTGGTCCACTCCCGCCGAGCCGGCCCCACCCCGCACGCGGTGATCGTGCTGCTCGGCCTGCTTGGTCTACGGGTCAGCGAAGCCTGCGCCGTGAGCCTGGAGGACCTCGGCTTCGAGCACGGGAATCGCGTCGTACTCGTGCGCGGCAAGGGTGGCACCCGCACCCTGATGCCGCTACCGCCTGCCGTCGCGCGAGCACTCGATGCCGCGCTGGCGACCGGGTCACCGGCCCCATCCTGCGGACCCGCACCGGCGCCCGCATGGACCGCCACGCCGCCGCCCGCGTCGTGCGCCGCACCGCGAAGGCCGCGGCCATCGCACAGCGGGTGCATCCGCACGTACTCCGCCACGCTTTCGTCACCACGCTGCTCGACGCGGGCGTCGCGCTACGAGACGTGCAGATCGCCGCCCGCCATGCCGACCCACGGACCACCACCCGCTACGACCGGGCCCGCCGCAACCTCGACCGGCACGCCGTCTACATCCTCGCGGCCTACCTTGCGGACGCCAGCTAGCCCAAGCGCCAACCGCCGTGGGCCCCTCGGCATCGCGAGATGCGTCCTGTATTGGCATCCCTGACGGAGTGGGGCCGGTCAAGGGCTGGTTTGTTCCCTTTTTTCGGGGACGTGGTCGGGTTGTGGGCAGCGTCGGCTGGCGGGCGGGGTCAATACGCAGCGCCCGCAGCGCGAAGCGCGAGGACGAACGGTGTTGACCTTGTCCGCTGGGCCGGCGCAGCGTCGGGTCGGCCGCGCCGGTGCCGGCGGGTGATGTGGTTGTGGATGGCTTCAGTTCCGGGTGAGCGGAGGGTGCGGCGGAGCTGCCAGGCATTCCTTCGCAGGTGGTGTTTGCATGAAGCCGTACGGTCATCCGACGTTGGGTTGCGTGGGCACGCTGGGCGGCGCCGTCTTCACCGCCCTCGTCGTCCTGTGGCTGACCGCCGCCGGCTGGTTCTTCGCGACCTCCGGCCTCACGTTCTAGGAGCCCCCATGACCGTCCTCACCCGCCGGTACGCCCTCGCCGGCGCGTGCGGCGCCTGCGCCGTGACCCTGCTGGGGTGTGGCGCCTACGGCAAGGGCGCGGCGCCGAAGACGACGGCGCCCGCCGCGGCGGGGCAGCCTCCGGCGTCGGGGCAGGCGGCCCCGACGGCCGGTGGCGACGCCAACGGCGGCGGCACCGGGAACGGCCAGCTGAAGACGACGGACGTGCCAGTCGGGGGCGGCGTCGTGCTGGGGGACCTCGGCGTCGTCGTCACCCAGCCGCAGGCCGGCAGGTTCAAGGCGTTCTCGGCGGTGTGCACCCATCAGGGCTGCACCGTGTCGTCGGTGGAGAACGGCACGATCAACTGCCCGTGCCACGGCAGCGCGTTCAACATCGCCGACGGGTCGGTCGCCAACGGCCCCGCCAGCCGCCCGCTCGACGCCAAGAAGATCACGGTGTCGGGGACGTCGATCTCGGTCGCCTGAACGGGCCGCCGGGCGCCGGAGCTGTGGCCGCGCTGAGAGCAGCGCCAGGTCACGACCGCGCCACAGGACCGGCACAGGAGACCCACAGCCGGCGCGGCGACAGTCGGCCGTGCGCGACTGCCCGCGGCTGGCCCTGCGCCTACTGGCCGGCTGAGCCGGCGGCCCGCGTGGGGCGAGTCACCCGTCTTCGACCGCCGGTCACGGCGGGTGCTCACTAGACTCCGCCCATGGTCGACGGCGCCCCGCAAGCCCCCGAGACACTCGTGCTGGCCGGCGAGTTCCCCACCGCGACGGTGGAGGACTGGACCACCCTCGTCGACGCCGTGCTGCGCAAGGCCGGGCGCATCGGCGCCGACGCCGAGCCGGGCGCGGGGGTCGCGAAGCTCGTCCGGCGCAGCGCCGACGGCATCGACGTCGGCCCCCTCTACACGGCCGCCGACGCACCCTCCGCGCCCATCGGCACGCCGGGCCGGGCCCCGTTCGTCCGCGGCGGCACCGTGAACGGGCCGGCGCCCGACGGCTGGGACGTCCGCCAGCGCGTGCCAGCCGGCTCCGACGCGGCCGCCGTGCTCGCCGAGCTCGAGAACGGCGCGACGTCCGTCTGGGTCACGCCGGCGTCCGACCTCGCCGCCCAGCTCGAGGGCGTCCACCTCGACCTCGCGCCCGTCGTGCTGGACGCCGGCGGGGCCGACACCGGCGCCGCCGCGGCGTTCCTGGACCTCGCGGCGGACCGCGGGACCGCCCCCGCGGCGCTGCTCGGCACGCTGGGGCTCGACCCGATCGGGCTGCGGGCACGCACCGGGTCCGGGCCGGACCCGGACGCGGTCGTGCCGCTGGCCCGTCGGGTCGCCGAGCGGTTCCCGCGGGTTCGTGCGGTCGTCGTCGACGCCGTCCCGGTCGCGGCCGCCGGTGGCTCCGACGCCCAGGAGCTGGGGTTCTCGATGGCCGCGGGCGTCGCGTACCTGCGGGCGCTGACCGTGGCAGGGCTCGACGTCGCCACCGCCGCACGGCTGCTGGAGTTCCGCTACACGGCCACGGTCGAGCAGTTCCCGACGATCGCGAAGCTGCGCGCCGCGCGGCGGCTGTGGTCGCGGGTCACCGAGGCGTGCGGGACGGCCGCGCCGCAGCACCAGCACGCCGTCACCGCCCCGACGATGCTGACCCGGCGCGACCCTTCGGTGAACCTGCTGCGCGGCACGGTCGCGGGGTTCGCCGCCGGGCTCGGCGGCGCGGACGCGGTCACCGTCGCGCCGTTCGACGCCGCGCTCGGCACGCCGACGCCGTTCGCGCGCCGGATCGCCCGCAACACCCAGTCGCTGCTGGTCCGCGAGGCCCACCTGGCCCGGGTGATCGACCCGGCCGGCGGGTCCTGGTACGTCGAGTCGCTCACCGACGCGCTCGCCCGTGCCGCGTGGGCGTTCTTCCAGGAGCTGGAGGCGGCGGGTGGCGCCGTCGCCGCGCTGGACGCCGGCCTCGTGGCCGAGCGGGTCGCCGAGGTCCGGACGGTCCGCGAGCGCGACGCCGCGACGCGCCGGCGGCCGATCACCGGGGTGAGCGAGTTCCCCGACCTGGCCGAACCGGCCCCACCGGCGGCGGCCACGACCGGGTCGGACGGCGGCGGCCTGCCCGTCTGGCGCCCGTCGGCGGCGTACGAGGCCTGGCGGGACGCCTCCGACGCGACGCTCGCCGCGACCGGCGCCCGCCCGACGGTCTTCCTCGCCACGCTCGGCCCGCTCGCCGAGCACTCCGCCCGCGCGGCGTTCGCGCGCAACCTGCTGGCCGCCGGTGGGGTCGACACCGTCGAGGCGGGCCCGACCGACGCGGCCGCGGAGGTCGCGTCCGCGTTCGAGGCGTCCGGCTGCCGGGTGGCCGTCCTGTGCGGCAGCGACGCCCGCTACGGCGAGCGCGCCGCCGAGACCGCCGAGGCCCTGCACGCGGCCGGGGCGGCACGCGTGCTGCTCGCCGGCCGGGCCGACGTCCCGGGCGTCGACGGGCAGCTCTACGCCGGGTGCGACGCACTGGCCGTGATCTCCGGACTGGACGAGCTCGTGCACGGGGGTGCCCGATGACGATTCCCGACTTCACCGGCGTCGACCTCGACGGCCCCCGACCGCAGGAGAGCAGCGGCCCGGCGCCGGACGTCCCGGCGTGGGACTCCCCGGAGGGCATCGCGATCCCGCCGCTCTACACCGCGGCCGACCTCGACGGCGTCGACTTCCTCTCCACATGGCCCGGCATCGCGCCGTACCTGCGCGGGCCCTACCCGGCGATGTACGCGACGCAGCCGTGGACGATCCGCCAGTACGCGGGCTTCTCCACCGCCGCGGAGTCGAACGCGTTCTACCGGCGCAACCTCGCGGCCGGGCAGAAGGGCCTTTCGATCGCGTTCGACCTCGCCACCCACCGCGGCTACGACTCCGACCACCCGCGGGTCGCCGGCGACGTCGGCATGGCGGGCGTCGCGATCGACTCGATCTACGACATGCGGCAGCTGTTCGACGGCATCCCGCTCGACCGCATGTCGGTCTCGATGACCATGAACGGGGCGGTGCTGCCCGTCCTCGCGCTCTACGTCGTCGCCGCCGAGGAGCAGGGCGTCAAGCCCGAGCAGCTGACCGGGACCATCCAGAACGACATCCTCAAGGAGTTCATGGTCCGCAACACCTACATCTACCCGCCCCAGCCGTCGATGCAGATCATCTCGGACATCTTCGGGTTCACCTCGCGGGAGATGCCGCGGTTCAACTCGATCTCGATCTCGGGCTACCACATCCAGGAGGCCGGGGCGACGAACGACCTGGAGCTGGCCTACACGCTCGCCGACGGCGTCGAGTACCTGCGGGCCGGGATCGCCGCGGGGCTGGACGTCGACGCGTTCGCGCCGCGCCTGTCGTTCTTCTGGGCCATCGGGATGAACTTCTTCATGGAGGTCGCCAAGCTGCGCGCGGCGCGGCTGCTGTGGGCCAAGCTCGTCGACGGCTTCGGGCCGAAGAACCCGAAGTCGCTCTCGCTGCGCACGCACTGCCAGACGTCGGGGTGGTCGCTCACCGCCCAGGACGTCTACAACAACGTGATCCGGACCTGCGTCGAGGCGATGGCCGCGACCCAGGGCCACACGCAGAGCCTGCACACCAACGCCCTCGACGAGGCGCTGGCCCTGCCGACCGACTTCTCCGCCCGCATCGCCCGCAACACCCAGCTCCTCCTGGCGCAGGAGACCCGCACCACCGAGGTGATCGACCCGTGGGGCGGCTCCTACTACGTCGAGCGGCTCACCTACGACCTGGCCCGGCGCGCGTGGGCGCACATCGAGGAGGTCGAGAAGGCGGGCGGCATGGCACGCGCGATCGAGGAGGGCATCCCGAAGATGCGCGTCGAGGAGGCCGCGGCGCGCACGCAGGCCCGGATCGACTCCGGCCGCCAGCCGGTGATCGGCGTCAACACGTTCGTCGCCGAGGGGGAGGAGCCCGTCGAGGTCCGGGTCGTCGACAACGCCGGGGTACGGGCCGAGCAGATCGAGAAGCTGCGCCGGCTGCGGGAGGAACGCGACGCGGGCGAGGTCGAGCGGGTGCTCGGGGCGCTGACCGCCGCGGCCGGCCGCGAGCACCGCGGCGCCGAGGACAACCTGCTGGCGCTGGCGATCGACGCGGCCCGCGCGAAGGCGACGGTCGGCGAGATCTCCGACGCGCTGGAGCGGGTCTGGGGGCGCCACTCGGGTCGGATCCGCATCATCTCCGGTGTGTACGCCGAGGAGGCCGGGACGAGCCCGGCGATCGCGAAGGCCCGCGAGGCGGTGACCGCGTTCGCGGACGCCGAGGGACGCCAGCCCCGGATCCTGGTGGCCAAGATGGGCCAGGACGGGCACGACCGCGGCCAGAAGGTGATCGCCACGGCGTTCGCCGACCTGGGCTTCGACGTCGACGTCGGCCCGCTGTTCTCCACCCCCGGCGAGGTGGCGCGCCAGGCCGTCGAGTCGGACGTGCACGTCGTCGGCGTGTCGTCGCTGGCCGCCGGGCACCTGACCCTGGTCCCGGAGCTGCGGGACGCGCTGGCGGAGCTCGGCCGCCCCGACATCATGATCGTCGTCGGCGGCGTGGTCCCGCCCGCGGACGTGCCGCGGCTGCGGGAGATGGGCGCCGCGGCGGTGTTCGGGCCCGGCACGGTGATCGCCGAGGCCGCGGTCGACCTGCTGGCGAAGCTGGAGGCCGCGCTGGACGCCACGCCGGACGACGACGGCGGCCGGGCGGGGGAGGGCCGCTGACCGGGGCCCGGCCACGCCGGCGGGCTCCGGACGTCCCGGCGCTGGCCAAGGGCGTCCTTTCCGGGTCGCGGGCCGCGCTCGCGCGGGCGATCACGCTCGTCGAGTCGACCCGGCCCGACCACCGGGCGGCCGCGGAGGCGCTGCTGGCCGAGCTGCTGCCGCACGCGGGCGGCGCCGAGCGGGTCGGCGTCTCCGGGGTGCCCGGCGTCGGGAAGTCGACGTTCATCGAGGCGCTCGGCACCCGGCTGACCGGGGCAGGGCACCGGGTGGCCGTCCTGGCCGTCGACCCGTCGTCCACCCGCACGCGCGGCTCGATCCTCGGCGACAAGACGCGCATGGCGCAGCTCGCGACCGACGAGCGCGCGTTCGTGCGCCCCTCGCCGAGCGCCGGCACGCTCGGCGGGGTCGCCCGCGCCACGCGCCAGGCGATCGTCGTCGTCGAGGCGGGCGGCTACGACGTCGTGCTGGTCGAGACCGTCGGCGTCGGCCAGTCCGAGGTGGCCGTCGCGGCCATGGTGGACACGTTCCTGCTGCTCACGATCGCGCGCACCGGCGACTCCCTGCAGGGGATCAAGAAGGGCATCCTGGAGCTCGCCGACGTCGTGGCCGTCAACAAGGCCGACGGCGAGCACGCCCGGCCCGCCCGCGCCGCCGCCCGCGAGCTGGCCGGGGCGCTGCGGCTCATGACGCCGCCCGACGTGGCGTGGCGGGTGCCCGTGCTCACCTGCAGCGCCGTGACCGGCGACGGCCTCGACGACGTGTGGGCGAAGGTGACCGCGCACCGCACGACCCTGGAGCAGCGCGGCGAGCTGGCCGCCCGGCGGGCGGCGCAGCAGGTCGACTGGATGTGGGGGACCGTGCGCGACCGGCTCATGGACCGCCTGCGCACCGACCCCGCCGTCCGCGAGGCGCTGCCGGACCTGGAGGCGCGCGTCAGGGCTGGGACGCTGACGCCGACGCTCGCCGCGGAGCGCATCCTCGAACGCCTCGGCCTGCCGGCACTCGGCGGCGCCTGAGACGGGCGGGCCGCTCAGCCCGACGGGCCGAAGCGCTCCACGCGGATGGCCGGCACCGGGACCCCGGCCACCTGCAGGGCGTCCGTGGCGGCGTCGCAGAAGGCCGGCGAGCCGCAGACGTAGACGTCCTCGCCGCCGCGGACGAGCGGGGCGAGGTCGGCGCCGGTCAGCCGGCCGACGCCGCGCGGGTCGCCGGCGGGCGCCTCGCGCGTCCAGACGAGGGTGACGCCGGGGCCCGGCAGCTCGTCGCGGTAGTACAGGTCGGACCGGGACCGCGCGGAGACGAGCATCCGCACGAGGTCGGCGTGCCCGTCGCGGCGGGCCTCGCGCAGCATCGCCATGAGCGGCACGACGCCCGAGCCGCCGCCGACGAGCAGCGCGGGCGTGTCGCCGGTCCACGCGAAGTGCAGCCCGATCGGCCCGCGGACCTCCAGCTCGTCGCCCGGCACGACCACGTCGTGCAGGTAGCCGGACACCTCGCCGTCGGCCAGCGCCTCGACCGTGAGCTCGATCTGGCCGGTGTCGTCGGGCGCCGAGGCCACCGAGTACGAGCGCGACGCCGTGTACCCGTCGGGCGCCGTCAGCCGCAGCACGTAGTACTGGCCGGCCAGGTGGCGCCGGGCCGCGGGCAGCTTCAGCCGGTACGTCCTCGCCGTCGGCGTCTCGTCGCGGACGGCCAGCACCGTCGCGGTCTGCCAGCGCAGGGTGGCGCGGTGGGTGGTGCCGTACGGGGTGGTCACCGGGGCAGCATCCCAGCCGCCGGCTCAGTCACCCTGGTAGCGCTGCTCGCGCCAGGGGTCGCCGCGGTCGTGGTAGCCGTTGCGCTCCCAGAAGCCGGGCTCGTCGTGGTCGAGCAGGCGCAGGCCCGACACCCACTTGGCGCTCTTCCAGAAGTACAGGTGCGGCACGAGCAGCCGGGCCGGCCCGCCGTGCTCGGCGGTCAGCGGCGTGCCGTCGGCGTCCCAGACGACCCACGCCTTACCCCCGGTGACGTCGGCCAGCGGCAGGTTCGTGGTGTAGCCCGTGTGGGAGGTGGCGACGACGAAGCGGGCCTCCGGCAGGACGCCGGCGGCGTCGAGCAGCAGGTCCACGGACACGCCTTCGAACGTCATGCCCAGCTTCGACCACGTCGTGACGCAGTGGATGTCGCCCTCGTACCGCGAGCGCGGAAGGGCGTGGATCTCGTCCCAGGTCCAGGTCGTCTCGCGCTCGACGAGGCCGGAGACGGTGAACGTCCAGCGGTCGGTGGTGAGGCGCGGCGTGGCCTCGGCGTGCAGCACGGGCCAGTCGTCGCGCGCGTCGTACTGGCCGGGCGGGAGGCGGGGGTCGCGGTTCTGCCGGCGCCCGGTGAACCCGCGGGTGAAGGTGGCCACGGCCCGCTCAACCCCGCCGACGCCGTCCCTTGTTCCCGGCGGTCGCGGACGGCCGGCGGGTGCTCGCGGGCATGATGCGGGGGTGAGCACATTGCCGTCCCGGCCGGTGGTCGGGATCCTGCACCCGGGCGCCATGGGTGCCGCCGTCGGAGCGGCGTTGAAACCCGCCGCCGGTGCCGTCATCTGGGCCGCTGCCGGGCGCAGCGTCACGACGGCCAAGCGGGCCGAGACCGCGGACCTGGTCGGCGTCCCGGACGTCGCCGCGGTGGCCCGACGCGCCGACGTGATCGTCTCGGTGTGCCCGCCGGACGCGGCGCTCGCCGTGGCCGACGAGGTGGCGTCGGCGCTGGAGGGCAGCGACCGGCGCCCGCTCTACGTCGAGGCCAACGCCGTCTCGCCGGCCACGGTCGCCGCCGTCGCCGACCGCATGGGCGCCGCGGCCGTCGTCGACGGGGCGATCATCGGGCCGCCCGCGTGGGAACCGGGCAAGGCCGTGCTGTGGCTCTCCGGGGAACGGGCCCCCGACGTCGCGGAGCTCTTCGCGGGCTCGCCGTTCGCGGCCCGCGTCCTCGGCGCGGACGTCGGTGCCGCGAGCGGGCTCAAGGCGTGCTTCGCGCTGCAGAGCAAGGCGCTGCCGACGATCTGGGCGAACCTGGACGCGGCCGCGCGCGCCTGGGGTGTCGGCGACGCGCTGCGGGAGGAGCTGCGCCGGACCGGCGTCGACCTCGACGGGCACCTGGCCGCGCTGGACTCCCGCGCGGCGGGCAAGGCCTGGCGCTGGGTCGGGGAGATGCAGGAGGCCGCGGACGCCTTCGCCGCGCTCGGGCTGCCCGACGGGTACTCGCGGGCCGCGGCCGCGACCTACCGGCGGATGGCCGCCGCCGACCCGACCGATCTCGCGAACCCGTGGAACCTGCGCGGCCCGGGCTCGTCCACGCCCGGGCCGAGTGAGCAGGGGACCGCCGCCACGCCGGAGGGGTAGGCGCGGCGGCGGCGGTCTGACCCGGGCGGCAGCGCGACACCTCGGCGTCGTCAGCCGTCCGCGTGCTCAACGGGGCGCCCTACCTCGGCGGACCCCGCACAACCACCATCCCACCCCGCAGCGCCATGAGGCGATCGCCCGATCGTGGCTCAACCGCGCGAACGGCTGACACAGCGTGTGCGGCAACCGCCGCACGTCACGGACGTGGCGCGGCAGGCCCCTCGAGGCGGTCCAGGAACGCCAGCTGGCCCCGGACGATCTTCGCGCGCGCCGTCGGGAGGTCGAACCAGGCGGCGCGGTCGATCTCCGGGAACTCGCGCAGGCGGCCCGAGCGCGGGGGCCACTCCAGCGTGAACGTGTTGGAGGTGACCGCGTCGGCGTCCAGGTCCCCGGCCAGCGCGTAGACGGCGATCGTCTTGCCGCGCGCCCGCACCGTCCCGAGGTCACGCAGCTCGCCGGCGGGCGGCGGCGAGCCCAGCTCCTCGGCGAACTCCCGGCGCGCGGCGGCGGCCGGGTCCTCGTCCGGCCCGTGCTCACCCTTGGGGATCGACCAGGCGCCGGCGTCCTTGCGCGCCCAGAACGGTCCGCCCATGTGCCCGAGCAGCACCTCCACGCCCCCGCCCGGCCCGGCACGGTGCAGGAGGATTCCCGCGGACCGGACGCTCACGAGCGCGCGTCGCGCCAGGCGATCCAGTCCTTGAGCAGGCCCAGGTCGTATTCCGGGCCGCTCGCGCCGACCGTGAACAGGGTCGCGCCGGCCGCGACCAGCGCGTCGGCGACCTGGTCCGGCGGCTGCTGCACGCCCACCGAGCGCTCGATCGTGGCCGGGTCGCGGCCGATGTCAGCGCAGTGCGCGTCGAGCACCCCGTTCTTGCGGGTCAACGTCTCGGCGTCGCCGAAGCTGTGCCAGATCCGGGCGTGCTCGGCCGTGTAGCGCAGCGTCTTCCGCTCGCCGCCGCCGCCCACGAGGATCGGGATGTCGCGCAGCGGAGCGGGGTTGAGCTTCGCCCAGCGGGCGCGGATGCGGGGCAGGGCCTGCGCCAGGTCCGCCAGCCGCGAGCCCGCGCTGCCGAACGCGTAGCCGTACTCGTCGTAGTCGCGCTGGAACCAGCCCGCGCCGATGCCCAGGATCAGCCGACCGCCGCTGACGTGGTCCACGGTGCGCGCCATGTCGGCGAGCAGCTCGGGGTTGCGGTAGCCGTTGCAGGTGACGAGCGCGCCGATCTCGACCCGGCTGGTCGCCTCGGCCCAGGCGCCGAGCATCGTCCAGCACTCGAAGTGCTTGCCGTCCGGCTCGCCGTAGAGCGGGAAGAAGTGGTCCCAGTTGAAGACGATGTCGACGCCGGCGTCCTCGGCGGCGGCCACCGCGGACCGGATCTGCGGGTAGTCGGCGTGCTGCGGCTTGAGCTGGACGCCGACGCGGAGGGGATGGCCCATGCCGCAGATCCTGGCCCATGCCGGGCGACCTGTCCGGTCGTCGGTGTCGCCGGAGCGGATCCAGCGATACCGTGCAGGTGCACGTGCAACGTCGACCATTGGGGGTGGTGGGCGCGTGACGCGCGAGGACGCCCGGACCGCGGCGCCGGGCTCCGCCGTGCCCGGTGGCGGTCGGCACGCCCGCCGCACGCCCGACCCGGTCGACCAGGGCGCCAGCGCGGCGGTGCGGCCGTACTTCTACACCCGCGGCCGCACCCGGGCCGTCGTGGAGCTCGCGCTCGAGGCGCTCGTGTCGACGGTGCCCGGCGCCGCCGTCGCGGCCGGTCCCGCGCAGTCCGCGTACGAGCTGTGCCGGGAGCCGCGCTCGGTGGCGGAGGTCGCCGCCCTCATGCGGGTGCCGCTCGGGGTCGCCCGCGTCCTCGTCGGCGACCTGGTCGCGGCGGGCTCGGTCGTCGTGCACCGCACCGCCGACGCCGCGGGCCCGGACCTCTCTCTGATGCAGCGGGTGCTGGCCGGGCTCCGCAACCTGTGACGAGGCGCGTCCCGATCGAGGCCGTCGAGGGCGGCACGTCCGTCCTCGAGGCGCAGACCTGCTGCGGCGGGCCCGAGGAACCCGGCTGAGCGCTGTCGCGATCGCGGTCGGGTCGGGTCGCACCGTCGCGGTCGGGGCGCACCGTCGTGGCTGGGGCGCACCGTCGTGGCTGGGGCGCAGCGTGTCCTCACCGCCGCCCCGGCGGCGGTGCGACCTCCAGAACGCCGGTGCAACCCACCACTGCCGGTGCGAGCCCAGCTCGGGCCCGGACGCGGTCGCGCGGACGTCGGCGCGCTCGGAGCATGCCGGCGTGACCCGCGAACGCAGGCTCGTCAGCTCGGGCCCACCCCGGTCACCCACACCACCGCGGCGCCCTCCTCGTCGGACGCCGTGAGGTCGACCTCTGCCGTGATCGCCCAGTCGCGGTCGCCGTCGGGGTCGTCGAGGACCTGGCGGACCAGCCACCGTTCGGGCTCCTCGCTGATCGAGATCATCGCGGGCCCCCGCGCGTCGGGGCCGGTCCCGATGCCGGCGTCACCGTACTCGGCGAAGTACGGCTCCAGCGCGTCCCGCCACTCCTCGCCGGTCCAGCCGGCGGCCGCGTCGAGCTCGCCGAGAGCGTCCCAGCGCCGCAGCGCCGCCAGCTCGACGCGCCGGAACAACGCGTTGCGCACCAGCACGCGGAACGCGCGGGTGTTGCGCGTGACGGCGTCGGGGAGCCGGTCGACCGGCGGGGGAGCGGAGTCCCCGCCGCCCGCCCCGGCCGCGAGCGCCTCCCACTCGTCGAGGAGCGACGAGTCGACCTGGCGCACCAGCTCACCGAGCCACTCCTCGAGGTCGGCGAGCTCGTCGGTCTTCGCCTCGTCCGGCACGGTCTGGCGCAGCGCCCGGTAGGCGTCGGCCAGGTAGCGCAGCACCAGGCCCTCGGAGCGGGCGAGCCCGTAGTACCCGACGTACTCGACGAACGTCATCGACCGCTCGTACATGTCGCGCGCGACCGACTTCGGCGACAGGCGGGCGTCCTCCACCCACGGCGCTCCGCGCCGGTAGGTCGAGAGGGCGTCGTGCAGCAGCTCGTCGAGCGGCTTCGGCCAGGACACCTCCTCCAGCCGGGCCATTCGCTCCTCGTACTCCAGCCCCTCGGCCTTCATCGCCGCGACGGCCTCGCCCTTGGCCTTGCTCTCCTGGGCGTAGAGGACCGGGCGTGGGTCGTCGAGCGTGGCCTCGACGACGGACAGGACGTCCAGCGCGTACGCCGGCGAGGCGCGGTCCAGCAGCTCGATCGTCGCCAGCGCGAACGGCGACAGCGGCTGGTTGAGCGCGAAGTCCAGCTGCAGGTCGCCGACGATCCGCACGCGGCGCCCGTCGGGGGCCGGCTCGGCGAGCTGCTCGACGACGCCGGCCGCGAGCAGGGCCCGGTAGATCGCGATCGCGCGCAGGATGTGCCGGCGCTGCCGGGGGCGTGGCTCGTGGTTGTCCTCCAGCAGGTGGCGCATCGCGGTGAACGCACCGGGCGGGCGGCCGGCCTCGTCGGAGGCCGGCCGGGAGATGACGTTGAGCAGCATCGCGTGGGTGACGACGAAATGGCTGGTCAGCGGCTCGGGCTCGGCGGACTGCAGCTTCTCGAACGACGTCTGCGACCAGCCGACGAACCCCTCGGGCGGCTTCTTGCGCACGATCCGGCGCTTCTTGCGCTCGTCGTCGCCCGCGCGGGCGAGCAGCCGGGCGTTCTCCACCTCGTGGTCGGGCGCCTCGGCCACGACCGTGCCGACGGTGTCGTAGCCCGCGCGGCCGGCCCGCCCGGCGATCTGGTGGAACTCCCTGGCCCGCAGCGGGCGCGTGCGCCGCCCGTCGTACTTGGCGAGCGCGGTGAACAGCACCGTCCGGATCGGCACGTTGATCCCGACGCCGAGCGTGTCCGTGCCGCAGATGACCTTCAGCAGCCCCGCCTGGGCGAGCGTCTCGACCAGCCGCCGGTAGCGGGGCAGCAGCCCGGCGTGGTGCACCCCGATCCCGTGGCGCACGAGCCGGGACAGGGTCTTGCCGAACCCCGCGGTGAACCGGAACGCGCCGATCGTCTCGGCGATCGCCGCCTTGTCCTGCTTGCTCGCCACGTTGACGCTCATCAGCGCCTGCGCGCGCTCGACGGCGGCCGCCTGCGTGAAGTGCACGACGTAGACCGGCGCCTCGTGGGTCGAGAGCAGCTCGTCGATCGTCTCGTGCAGCGGCGTCAGCACGTAGCGGTAGTGCAGGGGGACGGGCCGCTCCACCGAGGTGATCACGGCCGTGTCCCGCCCGGTCCGGCGGCGCAGGTCGTCCCGGAAGAACGTGACGTCCCCGAGCGTGGCGCTCATCAGCAGGAACTGCGCCTGCGGCAGCTCGATCAGCGGCACCTGCCACGCCCAGCCCCGGTCGGGGTCGGCGTAGAAGTGGAACTCGTCCATGACGACCGAGCCGACGTCGGAGTGGGCGCCGCCGCGCAGCGCGATGTTCGCCAGGATCTCCGCGGTGCAGCAGATGATCGGCGCCCGCTCGTTCACCGCGGCGTCGCCGGTGAGCATGCCGACCTTCTCGGCCCCGAACACGTCGATGAGCTGGAAGAACTTCTCGCTGACGAGCGCCTTGACCGGCGCGGTGTAGAAGGTCCGGACCCCGCGGGTGAGCGCGGCCGCGTGCGCCGCGACGGCCACGAGCGACTTCCCGGACCCGGTCGGCGTCGAGAGGATGACGTTGCCACCGGTGACGAGCTCCAGCAGCGCCTCCTCCTGCGCCGGGTAGAGCGACAGGCCGCGCTCCTCGAAGGCCCAGTCGGCGAAGGCCTCGACCAGCGCGTCGGGATCGGGATCGGGCGCAGCGGGGAGGCGGGCGGTGAGCGACATGGTGGGCCCAGTATCGCCGAAGGGCCGCCGCCCGCCGGACACGGCAAGATCGGTCGGGCGCAGCCGGCGCGGGGGACGGCAGGCTGGACCCCATGCGCACCGTGTACTACACCGCGACCACCCTGGACGGCTTCCTCGCCGACCCGCAGGACTCGCTGGACTGGCTCTTCGTGCACGACATGGACGAGCGCGGCCCGATGAACTACGAGGAGTTCATCGCCGGCGTCGGGGCGATAGCCATGGGTGCGACCACGTACGAGTGGGTCCGCGAGAAGATCGAGGCGGGTACCGAGAAGTGGCCCTACACCGTGCCGGCCGTCGTGTTCACCCACCGCGACCTGCCCCGGATCCCCGACGCCGACCTGCGGTTCGCCCCGGGTGACGTCGCCGCCGTCCACGCGGAGCTGGTCGCGGCGGCCGGCGGGCGGGACGTGTGGGTCGCCGGGGGCGGCGACCTGGCCGGCCAGTTCGCCGACGCCGGCCTGCTCGACGAGATCGTCGTGTCCGTCGCGCCGGTGACGCTGGGGGCCGGCCGGCCGCTCTTCCCGCGCCGGTACCTGCTGCGGACGCTGGAGGTCGCCCGCAACGGCGCGTTCTCGTGCGTCCGGTACGGGGTGGTGGGCGCGCGCACGGACGACTGGACGGCCGGCGCGGCCGGGACGGCCGGGACGGCCGGGACGGCGTCGTGACCGCGGGCCGCGACCGGCTCCGCGAGCTGCTCGACGCCGTCCTCGACGAGGACCACCACACGCTCGCGGACATGGCGGGTGGCGCCTATGCGTCGCCGTTCCACTTCACCCGGACGCTGCGGCGCGACGCGGGAGAGCCGCCGGTGGCGATGCGCCGCCGCGTCATGCTCGAGCGTGCCGCCTGGCAGCTCGCCGGCGGCGCCGCGGTGACCGACGCGGCGTTCGCGGCCGGCTACGGGTCGGTCGAGGGCTTCGCCAGGGCGTACGCGCGGGCCTACGGCTACCCGCCGAGCGCGACGCCGACCACCGCGGCACGGCCGGGCACGGCGGCCGGCTCGGCGCACTGGCTCCCCGCGCCCAACGGCATCCACTTCCACGCCCCGTTCCACCTGTGGGTGGCCGCGGAACCGGCCGCGGCGGGCACGGTCACGACGCTCATGGTCCACCAGGACGTCGACGACGTCCGTGCGCTGCTCGAGCTGGCCAAGGGCCTGCCGGAGGCGGAGTGGACGCGGGAGCGGCTCCCGGGGCATCGCCTGCTCGCGTGGCTGGGGCCGGAGGGGTCGCTCGCCGCGCTGCTCAACCGTTGCGTGGGCACCTACGCGGTCTGGCTGGCCTCGATCGAGGGCGCCGACCATCCCGGGCGGGGCGACGAGGACGCCGGGCCGGCGGCGCTGCTGCGGCGCCTCGACGACATCGGCCCGCGCTGGGTCGCGATGGTCCGCGACGTCGAGCGGCGCGGCGCGTGGGGCGACCGCGTCGTCGACGCGCTCTGCGAGCCGCCGGAGAGCTTCGTGCTCGGCGGCGTGCTGGCGCACGTGCTCACCTACTCCGTGCAGCGTCGCGGCCTCGCCAGGACGATGCTGCGGCAGGCCGGCGTCGAGGTCGACGACGGTGACCCGCTCCTGTGGCTGCGGGAGGGCGCCCCGTGACCGGCACGGGCGGGAGCTGGGACGTGTTCGCCGCGGCCGCGCCGCGCATCGCCGCCGTGTTCCGGCGCCGCCACGCGGCGACGGGCAACCTGTGCTTCCTGGGCACCCTGCGCCCGGACGGGTTCCCGCGGGTCAGCCCGATGGAGCCGTGGTTCTTCGAGGGCACGCTGTGGCTCGGGGGCATGCCGGGCCTTTTCGCGCGGACCGGCTTCGACCTGCGCGGACAGACCTTCGAGCACCTGTTCGCGACGAGGGTCGCCGGCGCGGCGGCCGTGGAGATCGTGGACGGCCACCTCGACGTCACCGTGTGGCGCGAGGGCGGCGCCGAGCGCGTCGTGCGCAAGCACTGAGGCCGGCGGCGCCGTCCCCCGACCGGGGCGGCCCGGACCGCCGGGCGCGTCCCGGCGTGTCGCTACCGTGGCGCTGTGACCGGCGGCGACCGGGGCGGCATGCCCGAGCTCGTTTCGCCGATGCTGCCGTCGGCCGGCACCGGCCAGCCGCCCGCCGGGCCCGACTGGGTCGTCGAGCTGGCGTGGACCGGGCACCGGTGCCTCGCCTACGTGCAGCCCGGGCGCCGCACGCGGCTGCGCAGCTCCGGCGGCACGTCGATGACGGCGGCCTACCCGGAGCTCGGTCCCGAGCTCGAGCGCCGCTCGCCGCCGCGCGGCATGATCCTCGACGGGACGCTGGTCGCCCGCGGCGAGGAACACGCCCCGCGCGCCGCCCGGCTGCAGCGGCGCAGCGCCCGCCACCGGCCGAGCGAGCGGCACATCGAGCGGGTGCCGGTCGACTTCCAGGTCGCCGACCTGCTGTGGCTCGACGGCCACCCGATCGTCGAGCTGCCCTACCGCGACCGCAGGACGCTGTTGGAGGGGCTCGGGTTCGACGCCGCCCCGGTGTGGGCGACCTCGCCGATCCCGGTCTCGGAGCTGCCGACGCTGCTGTGCGTGGCCGAGGCGAAGGGCGTCGACGCACTGCACGCGCGCCACCTGGGCAGCCGCTACAAGCCCGGCCAGCGCTCGCCGCTGTGGGTCCGCGTGCCGGTGCCCCGCACCGGCCGGGTGGTCGTGGGCGGCTGGACCCCGGTCGAGCCGGGCCGGCCGGAGCGCATCGCGAGCCTGCTCGTCGGGGTCCCGACCGCGGGTGGTCTGGCCTACGTCGGCCGGGTCGGGGTGGCCGGCGACGAGCGCCGGCACGTCACCGGGCTCCGGGCGCTGCGGCGCGACACGTCGCCGTTCGTGGACGGGCCGCCGGCCGACGTCGCGCACGGGGCGATCTGGGTCGAGCCCCGGGTCGTCGGCCTGGTCGAGTTCACCGGCTTCACGGCCGCCGGCCGGCTGCGCCTGCCGCACTGGCGGGGGCCGGTCGGGGCCGGTGCCCCGGCCGTGCGCTGGGCCCGCCGCGCCGACCCGCCCGGCGAGCCGCAGGCCCCTGGCGCTCCGACCAAGCCAGTGCGCTCGGGTGCGGGCGGGGGTTCGGATGCGTCCGGGGACCCCGCCGGGTCCGGGGAACCGATGGCGAGCACGGGGTCGGCGGCAGGCGAGGGCCCCGCTGCCTCCGCGGGACCGGCCGGGCCCGGGGAACCGGCCGCGTCCGGTGGAGCGCCGACGGCCGGGGAGCCGGCCGCGAGCGGCCTCCCGCCCGGCGGGACCACCACGCCGGGCACCCCGGTCGCCGGTCCCGCGACCGCGTCGCCGCCCGGAACGACGGCTCCCGGGGCGACGGCCGGCGGCACGGAGCCGGCCGCGGGTCCGACGGCGGGCCGGACCGCGGAGCCGGAGGCGCTGGAACGCCGGCGGCTCGAGCAGCACTTCGTCTACAACTCGCTGAACACGATCGCCGCGCTGATCCGCACCGACCCCGGCCGCGCGCGCGACCTGCTCGTCGGGTTCGCCGACCTGACCCGCGCGACCGACCAGCCCCAGCAGGCCGCGACGACGCTCGCCCGCGAGCTGGAGGCGGTCCGCGGCTACCTGGCGCTGGAGCAGGCGCGCTTCGGCCGGCGCCTCGCCGTCCGGATCGACGTGCCCGACGGTCTGCTCGGCGCGACGCTGGAGCCGCTGCGGCTGCTCACCGCCGTACGCGCCGCCGTGCAGCTGCACATCGAGCCGCGGCCCGACGGCGGCGTGCTGACGGTCGCGGCCGGTCGCGGCACGCTGACCGTGACCGGCGGCGAGGGGCCACCGACCGTGGTCGAGCTGCCCCGGTAGGTGGTACCGGGCCGCCCGCGCACGGCCGGGCCGGTGAACATTCGGTGACCCCCGCGACCGTTGATCAGGGCGCCGGTACCTTTCCCTGCATGCTGGGGCTTCCCGACGGCACGCGGGCGTGCCTGTTCGACCTCGACGGCGTGCTCACCGACACCGCCAGCGTCCACGCCGCGGCGTGGAAGCAGATGTTCGACGACTTCCTCCACGCCCGCGACGGCGACGGCTACCGGCCCTTCGACGTGAAGGCCGACTACGGGCCCTACGTCGACGGCAAGCCGCGGCTCGCGGGGACCCGGTCGTTCCTGGAGTCGCGGGGCATCCACCTGCCGGAGGGCAGCGCCGACGACCCGCCCGGCACGCAGACGCTGTGGGGGCTGGCGACGACGAAGAACCAGCTGGTCCAGGAGAAGATCAGGACCGTGGGCGTCGACGTCTACCCGGGCTCGGTGCGCTACCTGCGCGCCTGCAAGGACGCCGGGCTCGCCACGGCCTGCGTGTCCAGCTCCGCGAACGCCGAGCAGGTCCTCGACGTCGCCGGCCTCGCCGACATGATCGACCACCGGGTCGACGGGGTCGTCGCCAAGGCGCGCCACCTGCCCGGCAAGCCGGCGCCCGACACGTTCCTCGCGGCGGCCGCCGACCTCGGCGTGCCCAAGGAACAGGCCGTCGTGTTCGAGGACGCGCTGGCCGGGGTCCAGTCCGGCCGGGCAGGGGGGTTCGGGTTCGTCGTCGGGGTCGACCGCGTCGGGCATGCCGACGCGCTGCGGGAGCACGGCGCGGACGTCGTCGTCGCCGATCTTGAGGAGCTGCTCTAGATGAGTCCGGACCCGGGGAGCCGCCCGTTCACCGTCGAGCCGTGGCTGGTCCGCGAGCCCCGGCTGGACATGTCCGCGCTCGGCCAGACCGAGTCGGTGTTCGCGCTGTCCAACGGCCACATCGGCCTGCGCGGCAACCTCGACGAGGGCGAGCCGCACGCCACGCCGGGCACCTACCTGAACTCGTTCTACGAGCGGCGGCCGCTGCCGTACGCCGAGGGCGGCTACGGCTACCCCGAGTCCGGCCAGACGATCATCAACGTGACGAACGGCAAGCTCATCCGCCTGCTCGTGGAGGACGAACCGTTCGACCTCCGCTACGGCGACCTGCGCCGCCACGAGCGGATCCTGGACCTGCAGGCGGGCACGCTCACCCGCGAGGTGGAGTGGGCCTCTCCCGCCGGCCGGATGGTGCGCGTGCGCAGCGTGCGGATGGTCTCGCTGACGCAGCGGGCCATCGCCGCGGTCCGCTACCAGGTCGAGGTCGTCGACGCTCCCGCCCTGCTGGTCGTCCAGTCCGAGCTGGTGGCCAACGAGCAGCTGCCCGCGCGCGACGAGGCCGACCCGCGGGTCGAGGCCGCCCTCACCGACCCGCTGGTCTCCGAGCAGCACGGTACCCACGCGCGGGGGGCCTGGCTGATCCACCAGACGCGCCGGTCCGGCCTGCGGGTGGCCGCGGCGATGGACCACGACGTGTTCGGGCCGGACGGGCTGGAGACCAGCGCCGAGGCCACTGCCGACATCGGCCGCACCACGGTCATCACCCGGCTGGAGCCCGGCCAGACGCTGACGATCGTCAAGTACCTCGCCTACGGCTGGTCGGCGCGGCGCAGCCAGCCCGCCCTGCACGACCAGGTCCGGGCGGCGCTGGCGGCCGCGCGGTACACCGGCTGGGACGGCCTGCTCGCCGAGCAGCGGGCCTACCTCGACGAGTTCTGGGCGAACGCCGACATCGAGATCGACGGCGACGCCGAGCTCCAGCAGGCGGTCCGCGTCGCGGTCTTCCACGTGCTGCAGGCGGGCGCGCGGGCCGAGCGGCGGGCGATCGGCGCGAAGGGGCTGACCGGCGAGGGCTACGACGGGCACACGTTCTGGGACACCGAGACGTTCAGCCTGCCCGTGCTGTCGTTCCTGGCCCCGGACGCCGCGGCGGACGCCCTGCGCTGGCGCCAGTCGATCCTGCCGCTGGCCTACGAGCGGGCCGCGCAGCTGGGGCTGGCCGGCGCGGCGTTCCCGTGGCGCACGATCCGTGGCCAGGAGTGCTCTGGCTACTGGCCGGCCGGCACCGCGGCGTTCCACATCAACGCCGACATCGCCGACGCCGTGCGCCGGCACGTGGCCGCGACCGGCGACGTCGAGTTCGAGCGCGAGGTCGGCCTGCCGCTGCTGGTCGCGACGGCCCGGCTCTGGCGCTCGCTGGGCCACCACGACTCGACGGGCGCCTTCCGCATCGACGGCGTGACCGGTCCCGACGAGTACACCGCGATCGTCGACAACAACGTCTACACGAACCTCATGGCGCAGCTGAACCTGCGCGTCGCCGCCGACACGGCGGCCCGCCACCGCCGGGCGGCGCACGCGCTGGGCGTCAACGCCGAGGAGATGGCGAGCTGGCGGGACGCCGCGAAGGCGATGCGGATCCCGTTCGACGAGGTGCTGGGCGTGCATCCGCAGGCGGAGAGCTTCACCGACCACCAGATGTGGGACTTCGAGAACACCCCGGCCGAGCACTACCCGCTGCTGCTGCACGTGCCCTACTTCGACCTGTACCGCAAGCAGGTCGTCAAGCAGGCCGACCTCGTGCTGGCGATGGTGCTGCGGCCGGACGCGTTCAGCGCGGAGCAGATGCGCCGCAACTTCGCCTACTACGAGGCGATCACCGTCCGCGACTCGTCGCTGTCGGCGTGCACGCAGGCGGTCGTGGCCGCGTGGACCGGCCATCTCGACCTCGCCTACGACTACCTGGGGGAGGCGGCGCTGGTCGACCTCGACAACCTCGCCGGCAACTCCGACCACGGCGTGCACATCGCGTCGATGGCAGGCACCTGGACCGCGGTCGTCAACGGGTTCGGCGGCATGCAGTGCGACGGGGACGGGCTGCGCTTCGCGCCGCGCCTGCCCCCGGCGCTGTCGCGCATCTCGTTCGGCCTCATGTGGCAGGGACGGCGGCTGCGCGTCGAGATCCGGCCGGAGGAGGCCGAGTACCGGCTGGTCGACGGCCCGCCGCTGCGGCTGCGCCACCACGGCGAGGCGCTCGCGCTCGCTGACGCGCCGGTGGTGCGACCGCTGCCCCAGCCGGAGCCGGTCGAGCCCGTCGAGCAGCCCTTCGGCCGGGCCCCGAAGGCCCGCCATCCCGGCGGCTGAGCCGAAGCGCCGCGCCCGCCCGGCCGGCCGCTGGTAGGTTGGATGATCCTGTCGGGGTCCGGGAGTGCGCGAGGGTGATCGGTGACAGACGGCGTGACTGACCGCGCTGGGCGGGGCGCGGAGGGCGGGGACGGCGACGGCATCGAGCACGAGCGCCGTTACGTCGCGATGCTGTACGGCCGGCTCGACCAGCGGCGCGCCGAGACCGCCCGGCGGCTGGACGAGATCCTGCGCGAGGAGACCGTCGGGACGCCGCAGGCACTGACCGAGCGCGACGTCGCGGCGGGGATCTGGGCCGAGCGGCTCGCCGCGCTGCGCGCCGCGGAGCACGGGCTGGCGTTCGGCCGGCTCGACACCGAGGAGGGGGAGCGGCGCTACGTCGGCCGGATCGGCCTGCTCGACGAGGACGCCGAGTACGCCTCGCTGCTGATGGACTGGCGCGCTCCCGCCGCGCGGCCGTTCTACACCGCGACCGCCGCGTCGCCGGAGGGCATGCGGCGGCGCCGGCACCTGCGCACGCGGCGGCGCGAGGTCACCGGCATCGACGACGAGGTGCTGGACCTGTCGGCGGCACAGGCTGCCGGGTCCACGAGCGGGCTGACCAGCGAGGCCGCCCTGCTGGCCGCGGTCGGGGCGCGGCGAACGGGCCAGATGTCCGACATCGTCGCGACGATCCAGGCCGAGCAGGACGCGATCATCCGCGCGAAGCCGTCGGGCGTGCTGGTGGTGCAGGGCGGCCCGGGCACCGGCAAGACGGCGGTGGCCCTGCACCGCGCGGCGTACCTGCTCTACACCCACCGCGACCGCCTCGCCCGCCGCGGCGTGCTGGTCGTCGGCCCCAACCCGACGTTCCTGCGCTACATCGGCCAGGTGCTCCCGTCGCTGGGCGAGACCAGCGTCGTGCTCGCCACGCTGGGCCAGCTGTTCCCCGGCACCGACGCCCGACGCCCGGAACCGCCGGAGACCGCCGAGGTCAAGGGTCGTGCGGAGATGGCGGCGGTGATCGCCGCGGCGGTCCGCGACCGCCAGCAGCTGCCCCGCAGGCCCGTCCAGCTGGTCGTCGAGGGCCAGCCCGTGCGGCTCGACCGCGACATCGCGAACGCCGCCCGCACCCGGGCCCGACGCTCGCGCAAGCCGCACAACGAGGCGCGGCGGCTGTTCTTCAGCGAGGCGATCCGGCTGCTGGCCCAGCAGGTCGCGCGCAGCATCGGCGGACAGGGCCTGCTGGACGCCGGCGACCTGTCCGACATCCGTGACGAGCTGCGCGAGAGCGCCGAGCTGGCCCGCGAGCTGGACCGGCTGTGGCCGACGCTCTCGGCGGAGCAGCTCCTCGGCGAGCTGTACGCCGACCCGCGGCGGCTGGGCACCGCCGCCCGGCGCCTGCCGCCCGGGGACCGGGCCCGGCTGGCCCGCCCGCTGCCCCCGGACGACCTGCCGGCCGGCGCCGCCTGGACCCCGGCCGACGTCCCGCTGCTGGACGAGGCCGCGGAGCTGCTCGGCGACGACGGCTCCGAGGCGGCCGCCCGGGAGGCCGCGGCGCTGCGCGAAGAGGTCGCCTACGCCCAGGGCGTGCTGGACGTCCTGGACCTGGAGGAGGACCTCGACCCGGAGCTGCTGCGCGCGACGGACGTGATCGACGCCGACCGGCTCGCCGAGCGCCAGGCCGTCCGGCGCTGGGACTCGACGGCCGACCGGGCCGCGGCCGACCGGGAGTGGACCTACGGGCACGTGATCGTCGACGAGGCGCAGGAGCTGTCGGCCATGGCGTGGCGGCTGGTCATGCGGCGGTGTCCGTCCCGGTCGATGACCATCGTCGGGGACGTGGCGCAGACCGGCGACCTCGCCGGGGCGTCCTCGTGGGCGCAGGTTCTCACCCCGTACGTCGCGAACCGCTGGAAGCTGGAGGAGCTGACCGTCAACTACCGGACGCCGGCCGAGATCGCCGCCGTCGCCGACGACGTGCTGGCCGAGATCGAGCCCGGGCTGGCCGCGCCGCGGTCGGTCCGCTCGACCGGGGTGGCGCCGCGCGCCGTCGCCGCCGAGGGCACGGCGGACGACCCCGCCTTCGTCGACGCCGTCGCCAAGGTCGTGGCCGAGGAGGCGGGCGCGGTGGGCGAGGGCCGCACGGCGGTGCTGGTCCCCGCCGCCCGCGTCGCCGCGCTGGCCGAGCGGCTGGTGGGCGCGGTCGAGCTCGGCCCGGACACCCCCGACGGGCCGGCCGATCCCGAGGTCGACCTGACCTCGCCGGTCGTGGTCCTGCCGATCGCCAAGGCGAAGGGCCTGGAGTTCGACGCGGTCGTGCTGGTCGAGCCGGCGGAGGTGCTGGCCGAGAGCCCCCGCGGCGCCAACGACCTGTACGTGGCCCTGACCCGTGCGACCCAGCGCCTGGCCGTGGTGCACGCGGCCGAGCTGCCGCGGGTCCTCCGCCGCCTCACCACCCGCGAGTCGGGGTCTGAGCCAGGCCGAGTCGCGTCCTGAGCCAGACCCCGACTCGCGGGGCTACAGCGGGGTCACGTAGGCGCCGCTGATCCCGCCGTCGACGAGGAACGTGCTGGCCGTGACGAAGCTGGCGTCGTCGCTCGCGAGGAACGCGACAGCCGAAGCGATCTCCTCCGGCTGCGCGAACCGGCCCATCGGCACGTGCACCAGCCGCCGCTGGGCGCGTTCGGGGTCGGCGGCGAACAGCTCCCGCAGCAGCGGCGTGTCGACCGGCCCGGGGCAGAGCGCGTTGACCCGGATGCCCTCGCGCGCGAACTGCACGCCCAGCTCGCGGGTCATGGCCAGCACGCCGCCCTTGGACGCCGTGTAGGAGATCTGCGACGTCGCCGCGCCCATCACCGCGACGAACGAGGCCGTGTTGACGATCGCGCCCCTGCCCTGCCGCTGCATGTGCGGCAGCACGGCGCGGCAGCACAGGTACACCGAGGTCAGGTTGACCTCCTGCACCCGGCGCCAGGCGTCGAGGCCGGTCGTGAGGATCGAGTCGTCGTCGGGCGGGGAGATGCCGGCGTTGTGGAACGACACGTCGACCGATCCGTAGCGCTCCAGCGTCGCGGCGAAGAGCGCCTCGACGTCGGTCTCGGACGTCACGTCCGTCCGCACGAACAGGCCGTCCACCTCGTCGGCCGCCGCCTTGCCCGTGGCGGGGTCCACGTCGGCGACCACCACGTGGGCGCCCTCCGCGGCCAGCCGCCGCGCGGTGGCCAGGCCGATGCCGCTCCCGCCGCCCGTCACGACCGCCGTGCGACCGTCGAACCGGTTCACCCTCGCTCCTCTCTCGCCGTCCCGGCCGGCTCCCAGCGCTCCGTCGGCTGCCGTCCCCGCACGGCCTCCACGAGCGCCGCGAAGATCCGCGGGTCATCCTGCTCGGGATGCCACTGCACCCCGACGACGAACGCCGGTCCGGGCAGCTCGACGGCCTCGACCGTGTCGTCGTCCGCCCGCCCGGTGACCACCAACCCGGTGCCGAGGCGGTCGATCGCCTGGTGGTGGTGGCACTGCGCGGCCACAGTGGCGCCCAGCGCCGCCGCGACCCGCGAGCCCGCCTCCAGCGTGACGGCGACCGGCCCGAAGACGCCCGGGTACGGGTTGTGGCCGGTGTGGTCGAGGTGGTCGGGCAGGTGCTGGTGCAGCGTGCCGCCGAGCGCCACGTTGAGGATCTGCATCCCGCGGCACACCGCGAGCACCGGCAGGTCCCGCTCGCGCGCCCGCTCCAGTACGGCCAGCTCGGCCTCGTCCCGCTCGACCCGCGGATCGCCGGTGCTGGGGTGCCGCTCGGCGCCGTAGCGGGCGGGGTCGACGTCGGCGCCCCCGGCGAGCACGACGGCGTCGAGCCGGTCGACGGCGGGCGCGGCGGCGGCCAGCGGCGGCAGGAGGACGGGGAGGCCGCCGGCCGCGAGCACCGCGTCCGCGTAGGAGCGGGGAAGCAGCACCGCCTCGTGATCCCAGACGCCGTAGGTCGCCCGCTCGCCGTACGCCGTGAGCCCGACCAGCGGGCGGCCGTCCGGAGACCTCGTCACAGGCGCTCGAAGCCCCGGCGGCGCTCCCAGTCCGTGACCGCCGCGTCGAAGGCCTCCAGCTCGACCCTGGCGGCGTTCGCGTAGTGCTCGACGACGTCCTTGCCGAACGCGTCGAGGGCCACCGTCGAGCCGGCGAACAGCTCCGCGGACTCGCGCAGCGACGCGGGCACCCGCGGCCCTCCCGAGGAGTAGGCGTTGCCGACGTAGGGGTCGGGCAGCGGCAGCTCCTGCTCGATGCCGTGGAGGCCGGCCGCGATGAGGGCGGCGACCGCGAGGTAGGGGTTCACGTCGCCGCCCGGCACGCGGTTCTCCACCCGCATGCCGCCCCCGTGCCCCACGACCCGCAGCGCGCACGTCCGGTTGTCCAGCCCCCAGGCCACGGCGGTCGGGGCGAACGAGCCGAGGGCGTAACGCTTGTAGGAGTTGACGTTGGGGGCGAACAGGTACGTCAGCTCGCGCAGGCAGGCCTGCTGGCCCGCGAGGAAGTGGGCGAACAGCGGCGAGAAGCCGTGCTCCCCCTCGCCGGGGAAGACGTTGCCGTCCTTGCCGCGCAGCGAGATGTGGATGTGGCAGGAGTTGCCCTCGCGCTCGTCGTACTTCGCCATGAACGTGAGCGCCATGCCGGCCTGGTCGGCGATCTCCTTGGCGCCGGTCTTGTAGATCGCGTGGTTGTCGCACGTCGTGAGCGCGTCGGCGTAGCGGAACGCGATCTCGTGCTGGCCGAGGTTGCACTCGCCCTTCGCCGACTCGACGACCATGCCGGCACCCGCCATCCCGTTGCGGATGCGCCGCAGGACAGGTTCGACCCGTGCCGTCCCCAGCAGCGAGTAGTCGACGTTGTAGAGGTTGGCCGGCCGCAGCTCGCGGTAGCCGCCCTGCCAGGCGGCGTCGAACGAGTCGGCGAACAGCATGAACTCCAGCTCGGTGCCGACATCGGCGGAAAGGCCGCGGGCGGCCAGGCGGTCGAGCTGGCCCCTGAGGATCTGCCGGGGCGACGCGACGACGGGGGCGCCGTCACCCCAGACGGCGTCGCAGAGCACCAGCGCCGTCGCCTCGTGCCACGGGACGAGCCGCAGCGTCGACATGTCCGGCCGGAGCACGAAGTCGCCGTAGCCGCGCTCCCAGCTCGACATCGCGTACCCGCCGACGGTGTTCATCTCGACGTCGACGGCGAGCAGGTAGTTGCAGGCCTCGGCCGCGTGCGGCACGACCTCGTCCAGGAAGTAGCGCGCCGCGCAGCGCTTGCCCTGCAGGCGGCCCTGCATGTCGGTGAAGGCGACGAGCACGGTGTCGATCGAGCCGTCGTCGACGGCGGCGGTCAGCTGGTCGAGGGTGAGCATGCCGGGCATCGCGAGCGTCCTCGGGGAGACGGGGTCGCCCGGCCGGCCGGCCGGGTGACGATCACGATCAGACCCGAGTCCGGGCCGACGTGCAAGACCCCGACGACTGTGCAACGAACGGCACTTTCGTTCAAACCTGGGGAACGAAAGTGCCGTTCGTTGCCACCTGGGGGGCGTGGGCGGGCCGGCTCAGGCGGCCCGGGCCGCCGAGATCAGGTCGTCGAGCTCGCGGTCGAACGTGACGACCGCGCGGTCGTACTTCTGCAGGCCCCAGCTCCAGAAGTCGAAGTCCAGCGGGCTCGAGCCGTCCTGGATCGACGCCCAGAGCATCCAGCCGTACTGGGCGAGCAGCGCGTGCAGCCGGGCCCTCGCGACCATCTCCGGGCGCGGCCGCCCGTAGTAGGCCGTGACGAGCACGTCGAGCAGCTCGCGGGGGAGCGTCGCCTCGCTCCAGATGTTGCCGAGCTCGAAGCAGGCGTCGTTGTTGCCAGAGTACTCGAAGTCGATCATCCGGACCTGCTCGCCGTCGTCGAGCATGTTCGCCGCGAGCAGGTCGTTGTGGCACGGCACGGTGACCCGCGGGCCCAGCGCCGCCTTGATCCGGGCCACCGCCGGCAGGAACTCGTCGTAGCGCGGCGGCAGCCGGAACCCGTGCTCGGCCACGATGCGCCGGTAGCGGGCCTGCGTCTCGATCATGTCGAAGTCGCAGACGAACCGCGGCCCGGCGTGCAGCGTGCGGCACGCCGCGGCCACCCGCTCGAGCACGGCGTGGTCGTGCAGGTCCTCGTCGGTCAGCGTGCGGCCGGGCAGGAAGGCGACCGTGATGCCCTCGCCCGGCCGGTGGTGCAGCACCGGCGCGCCGACGCCCGCGGTGGCCGCGGCCACCGAGTTCGCGAACTCGTGCTCGCGGTCGATGCCCAGCAGCGACGGGCCCTCGCCGGGGATGCGGACGACGCACACGCCGTCGGCGTTGGTGACCTTGAGGTTCACGTTGGTCAGCCCGCCCGGCAGCTCCTCCACGGTGCGGGGGCGGCGGGCGGCCGGGGGGATGCCGTCGAGCAGGGCGTCCAGGTCGGGGGCGACGGGGCGCATGGGAGGCGAGGGTAGGACCGTAGAGTCGCGGCCGTGGCCGAGCTGCCGGACCGTGCCCGGATCGTGATCGTGGGCGGGGGCGTCGGCGGCGCCAGCGTCGCCCACCACCTCGCCGAGCGGGGCGAGACCGACGTGCTGCTGCTGGAGCGCGCCGAGCTGACGAGCGGCTCGACGTTCCACTCCGCCGGCCTGGTCGGGCAGCTCCGCTCGGATCCCGCGCTGACCAGCATGAACGTCCACTCCGTCGAGCTGTACCGGACGCTGGACGCCGGCTGGGTCGAGTCCGGGTCGCTGCGGCTGGCGTCCTCGCCCGCGCGCATGGAGGAGATCCGCCGCCAGCACGGGTGGGCGCAGCGGGCCGGGCTGCCGCTGGAGCTGGTGTCGCCGCAGCGGGCACAGGAGCTGTTCCCGCTCATGTCGACCGACGGGGTGCTGGGCGCGGCGTGGACGCCGACCGACGGCCAGGTCGACCCGGCCCGGCTGTGCCAGGCGCTCGCCGCGCGGGCCCGCGCCGCCGGCGTGACGGTCGCCCAGCACACCCGGGTGCTCGGCTTCGACACCGTCGCCGGACCGCACGGCTCCCGTGTCACCGGCGTCCGCACCGACCGGGGCCGGGTCGAGTGCGAGGCCGTCGTCGACTGCGGTGGGATGTTCGCCGACGAGATCGCGGGGCTCGTCGGTGTCCGGATCCCGGTGGTGCCGATGTCGCACCAGTACGTCGTGACGCAGCCGCTGCCCGAGAAGCCCGACGGTGTCCTGCCCTCGCTCCGGGACCCCGACCTGCTCGTGTACTACCGCCAGGAGATCGACGGCCTGGTCGTCGGCGGGTACGAGCGGCAGTCGGCGGCGGCGTGGCCGTCGCACCGCCCGCCCGCGGACTTCAACGGCAGGCTGCTCGCGCCGGACTGGGACCGCTTCGCCGAGATCGTCGCGAACTCCCAGGTCCGGGTGCCGGTCGTGGCCGACCTCGGCGTCGTCTCGATGATCAACGGGCCGGAGGCGTTCACCCCCGACAACGAGTTCTGCCTCGGCGAGACGGAGGTGGCCGGGTTCTTCGTCGCCGCCGGGTTCTGCGCGCACGGCATCGCGGGCGCCGGCGGCATCGGCGACGTCATGGCCGGCTGGATCCTCGACGGCGACCCCGGCCTGGACCTGTGGCACATGGACATCCGGCGGTTCGGGCCGCAGTACCGTTCGCGCCGCTACACGCTGGCCCAGGTGCGGGAGAACTACGAGAGCTACTACGACATCCGCTATCCCGGCGAACAGCGGCAGGCCGGGCGGCCGCTGCGGACCTCGCCCGCCTACGCGTGGCACGCCACCCACGGGGCGGTGTTCGGGGAGAAGGCGGGCTGGGAGCGGGTCGAGCACTACGGCGCGGAGGGGCCGGGCGGCGACGAGCCGGGCGCCGGCGGCGGCGAGCGCCTGCGCCCGCGCGGCTGGGCCGGACGGCACTGGTCGCCGTACACGCAGGTCGAGCACCGGGCCACGCGCGAGGCGGCGGGCCTGTTCGACGAGAGCTCGTTCGCCAAGATCGAGATCAGCGGGCCCGACGCGGAGGCGTTCTGCCTCGGGGTCTTCGCGGGGCGCATCGACCAGCCACCGGGCTCGGTCGTCTACACGCAGGCGCTCAACGCGCGCGGCGGCATCGAGATGGACGTGACCGTCTCGCGGTACGGGCCGGAGCACTTCGGCGTGGTCACCGGCACGGCCTTCGGGACGCACGACCTGGCCTGGTTGCGCCGGCACGCGCGCGCGAGCGGCGCCGACGTCCGGATCGCCGACGTGACCAGCGCCTGGGCCTGCTACGGCCTGTGGGGCCCGCGGGCGAGGGACCTGCTCGCGCCGCTGACGTCCGACCCGCTCGAGTTCCCGTACCCGTCGATGCGGGAGATCGTCGTCGGGGACGTGCCGGTGCGGGCCCTGCGCGTCACGTACGTGGGGGAGCTGGGCTGGGAGCTCTACTGCCCGACCGAGTTCGGCGGCGCCCTGTGGCAGACGCTGGCGGAGACCGGCGCGACGCCCGCCGGCTACCGGGCCATCGAGAGCCTGCGGCTGGAGAAGGGCTACCGGGCGTGGGGGTCGGACATCGGGCCGACGAGGACGCCCGCCGAGGCCGGGCTCGGGTTCGCCGTGCGACGGACCGGCGGGTTCGTCGGTGCCGACCGCGCGCTGGCGGCGCCCGCACGGCGGCTGCGCTGCCTTGTGCTCGACGACCCGCGCGCGGTGGCGCTCGGCGGCGAGCCGGTCCTGGTCGGGGGCGCCGTGGCCGGGCAGGTGACCTCGGGCGGGTACGGCTACACGGTGGCGCGCTCGATCGCGTACGCCTACCTGCCCGTCGGGGCGGCGGGGCCGGTCGAGGTCGCCGTCGACGGCGAGCCGGTCGGCGCGGAGATCGCCAAGTCGGTGCTGTTCGACCCGTCGGGCGCCCGGATCCGCGCCTGACCGGGGTCTGGCCCAGGGCGCGACTCGGGCTGGTTGAGACCCCGACTCGCGGCAGGGGGCCTCCGCGAGTCGGGGTCTGGCCCAGCCCGAGTTGCGCGATCAGCCGGGTCGCCGGTCACCTCTCGGCGAGCGTCGCGAGCACCTGCTCGCCGTACCGGGCGAGCTTGGCGTCACCGACCCCGCCGATCCGCGACAGGTCGGCGAGACTCGCCGGGCGGTGGGTGGCGATCTCCCGCAGCGTCGCGTCGTGGAAGATCACGTAGGCCGGGACGCCCTGCTCCTTCGCCGTCGCGCCCCGCCAGGCCCGCAGCCGCTCGAACACCGGGGCGGCGTCGGCCGGCAGCTCGGCGGCGGCCGCGCCCGCCGCGGCGCGGGCCGGACGGGTGCGGGCGACCTTCACCGGGTCGCGCCGCAGCGGCACCTCGCGCTCGCCCCGCAGCACGGACCGGGACGCCTCGGTGACCGCGAACGTCTGGTGCGCGCTCTCGACCGCCAGCAGCCCGCGGGCGAGGAGCTGCCGGACGACCGTCCGCCACTCGCCCTCGGACAGGTCCGCCCCGACGCCGAAGACCGACAGCTCGTCGTGGCGGAACTGCTCGACCCTGGCCGTCCGGCGGCCCAGCAGGATGTCGACGATCTGCCCGGCGCCGAAGCGCTGGTGACGCTCGCGGTCGAGCCGGACCACCGTCGAGAGCAGCTTCTGGGCCGCGACCGTCCCGTCCCACGACTCGGGCGGGGCCAGGCACGTGTCGCAGTTGCCGCACGGGCCCGACTCCTGGCCGAAGTAGGCCAGGAGCTGCACCCGCCGGCACTCGACGGTCTCGCACAGCGCCAGCATCGCGTCCAGGTGCTGGGCGAGGCGCCGGCGGTGGTCGCGGTCGCCGGCCGAGTCGTCGATCATCTTCCGCTGCTGGACGACGTCGGCGAGCCCGTAGGCCAGCCAGGCGGTCGACGGCAGCCCGTCGCGGCCGGCCCGGCCGGTCTCCTGGTAGTAGCCCTCGACGGACTTGGGCAGGTCCAGGTGTGCGACGAACCGGACGTCGGGCTTGTCGATGCCCATGCCGAACGCGATCGTCGCGCACATCACCAGGCCGTCCTCGCGCAGGAAGCGCGCCTGGTTCTCCGCGCGGGTGCCGGCGTCGAGGCCGGCGTGGTAGGGCAGCGCCGGGATGCCCTGCGCGGTGAGGAACTCGGCGGTCTGCTCGACGGAGCGCCGCGAAAGGCAGTAGACGATGCCGGCGTCGCCCGCGTGCTCGCCGCGCAGCAGGTCCACGAGCTGCCGGCGGGGCTCGTTCTTGGGCACGATCCGGTAGGTGATGTTGGGCCGGTCGAAGCTCGCGACGAAGTGCCGCGCGTCGGCCAGGCCCAGCCGGTGGGTGATCTCGGTGTGGGTGGCCGGGGTGGCGGTGGCGGTCAGCGCGATCCGCGGCACGTCCGGCCAGCGCTCGTGCAGCTGCGAGAGCTCCAGGTAGTCGGGGCGGAAGTCGTGGCCCCACTGCGCGACGCAGTGGGCCTCGTCGATCGCGAAGAGCGCGATCCGCCCGCGCTCCAGCAACGCGGTCGTGGCCGGCACGCGCAGGCGCTCGGGCGCCAGGTAGAGCAGGTCGAGCTCGCCGGCCAGGAACAGCTGCTCGACGAGCCTGCGCTCGTCGGGGTCCTGGGTCGAGTTCAGGAACCCGGCGCGGACGCCCAGCGCGCGCAGCGCGTCGACCTGGTCCTGCATGAGCGCGATCAGCGGCGAGACGACGACCCCGACGCCGGGCCGCACGAGCGCGGGGATCTGGTAGCAGAGCGACTTGCCGCCGCCCGTCGGCATGAGCACGAGCGCGTCCCCGCCCGCGCAGACGTGCTCGACGATCGCCTGCTGCTCGCCGCGGAAGCTGTCGTAGCCGAAGACCCGCCGCAGGACGTCGAGCGGGGCGGTCACCGCGTCGGGCGGGGCGTCGGGGAGCACACCGGCGATGGTAGGCGGCGCGACGGCGCCGACGGTGGCAGGCTGGCGCAGGTACGGGCGCCGGACGGCGATCGCGATCGAGAGGACGTGCAGGTGTTGCGCATCGGGTACAAGGCGTCGGCGGAGCAGTTCGGCCCGCGGGAGCTGGTCGAGTTCGCGGTGCGGGCCGAGGAGGTCGGCCTGGACAGCGCCGTCGTCTCGGACCACTTCCTGCCGTGGCGGCACGAGGGCGGCCACGCGCCGTCGGCGACCGCCTGGATCACGGCCGTGGGGGAGCGGACCTCGCGCATCCAGCTGGGTACGTCCGTGCTGACCCCGACGTTCCGCTACAACCCTGCGGTGCTCGCCCAGACCTGGGCGACGCTCGGGCTGCTCTACCCTGGCCGCGTCATGCTGGGCGTCGGCACCGGCGAGGCGCTGAACGAGATCGCCGTGTCGGGCCGGGAGTGGCCGGAGTTCAAGGAGCGCTTCGCGCGGCTGCGCGAGTCCGTGCGCCTCATGCGCGAGCTGTGGACGGGCGAGGACGTGTCCTTCGACGGCGAGTACTACCGCACGGTCGGCGCGACGATCTACGACAAGCCCGAGCAGCCGATCCCGGTCTACGTCGCCGCGGGAGGGCCGGTCGTCGCGAAGTACGCCGGCCGTTCCGGCGACGGGTTCATCTGCACGTCCGGCAAGGGCATGGACCTCTACACCGACAAGCTCATGCCGGCCGTCGCCGAGGGCGCCGCGGCCGCGGGCCGCGACCCCGCCTCGATCGACAACATGATCGAGATCAAGATGTCATACGACCGGGACCGGGACACCGCGCTGGAGAACTGCCGGTTCTGGGCCCCGCTCTCGCTCACGGCCGAGCAGAAGAACAGCGTCGACTCGGCCGTCGAGATGGAGCGCCTCGCCGACGAGCTGCCGATCGAGCAGGTCGCCAAGCGCTGGATCGTCGCCTCCGACCCCGACGAGGCGATCGCCCAGATCAAGCCCTACGTCGACGCCGGGCTGAACCACCTGGTCTTCCACGGGCCGGGCGCCGACCAGGAGCGGTTCCTCGACCAGTTCGCCCAGGACGTGCTGCCGAAGCTGCGCGGCCTCGGCTGAGCCCCCAGCCGCCACGTGGACACATATGGCTGCTGTCGACGGTCGCGCAGCAGCCATATGTGTCCATATGGCGGAGGGTGTGGGGTCAGCGCGGGCTGCCGGCGACCAGCCGGCGGCCCGAGCGCGGCGCGCGGATGCCCGAGGGCAGCTGGACGGCCGACCGCGGCATGACCCGGCGCGCCCGCAGGACGGGCCAGGCCGGGGCGGGGGGCAGCAGGCCCTCGAGGCCGGGTCCGGCCGGGCCCACGCTGGAGCGCAGCAGCTCCTGGTACTCGTCGTACTCGGCGACGGCGGCGGCGACGTCGCCCTGCGCGAGGTAGGCCTCGACGAGGGTGCGCCGCGCGCTCTCCCGGCTCGGCGCCGCGCGGACGGCAGCGCGGGCCATCGCGACGGCGTCGTCGAAGCGGCCCGCCGCGGCCAGCCGCTGGCAGCGCTCCTCGGTCGCGTGGAGGCGCAGCTGGCGGAAGCGCTCGCGCTCCACGGCGATCCAGGACGCGGTCCAGTCCGGGAGGATGTCGCGGTCGAGCAGGGTCGTGTCGACCTCCACGTCGGCCGGCATGTCCGGCAGCGCGCGGATGAGGGTCATGGCCTCCGCGAGGTCGACCTCGAGCCCCGGGGCCAGCGACAGCGCGGCCTGGGGGTCGTCGGCGCCCTCGAGGAGCCCTGGTACGCCGATGGCGGCGACGGCGTCGTCGAGCAGCCGGCGGGCGGCGGTCGCCGGCACGCCGGGCCACAGGTCGGCGGCAAGCGCCGCACGCTCCTGCGGGCGCGGATGTACCGCGAGGTAGGCCACGAGCCGGCGAGCGTCCGCCCCCAAGGGCAGTGGCGCGCCGTCGGTGGCGAGGGTGAAGGAGCCGAGAACGGTCACACGAGATCGTCGCTGATCGTCAGACATGGTTGTCCCAAGTAGTGGTTCTGCCCGAGTTGTCGGCCCCGCGTGCACCCCACCGAGGTCCGCGGAAGAGTGTTCTCCCTGGACCGCAGCTTGAAAAGGGCCATGTTCGTCACATTCGGAGCCGGAGCAGGTCCGTCCGAGTGACGATCCGGCGCTCATCATAGCCTCAGGGCGTCGCCCGCGCCCGCACGTGGGTCCCCGCGTCGTCGGCCCAGAGGTGCAACGAGTCACAGAGCTGCCGCGCGATCCACAGCCCGCGGCCCCTCGGCTCGCCGGGCGGGGGCGCGACCAGCCCCGGCAGCGGGTCGCGCAGGACCCCGCTGTCGTGCACCTCGACGACCACGCCGCCGGTGCCGCCCGGGGCCGTCCACAGTGCCAGCTCGGCCTCCGGGCAGCCGTGCTCGACGGCGTTGGTGGCGACCTCGTTCACCGCGAGCACGACGTCCTCGGCCCGCTCGCCGGGGAACCCGGCCGCGACCAGCTCCTGCTCGACGAGCGCCCGCACCTCGTTGAGCGCCCACGCGCCGAAGCGGCGACGGACGTCCGGCGGCCCGAGCAGGACGGGGGCGGGCGCCGGCGTCGCGGTGAGGACGTCGCGCGGCTGCCGGTGGTCCACGTTGGACCGCCAGCCTTCGTCGTCGACGACGAAGGCGTGGTTGGCCAGCGCCCCCTCGGTGACGGCCCGGTGCAGCGGGAGGTCGGGGTAGAAGCACACCTGGGTGACCGGCAGGTCGGCGAGCGCCACGTTGGTCGCCGCGTCCAGCTCCGTCCAGAACCGCCCGTCGGCGCCGTCGAACCGGTCCCAGTGCTCGACGACGACGGTCACCGGTCCGGCGGACTCGGTCAGCGACCGCAGCTCGCGGGCCCGGCGCGCGGCGACGGTCTGGCCCGACGCGCCGTCCGGGCCGTCCGGCTGGGCCAGCGTCACCAGGTCGCCGGCCGCGCGCGCCGGCGCCGTCGAGCCCGGCCACCAGCGCGTCGCGGGTCGCGGGCCGCAGAGCGAGTGCGACCGGCTCCCCGCGCTCCCGCGCCGCCCGGACGAGCGGGGTCAGCCGGGCCAGCAGGTCGACGTCGGAGCGGTGGAAGCACACCGCGTGGCGCAGCCGGGCGGCGTGCGGCGCACGGGTCGTCTCGACGATCCGCACGCGGCGCTCACCCGTTCCCGCGGGGCCGCACGGACAGCCGGGGCGCGAACGGGGCGCCGCAGCGGTCCAGGACCCGGACGATCCGGGGCCGGGCCCCGACGACGACGAGCCGGTGGGTCTCCGGGAAGCCCTCTGCCGCGCGCACGAGCTGGACCGCGCCCCCGACGTCGACGAACCGCAGCGACGACACGTCGACCGTCAGGTCGGTCGGCGCCGACGCCGAGCGGACGGCTCCGGCCAGCGCCGTCGCGAGCAGCCGGCCGATCTCGTGGCGGTTGCTGTGGTCGACCTCGCCCGCGAACCGCAGCCCCGATGGCCCCGCCGACGTGACCCGCAGCAGCTGGTCGTCGTAGACCGCGGACGTGACGAGCTCGGTGTGGTGCGCGGAGCGCATGACGGCGACGGCGTGGTCGTCGAAATGGCGGCGGTCGTAGCGGCACAGCATGCGGGCCGGCCGGGTCCGCACGGTCTGCTCGATGACGCTCTCGAACTCCTGGAGCTTGGCCAGGCCGCCGCCGTGGCGCAGCGCGTGCCCCGGCTCACCGGCCAGCCGCAGCCCGCTCCAGCCGTCGGCCTCGGCGTCGGCGACCTCGCCGAGCAGCAGCTCCTCGAGGTCGCTCGGGCTCCCGGCGAGCAGGGCGCGCGTGCGCGGGCGAGGCATGATGACCATCTGGCGGCCGGCGAGCGCCGCGTCGACCGGGATGCCGTCGTCGGCGAGCCGGGCGAGGACCGTGTCGGCCGTGCCGTCCTCGAAGTAGACGATCCGCTCGGCGGCGTCGAGGCCTCCGGCGATCCAGCGGGCGGTGACCTCCCACAGGTGGTCGGCACTGACGGGGACGAGACACGCGTGCCCGACGTCGTGCATGTCGTCGACCGTCACCGTCATACTCGCACTCCGCCGTCGTCCACCGACGGCTGACCCCTGGCTCCGTGGAGCCTGCCCCGCAGGTTGCAGCCTGTGTCCGGGAACGAGTGTACGTCCACCCGACCGGCCCACGCTCCGCGCGTGCGACCACACGCGCGGTGAAGGGCGGCCCGCACGCGACGAGCGGCACCCGGCTTGCGGGCTCAGCGGACGAGCGGCGGGATCATGGCCTCCACCAGGTACGGACCGCGCCGGGACGGGGCGGACCGCAGGGCAGCGGCGAGGCCGTCCGCCGTGTCCACCCGCTCGCCGGGGACCCCCATGCCCCGGGCGATCGCCACGAAGTCCAGGGACGGGCGGCCGAGGTCGAGCAGCGAGGCTGCTCGCTCTCCGTGACCGGACAAGTACCCGGCGGCAGCCCCCTGGGCCACCTCGGCGCGCAGGATCGTGTAGGCGTCGTTGTGGTAGACGACCGTGGTCACGTCCAGCCCCTCGCGCGCCTGCGTCCACAGCGCCGAGATCGTGTACATCGCGCTGCCGTCGGCCTGCAGGCACCACACCGGCCGGTCGGGGCAGGCCAGCGCGGCGCCGGTCGCCGTCGGCAGGCCGTGCCCTATCGCGCCGCCGGTCAGGGTGAGCCAGTCGTGGCGCGGCGACCCGGCGGTCGCGGCGGGCAGCCCGAGCCCCGAGCTGATCGACTCGTCGACGACGACCGCGCCCTCGGGCAGCAGCGCCCCGACCACCGCGGCGGCGGACTCGACGGTCAGCGCGCCGCTCGGCAGGTCCGGACGGGCGGGAGCCGCCATGGTGGCGGCCGTGCCGGGCGCGACGAGGTCGGCGAGCGCGGCCAGCGCCGCCGCGGCCGCGCCGTACTGCGGCGCGACCTCGTGGACGGCGCACCCGTCGGGGACGAGGTCGCCGGGCTTGCCGGGGTAGGCGAAGAACGCCACCGGCGAGCGGGCGCCGGCCAGCACGAGGTGCCGGGCGCCGGCCAGCTGGTGCTGGGCCGCCTCGACCAGGTACGCCAGCCGCCCGACCGGCGCGACGCCCGCGCCGCGCTCGAGCCGGGCCGGGAACGTCTCGGCGTAGAGGCGCGAGCCGGTCGCGTCCGCGATGCGCCGGGCCGCGGCGAGCCCCGGCGCCCGGCCGGCGTCGCCGCCCACCAGCAGCACGCACGGCTCCCCGGAGCGCAGCGCGGCAGCCGCCGCCTCCAGCGCGTCCTGGTCGGGGGCGGCGGGCGGGGGAGCGGCCGGCACGGCGGCGGGGGAGGCGCCGTCGGCCCACGCCACGTCGGCCGGGACGACGAGGGTCGCGACCAGGCCCGCCCGCGCGGCCGCGACCGCGTCGGCGGCGTCCCGCGCGACGTCGGGCCCGGCCGAGCGCAGCCAGCCCGACACCGCGCCGGCGAGCGCGGCGATGTCGGACTGCAGCGGGGCGTCGAGCTTGCGGTGCCCGGTCGCGTGGTCGCCCACGATGTTGACGACGCCGGTGCCGGCGCGGCGGGCGTTGTGCAGGTTGGCCAGCCCGTTGGACAGGCCGGGCCCGAGGTGCAGCAGCGTCGCCGCGGGCCGGCCCGCCATCCGGGCCCAGCCGTCGGCGGCGCCGGTCGCGACGCCCTCGAAGAGCGTCGCGACCGGCCGCATGCCGGGCTCGCCGTCGAGCGCGGCGACCACGTGCAGCTCCGACGTGCCGGGGTTGGCGAAGCAGATCTCGACGCCCGCCCCGACGAGGGTGGCCAGCAACGCCTGCGCGCCGTTCACGCCACGGTCACCGTGGTCTCCGGCGGGTTGGTGATCGTCTGCAGCACGACGCAGTACCGCTCGGTGAGCTTCATCAGGCTCGCGAGCTGCTCGGCGTCCGCGCTCGTTTCGAGGTCGAAGGTCAGCCGGACGGCCCGGAAGCCCACCGGCGTCTGCTTGTCCACGCCGAGCGTGCCGCGGAAGTCGAGGTCGCCCTCGGCGTGGACGGTGCCGGCGACGTCGATGCCCAGCGACGTCGCCACGGCGCGCATCGTGACGCCCGCGCACGCCACGAGCGCCTCGAGCAGCATGTCACCGGAGCACAGCTGCGTGCCGTCGCCGCCGGAGGCGGGGTGCAGCCCGGCCTCGGCGAGCGCGGCCGCCGTCGTGACCCGGCACGCGATGCCCGAGCCGGAGAGCTCACCGTCGGCCTTGAGCGTGACCACGGCCGACGCCGGGTCCTCGCGGTAGCGGCTCTTGAGCGGGGCCTGGACTTCTCTCAACGCTGCGGCGTCCACGGACGACGATCCTGCCACCGATCGCGACCGCCGCAGGCCGGCCGGGCCGCTAGCCTGCGCACGTGGCGGAGCGGACGCGCGTGCTCACCGTCCCCAACCTGCTCTCGGTGCTGCGGCTGGCCGGGGTCCCGCTGATGCTGTGGCTGCTGCTGGCGGGCGACCACCGCGGCGACGACGTGTGGGCGATCGTCGTCCTCGCGCTCGGCGGGATCAGCGACTGGGCCGACGGCAAGCTCGCGCGCCTCCTCGACCAGTACAGCCGGCTGGGGGAGCTGCTCGACCCCGCGGCCGACCGCCTCTACATCCTGGCCGCGCTGCTCGCGCTCGGCCTGCGCGGCGTCGTGCCGTGGTGGGCGATCGGGGTGCTGGTCCTGCGCGACGCGGTCCTGGCCGCCGCGCTGCCGGCGCTGCGCAGGCGCGGCTACGGGCCCCCGCCGGTCGTCTACCTCGGGAAGGCGGCGACGTTCCTGCTGCTCTGGACGTTCCCGTTGCTGCTGGCGGGGCTGCAGGAGGGCTGGTTCGCCGACCTGTGCCGGCCCACCGGATGGGCCGTCGGGATCTGGGGCGGGGCGCTCTACCTCTACACCGGCGTGCTCTACCTGATCCAGATGATCGCGGCCCCGCCCCGCGCGGGCGCCGTCGCGGGCCCTGACTAGGCTCGTCGCGTGATCCCGGAGGACCTGCGCTACACCGACGCCCACGAGTGGGTTCGCGATCTCGGCGACGGTGTGGTCCGGGTCGGCATCACCGACCACGCCCAGACCCAGCTCGGCGACGTCGTGTTCGTGCAGCTGCCCGACGTCGGTGCCGCCGTCTCGGCGGGCGCCGCCGTCGGCGAGGTCGAGTCGACCAAGTCGGTGTCGGAGCTGTTCGCCCCGGTCACCGGCACGGTGACGGCGGTGAACGACGCGCTGGCCCAGTCCCCCGAGCTGGTCAACGCCGAGCCGTACGGCAACGGGTGGATGCTGGAGGTGCAGGTGTCGCAGGAACCGTCCGGCCTGCTGGACGCCGCCGCATACGGCCAGCTCACCGGCGCCTGACGGGCCCGGGCGCGGTAGGTTGGGACAACGCTCGAAGACGTGCTTGACGGTGCAGGAGGAGACCCCGAGGTGACCACGAACGACGGGCCGGGCGTGCCCCCGGAGCGCTCGCCGGAGACCACGTCGGTCTTCCGCGCGGACTTCCTGTCCGAGCCCGAGCCGCCCGCGCCGGAGAAGCCCGTCTCCGGCGTCGAGTCGCTGCCGGCCGGCGCTGCCCTGCTGGTGGTCAAACGCGGCCCGAACGCGGGGTCGCGGTTCCTGCTCGACCGGGCCGTCACCAGCGCCGGACGGCACCCCGACAGCGACATCTTCCTCGACGACGTGACGGTCTCGCGCCGCCACGCGGAGTTCCGCAACGACGGCGAGTTCGTCGTGGTCGACGTGGGCAGCCTGAACGGGACCTACGTCAACCGCGAGCCGGTCGACACGGCGGTCCTCGTGGACGGCGACGAGGTGCAGATCGGCAAGTTCCGGCTCGTCTTCATCACGGGCCCGCGGGCCTGAGCGGAGCGTGCGGAGCGACCTGACACCCCGACCGGAGGCGGGCGTGTCGGGGGCCCGGCGTGTAGCGTGAGTCAGCGACGGGACCGGCAGGAGGAGGGACCGCATGAGCGAGATGCGTGTGGTGGGCGTCCGGGTCGAACTGCCGCAGAACCAGCCGATCCTCCTCTTGCGGGAGACCACCGGTGACCGCTACCTCCCGATCTGGATCGGATCGGTCGAGGCCACGGCGATCGCGCTGGAGCAGCAGGGCGTCAAGCCCGCCCGCCCGCTGACCCACGACCTGCTCAAGGACGTCATCACCGGGCTCGGCAGGCGCTTGGAGCAGGTGCGGATCACCGACCTGCAGGACGGCACGTTCTACGCCGAGCTGATCTTCGACGGCGGTGTCAAGGTGTCCGCCCGGCCGAGCGACTCGGTCGCGCTGGCGCTGCGGACCGGGGTGCCGATCCACGCCGAGGAGAGCGTCCTCTCCGAGGCCGGCCTGATCATCCCGGACGAGCAGGAGGACGAGGTCGAGAAGTTCCGCGAGTTCCTCGACTCGATCTCGCCGGAGGACTTCAAGGGAGCGCGCTAGATCGGGTGACGCCGCGCCGCGCCCGCACCGGTCGACCCGGACGGGCGTGGCGCGTTGACCCCCCGCTCGTGCCCGCTTACGGTCGGTAGGAGCCGACCCGAGGTGACGGTCGGCAGCGATGCCGAACCGGGGAAGGGAGAGCGGTGGAAGACACGCCCGAGCAGGGTGAGCTCTTTCCCGACCCGCTCGTGGGATCCGGTCTCGACGGGCTGCCCGACCAGCTCGTCGGGTTCCGCGGCCCCACCGCCTGCCAGGTCGTCGGGATCACCTACCGCCAGCTCGACTACTGGGCGCGGACCGGGCTGGTCGCGCCCTCCATCCGCGGTGCGGCCGGATCCGGCTCGCAGCGGCTCTACTCGTTCAAGGACGTCCTGGTACTGAAGGTCGTCAAGCGGCTCCTCGACGCGGGTGTCTCGCTGCACAACATCCGGGTCGCGGTCGAGCACCTGCGCAGCCGCGGCATCCGCGACCTCGCCGGCATCACGCTGTTCTCCGACGGCACGACGGTCTACGAGTGCAGCTCGCCGGAGGAGGTCGTCGACCTGCTGCGCGGCGGCCAGGGCGTCTTCGGCATCGCCGTGTCCGGGGCCATGCGCGAGATCAGCGGCTCGATCAAGGACTTCCCGGTGGAGCGCGCCGACGGTGGCACCGTCGACGAGTCGCCGGAGGACGAGCTGTCGCGCCGCCGGTCGCGCCGCGCGATCAGCTGACCCACCTCCTCACCCCGGACGGCGGTGTGACATCCGCGTGTCGCCCGGCGCCCGCCGCGTCGATCACGCGTAGGATCTGTCTCGCAGTCGCTTCATCCTGCGCGGGAGAGCCCGGTCGCACCGGGCGCCGAAGGAGCAACCCCTCCCCGGAATCTCTCAGGCAACCGGACCGCGCAGGTGAGACGCCTCTGGAAAGCGAGCCCCCCGGGGCTCCGCCGAAGGGGAAAGCCCGGCTCGCCGGGTGAATCTCTCAGGTGCCCGCCGCGGCGGGTGACGACAGAGGGGGAGGGCCAGCACGGCCCTGCCCGTCCCTGCCCCCCGGAGGCACCCCGTGACCGACCGCCCCTCCCTCGCCGAGCTGGAGCGGGGGCTCCCGTTCGCCGACCGCCACATCGGACCGCGTCCCGCCGAGCTGGAGACGATGCTGGCCGCGGTCGGCGCGGACTCGCTCGACGCGCTGGCCGACGCCGCCGTGCCGCCCGGCATCCGCGACACCGGCCCCGTCGCCTCGACCCTGCCGCCCGCCGCGTCCGAGACCGCCGTGCTCGACGCGCTGCGCGCGCTCGCCGCCCGCAACACCGTGACCGTCCCCATGATCGGCCTCGGCTACCACGGCACGGTGACCCCGCCGGTCGTGCGCCGCCACGTCCTGGAGAACCCGGCCTGGTACACCGCCTACACGCCGTACCAGCCCGAGATCAGCCAGGGCCGGCTGGAGGCGCTCCTGACCTTCCAGACCGCCGTCGCGGACCTGACCGGCCTGCCGGTCGCCGGCGCGTCCCTGCTCGACGAGGCCACGGCGGCGGCGGAGGCCATGACGCTGCTGCGGCGGGCCGGCCGGGCCAGGAGCCCCCGGTTCGCCGTGGACGCCGACACCCTGCCCCGGACCGTCGACGTGCTGCGGACGCGGGCGGAGCCGCTTGGCATCGAGCTGGTGCTGACCCCGCCCGGCGAGCTGCCCGACGGCGAGTTCTTCGGGGCGCTGCTGGCCTATCCCGGCGCGTCCGGCGCCGTCCGGGACCTGCGTCCCGTGATCGAGGAGGCGCACGCCCGCGGCGCCCTGGTCGCGGTCGCCGCCGACCTGCTCGCGCTGACGCTGCTCACCCCGCCCGGCGAGCTGGGCGCCGACGCCGCGGCCGGCACGACCCAGCGCTTCGGCGTCCCGCTGGGTTACGGCGGCCCGCACGCCGCCTACCTGTCCGTGCGGGACGGCCTCGCGCGGCAGCTGCCCGGGCGCCTCGTCGGCATGTCCCACGACGCCGACGGCCGCCCCGCGCTGCGGCTGGCCCTGCAGACGCGCGAGCAGCACATCCGCCGCGAGAAGGCGACGTCCAACATCTGCACGGCGCAGGTGCTGCTGGCCGTCGTCGCCGCCTGCTACGTCGTGTACCACGGCCCGGACGGGCTCGCGCGGATCGGCCGGCGCGTCCACCGGATGGCCGCGGTGCTGGCCGCCGGGCTGCGCGCGGGCGGCGCGGACGTCGTCGACGGGTCCTTCTTCGACACCGTGCAGGTGCGGTGCGCGTCCGCCGACGCCGTCGTCGCGGCCGCGCACGACGCCGGGATCGCGCTGCGCCGGGTCGACGCCACGACGGTCGGGATCTCCTGCTCGGAGCTCACGACGGTCGCGCACCTGGAGGCCGTGTGGGCGGCGTTCGGCGTCACCGCCGACGCGGACGCGCTCGACGCGGCGACCGCGGACGCCCTGCCCGAGCGGCTGGTCCGCACCAGCGGCTTCCTGACCCACCCGGTGTTCCACGAGCACCGGTCGGAGACCTCGCTCATGCGGTGGCTGCGCCGCCTCGCCGACGCCGACCTGGCCCTGGACCGCACGATGATCCCGCTGGGCTCGTGCACGATGAAGCTCAACGCGGTCGCGGAGATGGAGCCGATCACCTGGCCGGGCTTCGCCGACCTGCACCCGTTCGCGCCCGAGGCCGACGCCGCGGGGACGCTCGAGCTGATCGCCGACCTCGAGCGCTGGCTCGCCGAGCTGACCGGCTACGCGGCCGTCTCGCTGCAGCCCAACGCCGGCAGCCAGGGCGAGCTCGCGGGCCTGCTCGCGATCGCCGCATACCACCGCAGCCGCGGTGACGAGCACCGCGACGTCTGCCTGATTCCCGCGTCCGCGCACGGCACGAACGCGGCGTCGGCCGTCATGGCGGGGCTGCGCGTCGTCGTCGTCGCCACCGGCCCCAACGGCGACGTCGACCTCGACGACCTGCAGGCCAAGATCGCCGAGCACGGCCGGGCGCTGGCCGCTCTCATGATCACCTACCCGTCGACGCACGGGGTCTACGAGACCGGCGTGCGGGCGGTGTGCGACGCCGTGCACGCCGCGGGCGGCCAGGTCTACGTCGACGGCGCCAACCTCAACGCGCTGGTCGGGCTGGCCCGGCCGGGCGCGTTCGGCGGCGACGTCAGCCACCTGAACCTGCACAAGACGTTCTGCATCCCGCACGGCGGCGGCGGCCCGGGCGTCGGGCCGGTCGCGGTGGCCGGGCACCTCGCCCCGTTCCTGCCCGGACGGGGCGTCGTCGGGCCGGTGTCGGCCGCGCCGCACGGCAGCCCCGGCGTGCTGCCGATCCCGTGGGCGTACCTGCGGTTGATGGGTCTCGACGGGCTCCGCCGGGCCACGCTGACGGCGGTGGCCGCGGCCAACTACGTCGCCGTCCGGCTGCGCGACCACTTCCCGGTGCTCTACGCCGGCGCGGACGGGCGCGTGGCCCACGAGTGCATCCTCGACCTCCGCGGGATCACGAAGGCGTCCGGCGTGACCGTGGACGACGTCGCCAAGCGGCTCGCCGACTACGGCCTGCACGCGCCGACGATGTCGTTCCCGGTCGCCGGCACGCTCATGGTCGAGCCGACGGAGAGCGAGGACCTCGCCGAGCTCGACCGGTTCGTCGACGCCATGATCGGCATCCGCGCCGAGATCGACCGGGTCGCGGCGGGGGAGTGGCCGGTGGAGGACAACCCGCTGCGCGGAGCCCCGCACACGGCGGCGTGCCTCGCCGACAAGTGGGACCACCCCTACAGCCGCGAGATCGCTGCATACCCGGCGGGCGGGACGCCGGGCGTGCACGACCGGAAGGTGTGGCCGCCGGTGCGGCGCATCGACGGCGCGTACGGCGACCGCCACCTCGTCTGCAGCTGCCCCGGCCCGGAGGCGTTCGCCTGACGGAACGCCGAGGGGCGGGCGGGTGGCCCCCTCCGCTGCGCCACCCGCCCGCACCGGAGCAGAGGCGCGGGAGGGCCGTCCTGATACCACCTCGGCGAAAAAGTTCCGCAGATCTCACACAGCGGCCGGGGCGAGGTCCGCGCACACCCCGATCAGCCGAGCGCGCAGGGGCGCGGCCATGGCCGCGAACCGCGCCTGCGCCCGGACGTACTCGGCCCGGCCGGCTGGCGTCTCGATCCGGACCGGGGGGTAGCCCAGCGCGGCCAGGTCGTACGGGCTCGCGCGCATGTCCAGCTCCCGCACCGCGACGGCGAGCGAGAAGCAGTCGCCGACCAGCTCCGAGGGCGTCGCCGGGCCCAGCTTGTAGGCCCACTTGTAGAGGTCCATCGTCGCGTGCAGGCAGCCGGGCTGTTCGTGGTCGGCCTGGGCGGCCCGGGTCGGCGTGACCGCGTTGCGGGGGCGCGCCGCCGCGGTGAAGAACCGGTAGGCGTCGTGGTGGGTGCAGTGCACGGGCAGCGACTCGACAACGGCGTCGGTGCCGGCGGCGCCGAGCCGCAGCGGCACCTCGGCGTGGCGCGGCGCGTCCGTGCGGTAGACCATCGCCCACTCGTGCAGCCCGAAGCACGCCAGCCGGGCGGGCCGGGCCGCCGTCGCAGCGAGCAACCCCCCGACGAACGACGCGGTGTCGGCGAGGCGGGGCAGCGCGGCGGGGTCGAGGCGGACGCCGGAGCCGTCCCGGACGTAGCCGGGCTGGTCGAGGTACTCGTCACCGCCCAGCAGGACGACGCCGGCACCCGGATGCCACTGCTCCAGCCGCCCGGGGCGCAGCGAGTAGTAGCTGAACAGGAAGTCGAGCACCGGATGGGCCTCGCCCCGGCGGCGCCGGTCGCGGTGGGGACCGGTCCAGGCCAGCATCCGCTCGCGGTGCGCGGCGGCCCGCGCCCGCCACCCCTCCTCGGGGAGCTCGGTCACGGGAGCCTCGGCGAGCCGGCGCACGGACGCCGAGGGTAGCCCGGACCGGGGCGGGGATCAGGCGGGGCGGGCGTGGGTGGCGTCGCGGACCGTCCCGACGTGGTGCTCGATGAGGTCCTCCATGGTCACCAGCCCGACGGTGGCACCGCCGCCGTCCGGCACCGCGTCGACCCCCGATGGCGGGGCCCCGACGACCCGGCCGAGGTGCGCGCCCGCCCGCCGCAGCACCGCGAGGGCCACGTCGAGGCGCTCGGTGTCGCGCACCTCTGGCAGGCCCCGGATCCGCTCGGGCGGGACGGCGGCTGCGGGGTCGTCGGCCAGGTCGAGCACGTCCTTCACGTGCAGGTAGCCGGTGAGCCGCCCGTCGCGGGCCCGGACGGGGAACCGCGAGAACCCGGTCTCGGCGACCGCCCGGGACACGTCCTCGACCGCCGGCCGGGCCGGCAGGCACACCAGCTCGGCCTCCGGCACGACGACGTCGGCGACCGTGCGGCCGACCGAGCCGAGCAGCCGCGCGAGCCGGCTCGACCCGGCGTGGTCCAGCAGGCCCTCGCGCCCGGACTCCGCGATGAGGTCGGCCAGCTCACCCGAGGTGAACGCGTTGTCCAGCTCGTCGCGCGGCGTCACGCCAACCAGCCGCAGCACACCGTTCGCGGCGAGGTTGAAGAAGTCGATCAGCGGCCGCATCAGGGCCGTGAACAGCAGGAACGGCGGCACCAGCCAGCTCGCGGCGCGCTCGGGCCCGGCGATGGCCACGTTCTTCGGCACCATCTCGCCCAGCACCATGTGCGCGACGACCACGACGCCGAGCGCGATCGTGAAGGCGACGGGCGCGACGAGCTCGTCCGGAAGGCCTGCCCACGCGAACGGCCGCTCCACGAGGTGCGCGACCGCCGGCTCGGCGAGCCGGCCAAGGAGCAGCGAGCAGATCGTGATGCCGAGCTGGGCCGAGGCGAGCATGCGCGACAGGTCGGCGCCCGCGCGCAGGGCGGTGGCCGCGCCCGCCGCGCCGGCCTGGGCCATCGCCTCGAGCCGGTCGCGGCGCGCCGAGACGAGCGCGAACTCGGCGGCGACGAAGAACGCGTTGGCCGCCAGCAGCACGAGCGCCGCCAGCAGCGCCAGCAGGTCACCGCCCACGGCGGGCCTCCCCGGCCTGCGCGGGCGCGGCGATGCGCAGCTCCGCGACCCGGTTGCGGTCCCGGCGCATCACGGTCAGCTCCCAGCCGTCGACGGCCAGCGCGTCCCCGACGTCGGGGATGCGGCCCAGCCGCGCGAGCACCAGCCCGGCCAGCGTCTCGTAGTCACCGGGCGGCATCGGGAAGCCGACCGCGTCCTGCACCTCGTCCGCGCGCAGCAGCCCCGAGACGAGCCAGCTGCCGTTGCCCAGCGCCCTGACCCGTGGCGGCTCGGCGCCGTCGTGCTCGTCGCGGACGTCGCCGACGATCTCCTCGACGAGGTCCTCCAGCGTGACGAGCCCGGCCGTCCCGCCGTACTCGTCGAGGACCACGGCGACCTGCAGGCCCGACCGCAGCGTGGTGAGCAGTGCGTCGCCGTCGAGCGACGCCGGCACGACCGGGACCGGCCTGGCGAGCGGGCCCAGCCGCACCCGGTCGCGGTCGGCAGCCGGGACGCCGAACGCCTGCTTGACGTGCACGACGCCGAGCACCGCGTCCAGGTCGTCGTCGTGGACGGGGAACCGGGAGAAGCCGGTCCGCCGCGAGCACGCGACGAGGTCGGCCACGGTGGCGCCGGCGTCGAGCGACGCGACGCGCACGCGCGGGGTCATGAGGTCGGCGGCCACCCGGTCGGTGAACCGCAGCGAGCGGTCCAGCAGCGTCGCCGTCCCCGGGTCCAGCGTGCCGTGCTCGGCCGAGGACCGGACCAGCGACGACAGCTCCCGCGGCGACCGCGCCGAGCGCAGCTCCTCGGCGGGCTCGACGCCGAACCGGCGGACGATCCCGTTGGCGGCGGCGTTGAGGACGCCGATCAGCCAGCGGAAGGCCTGCGCGAACCCGCTCTGCAGCCACACGACGGCCCTGGCCGTGCGCAGCGGGTCGGCGATGGCGAGGTTCTTGGGCACCAGCTCGCCGAACACCATCGACAGGGTGGTGGCCAGCGCCAGTGCGAGCACGGTCGCGACGCCGACCGCCACGTCCTCGGTGAGGCCGAGCGCGACCAGGCCGGGCCGGAACAGCTCGCCGACCGCGGGCTCGGCGACGTAGCCGGTCGCCAGCGTCGTCACCGTGATGCCGAGCTGGCTGCCGGACAGCTGGAAGGACAGGCCGCGGTGGGCGCGCTGGACCGCCCGGGCCCGCCGGTCGCCCCGCTCGGCGACGTGCGCGTCGACCTGGCTCCGTTCCAGCGCCGTGAGCGCGAACTCGGAGGCGACCGAGATCGCCGTGCCGGCGGTCAGGGCGACGACGAGCAGCACCCCGAGCACGGAGAGCAACGCCGTCACGCGGCCACCGCCGCGGTGCGGGGGGACGTCCTGCGCCGGGGCCGGCCCGGCGCCCTACTGCAGCCCGGCTCTCCGGGGCGTGCGGTGGGCACGTGCGACTCCTCGGATGTTCGCGAGACCCCAGTGTACGGGTGGGCGCGGGTGCGTGAGATCCACGACTCGGCCGTGCCCCGCCGCGCCGCCGCCCCATAGGTTGACGCCCTGTGACCGGCAGCCGCACGGGAGCGCGCGAGGCGAGCTCGCCGTTCGCCTACTTCGACCGCGCCGCGTGGGCGCGGCTGGGGGAGGACACACCCCTGCCGCTCACCGCCGTGGAGCTCGACCGGCTGCGCAGCCTCGGCGACGCCGTCGACCTCACCGAGGTCCGGCACGTCTACCTGCCGCTGTCGCGGCTGCTCATGCTGCACGTCCAGGAGGGCAGGCGGCTGCACCGCGCCTACCGCACGTTCCTGGGCGCCACGCACGACCGCACCCCGTTCGTCATCGGGATCGCCGGGTCGGTCTCCGTCGGCAAGTCCACGACAGCGCGCCTGCTGCACCAGCTGCTGGGGGCGTGGCCGCGCCATCCGCGCGTCGCGCTCGTCACCACCGACGGGTTCCTGCTCCCCAACGCCGAGCTGGAGCGGCGCGGGCTGATGGCCCGCAAGGGCTTCCCGGAGTCGTACGACCGGCGCGCGCTGCTGCGGTTCGTCACGGAGGTCAAGGCCGGACGCGCCGAGGTGACCGCGCCCGTCTACTCCCATCTCGTCTACGACATCATGCCGGGGGAGCAGCTCACCGTGCGCCGCCCGGACATCCTCCTGCTGGAGGGCCTGAACGTCCTGCAGCCCGGCGGGGTCGGCCGGCTCGCGGTCAGCGACTTCATCGACTTCTCCGTCTACGTGGACGCCGCGACCGCCGACATCCGCCGTTGGTACGTCGAGCGGTTCCTGCGCCTGCGCGAGACCGCGTTCCGCGACCCCAGCTCCTACTTCCGCCGCTACGCCGCGCTCGACGAGGCCCAGGCGACGGCCCGGGCCGAGAGCATCTGGGCGGAGATCAACGAGCCGAACCTGACCCGCAACATCCTGCCGACCCGCGGTCGCGCGAGCCTCGTCCTGCGCAAGGGCGCCGACCACAGCGTGACGGGGATCCGGCTGCGCAAGGTGTGATGGCACCATGGGCAGATGGAGGCCCCCGTCGTGGCGGACACGCCGCACGCCACCAGCCAGCCCGCCGCGCACCCTGCGCCCTCCGGAGAGCTGGAGACGCTCACCGGCCTGGCCGCCCGGCTACGCCTGGCGGTCGGCCGCCTCAACCGCCGGATCCGCATCGACGACCACGAGTCCGTGCCGCCGCTGCAGCTGTCCGCGCTCGTCACCGTCGAGCAGCACGGCCCGCTGCGGCTCTCCGAGCTGGCCAAGCGCGAGGCCGTCACGGCACCGACGATGAGCAGGGTGCTCTCCGCGCTGGACGAGCAGGGGCTCGTGGTCCGCGCGCCGGACCCCCAGGACGCCCGCGGGGTACTGATCACGCTGTCGCCGACCGGGTCGGCGCGCCTGGCCGAGACCCGCAACCACCGCACGGCCCTGATCGCGCGCCGCCTCGCCCGGCTCGACGACCCGCAGCGCCGGGCACTGGCGGCGGCGCTGCCCGCGCTGGAGGCGCTGCTCGTCGACGACGACTGAGCGCCGGTGGCCGCTCGCGGGTCCGCGCGTCCGGCGGCCGCGGGGCACGTCGCTGACGGCCAGCCGCCGGACGTATCGTTGCATCGCGCAACTCGAAGGAGGGTGGCCCGATCACGACCGACCCGATCGCGCTGGTCGAGCGCGAGATCACGGCGCTGCTGCGGCGCACGCTGGAGCGGCTGTGGGCGGGCGGCTACGGCGACCCGCCCGTGGACCGCTACACCTACGCGGTACTGGCGCTGCTCGACGAGCACGGCCCGCTGGGCCTCGCCGAGCTCGCACGCCGCCTGGCCGTCACGAAGCCGACGGCGAGCCGGCACGTGTCCCGGCTCGCGGCCGCGGGCCTCGTCACGTCCCGGCCGGACCGGGCGCCCCGTGCCATGCAGGTCGTGCTGACCGCCGCGGGCGACGCCCAGGTGGCGCGGGTGGCGGCGATCCGCCGCGCCGGACTGGCGGAGGCGCTGCGCGACTGGCCCCACGCGGACGTCACGGCGCTCGCGGGCCTGCTCGGACGGCTCAACGCCGTGGCGCCGGGTGACACCGCAGCGCCCGGCCCGGCCGCCGCTCCGGCCGACCCGGCGGGACCTGGCGACCGGCACCCGGGACGGCCGTAGGGTGCCCGCGTGACCAACCCGTTCTCGGCCTACGCTGCCGAGATCTACCTCCGCGGGCTGGGCGGGGCGACGCCGGAGTGGCCGACCGACCCGGCCGCGCTCGAGGCCGCGGCCCGCGCCGTGCTGACCGACGGGCCCTACGGCTACGTCGCGGGCGGCGCGGGCTCCGGGGCGACGATGCGGGCCAACCGCGCCGCGTTCGACCGGTGGGCGCTCGTCCCGCGGATGCTCCGCGAGGCGACCCACCGGGACTGGTCGACGACGCTGCTGGGCACGGCGATGCCGGCGCCGCTGCTGCTCGCGCCCGTCGGCGTGCTGTCGATCCTGCACGCCGACGCCGAGCCTGCCGCCGCGCGCGCCGCCGCGGCCCTGGGCCTGCCGATGATCCTCTCGACGGCCTCGTCGCACACGATCGAGGAGGTCGCCGAGGCGTCGGGGGACGGGCCGCGCTGGTTCCAGCTGTACTGGCCGACCGAGGACGCGGTGACCGTCAGCCTGCTCGGCCGGGCCCGGGCCGCCGGCTTCACCGCGCTGGTCGTCACCCTCGACACCTGGACGCTCGGCTGGCGCCCGTTCGACCTCGACGGCGCCTACCTGCCGTTCCTGCGTGGCGTCGGCACCGCGATCCCGTTCTCCGACCCCGCGTTCCGGGCCGGCCTCGCCCGGGCACCCGAGGACGACCTGGCCGCCGCGGTGGGCCGGTGGGTGCCGATGTTCACCGGCACGGCGCTGCGCTGGGACCGGCTCGACCTCCTGCGCGAGCACTGGGACGGGCCGATCGTGCTGAAGGGGATCCAGCACCCCGACGACGCGCTCGCCGCGCTCGACGCCGGGATGGACGGCGTCGTCGTGTCCAACCACGGCGGCCGGCAGGTCGACCGGGCGGTCGCGTCGCTCTCGGCGCTGCCCGGCGTCGTCAGCGCAGTGGACGGGCGGGCCCCGGTCCTGTTCGACTCGGGCGTGCGGACCGGCGCCGACGCCGCGCTGGCGCTCGCACTCGGCGCCGACGCAGTGCTGCTCGGCCGGCCCTACGCCTACGGGCTCGCGCTGGGCGGCGAGGACGGCGTCCGGCACGTCCTGCGCAGCGTGCTGGCCGAGCTCGACCTGACGCTCGCCCTGTCGGGCTACGCCGGCCTCGATCAGTTACGCGACTCAGCGGTCGTCGTTGCCCACTCGTGACATGGACGATGTCATAGTGGTGTGGTGGGAGGGGTGACCGCGCTCATCGCCGGTGTGCTCACAGCGCTGCGTCACGCAGCGCCCGGCGTGTTCCCCGGGGCATGGGCCTGGACGGTGACGCTGCTGGGCGTCGGCGTCGGGCTGCTGCCCACGCTCGGTGCGCTGCTGGTCGCCCTGGTCCGCAAGGGCGTCGGCAACCGGTACGGCGCCGGCACCGCGACGCTGTTCGGCGGCATCGGCATCGTCTCGGCCGGACTGCTGCCGCTGCTGGTGTTCACCGCGACCGGGCGCCTGTTCGCCGAGCCGCTGGGGCTGGGCCGGACCGCGGCCCGCGAGCTGCGCACCGCGAGCGGGGACGTGTTCCCGACCCAGAGCAGCTACCTCGGCCAGACCTCCGTCGGTGACGCCTTCTCCGGGGGCGATCCGGTGTGGCTCGGCTACGCGATCCTCATGCTGCTCGTCGCCCCGATCGTCGTGGCCCTCATCGTCATGGCGGCCGCGCGCCTCAGCCTGCGCCGGGGCCCGCGCAGGCTCGCGAAGTTCTTCTGGCTGCCGAGCCTCGCGCTGATCGTGCTGACCGCGGGCGTGCCCGCGGGCACGGCCGGCCAGCTCTGGGCGGGCGCCGCTCCCGGGGCGTTCGCCGGCATGCTGCTCGTCGGCCTGGTCGGGCCGCCCGCCCGCTCGGTGCTGGAGCGGGCGCGGCCGCAGCGGGAGGCGCCTCCCGCGCCGGCGTCGCGGCGCACCGCGCGCCCGGTGCCCCCGACCGGCGGCGCCAACCGGAACGACGCGGGCATCGCCGACCGCGCCGCGGCCCGGTTCGCCGCCCGCTCGCCGCAGCCGCCGGTCGTGCCGACACCGCGGCCGGCGGGAGCCGGGGCCGCAGCCGGAGCCGGGGCCGCAGCCGGGGCCGGGCAGCCGCGGCGGCGGCCTCCGGAGCACGGCCCGCCCCGCCGCCACGCCCGCCCGCCCGCGGCTACCGTCCGACCCTCGTGGCACCCGCCGCGGCCTCGGGCGCGACGCCGTCGGCCACGCCGCGCTTCCGGCTCGTCAGGCGGCTCGGCTCGGGTGGGTTCGGCCGGGTCTGGCTGGCGCAGGACGCCAAGCTCGGCCACGTCGTCGCGCTCAAGGCCGCGCACGCCCCGGACGCCGAGACAGAGCAGCGCATCCAGCGCGAGGCCAGGGCCCTCGCCGCCGTGCGCCACCCGAACTGCGTGCGCATCCACGACATGGTGCCCGCGCGCAGCGATCCCGGCCTCGCCGAGCTCGACGGCATGGTCATCGTGATGGGGTACGTCGAGGGTGAGCCGCTCGGCGAGCTCGTGCGGGCCCGCGGGCTGCTCGACGACGTCGGCGCGGCCAGGGTGTGGATCGACCTGGCGGGAGCGCTGGCCGCGGCGCACGCGCGCGGCGTCATGCACCGGGACGTCAAGCCGGCCAACGTGGTCATCGACCGGGCCGGGCGGGCGCACCTGATCGACTTCGGCATCGCGCGCAAGAGCGGCGACGCCACCATGACGCAGGCGGGCTTCGTGCTCGGCACGCCCGACTTCCTCGCCCCCGAGATCGCCTGCGGCCAGCGCGCCACCGCGGCGTCCGACTCGTGGCAGCTCGCCGCGACGATCTCCTACGCGCTCACCGGCAACCCGCCGCGCGGCGAGCACGCGGACGCGGTGTCGGGCCTGCGGGCCGCCGCGTCGGGGGCCGCGCTGTCGCACCTGCCGCGCCGCACGGCCCACCTGGCCCTGCTCTGCGCGGCGATGGACAACGACCCGGGCCGGCGGCCCCCGCTCGACGCCGTGCAGCGGGCGCTCGCGGACTGGCTCCGCCGGCAGGGCGCCCCGGTCTCCGGGCCGATCCCGGTCGGGGCCCGGCCCCGCTGACTCACCAGGCCTCGACGGCGAGCACCGCCGCCAGGCCGAGGCCGGCGACCCCGATCCCGACCCGCAGCGGCGTCGCTGGCAGGTACCGGGCGATGACCGGCCCGAGCCGCGCGCCCACCAGCGCGCCGATCGCGACGGGCACCATCGCCGCCCAGTTCACCGGGCCGAACACGGCGAAGCCGACCGCCGCGATCCCGTTCGCGAGGCCGAGGAGCACGTTCTTCATCGCGTTGCCCTGCAGCAGCGACACCGGCAGGGCGACGACCAGCAGCGCGAGCAGCAGCACGCCCGCGGCCGCACCGAAGTAGCCGCCGTAGACGGCCACCGCGAGGACACCGGCGAGCACGGCGGGGCTGCCGTGGTGGTCGCCGTGCCCGACACGCACGACCGCGTCCCGGATCCACGGCTGCGCGATCAGCACGACCGCCGCGCCGGCCACCAGCACGGGCACCACGGCCTCGAACGCCGACGCGGGCGTCACGAGCAGCAGCGCCGCACCGCCCGCACCGCCGAGCGTCGTCAGCACCGCGTAGCGCCGCACCAGGGACCACCGGCCGGCGAGCTCCGGCCGCGACGCCCACGTCGAGCCGACGGAGCTGAACGTCAGCGCGACGGTGTTGGTGACGTTCGCCGCGACGGCCGGCAGTCCGGCGGCCAGCAGCGCAGGGTAGGAGAACAGCGACGCCAGTCCGGCGATCGACCCGGACAGCCCCGCCCCGAACCCGGCTGCGACCAGCAGGAGGAATGTCGCCACCGCGGTCAGCCGTCCTCGACCCGGAAGACCGCGCACCGGCCCGCGAGCGCGGCGAACGCGTCGGGGGAGGCCTCGGCCACGACCCCGGCGTCCACCATGACCTTCGTCCCGCCGGGGATGCGGTCCGGCCAGGCCCGCAGGACCGGCTCCGCGGCGGCCGGATCGAGCTCGACCAGGCGCACGGCCCGCGACCGGCGGCCCACGGCCAGCTCGGCCCTGCCGCCGGCGGCCCGGACGTTGCGCGGCCAGTCGGCCGTCGGGAAGCCCGCGAGCAGGTAGCGTCGGCCGTCCAGGTCGAGCGGGCTGACCGGGACGCGCTGCGGCCGCCCGGTGCGCCGGCCGGGGACCGTGAGCACGGCGCCGCTCTCGATCGCGACGCCGGCCCGGTTGAGCAGCACCACCAGCCGGTTGACCGGCCGCAGCCAGCGCGGCGGCGTCCCGTCCCTCGCCGAGCGCGCCACGCAGGCCAGGGTAACGCCGTTCACCCGATCGACGGGGGGTCCGCGCGTCGCGCGGCTGCGGGCGGCCCGGCTGCCTAGGGTGGCCGGCACTCGTCGAGGATCCCCGGGGGATGTCGTGCTCGCTCCTGTCCGTGTCGTCGCGCCGGCGGCGGCCTTCATGGCGGCGCTCGCCGTCGGCGTCGTGGCCGGTTGCACCGGCTCGCCGCCCCCACCGATCGACACGGGCACGCCTGCGGCGCCGACGACCGCGGCCTCGGCGGCGACGACCGCGCCCACCAGCGCGCCGCCGACGGGGACGAGCACCCCCGCGTCGCCGACGACGTGCTCGACGGCGGAGCTGTCCGCGTCGCTGGGCACCGCGCAGGGCGCGGCCGGATCGGTGATCGTCCCGCTGGTCCTGACGAACAAGGGCGGGCGCAGCTGCACGCTGCGCGGGTTCCCCGGCGTCTCGTACGTCGCGGGCACCGACGGGCACCAGGTCGGTCCGGCGGCCGCGAAGGACGGTCCGCTCGGCGCGACGGTGACGCTCGCGCCGGGCCACGCGGCGACGTCACAGGTGCGCCTGGTGAACGTCGCGAACTTCGACGCCGCCACGTGCAAGCCGACGCCCGTGCTGGGGCTGCGGGTGTACCCGCCCGACAACACGGCGGCGCTGTACGTCCAGCGGGCCGGGACGGGCTGCGCGGGCACGCCACCCGGCGACCAGATCCAGGTGCAGACGGTGACCGCCCAGAGCTGACCCGCGCCGCCCGACCCTCCTCAGCGGTGCAGCACCGCGCCCTTGAGCACCTTGTCGACGGCGTTGCGCGGCCCGTGCACGGCGATCCCGACCAGATCCAGCCCCGCGCGCGGCACCGCGGCGACGGCCCCCCGGTTGGCCTCGTCGTGCCCGGTCCCGAACAGCTCGGCCGTGTACACGGCCAGCGGCAGCCCGCGCGCGACCGCCCGCTCGTGGGCCGCGACCAGCACCGCCTTGTCCCCGGTCAGGACGAGGACGGGTTGGCGGAACATCGGCGTATAGAGGGTGCCGTCGGCGTCGGTGTAGGGCTCGCCGAGCAGCTCGGGGTTCGCGGCGATGCCGCTGGCCAGGAACGCCGTCACGTTCAGCTCCTGCCACGGCTCCAGGTCGTCGCGCAGGACGACCGCGATCTTGGTGTCGAAACGCACGCCCCGATCGTCGCCGCGGCCCCGCCCGCGGCTCTTGTACGTTCGACGCATGGTGGACCGGGTCCGGGCCTGGGCGCCCCGGGTGCCGGGGATCGTCGAGGTCTTCCACGCCCACTTCACCGACCACGCCTACCCCGAGCACACGCACGACAGCTGGACGCTGCTGCTCGTCGACTCCGGCGCGGTGCGCTACGACCTCGACCGCCACGAGCACGGCGCCGTGCGCCCCGCCGTCACGCTGCTGCCGCCGCACGTGGCCCACACCGGCCGGGCGGCGACCCCGGACGGCTTCCGCAAGCGGGTCCTCTACCTCGACACGGCGGTGCTGCCGCCCGGCCTCACCGGCGCGTCGGTCGCGAGCCCGAGCCTGCCCGACCCGCTGCTGCGCAGCCGCGTGGCGCAGCTGCACGCGAGCCTCGACGACCCGCTACAGGCCGAGAGCAGGCTGGCGCTGGTCGCCGACCGGCTGCGCGAGCACCTCGGCGGCCCCGCGCGACCGGAGGGGCCGGCCCGGGCACCCGACCGGCTCGCCGCCGACCTGCGCGACCTCCTGGACGCGCACGTGGCCGAGGGCCTGACCCTGCGGGCGGCCGCCGGCGTCCTGCACGCGCACCCGGCGCAGCTGGTCCGGCGGTTCACCGCGGCGTTCGGGCTGCCGCCGCACCGCTACCTGACCGGCCGCCGCGTCGCCCTCGCGCGCTCCCGGCTGCTCGCGGGGGAACCGATCGCCGACGTCGCCGCGGCCGTGGGCTTCCACGACCAGGCGCACCTGCACCGGCATTTCACCAAGCTCGTCGGGACGACGCCCGGCCGGTACGCCACGATGGGCGGGTGACCTACCTCGCCGACGCCGGACGCTACGAGTCCGCCCCGTTCCGCCGCTGCGGGCGCAGCGGCCTCCTGCTGCCCGCGATCTCGCTGGGCCTGTGGCACAACTTCGGCGACGACCGGCCGCTGGACACCCAGCGCGCGATCCTGCGGCGGGCCTTCGACCGCGGCGTCACCCACTTCGACCTCGCCAACAACTACGGCCCGCCCTACGGGTCCGCCGAGGCCAACTTCGGGACGATCTTCGCCAAGGACTTCCGGCCGTACCGGGACGAGCTGGTCCTGTCCACGAAGGCCGGCTACGACATGTGGCCCGGCCCGTACGGCCAGGGCGGCGGCTCCCGCAAGTACCTGCTGGCCAGCCTGGACCAGTCGCTGGCCCGCATGGGCGTCGACTACGTCGACATCTTCTACAGCCACCGGTTCGACCCGGACACGCCGCTCGAGGAGACGATGGGCGCGCTCGACGCCGCTGTCCGGGCGGGGAAGGCCCTCTACGTCGGCATCTCGTCGTACTCGGGGGAGCGGACCCGCGAGGCCGTCGCGATCCTGCGCGACCTCGGCACGCCCCTGCTCATCCACCAGCCGTCCTACTCGATGCTGAACCGTTGGATCGAGACCGACCTGCTCGACGTGCTGGGGGAGTCCGGTGTCGGCTGCATCGCGTTCTCGCCGCTGGCGCAGGGCATGCTGACCGACCGCTACCTCGACGGCATCCCGGAGGGCTCGCGCGCCTCCCGCGGCTCGTCGCTCGATCCCGCGCTGCTCACCGACGCGTCGCTCGACCACGTGCGGGCGCTCGACGCCATCGCCCGCGAGCGCGGCCAGTCACTGGCGCAGCTGGCGCTGACGTGGGCGATGCGTGACGAGCGGGTCACGTCGGTGCTGATCGGCGCGAGCAGCACCGCACAGCTCGACGACAGCCTGGGCGCGCTGGCGGGCCCGCCGCTGTCGCCCGACGAGCTGGAGCGCATCGACAAGCACGCCGTCGACAGCGGCATCAACCTGTGGGCAGCCTCCAGCGACGCCTGAAACCGGGGCAGAGCACGACCGACCCGGCCGGGGACGATACGGTCGGGGGGTGACCGACTCCGACCGCACCAGCGCCGCCGACCGGCCGCTGGAGCTCACCACGACGCGGGTGGGCTCGTCGGCGCTGGTCACGGTCGAGGGCGAGCTGGACCTGCACACCGCCCGCGAGCTGATCAGAGCGGTCGACGAGGCGCTGGAGTGGCCGGAGCTGGCGAGCATCGTCATCGACCTGAGCCGGGTCAGCTTTCTCGGCTCGTCGGGCCTGGGCACGCTCGCCGAGCTGGCGACCCGCGCGCCGACCAGCCGTCCCGGCGCGGCGCCGGTGCCGGTCCGGCTGGTCGCCGCGCCCGACAACCGCGCCGTCGTGCGGCCGTGGGAGGTCATGAACCTGCAGCCGATCCTGCCGCTCTTCCCCGACGTCGAGAGCGCGCTGGCCGCCTGACGCGGCCCGTCACCCCGCGCCGCTGCGCAGGAGCGCCCGGCGGGGGAGCAGCAACGGGGTCGCGAGCAACGCCAGCCCGGCCAACGCGATCGCTGCGCGCGGCCCGACGGCGGCGGCCAGCAGGCCCCAGCCCGCCGTCAGCGCGGCGACCGTGGCGTTGCTCGTGACCGACCAGGCCGTGAGGGTGCGGGCGACCCGGTCCGCCGGGGTCTGCGCCAGCCGGTAGGTCGCGTAGACCGGGTTGAACACGCCCATGCACGTGACCAGGCCGAACTGCACGGCGAGGACCAGCGCCACCCCGGCGGCCCCCGGCCCGACGGCCGCGAGCCCGAGCGACCAGCACGCCCGCAGAGTTCCTGCCACCCGCAGCACCCCGTCCTGCCCGAAGCGGGCCACGAGGCGCGCCGACAGCCGGGAGCCGACCAGCCCGCCGACGCACGGAGCCCCGAAGGCGAGCCCGTACTGCCACGGCGCGAACCCCAGCCGGCCCAGCATGAGCACGGCGACCAGGGGCGCCGTCGCCAGGATGAGCGCGTTGACCAGCACCGTGTTGCAGAACAACGGCCGCAGGACGGGATGGCGCAGGATGTGCCGCCAGCCGTCGAGGAGCTCGCCCGCGCGCAGCCGGGCGGCGGGGGAGCGCTGCGTCCCGGCCGTCGCGCCCATGGCGCCGATGCCGGCGGCGGACAGCAGGTAGCTCGCCGCGTTGGCGAGCACCGTCACGACCGGGCCGAGCATCCCGACCGCCGCGCCGCCGAGCGGCGGGCCGACGGCGGTCGCGGTCCAGGTCGTCGCCTCCAGCCGGCCGTTCGCGACGAGCAGGTCGTCCGGCGCCACGACCGACTTGAGGCAGGCGCCCGTGGCCGCCCGGAAGGCGATGTCGGCGGCCGCGACGACGACCGAGACGACGAGCAGCTGGGCGAACGTCAGCGCGTGCAGGACGTAGGCGGCGGGGACGCTGAGCAGCGCGGCGCAGCGGACGAGGTCCATCGCGACCATCACCGGCCGGGTGCGCCGGCGGTCGACCCACGGGCCGAGGGGCACGGCGAGCACCGCGCCGGCGGCGAGCCCGGCCGCGGCCAGCACGGAGACCGCGGCCGCACCGGCGTGCAGGACCAGGATGGCGATCAGCGGGAAGGCGTCGAACGCGAGCCAGGTGCCCATCGTGCTGACCGCGAACGCGGCCCACAGCCAGCGGAACGGGCGGCCCGGCGAGTGGCGCGTCCGCGGCGCCGAGGTCAGGCCCGTCCGCGGCACCGCGCGATCCTACGACCGGACGGTGGAGATCCGGCCGAACCGGCCTCCGCGGCGAGCCGCGCCTCGTCGGGTACGGGTTTCGCCAGCTGGGCCGGTCGTTCAGCAGGGTGGGCCGGCGCGGCTGGGGTAGCTGTGCCCGGTCGGGGTGGTGACGGTGATCGTGTGCGGGGTGTCGGCGAGCCCGTCGTGGTCCAGGTGCACGTGCCAGCCGGGCAGCTCGCGCACGTAGTTGCCGCGCGCGCAGGCCCCGCGCCCGTTGCCCAGCGTGGTGGGGCCGCCGGCCCGGTACGGGACGACGTGGTCGAGGTGGCGGGCCGGGGCGCCGCAGTACGGATCCCGGCAGCGGTCGCCGTCGCGGACCCGGATGAGGTGGGCGAGGAACCCGTCGAAACACCGCCGCCGCGGGTCGCCGCCGACCAGCGGTCCGCCGGCGGGTCGGGTGAACAGCCGCCGCCACCACTTGCGGCCCCGTGAGGTGGCCAGGATGTCGGCGGCGATCGGGCCCGGGACCGGTCCGTGCCCGACGATCTGCGCCGAGCCGGCGTGCTGCGGGTCGAGCAGCTGGTCGATCGGCATCACGATGCCGACCTCGACGGGCACATCCGTGGCCGCGGTCTGTCCGGTGAGGCGTTCGACCATGAGGTCGGCCATCAGCTGCGGGCGGGTCCGCGGGTCTCCCGCGGCGCGCAGCTCGTCGGCGCGCCGGCGCAGGGCGGCCCAGGCGGCGACGCCTTGTTCGACGGGTAGGTAGCCGGTCAGGAACGTCATGGTGTCGGGGGCCGGGCGCACGGAGACGCCGCGGTCTTTGCGGGCGGTGCGGCCGCGGGCCACGTAGGCGGCGGGGTCGGCCTGGTAGGCGAGGGTCTTGGCCAGCGCTTCGGCCTGGCGGGGATTCAGGTTCTCGATGCCCTGGGCGGCGAGTTGCTTGTCGACCAGCCGGCGCGGTTCGGGGTCGAGGTGGCGGGTCTGGGAGACGACGGTCTCGGCGAGGTGTTCACCGATGCGTCCTGCGGCGAGCAGCCCGCGGCAGGTGGGCAGCTCGGCGTGCAGGGCGCGGGCGACGCCCAGCCGGTGGGAGCCGGCGGTCGGGGAGAGGCGGCAGGCCAGCCCGATCTGGTCGCCGATGCCCCGGCCGAGGGCGTCGGGGCGGAGCCGGCCGGAGGCGATCTGGGCGGTGTGGGTGTCGACCTGGGAGCGGGCGAACGCGACCAGCACCGTGTGCTGGGCGGCCGCGGCGGCGGCCTTGACGCGCTCCAGCAGGGTGATCTGGTCGACGCGGGCCGGGTCGAGGGAGGTGGACGGGCCGTCGGCCAGCAAGGTGAGGCGGTCGAGCAGCGCGGCGAGCTCGGCGGTGACCGCGTCCGCGGTACCTCCGCCGCTCACAGCACTGTTCGATGTCATGTTCGAAGTGTATCGGCCAGCCCCGACAAAACCGGGCGGTTCGGGCGACCAGGAGTCGTGGCGGTCCCCGCGCGACGATCATCGATGACCGTGCTCGGTCCGGCAGGTTGGGTGATTGTGCTCTGGCCCGGTCCGGGCCCGCGGCCCGTGCTGTCAGTGGAGAGCCACGACAGCGCAGCGGGGGAGCACGGTCATGGGCACAGGATCGGGCGCCGGCAGCCGCCGGCTGCAACTGGTCGCCGAGGTCGGCGTCGTCATCTTCGTCGTCGCCGCGGCGGTACCGCTCGTCGGAGGACTGGGCCCCCGGACGATCGCCGGCACCGCGACGGCCACGGCCCTGCCCGAGCCGACGGCGCCTCCGACGGAGTCGCCCACGGACCCGCCGACGCCGCGGACCGAGGGACCGACGGCAGCGCCGACCAAGGCGCCGACCAAGGCGCCGACCAAGGCGCCTACCACGACCGCACCGACACCCACCAGCACTCCGCCGACGCCGGATGCCGTACCCGGCGCCCGGCCGACCGCCTCCCCGCGGACGCAACGCAGCGCGACCGCCGCGGGGAACGCCGGGCGCGGCATCGGCGCCCGCGCACTGGCCGTGGCCCGGACGCGGGTCGGCGACCCGTACGTGTGGGGGGCGACGGGGCCGGACGCGTTCGACTGCTCGGGGCTCGTCGCCTGGTCGTTCCGACAGGTCGGGGTGAGCCTGCCGCGCGTCGCGGTCGGACCAGTCCCTGGTCGGGACGGCGGTGCCGAAGGATCAGCTGCAGCCCGGCGACCTGGTGTTCTTCTACACGCCCGTGAGCCACGTCGGGATCTACGCCGGCCACGGCATGATCCTCAACGCGCCCCAGGCCGGCGAGACGGTGCAGCTCGCGCGGGTGGCCGACCTGCCGTTCCACAACGCCCGCCGGATCACCTCGAGTGGCTGAGCCGTGGACAGACGGCCCTCGTGAGGTTGGGAGAAAGCCAGACTCGCTTCTATACTTGTTCCATGGCGTTGAGCATCAAGAGCGACGAGGCCGACCGGCTCGCCCGGCAGGTCGCCGCGGCCACCGGCGAGACCCTGACCGACGCCGTCGTGGAGTCGCTGCGCGAGCGCCTCGACCGGCTGCGGGCCGCCCGGGGCCCGACGCTGACCGACCGCATCCGGCACCTGCAGCGGGAAGCGTCCGAGCTGGAGGTCCGTGACCCGCGCACGCCCGAGGAGATCGTCGGGTTCGACGACGACGGCCTGCCCGCATGACGGCCGGCGTCGTCGTCGACACCTCCGCGGTCGTGGCCATCCTCCAGTCCGAGGACGGCCATGCCGTCCTGCTGGAACACCTCGCGCAGGCGCCCCGGCGGCTGATGTCGGCCGCGACCCGCGTCGAGCTCGGGATGGTCGTGGAGGCCCGCTACGGCACGCCGGGCCGGGAGCTGGCCGACCGGTTCGTCCGTGACGCCGCCATCGAGCTCGTCGCGGTCGACGGCGAGACGGCCGACCGTGCCCTGTCGGCGTGGCGCCGCTTCGGCAAGGGCCGCCATCCGGCCGCGCTCAACTTCGGCGACTGCTTCTCCTACGCTCTCGCCGAGGACACCGGCTTCCCGCTGCTGTGCACAGGACGCGACTTCGCGGCCACCGACCTGCCGACCAGCCCGCCCTGACCAGGGGGATGCCGGCGCGTGAGCATGACTGGAGCACCACCGCAGGGACGTCGCCGAACCGTCCCACGCCAACTGTCATAACTCCGATTATCGGCTTATCGATCTGACCCGGTCGGACCAGCACCGGAACAAGCTCGTCGCTCGGCAGGCTCCAGCCGAGGTCGTCGCCGGGCGCGGGTCGGGTCCCCGGCCCTGTTCCGCACTGTCATAACGGAGAGGCTCGCCGTCGCACCCCCCAGGAACGTGGGCATGCCAGGACGCTCAGCCCGCGCCCACGACGGCCTCGGGGATCCCCGCCGCCGACCCGGCCGCCGCAGCGGCCTCGGCCGGCCCTCCCCCGTCCTCGGCAGCGCCGTCGTCGACGGACGCGACGACCGCCGCCCGGCGCGCCGCGACCTGCGGCGGCAACGCGCCTACCGGCGCGACGCGCTCGTCGGACTGGATCCGCCCGTCGAGCATCCGGACGATCCGCTTCGCGTGCCGCGCGACCTCCTCCTCGTGGGTGATCACCACGACGGTCCGGCCGTCCGCGTTCACGTCGTCGAACAGCGACAGCACCTCCGCGGTGCTGTGGCTGTCCAGGGCGCCCGTCGGCTCGTCGGCCAGCAGCATCACCGGGTTCGTCGCGATCGCCCGCGCGATCGCCACCCGCTGCTGCTGACCACCCGACAGCTGGGACGGCACGTGCTGGGCCCGGTCGGCCAGCCCGACCTGCTCCAGCGCCGCCAGCGCGCGGCGGCGCCGCTCGCCGGGCTTGACCCCGGCGTAGGCGAGCGGCAGCTCGACGTTGCTGGTCGCCGTCGTGCGCGGGATCAGGTTGAACGACTGGAAGATGAACCCGATCTTGCGGTTGCGCACGATCGCCTGCCGGCGCTCGTCCAGCCGGCGCGTGTCCACCCCGTCGAGCAGGTACCGCCCACGCGTCGGGACGTCCAGGCAGCCGATGATGTTCATCAGCGTGGACTTGCCCGACCCGGACGCCCCCATCACCGCCACGTAGTCACCGCGCTCCACGACCAGGTCGACGCCGTCGACCGCGCGGACGATCGTGTCCCCGCTGCCGTAGATCTTGGACACGTTCTGCAGCTCGACGACCGGGCGGCGCCGGCCCGCCGGGGCGGTCATCCCGCACCGTCCGCGGTCTCGCCGGGGAGGTCGACGCGGCCGGCTCCCGGGAGGGCCGCCCGCTCGGTCCGTGCCGTCATCGTTCATCCCCCCTGCCAGGGAATGCCGACCCGCCGGCGTCGGTGCCGGTCGGGTGAGGTGACGGTACCGGTCGATCAGGACGGATCCAACAGCTCGGACCGCGCGCGACCTACGCCCGCGCGTTGATGCGGATGAGGTTCCCCGCGGGGTCGCGGACGGCGCAGTCGCGCACGCCGTAGGGCTGGTCGGTGGGCTCCTGGACGACCTCGGCGCCGCCCGCCGCCAGCCGCGCGAAGGCGGCCTCCAGGTCGTCGGTCGACAGCGAGATGATCGCGTAGGTGCCCTTGGCCATCATCTCGGCGATCGTGCGCCGTTCGTCGTCGGTGATGCCCGGGTCGACCGCGGGCGGGTGCAGCACGATCGACGTCGCGGGCTGCGCGGCGGACCCGACCGTGATCCAGCGCAGCTCGCCGTACCCGACGTCGCCCCGGACCTCGAAGCCGAGCAGGTCGCGGTAGAAGGCGAGGGACGCCTCGGGGTCGTCGTGCGGGAGAAAGGCGTTGTGGATGGTGATGTCCATGACGGTCAACCTCAGTACGCGGGCGGCTGTGCGGGCTTCTCGATTCCTGACCGATCCAGCCCGGCCTCAGCCCGGGTTCGGCGGCTGGTCCACCAGCTGGGCCAGGTACAGCGCGTCACCCAGCTTGTCCATCAGCTCGAGGTTGGTCTCGAGGTAGTCGATGTGGTGCTCCTCGTCGGCGAGGATCTCCTCGAACAGGGTGGCCGACGTCGCGTCGCCCTTCTCGCGGCACATGATGATGCCCGGCCGCAGCCGCTCGACGACGGCGAGCTCGACGCCGAGGTCGGCCTGCATCTGCTCGCGTACCGTCTGCCCGATCTTCAGGGTGCCCAGCCGCTGGTAGTTGGGCAGGCCCTCCAGGAACAGGATCCGGTCGGTGATCTTCTCGGCGTGCCGCATCTCGTCGACGGACTCGTCACGGGTGTGGGCGGCCAGCTTGGTCAGACCCCAGTTCTGCTGCATCTTGGCGTGCAGGAAGTACTGGTTGATCGCGGTCAGCTCGCTGGTCAGCTGCTCGTTGAGCAGCGCGATGATCTCGGGGTCGCCTCGCACGCGGGAACCGTAGCCGGTCAGGCGGCCAGCGCCGACGGTGCCCGATCGGCGGCGACGAAGACGTCGATCTCGGCCGAAATCTCGTCGTGGCAGGAGCCGCAGCCCGTCCCGGCCTTGCAGGCCTCCCCCACCTCGTCGACGGTCCGGGCGCCGCCGGCGATGCAGGAGCGGACGACGTCGTCCGTCACGGCCGCGCAGATGCAGACGTACATCTCAGGCGTCCCTTTCTTCAGGTAAGGCTATCCTTCCATCTGACGCTCGCGGCTGGCAAGGCCCGGCTAACCTGACGCGGTGCCGCCGGAGACGCACCAGGAGACCGGGCCGACGGGCTCGCCGCTCGCCGAGTACCGGCGCAAGCGCGACGCGGGCCGCACCCCCGAACCGGTGCCCGCGACCGAGCCGGGGCCCGGCACCGACGACCGCTTCGTCGTCCAGGAGCACCACGCGCGGCGCCTGCACTGGGACCTGCGGCTCGAGCGCGACGGCGTCCTCGCCTCGTGGGCGGTGCCCAAGGGGCTCCCCGCCGACCCGGAGACCGTGCGGCTGGCCGTGCGCACCGAGGACCACCCGATCGAGTACCTGGAGTTCTCCGGCGAGATCCCCGCAGGCGAGTACGGCGCGGGCAGCATGACGATCTGGGACTCCGGCACCTACGAGACCGAGAAATGGAACCCGCGCGAGGTGATCGTGCACCTGCGCGGGCAGCGGGCCACCGGCCGCTTCGTGCTGATCAGAACCGGTTCGGGGGACCGCCCCGACTGGCTGTTGCGCCGCAGCGACCCCGCCCCGGACCGGGCTGCGCTCCCCCGCGACACCTGCCCGATGCTGCCCACGCCGGGACCGCTGCCCGACGGGCGGGGCTGGTGGCTGCAGGTGACGTTCGGCGGCCGGCGGGTGATCGTGCGGATCGAGGGCGGCCGCGCCGAGCTGACCGACGCGGACGGCGAACCGGTCGACGCCCCCGGCCTGCGCGGGCTCGGCCCGTCGCTGTCGAGCACCGCCGTCCTGCTCGACGCCGAGCTGGCCGGGAAGGACCTGTGGATCGGCGACCTGCTGCACCTCGACGGGCGCGACGCCTGCCCGCTGCCGTTCCGCGAACGGCGGGCGCTGCTGGAGGAGCTCCCGCTGGCCGGGCCGCACTGGCGGCTCGCGCCCGTGTTCCCCGATGGCGGGCCGGAGGTCGTCGCCGCCGTCCGCGGCCAGCAGCTGCAGATCCTCGCGCGGGACCCGGACGCGCCCTACCTGCCCGGCCGGCGCAGCCCCGCGGTCGTCGCCGTGGACGCGCCGCCCGCGCCGCCGGAGGCGGTCGGCCGGTCCCGGCTCACGAACCCGCGCAAGATCCTGTACCCGCTGACCGGCACGACCAAGGCCGACGTTCTCGCGCACTACCTCGCCGTGGCCGACGCCATGCTGCCGCACCTGCGGGACCGCCCGGTGACGCTCGTGCGCTGGCCCGACGGCGTCGAGAAGCCGTCGTTCTTCGAGAAGGACGTCTCCCGCCACGCCCCGTCGTGGATCCGGACGGCCCGCGTCGGCACCCCCGGCGGCCGGTCGGAGAACGCCGACTTCCCGGTCATCGAGGACGAGCAGGGCCTGGCCTGGGCCGCGAACCTCGCGGCGCTCGAGCTGCACGTGCCGCAGTGGCGGCTGGGCCCGCGGGACGCGCGCGAGCTGCCCGACCTCGTCGTGTTCGACCTCGACCCCGGCGAGGGCGCCACGGTCGTCGACTGCGCGCAGGTGGCGCTGCGCCTGCGCGACCGGCTCGCCGACGCCGGCCTCACCTGCTGCCCGCGGACGTCGGGCGGCAAGGGCATGCAGCTCTACCTGCCCGTCACCGTCGAGCGCGCCGAGGAGACCTCCGCGTTCGCGAAGGCGCTGGCCGAGGACCTGGCCGCGGAGACGCCCGGGCGCGTCACCGCCGTCATGGCCAAGGCCCGCCGCCGCGGCAAGGTCTTCGTGGACTGGAGCCAGAACAACCCCTACAAGACGACGATCGCCAGCTACTCACTGCGCGGCCGGGCCCGCCCGACGGTCGCGACGCCGGTGACCTGGGACGAGGTCGGCGCGTGCCGCCGGCCGGAGGATCTGACGTTCACCGCCGCCGCGCTGCCGGCCCGTCTCGCCGAGCACGGGGACCTCATGGCGCCGCTGCTGCGGCCCGGGCCGCGGCTGCCCGCCCCCGCGACATGATCGCCCGGCGGCCGCCGGGCTGGCACGATCGGGGCCGTGCACCCCTACCTCGACGGGCCGTACCCGCGCGCGTACGCCCACCGCGGCTGGCATCTCGGTGACCTGGAGGGCTGCGAGAACACCCTCGCCGCGTTCACCAGGGCCGTCGAGGAGGGGTTCGCCTACCTCGAGCTGGACGTCCACGCGAGCGCCGACGGCGTCGCGGTCGTCCACCACGACGCGCAGCTCGACCGGACGACCGACGCCGCCGGACCGCTGGCCGAGCGGACGGCCGCGGAGCTGGCCGCCGTACGGGTGCGCGGGCGCGAGCCGCTCCCCCGGCTCGACGCGGTGCTCGCCGCCCTGCCCGACACGCGGATCACCATCGAGCTGAAGTCGGCCGCCGCGGTCGCCCCGACCCTCGCCGCCGTCGCCGCGGCCGGCGCCTGGCACCGGGTGTGCGTCGGCGGCTTCGACCAGCGCTGGCTCGCGGCGGCGCGGGCCGCGGGCGGTCCGCGGCTGTGCACGTCGATGGCCCAGCGCGACGCCTTCGCCCTGCGCTGCCGCGCGTGGCTGGACGCGCTGCCCGGGCCGCTCGCGCGGATCCCGTCGCTCCGGCTGGCCGGCGACCTCGCCCAGGTGCCGGTCCGCGTCGGCCCGCTCACGGTCGTCGACGCCGGCCTGCTGCGCACGGCGCGCGCGGGCGGCCGCGAGGTGCACGTCTGGACCGTCGACGAGCCGGCGGAGATGGCCCGGCTGCTCGACCTCGGCGTCGACGGGCTGCTCTCGGACCGGCCCGACCTGCTGCGCGAGGTGCTGCAGACGCGCGGTGTGTGGGACGGTCATGGCGGCTATCGCAGCGGGGCGGAGCGCTAGTGTCGCGGCCGTGAGCGAGATCCCGCGGCGCCGGGTCGTCGCGTGGGCCCTGTGGGACGGGGGCTCCGCGGCCTACAACGCCGTGATTCTCACGTTCGTCTTCTCGGTCTACCTCACCGACGCGGTCGGCAAGGGACTGCCCGGCCCGATCGACGCCAACGCCTGGCTCGGGTACGCGACGGGCGCGGCCGGGCTGCTCATCGCGCTGATGGCGCCGGTCATCGGGCAGCGCGCCGACGCCGCCGGCCGCCGCAAGCGCGCGACCGGCCTCTGGACCGTGCTGTGCATCGCGTCGATCCTGGGCCTGTTCGTCGTGCGCGACGACTACCACTGGCTCGCGCCGGGCCTCGTCCTGCTCGGCCTCGGGTCGATCTTCTACGAGCTCGCGACGGTCTCGTACAACGCGATGCTGCGACAGGTCTCCACGCCGGACACGATCGGCCGCGTCTCGGGTTTCGGCTGGTCGATGGGCTACTTCGGCGGCATCGTGCTCCTGCTGGCCGTCTACCTCGGCCTGATCGCGGGCGACGGCGGCCTGCTGCACGTCCCCACGGCCGACGGGCTGAACATCCGGTCCGTCGCGCTCGCCGCGGCGGCCTGGTACGCGGTGCTGGCGGTCCCGCTGTTCGTCGAGGTCCCCGAGGTGCCCCCGACCGACGCCACCGCGGCCCGGCTCGGCGTCGTCGGCTCCTACCGGCGGCTCGGTCGTGACCTGCGGGAGCTGTATCGCGTCGACCGGCGCTGCGTCTGGTTCCTGGCGGCCAGCGCGCTCTACCGCGACGGCCTCGTCGGGGTCTTCACGTTCGGGGCGGTCCTGGCGGTCACCGTCTACGGCATCAACCCGTCCGACGTGCTGATCTTCGGCATCGTCGCCAACGTGACCGCCGCCGCCGGGGCGCTGACGGGCGGCGTGCTGGAGGACCGCATCGGCCCGAAGGCCGTGGTCGTCGGCTCGCTGTGCGGGCTCATCGTGGCGGGCGTCATCCTGCTGTTCCTGTCCGGTCCCGCGGCGTTCTGGGTTCTCGGCCTGTTCCTGACGCTGTTCGTCGGCCCGTCCCAGTCGTCGTCGCGGACCTTCCTCGCGCGCATCACGCCGCCCGGGCACGAGGGCGAGATGTTCGGGCTCTACGCCACGACGGGCCGGGCGGTGTCGTTCCTCGCCCCGACGCTGTTCGGCCTGTTCATCACGGTGACGGGGGTACAGCGCGCCGGCATCGTGGGCATCCTCGTGGTGCTCGCGGCCGGGCTCGTCGCGCTGCTGCGCGTGGCGGCGCCGACCGCCGGTGACGCCCGCCCGGCGGCCGTGTAAACACTGCGCGTCAGGCACGTGACCTAAGTCACATCAAGGTGACACGTCACATCGAGATGTGTACCCGCCGCAAATAGAGGACACTCAACGATCGGGCCGGCAAACGTCCGGTGGCCGTCGCATGTCACGGTCACCTCGGCGGATCCGGCCCGAAGGCGGGAATGGCGTCTGGTCCGCTAGACGTTACACCCCGTGGTGGTGAGGGTCGGGAGTGGCTTCCGGCCCGTGAACGAAAGGATGGCGCATGGCCGACCGCGTGCTCCGTGGCAGCCGGCTCGGGGCTGTCAGCTACGAGACGGACCGCAATCACGACCTGGCGCCGCGGCAGTCGATGCGGTACGCGTGCCCGCGCGGACACGAGTTCGAGGTGCCCTTCGCGAACGACGCCGAGGCCCCGCACACGTGGGAGTGCCGCCTGCACGGCAGCATCTCGAAGCTGGTCGACGGCGTGGAGCCCGAACAGCGCAAGGCGAAGCCGCCGCGCACGCACTGGGACATGCTGCTCGAGCGGCGCTCGCTCGCCGACCTCGAGGTCCTGCTGAACGAGCGGCTGGAGCTGCTCGCCGAGCGGCGCGCCGAGATCGCCTGACGGACCAGGGCGCCCCATCGGGGCGCGGCGAAAGGGCCGGAGACCTCGGTCTCCGGCCCTTCGTCATGCGTCCAGCACCTGGCCGGCGCGATCGACGACCGGCGGCTGCGTCGACCAGGGGAAGTTGATCCACATATCGGTGCGCCGCCAGACGTACTCGCACGCCACCGTGGAGTGCGGCTTCTCGTAGACGACGGCGCAGCGGACCTCGGCGACGGTCTCGACGCAGAAGTCGCGCACGAGCTTGAGGGTCGCGCCGGTGTCGGCCACGTCGTCGGCGACGAGCACCCGCTGCCCGGACAGGTCGACCGCGTTCGGGACCGGCGGCAGCATGATCGGCACCGGGAGGCGCCGGTCGACGCCGGTGTAGAACTCGACGTTGGCGACGTGCAGGTTCTTGACGTCGAGCGCGTAGCCCAGCGCGCCGGCCACGAACAGGCCGCCCCGGGCGATGGCGAGCATGATATCGGGCCGGTAGTCGTCCGCAGCGACCTGCTCGGCCAGCTCCCGCGAGGCGATGCCGAACAGGTCCCAGCTCAGCTCCTCGCGGGCGGGAGCGCCGCTCGGATCGGCGCTCACACCGCCTCCCGCATCTCGGGCGCCGGGTGCGGCGGGTCGTCCGGACCCGGCTCCGGCGGGCGCACCGGCGACGGCTCGCTGCGGCGCACCGCCCGGGCCGCGCCCCAGCGCGTCACCCGCCAGAGCGCTTCGGCGACGATGCCGCTGCTCATCTTGGACGCGCCGCGCTCCCGCTCGGTGAAGGTGATCGGCACCTCGCGGACGCGGAACCCGCCGCGCACGGCCCGCCACGCCATGTCGACCTGGAAGCAGTAGCCCTGTGACGACACGGTCGTCAGGTCGAGCTCCTCGAGGACCTCCCGGCGGAAGGCGCGGTAGCCGCCGGTGATGTCGCGGATGCCGACGCCGAGGGCGAGCCGGGAGTACAGGTTGCCGATCCGCGAGATCAGCCAGCGGTGTGCGGGCCAGTTGACGACCTGGCCGCCGTGGACGTAGCGGGAGCCGAGCACGAGGTCGGCGTCACGCAGGGCGGCGAGGAGCGCGGGGAGGTCCTCCGGGGCGTGCGAGCCGTCGGCGTCCATCTCGACGACGACCCGGTAGGGGCCCTCCAGCGCGGCCTCGAACCCGGCCAGGTAGGCCGCGCCGAGCCCGTCCTTGCCGCCGCGGTGCAGCACCCGCACCCGCGGGTCGGCCGAGGCGATCTCGTCGGCGAGCTCACCGGTGCCGTCGGGGCTCGCGTCGTCGACGACGAGCACGTCGGCATCCGGCACAGCCGTGCGCAGCCTGGCCAGCAGGGGCCCGAGGTTCTCCCGCTCCTCGTACGTCGGGATCACCACCAGCACCGGAGCCAGGGGCTCAACCATGCGCGTCCTTTCCCGCCCTTCTCGTCCTGACCACGGCGTACGCCATGGCCGCCACGCCCACGCCGATCAGTACCCAGTCGGGAACCGATCCCAGCTGGGTCGCCAGCGTAGTGGTGTCCTTCAGGACGGTCCGATCGACCAGGTAGGCGGGCGTGAACTGGCGCGTGCTGGCTGTGACCGTACCGTCCGGGTCGATCGTGGCGCTGACCCCGCTCGTCGTCGCGATGATCGACGTGCGGTCGTGCTCGACGGAACGGACCTGCGACATCGCCATCTGCTGGTAGGTCATCTCGGTGAACCCGAACGTGGCGTTGTTGCTGGGCACGGCGAGCACCTGCGCGCCGTTCTCGACGCTGGACTCCGTCAGGTCGTCGAAGGCGACCTCCCAGCAGATCGTGACGCCCACCGTGACCCCGGCCATGTGCACCACGCCGGGACCGGTGCCGGGGACGAAGTACCCCGCGCGGTCGACGTAGGGGGAGAACAGTGCGAAGAAGCTGCGCCACGGCATGTACTCGCCGAACGGCTGCACGCGGCGCTTGTCGGCCCGGTCGACGACCCCCACGCCCGGCTGCCAGACCAGCGCGGAGTTGCTGGTCGTGCGCCCGTCCGGGTTGATCAGCACGGCCCCGACGAGGATCGGGACGTTCACCGCCTCCGCGGCCCGCTCGATCTGGGCGGCGGCGTCCGGGTTGCGCAGCGGGTCGATGTCGGAGGAGTTCTCCGGCCAGATCACCAGGTCGGGCCGCGGTTGGCGGCCGGCGGCCACGTCGGAGGCCAGGACCAGCGTCTCCTTGACGTGGTCGTCGAGGACCGCGCGCCGCTGGGCGTTGAAGTCCAGGCCGAGCCGCGGCACGTTGCCCTGGACCGCCGCGATCGTCACCGTGCGGCCGGGACCGCCCGACAGCGGCGGCACGAGCGCCGCGAGCGGGCCGGCCGCCATCGCCAGCACGGCGGCGGCCAGCGGCGCCGCCAGCGCCCGCGGACGCCGGTCGGTGACCAGCCGCCGCACCAGCTCCCCGAGCGCGAGCCCGGCCAGCACCGTCACGAAGGACAGGAGCGGCTCGCCGCCGATCGCCGCGACGGGCAGGAGCGGACCGTCCGGCTGGCCGAACCCGACGCGGCCCCACGGCAGCCCGCCCCACGGGACGCTGCCGCGCAGGGCCTCGGAGGCGACCCAGACGGCCGCCGACCAGACGGGGGTGGCCGGCAACCGCGACACCAGCGCCATCCCCGCGCCGCCCAGCCCGACGAACAGGGCCTCCAGCACGACCAGCGCCACCCACGGCACCGGCCCGACGAGCGTGCTGATCCAGTGCAGCAGCGGCAGCAGGAAGGCGAACCCGAACACGAAGCCGTACCCGAACCCGGCCCGGGCCCTGCGGCCCCGCACGAGGGCCCCGAGCAGCGCCAGCGCCGGCAGCGCGAGCCACCACAGCGGCCGCGGCGGGAAGCTGACGTAGAGCAGGGCACCGCCCACGGCTGCCACCCCGACGCGGGCGAGCGTGCCGCGCGATGGCGGGGCCAACGGCCGCCGGACCCGGCCGCGGCCTGGATCCCTCGTGTCCGGTCGCGCCGGGTCGGCCCGGGGGCCGGGCCGCGCGGGCTCCGGCGGCACGGGATCGACGGCGGGGGCGGCCACGGGGAGAGCCTACGGCGCCGCCGTGTCCACCCGCCGTGAGCCAGGACCGACCCGCGAGTCGGGGTCTCGGCCAGCCCGAGTCGCGCTCTCGGCCAGGCGGGGTCGCGCTCTCGGCCAGGCGGGGCCGCGGCTCAGGTCCGGGCCCGTCCGGCGCGGGCCCTCCGTCACGTCGGTCGAGACCCCGGCTCGCGGACGTCCGGTCTCGGCGACCGACGTGGCGCGGCCCGGGGTGATCGCCGCAACGGGTGCTCAAGGGCCGCATGCGACCCGCATCTCCCCGTCCCGGCGATCACCGTGGCCGGCCCGAGGGGTGATCGGCGGAGCGGGCCGCAGGTGGCTCGCATGCTCCCGGCCCCGGAGCGGGTGCTCCGGGGCAGCACGTGGCCCGCGATGGGCGGGTGCCGCCGTCCGCCCCGGCCCGGACTCCGGCTGGCTCAGGGCGCGACTCGGGCCGGCTCAGAGCCCGACTCGCGGGTGGTCGGGCCCGTGAGCAGGTGGGCGTTGCCCAGCGCGTCGAGGACGCCGGGCGGCCCGGAGCGACGGAACCACTCCAGGCCGTAGGCGTCGGCGAACCCGGCATCCGGGACGTTCGCGGGCGCGATCTGGCTGGCGTGCGCGGTGATCGCCGCGCGCTTGCGGGCCAGCTCGGCGTCCGTCCCGCCGATCGCCAGCGTGATCTCGGCGGTGACCCGCCCGAACGGCACGCCCGCCGACCGGGCCGCGCCGTGCACGAGGTGGGCACCGCGCGCGCTGACGTGCAGGTGCTCACGGTCGACGGTCGTGCGGTAGGCCGCCGCGCCCGTCAGCTCCGCGGCCAGCGCGCCGATCCGCGCGACCGCCCGGTGGTCGGGGTGGCCGTAGATGCCCTGGTCGTCGTCGTGCACGAGGGTCGCCGCGCCCTCGGCGTCGGCGATCGTGGCGACGACGCCGGCGAGCTGCACCGGGTCGGCCGCGGCGAGCGCGCGGGCGTGCTGCCCGCTCTCCCAGCCCGGCAGGCCCGAGTCGCGGCGGCCCAGCAGCACGAGCCGGGCGACGCCCAGCAGCTCGGCGGCCCGCTCGAGCTCGGCGACGCGCCGCTGCGGCACGGTCTCGCCGCGGCGCAGCGGGACCCGGGACGTGCCGAGCTCACCGGCGGTGGCGACCACGAGGACCGTGCGCGCGCCCGCGTCGGCGAGCCGGCGCAGCGTGAGGCCGGTGAAGATGGCCTCGTCGTCGGGGTGGGCGTGGACGGCGAGGACGGTGTGACCGCGCAGGTCGAGCACAGGAGATCCCGGGAGGTGAGCAGGAGCAGGGGCCGGTCAGCTGCGACAGCAGCGACAACAGCCCGGACAGCGGCACAGCACGCCGCTCGTCAGCTCCGTCACGCCGGACATGATGGCACGCCCGCGTGGCCGGGCGCGCGGCGGCCTACGCGTCCCGCTGCGGGATGAGTGCCCAGAGCACGAGGTAGACCAGGAACTGGGGCCCGGGCAGCAGGCAGGACACCAGGAAGAGCAGCCGCACGACGTTGGCGTTCCAGCCGAAACGCTCGGCGAGCCCTGCGCACACGCCGGCGATCACCCGGCCCTGTCGCGGGCGGGTCAGTGTCGAGGTCATGGGACGAGCTCCTCCTCCGGTCAGCCCAGCACCAACAGCTCCCGCGGCCGCTGGTTGAGCCGCTCGCCACCGGTCTCGGTGACGACGACGATGTCCTCGATCCGCGCGCCCCACTCCCCGGCCAGGTAGACGCCCGGCTCGACCGAGAACGCCATCCCCGGCTCGAGGACCGTGGCGTTGCCGGCGACGATGTAGGGGTCCTCGTGGACGTCGAGGCCGATGCCGTGGCCGGTGCGGTGGATGAACCGCTCCCCCAGGCCGGCCGCGGTGATCGGGCCGCGCGCCGCGGCGTCGACCTGCTCGGCCGTGACGCCGGGCCGGACGCTCGCGACCGAGCGCTCCTGCGCGTCCAGCAGGACGGCGTAGGCCTCGCGGACCGCGGCCGGCGGCTCGGAGCCCACCGCGTAGGTCCTCGTCGAGTCGCTGTTGTAGCCGCTCGGCAGCGGGCCGCCGATGTCGATCACGACGAGCTCCCCGGTCTCGATCACCCGGTCGGAGACGTCGTGGTGGGGACTGGCACCGTTCGGGCCCGACCCCACGATCACGAACGCGGCCTCCGTGTGGCCCTCCTCCACGATCGCGGCGGCGATGTCCGCGGCGACCTGGGCCTCGGTGCGACCCGGCTTGAGGAACTCACCCATGCGGGCGTGCACCCGGTCGATCGCCGCGCCGGCCGCGCGCAGCTCGGCGATCTCGGCCGCGTCCTTCCGCATCCGCAGCTCGCGCAGGACCGGCCCGGCGAGGGTCTGCGTGGCCTCGGGCAGGACGTCCCGGACGCCGAAGACGTGCGCGGCGGGCATCGAGTCGGCGACCGCGACCCGGGTCGGGCCGCCGGCGAGATCGCTGACCAGCAGGTACGGGTCCTCGTGGTCCTGCCACGTGACGACGTCGACGCCCAGGTCGGCCAGCGGCAGGTGGGCGAACCCTGGCGCCTCCAGCTCGGGCACGACCAGGGCGGGCGGCGCCCGATGCCCGGTGGCGGGGATGACGAGGCAGGTCAGCCGCTCGTGCGTCGCGGTGTCGGCGCCGATCAGGTACCGCAGGTCGGTGCCGGGCGTGACGAGCAGGAGGTCGACGTCCCGGGCGGCGGCGACCTCTCCGGCGCGGCGCAGGCGCTCGGCGTACTGAGCCGGTGTCATGGCGGCCAGCGTATTCGGGCAAGCTGCCGGATGTGACCCCGCCTGCGCCGCTCATGCTCCTGGACGCCGCGAGCCTGTACTTCCGCGCCTTCTACGGCGTGCCGGACTCGATCACCGCGCCGGACGGCACGCCGGTCAACGCCGTCCGGGGGTTCACCGACATGGTCGCCCGCCTCGTCACCGAGCAGCGGCCCGGCCGCCTGGTCACCTGCCTGGACCTCGACTGGCGCCCGGCGTTCCGGGTCGAGGCGCTGCCCAGCTACAAGGCGCACCGGGTGCCGGGCGAGCCGGAGACGGCCCCGGTCGGCGTGCCCGAGGAGGTGCCGGACCTGCTCGCGCCGCAGGTCCCGATCATCCTCGACGTGCTGGCCGCGGCCGGGATCGCGACCGGCGGCGCCGAGGGCTACGAGGCCGACGACGTCATCGGCACGCTGGCCGCGACCGAGGCCGACGACCCCGTCCTTGCCGTCTCCGGTGACCGCGACCTCATGCAGATCGTGCGCGACGAGCCCGTGCCGGTCCGGCTGCTCTACGTCGGGCGCGGCCTGAACAAGGCCGAGCAGCTGGGTCCGGTCGAGGTCGCGGCCAAGTACGGCGTGCCGGCGCAGCGCGCGGGAGCGGCGTACGCGGAGATGGCGATGCTGCGCGGCGACGCGTCCGACGGCCTGCCGGGCGTGCCGGGCATCGGGGCCAAGACGGCGGCGACGCTCGTGGGCCGCTTCGAGGGCTGGACCGACCTCTGCGCCGCCGTGCTCGACCGGGCCGACAGCAGGATGACCCCGCCGGTGCGGGCCAAGCTGGCGGCCGCCGCGGGCTACCTGGCGGTCGTCGAGCCGGTCGTGCGGGTCGCGGTGGACGCGCCGGTGCGCCTCGACCGCCCCGACGCGCTGCCCGCGGCCCCCCTCGACCCGGACGCGCTGGCCGAGCTCTCGTCCCGCTGGGGCCTCGACGGCCCGGTCGGGCGCCTGACGAAGGCCCTCGCCGGCTCCCGGTAGCGGCAGGGCGGGGGCGCGCCGGGTCAGAACATCGTGCCGCACCACGGGACGGCGTCCGTGGCGAACGCGGCGTCCGCCTCCGGCACCGCGGCCGGGTCGACGGCCGTCCACCAGCCCGTCGCGACGAGCTCGGACGGGCGCCGGTCACCGAGGTAGGCCATCGCCAGCCCCGCGACGTCCGTCTCGAGCTGCGGGGCCACCGGGCCACCCAGCGGCTCGACGCGCTCGGCGGCGCCGTGGGCGATCCGGTAGACGCCCGCGTTGTCCGGCAGGAACGGGTCGTGGACGCCGAGGAGCAGCGGCGTGGCCGCGCCCCACGACCGGGCGGCGAGCGCCGTCGGCACGTCGACGAGCCGCAGCCACAGCTCGTCGGCCAGCCCTGTGACCGTCACGTCCCGCGGGTCGGCCAGCAGCAGCTCCAGCGGCTCGTCGAGGGGCCGGCGGACGGCGGTCACCCGCTCCACGAGGTCGACGCCGAGCAGGAACCGCCACAGCCCGGCCGCCGCGGCCGGCTCCGCCGCATGCAGGTCGTGCACGGCGAGCACGGAGCCGTCGCGCACCTCGGCCACGGCGAACCCGTCGGGCCCGCCGGCTCCGGTGTGGACAGCGGCGAGCATCAGGAGCCGGTCGCGCTCCTGCATCGCCGCCGCGCCCGCCCACCAGCGCGGCGAGCGCTCGATCCCGCCGGGACGGGCCAGCGCGAGCCGCTCGTGGACGGCCGCCGGCTCGGCCGAGCCGGCGTCCACGACGTGGACCTCGCCGACGGGGACCGCGGGCCGGAAGGCCCGGCCGGGGCGGACCGACAGCGCGCGGGCGCGCGTCGCGATCCCGTAGCCGAACCGGCCGTAGATCCGGGCCTGCGTCGCGTGCAGCGCCGCGAGCGGCTCCTCCCGCGCGACGAGGTCGTCGAGCTGGGCGCGCATCAACGCGCTGAGCAGACCACGGCGCGTCCGGTCCGCGCGGACCCCGACCCCGGTGACGGCCGCCAGGTCCAGCACGGCCCCGCCGGGGACCGCCGTGCGGGTGCCGAACGAGCGGGCCGTCGCGACGAGCGTGTCGCCCTCCAGCACGCCCAGCGCCCGGTCCGGCTCGGCGTCCGCGACGGCGGTGACCCGTGCCCAGAAGCGGTCGTCGAGCGGCCGGCCCAGCAGGGCGCCCCGGAACAGGTCGGCGCCGGCGCGCAGCTCGTCGGCGCGCAGCGGGCGGACCAGGTCCGTGGGCAGGGCGTCGGTCATCGGGTCGGTGCGCACGGCCTACTGCGGGAACCCGACCTCGTAGGTGCCGGTGTTGGACGTGATCTGCACCGGCACCGACTTGCGGGCCCCACCGATCGTGGCCTGGCAGGTGAAGGTGCCGCCCGGCTCGACCTTCACGCCGTCCGGGCAGGTCACGTCCGTGACGCCGGTGAGGTGGTAGGAGTCGGTGAGGATCTTCGAGACCCCCTGCTGCAGGGCGGTCCGGTCGAACCGGGTGGCGAACAGGTTCGGCCCGAGGATCGCGAACGCGACGCCGGCCACGACGACCACGACGGCGACGACCGCCACGACCAGCAGGCCGCGCCTGCGCCTGCGCGGCGGCGCGGGACCGGGCTCCGGGAGGGGCGGTGCGTCGGGCAGCCCGGACCAGGCCCCCTGGCGGGCCGTCGCGTCGCCGGGCGCGCCCCACGCCGGCGGCTGGCCCCAGGCCGTCGTCGCGGTGCCGTCCGCGCTGTCGGGTGGGCCCCACTCGGGGGCGGTCACGGCCGCGGGGTCGGCGGCCGGGGGCCGGTCCCAGCCGCCCGACGACCAGCCGGCGCCGGCCTGCCCTGGCTGGCCCCATGCGGGCGGTGCGGCTCCCGGCGGTGCCGCTCCGGGGGCCGCAGGACCCCACGGCCCGGCACCCGGCGGGGCGGCGCCGACGGGCGGACCCCACGTCGTGGGCGCTTCCGCCGTCCCCGGTGCGGGCGGACCCCACGAGGCCGGGGCCGCCGGCGTTCCGGGCGGCGGCCCCCATGCCGGCGGGGAGGCGCCCCGTCCGGGCTCGGGCGACCCCCATGCCGCGGCAGCCCCGTCGGGCGGCCCCCAGCCGGGTGGCGGCGGCGCGGGCGCACCCGGCTGGCCGGTGCCGGGCGGCGGCCCGGCCGGGGCACCGCCCTGCGCTCCGGCGGCGCGGAACGTGCGGGTGTCGACGGCCACGGTGTGCTCGTCGTCGCCGGACCAGGTGGGCACGGCCCGGGTGGGTTCGCCCCCGGCGTCCCCGCCGGCGGTGTCCGGGCGGCGCCAGACGGACGGGTCGACGACCTGGGTCCGGTCCTGGTCGGCCGCGTCGGACGGACCCGCAGGCGGTGACGCCGGCGCGTCGGCAGGTGGGGGCGCTCCCCAGCCGCCGGCAGGTGGCCGGCCCCACGCGGGCGGCTCGGCGGGCGCGTCGGAGCTGCCGGAGCCGGTCCCGGAGTCCGGGTCGGTCATGGCGTCCTCCTCGGCTTGCCCGTCGCGCCGCTGGCCGCGTCGTCGCTCGCCCCCGGGCCGGGCCCGGTCCGGGCGGTCTGCGCCGATCCAAGCACACCCCGCCGCGCGGCGGCAGGAACGTGAGGTCAGACCGCCCCGACGGCCACCACCCCGCGGCGCACCGCCGCGGCGGCCTGCACAGCCGCGCGGCCCACCCCGCGGCCGCGGTCGGCCACACCGGCGATCTGGTCGAGCAGGTCGAGGACCTGGCGGCACCACCGGACGAAGTCGCCGGCGGACAGCTCGGCGCCGTTGTCCTCGGCCGCGCGCAGGACGGCGGCGAGCGACTCGCCGCGCGCCCACCGGTGCATCGGCCAGGCGAACCCCGGATCGGGCTCCCGGGTCCGGTCGACCCGGTGGCGCCGCTCGTCGGCCTCCAGCTCGGCCCAGAGCCCGGTCGTCGCGGCGAGCGCCTCCGCGACGGGGCCGGACGGCACCCGCGGCATCGGCCCGTGGTCCCGCCGCGACTCGTAGACCAGCGCGGACACCACGGCGGCGAGCTCGGCGGGCGCCAGCGCATCCCACACGCCGTGCCGCAGGCACTCGGCGGTGAGCAGGTCGGACTCCCCCCAGAGGCGGGCGAGCCGCTCGCCGTCCGGCGTCACCACCTCGCCCTCGAGGTAGCCGCGCTCGGCGAGCACCTTGCGGATGCGGTCGAAGGCGCGGGCGAGCGAGTGGGTCGTGGCCCGCACCTTCTGCCGCAGCGCCTCCGTGTCGCGCTCCAGCCGGGCGTGCCGCTCGGCCCACCGGGCGTGGGCCTCGCGGTCGTCGCAGCCGTGGCAGGGATGCGCCCGCAGCGCGCGCCGCAGCGTCGCGAGCTCCGGGTCGTCGTCCGTCGTGCCGCGGGCGCGACGCCGGCCGGGATCCGGCGCGACGATGCCCGTGCTCCGCAGCGCGGAGGCGAGGTCCCTGCGCACCCGCGGCACCCGGTGGTCGACCCGCTTCGGCAGGCGCATCCGGCCGAGCGCCTCGACCGGCACGGGGAAGTCGGCGGCCGACAGGCGCCCCGCCCAGCGGTCCTCGGTCAGCACGAGCGGCCGCGGGTCCGCGTCCGGGTCGCCCCGCAGGTCGACACCAGGGTCCAGGACGACGGCCAGGCCCGCGCGGCGGCCCGACGGCACGGCGACGACGTCCCCGGGCCGCAGCGCGCGCAACGACGCCGCGACCGCCTGGCGGCTCTGCGCGGCACCCGTGCGCGACAGCGCCTTCTCCCGCTCGGCGATGCGCTGCCGCAGCGAGGCGTACTCGGCGAAGTCGCCGAGATGGCAGCGCATCGCGGCGGCGTACCCGTCGAGCGTCTCGGCGTTGCGCTCGATGCGCCGCGCGAGGCCGACGACGGACCGGTCGGCCTGGAACTGCCCGAAGGACTGCTCGAGGAGCTCCCGCGCGGACTCGGTGCCGAGCCGCCCGACGAGGTTGACGGCCATGTTGTAGCCCGGCCGGAACGAGCTGCGCAGCGGGTACGTCCGGGTCGATGCCAGGCCCGCGACCTGCTCGGGGTCGACGCCGGGCTGCCAGATCACGACGGCGTGGCCCTCGACGTCGATGCCGCGGCGCCCGGCCCGCCCGGTGAGCTGCGTGTACTCCCCCGGCGTCAGCTCGGCGTGGCTCTCGCCGTTGAACTTGACCAGCCGCTCCAGCACGACGGTGCGGGCCGGCATGTTGATGCCCAGCGCCAGCGTCTCGGTCGCGAACACGGCCCGCACGAGGCCGCGCACGAACAGCTCCTCGACCGTCTCCTTGAACGCGGGCAGCAGCCCGGCGTGGTGCGCCGCGATGCCGCGCTCGAGTGCCTCCCGCCACTCCCAGTACCCGAGGACGGCCAGGTCGCCGTGGGGCAGGTCGGCCGTGTGCGCGTCGACGATGGTGCGGATCTGCTCGACCTCGTCCTCGGTGGTCAGCCGCAGGCCCGCCCGGACGCACTGGCCGACCGCCGCGTCGCAGCCCGCCCGGCTGAAGACGAACGTGATCGCCGGCAGCAGGCCGTCGCGGTCGAGCCGGTCGAGGACGGTGACCCGCGACGGCGGCCGGAACCGCGTGTCGCGCCCCCGCGGTCCGCGGCCACGGCCCCGGTCCCACACGGAGCTCTGCCGCTCGACGTCGCGGGTGTGGCGCACGAGCACGGGGTCGACGACCAGCTCCCCCGCGGCGTTCTCGCCGCCGAACAGGTCCAACAGGCGCGGGCCGACCATCATGTGCTGCCACAGCGGCACGGGCCGGTCCTCGTCGACGACCACGGTCGTGTCGCCGCGCACGGTGACCAGCCAGTCGCCGAACTCCTCGGCATTGCTCACCGTGGCCGAGAGCCCCACGAGCCCGACGTGCCGGGGCAGCTGGAGGATGACCTCCTCCCACACCGCGCCGCGGAAGCGGTCGGCCAGGTAGTGGATCTCGTCCATGACGACGTGACCCAGGTGCTCCAGCTGGCCGGAGCCCGCGTAGATCATGTTGCGGAGCACCTCGGTCGTCATGACGACGACCTGCGCGTCGCCGTTGACGACGGTGTCGCCGGTCAGCAGCCCGACCGCCGCCGTCCCGTGGCGCGCGACGAGGTCGGCGTACTTCTGGTTGGACAGCGCCTTGATCGGCGTCGTGTAGAAGCAGCGCAGGCCCTTCGCCAGCGCCAGCTCGACGGCGAACTCGCCGACGACCGTCTTGCCGGCGCCCGTCGGGGCGCAGACCAGTACGTCGTGTCCGTCCTCCAGGGCAGCGCAGGCGCGGACCTGGAACGGGTCGAGCTCGAAGGGCATGCTGCCGGCGAAGGCGGCGAGGAGGGGGCGGGCGGCGCGGTCACGGGCGGCGGCGTAGGCCTCCGCGGGAGCCCGGGCCGGCTCGGCCGGCGAACTTCTGGCCACGGATCCAGCGTCGCACACGCGCGCGGGTCAGGTGACGTCGTCCAGCCGGTCGGGCTCGGGGGCGCGCGGCGCTACGCCCGACGGCGTGACCGGGGACGTCGGCTCGATGCTGCTCGGCGCGGTGTCGAGCGGGCTGGGGCGGTCGGGGTCCCAGTCGTCCCAGCCCTCCTCCCGGCGCCGCCGGGCCCGGCCGCGGTCGCGGACCCTGGCGATCTGGATCGCGACCTCGAACAGCGCGGTCAGCGCGAGCGCCAGCGCCGTCATCGAGATCGGGTCCTGGCCCGGCGTCGCGACGGCCGCGAACACGAACAGCCCGAAGATCAGCCCCCGGCGCCACGCCCTGAGCCGCTCGTAGGTCAGTACGCCGACGGCGTTGAGCATGACGACGAGCAGCGGCAGCTCGAAGCTCACGCCGAAGATCACCAGCAGGGCGATGACGAACGAGAAGTACGCGTCCCCGGACAGGCCCGTGACCTGCACGTCCGACCCGACCTGCAGCAGGAACCGCAGGCCCTGGGACACGACGAAGTAGGCCAGCACGGCGCCGGTGACGAACAGCACGGCCGCGCAGGTGACGAACGTCAGCGCGTACTTGCGCTCCTTGGCGTACAGGCCCGGGGTGATGAACCCCCAGATCTGGTAGAGCCAGACCGGGCAGGCCAGCACGACGCCGGCCGTGACGCCGACCTTCAGCCGCAGCGCGAACTGGTCGAACGGGCCCGTGCCGAACAGGACGCAGCGGGTGGGGTCGGCGGTGAAGGTGGCGCGCTCGGTGATCGGGATCGCGCAGTAGGGGCCCTTGAGGACGTCGCCGAGGCTCGGCCAGCCGAACAGCGCCGTCCCGAACCAGATGTAGCCGAAGACCGTGGTGATGACGATCGCGATGAGCGCGATCGCGAGCCGGTGACGCAGCTCGTAGAGGTGCTCGACGAGCGTCATCGTGCCGTCGGGGTTCGCGGGCTTGCCCCGGCGGCGCAGGGAGAGGCGGGTCACGGCGCGCGGGACGACCTACTGACCCGGAGGGGGGCCGGGCTCGGACCGGGGCTCCGTGCGCGGCTCTGCCCGCGGCTCGACCTGCGGCTCGGGCCGGGACTCGACCTGCGGCCGCGGCGCGTCGTCCGCGCGGCCGTGGTCGCCGCCGTCATCGCGCAGGCCCTTCATCTCGCCCTTGAACACGCGCGCCGACTGGCCGACGGAGCGGGCCATGTCCGGCAGCCGCTTCGCGCCGAACAGCAGCACCAGCACGCCGAGAATGATCAGGATCTCCGGCCAGCCGAGGCTGCCCATGGTCGCGTCCTTCCGCCGTGGTCAGGTACTACCGCGTCACTCTACGCGGCGCGGCCCCGGCGGCCGGGCGGCGCGGGTCAGGATCCGGTCAGGATCCGGGTCCCCGGCTGTTCAGGGTGCCCGGTGCGGGCGGGCCGCTGCGATCGCGCGCAGCTCCGCCGTCGCCGTGGCGATGTCGCGGGTCGCGACGCCGCGCGCCGCGGCGAAGCGGCGCACGTGGCCGAGCGCCATGAGCAGCACCCCGACCAGCACCACCACGCCGACGACCACCACCAGCCAGGTCACGACGGTCACCGGCACGGCTCCTCCCCACCCGCCAGCGCGGCACGCGCGCGGCGTCCGACCAGCTCGGCCAGGTCGGCCGGCTCCACCACCTGCGCTCCGCCACCGAGCCCGAGCACGAGCCGCGCGAGCCACGCCGCGTCGGCGAAGCGCATCCGCACCCGCAGCCGCCCGTCCGGCTCCTCCGCGACGCCGTCGACCGGGTAGTACTCCGCCACCCAGTGCGCCTCCGGGCCCAGCAGCAGCACGGCGGTGCGATGGTCGGCCGAGGGATGGAACAGCCCCGTCGAGGTGTCGGTGGGGTGCGCGTCCGGGGGCGGCGCGGCAGGCTCGTCGAGCATCTCCACGTCCTCCACGCGGTCCAGGCGGAACAGCCGGACGCCCTCTGCGCGGCGGCACCACGCCTCGAGGTAGCTCCGCCCCTCGACGATGAGCAGCCGCATCGGGTCGACGGTGCGCCGGGACACGGCGTCCCGGCCGGCGGTGTAGTAGCGGATCCGCAGCGCGCGACCGGCGGCGAGCGCGTCGCGGACCGCGGCCGTCACGCTGCCCTCCAGCTCCACGTCCGGCCCGGGCAGGTCGACGGAGACCGGCGCGGGGCCCGCGTCCCCGACGGCGCGCTCGATCTTGGCCGTCGCCAGCCGCACCGCGGCCGTGTCGACCACGCCGGGCACGTCGGCGAGCGTCCGCAGCGCGACCAGCAACGCCGTCGCCTCTGCCGTCGTCAGCCGGACGGGCCGGCGCAGCCCGGCGTCCTCGGTGACGGTCACGGTGTCGCCGGAGAACGACAGGTCGATCAGGTCGCCGGGCCCGTAGCCGGGCAGGCCGCACATCCACAGCAGGTCCAGGTCGCGGCGCAGCTGCTGCTCTTCGATGCCGAAGTCGGCCGCGGCCTCGGCGATCGGGATGCCGGGCCGGGCGAGCAGGTACGGCACGAGCGACAGCAGCCGCGGCAGCCGCTCGGTGGTGCTCCGGCCCGTCACGGCCCGGCCGCCGGCGGGCTCACGGCGCGGGCACCGGGTCGGCGGCCTCGTGCGCCGCCGCGGCCGCCGCCCAGCTCGCGCGCACCGCCGAGACCAGCGCCTCCGGGCCGAGCGGGACGACGTCCGGCCCGTGCCCGGCGATCCAGCGCGCGACCGTGTCGACCCGGCGCAGGTCGAGCTCCAGCTCGTCGCCCGGCCGCCCGTTCCGCTCCCGGTGGGCGACCAGGCGACCGAGCCGGCGCAGGCCGTGCGCGCGCCCGGCGGCGACCCACACGCGGGCCGTGCCCGTCACCGGCGGCGGCTCGACGGTGCGGCGGACCATGCCAAGGAGGTCGACCCCCGGCGGCACGGCGACCGCGCCGCCCGGCCCGATCATGCGCACCGGGGCCAGGATGCGCGAGAGGCGGAACGAGCGGGGCGCGGC
>CAVQDA010000007.1:0-41163 GCA_963711145.1 uncultured Actinomycetota bacterium
AGGGCACTCCGGGATCGCCATCACCATGGACATCTACAGCTACGTGATGCCTCAGCAGCAGCGGGAGGCCGCGGACGTGCTCGCGTCGGCGCTGCGGTGGCAGTAACGGCGTTGGGTAGCGGTTGGGGTATAGCGAGGTCCGTCAAGCTCTCGCAAAGAACCAACAACGCCTGCTACCTGCGCTTTCTTCTGTCGGGGCGACAGTGTCGGGGACGACAGGATTTGAACCTGCGACCCCTTGACCCCCAGGTACAGGCGGGAGGTCTAGGCAAGTCCAAGGAAGTCGCTCGACCGCAGGTCAGAGCATGGGGGAGGTCCAGCGCGGTCAACCGGGGTGCACGCAAGTCCAGGTCGCGTTGCTGTCACTATTGCTGTCACTACTAGGTTGCCGGGTCGTACCTTCGACGAGCAGATGCGCCAGCCACAGGACGAGAACCACCACCGGTCGCGACGGCCTCGACTGGCTGTCGAATGCCGATGAGGTCAGGGCGCGCAGGCCTCACACGGCTGCCCTAACCTACCCAACGGCAGGTCTGCCGCGATCATGGTCGGATCTGGTTTCCACGACCAGAACTCGTTTGGTCCATGACCGGCACTACGGGGTCAACCCATGCCGTCATCAGCGTTGTCGTCGGAGGTTCAGCTAGCCGCAGGAGTCCATTCCCAACCGGGTGTCTATGCGTTGCTGATTGGCTCAGGAGTCTCGACAGGCGCCGGAATCCCGACCGGCTGGGGAGTCGTCCAAGCGCTCATCCGCCGGTTCGCGGCAGCGACCGATCCCAACAACCCGGCGGCGGCGGACGAGGCCGCAGCAGATCCGGACGGTTGGTGGCTCGCGCATGGAGACGGCCAGCCCCTCGGCTATTCCAATCTGCTCGGCGCGGCAGGCCGTACTCCGGCGGCCCGACAGGCTTTGCTTGCCGGCTTCTTCGAGCCGTCTGAGGACGAGCCCGAGGCCGGACGGAAGGTTCCCAGCCCAGTGCACCGCGCGATAGCGGAACTCGCGAAACGTGGCTATTTCAGGGTGATTCTGACTACCAACTTCGACCGACTGATAGAGCGCGCGCTCGAAGAAGCTGGCGTTTCGCCTCAGGTGGTCTCACGTGCCTCTGGAGTGGCAGGCATGACGCCGCTACAGCACGCGGGTGTAACCGTCATCAAGCTTCACGGCGACTACGCGGACCTCGACATGCGCAACACAGTCGACGAACTCGACAGCTACCCAAGAAGATGGAATGGGCTGCTGGGTCGGGTCTTCGACGAGTACGGATTGATCATTGCCGGTTGGTCCGGGGAGTGGGACCGGGCGCTCACCGCCGCCATCGAGAAGATCAAGCTGCGTCGATATCCGCTCTACTGGGATGGCAGAAGCAGCACCGGCGCCGTCGCCGGCAAGCTCATCACGCAGCATCGCGGCACAGTGGTTCACGCGGTGTCCGCCGACGCCTTCTTCGTCGATCTGCAAACGCGGATAGAAGCCATCGACCAGCTTGCGTCCCCCCCCTGACGCCACTACGGCAACACGTGGGGGGTGACGTTGCACATGTTGTCGGCCCGGGTCCAGGAATCCGCGGCCCGCGCCAGCCGTGCCCCTTACGGTGACGGCGAGACAGGGCTCAAGGCTTGGTCATCTCACCGGACCCGAACTTCCGTAAACGAAGACGCCTCCGCCCGTACTGGGCGGAGGCGTCTTTGGTGGGGTTGGTCGGCTACCGGATGAGGCTCAAGTGGCATCGGAGGGAGAGTCGAACAAGGCCAGTTCGGCTTCATCGGGCGCCTGGAAAGAGGCTGCCCACTCGTCGAGGTCGCTGCGGCGGATGGGGCAGCTGTCCCAGGGCGGTTCATTCGTCACTTCGGACGGGCCGGCGAGTCGTCTTGTGCCGCCAAAACCCCACGCGGGGGTGGCGTTGCACGAGTTCGCTATGCGCCGCTCCGAAGTGCGACGTTCTGACCAGACATGACGTTCGACGTGGCCAGTCGGGGTTGGCCCGCGACCATGCCGGAACCCGGGAGGACCGTCCTGCGCCAGCAAGCGGACCAGGCCAGGCTCCGTACAGTCACGCCCATGGAACGGGTCGTCGTGCTCGGACCGGGCGGGTGCGGCAAGTCGACCTTCGCCCGAGCTCTCGGCAAACAGACGGCCATACCGGTCATCGAACTCGACAAGGTGTTCTGGTCCTCTGCCCTCGAGCCAACGCCGCCTGAGCTCTGGGCCCTGCGCCAGGAGGAGCTCTGCGCGCCACCCCGGTGGATCCTTGACGGTGATCTTGGCCCCTACGACGTCCTCGAGGTTCGGCTCCGCCGGGCTGACACGGTCGTCATGTTCGACCTCCCTACCTGGCGTTGCGCCTGGCGGGCATTGCGACGTGGACGTGAGCGGCTTGACTTCTGGCGCTGGTTGCTGACCTGGCGCCGGAGGTCACGCCCTGTGCTGCTGGCCCGCGTCGCTGCCGAAGCCCCCCAGGCGGTACTGGCCATCATTCACCGGCCAAGGGACGTCAAAGCGCTCTTGCGGGAGGCACGGAACAACGACCCGGCAACCTCCTGACGGAGGACTACGCCATCCGAAAGGCAACATACCTAGCGAGGTAAAGCTTCAGCCGGGTCATCATGCCCCTGCCAAGGGGGGATCCGGACTTTAGTTCTGACCTCGCCTTTTTCACTTGTCAATCGCGTAGCACTTTCCGGATCTCGAATGTGATTCCCGGAAACCTGGAACGTGTGTGCAGCGGATCTGGAACAGCACACGGCGCCGGGCTGCAAATACGGCTGGTCGTACTGGGCCGGCGACGGCGCTTTCAGCACCGCGCGGATCGTGGTCGGCGGCGCTTGCCCGCCCTGGTGGGCGTCGTGGTGGGGATCACTTGCCCCGCAGAGAGGGGGTGGATGTTGGCCTTGCCGCGCCGGTGATGTTGCCGGCCCAAACCGCGTCGATCAGATCCGTGTCGATCTTCGTGATGTGTTCGCCCGCCAGGACGTACAGGCTGCCGCACTGGCTGATCAGAATCCGGCTGGCATCGGCGAGCGGCTGAATCTCGTGCACGTTGCAGCCGTAGCCGGGTAGTTGTGGCCCGGTGGGCTGCTGGACACCGGTGGCTGGGTTCATTTCCACGAACCGATCGGTGCTGCTGTCCGGGCATTCGACGATGGCACCGAATCTGCCGGTCGTGCCGAGCCAGGCCCCCGCGAACACCGCACATCCTTGCTTGCCGGCAGAAGCGCCCGTGGAGGGCGCAGTGCCGCCGGGCGCCCTGGTATCCAACGTGCTGGGGTTACCGGCCATGCCCGCCCCTGTGGAGGTCCCGGCGATGTAGGTGAGCCGCCGGCTGTCGGGCGCCCAGGACAGGCTGATGAGGTCGTTGTCGTACTGGTTGGCGATCGTCCACAGCCGGGACGGGCCGGTATGACCGGGCATCGGCAGTACCCGGATGGATGCTGGTTCGGTGCCGGAGACCGGTATCAGCGCCAGGGCGACGCGGGAACCGTCCGGAGAGACCGCAAGTCCACCGACCGAGGTGGCGCCCGGAACGGGCGGGCCGAACGGATGCGCCGCGCCCGACGGATCGACGATGGCCAGCCGGGTCGGGTCGGCCGGCTGGACCGGGTTGCGCGCAGGAGCATAGGCGACGACCCAGCCGGCGCCCGGGTTGGCCGTGATGGCGCCGGCCACGACCTGACCGGTGGCTCCGGCCCCGATGTCGAGGATGCGTGCCCGGCTAGGGTCGGCGAGATCCTCCAGGATGAACCGTCGCTGCTGATCGACCCCGAGCACCAGCCCGCTGACCGGCGACACCTCATGCGGGGATACCGGGGTGACCGTCGCTGGGTGCGGGGATACCGGGGTGATCGTCGCTGGGTGCGCGGCGGAGGTGTCGCGCATGAGGCCTGCTGCTCCGGCGGCCAGCACGACCGTCACGATCAGCGCCAGCGCCCCGGAAGCGGTCGCCCAGCGACGGCGGCGCACCAGCCGGCGACCTCGTCGAATCAGCCGGTCCGCAGCGCCCGGGGTACTGGACAACTCGGCCGGCGGGCGTAGGAGCTGCGCGAGCAGAGCGCGGTCTTCCTGGTCGGTCACGGCTGCGCCTCCTTCGTACGTCCGGCCTGCTCGCGCAGCGCCGCCATACCCCGCGAAGCCTGCTTCTTGACGGCGCTGACTGTCATGCCGAGCGCGTCGGCGATCTGCGCTTCGGGCCAGTCCTCCAAATAGCGCAACACCAGCACCGCTCGCTGCCGAGACGTCAGGCCCGTCAACAACTGCAGAAGCGCTTCCCTCTGCTCGAACGGGTCCGGCTCAGCCTCCCGACGATCTGCTGCGTCCGGGACGGCCTCGACCAGGTCCTCGGCGACTCGACGCCGGCGCTTGCCGGACAGGAACGCGTTCAGGACCGCGCGTCGCACGTACGCTTCCGGGGCGTCTGGCATCCGCCGTCGGGACCGGACGTACACCGAGAGCAATGCGCTCTGGACCAGGTCCTGACTGTGCCCAAGATCGCCGGTCAGGCTAAAGCCGAAAGCGACCAGCGCCGGGAGCCGCCCAGCGACGAACTGCGCGAACTGCTCCTCCGGCCACCCGGCCATCGCCAATCACCCCCACAGATGTAGACGCCGGCCGGCCGACTTTAGGTGACACTGACGCCCACATCCGACAGCACGATGCTTCCGACGAACCCGGGAGCCTCGTCGTTTGGGCACGGCGCGTAGCCCAGCTGCCACATTTCCGGGAACAACGCGATGTCGGCGCCGCCCTCCGCGGCCTGGCGGCAGCCGGCGATGCCCCGCTCGAGGTTGCCGGGAGTGTCGCCAGCGACCGCCGTCAGCTGGAGCAGCGCAATACGCAGCGTGGACATGAGCACAGTGTCGGCCAATCCGAACGGAACCGGTTCAGCACCCATGGCCCGAATCGCATTCTCAGCCACGACCTCAGAAGCCGTGCTCATCCGGTCCGGTGGAGTTGGTACCGGTAGGCGTGCCGGGCGGCTTCTGGGCGCAGTTCAAGGCTGGACGGCGTGCGCTTCGGTTCGAGCTTGCGGGGTTTCGCCGCGCGGGTGGCTGCGGTCTGGCGGGCTTCGAGGGTCCGCTGAAATGCGCCGTTGTACCAGACCTCCAGCTCGAGGTAGCCGGGCGCGCTGGTGGCGCCGGCGAGCACGGTTGTGGCGAGGTTACGGACGTCGCCGTCCCGGGCGGGTGTGCGTGACCAGTGCCGGGCGACTTCGAGCGCGAGGTGCGGGTCGGCGAAGTGAAGGTCGCGCTGGACTGCTGAGGCGAGCAGCTTGGTGACGGTCGTCTGCTGGCGTTTGGCGCGTGCTTCCTGGATGACGAGCCACACCATGTGGGCTGCCATGTCGGCGACGCCGGCGTTGGGCCAGGTGTCGATCTTGCGGGCGCTCTTGCCGGACCAGAGGTCCTTCTTGGCCTGTTTGGACAGCAGGCTGACGGGTCCGCCGCGGCCGGTGGTGCCGTAGTTGAGGGTGAGCCGGGTGAGCAGCTGGTAGACGGTGTCGCGCAGGCAGGGCAGCTCGGCGAGGCAGGCCGGACAGGCGGCGTACGGCTCGCAGGGTTTGGAGTCGCGGATGTGCTGGGCGTTGGCCTTGTACCAGTCGCGTGACGCGGGGCGGTCCATCTGCGACAGCAACGGTTCGAGCGCCACCAGCAGCGTGCCCATGTCGCCGGGGTCGCGGGTGCTCGCCATCATCGCGGTGAGCCGGGCCAGAAGCAGGGCCGCGTGGCCGGAGTCGAACTGGACCTTCTCCGCGATGGTCGGGCAGTGCAGCTTCACGCAGGCGGCGATCTGCTTGTCCCAGGCGGCGAGCGCGTCGCCGCCGGGGGCGGCCGGTAGCGGCGTGACGTTGTGGCAGGCCTTGATGTGGGCGGCCGGGATGTCGGGCGGGCGCATACGCCGCCGGCGCCGGGTGGAACCGGCGATGTCGAGGCTGCGTCTGGGTTTGGCCTTGTCGCAGAAGGCGGCCCAGTCGGTGATTCCGAGGGCTGCGGCCTCGGCGATGAACTGGTCCAGGACCTCGGCCGTGTCCTGCGCATCCTTCAGCGCCTTGTGCAGCCGCCGCTGTGCACTGGGAACCGGGGCTGTCGTGTCAATGCTGTACCGGCGGGCGAGGTCGGTCAGCTTGGCGAAGGCGGCGACGCCGGGGAGCCTGAGCCTCATACCGAGGAACTCGGTGTCGATGACAAGCCGGTCGAACGGGGCCATCTGCTCACGGACGTAGGCCTCGTGCAAATGGCCGACGTCGAACATGGCGTTGTGACACACGATGACGGCATCGGGATGCGCGGCGAGGAACACGTCGAGCAGGCCGAGGGCGCCGGCGACGTCGGGAACGTCCGGCGGGGTGATGTCACGGCTGCGGATGCCGTTGTAGGCGCTGCTCTCCTTGTCCACCGGCACGCCCGGGTTGACCAGCGTGTGGAAGATGTCGCGACGGCTGCCGTTGAGCATCGTGACCGCGCCGATCGAAATCGGCAGCCTCGCAGACCCGGCGGTCCTGGTCGCCTTCACGTAGGTGGTCTCGATGTCGAGCACGACGAACTCGACCCCTGCCACCAGCTCGGTGTAGGCGGCTCCCTTGACCGGGCGACCGCTCATGACGCCCCCCGCTCAAGCAGCTCGAGGACGCTGAAAGCGTCCCGTAAGCCCAGAACGCCGAGGGGCTCGGTCATCGCGCGAGGAGGCGGAGCCCAGCCGCTGGTAGCGAGTGAGGCGTGCCGGATGGCGCGGACAAGGGTCTGCTGGTCATGCAGCCCGCCGTTGGATGCGGCGACCACCAGGTCGCCGAGCAGGTTGGTGCGGGCAAGGTTCGTGAACATCGCACCGCGCTTGCTGGTGATGCGTTTAACCCACAGCCTGATGTCAGCCTCGACCGCAGAGTTCGATACCTGCACCTCGGGGTCGTTGTGCCCGACGGCGACGGCGGCGGTTCGCTTGAGCAGTGGTTCGTACCGGGCGCGCTGCGCAGCCACCAGATCTGCCGGCAAACCGGCCGCGTCGCCGATGGCGGCGAGTTCGGCGAACCAGGCGGTGACGACTTTCGCGCCGCCGTCGCGCAGCAGCCCTCGGGAGAGCGTGAACATGTGGTCACGGACCTTTTCGGGCAGCCGACCCCGCTGCAGGGTGAGGTTCTCCTGAATCTTGCGGGTCGCGTGGTACATGCAGGGCACGAATGCGGTACGGCCGCCCCACACTGCGATGGCTGCCTTCTCGATGGCGGCGGCGCCGTCGGCGACCAGGAACGTGGGCGCTTTCAGCTCACCGAACACCAGCCGCCATGCCTCGGTCGTCGCGTTCGGCAAAGCCCGCACCCGCACCAGCCGGTTGGAGCGGCCCACCACCTTGTCCTCGTCGTCGAGCAGCCACCGGGTCCGGGTCACCACCAGCGCCGTCCACACCACCGGCGAGCTCGTCAGTGTCGCCGACCGGGCAAAGTCGCGTTTCACCGGAACCTCGTCTGCGAAGTACACGACAGGCAGCTTGAGCGCCCGGTATTTTGCTTCCTCCGCGGCGATCTCCGCGAACGCGGGTTCGGTGACAAAAGGACCGAACCGTTCGAGGATGTCGGCCGCCAGATGCCAGTGCGCCTTGAGCTCGCGGTCGGGTCCGATGACGCCAGCCTCGTTCAGCTCGTCCGGGGTGAGTCCCTTGACCTTGCGCACCCGGCCGGTCGGGCGCTTCATCTGCTCCAACGCGCGACGCGACACCGTCGAGTAGGCGTGTCCGTCGGCAAGGTCACGCAGCACCGAGGCGACCACGGTCGCCGGGATGTTCAACCGGCGGCTGGACGCCTCACTGCCCGCGTGGCGCGGGGTGAGGTTCTCGCAGTCGGGACAGCACGTGTCGGCCTCGACCGCGGCACGTGGCAGCGGAGCGGAGAAGTTGTGACCCTTCTCAGTGTCGTCCTGCTCCACGCACCGGTATCGCTGCCGTTCCCCGGCCTGCGTCTTGTAGGTGCCGTGGGCCCAGATGTAGCGGCCCTTTCTACCGTGTGCCGGGCATTCGGGTCGCTTGACGGCCGCGTCGAGCAATGCCCGGACGTCATCGTGCGGCTCGACCAGGACGGTGAAGTGGTGGGACAGCCACTTCCCGCCTTCCTCGTAGGTGCAGCGGAAAACGCGTGTCGTTCCACGTTCCGTGGGCCGGGTGCCGCGAGCGTGGACTCGGCTGGCGACATGGCCGTCCGGGCACGATGGCGACGGCACGGACTTGCAAGCCACGGCGACACCCCCGCTCCGACAGCAGAGTTGTCGGCGTCGGCGCACCGCGAATGAAGCGCTCAGACGAAAAGATGTGCAACGTCACCCCCCACGTGTTGCCGTAGTGGCGCTGACGACGGCGATCGCGCTGGCGCGGCTGAAGCGATGCCTGCCGGATCCGACCAAGCGGATCCAAGTCGAGGACCTGGTCCTAGACGCTGTCGACACGGCAGCACGGTCCGTTACGCAGGAGCCTACTTTTGACCCCAACCTCAACGGCCAAGCCATTCAGGACACCTACGCCAGGCTTATTGCTTCCGCAGAGCCCGCATTGCAACTGATGACTACCGGCCTTCACTACGATAGGCGCAAGGAGCACACCCACGTCTGGATCGAAAGCGTTCATCGGCTCCTGGTCGCTCGAACGATGCCGGATGGACAGTTCCAGGAGGCGGTCGTCACGGCCAAGCACCTACCGGCACTCCTGTCGATGCGCGCGATGGGAATCGTCGCCGTGGCTAATGGGCGCGATGACGTGCTCGAGCAGCTACTGACCAAACCCACGTGGCGAGACCCCCATGATGAACGATCGTGTCCCTGCGTACGAAACGCTCGGCGAATACGACGTGCTTCCGCCCGAAAGGGTCAACGCCATGCCCAAGTGGAGCAGCAAGAGGCTTTACCCACCGAGCCACATGCTTCGGGTCGAACTCCGCGAGGTTCTCCGCCCGTTCCTTTCCGACGAGTCCGACTACACATGGGCGTGTGATCGTTACGAATACCGGGTCGCAGTGGTGAAGTTCGCCCAGGCCAGAGCGTATGGCCCACCCCGCGCCTATCCCGGGGAATTCATCCTGGAACGGCGATGGTCCGACGACGGCAAGCCGTTCACCGAGGTCGAGTTCGCCGCCGTCGCACAACAGGCCGATGACACGTGGCCTTGGTGGCCGTACCTAGGGGGTCGCGAAGGAATCGACGCGACGATTGTCGCTTTGAGAAAGCATCTGCATTCGATGAGACGCTGGGGCTAAAGCCAAACGCGGACACGGCAGAGCCCCGCCCACTTGGAGGAAGTCGGTCTTGAGGGAGCGGCCGGCGCGCCGCGCGGAGATCCCGGCCGTTGTCGCAGTAGGTCATCCCTATGCCGGTTGTGACGTACCAAGGTGTCGTAGCCCTCACGGACACGGCCGGTGATCCGGCCGATGCGGGACTCGTCGCGGCCATAGCGCCGCTCGACAAGGTCGCCCGGCTCGAAGTCCACAGCACGCACGTCAGCGACGACACTTCGCGGGCACGACGCAGTTACCAACTCTCGTCGGCCTTGTGCTCAGCCAGCGAGGCGTCCGCCGCTTCGGCTGAGATGAACTCACACGACCCTTCGTGGCCGTGTCGCAAGGTACACATCCTTCCGGTAGGCAGATGCACCTGCGCGCAGCCACCCTCCCTCGCCGCGTCCTCGTCAACCGATGTGTTGTGCAGACGAGGCGGGTCGGAGGTGTGGGCCATAGCGTCATCGGTGCCCGGACGTGCGTGGGTGTCCATTGAAGTACACACCTAACTCCTCTCGGGTGCGAGAGGGCGTCACCCCCAAACTGGGGACTGCCTCGACCGTACGCGTCTACCTTCCTCAAGGCGCACGGGTTGAGGTGGCACCTTCGCCAACGTGCTGCCGACCCAAGACGTGCCAATCTCCGGCGCTGGCTCTAGACCCCGCGATAGCCTGGTGCCGTGGTCATGGGGCTTGCACTGTCGGCCTGGGCGATAGCGGCTGGTGTGCTGGTGGCCGTCATTGGTCGTGTGTGCGATGAACGGCAGGTCACGGGTGCGCCGTGGAATGACGACTGGCGACTATGGGCTGCCGGCCTCTGAGCTTCGCTTCGACTGACGTCCACCCCGTCGGGATGGTTTGCGGACTGTTTGCTTGACCGACAAACTCGGCCCCCGAGATTGTCCTGGCGAGTGCGCCCCGACGCCCGGGAGCCCAACGAGCGTGAAGGGTACGGGGCCTGCGGCCATGAGCAAGAAAGAGAACCGTGCGAACCTGGCCAAGGCTCTCGACGAGAGCCGCAAAACCGAGAAAGAGATCATCGCGGCGGATGCCGAGCGAAGCATTGGGTCGCTCAGGCCTACTTCTCGCAACTGTTTGGCTCAGATCTACCCAAAGCGACCAAGAAGGCGAAGCGCGGATCTCCGTCTGCGCTTGAGCGTCCGAAGAAGCTGCAAGTTCCAGCTGGGAGCCGCCTCTCCGACGCCTTTCTCAGCGATGTCGCGGCCATCTACAAGTGGGCGATCGCGAACAAGGTTCCGCCGGCACCTGCCATCAAGGCGGAGATCGGCGACGGTGTCTCGATTCGGACGATCCAGGGATGGGTGGCGAAGGCCAGGAAACGCGGCCTGCTGCTGCCCGGTGAACAGGGAAAGAAGGGCGGCTGAGAATGGCGCGACGGGCGAACGGTGAAGGTTCGGTTTACGTGCGTGGCGACGGTCGCTGCGTCGGTCAGTTGTCATACGAGGACGAGAGCGGAAACAAACAGCGGCGGACCGTCTACGGTCGCACCAAGGCGGAGGTTCGCGAGAAGCTCAAGGACGCTCGCAAGAGGCTCGAAGCCGGGGAACCGGTGAAGGACGCGAAGATCACGCTCGCGACCTGGCTCGATCAGTGGGTAGCCAAGGCGCTCGCTGCGAGCGACCGTAAGCAGGCGACCAAGGATTTGTACGCGACGATGGTTAAGGCGCACCTGAAGCCGACCCTCGGACACATCTCGCTCGAGAAACTCCGGCCGTCTGATGTTGAGGCGCTGATCGTCGCAAAACGTGCCGAGAAGCTGTCAGCGTCCACGATCCGCACCCTGTACTCGGTGCTGCGCGGTGCGCTCGAGATCGCGGTACGCGATGGGCTGGTTCGGCGGAACGTGGCGACGGTCGTCAAGCGGCCGGCGGCTGAGCGCACCGAGGCCACCTATCTGACGAGTGAGCAGGCGCAGGCGCTGCTGACCACGATTGCGGGGGACAGGCTCGAGAGTCTCTACCGGGTGATGCTCGCCACGGGCCTGCGCCGCGGCGAAGCTCTGGCCCTCCACTGGGCGGATGTCGACCTCGAGGGCGGATCACTGCGGGTTCGAGGCACCCTGGCGCGGACGTCGCAGGGCTTGCAGATCAGCGAGCCGAAGACGGAACGGTCGCGCCGTACGGTGCCGCTTCCGCGGTCCGCTGTGGAGACGCTCAAGGCGCACAGGAAGCGCCAGACGGTTGAACGTCTCGCAGCGGGTCCGGCGTGGGAGCAATCCGACCTGGTGTTCGCGACCGAGATCGGGACCGCGCTCGAACCGCGCAACGTCCTACGTCGCTTCGATGTCCTGGCGCGCAAAGCTGGCCTTGAGGGTGTGCACCTTCACACGCTGCGACACAGCGCGGCGAGCTTCCTCCTGGCGGCAGGCACGCACACCAAGGTGGTGCAGCAGCACCTAGGCCACTCGTCGTACGCCATCACTGCGGACATCTACAGCCACGTTGCACCGGCGCAAGCTCGGGAAGCTTGCCGACCGGCTCGACGCCGCACTCGACTGGTAATCGAAGCCAAACCTGTTGGCTAAGCGAACTCGAGGTCCTGGGCTTCCTGAGAAAGATGATCGAGATTGCTCCTGAGCTTCTCGAGCGCCTCGGCAGGTCCGTTGGGGGTGTTCTCAACGTCAGCGAAGTCCACGATGCCAACTCGCTCCGTTGCTAGTGCAAGGCGACCCCACGAGGGGAAGTCCATCGTCGCGAGTTGATCGTCGAACTCGCCGGGACTCATTGCCTCGATCATGGCGCGCTGATCAGGCTCGATTAGCGTGTAGAACCACAGCGACAGGCGTTCGTCCTCGCCGTCAACGCACATGAAGAAGAACTGATGCCCGTGTTGCCCAATTACTCCGACCAACGGGATGTCGTACTTCCGGTAGACGGCTTCTAGCGAGGAGTCGGCAGTCGGCCGCCACGGAGGCTGGCCCTCTTGCAGCTCGATTAGATCCGCCATGCCATCACACCTCCTCTCCCGCTGAACAAGCATCTAACGTGCTTGCCGTGCTGTCACCCCACACTTCGTTGGTAACCACTGAAACATGATCAGGGCTTCCCGGCAGCATCGGTGTGTGATTGACGATGAATCCGGCCTCTCTCAGGGTTCCTACGAGGAAGTGTCGGACGGCGTCGCGTCCTGGCTTGAGTTTCGTGTGTGACCCATAGGCGGCAATCCTCGCATCTCGCGCTGAAAGCTTCCCTAGGACCATCGACAGTTCGCTGTCGTCTACAAGCGGTCTGGGCCGATCACGAAAGCTCCACTCGCCGTCTGTGCGGCGCGACCCAACTTGACTGATCCATTCGTCATCCCCGATGTCGCGTGCGCCGTTGCCCGACGTCATGACGGGTGACGATAAGGCATGGGAGGGGGTTGGGCCTCAAATCACCGCGCAGACGCGCGTTGCTGTCACTATTGCTGTCAACGGTGGCCAGCGCCGGGTCATCAGAGGTCAGAATACGCCTCTGACCTGCGATAACTCTGTCGGGACGACAGGATTTGAACCTGCGACCCCTTGACCCCCAGTCAAGTGCGCTACCAAGCTGCGCCACGTCCCGTACCGGTGAGGTTAGCAGGGCGGCGGGGTCAGTCCAGCGCGCTGACCAGCGAGAGGACGGCGAGCACGGCGAGGGCGATGGCGGCGAGCTGCTGGACGCGGCGCAGCGAGATGACGCGTAGCAGGTTGCGTCCGAACGTGACCGCAAGCGCGGCGACCGCCCACAGGGCCAGCAGGGCGCCGATTCCCACCGCGAGGGGGTCGCGGTAGCGGGCGGCGAGCGTCGCGGTGAGGATCTGCGTGAGGTCGCCGAACTCGGCGATCAGCACGATGAGGAACGACGCACCGGCGACCTGCCGCGGGTTTCGCTCGCCGACATACTTGGCGGTGTTCTCCTCGGCCTCCTTCGCCGCTTCGCCGGGGCTGGAGTGCAATAAGAGCCCGGCGCCGATGAGAAACAGCGCGGCGGTCACGAACTCCACGGGCCGGCGCGGCAGCTTGGCGACCAGACCGCCGGCGGTGCAGGCCAGCGTGACGTGGATGAGGAAGGCGGCCCAGACCCCGGCGAGCACCGGCACCGGCCGATAGCGCGCACCCAGGATCAGCGACGCGACGGCCGTCTTGTCGGGGAGCTCACCGACGAAGACCACGCCGAAGACGGTGGCCATGATGCCGAGATTCACGGCGACATCACTTCGGCCACCGATTCAGCCTGCCATGACGGTGCGGGTCAACCGCCGGTTCGCGCCGCTCCCGTCGTCCCCGTGCGGCCGGTCCCGGTAGCGCCCGTTCGGGCGAAACCGCCTCGACCGCCCCCTCCGCCCCCGGCGAGCCGGGCGAGGTTGGTGCTGCCGCTGCTCGGAACCGGGAGGTTCACCTGAGCCAGGGCCACCCGCTCGCCCGCTGTCAGGCCCGAGGTGATCTGCGTGAACGTCGCGTCACTCGCGCCGACGACGACGACGTGCCGCACGGCCTTGCCGCCCGACTGGAGCAGCACCGTGTGCAGCGTGGCCAGGGTGGTGACCGCTGAGGTCGGGACGGCGAGCACATTACTGAGCTTCTTGACGACGATCGACACGTCAGCGCCGGACCCGGAGTACAGACCGCCGGTGTCGAGGCTGATCGTGACCGGGTAGGTGGCCGACGACGACGTGCTGCTCGAGCTGCTGCTGGCGGCGCCGCTGCGGCTGGACGAGGACGACGTGCTGCTCGACGTCGTCGACACCGGGAGCAGGCCGATCGCCGTCACGACGCCGTGAATCGGGGTGTTGCTCCCGTCAGGGGTGACGCTCGCGTCGGCGCCGATGTGGACGTTCTTGAGATTCAGGTCGGTGACGGTCGTCGAGACCTGGTCGGCTCCGGGCCCGATCACCGTGACCGCTGCCGAGGACGTCCCTGCCGTCGACCCGGGGGTGACGTTGACCGCCGCGACGGTACCGGCCAGCGGGCTGACGAGGTTGGCCTGGTTGACGGCTTCGGCGGCGACGAACGCGTTGGCGGTATCGGCGTCCACCGTGGACTGGTCGACGACGAGCTGCGCCGCGGTCACGGTGCCGCCGAAGCTCGAGCTGCGTCCAGAACTGCTGGCGGAGCTGGACGATCCGCCGGGAGTGCTGTGGCTGCTGGACGATCCGCCCGAGGAACTGCCGCCGGACGAGCCGCCGGACGACCCAGAGCCCGACTTCGTCGCGGCCGCCGTGAGCTGGTTCACCGCGGTCGTCAGCGCCTGCTCGTCCGTGGTGACGGTCTGCTGGTCGGTCGCGAGCTGCTGCTGGGACGGGAGACCGTTCAACAGGCTGGTGCAGGCGGTGGTGTCCGCGACCGGGGCTGGGCCGGAGCCGCCGGTGGACGGAAACCCTGAGGGGCTGGGCGAGGGCGTGGCGCCGCCGGAGTTTTGCAGCGACCCGAGCAGCGAGGCGCAGGTTTGAAGCGCGGTCGCGATGGCGCTCGTGTCGCTGTCGACGGCCTTCTGGGCGGCCAGCAGGTTGTTCTGCGCCTGCGTGACGGCCGCCTGCGCAGACGCGGTGGTACCCGTCCCGCTGGTCCCGCTGGTACGACCGGTACGACTGGTGCCGCCGGACGGCGATGGCGTCGCCAGCGGGGTGGCCTGCCCGGTGTCGGCGCCACTGAGAGTCGCGGACGTGTTGGTGGCCGCGACGGTAGCGCCGGTCGCCTGAGCCTGTTGGTCGGCGACCAGCTTGGCCTGGGCCGTGGCAAGGGTCGATTTCGCGGAGTCGAGCTTGGACTGCAGGGCGCTGATGTCGAGAGTGGCGAGCGTCTGCCCGGCCGTGACGTGCGCTCCGACCTTCACCGGGACCGTCGCGACGGTGCCGCTGACCGGAAACGTCACGTCCGCCTGATGGATGGGCGTGACGGTGCCGTACGAATCCAGTGTCTGGTCGACGTCAGCTTTCGTCACAGCGGTCCAGCGGTAGGTCGCCGCGCTCGAACCGGTGGCCGCCCAGATCCCTACCGTGGCCGCGACCACAGCGACGATGACGACGGCGGTCGTGAGGGTGCGAGGCCGCTTGAAGCGGCGCGCCGGCCGCGGCGGCGTGACTGCTTGCTCGGTGGTCGGCTCGGGCTCCGGGAAGGGGTCGTGAAGCAGGAGTCCGAGTTCGGTGTCGCCGGTCATCCGGCGCCGCCCGCCGCGCCGGCCCCGCCGCCGAAGCGGCCGCGGCCGAAGCCGCCACCGAACCCGCCACCGAACCCGAACGAGCATCCGGTCGAGGTCGACGGGCTGAGCGCGATGGTGCGTGCCGTCACGGCGCCGGTGTCATCCGTGGTGCCGATCGCGGTGGCGCAGAGTCCCACCTTCAGGTTCGCCTTGGTCGCCGCTTCCGTCTCGCGATACGTGGTCGCCGAGGTGGTCGTGACGGTCACCTTGCTCGTCGTGCTGCCTCGAGTGCTGTTGACGACGAATGTGCCGTTCCCCGTGGACGTCACCGTTCCAAAGGCGGTATCGGCGAATCCGCCCCGCGGGGCACCGCTCGGCCGGGCCCCGCCGGACGGCCGGAACCCACCCGACGGGCGCGCACTCGGATTTGCGCCGAAGCCGCGGCCCCCGCGGGTGCAGGTTCCCGTGGTCGAGGTGATCACGACGTTGGTGGCCGTGAGGGCGGTCACCGGCGCGCGGCTGGCGCTCGGGCTCGGGGTTGCGCTGGACGAGGCCGGCGCCGCGGTCGCGGTCACGCAATCACCGGCCTTCAGCGCCTCGGCGGTGGCGTCGACGGTTTGGCTGAAGGTCGTCGTGGCGGTGAAGTTGACGGTCACCTGGCCGCTCTGGGTGTTCTGGACGTAGATGCTGCTGGGGTTGACGGCGCTGATGGTTCCGGAGGCGCCGGGCCGGGCGCTCGTCGCGCTGGTCGGGGCCGCCTGCGGTGCGGTCGAGGCTGAACCACTCGTGGTGGAAGCTCCGTTGCTTCCGCAGGCGGCGGCGAGCACGACCACGCCGATCGCGACCGCGGGTACCTGCAGGCGCCGCGCCTGGCTCATACGCGGGATGCGCTGGGACGCCTGGGGTGCAGTCGTCGGAACGTTCACCGGGGGCTCGCTTTCCAGAGGGCTTTCCAAGGGCGGGTGGGGGTCGAAGGGCTTCATGGTTCAGTCGCCGCGCAGCGCGTCGATGGGGGCAAGCCGGGCTGCGCGGCTGGCGGGGTAGACGCCGAACACCACGCCGATCACGACGGCGACGGCGATCGCTCCCGCCGCGGCCAAGCCGGAGATGGCGATCGGCTGGGAGATGACCTTCGGTAAGAGGACGGCCCCGACGATGCCGAGCCCGACGCCGAGTATTCCGCCGGCGAAGCCGAGTACGGAGGACTCGACGAGGAACTGGCGGCGGATCACGCGCGGGGGAGCGCCGAGCGCCTTACGCAGTCCGATCTCTTTGATCCGCTCAGTGACGGAGACCAGCATGATGTTCATGACGCCGATCCCGCCGACGAGCAGCGAGATGGCGGCAATGCCGGCGAGCAGGATGGTCAGCGTCTTGTCCACCGAGGTGGCGGTCGACAGGATCGATTGCTGCGTGGCGATGGAGAAGTCGGCGTCGGCGGCGAGCGGGATGTTGTGCGTCGCGAGGAGCTCGCTGTTCGCCTCCTGATAGGCGGCCGAGAGCGTCTTCGACGAGGCCGCTTCGAGGTAGATCGTCGACACCGAGGAACGCGAGCTGCCGCCGATCAGCCGGGTCTGCGCGGTGGTGATCGGCACGATGGCCGTGTCGTCCTGGTTGGTGGTGCTCGACGAGCCGATGGGGGTGAGCTCACCGATCACCTGGAACGGGATGCTGTTGATCGTGACGGTCTGCCCGACCGCCGTCGCGCCGCCGAACAGCTCCTGCGCCGTCGTCGTTCCGAGGACCACGACCGCGGCCTCGGACTTGACGTCCGCGGCGCTGATGAACCGGCCGGCGGAAAGCGTCCGAGCGCGCACCGGCAGCCAGTCGGGCTGGCTGCCCACCACAGAGGTCGTCCAGTTCGTCGAGCCCGCGGTCAGCGACTCGGACTGGGAGACGGTCGGCGCGACGGCCTTGATGTCGGGCGCCACGGTCTTGTTCGACAGGGCCGCCGCATCGCGGACGGTCAGCGTCGAGGCGGAGCCGAACCCTCCGCGTAACCCGGTGCTGCTCGTGGAGCTGCCGGGGGAGACGATCAGCAGGTTGCTGCCCAGGGCGTTGATCTGGCTGCTGACCTTGGCCTGGGCGCCCTCACCGAGGCCGACCGTCAGGATCACGGCAGCGATCCCGATCAGGATGCCGAGCATCGTCAGGCTCGAACGCAGCCGGTGGGTGCGTACCGCCTCCAGGCCCGTGCGCAGGGTCTCCCACCAACTCACGGAGTGGTCCTCGCCATCGCCTCAGCCGCGGCCGCATCGCCTGCATCGGCGACGAGCATCCCGTCGCGGATGCGGGCGACCCGACCTGCCCGGGCGGCAACGTCGGCCTCATGGGTGATCAGCACGATCGTCCGGCCCGCCGCATGCAGCTCGTCGAGCAGACCGAGAACGTCGGCGGTCGAGACCGAGTCGAGGTTTCCGGTCGGCTCGTCGGCGAGGATCAGGGCCGGGTCGGTCACCAGCGCCCGGGCGACGGCGACGCGCTGCTGCTGACCGCCGGACAGCTCGGTGGGCCGGTGCTCGGTCCGGTCGCCGAGCCCGACGCGTTCCAGCGCCTCCATCGCGCGGGCCTTGCGCACCGGACGCGGAATGCCCGCGTAGCACAGCGGAAGTTCGACGTTGCGCCAGGCATTCAGCGTCGGCAACAGGTTGAACTGCTGGAAGACGAAGCCGATCCGCCGGTTGCGGATCTCGGCCAGTGCATCCTCCGACAGCCGGCTGACGTCCTCGCCGGCCAGCACGTAGCGACCCTCCGTCAGTACGTCGAGGCAGCCGATGATGTGCATCAGCGTCGATTTGCCGGAGCCCGAAGGTCCCATGATCGCGACGTATTCACCGGCCGAGATCGACAGCGTGACGCCGCGCAGGGCCTCGACCGAGAGGCTGCCGCTGGAGTAGGTCTTGCGAACGGCCTCCAGCTCGATGACCGGCGGCGCGACGCTCGCGTGGTGCAACGTGTCCTGCGAAAGCATGGTCATCCGCCGAACCTGCCGCCGCCGAACCCGCCGCCGCCGAACCCGCCGCCACCCCGAACCCGCCGCCGAACCCGCCTCGGGTTCCGGTCCCCGTCCCGGTACGCGCGGTCCCCGTCGTCCGCCGGGTCACCGGCACCACGATGGTCTGACCCGCGGACAGTCCGGCGGTGATCTGGGTTTCGCCGCCGGATACCTCGCCGATCGTCACCGGGGTGCTCACCTCACGCCCGTTGACCACCCGGATGACGGCGGCCTTGGTGCCCGTGTAGTGCAATGCGGCCGTCGGAACCGCGAGCACGTCGGTGAGCTGGTGCACAACAATGGACACACTCGCGCTGGCACCGTCGTGCAGCGTCGGCTGCGATCCGGTGATCGCGATGGTGATCGGGTACGTGGTGACGCCCGAGGTGGATGACGCGATCATCCCGACCGAGCTCACGGTGCCGTAGACCGGGGAGGTCGAGCCGTTCGGCGTGATGACCGCCTGCAGCCCCTGCTTGATCGAAGCGATCTGGGTGTCGTCGACAGTGGCGGAGACCGTGAAGTGGTCGGGATCGATGACGACGATCTGGGCTGAGGACGACGAGGACGACGAGCTCGCGGCCGTCACCGACAGCCCGCTGCCGCCTGAGCCCCCCGAGCCGCCGCCGCCCGAGCCGGACCCCGCGGAGCTGGAGCCCCCGAGCTGCTCGCCGTTCGTCAGGTTGACCGTCGCCACCACACCGGCGAACGGCGCGGTCATCGTCGCCCCGTTCAGCGCGACCTGCGCGTCGAAGAGCGAGTCCTGGGCGACGGTCAGCGACTGCTGGTCGGCGGAGATCTGCGCCGCCGAAGCGGCTGACGTCTGGTCAGAACTCAGCCGGCTCTGCGCCGAGGCGACGGAGACCTGCGCATTGGCGACCGAGGCCGCCAGCGATGCGCTGCTGATCGTGGCCAGCTTCTGGCCCTTGGTGACCTTCTGGCCGGGCTGCACCAGAACGGAGGTGACCGTTCCGGCTGCCGCGAAGCTGAGGTCGGCCTCCGACGCCGTCGCGAGCGTTCCCGAGGCGGAGACGGTCTGCCGGATGGTGGTCGTGTTGACCGTTTCCGTTGTTGTGGTGGGGGCTTTGGACCCGCCGGAGGTGCCCGCCCAGATCGCTCCACCGACGCCGGCGAGCAAAACCAAGACGACCACGAGGCTGACGATTCGGTGGCGACGCCATAGCCGCTGGCCCGACTCAGCCTCCTTTTCGCGCAGGCGCGAGCGCACTCCCACGTCTCCTCAATTCTTCGCGGCTGAGCCGGGCCGGTATCCGCTGCGCGGCCCGCTCTCATCTCCAGGCTGAGCTTCGTCTAAAGATCGGGGCGCCAGTTGCGGTTTCGCTTGCGCGTCGCTGGGAGTCACCTGTGAGCCCGGAGTGAAGAGGGGATGAATCCCGACACTAAATGTGAGCGCCGTGTGGACGCCTGCCGAGCGCTGCCGTCAGACCGGCAGGTCCAGGGTGACGGTGCCGGTGACGTGGTCGCCGAAAGTGTTCGCCGCCCTCACGCGAACCTGCACGATCCGGTGGTCGCCCTCGGCGCGGTCGGACTCGACGTGGCCGGTGAACCGCAGGACGTGGCCCGGCACGCAGGGGGCGCCGAGGCGGATGGCGATGCGCTGCAACCGAGCCTGCGGCCCGGCCCAGTCGGTGACGAAGCGGGCGACGTAGCCGTTGCTGGTCAGGATGTTCATGAAGATGTCAGGGGCCCCCTGGGCCTGCGCGTAGTCGCGGTCGTGGTGCACCGGCATGAAGTCGCGTGAGGCGATCGCGCCGGCGACCACCACGGTCGCGGTGACGTTGAGGTTCAGCTCCGGTAGCTGCTCGCCCGGCTCCGGGAGCGGCTCGACCGGTCGGGCGGCCGCGGGCGTCCGCGGTGCCTGCTCGGCGGTGGTGATCGGGTCGAACTTGAAGATGCGGAAGGTCTGCCGGCCGACGACCTCACCCTGGGCGTCCCCGTTCAGGCAGCGGTAGGCCGTCACCCAGGTGATGAAGAAGCCTCGGCCCAGCGCGGTGGTCTTCCGTTCGGACACCGAGTCCAGCGTCGTCGAGGACTCCAGCAGATCCCCGGGCTTGAGGTACCGGACGAATTCCAGCTCCGAGTTCGTCGCGAGCGTGCCGGTGAGGCCGGCAGCCGCGAGGAATCCGAGCGGGCTCTGCTCATCGATCGCCACGGCTGCTCCGCCTCGCTCGGCGATGCCTTCGATGCGCGGCCGGGCCATCGTCCAGGTCTGCAGCATCGCCGGGGGGGCCACGACGGCGCCGAAGCGGCTCTTCGCCGCTGCCTCGGGGTCGATGTACACCGGGTTCTGGTCGTCCAGGGCGTCCACCCAGTGCCGGATCATCGGCACGTTGACCGGATCGGGAGCCACGGAGCTGCCCGCTCCACTCAGCGGCTTGCCCAGCCATTGCAGGACACGCTCACGCAACGGATCCGGGGCGGCCTCGGCGGTCATGTGCAACTCCTCAAATCTGGCTCGCAGGTGCTCTAAGGTCCCGATCATGCGCGTCGTCATCCTGGGTGCCGGCTTCGGTGGGCTCGAACTGTCCTCACAGCTGTCCGATGAGTTCGGCGACACCGCCGATCACGAACTGGAGATAGTGCTGATCGACAAGGCCGAGGGCTTCGTCTTCGGCTTCTCGAAGCTGGAGCTGATGTTCGGCGGGGAACAGATATCGAGCGTGCTGCATCCCTACGCCGGGGTGGTGAAGCCGGGCGTCGAATTCGTACAGACCACGGTCCTGTCGATCGATCCGGCGAGCAAGCGCGTGGTGACGGAGGCCGGCACCTTCGACGCCGACATCCTGGTCGTCGCGCTCGGCGCCGATCTGGTCCCCGAAGCAACCCCCGGGCTGGTCGAGGCGGGCCACGAGTTCTACTCGGTGCCCGGAGCGGCCGTGGCTGGAGAAGCGCTGGCGGCGTTCTCCGGTGGGCATGTTCTCGTCGGCGTCACGTCGACGCCGTTCAAGTGCCCGCCCGCGCCGAGCGAAACGGCCTTGCTGACGCACGACTTCCTCACCGAGCGCGGGCTTCGCGAGACCTCCAAGGTCACGCTCGTGATGCCGATGGGCGTCCCGGTGCCGCCGTCCCCGGACGCGTCGGCGGCGATCCTGGGCGCGTTCGCCGAGCGCGGGATCGAGTGGCATCCCAACGCCCTCGTGTCGGGGGTCGATCCGCAGCGCAAGGTCGCCCTCCTCAGCGACGGCGAGGAGCTGGCGTACGACCTCTTCCTCGCGGTGCCGGTGCATCGCGCGCCGCAGGTCGTGCTGGACTCGGGGCTGGCGCAGGACGGGTGGATCCCGGTCGACCCGCGCTCACTCGAGACGCGCTTTCCCGGGGTCTACGCGGTGGGTGACGTCACGAGCGTCGGCACCCCGAAGGCGGGCGTGTTCGCCGAGGGCCAAGCCACGGTCGTCGCGGCCCGGATCGCGGCCCACCTGCGAGACGCCGAGATGTCGGCGGCCTACGACGGTCGCGGCATCTGCTACATGGAGTTCGGGCGCGACATGATCGCCAAGGTCGACGTGACCTTCACCAGCGGTGAGCGGCCGGTCGGCAGTCTCGAGGGACCCTCGGTCGATCTGGTGCGTGACAAGACCGACTTCGGCTCGTCGCGGGTGGTGAGGTGGTTCGGCCGGACGTGGGACCACGAGGCGAACCTCAGGTAAGCCGTCGGCAATGGGACATCGGGAGGCTTCCGAACTCGTCCGGTGGCGTGCGGCATCGTCGCTCATCGGGCAGCGAGCGGCTGATTCTCCGCTGTTCCATGATCAACGCTCCCATGATCATGGAATCAGCCCGTTGATCACGGCCAAACCATGATCATGGGAGCGTTGATCATGGCCCTCAGCGCGGCGCCGGCTCCAACCGCGAGAGCACGTCCGGTAACGGTCCCGGGTGGACGACGACGACCCGGGTGGTCGCCCGGGTGAGCGCCACGTAAAGGTCGTTGGCTCCGCGCGGCGAGGCGTCGAGGATCGCCTGCGGATCGACGACGATCACGACGTCGAATTCCAGCCCCTTGGCTGCCCGAACCTCCAGCAGCATCAGGCGGTTTGCGGTATCCGGACCGGCCAGCGCGAGCTCCGAGAGCAGCGGCTCGCCGCCCTTTGCGAAGACGGCTCGGAAACCTTCCGGGACGAGGACCGCGGTGGTCCCTTCGGCCGGCTGGGCGTTGCGGATCAGCTGGGCGAGACCGGCCTGATCGCCGACCGGATCGAGCCGGACGGGCTGCGGGTACTCACCGACATCACGCACCGAACTCGGCGGCTGCTGCTGCGGTGCGAACGAGGCCAGCACATCCGCGGCGACGTCCATGATCTCGCGCGGGGTGCGGTAGTTCACCGACAGCTCGGCGAGCTGCCAGCGTCCCTCGGCGAAGGGATCGAGCGCCTGCGCCCAGCTGTCACTTCCGGCGACCGAGCCGGTCTGCGCGACGTCGCCGACCACCGTCATCGAGCGGCTCGGGCAGCGCCGCGAGAGCAGCCGCCACATCATGGCCGAGTGCTCCTGAGCCTCGTCGACGATGAGATGGCCGAAGGCCCAGGTGCGATCGGCGGCTGCCCGCTCGGCCACGGTGCCGTCGACGGCCGAGCTGGTGAACCGGTCGGCCAGCACGTCGGCGCTGACCTCGTCCGACATGCCGATGATCGTCAGCACCCCCTCGGCGTACTCGCGCTCGCTGGCCCGCCGGCGCCGCTCCTCGGCCGCCCGCGCCAGCTCCGCGGGATCGCCCAGCAGCTCGGCAAGCTCGTCGAGAAGTGGGATGTCTGACGTGGTCCAAGCACTTCCGGCGGGGCGCGCCAGCAACCCACGTTCGGCATCGCTGAGCTCCGGTGCGGCCGCGCGTAGCACCTCGGGATCGGCGTAGAGCTCAGCGAGCAACTGGTCGGCGGTGCGCACCGGCCACATCGCGTTCAGCGACTCGCGGAACTCGTCGGTGGAAAGCAGTTCACGTTGCAAATACACGGATTCTTCGGCGTCTGCGCCCTCGAGCTGGCGGGCGAGCTGGCGCAGGACAGCGCGGGCGAACCGGGGTCGAGCCAGGTTGTGCGGCTGCCGGGTCGCGATCGCGCTGCGCCGGGCCGACAGTGCCTGCGCGCGGGTCAGGCGCAGCTCGTAGCGGTCGAACGGCAGCACCGCGACCGTCGTCGGAACCTTCTTGATGTTGTAGACGGCACGCGCGAGGACCGACGCCATCCGCGCGTCGCCTTTCAGGACGGCCGACGCCAGCGGTTCCTGCGCGGTGACGTTGATCCCCGGCAGCAGCTCCTCGGGGGTGGCCAGCAGGACACCCGTCTCGCCGAGCGACGGCAGCACCTGCTCGATGTAGCGCAAGAACGTCACGTTGGGACCGACCACCAGCACACCGGAGCCGCGCAGCCGCTCGCGTTGCACGTAGAGCAGGTACGCGGCGCGGTGCAGCGCAACGGCAGTCTTCCCGGTGCCGGGACCGCCCTGCACCACCAGCACACCCTGGGCATCGGCTCGGATGATCCGGTCCTGCTCGCCCTGGATCGTGGCCACGATGTCGGTCATCCGGCCGGTGCGGCTCGTAGCGAGCGCCGCCATCAGCGACGCTTCGGCCGACAGCGTGCTGCGGTCGGTCGCGGCGAGCTCGACCAGTTCGCCGGCGTCAAGAACGTCGTCCCCGACGCCGACCACGCGTCGCCCGGACAGCTGCAGGTGCCTGCGGCGGCGCACGCCCAAGGGCTCGGCCGCCGTCGCTCGGTAGAACGCCTGGGCCGCGGGGGCCCGCCAGTCGACGAGCAGCCGAGCGCCGTTCGGATCGGAAAGGCCGATGCGCCCGACGTAGTACCGCTGCCCGTCCGCGAGGTCGAGGCGTCCGAAGCACAGCCCGTTCTCGACCCCGCGTAGCTGAATCAGCCGGCGCTCGTACTCGGTGGCGAAGGCGTCGCGCTCGGAGCGCGCCGCCGGAGTTCCACTCGCGCCCATCGCCCGGGTCTCGGTGAGCTGCCGCTGCGCGAGGTCACGAAGCGCGTCGAGCCGCGCATACATCCGGTCGACCTGCTCCTGCTCAGCGGCGAGAGCAGCGTCGCGTCCCCCGCTCGGTGGGAGCTCGGATTGTGCGGCTATCGACTGGCCGCCGGGCACCATATGCAGACATCTCCGATGCGCCAGCAGAAAAAGTGGACGTGTCAGGCTATGCCTTTCGCGGGCCGGACGACTTTTTCGAGGCCAGAGAGGGCCGGTGAGCCAGCCTTGGGTGCGGCGGAATTCGGCTGCGAGGTCGCTGTCGTCGGACTCGGACCCGTCGGCGCCGCGCTCGCGGCGCTGCTCGGCGACCGCGGCGTCGACGTCATCGCCGTCGAACCCGCGGCGCAGCCGTTCCCGCATCCCCGTGCGATCGCTGCTGACGACGAGACGCTGCGCACCCTCCTGCGGATCCCGGGGCTGAACGATCCGCTCCGGCTCTTCGATGCCGGGCAGCGGGTCGAGGTGCGCAGCCGGCGCGGCGGGGTGCTGACCTCGGTCGCCTTCGAGGGCAGCCCGCTCGGCGTGCCGGGACTGTCGTTCTTTCACCAGCCGTCGCTCGAACGCGAGCTGCGCGCAGCCCTCGCCGTGGCTCCCAGCGTGCGGCAGCGGATCGGGCGCACCGTGACCCGCGTCCGCGACGCGCCTGATGGGGTGCGTTTGACGCTCGACGACGGGGCCGCGATCAGGGCGCAGTTGGTCGTCGGGTGCGACGGCGCCGCGAGCGTGGTCCGCCGCGAGCGCGGGATCGCGTTCACCGGCCGCACGTTCGCCGAACCCTGGATCGTCATCGACATCGACTGCCCGGAGCCGCTGGCCCACCTGCCGTGCTTCACCTACCTGCTCGACCCTCGGCGGCCCGCCGTCAACATGCCGCGTCCCGGCGGCCACCGGTTCGAATTCATGGTGCTGCCCGGGGAGGACCCCGCGGCGATGGCCGCCCCCCACCAGGTGGAACTCTGGCTGCGTCCTCACCTGGCGCCGCTGACTTCCACGGAACGCGCGAGGCTGACGATCGTGCGGGCGGCGGTCTACGCCTACCACGCGCGCACCGCCGCCCGCTGGCGTGACGGCCGGGTGCTGCTCGCCGGGGACGCGGCGCACTGCATGCCGCCCTTCGGAGGCCAGGGGCTCGGCGCGGGGATCGGCGATGCGCTGACGCTCGCATGGCGGCTGGACGAGGTCCGTCGCGGTGTGAGCCCGCCGCGCGTCCTCGACGGCTACGAGCGGGAGCGCCGGCCCCGAGTGGCCGAGATGACCCGGACCGCACTCATCGCCGGCCGCCTGCTCACCGCCACCTCGCCGCCGCGCGCGGCCGCCACCCGCCTTGGGTTACGGGTGGTGAGCGCGGCCCCCGTCGTCGGCAGCCGGTTTCGGGCCGGCTCGTTGCGTGCCAGGCCGCGTATCCCCGCGCCCGCCGGTGAGCGGCACGGCGGTCTGCCGTTGCCGAACCCACGCGTACGCACTCGGGACGGCATCCTCGGCCGGCTCGACGACACGCTCCCGGCCGGTTGGGCCGTGCTCGGGAATGCCGCCGACCCGTGGCCGCTGATCAGCCCCGCGCTGGCGGGCGAACTACGCCGGCGGGGGTGTCGCGGACTTGCCGTCTGTGCCCCCGGAGGCCTGGCCGCGCTGGCCGGGGTGGACTGTGCCGGGGTCGAGGATCTGGACGGGACCCTGCTCGCGCTCTGGCAGGGATGCGCGTCCGGCGTGGCGCTGGTACGTCCCGACCGATTCCTCGCTGCCGTCGCCGGCGAGTCGCAGGTCGCGGCGGCCTTCCGGCGGCTGACCGGCGGAGTGCAGGAGCGCGCCCGCCCGTCGTGAAGGCCGACGGCCTTTCAGGGTCTTTCGGTAACGTCCAGACGTGCGCAAGCTGCTCACCATCCGGTGGCTCGGCTTCCACATCCTGACTATCGGGTGCATCGGGCTGTTCTGCATCCTCGGCCACTGGCAGTGGGATGTGGGAGGGTTGAAGCGCGGCAGCATTCGTAATTACGCGTACGGCGTCGAGTGGTGGGTGTTCGCCGCCGTCCTGCTGGTCCTTTGGTGGCGCTTGCTGCGGGAGGAGCTCCGCGGGAAGCCGAAGGAGGGGGAGTACGCGCCCGCTGGCGGGTCGGCCTATCCCGAGGCGCCCCGCTTCCGGGTGCCCGCACCTCAGGTCACCGCCCAAGTCGACGACACGGAGGATCCCCAAATGGCGGCCTACAACCGCTACCTGTCATCCCTTCACGAGCAGGACGTCGCGGCCGGGGGACCGGCATGAGCGAGGCCGAAGCCGACGTGTCGTCAGCCGTGCCCGTCGCCGTTCCCCACGCGGTGCAGGCGGCCCTGTTGCGCTACCGGGTGATCGCCTACGTCGTCGGCATCGGCTTGATCATCCTCGTGCTGATCGGGGTGCCGGTTCAGGTCTGGGGTAACTCCGACGCGATCGTGAAGGTCGTCGGGCCGCTGCATGGCGCGCTCTACGTGATCTACCTCTTGCTGACCCTTGACCTCAGTCGGCGCGTGCGGATGAGCCCCATCGTGATGCTCGTCGTGATGGCAGCGGGCACGATCCCGTTCCTTTCGTTCGTCGCCGAGCGCAAGGTGACCGCCATGGTGATGGGCCCTCAACGCCGGGCGTAGGCGCCCGTTCGGACCCGTCGGCTCGCGTGCGGCCGGCGGCGCGCAACGGTAGAGCAATCCTCATCCGGCGGACACCCATTCGTAACTGTCCGCTGTGACGATGAGCACAGGGGCAGAAGAAGACGGAGCTATCCGGATTGTTCAGACCCGTTCGGGTCGTTGCCGAAGTGGGGCTCGATGAGCACGAGGGTTGAGGTGGTCGGGCGTATGGAGTCTGTTGCGCAAACGCGGGGAACGCGCAATGCCGCTTCGGTTGGCCAGCTTCAGCAGCAGGTCGCGCGCGTGCTGCTGTGGTTGCGACCCGACGGCGGGCAGGCTCGAGCGCGGCGCAATGCCTGGTCGGCGATGGTGGCCGACAGCCAGCGCCGGCAGAGCCGGATGCTCGTCGCCCGGGAGATCGGCCCCCTCGACCCGGCAGCGTCGGGCGGTGCCGCCGAGGCCGTGCAGGCGCGCTGATCGTGACATCGTCGGCTTGTGACCCAGGCCGACGCGCTGGAAGTGCTCCTCGGAGAGCCCACCGGCTTCGACGCGATCGATCCCGCGCAGCTGCGGCGGCGGCGCAGCTACAAGTGGACGGCCTTCCCTCCTGACGTGCTGCCGGCGTTCGTCGCCGAGATGGATCTCCCGCTCGCTCCTGCCGTGAGGGCTGCGCTGCAGGAGGCCGTGGACATTGGCGACTGCGGTTACGCCAACGACGTCGACGGGGCCGAAGCCTTCGCCGCCTTCGCCGCCGCCCGCTGGGCCTGGCGCCCGGACCCGCTCCGCACCGCGCTCGTGCCCGACGTCATGGGCGGCGTCGCCCGGGCCGTCGAGATCCTCACGTCCCCCGGCGACGGCGTCGTGCTGACCCCGCCGGTTTACGGCCCCTTCCGGCACGCGATCGAGCGTCTCGGGCGGGTACCGATCGACGCTGCGATGCGCTACACGGCGGGCGAGCCCGGACGGTGGGCGCTGGACGTCGATGCCATCAGCGCAGCCCTGTCGGCGGGCGCGCGGGCGCTGTTGCTGTGCAACCCGCACAACCCGACCGGCAGCGTGCCGACCAAGGCGGAGTTGCGCGCCCTCGGCGAGGCGGCAGCCGCTACCGGCGCCGGGATCATCAGCGATGAAGTCCACGCCCCGTTGACGCTGCCCGGCCGCACGTTCACCCCGCTGCTGGCGCTGGGCGAGCAGCGCGCCCTGACGGTCACGTCGGCGTCCAAATCGTGGAACGTCGCCGGCCTGAAGTGCGCCCTGCTGATAGCCGGCGACCGCGTGACGGGGGCGGCCGTCGAACGACTGCCGGTTGCCCTCCGCCACCCCGGGCATTTCGGGGTGCTCGCGGCGAACGCCGCCTTCACGGCTGCGGCCGGCGGTGATGGCTGGCTGGATCAGGTGACGGCGCACCTCGCGCGTCAGCACGAGCGGGCCCGGCTCCTGCTCGCCTCCGCGCTGCCCGAGATCGCCGTATCGCCCGCTGATTCGGGCTACCTGATGTGGCTCGATTGCCGGGCGCTGGAGCTCGAGCCCGCGGCGGCCGAGCCGGCCGAGGTGTTCCTGGAGCGCGGACGCGTGGCGCTCTCGCCGGGTTTGGAGTTCGGACGCGAGGGTGTCGGATTCGTTCGGCTGAACGTCGGAACCAGCGGTCCGTTGCTGCTGGAGGCGGTGCGCCGGATGCGTTCCGCGGTCGCCGGTTAGAGCGCGGCTTCCGCCGGCTGCAGCCCGGTGACGAGATAGACGACGCGGCGCGCGACGCCCACGGCGTGGTCGGCGATGCGCTCGTAGTAGCGGCTGCACAGCGTGATGTCGACGGCGGCCTCGACGCTGCCGTCCCAGTCGTCCTCCAGCAGGACGCGGAAAAGCTGGCGGTGCAGGCTGTCGACGACGTCGTCGTCCTGCTCGATCTGCTCGGCGAGTTCCAAGTCGGAGGTGGCGATGATGCTGCCCGCCTTGGTCATGATCCGCTCGCCGATCTGGCCCATCTCGAGCAGCGTGCTGCGCAGCGCCGGCGGGACAGCCGAGGCCGGATAGCGCCGGCGGGCGACCTCGGCGATGTGGACGGCGAGATCGCCGCCGCGCTCGAGGTCGGACACCATCCGCAGGCTGGCGACGATGCGCCGCAGGTCACCGGCGACGGGCGCCTGCCGTGCCAGCAGGTCGAACGCCCGCTCCTCCGCGTCCCGGTACTGGGCATCGACGGCCGCGTCGCCACTGATCACGTGCTCGGCGAGTTCGAGATCCGCGTCCAACACGGCTGTGGTGGCGCGCGCCACCGCGCTGGAGACAAGCCGGGTCATTTCGACCATCGACTGCGTCAGTGCGTTGAGGTCGTCGTGGTAAGCGTCGCGCAAGTCTCAACCCTCCGGGGTTAACGAGCAGGACCGCAGGCTATCCACAGGGTGCCCGGTCAGCCCGGCCGTGGCGGGAAAGAACCGGTGGACGCAAGGTGAACGTCCGGTGGCTCACGGCGCGCAGGCACGTTTCGGGGCGACATCGGAACTACGATCAAGGGCGTGGCATGGCTGGTCGGCGGTCTGCTCGGGCTGGCAATGGGTCTGCTCGGGGGGCTCGCCGTCGCTTCGTTCGTGGGGGCTCGGCGTCGCCGGGCTGCCGCCCTCAGGCGTCAGGCCGCCGCCGTAGCGAAGAGCAGTCGCCCTCCCGAAGCGTTGCCGCTCGCCATCCTGGCCAACGTGCCGATCGGCGTCGCGGTCCTCAACCGTAGCGATGACGTGATGCTCGACAACGAGGCCGGACGTCAGATGGGTATCGCGGTCGCGGGTAAGCCGCCGCCTCCCGAGGTGCTCGCGCTGGCCCGAGCCGCCCGCCGCGAAGGCCCCGACGCGGCCCTGCAGCGCGAGATGACGCTCCCGTCGTTCGGGTGGCGTTCGCAGCCGCTCGAGGTTCGTGTACGGGTCGTCTGCCTCACCGAAGGCATGGTGGCCCTGCTCGTCGAGGACGTCACCGAAAGCCGGCGGGTGGAAGCGGTGCGACGGGACTTCGTCGCCAACGTCGGCCACGAGATCAAGACGCCGGTGGGGGCACTGGCACTGCTCGCCGAAGCCGCTGTGGAGACCTCGGAGGACGACCGCGAGCAGATGCTGCGCTTCCTCACCCGCATCCGTCATGAAGCTGCCCGGCTCTCCCGGCTCGTCACCGAGCTGATCGACCTGTCCCGGGTCCAGGGCGCCGATGCCCGGCCCGATCCCTCCCCGGTCGCCGTCGATGACGTGCTCGCCGAAGCCGTCGACCGGATCTCTTCCGCCGCTGAGGCCAAGCAGATTTCGGTTGTCGTGGGTGGTGATCGAGGCGGGAAGGTGCTCGGCAGCGAGTCGCAACTCGTCACCGCCGTCGCCAACCTGCTGGAGAACGCGATCGCCTACAGTCCCGAGGCGACCAAGGTGGCCCTCGCGGCTCGCCGCCGTACTGATTGGTGGGAGATCTCGGTGACCGATCAGGGGATCGGCATCCCGTCCGAGGATCTCGACCGGGTCTTCGAACGCTTCTACCGGGTCGATCCCGCACGCTCGCGCGAGACCGGCGGTACCGGGCTCGGCCTGGCCATCGTCAAGCACATCGTGAACAACCATGGAGGACACGTGCGCGTGTGGAGCGCCCCAGGCTCAGGTTCCACGTTCACCCTGGAGCTGCCGTCGCCGAACCTGGTCGCGCGATGACCCGGGTGCTGGTCGTCGAGGACGAGGAGTCGTTCTCTGACGCGCTGTCCTTCCTGCTGCGCAAGGAAGGTTTCGAGGTATCCGTCGCGACTTCGGGTCCCGCAGCGCTCGAGGAATTCGACCGTGCCGGGGCTGACATCGTGCTGCTGGACCTGATGCTGCCCGGGCTTTCCGGGCTGGAGGTCTGCCGCGAGCTGCGCCGCCGTTCCGACGTGCCCGTGGTGATGCTGACGGCCAAGGACGGCGAGGTCGACAAGGTGGTCGGGCTCGAACTCGGTGCTGACGACTACGTCACCAAGCCCTTCAGCAGCCGCGAGCTCGTCGCGCGGCTGCGGGCCGTGCTGCGCCGTCGGGAGCAGCCGAGCGCGCCGGCTGATGTCCTCGAAGCCGGCCCGGTGCGGCTCGACCCCGATCGACACGTGGTGAGCGTCGGGGGAGAGCCGACCCCCTTGCCGCTCAAGGAGTTCGAGCTGCTCGAGGTCCTGCTGCGCAACGCCGGCCGGGTCCTGACCCGCGAGCAGCTGATGAATCGGGTGTGGGGTGCTGACTACTTCGGCGACACCAAGACGCTCGACGTGCACGTGAAGCGGCTGCGGGCCAAGATCGAGCCGGACCCTTCCCAGCCCCGCCACCTGGTGACCATCCGCGGCGTCGGCTACCGCTTCGACGCGACCGCCTGACCGCGCGCGGGCGTGTTCTCGCAGGTAACGGCCAGGTCACGGTTCAGGCCTGCCATGCGCTGTTTGCCTGCCATTCACCTTCGGTATCGATGACGGTCACCTGACCCTCCTAGCGTCAGTTCCATCATGAGGACTTACGTTGAGCGGGAGGAACATCGCGTGAAGCACACGCGCAGCCGGACACGCCTCGTCGGCATCGCCAGCATTGCAGCGTGCAGCGCCGTCGCGCTGGCCGCATGCGGAAGCAGCAGCAGCGGCGGCAACACGGGGGCATCAACGGCACCGAGCGGGTCGTCGGGCTGTGCCACCGGCAACCTCTCAGGCCAGGGATCCACCTTCCAGCAGAACGCAGAGCTGCAGTGGATCAGCGACTACCAGAAGAAGTGCTCGGGGGCGACCATCGCCTACCAGGGCACGGGCTCGGGCGCCGGTAAGGCGGCGTTCGGCAACGGCACAGCCGACTTCGGTGGAACCGACTCGCTGCCCAAGGCCACCGAGCAGGCAGCGGCTGACAAGGTCTGCTCGCCGGGCAAGGGCATCATCACCCCGATCGTCGCCGGTGCCGTGGTCATCACCTACAACCTGGACGGCGTTGCCAAGCTGACACTTTCGCCCAAGGTCGTTGCCGACATCTTCGAGAAGAAGATCACCTCGTGGGACGACCCGGCGATCAAGGCGATCAACGCCGGGGTCAACCTTCCGAGCATCCCGATCGTGCCGGTGCACCGCACCGACAAGTCCGGCACCACCAACATCTTCACCAGTTGGCTCGCGGCTACGGCCGGTAGCGCCTGGACCCTGGCCCCGGGCGAGGTCGTTGATTGGCCGGGTGGAGAGCAGTCGGCGCAGGGCTCGGACGGTGTCACCACGGCGGTGAAGCAGTCCAAGGGCGGCATCACCTACACGGAGCTCTCGTTCGCCAAGGAGCGCAGCCTGCCGTTCGCGCTGGTCGAAAACCAGGCGGGCAAGGCCGTCGAGGCCAGTGGCTCCAGCGTCTCGGCGGCGCTGAACACGGCGAAGCTCGACACCAGCCAGGGGGACCTGCGGGTGACACCGGACTACGCCACGACGGACCCGGCCGCGTACCCGATGGCATCGCCGACGTTCATCTTGACCTGTAACCAGGGCAACAAGAACGCGGCGCTGCTCAAGAGCTACTTCACCTACGCTCTGACCGATGGGAAGGCTGTGCTGGACCAGCTGGGCTACGCCCCGCTGCCGGACAGCCTGAACACGAAGGCCCTGGCTCAGATCAAGTCCTTCAGCTAGGTTCTCGCGCAGCCGGCGGCGAGTGGGAGATCCCGCTCGCCGCCGGCTCTGTCAACGCCCTTCGACAGCGAGGAACAGCAGGTCATGAGCACCTCCCCTCCGCCGGTGACAGCTCCGTCCACCCTCAAGGAAGTGCCGCACAGCGGGCGCGGGGACCGCACCTTCTTCGGCCTTTCGGCCGGAGCGGGCGTGTTCGTACTGGTCCTGATCATCGCGATCGCGGTGTTCCTGGCCGACAAGGCGGTCCCCTCCCTGCGGGCCAATACCACCAACTTCTTCACCACCAAGCGGTGGAACCCGGATGGGTCGCCTTCCACCTTCGGCGTCGCGGCGACCGTCTACGGCACGATCCTCAGCAGCATCATCGCCCTGGTCATCGCCGCCCCCATCGCGATCGGTATCGCGCTGTACGTGAGTGACTACGCGCCGCGACGGCTGGCCCGGCCGCTCGGTTACCTGGTCGACCTGCTCGCGGCCGTGCCCAGCGTCGTCTTCGGTCTCTGGGGCCTTAAGTTCCTGGTGCCGTACTCGGACAACTTCCAGCGTTGGCTGGCCGACCACCTCGGCTGGATTCCGCTCTTCCATCTGGGCAAGGACGGGGTGGTGGGCCGGTCGATGTTCCTGGCCTCCCTGGTGCTGGCGATCATGATCTTGCCGATCATCGCTGCGGTGACCCGCGAGATCTTCCTGCAGGTGCCGAGCGAGCACAAAGAGGCCGCACTGGCGCTGGGTGCCACCAAGCTCGAGATGATCCGCTACGCGGTCCTTCCCTACAGCCGCTCCGGGATGATCGGCGCGATGATGCTCGGTCTCGGGCGCGCGATCGGCGAGACGATCGCCATCGCCCTGGTCCTTTCCGCCTCACCCGTGATCACTGCCCACATCCTGGACGCGAACCAGGGCGGCAACACCATCGCAGCCAACATCGCCGCGCAGTACCAGGCCGCCGAGCCGATCGGGCGTAGCGCGCTCATCGCCTCCGGCCTAGTGCTGTTCGTCATGACCTTCCTGGTCAACGCCCTTGCCCGCATGATCGTGGCGCGCGGCGGGAAGCGGGCGGCCGCGATATGACCACCGCGAGTCCGCTCACTCCCGAGCTCGCTACCTCCACCGCACTGCGGCTTCGCGGTTCCTCACGCAAGCTCGACCCGAAGCGTTTCGCCGCCCTGGCGGTTGGCAGCGTCGCCCTGAGCCTGCTGCTGTTCTGGCTCACGCCGCTGCAGGGGCGGGTCGACTTCGTCCTGTTCGCCCTCGCTGTCTATGCCGTCGCCCAGACGGCGCTGTCCTTCGTGACCGAAGGCCGGCGCTTCGCCGCCGACCGGCTGCTGGCACTGTTTGTCCAGCTGTCACTGCTTGCTGCCGTCATCCCTCTGGTGGCGGTCATCGCCTACACCGTCATCCGCGGCGTGAAGGCGCTGAGCTGGTCGTTCCTCACCACGAACCTCAGCGGTGTCGGGCCGCTGTCGACCTCCGGCGGAGAGTTCCACGCCATCATCGGGACGCTGGAGCAGGTCGGCCTGACCATCGTGATCGCCACGCCCCTCGGGCTGCTGGTGGCGATCTACCTCACCGAGTACGGCCGCGGTCCACTGGCTGCAGGGGTTCGCTTCGTGGTCGATGTGATGACCGGTATCCCCTCCATCGTCGCCGGCCTGTTCATCTTCGCGTTCCTGGTGATCGCGCTGCACCAGGGCTACTCCGGCTTCGCCGCCGCGCTCTCGCTGACGATCCTGATGTTCCCGGTCGTCGTCCGGTCATCGGAAGAGATGATCAAGCTCGTTCCCGACGAGCTGCGCGAGGCGGCTTACGCGCTCGGGGTGCCGAAATGGAAGACGATCCTGCGGATCGTGCTGCCGACGGCATCCGCCGGGATCACCACGGGCATCATGCTGGGCGTCGCGCGCGTGACCGGTGAGACGGCCCCGCTGCTGCTCACCTCCTTCGTGGCCCCGACCACCAACTCGGACCCGTTCTCCGGGAAGCAGTCCGCTATCCCAACGTTCATCTTCGATCAAGCCGGCCAGGGCCAGGACATCACTTACGATCGCGCTTGGGCAGCGGCGCTCACGCTGATCGTTATCGTGCTGGCGCTCTACCTCGGGGCCCGGCTCATCACCCGGCGCAATACGCTGGGCCGGAGGTAGCAATGTCCAAGCGCATCGAGGTATCCGGGCTGTCCGCCTTCTACGGGTCGTTCAGGGCGATCGACGACATCAACATGTCGATCGAGCCCCGGTCGGTCACCGCGTTCATCGGGCCGTCCGGCTGCGGGAAATCGACCCTCCTGCGCACGCTGAACCGCATGCACGAGGTGCTGCCGGGCGGGCGCGTCGAAGGCAAGGTCATGCTCGACGACGAAGACATCTACGCATCCGACGTCGATCCCGTCGCCGTCCGGCGGATGGTCGGCATGGTCTTCCAGCGCCCCAACCCGTTTCCCACCATGTCGATCTACGACAACGTCGCGTCCGGCCTGCGGCTCGGCGGCGTGAAGAAGAAGTCGACGCTCGACGACGCGGTGGAGTCCTCGCTGCGGGGCGCCGGCCTCTGGGATGAGGTCAGTACCCGGCTGAGCAAGCCGGGCGCCGGCCTATCCGGTGGTCAGCAGCAGCGGATGTGCATCGCGCGCGCCATTGCTGTGCAGCCTCAGGTGCTCCTGATGGACGAGCCGTGCTCGGCACTCGACCCGATCAGTACGCTGATCATCGAGGACCTGATCGGCAAGCTGAAGGACGAGTTCACCATCGTCATCGTCACCCATAACATGCAGCAGGCTGGGCGGGTCAGTGACATGACGGCGTTCTTCAACATCACGGGTGTCGGCCAGCCGGGGCAGTTGGTCGAGTTCGACTCCACCACCAAGATCTTCTCGAACCCGAGCGAGAAGCGCACCGAGGACTACATCACGGGACGCTTCGGCTGATCCGGGTCAGGCGCCTTCGGATTGCTCCAGGAGAGCGGGAGACATGGATCGACTGCTGGGGCTAGCGTTTCCGGTGTGACCGCCGACGCCCCGACTGGCATGGAGCCAGAGCTCAGCGACCGGATTCTGACGATTCCGAATGCGCTGTCGGCGTTGCGCCTGGCGGGCGTGCCGGTGTTCCTGTGGTTGGTGCTCGGCCCGCACCGGGACGGCATCGCGCTCCTGCTGCTCATGGCCAGCGGCCTGACCGACTATCTCGACGGCAAGCTGGCCCGGATGCTCCACCAGTCCAGCAAGATCGGCGCCTTGCTCGACCCCGCAGCCGATCGCCTCTACATCGTGTCCACAGTCGTGGCGCTCACCATCAGGGGCATCATCCCGGTCTGGCTGCTGATCGTGCTCCTCGCGCGGGACGTCGTGCTGCTTGCTTTCGGGCCGGTGCTGTTGCGCATGGGTTACGGGATCGCTCTCCCGGTCCACTTCCTCGGCAAAGCGGCCACGTTCAACCTGCTCTATGCCTTCCCGTTCCTGCTGGCGACGACTGGCCACGGCTGGCTGGCGACCGTCTCTCGCCCGATCGCCTGGGCGTTCGTCATCTGGGGTACGGCGCTGTACTGGTGGGCGATCGGGTTGTATGCGATCCAGGTGCGGCAACTTCGCGCGACGGATCGTGAGGTGACCGCCTGATGCGCGCCGTCGTGATGGCCGGCGGCGAGGGAACCCGGCTGCGGCCGATGACCGCCAACCAGCCCAAGCCGCTGCTCCCGGTCGTGAACCGCCCGATCATGGAGCATGTCCTGCGGCTGCTGAAGCGCCACGGCTTCGACGAGACGTTCGTGACCGTCCAGTACCTGGCGGCTCATATCCGGGCGTATTTCGGCGACGGAGACGAGCTCGGCATGAGCCTGTCGTACGCCACGGAACGCACCCCGCTCGGCACGGCCGGCAGCGTGCGCAACGCCGCTGAAGTGCTGCGGGACGAGCCTTTCCTGGTCATTTCCGGCGATGCGCTCACCGACTTCGACCTCTCGGCGATGGTGGCGTTCCACCGCCGCCGCGGCGCGCTCGTCACGGTTGCGCTCAAACGCGTGCCCAACCCCCTCGAGTTCGGCATCGTCATCACCGAGGATGACGGCCGCATCCTGCGCTTTCTCGAAAAGCCCACGTGGGGGCAGGTCTTTTCGGACACCGTCAACACCGGGATCTACGTCATGGAGCCGGAGGTCCTCGACCGCGTGGAGCCAGGTGCGGTCGTCGACTGGAGCGCTGACGTCTTTCCGAAGCTGCTGGCCGACGGGGCCCCGCTCTACGGCTGGATTGCCGGCGGCTACTGGGAAGACGTGGGCACGGTGGAGTCGTACCTGCGGGCGCAGGCTGACGTGCTCAACCGAGCCGTGAACGTCGACATCGACGGGTTCGAACTGTCGTCGGGGGTCTGGGTCGCCGAAGGCGCCGAGGTCGATCCCGAGGCCGCGCTGATCGGGCCGCTGCACATCGGCAGCTACGCCAAGGTCGAGGCCGGCGCCGTGCTGAGGGAGTACACCGTCATCGGCAGCAATGTCGTCGTCAAGAGCGGCGCGGTGCTGGAACGCTCGGTGGTCCACGACAACGCCTACATCGGCCCGCAGGCGTCGCTGCGGGCGTGCGTCATCGGCAAGCGCACCGACATCATGCGCGGGGTCCAGGTGGCCGAAGGCGTGATCGTCGGCGACGACTGCGTCGTGGAGGAGGAGGCGATCCTCGGCGACGGGGTAGCTGTCTACCCCTCCAAGGTGATCGATGCCGGGACCGTCCAGAACCAGAGCGTCATCTGGGAATCACGCGGGCAGCGCGCGCTCTTCGGGCCGCGCGGGGTCAGCGGCCTGGTCAACGTCGAAATCACGCCTGAGCTTTGCGTGCGTCTGGCGACGGCTTACGCCACGACGCTGCGCAAGGGCAGCCTCGTCACCGTCGCCCGCGACGCGTCCCGGGCGGCCCGCGCCTTCAAGCGGGCTGTCATCAGCGCCCTGACCGCCAGTGCGATCGAGGTGCGCGACCTGGAAGTCTCGACGATGCCGATCATCCGCTGGGATGTGCGGGTCTCCGAGGCCGTCGGCGGGATCATGATGCGCACCTCGCCGGGCGACCCCCAGAGCCTCGACCTGGTCTTCACCGACGAGCATGGCGCCGACATCTCCCGGGTGGCGGCACGCAAGCTCGAGCGGATCTATACCCGCCAGGAGTTTCGCCGGGCGTTTCCCGGCGAGATCGCCGAGCTGCATTTCGCCACCCGGACGCAGGACACCTACGTGCAGGATCTGTGCGACCGCATCGACACCCGGCGGCTGCGTGAGGCCGGCCTGAAGGTCGTCATCGACTGCGCCGGCGGTTCGGAATCTCTCGTGCTGCCCGGGCTTCTCGGGCGTCTCGGGGTCGACGTCCTGACCGTCAACGGCCGCCTCGACCAGGGGGCGACCGCCGAGTCGCTGGCCAGTCGCATGAGCGATCTGGAGCGGCTCGGCGAGCTCGTCGCCGGCTCGCGGGCGGCGTTCGGGCTGCGCTTCGACCCCGTCGGCGAACGCATCGCGCTGGTGAACGAGCGTGGTGAACTGATCCGCGAGGAGCGCGCGCTGCTGGTCATGCTCGATCTGGTCGCCGCCGAGAGCCGGGGACGCGACGTCGCCCTGCCGGTCACCACCACCCGCGTCGCCGAGCAGGTGTGCAACTTCCACGGGGTGGGCGTCATCTGGACCCCGACCTCGCCGGAGGCTCTCACCCGGGCGGCTTCGGCCCGCCAGGTCGTCTTCGCCGGCGACGGGCGCGGGGGATTCGTCGTCCCGGAATTCGCCCCCGCGCTCGACGGGACGGCCGCGTTCGTTCGGTTGGCCGGGCTCATCGCGCGTGCCCAGCTGACGCTGTCGGAGATCGACGCCCGTATCCCGGCTTCGGCCGTCGTGCGGCGTTCGGTCCCGACCCCGTGGGCCGCGAAGGGCGCGGTGATGCGTGAGGTTGTCGAGCATGCCGGATCGGCCCGTACCGACACCACCGACGGCGTCAAGTTGATCTCGCCGGATGGGCGCTGGGTGCTCGTGATCCCCGACCCGGCCGAGGCGATGACGCACTTGTGGGCCGAGGGCACCGATACCGCCGATTCGGCTCGCCTGCTGCAAGAGTGGGGCAGCCTGGTCGCAACGGCCATCGGCTCGCCGGTCGCGGAGGGCCTCGAGACGGAAGACCACTGACGTGCCGCGAATGATCCGCGCTGCCCGCCTGAGCGCTCACGGGGCGCCCCTGCGCGTCGAGGAGATGGAGTTACCCGATCCGGGACCGGGCGAGGTGGTGGTCGAACTGGCCGCAGCCGGGGTGAATCCGGTCGATCGTTACGCAGCGCAGGGCTTGGTGGCCGTCGACGGCCCGCTGCCGCGGACATTGGGAGGCGAAGGCGCCGGCTGGCTCGACGGTGCGCCCGTCGCGGTCGCGAGCGGGGGAGGACTCGGGTCCACGGCCGACGGGACCTGGGCCGAAGCGGTGGTCGTCCCGCGCGACAAGCTCATCGCGCTGGACCCCCGCGTCGAGCTGTCGGCCGCCGCTGGCCTGGGCGTCGCCGGGGTCACCGCGTAAAGACCGTCGTCGAGGTCGGTGAGGTCACGTCGGCCGACCGGGTGCTGGTGCTCGGTGCTGCCGGCGGGGTCGGCCTCGCCATCGTCTCGCTGGCCCTGGCCGCCGGCGCGCGTGCTGGGCCAGGCGGCAGCGCCAGCAAAGCCGACGCGGTCCGGGCCTTCGGCGCCGAGGCTGTCGTGGCGGCGCCGACTCCTGGCTGCCTCGGCCCGCGACTTTGTGCCGACGATCGTCTTCGACCCACTTGGCGCCGGCTTCACCCCGGCCGCGCTCGCGATACTCGCCCCACGCGGCCGTCACGTCATCTTCGGCACCAGCGCCGGATCGCAGTCCGAGATCGCGCTGCAGCCGTTCTACCGGGGGTCTCGGCGTCTCCTCGGATACGGCGGTCTTGGCCTCTCGGCCGCCGAGCGGCACGCTGGTGCCCAGGCTGCCGCTGCCGCCATGGAGGACAACCGGCTGCGTGTCCATGTCGGCAAGGTCGTCGCGCTCAGCGAGGCTGCCGGGTCTTCGCCGCACTCGGCGATGCTCACTCGCCAGCAAGCTGGTGATCGACTGCACCGAATAGAGCTCGCCGCCCGCAGCATCTCCGCCGCCGGGCGACGATGTCGTCGGTCACCTGCTCGATCGGCTGCATGCCGTCGACTTCGATGAGCATGCCCCGGTCCCGGTAGTGGCCGATGACCGGAGCCGTTTCCCGCTGGTAGGTCTGCAAACGCTGGCGGATCACGTCTTCGGTGTCGTCCTTGCGCCCTTCCTCGTCGGCGCGATGCCGCAGCCGGCGAATCAGCTCGTCGTCGTCAGCAGCGAGGTACACCGCGGCCTGCGCAGGGAGACCCAGCCGCTCGGCGGTCCGGTGACCCTCGATCGCTTGCGGCACCGTGCGGGGGAACCCGTCGAGGATGTAGCCCGTCGGCGCGTCGCCGTTCTGGAGCGCTTCCTGCACCATCTCCAGCACCAGCTCGTCGGAGACCAGTTCGCCCGCGTCGAGCTGACTCTTGACCGCTCGGCCTACCTCGGTGTCGCGCTCGACGTGGTCGCGCAGCAGATCACCTGTCGCGATATGCGGAATGCCGTAGTGCTCGGAAAGTCGCTTGCCCTGCGTACCTTTTCCGGCGCCCGGCGGAGCCAGCAGCAGGATTCTCATGCGCCGACCGTACCGGCCTGGGGGATCACCGCAGTGCCGGCCGGGAGCGCCTGCCCAGCCGCTGACCGCCGAGATCGGCGCGTCGCGCAGCGGCGGCTCCCGCCGCCGACCCGGTGCCCGACAGCAGGCGGCCCGGCGCGGTGCGCAACCGCGGATATGCCGCCGCCACGGCGGTGTCGACCATCGCCGCCCGGTCAGCGAGTACCAGGCTGACGGAGGGCCCTGCGCTGGTGGCGTGGCGCTGCGCCGACTCGGCTCGCTCGGCGGCAGCCTGCGCGGCCGCGACAAGGCGCTGCTGGATCGTGTAGGCGAAGCCGAGCATCCACGAGCGCCGGTACGCCGCGACCGACTCGTACGCACTGGCGGGCCGCGCCACCGCGAGCCCGTGAGCGGCCTGCACGAGAAGCGAGGTGTACAACACATCGACCCGTTCGAGATCCGAGCTGATGCCGAACAGGTGCATCGAAAGTCGGGTGCCGGCCGCGCCACGGGAACTGCACAGCACGCCTCGCACGCCCAATGGACCCGCGACGGCCGACAGCAACGACGCCTTGTCCCGGGCATACGGAGCGTCGAGATCGACGACGCGATCGGCCGGCAGCGGCGAGGTGGACTCGCTCGCGGCGAGCAGCGCTTCTTCGATGCCGTAACGCGCGATGAGCTCGGCGGCCTTGGCGTTGTAGGCGTCACGCTCTGACTCCGTCGCGGCACCCTCGGCCTTGGACAGCAGCCGCCGTACCCGCTCGAGCATTCTGTCATCCCCTGACATGCATCCTCCTTAGATTCGAATACATGTTCGACAGTAGCCGGGAAGGGGCACGCGGTCCGTCCCGGGCTCGGGGGCTGTGGACAAGACGCTACGCAATGACCCAGCCGCCGCCGCGCCGCTGCCGCGCGAGTCGAGCCAGCAA
>CAVQDA010000008.1:0-1363943 GCA_963711145.1 uncultured Actinomycetota bacterium
ACCTGTCCGCCTCGACCGTGACAAGGCTGACCGCCCAATGGCAGGACGAAGCCGCCGCGTTCAACACCCGGCCGCTTAAAGACACCGACTACGTCTACGTGTGGGTCGACGGGATCCACGTCAAGGTGCGGTTGGAGCAGGACAAGGTGTGCCTGCTGGTCATCCTCGGGGTCCGCGCCGACGGCACCAAGGAGCTGGTCGCGCTCGCCGACGGCTTCCGCGAATCGGCCGAGTCCTGGGCGGACCTGCTGCGCTCATGCAAGCGTCGCGGGATGCGGGCGCCGGTGCTCGCGGTCGGCGACGGAGCGCTCGGGTTCTGGAAAGCGATCCGTGACGTGTTCCCCGACACCGCCGAGCAACGCTGCTGGTGGCACAAGACCGGCAACGTGCTCGCCGCACTCCCGAAATCAGCGCACCCATCGGCAAAAGCAGCACTCGCTGAGGTCTACAACGCCGAGGACAAGACCCACGCGACCGCGGCCGTCAAAGCGTTCGAGGCCGACTTCGGTGCCAAGTTCCCCAAGGCCGTCGCAAAGATCACCGACGACATCGACACGCTGCTCGCGTTCTACGACTTCCCCGCCGAGCACTGGATCCACCTACGCACCACAAACCCGATCGAGTCGACCTTCGCCACCGTGCGGTTGCGGCAACGGGTCACCAAGGGCCCCGGCTCGAGGGCCGCCGGCATCGCTATGGCGTTCAAGCTCATGGAGTCCGCCCAAGCCCGCTGGCGGGCGGTAAACGCCCCACATCTCGTCGCGCTGGTGCGCGCCGGTGCCACCTTCGTCAACGGCAAACTCGTCGAACGACCCGACGAATCCGGAGGTGACGCTCAAGCCGCATGACACACCAATCCACAGGTCTTGACGATTCCTCCCCCGGTAACTTAGCCGTCACTCGGCCGTTGCTCCGCGCTAAAGCACCGTCCGTCAAGCGTCGGCTAGCGAACTTCTCCTTGAAGCAGCATGGCGCGCTCAGCTCCAGCGAGGAGTCCGCCTACCTATGCCCCTATGGCGTGTCATGTGGGAAGCCGACGTCGAAGCCGAGAACCCAGTCGCCGCGTGTGTCGCAGCGCGAGACGCTTTCAGCGTCAACCAGGACTGTGGAAGCTGGCACGTCCTGCAGTTCATCGGGGACGACCTTGGTCCGGTCATCGAAGTACATAGACCGCTCGCAGGTCCGCATCCGCATGTGTTGCTCACCAAGGTCAGGGCTCCTGTGGCACTCAAGCCCTAGCTGGAACGTCCGTTCTGGCCAATGATCCGAGACTGCGCTCCGGCCATCTCCAACTTCGGCAGCGCGATAACCGGCAATACCGGGCGCCTACACGAATTGGGGGATGAACCTACGGCCCCGGACTCGACCGGACTTCAGGTTGCTGGTACCCACATGTCCAACGTGATGTCAGCGCCCGGCAGTGCACGGGTAAGTCGTTCGTACAGCCGAGGCCCTTCGGAGTTATGCCATTCGGCGGCTGCGACCTCGTCCCAGTTGGGCCCGCGTTCGATGCTGAAATGCGCGTCGAAGTGGCGCTGCCAGGCGACCAGCGCATCCGCAAGATCCGGCGCGAGGTTCAAGGGCGATAGGTCAATAACGTTGCGGCCACGAATCCACAAAGGCGTGTAGGCGCGGTAATCAACCATCAGTCGAAGGTTCTCTCGCCCGGCCGGAATGTCCGGCCATCGCACCGGCGGCCGGCTCGATGCGTTGTTAAGGGTGGACACGGACCCAGAGTATGGAACCGACAGCCCTGGGCCGCTAGCAGAACAGTCGTCGCAGCCAGGCGTTCCGCACCCGACATCGGACCCGGTGTTGTCCGGCGGTGGCCCGAGCACTGGACTGACGAACCACGCCTAGATCAAGGAAGGGCGACGCTGGATGCCGAAGCAGGTGTGCGCGCGCATCCACCGCACGTACAGCTCGACCATCGGCCTGCTCGCCGTCAGCGGGTCGACCCCCATCACGGCACACCAGTCCATGAAGGCCCGCAGATCCAGCTCATACGCCCGTCGCGTGGCTCCGGTGAACCGAGCCAGGTAGCTCGCCGCCGCCAGCCTCAGCGGAACCACGCCGACCGGGAGCCGGGTCGTTGACAACGGTTCAGGTGTGAAAACAGGCTGCTCGTTCACGATGGCCTCCGTGCCATTCCAGGACGGCGATCGGATGATCGCCACCGGCACGATCGACGCAGCGGCGCCACGGCGCAACCGCCCGCTATCGGCACTTCTGCGCGGTGATCGGAGTCGGCCGTTACCGCTTGAACACGACTCCAAGCAGCGCGGCGTCCCCGAACGCATGGGCGTTCGTGACGTGCCAGTCGTAGGGCCCGACCTTGCAGACGCGCAGCCCATCCTCAACAACCAACTGAAGGCCGTGCTCGGGCTCCCAGGCGACCTCACCCTCGAAGGAGATGTATGCGCGTGCGGGCGACAGCGGCGGTCGGCCCAATTCGATGTGCGGCGGCGTCGTGATGGACACCTGCGACCAGATGTCCGTGCTCGGCGCGAACAGCGGGATGCCGTACGCCCGGCACTGCTCGGGGGTGTACTCGGCCACTGTGGCCCTGTAGTACTCCCACAGGAACGGGGTGGCTTGGGCCAGGAGGTCCGGCCCAGCCGCTTGGAAGTTGCGTGCTACCTGCGCCCGCAGCAGCTTTTGCTCCTCGGCGAGGGCGGCGTCGAAGCGGTCCGCGTCGCCCAGGAGCGCGTCCAGCGTTGACTTCAAGCTCGGAAGCAGGGGCGACGAGCTGGACGAGTCCGGCTCAGCCATACGCGGATCGTGTCACGCGAAGCGCGCAGGGTGTCGGCTTTTGAGCACCCGCTAATGGCACCTATCAGCCGGACGCGTTCCACGTGGGGTGGGCGAAGATGACCTGTCGCTTGCGACCCGGCACGCGTGCCGTCATTCGCAGAACTGGCCCGGGGAGCAGCGCCCAGGGATACACGTCGGTTCGCCCCGAGCGGTCGTAGAGCACCATCACACGGTCGTCGTCGCCAACCAAGACGTTGCCTTCGAGCAGAGTGCCGCTAATGCTTTGCTCTGCATCACCGACCCAGATTTCGACGACGTGGTCGCTGCCCACATACGGCTCTAACGCCGCTATGGCCTCCGATTGCCAGCCGCTCGGCCAGGTCGCCATTGATGCACCGTATCGAGGGGAAGCCGTCGGGAGTCCATGGCCACATAGATCGCAGCGCGCATAGTGCCGGATACATTGCGCGGCCGAAGCGCGCGCCTCGCGTGCAGTGGCTCGCCGACTGTCCTGCCAGGGTCGGCCCTACACGCGATCCGATGTACCCGGGGAGGTGGGGATGTTTTGGGGGATACACGCAATCCGTTGTAGCGGCGCCGGTTCTTACATCGGATTGTGTGTACGCCCGAAAAACGGTCGACGGCCTGAGCACATCGGATTGCGTGTACGGGGCAGAGCGCGCCCGCGGGGCGGTTGCCCCGCATCACCGATGCGCGGGGTAGCGCGCAGATTGGACCCCCTCTGTTGTCAAGGGGGGCTTTCGGGGCTCGGTGCGGGGGCGTAGCGTGCTTGCCGCGGGTCCGGGTGTGGCTTCACCAAAGAGCCGTCTGTTGGGGCTTAAAGGGCGGTCACGCTGGTTTTGTAGTCGTCCCCATCTGCCCACCCGGGTCCGCCTTTGCCGCCTCAGCGTCGAGCACGAGCTGACGGTAAATGGCGTCACTGATGCGACGCTTGAGGCAGCGGATGGCTTCCTTGACTGACTTGCCTTCGGCGCGTTTGCGCAAGTAGTAGGCGCCGCCTTCACTGTCGGGCTGGCGGAGCTGGGCCATAGCAGCGATGTGTAGTGCGTGGTTGAGCTGCCGGTTGCCGGACAGGTTCACGCACGCTTTGGCCTCACCACCGCTGCCGCGCAGCACCGGGGCGCTGCCGTTGTAGCTGGCGAAGTGGTGCCTGTCTTTGAACCGGGCGATGTCTTTGACCTCGCCGAGCACCAGAGCGGTCGTGACGTCCCCGACACCGTAAAGCTGCGGCAGGCCAGTCGAAGTGGCCTTCACCGCGTCGCGGAGCTGACGGTTGATGTCCTTGATCCGAGCGTCGATGCGCACCAGATCGGCAAGCTGATCGAGAGCAAGCTGCTTGCGGACCCGGCCCACCTCATCCCGCGGTCGGACGCCGGCGAGCAGCGCCTTGGCCCGCTTGGCGCTGAGCCGTTTCGATGCTCCGCCGGTGAGCATCACCAGCAGCTCGCGGTGCAGCCGGCAGACCGCCTGAGTACGCATCCCGACAAGCTCCTTGCGGCGATGCGCCAACAGCCGCAACGTCGCGTTGTGCCCCTCGACGGTGACCTGCTGCAAACCAGGGGTGTGCAGCGCCGCCAGCGCGACGGAGTAGGCGTCGATGTCATCGGTCTTGCGGCCGGAAGTGGTGGCGAACGCCCGCACCAGACTCGACCGCCGGCTCGAGACGTCCAGCACCGTTTCGTGCTGTGCGACAAGGCGTTGCGACAGATGCCGGCCGACCCCGCCACATCCCTCCACCGCCCAGCGGCGCTGACGCCACTGACGACCGAAGCACAGCAACTGCCGATAGCCCTCGGCGGTGTTCGGGAATACCTCCCGTGCGAGCACTTCGGCACGGTCGTCGACAACGTTGACCGCGTTGATCCTCTTGTGCGGGTCGACTGCCACGATCACCCGTGGCTGCACTGCTTTCATCGCTGGCACCCTCCTGGCCGTTGCCTGACGGACAGCAGGGAGGGCAGTGCTACTTCGAGCGTGACAGACCCCTCTCGAGCCACTCCCCGCAAGCGGCATCCGAAGGGATCGCAGGCCATTCGCGAGCCACAGCCCGATCAGGCTGGGCAGCCGGTTAGCGAACGACCCCTCGGACACCTCGTCAGACCCTGGCCCGGGCCTGGCGTGCCTGCAAGTCTTAAGTAGCCGGTTATCGAGCGCATACATAGGTGCGCTTGGGCGGCCCACGCCAAGGGCGTCAGCCTCCAAGCGCGACTGTCACGTAGGCGACGGTGGATCCGTTGCGGGTGCCGGTCAATGTCATACGTACAGGCCTTGGTCCTGCCTGCAGGACTACTGCGACTGGCTGCCCGTCCTTCGCCAACGCCTGCTTGACCAGCGTCGCCGCAGAGGACGGGGTCCACGTGACTCGGGCCCCGTGCTTGCAGCTGTTGGAGACCTTGATGTACAGCACGTCGCCAGTGCCCGCGTCAGTGATCGTCTGATGACGATGCACGGCGTCCTCCAGGATTACGCCCTCGGGCGATGAGCTCAGCGTGGTCCCGCAGACCACTGTGGGTGGTGCGGCGCTTGACTTCTGCCCCGCCGCTGGGCCACAGGACACTAGAATGATCGACACCCCTACGGAAGTCAGCAGTTTCGATCTAGACATACTCGGACCTCCCGTCTTTCAGGGTGAGACGTCGATGAGGATTCAAGGGTTGCACAGGCCGAGGAGGAATTTCGACGCCTGAGACCGTCCGGTATTGCCGGATACCGCGCGCCTAAACACCCGACCTTCGGCATGGTCGCCAACATCCGCATCTCGGCAGAAGCGGATGCGCCCGACCACGCCGCAGAGAGCGGGTACCGCCCGACGCCCGCCTCGCGGCATAGAGCGGACACTTGGCGTCGATCGACAGGCCCCTCCTGCGGAGCGTGGGCTCGCCGCCGCATGCCCGGTTGAAGCGCGCTCGCATGTACGGGCAGCCAAATGTCCCTGTCGTGCACCGTGCGTCCGCGGGGAGTTCTTGAGGCGGTCCGGACTGTCCACGGTGGAGAGCCGAGAAGTGCCGCTGTCAGGTGTCGCTGCTCTCGTCATGGTCGCTGGCCCGTTGTGCGAGCGCTTCGACGGCGGCCTTTGCGGTGTTGGCTCGGGAGGTGGATACCTCGGTGAGCCGTCCGTGGGCGAGCTCCGCGACCTGGACCGCGACGAATCCGGGGCCGATCTCGACGTCGGGCTCATCCTCTAGGCCGAAGTCGTCGTTCGCGCCGTGCAGGGCGAGGTTCGCGATGACGGCGAGCTCGTCCATGGTGAATGGCCGCGGTGTCGGTGACCAGACGCAAGTCCGGGCGACGTACCCGCGAGGGTCGTGAAGAACGAGGTCGTAGCCAGCGGGGAGCCGCTGCCCCGCGATCGTGACGCGGGCCCTTACGTTGCCTCTCACGGCGGTCCGGGTGTCCGGGGAGGCGAGGCGGCAGTACTCCGTCAGCATGCGGCGTGCCCGATCGGCCTTCGCCGTGTTCTTCGGCTTCCGGTAGGACTCGCGTTGCAGGGTCTGCTCTAACCGTTCAAGGGCCGCAGTGGTGTTCCGTCCGGTGTCGTGGAACAGCGCGACGCACGCCTGGAGCGTGCCTGTCGGATCGAGCGGCCCGCCGCTGCCTTTCGCTCTGGGCCTGGGGCGGAACTTGGGGTTGAGCAGGCACTGCCGGACGTCGCTCGGGGACCAATCCATGTCACACCGCCGCGGAGTAGGGGTGGGCGTCGAAGTAGGCGAGGGCCTCCGCGGACCACCGGCGGTACAGGGCGATGCGGTCCGTGCCGGTGACACGGCTCCCGGCCACGAGAAGCTCGGGGTACTGGTAGACGAGCTCGGCGTTGTCGGCGTCAGCGACGTCCTGGGCGAGGGTCTTGAGGTGGACGAGGTTGTCGTGGGCGGCCGCGCCGGTCGGGCCTGCCGGGAGTGCATCGGCGGACCTGGACGTGTAGGTCGCGTCGGCTGCGCCGACGGTGTCGACCGCGATCTGCCTTTGTACGCACGGGACGCAGTAGCCGCAGTGTTGAGGCGTCCTGCTGCTCCAGCACGACACGGTCCGGGCGATCAGTGCGCCGTGCCCTGCTTCGTCGAGGTTTCGGACCGCCTCCGCCTTCGTAAGGTGCTCCAACGGGTTGTCGACCGTGACGTCCACCCCTAGACACGTCCCAGCCAGCCGTGCGATCTGGTTAAGGACCTCGGGGTGCGCGGTGCGGGTGCTGAGGCTGCCGAGCCGTGCCTCCGTCGCCGGGAGATGGACTGCCATGACGCCGTTCTCGCCGACGGTGACCGTTGGGATCTGCCACGCCGCTGCGAGACCGACGGCGGTGCTGACGTACAGGGCGCTCCGGGCCCGTTGGCTCTCCGATGTGACGAGGCCGCTGTTCGGCCGGTTCTTCGAGCTGATCTGGCAGTGCCCGTTCGCGGGCAGCGGCAGGGCCGTCCGGACGGCCTTGATGCTCGCCCTCGCGGCGGTGTTGTTCTCGTGGGAGACGATGAGCGGCCGCCGGCCCACGGCAAGGAGTCCTGCGACGGCGGCGGTGCTGTCGAGGCCGCCGGAGAGCAGGGCCACGTCAGTCGGGTCCTTCGGCAGTGCTCCGGTACGGCCGGGAGGTGTAACGGGCGCGGCCTCCCTCGTGAACGTGACGTCGAGCCGGTCGCCGGTGAGCAGGCTGAAGAGGTTCCGCAGAGCCGGCGCGGCGGAGTTCCATAGGTCCGGGTCACGGACCGGAACCCACGCCTCGATCTGCCGGTTCCATCCTGAGGTCGTCCCTTCGGCCCTCGGCATGACCCGGTCGATCGCGTAGACGGCCCCGAAGACCTCCAGCCAGTCCTGCTCGGAGGGACGGAGGACGTTCGGGGCGCGATCCGCGACCCCCTGGTAGGCGAACGCCCAGTTCGCGGGAAGGGCGGACGACGCGGGCTTCCACCTGAGCTGTACGGCCCCGGCGACGCCCGCGCAGTCGTTGACGACGACTGCGCCGGTCACGGCCCACCGCCGGCGAGTCGGCCGGCAGAACGCCATGCCTGCCGGACGGCCCCGGCCCACGCCTGGTCCGCGCCGTTCTGTACAAGCAGGACAGCACCGGGCGCCGCGGCGTCTCGGGCTGCGTCCGCGAGCTGCCGGACCGCCTGCCGGGCCTGCCGAGCGTCCTGGAACACCTCCGGGGTGATCGCCGGGGCGAGGCTGCTGTAGAGGTGCGCCGTCATCTGGTGGACGAGCTCGCCGAGGAATCGAGCCGACAGCGCGGCGGGGGCGTCGCCTCGGCGGGCTTCCCAGACGGCGGCGGCGTCGGCCGGGGACGCCGCCATAACGTCGATGTCGCCGCCGAACGTCGCAAGGAGCGTCCTGGCGAAGGCCCGTTCCGCGACGGCCGAGGCCATCCCGGCCGGCCCGTCCTCGTCGAGGCTTGCCGTCCGGGCGTCGTTCACCAGGCGACGGATCCCGCCCTCCGCGCCGTCCTGGGCCAGAATCGCGGGCATCTGCTCCCACGCTCGTTCCGCTGCCCGCGCGTACTGCAGCACCGGGCCGCCGGAGAGCTCCGCAAGCCACCCGTCGCCCCGCGCCGCCGCCAGCAACTCCGTCAGGACACGGCCGCCGCCTCCCGCCGCGCCGCCGCCCGGCCCATCCGAGCGGCCGCCGGTATGGGACACGGCGACGGCCGCGCGGACCGACCGCCAACGCGGCACGTCCGCCGGGCGGCGGCTCGCGCTCGTCCCCACGTCAGGCCCCAGTCGCCGCGTCGGCTGGGTTCGCCCACAGCGCGTCGTGGCGTGCGGTCGCCGCGTTGACCGCTGCCGCCAGTCCGGACGGGGAGACAAGACCCTCGGCGAAGACCGCGGCCCAGTCGATGAGCCGTGCGATCTCCTCACCCGCGGGCCGCAGGCAAAGGTCCAGCGCGGTCGCTGTTAGATCACGCGCCGTCACGTACGCGAGGTCCGCACCGCTCGCCGCTTTCACGCGTTTGCGCCGCTCCCACAACGGATGCCGCGGCCCCGGCGTCCCTTGGAATCCGCCGCTGACGACGACCCCCGCCGTCACCGGCAGGTCCTTGTCCTCCCACCGCCAAGACCGCCCCGCGTACTCCGTGATCTGTCGCTCCGCGGCGCGGTCGGCGAGCCAATCGTCACCGCTGGCCTTGCAGTCGTAGACCGCGACGGACCCTCCGTCGGGCATGAGGAGGAGCCCGTCCGGCTCGGGCTGCCCGGGCACGTCCGCGCCGAGGCGCCGTCCCCGGAGCATCAACGCACGTGTCATGACCCGGAACGTCAGCCGTTCGAACCACGCATGCGCGGGTCCCGTTCCGGCCGGGAGCCCGACGGGCACCGCGTCGCGGGCAAGTACAGACAGCCAGCGCAGCCCCAGCGCATCGGCCCGGCGCAGGTCCGCGTCGCGCCGAGCCGCCCAGAGGTAGGCGTCGCGGTCCGGCTCGGGCGCTCCGGAGTTCCAGTCGACCAGCCCGGTCCGGCGGACCGCGTCCGCAAGCGCGGCGCCCCACAAGACGTTCCCGGCCGCCGCCGCCCCTTCATCTGCCGTCGTTGCAACGACCAGCCCGACCCCGCCTACGGCGTCGTCCGCCGCCTCTCGGGCATCCCGGGCAGTCGCCCGCGCGACGACGCGCATCAGGACCGGCACGCCCAGTCCTGCTAGATCCAGCTCGAACGTCAGGTCCCGCGCTGGGCCGCGGTCGACCGCGCCAGTCGGACGGAGACCCGCAGCTAGCGCGAGCGCCTGCGCGAGCGCACGGTCCGGTCTGTCACCGCCGCCGCGCGCGTCTGTCACGCCCCGGAGTGTCGCCCCGCCCGGCCGCCTGTCGGCCCGGACACGCCGACCGACCGGTCGCCTCGTGCTCATCCCGCGTGGGTGCCTCGGCGGTGCGGTCCGGGCACGCGTCCGCGCTGCTCCGCTTGACAGTCGTCCTCGCCGGAAGACTGCCACGGCTCGGCCGGGACGCCGAGGGCTCCGATGCGGCTTCCTGGCCAGAGGTCCGCTCATCGGCTAGAAGCGGATGTGTCCGACCACGCCGCCGGACTGTCGCCCTGTGACATGCCCCTGTCCCAAGACCTGGGCCAGTCCAGAACGACAGCCACTGGCCCGAGTTGCCCGGCTGCACCCTTCCAAGCAAGCCAGCTATGCCCTCGGCTGCGCTTCGTATCCGAAGCCCTCTGCGGGAGCGAGCGCGGCGAGCTGGGCCAGGACGGTTTCGGTGGTTCTACCCCACATTTTGGACAGCAGCCAGGTCCGCTCGTCACCGTGAAGCGGGGCATCGAGGAAGTACCTGCGCTGCGTCATCTGCGGGTAGTGCTGCGCGAGGGCTTCAGGCAGATCCTCGCTGGTGAGCGTGCCGGGTACCGACAGGAACTTCGCGCGGGGTAGCACCGTGGCGATCTTGCCCGGCGCGACGCCAGCCTCGACAAGCGCGGACACCATGGTCAGAATCGCGCGGCGCTTGCGCAGCGGCTCGGTGCGCCCCGCCGGTGTGACGATGACATACGTTGTCCAGTCCCGGCCGTCGTCGTGAACGGCGCGGGCTTCGGACTCACGGCGACGAAGTTTCACCATCAGGTCGCTGGCCTCGGGCAGCGGAATCATCTGCTGCACATCGAGAAGCAGCCTGTCGTCAACCCGGTAAGGCGCGAGCCGAATGCATCGGATGTCCAGGCCGTACACATCGGTCAGCCACAGGACAGTCGTGGTGATCTCCGTGTCGAATCCGCCGGCGACCAGAACCAGCCGCACCGCCCGGGACAGCACGGTGCCTTCGCCCTCGTCGAGCCAGTCGGCGAGCCGGGCGGCCGCCTCCTCCTCGGCATCCGGCTCCACCCGGGCTAGGTAGCGGCCGTAGTGCTCGACGAGGTCCTCAAACGTCATCGCGGAGATCATCGCGGCGTACCGCAGTGCCTGCAGTTCCAAGTGGCCACCGTCGTGGGTGCGTTTCAGTTCGAAGACGACCAGGTGCCCTTCCCGGTCTACGCCGAGCAAGTCGATGCGCCGGCGGGCGTCGGTGAACGCGCCGAACTCCTCTGACACGATCATCACGTCCGGCACGAGGATGTCCGGTCGGGTCCGCAGCAGCCGCTGCAGGTCGGCTCGCTCCAGCACCTGTTCGGCGGCGAAGGTCGTCGTCGGAACCTCGCGCAGGACTTCCGGGGTCATCTCAAACAGGGGCACTGCTCTTGCCTACCCGCTGCGGACCGGGGGCGCCAGACAGCTGGCCTGAACCGTCACCGGGGGGAGCGGTCGGAGGGTCATCGCCCTGCTGAGATCGACCAGGACGGCGTCGAGGTAGCGGGCGCGATGAAAACCGCTGCCGGGGCGCCCCGAAGATGCGTCCAGCCCTCGGTCTGGGGATGCAGAACAGCTTGACCTCAGCAGGCGAAGGAGGTGCGCTGGTGCAGCGTCCTGCGGACAACGTCGCGGTGGATGATTCCGCAGCTCACGCCCAACGTCGTCGGGGGTGCCCTACTGGCAACTGGCGCAGCGGTCGCATCACAACAAATGGAGGACCGGTAGGACGAGTCGGAGAGCCTGAAGTCATCGGCTGCCGGGCCCCGCTCGAAACGAGGCGGGCAAGCCGCGGAGCGCTGGCTTACAGCAGGTCGTCGAACATGGAGCGGACCACGGCCCTTCCGCCGCCTCCGAACCCCCGCTGATTGCAGGCAGCGGATGGTGAGACCAGCGGCGGGCCGGGCGGAGCCATGCACTCATCGTCCACAACTGTCCCGGCCGGAGCAGTGGCGAGGCGCGGCAGCTCGGCAGGGGCCGCCGGTATCTCGGGCACATGCCGCACACCGTTCGCTGCCGCGGCGACCGCGTCGTTCGACGCGGCCCAAGCGTTCTTCAGCGCGGCGAGCTTGGCAAGCCCCGTCGCCGCGGACGCGCTCAACGCCGCGGGAGCGACCCACGGCGCCCGGTTCTGCGCGTCGAGGTCCGCGAAGCGCTGGTGGCTGCCGTGCCAGGCAACCTCAACCTCGAACGGCTGAACCTGCCGACCGATGGGGCAGAGGATCCACGCACGGTCATCGACGTTCGGCACGTACTCCGCCTCACCCATGCCGCGCGCATCGTTGCGCAGCTTCGACGGACGCCAGGGGATGAGGAGCGCATCGACCTTGTGCGCGATGCCTTGCGACCCACGCAGCGATCGTTGCGACGGCTTCTCCCACTCCTTGTGCTGGGTGTTGAGCTGGTGGCAGACGATGATGAGCAGGTTCTGCTTACGGGCGAGCATCGTGAGGATGCCAACCTGCCACTCGAGCATCGCGACTGTGTTGTCGCGGTGAGGGGGCGGCGGATAGCCGGGAAATCGACGGGAGAACGCGGCCCGGTCGCTCGGAATGATGTGGGAGAGCTGGTCGAGTAGCACCGCGCCGAACTGGGCGCCGCCGGACCGCTTCTCGGCCCACCAGTGCGCCACTTCGCCTGCGATGGCTTCCACCGTCCCCGACTGCGCCATCAGCTCGATGTCGAGCGCGGCGAGCTTGTCCACTGCGGTGTCGAAGTCGGCGGGGATAGGCAGCTTCGACCCATCCGGGCGTGTGAATCCATCGCGGATGACGCCGACATTGCCGCTGGACAGGTTCGACAGCCAGCGCAACACGGTGTCCTCGGTCGCGTCTTCGAAGCTGCCCAGCAGCGAGGGGACGCCCTGCGCGGCGAGCGCCACGAGCAGCTGTCCCGTGAGAGCGGTCTTGCCGCCCTTCGTGTCCGCGGCTACGCAGATGACCCGGCCGGGCTGCAGGGCGCGACGCGTGTAGCCGTCCAAGCTCGAGATACCGGTCGAGAAGCCGTTCACGCCGTGCTCATGGCGTACCTGGAGTTCGGCGAGCGCTTGCGCAAGGACCTCCCGTACGGCGCGGCGCCCCGTTCGTGACGCGGGCAGAACGCCTCCGCGCTCCTCGACGTCAACGGAGTCGCGCGCCAGCCGGCGGGCGCGTTCCCGCCGGGTCTCAAGCTCGGTCAGCTCCTCCTGGCTCATCTCTTCGGGTCGCGGACGCGCCGCGCAGCCGATTCGCGGCGGGTCGGGTTCGGTGAGTACGGCCGGCCATGTGCCGGTTTCGTGGGCGAAGTCCTCGTACTTCATGCTGCCGCTCCGTTCAGCGAGTCGCTGCGCAGTCCAGCGGCCACCTTCGTCAGGTAGCTGATGACCTTGGTCGGCTGGTTGAACTCGACGCCGGCCGACCGCTGCGCGGCGAGGAGCCACCAGTAGTGGCCGTCCTCGGAGGACAGCGCCCTCGCGGCTCGCGACGCGGCAGGGTAGGACTCCGACGCGACGGCGCCGCCAAGGTAGTAACCAAGGGCGTCGGCGAGGACGGCGTCACGAAGCTCCTCTCGGAGGTCAACACTCACGCCGCCGTCTGCGGCGGCCAGTTCGTCGGCCTGCGCGAGCAGGAACCGGTAAGCCGGCAACCTGTCCATCGCGGCGAACACTTGAGAAAAGCAGCTGCGGAACTCCTCGACCCTGCGGGCTGTGCCGGGGTCTGCGTGTCGGTCCTTCGCCGGCGGCTGAGCTGCTGTGCCCGGTCCAGCCTCGGTCACGTTGCAAAGGGGGCACTCGGTCCTTGGGACGGCGTGCTTCCCTGCCGCGTGGTAGCGGCGTAGCGACGCGATCTTCATCGAACTGGACCGCGTCGTCGAGCCGCCCAGATCGGCCTGGTAGTCGGCCCAGGTCCGGATGTAGAGCAGCGCCGGATCGTCCGCGACCGCCTCGAGCTTCGCGCAAGCGACCAGGGCGTCGAGTGCTGCGGAGACCGCAGGCACGCCGTCGTCGAAGTGAGCGAACAGTTGGACGCGCCGCGGGTCGGCCGGCACGAATCCGTCCATGCCCTGCTCCGCCGAGTGAAGCAGCAACAACGGGTAGAGGTTCCGCGCGTTCTGCCCGGCCAGGATGAGGTCGGTGTCGCCGAGGAACGTGGTGTACAGCTGAACCCAGGGGCGCAGCTTGCCGCGCGGAGCCTTCTTCCAGTCGGGGGTAGTCATGCCGCGCCGCCTCCGAGGCGCAGCGTGCGCCCGGTCGGGTCGCCATGGTGCCGGTTGCGTCGGCGGCGCTGCACGGTGATGAGCGAAGCGTCCTCGAGCAACATCAGGGCATGCTTCACCCAGGCGACGGAGTAGCCGGTCAGCTTGGCCAGCTCCGCGTTGGACAGCGCAGTCTCACCACCCAGGCGGGACAGGGTGTCGAGCACACGTGCCGCATGCGGCGGCAGACCGTGCTTGATGGTCATGGTCAGGCCTCCCTAGCCCGCTCGCAGCAGGGGAACCGGTCGCCGGGGTGCTTCCGGGGTTGCTACTGGCCAGGACCGTCAGGAGTGCCGCCAAGAGCGCAAGGGTCCGCTGGCGCGTGCCGCCGTAGCGGATCTCCGTCCGTGGCTCGGTAAGTGACTTGCCAAGTCACCTGATTGCGGAGCCAAGTCGGCCAAGTCGTCTTACGGGACTGAACTGGACCGGACTCGATTCGACTCAACTGGACGAACAGGGTGCTTGCTGCCACCCGTACCCTCCGTGCGGCGGCGGACCTTCTGCGGACAGTCGAAGGTGGGAGTCGCCAAGACAGTGCCTGTAGACACGCTTGGCGACTCCCAAACGACGTTGCTGGTCCAACGGGTCGCGGTGGCTGCGGGGAGCCACTGCCACATGTTGCGTGGACATCACGCTGACCGGGGTGCCGCCTCGTTTCCTGACCCCGCTGGTGATTGGTCTAGCTCTGCTGGCCACAGCGGATCTGGCCAACGTGTCGCTCGGGCACCCATCGCGGCCGGGGAAGGCGTTCCCACCGACCGCTGGTGCAGGAGGAACGGACGGGGCGGGTGCCTTCAGCTTCGAGTCTAGGGACGCAGACGGGCGCCCCGCCAGCTGGGACCCATGCCAGGCCATCGATCTGATCATCAACGGCCAGGACGCTCCGAGATCGGCAGTGGCGGACTTGCGCAGCCGCCGCCAGCAAGATCAGCGCAGCCTCGGGGCTTCACCTTCGGGTGCTAGGGGCAACCGCCGCTCGCCCCGACAAGAACTGGGGCACGAAGCCGGTGCCCGGATACCCCGGGTGGCCTCCCGTGCTCGTGAGCTGGGCGCTGCCAGGAGAGGGCTCGCTGGGACGCGACGGTGCGTCTGCCGTGTCGGTGCCGGTATGGGTGGATCGCCCGGACGGGTCACTGGCCCTGGTCTCCGGTTCCATCACGCTGAACCGGGCGCAGGAGGGGCTCTACGCGGCCGGGTTCGGCGTGGGACCGCATCTCGGGCCTCTCCTGGAACACGAGCTCGGGCACATCGTCGGCTTGGCCCACTCAACCGACCAGCGCGACGTCATGTTCCCCACCGTCGGCGCTGCTGGTGACCTCGGTCCCGGAGATCGAGCAGGGCTCAAAATCCTCGGGCAGGGGAGTTGTCTGGCTGCGCCGGCTCCTTGAGCCCGATCCGACGGCTCCGGCGGCCACTGCCCGGGCGAAAGCCCCCAGCAATCTGAACGCCAGCTCGTTCGAGAGCGCCGGGTCCGGCCGAACACTCCCGCGACGGCCCGGCCCAACGTCATCCTGGAGGCGTACGTGGTGGACGACACGCTTCGGCACGTGCTGCATCGCCCCGCTGATGGAGGCGCTCGGCTGGCCGCCTGCAGCGACTCGTGCGGCGGCGCCCTGCTACTGGCGCTCGCAAAGGCCGGCGTGGACGCACGCCCCGGAAAGGCGCCGGTGCGACTGCTGAACTGGTGCACCCACTGCGCGTGGTGCGGAGAGCTCGCATCTCAGCCGGGCACGTGCCATCTGCACGACCAGCACTGTCCCCCGCTCCTTGGAATCGGTACCTTGGCCGCCCTCGCGGCCCACCGCGTCCTTCTCCTTCGAGCTGCAAAGAAGGCCTCCTGCCTCGTCCTGCCACCCCGCGCGATACGGCTCCTGGGGGACGTCGCCGACGAACTCGCGGCGGAGGGGCGTCTGCAGCCAGACGAGATGGCTGACCGCGTGTGGGACCTACGAGCGAAGTGGCTGCCTCATCGGTGGCCGATGATTGGTGGTCCTGATCGCTGACGCCGCCGGCTGACTAGCGCTATGCGGTGGCTTCCGTGTCCGGTCAGGTGGGACGCGCGCCGGCCAGCGCCGCGTTCCACAGGTCGTCGCACCGAAGCAGCTCGGCGTCGATTTGGGCGCCGTTGGGCCAGCAGATAACCCCCAGCTCGGAATCGACGCTCACGGCAGCGAACTCTGCCGGATCGTTGCGGATCTTGTCGAAGACCGGTCCCCACAGCTGAGGTCCAAGATCACGAATGGCGATGGCGTCGTCGTCGAAGAGAAGGCGCACGCGGTAGCCACCAACTGGCTCGACGGCGGTGATGCTGGTGGTTGGGTGGCTCATCCTCCTCCCTCATCTGTGGTCGGGCGATGGGTTCGCGGGCTGCTTCGTTCAGACCGGGCCGGCTCCCAGTTTGCGCGACGGCCAACCTCGTTCTGACGCTGCGCGCGGCTCGCTGACCCCGGTTGGGAAACCGAGTAGGCCCGCGGCGGCAAACTGGCCGCCTGGCTACGGCGGCCGGGTTGGCCACTCGAGATGACCGCGCTCGGCGTGTCGGGTGGCGAGCTGCCACCCGTTCGAGTTCAGTCGCAGGTGTGCCCATCCCTCACATACCGGACACGAACGGGTGGGCGGCCCTGGTGGCGGACCTGCTTGAGCAGCACGGTCGAGGCGGGACCCCGATCAGCGCTTGGGCGAGGAGGGCAAAGGTTGGACTGGGAAGCGTGCAGAGACTCCTGTCCGGGAGCTGCAGGCCCAACTCGGCGACCGTGACGGCCCTTGGGTCTGCCGTGGGTCTGCGCCTGGAACTCGTGCCATGGCGGGCCGTGAGTGGGGCGGCGTCCCGGCCGCCGACGCTGCCGGGAGGGCGGGTCGTCTCATTGGCAGAGCCGTCGTCGCTGCTGGACCTCATCGGAGCGGAGTTGCGGCACATCAGACGCGCGGCCGGCGTTACCTCGGAGGCGCGTGGGGTCGCCGTCAGGGCCTGCGCCGCGAGCGTGCTGCGCGCGGAGCGCCCGGGCCGGCCGTATCCCGACCTGGAGTTGCTCTGCCGTCTGGCGGAAGAGGCATCGTGCTCGCTGACCTGGGTGCAGGCCGACGCGCCATGGCGGCCGCGGCCCTGGCAGTTGCCCGAGAAGCGGACGCGCCCACCGGCTGCGCAGCTCCGGCATGCTCGCAGAGTCGGTCGGCTCGCTGGGCAGGTGCTGTCCCTCCGTGGCGACTGGAAGACTCCCCGCCACATCATGCGCGCGGTGACAGAGGTGCGCGGCTTTCCGCCGTCGCTCGACGCCGCCGCTTCGCGCGGGGCAGTGTTCGAGGGAGCAAGGAGCTGGCTCGGCCCGGACCATCCGGAGCCACGAAGGCGGGACGCGCTCATCTACGAGGACTGGGCTTCGGTCACGGAGCAGGGTGAGCACACGTGGGCCTGGCTGAACCCTCCGTACGGGGCTGGCCTGGGAGCCTGGACGGAGCGCGCCGCCGCTACCGCCGTGGCCGGGGTCGCGACGATCGCTTTACTGCCTGCCCGCACCGACACACTGTGGTGGCATCGGGATGTGCTCGATAGCGGCGCAAGCGTCCGATGGCTTCGGGGCAGGCTCGCGTTTGACGACGGAGCCGAGCCTGCCCCGTTTGCCAGCGTTCTGGTCACGTGGGAGGCGGAGCACTTGCAGCGGGGGACCTCGACCGGCTCGGCCGAGACGCCTAGGAGCGTCTCCTCAGGTCAAGGCCGTGATCGTGTACAAGGTGGCGCCGTTGTCGGTGCCTCCGCCTAAGGTTCCACTCGTGACCGACGCCTCCGCCCGTGCCCTGTCAGATGGCCGTCCGCTGACCGAGTTGACCCGCGACGAACTCCTCGAACTTGTGGAGGCGCAGCAGGCCGGCATCAAGATCCAGTTCCCAGGGAAGGACGTCGCGCGCCAACTCGCCCGCCGGGTCCGACCACGCGTCAGCAGGACCATCGCCAAGTACAGCGTTGGCGACGCTGAAGAGCAGGCTCGCAATGTCGTCATCGAAGGGGACAACCTCCAGGCCATGGTCAGCCTGTACCGCTACCGCGGGCAGGTGGACCTGGTCCTGACGGATCCGCCCTACAACACTGGCAACGACTGGCGTTACAACGACCGTTGGGACACTGACCCGAACGACCCGGGCCTCGGCGACTGGGTCGGCCACGACGACGCTGGCCGCCACACGAAGTGGATGAAGTTCATGTACCCGCGTCTGCAGATGATGCGGGCGATGCTCAAGCCGACCGGTGTCCTGGCGATCTGCATCGACCACCGCGAGCTGTTCCGCCTCGGCCAGATGCTCGACGAGCTGTTCGGCGAAGCGAACCGACTCGCGATCATCAACTGGGAGAAGATGGCCGGAGCGAAGAACCACGACAAGGGCGTGTCCACCGCCACCGAGTACGTGCTCGTCTACGCGAAGAACGCGGAGCAGGCGACCACCCGCAAGGTAGAACGCTCTGAGGTGACAGCCAGCGGCTACCGCAACATCGACGAGGACCCGCGCGGGACGTGGGCGCCGTCCGACTCCACCCTCATGGGTGCATCCACGCACCCCGGTCAGGTGTACGCCATCCAGAACCCGTTCACTGGGCGGCTTCACTACCCCCAGGAGGGCCGCTGCTGGCGCAACGAGCGCTCGAAGATGAAGGCGGCCGCCGAAGGGTGGGGCGTGGAGTACGAGGACGTGGATCTCGGTGACGGACTGCGCCCCGCGCTCGTGATCAAAGGTTGCGTCAACCCGACCAACCCCGGCAAGAAGCGCGATCCTGTCCTGGCGGCCGCGCGTGCGAAAGCGATTGCCCGCCGCGACGAGGGCGCCTGGCCGCGGTACTTCTGGCGTTCAGACCGCCGCCGCAGGCCGGGCGAGGGCGAGCTGCGGTACAAGACGTACGAAGACGAGGTCCGCGAGGGTGTGGTGCCAACAACCTTCTGGGCTGACGACGATTACGCTGCGCTCGAGCTCGACGCGATCTCCTGGGACCACGACGTCTCCGGGACCAGCGACATCGGACAACGCGAGCTCAACGCGGTTGTCGGGCGTGGCCATCACTTCGAGACGGTCAAGCCGCTGATGCTATTCAAGAAGATCATCTCGATCTGGTCGCCGCCGGACGGGCTCGTGGTTGATCCATTCGCCGGATCAGGAACGGCCGGACATGCGGTGCTCGCCATCAACGACGATGCCGGTACGAAGCGCCGTTTCGTCCTCATCGAGCAGGGCCGACCTGAGCGCGGTGACTCATACGCTCGGACGCTCATGGCGGACAGGCTCAGCCGCGTCGTCACGGGCGACTGGGCAAACGGCAAGGGGTCGCCGCTGCCCGGCGGCTTCCGGTTCGTCCAACTGCAGCAGAAGGTGGACGCCGACACCGTGCTCCGCATGGAGCGCGACGAATGCTCGACACTGTCATCGCCTCGCACTACGACGCGAACCGTCGCCGGGGGCCCGGCCTCGTGTCGCTCAGCGACGACGGCTACCGGTACCTCGTCGCGAAGAACGCTGACAACGAAGGCTTCTTCCTCATCTGGGATGGGCCGGGAGAGAACACGGACTTCACGGAGGATGTCTACGAGGCCATCGCCGATGAAGCTGAGAAGGCTCAGTTGGCGCGCAGTTACCACGTCTACGCGCGGCTGTACGTGTTCCAGACCGAGAACGTCCGCTTCTACCAGATCCCTGACCGCATCCTCGCCGACTTCGGTCTGAACCTAAGCAGCGAGCCCTTCAACGAGGACCTGACGTGATCGAGCTGCTGGAGTTTCAGCGACAGGCCGCAGACCTCATCGCCGACCGGTACGCCGAGTACTGGGAGGACCCTGCGATCACGGGACGGCGCAACGCCTTGCGAGCCCTGCCGTTCTTCCAATCGCTCGCCTCCATCACAGCGTCGGGCAAGACCGTCATCCTTGCTGCGGCCGTCGCGGACATCGCGGCTGGCCTGCCAGTGAAGCCGATAGTGCTGTGGATGAGCCGGGGCAAGGTCGTCGTCGAGCAGTCGTACTCGAACCTCGCAGAGGGCGGCCGCTACCATCACTTGCTCGGTGAGGCTGACGTCCGCGCGCTCGCCGAATACGACAAGACCGATGTGGCCGAATCGACGTGTCCGCTCGTGTACTTCGCCACGGTCGGGACGTTCAACCAGAGGGACCAGGAACAGGGCAGCCGGCTCATCTACAAGTGCGACATTGACACAACGGACCAGTCCACGTGGGATGCGCTGAAGGAGCGGCCTGACCAACACGGACAGCGGCGGCCCCTCATAGTCGTGTACGACGAGGCCCACAACCTGTCCGACCAGCAGACTGACCTGCTGCTCGAGCTTGACCCTCAGGCCCTGCTCATGGCTAGCGCGACCATGCGCCTGCCGGCCCGACTTGCCGCCGAGATCCAGGAGCTCAAGGCCAAGACCGGGCACGATGACTCGTGGCTGGTGACGCAGGTCGATGCCCGCGCTGTTGCCGACGCAGGCCTAGTCAAGACGACTGTGCTGCTCTCCGGCTACAAGTCACCGATGGAGGAGACGCTCGACGCGCTCATCGACGACCTTCGGCAGGCCGAAGCCGATGCTGAGACGTACGGGCTGCCGGGCCGGCCGAAGGCGATCTACGTCAGCCAGACGAACATCGTCGAGAGCAACGCCTACCAGACCGACGACCCGAAGCAACCGTTCATACAGCGACAGGCGCCGCCAATCGTCATCTGGCGCTATCTCGTCGAGCATCACGGCATCGACCCGAACTCGATCGCCGTGTACTGCACGCTGAAGTTCGACAAGAACTACCCGCCGCCGGACGAGTTCCACCTGTTCAGGGGCGGCGACAGCGACTACCAGGATTTCACTGCCGGCGACTTCCAACACGTGATCTTCAACCTGAGCCTTCAGGAAGGCTGGGACGACCCGCTCGCGTATTTCGCGTACATAGACAAGAGCATGGAGTCGCGCGTCCAGGTCGAGCAGATCATCGGCCGGGTGCTGCGTCAGCCGGGTGTGCGGCACTACCCATCGGATCGGCTCAACACCGCCCACTTCTACGTTCGGGTGGACCGTAACGCCGTGTTCGACTCGCTCATCGACGAGGTCGGGCGGCGGCTCCGCAGCGAAGCGCCAGGCGTCAAGTTCGTGACCAAGGCCCCCGGGAAGGCCAAGCCAACCGAGCTCCCACCAAGGGAAACCCGCGAGGTCCCCGGTACCGGCTACGACACAACGGACGCTATCGAGCCAATCACGCGACTCATTGCGCAGTTCACCGACTACCGCGGCGATACGCGGAACACGCAGGGGGAAGGGGCGCGTCGCCTCGTGTCGAGCACCATCGGTGTCGATGCGGAGACGGAGGCACAGTGGGAGTCGTACAAGCGCTCCAGCGTCGTTTCCGCACGGTGGCTGTTCACTCGTGAGGTGCGGCGCCTGTTCCAGAACGCGCTCGGCATCGCACCGACGTCCGACCCGAAGTTCGACGCGCTCATTGGGGTCGGCAGCCCCGCGCATGCGCACATTCAGACGCTGGCTCGGCAGGTCGTCGATGCGTACCTCGACAACGTGTATCTAAAGCAGCGCAAGCCGGATCCATTCGTCGTCGGCCCGCAGTTGGTGCGCACCGACGAGATGATCACTTACAAGTACTCGTTGCACGAGGGGTACGACGGGCTCAACCTGTTGGAGCGTCGGTTCGCGGATGCGCTGGACCGGCTGGGCGCTCCCTGGTGCCGTAATCCGAGCCGCAGCGGCTACGGGATTCCGCTGATTACGCCGGGCACCACGAGCACCTTTTACCCGGATTTCCTTTATTGGAAGGGCTCGGTGGTCGTCGCCATCGACACTACCGGCGGCCATCTGCTCGCGGAGAAGGCCGCAAGGAAGCTCCTGACGATTCAAGTGCCTCCGAACGCGAAGTCGCGGATCGTGATCAGGTTCGTCAGCGAGGGACGTTGGTCGGCGTCGCCTCAGCTCGCACAGGAGGACTCAGACGGTTTCACGGTGTGGGAGCTGAGCCCGAACCAAGAGCGACGCGGCATACACGTGGACGATGTCGATGCAGCCGTAGCACGGGCGGTCCGCGCGCCACGCTGACGCCGGCGAACCGGCGTGACGTACGGGCTGGACGCGGTCGGAGGAGTGCGCTCAGTCAAGAACGCGAGGCGTAGCCCCAACGCGGAATCCCTGAGCCTCCATCGAGCGCTCGACGCGCTCTCGGTGGGGTCGTTCAGCCAGCGTCTGCGAGGTGGGCGCGCGCAGCAGCCTGAAGGTACCGACCAGGATCACCCGGCAGGATGTCGAGGTGGACCCTGCGATCCGGCGGTTCGCCGACGACGTCGATCACCCGGGCGAACACCGGGCCGTCCTCGTCACCAGCGACGACGATCTCGCCGGGGACGATGCGTGCCGGGTCGGCGGCCTCATCGAGGAACGTCCAGACATAGCCGGTCTCATCGACCTGCTGCACATCACAGGCGATCTCGACGTTCATGGCGCGACTCCCTCCGCGGCTCATAGTAGGGGTTCGCGAGCACATCGCGCAGCGCCAGCTCGACGAGCGCGCCAACTGTCGCCCCAGGCGTCCGCCCGACGAGGACCGTGTAGTGCGGAGCACTGAACGTCGGCAGCATCACGAACCCCGCGGCGACCGCGTCGGCGACCCGGATGCGGGCCACGTGGTGACGGGTGGACAACCGCCGACCGCGCAACAGTTGGTCGGTCTCGACGCTGCCCGATGACAGCTCGACGCTGATTCCCAAGCAGGGTGAGCCCCCGAAGGTGTACGCACGTGCGGCGCGTTCGGAGCTGCGGACGAACGCGTCCGCGGTCAGAGGGGAGCCCCGCAGCAGCAGGTGTGCGCCAGCCGGAGCAGCCTCGTTGCGCAGGTACGTCTCGAGCGCCTGTCGGCTCACCCGCCCTCCTTTCGGTTGCAGTCCGCGGAAGACGCCGGACCTTCGAGCGCCGGTTTCGGACCACTCGGTCCAGCTGGCCGACGAGCGCAGCCCCATCAGCAGCTCGGAGACCCGTCCCAGGAGCGGTTCGCTCGATGCAGCCATCATGCACAGCGATCGCCGCGGCTGGGTCCACCCTCTCCGACGCGTGTCTGCTCGTCAGCGAGGACTATGGCACTTGTATGGCCGTGATCTTGGAGGTTATGGCCGGTCGATGGCGGTCAGTGGCGGGACCTGTCACGTCCAAACATCGCGATCTCGCGACGTACCCACCGCCCCGAAATCCCTGCAAACATGAGTGATTTCGCCCTCCAAACAGGACCGATACAATGGAAGCCGTAAGTGCAAGGAGGCGTATCCGTCCTGGTGGGCGGCGCGGTCTTCAAAGCCGTTGTGACCGAGGACCTCGGTCAGGGGGGTTCGATTCCCCTCCGCCTCCGCTACCTGCGGGTATGCAGTTTTCTAGGCCTTGTCTGGTGGGCGCAAAATGGGCTTAAAGATCTCCTCGTGGACTTCGCGTGGACTTAGCCACGGACAACAACGGACAGTCGACGATTCACGCCGGCGATATCAGCCAAGATCTCGCGATTCAGATGGACCTGTGCCGTGCCAAAACTCGCATCTGGACTTGACCTGGGCTTTGTGCGGGACCCGGTGGCCGGTTTCAACTGCTGTGGCCGGCTATGTAAGCGATGATTTCGCGGTCTGGACTGATATGGCTGTGGTGGAGCGGCCCGCAGGGCGTATGCGCGAGTCGGAGCGATAGCTCGACCAGGTCAGTGCTCGCCTTCGGGGCACGGTGGGCATCGGCGAGGTAGGTGAAGTCGTTCATGGCGCCGAGGACGCTGCGGCTGGCAGTCTTCGTCACCTGGTGGCTATCCATTTCCTCGACCTCGTGGGAGACGAGGGTGCTGGGCAGCCCTAGCTCGGTGAGGACGAGGGCAGCGGTCTGGGTCATCCGGGTGATGACGGATCCGCCGGGAGCGAGCGGCACGAACAGGGGGAGCCGGGTGGGTTCGTTAACGAACAGTGCGACCTGGGGCGCCCAGAACAGAACGGTGACGTACCTGCCACCCAAGACTGTCGTCGCCGGCTGCAGGTCCGGCGTAGGAACGAGCTTGTCGGGGACGCGGTCGAGGAACTTCTTCGTCCCGTGCACCGTGAACACGCTGCCATTATCCCCGTGAGCGGTCACGGCGTGACGGGGCCGAGGGTCTGTCAGGATCGTGGAGGTGAACGTGCGGCTGATCTACCTGCTGATGCTCCGAACGTTCGGCTGGCTGCTGCTGTTGGGCCGGTCGCAGGGGGCGAAGGATGCGGAGATCGTGGTGTTGCGCCATGAGGTGGCCGTGCTGCGCCGGCAGGTCGGCAAGCCGAGGCTGACGTGGTCGGATCGGGCGCTGTTCGCTGCACTGGGCAGGCTGTTGCCCCACCAGTTGCGCGGGCATCGGCTGGTGACACCGGCGACACTGCTGGGGTGGCATCGACGGCTGACCGCCAAGCACTGGACGTATCGGAATACGCCCGGGCGGCCGCCGGTCGCGGTGGAACTGCGTGATCTCGTGGTGCGCCTCGCGCGCGAGAACCCGCGGTGGGGCTACCGGCGGATTCAAGGAGAGGTGCAGCGGCTTGGCTACCGGGTGGGGGAGGGCACGGTGCGGCGGCTTCTCGCTGCCGCGGGCGTCAGCTCCTGCCCCACGGCGGGCCAGTGTGAGCTGGCGGCAGTTCTTACGCTCCCAGGCGTATGGCCTGTTGGCGTGTGACTTCTTCCACGTCGACACGGTCTTGCTGCGCCGGTTGTATGTGTTCTTCGTGATCGAGGTCGAGACCCGCCGGGTCCACATTCTGGGCATCACCCGCCATCCGACCGGCCCGTGGGTCACCCAGCAGGCCCGCAACCTCCTGATGGACCTCGGCGACCGGGCCGGGCAGTTCAAGTTCCTGATCCGGGATCGGGACGCGAAGTTCTGCGCCGCGTTCGACGGCGTGTTCACCGCCGCCGGAACCAGAGTGGTCAAGACGCCGGTGCGGGCGCCGCGGGCGAACGCGTTCGCGGAACGTTTCGTCGGTACGGTCCGCCGGGAGTGCCTGGATCATCTGTTGATCCTCAACGAGGGACACCTACGAACAGTCCTCGCCGACATGACGCGGCACTACAACGATCACCGGCCACATCAGGGACGTCAGCAGCAGGCCCCGAACGACACTGCGGGACGCGTCGTCGACCTGACCGAGGCAATCGACAGGCGACAGCTACTTGGCAGGCTGATCAACGAATACCGACGAGCGGCGTGACCACAACCAAGCCATCGACGCCCCCGCGCGGGTTTTGGCACGGGACAGGACCTGCTAGGTATGGCGATCGTGCTCGATGAGTTGGGCCAGATCATGTCGCCCGGCGGCGCCGGTGTTGGGTCTTTGAGCGGGCCCGGACCCAAGGTTGGAACGGGCTTGTCGCGTGACCGCACCGTTCCCCGTAGGCGTGTGGGGTTCCAGAAGTCGGCCAAGTGGCCTGAGATGCGGAATGCCCTGAGTGATCCGGGCTTGCGTCGACGCAGCCGCTCTACGTATGCAGCCACCTGCGTCCGTCCGCGTCGGGGTCAGATGGCAGTGAGCCAGGGATCGATGAGATCAAGACCCAGGCGAGCGAAGTCGCCGGTGTTACGAGTAGCGAGAGCCGCACGGTTAACCCGGCAGATGGCAGCGATCTGGGCATCGAAGCCGGCGATCGGGGCGCCAGCCTGCTCGCGCCCGACGACGATGTCGGCGTACGCGTTGGCCGCGAAGACATCGAATGGCAGGACGCGCTCTGCGAATGCGCCGAACACATCGTCAGCGGCGGCGCCCAAGAGATCTCTTCGGCGACCAGCCGGTAGGCGGGCGATACCGAATCGCACCTCGGCGAGCGTCACCGAGGTCGTATAGGCAACGTCTGGCGGCAGGTCGCGCACCCAGCCCTGAACCCGCGCGTCCGGCGCCGCCCGCATCAGCTCGGAGACGACATTGGTATCCAGGATCACAGGGCGACGCGGTGCCGGCGGATTGGTTGTCACCTGGATAGGTCGGCAGCCCTTGGAGCCTCGGTCCGAGACGGCAGCTCGAGTTCGACTCCGCCGAGGTCGCCGAACCGAGCCAGAAGTGTCTGAGCGAGACCGCTGGATTCGGTGGGACGGGTGACGGCATCGGTCAGGATCGCGCGGATCTCAGCCTCCATCGACCGGCCGTTTCGGGCTGCGCGGACACGCAGCCGCTCGCGAACTGAATCATCGAGGTCCCTGACGCTAACCGCAGCCACCACGACCACCTCCCGCTATCAATGCTAGCAGGCAGTCCGTTGGCAGAAAGTGCCTGCGTTTGGCACCCGCGTCGTGGACTCGACGTGGACTTAGTGAAGGACAACACCGGTCATCAAGGGTCTGCCGCGGGCTGACCGGTCGTCGCTTTGCGACAGATGATCCGCTGGCCAAGGGCTATTTGCGCAGGTCAGGGGAGTGGCCGCAGTTTCGGAGCCTCTAGCTTCAAAGCCGTTGTGACCGAGGACCTCGGTCAGGGGGGTTCGATTCCCCTCCGCCTCCGCCACCTGCAGGTTTGCATGTTCATGGGCATGCGCAGGCTGGCTCAAGAAGCGCCTAAAGATCTCCGCGTGGACTTCGCGTGGACTGGCGGTGTTGCGTTGGCTGATCGAGGGCCGCGTGGATCGTGCGAAACGGTGGCTCAGATGCAGTCCGCGAGCTCGGCGAACGCGATGCGGAGCTGGTCGTGGGCAGGTTCGTCGGTAGCGATTTCGTAGTGCCCGCGGCGCACGTTCTGTACGAAGGCGTGTCCCGCGGCCAGGGTCTGCGCCGACTGGAAGAGTTTCAAGCCGCGCATGGGAGGCAGCCAGGCCTTCAGCCGGCCATGGTCGGCTTCGATGGGATTGTTCGCGTACTGCTCCACTACATGAAGGGCCGCCGGGACGTACTCGTCCAGCACCCGCGGATAGGCCGGCGCTCGGTCGGTCGTCACCTCCGTAGGAGTCACGCCGACGGCGAGCGCACGAGTGAAGAAGGCCCTGGCAGCAGGCAAATCCCGACGGGTGGAGAGCATGACGTCGATGACCTGGCCGTGCTGATCGATCGCCCGGTACAGGTAAGTCCAGCGGCCGGAGATCTTCACGTACGTCTCATCGACAAACCACCTGTCGCCCGGCAGCCGGCGGCACGGCCGGGCAGCCTCCATGAACTCGGACGTGAAGCGCTGCACCCACCGAAAGACGGTCACGTGGTCGACGCGGATACCGCGCTCGGCGAGCAGCTCTTCCACGTCGCGGTACGACAGGCCATACCGCAGGTACCAGCGCACCGCCACCGTGATCACCTCAGGTGGGAAACGGAAGCCCGCGAACGCCGAGGAAGTCCTGGACAGGCCCATCCCAACAAGTCTGCCCCTGGTCACGATCGGCCAACGCAACAGCGCCGTTCGATGATCTCGACGTCGGCCCGAGTTACGTGGTGCTGGCCGCTGCAGCGGGGTGCCTGGTCGTCGGCGGCTGGTGGCTACGCGCGATTGCGGCTTTGGCCGGGATGCTGATCGTCCCGGGTTTGCTCGCGGGGTTGACCCACCTGGCGATGCCCGCGGTGGGACACCTGATGTCCCTTGCCTTCGGCGCGGCGTTCGCAGGCGGTTACCTGGCCGGCGCCGGTCCCGCGCGAATCGCCCCACACCCGGTTGGATATAACGACTCCGGCGGCCTGGTTCAGGTCGCAAGGTTAAGGGTCAGGCGCGGGGGCGGCAACGACCCGAGTTCGTTAACCGGCCGGTCGGCCGGGCTATCGCGGTGAGCAGGCCGGGACCTGAAGCCATTGGCGGAACTGGCGGTCTGCTCGGCGCTCGTTGGTGGGTTGCCGGCCGCTACCTGGACGCCCTTATGTCCGCGGCGGGTACCTGGTGGCGCGAGGACGCGCTATTGAGTCCCGACTACGCCCGTTGGGCGATAGCTCACCGAGGCGATGTCGCCTTCATCGCCCGAGCGGAACATTTTGGCATGGAACATGCATATTCACGGCGGCAGGAACACTCCGGCGCCGGCCCAGTTGCCGGTGGCTGACATGTCGACGGTGCTGGGCTCGGTGACGGTGGTGCCGTTCCAGGGAGCTTGGTGCAGCTTGCCGTCGGCCTTGGCGGCGAACCACAGCGAGCCGTTGGTCAGGAACATGCCGCTGGCGTTGGTGAAATCGACCGATTGCCGTTGGCAACGGCCGTGTTCTCGACTGGGCTGATGACGCGGTCGAGGCTCTGGTTGACAACCGAGGAGGCCCGCGCGTCGGGCGAGAAGGCGCGGCTGTAAAGGTTGTTGCTGCCCGCCAGCATGTAGTAATTCGACCGGTTCGCAGAGAACATGCCGGTCACCTGGGGCAGGTCGGCGTAGAAGCTGGTCGCCATGCCCTGGTAGGTCTGGCCTGAACCGGTCTGCGCCGGATCCCAGTACGGGTCGTCGTAGGGGTCGACGAGCTGTGCCGGGCCGAGGTTGTCGGCGCCGTCCCAGGTGCAGTAGAAGAACTGGCCACCGGAGGCGTATCAGATCCGGCCGTTGAGCACGAAGGCGCCGGTGATCGAGCCCCAAGCGATGCCGCCGCCGGTGCTCGGCTGGCTGGAGGCTACTGATCCGGCGCCCGTCGTGGGGTTAAGGCTGTTGGCGGTGAAAGAACTTCCGCTCGCACCCGCGAGGAAAACGGTGTTCGGATTGCCCGTGTTGTCACCGGTGGCCGCAGCGCCACCGGCGAAGGGGAAGAACGCGATCTTCTGGCGTTTGTATCGGTAGTTGCCGATCTCATCGGTATCGGAGCCCACCCAGATACCGGCTTAAGATGACTTCCGCCATGGACCAGCGCATCGACCCGGGCACCGGCGGCTGGCCCGGCCCGGTGTCGCGGAGGCCTCTCTTCCTAGAGTCGTCGGGGGTTCAAGCGCTCAGGATTACAACCACGAGCGGGACAAAGAAGCCGAAATTGATCACCGACAGCACCACCACCCACGGATCAGCGCCGTAGTTACGGGCCATTCGCCACCCCACAACTAGCCGGAGCGTTGGTGGCCCGGTCGCTGAGCCATAGACGTAGTCACGATGCTGAACGTTCTTGTAGTCAACGGCAATGATCTTGCGGGATCAGAGCCAGAACGCTGTTCTGACCCGCTGTTGAGGGAGACTCCAGGTTCCGGCTGCTAAACCGCCGACGCAACGGCTTGGGACCGTCAGGCTTCTCGTCGATGACGACGGCGCCCGACGCGAAGCGGCGTTCGAGCGCAAGTTCCCGCCGCCGGCACGAAGTCGTGCTGTGATACGGGTGGTTCTGCTGCAAGCCGGAGGTGCGATGGGCCGCATCGATCGGCGTCAGGTGCTGTTCGGCGCCGGCGCTGCGGCGATTGGTGCGCTCGCGGCATGCGGATCGCCGCCGCCGTCCTCGACACCGGCGGCGAGCGCCGCACCGAAGCCCACCCGGACGCCGGGGGTCAAGCGGCGGACGTTGACCCTGACCGCCGAGGAGAACGCCAAGCGCGGTGACCCGCGCTGGCGGATCGACCGGGTCGGGGCGTTCCACGAGATCGAAGGATGGGCCGACCGCACGAGTGTCAAACCGGGCGAGTCGGTCGGTCTGCATATCTCGACGACCGCCGCGACGTACCGGGTCACGGCGATTCGCACTGGTTGGTATGCGGGCACGCAGGGCCGGCAGGTGTGGCGTTCGGGCGTGCTGCGCGGCCAAGTGGGCGCGCCGCCGCGGCTCATCGAGCCCACGCACACCGTAGTCACGGACTGGCCCGTCGCGCTCACCGTCGATACCACCGGGTGGGTCCCGGGCTTCTACAGCTTCCGCCTCGATGCCGATACCGGTGGGCAGCGCTACATCACGCTGACGGTCAAGTCCGGCGATGCGTCCGGAAAGGTCGTGCTGCTCAACGGTGATACGACGTGGCAGGGCTACAACGTCTTCGGTGGCTACAGCCTCTATCAGGGACCGAACGGGGCCTACGCCACCAGGGCCCGGGCCGTGACGTTCGACCGCCCGTACGGCGGCAACGAGGGCGGCCAGGGGGATAGCGAGTTCCAGGCCAACCTGCTGCCGCTGCTGTCACTGGTCGAACGGCTCGGGTTGCCCGCGGAGTACCTCAGCGACACCGATCTGCACTCCGATCCGCACGCCCTCGATGGGGCTCTTGCGGTGCTCAGCCCCGGTCATGACGAGTACTACTCGAGCGCGATGCGTGCGCGGCTACAGGCCGCCCGCGATCGCGGCACCAACCTTGCTTTTCTCGGCGCGAACGCGATCTACCGTCATATCCGCCTCGGTTCCACCGCGGTCGGAGAGAACCGGCTCGAAATCTGCTACAAGGAGCCGCGGGAGGATCCGCTGTACGGCCGTGCCGACGCCGAAGTCACCGGTCAATGGCGATACGCTCCGGATCCGCGGCCCGAGAGCGTCCTCACCGGGGTGTTCTACGAGTCCAATCCGGTGAAAGCCGACATGGTGGTTCGCAACCCGGACCACTGGCTTTTCGCCGGCTCCGGAGCAGTCGACGGAACGCATCTACCAGGTCTGGTGGGCGGGGAGTACGACCGCGTCGACCTGTCCGTACCGACCCCGCGGCCGATCGAGGTGCTGGCCCGCTCGCCCCTGATGTGCAACGGCCGGTACAGCTATTCCGACATGGCGTACTACACGACGCCGAGCGGCGCCGGGGTGCTCTCGACCGGGACCAACTGGTGGATCAACGCCCTCGCCGGCGCCTCGGGGCCGGTGTGCCATCGGGTCACGAACGTCGTCACGACGAACATGTTGCGGGTTTTCGCGCACGGTCCGGCGGGACACCAGCACCCCGCCATCGACAACCTCTCGGCGCTGGGCGGATTCGACGGAACATCCCGCCTGCCTGCTGACTGATCCACTCACACGCCAACCGCTTGCACGTAAGCCCGCTGCTGCCGTCAGTCGGGTACGTTTTCGGGTCTACCCGCGATGCGGAGGAGATCTGCGGACACTCATGCCGTCGATAGAACGACAGTCGCCTGTGAGCAGCACGACCCGCGGACGTGTGTCGGTTTCCTCTCGCACGATCTTCGCGGCCGGTTCGGGACTATTCGTGCAGGTCAGCGTGGTGCGGTGAAGCATGAAGTCTCGAGCTTCAAAACTGTTTCATTCAAGTCGTTTGTCCGGAGGCGAATTGCGCCTTCTACCTGCGGATTCACGGTTGGGGATGGGCGTCGGGGAGGCCTCCAACGGTTTAGGTCAGAGGCTGTTTGCCGTTACGCCCGTAGAACCCCTCGGCGGCGGGCCCTTTGGACAAACCTCGGTGTGCCCGAAGGTCGGGAGCAAGACCGGATTGCTCGTGGGGGTGGGACGTCGCGTGCCACCAGAACCTCAGGAATGGCTGCCTGGGCGGACAGTCAGTTGTCGGTTGCCTCTGACGACAAAGTTGGCAGCGGCAGGGTCGGTGTAGGCGGGCGGACATGACATTCACGAGCTGATCGAGTTGGGTCGAGCTCCGCGTGAGGGTCATCGGCACGATCGACCGTGGCCGCGGCAACCAAGCGGAGGGGGCACGCCATTGGCGAAATAGCGATGAGACCGAGTTTTGACCGGTTTGCCCACGTCGAAATGCGCGAGCCGCCGGGGTCTAGCGTCCGACTCGTGCTGACATCCTCACGCGTCCGGCGCGCGTACGCTGTTCCCGCTGTTGCCGGGGTTCTGGCGATCGCCGCGTGCGGTCAATCGACAACGGGTGGCGGCCAAACACCCCCACCCGTCGCGACGACGACCAAAGCCTCTCCGGCGCCGTCCGGTGCGCTGCAGGATCAGCTTGCGGCAATCTCCAAGCGGGCCATGGCGCAGGACGGGATCAAGGCGCTCATCGTCCGCGTGACGACCAATGGCCAGAACACCTACACCGCCGCGATGGGCGAGTCGATGACCGGCGTGCCGGCGACGACCGACATGAAGGTGCGCAACGGGTTCGTCGCTTACATGTATGAGACGACGATGCTCATGGAGTTCGTCGACCAGCACAAGATCAGCCTGGACGACAAGCTCTCGAAATACTTGCCGGATCTTCCGCGCGCGAATGATGTCACGATCAAGATGCTGGCGAACTCCACTTCGGGATACGCCGACTTCGTCTATCAGAACGCCCTCATCAACGGCATTTACACCAATCCCTTCCGTAAGTGGACCGGGGACGAACTGATCCAGATCGGCGTCTCCGCTCCCGAAACCTTTGCGCCCGGCACCAACTGGGCTTACGCGCACACGAACTACCTGATCCTCGGTTCCGTACTCGTCAAGGTCGGCGGCAAGCCGATGAACCAGCTGATGGAGCAGTACATCTTCAAGCCAATGGGGCTCAGCCACACCACGAGTTCGAACACGCCTGACATCCCCGGTCCGGTGCTGCACACCTACAGCAGCGAGCGTCGCATCGACCTTCAGATCCCGGCGAAGATCCCGTTCTACGAGGACACGACGTTCTGGGATCCCTCGTGGACAGTGCCGGAGGGCGCCTCTCAGGCGAGCGACATCACCGACCTCACGACGTCGGTGCAGGACATCGGTGACGGCAAGCTGCTCTCGCCGGCGTCCTATGCGATCCAGATGAGCAAGGGTCTCGTCGGTTTCGGCCACAAGCAGGCGGGCTGCAGCGCGTGCAACACGCTCACGTCCACTCATGCCTTCGGTATGGCCACGATCCTGCAAGGGCCGTGGATCACCGGCAACAAGTTCTACGCGGGCAGCGGAGCCGAGGTGGCCTACCTTCCATCCAAGAGGATTGCCGTCGCCGTCATTGCCACGTACTTGCCGTCGGCCTTCGACAGCCAGGGCAATGTCACCGATGTCGGGCCGGCCATCGCCGCGTCGATCTCCCAGGCGGTGGCGCCGGATTCACCCATCCCGAGCTAGCCGCCCGGATCAGCGAACCTGCGGCGTGACTTCAGATGCGATCAGGTCGATCTCGTCGAGACAGTCCCTGTCGAAGGTCTGCAGGTAGACGCGGCTCGGTGGCATTGCCGAGCTCGTAGTGACTCGCGAAGTCGCTCGCTTCCAGAGCGGCAGACATGAAAGGCGTGCTCGCGCCTGTTCGGTCCTCGATGTAGGCGAGTTGCCTGCGAAGTGGGATCCGACGGAGACGGCGTCGGACCGCGGCCGCGACTTGGTGTCAGCTCGCGGAACCCGCCGGCGGAGCGGTCGACTTTCCCGGCGAAGGGCAGTACCGGTGGATTGCAACGTAACCGCTCATGACTCCCCGCTGTGTCAAGACGCGGCTGGAAGGTCAGTCGTAGGCTCGGTTGTGGCGGGTCCGGGAAGTGACTTTTTCTAAGCGCCGGTGTGGCTTTGCCGGCAGCGTCACGTGGCCTCACAGTTGCCAGCAACGCTTTGGCTTGCGCCGCAGACAGGTCCTGCTTCGCGCCGCCTGGAATCAGCTCGAGCAGCAGGTGATGCAGCTGGGAGATCATGCGGGTGTGATCCTCGCCCAGCGCGCGGCGCCGGTCGGCGAGCACGCGGAGCACTGCGAGCTGCTCGTCGTTGACGACCTGCTGCAGTCCAGTCACGCGGGTACCGATCAGCGCAACGGAGTGTGCGTCGGTGGCGTCGGTCTTTCGTCCTTGCCCGGTGACGAACATTCGCGCCCGCGCTGACAGTTTTGGCGGCACATCCACTACCTGCTCACCGTCGGCCAGCAGCCGGGTGGCGATGTGCCGGCCGATACCGTTACAGCCCTCGATCGCCCAGATCCGATCGGGCCACTGCCGGGCGGCTCGCAGCATTGCGGCGTAACCGACTCGATCGGTGGCGTAGCGGCCGCCACCCAGAACGGTTTCATCCGGTGCGGGCCTGTGGCCGCGCGTCTTCGGCGACGCGGAAAGCCCGGCGGTCGCTGATGGCGGCGATTCCGGTAGCGCCCAGCGGTTCGCGATGTTCGCGGAGGTCCGTCGGCGACTGGTGCAGGCAGCCAGGCCGGGCGGGTTGCTGCTCGTGCTCGACGATCTGCAGTGGGCGGACGAGGCGTCGGCAGTCTTGCTCGCCGATGTGGCGCGCCAGTTGCGAGGGACGCTCATATTGGTCTTGGCGACCTATCGGCAATCGGCGACTTCCGGTGATGCGAGTGCCGGGCTGCTGGCCCGCCTATCCGCGGATACCGACACCGAACTGGTGGACCTTGGTGGCCTGCCTCCCGGCGCGGTCGGGGAAATGCTGCTCACCGCCGGAGTGCCGGCATCGGCGGAACAGGCCAATGAGGTGCACTCCGAAACGGGAGGCAACCCGTTCCTGGTCTGCGAGCTGGCCCGCATGCTCGCCGAGCAGCGGCACGGCGGGCCGGTGCCGGGACGGGTAGAAGAGGCGACGGCCCACCGGCTGTCGGAGCTGTCGGAACCCGCCAAGGCTCTGGTGCAGACCGCCGCCGTAGCAGGCAACAACTTCTCGGCTGGCGTAGTAGCCAGAATCCTGAACGTCCCCGTGCTTACCCTGCTCGGCCCGCTGGACGAGTGCCGGGCTGCGGGATTCCTGGTGGCTGGCGACCGTCCTGGTGATAACCGGTTCTCGCACGCGCTGGTCCGCTCGGCCGTGGCCGCACGGTTGAGTGCCGCGGAGAAACGGCGGCTGCACACCGCTGTGGCGGACGCGATCGAGGCTCTGTATGAAGGGCAGCTGGACCTACACCTGTCCGAGGTCGCTCGGCATCGGGTCGAGGCATCGCTGCCTGGTGACCGGGCGGACGCGGTAGAGGCGTGCGCGGCGGCCGCGGGCATGGCCGTGCAGTCGCTGGCGTTCGAAGAGGCCGTTCGCCTGTATCGGCAAGCGCTGTCCATTGCTGGTGACGAGATCGGCGAGAACCACCGCTCCGGGCTTCAGCTCGCCCTCGCGGCGGTTCTGCACCGGAGTGGTGACCTGCCCGGATCACAGGAGACGGCCGCCGAAGTCGGACGGTGGGCCGAACGTCATCGTGACCGAGGCTTGCTGGCGCGCACGGCGCTGGCGATGGAGGCCAGCGGCGTACCGGAATGGGACGGGGAGATCTGTCGGATCTGCGAGCAAGCCCTCGTTGGAGACGACCTTTCTGATGCTCTACGGGCCCGGGTCTCCTCGAGGTACGCACAGGTGCTGGTGTACCGGGGCGAGTATGACCGGGCGGGCCACGTCAGCCAGCACGCGCTAGCCGTTGCGGGATCGGCGGGAGACCCCATCGCGCTCGTGGACGCGCTGCGGGCCCGGCAGCTAGCTTGCTGTGCCCCCGGCGGAGTAGCCGAACGGGCCGTGCTGGCCGACCGGATGCTGGAGGCCGCCGACGGCAGTGCCTGGCTCGAGATGTGGGGCCGGCTGTGGCGGATCGACACCTTGTTCGAGACGGGGCAGCTGAGGGGTATCCGGCGCGAGCTCGCCGACCTCGAGGTCTGCGTAGGTCGGCTCGCCGGGCCGCTCGCCCGATGGCACTTGTTGGAGACCTCGGCGACTCTGGCGCTTGCGACGGGGCGCTTCACTGACGCAACGCAGCTGGCCTGGCAGGCGTTCGAGGTGTTCAGCGACATGGGACACCCATTCGCGTTCGGGGGCTGCTCGGTGATCCTGGGCCAGGCGGGCCTGCACATCGGCTTCGACAGATCCGGCATGTTCGAGCTTTGGGACGAGATCCCTGCGCACTTGCAGCCGGATGCAGTGGACACCACTCGCGGCATCGCCACCGTCTTCCCCGCTCTCACCCTTGCACTGATCCGGCTGCACCAGGGTGATCGCGCCGCTGCCGAGACGGCCTATGCGCAGCCTGGTCCGGTCCGGTCCTGGACGCCGGTACCGGCGATGCGTATGGCGGCCTGGGCCCACGGGTTGGCGGTCGCTATCCGCCTGGGCCGGACGCCTGACGTCGAGTTCCTGGCGGCGCAGTTCGAGCCGTTTCGCGGCCAGCACGTCGCCAACGGCGCCGGGTCCGGCGTCTACATGGGCCCGGTCGAGCTGCCGCTCGGACAGGCCGCCGCCGCGCTCGGCCGTCTTGACCCGGCGATTGAAGACCTCCAGAAGGCAGTCTCGATCTGCGACATCAACGGAGCCCGCGGCTGCGCAGTGCAAGCCCGTGTCGAGCTCGCCGCCGCGCTCACCCGCCGGAAAGCGACCTCCGACCGGGACGCGGCGTTGGCCGCGCTGGCCGCCGCCGCGCGCGACGCCGAACAGCTCGGGATGGTCCCGTTCATCGAATGGATCGAACGGCTGCAATCCCGGCTGACCGTCGCGCCGGCCAGCTCACCCCTCAGTCCCCGCGAGCTCGAGGTGGCCCAGTTGGTCGGCCGGGGACTGACCAACAAGCAGATCGGCCAGACCTTGTACGTCTCGGAGCGGACGGCGGAAAACCACGTCCAGCACATCCTTACCAAGTTAGAACTGCGCAACCGCAGTCAGATCGCAGCCTGGGTCAGCGACGAACACGGCGCGAACCGGCTATGAGTACCCCGCACCGATGGTGAATGAGTATCCAAATGAGTGGTTCCCCGGATGGCTCGGGCAGCGCCTTTTCCTAGCGTTCTTCCTGTCAGCACAAACTCAGGAAAGGCAGGAAAACATGGCACACATCCACATCGGAACGACGCCCGGGGTAACGATCGACGGCCTCCTGGCTTGGGCGGCCGGCACCGACCCGGGCGGTTTGCACGTGCTGACTGTCTGGCAGTCCAAAGCTCATATGGATCGGTGGACCGCTGAGCAGCTCTTCCCCGCGTTCCAGTCGCTCGGCATGAGCGATGTGGCCTCGAGCATGGAATTCATCGAGTACGACGCCGACGAGCTGTACTTCCGCTAAACAGCGAGCCCAGCGCCCCCAGACCCCAGCGCGCGTCCCGTTCGCCAACCGCAGACGGACCCCCGGGAACGCAAGATCCTGGTTCGTATCGGCAGGCGCCACATTCACCGTGGGCCTTCGTAGACAGACGAGCACCCAGTCCGCAGAAAAGCTGGAGTGCCGCACGTGTTGCGGCACTCCAGTTTCTTCATTCCGCCGGCGTGCGCTTGGCGCTCAATCCCGACGACTTGAACAACTCTTCCCTCGCTTCCGCGGTGCAGCAGGTCCTGCGCGACCCGACCTTTGCGGCCGCCAGCGACCGCTGAGCCGAGCAGATCGCCAAAATGCCCGACGTCGTAACCACATCTATGCGCGCTGCGCGCATGGGTCTGCGCCCGCGAAGCCAAGGGGCAACTCCCTACGCATGACACGACAAGTCGCCAGGTTGGCTACTGCCCCGAGGAGGGCTGAACGGTAGCGCCACCTACCTCGTAGGTGGATTCAACCGACCACGCCGCTGACGCGACTTGGCGAGTGGTCGGCGGGTCTTAACTCGGCGTCGGTCCGTTCAGCCAGCCAACGCCTAGAAGGCTTGTTGAATGTCTTTGACCATTTCGGCCTGGTCGGCCGTTACGTGTTCGAACTCTGCAGGGGTAGAGATTGGGACGTTACCGGTGGCGATCATGACCGTGAGGAGCCGACCGCTCTTGGCTTGGATGTAGCCCGCGAGGCTATTTCCGAGGACGATCGTTTGGTCCGCTGCCGTGCCGACGACTCGGTTGCCTGTCTTGATCCGAGCATGTCCTGCGGCCGGTGAGGTTGTCAGCACGTTGGCCAGCGTCCCGGTCCGGCCGAGTACCGGAAGGGAGTGAAAGAGCGTCGCGCCAAAGCGGGTCGACAGCGCTCGGCGGTCAAACGTTGCCAGGGCCGCTGGTGACGTGCGGTCCTGATCGTTGGAACCGGCACCGTCGAACGGGAACATGCTGCTGTTGGAAACGCCCAGCCGCTCGGCCAGCTTGGCCTCGGCGACCAGTCCCTGCTGGCAATCGGTGCTGCCTTCGCTGACCGCGGCAAGGCAGGTCATCAGGTCAGCGCCGCGATTCCAGCTCACTTGCAGGATCAGATTGGAGAACTGGCCCAAGACGGCTGACACATGTTCGGCGACCTTGGCTGCCGGTTGGTAGCTCCCCTTGGCAGGGAACAGGTTCTCCGGGTTAGGGCCGGTCGGCGCCGCAGATACGGTAACCCCTGAACGCTGCAGGGCTTCGATGAATGCCGTACGCGCAAAGGACGATGGATCGTCGATCTCATGAACGACGAGCGTGGGCGCGCTGCCCTTCGCGATCTCACCCGTGACAAGCAGCTTTCCTGGCGAGGGTTCGGTGATCTGTAGCGGCGCGACGGTTGCACCCTTTGCGACGGTCATTGCCTCATTCGTGACGTTGTATGTCGCTGTCATTGGTCGCCAGTTGATGGACGCGAGGTGGCCTACCGTCCCGGGTGTCACGAGAACGTCAATCAGGTTCTCGTTGACCCAGATGGGTGAGATGAGCCCGTCAGGAAACCCGGTGTAGGCGCTGAAAAGGCGGTCATCTATCAGCACGTTGCCGCTCACGCGCGTCACTCCCGAGGCGCGCACTTGTTTGGCGAGCTGGTCGAGGCCTGCCAACGGGTTCCCCGGCGGCTCGACAGCGCCGGGCAAGCCGATGTTGGCGTAACTCTGGTTCAGCTTCGGCAAGCTTTCGTAGTAGACGGTGCCGTTGTTCTGCTCACGCAAGCCAAGGCTGGGATCGCCTGAGGCTACGAGGACGAGATTGCCCTGCAAATTGCCGCCGACAACCGAGCCCTGTCGGTATACGGGAGTGTGAAATCGGTAGGTCGACCCGTACGCGTCGAGCGCGGCAGAGACCGCGTATGTCTTCATCGTCGACCCGGGATCGAAGAGCTTCACGTCGTTCTTGGAGATGAGTCGGGCGCCCGACGACGCGTCAAGGACCGTGAAACCCCAATCCGCTTGGCGATAGCGAACCTGATTCTCGATCGCGGCGAGCTGCTTGGCGAGGTTGCCGCTCCCCGCTTTCGGAGCCGGCGTACTGGCGCAAGATGCCAGCAGCGAGGCGCCGATCAAGCTGACGGTCGCAAGCACCGCAGTACGAGACTTCATGCTCATTCACCTCTAAGGGTTCCGTGATCAGGCCAGAACGCATTCGACTGCGCCCAGCCGACTCCGCGGACGCTGATATACCGCGGAACGCAATCGTTGGAAAAGGGCCGCCCGCCGACGGACGGTCTGCAGCCGTCCATCGCTGCTATCGCTCACGGCCGCCTTCAGCTGCGTGCGCGGCGTGGCCACAAGGGGCAGCCTCGCCGCGAGATCGTGGTTCAGATTGAGAGACTGCAGGCAGACTAACGCTCCACGGGAGTCCAGGTCGGCAAACCGCTGAATCGCACATGCACCACCCGAGCCAAGCCTCGAAGCTCGCGCGACGTCATGAGCAGGGCGTTCGCAACCAACCGACCCCACAGCGGGTGGGCTCCCCACGGGTCTGCCCAGACTTTGGTTGACTCACCACTTCGAGGGGATCGTCATACCTCGGAGCGTCTGCATCGTCGCTGTTCCATATCGGAGGCCCGGACGACACACCGTCCCGGACTGGAAAGCCTTGCAGAGAAAGGGCTTTCGACCGCTGAGCGGTGTCGGGCGCCGAGGTCGTGGCTGGCCGCTTTCGATCGACTTCCACTCTGATTGCTGGGTGCCTTGGTGCGTCAAGGCGGGTTCGCAGCGTGGACTTCGCGTGGACTTAGCCACGGACAATCGCGGTCAACGAGGGAGCGTGGGGGACCAGCCGTAACGGTTTTCCCTCGGGGAGTCGTGCAGGTCAGCGCCTGTTTGTACAGGTCAGCGGCGCGGGGTGGTGCGTGAAGTCTCGAGCTTCAAAACCGTTGTGGCCGAGGACCTCGGTCAGGGGGGTTCGATTCCCCTCCGCCTCCGCTACCTGCAGGTATGGCTGTTCTGACAGGTCGTCAGGTGTCGCCTTTGTGGCGACGTCCAGAAGGCGTCGGGCCACGTACGTGCCACTACGGATGATCATGGGGCAACGAGGCGCCGGCGTGGACTGCCTGGGGGTGCGGCACGCCGAGTCTTGGCCCAAGGTGGCGTGGCAGCATCACCCGCGTCCCCGCCCGTGGGCTGAGCCACGGTGAAAGGCCTGCTGCTGCTTACCGGATCGCGGTAGGCGCCCCCCTCGGTGGCAGGGACTGTGTGCCATTCGGCTTAGTAGGCCGTGTCCGCCCGCAGAATCCGGACGGCTATTCGTCTGCGAGGCGGTCGACTACGCCGATCAAGATGTCTGCGGGGTTCGAGTATTCGACCGGCCGCCGAGGCGTTTGCGAGTGGGTGTTCGTCGATGACGGATGCGACCTTCATCGGTCGGCCGGATCCGGTGAGGGTCGTGGCGTTCAACGCTCCCCATACGTGACGGTGTGGCAGCGGACAAGGTCACTACAGCTGACGTGGGTTGATGACGCCGGCTTCGTAGGCGAGCACGACGGCTTGGACTCGGTCGCGCACGCCGAGTTTCATCAGCACGCGCGCCACATGCGTCTTCACCGTCGTCTCGCCGATGACCAGGTCTGTGGCGATCTCTGCGTTGGACATTCCTCTGGCCACCAGTCGGAAGACGTCCAGCTCGCGGGCTGTGAGTTCGTCGAAGCCGGGTGGCGGAGGTAATTGGCGGGTGCGGGCGGTGAACTCTTCGATCAGGCGGCGGGTGATGGTCGGCGCGAGAAGAGCGTCGCCGGCCGAGATCATTCGAATCGCGGCGGTCAATTGGCTAGCGGGGGTGTCTTTGAGAAGAAAGCCGCTCGCGCCGGCTCGCAGTGCGTCAAAGACGTATTCGTCGAGGTCGAAGGTGGTAAGGATGAGGACCTTTGAGTGCTGGCTCGACCCGATGGCGGTGAGTCGACGGGTGGCTTCGATGCCATCGATGCCCGGCATCCGGATGTCCATCAGCACGATGTCGGGCTGCAGTTCTTGGGCAAGTGAGACGGCGTGCAGTCCGTCGATGCTTTCGCCGATAACCGTGATGTCTGGTTCGCTGTCGAGAATCATCCGAAAGCCGGTGCGAACGAGCTGTTGGTCGTCAGCGATCAGCACCTGGATCGTCACGCGAACGCTTCTTCGAAGACTCGCGGAAGCTTGACGACCAGCCGCTCGCCGGTGCCCGGGACGATGTCGACATCGACGACGCCCTGACACAGCGCGACCCGTTCGCGGACGGCGATGCTCGGCCAGTCCAGACGAGCCCTGCCGTGATGGGTCACATCCAGCTCGATGTCATGGGAGCCGAAGTGCAGCGCAATGTCGATGGGGCAGTCGGCGTCGTCGGCGCTGTCCAGGGCGTCTTGGAGAATGCGGTAGATCCCCAAATCGACGCTGGCCGGCAGTGGTCCCGGTTCGCCGTCGACGTGGAGCGCGACGAGTCGTTGGGCTTGCCGCGCCCGCTCGACCAGCGCTGGAATCTGGCCGACGCCCGGCGCGGGCGACAGATCGGCCTTATCGTCTGCGTGGCGCAGTATGCCGAGGATGCGGCGCATCTCGGCCAGTGCCTGCCGTCCGGTGTCTTCGATGATCGCCATGGCCGCATCGGCGTCGCCGGGTACCTGGACGAGCAGCCGTTGCGCGGCCTGGGTCTGCACGATCATTGCGCTGACGCTGTTCGCGACGAGGGCTTGAAGTTCACGCGCGATCCGTGTGCGCTGCTCGGCGATGGCGAGCATCTCGCGCCCGTGTTGTTCGGCGATGATCCTCTCGTTCGTGCGCCGAAGTTCGGCCGCGAGCGTGCGGCGTGCCCGCAGTATCCGCCCCGTCGCCCACGCCGCGGTGGAGGCGCCAAGGCTGAACACCCACGACGACGCCCCCGACATTCCGGCCCCGAGCAAGTTCGCCGCGGCGATCGCTGCGACACAGACGCCAAGTCCTAGCATCGCGCGGCTGCGTGAGGAGTAGGCCGCCACCGAGTACGGAACGATGAATAGCACGAGCTGCGGCGTGGTGACGTTCTTGACGTCGTTGAGGCTGACGGTCAGCACGAAAACGCACACCATCACGATGGTCACGCAAACCAGTGGTGCCCGCCGGCGCCAGGCGATCGGAAGGGTCAGTCCTGCGATGATCAGGACGTTCGCGGCCAGCGGCCACTGATGGTGTGACTTGTTGTTTAGCAGGTAGAGAAGAGTCTCGGTTTCGCAGGCGAACAGGAACAGGCCAGCGAGGATCGGGTCGACCCACCGAGCCGGAATGCGCCTTCGCCGATCAACCGCGCCGGGGTTGCCAGTCACGTCAGCGCCGGTTCGTTCAGCGGGATGCGTGCCACGACCTGAAATCCGCCACCTCGGCGCCAGCCGGTCTGCAGGTGGCCGCCGTAGAGAGTGAGGCGTTCCTGCATGCCCACCAGCCCGTGACCGACTGGTTCGGTGCCGGCACGCGATCGGGCCGTCCCTTCGCCGGTGTCGGTGATCTCAAGTTCGAGACCGTCCGCCGTGAACGTCACCCGCACCCGAGCGCGGGCCGGGCCGGCATGCTTGATCGCGTTCGTCAGCGCCTCTTGCACGACCCGAAAAGAAACCAGATCCAAAGCGGGTGGCAACGGGCGCTGCTCACCCTCGACGCGGATCTGGACCGGCAAGCCGGATGCCTGCGCCCGCTCGGCCAGTTTGCCCAGTTGAGCCAGGCCGGGGCTCGCGCCGCCCAGGAGTTCGACGTCGCCGCGATGGAGAACACCGATCATGCGCCGCATGTCGACCATAGCGTCCCGGCCGCAGCTCTCGACGGCGCGCAATGCCTCGACCGCGGCAGCTGAGTCGCGGTCGGCGACGCGTCTCGCCGCCTGGGTTTGGATGACCATCACGCTCACGCCGTGCGCGACGACGTCGTGCAGCTCTCGCGCTATGCGGGTGCGCTCAACGGTGACCGCTTCGCGGGCTCGATCTCGCTGCTCCCGTTCAAGGCGTTCGGCGTTCGTCCGAAGCTCGGCGTTCATTCGGGTTCGGCTGCCAACGGCTCGTCCAGCCGCATACGGCAGCCCGAGGAAAAAGCCCCACACCGAGATCACCGCGATCACCAGCGGCGTGCCTGGGCCGGGGGTCCCAGGATCAGCCGCGATCGCCGCGAGCGAGACGACTCCAACAACGACGTCTATCCCCAGTTGCATCCCCCGCGCGCCCCGACGACCGAGCAGGTAGCAATCGAGCACCAACACCACCGGCGACACAGCAAGGTGATCACCGCCAGAACGGTTAACCACGGTCGCCGCGACGCCTGCGACCACAACAGCGAGCACGGGCGCTCGACGCCGCACGGCGACCGTCGCCGCCAGGACGACTCCGGCCACCAGCTCGACCACCGACGGGTGTTTCTGCAATCCGAGAAAGGTCACGGTAATCACGCCCAAAGTGAGGGCGACGACGGCATCGACGACTCGCGGGTCGAGCGTCAGCAACCTCGTCTCGAGCCTGTCGCCGGTGCGCACGGTGGGGACGCTACCTACGGTCAACCATGTTTCGCATCCTCCGTGATGCCGATCGGCATCCTCCTTGAGCAGGACCTGACCCGCCCCCAGATCAACATCGAGATGGACGACAACGTCGCGCCCCGGGGCCAGGTTGGATCGCAGCCCTACAACCCGTCAACGCTAGGAGGACCACCAGATGGAAATCAAAAGGAAAGTACTAGTCGTCGCCGCCACGATCGTCGTGGCACTGTTTGTCATCGCCGCGCCGCTCGGCGATAGGCATCACGGGATCGGCAAGCACAATCACGCCGTCGCCGTCCTTGGCAATATCGTCTTTGGCGCCTTTCTCATCGGAGCCGCCTTTCTCATCGTTCTCACCATGGTCGCCCTGATCCAATACGTGCTGCGCTCGCGTCGCACTGCCGGCAACGCATCGAACGAATGACAAGACTGACCACGAGCCGGGAATTGACCTTGCTCGCCGAATCGTCGTTGACAATGATGGTGAAGTCACAGGGTCGCCGGTGGGACGGCGCCTGAACAACAGCGAGCCTGGCCCGGAAGATCCGCTGACCGGCGGTGTTGCGTTGGCCGATCGCGACCTCGAGCAGACTGGTACGGATGACCCTGTCCACGGCTTCCTCGGCGTTCGCCGGCTTCCGTTTTCCACGTGAGGTGATCACGGTGGCGGTGCGCTGGTACCTGCGGTATGGCCTGTCCTACCGCGACGTCGAGGAGTTGCTCTGCGAGCGCGGCATCATCGTTGATCACGTCACCGTCTACCGGTGGGTCCAGCGCTTCACTGCCGAGTTCATCGAAGCGGCCCGTCCATGCCGCCGCCTACCGGGCGACAGGTGGTTCGTCGACGAAACCTACGTCCGCGTTGCCGGCCGATGGACTTACCTGTCCCGAGCTGTCGATCAGCACGGCCAGGTCATCGACGTCATGCTTTCGACACGGCGGGATCTGCCTGCCGCCAGGGCCTTCTTCACTCGCGCGCTCGCCGTCGGGGTGACTGCGACGGAGGTCATGACCGACCGGGCACCCGCCTATCCGCGGGTGCTCGACGAGCATGTTCCGGCAGCGCTGCACGTCATCGAGCAGTACGCCAACAACCCCGTTGAAGCTGACCGTGGCCGGCTGAAAGCCTGGCTACGTCCGATGCGAAGCTTGAAACGCCTCCGGTCAGCTCAAACCCTGGCCGCAGGCCACGCATTCGTACAGAACGTGCGCCGCGGCCACTACGAAATTGCCACCGACGAACCAGCCCACGACCGGTTGCGCATCGCGTTCGCACGACTCGGAGTCTGCGTCTGAGTAGCCTCCCCGCCGGGATCGACGCTGCCCACGATTAGCCAACGCAACAACGCCCATTTTCGAGCGGGACAGGTCCTCCAGGGACGCTCGTGCGACGGCCGGGCAGCAGATTCTCCTGCGCGAGGACGCGAAGGCTTAATGCGACAGTGCCTGTCCGCTCGATAGCCTGGCATTCGCCCCACGCGTTGGACCGACGCCAAGTCCGGGAGTGCCGATGGCCACTAGTGATCTGCCTGCCACGCTGGTGGGGCCAGACGCGTCCGATGTCGACGAGGTCATCGCACGGCTCAAGGCCATCTGCGCGGCGCTGCCACCAGCCGATGGTGTCCACTGTTTTGCCGCGATGTACTTGGTCGTGACCCAAGCGGTTCAGACGGCGATCAGATCGGGCGTATTCGCGTCGACGCAGTTCCTGACGGCGCTGGACGTCCGGTTCGCCAACAGATTCTTTGACGCGCTGTGCAACGCGACTCAGGGACGTCCGTGCCGCCGATCGTGGGACGTGCTGTTCGCCCGACATTCAGCGCCCGGCATCACCGGCTTGCAGTTCGCGCTCGCAGGCATGAACGCGCACATCAATTTCGACCTGTCGCAGGCAGTTGTTGACACGCTCGACGCGATGGGTGGGAATCCGAACGAGGGACCGTGGCATTCCGACTACACACGCGTCAACGCCTTGCTCGATCAGCTCGAGCCACAGATCCGCGAGACACTGCTGAAAACCGCCCTGCCTGCCGGGGTGGGAGACGCCGGTGACGCGCTCGCCGACTTCGGTATGGCGGGCTGCCGTGAGATCGCGTGGTGCACGAGTCAGGCACTGTGGCCCACCCGCCACGAGGGCTTCTTGCGAGACGGCCTCACCGACCTGATCGACAACGCGGTCGCCGCGTCGAGCGACGCTTTGCTGTCAGGGTTGCCGTGGGTTCGCCCTGAGCTCCCTGCCGCTTCGTAGGGACGGCGTCGCAGGGCCGGACAAGGTCAACACGTCGACACCAGCAAGCGAGATCACGGCGAGCCGCCTGAGAGGGTGCGGGTGTTCGGGTGGCTGATCCTGCTGGGGCTCTCGGATGGCGCGAAGGACGCCGAGATTCTGGTGCTGCGTCACGAGATTGCCGTGTTGCGCCGTCGGCTGGCGCGTCCAAGGTTGGCCTGGTCGGATCGGGCGATGTTCGCCGGGTTCTGCCCATGGTTTGGTGGCTCTTCAACTTTGACCGGGCAGTGAGTTTCATCCGGCTGTTCGCACTCGCTGGTTGCGGGTGCAGTGCAACCGTACGCGGGCCCTTTGGTTGTCGGGGTTTCGGAAGCCGCACGCGACGCGCTTGACCTGTTTGACGAGCCGGTTCAGCCCCTCGGTGCGGGCGTTCGATCTCACCGTCAACTGCGCGCCCTGATGATGATCTGGGTGCTGTCGCCCTGGTGCGGGTGACGCATCCGTTTCATCCGCTGTTCGGCCACGATCTGGAGTTCGTGAAGCGGCGCCGGAACTGGCGCGCGGACCGTGTCTACGTGTTCGACCCTCACGGGTTGCTGCTCTCATTGCCGGTGGAGTGGACCGACGTGGCGGGTGAGGACCCGTTTGTGCTGGTGGCTGCGGGGCGGTCGCCGTTCCATCCTGCGGGGCTGCTTGAGCTGGCCGATCTGGTAGCTCGCCTGCGTGCCGTTCGGTCGTTGGACGACACAGCTGCTGTCAATCGGATTATGCCGTGAATGTCAAAGCCATTATGCCGCTGCCGGTGTGGCTATGCTTCGGCCTCCTCGTCATAGAGCCATGCAGATATGCTCTAGTGCACTGGTATTGCTTGCCTTGGCGACGGCGCGTCGGCGCCTCCCGCCCGACCGCGTCCGGCATAATATGCTGGACACGGTGGAGGAGGCGGGATGGCGAAGCGCGGACGGGATCGCAAGGCCGAACAGCTGGCCAAGTCCAGGACGCTGAACCCGCACCCCGATGCGGTCCAGGACCCGCAGTTCGCCTCCTCGGAGTTCTTCGACGCCGCCGACCTGGTGCAGGTGAAGTACGAGATGGTGCGCCGGGTAGAGGTCGACGGGGCAGCGGTGAACGCCGCGGCACGGTCGTTCGGATTCTCCCGGCAGTCCTATTACACGGCGGCGGCGGCGTTGGCCGCCGGCGGGCTACCAGCCCTGGTGCCGGTCAAACCCGGTCCGCGACGCGCGCACAAGCTCGACGACCGGGTTCTGGATCATCTGGAATCGCTGCGGGCCGCGGACCCGACGCTGCGCAGCGGGCAACTGGCTCAGGCGGTGGCCGATCGATTCGGTATCAGTGTTCATCCAAGATCGGTGGAACGAGCGCTGGCCCGCCGGGAGTCCCCCCGGAGTCCGAAAAGCGGCTGAGCCGAGCCGCGGTGAGAACGTCCGCGGCAACGTCGATGCCGCCGGTCTGGCCGACGGTTATGAGCAGCTGCGCGAACGGGTGCTCGCCGGACGCCCCGACGGGTGGCGGCTGGGTCACGCGGTGTTGGCCGGCAAGGGGATGGTGGCCTGGATCGGCGCGTGGGCCACCGTGGCGCCGGCAGCAGCGGGGACTTCAGCGCCGGATCCCACCGTCCCTACCACCTCGTCCCTGTCCACCACGACATCCGCCCCGATCACCGATCCGTCTGCTGCGCTGTCGTCCCTGCCGTGCGCCGGGCAGCTCGTGGCCGTCTTGGCCCAGATGGCGCTGGCGCATGCCTGAAACGCCCCGTGCCCGGCGGACCTCACAACCGAAGAAGAAGGGAGCACGTTGATGAATGAGAACTCGAACTCGTCCAAGGTCACCGCCAATCATCTACGCCGCGACGCCTACCTCTACGTCCGCCAGTCGACGCTGTATCAGGTCGCCAACAACACCGAGTCCGGCCGCCGTCAGTACGACCTGCGGGGGCGGGCCGTCGCGCTCGGCTGGCCCGCCGACAAGGTCATCGTGATCGATATCGACCAGGGACAGTCCGGCGCCTCGGCCGCCGACCGGGAAGGCTTCCAACGGCTGGTCGCCGAGGTGTCCCTGGGCCGGGCCGGGATCGTGCTCGGCCTGGAATGCTCACGGCTGGCCCGCAACAACGCCGACTGGCATGCGCTGCTTCGGCTGTGTGCGTTCAACCACACGCTGATCTGCGACGAGGACGGGCTCTATGACCCGGCCACCATCAACGACCGGCTGCTGCTGGGCCTGAAAGGCACCATGAGCGAAGCCGAGCTGCACTTCATCAGGGCCCGGCTGCAAGGCGGGCTGCTGGCCAAGGCCGCCCGCGGGGAACTGGCCGTGCGCCTGCCTACCGGGCTGGTCTACGACGCCGCCGGCAACGTCGTGCTCGATCCCGACGGCGGTGTCCGCGGTGCCATCACCCACCTGTTCAGCACGTTCGCCGCCACCGGCTCTGCCTCGGCCACGGTCAAAGCGTTCGCCGCCGAAGCGCTACTGTTCCCCGCCCGGCACCTCGTCCGGCCCACACGCCGGCGAACTGTACTGGGCACCGCTACGGCACGACCACGTGCTGTTCGTGCTGCACAACCCCCGCTACGCCGGCGCCTACTTCTACGGCCGACGTCGGCAGGTCACCGACGCCGACGGCTACCACCGCACCGTGATCAAGGCCCGCGAGGACTGGACCACCCTGATCCCCGATGCCCACCCCGGCTATATCAGCTGGGACCAGTTCGAAACCAACCAGGCCACCCTAGACCGGCAACGCCGCCGCCCGCGGCCAGGACCGCAAGGCCGGACCCGCCAGCGAAGGCCCCGCGCTGCTGCAAGGCCTGGTCATCTGCGGGCGTTGCGGCAAACGCATGACCGTCCGCTACCACGCACGCGCCGATGGCAGCCTGGTGCCCGACTACGCCTGCCAGAGCGAGGCAATCGCCACCGGCGCCCCGCCGTGTCAATCCACCTGCGGCGCCGGCATCGACACCGCCGTCGCCGAACTGGTCCTGCAATCGTTGACCCCGCTGGCATTGGACACCGCGCTGGCGGTCGGTACCGAACTGACCCAGCGCGCCGCCGAAGCCGACCGGATCCGCGCCAGCGGTGTCGAACGGGCCCGCTACGCCGCCGACGCCGCACGCCGCCGCTACCTCGCCGTCGACCCCAGCAACCGGCTCGTCGCCGACACCCTGGAAGCGGACTGGAACCACAAACTGCGTGAACTGACCGACGCCCAAGACGACTACCAGCGAGCCAGCCGGCACGACGCCGCCACCCTCAACGAGCAGCAACAGCAACGCATCCGCGCGCTGGCCGCCGACCTACCCGCCCTCTGGCACGACCCGGCGACCCCGATGCGTGAACGCAAACGCCTGATCCGGCTGCTCGTCACCGACGTCACCCTGATCCGCGGCAGCGAACACATCACCGCCCACGTCCGCCTGCCCGGCGGGCAGCAGCACACCCTCACCGTCCCCCGGCCCCTCACCGCCTACGAACAGCACACCACGCCCGCCGCGACCATCGTCCTAATCGACGAGCTGATGGCCCAGCACACCCACGACGAGGCCGTCACCATCCTGAACGAACGCAACGTCCTCAGCGGATGGGGCAAGCCGTTCACCGTCGCGTCACTGCGCGCCCTATGCCGCGGCGTTGGTGATGCCGGTCTGGAGAAACGCGAGCGTTGCGGGCCACCAGGTCTCGACGGTGGTCGCGAGGGTGACCAGCTCGTCGATGTTGGATTGGGCGCACCAGCTGTTGAAGCGGTGCAGCGCTTCGCTGATCTGGTGCCGGCTCGCGTCACGGCGGGCGAGCGCGAGCAGGTCGCGCAGCAGTTCCTTGCCGATGTAGGCGCCGATGATCTGGTTGCTCGGGTCGGCGTCGGCGCAGCCGTTCCACATCGCGGCGAACCCCTTGGGCGAGAGCCGCTCGCGGGCCGACAGCAGCCGGCGCCGGTTGGCCCAGGGCGGGTCGACCTGGCGACCGCGACGGCCCTGGGTCTCCCACGTCACGCGACGGCGGACCTTGGTGACCGCGTCATTCGCGAGCTTCACCAGGTGGAAATGATCGACTACCACGACCGCGTTCGGCAACAGACCGGCGGTGGCGATCGCGTGCGCGTAGCCGGCATGCGGGTCGATCGCGACGAACCGCACACCCGCGCGGAACTGTTCGCTGCGCGCCTGCAGCCAGCCGACCACGGCGGCGCTGGTGCGGCCCTCAACCTGCCCGAGAAGGCCCTGAGAGCCAGCGAGATCGACGAACCCGGTGTCGAAGGGGTCGCGCCGCACCCACCGGCCCACCGCAGTCGTCTCGTCGACCTGGAAGACCCAGCGGGCCTTGCCCCGGCGGGTCTCGTCAATCCCTAGCACCCTCATCGGTTCCGGCTCGGTCAGCACCCGCTCAGCCAGGTCGGTGACCGCCCGCTGCGCCGTGGGCCAGGTCACGCCATGGCCCCTCGCCGTCTCACTCACGCTGCGCGCCTCATCGGCGACCGCCGCACCGATCGCGCGGCGCAACCGGCCCGTCGTGCGCATCCCGGCCGGCACCTCGGCGATGCAGTCGGTGAACGACCCGCGCGCACGCCGTCTCTCGGCAGCGCCACCGAGTCTTGGACCAGCGCACCGACAGGCCAGCCTCCCCATAGGGCAAATCCCTCGGCGCGGTCGTCGGCCGCTGCTTCACCGACGTCGAAAACACCCCACACGACGGGCACGCACCCGAAGCCTCGTCGTCAGTCACGACGTGCACCACGCGGGTGCCGTCGGCCCCCTTCTCGACATGCTCCACGCTCAGTCCGCGCAAGCCGAACAACATGGTCGTAGCGTGCTCACTCAAGCCCGTGGCCTCTCTCGTCCAGCTGCGTAAGGAACAGCCAGACTTGCGAAGCCACGGGCCTACAACGTCACGACACGCAGGACGCCAACCACCCGGGTTGCCCGCTCAAGATCGAAGAGCCCTCATACTTGTCGATCACAGATGCTTGCTCGCGAAGAAGGCGGCGGCTTTTCCCAAAAACTCCCGCTCCATCTTCAGCTCACGGACCTCTTTCTCGAGTTCCCGCAGCCGGGCCCGCTCCGAAATCGTCAACGGAGGTTCCTCACCCGCATGCGCCCGCCGATACGCATTCACCCAATTCCCCAGCGTCCCCTCATTCAGGCCAAGCTCCCGGGCTACCTGCGCAATCGGCCGAGAAGACACCAACACCATCTTCACAGCCTCCTCCCGATACTCGGGAGAGAAATTCTTCCGTGTCATAACCATCCCGTCTGTCTCCGTCCATACTCATGATCCCAGTGGGACCACTGTCCGGAGAAGGGGTGACACTCCAGTTGTCCGCGTTCGCCCGGCTGCTTCCGCGTGAGTTGCGGGCGTGTCGGCTGGTGACGCCAGCGACGCTGTTGGCCTGGCATCGACGGCTGGTCGCTAGGCATTGGACTTACCCGAACGCGCCTGGGCGTCCGCCGATCGCTGCCGAGATCCGAGATCCGGGATCTGGTGCTGCGGCTGGCGGGAGAGAATCCGCGATGGGGCTACCGCCGCATTCAAGGCGAAGCGGTCCGGCTCGGGCACCGGGTGGGGGAGGGTACGGTGCGTCGGGTCCTCGCCGCAGCCGGTTTGACGCCGGCGCCGCGGCGAGCGAACCTGAGCTGGCAACGGTTCCTACGCGCGCAGGCGCATGGGCTGTTGGCCTGCGACTTCTTTCATGTCGACACCGTCCTCCTGCGACGGCTGTACGTCTTCTTCGTGATCGAAGTCGACACCAGACGCGTCCATATCCTGGGCATTACCCGTCATCCGAGCGGGCCGTAGGTCGCCCAACAGGCACGCAATCTGGTCATGGATCTGGGCGAGCGGGCCGCTGCGGTCAGGTTCCTGATCCGTGATCGGGACGCGAAGTTCACTGCCGCGTTCGACGCGGTGTTCACCGGCGTCGGTGCCAGAGTGATTAGGACGCCAATGCGGGCGCCGCGGGCGAACGCGTTCGCCGAACGTTTCGTTGGCACCGTGCGTCGTGAGTGCCTAGATCATCTTCTGATCGTCAACGAGCGACATCTACGCGGCGTACTTGCCGAGTGGGAGGCGCACTACAACAACCATCGACCGCATCAAGGCCGCGAACAGCGAGCACCGAATGACAGAACAGGCCGAGTGGTCGACCTGACTGCGGCCATCCAGAACCGACCGGTACTCGGCAAGCTCATCAACGAATATCACCGAGCGGCATGAACCCTAGCGGCGGACTGATGCCCTCGCTGACGAGTTCTGGCACGGGACAGGGGGTAACGGGAGATACACCGGCGGCGTCGACGAGGATGGTGCAACCTCTATGGGTTTGAGTCCGTCGACGGCGATCTTGCGGTCCGGGGAAGCCACAACGACAGCTGGATCCGCTCGAAGTGTGTTCTCGGTCTGCGTACCCGTGACGGCCGCGAAGCGCGTCACCGCACCCGTCATCGTACGGTAAGGCGTTATTCCGAAGGCGGCCGCAACGGTTGTCGGCGAGCTTCCGTCTTCCAGGATCACCATGACCCTGGAAGGCGAAGGTTGCGGGGTTGAGGCGGCGATTGCGGATGCCGTTCCCGCTGTCATCGATAGCCCCGCTAATGCGGCAGCCAACGCCATGCTTCGTAATCGCAACCGATGCACCGGAATGACAGTTTGACTCTGGACTGTGGCAGCTAAGGCCGAAGCGCGCAAGAACTCCGTTTGGTCACATTTTTCTAAAATCTATGACTCTCCGTCACGATCTGGTAAGAATTCTCGAAATAGGTGACCAGCCACCGCGGACGGCGTATGTTCCGGCCTCATGAACCGTAGGCGCTCACCAGCCTGTCGGGTTGGTCGGAATCGTAGGCATTTTGCGGGATGTTTTCCCGACGGAAACTTCGCGATTGGCAACGCACCTGGGCAGGTCAAGCCCGGGTTGTACGCGAGGACGGCCGTGCTCGGTGGTGACTGCCGGCTTGACCGGAGGATTGTGAATCAACCCTTCAGTGACTTTGGGATCGAGTCGAACGGTGGCCGTAACTTCATTCAACCGCCCCCGGGTCCTCACCGGTACATCGTGAGCCGGGGTTGCGGCATTTGGGTGACTCCCAAGTCCACCTCGTACAACCCCGCTCGGGCCATCGCGAAGTTCGCCGAGTACCGCATTCCGACGGATTTGCTGCCTGGGACCTATGTGGCTCCGGGAGCTCCGGGATGCGTCTGGCAGTTGCTGTCGGACTTCACCTCCGACCCTTCAGCGATTCTTTCCACAACGTTCGAAACGCCGGGCAAACAGCCGAAGGTGACCATCATCTCGGCTGATGCCGGCTTCTCCTCAAATCCCTGCGGCGGATGGAAGCGGGTCGGACCATGACAGTGAAATCGGGACGAATTCGGCGGCGGTTCAAGCGCGGAACGGTTTCCTTGGGGATCGCGGGCCTCATTGCGTGCTTGGCCGGCTGCTGGACGAATGGCGTGCATCAGGTCGGCAACGGGCCCGGTCAAATCAAGCCCGGTCTCTATACGAGTGCCCGGCCCTTGCTGGGTACCCAACAGGCCTGTGTGTTCAGGCGTTTCCAAGCAGGAAAGCCGCGGGGCAACGACTTTGAGTTCGGCGGCCGTAGCTTCATCCAGATCCTGCCGACGGACACCGGCGTGTACAGCGACGACTGTGGAGTCTGGGTTACCCCTAAGGCGACCTCGTACAACCCTGACCGGGCGACGGCGAAGCTCGGGACCTATCGCATTCCCACCGATCTGCTGCCCGGGACTTACACCGCTCCGGGCGGTCCGAACTGCAGCTGGACTCGCGTCTCGAACTTCACCGGAGACCTCTCGGCCATCCTCGCCACCAGCTCCGATCCGACGAAGCCGTTCAAGCCTGCGATTCACCCTCGCGTGACCATCGCGAGCACCGACGCCGGGTTCCTCACCGACATCTGTGGCGGCTGGACGCGTGTCGGGCCCTAGGAGACTCCGGAATAACTCGGCGGCGGTGCGCTCGAATCATCGATGATCTTGGGATTGTGGGTGGGTCGTGGACGGTCATGTAGGACTCGGCGACCGTGAGCATGCCGCCCGTGCCGCAGGCGGGGTCGTAGAGGGTCCGTACCGAACGGGACCGGCGCTGCACATCGTCAGGCCGATTTCGTAAGACCAGCGGCGTCCATTGCAGCTAGCCCTATCGAAGGCCCGGCTCCCCAGTGCGGAAGCCGGCCTTCGTCTTGCCCGGGCTGGGCGAGTCTGCCGAGGTCGTGTCGGGGTTGCGTGACGCCGCGCGACGGAGCAGCCCCGGCAGGTCGGTGATGACGACGCGTCCGCGGGCGAGTTCGAGCAGCCCTCGGTCGCACAGTTTGCCGAGTAGTTGGTTGACCGTGGGGCGTGTTGTTCCGCAGAGTCCAGCGAGGTCGTCCTGGGTCAGCGGGAGGACGATGTGGCCTTGCGGGTTAGGCGGATAGCTAAGTGGCGAGCTCGGTCAGTCGCCTGGCGAGTCGGGTGGCCACTGGGACGCACATCGCGTCAAGGAGTGCTGCCGAGAGCCGCCGTACTTCGGCGATCACCGACTCCAGGAGTGCCCGGTCGATGGCGGGGTGATCGCGGCGGAAGGCGTCGATGTGATCTCGGTGCAGTGTTAAGGTCTCGGCCGGTTCGAGCGCGGCGATCTTGGCGTTACGACGGCCAGGTGAAACGATTGCCAGCTCGCCGAAATGATCGCCGGGTCCGAGGATTCGCACCGTTGCGGTATCTCCCAGTGGCGTTGTGACACGTACGGCGACGTGGCCTCGATCCATCAGGTGCAGGGTGTCACCCGGATCGCCCTCATGAAAAGAAGACTTCTCCCCGGGCGAATCTTCGGCGTCGGGCGACGGCTAAGAACCCGCGGATCTCCTCGCCGGGAACGTCCTTGAACAGCGTCCAGATCATGCCGCTTTCTTACAGTGCCTCCGTTTCTGCATCAGCAGTTCCACAACTTCGGTTGCAAGCGCGTCGTCCTTTGCTTCCACGTCAAAGGTTCCAAAGGACCTTCGTCGCCACGAACAGGTGTCCTGATGTGGTCCAGAAGGATCGGTCACTGGAAGCGGGCCGATCCACCCACTCGGTCAGGTCAACGCAAGTCAGGGCAGACCCAAGGGCCTGCCTCGCGCGCGCTTCGGGCGTCCCGTTGTCAACGAGTGAAGGTTCCCAGCTCGTTCGCGTCGTAGTACTCGAGGGTGACGCTGGATGCCGCCGTCCCGGCCCCGTTCGGATGGAACGTCGCCGCCGTGATGCCCAGGGCATTCTCTCCGGTGGGTTTGAAGGAGAACAGGTCGCCGTCCCAGTGCGAGAGCGGATAGTCGTTCGGCAGCGGTCCGATGAGTAAGTGCAGGGATTCGCCTTTGGCGACGATGCTGATCGGTCCGTAGAAGGCGTTCTGGTAGGTGCCGGTGTAGAACGCCTGCGGGTGGGCGGGCTTGGGATTGTTCGGCGGTTTTCTATCGGCGAGTTCGCTCGGATTCGAAAGCAGCGCCGCGAACACGCCGCCGTATCCGGCGAGCCAGTCCAGCTGGATGGACCCCGCTTCGACGTAGTCGTAGAAGTAGGCCCCGATGGCCTCCGGGGCGCCGACCGGCATCCCGTTGGTCAGCACGACGATGCCGAGTTCCTCTGCCGGGAGCATCGAATAGTTCGTGGCGGCGCCGGCGAAGAAGGCCCCGGAGTGGCTCACCCGCAGCCGCGCCGACGCGTCGTAGCTGATATCGGTGCCCAAGCCGTAGAAGCCGCTGCGGCTGGCGTGCGTGCTGGGAAGGTTGGACAGCGAATGCGGCAGGTGCGTCTCGGCGATCGCCGCCGTGTCGATCAGCGGCTTGCCCTGCCACGACCCGAAAGCCAGCTGTAACTTCAGCCACTTCGCCAGATCGAGCACACTCGCGTTGGCACCTCCCGCCGGGGCCTCCTGGTCGGCATTGCGGCTGAAGGCCTGGATCCACCTCCCCTTGCGCCTCACGTGCATCGCCGTGCGGTTGGGCTGCTTCACGAAGTCGGAGTGGCGATAGCTGGCAGACGTCATCCCCACCGGGCCGAAGAGCACTTCGTCAGCAGCGTCAGCCCATTGCATGCCGATGGCCTTCGCGGCCGCGACACCGCCGCTGGTGTAGCCGAAGTTCGAATAAGCGTACTGGGTGCGAAACGGCGAGAGCGGCTCGAGGCGCAGCCGGTGCAGGATGTGGCCCTGCAAGTAGCCGAGGTCCTCGAGGAGGTCTCCGGCCGCCCCTGGTAGCCCGCTGCGGTGGGAGAGCATGTCGGCGATCGTGACGTTGGCCGTCACGTAGGGATCCGCCAGCACAAAGTTGGGCAGATACTTGACGATCGGATCGCTCCAATCCACGGCATTGCGCGGATCGCTGACGATGCCGGCGACCACCGTGGAGGCGAGCGATTTCGAAACCGAGGCGAGCTGGAAGACGGTGTCGGTGGTGACGGGAAGCCCAGTTCGCAGATTGCGAATCCCGAATCCCTTGGCGTAGCGCAGCTTGCCCTGGTGGACGACGGCAGCGGCGATTCCCGGCACGCCGGTGCGCGACTGGACGTGCTTGATGATGCCGTCGAGCCGGCTGATTGCCAGGGTGACCCGGCTCGCGGGAATCGGCACGAGTGACCGGGCGTCGGGAGGCAGGTCGGAAGCAGCGGTCTGGCTTTCGGGGGTCGCAGCCGATGCCGCCGAGGCCATGCCCGGCAGCACGAGTGCTGCGCCTGCCGACGCCATGGTCGCCGTCATGAATCCGCGGCGGCCGAAGCGCGCGATCGCTCTGCTGTCCTGGGCTTCCGGCATTTGCGGAACCTACCGCCGCCAGCTAGGTCCCGTCCTGTCGACGTACGAGTGAAACCCTTACGGACTACCACCGGGATTCGGCATACCCCAATGCAGCACCATCCAGCGTCTGCGTTCGGGGGCTTTCATCAACTCCGCCTTCTCGATCGCATCGACCGCGAAAACGCCAAATATGACAGGGACGGCCGGCAGCAGGTTCGGCACGAAGAAGACGTTGAACAGAGCGAACACACAGATAGCTGTCGCACCGACGGACAGGCTGCCGCTGGTGCGCTGGAGCCCGATCCATAGCAGCGCCGGAAAGGCCAACCCCGAGGAGAAGCCCTCCCCGAAGATACGAACGCACGTGTCCTTGGCGCTGCGCCAACGGAAGGGCGATTCGCTGCATCGTCAGTGCCCGGTATCGGTCGCTGAACCAGCGCGCGGCGTTTGCTCCCCCCAGCATGATGGTGGGCAGCATCGATCCCGGCGGGGAAGCTACTTAGCTGCAGGCTGCGAGTTATGCGAACGCGATGCGCAGCCGGTCGTGAGCCGGCTCGTCGGTGGCATTCTCGTAGTGCCCGCGGCGCTGTTCTGGACGAAGGCGTGCCCCGCTGCCAGGGTTTGAGCTGACCTGAAGCGTTTCACACCGCGCATCGGACGACGCCAGGATTTCAGCCGGCCACGGTCGGCTTCAACGGGATTGTTCGGGTACTGCTCCACGACATGAAGCGCCGCCGGGGCGTACTCGGCAAGCACCCGCGGGTAGGCCGGTGCCGGGGATCAGCCGAGGCTAGCCGGGCGACTTCAGCGGCCAACTGCTGACGGTCTCGTAGTCGGGCTGGGCGCTTCGCATCAGCCGCAGCTCGTTCACGGTCCAGACGGGTCCGTGGACATCAGCAAGTGCGGCCACCAGCGGACGCAGGTCGATGCGTGTACGCCGGCCGCGGGCGAGCGTCAGGTGGGCGCGAAACGGTCGATCCTCCACCTGGTATCCGCACCGTTCGGCGGCGCGTGTGACGCCCGCGGCGAGCGGCTTCAGGTCGCCGGCGAGCTTGGCGAACAGCACCCGGTCGCCAAATCGTCCGGCCCCTGCGACATGGATCGCGCGTTCCTCATGGCGGCTGGCAACCCTGGCGAGCCGTGACCGCAGCTCGTCATTGGGCTCCTGCGGTCCCAAGAAGCACAACGTGACGTGCCACCGCCGAGGCGAAACCCATCCTAGCTCCGGCGTGTCCTTGCGGAGCCGATCCACCGCCGTCTCAAGTGTCGCGATCGCCTGCGGCGGCGGGACGATCGCCACGAACAGTGAAGCCGTCACGTTGTCGCCTGCCGGCCCGGCGCCAGCCGCGGCTGCGTTGCCACGCGGCCGCACCCGGCTCCCGGCCGGTCACAACGTCGAGCTGGAACGTGTTGTCGGGCGAGACGGCACCGTGCGCGTCGCGTGCGGCGACCCGGGCAGCGCGATGTCCGGTGTCCGGTGTCGTCGGTGTCCGGACACGCCTCCACCTGGGCGCGAGCGGTTCAGGCCCTGGATTTGTCAGCAGCAGGTGCGGCACGTGGAGACGGCCGCGACGACGCGGGGTAGGCGAGATCGGACGCTGCCAGCAGTTCGATGATCGTTCGTTGCGCGTCGGCAAGACGGTCGAGCTGCGCCTTCGTGAGGCCGTGGAACACGTCAGCGAGGTCGGACATCATTTGATCGATCGCGGATCGGGTGACTTCCACGCCAGCCGGGGTCAGCTCGACATGCCAGGACCGCGCATCATGAGGATCGCGAATCCGCCTGGTCAGTCCTGCGTCCGTCAACCTGCGAAGAGTGTGGGTAACTCCGCTGGGGCTCTGAATGAGCTGGCGGTGCAGCACCGTCGGTGACTGGCGATGGGGCGGTGGAGTGCCCCATAGCGCGAAGAGGACGCTCAACTGCGCGCTGTCGAGCTCCCATCTTTGAACGATCCGGTTCAGCAAGGCGTCCGCGTGCCGACCCGCACCCTCAACGTAGATGAACAGTGTCAGCAGCAAGGCGTTACGCGGACTCGCGATTTCTCGTAAGCGAGATTCCAGGCGTTGTTGGTTGCGGGGACTCGCAGAGACGCGGACTGTGGGCCGACTTCCCTCGCGCTGGTTGGCCATGTGGGATCCCATCTCGAGAGGCACCGCTCTTCTCAAGCCCAATGATGCCGGTCGATGGTCCTACGAGCGACTCGACACGTTGAAGTGGTACCGCGCTGAACCCTGCATCGCGCCGGCTCTGACCGGTGGACCTTGGAGGCTATACCGTATGGAATAGTGCGGTACGGTACTACCTTCGATAGGTGGCGACGCGACAGCGATCACAGTGGGAGCGCCACGGGAGGCTCTTGATGTTGATAACGGACCACCGACTCGTCGTGACCCAAGGTGCAGTTGCTTGTTGGGACGTCGGCGATATCTCCCGCGCCCACTTGATGACCCGTTACCGCAGGGGGCCGGTCCCCGCATGACGGAACAGCACGAGGAATACGAGGGACGGCGAGATCCAGCTGCGGCAGCTGCACTGAGTGTGAAGGGTCCGCCGCTGCGCGGTATCAAGATCGTCGACTTCTCGGTAGCTCTGAGCGCCCCCTACGCCGTAGCCCTGCTCGCGGACCAGGGCGCGTCGGTCATCAAGGTCGAACGCCCGGGCATCGGCGACATCGCCCGCTGGCTCGGGGTGTCCGTCAACGGGATGAGCGCCCTGTTCCTGACGTGCAACCGTGGCAAGCGATCGATCGCGCTCGATCTTTCGCGACCTGAGGGAGTCGAGATAGCGCGCAAGCTGGCCGCAGACGCGGACGTGGTGGTCCAGAACTTCCGTACCGGAGTGATGGACCGCCTTGGTCTCGGCTACAACGACCTTAGAACCGCAAACGATGACCTCATCTACGTCTCGGTCTCGGGATACGGCCCTGTGGGTCCGTACCGGGATCGCAGCGCTTACGACACAGCGATTCAGGCTTACGCGGGCATCGCCATGAATCAGGCCGACCCGGCCGACCGTGCCCCCACGTTCCTTCGCCAAGCCGTTGCCGACAAGGTTGCCGCGCTCTACGCATCCCAAGCGATCACCGCGGCGCTGTTCGCGCGCGAGCGCGGGGATGGTGGCCAGCACGTCCAACTCGCCATGGCCGATGCTGTCGTGTCTTTCCTCTGGGTGGACTCGGCGGGAAACGAGGTTCTCCTCGACAGCGATAGATCTCGGGACTCGAGGGTGGTCGGAGGTTTCCAGCCAATGCGTTTTGTCGATGGCTGGGGAATCATCGTGCCCACTTCCGACAGTGACTTCGTTCGCATGTGCAAGGCGCTCAAGGTCGACTTCATTGAGGACCCCCGCGTCGCCACCCGGGAACAGCGCAATCTGCACCCGGAGCTCTCTTCCGCGCTCATGGACATGTGCTACGCGATGGCAGCCGATTTGACCCAGGCCGAAGCAACCCAGCTGTTCGACAGCTACCGGCTGCCCTTCGCCATGGTCGTGAACCCGGAAGACCTGCCGCTCGACGAGCACGCTCAGGCAGTCGGCATGTTCGTCGAGCGTGACCATCAGGTGGCGGGTCGAACGCGCTTGCCGCGGCACCCCGCGATCTTTGAGCGCACACCTGCCAACGTCGCGGGTGGAGGTCCCGCGCTGGGAGAACACACCGACGACGTTCTCGCGGAACTGGGAATGGCCGCCGCTGCCGACCGGCTGCGGTCCGGCGGCGTCGTCGCCTGATCGAACGCCCGCTGAGACATCAGACCGTTGAACACCGGAGGCCCGTTCCTCCGTGCCCCGGAGGTGGACATGCAGGACGACATCCTGACCGCGATCGCGGACAACGGCGTCGCGACGATCACGTTGAACCGGCCAAGCAAGATCAACGCTTTCGTGCCCGAAACCTGGGCAAGGCTGACCGACTTGTTTCGCAAGTACGAGGTCGACGCGAACGTCCGGGTAATTGTCCTCACCGGCGCCGGCGGCAATTTCTCCTCAGGTGCGGACTTGAGCGTCGGGGGCAGTACGCCTAGCGAGCGTTCGATCGACGCCGTGCGTGAAGGCTGGCTTCAAGGCCTCACTCTTACCCGGACCATGACGACGATGAACACCCCCATCATCGCCATGGTCGATGGCTGGGCGGTCGCCGGCGGCTTCGCCCTCGCTTTCGCCTGCGATCTGGTCTATGCCTCGGAGTCCGCTACCTTCTGGCCGAACTTCCTCAAGCTCGGCTTCCCTCCCGAGCTCGGCACGCTCCTGTTTCTGCCGAGCATGGTGGGCCCGTATAAGGCGAAGGAAATCTTCTTGACCGGATGCAAGATTCCGGCCATCGAGGCCAAGGCGCTGGGCCTGGTGTGCGAAGTGTTTCCCCGTGAGACTCTCCATGAGCAGGTCTATGCGATTGCCCAAAGCGTCGCCGAGTGCGCTAGGGCCGCCGTCTCCATGACCAAGCGGTTCGTCAATGCCACCGCCTTCGATCACATGGATCTGGTACTCGCGGCTGAGATGCAGAACACGCCGTTCGTCACGATGTCGGAAGAGTCCAATCGGCTCCGCTTGAGCAACTTCCGCAAGAGCGCCTCGTAACAACGTCGCCGGTCCATTCGTTCTCCGGCCGCTACCGACCGCTGATGCGCCGGGGCCGCCTGCTGTGGCTGCTGCCGGTGGCGTGCAGTTCGACGACCGGCCGCCTGACGTGTTTGAAACGGGGAATGTCTAGAGCGGATGTTGTCCAGCGGTGACGGGAATCTCGACGCCCGTTACCCCGCGGGCCCGTTCGGAACACAAGAAGAGCACCACCTCGGCGATGTCGGCCGGGGTGACGTGGCGGCGCAGAGCGGCGGTCTTGGCCAGCCCGGCCGACACCTCCTCGACGCTCTTGCCGCTGCGGTCAGAAACGGATTGCAAGAGCCCATCGAAAGGCTCACCAGTGATGTAGCCGGGGCTGACGACATTCACCCGGACGCCATACGGGCCGAGTTCTTTGGCCAAAGTCTTCGATGCTGTCATCGCTGCGTCCTTGGTGGACGTGTAGGCGGCCTGGCGCGCCGGGAGGGAGTGCGTGCCGAAAGTGCTGATGTGCACGATGGACCCCCCTTCGCGGCTCACCATCGACCGGGCCGCGCACCGGCTGACTTCCAGGGTGCCTATTACGTTCACTTGGAAGGCGCGGCGCCACATATCCCAGTCAGCCTCGTCGATGGGGAACTGCCCACCGCCGGTGGTGGCCACGGTCACGAGCGCGTCAACCCCACCGAGGCGGGCGACCGCCTCGTCGACCAGGCTAACGAGCGAGGCGGGTCGGCGAGATCAGACACGATCGATTCGACGCGGCGGCCGGTCTGAGCAGCGATGTCCGCTGCCAGTTCCGCCAGTGGCTCGACCCGTCGGGCCGACACCACTACGTCAGCGCCGTCGCGGGCGAACGCCAGCGCGCATGCCCGTCCCAGACCCGGGCCCGCGCCCACAACCACGGCCACCTTGCCTGCCAGGTCACGCCGGGGTTGATTGTCTGCCGTGTTGACCATGTCCGCCATTGCTACAGCCCTTTCGTGGCCAGAGTTCTCTCCCGGCAGCAGCTTTCAGGGCCCTACGACGGGGCGGTCCTCGGTGAACTCGACGACGAGCTCGCGCTGGGCGAAGCGCCACCCGCTTTTGGTGCGGCGGTATTCGTCGAGATAGCGAATGGCCATGACGTAGTCGAGCTTGCCGCTGCCATCCTCAGCATCGTGAACATGATGGGCTAAGCAGTAGGTCTCTCCCGTGCCGGTATCGCCGTCCAACTGCACGTAATGGTTGGCCACTAGGTGCAATGTGACCTCGTAGCGGGAAAGCCCAACGAACGCCGCCGAAATCTCGTCGGGGCCGGTGCGCATGCGAAACGCCTCGGTCTGGCCACGGTTACGCGTCCGCAGTACCCCATCAGGCGCGAAGCAGCCGCCCGCCGCCGGGCCATCGACGCGATCCGCAGCCCGGGCGTAGTTGTCCACCAGCTGACGGATGGCGAGCCGGTCGGCCAGCTCGGCGAGGTCGAGCTCGGCCATCAGCCGACCCCGGCCATCGACACGACCTGGGTTCGCTGACCCTTCTTCTCGATCTCTTCGACGGTGCAAGCGCGGGCCGTGACGGCACAACTCTGGCCACCCCCGGTAGCGAGCTGCAACGCATCGGAAGCCGAGTCCCCACGCGACCCATTCGGGGCCCTCACTGGAACGACACGTTCGAGCATGACCAAAGCTCCTCCAATGACCGCCCCGAAGACCGGATCGAGACTCAACCGTAGCAACCGCTTCGATCTCGAATTATGCGATACGGCAACACTGGCCCTGTCCCGCGACCGCTGTCAGGAGGCGTCGGTCGGTTGGCCCGCGTGCGGAGCTTGCATCACACTGGCTCACGGTCATCGGCACCGGTCAATCCATGTCCTCTATTGCTTCAGGGAGACTCATGCGCCATGGAACGCCATTGATGTGCGTTCCGCCACCAACCATGAGGGTGTTGCCGGTGATGTAGCCGGCGTCGTCGCTGGCGAGGAGAAGGGCCGCACCTCCGATGTCGCTCTCCGGATCGCCGAATCTTCGCATGGGATTCGACTCGAGCATCCGGTCGAACATCTCCGGGTCCTGCTCGCGGCGGCGTTGCGACGCTTCGGTCAGTGCTCCGGGGCAGATGACGTTGCATCGGATGTTGTGGCGTCCCCATTCCACGGCTGCCGTGCGGGTCAGGGTCCTTAGAGCTTCCTTGCTGACGTTGTACTCCAACGTGAACATGTGCGCGTTCACGCCGTTGACCGAGCAGATGTTGATGATCGACCCCGATTGCCGGGTCTTCATATGAGGGAAGGCCGCGCGCATGGTCCAGAACGCGGCCATCGTGTTGAGCTCGAAGTCTCGACGCAGGTCGTCATCGTGCTTCCATTCAAACCGCAGTCGCTTGCCTGCTCGTCCCGTGTAGGCGTTGTTCACGAGCACGTCGACTCGTCCCCAGTTGTCCACAGCAGCTTGCACACAGGCTTCGGCTTCAGCCTTGTTGGTGACGTCAGTACGCACGAACACGCCTTCGCCTCCCAGACCACTCAGTTCCGATGCGGTGCGGTGGCCACTTTCTCCATCGAATTCGGCGACGACAACGTTGCATCCTTCGCGTGCGAAACGGCGCGCAATACCTCGACCGATGCCCTGCCCGGCACCTGTGATCACCGCAACTCGTCCATCGAGTCTCATCAGTTCTCCCGTCTGCGACGACGCACGATCCGGCGAGGTCACATCTGCTCACACTCGTGAAGGCGAAGCTGGTCCACAGCAAATAACAGAATGCGACGATCGTGGGAGCCGACACCGGGAATCGCCGTTGCGCCATCGAGCGCCAACCCCTCAGAATTCGTCGATAGGCAGGAACCTGCGTCATCCACGCGGGCTGGGCGTTGGACTATGATTCTGGTCTATGGAGACGTTGCCGTTGTCTGAGGTGAAGGCCCGGCTGTCGGAAATTGCCGACGAGGTCGGGCGTACTCATCAAAGGGTGCTGGTAACGCGCAACGGCCGTGCCCACGTGGTGTTGATGTCTGCTGAGGATTTGGAGTCCTTGGAGGCGACGCTGGAGCTGCTGGCTGACCCGGCCGCGATGGAAAGGGTCCGTGGTGCGGAGGCGGACATCGAGGCCGGCGAGGGTATTGGCGGCGAAGACATGGCGGCCCTGATGCAGGCCCGGCGGGTGCGCGAGCGCCGGGGTGCCTGAGGAGCAACCGTACGGTTTGCTGGTGGCTCCGGCGGTACGCCGCGCGCTGAGCGAGTCGTTGCCTGCTGCTGCGGCTTTCGCGGCATGGGAGTTCATCGCCGGGCCTTTGCTGGAGCGGCCACGGGTGGTGAGGACGCCGTTGCGCGCGCCCTTCCTCGGCCAGTGGCGCGCTCGCCGGGGTGAGTACCGCGTTCGATACCGCATCAACGAACAGGCGCATCAGGTTGTCGTCCTCGACGTCGAACATCGCCGCGATGCCTACCGCAGCTAGCGCTCCGCTCAGCCGCAGAGGACGGTGCGTTCCGTGGACTTCGCTTGGACTTAGCCCCGGACAACACCAGTCAGTGGTCCGACAGGGGAGCCGGAACGGGAAAACCGTCGAACTGGTCCGCTCATGGCTGAGCGCCGTTCTGATCGAACGGGCGGCCAGTCCGATTCGTCAATGCAGGGCATTTGGAGCGCGCTGGCGAACGAACTAGAACGCCGGCTGGCGGCACACGGGGTGCCAATGGTTCGAACCTGGGGGTTGACCTTTGCCGGAGGTCCCGCGCTTTCAGGGACGAATGCCCTTTAGCGCCCAAGAATCATTACTGAATCATTATCGCTAGTGTCGCCCGCGTGACTCGTGGCGGCCGGCCCTGCAGGTCATGTCTCGACTTGGGGAGCGCGCATGAAGTTCCCGAGATCTAAAGGCATTGTTGCCGCGACCCTCGGAGTCGCAATCATCACGCTGGGGGCCTGCACTGGGCTGCCGGACGTTGGCTTTGGCACGGGTGGAATCAGAGTGCTGGCGGGCGTGGGCGGTGCGGTATCCGCCACCGTCTTGCCCACCGGAAAGATCATGACCAGCGCCTTCAAGCGGAACTCCAACGACAACGTTGTGTTCCGCTTCAACGCGAACGGTTCTGTCGACACCAGCTACGCAAACCGCGGCGTTCTGACACTTGGACCAGGCCGGGTGATCATTGGCTCGGACGGAAGAACGTTGCTTTTCTCCAGCGACGGCCGGCTGGCAACGCAGGTGAGCGCGTACGCAGCGGCGGGCTCTCCAGACCACAGCTTCGCTGGCGGGAACCTCGACCTACCGCTGTCTTACGGCGACTTCGGCAGCGCGGTCTCCCCAGCGGGTGACCTCTATATCTGGTCGTGCTCATCCCTTTACTACGTCGCATCCTGCGGCCTCCACCACTTCAATTCAGCGGGACAGGAGGACGCCAACTTCGTCGATAAGTTGCCGAGTGACAATTACGGATACGTCGCGGGATTTGGCCCCGACGGCAGCATTTTCGTCGTAAGTTACTCGGAGCCGTACCGCGTCACACCGTCTCATTACGTGCTCACGAAACTCACTCCCGCAGGTTCACCGGACACTCGCTTTGGCAACCACGGATCCATCGGGCTGCCGGCGAAATTGCAGGTCAACTCCGTCGCCGTCGACCGATCCGGCAAGGTGACGATGCTCGTCAACCAAGGCCTCCTGGAGCTGGTTCTTCGCTATACGTCACTCGGTCAAGCCGACCGGACCTTTGGCTGGCTAGGGATGGCCGCCACGCCCTTTGGAATTTCGAGCGGACCATTAGCCGTCGACGCGCAAGGACGCGTCACCATCACCAGCAGCAGTTCTGGAGCGCTGAGCCCGGTGCTCGTTGCCCGGCTTCTCGCTAACGGCCAACTCGATCCGAAGTTCGGCTTCGCCGGCCAGGTGACGCTGTCCAAAGTCGGCGGCGTCAGCCTGCTCAACATGTTCGTCTCCGGCGTCACGACCGATGCCAACAACAACCCCATTTTGGGGCTTACCGCTGACTACGGCATGGCACAGTCCCCGGCGCCCGCCATCGTGCGACTGACGGGCTAGCGACGCTCAAATGAGCGTCCGTGATGATGTGGCCGATTGGTCCTCAGTCCGCAGCTGCCGTGACCTGTGCGCCCTGGTCCGGGATCCGCACGGTATCGACCGAGACCCCGCCACCGGAGTACAGCTCCTCGATGATGAGTCCGTACCGGCGCAGCACGCCGCGGCGCTTCAGCTTCATGGTCGGTGTGAGCTCCTCGGAGTCCGGCTGCCACTCCTCACCCAGCAGGCTGATCCGGCGGATCCCCTCGGCCTGGGACACCCGTTGATTCAGGTCGGCGACCTCTTGCACCACGGCCTCGATAACGGCTGGATGTCGGGAGAGCTCACTTAGCGACTCGACCTCGATCCCATGCGCCCTGGCCCAGGCCGGCGCCACCTCCGGATCGAGGACCGCGAGCGCTGTAAGGAACGGCCTGCGGTCGCCGACCACCATGGCCTGACCGATCAGCGGGATCGTCTTGAGTTCGGCTTCGAGGTTGGCCGGGGAGACGTTCTTTCCGCCCGCGGTGACGATCAGTTCCTTCTTTCGGTCGACGATGCGGACGTAGCCGTCGACATCGATGGATGCGATGTCGCCGGTGTGCAGCCAGCCCTCCGAGTCAAGTGCTTCGGCGGTGCGCTCCGGATCGTTGAGATAACCCGCGAAGACGACGGGACCCCGGCAGAGCAGCTCGCCGTCCGCGGCGACCGCCAACTCCACGCCCTCTAGCTGGCGACCGACGGCGCCTGGACGTACCCGGATCGGGTCCCAGATCAGGGCCCCGGTGTTTTCCGACATGCCAAACAGCTCCGACATGGGTGCGCCGATATCGCGCAGGAAGACCAAAACCTCCACCGGGATGGGTGCTGCACCGCTGACCATGATCCGCATCTGGTCGATGCCGAGCAGCTGGCGGACCGGCCCGAGCACTTCGGCATCGACGCGTGCCCACTGCTCCGCCAGTTCGGCAGGCAGTTCCGCTTCCCGCGCCCGTAGTTCGGCGACCTGGTGGCCGACTGCCAGAGCTCGTTCGAACACCGCCTGTCGCTCCGCTTCCGCCAAGGCGAGTACCGCGCGCACCCCGGCGTACAGCTTCTCGAAGACCCGCGGAGGACCGAAGAAGAAGGTGGGTCGGACGTCCGTGAAATATTGGCTCAACTGTCCGATGTCGGGACACGTGGTGACCTGGCTGCCCCAGAAGACCGGCAGGTAGTGACTGACCATCCGCTCGGCGACGTGCGCCATCGGCAGGTAGGACACGACGCGTTCGTTATGGCCATCGGGACCGATGTGCGGCCGCAGGGCGCCGAACTCTGCGACCACGTTGGCGTGGGTGAGCATCACGCCCTTCGGCGGGCCGGTCGTCCCGGACGTGTAGATCACCGTGACCAGGTCGTCCGGCCGCAGCGAACGGGCCGCTGCAGGCAGATCGAGCGGCTCTGATTCGGAGAACCTTGCCAACGGGATCACGTCGTCCCGGGCGTCGGTGAGGTCCACGATGTCGTCGTCGATGACGACAATGCGTCGCAACCGCGGCAGGCGATCCCGCACGGCAAGGACACGATCGAGCAGAGCGCGATCGACAAAGCAGACCGTCGCGTCGCAGTGGTCTGCGAGCCACGCGATCTGCTCCGAGGACGATGACGTGTAGATGGAAATCGGGACGCCGCGGTTGAACACCACCGCCATGTCGCAAGCATGGAACGCCGGCTGATTGCGCATCAGCAGCACGGCACGGTCGCCGGGAACGAATCCGAGTTCTCGCAGTCCACCCGCGGTACGAGCCACCGTATCGGCGTACTCCCGCCAACTCCAGGAGCCGAAACCGTCGCCCTGTCTCCATCGCAGCGCCGTCGCATCACTTTGCCGCTCGACCATGTCCAGGAAGGCGTGACCGACGGTTCGGGACGTTGGCTGGTAACCGTCCATGCTTCCTCCTGGCTTCCTCCTACGGATGCGGCACCTTCTGCGGAAACCGTCGCACGGCGAAGCGTCGATCGCGTCGATCGCCGCTCAAGAGCGGGAGCGAAACGTAACAACGGCGCAGCGCCGTGTCGAGGGTCATTCGTCCCGCGGAAGCCGCGGAACGGCACGCGTCTTTCGCCGAATAGGGTGCGCAACGAACGTCAGAGCGGCAGTACCACGGCTTGTCCAATCCCCGGGGCGCGCGTGGCAGTTCCCGGACCAGGGCGTACCGATCACGGCGGCGGCGTACTGACCTACCTGTTCGAACCGGGCGTCAAGTCGATCCACGGCACGGTGGCGGATAGTCCCTCGATCCGAGGGACGTTCGGCTCTGTCCCGGTCGGTCCGGAGGGGCCAAGCTGAGCGCAGCGGAGGGAGTCGTTCATGGACCGGATGAGCCCTTTGGATGCGGCGTTTCTCGAAGCCGAGGACGAGGACCTCCACACCTCGATGGCAGTCGCAGCGATCGGAATCTTCGACGGGCCGGCGCCGACGCAGGACGTCATTTTCGATCTGATCCGCGAGGCGTTGCCACTTATCCCGAGATATCGCCAGAAGGTCCGGCGCGTGCCGTATGACCTCGGTCGACCGGTCTGGGTAGATGACCCACATTTCCTGCTTGATTACCACCTGCGGCGGACGGCGCTGCCCCGCCCGGGAACGATGGCTCAGCTGCGGTCGCTGGTTAGCCGTTTGATGGCCCAGCGTCTCGATCGCGAGCGACCGCTATGGGAGATCTGGGTGATCGAGGGACTGGAATCCGGTGACTGGGCGCTCCTGACCAAAATGCACCACTGCATGGTCGACGGTGTTTCGGGGACCGATCTCCTTGGCGTCATGCTGGAACCCCAAGAGGGGGCCCCCACCACCGGCCAGTGGACGCCGGCCACCGAACCGTCGGAGACCCGGATCCTCGCGGGCGCACTGGCCAACCTGGTGTTGGACCCGCTGCGCGGGCTGACCGCGCTGCGCCGAAACCTGGCTTCGCCCCGGCCCTTTCTTCGGCGCGTCGCCGACGCCGGCCGGGGATCTTTGAGTCTCGCCGGGACAGTCTGGCCAGTCCGGCGTTCATCGCTGTCGGGGACGATCGGGCAGCAACGACGCTACGAATGGGCGCGGGCCCCGTTGGCCGACATCAAGATCGTGCGCGGGGCCTTCGGCGGCACCTTGAACGACGTCGTGCTCACGATCATCACCGGCGCGTTCCGCAGCCTGCTGCAAGCGCGCGGCGAACCCTTGGACCCCCATTCCGTGCGGTCGCTGGTGCCTGTCTCCGCGCGAGCTCCCGGCCAGGAGCACACATACGACAACCGCGTCTCGTTGCTTCTTCCGTACCTGCCCATAGAAATCGAGGATCCCGTCGCGCGGCTGGCTGAAGTCCGCAAGCGCATGACCGACCTCAAAGCCTCGAAGGAAGCGGTAGCAGGAGCGGCGATGACCGCACTCGCGGCCTTCGAACCTTTCCCGCTCGTTGCCCTCGGCACGCGGCTGGGATTCCGGGTGCCGCAGCGCACGATCGTCACCGTCACGACGAACGTCCCCGGGCCACGACACCCGCTGCAGGCCGACGGACACCCGATGCGCGAACTCTTCCCGTACGTGCCGATTTCGTCGACCGTGCGGGTGGGTATCGCGATCTACAGCTACGGCGAGGAATTGACCTTCGGCATCACCGGTGACTACGACACGGCTACCGATCTCGACGTACTGAGCCAGGCCATCGAAAACGATCTCGCCCGGCTCGTCAAGGCCGCCGCCCCGGCCCGGCCGGTGCCTGCGCCATCTTCCGCGGCCGGGGTGGTTCCCACGGCTTCGCCGCGGACGTCGGCGTCACGACACGCCGGCTGATGCCAGCGTCCTAAACACGAAAGGGATGCGTCATGCCTGGTTCGATCGACGCGCACATGCGCGAAACTGACGCCTTCTCCTGGACGATGGAGCAGGATCCGCTGCTGCGGATGACCATCGTTCTCTTAGCTGTCCTGGACGGCCCCCCGGCCATGCCGGTGCTGGCGGACCGGCTGGAGCGGATCAGCCGGGTCGCACCGATGTTCCGGCAGCGGGTCATCGAGCCCGCACTGCACCTTGCCCCGCCGATGTTCGTCGTCGACCCCGACTTCGACCTCGATTGGCACCTTCGGCGCGTCGAGGCTGCCGAACCGAAGACGCTCGCTTCCGTCCTCGAACTTGCCGCCAAGATCGGGGCGACCGCCTTCGACCCGATGCGTGCCCTGTGGGAGTGCACCGTTGTCCAGGGGCTCGAGGATGGCAGGAGCGCCGTCATCTTCAAGGTGCATCACACCCTGACCGACGGCGTCGGCGGCATGGAACTGCTCCGGCACCTCTTCGATGCCCGCCCCGACGGCCTCGATCTGCGCCCGCTTCCCCCGCTGCCGCCGCCGCGCAGTCCGGACAGCGGATCGCTGCGCGAGACACTGACCTTCAATGGCCGGCAGGTGCTCGAGGTCGGCCGATTCGTCGCGGGAGCCTCGCTCCGAACGATGGCGAAGGCAGCCCGTCATCCCGTGGGAACCGCGAACGGCGTCATCGCGACCGCACGGTCGGTCGCCGAAGTGCTGGCCCCGGCGAACAACACTCTGTCCCCGGTTATGCGTCGCCGCGGACTCCGGCGCCAGTACCTGCTGCTCGACGTGCCCACGGATCGTATGAAGGCGGCAGGGCACGCTGCTGGCGGCACGCTGAACGACGCCTTCGTGGCCGCCGTGACCGGCGGCCTGCGCATCTACCACCAAGGTCACGGGCGCCCGGTGAATCAGCTGCGTGGCACGCTTCCGATCAGCCTGCGGGCCGACGGCGACGCCGTGGCCGGAAATCGGATCGCGTTGATCCGCTATGTCGTCCCGATCGACGTGACCAACCCCGCTGAGCGCATCCGTCTGATCGGCGCCAGAGTCGCGCACCTTCGCGCCGCGCCCGCACTGGCGCATGTGGAGGGGCTGTTCGGTGCGGTCAACCGACTGCCCGCCGCCTACCTGCAGGGCATGGCCAAGCATGTTGACTTCGTCGCCAGCAACGTCCCCGGCCTCCGGGAGCAGATCTATTGCGCGGGTGTGCCCGTGGAGGCCTACTACGCCCTCAGTCCCACCGGCGGTTCATCGCTGAACGCGACCCTCATCTCCTACGGCGACACGTGCTATGTCGGTGTCAATCTCGACACCGCGGCCGTGCCCGACGGCGATGTCATGATCCGGTGTCTGCGCGAGGGCTTTGACGAGGTGCTCGCCCTGGCCGACAAGCCCAACCCGATGCCGTCCGTGAAGTCCACCGTGCCTCGCCAACGCAGGGCACCCACTCGCCGAACAAGGTTGGCGTCGAAGGCCAAACCCTGAACCCAGCAACCGCCTGACCGAGGCAATGGCTCCCCACAGGCCCGGGCCGTATCCGGTCAATCAGCGTGTTGCCACTTTTCCACCCGCACGGTGCCCTGCCGGTGCATCCTGTGACGCGGGCAACCGGCGACGAAGGTGGCACGGATGGAGCAACTGAGCGAGGTGCGGGTCGGCTTCCTACCGCCGGACTCGCTGGAGTCGGTCATCGGACCTGCCCGGGTGGCGGGGACCGTGGAACGGGCCCGCGCGGCCCGAGCGGCTCTCGGGTCGCGCGCGTTCATCCACGTGAACTCGACGGCGGCCGGCGGCGGGGTCGCGGAGATGCTGGCGAACATGCTGGCGCAGACGCGCGGGTTGGGTGTCGACACCCGGTGGCTGGTGATCGGCGGTGGCCCTGACTTCTTCGCCGTGACGAAACGGCTGCACAACCATCTGTACGGGCATCCCGGCGACGGGCAGGCCCTGGGTGAGGCCGAACACGACGTCTACGACTCGACGTTGGTCGACAACGCCCGCGAGCTCGCCGAACTCGTCCGTCCCCGTGACTTGGTCGTGCTGCATGACCCGCAGACAGCCGGACTGACCGCGGCGCTGCAGGCGGCCGGCGCAGTGGTCGTCTGGCGATGTCATGTCGGTCGAGACGAGCCGAACGACTTCACGACCGCCGGGTGGGAGTTCCTGCGCCGCTACCTCGAGCCGGCGGACGCGTTCGTGTTCTCCCGCGCCGGGTTCGCCCCGCCGTGGGTGCCAGCAGACCGGCTGCGGATCATCCAACCGTCGCTGGACCCCCTATCCGCGAAGAACCAGCCGCTCGACCCGACCGTGGTCCGCGACATCCTGCTGCAGGCCCGACTCCTCGACGGGGAACCCGGCATCCGCGCCACCCCGTTCCTGCGGCGGGACGGATCACCCGGCCGCGTCGACCGGCATGCCGACCTGCTGGACACCGGGCCGCCGCCACCGGCCGGGGTGCCGCTCGTCGTCCAGGTATCCCGCTGGGACCGGATGAAGGACATGCGCGGCGTGCTGACCGCCTTCGCCGAACAGGTGGCGCCCACCGGCGACGCGCACCTGCTGCTCGTCGGACCGGCGGTGACCGGGGTCGCGGACGATCCGGAGGCCGCGCAAGACCTCGCCGGGTGCCAGGACGACTGGCGCCGGCTTCCCGCAGCGGTGCGCCGGCAGATCCACCTCGCGTGCCTCCCGCTGGACGACGTGGACGAGAACGCCGCGATCGTCAACGCGCTGCAGCGGCACGCAACGATCGTCGTGCAGAAAAGTCTGGCGGAGGGCTTCGGCCTCACCGTCGCCGAGGCGATGTGGAAAAGCCGCCCTGTGGTGGCGACCGCGGTCGGGGGCATCGCGGACCAGGTGACCGATGGGGAAACCGGGCTGCTCATCCGTGACCCCGCCGACCTCGACGGCTTTTCCTCCGCGCTGCGCCGGCTGCTCGCCGACCCACCGTATGCACGGCGGCTCGGAGAAACGGCCCGCGCGCGTGTGCACGCGTCTTTCCTGCCCGATCGGCATCTGAGCCAGTGGGGCGGCGTCCTCCAGACGATCTTCGCGCAACGGTAAGGAGGGCGTTGTTGCCTTCGATGCCCCTCCCGGCGGGACCGGACAGAGTTCGGGCAGTGCACTTCTATGCGCCCGCCGTCAAGATCGCACCAGGATCGGACACGACAGTCGCCCGGCGGCGGACGAGGCTGGCGTCTAGGCTCGCGGGACCGCGCGGCTTCCCGACCGCGCCTCTCGACGGAGGCTCTGCGTGTTGCTGTTTTCCCCGTCCCGCTACGACGCCGCCGGCTACGACGAGGAGACCCGCCAGGCGCTGTTGGCCGTCCGGACGTTCTTCGAGGACAAGGGTGAGCCGCAGCTGCGCCGGGAGTACGGCGACGCGTCGTGGTACGTCGACTTTCTGGAGATGCTCGCCCGTGAGCGCGTCTTCGGCCTCTTCGGCATGCCCGGTGCGGTCGGCGAACTGCTCGGTGCCGGGCACTCACGATGGGACACGGCCCGCAACAACGACCTGTCCGAGCTCATCGGGTGGTACTCCCTCGAGCATTGGTACGCCTGGCAAGTGACCGTACTTGGACTCGGGCCGGTGTGGATGAGCGCGAACACAGAAGCCCAGCGGCTGGTCGGCCAACTGCTGAACGGCGGTGGGATGTTCGGCTTCGGGTTGTCGGAGCGCACCCGGGGCGCCGACATCTACAACACCGACCTGATCCTCAGCGCGGACGGGGCCGGCGGCTGGACCGCGAGCGGTGAGAAGTACTACATCGGCAACGGCAACTGCGCCGCCCGACTCTCCGTCTTCGGCCGGTTCTCCGACGACTCCCCAGAGCACGCCGGCGAGTACGTCTTCTTCCTGGTCGATCCGCAGCACGAGGCCTACCGGCTCGCCCGCAACGTGATCCGCGGCCAGATGTTCGTCGCGGAGTTCCGGCTCGAGGGCTACCCCGTCCACCGTGAGGACCTGTTGCACGTCGGCAAGCCCGCGTGGGATGCCGCCCTGGCCACCGTCAACGTCGGCAAGGTGCAACTGGCCTGGGCCAGCATCGGCATTGCGGAGCACGCGTTCGTCGAAGCGGTCGCACATGCCTCCGGGCGGGTGCTGTACGGAACCCGCGTCCCCGACTTCCCGCAGGTGCGCCGGATGCTCATCGACGCCTACGTCCGGCTGCTGGCGATGAAGCTCTACAGCGCCCGCTGCTCCGACTACGAGCGGAGTGCCTCAGCCGATGACCGTCGGTTCCTGCTCTACAACCCGATAGCCAAGATGAAGGTGACGAGCGAGGGCGAGCGCCTGATCGACCTGCTATGGGAGGTCATCGCCGCCAAGGGCTTCGAGTCCGACACCTACTTCAACCAGGCGACCCGGCACATCCGTACCCTGCCCAAGCTGGAGGGGACAGTGCACGTCAACCTCGCACTGGTCCTGAAGTTCCTGCCGGCATACGCGGCGGCAGCCGCGGGCGGCGCGGCGGAGTATCCCGAGGTCCCCGTTCGCCTCGACCCCGCCGACGACGCCTACCTGTTCGCCCAGGGTCCGGCCAGCGGCTTGTCGAAGATCCGTTTCGCGGACTGGCGGCCCGCCTTCGCCCGGTTCGCCCGCCTCCCGAACGTCGCGGTCTTCCTCGGCCAGATCGACGCGTTCGGCCGGCTGATGGCCGAGCACCAACCGGATGCCGAGCAGGCGAAGGACCTCGACTTCCTGCTGAGCCTCGGACAGATCTTCACCTCGATCGTCTACGCGCAGCTGGCGGCCGAGGCGGCGGCGCTGGCGCTCGACGGCGCTCCGGACGGCGTGCGCAGCGGTACCACCGCCGCATGCGACGGGCTGACGGAGAAGCACGTCGACCGGATGTTCGCGGTGTTCGTGCAGGACATCGCCACCTATGCGGTTGCGCTGCACGGCCAGGCGTCGACCACCGATCACCAGCGCAAGGCGGCACGCACCCTGATCGCCAGCCCGGTGTCGAACGCGGAGGCCGAGGTGACGCTGATCGACGAGATCGTCGGCTATGCCAACTCGTGACGAGTCGTCAATGCCGACCAACCCACCGCCGTACGCCGTGGTCGGGCGTTTCGGTGATCGAGTTTCACGAGCCGGGTGGGCGGGATGCACCCGGCGACCGGATCCTGAGCTGCGGAGGCGATCGTTAGAGGATGATGAAGCCGCCGCACCGCAGAGCTCGCAGGCAGGGTGACGAATGGCTGGTACCAGTGCCCGGCGGATGTTCTTCGACGTCTGGTCCTGGTCGTACGACCAGCCGCTCGTGCAGGCCGCCGTCTACCGACCGGTCCAGAAGGCGGTGTTGCGGGCGTTGTGCGACCAACTGCCGGCCGACCTGCTCGACGTGGGTTGCGGGACGGGCATCTTCACCGCTCGCGCGGCCGGTGAGCTGCCAGACACCAGGGTCATCGGTTCCGACTTCTCCGATGGGATGTTACGGCGCGCGAGCCGGCGCGGCGCGACGGTGCGTTGGGTCCGCGCCGACGCCGGGCAGCTGCCATTCCGCGAACAGACCTTCGGAGCAGTGACTTGCACGGAGGCCTTCCATTGGTTTCCAGACCAGTCGGCGGCCTTGCGAGAGATGCACCGGGTGATGGTCCCTGGAGGACTGCTGGCCGTGGCGTTGATCAATCCCGCGACACGTGAACTCGGCAACGCCATCGGCGGCTGGGCGCGGTTCGCTGGACAGCGGGCGCACTGGCCGACCCGCCGCGAGATGCGGGACATGGCCACCGTGGCCGGTTTCAGCATCGAGACCCAGCAGCGCGTCCGGCGCTTGCCGTCCGGCGTCCTGCTGCCCGCGATCCTGACGCTGGCCCGCCGCACATGACCGCACCAAACGGCAGGGGGCGGTTGGTTCGGCGAAGCGCAGCCGTGATTGCTGACGGGTAGAGGGCCGAAGACGCAGGACGGAGGACGTTGTGCCCTCGCTTCCCCGGGTGAGCTGCGTCACCCTTGGGGTTCTGGTTCCTCCAGCTATTGAACGTGCTTCGTTGTCAGGAGGCGTGCCATGTCCGCTGACGAGGTGACGATCCTGGCCAACACTCCCGGAGAGCCCACCTGGTTCGGCGTGCCCAGCGACGCCACCGCCTTTCACCGCCGCGAGCCCCGTCGGCAAGCACGGCACCCGCCTGACGAACACCGCAGGGCTCCATGTGCTTCCACACTGGTGCTTCCAGAGTGCAAGCCTGCTCGGGTTGGCCACCGGCGTCGTCCTCGGCATGCCGAACGTCATCGACAGGGTGATCTTTCCGGCATCCCCGCCGACCGGGATCGGTAGAGCCGGCCGGGCTGGTGGCATCGGCCGCGCCCCGCGGCGAGGACGTGTTCAACGCCTGGGCGGTCGACGCAGCCGGGCGGACGCCGCCGCGGGTGCTGGGTCATCACAGCCCGCAAAGACGAAGGAGCCGACTGTGGGTACTGATCCGACAGGCTTCCGGCGACTTGCGGTGGTGAACCGCGGGGAGTCCGCGATGCGGCTGCTGAACGCCGTCGCCGAGCTTCGCCGCGTGGGCGGACCGGACTACCACACGATCGCCCTGTTCACCGAGCCGGACCGGCGCGCCTGGTTCGTCAGGTCCGCCGACGAAGCGGTCTGCCTAGGTCCCGCCACGGTCCCTGGTCCCGGAGGGCGGCCGGTGCCCGCCTACCTCGACTACGAACGGCTGGAGCGGGCGCTGGTGTCATGCGGGGCGGAGGCGGCATGGGTCGGCTGGGGGTTCGTGGCCGAGCACGCCGAGTTCGCCGAGCTCTGCAAGCGACTGGGCATCGTCTTTGTCGGCCCGTCCGCCGACGCCATCCGGCGCCTGGGCGACAAGATCTCCTCGAAACGACTGGCGGAGTCCGCCGGGGTCGCTGTCGTCCCATGGAGCGGTGGCCCAGTCGACCGGCTGGAGGACGCCGAGGCGGCTGCCGCCGATCTGGGGTACCCCTTGCTGGTCAAGGCCACTGCCGGTGGCGGCGGCCGCGGCATCCGGGTGGTCAGTGAGCGGCGGGAGCTCCGGGGCGCCTTCGAGGCTGCCCGGGCTGAGGCGGCGCATGCCTTCGGCGATCCGACCGTGTTCCTGGAGCGTCGGATTACCGGCGGCCGCCACGTCGAGGTGCAGGTCATCGCCGACTCTGGCGGAACCGTGTGGACACCGGGCGTGCGCGACTGCACGATTCAGCTCCGCCACCAGAAGGTGCTCGAGGAGTCGGGTTCGACGGCTCTGACCCGCGAGCAGACCGACGACCTGCGGGCGGCAGCGGTGCGGATCTGCACGGCGGTCGGCTATACCAACGCGGGCACGGTCGAGTTCCTATACGACCCGGACGATCCCGGGGGACTTCCTCGCCTGATGGAGGTCAACGCGCGCCTGCAGGTCGAGCACCCGGTGACCGAACTCACCACGAACCTCGACCTCGTGAAGCTGCAGCTGCACATCGCCGCGGGCGGACTGCTTCGCGGTGCCGAGCCCGAGCCGGCCGGCTACGCCGTCGAGGTCCGGCTCTACGCCCAGGACGCCGACCGGAACTTCGCCCCCGCGCCCGGGCGGATCGGCTACCTGCGCCTGCCTGGCGGGCCTGGCATCCGCGTCGACGCCGGGGTGACCGAGGGCGATGACATTCCGGCGGCCTTCGACGCCATGATCGCGAAGATCATCGCGTTGGGGTCGGACCGGGACGAGGCGCTCGCACGGCTCGGCCGCGCCCTGAGCCAGACGAGCGCCGTCATCGAGGGCGGGGCTACCAACAAGGCATTCCTGTTAAGACTGCTGGACCACCCGGACGTGCGGGCTGGCCGGCTGCACACCGGATGGCTCGAAGAGGCACTAGCCCGCGGCGACTTTGCCGCGACTCGTTTCGGTGACATTGCGCTGCTGCAGGCCACGGTCGATGCCTATGAGCAGGAGGCGGACAACGTCCGTCAACGCTTCCTCGCGGCTGCCGCCCGGGGCCGGCCCGCACTTGACCCGCACGTGGGGCACCGGATCCAGTTCCGCTACCAGGGTGTGCCCTACGACGTGCGAGCCATGAAGGTCGCCGAAGACAGCTACCGGATTCGCGTCGCTGGTTGGACCTTCGACGTCGGGGTCAGCGAAGTGGGCCGGTACGAGCGGCGCCTGACCTGTGCCGGGCGCGCGTATCGGGTGCTCACCGTGACGGACGGCCCCAGCTACCTCGTGGAGGTGGAAGGCGTCACCCACAGCGTCGCCCGCGACGACGGCGGCATCATCCGCGCTCCGGCGCCCGGCGTCGTGGTCTCAATCCCCGTGCAGCCGGGCGACGAGGTCGCGCAGGGCGACACGGTAGCCGTCGTTGAGATGATGAAGATGGAGTCACCCGTGCTCGCGCCGTTCGCCGGCCGGGTCCGTGAGGTGTCGGCCGTCCTCAACGTGCAGGTCGACGCCCGAGCGCCGCTGGTGCAGCTCGATACGACCGGTGACGACGAGCCGGCCGGCGGCGGAGCCGGGCTCGACTTCGCCGACGCGCTCGGCACGGCCGAGCCGGCGGGGGACAGCGACGGCCGCGTGCAGGGCGGCCAGGTCGAGACCGTATACGACGGCCTGCACGCCTACGCGCTCGGCTTCGACCTGGACGGCGGCGACGCCACTCGGCTACTCGCGGCGCAGTCGGCCCTGTCCAATTCGGAACCGAGCGACGACCTGCGCCGCCGGGAGAACGAGCTCCTTGAGGTGTTCGCCGACCTGTGCGCGCTGTCCCATCGGGAGCCGGGCACCATGGCCGACGCCGGGCGCGGGATCGAGCCCGACCCTGTGACCGCGGGCATGGAACTGGCGCACAGCCCCGAGCAGTACCTGTTCACCTTCCTGCGTTCGCCGGGCCGATCCGTCGACACGGTGCCCGCCCGGTTCCTGGAGCGGATGAGGGCCGCGCTGGCCCGGTACGGCGTCGACGGTCTGAAGCCCAGCCTCGCGGTGGATGATGCGCTCGTCCGGCTCTTTCGGGCGACCCAGCGGCTCGGTGCGCTGGTGCCGGCCATCATGTCCATCCTCGACCGGCGGCTGGAACACCCCTCGTGGCTGCCCGCCGACGCCGCGGAACTCGCCCGCGAGCGGGCCCGGCTGGACGACCTGGTGGTCGCCGCGCAGTCGCGCTACCTCGGTGTAACCGACCTGGCCCGGGAGACCCGGTTCCGCTGGTTCGATGCTCCGCTGCTCGAGGAGGCTCACTCGCGGGTCCGGGCGGAGGCGGAGGAGGACCTGGCGAAACTGCGTGCCGATCCGGACCGTTCGGACCGGCCGCTGCTGATCGCCCGGCTGGTCGCCTCGCCCCAGCCGCTGCGGCCGGTGCTGCTCGATTGGTACCGGCGCAGCGAACCGGCTATGCGCGCTGTGGTGCTCGAGGCAGCCACCCGGCGGTACTACCGCACCCGCTCCGTCGAGCTCCTGCGGGTGATCCAGGACGGGCATCGGCAGTTCTGCGCCGCGGAGTTCGACGAGCCGGACGGCCGCGTCCACCTGGCGGTGGCCTTCGGCGAGCTCGGGGAGCTTCCCGACCTCGTCGCCGGAGTCGTCGGCCACCTGCGCTCCGCGTGCCTCGGTCGGTCCGACGGGGCGCGGGAGCACGGCTTGCTCGACGTCCATGTGTGGTCGGGCACCCCGGTGGACACCACCGACGAGGCGGAGCTGCTTGTGCGGGCCCGGCTGACGGCTGCCGGGTTGGACCGACTGGATGCCCTGTGTCCGGGATTGCGGCGGGTCGAAGTCACCGTCACCGCCGCCACGCTCGGCGAACGGGATGCGCAGACCTACCACCTCAGCTACCGCTGCACCGGCGAGGGGCTCGTCGAGGACCGCCTGTACCGCAACATGCACCCGATGCTGGCGGAGCGCCTGGACCTGGGGCGGCTGTCGGAGTTCGACATCGAACGGCTCGATTCGGTCGAGGACGTCTACCTGTTCCGTGGCGTCGCCCACTCCAACCCGCGCGACGAGCGGCTGTTCGCGCTCGCCGAGGTCCGCGACCTCACGCCGGTCACGGACGAGACAGGCGAGATCGTCAGGCTGCCGCTGATGGAGCGGATGTACCTGCAGGTGCTGTCTGCGATGCGCCGCCACCAGGCGTACCGCCTCCCCGGGAAGCGGCTGTTGCACAACCAGATCATGCTCTTCGTCCGGCCGGCCTGGATCGTGCCGAGCGAGCTGTGGCGCGAGCTGGCGCACCGGCAGGCGCCGGCAGCGAGCGGGCTCGATGTGGCCGAGGTCGTCATCCGGGTCGACGTCCCCGACCGGACGGGCGCGGTCTCGCCAGCGGAGCTGCACGTCTCCACACCAAGAGCGCGCGGGGTCGTCGTGCGGCGCACACCACCGCAGGACCATCCGATCCCGCCGCTGTCTGAATACGAGTGGCGCGTGCTGCAGACCCAGCGGCGCGGAGCGCACCACCCCTACGAAATCATCCGGATGCTGACCCCGCCGGCAGATGCCACCTCGGACTTCCCGGCCGGCGACTTCGTGGAATACGACCTCGACGGGGAGGGGCGGCTGGTCCCGGTGCGACGGCCCTACGGTGAGAACGCCGCGAACCTCGTCGTGGGAATCCTGAGCAACGTCACACGGGAGCACCCGGAGGGCATGGCGCGGGTCGTGCTCCTGGGTGACCCGAGCCGCAGCCTGGGGGCATTGGCCGAGCCCGAGTGCCGACGCATCAACGCGGCCTTGGACCTGGCCGAGTCGATGCAGGTGCCGGCGGAATGGTTCGCCGTGTCCTCGGGCGCCATGATCTCGATGAGTAGCGGCACCGAGAACATGGACTGGATCGGCGCAGTGCTCCGCCGGATCATCGAGTTCACCCAGGCGGGCGGCGAACTGAACGTCATCGTCACCGGCATCAATGTTGGGGCGCAGCCGTACTGGAACGGCGAAGCCACCATGCTGATGCACACCCGAGGAATCCTCATCATGCTGCCGGAGAGCGCGATGGTGCTCACCGGAAAGACATCGCTGGACTTCTCCGGTGGCGTCTCCGCGGAGGACAACCTCGGCATCGGCGGCTACGAGCGGATCATGGGGCCCAACGGTCAGGGGCAGTACTACGCGCCCACCCTGCAGGACGCCTGCGAACTGCTCTTTCGTCACTACAGCTACACCTACGTTGCGCCGGGGGAGCGGTTCCCGCGGCGCATCACGACTGCCGACCCGGAGACCCGGGACGTTCGGGAGTCTCCCCACGCTCGGGTGGACGGCACCAGTTTCACGACAGTGGGCGAGGTCTTCTCGAACGAGCGCAACGCCGAGCGCAAGAAGCCGTTCGACATCCGCTCGATGATGCGCGCGGCGGGGGACACCGACGCTGAGCCGCTGGAGCGGTGGTCGCGCTGGCGCAACGCGGAGACCGTCGCGGTGTGGGATTCGCGGATTGGCGGCATCCCGGTGTGCCTGCTGGGCATCGAATCGCGACCGCTGCGCAGGGAGGGCTTCGTGCCGGCCGACGGACCGGACAGCTGGACCTCCGGCACGCTGTTCCCGCAGTCCTCCCGCAAGGCAGCGCGGGCAATCAACGCCACCAGCGGCAACCGTCCCCTCGTCGTGCTCGCCAACCTGTCCGGCTTCGACGGCTCCCCGGAGTCGATGCGCGGCTGGCAGTTGGAGTCCGGCGCGGAGATCGGACGGGCCGTCACCAACTTCCGCGGGCCGATCGTCTTCGTAGTCATCTCCCGCTACCACGGCGGCGCGTTCGTCGTCTTCTCCAAAGCGCTGAACCCTGCCCTGGAGGTGGCCGCCGTGGAGGGCTCCTACGCCTCCGTCATCGGCGGGGCACCGGCAGCCGCCGTCGTGTTCGCCCGGGACGTGACCCGGCGAACCCTGGCCGACCTGCGGGTGGTGGAGCTCGGCAAGGCCGTCGCCGACGCCGCCGAAGCTGAACGGCTGAAGCTGCAGGGCCGGCTCCGGGAGCTGACCGTCTCTGTCCGGGCGGAGAAGATCGGCGAGGTAGCCGCCGAGTTCGAGGCGATCCACGACATCAACCGGGCTCTCGCGGTCGGATCGGTGGACGTGATCATCCCGGCGGCGGGCCTGCGGCCGTACCTGGTCGACGCGTTGGAGCGGGGCATGGCGCGGGAGATGGAGCGCAGGGGTCGCTGAGCATCCAGTGCGGCGATGTTGCGTTAGCCGATCAGGGCGGCGCCGCGACCTCGCCATTTGCGAGCTACACACGCGGGGTGCGCGCATGTTCTGCTAATCCGAGGGGGTGTCTGTAAACTGAGTAGTGGTAGCGAGCCTGGAGGATGACGATGTCTTGGTCGTCGACGAGGTAGACGAGACGGTGTTCGTCGCTGATTCGTCGTGACCAGCTGCCGGCGAGTGCGTGTTTGAGCTGTTCGGGTTTGCCGATGCCGGCGAAGGGGTCGCGCAGGACGTCGTCGATGAGTCTGTTGATTCGTATGAGGGTGGCTCGGTCTGCGGTGAGCCAGTAGGTGTAGTCGTCCCAGCCGTGCGAGGTGAAGACGAGTCTCATTGGTTGAGTGGGTGCTCCTGGCGATCGCCGGCGGCTGCCTGATCGAGGCTTGCGAGAAGGCGTCGGGCATTGGCTGGGGAGCGCAGCAGGTGGGCGGTTTCTTCTAGGGCGTCGTAGTCGGCGCGGGACATGAGAACGGCGTCACCGCGGCGTGAGGTGATTTCGACCGGGGCGCGGTCGTCGTTGACTTGCTCGATGAGGGGAAACAGGTTTTTGCGGGCTTCGCTCGCGGTGATCGCCATGGGTACTCCTCGACTGGTACGGAAAACGGTACCACTGTGGAGCGGGTTGGGGAACTCGTAAGGCGCGTGCGGGAGCGACGTCCGGGCTGGCTGCCGTGGACTCCGCGTGGACTTAGCGACGGACAATGACGGTCTCTGGGGGTTAATGGCGTTCCACGGGTAGCAGCGCCATAGTGGCGCCATGCCTAGTGTTCAGGCGAAAGACGTGCCCGAAGAAGTGCATGCCACTCTTCGGCGTCGCGCCTCGGACGCCGGTCAATCGTTGCAGGAGTATCTGCTGGAGCGGCTGACGGAGGAGGCCCAGACGCCGACTCTGGACGAAGTCCTTGAGCGCGCAGGCGGCCGCGCCGGCGGCTCAGTGCCGTTCAAGGCCGCGGTCACAATTCCGCGCGCCGACCGCGAGCGTCATTGATCGTCGTGAATGCCAGCGTTCTCGCGCCGGCACTTGGCGATGACGCCACGAAGCCAGCTACGTCGCCCTCGCCGAAGCGTTCAACGTGCCGCTAGTCACCAGCGACCGACGACTCCAACGGGCGACCGGCCCACGATGCACCATCGAGGTCATCCGATAGGGGGCATGCCGACGTGAATGGTCCAGAGTTGGTGTCCGTCGCTTCAGCCCAGACCGGGGGCGCCGCTACTGTTGGCCGGTGACGGTCTGGGAGGAGCTGCGAGTCGAGTTGCTGCGCCTGCAGCACGCAGAACCTTCGGTGCTGCTGAGCTATCCGAACCCTCACGGTGACGACGATCGCCCACCGCCCTACAGCCTGAGGTTGACCGCGTCGGCGGTCGGCGTTGCGGAAGCACTTCACGAGCGGTTCGGAGACGAGGTGGTGCTGCGAGTTGGTGCACTGCCTTACCCGCCCGCGACCGACACGTCGATCTTCGCGGTCCAACCGGACGATTCTGATGCGTCCGCGCTGCCGGATGGACTGACCGTCGAGCTCTCAGCGCCATTGATGGTGCGAAGCGGTGAGGAGGCGCAGGTCGGCCTGGTTGTTGCGAACGTCACCGGCGAGGAGGTGGTCGTGAACACCAACGGGCGGCTCGTCGCCCGCGTCGTGAGCCCGTCAACCGGGATGCGGGTCGGCGGGTTCAGCGGCTTCTCAAGGATGCCGCTGGTCCGCTTCACGGTGCCGGACGGGGCGAGTACCCAGATTCCGCTGCTGGTGGGAACAGCCAGCTTCGTCCGCGAGCTCGGCTACACCATCCCGCCCGGCCACTGGGCGCTGACCGTGGTTCTCAAGCTCACCGACCGGCGGCGGATACGCACCCCGCCGATGGCATTCGAGGTCATCCCCTAGCCGCGATGCCGATACCTGGCACCGGGCCGCCGAGGGCGTGCCAGATCCGTGCCACTCCCGGCCGAATCCCGGTGGATTTCACCGGTTGGCAGTGACCGGTATTGCACGTAAAGCGTCCCAGGTGATGTCGCCGATGCCGAAGCCTGGTTCGATCAGCCTCCTCTCGTATCGGGATACGTCGGCGCGTCGCAGCATCAGCGAGCGGTAGACCCCGGCGGCGCGAATATCGCCGGCGAGTTGCGCACCAACGATCATGCCGTCGCGCAGGTAAACGGAGCGCACAGCGCCGTTGTGCTGCCATCGCAGGATTTTCTCGGGATTCTCGGTGGTGCCGATGGCCACGATCGGTACGCCGAGATGCTTGAGGCTGTTCATCGACTCGGCACCGCGGTAGAGCAGGTTCGCGCCGAGCAGGTTGGCGGCTGCCAGCGGCGCCTGGGTGACGGCGTTCGGGAAGATCGCATGGACATAGCGTTCGCCGGTGAGCCAATCTGCGGCCTCGGCTACGTCGCCGGCGGCGACGATATCGGGCACTGTGGTGCGCAACCTGTCGTCGACGTGGATCCCCCAGCCGGTCTGGATCGGTGAGTGGTCGAGGAACTCGGTGTGCGGCTTCACGCCGGTCGCCGCAACGACGAGATCCGCGGTGAGCACGGTCGCATCGGCCAGTCGGACGCCGGTTACCGATGGCGTTCCGATGAACGCATCGGCCTGCACACCCAGGCGCAACGTCACGCCACGGGCGCGCAGTTCGGCCTCGGCCACGGCCGAGGTGACCGGGTCGAGGACCCGGGGCATGACCCAGCTTCGTCGGCCGATGATCGTGGTTTCGACGCCGAGGTCGCTGAGCAGCAGCGCAAGTTCGACGCCGATGAGGCCGTTTCCGATGATCAGCGCGGTCCGGGCCTCGCCGCGACGCACCCGGCCGAAGAGTTCGGTAGCCGTCCGCAGGGACTTGAAGTCGAGCACTCCCGGCAGGCCAGCGCCTTCCAATGGCGCGTGCAGGCGGCTGCCGGATGCAATGACAAGTCCCTCGTAGGGAATGCGGCCCGCGTCGCTGAGCACCACCTCGTGGTTGTCGGTGTCCACGGCGGCAACGACCGTTTCTCGGCGCTCGTCGATGCCGAGCCGTTCGGCGACATCGGCGCCTTTCCAGTACAAAGTCTGGTCGCGGCCGGTGAGGAAATGATCGGCCAGCGATGCGGGTGAGTACGGCGGGAACGGTTCGGTCGAGAGCGCGATCACCGAACCGGCCGGGTCCAGGCGGCGCAAGGTTGCCGCGGCGGTGATGCCCGCGGGCCCGGTGCCGATCACGACGGCGCGCATCAGTGGGTCACAGCCAGATCGTCGGTCCCCTGACCGGCCAGCAGGTCGTGCGCCAGGTGCCGCACCGCGTGTGCGATGTCGGAATGCATGAGCAGGTCATCGACCGACGGCTCGGCCTCGAGTACCCGCTGATCGTAGGGAAGCAGGTGGATGGTGTCGAAGTCGGACCCGCCCAACGCATCGATATGCGTGAGCACGCGATCGCGATCGGCCGGACCGCGCGAGCGGTTGATCACGAGATGGATGTCGCCGATGCCGAGTTCACGCGCGAGCCGAGCCGTCTCGATACCAACCTGCGTGGCGTTGAAGGTCGGTTCGACGACGACGATGGCGCTGTCGAAACCGCGGGCCAGCGCCCGGCCGAAGTGCTCAACCCCGGCGTGGGTGTCCATCAGGACGAGTTCATCGTGACGTAGCCGCATGCCGGCGATCGCCGCTGCGAGCAGGGCATTCTCCGGGCAGAGGCAGCCGCCGCCGGCACGCTGGACGCCACCCATCACGAGCAGGCGCACGCCATCGGGGCCAGTTATCGACAGCCGGTCGACGATGTCGGCGGTGTCCGGGTTGAGCCGGAGCATGCCGCCGGCGCCCTCGCCGGGGCGTGCGCCGGTCTTCTCCTCGACGTAGTCGCCCGCCGCCGAGACCGGCACCAGGCCGGCAAGGACATCCAGGTCCAGGCCGAGGGTCGCGCCGAGGTTGCGCTGCTCGTCCGCGTCGATGGCGAGCACGCTGGCACCGCCGCGGGCAAGCAGTCGCGCCAGCAGCGCCGTCAGGGTGGACTTACCGACGCCGCCCTTGCCGACGATGACGATCCGGTGGCCTTCGCCGGTTTGCTGGCTCGGGGCGCCGTGTTCCCCGCAAGTGCCGCACATCTCGCTCAGCCCAAAGCCGGCGCGGTGGTGGTGGGGCTTGGCGCAGTTTCATTCTCGTCGCGGATGTCTTCGGCTGCGATGAACGGCAGCCCGAGGGCGTCGCGCTTAGCCTCGATGTGCCGGCGAATGAGCAGTGCGGCCTTGTCCGGATCTGGTTCGACGGCGAACTTGGCCCCGACGACCCCGTCCAAACCGTTGGCTAGCAGTTGCACGACGTGCGGGCTGCCGAAGATCGGCGGCTGGACGCCGAGCACCGTCGTGATGCCACTGGCCACGACGTAGCTACCGATCGCGACCGCCTTCTCCGAATACCACTCCGGTGCGGCCCCGGCCAGCGGCAGCTGGTCGATGTCGACACCGAGGTAGCCGGCCAGCGCCGCGGCGAGCGCGATGACCCGGCTGTTGTCCACGCAGGAACCCATATGCAGGACGGGCGGGATGCCGAGCGCTTCGCACACGGCGCGCAGCCCCGGCCCCGCCAATGCCGCCGATTCCGGCAGCATCTGGCCGGCCTTGCCGTTGGCCACCGCGGCGCATCCGGTGACGAGCACCAGGATGTCGTTCTCGATGAGGCGGCGGGTCAACTCGATATGTTCGAGATCCTGCGGCAGCTTGGGGTTGTTGCAGCCGACAACCGCGACCGCGCCCCGGATGGTGCCCGCGACGATGGCATCAACGAGGGGTTTCGGGGTGCCACCGAGCGCGCCCAGGATCGCCTCGACCGAGAAACCGCCCATCATCCGTACCGGCGAGGTCGGGATGCGGACCCGTTCGTGGTTGCGGTCGGGGTAGGCCTCGACGGCCATCCGGACGATCTCGTGGGCGATCTCGGCGCCACGTTTCGGGTCGAAGGAGACATGGGTTGCGCCCGGGAACTTCGCCTTGTCCGCGGTCGAGATCACCTTGGTGTGGTAGCACTTCGCGACATCGACGATCGAGGGCATGATGCACTGGTAATCGACCACCATCGCCTCGAGCGCGCCAGTGATCAGCACCAGTTCCTGCATGAGGTGATTACCAGCGATCGGGATGCCCTTGCGCATCAGGATCTCGTTGCCGGTGCAGCACAGTCCGACAATGTTGATGCCGGTCGCACCGTAAGCCTTGGCCAGTGCCAGCAATTCCGGATCGGCCGCGGCATCGACGATCACGTCCGACAGCAACGGGTTGTGCCCATGCATCGCAATGTTGACCTGATCGCGGCGCAGCACGCCTAGATTGACCTGGGACATGACCGGCTTCGGGGTACCGAACATGATGTCGGACAGTTCGGTCGCGATCATCGAACCGCCCCAGCCATCGGACAGGCTCGTACGCAGGGCGTGCAGCAGCAGATTGACGTAGTCATTGTCGACACCCATATGAGTGCGGTGCAGCATCTCGACGTTCTCGCGGTCGACCCCTCGAGGCGTGATGCCCAGCGCGGCCCACTTGTCGCGGCGGACTTCGGGTACCCGCTCCAGGAACGACAGCGACTGGCGCCGCGACCCGTAGTCATCGAGCAGAACATCAGCCAGATCGACGGCCACCTCGGCGGTGCTGCGGTCCTCGGTGCTCACGCCCAGCTCGGCGGCAACCCGGCGCAGCTTGGCTTCATCGCTGACGTGGTAGCCCGATGTCTGGCCGCGGGCCATGGCCGCGAACGTCTCGAGGACGTCGCGACCGTGGTCGGAGTGCGCGGACGAGCCGGCCGCGATCGTGCGACCCAGGTTGCGCGCCACGATCACGTCGGCGTCCGCGCCACAGACGCCCTTCTGCGGGCCTTCCCCGAACGGATCGATCCGGCACGGGCCCATGGCGCAGTTGCGGCAACTGAGACCCAAGGCGCAGTAACCGCACTGGGGCTGCTGGGCGGCCAGCCGATCCCACACCGTCTCGATGCCCTCGGCGCGGGCGGCATCGATCATCGCTTGCGCGTCCGGGTGGATGGTGAGCCGAACGGGCAGGGCACTGTTCTGGTTCGCGCTCATGGCCGGTCTTCCTCTCCGTCCGCTGTAAGCGGGTGGTCAATCCAAGCCGCTTGCGCCGCATCGGCGGCTGCCTTCTCCGCCTCGCCCCAGGCACGCCAACCGGCGAGCGGATCGCCGCCCGGCCGGTCGGTACGTGCGCCGCCGGCCGCGGCAAGGACGGCACCCGCGTCGTGGAGGCGCCCGGTCGCGACCAAGTCGTTGATGTCGCCATAGATCAGGGCGTCGACCTTGCACGCCTCGACGCAGGCGGGTGTTTCTCCGCGATGCACGCGGTCGATGCAGCCGTCGCATTTCACCGCGACCGCCGTCTCCGGTCCCGGGCCTTCGGCCAGCGGGTGGAAGGTGAGCACGTCGAACGGGCAGACGACCGCGCACATCGCACAACCGATGCAGCGCTGTTCGTCGATCAGCACGAGCCTTGCCTCCAGGTCGCGGCTGATCGCTCCGGCGGGGCAAACCTGCAGACACGGAGCCGGCTCGCAATGCCGGCAACGATTCGGGAAGGCGGTTGTCGCGACCGGGCCCGGCTGGACGTGGATGCGCTTGCGCGGCACCGGCGTCTCGAGAAACGCCACGCTGCCGTCCTGGCTCGCCGAATGCTCGATGGCGCAGGCAATCTCGCATTGAAGACAGCCAATGCACTGCTCCGGGTTGATGAACACGGCACGCATCACAGCCCCCTTCTGGTGGCGTGACAACCTCTCTCGCTCAGTGTCCGGAGCGCGCCAATGAATCCCCAGGGGCGTAAGTCTCGAACGCAAAGCCTATGGTCCCGCGCACGTCCCCGGGAACGATGCAGATGGGACGGCTCTGTTGCGCGGGCCGAAAGAAGCAGACTGCTGCGGATGAGTTCAGCTAACGCAACAAGGCCGTCGGCCGAACCCGCAGGTATCAGCGGACGGCGACGGTGATCACTTCACGTGGGGGTCGGCCGGTGGATCCGGGTCAAGGCAACAGTGCCCCTTGGGCTCAGGTCTCGTCGGCTGCATCGGTGAAGAGCCACTCTTCGGCCACTCGGCCCTCACGAATCCGGAACAGCGCGACGACGTGCCGGTCGAAGCGGCCCTCTTGGTTGCGGACCGACCCGAAATCGTCGACTTGGGTGCCGCTGATCCGCAGCCTGGTCGCGATGCTGTCGCCCTCGGCTATCTGGCCGAGGATGGTGAATCGGACATCGGGGATGGCCTGCCGGAATCGGCGCATCGACTCGAGTTCACCTTCTCCTCCGGCGGCGACGTCGTGGATCACCTTGCTGTGATGCACAAAATCGTCGGTATAGCAGTCACGGAAGACTGACGCGTCGCCGCCGTTGAAGCCGTCCCGATAAATGCGCTCGATGAGCGCCTTTGCGGTGTCCGGGTGGGTGGTCGAAACCATTTCGAGGCCTCATCTCAGGTAGCAACTACTGCGGTCGCAAGGTCGACGCGGATGCCCACTGATTGTCCACGCCGCATCGCGCGGCCCCACTGATCCCCGGGGCGGGACGGTCGCGTCCGCCGACGAGTGCTCATCAACCCGCCGTACGCCTTCGACGCTGGCGGATTGAAGACAGGTCGCCTGCGTTCGGCATGGTCATTCGAGTGCTGTTCTCCAGCAGGCCCGCAACCGCGTGATCGCGACGGGAGAGCGGTTGACGGGTTCCGATTCTTGGTCCGCGATCGGGACACGAAGTTCACACCGGGAGGGCCGGGTGCGCGGCGCTACGGCAGCCGCGTCAGGAAGGGCTCTAGCCGGATCACGCCTGGTGGGAAACGCGCGGCGAAATAGCGGACGGTCGCCTGATCGGCGATACGCAGCCTGACATCGACGGTGGACGTGACCGCCGAGGAGCCCCAGCCCGACAGGTACAGCTGCTTGTTCGTCATATCGAGGCGAGTGATCTCATTGGCCACCGAGGTCAGATAACGGTCAGTGTGGGCGACTTTCGTGACGCAGACGTCGCTCTGAAGCTTGCTGGCCAGCTCGCGCTGGGCGCCCGCCACATCACTGGTGACGCCAACGACGATGACGCCCCCTGGGCCGTGTCCGAGCCACCAGCCTCCGAATGTCGCGTCGTGTGCTGCGGCGAAGCTGGTCATCTCTGATTCGTCGGATTGACTGACTGAGGCGGATCCTTTCCAACCTCCGACCGGAGCCTGACAGGGAATGGGAAAGTTGAGGTTGGGCTCGACGGGCTTGGCCGCCACCGGTGGCCGGGTGAGCGTGAGGACGCCGTCGGCATAGGTTCCGGTGACCCGAACGGTGCCTTTCGAACGCGAACCGCCCCCTTCGATCACCGTCATCGGAAGCTCCCGTGCATCAAAGTTGCGCAGGATGGTCTCGTTGAGGCAGGGGTCGCGTGTGACGCGCGGGCCAACGGCCGCGCTGGCGAAGTCGCCGGTGAGGCAGAACCGCGGATCCTTGCTGGGATATCCGGCGATCTGCCCGACAGCGGTGTAGAGCACGGGTTCAGCCGTGGGATGAGGTGTGCCCGCCGGTGAGCTGGGGGAGCTCGACAGCAGGACGGACTCCAGCGGTGCGAACACCGCGACGATCGCCGCAACCGTTGCTGCGACTGCGTAGCGCGCACGCCGGCGGCGCTTTCCAACCGCCATCGCTCGGGCCGCACCATCCGCTGGCGGGGTGCGCTCCGGGCGGGCGTACTTGAGGTCCTGGAGCTGGGTCATGGCACCTCCTTGAGCGTTTCGGCGAGCTGCTGCCTGGCGTCGTGCAGCTGGCGTTTCACTGTTCCGAGTGGCCGCCGTAGTGCCTTGGCGACGAGGGTCAGCGGCAGGTCGGCAAAGTAATGCAGCAACGTCACGTCACGCAGCGGACCGGGGAGCCGTTGGACCGCATCCAGGAGCGTGTGATCGGTGTCTTCGGCGACCGGCTCGACGATCTGCTGCCGCTCGCGGGCCGCCGAACGGCGGTGATCGAAGGCGAGGTTGTGCGCAATGCGATACGTGTACGCGAGCGGATCCTTGGGCCGTCCCCAGCGGGCGTAAAGCCTGGTGAAGGCCTCTTGCGCCAGCTCGTCGCCGAGGTGACCCGAGCGCACGAGCCCGGCGCAGTAGCCGGCGACGGCCGACCAATGCTCGGCATAGAACGTGGTGAATACCTCGTTCCGGTCACGCGTCACACAGGTAAGACTGCCGCCACAGGCAAAAGGTTCGCTGTTCAAGCAGGCATCTGGAACGCGCTGGCGTGGTCCTAGATGTCGATGATGCGGACGAGGTCTTCCATTCCTGCGCGGCGTGCGTCCGTCGCGGACGATGGATGCAACCACGAGTCCGTAGCTGCTCTTCCGACCGTCCGAATAAAGCAACTGGCCGTACTCCGCCGCAAGCGCCTCCCTCCTCCTGAGCCTGCGCGTGAGCCGACGGGTAGCCGCTAGTTCGGCGTCTGGACGGGCAGGCCGAGTTGGGTGGCGACGGTTGCCATGCGTTGGTCGTAGGTGACGACTGCGCGTAGGTCGTTCCCGGCGAGTTGGGCGGCTGCGAGGTGGATGGCGTCGAGGCTGCGCAGCGGGGTGCCGGGGGCTAGGTTCGCGGCACGGTCGAGCAGGTCGGTGGTGAGCGCGACTTGGGCGACGCGGCTGAGCTGGCGGCGGGCTTGGGTGATCGCTGCGGGGCCGCCGGTTGTCACGGCCCGGATGACTTCGACTCGGGAGAGTGCGCTGGTGAAGTATTGGTCGTCGCGGGCGCGACGCAGGTAGCGGCGGAGGGCGGCTGTTTCGGGTTCGCGTTGGACGAGTTTGACGACTGCGGAAGAGTCCAGATACAGCTTCATCGCTCTTCGGCGCGCAGGGCTGACAGCTGCTGGGAGGCGCTGATGCCGTAGTCGCCGGCGGGGTCGTCGAGAATGTGCCCTTCGCCGTCTGCTGCGATGATCTGCCCGGCGGCGATCAGGTCCTGCCAGTGATCCTGGTGGGTGGGCACGAGCATCGCGACCGGGCGTCCTCGGTCGGTCACTTCGATGGTTTCTCCGCTGGCTACCCGGGCCAGGTAACGGCTGGCGTGTTGGCGCAGCTCCCGCACACCGATCGTCTCCATGTGCTACACAGTAGCACTTACTGTCGTTCCTCCTGCAGTTGCCCCAGCAGATTCGGCGAAGGCGATGTCAAAGGGCCGTGAACTGGCTCGCCGGTCTCATAACCGCTCGCTCTGCGCGCTGGCTTCGGGTACCCGGGACCGGGCCTGGCTCGCACGCTGTGGATGTCGAGCGGCTGTGCGCACTCGGAGCAGGTGACGACGGCGTGCATGTCGTGATGGCAGCTGGTGTGGTGCAGGAGGACGGGCCTCTCGTCGTCGAGTAGCCATTTGTCTCCGAACGCGGCCATCGTGGCAAGGATCGGGTACACGTCGCGGCCTTTGTCGGTGAGCCGGTACTCGTGGCGCACGGGACGCACCTGATACGGAATTGTCTTCAGCAGGCCTTCGCCGACCAGCGCATTGAGTCGTTGGGTGAGGATGTTGCGGCCGATGCCCAAGTTGCGTTGGAACTCTTCGAACCGGCGGGTACCGAGGCACGCTTCGCGCATGATGAGCAGCGTCCAGCCGTCGCCGATCAGGTCGGCTGTGCGGGCGATCGGGCAGGGCCACGCCGAGGTGTCCGTCCTCGTCATGACAGCAGCTTACGGGTCAGTCAGTTGCGTAACGCAACGGTCTGGCCTAGTTTCCATAACGTGACGCAACTGGCCGAGCCGTCGCAGGCCTCGGGGTGGCGGCCGACGGCCTGCATCCTGTGCGAGTGCAACTGCGGCATCGAGGTCCGCCTCGGCGGAGACGGCCGCAGTTTCGAGCGGATCCGCGGCGACAAGGAGCACCCGGCATCGCGGGGCTATACGTGTGAGAAGGCGTTGCGGCTCGATCATTACCAGAACGGGCGGCACCGGCTCACGACGCCGTTGCGGCGTCGCGCCGACGGCACGTACGAACCCGTCGATTGGGACACTGCCATCGCTGAGGTGGCGTCCGGGTTCGCTCGCGTCCGGGACGCCTACGGCGGTAGGTCGATTTTCTATTACGGCGGCGGCGGGCAGGGGAATCACCTGGGTGGGGCCTATGCGGCGGCGACACGTGCAGCGCTTGGGATGCGCTTTCGTTCCAACGCCCTCGCGCAGGAGAAGACCGGAGAGGCGTGGGTCAACGCGAGGGTCGTTGGCGCCTACAACCGGGGTGACATCGAGCACGCCGAGGTCGCCGTGTTCGTCGGCAAGAACCCGTGGCAATCTCACGGCATCCCGCATGCCCGCACCACCCTGAAGGAGATCGCCCGCGATCCGTCTCGGTCGCTGGTGGTGCTCGACCCGCGCCGTACGGAGACCGCCGAGCTCGCCGACTTCCACCTGGCGCTGCGCCCCGGAACCGACGCGTGGTGCCTGGCCGCCATCGCGGCGGTGATCGTGCAGGAGAGTTTGCTCGACCGAGCATGGCTCACGGCCCACGCTTCCGGTCTCGACCGACTCGAGCCGCACCTGGCGGCGATCGACGTCAACAGCTACGCAGCTATCTGCGATCTCGATCCCGACCTGGTACGCAGGGCGGCGCGCCGCATCGCCACCGCCTCGAGTGTCGCCGTCTTCGAGGACCTCGGCGTACAGATGGGCCTGCACTCGACGTTGTGCAGCTACCTCGACAAGCTCGTGTGGATCCTGACCGGCAACTTTGCCAAGTCGGGGGGCCAGTACATCCCGACGAGCATCGTCCCCCTGCTCAACCACACCGTCAAAGGCGACGAGCCGCGCTCGCCAGTCGTGGGTGCCCCGGTCATCGCCGGTCTCGTGCCCTGCAACGTGATTGCCGATGAGATCCTCACCGATCACCCCGACCGGTACCGGGCGATGCTCGTCGAATCGGCGAATCCGGCGCACTCGCTGGCCGACAGTCCGCGGATGCGTGCCGCACTGGAGGCGCTCGAGTTCGTCGTCGTCATCGACGTCGCCATGACCGAGACGGCGCTGCTCGCCGACTACGTGTTGCCAGCGGCATCACAGTTCGAGAAGCACGAGGCGACGTTCTTCAACTTCGAGTTTCCCCACAACTACTTCCACCTTCGCCGGCCGGTGCTGGAGCCGCTCGAAGGCACCTGGGCCGAACCCGAGATTCATGCCCGGCTCGTCGAAGCACTCGGTGCCCTGGAAGGCGTCGACCTCAGTCCGTTGCACGCCGCCGCCGCGCAGGGCCGCGCCGCGTTCGGCGCCGCCTTTCACGAACTGATGGCCGAGCAGCCGGAGCTCGGGCGGATCGCACCGATCGTGCTCTACCGCACCCTCGGCCCCACGCTCCCCGCCGGCGCGGCAGCTGCCGCCGCGCTCTGGACCGCAGCGCAGCGCTGCGCCATGACAAACCGGCCGAGTCTCGAGCGCGCCGGCCTCACCGGCGAAGCGACCGACCTTGGCGACGCCCTCTTCGACGCCATGCTCCACACCCCGAGCGGGGTGACCTTCAGCGTCGATGATGACGAGGACGCCTGGTCGCGGGTGCGGACGCCGACGGGACGGTTCGTCCTCGACGTCGAGCCGATGCTCGATGCACTCTGCGCGCTGGCGAGCGAGCCTCCGCCCGGAGCGGACCCCGACTATCCGCTTGTGCTGTCTGCGGGCGAGCGGCGTTCATTCACTGCCAACACGATCATTCGCGACCCGGCGTGGCGCAAGCGTGACGCCGACGGTGCGCTGCGGATCTCGACGGCCGACGCTGACGCGATCGGCCTCGCCGACGGTGATCCCGCCCTGCTCACGACGAAGCGGGGTAGCGCACGCGTCGTTGTGGAGGTCAGTCGGATGATGCGCGCCGGGCACATCTCGCTGCCTAATGGGCTCGGGACCACGGCCTCCCCAGGCGACGGCCCTATCGGCATTGCCCCTAACGACCTCACGTCGAGCGATCACCGAGATCCCGTCGCAGGCACGCCGTATCACAAGCATGTTCCGGCCCGGCTGGAGCTCCTCCCGAACTGAACCCGCCCTCCTTGCTCACGACCGGCTGCGCAGCGCGTTCGCGCAACTCGCACCCTGCATCTGAGTAGCCTCCCGTCGGGATCGACCTTGCCCTCGATTACCCAACGCCACAACGCCGGCCATAGTGCTGCAAAGGGGTCCGCGTGCTTGGACGGCCCGGAGCCCGGCCCCCGGATGGCGGCAGGGCTTGCAATCGGCTACGGCGCGTTGACGGGGGTATTGCCGCCCGATGGGATCTGCCCCACGGGCCCGTGCGTGGCCGGCGGCGTGGTCGGCGGCTGGTTGATGCCGCCGACCGGAAGCCTGTTCCCGCTCGGGATGGGTCCGACGGGAAGCTTCGGGTGCGTCGTCGGCGACGCAGATGGCGTGGTCCCGGTAGTCGGCGTCGTGGTCGTCGTTCCGGTCACAGTCGTGCTGGTCGTCCCGCCGGTCGTCGTCCCGCTGGTGGTGCCGCTCGAACCGGAGCCGGTCGCAGGGGATGAGCTGGATGACGGGCTGGATGTCGAGGACGGACTGACCGATCCGGAGCCCGAGCCGGAGCTGCAAGCGGCGGCCAAGGCGATCACGCCAATCGGGAGAATCATCTTGATGTTCATGTCCGGCCTTCCGTGAGGCTCGAACCCCGACTGGTGTGGTTCGGCTGACGCCAAAGTAGAGCCAATGACCGGCCGGTGAGTAGCAAATCAATTGTCCGGAGCCGGACACGGGCACCGCGAACCTTTCTCCAAAGCCCGGTACGAGCTGGTTTTCCACGTTATGCCGGGCGCCGCCCGGCAGGCCGCGCGCGGCGGCAGCGGACTTCATCCACTGCTCGACGCTCGCGACGTCGCGCGGGTTTCCCACTGCGACGTCGAGGAGTCGCTTGCCGAACGCGGGATCACCGTCGATCACGTCACCGGCTACCAGTGGGTGCGGGGGGTGTAGTGCCCGCAGCCGGGTGGATGATGGGCCTTGTGGCGGGGGAGCGGGTGGAGCAACCGAGCTTCTGCCGGATCTGCAACGCGATGTGCGGCATCCTCGTGACGCTCGAGGACGATCGCGTCGTGCGGGTCCGCGGCGACGCCGAGCATCCGCTGTCGGAGGGCTACACCTGCCCGAAGGGACGCGCGCTGCCGGCCTTCCACCACGACCCCCGGCGGCTCGATCGGCCCACGATTGGCGGCCAGGAGGTCAGCTGGGACACGGTGCTCGACGACCTCGCCCGGCGAGTGGCGGACACCCTCGACGTTGCCGGCCCGAACGGGATTGCGATGTACCTGGCCAGTGGCTCGGCGTTCGACAGCGCCGGCCGCCGTGCAGCGGAACGCTTTCTGCGCGTCCTGGGCTCGCAGCAGAAGTACACCGCCACGACGATCGACACACCGTCGAAGCCGCTGGTCGCCGAACTCGTCGGCGGGTGGTCGGGCCTCACGCCGATCTGGGACCACGAGCGTTCCACACTGCTGGTGCTGATCGGGTGCAACCCTGTTGTCTCGCACGGCCACTCGAACGCGATGCCGTCCCCGCTGCGGCGGCTTCGTCGTCACCGGGCCCGAGGCGGCGAGGTCTGGGTGGTCGACCCGCGTCGTACGGAGACGGCCCGTGCCGCTGACCGGCATCTGGCCCCGCGGCCGGGAAGCGACTGGCTCGTCCTGGCCCATCTCGTCCGGGCCGTGCTTCCCGGGCCCGGCACGGGTGAGGACGACGCCTTACGTGCGCGGGCGACCGGCGTCGACGAGCTTCGCACCGCGCTTGAACCGCTGAGCCCGGCTGTCACCTCGGCTGGTACGGGCATCGCGGTCGGAGATCTCAACGACCTCGTGACCGCGGTGCGGCGTCACGGACGCGTCAGTGCGCTCACGGGCACCGGAGTCTCGATGAGCCGCACAGCCAACGTTTCCGAGTGGTTGTTGTGGGTGCTGCACGTGGTGACGGACTCCTACGACCAGCCCGGCGGCATGTGGTTCAACCCCGGCTACTTGCTGCAGCTCGACACCCGCACCTTCCCGATGTCGGACGGGACGCCCGGCGCGGGCCCGCCCAGTCGACCGGATCTGCCGCGCCGGTTCGACGAGTGGCCCTGCGCCGCGCTGCTCAGCGAGATCGAGGCCGGGAACGTACGGACCGTCTTCGTTGTCGGCGGTAACCCGGCGACAGCGTTCCCTGACGCGACGCGAACCCGGGCGGCCTTAGCCGCGCTCGACACGCTGGCCGTCGTCGACGTGCTTCCAACCGAGACCACCGAACTGGCGACACACATCCTGCCGGCGGTCGGCGCTCTCGAGCGGGCCGATGTCCCGCTGTTGCTCGATGGCTATCAGCTTGCTGTCGCGACGCAGTTCACTCCGGCGATGGTGTCGCCAGGCGCTGGACGCTGGCCGGTGTGGCGCATGTTCGGCGCCCTCGGCGAGCGTCTCGGTTTCGACGTCCTCGGTCGCGGGCTCACGTCCGACACGGCGACGGACGAGTCACTGCTGCGCCCGATCGCCGAGCGTAGCCGGGGCGGTGCCGACGCCGTGTTCGCCGCCCGCCGCGGCGTCGTGGACAGCGGCGCCGTCTTCGGATGGGTTCGGCGCCTCCTCCCGGACGGAAGGTGGCGGCTTGCCCCGGAACCCCTCCTGGCGCAGCTGGCCGAAGCTACCCCCGCTCCGTCGGGGGAGCTCCAGCTCATCGCCCATCGCCAGCTCCGGACGATGAACTCGCAGCTGCGCAATCTGGCCGAGACGGCGGTGATGGTCGCCCCGACCCGAGCCGCCGAGCTCGGCGGTGACGGGACCGAGGTCGAGGTGCGCGTGGCGGGCCGCGTCGTTTCGGGCACCGTGCGAGGTGACAAGCAAATACCCCATGGGGTGGTGACGATCCCGCACGGGTGGTCAGCGCCCAACGTCTCCGAGCTCACCAGCGCCGAGAACGACATCGACCCCCTCACGGGGATGGTCACGCAGTCGGCGATCCCGGCCGAGATCCGGCCGGCAAAGGCTCGTTAGCAGGATTCGGGTTCTCTGCCGCATGGGTTCTGGAACATCCGGACGGGCGGGTTGCCCCTTACTGGGACCAGCTTCATCGCCATCGCCGAAACCGGCCTGAAAGGGAAGCGCTCAGTGCCGCGAGCCGACCAGCGCACACCCGTGCCCGCCGACCGCGGCCGAAACCCGCCAGCCTGACGATCTGCCGACGATTTTCATCATCCAACCGTCATGGTTCTGCAAGGAGAGCGTCAGACCAGTTACGCAAGCTAGGGGTGCCCAAAGGAAGGATCCTCATGACTCACGGACTGATGGACTGGCGGGTCACGCTCATCGCCGAGTTGAATCGTGACCTCAGCAGCGCAGAAATGAACGTGCTCGCCCGCGATGCGCCCGGGCGGACGGTCCTGCCGGTGGACCGTAGGAACGCGTCGACAACGCCCGTGATCTCGATGTCGGCCACCGAAACGGCTGTCGAGTCGACCGATGCCGTAACGGCGGCGGTACTCGTGCTGCAGGACGAGCTGTCAAAACTGCCCGGCGAGCCTGAGCTCGTGCGCGTGTGCAACTACCTGGCCGCAGGTTTTCCGGGATAAGGATCGAGAGCGTACGAATCGTCGGCGGGCCCGGATGCACCGCGGAAGGTCAGTCCGGAAGCTGGCGGGATTTCGCTCGGGTTTCAGCGAGTGTGGACGGGCGCATCGCTGCGGACCAGCCCGGGATAGAACTGGCGCGCCCAGGTACGCAGCGCGCGGATCGGGCCGTCGTCGGGAACGAGGGGTGCCCGTTCCACGTAGATCTTGTGTTCCCAGATCGGTACGTCGCGCGAGGTGTTCTCGACCGTCGCGTCGACCATTGCCCGCGCGCGTGGGCTCAGCGAACCGTGGCTGGTGTCGTCGTGAACGAGGAACAGCAGGCGCAGCTCGACGTGCTCGTCGTCGATGGGTGTGGTCGCGGTGAGGAACCAGGAAACCGGGTCGGACTTCGTATGTAGCCAGACGAGGCCGAGACCGCTGGCCTCCTGGGTGGTGAATTCCACCGGGACACCGTCGATCACCGCGAGCGACCGCTGCCGGTAGACGTGGCCGTCGATCTCGTACTCCGCGGCAAGTTCCGGCCCGACCTCATGGACGTAGGTGAAGTGCGCCATGTCAGGGATGTTCTCGGCGAGCTCCTGGGTGTGCATGCGAATGGTCCAGCCGGTGGTCTCGTAGCCGATCCAGCCTGAGGAACCGAATTCGGGCCGCATGGGGGGTTCCCAGGTCGGCGGCTGCCCGGTTTCGCTGCACCAGGCCATGATCAGGCCACTGTGTTCACGCACCGGCCATGTCGAGATGGAGACCTTGGGCGGACGGCCTTGCACCTTCGCATATGGCACATCGACGCACTGACCCTCGGCGTTGAAACACCAATGATGGAAGGGACAACGAATGCCCTCGCCATCGATGGTGCCGCCGTAACCGAGGTGGGCTCCCATGTGCGGGCAGTGTGCGTCGGCCACTACGGCGCGACCGCCTTCGGTGCGAAAAAGGACAAGGTCTCGACCGAAGTAGCGCAGCGCGAGCACGTCGCCGGTCCCGAGCGAGGCCGACTCCACCAGCAGGTACCAGCCGTCCGGATACGGCGGGAACGGATAGCGGTACGTCGAGCCCACAGGCACCTTCCCATTGAGACCATTGAGGCGAGAATGGTGGTCGGGACTATAGCGGGAGCCGATGACCGGCCCGGCGTGAGCTCTGGTCGGCTGTCGGACGGTTCGGCTGACCGGTTCGCTGATGCCGGCTGGAGCTGGCACGCGGGTGCCCCAATGGTCGGGAATTGGTGACCGGTTAGTCCGCGAACTCGCTATCGGGGAGCCGGGCCCGCTCCGCATGCTGCGATCGCCGTTGCGGCCGGGCTCACCAGCTCTGCACCACCCAGGTGAAGGTGTCGCTGACGCTGCCGTCCTCGCTGGTGACCTGGACGGGGTAGCTGTAGGTGTCCCTCGTGCTGGTGATCCGGTACCTGAACGTCACCTTGGTCGTGCTCGCGATCCGCACCGAGCTGACCCCGTGGGTGGAGCCGTCGACGGTCACCACCGGGGTGGAGCGACCCGCGGTCACGAAGCCCGACCCGGTGATCGTCACCGTGACCCTGGTGCCGTGCTTGATCGACGTCGGGGAGATGCTCGAGATGTGGGCCTGAGCCCCGGTGACCGTGAAGGTGCCGGTGTCCGAGCCGCCGTCGGGGTTGGTGACGGTGAAGGTGTGGGTGCCGGCCGCCGGATCCGATGTCAGCGCGACCGTGAGCGTGGTCGAGGAAACCCACGTCTCGTTGACGTTCGCGCCGTCGAGGGTCACCTGCGCGCCGCTGTTGAAGCCGGTGCCGGTGAGGGTGAAGCTGCGCGTGCTGGCGTACGTCAGGGTGCTTGGGCTGACCGCCGTGAGCGTGATGGGCGCCTGCTGGATGGTGAAGTTGGCGCTGCCGCTGTTGCCGTCGGGGTTGGTAACGGTGGCGGGCCAGGTGCCGATCGCCGATCCGCTGCTGGCAGCGGCGAAGCCAAGGGTGATGGTGTTGGACGTGATCGTCGGAGTGCCCACGATCGTGCCCGCGGGACTGGGAATCGAGACGACGGAGCCGCTCTGGAAGCCCGAGCCCGAGATGGTGAGCGTCGACGTCGCGCCGGCGTAGACGGGCGACGGTGACACGCTCTTGACACTGAGCGCCGAGGTCGTGATCGTCAGCGTGCCGTAGGCGAACTTGCCGTTCGGGTTGGTCAGCTTGACGGTCCGGGTGCCGACCGCTGCCGGGGTGTTGCTGGTCGTCAGCGTGAAGGTCAGCACGGTGGCGCTGATCCGGTTCACGTTGCTGACCGTGCCGCCGGTGTCGAGCGACACCGTCGCACCCGGGTCGAAGTTGCTGCCCGTCAGGGTGATCGTGGTCGCGGAGCCTGCCGCCACCGAGTTCGGGCTGATTGCCGTGATGGTGGGCTGCAAGGTGGAGCAGCCGGCGTAGGCGACGTTCACGTTGAAGCAGGGATCGCTTCCCGAGTCGCGCAGCGTGCTCGCCACGTAATAGCACGGCTTGTTCGACGCGCAGGAGCGACCGCCGCCGAGCTGGTAGGTCACGTCAACGGTGATCCGGTAAACCCAGCCGAAGCTCGTGACGGCGCTCTTGCAATCCGGGTTGGACAACGCGGTGAGGTAGCACTGGTCGATGAAGGTCGTGACGGTGTACGTGGTCCCGCCGACATTGCTCACCATGCTGATCGGCACGGCCTGGGTACCCGCCGGCGGCGTCGCGGTGTCGAAGTTCCCGGTCGAGGTGACGTCCTGGCTGAGGTTGACACCCGTAGGCGGGCTGGTGATCGCCGCCTGCACTGCCGTTTGCGTGCGGCCACTGAGCAGTGACGTGCCGGCGACGCTGCGGGTGTAGTCGAGCTGCTGATCGGCAAGGACGGCGGCCTGCTGGGCCTGCGTCTGTCCGTTGCTCTCCTTCAGCGAGGAGGTGAAGAAACCGGCCGTGGTGGCCATGACGGTGCAAAGCAGACCGAGAGCAACGATGACCTCGATGAGTGAGAAACCACCGTCTCCCGGCTCAGGGCGCCGGCCCGGCAGGAAAGACGAGAGGATATACCGCATACGCGACATCGCGATCACTCCTCACCTGTGGTGACGGCCGGTATATGCGCATGGACTTCTCCACAGACCGACAGATTCGGGCCAACCGAACTCGCGAACGGTGCGGCCAGGCCAGCTCATCTCCCAAGTCCTCGTCACGATCGGGCAGGCCGGGTATCACTCGAATGAGTGATAGTTGCACTGTGCGATTCGTTGTGACAGCGCAATAAGCAGCACGAAGCAGGCTAGGGCGTTGCGCCGACTCGGCGGCTCCCAGACCCGGCTCACACCGGCGGCGGGGTCTCGCAGGCGGCGGCCCAGACCCGTTCGTGCTCTCGCCGGAAGGTCGCGATGCGCTTGCGGCTCAGGTCGAAGGCGGCCCTCGCGGCCGGGCCGGCGCTCTCCGCCCGGAAGAGCCCGGTGGGGCTGTGACCAGCCAGCCGGGCGAGCTCTCGATTCGGCCGGATGTACAGCACCTCGCCGCCGAAGCGCGACCTCCAGCGAGTGATGTGACGACGCGTCTGACGCTCGAACATCTTCGCTCCGGCGTTCATGTGGGGACCTCCGAGGGGTGCCACCACCACCAGCAGGTCCGACGGTGGTGCGAGATCGACCGAGCAGACCGAGAGCAGCCCGGCGTCGACGTATCGCTGTCCGTCGAGACGGTGCGGCAGAGCAAATGGCGGAGGCGAGGACGAGGCCGCCACGACCTCGGTGACGCCGTAGCGCTCAGCGGGCAGCAGGACGCGCCGTCCCGATCGCACGGCGATGGCCACCGCCTCGAGCGTCGCGCAGCGCTGGGCGCCGAAGACCGGGCGCACGGTGTCGACGGATCGATGGCCGAACCGTTTTGGTGAGGTTCGGTGCCACGGCTCCATCACCGTCTCGAGATCGATGTCGAGCGCTAGCGCTGCCGCGGCCCAAGCTCCGGCGGATGTGCCGATCGAGGGCACCGCTGCGAGGTTGAGGCCGCTGGCGGCGAGCGCCTCGGCAACACCGAAATGCATGCCGATCCCGAACGCGCCACCGCCGCCGAGACACGAAGAGAGCTTGGGACGCCTGGGGCTGCCGGCCACGTTCCCACCATCCGTCGCTAGATCTGATGCCACACGCCGGTGCCCGACGGCCACCCTGCCATAACGAGTTCAACTATTTTACTTCGATGCCCTAAATGCCAGAAGGTGTGACGGTGCCCACCGCCGTCAGCAGACCTTCGTAGGAGCTGTCGATGCAATCCATGTAACGGTCGATGTCCGGCAGCATGGCGCGGTCGGCGGTGATGAAGATGCCGATCTGGCCGTCGTAGCTGCCGACGATGTGCATCAGCCCCATCGCATCCTGCAGGGGTCCGAGGCCGTACACGTCGACGGCCCGAGCTCCGCAGAAGTACAACGGCACGGGACTGCCGGGAACGTTGGTGACCATCGTGTTGTAGAGCACCTGGGTGCCGGCCGCGGAGACGAACAGGGTTCCGGCGCGAAAGCCGAGCCCGAGAAGGCGTCCAGGCAGGGTGGCGGCGAGGTCGGTCAGCGTGCGCGCGCCGATCGCCTGCTTGCGGGCTTTGCTTTCCCGGGTAGAGGCGCAGATGGCTGTGAATCTCGCGATGTCGTCCGGCTCCTCGGTGTGCAGCCGTACCGCCATCGTCACGATCTCGTTGCCCACCAGGTGCGCCGGGTCGGAAGCGGTGCCGTCCCGCGGCGGGGCCGCGCGCTTGTTGCGTACCGAGACGGGCACGACCGCTCGCAGCGAGCTTTCGGGCAGCTCGTCGTGGAGCAGGAGGTAGCGGCGTAGCGCGCCGGCGATGACAGCGAGGACCACGTCGTTGACCGTCGCCTCGGGTACCAAAGTCCTGATCTGCTTGAGTTCGGCGAGCTCCCAACTCCGGATGTCGAACACCCGATGGGCAGAGACGCTCGTGTTGAAGCGGGTTCGCGGGACCGTGACAGCCGGCATCCGGAACTTGCGGCGCAACAGGTTTGCCGACAGCCCGGGGATGCTGGCGGAGCGAGCTATCAAGTGAGGTGGCCGGGTCGCCACGTGCACTGCCGCTCCCGCCAGCCGCCGTACTGTCGATGGCCCCCCACGCGGACTCCACGGCTCCACTGGTGGGGCACAGCGTGATTGCGGTGTGTGATCCAGGATCGCGCTGATCATCTCGGCGCCCGCGACCCCGTCGATCGCGGCGTGATGAACCTTGAGCAGCACGGCGAAGCCTCCGGTGGCGACGCGGTCCCATCCGTCGAGGCCGTCGATCAGATAGAGCTCCCACGGCGGGCGCGTCATGTCGAGGGAGTGGGAATGAAGTCTCGCGACCAGGGTGCGCAGCTGGTTCCAGTCGCCGGGCCTGGGAAGCCCGATATGCCGGACGTGGTGCTCGATATCGAAACTCGCGTCGTCGATCCAGTAGGGGTGGTCGAGTCCGAGCGGGACCGTCACCAGCCGCTGCCGGAAGGTCGGAGCGAGATGCAGCCGCTGGTTCATGAGGTCGATGACGCGTTCCCTGGTGACCGCGCCGGTCGGGCTCGGCTCGTGGACGGTCAGCGCTGAGATGTGGAATGGCGTACGCGGCGATTCCAGGTAGTACATGAAGGCGTCCATCGGTTGGAGCTGGCGCACCTGACCTCCCGGAGACCGCCGCCGGCGCCCCCGCGCCGGGCTAGCGACATAGCTGAATGAACTAGCTAATTTATCAGCGGGAAGGGCCTGGAACGTTAACGGGGTGTTGCGAGCGAATGAGCTCAGGACGAAGCGATCTCGGTGGCCAATCGCTCCGGGAGGACGCCCGCGTCCCCGCCGAGATCCCCCGGGAAGATGATCGAGGTGCGGGCGAGATTTCCGCCGTCGGTTGCCGGTAGGCAGACTCCGGACATGTAGGCGGACTCGTCGCAGACGAGGAACAGCGCTGCGTTGGCGTTGTCGCGCAGCGTGGGCGGGCGTCCCAGCTTCAGCGGGATCGACGTGGCGTTCTGGTCCCACGGCTGCATCTGCTCGTAACTCATCCCGAGCACCTCGGCGTCAGGCGGCAGCGCAAAGTTGATGCTCATCCCGTGAGCGGGGCACAGCGCGTTGACCCGGATCCCGTAGCCGCCGAGGGACAGCGACATGCCTTTGACCAGACCGTTGACGCCGTGCTTGGCTGCCGCGTAGCCGGGAAATCCTGGGTAGGCGACGAAGCCGGCCATCGACGAGACCGCCAGAATCGTGCCGCGCTGCTGCGCTTTCATCGCCGGAACCGCGGCTCGGGCAGCCAGGAAGACGCCGGTGAGGTTCGTGTCGAGCATGCGGCGCCAGCCCTCGACCGAGATGTCCTCGAAGGCAAGAGTGCCGAAGCCCTCTTCCGGAATGCCCGCCGAGCACATCAGGATGTCGAGCTTGCCGAACGACTCGACCGCCAGCGCCACGCTGTCGGCCATCTCCTGGAGCTCGCGGACGTCCGCCCTCATCCCCACGGCCGGTCCCCCGATGGCGCGGATCTCGTCGACCACCCGATCAACCCGGGCCGGCACGATGTCTGTGACGACGACATTCGCGCCCTCGGCCGCGAACAGCAGGGCGCTCTCGCGTCCGAGCCCCGATCCGGCCCCGGTGATCAGGACGGACTTGCCCGCTAGCCGATCGGTCATGCCGACGCGACGGGTGAGGCGATCGTCTTCGCCTGCAAATACTCGCGGAACCCGTCTTCGCCGTGCTCGCGACCCACGCCGCTGATCCCGTAGCCGCCGAACGGGGTGTCCGGTGAGAGGTAGAAGGACGGCCCGATGTTCACGGTGCCGGCCTTCATCCGGTTCGCGATATGCCAGGCGCGATCGATGTCCCGGGTCTGGACGTAGGCCGACAGGCCGTAGCGCGAGTTGTTCGCGACCCGGATGGCCTCCTCGTCGTCGCCGTCGAATCGCACCACCGTCAGTACCGGCCCGAAGACCTCGTACTGGGCGAGCTCCGCATTCTCCGCGACGTCCGCGACGACCGTCGGCTCGTACCAGAATCCCTTGCCTCCGGTGGGGGATTCGCCGCGGCGGCCCCCGACGAGAACCCGCGCCCCGTCGGCTACGGCCCGGTCGACGAGCCCCTCCATCCGGGCCAGCTGGGCGCCGTTGATGATCGGGCCGACGAGGTTGGCCGGGTCGGTCGGATCGCCCCAGGGGAGTGCTCGGACGGCCTCGGTGAGGGCCTCGAGCACCTCGTCGTAGCGGGACGAGTGCACGATCATTCGGGTGGCGAGCGCGCATCCCTGCCCGCTGTTGCTCATGCACATCCCGATGCTCATGGGCAACGCGATGGACAGGTCGGCATCATCGAGAATGACGTTCGCGGACTTGCCGCCGAGTTCCAGGCACACCTTGCGAATGCCCACCGCCGCCCGCTCGTAGATGCGTTGCCCGACGCCGGGGGAGCCGGTGAAGTGGTACATGTCCACCCGCGGGTCGCCAGTCAGTGCCTCGCCTGCCGACGCCTTGTCGCGCGAGCTGATGACGTTCAGAACCCCCGGCGGCAGCTCGGTGTGCTCGTGCGCCGCACGTGCGATCAAGGCGCCGGTAAGCGGCGTGTCGGGCGCCGTCTTCAGGACGATCGTGTTGCCTGTCGCGAGCGCGTGCTGGATCTTCCAGATGTCGGTCATGAAAGGGGCGTTCCACGGGGTGATTGCCCCGACCACGCCGTACGGCTCATAGCGCACCCGCCGGTTGCTCGGCAGGTTGAGCCCGTGATGAACCCCGAAGTCGGCTTCCCACGGGAACCGCTCGATGAGGTCATTGAAGTAGGACATGTCCTCGGTCATCACGTCGATGTGGCCGCCGATGCCCGAACACGGCGTGCCGGCCTCGGCAATCTGTAGCTGCTTGGCCGCCGCAGCCTCCTTGCGCAGTCCCTCTTGCAGCTGGCCAAGCACCCGCGCGCGAAAAGCGTGATCGGTGCCCCATGACGACTCATCGGCGGCGCGACGTGCCGCGGTGACGGCTGCCGTGACGTCCTCCGGCTGAGCGTCCGCGGCCACGCCGACCAGCGTTTCGTCGGCCGGATTGAAGACCTCGAAGCGCCCTCCGGACGCGGCCTCCCGGAACTCGCCGTCGATGTACAGCCGTCCCTCGGGGTCCACATCCGGCATGGCGTATTCCTCCAGTGAGCGACGTCGGGTCGGGCTATCGTCTATCTCTTTCAGCTGTATATCAAGCCCTCAGTCTCACGGGTGTCTCACCTCGCCGCGGTTGTCGGCATCATGTGCTTGTGACAGCGAAGGCACGCGTGCGCCGTAGCTCCGCGGACGTGCAGCGACTGATTCTGGAAGCCGCGCGGGACCTGTTCGTCGAAAACGGGTACGAGCAGACCTCGACGCGGGAGATCGCGGCGCGCGCGGGGGTGATCCAAGCAGCAGTGTTCCGCCACTTCGGCACCAAAGACGCGCTTTTCGAGCACGTCGTGCTGGCCCCGCTCTATGAGTTCGTCGATCAGTTCGTCGCCGAGTGGGCCCGCGACGACAACCCGGAGCAGTCGGCCCGTCGCCGCGAGCGCGCGTACGTGCGCGGCCTGCTGCAACTGGTGCGCGACAACCGCGTGCTCTTCTCGATGCTGGCCAGTGAGGACACCGACGCGCGGTTCGCGCGGTCGGGCCACCTGGCGCGCTCGGTGCTCGGTCGTCACCTGGAGGATCTCGAGCGCCGCAGCAGAGCGCAGGTGGATGCCGACAGCCGCCCGGTCATGGATCTCGTGCTTGCGGTGAGGTTCGGCATGGCCTTGGCGCTCGGTCTCGGGCTGTTCGAGGACATCCTCTTCGCTGCCGACGTGCAGCGCCCTTCGTTGGACACCATGGCTGACGAGCTCGCCGAGTACATCTGGCGGGCGACGGTGCTGCGCTCCTCGGAGTGACTCGCCCGCGGTAGTCCTTGACGGGCCTTTGATATCGCCGCTATCTTCGCGCAGACCACCTAGCGCGAGGGCCTTCGTTGACGCTCCCATCAGCTAACACATTGCATTGGTTGTGCCATGGCTAGTGCGTGGCCTCTCGATGGGTACTCGATCGTCGACCTGTCCACAGGCATCGCGGGTGCGTACGCCGGCAAGATCATGGCCGATGCGGGCGCTGACGTCGTCATGGTCGAAGCGCCGGAAGGTGACCCGCTGCGCCGCCGGACTGCCGGCGGCGCGTCGCTCGGTGACCAGGACGGTGCGCTCTTTCGCTTTCTTGGCGGGAGCAAGAAGAGCGTGGTCGCCGATCCCGCCGACGGCGAGCAGATCGACTTCGTGCGCCGGCTCGTCGCGGCGTCTGACGCGGTGCTGTGGGCGCCCGGATCCCGGCTTTCGGATCTTCCCGCGCTGGCGCCCGAAGCTCTTCAGGCAGGTGCGCCGCACGCCACGATCGTGACCATCACTCCCTGGGGGCTCGGCGGCCCCTGGTCGCAGCGCGTGACCACCGAGGCGGCGCTGCAAGCGCTCTCCGGGGCACCCATGACCCGCGGTGATCCGGCACGACCCCCCGTGGTCATGGGGGGTGACATCGGCGAATGGGTGGCGGGACTGTTTGCTGCTGTCGGCCTGCTGTCCTCCCGCTGGGGAACGCTGGCCACCGGCGCCGGCGAGCTGGTCGACGTTTCCGAACTCGAGTCACTCGTCCTGTCCATGACGATGTATTCGGTGACGTTCGCCTCCATCGCCGGCGCCCCGATGCGCAGCAATCGCCTGATGAATCTGCCCGCTATCCATCGCACGAAGGACGGCTACGTCGGCTTCATGGTTGTCACCGGCCAGCAGTGGCTGGACTTTTGCGTGCTTGTCGATCAGCCGGAGTGGACGCAGGACGAGTCGCTGATCCGCATGCACAACCGTAACGTGCGTCGCCGCGAGCTGAGCGAGGCGATCGACGCGGCACTGGCTGGCCGCACCACGGAGGAGGTCCTGGAGCTCGCCGCGGCGCTGCGGGTGCCGGCTGCTCCTATCGGCGACGGCGCCACCATTCCCGGCTTCGAGCAATTCGAAGCGCGCCATCAGTACATCCGTAACCCCACCGGCGGATTCCTGCAGCCGGATGTCGCCCATACGTTCTCCGGCGGTGCGCAGCGCCGCCCACCGGGCCCGGCTCCGCGGCTGGGTGAGCACTCCGAGCAGTACCGACGAGCAGCGCTGAACGAGCGGCCGGGCGGCCGGCCGGCAACCAACGCAGGGCTCCCCTTTGCCGGGCTACGCGTCGCCGACTTCACGGCGAACTGGGCCGGCCCGATCATCGGCCACACGCTCGGGTTACTGGGCGCCGACGTCATCCACATCGAATCGCCCAAACACCCGGATCCCATGCGTTTCAACACCATCCGCTCGATGCAGGATGACCAGTGGTGGGAGTGGTCACCGCTCTTCCAAGGGCCGAACACCAACAAGCGCGGCCTGACCCTCGACCTCGCCACCGAGCGCGGCCGGGAACTGGCCCGCGAGGTCATTGCCCGATGCGACGTGGTGATCGAGAACTACTCGCCGCGGGTGATGGATGCCTGGGGCCTGTCCTACGACGACGTGCGGGCCATCAACCCGCGCGCCATCATGGTCCGCTCGCCCGCCTTCGGCCTCTCCGGGCCGTGGCGCGACCGTGGTGGCTACGCCCAGACCATGGAGATGGCTTCGGGGCTGGCCTGGCTGACCGGGTGGCCCGATGAGCCTCCGGAGGTGCCGAACGGGCCGATGGATCCGATCGCCGGGACCCATGCAACGGTCGCCCTGCTGCTGGCGCTCGAACACCGCCGCCGCACCGGGGAAGGCCTGCTCGTCGAGGTGCCGATGATCGGCGGGGCGCTGAATGTGGCTGCGGAGCAGGTGATCGAGTTCTCAGCGTACGGAAACCTGCTGCAACGCCAGGGGAATCGCAGCAAGTTCGCCGCTCCGCAGGGTGCTTATCTCACGAATGAGCTGCTCCCGGACGGCGCCCGCGACCGCTGGGTGTTCATCTCCGTCGCGAGCGATGTCCAATGGGCCGCCTTACGAGAAGCGCTCGGAGATCCGGACTGGGCCGCGCAACCCGACCTGTCCGATCTGCGGGGCCGCATCGCGGCACATGATCTCATCGACGAGCACCTCAGTAGCTGGGCGAGCCACCTGCAAGCCGACTCGATCATTGAACTGCTGGCTGCGCACGGCGTTCCGGCGGCGAAAGTCCTGCTGCAGCACGAGACCGCGCAGCTTCCGCCGCTGCGGGCCCGAGGGTTCTGGGAGGAGCTCGTGCATCCGGTGACCGGATGCAGCACGTTCATGGGCTATCCCGCCAAGTTCACGTCCATGCAGGCGCAGTTGAACCGCTCGCCCGCCCCCACCCTCGGTCAGCACAACCGCGAGATCCTGACCGGGCTCCTCGGACTGACCGACGCCGAGGTCGACCTGCTCACCGAGCAAGGCGTCATCGGCACCCGACCGACGGCAGCCAACACCGCATGGTGACGAGCGCTCACCCCCGGGGCCTGGGAGGAACAGATGTACCACCTGTTTAGCGTCGACGACCACATCGTCGAGCCGGCGCACGTCTGGAGTGCGCGGATGCCGGCGCGATGGCGCGAGGCCGCGCCGCACGTCGTGGAAGCCGAGGGCCGCGAATTCTGGGTGTACGAAGGCGAGCGGCAGTTCACTATGGGTCTGAACGCCGTCGCGGGCAAGCCGCGGGAGCAGTGGGGGATGGAGCCCACCCGCTTCGCCGACATGATTCCCGGCTGTTATGACCCCGCAGCCAGAGCGCGTGACATGAGGGCGGACGGCATCTTCGCCAGCGTCAACTTCCCGACTCTCCCGGGCTTCGGCGGCCGCAAGTTCATTGCCTTCAAGGACAAGGAGCTGGCGAAGGTCTGCGTCGAGGCGTGGAACGACTTCGTCCTCGACGAATGGTGTGCCGCCGCGCCGGAACTGTTCGTCCCGATGACGATCGTGCCGCTCTGGGACGTCGCCCTGGCGGTCGCCGAGATGGAGCGCACGCTCGCCAAGGGCAGCAAGGCGCTCTGCTTCGTCGAGGACCCGGCTGCCCTTTCGGTCGGCTCGTGGCATGACGGCACGTGGGATCCGCTGATGCGGCTGTGTGCGGAGTCCGGGACACCGGTGTGCATGCACGTCGGGTCGGCAGGATCGTCGACGCTGGATCCGGGCAGCACTCCGATCGTCGAGATCGCTGCGGCATTCGCCCACACGGGCCGGGCGTCAGTCAACGTGATGTGCTCCCCGGTGCCGCGGAAGTTCCCCGACATCAAGCTGGTGTGGAGCGAGGGTGGCATCGGCTGGCTGCCGGCTGCACTCGAGCGAGCCGACCGGCAATGGGAACGCCATAGTTACTGGTCCAAGCTCGACGAGACGCTGCCCTCCGTCATTGCCAAGCGCAACATGTGGTTCTGCATGATCGAGGAGCCCTGGGGGCTGACCACCCGACATTTCTACGGCACCGACCGGATCCTTTTCGAATCCGATTACCCGCATGCCGATACTCCCTGGCCGCACACGCAGGCCGCAGCCAAGGAGCTTTTCTCCGCGCTGCCCCAGGACGAGGTCGACATGATCACACACACGAATGCCGAGCAGCTGTTCCGCTTCCCGATGACCGTGCCGGTGCCATGCTGACGTTCGATCACCACTCGCCCGAATATGCCCGGGATTGGCGCGCCATCTACGCCACCCTCCGGCGCGATTGCCCGGTCGCCCGTTCCGACAGCTACGGCGGATTCACCGTGCTCACCCGCTACGAGGACGTCGAAGCCGCGGTCAAGGACGACGTGACGTTCTCCTCCAAGCACGTGACGGCGGAGGGCTCGCCGTACGGCGGGATCATCATCCCGCCGGCCCCGATGGTCTCGACGCCGATCGAGATGGATCCGCCCGAATACACGCCCTATCGCAAGGCATTGAACCCGTGGTTCTCGCCGGCGCGCTCGAAGTCCTACGAACCCTTCCTGCGCGCGGTCACCACCGCGCTGATCGATGAGATCATCGAGCGCGGCGAGGCCGATCTGGTGCATGACCTCGCCAGCCCCGTCCCCGCATTGCTCACGGCCAAGTTGCTCGGCGTGCCGCTCTCGGACTGGCGGCTGTACTCGGATGCAGCCCATGGCATCGTGTCCAACGCGCCGGGCAGCCCGGGGTTCGACGATGCGGTGAACAAGAACCTGGCGGTACTGGAGCGCTGCATGCTGACCGCTGCCGAGCGACGCAAGCAGCCGCAGGACGATCTCATCAGCGTCTTCGTCACCATGGACGTCGACGGCCACGGGCTGTCGGACGAGCGGGTAGTCCAGATGTGCAACCTGGTGATCGCGGGCGGCAACGACACCACGACGAGCCTGCTGGCCAACGCGTTTGCCTGGCTCTCCGCACATCCCGACGAGCGGGGCTGGCTGGCGGCGGATCCCACCCGGATTCCCGCTGCCTGCGAGGAATTCCTGCGCTTCTACAGCCCCACCCAGGCCTTGAGCCGTACGGTCACCGCGGCGACCGAGATCGGGGGCTGCCCGCTGGCAGCAGGCGATCGCGTCCTGCTGTCGTTCGCCGCCGCCAACCAGGATCCCGAGGTCTTCGACCGGCCGGATGAGATCGTGCTGGATCGCTGGCCTAACAAGCACCAGGCATTCGGGCTCGGCCTGCACCGCTGCCTGGGTTCGAACCTCACGCGGGTCGAGTTCCGCGTCGTGATCGAGGAACTGCTTGCCCGCCTGCCGGACTTCACGGTGGATACGCGGCGGGCGCAGCCCTATCCCAGCATCGGCATCGTCAACGGCTGGATCGACATGCCGACCACGTTCAGCCCAGGACCGCGAGTCGGCAGCGACTTCACGCTGTAGCTACTTCGTAGCACTGGACATTTCCGGTACGAGTCACGCAGGGAGCAGACATGGCAGGTCGGTTGGAAGGAAAGGTCGCCTTCATCACCGGCATCGGACGTGGGCAGGGCCGTTCGCACGCGGTGCGGCTAGCCGAGGAAGGCGCGGACATCATCGGGGTCGACGCGTTGGTGTCCCACGCGAGCGTTCCCTATCCGATGGCCGACGAGGCGGATCTCGAGGAAACGGTGCGGCTGGTCGAGAAGTACGACCGGCGGATCGTGGCCCACCGCGCTGACGTCAGGGACCGTGATGGCTTGGCCGCCGCGCTTGCCGACGGGGTATCCCAACTCGGCGGACGGCTGGACATCGTCGCCGCCAATGCCGGTGTTTCGCCCGCCGGCGCCCCGCTGTGGGAGCTGTCGGCCGCCGAGTGGGATGAGGTCATCGGCATCAACCTGAGCGGGGTGTTCAACACTCTGGCGGTCTCCATCCCCCTGATGCTGCAGGCCGGCAACGGCGGCTCCATCGTCGTGACGAGTTCTGGCGCGGCGCTACGCAACCCGCCGGGCCTCGCGGACTACAACGCCTCCAAGCACGGGGCCATCGGTCTCGCCCTCACCGCAGCAAATGAGCTGGCGCCGCGGGGTATTCGGGTCAACGCGATCTGCCCCGGAACTGTGGATACGCCCATGGTCAGTGCCAACGCCGGCACCTGGAAGCTGTTTCGTCCCGACCTCGAGAACCCCACCCTCGAGGACGCCAGGCCGGTCTTCGCCAGCATCATGCCGATGGGTCAGCCGTGGATCGATCCGGCTGACGTCTCCAACGCGATCGTCTGGCTCGCGTCCGACGAGGCCCGGTACGTCACGGGCATCGTCGTGCCGGTGGACCAGGGCAGTTCCAACAAGATGTGATGGGGGAGACACCACGATGAAAGTGTCGGTCGATCCGGCCCGCTGCCAGGGTCACACTTTGTGCAGCATGAGCGCCCCGGAGGTCTTCGAGCTTTCCGAGGACGACGGTCACGCCCAGGCGATCGCCGGCGACGTGCCGCCGCAGTGGCACGAGGCGACGCGCCGAGCCGCGATGTCGTGCCCGGAGCGGGCCGTCGAGGTTGCAGAGTGAACGGCGATCGCGGGCCGGCATGACGCGATTGCTCGAAGGCGTCAGGGTTCTCGAGAGCGCGCAGCTCCTGAACGGCGACACGGTGGGCATGTTCCTGGGTGATCTCGGTGCCGACGTCGTCAAGATCGAGGCCCCGCCGCGCGGTGACTACCTGCGCTACTTCCTGGGCCAGCTCGCCCCCGGCTACAGCGTCCCGCATCTGCAGGTCAACAAGAACAAGCGTTCCGTCGCGCTGAACGTGAAATGCGACGAGGGACGCGAGGCCTTCCTGCGGCTGGTGGAATCCGCCGATATCTTCGTCGACGGCAACCGGCCAGGCGTGCTCGACCGGCTCGGCGTCGGCTATCGGGCCCAGCAGGCGCGCCACCCCGGGATCGTCTACGTGCAGCACACCGCCTACGGCGCCGTCGGCCCGTACCGCGACATCCCCACGCACGGGATGATGATGGGCGCGCTCGCGGGAGCCCACCTCGTCGAGGAAGGTCCCGACGGCTTGCTGCACCGGCGCGATCCCGACGTCGACGGCACCGAGATGGGCGGCGAGGCGACAGTGACCGGAGCCGTGCATGCCGCGATGTGGGCATGCGCAGCACTGGTACGGGCGCGGGCCACCGGAGAGGGCGCGCTGCTCGACGTCTCGGCGGCAGATGCCGTAGTCGTCTCCTCTTACTTTCCGGTGCTGCTTCAGCTCAACGGCAAGCGCATCACGGATGCGAGCGGCATGGCTCGGCGGGACAATGGGCAGCTGACCGGAGCGAAGTATCAGTTCTACCGGACCCGCGACGACAAGGTGCTGCTGTTCTGCTGCCTCGAGCAGAAGTTCTGGCGCAATTTCTGCCTCGCGGCGGGTCGTCCTGACCTGCTCGACGCCGGCGCGGGGGACAATCCCGATGTTGATTGGGGAACCCCGGAGTTGCGTCGCGAGCTCACGGAGCTGGTGCGTACCCGCGACCTCGCCGAGTGGGTCGACATGGCCGCTGTTCATGACATCGCGATGGGTCCGGCCAATCAGGGTGTGCCCGAGATGGCCGCGGATCCTGGGATCCTCGCGCGCCAGGTTGTCCTGGAGGAGCACCATCCGGCGGCGGGGGATTACGCCGTCATCGGGGTGCCGACGCTGGTGACGGGAGATCCGTACCGGGTACGCCATCCCGCTCCGGCCCCGGGACAGCAGACGAGCGAGGTGCTGCGCGAGAGCGGCTTCACCGAGCGTGAAGTCGAGCACCTGCTCGCGGGAGGCATCGCCGTGCAAGCCCAACCGCCGATCGCTGCGCCGACGGTCCGTTAAGGATGGAATGCCCATGAGTGTTGTCGAAGCACCCGTCGAGCTGCTTCCTGCCGCCGCGCTGCTGGTCGGTGACCAACGGATCGAGGACACCTCGGGTGGGGTGCACGAGCACGTCTACCCCGCGACCGGAAAGCGGACGGCGTCCATTCCCCTTGCTGGCGCTGCAGAAGTGAATGCGGTGGTCGGCGTGGCCCGGACGGCGCTGGCCGGGTGGCGGGCTACCCCGGTCGATGCGCGCCGGCGCCTGCTGCTGCGCTTCGCCGCGCTGATCCGGGAGCAGGCGGATCAGCTCTCGCGGCTGACCACGCTCGACAACGGCACGCCGAGATTCGTCGCCCAGTACATGCCGGACACGGCGGCAGACCTGTTCGAGTACAACGCGGGCTGGGCCGACAAGGTCGGCGGCGAGGTGATCCCGACCTGGCCCGCGCCGGCTCTCGACTACACCCTCGAGGAGCCATACGGGGTCGTCGCCGTCATCATCCCGTGGAACGGTCCGGTCAACGCGATCGGGATGACGTGTGCTCCGGCTCTGGCTGCCGGCAACTGCGTCATCGTCAAGCCGCCGGAGCTCGCACCGTGGAGCGCGCTGCGACTTGGCGAACTCGCGCTCGAGGCGGGACTGCCGGCGGGGGTCTTCAACGTCGTTCCCGGCGGGCCGGAGGGAGGCGAGGCGCTCGTGCGTCACCGCGGTGTCGACAAGGTGCACTTCACCGGTTCCGCGGCCACGGCCCGCAAGATTCTCAGCGCAGCGCAAGATTCCCTGAAGCCGGTGGGACTCGAACTCGGCGGCAAGTCCGCCAACCTCATCTTCGCCGACGCCGACCTTCCGGCCGCGGTCAGCCAGGCCATCGGCGCGGTGGTGAACCTGGCCGGACAGGGTTGTATCAACGGCACCCGGCTGCTCGTCGAGGCGGCGGTCCATGACGAGGTCGTCGAGCTGGTGAGGCAGTACCTGGGTGCCGTGACGGTGGGGGATCCCGCGTCGGCGCAGACGCTGATGGGACCGGTGATCGACGAGCGCGCCGCGGATCGCATCGTGGCCGCCATCCGCCGCGCGCAGGACGACGGCGCGCGGCTGGTGACCGGCGGCGATCGGTTGGGCGGCGAACTTGCGGACGGCTACTTCATTGCCCCGACGGTCTTTGCTGACGTCGACAATTCCAGCGACCTCGCGCAACGCGAAATCTTCGGCCCGGTACTGGCCGTGCAACGCTTCGCGACCGAGGTCGATGCGCTCCAGATTGCCGACGCGACGGACTACGGCCTGGCGGGCTACATCTGGACCCGGGACCTTCAACGGGCGCATCGCGTTGCGGCAGCGATGACCGCGGGCAACATCTGGGTCAACGGCTTCTTCGGGATCCCGGCCGGAGCGCCGTTCGGTGGTACGAAGCAAAGCGGGCACGGCCGCCTGGGCGGCCGCGACGGGATACGGGAATTCAGCCGGCCCAAGAACGTGTGGATCGCCCTGTGACCACCGGCGCGCCTTCCCTCGACGGAAAGATCGCGCTCGTCACGGGTGCCACCTCGGGCGTCGGCCGGGCGATCGCGACGGTGTGGGCCGCGCGCGGAGCGTGCGTCGTCGCGACCGGCCGGCGGGTCGAACTCGGCGAATCTCTGGCGCAGCAGGTCCAGGAGGCGGGGGGACGCCTGCGCTTCGTCTGCGCCGACGTGCGCAGCAGCTCCGATTGTGCGCGGGCCGTCGGCACGGCGGTCAAGGAGTTCGGAGGGCTGGACATCCTGGTGAACAACGCGGGGATCGAGGGTCCGGTCGGCGACTTCCACCGCCTCACCGACGAGCAGTGGGACGACGTGCTCGACATCAACCTCAAGGGCGCGTTCCGGTGCTCGCGGTCGGCTGTCGAGCGGATGCTCACCCAGGCCAGCGGGGGCGTGCTGTTGCACATTGCCTCGATCAACGCGGTCGAGGCGCTGGCCCACATGGCCCCGTACAACGTCTCGAAGGCAGCCTTGGTTCAGCTGGCGCGCAGCCTCGCCGTGGAGTACTTGTTCAACGGGATCCGCAGCAACGCCATCATTCTCGGCGGCGCTGAAGGGGAGACCGCCCGCCGGACCCAGGATCAGCTCGCGCGATTCGTCCGCGGGGACGACTACGTCCGGCCGCCGGCCGACGACGCGATGGAGCAGGTGGTCATGCAGAAAGCGGCCGACGTCGCGGACTTCCTGGCGCTGCTCGTCTCGGACCAGGCGCGCTTGCTCACCGGGGCGACCGTGGCCCTGGACCGAGCCATGACGGCCGGGCTGACGGCGTCGATGGCGATCCACATGACGACCGCCGGCCTCTGGGGGGCGCCCGGCTAGCAGTCAGCCGGCGACCGGCAACCACTTCTCGAAGCGCTGCCAGAGACGCTCGCGGGTATCGGCGAAGTTGTGCATGTGAGCCATGTTCGGTGTGACGACGACGGTGACGTCCGGCGAGGACGGGTATCCGGCCGGCTCGGAATGCGGATCGGCCGACACGTCGCTTTCGCCGAATCCGAGGAACACCGGCACATCGATGCGGTCGGCGAACTCCTTGCTGATGCCCGGTGTCATGCCGTCGGTACCGGTGACGCGGGAGATGAGCGTGTGGCACTGCGCCTCGTCGTAGGCCACGAGATCGTCTGCGACGTCCAGGACGTGGAAGATGCCCCGGAAGTTCTCCCGCGGGGCGCCGTGGTACATCGGCAGCTCCGGGACGCCTGCGGTCCTGGCGTTGTCGGCCATGATCGCCTGCCGGCGCTGGTCCTGCGACATGCCATCCAGGCGCCGGTGGTCCGGAATGTTGGCGATCAGAATAGGGGAGGCACCAAAGATCCCGATTGCGGGGAAGTCGCCGTACTTGCCCTGCTGCATCATCGTGATGAAGCCGCCGAGTGACTGGCCGATCCCGATGTACCGGGCGTCGCTCAGCGGCGGGATCCCGGCGACGAGATCGCCGTTGAGCCAACCGTCGCGTACGAACTCGAAGACGGCGTGCGCCGCATCGGCGGCGACCTCAAGGGTCATGAAGTCGCCGTCATCGGGGCGGCTGCTGTCACCCCCGCCCAAGTAGTCGCACGCAACAAAGATGTCACCCCGTCGGGCATGCCACTCGGCCTGGCTGTAGCCGCTGCGACCCGGCGGCTGCAGGTCCCAGTAGCGCCGGTGATAGGTGCCACCGGGGACCGCCATGATGACGCGCGGAGCTGCCGCGATCCGGTCGGGATCGGCGACGATGGTCAGGCAGATCTCGACGTTTTGGCTGACGGTCGAGGGAAGCGCAGCGCTCACGTCCACGCGCAAGTCCTGCCGAACGGCGGACATCCTGCCTCCACGAGAGCTGAGCGTGCTGGTCAGGATACCTCTAACCTAATTAGATCAGGAAGTTGGAGCGGGCTCAAGCTGCCCGGGTCCCTGGAGCCGGCGGGTCACGGTTTCGCTACGGAGTTAAAATATTTAGCGAATAGTCTTGTAACGGGATCGTCGCCGTCTTACGGTTCCCTCACTCAGTCGCAGCTATTCCTGCGGCTTCAGCGCTTGGCGCGAGACGCACCATGCGGCTCGCAGAAGGAGGCCCGGGCCCACCGTGAGTTACTCGACATCGAAGCCGATCCTGCGCACTGCAGCAGTGGTGGTCAGCGTCGCGACGCTGGTCGCCGCCTGTGGCAGCAGTTCCAAGACCTCCGGGTCCTCCGGGGGCACGCCGACTTCCACCGGGGCGGCGTCGACCTCGACCGCCCCTGCGCCCACCGGTTCCCCCATCAAGATCGGAGTTATCGGCTCCGAGTCCGGTGCGCAGGCCAGCAGCAGCGATCAGTTCGCGACGGTGGCGCCGGCCTGGGCCGACTATGTGAACAAGACGCTGGGCGGGATCAACGGTCACCCCGTGCAGGTGTTCGTGGTCGACGACGCCGGTGACCCCGCGACCGCGCAGTCGGCCGAGAAGAAGCTGGTCGATAGCGACAAGGTGCAAGCGATCGTCGTAGGCTCGGACAACCTGGTCACGGCCTTTGATGCAGACGCGCTCTCCAAGGGCATTCCGCTGGTCAGCGGTACCGCGAACTCCACCGACTGGTACACCAAGCCGGGAATGTTCGTGACGGTGACGGATGTCCTTTCCGGTCTGACCGATCAGGTCCTGGTCGCCAAGCAGTTCGGTAAGGCCACGAAGTTCGCCGACCTGTACTGCTCGGAGGTCGCCGCGTGCGCCCAGGCCAACCCACCCCTGCAGGCAGCGGCGAAGAAGGCCGGGATCGGCTTCACCTCGCTGGCCATCAGTTCCACCGCCACCAGCTACACCGCCGAGTGCCTGAAGCTGCAGCAGGAGAAGGTGGACTACGCGCAGCTGAACTTCACCACCGCGGCGGCGGCAAAGTTCGTCCAGGACTGCCAGTCGCAGAACTACAACCCGACGTGGGGGACTTCCGAGCAGGCTGTCGGCAAGGACCTGCTCGGCATCTCCGGCTTCACCGCGTACGGGCCTGCGTATGCCTTCCCCTCCGTGGCCTCCAGCCCGGCGGTCGCAGCCTTCACCAAGGCCATGACCTCCTACGCCAAGGGTGACAACTGGAAGGAAGGCGTCGCGTCGTTCACCTGGACCGGGCTCGAGGCGATCCGGGTGGCCCTGGCCAATGCCGGCACCACCGTCACCAGCGCCGACATCACGGCCGGACTGAACGCCCTGAAGTCCGAGACGCTCGGCGGCCTGGCACCGAATCCGCTGACCTTCACGACCGGCAAGCCGGTGGCCTTCGGTGGGCACCCGTGCGCGTTCGTCGTCGGCGTCAAGGACGGAAAGACCGTAGCTCCCGACGGCCTGAACACGGTGTGCGCCTCGTGACCGGCTGACCGCTGCGAACGTCGGAGGCGGGCAGTGCATCCACTGCCCGCCTCCGAGCTCCACCCGGAGCATCCGAGGTGACGTGTATCCGCTAAAACAGCTAGACAAATGAAACTTCCGCCCGTAGCGTTTCCCGGCGAGAGCCGACTGGACCCGCGCGTTCGTGAGAGGAGCCGGCCCTGAACGACTTTCTCCCGTTCATCGTGAGCGGCATCGCGACCGGCTCGATCTACGGGCTCGCGGGCACCGGGCTGGTCCTCACCTACAAGACCTCCGGCATCTTCAACTTCGGCTACGGCGCTATCGCCACTGCCGCGGCCTACTTCTTCTACTTCCTGCACGTCGACAAGGGCCTGGACTGGAAGCTGTCCTTTGCCCTGGCCGTCTTCGTCGCCGGTCCGCTCATGGGCCTTGGCATGGAGCGCATCGCCCGCCGCCTCGCCCCCCAGCGCACCGCCACGAAGATCGTTGGCACGATCGGGCTGATCCTGTTCGTCCAGGGTCTCGGCACGATCAAGTACGGCTCCGACACCATCCGGGTCAAGCAGTTCCTGCCGCGAGCTTTCGAGAGTTTCCGGTTCGGCGGCGTCAACGTGCTCTACCCCCAGCTGTGGGTCACCATCGTGGGCGTCGTCGGCGTCGCCCTGCTCTACGGGCTCTTCCGCTTCACCCGCACCGGGCTCGCCATGCGCGCCGTCGTCGACGATCCGGACCTGGTCGCGATGCAGGCCGTCAATCCGGTCCGGGTGCGCCGCATCGCCTGGACCATCGGCACCACCTTCGCCGCGCTCTCCGGCGTCCTGGTGCTTCCCTTCATCGGGCTGAACGCCATCGGCCTGACCTTCCTGGTGGTCCAGGCGTTCGGGGCCGCGGCGCTCGGTACCTTCTCCAGCATCCCGCTCACCTTCGTCGGCGGGCTGGTGCTCGGGGTCGCGTCGGACCTGTCCAAGAAGTACATCCTGGACATCAGCTGGCTTTCCGGGCTGCCGGCGAGCTTGCCGTTCATCGTGCTGTTCGTGGTGCTCCTGGTGACGCCCAAACGCAAGCTGCTCTCGCCGTCGGCCGTGGAGCGCCGGCCGCGGCTGCAGTACCACGCACCTGCCCGGGTGCGGCTGGTCACCGGAGCCGTCGTTTTCGGGCTGCTCGCACTGGTCCCGCAGCTGGTCGGAGACAACCTCGGGTTCTACACCATCGGCCTGACCCAGATGATCATCTTGCTGTCGCTCGGCCTGCTGGTGCGCACGTCCGGCCAGGTGTCGCTGTGCCATTCCGTGTTCGCCGCGATCGGTGCGGTGGTCTTCTCGCAGCTGGCGGTCGATCACGGGGTCCCATGGCTGCTTGCGGTGCTGCTGGCAGCTCTCGTCGTGGTTCCGGTCGGCGCGATCGTTGCCATCCCGTCCATCCGACTGTCCGGGCTCTTCCTGGCCCTGGCCACCTTCGGGTTCGGCATCCTCGTCGAGCAGTTGCTCTACGCCCGCGGGTTCATGTTCACGATCCTGGCCAACGGGCGTTCGATGCCACGACCTTCGTTCGCCACGGGCGACAAGGCCTACTACTACGTGGTGCTGGCCTTCGTTCTCGTGACGGCCGTGTTCATGGTGGCGGTGCACGCTTCCCGGCTCGGGCGGATCCTTCGCGGACTCGCTGACGCCCCGGTCGCCGTCGCCACGATGGGGCTGTCCACCAACGTCACCCGCGTCATCGTCTTCTGCATCTCGGCGTTCTTCGCGGGTATCGGCGGCATCCTGTACGGCGGCTCGGTGCATTTCGCCACCTCGGGCGATACCAACTACACCGCGTTCTACTCGCTCGTCCTGCTGGCGATCCTGGCGCTCGCGCCGTTCGGTGAGCCGTGGTACGCGATCGTCATCGGCATCACGTCGGTCATTCCTGCCTACATCACGGGAGCCCACACCCGCGACTGGCTGGACGTCATCTTCGGGTTCTTCGCGGTGCAGGTGTCAATGCAGGGTGGCCAGCCCGAGATGCCCGAGCAGCTGAAACGGTTCTTCGAATCGTTCCGGCGTGCTGCCCCCGTCGAAGCGGTTGCCGGAGGGGGCGTCGCGGGTGCGGCGGTGGTGGACCTCCCAGCGAGAGAAGCGGGCGTGAGCGCATCGCCGGGCCTCGAGGTGCGTGAACTCGGCGTGCGATTCGGCGGGCTCATCGCCGTGCACAGCCTCACGTTCGCGGCGCCGCTGGGCCGTATCACCGGGCTGATCGGGCCCAACGGCGCCGGCAAGACGACGACGTTCGACGCCTGCAGCGGCCTGAACCGTCGGGTCAGCGGGACGGTGAGCCTGCACGGTAAGGACATCACGCGGCTCAGCCCCGCGGCGCGCGGCCGGCTCGGCCTGGGGCGGACCTTCCAGCGCATGCAACTCGGTGACGCGCTCACTGTCGCTGACAACGTCGCGCTCGGCCGGGAGGCCGGGTTCGCCGGAAGCCGGGTTCCGTCGCAGGTGCTGGCCTCGCCCGCGCAGCGCCGGGTGACCCGGGAGGTCACGATGGCGGCCCTTGACACCTGCGGGATTGCCGGGCTCGCGTCGCTTCAGGCGGGTGAGCTGTCGACGGGTCAGCGTCGGCTGGTCGAGCTGGCCCGGTGCCTGGCCGGCCCGTTCGATGTGCTGCTGCTCGACGAACCTTCGTCGGGGCTCGATCGCGACGAGACGGCCGCCTTCGACGACGTGCTGCAGAAGGTCGTTCGCGAGCGCGGATGCGGCGTCCTGCTGGTGGAGCACGACATGTCGCTCGTGCTCAACGTTTGCAGCTACATCTACGTCCTCGACTTCGGTCAGCTCATCTTCGAGGGCGATGCCGAGGCCGTGGCCTCGAGCCCGGGCGTGCAGCGGGCCTACCTCGGTTCGGATGCGCCCACCCCGGTCGCGGCTCAGCAGGATCGCCGATGATCCCCGAGCAGGAAGCTTCCACCGCGTCGGCCACCACGACCAAGGACATCGCTTTGCGGGTCTGCGGTCTCGAGACCGGCTACGACGGCACGACCGTGCTTCGCGACGTCAGCATCACCGTTCCGGCTGGGGAAGTGACGGCGCTGCTCGGCCCGAACGGTGCCGGCAAGAGCACCCTGTTGCGCGCCGTCTCTGGATTCATGCCGGCGACGAAGGGCAGCATCACGCTCTTCGGGGAGAACGTCACCAAGCACCCGGCGCACCGCCGCTTCGCCGCGGGCCTGTGCCACGTCCCCGAGGGTCGCGGCGTCTTCCGATCGCTGACGGTCCGGGAAAACCTGCTGATGCAAGCGCACAAAGGCGAGGAGAGCGCGGCGATCGAGCGGGCGACGTCATCCTTCCGCATCCTCGAAGAGCGCCTGGGCCAGGTCGCCGGCACGCTGAGCGGAGGCCAGCAGCAGATGCTCGCCATGGCTTCGGCGTACGTGCGCAACCCGCGGCTGGTGCTGGTCGATGAGGCCTCGCTCGGCCTCGCGCCCCTCGTCGTCGACGAGATCTTCGCGTTCTTGCACCGGATCACCACCGAAGGCGCCGCACTGCTCATCGTCGACCAGTTCGTCATGCGGGCGCTGGACATGGCTACCACGGCCTACGTGCTTCGCCGCGGCGAGGTGGTGTACTCGGGAAATGCGCGCGAGCTTGCCGACGGGGATCTGTTCAGCCACTACGTCGGAAGCTGACGGATGAAGGTCGGCCTCTACTTCGACATGCGCAATCCTCCGCAGTGGCACGTGGAACCGGCGCGGTTGTACGGTTTCATGCTCGAAATGTGCGAAGAGGCCGAACGATTGGGCATTGACGCGCTGTGGGTGACCGAGCATCACGGCTTCGACGACGGCTACCTCTCGCAGCCGCTCACCATGCTTGCTGCGATGGCCGCCCGCACCCGACGGGTCCGCCTTGGCACCGGCATCGTCATCGCGCCGCTCCATGCCGCGGTCGAGATCGCGGAGCAGGCGGCGATCGTCGACATCCTCAGCGGCGGGAGGTTGGATCTGGGTCTCGGCGCCGGTTACCGCGTGCCCGAGTACGAGCTCTACGGAGCCGACATCTCCCAGCGGTACGCCGGCACCGACGCGCGGGCTCGCGAGATACGTCAGCTGTGGGAGACGGGTGCGGTGACCCCGGGCCCGGTTCAGGATCGGCTGCCGATCTGGATGGGGTACCAGGGCCCGAAGGGGGCCAGGCGCGCCGGGCTGCTCGGTGAAGGCCTGCTTTCGCCAGATCCTGCGCTCTACCCCACCTACCGGGATGCGCTCGTGGAAGCCGGTCACGATCCCGCCACGGCGCGGATGTCCGGTGGCCTGCAGTCGTGGGTGACCGACGACCCGGATCGGGACTGGCCCACGGTAGCCGAGCACCTCGCGTACCAGGTCAATTCGTACCTGCGGCACGCGGTCGAGGGCACCGGCAATCCGCTTCCGAAGCCCGCCGACCCTGACAGGATGCGCGCCCGCGATCCTCGTGGACCGCTGGGCTACCTGTACTACGGCTCGCCGGCCGAGGTCGCACCGCGCATCCTCGACTACACCGCGGGTGCGCCGGTGGAGACCGTGTACCTGTGGGCATCGATCGGTGGCATGCCTGCAGAGATGGTGGCTCGGCAGGTCCAGCTGGTCTGCAGCGAGCTCGCGCCGCTGCTGCGCGCAGCTTGATCAGCGCGGCTCTTTCGGCAGGCCCAGCACCTGCTCGCCGAGGATGTTGCGCTGGATCTCGTTCGCCCCGCCGTAGATGGTCTCGGCACGCGCGTTGAGGAAGCTGCGCTGCAGCGGGTCGGGTTGGCCGTCGGCGCTGTAGATCATCGACCCGGCACCCTGCACGTCCATCAAGAGCTCGCCGAAGCTGCGATGCCAATTGGCCCAAAACAGCTTGGATACGGAGGATTCCGGGCCCGGATGGCCGCGCCGCACCGCCGAGGAGATGCCGCGCAGGGTGTGCATCTGCATGACCCGCAAGCCGGTATACGCCTGGGTGACGCGATCGCGTAACGCCGGCTCGAGATCGGGCTTCGCGCGCACGAGGCTGAGCAATTGCTCCATCTCCTGCTCGAAGCTGGCCTGGAACGGCAGGATCGTCGTGCCGCCGCGCTCATTGCCCAGCGTGCCCATGACGACCTTCCAGCCGCCGTTGACTTCACCGACGACCAGATCCTTGCGGGTGCGGGCGTCGGTGAAGAAGACCTCAGCGAATTCAGCGCCGCCAGCCATGTTGCGGATAGGACGGACGTCGACGCCGGGTTGATCCCGCGGGATCAGGATCATGGAGATGCCCCGGTGGCGTGGGGCGGTCGGGTGGGTCCGGCAGAGCACGTACAACCAGTCGGCGTACTTGCCGAACGTCATCCAGATCTTCTGACCGTTGATGACCCACTCGTCGCCGTCCAGCTCGGCTTTGGTGGTGAGGCTCGCCAGATCGCTGCCGGCATTGGGTTCGCTGAAACCCTGGCCCCACATCTCCTCTACCGCCGTGATTTTCGGCAGGAACCGCGCCTTTTGCTCGGCCGATCCGAATTCCAGCAGCGTGGGACCGAACAGGTCACGGCCGTGCACGCCGACCCAGTACGGAGCGCGCGCGGCGGCATGCTCGACCTGGAAGATGACGTCCTGCGTCATCGTGCCGCCGCGCCCGCCGTACTCCACCGGCCAGCTGATGTTCAGCCATTTGTCCTTGGCCAGCACCTTCTCCCACTCGCGGCGGATCTCCCAGGCGGAGTCGTCTGCCGGACCTCCGACGCCGAGGTGGCGGCGAAAGTCCCCGGTCAGGTGCTCGGCCAGCCAGCTGCGCGCCTCATCCTGAAACTGCTTGTCAGCTTGGGTAACGGCGACATCCATGGGTTTCCTCGGGCAGTGCGGCGGCCGGGGGTCGGCTACTTCTGACGGCGGGCAAACTGTTCGGGAACGGCCCGGTACTCCTCGGTGTCATGGGATTGGCTCTCGGCGGCGAGTCCGTAGCCGAGCGCCCCGACAGCCGCCTGCCGCAACGACTGGTTCAGCACAGATTTGGTGTCTTGAACGGCCTGCGGCGGCTGCTTGGCCAGCCGGTGAGCGAACGCCAGGGCATCGGACTGCAGGCTCTCCGCAGGAACGACGAAATTGGCCAGTCCCAGGGCTACCGCTTCTGCTGCCGGAATCCGGTCGCCGGTGAGCAGGTACTGCTTGGCCTTGAGCAGGCTCGTCATGGCCGGCCAGGTGATCGCGCTGCCGTCGCCGGCAACCAGGGCCACGCTGACGTGCGGATCGGCCAGGTACGCGACCTCCGACAGGAAGACGATGTCGCAGAGCGTGCTGAGCGTGCAGCCGAGCCCCACCGCCGGCCCGTTGACGGCGGCGACCACCGGCAGGTGGACGTTGAGCATCTCGTCGACCAGCCGCCGGGCCCACCGCAGGGTCCTGCGACGGAGGCTGAAATCCTTGTTCAGCAGCGGGAAATCGTCGATGTTGCCACCCGCGCAGAAGGCCTTGCCGGCGCCGGTGAGCACGACGGCGCGCGCCTCGTCATCGCGTTCCACCAGCTGCCACAGCCGGGCGAATTCGCTGTGCAGTTCGTCATCGAACGCGTTGAGATGATCGGGTCGGTTGAGGGTGACGATCCTGACCGGACCGTCCGCCTCTACGCACAGGACGCCTGAGAGGTTGTACTCCACCACGAGGTTCCCTTGGGTCAGAGGATGACGGGTCAGGAGAAGTCGACACTGTCAGTCGAAGGCGCGGCCGTTGAGGGTGACACCGGGAACGCCCCGGCGCTCTCCCGCGACGTTAGCGGTGACCTGACCCGACGCGAGCCGCTTGCCGGTCACGGCGCCGAAGACCTCGACTTCGGCGAAGTGCAGGGTGCGACCCCGTCGGGAGCATCGCCCGATGGCGAGAGCGTCCTCTCCGGGCGCCACCGAGAGGTACTGCACCGCCAGCGAGACCGTGGTGAGCCGGCTGCCCTTGTTGAAATCGTGGCCGGCCATGATCGCACCGGAGCCGCAGGTGTCGATCAAGGCACAGATCACGCCGCCATGGAAGACGCCCACGTGCGCCGAGAGATCGTCGTTGTACGGCAGCATGAACTCGACGCGGTCGCTATCCCAGCGCCGGATGTCCAGCTTGCAGAAGCGATTGAACAGGACGCCGTGCTGCAGGTGCTGACGAAACCAATCCCGCCGCTGCTGCTGCTCCACATCGCTGAGCGGGGCAGCGTGGAAGGCGAGGGCCCGGTCGGGAGCCGCGTAGGCGGCGTCACCTTCGACCCATTCGTCGTCCACCTCAGCTCCTTCGGGGTTGGAGGCCTAAGAACAAAGATACAACTCGTTTAACTATTCTGCGGATGCGTTGTGAGGAGTTGTGAAGAATCCGGGCAGCTACGGGCGCATGTACGCGCCGCCGGACACGTTCACGATCTCTCCGGTGATGAACCGGGCCCGGTCGGAGACCAGAAACGCCGCGGCCTCGGCGATATCGGCGACGTCGGGCAGCTCCCCTAGGGGGCCGACAACGTCCGGCCCGCTGCACATCTCCGGGTTGTCGAGGGCGAATTTGGTGCCCTTGACCACGCCCATCGACAGGTAGTTGGCCCGGATGCCGTGGGGTCCGCCCTCGTGTGCGATTCCCCGAGTGAGCGCGCTGAGGGCTCCTTTGGAGGCGGCGTACGGCGTTTCCAGGCCGTTGCCGCCGACGTCGGGCGCGTAGGAGCCGATGTTGAGGATGACCCCCCGACCGGCCTCGCGCATGAGCGGCATGGCCTGCCGGCACAGGTACCAGGCCCCGCTGATGTTCACCCGCATCACGCGGTCCCACGCTGCCGGGTCGTAGTCGAAGATGCTGCCGACGACGTTGACGGCGGCGTTGTTGACCAGGATCCGCAAGGGTCCGTGGGCGGCGGTTACCTCGGCGATGACGCGGTCGATGGCATCGCGGTCGCCGGCATCCATGGGAAATCCGATCACGCTTGCATCCGGATGGTCCGCGGCTACCGCGGCAGCGACCTCTCTCGTGCGCCGCTCGTGGATATCGGTGATGACGAGCGTGGCCCCTCCGGCTGCCAGCCGGCGCGCGATGGCCTGGCCGATTCCTTGCCCTGCGGCCGCCGTGACGAGTGCGACCTGGCCGGCGAATTCCTGCTCGGTCACCTAGCTCTCCCAGGTCGGGCCGCTGAACTGCGGCGCGCGCTTCTCCCGATGTGACGCGAGGCCCTCCGCCGCGTCGGGACCGCCGAAACCGTAGAACTCGAGCGCCAGCGAAGCGTCGAAGGCCGGGCCCATCATCCGGTACCAGTTGTTCAGCGCGTACTTGGTCCACCGGATAGCGCTCTGCGCCCCACCGGCCAGGTTTACCGCGATGTCGAGCGCCTTGTCCTGGACCTGATCGGCGTCGACGGCGAGCGACACCAGACCGATCCGCTCGGCCTCCTCGCCGCTCAGCGGATCGCAGGTGAGCAGGTAGTACTTCGACTTGGCCATGCCGGCGAGGAGCGGCCAGCAGATCGCCGCGTGGTCACCGGCAGCGACGCCGATCCGGGTGTGGCCGTCGATGATTTTCGCCGTCTTGGCAGCGACAGAAACGTCAGCCAGCAGGGCGACGACCAACCCTGCTCCGACCGCCGGCCCGTGAATGGCCGAGACGATGGGTTTCGAGCAGTTGATGACGTTGTACACGATGTCTCGCGCCTCGCGAAAGACCCTGGTACGCGAGGCGTAGTCGCCGATCATCTCCTCCAGCAGGTCGAAACTTCCTCCTGAGGAGAAGCCCTTCCCCTCGCCGCGAATCATCGCGACGCGCACCTCGGGGTCGCGATCCACGGTGAGCCAGACGTCGGCGATATCGCGGTGCATCTGCGGGTTGACCGAGTTCAGGCCCGGACCATCGAGCACGACGGAAAGGACGCCTTCTGCCGGACGTTCGAAGCGCAGGCTCGAGAAGGCTTCGTAACGATCGCTCATGTCAGATTCCCAATTTCTCCGCGAGCCGGGCACGGTGATGGACGGGGTCGCCGAGGTAGGCCTGCGACGAGGTGGCGCGTTTGAAGTACAAGTGTGCGGGGTGCTCCCAGGTGAAACCGATGCCCCCGTGCACCTGGATGTTGGCCCCGGCCGCCCGGCAGAACGACTCCGAGCAGTACGCCTTCGCCACGCTGGCCAGCACTGGCAGCTCGGGGTCGTGCCCGGCCGCCGCGAACAGCGCGTAGTACACGGCCGAGCGCGCTGTCTCGACAGCCACCAGCATTTCGGCGCAGGTGTGTTTGATGGCTTGGAACGAGCCGATCGGGCGGCCGAATTGGGTGCGGGTCTTCGCGTACCCGACCGCCATGTCCAGCGCCGCTGCCGCGCCGCCGACCTGCTCGGCGGCGAGCTGGATCGCTGCCAGGTCGAGGGTTCGAGCGAGTGTCCGCCAGCCGTCGCCCTCCTCGCCGAGCAGCCGGGCGGCCACCGCGGTGAACTCGAGCCGGGCCTGCTTGCGAGTCGGGTCCATGGTCGGCAACGCCGTGCGGCGCAGCCCTTCGGCTCCCGACTCGACGACGAAGAGGCTGACTCCCCGCGGCGTACGTCCGGCGACGATCACGTGGTCGGCCGTGTGTCCATCGAGGACGAAGGATTTCGCGCCGGTCAGCGTCCAGCCGGAAGGGGCCCGCGTGGCGGCCAGCGTGATCCCGGTCTCGTCCCAACGGCCGCTGTCCTCGACCCACGCGACGGCCGCCCGAGCCTCGCCGATCGCGAGCTGTGGCAGCAGTTCCTTCTTCAGCTCGTCATCCGCACTTTCCACGAGTGCCGTCGACGCCAGCACCACGCTGGAGAAGTAGGGCGCGCACAGCAGCGCCCGGCCCGCCTCTTCCATGACGATGCCGACCTCGACGGTGCCGTACCCGGCGCCCCCGAACTCCTCAGGAATCGCGAGGCCGGCGAGTCCGAGCTCGGCCAGCTGTGCCCAGAGGGCCGGGTCGAACCCGTCGGCAGAGGCCATCGCGCGACGCACGTCGGCCTCGGAGGACTTGGCCTCCAGGAGGCGGCGCACCATACGGCGTAGCTCGTCCTGCTCCGGCGTGAAGCTGAGGTTCATGAGCGGCTCAGGCCATCGTCAATCCACCGCTGACCGACACGGTCTGGCCGGTGATGTATCCCGCCGGCTCGCCGGCGAGGAAGACCACCGCGGGCGCAATGTCGTCGGGACGTCCGATCCGCTTCATCGGAACGGCCTTCGCGAGCGAGTCGTACAGCCGCTGGCTGGCCTCCGCCACCTGGTCGAGCAACGCCGTGTCGGTGGGGCCGGGGCAGACGCAGTTGAGCGTGATGCCTTTCGTGGCCATCTCGCGCGCCAGGGCCTTGGTGAAAGCGATGACGCCGCCCTTGGTCGCGGAGTAGACCACCTCGCCGGATGAGCCGACCCGTCCGGCGTCGGACGCGATGTTCACGATCCGGCCGTAACCGCGCTCCATCATCCCGTCGAGCACGGCACGGGTGGTCAGGATGGTGCCCTTGAGATTGACCGCGATGAGCCGGTCCCAGATCTCTTCGGTGGAGTCGACGAAGGGCCCGATCGTGTCGATGCCCGCGTTGTTCACCAGGACGTCGATCGGGCCGAGCTCCGCCTCGACTCGCGCGACGGCGCTGCGCACGCTGCCCCCGTCAGCGATGTCGACCCCGATCCCGAGGGTGCGGGCGCCGTGCTCCTTGCCGATGACCGCTGCCGTGGACAGCGCTGCGTCCTCGGAGAGATCCGCGATGGCCACGGCCGCGCCGGCGGCCGCGAGCGCCGCCCCGATGGCGGCGCCGATTCCCCGCCCGGATCCGGTCACGAGTGCGGTGCGGCCGGTCAGCTCCATGCGGGTCTCCCATGATCGTTGGCGGCGGCGCGGGCGTGGCCCCGAGGCGCTTCGAAAAGGAGTATAACTAGTTAGCCGATTCGCGCCAGGCCTGCCAGGTCCCACCTAGCCGGTCGGGTGCCTGCCGCTTCCCCAGCTCGCAGGAGAGATGTACAACTTATTCAGCTTTTACGTTGCGCAGCCCCTATGGAGGCGGATCCGCCGTGGATTTCGGACTGACCGATGAGCAGCGGATGCTGCAGGAGACGGCGCGCGACTTCGTCACCAAGGTGTGCCCGCCTCGCCAGGCCAAGGAGTGGGACGAGGGGTCGGTCATGCCGGCCGAACTCTTCCAGGGCATGGCGGAGATGGGCTGGTTCGGCCTGCCGCTGCCCGAGCAGGACGGGGGCGGCGGCGGATCGGCCATGGAACTCGTGCTCATCGCCGAGGAGCTCGGCCGCGCCAGCCTCGACATCGCGATGTGTTACGCCGGCACCTTCATCCCCGGACTCACTCTGCTGAAGTGGGGAACCGCCCAGCAACGTGAGCGTTACCTGCCCGGCATGCTCGACGGCACCGGGCGCTTCGCCATCGCGATGAGCGAGCCCGACGCTGGCTCCGACGTGGCGGCGTTGCGCACCGTGGCCGAGCAACGGGGTGAGGTCTTCGTCGTGAACGGGCAGAAGATGTGGTGTACCGGGGCCGGGCTTCCGGGTACGACCATTGCGATGTACGTGCGCACCGACACCTCGGCCCCCAAGCACGAGGGACTCTCGTTGCTGCTGGTCGACCCGGGCTCGCCCGGAGTGGAGATCCGCCGGACGCCGACTCTCGCCCGCCACATCCTCGGCACCAACGAGGTCTTCCTCAGCGATGTTTCGGTACCGCAGGACAATCTCGTCGGCCCGCTTAACGGCGGCTGGAAAGTGATGCTCTCCGGCCTCGACACCGAGCGCGTGCTGATGAGCGGCGCCTACGTGGGGGTGGCGCAGTCGACACTTGACGAGGCGCTCGCGTTCTCCAAGGAGCGGCACGCGTTCGGCCGCGCCGTCGGCACGTTTCAGTCGCTCGCTCACGCGATGGCAGATCTGCAGGTCGAGATCGATTCGGCCCGGCTGCTCTCGTATCGGGCTGCCTGGCTGCTCGCCCACGGGTTGCCGTGCTCCCGCGAGGGCGCCATGGCCAAGCTGAAGGGTTCCGAGACCTACATCGCTGCTGCCCGGCTCGGGATGCAGATCCTGGCCGGCCACGGCTTCTCGACCGAGAGCGTCATGAGCTTCCGCTGGCGCGAGTCCATCGTGGCGACGATTTCCGGCGGGACCAGCCAGATCCAGCGCAACGCGATCGCCCGCAGCATGGGACTGCGCAGCTACTGATGACCCGAGCCGGAAGCGGGCCACGGCGGTGCTGAACGCCCTGCCGCGCATCGGCATCCGCCCGCCCCATCACTTCTTCGAGCGCGGGGCCGAGGCGCTGCAAACGTCGGTCGCCGCCATCCGTGCCGCCGGGCTGGATCACGCCACGGTGGGCGACCATGTGAGCTTTCGCGGCGGATCAGGGTCGGACGGGCTGGTGCAGTCCACCGCTCTCGCCGTCGCCGGCGGCGATCTCGAAGTCCATACCGGCGTGTACCTGCTGCCGCTGCGCCATCCGGTGCCGGTGGCTCGTCAGATCGCGACGCTCGCCCAGCTCGCGCCGGGACGGTTCGTCTTCGGATGCGGGATCGGCGGCGAGGACCGTGCAGAGGTGCTCGCCTGCGGGGTCGATCCGGCGACGCGGGGCCGGCGCATGGACGAGTCGCTTCACGTCCTGCGCGCGTTGCTCGCCGGGGAACGCGTGACGTTCGCGGGCGAGTTCTTCGATCTTCAGGACGTCGCCGTCCTGCCTGCTCCGACGAGGCCGGTGCCGGTGATCGTCGGCGGCCGCTCAGGGGTGGCGCTGCGCCGCGCGGGCCGCTACGGCGACGGCTGGTTAGGGGTATGGGTCTCACCGGAGCGTTACGCGTGTGCGATCGAGACCGTGCGGGACGCCGCGGCGCAGGCCGGCCGGGTGGGGGTCGGCTGGAGGCACGGGCTGCACATCTGGTGCGGCTTCGGCGGCACGCATGAGGCGGCTACCGCGCAGATCGCCGAGGTGATGAGCGGCTTCTACGGGGTGGCGTTCGAGAAGTTCGACCGCTACACGCCGCGGGGAAGCGCGCAGGACGTCGCCGAGTTCGTGCTGCGGTATGTGGCTGCCGGCTGCCAGGACATCCACCTGCTTCCGGTGGCAGGTGATGATGATGAGGCGATCGACAGGTGCGGTGCAGTGCGCCAACTGGTGCTTGCCGCGCTCGGGGTGCCCGAGCCGGCCCGGCAGAGAGAGGACGGTTGTGGCTGAGTTCCAGTTCCCCGTGGAAGCGGGACACATCATGCTTTTCGCCCGGGCGGCAGGTGATCCGAATCCGGTCTACTGCGACCCCGAAGACCCGAAAACGTTGGAGGCCGGGGGCATCGTCGCGCCGCCGACCTTTGTTCAGGCCAGCGCGCAGTGGGACCCGAACTACCCGCTGCGCCCGCGGATCGCGGAGCCGTGGTTCGGGTCCGGTGCTACGCCGACCGGCCTCGTTGCCGAGAACCGGGCGCCCGGAGGTGGTGGGCTGCATGCCGAGCAGCACTTCGAGTACCTGCGGCCGGTGCGGCCCGGCGACGTGCTCACGGTGAGCACGCATGCCGGCGAGACCTGGGAGAAGCAGGGCCGCCGCGGCGGCAAGCTGATCTTCAGTGAGCAGATCACCGAGTACCGGGATGCCGATGGTGAACTCGTCGTGCGTGCCCGCGGCGTGGCCGTGCGGCCCGAGAAGGTCGTGGAGGCCGGCTGATGACACTCTCCGTCTCAGACATCGCGGTGGGAGACAGCCGCGAGCAGGTGCTCACCGAGGATCTCACGCGCACCCAGATCGTTCAGTACGCGGGCGCGTCCGGCGACTACAACCCCCTGCACACCGACGCGGTGTACGCGAAGGAGGTCGCTGGCTACCCGGGGGTGTTTGCGCACGGCATGCTCACGATGGCGATGACCGCGCGCGCACTGACCGACTGGGTCGGCGACGACGCGCTCACCTCGTACGGGGTGCGTTTTACCTCGCAGGTCTGGCCCGGCGACAGGCTGACCGCCCGCGTCGCGGTTTCGGCCATTCGCGAGGTGGACGGCGAGCATCTCGTCGACCTGACCGTGACGACGACGAATGCCAAGGGCGATGCGGTCGTCGCCGGGACGGCAACCGCCCGGCTGCGCGCTTAGCCGGCGGGGCGGGCCGGCACCCGGAAGAGCTCGCCGAACGCCTCTTCGGTGACCCGCTTCCGGACGCTGTCGGCCACGCCGTCGAACAGCCCGTGCAAGACCTCTTGCGTGTGCGGGAACGTGCCTTCGAGGTGGGGATAGTCGCTGCCCCACATCACGTTGCGGTAGCCCATGTGCTCGACGGCCTGCAACGCGCTCGGGTCGTGCTGGAACGATGTGTAGACCTGCGCGAAGACGGTCTCCTTGGGGGAGCGGGCGAGCTTGGGCCGTACGAACATGTCGTGCTGGCGGTAGCCCTCCTCCATGCGGTCGGCGAGCGCCGGCACCCATGCCGCTCCGGCCTCGGCGATGAACACCCGCAGGCCCGGGTGGCGGTCAAGGGCTCCCGACGCGACGAGGTGCGTGACGGTGCGCTGGCCGGGAAAGAACGTCTCGACGTAGTTGATGACCGCACCGCCCGGGCCACGGGTGACCACCTGCGGGGTCGAGCCCGTCCCGATGTGGAAGCATAGCGGGATCCCGGCCTCCTCCGCCGCCTCCCAGAGCGGCTCCCAGATCTCGGAGTTGAACGGCCGGTCCAGCGGCGGCGCCGATGGCAGGTAGACCGCCTGAAACCCCAGCGCGGCAGCGCGTTTCAACTCGGCGACGGCGTCGTCGGTGGAAAGGACGCTCGTGACGGCGGCCGGCACCAGCCGCGGTGAGGCCGACATGAAGTCTTCGGCGCACCAGTCGTTGAACGCGCGGGCACATTCCCGAGCGAGCTCCGGGTCGGTCATGTTCGAGATCCAGAATCCGCGGGAGGGAAAGACCACCTCAGCCCAGACGCCCTGATCGTCCAGGTCTTTCAAGCGGATCTGGACGTCTTCGGCGCCGGGTGGCCGCATCGCGTCGGAGAACGAGATGGGATCGCGGCGCATCACCTGCCCGTCGACGTAGACCGTCTCGCGGCCCTCGTCGCGCACGGTCCACGGCGCGCGCTCGGCCAGCCGCCCGGGCAGGCGCTGCTTCCACAAGTCGTGGGGCTCGAGCGTGTGGGAGTCCGCCGAGTTGGCCCAGATCTTGTCCATAGAGTCTCCTATACAACGTATAGCTAGGGTCCCCACGGTAGGGCCGATGATGGCGCCGCGCAAGTCGCCCTTGGAGCGTCATGAATCGCGGTGGGCCATTTATCATCTGATTCATCTACCTTATAGTGACGTTGACGGGTCGCCGCATGGACGGCGCGAGCAATGAGAGCAGGGGAGCGGCATGAGCGGGATCTGCGAGGGCAGGGTCGTCGTGGTCACCGGCGCGGGTAACGGCATTGGCCGGGCTCATGCCCACGCGTTCGCCGCTGAAGGCGCCAAGGTGGTGGTCAACGACATCGGAGGCGCGCGTGATGGCAGCGGCGGCTCCGCCGGTCCGGCGCAGGCGGTGGTCGACGAGATCAAGGCGGCCGGCGGCGAGGCCGTCGCCAATACCGAGAACATCGCGACCTGGGAGGGCGGCAGGAAGCTCATCGAGCAGGCCCTCGATGTCTTCGGCGATCTGCATGTCGTGGTCAACAACGCCGGGATCCTGCGCGACCGGATGCTGACGAACATGACCGAGGCCGAGTGGGACGCCGTGATCGCGGTGCACCTCAAGGGCACGTTCGGGCCGTCCCACCATGCCGCCGCCTACTGGCGCGACCGTTCCAAAGCCGGGCAGCCGGTCGATGGCCGGATCATCAACACGACCTCGCCGTCGGGCCTGTTCGGCAACGTCGGCCAGGCGAACTACGGGGCGGCCAAGGCAGGTATTGCGGCCTTCTCGCTCATCGCCGCCATGGAGCTCGGCCGGTATGGCGTCACCGTGAACGCGATCGCCCCGACGGCGCTGACCCGCATGACCGAGGACCTGGCATCGGTTCAGGAAACCGACCTCGACCTCTCGCCGGAGAACATCTCCCCGCTGGTGGTCTGGCTGGGCAGCCCGCAAGCGAGTGGCATCACCGGCCAGGTGTTCTCCGTGTTCGGCAACAAGATCTCGGTCGCCGAAGGATGGGTCAACGGGCCGCGGATAGAGCGCACTGAGCGTTGGACCCCCGGCGAGTTGAACGAGGTCATCCCGGCCCTGGTCGATGAGGCCGCGCGCGGTGCCGACATGTTTGGCGACCGGCCCGCCCGCCAGCCGGCGTAAGCGGGAGCGACCGCGGCGATGAAGATCGATACCTCGCTCACCAAGCACCTCGACGACGTCAAGGCCAACGCGATCCGCGCTGAGAGCGAGGGCTACGACGGGCTCTGGGTGGGCGAGACCCGCAACGACCCCTTCCTGCTGTCGCTCTTGGCATCTGAGACGACCTCGTCGATCACGGTCGGAACCTCGATCGCCATCGCCTTCGCCCGCACGCCGATGACACTTGCCAGCCTCGGTTACGACCTGGCCCGCTACTCCCGGGGTCGCTTCGTGCTCGGCCTCGGGTCACAGGTGAAGCCGCACATCGAGCGCCGGTTCTCGATGCCCTGGTCGCATCCCGCCCCCCGGATGCGGGAGCTGATCCTCGCGATGCGGGCGATCTGGGACGCCTGGCAGAACGGCGCACCGCTCGACTTCCGGGGGGAGTTCTATACCCACACACTCATGACGCCGTTCTTCTCGCCGGAGCCGCACGAATGGGGTCCGCCACCGGTATTTCTCGCCGCGGTCGGGGAGCGCATGACCGAGGTCGCGGCGGAGGTCGCCGACGGCGTGTTCTTCCACCCTTTCAGCACCGCGCGCTACGTTCGCGAAGTCACCCTTCCCGCCCTGATCAGGGGACGCGGCAAGGCGGGCAAGACGTTGGACGGCTTCCAGATCGCGGGTCCAGCGTTCGCTGCTGTAGGTCGCAACGACGAGGAACTGGCAACGGCGATCCGGGGCACCAAGGACCAGATCGCGTTCTACGCCTCGACCCCTGCGTATCGAGGGGTGCTGGACGTGCACGGTTGGGGCGATGTGCAGCCGGAGCTGACCCGGATGACCAAGCAGGGCCGGTGGTCGGAGATCGGAGCCCTGATCACCGACGAGATGCTGCACGAGTTCGCGGTGGTCGGCACGCCGGCCGAAGCCGGGCGAGCCTTGCACGAACGCTTCGCGGGCATCGCCTCGCGGCTGACGTTCTACGCGACTTACGAGAGTGATCCGCTGATCTGGCCCGAAGTGCTGGAGGCCGTCAGAGCCGCTCGATGATGGTGGCGGTGCCCATCCCGCCTCCGGTGCACATCACGACGGCACCCACGGTGAGGTCGCGGCGCTCCAACTCGTCGAGCACGGTCTGGATGAGCATCGGACCGGTGGCGCCGATCGGGTGACCGAGGGCGATGGCCCCGCCGTTGACATTGACCCGGTCGGGATCGAGCTCGAGGTCGCGAATCGTCTTCAGCGGCACTGCGGCGAACGCCTCGTTGATCTCCCAGAGGTCGATGTCCGAGACGGCAAGGCCGCTCTTGGCCAGCACCTTGCGCGACACCGGGGTCGGCGCGGTGAGCATGATGACCGGCTCCGCACCGGCGACGGCCGTGGCGACGATGCGCGCCCGCGGCCGTAAGCCCGTGCGCCTTGGCGTACTCGGGCGAGGCCACGGCGATGGCGCTCGCGCCGTCGACCACCCCCGAGGAGTTGCCGGCATGGTGCACGTGGTCGACCTGTCCTGCCTCGGGATAGACCGACAGGCACATCTCGTCGAAGGTGCGGTCGAATCCGGGGAAGGCCGTCGAGCCCATGGCGGCGAACGAGGGTTTCAACCCGGCGAGCGACTCGACGGTCGTGCCGGGCCGCGGGAACTCGTCGACCGCAAGCGCCAGCGATCCGTCCGCATGGTGGATCGCAATCACGCTGCGTTCGAAGGCCCCGTCGGCGAGTGCCTTCGCGGCACGCTCCTGGCTGAGCGCGGCGAAAGCGTCGACCTCGGCTCTGCTGAAGTGCTCCAGCGTCGCGATCAGGTCGGCCGAGATTCCTTGCGGCACCGTGGGATAGCGCTCGTGCAGCCGGGGATTCCCACCGTCCAGCGTCGACGGCGCCTCGGCGCTCGGCCAGCGCGACATCGACTCGATACCGCATCCGATGACCAGGTCCTGCTCGCCGCTGCGTACCCCCATCGCGGCGAACGTGACAGCCTGCTGACCGGAGCCGCAGAACCGGTTCAGGGTGACCCCCGGAACCTCGATCGGCCAGCCTGCGGCGAGCACCGACAACCGCCCGATCGATTCAGCGTGGTCGCCGACCCCGATCCCGTTGCCGCAGATGACGTCCTCGACGTCTGCAACGTTGAAGCCGGCTCGTTCCACCAGGCCGTTCAGTACCTGAGCCAGCAACTCCTGCGGATGGATCTCGTGCAGTGACCCGGTGGCCTTGCCGCGGCCTCGGGGTGAGCGGACACCGTCGATGATCCACGCCTCGCGTGCCGGGTTTGCCATCTGCTGCTCCTTTGCGGGAAGTGCTAGCCATGGGCCATACTAGTCGTATAAAGAGATTAATGATTCTGCCTTCAGACTCCAGGAGTGCCCGGATGGAAGACGCGCCTTGCCCGCTGTCGGGCACGCGCGTCATCGATGCCTCGACCTGGGTGGCCGGACCGTGGTGCAGCCAGGTGCTGTCGTGGCTCGGCGCCGACGTCGTCAAGGTTGACCCTCCCGGCGGGGACCCCCTGACCCAGCTCGACGACGGGCCGGATTCCACCGGACGCTGCCTCGACGACGATGCCAACCGCGGCAAGCGGCGGATCACCACGCCGAGTGACCCGGCGTACGCGGTGACCGTCACAGACCTGCTACCCGGTGCTGACGTGCTGGTGTGCGACTGGACGCCGGCCCGGCGCTTGCAGCTGGGGCTCACCATCGAGGGGTTGCAGGCTGCTCATCCCGGCCTGATCATCACCACCGTCACGCCCTGGGGCTCGACCGGCCCGCAGGCGGATCGGGCCGGGTGCGAGCTGACGGTCTATCACGCCGGCGGCGAAGGCTCGACCCTGCCCAGCGAGAACGTCGCTCGCGATTTCCCGGATCGCCCGCCGGTGCGGGCCGGACTGTTCCTCGCCGATCACGACGCCGGTCTCACGGCAGCGCTCGCGACCGTCGCGGCGCTGCTCGGGCGGCAGCGTTCGGGCCACGGCATCGCGATTGACGTCGCCGGCGCGGAGGTCGAGGCCGGGCTCAACCGCACGACCGTCTCGCGTGCCCTGGCCGAGGGCCGGGACTTTGACCGAACCTATCGGGGATACGACTATGCCGGCGCGCTGCGATGCACCGACGGCTGGGTGGCCGTGCGTCCTGTCGAGGAGCGCCAATGGCAGGGGCTGTGCGCCGGCATCGGCCGGCCCGACCTGGTGGAGGACCCGCGCTTTCACAACCGGTTGCGGCGCTACGACAACGCCGACGAGCTCACCGCGGAACTCGAGGCGTGGACCGGGCTGCACAACCGGGAGCAGGTGCGAGCAGTCTTGCTGGCCGCCGGGTGTCCCGGCGGACCGTTCCTGTCACCCGGTGACGTGCTGGCCGACAAGGCCATCGGCAGCCGGGAGCTCTTCGCCGAGATCGCCTCGGGTGGGATGGCGCCGGTGCGGGCCTGGCACCGCACGCTCTTGCGCGGCGACGTAGCCGCGCAGTGGCCACCGCTGGCCAATCCCGCGCTCCCGCTGGAGGGGCTGCGCGTCCTGGATCTGACGTGGGTGGCGGCCGGGCCGTACGCGACCGAACTGCTGGCCTTTCTCGGCGCTGAGGTTATCCGTGTCGAATCCGCGAGCCGGCCCGATATCTTCCGCCGTAGTCAGGACAATCCTGATGCTGACCTGGATTCCTCGGTGCGTTTCATGGACCTCAACCAGGCCAAGAAGTCCATCGTCCTCGACCTGAAGGACGCTGTGGATCGCCAGCTTCTGCTGGATATGGTCGCGGCGTCGGACGTGCTTGCGGAGAACTTCCGGCCCGGAGTGCGCGACCGGCTGGGCCTCGGGGACGAGGTCCTTCATGCGATCAATCCCTCGCTCGTCGTCCTCGCTCTCTCCGGTTTCGGTGCCGCTGCGCTGGATGCGGATCGCCCCGGCTACGCCAGTGTGTTCAACGCGGAAGGCGGCCTCGGGTGGATGACGGGCTATCCGGACGCGGCGCCGTCAGACGTGCGTGACACCAATGATTTGCGCGGCGGCACACTGGGCGCGCTCGCCGTCGTCAGCGCCCTGCTCGAGGTGGCGACGGATGGCTGCGGGGCGGTGGTCGATGTCGCCACCAGAGACGCGCTTGCCGTGCTGCAGGGACATCTGGTGCTGGCCGCCTCGCGCGGACGTGATCCGCTCCGCGCGGGCAACACGCTGGACTGCTGCGTCCCCTACGACTGCTACCGCGCGAAGGACGGGCGCTGGGTGGCGATCGGCGTGCGGACCGACGCCGAGTGGCTGGCGTTCCACGCAGCCACCGGGATCGATGCTCCCACCCGCCGCCGCGAGCGCGTCGCCCAACGCAGCGCGGTCGATGCAGCGGTGACCGCGTGGGCGGCGGCCACGGGCAGCGACGACGTGGTCCGAACCCTCGGCGAAGCCGGGGTTCCCGCCGGACTGTCGGCCGGCGCCAGCGATATTGCCCGCGACCAGCAGATCCGGGCCCGTGGCGGGCTGGCGACGGTGGAGCATCCCCGGCTCGGGGCGCTCAGACTCGTCCAAGCGCCCTTCGTGCTGGGTGAGCTCCGCCAGCGGTACGGCCGCCCGCCGCTACTCGATGAGCACGGCAGCGAAGTGCTGCCCCACAGGAAAGGTCACCATGACTGACGCACCCATGGGGCGAGGGGACTTCGGTGGCGCCGCGCTCGCCGGTGCCCGTGATGTTGACCCGGCGGATTTCCTTGACGACAGGGAGATTCTCGGCCTGTGCCGGGAGGGCACCTATGTCTGGGGAACCGTTCGCGACGAGCGCGGCCAGCCCCTGTCGTTGATGCGCCGGATACCGCCCGCGGGCGTGGTGACCGGGCTTGCCGGCCAGCAGTCCCTGGGCAGCCGGCTCATCGTCATGGACAGCCAGGACGCCGACGGTCTGGCGATACGCCGCGAGGCGAAGGCCGCTGCCTCCAGCGACGACATCGAGCGGGCGCTGGTCGCGGGTTCGGCCGTCTTCAGCGCTCGCGGCGATGAGCGGGCTGATATGCGGCTGGAGACGGACGGGCCCACACTTCGCTGGATCGAGGAAGGGCTCGTGTCGCTCGCGGGGCGACGGGTGTGCTCGGGCCTGCAGTGGTATCTGCCGGGTAGCAGGGCCGCGCTGTACTACCCCACGCAGACCTGGCTGGTCGAGGGAACGGTGCTCGAGCGAACGGTGCGCGGCTTCATCTTCCTCGAAGAGGCGTACCTGCTACCCGGGGGTCGGCTGTACGTCACGAAGGATCCGCTGCCCGACGTCCGGTACCTCACCTGGTACTCGTGGGCGACCCAATGGGACGACGGGCAGATCGAGATCGGTCACTTCCTCTACGGCCAGGGGCGCTTTCACGTCGGCCTGGTGGCTGACGACACCGGCCGGGTGCGCGCGGCGACCTCCATGGACCTGGAGATCACGCGAGCTGCCGACGGCTACTGGCATGACGGCATCCGGATGTCCATGGACGGTGAGGAGTGGGAGCTGGTTCCTGATCCCCGGGGACGCATGCTGCTCGGCCGGCTGCCGAATCCCCAGCAGGAAGGCTTGATGCGCCGGGTCGGGGAAACCCGTCAGCCGCAGGCGTGGATGGCGTGGGGCGAGACCGTCCCCGGGCATGGCGTGCGCCGCACCGGCTGAGTGGGACCTTCAGGAGCCACTCGCCGCCTGCTCGAGCGACCCGAGCAGGAAATCCAGACCCCACGCGAACGAGGCATCGCTGCCGGCGCTTGCCAACCCGCGCACGACGTCATCCTTCGATTGCGCCGCGCGCGGACGAGCCCCGATGGACGCGAGCGTGACCTGGCCCAGCATGAACGAGTGGTAGGTCGACCAGGCATGCCCGAGCCGTGTACCGCGAAATCCGGCGTCCCGCAGCAGGTTCAGGGCCTCGGCCATCAGCTCGCGGGCGCGCGGACCCGCCGGCGCGGCGAGCAGAGCGGCCCCCACATCCGGGTAGTGGAGGACCGCCGATCGCGTAGCAATGGCCAGCGCCGCCAGGCGCTCTCGCCATGAACCGCTGCGCGGCGTGAGGGCTATCTCCTCCTGGACCGACTCGAGGACGAGGTTGATGAGCGCCTGCTTGGAGTCGACCCAGTGGTAGGCGGCCATCGGCGTCACGGCGAGTGCGTCAGCCAGCCCGCGCATGGTCAGGCCCGACAACCCGACCTCACGGGTGAGCTCCAGGGCGGCCGTCACCACGTCATCGCGGGTGAGGCGGGCCCGATCCGGCCGCGTGATCGCCATACGCCGCAGGCTAGCCGACCGGCTTTACCGCGTACAGGTGGAGCGCCTCGAGGCTCCCGGATCAACGGACTGATATCGATAGTAGATTAAGCTGTTCTCACGCAGAGACTGGAGCTGGACGCATGCTGCGCACCCATCTGGAGCCGGAGCACGAGGCGTTTCGCGATCTGTGCCGCTCGTTCTTCTCCAAGGAGTGCGCGCCGTTCGTCGAGGAATGGGAGCGGCAGGGGCACGTCGATCGCGAGCTCTGGCGCACGGCCGGGGCAGCCGGAATGCTGCTGTGGGAAGCCCCGGAAGAGTACGGCGGTCAGGGAATCAAGGACTACCGCTACTCGCAGGTGCTCGCCGAAGAGGTCTACGGGACGGGCAGCCCGGGGCTCGGGTTCGGCCTGCAGAGCGACGTCATGCCGCCGTACCTGCTGGATCTTTCCACCGACGAGCAGAAGGCCCGCTGGCTGCCGCGTTCAGTAAGCGGCGACCTGATCTGGGGTCTCGCGATCAGTGAGCCGGGCGCCGGGAGCGACGTGGCGAGCCTGATCACCACCGCGGTGCGCGACGGCGACGGTTACGTCATCAACGGCGCCAAGACCTTCATCACCAACGGCGTCTTGCTCGATGCCGTCGTGGTGGCGTTGAAGACCGAACCGGCGGCGCGCCACAAGGGCATCAGCCTCATCGTCGTCGAGGCCGGAACGCCGGGCTTCGAGCGGGGCCGTCACCTCGACAAGATCGGCCAGCGCTCGCAGGACACCTCGGAGCTCTTCTTCCGCGACGTCAGGGTGCCCGCGAGCAACCTGCTGGGAGAGCTCAACAAGGGCTTCGGCTACCTGATGAGCAACCTCCCCCAGGAAAGGCTCGGTGCGGGCGTCGCCGCCACGGCGGTCATGTGGCGCGCCCTGTCGCTCACGGTCGAATACGTCCGTAACCGCAAAGCCTTCGGTCAGACACTAGGCGGGTTTCAGAACACCCGCTTCGAGCTGGCGGAGGTCAAGACCCTGTGCGAGGTCGCCCAGGCCTACGTCGACAAGGCGGTCGTCGAGCACGTTTCCGGCCGGCTCTCCGCCGAGGACGCCGCCGGGCTGAAGCAGTGGACCACCGATACGCAGTGTCAGGTGGTCGATCGCTGCCTGCAGCTGTTCGGGGGCTACGGCTACATGAACGAGTACGAGATCGCCCGGCTCTGGCGCGACAGCCGGGTGCAGCGGATCTACGCCGGCAGCAACGAGATCATGAAGGAGATCGTGGGACGTTCCCTGGCGCTCGATTAGGAGGCGGCGAGGGGCAGCACGCCGTGCATTCGGGTGAGCGGCCCGCGGGGGTGCGCGGCCTCGTACTGCGCCTGCGCGGCGAGCGCGTCGCCGTACCGCTGCTGCGCGGCTGCCAGCTTGGCCGGAAGCCACTCCGACGGCCACAGTGAAGGCGAAGCCGTGTAGCGCTTGAGGACCTGCCGGGCGAGCGTGGTCACGTGGACCTCGGTGGGGCCGTCCCAGATGGCGTACTGCGGCACCACCTGCCACATCCGAGCCAGTGGCATCTCATCGCTCGCGCCTAGCGCGCCGTGCAGGTGTACGGCGCGTTCCACCACGTCATGCACCACCTTCGCGCCGAGGTTCTTGATGGCCGCGACCTCGCCGCGCACGGCGGCGTGGCGCCCGGTGGCGGTCGCCTGGTCGATCTGCCACGCGGTCTGCAAGACGAGCAGCCGCAAGCTCTGGATCTGCGTCCACGACTCGGCAATCGCCTGCTGTACCAGCTGCTTTTCCGCGACCAGCGTCCCCTGCGCCCGCCGGGAGAGCGCCCGCTCGCACATCATGTCCATCGCCCATTGGGCCGTGCCGACCGCCCGCATCGAGTGGTGCACCCGGCCGCCGCCGAGCCGGGTCTGGGCGACCACGAAAGCATTCCCCTCGCCTCCGAGCAGCCCTTCGGCCGGGACGCGTACCCCCGAGAGGCGGACGTGGGGATGCAGCATCGCCCCCTCCGCCGGCCGCTCGCCGAGGGTGACGGTGGGCCGCAGGATTTCGATGCCGGGGGTGTCGGCGGGTACGAGAAACATGCTCATTCCGCGTACCGGATCGATATCGGGGTCGGTGACCGCCATGACGATCAGGAAGGCGGCCTCGTGCACGTTGGAAGAGAAGAACTTTTCCCCGTCGATGACCCAGCCGTCGCCGTCCCGCACACCCCGGGTGGTGAACTCACGGGGGTCGGATCCGGCGTGCGGCTCGGTCATGGCGAAGCAGGAGAAGACCTCGCCGTTCAGCAGCGGCTCGAGGTAGCGCCGCTGCTGCTCGGCGGTGCCGTAGTGGGCAAGGATTTCGGCGTTGCCGGTATCCGGACCCTGGGTGCCGAAGATGGTCGGTGCCCACTCGTCGCGTCCGAGGATCTCGTTCAGCAGCGCGAGCTTGACCTGGCCGTAGCCCTTGCCGCCGAGTTCGGGGCCGAGGTGGCAGGCCCAGAGCCCGCGCGCCCGCACCTGGTCCTTCAGGGGATCGATGACGGTCTTTAGCCAGGCCGGCGGCGGCGTGTGGTGCAGCTGCGGCCAGAGCAGGGTGAGCGGTTCGACCTCGACCTTGACGAACTCGCGCACCCAGTCGAGCTGCTCCTGCCATTCCGGATCAGTCTCGAATTCCCACGCCATGGCAATCAAACCTGTACCTGGTTGGACCGGCCGTCAACAGCACCCCGCAAAATTATCTAGCTAGGTTATGCTTTTGGCGTGCCCTGGGTCGGTGGTGATTGGCAGGAACCGCCGCGCTCGTCGACGGGGGTGGCGCTGTGCGGGGCGTGCCGGCTGATCGGCAAGTGCCGGCTCGGCATCGAGTCTGAGGTTCTCGAGTCGGACAACGTCGTGGTCTACGCGCTGTCGTGCCCAACTGACAGCGAGGGCGGTCCCCAGGTCGCGCATGGTGGATGGACAGCCGGCGTGCTGGACGAGGTCGTGGGTCACGTGCCGCTGCTGCGCGGCCAGCTGGCGGTCACCGGGCAGCTGAGCGTTCGCTTCATCCGCCCGGTGCCGATCGAGCGCCCGCTGGTGGCGCGCGCGGAGCTCACCCGGCAGGAAGGCAGCCGCTGGTACATCGACGCGACGCTCTGCCTGGCCGCCACCGGGGCCGAGCTCGCCAGCGCGCAGGCGATTCTCGTGGCGCGCGACGGCGGCCACTTCGCCCGCCACGAGGCCTGGCTCGCCGGCCAGGACGCTCAGCAGAAGATAGCTAAATGAGATGTAGGATTCTGTAGGTTCGAGTCGGCCTTCGTGAGTCAGGAGATGGCGTGAGCGTTCCGGTCGGCATCACGGCGTACGGCAGCTACGTTCCCTACTGGCGGCTGCAGCGCCAGGCGATAGCCGGCGCGCTCGGCGCGGGCGGGGGCAAGGGGGCACGATCGGTCGCCTCCTACGACGAAGACACCACGTCCATGGGTGTCGAAGCGGCCAGGATCGCGTTGCGGGGCCGCTCGGTCAGCCCGGACCAGCTGCTGTTCTCGACGACCGCTCCGGCTTACGTCGACAAGACCAACGCCACGGCGGTTGCGGCGGCTTTGCGGTGCGACGAGCGGGTCCTGGCCGCCGACTTCGGGGGAGCCGTGCGCAGCGGCGTCGGTGCGTTGCTGCAGGGTCTGGCGGCCGCTGCGGCCGAACTGCAGACGCTCGTGGTGCTTTCCGACACCCGCGTCGGATTGCCGGGTAGCGCCGACGAGTCGGGCGGTGGTGATGCAGCGGCCGCTTTCGTTCTCGGTCCCGCCGGCGCGGCGCCGGTCCTCGCCGAACTGGTCGGGAAGGCCACCGCGTCTGCGGAGTTCCTCGACCGCTGGCGCGCGCCGGGTGCTTCGGCGTCCAGGGTCTGGGAGGAGCGCTTCGGCGAGCAGGCCTACCTGCCGCTGGCCGACGCCGCGTTCGCCGCCGCCATCAAGGAGGCCGAGCTCACCCCAGATCAGATCGACCACCTGATCGTTGCTGGCACCCACGCGCGCGCCGGGCGGAGCTTTACGGCTCGGGCGGGAGTGCGCAAGGAGGCCGTTGCCGGCGATCTGTCCGAGTCGATCGGCAACCCTGGAACCGCTCAGCCCGGAGTCCTGCTGGCCGACGTGCTGGATCGGGCTGAGCCGGGGGATCGCATCGTGCTCGTCGTGCTCGCCGACGGCGCTACGGCGACCGTCTGGCGGGCGACGACGGACCTTCCTGCCCACCGGGCTGCAGTCAGTGTTGCCGCCCAGATCGCGGCAGGAAACGACGCGTTGCCCTACCCGACCTTCCTGACCTGGAAGGGATTCTTGGACCGCGAGCCTCCGCGGCGCCCTGATCCGGTGGCGCCGGCGGCGCCGCCGTCGGCCCGCAGTACCGCGTGGAAGTACGGATTCGTCGCCTCGCAGTGCAGCCGCTGCGCCACGCGTCACCTGCCGCCCGCACGGGTATGCCAGCACTGCTTCAGCGTCGACGAGATGGAGCCGATCGCGCTGGCCGACCTGCCCGCCACCGTGGCCACCTTCACCGTCGACCGTCTCGCTTTCACCCCGAGCCCACCGATGATCGGCGTCGTCGTCGACTTCGACGGGGGTGGCCGGCTGGACTGCGAGCTGACCGACAGTCCCGGCGCGCCGGCAATCGGCCAGCGCGTCGAGATGACCTTCCGCCGCCTGCTCACCGCGGGCAACGGCGTGCACAACTATTTCTGGAAAGCGCGTCCTGCCGCTGGAGCGGCCAACGCCTCGAGCAAGGAGAGCTGAGATGGCGTCCCGAGGGATCCGTGACAAGGTCGCCATCGTCGGGATGGGCTGCACCGCCTTCGGCGAGCACTGGGACAAGGGTGTCTCGGATTTGCTCATCGAATCGACCCAGGCCGCCATGGCATCTGCAGGTGTCACTCGAGACGATATCGACGCCTACTGGCTGGGCACGATGGGATCGGGAACGAGCGGCCTGACGCTCTCGCGGGCGCTGCGGCTGTCCAACAAGCCGGTCACGAGGGTCGAGAACTACTGCGCCACCGGCTCCGAAGCGCTGCGCAACGCCTGCTACGCCGTCGCGTCCGGAGCCTACGAGATGGCGATGGCGGTCGGCGTGGAAAAGCTCAAGGACTCCGGCTATTCAGGGCTCGTCACCACCCCCGTTCCGGGTGACGGTACCGGCAGCGATCTGACCGCTCCGGCAGCGTTCAGCCTGCTCGCCCCGGCCTACGCGAAGCGCTACGGGGTCGACGACAGCGAACTCAAGGACGTGCTGGCCCGCATCGCCTGGAAGAACCACTACAACGGCGCGCGCAACCCGCGGGCGCAATTCCGCAAGGAGGTCAGCCAGGACGCGATCTGCGGCGCGCCGCTGATCGCCGGTGCGCTCGGGGTGTTCGACTGCAGCGGGGTCTCCGATGGCAGCGCCGCTGCGATTGTCGTGCCGGCCGAGCAGGCCCATCGCTACACCGACAAGCCGCTGTACGTGAAAGGCCTGTCGTTCGTCGCCGGACCGGCCACCGGCACGAGCGATCCCGACTACGACTTCACCACGTTCCCCGAAGTCGTCGCCAGCGCAGCGGACGCGTACGCGCAGGCCGGCGTCACCGATCCGCGCGCGCAGCTCGCCCTCGCCGAAGTGCACGACTGCTTCACGCCGACCGAGCTCGTCCTCATGGAAGACCTGGGATTCGCCGAGCGCGGCTTCGGCTGGAAAGAGGTACTCGCCGGAACGTATGACCTGGAGGGCGAGCTGCCGGTCAACCCGGACGGCGGCCTGAAGGCCTTCGGCCATCCCATCGGGGCAAGCGGGCTTCGCATGATGTTCGAGTGCTGGCTGCAGCTACGAGGTGAGGCCCCGCCGGAGCGCAGGATCGCGACCGTCGGTCAGGGCCGGACCCTCGGCCTCACTCACAATCTCGGCGGCCGGCCGGGCGAATGCGTGTCGTTCGTCAGCGTCGTCGGTTCCGAGCCCAGCGCATGAGCGACTCACCGGCACTCGCGGTCGCGCAGCGTTATGCCGCGGCCATGGCCGCCGGTGCCGACGACGGCATGCGCGCCATCTGCGATCCGGCGGCCCGGATCTGGCACAACACCGACGACGTGGTCCAAACCTTGGACGAGAACCTGCGGCTGGGCGGCTGGCTTCGCAAGAAGGTTCCTGACTTGGAGTTCGCTGACGTGCGGCATGTGGCGACCAGCGACGGTTTCGTGCAACGTCATCGCATGCGCGGCACCTTCCCCGATGGGAACGCGTTCGACGTGCCCTCCTGCCTCGTCGTCACGCTCTCGGGCACCGGGCTCATCGCGGCGGTGGAGGAGTACATCGACAGCGCCGGCATGGCCGGCTTGCGGGCGGCGACGGGACCCAGCCGTGGATCTGGCTGACTCCGAGCAGGACGCGAAATTTCGTCTCGAGGTTCGCGGCTGGTTGCAGGACCACCTCTCGGATGAGTTGCGCGGGCTCGGTGCCGATCTGTCAACAGCGGCTGAGCTGCGCCTGGCCTGGGAACGCGAACTCGGACGCGGCGGCTGGATCGGTATCGACTGGCCGAGCGAGTTCGGCGGTCGCGGCGCCACCGTCACCCAGTCGCTGGTCTGGCACGAGGAGTACGCGCGGGCTCACGCCCCGGTGCGGGCCTTCTTCGGTGAGGGGCTGCTCGGCCCCACCCTGATCGCCATGGGTACGCAGGCGCAAAAGCAGCGTTTCCTGCCGCCGATCCTGCGCGGCGACGAGCAATGGTGTCAGGGATTCAGCGAGCCGGGCGCGGGAAGCGATCTGGCCGCGGCGCGCACCCGCGCCTGGCGGGACGGCGACGAATGGGTCCTGGAAGGCCAGAAGACCTGGACCTCCCAGGCGCAGACCGCAGACTGGATTTTCGTGCTCGCACGTACCGATTCCGCGGCGCCCAAGCACAAGGGTTTGTCGTTCCTGCTGGTGCCGGTCGACCAGCCCGGGGTGCAGATACGTCCCATCCGCCAGCTCACCGGAACCTCGGAATTCAACGAGGTCTGGCTGGACGGGGCGCGTACCACCGCCGATCTGATCGTCGGCGAGCCTGGTGATGGCTGGAAGGCGGCGATGGCGACGCTGTCGTTCGAGCGGGGCACCGCGTTCCTCGGCCAGCAGGTGCGTTTCGCGCAGGAGTTCTGGGCTCTCGTCGAGCAGGCGCGCAACTTGCAGCGCGCCGACGACCCGATGGTCCGCCAGCAACTGGCCGATGCCTACATAGGGCTGCACATCATGCGTTGCACCGGATACCGCACGGTCACCGAGGTCGGCCGTTCGGGTCGCCCGGGGCCGGAGAGCTCGATCGGCAAGCTCTTCTGGTCGCAATGGCACCAGCGGCTGGGCGAACTGGAGATGGATCTGCTCGGCTTGCCTTCCCAGGTGGTGCCAGCCGGCGGGCTGACCCGCTGGCAGCAAAGCTTCCTGTTCAGTCGTGCGCACACGATCTATGCGGGAAGCTCGGAGATCCAGCGTTCCATTGTTGCCGAACGAGTGCTCGGCCTGCCCCGCGAGCCGACCTCCTGACCGTTCGAGGTGTGGATGATGGCCCGGGATGACACCGTGCTGCGGCAGCTGGCCGGTTCCGGCGTTCTGGTCCTGACGCTGAACCGGCCGGGCGGGCACAACGCCTGGGATTACGACATGGAAGCGCGCTACTTCGAGCTGCTGGACGAAGCGACAGCTGACCCTGCCGTCCGCGCCATCGTCGTCACCGGCGCATCGGGAACCTTCTGCCCAGGCATGAACTTTCGCAACCTGCAGCGCGCTTCCAGCGGCGATCCGACCTACCAGCGACCCGAGCGCCGGCCGCAGACGTATGCGCTCGGGGTTCCCAAACCGATGATTGCCGCAGTCGACGGCGCGTGTGCCGGCATCGGTTTCGTGCAGGCCTTGATGTGTGACGTCCGGTTCACGACGCCGCTGGCGAAGTGGACCCCGTCGTTCACCCGGCGCGGCCTGGCCTCTGAGGACGCGGTCACCTGGGTGCTTCCCCGGCTCATCGGGGCTTCCCGGGCATCAGAACTGTTGCTCTCGTGCCGAGTCATGCGCGGAGACGAGGCCGCTGTCGTCGGGCTCGCGCACCGCTGCGTCGAACCCGAAGCCCTCCTCGATTCGGCAATCGCTTGGGCGACGGACGTGGCACAGAACTGCGCTCCGTGGGCGATGGCTCAGGTGAAGCGCCAGCTGCTGGCCGACGCGCTCTCGAGCGTCGAGCAGTCGCGGCTGCGATCGAACGCCATCCTCGAAACGGCTCGCGAGCGGGCCGATTATGCCGAGGGCGTCGCGTCTTTCGTCGAACGGCGCGCCCCCACGTTCGAGGGTCTGGACAGCGCGTACGGCCGGATCGACCCGGCCGCTCCGGAGCAGTAGCCGGGTGCTCAGTGCTCGGCGAAGTCGCGTCCCCGGATCATGCGCACCGGAGTGAATTCCAGGACGTCGTCATCGTGCTGGTTGCGCACCGTGACCCGGCTGGCCACGATGCCGCGTCCGGGCTTGCTGGTGGGCCGCGCTGACACCGTCTCGACGATCGCGTGCAAGGTGTCGCCGACGTAGGTCGGGCTCTTGACGCGCAGTTCCATCGACAGGAACGCCAGGCCCGTGCCATGCAACGCGTTCGTCTGCAGGATCAGCCCTTCGGCGAGGCAGTAGACCATCGCCCCGGGGAGCAGCCGTCCGGTGTAGCCGCCGGCAGCAGCATGCGTCGCGTCGGTGAACAGCGGTTCGTTGAACCCGGCCCACTGGATGAACGTCATCAGATCGGACTCGGTGACGGTGCGGGAGGCAGTGCGAAATGCGCTCCCCGGTGTCATGTCCTCCCAGGTCATTCCAGGAGCGAGCAAGGGGACTGCCGCACTTGCAGGGGCCGGTGCGGTTTCAGTGGTGGTCATCAATCTCCTTACCGGGCCACGAGTTGCGCGCCGGTGTTGTACATGATGTCGTCCTGGACGTCCGCGCTGAGCCCGTCGAGGAGCTTGCGGAAATCAGCCGGTTCGGCGAGCCCCTCGGCGTGCGGGAAGTCCGACCCCATGACGGTGGATTCGTGGAAACCGAGCTGGTTGATGATCTCGACCGGGTCGTCTTCCGGGTAGGGCACCACCCGGACATGCTTGCGGAAGAGCTGGCTCGGCCGCTCGGAAAGCGGGCCGCCGATCCACGGGCCGTTGCGTCCCATACCGCGGCTCTTGTCCATGTGAGCGACGAAGTGCGGGGTCCAGGAGGCCCCGAATTCGCTTGCCAGCACGTGGATATCGGGGAAACGGCCGAAGAGGTTGTCGAAGATGAGGGCCGAGATCGTCTCCATGATCGGCCGCTCGCCGTAGGTGTGCTGCCACTGCCACGCCGACATCCGGAAGTGAATCGGATCGGGGTCATGGCCCCACGCCGGCGCCAGGTTGGCGTTGTAGTAGTTCTCCGTGATGTGGTAGGCGACGGTGGCCTTCGCCTCGTTGATGCGGCTCCAGATCGGATCGAAGTAGGGGTCGCCCGGGCTTCGGCCGTACGCGGGACCGGTGGGCAGCAGGATGAAGCGCGCGCCCTGCTCGAGGACGAAGTCGAGCTCCTTGACGGCGAGATCGACATCTTTCAGCGACAGCGTTGCCGGGGCGAAGATGCGGTCCTGGTAGGCGAAACCCCATTGCTCATTCATGTAGAGGTTGAAGGCGTGCAGGTTGGCGAAAAGCATGTCGGGCTGGCGCATGTACGCCTCGGCCATGAGGCCCCAGCTGCCCGGGTAAACGATGGTCGCGTCGAGCCCCTGCTCATCCATCCGGGCCAAGCGTGAGTCGCGATCCTGGTACTCGGCCTTCATCGGCTCGAACATGTAGGTCTCGGACGGAGCGCCCGTGCTCATCTGCTTGAGCATCTCCTTGAGCGAGCCGGGCTTGTAGGCCTTGCCGAATTCCGGCTCGACGGCCACCAGGATCCGCTCGCCCATGAGGATGATGTCCTCGCCGTTGGCAAGGGTGACGGGCTTGACCGTGCGGTGCGCCCACTCCGGCGCGATGTGCCGGGTGAACGCGTCAGGCGTCTCGTACATGTGCTGGTCGCAGTCGAAGATGCGTCCCACCATCGTCCCTCCTCGGGAGGCAGCCCTTGCCGGACTCACGGTCCGGTCGCTCAGTCAGAATCGTCTATATCATCATGCGACGTTGAGCATAACCCGATCCTTGCCGAACGCGTTAGTGTCCCATCACCGCGATCGGCCGGCGACCGGTTGGCGAGTTCGGTGATCAGGTCCTGACCCGGGGATCGGTGCCTTGGGCGCCGACAGGTGCCACGAGCACCCCAACTGCAGCTTCGAGCAGGTCACGGACGTATTCGTCACGCCGCCGGCCGGCGTCTGGGTTTGCCTGCGCGGTCTGCTGCCACGCGGCCAGTGAGGTCACGACAAGTTGCACCAGCATGTCGCGCCGGCGGCGGAAACGCCGGCTGTCCAGCCCGGGAAGCAAGACGCGCAAGCGGGTCGCCACTGCGTCGAAGCTGCTGGCCGACTGCTCGTCGAGCGCGGCCACCCATGGCGCGCGGTGGCGCTCCATCGCCAGTCGCGACAGGAAGCCTACGTAGTGCGATCCGCGACCGGACTCCTCCACCAGAGGCAACACGAGAACGCGCGCCAGTTCCGGGATGCTCGGCGGACTTTCGCGGCGCTTGGCAGCGGCGTCGACTTCGGCCAGCAGTTCCAGCCGCCGCGCGTTGAGCAGCGGAGCGCGGCGCGCGACGATCGCCCGTACCAATCCCTCCTTGCCTCCGAAGTGGTACTGCGCTGCAGCGGTGTTGCGCGACGCGGCCGCCTTCCCGACCTCGCGAAGCGACACGGCCTCCACGCCGCGCTCGGAGAACAGCCGCTCCGCGACGACGACCAACTGCTCCGCCGTGGCCCGGCCGTCGGCGCGCCGGGGCGGCTGGGTGCGCGCCGCCGTCCCGTCCATGGGAGACAGCCTAGGACCTTGACTAGATAAAACGGCCGCTTTAGTTTGCTCGAAGGAGGCAACGAATATGACGGTGTTGCGCGGAGCCCGGCTGGCCGACGGGACGGGAGGTCCCCTGAGGGACGCCGATGTGGTCTTCGAAGGGGACCGCATCACGGCGGTAGCGGCGGCTGGGCAGGGGGAGGGCGGCGACGTCGTCGACCTCACCGGCCTGGTGCTGGCGCCCGGTTTCATCGATTGCCATACGCATTACGACGCTCAGATCCTGTGGGATCCAGACCTCACTCCCTCGTCCTGGCACGGCGTGACGACGGTCGTCATGGGCAATTGCGGCTTCGGCATCGCGCCCACCCGGCCTGAAGGCCGCGAGACCATCGCGCGCACGCTCGAGAACGTCGAGGGCATGTCGGTCGAGGCACTCGCCGCCGGGATCCCCTGGACCTTCGAATCCTTCCCCGAGTACCTCGACGCGGTCCAGGCCAGCCGGCCGCGGCTGAACGCCGCTGTCATGCTCGGCCATACCCCGCTCCGGCTCTATGTCCTGGGCGAGCAGGCCGCCGACCGCGCCGCCACGCCTGAGGAGATCGAGCGGATGCGCGAACTCGTGGCCGAGGCTCTGGAAGCCGGGGCGGTGGGATTCGCCTCCTCCCGTCAGCCCGCTCACGCCGGGGCCTGGGGCAAGCCGGTGCCGAGCAGGCTGGCCGCTGTCGAGGAACTGCAGGCGCTGGCCGAACCTCTGGCCGAGCGTGGCCAGGGGACGTTCGCCATCACCAAAGGGCCTGACTTCGGCAGCCGGCAGATGGCCGAACTTTCCCGCAGTACCGGGCGTCCCGTCACCTGGACCGCCTTGAGCGCGGCGCCGGAGGCCTTCGCCGTGCTGGACAAGGCGGCGGACTTCGGCGGCGACGTCTGGCCGCAAGTGGCCTGCCGCCCCATCGTCTTTCAGGTCACCCTGGCCGAACCGGCCCCGTTCGCCACTGCTGATGCGTTCGCCGAAGCGCTGTCGTTACCGGCTGCCGAGCGCGGCACCTTCTACCGCGACGAAGAATGGCGCGCCCGGGCCCGCGAGGACATGCGTCGCCAGTGGGCCCGCGGCTGGGGCAACGTCTACGTACAAGAGACGGTCGCGCATCCCGAACTCGCCGACGGCCGTTCGCTGGAGACGATCGCTGCCGAGCGCGGGGTCGACCCGCTGGACGTGATGTGCGACGTGGCGCTCGACGACGACCTGCAAACCCGCTTCCGCGTCGTGGTCGCCAACAACGATGCGCAGTGCTTGGGCGAGCTCCTGCAGGACGATCGGATACTGCTCGGACTGTCCGACGCCGGCGCCCATGCCAGCCAGCTGTGCGACGCCGTGTTCGCCACCCACTTGCTCGAACACTGGGTACGCGACACCGGCACGCTGACGCTGGAGAAGGCGATCTGGCGCCTTACCGGCCATCCGGCACAGGTCTTCGGGATCGAAGGCCGCGGCCGCGTCGCGCCCGGCTACTTCGCTGATCTCGTCGCGTTCGATCCGGACACGATTGCGGTCGAGCCGCTGCGCCGGGTCTGGGACTTTCCGGCCGGAGCCGATCGGCTGGTGGCCGGAAGCCGCGGGCTGCACCGGGTGTGGGTGAACGGCGAGGTGATCCGCGAGGGGCAGCAGGACCTTGCGGTCCGTCCGGGCCGGTTGCTGCGCAGTGAAGGGGCGAAAGCATGACCGAGATTCCCCGCATCATCAGTGTCGACGACCATGTCATCGAGCCCGCGCACGTCTGGCAGGAGTACCTGCCGGCGGCGTTTCGCGACCGTGGACCACGCCTGATCAAGGTGGCGGGCCGGCTGAAGTTCGAACCGCGTCACGTGGCCTTCCAGGAGGATCCGAGCGGCTACTGGGCCGACTGCTGGTCCTACGACGGGATGCTCTATCCCGTCACCGGCGGGTTCGCGGCGGTCAGCTTCCCGCGCGATCAGATGCACAACCGCGGGGTGCTCTTCGATGACATCCTGCCCGGCTGCTACGACCGCAGCGCGCGGCTGGCCGACATGGACCGCAACCACACTGAGGCGTCGCTCTGCTTTCCGACCTTCCCGCGCTTCTGCGGGCAGACGTTCCTCGAGCGCGGCGACCGCGCCCTCGCCCTCGCGTGCGTCCAGGCCTACAACACGTGGATGCTCACGGAGTGGTGCGCTGACGACGCCCATGGCCGGCTCATCCCGTTGACGATCCTGCCCATGTGGGATCCGATCCTGGCTGCCGCGGAGGTCCGGCGCTGCGCGAGCCTCGGTGGCCACGCCATCGCGTTCTCCGAGAACCCCGCCGCCCTCGAACTGCCCAGCGTGCACACCGACGCGTGGGACCCGCTGTGGCAGGCCTGCGAGGAGACCGACACGGTCGTCAACATGCACATCGGCTCGTCCTCGACGTTCAGCCGTACCAGCGCCGATGCGCCGCCCCTGGTGATCATCGCCCTTACCTTCGAAGGCGCCTCGCACGCCCTGGTCGACTGGCTCACGAGCGGCATCCTGGCGCGCTTTCCCACACTGCGGATCGCCTTGTCAGAAGGGCAGGTCGGGTGGATGCCGTTCCTGCTCGAGCGCCTGGACGAAGCCTGGGACCACGCGCGTGCCTACGCGAACACGCAGGACAAGGTCCCGTTGCCACCGAGCAGTTACGTCCCCGGCCGGATCTTCGGCTGCATCTTCGACGACCAGGTGGGGCTCGCCATGCGCGATCGCATCGGGATGAGCCAGATCATGTTCGAAACGGACTACCCCCACGGGGATTCCACCTTCCCGCACTCGCGGGAGACAGCGGCCAAGATCACCACGGCGGCGGGGCTGTCCGAGTACGAGACGTGGCAGTTCCTGCGCGGCAATGCGATCGCCTGCTACGGCCTCGAGCGTTTCGGCATCACCGGGTGAACCGTCCGAAGCTCGGGGGCTTCGCCGACCGCGCCGACCGCTCGCTGCCGATCCTCGACCTCGCGGACGGCCCGCGTCCAAGATCAACGCACCCATGATCATGGTCTCAAGCGTTTGACAGGCCCCAAACCATGATCATGGGTGCGTTGATCTTGTGGGGTTACTTGCCGGCGCCGAGGGAGGTGCCGCCGGGATAGCCACCGCCGCCGAACATCGCGTCGAGAGCGTCGTAGTCGAGTGCCGCGCCCTGCCGGGGCAAAGCCTCGACGAACTCGACCGACTTCGGCTTCTTGTAGGACGCGATGAGGCTCTTGCAGTGATCGATCAGCTCGGCGGGGGTCGCGCTGGCACCCTCGTGGAGGACCACGATCCCCTTCACGTCCTGCAGCCAGCGCTCGTTCGGAACCCCGATGATCCCGGCCTCCTTCACGGCAGGGTGTGCGACGAGCGCGCGCTCCACCTCAGCCGGGAAGATGTTCTCGGCGCCAGACTTGATCATGCGGGTCATCGTTCCGACGAAGGTCATGCTGCCGTCGGGCTCGAGCTGCCCGAGATCCCTCGTATGCCACCAGCCGTGAGCCCAGCGCTCGGCATTCTCCTGCGGGCGGTTCCAGTACCCGAGATGCACCACGTCGCCGCGCGCGCAGATCTCGCCGATCTGACCGACCGGTACCTCCTGGCCATCGGGATCCAGCAGCCGGATCTGCATCAACGGCGCTGGCCTGCCCGCGTTGCCGATGCCGCCGTCGCCAAAGGCGCGCAGCGCGTTCATCCCGGTGAGCTCGGTCTGCCCGTAACCCTTGCCCACCCCGCCTTCGGCGCGCACGAAGCGGCTGGTGTCGTCGGCGACGGTGCCCTGCCACAGCGGGCCGGCGAATGTGGCCCGGAACGCGGAGAGGTCGCGCTGCTCGGTCTCGTTGAGTGCGACCACCTGAGCGATCGTCGCGGGCATCAGGTAGGCCCGGGTGACGTGCTCGTCCGCGATCGTTCCGAGCACCTCCGTGTCGGTCACCCGGGGGATCACGACGTTGGTGCCGCCGTGCACGAACGTCGGAATACCGAAGAACTGGAAATTGCCGATATGAAACATCGGCCCGCTGTTGAGAAAGACGGTCTCGCAGCCGATGTCGCCGGCCCAGGCACTGACGACGCCGGTGGCCAACAGGTTCGCCTGGCTCAGCATCGATCCGGACTGCGTTCCGGAGATGGCGGCGGTGTAGATCACCAGCAGCGCGTTGTCGGGCGAGATCTCGTCCTCGGGATCGACGGGCGAGCCGGTGGCGAGGAACTCCTCGTAGGGGTTGGCGCCTTCGGCGTCGTGCTGCAGCCACAACGCCTTGTGGCGGTCGCCGACCAGTTCGCGGGCAGCTCGCACGGTGGGACCGGTCTCCTCCTCCTGCCAGATGATGACGGCGGGGGAGAAGTCCTCGATGGCAAAGGCCATCTCGGCTGGTGACCAGCGCCAGTAGCCGGGGCAGACCATCGCTCCGATCTTCGCGGCGGCGCTGAGCAGCTCGTAGACCTTCCCCGAGTTCTGCCCCAGCCATAGGAGGCGATCGCCGACGCCGACGCCGACCTGGCGAAGCGCGTCAGCCAGCATCGTGGTGCGATCGTCGAACTGCGGCCAGGTGAGCCGCGTGGCTCCGTCGATCAGCGCCAGGCCCTCCGGAAAGCTGCGCCGGTGGGCGCGCGAAACGTCGCCGAAGGTCATCCGGGTAACCGGCACGGTCACATCCTCAGGTCTCGTCGGTGCGTACTCGCACTAAGTTAAATCGTTGAACCAATAACTTCAACTGCGTGGCGCGGTGAACTCGGTGATGAGTTCGGCCAGCCGCACCGGTTGATCGCCTTGTATCGAGTGGCCGGCCCTCGCCACGCGCTCCACCCGGGTGCCGGGCCGGCGTCGCCGGAATTCCTCGACGTCCTCGGCCGCTACGACGCCCGAGTCATCCCCGATGAGGAGCAGGATCGGTACCTGGACGCCTCCGAGGTCGTCCCAGAGGTGCCCGAAGTCGAGCTCGGCGCCGGGTGGCCGCAACCGGTCGTAGCGCCACACCCAGCGCCCGTCAGCTCGGGGTCGGGCGTTGTGCAGGATGCCGCGGCGAAGTGAGCTCTCCGTCCGGGTCGGGTTGTGCGCCATCGTGCGTTCGAGCAATTCCTCGAAGCTCGCGAAGCTTTCCGGGCCCTGCACGAAGCTCACGATGGGCGCCGACTTCTCCATGGTGACCCCGGGGGTGACGTCGACGACGACGAGCGAGGTGACCAACTCAGGCGCGGCGGCGGCGAGCCGGATCGCTGTGAGGCCACCCAGCGACATCCCGACCACCGGAACGGGGGTCGGGACCAGCGCCCGCATCGCCTCGGCGACGGCCTCGGCGTTACGCACCGGCCAGTAGTCGCGGTCGTCCCGCCAGCCCGAATGGCCGTGCCCGGGAAGGTCGGGCGCCAGCAGCGGACGACCCATGGCCAGCGCCACGGTGTCCCAGGTGTGCGCGTTCTGCGCGCCGCCGTGCAGCAGCACCAGCTCCGGCGGCGCGACTCCCCAGCGCAGAGCACTGAGCCGCTGGCCGGCGCCGACATCCACGCACAGCCGCTCGACCGGCGGCTCACCGCGCCAGGGGAGTGCCGCCTCGTCACTGTTCTGCCGGAAGAGCGCGAACTCGTCGTACGTCATGCGGGACTCCCGGGTTACGCCCGCGGGGCGGCAGGCAGGGCATACCGTACAAGAAGTGAGCTATTCCCCCTTGAGGAGCTGCCGTGACCGATCCCGCCGCACCTGATGCTCCCACCGTCCTCGTGGAATCGGACGGCCGCGGGGTGACGCGGGTGACCCTGAACCGGCCGGAGCGGCTGAACGCGCTCGATGAGCGAACGTTCGACGCGCTGGGCCGGGCGTTCCACGACATCGACGCTGACGACGCCTGCCGCGTAGTGGTCGTCACCGGTGCCGGTCGCGGCTTCTGCGCCGGGTTCGACCTCGTGGGCAGCGACTACAGCGGAGACGCGAGCAGCAGCGGGATGGCCATGCCGGAGCTGCTGCGGTCGCAGTGGCGGCTCGGCGACATCGTCGCCACCATGCGCCGGTTGCGCCCGGCCGTCGTCGCGCGCGTCAACGGTCCGGCAGCAGGCGCCGGATTGGCGCTTGCCCTGGGCGCCGACATCCGGGTTGCCGGCCCCCAGGCCGTCTTCATCGTCGCCCCCGTCAAGATCGGCCTGTCCGGCGGGGAGATGGGCATCAGCTACCTGCTGCCACGGCTGATCGGCCTGTCCCGGGCCACTGACCTCTCGCTCACCGGCCGCAAGCTCGGCGCGGCCGAGGCCCTCGAGTACGGGCTCATCAGCAGGCTCGCCGCCGCTGAGGACCTCGACAGGGCCGTCGATGAGGTCGTCGATCAGCTGCTCGCCAATGCGCCCTTCAGCATCTGGATGACGCGGGAACTGCTCGCGGCGAACGTGGATGCCCCCAGCCTCGAACACGCCCTGCATCTGGAGAACCGGACGCAGGTGCTGGCCGGCTACGGACAGGACATGGCCGAGGCCGTGCAGGCCTTCCGGCAGAAACGCCCGCCGGCCTTCGGCTCCTGACCCTCGACCCTGCGGGTCCTCACTCGGTACGCAGCACCAGACCCTGGGCGTTGAAGAAGAATCCGCCCGGGGTCAGCCACGCGAGCCTGGCGTCCGCCACCTGGCGCGGTCCGGCGTCGCCGCGCAGTTGCAGCACCGCCTCCCGCACGTGGCCAGCCCCTTGGGTGCCTCCCTCCGACAGGCTGCCGCCGTGGGGATTCACCGGAACCCGGCCGTCGATCAGCACCCGTCCGGCGTCCTTGTCCCAGTGGCTGCGCAGGAAGTCGCCGGCTTCTCCGGGCCCGCAGAAGCCGAAGGACTCGAAGCACCGCAGCGCCACGATCGTGAAACCGTCGTAGGGAAAGAAGATGTCGGCGTCCTGGGCGCGGTAGTCCGACTTGGCAGCGAGGTCAGCAGCCACGATCGCCTGCCCGGTGTGATCCCACGACGTCGTCAGGTGCTCTTCCGGGTGGGCGGCCAGGCCCATGCTGGCGGCGTGAATCAGCGCCGGTCGCTGCGGCAGGTCGCGGGCCCGCTCGGTCGTGGTGACCACGAACGCGTCGGCCCCGTCGATCGGCACATCCATGTCCAGCAGGCACAGCGGCTCGCGAATCATGCGCGCGCCGAGGTAGTCGTCCATCGTCAGGGCCGTACGCATCACCGCGTTGTCGTTGAGAGCGGCGTTGCTGCGATCGTTGATGGCGATGAGGCCGAGATCCTCGCGACTGGCGCCGAAGTCGGCCAGGTAGCGCGCGGCCCAGGCGGCGTATCCGGTCGAACCGAACATGCCCCACGGCTCGACGTCGGTATGACCCTCGCCGGTCATGTTGCGCCCGTCGCCGGTGCCGAAGAGCGCACGGCGACGGAACGGATCGCTGCCGGCGCTGCGGGAGAACCCGGCGCGGTAGGCAGCGTGGTAGACCAGGACCGTGTCGGCGGCCCCGGAGTGCACCGCGTTCACCGCCGCCATCAGATGGTTCATGATGGGCGGCTTGGCTGGCGCCCAGTAGGTGAGCCCTTTCACCCCGATTGCGGTACTGACCACCATCGGGTCGATGCCGCCCGTGAGGTAGCCGCCTCCCACCACCCCGTCGATGTCGCTCGCCGAAAGGCCTGCGTCACGGATGGCCGCGACGCAGGCTTCGAGGACGAGGGTCAGCTCGGTGATCTGACCCCGGTCGCGCGAATACGGCGAGAGCCCGATGCCGGCGATCGCTGTGCGGTCCTTGGCGGGATAGCGGCCGCTCATGCGCTCTCGCCCGGCTCGCTGGGGCGGAAGGCGTACCAGGGGGATCCGTCACGCTCGATCCAGGTCACGGCGACCGGCAGGCCGACCCGCAGCTGCTCGGGCGAGCATTCCACGATCGTCCCCGAGAGTCGTAGGCCCGGTTGCTCCTCGAGTTCGATGGCGGCCAGCGGCCATCCGTCGGAGTAGTCGACTCCGGACGCTGCCGGGCCCTGATGCAGGAGCGTCAGCAGGAAGACCGTCCCGCGGCCGCTGACCGGAGTGGGGACGACGCCGGTTGCCCAGCAGGACGCGCACAGCGGCCGCAGCGGGGTCTGCCACGTCTGGCAGGCGGCGCACCGTCCCAGGACGAGCTCGTGGCGAAGCAGTCCGGCGTAGAAGAACTTGTTCAGGTGGTCCAGCCGGGTGTCGGGATACGCGGCGAGCACCGCCCCGTCGTCGACCTCCGCTGCGCCCGCTCTAATCACTTGTACAAGTTAACGATTTACGTCGTCGCTGGGAAGCGGGGCGAGGTTGATTGTCGGCGATCGCGCCAGGACGCCCTCACCTTCGCGTCCGATCTCCAGCCGTGGGATGCGCAATTGCACGATGCGTTCGTGGTCGTCCACGAGTGCTGACAGCCTCAGTACGGCGTCTTCGAGCGCGGCGACGTCACGTGCGGGCGCCGTCGCGCTGCCGGTCAGCAGCGGCAGGGCCCGCAATGACGCGACGAGCCGGTGCGCGTCCTGATCGGTCAAGGGCGTCACCCCCAGGGCGATGTCGCCGAACACCTCGCTCGGCGGTCCCTCGAGCCCCAGGTTCAGCACCGGCCCGACGAGAGGGTCGAGGTGCATGTGCAGGACGGCTGCGGGGGCGCTGGATGCCGCGACCCCCGGAGCCGCCACGCGAATGCCGTAGCACTCCAGCAGGGCACTGACGTCGTCGTTGGTCAACGGGCCCGAGCCTGATCTGGTGAGCAGCCGGCGTGCTTCGCTGCGGCGCATGTCGGAGGGGTAGGAGACGACGCCGGCCGCCTCGCGTCGCCACGCGCCATAGGCCGCGGCGCGCCCCAGCGCGGCCATCGCGCGCTCGGGAAAGGTGAAGCTGGGCACTGCGGAACTCGCCCCGCGCAACGGTTCCGGTATCCCGGCCGCCGACATGTAGCTCGCGACGAGCGTGGTCTCACCCGCACCTGAGGCGGCTGCCACGATTGCCGCGGCCACTTCGGCAGCGTGCAGCACCAGCGGCGGCAGAAACACCGCAAGGACGGCATGGACGTCCGGGTCGCCTATCGCGTCGGCCAGAGCCCGGCGGTAGTCCTCGGCGCTGGCGGCATGGCCGAGGTCGCGGATGCCGCCGGCGAAGCCGGGTGTGCTCGCCGCGAGTTCCAGCCCGTGGGCGGCACCGGCACGCGCGGCCAGCTCGGCAGGATCACGCGCGTTGCTGACGATGGCCACACACCGTCCGCGCGGGACGGGCTGATGAGCCAGCACGAGCGCGGTGTCGAACATGTCGTCAAAGGTGGCCGCGTGGATCACGCCGGCCTGGCCGAGCAGCGCGGCGGTGGCGTCATCGCCGGAGGTGACAGCAACGATGGGCTTGCGGGCGCTGACCCGGCGGGCTATACGAACGAATTCGCGGGGGGTGCCGAACTGCTCGGCCTGCAGCAAGACGGTCGTCGCGCCTGGATCGTCCTCCCACCATTCAAGAAGGTCGATCGCCCCGACGTCGAGCGCGTCACCGGTGGAGACGAACGCTCGAAAGCCCATTCCGGTGCGATTTGCCACCTCGAGGAGCGCGAGGCCGAGCGGTCCGGAGCGGCTGGCCATGGCCACGCCTCCGGGCCTGGGATGGATCGGCGCAAAGGTCGCGTCGGCGACGCCGTGGTCGGTCATGCTGAGCAGGCCCATGGACGTCGGCCCCACCAGCCGGATGCTGTGGGAGCGTACAAAGCTCAACAACTCCGGCAGTGCCCGAAGCGTCTCCTCATCCAGGTCGGCCGTCACGACGACGATGGCCAGCACGCCGGCGGTAGCGCAGTCGGCTACGGCGCCGACAAGAGCCGCCGGGCGCACGGCGATGACGGCCAGGTCGGGCGGGCCGCGTAGTTCGCCGACAGTGCTGTAGGCGGGCAGCCCGGCCACCTCGTCGGCATTCGGGTTGATCGGGTGGATAGGTCCGGCGAAGCCATGGTCGAGCAGGTTGCGGACGATCTTGTGGCCGATGGTGTGCTCGGCGCGGTTGGCGCCGATGACGGCAATGCTGCGCGGCTGCATCAACGGCTCCAGCGACCGGCGTACCGATTGCTGGTGACGGCGGGCGAGCCGGCCCGGGGGGCCACCCCGCGGATCGATCTTCAGGACGACGTGCTGCAGGTGGCCTTCGGCCTGCAGGCTCACCGGGTAACCCGAGCGCTGGAAGACCGCCAGCATCATCGAGTTCGAGGACAGCACGTCGGCCTCGAACACGGAGATACCGACCCGCCGTCCGGCAGCGGCCAGCGCGTCCAGCAGCACCGGGCCGAGGCCTTGCCCCTGAAAGTCGTCCTCGATGGTGAATGTCACGTCGGCGTGGTCGCTGCCGTCGATGCGCAGCAGGCGGGCGGTCGCGATGATCGCATCATCGTGGATCGCCACCAGCGCGAGCTGCTCGAAGCCGTCAACGTCGACGAATTGCCGAAGCAGCTCGCGGCGGAACCGCGGTACCGGCCCCAGTAAGCGCTGCGCGAGCGTCTGGCGCGACAGGCGCCTGCTGAACTCGTACAGCAGCGGCTCGTCATCGCCGCGGGCCGGCCTCACCAGCACCGATCGGCCGTCACGCAGGAACGCGCGGCTCTCACCGCCGCGCGCAAATCCGCTGACGTCGGTCATCGGCAGCCTGCCCTTGCCACGGGTCGGACGGTACGCCCCGGAGCGGTCCGCGGAACCCTGTGCGATGGGAGCCATCGGGTTAATTCGATGTACAAGTTAGCGAAACCCGTCCGAGGTGAGGTACGTTCAGCGCCTGAACGGCCACCGATGGGGAAGCCATATGCCGGACGACCGATACCTCGAGCCCGAGATCGAAACCATGAGCCGCGCTGACCTGGATGCCTTCCAGGAGGAGCGGATTCTCGAGCTGGTCCCCTATGCCTACGAGCGCTCCGCTCTCGTCCGCAAGACGTGGGAGGAGGCCGGGGTCAAGCCCAGCGACATCAGCTCGATGGACGACTATCGCGAGCGCGCCCCTTTCGTCACCAAGGACGACATCCGGCGTTTCCGCGACGAGCACGACGATCCGCTCGGCGGCACCCTCTGCGTCGACTACGCGGACGGGACCACGTTCTTCTCCACCTCGGGGACCACCGGCGACGCCACGTTCTACGGGCACGGCTGGACCGAGTGGCATCCGTTCTGGGCGGCAACGGCCCGCAACCTCTGGGACGTCGGGGTCCGCCCCGGCGATCGGGTACTCGGCTCGGGATTCAAGATGCGCGGCCCGCTGTATCACGCCGAGCAGATGATCGGCGCCATACCCGTCATGGTCAGCACCGGCATCGGAGCGTGGGCCGACGCGGTCGACGCGATCCGTGCGTACACGCCGGCTTACGCGACGCTCACCGGTCTCGCGCTCGTCGAGCTCGAGCACCTCAGCCGCGAGCATGACATGAAGGAGCTGCTGGCCTGCTTCAAGGGCGTCGGCTTCGCGGGCGAGCCGCTGTCGGCGAAGATGCAGCAGCGGCTGCGTGACTGGGGCCTCGAGGTCTTCATCTGGACCAGTACCGGCGACGTGACCCCGGCTTGGGAGTGCCGCGAACATGCGGGCTGCCACGCGTGGGAGGACACCGTGCTGCTGGAGTCGGTCGACCCTGCAGGCACGAGCGCGGTCGCGGACGGCGAGGTGGGTGAGCTGGTCGCGACGGCGCTCGACAACCCGGTCACCCCGCTGATCCGCTTTCGTTCCGATGACCTCATCCGGGCGACGTGGCAGCCCTGCGCCTGCGGCCGAAACCACGCGCGTTTCTGGCCGGTAGGCCGCAAGGGAGACGAGACGATCGTCGAGGGTAAGTCGCTCGTGCCGATGGACGTGTGGAGTGCGCTAGAAGAGCTCCCGGAGACGGCAGCCGGCGTCTTCCAGCTGATCCGGCCGCAGCGCGAGCTCGACGAGCTGCGCCTTCGCGTCGGCTACGACCCCGACGTGACGGGGTCCGTCGATGACGCCCGGGAACGGATCATGGAAGCGATCAGGGTGGCCACGGGGATCACCCCGATCGTCGAGCTGCTGCCCGAGCCGGAGCTGCTCGCCCGAGGGCGCGGCGGCAAGCTCGCGAGGGTGGTGAAGGCATGACGCTGGCCTCCACGACGGCGGCGGCCGCGACGATCCCACGCAATCCGCTCTGGGCGATCGGCAGGTACCCGAACGCCGGTACTCCCGTCGATTTCCCCATCAGCTGGCAGGATTGGGAGCGCGACACCGCGTGGGTCCGGGCGCTGCTGGTGGACCACGGACTCGTGCCGACCGCGGGAATCGTCGTCGTCAACGGGATGCCGGAGTCACCGTGGTTCGACCCGGTCGAGACCGCCGCCCGCCAGATCGGATCACCGTTCTCGATCGGTGAGGTGCTCTCCTTCGAGGCATTCCGCACCGGCCTGTACGCGCTCCGGCTGCCGATCGGGATGATTTTCGGGATGACCGAGGCGGTCGCGGAGGGTCTCGGAGACGAGCTCGCCGCTGTGACCGCGAAGGTTTCGACGATCTTTGCGCGTCCGAGCGCAATCTCGTTGGTCGCCGCTGCGGGCGGGGAGCCGTTCGTGGTGGCGCGCCTCGGGCCCGCGCTGGCGGTGGAGTGCCCGCAACGGGGCGGCGCGCACGTGAACGCCGCGGAGTGGACGGTCACGGACGAGGGCGGCCAGCTGGCACTGACCACCAACGGCCCCCGCGCCTTCACGCTGGAGCAAGCCGGTATCGGTGTGGCGGGCTCCGTCGACCGGTCACCCTGCCCGTGCGGGCGCACCGACCCTCGCGTCGTTGTCGACCCGGCGCACGCGGTCTGAACTCCACTGGAGGACGTGACGGTGGCCGACGGTCTCATCGATGTCCTGGCACTCGAGAGGTGGATCGCTGACCGGCTGCCCGGCGGCGGTGAGCCTTTGGCGGCGACCCGCTTCGGAGCCGGCACCGGCATCGCCAACGCGCTCTACCTGCTCCGGCGCGGAGAGCACGCCTGGGTGCTACGCCGCCCGCCGGCGGTCAAGAACGATCCCAGCGCCTCCGACACGCTGCGGGAGTGGCGCATTCTGACTGCTCTGGAAGGCACTCCCGTCCCGCATCCCATCCCGCGGCTGTTCGGGGATGACCCCGAGGTCCTGGGATCGCCGTTTCTCATCATGGATGTCGTCGAGGGGTTCACGCCCGGCTTCGAGCTACCGCCTGCGTTCGCTGAGCGCGCCGAGTTTCGCTACGACCTCGCCATGGCCTACGTCGACGGCTGCGCTGAGCTGTCGAAGGTCGACTGGCAGTCCCGCGGCCTCGAGGGGCTCGGCAAGCCGGCCGGCTTTCTCGAGCGGCAGGTGTCGCGCTGGCTGGCGCAGCTCGAGCGCTACCAGACCCGGGAGTTGCCCGAGCTGGATTTCGTGACCGGCTGGCTCGAGGACAACCGGCCCCACATGAGCGCGGCAGCGATCTTGCACGGTGACTACAGCCCGTTCAACGTCATGGTGGCCGCGGACCCGCCGGCGCGGCTGGCCGCGATTCTCGACTGGGACACCGGGACGATCGGTGATCCGTTGGTCGACATCGGCCACCTGCTCGCGCGCTGGACCGAGCCCGGCGAGCAGGCCGTCATCGGCGAGCAGGCCGGCGGAACGGGTGGCTATCCGACGCGGGCGGAAATGGCTGCTCGTTACGCCGAGAGCACCGGACGCGACCTGCGGGCGCTGGCGTTCTACGAGACCCTTGCGCTGTTCAAGCTGGGCGTCATCCTGGAGGGGACGTACGCGCGAGAGCGCGCCGCCGGCATACCCGACGAGCGCAACAGCATGGGCGAGATGGTGCCCCGGCTGATGATCGGGGCTGCTGACTTCGCGCGGGGCAAGCGGCAGTGACGCCGACGCCGGACGGTAGTGCTGCGGCACCTTTCGACCTGACCGGCAAGGTCGCCGTCGTCACCGGTGGCAGCCGCGGCATCGGCAAGGCCATCGTGCTGGGCTTCGCCAGGGCGGGCGCGGATGTCGTCATCGCCTCGCGCAAGCTCCACGCGTGCGAGGTAGTGGCGGATGAGGTGCGCGCGACCGGTCGCCGGGCCCTCGGCGTCGCCTGCCATGTCGGCCGGTGGGACGAATGTGACGCCCTGATCGCGTCGTGCTTGTCGACGTTCGGCCGCCTCGACGTACTCGTGAACAACGCGGGAATGTCGCCGCTGTACGAGAGCCTTCCGGGGGTCACCGAGGAGCTCTACGACAAGACCCTCGCCGTCAACCTCAAAGGTCCGTTCCGGTTGAGCGTCGTCGCGGGCGCGCAGATGGCGGACCACGACGGAGGCTCGATTATCAACGTCGGCACGATCGGCTCGCTGATCGCCAGTCCTACGGAACTGCCGTACGCCTGCGCGAAGGCGGGCCTGAATGCGCTCACCGTCGGGCTGGCCGAGGCACTCGCGCCCAAGGTGCGCGTGAACGCCATCCTGCCCGGGCCTTTTCGCACGGACGTCACGAAAGCGTGGAGTGCGGAAGGACTTTCCGGGTCGTACGTGCCACTCGGCCGCCTTGGTGAGCCCGCGGAAATCGTCGGGCTGGCGCTGTATCTCGCGAGCGACTCCTCGAGCTACACCACCGGCGCGAGCATTCGGGTGGACGGCGGGATCACCCGCAAGGTCTGACGTCCGCCGTGGCCGTCAGGATCCGGCGGCGGCCTCTGCCAGGGCCATGAAGTCGGAGTAGTACGGCGCGTGGGCCTGCATACCACCGTCGACGCCGATCACCTGACCGGTGATGAAGCTGGCGTCATCGCTGGCGAGAAAGAGCACCAGGTTCGCGACGTCGGCCGGTTCGCCGAGGCGCGGAATGAGGTTGTTGCGCAGCATGATGTCGCCGAGCCGGTCTGCATGCCCCGACTCGCGCGAGGCCCGGGTGACGATCAGGCCCGGTGCGATCGCGTTGACGCGCAGACCCTGCTTGCCGTATTGCGTCGCCGCATATTGGGTCAGCGAAATGATGGCCGCCTTCGAAGCGCCGTAGGCGGGATTGCCGAGATCGCCAGTCAGGCCTGAGCCCGAGGTGGTGTTGACGATCGAGCCGTGCCCGCCCGCGATCAGGTGCGGTGCGGCGAGCTTGATGGCGAGCATCGTGCCGCGGACGTTGATGCGCATCGTCTCGTCCCAGACCGCCGGATCCGCCTGCGGGATCGGCGCGTCGCGAGTCGCGGCCAAGTGCGTGGCGGCGGCGTTGTTATGCAGGATGTCCAGCCCACCGTAAGTCTCGAGCGTGCGGCGGATCAGCGCCTCGATGCTGTCGGAGTTGCCGAGATCGAAGACTGCCGCAGTGGCCGAATATCCTTGCTTCACCAGGGCTTTCGCGTGCTCCTGAGCGCCGTCCTCATTCAGGTCGGCGACCATGACGCGGGCGCCTTCGCGGGCTAGCACCTCGGCCGTCGCTGCTCCGATGCCCGATGCCGCACCGGTGACGATGGCGACCCGGCCCTGCACCCGTCCGAGTGTGCGATCCATGCTGCCTCCCCTTCGATGGAATGTGCCGGCTGGGCGGTGGCGCTAGCCAGGCAGCCGGCGGCGTAGCAACTTGCCGCTCGCGTTGCGCGGCAACGACTCGACGAACGACCACGCGCTCGGCACCTTGAAGCCGGCCAGCGAGGCTCGGGCGTATCGGCGCAGGGTCTCGCGATCGGGCGGGGCGTCGGCACGCGCCGCAACCACGAATGCCTTCACCGCTTCGCCGTATACCGGGTCCGGTACGCCGGCGACGGCGACCTCCAAGACGTCCGGGTGCGTCGCGAGCACGGTCTCCACCTCGAGCGGATAGACATTCTCACCGCCGCGAATGATGCGCTCTTCCTCGCGCGCGACGAGGAACAGGTAGCCCTCGTCGTCGAATCGCCCGAGATCACCGGTGTGCAGCCACGGATGCCCGCCGGCCAGGTGGTCGCCGCGGGCCAGCACCTCGCCGACGGCGCCATCCGGTCCTGGCTGGATCCGCAGTTCGACGCCAGGCACCGCCCGGCCCACCGAGCGCAGCAGGTCGTCGCGTCCGGCGGCCGCTCGCCGGTGGTCGCCAGGGCTCAGGTACGTGAGGGGACTGCCTTCGGTTTGCCCGAAAAGGTTGAGGAAACGGGCGTCCGGCAGGGCGCGCATCGCTTCGCGCAACGTGTGTGGGTGGATGGGGGAGCCGCCGTAGGCGAGCGTCGTCAGCGCCGGCAGGGCGAGCGCGTCCTGACGCAGCAGCATCTCGATCATCGTCGGCACCGCCAGAGCATGGGTGACACCGAGGCGCCCCAGGTCCCGCCAGGCGTCGACGGTGAATTCCGGGATCAGCGCGACGGTCGCCCCGGCGGCCATCGCCACCAGCAGGTTGCCCACGCCGGCGATGTGATGGAACGGGGCGGCCGCGGCGAAGGTGGTGCCCGGCCCGAGACCGATGAGGCCGGCATTGATGCGGGTCCGGCTCACCAGGTGTTCGTGGCGGTAGCGCACGGTCTTGGGCAGGCCGGTCGTGCCGGACGTGTGCAGCACCAGCGCCGCGTCGGTCGGCTTCGGAGAGGGGAGCAGGTCCGTCACCGCGGGAACGGCGGAAACGATCGCGACCGTGCAGCCGGCGGCTGCCGCCACACTGCGCGCGAGTACCGCGAAGCTCGGTTGAGCGACCAGAATCGGGGAGCGGAGACGCTCAACGCAGGCGACGAGTTCGCGTTGCGTGAGCCGCGGTCCGAGTGGCGCCAGCGGGCGCTGCGTCGCGGCTCCACCGAGCAGCAGGGCGAGCGCGTCGCCGGTCGACTGCAGCAGTGCCGGGACAGCAACTCCAGCCGGAATCTGATGGCGATCCATCCACGCCGCCGCGCCCGAGCCGCGCCGCAGGAGCTCCGGGCCGGACCATCGCAGATCGGGGCCGATGACCGAGCATGCCGTTTCCTGATGTGCCCCGCAGACCGCCGAGTACCAGTCGGCCGTCCGGTCGCTCGCCGTCGGGTCGGCAATCATCGGATCATGCGGTGTTCATTGGGGATCGCCCCAGAACCTCTCCCAGGTGGGCCAGGCCGCAGGTAGGTCCGCTTCTCCGAGTGCCATCGGGTCCCAGCGCAGCTTGCCGGGGCCCACCGGGCGGTCAAGCTGATCGACGGCGTACCAGGCCCGTTCGATGCGTCGCTGAAAGCGCCACGTTCCGCCTTCGCGGCGGTAGTCGTCGGTGTAGGTGATCGCCATGACGATCCACGCGTCACCCACCTCGTGCTCGGCCCGGCAATACACCAGGCCTCTCGCGTGGTCGGGGTCGTTCTCGTCCAGGTCGATGATGTGGTTCGGGACGAAGTGCACCGACGTGGTGAACGTGCGCAACAGGCGTTCGAAGAGCTCGCGCAGGGCCGGCGAGCCGCTCGTCTCCTTGGTGACGCGGACGTTGCTGACGAACAGGTCGACGAGGGTGTCGATATCCCGGGAGTCCACAGCCCGCGCGTAGCGCGACGGCAGCTGGCCGATTTCCTCCCGGGCCTCGAGCCGTGCCACGCGGGTGCCCAGGTCGGTCATGCGACTGCTCCTCGCTGGTCCGGACGGCTCTTGCCGAGCTCTGCCAGCAGTTCCTGGCTGAGCACCCGCCGGCCGGTGAGATCGCCGTGCACGAGGGCGAGCGCTGCCTCCGCCATCACCGACACGTCTTCGAGCGGGAAATCCTCGACCAGGTCGTGGGCGCCCGCTCCAGGGGTGGCTACGTTGTCGCTGGGCGCGAGCGCATTGGCGCGTACGCCATGCGGGTATCCCTCGGCGGCGACGGCCGTCGTGAACCGCTCGAGCGCTGCCTTGCACATGCCGTAGACGGAGAACCCGCGGGTCTGGATCTCCTCGAACGGAGGCCCCTCAGCGTTGATCGCCGCCCGGGACGAGATGTTCAGAATCCAGCCGGCGCCGCGCTCGTACATGGTCGGCAATACCAGCTGGGTGAGGTGGTACGGGGCCCACATCTGAAGCTCGACCATCAGCCGGAAGCGCTTTTCGCTGAATTCTTCGACCGGCGCCAGAAACGTGACTGCCGCGTTGTTGACCAGGATGTCGACGGGGCCGAGCTGGGTGCGCGTCTGGTCAACGATGCGCTCACGATCGGCTGCCGACGACAGATCGCCGGCGATGGAGATGGCCCGGCCACCCGCGGCGCTGATCCCGGCGACGATCTCGGCGAGGCTTCCGGGATAGCGGGGATCGGGCTGCGCGGTGCGGGCTACGGCTGCGACGCGGGCACCTTCGGAAGCGAGCCGGCGGGCGATCGCAGCGCCGATCCCGCGGCTGGCTCCCGTGACGAGGGCGGTGCGGCCATCCAGCGATCCCATGCTGCGCTCCCTGACAGTGCGGCTCGCGACCCTCGCGATAGCACAATACACACAAAGAGTGAGACATTTAGAGCCGAGGCGGATTCAGTGGGGGACGGCGAGTCCCACGCTCGGTTCAGCCCAGCAGGTCAAGCACCGTCCGAGCGCCCGGACCGGTACGGAAGTGGTCCCCCTGCTGCTCGAGGTGGCGGCGCCAGAGGGCTTGGGCGCCCTCCGCGTCACCGGCCTCGATGAGCGTGATCAGCCGGTCGTGGGCGCGCTGCCCCTTCAATGCGGCCTTGCGCTGCTCGGGCAGGCTCGCCTCGGCACTCACGTATGCCTCGTTGGCTTGGTCGACGATGTGGCGCAGCATGCCGGCGAGCACCATGACCGTCTGGTTTCCGGTGAGCTTCACCAGCGCCTGGTGGAAGGCGTCCTGAGCTTCCAGCAGCGCGAGCGGCTGGTCCTTGACGGCTTCGGCCCGGGCGTAGACCTCCCGAAGCTCCTTGACGTCAGCCGGGATGCGCTTCTTGGCGACGAGCGCGGCGCAAGGCGGCTCGAGGATGGCGCTCGCCTGGTAGACGTCGGCGACGGTGGTGCCGCGGTGCTCGAGGATGAGACCGGCATAGCGGGCGGCGACGTCGTCGTTCGGCGGATGAACCCGCGCGCCGCCGTGGGCGCCGCGCCGGACGCTGATCAGCCCCTCGGCCTCGAGCACCCGGAACGCCTCGCGCAGCGTGGGGCGCGAGACCCCGAACTGCTCGAGGAGCACGGACTCGGGAGCTAGCGCCTCGCCCTCGACCAACTCGCCCTTGATGATCTGGCGGCGCAGCTGCGCGGCGACGAGCTCCGCCGACTTGGGAACGCGGATCTGTCGTCCCACCGCACCAGTGCCCGAAAGCCCCATCGCGTCTGAGGACGTGCCAACGAGCGCCATCCGTAACCTTCCATTCATCAGGAATATTGTCCTGATCTTTCAGTCTACGGTGACCCACCCCGCCAGGCACGCGCAATAGCCCGGACGGCGTTTTGCCCTGGTGCTCAGAATAGAACGTCGGCCCCCATTTGGCGCTTACTCATTCAGCGATGGTGACGAGGTGTCACGTCCGGAGCGGAGCATGCGACCCGCGATGGCTCCCGTAAAGGCGCCATTTTCGGCTATGGGAATGCCGTTGACCAGCACATGTTCCACACCTTCGGCCTCGCCGTAGAGCCGCCCGGCGCCGCCCGGGAGGTCGAAGCGGGTGTCGACCGGCCCGCAGGCGATCCGGTCGGCGTCGAACACCACCACGTCGGCCGGGACACCGACCCGTAACCGCCCGCGGTCACGCAGGCCGTACAGCCGGGCGGGTACGTCGGTGATGAGTCTCACGGCCTCCTCCAGCGAGATGACCTGCTGCTCGCGAACGCCGTGCTGCAGCAGCATCGTCGAGTAGGAGAAGAATTCGAGCATGTCCAGATGAGCCCCGGCGTCGGAGGCGCCGATGACGGCGCGCGGGTCGCGCCAGACCTGGGCCCTCGCCTCCCAGTCGACGCGGCGCGGAGCGAACGCCCGGTTGGAGAAGGTGGTCTTCAGCTCGTCCGCCACGATGATGTCCATCAGCAGTTCGAACGGATCAGTGCCTTCCTCGGCGGCAATCTCGCCGACCAGGCGGCCGGCGTACCGCTCGGTCTGCGGGCTGAATGTTTCGATCAGTTGCCGTGAACCCCAGTCGACGAGATGGCTGTAGGGCGAGGGTTGCTCAGCGCGTTGCCGGAATTCCTTCCGGCGCTGCGGGTCGGCCAGGATGGCCATCCGCTCCGCGAGCGGCAGGAAGAGGAAATCGTGCAGGCCGGGGACCATGTCCAGCACGAAGCCGCTGCGAAATGAGAAGCGGGCGGCAGGTGTGTCAGGCATGGTCAGCGCGACGACCTTGGCGCCGCGCTCGCGCGCCAGATCGCCGACGGCGAGCTTGGCAAGCGCGTCAGGCAGGGTCTTCTCGGAGACCGCGAGGATGTTCCAGTTCAGCGGGCGTCCAGCAGCCAGCGACATCTCCACCATGAGCTCAGCGACGTCGGGGTCGAAGCCGCCCTGCTGCGGCAGCGGCGGAAGGAATTCCAGCGACGTGCCCGGCGCTTCGCCCGCGACCCTCGCCAGCGAGAGGAGTTCCTCCTTCGGCGCGAGCCGGGACGGCACCGGTCGGCCCTCGGCGTCGCTGTGACTGTTCGACCAGGTGGAGGACAAGCCGAGTCCGCCCGCCTCGAGTCCGCGGCGAAGCAGGCTTCGCATCGTCTCGAGCTCGTCGTCGGTAGCAGCTCGCTCGGTCGCCGCCTCACCCATGGCCACGCGCCGGATCGCCGAGTGGCCGACCATGAATCCGGTGTTGATGGCGAGCGTGCCATCGAGCCGATCGAGGAATTCGGCGGTCGAACGCCAGTTCCAGTCAACTCCCGATCGCAGCGATTCCAGCGGCATCCCCTCGACGCGCGACAGCATGCGCATCAAGTACTCGCCGGCCGTGTCGTCGAGCGGCGCGACCGTGAAGCCGCAATTGCCGCCGAGCGCGGTCGTCACACCGTGCAGGGGAGAGGGCGAGAGCATGGGGTCCCAGAAACCCTGCACGTCCAGGTGCGTGTGAATGTCGACAAACCCGGGACTGACGATGCGCTCATCGGCGTCGATGGTCCGGCGCGCGCTTTCGGTCACCTCGCCGATCTCGACGACGATCCCCTTGTCGATGGCGACATCCGCCCGCCGGCGAGGCTGTCCGCTCCCATCGACGACGTGGCCGCCGCGAATGACGATGTCGTGCATGAGCCCTCCCGGGGCGGTCGGCTATTCGGTGATGCCGTAGCGGCCAAGGCCGTAGCACGCGATCGCGTTGCCGCGGGCGAACAGGTACGCCTCGTGTTCATTCAGGCCTGCTTGCGCGACGATCTTGTCGAACACCGCAAGGGTGTTCGGCCAGGTCGAATCGCCATGGGGGTAGTCGACCTCGAACATGATCTGGCTCATGCCGATCCGGTCGCGCAGGGCGAGGCCGACCGAGTCGTCGAAGACGCAGCCGTAGATCCGCCCGGCAAGGTAACTGCTCGGTGGGCGCGGCAGGTGCTCGACCTCGCCGTAGCCCGGCCGCTCCCCCCATACGCTGTCGAGCCGCTCCAGCAGGAAAGGCATCCAGCCGATCTGGCCCTCGCTGAGCGCGACGCGCAGTGTCGGGTAGCGCTCGAGCACGCCGCACGTGAGCCAGTCGGTGAAGGCATGGGCGGCGCCCTGGTAGGTGAGCGCCAGTGAGACCGCCCGCGGCGCGTCCATCGATGTCACCGGGAAGGTGGACGACGACCCGATGTGCAGGTTGACGACCGAGTCGGTCTCCTGGCACGCGGCGAAGAACGGATCCCAGTGGCGGGTGTGAATGCTCGGCAGCTTCAGCTTGGTCGGGTTCTCCGAGAACGCCACGGCGTGCGACCCCTTGTGGGCACAACGCCGAACTTCGGCCGCGGCCAACTCCGGGTCCCAGAGCGGGATCAGCGTGAGCGGGATGAGGCGGCCGAATCCGTCCCCGGCGCACCACTCGTCGATCATCCAGTCGTTGTAGGCCTGGATGCAGGCGAGTCCGAGGTCGCGTTCGCCGCGCTCGAAGAACGTCTGGCCGCAGAACCGCGGAAACGTCGGGAAGCTCAGCGCGGCTTGCGTGTTGTTCGCGTCCATGTCGGCCAGCCGCGGGGTTTGCTCGAAGCACCCGGGCCTCATGGACTCGTACGTCAGTGCCTCCCAGTGTTCGCCGAGGTAGTTCTGGTCCATCCCAGCGGCGGCAAATCCCGGAATGATCGGCATCTGCAGGCCCTCGAAGACCCAGATGTCTCCCCAGTGCCCGGCGTCGTCCTCGACCCATCGGCCGCGAGCTCCGCCTTCGAAGCGGCCCCGGAGGCGCTCCAGGCGCGGCGCTTTGCTCCGGAAGCGCTCCGGCAGGTAGCGCTGCCACAAGTCGCCCGGCTCAAGTACGTGGTCGTCGACAGAGATGAATCTCGGGGTTGGCACCGCATTTCCTCCAGCGGACAGCGCGCACGTGCGGTCCCGTGCATCTAAAGCACCTGTGTGAACAACTGTCAACCGCTGCAGCTAGTGGCGTTGCGTGGGGTGGTCAGCCGGGGTCGGTTCTGCTAGCGTAGTTAGCTAATTAAAGGGATTGCGAACGGGGATGGCGATGCTCGAAGGCAAGGTGGCGATCGTCACCGGTGGCGGGCGGGGCCTGGGCCGGGCTCACTGCCTGGCGCTCGCCGCGGCCGGGGCGAGCGTCGTGGTCAACGATCTGGATGTCGGCCTGCACGGTGAGCAGGCCTCGGGTTCTGCGGCAGCCGGCGTGGTGGCCGAGATCGAAGCGAATGGTGGCAAGGCCATCGCCGACCACGGATCGGTCAGTGACTGGGCTGGCACCGAAGCCTTGGTCGAACGCACCGTCAGCCAGTTCGGGAAGCTCGACATCGTCGTGAACAACGCGGGCATCCTGCGGGACCGCATGCTCTTCTCGATGTCCGAGGACGACTTCGACGCGGTCATCAACGTTCACCTCAAAGGCACGTTCACCCTGATGCGCCACGCCTGCTCGTACTGGCGCGAAGCGGTCAAGCGCGGGGAATCCGTCGCCGGCCGCATCATCAACACGACCTCAGGCACTGGCCTGTTCGGCACCGTCGGGCAGGCGAACTACGGCGCCGCCAAAGCCGGCATCGTCTCGCTGACCACCATCGCGGCGCTGGAGATGCGGCGCTACGGGGTCACGGTGAACGCCATCTCTCCCATCGCGGCCACGCGCATGACGGCCGGTACGAGCATCGGGCATGCCGAAGCCACCTCCGGTTTCGATGCCATGGATCCCGATAACGCGTCGCCGGTGGTGGTGTACCTCGGGTCGGACGCGGCCGGCTGGCTGACCGGCCAGGTGCTGCGCATCGACGGTCACCGCGTCCAGCGGCTGCGCGGCTGGGTGGTCGAGGGCGAGTACGCGAGCCCGACCGGGACGGCGGTAACGGCGCAGGAACTCGTCGACGGTCTCGGTGGCGTGTACGGAGTGCTGCCGCTCGGACGGGCGCCGATCCTGTCGCGGTGATCGGTCGCGCCGTCAGCCCGCTGACGGCTCCGGCACCCGGAAGAGCTTGGCGAAATTGCCGCCGGTGATGGCCTCGCGCACCGTGTCGGGCACGCCCTCGAAGATGCTGTCCAGCACCTGCCTGGTGTTCGGGTACGTGCCTTCGAGATGGGGGTAGTCGCTGCCCCACATGAGCGCGTCGAGGCCGCAGATGTCGAGCACGGAGAGCACGTTGCGCCCGTGCTGAAAGCTCACGTGGACCTGCCGTTTGACGTACTCGCTGGGTAGCATCGGCAGCCGCGGCCGCAGGAACCAGGTGCCGTACTGCCGCTGCGCCTCGTCCATGCGTTCCATGACGGCCGGTAGCCAGGATCCCCCGGACTCGACGAAGGACACCTGCAGGGTCGGGTGATTGTCGAGGACTCCTGACGCGACGAGATGGCACAGGGTCGTCTGCGCCGGATAGAACGACGCGACGTGATTGGTGATCGCGCCGCCGAGCCCGCGGAAGACCTTGGGGTCGGCGCCGGTGCCGATGTGGAAGGACAGGCTGATGCCCGCTTCCTCGGCGGCGGCCCAGAGCGGAGCCCAGGTCTCGTCGTTGTAGTCGCGACCGGCGGGGGTCGACGTCGGGAGAAACACCGTCTGGAAGCCGCGCTCGACGTTGCGTTGCAGCTCGGTGACCGCGTCAGCGGTGTCGAGCGTGGGCAGCATCGCAGCGCCGATCAGCCGCGGGGATCTGCTCATGACCTCGTCGAAGAGCCAGTCGTTGTAGATCTGGCTGCAGGCGAGTTGCAGCGCACGGTCGTCGGACAGATGCACCCACAGCGCCCTCGACGGAAAGATCAACTCGGCCCAGATGCCCTGCTCGTCGAGGTCCAGCAATCGCTTGGCCGGATCGTGAGCACCGGGCGGGCGGATGGCCTCCATGAACGCCACCGGATCGCGTCGCACCACCTTGCCGTCGATGGAGACGATCTCGCGTTCTTCGATGATCTCGGTGACCGGACCCCGGTCGCGCATCGCGGGCGGCAGTTCGCGCTGCCAGAGATCGACCGGCTCGAGCACGTGTGAATCGGCGGAATTGACGACGGAATTGACACGGTGAGCCGTCATGCTGCCTCCAGGAGTCAATCCTGTCATACATCGTCCTAATTACCTTGACAAGTTAACGGTATGGTCAGCACCGGCGGTGACGGACGCGGAGGGAGCCGGCCATGGCGGGACAGTTGGAGGGCCGGCGGGCGCTGGTCACGGGCGGCGGCCAGGGAGTGGGACGCGGCATCGCGCTGGCCTTGGCGGCGCAGGGTGCTGCGGTCGCACTCTTCGGGCGTACCGAAGCGAAGGTGCAGGCCGTGGCTCAGGAGATCGGCGACGCGGGTGGTGAGGCCGTGGCCATCAGGGGGGACGTGACGGACCCGGCCGACCTCGAGCGTGGCGTCACGACGACGGTGACCAGGCTGGGGGGACTCGACATCCTCGTCAACAACGCCCAGCAGACGGCACTCGGCAGCATGCTCGACGTGACCGATGAGCAGATCCAGGCCTGCTGGGAGTCGGGACCGCTGGCGACCTTTCGCCTGATGAAGCTGTGCTATCCCCACCTGCGGGACGGCGGCGTCGTCATCAACCTCGGGAGCAGCACATCGGTGAACCCGATGCCGAGCGGCCGGGGCGTCTATGGAGCCGTGAAAGCGGCTACCCAGACGCTCAGCCGGGTCGCCGCCACCGAGTGGGGGGTGGAGGGGATACGCGTCCTCAACGTGCTTCCCGCGGCCAGCAGTCCCGCTGCCGAGGCGTGGCGCGCGGCCCGGCCCGAGGACTACGCCGCGAGCATGGCCGGCGTTCCGCTGCGCCGGCTGGGCGACCCGCTCGACGACATCGGCCGCGCGGTTGCCTTCCTGTGCGGTCCCGACGCCGGCTACATCACCGGCACCACGATCACGCTGGACGGCGGGCAGGCATACCTGCGATAGTAGATTCCGCTAAACGATTTAGCGATAGAACATCTTCGGAAAGGCACCGACCGGCCGTGAGACACGGCTTCTGGAGGGCAGATGCCGCACTCGGACAGCCTGGTACGCGCCGAGGCCGACGACGCCGGGGTGCTCACGCTCACGCTGGACGACCCGGGCAATCGCAACGGCTGGTCCGAGCCGATGGAAAACCGCTACTTCGCGTTGCTCGACGAGGCGGCCGCTGACCCGGCGGTGAAGGTCGTCGTGCTCACGGGAGCGGGACGCACCTTCTGTCCGGGCCTGGCCATGAGCGGGCTGGCGAACGTCGCCGGTCAGGGGCTGCGAATCGCCCATCGGCGCCCGCAGTACACCCCGAGGCGGCTGCCCAAGCCCCTGATCGCCGCGATCAACGGCGCGTGTGCGGGTATCGGCCTCGTCCAAGCCCTCCAGTGCGACGTGCGCTTCGCGGCCGCCGGCGCCCGATTCTCGACGGCGTTCGCCCGTCGCGGTCTGGCGGCCGAGTACAACCTGGCCTGGGTGCTGCCCCGGCTGATCGGGGTCGAGCACGCCCTCGACCTGCTCCTGTCGGCACGCGTCTTCGAGGCCGCGGAAGCGCTGAGCGTCGGGCTCGTCAGCCGGTTGTGCGAGCCGGATCAGGTGCTTGCGGCGGCACAGGCGTACGCCCGCGACATCGCTCTCAATTGCGCGCCGGCGGCATTGGCGATGATCCGCCGGCAGGTCTACGACGACATGGACGTGGGTTTCAACGAGGGGCTGCGACGCAGCTTCGCCACCATGACCTACTTGAACGCGCAGCCCGATCTGGCGGAGGGGGTGGCCAGTTTCAAGGCGAAGCGCCCGCCGCACTTCGCGCCCCTTCCGGTCGACTTCGACGCGGCGTCGGTCTCCGATTCCGCGGTGGAGCCCTTCCCGCGGCCCCCTGCCTGAACTGAAGGAGAGCGGGTTGTATCCCCGAACGTTCGCAGAGTCGGCGCCGCAGCGTCCGGCCGTCATCATGGGCGGCGGCGAGGTGGTGACCTACCGGCAGTTGGACCAGCGGTCGACCCAGTTCGCCCGTTTCCTGCTGGCAGCTGGCCTGCGGCACGGTGACGTTATCGCCGTCTTCATGGAGAACAACGCGAGCTATCACGAGGTGTGTTGGGGAGCGCGCCGCATCGGGCTCTACTTCGTCACCGTCAGCTCGCACCTCACCGCTGATGAGATCGCCTACCTTCTCAACGATTCAGGCGCCCAGGTGCTGGTGTCGAGCGCAGCGCTCGGTGCGGTGGCCGGCTGGCTCACGCCGGAGCGGATCCCGGGTGTACGGCACCGGTTGATGATCGGCGAGCCGTTGCCGGGATGGCAGTCCTACGACGAGGTCGTGCGGTCTCAGCCCGCGGAGCACATCTCCGGCGAGGTCGAGGGCGACCTCCTGCAGTACTCCTCCGGCACCACCGGCCGTCCGAAGGGCATCAAGCGACCGCTCTCGCTTGCGCCCATCTCCGCCGACGCTGACGCGGCCGTCCCGTTCCTGCGGGCCATCGGATTCGGCGAGGGCGATGTCTATCTTTCGCCGGCGCCGCTCTATCACACGGCCCCGATCTTCTGGTCCAGCGCCGTGCATCGCCTCGGCGGCACCACGGTCGTCATGGAGAAGTTCGACGCCGCAAAGACGCTGGAGCTCATCGCGCGTCATCGGGTCACGCATGCACTGTTCGTCCCCACGATGTTCGTCCGGATGCTGAAGCTCGACGAGCGGGTGCGCGCAGAAGCAGACGTCAGCAGCCTTCGCACGGTCATCCATGCGGCCGCCCCGTGCCCTGTCGAGATCAAACGCCAGATGATCGAGTGGTGGGGGCCGCTGATCTCGGAGTTCTACTCCTCATCCGAGGGGGCCGGCGCCACGTTCATCACCGCGCAGGACTGGCTGCAGCATCCAGGGTCCGTCGGGCGGCCCATGCTCGGAACTCCCCACATCCTGGACGACGAGGGGCGGGAGGTGCCCCCGCTCACCACCGGTCAGGTCTGGTTCGACGGCGGCGCCACGTTCGAGTACCACAACGATCCCGTCAAGACCGCTGAGGCCGTGAATGCGCGCGGCTGGGCGAGCGTCGGCGACGTCGGATATCTCGACGAGGACGGCTATCTCTTCCTGACCGACCGCAAAGCCTTCATGATCATCTCGGGTGGGGTGAACATCTATCCCCAGGAGACGGAGAACGTGCTGGTGACCCATCCGCACGTGCTTGACGTCGCCGTGTTCGGCATCCCCGACGCCGACTTCGGCGAGCAGGTCAAGGCGGTTGTGCAACCCGTTGATTGGGAGGTTGCCGGCCCGTCGTTGGAGCAGGAGTTGCTGGCGTTCTGCCGGAGCAAGCTGGCCGCCTTCAAGTGCCCGAAGTCCATCGACTTCGAACCAGACCTTCCGCGCAGCGACACCGGAAAGCTCTTCAAGAACGGGCTGAAAGCGCGGTATTGGCCCCAGCCAGAGGAAGGGGCGGCCGATGGCCGAGCTCAGTAGGGCTGACGTGCTCGACTCCGCAGGAGTGATGCAAGCGGCGCAGGACGCCACCGGGCTGCGCGACTTTGGATCCGGCCCGCTGCCCGACGCGCTCGCATCCGTCGTCGAGCAGCTCAATTCCAATGCCACGCTGACGAGCGAGCGGCGCCAAGAGGCGGGTGCGCAACTCGCGGCTGTGCTGGCAAGCCGGCTCCGCATGGTCGAGGACCGCAATCGCTTCCCTGGCATCGATGACGAGCGCATCGACGCCCCGATCATCGTCTTCGGGTTCGGACGCTCCGGAACGACGATGCTGCACTCGCTGATCGCTGAGGACCCGGCGAACCGCGCCCCGTCGTACTGGCAGGTCGCCCGTCCGTCGCCGCCTCCGGCACTTGCTGATCCGGATGACGAGCGGATCGGTGCCGGCCATCGTGACATCCGAGAGTGGCTTTCCGGGCTGCCCGGTTTCATCACGCAGCATCCCTATTGGGATCAAGGCGCCCACGCGCTCATGGAGTGCGAGAGCTTCTTCGTCTACGACCTGACCTACTGCTACCCGATCCAGCTGTCGAAGATCCCTTTTGGCATCAGCTGGTCGAACACCGCCGACGAGGCCGCCAAGTACCGCTTCCACCGCTGGTTTCTCCAGCAGTTGCAGTATGGTTCGCCACCCCGCCGATGGGCGCTCAAGGGCATCGACCATCAATACACGCTCTCGGGGTTACGCGCCGCCTATCCGGATGCGCGCCTTGTCTGGGCGCACCGCGACCCGGTGGCGGTCATGGGTTCCTTGCTCGAAGTGACGTTCATGCTGACCAAGGGAACCGGCGGCTCGACGCAGGACCGCGGCGACTTCACCCGCTCGTGGCTGGATCGCCACCGCGGCATGCTGGACCGGGCGCTGTCCAACCCGCTGGCGAGCGACCCGGCGATCTGCCACGTCCGCTTTCCCGATCTCGTCGGCAAGCCCGTCGAGACCGTGCGGCGGATCTACCGGCACTTCGATCTGCCGACCACCTCGGTTCACGAGCAACGCATAAGGGCCTGGCTCGACGACCCAGCCAATGAAGTGGATCGCCACGGCAAATGGACCTACCGGCTCGAGGACTACGGGGTCGACGCCGGCTACATCCGCGGCCTCTTCGCGGACTACTGCGAAAGGTTCGGCGTATGAACTCGAATGCGGTGGCCGGCCCGGATGCTGCCCTTGCGCCGCCCATCGACTGGTCGTTCTTCAGCATGGCCAAGTACCTGCTGACGGCACGTGCGGATGACGAACGGGTCATGCGGGGCGAGGAGTGGGCCGGGTTGCTGGACAGCCTGGCTGAGGCCGGCCGGCTGGCGCTGGAACTGACCCCGGCTTCGGCCGTCGACCGGGCCAGCACCTTCCGGGGACTGCTGCAAATGCTGTACTTCGGTCTCGAACGCACCCTCGGCTCGGCCGATCCGCGGCGTCCGGTCTTCTCGCGTCCGTGGCCGGTGCACCTGTTCGATTACGGCGCCGGCAATCCGGACGGTGTTTACCGGACGGTATCGCTGCGTGACGACGTGACCTACCGGGTCAGCGGCAGGGTGGGCAACGCGGCGTTCCTCAGCTTCGAGTTCTTCGACGGTGTCCGCCAGACCGGGTCGTTGCTCAGCCGGCATCTCGGGGTCGGTGCTGACGGCCGTTTCGAGGTGCTGCTCGGCCCGCACGAGCAGCCTGGCAACTGGTTGAAGGTCGTGCCCGGCACGAGTTACCTGCTGACGCGGGAGTTCTTCGCGGACTGGGACGCCGCCAGGCCGTCCGAACTCGAGATCCAGGCGGTGGACGCCACGCCCGGGGATTGGCCTGTGATGTCCGCGGATCGGGTGGCCAAGGAGCTGGAGTCACTGGGCTCGTGGCTCGTGGAGACGGTGCGCATGTTCGGCGGCATGCAGACCTTGTCCATCCGCGATTTCGCGAACGCCTTCAAGCCGCAAGCGGTGCGGGCCGACAGCGATCTGCCGACCATCTTTCACGGCTTCTGGGAGCTGGCGCCTGGAGCGTGCCTGCTCATCGAGACTCCCGCGCCACGCGCTGACTACTGGGGTTTTCAGCTGTCGAACTCGGTGTGGAACACGCTGGATTTCGCGAACCGGCAGACCAGCTTGAACACGTCGCAGGCAGCGATTGACGCCGATGGGATGCTTCGCCTCGTCGTCTCGGCGACCGACCCGGGAGTGCCGAACTGGCTCGACACCATGGGCCACCGGCAGGGGGCGATTCATGTCAGGTTGAGTGCTCCGTGGGGGCTGCGCATGGCCGGACCGGACGCGCAGCGCGACCTGGGGACGACCGTCAACGACTGGATGGCGACGTGGGACGAGGTCGCCGAACCGTCACCCGTGCTCGGGCATCCGGTGCCCGGGTGCCGGCTGCTGAGGTTGAGCGCGCTGGCAGCAGCGTTACCGGCGGCGACGCCGCGCATCACCCCCGAGCAGCGCGCAGCGATCCTGCGGGAACGCTTGCGCCAGGTCACCCGCATGCAGCGAGCCTGACCGCACTCACCCGCCCATGGACAAGCCGCCGTCGACCGTGACGATGCTGCCGGTGAGATAGGAAGCCCGATCATCAACGAGGAACTGCACGGCATGGGCCAGCTCGCCCGGGTCGCCCCGCCTGCCCAAAGGGATCAGGCGGCGAATCGCCTCCTGGCTCTTCTCCGGCATCGAACGCGTCATGTCGGTCTCGAAGACCCCGGGAATCACGCAGTTGACGGTGACGCCCTGGCGAGCCACCTCGCGGGCGACCGAGCGGGTCAGCCCGATCAGCCCGGCCTTGGCCGCTCCGTAGGCCGCCTCCACCGGGCTTCCCATCAGCGCCGTCACCGATCCGACATAGACGATGCGCCCGAAGCCGCGGGCGGTCATGCTCGGCAGCGCTGCGCGCGTGAGAAAGAAAGCCGAGGACAGGTTCGCATCGACGGCCGCGTGCCACTCCTCGATGGTGGTCTGTTGGACCGAACCCTCGATCAGCCGGCCGGCATTGCAGATGAGGTGATCGAGCCGGCCCCGCTGGTCGAGCACGTCGGCGACGAGCGCCTGGCAGGCCTGCGGATCGCTGATGTCAGCGCGATGCAGCGAGACGGATCCTCCGGCCGTTCGCACGCGCTCGGCCACCGACTCGGCGGCGGCGGCGTTGCTGAGATAGGCGGCCGCCACGTGAATCCCCAAGGAGGCGAGGATTTCGGTGATGGCCGCACCGATTCCGCGACTGCCGCCGGTGACGAGCGCGACACGGGACGGTTGGCTCATTCCGCCAGCCTAGTGAGCAAAGGACGGCGAGCGATATGACCGAGGGCACCAAAGAGCAGGCGTTGCCGGGCATTCCCGCCGATGCTTTCGCCGGCCAGCATGTCGTGGTCACCGGCGGCGGAAACGGCATCGGCCGGGCGCTCGCCGAACAGTTCGCTGCAGCGGGGTCACGCGTCGTTGTCGCTGACCGTGAGGCCGCCTGGGCGGAACTCGTCGCCGCGAGCATCGGCGGGCTCGCCGTCGGCTGCGATGTGGGCGACCCGGATGCCATCGCGAGGCTCGTCGATACCGCGACGGCGGCGTATGGACCGATCGACGTCTTCTGCTCCAACGCCGGTTACACCGATCCCGCTCCGGGTGACCTGGCGCAGGACATCGACGCCTGGCGAAACATCGTGGACGTGAACCTGCTCTCGCACGTGTGGGCGGCCCGTCTGGTGGTACCGGAGATGCTCAAGCGGGGCAGCGGAAAGCTCTTGCAGACCATCTCGTCGGCGGCGCTCATCACCGGGCCTTCGGGTCCTGGCTACACCCTGACCAAGCATGGGGCACTGGGTTTCGCGGAGTGGCTCTCGCTGCGCTACGGCGATGCTGGGATCGGGGTCACCTGCCTGTGTCCCAACGCCGTCTACACCGGGATGTTCGGGCTCACTCCGGACGAGCCGATCCCGTCGGGCGTTCCGCCGGAGATCGCGCAGCAGTTAGGTGAGGTGCTGATGCCATCGGACGTGGCGAAGCAGGCCATTTCCGGGTTGCTGGCTGGGCACTTTCTGGTTCTCCCGCATCAGCGGGTAGCGGAGTCGTTCCTGCGCAAGGCAACCGACTACGACGGCTGGCTGGCTGGGACCAGGCGCCGACTTTCGCGTATCCAAGCTGGTTAATCATCTACCGGAAAAGTAGGCTGGCGACGTGACTGGCACCGACGCAGCGTTCGACGTGACTGGACGCGTCGTCATCATCACCGGAGCTACGTCCGGGCTCGGGGCCTGGCTCGCCGAAGGTCTTGATGCCGCGGGCGCCCGGCTGGTGCTCACCGGCCGGCGCAAGGATCGGCTCGACGCGGTGGCCACCCGGTGTGCTGACGCCGTGGCCGTGCCGGGGGATCTGCTCGCTGACGAGACTCGCCAGCAGTGTGTCGACGTCGCGCTCGAGCGCTACGGGCGCATCGACGGGCTGGTCAACAATGCCGGGGTACTGAACGCGATCCCGGCGCTGCAGGAGACGGCGGACGATATCCGGGCCATGCTCGAGATCAACCTGGTGGCGCCGATGGACCTGGCCCGGCGGTGCGTGCCAGCGATGCGGGCGAGCGGCGGCGGCTCCATCGTGAACGTCACCTCGATGTCGGCCGTGGTGGCTACCGGGGCCACCGTGCCGAGCGCCGGGTACTGCGCGGCCAAGGCCGGCCTGGCCCATACGACCCGCGAGCAGGCCGTGCAATGGGGGCGCTACGGGGTACGCGTCAATGCCGTAGCCCCAGGGATGTTTCCCACCGAGATGATCGACGGGCTGTCGACCCCGCCGGACTTCTTTGCCGACCGGCTCGTGCTCAAGCGTGCCGGAACGCCGCCGGAGATCGTCGGTGCGGTGCGGTTCCTGCTCTCTGACGCCTCGAGCTATGTGACGGGGCAGCAGCTCGTCGTCGACGGTGGCCGCACCATCACTTAAGCGAGAGGAAGCGTCCCGGGCGCGCCTCGGTGATGGTCCCGTCCTGCTGGGTGACATCGCCGGCGATCGCGGTGTAGCGGTAGCCGCCTGCGGGACGGCGCAGTCGACGGCCACCGGCAGGCAGGTCGTCGACAAAGACGTCCGTGTCCCAGGACAGCTCGTCGAGATTGAAGACGGTCAGATCACCGATCGCCCCGACCCGTAGCTCTCCACGGTCAGTGAGTCCGAAGGCTGCGGCCTGCCGGCCGGTCAGCTGGTGCACCGCCGATTCGACGCTGAGGTCGCCGCGGTCGCGCACGTGACGGGTCAGCAGCAGCGTGCTGTCGCCGGTGGCGCACATCATCTGCAGGTGCGCGCCGGCGTCACTGTTGCCGAGCAGGGACGCCGGGTGCGTGAGGGTGGCCGCCACGCCCGCAGGATCGCTGTTGGCCACCCCGACGCCGACGAGCCCCGGATCCAGCTCGTTGTCGAGCACCCAGTCGGCCAGCACGTCAGAGGGATGGCCGCCGCGCTCGGCGACCAGATCGGCAAGCGAGCGGCCGACCCAGCCGGTGAGCTCCGGCCGGCGCACCTCGACGAGCCTGAGCCGGTCGGGATACTTGTGCGGAATCATCGTGCGCGGAACGCGGTCCCACTCCTCGCGCGCGACGGCGCGCCACTGCGGATCGGACAGCAGGCGCCGCTTGTCCTCCGGGTTCGCCTGCACCGCTCGGTGCCAGCCCTCGGCAAGCGTGAACCACGACATGCCGCCCTGCCAGTTGACCCGGATGTCCAGGGTGCGAGGAGAAATCTGCGGCAGCGTGTTGATGCCCTGCTGCTGAAGGCCATGCGCGTGGTCAAGCATGCGCAGCGCAGCGTCGGGATGGTTCTCGTCGTGGAAGATGCCGATCCAGGTGTGGGGGAGTTGGCGTGGCCCGCACAGGCCCGCCATGCGCTCCACGTCGGCCCGCATCGCCCGGCCGCCGGTCTGGTCGGGGATGAACTGGACGGCTCGGCGGTGGGCCGCCACCACGTCGAGCAGGGCCGTGAGCTCGGCGTCGTCAGCGAGCCGGCTCGGCACCGGCCGCTTGTCGCGGTCCTCGTCGAATCCCATCGAGGTCGACAGTCCCAGCGCGCCCGCAGCCAGGCTCTGATCGAGCACCTCTGCCATCTCGCGACGCTCGGGCTCGGTGGCCGGACGATCCCACGCCTGCTGCCCCATCACGAAAAGTCGCAGCGGGGTGTGCCCGACGTAGCCGCTGGCGTTCACGCTGAATCCCTGCCGTGACGCGTGCGCCTGGTACTGCGGCCAGGTCTCCCACGCCCAGGGGATCGCGCTGTCGAAGGCCGATTCGGGCAGGTCCTCGATGTAGCAGAACAGGCTGGTGACCCCGGCTCGATCGGCCGCGCGTACCGGTGCCAGGGACAGCGAGCAGTTGCCCATGAGCACGGTCGTCACCCCGTGCTGCGGCATCGGGTCACATGAGGTGTCCCACCACAGCGAGGGATCGACATGCGTGTGGTTGTCGATGAAACCGGGCGTCACCAGAGCCCCGGCGGCATCGATCACGCGCTCGCCATCCGCCGTCAGCCTGGGGCCGATCTCGGCGATCCGGCCGTCGCGTACCCGCACGTCAGCGCGGGTGGAGGGGCCACCCGACCCGTCGACCACGGTGCCGCCCGCCACCAGCAAGTCAGCCATGAGGACCCCAGACGTCGAAGAAACCTATAACTAATCTACCTGGTAGCTCGGGCCCTCCTGGGACTCGTTCTTCAACCGCTCGCGCAGGACGAACTTCTGCACCTTCCCCGAGGCGGTCAGCGGAAGCCGGTCGACGACGTAGTAGTGCCGCGGGCACGCGAATCCGGCAAGTCGCTCGTGGGCCCAGACGTCCAGCTCCGCTGCGATGGCTGCCTTGCCGGGAACCGGAATGATGAACGCCACCGGCTCCTCACCGAAACGATCGCTCGGCGCGCCCACGACGGCGACGTCGCTCACGTTCGGGTGCGCGAGCAGCGCCTCCTCGACGTCAGCCGGGAAGATGTTCTCGCCTCCGCGGATGATGAGGTCGCGGCGGCGGCCGTGGATGCGAATCACGCCACGTGCGTCGAGGGAGCACAGGTCGCCGCTGTGCAACCAGCCGTCGGAGTCGATCGCGGCTGCCGTCGCCGCTGGGTCACGCCAGTAGCCGGTCATCGAAAGCGGGGAACGCACGAGCAACTCGCCGACCTCGTCGATGCCGAGCGTCGTCCCGGTCTCGGGATCGGCGATCCGCACCTCGCGATGGGGGAGGGGTCGTCCGATCGTTTGCGCCTTGTCCTGTGCTGAATCCTCGAGCGAGCAGCTGATCGTCACCGGCGCTTCGGACTGCCCGTAGGCGACGACCACCGAGGCGCCCAGCGCCGACTCCAGCCGCTCGATCAGCGCTGGAGCAACCGTCGAGCCGCCACCCTGCAGGATGCGCAAGCTGCTCAACCGGCCGTCGCGTGCTGCCGGATGCTGAGCAAGGTCGACCATCATGGTGGGCACGGCACCCAGGACGGTGCTGCCGCTCGCTGCAACGAGCTGCACCACCCGCTCGACATCCCATCCCGCCGCTAGCGCGACGGCCCCTCCCGCCGAGAGCATCGGCAGCAGGATGCAGACGCTCCCGCCGACGTGGTGCAGCGGAAGCGGGCACAGCCACACGTCCGTCTCGGTGAGGCCGAGCCGCGCGGCGCTGAACCGGCCCGCGTTGTAGGCGGCGGAGTGTGAGAGCACCGCGCCCTTGGGGCTGCCGGTGGTCCCGGACGTGTACTGCAACAGGAACGGTGCCGAGCTCTCGACCTCGTCGAGCGCGGGCAGTTTCTCGGGAAGATCGTCGCCACCCACGGCGGTCGGAAGGTGCTGCATGTTGCGCACCTCGACCGGAAGGTCTGACGTCACCGCACGGGCCCGCTCAAGGAGGGCCCGTCCGCGGAAACTCGTTGCGGCGTAGAGCAGCTCAGCCCCCGACTGCTCGACGATACGGCGCAGCTCGGGTTCGGTCAGCGCGGGGTTGATCGGGGTGAGGATGGCCCCGGACAGCGCGGCTGCATACTCTAGAATCACCCATTCCGGGGCGTTCGGCGACCACACGGCGACGCGCGCACCCGGCGTCAGCTGGGCCTGCCACTCGGCTGCCAGCGTCGCCGCTGCACGGCAAAGGCGTTGGTAGGAGAGGCTTCCGAGGCTGCCGTCGCTCGCGAGCCAGTACAGCGCCGGCGCGTCGCCGCGGGCGGCCGCCTGCTCCCGCAGCACGACGCCGATGCTGCGGTCGTCCAGCGGCACCGAAGTGTCGGCTGCGAGCTCTGCCGCTGCCGTCACCGCGCCTCCTGACCGTGCTGTCTTCCCGCTGAGTCTAATTGAGCAACGAAGTAAGATGATTTCGCAACGCCCCACCATCGCTGGACACGAGGAGACCCGATGCCCGATGACGCGCTAGTGACGCTCGAGGTGCACGACGGGGTCGGCACGGTGCGGCTCAACCGGGCGCCGGTCAACGCGCTCAACGCCGAGCTGCGCGCCGAGCTCGTCGCCGTGTGCGGGCGGGCCGCGGCGTCCGACGAGGTGCGTGCGGTCGTGGTCTACGGCGGGCCGAAGCACTTCGCCGCCGGTGCTGACATCGGCGAGCTGGAGGGCGTCTCGCTGGCTGAGATGGCCCGTCAGGTCGAGCAGCTGCAGGCGAGCCTTGGCGTGATGGCGGGAATCGGCAAGCCGACCGTAGCAGCCATGACCGGCTACGCCCTCGGCGGTGGCCTGGAAATCGCGCTGGCCTGCGACTTTCGCATCGTGGCCGATACCGCCAGGCTGGGTTTGCCGGAGATCTTGCTCGGCGTGATTCCCGGCGGCGGCGGTACCCAGCGGTTGGCGCGTCTGGTCGGACCGGCCGTGGCGAAGAACCTGCTGTTCACCGGGCGCCAGATGGGCGCCGAGGAGGCGCTGCGTGTCGGCCTGGTTGACGAGGTAGTGGCAGCCGATGACGTTTACCCGCATGCGCACGAGTTCGCAGCGCGTCTCGCGAAGGGACCGTCGCTCGCCTTGCGGGCCGCGAAACTGGCGGTGGACGAGGGGCTCGGCATGCCGCTGGATTCCGGTCTTGCCGTCGAGCGGGCGCACTTTCTCAGCCTGTTCGGCACCCGCGACCGGGAGATCGGCATGGTTTCCTTCCGGGAGAGCGGCCCGGGCAAGGCCGTGTTCACCGGCAGCTGACACGGTTCCATCGAGGGTTGGCTTACAAACCGAGCCGCTGGGCCACCAGCTCGCGGTGATGCGACGGGTCACCGAAGAGCAGTTGAGCGTTCTTGGCTCGCTTCAAGTACAGGTGTGCCGGGTGCTCCCAGGTGAAGCCGATTCCTCCGTGGATCTGGATGTTCTTGGCGGCGCAGTGGAAGAAGGCATCGGAGCAGTAGGCCTTGGCCACGCTTGCCACGACCGGGAAATCGGGGCTGGCGGCGTCACCCGCCCACAGCGCGTAGTAGGCGGCGGAACGGCCGGCTTCGACCTCGAGCAGCATGTCAGCGCACTGGTGCTTGATGGCCTGGAACGACCCGATGGGGCGTCCGAACTGCTCGCGGACCTTGGCGTACTCGACGGCCATTTCCAGGACTCGAGCGGCCCCGCCGACCTGCTCGGTGGCGATCGCGGTAGCGGCGATGTCCTGCACCTTCGCCAGGATGCCCGCGGCGCCCCCAGCCGGTCCCACCATCGCCGCGGCCACTGCGTCGAACCCGAGATCGGCGTAGCGACGGGTCTGGTCCAGCGTCTGCAGCGCGGTGCGCGTCAGCCCCGCCGCATCTGCGGTCACAGTGAAGAAGGTTGGGCCTTGCACGCTTTGCGCCAGCACCACGATGTCGTCGGCGGTGTGGCCGTCGAGCACGAACGTCTTCTCACCCGACAGCCGCCAGGCGCCGTCGACGCATGACGCGGTCGTCTCGAGCTGCCGGCCGTCCGGATCGCCGGCGCCTTCGAGGTAGGCCAGCGCCGCCGTCCGCTCTCCCGCGACCAGCGCGGGTAGGAGAGCGGCAGCGGCCGGGTCGACCCCGCCTGCGCCGTCACCCTTCAGCGCGAGCAGGAGAGTGGAGGTGGCGAGCACGACGGAGGACAGGTACGGCGCGCACAGCAGCGATCGACCCGCCTCCTCGAGAACGACGCCGAGCTCGGCCAGCCCGCAGCCCGCACCGCCGAATTCCTCCGGGACGGCCAGCCCGAGCAGACCGGTGGCGGCGAACTGCGACCACACTTGACGATCCCAACCCTCGTCGGTCTCCATCAGCCGGCGCACCTCGGTCTCGGGCGAGAGGTCGGTCAGCATCTCCCGGACCATGTGTCGAAGCTCGTCCTGCTCTTCGGTGAAGGCGAATTGCACGGCTGTCCTCTCCTGCTCAGGCGTTGTCGAAGGTGGCTCGGGTCACCCGCGGCTCGCGGGGCAGGCCGAGGATCGACTCGGCCAGGATGTTTCGCTGCACCTCGCTGGTGCCCGCGTAGATGGTGCCGGCGACCGCATTCATCCACACCCCGGCCCACGACGCGGTCGAGTCCGGTGGAACTCCGGGATCGTCAGCGCGGTAGGTACGCAACGGGCCGCGCCCGCGCATGACCTGGCCCTGCATGCCGAGCAGATCCGCCGCGAGCGTTGTGACGAGCTGGTGGTACTCGCTCCAGTAGAGCTTGGAGACGGAGGCGGCCGGTCCGAGTTCGCCACCTGCGGCGACTCCGGCAAGCACCCGGTAACCGAGGGTCCTCATCACCTCCACGCGCACCAGGCAATCGGCCAGCCGCTGGCGCACGAGCGGATCGCCGGTCAGGCCGCGCTGGCGGGCGAGGGTGATCAATCGCTCGAGTTCCGCGCGAAATAGCAGCGGGTTGGTGGCCGCCTCCTCGCCCCGCTCGTGGCCGAGCAGGCTCATTGCCACGCGCCAGCCGCCGCCCACGTCGCCGACGACGTTGTCAGCGGCGGTGCGTGCCCCGGTGAAGAAGACCTCGCAGAAGTCGCTCTCCCCGGTCATCTGGCGGATGCGCCGCACCTCGATGCCGGGCTGATCCATCGGGACCAGCAGGAAGGAGATCCCGGAATGGCCGGACGCTCCTGGTGTGGTGCGCGCGAGTGCGAAGCACCATTGCGCGTCGAACGCATGGGAGGTCCAGATCTTCTGACCGTTGATCACCCATTCATCGCCCTCGAGGGTCGCCCTGGTGCGAAGAGCTGCCAGATCGGATCCCGCATCCGGCTCCGAGTACCCCTGGCACCAGTGTTCAGCTCCGGACAGGATCGCCGGCAGGAAGCGGCGTTTCTGAGCGTCGCTCCCGTGCCTGACGAGGGTGTTACCGAGCATCTTCAGCGAGTAGGTGTCATACGGGGCGCCGTAGGGGACACCAGCTCGAGCCAGCTCCTCCACGAGCACGACCTGATGCAGGCGGGACAGATCGCGCCCCCCGTACGCGGCGGGCCACGTGATCCCCAGCAACCCTCGCCGGTAGAGCGTGGCACGCCACTGCTCGACGAAGGCGATCGCTACTGCCCGGTCTTCGATGCTGCCGACCCCGCCGAAACCCACCGGGAGTTCCTCGCGCAAGACTTGCCGAACCTCGTCGCGGAAGGACTCGACATCGTCGCCGTAATGCATCAGCATAAGCTAAAAGATACAGACGATTATTGCACGCGTTCGGCGGAGGGTTCATGTCAGGGTCGGAAGCGGCGGGAGCGGCTCTGCTGCATCCGTTCGATGAGACGGGCATCGTGCGCGATGCCGGCGGAACTGCTCGCTTTTCCGGCCTTCCGGAGTCGGTGCCTGCCCTGCTGGACGCCGTGCGGCGCCAGCTTCCCCACCAGGAGGCCGTTCGCGAGCGCGGGGCCGAGGGCACCAGCCTGACCTACCAGCAGTTGTGGGATCGGGCCGCACGGGTGTCCGGCGGCCTTCGTGAGGCCGGGGTCGTCCCGGGCGATCGGGTTGCCCTCACGCTCGGCAATGGGATCGACTGGTGCCTCGGTTTTCTTGGAACCTTGATGGCCGGCGCCGTCGCCGTGCCGGTGAACAGCCGGCTCGCGCCGGTCGAGCGCACTTTCGTGCTCCGCGATTCGGGTGCCACGCTTGCCCTGCGGCGCGGCCAACCGTTGCCCGCGGGCCGGCCTCACGTCGCGGAATCTCTCCTGCCGTCCGACCTCGCGTGCATCGTCTACACGAGCGGCACGACGGGCGTTCCCAAGGGCGCCATGCTGACCTTCGAGAACCTCTGTGTCGCCGCAGAAGTGGTCAAGCGCGAGCTCGGGCTGCCGTTCGGAGAGCTGCGAAGTCTGGTGGCGGCGCCGCTCTTTCACGTCATGGGGCTGACCAACCAGCTGCTGCCGACGTTGTGGACCGGCGGCACCGCGGTCATCATGCCGGCGTTCGAGGCGACCGACTGGCTCGATGCCATCACGGCCGAGCACATCAACCAGTTGGTGGCCGTTCCTGCGGTCTACTGGCAGGCGCTCAGGCACCCGTCGTTCCAGCCCAAGACGGGCGTCCGGTGGGTGGGCTACGGAGCTGCTCCGACCCCGCCGCACGAGGTGGCTCGGATCGCGGAAGCCTTCCCGCACGCGCGGCTGGGCCCGGGATACGGGCTCACCGAATCGGGCGGGAGCGTCTGCTCCCTGCCGCACGAGTACGCCATCGACCACAGCGACAGCGTGGGGCTCGCCGCGCCGGGCGCTGATCTCAGATTGCTCGACCCGGGCCCGGATGGGGTAGCCGAACTGCTGGTACGTAGCCCCAGCGTCGCTGCGGGCTACTGGCGCAACGAAGCCGCGACAGCAGAGGTGTTCCGGGGCGGCTGGCTGCACACCGGCGATCTCGCCCGCATCGACGCCGAGGGCTTCGTCGTCATCGTCGACCGGCTGAAGGACACGGTGAACCGCGGCGGGGAGAACGTCTACTGCGTCGAGGTCGAGAACGCGCTCGCCGCGCATCCGGCGATCGCTGAGGTGGCCGTGGTCGGGATTGCCGACGACATGATGGGGGAGAAGGTCGGAACCGTCGTGGTCACGCGCCCCGGCTTCGCGTTGACCGCCGATGAGCTCGTGGCGTTCGCCAGGCCGATACTGGCGGACTTCAAGGTTCCGCAGTACGTCGTCATCGGCACCGAACCGCTTCCGCGCGGTCCTGGCGGCAAGGTCAGCAAGACGCAGCTGCGCGATCGCGCCGATTGGGGTGCCCCGCTGCGGTGAGCGCCACCGGGAGTGGCAACTGCCTTCAACCGATCAGGCACGGGAGAGTAGGACACCGATGGACCTGGGAATCACCGGCAGAGTCGCTGTCGTCGCCGGAGGGAGCCGCGGCTGCGGCCGGGGCATCGCCGAGGCGCTGGCCTGCGAGGGTGCCCGCGTCGTGCTGGTCGGGCGGCGCAAGGAGGTCGTCGCGCGGGCGACCGAGGAGATCCGCGCGATCGGTGGAATCGTGCATGGCGTGGTCAGCGATATGACCACGAAGGCGGGCGTCGAGGAGATCGTCAGTAGTTCCCGAGAGATCTTTGCTGACCCGGACATCCTGGTCGTCAACTCGCCGGGCCCGGATCGCCGGGGACCCGAGCACACCCGTGGCTTCGAGAACTGTGATGACGAGGACTTCCTCGCGTCGTACGGCAATTTCGTGCTGAGCCAGGTGCGCCTGGCCCGAGCCGTGCTGCCGGCGATGAAGGAGCGAAGGTGGGGCCGGCTCCTGAACATTGGGAGCATTGCTTTCAAGACACCGCACCAAGAGGATCCGCTGCCTGCCACGGATGCCGGCCGTGCCGGTATCCCGCCGCTGATGCGGATCCTCGCCCACGAGTACGGCCGTTACGGCATCACCGCGAACACGATCGCGACGGGTCCGTTCGACAGCGAACTGTCGCGCGACTACCGCGCCACCAACCCCGAGATCAAGACACCCGAATGGTTCGCAAGAATGCTGCCCGTCGGCCGCTGGGGGGAACCCATCGAAATGGGCTGGCTTGCGGCCTTCCTGTGCTCCGATCGAGCAGCGTTCCTGACCGGTGAGGTCATCCGGCTCGACGGCGGCTACACCAAGAGCCTGTTCTAGCCGGCTGACAAGGACGGAGACCCCGGAAATGGACTTTCTGCACGTGGGAATGAAGGTTGACGACATCCACCAGTCCAGCCGGCTCTACGCGAAGCTGTTCGGCATCGAATGGGAGCCCATCAAGGAGCACCACCTGGCTGACGCGACACTCGAGGGTGTGATCGAGCCGTCGCGAACGCTGGTGACACACGGAAAGACCGCGAGCGAATTCGAGATAGAGATGATCCAGGTGCTGGAAGGACACACACCTGATGAGATCGCGCTCGGTGCGCGCGAAGGGCTCTCCCACTTCGGCTTTACCGTCCCGGACCTGGACGTCGCGATCGAAGAGGCGGAGGCGCACGGGCTACGGAAGGTCTCCGAATATCGCTCGGAGTACGTGGACTTCGTCTTCCTCGACGGGTGCGACCTCGGTGGGCCGCTTGCCCAACTCATCCACTTCAACCAGCCACGGCAATAACTGCAATCGGCGGGCGACCCGAGCCTCGGGCCGCCCGCCGATTGCCGTCATCTTCTCAGGTCCCTTGCGAGGCGCCGGATGAGATGCAGGTCGGGGTGAGGCCATCAGGCGCTACCGTCTTGCCGTCCTTGATCCCGACCAGGAAGTAGCACGGCTGGGAGCCGAAGGAATTGGCCTTCGCGGGGTTGAACGTGAGCCCGTTCGCGAGCATGCCGCCCAGCGTCTCCTTCTTGAATGAGTACAGACCATTGAGCACACCCGAACGGGTCGGAGCTGAACCTGCGGCCGAGAGAGCCTTGCGAATCGTTTCCAGGCCCTGCCAGGTGTAAGTAGCAGCGCCTTCGTGCCAGTCGTCACCCTTGGCGTACTTCGTCATCGCGGTCCGGAAAGTCGCCGCTGGGGGCGCGTCGGCCACCGAGGGGAACGCGAAAGCCGGCCCGTACGCGGTCAGGTTGGGAACCTGCAGCAGGTCCTTCCCGATCGCCTGCTCGGAGACCCCCCAGACGGGGTTGAAGCCCTGCTGCTGGCAGTCCGAGATCAGCTTCGCGCCAACGGCACTGGAGATGTTGAGCTGCGCGTAGTCCACTTTCTCCTGCTGGAGTTTGAGGCACTCCGCGGTGAAGGAAGGCGTTGAGGCGGCGATCGGCAGCGTCACGAACTTCATGCCGTCCTTCGTTGCCTCGGCCTGCATGATCGGGTTCGCCTGAGCACATTGCGCGATTTCTGCGCAGTAGACCTGGGCAAACACCTTGCCCTTGCCGTACTTCTTGCCGACGTCGACCTGGGCCGTAATGCCGCTGACCGTATCCGTGGTCGTGGGAAAGAGTCCCGGTTTCGTGTACCAGGGGGCGGTATTCGCGGTGCCGCTGACGACCGCGACGCGATGGCTGACTGCGTCGTCGACGTATGCCTGCAGCACCGAATCGGCGCCGATCACGAGCGCGATGACCGCAGGATCGGCGACGAGGCTCTTTTCTGCGGACTGGGCCGCGGCCGGGTCGCCGCCGTCGTTTTTCACCACGACCTGCACGGGGCGGCCGTCAATCCCGCCCAGCTGCTCGTTCACGTATCTCGCCCAGGCCGGCGCCACGGTCGCACCCTGGCTGTTGCTCGATGCCTGCGGACCGGTCGTCGACACGATGACACCGATCTTGATCGGCGTACCGGTCAGCGTCGCGGCCGCCGGACTACCGGAACCTTCCGGGGCGGTCTTGGCGGCCGCCTTGGCGCAACCCGCGGCGGCGACCGTGACGGCTACGCCGAGCGCACCAAGTCTCAGCAAGCGGTTGACGGACTTCTTCGGGTCCACGGGATGACTCCTGACTTGACGGGGGGTTTTGGGCATGAAGGGGTAGGACGACGCCGGTGCTAGAGGAAGTCGGCGATCTCCCTGAGCAGGGCTGACTTGGGCTTCGCCCCGACGATGGTCTTGACAGCCAGCCCGCCGGAGAACATCACCAAGGTGGGAACAGACATCACCCCGTAGGTCTCGGCGATCTCAGCGCTGTCGTCGATGTCGACCTTGACCACGGTGAGCGTGTCGCCGTGGCGGGCGGCGATGTCCTCGAGCATCGGGGCCAGCATGCGGCACGGACCGCACCACTGGGCCCAGAAGTCAACGAGCACAGGCGTTTCGCGCTGCAGCACTACCTCGTCGAAGGTAGCGGTCGTGGCCGGCAGCACAGGCGGCATGGCTCAGCTCCCTGAGTCGGTGCTGCCGAATGCCTGACCGCTCCCGAACAAGCGCATCACGTCTGACATGTAGGGCATGTGGCACAGCATTCCGCCGTCCACGTCGATGATCGCTCCCGTCACGAACGCGGCGTCATCTGAGGCGAGGTAGGCGACGCAGGCGGCGATGTCCTCGGGCTGCCCGAGCCGGGGAACCAGCGTGTTGCTCTCCATGATCCCGACCAGCGGACCCGCTACGTTGCGCTTGCCGCCCTCCGTGCGAATGAGTCCCGGGTTGATGGCGTTGCAGCGGATCCCCTGCTTGCCGTAGATGGTCGCCACGTACTTGGTGAGCGTGAGGATTGCCCCCTTGGAGGACCCGTATGCAATGTTGGACAGGTCACCGAGCAGCGCCGAACCGGACGCCGTGAGCACGATGGAGCCGCCTCCGCCCGAAATCATGTGCGGTACGGCGTACTTGATGCCGGCCAGGTAACCGCGGACGTTCACATCGAACGTCCGGTCCCAGATCTCGAAGTCGATATCGGCAGGAGTGGTGTCCTTACCGATGTGCTCGGGCGCCATGATGGCGGCGTTGTTGTGGAGGATGTCCAGCCGGCCCGTCCAGTCGACGGCCGCCGCGACCAGCCCGCGCACGGACGAGACGTCTTCCGCGTCGAATTCCACGCCGCGTGCGTTGTCGCCGAGTTCCTTCGCGAGCGCCTCGGCGGCTGCGCCGTTGACGTCGCCGATGGTCACCAGAGCGCCCTCTTCAACAAGCCGACGCGAGGTGGCCGCTCCGATGCCGGAGGCGCCGCCCGTGACGATCGCGGACCTTCCGGCGAGCCGACGGCACTGCACCTCTGCGGTGACGGACATGCTCATGCTCCAATCTGTTGGCCGGCACGCAGCGTGGTGCCCACGGGAAGCGGTTCGTCGGAGGGCGGCGCGACAGCCACTCCCTGACGCTTGAGGTCCTCGATTGCTTCCGCCAGTTCCGGGGAGGTGCCGTACACGTCTTCGGTCGGGAAGAAGAGTCGCGAGCTGGCCTCCTTGCCGGGATCCAGACCGAGCGTGATGGTGACCTTGCTGGCCGTCGTATGCATCGACAGGAGCACGATGTCGACCAGCTCCGCTTCGGTGAAGAACAGCCGGGCGTCATCCCACAGGGCGTCGGTGATGAGCCCCGGGTTTGTCGAGATCGCGGCCGTCAAGCGCAGCGCGGCCTTGATGTGTGCCGGGAGGGTGCTGGTCTCGAACTGGCTCAGCGCTGAGACCATGTCTTCATGCAGTCCGGCCTGGACGGCAACGGCCTGGCGTGCGTTCTGGCAGTACTGACAGTCTTGGACCTTCGCGTTGTACAGCCTGATGAGCTCGTGGAGCACCGGGTCAAGCTGAAAGGAGCTGCGCGTCCTGACGGGGATTCCGGCAAGCCGGCTCAGTTCGATGGGGATCGCGATCGCTGCGACGGGATTGTCCGTTTCTCCGTCGCGTTCCATCTGGATGAAGAAGCCTTCGAGCATTTCCTGCGGGATGCGAGGGTTGGTCGCCATGCGTGGCCTCCTAGGATTGCGTGCTGGGAGCGAGCGTGAACTGCGGCAGACCCGCAGGGACGACGTCGGGCGGTGAGAGCGCGAACGCGGAGTTGGCACGAGCGAACTGATCGGCAGCTCCCAGTGCCTTGATCAGATAGATGAACTCGGTCGCCGAGATGTGTTCCTGCAGACGCTCGCAGTCCTGGTCGGAGATGCTGCTCGAGGCCATGGCGAATTGCTCGGTGAACTCGAGGACCGCCCTCTCTCGAGCTGTGAACAGTTCAGAAGTGGGGTAGTCGGTGAGGGCGGCGATCTTCCGCTCTGTCAGATCTGCCTCGAGCGCGGGTATCCAACGAAGCGCTTGGTCGAAGTCGGATTCCACCAGCTGGGCGAGCCGGAGGCGGGCCAGCTCGATAAGCACCGGCTCGACGCGTGCAAGCGAAGCGTTGAGGTCATCCAGGAAGATCGAGAAGTACTCGGGTCGAAGTCCCCAAACGCGGTCTAGGTCGGTGGGCCCTTGCGCAGTTGCCGTGATACGGCCCATCACTCTCCCTGGGTTGTGGTGTCCGCCGGCCATCGCCAACGGGTTGGCGATCGACGAATTATCAATCTGATTGCGCTATAAAGGCACACCTACTTAACAGTGTCAAGTAACCGCCGCGAAACGCGACAGCTGAGGCCCGGCCGGGCGGATGAGGCTGTCGTAGGCTCCGGATATGGCAGGGGTGAGGTCGCCGGAGGAGGCACCTGACGGCAGGCCAAGCGGCGCGCCTTCACGTCGGCGTCGCGCGGCCCGCTCAGCTGTCGCTCCGCCGGCACTCAGCCGTCAAGACCTCATCGCTGCGACGGCGGATCTCATTTCCCGCACCGGGGTTCGGCGGATGTCTATGCGCCTGCTCGCCGGCGAGCTGGGCGTGTCCGCGACCGCCATCTACTACCACGTACGGGACAAGCAAGAGCTCCTTGAGCTCACCGCCGAGTCGGTCGTCGGTCAGATCCGGTTATCGGAGCCGGTTGATGACTGGCGTCAGGAGCTTCGGCAGCTGCTGCTGGAGCAGCAGCGAGTACTTCGCCATTACCCAGGGATCGGCCGCTTCCTGTTCGACCATCGCGACGCGCCGGCAGCCGTGGGTTGGATGAATACGTTTCTGGACGTGCTGCTGCGAGCGGGCTTTACGGGCGCCGCCGCGGTTGACGCGTTCGGACGCATCGTTTCGCACGTCAACCCGCTCTTCCTGGTCGGCGAAGCTGTCGATAGCGGTGGGACGGGCCTGGCCCAGCCGGGTCTTGAGGGCGTCATCCGATCCCGCCCGGGGGAGTACCCGGCGGTCGAACGGCTGCTGCCGCACCTGACGCCGGTGTCCTTCGACGACGTATTCGCGTCGGGGGTGGATTCGATTGTCGCGGGACTGGAAGCCGAGTTACGAGCCGTACGGCAACCGAAAGGCTCGAAGTCGGCTTCCAGGTCTCCTGGCCGCGGCCGGTGACGACCGCCGCTCGCATCCGACCACGATCACGCAGCGGCTCTCATCCGGCGTAGACAGCCTTTCACCACCGCCCCCACGTCGCGCGCAGGGGCGGCGGGCTGGCGGTCACCCCCGAAGAACTTCAGGGGTTGACTTCCGAACAAATGGGTAGACTATTAAGCCACATGCCGGATCGGCGACCAGGCCGTCGATGCGGCCGTCGGTTGCACGAAGGAGCGCCATGACTCCAGTTGCCATGTTGCGAGCGGGTGGGATCGGCTCCCGGAGGCGCTTCGCCGGGTCGTCACGATGATCGGGGCGACGCTCGATCACGGCTGGGCAGTGCAGCTGTCGGCGGTCGGCGAACGCGGGTCCGCCTACGGGGAGCGCTTGACGCCGCGGCGCCTGGCGCTGGACGCCGCACGTCTGATGCTGCAGCAGGATCTCTGGGGTCAGGCAACGTCGAGCAGCCTTGCGCTGGGCAAGCTGACCTTGCTCGGTTCGCTGTGTGTCGCGGCCGGAGGCAGTTTCACCGAGGACGGGGCGCCGGCCCCGCCCGACGAGCCGGACGCCGCCGCCGTTCTGGCGCAGACCTGCGAGCTGTTGGCGGAGAACCTGGCCGGTGGGCAGGGTCACGGCCCGGCTGCTGCCGCGGACCGTTTGGACGAGTTGTGCCCGGCGAGCCTGCACGACAGTCTGGACGTCCAGAAGTTGCTGGCCACGGTGCATGGGGTGGCTTCGTCGGCCTTGGCTTAGTTCGGGGCGGGGCCCGTCAGGCCGGCGTCTTGCCGCCGGGCCGGTGGCGATTCGTGCCGGCGCTGCGCGCGTATGCGTTCACTCGCTGCTGGCCGGACAGGCTACGAATGGCACTCATCACCGTCTCGGTGGTGGTGCGAAGCTGGGTGCGGTCGTGCAGCGACTTGCCCTCTTCGCGGACGAACCTCATCGGTTGCCCGACACGCAGTTGCACCTGGTGAATCCTCGGCAGGCGCCGCCCGGGCGGGAGGACGCGGCCGGTGCCGATGAGGGCCACCGGAAGGACAAGCGCGCCCGACTCGAGGGCTAGCCGCGCCACGCCCGTGCGGCCGCGGTACAGCCGGCCGTCGGTCGAGCGGGTCCCCTCCGGGTACACGCCGAACACCCCGCCGGCCGCGAGGACCTGGAGCCCGCGGTCAATGGCCGCCCTGCCCGCCGCCGGGCTGGATCGGTCAACGGAAACGAAGCCGCATGCGGACATCAGTGCGGACATGAGACGCCCACGCAAGCCTGACCGGGTGAAGTACTCGGCCTTCGCCAGGAAGGTGACTCGACGTCTCAACAAGGCGGACAGGAAGAGGGTGTCGACAGCCGACAAGTGGTTGCTGGCGACGATTACCGGCCCGTGGGTAGGGACGCGATCCAGCCCGGTCACCAGAGGTCTGCACAGCCAGACGGCCGGTCGACAGACCGCTTTGACGGTTCGGTAGGACAAGCCGACGCCCGCCCCCATCAGGCGCTTCTGCCTGGTCGCGGACACCAGATCGCGGGTCATGTGGAGCAACCAGTCGACCGTAGATACCACATAATCATCTAACGATACATCCGGATTCTCTGTAGCAAGTAATCAGCTACGGTCTGGCTCATCTCGGCTCCCGGTCGCTCGATGCACATCAGATGCACATCATGGGAAAGACTCGGCTCTTCGCCTCGCGCTTGAAGCCGTCCCCTGGTTGCGGCGTCGTGGAACGTGTTCATCGCAACTGGGGCCAGAACCCCCCGCCGGCGTCGCGGCAATCCCGGCTGACCTCGCGACGCCTGGCGAGTGGCTCAGGCCGGGTCATCCGAGGAAACATTTGCGAGGTGTCGCAACGATTGCGCGTCGCTAGATCGGGCACGTGTGCGGAAAGGGAACGCTTGCGCTACGGGCCTCGGACGGCAGCCTCCGGCCCGCGGCCAACGAGTGCTATCCGGAGCTTGCTTATGGACGCAAAGCGAGAAGGGGCCGCGCGATCACGGACGGCGGGGTCCCTCATCAGCGGGGCGCGCGAGCCCAGGCCCCGTCCGGGACCTCGGCGATCGTCAACCGGGTCACCTCCGCGCCCTACCGGGCCTTCGGCGATGGTCTGCACGTGGCACTCACCCTCTTCGGTTCCCTGTTGTGTGCTGCCGCCGTCATCGCGCTGCTCGTGCCGAAGCGACCCTCGCAAGGTGCGCCGCAGCACCGGGGGGCCCACGAGATCGGTCAGCTGGCCGTCGCCCAGGGACGGCGAGGTGGATGACGATCGTTGACCCCGATCACGGTCGCCCTCGTGGCAACCGTGGCACACGCGCCATCATCGCGCTCCTCTTGCTACTCGCTGTCGGCTGCGGTGCGGCGGCGATCGGCGGAGAGACCGCACGCTCAACGATCCTGCGCCGGACCACCTATGACAGCGCGCTGGCCAGTACCCATGCTTACGACCGGCTCTACAGCCAGGTACTGCCTGACCCCGCAGCGGCCGCCGTCACCCAGGATCTGCTGGCTCGACTGCCCATCGATCCATCGCTCATCACCGCGAACCTGCGGGTAGTGCTGCCCCCGGCGACGTTGCGAGGGATGGTCGACGCTCAGCTCGACCAGCTCCTTGCCTATGCAAAGGGTCGCTCGGCGAACCTTGACCTGCGGGTGGATCTGCAGCCCCTCTTCAGCAACATTGCCGAACTCGCCAATCGCTATATCGGGCGGGCACTCGCCGATGCTCGTACCTACAACGCCCTCACCGTCAGGCGCTTCACCGCCGGGGTGTTAGCGGCTGTCGCGGACGTCAGCGCCGGCCGGTTGCCGGGACAGCTTCCGCGCTTGAACCTGACCGGCCAGGAGAGCCAGGAGGTCACGCAAAGCCTGTTGCGTGCAGTTCCGGCTTTGTCGCGGTCGTCGGTCGCTGACCAGATTCAGGTCCAGGTGGCGCAAGGTGATCTTGCGGGCGCGCTCTCGCTGATCGGCCCGCTGGTCTTTCGGGGGGTCGGCCAAGGCAGCGCGGATCTGAGCCACCGCCTCGAACACGGGAATCAGCTGGATCTCAGCGTCTCGCTGGCGCCCGTTCGCCGGTCGCTCGTCGGCAGGGGACTTTCGTGGATTCATCCCATCGGCGGTGTCATGCGATGGCTCGAACTCGGCGCCGTCCTGCTCATGGCGCTGCTGGTGATCTGCGCGGCCCGCTTCGGGCACTGGTCGCGGGCCCGCCTCGCGCGCATCAGCGTGATGGTCACCTTCGCTGCTGCCGCCGTCAGCATCCTTGCGCTCGTAGCGGTGCGACATCTTGCGCTCGCCGCTCTTGATCCGCTGACCGGCGAATCTTCGTCGCTTCCGTCGAGCGCGCGCCGGCTGGTCGCGGACATCGCATCCAGCTATCTCAACGAGGTTCAGGGACGCGCTCTGCAACTCGTTGCGACGCTCGCCCTTGCCGGGCTCACGGTGCTGCTCATTCGAGAACTGGCGGAGCGGGTGACCATACGCGGGCGCCCCGGTCACACGACGTGGGCGACGGGGGCGGTAGCGGTGCTGCCGGTGCTCGTGGTCCTTGCCGGCGCCGTCGGTTGGCCGGCGTCGGCGCAGGCGAAGACGCTGGTCTGCAACGGCTCGCACGCGTTGTGCGCTCGTCCCTATAACGATGTCACCTTCGCTGCCGCGCACAATGCCATGGCGACGAGCGAAGACCATTTCCTGGGACCGGCCCAGGATCCATCGATGGTTCACCAGTTGGACAACGGCGTGCGGGCGCTGCTCATCGATACCCACTACTGGACGCCGGATGCCCAGGCCGCCGCATTTCTCCAGACCCTTCCGAGCGGAATCCGAGCTGCGCTGGCGCCGTACGCGCGGGTGGCGTCGTACCGCCTGCCGGGCACGTGGTTGTGCCATGACATCTGCCAGCTGGGTGCCACGTCCCTGACGAGCCAGTTGCACGACGTGAGCGAGTGGCTCGCGCGAAACCCCGACGAGGTGGTCACCTTCATCGTGCAGGACGCCATCACGACCGGCGACACCATCCGCGCGGTACACGACAGCGGGCTGATTCGCTACGTGGCCACGCCGCCAGCCGATCCTGGCGGCGCCTGGCCCACGCTGGGGAGCATGATCACCAGCGGGAAGCGGGTATTCATCTTCGCTGAAACGGGAGACGTGCCCGGGGGCTGGTACCGCAATTTCTTCCGGTACGCGTCCGATACGCCGTTCCGCAACCAGACCACGCAGGCCCTGGCCTGCCAACCCAACAGGGGGAACGTCAAAGCTCCGCTACTGCTGGTCAACGATTGGGTCACCCGTGCGGCGAGCAGCCGTCGCGAGGCGGCCGTCGCCAACGCCAAATCGTTCATCGTCAATCAGGCCAAGTTGTGCGAGTCACGCGGTCGCAAGCGGCCGAACTTCATCGCGGTGGACTTCGCGTCGATCGGAGACCTTCAGGCTGCGGTGGACCAGCTCAACGGCGTCTGACCCCAGCCGTTTCACCCCGAAGTTCAGCCGGAATCGTGGACAGGACTCGGCGCATTCTCAAGCTTCGGCGGCGATTCGTGTTCGATGATGGAGACGTCGCCCCGACGTTCGAAGATGACGTAATGACGCTTCGAGAGCGCCGTCACGCCATGCCTGCGCAGCAAGGCGTCCAAGTCCGCATCCGTCATTCCGCAGCGGTGCATGGCACGGCGATCGATCCGTCCAGCGGAAACGAGCAGTAGCGGAGGATGATCGACGAGCCGAGAGACCGGCGGGACAAAGCGCAGCCAGGTGACGATCGAGTGCACAACCAGGATGGTCACCAGCGTGACGGCGCCCTCGATGAAACTCGTGGTGCTGGCGTTCGGAACCCGGCCGACGATGGCCCCGATCGCAATGGCAGCAACGAAATCGAAAGCGCTCATTTCCGCCAGCGTGCGTCGCCGGCTGAAGCGCAGCCCGGCGACGGCGGTCAGGAAGAGCAGCGCGGCCTTGGCGGCGACCAGCCCCAGGTCGCCGCTGTGCCCGAAGAGCTCGTTCACGGTGCCGGGTCAGAGCCGCGAACGACTCAGCAACGTCGCGGCATTGATCAGGGCGAGGTGGCTCAGTCCCTGAGGGAAGTTGCCGAGCATCTGGGACGGTGATGACTCCAGCTGCTCTGAAAGCAGGCCGACGTCATTGGCGAGCTGCACGGCGTCGTCCATCAAGGCTTCGGCCTCATCCATGCGGTTCACGTGCGCCAGCGCGCTGACCATCCAGAACGTGCAGGCGAGGAAGGCGCCTTCCTCCTTCTGCATACCGCTGTAGCGGTAGATCAGCGGACCGTCCGACAGTTCCCGGCGCACCGCCGCCACCGTTCCCGCAAGGCGGTGGCTACGGTCGAAACCAGTCTGACCGGCCAGCAGGGTTGCAGCGTCGAGTTCGTCGCTTCCGGCGTAGAACGCGAAGGAATTCTTTGTCTTGGACCAGCAATGCTCCCGCACCCAGACCTGGATCTCGTTCGCTTGCGCTCGCCACCGTTGGGCATGATCGGTGGCGATCGCGTTCATGTCCGCCAGGCGCGCGGCTCTGTCGAGGGCCACCCAGCAGCCCATCTTCGAGATCGTGTAATGCCTGTTGGTACTGAGCTCCCAGATGCCCGCGTCCGGTTGGGTCCAGATGTCGCAGCACCGGTCGGCGAGTTCGGCGAGCAGCCGACCGGTCGGGGGATCAAGCAGGTGGCCGTTGCCGACGTAACGCCAAATGGTGTCGAACAGGTCTCCGAACGTGCCGAGTTGCGTTTGTCTGGCAGCGCCGTTTCCGGAGCGCACCGGAATGCTGTGGCGGTATCCCGGCGCGGCGAGCTCGGTCTGCGAGCCGGGGATCTGTCCCTTCAGCGTGTAGAAGACGTGAAGTTCGGGAGCGCTCTGACGAACCACGTCGAGCAAGTAGGAGACGGCCGACTGCACTTCCTCGTGCAGGCTCAGGTTGATGAGGGCATCGACCGTGAAGGCCGAGTCGCGGACCCACATGTAGCGGTAGTCCCAGTTCTTGTCACCGCCGATGCGTTCGGGCAGTGACGTCGTCGGAGCAGCCGCGATGGCTCCGGTAGGGGAGTAGAGCAGCAGTTTCAGCGTCAGTGCGGAGCGGTGTACCGCCTCCTGCCAGCGGCCTTCGTATTGGACGTCGCGGGACCATTCCTGCCATCGGCTGATGGTCCGTTCCAGGTGCCGCTCCAGCTCGAACCGTCGTGGCAGGAAGAGCGGCTCGGCATCCGAACTCGCCACGGCCAGCAGCCCGGTGCTGTCGGGGGCGGTCAAGAATGTGCCGCTGACCCGGTGCAGCGAGACGTCCGGATCCCCGATGTCGAAGCCGATGACTGCGAGGTGCTGATCCCCGAGATGGAGCACGGCCGCGTGGTCGGCGGTCTCACTCCAGGACTGGGCGCTCCCGAACCGTGACCCCGGAACGACAGCCCAACTCATCTCGACCTGGCCCGTGATCCCGTCGACCCGGCGCAGCAGCTCCTCCCAGGGCAGCGGACCCGCCGCCCCTACGCCAAGCGCGTCGATAACCCGTACGGTCCCATCCTCGGTCCGAAAGGTGGTCTCGAGGACGTTGGTCTGCGGAAGGTAGCGACGGCTCGCCGTGAAGGGGGCTGTGGGCGCGAAGCTGATGTAGCCCCCCTGACTCGGGTCCAGCAGCGCTGCGAACGCGGGCGGTGAGTCCATGGCCGGAATCGGCCACCAGTCGACCCGGCCGTCTCCAGCGACCAGGGCGACGGTTCGCCCATTGCCCAGGGCCCCGTAGTCCTCGATCGGAGCCCAGCCGTCAGTACGCGTCCACTGCCTGAAGCCTGACCGTGACGTCTCCGGCTCGGCCGGTGCCCCGGCCATCAGCTCGCGGCGGGGCGCAGCCGTGCGAGGGTAGCCGCCACCGTGGCGGCTACTCCGGCAGCTATCAGCGGTGCGCGCCGCATGGATGCCCACGACCAGGGATCGTGGTTGTGCGCCTTCGCGTCGAAGCCGCCGTGGGCTCCGCGATCGGCGTCCTCGTCCTTGGGTGCGAAGACGTTGGAACCCAGGCGCGGCGCATCGATCTTCGTCAGCTGGCCCTTGACTCCTGTCCTGCCCAGGTACCAGTCGAGAAAGGCCGGTGCCACGCGGTTGCCCAGAATCGTGTAGGCCGTCGGCAGCCCCACCCACATGTTGCGGCGCCCGTGCTCGGCCACGAAGCGCACGGCCCGGGCCGGTACCTCAGGCTGAAATATCGGCGGTACCGGCATCGGGTGTTGGTCGAACTCGTTGTCGTTCCAGTTGAATTGCGGGGTGTTGACCCCGGGAAGCTCGACCATCGAGATCCGGACCTTGCTCTTCTCGTGCTTGAGCTCGGTGATCACCGATTCGGTAAAGCCCTTCACCGCGTGCTTGGCTCCGCAGTAGGCGGCCTGCAGCGGGATGCCGCGGAACGCCAGTGCCGATCCCACCTGAATGACCACACCACGGTTGCGCGGGCGCATGTGCGCGAGTGCCACCCGGGTGCCGTGCACCTGGCCCAGGTAGGTCACATCGGTGATGCGTCGGTAGACATCCTCGTCGGTGTCCCAGAAGAACCTCAGGGCCCCGACGAAGGCGACGTTCACCCACACATCGATGGGGCCGAGTTCGCGTTCGACGCGGGCTGCCGCCTCTTCGACTTGGGAAAGGTCCGCCACATCAGTGCCAATCGTCAGTGCCTGACGATCTTCGGCTTCGACGTCGGCCGCGGCGCCGTCCAGGCCGGCCTTACCGCGGGCGAGCACGGCCACGTCGTACCCGTGATCCGCGAACTCCCGGACTACGGCGCGACCGACGCCCGCACTCCCGCCTGACACCACGACGACGCCGCGCTTGCCCATGATGAGGTGCATCCTTTCCGTCGGCTGTCGGATCTCACCTGAAAACCCGCTCTAGGCAACTGTTGCCAGTACTGGCCCACTTATGCGCGAATGCGGCCAGGGACCGCGTTTTTCCGGCCCCGGACGATCGGGATCGACGATCGGGATCAGTAGCCGAGCGCGACCCGGGTGAGAGCGGCCCTGTCGACAGCGTCGAAGTCTTGCCTGTCGATCTCGCCGCGCAGCCGGCGAAGCTGGATTCCCAGCGGCGCCCACGAAACATTCGCAATAGGTGGTTTTGGCAACGGAAGGAGGGATAGGAGCCAGTCATTGAGCATCTCCCGTAGGAGGCGACGGTGCACGCAAGTCGGGTCAGCCAACAGCGGCGGAGCGCTGGTCGACCTTGACGCTCATGTCATCGGCATACCGACACTTGCCGCCGTCGTCGGCTTCTCAGGCAATCCGGCGGGAGTTGCGGTGATCAGTGTCGTGCCGAACGGACCAGCAGCCAAAGCAGGCATCGCCGCGAATGACATCATCACGGCCGTGAACGGGCAGCAGACGCCCGACCCTTCAACCCTCGCGCAGGTACTCGCCCAATTGAGCCCTGGCCGAGAGGTTTCGGTCACCATCGCTTCCCCCGGCTCAGCTTCGCAGAAGGTCACCGTGACGCTCGGAGAGCTTCCTGGCTGACCTGTGCACCGGCACGCAGCCAACCGACGCCTCGACGCGCTTCGCGCAACGGGACTCGTCGCCGCCACGCTCGCCGGCAACCGCATCTGCGAACTCACCGCTTCGACAGCAGCGTGCTCCCCTGGTTCGGGCTGCCGCGATCGCCACCACGTCGATAGCCGCCAGGTAACTCCTTGGCTGGGCGGCCGAGAGCACGCAGGATGAGTTCGTCCGGTCAATGAAGTGAGGGGAGCCAGGGGTTGTGGACGCGCACGAGTTCTGCTCGATGGTGGACCACACCTTGCTCAAACCGGAGGCGACCCGCGGGCAGATCGACGCCCTGTGCGCCGAGGCGGAACGGCTGCAAACTCGGACGGTTTGCGTGAACGGCATGTGGGTGCGAGCGGCCGCCGAGCACCTGGCGACCAGCGACGTGGGCGTGTGCGCCGTCGTCGGATTCCCGCTCGGTGCCATGAGCCTGAACTCGCTGCTCGCCGAAACCCGGGATGCCGTTGACGGCGGCGCTTGCGAGATCGACATGGTGATACCGCTCGGATACGTCAAGGACGGCGCGTGGGCACAGGCGAAGCGCTACATCGCCCAGGTGCGATCCACCATGCCGCGGGCCGCTGCGTTGAAAGTGATCCTGGAGGCGGCGCTGCTGTCCGACGCGCAGATCGCGCAGGCGTGCCGGGTAGCGGTGGATGCGGGCGCCGAATTCGTGAAGACGTCCACGGGCTTCAACCCTGCTGGAGGCGCGACTGCCCACGCCGTGCGGTTGATGCGACAGAGCGTGGGGCCCGGGGTGGGCGTCAAGGCGGCAGGCGGTATCCGAAAGCTGAGCGATGCGCTCGAGATGGTCGACGCGGGTGCCGATCGGCTGGGTATGAGCGCCACCGCGACCGTGGCCTCCGAGCTCGGGCGAGCCCCGTAGTCCTTTGCGGGCAGCGTTCTTCGCGAATTCTGCGATGCCCTGTCCGACGCATTGCCGGGGAACCAGCGACGTGTCGACGCATCCTGTCGTCGGCCGTCGCGCGCGGCCCCGCTAGGTTCGGCCCATGACGAACACGTCACCGAAGATCGACGGGGTCGAGGCCACGTTCCGGCACGTCGACGACATCGAGTGGACCGAGGTGCAGCGCCAGCGCAATGGCGACGGCACCATCTCGGCCGTGCGCGAGAAGTGGCCGATCATCAGGCCGGACTTCCTCTCGGCGTATGTGCATTACGAGCCGGGCATGGTCGTGCGTCGGCACGGTCACCGCAGCAACCACATCGTGTTCGTCTTGGACGGCGGCGGGTGGATCGGCGGTGACTGGTGCACCTCAGGAACCCACGTCCAGGTGCCGCTCGGCGCCGCATTCGGGCCGATCGTCGCCGGTCCCGAAGGCGTGACCTGCTGGGAGTTGAGCTTTGGCGAGTTCGGCGGTTGGGGGGATCAGCCGGAGTTGTACGCGCGCGAGATCGAGACGCGCGGCATCACTGCGTTGCCTGACCCGCCGCTTGACCTGGGGGACTGGTTTCGTGACCCACGCGGCGACGTGGGTGCCGAGCGCGCCACACCGAAAGTCGAGGGCCTCCAGGAGAAGTTGACCGCGATGGACGACATCGAATGGACCGAGGTCAAGCGCCAGCGCAACGCCGACGGCACGGTTGTCGTCGTGCGCGAGAAGTGGCCGATCGCGGAACCGGATTTCATGTCCGCGTACATCGAGTACGGCCCCGGGATGATCACGCGGCGCCACGGGCACTTCGGTCATCACCTCGTCTTCGTGATCGCCGGTGGGGCCTGGTTCGACGATCGCTGGTGCCCGGCCGGGACTCACATCGAGTTGCCTTTCGGCGCCGCGTTCGGGCCGATCATCGCCGGCGAGGAAGGGACTGTCTTCCTCGAACTGACGAACGGAGACTTCCGCTCCTGGGGCGACCAACCCGCGCTCTATGAGCAGGCGGTCGCAGCCCGCGGTGTCACGCCGCTGCCCGACCCGCCCCTAGACCTCGGCGGGTGGTTCGAGGACGCGCGCGGCTACTGGGCGCCGCAGGGGCAGCGATCCCAGCCCTCCGCCTCGTGACCGGATGAAGGCCAAAATCCCCATCGCGATCCCTGCCGAAGGCCCCCCGAAACGAGGAGGTGGTCCCTCGTGTCGCGCCCTCAACGATGCCGAAAAGCTGAGGTGTAGGTTAAGCCGCCCCTCCAAGGCGGGCCTTGAGGCACACGCGGAAGGCCGGTGTCATGGCGAGCAACGATCTTTCCGAGCACCTCGCGATCGCAGGAACCCTCCGCCCACGCGAGGGCAACGCAGCCCAGACGCTCGTCGGTGAGTCCGAATGCCGGGATCTGCTACGGACCAAGCACGTGGGCCGGGCGGTGTACACGGAGGGAGCGCTTCCGGCCGTCTTGCCCGTGAACTACGCGATTGTCGACGACAGCATCTTCCTGCGGGTCAGGCCGGCGACTCCGTTGGCGGACAAGCTTCCCGGGTCGATCATCGCGCTTGAGGTCGACGAACTCGAGGCAACCGGGATCGGAGGCTGGCTGGTGGTCGTCACCGGCCTATGCCTGCTGTGTACCGGTCTTACGCATCCCCCTGAGGCAGTGGCGTCACTGCCCTTCTGGGCCCAGACGTCGTCTCCCTGGCTGGCTCTGGATCACGACATGTCGCTTTGGCGCGGCATGCGGGTGCTGTGAGGAGACGTCCAGTCTGGTGGGTCGGGCTCGGGGCCGTCCGTCCTAGTGGTCACCGGCCGGCCCGGCTCGAGCGTGCTATCCCTGCCGACGCATCAGATTGAGCGCCGGCTGGAGACCGCGGTCCGAGGGGGGCTTGAGGCGGTGAGTGCACCCGCCACAAGCTGACGCGTCCGCCAATCCCGGCTCCGTCAGCGGCTGGTGTTGTCCGGCGCGTAGGCGAGATGGACCACCCCGCTGGCATAGGTCTCGGATTCGACCAGGGAGAGCTTGTGGCCAGGCATGCCGTCGGCGAACAGCCGAAGACCGCGGCCCAGCGTCACCGGGTAGACGAACAGGTGCAACTCGTCGACCAGCCCGTCCGCGAGCAGCGCCCGAACCAGGGTGGCGCTGCCGCTGAGGTAGATCGTTCCAGGGATGGTCTCCTTCAGTTCTTGGATCGCGCCCGGATCGTAGCGGCCGAGCAGGATGGAGTTCGACCAGCCAGCGTTCGTCAGGGTGGACGAGACGACGTACTTGTCGGTGTCGTTGAAGAACGGCGCGCCCGGGTCGTCCTCGGCGGTCCGCGTCGACCAGGCGGGTGCGAACATCTCATACGTCTTGCGGCCGAGCAGGATGGCGTTCTGGCCGCCACCCGTCAGGCCGGCGATGGCCTCGCCCATCTTCGGGTCGAAGCCGAAATCCATCGTCCACGACGGGTCCTCGATCACGCCGTCGAGCGACATGAATTCGTGCACCTTGATTGCGCCCATCGGCTCTCCTCAGTAGGCCTGCATCCGTTTGACGTCGTGATGGTCCGGTAGACGCCGGGGATCGGTGGGAATCATCGCCGGTCAGTCGAAGAGGGCGTTCAGGCTGGGTATGGCGACGGCCGGCAACGGCGGCGCGGGACTCTCCGCGGGCTGGGGTCGTGGGGTCTCGACGATCTCCAGTACTTGCAAGGCCTCGGGCGTGAGGAAGCGGCTTTCCGGGGCGTAGCTGTGCTTGTCGTCGCGAGCCCGGCGGTGGTGGGGCATGCGTAGCGGGGTATAGATCGACAGTTCGTCGCGCGCACGAGTGACGGCGACGTAGAACAGCCGCTGCTCCTCGGCCAGCCCGGCGGTGTCGCCGAGGGCCATGTCGGACGGGAAGGCCCCGTCGACAGCGTGGATGAGATGCACGGCCGGCCATTCCAGGCCCTTGGCGGAGTGCACGGTCGACAAAGTCACGTAGTCCTCGTCCAGCTGGGGCGGCTTGGCATAGTCGCCCGTGCTGGCCGGCGGATCCAGGGTGACCTGGGCGACGAAGCCGGCGAGATCGAGGGACCTTTCCGCGGCCGCCGCGAGCCGCTCGAGGTCGCCGGCCCGGGCCGGGGCGTCGGTATAACGCCGGTGGACGAGTGGCATCACGATCGCCGTACAAGCGGCGACCCGGGCTGGGATCGAGGACTGGGCTCGCGCCGCGTTCAAGGGGCGCAGCGTCGCCGCTAGCCCGGTGCGAGCCGGCGCCGGCGCGGCAGCCACGATCCGGTTGAGCCACGCATCCTGGTCTGAAGGCTCATCCTGCGAGCCATCGCCGCCCAGCAGGAGGGGCAGTAGCCGGCCCGCCCGCGCCGGGCCGATGCCCTCGTGCAGGCGGAGCAGGCGATACCAGGCGACCTCGTCATGCGGGTTGTCGGTCAGCCGCAGCGCCGCGAGGAAGTCCTTGACGTGAGCGGCCTCGAGGAACTTCAGCCCCCCGAACTTCACGAACGGGATCCGCCTGGCGGTGAGCTCGACTTCGAGCAGGTCGCTGTGATGACCGGTCCGCATCAGCACCGCATGATCTCGAAGTGGCTGCCCGTCCTCGGCGGCCGCCAGCACCGCATCGGCGACCAGCCGGGCTTCCTCGCCGGCGTCGTAGCAGCGGATCAGCCGTGGGCGCCGAGCCGGGCCCGGCCGGTCGGACTGCAGCATGAGCCGGCCGCCTGCCGCCTCGCCGGGTCCGTTTCCGGGCCGGATCACATTCGCCAGGTCCAGCACGGCTTGGCGGGACCGGAAGTTGCGGTCCAGCCGCACGATCGTCGCGTCGCTGAACGTGTCGGCAACGCTCAGCAAATGGCCGCTCGTCGCTCCGCGAAAGCCATAGACCGCCTGGGCGTCATCGCCAACCACCGTGAGTCCGGTGCCGGTGGGCCGTAGCTGGTGGACGATGTCGACCTGGATCTGATTGACGTCCTGGTACTCGTCGACCAGCACATGGTCCCATCGGGCGACCAGCCGCTGCTGGGTGGCCGGTTCCGCGAGCAGGGCCCGCCAGGTCAGCAGCAGGTCATCGAAGTCGAGCAGTCCGCGCGCACGTTTGCGATCCACGAAATCCTTGAGCAGCAGCATGATCCGGTCGGCATGCGGCTCACACCAGGGGTAGTAGCTGGTGAGGATTTCCCGCGCGGACCGGACCGTGTTGACCGCCCGCGAGTAGATGTCGGCGATCGTGGCGGCGCGGGGGAGCCGGCCTGTGTCGCCGCGCTGCCGGTCCGGGTCATTGGCCAGACCATGCTCGTCTCGCAGCAGGTCGATCAGGTCGGCGACATCGGCCGGATCGAGCACCGAAACCTTCGACAAACCCAGCTGAGACGCGTGCTCCGTCACGAGTCGGTGGGCGACGGCGTGAAAGGTCCCGCCCCACACCCGCCGGGCAGCCCGCTGGTCGGCACACAGCACCGATGCACGGGCCAGCATGTCTTCCGCTGCGCGGCGGGTGAACGTCAGCAGCAGGAGGCGTTCCGGCGCGACCCCCCGCTCCAGCAGATGCGCGACCCGGCTGGTCAGCGTCCGCGTCTTCCCCGTCCCCGCACCGGCCAGCACGATCAACGGCCCGCCGCCATGGGTGACGGCCGCCAGCTGCGCATCATCCAGCCCGGCATCCCACCGTGATTCGAACATATGAACGACTGTAGACCGGTCCCGTGTCAAACCTGGGTAGCGCCGCGGCCCCACGACGACTCCTTCGCCCTGGGCGCAGTACCGTGCAGCCACCGTCGCCAAGGAGTGACCCATGTCCCTCAGGTCACGATGCCTGACCCCCGTCCGTGCTTTCCTGTTGGTCGCTGCCCTCGCGGGTGTCGGGGTGAGCACCGCGTGCACGCCCGCACCGAAGCCCCCGCCGCTGCGGGTGGAGGTCTGGGGCGACTCCGTCGCTGCTCAGGCCAGCGACTACATCGGCTTCTATCTCGGGCTTTCGGGCAAGGTCACGACGCGCATTCATACGTTCCCGGGCAGCGCGATGTGCGACTGGTTCCCGGACATGCGCAGCGAATCGAACCTGTCTAATCCCGCGGGGTTTCACCCGCAGGCGGTCATCATCCAGTTCTCCGGCGACGCCTTCACGCCCTGCATGAAGGCCAGTAACGGCGTCGCTTACAGCGGCCAAGGACTGATCAACAAATACGCCGCGGACTCGGCATACGTCGCCAGCCTGTTCACCCGCGCCCATGTCCCCGTCTACTTCGTGAGCACGCCCATCTCTCGCGCGCAGGCGGCGCACGGCGATGTGGGTAACACCCCTCTGGGCGTGATGTTCTCCAAGCTTCCGTCCCGCTTCCCGGCGGGTGGTCTCGTCCGCTTCATCGATGGCGCAGCCGCCGTCGAGTGGCACGGCCACTACACCAATACGTTGCCGTGCGCACCTTGGGAGACGTGCACCGGCCACTGGCCGGACGGCACGCGCACGGTGGTCGTTCGGGAGGCCGACGGTGCGCATTTCTGTCCCGTCAAGGAGGTTCCCATTCCAGGCGGCAACGGCTTCACCCGCTGCCCGGTCTACATGGGCGGCGCCGCGCGTTACGCCATGGCGATCGCCGGGCCGGTGCTGCGGGACTTCCACCTGAACTGATCGAGCAACAATCGGCTGCCGTCAGACGTGAGAGCCCGAGAGCACGGATCAACTCGTCTTCCAGGTCGCCGACACACCCGAAGAACCCGAGTGGTTCCTACGGAGGCGGCCCGTCAGGACTACAGCACGCCGATCCCCGCAGCTTCGTTGCGCTTACGCCATTCCTCGCGTGACATGCGGGTGGTGTCGACCGTCTCGTCGGCGCGCAAGGCGCCGACGGTCGCCTTCTCCTGGGGCGTGTGCTGGAACGGGTCCCAGTCGAAGAACCGGCAGGAGTTCTCCCAGGTGATCTGGTGGATCTCGGCGTCGGTGCACCCGGCGTCCTGGAACTCCTGCCAGGAGAACTCCGGGGACTGCGGCCAGGTGGTGTCGGTGTGCGGGTAGTCGCACTCCCAGGCAATGATGTCCATCCCGATCCGGTCACGCAGCAGCAGGCCTGACGGGTCGGTGATGAAGCACGCCAGGATGTGCTCCCGGAAGACTTCCGACGGCATCTTGCCTCCGAAGTCGCCGCCGTCGTGCAGCCACGCCTGATTGGTGAAGTGCCGGTCGATCCGGTCGAAGTAGAACGGAATCCACCCGATGCCCCCCTCGGACAGGGCGACCTTCAGGTCGGGGAAGCGTCGCAGGGTCGGGCCGAAGAGCAGGTCCTGCGCGGTGATCGCACTGATCTGGCAGGCCAGCACCATCAGGTGGTCGACCGGAGCTTCCGCGGGCTTCTGGATGACGTCGAAGCCGGCACCGATGTGCAGCGACAGCACCATGTTGGTGTCGCAGAGGGCCTTCATCATGGGGTCCCAGTAGCCGGACAGAAAGCTCGGGAATCCCTGCACGTGCGGCGTCTCGAGGAAGCTGATCGACCGGCAGCCCTTCTTCGCGACCCGGTGAACCTCCTCGACGGCGAGGTCGACGTCCCACATCGGGACGATCGCGAGCGGGATGAAGCGCCCGGGGTAGGCCGCGCACCACTCGTCGATAGCCCAGTCGTTGTACGCCCGGAGCATGACGAGGGCGATCTCCTTGTCGCCCGATTCGGTGAACGTGCGCGCGTTGAAGCCGGCCATCGTCGGGAAATTCATCGAGGCGAGCACACCGTTCGCGTTCATGTCGCGGACCCGCTCGTGCACGTCGAAGCACCCGGGCCGCAGTTCGGAGAACGCGCCCGGATTGAAGCCCCACTCTTCACGCGGCCAGCCGACGGTGGCCGCCATCCCGAAGGGCGTCGAGGTCGCCTCACCCTGGAAGACCCACTGGTCCACACCCTCGGCGTTGCGCACCACCTTGGGGGCCTTGTCGAGCCACTTTGCCGGTACGTGGTTGCGGTACATGTCAGGAGGTTCGATCATGTGGTCGTCAATGCTGACCAGGATCATGTCTTCCATCCGCATGGCGGTCTCCTCCTCGACCCCCGCGGCGCCACGGGACACCCGGGAGTCGTCAGCGTAGGACAGTTCCGACACCGACGTCAAAATTAGCTCGCTTGACGCTTGATCGCATACGCGGCAGGTCCGGTGCCCGGCGCCGCGCCCAACTGACCCGGCCCTCTCTGGAGGACCAGGAAGGCAGGGCTGACACCCAGGGGGGGGATGGGGCATGCTGGCCGGGCTTTTGTTATTGATTAGTAACAAATAACATAGCGGCCGTGGCAGAACGCATGCGCGGACCGGAACGGCGGGCACAGGTGCTGGCGATCGCGGCGCAGGAGTTCGCCGCTCACGGGCTTCACGGGGCGTCGACCGAGGCCATCGCGCGTCAGGCCGGGATCACCCAGACCTACGTCTTCCGCATGTTCGGCACGAAGAAGGCGTTATTTCTCGAGCTGGTTTGCGAGGCCTTCGAACGGGTCAGCGCCGCCATGCTGAAGGCCGCCGGCGGGGCTGCCGGACTCGAGGCACTGACCCGGATGGGTGCGGCGTACTACGACCTGCTGGGTGATCGGACCGCATTACTGCTGCAGTTGCAGGGATTTGCCGCGTGCGGCGACGACGAGGTCCGCGAGGCTGTCCGCGCCCGGATGGCCCGCATGTGGAGTGTCGTTTCGGACACGACCGGGCTCGACCCGGTCACCGTCAAGGCGTTTCTGGCCTTCGGCATGTTGCTCAACAACGGCGCCGCGCTCGAGGTGACGAGCGTGGACGAGGAATGGGCACGGGGCGTGCGTACGCGCATCCAAGCAGGGTTGTTCGAGCACATCACGGCGAACACCAACCGCTGAAGGTTCGCGACCAGCACGCTCGATACGTTCTCAGCCATGCCTGCCTCGCCCGAGCCGTACGTCGTGCACGTTGACGACGCCGTCCTTGACGACCTGCACCGGCGCCTCGAGGCTGCCCGGCTTCCGGACCAGGCGCCGGGGGAGCCGTGGGACCTCGGCATCCCGGTAGACGCGGTGCGTGAGGCGCTCGACCATTGGCGCCACCGCTACGACTGGCGGTCCCGGGAGGCCCGCATCAACGCGTGGCCCCACTTCATCACCGAGGCAGCGGGGGAGCGTGTTCACTTCATCCACGTTCGCTCGCCCGAACCGGACGCGACGCCCATCGTGCTCACCCACGGCTGGCCCGGATCTTTCGTCGAGTTCCTGGATGTGCTCGGGCCCCTGTCCGACCCGGCGGCCCACGGCGGTGACCCGGCTGACGCGTTTCACGTCGTCGTGCCGTCGATGCCGGGCTACGGCTTTTCCGGGCCCACCGTCCAGCCCGGGTTCGACTCGTACCGGGTCGCGGACGCCGTAGCCGAGCTGATGGAGCAGTTGGGCTACGACCGTTACGTGGCCCAGGGCGGCGACTGGGGTGCCATCGTCACTCGTCGGCTGGGCGAGGCCTACGCCGACCGCTTGCTCGGCGTGCATTTCAACATGCTGTTCGCCTTTCCCGAAGCGGACGACCCGGACTCCATGGGCGGGGTGACCGAGGCGGAGCTGGTGCGGTTCGGGACGGCCGCTGCCCGCATTGCCGATGGCACCGGCTACATGGCGATCCAGAGCACCAAGCCCCAGACGCTCGCGTACGGACTCACCGACTCGCCCGTGGGACTGGCCGCGTGGATCCTGGAGAAGTTCCAGGTATGGAGCGACCTCGACCCCGGGGGGCTGGCCGCGACGTTCGGATGGGACCGGCTGCTCGACAACGTCATGGCCTACTGGGTGACGAACACGGCGGGTTCGGCGGCTCGGCTCTACGCCGAATCGACCCGCCAGGGCCACGCGGCCGACCAACCGTGGCCGGGGCACGTCGACGTTCCTACCGGCTACGCGAACCATCCGTACGAGCTCCTGCAGACCCCGCGCGCCTGGGCGGAAAAGCGCTACCGCATCGTGCACTGGGTCGAGCAAGCTCGCGGCGGCCACTTCGCCGCGTTCGAGCGCCCCCAGCAGTTCGTCGAGGACCTACGCGCTTACCGGCGGGTGCTCACCGGGCTCGAGTGATGGTCACAGCAGCTCCTTGCCGCGCAGCAGCCGCATGGCGGCAAGTCCCGCGACGGCGGGGGTCCAGAAGGTGACAAGTCTGAAGAGCAGCACCGCGCCGATGGCCGTTGCGGTGGGCACGTGGGCGACGAGCAGGACCGCGATGAGCGCCGCCTCGGTCGATCCGACGCCTGCCGGAGTGGGCACGGCGGTCCCGACCGCGCCGCCGATCAGGTAGCCCATGAGCAAGCCACCGAAGGTCAGCTTCGAGCTGGGACTTGCGGCGAGCGCCGTCATGGCGAACGCGGCCGCCAGCAGCAGGGTGGTAGCGCCGGATGCGGCCAACAGCGTGCCGAGTCGTCGAGGCTGGCGCACAAGCTCGATCAGCAGCGTCCAGGGCGCAATCGGCGAATCGCCATTCCTTGAGAGCGCAGCCCGCAAACGGCGAGCGCGAAGGCGCAGCAGCGCTATGGCGATGCACCCGGTGATCGTCAAGCCGATGGCCGTGAGCGCCGGCCAGGGAAGGCCGGAGATGGCGCGCCAGGGTCCACTGAGCTTCGCGCCGAGAGCTGCCAGCTCATGACTACCGCCGCTGATTCCCACCCACCGGCCGGCGGCGACGAGACTGGCAAAGACGAGGATGTCGGCGAGGGCGCCGAGACCACCGAGAATCCCAACGGTGGCAAGTGCCTGACCGGTAAGGACATTCCGCCGTCGCAAATACCGGACGTTGATGGCGGCACCGCCAAGGCCGGCCGGGGTCAGCCGGTTGGCCGCCGCCGCCGCGAGCTGTACGCATGTCGCCTCGCGCAGCGGCAGCTTCATTCCCGACGCGGCACGAAGCGCCACTGCGGCTGCCATGTAGTGAAATCCGGCCACGATGAGCAGCGCGGGCGCGACCTGCCACGGCATCTGTCCGAGGTTGCGCGGTATCGCAGATGCCGAGCCGAGCAGATCAGACCCGGTATCGCCATCTGCCAGTGGGGTTCCGAGCAGCACCAGGGCGATGGCTGCGAGCAGACCAGCGACCCACCAGATGCGGATGCGCGGCAGCCGACGACGCCATCCGACCCGCAGGAGAGCCTCTGGTCCGGCGGAATCGTCAAAGGCCGTATCGGCTGGGAGGCCAGGTAGAGCCGTCAGGCTCGCCATGGGTGGGCCCCCTCGACGCACGTGGCGGATGAGCGCAGGCCTTGTCTGGGGGGTGTCGCGATCCGGCTACCGGCGTGCACCCCCCTAGCGTCGTCGAGCAGCCTTTTCACTCGCCATGCGCCGGCTGTGAACATCCTGTGCCGCCAACGCTCTTCTCATCTTTCCCGGGAAATCCGGGGCGGGCAGCCTCAGCGGACCGTCAGCCAGATGAGGCTGGCGATTCCGGCGGCGATGCAGTAGGCGCCGAACGGACGCAGCGAACGGTGGGCCAGGTAGCGCGTCAGGAAACGCACGGACAGGTACGCCCCGATGCCGGACAGGAGGGAGCCGAAGAGCACCTGGCCCCGGATGCCGGTGCCCAACGGCCCGGCGAGGTCTCCGAGCTTGAGTGCCCCCGCGGCCAGGATGACGGGGGTGGCGAGCAGGAACGAGAAGCGTGCGGCGTCTTCCCGTGACAGGCCGCGCACCATCCCCCCGACGAGCGCGACCCCGGATCGGGAGATCCCCGGTGCCAAGGCGAAGATCTGCGTAGCACCGATCAAGACCGCGTGCAGCACTGGCAATCGCGCGACCCGTTGATCCGACTCCGGACCGCTGATTCGCTCGTCGACGTAGGCGGTCTCGACGACGCCGTCCCGGCGGCGCAGGTGCTCGGCACCGAGCAGGATGAGGCCGTTGATGATCAGAAAGACGGCCGTGGGATTGGGTTTCGCCAGCGTCGTGCGGAACCAGCGTTCGGCGAGCAGTCCTACCAGCCCGACGGGGATCGTCGCCAGTACGAGCAGCCAGGCCAGCCGTTGGTCGGAGGTTTGTACCTCTCGCCGCGCGATGCTGGTGACGAGTCCCTTGATGATGCGCACCCAGTCGCGCCAGAAGTAGATGATGAGCGCGAGTGCCGTGGCGACGTGCAGTCCCACGATGAACGCCAGGTAGGGGGACTCCGGCGCGGACACGTTGAGGTCGCGTGACCAGGATCCCCCGACGACGGCCGGCAGCAGCACGCTGTGGCCGAGGCTGGACACCGGGAAGAGCTCCGCGACGCCCTGCATCCCGCCGACAACGCCGGATTCAAGCCAGCTCAGGTGATGCACGGCCGTGTTTCCCCCGGGTTCAATGCTGCCCCAGCGAGCAATACGAGAGTCAAGCCGCTCCTAGGGTCTGGCCACTCGATCCGCGATACTGGGACAGTGCCGCGGTCGACATCGAATACTACTGTGACAGTAGTAGATGGCAGGAGAATGTGATGGCGACGACGGGTGAGCGGCGCCGGCGCGGGGTGCTCGAGCAGCAGGTTCTGGCATGCCTGGCGACCGCCGACGGTCCGTTGTCCGCGGCTGAGGTGCAGACGTCCCTCGGCGGCGATCTCGCCTACACCACGGTCATGACCACGCTAGCGAGGCTGCACGCCAAGCGCGCGCTCAACCGCGTCATGGACGGCCGCGCGTACCGCTACTCGCTGGCTGACGACGCGAATGGCGCGGTTGCCAACGTGACTGCCCACCAGATGCTGCGACTGCTGGAAGGCACTGATCGAGCGCGTGTGCTCAGCCGATTTGTCGCCGATCTGGACCCCACCGACGAGCAGTTGCTCGCCCGCCTGTTGTCGGTGGTGGGACATGAGCATCGCGGGTTGGATGCGATAGGGGGCCAAGATCCCCGCTCGGGGAGGCCGTCCCCATGAGCCCGCTGGGGTACGTCCCGTTGGCGTTGGGATTGCTGACGTTTCTGGTCGGCGGTCGCCTCGGACGCCGGCTTCCGCCGTCGGCGATCGTCAGGTTGGGAACCGCGCTGGCACTGACCATCGCGCTGATGACCGGCCTCGTTCTTGGCGTGGCCGCGCTACTGAGCGAAAGGACGCTGCAGGCCGCAGCGCGTCACGGCGGTCGTGCGGCCGAGGGGGCGGCGACCAGCGCCTCCACTGCGGCCGGCGCGCTGGCGGCAGTGGTGGTCTTCGCGTTGGGGGCGTCCGCGGCGCATTACTTCGTGCGGTCGGCGCGGTCGCTGATGCGAGCTTCTGCCGACAGCCGCACCCTCGGCCCCATCCACTCCGGACTCATCGTTGTCGATGACGCTGTGCCCACAGCCTTTGCCGTAGCCGGCGCGCCGGGCCACGTGGTGGTGAGCACCGCCATGCTGCACGCGTTGGACGCCGATGAACGCAAGGTCTTGCTGGCGCATGAGGCCGCGCACTTGCGTCACCACCATCACCTCTACAACCAACTTGCCCAGCTGGCCGCCGCTGCCAACCCCCTCCTGCGCCCTCTCGCCCGCGTCATCGCGGGCAATACCGAACGCTGGGCCGATGAGGTCGCGGCGGTCGAGGTCGGTAACCGCAATCTCGTTGCCCGCGGCCTCGCTCGCGCGGCGCTGGCGCGACACGCGCATGCAGAAGTGAGCCCAGGCGCTCAGCCGAGCGGGACGGATGCGGCGCTCGCCGCCACCGACGTGCAGCTCGCTGACCGGATCAGGCTGCTGTTGGAACCTGCTCCGCGCAGGGCGAGTCTTGCGTGTGCGGCGGTCGTCGCGGTCGCCATCACCTGCGGCGTCACCGGGGTCACCGATGTCTTTCAGGGCCATCAACAGATCGAACGCCTCGAATTGAGTCCCGGCTCGGCGGGATCAACGTTCTCGCCGTAGCCGGCGGCGACCCATGGCGGCAGGCTCAGCGGGCCCCGAGGAATTCCTCCAAGGTCGCCAGTACGTAGTCCAAGGTGGCCTCGTCGATCGCATGACTGAGCGGCAGCAGGACGCCGCGCTCCATGACGGTGTCCGCTCTGGGAAGCCCGTCGCCTGGGACGATCACGGAACGTCCGTGCAACATGGGCTGGCGCGAGACGTTGCCGGTCCAGATGGTTCGCGTGTCGATCCCACGGCCGTCAAGAAAGAGCTGGAGATCCGGTCTTTCAAAGGGCGCCGCTGCGGAGATGACGAGCGGGTAGCCGAGCCAAGCGGTCTGCAGTTCGGCGGTCTGCCTTGGGAGCAAGAACGCATCTTGGTGGGCGCCGAAGAACTCGGTGTAGGCGTCGAAGAGGCGGCGCCGGCGGGCCAGGTTTCCCTCGAGCTTCTTCAGCTGCTCGAGACCGAATGCGGCGCCCATCTCCGATGGTTCGAAGTTCCATGCGAGCTCGTCGAAGATGAACTGGTTGTCGTAGCGGATGCCGTCAACGTTCTCCCAGAAGTTGCGTTCGCCTTTCTTGGTGCCGAAGAATTGCACCTCGGAGCGCCGGCCCCAACGGCGCAGCATCAGCGCTCGGTCGCGGGCCAGCTCGTCGTCGAGCAGCAGCATGCCGCCGTTGCCTCCGCAGGTGAGGATGTGGGAGTTGGCGAAGCTCGTCACCGTCACGGTGGAGCGCTCGCCCGTGGGGCGGCCGCGTAAGAGCGGTCCGAGCGTGTCGCAGGAGTCTTCAATCGTGGGCAGCTGATGCCGGTCGGCGACCTGCCGGATCACGTCCCAGTCCGGCGCATTGCCGATGAGATTGGGGATGAGCAGAGCGCCGGTGCGGGGGGTGATCATCTCCTCGAGACGCGCGGTGTCGACGCAGAAAGTGTCGAGTTCGCAGTCGACCAGCACGGGCACGAGTCCGGCGCGGACGATCGGTGCGATGTCAGTCGAGAACGTCAGCCCGCAGGTGACGATCTCGGCGCCCGGCGGAAGGTCGAGCAGTTCGATCGCGAGGTAGAGCGCTGATGAACCGGAGTTGACCATGACTCCGGCTTTCTTGCCGAAGAGCGCGGCGACGCGGCGCTCCATCGCGGCGACGCGCCGGCCGGGCCACAATCCCTGCGGACCCGAACGCAGCACTTCAACGACCGCCTCGATCTCGCGCTCGTCGTGCACGCTGCTGGAGTAGAAGACTCGTTCCATCTGCGCTGGCGCCCCTCACCGTTGTCCTGGACCTCTGGTCCCACGAGCCCACCTTGCCACCGCCCTGGACTTCGGCTGACGGCCGCGTGGCGGCGACCCGGGCAGGGACGCGGCGACGCTGCGCCGGCTTCTCGGGACTTTGTGCCCTGTTGCGGGGTGATGGCCGATGCCAAAAATGACGCATGGTCGGCCAGTGCGGCAACCTGGACGACCAGTTCCGGCAACAGCATGTGCCTCGGCTGCCTGACTCTCGCCAGGTGGCGGGCCAACCCGAGGTCGAACTGCTGAACCAACTCGTGGAAGACGCACCCGACGCGCTTCTCGTCGTCGACGTCAAGGGCCTCATCTGCCGGGTGAACCGGCAGACAGAAATCCTCTTCGGGTTCTCTCGCGAGCAGCTGATCGGGCAACCGGTTGAACTGCTCGTACCCGACCGGCTGCGATCCCGGCACGTCAGCCAACGCGACCGCTACGCCGCAGCCCCGTCCCTTCGTCGGATGGGTGAAGGCCACTCATTTCTCGGTCGCCGCCGCGACGGAAGCGAGTTCCCGGTGGAGGTCAGCTTGGCGCCCCTGACGGTTCCCGGCGGACGCGCGTTCACCGCCGCGGTGCGCGACGCGACGGCCCGTACCGAGTTGGAAGCCGAACTTCTGCGGATGGCGCTGCAGGACCCGCTGACCGGTTTGCCCAATCGCACGCTGGTCATGGACCGGCTGGAGAACTCCCTGGCACGCAACCGGCGCCGGGGCGCCATGTTGGCGTTGCTGTTCGTGGACATTGATCAACTCAAGATGGTCAATGACGGCCTGGGACATGATGCCGGCGACACCCTCATCAGAACCGTCGGTGAACGCATGGCCAAGGCGCTGCGCCCGAGCGACACCGTCGCCCGGGTCGGAGGCGACGAGTTCATCGTCCTCATCGAGGATGTCGCCGGACCTGCGGAAGCTGTGGCGCTGGCTGACAGGTTGCTGGCCGCTGTGCGATTGCCGCTCAGCGTGGGCGATCGCGAGCTGCGACCGACCGTCAGCGTAGGGGTTGCGATCTCTTCAACGAGCTCAGCCGGTGACGTGATGGTGCAGGAAGCCGACGACGCGATGTACCGCGCCAAGCGCAACGGCCGGGACTGCGTTGAGATCTTCCGTGAACAATGGCGGGCCGACGTGCTGCGCAAGCTCGACCTCACGTCGGCGTTGACACAGGACGTCGACCGCGGTGCGATCGCCGTTCACTACCAGCCGATCGTGGACCTGGATACCGGCAACGTCTGGGGTGCCGAGGCGCTGCTGCGCTGGTCGACTCCGTCGGGCGAACCGGTCCCGGCCAGGGAAGTCATTCACCTCGCCGAGCAGAGCCGTTTGGGTGTTGCGCTAGACCGCGCTGTGCTGGCTACCGCATGCCACGCGTTGGCCGAACTCGCGAACAGCCGCGGACTGCGGATCGGGGTCAACATCTCTGGACGGAACCTGTTCACCGAGGACCTGCCGGCCCTCGTGGTCGAGAGCCTGGATGAGGCAGCCGTATCCCCTTCGGCGCTGTGGGTCGAAGTGACGGAAGGAGAGCATCTGACGCTCGGCGCGGATGCCAGCGAGGTGCTGGCAAAGCTGCGCAGACTGGGTGCCCGGGTGGCCATCGACGATTTCGGTACCGGGTTCTCCTCCCTGGCACGGCTTCGCGATCTGCCCGTGGACATAATCAAGATCGACAAGAGTTTCATCGCCGAAATCGACACCGACCCTCGCAGTGAGGCTCTCGTCGGCGCCGTGATCACGCTCGCTCACTCACTCGGACTCGAGGTCATCGCCGAGGGCGTCGAACGGGGCCGGCAGCTCGAGATACTCAGGACGCTTGGTTGCGATCTGGGGCAAGGCTTCTTGTGGGCGCCCGCGGTGGAGGCTCGCAACCTCCCGCTGTCCTTCAGGGGCACGTGACTGCGGTCAGCGGCCACGCCCGGACCGGCGTCTGAGACGATCTCCCGCATGCCGCCGGCAGGGAGCCAGGAACCCGTTGAGAGCACGAGCATCACGTTCGATCAGTTGGAGTCCCGGCCGGGCTTCTTCGCGACGAAGGCCGCGACTTCTGGACGCCCGGCGAGGGTCACGTTCCTGCCCGAGCCCGAGCGGCGTGCACGTCGCTACACCCTCATCTCCGTCGACGACCACCTCGTCGAGCCACCCCATCTTTTCCAGGGCCGCATGCCGGCGAAGTGGGCTGACGCAGCGCCTCGTGTCGAGCTCGACGACGACGGAATGGAGTACTGGAGCTACGACGGTAAGCGGCATTACAAGGTCGGGTTGAATGCGGTGGTCGGCCGGCCCCAGGACGAGCTCAGCTTCGAACCGGCGCGCTTCGACGAGATGCGCCGCGGCGCCTGGGATATCGATGCCCGGGTGGCCGATATGGACCTCAACGGCGTCTACGCCTCGCTCAATTCCCTTCCTCGCTGGCAGGTTTCGCCGGCCAGCGCTACCAGCTCGCAGTGAGCGATCCCGACCTGGCGCTCGCCGTCGTCCGGGCCGCGAACGACTGGCATCTTGACGAATGGGCCGGCACGCACCCCGGACGCATCATTGCCTGCCAGCTGCCATGGCTGCTGGATCCGTCGCTGGCTGCTGAGGAGGTCCGCCGTAACGCTGAGCGCGGCTTCTCAGCCATGACGTTTCCCGAGCTGCCGGAGCGTTTGGGGCTGCCGTCGCTGCACACCGGCTACTGGGACCCGCTCATGCAGGCCTGCGCCGAAACCGGAACGGTGGTGTGCCTGCACGTCGGCAGCTCGTCCAGCGCGCCCACCACCTCCTCCGACGCCCCCGGAGACACCATCGGCGTGCTCTTTTTCGGCTGGGCCATGTTCGCTGCCGTCGACTGGCTCTACTCGCGGCTGCCGGTGCGCTTCCCGGACCTTTCGATCTGCCTGTCCGAAGGCGGGCTGGGCTGGGTCGCCGGCCTGATGGACCGGCTCGATCACGTCGGTCGATACCAGCAGATGTACGGGACCTGGACCGGCATCGACCTGACTCCCCGCGAGGTGCTGGCGCGCAACTTCTGGTTCTGCGCCATCGACGACCCGTCCGGGCTCGACCACCGTCATCGCATCGGCATCGACCACATCCTGCTCGAGTCGGACTACCCGCATCAGGACGGCACGTGGCCTGATACCCAGCAGATCCTGCACGATCAGATCGGCCACTTCCCGGCCGCTGATCGGCGCAAGCTCACCTGGGAGAACGCGTCGCGCCTCTTCCGTCACCCGGTACCGGTCTCCGTCCAGCAGGATCCCGACGCCTTCTGAGCCGCTCGACAAGGAGTTCGCCCGTGGACAGCATCATGACCGCAGACGACGTCCGCTTCCGGATCGCGGCGGCCCGGCGCATCCTGCATCGCGAGGGTTGCGACTCCAACGTCGGCGGCCACGTCAGCGTCCGGGCATCCGTGTCAGCGGATGGAGACGACGCGTTCTGGGTCACCGGTTTCGAGTACTTCGATCAGACCACGCCCGACCGTGTCTGCCTGCTGGGGTACGACCTCCAGCCGCGGATCGGCGAGCTGAAGCTGTCACCGGCGGTGAATTTCCACGCCCGCATCTATCAGGAGCGCCCGGACGTCAACGCGATCGTTCACCTTCACTCACACTTCGTCTCCGTGCTCTCCTCCACCGGCCGCACGGTCGGGATGTACAACGTGTCGGCGGTGCTGTTTCACGAGGAGCAGGCGAGCTACTTCGATGACGGGATCAAGCCGCATCTCGCGGTCGTCGACGCGCTCGGCGACAAGCGCGTCGTGTTCATGAAGAACCACGGCGCGATCGTCGCGTCGGACTCGCTGGAGAACGCCACGATCGAGGCGCTGACCCTCGAGTCGTGCGCGCGCTACCACCTCGAGTGCGAGGCTGCCGGCGGCAGCGAGATCCTCGAGGCCGAGGTCCGCGCCGGGAAGGCGATGTACCGCAAGCACTTCCTGCCACACATGTGGGAGGCGAACTTCGAACGCCTCCGGCGCAGCGACCCGGACCTGTTCGCCTACCTCTCCCCGGTCAGGTGAACGGCGCCAGCGCCGGCGCAGCCGCGGTAGCCGCGGCGCTGACGCTGCTGGTCGGTTGTACGAGCTCCAAGCCGCCGGCGGCGGACAGGTCCCCCGGAGCACCCGCAACACCCTCCCGGGCCACTCCCGGTTTCACGACGTGCGGCAGCTTCGGCCTGCGCGCGACGACCGGCAGCGCCACCATCCCCTTGCTCAGCTGCGCCGGACTCGCCGATCCGAGTCCGCTGCCCTCGATACGGGTGCGCGTCGGCGGGGTCGTAGCGATCACCGGCGCGCATGGCCAGGAGCATCTCGTCCTTCACGGCGGGGACGCCGTCGTGATTGACGGCCTGCACGTCACCGCCCGGCGGGCCGGCAGCACGATCGTCACGGTCAGCGGCTGGTCCTGCTTCGAACTGATGGGGCCCCCTCCCAAAGCCTGCCCGCTCTTGCAGCTCACCGTCGACGGCTGACCCGGCCGCCTGGTTCGCGCCGTCACCGGACCCGTTCCCAGGAACCCGGAGAACACCGCTGCCGGCTGCGGGGGAGTGGGAACCCTGTCCGGCAACGTCGTGACGCTGAAGGCCCCGCTCGGCAGCCGCACACTGTACGACGACTCCCAGCTCACCCTGGCCGCCGTGGCGGTCTCGGCAACGCCCATGGGGCCAAACGTCGGGACCGGCACCTGCAGCCACGTCTCGGGAAGTGCTCAGGCTCCCGCGCTTGCGGTGTCGGCCGGGTTGCACGAGCATCGGCCTGAGCACCCTGATCCCCACGTCCCGGAAGGAATCCCGTGCCTGAGCATCACGACGCCGTTGTCGCAGACATGCAGTCGCAGGAGAGCGAAGCCGAGTGCCCGGTGGTCTCGGTCGGGCCCCGCAACCACCCGACTGAGGGTGCGGGCAACCGTGACTGGTGGCCGAACCGGCTCAATCTGAAGATCTTGCGCAAGAACCCGCCCGCGGCCAACCCGATGGGCGCGGGCTTTGAGTACAAGTCAGCCTTCAACAGCCTCGACCTCGACGCGCTGACCCGTGACGTCGACGCCGTCATGACGGACTCGCAGGACTGGTGGCCGGCCGACTTCGGTCACTACGGGCCGTTCTTCATCCGGATGGCCTGGCACGGCGCCGGCACCTATCGGATCAGCGACGGCCGGGGCGGCGCCGGCGAGGGCATGCAGCGCTTCGCGCCGGTCAACAGCTGGCCGGACAACGGCAACCTCGACAAGGCCCGCCGGCTGCTGTGGCCGGTCAAGAAGAAGTACGGCAACAAGATCTCCTGGGCCGACCTCATGATCTTCGCCGGCAATCGCGCGCTGGAGACGATGGGATTCACGACCTTCGGCTTCGGCGGGGGCCGCGCCGATGTGTGGGAGCCCGACGAGGACGTCTACTGGGGCCCGGAGAGCACCTGGCTCGGTGACGAGCGCTACACCGGCGACCGGGAGCTGGAGAACCCGCTCGCCGCCGTCCAGATGGGCCTGATCTACGTCAACCCGGAGGGCCCGAACGGCGTCCCCGACCCGCTCGCTGCGGCCCGCGACATCCGGGAGACGTTCGCCCGCATGGCGATGAACGACGAGGAAACGGTGGCGCTCATCGCCGGCGGTCACACCTTCGGCAAGACGCACGGTGCCGCCGACCCGGACCGCTACGTCGGCGCCGAGCCGGAGGCTGCCCCGCTCGAGGAGCAGGGCTTCGGCTGGCGTAACGGCTTCGGCACCGGCAAGGGCAGGGACGCGATCACCAGCGGTATCGAGGTCACCTGGACGGCCACCCCCACGCAGTGGAGCGACAGCTACTTCCAGAACCTGTTCGGCTACGAGTGGGAGCTGACGAAAAGCCCGGCGGGTGCGAACCAGTGGCAGCCGAAGGGCGGCTCCGGAGCCGGCACCGTGCCCGACCCGCAGGACGGCTCGCTCAGCCGACCCCCGACGATGCTGACGACGGATCTCTCGCTGCGGTTCGACCCGATCTACGAGCCGATTTCGCGTCGGTTCATGGAGCACCCGGACCAGCTCGCGGACGCTTTCGCGCGGGCCTGGTTCAAGCTGACGCACCGCGACATGGGGCCGATCCAGCGCTACCTCGGCCCGCTGGTCCCGCAGGAAGCGCTGATCTGGCAGGACCGGGTACCCGCGGTCGACCACCCGTTGGTCGATGCCGGCGACGTCGTTGCACTCAAGGCTCAGGTGCTCGGTTCGGGGCTGTCGGTGTCCCAGCTCGTCTCCACCGCATGGGCGTCGGCCTCGACGTTCCGTGGCAGCGACAAGCGCGGCGGCGCCAATGGGGCGCGTATCCGCCTGCAGCCGCAGAGCGGGTGGGAGGTGAACGACCCTGCCGAGCTGGCGATCGTCCTGCGCACGCTCGAGGGGGTCCAGCAGGCCTTCAACGGCGCCCAGAGCGGCGGGAAGAAGATCTCCCTCGCCGACCTGATCGTGCTCGGCGGCTGCGCCGGCGTCGAGCAGGCCGCGAAGGCCGCTGGTTATGACGTCCAGGTCCCTTTCACGCCGGGCCGTACGGACGCCACGGCGGAGCAGACCGACATCGAGTCCTTCGCCCCGCTCGAGCCGACCGCGGACGGCTTCCGCAACTACCTCGGCAAGGGGCACGCACTGCGGGCGGAGTACCTCCTGATCGACCGGGCGAACCTGCTGAACCTGAGCGCCCCCGAGATGACGGTGCTCGTCGGCGGTCTGCGCGTGCTGGGTGCGAACACGGCCCAGTCGTCGCTCGGGGTCCTCACCTCGCGCGTCGGCACGCTGAGCAACGACTTCTTCGTGAACCTGCTCGACATGGGCACCACGTGGAAGCCGGCGTCCGACGACGGGGAGAGCTTCGAGGGTCGTAACGGCGCGGGTGAGGTCACCTGGACCGGCAGCCGGGTCGACCTCGTGTTCGGCTCGAACTCCGAGCTGCGGGCGCTCGCCGAGGTCTACGCGAGCGACGATGCATCCGAGAAGTTTGTCCGCGACTTCGTGGCGGCCTGGGACAAGGTGATGAACCTGGACCGCTACGACCTGGTCTGATCACCTCTTCCCCGGTGCGTGGGCAGCGAGCCGTCGGCGGTTAGGGTGTCCTACCGCAGAGTTGGAGGTGCCGCATGACCATGCCCGCGGGGACCGCTTCGGTACCGGCGACGGCGTGGGTCGCCGCCCGGCTCGCCGCCCCCACCGAGGCACTCGAGATCCAGACCGTGGAGATCCCGCCGCCCGGCCCGGGGGAGGTGCGGGTCGCGGTCAAGGCGTTCTGCCTCGACTTCAACGACATCGACACCATCTACGGGCGCTACTTCCTCCTACCCTTCAAGCCGCCGTTCGTGCCCGGGATGGCAGCGGCCGGGGTTGTCGAAGCCGCGGGGCCGGGCGCGGAAGCTCTGCTGGGCAAGCGCGTCGTCGGCTGCACGGTGGAGGCCAAGGGTTCGTACGCGTCCACCGCCCTGCTGGGCGCGTCGAGCGTGCAGCTGCTGCCGAGCTGGCTGAGCTTCACCGACGGCGCCGCCATGTACTTCCCGTACCTGCTCGGCTGGCTGGCCATCCGCACCCGGGCCCGGGTCCAGGCCGGCGATGTCGTGCTCGTTCATGCGGCGGCGGGCGGCATCGGATCAGGAGTTGTTCAGCTCGCCAAGGCGTTCGGCGCCACCGTCATCGCCACCGCCGGAACTGACGCGAAGCTGAAGCTCTGCTACCAGCTCGGTGCCGATTACGCCGTCAACTACTCCACGGACAGCTTCGTCGACTACGTCAACGACGTCACGAACGGGCGCGGGGTGAACATCGCCTTCGACACCATCGGCGGGCAGATCACTCAAGACACGTTCAAGGTGATGGCGTTCAACGGCCGCCACCTGATCGTGGGCTTTTCCGCCGACATCGGCGTCGAGGAGCACCCGATCAGCCTGCAGCCCGGTATCTACGGCAACTTCGACGTCTCCGGTGTGTGTTTCGCGTTCGTCGACTCGCCCCGCGGCCCGCGCCTGTTCGGGATGAACTTCCTGTCCACCGCTGAGGGAGTGGCGATGTGGGCCGACATCCTGCAGCTGGCCCAGCAGGGCAAGATCCGGCCGGTGATCGGGCGTGAGGTCGCGTTCGACGACGTGCCCGAGGCCCTGACGGCCCTGGAGAACCGGCAAACCACCGGCCGGAGCGTCATCACGCTTTCCTGACGCGCTAGATCACGAGTGCGGCGAGGTCGCGCATGGCCTGGCGCCACTCATCGAGGCTGCGCCGCCAGGGTGCGGCGACGACGTGCTGAATCCCGGCTTCGGCGAACGCGGCGTGCTCGTCGCGGATTTGCGCGGGGTCCATCCCGAGCGGATCCCAGCCGGTGCGCAGCGAGATGGTGAAGTCTGCTTCCGGGCGATCGGCCCGCAGCCGGGCGATTACCGGAGCAGCCTGTTGCGGGGTGACGCCGATCAGCTGGAAACCATCACCTTTGGCGACGCCCCGCCGGTAGGCAACCTCGGATCCGCCGCCGATCCAGAGCGGGATGGCGCCGACCGGCTTGGGCAGGAGCCGGATGTCGGTGAAACTGCGGAACTCGCCCTCGAACGACGCCGGGTCGTCGCGCCACAGCACGCGGAAGAGCTCGAGCGCCTCGTCCAGCCGGCGGCCACGGGTGCCGAAATCCGCGCCGACGGCCTCGTACTCGGCCTGCGACCATCCCACGCCGACGGCCAGTCTCAGGCGTCCCTTCGACAGCGCGTCGAGGCTCGCGAGCTGATTGGCCAGCGCCACCGGCTCATGCATCGGCACCACCAGGACGCTGGTGCCGAGCCCGATGCGCTCGGTGGCCGCGGCGGCCCAGGCGAGCGTCAGTAGCGGGTCGAACAGGTGCGGAGACGGATAGTTCTGAGCGGCCGGATGCACGATGTGGTCGCTCACCCAGACGTCGGTGAATCCGAGCTCCTCCGCATCGCGGGCGGCAGTGGCGATGGCGTCCGGACCGGAGACCCGCCCGTACTGGGGGAGGTGGATGCCGATCTTCACGAGGGCTGGCGGGGCAGCAGGTACTCGACGAGAGCGTTGTTGAACAGCTCGGCGCGCTCCCACTGCAGGAAGTGGCCGGCTCGCGGGATGACGAAGGGACCCGTCAACGTGCTGAACGCGAGCTCGCACTGGCGGACGAACAGATCCGGGACGACGTGATCCTCCGCTCCGTAGAGCACCAACGTCGGAACGTCGACCACCTCGAAAAGCAGCGGAAGCTCCGACATCGGCTTTCCGTACGCGAGTTCGTACGGTCCCCACGAGGCCCGGAGCTTGTCGGCGTCGCCGAAGGGTGCGGTGTGGAAGTCGATGTCGTCTGACGTGAATGATCCGGGCGCCGCCCACAGCCGGGGGCCGTACATCCCGGCGATCCACTGCCGCCGCAGTGCCGGCGTCGTCAACTCCGCGGCGAAGCTGTCACCGTCACGGCCCTGCTTGATGCGGTAATCGGCGGTCGGGTGCGTGTCGTCGAGGAGGCTGCCCGGCAGTCCGGCCGCCTCGTAGCTGGCCCCGAGTGAGGGCGGCACGCTGTTGAAGAAGCACTGCCGGCGCACGAATCCGGCGTAACGCGCGGCCATGTCGAGCATCACCACGCCACCGACGTCGCCGGCCGCGATCGTCACCCATTCGAAGCCGAGCACGTCGTGAGCCAGCTCGTAGGTGTCGCGCGAGTACGCGGCCGGGTCGTAGAAACCATCCGGGGCCAGGCTGGAATCGCCGTAGCCGCGAAGGTCGGGGACGACGACCTCGAACCCCGCCGCGGCCAGCGGCGCAATGTTGCGCCACCAGATCCGTTTGGTTTCGGGGTACCCGTGAAGCAGCAGCAGGGGTACCCCGCCGACACCTTCGCGCACGTATGCAAGCCGCACACCCGTGGAAAGGTCAGCGTGGTGAACGGTGAACGCGTCAGGGTCGCAAGGCATGGGAGGAAGCTAACGGACGGCCGCCGGCGCTAGCGGTGCGGTACGGCGCTGTCGTAAGCCAAGCCGCTGCTTCCCTCACCCAGACCCGTGCTAACTCGGCGAGTCACCCAGCGCACATATCCGCCGTCGGCGCGGCGGGCCAGTGCCGTCACGCGACGGACGGCGACGCCCTCGCGTGGCACTTCACCGTCCCGCAGCCGGACCAGCCGCGGCGACGCGAGCAACTGCCCGACGGCTCCGTCGGGAACGTCCCCGAGCCGGGCGCGCAACACATCGACCGCCCGCGCGCCGATCCCTGGCGCCGGCACGAAGGGCACCCATCCGGCGGGCACGGTTGTCAGCAGCGAGTAGTCGAGTTCGACGCCGGACACGGTGCCGGGCGTTCGCGACGGTTCCGGGGACGGCTCGACCCGCCTTGAACGAGGATCGCCGGACGCTGCCGTCACTGTCCGCTCGACGGCCCATACCAGGTTCGCGGTCTCGTCCCGGAAGAAGATGACGTCCTCCATCGGCGGGCTCTCGGCCACTTCGAGCAGCGCCGGCGGGACGACCAGCCCCATCAGCTCGGTCCGCGGTATCAGCGGTTGCGCAGGACCCTCGGGCGGGGTCGCCGAGGTGACGTTGAACATCCGCCAGCCGTCGCCCCGGATCGCCGCGCCGGCCTGCTGGACCCGGTAGCTCTCGCCGAAGACGGTGGAGTACGTCAGATCGTCGATGCGGGTGACACTGCCGTGGGGTGCGTCCAGCGGCACGATCAGCCAATCGGTGCCTGCGGTCATCGCGTACTCGATGAGAAGCATGCGAGCCAGGTCATGGGGTTCGGCGCTCACGCTGCCGAGGTTCACGGCCGCATCCTCGAACTCCCAGAGCCGGTTTGCCGGCATGCCGGGGTAGCGCAGCCGGGTCGCGAGGGTCCGGCTCAGGAGAGGCACCGGCTCCGCCGACGTCACCGCTGCAGCTACGGCGCCGGCCGACAGATCGAACGAGTGCCACTCGACCGGGCCCCCGAGATGCTCGTCAGCTTCCAGCACGATGGCGGTCCCGTCGGTCGAGACGCCTGCCGTCGCGAAGGCGTACTCCAGCCGGTCCGTCACCCAGGACTCATCGGTGACCGGTGGCGGGGCGACGTCCTCGCGGTAGAAGGCCAGCCAGTCCGCAAGGGCAGCCGCCAGGGAGGCCTCGGCGGGCAGCCAGGGGGGAAGGTCGGGAGCGGCCGCCTCGAGCGCCGCCGCCACCGTCTCGGCGTCAGGCAAACGTGAGCGGATGAGCGACATCAGCCGGGCAGTCCCCGCGTCGAACGGATCGACCGGGACGGGTGCCACCAGCGGAGCGTGGTCGACGAACGCGCTCACCAAACCGTCGTGACCGGCGGCGCGAAGAACGGCGACGAGCACCGCAGCCGCGTCGGCCCGCGGACGCAGGAAGACCGTTCCGTCGGCCGGTTCCCGCTCCACCGCCGGCTCCAGGAGGTCGTCCAGCGGGGACCACGGCTGCTCGTCTCCTCCGGGCGGCCCCGGACGCCAGGCAGTGAGCCGATGCGCGCTCGCTGACACCGAGACGTCGACGGCCGAGCCGGCGTCCTCACCGAGGAACTCGCCGAATTGCCACTGCCGGTGCAGGAGCCACAGCGGATCGGCTACGGGCATGGCGAGTCCGGCCGCCGGGTCACCCGTCACGGACTGCGGCTCCAGCCGCGTGAACGAGGGAGGACGCAGTAACGCGAGATAGCGGGCCGATTTCTCGATGGCCACGGTCAGCGCCGGGTTGACGAGTGCCATCAGCTTCCCCTGACGAAGTACGGAGTTGCCGCCGCCGAGATCGACTCGTGCAAGAACACCGGGTCGATCGTCTGTTCCCCCTGCAGCGACCAGTCGGCCACATACGCCGCCGGAAGCAGCCGGCCCGCCCATGGCAGGGTTTCCAGCGTCACTCCGCGAAGCCGCAGCAGATCTATCGTTTCGTGCAGCACGGCGATCAAGCGATCGCTGTCCCAGCGCTGCCGGTCCGGACTCATCGCGAGCAGGATTGCCTGCGGCGCCTCATTGTTCGGGGCATTGGCGTTGACGGCGATGCCGGTGGTGGCGACCGGCTCGGGCTCGGGCGCGACCCCGTCGGGCGTCACCGTGGTGGCAAGGACCCGGCGCCTTGGCACTGTGTCGACCCAGGTGTCGACGACGAAGCCGGATAGCCGGGTGTTCAGGTATGTCCCAGCCGGGTCCGGGGTCTCAGCGATGACGTCGGCGACCGGGCCGATCGGCATCTGATCGGGTGCCATCGCCCCGCCGACCCACGCCTGGGTTCCACCGAGCGGGACCTGCGCGACCCGCAGGGTCGGCCCGCGGCCGAGAGCGTCGCGGTAGAGCAGGGTCTGCGTCCAGCGAGCAACCGCAGGTCGGACGGATGCCACGCGCAGCAGCCACGGGCGTACCCGAGTCGCGACCTCGGCCGGTGTGAGCACCGGGGAGGCGAGCGCTGCACTGAACATGTCGTCAGAAGCGCCGTCTCCGTTCGCCGCGGCGAGTATCGGGAGCAGGGGGAAGCCGTTGCCGAGAAGCTCCTGCGCCGCGCGGCGCCAGGCCCCCACCGCGGCAGCCGGGTCCGTCGCCGGGTCGCTCGCAAGTGCGATGGTCGGGGCAGCCGAGGTGATCCTGGCTTCGGCGGCGGCGACAGCCGCCCGCGCGGCCGTGAGCAGCCCGACGAGATCGGTGTCGGCGTCACCGCTCGGTGTCAGGGAGCCGGGCCCGATGCCGTATCCGGCGAGCCCGTCGAGATGGTCGCTGATGGAGGTCTGGGTCGCGGCATCCGGCGCCGGGTCGCTCGGGCCAGGAAGCAACGCCGCGAGGTCGTTCTTGTCCTGGGTCAGCGTGTCTCTGGTCTTGCGGACGCCCGCCGAAAGGGTCACCGGGTCGGCGATGCGGCCGGCGGCTCCCGTCCCCCCGGGCTGTCCCAGGTCACCTGCATCTATCGGCCGGGCGGAGCCCAGCACCGCCGCGAGGGCGCGGGCCAACTCCCACGCTTCACCGATCGCCAGCCGCGGGTCGACTGCTGGACCGGCGCCCCAGGCGCCAGGGCGCCGGTCCAGCAGGGGACCACCCGCCGCCCGGCGCAGCGCAGCCGTCAACGGCGTCTCGGCCTCGAGGCCGACGCCACCCGTCCCTCCCACACCAGCGGACGCCGCGCCGAGAACGAGGTCCAGCGCGCAGATCCCGGCCGCGTCGAGGGTGACTGCCGGGCCGTCCTGCGACGCGTCGCGCAGCACGATCTGGGTGGCCGGTCCGAGCTGCTGCTGCAACCAGCATTCCAAGCGAGGTTCGGCACTGGCTCGGGGTCGCGTCAACGCATAGCCCGGCAACGGGTCGCTGCGGTCTATCAGGACGAGCAGTCGATGGGTGACGGCGATTCCCGCGCGGTCGCTTTGCAGCAGTTGCAGCTCGGGCGCAGGTGCCTCACCAGCCGCAGCAGCGTCAGCCGCCGCCGCTGCGCGCGCCGGAGATCCCTGGACGAGGGCGTGGACAGACTCCGCAAGCAGCAGGTCGGCAGCGGCGTCGCGGAGGTCGGCGATGAGCGCATACGCGCCGCTGATGGCGCTCTGCTCGGCCGGGACCATCGCCGTCCACGAAGCAGCATCCAGGTAGGTGTCGCCGTCCGGATTCGGCTGCCAGGCTTGGGCTTTGGCGATCAGGTCAGCGAGGCTCATCTCGACGAGCTGCACCCCGTCGGCAACCTCCGATGCGGCGACCGACTCCGATGGCGATCCGGCGTCGGTCAGCTTGCCGGTCCGGATCGGGGCGATGGCGCGGATGGGGTAGATCCAGCGCTCGGCGCCATGGGTCAACAGGTGGCGCTCGAAGCGGTAGCCCAGCAGCGCTGCGACGGACTGCCCGCTCCCGGCTCCCTCCAGCACCGCGCGTGCCTTTCGGACGCGCGTGCTCGAAAGGTCCAGGTCGAAGGCGCCGGAGCCGCGACGCATCGCGGACAGCCGGCCGCTGCGAAGTACTGCCGCCGTCGAGGCGTGCGCGATCCCGGGGGCGTGGACGTAACCGCCCGGCAAGTCCGAGGGGTCGGGCAGGATGACGTCAGGGCCATCCTCGGCCGCAGGCCGCACGACGAGGTTCTCCACCCACCCGTAGGCACCCAGCAAGATTCCGGTCGGACGCGATGCCCGCAGTTCGCGCAGCCGGCGGGTGGCCAGCGACGTGAGCCACGCGTCGAGCCGGTGCGAGGTCGTGTCCAGCGTCGCGGACAGCAGCAGCGCCCGCTCCGGTGTGGTGGTCGAGGCTCCGCTCAGCACCTCCAGGGCGTGGTTGAAGTCGTTCACCCGGCTGCGCAGCGCGAAGAAGGAACCCAGCACCTGCAGCCGAGCGCGATCGCTCACGTGCTGCTGCATGCTCACCGGGATGGCCGAGATGGCCGACGGGCGCAGCGCCGCGAGCGGGAAACGCGCGGCATGCAGGGCGTGGTCGAATGCCCCGACCTCGTGCTGCACGACGTCGGCGAGCTTGGCGGTCCGTTCGGGCTCGTCATCGCCTGCGACAACCCGGTCAAGACCTTCGCGCAGCACGTCGAGCGGGACGCTAATGCCCTCGATGGCTTCTTTCGGCAGCAGCGACGCGATCTCCTCGTTCCCGTCAATCAGCCGGCGACGTTGGGTTTCGAACTGCGCCGCCGAGAGAATTGCCAACGCCTGCAGCACGCTGGCCGGCTTGTCCGGAATCGGGTCGCCGGCCCGCAGCCGGGACAGGACCGCCGGATCGCTGTCGTCGGCCAGCGGTAGCCCGAGCACGCGGGTGTAGGTGGCGAGCAGCCCGGTCGGCTCGAGCCGGGTGGCGTCGACGCCCATGAGGGCGCTGCACAGGTCGTCGGCCAGCGCCTGCGCCCCGGCCTGGGCCGGCGACGCGGCATTCGCCAGTGTCTGTAGCCCGGGGGTGCGCGACAGTACCGACCGCACGCGCAGGCCATTGCTGACGGCGAGGGTGCCCAGGATGCGCGGCAACGCCGTTTCGAGGTCGGCGTCGGCGATCGTCGGAAGCTGCGCGGCTGCCCCCTGCCAGAGGGGGCGGACGCGTTGCAGGAATGCGGCGAGCCCGCTCTCGGCCACAGATCCGTCGCCGGCGTAGAAGCTCGTCGTGCTCGTCACCGGGAGCAGCCCATACGGCTGCTTGCCCAGGCGGATGGCGGGAAGCGGACCGAGCCCGCGCACGGTGTCGGTGGCGTGCTGGCGAAGGAGTTCACGGGTATCGGCCGACAGGACCGGTGGCTGACCCGACGGGTTGTCCGCCACGCGGTTCAACAGGTAGGTCTCCCAGGTTGCCGGCCACAGCACCGTGGCCATCGCGGACGCGGGAACCTCCCATCCCCGATCCGCGCCGGGAAGTTCGGAGAGCGATCCGGCGGGCAGTCCGAGCGCCGTCTCCAGCTCCGCCCCGGCGCCCTGCCCGGGCGGGGCCGCGGCACGCGGCGGCGGCGCCGGCACGGAGCTGTCCCGGCCCGCGGGGGCGGCCTCGGTGTTGTTCGTGGGCAGGCCGGGAGCGAGCACCGCCGCTCGACCGGTGAGCTGGTGTGACGTCACCAGCTCGGCCAGCCGGGCTGCGGACGCCTCCGGATCGAGCGTGTGACGGACGCCGTACGCGATCAGCCGGTTGATGGTGACGCCCGGCTGCGCCAAGGTCAGGTCGATGCCGAGCCCCACGTCCTTGGCCGCCTGGTAGTCCACGAGCCAGCGGCTATCGCCGGCGAGCAGCCCGGCGACGCTCGGGTCGATGGCTTCGCCTTCGAGTACACCGGCCGGCAGCTCATCCGGGATGACCGAGCCGGACGCTCGGCTGACGGTGAGCGCAGCTCCGCTGCCCTGCTCCGCGACGACGACGAACCGGTCGGGGAGGGTACGAATCACGCTGCGGCGGATGCGGCGGGGTCCGGCGGCCGGGAAGACCGGGGCGCCATCCCCCGCAGCACCCGGCGCCGGCTTGGCGGCGATGTTGGTCGGCAGGGTCGCGGCAGCGGTGACGGCGGCGCGCCGGGGGCCGACCGCGGCCAGCAGCCGGGCCCATGCGGCGTCAGCGGCGGCAGTATCGCCGACGCCGTCAGCCGTCCAACGATCTGTCCAGTACGCCACGCCGGCTTTCGCTTCGAGGTCGGAAGCGCCGGTGTCGACGTTCGTCAGCGCCAGTTCGTCCGGGTAGATGCGGACCCGCAGGACGCCGCCGCCGGGCAGCGAGCGCGTCTCGAGCCGCACCGGAAGCAGCGCGAGCGGCACGTCGGGCTCGAGGTCGACGTCCGTCGTGTCGAGGGCTGCCGAGACGGCAGCCAGCAGGCCCGACGCCAGCATTGTCGATTGGCCGGTGAGCCTGAGTACTTGAGCAGCGGCCTCGTCGGCTTGCGCCTGCAACGCTGAGGCCTGCGCGGTGTCTCCGCGTGCCTGCGCGTCGGCCGCCTGCCGGCGCAGGACGATCTGGCGCTGCTGCTGCGCGGCGAGTTCGGTCGCGGTTGCGGCGCGCTCGGCGACGGCGGACGCCACCTCGGTCCGGGCTTGCTCCCACGGATCAGTCATGAGCGGCGGCCTGGACGGAGGCGATCAGGTCACGTCCGCGATAGGCGGCGCGCGAGGGCAGCTGGAAGACGATGTGCGCGAATCGGGCGGCGTCGGTGGCGTAGGAGGCGAGGGCCGGGTCGACGCGCCCGGGCAGCCAGGTGTCCGGCAGCAGGAACAGCCCTCCGGACAGCGCGGGATCCGCCCAGTCCAGGCTGTTTCGTGCCGCGTGGGGCAACGGTTCCGGCGGGTCCGGGTCGGCGGCCGGCCTTGGTTCGTCGAGGCCGAACCGCGGCTCCGTGGGGTTCTCCGAGAGCGTGAACCAGATGTTCTCGGCGCCGTTGACGCGCTCGGGCGTGAGATCGAAGCCCACCAGCAGGACGTCCGGCGCCAGCGGCACTTGAAAGAGCGTCTCGATGGCGGCCGCCGCGGTCGGCGCCTCGAAACTCGGCACCCCGTGCTCGTCCAGATCGACCTGGATCATCGCGTGGGCCACGAGGGCCGGGTAGCGGCGCACCAGATCACCGCGCACGAAAAGCACGATCTTGTCGCCGAGGGCCGGGTCGACGTGATCTCCGAGTTGCCCGTCGCCGAAGCGATGGATCTCGCTGCGCAGATCGTCGACGCGGCGCCAGAACGAGGAAAAGTACGTCCCGCGCCGGTCCGTGGGGTAGCCCCGCCACAGGAGCTCGTTCGCCATCTCGGTGTTGAGCCCGAGCATGAAGGCTTCGACGAAGACATTGTTGGTCTCCAGCAAGGAGACGGCCTGATGCGGCTTGAGCGCAGCCGCGCCGGGCATGAGCCATTCCTTGTCGTACGCGTACAGCCGCAGCGCCATCGGCAGGTGGAAATGCGGCGCGGCCATGATCGGTTCGACCAGCCCGCCGGTGAACCAGCCGGGACGAAGCCACGACGGCAACGCCGACGTCACTCCCGAGAGCCGGCCGGTGACCCGGGCCGTGACGGTGACCGCGGGGTGCAGCTCGGCGAGCAGGCGATGCTGCGCGATCTGAAGCGGATCGCGCTCGATGTCGACAAGCCCGCCGCGGGCAACGAGGGCACGACCGATCCCGCCCAGGGCCTCGACGAAGCGACCCGCGTCGAACGCCGTCTCCAAGGCGACACCCAGCTGCTCGGAGCGGTCAGCGTGAGCGCCGAATTCGGCTGACAGCCCCGCCTTCTCGCACGCCTGCCTGATGCGTTCGACGTAGGCGCTCAGGTCACTGGTCTTGACCGGAAGCGGCCGACCGGCGTGCCGTTGGAAGAGCGGTAACGCGAGGCGCTTGGCCACCTCCTCCGGCAGTACGACGACGTCCGTCACCTGCGCGGCGGCGGACAGCAGCCGGGTGACGACCGCTGCCTGCGAGGCGGCCACGAGCAGCCGTGCCGGGTCGCGTTCGTCCCCGGCGGCCGGGGCGGCGGCGAGGGAGCGCGCGAGCAACTGGGAAGCGATCGTTCGGGCAACCTGGTTGCTCACCGCAGCCAGGTCGACCCCGCTCAGCAGGTCAGGTGCGGCCAGCAGGTCAGGCAACGCGGGACCGGCGGGCAGCGAGGTCCGTAGCGTGTCGGCCCAGCCGTTCGGCAACGTTGCCGCGACAGCGTCAGGGACGAGTGCGAGGGCGACGTCAGAGACCCGGGTGACGGCATCCGGTGCGACGTAGTCATAGCGCCAGTCGCGGGCCACCGTGCCGGAACCGGCGACGAGGCTCGCGAGCATCTGCTGGCGGGAAGCCGGGTCCGTCTCGGGTAGCCGGGTCAGGCGCGCAGCGGGGCGTACGAATCGCCGCCACGCTACGGAGGCGACGGCCTCGGGCAGCGCACTGCCACGCACCGTCAGGGCCAGCGTGCGCTCGGGTGCCTCGAGCAGCCGGGTATGCACCGCCCGGGTGACGCCAAGTAGTGCCGAAGCGTCGAGCTCACTCAGGTGGCGAGCGTGCAAGGAGGCGCCGAGCTGGCGCGCCAGCTGGGCCAGGCGCAGGGCGCGGTTCGCCGCATCGACCCCCCGGACCTGCTGCCAGGCCGCCGCCATGAGCTTTTCCTGGTCCATCTGGACCACGCGGGCCCCGAGCCCGGCGACCACGCGGTCCTTCGCGACCAGGTTCACGTCGCGAAACCAGTCCGGTGCACCGTCCGTCGTGGTCCGCGCGAGGTGGCTGCCGGCGTAGAGCGGCGGCGCGACCCGAGGGTCGTCGGGCGGACCTTCGCCGAGCCGGCTCGCCAACTCCGCGGTACGCGAGTCGCTCCAGGCCTGGGACGCCTCATCCGGTCGCGGGAGCTCGCCGGCGGCAGGACCTTTCGCTGGAGACACGAGTGGTCCGGCGACGACCTGTACCCGACCCGTCGCTTCGAGGTCCGGCTCTTCGAGTCCGGGAGCGGGGGAGGACGTGTCGAGCCACCGGTAGCCAACGCTGTACGGGGCGGGAACTCCCACCAGCTCGTGGGCGAGGTACTCGAAGTCGCCCCGCTCTCCGGTGGCGAAGCTGAACGAGTAGTAGACCGGCAGCGTCACCTCGCCCTCGCCGTCGTGCCACGCGCGTTCCAAGGTCGGGCCGGGTTCCAGGCCCAGGCCGGCTTGCCGGCCGGCCAGAAACGTCGGCACGACGGCCGCCACGTAGGCCGTCTGCGGTTCGAGGCGGCGCGGTGACAGCAGCCGCGAGCAGTTGAGCGGGGCATTGGCATCGGACAGCCGCTGCTGCAGCGAACCGGCCGCGGGAGGCCCGATCAGCTGCGCGTGGGCGTAAGCCCACGCCGCGTCCAGCGGGTGAAGCTGCTCGCTGGTGGTGACCAGCCGGTCGAGCGCGCCGGCCCGGCCGGGCTGCAATTGCGTTCCCGTATCAGGGACGACGACGAGCTGCAGCCATGGCATCAGCTGCCCGTTCTTCGGACCTGCCGGAGTGAACATCCACGGCAGGTCCGGCCGGTCCAGGTCGACCGCGACCAGGTCGTCGTTCGAGGCGTTGCGGTCACCTGCCGTGGGGTGCGTTCGGACGACCTGGGCGATGTCGAAGCCGGCCACGTCACCCGGGCCCAGCACGCTCAACTTCTGCGTAGGGACCGGATGACTCGCCCCCGTGGCGTCCACCACCGGCAGCGTCACTTCGACGCCGCCCCGGCTGCTGGAAGTCCAGTCCCAGGGGTCGGTCAGCCCGGCCGCGATACCTGAGCGCACGTACGGCAGGAACGTGTAATGGCCGAGGTCGACGTCCTCGCGAGGAAGGGGGGCGAGCAGCGCGGCGAGGTTGTCCCTGGAGACGTAGCCCGCGACATCCTTCATGCTGGCCAGGCTCATGCGCGCGATCCCTTCACGTTCCGACCCCCAGCCGTACGAACGAGACCGCTCCGGAGAGGTCGGCCGCCTGCGCCGCTTGCGCGGCGTCAGTGAAGCTCAGCGTGTCGGTGAAGGCGGTCGGGAATCCCGCCATGGCCTGGAAGGTGTCCGGCGACCGGACGGTGACCTTGGCCGGGTCCGCAAGCAGGATCGGCTCGACCGGGCCGGTCGCCAACTCGGCGTACGGATCACGCAGGTTGCTGCGCGACAGTGCCGTCTGGGCGAGGGTGACGACGTTGCGCGCCTTGCCGTTCAGGAACGCGGTGTCGCGGCGGCGGTGGGCCCGCTGCGCGGGCGGATCGCCGGTCCCGCCCGCGACGAACGTCTCGTACGTCAGCTCCTCGTCGTCGAGGCTGGCTACGGCGACCGTCGCGAAGTCGGCGGAGGCCATCTTGATGCCGGCGATGCGTTCCTCGAAGGCCGGCCGTGCCAGCGCATCAGCATCTGACAGATCGAGGAACTGGCCCATGGCGAAGCGGTCCTCGACGGAGGTGAACGTCGGCAGCACGCCCGCCCCGATCGTCGGAGCGCCAAAGGTCAGTCGCTGCGTGGCGCCCGAGCCGGGGGCGACCACGGCGCCGCCGAGATGGGTCACCTCGGTCTCGAACGGCAGGACGCTCTGGCGGGCGACGAGATTGCCCAGCGGGTGCAGCGGCAACTCATCGCTGGGCGGAAACGCCCGCAGGTGGACGAGACCATTGCCCGGGGACGGCAGCTCGGGCGTCCACGCATCAGGTTTGGCCAGTGCATCCAGCACCGCCTGGATGACGTCGATGGTGACCGGCGCCGGCTTGGTGGGATCGCCCCACTCGATCGGCCCGAAATCGATGTCGACGTCCCCGAACCAGCCGAAGTCCGCCGAACCGGTTCCGACCACGCGCCACGGGCTGGTGCCGGACAGGCTGAGGTGCGCGGTCACCGCGCACAGCGTGAAGCCGAAGGCATGCACGCTGACGCCGGCATCGATGTCGGCGAGGAAGCCGAACTCGGGCAGGAAGCGAATCAGCGCGTCGAAGCTGAGATGGCCGTCGGCGCTGGCGACGTCCAGGTCGATGCCGATCTCGACCTTCGCTCCGAACTGGATGGTCGCGGAGGTGATCGCCGCGTACGCCTCGGCCCGCAGCGTCAGGACGATCGGCGGTGACATGTCGATCGAGATCCGGGCCAGGCCCTGCAGCTCGGGCGGGGGCGTGAAGGCCGGGTGGAAACCTCCGGCTGACAGGGCGAACTCGGGATCTCCCGAGTAGCGGATGAGCAGGCCGAAGTCGCCGCCGACCGTGAAGCCGGCGATGTGAGAGTCGACGAGGCTGACCCTGATGAAGAGCTTCTCGGGCGTGATCACACCGAGCAGGTCAGCCGTGAGCGAGACGATCGGTAGGAACTCGTCCGGAATCCGGATCTTCAGCCGGCCGATGATGACCAGCGTCGGGTCCGGCAGCGACAGCATCACGCCGAGTTCGGCCGTGACGAACGTCGCCCAGCCGATCCGGACCATCGGTCCGAAGACGGCGCCGCCCTTGCGGAGCGGAAAGACCGTGCCGAGGGTGGCCAGGATCCGCGGGGCGTCGCTGACCGGGTCGTCCGGGAACAGCAACGAGTCCAGCGTGTGAGCGGCCAGCGCCGCAGCGATCGCATCGACATCGACCACGTGCTGGATCCCGACCAGCCCGCCGACACCGTCGAGGCTGAAACCCAGACCGATCTGGATCCCGGGCTGGAATTCGGCGGTCAGCACGATGATGAGGGCGAAGCCGACGTCGCCGCCGACGTTGAGGATTCCAAAGGCTTTGATCTCGATGAAACCGAGCCGTAGGTCGAGCGCCCCGTCGTATTCCTCGCTGCCTCCTGCGGCCGGCCGGCTGGCGAGGTAGCCGCCGCCCTTGACGAGACCGGCATCGACGCTGATCCCGACACCGTCCGGTGGCCGCGCCGCCAGCGAGAGCTTCCCGCCGGCAAAGCCGACCCGAAGGCCGGCGCCGGTGATGACAAAGGTCGCTGCGCCGAGGTCGGCGCTGATGGTCGCCCCGAGGTCGAGGCCGCCGGCGTTCGGCTGCCCCGGGGCAGGCGCGGACAGTTGAAGGCCCCGTACCTGAAGCGGCCCTCCAGCGGTTACGGCAGGAAGCTGCACGGTGGCCGCAGTGCCCCCGCCGACGTGGAGCTCGAGGTCGCTCGTCACGGCGATGACGAGCCGTGCCTTGACCGCGGCAGCCGAGCCCCCGAGCAGAGCCTGGCTGAGCCCGTCGCCGGCGACGCCGATGCTCGCCTCGGCGACGGTGAGGGTGAGGGTCAGGGCCGGTCCGGGGCCGCCGAGGTGGAGCTCCGCCGCCAGGTCAACGCCGTTGAGGTGAGCAAAGACGGGGCCGGCGGAGACGCTTGCACTGGGAGTCGAGCGGCGCACGGTCAGGACAGCACCCGAATGCGTGACGGTTGCTGCGCCGGTGAGTCCGAGCTCCGAAGCGAGATCGCCGGCGACGTTCCCGGCGGCCGCGAGGACGGCATTCAGCAGCTCGTCGAACGAAGGGTGCGGGCCGGCGACGGCAGCGACCGCCGCCTCCAGCTCGGTCAGGGCGCCGGCCAGTTGCTGCGCCGCCGTTTCGGGGTCACCGGAGGCTGCCGCCGTTTTCGCCGCATCGAGAGCGTCGCGGGCGGATGTCAGCTGTGCGGCAGCACCGGCGACGCTTCCTACATCGACGCCGAGGTGGGTGGCAAGGGACTGCTCATCCGCGGCGATAGGCAGCAGGCGGTTGACGCCGAAGAGAACGGCATCGGCGACCGCCTGCTGGACAAGGTCGGCCATGCGCCCCTCCCGGGGGTTTCGTCCACCCGGCGGGTCGGCGGACTCGACCAGGCACAACCTAGGGGTCACGACCCGTCCAGGGAACCCCCAGAAAGCGAAGGGTTTGCGAAAGCCCTCAGGAGCGACGGCATTTCCGAATGCTTGGCGCGCCCGTAGAGCGCTAAGCCTGGTGCGGGGTGATGAGGAACTTCTCGCCGGTCGCCTGCTTCGCATAGGCGAGAAAAGCCTCCGGCTGCAGGGCTTGCGCGAGGGAGACTTCCTTGGTGTAGGTGCTCGCGAACGTCGTCCCCAACTCGGCGGCGACCCGCTGGCGAAGCGCCAGGAAGGTCTCCAGGCCGACGCGCTCCAGGAACGGCGTCAGCAGCCAACCTCCCACGCCCCAGGCCATGCCGAAATTGCGGTTCAGCACGGTGGGTTCGCGGTCGAGGCCGCCGTAGATGTAGACCTGCTTGTGGGTACTTGAGCCATATCGGCTGTATTCGCCGCCGCCAGCCGTCGCCGCCACCTCCATAGCGGTCAGGATCTGTCCGGCCAACCTTCCACCGCCGATGGCGTCGAAGGCCAGGGTCGCTTTGGTGGTGCGCAACGCCGCGATGAGGTCGTCCAGGAACGACGGGGATGTCGAGTTGACCACGTGCACCGCGCCGATTGCCCGCAGGATGGTCTCCTGCTCGGGCTTGCGCACGATGTTGACGAGCGGCACGTCGTCTTCGAGGCAGAGCTTGTTCAGCATCTGACCCAGGTTGGACGCGGCTGCGGTGTGAACGAGCCCGGTGTGGCCCTCCCGGCGCATGGTTTCCACCATGCCCAGCGCGGTCAGCGGGTTGACGAACGACGACGCCCCCGCGCTTGCCGGGGTGCCCTCCGGCAGTACCAGGCACATGGCCGCGTCGACCAATCGGTACTGCGTGTACATGCCGCCGCCCGCGACGGCGACCGTCCGCCCCAGGAGTGCCTGCGCCGCCTCGGAAGATCCGGCCTCGATCACGGTGCCGGCCCCTTCATTGCCCGCTGGAAGCGAGGTACCGACCCGTCCGGCCAGTGCCCGCAGCGCTCCCGCTGAGAGCGCAGCAGTGACCACCGGACTGTCCGCTGAACCCGCCACCACCGCGGTCCTCAGGTCGGCTCCCGCCAGCAGCAGCGCCAGGTCCGACGGGTTGATCGGCGCCGCCTCCACGCGTATCAGCACCTCGCTCGCCTGCGGTGCCGAAACGGGCACCTCGGTAAGCGAGAGCTCGAGCGTGGCGTCTGCGGTGACCAGCGAGCGCAATTCCTTGCCCGCTTCTGGCCGAGGGGTGTTCACGGCTGAAGCTTGCGCCCGCGATGGGTGTCATGTCGATCCGTGCTGGAATGCGGGTGGTCTCGTCTCGTTCGAGGCGACCGATTCCCGGCGACATCGACGGAAGGTCGGATCTGATGACCTCGCTGCAGGCCGGACCGCCGGCCAGTTCCTACGACGACGTGCGTCTGGACCGGATCTCGCTCACGGGTCGCGACGGTGTCGCGTTCGAGGCGCTCAGCTTCCTGCCCGGCGGGCCGGGGCCCTTCCCGGCGGTCGTCATCGGCGCCGAAGGTACCGGGGTGAATCAGTTCATCCAGCGGGTCGGCGCCAGTTTGGCCCACGACGGGATCGTGACCGTCGTGATCGACCCCTACCGGTTCGACGGCCCGCCTGATCCCGAGGCGTACGAGGACTTCGACACGCTGATCTCGTTCATCAATCGTTTGGATTTCGTCCGGGCAACCCATGACATGTTGGCCGGCGTGGAGTACGTTCGTGCGCTGCCTACCGTCGACCCCGATCGGGTCGGAGTGTGGGGATACTGCACGGGAGCCACGCTTGCGCTCCTCGCGGCGTGCACCGACCCGCGGTTGTGCGCCGCCGTCCTCTTCTACCCGAGCCAGCCGGTTTTCGACGAGCTCGGCGATCGGACGCCGGCCCATCCCCTGGACCTGCTGTGGGGCATCCGTGCCCGCACGCTCGTGCTCTACGGCGACAGCGACGTTGTCATGCCGGCCGAACGGCTGGCCGAGCTGCGCCGCCGGCTCTCGGTCTGGCACGTCCCGCACGAGCTCGCCATCTTCCCCGGTGCCGGCCACGCGTTCTGCTCGGAGGTGTCGACGCTCTTTCATCAGCAGTCCGCCGACCAAGGGTGGCAGCGTGCGGTCACCTTCGCCCTCGACGCTCTGGGCTGACACCCGCTGCTAGGTCTCCGCGGGCCGGAACTTCAGCAGCGTCACGTCCGTCCGGTGCTCGAACACGCCCGTCACCGGCGTACCGATCGGCAGGCTCTGCGGATCGGCGGCAACGATGTTGGTGGTGAGCCGCACGCCGTTGTCGAGTTCGACGACCGCGATGATGTGCGGGGTCTCGCTGGCAAACCAGGGGGCCGTCGGATGCTGGGCGATGCTGTACGCGTAGAGGACACCGGTGGGGCTGACCTCGTGCCAGCGCAGCTGATCGGACAGACACGTCGTGCAGCGGATTCGCGGGTAGTGCACCCAGCTGCCGCACGCGTCGCAGCGCTGGACGACGAGCTTTTCGAGCGCCAGAGCGTCCCAGTAGGGACGGCTGACCGGGGTCGGCAGCACCGGCGGACCGTTCACGCTCCCTCCAGGAGCACTGCCGTCTGCTCGCTCATGACGCCGCCGGTTCCGGAAACGTAAGCGATGTCGTGCCTGCGCAGCTGGCGTTCACCGGCGCGGCCCTGAATCTGCGCGACCGCCTCGACCAGGTGCGACATTCCACCCGCCAGCCCCGGCTGGCCGAAGCCGAGCTGCCCACCGTGGGTGTTGCACGGGAAGTCGCCGGCGTAGGACAGGTCGTGGCTCTTCACGAAATCGAGACCCTCGCCCTTTCCGCAGAAACCGGAATCTTCGATCGTGAGCAGCACCGTGATCGTGTAGCAGTCGTAGAGCTGGACCATGTCGACGTCTGCCGGAGCCCGGCCCGCCATGGCGAACGCGCTGCGTGCCGCTTCACGGATCGGCGTGACGTCGAGGCTCGGCGCATACGTCGGCGTCTTGTGCGTGAGGTGCTCACCGAATCCGGTGATCGTCACCGGGCGCCGGTTCAGCCGGCGTGCCCGCTCCAGGCTGGTGATGACCAGCGCTGCCCCGCCGGACACCGGCATCACGATCTCCAGCAGGTGCAGCGGCTGGGAGATGAGCCGTGATGCCAGCACATCGTCCGGCGTGAGCGGTTCGCCGAAGAACACCGCATCGGGATTGACACAGGCGCTCGCCCGCTGATCGGAGGCGATCTTTGCGCGACTGCGCTCGTCCCAGCCGAAGGCGTCGTGGTAGCGCTGGGCGTACATGGCGAAGCCGGCGTTCTGCCCGATGTTGCCGTACGGGATGTCGAACTCCGCCTGCGGGGAACCCCACGCGTTGCTCGACGCGCCGAACAGGATGCGGTCGTCGACCGGCGGTGGGACCGGCGGGACGGGCCGCGGTGACGAGGCGGTCGCGCACACCACGACCTCGCAGATGCCGAGCTCGATCGCGGCCGCCGCCCGCCACACCATCCCGACCGACGACGCGCCCCCGAGGTCAAGCCGCTCGGCGAAGTTGACCGACCAGCCGCAATACTCCGCGACCGTCGCCGGGCTGAACATGGCCGCCTCACCGATGTCGCTGCCGACGCAGATCCCGTCGACCTCGCGCGGGTCGATCCCCGCATCGGCCAGCGCGTCGGCCGCCAGCTCCGCCCACTGCTCGAGGGAGAACCGGGGCACGCCCGTGAAGTGCCGGCTCGGGGTGCGCTGCGCGAAACCCGCGAGCGCTGCCTCACCGCGAAGCCCCACCGGTCACGTCCTTCAGGTTGGCCGTCCAACGTCGACAACCCTGACCCTAAAAGGTCCTGGATTCCGCGCCCCGCCCGGCCGCGCCCCAGCCGGCCACTGCCCGACCTGGCCGGAGCGCGCCAACGGCGCTGTCCTATCGTCGGTTTCGACCCTGACCGTCCTACGAGGTGAGGACCAGACGTGAGCCGACTCGACGGCAAGGTGGCCATCGTGACCGGAGCCGGCGGCGGCATCGGGCGCGCGCACGCACTGCTCCTGGCCAGTGAAGGAGCCAAGGTCGTCGTCAACGACACCGGTCTGCGTACCGGGGCTGACGCCGCCTCCGTGGTGGCGGAGATCGAAGCGGCGGGCGGAACCGCGAGCGCCAACACGACGTCTGCCACCTGGGACAGCGCCGAGGACATCGTCGCCGCGACCCTGGACTCCTATGGCCGCATCGACATTCTCGTGAACAACGCGACCGCGGGGGCGACCAACGACCTCTGGAAGTTCACCGAGAAGCAGTGGGACCGCACCGTCGGGGTGAACCTCAAGGGCTACTTCGCCATGATCCGAGCCGTCGCCCCGCACATGTGCCGGCAGGCTTCGGGTGTCATCGTGAACACCAGCTCCGGCTCCGGTTTCGGGCACCCCGCGATGATCGCGTACGCCACGGCGAAGGAGGGGGTCGTCGGACTCACCCGCACGGTCGCCAAGGAACTCGGCCGGTTCGGCGTCCGCTGCAACGCCATCCGGCCTTTTGCCACCGGCGTCTCGACGTCCGAGTACGCGAAGAACACCGGTCCCTGGATGCGCGTCATGGGGCTGACCATGGGCTCGGAGCCGGGTGTCGAGCGCCAGCCCAATTTCGATCCCGCGCAGTTTCCCGCCCGCAAGATCTCCCCGTTCGTGGTGTGGCTGTGCACCGACGCCGCCGTAAACGTCAATGGTCGTACCTTCCACGTTTCCGGGGACGACGTGGGACTGCTCTCCGAGCCCGAGCCTGAGCGCATCATTCACCAGGAAGGCGGATGGGATCTCGCGGCGCTCGACGCCGCGGCACCGGCGGCGCTGACCCTCGGACTGACCAACCCCTACACCCTTGACGCCTTCCCGGAATTGAAGGTATTCGAGGACTGAAATGCGGGTCGTCAGTCGATCTTTGCGGTTTCATTCCGCGGGGTGCCCGGTCCCACGCGGACCACGTTCAACGTGGAATCTCCAGCACCGCGAGGCTCTGGCCGATCACGAGTGGCGAGCCCTCGGTCAATGACGGCGGCGGGATCGCCTGGGGCTCGACCCAGGGCGTTTTCGTGCTGAACGGCCGGATCTGGTACGGCCAGCGCAGGCCAGTTCTACTACCGCAGCTGGAACGGGACCAACTCCTTCGGTCCGGCTCAGCTCGTCGATCCCTACAACGACCCCTACTGGGACAACGTGGTCAACGGGTCACCGCCGAGCGGCACGACCTACCGGGGAGTGGTCACCAACTTCTACGCCGAATTCCCCAAGGTGACCGGCATGTTCTATGCCAACCGGTCGATCTACTACACCCTGTCAGGCAGCAAGAACCTGTTCAGCCGGGCGTTCTCCCCGGATACGACGACCTCCTCAGTGCCCAATCAGGTGACGGGCGGCGTGATCGTGTCCAATGCCAGCCATGTCGACCCGATCATCACGCTCTCTCGCTGAACCCGGCGGCGGCTGCAGTGGACAGGGCAAACGCGGCGCTGGCGAGAGCGGCTGCGCGCCATCTGGCACAAGGGATGAGCGCCACCATGCTGAGCGCGTGAGCCGCGTCGATCACGGCCCCGGCTCGAAGCACCGCGCGTTGGCGTGTCGCTGACACGATGACGCCCTGGGCGAGCGTCCGGCCGGCAAGCGCGCGGGTCACCGACACTGACACCTTTTTTGCTGGGGCGCCGAGCCGGGTCAGGATGAATCCGGGGGCGCTCACCCCTGCGACACCCGCAGCGGCCTGGACCGACCCGAGCAGCACCCGCCTCGTGACCGGCCTCATCGGCCCTCGCGCATCCCGGTAACTACGTCAGCAGCCCGCATCCGCCCACGTTGCACTCAAGCAAAGGTTCCCCGGCGATGGGCCCGTAACCCCGGATCGGCCGGCCAGTCGTGACGCCGCTGTTAGAGGTCGCGGTATCCGCGACGCTCCTGCTCCACATCGAAGACGCTCTCCAGATGGGTGACGGACAGCAACCGTAGGACGGCACGGCTCGGGCTGCGAAGGGCGAAGTCCGTTCCCGCAGCAGCACAGCGGCGGCGCGCAGCGATGAGGGTCCTCAGCCCGACCGTGTCGACGAAGCTGACCTCGGCCATGTCGATCACGATGCGCGGCGGAGACGAGGCAGCGGCCGAGAAGAGGGACTCCCGCATACGTGCGACCAGCGCGTTGTCGAGGTCTCCCTGAACTTCGAGTAGAACGGTCGGGGACAGCCCCTTGGAGTGGCTGTCGCTGATCTCCGAGCAGCGCAGATGAGCGGTCGTGGCTTCGGTTTCAAACGCGACGGGGGAGCGGCTGTACCGGGGCGAGGCGTCACTGGTGTCGACCGTCATCCGAAAGAACCTCCTGCGCATGGGGAAACCGACTGTCACATCAGAGTGACTGGCTGGCATGACAGTTGCTCCGCTGAAACTGTGACGGTTTGGCGCAGTTTTCCGTCATCCAACTGTCATGAAGTCGCAAGCTCATCGGCGTACTGGCCTGCGACCTTTGATTCATGGTGACCCGATCCCTGCAACTTCCTCACCGCGAGCCCGGCCTGCTGGTGGAGCCCGAGGCCGGTCGCGAAGGGGGAACGCGAATCTCGCTCCGAGGCTGCCTTGACGATGCCAACGGCAGATCGTTGCTGGCCGCGGTAGACGCCGTCGCCAGCGGTGGAGGTACCCACATCCGCGTGGACCTGCGCGAGATCACCGGCTATACGTCAGATGGCGTGACGGCCGCCTCCGACTGCTGCCGGCTGGCGTCCGGGCTGCCCTGCGGAGTGAGTTTCCTCGTCTCAGCCGGTACCAGCCGCACGGCGTTACTGGAGATCTTCGCCCGGAGTTGAGGTCGCCATGCGGCAAGATGGCTCATCGTGGGCGTTCCGGTTTTGATCGTTGAAGACGATGAGCGGATCCGCGCGGCTTTGACGATGGCCTTGGAGGACGAGGGGTACGACGTCTCGACCGCGGGCAGCGGCGAGGAAGGGCTGGGCAAGGTCGCGGTCTCGGAGCCAGAACTGGTGCTGCTCGACCTGATGCTGCCGGGGATGGACGGCTTCGAGTGCTGCCGACGGATGCGCAGGTTGTGTGACGTCCCGATCGTGGTCGTGAGCGCCCGCAATGACACGAGCGACGTGGTTGCCGGGCTGGAGGCCGGCGCCGACGACTACGTGACCAAGCCGTTTGCGATGCCGGAGCTGACGGCGCGTTTACGCGCCTTGCGCCGCCGGGGTCGGCTGGCCACGACCGACGACACCGTGAGCATCGGTTCGCTGTCGATATACGCGGCCGGAGGCTCAGTCAGCCGGGCCGGTCATCCGGTCCACCTGACGAAGACCGAATTCCGGTTGCTGTGCGAGCTGGCGTCGGCACCCGGCCGGATCTTCAGCCGCGAGCTGCTGCTCGACAAGGTCTGGGGCTACGACTATCTGGGTGATGGGCGCATCGTCGATGTTCATGTGCGACGTCTGCGCACCAAGGTCGAGGACGACCCGGCCCATCCGGTGCATGTCCTGACAGTCCGCGGGCTCGGGTACAAGCTGCAGGCATGAGGTCGCCGCTGCGCCGGGTCGGCCTGCGAGTCAGGCTGATCGCAACGTTTGCCCTGGGCGCGCTGATCCTTTGCCTGGTGCTGGCCGCGGTGAGTTTTACGGTGACGCGCAGCTACCTGCTCGGTCAGCGTGAGCGGACGGCCGAGCACCTGGCCCAGACCCACGCCGACGCGATCAACGATGCCCTGATGACGCGCGGCACTCAGGTCGCGCCGGTGTTGGCCGCGGTTCGTCTCAGCGACGGCACGCAGTCCCTGCTTCGTTACCGGGGCCAGTGGTACACCGCGGCCGTCGGAATCGGGCCGGATGACCTCCCAGGCGAACTCCAGAGGCTGGTGGAGGCGGGAAAGGGCCAGCATCAGCGAATCGCGCTCGACGGCGGGCCGGTCATGGTCATCGGCCTGCCCTTGGCGGAGGCCCACGCCCAGTACTACGAGACCGTCTCGCTCAACGAGCTGAACTCGACGTTGCACACGCTCAGCGGCGTCCTGCTGATCGTCGCCGGAATCGTCACCCTGTGCGGGGCGGCGGCAGGCCTGTGGACCAGCCGCCGGCTCCTGCGACCGCTCACCCGGCTGGCTGACACCAGCCGCGAGATCGCCGGCGGACGCCTCGAGGCGCGCATGGGGCCCTCCCCGGATCGCCAGCTGGCGGTCCTGTCATCGGCCTTCAACGACATGGCCGACGCCCTGCAACAGCGCATCGATCGCGAGGTGCGCTTCACCGCGGATGTCAGCCACGAATTGAGATCCCCGCTGACGACCGTTTCCACTGCGCTGTCGGTTCTGGAAGGCCGTCGCGACGAGCTGTCCGACCGTGGCCGAACGGCGTTGGATCTGCTCTCGAGTGAGGTACGTCGCTTCAGCCAGCTTGTCGAGGACCTGCTGGAAATCAGCCGCATCGACGCCGGCGCGGGGGCTGATCTGGAACCGGTATGCGTCGCACAGATCGTCCTGCGGGCCCAGCGGCTCACCGCGATAACGCCGCCGGTGCAGATCGAAGTGGACGCGAATGCCATGAGCGCCTACATCCTCGGCGACAAGCGGCGCCTTGAACGCATGCTGGTCAACCTGCTCGACAACGCCGGCCGCTACGGCCAGTCCGCGGTGGCCGTTGGCCTCGATCGGGTCGAGCTGCCCTCGGGAACCATCCTGAGGCTGTGGGTGGAGGACGACGGCCCCGGCATCCCGCCCCACGAGAGGGATCGGGTCTTCGACCGCTTCTATCGCGCAAGCGCTGGTGGCCGACGCAGTGAGGGCGGAGGGGCCGGGCTGGGCCTCGCCCTGGTCAGGGAGACTGTGCGGCTGCACTTTGGTCGCATTCGAGTGGAGCAGGCAGCCATCGGCGGGGCCCGGTTCGTCGTTGACTTTCCCCTGCATACAGTCCCGGAAGTCCGGCCGGCTGCCGAGGATGCGCGGTTGTCCGAGTCTGGGAAATATCGCCGGTGACCGCCGTGCCTCACTGGAGCCGGGGCCTGCTTTGCGGGATGGCGATGGTCATGGTCGTCGGATGCGGGGTTTCCGAACAGGCGCATCCGCACGCGTTGGCGACCGCCGCCACCCCACGGCCCACGTCACTGGTCGGTCCGGTCACGCGGCTCACGGACGTCTACCTCGTTCGGGGCGAGAAAGTGGTCGCGACTCATCGGCCGGTGCCCGACCCGGTGACCCTTAAGCGCACCGTTGAAGTCCTGCTCAGCGGCCCCACGAGAGCCGAGGCGGCAAACGGGCTGCGGTCCGCCCTCCCCGGAGCGCTCGGGCTGCACGGAGTCGAACTGAGCGGCGACACCGCAGTCGTCGACCTGACCAGCGAGCTCAGCGCCGTTTCGAGTCAGGAACAGGCCATAGCCCTGGCGCAGCTCGTCTACACCGTCACGGCACGTCCGGGTGTTCATGCGCTACGCGTGCTCGTGGACGGTCAACGGGTGCAGGTGGCGCGCGCCGATGGCAAGCTCACGAACGGCGACGTGACACGCGCCGACTACCGGCCCTTGCTCGAAGGGTGATACCAGTAGCGCCGCGTGCCACGGCAAGCCAGTAAGGCCCGCTCGGCAGGTCAGCTCGTCTGGAAGCTCTTCACCGTCACGATGTTGTCCGGGCCGCAGTTGTAGACGCTGTTGTTCGGGTTCGTGACCTTCTTGTCGTAGACGAATCCGGTCTTGGTGAGCCGCATGATGATGACGCAGTCCGTCGGCACCTGCACCTTGGGGTCGGTGTTGACCGGTGCGTACAGACCACCAGCGGTCCACGCGGGGTGCTGGGCTGCTTTCTGCAGGATGCAGTCCTGCGTCAAGGTGCTACCGCAGGCCGTCGCCGACTCTGCCCAGAGCACCCAGCTGTTGAAGGCGCCAGCAGTGAACGAGTCCAGCTTGGCGTTGGGGTTGGAAGCCGTCATGATCGACTTGGCCTGGGCCACGACCGGGAACTGGTTCGCGAGCTCCCAGGGCAGGTTGGCGAAGTACACGTAGCTGTTGGGCAGGTAGGGAACCGACTTCGCGGCCTGTACCGATTTCGAGGAGTAGAACGTCTGCGCGAACAGCGTCCACTCGGGCTTGAAGCCGGTGTCGTTCATGGCGTTGAAGATGGGTGTCGGGTCCTGGGCGGTGATCTCGAAGTCCGCCTTGGCGCCCGACTGCTTCATCTGCTCGATCCAGGGCCGGTAGTTGTCGACCAGTGCGGGCCGGGGCTGCACCGTGGTCACCTTGTAGCCCAGCTCCTGGTAGGCCTGCTGGGCGCGCAGGCCCTGCGGGGTCAGCGAGGCGAGGTTGCTGCCGGCGATGCCGAGCGCCTGCTGGGTATCGGGGAAGGCAAGGGCGAGCAGCCGCAGCACCCCGACCGGGTACTTGGTCGGGTAGCTGGCCGCCGGGGAGACCTGCAGGCCGGCGGAGCTGGCCTCGGGGGAGACGGTGTACGCCGGGACCTGCCCGAGCTTGCAGGCCAGCCGCGGCTTGACGTCGGATGCGTCCAGCGCGTTACCGCCGCCGACGAGCATGAAGTCCTTCTGGCAGGCCTGGAGGACTTCCTGCGCCCCGTTGAAGAGCTTGGCGTCGAGCTTGTCGACGACGAGCTGGTAGCCGTTGATTCCGCCGGCAGCGTTACACCACTTGGTGAACGCGTCTGCGGTATCGAAGAACTCCTGCTCGAGCCCCGGGGCAGCGGCGGCGCCCGGGTCGGCGAGCACGCCCAGGCGGATGGTCTTGCCGACGATGCCGCGACCCGAAGCGCCCGTTGCCGGTCCCGGTGCGCACACCTTCTTCTCGGAACCGAAGTCGCCCGCCGGAATCGTGCTCGCGGACGCCGCGGTCGACGTAGGCGCGTTCGTGCTCGTGCCGCCTGGCGTCGAAGTGCTGGATCGGCCACAGCCGAAGGTCGCCAGAGCGACCACTAACACCGTGCCGGTGAGCGTGACTGCTCGTGAACGCTGACGACTGAAGCTGGGCAACGGACTCTCCCTGGGAACGATGGCGATGCTGCTGATCGGCGAGGGCTGACTCCGACCCGGCTCGACGTGACTCGCATCACAGCTCTCCGAGGTTTATACAACATACGACCCGTGTCGCGTGGCGCGGGCCAGGCGCCGCGATCAGATCGTTATCAACGACGGACTCTCGGCCGACGTTCGTGAGGAGATTCATGCGGCGCTTTGAACACCGAACGGTCGTCGTGACCGGCGCGGCCTCAGGTATCGGTCGCGCTGCGGCGATTCGGCTGGCGAGTGAAGGTGCCCGAGTGGCGTGTCTCGACGTTGACGAGTCAGGTGCCCAGCGGACCGCCGCCGGGATCGGGGAGGGCGGCGGCGAGGCGGCGGCGTACGTGTGTGACGTCAGCGACCCCGGGCTGGTACGGGCAGCTACCCAGGCCGTGCTCGCGGACTTCGGCGATCCGTACGTCGTCTGCAACGTCGCCGGCGTCGTCTCCGCCAGTCCCTTCGAGGAGTTGGCTTTCGCGGAATGGCAGCGGGTGATCGGCATCAACCTCACTGGCACCTTTCTCATGTGCCAGGCATTGATGCCGGCCCTGAAGCGCACCGGCGGCAACATCGTCAACACGGGTTCGCGACTGGGGGTGAACGGCCGCACCTATCGGGCGGCGTACTGCGCGTCCAAAGCCGGCGTCCACCTGCTGACCAAGGCGCTGGCACTCGAGTTCGCCGAGCAGGGGGTGCGAGTGAACGCGGTCCTTCCCGGCGCCACGCGAACCGGTATCGGCCAGTCCGCGGCACCCGAGCCCTCCACCGGTCGGAGGATGTCCGCCGGGGCCCCGCGCAGCCCGCTCGGCCTCGGGGAACCCGAAGACGTCGCCGCCGCGATCGCGTTCATCGCCTCGGATGAGATGCGCTACATGACGGGCGCGATCGTCGCGGTCGACGGCGGCATCACGGCGTGAGCGTCGCCGCGAGCGCAGCAGTCCGCAGGCCTGTCACGTCAGGCCGAGCTTTGCCGCCAGCGCGGGGTCCAGCGCGACCAGGTCGCGGTTGAAGTCGGAGATGAACGGCCAGTCCTCCCCTTCCTCGGGTGCCTGCCGGAACCGCCCCCAGTCGCTGTCGCCGGAGCGCTCGACGCCCACGACCGAGTACGCCTGCCGCTTGTAGGTGATGTTCTCGGGCTGCAGCTCGTGTGCGGCGTTGAAGTGGGCGAGGGCGCGGTCGTTGAGCCCCTGCTCTCGCCAGAGGTGCTGGGCGATCTCGAAATGGGCCGCGGCTCTCGAGATCGCCGGGGAGCTCGGCTGCGACGCGACGATGACATCTTCTGGTGAGAGCGCGTAAGGGCTGTCAGGGCCGTGGGTGACCCAATCCCGTAGCCGGGCCACGTACTTTTCGCGCTGAGCGCCATCGCCGACCAGCTCCACGACCGACTCGGCGATGGCCCCCACGGCCGGTGGGGTCGCCGGCTCGGGTGGCCGGACGATCGATCCCGATTCGTCGATCCAGATCGCCATGGGGACGTTGGTGACCCCGAAACGCGCGTCCATGACATGGGATTGGTCAATGAGCGAGGGATGGGTCGAAGCCGCTTCGGCGACGTACGGGCGTGCGATGTCGGCGCCGCCCATTTCGAGGCAGACGTCAACCAGCTCGAAGCTGGACGGATGAAGTTCCTCGCGCACCGCCTGCCACCCGGGCAGATCCCAGCGGCAGCCTCAATAAGGCGCCCAGGCAAGGACGAGAACCTTCTGTCCGTGCAGGGATGACAGGCGAAACTCGTTGCCGTCGAGATCCGGGAGAGCGAAGTCGGAGGTGTCGGTGGTGGACAGGGCTCGTCCCGAGAAGGTCTGCGGACCCAGCGCCCACAGCTGCGCCTGCGGCTCCGCGACGAGCGCCATGCCGAGCCGCTGGGACGTGGCGACGACGTCGAACGGCCCGTCCGGAAGGGGAACGCATGTCGTGCCCTTGCAGGCACCCTCGGCCTTGATCTCCCAGCCGGTGAGTCGCCGGAACTCGTCGGGGGAGATGTCCAGCCTGTCGAGGAGCATTGGCGGACTGTAGGTTCCGCCGGGCAAGCGGGTCAACTAGCAGACGGCAAGCGGCGCTGGCCGCGCATCGTTGGATTTCCGTTCAGCTGCTGGACATTTCGATGGCGTCGACCGCTCACAGCCGATCCCTAGGTTGCTGTCCGGGGTATGCGCCCGTCGTACCCGGAGAGGAAGGCCCATGCATGCGCTCCCACGCCGTACCGTCGCCATCGCTGCTGCGGGAGGACTGGCGCTGGCGCTACTGACCGGCACCGTGTTCGGTGCGGATCATCGCCAATCCAACGACTGGCCGTACGCCACCAGCCGGCCGGCGCCGGTCCTCGCCGCGGTCGGCGACATCGCTTGCGAGCCGGACAACCCGGAGAACTCGGCGAATCCGGCAAGTCTGAAGTGCGGCGCAGCAAGCATCGGTGGATTCTCTGCTGAGTACGCCACCGCGGACCAGGTGGAAAGCATGCATCCGAACCTCGTGGCGCTGCTCGGGGACGAGCAGTACCAGGTAGGCAAGCTCAGTGATTTCATGGCCTCGTTCGACAAGACCTACGGCGCCTTCAAGTTCCTGGAGCGCCCGGCGCCCGGCAACCACGAGTACTACGCCTACACCAAGCACGGCGACAATGAGGCGGGCCAGAATGGTGCCGGCTACTTCGCGTACTTCAACGGCCAGGACGCCGGCGGCGCCATCCGCCCGCAGGGTCAGGCCGGCGATTACAACCAGGGCTGGTACTCCTACAACCTGGGCAACTGGCACATCATCTCGTTGAACATCGAGTGCAATTCACCGGCGTTCGGCAACAGTTGCGACCCGAGCACCGGCGTGCTGGGCCAGGAGACCCAGTGGCTGGCGCGAGACCTGGCCGCGAACCACAGCGCCTGCACGCTCGCGTACTGGCACCAGCCCACCTTCAGCGCGACGAGCAGCGCGGGCGATCCGCCGTATGCGGCCTTTGCCGGCGCCGAGGGCGGTGCCGCTGACACCTGGTGGAAGCTGCTGTACAAGAACGGTGCGGACGTCGTGCTCAACGGCCACGAACACGTCTACGCCCGATTCCAGCCGATGAATCCGAGCGGTCAGGTCGACACCCGTAAGGGCATCACGCAGTTCACCGTCGGTACCGGCGGTGAGGATCTCGACGCCCTCTCGACCCCGTCCGCCCTGCAGGCCGAGCACGTCGTGACGGCCGAGGACACCGCCTACGGGGTGCTCAAGCTGACGTTGGGCAACGACGGCTACGGCTACAGCTTCACGCCGTCCGCAGCCGCGAATGGCCAGGACCCGAGCGTCCTTTCCTACTCCGACAGCGGCACCGGAAGCTGCCACGGTCCTGCCCACCACGACAGGTAGGCGAGCCTCGAGTAGCTCACCCGGGCACCAGATAGTCAGCACCAGGCCGGCCGTTCACGACGAGCGGCCGGCCTGGTGCCGTTTCGGCGGGCAGCAGGTGTCCATTTCGTGACGCAGACGTAGGCGGATGTTGTGTGAGCATTCACGTGACTCATGCCTTGCCGGGGAACGCTGGCCGGTTCCCCGCCGCATGCTCAAGGCATGCGCGTGGCGATCGTCACCGAGTCCTTCCTCCCTCAGATCAGCGGCGTCACGAATTCGGTGGGCCGGCGCATGGCCCGCAACGCGCGCGCATCGGTACAAGGGCGCAGCTGGGAAGTCATCGGCCGCGAGCTGACCGCTCACTACAAGGAGGTCGCGTGAGGATCGTGCAGGTCGCCAACTTCGTGAGCCCGACGTCCGGGGGGCTGCGCACCACCTTGCACCACCTCGCGCAGGGTTATGCAAAGCACGGACACGATGTCGTCCAGATCGTCCCGGCGAAGGCGGACGGCCGGCAGGAACATCCCTGGGGAACGCAGATCCAGTTGCGGGGGGCTGCCCTGGCCGGCACCGGGTACCGCATTCTGCTCGACGTCCGACGTGTTCAGCGTGAGCTCGCGAGGCTGGGTCCGGACGCGTTGGAGGTGCATGACCGTACGACCCTGCGCGGACTGGGTCCGTGGGCTCGAGGGCACGGGGTGGCGGCATTGGCGGTCAGCCACGAGCGGCTCGACCGCTGGCTCAATCAATGGCTGCCGGCCCGCTTCCCGTTGGAGAGCCTGGCCGATCGGTCGAATGGTGCGCTCGCTCGCTCCTTCGACACGATCGTGTGCACCACCGCATGGGCCGCTGCCGAATTTCGCCGAGTCGGTGCCGCCAATCTGGTCACCGTGCCGCTCGGGGTGGATCACGAGGGATTTCGACCGCGCTTCGAGCCAACGGGCGATCCCGGCGGTGCGCTGCTGATCATGGCCGGCCGGCTGTCGAGGGAAAAGCAACCGGAGATCGCTGTGGAGGCGGTTCGCGAGCTGGTGCGACGGCGCGTCCTCGCGCGGCTCGTTGTCGCCGGCGACGGGCCGCTGCGCCGTCAGCTTCAGGCGGCGTCGGCCGGTCTGCCTATCAGCTGGCTCGGTTTCGTGTCCTCGCGTGATGAACTTGCCGAGCTGTACCGGGCGGCCGATGTCGCGCTGGCGCCGGGTCCGGTGGAAACGTTCGGCCTCGCGGCGCTGGAGGCGATGGCCTGTGGCACTCCCGCGGTCGTCAACTGGCGGTCGGCGTTGCCCGAGATCGTCGGGCCGAGCTCCGGCCGTGTCTGCGCAGGCTCCGGATTTACGTTCGCCGACGCAGTCCAGGAACTACTCGCCGAGCCTGCCGAGCTCCTGCGCCGTGCTGCTCGCCGGCGCGCGGAAGAGTACTCGTGGGACGTCACCGTGGCCGGGTTGCTCGCCGAGCATCAGTCGCGCATCGGGGGGCAGCGGGCGGCATGACCACCCTGTTCGTGCTGGGCGACAGCCTGACGTGGCCGGCACCACTCGATCTCACGCCACGCGCCCCACACGAGCCGCGGCCCGAGTGACTAGAACGTGCCTACCGTTGCTGAGGCCTCCTTGTAGGTCACGACACCCTTGGGCGACGTGATCGGCGCCAGGCCGACTTGCTGGGCTGCCCTGCCCGCCCGGCGACGAGAACCGGACCGTTCGGTGTCGTGGCGTACACGAGCGAATCGACATGGTTGGGGTCCATCACGTACTTGTTCGACAGGTAGGCGGGATTCACGTAATGGACCACCGGGTAGCCCACCGGCGTCACGGGTATGTAGCCCGCTGCCTTCGCCGCGCCCAGCACCTTGTACTTCGCCACCGCCGACGAGACCGCCTGCACGTACTGGGTGGCGCCGAGCGTCTGGTTCGCGGTGGGAGCGGTCGTGCAGTCGGGGGTCTGCATGGCGTGGCCCTGATCCTGAAGCGCCGACCTGGTTGACTGCCGATGGGCAGCGATCACTCTGCCCTCACGGTCGCGCTGGAGGAGCTGGGATGGCATTCGCTGACGTAGGAGACGTCAAGCTGTTCTTCACCGACGACGACGGCGGTGGCGCTGCCGACGCCGGCAGCCCGCCGATCCTTTTCGTTCACGGCTTCTCCTGTGACAGCCACGACTGGACCTGGCAGCTCCCGCACTTCGCCGCCGGGCATCGGGTCATCGCCGTCGACATCCGCGGGCACGGCCGGTCGAGTGCGCCGGACAGAGGCTACGAGCCCCGCCAGTTCGCGGCCGATATTGCGGGCCTGCTCGAGCAGTTGGGCACCGGCCCGGTAGTCGCCCTGGGGCACTCGCTCGGGGGCGCCATCGTGAGCGCGCTGGCCGTTGAACATCCGACCTTGGTGAAGGCCGTCGTGAGCGTCGACCCCGGCTACCTGCTCCCCGAGGAGTTCCGGCCGATCGTCGAGGACATGGCGAGATCCTTGCAGTCCGGCGATCCCGTCGCCGGCTCTCAGACCTTCCTTTCCGCCAGCTACTCACCCGCCTCGTCGCCTGCCCTCAAAACGTGGCATATGCGGCGCATCGCCGGCACCCCCGGTCACGTCCTGACCCAGACCCTGGCCGGCCTTTTCGTGGGACCGGATTCCCTCGGCTGGCGTGACACGTCGGTGCCGTACTTGAGCCGGCGGCAGTGTCCCGTCCTGGCGCTGTACGTCGACCCTGACCGGGCGGCGTTTGAAGCGACCCTCTTCGATGACCCGCGGTCGAGGTCGTTCGCCTGGGCAGGGTCAGGCCACTGGCTGCATCAGGAACGTCCGGAAGAATTCAACTGTCTCGTCGAGGGCTGGCTGGCCACGCTCTGACCCGTCGGGCGGGCTCGTGCCGGCGGAATGACACGTCGAGCCAAGTGGGGTCCCTGGGGTTGCTCGTCGCTACCGGTGGGTGCGGCCGTTAGGGCTAGAATCCGCCGCATGAGCGCGAGTTTCTTCCTGGTCGACGCGATCGAATTCCCGGACGAGACGCAGTCGAACGTGGATCAATCGCTGGTCGAAGCGGCCCAACTCAACGGGGCAAGGCGTAAGTACCTGGCCAAGGGCCAGGGTGGCTTCTACTCGCAGGTCTCGTGGTTTCCCGCCGGCTACACGGTGCCGCTGCACCAGCACGACCACGACGAGATGATCATGGTGCTCGAAGGCTCGCTCATGCTGCTCGGCGGTGGCCCTACCCTCGGCCGGCTTGACTCCATGGTGCTGGAAGCCGGTCACGAATACGGCTTCACGGCGGGCGATCAGGGCATGACGTTCCTGACCGTGCGCAACGGCGAAGCGAGCACCGCCCTCAGCCGGTAGCCGGCGCCGGCGCCAGCATTTCGTCCGCGACAGCAAGGCATTTCGCCCTGACTCGCGATCTGGCTCCGAGGCAGAGACTGACCCTGTCCAGCCCGCGTGGAAGGGAGCGGTCCATGAGACTTCGGAGACTATCCATGGCTGCGGTTGCGGTATCCGTGATAGCGGCGAGTACCTCATGCCTGGAACCGAGCCAGCACACGCTTGTGGGAATCAGCGGAGCGCACAACACCCCTGCCGCGATCGACACCATCACCTTCACGTTCGATCAGGGGGCTCCCACCGGGAGCAGAGCGTGGTATGTCAGCACGCCGCCGACGAGCCCGAACGGAAGAGTGGTCGGCGTCGATGGCACGGCGTTCATCCAGGTGGACCTCACGGTGGCGATATGTCACGACGCCCGCGGAGCGCCGACCTGCCCGGGTGCGTTCTACCCGCATACGACGGGCAACGTCATCGAGGTGGCTCGCTACGAGGACTTCGAGGGCCACGTCGGCTACGTGCTCGGCCTGCGCACCGGGAAGAACCCGCGGGTGAGGATCACGCATTCGGCGAGCGCCGTCGTCGTCAGCCTCTCCGCTCCGGCCGCCTGAAGGCTCAGCCCTCTCGCTCGAGCACGTCCTGGCCGGCGCTCGCGCCATCCGTCCGGCCGCACGCGGCTGCTATGTCCGGGACCTTCGCCACTGTCGCCGTGCCGTCATTGCGGGACGATTGAGGGGTCAGGGAGGTAGCGATGACCATCGAGGAGCCAGCGAGCCCCAGCATCGAAACGGAGCGTGCCGAGGCCCTCAAGCGGCTGCAGGCCAAGCGGGATTTCGGCAGGCATCTCGTCTCCTACGTCGTGATCAACGGCCTGCTGATCGTGGTGTGGGCGACGAGCGGGCACGGGTATTTCTGGCCAGGCTGGCTGATGGGCGCCTGGGGCTTTGGTTTGCTCATGCATGCGTGGGATGTGTGGTGGCGCCGTCCGATCACCGAGGCCGATATCAACGCCGAGGTGCAACGCACCCGACGTCAGCAGCTGCGGGGTACGCGCGCGGCTCGGCGATCCCACCACACGCCTGCTTGAGGCAGAGGGAGTTACCGCAGTGCATGCGAATGCCGGCGACTGGCTGATCGTCAAGACCCGCGGCGGTGACGGCCGCGAGCGCCGCGCGGCGATTCTCGCCGTGTCCGCAGATGGATCGCCGCCTTACACCGTGCGTTGGATGGATGACGGCCACGAAGCGATCGTTTTTCCCGGATCGGACGCGGAGATCGTCAGCGCCGCCGGGCAGGCGGAGGCTGATCGCCTCCAGACCGAACAGGTGCAGCGAGTTCAGGCGGCGATCGCCGCGGAGCGGCACGAGTCGTAGGACAACGTCACCTGCGGCGCGGTACGTCACCTAACGGCGGACTCGATCGCCGATCGTGCGTCGACGACGCTCTGCTCGATGGACCCGGACGTGTCGATCGCGCGGGCGCTGGGCCACGGGGCTCGCCGTGCCGACATCGCGAGCGAGATGTCCAGGTCGGCGTCGGAGGGGTCGGTCTGTCGGGTGGCCCGGATGGACAGCCGCTCGGCGATGGCATCCACAGGTGCTCGGCATTCCAGTTCGATGAGCACTGAGCTGGTCCGGGTGGCGATCCGGCGGGCCGTCGTCCGTTCGTCGGCGTCGACAAAAGTGGCGTCGATGATGACGTTTTCGCCGAGGCCTAGCGCGAGTTCGGCCCGGCGGAAGACCTCGGCATAGACGCTTCGGCGCGATCGGTCCTGGTAGTCGCCGGCGCCGTAGGCGGCCGCGGTCCTTGCCGTCGGATCCAGGCCCGCGAGTTCCTTGCGGACGACATCGGAACGTAGCAGGGTCCACTGCGCGCCGCCGTCCGCCTTGCTCAAAGCTTCGGCGACGGTGGACTTTCCGCTTCCGGGGAGGCCGCCGACCAAGGCCAGGCATACTCGAGCGCGTTGCAGATGACCCAAGGCCAGCTCGGTGAGCTGCTGCGCGACGGTCCGGGCCGTCTCGTCACCCTGGCTCCACCGCAGGCAGGCGACCTTGGCACGCACGCCGGCTCGATACGCGATGTAGTGATCCTCGAGCGATCGCGGATGGTGTTCGCCGCTAGATTGGGCGTACGTGTCGAGAAATCTTCGGGCGGCGGTTGCGGCACCGAGCCGCTCGAGGTCCATGGCCAGGCAGGCCACATCGTTGAGCACGTCACAGCAGCGCAACGCGGCGTCGAATTCCAGGCAGTCGAGTACCCGCGGGCCGTCGTCGAGCACGAAGATGTCGTCGGCCAGCAGGTCGCCGTGTCCGTCGCGGACGTGCCCGCGCTGCTGGCGAAGGCGCAGGAGCGGCTCGCGCCCTTCGAGGTACTCGATCGCCAGCGCTTCCACGCGGTCGATGTCGGCCTTGTCGACGACTCGGCCGGCGTGGCGGCGCAGGGCACTCACGTTGTCACGCCACAGGCTTCGCAGCACCTCCGGGTCAGCTGATGCGGCGATCTGCGGGGACGTCGGGCACCGGGAGTGGAAGTCGGCGATCAGACGGCTCAGCGAGTCCAGGGCCCCAGCCGGCAGCGGCCCTTCGGGATCGGCGGTGACCAGCGTCGACAGCCGGCGGTCGGCGGGCATCCGGCGCATGACGACAAGCGATTCCATGGTTTCGCCCTGCGGGCCGAGCACGTCGGCGACACCCAAATACACGTCGGGAGCCAGCCTGCTGTTGAGCTCGACCTCGGCCTCGCAGGCCGCTCGGCGCGTGGCAAGGAGCCGAAAGTCGAGGAAGCCCAAGTCGACGGGCTTCTTGAGTTTGTAGACGCGGTCGCCGATGAAGATGAGCACGGCCGTATGCGTCTCTACCAAGCGCGGCGGATTGCTCGCGCGGATCTCGCCCGGGGCGCCTGTCGGGGAGTTCTCAGCGGGCGGCGGTGTCGGCGTCATGGGCTACCCACCGCTCGGCCGGCGGGTGCCGACAGCAGGCGGGTGACGGTCTGCACGGCGCCGTTGACAGCGGCACTGACCGGCGCCGAGAGGCTGCCCCCGGGGTCGAATTGGGCTGCTTCCACGCCCACGACCAACAGCCGGTGCGGTAGGCGGTCCAGCACGCGAGCGAGCTCCAGACAGGCGGCGAGGCCCAGGGCGTGGCTGCCGCCTCCGCCGGCGCCCGCCCGGAGCCCGGCCGGCATGGCCTCGGCGCCGGCGCCGGCCTCCAGGACGACCAGGCTCCCGGGCTCGCGTCCGGTTCGCACGGCGTCGACGATGAGCGCGAAGTCGTAGCCTTCCAGCAGATCGAGCAGGGCGGCAGGGTCCTCGAGCTCCACGGCCTGCACGGGGCGCGTGTGCGCGTCCCACAGCCGGGCGACCTGCTGCACGATCAACGGCCCGACGGCGTCGTCTCCCCGGTACGGGCTCCCTAGACCGACGAGCAGGCAGGCCGGTGTCCCGTCCCGCGCCCGCATCATGACCCCTCGACGCGCAGGTCGAGAAAGTGCGTCGCGCAGGAGATGCACGGGTCGTAATTGCGGATGGCCTGCTCGCATTGGCGGGTGAGCTCATCGTGGCCGAGGTGGAGCCGGGGCTGGACGAAGCTGCGGAGGTCGGCCTCGATGCTGGCCTGATTCTGCGACGTCGGGGGGACGATCTGCGCATCCAGAATCGTCCCTTGGTCGTCGAGGCGGTAGCGGTGGTAGAGCAGTCCGCGAGGCGCTTCGGTCGCTCCGTGCCCTTCGCCGGCGCGCGCCGGAACCGGTGCCGCCGGGGCCGAAGCTCCCTGCCAGGCATCGATGATGCGCAGTGCCTCGTCGAACGCGTAGACCAGTTCCACCGCACGAACGACGATCGACCGGAAGGGGTTGCGGCACGTCGCCCCGAGCCCGGCGGATCGGGCCGCCTCCTGTGCGAGCGGCGACAACTGGTCCGAGCACAGGGCGTAGCGCGCGAGCGGGCCGACCACGTACGGCTTCCCGCTGCCAAGCAGCCGGCTGTGCAGGGCGGTGGAGCGCGAGACGTGCTCCTCTTCGATGCGGTGACCGAAGTCGGCGACGTCGAACGCGTCGCCTTCGGTGGTCACCACGGATCCTGACTCCAGCGGGTAGCCGTCAGCCCGGCGTAATGAGACGTACTCATACGGCTGCTGCATCTCGGGGAATTCAAAGCCGGCGACGAGCGTGACCGTCTCGAGCGCTTCTTCGCGGGCACGTATGAGCGACTCCCGTAGGCCCGCGAGGTCGGACCGGGAAGGAAGCCGATAGAAGCCACCGACGCGGACGTTCACCGCGTGCACCGAACGGCCTCCGATCAACGTCATCAAGGCATTGCCGGCTTTCTTCAAGCGCAGGCCGCGTTCGACCAACTCCCGGTGGTTGCGCGCCATTTCGATGGCTCCGGGGTAGCCGAGGAAGTCGGGAGCGTGCAGAAAGAAGATGTGCAGGGCGTGGCTTTCCATCCACTCGCCGCAGTACAGCAGCCGGCGCAGCTGGCGGATCTCCTCGGAAACGGTGACCCCGCAGGCAGCTTCGATGGCGAGGCACGAGCTCAGCTGGTACGCCACTGGACAGATGCCGCAGACGCGGGCGGTGATGTCGGGTGGTTCGGTCCAGGAGCGTCCGCGCAGGAATGCCTCGAAAAACCTTGGGGGCTCGAAGATCTGCAGCTCCACATTCGTCACCGTGCCGTCGCGGACCTCGACATGCATGGCGCCTTCGCCCTCTACGCGGGCGAGGCTGGCGACATGAAGGAACTGGTCTCCCTCGGTCAGCCGGTGGGTCATCAGGTGTGCTCCCCGTGGCGCTGGCTCTCGCTGCTGAACGGCTCCGATGCTGCTGTGAATGTGCGTAACACGCGCACCACGTCGATCTCCGGCATTCCGAGGTCGTGCATCCGGCGAGTCAGGGCAGCCGCGTTGGGTGTGTCCTGCGGTCCGTAGCAGCCGTAGCAGCCGCGGGTGTACGCCGGGCACAGTGCGCCGCATCCCGCCTGGGTGATCGGACCGAGACAGGGTGTCCCGTGCGCGACGGCCACGCACACCGTTGCGCGCCGCTTGCATTCCACGCAGACGCTGTAGGAAGGCACGCGCGGCTTGCGATCCTGCAGGTATGCGGTGAGGACCTCCAGCAGTTGGGTCTTGTTGACCGGGCAGCCGTGCAGCTCGAAGTCGACCGCGACATGTTCGGAGATGGGCGTGGAACGTGCCAGCGTCTTTACGTAAGCGGGGTGCGCGTAGACGATCGCGAGGTACTCCTTGACGTCGGCGAAGTTGCGCAGTGCCTGGATTCCGCCACTCGTGGCGCACGCACCGATGGTCACCAGGTGCCGTGATACCTCACGCACCCGCTGAATCCGTTCAGCATCCGCCGGCGTGGTGATCGATCCTTCGACCAGCGACACGTCATAGGGCCCGTCGACGACAGCCCGGGTCGCCTCGGGGAAGTAGGCGATCTGGAGCTCGCCCGCCAGCGGGAGCAACTCGTCCTCGCAGTTGAGCAGGGTGAGCTGGCATCCGTCGCAGGAGGCGAACTTCCACACGGCGAGCTTGGGAAGGGGCGTGCTGCGGTTCATGTCAGAGCTCCGGCACGGTCATCACAGGCGCGAGTCGATCGTAGGAGAGGACCGGCCCGTCCACGCAGACGAAGAACTCGCGTAACTGGCAGTGGCCGCACAATCCGATCCCACACTGCATATTGCGTTCCATCGACAGTCGGATCTTCGCCGGGGGCAGCCCGCGATCGACGAGGGCTGTCGCGACGTAGCGCATCATGACCTCGGGTCCGCAGACGAGGGCCAGGGTCCGCTCCGGTTGCATCCGGCCGCGTGGGATGAGCTTGGTGACCAACCCGACGTGTCCGGTCCAGTCGGAATCGCTGTAGTCCACGGTGACGTCCACCGTCACACCGGGACTCGCCCCCCAGGCCGCGAGATCCTCGGCAAAGAGCACGTCTCGAGGAGTGCGCGTTCCGTAGAGCAGCGTGACCCGTCCGAACTCGGTGCGGTGGGCGAGCAACTCCAGAAGAGCAGGGCGAAGCGGCGCGAGCCCGATGCCTCCGGCAACGAGGATCACGTCGCCGCCGGCACCTGCGCCGACATCCCACCCGGTACCGAAGGGTCCGCGAACCCCGAGCACCGTGCCGGGGTCGCTGGATGTCAGCGCGTGCGTCACGCCACCGACATCACGGATCGTGTGCTCCAGCAGTCCGGGAGCGACCGGATTCCCACTGATGGAGATGGGGACCCCGCCGACCCCAACGGCGTCCAGCATCGTGAACTGCCCCGGTGCGTACCGCAGCGGGACTCCGTCGACCGGCTCGAGCAAGAGCGTCACGGTGTCATGCGTTTGGGCCTGCCGCCGCACCACCCGGAATGGGCGGGGGACCATGCCTTCGTGATCCCGGGCCGCGTCGCGGCCGTCGCCCCGGTCAACGGCGCTGCGCATGGGGAGTTCCGTAGAGGTCGAGCAGCCGGATGCGTGCTCCCTGCATACGTTCGTACAGCGATTGGGTGATGCGCTGCATCAGGGCGTATCCCACGGCTGGATCGGCAGCGCATTTGCCGCGAAGGCAGACGGCGTCGAAGGCGATCGCGCTCGTCGCCGTCGCGGCCCGGGCGTCGAACGCCCAACGGTAGGGGGGGACCAGCCAGGCCCAGCCGACCACCTCGCCCTCGTCCGCGGTGTCGACGACGAGCCCCTGCCCGCCGTTGCCCGGGGTGTGAACCTCCAGCGCTACCCGTCCGTTGCGGATGACGTAGAAACGGTCGGCAGGCTCGCCCTGGCGAAAGAGCCGGTCTCCCTGATCGAAGTGGGTGTTGACGGCGCAGCCGGCCAGCAACGCGATGATGGACGGGTCGAGTCCGGCGAAGAACTCGTGCTCCGGCAGGTACTGCTCGATCGTCTTCATCTACGCCTCCGCGCTCTTCTCCGGCTGCGCGGGCTGCTCCGCCCATAACGCTGCTGCCTCGGCTGTGATGTCGATCGCCGCCGGGCACCAGGTGATGCATCGCCCGCAGCCGACGCAGCCCGACATCCCGAACTGGTCGACCCAGGAAGCCAGCTTGTGCGTCATCCACTGGCGGTAGCGCGAGGCGGTGGACCTGCGGACAGCCCCGCCGTGCAAATAGGAGAAGTCCGCCGAAAAGCAGGAGTCCCACACCCGGCGGCGTTCTGCCGTCTCGCCGGGCAGATCTGTCGTGTCCTCGACCGACGTGCAAAAGCACGTCGGGCATACCAGCGTGCAGTTCGCACATGCCAGGCAGCGATCGGCGACGTGCTGCCACTGCGGGCTGCTGACACTGGAGTGCAGCATGTCGTGCAGTCCTTCGGTCGCCAGCTCGCGGCCCATGCGGTGGCTCGCTTGCTCAGCGACCCTGGCGGCCGCAGCAAGGTCCTGCGCTCCGGCGGGTGCCCCAGGTAGCTCGCCGAGCACCGCCGCTCCGAGAGCAGAACCTGATTCGACCAGGAACCGATGCGCGCCCTGCCCCATCAGCTCGGTCAGCCGGAGGTCGTAGCCCGAATCGGGACGGGGCCCGGTCCCCATGGAAGCGCAGAAGCAGGTTCCTCCGGGATCGCTGCACGTGACGGCGACGATGAACGCGCCGGTGCGGCGCCGCTGGTAGTCGTCGTCGCTGGCGATGCGCCCAGCGAGCACCGTGTCGTGGATGGCGATCGCGTGCAGGTCACAGGAGCGCACCCCGACAAGCGCATACGCCGTCGGGGATTCGCCCTCCGCTGCGTCTCGGGCACTTTCGATGCTGAAGCCGTCCTCGGTGCGCCTTCCGCGCCAGACCAGCGCAGAGGAAGGGAAGAAGATCGGCTTGGCGGACTGCGCGGCGGCGGCAAAACCGAACAGCGCGTGGTCGCCTCGCTGACGCAACCGGTAATGCCCGGCATCCTGCTCGTCACCCCAGCCGCGAGGAAGCTCGTCGAGGCTCGTGATTTCAGTATTGACGATCGCTCCATCGCGCACCGTCGGTCCGATCACGGTGTAACCACGGGCCCGCAAGACGTCAATGAGTGACTGCAGCCCTGGCAGCTCGAGCACCACGGAGTCCATGGGCGATCAGCTACCCGCTCGGAACCGTCATGCCGGCCTCGGCTTCTGCTTCTGCCACGATCCGGTGCACTTCGAGGAAGCTGTCGGGCGTTACCGAGATCGAGTCGATGCCATTGGCCACCAAGAAGCGCGCGAATGCCGGGTCATTGCTGGGGCGTTGCCCGCAGAGCCCGACCGGACGGCCACTGAGGTGGGCGGTGGCGATCAGCTGCTCGATGAGCGCGGTGACGGCTGGATTGGTCTCGTCGAACAGCGCGGCGAGCCGGTCGCTGTCGCGGTCGACTCCGAGTACGAGCTGAGTGAGGTCGTTGCTGCCGATCGAGAAGCCGTCGAATCGTTCCGAGAATTCCCGCGCGAGCACGATGTTCGCGGGGATTTCCGCCATGACGTAGACCTGCAACCCGGCCGCACCGCGGGTGAGGCCGTGTTCGGCCATGGTCGCAAGAACTCTGTCGGCTTCGGCCAGTGTCCGGCAGAACGGGATCATGACACGGACGTTGGTCAGGCCGATCGTCTCGCGCACCCGCCGGACCGCCCGGCACTCGAGCGCGAAGCCATCCCGATAGCCGGGATCGTAGTAGCGGCTCGCGCCCCGCCAGCCGAGCATCGGATTCTCCTCGTCCGGCTCGAACGAGCGTCCCCCGAGCAGGTGCGCGTACTCGTTGGTCTTGAAGTCGCTCATTCGCAGGATCACCGGCAGCGGCCAGCGCGAGGCGGCGATGCGGCCGATTCCCGAGGCGAGCTGATCGACGAAGTAGTCGCCCGGTGTCGGGTAGTCGCGGGTCAGTTCGAGGATCTTGGCGCGATCCTTGACATCAGGTATCAGCTCCGGATGTGCCAGCGCCATCGGGTGTGCCTTGATGGCCGTGCTCACCAGGAACTCCATACGCAGCAGGCCTATCCCGTCGGCTGGCAAGCGCCACCAGCGCATCGCGGCCGCCGGGCTGGCCACGTTGAGCATCACCTTCGTCCGCGTGGGCGCGAGGACACTGAGATCCAGATCGTGCTCTTCGACATCTGCCGTGCCGTCGAAGACGTAGCCGGCTTCGGAGTCCAGGCAGGACACCGTCACCACTTGCCCGTCCTGCAGGACGTCGGTGGCCGAGCCGGTTCCGACCACGGCCGGGAGTCCGAGTTCGCGGCTGACGATGGCGGCATGCGAGGTACGTCCGCCGTGATCGGTGATGAGGGCTGCCGCCAGCTTCATCACCGGCACCCAGTCCGGGTCGGTGACGCTGGTGACCAGAACCGATCCCGCTGTCATCTTGTCCAGCTCCGCGGGGCTGTGCACCACGCATACCGGGCCGGTGGCGACGGCTTGACCGACCGAGAGCCCGCTCAGCACCTGAGCTCCGTGGGACTTGAGAACGTAGCTGCGAAGGAGGGCGGATTCGTGCCGGGAAGCAACGGTCTCCGGTCGCGCCTGGACGATGAAGAGTTCGCCGGTTCGACCATCCTTCGCCCACTCGATATCCATGGGCTTTCCATAGTGACGCTCGATCTCGGCGGCCCAGCGTGCGATCTGGAAGACGTCGTCATCGGCAAGCGCCCAGGAGTTTCGTTCAGCCTGCGTCGTCGGATGCGAGATCGTTCCGCCGGAATGTGACGTGTAGCCGACCTTGAGAGCCTTGCGGCCGCGGGTGCGCGACAGCAGAGGCAGGCACCCCGCCACGTCGAGGGCCGGCTTGAACACCACGTACTCGTCCGGATCCACGGTGCCGCCGACCACCGACTCCCCGAGTCCCCATGCGGCGTCGATGACCACGACATGCGGGAACCCGGTCTCGGTGTCGAGAGTGAAAGCCACCCCGGAGGAGCCGAGATCAGCGCGCACCATGCGCTGCACCCCAACGGACAGAGCCACGTCCATATGGTCGAAACCGTTGGCGTCGCGATAGGCGATAGCGCGATCGGTGAAGAGCGACGCGACGCAATTGCGCCAGGCGTCAAGGAGCGCCGGAAAGCCCGAGATGTGAAGGAAACTCGCCTGCTGACCTGCGAAGCTGGCGGTCGGCAGGTCTTCGGCCGTCGCGCTGCTTCGAACGGCCACATCCGGGTCGTGCGTGCCGATCAGGCCGGCCAGCACGGTGTACGCGCCGTGGATCGCGCCGGCGACGTCCTCCGGTACCGGCGCCGCGAGGATGAGCTCCCGGATTTTCGCCCCGGTCTGTTCGAGTGACGCCTCGCTCCTGCCCATGGCAGCCAGCGCCGCGCTGAGGGGCTGGCGCAACTGTGACTTGTCGAGGAATGCCCAGTAGGCGTCGGCGGTGGTCGCGAAACCTTCGGGCACCCGGATACTGCTCGGCCCGAGCGAGGAGATCAGTTCCCCGAGGGAGGCGTTCTTCCCGCCGACGAGTGGGACATCACCCATGCCGACTTCCTCGAAGCGTCGGCAGAACCTGGCGTGGTGTTCAGACATGAGCCGCCTCCTCTGATGAGCGCCCATCACGTGCTATTCGAACCTCTTGCAGGCGGAGCCCGGCCGCCAGTGGCGAAGGTCCCGCAGGGCTTCGCTGCAGGTACATTTCCGCCCCGTGCAAGGGACTCAGCGCCCGCCGGTCGGTGTCCTTCGGCTCTAGAGAGCCGGACAAGGGTCATCACGCCCGCCCCTCCTGACGGCCGCCGATGGCGGACGAAAGTCCCACCGGAGGCGGCACTTTGCGGGTCGTTGCGAGGCCCGCACTATCGGATCGTAGGGGCTACGAACGCTGAATCCCTTGGGGGGAGGCGGCATGGCGCCAAGGCGCGACTGGCTGGACCGGTTTCGACCGGCCGGGTCGCCCGGAAGCCCGGCGCGTCCAGGGGTGCCGGCCGACGTCAGTGAACGCGATCGCGAGCTCACGGCGATCTTTGACACACTGGAGCCTGCCTCACGCCAGTGTGCTCGCATCCGCGCCGAGGCCGATCGCGAGGCAGCCCGGCGCCGGGACGCTGCCGCTGCGGCGGCGGCCGAGGTGTTGGCGAACGCTGAAGCGCAGGTGCCGCAAGCGCGGGCGGAAGCCTTCGCACGCCTCGCCGCACAGTCACGGGCACGACACGAACGGCAGGCGGCTGAGCTGGCGGCCGTTGAGCTGCGCGACGCCGGGCAAGCGCGAATGCCGGCCGCCGTAGCCGCCGTTCGGGGTGAGCTGCTGGCGCAGCTGACCCTGCTCACCGGCCTCGACTTCACGGCTCCTGCCCATGATCTCAGCGGGGCCGAACGATGAGCGGGCCGTGGGTCGCCGGGTGCACCCGCGCCAAGGCGCTTGCCAGCAGGCGGCTCGGTGCACGCGCTGCTCGTGACCTCGCTGCGCGGCCGTCCCTGGAAGAGGCGGTCGTCACGCTCTCGGCAACGCCGTACGGCCGCGGCGTACACCCGGGTCAGTCGCTGGAGGAGGCCCAGCACGCCGTGGCCGAGACGCTGCTGTGGAACGTTCGCGTTCTCGCCGGCTGGCTGCCCGGGGAGGGTGCTGACATGTTGCGCGCGCTCGTCGGCTGGTTCGAGATCACTAACGTCGATGAGCATCTCCAGAGTTTCGAAGGCGCTGTCGCGCCGCCCTATTTCGCCCTGGGTGGCCTAGCGACGGCGTGGCCGCGACTGGCTGCCACGGGCAGCGTCGCAGGAGTTCGCGACGTCATGGCGACGTCGCGGTGGGGCGACCCGGGGGAGAGCACGCACTGGGCGATTCGCTTGCGGCTTCAGGCCTCCTGGGCCGCTCGTGTGTATGAGAAGGTGACGCTCGCCCGGCCGTGGGTGGCGGACGCCGCGGCACTTCTGGTGTCCCGGGTTCTGCTCTTGGAGGACCGCTCGCTTCCGGTGGCAGCGGCCGCTGCCCTGCACCGCAGCCTTCCGGAACTGGACCTGGCACGGTCCGTTTCTTCGGGACCCGTCGACTACCTCGCCTTCGTCGCGCACCTGCCATCGCGGACTCAGGAATTGCTCGCGGAGGTGGCTGAAGCTGCGGGTGCCCGCTCCGTTGGTCGGCGGATTGCCGACGGCGCCGACGAATACGAGCTGTTGGCCAGGGCGTTCTGGCGGGCGGAAGCCCGCTGGTGGTCCCTCGTGGAACGGGACGCTCTCGCTTTGCTGGGTGCTTCCGGTTTCGGCGGCGACGCGGTCGTGGGCAGCGCTGGGGTTCTGGCGGCCGACGCGTGGCGGGTGCGTGGCGCCCTGGCAGCGTCCGCGTACGCCACTTCCGGGCTCGAGACGTTCGATGCGCTGGCGTGAGTTTGCCGCGCCCCAGCGCATGACGCGCGTCGCCATCGTCGCGCCGCAGGCGTCGCTTCGCCGGGTGCTCGTCGAGGTCGCGGATGAGGGCGTTGTGCAGTTCGACCCTCCGGATCGGGTGGATCCGCAACAGCCGTCGCTCGCGTTACTGCCGACCGGCCCCACGAACGCGCGGCTTTCGCGCGAGTTGCCGGATCTTGCGGAGTGCCGCCGGACCGGGCGGGACGATCTGCTCGCCGGCGAGGCCGAGGTGGCCCGCTATGCGGATGCCTCGGTCACCCGGGGCCATGCCGCCGCCCTCGCCGGCTGGACACCCGACTCGGTCCGCCCCGCGTTGGTGAGACGGCTCGAGACGCACGGTGGATCCGTGGTGCCGCTGGCCCGGCCACGCGGCGTCGATCCACCGTCGCTGCTGCGGCGGGTCGGTCTTGGCCGATCGTTCGCGCCGTTGGTCGAGACCTACGGCACCGTGCCGTACGCCGACATCGATCCCACCCTGCTGGCCGGGCTGGCGTACGTCGTCATGTTCGGCATGATGTTCGCCGACGTCGGCCACGGACTGCTGCTGCTGGTCCTGGGACTCCTGCTGCGGCGGGGCCGGCCACGCCGTGCGGCACGAATCAGCAGGGCCTGGCCGTTCCTTGTCGGGGCGGGGCTGGCGAGCATGCTTTTCGGCTTGTTGTACGGCGAATGTTTCGGTCCGTCCGGGCTGGTTCCCGTGCTCTGGCTGAAGCCACTCGATCGACCCGTGCCGCTCTTGCTCGTTGGCGTGGCCGCCGGCGCTCTCCTGCTGGCTGGGGCTTACATCGTCGCCACCGTGAACAGGGTTCGGGAGGGGGGCTGGGCGCTGGCGTTCTATGCCCCGTCGGGTATCGCCGGAGGCGCCCTGTTCGTCGCTCTGGGGGTCGTCGCCGCCGGCTGGTACCTGCACCTGCCGGCCCTCGTCGGCACCGGCGGCGTTCTCGCCGCTGCCGGGCTCCTACTGGCCTTCGGAGGGCTGATCGCCGGCGCGGGCGGCGGCGGCGCCGGGTTTGCTCAGGCGTGCATCGAACTGTTCGACCTGGTGATCCGCCTGGGCTCCAATCTGGTCTCGTTCGCCCGACTGGCCGCCTTCGGCCTGACCCACGCCGCGCTCGGACAGCTGGTGTGGAGCGGAACGGCCGGTCTCTGGCACCGCGGAGGCCTATCCAGCGTGCTGGCGCTCGTCCTTTTCGTGGCCGGCAACCTGCTCACCTTCGCGTTGGAAGGGCTGGTGGCCGGGATCCAAGCTCTCCGGCTGGAGTACTACGAGCTGTTCTCGCGGGTGTTTCAGAGCGAGGGTCGCGCCTTCGAGCCCTGGCACATCCCGCTTTCCGTCGAGGAGGTCACTCCATGATCTGGTTCATCGTCCTGCCTGTCCTGCTTCCCGCCGCGGGTGCCGTCATGGTGCTCCTGCGCCGGCGAGGCGCTGCGGCCATGCGCATGCTGGCCGTCGGCGGAGGGATGCTGGCGGTCATCAGCCTGGTGGTGGTGACTCTCGTGGTCTTCGGTGCCGGGCCCGCGTCAGCCGCCACGTCGACCGCAGCCGCGACGCAACCATTGAACGGCTCGGCGCTCATCGGTGCCGCCATCGCCGTGGCCGGCTCGTCGATCGGCGCGGCAATCGCCGTGGCGTACACCGGAGCGGCTGCCCTCGCCGCCATGAGCGAGCGGCCGGAGATCTTCGGGCGGGCGATGGTGATCGTCGGGCTGGCCGAGGGCATTGCGATCTATGGGCTGATCGTGTCCATCATCCTCATCGGAAAGGCTTGATTCCATGGGCAGCGTCGTTGCCATCGGAGCCGGCAATGAGATTGCCGGCTTTGCGCTCGCCGGTGTCGAGGTACGTCCCGTCGCTGACGATGACGCTGCCCGCCTTGTCTGGGAAGCACTTCCCCCGGCCGTCAGCCTGGTCATCCTGACGGCGACCGCTGCCCGGGCGTTGGACAACGCTCCGGCGGGACCGCTGCGAGTGGTGATGCCGCCATGACGTCGCGGGAGGACACGACGGCTGCCCTCCAGCCGACGATCGACGCACTGCTTCAAGAGGCCTCGACCGACGCCGCCACGATCCTTGCTGCCATCGACGCGGATTCGAACCGGCGGTTGGTACGCGCGAAGGGCGAAGCCGCCCGCCGGCTCGCGCAAGCTCGCAGCGAGGGAGAACGTGAGGCGCGCGCGCTTCTTGACGCCGAGTTGCGACAGGCGCAGGGCGAGGCGCGCCGGCTGCTGCTTCGCGCCAAACGTGACGTGTATGAGGAGCTCGATCGCCGGGTCCGCGCGGCGGCACAGGAAATGCGCGCCGACCCGTCCTACGGCCGCCTCCTCGATGGGCTCATCGGGACGGCTCGCGAGCGTTTGGGGCCGGAAGCGACGGTCATCGAAGCGCCCTCCGGCGGTGTCATCGGCGAGCTGGGGGCACGTCGAATCGATCTGTCTCTGGAGGCGCTGGCCACCCGTGCCCTGGCGGCGTGCCCGGAGGTGGCCGGCTCGCTATGGCAATCGTGAACGCGTCAGGGGAAGTGGTCCGGGTGAGCGGGCCGCTGGTTGAGGTGCGCGGTCTCGGTGATGTCGCCATGTCCGATGTCGTGGAGCTGGGGGAGTCGGCGCTCACCGGTGAGGTCGTGGCGGTTTCCCGTGAGGTGGCCACCGTCCAGGCCTACGAATACACCGGCGGGCTCGCACCGGGCGCCAAGGCACGAGGCCGCGGCGAACTACTGTCGGCGGAGCTCGGCCCGGGCTTACTGGGCGGCGTGTTCGACGGGCTGCTGCGACCGCTTTCCGGTGGGCCGGTATGGCTGACACCGGATGCGGATCGCAGCCGGGCGGAGCGACGCTGGGAGTTCGTCCCGGTCGAGGGTAGGTCGCCTGAGGTGGCATCGGGTGACCTGCTCGGCACGGTGCCGAATGCCGGCTCTGTCGAGCATCGAGTGCTGGTGCCATCCGATGTCCAAGGGCAGCTCGAATGGCTGGCGCCGGCGGGTGAATATCTGCCTGATGAACCCGTGGCACGGGTGGACGGGCAGGCGATTGCGCTCCGCTCCCGGTGGCCGGTGCGACGTCCCAAGCCGGTGAGCCGGCGACTCGATGCCGTCACGCCCTTGCTCACCGGGCAGCGCGTCATCGACATTCTCTTCCCCGTGCTGCTCGGGAGCACCGCCGCCGTCCCCGGCGGTTTCGGCACCGGAAAGACGCTGCTGCTTCAGCAGATCGCCAAGTGGTGCGCGGCCGATGTGATCGTGTACGTCGGCTGCGGCGAACGTGGTAACGAGATGGCGGACGTGATCGAAGAATTCGCCGGACTGCCTGATCCCCGCACCGGAGGCCGGCTGGCCGACCGCACGGTCATCATCGCCAACACCTCGAACATGCCCATGATGGCTCGCGAACTCAGCATCTACGCGGGCGTCACGGTCGCCGAGTACTTCCGAGACATGGGCTATCACGCAGTCGTCATCGCCGATTCGACCTCCCGATGGGCCGAGGCGCTACGCGAGTTCGCCTCTCGCCGGGGGCAGCTACCCGCGGAAGAGGGGTTCCCCGCCGGTCTGGCGTCCGCGCTCGCCGCGTTCTACGAACGTGCCGGAGCCGCGCACACCCTCGGCGGACGAGAGGGTTCGGTGACCATCATCGGGGCGGTCTCGCCGCCGGGGGGTGACTTCACTGAGCCCGTGACGGCTCAGACGCAGCGCTTCATCCGTACGCAGTGGGTGTTGGATCGCGACCTGGCTTACTCCCGGCATTATCCGGCCGTCGCCTGGGCGGGATCCTTCTCCCGCGACACGGCTGCTGCAGCTGCGGAATTCATCCGCCTGGGTGACCGGTCCTGGCCCGCCCGCCGGGCTCGCGTCGCCGCGGTGCTGGCGGAGGCAGACCGGCTGACGGCACTTGCCGAACTCGTCGGGGTGAGCGCTCTCCCCGGCCGCGAGCGCGTGGTGATCCTGGGTGGCCGGCTGTTGCGTGAGGGGCTGCTCCAGCAGAACGCCCTGAACGACAACGACGCCTCCTGCACCCCGCAGAAGGCAGCTGCCATCGCCGATGGCGTACTCGCCGTCCTCGACAGCAGCCAGCGACTGATCGAACTCGGCATCCCCGCAGCGACCATCGAGCAGCAGGATTTCTCCCCCTTGTTGCGGGCCCGGGAGGACCTGCGCGGCGACGATCTCGCCGGGCTTGCCGAGCGCGTACGCGCGCTGCTGGCCGAGCTGGCGAACCTGGAGCCGGTGTCATGAGCGGCAACGATGTCGCACTGCAATTCGCCGACCTGCGTGAGCTGCGCGGGCCGCTGGCCTTCGTCGCTGGCGTGACCGGAGTCGGATGGGACGAGTTCTGCTCGGTGCGGCTCGCGTCCGGACAGCTACGGAATGGGCTCGTCCTCGAAGTGGATCGCGATCTGGCCGTCATCCAGATCCTCGAAGGCACCGAAGGAATGAGCCTGATCGGCAGCTCGGTCAGCTTCGAGGGGCAACCGCTGCGCTCACCGGTCGGGGAAAGCTGGCTGGGACGCATCTGCAACGGGCGCGGCGAGCCGCTCGATGACGGCCCGCCGATTCTGTCCGCGACGACGGCAGCCGTCAGCGGCTTTCCGCTCAGTCCGACGTGGCGCCAGCCCCCCGAGGATCCCGTGCTGACCGGGGTATCGGCGATCGACCTGCTGACGACACTGGTGCGCGGCCAGAAGCTTCCGGTCTTCTCCAGCGCCGGCCTGCCACACCTGGAACTCGCGACGCAGATCGCCGCCCATGCACGAGCAGAGGTTCGCTCGCCGGAATCGTCCGGACCGGCTGATGCCCGCTCCTTCTGCGTGATCTTCGCCGGTATGGGCCTCACTCATGCGGACGCCGCAATGGTGCGTGAAGCGCTCGAGGAGCGATCCTCCGCGGGTGAGCTGGCCTTGCTGCTCAACACGGCGGATGACCCGGTGATCGAACGCATTCTCACTCCTCGCATCGCGCTCACGGTCGCTGAGCACCTCGCATTCGAGAGCGGGCGCCATGTCCTCGTCGTGATGGCCGACATGACCAGCTACTGTGAGGCGCTACGAGAAGTGTCGTCGGCCCGCGGCGAGATTCCAGCCCGCCGGGCCTATCCCGGCTACCTGTACAGCGATCTGGCCTCGCTCTACGAGCGGTGCGGACGGATCTACGGCAAGCCCGGTTCGGTCACCCTGGTGCCCGTGCTCACCATGCCCAGCGGTGACATCACGCATCCGGTCCCGGACACCACCGGTTACATCACTGAAGGCCAGATCGTGCTGGACCCCGAGATGGCGGCCCGGGGGATCTACCCGCCGATCGATCCGCTGTCTTCGCTGTCACGTCTCATGCGCAAGGCTGCCGGCGAGGGCCGCACGACCGCGGACCACCTGCAGGTGGCAGCGCAACTCGAGGCCGCGCTCTCGCGGGCACGGCAGGCGCGGGAGCTGTCAGAGCTCGTCGGAGCGGCGGCTCTCAACACCACCGACCAGCGTTACATCGACTTTGCCGCCAGCTTCGAACGGGACGTCATCCATCAGGGTCAGACCTCCAGCCGCAGCCTGGAAGCGACGATGGAGCGTGCTTGGAAAGCGCTCAGGATGCTGCCGCGCTGGGAGCTCACGATGCTGTCTGCTGACCAGCTGGCGAAGCACGCGGGCGAAGGTCAGTGATGGCCGTGCCGAAGACGATCCACAGCCCGCCCGGCCGGGCCGGCCGGCTGTGGCTTCGTGACCGCCTGGCACTGGCCGAACGAGCGGTCTATCTGCTCGACAGGAAAGTCCGGCTGCTGCGGCGCGAGTTCGACCGTGTCGACGAAGCTGCCACTCGGGCGACGGCCGATTGGCAGAGTGCGTGCCGGCAGGCTCGGGAGTGGGAGCGTCGGGCGGTGATCGGGGGTGGCGCCCGCAGCCTGCAGCTGAATACTCCCGTCGAAGGTGCGGACGTCATGCTGGGCAGCACGTCGGTCATGGGCATTCACTTCCCTGACTCCGCGAGGTGCCGGGTACCGGAACGGGCACCGGAGCGGGCGCTGATCGGGAGCAGCGCGATCTCCCCAGCCGCGGTCGCGTTCGGCCGGGCCGTGCAGCTGGGCGCCGACTGCGCCGTGTCGGTCGCCGCGCGAGAGGCTCTGGCCGCAGAGATCGCCGCGACGTCCCAGCGCCTGCGTGCCCTGCGGGATCGCTGGATACCTGCGTTGCAGGCGAGCCTGCGAGCCATCGAGGCAGCGCTGGATGAGCTGGAACGCAGCGATTCTGCTCGGCTGCGCTGGGCGAGCACCTCAGGGGTCGGCGGATCTCGACCGGGAGCCGGGCAGCGGCGCGTACCGGTGCCAGGCGTTGTCAATGCGGATGCTTCTCTTCCAGGTGGTGAGACGAAATGCCGACCTCGACCGGTCTGAAATGGCCCTCTCCCGGAAGTTCAGGCGCATTGTTCGCCAATCGCGTCGCTGCGGGCAGGCAGCTGGCCACGCGCCTGGAGCACCTGCGCGACAAGCCCGTCGTCGTCCTCGGACTTCCGCGCGGCGGTGTGCCGGTTGCCGAGCAGGTCGCGGCAGCGCTCGATGCTCCGCTGGACGTCATTCTGGTGCGCAAGCTGGGTGTCCCGTTCCAGCGCGAACTCGGGATGGGGGCGATCGGCGAGCACGGGGTGCGGGTCCTCAACGACGACATCGTGCGCCGGACCCGGGTCTCAGAAGGCGCTATTGCGGCCGTCGAGGCCCGGGAACGGACCGAACTGGAGCGCCGCGCCGCGCGATACCGAGGTGACCGGCCGCCGCTGTCGTTGGAGGGCAGGGTCGCCGTCATCGTCGATGACGGGATCGCCACGGGTTCCACGGCACGGGCCGCCTGCCAGGTCGCCAGAGCAGCGGGGGCCGTGCGTGTGGTAGTCGCCGTGCCGGTAGCGCCGAGCGATTGGACGGCTCGCTTCCAGGCTGACGCCGACGAGTTCGTCTGCCTGCACACGCCGATCCCCTTCCTCGCGGTGGGACAGTTCTATGCCGATTTCGACGCGGTCGACGACGATGAGGTGGTCGCCATCCTGCATCGCGCGCGCGTTGCCGATCCGCGCACGCCAGCCTGGTCGCCGGACCTCCCCGCGCCTCGGGAGGCAAGCGTCACTGTCGAGGCCGGACGCGTTCTGCTGGCCGGGCATCTGAGCGTGCCCGATCGCGCGCAAGGCATCGTCCTGTTCGCTCATGGCAGCGGCAGCAGTCGCCACAGCCCTCGCAACCGCTACGTCGCCAAGGTCTTGAACCAGGCCGGTCTCGGCACCCTGCTGTTCGACCTCCTCACCCCTCGAGAGGAACCGGATCGGGCCCGCGTGTTCGACATCGATCTGCTCGCGCGGCGTCTCACCGAGGCGACCCGCTGGCTCCGGAACGATCCAGCAAGCGGGGGCCTCCCGATCGGCTACTTCGGAGCGAGCACCGGTGCCGCCGCTGCCCTTCGGGCCGCCGCCGACCCTGATGCCGACATCGCCGCCGTGGTGTCCCGCGGCGGTCGTCCCGATCTCGCGGCCGGGCACCTCGATGCGGTCCGGGCCCCGACGCTGCTCATCGTCGGTGGTGACGACGACGTCGTGCTGGACCTCAATCGCCAGGCTCAGCGTCGGCTGCGCTGCGAGAACAAGCTCGTCGTCATCCCTGGGGCCGGGCATCTCTTCGAGCAGCCGGGCACCTTGCCGGCAGCCGCCACGGCGGCCCGCGACTGGTTCCTGCACCACCTGCGCACCGGCGCGCGGCGGGGAGGGCCGGCCTGACCGTTGCCAGCCGGTGAGCCGGCTCAGACCGGCTGCATCCTCACCGCCAGGTAGCCGATCGCCGACGTGAGGGTCGCCAGCTGGTCGTAGTCCGCCTCGGGAATGTCGAGACCGAGGCGGCCGGCGATCCCCTCGACCAGCGACAGGAAGTCCATCGAGTCAAGATCGGCCTGCTGCTGAAGATTGCCGTCCGGATCGATGCCATCGAGCTCGGCATCGGGGGCGATGCCCGCCAGGACGTCGCTGATGACCGCTCGGGCTTGCTCGGCCTCCGCGGGCGCGTATTCGGTCATTGCTGCTCCTTCTCTGAGCGGCTACAGATCTGCCGGCGTAGCCAGCGCTCGTCCGACGGCGGCGAGGAACAATCCTGCTTGGTGGCCGTTGACGGCCCGGTGGTCGACGCCGACGGTGATCGTGACGACGGGACGTACTGCCAGCGAATCGCCGATCGCCCAGGGTCGGTTGCTGATGCGCCCGAGTCCCACCATTGCCAGCTGAGGCGGGTAGATGATCGGAAAGACGACCTCGACCCCGAGGTCGCCCAAATTGGTGACGGTGATGCTGGGATCGGTGGCTTCGTCGCTCGCGAGCCGGCCCTGTCGAGCGCGAGCGACAAGTCCCTTCAGCCGCACCATCACCTGCTCCATGGAATCGTTCTGGCAGGCCCGCATGGCGGGCGCGATGAGGCTTCCATCGCGCAACGAGATGGCGATCCCCAGGTCGACGGAGGTGCAAGGGCGAACACCTGCATCGACCCAGTGACCGTTCAGCTGGGGGACTTCGACGGCCGCCTTGACGACGGCGCGCAGGAGCCCGGCCGCCGGGAGCAATCTGCTGGCGACGGGACGGCCGGTGTTGCGCCGGCGGATCTCGTCCAGCAAAGGCCCGCAGTCCACCGTCGTCGCCAGGTAGAAGTGCGGGATCTCGCGCTTGGACCGAGCCATCAGGCTTGCCACCGCGGCCTGACGGCGTGCGGCAGACGTTTCAGCACCTGATCGGCCAGCGGGTGCGGTCTTCGCTTCGTTATGGGGGACGGCAGTCGCGGGGGTTGGGGAAGTGGCCGCTGCCCTGGAGGTGAGCCCGGAGGCGAACTCGGTGACGTCGCTTGCGCGGATCGCGGCGCCGGGACCGGTACCGGGGACAGCGTCGAGAGCCACGTGAAGCGACGCGGCGAGCCGGCGAGCGTAGGGCGAGGAGCGCACATGCCGGGCCGTTGCCCGATCAACGTCCTCGCGGGTCACGACACCTCGCGGACCGGTCGGAGTGACCTGCCGGAGGTCGATCCCTGTGGCGTGGGCGAGGTGACGTACCAGCGGTGACGAGACGGCCGGTTCGGCCCTGGTGGCCGGCTTCTTCACGGCGGGCGGCGGCGCTTCTTGCGGGCCGGGCTCTGGATTCGGTGGGCGTTCGGATAGGCGCCCGGGTGCCGGCTCGGGGCTCGACAGCGTGGCCAGCAGGGTACCGACGGGTACTTCCTGTCCCACTGGGACGATCACCGATTCCCAGGTTCCGTCGGCGGGCGATTCGACCTCGATCGCGGCCTTTTCGGTGTCGATGACCGCGACGAGCTGGCCCCTGGTGACCGCATCGCCGGGCTCGACGAGGTACTCGACGACCGTGCCGGACGTCATGTCCGCGCCGAGGACGGGCATGCGAAAGTCAGTCATCGTGCGCCGCGCCAAGGAGGCGACGGGCTTCACGAACGACGCGCTCCGCCTGGGGCAGGGCCGCCTGTTCGAGGTGAGCGGCATAAGGCATGGGAACCTCAGCGCCGCACACCCGGGCCACCGGAGCATCGAGGTCGTAGAACAGCTGCTCCGAGATTCGCGCCGCTACCTCGGCGGACAGGCTGCCGCTGCGCCATCCTTCGTCGACGACGAGAGCTCGGTGGGTGCGCGCGACGGATGAGAGCACCGTCGCGTCGTCCAGCGGCCGAAGCACCCGCAGGTCGATGACGTCACAGGAAATCCCGCTTTCCGCGAGCGTGTGCGCGGCCTCGAGGGTCAGGTCGAGCGTGCCGCCGTAGGTGATCAGCGTGAGGTCGTCGCCGTGGCGGCGGATGGCCGCGCTGGCAATGTCAACCGGCTCTGTCGGGTCAGCCAGCGGGCCCTTCTTGTTGTACAGGCTGCCGTGCTCGAAGATCAGCACTGGATCGGGATCGCACAGCGCCGGCCAGAGCATGCCGCGGGCGTCGGCGATGGTCGCGGGAGCCAGGATTCGCAGTCCGGGGATGTGCGCGAACCAGCCCTCGAGACTGTGCGAATGCTGAGCCGCGAGCTGCCGTCCGCCGCCCGTCGTCATGCGAATGACCAAAGGAACGGCCAGCTGGCCACCGCTCATGTAGAGCAGCGTCGCCGCGTTGTTCATGATCTGGTCGAGCGCGAGCAGACTGAAGTTGACAGTCATGATCTCGACGATGGGTCGCATTCCGCCCAGCGCCGCGCCGATCCCCGCTCCGACGAATGCCGATTCCGACAGCGGTGTGTCGCGGATTCGTTCGGGCCCGTAGTCCTCGATCATGCCCATGCTCACTCCGAAGCCGCCTCCGTACAGCCCCACGTCCTCGCCCATGAGAAAGACCCGTGGATCCCGGTCCAGCGCCTCGCGCATGGCCTCCCGTACGGCCTCGCGGTAGCTCAGCACCTTCTCCGTGCCGGACGCCGCATCGCCGCTTGGCAACGCCGCCGAAGCCACTGCCTTGCTCATGCGAGACCTCCATCCGCGGACGGGTCCTGGGCCGTTTCGTGGTCGCTGCAGACCCAACGCATGAGGTCCGCAATCGGTTCGTCCGTTCCGGCGCGGGCCACCCCGACGGCCTCGTCGATCTCGGCCTCCACCGCGGATCGGAGCGACTTCAGCGCGCCGGCGTCCAGCTCCCTGAGGCCCTCGAGCCTGGCCACGAGAGCATCGAGCGGATCGCGCTTCTTCCACTCCGCGATTTCCGCCTTCGTGCGGTAGCGGTCGGGGTCGTACATCGAGTGGGCGCGGAAGCGAAACGTCTTGGCCTCCAGGAAGAGCGGCCCTCCTCCGCCCCGTACCGCCGCGACCGCTGCGTGGGCGGCGTGGGCGACGGCGAGCACATCCATCCCGTCGACCGACCACGCGGGCACCTCGTAGCTCGCCGCCTTGAGCGCCAGATTTGTCTCGGATTCCGAACGGCTCAGCGCCGTTCCCATCGCGTACAGGTTGTTCTCACAGACGAAAAGCACCGGCAGCCGCCAGAGCGCCGCAAGGTTGATGGACTCGTGGAACTCGCCCTCTGCCATCGCCCCCTCGCCGAAGAAGCAGACGACGATGCGGCCCGTTTCCCGCATATGGTCCGCAAGGGCGAGCCCGACGGCCACCGGCAATCCGCCGCCGACGATCGCATGGCCTCCGTAGAACCGGGCATGCGCGTCGAACAGGTGCATCGAACCGCCGCGTCCCCGGCTGCATCCCTCGACCTTGCCGAACATCTCTGCCATCACGGCAGCCATGGGCACGCCGCGGACCAAAGCGTGTCCATGCTCCCGATAGGTCGCCACGATCGCGTCGTGCGATGACAGTGCCGGCATCACCCCGGCGGCCACTGCCTCCTCGCCGATGTAGAGATGCATGAACCCGCGGATCTCGCCGGCGCTGTAGAGCTGCACGCAGCGCTCCTCGAACAGCCGGATGCGCAGCATCTGATGCAGTAACTCACGGGCTTGCTGAGGGTCGACCTCGGTGAGGCCCGGTTCCCCCCGCAGCGCGGCTGGCGTCTCGGTCATCGGTTCTCCATCGTGGAAAGGTCCCCGACGGGAAGCCCAAGGACCCGCGCGCGCAAGACGCGGCGCATCACCTTCCCGCTGCGCGTGAGCGGAAGGGACTCGACGAAATCGAGGTCTCGCGGTGCCACTGCCGGCCCGAGGCGGCGCCTGGCATCGGCCAGGACCGACCGGCGCACGTGCTCGTCCGGGGTGACGCCGGTGCGCAGCACGATCCGGGCCGCGACGATTTCCCCGGCCAGGGGATCCGGGATGCCGAAGACACCCGCGTCGGCGACGTCCGGATGCTGCTTGAGGGCGCTCTCCACCTCGAACGGTCCGATCAGATGTCCGGCGGACTTGATGACGTCGTCTGCTCGGCCGACGAACCAGACCAAGCCTTCGGCGTCTATCCGGGCCAGGTCACCCGTGAGGTACCAGCCGTCGGCAAACGCTGCCGAATAGCGATCCGGCTGGTTGACGTAGGCCCGGAACATCGAAGGCCAGGGCGTACGAAGCGCGAGTTCTCCGACGACGTCCGGCTTCTTCACGACCTTGACCGACCCGTGCGTCACGCGCGCCCGCATCTCGTTGCCCTGGGCCAGAACGGCGGCGACGACGCCGGGGAGCGGATGGCCCATCGAGCCCGGATGCGGCGGTGTGCCCGGACAGTTCGCGATCATGATGGCCCCGGTCTCGGTCTGCCACCAGGTGTCGTGCACGGGCGTTCCCAGAGTTCGTTCGCCCCAGGTGACAGCGGCCGGGTCGAGCGGCTCGCCGACGCTCGCCACGTGGCGAAGTGCCGACAGATCCAGCGTTCGCGCCGGTTCCAACCCCGCTCGCATCAGCCGGCGAATCGCGGTGGGCGCCGTATACCAGACGTTCACGCGCTGCTCGGCCAGCGTGCGGCACCACCGTTGGGCGTCGAACTCCCGCTCATCGACGACCAGGACGGCGCCGCACGTCAAGGGGGCGATCACGCCGTACGACATACCGGTGACCCACCCGGGGTCCGCCGTGCACCAGAACACGTCGTCAGCTCGAAGGTCCAGGGCGAACCTCGCGGTCAGATGGTGGGCGACGACGGCCTCGTGTACGTGCAGCGCACCCTTGGGCTGGCCCGTGGTACCGCTGGTGAAATGCAGCAGGGCCGGCTCTTGCGGATCGGTCGCGGCGACCGGGCCGTCGGCCGGCTGGCCGTCGAGCAGTGCCAGCCACGAGCTGGTCCCTTCCCGCGGTGCGAGCGTCTCGTCCGACACCGTGATGACATGCTCGAGCTCGGGCAGCCCCTGGCGCGACGGGGCTACGCGGCGCTCGTACAGGAACGGCGTGGTCACCAAAGCCTTGACGTCACCGAGGCGAAGGCGCTGGGCCACCGGCTCCGGGCCGAACGCCGGAAACAGCGGGCATACCACCAGTCCCGCTTTCAGCGCGCCCATCGTCGCGATGTAGAGCTCGGGTCGCCGCGGCAGCAGCAGGGCCACCCGATCGCCGCGGCGCAGTCCCAGCTCGACGAACCCGGCGGCGGCCTGTGAGCTGGCTCTCGCCAGCTCACCGTAGGTGGTCTCGGCAACGCCTCCATCGGCCTTGATCCACCGTAGCGCGGTTCGGTCGCCGCACCCGCTGACCACGTGCCGATCGACCGCCTCGTAGGCGATGTTCAGGCCCGCGTGCCCGGGCAGGCCGTCGAGCAACTGACGACCGACTCGCCAGACATCGGCCGGGAGGGCTTCTACGGAGACAGACATCATCAGCACCTCTGCGGCGAGGGGTGTTCCCGCTCTTGACCTTCGCAGGCGGCCGGGCGGCTGGGCAGGGTCGCCCAGCCGCGGCTAGCGGGACCTTCGACCCTGCACCGGCGCCTCAGCTGCTGCCCGCCCGCCCGGCCGGGCCGTTGGCTTCAGCAGAACTGTCGGTCAGCGCCCGAACAGACCAGTGATTGCGGGCGTGCCCGCAGTTCGGGTGAGACGGTCGAGAGTGCCGGAGAGGCCCCAGGGAAGCTGCCGTATGGGCTGGCTGTAGCGGGAGATCCAGGAGAGCGTGGACTCGTCGCAAAAGCCCATGGCTCCGTGCAGTTGGTGGCTGACCCGAAGGACGGTATCGGCGGCCTCGAGCGCGGCGAGGCGCAGCGCGAGGGCGTCCGCTACCGCCTCGACACGTTTCGCTTCGACGCTCCAAAGCGCGTATTTGGCGAGTTCTTCGACGCCGGCGCGCTCCACCTCCGCATCGGTGAGCTGGAACTGGACGCCCTGAAAGCGGGCCAGCGGCTGGCCGAACTGCTCCCGGGACAGCACGTGCGTACGGGTCAAAGCCATTGCCCTGTCGAGCATTCCGAGCAGCGTCCAGCACGGCAGCACGAGGCCCAGCGCGACGTCCAGCGCCGTGCCGCCGCCGGCTGGTGACAGCTCGAGGTCGGCGACGAACTGGGTGGCCCTGGCCGATTCGATGCAGGGCCGGCTGGAGGCGGTGTACCGGTGGCCGGCCAGGTCCATCACAGCCCAGCGCAGCTCAAGTCCGGCGACGGCCCCCGCCGGGCGTGCGTCTGCGACGACGATGAGACCGTCTACGGGAAGGTCCGAAGGCCGGGCCAGGCGTTCCGCCACCGGGTACGGCAGCGCCCACCATCCGGCGCTGCGGCACAGCGTCGCAGCAGCTTCCAACTCATCCGCCGATTCCCTCGGCTGCAACTCCCACGCGCCCAGGCTCGCCAGTACCGGCTCGACACGCGCCGCGCGCTGCTGCGGGTCTGTCTCCGCGGCCGGCGCGAGTTCGTCCCCGCCCGCATGCTCGATCGCGTGCAGCGCGGATTGGCCGTAGGCCAAGGCCTCGTCGCACAGGTCGATGTTCATGCGCCGGCCAGCAGCGCGCGCGAGAGCAGGATCCGTTGCATGTCGCTGCTGCCAGAGGAGATCGTCGCGGCCACCGAATAGCGGGCGTGATCCGCGACCGCGCGGCGGAACTGCTCGCCCGGCTGCGAAGACGACGACGCGTATCCCGCGATCTCGGTGAGCACCGCGGCGCTTTCCTGATCGAGCCGGGTCACGGCGATCCGGTACGCGGCGGCGTCCTGCGGCCGGATGCGGCCACTGGCCTGCAGCGAAACGACGCGGTACGCGAGCAGCCGGGCGCGCCGGGCGTGAGTGAGCATGCGTACCCAGCGTCCCCGCAACTGCTCAGGCAGGCGGTCCCACGCGTCGCCGAGCGCCGCCGGGGCGGCTTGCAGCAACCGCTCGCAGCGCGCGTAGCGGGCGATGCCGACCCGCTCGAAAGCCAGCACCTCCTGGACCACTGCCCAGCCGCCGCCGACCTCGCCCAGCACGTCGGCCTGCGTGACACGCAGCTTGTCGAAGAAGACCTCGTTGAGGTGATGCGGGCCCATCATGCTGGCGATGGGACGCACCTCGATCGCGGCGTCGGACATCGGGACGAGGAAGATGGTCAGCCCCTGCTGCTTGCGCTCCTCGCGCGAGGTGCGGGCGAGCAGGAAGCACCACTGCGCCATTGTCGCGTAAGACGTCCAGATCTTCTGTCCCGAGATGTACCAGGCGTCGCCATCGCGGCGCGCCGCGGTGCGTATCGACGCGAGGTCCGATCCGGCGTCGGGCTCGCTGAAGCCCTGGCACCAGATGACTTCGCCGTGGGCGATCGGCGGCAGGTGTTGCTGTCGTTGCTGCGCGGTGCCGTGCCGCATGATGGTCGGGCCGACCCAGTTGACGCCCATGTACTGGGCGCCGCGCGGCTCATGGTGGGCCCACATTTCCTCGCGGACGACTGTCTGCTCCCACGGCGATCCGTCGCGCCCACCGAACTCCTGCGGCCAGGCCAGGCACAGCAGCCCCTGCTCGGCGAGCACGCGGCAGAAGTGCTGCGTGAGTTGCAGATCCGCGGGATCGTCGGTGAAGGCGCCGAGAAAACCGGGTGGGATGTGGGCCTGCACCAGCGCGCGTAGCTCCTGCCGCAACTGATCGGCGGCTGCGCCGAGCTCGAAGTCCACCGGCGTCAGGCGAGCGGAAGCTGAACCGACACGACGCCCTTGGCCTGAACGCTGTCTGCCTGGTTTCGCGCGAGCACCTCGATGTCGGCCACGTGCACCCGCCGGCGTTCCTCGCGGATGGCGGTGACCACACCGGAGATGAGGGTCGCGTCGCCGGTGAGCGCCGGGTTCCGGTACTTGATGTCGGCGTGGTAGATGTGCCCCCACTCACCGGCCCAGGCGGCGACGTAATCCAGCACCCACGCGCCCATCGACGCGCCGTAGCCGTAGCCGCGAGGCATCCCGATCCGCTTGGCCCACTGGGGCTGCAGATGGCCGCGTGAAGGTCCGTGATACGCGCCATCGGTCTTTTCGGGGTTGGTGCGTTCGAGGTTGCGGTCCCCTTCGTGTCCCGCCATCTCCTTGGTGTAACCCAGATCCTCACCCCGCACGGAGGTCGGACCCTTGGCCATGGCGCCCCACGTGGTCATCGGATACGCCCGCCATTCGGTGGTGAAACTGGCCAAGCTGTGCGGCCCGATCGCCTGCGGGGCGAGCTGATCTCCCACCTTCACGCTCGAGAGCAGCCTCTTGTCATGCCCCAGAGCGTGGATCTGCTCGATGAACGCGAGCTTCGTCGACTCGAGCTCGTCGAGCTGCTCGTCGGTCCACTCCGGCTCACCGCTTTCGGCGTCGTAGTGCTGCTTCTCGGCCGCCGCCCGCACCTGATAGCGGATGGCCGTCGAACGCTGCAGCGCGATCCGCTCACCCCGCTGATTGATGTAGAGGGTGTCGCCCCGCTGAAAGCACGTCCGTCCGGCAAAGCCGGTGGTGCTCACCTTGTAGTCGAAGGGCTGGCGATGGCACAGCAGCTTGTCGCCGGGAAGGATGCGGCCTTCGAAGAACCACCATTCGTCGCCGCCGAAGACCAGATGCGAGCCGGGAATCCGGCCCACTTGGGCGGGAGCGCAGCCGTGACTGGTATCCGTCGCGACGGTGAACGACTGGGGCGCGACGAAGCCGCCGAACCTGCTGCCGGCTGCCCAGTTCTCGTCGTAGTGCAAAGGGTTGGGATAGTGCATCGCCTGAACCCAGCGGCGGATGTCGTTGACACCGACCGGTTCTTTCAGCTGTCCCGGCATGATCGGCACGCCCATGTGTCGCGCCAGATCCGAGACGTCCAAATCCTCCACCTGTTTGTCGCTCATCCCGGGCCCTCGCTTTCCGTTTCGCGGCTGAGGCGTGCCGTCACCAGCTGACGCAGCTCCTCGTCCCGCACCTTGGTGGCGCTGGCCGTCAGGGGAATCTCGCCGGCAGCGAAGACGAGCACCTGTTTGGGCACCTTGTAGGCCGCCACCCGCGCGCGCAGGAACGCCCGTAGCGATTCGGCATTCGCTGCGGATCCCTCGGTCAATTCCACGCACAGCACGGCGATCTGATCGAGGCGCTCGTCGGGCATTCCCAGGACGCGGGCGAGCCGGACATCCGGGCAGGCCCGCATCTGCACCTCGATCTCCGCCGGTGAGACGTTCGCGCCCCCGGTCTTGATCATCTCGGTGCGGCGGCCGGTCCAATGCAGCTCGCCGCGCTCGTCGAGGTGTCCGACGTCGCCGGTGTGAAACCAGCCATCGGCGTCGAAGCATTCAGCGGGGGTCTTGCCGAGGTAGCGCCTCATGAGCATCGGCCCGCGCACCAGGAGCTCGCCTTCGGCCCCGAACTCGACGGCCTGCCCGGAGTCGGGGTCGATCACCTTCAGCTCAACGCCGGGAAGGATGGCGCCCAGGCTGCGCCGCACCGCCTCGCGCCCCGCGCCACTCGGATGTGCCGAGATGAAGGCGCACGTCTCCGACATGCCCCAGCCGACCGGCATCTGCCAGTGCGGGTCACCGTGCACCGTCGGGTGGCGGGTGAAGACGGACTTGCCGAACACCTGGCGCAGCGAGGACAGGTCGGCCCGCGGCCAGTCCGGGTGCTCCTCGAGGGCTCGAGCCTGATGCGGGAGCGTGTACGGCTCGGTGACGCGCTCGCGGGTCATGAGGGTGAGCGCCTGGCCCGGGTCGAACCCTTCCTGCATGACCCAGCAGCCGCCGGCGGCGAGCGTCGCGCCCATCGCGGTGTTCATGCCGGCGGTCCAGAACATCGGCAGTGCCGTCCACATCCGGGTGTCCGGCGTGCGCCCGAAGAGGTGGCGCTGGACCCAGAACTGCAGGGTCGGCGCCCGGTGCGCGTGCATGACCCCCTTGGGTTTCGCGGTCGTCCCGGAGCTGAAAATGACGAGCCCGTCGCTATCTGGCGTGACAGCGGACCGGGCCCGATCCAGCTCGTTGTCGGAGACCCCGGCGCCCTCGCTGAGGAACGCGTCCCAATCGCGGCCGATCAGGACGACCCGGCAGCGTGCGCGGTCGAGGTCCGTGGTGAAACTGCGGCGCCCCATCCGCGTCTGGGCCAGTACCACCGCGGGATCGGCGAGCTCGAGCAGCTGCTCCAGCTCCGGACCGGTCGAGAACGTCGACAGCGGAGCCACGACGGCCCCGGCCATTGCTGCGCCGAAGAATGCCGCGACGGCTTCCGGTCGGTTGGCCATGAGAATCGCGACCCGGTCTCCCGGGTGGACGCCCGCCGCGAGGAGGGAAAGCGCCACGCCTCGTATTTGGCGCAGCAACTCGCCGTACGTCCACCGCACCGTCGCGCCGTCGCGCAGCGGATCGTCGAAGACGAGGGCCTCGCGGCCGGCATGCGCGGCGCAGACCTGCTCCGCGAAATCGCCGAGCGTCAGCTCACCCATCCCCTCGACAGAGGAGAGCGGTGGCCCGGCGACCTCGGCCTTCACCGTCACCTCCGCCGGATGCCTGGCTTGTCAATGCGGGTCAACATAGCAAAGATAGAAGGTAAGACGCATCGGATCATGCGGCGGCACCACATCACTCAGAGCCGCAGGCCGCCGCGCAGCGAGGTCGCCCGGACGACCTTGTCCTGCGAGCCGCTCAGTGAATAGTGCTGCGATTGCTCGAGATGCTGACCGGCAAGCCGGCTCGCCTTGTCGGCCTGACCCCTCTTGATCGCGCTCACCAGCGCTTCGTGCGCCGCCTGCACCGCTTTGCGGTAGCTCTCACCGGGATACGTTCCGGCTGAGGTGGCCTGCTGCGCCCACTGGCGCTCCTGCTCCGACCAGAGCGTCTCCAGCGCACCGACCGTGAGGATCATCGTCTCGTTGCCGCAGCAGCCGACCATCCGTTCATGGAACGCCCGGGCGAGGGCGGTGAAGCGTTCGCCGTCGCCGATGGCGTCTGCCGACTCGTCGAGGCTGGCCCGAAGGACCGGCAGGACCGCCTCCTCGCGGTCCTCGCGCTTCGCGCAAAGGGCGGCGGTGATGGGCTCGATGTGGCGGATCGCCTCGGCCAGATCGGCGATCGAGCCGCGCCGCGACTGCAGGACGAGGCCGAAGGTGTAGGCCGACGTCTCGGCCGTCGGGACCTCGATGACCGAGCCGCCCTGATTGCCCCGGCGCACCGTGAGCAGGCCCTCGTTCTCGAGGATTCGTAGCGCCTCACGCATCGACGGCCGGCTGATCCGGAACTCCTCGAGCAGCTCGTCCTGCTTCGGGAGCAGATCGCCGTCGGTGAGCGCGCCGTCGATGATGCGCTCCCGCAGGATCCCGGCCACCACCTCAGCCATCCGCGGCGGCTTGAACTGGGCACGCCGACCGCTACCGCTACCCGTTGCTGTCACCGTCACCTCCTCGACCTTGCGCAGCTCTATCCGGCAAATGATAGAACAACAGGATTACGTGGGAGGTGGCTCGGACGTGACGGCAGGCGGCACCATCGCGCACGTTCTTGATGACGCCGTGGCTGCTCGGCCCGACGCACCCGCGGTGGTCGCCCGTTCCGGGGCGCTGAGCTACCGCCAGCTCGACGCCGCCGCCGATGACGCAGCCGGGGCCTTGTGGGCTCGCGGCGTTCGCCCCGGTGACCGCGTCGCGGCCTGCTTGCCGAACGACCTCGATGTGGTGGCCGCCTTTCACGGGGCTCAGCGCATCGGCGCCATCTGGGTCGGCATCGGCGAGGCGCTCACCGAGACCGAGCAGCGCGAACTGGTCGAGCATTGCACCCCGGCGGTGCTGCTCGCCGGGCCGCAATGCAAGCTGTCGGATTCCGCGACCATCTCGTTGCCGGAGTGGTCCGAGCTGCGCGCTGCGGCGCCTGCGGCACCGCGCGTACCTGTCGACCCGCATGCCCCGGCCGGCATCGCGTACACCAGCGGCACCACCGGCCGTCCCAAGGGCGTGGTGCACAGCCAGCACAACCTGTTGCTTCCGGGCGCCGTCCTGGTCGCGTCGCGGGGGTGGGGGCCGAGCCTGCGCAAGGGAGACTGCCTTCCCCTGACGATCCTGAACATGCTCGTGCTGACGACGCTGCTGACCGCGCAGGCCGGCGGCTGCTGTGTCGTGATGGACCGGCGCGACGCCGAGGGGATCGCGGAGTGGATCCAGCGGGAGCGGATCGGTGTCTGGAACGGCGCCCCGGCCCAGCTGTATGACCTGGCGCGCCGCAGCGACCTCGATCTTGGGGCGCTCACCGAGGTCTGGTGTGGTGGAGGCGACTGTTCCGACCACCTGCGCGCCGCGTTCCACGCCGCCCACGGCCAGCACATCCGCGCGACCTACGGCCTGACCGAGGCCCCCACCGTCGTGGCCATGGACCCCGCCGGAGGGCAGTGGAAGCCAGCGGCGAGCGGGCGCGTCCTCCCGCACCTGCAGGTGAGCGCGTGCGACGCCGACGGGATCTCCCTCGAGCCCGGGGCCGAGGGTGAACTGCGGCTGCAGGCGGCGGCTTCCGGTCGCTGGGCGGGCGCCTGGACGCCGATGCTCGGCTACTGGGAGGACGGGATGGTCCGCCGATCCGAAGATGCCGACGTGACCGGCGATATCGGACGGGTGGATCCCACCGGCTGGCTGACGGTCGTCGGTCGCAAGAAGGTCGTGGTGGTGCGCGGCGGTGCGAACGTGTATCCCGCCGAGGTGGAGCGCGTGCTCACGGCATGCCCCGAGGTCGCTGCCGCCGCTGTCTTCGGAGTTCCGGACGAGCGTCTGGGGGAGCGCGTCGCGGCCCTCGTCGAACCCGTGGGAACGGGCGTCGACCTGACTGCGCTGCGCGAGGTGTGCGCTGGGCAGCTCGCCCGCTACAAGGTGCCCGAGGTGTGGGGGACCGTCCCGGCCTTGCCGACCAACGCCATGGGCAAGGTCATCAGGACCGGCCTGGCCGACCTGCTCGCAGCGGCGGGGCGCAACCGTGTCGACTGACGGCAGGACGGCCATCGTCACCGGGGGGAGCGGGGGCATCGGCAGTGCCTGCGCGAGGGTGCTGCGCGACCGCGGCTACGACGTGGTGCTGACCGCCCGGCGGGAGGCGGAACTCGCGGCGACGGCACGGGAATTGGGTTGCCGCTACGTGGCGGCCGACTGCACGGAGCCCGAGGACTTCGCCCGTGTGGTGGCCGCCTGCGAGCGTGTGCACTTCCTGGTGCATGCGGCCGGAATGCTGCAAGGCACGTTCGTACGCAAGGAGCGGGTCGAGGACTTCGACCACGTCATCCGCAGCAACGTGCGGTCGACCTTCGTCGTGACGCGTGGAGTGCTCCCGGTCATGCCCGTCGGCGGGCGCATCGTCCTGATCTCCTCGTCTGCCGGTGCCAGCCCGATGAAAGGGCGCGCGGCCTACTCGGCGTCCAAGGCGGCCGTGGACGCGTTTGCCGGCGTGCTGCGCCAGGAGGTCGCCCGCGACGGGATCCACGTCAACCTCGTGGTTCCGGCGCCCGTCGAGACAGCGATGCTCGACGGCGTCACGTTCGAGATGTTCGCCATCCAGTCCGGCGATGTCGCGCAAGCGATCGGGTATCTGGATGATCTGGATCCACGGGTCGTCGTGCCCCGGATCGACATGAGCGCGGTCGACTCCGGACCGTTGGCCCCGCCGCCCGTCGTCCCGGCGGCCATGACGGCGAGAGCGTCGGAGGCGAAGCGATGACGACCGCCGAGGGTGTCCCGTACGGGCAGCGGCTCGAGGAGCTCGCCGAGGCCGATCCCGAACGGCCGTCGGTCGTCATCGTTCGGCGCGACGGCAGCTCCGAGGAGCTCACCCGGCAGCAGCTCACCAACGAAGCGCGGCGCTGGGCACGGGTACTCACCGGCCGGGGCGTCGGTATCGGCGACCGGGTGGCCCTTCCGGTGCACAACTCGTTCGAGCTCGTCCTCGGGGCGCTGGGCGCCTGGGAGGTGGGCGCGGTGCCGGTGCCGGTCCGCTGGGACCTGCCCGCCTGGGAACGAGAACGCGTCCTCGCCGTCGTCGCCGCCGCCCTTGTGGTCGACGAGGACAGTGCGCCGGTCCTGCGGGAGGAAGCTGCGCGAGCATCCGCCGATCCGTTCCCGTTCGTCACGCCGCCGCACTCGATGGGGATCTGCAGCAGCGGCTCGACGGGGACGCCGAAGGTCATCGTGAATACGCGTCCGGGCCTGTGGGTCAAGGAGTTGTCGACCCCGTTCGCGGAGAACTTCGGTATTCCGGTGTCGCGGCCCCAGATCATCCTGGTGCCGGCGCCGATGTACCACACCAACGGTTTCATGACGCTGCACTCCATGCTGGGCGGCGACTGCCTGGTCATCATGGAGAAGTTCGACGCCGCTCTCATGGTCGACGCGATCGAGCGGTTCGCCGTCACCACGTTCACGGCGACCCCGACCATGCTGCAGCGGGTCGCCGCCGTGCCCGGCATCGAGTCCCGCGACCTTTCCACCGTCGAGTGGATCCTGCAGGGAGCCGCGACAATGCCCCCGGCGCTGCTACGCCAGTGGTTCGATCTGCTCGCGCCCGAGAAGGTCATCATGGCGTACGGCATGACCGAGCAGCTCGGTCTTGCCGCCCTGCGCGGCGACGAGTGGCTCACCCACGAGGGCAGCGTCGGCAGAGGCTTCCGTGACACCGAGATCCGGATCCTCGACGAGGCGCAAAGCCCTGTACCTGCAGGCGATTACGGCGACGTGTACATGCGCTCGCCGGCGACGGGTGCGTACGACTATCTCGGCGGCGCGCCCCTGCTGCCCACCACGCACGACGGTTTCGGCACCGCCGGAGACATGGGCCGCCTGGACCCCGAGGGTTACCTCTATCTCGCCGACCGCCGTGTCGACATGATCATTACCGGCGGTGCGAACGTTTTCCCCGCTGAGGTCGAGAGCGCGCTCTCGGAACACCCAGGCATCGCCGACGCGGTCGTCATCGGGCTCCGCGACCCGGATTGGGGCCGGCGCGTTCACGCGATCGTCGAGCGCATGCCGGGCAACGACGACCTCTCCGAAGCCGACGTCGTCGCTTTCGTCAAGGGCCGGCTGGCGTCGTACAAGGCGCCGAAGACGGTGGAGTTCGTGGCGCAGCTGCCGCGCACCGCCGCGACCAAGATCAGTCGCTCTGGACTCGTGCAGGAGCGCGGCGGATGATCCCGGCGACGTAGCGATCGGCGCGTCGAGGACGGCATGCAGGCGGCGATCTCCATGACCGGCGGCACGACGGCTCCGGGCTGCCGACCCACGACGGCTATGCTTCCGTCCTGATGCTCGTGCGGGGGCTGCAGGGCGCCGGCCCCACCCCGACGCAAGCCTCGCTCATCGCCTCGCTGTCGGGAAGTACGTTCCACACCGTCCCGAACGCAGAGCCGCTGTGCAGCACGATCGTTCCTGGAAAGGCGGTGACACCGTGACGGGCCCCATGAACGCGGAGGGCACGATGGACGACCAGCACGAGGTGACCATCGAGACCCACGACCCGAGCTACGGGCAGCTCAGCTTCGACGCGGTCGCCGCCGGCCCCGATGACGGTGAGCTCGTCCTGCTGTTGCACGGCTTTCCGCAGACGAAGCGGGCGTTCCGGCTGCAGCTTCCGGCGCTCGCGAAGGCGGGCTACCGGGCGGTCGCTGTCGACCAGCGCGGCTACTCACCGCGAGCGCGTCCCAGCGGTGTCGAGGCGTATCACACCGACTACCTCACTGCCGACGTGCTGCGGGTCGCGGACGCGCTCGGCGCCGGCCGGTTCCACCTGGCAGGTCACGACTTCGGCGCTGTCATCGGCTGGCAGGTCGCGGCTCGTCACCCCGAGCGGCTGGCGAGCTACACCTCGCTGTCGGTCGGCCATCCGCTGGCGTACCTCGACGCGCTGGCCGATCCGTCCGGTGAGCAGCGGGCTCGCTCGAGCTACTTCGAATGGTTCGTCAAACCCGAGACGGACGCCGAGCTCGGCTCGTACGAGCGGATGCATGACCTGTACCTCGCGGCGGGCCTGGCTGCCGAATCCGCGGTCGCGTACGCGCACGCGCTCGGCTCGCCGGAGGCCGTCGGCTCCGGGCTGAACTGGTACCGGGCGAGCGGGCTGCACCAGATCGCCGGCCTGCCGGACGTCGTCGTACCGACCTTGCTCATCTGGTCGACGGAAGATCCCGCGCTCGGCCGGGCGCAGGCCGAGGGCAGCGCGCGGTACGTGAAGGGCCCCTACCGTTTCGAGGTCATCGACGGCGTCGACCACTGGTTGCCGGAGCATGCTGCCGAGCGCGTCAACGCGCTGCTGCTGGAGCAGTGTGGGGCCTATCCCGTTGGATGAGCACCAGATGCCAGGTGCATCCGCGAGCGCGGGTCGCTGTTGACATACTTGCGTGGTGCGACGCATCCGGTGGGGTCTGGCCCAGCGGATCGTCGCCGTGGTCGCGCTTGCGCTCGCGTTTGCGGTGTTGGGCGCTTGACTAGGCGCCGGACGTTCCGGCGGCGAATTGGGCGAGGCGCCCCGCCATACGACGGGCCATCATCCGGAAGGTTGCCGGGGCCAGCGGCGCCGCCAGTCGCATGGCCCGGGCCGGCCGGAACGCCACGGTCCAGGACAGCAGCGTGCCGGCGCCGGCGTCGGTCACCCGGTAGTCCTCGGCGAACGCGTCGAACAGCGGCGAGCTGGTCGAATCGACCCGAAAGGCCCATCGCTGATCGGCGTCCCAGGCGAGGATCGTCTCGCGGTACTGGCTGCGGTAGGCGTCGACGCTGCGGACGCTGCCGATCCCGTGTGGCGGCGGCGTCTCCCAACGGCCTTTGTGGCTGAAGCCGGGGAACCAGTCGCCCCACCCGGCGGGGTCACCGGAGATGCTCGCGAATACCGCGGGCCGTGCAGCAGCGAGGAAGTTGTGGTTGGTGAGGATTACCGGCGCATCGCGAAAGAAGGACTCTTCGACAGGCTCGAGGGATCGCACCGGCTCAGCCTCGCACGGACTCGACCGCGAGGTACGCAAGGATGCGGCGGTGAGCGTTGATGACCCGTCGGCCGAAGCGTCGACATTCGTGCTGGTCCACGGGGGCGGTCATGGAGGCTGGTGCTGGCAGCGCCTGGCGACGGAGTTGCGCCGCAGGGGGCATGACGTCTGGACTCCGACCCTGACCGGCTTCGGCGAGCGACGCCATCTGGATGGCGACGGCCTCACCTTCGAGACGTTCGTCACCGACATCGTTTCGGTGCTGGAGTTCGAGGATCTGCGTGACGTGGTGCTGGTCGGGCACAGCATGGCCGGGGTCATCGTGCCTCGGGTAGCGGAAGTGGCTCGCGACCGGATCCGCGCTGTGGTGTGGATGGCGGCCGTCGTCCTGGACGACGACGAGACGCTGCTCGAAGCGGTTCCGCAAACACCGGAGATCGCCCGCGCCGTGATGATCGCGGACGACGGAACAGTCAGCACCGATCCGAAGCGGATGATCGAAGCGCTGCTGCCCGAGGGGACCGAGCAGGAGCGTGCCTGGGTCCTGGCACGTCACCGGCCCTACCCGCCGATGGCGCTCGTCGAGCCCGGCCGCCTGTCGGCGTTCAAGGCTCTGGACCTTCCCACTGGGTACGTGCTGGCAACGCTGGATCGCGCCGTGCCGCCGGATCGTGCCCGAGCGTTCTCCACGAGGCTGCCCGGCGTGCGGCACGCCGAGGTCGAGGCCGGCCACGACCTGATGGTCACCCGGCCGAAGCAGACCGCCGACGCGCTGCTCACGGTGTCGGCGAGGAGCAAGTGACCCTATTTCCCTCGCTGGGGTAAGGCCGCGAGGAGACGGGGGTCCCGGTGCTCAGCGCGGCGGCTACGGTCTGTTCGTGCGGACGTCGCGGGTTGGACCATGACCGGACAGGCGACGGGGCCGGTGACGGTCGATCTCCACGATGCGCAGCTATGGCAGGACCCGTATCCGGTGTGGCGCCGCGCCATGGATCAGCACCGCACGGCGCGCACCCCGCGCGGCGAGGTCATCCTGTTGCGCGCTGACGACGTCGACGTGGCAGTGACCGATCCGGCGTTCGTCCAGCTCGGGGTCGGGGCGCTGGAGATGCTGGGGATCACCGACGGCCCGTTCTATGAATGGCGCCGGTTGACGATGGCGGCGACCGACGGGGCAGACCACGAACGCAAACGCTCCTTGGCGGCGAGGGCCTTCACCCCGCGCCGGGTCGAGCGGCTGCGTCATCCCGCTGAGGATCTGGTGTCAGACCTTCTCGACGCCGAGCAAGCCGGACGCGTGAATCGCGCTGAGTTGGTCGCCCTCGTGGTGAATGTCATCGGCGGTGCGGTGGGATCCAGCCGGGTGGGCATCGCGAACGCGATCTTGCTGCTGCTCCGCCATCCCGAGCAGGCCCGCTGGGTCCAGCAGGATCCCGAACGGATGCGCCCAGCAATCGAGGAGTGCCTGCGCTACCACCCACCCTTTCGGGCGGGGCGGCGTCGAGCGACCGTTCCGGTTGACCGGTTCGGCGTTCACCTGGAGCCGGGCGACACGGTCTATCTGGCCCGTCAGGCCGCGAATCGGGACCCGGATCGCTGGTCAGAGCCCGACACCTTTGACGTGACGCGTCCGGAAAGCCGGCACTACAGCTTCGGTTACGGCCCGCACTTCTGCCTCGGTCAGGCGCTGGCCCGCCTCGACATCCAGGAGGCGGTATCCCGATTCCTGCAGCAGTGTCCGGACGCCCGGCTCCTCGATCGAGGCGCCCGAACGCGTTCCGTTCACCCCTGACGATCAGCTCGTCTCGCTGCCGGTATCCACGAGACGAGCGCGTCGGCTTCAGCAGTAGCGTTCCCGGACGAAGGAGGCACGGGCAGGCATGGCGAACAGAGATCTATATCTGTATGAAGTGGTCGATGTCATCGGCCAGGGGCAGTACGACTACATGGAGCACCTGTGGCAGGACCCGGTGCTGCGGATGCCGGAGATGCTCAGCCTGCAAGGCTCGTTCTACATCTGCGCTGCGGGCGGTGGCCGGTGGCCCCAGGTGGTGAACATCTGGGACATGGGCAGCGAGGGCTGGCTCGGCTGGGCGAAGAACGTCGACCGCATGAACCTCAAGCGTCGCAAGGCTTTTTACACCGATTGGTGGGACAAGGCGGCGCAGTGGAGGTCGGGCGGCTTCGACCGGCTGTGCGGCGGGGTACCCGGCAGCCCCAGCACCGACGACCTCGTCGCTCGCGGGGTGAAGGGCACACTGTTCATCAACGAGATTCTCGACGTTCGCCCGGGGACGTCGCTGGAATTCCTGGCCGCCGTCGTCCAGGAACGCGTGCCGCTGATGCGCGAGTACGGGCACGAGCCGACCGGCATCTACGAGGTGCTGTCCAATCCCCACGAGGTGGTCATGGTGTGGGCCACCGACATCCCCTCGCAGGTGCGCATGCGAGCCAATCGCGATGCGGCGCTGGGCTTCAGCACCGAGGGCGAGAGCGATGACCGGCTCGTCGCGTGGGAACGCACGTCGGCCGAATACACGGTCGGTGGAACCACTCACCTCATGACCCCGCTGCCGCGAACCGTCTACGGTCCGGACGACTGGGAGGATGCCAGCCTCGAGCAGTGGCTCAACCCGGGAGCATCCGAGGCCGGCTGACCGCTACCGCACGCCCTCGCTGATCACCTTGACCTCGGTGTACTCCTCGAGCCCGAGCGTGCCCATCTCGCGGCCGATGCCGCTCTGCTTGTAACCGCCGAACGGCACCGAGCAGCTGTAGTACATCCCGCCGTTGACGTTGACGACGCCCGAGCGCACCCGATCGGCAATCGCGCGGGCACGCTCGAGCGAGCCGCTCTCGACCGTGCCCGCCAGCCCGTAGATCGTGGAATTCGCGATGCGCACGGCGTCGTCGTCGGTGTCGAACGGGATGACACAGACGACCGGGCCGAAGATTTCCTCTTGCGCGATCCGGGAATCCGGGTCGACATCGGCGAAGAGGGTGGGCTCGACGAAGTACCCCCGCGGCAGGTGCTCGGGCCGCTTCCCGCCGGTCACCAGCCGCGCACCCTCGGCCTTGCCGATCTCGATGTAGTCCAGGACGCGCTTCTGCTGGCGGGCGTTGATCAGCGGGCCCATGTAGGTCGCCGGGTCGCGCGGGTCGCCGTAGGTCATCGCGCGGAAGGAGTCGGCGAGCTTGTCGACCATCGCGTCGTAGACCGGGCGTTGGACGAGGACCCTGGTGTTGATCGAGCAACCCTGCCCAGCCTGCATGAGTGCCTGGAAGGCCAGCATGGCGGCATTGGCGTCGAGATCGGCGTCGTCGCACACGATCCACGCCGACTTGCCGCCGAGTTCGAGGAAGACGCGCTTCACCGTCTGCGACGCCAGGGCCATGAGGTGGCGGCCGACCACGGTCGAGCCGGTGAAGCTGATCAGATCGACGCGCGGATCCTCGGCCAGCAACTGGGCCACGGCGTTGTCGGACGTCGCCGCGACATTGAACACGCCCGCGGGAATGTCGGTCGCTTCCAGCGCCAACCGGCCGAGGGCATTCGCGCTCCACGGGGTGTCGGGAGCCGGCTTCAGGATGACGGTGCAGCCAGCGGCCAAGGCGAACGCGGCCTTCGCCAGGTTGACTTGCATCGGCGCGTTCCACGGGGTGATGCAGGCGGTGACCCCGACCGGCTCGCGGCGCAGCCGGCGACGGCTCATCATGCCCATCGACTCGCCGACACCGAGGTCCTGGACGAATGCGTAGTTCTCGGCGAGGTCAGCGGCATAGGTCAGGTTGTCCAGCGCGCGGTCGAACTGTGCCGTGTCGAGGCTCGCTTCCGTCGCGCCGACCTCCGCACGAATGGTCTCCCGAATGTCGGGCGCGTGGTTGATCAGCGCTTCGTGCAGCTGGCGCAGGCACCGGGCGCGAAACTGCGGATCGGCCGCCCAATCCCCGTCATCGAAGGCGGCTCGCGCCGCGGCGATCGCCTCCGTCATGTCTTGCGCCGTGGCGTCCGCCGCGACCCCGATGACCTCCTCGGTGGCCGGGTTGATGTTCTCGTAGGTACGCCCGCCGGTTGCTGGCCGTAACTGCCCGCCGATGAACAGGCGTTCCTCAACGAACATCGTTGCCTGCGTTGTCATGTCGCCACCCTCTCGTCAGGCCGGGGCCAGGCCGTCACCGGCGTCAAAATCCAGCTGTGGAAGCGCCTGATGGCACAGCGCGCCGCCGTCGATCGTCAGCTCCGTGCCCGTGACGTAGCCGGACTCGTCGGACGCCAGATAGACGACGCCTGCCGCGATATCGGCCGGCGCTCCGAAGCGCGGCACCATGATGTTGCGCTCGAAGGCCGCGCGCCTGATCGGGTCGGCGAGAATCGCTGCCATCACGGGGGATCCGGTATAGATGAAGCCCACGATGATGGTGTTGGCGCGAATGTTCTCCTTGCCGTAGTCCACGGCGAGCTGGCGCGTCATCGCGTTGATCGCGCCTTTCGACGCGTGGTAGGCGGGCCGCTCGGGGAGCGCTGAACGTGACGAGCTGGCGGAGATGTTGATGATCGAGCCGCTGCCGGCCGACCTCAGGTGCGCGATCGCGTACTTGCAGGCCCAGAACGTTCCCATCAGGGCCACGCGCATGATGTTGTCGAACGTCTCGTTCTCGATCTGATCGATGTGGCTGTCTCGGCCGCTGCCGGCGTCGTCTGAGATGGCACTGTTGACGAGCGTGGTGAGCCCGCCGTAACGCTCCACCGTGGCCGCGACGGCTGACGCGACGTCGCCCTCGACCCTGCTGTCTGAGGCCAGGTACATCGCCCGGCCCCCGGAGGCAGCGACGGTGGCCTCGACCTCGCGCCCCTTGCCCTGCGACCGGCCGGTGAACGCGACCGCCGCGCCCTCGGCGGCGAGCATCTCCACGATCCCGCGCCCGATACCGCGGGTGCCGCCCGTGACCAGGGCGACCTTTCCTTCGAGGCGCATGTGTCGACTCGTCTCCTCGCCGCGCGCCGAGCCTTGGGCGCGCGAGGGAACGTAACAGATGGGCGACCACCTCTGGCGTGCGGACGTCACGTCTGCCGTGCCTGTCGGTCCGGGGCTGCTCGTGTGCTAGAAACCACCGTGGCTCTCAGCCGGGCGCGAGGGGTCATGACGCCGCCGGGGCTCGACCCTGTCGACCTCACCGACCCGGCGAGCTTCCCCGACGGTCCGCCCCATGCATTCCTCGCCCGGCTGCGCTCGCAGGCCCCGGTCTGGTGGCATCCCGACGGGCGGCGCCGGGCCGGTTTCTGGGTCGTCACCCGCTACGACGATGTGCGCGCCATCTTGCTGCAGCCGACCGTCTTCGTGAACGCGAAGGGCATCACGATCGAGCCCGGGGAGCCGGCCGGGCTCGGCGATTCCGAGGCCGAACGTGGTCAAGGAGCGCTGTCCTACACCGACCCGCCGCAGCACGGCCCGCTGCGCAAGGTGCTCGCGCAGCACTTCACGCCGTCGCGAATCCGTGCCCTGGGGCCACTGGTCCGCGGTCATGCCGACCGCTTGGTCCAACGGCTGGCGGACGCCGGAGGCGGTGACTTCATCACCGAGGTCGTCGATCCCTACCCGTTACGCGTGCTCGCGGCGGTGCTCGCGCTGCCCGCCGAGACCGAGCTCGCGCTGCACCGATTCGTCGGCGCACTCGGCGACGAGCATCCGGATGGCGAAGGTGGGAGTGACCCGGTTCGCGACGCCGCAACCATCGAGTTCCTGATAGCCGTGCACGAGCTGGCGGCAGCGCGGGCGGCAAACCCCGGGCCCGACCTCATTTCCGCGATGGTCACCGGTAGCGGTGAGGGTGCGGGTCTGGCGGCCGAGCGCATCGGCGGCATCCTCATCCAGCTCGCCATCGCGGGCAACGAGACGACCCGCGGCGCCGGCGGGCTGGGTATGCAACTGCTGCTGGAAAACCCGGAGCAGTGGGCACTTCTGACCGCAGATCCGTCGAGGATGCCCGCGGCCGTCGAGGACATCCTGCGGTTCCGCCCTCCGGTGCAGTACACCCGCCGGACCGCGGCGACCGCGGTGCCTCTGAGTTCGCGCGACCCCGCGCAAACGGCCGCGCCGGACGACACCGTCTACCTGTCGATCGCGTCCGCGAACCGTGACCCCGACGTCTTCGAGCACGCCGACACGTTCGGCATCGGACGCCCTCCGGCGCCGCGTTCGCATCTCTCGCTGGGCGTCGGCGCCCACTTCTGCCTCGGCGCGGCGCTGGCGCGTCTGGAGCTGGGCAGCCTGTTCGCGGCCGTGGCCGAGATCGCCCCGGGAATGAGCCTCGCGGGACAGGCAACGCCCGGCGGTGGCAACCAGTTCATCCACTCGCTGGCAGGGCTACCCGTCGCGGTCTGAGTCCGGTCCGACCAGCCGCTAGTGCCCGTCGGGGAGCTGTCCGGCGAGCGCCGCCGAGATGGCCTCGTCGCCGAACCGCTTGCGTACCAGGAATTCCAGGTACGGCGCCCGGGTGAGCTCGTTGCCCCCTTCCACGCCGATGCTCTGGCCGGTCACCCAGGACGACTCCGGGCCGGCGAGGTAGCGCACCGCCGCGGCGATGTCGTCCGGCACGCCCGTTCGCCCGAGGGGCTTCTCGGCGAGGAAGGCCGCCATCGCCTCCTCGTTGGCGAACAGGCCGGTCTTCGTCGCCTCGGTCTGCACGAGTCCGGGACGCACGGCGTTCACCCGGATCTTCAGCGGCGCGAGTTCCAGGGCTGCACCCTTGACCAGGCCCTCCACCCCGCCCTTGGACGTGTTGTACAGCGTGAGAAACGGCCAGGGAATCTTGGCGGCGTCGGAGGAGATGCAGACGATCGACCCGCCGCCGCCCTTCGTCATCAACGGGGTCGCGTGCTTGATGACCAGGAAAGCCGAGGTGATGTTGCGCTTCAAGTCGGCGGCGACCTCGTCCGCGTCGAACATCAGCAGGGGCTTCATCGTGCCGCCGCCGACTACCGCGACGGCGATGCCCAGCCTGCCGGTGAGCGCCTCGGCCTGTGTCATGGCCTCGCTCAACGCATCGGCGTCCACGGCATCGCCGACGAACGTGTGCACCTGCGCATCGGGCCCCGCCGCGGCCGCGATCTGCTCGCGTTTGGCCGCCAGGGTCGCCTCGGTACGGCCCATGATCACCACTGCCGCGCCGTCGCGGGCAAGCCACGTCGCTGACGCGCCCCCGATCCCGCCGCCTCCGCCCGTGATCAGGGCGGACATCCCGTAAAGCGGCTTGTCTGAATCCGGCATCGAGCCTCCTTGCACGACCTGCGGTTAGGACGTGCCTACACCCCAGGCTGCGGCGCGGTGTCAGTGCCCCCGCTCAGCCCGCATCATGCGCCGGACCGTAGTTCCGTCCTGGGGCGGATGCAGGTCAGACCTGAATCTCGGCGCTGAGCACGACGGTGCGCTCGTTCGGCAGGCGCAGGAACTCGGCCTGGCTGGCGGCGTTGTGGGCGAGCACGATGAACAGCCGCTTGCGCCAGTCGGCGAGGCCGGGAGCGTGAGTGCGTCGCAAGGTCACCCGCGAGAGGAAGTAAGACACGTCGGCTTCCGCCGGCGGAGCGGACCCCCGTCCGATTCCGAACCCCTCCGGGTACTCACGCATAGCGCGATGGAGCGCTTCGGGAAAGTCGGTCCGGTCCTGAAAGCCGAACGTGATGTCGACGTGCGTGAAGCCGTCCGCAGGATCGCCCAGCCGTTCGACGGTCAGCCGCCGCTCCCACGGAATGTGGGGCACCGCCGCGGTGCGCCCGGAGATGATGACGACGCGTTCGTGCAGCACGTGGTTGTGAGCCACATTGGAGCGCAGGGCCAGCGGTGTCGTGTCCTGGGTCGGGTGGGGGAAGACCCCCATTCCCGGGACCCGGACCACATGACTGGACGTGGTCTTGGCGATGAAGTCCGGCAGGGATCCTTCGAGAGCGACGCGACGCTCGGTCACCACGACCCGTCCCCGCTGCCAGGTCACCATGATGGTGAAGACGACCACGGCGATCAGCAGGGTGAACCATCCTCCATGCGCGACCTTGGTCAGGTTGGCGGCGAAGTAGGTGAGCTCCGGGACGCCGAACAGGACCGCCACGACACCGACCCGCCAGGCGGACCACCGCCAGCCGGCGCGCGCGAGCAGGAGGAAAAGGCTCGTGGTGATCAGAAACGTGCCGGTCACCGCCACGCCGTAGGCCGTCGCCAGCTTGTTCGACGACCGGAACGTGAAGACCACCAGCAGCACCGCCACGAAGAGCCCGATGTTGACCGCCGGAACGTAGATCTGTCCCTCTTGTTCTTCCGAGGTCTGCCGGATGCGGATGTGGGGCAGGAAGCCGAGCCGCAACGCCTGGCGAGATACCGAGAAGGCCCCGGAGATGACGGCTTGCGAGGCGATGACGGTCGCCGCCGTCGCGAGCACCACCATCGGGAGTTGCAGCCCGTGCGGGTACAGCAGGAAGAACGGATTCGACCGGCTGGCCGGCGTCCGCAGAATCAGCGCTCCCTGCGCCAGGTAGTTGAGCGTCAGGGCCGGAAAGACGAGACCGAACCAGGCGACGCGGATGGATGCCGCGCCGAAGTGGCCCATGTCGGCGTACAGCGCTTCCGCCCCGGTGATGACCAGCACCACCGCCCCCATGGCGATGAAGGCGGTGTACGGGCGGTCGGCGATGAAGGTGATGGCGTAGCTGGGGGAGAGCCCCTTCACGATCCTCGGGCTGCGAATCAGCTCCCGCAGGCCGGCGACGCCGAGGCAGCTGAACCACAGGACCATGATGGGCCCGAACAGGTTGCCCACCCGGTGCGTCCCGAAGCGCTGCGCCGCGAAAAGCACCGTCAGGATCGCCACCGAGATCGGCAGCACCAGATGCGCCAGACCGGGTGAGCTCACCTTCAGTCCCTCGACCGCCGAGAGCACCGAAATGGCTGGGGTGATGACGCTGTCGCCGTAGAACAGCGACGCCCCGAGGACGCCGAGAGCGAGCACCGCCGTCGTCCGCCGCCGGGTCCCGCTGCCGAGCACCCTTTGGACCAGGGCGGCGAGGGCCATGACCCCACCCTCGCCGTCGTTGTCGGCACGCAGGATGAAGACCACGTACTTCAACGAGACGATGAGCGTGACCGACCAGAAGATGAGCGAAATGACGCCGAAGACGTCGCTCGGGGTGGCTCGTACCGCGTTGTTGTCGATGGAAAACACCGTTTGCACGGCGTAAAGCGGGCTGGTGCCGATATCGCCGTAGACGACGCCCAATGCTCCCAGCAACAAGGCGAACCGGATACCACCGTTGTGCGGCTGATCGCGCGCGCTCGAGCCCTCGGCGGGGACGTCGGCTTGCTCGCTATCCACCAGCTCGGTCACGCGCCACACTTACCACGCCGGGCGCCCGACGCCGGGCAACCGGTGAGGTTGCGTTCACGCGTCAGCAGGAGCGGCGCGAAGGCGACCGGATCCGCGGTCAGCCGCCGCGCGACGGATCGAATTCGAGCACCTGGGTCAGCCGCACGTTATTGCCGGACGGATCGCGGAACGAGGTGTCGATCCCGTACGCCTGGGGCGTCGGGGGATCGTTGAAGGTCACCCCGCGTGCCGACAGCTCGTCGTACGCCGCCTGGCAGTCGTCGGTTTCCAGGAAGAGGGTGCCGCCGGAGCCCTTGGCGACGAGTTCGGCGAGTTGCGCGCTGGTGGCGGCGTCGAGCATGGGCGACGTGGGCACGGGCATCAGGACCAGGCCGACATCCTCCTGCCCCTTGGGCCCCACGCACAGCCAGCGGAAGTTCCACTCCGGCATCGCGACGTCGGAGCGGACCTCCCATCCCAGCGTGCCGACGTAGAAGGCGAGAGCCTCGTCCTGGTCGTGAACCCAGAACTGGGCGTTGGCGATTCTGATCATTCCCGGTCCCCTTTCGCTGTTGCGTTCGACGCTACGGACCGCTGCTCGGCGCGGCTTCTCGAAACGTGCGGTTCTGCGGCCGGGCATACGCCTGGATGACGCAGCGGGGGATCCGGACGTGCGCTTCCGCCGGAGGGAACGAGTCGCGGTAAGCCGTGGGGCTGCGGCCATAGATACGCGTGAAGCTGGTGGTGAAGGAGCCCAGGCTGGTGAGCCCGACGCTGAACGCGATGTCCGTGACCGAGCGATTCGTGGTGCGCAGCAGCGAGGCCGCCCGCTCCAGCCGCCGCGTCAGCAGGTACTCGTGCGGGGATTCGCCGTACAGCCGCTTGAATTCGCGGCTGAAGTGCGCCGGTGACAGTGCAGCAGCCGCCGCGAGATCGGCGACCGTGAGTGGCTCGAAGTATCGGGCGTCGACGAGGTCCCTGGCCTTCACCAGATGCCGCGCCCTCGGCTGATGTGCCACCCTTCGACGCTAACCGGTCATGCTCGGAAGGCAGGCTCCGCATGTGTGATTCATGTCAGGGTGGCAAACGTGAAGCGCCTTGCCGAGCGGTCCTAGGACTACGGCGCGAGGAAGACTCCGGGGGCACGGCAGCGCTTGTTCATGCCCCGGAGGCGGCGTGAGAGCTTTCGCCAAGATCGGGTGAAAATCCGACGGCCCCGCATTCCTTGATCCCACCGAGGGCGCTCAGAATCGGAAGTGCCGTTCGTCTATGTTCGCCCAACGGGCAACGGAATTCCTCATGCGTTGGGGCGACGGCGATATCGGGGGTAATGGTGGGTCAGCTTGATCAGCGCGTCGCGGTGATCACCGGTGGTGGCCGCGGGATCGGACGCGCGATCGCTCTGCGGTACGCGGCCGAGGGCGCCCAGATCGTCATCTCGTCGCGCACGGAGGCGGATCTCAAAGCGACCCTCGAGGAATGCGGAGCCGGCGAGGATCGCGGGGTGGCGGTGGTTGCCGACGCCACGATTCGCGACGACGCCCGCCGGCCGGTCGAGGAAGCGCTGCGTCGCTTCGGACGGGTGGACGTCCTCGTGAACAACGTCGGTGGTCATCTCGGGCGGCGCGATCCGTTCACCGATGATGCCGGCGCTTTCGAACGCACGGTCGTGCTCTCGTTGACCTCGGCGTGGTGGACGAGCACCGCCGCTTTGCCGTCGATGCGCGCGCAGGGCTTCGGGCGGATCATCAGCATCGGGTCGGGCGCTTCCAAACGCACCGGTGCTTCCGTGGCATACGTGGCCGCCAAGCACGGTCTGGTAGGTCTCACCCGCCAGCTGGCTGCCGATGCGGCCGCGTACGGGATCAATGTCAACCTGCTGTGCCCGGGATGGACCCGCACGTCGCTGCTCGACTTCGAGGCGATCGCCGAGCGGAAGGGGACGACGGCCGAGGAGGAAGAAGGTCACGCCGCCGCCGAGTCCTTGCAGAAGCGCGTGCTCGAAGCCGACGAGCTCGCCGGTATGGCGGTCCTGCTCGCCGGTCCGGACGGGCGCGGCATCACCGGCCAGGTGATCAGCGTCGACGGGGGCTACAAGGTCTAGGAGCAGATCGTGACTTGGCTGAGCGCAGCGAAGCCGAGCGCGGGTCTGCGACCACGGCTAGGAGCAGATCGTGACTTGGCTGAGCGCAGCGAAGCCGAGCGCGGGTCTGCGACCACGGCTAGGAGCAGATCGTGACTTGGCTGAGCGCAGCGAAGCCGAGCGCGGGTCTGCGACCACGTCTAGGAGCAGATTCTGGCGGTTCCGGTTTGACGCGGCTTCGCTACTGTTCTCGTCGTGACCACGACCAGCGCCATCTACTGGGACCCGTTCGACGAGGACATCGACACCTCGCCGTACGAGGTGTGGCGCAGGATGCGCGATGAGATGCCGCTCTACCGCAACGACAAGTACGACTTCTGGGCCCTGAGCCGCCACGCTGACGTGCATGGCGCCCACGTCGACCCGCAGACCTACCTGTCGGGCTACGGCACGGTCCTCGAGCTCATGGGCAATGACATGAGCGCCACCGGACAGATGATCTTCATGGATGGCCAGCAGCACAACAAGATGCGCCTGCTGGTGTCGAAGGCGTTCACCCGCAGCCGGGTCGGGGCGCTCGAGGACCGCATTCGCCAGATCAGTCGCGAGTTGCTCGACGCCCAGGCCGGCAGCGCCGGGTTCGACTACCTGGACGACTTCGGCGCCCAGCTCCCGTCGCTGGTGATCTCGTCCCTGCTGGGCGTCTCACCGGCCGACCGGCCTGCCGTGCTCGCGCTGATCAACACCGTCTTCCACATCGAACCCGGCGTCGGCATGGTGAACGATGTCTCCTTCGGCGCGCAGATCGCGCTGAACACCTACCTCAAGGAGCAGCTGGCCGACCGGCGCCGCAACCCGCGCGACGACATGATCACGGCGCTCACCCGGGCCGAGCTGACCGAGGACGGGAAGCCCCGCACGCTCACCGACCAGGAAGCAGCCGACTTCGCCAACCTGCTGATCAGTGCCGGCACCGAGACCGTCGCGCGGCTGCTCGGCTGGGCAGCCGTGATCCTTGCCGAGCACCCTGACCAACGCGCCGAGATGGCAGCCAATCCCGAGCTGATTCCCGCGGCGGTCGAGGAGCTGCTGCGCTTCGAGGCGCCGTCACCGGTCCAGGGGCGGACGCTCTCGCGTCCGGTCGAGTTGCACGGCCAGACGCTCGCCGCCGGCTCGAAGATCCTGCTGCTGACGGGAGCCGCGGGCCGCGACGATCGGGTCTGGGAGCGGGCGGACGAGTTCGACATCAAGCGCAAGCCCGAGCAGCACGTGTCGTTCGGTATCGGCGCGCATTTCTGCCTCGGCGCGGCGCTGGCCCGGATGGAAGGCCTGATCGCGCTCGAGGAGACGCTCGCCCGGTTCCCGACGTGGGACGTGGACCACGAAAATGCCGTGCGCTTGCACACCAGCACCGTTCGGGGCTACAAGTCGGTGCCGATTTTCGTCTGAGGTCAGGGCGCGAGGCGGACGTCAGCCGGTCCGGCGATGAAGCGGGCGCTCTCGGGCTTGCTCCAGTAGCCGTACACGCATCGGGTGCCGTGCCGTGACGGGTCGTGGGTGTCGTGGATGACGCCGTCGATGACCGCGGTCAGGTGTTTCGAGCACGACACGACGAGGCGGCCGAGCGGCAGCTCTTCGGGGCACAGGTGGACGGTGGTGCCGCTGCCGACGCGCATGGTCGGCGTCCAGCTCCAGCCGAGTTCTTTCATGAATCGCCGGATCGTGGGGCGGGCGACGCCGTTACGTGCGGAGGAGGTGCGCCCGCGCGGTGATTCGCGCCTGGCGGCGACGTTGAGCGCGTCGTACACCGTCTGGTAGGGCAGCTGGGCGGCGATGGCGATCGAACGCGCGACGCAATCTCCGGCCTGTCCCCGATAGCCGGCCGCAGCGCGTCCGCCGTCGTCAACGACGAACCAGACCTGCGGAAGGACTCGGTACGCGGTGCCGTGCATTGCGCGTCACCGTATCGCCTGGCGGGGAGCCCCCCGTAAGCTGCGCGTTGCAACGCGCCGGCCGGTTGCCCGGCGTGGTTGCACCGGCGCTGGGGTGCCACCATCATCAGGGCGTCAACCACTAATCCAATGGCGCGTCCCCATGGGCATCGCGGGCGCACGGAAACGGGGCGGGACGGTTGTGAGCGATGTGACGAGGTTCGAGATCGGTGCCGCGGTGCGCTGCGTCGACGGGGTGTGCGGCAAGCTGCTTTCCGTGGTGGTCGATCCCGTCGCGCGCGTCATGACTCACCTCGTCGTCGAGCCCGAGCACCGCTGGGGACTCGGCCGGCTCATTCCGCTCGAGCAGGTTTCTGGCACCGACGGCGCGAAGGCCGAAGTTCAATTGCGGTGCACGCTGGCGGAGTTCGAACGCTACGAAAGTGCCGAGGAGACCGAGTTCCTGACCGAGGCCGGCGCCGAATGGGGCTACGACGGGCAGGTCCTGTCGTGGCCGTACTACGGGCTGGGCCTGGGCCGGTTGGGCGGGCTCGACGACTACGGGGGAAACGCGCCGCAGCCGATCGTGTACGACAAGCTCCCCGTCGGCGAGGTGGCCGTGCGCCGCGGACAGCCCGTCGAGGCGACCGACGGCCGCATCGGGAAGGTGCAAGGGCTGGTCATCGATCCGGCCGACGGTCACGTGACGCATCTGCTGCTGGCCGAAGGGCATCTCTGGGGGCGCCGGGAAGTGACCCTTCCGATATCAGCGGTGGAGAGCGTCGGCGCTGAGGTGCGACTCAAAATCAGCAAGGACGACGTCGAAAGCCTGCCTCCGGTCGAGGTCGAAGGGCGCGCGTAATCCGGGAGGCGAGGCGCGCGACCACTCGTGGGTCCAGCATTGGGTCCAGCATTGACGGGCTGTGTCGAAGCCAGACCGATCAGCTGTCACGGGCTCGCGTGGCGCGAGTCCCCCAGACCCGAGGTGAACGCCGTGCCCGACCCGGCGTGCGGCTGGCGGCGACGAGGTGAGCGAGGCCGGACCTCGTCGCTCAGTCGCTTTCCTTGACGACGCGCTCCTGGTACGCGCCTTCTAGGTACTCGGCGAAAGTGGCGGGCGTGCCGAGAACGACCTGGTGCTGGCCGTGGCTGACCAGTAGCCCGCGGGGGTGCCAGGACAGCGCCCAGTGGTGGCAATCGATCAGATGGCCGATGGTTTGCAGCAGGCCGGTTTCGCGAATCTCGCGGTTCCAGTCGGGCTGGTCGCTCGTTACTCCGACGTGTATGTGAAGCTCGTCGAGCTCGAGCCGGCTGAGCTCCTCGAGGCGCTCATTGAGCACGAGCAGCAGGGGGGCCAGGTAGAGATCGGCAGCGTCGTGGGGTAGGACCGGCATGGGAGCCTCCGTGTCGACGGGATGTCGGTTCTCGTCATCCTGCAGACCGACGGGTCGGCGCAGCGGAGCCTTGGGTCCCGAACCCTAGGGCCATCGGTCCCGGACAGGACGCGCGGTGGCCGGATCGTGCCGTCAGCCGTCGATGGACAGGCCGTGCTTGCAGGCGCCAGGTACAGGCGTCGCTTGCCGACCTCGTAGGTGGGGAGCTGGTGCGGAGGCTGGCTGCGGGCCCGGAGGTATCCTGGCGACTCGGCTATGGGCCGACGTCGAATTCAAAGAACGTCGGCTGCCGCGAGGGTGCAGGCGAGGAGGCTCAGCGTGGGCGACGGCGTGAGTGACGCCATAAGTGACGCCAATAGTGACGCCAATAGTGACGTGGTGGCGGTGAGCTGGGATGGTCCCGTCGCAGTAGTCACCCTGAACCGGCCCGAAGCGCTGAACGCGGCCAGCGCCGACCTTCATCATGCGATCACCCATGTCTGGGCGGGGTTGGCCGCTGACGGCCGGCTCCGCAGTGCCGTGCTCACCGGTGCCGGGAAGGCCTTCTCCGCCGGCGGCGATCTGAACCTGTTGCAGGGCATGGTGGATGACCCGCAATTGAGGTCTGACGTGCTGACCGAGGCGGGCGCGCTGGTGCAGGCCGTCGCATCGTTCCCGGTCCCGATCGTCGCCGCGGTCAACGGCCCCGCGGTAGGTCTGGGCTGCAGCTTGGCCTCGCTGTGCGACCTGGTCGTGATGGAGGAGCAGGCGTACTTCAGCGATCCGCACGTCTCGCTCGGGTTGGCAGCAGCAGATGGCGCGGTCTTCACCTGGCCGGCCCAGATGCCGCTGCCGAAGGTGAAGGAATTCGTCTATCTCGGCCGGCGCATCACGTCGGCGGAGGCGCTCGCGCTCGGCCTGGTCAACGAAGTGGTTCCCACCGGGCAGTCACTGGAGAAGGCGCTCGCTCTCGCCCACAAGCTGGCGAAACTGCCCCCGCAGGCGCTGCGGGAAACGAAGGCCATCCTCAACGCGCCGCTGCGCGATCGGCTGCGCGCCGAGGCTCGCGACGCCTTCAAGAGCGAGTCCGAGTCGTTCGATGCTGCTGAGTTCCAGGCGAATCTCGCTGCCATGCGCTCCCGGTAGCCGGGCCGGTCCTCAGGGTCGACGGGCAACGGCGCTTCCAGCCCCGCCGAGGCCCCCCACCTGCGCGTAACCCGGCTGCCGGCGAAGGTTACGATTCCCAGGCGGAAAGGGTGAAAGCTCTAGATCTCTGCGCATGCTGCGCTTCACGGCGAAAGGGTCTTGCTGGTGAGTGGGATGGAGCCGACGGCGTGGCAGGTGACGCTTGACGACCTCGAGCAGCGCCGGGCCGCCAGCTATGCCATGGGAGGCCCCGAGCGCCTCGGGCGTCACCGGGCGGCGGGCAAGCTCGATGCCCGGGCACGGATTGCCGCGCTCCTCGATCCCGGCAGCTTCAGCGAGATCGGCACGCTGGCAGGCGGAAAGGTCCCCGCTGACGGCATCGTGACCGGCTCCGGACTCATCGAAGGCCGCCCCGTGATGGTCGGCGCCGAGGATTTCACCACCATCGCGGGCACCATCGGACCGATCAGCAATTCCAAGCGCTACCGCATCGCCGAGCAGGCGCTGCGGCAGAAGATCCCGCTCATCATGCTGCTGGAGGGAGCCGGGTTCCGCCCCGGCGACCATGGCCGCGGCCGGGCCCCGGTTGACCTGATCATGCAGTCCCGCTGCTCCAGCTTCGTGCCGGTGGTCACCGGGGTGATGGGCGCATCGGCCGGCCATGGGGCACTGATCGCTCCCATGTCGGACTTCTGCCTGATGACGCAAGGGGGCTCGGTCTTCACGGCGGGCCCGCCGGTGGTCCGGGAATCCACCGGTGAGGACGTCACCAAGGAGGATCTCGGCGGGCCCGGGATCGCCGTGGCCAGCGGGCTGGTGCACAACGTCGGCGTCGACGACGCCGACGTGATCGGGCAGATTCGCCGCTACCTGTCTTACTTTCCCTCCAGCGCCTGGTCCTACCCGGCGCGCGCGACGCATGTCGAGGACAGCGGGCCGCGCGCGACGCCCGAGCTGATCGAACTGGTGCCCCGGGAAGGCCGCAAGGTCTACGACATGCGCCGCGTCATCGACGTGGTCGTCGACCGCGGCGACTGGTTCGAGGTGCAGCCGGGATTCGGGCGCGGGGTCATCTGCGCGCTGGCGCATCTCGGCGGCGATCCCGTCGCGATCGTTGCGAACCAGCCGCGCGTGATGGCCGGTGCGATCGATGCGAACGCCGCTGACAAGGCGGCGCACTTCATCTCCGTCGCCGATGCGTTTCACCTGCCGCTGCTCTTCCTCGCCGACAATCCGGGGATGCTGCCGGGCACCCGCTCGGAGAAGGCCGGCGTTCTTCGCAGCGGCGCAAGGATGTTCGCGGCACAGTCGGTGGCATCCACCGTCAAGGTCCACCTCACGTTGCGCAAGGCCTACGGCTTCGGATCCATGGTGATGGCGATGGCTGGTTTCGACGGCCAAATCGCCTCTTTCGGTTATCCAGGGGCGACCCTCGGCGCGATGGGGGCCGCCGCCCAGAGTTCGGCGATGGGCGCGAGTGACGACCTGGCCACGGCGCTGCGTGACTCAGAGCTGGCGGCGTCCTACCGGTCGGCGGAAAACCTGGGTTTCGATGAGCTCCTCGACCCCCGCGAGACGCGCAACGCGTTACTCAGGGCCGTGCAGCGCGGGCTCTACGCGAGGCAATCGGCGGCCGAGCCGACGCTGCGCGGGGCCATCTTTCCGTAACGCGCTACCGGGAGGGTCCGATGAGCGTGCTCGAGCCGGGCGCCGTTCCTACGTTCCTTGCCGACGGATTCGTCTTCGGCGAAGGACCCCGCTGGCGCGACGGCGCGCTGTGGCTGTCCGACATGCACGGCGAGGCCGTCTACAGCACGACCATGTCTGGCCAGAAGACGATGCGCCTCGCGTTGCCGGGCAAGCAGCCCTCCGGGCTGGGATTCCTGCCCGACGGATCGGTGCTCATCGTCTCGATGACCGATCGCCGGCTGCTGCGCCTCGCTCCCGATGGCACCAGCGCGATGCACGCCGACCTTGCCGGACTCGTCGCTGATGAGCTGAACGACATGGTGGTCGCGGCCGACGGGACGGCCTTTGTCGGCAGCTATCCGCGCGAGCGCGGGACCGGCGTGCTGGTCCGCGTGAGGCTTGACGGCAGCTCGCAGATCGTCGCCGACGGGCTCGATTTCCCCAACGGGACGGTCATTTCTGCCGACGGCCGAACCCTCATCGTCGCCGAATCCATCGGCCGCCGGTTCACCGCGTTCGACATCGATGACGCCCAGAACCTCAGCGGGCGCCGGGTGATTGCCGAGACGGGCGATGCGGCCCCCGATGGCATCGCGCTCGACGCCGAGGGCGGCATCTGGGCCGGCTACCCGCTCGCTCGCGAGTTCCGCCGGATGTTGCCCGGGGGCGAGGTGACCGATCGCCTGGCGATGGGGGAGAGGATGGCTATCGCCTGCACCCTCGGAGGCGACGATCGCCGCACGCTCTTCCTGCTTTCGGCGCTCGACTGGAGCGCTGAAGCCTTGCAGGGCAGGCGAACCGGCGTGGTTGAGACGGTGCGCGTCAGCGTCCCGGGAGCTGGCCTGCCCTAGCAGATCGCAACGGGCCGCCTGCGTAGACTGCCGGCATGGTTGGGGCATGGGAGGCGGTCTCGACACCTTCTGACAAGGCGAACGAGCCGCGCTCAGCCAAGGGGCGTCGTACCCGGGCGCGCCTCGTCGAGGGCGGCAAGGTCGTCTTCGCTCGCGACGGTTTCCTGGGCGCTCGCATCACTGACATCGCGACCGAGGCTGGGGTCTCGTACGGCGCGTTCTATCACTACTTCGACTCCAAGGAAGAGCTCTTCCGCGAGATCGCCGAGCAGATGGAAGTACGCCTGCTGGCGATGGACGATCTGGCGCCTGACGAATCCCACGAGCACGAGCCGTACGAGCGCATCCGGGTGGCGAATCGCTCGTATCTGGCGGCGTACCGCAAGGAAGCCAAGCTGATGTCGGTCATCGTCGAGGTGAGCCGTTACGACGACCAGGTGCGCGAGGTGCGCGACCGCCGCCAGGAGGAGTTCGGCGCGCGGCTCGCAGCCTCGGTGGCCCGGCTGCAGAAGAAGGGTCTTGCTGACAAGGACGTCGACGGTCGCTACGCGGGTCTCGCGCTCGGCGGTATGGTGGCGACCTTTGCTGACGCGCTCTTCGCCGGACGCTGGAAGTCCGACTTCGACACCGCGGTCGAGCAGTTGACGATTCTGTGGGCCAACGCGCTGGGAATCGCGCGGCCCAAGGCCATCAAGGCCATCAAGCGCCCGTCCCGGCGAAAGTCCTAGGGCAGCAAGGGATCGAGCACCACGCGGTCCTCGGCTGACATGGCGCGCAAGGCTTCGCCCTTGGACGGCCGCCAGTAGACGGGCCCGGCCCGCCACGCTTCGTCGCGCAGCCGCCGCTTGTCCACCTTCATGCTGGCGAGCTTCGGCAGCTCGCCGGTGACGCGTATGAACGCCGGCACCCACTTGGGCCCCAGATCCGGCTGGCCGGAAAGGAACGCGTCGAACGCGCTGGGGTCGAAGGAGTCGGGGTCCTGCAGCTCCAACGCCAGCATGACCCGGTCACCCACCGGATCGTCCGGCACCGCGTACGCCGCGACCGAGCGGACGTCCGGGTAGCGGGCGACGATGGCCTCGACGGGTGCGGCGGCAAAGTTCTCACCGTCCACCCGCAGCCATTCGTTGGAGCGGCCGCCGAAATACAACCAGCCGTCGACGTCGCGATACGCCAGGTCTCCCGACCAGTAGGCGCCGTCGCGAAAGCGGGCCCGGGTGGCCTCCTCGTTCTTGTAGTAGCCCTCGAATCCGTTGGTGGGCGCGGTCTCGACGATCTCGCCGATCGCCTCGTGGAGGTTGGTCGCACGGCCGTCGGGTCCGAACGTCACGGCTGGGCATTCCAGCTTCGACTCATGGTCGATGACCTTCACCGACGGGTCGCACGTACCCAGAGCGCCTTCGGGCATCGAAGGATCGCGGCGAATGATGATGATTCCCTCGGTGGAGCCGTAGCTGTCGCGCACCCCGGTGTGGAACCTGCGGGCGAATTCGCGGATGTCACGGGTCGAGGCCTCGTTGCCGATGGCGATGCGCAGCGGGTTGTCGCCGTCGTCGGGCTGCTCCGGTGTCGCCAGGATGTAGTTCAGGACCTTGCCGGTGTAGCTGAGCAGGGTCGCCCCGAACCGGCGGATGTCAGCAAGCGTGGCCGATGCCGAGAACCGCGGCCGGGTCGAGAGCGGGATCCCCGCGTTGAACGCCGACGCCCATCCCGTGAAGAGCGAGCTGGAATGAAAGAACGGCAGCGGTGCGTAGACCGCGTCATCCGCGCCCAGGTCGGCGATGTTGGCGACGTGTGCGCCGGTGCGGGCCAGCCGGCCCTGGGTGCAGCGGACCGCCTTCGGCAGGCCGGTCGAGCCCGAGGTGAAGATGAGCAGCAGCAGGTCTTCCTCGGTCACCAGGACGTCCGGCATTGCCGTCGGCTGCGCTGCGATTTCGCCGGCATATTCGGGGCTGTCGACCATGAGGACCTGGTCGGGCGAGACTCCCGTCTCCACGCCTGCGAGCAGGGGCGCGTGGGCGTCAGCCGTGACGAGCAACTGGCAATCGGTGTGACGGATCAGCTGCCCGAGCTGATCGCCGCGATAGGTGGAGTTGATGCCGACGATCACGCTGCCCGACAGTGCCGCGGCGGTCAGCCAGAACAGGTAGTCGGGCACGTTGTCGAGCAGCACGCCGACGTGCGGCGGGCGGCCGGGCTCGAGACGTTCGCCGAGCAGCGCGCACCGCCGGCTCGCCTCGGACGCCAGCTCCCGGTACGACCATGACCGGTCGCCGAAGCGCAGCGCATCGGCGCCGCTGTCAGCGCGCTGCCGAAGGATGTCGGCGACAGTCGTCATGCCCACCTTCCCATCTGAGCGCATCGAGAATCGCTGGAATTGCCAGGGTTTTCGGCTAGCTGTAGGACACCTTATGGTCGGACTCCGCAGCCAATCCGAGCTCCGGCCACACACCGCTGATGATGCTCTCCATGATTCCGTAGCCCACGGCGTCGCCTTCACGGACCCGGATGGGCGTGTCACGGAACTGGCCCAGCGAGCGCAGGTGCTCGTCGTCCCAGCAGTCGGCGATGTACTCGCCGTCGAGGTGCAGCCGCCCCTTCCAGGAGCCGTGGATGTGGTCCGCCCAGGCGCCGTACCCGCCCGTCTTGAGGAAGAATCCCGAATCACCCAGGGCCTCGACCTCGATCACCCGCTGCTCGCCGGTCTCCATGGTCAGGTGCAGCTCGCCGCCCCGCACGAAGCGGGTGCGCGGGTCGTAGCTGATGCGCGGCGCGACCCGGCGCACCCCGGCCTGGCCGCCGGTGGCGTCGTTGATGTATGCCGAGCTGTAGTCCCAGACGCCTTCGGTCAGGAAGATGGCCGTCTCGTAGTACGTCCCGTCGGGCCGTCGGAAGAACGCCGGGCTCCACTTCATGCCGCCGCGCGCCGCAGCCGACGCCGTGGCCGGCCGCGCCGGTGGCTGCGCGCGGATCAGGTCGGGCGGCGGCGCTCCGACGGCCTGGCGCACGCCCCACGAGTGGTCACGGAAGCCGAACCACTCGTCGGCGTTCACCGGATGCGTCTGCCCGTCGACGGTCACCGTGCCGGACGCCCAGCCACCCTGGTGGTAGCGGATGACGTTGACGTCAATGCGGCCGGTGCGGCGGTTACGCACGTGGTTGCGTTCCTCGAAGAACGGTGGCGTCACCGCCGAGAGCACGAGGTCGAAAGAGATGGGCTGCACGTCATTCGGCTCCAGCCGGAAGCGCACCTGCCTGAGCGGCTCGACGATCTCGTAGTGGATCGGGCCGATCGCGGTTTCTTCAGGCGCCGGGTCCAGCTCCCGGCTGCCTCGCACCGTCCATTGCTCACGTCCACGGGAAACCCCCGCGAAACCATCGATGATGCCTCGATTGTGGTACTTGCCGATCCCGAGATCGACCTGCAGCGACCCGTCGGTCCTGGCCAGGGACCCCCAGATCTTCTCGGTCCAGGCCATGTCGGATTCGGCGACCGTCGCGAACGTATCGGCGATCTGGTGGTTGAGGCTCTCGTCGGCTCCGCGCAGCGCGCCGATGTCCCTGATTGCCAAGGGTTTCGCTCCTGTTGCTCGGGTCGGGATGACGGTCGGGGCTACGGCGCCTGCCGGCGCACTTCCTGCAGACGCTCGCGGCGCGGGGTGACCGGACCGGCTTCCAGCTCGTCGGAGATACCGAGCGCCTGCAGGCCGAGTTCGGTCAGCCAATGCACGCCCAGCGCCATGTCCGCGTAACGAATGTCATCGCTGTAGCCGCGGTCGAAGAGCATCGCGCCGACCAGCTGGATCACGGCCATCTTGAACGCTTGAAAAGCGCCGTACCACTGCCGGTCATGGATGGGGAGGCCGGTCAGCTCCGCGTAGCGGGTCAGCTGCTCGTCGAAATGGGAGGCCGGCAAACCGGCGAAGGCCGGCGTGATGCGCCACGTCATCTCGGCCCAGCCGATGTCGGCCATCGGATCGCCGATCGTCGCGAGCTCCCAGTCGAAGACGGCCGTGACCTCATCGCCGGCAAAGGCGAAGTTTCCGGGCTTCGGATCACCATGCACGAGGGTGACGTCGGAGGAGGGTTCAGGCTGCCGATCACGCAATGTTTCCAGCAGCTTTTCCAGAGCCGGCAGCGGTCCGCGCTGCCAGCGGCGCAGCTCGCTCTCCCAGCGGTCGAGTTCGTCGTCCACGTAGCCGCGGCCGTCGCCGACCAGGTGGAGCCCGGTGAGGTGCAGGTCGACGCTGTGCATCGCGGCGATCTGGTCAAAGATGCGCCCGGACATCCGGGCGACGCGCTCCGGGGGAAGGGAGATAGCCGGTTGTTGAACGTCCCGCAAATATGAATTCGTCACCGCTCGGTGGTAGGGCAGTCATGTATCCATTGGGGTGCAGGTGGTCGTAATCCTCAGCGAGACCGCCGGCGCCGACGGGAATCGTGGTGTGAGGTCGTGATCGGACATGGCGCTTTCGAGACGCGAGCTGCTGATCAAGCAGAGGAACCAACTGCAGGAGTTGGCACGGGAGTTTGGTGCGACGCTGTTGGCGACGGGCTCCGTCGCCCGAGGTGAGGACGCGGAGGCGGAGAGCGACCAGGGAAGCCGAACGCGAGCGATATCGACCTGTGCGTCGAAGGCTTTCTCACGTCGGGCGACCATCCGGTCGATGTACTAAGGGCGAACTGTTTCGTTAGGCGCATTCGGGCGATCTTGGGTCGGGACGACGTGGACGTCTACCTGCTGCCAGGTCGGCTGATTGATGACGCTCACCTTGAAGGTTTCGAACGGGACGCCGTGCGCTTGACGAACTCGAATGAGCCAGCAGGAAAGCCGAAGGAGTCGGGGTCACCACGACGTCCGGCGACACCCGCTCATGCGCAAGACTGGTGTCGAGCGACCGACCATCGGCAAGGTCGCATCTGCAGCGTGGTCGAGTAAATCCGCCGCGCGGAGGGGACTGCTTTCGGCCAACGCTGCCGACGAAAGACCACTGCAGGATTCACGGAATGCTTGTTGACGTCCACCTGCGGTGGCTGGCGAGATCGTCTTCGTTTCTCCTCAACGGTGTCGGCATCGTGGTGTTGAAGCCAATGCCGGGACCTATGTCGTCCCAGCCGGTTGGGTCGCCGCCGAGAATCTTTGCCTCGGCCACCACGCCGGTAGCAGATCAAGGAGTTCTTCGAGGCGAGCGGTGATGACCGTGCCGAGTTTTTCGGCCGTCCTAGTTTGCCTCGCGCGACTGGCCGTGTCGGCGTCGCACACAACGACTCGGCAATACGGCGCGGCCTCGGCGACAGCATCGATGTCGGACAGGTGATTGACCGTCCAGGTCCTGTTCGTGTCTCGATACAGGCCGTACTTAAGATCAACGGCTACCTTCAGGGTCGGGATGGCCTCGGCGAACCGCATCATCTTCGCGCGCCCTGAGCCAGGAGTATCCGTATCAAAGCCCAGGTCGCGGCCAAGGCTGATGCCATATTCAGCGCAGATCTCGTTGAACGAGTCCAGGTACTCATGGACGAGCTCGCGACACACGAGGTAGACGCGGAGCTCTCGGGCGGAAACGGGCGCGGCCCCAAGCAAATCGACAAGGTTCTTCTCGAAGTCAACACGGCTTTGCGACGAGGCTTTGTTGACCTCGGGGCGGTAACCGCTCTTACGGAGATGCTCGAGGTCCTCGTCCTTCGGACCGGCGAGGAAGTTGTACTCCCCATATTGACTCGCTTGCCGCACTCAGGCCGATAGGCCCGGGATGTCGGCGTCAGTAAGGATGCCCTCAGGGCCACTGACTCGCAGCGGCACCTCGGCTCCGGTGAACGCCCAGCCGACTCCTCGGCCGAGAACCTCGATCGGCTTGGGTCGGAAGGTCGGTCTTCCGACCTGCTCATGGAAGGCAGTCTTAATCTGGTGCTTTACGAGATCGCCCCGGCTTAAGAGCGTGCGGCATAAGCTGACGGGTGCCATGACGTCCGCCACGTCGAAGCGCTGCCGCGGGTCCTTAGTGCGCATGAGTTCAAGGTAGTGCGTCGATGAGAGGGGGAAGGCCACGCCGTCGGCAGCGGCCTGACTACATGCATCGAGGACCTGGCTGTGGACCGGCTGCTGAGGTCGACCCTTGGCAGCGCGTGCCATAGAAACCCAAACCTAGTGGTCGAGGTAGACGGCGGGCCGTTGGCAGTGCCACGGTCCCCGACTCGGTGCCGACATGTGTCCAGCATGCCCCAGCTCCGAAGGGTGTTCCGCTAGTTTCTTGGCGGCGAGGGTGCTGCACCGATCCGCGGCACACCTCGCGGTTCCGTGGCCGTCACCTCCGCCCATACAACATCCACTTTCCTGCGGCTGCGGCTCGGGAAAGCGAGCGACCATCGGCTAAGGTCGCATCAGCGGCCGTGGTCGGGTGTGGTTCCCCGAAATCAGTCCTGACCCGCGCGGCGTCAGGCGCTATGCCTGATCGTCGAGACGTCATACCCCACGCGGGACCTTTCGAGTGAGCGATGACTTCTGCTGCGGCGGACCGTCTCCTTGTTGTCCGTAGAGACCATGACCAGAGTTGCGCCGACGCCCGCCGGCCCCGTCAGAAGGGACGCAGGTTTTCAGACCCGTGGAAGCGGCCCGGCATCGTCAGCGGGCTTGTGTTGACGACGACAGCGGGCCCGGCGGTCGCCTTTGGCCGGAGCGACGGACCTGTGGGCAGACTCCGGGAGGCCGTCCCCGACCGGCCGTTCCTCGGAACCTGCCTTCGGTGCGCCGAGTCTGACACAGTTGCGCCCAGCCCTCTTTGCCGCGTACAACGCTTCATCGGCGGAGGCGATCAACTCATCAGCGGTGTCTGCGTTCAGAGGGAACGTGGCAACCCCGAACGAGGCGGACACGGCGATGTCTGATCCCTGATGCGGGATCAGTTCTGCCGCCAACGCGCAGCGAACCTGCTCGGCGCGGTCGGCGGCTTGGTTCGCGGCCAGTCCAGGCAGGACGATAAGGAACTCCTCTCCGCCGTAGCGACAGCACACGTCGTCGGCACGTGCCGCCCGCTTGAGCTGGGCGCCAAATACGCGCAGTACCTCGTCACCAGCCGGGTGTCCGAGGCGGTCGTTGACCGACTTGAAGTGGTCGAGGTCGGCCATGATGACGCTGACGGGCCGCCCGTCGCGTCTCGACTGGAGGAGCGTCCGTTGCAGGGTCTCCTCGAGGTGGCGCCGGTTGTGCAGACCGGTCAGCGCGTCGTGCGTGGACTGTTCTCGCAGCCGTTCCTGTAAGCGCTCCACCTCGCGCTCGGCACGGGCGCGCTCGGTGATATCCATGGCGAGGCTGATCAGAAGTCGCTCACCCCCGACGTCCATTCCGCTGCCGTGGAGCTCGACCTCGATCACGGCGCCGTCCTTGCGTTTCCCATGGAAGGTGTAGATGACCCGGTCAACTTCTCCGCTCTGCCGGCTGCGAAGGTTCTCGGCGATGAACGGGCGGTCGCCCGCGACGGCGAGATCGAGCGGCCCGAGCTTGCGGATCTCGGCGGCGGTGTAGCCGAACATCTCATCGAACTTCGCGTTCGAGTAGCTGAACTTGCCGTCTTCGACGACCACGATGCCGACCATCGACTGGCTGACGAGCCCGCGGAACTTGGCTTCCGACTCCCGCAGCGCGCGGTTGATTTTTTCGTTCTCACGCAGGGCGGCCTCCAGCTCTGCCGTGCGTCGGCGTACCTGGTCTTCCAGCATGATCGTTGATTGGAACAGGTTGAACTCGGAGTCAAGCGCGCTGGCGCTGCGTTCGGCGCGATCCATCAGCGCGCTGACCATCTTGTTCAACCGAGCGACTTCGCGCGTGCTGTCCATTGGCGTGGGAGCGTCGGCGGGCGGCTGCTCAAGCATCAGCGGGACCGCCGATGGCGATGCCCGTCAGCGTCTGATTCACGTGCACACCGCGGTACTGCTCGCCGTAGCTGTTGAACCCGACAACGTGGTTGCGCTGGTAGACCGCTGACACTCGGTCGGTAATGCCTCGCTGCGCGTTTTCCAGCTTCCGAAGGATGCAGTCAAACGCAATGATCAGCTGTGGATCCCCGACACGCTCGCGGACCTCGGCGAAACCCGTGTCGAGGCTTTCGAGCAGATCCGCGCCGACGGCAGCCCGCAGGACGACACCTTCCTCGATGGCGCAAAAAAAAGTCAGGCTGCCGTCCGGGTTCGCCTTCTGTATCGAACGTACGTAGTTGGTCCCACTGATCATGACCACCATCGGCTGTCGGGCGAAGCTTAAGGGATCGAGCTTCCCGGCGTCCGCGCCGACGAGTCGCGCGTAGGCTTCCGTGGCCGGCTCGCCGTCTATTTCCATGACGATGCGGCGGTCGGAGTCGGCCTTGGTGACCACAACGCGGTCATCCGTCGGGACGAAATGTTGGATCTTCAACGTCTGGAACGGCAGCGGCGTGCTGACGAGGGCGAGTACCGCCGCGTCGGTGTGAAAGGCGCCGTCGTAATACACGTAGGTCGTTGCGAACCGTACGCCGTCACCGGCAGAACCCCCGACCAGCGGGACAAGCCCCAACCCTTGCTGAAGCGCACGAGTCAATGGCTCCTCGCGCACAGACAGCCCGTCGATCAGCACGAGCCCAAAGGTGTTGTCAGCGGTCGCAGTCGCAGCCTTGTGCTCCAGACGCTGCATCAGCCCCTGGGTTAGCGCGGCGGCCTGGGAGAAGTCGAATTGCTGAAGATGTTCGATACCGCCACTTGCCACGGCGAAGTCGGCGGCGCCAAAGCTCATTCCCGCCAAGCTGTGCTCCGAGCAGCCTTCCGGGCCGATCTCCCCTGCAGTGGTGCAACCGACGACTTCGACGCCTAAGAACAATCGCTGCATCTCCTTGGCCAGCAGGTCAAGGTCGTAGTCGGCCGAGCAGAAGAAGGCCACCAGCGTCATATCGGGTTGATCCACGGCCGTGCGGAACTCGGCGGCGGCGGTCCTCGCGTCGGTGGCCAGCGACTGCGCTCGAACTACTGCGGGTCCCGGCTCCATTGCGGTCTGCTCTTTCATCGCCCGGGGTCGGCGAAGGTTACGTCGACGGCTGGCACCGAGGCCCCCGTACTGAACGTCTATCGACACGACACGGACCCCGCTTGACCTGTACGAACTGCGGCTTCGGCTTCCTCACGCTGACCGGCTGGTGTGAAGACACCAGCGAGGCGCTCGACCTGCTGCAACGGGCGCGTAACGCGGGAGCCAACACTGCCGCTGATCACATCGTCGTGACTGACCGGGCGTTGGCTCAGATCCCCGACGCGCACCGCCACGGCACCCCGATCCTGATCTGCGCCGACGGGGCCGGAGCCACCAAAGGATGGCTCGCGCATCTGCGTCACCTGCGCGACGAGCAGGGTCTGGACCTGCGGGCGTCAGCGCGGACTCCCCAACCGATACCTGGGCCGTGGGAGCTGGCAATCTGCCACTCACGCTCCGCTGGGACGGCAGGCGCTGGAGCCGCGTAAAGAACGGCGCAGGGCCTAACGCTGTTCTCAATACAGTGACGGCACAGGACCCGCAGCATGCCTGGGCGGCCGGAATCGATCTTGAGTCATCGACAGCCGTGGCTTTGCACTGGAACGCCAGCAAATGGTTGCGAGTCGTCAGCCCGAACCCGGCAGGAAGCTCCGCGGCGCCGCGCAGTACGCACGTCAATGAGCTCACTGCGGTCAGCGCCACCGCCGACAACGACGCTTTGTCCTGACACGGGTTAGCACCTGGAGATACCGAAAGGCCCGGTCGCTCGCCCTGCTATTCCGGCGAGCTACCTCGACCGCCTCCCATACAGCGGCACCGTAAGGCTGGTTGATCACGAAGGTCACCCGATCATCACGAGACTGAAATTCGATCGCCAGCCCGTCGAACGCGGAAGCCACGGCCCCGACTGGCACCCGAGGCCTCCACACCCGGTAATGACGCCGGTCGCCACAGCGCAGAAGAAGCGCCCGAGAATGCCCCCCGGTTATCGCGCGGTCCAGCGTGCCGGGACCGCGAGCCAGGACCGCGCTTGGAACCCGGAGACCGCTGCCAGCACAGCCGGAGTCCACCGACCTTCCAACGCCGGGTCCTTACGCCAGCTGCTCACATAGGTGACGCCTGCGCGCCCCGGCGGCACCGCTGGATCCTCCCCCGACAGGCAACATGTGCAGCCAGGGGCCCCCATGTGTTGCCGCACTGGCTTGCCATACGCGCTCGCGACCTCCCCACGGCAACCCACCCATCTACGGACGCTCCAAACCCCTCTATCTCTTAACCCGGCGACGCGCTCCGGCGCGGCCTTCAGATGCTCGGGCAGCTCCCGCTCGTAGACCTCGCCGGCCACCCGCTCCATCACGTAGAACGGGCGGCCCAGTACGGCGCCCGATTCCTCGATCCACAGTGCCCGCGGCGCCCGTACCGGCGTCGCTTCGAGGGCGCGCAAGATGTCGAACTGGCGGCGCATGTCATAGGGCTCGAGCAAGCCCGGAGCCGGCGGCCGGAGGCGAACGACGACGTCGCGCCGGTGCTCGTCCTCCCCGCGACGCCAGACGATCGTCAGCTCCAGCATTTCGGCCGAGTGGCCGAATTCGACCCGGCCCACCCCTTCGATCCGCAGTTCGCTGACGCCCGGAAGCTGCTGGGCGAGCCACGCCGCGAGCCGCGGGCCGGGGTCGTCGCGGGTCATGCCGGCGTGAACCGGATGCGGACGCGGTCGTACGCGCGGGCGAAGGTGGCGGGCAGGATCTGCGGTTCCGCGGGGTCCTGGAGTTCCCAGTCCGGCATGCGGCGCAGCAGCTCCTCGAACATGACGCGGATCTCGAGGCGTGCCAGGTGCGCGCCGAGGCAGACGTGGGTGCCGAAGCCGAACGCGACGTGAGCGTTGGGCTCGCGGGTGACATCGAGAACGTCCGGATTCGCAAACGCGCGCGGGTCTGAGTTGGCGGCGCCGTAGAGCAGCAGCAGTTCGTCGCCGGTCCGGATCTGCTGGCCGTGCAGCTGGTGGTCGACCGTCGCGGTGCGGCGCATGTTCAGGATGGGGGAGACCCAGCGGATGAACTCCTCCACCGCACTGGTCGTGAGCAGCTCGGGACGCTCGATCAGCAGCTGGCGCTGCTCGGGCTGCAGGGCCAGCTCGCGGATCATCGACCCGATGACGGTGCGCGTGGTCTCGGCGCCGCCGTCGAGCACGAGGATGGTCTCGTCGAGCACGTGCTGGGTGTCCCAGCCCTCGGTGTGGGTCCAGAGGGAGATCAGGTCGTCGCGGGGCTCGGCCCGGCGGGAGGCGATCAGTTCTGTGGTGACCTCGAGCCACTCGGTCATGACGGGGATGAGCCCGGGGTCGGTTTCGTGCGGCGGCCCGGCGGGCGAGGTCTGGCCGGCCAGCAACATGACGCGTTCCGACCAGTAGCGCACCCGCTCCCACAGCTCGGGTGGGTAGCCCAGCAGCTCCCCGATCATCATGGCCGGCAGCCGGGAGGCGATGGTTTCGATCGCCTCGCATTCGCCGAGTGGCACCACCTCGTCGAGGATTTGCGTGACGAGGTCGCGGACGTGCTCCTCATGGCTGCGGATCGCGCGCGGGGTGAACCGGCGGAACACCAGACCCCGCTGCGCAGGATCCCAGAAGGCCGGCGCCGCGTCCCGCAGCCAGCGGTAGGCAGCTGCCGGGTCGACGTAGAACTGCGGATCCAAGACGTTGATCCGGCTCTCGGTCACGGCAGCGCTCATGCGGCAGGCCTCCAGCAATCGAGAACTTTCGGAGTCGACGTCGAGTTCGACAATAACGTGCGCACGATGCCGGGACGCCCCGCTTCCGGAAAGGACGCGCTACCGGGGTGGCGGCGGCCCGGCGGAGGTGAATGTGGTGCCGGCCGGATCCTGTGCCCACTCCGGTGAGGCACCCCAGCTCTCCTCGTAGACCAGCTCGGCCATCGGGCGGCGGCGCACGGGTCCGTGGCCGCCGATGGGCCGCCCGAGCGTGATGGTGCCGGCGATGAACGCCTCGGCGGGGACCGCTAGCAGCTCGCGCAGCTGCGCGTCCACCGCGAAGTTGAACCCGGTGAAGGCTCCGCCGTAGCCGAGGGCGCGAGCCGCGAGCAGGATGTTCTGGCACGCGGGGTAGATCGACGCACCTTCGCTGGGGGTCGGTTCGCGATAGCGAACGAGGCACGGCAGGATCAGCGCCGGCACCCGGTCGAAGTCGTCGACGTACTGCTGCATCGTGCGGGCCATCCGGGACTTGGGGGAGTCTGCCGAGCCGCCGGAGCCGGTGGAAGGTCTGTCGTAGCCGTCCCGCTCCCGCTTGGCGGTCCAGATCCGCCGGGCGGCTTCGCCGATCAGTTGCTTGGCTTGCTGCGCCTTCGGGCCGTCGGCCAGCGTGAGAAAGCGGAACGGCTGGCGGTTCGACCCGCTCGGGCCCCGGGTGGCGGCGAACAAGATCGCGCGCAGCGCCTCGGGTGGTACCGGCTCGTCGCGGTAGCGACGGATGGCGCGCGTGGTCGTCAGGCCCTCGAGCAGGCCAATCGTGTCCGGCGGCAGCCCCGGTGGAAGCGGTATCGCACCCATGGTGCAGGTGATACTGCCAGCTGCCTCCGGGATGCGATCCCGGCGCCGGGTCGCCGGGCGCATTCAAAGCTTTGAGTCCAATATTGACGTCAACGTCGAAGGATCGGTACCTTTCACAGCATGACGGACGGCAGCCGTATCCCGATCTTTGACGCTGACAACCACATGTATGAGACGCCGGAGGCGATGACGAAGCATCTTCCGGCGCGCTACAAGGGGCTCGTCGACTATGTCGACGTGCACGGCCGGACGAAGATCGCCGTCAAGGGCAAGATCAGCGAGTACATCCCGAACCCGACGTTTGACGTGGTCGCGCGTCCGGGCGCGCAGGAGGAGTACTACCGCAAGGGCAATCCGGAGGGGAAGAGCGCCCGGGAGATCTTCGGTCAGCCGATGCGCGCCATTCCGGCGTTCCGCGAGCCCGCCCCGCGCCTGGAGCTGCTCGACGAGCAGGGCGTCGAGCGCACCCTGATGTTCCCGACGCTCGCCAGCCTGATCGAGGAGCGGCTACGCGACGATCCCGATGCGATGCACGTGGTGATCCATGCGTTGAACGAGTGGATGTATGAGACCTGGCAGTTCAACTACGAGGGTCTCGACCGCATCTTCAGCACCCCGGTGATCACTTTGCCCATTGTCGACAAGGCGCTCGAGGAGCTCGAGTGGGTTGTCGAGCGCGGCGCGAAGGTGGTGCTCATTCGCCCGGCGCCGGTTCCCGGCTTTCGCGGGCCGCGCTCGTTCGCACTACCGGAGTTCGATCCCTTCTGGGAGAAGGTGGTCGAGCACGACATCCTCGTCGGCCTGCATTCGTCCGACAGCGGCTACGACCGCTACACCAACGAGTGGAACGGCGGCAACGGGGAAATGCTCCCGTTCCAGACCGCCGCCTTCCGGATGCTGCATTCCTGGCGTCCGGTGGAGGACGCGGTCGCGTCGCTGATCTGCCACGGCGCGCTCTCTCGGCACCCGCGGTTGAAGATTGCCGTCATCGAGAACGGGAGCAGCTGGGTGGGACCACTGCTCAAGGCCCTGAAGGACCTCTACAAGAAGCGCCCGCAGGACTTCCAGAGCGACCCCGTCGCGCAGCTCAAGCAGTACGTCCACATCAGCCCGTTCTGGGAGGAGGACCTGAACGCGGTCGCCGACCTGCTCGGGGAAGACCGGGTGCTCTTCGGGTCGGACTATCCGCACCCCGAGGGCCTCGCCGAGCCGCGCAGCTACCTTGCCGCGCTGGACGGCGCGTCACCGGAGCGGATCGGCAAGATCATGGGCGGCAACCTGGGACGGCTCATGAACGTCGACGTGAGCGTTCCGGTCTGACGAGCTCGCTCCCGGTTTTCGTGGACCAGTCCCAGCCCGAGACACCCAGCAGTCGCTGGATTTTCGACTTCGACAACCACTACTACGAAACCGCCGACGCGTTCACGCGCTACCAGGATCGCTCGCTCGGTCATCGCGGCGTCCGCTGGGCGCAGATCGACGGACGCCGGCGGCTGCTCGTCGGCGGCACCGTCAACTCCTACGTCGCCAACCCCACGTTCGATCCGGTCGCCCGGCCGGGATCGCTCCACGACTGGTATCGCGGCAACCCCCGCCAGCAGCGGATCGTCGAGGCTTTCGGAGAGCTCGAGCGCTTGCGTGCGGAGTACCAGGATCGCGAACGCCGCCTTGCGGTGATGGACGAGCAGGGCCTTGCGGGAGCGCTGCTCTTTCCCACCCTCGCCGTGGGTATGGAGGACGCGCTCAAGAGCGATCCGCAGGCGTGCGTGAAGGTCTTCGAGGCGTTCAACCGCTGGCTCGACGAGGACTGGGGCATGCGCTACGCCGGCCGGCTATTCGCCGTGCCGTACATCGCGATGCTGGACCCCGCTGCCGCTGAAGCCGAGCTGGAGCGGGCGATCGCCCGGGGTGCTGTGGCGGTCAACGTGCGCAACGCGCCGGTGCCCGTGCCTGGTGGCTACCGCTCACCGTTCGACGAGGTGTACGACCGCTTCTGGGCGCTGGCCGCGCAGGCGGGCATCGTCGTCGCCACCCACGCAGGCCTGGACGGCTACGACGCCCTCGTACGGATGTGGGAGCCCGGCGGCGCCGAGAGTTCGCTGTTCCGGTCGCCGCTGCGCGGGGTCCTCACCAAGGGCCGGGCCGTCGCCGACTTCTACGCCGCTGCCCTGTGCCAGCTGCTTTTCGAGCGGCATCCGGGCCTACGGCTCGCGAGCGTGGAGAACGGCGGCTCATGGGTGCCCGACCTGCTGCATCGCATGGACGACGCGGCCAACCGTAACCCGGGCTCCTTCAAGGACCATCCGCGTGACGTCTTCGGCGAGCACGTGTGGGTCACGCCGTTCTGGGAGGACCGGGTCGACGAGCTCACCGCGCACATCCGGGTCGACCGGCTGCTGCTCGGGTCGGACTGGCCGCACGCCGAAGGCACCCGCCGACCCGAGGACTTCGTGACCGAATCGCTCGCGAACCTGCCGGCTGATCACGTGCGGCTGATCGGGCGCGACAACGCCGTTGCCCTGCTCGGACTGACGCTGCCCTGAGACACCCGCTTATGCTGGGCAAACCCCAATGAGGAGAAGCGAACATGACGGAAGCGTTCATCGTCTCGACGGCACGCACCCCTATCGGCCGGGCCCGCAAAGGCACGTTGGTGAATGTCGACGCGTTCGCGCTCGCCGAGGTCGCGCTGCAGGCGGCGTGGGAGCGCTCCGGGGTGGACGTCTCGGACGTCGACGACCTGGTTCTGGCTGAGTCGATGCAGGGCGGCGGGGTCATCGGGCGCAACGTGGCCATCCGGCTCGGGATGACGAGCGTGCCCGGCATGGCGAACAACCGGCACTGCGCCTCGGGCCTGACGGCGGTCGCGACGGGGGCGGCGGGGATCAAGGCGGGGATGGAACGGGTCGTGCTCGCCGGCGGCACCGAGAGCTTGAGCACGGCGCCCGCGAGCCTGAAGCGCAATGCCGAGGGTGAGTACAAGCCATGGATGTCGGAGCCCAACCCCAACACCCCGGAGGCGCCGGCGTTCGACATGCCGCTGACCGTCGGGGAGAACACCGCCATCGAAATGGGCCTGACCCGGCTCGATGTCGACGAGTGGGCGGTCTACACGCAGGGGCGAGCGATCGCGTCGATCGATTCCGGTGCGTTCGTCGACGAGATCGTGCCGATGACGGTGACCCGGCCGGACGGCGAGAAGGTCGAGTTCTCCGTCGATGAGTTTCCGCGTCGCGGCGTGACGGTCGAGTCGCTGGCCGCCCTTCCCTTCCTGCACCCCGAGTTGCCCAACCCGACTGTGACGGCCGGCAACTCGGCGGGGATCAATGACGCCGCCGCTGCGGTCATGCTGGCCAGCGGCGAGTACGTCAGCGCGCACGGGCTGGTGCCGATGGCGCGCATTCGCTCGTGGGCGTCGGTCGGCATCGAGCCGAAGCTGACGGGGATGGCGCCCACGCTGGCGATCCCGAAGGCGCTGGAGCGGGCCGGGCTGACGCTCGGCGACATCGATCTGTTCGAGATCAACGAGGCTTTCTGCTCGGTGCCGGTCGCCGCGGTACGCAAGCTGGGCATCCCGCAGGAGATCGTGAACGTGAACGGCAGTGGCGCGAGCCTCGGCCACCCGATCGCGGCCACCGGCGCGCGCATGATCATCACGATGGTTCACGAGCTGCGCCGCCGCGGCGCGACGCTCGGCTGCGTCTCCATGTGCGCCGGTGGCGGCATGGGAGCAGCCATGATCCTCGAGATTGCTCACTGATACTGGATATTTCGCCTGGGACCCGCCAGCAGTCCGCATCGGCGCCCACTGCGCTCGTCGCGGCAGCTCGGACCGTCTACGGTCGAGGTGTCACGCCGCGGCAACCGCGCCGAGTCGTTCCAGGTCCTCGCGCAGTGCCTGGGTGCGGTCCACGTGCTCGGGAAGCATCTTCGAGATCGCCCACTCGGCCGCTCGCGGCAGGCTGATGATCTCGCAGGACTGGGTGATGCGGCATCCCCTGTCGGTGGGTTCGAGGGTGAAGGTCCACTCAGTGGCGTCGCCCATGAGCCCACCGTTGGTGCGGTAGGTGAAGCGCCGCGCAGAGTCGAGGACGCTGATCGTGCACGGTCGGCTCCAGCGGGCGAAGCGGGCCTTGTTCGTACCGCGGAAGCGGGCACCGACGGCTGCCTGGTCGGCGCCGCCGAGCCACTGTGCGGTGCGGCACTCGTGGGACCACTCGCCGATGCGGGTGACGTCGGTCAGCACCTGCCAGACCTGGGCGGGCGTTGACTGGACGTCGGCCTGCACGCTTCCCGTACGCGCCACTCTGCTCATTCTGAGACCTCCAACATCGCCCGCGCGCAGGTCCACCGTGCGCCGGTTCACCCTAGCTGCCAGCCGTGCGCCGGCCGCGGCGCGCTGCGGAAGGTCACCGTCCGCCAGCGCCGCGAACTGCTCGCGCCCCATCACCGCCACCGCCTCGTCGTCACCGGCCGCGGCAACGTCCACGACCGCCTTGAACAGCTCTGCCTTCGATCCGAACGTGTCGTAGATCGTCTTCACCGAGACGCCGGCTTCTTCGGCGATGCTCCGCACGCGCGTCGCCGCCCAGCCGCGCGCCGCGACGACACCGATCCCGCCCACTCGAACCGGTCAAGCAACGGCTCGCAAGGCTCTCTTTGTCGCGCGAGCCGAACCTTCGTCAGTTCGGCGGCGACGTTTCCGGGGCGCGCCTTGCGACCAGCACTTGTGAGCTGATGCCGTACCTGCTGAGCACTTCCAGTTGCTCGACGTTCCAACGGTCCTGTAGAGCAGCAGACGCGTCGATCGGACGACAACCTCCTGTCAGGTGCGGGCTGAGCCGCCAGACTCCGGTCCAGACACGCGAGATGATCCGGGTGGCTGTTGTGTGCCCGGGGGTCAGGCTAGAGACTGCGACAAGCCCGCCGGGACGCAACACTCGGGCGGCCTCGGCGAAGAAACCCGCGAGCGCCGCTGGGGCCAGCAGGTCGAGTACGTAGGCCGCCACAACGCGGTCGGCGCCGCCAACCGGAAAAGGCCATGACGAATCTCCGTCGACCCGCTCAGCGTGTGCTCGGTCAACCCATGGCTCCAGCCGGCTGCTGCAGATCTGCACCATCCGAGGGCTGACGTCCAGCCCGGTGTACGAGGCGGTTGCAGGGAGCACGTCGGCGAGGAGCCGGGCGGCCAGTGAGCCGGTGCCGCACCCGATCTCCAGCACGTGGTCGGCCTGCTCGAAGCGGCCCGCTTTCACCAGCGCGTCAATGGCCGGCCGCTCGTAGAAACCCTGCGTGTCTTGCCAGCGACCAACGCGGTCATACACCGCCGCCGCCTGCTCCGGACTGAGATAGCTGCTCCTCAGCATGGCGGCAAGCTACAGCGGGCCGTCACCCGATCGCAAAGCGCGCGGGTGCAAGGGCACCTTCAGCGTCTGCGAAGCAGCTCGCCAGGCGGCGGGACAACCCAGCTAGACGGGGCTCGGGAACCTGTGCTGCAACGCCACAAGGCCACCGCGAAACTCCATGTGCTGCCGGATAGAGCGTGTGGCGCGATAGTGCCTCGCTCCTCGCGCAGACAACCGACCGCTGATGCGACCTTGGCCGATGACAGGGTGTTTGGCTTGGTGGCTCGTAGCTGCCCGGTCAGACCCAAGCGGCAGCGGGAACGCGTGTCGGTGAGGTTGGTGTACTGGCGAGCACCCGGACGCGCCGTATACCGCCCGACACGTCATGGACCATCCGCTCGCCGGGGACAGCGGCGAGAACATCGTGCTCGCGCTCGCCCGTCAGGACGACTCGACATCCGTGGAGTCGACCTCACCGAGCAGGGTGGAGCCCCCATCCTCCAGCCGATCGCGGCGATGCTGGACGGGCGGCGCGTCAGGCTAGCCGGCGTGGGACCGGTGGAACGCGTCCCACTCGTGCGTCACGCGTAGCTGACCTCCGCGTGCCGGGTGCCTGCGGGCAGGTGGACGTCCGAACCGAACACCTCCACGGCCACCGCGTCAGCCGTCGCGGTCGTGACCTGGCCGAGTCGACACGGGTAGACGTAGCGCACGCCGGGCACCGGGGCGGGAATGTCGATCGTGACAAGCCGGGAAGCTTCGTCGTGTCGGAGTGAAAACCCGAACGGCGCCCCGAAGATGGTCGGGGCCGCGGACACGGTCACCGAGTGCCCGCCGTCGCCGCGCAGCCAGCGGGGCACGACGCCAGGGGCCAGGTAGATGTGCGGGTCGTCGTCCTCGCCGGCCTCGAAGAACAGGATTTCCCGCAGCAGCAGGGTGAACTCGGCTGCTGCCCAGCCGTGCGGGATGTCGCCCATGTACCACCAGCTGTCCGGGATCTCGGCCAGGTTGCTGGCGATCGGGTAGGCATGCTGCTCGTTCCAGGCGCCCTGGGCCACCTGCCACGATTGGCCGGCGTCGGCCGGGCTGTCAGTCCGCGAGATGCGGGAGAACCCCGCATTGCCGACCGCCCAGGCCAGGCAGGCGTCCATGCGATCGACGTCGCCAATCAGCAGGAAGGCGTGGGCCAACTGCAGTGTCAGGTAGGGCCCGTAGGCATGCCAGGCCGCGTCGTGCCGGAATCCGCCAGTGACGAACCGCGCCCATATCGTCTCCAGGGTCATCCGGAACGCCTGGTCGACGTCGGCGCCCAGCTTGGCCCCGTAGTACAGCCGCGACGGGTGGAAGTAGCACAGCGCTCCGATGATCGTGGAGTCCAGCCGCCCGACATCGGCCGGGCCGGTCGGCACGAACGTTTGCCATTGACCCTGGGCCGCCTGCTGCCCCAGCACCCAGCGAATCGAGTCCGTGGTGGCAGCCTTGAGGCTGTCGAACGCCCCCCAGAGCTCGCCGACCTCGGGCCGGCCCAGCCGCTCGGCCAGCCGGGCCGCCTCATACAGCCCGGCCAGTCCCCAGAGGTCGTCCCAGTAGTGCGGCTTGTCCTTGTCGCCGATGTGCTCGGCGCTCCACCCGGAGGGAAGGAGACCGAACGGGCTGCGGTTGTCGCGTATCCACCGGGCGCCGTCGGTGACGTAGGGCGCGTACACCTTGGCGCCGAACGCCTCGGCCGGTCCCTGGATGCGGTCGAACCGGCCGAACGCCCACAGCGCCTCGCCGTTGGCGTCCCATTCCTGGTCGTTGCGCTCGTGGTCGCCACCGAAGAAGCCGTGCTCGTTGACCGGCCCGAGCGGGCCAAAGCCGGCGTTGAACACCCGCGGGTAGTGCTGGCCGAACTGGGCGCCAGCCAGCCCCGAATCGCCGGCCAGTGCGCAGCCGATGCCCTCGACGGAAGAGTCGCGAATCCAGAACGAGTCGTAGATGGTCGGGCCGGGGTGGATGGCCCCGTCGTCGGCCAGGATCAGCACGTCGGCCCGGCACGAGCGGTACAGATCAAAAAGGTGCGACACCACCGGCGGCAGGCTGGCCTGCAAACCCGAGCCGTCCAGCTTGCCCTGCCAGAAGGCTAGGTTGGCCGCCTCCAGGTCGGACGCGGTCGGCGCGGCCAGCTCATCGAAGTCGCTTGCGCTGCGGAAGTCGTCCACCGGCAGCCGCAGGTCCAGGGTGAACTCGCCACCGGCCGAGACGTCGAACGGCCAAAGGAAAGCTGCGGTGCACAGGCCGGCGTTCCCGTCGTTCGCCGTGTCGGCGCCGTTGAGGGGACGGCCTGCGGCCAGGTCGGCGAACGGGTTGGCGGCCAGGTACTGGTCGGGGTCCCACGATCCGGTGGGGTTGCCGTAGAGACCGTACGAGGCGGGCGCGGTGTCGAAGACCGGCCCGGACCCGGTGTTGGTCTCCAGTCGCCGGTCAGCGGGCCGGTAGCGCAGGAAGGTCAGCTGCGAGTCGGCCAGGTAGCGTCCGGCCCGGTCATGGCGGACAAACCCGCTCGGCTTGATCGGGCTCACGGCCACGCCCAGCCAACCCGACCGGGCACCCGCGCCCGCCGGCGTCACGCTGAGCCGGTTCAGCACGATCGAGCGCTGCCGCGCCCCCACGGTGGTACCGAGAGTCCGTTGGGCGACCCGTACACCCATCGGCGGGCGGTACGTCGTCGTCATGACCGGGAGGTAGCCATCCTGGCGCCGCTGCTCCAACGCTGGCGATCCGCTGCCGGGCTCCAGCCACTGCGGTAGGTGCAGCCCGCCGGCCGCGTCCACCACGAAGAACGACACCGTGTAGCGCTCGTAGACCGGCTCGATCTCGCCGGCCTGCCCCACGAGACTCTCCTGCTGCGCGTCCTTGACCCCGACCATGCTCCAATAGCGATAGAGCGCGTTCGAGGAGAGCGCTGCCTCCTTAGAGTCGAACAGGCCGCCGTCGAACTGGTCGATCCAACGGCGAAACGTCTGCTGCAACCACCAGGGCAGCGGGTAGGGCGATCGGCGGGCCCAGGTTCGCCACATCACTTCGTAGAACATCCACTCGTGCGGCAGGGCCACGGGAAACGCCTCTCAGCTCAGATGAACCCAGGCGGCCGGCGAGGGAACGCCGGCCTGGTCGACGACGAAGAGCAGGTACCAGCCGGGCGGGGCCAGGTTGGCTGAGGCAGGAAGCTGCAGGCGCAGCGCGTCAGGACCGGTCACGGTAAGCGGCAGGTCGATTAGCCGCTGCTCCAGCTCGCTGGAGTGCGTGGTGACGCCGGGACGCATCAACGCAGCTGTGGCGATGCCCGCCGCCGGCGGCGCTGTGACGTCCAGCTGCGCACCGTAATGCACCTCGGGCTGTGCCGGCGTGACCGAGGGCCGGGGGCCGGCGAACAGGTACGGCGGCCAGAAGACCTCGATGCGTAGTTCCTCGGTCTTTCGCTGCGGGTTGGAGCCAGCGGTGACGACCTTGCCGTCGGGCATGAGCAGGGCGACCGAGTGATACAAACGCGGCACCCGGCTGTCCGCGGCCATCTCCCACCGGTCGGTGTCCGGGTGGTAGATCTCGGCGCCGAACGCCGCCTGGCCGACGGTCTCCTCCATCATGGCGCCGCCGTTGACCAGCACGGTGCGGTCCGGCAGGAGGGTGGCGCACAGGTGCATCCGACCCATGTTGAGGTTGGACGCAGGGATGTACGTCGGCGCGCTAGCGGTGAGGTCGGCGATGGCGGTTGAGGCGGTGGCGCCGGCCTCGTTGTGCATGTCGTACGGCCCGCCGCCGATGATCATGACTCGCTGAGCCTGGGCCGGCGGCAGCAGCACGCTGGCTGACTGGTTGCGGCTGCCCGCGGCGGGCAGATCCGGCACGTCCGTGGTGGCATTGGTGACCAGGTCCCAGGCGGCCGGCCGCACCCCGTTGTTGTCGCCGTACTGGCCGCCGCTGTAGAACACCCGGCCGTCGGCCAGCAGGAACAGGTGCCCGTACATCGGCCAGTGCTGCGATACCGGCAGGGCCGTCCAGCCCGCACCGTCGGTGTAGATCTCCGGGACAATGTTCAGAACGCTGGTCCCGTCCAGCCCCGCGGTGGCCAGCACCCGCCCGTCGCCCAGCGGCAGCAGGGACGGATACCAGCGTCCGCCGACCATCTCCGGCTGCGCCGTCCAGGTCAGGGTGGCGGGGTCGAACGTGATCGACTGACGCAGCCCCTGGAACGGGTCGTACTGCTCGGTGCCGCCGGCCACCAGCAGCCGGCCGTCGGGCAGGAAGGCGTGCCCGACGCAGAACATGTCGACGGGAGTGGCCGGCTGGGTGATGTCGGGGCCTGGGTAGTGCCACACGGTGGTGCCGTATTGGTGGGCGTTGTGCCGATCGGGGTCGTTGCTGGACCCGGCGAAGAAGATGACGTCACCGGTGCGCAAGAGCGCAGCATGCACGGCCAGGGTGCCGGAGTTCTGTTCGAGCAGCCGCCAGACTCCCATTTGCGGGGCCATCTGCAGGTCGGTCATGGCATCGAGCACCCGGTAGTAGGCGCCGTTCTGCTCGGGCAGGTGGTCGACGGCCAGGACGACGAGGTGTGGTTCGTGCGCCGGACCGAGCGGCGTGATGGCGAGCCCGGCGCCCTGGTTCTCCCAGAACCCCCAGTCAGGCACCGGCAACCATGGACCCCAGCCGTCAGCCGGCCGGCCGCGACCGTCCAGCCGCCACCCAACGCTGTAGTAGGCGCCGTTCTGCCCCGGCGGATTGTCTACCGCGAGGACGACCAGCTCCGCAGTGCCGTCGCCGTCAAGGTCTGCGACCGCGATGCCGGCACCCTGGTTCTCCCAGAATCGCCAGTCCGGAACGGCCTGCCATGGCCGCCAGTCTGTGACAGTGCCGTCCAGGTTCAGGGCGCCGCTGCGGTAGAAGCCGGCATTCGGGCCGTCCGGGGCATCCACCATGAAGATGACCAGATCCAGTCGGCCGTCGCCATCCATGTCCGCTACGGTGACGTCGCCGCCGGCGTTCAGCCAGGAGAACCAGTCAGGTACCTGCTGCCACTGACTCCACCCGCCGGTAACCACGCCCTGCATGGGGTCGAGGGACCAGCCGACGCGATAGTAGGCCTGGTTGGGACCGTCCGGGGCGTCGATGAGATAGACGATCACGTCCAGTTGACCGTTGCCGTTCACGTCCGCGACGGCGATGCCAGACGCGTCGTTCTCGGCCGAGAACCAGTCAGGGACAGGCTGCCAGTCGGTCCAGCCGCCGGTCAGGTTGCCCGCCGCGTCCAGAGCGCGGCCGACCCGGTAGTAGCCGGCGTTCTGACCGGGCGGGTCGTCGACCATGAGCACGACGAGGTCCGGGCGGCCGTCGGCGTCGATGTCGGCCACCGCGACCGAAGCGCCGGAGTTCTCCCATGAGAACCAGTCGGGAACCGCGGTGAAGTCGGTCTGCACGCTGCACCAATCGCCAGGCGGAAGATCCCGCTCCGGGACCAATGACGTCGATTCCACCGTGGATTCCGCATTGGTCGCAATAGCCGAAGGGCACCGCGAAGCCCGGCATGTCACCAGCGGGGCTGCCATCCCCTCGTGTCGATCCGGGTGCCGTCCGGGTCATTTGGCGCAGTCGGCGACCCGGGCCGAGCGCGCCATCTCATGCGTCGGTCCTCTGCGCGAACCCGGGCACGACGATCAGATCGGAACGATCGACCACGGCACCCCTCTGTCGTGCCGAAGGTCGCTCGGCCAAGGCAGGAGTCGTGAGTTTCAGGTGGAGATCGGCGGCGACGAGGTGTCACCAGGCGCCGTGCTACGGCATGCTACGGTGAGGGCGGAGGTAACGGTGGAGTCGGTAAGCCAGCGGGAGATGCGGAACAAATCCGGTGAGCTACTCAGACGGATCGCAGGTGGTGAATCTGTGCTCGTGACGAACAACGGTGTGCCGGCCGCCGTCCTGGTCCCTGTCGGTGCAGATGCTCGCTCCCGACTGGTCGCCACCGGACGCCTGCGGGTCGGGGCGGGGCTTGATCTGACAGCACTGCCTGCCCGAGTGCAGGCCCCTCGTCTGACGGCGGACCTGCTGGAAGAAGACCGCGGGTCGTGACCTACGCAGACACCTCTGCTCTGGTCAAGCTGCTGGTCGAGGAGCCCGAGAGCGCGGCGCTGGCGGCATACATGTCAGCCGTGCCGGACCGAATCACATCGAGCGAGCTGACGATCGCTGAGCTCACGCGTACCGCCGCGCGAGCCGAAGCCGACACAGCCGCGGTCGGCCTGCTGCTTCGTCAAGTCGACCTCCTGTCGGTCGACGAGCCCGCGCTGTGGCGAGCGGGACGGCTGCCTTCGCCGCCGGGAACGTTCCTGCGCACCGCCGACGCGATCCATCTGGTTGCCGCGATGGAGCTGGGCGAGACAGAGTTCCTGACCTACGACCGACGGCAGGCTCAGGCCGCTGCCGAGCGCGGGTTCACCGTGGTCACTCCAGCCCGACCCACCGGTTGGTACATGTCCGGCTGACCCAACCGACCACGGCCGCTGATGCGACCTTGCCGATGTCAGGGCGTTCCGCGTAGTCGGTCCGATCCAGCTGGCTGCGGATCTGCGAAGAACGGGCTCGCCGGCCACTGTTCGCGTCATGAGTCTCGGCGCGTCGAGGTCAGCGTGGATGATGTGCCCGTCTTTGAGCGAACGGGGAAACTGTGCGGGTTCTCGTAACGTGCGTTCCGCAGACCGGACACTTCGCGCCACTTGTTTCTTTCGCGGAAGTGCTTGCTGCTCAAGGTGACGAGGTGGTCGTCGCGAGCGGGGCGGGACAACGCTTACAGTCTGCCCACCGGCGCTCGGCGCTGCGCTTTCCGGCGCCCGGCCACTGCGACCGACCGCCCTGCCGCGCGGCGGGCCGCCTCCCGCAGAGCTGCCGGGGGACGTCTGGAACCGCCCGGTTGTCTATGTCACGCTCGGGACGTTCTCCAACACCAATCTCGCGCTGTTCCGGCTGCTGATCGACGCCGTGTGCTCGCTCCCCGTGAATGTTGTCGTCACGACGGGCCGTGACGTGGACCCTGCCGATCTCGGCGGGCTGCCGGGACAGGTGCATGCGCGGCCGTTCGTGCCGCAGGAACAGCTTCTTCCGCACTGCGCGGCGGTCGTGCACCATGCGGGAGCAGGTACAACGTTCGGGGTCCTTGCGCATGGCTTGCCGGCCGTCGCCGTGCCGCAAAGCGCGGACAACTTCATCATTGCCGCCCGGCTCCGCTCCGCGGGCGCCGCCGAGGTGCTCATGCCGCACGAGGTCACTGCGGGCGCCATCACCTCCGCGCTTACCTCGGTCCTCCGCGATGACCGGCACCGGTCGGCCGCGCAGCAGCTCGCCGCCGAGATCGCAAACATGCCGCCGCCCGAACACGTCGCCGCCGCCCTACGCGACGCTCGGTACCGGCGACCACGTGCAAGTCCGGCGGTTCGGACCAAATGCCGGCCGCGGCGCGATTAGCCAGGATCAGTACATGCCGCCATCGGCTGGACGGGTCACCTGTGTCACCCAGCCGATTGCAGCGCAAGCGAGATGTCTTGGCGCGCAGTTCGATCCGGCGGTGTCGCCGTCAACCGAGACGGAGTCAGGGCCGAGGGACAGAATCTGCAGTGGCGCGACGCATTGCCAGCGCTTATCGTGCGGTCTTCATTTCGACGATCGCGGCTCGTGGCCGGTCGTCTCACCGATCCGACGGTTGACCGTCAGTGGCGATGCATGTCGCCGGCGTTGGCGAACCACTCGATTCGCGACGGCTGGGGAACCTTGGCTTCGGCAAATGCAGGCCCGAGTTGGGACTGCATGAACGCTGCTTGGGCAGCTTGCGATTCCCACACCTCGACGACGACCAACTTGTCGCCCGACTCTCCAGCGATGTGACTCATCATGCCGACCGGCCAATGTTCGGGGTCCGGTGTGCCCTCCCAGCCGAGGAGCTTGTTCACTTGGTGGTAGATGTTGACCGCGTCTGGCGCGGAGAACTCGATGACGACTACCTCGGCCATGACTATTGCCGCCGTCCGTTGGATGCCAGTGTTGTCAACGATCTACTCCCGGCAGCAGACATCGTCAACCAGCCGCCCGGGACATACCACCCAGCGCCGGTCAACCCCTTGCAAACAATCTGGCTAAACGTTCGGGTCAACCGCAAGCGCCCACCGCGCGACCACGCCGCTGATGCGACCTTGCCGAAGCCGATCGCAGGTGATCTCTATGGCCTGCTCAGCGTCGCCGACAAGCTAGGGCCGCACGCTCCACACACTGGGGCCAGGACTGTGTCGCTGCGGTCTTGAGCACCGACGTGGTCTTCCCGGCCCTGACACTGATTGCTGACCGGTGAGCGCCGGGCGGGCTCAGCGGATGCGGGGCTTGATCCGGGGCTGACTGGCGAATGCCTGGTTGCCGGCGGCCATGACGTCCTTATTGATCGAGGTCGACAGGATCGACGGTGCCATCGTGGTCGCGCCGAGACGGCCAAGGTCGTTGGCCGCCCAGGTCGCCCGGAGGGTGCCGGCGATCACGTCAGGGTCGACGCTGGCGATCGCCTCTCCGAGCCACGCCGCCTGTGCCGAAAGCTCGTCGGCCGTGACGACCTCAGTAATGAGGCCGATCTCGAGGGCCGTCGTTGCGCTGACCCTCTCCCGGGCTCCGAGCAGGGCGATGCGCAAGACGTTGCCGAGTGAGATGTGCTGCCGCAGCAGCATCGGCTCGTAGACCGCGGCCTGGCCATAGGTCACGTGCGGGTCGAAAAAGGTGGCGTGCTCGGCGGCGATGACAATGTCCGACTCCGCGATCATGTAGAACGCGCCGCCGCAGGCCATGCCGTTGACGGCGCAGATGATTGGCTTCCAGAGGTCGTTCGACTTCGGGCCGAGGAACCGCCCGGGATCGTCATACATGTAGTTGTTCGACGTTCCGTACAGCGTGCGCTTCTCGAACACGACGTAGGTTTCGTCGGCGTTGCGGTCGATGCCCACGCAGAAGGCCCGCGCACCCGAACCGGTCAACACCACGCAGCGCACGTCGTCGTTGGTCCGCAGTGAGCGCCACAGGTCCTGGACCTCGCGCATCATGGTCGAGTCAAAGGCATTGAGCGCCTCGGGGCGGTTCAGGGTGACGAACGCGATCCCGTCCCGTTCCGCGTAAAGAAGGGTCTCGTAGCTGTCGGCATGGGTGCTCATGCGGTGAACCTCGTATCTGTCTTTGGCCGCGCCAAGCGTGCGAGTTTGGAGAGGGTAACGTGCGCGCCAAGACGTCGCTCAGACTGCGCACTTTGACTGGGTGGTCGGCGTACTCCATGCCACTGCTGCCCGCGCCCGCGCACTTTCGGTGATCTATGCGGCATCACTGGAATTAACCGACCATGCCGCTGATCTGTCATGCCGAAGGTCGGGTGTTTCCGGCGCGCGGTATCCGGCAGCGCGCTTTTCGGGAGACCGGCGGCGGCTCGTTGTCACGGAGGCGCATCCGTCGACGCTGGAGCCGTGGCCGTCACGCCCGCCCAATACAGCGGCGAAGTGTTGCGACCTTTGTGGGTGGTCGTCGTCTCGAGCCCGGTTGTGCCGAGATTTGTGGCGACGAACGTGACCGTTCGTCGTGGGCCTGTGGGCGTCGTCGTCGCCTGACAGACGATCCCGCGGTTGTCGGCGTGTGGCACGTCTAGGTCGCCCTCGGCGGAGGTTAGAGACACGGCGAAGGCTTGGCCGACGTGAACCTGCAAATAGGGATGCGACAGGGAGTTGCGCAGTACGACGATGGCGCTGATCGGGGGAATCTTTTGGTGCGACGAACAACTGATGTTGCCGGCGGAATCTTTCGGCGCAGTTTGGAGCGCCGCTGAACATGCCGTCACCCCGACCAGACCCGTTAAGGCGACGGCGACACCGATCACGCAGACACCGGTCTGTGCGCGTTGGCCGCTGGTTGAACGTCTCGCCATGAGCCAGCCCTTCGCCGTCGTAGGCGAGCTTAGGGCGATGTGCGCAAGCGTTGAGGGCGTTGTTATCGAATGGATATGAGCGGAGTGCCCTTGGCCCACGGCCACAGGCGCAGAGGGGAACCAATAGCGCGCACTCAGGTAACGACGGTCGCGACACGACAGTCACATCAGTATGGAAGGTCCTCCGGTCGAACGCCCCGGTGGTCGGGTTCCGGTGTCTCGGTGAACTGCACCGCGTCGACTGCCGACAGTCCGAGCATCAATGCCTTGGCGATGCGATGCATGCCGTCCATCACCCTGCCCTCCGCTGCCAGAATCACCGGGAAGGACAGGTCGGCCGCGTGCATCAGCTGCGCGTGATCAACAACCGATCGAACCGTGGGGATCTGACCGTCCTTGAACCAGTAGTCGGAGTCCAACTCGGTGAAGGTCGATAAAGGGACCTTCACAATGGGAAGGTCGACCGACAGCGCGATGAGCCGGTCGACGTCCCAAACGTCGAGTCCATCAGGCCCATGCCAGAAGTTGTATTGCTTGCGCATCGAGACCAGTCTCTCCTGCACTTCCCGGCTTGGACACGAATTCCGGTGACGCCGCGCCATGCCCGCATACGTGCCTACCAATAGCGGGTGCTTGGCCCGGTAGTCCTCGGGTCTCATCTCAACCATTCCGCGGGTGTTGGACTCTGTACGGGTGTGGGAGCACTGCGCTTTCGAGGCTGGCCGAGCCTGTGACGAGGTCTGACGAGGACTTCGTGGCGTTCGTACGCGAGCGCGGCACGTCGTTGCTGAGGCTGGCAACGTTGCTCGCAGGCAGCCGGTACGCAGGTGAGGACCTGTTCCAGGGTGCCGTGGAACGAACGTATGCGCGGTGGTCGAGGGCGGACGGTATCCAGGACCTCGACGCCTACATCCGGCAGGTCATTGTCCGTGGAGCGCGTCGGCAGTGGCGACGCCGGATGCGGCAACCCGAGACTTTGGTGGCGACCGCGCCGGAAACCGCGGCCCGAGACGCCCACGGTGATGTCGTCGCACGAGCCGCTCTACTCCAGGCCCTTGCCGTGCTGACCCGTCAGCAGAGGGCGGTGATCGTCCTGCGGTACTTCGCTGACCAGAGCGACGCGCAGGTAGCGAGCCTTATTGGCTGCAGCATCGGGACAGTGAAAGCACACGCGTCGAGAGGACTCGAGCGCCTGCGGGCCAACCCGATGGCGATCAGCGCCCTCGACGCTAGTGAGGAGTGCTGATGACGAACGATCTCCAAGCGCAGCTCGAGTTCCTCGTCGGCGACGTGTTCGCATCCGATGAGGCAGCCCACAGGGCGATCGCCACGGTCAAGCGGCGACGGCGTGCCGGAGCCGGGGCGATCGCTCTCGCGGTCATCGGCATCGTCGTCGGCGTGACGGTCTTCATCACCGGCACGTCCGACTCGCAGGGGCGTCCGGCGACGCTCGTTCCCACCGGCTCACCGTCGCCGACCACCCAGGCGTCGCCCGGACTCGGAGCGCAGAAGATCACTCCGTTGACGTCGCCCGTGAAGGTGACCGGCACCGGCACCCAGACCGTCGAACTCGGCCCTGCCCCCGCCGAAGCCAACGGCATCGACCTGCAGCTCGTATGTCTCAGCGCGGGGACCCTCACCGTCACCCCTGGCGGCACCAGCATCGCCTGCACCGCAGCCGACATCGGTAACCCGCGGGGCTCGTCGATCACCTACCCGTACGCGATGCCGCTCTCCCACGGTCAGCACAGCCTCACCGTCTCCACAGCTACAGGCGTCGGCTGGCGGCTGACGGCTCGATACGCCGTGGTCAGCGCTACTCCGTGGGGCGTGAACGCGAGCGGCCAGACGTACGGGATGGAAAACGACAACGGCACGCCGGACCTGATCGCCGTCAGCGTCCCCGACGGCAAGACGGGCTACGCCTACTCATCCCAGATAGGCCCCAACTCCTGTCCGCGGCCAGACAGCCCCACCCAGGCCCTCGAATGGCAGAAGACCCCGCTCGTTACAGAGCATGTGCCCGTCTACCTTTCCGACGGTAAGACCCGCATCGGCCAGATCGACGAGCAAACCCACGAGGCGTACGTCCAGGCAGAAGCCCAATGTCCACAACCCCACGTGACACCCGCGAAGTAACCGCGCAGAAGTGATGCCACTAAGCGGACGCATCTCGCGAGTCGGCGGGGTCATGCGGGTGATGTCTTTGGGGTTGAGGGCAGCCCCGTTCGGGGTGAGGCTTGGTCCGTGGATTTCCTTGATGTTGATCGGGACCTGCGGTTGCTGAGTGCGGCTTGCTATCGCGGGGATGGCGCTGAGGTCGTTCGGCTGCTCACCGGTCGTGATCCCGGGCTGCTGCTCCAGCAGGCCGGGGACGGTGTCGTGGTGGCGCTGATGGGCGGGACCGTTGGTGCCGAGGCGGTGGCGCAGGACCTGATCGGCCGGCTGGCTGACCGGGGCTGGGAGGGTGATGTCGAGTTGGCTGAGCAGTTGACGGCGCTGACCGGGGGGCGGCCGACCGGCCGGCGGGCGGTGCCGGCGGGGCTGGATGAGTTGGCGGATCTGTTGGAAGGCGGGCTCGAGCACGGTTTCGGCGGGCTGCTGGATCTGACTACCGGTGCGTGCTGGCCGGAGGCGGTCGTGCAGGACTGGAGCGGTGACGAGGAAGACCTGCCGAGGCCTGACCTCGAACCGGACCGCTGGCTGGAGGTGCCCAACGTGGGGTCGCGGGAGGGTTGGCGTGACATGGCCGACTTCATCGGAACCCTCGATGACCGGGTCGTGGCCGACCGGCTCACCGACGCGATCGACGGTCGCGGCGCGTTTTCCCGATTCCGCCGCGAACTCGACCGTCATCCCGAGTTGATCGGCCGCTGGCAGGCATTCAGCGCTGAGTGCCGGGTCGGACGAGCCCGTTCCTGGCTTGCCTCCGTGGGCTACGACGCCCTCCCGCCGATCCACTGACACCGAGGCGGCGGGGCCGACCCGCGAGGTACCGCTAGCGGCGGTTGCGCCGTGGCGTCGCTGCGCTGATCGTGCCGGTGGCGATCATCCCGATCGCCGTCCTGGAATGTCACGGAGGCCATCGTGAACGAGCAGCCCGTTTTCACACCTGAGCCGTTGTCAACGACCGTGCTGCCGGTCGGGCTGGTTCCGCTGCGACTGGCGGCGGCGAGCTACCTGGCCCGGTTCACCGGAGCCACCCGACGGGCGTATGAGCTGGACCTGAGGGCCTTCATGGACTGGTGTGCCGTGATGGGGGTAGACCCGCTGACGGCGAGCAGGCCGATGATCGAGCTGTACGTGCGGTGGATGCAGGAAACCCGCCGCTACGCGCCAGCGACGGTGGCACGCCGACTGTCGACGGTGTGCGGCTTCTACCGCACGCTGGTCATCGACGGGATGCTCGCGGCCAGCCCCGCCGAGTACGTCCGCCGGCCCCGCCGACCAACCGAATCACCCACGCTCGGGCTGACGCACCTGCAGTTCGAGGCGATGCTCGTCCACTCCCGCCGCGCCGGACCCACCCCGCACACAGTGATCGTGCTGCTCGGCCTGCTTGGTCTACGGGTCAGCGAAGCCTGCGCCGTGAGCCTTGAAGACCTCGGCTTCGAGCACGGCCATCGCGTCGTCCTCGTGCGCGGCAAGGGCGGCACCCGCACCCTGATGCCGCTACCACCCGCCGTCGCGCGAGCGCTCGATGCCGCCGCTGGCGACCGGGTCACCGGCCCCATCCTGCGGACCCGCACCGGAGCCCGCATGGACCGCCACGCCGCCGCCCGCGTCGTGCGCCGCACGGCGACCGCAGCAGGCATCGCGCACGGGTCCATCCGCACGTACTCCGCCACGCTTTCGTCACCACCCTGCTCGACGCCGGGGTCGCGCTGCGCGATGTGCAGATCGCCGCCCGCCATGCCGACCCGCGGACCACCACCCGTTACGACCGAGCCCGCCGCAACCTCGACCGGCACGCCGTCTACATCCTCGCGGCCTACCTCGCAGACGCCAGCTAGCCCACGCGCCAAGCGCCGCCGGCCATCGGCATCGCGAGATGCGTCCGCTATTGGCATTCTGCGCGTTACATGAGTAAGAGCGAAGTTCAACGGCTAGCGTGGTGGCTCCAGGCAACCCCGACACCCAGGGAAGCGTCTGACGGGTATGAAGCGAAGTGGCGCGGTGGGAGTATTGGCGGCGCTCTCGGTACTCGTCTCGGCCACGTGCGCTTGCAGTGCCCAGCCACGGCTGGCGCACCCCACTGCCAAGCCCTCATCTGCTGTGACGCCCACAATGGCCTCGCAAGCCGCCCCAGGGATCGCCGTCGACTCGATTTCGCCGCACGGACGGTTCACTCGCGTGAGCTTCCACGTCCGACCGATGACCGGCCAGAACAGTTTCGCTTTCAGCACCGGCGGCTGGGTCGATCAGGCAGTCACTCAGTCCACCTGGCGCGAGCGGTTCAGGTTTTCTGCTGGCTACGCGAACGCCGACAGCGTCATAACGAGCGCTGACCAGTCCATCGGCGGGCCCTCGATTCGTTTCACTGCCGGGCCAGGGACATCCGGGCCTCCTGAGTGGGTCGATTTACCCGCCGGGAAGGGCACGTACAGGCTGCGCATAGTGGGCGAGCAAGAGACCCTTCAGAGCGCGCAGTTCAGCCTTTGATCTGAGGTCCACCATCAGGTCACAAGGACGCCCGACAAGCGCCTTGCGACCGTCTGTAAGTCCATCCCCATCGTGCAAGCGGCGGACCTGCCAAAGCGCGCAGAGTGCTGCCGGCTCTCGCGCATCAGAAGCGCGCTGGAACGACACTCTCGTGCGTCCTACCGCGGCGTCACGGCTGCCAGAATGAGGCTGTTGCCCAGCGGCATGCGGACAGGTAGATGAGGTCACATACCGGGTCCTTGAGGTCCGCATATGTATCTAAGTCATCCCGGAGGAGCAGGGCTGCACGCTGTTTGAATCGCCCATAAGCTGCCGATTCCGCGGGGTGGGCGCGCAGATAGTCACGGAACAAAATCGCGTACCGCCAGTTGGCGCGACCTTCGATCCGAATGTGCACGTTGGCGCGACGCAGGTCAGGTCGCTGACGCGTGAAGCCCTTCAACCACTGAGAATCATCGGCGCCCTCATTGCCTGTGTCCAACGCATGATCGAACAAGCGGCCACGTACGGGCCAGTCAGCGGTGTGAAGTTTGTCAACTGCATCACCCAGCGCTCCCTCGTCAGCGACCGTCACCTGCACGTCGAGGACGTCCTTGGCTGGCAGCCCCGCAACTGCGGTCGATCCGATGTGGTCGATACGTAAGACGAGCGGTCCAAGAACATCCGCCAGTGCGCTGGCAAGGGCAGGGAACTCAGCCGCCCACGGGCGCGGATATACGATGTCGACCTCCGGCACAGGTCCATCTTGTCGGAAACCCGCGTGCCCGGTAGCCGGTTATCGCACGCCTCACGAGGCGCCGCGGGGTGGCTGCGCAAGTAACCACGCCGCGGGTCTGTCGTGCCGGTGGTTAGGTTCTGTCCCTTTGCGGCGGCTGTCCGAACTCGTGGCCGAACCCGTTGGCGGACGAGCCCTTCCCAGGCCGAGCCGCTCCGGAGCAGGCGGGGTCAGGTCAGGGTGGCCCAGAACTCGCGCAGGACGGTTGCGGCTCGGGCAGGGTCCTGGAGCATCCACCAGTGGCCGAACCCGTCGAGGGCGACTGTTTTGGCGCCGGCCCGTGCGGCGGCCGTGGTCGCCGAGGCCGCGTTCAGGAAGGGGTCCTCGCTGGGTATGACCGCCAATCCGGGGACTGGGATGGCCGCGAAATCCGGGCCCCACTGCCTTCCGACGTCCACGGCCGAACGGTAGAGGTCGAGGATGCAATCAGCCATGGTGCGGTTGAGGTGCGATGCCAGGTCCCGGGCTGGCTCCTCGGGCACCCCGAACATCTGGAAAACACCGGCCCGCTCCTCGGTTGATGCCGCCAGTTGCTGAGCCCAGAAGTCTTCCCCGGCCTTTGGTGTCTGCCAGATCTTGGCGAAGTCGTGCCACTCGAACTCGACGTCGCCGATGCCCGCGGCGTCGGTGACCCAGGATCGGACCAGCCCAGGCCGAGTCGAGACCATCCGGACCGCGAGTAGGCCGCCCCAGTCGTGCCCAACGAGATCGACCGGGTCACCCATGCGCTTGAGCTCTGCCGCAAGCCAACCGGCGTACTCGTCCATCGTCGCTCCGAAACCGGCAGGCCGGGCGCTGTCGAACCCGGGGAGCGACAGTGCCACGGTGTCGGCGCGGTCGAGCGCAGCCAACAGGCCGTCCCACACGGCGGGGGTCTCGGGCACGCCATGGACGAAGACGGCGGTCATGGCTCGGATACTGTCGCGGCGGAGGAGCGGTGTCACGACGAAGCCGAATGTCTTACCAGCCGCGTCTCGTCGCCGACGCGGATCGCCGTAGTTCGACCGGCGCGACATATCCGACCACTTCGCGTACATGACCTCCGGGACATAACAGGCACATGCCGATGCGCGGCTGTCGGCACGTGAGCCACCGAAGTCGAGCGACCGTGCCCCGACCGCGGCGTCGCTTACCTGGAACCCGTCGGTGTTTCGTTCAGTGAGGACGTGCGACAACGCCTCAGCCAAAAGCCCGTCTGGCGCCGCGGATCGCTGCAGTCGACGATCAGCGCTAGGGGGGTCGATGCCCTGGCGTGACCTCTCAGCGGCCGCATACGACGCGGGTCCAACGTTGAGAGCCGGCAGGGTCTTCTTGGCCCTTGTGGCGAATCCGCCGTCCCGCTAGCTTGAGCCACCGGCGTTGGTTCAGGTCAGCGCACAGGATCCCCGAAATCGAGGTAGAACAGTGGCAACTCTGATCATTTTCCACGAGGTCGACGATGTCGATCATTGGCTTAGCTCGCCGCGACGGGTCGAGACGTTCGGCCCGCTCGGCATCACGGTGCGGACGTTCGTCGACCCGGGCAACGCGCACCGGGTCGGATTGATCGCGGAGATCCCGGACATGGACGCTTTCCAAGCGGTGATGCAGTCCCAGGCCGGTGCTGACGCCATGAAGTTCGACGGAGTTCGCCCCGAGACTTTGGTGACGCTCGTCGAGTCATAATTGCGTCGCCCCTGCTGCTTACGAACATCAGCCCTTCGCGGTGGCAGGAGCGCTTGCCACCTCACGAGATTTCATAGCCGAGATCATGAGGTTCATCGTCGACGCGAGTTTCCCGCACGAGCCGTTCAACACCTCCGTGCGGCAGGGGGATCGCCGGGCAGAAGATCAGCGAGACGCTCGGAGCGATCCAGCCCGAGGTTGATCTACATGACGGATAACGGCGTTAGGCGGGGAGCCATGATGGTTGTCGACCTGGCTGACGCCAGTCAGGTGCCGCACATCACCGAGCCGCTCATGCTCACCTTCAACGCAACCGTCAAGCACCGAATGGCCATCGCACCCGAAGAGCTCGCGGCCGCCGGTCTCGAGCGCTACGCCGACTAACCCACCGTCCGATCAGTCGGCGCGTGAGCGGTGACCAAAGCACGCGATGGCGTCGCTCCCGCAGGTCAGGGCAGCGGCGCGAGCGCGGGCCTGTCCGACGGCTGGCGTTGGGTCCGGTCGAGGCTTCGACCGCCGCCGCGTGCACCTGCGCCGACCGGGGATACGGGGCAGTCGAGATCCCCAGCGATAAGCCAGCACACATCCCAGCCGGGCGCGGCCCGTGACGCAAGCCCAAGGCGTCGCTCGATTGGATCCGGCCGGCAACTGGTTCCGATTTGCTACCCCGATCGGGCCCATCCGCCCTACAGTCGTCCGCCCCGTTACGGCAAGATCGAAAGCCTCACTCGGAGGTGCGAAGCAAATGGATCTCGACAAGGTGTTGACGAAGGCCGAATCACAGGTGCTGGACGAGGCGTACTCGGCCCTACAGCGTTCTCACGGCACCCACTACGAGAGCGCCGGGGAGGCCTTCACCCGTCAGCGTCTCTCGGACCTGTTCAACCTCGTCGTGGCCGCGGTCCGTGACCGCGACCTGGCCGAGGTGAGCGCCTACTCCGAGCAGGTCGCTGTCGAACGGTTCAACAGCGGTTTCGACATATCCGAGGTCCAGACGGCGTTCAACGCCCTCGATGAGGCGATGTGGCGATGTGTGGTCTCCGCCGTCCCACCCGCTGATCTGGTCGAAGCGATCGGGCTGCTGAGCACGGTGCTCGGCTTCGGCAAGGATGCCCTCGCACGCAAGTACGTCTCGCTGGCCAGCCATCGGCATGTCCCGTCACTCAACCTATCCGCGTTGTTCAGTGGGATGAACTCCTGACGTCACAACTGGCCGGCGAGTCGATCCGGATCTTGCTGAGCAGCCGCGCAGTTCGTGCCCTGCCCCGGGATTCCGAGGAGGCACGCAGACACTGGTGGCTATTGGAGAAACCTCCGATCCGTTGGTGCTCAAAGGTCGGCTCGTCAGGCCTCTGCGTCGTGACTGGCGGCTGGCGGTCGATCGTCGTCATCGTCGAGCGGGGACCCGGCGGCCGAAGAGTCACCTGCGGCGCGAGCAGGGTTTGCCGACCGGGTCTCGTGCTGGTCAATCAGATCGTCACGAGCCTCAACGGCCGCCCCCGTCTCCTGGCGTGACTGCGCGAGTCCGCGGCGCGCGGCCTGACCGCGTCGGACACGCGCCATCGAGGCGCGCAGAGTAGCCGGTTTCCGCGCGCCGGTCCGAGGATTCGGCCGTGCGCAACAACCGACCAGGCCGCTGATGCGACCTTGCCGGGATGAGTGCGGTGTTCGCACTACCGATCGCCAGGCGACACGCCTTCCGCAGAGATGTGAACAGGACGTGTCTGGGGAGGAGGGACAATCGGGCTGGCCGCGTCCCACCCCGTACGGCATGCTTGGGGGCATGAAGGGCCCCATCCAGTCTGCCCGCCATGACTGGATGACCTGATTTTCCTCGCGTGGGCTGAGATGCGTCGTGCGAAAGTGCGCTTCGGCCTGTTGATCGCGGCAGTCGCACTCCTGTCGTTCCTGATCCTGTTTCAACAATCGATCCAGGACTCCCTGATCCGCCAGTTCGTCGGCGGTGTCCGCAACCAGAGCGCTCCCGTGCTCGTCTTCAACACCGACGGACGCCGGTTCCCTCAGAGCAGCTCGATCTCGACCGACCTGTCCCACGAGGTCGCCCGCACGGAGGGCGTCGGGGGCGTGGCTCCGATCTACCAGGGCACATTCCAAGTGTCGGCGGGGGGCAAGACTCAGGCGACGTCGGTGTGGGGCTACACCGACGCCCACCTTGGCGGTCCCCAAGTCCTGGTATCGGGACGGACTCCGCGTTCGGCCGGTGAGGTGATCGCGAATGACGCCAACAGCGGCGACGGGTTCGGACTCGGGTCGATCGTCAAGGTCGTGCCGTCCGGCCTCAAGCTCACCGTGGTCGGCGTCGCGGCGAGTATCGGCCTCAATGTGCTTCCTACGGTGTTCACGACCGCCGACACGTACCTCTTGGTGGCCCGGACGCGGAACCCTGGGGCAACGCTGGACACCCCGAACCTGCTCGGCGTCCGTCCGGCACCGGGAACGACCGTGACGGCGTTGGTGCAGCGCCTCGACCGGGACGACGATCGCATCGACGCGCTCTCCAAGAATGATGCCGCTGACCTCAACCCTGGGATCCAGAGCATCCGGCAGTCCTTCACCGTGATCCTGGTGCTGTTCGGGCTCGTGGTGCCGCTGGTCTGCGGGCTGTTCTTCCTGATCCTCACGTTCCAGAAGGCCGCATCGTTGACCTTGCTTCGAGCGCTTGGCGCGCCCGCCCGCCGCCTGGTCTCCGCGCTGCTTGTGCAGGTGGGCGTGGTGCTCGTCGCCGGACTCGCGATCGCCGTCGGCGGGTATGCGCTGCTGACACAGGGCAAGACCGGAAGCCTTCAACTTCAGTTCGAACCCGCAGCGGTGACGTTCTGGGTCGCGCTCCTGATCGTCCTCGGCGTCGTCTCGGCCCTCGGGTCGGTTCGTCGGGTCCTCGGGATCGATCCGATCGAAGCGACCACCGGACAAGGGATCGGCGGATGAAGCTCGCTCTCCGAGAGCTCCGTCGACGTCCGGGCCGTTTCGTCGGCGCCGGTCTGATCCTGTTCCTCCTCGGTTCGCTCCTCCTGCTCCTGAACGGGCTCGTCGAGGGCCTGAACGCCAACACCGACGGCATCATCCGCTCCCAGAACGCCCAACTCGTGGTCTTCTCGTCGACCGCTCAGAAGTCGGTGCCCCAGAGCGTGATCAGCGCCTCGACGATCGCGAAGATCGAGACGGCACCTGGAGTGCGGGCCGCGGGCCGATTCGGGTTGACACAGCTCGGGGCGAGACTGCCTGGCGCCGGGCCCCGCGACCTGATCGACGTCACCGTCGCCGGATACGACCTGGAATTCTCCCGCCTCCCTCCGCGCGTTGCCGCCGGCCATGCCTGGGCGGACTCGTCCCTGCGCGACCGCAACGTCCGCATCGGGACGATCATCCGAGTCGGCTCCGCCCGCACCCCGTTGCGAGTGGATGGCTTCATCCACAACTCGGGATTCCAAACCCAACCCACCCTCTGGGTCTCCACCGATGAGCTGATCCGTCTTGTCGCCATCAATAAGCCAGGCGAGGCGTTACCCGCCGGTGCGACCCAGGTGGTTGTCGTCGACACTGCCAACCCCGCGGCGACGGCAGCAGCGATCGACCGGGCGACCGGCTCGACGGTCACGCTGACCCGCACCGCGGCAGCCGACGCGATACCGGGGATCGGAGGCGGCGTCCTCCAGCAGATCATCGGCCTCACCGTCGTCATCGCCGTCGCGGTCGTCGCGCTGTTCTTCGCCCTGCTCACCGGCGAACGCGTCGGCCTCTACGGCGTCCTCAAAGCCATCGGCGCTCGCAACCGGTCGATCTTTGCCACCGTCGTCACGCAATCCGTGGTACTCGCGGTGCTCGCCGCCGCACTCGCGACCGCGGTCGCCGAGGTCTTTGCGGCCGTCGTTCCCGTCGGCACGATCCCGTTCAAGCTCACCGCAGCACGGCTCGCCATCTCAGTCGTTCTCCTGCTCGTCGCCGCGATCCTCGGCGCCTCGTTCTCGCTCCGACGAATCCTCCGGATCGATCCGGCCTCAGCCATCGGGACCGCGTCATGACCACGAACCTCGCCCTCCAACTTGACGACATCATCAAGGTGTACCGGGTCGGCGACTCCGAAATCGTGGCCCTGTCCCACGTCGACCTGACCGTCGGTACCGACGAGATCGTCGCCCTCATCGGCCCGTCCGGCTCGGGGAAGACGACGTTGTGCTCGATCGCGGGCGGGATCCTCAGCCCAACCTCGGGTGAGGTCACCGTCGCCGGGACCCGCATCACCGGGTTCTCCACCAATCAGCTCACCGAATTCCGTCAGCGCTCCGTCGGGTTCGTGTTCCAGTCGGTGAACCTGATCCCGTTCCTCACCGCCCGCGAGAACCTCCTCATCGTCGACGAACTCGGACGCCGTACCGGCCAGGCCGCCCGCAAACGCGCTGACCAACTCCTCGACGAACTCGGACTGGCAGACCGCCGCGACAACCTGCCAAGCCAGCTCTCCGGCGGTCAGCGCCAACGCGTCGCCATCGGGCGGTCCCTGATGAACGAACCGAGCCTCGTTCTCTTCGATGAGCCCACCAGCGCGCTTGACTCCAAACTCGGCGAACAGGTCATGGAACTCATCGCCTCTGAGATGAAGCACCGCGGCATCGCCGCCATCATCGTCACCCACGACGACCGCATCACCCAGTACGCCGACCGAACCGTCCACATCAGCGACGGCACACTCGACTCACCTCACCGGAACCCGATAGCAAACACGCAGAGCTGAGCGACGACGCCCGCTGTTACCGGCTGCAGATCGTCGAATGCGCCTGCATAGTTATCCAGTGTTCAGCCCGGTTCGACACGAAAGAACCGCGTGGCGTGCGACATAAGCGGCAGCTGTACCCGCGTGTAGGGCCATCTCGATAAGAAATGTGACCGGCCGGATGCCCACCTCAGCGGACACCGACCAACGCCCTCCTTATCCCTAATGGCCGATACTGGTCGGGCTGGCCTATGCCGTGACAGCGTTGCGCCGTTTGTCGGTCGCAGCGGGTCAAGAGCGCCAGTCGGCGGAAATTTAGGCGAGCGGCGCTTGATCCGCGACGCAGACGGTTGCCCAAGCATAGGGTGCGCCTCATGCTGAACAGGCAGCGTCGCCTCGGTCTTCTCATCCCCGCCGCCGCCGCCGTCGTCGGTGTCGCCGCGTGCTCCGCGTCGACCACCGGCCCGCCGAGCCCGCCGCCGTCGGCGAGCAGCCAGGGCGCCGATCACGATTACGCCGGCTATGCCCGCAACATCATCCCGTCGGGGCAGTACGGGGCAGTCCCGCCGCCGGCCGGAGCTACCACCCAGGCCGCCATGTACGACGCGCTAACGCCGCTCTTCGACAAGGTGACAAATCAAGACTTGGCGACAGATTTCAAGTCGGAGGTGTTCGGGGTCGGTCCGGACGGTCCGGCCACTCCGGAGAGGGTGCCGCGCGCGGGAGTCGCGATCCTGCGCGACCGCTACCACGTTCCGCACGTGACGGCGACGTCGTACGACGGCGGAATCTGGGCCTCCGGCTGGATCGCGGCCGAGGACCGCGGGCTGCTGCTGGAGCAGGCACGTTACGACGCGCGCGTGGCAGCCGTCGGCGCGCCGGGCCTCACCGCGCTCGACCTGATCGCAAAACTGCAGAACTTCGTGCCGAGCGCGCAGACCGAATCGTTCGTCTCGCGGCAGACGGCGCAGCTCGAGAACGCCGGACCCAAGGGCCGCCAGGTGTTGCACGACATCGACACGTTCTCCGCGGGGGTGAACGCCTACTTCAAGGTGAGCAAGTCGTCGGCGAAGCCGTGGACCCGCAACGACACCTTCGCCCTCGAGGCGCTGAAGGGGCAATTCGTCGGGCAGGGCGGCGGTGATGAGGCCCGTCGTACGCAGTTCCTGGCGGCGTTGCAGGACCGCCTCGGCGCGAGCAAGGGGCTGAGCGTCTTCAACGACCTGCGTCAGCACGACGACCCGCAGCAGCCGACGTCGATAGACGGCACCTTCCCGTATGAACCCATTCCGCAGCAGGCGTCGGGCAACGTCATCATCGACGCGAACAGCTTCCGGCCGGTCAACACGACGAGCGTTGCCGTGCCGGCACCCGCGCACGCGTCCAACGAACTGATGATCGACGCCCAGCACTCGGCGACCGGCTATCCGTTGCTGGTCGGTGGGCCGCAGATCGGCTACTACTACCCGGGCTTCACCTACGAGATCGACATGCACGCGCCGGGACTCGTCTGGCGCGGCGCGACCTCGGCGCCGTTCCCCGGCTACATGCTCATCGGTCGCGGTGCGGACTTCGCCACCACCCTGACGTCGGCGAGCGGCGACATTATCGACCAGTACGCGGAGACGCTCTGCGACGGCAGTGACACCAAGTACGAGTACAAGGGCACCTGCCGCCCCATGGGCACGTTCAACGCCGGCGTCCTGAAGGGTAAGGGCGGAGCACCCGACCAGCAGGTCACGTTCTACACGACGGTGCACGGCCCGGTCATCGGCTACGCCACCGTCAAGGGACGCCGGGTCGCGATCTCCTCGAAGCGCTCCGACTACGGCAAGGACGCCCTCGACCTGCTCCTCTACCACGACCTTTCGACCGGCGCGGTCAACAGCCCGCAGACGTTCTTCGCCGCCGCGGCCCAGTCACCACAGACCTTCAACTCCTTCTACATCGACTCCAAACACATCGCCGAATACACCTCCGGACTGCTGCCGCAGCGGCCCGCGTCCGTCGACCCCGGCCTGCTCACCGACGGCCGCGGCAACGACGAATGGACCGGCTACCTCTCCGCGGACGCGCATCCGCACGGCATCGACCCGGCCCGGGGACGCATCGTCAACTGGAACAACAACGTCGCCAAGGGTTTCGGCGCCGCCGACGACGAATGGATGCGGGCGGGCGAGATCGGCCGCGTGGACCTGTTGAACAAGAATCTCGACCGCCTCGGATCGAACGGCAAGTGGACCATCGCCGAGGTCACGTCCGCAATGAACGCTGCGGCGACACAGGATGTCCGAGCCATCGACACGGTTCCCCTCCTCAGCCAACTGCTGGCCGGAACGCAGGCCCCGAACGCGCGCGACGCCGAGATGCTGCGCCTGCTGCAGGCCTGGAACCAGCACGGCGGAAACCGGCTGGACCTCAACAACGACGGGAAGATCGACGATCCCGGCGCCGCCGTCATGGACGTCGCCTGGACCAAGATCGCGGATGCGTTCATGTCACCCGTACTCGGGCCCCAGCTGAAAGAGCTGTCCACGCTGGTCCCGGTGTTCGACCAACCGCCGAAGGGCCAGTACTCGGGCTGGTACCAGTACTTCGACAAGGACATCAAGACGTTGCTCGGCGACAAGGTCGAAGCGCCGTTCGCGAACCGTTACTGCGGGGCAGGCGACAAGGCCCGCTGCCAGCAAGCGATCTGGGAGGCGATCGACGCGGCGGGCGCTCAGCTCCAGGCGCAGCAGGGCGCTGATCCGACGGCGTGGCGATCGAGCGCCACCGCCGAGCGGATCGTCTTCATCCCCGGGCTCCTGACGAAGACGCTGCGCTACACCAACCGGCCAACCGGCATCCAGCAGGCCATCTGGTTCGACGGTCATCGGTAGGACGGCGCCAGTCAGCTCCGGAACCCGGAAGCGCGTGCCCGACGGCGAGAACTCCTGGGTCCCGACGGTGAGGTTCTCTCCGTCCACAAAGAACATCCACCGTTCGGGATCGTGGACACGAGTACGGCATCCTGATCGCGCATCGTTGCCATGTCTCCCGCGCTAAGGGCCGCGTATCCACGCCGCACCAGATCAGCGTTCTCCTGAGAGCCCACGATCGACTTCCCTTCGTTAGCGCCGATTTTCGCGCAGGGGTGTTGACCCCCATCGAGTGACCGTAGGAGTGGCTGGGGCGGCTCAAGTTCCCTTGCAGGCGTGGAGTCTTGATAGTCCGTCCTGGGCAGCGCTGCGGGGCGAGTAGGCCCGTTGCGCTGACTAGTCGCCCGGGTTCCCGTTCCTGCTGTGGCTGAAGCTCGGCGCTGACCAGTGCACAACAGTCCCAGATCCCTTAAATGACAGGGACGTAGTTCCATTGCTCGGCGCGGTGTCTTGCTTCGCCGTGCTGAACGCGCTGAACTGAATCCATCGACCAGTCAGCGAATAGCCCTCAGCCTCCGGTGCGACCGGGAGGTGAGTTCTTCACCTCCCCCACCCACCCCGGCCAGCGCCGCTACGAAGCCTTACGGGCCTACCTTCATGACGGACAGGCCGCGGCGGTGGTGGCCCAGCGGTTCGGTTACACCACGGCGGCCCTGAACTCCGCGGTCCGCGACTTCCGGGCCGGCGGTCAGGAGTTCTTCCTCACCGTCACCCCCGGGCCCAAGAACGCGCCGGGTAAGGACGCCGCCCGGGCCAGGATCATCGAGCTGCGTGCCGATGGCCACTCCATCGACGAGATCGCCGTCGCGCTGTCCGCCGACGGACTGGCGCTGAACCGGACCGGGATCGCCGAGGTGATCGCCGAGCATGGGTTGCCGCGGCTGTGGCGGCGTCCGGACATCGTGCGGGGCGGGCCCCGGCGGGAGGTGCTGCCCCGCGCCGAACTGCTCGACTTCGCCCAACTGCCAGAGCGGTCGGCGACCACCATGGCCGGCCTGCTGCTGACCATCCCAGACCTACTCGCCCTTGACCTACCTGCACTGGTCACCGCGGCCGGCTACCCCGGCACCCAGGTGATCCCAGCCGTCAACTACCTGCTTTCCCTGCTGGCCCTCAAGCTCACCGCCACCCGCCGCGTCAGCCACGTCGAAGACCTCGCCGCCGACCCCGGCGCCGCGCTGTTCGCCGGACTCACCGCACTACCCAAGACCACCGCCCTGACCAGCTACTCCTACCGGCTCTCCCACGCCAAGCAGGCCGCGTTCCTGACCGCCCTGGACAAGGCCACCCTGGCCACCGGGCTGGCCACCGGAGAAGCGGTCAACCTGGACTTCCACGCCGTCATGCACTGGGGACAAGATCCGGCACTGGAAAAGCACTACGTACCAAGCAGATCCCAACGCACCCGCTCAGTGCTGACCTTCTTCGCCGAAGACGCCGACAGCCACACCCTGCTCTACGCCAACGCCGACCTGTTCAAAGCCACCCAGAACAATGAGGTTCTCGCGTTCGCCGACCACTGGCACACCGTGACCGGCCACGACCCGAAGCTGCTCATCATGGACAGCAAAGTCACCACCCAACCCGAGCTCGGCAAACTCAACACCCGCGGCATCACCTTCATCACCTTGCGGGCCCGCACCCCCAAGCTCACCGCCGCCCTCCACAACCTGCCCGCCAAGGCCTGGACCGCAATGACAATCGCCCGCGCCGGCGGCAAGACCCGCCGAGTCCACGTCATCGACGACCCGACCGCCACCCTCCACAGCTACCCCGCCACACTGCGGCAGATCGCCGTCGCCGGCCTCGGTCACGACGAACCCACCATCCTGATCACCAACGACATGACCAGCCCCGCCAAGAAGATCATCGAGCGGTACGCCCGCCGGATGAACATCGAACAGCGCCTCGCCGAATCGATCCGCTCCTTCGGCCTGGACGCCCTCGCCGGCGCCGTCCCGCTCAACATCGACCACGACGTCGTGCTGACCGTGCTGGCCCACACCGTCTGCGCCGCCATGCGCCGCCGACTCCCCGGCTACGCCACCACCACCCCCGACATCCTGCAACGCCGGTTCCTGCAAACCAGCGGCGAGATCCTCAACCGCGGCGACGAGATCATCATCCGCCTCAACCGCCGCGCCTACTCACCCGTACTACGCCAAGCCGAACTCCCCACCGTCACCGTCCCCTGGTGGGGCAACCGACGACTCAGCTACCAGTTCACCTGAAACTAGGGGAGAACTCGCTGCGTGAAAATCGGCGTTAGCCGCATCCCTGCGCGGACGGTCCGCCCTATGAAACAAGCAGCCGCTGATGCGACCTTGGCGATGATCGGTTGGGAATGCCGCTCTCATCGCGGCTGCTTGCGGAAGGTCGCCCCCCGCGGCGGTGGGATGACCGAGGCGTTGGGAGAGATGTCGATCAACGATGATGGGGCGATGTTGATCCGAGAGCTGGACCACGACGTCTTGCAGAACGGCGCGGCAACAACGAATGCCGCGCACGAGCCGCAGCCGGCCCGGGCGGAACTGTTCCTCGACCCAGGGCCTGGGTGCGCCCGGCTCTTGGGCGGGGCATCCCTCGCTGACGTCAACAGGGTCGTCTTGTGATCACCGGACCGTCGGCCGACAAGGCAGCCGCCTTGCTTGCCTTGCACGCTGGTCCCGGCTTCGTCCTACCCAACGCCTGGGATGCCGGCTCCGCCCGAATTTTGGAGCAGATCGGCTTTCCGGTCATCGCCACGACGAGTGCGGGCATCGCTTGGTCTTGCGGAGTCCCGGATGGAGCAGCGCTGGACCGCGACACGATGCTGGAGCACGTCGCTCGCATCGTGGCCGCAGTCGCCGTGCCGGTGACCGCAGACCTCGAAGCCGGATACGGAGACACGCCCGACGACGTCGGCCGCACCATTGCCCGGGCCGTGGAGATCGGGGCGGTGGGCGCCAATATCGAGGATGCCGTAAAGCGCGGGCTGTTCGAGATCGACGAAGCCGTTGACCGCATCGCGGCCGCCCGGGCCGCCGCGCCCAGCGGCACCTTCGTGCTGAACGCCCGCACTGACACCTACTTCGCCGGCTCGAGCGGGGACGTGTTCGCCGAAACAGTCCAGCGCGCGGTGCGTTATCTCGAGGCGGGGGCTGACTGCATCTTCGTGCCAGGCGTCGTCGAACAGGACACGATTGGCCGACTCGCCGACGCCATCCCCGGCCCGCTCAACGTGGTGGCAGGACTGGCGAACACCATCGACGCGCCCACGCTGTTTTCGCTGGGCGTCAAAAGAGTCAGCCTTGGCGGCAGCTTGGCCCGAGCCGCGCTCAGCACATTGGAGCGGGCCGGCCGAGAGCTGCACGACTCCGGAACGCTCGGCTTTCTCAGCGGCGCGATCGGCTACGCCGACCTGCAGCGCCGCTTCGGCTCGTGACCCATTCACCCTGAACGCCATCGGGCGATCGTCGAGCGGTCGTCGGCAGAAGTGCGTCTCTGAGCCAGCTATGTGCGATAGCGAGGTATTCGCCTGAGTCCCGCTAGTCCGTGGGTAGCGGATGCCCCCACCCGTCCAGAAAGGCCACCTGATCCACCGGCAGCCGCTGGGCCGGGCGCAGGGTGTCCCCGAGCAGGTAGCCGACGGGCAACACAGCGCATTGGCTGACCTCGGCCGGAGTGCCCAGGATCTGCGCTGATTCCTGCTCGTGCATCAAGTGCAGGGTCGTGAAGCTGCTCCCGAGGCCACGTGCCCGGGCTGCCAGCATGAACGACCACGCCGCTGTCAGATGCAAACCGCCCGATCGCCGTGTCACCCGCACGGAACCGGACTTTGACCTCGTCTGTCGCCTGGCGGCGTTACCAGTCGGTCGGCCCGCTCCCGGGGTGCGGCGGCAGGTCGCCAGACCCATAGGCGAGCTCGCTGGCCGTCAGGGCCATGCCGCCGCAGTGCCGGCAACGGGGCTCCTCGAAGAGCACCTCTCGTCCGCAACTTGCGCACCACAGGGGATCGCGGTCCTCGTCGTCAGGGTTCTCGCGGACCACCGCTGGTGACTCGTGCTTCTTGACAAGGCGCCGGACTCCGGGAGCGCGGCCCATCCGCGTGATGATGCCCATAGCTTCAGTGTGACCGCGTCCGCCGCGGCGAGCCAATCGCCGTCAGGTTCGCGGTCGACAAGTTTGTCGCCTGACGGGTCGGCGAACTGCGCCCGGCTGCGTGCGGGCACACTGTGCACATGAGTGTGGTGCGCATCAACGCGTTGACAGTCCCGGAGTCGGCCCGGGAGGCCCTCGAGCAGCGCTTCGGCGGGCGGGCCGGAATGGTCGAGTCCGCCGAGGGTTTCGAGCATTTCGAGCTGCTGCGACCGACCGAGGGCAGTGACCAGTATCTGGTCTACACGCGCTGGCGCAGCCAGGAGGATTACGTCCGCTGGACCGAGTCGCAGGCCTTCGGCGCCGGCCATCGGCAGGCGGAGGGGCAGCGGTCCGGGCCCGGTGGACCAGCCGCGATGGGAAGTGAGATCTGGGGCTTCGAGGTCGTCCAGAGCGCCGATCCGGCCTGACCGGAAGCAGCTCACCAGCCGAGGACGGCCGTACTGTGGGCGCTTCGTGGGACCTGATGAACCGGCACGAGCTCGCTGATGTTGGACAGTCCCGGTCGGCGTCTCACAGCATCGGGAATCCGCCGGAGGGCCTTAGTCGAGGATCCGTGACGCCCCGGTCCAGTACTCGTCGCGCAGCGGTTTCTTGCGCAACTTGCCGTCCTCGCCGCGGGGCAGCGAGTCGCGTAACTCGAAGCGCGCCGGGACCTTGTAGCGCGCGAGCTTGGCGCGGCACAGGTCGCGCAGTTCGCCGATGAGCCCGTCAGTATCGACGCCCGGCGCTGGCTGCACCACAGCCAGCGCCACCTCACCGAGGTCGTCATCAGGGATCCCCACGACGGCAGCGTCGATCACCTGCGGATGAGCGACCAGGACGCTCTCGATCTCCTGCGGGTAGACGTTGGCGCCGCCGGAAATAATCATGAACGTGGCGCGGTCCGAGAGGTAGAGGTACCGGTCGGCGTCGACGTGGCCGATGTCGCCGAGCGTTCGCCACGGCTGCGTCGGGTGCCAGACGCTCGCCGTCTTCGCCGGGTCGTCGTGGTACTCGAAGGTGCTTCCCGGCGCCACCTCGAAGTAGACGAGACCGTCCTCACCGACGGGGAGTTCGTCGCCGTCGGCATCACAGATGTGGATCTCGCCCTGCGCCGATGTCCCGACGGAGCCGCGATGGGCAAGCCACTCCTCGCTGGTGATCCAGGTGGAGCCGATGTTTTCGCTGCCCGCGTAGTACTCGTCGATGATCGGGCCCCACCACTCGATCATCTGCGCCTTCGCCCAGGCCGGGCAGGGCGCGGCGGCGTGCACCGCCACGCGCAGGCTCGAAAGGTCGTAGCGCGCCCGGACGTTCGGATGCAGCTTGAGCATGCGGATGAACATGGTCGGCACCCACTGCGACGACGTCACCCGGTGGTGCTCGATCGCGGCGAGCGCGCCTTCGGGGTCGAAGCGTTCGAGGCAGACCACGGTGGAGCCGGCCTCCATGACCCCCATCGAGGTGCGCAGCGGCGCCGCGTGGTGCAGCGGGGCCGGCGAGAGGTAGACCGGGTCGGGCCCGCCGCTGAAACGGGCGAACCCGATTCCGATCGGATCGCCTGCTGCTGCAGGGGTATCGGGCAGCGGGGGCTCGATGCCTTTGGGCCGTCCGGTGGTACCCGAGCTGTAGAACATGAACGTTCCCCGGCGTTCCGGGCTCGTCGGCGAGGTCGGTTGGTCTGCTGCCGCTTCGTCGAGCCCTACGTAGCTTCCACGCGTCGCGTCGAGCGAAAGCCGAAGCCGCACCCCGGGCGTGCGCGATACCAGTTCTTCGGCGACGTCGGCGGTGCTGTCAGCGACGATCAGTACTTGGGCGCCGCAGTCGTTGACGACGTACTCCGCCTCGTCGAGCGGTGAGTGAGCATTCACCGGCGTGAGGTAGAGGCCGGTGTTCACGGCCGCCCACGCCGCCTCGTAGTAACGGACGTGGTTGTACGCATAGATGGCGACGTGGTCGCCTTCGCGCAAGCCGGCGCTGCGAAACAGGTTCGCCAGCCGCGTCGAGCGCTCGTAGAGCTGGCTCCACGACAGCTGCGCCCCGGACGGCCACATCACCACGGCCAGCCCCTGCGGGTTCGAGCGCGCGTGGTCTGCGATGTACATGGCCCTGGAGAGTAGCTTGCCCCGCATGGCGCTTCCTGGGGTCGTCGTCGGCGCGTGGGCGGGACCGTTCGACGCGTGCCTCGACGCCGCGCTACTGCGCTCCTATGCGCAAGCCACCAAAGACCCGTCGCCGCGGGTGCAGGCCGGCGAGGCCGCCGCCGCAGGCGCCATCGTCACCACGATCTGGGAGGCACAGGAGGGAGGCCGTGCGGCAGCGGTTCCCCAGGAGTTCCAGCGCGCCTCGACGGGCGGGGTGCACGGCGAGCACGAGTTCCTGTTGCATCGCCCGATCGTTCCGGGCGAGCCGCTCCGTATCTGGGTGGAGGGCTACGGCGCGCGCCCGGCGGGTCGCAACTCGGCGGTGACGCTGCACTACGTGACGCGTGATGCCCGCGACGAGGTCGTCGCGGAGCAGTGGTGGACCACCGTGTTCTTCGACGTCACCTGCCCGCGGCAGGGTAAGCCAGCGCCCGAGCACGCGTTTCCCGAGGGGGCGCATGAACGGCCCCTGGGCACCTGGGACATCGACGTCGACGAGGAGATGGCGCGTCGCTACGCGGAAGTCTCCGGCGACTGGACCGCCCACCACTTCGACGTCGAGGCGGCCCGGCAAAGCGGATTCGATCGCACCTTCCTGCATGGCCTGTGCACGATCGGGCTGTGCGCGCAGGGTGTGGTGCAGCTGGTGGCCGGGGGCGATCCCGAGCGGGTGAGACGGATCGCGGTTCGGTTTGCCACGCCGACGTTTCTGGGCGAGCAGCTGCACGTGCGCGTGTATGACGCGGGGTCGCTCGGCTACGCGTTCGAGGCCGATTCGCGGGGCGCGAGCGTCATCACGCACGGACGTGCCGAGTTGCGGTGACCAGGTTCACATACCGCCCGAGCGCAGACCATTTATGACGTCGTACTCGATTTCGATAGTCTTGGGCCCACCAGGCCAGCGCGCCTAGCGGCAACGATGAGAAGGAAGCCATCCACGATGGCAAATGCGAGAGCCGGCGCTGCCGTAGATGCGGACCGGCCGCGTTCACGCAAGGGCGCGGCGACCCGGCTGCGCCTGCTGGAAGCCGCCAAACGAGTTTTCGAACGGGACGGCTTTCTCGAGGCGCGCATTGTCGATATCGCCGAGGCGGCCCAGCTCGCGCCCGGCTCGTTCTACCACTATTTCGACTCGAAGGAGCAGATCTTCCGCGAGGTCGCGCAGGCTCAGGAGGAGCGGCTGACGGCTCCGGCCGAGGACGGGCCAGAGCATGCCTCGCCGCTGGATTCGCCCTGGGAGCGCATCCGCCGGGCCAACCGTCGCTACCTCGAGCGCTACCGCGACGAGGCCGCACTGATGGGTGTCATCGAGCAAGTTTCGCGTTACGACGATCCCGTCAACGCCGCCCGCATGACGACGATGAAGCACTTCGTGGAGCGTGCCGAGCGGGCGGTGCTGCGGCTGCAGCGCGAAGGCCTGGTCGACGAGCGACTGAACCCGGCGCTCGCCGCTGACGCGCTCGGGGCCATGGTCGCGCGCTTCGCCGAGCTCTGCCTGGTGCAGGCGTACCGCGACTACGACTTCGACGAAGTGGTGGAGCAGCTCACCATTCTCTGGGGTAACGCGCTGGGCCTGAAGGAGGTGCCGGCAAGCCGGCAAACCCCGAAAGCCTGCGCGTAAGAAGGCCGCCAGGCAGCGGTCTCGCTGACGTGGGTCCGACGTCAGCGTTCGAGACGACATCGTCTGGTCCGAGGGGCGGCACCGTTTCGGGTCCCGCCGGATCGAGACGCACTTCCTGCCGGTTCGTAAGGGGTGAGTCAGCCATGACCGCTGAGCCAGCAGCTCGTGCGGAGCCGACGCGGGGCCTGAACCTTGCCGGTTTCCCCCTGACCGGCCCGGCGATCGGCGCGCTGGCAGCGCAGGAGAGTGCCCGATCACGACATTGATCGCCGAGCCGACCGACGTCGAGTCGATGCGTACGATCGCTGATTTGTGGTTCGGACGCTAGGCCCACATCAAGGCAAGGAACGGCTCGAGGCTCCGACTCACCAGCTCGATGCGGGGGCCGTCAGGGCTGCGGTGGTAGGCCCAGGACAGGCTGCCCTCGGGGCCCGCCCCGGCCGCTTCGAAGGCGTAGCCCGCGCGCTCGAGGGAGGTGCTGTCGGCGGCCACGTCATCGGACCAGTACCCGAGATGGTGGATCCCGGAGCCGGCTGCCGGCACCCAGAGCGTGCCCGGCTGATGCTGGATGACCTCCAGGCGGGGTGCGTTGCGCGAGTAGCGGAACCGGAACTCGACGGTCGTGTCACCTGAGGGCAGGTGCACCGGCTGCTCGACGTGGACCTCGTCGCACCACTCGTAGCCGAACAGCGCGGTGAGCTCGGCGAGGGCCTTTTCGAGATCGTCGACCACGACCCCGGTGTGGAACTGGTCAGCTGCCCTCATCGGCGCCGCCTTCCGTCGGAATTGCTGGGCCTGGCGGACGAATCGGCCGCGCGCAAGCAGAACTCGACGAGATGGTCGAGCTCCGCACGGGTCGGCTGGGTGCGCTGGCGCAGGTGATCGGTCAGCCGTCCCAGGATGGCGTGGGCGAACATCAGCGCGTCGAGCTCGGGGTAGGAACTGCCGATCTCGGCCAGCGGCTCGTGCAGCAGCGTGGCGAGCGGCGCACTGGCCGGGTAGCGGCTCGAGTGCAGCTCGGTATTGCCCGCCCCGGAGTTGAACAGCAGCGCCAGCACGGGCTCGGCGAGCTTCGGAGCGGCCTGCGACAGGATGCCCTCGACCCACCGGCGGACCTTTCCGGCCGGTGTGCGCTGCTTCGCCATCTGGTGGCCGAGGTAGCTCTTGAGCCGCTCCGTACCGTCCTCGATGACGGCGGCGACGAGCGCGTCCTTGGATGGAAAGTGGCGGTAGAAAGCCTCGTTCGAAAGGCCCGCCGCCGCGACGATGTCGGCTACCCGGGCTCGCGTGGGCGATCCGTTGCGCTGCATCACCTCGAGCGCGGCGTCGAGCAGCCGGCGCACCTCGTCGGCGTAGTCGAATCCGCGACGGCGCAGGGACTCCTGAGCGATCCGGCCCGCAACATCATTCGTCGCATCCGGAATTGCATTCTGCTTCACTAGAAGGCTAGTCTGCCACGATCACCAGGGAGGCGCAATGGCGTGGGACTTCGAGACCGATCCCGAGTACCAGGAGAAGCTGGACTGGGCGTCCGCGTTCGTCACGGAGAAGGTCGAGCCGCTGGACTACCTCTTCCCGCACGAGCAGTTCGTCCCGCTCGATGACCGCAAGCGCCGCATCATCGATCCGCTCAAGGACGAGGTGCGCAAGCAGGGGCTGTGGGCCACGCATCTCGGTCCCGAGCTCGGCGGCCAGGGCTACGGGCAGCTGAAGCTCGCGCTGCTGAACGAGATCCTGGGCCGCTCGCTGTGGGCGTCGGTCGTCTTCGGCACGCAGGCCCCCGACACCGGTAACGCCGAGATCATCGCCCATTACGGCACCGACGGGCAGAAGGAGCGCTACCTTCAGCCGCTGCTCGACGGCGAGATGTTCTCCTCGTACTCGATGACCGAGCCGCACGCCGGCTCCGACCCCACGATGTTCACGACCCGGGCGGTCAAGGACGGCGACGAGTGGGTCATCAACGGCTGGAAGTTCTTCTCCTCCAACGCCAAGACGGCGTCCTTCCTCATCGTCATGGTGGTCACCAATCCCGATGTCAGCGCGTATCAGGGCATGTCGATGTTCCTGGTGCCGACCGATACCCCGGGGGTGAAGATCGAGCGCAACATCGGGCTGTTCGGCGAGCCGCTCAACGAGGGCTTCCACGCGCTCATCCACTACGACAACGTGCGGGTGCCGGCCGACGCGCTGCTCGGCGGCGAGGGGCAGGCGTTCGCCATCGCGCAGACCCGGCTCGGCGGTGGTCGCATCCACCATGCGATGCGCACCATCGGTCAGGCTCAGCAGGCGTTCGACATGATGTGCGAGCGGGTGCTCAGCCGCACGACGCAAGGCAGCCTGCTGGCCGACAAGCAATTTGTCCAGGGCTACATCGCCGACTCTTACGCCCAGCTGAAGCAGTTCCGGCTCTTCGTGCTCTACACCGCGTGGGAGATCGACAAGTACAACGACTACAAGCGCGTCCGCAAGGACATTGCGGTCGCCAAGGCGGTGATGCCGACGATGCTGCACGACATCGCCTGGCGGGCCCTGCAGGTGCACGGCGCGCTCGGGGTGAGCAACGAGATGCCGTTCTCCGGCCTGCTCAACGGCTCGGCCGTCATGGGGCTGGTCGACGGTCCGACCGAGGTGCACAAGGTGACCGTGGCCCGGCAGGTCCTGCGTGACTACAAGCCGGCCTCAGGCCAGTGGCCGAGTGAATGGATTCCCGGGAAGGTGGAGCAAGCCAAGGTGAAGTACGCGCATCTGCTCGAACTCGAGGTGGGCAACCTGTGATCGACCTCGAACGCCTCGCGAACTGGCTGGATGACCAGGGCCTGCCCGGTAAGGGTGAGCCGCTCGAGCACCGGTTCATTGCCGGTGGCTCGCAGAACGAGATCTACGAGATCCGCCGCGGCGAACTGCACGGTGCCCTGCGGATCCCGCCGCCGTCGGCTCCGGCGAGCCGGGACGACGGGATCTGGCGGGAGTGGCGCATCATCGAGGCCCTTGACGGCACCGATGTGCCTCATACGGCGGCGATCGCGGCGTGCAAGGACACCGGCGTCCTCGGCCGCGCGTTCTACCTGATGGGCTTCGTCGACGGCTGGTCGCCGATGGGCCTGACGGACAAGAAGTGGCCGGCACCGTTCGACACCGATTTCGACGCTCGCGCGGGCCTCGCGTATCAGCTCGTCGAGGGCATCGCGCTGCTCGGTAACGTCGACTGGCAGGCCAAGGGATTGGCCGACCTCGGGCGTCCTGACGGCTTCCACGAACGCCAGGTCGATCGCTGGATGGCCTTCCTCGAACGCATCAAGGGCCGGGAACTTCCCGGCTTCGAGGAGGCAGCGGCCTGGCTGCGCGCGCACAAGCCGATCGACTACATCCCCGGTCTGATGCATGGCGATTACCAGTTCGCGAATGTCATGTACCGCGACGGCGCCCCGGCTCAGCTCGCCGCGATCGTCGACTGGGAGATGGGTACCGTCGGCGACCCGAAGCTCGACCTCGGCTGGGTCGTGCAGTCCTGGCCGGACGATCCCACGTCGCCAGCCGCTGCCACGTCGGGCTACGTCAACATGCAATACATGCCGACCCGCGATCAGGTGCTGGCCCACTATGCCGAGGTCTCCGGCCGGCAGGTCGACGACATCGACTACTACTGCGTGCTCGCCAAGTGGAAGCTGGGGGTCGTGCTCGAGCAAGGCTTCCAGCGGGCTGGTGACGACGTCAAACTGAATGCTTTCGGCCCGATCGTGCTCGACCTCATGCAGGGAGCCGCCGAGCTCGCCGAAAGCACGGAGTACGGCCGGTGAGCTCGCCCGACTCAGCTGACGATGAGCTGGTGGTCGAGCGGCGGGGTGCCGTCGTGATCCTGCGGCTCAATCGCCCGCAGGCCCGCAATGCGCTCACACCGTCGCTCATGAGCGGGATCGGCGCGCAGTTGCTGAAGGCAGAGGCGGACCCGGACGCGCGGGCGATCGTGCTGACAGGAACCGGAGACCGGGCGTTCTGTGCCGGGCTGGATCTGCGCGCTTTCGCAGCAGGGGAGCAGAACGAGGGGGATGCCGCTGACTTCCAGGCGTTCAACCGGTTCATCACCGGCGAGGCCCGCATCCCGGTCATCGGGGCCGCGAACGCGACAGCCGTGGCCGGCGGGTTCGAACTGCTTCTCGGTTGCGATCTGGTCGTGATCGCGGAGGGCGCCCGGGTGGGTCTGCCGGAGGTCAAGCGGGGCCTCTTTGCCGGAGGCGGTGGGATCTTCCTCGGGACCCGGATTCCGCTGAGTATCGCTCTCGAACTCACCCTCACCGGTGATCCGATCGACGCCAGCCGCGCTGCCGCCCTGGGGTTGGTGAACGCCGTCGTGCCGGCTGACAAGGTGCTCGACGTCGCTCTGGATTACGCCGAGCGCATCGCCGCGAACGGCCCACTTGCCCTTGCGGCGACGAAAGAACTGGTCCGGCTCGCGGTCTTCGACGCGCCGGCGGCGAAGGCTCGCCAGCGCGAGCTGCAGCCGGTGATCTTTGCCAGCGAGGACGCCAGAGAAGGGGCCATAGCGTTCGCCGAGAAGCGCGATCCGGTGTGGCAGGGTCGCTGAGCGCGGTGCGAGCCGCGATCTGCCGGGCGTACGGCCCGCCCGAGGTGGTCGAGGTCGGTGCATTCGAGCTTCCTTCGCTTGCGTCCGGGCAGGTGCGCGTCCGCATCGATGCCGCCAGCGTGAACTTTCCCGACGTGCTGCTCGTCGCCGGCGAGTACCAGATCAAGGTGCCGCCGCCGTTCGTCCCGGGCAGCGAACTGGCCGGCGTGGTCGTCGAAGCCGCCGATGACGTGAGTTCCCTGACCGTTGGCGATCGGGTCTTCGGCAGCACGATCGTCGGCGCGTTTGCCGAGGAAATCGTGCTTTCCGCGGGCTCGCTCACCCGGATTCCCGAGGGGGTGGACGCCGGTGTGGCAGCCGCCTTCGGGGTCGCGCATCGGACGGCTTACCACGTCCTGCGCTCGGTGGCGGCGATCCGGCCGGGGGAGGAGCTCGTCGTCATCGGCGCGGGCGGCGGCGTGGGTCTGGCCGCGGTTCAGCTCGGAGTGCTGCTCGGGGCCACCGTCACGGCCGTCGCCTCTTCTGCGGAGAAGCTGTCCGTCGCATCCGCGTACGGCGCGACCAACCTCATCGACCACCGCGCGGCGGATCTGCGCCAGGCGCTGAAGGACGTGCTACCCAGCGGCGGCGACGTGGTGGTCGATCCCGTCGGCGGCGACCTGTCGGAGCCGGCGCTTCGGTGCCTGCGATACGGCGGACGCTTCGTGACCGTCGGTTACGCGTCGGGTGTCATCCCGCGTATCCCGCTGAACCTGGTCCTGCTGAAGGGCATGCAGATTCTCGGGTTCCAGTTCATCGATTTCGCGACCCACCGGGCTCCCGAGCTCGAGCGCAACGAGGCAGAGCTACTCGAGCTGCTCGCGTCGGGCAGGGCCGTCCCGCACATCGGCGCGCGCTTCGCTCTCGACGAGGCGGCCGCCGCCCTGCGCTATGTGGCTGACGGGCGAGCGATCGGCAAGGTGCTGCTCGACATTCGTTAGCCGCGTACGGCGGCGACGAGGCGGGCGACGTCGGCGTCATCCTGCGTGGGCCTGACCGGGCCGAGCAGCAGCCCGTCGGCGAGGCCTTTGAAGCGTGCGGTGAGCAACGGTCCGAGGTCCTCGTACCGGCCGACGACCAGCAGGGTGTCCAGCAGGTCGTCCGGGATGAGGACAGGCAGGTCCTCCCAGCGCTCTTCGCGAACGACCGCGCGCAGCTGCGGGCCGAGCTCCTCGATCCCATACAGCTCGAGTGTCTTGCCGTAGGCGGGCGTCGAGTAAAGGAAGGCGAACATGCGCCGGTGACGCTCGCGCTCGGAGTCGAGCTCCTCCTCGGACGTCCCGGCCACGAGGGTGACAGCGGCGACGATCTCGACGGTTCGTGGGTCGCGTCCGGCCTGCTCGGCGCCGGCGCGGACGTTCGGCAAGCAGATCTCTTCGAGGTAGCGCGGGTTGGAGTTCGTCGAGTGGGTGACGAGTCCATCGGCCAGCTCGCCCGCCAGCTGGCACATCCGGGGATTGACCGCACCGAGCCACGTCGGGGGAGTGACGGTGTCGGGGTCAGGCCCGGGGTTGAAGTACGGCTGCAGCCGCGTGACCGGATAGTCACCCTCGTCGGCCGGGGTCAGCTCGCCGGTTCGGAAGGCGTCGTACATGGCGTGCAACGCCGTGATGAAGGAGCGCATCCTGGCCACGGGCGGTGACCACGGCATCCCCATGCGTTCGGAGATGTTCTGCCGGATCTGAGGGCCCAGCCCGAGCTCGAAACGGCCGTGGGAGAAGGCCGACAGGTCCCAGGCTGTGTACGCGGTCAGCGTCGGGCTGCGGGTGAAAGCCAGGGTGACCGCGGTGCGGATCGTGAGGCGTTCGGTGTGTTCCGCGGCGAGTAGCGCCACGGCGAGCGAGTCGTGGATCGTCTCGGGAACGTTGATCCCGTCGTAACCGATCGCCTCGACGCGCCGGGCGTAGGCGGGAACATCCGACAGCGGCATGCGCGGGTCCATCCCGGCGTAGGCCTTCACAGGCTCACCTCCTAGCGGTGTGCGACTCCGATGTTGCGAGCAAGCTAGTGCAGCAGCTGCTGCACTTCGATGCGGAGGTCGCCCTGATGCGATTCGGCGGCCACGTACCGCTCGGCGCGCTGACGCGACGCGCACACCGCCACGACGACCTCACGCGCCGGGTTGGCCTTGGTTTGCAGTACGACGAACACCTCCCGCATCGTCGTCACCTCCTCCGCGCTCATCGTTCTTGCTCACCGAGTTGCACCAGTACACCCTGCCCGCAGGCACGTGATCGCCGTGAGCATTTCTAAACCTGAATTCGCGCGCTAGTTGTTCGACCACGGGGGTATCCCGATCATCGCTGCCGATCGGCAGTCCCCAGAGGAGTTGATGAGACATGTTGACGGACATCGTGATTGCGATCGTCATCGTGGTGATCGCCGCCGTACTCGGCTTGGTCGTGCACCCGCTGCTGTGGTTCGTCGCGGTGCTCGCGATCCTGTTCCTGGTCGGCCGTCGCGGCAGTAGCCGCCGCACCGGCACCATGGTCTAGACAACGCGTGGAGCCGAGTGATCGGTGAGGTGGCGCAGCCGGACTGAACGGGCCCGCTCCAGCTCATACCTGGAGAGGGTCCGCTTCTTCATTCTGCGGGCAGACTCGAGCGCAACCCGTTGCCTCAGAGGCGTACGCGATCCGCCGCCGGGTGCCCAGCAGGCTGGTGGGGGATCCGGTTGGCCGGAGCCGCGGCCTGTGGCCTGAACGTCAGATGATCCGCGGGGGTGGGTTCACCGATGAAGCAGCCCTGGCCGAGGTCGCAGCCGAGCGCTGACAGCAGTTCCAGGGTGGCGCGGTCTTCGATGCCTTCGGCGACGATGCGCAGGCCCAGCGCATGACCGAGTTCGATTATCGCGCGTACCAGGTTCAGACCGCGCGTCCGGTCGGCGTCGCTGAGCCGGTTGATGAACGCTCGATCGAGCTTCAGCTCCCTGACCGCCAGGCTGCTGAGGTGCGCGAGCGAGGTGACGCCTGCGCCGAAGTCGTCGATGGAGACGAGCACGCCGAAGTCGCGCAATTCCTGGATGACGCGGGAGGCGCGGTCGAAGTCGGAGATCATGCTCGTCTCGGTGATCTCCAGCACCAGTGCCTCCGGCGGCACGCCGTGGATGTCGAGCAGCTCGCGTATGAGATACGTCAGGTGCGGGTCGACCAGGGTGGTCGCCGAGATATTCACCGAGACGGTCAGTAGCTTGCCTGCCCGCCGCCACACGGCGCTTTGCGCGATCGCCTCGCGTAACACGAGACGGGTGATGGGCCGCATCAGCCCGGCCTCTTCAGCGAAGGGCAGGAATTCGAGCGGCGGAACCAGCCCGAGCTCGGGATGGGCCCAGCGAAGCAGGCCCTCGACCGCCACAATGGCCCCGGTCCGCAGGTCGAGCTGCGGCTGGTAGTGGAGGATGAGCTGGCCCTGCCCGATCGCCAGATGCAGTTCTTCCAGCAGTCGCAGGCGATCTCCGTTCTTGTCGAGGTCGGGCTGATGCACCGCGAACGGGACGCTGCCGAGCTTGGCCCGGTACATGGCGATGTCGGCGCATGAGAGCAGTCCGGCGCTGTCGGTCGCGTCGTCCGGCGCCAGGGCGATGCCGATGCTCACGCTCACGCTCACGCTGGCGCGCAGGGCGTCGATCTCGAACGGCTTGGCGAGGGCGGTGCTCAAACGCTCCGCGACGGTGGTGGCGGCGCCGGCATCGGCGTCGAGCAGGAGCACGACGAACTCGTCTCCGCCGAGCCGTACCACCAGATCGGTCTCGCGCAGGCAGGCCTTCAGACGGGGGCCGATCTGACGGAGCACCTGGTCGCCGGCTGGGTGGCCGAACGTGTCGTTGATTTCCCTGAAGCGGTTCAGATCGAGAAAGAGGAACGCGAGCGAGCGCGGCTGGGTCGCGGTCGGGTCGAGTTCGGCGAAGAACGCGTCGAGCACCAGCGACAGGCAGCGCCGGTTGGCCAGGCCGGTCAGCTCATCGGTGAGCGATTGGAGGCGCCGCTCCTGGCTCAGCGTGCGCATTCCCCGCACCGACACGACCAGCCGGACGCCGACGAGCAGCAGCGTGCCGGCGGCCAGCAGCAGGGCGATGCGACTGGTCGTGTGCACGTTGCCGGCGAACAGCACGCTTAGTGCCGCAAGGGTGCTCAGCGCCGGGATGACGAACGTGGACGGCTTGGGCGCTGCCAGGGGATCCGAGGGGCGCCGGCGTACCCACATCGCCATCGACAACACCAGAATCGATGTCGGCCTGGCCATCGCGTCCAGGATGAATCCCGGGCGACCCAGGCTGGAGCCGAACAGGTTGGCCGTGTCGCCGACGACATTGATGACGATCCCGGCGACGATGAGCAGCCACGGCGTTCGTCGCCAGCCGCTGAAGGCAGTCGATCCGCCGACGACCAGGCACAGCAGCAGCAGGTCGCCGATCGGATACGCGAGGTTGGTCACGGCGGCGAGGGAGCTCCCGCCGGTCAACGAGTGGATTCTGTGGAACGCGAACGCCGCGCACACCGCCGCCACTGCGCTGCCGGCGACGGCTCCGTCCAGCCAGCTGGGGCTCGAGTTCTGACGGGCCTCGCCGCGCATGAACAGGACCAGCGCGACGTATGAGAACGGGAAGAACGACAGCCAGCAGGCGTCGGCAAGGGAAGGCGTCGCGGGCTGGTGGCCACCCTGCGACTGCATGGCCAGCACCAGATCCCCGAGCGCCCACATGAGCAAGCCCAGTCCCAGCGTCAGAGCCGCCGCACGGCCGCCGCCCCGGCGCCGTCGGCGCAGTCCCCGGGCCAGGCACAGGACACTGCCGGCGGTCTCGAATCCGGTGACCGACCAGTCGTTGAACATCGGCCATGACGGTTCAGCAGCCGGGACGATCAGCGAGGTGAGGTAACCCGCCAGGTAGCAGCCCATGAGCCCGTAGACCGACCACAGGGCGGCGCGTGCCCACCGTGAGCGGCGCCGGGAGACCCGGCTGCGCGCGGGCAGCCGGTGCCGTCCGAGGGCGTCTGCTGGGGCCACGGGGGGACTAACCAATCTCAGCTGGGCACGAAGGCACGGTCCGGAGAGCGACCCGGGGGAGCCGGGGCGAGGTGTCAACGTTTGATGGATCGGCGCGTTTGTGCTGCTTCTTGACCGTCGGCCGTCCCGTCCGGCCGTCCCGCCCGGGGCCCGCGGCGTACGCCACGGCAGTGCGAGACAGGTCACGCCCGGAAGAAATGGAATCTGATTTCACTTGGCGCTATGGTTCTCGCTAGTGCCGGCGGACACGCGAGGCAGCATGATGCTGTCAGATGATGTCGTTGCTAATCCCGTTCCGCCCGACCCGTCCCGCAGCGTTTAGCGAGGTAATCGTGCAGGCCAATGACCACTACGTCGTTATTTCCGCGGATACGCACGCGGGTGGCAGCCACCAGCAGTACCGCGAGTTCCTGGACCCGAAGTTCCGGGCTGACTTCGACGCCTGGCGGGAGAAGTACAAGAACCCCTTCAAGGACTTGAAGGACACTGACCTGCGCATTCGTAACTGGGATGACGAGCGCCGCGACAGCGACCAGAACTCTGACGGCGTCGTCGGCGAGGTCATCTTCCCGAACACGGTGCCGCCGTTCTTCCCGAATTTCGTCCTGTTTGCCCAGCCGCCCACACCGGACGAATACGAGCACCGGCACGCCGGGATCCAGGCTCATAACCGCTGGCTTGCTGATTACGTCTCCCGCAAGCCCGAAGCCCGGGCCGGTATCGGCCAGATCTTCCTCAATGACGTCGACGACGCGATCGCCGACGTTCAGTGGTGCAAGGACAACGGCCTGCGCGGCGGGGTCCTGGTCGGCTCGGTGCCGCCCACCTGCGACTGGATCAAGCCGCTGTATGACCCGTGCTACGACCCGGTGTGGGAGGCCTGCTCCGAGCTCGGCGTGCCGGTCAACGCCCATTCCGGCACCGGTGGACCGGTCTACCAGAAGGCCCCGGCGATGCCGCTGGTGCACTTCCTGGAGATCCCCTTCTACTCGCAGCGCCCACTGGCGTACATGATCCTGGGCGGCGTCTTCGAGCGGTTCCCGAACCTGAAGTTCGTGCTGACCGAGGCCGGCTGTGCCTGGATCCCGGAGATGCTCGGTCACCTCGACGGCCTGATGGCCAACATTCGCGGTAACGCGGTCGGTGAGATGCGTTTCGACGGCGAGCTCGTCCCGCCGCGTTCGGCGACCGAGTACTTCCAGCAGAGCTGCTACGTGGGCGTGAGCCAGCCGACCCCGGCTGACGTCAAGGCGGCACTCGGCCCGGTCGGCCTCGATCGGGTGATGTGGGGAAGCGACTATCCCCACGAGGAGGGCACCGGCCCGTTCACCCGTGAGCACCTGCGTCAGGTCGTCGGCGACCTGCAGCCCGATCAGATCCAGCAGTTCCTCGCCGGCAATGCTGCCAAGCTCTACAACTTCGACCTCGACGCGCTGCGGCCCGCAGCCGACGAGTTCGGCCCGACGGTCGCCGAGATCGCCCAGCCGCTCACCGCACTGCCCGAGGGTGCCAACCAGGCGCTGCTGCGTTCAGCCCGTCAGCTCAAGGTCGCCAGCTGAACCCGGTCCGGGAGCGCAGCGTCGCTCCCGGGCCCACCCGGCAGTCCTGTGGATACAGCTGTGGGGTTGCCGGTGGAAGACCCTGTATTCATGGGGATAACCGGGGTCGTTCTGTGGGTAACCGGGGTGGTCGAAACAATTAACGGGCCAGGACGTTCCACCCCCTTGCGCCGCCGGGCCGGGGGCGAGTAGAACTCAGTTTGTCGCCAGCAGCGGACCGCTCGAGAGCAATCTCGGGTAGCCAGTCAGGGGCCGGGAAACCGGTCGATGAAGGGCGTGAGGTTGAGGTGTTGGTTGACCGGTCGGGCGACGCACGCTGAGCTGAGTAATCGGTCAGGTGGTGCAGCCGGACTGAGCGGGCCCCCTCCATCTCATACATGGAGGGGGCCCGCTTCATTTCCTATGCTGCCCGGTATGGCCGGTTGCCTCGCGTCACGACACGCGATGGATCATGGGGCCGCTTCGGTGAGTACCCGGTGCACGCCCTCGCGCGCGATGAGCTGCGCCGGCTCGCGTCCCACGGCCCACGACTCGCGGCGCTGTACTGCCCAGCGGCTGTCGCGGCGCGCCAGCGTCCACCGGCTCAACGACTGGCGCCACACCCGGCGACCGGCCTCGTCGGCCACGTAGACGGTGGCGTAGCCGGTCGCCGTGGCCGTATCTGCGCTGATGTGCACGGTGAACGGGCCCATCACGTGAGCGCAGCCGGGAAGGATCGCCTGATGTGCGTCGCTGGTGACGATGCCGCGCAGCTCGGCGCGTCCGCGGAGCGTGGTGACGTCATCGATCGTCACTACGGCGGCGGGGGAGTAGAGGTCGGCGCAGGCCTCGGGATCGTCGCCGTCGACGGCGAAGCCGTACGACGTGAGCAGCCTGGTAATGGCGAGCTCGTCCTCGACGGCCTGCAACCTGGCCGCCAAGCGCTCCACCGTCGCCTCGAGATCGCTCATGGCTCAGAAGGGGCTGGGTAGCCGGTCGATCGGCACCGCGATGAGCGTCGACGCGTCGGCAGCGCACGCCTCCCGCACGGCAGGCGCTAGGTCGGCCACCTCGTCCACCCGCCGGCTCTCGACGCCGAACGCCCGCGCCAGAGTCGCCCAGTCGGGGTTGCGCAGCCGGGTGCCGAGCTCGCGACCGCCGAACTTCTCCTGCTGGTCGCGGTTGGAATTGCCGTAGGCCCCGTCGTCGAAGACGACCGTCACGGTGTGGATCCCGTGCTGGACCGCGGTTGCCATCTCGTTCGACGCGAACAGGAAGCCGCCGTCGCCGACCACCGTCACGACCGGCCGATCGGGCTGTGCCACCTTGACGCCCAGCGCCGCCGGGTAGCCGAAGCCCAGCGTGCCCATGTAGGACGTGCTGAGGTACGTCCGGGGCGCGAACACCGGATACGCCATGTGGCAGGCATACGCGACGGTCGCCGTGTCACAGACCAGGATCCCGTCCTCCGGCACGCCGTCACGCAGCGCCTCGACGATGCGGAACTGGGGCCCGATCGCGTGCAGTTCCGCGAGGACGGCAGCGCGTACGGCGCGGCCCTCCTCGGCCCGCGACGGCCGTGCCGGCAACTCGCCCAGGAGCTCGTGCAGCGCTTCCAGGCTGACCCGGGCGTCTCCGGGCACGGCGACGCTCACGGGGGAGTTGCGGCCGATCTGGTCGGCATCGGCGTCGACGTGGATGAGTTGCTGGCCGGGCGGCAGGCCGAATCCCTGCATGCGGGTGCCGACGGCGAGGACGACGTCGGCGGAGTCGAGAGCGGGTCGCAGCCGCCTGTTCACCCACATCGTCCCGACCGACAGCGGGTGGCGGTCGTCGATGGCGCCCTTGCCCTCGCGGCTCGTGACGACCAGTGCCTGCAGCTTGTCGGCCAATGCCGTCAGGGCAGCACTCGCGTCGCCGAGCACGCAGCCGCCGCCCGCGATGATCAGCGGGGTCGTCGCCCCAGCCAGCAGCTCGGCGGCCTTCTGCAGATCCGCCTCGGCAGGCAAGACGGGCCGGCGCTTCGCGGGGGCGAGCAGCGGGGCGCTGGTGTGCTCGGCGAAGGCCTCCGGCGGGATCTCGATTTCCGTCGGCCGGGGCCGACCGGAAGTCATCTGCACGAAGGCCTCGTGCACGCCTGCCGCGATGCCGCCGGCCTCGGTGATGCGATCGGCCCATTTGGTGATCGGGCGAACGATGTCGAGCTGGTCGTGAACGTCGTGCAGCAGCCCCAGGTCCCGGCCGATGCCGTGGCGGTTGACCTGCCCGGAAACCAGCAGCACCGGAGACGAACACGCATGCGCCGTGGCCAGGCCCGATGCGGCGTTGTAGACGCCGACGCCCGGGACGACCATGGCGACGCCCGGGCGGCCGCCCGCTCTCGCGTAGCCGTCGGCCATGTAGGTGGTGGCCTGCTCGTGACGCGTCACGATGTAGCGAATCTCAGGAACGTCGACCAGCGCATCGAGGGCCGACATGAGCTGATCGCCGGGCAGGCCGAAGATGACCTCGACACCTTCGGCGCGAAGCTGCCGCGCCAGGGCGTCGCCGCCGGTCATCGCCGACGAGGATGCAGGGTGCTGATCAGCTTGGGGGGCATCGGATGAGCCAGGTGCCGTCACTTGAATATTGTATCTATGCTGAACGTCGAACACTAGGGAGGTCCTCATGACGACGGCGACCGGGCTGCGCGTCCAGCGTCAGGCAGGGGCACTCGGGGCGATCATCGAAGGTGTCGACCTCTCGCAACCGATGGACGAGACCACCTTCGAGGCGCTGCACGGGGCCTTCCTCGAACACTGCGTCATCTGTATCCGCGGGCAGTCCGCCATGACCCCCGCGGATCAGCTCAGCTTCTCGGCGCGCTGGGGACGTATCTCGATCCACCCGTACGTCCCCTCCATCGAGGGTTATCCCGGCCTGATGCGGATCTACGATCCCAATCCCGTCACCCAGACCTGGCACTCCGACACCACCCATGCCGCCAAGCCGCCGGCCATCACGGTGCTGCTGGCGCGCACCATTCCGCCCTACGGTGGTGACACGATGTGGTCGAACGTCAATCGGGTCTACGAGGAGCTCTCGCCGGGTCTGCGGGCGACCCTCGACGGCCTCTCGGCCGTTCACCAGGGCACCGAACTCGCCGCCTCAGCAGGCTTGGATGCCGACGCGGTACGCACCGTCCACCCCGTCATCCGCACTCACCCGGAGACCGGCCGGCGCGCCCTGTTCGTCAATGGCAACTACACCACCTGCTTCGACGGCTGGACACCGCAGGACAGCGCGCCGTTGCTGGAGTACCTCTACGCCCAGGTGGGCCGCCCGGAGTACGTCTACCGGCACAAGTGGCAGGTCGGCGACCTCGTCATGTGGGACAACCGCTGCACGCAGCACGCCGTCGTCGGCGACACCGGCGGCGCCGAGCGCACGTTGCACCGCGTCACGATCGAAGGCGACGTGCCGGTCTGATGATGGCAGCAGCGAACGACACGGTGTTCATTGCGGCCGACGACCTGCGGGCCGGTCTGGCGGGCATCCTGCGCGGTGCCGGTGTACCTGCCGAGCAGGCGGAGGTGGTCGCCGGGCTGCTCGTCGAGGCCGATCTGCGCGGGGTGGATTCGCACGGCGCCCACCTGATGTCGATGTACGCGAGCCGGCTGGCGGCGGGCGACATCAAGGCCACCACGATCGTCAGCACCATCACCGACGACGGCTCGACCGTGCATCTCGACGGCGGGCTCGGCTTCGGGCAGATCGCCGGTCTCGAGGCGGCTCGACTCGTCGCCGAGCGTGCTGCCGAATACGGGGTGGCTGCGGTGGCCGTCCGGGAAAGCACCCATCTGGGTGCGCTGGGCGCCTACACCTCGCGCGTGGCCGCCGCCGGATACATCTGCCTGTGTGTGCAAAACGGTCCGACGTTCGTGCCACCTTTCGGTGGGATCACCGCGCTGTTCTCGACGAACCCGCTGTCCTACGCGATCCCGACCGGCTCCGAGCCGGTCATCGTCTACGACATCGCGACGACGGCGGTCGCCGGCAACAAGGTGCTGCTGGCCAAAAAGCGCGGCGACAAGACGATTCCGGCCGGGTGGGCGGCCGACGAGCAGGGTCGCCCGACCACCGACGCGGCTGCTGCATCGGTTCGCCACCTGCAATGGTTCGGCGGCCACAAGGGCTTCGGGCTTGCGTTGCTGGTCGAGCTGCTCGCCGGGGTGCTCGCGGGCAGTTCCTTCGGTACGACCGAGCGCACCGGGTCCCCGTTGCACGGTGACGTCAGGGTGGCCAAGGGCTTCGTGCTCATCGGGATCGACCCGTCGCGCTTCATGCCCCTGAGCGACTTCCGGGCGAGCGTGGACACCCTCATTCGGGAAATACGCGAGGGCGGACGTGCCCCGGGGGTCGAACGCATCTGGTTGCCCGGCGAGCCGGAGCACGTACGCAGCCTCGAACGCTCGCGCGACGGGATCCCGCTCTCGCTACCGCTGCTCGAGGAGCTCGACCGGCTCGCGGGCGACGTGGACGCCGCCCCGATACCTCGAACGGCGGTCGCGTCTTAGCCGGGCAGGATCCCCCGGGCCTGGAAGAGGGCGACGACGAGGTCACCCTGGCGGCGCATCATCTTCGCGTACTCGGCCGAGGCGCGTTCCTCGTCGCCGCGTTTGATACTCCGTAGGATCGCGGCCGTTCCTTGCTTCTCGACCTCCACCGATCCCGGTACCAGATCGAAGAAGTTACCGGGGACGATCCCCGCCAGTGCCGTCAGCACGGCAGGCAGCCGCGGGGAGCGGGCCATCTCGATGACGGCGCGGTGAAATGCCTGGTTCAACCGCCAGGCGCTTTGCGGATCCTGCGCCGCAGCAACGCGCTTCTGCAACTCCGCGAGCGTCGACAGCTCTTGCTTCGAGTGCCGTTTGGCCGCGCGCGCCGCTGCGAAGCCGTAGACGTGGCCGTAAAGCTCGTAATGGTCGCGCACCACTGATTCGTCCAGCGTGCTGATGAACGCGCCGCGGTGCGGCTTGATAGTGACCCAGCCTTCACGCTCCAGGCTGAGGAGAGCCTCTCGCACCGGTACCCGGCTCAGGCCCAGCGCCTCTGCGATCGCGTCCTGCGGCACCCGGTCGCCCTGGCGCAGCACGCCGTCGAAGATCAATCGCCGGATATAGAGCGCGGCCTGGGCGCCACTGCTGCGGCGGGAAACCTCTTCAGGCGCCGGAAGCGCGCCACCCAAAGGCATTTCCACTGCCGCCGTCCGAGCCATCCGCAAATCTTATCTTGGATAAAACGTTGAAAGTCGCCTTCACAGCCTCGCGCCCCGCCGAACAGTCCCACCATGATCAACGCTCCCATGATCATGGTCCGGGGCGTTTGAAGCCGCCCAAAGCATGATCATGGGTGCGTTGATCATGAAAGTCAGGAAAGCTACTCCTGCCATGACGGGTCGCGATCGCTCACTTGCGGCTGCCGCCCGGTGCGCAGCGGCGAGAGCGGCGCGTCGACGAGCAGGAAGCGGTGGAAGTCGCGGGTCTGACCGAAGGTCGATTGGCGCCAGGTGCGCAGCGGTCCGCGCACGCGTTCGGCGGCCTCCAACGATCCCCACTGCTCCCAGGTGGGCACGGCCCACAGCAGGAAGGCCTCTGACTCGTTGACCATCGCCGTCTCCCAGGCGCCGATGAGCTTCCAGCCGTGCTCGCCGTAGAGCGGTCTCCCACGCTCGGCCACCTCCTCGAGGTAGCCGCCGGAGCGCCCCGGCTCGACCGACACCTGCTCGTGGGCGTAGACCTCGGCCTGCACCCCCTCAGCGCACAGCTCCTCGATGGTTGACGTCCAGGGCGCCGGTACGAGCACGCGGTCGTCACCCCGCCGGCGGTAGTTCGCTGCCTCCGCCCACCACTTGGCGAGCTTGGGGTCCTGCAGGCCCGGGTGGTTGAACTCGTGCCGGAAGGAGGTCGCGAGTCCCTCGAATCCCTGCTCCTCCCAGAGGTTCACCACTTGCGGCCAACCCCGGGTGGTGCCGACCACGCCCCAGACCCCGTAGCAGAGCTGCTGGCGCTCGGCCTGGGCGATAGGGCTCCAGTTGGCCGTCATGTGGTGCATGTACTTGGCCCGGTTGTGCCCGATGATGTCGATGAACTCGTGGATGTACACCCGGTCGTTGATGGCGTGTCCTTTCGGGGTCCTACACTGAGAACTTAATCCTGTATCAAAAATGCACGCGTGGGTATGAGGAGAGGTGCTGGCATGTCGGCAGACGTCCTGGCGTCCGATCAGAGCCTCGGGGACGACCGGGCAGATACGCCCAACGTGGAGCGCATCCCGCCGCTGGTCGACGTCGATGCGCACATCGTCGAGCCGGCGGATGTGTGGTCGAGCCGGCTGCCGGCGAAGTATCGCGACATCGGCCCGCACGTCCAGTACCACCCGACGGGCACCCCGAAGCTGGCCGGCGGCACCTACATCGAGGAGCCCGGTACCGAGGGGCCTGACGTTGCCTGGTGGTGTTACGAGGACCATCGCTACTCGGTGAAGCGGCTGATCGCCGCAGCCGGATACGCCGCCGACGACATCTCGCTCGCGGGCATCACGTTCGACCGGATGCGTCCAGGGTGCTGGAAGCAGGCTGACCGGTTGTCCGACATGGACCTCAATGGCGTGCAGGCGCAGCTGTGCTACCCGAACTACCCGCGCTTTGCCGGGCAGATCTTCCTCTGGGGCAAGGACCGCGAGCTGGCGCTGCTGTGCGTGCAGGCCTACAACGACTGGATGGTGGAGGAGTGGTGCGCCGGATCCGGCGGCCGGCTGGTGCCGCTGTGCCTGGTGCCGCTCTGGGACGCCGAACTCGCCGCGCAGGAGGTGCGTCGCAACGCCGCTCGCGGGGTTCGCGCGGTCGCGTTCACTGAGCTGCCCGCCTACCTCGGCCTTCCGAGCCCGCACTCCGGGTACTGGGACCCGTTCTTCCGGGCGTGCCAGGAGACCCGCACCGTCGTGTGCATGCACATCGGCTCGGGCACCAAGACCCCGCAGGCCTCGCCTGACGCTCCCGATGCCGTCGCGGCGAGCATCATTTTCGGCAACTCGGCGGCGAGCATGGCCGACTTCCTGTTCTCCGGCGTGTTCATCCGCTTCCCCCAGCTGAAGGTGCTCTACGCCGAGTGTCAGATCGGCTGGATTCCTTACCTGCTCGAGCGTTTGGACGACGTCTGGGACACCCACCGCGGGTGGAGCGGCTCGCAGACCCACATACCGCAGCCGCCGTCCACGTACTACCTCGACCATGTCTACAGCTGCTTCTTCAAAGACGCGGTGGGTGTGCGGATGCTGGACATCGTGGGCGAGAACAACGTCATGTTCGAGACCGACTACCCGCACCAGGACGGCACCTGGCCGTACTCGCGGCAGGCTGCGGCCGAGCAGTTCGGCACCCTCACCGATGAGCAGATCCACAAGCTGGCCCGCGGCAACGCCATAGCCCTCTTCGGCCTCAGCCTCCCCGAGCACTGAGTCGGCAGCGGATCGTGCTGGATCGGCGTTTGCTCGGGTGCTTCGGCGTGCAGGGTGGCGATCTGTAACGGGCAGACGGAGATCGGTGCTCCCATCACCTCGGGGAGGGACCACGGGCCATGCGAGGCCTGCGGCCGGCGTCGGCTCACGTGGCCGTACCACGAGGTCCGGGTCGACGCCGACGGCAACTTCTACTTCGTCGACCGGATGAACGACGCGATCCGTCGCCGCGGCGAGAACATCTCCTCCTTCGAGGTGGGGGCGGCGGTAGCGCTTCATCCGGCGGTGCAGGAAGTGCGGTCATCGGGGTGCGCGTCCGCAAGAGCGAGCTACGGGTCACCGGCGTCACGGCGAGCACCTGTGACGCAGCCGCCGATCCGCCGGCCCGACTGCGCTAGCGTTCCCGCATGTACGTCTGCATCTGTCTGGCCGTCACCGCGGCGGAGATAGAGCGCGTCATCGAATCCGGTGCCGGGTCCACGAAGAAGGTCGGCGCCCGCTGCGGTGCCGGCACCTCGTGCGGCAAGTGCAAGACCAGTATCCGGCGCATCATTCAGGCCAAGAACGAGGCGGGAGAACGTCGGTGACGGAAACTCGTATGCCGCCTACGCGGCAGGTGCAGCCTGTGGTCCTGGCGAGCGTGCAGCGGGTGCCCGATTACGACCGCTGGGAATCGATGCTCGAAGCGGCCACTGACCGGATGCGCGAGTTGGGCGTCATGCGGCGCTGGGCGTACCGCTCGCTCACCGATCCCGCGGAGGTGTTCTCCGGGGTGCTGGTGAGCAGCGCCGAGCAGGCGATGGCCATGATGCGCAGCCACCAGATGACCGACTGGATCATGCGAACCGGCGTCGACGAGGTGCCGCCGTTCTTCGTGGGCAGCCGGGTCGCGTCGTTCGACCTGACCGCGGGCCAGCGGGTGGACGGGCAGTTCATCGTCGCCTCGATCCACACGGTGCCGGCCTTCGACAGCTGGATGACGATGGTCGACACCGATCGGCCCTGGCTCGTCGCCGGGGGCGCGCGACACGTGTGGATCTATCGCGCGGTGGATGACCCGGATGAAGTGATGGGGATGATGTCGCTGCAATCGGAAGCCGCCGCACGCTCGCTAGCTGGCCCGCGGCCGGACCAGGGAGTCGTGGTTCGACGAGTCGGGTATCGACGTGCATCCGCCGGCGTTCGTGGGCCGGCGGACCCAGCTGGTGGACTACGACAAGGGCCTCGCCAAGGTCGACTGACCGGTCCCGGCAAATGACCGGGGCGCCCGCTCGCGTTAGGTTGTTGCCTTCCGGCGAGAGGACACCTTTCATGGCGCAGAGCAAGGTCGTCGCCACGCTCAACGGACTGCTCATGACCGAGCTGACGGCCATCAACCAATATTTCCTGCACTACATGATGTGCAAGAGCTGGAGCCTGGACCGGCTCGCGCAGAGCTTCAAAGACGCGTCGTATGAGGAGATGCGCGACGCCGAGAAGCTCGCCGAGCGCGTCCTCGATCTCGGCGGCCTGCCGAACCTGCAGCGGCTCGGATCGTTCGGGGTCGGCGAGACCGCCATCGAGCAGCTACGCCTGGCCCTCGACCTCGAAGAGGGCGCGGTCAAGCAGCTCACCGAGGCCATCGTGACCACCGAGGCGGAGGGCGACCTCGCGACGGCGACGCTCCTGCGCGAACTCATCGTGGAGGAGGCCAAGCAGGTGGCCTGGCTGCAGGCCCAGCTCGAGCTGGTGGAAAAGGTGGGGGAGCAGAACTACCTCACGCTGCAAGCGCAGGTCTGACGCTCACGGCCGCAGTGCCGGGTAGGTCGGCGCTCGGGTCAGATGCCGCCGGTGACTCTCAGCATCGCATTGCGTTCGACGGCACCCTCAGAAAGCGGAGCCTGGGCGGGGGCTTCGGGCTGGGTGGCCACCTGGTCTTCGACCGCAACGTGGGCCGACGCCTCCAATGCGGAGAGGCTGGCCGCGTACTTGCTGTGAGCGGAACCGTCCGGCGCGCCCTCGGAGCTCGCCTCTGCCGGCCTGACCTTGGTCAGGTGCACCCGCGCGTGGTGCCTGCCTACTGCTTTCATGGCGCCCTCCGGCTCTGATTGTGCCATCCGGGCGGTGTACTGATCCCATGACCAACCTCGTCACCACCCCGTTCACCGCGACATCCACCGCCGCGGAGGTGATCGCCGGCGTCGACCTCACCGGTAAGCGCGCCGTCGTCACGGGCGGCTCGTCGGGCATCGGAGTCGAGACGGCCCGCGCTCTTGCCTCGGCCGGTGCGCAGGTGATGCTCGCCGTGCGCAACGTCGCCGCTGGTGAGCAGGCCGCCCGCGACATCACGAGCCGGACGGGCCATCCGAACGTCAGCGTCGCCCCGCTCGACGTCGCCGACCAGGCTTCGGTCACTGCGTTCGTGACCGCCTGGACCGGGCCGCTGCACATCCTGGTGAACAACGCCGGCGTGATGGCGATCCCGGACCTGACGCGCACGCCGGAGGGATGGGAGTTGCACTTCGCCACCAATCACCTCGGCCACTTCGCCCTCGCTACCGGCCTGCACGAAGCCATGGCAAGCGCCGGCTATGCCCGCATCGTTTCGGTCAGCTCGGTGGGCCACATCGGGGGAGACGTCGACTTCGACGACATCCATTACGAACGCCGGCCCTACGAGAAGTGGAACGCCTACGGCCAGTCCAAGACCGCCAACATCCTGTTCGCCGTCGAAGCGGCCAAGCGCTGGGCATCCGAAGGCATCACGGCGAACGCGCTGAACCCGGGTCGCATCCCGTCCACGGGGCTGATGCGCTACCTGGGCGACGCGGCCACGCAAGCAGCGAGCGCGTCGGCGGACAGTTCGGGGGTCTCGTTCAAGAACACCGAGCAGGGAGCGGCCACCTCCGTGCTGCTGGCGGCATCCCCACTGATCGACGGGGTTAGCGGGCGCTACTTCGAGGACTGCAACGAGGCCGGTCCGCTGGTGCCCGGCATTCGCCGCGGGGTCGCCGCTTACGCGCTCGACCCGGAGCATGCCGAGCGGCTGTGGCGGGTATCCGCGGCGATGGTCGCCGGTCGCTGGCCGGTCAGGTGATCTCGATGTCGTCCCACTCGACCTCGGTGCACATGCGGTGGAACTCCGGCCCGTACCACGGGGCGTTCATCTGCAGCCGGCCGAACTCGTTGATGTAGTAGTTCTTCTCGGGTGCGCCCTCTTCCTGCAGGAGGAGCAGCGGAGCCGCTTCGGCGTCGAGGTCCTCGTTGTAGCGCTCGTGCGCTTCGGCCTTGACCTCGATGGCGGACTTGCCGCTCTCGATCATCCGCACCATCAGCTGCGCGATGTAGCCGGACCAGACCTGGTACCAGATCGGCAGGCCGGTGCCGCCCGAGAGGGGCTGCGAGTTGGGCCCGTAGAGCATGAACATGTTGGGGAAGTTCGGCACCATCATGCTCAGGTACGCGCGCGGGCCGTCCTTGGCCCAGAAGTCGTGGACGCTGATCCCGCCCTTGCCGAGGTAGTCGGCGGGCCACAGGTACTTGACGATTTCGAAGCCGGTGGCCGTGACGATCGCGTCGACCTCGCGCACCGTGCCGTCAGCCGTCTCGATGCCCTTGGGGGTGAGGCGTGCGATGGGATCGGTGACCAGTTCGACGTTGTCGCGGGTGAGGGCTTTGTACCAGCCGTTGTCGACGACGGGCCGGCGCGAGAAGGGCGCGTAGTCAGGGATCAGCTTGTCGACGAGGTCCTGCCGGCCGTCGGTCTGGGCTTTGATGTAAAGCGTGAGGTCATCACGCATCTTGTCGTTGAGCGGGTTGACGTGACCGCCCTGCGCCTTCCATTCCTCGTCGAGCGTGAGGAATCGGTGGGTCTGGAAGAGCGCGGCGATGGCCATGTAACGCCACCAGTTCCAGTAACCCGGGAAGTTGTCGAGCAGCCAGCGGATCTCGGGCTCGACGGGCTCACCGTACTTTGGCCGCGGGCTGATCCACTGGGGGGTGCGCTGGAAGACGAAGACCTGCTCGGCATCGGCGGCGATCGGCGCGAGCAGCTGCACGCCCGTCGAACCGTTACCGACGACGGCGATGCGCTTGCCTGACGCGTCGAAATCAGCGGGCCAGCGGGCCGGGTGCAGCATCGGCCCCTCGAAGCTCTCAGCGCCTTCGAACTTCGGGTAGTTGGGGTTGGTGAAGGCGCCCACCGCGTTGACGAGGATGTTGGCCTCGTAGGTCTCGATCCCGTCCGGGGAGTCGGCCTCGATCACCCAGACGCTGCGGCTCTCGTCGAAGGTGGCCTTCGTGACGTTGCGTCCGCACTTGAGCTTCTCCTGCGGCCCGTACTTCTCCGCGATGTAGTTCAGGTACTTGCGCACCTCGGCGCCGCGGCCGAAGTACTCGCTCCATGGGTAGTTCTTCTCGAAGGCGAACTCGTAGGTGATCGAGATGGTGTCGACCCGGACGTCGGGATAGCGGTTGACGCTCCAGGTGCCGCCCGCCTCGGGCTGGCGGTCCAGGATCACGTAGGGAATGCCCAGCTGCTCGAGCTGGATGCCCATCGCCAGGCCGCTCCAGCCGGCGCCGACGACGACGACCTGGAATCCCTCGGGTAGCGGCGGCTTGCTGGCGGTCCAGCTCGTGACCCAGGGGAACTTCTTGAACGCCGCCAGATCGCGACGGGCCTCGAACTCGAGGTCACCCATCTCCTCGGCGGTCGCCAGGTTCATCAGCTGGCGCAGCTCGGCCTCGGGGGGCTCGGGCGGCATGCCCGTGGCGGCGTTCTCCTCCAGCCACGCGACGGCCTTGGAGATCAGCAGCTCGCGCTGCGCATCATCGAGGTTGATGGCCATTGGAAGCGCCGCGATCTCGGGATCATGCGTCTGCTGATAGAGCGCCACGCGTACCGCGTTGAGGTCGGCGAGCTCGACGCCCCGCCGAATAAAGGCCGAATCGACCGCCGGTTTCATGTAGTTCTTTCCCTCGAATGGAGCGTGCGTGCCGCCGGCACATCGCCGTGCCGATGGTGGGGATGACCACCCGGGTAGGAGTAAATACCGAACACCTTTCCTACCGTCGGGTGGGGCTGGGATCCGATCCCACGTTCGCATATGCGAACCGAGAATCGCATTCTAGAACACGTTCTCGTAGCGCGCGGCGATCGTCAAGCAAAGAGTGGTCCGAGCTAGCGGAGTGCGCGCGCTAGCACCCGGCCCAGCAGCGCCAGCGCGGCGGGGTAGGCCTGCTCGGAGGGATGGGCGAAGCCGATGATCAGAGCTGCCGCCCGGGGATGATCGTCGTGCCAATGCCGGGACGACCCCTCCAGGGCCAATCCCTCCTCACCGGCCAGCTTGATGAGCTCGGCCTCGCTCGGGCCGTCCGGCGGGAGGCTGACGAGCGACTGCAGGCCTGCCGAGGCGCCGCCGGCCGGCTGCAGGCCGACCTGCTCGAGCACGGCGTGCAGCAGGTCGCGGCGTCGCCGGTAGCGCAGCCTCATGGTGCGGATGTGACGGTCGTACGCGTGGCTGCTCACGAAGTCCGCGAAGGTCAGCTGGGCCAGCGCGTCGGTGCTCAGGGCCGAGTACAGCTTCGCCTCGACGACGGGGCCGACGAGCCTGTCGGGTAACACCATCCACCCGAGCCGCAACCCCGGCCCGAGCGTCTTCGACGCGGAACCGACGTAGACGACGTGATCGGACGCGGTGCCTTGGAGGGCGCCGATCGGCTGGCGGTCGTAGCGGAACTCGCCGTCATAGTCGTCCTCGACCACGAGGCCCCCGGTGCGCCGCGCCCAGGAGGTGAACGCGCGCCGCCGCGTCGCGTGCATGGTGACGCCCGTGGGGTACTGGTGGGCCGGCGTGACGACGGCCGTCTCGGCCTCGCCCAGTTCGTCGACGCATGCCCCCAGCGTGTCCACGGGCAGGGCAACCACGCGCTGCCCGGACAGCCGGAGCAGCTCCCGGTGGAAGCCGAATCCGGGATCCTCCGTGGCACAGACGCCAAGACCCTCCGCCGCGCGAGCGGCGGCGAGCAGGAACAGCCCCTGGGTGGTGCCCGCCGTGATCACGATCCGCTCCGGCCGGGCCTGGACCCCGCGGGTGCGACCGAGATACGCGGCGAGCGCGACCCGCAGCTCCATCCGGCCTTGCACGTCCCCGTAGCCGAACGCGTTCGGTGGAGCTTGATTCAGGGCGACGCGAGTGGCGCGTAGCCAGGCCGCGACCGGGAACGAGGTGACGTCAGGGGTGCCGGGACGCAGGTCGAGCCGGGTCCGGCGGGCCGAGCGGTGGTCGTCCGGCGGTGTCGGCACCGGACCGAGGTCGGCTACCTGCGTGCCGGACCCCTGCTGCGTCACCAGGTAGCCCTCGGCGACGAGCTGGTCGTAGGCCGCGGTCACCGTCCCGCGAGACAGGCCCAGGTCGGCAGCGAGCGCACGTGATGACGGCAAGGCCGTGCCCGCGGCCAAGCGGCGATCCTGGATCGCGCTGCGCAGGCTCTCTTCCAGCCGGGCCCGGCGGTGCTGGCCAGTGCTTTCCACGTGCAGATCCAGGCTGCTACTGGACCAAGGATTCGGCACGCGATTGGACCTTACTAGTGATCCAGGATTGGTCCAGCGTATTTGTCATGCCGGTAATGCCCCGCTCTGACGAGACGTTCGTGCCTGCCAAGCGGCTGGCGGTGGATGCGCTGGTGCCGGCCGCTACCAAGGCGTTGAACGCCCTGGACGCCGCCGTCCGACGGTCCAGCATCGACCCGGGACTACTTGAACTCGTGCGTCTTCGGGCGTCACAACTCAACGGCTGCGGCTACTGCATAGACATGCACAGCCGGGATGCGCTTGCCGCCGGGCAGACCGAGCGTCGCGTTCTCGCGCTCACCGCGTGGCGCGAGACGCCGCTGTTCACCCGGCGGGAACGGGCGGCGCTGGAACTCGGGGAGGCGATGACCCGGCTGGCCGACCATCCCGTCTCCGACGAGACGTTCCATGCCGCCGCGACCCATTTCCCTGACCCGGAACTCGCCCAGTTGATCTGGACCGTCGCCGTGATCAACACCTGGAATCGGCTCGGCGCCGTCGCCCGGCCTTGGCCGCTGGTCTGAGCCGGCGAGCCGCAATTCCCTGTGCGAAAGAGGTTTCGACATGTCACGAACCACCGGCCCACTCACCGGCCACGTGCTCCTGTGCCCGGGCGCCGGGCGCGATCGCCCGAGTGCGCAGCGGTCGCCTGTCTTGCGGCCCCGCTGCGCCGTGGCTGCCTACCCCGTGGTCGTGCGGATCGAACGTGCGGCGAAACCCCCGCCGTCCCCGCCGCTCAGGCCGGTGGATCCGGCGGTATCGGGGCTGCCGTGCGAGCTGAGTGACCCTGAGATGTGGTTCGCAGAGGCCCCGGCCGAACTCGAGCGTGCCAAGGTGCTCTGCGCCGATTGCCCGGTGCGGCCGGCCTGCCTCGCCGGTGCCCTCGAACGGCGGGAGCCCGCGGGCGTCTGGGGAGGCGAGATCTTCGACAACGGGAAGATCGTGCCCCGCAAGCGCGCCCGCGGGCGGCCCCGCAAGGACGCGGCGGCCGCCTAGCCGGCGCTAGGTTCCCTTGTAGTTCAGCACCTGCCTGAGCGTGTGCTCGACCTCGACGAGGTCGCGCTGGTCGGCCATCACCTGGTCGATGTCCTTGTACGCCGAGGGAATCTCGTCAAGCAACGCCTCGGCGCGACCCGAAAGCCAGGTCTTGCCGGCCATCTGCGACGCGAGATCGTCAGCGCTGAACAGCTTCTTGGCCTTGGTCCGGATGAAGCGGCGTCCGGCGCCGTGCGAGCACGAGTCGTAGCTCAGGTCGTTGCCCTTTCCCGAGACGATGTACGAGCGGGTTCCCATCGACCCCGGGATGACGCCCCGGTCGCCCGGGCCGGCCTTGATCGCGCCCTTGCGGGTGATCCAGACCTCGCGCCCGCCGCGGCTTTCCAACTGCGTGAAGTTGTGATGGCAATTGATCCGGGCGAGCTCCACTCCGGTGCCGACGAACGCGAAGAAGCTTGCCAGAGCGTCGTCCATCATCGCCGAACGGTTGGCCATCGCGTAGTCCTGCGCCCAGAGCATGTCGCGGATGTAGGCCGCGAACTCGGGCGTGCCCTGCAGGAAGTACGCCAGGTCGGGGTCCTCGAGCTTGAGGGCTTCCTCCTGCGCCTTCGTGCGGGCCAGCCGGATGTGGCTCTGCGCCAGCTCGTTGCCGATGCCGCGGCTTCCCGAATGCAGCACGACCCAGACGACGTCGCGCTCGTCCAGGCAGACCTCGAAGAAGTGGTTGCCCGAGCCCAGCGAGCCGAACTGCACCAGCGTCTTGCTCTCCTGGCGCGACGACAGCGTCACCCGGCCGGCGTTAGCAGCCATCCACGCTTCGGACTTGCGCGATGCCCGGCCGTGCCCACGTCCCACGCCGGCCGGGACCACCGACTCGACCTGGATGAGAAAGGGCTCGAGGTCATCGGGCAACCGGGACGAGGGTAGATCGGTCTCGACCGCGACCATGCCGCAGCCGATGTCGACTCCGACGGCGGCGGGGATGACGGCGTTCTCGGTCGGGATGACCGAACCGACCGTGGCGCCGATGCCGACGTGGGCGTCGGGCATGAGCGCGACGTGACCGGCGACGATCGGCAGCCGGCTGGTCTTGAGGGCCTGCTGCAGGGTGGCGTCGTCGATCTCGGTGGCCCAGTTCCAGAGCTTGTCGCTCACTCGGGTCGCCATGGTGGGGGACGGTAACTCGCGCCGGCCGAATGCGCAGCGGGTTTTGCTAGCGGTAGGTGATGAGCGCCCGGTCGTCCTCGAGGTGCGCGTGGTCGTTGAACGTCAGCAGGACGGTTCCGCTGCGCCCGACGGTGACTTTGGTGATGGCGGCGTTGACCACGATGCGGGCGAACTCGGGCCAACGTGAGGTGGGCAGGCCGAGCAGATGGGCCGTCATCACCGCGATCGGGCCGCCGGAGGTCGCCGCGAGCGTCGTCCCCGGCATGGCGACCATGTCTTCGAGGGCATCGAGGCAGCGACGTACGAAACCGTCGTGGCTCTCGCCGCCTGCGGGAGGCTCGTCGCTGGCGGCCCAGCGGGCGATGGCCTCGTCGAGCGTGGACTGGAATTGCCGGGCGGCCTCTGGTGTCTTGGCGGCTTCGACCGCGGCGCCGGGTTGGGCCATGAGTAGACCGACACTGTCGTACTCGTCGAGCCGCTCGTCGGTCTGGAGCGTTGCTTCGTCGATGCCGAGGCCGCCCATGGCTTCAAGCGCGGTGTCGCGCTGGCGCTCCAGCTTCCCGCAGAGCACGCGGTCGATCGAGAGGTCGGCTCGGCTCAGGCGTTCTCCGGCGAGGCGCGCCTGGCGGTGCCCGAGTGGGGAGAGCTGGTCGTAATTGGCCGAACCGAGAGACGCCTGCCCGTGGCGCAGCAGCAGAAGGACGCCCATGAGGTCAACTTAGCGCGTGTGTGCGCTGCCGGACGGGCGTGCAAAACCCAGTAATGGGCGCTAGCCGGCTGTCTTGCCGCGCGTTACTGGGTTTTGCGCGGGCGAGGTGAGGACGCAATGAGGGGCGGGGCGGCCAGCCGGTAGCGGTGGCTGCCATCATGGGGCATGCCCGAAGCAGAGGCGGCGCAGGCCGTGCCGGAAGGACCGCTCACCGGCGTTCGCGTCGTCGAACTCGGTATGTGGGTGGCCGGCCCCGGAGCCGGCGGGATCCTTGCCGACTGGGGCGCTGACGTTATCAAGATCGAGTCGCCGAATGGCGATCCGGCGCGTTCGTTCGGCGCGATGTTGGGGATCGACAACGGCAGCAACCCGCCCTTCGATCTGGACAATCGGTCCAAGCGCAGCATCGTGGTCGACCTCGCAACGGCGGCCGGTCAGGAGCTGGTGGCTGAACTCATCGCGGGCGCTGACGTCTTCCTCACCAACATCCGCGTCGAGGCGCTGGCGAAGGTCGGGCTCGGTCATGACGAGCTCACCGCGCGCCACCCAAGGCTGGTGTACGCGCTCGTCACCGGTTACGGGATGGACGGCGACGACGTCAACCGGCGCGCGTACGACATCGCCGCCTTCTGGGCGCGCTCGGGGATAGCCGACGCGCTCACGCCGGCCGGCGGAGACCTGCCCTTCCAGCGCGGGGGCATGGGCGACCATTCCGTCGCCATGACGGCGGCGGCGATGGTGAGCGCGGCGCTGGTGAGCAGAAACCGCACGGGCCAAGGACAATTCGTCACCACATCGCTGCTGCGCCAGGGCGCGTACACCATCGGCTTCGACGTGAACATCGCCATCATGTTCGGCTATCGGGTCAGTCTCGGTAATCGCCGGTTGATGGCGAACCCCGCGATCAACAACTACACGGCGGGTGATGGAAGACGCTTCTGGATCGTGGGTCTGGAGGCAGAACGGCACTGGCCGCCGCTTGCCCGTGCCGTCGGCCGCGAGGAGTGGCTGACCGACCCGCGCTTCGCGACGGCGGCCGCGCGACGCGACCACGCCGAGGAGCTGATCGCCGAACTCGATGCGCTGTTCGCCGAGCGTTCCCTGGAGGAGTGGACGCCGATCTTCGAGGCCGAGCCCGACTTCTTCTGGTCGCCGGTCAACTCGATCGGCGACCTCATCGTCGACCCGCAGTTTCTCGCTGCCGGCGGCGTCGTGAGCGTGCCGGACGAGCGCGGCGGAACCCTGATGCTTTCGACCCCCGTCGACTACTACGGCACTCCCGGCGGGCCGCGCTTCCGATCGCCGAAGCAGGGGGAGCACACCCGTGAGGTGCTCGCCGAAACTGGCCGCAGCGCAACAGAAATCGACGCGATGATCGAGTCAGGAGTCGTGCAGTAGCGGTATGGCCGTCATCAAGAGCGTGGTCGCCGAACTCGGCATCCAGTCGCAGGTCCACGAGGGTCTCGTCATCGGGCATTCCGAGGTGGTGCCGGAGGCGTGCGTGCCCGGCACGTCGATCCTGCGCACGTCGGTCATCGGCACCTGGGCCGACGTCATCACCGGGATCATCGCCGGCTACGCCATCGACCCCCGCATCCCGCTGACACTCGACCTCGAGGTGCACGTGCTGAATCCGGCTCACGTCGGCACGCGCATCGTCTCCGAGGCGACGCCGGTCAAGGTGGGCCGCACGGTGACCGTGTGCGAGGCGACGTTTCGCGACGAACTCTCGGGCGAACCGCTCGCGGTGTCGATCTGCTCGTTCATCGCGTCGCCGGATCCGTCGCACGTCTTCCCCGGCGGTTTCCCGCTGTTGGAAGGGATGGACCAGCGCCTGACGCAGCCGCTCGCCGAACGCATCGGCAGCCGCATCATCGAGCCCGGCACGGCCGAGGTGCCGCACCGTGCTGACGGTCTCAACGCCTCCGGCGCGATCCAGGGCGGACTCGTCGCCTTCGCCGCCGAGGAGGCCGCGCTCTCGCTGAGCGACGAACCGCACATCGTCGAGTCGCTGAATCTGCGCTATCTACGACCTTTTTCGACCGGCCCGGCGCGCGCCGTCGCCACCGGCGACGGGGTCATGTCGATCGTGCGCCTGACCGATGTGGGCACGGGCAAGCTCGGCGCGATCGCGACGGTACGGCTTGGAGCGGTCACGTAGCCGACAGCTTGTCGAAGAAGAACCGCTGCGCGTTGCCGTACAGGTAGTTGTCGAGGACCTCGGGCGCCAGATCGAGCTTCGACGCCTCGGTGACGGTGCGGGTGATGGACAGCACCGGCGCGTCGGAGGCGAAGATCACCTTCGTCTTGCCGCGCGTGCGCATGTAGTGCAGCAGGCTTTCCGGCAAGTACTTCGGCGCCCAGGCTGACGTCATCAGGTGAAGGTTCGGGTACTTGATCATGAGCCGGATCGCGGTGTCCCACCAGGGATCCGCACCGTGAATCATGCAGAGCTTCAATTCGGGGAATCGGACGCAGACCCGGTCGTGGTAGATCGGGTTCTGGACCTCGCCGGGGATGGGTGGGCCGGGCAGGCCGGCGTTCATGCACAGCGGAAGCTCGAGTTCGCAGCACTTCGTGTAGAGCGGGAAGTAGACGGCGTTGTCGGGCGCGTACATGCCGTCGCCCCAGAACGACGGCCCGACCGACGCCGACACCACGGGGTGGTCGGCGACGAACGACGACAGCATCCGCAACGAGGGCATCGGGCGTAGCAAATCCAAGCCGCCCACCGTCAGCGCGAACCGATCAGGCCGGGCTTCGGCAAATCTGACGGCCGAGCTCTGCAAGTCCTTCAGGTTCGCGGTGAGCACGGCGCGCTCGACGCCGTTGGCGTCCATCTCCTCGAGCACCTGGGACATCTCCCACTTGCCGAAGATCGAGTCGCCCTGCTTGAAGTACTCGTTCTTCACCCGGAACATCCACTCGGGCTGTTCCTGGTCACCGAAGTGAACGTTGACCAGGCAGTCGTGCGCCCGGGTGACAGTCGGCATGGGTGGTGGCTCCTTGCGATCGTGCCGGTGGAAGACGCCGCGGGTGATGGGCGCGAAAGGCGGGGTAGGCGAGTTCCACCGTTCCCCAGCTGTCCTCTTGAGCGTTCTGCACGCTAGGTGGTAACGAGACTCACTGTCAAACGAGAGCGACGCTCCGCCGGACCGCGTTTCGCGACCGCGGAAGGGAGGTGTCAGACTGCGCGGTATGACGAGCCCGCTCGGTATGGATGCCTTCCTCGCGACGCTGGACCTCGAGCAGACCGGCGAGGGTCGCTACCGTGCCGGCAACGTCGCGACGGGAGGCGCGGTCGTCTTCGGGGGGCAGCTGCTCGGGCAGAGCATCATCGCGGCGCTGCGCCACGAGCCCGATAAGTACGTCAAGACGATCCAGACCATCTTCGCCCGCGGCGGTTCGATGGACCATGACGTCGAGATCGCGGTCGACGTCATGCATTCCGGACGCGCGTTCGCCAGCAGCACGGTCACCATTTCGCAGGGGGACCGGCTGTGCTGCCGCTCGCTGGTGCTGCTGACGTCCGAGGAGCCTGACCTGATCCGTCACGGCGATCCGATGCCCGAGGTCGGACCCCCCGAGGACGCCATCCCGGGCGGCCACGCGGAGGGGGTCTGGGAGGTGCGCGTCGTCGGCGGGCTCGACGTGAGCGACCCCGACACGGTCGCCCCGCCGGAGCTCAACGTGTGGACCCGGTTCGTCGGCGCCCCTGCCGACAAGAACGTCGGGCAGGCGCTGCTGGCGTTCGCGACCGACGGCTTTCTCATCGGGACGGCGATGCTGCCGCACGCCGGCGTCGGCCAGTCGCAGGCCCACGTCACCCTGTCCACCGGCGTCGTCGGCCACACGCTGACGTTCCACGAGCCGGTCAACGCGGCCGACTGGATGCTGCTGGCCAACCGCAGCCCTTACGCCGGCCGCGGCCGTGCCTACGGCGCTGCCAACGTCTTCACGCAGGATGGATCGCTCGTCGCGTCGTTCGTGCAGGACGACATGGTCCGCGCGGCGCCGGCCGGACGCCCGGCCTCAGCGCTCTGAGTCCGCGCAGCCAGCCGGCGCTACCCGTTAGCGCAGCCTCCACTTCGGGCGCTGCCCGGACTCGAAGCGGCGCTGGCCGGCCTTGAACGCGTCGGCGTCGGAGCCGATGCGCGTGAAGAGGTTGGCCATCTCGATCCCCTGGTGGCGGGAGACCTCGAGGGCGGTCCACAGCGCGCGCATCGTCCCCTGAATGGCGATGGCCGGCGAGTCGGCGATGACTCGTGCCGCCCAGGCCGCCCGCTCGCGAAGCTCATCGCGCGGCACGACCTCGGAGACCAGGCCGATCTCGCGCGCGCGGTTCGCTGACATGCGCTCGTCGGCGCCGAGCAGCGACATGCGCATGATCTCCTGGAACGGCATCTTGGTGAGCATCTGGATCGGCTCGAAGGCGGCGGTCATGCCGTACGTGACGTGCGGGTCGAAGAACGTCGCATCGTCGGACGCGATGATGAACTCGACCTCTCCGAGCATGTAGAACGCGCCGCCGCAGGCCATGCCGTGGACGGCTGCGATGACCGGCTTCCAGCAGTCCCGGCTCTTGGGCCCGATGTCGCGGCCCGGGTCGTCGTACATCCAGGGGGTCGGGTAGCCCGGGTAGTTGCCGGCCGCCATGGCATCCGTGTTCGACTCCGACACCGCTTCGGAACGGTCGATGCCGGTGCAGAACGATTCGCCTTCGCCGGTCAGCACCACACACCGCACGTCGTTGTCGTAGCGAAAGCTGTGCCACACCTCGTGCAGCTCGTCCTGCATCCGCTGGTTGACCGCATTACGCACCTGCGGGCGGTTGAGCGACACCGAGGCGATTCCGTCGCTCTTTTCGACCAGCAGTGTTTCGTAGGTTGCCATGCCAGAACTCTAGGAGACGGGTGAGATACAACAGCACAGTGACGGTCTGGGAGCTCATCGAGCGGGCGGCCATCGAACGGCCCCATGAGGCCGTGCTCGCCGACGGTCACGACCGGGCGCTCACGACTGAGGCGTTTCGCGAGGAGGCGGAACGCTCCGCCGCGGGCTTGCAGGCGCTGGGGATCCAGCCCGGGCAGGTGGTCTCGTGGCAGCTGCCGACCACGTTGGAAGCGCTGGTGTTGCTGGCAGCCTGCGCGCGCCTGGGCGTGGTCCAGAACCCGATCATTCCCGTCCTTCGGGAGCGCGAAGTCGCCCTGATCTGCCAGCAGGTCAGCCCCCAGCTGATCGTCGTCCCTGAGGTCTGGCGCACCTTCCGCCACGGCGACATGGCGCGTGCGATCGGGCCGCAGGTCGTCGCGCTCGACCTGGAGGAGGCGCCTGGGGCGGCGCTGCGGTTGCCGGCAGGCGACCCCGCCACGCTGCCTCCGCCCCCGACTACGGGCGACGAGTGCCGCTGGATCTACTACTCGTCAGGGACGACGTCGGTTCCGAAGGGCGCCCGCCACACCGACACATCAGTGATCAACTCCTCCCACGGCAGCGTCGATCAGTTCGGGTTCCACAGTGGTGACGTGTATCCGATCGCCTGGCCGGTCGCGCACATCGGCGGCATCGCGATGCTCACCTCGGTGCTGCGGGCTGGGGGCACCCTGGTGCTCTTCGAGGCGTTCGACCCGGTGACCACGCCCGACCGGATGGCGTCTCACAACCCGACGATCCTGGGCTCGGCGATCCCGTTCTTCCAGGCGTATCTGGCGGCCCAGAAGCGCCATGGCGAGGAGCGTCTCTTCCCGGCGCTGCGGGCGTGTGTGGGCGGCGGGGCGCCGATTCCGCGGGAGGTCAGCCGCGAGGTCAGCGAGCAGCTCGGCGTGGCAGGCATCGCCAGCTCATGGGGTCTCACCGAATTCCCGGTTGCGACCTCCGAGAGCCTGCAGGACGACAACCTGGCCAGCACGGTGGGGCGGCCGACCCGCGGGGTGCAGGTACGCGTCGTCGATGGCGAGCTTCGCCTCAAGGGCCCGCAATGCTTCCTGGGCTACGTGGATGCCTCACTCGACGCGGCGGCGTTCGATGAGGAGGGCTGGTTTCGCACCGGCGATCTCGGCTTCGTCGGTGACGACGGCCGGGTGCGGATCGAGGGCCGGCTGAAGGACGTCATCATCCGCAACGCCGAGAACATCTCCGCATCCGAGGTGGAAGAACTCCTGCTGACCCATCCGGCGATTGCCGACGTCGCCGTGGTCGGCGTGCCCGACCCGCGCACCGGCGAGCGCGTGTGCGCCGTCATCGTGGCCGAGCCGGGGCTGACGGTGACGCTCGCTGGCCTCCTCGAGTTTTGCGTCGCGGCCGGACTGGCTCGGTACAAGTGCCCCGAGCGGGTGGAGCTCGTCGACGCTCTGCCTCGCAACGCCATGGGCAAGATCCTCAAGAGCCAGCTGCAAGCCACGCTTCGCTGAGCCCGAGACCGGCCGGCTCCGCGGCCCGGCCGTCGACGTTGATATCTAAACCTTTAGATGATAGAAGTACTCCGCGCTGTGCAGCGTGCCTCTCGTATCGCTACAACGTCGTGGGTCAAGGGAGACAGCATGAGTTTCCGTATGCGTCGAAGCCGCCTTTCCGTGACCGCCCTCGTCTCCACGGTCGTGCTGGGGCTGACGGTGAGCGGATGCGGGCGGTCCTCCTCCGGCGGCGGCAACCAGGGCGGTACGAGTGCGTCGGCATCCGCAAGCGCGTCGCCGAGCGACTCCGGAGTGGGTGACATCGGCACCCTGAAGCACATCTGCGGGCCGGGTACGCCGACCGGCCCGACCGCGCGCGGGCTGACGGCAAGCACCATCAAGATCGGCGTGATGTCCGACCCGGGTGCGGCGGCCGCCCCCGGGATCGAGCAGGAGTTCTTCGACGTCGCCGACGCGTTCTCCAAGTGGTGCAACGCCGCCGGCGGGATCAACGGCCGCAAGATCGTCATCGACAAGCGTGACGCGAAGCTGTTCAACGTGGCGCAGGAAATGATCGGTGCCTGCCAGAGCGACTTCATGCTCGTCGGCGGCGGTAACGCGCTCGATGACGCCGGGGTCAAGCCGCGCCTGGCCTGCGGGCTCGGCCAGATCGCTGCCTATACGGTGTCGACCGCTGCCTCGGACGCCGGCTTGCAGGTCAAGCCGTCTCCGACGATCGCCACTCAGAGCCCGATCGGCCCGGTCCGGCTCCTCGCCGAGGCCTTCCCCGACTCCAGGACGAAGGGCGTCGCACTCGGCAGCGCCACCCTGGCGTCGCTGACCGAAGCCAGCAAGAAGACCAGGCAAGCCATCACCGAACTCGGCATCAGGGTGAACGCGCTGCAGATCAAGCCGGTGCTGGTCGACAACTTCCGGCCCTACATGGAGCAGCTCAAGACCAGCGGCACGGTCGGCCTCTACGAGGTCTCCGGCCAGGACGTCACGCCGGAGGTCCAGGCGATCAAGAACATCGGCTGGAACCCCGAGTGGCTGCTCTACAGCTACCAGTTCTATACGGCGCAGTCGGTCCAGGCCGCGAAGGCACTGGGCACGTTCCCGAACGTCTACATCGGGCTCAACCAGGTGCCGTTCGAGCTCAGTGACGTGCCGGTGGTCAAGCAGATCAAGGCCCAGCTGCTCGCCGCGGTCAAGAACCCCGGCTTCACCCAGCTGACCGCAGAGTCCTACAGCGCCTGGATGCTGTGGGCGAAGGCGGCGACCGCCTGCGGCGACAACCTCACCCAGGCCTGTGTGCTGCAGAAGGCCGGCTCGGAGACGGCCTGGACCGCGGGCGGCCTCACCCCTGCGACCTCGACCAGTCCCGATGCCAAGGCCATCAGCGATTGCACGCTGCTGGTGCGGCTGACCACCAACGGCTGGGTCTACGACAGGAAGGTCACCCATCCCAACAAGGGGCTGTTCAACTGCGACCCGGCCAACACTCAGATCGTCGACGCCAACCCGGGATGATGGCCGAGCCATCGCCACCGGCGACGCCAGGCTGGAGGAGTGCGCGCGTCCTGCAGCACGGAGCCCGCGCGGTTCAAGCTCCTGCCGGGCGTGGGCCGAAGCCGCCGATGAAATAGGCTCGGCGGACCGTAGCAGGCGCCAATACCGTTGATCGGCAAGGGGATTCGCCGCATGGCTGAGCAGGAGAACGACGGCTGGGCCGAGCGGCTACGGGCCGATGTGCACCGGTGGCTGGACGAGAACTGGGATCCCGCGCGCGACGTCCCGTCGTGGTGGTCGCGGGTGGCCGACGCGGGGTGGACCGCCGCCCACTTCCCGGTCGACAAGGGCGGCATGGGCCTGCCGCCACAGGCGACCGGCATTATCCGCACCGAGTTCAGCACGTTCGGCGCGCTCGCCCCGCCGGGTGGGCTCGGGATGCTCATGGCCGCGCCGACCATCCTGACTCACGGCACTCCCGATCAGATCGCCCGCTTCGTTCCACCGATCCTGTCCGGCAGCATCGCGTGGTGCCAGCTGTTCAGCGAGCCGGGGGCCGGTTCCGACCTGGCGGGGCTGACGACGCGTGCCCGCCGCGAGGGCGACAGGTACATCATCAACGGCCAGAAGGTCTGGAGCTCCGGCGCCCGCGATTCGGATTACGGCATGTTGCTGGCACGCACCGACTTCGACGTACCGAAGCACGCGGGGATTTCCTGGTTCGCTTTTTCGCTCGATCAGCCGGGTGTCGACGTCCGTCCGCTGCGCGAGATGACCGGCCAGGCCATCTTCAACGAGGTGTTCTTCGACGATGCCGTCGTGCCCGCCGAGGACCTCATCGGCGGTGAGGGCAATGGCTGGGCCGTCACCCAGACGACCCTGTTCTACGAGCGGACCGGAATCGGCGCGGGGGGCTCGTTCGGCAGGGCGCCGAACCCTGGCGTCAAGAACGGGATATTCACCCAGTCCAGCGCGGGCGCGGCGGCGAAGGCCTTCGCCGGGCCTTCCGGTCCCGCGACGGTAGCCCTGCCCGATCTCATCGCGCTAGCCCATGAGCAGGGTCGCGCCAACGATCCGCTCATCCGTGAGAAGCTGGCGACGCTCGCCTGCTACACCGACACCGGACGGTGGACTGCCCGCCGCGCGGTCGACGCCGAAGACCCGGCCACGGCGAACCGGCTGGCCTTGCTCGGCAAGGTCGCCCAGACCCGCATCGTGAAGCTCGCCGCCGAGATCGGGATGGATCTGCTCGGTCCGGAGGCGATGCTTTGGCCTCCCGACGGCCCGGATGCCGGCCGGTTCCCGGAGTACTTCGCGTTCTCCAGCGCGTCCTCCATCTATGGCGGCACCGACCAGATCCAGCGCAATGTCATCTCTGAGCGAGTGCTCGGGCTTCCGCGGGAAGCCGGCCCGAGCAAGACCATGCCGTATCGCGAAGTGCTCGAAAGCCAGCGGTCGAACGCGGAAAGGTCGGCCAGATGAGCTTCGTGACCACCGACGAGCAGAAGGCGCTGCGCCAGACCGTCCGGGCGTTCCTGGAAAGCAAGTCCGACGAGGCCGCCGTGCGTACCGCGATGGTTTCCGAGCGCGGCTTCGACCGCGGGCTCTGGGACCAGCTGGCAGGTCAGCTCGGCCTTGCGGCACTGGCGATTCCCGAGGAGTACGGCGGCAGCGGATCCTCGATGAGCGACCTGGCGGTCGTCATGTCAGAACTCGGCCGCTTCCTGGTGTGCAGTCCCTACCTCGCGAGCGTCATCCTGGCGGCCAACGCGTTCCTCGAATCGGGCGACAAGCAGGCTTGCCTGGCCTACGTGCCGCAGCTCGCGTCGGGAGAGCTCATCGGCGCACTCGCGGTGAACGAGGAGACGGCGGAGCTGGCGCCTGCGGGCGACCGGACGACGGCCGAGCAGGCCGGCGGCGAGTGGCAGCTGCGCGGCGAGAAGAACTTCGTCCTCGCGGGTCTGGCGGCGGACGTCCTCGTCGTCTCCGCGGCAACGTCCCAGGGTCCCAGCCTCTTCGTGGTCGACGCGACGCACGACTCGGTGCAGCGCACGGCGTTGTCAGTCATGGACATGACCCGTCATCAGGCATGCATCTCCTTCCGGCAGAGTCCCGCCACACTGCTCGGCGAGACCGGCGCGGCCGAGCGGGTGCTGGCCCGCGTCAGTGAACTCGGCGTGGTCGCGCTGGCCAGCGAGCAGTCCGGGGCCGCCGAGCGCTGCCTGGAGATGAGCGTCGATTACGCGAAGACCCGCTACCAGTTCGGCCGCCCGATCGGCTCGTTCCAGGTCATCAAGCACATGCTCGCCGACATGCTGCTGGAGGTCGAAGCAGCAAAGTCGGCTGCCTTGTACGCAGCGCAGCAGGCCGGTGAGCCATCAGCTGAGGCCACCCGATCGGCGCATCTGGCCGCGGCGTACTGCTCGGACGCCTTCATGAAGGTGGCGGCTGACACCGTGCAGGTACACGGCGGTATCGGGTTCACCTGGGAGTTCGCCGCCCAGCTTTACTACAAGCGCGCGAAGTCCTCTCAGGTGCTGCTGGGATCGCCCAGCTACCACCGCGAGAAACTTGCGGTGTGCTCGGGACTTTAATGACCGCAGCGAGCCTGCTCGCTCGGGACATCGGCACGGAGGTACGGATGACATCAGCCGCAGCAAAGGTCGCGCCGGAGATCGCCGCGCGGGTGCGCCTAGCCGACGGGTTCTTCTACACCGGCCAGACGCACGACGTCTATGCCGCGCTGAGGCGGGACGCCCCGGTCTATCGCGATCCGTCGAGCGGCCTGTTCGGGATCATGACGTACGACCTCGTCGAGTACGTCAGCACCCACACCGCCATGTTCAGCAGTGCCAACGGATCCCGGCCGTACATCGGCAATATCAACCACATGATCGACATGGACAACCCGGCCCACCAGAAGCGCCGCGGCCTGGTCAGCAAGGGCTTCACGCCGCGCCGGATCGCCGAGCACGAGCCGCGGCTGCGTCAGTTGTGCGACGACATCTTCGACACCATCTGCGAGCGCGGATCCGCCGATTTCGTGCGTGACGTCGCTGCGCAGCTACCGCTCATCGTCATTGCCGACATGCTCGGGATCCTGCCCGAGGACCGCCACGACGTGCTGCAGTGGAGCGAGGACATGCTCGGCGGCGAGCCGGCCCCGGGCGAGGACCCGTTGGTCCGTTCCACCGGCGCGATGGAGGCCTACCACGAGTGGGCTGCCCGCGTCGTCACGCAGCGGCGGGCCAACCCGGCCGACGACCTGATCAGCATCCTGGTCAATGCCGAGATCGACGGTGAACGCCTGACGGACGAGGACGTGATCGGCGAGACGCTGCTGATCCTCATCGGCGGTGACGAGACCACCCGGCACGTCCTCGCCGGTGGTATCGAGCAGCTGCTGCGCAGCCGTGAGCACTGGGACCGGCTGGCCGCCGATCGCGGCGGCATCCGCCTGGCGGTCGAGGAGATGCTCCGGTGGGTCTCGCCCATCAAGAACATGAACCGCACCGTCACGGGCGATTGCGAGCTCGGCGGTCAGGCGCTCAGCGCCGGCGACCAGATCCTGCTGATGTATGAGTCGGCGAACTTCGACGAGCAGCACTTCGACGATCCCGAGACGTTCCGGCCCGACCGTGAGCCCAACGACCACTTCGCGTTCGGGGTCGGCTCGCACTTCTGCCTGGGGTCGAACCTCGCCCGGATGGAGCTGCGGGTGTTGCTCGACCGGGTGCTCGACCGGATCCCCGACCTGGCGCTGGCCAATGACGGCCCGCTCGAGCGGCGGCCGAACTTCTTCATCAGCGGCATCGAGCACATGCCGGTGACGTTCGCGCCGTCGGCCCCACTCGGCGATGGCAAGCTGGTCACGGCCTAGCGCGCCGAGAACACGTGCCGGCCGAGGATGGTCGGCAGGTCGAGGAACGTCCGGATCCCCGGCGCTGCAGCACAAACGGGCGCGATCGCGTGCACCGCGTGCATGGCCGTGCCGAGGCAGCCCTGCTCGTTCTCGTCCTCGTCATGGATGGCGATGCTCGACTCCAGCACCATCGACGGCCGGCCCTCGACCGTCACCTTCCATCCCCGGCCGCTGGGCCAGTCGGGAGCCTGAGCGCGTCCGAGCCGCGTGATGTGCTCGACGGTGATTGCCCGCCGTCCGGCGATGATGGCCGTCGCGGAAAAGCGCATCGCGGAGACCGTCCCGACCTCGATGCGTCCGGCCTTGACGTCGAACGCCTCGGCGGCAGTGGACACTTCCCGGTCGAAGGCGAAGTCGTCGATCGTCGCGCCCAGGCCGTCGGCCACCATCATGATCGGCGCCCGGAAGACCATTCCGGCGATTGCCGGATCTGACATCGGGACCGATGCACCGGGTGGACGGCCGAAGCCCATGATGTCGAACAGCATGTCAGCGCTGTCGTAGCTCGAGTAGTCCAGGAGCTCCTGAACCAGCAGCGAATCGATCCGCTGGAAGAGCGACGACATCGCCAGTGGCAGCACCTCCGACGCCCAGCCCGGCTCGATTCCCGTGGCATGAAACGACGTGCCGCCCTCGGCGCCGGCTGCCTCCAGCCGGTCGACGACCACATCACCCGCGCTGCGCGGGTAGATGAACGGGGTGACGGCTGTCGAGATCACGTTCTTGCCTGACGCGAGCAGCCGGCAGATGTCGTCGAGCGCGCCCATCGGGTTCATTTCGCCCTGGGCCATGTAGAGCACGCAGTCGGCGTCGAGCGCGAGGATCTGCTCCGGGTCCTTCGTCGCCGTCACGCCGATCTCGCCGATTCCGCAGAGCGATCCGACGTCATGGCCGGCCTTCGCGTCGGTGTAGACCAGCGCGCCCACCAGCTCGAGCTCCGGGTGGTCATGGACGGCGGCGACGGCGTGCCGGCCCACGTTCCCCGTGGCCCACTGGATCACTCGTAGCACTGATCGCCTCCCTGTGTCGCGTCGAGAGCGCCAACACTGGCAGGCAAAACATGTAGATGTAAAGAGCTCCTGGTCAACCCCGGTCAGGGCCAGGCAGGACCGAAGCGGTCAAACTCGCACGCGCAATGTGGATGGTGCGCCACAGCTACTTCTTGAAGGCGCCAACGGGCAGCCAACCCGGTCCGGAAACCGCCTTTGGCTCACTGACCGCCGAGGTCACCTACCCCCGACGACCAGACCCTGTCCCTCGCGGGAAACAGCGACTGCCATCCGCCGCCGCCGGCATTGGCGTGGGATGTCCAGACCGCGACGTCTCGGCTTTGAGCATCCTGCCAAAGACCCCACGTGTCGCCTTGGTGCGGGCGCGTTGAGGGGCCCTACGGAACGGCGTCCCGTGCCAGATACTCGGGAAGTGGCCGACTGAACAGGAATCCCTGGGCAAGCGGACAGCCCGCGGAGCGCAGCGCTGCTGATTGTGCTTCGGTTTCCACTCCTTCGGCCACGACCGTCATGTCCAGCGAGGTGCCGAGGGTGATGACGGCTCGTACGATCGCGTCGTCGCGTGGGTTCTGACCGAGACCGGCGACGAAGGACCTGTCGATCTTCACCATCGTCAAGGGAAGACGCTGCAGATATGTCAGCGAGGCGTAGCCGGTACCGAAGTCGTCGATGGCGACGCCGATCCCGTGGTCGGCCAGGCATTGGATGTCAGCGGTCACCGCGACACCGGCATGGACCATGACCCGCTCGGTCATTTCGACGGTGAGCTGGCTGGGCGGGAAGTTCCCGACTGCAGCAAGCACGGTGCGGCACAGATGGCCGCTCGAAGCGAGCTTGCCCGAGACGTTGACCGTCAGCCCGGTTTCTCCGGTTCCTTCGGGGGTAGCCCAGTCCCGACATGCCTGCGTGAGGACCCATGCCTCGATCTGGTCGGCGAAGTCGCTCTCTTCCAGCTCAGTGATGAACGTATCGGGGGCGAGCAGCCCTCGCTCGGGGTGCTGAATGCGCAGCAGCGCCTCGACCCCGACCATGGCGCCGGTCAGCAGTTCGACAATCGGTTGGTAGTGCAGAAGAAACCAACCGTTTTGCAGCGCCTCGCCCAGCAGCACCTCCCCAGCCAACCTCTCCTGCGCGCTCAGGTCGAGGGCCGCGGAGTAGCCATGCCAGCGGCGGCGGCCTTGTCGCTTGGCTTCATACATTGCGACGTCAGCCCGCCGGACCAGTTCCTCGGGCGTGCTGTTGCGGTCTCCCGTAGCAAGCCCGATGGTGGCAGCCACGTCGATCGTCGTCGCATCCGGCAGGTGGACCGGGGCGCACACCGCCAGCAGCAGGCGCTCGGCTACGGAGTTGAGCTCCTCGTCGCTCGACAGGTGGGGGCAGACCACAATGAATTCATCGCCGCCCAGCCGACCGGGTGTGTCAGCGCTTCGTATGCCCAGCGTGAGCCGGCCCGCGATCTCGCGGAGCACGCGGTCACCGGCGTCATGGCCGTAGGTGTCGTTGATGTCCTTGAAGTGGTCGACGTCCAGATACAGGATGCCGACGGCGCGTCCGGTGCGGACTTCTTGCCGCAGCGCCAGCGCCAGATGATCCATCACCAGGTGGCGATTGGCCAAGCCGGTCAGCTCGTCGGTGAAGGCACGCCGGGCCAGGTCGGCCTCGGTCTGCTTGCGCGCGGTGACGTCCTGGATGTAGGCGACGGCATAGCTGGGTTGCTCATCGCCGGCCAGGGTGGCGACGTTGCCCACGATCCAGACCGCGCTGCCGTCGGCGCGGATCAGTTCGCGCTCCACGGCGTAGCGATCGGTACGACCGGCGGCCAGCGCATCGATGGACGTGTCGACGTCATCACGGTGTTCGGGTGCCAGCAGTTCCAGCACGTTCATTGCCGAAAGTTGTTTGATCGAGTAGCCGGTGAGCTGGGAAAGTGCTTCGTTCGCCAGCAGGATGTGACCCAACGTCTCCGGCCGCAGGTCGGTCAGGCAGACACCGATGGGGGCATCTTCGAAGAGGGTGCGAAAGCGTTGCTCGCTCGCCGCCAGCGCAGCTTCTGCATTGATGGCGTCGACGGTCAACGCCACCCGCTCGGCCACCTCCTGGAGTTCGGGGATGAGGTCGGGACTGAACGTTCCGGGCTGATGCGATCCGATGTGGATCACCCCGATGAGCTTGTCACCTGCCAGCAGCGGCACCCCGATCGCGCTGCGGATTCCGGCATCCCGCAAGGCCGGGCCGTACCCCGGAAAGTCCCTCAGATCGGCCACCAACATCGGCTGGCGGGCTTGCGCGATGCGGCCGGCAAAGCCCACCCCGATCGGGACCGGTCGCTCCTCGGCTGGATCAGGGAAGGTGCTCGGCTGAGCTACCAGCAACCGCCCTTCGTCGTCGGCCAGCAGTATCCGCACCGTGTCGACGCCTGGCAGCTCCGAGGCCCGAGCCATCAGCCCGGAGAGCAACGGTGACAGGTGGCGGCCCTCATGCGCGGCCTGGGAGAACTGCCTGAGACGGTGGAGGAACACCGATTCAGTGGGGTTGTCCATAGCGGCCCCCAGCACGGCAGCGCGCGCGGCCGAACGCTGCCGTGCCAAGAATTAAAGCACGCACCGGGCCTATAGGAAAGAAATGCCGGCGGCGAAATCTCGAATATCACAGGCGCAAAAGGATAATGCACGGGTTTAAAGGGACTTTGTGCCCGCGCCTCAGATTTTCAATTCAGATCGGGCGTGCGCGAGTCACGGCCGGAACGCAGCAGCGTGCCGGCGCGCTCGCCGGTCAACCGTCCGTTCCGCACGATCGGCCGACCGTTGACGAACACCTGCTCGATCCCGTCGGCTTCGGCGTACAGCCGCCCAGCCCCACCCGGCACGTCGTAGCGCATGGCCACTTCGTGCGACGCGACGGTGTCAGGGTCGAGGACGACGAGATCCGCCCAGGCGCCCTGCTCGATCCGGCCGCGGCCGGTGAGGCCGTAAAGATCGGCCTGCACGGCCGTCATCAGGTGTACCGCCTCTTCCAGGCTGATCAACTGCCGGCGCCGCACCGCCTCGCTCAACAGCACCGTCGCGTAGTTGAAGGAGGCCAGCAGGTCGAGATGGGCGCCCGCATCGGACGCGCCGATCACGGCCCGCGGGTCGCGCCAGATCTCGACCCGGGCTCGCCAATCATCGTCAGACTCTGGCGCTGCCGGACTACCGAAGCTGGTGAGCATCTCGTCGGCGACGGCGATGTCACACAGCACATCCCAGTCGCTCCGGCCCTGTTCGGCGGCGATCTCGCCGACGGTGCGGCCGACGTACTGCCGGTTCTCGTCGGCGACCACGTCGTAGATGGTCTTGTTCGACCAGTTGGCCAGGCCGCGTAACGGGTTGTTCTCCTGCTGGGCCAGTTCGTTGAGGCGCCGGCGTGCCGCCACATCCCTGAATAGCTGCAATTTCTCCGCACGGGGGAGCAGCATCGGCTCCTCCCAGCCCGGCATCGCGTCGAGGATGAAGCCGGATGCGAGCGAGAGCCGCAGCCCGAAGTTCATCGGGATGGTCAGCGCGACGACCTTGCCGCCGCGCGCTTTCGCGACGTCGCCGGCGCGCAGCTTCTGGCGGCTCTGCTCGGCATTGTTCGCCATGACCGTCAGGATGTTCCAGTTCAGCGGCCTGCCGGCGGTGGCCGACATGTCGGCCATCAGCTCGATGGCCCAGTCGTCGAAGGGGCCCACCATCGGGATGAATTCGAGCGAGGTTCCGGCATGCTCTCCGGTCACCTTGCACAGTGCGAGCAGCTCGTCCTTGGACGCGTAGCGCGAGGGCACCATCTGGCGGTCGGCGTCGTTGTGGGTGCGCGCCCACGAGGAGGAGAAGCCGAAGCCGCCCGCTTCCAGCCCCTCGTGCAGCAGGCGCTCCATCCCCGCGAGCTCATCGGGTGTCGATGGCCGCCCGGTGGCCTCGGCGCCCATCACGATGCGACGGATCGCGGAGTGGCCCACCATGAAGCCGGCGTTGACGCCGAGCGATGCGCTCTCGACGGCGTCGAAGTACTCGGCTGTGCTGGTCCAGGACCAGGGGACCCCGTCGCGTAACGATTCGAGCGGCATGCCCTCCACGCGTGCCAGCATCCGCATCAGGTAGTCGCCGTCCCGCGGGTCGTTCGACAGCGGCGCGATCGTGAAACCGCAGTTGCCTCCGATGACGGTGGTGACCCCGTGCAGCGGCGACGGCGTCAGCGCCGACTCCCAGAAGACCTGCGCGTCGAAGTGGGTGTGGACGTCGATGAACCCCGGAGTGATCACCTTGCCCGTCGCGTCGACGGTGGTCGCCGCCTCGTCGGTGAGCTGCCCGATCGCGACGATCCGGCCGTCCTTGACGCCCACATCGGCACGCCGCCGCGGCGATCCCGACCCGTCGACGACGGTGCCTCCGGTCAGCAGCAGGTCGAGCATGGCAACCTCCGAGCGTGCATCTATCGAGCAGCGGCACGACACCCCTGGCTGGGCTCAGGCTAGGCCACGGCGATGATGAGGTGGCAAGGGCGTCGATTCGCGGAAGGGCGTGCCCATGAACCTGGTGCTCGTGCACGGGAGCGGATTCGACGCGTCCTGCTGGGATCTGCTCCTTCCGCACTTGCAGACCCCGGCCATCACTGTCGACCTGCCCGGGCGCGGATCACGCCCGGCTGACCTGTCCCGGGTGGGGCTCGACGACTTCGCCGCCGCCGTGGCCGAGGACATCGCCGCGACGGGATGGGAACGCGTCGTCCTCGTCGGCCACTCGCTGGCCGGGTTGACGGTCCCACGCGTTGCCGGCCTCCTCCCCGGCGCCATCGGGCAGCTGGTCTTCGTCTCCAGCAACGTGCCCGGCCATGGGCAGAGCTGCCTCGACACGCTCGACACCGCCCTGGCCGATGGGGTCCGCGCCAACATCGCCGCCCATGGCGGGGTGTCGCCGGTGCTCGAGCGGGAGATGTCGGTCGCCTTGTACGGCAACGACCTCGATGACGGCCAGCTCGCGTGGATGCTCGCGCACAGCCTCCCCGAGGCGGGGCGTGTCCTGATGGATCCCTGCGATCTCAGCGGGCTCCGCCATCCGATCCCGCGTGCTTGGATACGGCTGACGCGCGACCGGGCCGGCACCGTCGAGATGCAGGACCAGTTCATCGCGAATATCGGCGGGGCCGAAGTCATCGACCTCGACGCTGGCCACATGGCCATGATCAGCCAGCCGGCCGCGCTCGCCGCCATCCTGGACGGCATCGCCTCGCGCGACAGCTAGACAGCTGGCGCGCGTCGCCATGATTTGGCCCCTCTGCATTTCAAGACGGTTGGTTAGCGGCCATAGTCCCCGAAACCCTGGGACCTTGTGCTCTCGGCCTCCCGGGGCGTTGGCTGGTGCGATGGCTTGTGTTCGTTTCCGAGGCGGTGATTCTCGCGGTGCCGATGGCGATCGCTCAGCATCGGTTGCTGGGATACCTGAACGCGGGGGATCTGGACTCGATCACTTCGGCGGCCATGCACGAGGGCGCCGCGGTCCTGGCGCGGGCGGGCGTGGGCGGACTGACAAAAACGGTGGAGATCCAGAGCATTCCGCCGTATCAGCGTGGATTGACGACGGTGGTGCCGCTGCGCTGGGTGGCCACCGGCCCGATGGGCGGCGCCTTCCCGATGCTGGACGCCAACCTGGAACTGAACGCCAGCGACGCCGGCACGCAGCTGACGGTCGTTGGGTCGTATCGCCCTCCGTTCGGGCCGGTCGGAGCCGCGGTCGACCGCCTCGTCATGCATGCCGTCGCGCAGGCAACCATGCGTAGCTTTCTGGCACAACTGGCTGAGGTGGCCGCCGGAACCCAGTCGGTCGCGACAAACCCGCGGCGCCGGGAAGCGGCGTCCGACGCGGAGGGCGACTTAGCTACCTAGTCCCGCCGGCATTGTCGCCGGAGCCGACAACTGCAGGTGGGCCAGGCATTCACGCTCGTCAACGGGGAGCCCCCAGCTGCGGGAAGGTGCTGGCGGGCGTGACAGTATCGGCCTCGTCCTGACGACCCCCGGCGAGGAGTCCCCTGTGAAGTTCTGGGTGACGTACCCGATCGTGAGCGGCAGCTACGACGCGGATCTGGTCAGCGGCGCGGCGATCGCCCGTTTCACCCAGGCGGCCGAAGCGGCGGGGTTCGACGGCATCGGCTTCACCGATCATCCCGCGCCGTCGGACAAATGGCTGCGTTCGGGTGGCCACGATGCGCTCGATCCGTTCGCGGCGCTCGCCTTTGCCGCCGCATCCTCGCAGCGGCTGCTGCTGATTCCTAACATCGTGGTGCTGCCGTATCGCAACCCGTTCCTGGTGGCGAAGCTGTCCGCCACGCTCGACGCGCTCTCGGGCGGTCGTTTCGTGCTGTCGACCGCGCTGGGCTATCTGCGGTCCGAGTACCGCTCGCTCGGCGTCGACTTCCAGGCTCGCAACGAGCTGTTCGACGAGGCCCTTCAGGTCCTTCGCGGGGTCTGGACCACCGATGCGTTCGCGTTCGAAGGCACCGGCTATACCGCGTCGGGCGTCTCCGCCAACCCGAAGCCCACGAAGGTTCCGATCTGGATCGGCGGCAACAGCCAGCGCACCCGCCGGCGGGTAGCCGAGCTCGGCGACGGCTGGAACCCCTTCCCGGCTTCCGAGGTCATGGCGCAGACCACCGGCACGGTCCGGCTCGAGACGGTGGACGACCTGTCAAAGATGCTGGACTACCTGTGGCAGAAGGTCGACGAGGCCGAGCGGGAGCGGTCGTCCATCGACGTCGCCTTCACGGCCGCTCACGGTGCTGTCGCGGCTGACGATTTCGACGCCGGCCACCATCTCGATCTGCTCGGCGAGCTCAGCGCTCTTGGCGTCACCTGGAACGGTGTGACCGTGCCGGGCGACTCGACGGAGCACGCGCTGGAAGCCCTTGCCGAATATGGCGAAAAGGTGATCGCAGCCTCCCGCAGGTAGCTGCTCGGACGGCTGGAACCGCTAGGGTGCGGCGAGGATGTAACCGCCGTGCTCCGGGTGGTGATACCACCCGCTGCCGGCGTGCGTGCCGCCGTCGACGTGCAGGGTCTGGCCGGTGACGTACGAGGACAACCGAGACGCCAGGAAGACGGCGGCGCCTGCCATCTCGTCGACGTGCCCCGCGCGTCCCATGGGCACCATGTCGCGGCCGAGGTCGGACGACTGTCCCGAAGAGCGTCCCGAGAGCGCGGCGATGCCTTCGGTCATGGTGAAGTCCGGGGCGAGAGCGTTGACCCGGATCCCGTACGGCGCCAGCTCCAGCGCGACGGTCTTGGTGAAGTTGATGACACCGGCTTTGGCTGCGGCATAGGCCGCGTAGCCGGGCGCGGCGCGGACGCCCTCGATCGACGTCACGCTGATGATGCTGCCGCCGACCTTCGCCGCCACCATCCAGCGGGCCACCTGACGGGTGCAGACCATCACGTGGCGCAGGTTCGACCGATACAGCGCGTCGAACCCGTTGCTGCTCGTTTCGAGGAAGGGCTTGCTGAACGTGCCGCCGGCGTTGTTGACCAAGATGTCGATGCGTCCGAAGCGCGCGAGGGTAGTGGCGAGAGCATCGTCGACGGCCTGGTCGTCGCGGACGTCCATCGTGAGGGCAAGACCGTCGACGGCAGCGGCTGCCGCGGCAGCCGTGTCGGCGTCCCGCTCCCAGATGGCGACCTGAGCGCCGTAGGCATGCAGACCCTCGGCGATCCCGCGGCCGATTCCCGCGCCCCCACCGGTCACCACCGCGACCATTCCGTCCAGTCGCGCCGCGTCAGAAGAGAGAGTCACCCCGCAATCATCTGCGGTTCGGCGAAAGCGAGCAACGCGGCCCGGTCCTGCGGCAGTACGAAACCCGCCCTGACGGCGGCGTCGGCGTCGGCGTCGTAGCGCTTCAGATAGTCGGCGCGCGAGGGGTAGAGCCGCGCGAGTTGCGCTGCGGTGAAGGGCTTCGTCGAACCGACCAGCAGGCAGATCGTCGTCGGGTTCGGGCTCGGCGCGCCCGACAGGGTCGCGACCGGAACGTCCACCGGGGGAGTACGGATCCCGCCGAGAGCGATGCCTTCCGCGCTACGACGGATCTGCGCAGACGCGCCTGGTGCCACCTCGATGCGCGCTGCGATGGCGGGGGCCGTTCCCGTCGCGAGCCAGCTCTTCAACGCGTGGTAGGCAGCCTTGGCGACGATGTGCATCGGCCCGTCGTTGATGGGCAGGCCGCAGCCCAGCGATGTCGCGTAGGCGCCGACCAGATGGGCGTCGGCGTGCGCGGTGCCCGCAACCTCCCAGAGCCGGAACCGATCGGTGTCCGGCTGGCGTGCCCGGTAGGAGTCGAGCACGCCGGACACGTCCGTTTCGGTCTGGACGTCCATGATGGGAGCGGTCTGGTCGGTACGGAAGATGGTCGGCTTGCCGCTGAGCGCGGAGGCGATGTCAGCGTTCTTGGCCGATCCGACGAGCGGTAAGGCGACCGCGCCGCGGCTGTGCACGAAAAAGCCGTCGAATGCATGGGTGAGCGGCTGTACGCCGTCGTAGTAGGTGACCATCGCGAAGGCGGACTGCGACTCGCCGGCCGCGATGAGCCTTTGCGGCTTCAGCCCGCCGAGCCCATCTCCCGCCCGTAGCGCGCGGGCCACCTGCGTGAACATGTCGAGCGAGTAGCCGTCGCCAGGGTGCACCAGCGTGCCGTAGCGCGCCGGGTCGATGGCCTTCAGGCCCTTGCCCGCCTGGTCGGAGCCGGGCACGTTCACTTTGACCGCGACGGGCCCGCCCTCGACGCCGATGCTTTGCGCCGAGACTCCTACCCACACGTCGCCGCTGCGGACGATTTCCTCATGCAGGGTGGCCCATTCCGGGTCGCTGTCGATGCCGCTGCTGACGTTCAGCCACTCCATGATCACGTTGCCGCTGAACGCCGAGGCCTTGGCCGGCCGGCGGACGAGAATGCGGGTGCGGTAGGCCGCGGTGGTGCTCGGCGTGACCGTCCATCGCCCGTCGGGGCTGAGCGTGCCGGCGGCCTGGTAGGCGCTGGCGGTGCCGGATGCGACGTACTCGTGCTGGGCGTAGTCGAAGGGCTTCAGAACCGGTGGGTGGGCCGACCCCAGGTAGGGACCGTTTCCGCCGCTGAGTTCGGAGACGTCGGCTACCGGACCGGCCGGTCGCTGCACGGTGGGGGAGCGCGTCGCGCTCGGCTGCTTCGACGTCTGAGCTGACGGCTGCGGCGAGGTGATCGGCTGGTTATCGGCCTTCGTACTGCTCGAGCAGCCGGCGAGGCCGACGAACGCGGCGCAGGCCAGCGCCGTCGCAGCGCGAAGCGATATCGGCGTGCGGCTACGGCTGGTCATCGCGGGCTCCCTCTGGTCGCTACGTGCTTCGGGTCTGCAGAAACCTGGCTCTCTCATCCGAAAGCAAGAGTTTCGCCGACGATAACGACGCTGGCGCTTCCGCCGATAGTTGGATCCACCTGCTGGGCAAAGGCGCAACGCTCGACTGCGAAGCAGCGCGGTGCTCGGCCCTCAGGCCCGCGAATCCCGGCGTCTATGCTCGTGCGAGCCCGCGAGGGCCATGATCGCACACCGGATGGGGAGCATGCCCGTGACCTCGCTCGTACCTCAGCAGCTGCTCGAGCAGGCGGTCTTGGAGACCGGCCTGGACGACTTCGGCCCGGACGGCTACCGGGCCGGACTCGAGGCGTACTGCCACTCGGCGGCCACCGAGGCCCAGCTCAACGAGCTCGGCGAGATGGCGGTCGGGGCATTCGTGACGGAAATGCTGCGGCGCCGGCTGAAGCTCATCAACTGGGCCAACACCCATCCGCAGGTGCGTGAGGAGCGGATCGATGCCCCGATCATCGTGATCGGGCTGTTTCGCGCCGGCACCACGCTGCTGAGCTACCTGCTCGACCAGGACCCGGTGAACCGTTCGCTGCTGAACTGGGAGGCCGCCGACAACGTCCCACCGCCTACCCCGCAGACCTGGCGCGCAGGCCCGCGCGTCGACGCCGCCCGGGCTGCCGCCGAGATGGCCGCGCAGATGAATCCCGACGTCGACAAGGTTCATCACGAAGAGGCCGACGGGCCGACCGAGTGCATCACCGTGATGGCGCAGGACTGGAAGAGCCTGATGTGGGAAACGCTGGCCAATGTGCCCAGCTACGGCGAGTGGCTGCTACAGGCCGATCATCGTTCGGCGTACCAGCACCACAAGCTGGCGTTGCAGATCCTGCAGTCCGACGGGGTGACCGGCCACTGGGCGCTGAAGTCGCCGCACCACGCCATCGCGCTCGAGGAGCTCAGCGAGACCTATCCCGATGCGACTTTCGTGCAGCTGCATCGCGATCCGGTAGTGGTTGCCGCCTCGAGCTGCAGCCTCATCCGGACGCTGAGCAAGAGCTTCACCGACGCCGACCACGGTGCCTACATCGCCCGCCACTGGGCCGACATCCTCGAAGCCTGCATCGACCGGGTCGAGGAGTTCCGCATCCGCCACCCCGCACACCGGTTCGTCGACGTCCCCTACGCGCAGCTGATGACCGACCCGACCACCGCGATGCAGACGATCTACGCGGGGGCCGGCCGGGAGCTCACTGCCGAGACAGCGGCGGCGATGGCGGCGTACGTCGAGGCTCACCCGAAGGGAAAGTTCGGCAGGCACGCGTACGCGCTGGATGAGCTCGGTCTCGACGGCGACGCGCTCGCCGAGCGTTTCGGGGACTACATCAAGCGCCACGACGTGGCCCGCGAGTCGATCTGACCCCCTGATGACGACGTCGATTCGCTGGTGGCCAAGGCGGATCGGGCGCTGTATCGGGCCAAGCAGTGCGGTCGGAGCCGGCGATCACCCGCCAGTCGGTCCTGACTGCGCCGGAACCGGCAGCAGGCCGACATGCTGGGGGTCGATCACCTCTCCGAAGATGGGCCAGACGACGTCGGAGAGCTGGGTGACGAGCGCGAGCAGCAGATCGTCAGCGGACAGGATGCCCACGACGGCGCCGGCCTCCATGACCGGCAGGCGCCGAAACTTCCTTTCTGCCAGAGCTTTCGTGGCGTCCGACACGTCGTCGTTGACGTCGATCGTCACCGGGTCGGTCGTCATGATGCTGTCGATGCGTGCATCGCCCGGCAGCCCGGCAGCGAGCCCGCGCACGACGACATCGCGGTCGGTGACGATTCCGGTGAGCCGGGCTCGGTCGATCACGAGTAACGCGCCGACGCCCGCCTCCTCCATGAGCTTGGCCGCGTTCATGAGCGAGGCTTCGGGAACGACGGTCACAACGGGCTTTCTCATGAGCTCTGTGATGCGCATGACGGCTCCCTTCAGGAACATGGGCTGCCCGAGAGCCCTCAGCCTCCGCTCACTTTCCGCCGCGCGCTAGAGGCTGGAGTGCGGCGCTGGAGAGGGCTTTCGTCCCTCGTCCCGCGGTGCGCTGGTGGAGGATGCTGGAGCCGTGGCCCGAGTGACCTCAATGACCCAGCGACCCAGCCGCTGTGACGTGAGAGACGGGGAGTGAATGCAATGTCGTCCACCGTGAAACGCCAAGGTTCGCCACAGGGAGTCCGTCCGGTCGTGGTGGGCGTGGATGGCTCGCAGGAGTCAAAGGACGCGCTCCGCTGGGCCGTTGACTATGCCAGCACCGTCGGCGCTCGAGTGCGCGCGGTGATCGCCTGGCGATGGCCGTTGTCGATCGTTGTCGCGCTGCCGGTAGCCGAAGTCGTCGACCCGATGGAGGACGCGCTCAAGACCCTCAACGCCGCGGTGGCGGAGACGCTGGGAGACACACCGGCGGACGGGCCGGACCTCGCGGCTTGCTACGGCGCCGCGGTGCCGGTCCTGCTCGAGGAAGCCTCCCGGGCGAGCCTGCTCGTCGTCGGAAGCCGTGGCCGCGGCGGATTCCACGGCCTTCTGCTCGGCTCCACCGGCGAGCACTGCGTGCGTCACGCGAGCTGCCCGGTCGTGGTGGTCAGGCCGCAGGACGTGCCGGGCAAGGATGCGGCGAGCACCTGAGGATCAGAGCAGGACGTCGGCGAGGGGCCGGCGAGGGGAGGGCTGCGCCGCCGGCCCGTAGCCGACCCGCAGCACCATCTGCGGCTTACCGGTGAGGTGCAAGCGCCTGCGGAGCTGGGCGCGGGTACCGGGCAGGTCGATGACCTGACCCAGCATCGATGCGCGTAAGCCGAGCATGGTGGCCTTCAGCAGCACGTGCGACAGTGCTTGCCCCGCTGTCAGCCACTGCTCCGGGCTGTCCGCATCGCTGCCGAGGATGATGAGCGATGGCCTCTCGTCGCGCACCAGGACTTCATCAGGGTGACCGGCTGAGTCCGAGCCGCGCAGGTCAGTCTGTCCAATCGCGTAGTCACGAATGACGAGTTCCGAATGCCGGCCGGCGCGGGCCCGCGCGATCGCCGACGACGAGATGCCATCGACGCACGGCTGGGTGCGGCGCCAGTTGGCGAGCTCAGCCCGGTAGGCGGAACTCGCGACCTCCGCCTGGTCGGCCTGCCCTTGCAGGACGGCAAGCGTGATCTGATCCTCCCGCCGCTCCAGCACGGCGAGCCATCCGCCTTGGGCCTCGGCGGCCATCCGCAGCGCGGCCAGGCTCTCGTGGTGCACGCCATGGCCGGCGAACGGCTCGCGCTGCGAGTGCCTCTCGAAGATGGCTGCGGCAAGAGCGTGTTGCTCGAGATCGGCGCTCTCGGCTGGGCTGACAGCGACGGAGGCAAGATGATTCCCCGGCCCTGCCGGGAAGAGCTGAAGGTGGGTACGCAGATCGGCCGCGCGAAGTGACACGGTCAGGTGGTGCAGCGCAGCACCGCAGCTGAGATGCAGCTGGCGGCCGGTGGGATCGGTCACCGATAGTTGGCGCGAGAAATCGGCGAACAGGTCGATGCGGTCGGCGTCGATGCGAAACAGCCAGGGCTGGGTGTTGTGCACGGATGGCGCCAGAGTGGCCGCATCGACGGCGTCCGTCAGCGCGGCGGCCTTCACGTCCAGCGCGCCCGTCATTGCGTTCTCACCTGCCTCGTGACGACCCCAGAGCATTTCCCTCGAGTAGTCCGGCCGGCTGTCGCTTCCCATCCAGACACCTCCATGGTCAGCGAGGTCCGGCGTCGGGTCGAGAGGACCTAGGACCTCGCCGCGCGTTACCAACGGACCGGGCATGGCGCCGACCTGCAGACCGTGACCTTCGCCCCTATGCGGCACGTCCTTGCTGCTGTTGACTTTTCATGCTCACCTTCTCGAGAAAGGGGGCATCGTGGACACCAAGAGCACGGTTACCAAGTCGACTCCCCTGGAGATCGCCCGACACATCGTGACCGAGGCCCGACGGGAACGGATCCGCTTGCGCCGGGGCCCGCCCACGCGGCATTCGAGGAGTCCGCATCCGGCAGCGCCGCCGGCTGACACCGGCGCCCCGATGCACGTGGTTGTCGGCGTCGACGGTTCCGAGGGCTCGCGTCGCGCGCTGATGTGGGCGGCCCGCGAGGCCCATGTGCACGATGGTCGCCTGACGGTCTGCTGGACGGGGCCGTCGCTGGCGTCGTCAGCGCCCACCGGTCAGGGCGAAGCGGGTTTCGGGCACGATAGCGGCGACAGGATCGAGGAGGAGCTCGGCGCCGTCATCGCCGCGGCAGCGCCGGGTCTCCAACCTGATCTGCGGACGGCTCCGGTCGCTCTCGGAGCCCGCGCGCAGGAGTTGGTGGAGCTCTCCGGAAGCGCCGACCTCCTTGTCGTCGCGCGGCCGCGCGAGTGGCACCTGAGCCGGCAGTCGCCGGCGACCGTCACCCGTCGCGTGATCAACCAGGCACGGTGTTCGGTCCTGCTCGTCCCCTAGGGCGCTTCGGCGATTCCCCCGGGAGGGCCACCCCGCATTTTCCCGGTACGCCACACCATCTCGCGTCGTTTGCAGTCGGAAGGTTGGCCATGCATGCACAAGTCGGAGACGTCGTCGTTGTTGACAGTCAGAGCGTCGGGCGGGCGACGAGGCACGGGCGGATAGAGGAGATTCTCGGTAGCGAGGAAGGCACGCATTTCCTCGTCAGGTGGAGCGACGGGCAGCAGACGCTCTACTACCCGGGGCCGGACGGGCACGTCGTCGGCGCGTCCGAGGTGGTGGATTCGACTTCCGCAAGTGCGCCGCGCCGGCTCAATCTCAGCGGGTCGGTGAGCACGATCATGGCCGCGCCGGCGCCGCGAGTGGGTGCCCATGACACTCTTCGCGACCTTGCCGCCCGCCTGGCCGAAACCGGCGCAGGCGCCTTGATGGTGTTCGACGGGGAGGAGCTCACCGGCATCGTCTCCGAGCGAGACATCGTTCTCTCGCTGGCCGCGGGAGCGGATCCCGACGAGGTGTGGGTCGCCGACGTGGCGCCGGTGGACCCGGCGGACATCGTCTGGGCGTCTCCGGACGACAGCGTCGTTCAGGCCGCGGACCTCATGAACCGTCGCGGCATTCGCCACCTCCCGGTGGGAGGCGGGGGACAGCTGGCCGGGATGGTGTCGGCGGGTGATGTCCTACGGGCGGTGGTTGGAGACTGACCGCGCTAGGGCGTTCGGGGTGAAGGCGTCAGCGCGCTCCAACCAGGCGTGGCGCGTGTGCTCGCGTCGGCGAGGACCACCAGACCCTCGTAGCCGGGAAGCGACTCGATCCAGGGCAGCGCGTCAGGGCCCATGGCAAAGGCTGCGGTCGCGTACGCGTCGACGAAGGTGAGCTGGCGGCCCACGATCGTCACGCTGGCGAGCTCAGCCGCCGGCGTGCCGGTGCGCGGGTTGACGATATGGGCGCCGCGCTCGGCGATTCCCGACGTGGCGACGGCGAGATCGCGGCCCGTCACCACTGTGAGGACCCTGCGGCGATCGTGCGGATCGGTGATGCCGATGCGCCACGGCTGACCGGGGGCCGATTCCCCTTCCAGCTGGATGTCGCCGCCGCCGTTGACCGCATGGTTACCCGACCCATGGTCGGTGAGCAGATCGCTCGCCCGTTCGATCGCCCATCCCTTGACCATGCCCGAAGGGTCGAGCCCGCCGACCGGCCCCGCCTGGATCGAGAAGTAGCCGTCGCTCTCGCGCGAAACCCGTTCGCAGAGCTCGAAGACTTCCCTCACCTGAGCGGAGCATTCGGGCAGCGAAAGCTCTCCGCGGGCGAGCCGGCTGACGACGCTGTCAGCACGGTAGGTGCTGAAGGTCTCGTCCACCTGGTGCAGCCATGCGACCGCGTCGGCGAGCGCCGGCGTCCACTCGCCGGGATCGCGGACGTCAAAGGAGAAGACCGTCCCCATGCAGTGCTCGACGTGGACCGTCCGCGGGGTGGCCGTCACCGAGCCGCCTACGACTTGAGCTTGTCGAGCGCGCTCTGCAGGGACTGGGCGTAGCCGTCGCTGGTGTACGTCGCGCCGGACACGATGTCGATGTTCGCGCTCCCGGCGGCCAGTGCCTCCTGGTTCAGCTGGGGAATCGCGTAACTGTTGATCTCCTGGTCGCGAGAGGTTCCCTGGGGGTACACGATCGCGTCGACGGAGGTGATCTTGCCGTTGACGGCGGTGAGCTTCACCTGCACCGGACCGTAGCGGGTGTCAGCGGCGTCACCGGTGACGGTCTTGGTGCCGGTGGTTCCCGAACTGCTCGAGCTGCTGGAACTGCTCGAGGGGCCGGAACTGTCCGTCGACGAGCTACCCGACGGGCTCGCGGAGGCCGGCTTGGTGACCGGCGGCGCGTACTGCGACTTGAAGCCGAGCAGGAGCACCAGAACGGCGACGGTGCCGGTGATGGCGAGAATGACGCGGCGCATGGACGTTTTCCGAACTCTCCGATGTCAGAACGTGAACGATTCGGTGTGGATCTGGCGACGCGGGACCCCGAGCGATCGCAGCGCGCTGACGACGCACTCCTCCATGGCGTCGGGGCCGCAGACGTAGATGTCGTGCTCGGCGAGGGCCGGGATGCGTGCCAGTGAGTGAGCCGAGAGGGGATCGCCCCCGAGCTTGGCTCGCGAACCGACGATGATGTCGAGCTTGGCCTGCCGGGCCGCGGCGATGGCCTCGAGTTCCCGCCGGAAGAGCACCTCCTTCGGATTGCTCTCGCGGTAGATCAGCGCAAGGTCGCCGGGCCAGGCCCAGATCGTCTCGTACAGGGCGCGCAACGGGGTGATCCCCACTCCGGCGCCGATCAGCAGCACGCGACGCTGGGTGCGCCGGCTGCCGGTGAACGTCCCGTATGGACCCTCGGCGAAGACGCGCGTGCCGGGCTTGAGCCGGCGTACCGCGTTGCTGTGGTCGCCAAGATTCTTGACCGTGAAGCGCAGCGTTTTCGGATCGGCGGGCGCGGAGAGCGAGTAGGGATTCGACGCCCACCACAGGCCCTTGGTCAGGAAGCGGCACCGGAAGAACTGGCCCGGCTGGGCAGCGAGTTCGTGAATGTGCTTACCGGTCACCAGGATGGAGACGGCGTTGGGCGATTCCTTCACCACCGACACCACCCGGAACTTGTGGCGTGCGTTCTGCCGGATCGGCACGGCGATCCGGTACCAGACGAGCGCTCCGAAGACCGCGATGTACAAGGCGGCCCAGAACAGGCGGGCGGTCGCACTGCGCATGAACTCGGCGCCGTCGGCGAACTGGTGGCTGAACGCGAGTGCGATTGCCAGGTAGGTGTAGAAGTGCAGGTAGTACCAGGTCTCGTAAGCGAGACGGCGGCGGGCGGCGCGCATCGAACTGATGCCCACGCCGACGAAGAGCAGGCCGGCGACGCTGCCCGCCAGCACGTCCGGATAGCTGCGCAGCAGCGTCCAGCCCTGATGGACGACGTTCGTGTGCGCGGTGACGGCGTAGCCCCAGGTGATCAGCAAGCCGTGGGTCACGATCAAGCCGACGGTGTACCGGCCGCCCATCGAGTGCCAGCGGGCCAGCCGGTCGGCGCCCAGGCCGTTCTCCAGCGGTGGCAGCCGCGCCATGAGGGCGACCAGCACGACCACCGAGTAGCCGGCGAGCAGCCCGGTGATGCGCCCGGCGCTGGTGAGCCAGTCTCCGAAACCCGACACGTAGGGGGTGTTGAACCACCAGAGGCTCACCGTCAACAGGGCCCCGGCGGCGATGATCGCGAGCAGTACCCGGGGGTCGGCACGCACCGTTTGGGCGGTCGGCGGCGGCTGGGATGTGCGCGGGCGCGCCGGGCGGAGGGGCCGACCGGCCGCGGGGGTGGCAGGGGCGAGCGCCGACTCCATAATCAAACTGTCGGCGGTTCGGCTCTGGGCTGGATGGGTGATTGCTATGCGTCAGCTGTGAATCGTGCCACGCCGGCAAATGGGACGAGTGCGACCGGCTCGTCGAGACGGTGGGTCGATCATCAACGTCACGACGGCCGGGTCATGGCGGCCCGATGCCACCGATCTGCCGTACGCCATGGCAAAGGCTGGCCAGCGATGCGGCCAGTTATGTCAACGGCGCCCAGATCCTCGTCGACGGCGGGCTTTTCCGGACCCTCTAGCCGGCACCGTTCGTCAGCAGCGGCAGGTGCGCCACGCCGCGCACGTTGCTGGAGACGTGCCGCACCGCCCGCGATTGGTCGACGGCGAAGTCCGGGAAGCGGGTGACGAGCTCCTCGAACGCCACCCGCATCTCGAGCCGGGCAAGGTGCGCGCCGATGCAGCGGTGAATGCCGAAGCCGAAGTAGATCGTGGACGGATCGCTCTCGCGGGTGATGTCGAAACGGTCAGGGTCGGGGTAGGCGGCCGGGTCGCGTAACGCGGCAGCCGTCGCCAGCATGACGCGCGAGCCTTGCGGGATCGTGACGCCGTGCAGGGTGATGTCCTCGGTCGCGAGGCGCCCTTGCAGCTGCGACGGCGGGTCGTAGCGCAGCGCCTCATCGGCCGCCGCTCCCGACAGTGAAAGGTCGGACGCGAGCAGCCGCCGCTGGTCGGGAAACGAGGTGAAGGCGATGGTGGCGTTCGGGATCCCCTTCGCCACGGTCTCGTGCCCGGCGAAGGCGATCTCCTGGAAGCGGATGGCAACCTCGGCCGCGTCGAGCTTGCGGGTACGCGTGCCCTCGTCGTTGTCGTCGACTTCGGTGTTCATGATCACGCTGATGATGTCGTCGCGGGGATGGGTCTCCCGGTCGACCACCAGTCCGTGGAAGATCTCGAAGATCCGGATCTGCGCCAGCATCTGCTTTTCTGCGAGCTCCGGATCGTCGGTGCGGGCCAGCGTCAGGTCGGCGAGGGCATGGATCTCGTCGCGGAGGCCGTGCGGGATGTTGAGCAATTCGCTGATGACGTTGAGCGGAAGCTGCAAGGCGAACTGCTCCGCGACGTCGAATTCCGGCTCGCCCTGGAACGGGTCGAGGAGCTCGCGGCACCGCTCGCGGATGTACGGCTCGAGCGCGTTGATGCGTCGCGGCGTGAAGACCTTGCCGATCACCTTGCGGTGCCAGCGATGTTCCGGCGGATCCTTGGCGATCAGCAACGGTCCGGTTTGCTCCGGGGGCATCTTCTCGATGGTCGGCCCGGCCGTGCTGGAGAACCGGGCGAAATCGTTGTGCGCGGCCATCACATCGGCGTGGCGGGACAGCAGCCAGAAGTCCAGCTTCTCGTTGCGATACACCGGCGCCTCTTCACGCAGCCGCGCGAAGGTCGGGTACGGGTCGCAGAAGGTCGCGTAGTCATAGGGGTCGTACTCAAGCGGCGCGGAGACGGCGGCCGTGTCGGTCATCGGGCTATCGACCTTTCTGCGGGTGCTGATGTCCAGAAGTCATGGGGACTGGTGCCTCGCCGCGGAGAGGGCTGCGGATCGATGCAGGCCGGGCCGGCACCGACGGGTGCCTCGTCAATTTGTAGATGGAAGTGAAAACGACTGCGGCGTGTCGTCACGACTCGCCGCGTTTGCAGGGTGCGTGGAGCATTTCAGTAGCAAATTTGACGGACCACCGCTCCTACCTCAACCTGCCGTGATGGCGCGCTCGGGGCAGCTTGCCGCGGCGCGGCGCACTGCGTCTTCGAGTCCCGCCGGGACGTCGGGGGACTGCACGACGGAGTAGCCGTCGTCGGTCAAGGTGAAGACCTCGGGGCAGATCGTGGTGCAGACCCCGTGTCCACGGCAGCTTTCGTCGTCGACCGTGACGTTCACGGGACGCGATCTGCAGCAGCGGTGAATTCCAGGTGCAGATCCCGCACGCCGCGCAGGATGAAGGTCGGCAGGTACTGGTAGCGGCGGGCGCCTTCGGGCCCGTGCACGGCGTCGGAGATGCGGATGTCGGTGGTGCGGTCCAGCAGCCGTTCGATGGACGCACGAGCCTCAGCCCGGGCCAGCGGCGCGCCGGGGCAGGTGTGGACCCCCCGGCCGAAAGCGATGTGATGACGAGCGTTGGGACGCGCGACGTCGAAGGTGGCTGGATCCTCGAAGTGCCGCGGGTCGCGGTTGGCTGCCCCGTTCAGCAGCATGAACGTCGAGCCCGCAGCAACGTCGACCCCGCCGATGCGTACCGGCACCCGCGAGAGCCGGAAGTCACCCTTGATCGGGCTCTCGATGCGCAGCGTCTCCTCGATGAAGTTCGGGATCCGGTCGCGTTCGCGGCGCAGCTGCTGCTGCAGCTCGGGCTGCTCGGCCAGCACCATCAGCGCCGAACTCAGCAGCCGGACGGTCGTTTCCTGCCCGGCCGAGAACACGTTCGCCGCGACCCGCACGACATCGATGACCTCCGGCAGCGAGCCGTCCGGAAACGTCGCCGCCGCCAGCCCGCCGAGCACGTCCGGCCTGGGCTCCCGGCGGCGGTCCTCGATGTAGGTGGTGAAGCGGTCATAGAGGAACTGCAGCGGATGGTGCGCCAGCGTCTGCTCGCCGGTCATCCCGATCCCGGCCTGCGATCGCGGCCGGCGCATCAGCCCCTCGACGAACTCCTGCTGGTCGTGCTCGGGAACCCCCAGCAGATCGGCGATCACCAGCAGGCTGAACGGCCCGGCGAACTCGGCGATGAAATCACCCTCGCCGCGGGCCAGCAGCGGATCGAGCAGCCGGTCGGCCAGCTGCCACATCACCGCCTCGTTCTCCTTCAGCCGCTTCGGCGTGATGAGCCGCATCAGCAACGCCCGGTGCTGGGTATGCACCGGCGGATCCAGCGAGGGGAGCTGATCGCTCATCGGAAGCTCGGCGCGGTGGGCCTCGATCAGCCCGGAGACGTCGTCACCGTCGAGCGGCACCGGAAAGCCCGGGAACGGGCCGGTGGTAGCGATGCAGGACGAGAACCGTTCGGTGTCGCTCAGCACCTCGACGGATTCGTCGTATCCGGTCACCATCACCACGCCGTGGTGCGGCTCGCGTCGCACCGGGCACTGTGCCCGCAGCGATTCGTAGTACGGATACGGATCGGCGATCAGCTCATCACCGCGGAAGAAGTCGATCGCGTCGAGGTCGTCCATCACCTACTAACCCTCGGGGATATTGACGTCGATGTCAATATCCGTGTCGGGTCAGCCGCCGGCCATCGCTCCGACGACCCGGAACGGCTCCCGGCCGTCCGCGACAGCCTCCGGCAACGGGTCGTCGGGGGAGTCGTGGGAAAGGTCCTCACCGCAGGCGAAGAACCGCACGAACGGTCGCCGGCGCCCGCTGTTCACGTCGCGCATCGTGCCGCGCAGGACGGGGTAGCGAAGCTCGAGCGCGTCGAGCAGGGCGCGCTGGGTCGCTGCCGCCTCCAGGGTCACCTCGCGTTCACATCGGGCCAGGTGGCCGAGGTGCGCGGGGAGCATGACCCGGATCATGAGAGCGTCTGCACCTCCACCGAGAGGACCGCGGGCAGGTCGCGCACGATCGGCGCCCAGTTGTCGCCGGAGTCAGCGGAGGCGTACACCTGCCCGCCGGTGGTGCCGAAGTACACCCCGCACTCGGGCATCGCGTCGACGGCCATGGCGTCGCGCAGCACGTTGACATAGCAGTCCTGCTGCGGCAGTCCGCGGGTGAGCGCCTCCCACTCGGTGCCGCCCGAGCGGCTGCGATAGACGCGCAACTTGCCGTCCGGCGGGAAGTGGTGGGAGTCGCTCGTGATCGGCACGACGTAGACGGTTTCAGGCTCGTGTGAATGGACCGTGATCGGGAAGCCGAAGTCGCTGGGCAGGTTGCCGCTGACCTCGTGCCAGTTGTCACCCCCGTCGTCGCTACGCATGACGTCCCAGTGCTTCTGCATGAACAGCGTTTGCGGTTGCGACGGGTGCATCGCCAGGTTGTGCACGCAGTGCCCGACCTCCGCCGCCGGCGACGGGATGCCGTCCGAGAGCAGCCCCTTGTTGACCGGCTGCCAGGTCAGGCCGGCGTCCTCGGAGCGGAACACCCCGGCTGCCGAGATGGCGACGAAGATCCGGTCGGGGTTCTGCGGGTCGAGGATGATCGTGTGCAGGCACATGCCGCCGGCGCCCGGCTGCCATTTCGGGCCTGAGCCCTGCTCACGCAGGCCGGCGAGCTCGTGCCAGCTGTTCCCGGCGTCGGTCGAGCGGAACAGCGCAGCGTCTTCGACGCCGGCGTACACCGTGTCGCGGTCAGTGGGCGATGGTTCGAGGTGCCACACCCGGGCGAACTCCCACGGATGCGGGGTCCCGTCGTACCACTGATGGGTGCCGGGGACGCCCTCGTAGGTGAAGTCCTTGCCGACCGGCTCCCAGGTCCGGCCGCCGTCGTCGGAACGCTGGATGAGCTGGCCGAACCAGCCGGTCGACTGCGAGGCGTACAGCCGATCCGGGTCGAGGGGCGAGCCGGCGACGTGGTAGACCTCCCAGCCCGCGAAGTGCGGACCGCTGACGTCCCAGCTCCGGCGGGCCTCATCAGAGGTCAGGACAAAAGCGCCCTTACGGGTACCGACAAGAACCCTCACCGTGCTCATAGCGCCCGTGCTCCTTCGGTCGATCGAGTCTGGTGGAGTGCAGACGTCTTACGACACCAGAACTCATCGGCGTCAGATCAGGCGCTCAGGCTAGTGGCCGGCGGGTTCAACGACCACCCGGATCGCGCCCGCGGATTTGTCGCTCGCGACGCGGAACGCGTGTGCGGCATCCTCGATCGGAAAGCGGTGCGTGATCAGCGCGTTGGCGATGTCCGGGTCCGCTGCGAGCATGGCGGCGGCGTCGTCCATCTCGCGTCCGTTCTCATGGGCGCAGTAGCCCAGGGACGGGATGATGCGCGCCTCGCGGTTGAACAGCGTGAAGAAATCGAGGTCCAGGCGGCCCGTGCCGTGCACGCCGAGCACGGCTATCGCGCCGCCGGGCGCGACGAGTTCCACCGAGCGCGCCATGCTGGCGGGGCTGCCTGCCGCCTCGATCACGACGTCGTAGAGCCCGTCGACGCCGGGGCTCGCGCCGAGCCGCTCGGCCACCGCCTGCTGGTGGTGATGCCGGGCGTCGACGGCGATGTCCGCGGCGCCCATGCGGCGGGCGCCGGGGACGGCGAGCAGCCCGAGGGCGCCCGCCCCGACGATCGCGACCCGGGTGGCGGGGCCGGTGCCCGCGAGCCGCAACGCGTGCCACGAGACCGACGCCGGCTCGACGAGTGAGGCGTCGCGCACGTCAAGCCCGTCCGGGAGCTCGACCAGGCGCTGCGCTGGAGCCAGGAAGGGCGCCGGTGTGCCAGGCGCGCGCCATGCCGCCGTCGGCAGTGATGCCCAGCGCGCGCTGCGGGTGCCGAAGCTGAGGTACAAGAAGTCGGAACTGCAGATGCTAGCCGCCTTGATATGGACGAGCTCACCATCGGCCCCGACACCGGGCGGGGCGTCCAGGTCAACGACCGAGACGCCGCCCTCAGCGCCGCGGACGGCTCTCATCGCAGGCGCCGCAGCGCGAAATGGCAATGCCATTCTCGTGTGGGTGTATTGGATTGACGTTCATAAGAACGCTATTCTGCGCCCGGGCGAGAGGAGACGCAATGGCATGGGACTTCGAGACCGATGCTGAGTACCAGGCGCAGCTGGACTGGGCCGACGCGTTCGTGCGCGAGGAGGTCGAGCCCCTTGACCTGCTCTGGAACGGGCTGCAGTTCACCCCTCCGGACGAGACGCTCCGACAGGTCCTCGACCCGCTCAAGGAGCAGGTGAAAAGCCACGGCCTGTGGGCCACGCACCTCGGCCCCGAGCTCGGCGGCAAGGGCCACGGGCAGCTGAAGCTCTCGTTGCTCAACGAGATCCTGGGCCGCTCCTCGTGGGCGCCGATCGTCTTCGGGTGCCAGGCGCCCGACACGGGTAACGCCGAGATCATTGCCCACTACGGCACTCCCGAGCAGAAGGAGCGCTACCTGCGTCCCCTGCTCAACGGCGAGATCTTCTCGTGCTATTCGATGACCGAGCCGCACGCGGGCTCCGATCCGACGATGTTCGAGACCCGGGCCGTGAAAGACGGTGACGAGTGGGTCATCAACGGTTGGAAGTTCTTCTCCTCCAACGCCAGAACGTCGACGTTTCTCATCGTCATGGCGGTCACGAACCCCGACGTGAGCCCGTACCAGGGCATGTCGATGTTCCTGGTGCCGAGTGACACACCGGGTGTCAACATCGTGCGCAACGTCGGGCTTGCCGGTGAGGCGCTCGACGAGGGGTCCCACGCGCTCATTCATTACGAGAACGTCCGGGTGCCGGCCGACGCGGTGCTCGGCGGCGAGGGGCAGGCATTCGCCATCGCGCAGACCCGGCTCGGCGGCGGGCGTATCCACCACGCGATGCGCACCATCGGGCTGGCGAAGAAAGCGCTCGACATGATGTGCGAGCGGGCGCTGAGCCGCAAGACGCAGGGGACGATCCTCGCCGACAAGCAATTCGTCCAGGGCTACATCGCCGACTCCTACGCCCAGCTGATGCAGTTCCGGCTCTTCGTGATCTATACGGCGTGGACCATCGACAAGTACAACGACTACCGCAAGGTCCGTAAGGACATCGCCGCGATCAAGGTGCTCATGCCCGGCGTTCTCGGTGACATCGCCCAACGGACGATCCAGGTGCACGGGGCACTCGGCGTCAGCAATGAACTGCCGCTGGCGCAGATGGTGCTCGGGGCGAGCGTCATGGGAATTGCCGACGGGCCAACCGAGGTCCACAAGGTCACGGTGGCACGCCAGGTCCTGCGCGATTACAGGGCCAGCGACGACCTCTGGCCGACGCAACACCTGCCCAAACGGATCGAGGCGGCGAAGCAGAAGTACGCGCAGTATCTCGACCACGCCGTGGGAAATTTGTGACTGTCAGCTGCCACGAAACCGTGCTTTCGAGGGGGTCGGTGGCCCGCGCGGCGGAGCTGATCGTCCCGGGTTCGGGAATGTACCGACCGTTCCGAATGAACCTTGACTTCGACGTCAAAAAAAATGTAACTTCACCCACACGCTCGACCCTGGAGGCGCTCGCGCCTGGGTCCCGGCGCCACGGAGCTCACTGGTATACGCCGTTTCGCAAAGGAGCGATGGTTGACGACACGACGCGGTGCTCGCCGCTGCCTCCACTGTCGCCCCGCGCGTAAGCCATCAGGACCCGAAGAGCGTTGACCGACATGCCTGCGGCCAGCACGAGTGTCGCTCGCGCGGCGGGCGGGGCAGCCCCCGCACTTGCGGACGCCCGCGATGAGGCGGATGTTGCGTTGCGACCTGGTGCGGTCAGCGGTTCGGGCGCAGAGGAGAAGGCATGCTGCAGTACGTTCTAGCCGGACTGGCGCTCGGATCCATCTACGCGATCGCGTCGGCGGCACTGGTCGTCACGTTCGTCTCGTCCGGCGTGCTGAACTTTGCCTTCGGCTCGATGGCCTTCGTCGTCGCCCGCTTCTACTACTGGCTCAACTCGCAGCACCACATGTCCACCATCTCGGCTGGACTGCTGGCGATCCTGGTGCTGGCACCGCTCATGGGCGTGGTGCTCTACGCCGTGCTCTTCCGGTTTGTCCGGGGCAAGTCGACCCTGATCAAACTGGTGACGACCATCGGCCTGTCGGTGGCCCTGCCGCCGATCAGCGACTTAATCTTCGGCACCGAGACCATCACGTCGGCGCCCGGTCTGGGCTCCCTGAGCGACAAGCCGTTCAAGTTCCTGGGTGCCGCGGTGACCACCGACCAGGTGCTGATCTACGGCTTCCTGCTCCTCATTCTCATTTTGGGCACGATCGTCCTCCAGTTGACCGACATCGGTTTGCGTGTGCGCGCGATGGTCGACTCCGAGGCGATGACCTCGCTGTCGGGCACCAGCCCCAACCGGGTCTCGGTCGGCGTCTGGGCCGTCAGCGCAACCCTGGCCGGGCTCGCCGGAGTTCTGGTGGCCCCGACGAACGGGCTCTCGCCGACGGGCATGACGACGCTGATGGCAGCAGCCTTTGCCGCCGTCGTCGTGGCCAGGCTGCGCTCGCTTCCGGGGGCGGTCGCCGCGGCGCTCGCGATGGGCCTCGTCACCGACGTCATCCAGAAGTACCTGCCTCCGAACAGTTCCTTCACCGCGGCGATCATCCCGAGCATCCCGTTCGCCTTCATCGCCATCGCGCTGATCGTCCAGACGATCGGGTCCCGGACCGTCGACGAATCGGCTGGCGTCGGTGGCCCGCTGGACAAGGCGATACGGCCGGCGAACATCGATACCGAGGACGCGACCGCGTCCACCGAAGCCCAGTCGCCGTGGGAGCGAGGACTCAGTCTCCTACCGCTGGCGGCCGTGGCGGTGCTGCCGCTCATCTTCAGCGGTTCCGCCTATTGGCTGGGCCTGACCGCGTTCGGGATGTGTTACGGCATCACGTTCCTCACCTTCACGATCGTGACGGGCGAGGGCGGGATGCTCTGGCTGTCACAGATCATCTTCGCTGGGGTGGGCGCGCTCGGGGCGCCGCAGTTCGCGGTGAGCTGGCACATACCCATATTGCTGGCGATCGTGGTCGCCGCGATTGTCGCGGCACTGGGCGGCGCCATCATCGGCCTGCTGACGATCCGGCTCGGCGACCTCTACGTGGCCCTCGCGACGCTGACGTTCGGGCTGCTGGTCGAGACGCTCGTCTTCACCCGGGGGCGCTTCCTGCAGGGCGGTCTCGGCGTGGTCGTCACGCGCCCGACGTTCGCGACCGGCGACCTGGCGTTCTCCTACCTGGCTCTCGGTGCGTTCCTCATCCTGGCCATCCTCACCTGGAACCTGCGGCGCTCGACCAGCGGCCTGGCGCTGCGGGCGGTCCGCGACAGCCCGGCGGCGTCACGCACGCTCGGGCTGAGCATCATCCAGGTCAAGATTCTCGTCAGCACGCTCGGCGCCTTCACGGCAGCGATCGGCGGCGGCTTCCTCGCGATGGAGACCCTCACCGCCCAGCCGGCGTCCTACGCCACCTTCCTGGGCCTGGTCTGGCTCGCGGTGGTGGTCACGCTGGGCGTGCGGTCGGTGACGGCCGCCCTCCTCGGTGGCATGGCGTTCACGCTGTTTCAGGGCGTCATAACGACCTACGTGCCGACGCGCTGGGGTGAGCTGCCGGCCATCCTCTTCGGCCTCGGTGCCATCGGCGTCGCGCGGAGCCCGGAAGGTGCCGTACTGCATACCGGCAGGCAGGTTCGCGGGCTGCTCAGCAAGATCTTGCCGCGGCCCGCCGGGTCTGCCGGCCTGTCCCCGCTGGCCCTGGACGAGGTGCACGTCGACGCTCCGGCCGGCGGGACGGACAGCACTGCCGGCGCCGCAGTTCCGGCTGACCTCAGTGCCGGCGCTCCCGGCTCGATGATCAAGGCGAAGCGATGAACCCGGAAGCGCGGCTGGAATCTGTCGGCGTGACAGTCCGTTTCGGCGGCCTGGTAGCGGTGCGCGATGTGAGCCTGGCGCTTCCGCCCGCGAGCATCGTCGGCCTGGTCGGTCCCAACGGCGCCGGCAAGAGCACCCTCTTTGCCGTGCTCTCCGGGCTGCTTCGCCCGACGTCGGGCCGGGTACTGCTCGACGGCGAGGACATCACCGACACCCGCCCTCAGGTACGCGCCGCCCAAGGTCTCGCGCGGACGTTCCAGCATCCGGAGCTGTTCGTCGGGATGTCCATACGCGACCATCTCGTCATCGCCTACCGGGCCAAGCACGCCAAGAGCCGGATCCTGTCGGATGTCTTCACCATGGGCAGCCTGCGCCCCGCGCCGAAGGCGGAAACCGAAAGCGTCGACGAGCTGATAAACCTGCTGGGCCTCGCCGGGATCGCCGACCGTTCTGCCGTCGGCCTCCCGCTCGGCGTCGCCCGGTTGGTCGAGCTCGGACGCGCGCTCGCGGCTACCCCTCGGGTGCTACTGCTGGACGAGCCGTCGTCCGGCCTGGACTCGGCCGAAACCCAACGTTTCGAGAGTGTTTTGCGCCGCGTCGCGCAGGAGCGCGACATCTCGGTGCTGCTCGTCGAGCACGACGTGGAGCTCGTGATGCGGCTGTGCAGCACCGTCAACGTGCTCGACTTCGGAGCGCTGCTGGCGAGCGGACCCCCGGCGGAGGTCCAGGCCAACCCCGCGGTGCGCGCGGCCTATCTCGGCCAGGAGCTTGCCGACGAGACGACGCAGGCCGACGCCGTCGACCTCGAGGACCGGTCGGTGCTCTCGCGGGTCGAGGACCGTCCGCCGGCGCCGCAGGCTGCTGAGGCCCCGGTCGCCGGCGCGGACTCCGCTGCGCTGCTGAGCGTGGACGACCTTTCCGTGCGCTACGGCGACGCCGTGGCCCTCAACGGCGTCTCGTTCCGGCTCAGCGAAGGCCGGGCGCTCGCCGTACTCGGTGCCAACGGCGCCGGCAAGAGCAGCCTGGCGAGGGCGATCTCCGGGTTGGTGCCGGCTTGCGGCGGGCGGGTGAATCTTGCGGGGCGCGAGATCACCAACAAATCCGCGCACCGCATCCGGCGCCTGGGACTGGTGCACCTTCCCGAGGGGCGCGGGGTCTTCCGCGGGCTCTCGGTCATCGACAACCTGCGCATGGCGACGGGGACGCTCGAGGGTCGCCGCTCACGTCGCGCCGCGGTGGATCTCGCGCTCGAGATCTTCCCCGGCCTGGCTTCGCGCCGCGGTCAGACGGCAGGCCTGCTGTCCGGCGGGGAGCAGCAGATGCTCTCGCTGGCTCGGGCGCTGGCCACCTCACCCAAGCTGATCATCGCGGATGAGATGTCGCTGGGGCTGGCCCCGCTCGTCGTCGACCTGGTTTTCGACGGTCTCGTGCGGGCGCGCACCGCCGGCGTCACGGTGATCATGATCGAGCAATACGTCCATCGGGCATTGGGCTTTGCCGACGAATGCTTGGTCCTGCAACGTGGCTCGATCGCGTGGCAGGGCTCGGCACGGGACGCTCACGGTGAGGTGGTCCGCCACTACCTCGGTGACGCGATGACGGCGACATCAGCGGCCTCATAGCTGCGTAGCCCCACTCGAGTTTCGGTAACCAAACACGACAGGCGGGAAGCTCCATGACCCACAGTAGGAAGACAGCAGTGGTCGTCACCGCGGCGGCGCTGCTCGCCGTCGCTGCGTGCGGCTCGTCGTCGAAGGCCAGCAGCACTCCGTCCGGCGCAGCGACGAGCGCCGGCGGTGGCAGCAGCTCTGCTCCCAGCGGCGGCGGAAAGACCGTCACCGTTGGGGTTCTGGCCGACTTCACGGGTCCCGCAGCCTCGGGCAACAAGACCGTGACCGACGGGGTGAAGGCCGGGATGGTCTACGCCGCCCGCAATGGCTACACCATCAAGTACATCGAGGCTGACACGGCGACGAACCCGGCGACGGCACTCTCGGCGGCGCAGAAGCTGGTGACCCAGGACCACGTGTCGATCGTGATCGCACATTCAGCCATCACGTTCGCCGCGTCGACCTACCTCACCGCCCACGGCGTTGCGGTGATAGGAGCGGGCGAGGACGGTCCGGAATGGACCACGTCCAAGAACATGTTCTCCGTCTTCGGCGCGCTGCACACCACCAAGGTCTCCGACACGCTCGGCAAGTTCTACAAGATGCAGGGCGTGACCACGGTCGGCGCCGTCGGGTACAGCATCTCGCCGCTGTCGTCGGAAAGCGCGAAGGCGTCCATCGCGTCCGCCGAATCGGTGGGTCTGAAGAAGGGCTACCTGAACTCGAGTTTCCCCTTCGGTAGCACCGACGTTCAGCCGGTCGTGCTCGGCATGAAGTCGGCCGGGGTGGACGGCTTCACCGCGACGACCGACCCGAACACCGCATTCGCGCTCGTCACCGGGCTTCGCCAGGCGGGGGTCGACATCAAGGTCGCGATCTTCGCGACCGGCTACGGCGGCGACCTGATCCAGGCCGGCCCCGGTGCGTTGACCGCGGCGCAGGGCGTCTACTTCTCGCTCGGATATGAGCCGGTCGAGATGAACACCACCGCCACCAAGCAGTTCGAGAGCGACCTCACGGCCGCGGGCGTCAAGGGAAAGCCGACCTACGCCGACTACAACGGCTACACCTCGATCGGCTTGCTGGTTCGGGCACTCAAGGCGGACGGTGGCAGCGCCAAGGCTTCCGACATCATCTCCGCGCTGTCCACCGTTCACGATTGGGATGCATTGGGCCTGTTCGGTGACCACAAGCTCGACATCAACGATCGCACCAACCTCGTCGGCGGCGTCGACAACTGCTCCTGGATCACCAAGCTCCAGGGCCAGGAGTTCAAGCTGGTGCAGGGTGCCGACCCGATCTGCGGCAAGACCCTCAGCGTGACCGTCTCTGCGTCGTCCTGACCCAGGCTCGGGGGGGATCAAAGCCAGGGGGGATCAGCCCGCACGGCTGGTCCCCCCTGGCGCCTACGCTGGCGCTTGTGGTGAGGCTGTGATGAGGACAGTCATGCGTGACTCCAACGATCCTGACGACAGCGTCCTGCTCGAGGTCGACAGCGACGGGGTCGCCCTGGTCACGCTGAACCGGCCGGGCCGTCGCAATGGGTGGACGCCCAGCCTGGAGGCGCGGTTCTTCGCGGTGCTCGAGCAGGTCGACACCGACCCTTGCGTACGGGTCGTCGTCGTGACCGGCGCGGGCAAGACGTTCTGCCCCGGGATGGACACCGGCCGGCTCGACGAGATCGCCGGCAAGGCGCTGGACCTCACGGGGCGCCATCCACCGGCGCATCTGTGGCGGTTCCGCAAACCGATGATCGCCGCGGTGAACGGTGCGTGCGCGGGTATCGGACTGGTACTCGCGCTGGCTTGCGACGTGCGATTCGCGGCCGCCGGAGCGCGGTTCACGACCGCGTTCGCGCGCCGGGGGCTGGCCGGTGAGTACGGCGTCACGTGGCTGCTCCCTCGGATCGTGGGAGCTGGCCGGGCCGCCGATCTGCTGCTCTCATCGCGGGTCATCGAGGCTGACGAGGCGTTGCGCATGGGCTTGGTCAATGTTGTGGTCGAGGGTGATGACGTGGTGGGTCCGGCGCTCGAGTACGCCCGCGACATGGCTCGCCATTGCGCACCGACGTCGCTGGCGATGCTGCGCCATCAGCTGCACGCCGATTCCCAGTCAGACCTGCCGGCGGCGCTGACGGAGGCGTACCGCGCGATGGCCGCGGCGGTGCAGGGAGCGGCGTTTCGCGAGGGGCTCGACAGTTTCGTGGCGGGACGCCCGCCCGCGTTTCCCGCCCTGCCCGACGATTATCGGCCGGAGCAGATCACCGGCCGGCGGCTGCCGGAGGTCGACCACGATCCCGCAGCCGCCACGCGCGACCAAGCGCCATGAGCCCGCTCAGCGCGCCTTGCGTCGCTGGGTCATCGCGTCGACGGCCTCCCAGTGCGCATCGGCGATCCAGAGCCGCGCGAACGTGTCCGACGCCGCAGCTTCCAGGTCCTGATGCGTCGTCGGCGCCGCCGCGGCGATGACCGACTTCACGGCGCGGGTGGTACCCGGCGCCGTCGCGGCCAACCGCTGCGCGAGGGCCTGCCACTCGTCGTCGAACGCGGCCCGCGGGACCACGATGTCCACCAGACCGATCTCGCGGGCGGCCGGGGCGTCGTAGAGTTCGCCGGTCGCGATCGCGAGCAGCGCACGGCCCCGGCCTATCCGTTGAGCGAGCCGCTCGGCGCCGCCCCACGCCGGCATGATGGCCAGCGAGACCTGGTTGAAGCCGATCTTCACGTCGTCGGCGGCGAGGCGGATGTCGGCGGCGATGGCGACTTCGGCGCCGCCGCCGAGAGCATGGCCGTTCAGCGCGGCGATGACAGGCAGCGGGAAGGCGGCGACGCGGTCGAGCATTCCGCGCACGCGCCGCGCCATGGCCATGGCGTCCTCATGTGTGCGGACCGCGCTGAGCTCCTTGAGATCGCCTCCTGAGACGAACGCGCGGTCTCCGCTGCCGCGTATCACGAGCACTGCGGCCGCTGAGGCCTGCACCCGGTCGAGAGCCGCCTCGAGCTCATCGACGGTGGTGAAGCCGATGGCATTGCGTACCGACGGCCGGTCGACGGTGATGACCGCGACCCCGGTGTCGTCGATCTGGACGCGGACCCCTTCAGCGGGCTCTTGCTCGGTCACAGGCTGCAGAATAGCCCTCTCAGTCTAAGAGACGCTCGTATCCAATAGAGCGGCGCTTCGTTGCTTCCCAGGGAGAGGGTCTTTGCCGCATACTCGGGGGATGGACGAGGAGGTGTACAGCGAGGCGGGCCTTCCCCTCGCGGTCAGCTACGGACCCGCCGATCTCCCTCCGGCCGACGCCTTGCCGCCACCCGGCGAGTTCCCTTTCACCCGCGGCAATTTCCCGCGCGGTTATCGGGGTCGCTCGTGGACGATCCGTCAGTACTCGGGGTTCGGCACCGCAGAGGAATCCAACGAGCGCTACCGCTACCTGCTCGCGCAGGGGGGCACCGGCCTTTCGGTCGCGCTCGATCTGCCCACCCAGTGCGGCTACGACTCCGACCACCCGGATGTGGAGGAGGAGGTCGGCCGCGTCGGCGTCGCGCTCGACACCCTGGCTGACGCCGAGATCCTCTTCGACCAGATCCCGCTCGATGCGGTCAGCACCAGCTTCACCATCAACGGCACGGCGGCGATCCTGCTCGCGTTCTACGTGGCGGCGGGGGAGAAGCAGGGCGTCCCGCGGGCCGCGCTGCGCGGCACGATCCAGAACGACATCCTCAAGGAGTACGTGAGCCGCGGGACGTGGATCTGGCCGCCGCGGCCGTCGCTGCGGCTGATCGCCGACACGATCGAGTTCTGCGCCCAGGAAGTCCCGCGATTCAACGCGATTTCGGTGGCCGGAGCGCACTTTCGCGATGCCGGCGCCAACGCCGCGCAGGAGATGGCGTTCACGCTGATGGACGGCATCACCTATTGCGACGAGGTCATCTCGCGCGGGCGGATGACGATCGACGAGTTCGCCCCGCAGGTGTCGTTCTTCTTCTATACACACGGCGATTTCTTCGAGGAGATCGCCAAGTATCGGGCCGGCCGCCGGCGGTGGGCGCGGATCGTGCGCGAGCGTTACGGCGCGAAGGACGACCGCTCGTGCATGTTCCGGGTCGGCTGCGTCGCCGGCGGGGCGTCGCTGTACGCACCGCAGGCGCACAACAACATCGTGCGCATCGCCTACGAGGCAATGGCTTCCGTGCTCGGCGGCGTGCAGTCGATGTTCACCGCGGCCTGGGACGAGCCGTTCGCCCTTCCCAGCGAGGAGTCCGCCACGCTCGCGCTGCGCACCCAGCAGGTGCTGGCGTACGAGACGGGCGTGACGCGGGTGGCTGACCCGCTCGGGGGGTCCTACTACGTCGAGGCCTTGACCGACGCGATGGAGGCGAAGGTCATCGCCATCATGGACGACCTCGAGCAGCGCGGCGGGATGGTTGATGCAGTCGAGCAGGGCTATCTGCACCGGCTCATCGCCGACGAGGCCTATCGCGTCCAGCAGCTGGTCAGCTCGGGGGAGCGTCCCATCGTGGGCGTCAACACCTTCCGCACCGACGAGCAGCCTCCCGAGGTCGAGGGCTACGAGATGGACGAGAAGGGCCGGATGCGCCAGCTCGAGCGGCTCGCCGAGACCAAGCGCACCCGCTCGTCGGCGGAGGTTTCGCGGACGCTGGCTGCCTTGTCGGCGGCCGCCGGCCGCGACGACGACAACCTCATGCCGCGACTGGTCGATTGCGCGAAGGCGTACTGCACGGTGGGGGAGATGGTCGACGTGCTCAAGGACCAGTGGGGCGAGTTCCAGCAGCCGACGGTGTTCTGATGCCCATTCGCGTACTCGTCGCCAAGCCCGGCCTGGACGGTCACGACCGCGGCGCAAAGCTCGTCGCCCGCGCGCTGCGGGACGCCGGGTTCGAGGTGATCTATCTCGGAATTCGGCAACGTCCTGAGGTGATTGCGTCCGTCGCGGTGCAGGAGGACGTCGACATCGTGGGCCTGAGCATTCTCAGCGGCGCTCACGTCGCTCTCACGAACAAGACTGCCGACGCGCTGCGTGCTGCGGGCGGCGGCGACATACGGCTGGTCGTCGGCGGAACGATCCCGCAGCGTGACGTGCCGCGGCTGGAAGCGGCCGGTGCTACCGGCGTCTACCCGACGGGCACACCGCTCGAGACTGTGGTCGCGAGCTTGCGGGACGTTGCAGGAGCAGCGGCCTCCTAGCCGTCGTTGCGGTAGACCTGCCCGCCCTTCATGACGAACCGGACGTCTTCGGTGACGGTGATGTCGGTCAGCGGATCGCCGGGTACGGCAATGATGTCGGCGAGCAGGCCGGCTTCGAGGCGGCCGCGGTCGTCGACGCTGATGAGCTCGGCCGCGCTGAGGGTGGCTGCCCGGATCGCCGCCAGCGGGGTCATGCCGCGGTCGACCATCGCCCAGAGTTCCTTGGCGTTCTGACCGTGCGGGACCGCGGGGGCATCGGTACCGCAGGCGATCTTCACGCCGGCTTCGATAGCTTTCCCCAGCATTCGCCGCGCTTTCGGGAAGACCTCAGCCGCCTTTGCCTTCAGCTCGGGCGCAGCCCGGGAGATGTCGAGCCCCTCCGAGAGGTAGCTCGTCGGCACCAGGAACGTGCCGTGCTCCACCATCAGCGCGATGGTCTCGTCAGTGGCGAGCGAGCCGTGCTCGATGCAGTCGACCCCGGCGCGGATGCACGCCCGGATGCCCGCGTCGCCGTGCGCGTGCGCGGCCACCTTGATGCCCGCCCGGTGTGCCTCGTCGACGATGGCCTCGAGTTCCTCGTCCGAGTACTGCTGGGCGCCGGCCTCGCCGCTGTGCGACATCACCCCGCCCGACGCCGAGATCTTGATGACGCGGGCGCCGTACTTCAGCTGGTACCGCACGGCTTTTCGCACCTCGGGCACCCCGTTGGCGATGCCTTCCTCGACGCTCAGGGGCATGATGCCCGGGCCGAGGCGCTGGAACATCGTCGGGTCGAGATGGCCGCCGGTCGGTGTGATGGCGTGGCCGGCAGGGACGATCCGTGGCCCGTCGACCCAGCCGAGGTCGACCGCGCGGGACAGCGCCACGTCGAGCAGTACCCCGCCCGTCCGCACGAAGAGCCCGAGGTTGCGCACCGTGGTGAAGCCGGCTTGCAGGGTGGTTCTGCAGTTGATGATGGCCCGCAGGGTGCGAAACGCTGGATCGTCCTGGACGTCGCTGCGCGGATTGCCGCCCGACGGGCCGCCGAGGAGCATGTTGATTTCCATGTCCATCAGGCCGGGCAGGAGTGTCAGGTCGCCGAGGTCGATGACGACGGCATCGGGCGGTGTCGACGACGGCGACGCTTCCGTGATGCGCTCGCCCTCGATGAGCAGCGCCCCGGGCTCGATGTACTCGCCGGTGACCACGTCGAGCATGCGCCGGGCGCGCAGCACGATCGGTGGGCCTGGGGTCGGCGGCGGCTTCGCCATCGAGCGCTCCTTTGCGCGTTGCGGCCCTTCCAAGGGCTGGTCAGGGCTTCAGGTCGAGAACGCAATCGACGGAGGACGCGCCGCTGTCGGGTACCCGCGGCTGGCGCCACACCTCGACCGGGAACGAGACCGTCATCAGGGAGTAATACATCCAGATGAGCCGGCTCGCGTCAGCGGGGAGGGCATACAGATCGAACTGATCCAGGTACGCGACCGCGGCGTCGAGCCGTGGGAAGGCGGCGTCGTAAAACGACTGCAGCTCATCCATGGAGCTCGCCAGCCGCTTGGCGAAGCGTTCCGTCTCCGTCGGCAGCGACCACGCCGCGAAAGGCTCGAGGTCGGCAAAGTCAGGCGGCAAGATAGCCATGGGATGTTCTCCTCGAATCAGAAAGCGACGGAGCTGCGCAGTGGGCTGGCCGCCGGCCGGCTGCTCTGGTAGTCATCCACGTAGCGGCGCGCGGTCGTGTGCAGGTGGCGCAGCAGAACTTCCTGGTCGTTCAAGGGGAATTCGGTCACCGCCCGCGACTCGAGCATCGTCTGGGTGGCCTCCAGGGTGTTGCCGTCCTGGAGCGCGTACTCCTTGAATGTGACGGCCGCGAGCTCCTGTGCCAGCCGCTCGCGCGAGGTCTTCGGCGGCACGAAGTACAGCCCGCCTTCGAAGATGTGCGTGTTGTACGAGGTCGGCCAGTAGTGGTAGGTCAGGTACCAGTTCGGCGCCCAGAGCAGCAGCATGAAATTCGGGAAGAAGACGAACGAGTCGATGCCCCAGGCCGGGCTACGCGCCGGGTTCACCGCCGGCGGCAGCTCGAATTCGATCGGGCGGTCCCACGGCCCGAACAGGCCGCTGCGTACCTTGCGCTCGATCGGCTTGACCATGCTCTCGTCCTTCGGCGGCGACATCCCGCCCCAGGACGAGACCATCGAGTGCGGGCCGTCGATCTGGTAGCTCAGCGCCTCGTAGCCGTAGCCCGCCAGCTTGCGGGATTCATCGGCGACGGCTTGCTTCGCATGCAGCACGGGTGCGTGGTAGAACTCCGCGAACGCATCGATGAACAGCTTCCAGTTGGCCCCGACCTCGGCGCGGAACTTGGTCACCTGCGTCATCTCGTGGAACGGGTAGCCCACGAGGCCCGCCCCCAGTCCGCCCATGTACTCGGCCAGCGGGGCTGAATTTTCGGCGCCCGCGCTGTCGAGGTTGACGAAGATGAAGCCTTCCCACACTTCCGCCCGGACCGGCGCCAGCCCGAACCTGGACTTGTCGAGGTCGAAGAACTCCGACTCCTGCTGGACGAAGGTGAGATCGCCTTTCAGCCCATAGCGCCAGCCGTGGTACTTGCAGGTGAACTGCCGGCACGTCCCGGCGGTCTCCTCGGCCGGAAAGTCGTTCCACACCAGCTTGTTTCCCCGGTGCCGGCAGATGTTGTAGTAAGCCCGCACCTCGCCGTCGGTATCACGCACGATGATGACCGACGTGCGCGCTGCGTCCAGCTCCTTGGTGAAGTAGCTGCCCTTGCGCGGCAGCTGCTCGACGCGTCCGACGTTCAGCCAGGTACGCCGGAAGATCGCGTCACGCTCGAGCTCGTAATGCTCCGGTGAGATCGAGTCCTCGTACGAGACGGGGGTCGTGTCGAGCTTGAAGTGCTCCGTCCAGGAACCCTCGGCGGGCTTGGCAAAGTGAGCCATCCGAACTTCCCTCCACTGAGTTTGCCGGAACAGCGCGGTTGTCGGAAACGATAGCGTAGATCTCTCAAACTGAGAATGGCTTTCTCATTGATCCCGGACGAAGGGGAAAATGCGTGTGAAGTCGGCGCCCGGAGTGCTTGCGGTGAACCGCTCCCAGCCGTCGGCGGTGACCTCGCCGACGTGCGCAGGGGTTCCCGCCTCGGCCGTCGCTGCGAGGTAGAGCCTCAGGTCCTTGGCCATCAGCGAGTTCGCGAACCCCGACGCGTAGCGCCCGGTCAGGATGTGGTTCGGGAACTTGTCCTCGGTGGCGGCGCTGCGCCCGCTGGAGACGTTCAGCACCTCCAGCATGGTCGCCATGTCCAGCCCGGCGGCCAGCCCGAACGCGATGGCTTCGCTGGTCGCCGCGAGTGCCGTCGCCGACAGGAAGTTGTTGGCCAGCTTGAGCGCCTGGGCAGCGCCGGGCTGGTCGCTGACCCGATAGACGCGCTCGCTGAGGGCCGCGAGGACCGGTTCGACATGCGCGATCGCGCTTCCCGGACCGGCGCACATCACGGCGAGCGTGCGGGCGCGGGCACCCGAAACCCCACCGGATACGGGAGCTTCGACGTACTCAACGCCATCGGAGCCCAGCATCGCGGCGATCGCTCGAGCTGCGCTGACACCGACGGTCGAGGTGTCGATGACGTGAGTGGTGCGTCGTCCCGGAGCTTTCAGCAGCCGGGCTGCCACCTGCTCGACGACCGGCCCGTCGGGAAGGCTGAGCACGACGATCTCTGCGCGGGAGGCCACCGCCTCGACCGTCGCCAGGTAGGTAGCGCCGTCGGGCATGCGCCCGGGGCCGGCGGCATCGTGCGCCAGGACGGGGTGGCCGGCGATCACGAGGTTCGCCGCGAGGGCGCTGCCCATGTTTCCCAAGCCCACGAAACCGACCTCGGGCCTGGTCACCCCGGTCATGGCTGGGGTGGGCCGGACCGCGCGGCGCGCACGGCGAGCAGGTTGCGCCGCGCCGAGATGCCGGCGGGGGCGCCGCAGTATGCCGCCAGCTGGAAGAGCAGCTCGTCGATTTCCTCATCGGTGACGCCGGTCTGCGGGGCGGCGCCCGCGTGCAACCTGAACTCGTCCATGCGGCCGAGTGCGGCCGTCATCGCCATCACGAGCAGGCTGCGATCCCGGGGCGAAAGTGCACCACCGCGGGTCCAGACACCCCAGGCCATCGAGGTGATGTAGTCCTGGAACTGCGCCGCCACGGGGTCCGGATCGGCGGTGACGGCATCGACGTAGGCGTCGCCGAGCATGGCCCGGCGCATCGCCCGGGCGGCAAGCAGTTCCTCGTTCTCGTGGCTCTCGGGCATGACTCTCCCACGTTGCAGATTGGTTCAGCTGGTACGGGACGGGATCGCCGGTCCCGAGGCAGGATCCAGCTCTGGATCGAGCTGCACACCGAGGCTGTTGAACGCCATCGCAAGCGTGGTGTAGGTGCCGACGACGAACAGCAGCTCGAGCAGTTGCTGCACGTCGAGGTGCTCGGTAAGGCGGGCCCACGTCTCGTCGCGGACACGAAACTCCTCGAGCAGCTCATCGGTGGCGGTGAGCAGGTCGGCCTCGAGCTGCGACCATCCACCTCCTGCCGGGCTGAACGAACCTTGCGCGACGGCCTCGATCTCCTCGTCCGTGATGGTGTACCGCTTGGCGAGCCGGATGTGCTGGACCCACTCGTACTGCGCCTTTGCCCGCCATGCCACCCGCAGCACGATGAGCTCGCGATGGCGCGGCTCCAGCGCCGGACGCTGCAGCAATTGCGCGTTGTAGCGCAGCCACGGTCCGGTGAGGGCCGGATGATGCATGAATGTGGTGATGGCGTTGGGCGGGCGCATGGCGTCGGGGCCGGTCGACAGGAAGCGTGCCTTCACTCCTTCCGGGAGCCCGGCAGCGATCGCGTTGTGGACGTCCTCGTCCCAGAGTTCGCGGGGCAGCGGGGCGATCCGCGGATCGCTCACAGGTACCAGCCGCCGTTGACGTTGATGGCCTGACCGGTGATGTAGCCGGCCTCCTCCGAGCACAGGAAGGCGACCGCCGCCGCGATGTCGTCAGGCGTGCCGGCGCGCCGTACCGGGGTGCGGGCGATCACCGCGTTGAGGTCCGGAAGGTTGCCGCTCGCCTCGGCCCGGCGCGCCATCGGGGTGTCGATGAAGCCCGGCGGAACCGTGTTGACCGTGATGCCGTGCGGAGCGAGTTCGAGCGCGAGCGACTTGGTCAGCCCGATGACCCCGCCCTTGGACGCGACGTAGTGCGCCATGCGCGCGGCGCCGGACTGCGCGCTGGACGACGAGATCGTCACGATGCGTCCCCACTGGCTCGCCAGCATGTCCGGAACGACCGCCTGCAAGCAGTGGAAGGTGCCGGTGAGATTCACCGCGATCATCCGGTCCCAGGCCTCGGCGGTGATGTCGGTGAACTTGCTGAACTCGTCGATGCCGGCGCTCGTCACCATGATCTCGATCGGCCCGAACTCGTCGCGTACGTGCTGCAGCGCGGCGTCGATCGCCGCCCGATCCGACACGTCGACCTCGGCGGCCGTCGCCTGCGCACCGCCGGCGCGAAGCTTAGCCGCAGCCTCCTGCGCTGCCTCACCCGCGCGGTCGAGCAGCGCTACGCGGTGGCCGCGTTCGGCCAGCTGCTGGCCGATCGCCAGCCCCATCCCCGAGGCGGCTCCCGTGACCACAGCCACTCGACTCATCGCTTCTCCTCCGAACGCTCGTGTTCAGCCGAGTATCGACCATGCCCGGAATTTTGCAACGCGGCCTCTCAAACGCGAGAACGAGATTGCCGAGCCGGTCGAACGCAGCTAAAGTCAGCCGAACGAGTGGCGGGAGAATGACACGTGAGGATCGGCCTGCAGACCGGCCCGGAGCGCGGGCGCTACCGCGAGAAGGTGGCGCGGCTCATCGCCGGTGCGCAGGCTGCCGAGGCCGCGGGTTTCGACTCGGTGTGGGTCCCGCAGATTCCCGACGAGTTCGACGCGCTCACGGCCCTGGCGCTGATGGGACATGCGACGTCCAGGATCGAGTTGGGCACGGCGGTCATGCCCATTCAGAGCCGCCATCCCGTGGCGATGGCCCAGCAGGCGCTCTCCACCCAGGCGGTGTGCGAGGGCCGGCTCACCCTCGGACTCGGGCCCTCCCACCACTGGATAGTCAGCGACATGTTCGGCCTTGCCTATGACCGGCCCGCTGCCCAGATGCGCGACTATGTGGAGGTGCTCGATGTCGCGCTCGCCGGCCCCGGGCCCGTCGACGTCGAGAACGAGACCTACCGGGTGCACAACCCGCTGGACATCACCGATATCACTCCCACGCCGATCCTCATCGCCGCGCTGGGTCCGGTGATGCTGCGGCTGGCCGGCGAGCGAGCGGCCGGCACCATCCTCTGGATGGCCGACGAGCGGGCCATCGGCGGGCACATCGTTCCGAAGATCACCAAAGCCGCGGCAGACGCTGGCCGGCCCGCCCCGCGCGTTGTCGCCGGAGTGCCGGTCACCCTGTGCAGCAACGCAGAGGTCGGCGCCGTGCGCTCGTGGGCCAACAAGGCCCTCGGTCATGCCGAGTACTCGCCGAACTACCAGCGGCTGCTCGAGCATGGTGACTCGAGCGATGTCGGTGACATGTGCGCCGCCGGCGACGAAGCCGCGGTGCTGGACCGGCTGCGTAGTTTCCGCGACGCCGGCACCACCGATCTGGCGGCCCGGGTGCTTCCCTTCGGTTCCGATCGGGCAGCGCGCATCGCCTCGCGTGATCGCACCGAGCAGTTCCTGGCCTCCGTGTCCTGCGAGCTGTGACCGAACTATGACACTGCCGGTGGTGTCGTGACGGGCGCAGCAACGGGTAAGCCGGGACCGCTCAACGGACTGCGGATCCTCGAGGTCGGACACATCCTCGCGGGTCCCTTCGCCGGCATGCTGCTCGCTGACATGGGCGCCGACGTCATCAAGGTCGAGTCCGCCGAGGGCGACCTCTCGCGCCATGTCGGGTCCCAGTACGTCGGCGACCACAACGTCTATTTCGCCAGTATCAACCGCAACAAGCGCAGCGTTCACATCGATCTGGCCACGCCCGAGGGGCAGGCGCAGTTGGGTGAATTGGCGAGCACGGCTGACGCCCTGATCGTCAACATGCGCCCGTCCGCGATCCGCAAGCTCGGGCTCGACTACGCCGCGCTCAGCCGCTTCAACCCGAAGATTGTCTGCGTGGCGGTCACCGGTTACGGCCTCGACGGTCCGGCTGCCGAGCGTCCCGCGTTCGACTACATCATTCAAGCCGACACCGGGATCGCCGCCATGTGCGGCGAGCCTGACGCGGCGCCGACGCTGGCCGGCTACTCGATCGTCGACAACTCGTCATCCATCATGGCGGCCCTCGCATTGCTCGCGAAAGTGCATGAGGGCAAGGGCGGGCAGGTCGACGTCTCGCTTTTCGACGTGATGCTCGCGCAGCTCAATTACAAGGCTGCTGCCTACCTCAACGGCGGCGCGGTTCCGCCCCGCGCCCATCTCGGCGCGCACAGCTTCTACGTGCCGGCGCAGCTGTTCGAGACAGCTTCCGGCTACCTCGCGCTGTTCGTGACGCACGACGAGTTCTGGCGCCGGCTCTGCACCGAGATCGGCTGTCCGGAATGGGCTACCGATCCACGTTTTGCCTCGATGCACGCCCGCTTCGACAACCGCGCTGAGCTCATCGCCGGGCTTTCCGCCCGGTTGAAGGAGGCGACCGCCAGCGAGTGGGAACAGCGCTTTCAGCCGCTCGGGATTCCGGCCGGGGCGGCCGTCACGCTCGCGGACGTGCTGGACGGCGAGTTCCTGCGCACCCGTGACTTGGTGGTCTCGCTGGAGACCGAGGCCGGTCCGTTGCAGGTGCTGGGCAGCCCGATCCGGTTCGATGGCGTACGGGGTCGGTACAGCCCGCCGCCGCGGCTGCACGAGCACACTGACTCGCTGCTGGGGCCGTCATGAACAGTTGTACGGTTCTCCCGATGTCGCGGATGTCTAGATCTTTTGTGATGACTCAACGTCAGAGGGCTCGTTAGGGAAAGGTGCACCGCTATGTCCACGGCTCAGGCCACGAATCAAACACTGTGGCACGAGGATCGGCTGCTGATCGACGGCGAGCTCGTCGCAGCTGAGAACGGGAAGACGTACGAGACGATCTCGCCGTCGACCGAGAAGGTGCTGGGTACGGCTGCTGACGCGAGCATCGCTGACACCCGGCGCGCCATCTCAGCCGCGCGGCGCGCGTTCGACACCACGGACTGGTCACGCGATGTGGCGTTCCGCGCGCACTGCCTGCGCCAGCTGCACCAGGCGCTGCTGGACAACGTCGAGAATCTGCGGCCGATCCTGGTGCACGAGGTGGGTGCGCCCGTCTCGAGTACCAGCGGCCCGCAGCTCGAGATGCCGATCGGCATCATCGGCTGGTACGCCGAGCTGCTCGACACCTACGAATTCACCGAAGATCTGGGCAACCGCGAGGCCTTCGGCATGGTCAGCCACCGATGGGTCGAGAAGGAGGCCGCGGGCGTCGTCGCCGCGATCATCGCCTACAACTACCCGGTCCAGCTGGCGCTCGCGAAACTCGGCCCCGCGTTGGCGGCAGGCTGCACCGTCGTGCTCAAGGGCGCGCCGGATACGCCGTGGGCCTCGCTTGCGCTCGGCAAGCTGATCGCCGAGTCCACCGACATCCCCGCCGGCGTCGTCAACGTTCTGACGTCGTCGGACAACGAGGTCGGCGTCGAGCTGACGACCAACCCTGACGTCGACGTCATCACCTTCACGGGGTCCACGCCCGTCGGTCGCGCGATCATGGCTGCCGCGAGCCCGACTCTCAAGCGCGTCTTCCTCGAGCTCGGCGGCAAGTCCGCGCTGGTGCTGCTCGATGACGGCGACCCGGGCGGGGCCGCCATGATGTGCGCCTTTGCCGCGACCTCACACAGCGGCCAGGGCTGTGCCATCACCTCGCGCCTGGTCGTGCCGCGCGCCCAGTACGACGACGTCGTCGACCTGACCCGCCAGATGCTGGCCGGCGTTCCCTACGGCGATCCGACCGACCCCGCGAACATGATGGGCCCGCTGATCAACGCCCGGCAGCGCGAGAAGGTCGCCGGTTACGTGGACCGGGCGATTTCAGACGGGGCCAAGGCGGTCATCGGTGGCCGGATTCCGGAGCGCCTGCCGACGGGCTACTACTACGAGCCCACGCTGATCGTCGGAGCCGACGAAAACTCTGCGATTGCTCAGGAAGAGCTCTTCGGGCCGGTCCTCGTCGTCTTGCCGCACGATGGTGACGACGACGCCATTCGGGTAGCCAACAACTCCATCTTCGGCCTGTCGGGTGCGGTCATGTCGGCCGACAACGATCGGGCGCTCAGGGTCGCACGCGGCATCCGCACCGGCACAGTGAGCGTCAACGGCGGCATGTATTACGGTCCCGACTCCCCGTTCGGTGGCTACAAGCAGTCGGGCATGGGGCGCGAGATGGGCGCCGCGAGCATGGACGAGTTCCTGGAGCGCAAGACCTTGGCCGAGCTGGTGCAGTGACGCCCGGTGAGGTGAGCGAGCGCTCGCCCTACCGGGTCGCGCGGGTCGTGCAGTGGGCGACCGGCAACATCGGCGGGCGAGCGCTACGCGAGGTGATCCGTCACCCACACCTCGAGCTTGTCGGCGTGCTCGTTTACGACCCTGACAAGGCCGGTGTCGACGCCGGGCTGCTGTGCGGTGAAAAGCCGGTCGGGGTCGCGGCGACGGCCGATCCACGCGAGATCATGGCGCTCGGCGCCGACTGCGTGCTCTACATGCCGCGGGTCTTCGAGATCGACGACGTGGTGGCCTTGCTCGAGTCGGGCACCAACATCGTCACCACGCGCGGCGAGGTTTTCGGTGGCGGGCGCAAGCTCAGCATCGAAGACCGGGAGCGCATCCGCGACGCGTGCCGGCGCGGCGACTCGTCGATCTTCGCGACCGGCAGCAGCCCCGGATTTATCAGCGATGCGCTGCCGTACGCGCTGCTCTCGCTGCAGCGCCGCGTCGACTCGGTGACCATCGACGAGTACGCCAACCTCTCCCGTCGCGATTCGCCGCATTTGCTCTTCGAGCAGATGGGTTTCGGTGCTGACCTTGCGTCCTACGACGGGCGGCGGGCGGCGTTTCTGGTGGGGGAGTTCGGGCCGGCACTGGAGCAGCTCGCTGAGGCCGCCGGCTACGTGATCGACCGTTGGGAGAGCCAGGGGGAGGCCGCCGCTGCGCGAGCCACGACGCAATTGGCGGCCGGGGAGCTGGCGGCGGGAACGGTCGGCGCGCAGCGCAACATCCTCACGGGCTACGCGGACGGGGTGGAACGGATCCGGTTCACCGCGAACTGGTACTGCACCGAAGACGTCGAGCCCGCCTGGGACCTGCGCTCGACGGGCTGGCGCGTCCGCGTGCGCGGTGACGCGCCGCTGGACGTCGAGCTGCCGTTCCCGGTGTCGCTGGACGAGATGGGCGCGACGACCCCGGCCTACACCGCAAACCGTCCGGTGAACGCCGTGCCGTACGTCTGCCAGGCGCGGCCGGGGATTCTGTCCATCGCCGACCTGCCGCCGATCACTCCTGCGGGACCGGTCGGGGTCATCGACAACGTGTGATCGCCACACCTATCGTTCGGGCATGGCGGCACCGATCTTGGTGATCACGGGGCCGTCCGGTGTCGGGAAATCGACCATCAGCCATCGCGTCGGCACATCGTTCGACCCGGGCGTGCGGGTTTCGATCGACGACGTCGAGCGCCTGATCGTTGCCGGCCGAGTAGCGCAGTCGTCACCCACTGCGGGCCACCAAAATCATGTGGTCGGCAGCGCGGTCGCCGCGGCAGCCACCCGGATGTGCTCCCAGGACTCGGCCAGGCCTGCCGTTCCCGCGGTGTCGCCCTGCACTACGCGGTGCTGCGCGCTGAGTTCGGCGTCTGCCTCGAGCGCGTCACGCGACGGGACGAGGAGCGCGGCTTCGAGACGGACGTTCCCGCGCTGAGGTGGCTGTATGACCGGTTCGCCGGGATGGGGACTACGAGGCCAACGTGGTCGATGCGTCGAACGAGCCTGTCCGGTGGCGGCAAAGGTCCGTTCGAGCTCTGAGAACGGGCTGCTGCTCGTGCCTGTCGAGTAGGTACTGCCGCAACTCGCTCATGCCAGCAATGCTCAGTTGGGAGCCCGGGAGGACACGTGGGGGCGGCTCTGTAATCCAGCGCGGCTGACCCAACCCCGTCGGTCAGCACTTCGGATAAGTCACTTCCCGGGCTCGCGACGCACCCTACGCCCGTCGTCGCTTGACATACAGAGGCTTCGTTCTTACGCGCGGTTAGACGGCTCGGGAGCCGACGTTGTGCACGTTGCATCCGGTTGTCCAATACGGTGGCTGAGCTGCTGTTTCACTGGTAGTATCGAACACATGATCGAAGCGGAGTTCGGGGTGAAAGCAGCGCAGTTGCATGCGCTGCTCGCCGAACTCGCCGCCGCCGTATCGGCGGACACGTCCGGGATGCTGGCGGTCGAGGTGTTGCCGGAGGTGCTGGGGGCGGGCCGGCAGCTGGATCTGCTGACCTGCCGGCTGATCGAACGGGCCGACCGGTCCGGGGCGTATGCGGTGGATGGGGCGGCGTCGACGGCCGCGTTCGTGCGTGGCCTGTCGGGTGAGTCTGACGGCTGGGTGTCCAAGCGGGTGCAGGCCGGGCGGGCGTTGGCGGATCGGATGCCGGTCACCGGCAAAGCGTTCGAAGCCGGTGAACTCGGATTGGATCATGCCACCGTCATCGTGCAGGCGACCCGTGATCTGCAGCATGACCTGGCCGCGGAGCTGGAAGCCTTCCTTGCCGAGCAGGCGCCTCCGCTGACCCCACGCCAGCTTCGGGTCGTCGCCGAGGAAGTGCTCGCTGCTGCCGCCCCGGAGCAGTCAGCGGATGAAGCGGCCCGCAAACACGCCGCCCAGCGGCTGAACCTGTCCGAAACCCTCGACGGCCGGTGGCGCCTGGATGGCTGGCTGGACGCCGAAGCCGGCCTGATCGTCTCCAAAGCCATCGCGAGCTTTACCCGCAAACCCGATCCTGACGGTGATGTGCTCACCGAATCCGCCCCGTCCCGCCGCGCCGAAGCCCTCGTGCAAATGGCCCGCCATGCCACCGCCCACGCTGAGACCTGTCAGGGGGAAGGCGGCGGCCGGCACACCGTCCACGTCGGCCTGTCCCATCAAGCCCTGCTCGACGGCCTCGGTACCGCCGGGACCCCCGACGGGCAGCGCCTGCCCGCCGCTACCGCCCGCCGGATGGCATGCGACGCCGCCATCATCCCCGCCGTCTACGGCGCCGACTCCGAGATCCTCGACTTCGGCCGCCGCACCCGCACCATCTCCGCCGGACTACGACACTTCCTTACCGCCCGTGACGGCGGCTGCACCTGGCCCGGGTGCGACCGGCCACCCTCCTACACCGAAGCCCATCATCGGAAACATTGGATCGACGGCGGCGAAACCAACCCCGAAGACCTCGAACTGCTCTGCCTGGCGCACCACCACAAAGTTCATGAAGGCGGCTGGAACATGACCATCGGCAACGACCCCGACCGCACCCCCTGGTTCTGGCCACCCGACGGACGCCCACCCCTGCAAGGCCACCGCCGACCACTACTACGCCCACCCGGACAGACACCAAGAAACACCTGAGCCCTGGCGGATTTCGGCGATGTTGATGGCGCACCCGATGGGCGACCGGCCACCACGGCACTCACGCGATAACCGGGGCACTACCGGCGCATCGCCCCGGCGGGCCGTCACCTGGCCGTGAGTCCGTCTGCAATCTTGATGAGGGTGTTGCTGGTGAGGATGCCGTCGCTGTCGAGAACGGTGTAGTGGACGTTCTGTCGGACGTCCGCCCAGTCGATCCGGGCGAGGCCCACTTCCCTAGTCAGCACGGCGTGATCGCCTCGTATCGTGATCTGCGTCTGAACGACTCCGGGGCCCGCGAGGGAAGCCGAGTCTGCTGTGTCGCCCACGGCCGCGCTCAAGATCAACCGGTAGTTGGGGGCATTCGGCAGGATGTAGCTGCGCCAGACGAGGCCGCGCAGATCGCCGGAGAGGAACAGCTTTGTTCCGGGAGGCAGGTTACTGACCTCCAGCGCGCTGATCTTGGCCAAGCGTTGATCGGGACGTGGGGTAGGGGTTGCGCTGCTCGTCGTCGCCGGGGTAACGACCATCGTCGATCCTGGCGTGTGGTGGCCCGCCCAGATCACAGCCGCGACGAGGAGCAGCATTGGGATCGTCGTGACCGTCAGGATGCGGAGCTGTCGGTTCCGTCGTCCCCTGGCCCGGCATCGGCGGTACGTCTCGTCGTCGGGCGCGGGTGTGGGGAGCCTTCGGGCCAGGGCTGTCAGGTCCCGGTCGATGATGGCAGTCGGGATGTGGTCGTCAGGTTCCATGGTGGTCCTCTAACTCGATCGCGAGCTGGGCTCTGGCCTCAGCGAGCCAGCGTTTGACGCTGCCCTCGGGTCTGCGCATTGCGGTCGCGACCTCGCTGACCGGCATGTCCGCGTAGTAGTGCAACGTCACTGCGAGCCGTAGCCGGGTTGGGAGCCTGCTCACGAGGTCCAACAGCGCGGTGTCGGGTGGTGGGGTGCCGTCATCGATCAGTATCAACCTGGTTTCCAAGACCCTCTCGCGCTGCTGCCTGCGCCACCTGTCCTTGACCAGGTTCGCCGCGACCATCCATAGCCACGCTTCCGGATTCGCGACCTTGCTCCAACGAGCCCACAGCCGGGCGAACGCTTCGGCCGCAACGTCCTGCCCGACTGCCAGGCTTCCGGTCGCCGAAGCGGCCCACCGAGCCAGGAGCGGGTACACCCGGACGAAAAGCGCATGCGCGGCAGCGTCCTGCACCGCTGCGTTATCGCCGCTGACTGCCACAGGTCACCACCCTCCTGTAGCTACGACGACCGACGACGCAACTCGGTTCGGTCCAGACGCGTCGAGATTCACCGACCGCATCAGCGCTGCACAAGAAAGCGAAGTATCCGCCGACACGGCCCCACCCTGGGAAGCGCGCGACACGCGCAGAAGCCAATACCGCGCGCCGCACTTGATCGAGGAAGTGGAGGCAGCGGCAGTAAATCAGGGTGCCAGAGCCCCTGGATCTACTGCCGCTGGTGGCTCGGTGGTGGTTCGACGCGGGGCACCCGGATTTGCGCAGACGTGCCGATCCCGCGCGCAGTGCAAACGGACGCCTCGCTGTTGTTAGCGCGCCGATCCGCCGGCGCCAATGGTATGGTAACCGGTATGGCGACGCGCAAGGTGACCATCACCCTCGACGAAGCGCAGCTCGACCGCATCCGTGGACTGGTCGCCGCCGGCTCCGCGACGAGCGTGTCCGGATTCGTCCAGCATGCGGTTGGGGTCACCCTGGACGACGTCGCGGGGTGGGGCGCCGTGCTCGCCGAGGCGCTCACCGCAAGCGGCGGGCCCTTGTCCGACAAGGAACGAGCGTGGGCCGACGCGATGCTGGCCGCTACCCCCGCTCGCCACTCCGCCGCCTGACACCGTGAACCACGATCAGTCGGCGGGCATCACCCTGGATGCGGGCGGTCTGATCGCTTTCGAGCGGGGAAACCGTCAGATCATCGCACTGCTGGCCCGAGCCGCCGAGACGGGAGCCCGAATCACGTTGCCCGCGACCGTTCTCGCGCAGGTAGTACGCCGTCCCGAACGGCAAGTCGGACTAGTTCGACTGACCCGGCAGCCGACCACCGACGTGATCGCTCTCGACCGGGTGGACGCCACTCACGTGGGTCGACTGCTCGCCGCGTCCGGCACTGCTGACGTTGTCGACGCCCATGTCGTCGTCTGCGCGAACCGGGCGGGGCAACGGGTCGTCACCAGTGACCCCCACGACCTGGCAAGGCTGGATCCACAGCTGCAGCTACTGACGGTGTAACGCCCTACCGCATGAATGCTCGGCCAGATCCGTCCGCAGCACCCGACCGATGCGTCTTGACCCAACCGCTCGCGAAGTGCCGTTCGGGTGCACTCGGAACCGATCGGGAACTCGCAGCACTCGTGCTGCGAGCGGATCCGATCACCCACCGAGAAGATTCGTGCGACGCGCTCGGCTCTGCACGCACCATTATCACCCGCGCGAGCGAGGCTGGCGCCTCACCGTCGACCACGACCCGGCTCGCACCCCCTGGTTTCACCCGCCCCACGGCACACCAATCAAAGGCGAACGCCGACCCCTCATCCCACGCCAATACCGGACGTAGCCCCTTGCTGATTTTGACGAATGCCTGACCAGTTGACTCGACCTCGCCGCCGCGTGGTCTGATGTGCGTCGAAACGAAGGTAGGGGTAGCGATGACCGAAGATGTCACCCAAGACGTTGACTCCGGCGCGCTGGGAAGCCCCCTAGTGCTCGATCCGGAGTCCTCGCGCCATCCGCAGCCGATGTACAAGCTGATGCGCGATCTGGACCCCATCTTCCGGGTGGAACGCGCCGGAGTGATCGTCACCAAGCACGTCGATGTCGAGCAGATCTTCAAGCAGCCCGAGGTCTTCTCGTCGGCGATGTCGGCTGCCGATCTGGGCAACATCCGCCCGCTGATCCCGCTGCAGATCGACCTGCCCGAGCACCGCATGTACCGCAAGATCCTGCAGCCGCTCTTCTCGCCGCAGCGAATGAACGCCTTGCACGATCCGGTCACCCAGCTGGTGAACGAGCTCATCGACAGGTTCATCGGCGACGACGAGATCGACTTCTCGACCCAGTTCTCGGTGCCCTTTCCTTCGCAGGTGTTTCTGACCATGCTCGGGCTTCCCATGGAAGAGCTCCCGCGTTTTCTCGCGATGAAGGACGGGATCATCCGACCGCAGGACGTGGTGGGTAAGCCGGTGGGGGACCCGGAGGTCAAGGCGCACCAGCAGGCGACGGCGACGTCGATCTACGAGTACTTCAACGAGATTCTCGATGAGCGCCGACGGGCGCCCAAAGACGATCTGCTCAGCCAGTTCCTCGCGGCGGAGGTCGAGGGTGATCGCCTGAGCCATGAGGCCATCGTCGACATCTGCTTCCTGTTCCTGATCGCCGGGCTCGACACCGTCTCGGCATCGCTCGACTGCTTCTTCCGTTACCTGGCCGAGGAGCCGGATCAGCGCCGGCGGCTGGTCGCTGACCCCGCCATGGTGCCGCGCGCGGTGGAGGAATTGCTGCGATGGGAGACACCCGTGATCGCCGTCCCCCGGATCGCGGCGCAGGACACCGAGCTGAGCGGCTGTCCGATCAGCAAGGGAGAGCACGTGATGGTGCTGATCGCCTCGGCGAACACCGATGAGAGCGAGCTGCCCGATTCTGACGAGGTGCAGCTCGATCGGGAGGTGAACCGTCACCTCGCGTTCGGGGGCGGCATTCATCGCTGCCTGGGGTCGCACCTGGCCCGGCTCGAGCTGCGGGTGGCGCTGCGCGAGTGGCACGCCCGGATTCCGGACTACCGCATCTCGCCCGGCGCCGACCTGCTGTTCACGACCGGGGTTCGGTCAACGATGACCTTTCCGATGCGGCTGGGAGTCAGTGCCTGAGCGACGGGGTTGGCGACGGGGTCACAGCCCGAGCAGGCCGTGCTCAACGATGTGCGCCACGGCGTCGATCACCCGGCTGGAACGGGCCTGGCTGCCGAACGCGTCGAGGAGGGCGAGCATGACAACCGCCTCTGCTTCGACGTCGCCAAAGCCGCGCGGACGCAGGAAACTCGCCACCCGGCGCCGGCCCCAGTCGATGGCGGGAGCAGCGTCGGCACCGAGCGTCGCGTCCTGGGCCTGCGCGTCGACCCATACCCGAATCAGCGCCGCCTCGTGAATATGGCTGGCGTTGTAGGCCCGCAACCAGCGGCGTAGCGCCGCCGGATCGGCGAGACCGTCGGTCGGCGTCGCGGACATGACGGGCATGCCGACGAAGGCCGTTGCCAGCGGCCGCATCGCCTCGAGGACGAGCACGTGGGCAAGGTCGTTCTTGTTCTTGAAGTACTGGTAGAACGTGCCGTGCGAGAGCCCGGCGGCGGCGACGATGTCGTCGATACGCGCGCCGGCGTACCCGCGGTGGACGAACACGTCGCGGCCCGCGGCCAGCAGCGTCTCGACGGTTGGTCGCGTCGACTCCGACTGTTCACGCCCGATCGCTGCGCGGGAGAGGATCTCCCGCGCCGACGCCGGGAACGGGAGACGAGGCGGGGCGCCGCCGCGAGGGTCGTGCACGTTGACCCCGGCCTCGCGTCCGAAAAGGGCCCGGTGCAGCACGTCAGCCAGCGCCTCTTCGATCCGATCGCGGGGATACGCCCTTGGAGCGGCGGATCGGAGCACGCCGGCGTGCTGAAACGTGCGGGCGATGCAGCCGAGCAGGAGCGCGATGACGGCCTTCACCTCGCCCGGCGCCGGGCTGACGGCGGCGAGCCGCGAGCGGATAAGCGCGATGTTCTGCTCGCCGGCGCGCTGGCCGAGCGCGGCGACGGCTTCGGTGCCGGCGGCCGCGGTGCCGAATGCGTTGAACACCGGCCCGTACCGGTGGTAGATGTCGGCCTCGCGCGCGACCCAGGCCCGCAGACTTTGCCGGCCGCGGGTGCCTGCCGTCACCGGATCGATCGCCTCGACCGACGCCCGAACCTCGGCCGCGACGACCCCGGCCAGCCGGTAGAAGACGTCTTCCTTGCCCGAGAAGTACTGGTAGAACGACACCCGCGAGCAGCCCGCCAGGCTGGTGATGCGGTCGACGCTGCACCGGTGGTAGCCCTCGTCGCGCAGTACCCCCAGCGCCGCGTCCAGGATGCGCTGCTGCGTGCGCTGCCCGCGTGGCCCGACGGTGGGGTTGTCCGAGAAGGGTGCCCGGCGAACGACTGCACCGCCCTCCGCCGGGCCGGATGTGGCGCTGGCCGACGTACTACCCGTCGGCACGCACCTTGTCCTTGACGGCCGGGACAATCGGGGGAGCGGTCCGCCAGTTCGGAATTCCGGCGTCCTCCTTGGCGACGGGCCAGCCGTCGTCGTTCACCCACGCCCAGTGCGCGTGGTTTAGCTCGTGGAGGGTGAAGCAGGCGTTCAGCGCGTTGTAGAAGCCCATGTTGTCGACCGACTGGTTGACCGACTCCTTGATGAGCAGGGCAGCCATGGTCGGAACATTGGCGATCCGCCGGGCGAATTCGAGGGTGCGGTCGTTCAGTTCGTCGTCAGGGAAGATCTTGGTCACCATGCCGAGCCCGTAGGCCTCCTCGGCACTCACCGAGTCGCCCGTCAGCAGCAGTTCCTTTGCCTTGCGCGGCCCGAACTCCCACGGGTGGCCGAAGTACTCGACGCCGCACATCCCGAGTCGGGTTCCCACCACATCCGCGAAGTTCGCGGTCTCGGCGGCCACGATCAGGTCGCAGGCCCAGAGCAGCATCAGCCCGGCGGCGTAGACGTCACCGTGAGCCATGCCAATCGTGATCTTGCGCAGGTTGCGCCAGCGGCGGGTGTTTTCGAAGAAGTAGTGCCACTCCTGCAGCATCAGGTTCTCGGCACCGAGCCGGGTGCCACCGTTGATCTTCATCGTCGGGTGCTGGTTCGGCCCGGGCAGGCGCTCCTCGAGCGACTTCTTCGAGCCCAGGTCGTGCCCGGAGGAGAACATCGAGCCGGTGCCGCCGAGGATGACGACGCGGACCTCATCGTCAGCTTCCGCACGCAGGAAGGCGTCGTTCAACTCGACGAGCAGCCCGCGACTCTGGGCGTTGCGCTGATCGGGCCGGTTCAACATGATCCGAACGATTCGTCCCTCATCGAGCGGCTCGTAAGTGACGAACTCGTAGTCGGGCGTTGACTCGGACATCGCGCTCCTCGTAGGCGGGTGCTGGCTGCTGCTGGCCGGTGTTTGCTGGTGTCCGTCTGACACTAGCGTGCGTGGTAGCTTCCCCTGACACTACTGTTAGTTCTGCACGTTAGTTCGGGCAGCTGGTTCGGGCAGCTGGTTCGGGCACAGCACGAGCGGAGACACGGCATGAACCTCAACGACATGGTGCTGGTCAGCGTCGACGACCATGTGGTCGAGCCGCCCCACCTCTTCGAGGGCCGGTTGCCGGCGAAGTACGCGGATCTGGCGCCGAAATTCGTGACGCGTGCCGATGGCACCAACGCCTGGGTCTACGAAGGTGCCGAGATCGCCAACGTCGCGCTGAACGCCGTCGCCGGCCGGCCCGCCGAGGAGTACGGCATGGAGCCGACCTCCTTCGCCGAGCTGCGTGCCGGCTGCTACGACATCGACGAGCGCGTGAAGGACATGGATGCCAACGGCGTGCTCGGCTCGCTGTGCTTCCCGTCGTTCCCGCAGTTCTGCGGCCAGCTCTTCGCGCGTACCGAGGACAAGGACGTCGCGCTCGCGATGGTCCGGGCGTACAACGACTGGCACATCGACGACTGGTGCGGTACCCATCCGGGCCGCTTCATCCCGTGCTCGCTGCCGGCGATCTGGGACCCGCAGGTGCTGGCGGACGAGGTCCGCCGCACCGCCCGCAAGGGAGCCCACGCGGTGACCTTCTCGGAGAACCCGTCGAAGCTGGGCTGGCCGAGCTTCCACACCGACCACTGGGACCCGTTCTTCCAAGCCTGCAGCGACGAGGGAGTCGTCGTCTGCCTGCACATCGGCTCGTCGTCGCAGTTGGTCATCACCAGCCCGGACGCACCGATCGACTGCTTGATCACGCTCACCCCCATGAACATCGTGCAGGCGGCGACCGACCTGGTGTGGTCGCCGGTACTGCGCAAGTTCCCGGACCTGAAGGTGGCTCTGTCCGAAGGCGGGATCGGCTGGATCCCGTACTTCCTCGAGCGGGTCGATTACAACTACGGCCGCCACCGCGCGTGGACGGGTCAGGACTTCGGCGACAAGCTGCCGAGTCAGGTCTTCAACGAGCACGTGCTCACCTGCTTCATCGACGACCGCTTCGGGATCGCCAGCCGGGAGTTTCTGAACATGGACCACGTGATGTGGGAGTGCGACTACCCGCATTCGGACTCCACGTGGCCGTTCGCGCCCGAGACGCTGAGCGAAAGCCTCGTCGGCGTCTCGGATCACGACATCGAGCGCATCACCCATCTCAATGCCATGAAGCACTTCAGTTACGACCCGTTCACGGTGCTGGGTGGGCGCGAGAACTGCACGGTCGGTGCCTTGCGGGCGCAGGCCGCCGGCCACGACGTCGCGATCCGTTCCACCAACGCCAAGGCGGTCGGCACGCACGCCACCCGCTCGGTCGACCTCGTCGCCCCCGACCTCCGCTGAACAGCCGGCGTGGCTAGCTGGAAAAGCATCCCCGCGATCTGCGCCGCTACGGCGGAACGCTTCGCGGATGAGCCGGCCATCGTCGACGGCGATGTACGGCTCTCGCACGCCGAACTGTTCGAGGCAGCCCGAACGTTCGGCGGTGCGCTGGTGGATTCGGGTGTCCGGCCGGGGGACCGGGTCGCGATCTGGACGTACAACTGCGCGCAGTGGGTGATCGCCGCCCTGGGGCTCTTTCAGGTCGGGGCGACACTGGTGCCGATCAACACCCGGTTCAAAGGCGTTGAGGCGGCGGACATCTTGCGCCGCAGCCGGGCCCGGGTGCTGGTGACGACGACCGACTTCCTCGGCACCGATTACGTCGCCATGCTCGCCGGCAGCGGGGTCGACCTGGCCAGCCTCGAGACCATCGTGATCGCCAGCGGACCCGAGCGGGAGGGCACGACTTGCTGGCGCGAATTCCTCGCGCGGGCCGATGCGGACGCGCTGGCCGAAGTCGACCGCCGACGCGATGCCGTCAGCCCCGACGACCCCTCCGACATCCTCTTCACCTCAGGCACGACCGGCGTCCCGAAGGGCGTCGTGATGACCCACGCGCGCACGCTGTGCGTCGCCACCGACTGGGTCGCGATGACCGGCATCACCGTCGCCGATCGCTACCTGATGATCAACCCGTACTTCCACATGTTCGGGCTGAAGGCGGGGATTCTCGCGTGCATCGCCAGCGGCGCCGCGATGCTGCCGGAACCGGTGTTCGACGTGGATCGGGTGCTGGCGCGCGTCGCTGCGGAACGGGTAACCGTCCTGCCCGGGCCGCCGACGCTCTACCAGTCGATCCTTGACCACCCGTCGCGTGGCCAGTACGACCTCTCCAGCCTGCGTATGGCCGTCACGGGTGCCGCCGACATTCCGGTGCAGCTTCTGCACCGGGTGCACGAGGAGTTGCCGTTCCGCAGGATGGTGTCGGGCTACGGATTGACCGAAGCGGGCACCGCGAGCGGTACGTCCCCCGACGACGACGTGGAGACGATCGCGACCACGGTCGGAAGGCTGCGGCCCGGTTTCGAGATCAGGCTCGTCGACGCGACCGGAGCCGACGTGCCCAGCGGCGAGTCCGGCGAGATCCTGCTACGGGGCGGCAGCGTCATGTCGCATTATCTGGACGACGACGCGGCGTCCGCGGCGACGCTCTCGCCCGAGGGCTGGCTGCGTACCGGTGACATCGGGACCGTGGACGAACACGGCCTGCTGCGCATCGTCGGCCGGGTGAAGGACATGTTCATCGTCGGCGGTTTCAACGCCTATCCGGCGGAGATCGAGAACGCGCTGCGCCGCCATCCGGCGATTCGCGATGCCGCCGTGATCGGCATCCCGGACGCGAGGATGGGCGAGGTCGGGATGGCCTTCGTCGTGACCGTCCCGGGGGCGCCGGTGTCGGGGCCGGACATCATCGCCTGGTGCCGCGAGCAGATGGCGAACTACAAGGTGCCCCGGGTCGTCGAGCTCATCGACGAGCTGCCGCTCAACGCGACAGGCAAGGTCGAGAAGCAGCTGCTGCGGGCCCGGGTGACTTCTTGATCAGCCGTTCCTGGCGCGTGCCAGCAATCCGCGGGCGATGACCAGCCGTTGGATCTCGTTCGTTCCCTCGCCGATCACCATGAGCGGCGCGTCGCGGTAGTAGCGCTCGACCGGCAGCTCGGTGGTGTAGCCGACGCCGCCGTGGATACGCATCGCCTCGGTCGCCAGCTCGAGCGCCGTCTCGCTGGCGAAGAGCTTCGCCATGCCGGCCTCGACGTCGCAGCGCAGCCCGGCGGCCTTGCGTTCGGCGGCGCTGCGGGTCAGCAGCCGAGCCGCTTCCAGGCGGGTCGCCATGTCGGCGAGCTTGAGCTGGATGGCCTGGTGCTCGGCGATCGGCTTGCCCATCGTGGTGCGCACCTGGGCGTACGCGAGGGCAGCCTCGAACGCGGCACGGGCGACGCCGACCGCTCGCGCGGCGATGTTGATGCGGCCGATTTCGAGGACGCTCAGGATCTGGGGGAGGCCGCGGCCGGGCTCGCCGACGAGGTTCGCGGCCGGGATGCGGTGGTCGGTGTAGGCCATCTCCACCGTCTCGACGCCCTTGTAGCCGAGTTTGCCGATGTGGCGGCTGACCGTGATGCCCTCGAAGCGAGAGCCGGGGTTCTTCTCGACGATGAACGCGCTGATGCCCTCGCTGGTACGGGCCGCGAGCGCGACGAGGCCGGCCCGCTCGCCGTTCGTCACCCACGCCTTGGTGCCGTTGAGCAGGTACTCGTCGCCGTCGCGTTCGGCCCGGCAGGAGATGTTGCGGGTGTCGCTGCCCGCGTCGGGCTCCGACAGCGAGAGCGCCCCGCGCCGCTCGCCCGTGGCCATGGTCGGCAGCCACCGCTGCCGCTGCTCCTCGGTGCCGTGCAGCATGATGAGCGTCGCGGCCATGGTGTGGGTGTTGACCACGCCCGTGAGGCTCATCCAGCCCGCCGCGAGCTCCTCGATGACGCCGATGTAGGTGAGCAGATCGAGCCCGAGCCCGCCGTACTCCTCCGCGATGGTGACGCCGAACAGGCCCAGATCACGCATGCCGGCCACGATCTCGGCGGGGAACTCGTCAGCCCGCTCGAGCTCGGCGACGTGAGGCAGCACCTCGCGCGTGACGAACCGGCGGACGTTGTCGATGATCTCCCGCCGGACCTGCGGATCAGTCTCGGCGGCGCTCGCGTGGACCACGGCGGAAACATAACACGCGCATTGTGTTGACCATGATCTCAGATCGGAGAACAATGTTTCCGGTGGGGCTTCCGGCGGCTCAGCCCAGGATGTCGCGCGGGCTTGAGGAGGCCGCGCGCCGGTTCGGTGACCACGATGCGCTGCGGTACGGCGCGCAACGCCTGACGTTCGGCGAACTCGACCGGTTGAGCAACGCGTTCGCCGGAGTGCTTCGCTCCCGCGGGGTCGAGGCTGGTCAGCGGGTCGCGGTCATGACGGCCAACCGTCCCGAGTTCGTCATCGCCGGCTACGCGATCAGCAAGCTCAATGCTGCCGCCGTACTCATCAGTCCGGCGTGGAAGGCGCGCGAGGTGGGACACGCGCTCGAGCTGACCGCCGCGTCGTACGCGATCGCCGACGCGCAGACCGCGCCGCTGCTCGCCGAGCAGCTGGGGGCCAGCCGCCTGCTCGACATCGATGAGCTTTCGCTCCTCGACGCGCTCGAAGGCCAGCAGTCGGCTCCTGACCCCGGCCCGGTGCACGAGACCGACGAGGCGGTGCTGGTCTTCAGCTCCGGGACGACCGGACTGCCGAAGGCGGTACGTCACACGCATGCGTCGATCTGCGAGGCGACCGGTCACTGGGTGACGGCGCTGGGCCTCGGGCCGGATGACCGCTTCCAGGTCGCCACACCGCCGTCGCACATCCTCGGATTGCTGAACCTGCTGGCCGCCGCGGAGGCGGGCGCGACGGTGCGGCTGCACCGCCGGTTCGATCTCGACGAGGTGCTGCGCTGCATCGCTGAGGAACGCATGACGCTGGAGATGGCGGTCGCGCCGATCGCGCTGGCCATGGCCAACCATCCGCGTCTGGAGGACTACGACCTCTCCTCGCTGCGCTACATCATGTGGGGCGCGACCCCGGTGACCCAGAGCGTGGCCGAGACCGTCACGGCGCGTACCGGGGTGCGTTGGCTGTGCGCGTACGGGGCCAGCGAGGTCCCGGTGATCGCCGCCAATCCGGTACGCGATCCCGCTGCCTGGCGGCTCGATTCCGCGGGCCTGCCCCCGGAGGGCGTCCACTTGCGGGTGGCTGATCTCGACACCGGGCGGGTGCTTGGCCCGGGTGAGACGGGCGAGATCCAGATCCGCAGCGCCTCGGTGATGGCGGGCTACTTGCCCGACGAGGCGAACGGCGACGCGTTCGCCGATGGCTGGTACCGAACCGGCGATGTCGGGTGGCTCGAGCCGCAAGGGTGGGTCCACCTGACCGACCGTTCCAAAGAGATGATCAAGGTGAAGGGATTTCAGGTGGCACCCGCGGAGATCGAGGCGGTGCTGCACGGTCATCCCGGAGTGCTGGACTGTGCCGTGTTCGGCGTGCCCGACGAGAGCGCCGGAGAGATGCCGGTGGCGGCGGTGGCGCTGGACCCGGATTCGCCTGTCAGCACGCAGGAATTGCAGCAACTGGTCGTCGATTCGCTGGCGGGATACAAGCGGCTGCGCGAGGTTGTGGTCGTCGAGGAGATTCCGCGGCTGCCGTCGGGCAAGGTGCTGCGGCGCACGCTGCGTGACGCGTGGGCGCCGCGCCTCGAGGCCGGCCGGGGCACTGGCTGATGGACGTCCGCCTTTCATCCGAACAACGCGCGCTACGCGAATCGGCGAGCGTGCTCGTCGACCGTTTGGGCGCCCGCTCGGTGCATGACCTCGACGACCAGGAGCGCGCCCGCAAGCTCGACGCCGCCGTCGTCGCCTCAGGGTGGCGGGAGCTGCGGGCCGCGGATGGCGACGGTGGCTCGTGGGAGCCAGGGTCATCGGCGGTCGAGGTGGCGATCGTCGCCGAGGAGCTTGGCCGGGGAGCGGCCGACGCGTCCCTGCTCGGCCCGACGCTGGCCGCCGAACTGCGGCGCCTGGCACAGATGCCCGCGGCAGCGGGGTCGCAGACCGTCGCGCTGGCGCCTGATCTTTCCGGGCTCGCCGTGGTGGGCGACGTTCCGGCGGGTGCCGTGGCCATCGATGCGGCCGGGTCGTCCAGCGCGCTTGCTCTGCTGCGTCAGCCGGGTGGATATGCGCTGGCTGAGGTGGCGCTCCCGGCAGGCAGCGACGCTGAGGTCGACCTCACCCGCTCGTTGCGGGCGTTCGAGCTGCCGGCTTCGGGTTCGCCGCTGGCCGGCCGGCTGCTCGCCGACGCCGACCTGACGCGCTGGACCGCGCTCGGCCTCGCCGTCGCGTCGGCCGACCTGGTGGGCGTGATGAGCGGCGCCATCCGCCTCGCCTGCGACTACGCGGTCACGCGCAAGCAATTCGGCGTCGCGGTCGGGTCGTTCCAGGCGGTCCAGCACCTGCTCGCCGACGCGCTGGTGGCCATGGAAGGCTCGCGTACCGTCGCGTTACACGCGGCGTGGGCGGTCGATGCGCTGCCGACCGACGAGGCGCTGGCCGCCGCCGCGGTGGCCAAGGCGTACTGCGCGCGAGCGGCGCGGCGGGTCTGCGAGACGGCGATCCAGGTGCACGGCGGCATCGGCAATACCTGGGAGTGCTTCGCGCACGTGTACCTGCGTAGAGCGCTGGCGTCGAGCGACGTGCTCGGCGGCGTCGGGACCAACCTCGAACGCGTGCTGACCCACCAGCAGATCGGTGGCAGGCGTGGACTTCGGTGACTTCCCGGACGAAGCCGCCGGGCGTCACAGATCCAGCCGGGACTCATCGCCACGCGGATCCTCGGTTTACCGGCGTCGTGAGGGGCGAGATGATGAGTGCAACAACCTGAGCTGACGTATCTCCCGTCCCTATCTGTCTGAGGAGTTGGCCATGAGCGGGAACGACCCGTTTGCGGGACTGCCCGAGGTCCCGGCGTTTCGCGTCACGAGCACCACGGTGACTGACGGGAGCCCGTTTCCGGCGGCCCAGATGTCAGGCCTGTTCGGCGTGCCCGGCGGCGAGGATGTCTCGCCGCAGCTGTCCTGGGAGGGCGCGCCCGAAGGCACCCAGAGCTATGCGGTCACCGTGTATGACCCCGACGCCCCGACGATGTCGGGCTTCTGGCACTGGGTGGTCGCCGACATCCCCGCGTCGGTGACCTCGCTGGAGGAAAACGCCGGTCTTCCCGACGGTTCCGGCCTCCCGCCCGGCGCGTTCCAGCTCCGTAACGACGGCGGCTCGCCGAGGTTCATCGGTGCTGCCCCGCCCGCGGGTCACGGGCCCCACCGGTACTTCATCACCGTCCACGCGCTCGACGTGCCCTCCCTGGGGGTCCCGGCGGAAGCCAGCCCCGCATTCTTCGGCTTCAACGTCTTCAGCCACATCCTGGCCCGGGCCACGATCGTCACGACCGCCGAAATCCCCGCCTAGAGGGGCAGGAGTTCCGGTAGGTCGCGGGTGCGCAGGAGCTGCGCGCCGAGGTCGCGGGTGAGCGTTCGGCTGGCGCCGAGCAGCTGATCCAGGACGAGCGTGCGCCGGACGTAGCGATGCAGCGGGTGCTCGGTGGTGTAGCCCATGCCGCCGAGGACCTGCTGGGCGTGCTTGCCGACGGTGCGGGCGCTCGCGCCGGCGACGGCCTTTGCCAGCAGCGCCGGCACCTCCACGGCCGCGGGTACGGCTTCGTCCCAGGTCGCGTTGACGCACGCCTGCGCGCCCTCGAGGGCGACCAGGCTCTCGGCGAGGCGATGGCGTACGGCCTGGAATTGCGCGATGGGACGGCCGAACTGGACACGCTCCAGCGCATGGTCGCAAGCCAGCCGCAGCATGGTCTGGGAAGCGCCGACCAGTTCGTACGCGATGGCCACCCGACCCGCGGCGACGGCCCCCTGCCAGCTCGCCGGCAGCGCCGAAATCGTGCCCAGCGGCAGCTCGGCCGTCACCTCGACCAGCCCGAGGGCGGGATCCACGCCTGGGACGGGATGCACGTCGAGGTCGGCCGTCGCGACGCTGGCCATGAGCGGCTCGCCGTCATCCCATGCAACCGTGACGCTTTCCCGGGTGTGCAGCGCGCTCGTCGCCAGTCCTCGCACCTTCAGCCGTTCGCCGGAGACCAGGCCGGGTGGGTCCGATTTCCCCAGTGGTGGCAGGACGATCGCCGCGTCTGCTGCGCAGCCGAGGCTGCGGGTCAACACCGCGTCCAGGGCTGACGAGGTGGCGTTGGCCGCGCCCTGCATCTGGAAGAGCAGGGATACGGCATCGCGCCGGTCGTCGTCGAGCGCGTCGTGCCAGCCGAGCTCCACCAGGGCCGCATCGAGCGCCGATCCGGTGTGCTGCTCGGTGGCGTGACGAAGGCTCTGGGCGAAGAGCTTGCGGTCGTCCGGGTCCATCAGCGATCGGCTCCGAGCTCCAGCAGGCGGCGGGCGATGACGTTGCGCTGGATCTCCGTGGTGCCCCCGTAGATGGTCGCAGCGCGCGAATACAGGTACTCGGCGCGCCATTCGCGGCTGCCTTCGTCATCGCCGAGCAGCACGGTCTCCGGCAGGCCTTCCGCGGCGAGGTCGAAGACCGACTGCTCGGCCGCCGCGAGCAACACCTTGTCGACCGAGGTCTCGGCGCCGAGCGTTTCCCCCGCAGCCATGCGGTACTGGGTCTGGCGGGAGCGCGCCCGAAACGCGTACAGCTGCGTGAACGCCTCGCCGACCGCGCTCGCGGTCAGCTGCCCGTCGGGCACGCCCGTGAGCAAGGCACGTAACCGCTGGTGCAGGAAGGCGCCGCGGTGCCAGAGGGCCGTGCTGCGCTCGTACGGAAGCAGGCCCATGGCGATCGACCAGCCCTGGTCCACCTCCCCGAGCGTGCGCGAGGTCGGGACCACGACATCGTCGAAGAAGACCTCGGAGAACTCCGGGATGCCGTTCATCGTCTCCAGGGGACGCACCGTGATCCCGGGAGTGTCCATGTCGATGAAGAGTGCGGTGATGCCGCGATGCGCCGACTCCGGAGCACCGGTGCGGGTGAGCAGGATGCACCGGTCGGCGAACTGGGCGAAGCTCGTCCACACCTTCTGCCCGTTGATGTGCCACGCCCCATCGGCCAGACTTGCCCGGCATTGCAGGGCCGCCAGGTTGCTGCCGGTTCCCGGTTCGGAAAAGCCTTGGCACCACATCTCATCGCCGCGCAGCAGGCGGGGCACCATCGTCGCGGCGAGCTCGGCCGGCGCGTAGTCGATCATCGTCGGTGCCAGCACCTCGGTCATGCAGTAAACGCCGGGCTCCACCAGAGAGCGCGCGGTGAGCGCCTCACCGAGGTACGCCCGCAGGATGCTCGATCCGCCCAGGCCGCCGACGCGCTCCGGCCACCCCCAGCGCATGAAACCGGCGTCGAAGGCCAGCCGCTTCACCTTGGCCAGCTGCGCCATGCGTCCTTCGAGCGACGTGGGATCGTCCTCACCGGGCGCGAGCTCGTCGCCGTGGGCGTCGAGCCAGTCGTCCAGCGCCGAGCGGAAGGCCGCGAGTTCCATGGGGCCGCTAGCTTCCGGCCGGTTGGGCCGCTGAACCGGCGGCAGCCTGCGGGATCGGCCGGCGCGGGTCGTGCTCCTTGCCCGCATCACGCGCGCCGCTGCGCCGCAGGAACGTCATGGAGCGGGTATGCAGCCGCCATCCTTTGTCCGTGCGCCGGTAGCTGTCGGTGTAATAGCCGATGCGCATGTCGTGGTCGATCTGGTCGACGAAGCACAGCGTCTGCATTCCGGTTCCTTCGTCGGTGTTCAGGTCGAGCGCGGGCGTGCCGGTCATGAACAGCCCCTTCGGCGCGGCCTCGACGAGTGCCGGGAACTTCTCGAGCGTGTAGGCCGAACCGAACGCGCTGTACGTGCCGTCCGGCGTGAACACGTCGATGACCGCCTCGACGTCGTTACGGGTCATCCCGACCGCGTATCGCGCCAGCAGCTGCTCGACCTCGATGATGTCAGCGAGCGGTGTGGACTCCACCAATGCGCGTGCGTCCTTCATCCAGTCCTCCGAATGGGCTCAGTCGTCATAGCCGTAACGCACTCGCACCGAGGGCGGGTCCGGCACGGCCTGGCAGGTCAGGATCCAGCCTTCAGCCACCTCGTCGTCGGTCAGGGCATTGTTCACGTGCATCGTGGCAGTTCCTTCGAGCAGCCGGCCCATGCAGGTGGCACAGTCGCCCGCCTCGCACGAGAACGGCGGGGTGAGCCCCATCTGGCGTGCCGTCTGCAGGATGGTCGTCCCGGGACGGTGTGCTGTCGTCTGCACCCGGCCGTCCAGCTCGATTTCGACCTGCGTGGCTTGCGGCTGCCGCCTCGGGGGGCTCCGGCTCACCAGCGAGGCCGGCGGGCGTGAACCGCTCGATGTGGATCCGCGACGGCCCGATGCCCTGCTCGTGAAGCGCCGACTCCACCAGGTCCATGAAGGGTCCCGGCCCGCAGACGAACACCTCGGAGTCGAGTGCCTTTCCCGCGTGCCGGCGAATCGTCTCCGGCTCGACGAATCCGCCTTCCGCGTCGAAGTGGTGCACGACCTCCAGCCGCCCGGCGAAGCGCTCGGCAAGGCAGTCGAGTCCGGCGGCGAAGATGGCGCTTTCCCGGTCGCGGTTCGCGTACAGCAGCCGCACCCGCCGGCCGGTCGTCGTCAGGGCGGTCTTGAGCAGCGAGTACACCGGCGTGATGCCGCTGCCGCCGGCATAGGCAAGGACGTCTGCGCTGCCGGGGCGGAGGCAGAACACCCCGGCGGGGCGGGTGGATTCCAGCGTGTCGCCGGCGCTCAGCGTGTCGGCGATCCAGTTCGAGACGACGCCGCCGGCGACCCGCTTCACCGTGACCGCCATCTCGTCGTCGACCTGCGGGGATGACGACATCGAGTACGAGCGCAGCATCTGCTGGCCGCCGATCGGCAGCCGGAAGGTGACGAACTGGCCGGCCTGGTAGGCAAAGGCAGCTTCGAGGTCCGCCGGCACATCCAGCACGATCGAGACCGCTTCGGGGGTCTCGGTGACGATGCGACGCACGCGCAGCGCATGGAAGCCGTGATCGCGGCTGCCGCTGCGCCGGGGCTCCGACCGAGTGGAGACGCCCATAATCAGAAAAGGATAATATGGTTCTCAGCCCGTGGCAACGAACGGTAGGACCTCCATCAGAGAAGACGGTTCTCGCGACACCCGGGTACTAGCGGCTTATTAAGGAATACGAGCCTCTCCGTCACGAGTACGCTGGTTGCATGCCCAAGAACGAGTCGGTGGCGGTCGAGCGGTCCTCCAGCGCCGCGGTCTCCCGCCGCGAGCTGGCCGTCGCGCGCGTGCTCGATCCTGCCCGGGCCCGCGCCGAGACGCGCATCCAGCGCTTCCTCGACGCCGCCCTGGAGCTCATGACGGCCAGCCCTGACCGGGAGTTCACGGTGCAAGAGGTGGTCGAGCGCTCCGGGCAGTCGCTGCGCAGCTTCTACCAGTATTTCGAGGGCAAGTACGAGCTGCTCGTCGCGCTGTTCGAGGATTCGGTGCGCTCCACGGCCGAGACGCTGCGCGAGGCGGTGTACGAGGAGCAGGATCCGCTCAGCCGGCTGCATCGCTTCGCGGTGGAGTACTACCGGGCGTGCCGGCCCGCACCGAAGGCCCGCGCGGCGAAGAAGGGCTCCAACGCACTGGCCCAGTTCGCCCAGCAGCTGCTCACCGAGCATCCGCAGGAAGCCTCGCGCGCGTTCGTTCCGCTGCTGAGCCTGCTCGAGGAGCTGCTCGACGACGCGGCCCAGTCCGGTGCCATCCGCCCCGGGCTACGTCATGACCGGGTGGCCGGGGTGATGCTGCAGGCCATCATGTTCAACGCGTTCACCACCACGATCAGCGCCAGTTCGAAGCGTCCGAGCCGCGGTGATGCGGCCGAGGAGCTCTGGGACTTCCTGCTGCACGGCTTCGGCGCCTGACCGACGCGCCTGAGCGCGCCTGAGCGCGGCTGAGCGCGCCTGAGCGCGCTAGGAAGCAGGAGCCGTCAGGGTGTTCACGCCCGCCGGGATGATCCCGTACATGGCGGGGACGGCGTCCAGCAGCTCGTCGGGGGTCACGGCACCGCCGGCGGCCGACGCGTGCTCGCCGGCGATCTGCCAGCCGCGCATCCGCTGCACCCGATCGCCGTCGATGCGCAGCACCTGGCCGGTCAGCCACCCGGACTCGCGCGAGCCGAGGTAGACCACGACGCCGGACGCGTTCGCCGGCTCCCGAGGATCGAAGCCACCCTCCGGCGCCGACCCCATCATCCGCTCGGTCATCCGGGTCAGCGCGATGGGCGAGATGGCGTTGGCCGTGACCCCGTAGCGACGCATCTCGAGCGCGGTGGTGACGGTCAGCCCGATGATGGCCGCCTTCGCGGAGCCGTACGCGCTCTGGCCGATGTTGCCGAACATCCCGGAACCTGAGGTGGTGTTGACGATTCGGCCGGTGACGTCACCGCCGCGCTTGTGTTCCTCGCGCCAGTGCCGGCAGGCGTGATGGCTCAGCGCGTACGTGCCCTTCACGTGCACGGCGAACGTGGCGTCGAAGTCCTGCTCGGTCGATGAGGTGAGCATCCGGTCGCGGGTGATGCCGGCGTTGTTCACGACGATGTCGAGCCGGCCGAACTCCGCAATCGCTTGCTCCACAAGGGAGCCGCAGGCCTCCCACTCGCTCACCGACGAGCGGACGGCCAGCGCCGAACCTCCGGCTGCCCGGATCTCACCGACGACGCCATCGGCAGGCGACTCGTCGGTGGCTTCCCCGCCCAGTCCGGCGCCGACATCATTGACCACCACCGAGGCGCCGGCCACCGCGAGCGCGAGAGCGTGGGCGCGGCCGAGCCCGCGGCCGGCTCCGGTGACGAGGGCGACGCGGCCGTCCAGCAGTCCCATGCGTTCTCAGATCCTCGCAGTCGGGCTCACGCACTCACAGCGCGAACGAGTAGCCCCCGTTGACGGGGATGGTCTGGCCCGTGATCCACGAGCCGCGCGGGCTCACGAGCATCGCCACGGCCCAGGCCGCGTCGTCCGGATCGCCAGGGCGGCGGATCAGGTAACCGGACATGATCGCCTTCTGCTGCGCCACCTTCGACGGGTCGTTCCACAGCCCCGAACTCAGCGGAGTCCGCATCGTTCCCAGCGCGATGTTGTTGACGGTGATGCCGTGCCGGGCCACCTCGTGGGCAATGCCCCGGCTGAAGCCGGCGGCCCCCGCCTTGGCCGCTCCGTAGGCGGCCATCTGTGCCTCGCCGCTGCGGGCGGCGTCGGAAATCATCGTGACGACGCGGCCCCACTTCGCGGCGATCATTCCCGGCAGGGCCGCGTGGACGCAGTTCATGACCCCGTACAGGTTCACGCTGAGGTACTTCGACCATTCGCTGGGCGTGGTGTCGACGAACGGCGCCATCCCGGCCCATCCCTCGGCCCCGGCGTTTCCGGCGTTGTTCACGAGGATGTCCACCGGCCCGAGGTCGGCGAACGCCGCGTGCACGCCCTCGAAACTGGTGACGTCAAAAGCGGCCCCGGACGCCTTGCCTCCGGCCTCGACGATGGCGTCGGCGACCGCTTGCGCCCGGTCGGCGTAGAGGTCGTTCACGAGCACCTCGGCCCCTGCCGCGGCCAGCAGGCGGGCAATGCCCTCGCCGACCCCCTGGCCGGAGCCGGTGATCAGGGCCCGCTTTCCGCTCAGCCCGAAATCGATGTCCATGGCTCCTCCGCTGCTACCTGCCCGACCTTCTCAACCAACAGTGTTTTCGGCCCGTAACGCCGTGATCTCGTCCGCGGTGAAACCGGCCGCGGACAGGGCCGCGTCGGCGTCGGCGCCGAGCTCGGGCGGGTCGCTGAGCGCGTGGGAGGCTGCATCGCCGCCGTTGCCGCCGTACCGGAGGGGATTGGCCAGCACCCGGACCCCCGAGTCGTGCAGCGGGGCGATGCTGCGCCGCTCGATCACTGCGGGATCGCTGAGCAGGTCCGCCACGTCGTTGACCGGTCCCACCCCGCCGGCGTAGCCGGGATTCGCGCACCAGAAGGCGGCCGGCTTGGTCAGGAACACCTCGGTCAGCCGGGCGGATACCGGCGCATCGTCGTCGAGGCCCAGGCGATGACCGGCCAATTCGGGAGTGCCCAGCGCCTCGCACAGCGCGGCCCAGGAGCGGGGTTCGGTCGAGGCGACGGTGACCTGCCTGCCGTCGGCACAGGTGTAGACGTTGCGCGCGGCGAACGATCCCCACCCTGGCGCGGGTGCGTTCGCCGCGCGCGCAACGTCCTCGGCCAGCAGCCACATCGCGCTGTCGGCCATGTTGGCGTCGAGCCGCGACCCGTGGCCCGTGCGGCCGGCTTCGACGACGGCGGCGAGGATTCCGACCGCCGCCAGGCTCGCCGCGAGCGGAATGGAGATGGTCACGGCCGGCGGCGTGGTCGGCCCGTCGGACAGCAGGCCGAGCAGGCCCGCGTAGCCGAGATAGGTGATGTCGTGGCCGGCTGCCTGCGCCAGCGGGCCATGGTCGCCGAAGCCGGTCACCGAGCACCAGACGATGCGCGGGTTCACCGCCTTCATGGCCTCGTAGCCCATCCCGAGCTGGTCGAGCTGGCCCGGCCGGTGCGATTCGACGACCACGTCAGCCCAGGACACCAGACGCTTCAGAACACCGGCGGCGCCGACCTTCTTCAGGTCCAGCACGAGCGAGCGCTTGCCCCGGTTCAGCGCGGTGTGCGTCGCATTGAACGTCCCGGGGGCGACCACCCGGCGCAGCCCGTCACCCGCGCCCGGGCCCTCGACCTTGAGTACGTCGGCGCCGAGATCGGCGAGCAGCAGCGTGCAGAACGCGCCCGGGTACATGCGCGACAGGTCGAGCACCTTGACCCCGGTGAGCGGCCCCGCCTTCGCGCCGCTCATGGACCGACCACCAGTCCTGCGATGCGCTCGCGATGGGCGCTCGCGTCGCCGTACGCGTACTCCAGCCGTTTGGCGCGCTTGTAATAGAAGTGGGCGTCGTGCTCCCACGTGTAGCCGATCCCGCCGTGGAACTGGATCATCGCTGCCGTCGCCTCCCGCGCGGTGTCCGAGGCCTTGACCTTCGCGACGGAGACGGCGAGCGCGGCCTCCGGTGCCCCGAGACCGGTGGCAATATCGAGGCAATGGGCGGCGTAGAGCGCGGTGTGCTCGGCCATCGTGACGGCGACGGCAAGGTCGGCCAGCGCGTGCTTGATCGCCTGGAACGAGCCGACCGGGACCCCGAACTGCACTCGGTCCTTGTCGTACTGGACGGTGCGGGTGAGCGCCTCACGGGCGATGCCGGTCAGCTCGGCGGCAGCGAGGACGGCCCCGCGTTCCAGAAGCGCGCCCAGGACTTCGGCGTTTGATCCGGCGAGCCGCTCGGCGTGCACGCCGGTCAGGTCGACGTTCGCCAACCGCGTGGTGCGGTCCAGCGTGGGGACGGGCGTCACGTGCACCCCGCCGACTCGTAAACCGTTGGGGTCGACTATCCAGAGCGCGCCGTCGCGGCTGGCAGCGATGATCGCGACGGCCGCGGCGCCGTACTCCACCGCAGGCGCGTGTCCGGTCAGCCGCTCTCCCTCAGCCACGAAGGGCGTGCCCGCGACCGACCAGTCGTTCCCGGCGCCGCGGAGCGCGGTGGTCAGGCACACCTCGCCGGCCGCGATCCGCGGCAGCCAGGCCTGCTGCTGCTCGGGGCTGCCCGCGAGCCGGATCGCCTCCGCCGCCAGGAGGGTCGCGGAGTACGCCCCGGGCACCGCGCCCGCGCCGAGGCAGCGCACGATGACGGCCGCCTCGAGCAGTCCCAGCCCGAGCCCGTCGTACTCCTCCGGGATGAGGACGGCGAGCCAGCCCTGCTCGCTCAGGGCCTTCCAGAGCTCCGCGGGATTGCCGTTCGACTCCGGGTCGTCGTACACCGCGCGCACCGCCGTGAGGTCGAACCGGTCGCGCAGGTAGGAGCGCACCGCGTCCTGCAGGGCGCGCTGCTCGTCGTTCAGGGTGAACTCCACGCGTCTCCCGACCTAACTCTGCTCCAGCCCTGATCTAACGGGGCAAGCCGAGCACGCGCTCGGCGACGATGTTGCGCTGCACCTGCGACGAGCCGCCCCAGATGGTCTCCGAACGCGACCACAGCGCGCTTTCCTGCAGGGGGAACAACTCACCGTAGTTCCCGTCGTTCGTGCGGGCTGTCCAGCCGTCCGGGCCCAGGACGTCCATGTAGAGCTCGCCGAGGTCCTGATGGGTCTCGCTCCACTGCAGCTTCGTCATCGATGATTCGAAGCCGAGCTCCTCGCCGCGCTCGACCTTGGTGAGGATGTGCAACGAATGCAGCTTGAGCGCCTCGAGTTCGACGACGGCCTGGGCGATCTGCTGGCGGATCACCGGGTCGTCGGCAGCAGTCCCCGAGCCCCGGCGGGTGCGGCGGGCGAGCTCGACGATCTCCCCGAGCTCGCGGCGAAACGTCGTGTAGTAGCCCATCGCCGAGGCGCCGCGTTCGAAGGACAGCAGCAGCATGGCGACGTTCCAGCCGCTACCGATCTCGCCGAGCACCTGGTCGGCCGGCACCCGAGCGTCGGTGAGGAACACCTCCCCGAAGTGCTGCTTGCCAGTCATCTGCTTCAGCGGCCGGATGTCGACCCCCGGCTGATGAAGGTCCAGGAGCAGCATGGTGATGCCATGGTGCTTCTTGGCCTCGCTGGAGGTGCGTACCAGCGCGAACATCTTGTCGGCGTGCAGCGCGTTGCTGGTCCACACCTTCTGGCCGTTCACGACGAACTCGTCGCCCTGGCGCTGCGCGCGGGTCGTCAGGGCAGCGAGGTCGGAGCCGGCGCCGGGCTCGGAGAAGCCCTGACACCAGATCACGTCGTTGCGCAGCAGGGAGGGGATGATCTCGCGTTTCTGCGCGTCGGTGCCGATAGCCATGACCGTCGGGGCCAGGAACGTCAGCCCCAGGTTGTTCACGGTCTGGGGGGCGCGTGCCCGGGCCATCTCCTCGTCGTAGATCGCCTTCTGGGCGGGCGTGCCGCCGCGGCCGCCGTACTCCGTGGGCCAGTTGATGCCGGCCCAGCCGGCCAGCGCCTTGTCGCGCTCCCACCCGCGCCGCAGCTCGAATCCCTCGTCCAGGGTCCTGGTCTCCCAGAACTCGTCGGTACGCCACTCGGCCGGCAGGTTGGCGTCGAGCCAGGTCCGAAACTCCTGCCGGAACTGCTCGTCAGCGGCGCTGTGGGAGAGGTCCACGGCGGGGACGATACCGCCCTCCCCAATCCCCATAGAACGCTCGTGTTCGGCTCGAGAAGAACGTTCTCCTGTGGGACCGCCAGCAAGTCCGGGTCAGCCCGATCTCCAATATTGACGTCGCCGTCAAAATCTGGTTAACGTGACTGGCATGGAACGTAGGTGCGACTTCCCCGTCTTCGACGCCGACAACCACTTCTACGAGACGAGAGACGCGTTCACCCGCCACCTCCCGGACCGTTACAAGAACGCCGTCGACTACGTCGAAGTCCGCGGCCGCACGAAGATTGCCCTGCGCGGGACGATCAGCGACTACATCCCGAACCCCACGTTCGAGGTGGTCGCGCGCCCCGGTGCGCAGGAGGACTACTTCCGTAACGGCAACCCGGAGGGCAAGTCCTACCGCGAAATCATCGGCGAGCCGATGCGCGGCATCCCGGCGTTCCGTGAGCCGGCGCCGCGCCTGGAGCTGATGGACGAGCTGGGGGTCGACCGCACCCTGATGTTCCCGACGCTCGCGAGCCTGCTCGAGGAGCGCCTGCGCGACGACCCGGAGCTGACCCACGTCGTCATCCATTCGCTGAACGAGTGGATGCACGAGGAGTGGTCCTTCAACTATCAGGATCGGATCTTCAGCACACCCGTCATCACTTTGCCGATCGTCGAGAAGGCGCTCGAGGAGCTGCAGTGGGTGATCGAGCGCGGTGCTCGCACCGTGCTGGTGCGTCCGGCGCCGGTGCCGGGCTTCCGCGGATCGCGCTCGTTCGGCTTTCCCGAGTTCGACCCGTTCTGGCAGGCGTGCGTCGACAACGACATCCTGGTCTCGATGCACGCCTCCGACAGCGGTTACTCGCGCTACCAGGCCGACTGGACCGGCCCGTCGGAGATGTTGCCGTTCCGGCCCGATCCCTTCCGCTACCTGACGATGGGCCACCGGCCGATCGAGGACTCGGCGTCGGCACTGGTGTGCGGCGGGGTGCTCACCCGCTTCCCCGACCTCAAGATCGCCATGATCGAGAACGGCGGCGACTGGGTGGTGCCGCTGCTGGAGCACTTCGCGGACACTTATCGCAAGATGCCCCACGGGTTCGACGAGGACCCGGTGGCGGCGTTCAAGCGCAACGTCTACATCAGCCCGTTCCACGAGGACAACATCGAGAAGCTGGTCGCCACCATCGGCTCCGACCATGTCCTGTTCGGTTCGGACTACCCGCACCCGGAGGGGCTTGCCGAGCCTTGCAGCTACCTCGACCACCTGCCGCCGAACATGCCGGCCGACGACGTCGAGGCCATCATGGGTGGCAACCTCGGCCGGCTGATGCGGCTCCCGGTCGCCGTTTGAGTGCGGCTGTCCGGGGCACTCAGGCGGGCGGGCGCGGGGTCACGGTCACCGACGGGATGCTCGTCCCGGCGCCCGAGCGCGTTATGTAGTCGATCACGCGCACGAGTTCGTCCACCTCGAGCAGCGTGCCGGTGATGTAGTTGCGCGAGATCCAGGTCGGGTAGAACTCGGCGGCGATCTCGGGGTCCCAGGAGTTCGCGAATCCCGTCATCGAGGCGCCTTCGCCGCCCGCGCAGTCACCGACGACGACGCGGGTGAAGCCGACCGCGGGATGCTCGGCGCGCCAGGCCTCCACGAGCTTGTCCAGCGCCGCCTTACTGACCGCGTATGCCCCCAGGCCTGGCCAGGGGGGAGTGTGCGAGGCGCTGATCGACGACAGGTAAGCCGCCACCCCGGACGAGGCTGTCAGGTGGGGGATCGCCGCGGCGGTGATGAGCGCCGCGCCGATGACGTTCGTGTCGAACGCGCGGCGCCAGGTCTCGGCATCGATGTCGGTCAACCGGTTCAGGATGCCGATCCCGGTGGAGTAGACGAGCGCGTCGATACCGCCGAGGCCTTCGGCGGCCTCGGCGATCGCGGCCTCGCAGGAGGCCTGGTCGGTGACGTCGCAGGCGATCGCGAGCGCGCCGGGGCCGGCCTCTTTCGCCGCGTCGACCAGCATGTCGTGCCGTCGCGCCAGCAGCGCCACCTCAGCACCGCGCTGGGCGAGCCCGACCCCGATGCACCGGCCCAAACCGCTCGACGCACCAACGACTACCACGCGCATCCGGGGCTCCTCCCGACCTCACAGCGACGCTAATTCGACGTCGACGTCGATAGTAAGGGCACGCCGCCGCACGCGAACGGCAACGTCAGGTGTTGCGGCCGACGCGCCGCTTCTTGGGGACGATCTCGGGGATCCCGAGCGCGTTGGAGAACAGCTGGCTGAGCTGGTCGACCGCCTCGTCGAAGTCGAACTCGTGGGCGTGCTCGACCAGCCAGAGCTCCGGAAAGCGCTGAGTCATGGCGCTGAGCGCCGCGATCGCCAAGTCGGGATCGAGCTTCGGATCGGCCAGCCCGCGCAGCTGCAACTGGCGGATCGACTCGGCGATCTGCTGCTGTGTCCGCCCCCGCTGTTCGGCTCGGAGCGCGCGCACCTGGTCGTCGTAGCGCGAGACCTGCTCGATGATGCCCAGGATGGGCGCCTCGTTGCGATAGCTCACCAGGTGGCGGCGGATGCCTTCACGGATCCGCTCGCGAGGGGTGGCCGTGGACTCCGGGTCGAGGATGACCGCGTCGAGGGGGGCCTCGAGCTCGCCTTCGATCGCCTTCGCGACCTCACGGAAGATCTGCTCCTTGGAATCGAAGTAGTGGTAGAACGACCCGTGCGAGAGGCCGGCGCGCTCGGCGATGTCGGAGATACGGGCCTCGAGGAAGCCGTCCTTTTCGAAGATCGCCTTGGCCGCATCCAGCAGCCGGCTGCGCGTTTGGGCGCCCTTCCGTGAGCGCGGTCCGCTCGGCTTCTCGCCTTCGACCTGCGCAGCTGCCGTCAAGGTCAGCATCCCTTCTTGCTGGTCACCCACCTGTCGCCCGTAACGCCTCGGCGGGCCCAAGCCACGGGTGAGTCTACTGATCAGCGGCTTTGCGACCGTGAGCCCACGCGGGTGGCCGGTGGATCAGCCATGTCACACCCCGTCACGTTGCAGCAGCAGCACACCCGAGGGGGTACCGCCGCCGGACGTGACCACTGCCGTCTTGGCATCGGCCACCTGCCGCTCGCCCGCGTCGTGCCGGAGCTGCGTGACTGCCTCATAGATGAAGCCGTATCCGTGGGTACGCCCCTCCGACAGCTGCCCGCCGTGCGGATTCACTGGCAGCTCGCCGCCCGCGCCGATCCGGCGCCCCTTGTCCAGCCAGTCCTGCGCTTCGCCGAGCCCGCAGAATCCCAGCGCTTCCAGCCAGGAGATGGCGTTGAACGAGAAGCCGTCGTAGAGCAGGGCGAGGTCGACGTCGGCGGGACGCAGGGCGCTACGAGTCCACAGGTGCGCGGACTGCCCGAGCACCTGCGGCTCGTGCGTGATCGTCCCTTGTTCCCACGAGACGCGTTCCAGGATCTGGGTTCCCACCGACTCGATACGGATGGCGGGGTGCGGCAGGTCGCCGGCCACCGAAGCGGCGGAGACGATGACGGCGATCGAGGCGTCGCAGGGGATGTCGCAGTCGTAGAGGCCGAAGGGCGTCGAGACCATCCGGGCCGCCATGTAGTCGTCCATGGTCATCGGCTCGCGATAGATGGCGACGGGGTTGCGGCCGGCGTTGGTACGCCCGTTGACCGCGATCGTGCCGAGCATCTCGCGCGTCGCGCCGTAACGGTGGAAATACTGGGCGGCGTTCATCGCGATCCAGTTGGCGGCGGACATCGCTCCGTACGGCGCGCGCCACTCCATCATCGGCCCCGAGACCCGACCGGGCGCGTGGCCCAGGCCCAGCGCGCGGTAGGTGGACTCCCAGACCGTCCGGAAGCACAGCACGTGACGGCAGAGTCCGGACGCGACGGCGAGCATCGCGGCGATCACCGAGCCGCCCGGGCCGGGAAGGTCGCCGCCGCCGTTGGTCCATGTCGGGTGGATGCGCAGGGCTTCCTCGACGGCGGTGATCCCGCCCTCGCTCATGCCCGCCCCGCTCATACCGGGATACGTCGAGAGCCCGTCGATGTCCTCCAGCGTCAGGCCCGCGTCGGCGACGGCCGCGAGGCAGGCGTCGATGGTCAGCGACAGCGGGTCGACCATGAGCCGGCGGCCGAGCTTGGATCGCCCGATGCCGGACAGGATCGATCGGTGCTCGAATCGGTCGGTGGTGAGCGGTGGACGCGGGGCGGGAAGGCGTACCTCGGCGATGCGCCCGGGCGTATCCGGCTGGCCGGTGGGCGTGAAGAGTGGCAGCCAGACGTCACCGTGCTGCTCGAACGTGACCTCGACGTCCTGATCGATGTGCACGTCGGCCGGTTCGCAACCGACGATGTTGGTGGTGAGCCGGACGTCGGCGTCCTCTTCGAGCGCGACGTTCGCAATGACGTACGGGGGAGCGAGGTCGAAGTCGGGCAGGAACGGCTGGACGTTGATCGTGACGCCGACGACCGTGCCGCGTCCGGACAGCTCCACGGGCGCCGAGGCGCGACTACGGCACCGCGGGCAGATCGGGACCGGCGGATGCACCAGCTGGCCGCAGTCCGAGCAGCCCTGGATGCGGAGCTTGCCGTCGGCACCGGAACGCCAGAACCACTCGGTCGCCGGGGTCAGCTCGGGGAGGGGCCTCATGCCGTTCCTTTGCGTTCATCACTAGCATCGGAGTTGACGTCGATGTTAAAACTAACCTTGTCGAAACTAACGCAGCCGCCCTGGCAGTCAAGCAGGCCACGTAGCCCGCCGGAGGTAATGGATGACCGCAGTGATGCAAGGCGTCCGCATTCTTGAGGTCGCTGAGCACACGTTTGTGCCCGCGGCGTCGGCGCTGATGGCCGACTGGGGCGCTGAGGTCATCAAGATCGAGCATGTCGAGCGCGGCGATGCGATGCGCGGCCTCGCGTCCACCGGCGTTGCTGATGTGCCGGCCGATGTCCACATCCTGCTCGAGCACTCCAACCGCGGGAAAAGAAGCCTGGGCCTCGACCTCACGAGCGACGACGGGCTGGAAATCCTGCACAAGTTGGTCGCGACGTCGGACGTTTTTCTGACCAACAAGCTCCCGAGCGTCCGCAAGAAACTGAAGATCGGCCTCGAGGAGATCCGCGCTCACAACCCGCAGATCATCTACGTGCGCGGCACGGGTCAGGGGGAGCGCGGTCCTGACGCCGACAAGGGCTCTTACGACGCGCTGGCCTTCTGGGCCCGCTCAGGCGTGGCGATGGGCTGCATGCGTGAGGAATACACCGAGGTTCCGGTGCCGCCGGCCCCCGGATTCGGCGACTCCATCGGCGCCATGACGATCGCCGGCGGCATGATGGGTGCGCTCTTTCACCGCGAGCGGACCGGGGAAGCGACCGTGGTTGACGTGTCGCTGCTCGGCACCGGCATGTGGGCGATGGGGCAGGCGTTCGGGTTGTCGCTGCTGCTCGGCATGCCATGGCGGCCGCCGCCGGCAGCAGCCATGCGCAGCAACCCACTGGTGCGCAACTACCTGACCAAAGACGGCCACTGGCTCGCCCTGTGCTGCCTGCAGGCCGGCAAGTACTGGGCGCCGCTGGCCGCAGCGATCGGGCAGCCCGAACTGGCGACGGACGAGCGGTTCTCCAGCCACGAGGCGCTGATGTCGAATTCCGTCGACGCCCAGGAAATCTTGCGTTCCGCCTTTGCCGAGCGGCCCCTCGAGGAGTGGCGGCCGGCCCTCGCCGACTTCACCGGGCAGTGGACCGTCGTGCAGGACACGCAGCAGGCCGCGGTCGATCCCCAGTCGGTGGCCAACGGATACGTGCAGGAGTGCACCACCGCTGCCGGGGTGAACTTCCAGCTCACCGCGGCCCCCGTGCAGTTCGACGAGGAACCGCCGGTGCCGATGCGCGCGCCGCAGTTCAACGAGCACGGCGACGCGATCCTGGCCGAACTCGGGCTCGACTGGGACACGGTCGTCGACCTCAAGGTCCGCGGCGTTGTCGCGTGACGGTTTCCTGACTGTCGGCTGACCCTTACCCCACCCGTACCCCCAAGACCTCAGGAGAGAATGCGATGGCGGGTTTCGACGCGTTTCGTTACGACGGCAAGCGAGTGCTCGTGGTGGGCGGCGCTACCGGGATGGGCGCCGCCACGGCCGAACTGGTCCAGGATGCCGGGGCTGAGGTCGTGGTCATGGACTACGCCGACGTGACCCTGCCCGGCGCGAAGGCCATCAAGGTCAACCTCGCCGATGCGGCCTCGATCGACCGGGCCGTCGACGAGTGCGGCGGGCCTATCCACGCGCTGTTCTCCTGCGCGGGAGTCGCTGACGGCACCCCCGGAATCGAGAAGATCAACTTTCTCGGCCACCGGCGGTTGATCGATCGGATGATGGCCGGCGGCATGCTCGCTCGCGGCTCGGCGATCGGGTTCATCTCCTCCGCCGCGGGGCTCGGCTGGGAGGCGAACCTCCCGGAGCTCGTCGAGTACCTGGAGGTCGACGACTTCGACGCCGCATCGCAGTGGGCCCACGACCACAACCATGCCGACTACTACTGGAGCAAGCAGACGGTCTGCGCGTATGTCGCCCGCCAGGCCATGCCGTTCCTCAAGGCAGGCGTGCGTATCAATGCCATCTGCCCCGGGCCGACCGACACCCCGCTCGCTCAGGCCAACAAGGACATGTGGCTCGGCTTCGGTGCCGACTTCCGCGCCGAGGTCGGCATCGAAGCCGCGACCGCGATGGAGCAGGCGTATCCCCTGGTCTTCCTGTGCAGTGACGCGGGCCGGGCAGCGAACGGCATCATCATGGTGACCGACTCGGGCTACTTCAGCGCGGGCGTCACCGAGGTGTTCCCGTCCGCGACCCCGATCGTGAAGTTCCTGCTGGGCCGGGCCTAGCTGCGCCCGTGACAGCAGAACAGCCCAAGCACATCGTTCACGAGCTCGGGTTCGATCTGGGCCGGGTCGGGGAGGAGATTCACGGGTCGGCGCCGATCGTGGCCGAGATGTACGCCCCGGGCACGACCACCGTCCGGGCGTCCATCTTCGCGACCTGGACCGATATCGCCGCGGGCTATCTCGCGCTCGACGCGTTCGCGCCGCGCGTTCCGACCACCCTGGAACTCGATGTCCATCTGCATCAGCAGACCGGCGCATTCGCGGAGGTGAGCGCGGTCGCCCGGCTCATCAAGTCGGGACGCTCGGTCATGGTCGCGATGGTCGATTTCACCGACGAGACAGGAAGAAACGTCGCGTTCGGCACCGCGTCGTTCATGCCGGTGCCCGACGTGACGATGCGGATTCCGCCGGAGCACGAGGCGTTTCGCGCCGAACGTCGCCCGCCGGGGCGGCTGCGGCGTCCGTTCGCCGAGCGGGCCGGCTGCGTGCGGCAGAGCCCGGGCGTCGCGGTGCTGCCACGCTCCGAGGACGGGCTCAACAGCTCCAAGACCGTCAACGGCGGGCTGATAGCGCTCGCCGTCGAGGAGGCCGCGCTGTCGGCGACCGGGCAGGCCCCGGGGGTCGTGGTGGCGTCGCTCGCGATGCGCTACCTGCGCCCGGTACGTATCGGGCCGGCCATCGCGAGCGCACAGGTCAACGACGGGCTGGGCCGGGTCGAGGTCCGCGACGGCGGCAGCGACGACCGGCTCGCCGTCTACGCGATCACCCGGACCGCCAGCGCGACAGGGCTGGGCGGCGCCGCGCGCGCGGACGCCGCTGCCTAGCCTCGCCGACGCTGGGGAGGTCACGCCGACGCTGGCGACCTAGCTCCGGCGGGACGAGGCGCCGCGCGGGACGTCGCGGAACGGCAGGCTCGGATCGTGCGAGCGTTCGCGGGGCATGCCGAGCACGCGCTCGCTGATGACGTTGCGTGCCATCTCGGTCGTTCCGCCGCCGATGCACGACGTCTGGCGCATGAGGTACGCGATGCCCGCCTCGGCGGCCGCGCCGTCGTCCTCGGTCCAGGCGCCGCCGATGGCACCCGCGATCTCGAAGCCGATGGTCGAGGTGCGCGCGTTGGAGATGCCCAGGAAGAGCCGTCCGATCGCAGCCGCCTGGTCGGACATCTGACCGCTGGTGACCAGCTGGCCAACCCGCCGGTTGAGCTGCTGACCCACCAGGTCGATGGTGCGCGCCTCGCCGAGCAGATCGCGGACGGCCGGGTCGTCCAGGCGGCCCGCATCACGCGCCACTTCGAGCAGCCCAGGCGCGCTGCCGCCGCCGTGACGGGTGCCCGCCGGGACGGTGACGAGCGAGGAGTTCATCAGCATCCGCTCGTGGAACATCCACCGGACGCCGACCGTCCATCCGCCGTCGACCTCACCGATCCGGTCGGTGTCGGGCACCCGGACGTCAGTGAGGAACTCCTGGCAGAACTCCTTGTTGCCATTGAGCATTTCGATGCGGCTGACGTCGACCCCGGGCTGGCGGATCGGCAGGATGAAGACGGTCAGCCCGCGGTGCTTGGGCACGTCCCAGTTGGTACGCGCGAGGCACAGCCCCCAGTCGGCGTACCACGCGCCGGTGGTCCAGATCTTCGACCCGTTCAGCACCCACTCGTCGCCCTCGCGGACGGCGGTGGTGAGCGCGCCGGCGACATCGGAACCGCCGCTCGGCTCCGACAGGAACTGCATCCACACTTCCTCGCCCTTGAAGATGGCGGGCAGGTGCCTTTTCTTCTGCTCCTCGGTGCCGAAGTCGAGCAGCACGGCGGCGCACGGCGAGAAGGTCGGCACCTGGATGTGCGCGGGATACTCGTAGCCGCCGAGCTCCTCGTTCAGCGCGCGCTGGTGGTCGGGGCCGAGCCCCTGGCCGCCGTACTCCCGCGGGAAGCAGATGCCGGCGAGCCCGGCATCGAAGAGCTTGCGCTGGACCGCGCGGTCGTGTTCGAGATTGAGTCGCTCCTGCTCCTCGCTGATGGCTTTGAGGGAGGGGCTGCCCTGCTCGTCGGGGTCGAGCCGGCGGAGGTTGGCGCGAATCCAGCCGCGCGCCCGCGCGCGGAAATCCTCGACCGATTCGAGGGTCTCGGCACTCATGACGCATCCTTGTGGTTGTCCTCGAGCGCATTGGCCAGCCGCTGGCGGTGCTCGGGAGGGGTGCCGTAGAGCGCCCGGTTGATGGTGACGCGACGCAGGTAGAGATGGACGTCGTGCTCGAAGGTCACGCCGATCCCGCCGTGTATCTGCACGCAGTCCTGCAGCAGCTCGGTGCCGTGGTCGCCGATATAGGCCTTGGCTGCGCTGACGAGATCCGCTGCCTCGACGGTGCCCGCATCGACCGCCACTGCCGCCGCGTCATTGATGGCGTGGCTCGCCTGCAGCCACGAGAGCATGTCCGCGAAGCGGTGCTTGATCTCCTGATACGACGCGAGCGGCCGGCCGAACGAGTAACGATCGAAGGCCCACGCCACCGTCATGTCGAAGCCCGACTGCATCGCCCCGACCGCCTCGGCATTGTGGGCGACGACGGCGATCTGAAGCTGACGCTCGACCATGGGGCCGGCGCCGCCGATCTCGCCGACGACCGCATCAGCCGGCAGCCGCACGTTCTCGAAACGGACCGCTGCGAAACGCCGGGTCAGGTCGACCGAACCCATCGGGCTGATCGTGATTCCCTCGGTATCAGCGGGAACCAGCACCTGGGTGAGCCCGGACTCGCTGCGACCGGTGACGAGCAGATGGCCGGCTTGGGCAGCGGACTCCACCGGGCGCTTCTCGCCATTGAGGACGATCTCATCGCCCTCCACGCTCACCGAGAGGCGGACCCCGTCGAGAGCAGGGCTGGTGTCGCGCTCGGCGATCGCCCATGACGCGATGGACTCGCCGGCCATCAAGCTTTCGAGCACCTCGGCGTGACTCTGGGCCGCGTTCAACGCCGCCGCCACAACGTTGACCGGCACCAGCGGCCCCGGGGCAGCGTGCTGACCGAACTCGTGCGCGATGAGGGTGAGGTCGACGAGCCCCGCTCCGCTGATGGTGCCGCCGCCGAGCTCTTCCCTGACGAGCAGCGAGGTCCACCCGAGCTCAGCTCCGCGGCGCCAGTAGTCCGGCTGGTATCCCGCCGGATCGTCGCGAAGCGCACGCACCGCGTCGATCGGGACCTGGCTCTCGAGGAACTTTGCGGTCGTCTGCCGGAAGAACTCCTGATCCGATGTCAGGTCCAAGAGCATGTCGGCAGCCTACGCCGCAATTTGGGCACGGTGCAATTACCCCTCAAGGGAGGCGGCCGGCCGCGGGTGCACACGGCCGACTCTGGCTGTGATCTCGGCGCGTACGCTCGACGGGACGAAGTATGACAGTGTCTAACTCCACGGACCAATTCCAGGAGCCCAGGTGCCTCGCGTAAGCAAGAGCTCCGCCGGTGAAGGAGCTGATCGGACGGCTCCCCGTCGATCGGCATTGTCACAGGAGCGCTCCCGCGACACCCGGCGCAAGCTGATCCGCACGGCGCTGGAGATCTGGAACGAGCGCGGGTTCGAGACGGCGTTCGAGACGACCACCGCCGAGGAAATTGCCCGTGCGGCCGGCGTCAGCAAGGGCACGTTCTACTTCCACTTCGCCCACAAGGAAGACATCCTGCTCGAGATGCCGTGGGCGACGGCCGAGATCATGATCGACGAGGCCGAGCACGCGATGGGGTTTGACGAGGCGACCCCCGACCTCGTCGAGCAGCTCATGACGTCGCTGGCGCGCCGGGTGTCTCGCGCGCCGAGGGCGGCACTCCTGCTCGTCGTCAGCCACTGGTCGCGGCTGATGCACGCGGGGGCTCCTCCCGAGGGGGCACGTGGTTTCAGGGTTGCTTTCGAGGCGGTCTTGCGTTACGCGATCGAGCGCGGCGATCTGCCTCCCGGCGTCGACGTCGAGGAGGTCGCCGCGCTGCTCCAGGCGGCGACGATGGACACGCTCGTCGCGTGGGCGGCCACCACGCAGACCCCGTCGGCGCTGCGCCGCCGGTTGTGCCGCCGGGCAGACATCGTCCTGTGCGGGGCGGCGGCGTCCTACGGGCGGGCGGCGCCGTTCCACACGGCCCTGACCAGCGACCCCGCTCGCAAGATCAACCAGACCGCGTAGCAAACTGGCCAGCGGACAACGGAAACGAAATCTGACCAAGACCAACTATGGCGGTGTAATACTCCTCGCATCAGTCGTCCAAAGGAGTTCGAGTGCCGGTCCTGAGTGAAGTCTCTGACGTCTACTACGACCCGTACGACTTCACGATCGACAGCGATCCGTACCCGGTTTGGAAGCGGATGCGCGACGAGGCGCCGCTCTACTACAACGAGAAGTACGACTTCCACGCTCTGACCCGCTTCGGGGACGTCGAGCCCTGCCTGACCGACTGGGACACCTACCGCTCGGGCCACGGGACGGTCCTGGAGATGATCCGGGCGAACATCGAGATCCCTTCCGGGGCGATCCTGTTCGAGGACCCGCCGCTGCACGACGTCCACCGCGGGGTCATGCGAAGGGTCTTCACACCTCGCAAGATGGACGCCATCGAGCCCAAGGTGCGCGAGTTCTGCCGCCGTTCGCTCGACCCGCTCGTCGGCGGCGGCCGTTTCGACTTCATCCATGATCTCGGGGCGCAGATGCCGATGCGCACGATCGGCTACCTGCTCGGTATCCCCGAGCAGGACCAGGAAGCGATCCGCGAGCGACTGGACGAGGGACTGCGCATCGTGGACGGCGAGGAGCCCGTCGCGGCAGCCCAGAACGGCGGGATGGACCTTTTCGCCAGCTACATCGACTGGCGCGCGGAGCATCCGTCTGACGACATCATGACCGACCTGCTGACCGCCGAGTTCGTGGACGAGACGGGAACTCGGCGCCGCCTGACGCGCGGTGAAGTGCTCGCGTACGTGCAGTTGCTGGCCGGCGCCGGCAACGAGACCACCACCCGGCTCATCGGCTGGACCGGGAAGATCCTCGCCGAGAACCCCGACCAGCGCCGCGAGCTCGTCGCCGATCCGTCCTTGATTCCCAACGCGATCGAGGAGCTGCTGCGTTACGAGGCCCCGTCACCCGTGCAGGCGCGCTACGTCGCACGCGACGTCGAGCACTACGGCACGACGGTCTCCGAGGGAAGCATCATGCTGCTGCTCAACGCGTCCGGCAACCGCGACGAGCGGCACTTCCCCGATCCCGACCGGTTCGACATCCACCGCAGCGTCGGACGTCACCTAAGCTTCGGTTACGGGGTGCACTTCTGCCTGGGCGCCGCGCTGGCCCGCCTCGAGGGTCGGGTCGCGCTCGAAGAGGTGCTCAAGCGTTTCCCGGAGTGGGACGTCGACTGGGACAACGCGGTGCAGGCGCGCACCTCGACCGTGCGGGGCTGGGAGTCGCTGCCCGTCACCGTGGCCTGACTGAGTGTGTCCCCTTTTCCACTTCAGAGCGGGTAATACACGGCTGCCGATAAATAGGGTGTGTGCCCAACGAACCTGACGGACGAGCAATGGGTGCTGCTTGAGCCGCTCATCTGCGCTACCAGCAAGCGCGGCCGCCGGTTCACGGGAGACATCCGCCGCGTCGTGGACGGAATCCTGTACGTGTCGCACACCGGTTGCCAGTGGCGCTGCCTGCCGAGCGAGTTCGGTCCATGGACCCGGGTGTGCTCGCAGTTTCGTCGCTGGTCCCGGAACGGGACCTGGGCGCGCCTGCTCGCCTCGCTACACCGGGCGGTGCGGAAGCGGGCGAACCGCGCAGAGCCGACCCCGTCGATGGTTGTGGTCGACACCCACCTGGCTCGCGGGGCGTCCAACGGCGGACGCACCTTCCACGACTGCGGCGGCCCGTACGGCGCGACGAACGGCGCCAAGCGCGCCATCGCCGTTGACATGACCGGGCTGCCGCTCGCCGCGCTGGTATTGCCGGCGTCGCTGCACGAGAACCACACCACCGCCGCGCTGCTGGACGAGCTGGCCGGGCTCGACCAGGCCGGGCGGCTGCAGCTGGTCATCGTCGACAAGGGCGTCACGGTCCCCGGCGCCGCCAAGCTCGAGTGGGACCGTGGCCTGGAGGTGCGCCGGGTCGGCCACGACAACAAACCGGGCACGTTCGCACCACTACCGCTGGCCTGGCGGGTCGAGGTCGCCCACGGCCGGCTGCTCCGGCAGCGCCGGCTCGCCCGCTCCTTCGAGAACACGCTGGATTCGGCCACCGGCTGGCTGCAGGTGGCCTGTCTCACCGCGGTGCTCGACGCCATCTTCAGCCCATCTCCGCCCTGGCGCCGTCGGGCGCGGCCAACAGCCGCCTGAACGAGTTCCAGGATCGGCAACTTCAGCAGGTGGCAGAGCCTTCGCCGACGCCGTGGTCGCGACTTGGCAGAGCTGTGCCTATCGAACCGATTCGACCGCATGCTGCGTGCGGCTGTCTGGTTGACTTCCGGCGTGAACCCGACCAGAGCCGCCGCCACATCCGTCATAGCAGGGCTCGTTGTCCTTGCCACTGGCTGCGGTTCCGGGTCGGCGGGGCCGTCGCCAACGGCTGCTGGAGCGATCTCGGCATCCGGATCTTCCGAAGCCACCGGGGCATCGCTCTCCTCGTTCGATTCGCCGAGCGCCACGGTGTTGTCCTGGTTCGCCGCCGTCAACCAGAAGGACAGGCTTGCGGCGCTCGCACATTTCGAGACGAGTTCAAGGGGCATGGCCGACTGGGGCATCGGCCCGTCGACATGGCCGGTCTTCTCAGCTGTCAAGTGCAGCTCCGAGAGCGAGTCGACCAGCACTGCCCGGGTCCACTGCACGTTCCAGGAGTCGGACTCTCCATCTGTCGGCCAACCCGATACATGGTGGAACGTGGACCTGCGTCGGCAGCAAGATGGGCGCTGGCTGATCTACAGTTACGGCCAGCCATAACCCCTCCCGTGGGTTGACGACCCCGTCGAAAATCGCCGGTTCCGGCCGATCGACCCGCCCAGCCGCCTGCGTGCGGTCGCGGCCACTAAAGGGCGTCTGACGCATTCGTCGAAGCCGGAAAAGGGACTCACTCAGTGAGAGCGGCCCCGATGCGTGCCGGCGGGGGCGGCGGCATTAAGTGAGGGTGCTGGGGCACCGGATCTACTGCCGCTCGCGGCAGTGGGGCGAGGGGATTAGGCCGCTCCGGGCAACCCCGTAAGCAGCTCGCTGAGCTGCAGATTCCCTGCTATTATCGAACACGTGATCGACGGTGAGTTCGCGGAGAAGGCGGCGCTGTTGCATGCGCTGGCCGCCGAACTCGCCGCGGCCATCACCACCGACATGTCCGGGATGTTGGCCGCCGGGGCGCTTCCGGAAGTGCTGGGAGCCGTCCGTCAAGGTGAGCTCGCGACGTGCCGGCTCTTGGAACGGGTCGATCGCACCGGCGAGTACGCCGGCGAAGGGGCGAACTCAACCGTTTCCTATCTGCGCACCCTGTCCGGTGAAACGAACCCGTGGGCGTCCGAACGCGTCCAGCTCGGCCGGGCGCTGGCTGATCGGATGCCTGCCACCGCCGCGGCATGGCAGTCCGGCGAGCTCGGGCTCACTCATGCGGCGGTGATCCGTAAGGCGACCTCGACCCTGGAAGGCGACCTCGCCGCCGAGATCGAAAAAGCGTTGGCCGAAGCGGCACCGCACATCACCCCCGGGCAGCTGTCCGACCTTGCCGCCGTGGTGCGGGCGGCCGCCGCGCCGGAGGACGCTGACGCGGCCGCGGCGAAGAACCGGGACAACCAGAAGCTGAACATCTCCCGGACCATCGACGGGATGTACCGGCTCGATGGCTGGCTCGACACCGAAGCCGGCGCCGAAATCGCCGCCGCGATCGAGGCGTTCACCCGCAAGAAAGACCCGAACCTGTCGATCGTCGACGATCCGATCGGCCGCCGCCGCGCCGAAGCCCTGCGCCAGTTGGCCCGCCATGCGATGGCGCATGCCGAGGGCTGTCATGGTGATGCCAGCCCCAGGCACAGCCTGATCGTTGCCACCAGCTACGAGGCTTTGGCGACCGGAATCGGCTCGGCTGACATTCAAGGCCACGGACCCATCACCGCCGGGGCTGCCCGCCGGCTGGCGTGTGAATACGGCATCATCCCCGCCGTCTTGGGCACCCACTCTGACGTTCTCGACCTCGGCGTCCCGAACCGGCTCGCCACCCCCAAGCAACGGTTCCACCTTGCCCTGCGCGATGGCGGATGTTTGTTCCCAGGCTGCGACCTGCCCGCGATGGGTTGCGTCGCCCACCATCGCCAGCATCACATTGACGGCGGACCCACCGCCGAACACAATCTTGATCTTTTTTGTCCTTTTCATCATGTTCAGGTCCACGAAGGTGGCTGGACCTACCAGATCATCGACGCCGACACGCTGAAGTTCTTCCCACCCGCCGGCGGCCCGGCACTCATCAGCAAACGCCGCAACTTCCTCGACCAAAACCTCAACCGACGGCTGCACCCTGAACCCACCGTCCGCACCCAAACACCCCGCAGAACATAAGAAACCGTCGCCTCCAGAACCGCTCGAGAACCAGGCGTTACCGGGCACTTGGACGGCCAGCGAAGATATGTCTATGACTCGGCCCAAGAAGCGCACGTCGCGGAGGAGGCAAAGTGCGGCCGCACTATCTCACCGACTTGGGGAACGATCTTGAGGCAGCGCTTGCCTTGGCTGTTCATGACCTGGTCGCGACCCAGATGATGAGCGCTGATGCGGCCCTGGCGGCGGTAGCGTACAGGGCCGACCTCCGTCGCCGTGCCTTGCAAGGTCCCGAGTCTGACTTCGAGGAAGGTGCAGGGGCGACGGTCGTCTGCGCCGTGGAGGATTTGCAACAGGACATCCTCGAAGGCATCACTTCGCTAGGCCCCCGGTCGCCGTCGGCGGTGGTGTGGCCCCGCTGCCCAGCGCATCCCAGCCATCCACTGTGGCTTCGGTCCGAAGGCGAGTCCGATCCCGCGTGGACATGTCCGACCACGCAGAAGGTCGTGGCGGAATTGGGGGACTTGTAGTCATCCCCGTCAGGCGCGCGCAGGTGCCATTCCAAGGCGTTTCATGCGCGCGGGTCTCAGGGGGCTCGTCGGCGCGTGGCGTCTTGGCGTTAGGCGCGCCAATGGCGGCTCAACCCGTAACCTCACGGTGCCGCTGCCAGTTACCGTGGCCTAGCGAAAAACCCGTCAGCCCAAGTCCTTCGAGGCCCACTCGGTGAGCTGCGGCGCCAGCAGGTGCCAGCGGGAGAACAGGCTCCCGTCGCCCGCGGCACGCGCGTCCTGGCGATCGAGCCACTCGCGGTCGCCCCACGGCGGCTCGACCAGCGCGGTGTTCGGCAGCAGCGCGGCCAGCGACTCCGACGTGGCGCGCGTGTGGTGGGCGTCGCTCTTACCGCTACGGAAGACGAGGGTCGGCAGGTCGACGCGGCGGGCATCGGCATCGGGCAGGCCCGGAACGAGCTCCTCGCCGCACGCGCAGTAGGCCGCCATCCAGCGCTCCATGGTGGCGACGAACTCCTGCGGGTCCTGGTCGAGGAAACGCTGCCGGTTGTGCGGGTTGCGCTCGAGCACCTCGACCCAGTCGGGGATCTCCAGGACGGCTTCCATGCCGCCGTTCCAGGCGGCCACCAGCGACGCCGAGCAGTAGTGCACGCCGAGGCTCATGAGCCCGTAGACCCCGCCGCTGATCCACCACATCGCGAGCGCCGCGCAGACATCGGGATGGCGGGCGGCCGTCAGCAGCGAGACGCGCGAACCCCCGGAGCCGCCGATGATGACGGCTGGCGCCATGTCGAGCTCTCTGAGCAGCCCGGCGAGGACATCAGCTTGCATTGCCGACTCGGACGTCCCGGTGAAGCAGACATCGGACTCGCCGCAATTCGGCCGGTCCCAGATCAGCACCCGGTTGCCACCGGGATCACTGTCGGCGAGCGCCTGCGCGAACTCGCGCACCCCGGGGTAGTCCTTGCTGAACCTGCCGCCGGGCGTGATGACCCAGGGCCGTCCCTCGGCGTTCGCGGCACCGATGACGTCGTAGGAGACCCGTAGGCCATCGACCATTGCAATCGCCATCGGGCAATTCTAATGTCGACGTCTATGTTAAACAATGAGCTGGTCGTCGACGCAGACTCTCACTGGTCCGAGCCCGCCGACCTGTTCACCAGCCGCGCTCCTGCCAAGTACCGCGATCGCGTTCCCCACGTGGAGCTGGTCGAGGGGGAGCGCACGTGGGTGTTCGACGGCAAGCCGGTCGGCCGTTTCAGCGCCGGCGGCGTCATCGCGCGCGACGGCACGAAGGAAAGCTCCTACCACGCCCTCTTCGAGTGGACGATCGACGAGGTCCATCAAGGGGCGTACGACCCGAAGGTCCGCCTCGAGGTGCTGGACGAGTGCGGCATCGACGCGCAGATCATCTTTCCGAGCACCATCGGCCTCGGCGGCCAGGGCCTCGGCGCCGGCGACGATCCGGTCATCACGCGTCTGGCCATCGAGATCTACAACGATGCGATGGCCGAGATCCAGGCCGACTCGAACAACCGGCTGCTACCGCTGCCGCTGATGCCGGCGTGGAATGTCGACGATTGCGTACGCGAGGCCCAGCGCGTCGCGGCGCTCGGGGCGCGCGGCGTGAACATGACGTCGGATCCGGACGATCTGGGCGGGCCGGATCTCGCCAACAGGGCCTGGGACCCGTTCTGGGAGGTCTGCGCCGAGCTGCACTTGCCGGTGCACTTCCACATCGGGGCCAGCGTCACGGCGATGACGTTCTTCGGCAAGTACCCGTGGGCGTCGCACCCGATGAACACCCAGCTCGCCATCGGCGGGACGCTGCTGTTCATCGGCAACGCCCGGGTGGTCACCAACCTGATCCTGTCGGGCGTGTTCGACCGTCACCCCGGCTTGAAGACCGTGTCTGTCGAGAGCGGCGTCGGGTGGATCCCGTTCATCCTCGAGGCACTCGACTACGAGATGGCGGAGAACGCTCCCCAAGAGCTCGCGCAGATGTCGAAGATGCCGTCGGAGTACTTCAAGAGCAACATCTACGCGACGTTCTGGTTCGAGAACAACCGCAACAAGCTGCCTGAGCTGATCGAGTCGGTCGGCGAGGACAACATCCTGTTCGAGACCGATTTCCCGCACCCGACGTGCCTGTACCCGAGCCCGCTCGAGACCGTGAAGGCGAAGATGGCGACGCTGCCCGACACGACCCGCCGCAAGATCATGGGCGAGAATGCCCGCAAGCTCTACCGGCTGTAGCGGACCGCGCTGGTGGTCCGCAGGGATGGATCAGAAGGCCGATTCAGGTGGTGTGACGGGCGCCGGCTTGCGCTCCGGCCGCCAGAACGTCACCAGCAGCCCGGCCGCGCCGCCGATCCCCGCGGCGAAGCACAGCCCGGTGGCCAGCCATCCCGGCGGGTCGAATATGCCGATCGCGTGATCGATCGACCATTCGCCGCCGCCCAGGCACGAGAGGGCCAGGCCGCAGATCGTCAGCGTCATCACGTACTCGTAGCCCTCGCCGGGCCGGAAGATGAAGAAGCCGTTCTTCATGTGGTTGGTGATCCAGGCGACGAGCATCACGCCGACGACACCGGCCCCGCCGAGCGGCGTGAGAAAGCCGAGGATCAGCAGCCCGCCCGCGCCCAGCTCGGTGATGCTCGCGGTCCAGGCGTGCAGCCAGCCCGGCTTCATACCGAGGCTCTCGAACCACCGGCCGGTGCCCGCGATCTTGCCGCCGCCGAAGATGTGGTTGTAGCCGTGGGCGATGAAGACGATGCCCACGATCACGCGAAGCATGAACAGGCCCAGATCGACCGGTGACGACGACAAGGCAGACCTCCGAGAGTTCGGGCGTTCGGCGACGATCGTGCCACGGACCCGGTGCAGGGCGTCATACCGACCGGCCATTGACCGGCCATCGCCCGGGTTTTCCGAGGTCAGCAGAGGGCGGCGAACGCCTCGATCGACTGCTGACCTGGGGTCCCCAGCCGCGGCTACTGGTAAGTAACGAGAGAGCGCTCACTCTTGCCAGCGCAGGGCCGTGTTGGCCGACCGCGCGGCTGACCGCGAGGATGAGGAGGTGACCGCGCTGCGGATGTTCGACCTCACCGGCCGGGTGGCCATCGTGACCGGCGCTTCGTCGGGGCTGGGGGAGGCCGTCGCGCGGGCACTGGCCGACGCGGGCGCCAGGGTGGCCGTCGCGGCTCGCCGGCAGGATCGGCTCGAAGCTCTGGCGAAGGAGATCGACGGCCAGGCCGTCGGCTGCGATCTGCTGGAGTCTGCTGACCTGGACCGGCTGGTGCCCCGGGTCGTCGCCGAACTCGGTGCGCCCGAGATCCTGGTGAACGTCGCGGGCAACATCTTCAGCCACGACCGTGCCGAGGACGAGTCGCTGGAAGCAATCCAGCAGACGCTCACCCTCAATCTCGTCGCGCCACTGCGGCTCAGCCAGCAGGTCTTCCCGCACATGGTGGCGGCCGGCCGGGGGGCGATCGTGCACGTGTCGTCCATCAGCGGGCTGGTCGGCATTCCCGGTATCCCGCAGGCCTCCTACGCCGCCAGCAAGGCCGGACTTTCCGGGCTCACCGGCGAGTTGGCGGTGCAATGGGCGAAGTACTCGATCCGCGTCAACACCGTCGCCCCGGGCTTCTTCCGCAGCGAGATCACCGAAGAGCTCTATGACACCGAGCGGGGACGGGAGTGGTTACGGCGCAACACCCCGCTACCCATGCAGGGCAGCGTTGACGATTTCCCCGGCGCCGTGCTGTGGCTCGTCAGCGACGCCGGCCGGTACGTCACGGGGCAGACGATCGCCGTCGACGGCGGCTGGACGGCCCGGTAGTGGGAAGCGGTGGCGGGACGATGGCGTACGAGCTCCCCGACGAGGTCCGGGTAGAGGTGGACGGCCCCATCCGGACGGTGGTCATGAACCGTCCGGAGGCGCGCAATGCCGTCAACTCGGGATTGCACCGGGGCCTGGCGAACGTCTGGCGACAGCTGTCGGCCGACCAGGACGCGCGGGTCGTCATCCTCACCGGTGCCGGGCGAAGCTTCAGCGCGGGCGGCGACCTGGATTGGATCTCCACGTTCCTGGACGATCCGGCGGCGCGTTACGAGAGCCTTCGCGAAGGCGCCCAGATCATCGAGGAAATGCTGCGTTTCCCGCTGCCGGTCATCGCCGCGGTGAACGGCGCTGCCGTCGGGCTCGGGTGCAGCGTCGCGGTCCTGTGCGACATCGTGCTCATGTCGCAGGACGCGTTCTTCGCCGATCCGCACATCGCCGCGGGGCTGGTCGCGGGCGACGGGGGCGCCGCCTTCTGGCCGCTGCTCACCCCGATCCTGCGCTCGCGCGAGTTCCTGTTCACCGGCGACCGGATTCCGGCAGCTACGGCGGTGGAGATCGGCCTCGCCAGCCGGACGTGCGCGGCGCAGGATCTGCTGGGCGAAGCACGTGCGCTCGCCGGCCGGCTGGCAGAGCTGCCCATGCCGGCCCTACAGGGCACCAAGCGCGTGCTCAACATGCACCTGCAGGGGCTGAGCGCCGTCGTGCAGGCCGGGCTCGCCGCCGAGGAAGTCTCGATGCGTAGCGACGAGCACCGCAGCCTGCTGTCGCGGCTACGGCGAAAGAGCCGCTAGCGATGGACGTTTCGGGCGACCTCGAAGACTTTCGCACCGAGGTGCGGGACTGGTGCCGGGCTCATATCGCCGCCGACTGGCGGCGCAGCCAGACCGGCGTTTCCGGCGCCCAATTCGTCGCGTTCCAGCAGGCGTGGTTCCAGGAGTTGCGCGCGGCCGGGTATGCCGTCCCGCATTGGCCTCGCGAGTGGGGCGGCGGCATGTCGACTGCCCAGCAGGTCGTGCTCTACCAGGAGCTCGCGGCTCATGACGCGCCGCGCCTCGTGCTGGCCTTCGTCTCGATCCATCACGCGGCCGCCACGCTGCTCGCGGCCGGCTCCGAGGCGCAGCGGCAGCGGCACCTGCCGGCGATCCTCGACGGCGAGATCTGGGTGCAGGGGTTCTCCGAGCCCGCAGCCGGATCCGACCTGGCCAGCTTGAAGACGAGCGCCCAGCGCCAGGGTGATTCCTACGTCGTCAACGGGCAGAAGCTCTGGGCCAGCGGGGCGATGCACGCCGACTGGTGCCTGCTGCTCGCGCGCAGCGACCCGGACGCGCCCAAGCGGGCCGGCATCTCCTACTTCCTGATGGACATGCGCTCCCCGGGCATCGACGTCCGGCCGATCCGCAACGCCATCGGTGACTCGCACTTCTGCGAGATCTTCCTCAGCGACGTGGTGATCCCTGCCACCAACCTGATCGGCGAGGCCAACGCGGGCTGGCAGGCGGCCCAGTCCACGTTGAGCGCCGAACGCGGCCTCACCATGCTCGAGCTAGCCGAGCGCCTCGGCAATGCCGGCTTCCGCTGGCTGGTGCAGACGTGCTCGCGTCCTGACCCGGAGGGAATCCGACCGCTCGATCAGCCGGTGGTGCAGGATCGTTTGGCGGCTCTGGAGACGGAGGTGACCGGCCTTCGGGCGCTGTGCCGCGGCCTCGTCGATCGGCACGAGGCAGGCACCGCCGGACCGGCGGAGGCGTCGATCGTCAAGCTGTACTACAGCGAATTGCTCCAGCGCCTCACCGACTTCGGCGCCGAAGTGGCGGGCCTCGCCGGGCACACCCAGCTGCACAAGCCGCTGTCCAGCGGGTGGGAGTCGGGTGCGTGGGTGCTGGACTTCATCAGCTCCTGGGAATGGACGATTCCGGGCGGCAGCAGCGAGATCCAGCGCACGATCATCGGTGAACGCGGACTCGGCCTTCCGCGAGAGCCTGCCTCGTGAGCGAGCTTGTCGCCGCTGAGATGGCGGAACTGCGAGAGGAGCTCCGGAAGGTGGCGCGGGAGATGCTCGCGGGCAGCGCCGACTGGAGCCGGATGGCCGAGGCAGGATGGCTCGGGCTCGAGGTCGCCGAGGACCTCGGAGGTAGCGGGGTCACGTTCGCCGAGGTAGCCGTGATCCTGCAGGAGCTGGGGCGTGCCGGGGCGTCCAGCCCGTACGTGGGCACGGTCGCCCTCGGCGTCGGGACGCTGCAGTCGCTCGACGCGCCGGACGCGTCCGAGCGACTTCGCGAGGTGGCAGCGGGACGGCTGCGGCTCGCGGCGGTCCTGCCCGCCGGAGACTCGACCAGCCTCCCGTTCCGTCTCGAGCGTGACGGACGCGCGGCGCGGCTGCACGGTGCGGCTGGCTTCGTCCCCGACGCCGCAGCGGCCGAGCAGCTCCTCGTGGCCGCCGTCGATCCCGAAGGCGTCCCGGTGATCGTGCTGGCCCGCCCCGATCAGCCGGGCGTGCAGGTGAGCGATCAGCCGGTGGTCGACGCGACGCGACAGTTCGCTGCCGTCACGGCCGAAGCCGCGCCCGTCAACCCCGACGACGTCTGGCATTTTCGCGGAGATCCCGTGACGAGCATGCGTTCGGTGCTCGACAGGGGCGCGCTGGCCGTCGCCTGTGACTGCCTGGGCGTGGCCGAGGCGATGCTCGACGCGACGGTCGCCTACGCCGGCGTCCGCCAGCAGTTCGGACGGTTCATCGGCTCGTTCCAGGCGGTCAAGCACGCCTGCGCGGACATGCTCGTCCAGATCACCATCGGCCGTGAGCTGCTTGCCGCCGCAGTGCGCGCCGAGGCAGCGCAGGATCCGGATGCCTGGGTCGCGGTGTCCATGGCCAAATCGTTCCTCGGCGGCCTGGCCGTCGACGTCGCCGGTGGGGCGATGCAGCTGCACGGCGGCTACGGCTACACCTGGGAAAGCGGCATCCACGCGTACCTCAAGCGTGCCGTCCTCAACCGCGCGCTCTTCGGATCACCGGCCGCTCATCGGGCGCGGCTGGCCACCCGGTACGGCTAGCCGACCGTGTCGGCCGATGGCGTCAGCTGATGCTGATGGCGCGTTCCGGGCAGTTGTTCGCGGCCTCGGTGGCCTTGGTCTCGAGCTCGGCGGGCACTTCAGGGGTCGCGACGAAGGAATGCCCCTCATCGTCGATCGAATACACCTCGGGGCAGATGTCCCAGCAGCGCGCGTGACCCTGACACGCCTCGGGATCGACCTGAACCCGCATCAGGGGATGACGGCGACCGGGATCCCGCGGCGCATGAGGCGGGCGGCGATCCGGCGGGCCCCCCACCGCGGGAACGATCCGATCCCGCTGAGCACCACCAGATCGGGGCGTTCGCGCTGGGTGAGCCGGACAAGGTCGCGGGCGCCGTCGCAGCTCTCGCCGGACACGCAGAGCTGGATGCCGTCGCCGGCGCAGAGTTCGCCGGCGGTCTCGATAAGGCTGTGGCGCAGCGCCGCCCGGTCGACCCGGGGGAATTCCGTGGCCATGAGGGCGCACAACTGGCCCGCGTCGGGAAGGTGCTGCCAAGGCCCCGCTTGGGTGACCAGATCGAGCACCGGGATCTGGCGGGACCGCGCGTAACCGATCGCCCAAGCGAGCGCCCGCCAGCCCCTGTCGGACCCGTCGACCACGACCAGCGTGCGGGGTCGTCGGTCCACCGCCGCCAGTGTGACGCGCGTCTCAGGGTCCAGCATGTCGACAATGTAAACCAGCGAGTTCGGTGTGGGTTGGCGAATGCTGATTTGCCGGTCGCGGGGATGCCGACGCGCACCTGACCGAGCGCCACGACCTTTTCGCCTCACGAGAACCCACCGGCTCGTTAGTTCGTGCTAGGCGGTCCTGCTACAAACGGGGACATGGCGATCTATGTGCTGGTTCCGGGCGGCGGCCACGGAGGCTGGTGCTATCAGCCGGTGGCCCGCCGGCTACGGGCCGCGGGCCATGAGGCCTACCCGCTGACGCTGACCGGCGTGGGGGAGCGCTCGCACCTGCTGAGCCCCGGCATCGATCTCGACACACATATCGAGGACGTCACCGCCGTCTTGTACTACGAGGACCTGCGCGACGTGATCCTGGTGGGCCACAGTTACGGCGGCATGGTCATCACCGGCGTTGTCGACTGTGCCACCGATCGGGTGGGACGGGTGGTGTACCTCGATGCCGCGAATCCGGTGAACGGCCAGTCGCTGGTGGACGTCTCCGGGCCGATCATCGAGTCGGTCCGCCCGCTCGGGGAGACGGTGAACGGCGTCGAACTCGTGCTGCTTCCGGCCCCAGGTGCGGCTGCGTTCTACGGGGTGACGGACCCGGCCGACCTCGCCTGGATGGACGAGCGGCTGACCGGGCATCCGTGGAAGTGCTTCGCCACCCCGCTTCGCCTCATGAACGAGGAGGCGGCGGCCGCGATCCCGCGCTATCACATCGTCTGCACCTCGACGCTCGCCACCCGCGACCCGCAGCTGATGGCTGACGCGCGCGCCGCCGGGCGGCTGTGGGACATCGACACCGGCCACGACCTGATGATCACCGAGCCCGACGCCGTCACGGAGGCGTTGCTGGAGGTTGCCGCGTCATGAGCGCCTCTGCGTGGGCCGATCGACCCGACTACCGAGTGGACATCCTGGCGCGGCGCAACCTCGTGACGGCGAGTCGCGGCGATCTCGTCCTGGCCCGCACGAGGTCGGCGTTGCTGATCGACGAGCAGGACCACGGCCTCGTCTTCTACATTCCTGAAGCCGACGTGAACTTCGAGTTCCTGGCGCCGACCGAGGACCATTCGCGGTGCCCCTTCAAGGGCGATGCCTCGTATTGGCGCCTGGTCGACGGCACCGAACCGGTGGCCTGGACCTATCGCGACCCCTACCCCGAAGTGGCGCGCATCCGCGGGTATCTGGGCTTCTACCAGGACAGGGTGACGGTCGAAATCGGGGTCGCGACCCCCGCCGTGGTGGGATATCAGCGATGACGGCGACGACGTCCTCGCTGGCGGGCCTGCTCGACGTCTTCGACGTGCGTCCGGTCGGCGAAGGCCGCTACGTCGGTACGAACGACTACGGCGAGCGTGACATCGTCGACGCCAGCCAAGTGCTGGCGCAGGCCATCGTGGCGGCGACAAAGTCGGTGCCCGGTAAGGTCGTGCGGCGCGCGAGTGGGGTGTTCTGCCGTCCGGTCATCGGCAAGGACGACGTCGACTTCAGCGTCGACGTCGCGCAGAGCGGGCGCAATTTCGCCACGGCCGTCGTCACCGCCGCCCAGCACGATCGAACCCGGGCGGTGGTCACCGTGCTGCTCGATGTGCCCAGTGCCGACGTGGTGCGCCATCCCGTGCAGTCGCCGACGAGTTCACCGCAGGAGGCGATCCCGCACTCCATGCCGATGATCGGCCGCGAGCTCCGGCTGGTCGGCCTCACCGATCCCAACGACCCGGACGAGGTCGGACCGCCGCGGATCGAAGCGTGGCTGCGCTACGACGAGACGCCCGGGCGCGACGACCTCGCCCGCGCCTTGCTGGCGCACTTCACCGGCCACCTGTCGATCTCGACGACGCTGCGTGCCCACCCGGGCGTCGGCACGGCTCAGGCTCACCGCACGCTCTCGACCGGCGTCATCGCCATCGAGATCAGCTTTCACGATCCGATCGGCTGGGACGGCTGGATCCGGTACGACCACGAGAGCACTGCCGTCGGTGCCGGAATGAGCTACGTCCGCGGCCAGATTCGCGACGAGTCCGGTCGGTTGCTCGCGTCCTTCGCCCAGGACGGGCTGATCCGCCACTTCGACCCCGGATCGGGCGCTCAGGACATAGCCGAGCGCGCCCGGCTATGAGCCGAGGCCGAGCTCCCGGCTGATCAGCATGAGCTGCACCTCGCTCGTGCCCTCGCCGATCTCGAGGACCTTCGAGTCGCGGTAGTGGCGGGCCACCGGGTAGGCGTTCATGAACCCGTAGCCGCCGTGGATCTGCGTGGCGTCACGGGCGTTGTCCATGGCCGCTTCGGAGGCGACCAGCTTGGCGATCGCCGCCTCGGTCTTGAACGGCTTGCCGGCCAGCAGCCGTGATGCGGCGTCGTAGTAAGCCGTCCGGGCGACGTGGGTACGCGCCTGCATGCGAGCGATCTTGAACGCGATGGCCTGGTTGCTGGCGATCGCGCGCCCGAAGGCCCGGCGCTCCTGGGCGTAGCGCACGCTCTCGTCGACGCAGCCCTGCGCGGCACCGACCGCCAGCGCGGCAATGGCGATCCGGCCCTCGTCGAGGGTGTGCAGGAAGTTGGCGTAGCCCCGGCCACGCTCGCCGAGCAGGTTCTGCTCGGGGACGCGCACGTTGTCCAGGGTGATCGGATGGGTATCGGACGCGTGCCAGCCGACCTTGCTGTAGGCCGGCTCTGCGGTGAAACCGGGAGTGGGAACGGGCACCAGGAACGTGCTGATCTCGCGGGCGGGGGAGCCGTCAGCCGGTTTCGCGGTGAGGGCCGTGACGGTCACGAGCCGGGTGATGTCGGTGCCGCTGTTGGTGATGAAAGCCTTGCTGCCATTGATGATCCAGTAGCCGTCCTCGAGCACGGCCGTGGTGCGCGTGCCGCCCGCATCGCTGCCCGCCTCCGGCTCGGTCAGCCCGAACGCGCCCAGCGACTCCCCGGAGCACAGCTCGGGCAGCCAGCGCTGCTTCTGCGCCTCGGTGCCGAACCGGTAGACCGGCATCGCCCCGAGCGAGCAGCCGGCCTCGAGCGTGATGGCGACCGACTGATCGACCCGGGCCAGCTCCTCGATGGCCAGGCAGAGCGCGAAGTAGTCGCCGCCCATGCCCCCGTACTCCTCGGGAAACGGCAGCCCGAACAGGCCCAGCTGACCCATCTGGCGCACCACGTCGTACGGGAAGGTCTGGGTCTCGTCGTGGTGGGCCGCGACGGGCGCGACCACCTCGCGGGCGAACTCCTCGACCGTCTTGCGTAACGATTCCTGCTCGTCGGTCAGTGCCGTGTCGGGCATCAGGCGTTCTCCTTCGCATAGCGGGTGGCCAGCGCCTGCACGGTGCGCGACGGGCTGGGCCGGCCGAGCTGCTCGGCCATCCAGAGGCTGGCGCGGGCTACGGCGTGCAGGTCGACTCCGGTGTCGATGCCGAGCCCGTTCAGCTGCCACAGCAGGTCTTCCGTGGCGAGGTTTCCGGATGCGCTCTCGGCGTAGGGGCAGCCGCCGAGCCCGCCCGCCGACGCGTCGACGGTGGTGATGCCGTGGGCCAGGGCGGTCAACGTATTCGCGAGTGCCTGGCCGTAGGTGTCGTGGAAGTGCACGGCGATTTTGTCGAGGGGGACGCCCGCGGTGGTGAGGGCGTCGAGCAGCGCCACGACGGCGTTGGGAGTGGCAACGCCGATGGTGTCTCCCAGGCTCAGTTCCCCGACGCCCTGTTCGAGGAGTTCGAGCGCGGGCGTGACGACCTGCTGCGGCGCGACCGGGCCTTCCCAGGGATCGCCGAAGCACATGCTGAGGTAGCCGCGTACGGCCACCCCGGCGTCCCGCGCGCGGGTCACCACCGGGCGGAACATGGCCAGTGACTCGGCGATGGAACGGTTGAGATTGCGCTGGGCGAAGCTCTCGGTCGCGCTGCCGAAGACGGCCACCTCGGTAGCGCCGCGTTCCAGGGCCCGGTCCAGCCCGCGCTCGTTCGGTACGAGCACCGGCGCGCGCACATCAAGCGGCCCGAGCAGCTCCATGAGCTCCGCGGCATCGGCAAGCTGCGGGACCCACTTCGGGTGCACGAAGCTGGTCAGCTCGATGGCCGGTAGGCCGGCCGCGATGAGCCGGCGGATGAACTCGGCCTTCACCGAAGTGGGCACCGTGGTCTGCTCGTTCTGCAGGCCGTCACGGGCACCGACCTCGTAGACCGTGACCCTGCCCGGAAGTCTCGTTCGTGCCATGACTCTCCATCGAACCCGGACGCCGGTTAGTATCCGCTAACCAGAAGTTAGCAGCGATTAACCGGCACGGCCAGGAGGCGGGATGAGCACCCCGACCGTCAGGCGTTCCAGCGCCGACCGTCGCGCCCAGATCCGCATGGTCGCGGCCCAGCTGTTCGCTTCCAACGGCTTCCACGGCGTCTCCATCGAAGACATCGGCGGTGCCTGCGGCATGAGCGGCCCCGCCCTCTACAAGCACTTCCCCAGCAAGGACGCGATCCTCGCCGACCTGCTGCTGGGCATCAGCGAGCACCTGTTGACGGGCGGACGCGCTCACGTAGCCGCGGCGCCGGACGCCGCCCAGGCGCTCACGGCCCTGATCTCGTTTCATCTCGATTTCGCGCTCACCGCGTCCGACCTGATTCGCGTCCAGGATCGCGACCTGGCCAATCTCGGGTCCGAGGTCCGGCGCGTCCGGCGGCTGCAGCGCGGCTACGTCGAGGTCTGGCGTGCGGCGCTGCAGGACGCCCGCCCCGGCCTCGCCGACCAGGCGGCCCGCGCCCGCGTCCACGCCGTCCTCGGGCTGCTGAACTCGACGCCCCACAGCGCGGCGGGTAGGGACCCGGCCGCCATGCGCGCGATCCTGACGGCCATGGCCGCCGCGGCGCTCGCCGCCTGAGTCATCGCCATACACACAAAACGACGACCGAAAACGCCGTCGATGGGCAGCGGCTACTGCAGCGCCGGGTCGTTCGGATGCGGCGACAGCGCCAGGACCTCGTCCGTACGCCACACCCGCAACGGCATCGAGGTCAGCACGGCCGTGAGCGCGGCCTCGTCGGGGGCGGAGAACAGGCCGATGGTGCGCCATTCGCCCGGTGCCAGCGGCGGGCGCCAGAGCCGGAGCAGGTGCCCCTGGGCGGCGAGTTCCTTCGAGTGCGCCGCCTCACGGGACCTGACGTCATCGACTGCCTCCTGCGGTGTCCCGTCCGGAACATGCGTTGTCATCGTGACGAGGTACTCCATGGTGGACCGTGATACCACCCGTCCATTGCCATCCGAACGAGGGTGGGCTTGTCTTAGGTCATGAACTTCGAGGAGTTTCACGTTCGTGAGGTGCCCGGGTTGCTCGCCGCCGGGCAGGGCGTCGCCGCAGCGCGCGACATCGGCGAGGGCCGCAGCCTGGCGCTGCGCTCCCCGGAGGGAAGCGCTTACACCTACCGCTCGGTCGGCGGTGACATCGCGCTCGAGCCGGGCGATGGCGGGGACGTCGTGGTCGAGCTGGCCGCGGATGCGTTTGACGACCTGCTGAGCGAGGCGTGGTCGGTCTTCGGGCTGCTGTACGGCGACCGGGTGAAGGTGCAGCGCGGCGACTTCAACGCGCTGGCCCGGTGGGAGGCGCCGCTCCAGGCGCTGTGGTTCGGCAGGCCGATCTATGGCGCCGACACCGTGGCCGGGCTGCACGGGCTCGACCTCACGCGTGAGTTCACCCTGGCCGACACCGACCAGCAGTTGCGCGCGTTCCTCGCGACCGCCGGATTCCTGGTGTTGCGCGGGGTGTTCAGCGCGGACGAGATCGCCGCGTTCAACGCAATCGTGGCCGAGGAGCTCGCGGCGGGCGCCCCGGGCGACGGGCGGTCGTGGTGGGCGACGCGATCCGACGGCCAGGAGGTGTGCTGCCGGCTCACGTACCTCGCGCAGCGTTCGCCGGGGCTGGCCCGGATTGCGGTGGATCCGCGGATGGCGCGTATTTCCGCGATTGCCGATCCGCGCATGCTGCCCTGCACCGACCGGCTCGACGGCATGAGCGTCGTCATCAAGCACCCCAGCGTCGTCGCCGGCCTGTCCGACCTGCCGTGGCATCGCGATTGCGGGGTGGGCGGCCACCGCGTGCTGTGCCCGGGGCTGAACGTCGGCATCCAGCTCGACCGTGCCGACGCCGAGAACGGGCAGCTGCATTTCCTCGCCGGTTCCCATCACCATGCCGCCCAGCAGACGTTGCCGCCGCTGGAGGAGCTGCCCACGCTCGCGGTCGACGCCGAACCCGGTGACGTCACCGTGCATTACAGCCATGTTCTGCATGCCGCCCCGGCGCCGTCGTCCCCGACTGCCGGCCGCAAGGCGCTCTACGTCGGCTTCCACCTGCCTGAGGCGTTCGAGGTCGTGGGCGAAGCCGAGGCCTACAACGACGTCCTGGTCAAGCGGGATGCCGGGCGGGTGAAGTCGCCGGATGAGGTGATGGCCGGCTGAGCGCCGGAGTTCACGTCCGCTCCGCAACGTAGATCACCGAGGCGGTCGCGACGACCGCGCCGTCGACCGTGACCTCGCCGGTGGCGTACGACTTGCGGCCCTCCCCGCCGGTGTAGCGCGCGGCGATATCAGCGCTGGCGCCGATCGGGACGGCGCCTTTCAGCGACACGTCGAGCGCGACCGTCATGCCCCCGGCGCCGGCCGCCCGGATGGCGATGCCGGTCACTTCATCCAGCACACCCGCCAGGACGCTGCCGTGCACCCGCCCCGGGGACCCTCCGTGGCGAGGGGTGAAGGTGCACCGCGCCGTCACCTCGACCGCGGTGGGCTCGCCGCCCGGCGGCGGCTCGGTGGGGCGGTGAATCCACTCCAATGGCGGGCTCTGCGGATTGAGCCGGCCGGAGCCCGCTTGCGTCATGCTCTCGAGGCGCCCGTCGGGATGGCGTACCAGGAGCAGATGGTGTTCGCGACGGCGGACGTTGAGCTCGCGGGTGACCTCAGCGATCCGGACTGCAGCCGCGGCACGGACCTCCGGAGTGGCGTCGGTCAGCACGACGGCATCCATCAGTTCGCGGATCCGCTCGACGAGCTCGAACGCCTCGTCCGGGATCGTGGCGGCGGCCGGCAGGGTGTCGCCATACAGCTCGGCCAAACGGGACGCCGAGACCGCTGACGGGCCTCCGGTCATTTCGGTGCGAAACGCTGGCCCGCGTCGAGGCGGATGCACTGACCGTTGAGCATGGCGTTGTCGACGATGGCCAGTGCGAGCTTGCCGTACTCCTCGGGGCGTCCCATGCGCTTGGGGAACGCCGCGTCGCGCACCAGATCGCTGGCCATCTGGTCGGGGATGCCGGCCGTGATGCCGGTGGAGAACAGGCTCGGCGCGATGGCCAGCACCCGGATCCCCAGCGAGCCCAGGTCGCGTGCCATCGTCAGACACATCCCGGCAATCGCCGCCTTCGCCGCGGTATAGGCGACCTGGCCGATCTGACCCTCGAACGCGGCGATCGACGCGGTGTTGATGATGACGCCGCGCTCGTCGTCCTCGGGCTCGTTGCGGCTCATGTGGTCGGCCGCGAGCCGGCTGATGTTGAACGTCGCGACGGTGTTCAGATCCAGGACGCTGCGGAAGCTCTCCAGGTCGTGCGGGCCGCTCTTGGACAGGGTGCGCTTGGCGATGCCGCCGCCGGCCGTCGTCACGGTGATGTGCAGCCCGCCCATCTCCTCGACCGCGGCGGCGATGACCTGCTCGGTGCCGATGAAGTCGGTGACATCGCACTCGTGGAACGAGGCACCGAAGGACTTGGCGACCTCGGCGCCGCCCGATCCCGGCCGGTCGAACACGGTGACGACGGCGCCGCGCTCGGCGAGCATCTGGGCGCTCGCCCGGCCCATGCCCGAGGCTCCGCCGATCACTATGGCCCTCTTGCCGCTGATCTCCACGCTGAGGTCTCTTTCCGTTCGCCGGTATGCGGGTTGTTGTCGATGAAAATACCGTTATCGCGAGGTGGGGCGGATGCCCGCCTTCCCGGCCGGTCGGTCCGGCGCGGTACCCGGCCGTATATAACGGCACCCATGACCGTTGAGGTGCAGGTTCGAGGCCGGGTGCTGATCGCGACGATGTCTCGTGAAGCCAAGCGCAACGCGCTGAATCCTGACATCACCGCGGGGCTCGATGCCGCGCTGAATCGGCTCGAGGACGACCCCGACCTCTGGTGCGGGATCCTCACCGGGGGTCACGGCGTGTTCTCGGCCGGTGCCGATCTGACCATCGGACCCGGCGCGCCGACCGAACGCGGAGGCCTGGTCGGTCTCATCACCCGCCAGCGCACCAAGCCGCTCATCGCCGCCGTCGAAGGTTTTGCCCTCGGCGGCGGCCTGGAACTCGTGCTGTGCTGCGACCTGGTGGTCGCCGCCTCAACGGCGGTGTTCGGGCTCCCCGAAGTCAAGCGCGGGCTGATGCCGGACTTCGGCGGTGCCTTCCGGGTCAGTCGCGCGCTGCCGTTGAACGTCGCCCGCGAGATGCTGCTGACGGGAGAGAACCTGCCGGCCGAACGCGCCGAGCGGCTGGGCTTCGTCAACCTGCTCACCGAACCCGCAGGCGCCCTGGAAGGCGCGGTCACGCTTGCCGAGCGCATCTGCAACAACGCGCCGCTGGCCGTCCGCGAGGCGATGGGAATCGTCAACCATGGGGTGCTCGACAGCGACGAGGACGACTGGGCCCGCAGCGACGCGGCCCACGGCCGGCTGCTGACGACCGCGGACGTCAAGGAGGGCCTGAGCGCGTTCTTCGAGAAGCGCCCGCCGCAATGGAAGGGGCGCTGATCGTCAGGCCGCTGCCGACTCGCGAGCCACGCCGTACTTGCTGACATAGCCGGCGAACCGGTCGGTGATCTCGGCGGGGTCGAGACCGAGCGTCGTGAGGTCGTACCGGTGGCGTCCGAACTCGCCCTGCGGGTGGCTGGTGACGTACTCGGTCATGGCCGACGCGGTCGCAGGCCCGAGCGGCCGTCCGACCCGGTCGTAAATCATGCGGACGGCGCCGACCGGATCGCCGACGAGATCGCCGTAGTGCACGTCGATGAACGGATGGTCGGGGTGGGCGGCACGGAAGGCGTCGACCCGCGTCAGCGACTGCTCGAGGACGTCGGTCCAGTGCCGGGTGAGGTACGCGGAGTGGTCGGCATCGGAGAACGCTCCGCTGAGCGTGCTGACGAGACTGCAACAGGAAGCCGCGACGGCGGCCGGGTCGCGGTGCAGCAGCACGAAGGTCGCGTCGGGGTAGATCTCGCGGACCGCTTCGAGTGCCAGCGCGTGGTGGGGCGACTTGAGTACCCACTGCCCGCGGACCCCGCCGGACTGCAGGATTTGCAGCACGAGTTTGTGATGCAGGTATGCCGAGCGGTGGTCGGTCTCGGCGAGCCACTCGCCGTAGTCCGGGACGTTGGCAATCGTCTCCCAGAGCAGGCTCTTGAAGTCCTGCGACATGACCGCGACGCACTCCGTCGGACCGTCGGGTTCCTCGTGATGCATCGCGTCAAGGCGCGGATTGAGCCGGGCGGCCATGCCGGCCTGAGCTTGGGCGGCCTCGAGCCGCGGCCCGGCGCGGTGCTGCCCGGGCGGCGGGGGAGGGATGCTGTCGGAGGACTCCCAGCCGAGCAGCGAACGGTTGTCCGGGTCCTGATCCAGGAGGTAGCTCAGCAGGGTCGTACCAGCCCGGAAAAGCCCGACCACCACGATGGGTGCGTCGATCGATTCCGACGTCACCTCCGGATGGCGCTTGGCCCAGTCGATGACCCGCAGCCGGCGCGCCAGGTTGTCACTGATCAGGCTCGGAAGCGCTGCGGCGCCGAGATCGTTCAGCCGTGCCTGCCGGGCGAGCGACGAGCAGTAGACGTCGAGGCCGGCGCGGAAATCGGATGGGCCGAAGTCGTTCAACCCTGCTGCATCGACGGCGGCTTCGAGCAGCCGCTCCGGGTCCAGGGCTGCCGCCGGGTCCATGGCAGGACCCTACACATATGCGTACGCATGTAAATGCTACGGTGCCAGCCGTGGCACCTGAGGCAAACACCAGCGAGCTGCGCGCCGCGGGCCTGCACCCCATGGAGTCGCGGGCGGCGGAGCGGCTGCCCGACGTCTCTGCCCCGCTAGCCGCGCTCTGGGCATTTGCGACCCGGGCGGGCCGGCTGATGGAAGCGTTCACCCGTGATGTCGTCGTGGACCACGGCTTCGACGTCAGCGAATTCACTCTCGTGGGCTCGCTGTGGTTTCAGGATCCTCCTTACCGTTCGTCGCTCGCCCAGCTCGCCGGTGTCGTCGCCCTTTCGCAGCCGGGTCTTTCGCGCGCGCTGCAGCGCGCCGAGCGCAACGGCAACGTGCGCAAGGTCGATGCCGGAGCACCCGACCGCCGCACGGTCGTCGTCGAACTCACCGAGCAGGGCTATGAGCGCGCCGACGTGGCCATACGCGAGCTGCTGCGCCGGCTCGACCTTCGCCTCGGTCCGCTCGAGGAAAGCGCCACTCGCGACATGGCCGCGTCAGCGCTTTGGCTGGCCAAGGCATTGAGGAGCTGAGCATGAGTGATCACCTGACGGGCCATGTGACGGTCCTGGCGGAGCAGGCATTCGAAGAGCTGCTCGAGGCGGTACACGACAGCGGACGCGTGGTGCGCAGCGAACGCGGTGCTCCCGGTGCTCCGAAACCACTGGGGGCAGTCGCTGACGCTCGACGACGCGAATTACCCGGAGCAGATCGTCAGGCGATGCGAGCGCCGAAGTATCGGCCGACGGGTCGGTCACCATCGTCGTCAGCCCGTGCAGCCTGCCGAACCCAACTGGCTCAACACCTTCGGTTGGGACAACGGGACGATGATTTCCGGTACATGTTTTCTGAGGCCAAGCCGGCCCGGCCCGAGATCGCCGTCCGCAGCAGGGCGGTGTCGGCACCTACGACAGCAAAGGCGCAGGACTGATGAGTGGAGTCGTCGTTACCGGAGGGGCATCGGGGATCGGTCTGGCGTGCGCCGAGGTGATGGTCGCCGAGGGACGCCAGGTATGCCTCTGGGATCTGCAACCCAGCGTGCTCGAGGCTGCCGAGAAGCTCGGTGTTCCGGGGCGCCAGTTCGACGTCACCGATGAGGCAGCCGTCGCCGCTGCCGTCGATGCAGCGGCTGAAGCATGCGATGGCATCGACGGTCTGGTGCATGCGGCCGGGGTGGTCCGGGTCGAGCCGTTGGGGATGCTGACGGCGGATTTCTGGGACGCGGTCGTCGACGTCAACTTGCGGGCGTACCCGCTGCTGACGCAGGCGTTGCTGGCGCACCTGCGCGCCGCGAAGGACGCCGCGATCGTGGGCATCAGCTCCATCGAAGGCTTGGTCGGCAACGGCGCGATCCCCGCGTACTGCGCTTCGAAGGCCGGCCTGCTGGGAGTCACCCGTTCGATGGCCCATCAGCTCGGCCCGGAAGGAATCCGGGTCAATGCCGTCTGTCCCGGATTCATCGAAACTCCCATGCTGGCACCGGCTTTGGCGGGACCCTCCGGGCGGGAGAACTTCGAAAAGGCGTCACCGCTCGGTCGCGTGGGACAGCCGATCGAGATCGCTCACGCGGTCGCGTTCCTGCTGAGCCCCAAGGCGTCCTTCATCACGGGGACGCATCTGGTGGTCGACGGCGGCAACATCTCCGTCAACCACTGACCTGACGCCCCAGCATCGACGCGACGATGGGGCTCGGCTCAGGAGGCTGCCAGGCCTTGTACGCCTGGCCCCGCGGCTCCGGCCACTCGAGGTCGATGTCAACCCTGGTCTGCGGCCGGTCGGCGCCTGCGAGCACCTGCAGCGCGGTCGTCAGCACCCGGCGTTGCACGGTGCGATCGCCGGGTCGGCCGAAGGGATGGCCGAACGGGAACTCGACACCGACGATCCGCGGAGCAAGCAGGTCAGACGCGGTCTGCGGCATCATCGTCACCATGCAGGTCGGGATGCCGGCCGCTTCGATTCGCCGTGCCAGCACGGGCACGTTTCGGCAGCAGTCCGGTCAAACGGGAGCGAGGATCACGCCGTCGGCGCCCTCGGCCCGCAGGGTCTCGACGATGGCAGGCGCCGTCTGCGTGCGCCACGTTTCGAGGCCCGCCTGCTGGTAACCCATCACGCAGAAGTGGGAGCGTGCGGCGGCGCCTGCCATGCCGTCGGCGGCCAGCTCGTTGAGGACGTCGACAGGTAGCGAGACGTTGCGGTCGGCGAGGGTGTCGGCGTTGTTGACGTGCAGGTGGTTCATGGCCAGCGGGCGGTCGCCGAGATCGCTCGGAATGACCCGATGCGTCGGGTCTCCCCAGGTGGGTTCGCGACGTTCGCGGTCGAGGTCGAAGGGCGGCTGGTCGCCGGCCACCGACAGGCCGGCCGAGGAGATCAGCGCGATCGTGGCGTCGGCCAGCCGAGGCTCGAAGGGTGACCAGATGACGTCCTGCTCGGCTTCCAGCGGTGTGACGTTGTCGTAGAGCGGCACGAAGCTGCGAGGCAGGAAGCGGAAGCTGTCGACGCGCATGCTTAGCAACTTAAGCCGTGCTGGGCCGTGCCGGGTAGCAGCTCTTCGGTCGGCCTGGAACAGAACGGCCTTGCTCCACCGAGGTCGGCAACGACGAACCTGTCGAGGTTCGGATCGTCGAGTACGACGATCAATGGCCGCTGAGCTACGCCAGAATGGCCAGTCGGATCCGGAAAGCACTGAACAACCGCGTCCTGGGTCTTGAACACATCGGATCCACCGCCCAGCGGCCGTGGCGCGACATGAACGACTACGCGGATGCCAAGACGGACGTCGTGCTTGACATGCTCGGGCGCGCCCGTCGGTGGCGGGCAGGCACCATGGCAGGGTGAGCTGGTTGCCGCGGCGCCGCCGTGACCTGTCGGCGGAGATCGTGCGGCTGCGGGCGCAGCGCGAGCAGCTGGCCGCGGAGCTGGCGGCCGTCAGCGAGGACGCCGCCTGGGCCGAGGCATCGGACAACCGCCTCGAGCGGTCCGATGGCGCGCAGCTTTCCCGGCAGGCGAGCGCCCTGCGCGCGGAGCTGCAGCGAATCGACCAGCGGCTGCTGCGCGCCGAGCTGGATGCCCTCGGCTGAACCGGACCTCCAGCCTCGGAGCGTTGTTCCGACGAACCGGCCTCAAGGTGCCGCTAGCTGGTTATTGCGTTGCGCCCGGCCCAGGCCAGGAACCGGGTCTGCGGCGAGGCGTCCGGCGGCAGGTCTATCTCGGCGCCGAACACCCTGGCGCTGCGGACGAACTGCTCCGGGATGGCGTCGATGACGTGGTGGGCGAAGTCCATCGCCTCCCCGGGAAGGCTCACCTCGGCGCCCACGCTGTGCGCGAGATCCCACGCGTGCACGAACAGGTCAACGGCGGGGAAACTGAGGCCCTCACCTATGCTGCGCCGACCCATCGGCGAGTTGACCACGGTTGTCAGGTCGGCGCCCCGGACGGCCTCCTTCGCCGGCGCGACCATCCCGGCCCACCACCGAGCGGGATCCCCGGTCACGGCCGAGCGCGGCGGATCGGGAGCCCCGGTGAAATCGGCGGGCTCGCCCCGCAGCAGCTTCGTGCCGAATTCGGTGGCGAACCCGACGTGGCCTAGCACGTCGAGCCCGCACCAGCCGGCGCAAGGCGAAGGGCGCTCCCAGCCATCGGCGGGAACCAGGTCCACGGCCGCGGTGAAGAAATCGAGACCGTTGATGAACGCGACGTCCGGCGACCATGTCATGCGCCGCAGTATGCCCAGCCAACGAGGGCAAAGGCGAGGGCCCGGCTGGCCACAGTGAACGGGGCCCACGACGCAGCGGCGAGCCACGCGTACGGGCGTGTCAGCACGGTCAGCGAACCGGGCGCCCGTCCTCGAGATAGTGCGTGCGGCCCGGCTTGCTGACCGCCGCTGCAACGCGGCGGCGCACCGGCCCGCTGAGCAATCGCAGCGCGCGGTCGACGCGTGCGAACCGGTATGCGGAAATCTCCTGCTCCTGCAGGACGATGCCGGCCAGCCTGCGAGGCTTGAGCACGCCGCAATCGAACAGGAACCGCATACCGCCAGGCCGACCAGGACGCGGACGCAGGAAATCCACGCACACCAGGCGGCCATGACGCACGTCCAGGCCACACTCCTCACGCGTCTCGCGCCGGCAGGCATCCCACGGACTCTCGCCATCCGCCTCGACGACGCCGCCGGGGATGGTCCAGCCGGATTTGTACGTGGGCTCGAGGATCAGCAGCCGTCCCGTTCGATCCCAAACGAGCGCGCCGGCCGAGGCCGGAATTCTCGGCAGCAGTCCGTCAGCCCCCACGGACCCCGTCACCTACTGGCGCGGCTTCGGCCGGCGGCTGGTGACCAACACGGGCGCTGAGTGCTGTGCTTCCCGACGGAACGCAGTACCCCCGTCATCAGCGGACGTGACGCTGCGAAGGCCGAAGGGGTCGATGACGGGCGTTGGTTCACCGAGATCGGCGGCCGCCAGCAGCTCCCGCAGCGCGCCCGGAATTCCATCCGCGATGAGGAACGGGTCAGGCACGAGGTCCGGGTCCGCGATCACTCCGAAATCGATCTGGTCGCCATAGCTGAGCAGTGTGATGTTCACGCCCATCGTTTCCATGATGATGCTGGTTGCATAGATTCCGACGACCCGCCCGCCGGCGCAGAACAGATCGAACGGCGGCCCGGGGATATTTGAAATCGTCGTGTTCGCCATCGTCGGAAAGCGGCTCGCCAGGTGGCTGTCGGCAAGCGCTCGAAAGGCGAGAGTCGTCGTCCCGGGGGGTGCCAAAGCACCCATCGAAGAAATCGGGTGGGAACGGACAGCCTGATCCAAGTCCTTTGTCGCCTGGCTGTTGCCGTATATGCGCAGGAGTCGCTGGACCGGGTCGGCGACATCGGTGGCGATCTTCATAAATCCAATGGCCACCCGATTGTCCATCGTGGTATCTGCTCCGCGGGTCGAGATCGGGACACCCGCCACCAGCGGCGCGGTTATGTGCTCACCGTTGCCGATCAGATAGTTGCGTAACGTGCCGGCGCACAGGGCCAGTACGACATCGTTGACCTTCACGCCGAATCTCTTCTTCAGAAGCTGGACGTCGCGGAGCGAGACGGAGCTGAAGCCGAACGCGCGGCGTGGCCCGATGGTGCCGTTGAATGATGTCCGAGGCGCCCCGGTGTACCGGTAAAGCTCCCCGCCGGGAGTGGAAAACGTGGCCATCATCGCGGCGCGTTTGGCGAGCGCGACGCCATACCGAAGGAAACGCACCGGGGTCTCGGCCACGTGCGGTATGGCGCAGGCCAATAGGGAGGGCATTGATGGTGGCGGGCCCGGTTCGGGCTCAGCCCCGGTTGGCTGCGGCGGGTGCGCCGGGTGCGGTTCGAGGTCGAACAGGACCGTCGTCAAGTTGGCGCCGCTGACGCCGTCCATCATGCAGTGATGGCACTTCATCAGCATGGCGACGCGGTTGTTGCTGAAGCCGTCGATGAGGTACATCTCCCACAGCGGATAACGGCGATCCAGTGGCCGGGACATGATCCGTCCGGCGAGCGCGGCGGCCTCGCGACGTCCCGCCGGTGAGGGCAGCGTCACGAAACGAACGTGCCGGCTGATGTCGAAGTCCTCATCGCGCACCCACACCGGACGGTCCAGTCCGAACGGCACGGTGCGCAGCTTCCACATGAACTTCGGCGCCAGCGCAAGCCGCTGCTCGACCTCAGCGGCGATGCGCTGCACGGTGGCGGCAGGATCACCGTCACTCTCCATGATCGTCAGACCACCGACGTGGAAGTGCCACGACGGAGTCTCGGCCGCCAGCATCATGGTGTCCGTACCTGACAAGCGCATCATCAGGCCTCCTCGGCGTCCGTTCGAGCGAGGCGTATAGGGCCTTGCCTGTGCGCGGAGAGATTTCTTGCCGTGCCGCACAGGCATTCGGTACCTGCTGAACCGGGACGCTGTTGTCTCGGGAAGCCTAGAACCGGGTGCTGCTGCGGGCAGCGGCCGGAAGTCCCGCCCGCTTCAGTACAAAGGCCTATCCGCTTCGCACGACAAGTACGCCATCCTCGGGATACCCGCGAGGAGCTTGCCATGGACGAGGAACGCAACGAGCCTCGCGGGGCTTTGGGACCGCTATCCGTCGCAGTGATCGGTCTTGGCGCGATCGGGGGCGCCATCGCCCGTTACCTGCTTGACTCCGACGCCACGCTCACCGTCTGTGACGTGCGCTCGGAAGCGACCGACGACTTCGTGACGCGTGGCGCTCGCCGGGCCGCGTCGTACGCCGATGCTGGGCGCGGCGTCGACGTCGTCATCGAGGCCGTCGGTGACGACGCCCAAGTGCTCGCCGTCGTGACAGCCCCCGACGGTGTGCTGAGCACCCTGCGGCCGGGAGCCGTCGTCGTGCTGCACAGCAGCGTGCGACTCAGCACTGTGCGGCGAGTGGCTGCCGCGGCCGCCGACCGGGGTGTGCACGTGCTTGACGCCGGGGTCAGCACGCTCGACGGTCACGGGACCGGAAAGCAGGCAGTCTTTGGGGGCGGCGAGGCCGAAGATCTGGACCTCGTGCGCCCGGTGCTGTCGCTGTACACGCGTTGCGTCGACAACCTCGGCTCTCTCGGCAGCGAAATACCCCCCAAACTGGTACGCAACCTGCTCGGATACTTGTTCAGGGCGGCTGGCCACGAGTCGCTCGCTTTGGCGGAAGCCGTCGGCGTCGACCTGAAAGCCTTCCGGCGCATCATCGAGGAATCTGATGTCGCCTCGCAGACGCCGCTGGTTCTTCAGCTGCCGACGCCCCAGGCGCTTGATGAAAGAGAGATGGCAGCAGCGACGGTCGACGATGACACCATCGTGCTCCTGGACGCCGCCGACTTCCGGGTCGGGCTGGCTCGCGACGCCCGTCGCCTCGCGCGCCAATTCCTACTTCTGCCGCCGGAGGCGAGGAGTGGCCATACCTGAGCCGGGTGGCCAGGCCAAGAGGAGCGTTCGGTGAAAGAGGCTGAGGTTGTGTCGGGTGGGTCTGGTGTGGGTGGCGGGTCTTCGGGCAGGTCTGCGGCTGGTGCTGGGAGGGGTGGGGGGCGTTTGCGGGCGGCGATGACGCCGATTCCGCGGACGGGTGGTTTTTACGCCCGGTCGTGGCGGGAGTATCTGGCTGGTCGTGGTTCTGCTGAGGGGCTGCCGGTGGTGCGTCCGACGATGGCGTTGGCGGGGCAGGCGTTTCTTGATGAGGTCGTGCTGGCCGGTTTCCGGGTGTTGCGGCCGGCGATTGATCCGCAGGACGTTTCGCGGATTGAGCGCGAGACGGTGGCGGCTGTCGCTTTTAGCCGTGAGGCGGGGTGGATCGAGGCGCCGGGCTCGTTCTTCGCCGCGCCTCCGGTGTTGTCCAAGGTCACGGTCCGGCCGGTGGCCTCACGCCGTCAGCCTTACCAGCATGTCAGTTTCCCGAGTGGGTATGAGCCGCCTGCCGGCATGCCGGGCCGGCAGCGGTGGCTGAGTTTCACCGCCAACCAGCAGGCCCATGCCTGGATGCTGCGTCACGAGCAGCCGCGGCCCTGGCTGATCTGTGTGCACGGCACGAGCATGGGACGGCCCATGATCGACCTTGCCCTTTTCCGTGCCCGGTGGCTGCATGAGCAACTCGGACTCAACGTGCTGTTCCCGGTGCTGCCGCTGCACGGCCCGCGCAAGCTTCACCTGCCTAAGAACGCGGCCCTTCCCAGCGAAGACGTGATGAACAACGTCCACGGTGCCGCGCAGTCCGTCTGGGATGTTCGGCGGCTGATCTCCTGGGTGCGGGCCCAGGACGGGGCGTCCTCGATCGGCATCACCGGCATTTCCCTCGGCGGCTACATCACCTCGCTGGTCGCCAGCACCCAGGACGGTCTGGCCTGCGCCGTCGCCGGCGTGCCGGTAGTTGACCTGATCGACCTGATCGAGACCCATGCCGGTAGCCACCCGCAAGATCAGGTAGCCCGCATCACCCGGCCGGCGAAAGAGCTGGCCTGCATCATTTCACCGCTGTCACTCGAACCGCGAGTGCCGTTCGAGGGCCGCTTCATCTACGCCGGCCTGGCCGACCAGCTGGTCCACCCCCGCGACCAGGTCGAACGACTCTGGAACCACTGGGGCAACCCGCAAATCAGATGGTACGAAGGCGGCCACACCGGATTCTCGCGATCAAAGCCGGTCCGCAAATTCCTCCTCGAAGCCCTCGTTCAAACCGGCCTCGTCGAAAGATCACGAGCCAAACTCTGAACTCCCGATCCTGATGCCTCGCTGTCGGACGGGACCGGCGCCCATCCACTCATCGATCGCCACGTCGCGGGTTTCGTCCTCACCGCGCGCCGCCACGACCGGCAGGCCTGCGCTGTCGATCAGCTGGCCTGCCATGAGGTATTCCCGGACGAGGACGGCAAGTTCCCCTGAGACAGGTCGGCGATTTCACGGAGTTTCAACGATTCCTCCTTGCGGGGTGAGCCTTCCGGTCGGGCTGACCGGCTGGCCCTCGCTCACCTTCGTCGTGGCGAGCTTCCGGGCCCAGGTGTAGTCCGGCTTTCCGGCAGGGGTTCGTTCCATGGCGTCGACGAGGATGAGGTTGCGTGGCACCTTGTATCCCGCCAGTTGCCCGCGTACGTGCTTGCTGAGGTCCTCGAGTGTCGGTTTCCGACCGGAGGCGGGTTTGACGATGGCGACCACGCGCTCTCCCCACCGCGCGTCGGGTACGCCGACGACCACCGCATCGGCGACCTCGGGTGCGTTCCACAGCGCGGCCTCGACCTCTTCGGGATAGACCTTTTCGCCACCGGTGTTGATGCATGTCGAGCCGCGTCCGAGCAGCACCACGGTGCCGTCCGCTTCAACCAGCGCGCGATCGCCTGACACCGCCCACCGTTCCCCATGGATGTAGAGGAACGTGGCTTTGGTCTTGGGCTCGTCCTTGTAATAGCCGAGTGGCATGCGTCCTTGGCGGGCGAGCCGACCGGCGATGCCGCTTCCGGGGGCGACGGGTTGACCGTCGTCGTCGAGCACCTGTGTGTGCGTGTTGACCGAGAAGCGTGACCCGGGGGAGGTGTCGGCGGAGGAGTGCGGCTTGGTCCCGAGGATGCCTGTCTCGGACGAACCCAAGCCATCGATGATCATCGCGTTCGGAAGTAGCTGCGCCAGTTGGCTTTTCGCTGTCATCGACAGCGTCGCTCCGCCCGACCCGATCGCGGCGAGCGCGGACAGGTCATACGGCGATCCGGCTTCCTTCGCCCGCCTCATCGCCTCGGCAAGTGGCCGGGCCATCGCGTCGCCGACGATGACGAGCACGTTGACGTGCTCGGCAACCATCAGCCGCAGGGCCGCTTCCGGGTCCAGGCTGCCAGGTGGGGGGAACACCACTCGTCCGCCCGTGAAGAGGGTGAGGAAAACTCCCCATTGGGCGCTCACGTGCATCATCGGCGGCGTGGCGAGCATCGTGACGCCGCTTTCTGGTAGCCGCTCGGCAAGCTCGTGCGGAGTGTTCACGACGTTGCCGGCGGCGAACGGATCACCGCCTCCCATCGCCGCGAAGAAGATGTCTTCTTGCCGCCAGACCACACCTTTGGGGAGACCGGTGGTGCCGCCGGTGTAGGCGATGTAGTGATCGTCGCCATTGCGGGCCACGTTGACTGGACGAGCGGGGTCGGCCGCGGCGATCGCGTGTTCGTAGTCGACCGCCCCCGGCGGCGGCTGCTCGTCAGTGCCGTCCTCGACGACGATGAGCTGCTGGACCAGAGGGGTCTGGTGCGCCGCGGAGGCGACCCGAGACGAGAACTGGCGGTGGTGGATGACGGCGGCGAGGTCGGCATCCTCATACAGGTGCCGCAGTTCGGCCTCGACGTAGCGGAAGTTCAGGTTGATGGGGACTGCCGAGAGCTTGAAACAGGCGAGCATGCCCTCCACGTACTCGGTGCCGTTCACCAGTTGGAGCCCAACGTGGTGACCGCGCCCGATGCCGAATCCGCGCAGGACGTGTGCCAGCCGGTTCGCGCGCTCATCGAGTTCGGCGAGGGTGAGCCGGCGGGACGGGGCGACGAGAACCTCTCGGTCCGGGGCCGCGTCGACCACGATCTCGAACAGGTCCGCGAGATTGAAACCACTCATGGCTGCCACCGCCCCACGTGCGAACAGACGACGAGCGCCTGACTTTCGCCGGCCAACCCATGCACCAACGTGGCCGCCATAACCTGCGGCGATACATGCGGACGCTCCAGGTGCCACAACGTCGCGTCGATACCCGTCATGCGATAAATCATTCGAGGTACCTCCGTTCACCTATGACCGCATCGAGAATGAACGCCGGATGGCGTCCCTCCCCAGCAGGTCGCTTCCCGACACGATTGCCGGTCCGGCGAACTGCGGATCATCCGCTCAGATAGCTGTGGACCGTGACGAGGTTTTGCGAACCGCAGTTGTACGGACCCTGATTCGGCTGAGTGACCTTCGTGTCGTAGACCCATCCGTCCGGGGTCAGTCGCATCATGAGCCAGCAGTCGAAGAAGGGTTGCTCGGACAGCGGTTTGGCAAGGGGGGCGAACAGCCCGCCGGCGTCCCAGTTCGTACGAGCCCCGGCCTTCTGCAGGACGCAGTCCTGGGTGAGGTTGGTTCCGCACTCGGTGGCTGACTGCGCCCAGAGCATCCAGGCGTCGAACGCGTACAGGGTGAACGCGTCCAAGTCAGCCTTTCCTGGGTTAGCGGCCATGATGTCCTTCGCCTGCTGCACGACCGGGAACTGGCCGGAGAGCTCCCACGGCAGATTCGACAGGTTCGTGTAGGTGGTCGGGATCGACCCGATGGCCTTGGCGGTGTGCACGGATTTCTGGGTGTAGAACTGCTGGCCGAACAGGAGCCACTCCGGCGTGTATCCGATGTCGTGCATGCCGGTGAAGATGAGGTTGGCATCCGTCGCCACGATTTCGAAGTCCGCCTTGGCGCCGGCCTGCTTCAACTGTTCCATCCACGGCCGGTAGTTGGCCACCAGCGCGGGACGGTCCTGCAACGCAGACACCTTGTAGCCGAGGTTCTTCCACGCTTCCTGGGCCCGCAGCCCCTGGGGCCGCAGGGATGCCAGGCTGCTGCTCGCAATGCCCAGCCCCTGCTGGGTGTCCGGGTAGGCATCGGCCAGCAGGCGTAGCGGTGCCACAGGGTAGACGGTCGACGGACTGCCTTCGGGGGTCACTTGATACTTGGAGTTGTAGGCCTCCGGCGAGGCTGTGTAGGCCGGTATCGACCCGAGCTTGCACGCCTCACGGGCCTTGACCGTGGTCGCATCGAGGGCGGTGGCGCCGCCTACGAGCATGAAGTCGTTCTGGCAAGCCGTAATCGTGCGGGCGGCCCCTTCGAACAACTTGGCGTCAAGCGCGTCGACCACGATCTTGCGGCCGTTGATGCCTCCCGCGGCGTTGCACCACTTCGTGAAGGCGTTGGCAACATCGAAGAACTCCTGCCCCAAGCCGGGGGCAGCGGCCGCGCCGGGATCGCCGAGCACGCCAATACGAATCGTCTTGCCATCGATGCCGCGACCAGAACCACCCGTGCCCGGGCCGGGGGCACAGACCTTCTTCAGCGAACCGAAATCGCCTGCTCCGGCACTGCTGCTCGATGCGAGATTCGAAGCGGCGCCTCCGGTGGTGGCGCCCGGTCCGGTGGGAACGTTCGACGACCGGCCGCATGCCACGGCGGCGACGAACAGGGTCGCCGTGGCTGCCACGATCCCGACCCGCCTTACTCGTGGAAGCCGATTCACAGACACTTTTTCTCCTCTGCTTCGCCGTGGTGCGCTCGGAGTGGCCCGTGCAGTCGTTCATCTCGCCGTGGTTGCCGGCTAACCAACGCGGTGAGCGTCCCGCCTAGGGCGTGCGGCGGTCGGCTCGCCGAAAGGATCGAGGACGGCGGTTGGCTCACCGAGCCCGGCGCCGGCAAGCAATTCACGCAACGACGCGGGTATGCCGTCGGCTACCAAGAAAGGTTCCGGAACGGCCTCCGGGTCGACATACACGCCGAAATCGATTCGATCTCCGTAGCTGAACAGCGTGATGTTGAGGCCCATCGTCTCCACGATCACGCTGGTGGGGAAGATGCCCGTAATCCGCCCGCCGGCCATGAACAGGTCGAACGGAGGTCCAGGAACGTTGGAGATGATCGTGTTCATGGGCGTCGGTAAGCGACTGGCGAGATGAGTCTGGGCGAGGGCTCGCAGCAAGAACTCGAGCACCGCAGGCGATGCCAACTCGCCCATGGACGGCATCGCGTGCGCACGTATCTCGTGGTGCATGGCCTTCGCGGCCTGAGCGTTCTGGTGAATCTTCAGCAGTCGCTGGACGGGATCGGCGATGTCGGTGGCGAGCGGTACGCACATCGTGCCGATCTGGTTGTCCATGGTCGTGTCCGTGCCCCGGGTGGAAACGGGAACGCCTGTCACCAGCGGGGTTTCGGTGCGCTCGCCGTTGCCGATCAGGTAGTTGCGCAGCGCACCGGCGCACAGCGCCAGCACGACATCGTTGACTTTGACGTTGAACGTCTTCTTCAGCAGAAGTACGTCCGCGAGTGCGACCGAGCTGAAGCCGAACGCGCGGCGCGGCCCGATCGTGCCGTTGAATGAGGTCCGCGGCGCCCCCGTGTAGCGGTACACCTGTCCCTCGTCGCCCGAGAACGTGAGGATCGTGGCGACCCGGCGCGCCAAGGCCAGACCGCCCTGGCCGAGGCGCACAGGCGTCATTGCCAGGCGCGGTACGGCTGATACCAAAAGGGAGAGCCGGGAAGGGCTCGCACCCACCTGCGGTTCATTTCCCGTCGGTTGCGGCAGGTGTGCCGGGTGCGGCTCGATGTCGTCCAAGATCGTGGCCAGATTCGAGCCACTGGCTCCGTCCATCATCGAGTGATGGCACTTCATCAAGGTGGCCACGCGGTTGTTGCCGAGGCCGCCGATGAGGTACATCTCCCACAGCGGATAACGGCGATCCAGTTGCGTCGACATGATCCGTCCGGCGAGCGCGGCGACCTCACGGCGACCCGCCGGTGAGGGCAGCGTCACGAAGTGAATGTGCCGGCTGATGTCGAAGTCTTCATCGCGCACCCACACCGGACGGTCCAGTCCGAACGGCACGGTGCGCAGCTTCCACATGAACTTCGGCGCCAGCGCAAGCCGCTGCTCGATCTCAGCGGCGATGCGCTGCACGGTGGCGGCAGGATCACCGTCACTCTCCACGATCGTCAAACCACCGACGTGGAAATGCCACGACGGAGTCTCGGCCGCCAGCATCATGGTGTCCGTACCCGACAAGCGTGGCATGGCGCCTCCCATTTCCTGACCGTGGTGACGCGGCCAGCACCGGCCGGAAAGCGGGTCACATCGCGGCTTGGCGGATCCTTCGGGGGCCTGATTCCTTTCGGCGTTTCGCGGAACGTACCAACGGCGTGTGGCCGATGGTCAGGGTCTAAGGTCACGCGGTCTGAGGGCCGATGCCACGCGGAAGTGCACTACGGCATCAACCCGGAGAAGTCGCGCTCCGAGGGCTCACCGTCTGCGGTTGGCTGAGGCGTCCGAGCCTGCTAACAACGTTATCCTTGATCAGCTTGCCGTCGCCGTGTCGCACGCCGAGCCGTGAAGGACGGACGGCTGTGTGGGTTCAGGGTTTGGCTTGTGATCTTTCGGCGAGGCCGGTTTGAACGTGGGCTTTCCGACGGCCACCTCGGACCCGCTCGTCAGCGCCGAAGCTGACCCGAAGGAGCCGTCATCTCTTGAGCTGCTGAGCCGCGCAGTCGTGTCGACGCTGACCAAGGCCAAGGAGGCCTTCGGCGTCACGGTCAATGACCTGGCGGTGGCAACGGTCGCCGGCGCGGTGCGCGAGCACCTCAACGCGACCGGCCTGCTCCCGGATCATCCGCTCGTCGCCTCGGTGCCGATGTCCACGACGACCGCATCGACCTCGGGATCACGGTCGACCCCGACATCGTCGGCGATGCATGGCTGCTCGCCGACCGCGTGCCGGCAGCCCTGGCCGAGCTCATGGATGCCGCTGGCCTCGGCGCTCCGTCACCGGTCCGCGACCCGTCAGTTCACGCCTTGAGATCGTTCTTGCTGTACAGCGCCGATCACTTCTTCGCACATCACGATCAGTGGCCCGGTGGCGGGGTATCCGGCGTACGGGGCGAGCATGATCAACGTTTCGCGCAGCTCGTCCGGCGTGAGCTCGCCGTTGCGCAGCGCCGCGCGAGCGTGGATGCGCCACATATCCGGCGCGCCGCGGGCGGCGATCGTGCCCAGCAACAGGAGGCGGCGATCGCGCATCGAGAGCACGTCGCGGTTCCAGACTTCGGCGAAGAGCGTCTTGATCATGACGTCGTTGAATGCCAAGGTGCCTTCGGGGAGCTCGACTATCTCGCCGGCGTAGACCCGGCGCAGTGCGGCCACGCCGCGCTGATAGGCCTCGGATTCCGGATCAGACGTGGGGCTCTGATCCGCGGGCGGCAACAGAATGAATTCGCGCACCAGCCGGCGGGCGTTCTTGGCCAGCGTCACCTCGAAGCCGGCGTCGTCGGCGAGCGCGATGATGTCGTCGAGATCCTTTTCCATGATCGACGCGCTTGATTCGAGGAAGGCGCGGAGTTGCTCGCCGCGCAGCCCGGTCACGTTCTCGACGGTCGCGGCGGCGACCTTGCTTTCGGTGAGCGGATGCGTGGTCGGCAGCTGGAGAACGAGCTGCGCCTGCGACGCGACGTCGGATTCCTCGATGATGCGGCGGAACACGTTCAGGTCGACGCCGACAGCCTCCGCGAGAGCCAGCGGCTCGTAGGCGGCGGCCATGAACAGGTAGCCCAGCAGGTTGCGCACCAGCTTGGCCGTCATGCCACTGCCGAGCGGACCCAGGTAGTCCAGGCAATGCGTGTACCGCGACAGCACCGGACGCACCAGCTCCAGGTCATCTGCGTCGCCGCCGACGAACACTGCAAGCTTGCCCGTGTCGTGGCTGCCGCGGGTGCTGACGCCTGCGTCCAGCACGCGCACACTCTTGGCAGCGGCCGCCGCAGCCACCTGCTGCACGGTGCTCAGCCGCACGGTGCTGTGCAGGATGATCACGGCTCCTGGCCGCAAGGTGGTCAGCACGCCGTCCGGGCCTGTCGTGACGTCGAGCAACTGGGCGTCGTTGACCACTGCCTCGATGACGACGTCGGCGCCGGTCGCGGCGTCTGCACACGAGCTCGCCCGCCGGGCACCCTGCGACACGAACTCGTCGGTCGCCTCGGCCCGAACGTCGAAGACAGTGACCGCGATGTCCGCGCCGACCAAGTGCCGGGCGACGGTTCCGCCGATCGTGCCGAGACCGATCACTGCTACCGACAGCGGTCCGAACGCGCCGCGAAGCTCGTTGTCTGCCTCATTCATCTCGCAGCTCCAATCCCGCTGCCTGCTCAACCAGCTCGGTCCGCCAGCCATCGGTTGGCGCGATGCTTGCGGGAGCGAGACCGCCGATCACCCGGCCAGGAACGCAGCACGCTCAGACGGGGCGGTTCGCCATGCGCCGGCACCTCCTTGACGCTGAGCAACTGCCCTGCCGGTAGGCACAGCATGGGTGCTCTCACCGCCCACCGCTACGGCCCTTCTGCCAAGGCAGCAGTGACCTTGGGCCCCGCTTCGCCTATTGGTTCTCGCTCAGCTGCGGTCGCCTCGCCCCGGGAATGCCTGCCGGAGTCGCATCGTCTTGCCGTCAACCTTGAAGCCCGGCACGGCGTAGGAGATGCACTGTTCCGCGCCAGGGATCGCGGCGAGGATGTCGCGGCGCAGTTGGCTGAGCGTCGAGCGCTTCGGTTCTCCAGCTGGTTCAGGTAGGCGTCGACCTCGGCCTCCCTCTTGCCCAAAACGGCGTCGAACTGCCGCATGAACTCATCGCCGCGGTGAAGGTCTAGCTCTCGAGGTGTCGTTGCAGCGCTGCGAGGACCGGGAGCCAGGTGTCCTCGGCTTCCTCGTCGGTATCGGCGACGGCAGGGTCGGTCTCGTCGATCTGCAGCCGAATCGTTGAGCCCGCCGGCGAGGACCTGATCTGCCAGGTGACGTAGGTGGGCGGGTCGTCCGGCCCGGCCGCCAGGTAGTAGGAGAGCCGGCACGGGGCATCGGCGTGCATCACCCGACCGTGAAGCGTGTGCTGCTCATGGTGGAATTCGAGGGCAGCATCGACCTGCCAGCAGGAGTGGGCCGCCAGCCCGTACAGGTAAGCCTGAGTCTGCTCGGGATCGGTGAGTGCCGACCACACCGTTGCCGGACACGCGGACGTGGAACACGTGAACTGCTGGTGGCCACCGATCGCGCGGGGCACCCGACCGCGTTGCATGCGCTCGCTCCCTCGGTGATCAGCGTTTCGAGGACGATAGCGCCGCAACGCCTGGTGGGAAGCCGAAACATGAAAGCGGCAGGCGTCGGCTTGGCCGGGGGTCAGCAGCCGTCGGCGCCGGGAGCGGGCAGATCGTCGCCCGCCGCGCCGGATGCCGCCCGGTTGAGGAGGGCGATCGTCGTCGCGTCGAACGGCGCCGAGTACGAGGTGGACGGAAGGCAGCCGCCCTGATGCAGTCCGCCGATGACGCCGAGCACACTCGAGCCCTGGATGAACGGCGCTCCGCTGGTACCCCCGACGTAGCCGCCGCAGTCGAACGCGGTGTATGGGCCCGTGCGATACGCCGTCACCAAGCAGTCGAAAGGCCGTCCACCGACGCCCGCCGCGTAGGCCGGCACCTGGATCTGGCCGATGGCAGCCGGGGTGACGATGAGCCGGTTTCCGCCCGTCACCTGCTGCACCTGAAGGGACGTTCCGAAAATGGCGTCCGGCGCGACCTTCAGGATGGCGACGTCCCGCAGCGGATCTTCATCGCGCAGCCATCCCGGATCGGCATACGCCGCGGTGACGGTCCAGCGGCCGTACGGTTCGCTGCCGTTCACCGACCCGGGAACGAAGATCATGCCCGTGCCGGTGCCCCAGAGGCAATGCGCGGCGGTGATCAGCAGGTTTCGCGTCGGGCTGGATACCACGCTGGCGGTGCAGCCGTGGAACGCTGACGAGCCGAAGTACAGCGGGCCGGTGGTGGGGACGCTTCCTACCGGGAACGCGGTGGGTGATGCGCCGGGGGAGCAGGCGGCGACCAGAACGGCCAGCAGCGCGAGAGCGCCCGACAACCCCAGCCGACGCGGGCTGAATGCGGCCCGCCGATGCACGGGCCATGCCTACCACACGCATCTGCGGATCCAGGCTCACGCGGCCGGGCGCCGCGACCGGAAAGATCCGCGACTTGCGAGGTCAGCGGTTCAGGGGCATCGGCAAATACGTACTGAGGAATTCCAAGGCTTTCGGCAAGCCGATCTTCCAGACGGTCCAGTTGTGACCGCCCGTCGGCAACATGTCGAACGTGACGGGCAGGAGCGGCGCGTGCAGCTTCACCAGGTGCTGGAACGTCCGCCATTGTCGGACGGCGAAGGGGTCCTGCCCGGAGGCGAACACGTACAGCGGGGGGACTACCGGCGAGGTGTGCGACACCCACCAATCCGGCGAGTTGCGCCGCCGGGCGGTCTTGCTTCCCGCGTACAGCTGCGCGGTGTGCGGATCCTTCGCGGGCTGGAAGTAGCCCGAGAGGCTGGCGGCGGCGGCGTAGCGGTCAGGATGGTGGCTGGCGAGATTGACCGCGCAGAAGCCGCCGGTGGAGTACCCGGCGAGCCCCCAGGTGCGTCCGGGCAGCGTTCGGAAGGTCGCGTTCACGTCGTCGACGACGTCACTGGTCAGGTACGTCTCGTTGAGCTGGCCGTGCACCGCGTTCACACATTCAGTGAAGATCGTGTGGAGGGTGACCTCGGGCAGGACCGCGATCATCGGAGGAATCCGGTTTGCCCTGATCTCCTGGTTAAGCAGCCCGGCGAGCCCCAGCTGGCGCAGGTAGTTCGCGGGACCGCCGGGCTGGCCGGGCAGCAGTTCCACGACGGGGAATTGCAAGCTGTGCGACCCGATGAAGTACGCCGCCGGCAGGTAGATGTAGCCGCCCCGGTTGATGTGGCTGCGCGCGCCATACAGGCGCACCGGAAGGACGGTACCTTCACCGCGACGCGCCGCCGCAGCAGCTCCCGGCTGCCAGTCGCTGGCCAGCACGTCGAGTCGGGCATGGGACTTGTCCTCGGGGTAGTGCGGCACGACGGTCGTTTGCTGAGCGGATCCCCAGACGTCGGAGAAACTCGCGTAAAAGCCCTCTTGCTTGTTGAGGTAAACGAAGGCGACGAGGGCGCCGGCGCAGGAGATGAGCACGATCCCGGCGCACCGGCCGAGCAGCTGCATCCGCGCCGGCCAGCGATTCCAGGCGAGCGCGACACCCAGGTCGAGCGTCACGGCCAGCAGCGTCAGCAGCCAGATGAACAGGCCGCCGCGCAGGTCGTAGGAGACGCCGGTGAGCGGTACGACCGTGGCCACGAAGATCTCGGCGGCGAGCATGATGAGCACGATCCGCAGCAGGTCGCGTCGCTTCGGCCCGCGAACTGGTGACGCTGGTGGTCCCGGCTGGCCCGGCCGTCGGCGCGGTGGGATGCCGGCCCAGGAGGGCGTGAGCTGCGCCTGCGGTTCACCTGCCTGCAATTGCTGACGTTCCGCGCTTATCTCGGGACTCATCAGGCGACCTGAGCCCAGTACACGGTGGCTAGGAGGGGCAGCCGGGGGCGCTGACGGGTCACCGGCAAGGCCGGCTGTACCTGCGTCGGCACAGAGGCCTCCTCACGCATTTGCTGGGACACCTGTTGGAGTCGGATGTCGTCAGGGTGCAGCAGGCGCGTGTCGCGACGGTGAGACGCAGAACGTCCTTTCGTGTTGGGGCTTTCTCCCTGGTAGCCATCGTGCGAGCGCTGATGCGATTGACTGTGGGTCAGCTCCAACGACGCTGACCTTCCCTGCCCATGGCGGCTGGGAAGGTTCGCGCAGCAAAGAAAGGTCGTCATGAACCGCGGTTGGTTGACGCGCCCGAACTCCGCTCGCCGCCGGTTTCTGTTCATGGCTGCGGCGTTGTCGTTGTTCGCGCCGGTGGCGTGCGCCGCGACGGTGAGTCCGCCTTTCGCGGCAGTGAGCGCCGCGCGCCCGTGCGCCGGGACGGCTCCCAGAGCGACGTATGCCCATGTCGTGGTCGTCATGATGGAAAACAGGTCCTTCAATCAGATCATCGGTAACAAAGCCGCGCCGTACCTCAACGGCCTGGCGAAATCCTGCGGCCTGGCCACCCAGTACCACGGAGTCGCCTACCCGTCGTTGCCCAACTATCTGGCGGTGACCGCGGGGTCGACCTTCGGTATCCGCGATGACAACCCGCCGTCGGCGCATCCGTTGAGCGCCGCCAGCATCTTCAGCCAGACCGGCACGTCCTGGGCGGCGGTGTCGGAGTCGATGCCGGTCAACTGTGACCGCTCCAACGCCTATCCGTACATGGTGAAGCACAACCCGGCCCCGTACTTCGTCCCGCTCGCGAAAGCGTGCGGCAAGCAGAACATCCCGCTACCGAGCACGCCGGCTTTCACGGCCCGGTACACGTTCGTGACCCCCAACATGCTTCACGACATGCACGACGGGAGCATCGCGCAAGGCGACGCGTGGCTGAAGACGTTCGTGCCCAAGGTGATCAAGTCCGCCGGCTACCAAGCAGGCTCCACGCTCCTCGTCATCACGTGGGACACCGACGACCGCACGGCGAATACCAGTAACCGGGCGCCGACCATCGTCGTCGCCCCCGAGGTCAAGCCGGGGACCTCGAGCGCGACGTCGTTCAACCACTACTCGCTGCTCCGGTTGAGCGAGGAGACCCTCGGCCTGCCGTTGCTCGCCGGCGCCCGGACCGCGCCGTCGATGCGAAGTGCTTTCCATCTCTGATGCCCGCCCATGTCTGAGCAGCAACCTTCGCCACACAATCGTGGGGAACGCTCTTGAACATGAACCCGTGGGATCCGGGTCGGCTCTTCCCGTCATGGAAGTACGGGTGCCAGCCGCGGCAAGAGCTCAACGCTCTCGCGGCGGCAACGACCATTGCTTACGGCTTCGCCAGTTTGGCGTCGCCGCCGGCGCTCACCGCGCTGCTACCCGTCGCGTTCGCCTCCGGCCTGTGCGTGTGGATGACCCCGCCGTACTGCGCTCGTTGCGGAAAGCTCACCCGGCACTCCGCGGAGGCATCCGTTCACGCCCGGCTTGCCGCGGGGGAGCAAGTCCGCTATCGCTGCCGGAACTGCGGCTCGGAGATCACCAGGCAGATCGTGCGCGACCACTGATCTGAGATCGGCTCGCGAGGTGGCGGTCAGCGCGGCCGTCCGCCGATTTCGCCGGTCGCGCGGTTGGCGGCCCCGAGCACCAGCTCGCCCAAGCCAGTGATCTCAGAGACGGTGAGGTCATGGCTCGGGCCCAGCAGCATGATGGAAGCGGCCACCTTCCCTCCGAGCCCTGCCGGCCCTCCCAGCTCGCCGTCACCATCGGGTTGAAAGACCGGAGCCGAGACCTGGGTGAGCCGGATCGAGCCCCGCGGGTCGAGTTCGGACGTCAGGTACTCGCTATGGGTGACGACCCGGATCGCCTCATCACGGGCCGGAGCCGGATCGTCGGGACTCTGGTCGCCGAGCAGTCTTTCCAGTGCCGTCGCCAGCTCAGGCTGGCGTCCGGGGGAGACGGTGATGCTGAAGCCGCGGCGGCGCACCGCGGCAAGCGCCTGGTGGTAGCGCTTCACCTCGGCCTGCGTGAGCGGCGGGTCGGCGCGTTGCAGCCACGCCCGCACCTGCGCCTCGTCCTCCCACGCGACGAAGGTGGCGCCGAACGGGGGCACGAGCGCGATCGCGTCGCCCGCCCGGGGCCGGATCCCGAACGAGGGCCCGAAGTCGAACACGCTCGCCACCCGCGTCTGCACACCGTCGCGAATGGTCACCGCAATGACGCATGACTGTGCCCGCGCGAGCGCCTCGGCGTGCAGCCCGGCCGCGCGCAGCGCCGGATTGGCGGCCCGGGCCGCGTCACCGAGAACGATGCCCGCCTGCCCGAGCTCGTACCGCAGAGCCGCGTCGCGCCGGACGAAACCGCGCTCGGCCAAGCCGAGGAGTAGCGAGCTACAGGTGGCTCTCGGGATACCGACCCGCCGGGCCAGCTCGGTGACCGTGAACGGCCTCGTCGGGTGTGCGGCCAGTGCGAGAAGCACGTCGGCGGCGCGGATGACTGCCGGCGAAGGCGCGAGGGGCATGACGAAATACTAGCGCCAGTGACAGCAATTCGCCGCGCTGCTATGGTCGCGCGGTGACTTCGGGCTGGGTCGTAGAGGCGGACCGGGCGGTCTGCATCGGCTCCGGTGCTTGCGCGTTCGCTGTCCCGGAGGTGTTCGACGTCGATGACACCGGTGCCGTCGTGCTGGTCGGGCCGGTGGTCACCGGCGACGAGCGGGTGGCCGGGGCAGTCGAGGGCTGCCCGACCGGCGCGCTGAGGCTCGTCCGGGGGGACGCATGACAAAAGTGGTCCTTGACCGCGATCGCCTCCGGTCGCTGTTCGATCTTCGCAGCGACGTGTACGCGTCGCGCGGGGGAGCGTTCGACACCGACCCGTACCCGACGTTTCAGCGGTTGCGCGAGACCGGCCCGGTGCACCCCGGGGCGCCGCACGAGGCGCTCGGCTGGACCGGTGACGTCTTCTTCCAGGGGCTGCCGTATCCCGACCGGCCGCACTTCTCGGCATACGACTACGAGACGTGCGCCAGGATCTTGCAGGACGATCAGGACTTCATCACCAATCCCGTGCCGCTGCCCGGCGAGACGGCAATGCCCGACGCCGCCATCCTCTTCATGGACGGGCAACGGCATCGCCGCTACCGCAAACTCGTGCAACCCTCGTTCGTTCCCGGTCGAGCGGTGTGGTGGCTCGACAACTGGATCCGCGGCACCGTCGCCAGTCTGATCGACGGCCTCGTCGGCGGTGGACGCGCCGACCTCAACGCGGAATTCTGCGCCCCCATCCCGCTGCTGACGATCACTGGCAGCTTCGGCATCACCATGGAGGAGGCGCTCGACGTACGCGCCGCGGTGACCTCGGACGGCCAGGACACAGCGACCCTCGCGCGGTTGCTGATCCCCATCATTGCCGCGCGGCGCGAGCAGCCCACCGACGACCTGATCAGCGTGCTCGTCCAGGCCGAAGTGACCGACGAGGACGGGGAAGTGCATCGCCTCACTGATGAGGAGGTGCTCGCGTTCGCGTTCCTGTTGCTCGCGGCGGGCTCGGGCACGACGTGGAAGCAGCTGGGCCTGACGATCGTCGCGCTGCTGAACCATCCGGAGGCGCTGGCGGCGGCCTTGGCCGAGCGCGCCTTCCTGCGCGGTGTGGTCGAGGAATCGCTGCGTTGGATCCCGACCGACCCGGTCTTCGCCCGGTTCGTGGCGCGCGACTGCACGCTGGGCGGCGTCGACCTGCCGGCCGGCGCCGTCGTCCATGCCTGCCTGGCGGCCGCCAACCGTGACCCGTCACGGTGGGAACGTCCCGACGACTTCGACCCCTTCCGGCCGGTGAAGGCCCACCTCGGCTTCGGTTTCGGCCCGCACACCTGCCTCGGCGCGCATGTGGCGCGCATGGAAATCTCCTACGGCGTCGGGGCCTTGCTCGACCGGCTGCCCGGGCTGCGACTCGATCCGGATCGTCCGGCGCCGCGGGTGATCGGCTTGTACGAGCGCGGACCCGACGCGGTTCCGGTCGTTTTCGGCGGCGCCTCGTGAAGCTGCTGGAAGGTAAGTCCTGCGTCATTACGGGCGCGGGGTCAGGCGTAGGTCGATCAGCGGCCGTCCTGTTCGCTGAGCACGGAGCATCCATCGTCGTCGGCGATGTGCGCGACGAGTGGGCGCAGGACACCGTCGCACTGGTGGAAAGGGCCGGCGGTGCTGCCGTCGCGGTCCCTTGCGACGTCTCGCAGGAAGCCGATGTCGAAGCGCTGATTGCCGCGGGCGTGGAGAACTTCGGACGCCTCGATGTCATGTACAACAACGCCGGCGTCAGCACCCCTCGGCCGGGGCTGACGTTCACCGAGCACACCCAGGAGGACTGGGATCGCCTGCTCGGAATCAACCTGATGGGCATGGTCTACGGCTGCAAGCACGCCGTGCTGCAGTTCCGGCGACAGGCGGAGGCTGGTACTGACGGCGGTGTCATCGTCAACACCGGTTCGGTCGCCGGCATGGTCGGCTTCGGTGGCGTCCCGTACGGGGTGACCAAGGCGGGCGGCATCCTGCTGACGAAGTCGCTGGCGATGGAGGTCGCGAAGGAAGGCATCCGGATCAACGCCATCGCGCCGGCCACCCTGCTCACGAACTTCGGTCGTGACGAGAAGGAAGCGTTTGCGCCGCGCAGCGAAAAGGAGATCGAGCAATGGGGATCCTACGTCCCCACCGGTCGCGCGAGCACTCCCGAGGATTGCGCCAACGCGGCACTGTTTCTGGCGTCGGACCTGTCGGCCAACACGACCGGCGCGATCATTCCCGTGGACGGCGGCTATCTCGCCCGATGAACGCCATGTGCAGGGAGCGCAGATGACTGATCTGGTAGCAGCGCGGCAGCCGTTCATCGCCGGCGAGTGGGTGCCTGGCGCGGGTGATCCGGTGCTGGTGGAATCACCCGCCACCGGTGAAGTGGTGGCCTCGGTCGAGGGTGCGTCGGCCGCGCAGGTGACTGCGGCAATCGCGGCGGCCCGGCGCGCTTTCGATGAGGGACCCTGGCCGAGGCTCGCGCCCGCGGAGCGTGTGAAGGTGATCCAGCGCTTCGGTGAGGCGCTTGAAGCCCGCCGTCATGTCCTCATCGAGACGGTCATCGAAGAGGCCGGCTGCCCCCGCACGGTCACCGAACTCACCCAGGTCGGCATGGCCATCTCGAGCGTGCGCGAGCTTGCTGAGCTCTACGCACGCATGCCGGAGTGGGAATACAACGAGGTGCCGCTCGGCGACCACTTCGCCGGCTCCGCCGTGCGCATGTCGATCCGCCGGTACGAGGCGGCGGGCGTGGTTGCCGCGATCACCCCGTACAACTTCCCGCTCATCACCAACGTGTGGAAAGTGATCCCGGCACTGCTCGCGGGATGCACGGTCGTGCTCCGGCCGAGCCCGCTCACCCCGCTCGAGGCGACGGTCTTCGGCGAGGCGGCCGAGGAAGCCGGCCTGCCGCCTGGAGCGCTGAATGTCGTGGTGGAGCAAGGCAATGACGGTGCGGTCCTGCTGAGCACCCACCGGGACGTCGACGTCGTGTCCTTCACCGGTTCGACAACGGTCGGCCGGGCCGTCGCGTCGCAGGCGGCGACGACGCTCAAGCGGGTCATTCTCGAACTCGGTGGCAAGAGCGTCGCGCTGCATCTGCCCGACGTGTTCGAGTCGGGTCTCGGGGGAGTCGTCGGCGCAGCGCTGACCGTGTTCGCCGCGCACTCCGGCCAGGGCTGCGCCTTGCAGACACGCGTGCTGGTACCCGAGGCGCGGCGGGCTGACGTGGTCGACGCCATCGCTGCGGCCGCGGGGACACTGACGATCGGGCCGCCCACCGAGGCCAGCACGATGGTGGGGCCGCTGATCACCGAGCAGCAGCGCCGCCGGGTCGACGAACTGGTCCAGCGTTCGGTGGACCACGGCGCGCGACTGGCCGCGGGCGGGCGCGCACCGGCCGATCTCGACCGCGGCTGGTTCTACGAACCGACGGTGCTCGACGCGCCCGATCCGGCCAACCCCGCCAATCAGCACGAGTTCTTCGGACCGGTGCTCTCCGTCCTCGGTTACCGCGATCTCGACGACGCCGTGCGCATCGCGAATGCCACCGAATACGGCTTGTCCAACGGCATTTACACCGCAGACCTGGCGCTCGGGATGAGCATTGCCGGGCGGTTGCGCAGCGGGACGGTCCAGGTGAACACCGGCATGGCGGCGGGCTACACGCCGATGGGCGGCTACAAGCAAAGCGGTTACGGACGCGAGCGAGGGGCTGCCGGCATTCGCGCGTTCCAGGAGCTCAAGCACGTGGTGGTGGGCAGTCGATGAGCGAGCCCGGCTACACGCCCCCCGACCTCACCCTGGTCGGCGACGAGCACGTTCGCCGTTACCTGGAGACCGGGGGTGAGGTCGGGCATGTGTGGAGCGGCGTCCACACGCTCGTGCTCACGACGACCGGCCGCACCTCCGGAAAGTCCCGGCAATCAGCCATGATTTACGGGCAGGACGGCGACGCGTACGTGGTCATCGCTTCGCAAGGAGGGGCGCCCACGCATCCGAACTGGTACCTGAATCTCACGGCTGACCCGGCGGTCGAGGTGCAGGTGGGCCCGGAGCGTTTCGCCGCGCGGGCGCACACCGCGGAAGGTGCCGAGCGCGAGCGGCTATGGGCGTTGATGACGGGCATCTGGCCCAATTTCAACGTCTATCAGACCCGTACCGGCCGGCAGATTCCCGTCGTCGTCCTCGAACGGGCCTCATGAGCGTCCCTGTCCCTGACACGCTCGAGACGCTCCAGTCGCCGACCTGGCTCACGGCCGCCCTCGCGCCCCGGTTCCCCGGCATCCAGGTGACGGCCGTGACGCCTGGCCCGGTCATCAGCCGGGTCGCGACGAACGCCCGCTTCCGCATCGAGTGCGCCGGCGGCGTCCCCGAGGGCCTGTCACCGAACTTGTGCGGCAAGGGCTACTTCAGCGAGGTGGGCAAGGCGTTTCGGCAGGTCGGTGAACCCGAGGCGTACTTCTACCGGGACGTGGCCGCCGCCACGGGCATGCGCGTGCTGACAAGTGTGTACGCCGACGTCGATCCGGCGACGCGTCACGGGGTGCTCATCACCGAGGACGTCGTGCCGCACGGCGCGGTCTTCCTCGACGCCCTCAGCGACTACTCGCCGGAGCAGGCCGCGGAGAGCTTGTCGCAGCTCGCCAAGCTGCATTCGGCGACGTGGGAAAACCCTCTGTACACCAAGGAGAGTTGGCTCGATTCTCGGCTCGAGAGCTACCTGCTGCATCGCGGTGTCGATGATGTGCGCTTCAACTTCGACGGCCCCATCGGCGCTGGGGTGCCGGGCGGGGTACGCGACGCCCAGCGGCTGGTCGACGCGCTTCACGTGCTCGCGGCCGACGCGCCGGTCGAGAGCCCCTGGTCGCTGATCCACGGCGACGCCCATGTCGGCAATCTGTATCTCGACGGCTCGGGCCGGCCCTGCTTCGTCGACTGGCAGATCGTCCAGCGGGGTCCGTGGTATCTCGACGTCGGCTACCACCTCGCGTCGGCGCTGAGCGTCGAGGACCGCCGCACGTCAGAGAACGACCTCATCCGGCACTACCTCGACGAGCTCACCGCTGCCGGAGTGAACGCGCCTTCCAGGGATGAGGCCTGGCGCGGGGTGCGCCGCGGCATCATCTACGGCTTCTTCCTCTGGGGCATCACGCTCAAGGTCGATCCGCCCATCACGACGAAGCTCCTGACCCGCCTCGGCACGGCGGCCGCGGATCACGACGCCTACGCGGCGATCGAGGCGACAGCGTGAACCACGTCGTTTTCAGCGCAGCCGGAAGAGGTCCTCGCCCGCGTTCGGCACGACGAGCGTCTCCGGATCCGCCGCCCAGGCCTCGACGTCGATCGACGCCGGGTCGCGGTAGTCGAGGTTGATCGCCCGGGTCACGTCCTCGGGGATGCCCGTGGCGAGCGTGACCGTGACCCGGCGGCGTTCCCCCAGGATCTCGTCATACGTCCCGGCGCCGCTCAGGTGGGTCGAGTGCGCAAGGTCGCCCCAGTGCTGGTCCTTGAAGCGATCCCAGTGCCGCAGGAAGTAGTCACGGCAGTGGTAGCCGATCTGCTCGATGGCCGGATGCGTGGTCGCCACCGCGCGGATGTGAGGGGCGTAGAGCACGACCTCACCGCCGTCGGCCACGACCGGCTCGACCTTGTAGAAGCCCTTCGCGCCGGTCCACATGTCGTCGTACTTCTCGGGGATCACCGAGAGCACGCGCCGTACCGGGGCCGCCAGGTAGCGGATGTGCGTTTCGGCGGAGACATCGGCCGCGGCCGCCCAAGCCTGCTCCGGTTCCCCGAAGGCCATGGAATGCAGCGCATTCGAGCCCGGCGCCGTCACGACGCAGAACGCGAGCCGCTGGCTCGGCACCATCGCGGCGGCCTCATCGATCAGCGCGCGCACCGGGGTGATGCCGCGCGTGCCGATGATGCCGGCGCTGGTGATCAGCGCGCCGAGCCAGTGCGAAAGGTCGATGAGCTCGCGTCCGGAAACCCCGGGAAACAGGTACTTGTTGCCGCCGGAGAAGCCGACCACCTCATGCGGAAAGACGGGCCCCAGGATGAGCGTCACGTCGTGCTCGACGACGGCGCGGTTGATGCGCACGTGCGCGGTGTGGTGAAGCATCCCTCCCGAGAGCGTGCTGATCCGGTCGGCCGTCAATATGCCGACGTCGGCGAACGTCAATGGGTCCCACCAGCCGTGGCTCAGGATCGAGGTGTGCGGATAGCGCGCGCCGGGATCGCCGGAGGCGTAACCCAGATGGGCGGCGAGCGCGTCCTCGCTCATGGCGGCGTGCGTGCCGAGCGCGACGAGCACGGTCAGCCGGCTCACCCGGCCGTGCAGCGCCCCGTGAACCGCAGACAGGAGCAGCGGCAGCGGGCAGCTTCGCGTCGCATCGGGAACCAGGACGCAGACGCTGCGGCCGTCGAGGTCCACGCCCGCCAGTTGCTCGCGGACGAAGCCGTCGACCTCGCGCTCGCTCAGCACGCGCTCGGGGCCACCGATGCGAGCGAGCGTCGCGTTCCCCCCGAGTGTCGAGGTCATGGGAAACTCCCGGGGCGGCCGGTTGCGTCAGTGCGGCAAAGCAGAAAGAGTACGCCGGTGGGGTATGGCGAGGCGGGCCTGCGGATGGAGCCCGACCGGCTGTTTCCCGCCGACCCCGGCCGGCGCCGGATCGCGCGTCGGCTGTACGAGCGCGTACGCGACCTTCCGCTGATCTGCCCGCACGGGCACGTCGATCCCCGGATCCTGCTCACGGACGCGCCGTTCGCCGATCCAGCGAGCCTGCTGGTGACCCCGGATCACTACGTGACGCGCCTGCTGCACGCCGACGGGGTCGTACTCGAGGACCTCGGCGTCGGCCAGGGTGAGCTGTCGGAGCCGGCGGCCCGCCAGGCGTGGCGGCTGCTGTGCGAACACTGGCCCGTGTTTCGCGGCACCCCGGTGCGCTACTGGCTCGAGGCGGAGCTGGCCGAGATCTTTCAGGTCACCGAACGCCCGTCCGCCGCGTCGGCTGACCGGCTCTTCGACGCCCTGTCGGCCCGCCTCGCCGAGGACGCCTACCGTCCGCGGGCGCTCTACGAGCGGTTCGGCATCTCGGTGCTGGCCACGACGGATGACCCCGCGTCGGATCTGGCGGCGCACTCCGCGCTCAGTGCCGACCCGAGCTGGGCCGGCAGGGTCATCCCGACCTTCCGCCCCGACCGTTACCTGGAGCCCGCGGAGCAGGAATGGGGGAATGCGCTGGCCCGCCTCCAGGAAGCGTCCGGCGTGGACGTCGGCAGCTACGCCGGCTACGTCGCGGCGCTCGAGGAACGCCGCCGGTACTTCATCGCCCACGGCGCGGTGTCGGCCGATCACAGCCATGCTGACGCCCGCACCGACCCACTGGAGCCGGTTGAAGCAGCGCGGATCTACCGGGCCGCCCGCGCTGGCGAGGCGACTGCGACAGAGTGCCTCGCGTTCCGCCGGCACATGGTGCTGGAGATGGCACGGATGTCGTGCGATGACGGGCTGGTGATGACGCTGCACCCTGGAGTGCGTCGCCATCACCACCCGGCGACGTACGAGCGTTTCGGCCCGGACACGGGTTCGGACGTCCCGATCCGTGTCGAGTTCACCGATGCGCTGCGTCCGCTGCTTGCCCGGTTCGGTACCCACCCGGGATTTCATCTCGTGGCCTTCACGCTCGACGAGACCGTCTGGTCGCGCGAACTCGCCCCGCTCGCCGGTTTCTACCCCGCGCTCTACATCGGGGTCCCGTGGTGGTTCCTCGACGCGCCGGAGGCGATGCGCCGCTTCCGGGCGGCGGTCACCGAGACGGCGGGGTTCACCCGAACGTCGGGGTTCGTCGACGACACCCGGGCGTTCTGCTCGATTCCGGCTCGCCATGACATGTCGCGCCGGGTCGACGCCGGTTACCTGGCCGGCTTGGTGGCCGAGCATCGCCTCGACGAGGAGGAAGCCGCACTCACCGCGATCGAGTTGGCGAGCAGCCAACCCCGAGCGGTGTTCAAGCTTTGACCGGCAGGCTGTCCCGGGCGGCGGGCCAAGGGCGAATCGCGGCGCCGGTACGCATGGTCCACCTCGGGCTCGGCAACTTCTTCCGTGCCCATCAGGCCTGGTACACCGAGCATTCCCCGGCCCGCGACGAGTGGGGGTACGCCGCGTTCGCGGGCCGCGGGGCCGGGCTGGCCGCGCCGCTGGAGGCGCAAGGCGGGCTGTACACGCTCATCACACGGGCAGCTGAAGGGGATCGCTACGAGGTGGTCGGCAGCGTGTCACGGGCGCACGCGGCAGCCGACCATCAAGCGTGGCTGCGCTACTTCCGCTCGTCCTCGCTCGCTGTGGTCACGGTGACGGTCACGGAAGCCGGTTACCTGCGCCGCCCGGACGGTGGGCTGGACGTGGCAGCCCCGCAATTGCAGGCAGACCTGGAGGCGCTGCGAGCGGATCCGGAGGCTCCCGTACGGACGGCCCCCGCACGCCTCGTCGCCGGCCTCGCTGCCCGCCGGCGGATGGGCGCAGGCCCGCTGGCTCTCGTACCGTGCGACAACATGGCGGGCAACGGGGCGGCCGCCGCCCAGGTGGTGGCTGAGCTCGCTGAGCTCATCGACCCGGCGCTCGCGCAGTGGATCACCGGCGCCGTGTCCTTCGTCACGACCGCCGTCGATCGCATCACCCCGCGGTCCGTACCCGAGGACCGCGCGGCCGTGCTTGCCGCCACCGGCGTGCGTGACGAGTCTCCCGTGGTCACCGAACCTTTTACGGAATGGGCATTGTGCGGCGACTTCCCGGCGGGACGTCCGAGCTGGCAGGACGCCGGCGCGAGCTTCACCTCCGACGCGACGCCGTATGAGAACCGCAAGCTCTGGATGCTGAACGGGGCGCACTCGCTGCTGGCCTATGCCGGCTCGATACGCGGTCACCAGACGGTGGCCGAAGCCATCGCCGATGAGGCCTGCCTCGCCTGGGTCGAGCAGTGGTGGGGTGAAGCCGCACGGCACCTGACCCAGCCGGCAGCCGCGGTTGACACCTACCGCCGTGCCCTCCTGGCCCGCTTCGCCAATCCGCGCATCCGCCACCGGCTCGCGCAGATCGCCGCCGACGGATCCCAGAAGCTGCCGATCCGGCTCCTGCCGGTGCTGCGCGCCGAGCGGGCGGAAGGCCGGGTTCCCCTCGCGGACACGCGCATTCTGGCTGCCTGGATCTGCCATCTGCGGGGGATGGGCGCGCCCGTCGTGGACGTGCGGTCGACCGCACTCGTGGCGATGGCGTCCGGCCCGATCCTCACCGGGGTGCGGCGGGTATTGAGCGATCTCGATCCTGCGCTCGGAGATGACGAGGCGGTGGTGGCCGCCGTCGTCGATCAGGTTCACGAGCTTGCTGCGGTGGGGTTGTGACGGCTCCCGAGGTGATCGTCGGGCTTGACGTCGGGACGACCGGGGTGAAGGCGGTGGCCTTCGGGGTCGGCTCCGCGTGGCGTCGCGTCGCGATCCGCGAGTACCCGCTGCTGCACCCGGAGCCCGGCCGGCAGGTGCAGGACCCAGCGGTGATTCTGGCTGCAGCCGCGGACGCGCTTGCCGAATGCCTTGCTGGCGTTGATGTTTCGGGCGTGCTCGCGATCGCGGTGAGCGCCGCCATGCATGGCCTGATCGCACTGGACGGGCAGCGACAACCACTGACGCCGCTGATCACCTGGGCCGACGCGCGGGGACGCGAGCAGGCACGGGCGCTGCACGCGGGCGGCCAGGCGAGGCAGCTGCAGGCCCTCACCGGAGCCCCCATTCATCCGATGACGCCGCTGGTCAAACTCCGGTGGTTCGCCGAGCACGACCGCCGCACCTGGGCGGCGGCGCGGTGGTGGGTCGGGCTCAAGGACTACGTGCTGCTCTGGCTTACCGGCAGTCTCGTCACCGAGCTGTCGTCGGCGTCAGGCACCGGCTTGCTCGACATGGCAACGCGCGACTGGAGTGCTGCCGCCCTCGAGGTGTGCGGCGTCCCGGTGGAGCGTCTTCCCGAGATACGCCCCACGACGGCGACGCTCCCACTCGCGTCCGCCATCGCGCGCCGGCTCGGCTTGGCGCCGGGCACCCCCGTCGTCCTCGGCGCGGCCGACGGACCGCTGGGCAACCTCGGTACCGGCGCCATGGCGCCTGGAGTGGCGGGGCTTTCGCTGGGCACCAGCGGGGCTGTCCGCATCGCCGTCGATCGTCCCCGTCCGGACGCGAGTGGCGCGCTCTTCTGCTACGCGTTGACCGGTGACTCCTGGGTCGTCGGCGCGGCCATCAGCAACGGCGGCGCTGTAGCGCGCTGGGCGGGCAGGGCGCTGGCGCCCGATCTCACCGGTGATGCGGCGGTCCTGCGGCTGGCGGCACACGTCCCGGCCGGCAGCGATGGGCTCGTGATGTTGCCGTACCTGCTCGAGGAGCGGGCGCCGCTCTGGGAGCTCGACCCTCCCGGTGCCTACCTCGGGCTGCACGGCGGGCATACCCGAGCCCATCTGGTGCGGGCGGCGGTCGAGGGTGTCTGCGCGCAGCTGCGGCTCGTCGTCGATCGCGTCGACGCCGTCGAGCCCGTCAGGTCGGTCCGGGTGACGGGCGGAGTCTTCCGGGCGCCGCTGTGGCGTGAGGTGATGGCCGGGATGCTCGCCCGGCCGCTGCACGTCGTCGACGCGGCGGAAGGCACCGCACTGGGCGCCGCGGCGCTGGGCCTGTTCGCTCTCGGACGCGCCGACAGGCTCGCCGCCGCGACGGGCCTGCTCACCGTCCCCGGGTCGCCGCCCCCGTCCGAGATCCGGCCGGACCCTGCTCTCGTCGCGACCTACGACGAGCTGCGTGCCCGCGTCCCGGGCCTGGTCCGGGGGCTCGGCGGGGTCGCCGAGATGTTCGAGGCGCGTGGGGCCATGGTCTCCGTCCCCACCGACGGTGCTTAGCTGACCATCATGTCGCTCGATCCGACTCCGTTCACGTTCACCGGCGCAGGCGGGATCGTGCTGCGTGGCGATCGCCGCGGGCGCCCGGATTCACCGGCAGTGGTATTCCTGCACGGCGGCGGTCAGACCCGCTTCTCCTGGGGTGGAACGGCGACGGCGGTGGCCGAACGCGGCTGGCAGGCCGTCACCCTCGACGCCCGCGGTCACGGTGAGTCGGACTGGTCTTCGGAGGGTGATTACCGGCTCAGCAGCTTCGCCCTGGATCTCGATGCTGCGCTGACCGGACTGCCCGACCGGCCCGTGGTCGTGGGGGCGTCGCTCGGGGGGCTGACGTCGATCTTGCTCGCGGGCGAGCTGCATCCGGGGGTGCTGGCGGGGCTGATCCTGGTCGACATCGTCCCCGACATGGAAGCGCGCGGCGCCGACCGCATTCAGGCGTTCATGGCCGAGAACGTGGCCGACGGATTCGCCTCGCTGGAGGACGTCGCCGACGCCATTGCTGCCTACAACCCGCACCGGTCTCGACCGTCCGACCTGTCGGGCTTGCGCAAGAACCTGCGGCTGCGCGGGGGCCGCTGGTACTGGCACTGGGACCCGAAGTTCATCAACGGCAGCGCCGATCATGGTCCGAACGAGATCACCGACGTGGTGCGTCTCAATGCAGCCGTCTGCGAGATCGAACGCGCCGGCGTCCCGTTGCTGCTCGTGCGCGGCCGGGCCAGCGACCTGGTCAGCGAGGCCAAGGCGGAGCAGTTCCTACGCGAGCATCCGCAGGCGCAGTTCGCTGACGTTTCGGGTGCCGGTCACATGGTGGCCGGTGACCGCAACGACGCCTTCACCGATGCGGTCGTCAGCTTTCTCAGTGCTGCGTCAGGGCAGGCACCGGCACGTCATCCGATTGGCTAGCGGTAGCGCGCAGCCGCTGGTGCTCGTGGCTGGGGAGCAGCAGCGGGGTCGCGAGCAGCAACAAACCCGCGACCGCGAGCGCCACTCGCGGGCTGGTGACGGCCGCCAGCACGCCCCACAGCGCCGTCAGCGTCGCGACGGTGAGGCTGGTGGTGACCGACCACGCCGCGAGGGTGCGCGCCACACGCTCCTTCGGGGTCTGCTCGAGGCGGTAGGTGGCAAACACGGGGTTGAAGACGCCCGCGCACGTGACGACGCCGAGCTGGACGGCGATCACCACAACGACCCCTCCCGCGCCCGAAGGGACGAAGGCCAGGCCGAGCGACCAGCACGCGCGCAGCGTCCCGAACACGCGCAGCATGCGCCGCTGCCCGTGCCGGGCGGTGAGCCGGCGGGCGAGTCGCGAACCCGCGAGCCCGCCGACGCACGGGATGCCGAACGCGAGCCCGTACTGCCAGGGGGCGAAGCCGAGCCGGTCCAACATCAGAACGGCCGTCAGCGGCACGCTCGTCATGATCAGGCCGTTGACGAGGGCGGCGTTGGCGAGCAAGCGTCGCAACGTCGCATGCCCGAGGATGAAGCGCCACCCCTCGAGCAGGTCGCCGGCGCGCAGGCGTGACGACGACGGCTGGACCCGGGAGGGATGGGGTTCCGTCCCCCTGATCGCGCGAATCCCCGTCGCGGACAGCAGGTAGCTCACCGCGTCCGCCAGCACGGTCGTCACCGGGCCGAGCAGGCCGATGGCGAGCCCGCCGAGTGGAGGCCCGAGCGCGGTCGCAGTCCAGGTCGTGGACTCGAACCGGGCGTTCGCGACGAGCAGGTCCTCGGGTGGCACCAGCGCTTTCAGGTAGGCCCCGCTGGCTGCGGTGAAGGCGATGTTCGCGGCGGCGGCAACGACTGATACGACGAGCAGCTGGGCGAACGTGAGCCCGCCGAGCGCGTACGCGATGGGGACGCTCAGCAAGGCCGCGAACCGGAGCAGATCCATGCCGACCATCACCGGCCGTTTGCGGCGGCGCTCGACCCACGGGCCGAGCGGCACCGCGGCGACCGCGCCCGCCGCCAGTCCTACCGCTGCTAGGGCTGACACCGCGGCCGGGCCGGCATGCAGCGCGAGGATCGCGATCAGGGGAAACGCGCCGAACCCCAGCCAGGTGCCCGTCGCACTGATCGCGTAGGCGGCCCAGAGCCAGCCGAACTGGCGGCCCAACCTCCGCCTCGACGGCATCCGCTGCGCACCCCCGCCGACCGCTCGCACAAACCCCACGTTGACCGCACTGATGCAAGCAGCCGGCCACGTCGGCAGCAAACAACCCGGGCTCCCGGCGAGTCGTGACGCCTTCGGGCCCCCCTCATCCCACTACGCAGACGATCGCGTGCCGCCGGGAGCGGTCCGGATCGAGCTGTCTAGGCGTCCTCCTGGATGAGTCCCGTCGCCGTAGGCGAGGCGACGAGGTGCTTCATCACCTTGCCGGTCGCGTTGCGCGGCAGCGGCTCGGTGCGGATCTCGAAGGCGGCCGGGACCTTGTAATACGCGAGAGTCTGCGCGCAGAACTCGCGGATCTCGTCCTCGGTGAGCGTGGCATCGGGCCGGATGACCACCACGGCCTTTGGCTGGTGACCGAACTCGGGATCCGGGATCCCGAAGACGGCCGTTTCGAGAACCGCGGGATGCTCGTCGATGCGGTACTCGATCTCGGCGGGGTAGATGTTCTCCCCGCCGCGGATGATCAGGTCCTGCCGGCGGGAAACGATGAACAGGGCGCCGTCGCGGTAGCGGCCGAAGTCGCCGGTACGTACCCAGCGGCCGGGCAGCAGGGTCTGCGCGGTCGCCTGCTCGTTTCGCCAGTAACCGACCATGGACGCGGGCCCGCGCATCTCGATGTTGCCTTCGGCGCCGGCGGGCACGACCTCGCCCGCGTCGTTCGTGATGCGCACCTCGTTGGTCGGCAGCACGGTACCGACGCAGTCCGGCGCCACCCGCAGCATCCAGTTCGGCGCCCAGCTGATGAGCCCGCTCTCGGTCGAGCCGTAACCGGTGGACATGGTGTCCGCCAGATGCGGAAAGGCGCTCTCGACGCGGCGGATGATCTCCGGGGTGGTTGCGGACCCGGCGACCGAGATCTGCTTGATCTGGTCGGGTGCGAGCGATCGGGTGTCGGGTGAGTCGAGCAGCCGTGACACGTGCGTGGTGCTACCTCCCCAGATCGAGACGTCCTCCTCACGGGTCAGCGTGACGACGGCTGCCGGGTCGAAGCGGCCCACCGGCCACACGCTCTTGACGCCGTTCATGACCGACCCGACGGCCATGCTCATTCCGGAGACGTGAAACAGCGGGAAGGGCGCCAGCCGGGTCGGCGGGGGCCCGGGCGCCGGGGCCCGCCCCGAGATCGCCATGCCCAGCGCGCCCAGGAAGCTCTGCAGCATCAGATACGCGATGACCGACCGGTGCGAGAGCACGGCAGCCTTGGGACGCCCGGTCGTCCCGCTGGTGAAGATCATGATGAACGGGTCGTCCTCGGAGATCGGCGCGTCCGGTAGCGCAGCGTCTGCGCTGTCCGGGTCGTCCAGCCAGGCAGCGAAATCTTGCTCGATGACGACCGTCGGCACGCCCGGATCGCCGTCCATCCGGGCGAGCCGCTTCTCGTCGATGATGAGCAGCGAGGGTTCGGAAAGCTCGAGGGCGTAACGCATTTCGGTGCCGGTAGCCCAGCCGTTCATGGCCACGATGACGATCCCGGTGCTCGCCGCCGCCCAGAAGGTCAGCAACCACTCCGGGCAGTTCGCCGCGCAGATCGCCACCCGGTCGCCCGGGCCCAAGCCGTAGCGCTTACGCAACGTCGCGGCGACCGCTGCCACCTGGCGGCGCAGCTGCGGATGGCTGAAGCGGCGCCCGCCCTCGAAGACGTAGCAGTCGGCGTCGCCGAACCGGCCCGCGGCGGTGAGCACCTCCCGAAGCGAGCGTGGGCGTTCCCGGAACACCGGCATCACCTCGCCGAGCACGCTCTCGGAGGCGACCTCGAAGACCCCGGCTTTCGTCAGGCGCGGTATCGCCTCGAGTTGCCGGCTGAACCGGGGGTCGCCGGTCAGCGGATCACGGCTCTGATCAGTCATGTCGCTCGCCCGACTCGCGTTTCATACCCAGCATTCTGGGAGCCGGCCGACGCGACCCGGTCAGCGGGGGCGTGCGGCGGCCTCGGGCCGGGGTGATATGACGCTGGGTGATATGAAAACAGGGCCCGGGGATTGCACGCTGCACGGCCGCAGGCGTGACGTAGAGGAGACGGCTTGATGCAGTTCCACGTGTTCCTGCCCCAGATGAGACTGTCGTTCGACGACATCGTGGCGCGGGCACGTGCTGCCGAAGCGGCCGGGTTCGGGGGCATCGCCGGGATGGACCACCTGGCGCCCCCGCTGGCCGAGCAGCAGCCGATGTACTCCTCGATGGTGACCAACACCTGGATCGCTGCCCACACCGATCGGCTGACGATCAGCTCGCTGGTGCTGTGCGACTCCTTCCGGCTGCCCGCCGTGCTGGCCAACGAGGCAGTGTCCATCGACAACGCGTCCGGCGGGCGCTACGAGCTCGGGATCGGGTGGGGCTCGGTTCCCACGGAGTTCACCGTGTACGGCGTGGGTTCCACCGAGCCGCGCCGGCGGGTCGAGCGGCTGCGCGAGTCGCTGGAGGTCATGACCCGGCTGTGGGCGGGGGAGACGGTCGACTACGACGGCGAGTTCCATCACCTGCAAGGAGCTCGGCAGGCGGCGCTCCCGCTGCAGCGCATCCCGATCGTCATCGGCGGCACCGGCCCGAAAACTCTCGCGCTGGTGCGGGATTACGCGGACTGGTGGAACGTGCACGTCGGCGCGATCCACCGGGTGCAGGAGCTGCGCTCGCAGGTCGGCGACGCCCGGCTGTCCATCCAGCAGATGGTGGCTTACATCCCCGACGAGGCCAGCCGCGCTCAGGTCACCGAGCTCGCGTTGAAGCGGTTCGGCCGCTCCAAGCCGATCATCGGCACCGCCCCCGAGCTCATCGAGCACTACGGGAGGCTGGCCGAGCAGGGCATCGAGCGCGTCTACGCCTGGTTCTGCGATTTCGCCGCTCCCGAGACGCTCGCCGGCTTCGGCGACGAGGTCATCCGGGAGCTGAGCTGACATGGATCCGCTGACCGGCCGGCTGTCGAACAAGGTCGCGTTCATCACCGGCGCCGCCCGGGGTCAGGGCCGCGCGCATGCGATCCGGCTTGCGAGCGAGGGCGCCGACGTCATCCTGTCCGACATCTGCGGGCCGGTGAGCGACAGTGCGGTCCAGCCGCCGGCTGCTCCCGATGAGCTGGAGCAGACCGTGAAGGCTGTGCAGGCGCTGGGACGGCGGGCCGTCTGGGGTCAGGTCGACGTCCGCGACCTCGATGCGATGGGTGAGCTCGCCGACCGGGGAGCCGACGAACTCGGACACATCGACGTCGTCGTCGGCAACGCGGCGATCCTCATCTGGTCGAAGACGCACGAGCTCACCCCGCAGCAGTGGCAGGACGTCATCGATGTGAACCTGACGGGCGTCTACCACACCGTGCAGTGCACGCTGCCGCACCTGCTGCGCCAGGGCACCGGCGGCTCGATCATCCTGACGAGCTCGTTCGCGGCCCTGAAGGGAACCCCCTTCACGCTGTCCTACACCGCCGCGAAGTACGGCGTGATCGGGATCGCGAAGGCCATCGCCCACGAGTACGGCGAGTACAACATCCGGGCCAACACCATCCACCCCTGCGGCGTGAACACCGTGATGGGCGACGCTGGCGGGCTCATGGAATTGGTCGCCGAGCGGGCCGCCACGGTGGGACCGCTGTTCATGAACACGCTGCCGGTCTCGATCATCGAACCCGAGGACGTGTCGGCCACGGTGGCGTGGCTCGCCAGCGACGATTCCAAGTACGTGACCGGCGCGCAGATCCCGGTCGACGCCGGAGCCGGCGATCGCTGACCCGCGGTGAAAAGGCCCTGATTCCACAATGTTCTTGACGCGCGGCGACGGTTCTCGGTGTGCCCTGCACGATCTCGGCGGCACCGGGCCCACGATCCTGATCTGTCACGCCACCGGGTTCTGCGGCCGCGCGTACGAGCCGCTGGCCCAGGTGCTCGGCGACCGCTATCACGTGTGGGCGCTCGACATGCCGGGTCATGGCGATTCTGACGAGCCGCCCGGCGGTGACTTCTCCTGGCAAGCCATGGTCGGTGATGTCGTCGCCGCGACCCGGGCCATCGCGTCCGAACCGCTCGCGTGCGTGGTCGGTCATTCGATGGGCGGCGCCGTCGCCCTGCAGGCCGCAGCCGACGATCCGAGCCTGTTCGCCGCGGCCTACCTCTACGAGCCGATCATCGTGGAACCGGAAGCGGTCATGCGTCGCACGGCCAACAACCCGATGGCCGACGGCGCGCGCCGCCGCCAGAGCACGTTTGCCTCCAGGGCCGAGGCCCTCTGGCGCTACGCGAGCCGCCCGCCGCTGCGTGAGCTGAGCGCGGGCTCGCTGGCCGCGTACGTGGAGCACGGATTCCTCGACAACGCCGACGGAACGGTGCAACTGAAGTGCACCCCCGAAAACGAGGCACGCACGTTCGAGTCCAGCGCCTCGATCACCTCGGCGAGCGTCTCACCAGCGACGCTGCCGACCCTCGTCGTCACCGGCGCATCCTCGGCGCTCGCGTCGATGGGGCCACCGGTGGTGGCGGCCTTGCCCAAGGCCGAGCTTCGGATCCATCGCCACCTCGGACACTTCGGTCCACTGCAAGGTCCGGAGGCCATCGGCGACGAGATCGCCGCTCACGCCGGACAGTGATCCGCTAGCACGGCAGGTACGTGACGTGCCCGTCGTCGTCGGTCGTCAGCGTGACCTCGCGCCCGATCAGTGACGGCTGGCCCGCCAGGGCTGCCGGCAAGGCGGGGTCGCCGGCTTTCGCGCCGGTACGCGTGCCGTCCGGAAGCCGGGCGATGATCGGGGCGGCAACTGGCCCCTTGCCGGTGTCGTGCAGCACCGTTGACGCCTCGACGATCGCCGCGCCCTCGGCGGTGGCCACCGTGTCCACCGCACCTTCGGTGCTCTTGCCGAGATCACGGATCTCGCACGGGCCGCCGGCCGTTCCGTAGACGCCCAACGCGAAGTCGGTGAGCATCCCGCCCAGCGAAACGGCGGCGCCCAGCGTTCCCGGCCGGGCGCGCAGATCCTCGACCAGGCAAGCGATTCCGTGAATCGAGTAGGACGCTCCCGGGCCGCCGAAGTAGGGCAGGCCGCCGCTTGCCGTACGTGGCCGCGGGTCATCCGGGCCGAGCCCGAGCGCGTTCGACGCGACCTTCACCGCAGCCGGAAAGCACGAGTACAGATCGAAGGTGGCAACGTCGGCCATGTCGACGCCCGACGCGACCTGCGCGACCTCCACGATCCGCTCCAGGGCCGCGCAGCGATGGAAAACCGGCCGTCCTGACGGGGGAACGGCCTCGCTCGCCCGGACGATCGTGAGCGGGCGGACGGCCGTCGTGTCGTCCGGCGCCGCAGCGATCACGAGTGCCCCGGCGAGGTCGACGGTCGGGAACGAGCACATCAGCTTGGTGTACGGCTCGGCGACCAAGCGGTTCTGCGGCGTCGGCGCGCCGATCTCGCTGCCCGTACGGACCGTCGGAAACCAGGCGAGCGCGGGCCTTCTCGCCGCGGCTTCGGTGAACGGCGCGAGCAACCGGCCCAGCGCCGCACGGTGCGCGGCCGGCGTCATTCGTTGCTCCAGCGCGCTTTCCACCAAAGCGAAGTAGGCGCTCGGCATCCCGGCGCCGGCGGCCATCTCCGGCACGTGGGCGTAGTACAGGTGACGCGAGTCGCGCAGCCCGTCGATCATCGGACCTGAGCCCTGCGACCACCGCGAGGTCGGAGGTGCGGGCGGCGCGATGCCTGCACGAATCGCTCGCCTACCGAGGCATCGGCGATGCCGCCGACGATCAGGACGGCGTCGGCCTGCCCTTCCGCGATGGCCTGGCACGCCTGCGCGATCAGGTGCTGCGGCGCGGCTCCGGTGTAGCCGGTGACCGTGCGCACGCCCGGCGGCAGGTCGAGCCGCTCCGCGAGCAGCAGGCTCGGGTCATCGGGGCTGTAGACCGACAGCGGGGTCGCGAGCACGCCGCCGACGCGATGGGCCGGGATGCCCGCGTCGTCCAGCGCCAGGCGAGCGGCCGCCTCGAGGAGGTCCATCGGATGGACGATGCGGTCGTCGTCCTTGTTGGCGACCTGCCCGATTCCGGCGATGACGGGTGTACGGCGCTTGCCGCGCACGAATGCGGGAATCTCAGTCGTTTTCGTCACGATATTCGGACATTAACAGCCCAACGTGGCGCGAAGGCGAGCGGCCACTGCGGGCCAGTCGTCGCAGCACCCCCTCCTTCTGCGCCCCGAGCCGTTCGAACGCGTGGGTGAGCAGCCTCGCCGAAAACTTCGGGAAAGGCACGGTTTTCGACCCCTCAGGAGTACCGAACCCGAAATTTTCGGCACGTCCGCCACCTGCGCTACGGGGTCGACGAGGAGCTCGTGAGGATGACGAGCTGCTGGGTCGCTCGGGTCATGGCGACGTAGCGGTCGACCGCTCCCTGTCCGGTTGCTGCCCAGACTGGCGATGAAGGCGGACTGGTCGGCGAGCGCGGCCTGCCCTTCGAGCCCCTCCGACCTGAACACCTCGTCCCAGTAGTCGCTGATCCGACCGCGGGCCCAGCGGTACCTGCGGCGGCGCGCCAGATCCATCGGGTTGGCGTGCGTCGCTCCGAAGAAGGGTTCCGCTGCGGGGGAGCGCCAATCGAGCAGCAGCTGGCATCCCGCGTCGTCCGTCAGGCCGAATCGTCCGACGTACACCGGCGCGGGGTTGCCCGCGAAGACCAGGTGTCCGAGGCACAGGTCCAAACCGAAGCGGCGCAGCGCGCGCAGGCGAGCGGTCAGCCGGTGGATCTCCATGTCCCGGTCCATCGCCTGCTGGCCGATCCCGCCGGGCACTCTGCGCTCGGCTCGAGGCGGCCTTCCAGGTCGGCGATCGACTGCTCGAGGCTCTTCTTGATGGCCGCGAAGTGCTGCTCGTCCCCGGCGATCAGCGTCGGGTCGGTCTTGGGGGCCAGGTGGTCGGGAAGGTCAAAAGCACTGGTAGTCAAGGAATTCACGCATCAGCTCCGCTCTGAGGTTCCCTCGGGGCGAAGCCGGAACGTCATCGCGGTCAGGTGCAGTTGGCCACCGGCTCCGGCCTCGGCCAGCGATTTTGCGGCATGACCCGGGTCTTGCCGCAAGTCCCCAGGTGCGCTATGTCTTGAAAGTGGAAAGAGGGTGGTTTTCCCTTTCCGTTCCTCGACCTGACGACGGCTACAGCGCCGGTCGGTCGAAACCTTCGGGACCCGTGGGCTACTGGCCGGAGGTGGGCTTGGGCCGGCGCGGGTCATGCGGGTTGCCGGCGTCCGCCCCACCGCGGCGGCGCAGGAATGTCATCCTGCGGGTCGCGAGGCGCCAGCCGTTCTCGGTGCGCCGGTAGGTGTCGGTGTACCAGCCCATGCGCATGTGGTGGTTGGTCTGGTCGATGAAAAGCAGCGGCACCTCGCCGGATCCGTGGTCACCGTCGACGACCAAGACCGGTTCGCCGGTCAGAAACAGCCCCTTCGGGGCGGCCGCGACGAGTTCCGGCCAGTCGGCGAGCCCGTACGATTCGCCGAACGCGCTGTAGGTCCCGTCAGAGGTGAAGACGTTCTCCATGATGTGGTGGACATCGCCCTTGGTCATGTTGAGGGCGAAGGTGGCGCACAGCTGCCCCAGTTCGACGGCGTCCTCGATTGACACGTTCACCTGCGGCCACTCTCCTTGTGATGACAAGACTTCATGACGAGTTCATGACGGGGGCAGCCCGAGGATGCGAGTGGCGATGAGGTTCTTCTGAATCTGCTCGGTCCCGCCCATCACGCTCTGCGCCCGGCTGTAGAGGTACGTGCTGAGCATCGTCGGGTCACCGCCGTCGTATGCCGGGCCGGCGACGGCGAGCGCAGCATGGCCGACGGCCTGCTCCACCCACGTCATCAGCACCTTGTCGATCGATCCCGCGGCCCCGTGCTGGATGCCGTCGAGCCGATCCGAGAGCCGCCGGCTGACCAGGTGCGCCAGCATCTCGGATTCGACGATGGCCCAGGCCAATTCGCGGCGCTGCTCGTCATCCAGGTGGGGTTTCGCGCGAGCGATCTCCACGAGCTCGTTGACCGTTTTCCGATAGCGGCTGGCGTTGCCCAGCTCCTGCGGCTCACGCTCGTGGCTCAGCACCGTCATGGCGATTCGCCACCCCTCGCCGAGGCTGCCGATCCGGTTCTCGGCCGGCACCACCGCCCGGTCGAAATGCACCTCGCCGAATTCTCGCGTGATGCCGTTGATCATTTTCAGTGGACGCTGTTCGATGCCGCGCTGGTTCATCGGTACCGCGAACGCGGTCAGGCCCTTGTGCTTGGGCGCTTCGGCATCGGTCCGAGCCAGCAGGAAGCACCAATCAGCAAGGTCGGAGTAGCTGGTCCACACCTTCTGCCCGGTGATGACGTACTCATCGCCGTCGAGTTCCGCGCGCGTACGCAAGGAAGCGAGATCGGAGCCGGCGTCCGGCTCGCTGAATCCCTGACACCACCGGTCCTCGCCGTTGATGAGCCCCGGCAGGAACCGCCTCTTGATGTCGTCGGACGCGTGCTGAAGGACGGCTTGCACCAGGTAGCCCAGACTCGGCCGCGGCGGCGCTCCCGCCCGGGCGAGTTCCTCGTCGACGATGACGTCGTAGACGCTGGGCATGCCATGGCCGCCGTATTCCTTCGGCCACGTGAGCCCGAAGAATCCGGCCTGGTACAGCGACCGGTGCCAGGCGGGCTGCCTTTCCCAGTATTCATCGGAGGTCGAGGACGGCGGCAGGTGCGGATTGTTGTCCTGCAGCCACGCCCGTAGCCGGGCGCGAAACCCCGCCTCCGGTTCAGCATCGCGAAAGTCCACTAGCGAACACCTCCGAGTTCAGCCGGGGCCTGCGCGGACAGGGCCTGACGGAGCAGATGTTTCTGAACTTTGCCAGAGGCGGCCACCGCGACTTGCTCAAGGCTGCGCCAGGTAGCTCTCGAGGGTCGCGTGGAAGTGACGGATGCGGCTTTCCTGATACCGCGAAAGCGCCAGACTGGACTTCACCGATGCCCGCAGGCCTCGCTGGATGCGTTCGAACCTGGCCGTGTCCTGGTTGAAGACCCGGCCGAGCGCGCCGAATTCGGGGACGTCGGCCCAGTCCTCTCCGGGGCCGAGATGTCTCGTCGGCGCGGGTGCCGGACGCGCCTCGTCCTGGGGAGTGGGTTCCAGCTTCATGATGTCCATGACGCACGTGTCCGGATCGTGACCGTTGGGTCGGAACCGGTAGGCGAAGGGGGTGAGAAAGCCCGCCCACGGCATGAAATTCGGGAACAGGAAGTACTCGATGCCGTCCAGCGCCTCGGCGTCGGAGAGCTCCGAGTAGTCGCGCCCGGTCCGTGCCCGCAACGAGCCGCGGACCCGCTCGGCCAGCACCGTCCGAGCGTCCAGTCCGGGCGGGGCGGTGAGGTCAGCTCGAGGACCGAGCATCGCTTTGAGGATCTCAGCGTCGTCCACGTCGTCGAGGTGCTCGCTCGCGACGCCGACGGCCGTGATCATTCGGCTCACGTGAGTCCCGTAGACGTCGTACTCGGACAGCGAGTCGGCTGCTGTGGGGAGCAGTTGCGGGTGGACCGCCATCGTGTGGTACGCCTCGATAAAGGCCTCGAGCGCCACCTTCCAGTTACACGGGAGGACCTGAACCGCATGGGCTGCGAGGTAGCGGTCCTCGAGGGGCCAGGCGTCGAAGTGCGCCGGCAGGTCCTGGAGGTAGTCACGCAGCGGCGCGGCGGCGGGATCGAGATTGACGAAGACGAATCCGCCCCAGCTGCCGACCTGCGCCTCGGGGAGATTGAACGACGCGGGATCGATGTCCGGGAAGTCCCACGCGCAGGGGATCTCGCGCAGCGATCCGTCGATGTTCCAGGTCATTCCATGGAAGGGACACCGGAACTGGCGCACGTGTCCGGGCTTGGTGCGAAGTTGGGTGCCCCGATGCAGGCACGAGTTGTGAAAGGCGTGGATCTCGTCTTCGTCCGTCCGCACGACGATCAGCGACGCGTCGCCGATCTCGTAGACGATGGAGTCCCCGACTTCGGGGATCTGCTCCTCGCGGCAGGCCATCTGCCACACCCGACGCCAAACCCGTTCCATCTCGAGCCGATGGAAATCCGGATCGAAGTAGCAGGAGGGAGCGATCACCGCCGGCTCCAGCGGACCTACGGACGCGGCCCGAAGGCTGGGTGGTACGGCGTGGGTCTCCTTGTCGAGCAATCCTTGGTAGAAGTCCTGCCCTCGGGCGACGTCACTCGCCATGGTCGTCACCCCTTGGCTGTGAGCGCTTGCGGCCGGATTTGCTCAGCCTGAACTCCGGGGGAAGCGAGTCGTCGTTGGCTTTCACGGCGTTGTTCAGGCCGCCCTTGTACACCTCGTCCGTGAGCATGAGGTCCTGAGCATCGGGCCGCACGCGGTGGCCCAACGACTCGAGCTGCGCGGTCAGCAGGCTGCCCAGGTATTCGCCCTGGTACTGCTTCATCATCTGGAAGAACGACTTCTGCATGACGACGGCATCGATCGGGCGCGAACGCGAACAAGCGTCGGCGTACTTCGCGACCTCGGCCTCGAGCTGATCGCGGGGGACCACGCTGTTGACGAAGTTGCAGTCGTGCATCTCGTCCGCGGAGAACGGGCGTCCGGTGAACACCATCTCCTGAAACCGTCGGATCCCCATCGTCATGGCCCAGGCCCACATCCGCGGGCCCCAGCCGATGTAGCGGAACGCCGGATGGCCGAACAGCGCATCGTCTGACGCGATCACCAGGTCGGCGTCGGCCGCCTGGTAGAAGTGCCAGCCGTAGCAGTATCCCTTGACCTCGACAATGCTGATCTTCTTGAACTCGGCCAGCGTGCGGCAGCCGGAGCGGGCGTCGGCGTACCACTGCGGCAAGGTCGCGGTGGCGCGATACGAGCGCGGCGGCGGAAACGTCACGTCGGCGCCTTCGAGCCCCAACTCCGCTGCCAGGGCCGCATCCGGGGATTCCTCCTGAAGCGCTGCCAGTTCCGGAAGGTCGGCGCCGGTACCGAAGTCGTCACCCTCACCGCGGACGACAAGCACCTTCACGTCGTCGTCCACGTTGGCCATGTGCAGCAATTGGGCGTAGCGCAACCGGGCGCCGATCGTCACAGCGTTCAGCCGGTCCGCCCGGTTGAACGTGATGGTGGCGATCCTGGTGGCACGGTCCTTGCTGTAGCGGACGATCTCTTCGGGCGCCGGGACGGTCTCAGTCATTCGACGGCAGACCGAGAAAGTCGAGGACGTTGTGGCTGACGATCCGGGCCGCCTGCTGCGGTCCGACCTCGTCGATGACCGAAGCGACGACCCGCTCCGAATAGCCGAACGTGCTCTCGTTGTGCGGGTAGTCCGACGACCACATGACCCGGTCGCGGCCGATGCGGTCGACCACCTCCAGGCCCAGCGGATCGACCATGAAAGCGGAGTACATGTGGTTGTCCCAGTAGTAGCGAACGTCGTGGTCGATGTCGGCGTCCAGCATGTGCCGGAAGGACACGTGCATGTGCTCGGCGTCCTGAATCGCCGGCAGGACCCAGTTGATGCCGCCCTCGAACCAGCCGATGCGCAGGCCCGGGTGCCGGTCGAGCAGCCCGCCCAGGACGTACCGGGCGAACATCTCCCGGAAGGGAGCGGCCTGGTGGACCATGCTCACCGCCAGCCCGTTGTGCGAGCAGGGCGACGAGATCGGACCTTCTCCGATGTGATGCGAAACCGGAAGTCCTGACTCTTCGATCGCTTCCCACACAGGTGCCATACGGGCGCTGTTGAAGTCGACCGGCTGGCCATCGGGATGGTTACCGGGCTTGAGCGGCAGCCAGAAGGTCCTGACACCGAGCGCCGCTGCCTCGCTCACGCTGCGACGGGCGCCCTCGCCGTCCCACCAGTTGATGAGACCGACGCCGTAGAAGCTGCCGCCGGCGCGCTCTTGCAACTCCGCCAGGTACTCGTTGTAGACGCGGAAGCACAGGTCGCGGATCTCGTAGTCGGGATAGCCCATCATCCCGAGCAGCGCGTTCGGAAAGGCGAGCTCCCGGGTCACGCCGTCCGCGGCCAGTTCCGCGCGCCGCGCTTCGAGGTTGCCGGTGCTCGAACCCGGCATCGGGTCGTACTGCATCAGGACGTTGCCGAACGCCGGCGGAAGCATGTTCTTGCCGCCGAAGCCGAGCGTCCACGCGCCGTTCTCGTACCAGACCCGCGGTGCCCGATCCTTCAGCGCAGCCGGGAAACGCTCGTAGAAGATGTCTTCGCTCAGCGAGATGTGGTTGTCGGCGGAGAACACCTCGGTACCGGCCGGCAGGGGCGGCGAGGTGTGATCGGCGACGGCAAAACCATGCCGATCCTTGGGAGCTCCGAGCCCCTCGCTCGGGTAGATGACGCTGACTCCGGTGCGCTCCTGGGTCTGCTCCATGTGCGGGCTTCCCTTCTCCGCTGCTGGCGAAGGATGGTCTGCGTCCGACGCACCGGAAATTTACTTGGACGTCGTAATGTCTGTCAACGCCGATTCAGCGCGCGTCTTGTTGCGGAAACAGCAGAGGCTTCATCGAGCGGGCGACGATCTCGATCCAGAATCCATCACCAGCCTCGTGGTAGGCCGTGATCGGCGGACGATCGCCCCCGAAGCTGATGAGCACAGCGTTCGACAGCCCGCTGTGCGACAGCGCGTTCGACACCGCTTGCACGTCGTCGACCCAGTAGCCGACATGATGTGCGCGCGTGGATCCGTTCGCCGTGTACAGCGTCCCCGGGACCGATTGCACGAGCTCCAGGTGATGCGGTCCGTCGGCCGAGATGGCGTACTTCGTCACGACCGTCGATGGGCCCTCGGCGGTGTGCATCTGCACCCTGCCTCCGCCCCCGAGCCAGGTGAGGCCGAGGAGCCGGCCGAATTCCTCCTTCGCGGCCTCGAGGTCGTCGACCACGAGGCCGGAGTGGAAGAGGTCTTCGTGACGAAGCGGACTCGGTTCGGTCATGGCCGGGGTGGCCTGCTCTTGGGGAAGTCCATCGTCAGGAGTTCGAGCAGCTGTCCGTCAGGATCGCGGATCATCAGCGCGAGGCCGAGATCGGAGCTCTCCACGATCTCACCGCCGCATTCGACGGCTTGGGCGGCGGTGGCGCGAATGTCGTCGACAGAGATCGACAGGTGGCTCAGTCCCGTCTCGTCCATGGTCCGCGGGCGCCGGGTCACCCTCGCCTCGGGAGCGCTGAAGTAGATGAGCTCGAGGAAACATTCGCCGAGCGTCAGGTAGCAGCTCTTCACGCCGAGCGGGGGCGTCAAGCCGAGCAGCTTCGCCGTGGCCGCATCCACTGGTGCATCCTCGTACCAGACGCGAAATCCCAGCACGTTCTCGTAGAACCGCTTGGATCGTTCGAGGTCGCTGACGACGAGGCCGATGTGGTTGTACACGGGCATGGGCTGCGCCTCCTCTTCGACGTCGTCAGGTCGGCCCTCGCCGGCCCCTAGCGCGTCGTTGACACTATTACGGTGTCAAACTAATCTCACGCCACGGCTCGGAGCATAACGAAGTCTTCGGGCGCCCACGAGCAACGACGGGAGGACGACCATCGACATCCCCGAGCGGCCGAATCGCAAGCGCATGTTCGACGAGCGCAACGCTCGGCTGCGCGCTGCGATGGCAGCTTCCGGGGTCGACGTGCTCGTCCTGCTGGTGAACGGCAACGTCAGCTATGCGACGGGGGCGAGCTGGCCGCTGAGCGACGCCGGCCGCGCCAACATCGAGCGCCCGGTCGCGGTCGTCGTGGCGGACGACGCGACCGCGCACCTGTTCGCGCGCCTGCCGGAGGAGGCCGCCGGCGAGCTCCAGCTCGATCATGATCATCTGCACGATCCGGTGTACCTCGACTTCGACGAGGGCGTCGAGAAGTTCGTGAAGACCCTTGCCGACCTCGTGCCGCCCAACGCCACTCTCGCGGTTGACGACATGACCGGAGCGATGCACCGAAGCCGCGGTGAGCTGTTCCGCGAGTGGCCGCCTCGGGCGGCGAGCGACGTCCTCGGGGCGGCGCGGCTGGTCAAGACGCCTGACGAGCTCGCCACCATCCGCCACGCTTTGTGGATCACCGAGCAGGCGATGGCCGAGGTGCAGGCGCTCCTCGCTCCGGGCAAGCGCCAGACCGATCTCACGTCGCGGTTCCTGCGCCGCATCTTCGAGCTCGGTGCCGAGGCGAACATCCTCGACCCGATCTGGCAGGTGATGCCGCAGCGAAGGTCGGACCTGCCGTGGACGGTGCACGGAGACATCCCGTGCCCATTGCTGACGACCGAGCGCGAGCTGGCGGCCGGCGATGTGCTGTGGGTGGATACCGGGATCCTGTACGACGGCTACCACTCCGACTTCGGACGCACCTGGATCGTCGGACAGGAACCGTCCGCTCGCCAGCAGGAGCAGTACGCAAGGTGGCGGGAGATCAGCGACGCGGCGACGAGCGTGATGCGCGCGGGCGTCACCGGCGCCGACCTGACGGCGGCCGCGATGGCGGTGTGCGGCGGTGAGCGCCCGTGGATGCCGCACTTCTACCTCGGTCACGGGCTCGGACTCGATGCCGCCGAGATGCCCTTTGTCGGGACCGACCTCGGTGAGGACTTCGATGCCCAGCTCGTCCTCGCGGAAGGGACCGTCCTCGTGATCGAGCCGATCGTGTGGGACGAGGGCTTCAGCGGCTACCGGTCGGAGAACGTCTTCGTCGTCACCGAAGACGGCTGCCTCAATCTCAGCGATTACCCCTACAACCCCTACGACTCGCATGGCGACTGAGGTTCTGCCCGATGACCGGGCCCTACGGTTCGGCCGCCGCGAACGGGCGCTGGCGGCGATGGAGCGCTACGACCTCGACGTGCTCGTGCTCGGCCGCCCGGCCAACGTCCGCTACGTCGCCGGCGTCCCGCTGCTGTGGAACGCGGGCGCGCGTCCCTTCGGACCCGGTTGCGTGCTCCTTCGCTCGGGCGACATCCATCTGCTGACCACCTGGGACGAGGGGGTCCCGGAGGAGATCCCGCACGACCACCTGTACGGGATCACCTGGAACCCGATGAACCTCGTGTCGGTGCTGCAACAGATCGGCGAGGCGAGCAACCCGCGGCGCGTCGGCACGGATGCGCTGTCGCCGCTGTTCGCGAAGCTGTTGCCAATGGCTTTTCCTGGCGCTGACGTGGTGGACGGCGAGCCGGCGCTCCGGCAAGCGCGGCTGCTGAAGACCGAGGACGAGGTGGCGGCCATAAGGGTCGCCATCACGGTCGCTGAGGCCGGCCTTGCGGCAGCCGTCGCGGCACTGGAGCCGGGCGTCCGGCGACGCGACCTTGCGGGCCTGTTCATGGAGGCCATCGCGTCGCGCGGGGTCACGACCCCCGCGACCCAGAACGTCGTGCGGATCACCACGCCGAGGCCAGGAGCCGGCGACCTGATCGAGTCGGGCGATCTCGTGGCGTTCGACGCAGGAGTGGTCGCGGGCGGCTACACCGGTGAGGTCGGCCGCACGTGGCCGGTCGGCAGCGTGTCGGGCGCGGCGAGCCTCTACCGGCGGTGGGACGAGCTATGGGCCCGGCTGCTCGACGCGTGCCAGCCGGGGGCGCGAGGAGGAGCGCTGCTCGCCGCGTACGAAGCTGCGGGCGAAGCGCTGCCGGCCGAACCTGTCGCGAGCGGGTTGGGTCTTGGCCTGGACGAACCGGTGGTCGTCCGCGACCTTCCGGCGACGGCAGCAGCGCAGCGGCTGGACGCCGGCACCGTCCTGCTCGTCACCGGGCGCGTCGCCGACGGCGAGGTGGGCGAGGTCATCGGGAGCGAGGCAGTGCTCATCACTCCCACGGGGCCTGAGGTGCTGACAACCAGCCCCTTCTGGCATCGCAGCGGTGCCTGAATCACCATCACCGCCGCCCCTGCGCGGCTACGTCGTCGTTGACCTTTCCACCGGCATCGCCGGCGCCTACTGCACGCGCCTGCTTGCCGACGGCGGCGCGGAGGTCATCAAGGTCGAGGACCCCGGCGGCGACCCGCTCAGGCGATGGTCGGCCTCGGGCGCGGCGATCCCGTCCGACCAGGACGGCGCCTTGTTCAGCTTCCTCGCCTGCTCCAAGAAGAGCGTGGTTGCGGATGCCGAGCGTGACGACGACCGCAGCGGCGTCGCCGAACTCCTCGAGGCGGCGGATGCTGTGGTGTGGTCACCCGGCTCCCGCCTGGCGAGCCACCCGTCACTCGCCCCGGCCACCATCCACCGTTCCCACCCCCACCTGACCGTCACCGCGATCTCGCCGTTCGGCCTGCAGGGGCCCTGGTCCGGCCGGCCGGCGACCGAGTTCACGCTCCAGGCCTGGTCCGGCGGGATCGTCGGGCTCGGCCGCGGCGCACCTGATCGAGCGCCGGTATTCGTCGCAGGCCAGGTCGGCGAATGGCTCAGCGGTGTGTACGCCTCGATCGGCACGCTTGCGTCCCGCGCGCGCCAGCTGCTCGGCGGCCCGGGCGACCTTGTCGACGTCTCGATGCTCGAGGTCCTGTCGCTGTGCCTCACGTACTACCCGGTCAGTTTCTTCGACATCGCCGGCCGGCCGTACCGCTCCGCTCGGTGGGTTCCCGCGCCAGGGGTCGAGACGGCGAGCAACGGCTACGTCGGCCTGGGAACCGGGACCGGGCAGCAGTGGCTCGACTTCTGCGTCATGGTCGGCCATCCGGAGTGGACCGAAGATCCATCGCTGCGGGCCGATCGGACGCGCGTCGCACCGGCCATCCATGAGTGGATGGCCGGCCATTCCGTCGAAGAGATCATGGACCTGGCGACGGCCTTCCGGATTCCCTGCGCGCCGGTCGGGAACGGCGCCACGCTTCCCTTGGTGGAGCACTTTCGGGTGCGCGGCGCGTTCGCGCCGAACCCGCGCGACGGGTTTGTTCAGCCGAACCCCCCGTACCGGATGACCCCGGCGACGCTTCGGCCGCCCGAGCCGCCGCCGCGATTGGGCGAGCACACCGGTATGGGCCGACCACGGCAGGGGGCCTCGGCGTCCGAGACTGATGCCGCCGCCGTGACCCGGCCCTTGCCGTTCGCGGGCCTTCGCGTCCTCGACCTGACCGCCTTCTGGGCGGGGCCGCTCTGCACGCACATCCTGGCGATGCTGGGCGCGGAGGTCATCCATCTCGAATCGCCGTCCCGATTGGACGGCACGCGCACGCTGGCCGGCCTGCCCTTCACGGAAGATCAGTGGTGGGAGCGTTCGGGGATCTTCTCCGGCTTGAACACCAACAAGAAGAGCGTGACGCTCGACCTCGCCGACGAGCGAGGACGGCAGGCGCTCCGTGACCTGCTGGCCACCTGCGATGTGGTCGTGGAGAACTACACGCCCAGGGTCCTGGAGCAACTCGGCCTGGACTATGACGGCGTGAAGGCCATCCGCTCCGACATCGTCATGGTGCGCATGCCCGGATTCGGGTTGACCGGGCCATGGCGCGACAACAGCGCGTTCGCCTTCGTCATCGAGGACGCCTCCGGCCTGACCTGGCTGACCGGCTATCCCGACGCGAACCCGCATTCCCCCTATTGCCTGGGTGATCCCAACGCCGGCCTCCATGCTCTTGCCGGCCTCCTGCTCGCGCTCGAGCACCGGCGACAGACCGGGCAAGGCGTGCTGGTTGAAGCAGCCATGGCAGACGCGGCGATCACCGTGGCGGCAGAGCAGTTCGTCGAACACTCCGCTTACGGCGCCCTGCTTTCGCGCGACGGCAATCGAGGGCCGACGGCTGCACCGCAGAACCTGTACTGGGCAAGCGATCAAGGTGGTGGCGAGTCGTGGGTTGCCATCGCGGTGGCAACCCAGGACCAATGGACCGCGCTTCGAGAGGCGCTCGGCCGTCCCGACTGGGCCATGGACCCGGCGCTGCTGGCGATCGACGCGCGCAAAGCGAACGCGGACCTCATCGATGGCCACCTGGCGGCATGGTGCCGCGAGCGCACCAGCGAGGAAATCCTCAACGAATTGTGGGCCGCCGGCATCCCCGTGGCGAAGGTGCTGCAGCCGCATCAACAGGTCGAGCTGCCCCCGCTGCAGTTCCGCGGTTTCTTCGAATCGGTCGAGCATCCAGTGACAGGTGCGGCGCGACACAGCACCCTGCCGATGCGGTTTTCGACCGGGCCCGACAGGTTCCATGCCAGGCACGCGCCGCTGCTCGGCGAGGACACCCGCGACGTCCTCGCGGCGATCGGCGTGCCCGCCGCGCAGCTTGACGCGCTGGAGGAAGCCCACGTGATCGGGACGATTCCGACGGCCACCTCATGATGATCGCCCCCTCATATATTGGCCCCATGTCTCGGCTTGAGTACGACCCGATTGACGCCTCCCACCGATATTGGCTCGCGCAAGGCTGGGAAGACTCTGCCGACGGCGTGGGAGTGGTCATCTCGATCATGCGCGGCTGGCAGATCCTGCTGACCCGGGCCAACACCCTGCTGCGGCCACTCGGCCTGACCTTCGCCCGATACCAGGTGCTGGGACTGCTTCGTACCAGTCGTCCGCTGACCCTGGGTCAGGTCGGCACCAGCCTCTGGGTCACTCCCGGCACGGTCACCAGCTCGGTCGATCGCCTCGAAACCAGCGGCCTGATTCGACGGTTTCCGCATCCCAGCGACGGTCGTACCGTGCTGGCCGAGATCACGCCCGCTGGCCGGCGCCTGTTCGACAAGGCAGTTAAGACGTTGAACCGCAGCCTTTTCTCGACGCTTCCGCTCTCCGCCGAGGAATCAACCCTGTTGGTCAACCTCATCGGCAAGATACGAACCGAAGCGGGGGACCAGGTCGTCCACGATCAGTCCTGACCCGGCGCGTCCGGCTCCGCGGGCAGGATGGCCGCGACCCGGCCGCCAGGAGGTCGCCCGGCCGCGGTGCCGCCGTCGACGGGAAGGACCACTCCGGTCACCTGCGCCGACCAGTCGCTGGCCAGGTACAGGGCGGCGTAGGCGACGTCCTCGGGTTGCCCGTGACGGGGGAGCGGCTGGCTGGACTCGATCACCGGTCCCATGTCGTAGCTCGTCATGGGGGTGGCGATGTGGGCCGGCGCGATGCAGTTCACCCGGATCAGGTACTTGCCGAGTTCGACGGCGTTCGACTTGGTGAGGTGCAGGAGGGCGGCCTTCGCGGCGCGGTAGGAGGTGACGCCGGGCCCGGCATTGATCCCTCCGATCGACGAGATGTTGATGATGGATCCGCCGCCGTTGGCCTTCATGTGCCGGGCTGCCCGCTGGGTGCCGAGCATGGCTCCCAAGAGGTTCACGTTCATGATCCGGTTGAACTCGCTGAAATCGTCATGCAGGAAGGGGCTGAGCGAGCCCGCGATCCCCGCGTTGTTGCACAGGACGTGCAGCCCGCCGAAACGGGCCACGGCGAAGTCGATGAGCATCTGTACCTGGTCGGGGTCCGCCACGTCCGTGCGCTTGAAGGCTGCTGCACCCTCGAGCGAGCCGGCCACCTGCTCGCCGCCGTCGGTGTCGATGTCGGCGACGACGACAGCGGCGCCGCAGGCCGCGAAGAGCTCGGCGGTAGCTCGGCCGATGCCACTGGCTGCGCCAGTGACGATGGCGACCTTGCCGGCGAGTAGGTCGTTCATGCGTCCTCGATCCCGGAAAATAGCTGTGCCCATCGCGAGTATCCCGTCGCTCCCGACGACGAGACGGTAGTCCGATCGCCGCCGTCGGCGAAACACTTTGATGTCGGAATATCTCGGTGTACGGTCACGCTGTCCTACCACCGACGCGGGTGACGACACGGTGATCGCGGCTCGAGAGGATGTTGTGGTGAGCGATCTGGAGGGGCGCAACTTCTTCAAGGACCGGGACGTCCAGGACGATCCGTACGCCTATTTCGATGCGCTCCGCGAGCAGTCGCCGATATGGCAGGAGCCGCACTACGGCGTCTTCATGGTGACGGGATACGACGAAGCCCGCGCCGTGTACGCCGACCCGGAGAACTTCTCCTCGTGCAACAACGTGAGCGGTCCCTTCCAGCGCTTCCCGGTTCCCTTCGAAGGCGACGACGTCAGCGACATCATCGAGACCTACCGCGACCAGCTGGCCTTCAGCGATCAGCTGCCGACCTTCGACCCGCCGAAGCACACCGCTCATCGCGGGCTGATGATGCGGCTTCTGACGCCTCGGCGGATGCGCGAGAACGAGGAGTTCATGTGGCGCCTCGCCGACCTTCAGCTGGGAGAGTTCCTCGCTGTCGGGGGCGAGTTCATTCACGGCTTTGCCGAGCCGTTCACGGCCTCCGTCATCGCCGACCTCGAGGGCGTTCCCGAGGCCGACCATGGCCTGTTCCGCGATCACCTGGCGGCCCCGTCGGCCGAGGCGAAGCAGAAGCCGCTGGCGTTTCTCTACGACCGCTTCACCTCCTACATCGAGGACCGCCGCCAGGCGCCGCGCGCCGACATCATGACCGCGATGGCGACCGCGAAGTACCCGGACGGCTCGACCCCCGACGTGAAGGACGTCGCGCTGCTGGCCGCGAACCTCTTCGCCGGCGGTCAGGAAACGACCGTCCGGCTGCTGTCCTTCGCCCTGCGCATCATCGGCGATCGTCCTGAGACGCAGGCCTTTCTGCGCGAGGACCGGGAGCGCATCCCCGGCTTCATCGAAGAGACGTTGCGCTACGAGAGCCCCCTGCGCAGTCAGTTCCGCATGGCGCGACGGCGCACCGCCCTCTTCGGGGTTGACATCCCGGCAGGGAGCACTCTGCTGCTCCTGCCCGGGGCGGCGAATCGTGACCCGCGCGCCTTTGCGCACCCGAACACGTTCGACCCCGAGCGTCAGGATGCTCGCAACCACCTGACGTTCGGCCACGGCATTCACCACTGCGCGGGAGCTCACCTGGCGCGGGCAGAGGGACGCGTGGCGATCAATCGGCTGCTTGACCTGACGTCGGACATCAGGATCGCGCAGGACGCTCACGGTCCGGCGGACGCCAGGCACTACACGTACCTGCCGACCTTTTTCCTGCGTGGCCTCAGCAGCCTCACGCTCGAGTTGGACAACGCCTAGCGCCGATCAGCTGACGCTCACCGGCTCGGTGCGCTCGAGCAGCGGGCCAACCATCATCGCGAAGAGTTCGTCGCTGGCGTAGATGCGCTCGCCGGCCAGCAGCCCGTCGGCGCCGAAGAGCAGGATGCCGACGATGTCGAAGCGCCGCCGCCCGCCGCCCGGCTCGTCGATGAAGACCTGGTACTCCTGGCCGAGACCCTCGTCGGTGACCCACTCCGCGCGCAGCGTGTAACCCGCGATCCGGTGGGCGAAGTTGGTGAAGAAGTGCTCGTAGTACGCCCGGGCATTGTCGCGGCCCTTCAGCAGGCGACCGATCGGCAGCAACTCGTACACGGGGTCGGGGCCGAGCGTGTTCATGGTGGCTTCCATGTCGCCGGCGCCCTCGGCCTCGGCGTGGGCCCGGGCCGTCGCCAGGTTCGTCTCTGGGTCGCTCATGTCCCTCATGATGAAGCGTCGGGACCCGGACCCCGCCTCCGGGTCCCGACGCTCGATGGGCTGCGCTAGCCGCGAACCACCTTCTTCGTCACGTGGCGGTAGCTGTTGATCGCCAGACCATGCGCGTTGACGGTCTTGCTGAGCCAGATCCCGATCGCGTTGTTCGAGATCTTGTTGCCGGTGATGACCATCGAGACCGGCGGCACCGAGAACACGGCGATGGCCGTGGTCTTGAAGTCGGTGACCGGTGGTCCGTCATAGCCGTCGCCGCCGAGGTTGTTACTCCCGAACACGTTGTTGATGACCTTGTTGCCGTTGACGTCCTCGCCGCCTGGGTTGTGGGCGTGAATCGTGAAACCGGCGAGGCCGTTTCCGGCCGCGTAATTGCCCGCCACGAGGTTGTCGTAGGCGGCTGATCCGGGTCCGGATCCGAAGATGCCGATGCCCGAACCGCTGCCGCCGCCGCCGAACTCCGCCGGCGCCTTCGCGGTGCCGTTGCGCAGTGAGGTGTTCCCCAGGATCACGTTGTTGTAGATGCCGCCCTTGCCCGGGTTGCGCTTGGTGACGACGAACGTCTTGGGCTTGAACGTGACCGCGTTGCTGGCGTGGGACGCGAGCACGATCCCGCATTCCGTGGTGTTGTCGGTGACGACGTTGTTCACGATGAAGTTGCGGAAGTTCGGCCCGTAGTCGTCGGTGAGCAGGATGCCGTCGGCGTTGCCGACGACGCGGGAGTAGCTCACGACCGACCGCGACACGACGTTGAGGTGGATGCCGCCGCCGCAGTCACCCGGGTACTTGCAGTTGCCTTGCTCGGTCCCGTTGAAGCCGCGGTCGTTGTGCAGGGCGTTGACGTGGTCGACGCGGATGTCGGACAGCACCAATCCGGGTGGGAGCAGCGCCCCGTCGGCCTGCGTGTCGGCGCCGGCGAGCAGGCCCTCACCGTTGGCGTTCTTCAGGGTAAGGCCCTGGACGGCGACGTGCGAGGAGGTGATCCAGACCGCGTTCTCCCGCCCCTTGGCGTCAATGGTGGCGCCGTAGCCACTGACCAGGAGCGGCTTGCGGATCTGCACGTCTTCCTCGTAGGTGCCGCGACAGACGATGACGGTTCCCCAGGCGGGCGTAGCGGCGACCCCAGCATTGATCGAGGCGTACTTGGCCGAGCCGCACCCCTTGCCGGAGTTGCCGCTCTTTCCCGCCGTCGAGACGTACGTCCGCCCCGGCCAACCGCCGGCGCTGGCGGCCGCCGGAGCAGTCAGGCTGAGTGCCATTCCCAGCGCCACGGCGCAGCCGCCGAACTTCCAGGTATGCATCAGGATGCTCGCCCTTCTTCCTGTGTGGCGTCGCCTCGTGCTTCGCTCGCGCTGCACATTCCCACAAGATCGGCCGTTCCGGGTCGAAATCCTGGTCAACGTGAGCGCGGCCGAAAGATGCCTGCTACGTAGCGCTTTATGGAGCTATTCCGGGTATCTCACTACACCGGCCCCGTCGCCGTCCTCGAGGAAGGTTCCGCTGACGGTGACGGACGCGATGAGGTCGCCGGTGCGCAGGCTCGCCTCGCGTGCCATCCAGCGCACGCGCACGCACATCGTCCTGACCGAGCAGATCCCGTACCGGACGGCGCCGGCGCTCGGCCTGGCGGCCCGCGGCGAGCCGGAGTCCGGGGATGCGTGAGCCGTGCACACTGGGGGCCATGGCAGCCGCTCACCACGAGTACCTGAAGGCGATCCGCTCAGAGGGCGAGATCCTGCTGGCTGATGTGGGCGCGGCGCCCGATGCGGCGGTGCCGAGCTGCCCCGGCTGGGACAACCTGACGCTCGCCCGGCACATCGGCCGGATTTGGCACTACGCCAGCCGGCAGGCTCGTTCGGCCGAGCCGCTCGACCCGGGCGGCGCCCCCGAAGCGGGTGAGGATCCGCTGGTACGGGCGGCTGACGGGCTCGCGGAACTCCTGCTGACGCTCACCGAAACCGACCCGCAGGCCGAGTGCTGGAACTGGGCGCGCAGCGAACCCAACACGGCGGCTTTCTGGTTTCGCCGGATGGCCCACGAGACCGCGATGCACCGCTGGGACGCCGATTCCGCCACGGGCGATCCCGTGCCGATCAGCGGCTGGCTGGCAGCCGACGGCATCGACGAGGTCATGACGATGTGGCTGCCGCGCCGCCGCGGCCAGGCCAAGGAGGACGTCATCGGTACCGCGCACCTGCACGCCACCGACCCCAGCGAGGGGCAGCCGTCGGAGTGGTTCGTCGAGCTCGGTCCGCAGGGCAAGGTGTCCTGTCGCTACGCGCACGAGAAGGGTGACGCGGTGCTGCGCGGCCTTGCCAGCGACATCCTGCTGCGGCTGTGGCAGCGGCCTTCCGCTGTGGACGAGTTCGGTGACGAGGCCGTCCGCGCCGCGCTTCGTGCCGAGTAGCGTGCCCGCCAACGTCGCGGGACCTCGCGCAAAACCCAGTTATCCACGCGAAGAGCGCCGCTTGGTGTCGATGACTGGGTTTTGCGCGACCTCCGGGGCCGCACTGACCGCAGCGGCGGCGTCGGCCAGCACCGCGAGCTCGTCGACCAGGTAGCCGGCGAGCGCGTCGATGTCGGGGACGAGTTCGCGGCAGCCGACGAGGCCGAAGTGCAGCTGCCCGAGGTAGCCGACCAGCGTGATGTTCAGCCCCTGCCCGTCGGTGAGCACCGAGACCGGGTACTGCGCCACCAGCTTGGCGCCGCCGAGATACACCGGCACGTTCGGCCCGGGAACGTTGGAGATGCACACGTTGAACGGCGGCAGGCGATGCAGGACACCGGTGGCGAACATGACCCGGGCGGCGCGCGCGACGAGGGCCGGCGGCGCGAAATCGCTGATGTCGTCGACCAATCCCTGCGGGATGGTGGCGAGCTGCGACTTCGCGATCCGGGTCGCCTCGTGGACGACCGTGAGGCGTTCGGACGGGTCGTCGAGGTGCGTGGGAAGCGTCGCCAGCATCGCCGAGACCTTGTTGCCGAGCGCCCCCTTGCTCGCCTCGTCCCGAACGGAAACCGGGATCATCGCGACCAGCGGGAGGTAGGGCAGCGCGTCGTGCTCGCTGAGCCAGCGACGCAGCGCACCCGCGCACATCGCCATCACGACGTCGTTCACCGAGACGCCGTAGGCATTCTTCACGGCCTTGACGGTCGTCAGGTCGACGCTGCGGAAGGCGAGGCGGCGGTGAGCGGTGATCTGCTTGTTGAAGGGGGTCGCGGGCGCGCGCCCGGGGCGGGTGGAGATGACGCCACCGTCGCCGCGGCCCAGCCCGAGCATGCCGCCGATGACCGGGCGCATCGCTGGGGCGAGCGTCGGAACCGCGCGGACGACGTCAGCCGCCACCCGGGCCACCTGCACCGGCTTCCAGGCCAGCCGGGCCGCGGCGCGCGCCGCGAGCCGCGCCCGGCTCGGCACGCGCGCCGGCCGGAACGCCGTGTCCGGCGGGAGCTCACGCCCGTCCGCAGAGAGGTCGAGCAGCACGGTCAGCAGTTCAGCGCCCGATGCGCCGTCGATCGCCGCGTGGTGCACCTTTGTGTAGACGGCGATCCGCCCCTTGGCCAGCCCGGTGATGAGGTACATCTCCCAGAGCGGTCGCCGGCGGTCGAGCGGGCGGGCATGCAGCCGCCCGACCTGCTCGGCGAGCTGCGCGTCCGAGCCTGGCCGGGGGAGCCCCACCTCGCGGATGTGGTACTCGATGTCGAACGCCGGATCGTCCACCCAGTACGGCTGGTCGAGCCCGAGCGGGACGTCGAGGAGCCTGCGGCGCATCACCGGGACGAGCGGCAGGCGCTGGGCGAGCAGTTCGGTCAGGCTGGCGAGGGTCAGCGATTTAGGGCTGCTTTCCGCACCCCTCGGGTCGAGCAGGCACACCCCGCCCACATGGCCCGTGGACACGGGGGTTTCCAGCGCCAGGAACGACGCGTCGAGTCCGGTGAGCTGCTGCATGCGGCGACGTGCTTTAACGCTGGAGGTGCGCGGGATAAAGATGACGCAGCATCGCCGGCGGCCGGAAGGGCCGGCGCTGCGCAGGCTGCTGGGGCTGGGCCATGCGGTCGGCGAGCAGCCACAGCGTCGCCGGATCGATCCCGAAGCCGAGATGGGCGCAACGGACCTCGACGTTCTCGTGCAGGTCGGACTCCGGTTCGACGCACGTCTGCCAGGCCACGATCCCGTCGCGGCGCGAGTAGACCGCGGTCGAGGGAACCGGGATCGGCTGGGCGACCTGCTCGCGTGAAGGTACCCGGGAGGCGTCGTGCAGGTGGGCCCGCCGCCGAAAGACCGGCTCGGCGCGGCTTTGCCGCGCGTCGACCATGGCGAACGGGCTGCCGAGCGTGATGACCTGGCGCACCTGCTCGGGGTGGCGCCGGGCCAGTTCCCGGGCGTAGATCCCTCCGAGGCTCCATCCGATCACCGAGACCGGCTGGCCGGTGCGGTCGGCAAGCGCGCCCAGGACGTCGACCATTCCGTCGAGGATCTCGGTGCTCGGACCGAGGTTGCGCCCGAGGCGCCAACCCCAGGCGGTGTGGCCGAGGTGGCGCAGGTATCGCCTCATCACGTGGGTGCTCGGATCGCCGGCCATCAAGCCCGGAAGAACGAGCGCGCCGTGCGCCTGCCCGCGGGGTGCGAGGCCGAGCCACGGCATCGCCAGCGGCAGCGCACCTATCTTGAAGGTGCCCCGGACGGCTTCGGTGAGGGCAAGCCCGAGCGACGGCGGGCGCGGCTCGGCCCACCGCTCCCAGCCCGTGCCCTCGTCAGCGAAAACGCGTTCGCCAGAGACTCTCATGCGCCTCCTTTCGCAGCCGTACCTGCTTCCGCGTGCAGCCTAGCCCCGCGTCGTGCGAGTGCGCGCCACGGACATGGTGCAAAACCCAGTTATTGGCGCCAAAACCGCGGTTGACGTGGATAACTGGGTTTTGCGCGCATTGGGGGCGGTGGTGGGGCGGGTCAGCGCTCCACGTCGCGCCACGTCCGGGTGACGGAAGCCTGCCGGATGGCGTCGACCACGGCCTGGTTGGCGACACCGTCGGCGAAGGTCGGTACCGGCGGATCACCCGGCACCTGGTTGCCGAGGACGCGGTCGCGCAGGACGCCGTACAGGCGGGTGTACGGGTCGAGGTCGATACCCATGGAGTGCCACAGGTCGTAGGTGGTGTGCAGCAGTTCGGCCGGTGGGGGCGAGGGCGGCGACGGCGCGAGGTCGTCCGGGGCCGGCACCATGCGAGCGTCCGAGCCGTCATCGACCCACACCTCGTCACCCTGCAGCCACGCCGCGCCCGACGACCCGACCACCTTGGTGGCGACGACGAACTGCCCCGCCATCGCGCAGGAACCGTGCAGCAGCACGCTCGCGCCGCCGGCCAGCCGCAATTGGACCGAGTACGTGTCGTCCGCCGTCATGTCGAGGGGGGAGAGTGTCGACAGCGTCGCGCACACCGACTCGATCTCGCCCATCGTGACCCGGATCTGATCGATGACGTGCGTCCCGTGGGCGCCGAGCCATCCGCCGCCCAGGCCGGCGTCGCGCCACCAGTCCGGAATGACGGCGTTCGGGTCGTTCAGCGACGGCATCTGCAGCAGGAACAGGCCGAAGGCCGGTGCGCCGATGGCCCCCTCGCGCACGGTGCGGGTCAGCAGCGCCTGCCCGGCGGCGAAGCGGAACTCGGTGCCGATCATGTGCAAGACCCCGGCTTCCTCGGCGGCGGCGAGCATCTCGCGGGCTTCGGCAAGGTCGCGGGCGAACGGCTTCTCGCACATCACGTGCTTGCCCGCCCGGACCGCGTCGAGCACGATCGGCCCGTGGGTGTGCGGCGGGGTCGCCACGGCAACGATGTCGATGTCCGGGTCGGCGAAGGTCTCCGCCCAGTTGGTCGAGGGCTGTGGAATGCCGAACATCGCCGCCCGGCTCGCCGCCTTCTGCGGGTCGCGTCCGATCAGCGCCCGGACCTCGATACCGGCCGCCTGCAGGGCGCGCACGTGTGTCAGCACTCCGAAGCCGGTGCCGACCACCGCTGCTGTCAGCGTTCGCTCATTGGTCACGAGATCCACCTCCTGTTCGACGCGAGATGGCCCGCGTCCGTGCAATGCTGACGTTATGCCGGGGCGACGTGCGCTGGAGCTCAGCAGCGAGGAGATTGTCCGAGCCGCGCTGGAGATTTTCCAGACCGAGGGCCTGCCGGCCGTCAGCATGCGCACGGTCGCGGCGCGGCTGGGAGTCTCCCCGGTGCCGGTCTACCGGCGCGTCGGAAACAAGGACGCACTGCTCGACGCGATGGCCCATTTCTTGCTGGCAGATGTGGTCCCGCCGCTGCTGCCGGGGATCGACTGGCGCGACTACGCGATCGACTGGGCGACGGCCCTGCGCGACCGGCTGGGCGGTACCTCCGACACGTCGCTGCTGATCGGCGGGCGCCGCTCGGCGTACGTGGAGGCCTCGAAACCCTTGGTCGCGGCGCTGCAATCCGGGGGATTCGCCGAGGACGCGGCGGTGCAGGCGTGCCGGTTGCTGATCTGGGCGGTCGCCGGGTTCGTGGTGGTCGAGACCCGCCGGCAGGATGCCCCGCCACGCAAGGGGGTGCGGTCGAGGCCGGGCAGCGATCCCCACGGCATCTCCGCGTCCGAGGCCGACGAGCTCTTCCAGTTGCACCTGCGCCTGCTCGTCGGCGGGCTCGAACCCGAGTCGCCGCGACAGCGGCCCCGTCGTCAACGAGCGCCGAGCCGGCCTCCGGTCCGCCGCGGCTGACCGCTAGCTCTCCGGTATCGCGTCGAGAATTTCGGCGAACCGCGTCGCGATGGTCGGCCGCAGGTCGCTGTGTGAGATGACCCAGAAGCGGTCGTTCTTGACGGCATCGACAACCATCGCTGCCACCTCGCCGGGCTCCTTTCCGTCCGGGCCCGTGAACCCCGAGCGGATGTAGAGCCGCATGGCCTCGGCGTCGTCGGTCCGGTCTTCCTTCCCCATCGTCGCCGGCCGGTTGCGCTCGGCCTCCATCACCGAGGTGTTGGTCATGCCGGGACAGAGCACGCTGACGCCGATCGGCACGCCGGCCATACCAAGCTCTGCGCGCAGCGTTTCGGACACCGAGACCACACCCACCTTGGCGACGGCATAAGGCCCGATGTAGGGGACCCCGCTGAAGAGGCCGGCCGCGGATGAGGTGCTGACGATGTGCGCCGGCGTCCCCTGCCGCTTCATGATGGGCAGGAACGTGTGGATGCCGTAGATGACCCCCCACAGGTCGACGTCCAGCACCCATCGCCAGTCGTCCAGCGTCTGGTTCTCGAGGGTGTTGAACGTCGAGATTCCCGCGTTGTTGCACAGGATGTCGACGCGTCCGAACCGCTCCAGCGTCGCGGCAGCCAGTGCCTCGACGTCGGCCACCTTGGATACGTCGGTGCGGACGGTGAGGGTGCCCTCGGGTAGCGCGGTGGCCGCCTTCTCCAGAGCTCCCTGTTCGATGTCGGCGATGACGAGCCGGCATCCCTCAGCGGCGAAGCTGCGCGCGAGCGCCAGCCCGATCCCGCTGGCCCCGCCCGTGACGACGGCGACCTGGTCGGTCGAGATCTGCATCCGAAACCTCCTGCGGTATCAGGGATCTGACGAGCTGCACTGACCTGATGGCCGGTCAACCGTTGCAGTATGGGCTATGAGAAACTCTGCACGGTGACGGTGTTCTTCGGGTCGCAGTTGTAGAGCCCGTTGTCCGGCGCGGTGACCTTCTTGTCGTAGACCCAGCCGTTGGTCGTCAGCCGGATGACCAGCCAGCAGTTGCTGGGCTTGTTGTTGGACGGGCTCGTGGACACCGGCGGTGTCAGGCCGGCTCCCGTCCAGTCGGTGTGCGCGCCGGCCTTCTGCAGGACGCAGTCCGACGTGAGGTCGGCACCGCACTGCGTGGCGGACAGCGCGAAGAGCGACCAGGTGCTGTAGGCCTCGGCGGTGTACTCGGTGAAGCGCGGGTTGGCGATGGCGGACGTCAGCTGCTGCTTGATCTCGGCCAGGATCGGGAACTGGTCGCTGAGCTCGAACGGCAAGTGCGAAAGACCCACGTACGTCGGGGGATAGGTGCCCAGCGACTTCGCCGCCTGCACCGTCTGCGGCGTATAGAACTGCGAGGTGTAGTAGATGAACTGCGGGGTCCAGCTGATGTCCTTCATCGCCTGGATCTCCGGCGCGATGCTTTGGCCCTCGAACTCGTACAGCCCGATGGTTCCGGTGCTCTTGAGCTGCTCCATGTAGGGCCGGTAGTTGTTGACGAGCGGCGGCTTCTCCTGGATGGCCGTCACCTTGACGCCGTTGGCGGTCAGCGCCTGCGCGGTGCGCTTGCCGATGGGTACGAGCGACGCGAGGTTGCTGCTACCGACCCCCATGCCTTTCTTGGCATCCGGGTACGCGTTCAGCAGCAGTCGCAGCGGGCCGTAGCCGAACTGGGTCGGGTCGGACGGAGCCGCCTTCACCTGCAGCCCGGCGTTCGCCGCGGCCACCGACACGTCATAACCGGGGATCTGCGCGAGCTTGCAGGCCAGCCGCGGCTTCACGCCGGGCTCATCGAGCGCGTTCCCACCGCCCACCAGCATGAAGTCCTTCTGGCATGCGCTGGTCATGACCTGGCCGACGTTGAAGAGCTTGGCGTCCCACTTGTCGATCACGATCTTGCGGCCGTTGATGCCACCGGCCGCGTTGCAGAACCTGGAGAAGCCGTCGGCCGCGTCGAAGAATTCCTGCTCCAGGCCCGGGGCGGCGGTGTTGCCGGGATCGGCGAGGACACCGATGCGGATCTCGGTGTTGCTGATGCCTCGACCGGTGGGTCCGCTGGGAGTGCCCGGGCCGCAGATCGCCTTCAGCGTGCCGAAGTCGCCCTTGCCCGCCGCAGACGTGCTCGACGCGCTACTCGCGCCGCCGGCGCTGGACGGAGCGCTGGATCCACCGCCTCCGGAAGAGGAGCGGCCGCAGCCGGCGGTGACGATCCCCAGTACCGCGGCGGCGCCGACCGCGGCGATCCGGGCTGACCGGTGACGAGCGTTCACTCTGGACTCCTCGCGTGGAAGGCAGGAGTCCGGACCGGTCCCCTGAGCGACGTCGAGCGGCCGTAGATTACGGTGTGATTAATCGGGAGCGCAAGGGGCCGCGCCGGGGTGACGAGCGGGATGCCTAGGGTGGCGTCATGAAGGTGCTCGTGACCGGAGCGTCGTCCGGGATCGGTGCGGCGACGGCGCTTTCTTTCGCCGCAGCGGGCTACACGGTCGGGATCTGCGCGCGTCGCGGCGAGCGTCTCGAAGAGGTGGCGAAGGCCTGCGGGCCGGATACCCGGTCATGGATCGCCGACCTGTCCGACCTTGACGCCCTCGAGGATTTCGCAGCGACGGTGGATGACTCATTCGGCGGGCTGGACGTCCTGGTGAACAATGCCGGCGTGCCGAAGCGCCGGCGCGTGCAGGCGATGAATGCCGCCGATGCCGAGAGCGTCATGGCGATGAACTACTTCTCGCCCCTGCGCCTGACGCTCGCGTTCCTGCCCCGCATGATCGGGCGCGGCAGCGGCGAGATCATCAACGTGTCGTCGATGGGCGTGCATTCGGCGGCTTTCGGGGTGGGGGCCTATGCGGCATCGAAGGCCGCGCTCGAACTGTTCACCGAATCGCTGTATCTCGAACTGGCCGACACGGGCGTACGCGCGCGCCTGTTCGTGCCCGGCACCACCCGGACCGAATTCAGCGACGACAAGCCCGACAACGAACCGTCGATGATGCAGGGCGCGAACGCCGCGTCGCCGCAGGAGGTGGCGGCGGCGATCGTCGCGTCGGTGGGAGCCGAAGGGTTCGTCAGCTACGCGACGGAGCGCGACGCGAGGACGTCCGCCGCCAAGGCCGCGGATCCCAACGCGTTCCTGGCCAAGGCGCGTGAGGCGCTGCGCGCGTTTCGTTAGCGGCGCTGGATCAGCTGGCTGTTCGAGGAGACGGCACAGACCCCGCTGCGATCGTGCAGCTGAGCTTGCGACACGCCCACCCCGGTCGCGAGCCCGAGACGGCTTTCTCCGACGACCGCGATCCAGTCGTCACGCGGCAGCCGCACCAGATGCAGGTTGAGGTCGGGGTTGATCCCGCTGACCTTGTGGGCGTCGAACGTCGCACCGATGAGGTTGGTGAAGTCAGCGGCAACGCTCAACTTCTGCAGCGGGGACGGTGTCTCCCCGGCAACGAGCGGCTCGTTCAGCCGCACCCACGTCGCATGCACCCCCTCCGGCCCCCCGGGGCGGGGGAACCGGCGCAGTTCGATGGCGTCGAGAAACCCTGGCATCCCGGCGATTCCGGCTAGGAACGTCGACTCCAGATCCTCCGCCCACGGCAGCTCGGGGACGGGATCGGCGGCGTCGAGCATCGCCGGCACGTCGCGCAGGTCGTCCTCGCGCAGCCGCAGCACGCGGGTGCGGGCGTGCTCCACCTCGCCGACCCGGAGCACCGCGTCGACCAGCTGAATCTTCTTGCCCTCACGGACGATGGTGGCGGTGACCGACAGCCGCGGCCCGATCGGGACCGGCCGGAAGAGGTCGTGCGTCAGCCGCGCCACGTGCATGGGTACGAGCGTCGGAGTCTGCTCCACCGCGCGCGCCAGCAGTGCCTGCACGGGCCCGCCGTGCTGATGCTCCGGGTGCCACCCGCCTTGCGTGCGCAGCGTCGCGACGTAACCGTCACCGTCGGGAAAATACAGCGCCCTGTCGTCGTCCATTACCCCCATCATGCCAACCGCCAACATCAACGCTCCCATGATCTTGCCGAGAGCCGGATGATCAGCACTATTCCTTGATCATGGGTGCGTTGATCTCTGCCGCTGACGACTTACCCCGCGGCGCTGGGCCCTCCGAGCATGAGGTTCAGCGCAGCACGGCACCGCCGTCGACGCTGATCACCTGGCCCGTGATCCACGATGCGTCGTCGGAGGCCAGGAACGCGACCATCGCGGCGATGTCCTCGGGCGTGCCGAGCCGCGCGCTTCGCGTGACGCCGAGCGCCATGTCGCGAAACGCCGGATCGAGCGACTCCCGGATCGTGTCGGTGAGGACGAGTCCCGGTGCCACGGCATTGGCGCGGATGCCGAGCTTGCCCCACCGGCTGGCGATGTGGCGGACGAGTCCGCCGAGCCCGCTCTTGGCCATCGCGTACGCCGGGCGCTCCGGCTCGCCCGCGAACGCCGCCGCCGAGCTGGTGAACACCAGTGCCCCGCCGCCCTTCTCCAGCAGCTTCGGGATGGCGTGGCGGGCGCACAGCAGGTGGCCGCGCAGGTTCACCGCGATCGTGCGGTCGAAGGCGTCGAGGGGGATCGAGGCAGCGTCGCTGTCCTGGCCGATCGTCTCCGGCGAGAGGTCGGCGGCGTTGGCGTGCAGCACGTCGAGGCTGCCGAAACGGTCGGCCGTCTCCTGTACGGCGGCGGCCACCGACTGCTCGTCCCGCAGGTCGATCGTCATGGACTCCGCCCTACCACCCGCGTCCCGGATGCTTTCGGCGACGGCCGCGGCCGCGTCACCGTTCAGGTCGGCGACCATGACGGACGCCCCCTCCTCGCCGAGCCGTGTGCACGTCGCCGTTCCGATACCTCCGGCGCCGCCGGCTACGAGCACGACCCGGCCCTCGAGACCTCGCATCAGGATCGCGTCCCCTTTCGTTTCTTCTTGTCAGCGACAGCATTGCTGATCCCTGCCGCGAAGAGCTCGATCAGCCCGTGGAAGGCGGCGTCCGGATCGGCGACCCAGTCGATCGTCTGAACCAGTTCGAGGCTGACGAAACCGTGGACCAGCGCGGCCAGCTGGGCGGTTGCGACGGGCAGTTCCTCTTCGGTGAGCCCGAACGAGGCGAGGACCGCGTAGCCCGCCTCACCGACCCGGCGCCCTTCGCGTCGCGTGGCCTCGTCGCCGGGCAGGGTGCCCTGGGCGAGGTAGCGGGCGGAATGCTCGCGCGCGAACGAACGGTAAGCGTCAGTCAGGGCATGCAGCCCCTCGATGCCGGACCTCCCCATGACCGCGGCGCGCACCGCGTCAGACAGCTCGGTGAGCATGCGCGAGCGCAGCCCCCGGCGCAGCCCGTCGAGGCTTTCGACGTGGCGGTACAGCGACGGCGCCCGTACTCCGAGATCGGCGGCCAGGGCCGCCATGGTGAGGCTCTCCCAGCCCTGCGCGGCCACCAAACGCTCGGCAGCTGACATGACCTGATCCGGGTCGAGGCGCTCGACGCGGGCGCTGACCATCCGATCCCCCCGTCGCAAGCACAGCGACTGACCCCTTGCAAATCTGCTACGGATCGTAGCAGGATGCGCTGCTACTACCCATAGCTCCCGGGCTAATGGGTGTTTCGGAAGGGGCGGAGCCTGTGTCAAGACGGCGTTGTCTTGCGATGACAGTTCTCGCGTTCGTGGTGGGCATCGGGGGTACGGCGGCTTGCGGCCGGAGCAACAACGGCTCCAAGACGGCCGCGCCGGCGAGCCGCCCGGCCAGCGCCTCGGCCTCTTCGGCAGCCTCCTCGGCTGCGCCCGGGCCCGGTGACTTCGGCACGCTGAAGGCGGTCTGCGGTCCCGGGAACGCCACAGGTGCTACCGCGCGCGGAGTCACCGACACCGAGATCCACGTCAGCACGATGGGAGATCCGTCCAACACCGTGATTCCCGGCGCCGGTCAGGAGTCCTTCGACGTCGCCCAGGCCTTCGTCGACTGGTGCAACGCGGCGGGCGGAATCAACGGCCGCAAGATCGTGCTCACCAAGCGCGATGCGAAGCTCTTCAACATCGGCGCGCAGGTGATCAACGCGTGCCAGACGGACTTCATGCTCGTGGGCAACGCCAACCCGCTCGACGCCGCCGGCGTGAAGCCGCGGCTGGCCTGCAACCTCGCGCAGATCCCCGCCTACGCCAGTTCGCCCGAGGCGGCCGCGGCCGGACAGCAGGTCGTCATCGACAGCTCCGTCCCGCAGGTGGCGGTGGGCGCCTGGCGGGCCCTGGCCAAGGCCTATCCGGCGGCGTTCCAGGCGATCTCGATGATCACCGTCGCGGGCGGCGGCTTGGATACGTTTGCCGAGCGCCAGCAGGACGCGCTGACCTCGATCGGCGACAAGGTCGTGAACTTCCAGAAGGCGCCGGTCATCGGTCCGTCGAACTGGCGGCCCTACGCGGAGAACGCCTCACAGGCCGGCGCCAAGGCGATCATCACGCTCTCGCCGGAGATCAGCGCGTTCATCCGCTCCCTCGACGACATCGGCTACAAACCGCAGCTGCTGCCGCTCGGGGTGCAGAACTACAACGTCGGCACCATCTCGCTGGCCAAGAGCGGCATCCTGCCGCCCACGTACGTCAGCATGACGTACTGGCCTTTCGAAACCGCGGCGCAGAACCCGACCGTCCGGCAGGCGATCGCGCTCATCAAGACCACCAGCCACCTCACGCCCGACTTCGCCCACCTGCAAGCCCTGGACGCCTGGCTGCTCTGGGCGGTCTCGGCCAAGGCGTGCGGCTCGAACTTGACGGGAGCGTGCGTCATCCAGCAGGCGGGTAACCGGAAGGGCTGGACCGGCGGCGGGATCATCGCGCCGGTCGACACGCACGTCGGCCCGGGCGTGCTGTCGGACTGCTTCGTGCTGTTGAAGGCGACGCCGACGGGCTTCGTGCTCGCCTCCGACATCACCAAGCCCAACACGGACATCTTCAACTGTGACCCGGCCAACGTGGTCACGGTCAAGAACACGCACACCGGAGGCTGACAGTGACTGGATCTGCGGCTGGATCGCTCGATGGCCGGGTGGCGCTCGTCACCGGCGCCAGCAAGAACATCGGCAAGGGAATGGCCCTCGAGGTGGCCGCCGCCGGGGCGCTGACGTACGTCACGGCGCGCACCCTCGATGACGCGCCGGGGGCGATCGGCAGCCTTCGCCAGACCGTCGCCGAGATCGAGCAGGCCGGCGGGAAGGCCGTGGCCTTGGCGTGCGATCACACCCGAGACGCCGACGTCGAAGCGGTCTTCGACCGGATCCGCCAGGACAGCGGGCGCCTCGATCTGGTGGTCAACGTCGCGTCGCCGGACTTCTCCGAGATGGTCGGCGTGCCCTTCTGGGAGATCCCGTTCCGCCACATCAGCGCGTGCCTCGAGGTCGGTCCACGCTCGGACTACGTGACGACCGCATTGGCGGCGCGGATGATGGTGCCCCAGGGGTCCGGGGTGGTCATCAACATCTCCTCGCACGGCGCGCAGCAGCACCTGCTCTCGGTGCCCTATGGCGTCGGCAAGGGCGCCATCGACAAGCTCACCCGCGACACCGCGACCGAGCTGCAGGCCCACGGCGTCGCGGTCGTCTCGCTCTGGCCCGGGCTCGTGCTCACCGAGGGACTGCTGGCCAACGCCGTCGTGGCGGAGGACGGCACCCGTACTTTGCACGGGCTCGACCTCAGCTTCGGAGAGACGCCCGCGTTCAACGGCCGGGCCGTCGTCGCGCTGGCTTCCGACCCGAACATCCTCGAAAAGTCCGGTGGCTCCTACTGGTCGAGCCGGCTGGCCCGCGAGTACGGGTTCGCCGAGGACGACGGTCATCTGCCCCCCGAGATCGAGGGCATCCAGAGCATCATGTCGGCCGACGATGTCCCGGACTACTGGCGCGGCGTCGAGCGCTATGTCAGCTCCTGAGACGTCAGCTCCCGAGAATCGTCCGCTTCTGAAAGGGGAACCCATGAGCGAGCGTCTCGCCGTCGTCAGTGCCGACGGCCACGCCGGCCCGCCCATCGCCGACTTCCGGCCGTATGTCGAGAGCGGCTGGCTGGAGGAGTTCGACCGGTTCGTCGTTGCCCGCGAGGCGTGGCGGGCCGAGCGCAACCGCTCGATGGGCCTTCCGGAGGACGGCGAACTCGTGCACGCCCTCTTCGGCGAAGCCATGGTCGACATGTACACCGGCCAGGAAGCCATCGCGCGCGGCGGCCTGCAAGGGGTCTACGACTCCGAGGTGCGCAACCGCGAACTCGAAGCCGAAGGCATCGTCGCCGAAGTCCTCTTCCCGGACTTCCAGAACAGCAACGAACCGCCGTGGGGCGCGGCCTTCCCGTTCCCCGACTCCACCCCGCAGCTGCGACAGGCCGGCGCCCGGATCTTCAACCGCTGGCTCGCCGATTTCTGCGCGCAGCTGCCCGGGCGCCGCGCCGGAGTGGGCATCGTCCAGCCGCACGACATCGATGCCGCGGTGCGCGATGTGCACGGCCTGCGGGAGGCCGGCCTGGCCAGCGTGATGCTGCCGACCGGCGACTTCCAGCTGCCCTCCTACCACGACACCCGATACGACCCGCTCTGGGCGGCCTGCGTGGAGACCGGGCTGCCGGTGACGTTTCACTCCGGCGGTACGCCATGGGAGGGCTACGGCTCGTACGCGATGTGGGTGACCAAGTTCGAGTTCATGTGGTGGGCCCGGCGCCCGCTCTGGGAGCTGATACTCGGCGGCGTCTTCGAGCGCTTCCCCGACCTGCGGGTGGCTTTTACCGAGCAGGGTGCCGACTGGATTCCCTCGATGCTGCAACGGCTCGACGAGCAGTACGCGTCGCCGTTCGAGCGGGGCATCACCGACATGCTGAAGCTCTCACCGAGCGGCTACTGGGCCCGAAACTGCTACGTGGGCGCGTCTTTCATGAGCCGGGCCGAGTGCGACATCCGAGACCAGATCGGTGTCGGGCGCATCATGTGGGGCGCGGACTACCCGCACATCGAGGGCACCTGGCCGCATTCGCAGAACGCGCTGCGCGAGGCGTGCAACGGATGTACCGCGCAGGAGATCCGGATGATGGCCAGCGCAACTGCCGCTGACGTCTACGGGTTCGACCTCGCCGCGCTGCAGCCGCATGCGGATCGGGTCGGCCCTGAACTCGATTCCCTGGTGACCCCGCCGGCGCCGGCGCCGGCGACCTACCCCGAAGTGGACTACGCGCTGGGCAAGGTGAGCGGCATGGAGTCGGGACGCCGGCTGATGGCCGCGATGCTCGGTTCCTGACGGATCGGCTTGCCGGTTCAGCGGCTCCCGCGCCCCGCGCTCTGCCGGATCCAGCGTTCCGTCGCCGCGGCCTCGAGTGGCCGGCTGTAGAGAAACCCCTGCTGCCAGGCGACACCGATGCGGTCCATCACGCGCGCGGTTCCCGGGTCCTCGACCCCCTCGGCGATCACCTCGTACCCGAGCTCGTGCACGGTCCCCACGAGGCCGCCGACGAGGCGCGCGATCCGCGGGTCGAAGATGCGCGCCACGAACGACTGGTCGAGCTTGAGCCGGTCGAGCGGCAGATCCGCCAGGTATGCGAGCGAGGAGTAGCCGGCACCGAAATCGTCGATGGCGACGCAGATCCCGTCATCCGCCAAGGCTTGCACCAGATCAGTGCCGCCGGCGAGCAGCTCGGATTCGGTGAGCTCGAGGCACAGCACTGACGGCCGCAGGTCGTGCTCGTGCAGCCGCCGGCGGAGGTCGGCGAGAAACTCCGGCCGGCCCACGACGTCGGCCGTGACGTTGACCGAGACCTGGACGTCGAGATCGTGCTCGCGCCACGAGACCACATCGGCGAGGGCTCTCGACAGGACCGCATCGGTCAGCTCGGTCATGAGCTCGGCCTGCTTGGCGAGCTGCAGGAAGGTTTCGGGAAGGTCCAGCCGGCCGTCGGCGTGCTCCCAGCGCACGAGCGCCTCTACCCGGTGCGCGAGCCGCTCACCGCCGCGGCAGGCCGGAATGGTGCGCACGAGGGGCTGGTAGTGCACCCGCAACTCCCCGCTGACGATGGCGTCGCGAAGGCGTGCCGTGTCGCGCAATCTCATCTGCGCGGGCGCGTCGGCGACCGAATCGAACGTGGTCCACCCGACGCGCTCGCGCTTGGCCCGATACATCGCGATGTCGGCGTGACGCAGCAGCAACGAGGCCGCCTTCGCCGGACCGGTGGCGACGCCGATGCTTGCGCTGATCGGCGTGGGAAGGTCGACCCGGGTCAACGGCGGACGGAGCGCAGTCAGCAGCGCCTCGGCCAGGTCACCGGGCTGATGCGGGTCGGTGACGTCGGCGAGCAGGACGGCAAACTCGTCGCCGCCGAGCCGGACGAGCGTGGCCCACCCGGCGCGCGGGCTGGCCTTGACCGCGTCGGAGAGTCGTTCGGCGACCTCCGTCAGAACCACGTCGCCGAAGCTGTGGCCGTGCAGATCGTTCACGTACTTGAAGCCGTCCAGGTCGATCAGCAACAGTGCGGTGCATCCGGATTGCCGGGAGGCCGCGGCCTGCAGCCGGTCGACCAGCACGCGCCGGTTCGCCAGTCCCGTCAGGGGGTCGTGCACCGCTGCCCGGTGCGCCGCTGTCGTCGCGCGCTTCTGCTCGGCCAGCTGGGTGCGCAGCTGCGCGAGCAGCCGTTGGTTGTCCAGCGCGACCGCGACGACGGCACCCACCTGGGCGCAGAACCGCACGTCTTCCTCGCTGTGCGCCGGCAGCTCATCGCGGGAGACGCCGAGCAGCGCGACGGGCGCTCGGCGTACTCGCAGCGGCACGATGACCAGGCTGACCATCCCGTGCACCCGGAAGTACTCCTGGTAGCCCGGCTGCATCTGCGATCTCCAGGTCTGCAGCTCTTGGGCGTCCAGCACGAGCGGTGCGTCCCTGTTCCAGACGAAGGGCAGCAACCCCGCACCCGTGCTGTGCGTCGCGGTGCGAGCGAGTTCCTCCATGTGTCCCCGCACGACCGGGTTGCGATGGTGGAACGCGGTCAGCTGGATCTCGCCGGCTTCGTCCTTCTGCCACAGGACGGTCGCGTCGCCCACGAGTTCGCCGACGCGCTCGACGATGGCACTCTCGAGGCGCCCACCGGTGCCGGTCAGGGCGGCCAGCGTGAGGCTCAGCTCCGAGATGGATTGGGCGCGGCGCAGGGCGATCGATTCGGCCCGCGAGGGGGCCGGATCGCCCCGCCCGATCGCCATCGTCGACGAGCGGCCCGAAGGCGTATCAGCCCGCACGGCACCAGCCTTTCGTCGCACCCACCCCGGTGAGCTCACTCACCCGGCGGCGCCCCCTCGCCAGCCGTCGATCACGTCCACTGTGACACCAAATGACGCGATTTGGTGACCAAGAGGTCACACTGCGTGCAAGAAATTGCGCCGGATTAGCTCCGAAAACGGGACGATCCGCCCACCTGATGGTGGGCGGATCGGCGACGAGCCGTGACGGCTGCCGGCGGGTCCGGCGCTGGCGATCCCACCGGCGATGGCGATCGAGCGACCTCGCCGCTGCCGGTCCTGCCGACGTTTCCGGGCGTGATGTCAGGTGCACAGGAGGACATCGCGCCCGTGGTGACATTGAACGAGAGGATGTTGTTCCGCGTGTAGACGTGCCGTCCTGCAGGATCTGGGTGAACGATCTCTCCGCGTACATCATCGCGCTGCACGGCACGAACGGGCCGAAAAGCCAGCAGCTGGCCGGGCTCCAGAAGCCGAACCCGAGGCCGACCGACTGCGCAAGCGCGCGGTTCGGTTGTCCATGGAAGGATGTCGCGGTCGAAGGCTAGGCGGGCGTTCATGAGCCCAAGAGATCAGGAGAGCTCCGTGGCTGACACCACGACCGACCCCGACGTTGCGGACGCCCGGTCGCTCTCCGATCGGGTTGACGCCGACTACGGCGCGAAGGTGCTGGCGGTCGAGCCGGGTGGGGCGGATTACGTCCCTCTCGCGGAACGGCACGGCAAGCCCGGGCAGCTGTTCTGGACCTGGCTGTCTCCGAACATGGAATTCGCGACCGTCTTCGTCGGCGTGCTCGGCGTGCAGGTGTTCGGGCTGACGCTCACCTCCGCCATCATCGCGCTCGTGCTCGGGACGGCGGCGGGCTCGCTGACCCACGGCGTGCTTTCCGCGAGCGGTCCGAGCCGCGGGGTCCCGCAGATGGTCGCGAGCCGGATTCCCTTTGGCTGGCGGGGGAACATCCTGCCGGCCGGGCTGAACTCGGTGACGGCCGGCATCGGCTGGTTCGCCGTCAACAGCGTCAGCGGCGCCTTTGCCCTCAACGCTCTGCTGCACTGGCCGAAGGCGCTGTGCCTGACGATCGTGGTGGTCGCCCAGATCGCCATCGCGTTCTTCGGGCACAACCTGCTCCAGGTCCTCGAGCGCTGGCTCTTCCCCGTCCTGGGAGTCGCGTTCCTGCTCGCCGCCATCGAGATCTTCAGCAAGGTCGGTCCCTCGAAGGGCGGCGGCGGGAGCGGCGGCTTCCTGCTCACCCTGGGCGCGGCGTTCGGTTACGCCGTCGGCTGGAATCCGTTCGCCAGCGACTACACCCGCTACCTGCCGGCGGCGGCGAGCAAGGTGCGCACCGGCCTGTTCGCGGGCCTCGGGGTATTCGTCTCGTGCGCGGCGCTGGAAATCGTGGGAGCCGCCTCGGCGACGGTGGCCGGCGGCGCGTCCGCCAATCCGACCGTGGCGTTCACCAGCCACCTGCCGACCGGGATCGCCGACTTCACCCTGCTGGCCATCGCCGTCGGGGCGGTCTGCGCCAACGCGATGAACGTCTACTCCGGCGCGATGTCGTTCCTCGCGCTGGGCTTCACCATGCCGCTGCGCCTTCGCCGGGCCATCTCGGCGCTGGGCTTCGGGGTCCTGGGCTTCGTGCTGGCGCTGTTCGGCCTGCACGACGCGGGCACCAAGTACGAGAACTTCCTGCTGATCATCGCGTACTGGATCGCGCCGTGGCTCGCCGTCGTGCTCATCGACCAGTTCCTGCGACGCGGGCAGCACACCGCGGCGTTGCTCTTCGACCGCCGCCACAATCCGTTCGCGGGCTGGGTGGCGATCGTGGTCGGCATGGCGGTGTCCATCCCACTGTTCAGCAACCAGACCGAATTCGTCGGGGTGCTGGCCAAGCATCACCCGGCGCTCGGTGACATCACCTTCGAGGTGGGCTTCGCCGTCACCGCGATCGTCTACCTGCTGCTGCGGCCGCTCGGGCAGGTCCGGCGGCGCTAGCGGCTGGAAGGCTGGAAGGCTGGAAGGCTGGAAGGCTGGAAGGCCGGCTCAGCCGACCGGGCAGGAGAGGTCGTCGAGGCCGAGCATGGCCGAGAAACGGCCCATCAGGCTCATGGTGCACAGCAGCGCCAGCTCGACGATCTGGCGGTCGTCGAAGTGCTCACGCAAAGCCGCGCAGTCGTTCTCATCGACGCTCAGATGGTCGGTGCCGAACTTCAGCGCGAAGCGCACGGCCGCCCGCTCCGCCGGGCTGAACGGCGCGTCGGCGGCCTCGTCGGGCCCATCGAGCAGCTGCGGGATCGACTCGACCAGTGCCTCGTCCATCCCTTCGGCGACCGCTGCTGGATGCCGGCCGGCCAGGCACACCTGGCAGCGCGTGGTGTTCGCGATCGCGAGCCGCACCAGCTCGGTCACCCGGGCGCCGAGATGGTTGTCCATCCGCGAGGCCAGGTACGCGGAGTTGTACGCCTCGAACAGCGGCTCGGCGTGCGCCATCACGCGGACGAACGCGGCGAGCCCGGGACGTCCGGCCCGTTCTGCTTGCTCGCACTGCTCGCGCAGGGCAGGCGAGAGCAGCTCGGGAGTCAGTGCCGTCACCAGCTCGGGCATGGCAGGAGTCTAGGACGAGCCTGCGGACGGCCTGTGCCAGGATCCCGCCCATGCAACTGCGACCCTTTGGCACCCTCACCATTCAGACCGACCCGGACGGGCTGTTCATGCTCGGCGAGACCTCGGTCGGGCGGCGGATCATCCAGGAATTTCGCGCGGTCCACTTCGAGGGCGAGCGCCTTCGCGCAGCCATGACCGGCAAGTCGGGTGCCGACTGGCTGACGATCGACGGCGAGGGACACGCCACCATGGACATCAAGGTGGTTCTGCTGACCGACGACGGGGCGCACGTGTTCGTCACGCTCGACGGCCGCGCGCACTGGCCCGAGCAGCTCGGCCAGGGCACGATCTACTCCACCGCGCGGTTCGAATCCGGCGACGAGCGGTACCGGTGGGTCAACCATCTTCCGCTGGTGTCCCGGGGCTCGGTAGCGTCCGGGCGCGCCGTGGCGCACGAGATCTTCGAGATGGTCTAGCGGGACCTGCTCACCTGGGCCGGCCGCGCAACGGCAGCCCCGCCGCCGTGTACACCTCGTCGATGATCCGCATTGTCGTGACGGCATCCTCGGCGGGAGTGAGGCTCGGTTCGCCGCGCAGTACCGACGCCGCGAACCCGCGCAGCTGCGTGGTGTAGGTGGCCTCGCCGCGCACACGCTCACGGGTGGTGTGGCCGTCGACCGTCAGCGACAGCCGGTTGTAGAAGTGCGGGGCCACGAAGTTGAAGACGTGCAGCGTGCCCCGATCGCCGACGGCCGTCGCCGTCATCTTCAACACCTTGCGTGACCACATCGAGCATTCGATCTGCCCGCGGACTCCATCGGGAAAACGCAATTGCGCGCTCATCGCCCGGTCGACGGTGGGGGAGCGCAGCAGCGCCGTCGCCGACACGACTTCCGGATCTCCCGTGCCGAGCAGGCGCAGGCAATGCAGCGCGTAGCAGCCGCAGTCCATCATCGCGCCGCCGGCGAGGTCGTAGTCGTAACGGATGTCGCTGAACTTCGGCAGCGGGAAGCACATCGAGGTACGTATCTCGCGGACGGTGCCGAGCTCACCGCCGTGGGCGATCCCGCGCATCCGTTCAGCCAGCGGGTGGTAGCGGTAATGGAAGGCCTCGGTGACGACGACCCCGGCTTTCGCGGCCGCGTCGGCGACCTCGCGCGCCTCGGCGGCGTTCGCGGTGAACGGCTTCTCGCACAGGACGTGCTTGCCGGCGGCGATCGCGCGCAGCGTCCAAGCCGCGTGCAGCCCGTTCGGCAACGGGTTGTAGACCGCGTCGAGCTCGGGGTCGGCGATCAGCGCTTCGTACGAGGAATGCACCCGGGCGATCCCGTGCTTGCCGGCGTAGCGCTGCGCGCGCTCCGGATCGCGAGCGGCTATCGCGACCACGTCCACCTCGTCGACGTCGCGGGCGGGTCGCACCATCGCCGAGGCCGCGATCTTGGCGGCACCAAGAATGCCGATGCGTACCCGATCCACGGGGGCTCAGTCGATCTGCAGCTCGTCCCCGTCGACCGTGACCTTCCCACGGCGCAATGGCCACGCTTTGGTCAGGGCGACGAATGACTGGCTCAGCCCGGGGATCTTGGCGAAGATCCCCTGCGGCCCGCGAACCATCCGCCCGCTCGTGACGTCGTACTTCGCCTGGTGCCACGGGCAGACCAGGCAACCGTCGGCGTCGATGCTGCCCCCGGCCAGGTCGGCGCGAAGGTGGCGGCAGCGGCGACCGACGGCGAAGTATTCGCCATTGTTGCCGACCGCGTATCCGGCTGAACCCGTCACGGTTCCTTCCGGAACGTCGGCTGCTGGTACCCGGCTCGAAGACATCGCTGGCCCCCTGATGGCAGTTGGCGGACGGGTGCATCCAAGCACACCCCGGGCCGGCGTTCGTGCGTGCCGGTGCGTTCGGCGTCCGCGCCGACCGCTCGGCGAACGCCGCGCTGCCGTGCCCCTGAGGGCAACTGCAGGCGAGCCCGTCAGCGCACGCCCTCCCAGACCAGCCGCTGCGCCGCCGCCGGGTCGTCGACGGTCGCACTCACCTCGTTGAACTGGCGCACCGTTCGCTGCGGCCCGTATGGCACCCAGCCCGGCGAACCCGTCTTCACGAACGCGACCCAGGCGCCGTGCATCTCGTCGGCGAGGGACTGCGGCGGCGCGGCGCCGGCCAGCGGCTCACCGAGCGGGTCGTCGAGGTTGTCGAAGACGAACCCGACTTCCAGCCCGTGGCAGGCGCCGAGGCGTCCGTCGAACTGCGGTGAGGGCCACAGGAATTCGTAGACGAACGTGTCAGCGCCCTGAGCTTGCCGCGCCTCGGCGACCCGTATCGCCGGGATCCGGAAGAACCAGTCGCCGACAGCCGCGATCATCAGCTCTCCCGGGGTCGCGTCGGGCTTGGCCTCCCGGTAGCTCGCGATGACGGTGCCAGGGTCGGCACCGACCAGCCCGAGGGCCCCGGTCAGCATCCCCTCGTCGATGAAGTCGGTGATGCCGCTCGGGATGAAGAAGAGGCTGTACTCATCGGCGTTGCTACCGATGAGCACGTCGATGCCGGACGCGGCTCCCTCCTTCAGCCTCTCGAGCGGCACTGCCGCCAGGATGGCTCCGTCGACGACCGGCTCGAAGAGCATCAGGTTGCGGGAGATCTCGCCCCACTTCGCGGGATCGGGCTGGGCAGCGACCGTGGTAGCCAGGGTTGCCTGGCCTTCGATCAGCGCATCGATGGGTACGGCGGCGAATCCCTCGACCGTTGCCTCGACGCCGAGCTGCTCGGCGAGCGCGGCCGTCACCTTCGCTGCGGTGGCGGCGGAGATGACGTGCTGGCCGGCGCCGCTCTGTGCAATCGCCCGCTGGAACAGACCGTCCGCCGCGGGCATCGACAGCAGCGTCGTGACGCTCATGGCGCCGGCCGACTCGCCGGCGATCGTCACGGCGGCGGGATCGCCACCGAATGCGGCGATGTTCTCACGGACCCAGCGCAGCGCGGCGATCTGGTCGAGCAACCCGCGGTTCGCGGGCGCACCGTCGATCAGCAGGAAGCCGTCGGCCCCGAGCCGGTAGTTGATCGTCACGCAGACCAGGCCGTCGCGGGCGAAGCGGGTGCCGTCGTAGCCGCTGACCGCGCCGCTGCCGTTGACGAAGCCGCCGCCGTGGATCCAGACGAGGACCGGGCGCAGCTCCCCGTCGATCGCGGGCGTCCAGACGTTCAGGTTGAGGCATTCCTCGCCGGGGATTCTCGGCTCGGAAATGAGGGCTTCGAGCGCATCCGGGTAGCGCCCGGCCGGGGACGTCGGCCCGAACTCCAGCGCGTCACGGACACCGTCCCAGGCTGGCGCGGGCTGGGGCGCCGCGAACCGGTTCGCCGCGAAAGGGGCTGCTGCGTAAGGGATGCCTTTGAAGGACAGCACCCCGTCCTTGTCAGCGCCGCGTAGCCGGCCCTGGGCAACCGTGACCACCGGATCCATAGCGTCCTCCTGACGTCAAGGCTGTGATGGTGTCACGGGCCGCAAGCCTGAGCGTCCCGTTCCCGACGACGCGCCGCCGCCGCTGCGGCTCGGTCACCAGGAATTTCGGGAAACACACGCTTTTCGGGGTCCCAGGCGTGCGCAACCCGAAGTTTTCGGTCGGCTAGCGCTTGGGCGGCAACGACTTCGCGTAGCTGACGCCGATCGCGACCCAGCGCTCGAGGTCGTCCTCGGACACCACGCCCGCCGGGTCGACCCGCAGCCAGCCGTTCATGCTGCGCCCGCGCATCTCGAACGGCTGGGCGTGCTCGTGACCGAGCAGCGTTTCGGTCCGGGCCGGGTCGACGCGCAGCATCAGGCCGCCCTGCCCGCTCGCGGCGACCGCCATGTTGCCGTTGATCATGAAGGCGAGGCCGCCGAACATCTTCTTCTCGCTGAGGCCCCGCTCCGGCTCCAGGAGGTCGCGCAAGCGGTAGGCGAGGTCCTCGTCGAAGGCCATACGTGACGGTAGCGCAGGCGCGAGTCGCGGCCGGTCAACCTTTTGGGGTCTGCTGCCGCTGGCTCTTCTTCCGGTGCAGCGCGTCAAGTGACCGCCGACGTCCACCATGATCAACGCACCCATGATCATGGTTTCGGGCCTGTCAAGCCGCTCATACCATGATCATGGGAGCGTTGATCATGAGTCCGCGCCAGCAGGAAGATCGGTATCAGCGCGGCGGCGGCGAAGCCGGAGACGAGTAGCGGCACGGTGCCGTCCTTGCCCCACGCGAGCCCGGCCCAGATGCCGGCGACGAGCACCGCGCCGCCGGTAAGGCCCTGGTAGAGCCCCTGACCCCGGCCCTGCATCTCGCGGGGTACCAGGCCGGCGATCCAGGCCTTGCCCACGCCGTCGGTGGCGGCCGTGAAACCCCCGTAGATCAACAGGATCGGCCAGATCGCGATCCGGCTGTGGACGAGACCGAGGCCGGCGTACGCCACCGCGAAGCAGGCGAGCCCGACGGTGAAGACCAGGCGGGGTCCGAGCCGATCAGCGAGCGCGCCGGCCGGATAGCTGAGCACCGCGTACGCCGCGTTGTAGGCCGCGTACGCGATGACCACGAACGGCAGCGAGTGGCTGACGTCCGAGACCCGCAGCAGCAGCAGCGCGTCCGGGAAGTTGATCAGGTTGAACGCGACCAGCAGGGTCACCGTGCGCCGGTAGGGGACCGGCAGGCGCTCGCCGGAGGTCTGCTCCCGGCGTGCTGACGGCCGCGCCGCCGGCGGCGGGCTCGCGTCGCTCACGAACCGGACGAGCAGCACGCTGGCCACCGCCGGGACGACCGCCACGATCAGCAGCGGCCGGATGTGATGGCCGAAAAGCTCGTAGCCGGCCAGCCCGAGCAGCGGCCCGACCACGGCCCCCGACGTATCTGCGAAGCGGTGGAAGCCGAAGACCCGGCCGCGATGCTCCGCTGCCACGTCGACCATGAGCAGCGCGTCGCGCGGTGCACCCCGCACGCCTTTGCCGAGCCGGTCGACCACGCGCGCGGCGAGCACGGTGGGCCACACCGTCGCCACCGAGATCAGCACCTTTCCCACCGCGGCCATGCCGTAACCGAAGGCGATCAGCGGGCGCTTGGCACGGCGGTCGGCGAGCCGGCCGGACACGAGCTTGGTGAGGCTGGCGGCCCCCTCGGCCAGTCCCTCGATGATGCCGACGACGGCGGCCGGCGCCCCCAGGGTCACGGTCAGGAAGATCGGCAGGATCGGGTAGAGCAGCTCGCTGGCCGCGTCCTGCAAGAAGCTCACGCCGGAGAGCACCTTCAGGTTGTGAGTGAGAAACGGCCTGCGGGGGTGGCCGCCGGGGTCAGTGTCCACGGCCCGCCGACCGCAGCCGTTCGCTGTCGAGCCACTGCTGAACCAGCGAATGGGCACCCTCGGCGCCGGGTGTCAGATAGACGACGAGCCCCTCCCAGCGCCCGGCCCTGCGTCGCCACTCCAGTAGCAAGCCGGGACGGCGCTCACCGCGCTCGATGACCCAGCAATGGCAAGCACCCGCCGACGGCCGGTCCGCCGCCGCCGCGCCGCTCCGCTCCGCCAGCGTCAGCCCACGATCGCGGGCTCCCATTCCGCCGGCCATGGCCCCATCCTGTCATACGGCGAACGTATGTTCGACCCCGAAGGTAACGATTTTGGCGCGGGGGGCAATTCACAGCAGACACGCCGCACCCGGCGCAAACATCAACTCCGGAAAGCGAAGAAAGTGACCTGATGCAGCGCGTTCGAGGCCTCGATGGGTTGCGCGCGCTTGCCGTCATGGCGGTGCTGCTCTACCACGCCGACTGGAAGAGTGTCCCTGGGGGATTCCTCGGGGTCGATGTCTTCTTCGTCCTCTCCGGCTACCTGATCACCTCGCTGCTGCTGCGGGACTGGCAGGGTTCGGGCAAGCTCGATTTCGCCAAGTTCTACGCCGCCCGGGCGCGCCGGCTGCTCCCTGGCCTGTTCGGCTTGCTGGTGGGTGCGTCCGCCGCCGCGCTGGTCTTCGCGCCCGATGCGGTGGCCATGCTGCGCCGCCAGTTGGTGCCGTCAGCCGCGTACTACCTGAACTGGTCGTCGATCTACACCCACGCTTCCTACTTCCAGCAGACCGGTCGGCCTCCGCTGCTGCTGCACTTGTGGTCGCTGGCGGTCGAGGAGCAGTTCTACCTGATCTGGCCCGTCGTGGTGCTGCTGGTGCTGCGCCGGTACAGGGGCCGACGCGGTCGCCGGGTGCTGCGCACCGTCGCCCTCATCGGAGCGTTGCTCTCGGCGGGGTGGATGGCGTTCCTCGCGGCCCGGCACGGCTTCCCGGTGCCGAACGATCCCTCGCGGGCGTACTACGGCACCGACACGCACGCGAGCGGCCTCATGCTCGGATCGGCGCTCGCCGGCATCTGGCCCCTCGGGGCCTTGCCGAGGCTGGTGCGCTACGAGCGCCACCTGCTCGACGTCGCCGGCGCGGCGGCCATCGGCTGGCTGATCTGGATCTTTCACAGCGCCAGCGAGTTCTCGTACTGGCTCTACCGTGGGGGCTTCCTGCTCTACTCCGCTGTCGCGGTGGTCGCGGTCGCGGTCATCGCCCACCCGGAGTGCCGGCTCGGACGCGTCATGGCGGTCCAGCCGATGCGCTGGATCGGTGAGCGCAGCTACGGGATCTACCTGTGGCACTGGCCGATCTTCATGCTGACCCGGCCCACGCTGGACATCGGCGTGACGGGTACCGGCAACCTCGTCCTGCGCCTGACCCTCACCGCCGCCGCGGCCGAACTCTCCTGGCGGTTGCTCGAGCAGCCGATTCGTCACGGTGCGCTCGGGCGGATGCTGGCCGCCTGGCGCGCGCTCCGTGAGCGGCGGGCCGTCGAGAGCCATCGCGCCCTCGCCCGCACCTCGGTCAGCTTCGGGGTCACCGCCGTGCTGGTGCTCTCGTTCCTGGCCGTCGACCGGCACAGCTCGACGGCCACCGAGGCCAGCGTGGACACCCCGCCGCCCCCGGTGTCGTCTGCCGTGTCGTCTGCCGTGTCGTCGCCCGTATCGCCGAAGGTGCCGGTGGTCTCGAGCTCTCCTGGCGCCCTCGCGCGCACGGTGACCCGTCTGGTGCACCCGACGCCGACTCCGGCACCCAGAACGGCACCCAGAACGGTGCCCAGGTCCGGACCCACGGTGACGGCGTGGGGTGACTCGGTGATGCTGGGAGCGCGCTACGGCCTCCGCTTCGACATCCCCGGGGTCTTCATCGACGCCGTCGTCGGGCGGCAGGCCGGCGCGTTGCCTTCCGGGTTGACGCAGTTGCGCCGGCTGGGAGACCTGGGGCCCAAGGTCGTCATCCACGTCGGCGACAACGGGCTGTTCCTGCGCAGCACCCTTGATACGGCCCTGACCGGGCTGGCTGATCGCACCCGCGTCGTGCTGGTGACGGTGCGGGTGCCGCGCCGCTGGCAGGACCCGGTCAACGGCTTGCTGAGGTCGGTCGCCCAAGGCCATCGCAACGTGGTCGTCGCCGACTGGTATCAGGCGTCGGCCGGGCATCCCGAGTACTTCGTGCGCGACGGGGTCCATCTCACCAGCGCTGGTATCGCGGCGTTCGCCGGGCTCATCGCCCACGCCCTCGCCTGAGCCTAGCCGAGTTACCTGCGACAATCCGGCTGTGACGACTGCCCCGGCGCGCGTGCCGCGGCAGGCGGTGATCGTCTTCATCGGGCTGCAGTTGGCGATGGTCATGTCCTCGCTCGACGGCACGATCGTCGCCACGGCACTGCCGACGATCACCAGGGACGTCGGAGGGTTCTCGCGGGTCACCTGGGTCGCGACCGCGTACCTGCTCGCCCAGGTCGTCTCCATGCCGCTTTACGGCAAGCTGGGCGACCAGCTCGGCCGCAAGCGCGTGCTCCTGTCCGCGGTGATCCTGTTCGTCATCGGCTCGATGGCCTGCGGGCTCGCCCAGACGATGAACGAGCTGCTGCTTGCCCGCTTCGTGCAGGGCATCGGCGGCGGCGGGCTCGGCGCCGTCGCCATGGCCGTCACCGCCGACATCATCCCGGCCAAGCAGCTCGGCCGGTGGATGGGCTACCAGGGCGTGGCGTTCGCGGTGGCGAGCGTGCTCGGGCCGGTGCTGGGCGGGCTGTTCGTCCAGCACCTGAGCTGGCGGTGGGCGTTCTACATCAACCTGCCGGTCGGCGCGCTGGCGATCGCGATCATCGCGACGCAGCTGCGCGTCCCGTACCGCCGCCTGCCGCACAAGCTGGACTGGCCTGGCGCCGTCCTGGTCATGCTGACGCTCGGCGCCTTCATCGTGCTCGCCAGCATTGGCGGAACCGATTTCGGCTGGACGTCGGGGGAGGGGCTGGCGTTCGCGCTGGTCGTCGTCGCCTCCGCCGTGGGATTGATCTTCCGCGAGCGCGCCGCGTCCGAGCCCGTGCTTCCGTTACGCCTGTTCGCCGATCCGGTGATCAGGGGAAATGTCGGCGTCAACCTCACCAGCGGCCTGCTGCTGTTCTGCGGGATCTACTTCGTCCCGCTCTACATGCAGGAGGTTCACGGGCTGACGCCGACGGCATCCGGGCTTGATGTTCCAGGCCAGCGCGGCGATGACCATGTACGCCCAGTTGCGTGACCAGGTCGTACAACGGGACGCGGAGCGCGCTGACGTCGTTCTTGAGCTGGGAGATGACGTTCTCCTGGTCGCAGCGGTCGTTGGCGCAGCGCGACGACCTGCGCGGCGGATCAGGTCGGTGCAGGGTGGTGATGTAGAAGAAGTAGCGGATCTCGTCGATCAGGGCCTGCTCGCCGCGGGCTCGGTGATGTTCTTGCGCAGCGCGATGACCCGGTAGGCGCGGGCGCACTTGCCGGGCCGGTAGTCGAACTCGGCGACGTCCTCGTGGTTCAGCTGCAGGTTGAGGTAGCCGCGCTCGGCCACGATCCGCTGCTTGAGGTGGTCGCGGCCGCGGCCCGCTTCTGCCCGGTGGCGTCCTCGGTACGGCTTGGCCGGGCCGCTGCAGGCGCGGTCCAGACCGGACTCCTCCAGCGCCTCGGCGCGGGACCGCAACGCCGCGTGTGGCGTCCATCCCGAACACGAAGTCGACCCGCTCGGCCCAGCGGTCGAAGTGGCCGGTCAGGGAGAAGTCGGTGTCCCCGCGCACGCACACCCGCTGAGCGTGCGGGGTGACCAGGTCGATCGCCTTGTCGATCCAGGCCGCGGCGCCGGCGTGGCTGGGGACGTTGCCGGGCCGGTTGACCAGGTACAGCACCTCCTTGGTGTTGGCCAGCGACACGATCAGCGGGCGCATACCCCCAGATCCCCTTGTAGGACATGTCCATCCCGTCCTTGCGGCCACCGGTGGTGGCGGCGATGGTGCCGTCGACGTCGAGGAAGGCGACCGGGCCGAGCAGCTCCGCGCCCCGGCCGGCCCACAGCTTGGGGCGGACCGCGTTGACCGCGTCCATCAGCGTCGCCACGTCCTCGGTGGTGAACCGGCGGCAGAAGTCCCCGGCCGTGGTCGGGGTCGGGGATCAGGTCGGCGCCCAGGGCGTTGATGTACGCGGTGTCGTGCCGCAGCGTCGAGTCGGTGCTCGTCCCGGTGATGTTCGGCGCCGCCTTCGGGACGATGATCTCCGGACGCCGGGTCGAGCGCGGCAGTCGGATCAAGCCCTGGCCGATCGCGGGTTCCGTGGTCGCCATGGCCGGCATGGCCCTGCTCGCGATGCTGACCCGCAGCACGCCCACCGTCCTGGTCGCGCTCTTCGTGCTGCTCGTCGGGCTGGGCGCCGGGTTCATGATGCAGCCGTCGCTGCTGGCCGTGCAGAACGCCGCCGCTTCGTCCGACCTGGGTACCGCCACCTCGACGGCCTTGCTCTTTCGCATGCTTGGTTCCACCATCGGGGTGCCGATCTTCGGCGGGCTGATCAACGGCCGGCTCGGCGACGGGCCACGCAACCCGACCACCTTCGCGCACGCCCTGACGCCGGTCTTCATGGCCGCGATCTTCGTGGCCGTGCTGGCGCTGGCTTTCGCCGCGAGCGTGCCGGAACGTGCCTTACGCGAACGCATCAGCGAGCATCTGGACACCGAAGGGGTGCTCGCCGAGCCGGTGCTCTGAGCCGATGCTCTCGGCTTGCGCCTAGTCACTGGTCGCAGACCCGCGCTCAGCTTCGCTGCGCTCAGCCGAGTCACGATCTGCTCGTAGTCACTGGTCGCAGACCCGCGCTCAGCTTCGCTGCGCTCAGCCGAGTCACGATCTGCTCCTAGTATCGGCCCATGGCGATCGGGATAGCAGATGAGCACGTCCAACTGGCGGCGGTGGCTTCCAGCTTCATGAAGCGGCACGGCGACCGTGCCTCAGCGCGGGCGGCGCTCGAGGCCGGGGCCGAGGAACTCCCGGAATTCTGGGACGATCTTCGCGAGCTCGGCTGGCTGGGCCTGCACCTGCCCGAGGAGTACGGCGGCTCCGGTTACGGGCTCGAGGAGCTCGCGGTCGTCGTCGCGGAGCTCGGGCGCTCGATCGCGGCCGGTCCGTACGTCCCCTGCGTCATCGCGGGGGCTGTCATCGCCGGGGCGGGCTCGCCGGAGCTGAAGCAGCGGCTCCTGCCCGGGCTTGCCGACGGTTCCAAGCTCGCCGGCATCGCGCTGGAAAGCCAGCTGGAGCTGCGCGAGGGTGCCCTCCACGGCTCGGTGGAGGCGGTCGTCGGCGGCGGGCTGGCCGGCGTCTTCGTGCTGGCCGCCGGGGACGATGTCGTGATCGTCGACGCGGGCGCGGCCGGGGTGTCGGCTGCCGCGCGCAAGAACCTCGACCCCTCGCGGCGTTCGGTGCAGGTGACGGTCGACGGCGCGGCCGCTGACGTCCTTGCCGGGAGCCCGCCGGCTGCTGATCGACGTGGCCCGGTTTGTGTTCGCTGCCGAGGCCGTCGGCATGGCTCAGGCATGCGTCGAACTGGCTAGTGAGTACGCCCGCACGCGCACCCAGTTCGGACGCGTCATCGCCATGTTCCAGGCCGTCAAACACCACTGCGCCAACATGGCCGTCGCCGCTGAACTGGCGACCGCCGCCGTCTGGGATGCCGGGCGGGCATCCGCTCTCGGCGGCGCGGAGTTCACCTACGCGGCGGCCTCCGCGGCTGCCCTCGCCCTGCCGGCGGCCGACCTCAACGCGCAGCTGAACACCCAGGTGCACGGCGGCATCGGCATCACCTGGGAGCACGACGCCCACCTGTACGTGCGGCGGGCCACTGCCGTCGAGGCGCTTCTGGATTCCGAAGCCGCGTCCGCCGAGGTGGTCGACCTCTATCGCAGTGGCGTGCGGCTGACGCGTTCGGTCGACCTGCCGCCGGCGGCTGAGGGGATTCGCGACGAGGTGCGGGAGATCGTGGCCCGGGTCAAGGGCCTGGACGAGGCTGACGAAACAGGCCGCCGCACGGTACTCGTCGACACCGGTTATGCCGTTCCCTCGTGGCCGAAGCCCTGGGGTCGCGACGCCGGCCCGATCGAGCAGCTCGTCATCGAGGAGGAGTTCAAGGCGGCGGGCATCAAGCGTCCGAACTACAACATCACCGGGTGGGTCATCCTCACCCTCGTCCAGCACGCGACGCCTGATCAGGTGGCGCGCTGGGTGCGCCCGGCGCTCGATCAGGAGCTCATCTGGTGCCAGCTGTTCAGCGAGCCGGAAGCCGGGTCTGACGCGGCCGGCATCAAGACCCGGGCCACCAAGGTCGACGGCGGCTGGACCATCAACGGCCAGAAGGTCTGGACGAGTGGCGCGCATCTGGCGCGCTACGGGTTCGCGACCGTACGCACCAATCCGCAGGCCCCGAAGCACCAGGGCATCACGACGATGGTGATCGACATGAAGGCGCCCGGAGTCACGGTGCGCCCGTTGAAGATGACGTCCGGTGCGTCCGAGTTCAACGAGGTCTTCTTCGACGACGTCTTCGTGCCGGACGACGACGTGGTCGGCCCGATCGACGGCGGCTGGACGGTCGCCCGGGCGACGCTTGGCAACGAGAGCGTCAGCATCGGGGGCGGCCAGGGCGCGATGGCGCTTCCGCTCGACATCCTGGTGCAGACGTTCGATGCCCGCCCGTCTCGGCTGGCTGGGGGTGCGGGCCGGGTCGGCCGCCACATCGCGCGCTCCGACGCCTCCGAGGCGCTGAACCTGCGCAGCGTCCACCGGGCCGTGGCCGGGAGCGGGCCCGGGCCGGAGGGTGCGATGACCAAGCTGCTGCTGTCGGAGAACCTGCACGAGGCGTCGGCGATCCTGGTCGCGACGACCGGGGCCGCGGGGGCCTTCCTTGACGGGGCCGGTGCGATCAGCGGTGGTCTCGCCCTGATGCATCGCGGGATGTCGATCGCCGGCGGCACGTCGGAGATCAAGCGCAACCAGATCGGTGAGCGCATCCTCGGCCTGCCGCGCGATCCGCTGATCAACTGACGCGCCGACGGGTGCGGTCGGGTCTGCTCATGCCGGGGCGCTACGGTGACGGTTCCCACAGGAGCGGATCGGCGGAGGGCAGATGGCGGAGCTCGCATCACGCGCGACATTCAACGAGCTGATCGGCGTGCTGCAGAAGGCTGCCGACACCTGGGTGGTGCCCGGGCCCGGCATGGACGACGCCGACGTGGCCGAGGGTTTCCGCAATCTCACGCACATCTTGCAGAGCGCCCTGTACTCGCATCAGGAGTTCGATCCTGAGCGGCCGGTCTTCAACCGCATCGTCTCGCCGACACGCAGCTTCACCGGCGACAACTCCGATGCCATGTACTTCGAGACGCCCGTCGCGCCCGGGCGCGAATACATCGTCACCGGCAACCTCGCCGGTGCCGTCTACACCTCCTTCACGATGGAGTCGGGGGCGGCCGAGGGGGCGTACGCCACCAAGACGTCCGGCGTCCTGCGCGACGACTTCATGGACATCGACGCCGAGGGCAATTACGAGATCCGGCTCGGCGGCCCGCCGTCGGAGCGCAACTGGCTCGCGATCCCTGACGACGGCGGCCGCATCACCACCCGGCACTACTTCGAGTGGCCGCATTCGGCGTCCGCATCGCAGACCCTGCACGTGCCGATCAGCATCCGGGTCGTCGACCCGCCGCCCCCTCCCGGCCGCTGGGACGACGCGCGGGTCGCGGCTGCGCTGCGGCGGGTCATCAACCACGTCTACGACAAGACCGTCGGCCAACCGCCGCGCCCACCGGGTCCGCCGGCGCCGTTCGTCTCGATCGTGCCGAACGAGTTCCCGACCCCGCAGCTGCCGGGCGACATGGCGTTCGCCGCGTTCGACGCCGCGTACTCCATGGCTCCGTACCTCATCGGGCCGGACGAGGCCCTCGTCATCACCGGCCGCTGGCCGGCCTGCCGCTTCGCCAACGTGTGCCTGTGGAACCGCTGGTCGCAGATGTATGACTACGTGAACCGTCAGGTGAGTCGTAACCGCGCGAACACCACGCTCGAGCCCGACGGCAGCTTCCGGATGATCCTCGCCCATTCCGACCCGGGCCTGCCCAACTGGATCGACACCGAGGGCCGCGCGCTGGGCACCGTGTTCTGGCGGTTCTTCCTGCCCGAAGGACCCATCGAGACCCCCAAGGCAGAGGTCGTGAAGTTCGCCGAACTGGTGCGCCCCTGACATGGCGATCCCGACTCAGCGTGACCCGGAGAAGACGCGGCAGGCGCTGCGCTCCTGGCTCTCCGGAAAGCTCGACGACGCCGAGGATCTGGAGATCTCCGAGCTGTCGGCGCCGGCGGCGACGGGCTTTTCCAACGAGACGATCCTGTTCGACGCCCAATGGGTCGAAGGCGGCCGCAAGCGCGAGGAGGAATTCGTCCTGCGCGTGAAGCCGAGCGGCTACACCGTCTTCCTCGAGTCCGAATTCGAAGCCCAGTACGAGGTCATGAAGGCGCTCCACGAGCGCAGCGACGTGACCGTCCCGAAGATCTGGTGGTACGAGACCGACCCGACCCCGCTCGGTGCCGACTTCTACGCGATGAGCCGGGTCCACGGCCGTACGCCACCCGACACCCCGCCGTATCACGCCGGGGGATGGGTGGCCGACCTCGCGCCGGCCGAACGCGAGCGGCTGTGGTGGAGTGGCATCGACAACATGGCGCGCGTGCACCGCGTCGACTACCGCGCGCTCGGTTTCGACAAGCTCTTGGACCGCCCCGCCCGCGGTGAGCTCGGACTGCCACAGCAGCTCGCGTACTACGAGGAGTATTTCGACTGGGCGCAGGCCGGGCGCAGCGTCCCGGTCGCCGAGCAGACCCGTGAGTGGGTGCGGGCCAATCATCCGACGTCGACCGAGCTCGGGCTCGTGTGGGGCGACTCCCGCGTCGGCAACATGATCTTCGACGACCGGTCGGATTGTGCGGCCGTGCTCGACTGGGAGATGACGACGATCGGGCCGCCGGAGGAGGACCTCGGCTGGTGGCTCTTCCTGGACCTGCATCACAGCCAGGGCACGGGAGTCGCGCGTTTGCCAGGCTTTCCGACCCACGAGCAGACCGAGGCGCGCTATGGCGAGCTGCTCGGCCGGCCGCTGTCGGACATGCATTTCTGGAAGGTCTTCGCGGGCTACCGCTTCGCCGTGGTGATGATGCGGATCACCGCGATGACCGAGGAGATGGGCCTGGTGCCTCCCGGCGGCTCGGCCGCCCTCGCCCAGAACAACGGAGTGACCCGCGTGCTGGCGTCACTGCTGGACCTGCCGAGCCCCGGAGAACCTGCCGTACCCGGCAGCTACTGAGAAAGAGAGAAAGATGATCCGCTTCAGCGTCCTGTACCCGTCCGGTGAAGGCTCGACCTTCGACAAGGACTACTACGTCAGCAAGCACGTGCCGCTCGCCGTCAAGACGTGGGGCCTGGACCCCTCCGCGGCCCAGATCGACCTGGGCCTGAACGGCCCGTACGTCGCCGCCGTGCACTTCCTGTTCGCGGACAACGACGCCATGGGTACGGCCCTCGCCGCGCCGGGCACCGGCGACGTGATGGCCGACATGGCGAACTACACCAACATCACGCCGGTCACGCAGACCAGCGAGATCGTCAGCTAGCTGGCCGCTGGGTCTACTCGGCTGCGCTGATCACCCCGCCGGGCAGCTCGCCGGTGAGTTTGCCGCCTGTCTGCACCGGCACGCCCGCGACGATGGTCGCGCGGTAGCCGCCCTCGGGCCGGCGCAGCCGCGCGCCGTCGCCGGGCAGGTCGTGCACGAACTCGTCGTCGTCGTAGTGCAACTCGTCGAGGCCGAACACGACGAGGTCGGCGTGGTTACCGGGGGCGATGATCCCGCGTCCGGTGAAGCCGAAGACCTCGGCCTGGCGTCCGGTCAGCTCGTACACGGCTGCCTCAAGCGTGAAGTCACCGCGCTCGCGGACGTGCCGGGTGAGCAGCAGCGTGGTGTCGCCGGACGCGCAGAGCATCTGCATGTGGGCGCCGGCGTCGGAGGAGCTGACGAGGACCGCGGGGTCGGTCAGCGTGCGCGCGACCCCCTCGACGTCGGCGTTGGAGACGCCCACGGCGACGACGCCCGGGTGGCAGTCGTTGCCCGTGACGAAGTCGGCGAAGACATCGGAGGGGTGACCTCCGCGCTCATCGACGAGGTCGGCGAGGGTGCGCCCGAGCCAGGGCTCGTTCGCCGCTCCCGAGACCTCGACGAAACGCACCTTGTCCAGGCGGCGGTGGGGGAAGAGCGACTTCTCCGTCCGGTCCCACTCGTCCCGGGCGGCGGCGCGCCAGACCGGATCCTCGAGCATCGCGGCCTTGTCGGCACCCCGGGCGGCGATGACCTTGTGCCAGCCCTGCGGCATCGACATGAACATCATCGACGAGTCCCAGTTCAGCCGGAAGTCGACGGTGCGGGGCGAGAGCTGCGGGTAGAAGCCGATGCCTTCGGCCTTGAGCTTGCGGGCGAGGTCGATCCAGCGCTGGGTACCGGCCGGATTGCTGTCGGTGTAGGTGAAGCCGGTCCAGGTGAGCGGGATGCCGCGGGCGCCGCAGCGCCGCGCGAGGTCCTCGAGCAAGACTTCCGGCCGGTCGCCGAGCAGTCCCGGCACGACCTCCACGAGCCCGTGACCGGCCCGCTCGATGACGTCGAAGAGCGCGTCGAACTCGGCGCTGTCGGCGGCGCGTGAGGGCACCGGCCGCCCGTCCTTGTCGCTGTCGAGGAAAGACGTGGACAGGCCCCAGGCGCCCGCGTTCATGGCGTCTTCGAAGAGGGCGGCGATCTGCTGACGCTCGTCGGCCGTCGCCGTCCGGGTCCAGGCCGCGTCGCCCATCACGGCGAGGCGCAGCGGGCTGTGGCCGACGAGGGCGGCGAGGTTGATGCCGGTGCCGACGGCATTCACGGCGTCGCGGTAGCCGTCGTAGTTGCTCCACGTCCACGGGACCTCGTCATCGAAGAGGTGGCGGGGCACGTCCTCGATGTAGGCGAACAGGTCGGAGATCTGGCCGCGCGTTTCGGGCGATGCGGGGTAGAGCGACAGGCTGCAGTTGCCCACCAGCATGGTGGTGACCCCGTGCAGCGGATCGGGGTCGAGCCGGGGGTCCCAGAAGACCTGCGGATCGGTGTGGGCATGGGTGTCGATGAAGCCCGGGGTCACGACCGCTCCGCGGGCGTCGATCTCTTGCTCGCCGTCAGGTGCGAGATCGGGACCGACTTCGCTGATGCGACCGTCGCGGATGCGCACGTCGGCGCGCCGCCGGGGTGCCCCGGAACCGTCGATGACCTCGCCGCCGCGGATCAGCAGGTGCTGTGTGGACATGCGCACACCCTTCTCAGTGGGCTCAGGACGCGAGCACGTAGTCCGCGTAGGAATTGCGGATCTTGACGACCTTGGGCAGCGCGACGGCCATGCAGTAGCCCTGGCCGGGGTTCTTGGCGAAGAAGTCCTGGTGGTACTCCTCGGCGTCGAACCAGGGGCCGAGCGGCGCGATCTCGGTGACGATTGCGCCGTCCCAGTACCCGGCCGCCCGGTCGCGCGCCTGCTCGAAGAGTTCCTTCTGCGCGTCGTCGGCGTAGAACATCGCCGACCGGTACTGGGTGCCGACGTCGTTGCCTTGCCGGTTCAGCTGGCGCGGGTCGTGGAGAGTGAAGAAGACGTCGAGGATGACCTCCGGCGGGATCACCGTCTCGTCGAAGATGACCTTTACCGACTCGGCGTGACCGGTACGGCCGGTCGTGACGTCGTGATATGTCGGCTTGTCGGTGTGGCCACCGGTGTAACCGGACACGACGTCCTGAACTCCCTTGAGCGTGCGGTAGACCGCGTCGAGGCACCAGAAACAGCCGCCGGCCAGCACGTAGGTCTGCATGGGGATCAGCGTAGACCGGCCGGTGCCGGGCTCATTTCGCGGCCAATTCCAGCCCGGCGGCGAGCGCGACTTCGCGGTACGCGCCTGCCAGTGCCGCCAGGGAGGAGTGCGCGTTAAGACCGCTGGGGTTCGGAACGACCCAGAGCTGCGCACCGCCGAGCGTCTCGGGCTGCTTTCCGGCTGCGGCCCGGGGGCGTCCGTAGGCCGTTCGGTACGCGGTGATCCCCAACACCGCCACCACCGGGACACCGAGTCCTGCCACGTGCCCGGCGAGCCGGCGTCCTCCTGCGAGCAACTCTTCCGTCGTGAGCTCATCGGCGCGGGCGGTCGCGCGAGCGACCAGATTCGTGATGCCGATGCCGCGCTCGAGGAGGTACCCACGGTCTTCCTCGGTGTAGCCCGCCGAGGCGTCGATCGGCCGCTCGATGATCCCGGCCGCCAGCAGCGCCGGGTAGAACCGGTTGCCGCGCCGGCTGAAGTGGGCCTGCGTCGCCGCCGTCCAGAGCCCCGGGTTGATCCCCACGAACAGCAGCCGGGTCGACGCGCCGAGCAGGTCCGGCAGCGTCGCATTGCGATACGACTCCAGCTCCGCTCTGGTGAACCCCACGCTCCGCACGGTAGTCAGCATTCAAGCAGTCCTCATGTCCTTCGGTGGATGGGGATCTTGGTCCTCCCGGGACACCCCCGCCGCCGACACGACCGGCGTGTGGCGGCTGCGGCTGACGCAACGGATGCCCCAGCTGCTCGGCGCTACCACCGCCTGACGATGCATCGCCGGGCGGAGTACTGTGCGGCGGTGGCCAATGACGGGTTCAGCGGGTTCGGGCGCTACGCCGGCCCGGCGACGCTGCTTCTTGCCAGCCTCGCCGGAGGGCCGAAACACGGTTACGCGCTGACCAAGGACGTCGAGGACTTTGCCGGGGTGCGGCTCGCGCCGGGGACGCTGTACGAGGCGCTGACTCGGCTCGAGAAGGGTGGGTTGATCGAAGCGCTACCAGCGCAGGAGCGCCGCAAGCCGTATCGGCTCACTGCGGCGGGCGCAGAGGCGTTGCAGGCCCACCTCGACCATCAGCGGCGCGTGGCGAACATCGGACTGCGCCGGCTGCGTACCGGTTTCGGCGCGACATGACCGGTGCCGAACGACATGCCCAGCGACTGCTCCGTTGCTATCCGCGGGTGTGGCGCGAGCGGTACGGCGACGAACTCGCAGCGCTCCTCGTCGATGACCTCGCCGACCGGCCAGGTTCGCTGGTACGTGACCTCGACGTGGTCCGCGCGGGACTCTGCGCACGGCTGGCCGCCTGCGGGCTTGCTCGCGGCCCGGTGCAGAATCGCTCGGCCGCTACAGCGGTCGCAGCTGCTGCCGTCGTGGGTTTCGTCGCCTCGGCGCTTTCGATCTGGACGCAGCTTGCCGATGGCTGGCTCACTGCCCCGCCCGCTGCTCGTGCTCGCGGCGAGCGCTGGTGTCCTCATTGCCGGGGTACGGCTGATGGCGCCGAGGTGGCCCGGGGCTGGTGTCGTGCACCACGACGGCGTGCTAGCGCATGCCGCACGCATCGGCTGGGCGGCGACTGACACGATCAGCACGTTCTGGCTGCACCCGAACCGGCTGCTCGCTCTCCCTGCCGGCGAGCTTGCCTGGATGGTGCTATGCCCGACCGCGGTCGTGATCTTCGGTTGGTCGTTGGTTCGCCTCGTTCGGGTCACGGGCCTGCGCTCTCCGCGGATGCCGCCGGCACGCCTGCTCGGCGGCTGGCGTCGCCCTGCTGCCCTGCTTCATCACTGCTGCGGCCTGGGTCGTCGGGTCGCAGCGCGCAGCGAACCTGAACTACCGTGCGGGCACGCTTGATCTTGTCCTGATCGCGGTGATGGCGGCCGCTGCATGGGTTGTCCATACCTCATGGGCGACGGCGGGGCGATGACGGCTCGGTGCTGAACAGTCGGCCTCCGGCGCCGGTGACCGTGCCGCTGCAGATGCCGAGATTCCGCCCTCGTAGGGTTCGGCCATGACCGTGACCTCATGGGACGACTTTCCCGTCCACCAGTCCTCGGACTGGATTGCCAATGTCGCCACCAGCGATCGCAACTTCTATGACCGCTACTACTTCAACGCCTTCGACACCGGCGGCGAGTACATCGCGATCATGGGCCTCGGCCAGTACCCGAACCTTGGTGTCACCGACGCTTTCGTGACCGTCCGCGTCGGCGACGAGCAGCATGTCGTGCGCGCGTCGCGGCCGCTGACCGACCGCTCCGACATCTCCGTCGGGCCGTTTCGCATCGAGGTCATCGAGCCGTTGAAGAAGCTGCGCTTCGTTGCCGAGCCGACCGAGCACAGCGTCGCCATGGACCTCACGTGGGAGGGCGTCGGCCCGGCGGTGGCCGAGCCCAACCAGTTCATCCGCCACGGCGCGCGGGTCATGTTCGACACCCAGCGCCTGGCGCAGATGGGCTCGTGGAGCGGCACGCTCAACGTGGCCGGCCGCGACCTGAAAGTCGACCCGGCGACGACCTGGGGATCGCGCGACCGGTCGTGGGGCGTGCGGCCCGTGGGGGAGAAGGAGCCCGACGGCATCCGCCAGGGTGCGAACGTCATGGGCGGCGGGATGTGGAGCTACTTCCCGATGCGCTTCGAGGACCACTCGATCTACTACATCTGCTCCGAGCGGGCCGACGGCGTCCGCACGCTCGAGCAGGCGGAGCGGGTCTGGCTCGACGGCCGCATCGAGCAACTCGGCCGCACCGAGCACGCGCACGAGTTCGAGCCCGGCATCCGGCTGCTGACCGGTTCGACGATCAGCTTCCCTGACGCCGGTATCGAGATCCGGGCGACGCCGCTGCTGGCGAACTTCCTCGCCGTCGGCACCGGCTACGGCCTGGAGGCCGACTGGCGCCACGGCATGTACCAGGGTCCCGACCCCGTCACGCAGGGGATCGTCTACCAGGTGCCGGAGATCCGTCAGCTCGGTGCCTACGCGGTCGTCGACCACGCGGCCAAGTTCGAGTACGAAGGGCACAGCGGCTTCGGCCTGTACGAGCACTCCTTCAGCGGAGCCATGCCGCGGTACGGGCTGGAATAACCGTGCCGTCGCTGGAGGAAATGGTCGTTCCGGCGACCGCGGCCGTCGTCACCGTCGAGATGCAGCGCGGCGTCATCGGTGACCGGGTCGAGGACAACACGTTGAAGGCCGCGGTCTCGGCGAAGGGCATCATCCCGGCGGCGCAGCGCCTCGTCATCGCCGCAAGGGCCGCCGGCGTACGGGTCGTGCACGCGACGATCTCGCTGCGTGCCGATCGCGCCGCACTCACCATCAACAACGCGATGATGGCGATGTCGGTGAAGAACCCCCATCAGGTGCTCGAAGGCTCGGAGTACGCCGAGCTGATTCCTGAGCTCGGCCCGGAGCCGCAGGACATCGTCTGCAACCGGATCCACGGGCTCACCCCGTTCACCGGTACCGAGCTCGACCCGATCCTGCGGGGCCTCGGCACGCGCACGATCATCCCGGTCGGGGTCTCGGTCAACGAGGCGCTGCTCGGCACCTGCCTGACGGCGGCCGATCTCGGCTATCAGATCGCGCTTCCCGTCGACGCGATCGCCGGAGTACCCGCGGACTATGCCGATGCCGTCGTGTTGAACACTCTCGCGCTCATCGCCAGACGCACCACGGTGGACGACGTCATCGCGGCTTGGAAATACTGAGTATGGACGCCGTCATGATCACCGGGGCCACCGGACTCATCGGCTCGAACGTCTGCAAACTCCTGACGGCACAAGGGCGTCGGGTGCGCGCACTCGTGCGACCGGGAAGTGAAACGGACCCACTCACCGCTCTCGGCGTCGAACTCATCGAGGGTGACATCACCTCCCTCGGCGACGTCGCCCGCGCCGCCGAGGGCACCACGGCCATCATCAATTCCGCCGCGCTGCTCGGCGGACCGGCTCAGGACATGGAGGCCTCCAAGGCCACCAACCACATCGGCTCGTTGCACTGCTACGACGTCGCCGCCGCGAATGGGTCACGTGTCGTGGAGATCGCGACCACCACGTTCCTCAAGCACGACAAGCCGCTCACCGAGCACCCCGAAGTTGTCGACGACGTCCCCGACGATCCGTACAGCGTCTCCAAGGCGGCCGCCTTCCGGGACGGCATGGCGCGCGCCGCCGACGGGCAGGACCTCCTGTTCGTCATACCTGGCGGCGCTTTTGGTCCGGCGCCGTGCCCGCAACGGGCCATGGGCGCGACGAGTTTCAACCGGCTGGTGTCGGCCGGAATTCGCGGCCGGGTCGCCGATTACGTCAGCTATCCGGTGCCCTGGGTGCGGGCCGAGGACGTGGCGAGCGTGGTTGTCAGCTCCGTCGACAAAGGTCTGGCGGGGGAGGCGTACCTCGCGTTCGGCCATGAGGATGCCATGACAACGGCGGCGTTCCTCAACGTCGCGTGCGAGGCGGCCGGGGTGGCGCATCGGGTCGCGGAAGTCACCATTGACCCGAACGATCCAGCCGCAGCGCAGCGCTACGGCGACACCCTCGTCGAGCTGGCGCAGCGAAGGTTTCCGGTGCCGTGGTTCGACAACTCGTATACGCGCGAGCGGCTCGGCTACCGTCCGGTCCCGTTGCGGGACGCGATGGACGAGACCGTCAGGTGGCTGCGCTCGATCGGCCGGATCTGAGCGGCTTCAGCCGAGCCGGACCACCGTGCGGCCCATGGTCTCCCGGCGCTCCTGACGTTCCATCGCTTCCGGCAGCCCGTCGAACGAGATCTCCGACGTGACGACCGTGCGGATCTTCCCGGCGCGCATCAGTTCGAGGATGCGCCGGTGCGCCTGCAGACCCTCGCTGCGCGCCGGCCAGTTGAGGCCGGCGGTGAGCCGGGTCGCGAGCGGGTCCATGGCGTACGCGAGGCAGACCCCGCACAGCGAGAAGTTGCCGTAGATCGCCGGTTGCACAGTAACGGCGACACCGTCGTTGCTGATGTCCTCGGCATAGCCGACGAGCAGCTGGCGGCCGTGCATGCCCATGCAGCGGAAGGTTTCCGTCGTCACCGATCCGCCGACGCTGTCGAGCGCGACATCGACCCCACCGCCGAACGTGGCGTCCAGCACGGCGTCGGCGAAGCCGCCATCCCGGTAGTCGATGGCGACGTCGGCGCCGAGCTCGCGGCAGAACGCCACCTTCTCCGGCCCGCCCGCCGTGGCGATGACCGTCGCCCCTAGCGCCTTGCCCAACTGGATCGCGGCCGACCCCACTCCGCCCGCACCGGCGTGCACCAGCAGCGTCTCGCCGGGCTGCAGCCGGGCCCGCTCGACGAGGCTGAACCAGCTGAGATGAAACGGGTAGTGCAGCGCGGCGCCCTCGGCGTCATTGAGCCAGTCGGGGATGAGCATCGCGCTCGTGGCATCGACGATCGAGTACTCCGCGAACCCGCCATGCGCGCCCACCGGGATACCGACGATGCGCCGCCCGACGAGGTACTCCGACCCGGGCCCGGCGCTCTCCACGACCCCCATCGCCTCCATGCCGGGGATGAACGGAGGCTGCAGCGCGACGACCGACCAGCGTCCGCGCACGATGTCGGTGTCGTTGAAGTTGACGCAGAACGCCGACACCGCGACGCGGACCTCGCCCGGCCCGGGGGCGCGCACCGCGACCGTCTGACGCTCCAGCACCTTGGTCGGATCGCCGAGCGCCGTCGCCATCCACGCATCGGCCTTGAGCTCTGTCGTCATGCGGCCAGTGTCTCTCGCGTCCGGAGTGCGGAGAGACTGGGGTCGTGTACGCGTCGGCCCAACGCTTGCTACGCCGGCCGCTGCCGTTCGCCGGCGGCGGGGCACGGCACAAGGTCGGCCTGCGACCCGTCGATCCGGCGCAGTGGCTCGAGTTCACCGGAGCCGACGCGGCGGGCCAGCTCGCGGAAAAGCGCCGCGTCTTCGACAGGCACCGGGGCGCGGTGCTGGCAGCGCTTCCCGGTTCGCAGGAGGCCTGCCGCGAGCTGGTGGAGTTGGTTCGCGAAGCCGTCGCAGGGCAGCCGCCGGTCACCGTGCCCGCCGGCTGCCATCCGCTCGAGGAGGCCGGCCGGTTGGTGCCGGAGGACTTCTGCGTGCACCTGCCCGATCCCCAGACCGGGGCGTTGACGCTCGTCGCCGGCTGCGTCGCGTTTCCCAACAGGTGGACGCTCGCCGACAAGCTGGGTCAGCCGGTGACCGCCGTTCATGCCCCGGTGCCGGACTACGAGCCGCAGCTCGGCCGCCCGGTCGAGCGCCTCATGCAGCGCCTGCCCCCGCAACGCGTTCTCGAACGTTCCAATTGGGGGGTGGTCGGCGACGGCGCATTGTTCTCGCCGCTGCGGGCTGCCGAGCGTCGCCCGGAGTGGGAGGGGATCGGACCCGAGCGCTGGCTGCGTATCGAGCGCCAGACGCTGCGCCGGCTTCCGCTGACAGGCGCAGTCGTCTTCACCATCCGGACGCTGATGGCGCCACTCGACGTCCTGCGCGACGACCCCGCCGCCGCCGGCCTGCTGGCCCAGGCGATACATGAGCTTCCGGATGACGTCGCCCGTTACAAGCTCGGACCACCCGCCGCGCGATCCGCGGTCCTGGAGTGGTTGGCCGCGGCACCGGCCGGCGGGGACTACGTTTGACCCATGCCTGAGCACATCCGGGCCTCCGACGCCGATCGCGAGGCGGTGATCGAGCGGCTGAGCCGGTCGTTCGCCCAGGGCCGGCTGACCGCGGACGAGTTCGAGGAGCGGGTGGCCAAGGCGTGTGAGGCCCGCACGACCGCCGAACTGACCGCGCTTATCCGCGATCTTCCGGGAGGCCTGTGGTAGCCGGGTCGACGAGCGCGCTCATGTCGACGTGCAGGGTCGCTTGGCCGTTCTCCTCGCTCGCCTTGGCGGGCGGGCGCGAAGCAGCGCCGGCGGCAGCTTCGAAGAAGCGCAGCAGCTCGACCGGGAACGGCATGACCAGCGTGCTGTTCTTCTCGGCCGCTACTTCGACGACGGTCTGCAGCAGCCGCAGCTGCAGGGCGCCCGGGGTGGCATCCATCGCCGCGGCCGCCTGAGCCAGCTTGGCCGAAGCCTGGAACTCGCCGTCGGCGCCGATGACCCGGGCCCGCCGCTCGCGTTCGGCCTCGGCCTGACGCGACATCGACCGGCGCATGCTTTCGGGCAGCGAGATGTCCTTGACCTCGACCCGATCGATGTGGATGCCCCAATCCTCGGTCGGGGCATCGATGACGCCCTTGAGCTCGCCGTTGATGTGGTCACGATCCGACAGCAGCGTGTCGAGGTCGGCGCGCCCGATCACCGACCGCAGCGACGTCTGTGCGACCTGCGAGGTGGCGACGAGATAGTTCTCGACGTTGATGACCGCCTTCACCGGGTCGACAACGCGGAAGTAGACGACCGCGTCGACGCCGACGGTCACGTTGTCCCGGGTGATGGCCCCCTGGGAAGGGACGTTCAGCACGACGGTCTGGATGGAGACCTTGGTCATCCGGTCGAGGATCGGAATCATCAGGGCCATGCCCGGCTGGCGTACGTCAGGAAGCAGCCGCCCGAGGCGTAGTACGACGCCCCGCTGATATTGCTGAACCTGCCGCAGGCTCAGGCTGGTGGCAATCAGTCCCACGGCGACCAGGATGATCAAGATGCTGAGGAAGACGGTCATCTGGGTGACTCCTTCAGGCGCAGGGCCCTTACCTCGTCGACCGCATCAACGCTACGCCTGATGGCTGGATGTGGCCTGCACGAAGTCCTTGGTGCGGATGGTCAGGAAACAGATGACGGCGGCCGCGAGCGCCACGACGGCGCCGACGAGCAGGATGCGGTCGAGCGCCGCGGTGAAGGCGGCCCTGGTGACGAGCTCGGCGGGCAGCCGGGCGGCCGGGGGAAGGTGGGAGATGGCCTGCCCGGCCTGCCCCGACTGAATCGCCGCCGCGAGTTGGCCGCCGTGACCGGCGAGGCCCGGAACGGTGGCCACGTGCTGGATCACCGAGGCCCTTACCTGGCTGGAAAACAGACTGCCCAGCAAGGCGATTCCGGTCGCGATGCCGACCTGGCGGAACGTCGAGTTGATGCCGGACGCCATCCCTGCCTGCTGCGGCTGCACGACTCCGACAGCGGTCGACGCGAGCGGTGGGTTCACCATCCCGATCCCCGCCCCGGCCACGATCATCCCGGGCAGCAGATGCGTCCATTCCGACGACACCGAAAGCCCGCGCATCAGCAGCAGGCCTACCCCGACCAGGAGTAACCCGGGACCGATCAGCAACCGGATCGGGACGTGCGAGGTGAGGCGCCCGGCGATGGTCGAGGTCGCCAGGATGCCGCCGGAAATCACCAGCAATCGCAAGCCGGTGGCGAACGGGCTGAAGCCGAGAATGTCCTGCAGGTACAGCACGAGATACAGCAGCAGCGAGAAGATCGACGCGCTCATGGAGAACGCAGCCACGGCCCCACCGCTGAAGGTGGGCAGCCGAAAGAGCGACAGGTCGAACATGGGTTGCCGGCCGCGCGCCTCGGCGACGATGAACAGGAACATCAGCACACCGGCGGCTATCAGGCAGCTCAGCACGCGGGTGTCGGTGAACGAACGCTGGTTCGACTCGATCAGCCCGTAGACCAGGCTGGCGAGCGCCGTGGTGAACAGGACGAAACCGATCCAGTCGGGACGCCGGGCCCGCGGCGGTTTTGATTCCGACACCTTGGTCACGGTGATGACCACGGCGACAATCCCGATCGGCAGGTTGACGAAGAAGATCCACCGCCAGGACAGGCCCGAGGTGAGCGCGCCGCCGAGCAGCGGGCCGATCGCCACGGCGAGTCCCGTGATCGCGCCCCAGACCCCGAACGCGACTCCGCGATCCTTGCCCCGAAACGCATCGGCCAGCAGCGCCAGGGAAACCGAAAACATGATGGCCCCGCCGATGCCCTGCACGCCCCGGGAGAGCTGCAGGAGCAGGGTGCTGCCCGCGACGCCGCACAGCAGCGAGGCGATCGTGAAACCGGCGAGCCCGACGACGTAGAGCAGCCGACGGCCGTAAAGGTCTGCCAGGCTTCCGGCGGTCAGCAGCAGTGACGCGAGGGTGAGGGCGTACGCGTCGACCACCCACTGCAAGCCGGAGAAGCTCGAATGCAGCGACGATTGGATGTCGGGCAGTGCGACGTTCACGATCGTGACGTCCAGCAGCAGCATGAAGGTGCCGAGGCACACCGCGACGAGGGTCCACCACTTGGTGTCGCTGTCACCCGCGCTCGGGGGCGGTGCGGTGACGGGCGGAACGGCCGCGGCGGCCTTGTCCTGGTCGGCTTCGGTGCGATCGTTCGGTGTTCGCCGGTGAGCTCCGACGTAGGCCATCGTGACTCCGATCCCGCTGTCCCTGGATCCCGCTGTCATGCGACTGTTTCTCCTGCCCCTTATTACGCGTCCTCAGCGGAATGTCGAAGCGTTTCCTCACCGGTTGGCGGGGACATAATCCCCGTACCGAGTTAGCAGCCGAGACGACGACGTCTGGGAGGCGCCGTGAAATCAGCCACCGACGCATCAGCGGGTCGCACGTCCCGGGCCGAGCTCACGTGCACGACCGCGCTCTGCTGCCGTCCCGCCGTCGCGTTCGTCTCCTGGCGCGCCCAACCGCAGGCCCTGCCGTTCTGCCGAAGCTGCGCTGCCCGCTTGGCTTCGCACGGAGACACGGTCTCGCCGCTGGTAGGCGTAGGGTCGCTCGCAAATGGCAGGCTGTGACAGGAGCTACCCATGGAGCGCTACACGGTCATTTCCTCGGACTGCCACGCGGGCGCCGACCTGCGCGACTATCGGCCCTATCTCGAGACGCGGTACCAGGAGCAATTCGACGAGTGGGCCGACCGGTACGTGAATCCGTTCGGCGATCTGGTCAGGCCGAATGCCGATCGCAACTGGGATTCCGCGCAGCGGATGCCCGTGCTCGAGGCCGACGGAATCGTCGGTGAGGTCCTCTATCCGAACACGGTGCCACCCTTCTTCCCGCGCAGCGGGTTGGTGGCGCTGGTCCCGACCCCGGCCGACTACGAGCTGAGACTGGCCGGCCTGCGGGCCCACAACCGGTGGCTCGCCGAGTGGTGCGCCGAATACCCGAACCGCCGGGCGGGGATCGGCCAGCTGCTGCTCAACGACGTCGACGATGCCGTCCAGGACGTGCATTGGATCGCCGATCACGGGCTGCGCGGAGGGGTTTTGCTTCCGGGCCTGCCGCCGGGATGCGGAGTCGAACCGTTGCACGCTCCGCGTTACGACCCGGTGTGGCGGGCGTGTGAGGAGCGAGGCGTCATCGTGAACGTGCACGGTGGGGGAGGCTCGCCCGATCACGGCGAGTACCCCTCGTCGCTGACGATGTTCGTCCTCGAGGCGAGCTTCTACTCCCATCGCCCGCTGTGGCTGCTCATCATGTCCGGCGTGTTCGACCGGTTCCCCGGGCTGCGACTGGTCATCGCGGAGTCCGGGGTCGGGTGGATCCCCCAGGCGCTCGAGTCGATGGACCGGCTCTACGACAAGCTGTCGGGCGGCAATGTGGGCGAGCTTCCGTTCATCGCCCCGTTCCTGCTCGATCGCAAACCCAGCGAGTACTTCCGGACCAATTGCTGGGTCGGCGCGAGCTTCATGACCCGGGAGGACTGCCTTGACCGCTACCGGGTCGGGGTCGACCGGATCATGTGGGGCAGCGATTTCCCGCACGACGAGGGGACATATCCGTTCTCCGCGGAGGCGATAGCCAACACGTTCGCGGGGATCGATCGCGCCGAGGTGCGCCAGATGCTCGGCATCACCGCCGCGCGGCTCTACGGCTTCGACGCGGCGGCCCTGGCGCCGCTTGCCGCGCAGTTCGGACCGCGGGCCGATGAGGTGGAAGCGGGACTCGAGCGGCTTCCCGATTCGACGAGCATGGCCTTCGAGCCGCGCAACGTGAGCGTCGGCTAGCGGTCTGGGTCAGCAGCTCTGGGTCGAGATGGTCGATGGCGGCGTTGGCGTATGCACACCATTTCGCTGTGCTGGATGGGCATATTCACCGCCGGGCCGAGCACCCGGACAATCGGCATCACCCTCAAGCCCTGAATCTGTGGCTTATTCGAGGGCCGTGAGGAGCAGGGCGTGCGCCAATGGAGGTCGTGCCACCGTCATCCCGGCAGCGCCGACGTCGGCGTCCCCCTCGCCGGTAGCAGTGGCCAAGCCGCGCTTCACCGGGCAACCGACCTGGCTACCACCAGGAGGTCGTCTCGGACCAAGCGCAGCATCGGCGATTGTCCAAGCACGTACTCCTCGGGGTCGAAGGTTGTAGTGACCTTGCAGAACAGCAGCGTTCCTCCGAGGTACAAGGTTGCAGTCGGCGGCGAGGTCGTAGTCCGCAAGCGGCCAATCCTGGCGCTAGTCTGCTGGCCCTCCCGGAGACGAAGACGGGTGCGTTCTGCAAGCGTTCCGAGGACGCCGTGAACTGGTACCTGATCGCTTCTCGCACCGGCGAGTTCGACTTGAGTTACTTCCCGGACGTAGTCGGCACGAACGCGGGGCAGAGCAACGAGCAAGCCACCGTGACGGTCGTAACGACGAAGCGCTGAACCGACACGGGAGGAGTCCTACCTCGCCCTCGTTTGGCGCGCATAGTGCTGCCGGATACCGCGTGCTGCTATGACTGCGATACCCCGGATCCGTGTCGCCATCGCCGGAATATTAGCCGCCGACTTCACGACCGGCTGCGAACGGTCCTATCTGGAGGATGCCTCCTTGAGTCAATCCCCCATCTGAGGGCAGTGCCACGTCGAGGTTCTGATTGACCGCCGGCAAGGAGAGCCGGAGCGTGGTCGCGGCAACTCCGGGGCTTGTGATGCAGCAAGAATCGGCTACGAGGACGTGAGCGAATTGACCCGGCCGCAGCACGATCGAACGCGGCGTTTCGAGGATGAAAGCGCCGCCGTCGACATCCTGGAACGGCAGTACGTTGCCGTCTGCCAGCAGCTTGACCTCAGGATAACCCGATAGTCCGCAGGCGGCGCTGGAGACGTTCTCGAGCTCGACCACGACCGAACGTTCGCCGGTCTCCGGACTGACCGAACCGGCATCGCTGGCGCGCAATTGGGCGGTTGTGCATGCCGGGGCCTGCAAGGCCAGGGATGGCGGAATAACGTCGAAGGCAGCGCTGGTGGCCGTCGCCTTGTGGGGAACGGAGTGGACGACGAGAGTGCAGGCGGTCTCGCAGGCCACGTAGGTCCCGGTGGTCCCCCTGACGAGGCCTTGCAGCGTCACACGTGTGGAAAACGAACCGTCCGCGTTTACCCTTGGCGATGCGCTGATTCCGAACGCCAGCGGATCATCGCAGGTGCTGCCGTGAGGGCACTCGGAAACGAAAAGATAGTCGTTCGGCGGAAAACCGCTTCCGACCATCTCGACGGTGGCCCCGTTGTGAAAAGGACCGGGTGCTGACAACGACAGTGCGGGCTTCACCGGCTTCACAGGTGTGGAACTGGGTGTGGGCGTTGCGATGACCGTCGACACGCTCCCACCGCTGTGGGTATTGATCGCGACCAGCGCGCTCACCGATGCCGCTACCAGCATCAGCCCCGCGATCGCAAAACTCGTCACTCGAAACCGGTGACGACGACGGACTTCTGTCGCTAGCGCAGCCAACGAGAGCATGCGCCCGGGCTGTGGCGCGGCCTGCCGCAAAACCTGCCGCAGTTGTTCAGTCATGAGAATCCCTACGATCGGCGGACGCATCAGCCAATCGAGTAGGCGGCTATCTCGCAACGCCTGCAGGCCACGGGCAAGATGCGACTTGACCGCGCCTTGTGAACAACCCATGACCGCGGCGACCTGTGGCAACGCAAGGTCGGCGAGGTAGTGCAGCACGAGTGCCTGTCGCTGACGCGGCGAGACCGCTTGCAGCGCCCGCTGTAGATCAATATTGCGGTCTGCATTCGGTGCTGGTGTGGGGTCGAAGGCGTCGGAAAGGCTCCGTACCGCCCGCCGTTCGGCTATCCGTCGCCGAAACGCTGAAGTGGCCACGTTGAAGCCCACGCGAAACACCCACACCCGCGGGTCATCGATCTCTGCGCGTCGTGGCCACAGGCGCACCATCGCTTCCTGAGCGCAGTCTTCGGCGACGCCTCGATCGCCGCAATACAAGCCGAGAACGCCGACCAAATCGGCGTACGTGCGCGAAACCCAGGCGGTCGCGGGGTCGTCACCGACCGCGCCGTCATCACCACCCAGCAAAGCCACGACCTATAGACGCTTCCAACAGCCCATTGGGTTACAGCCAGCCGCAACTTTCCCAAGAATTCGCTCGCAACCTGCAAGCCCCCACTGTCCTACGGCACGACCTACAGGAAGATTCACAATCTCAGCGATCCAACGACAGCCAGCAAACCCGCTAGTTGAAGCAGCCTATATTGCCGGCTCTCGCGTATCAGAAGCGCCCTGGAACGGCACTTCTGCGCAGGCTGCGCAAGACGCAACCTCTCTGCATTCAAGGGCGTCTAATGGGGCATGCATGCAGGAACAGCTGTCCTCGCTGCGGTTCGTCGTCGCGCTCCGCGTGCAGGGCGTAGGCGGAGTCGGGTCGCCTCGGCGCCAGGTCCTCGGCGCGTGCGCGAAGGTCGTGGCGCTGGGCGGAGCATCGTAACGCGCACATCGCGTCCGCGACCGACACCGCTATGACAAAGTTCCCTTGTGCTGCGACCCTCTTAGATGAGTTCCGCAGCCTCACGAATCCGCCCGCCTTCGACAACAGCTGTCACCACGACAATCGTCGACTATGGATGCACGCTGACCGCGACGCCACAGTTCATCGTCGCTGACCCAGTGAAGTCGCTGCGCACTTCGGACTGAACCAGACGAAGCTGCCACCCCAGGTGACCTGATGCAATTGCGGGGCCACTTCACCTGTCTGGACTGTCAAGGACCGCCAGGCCCGCGGCCTACCTCCACTTACCTCGTGGCTGCCATCGCGTCCACAACGCTCGGCCCCAGCGACAAGCCCTTCTTCTACTCAGCGAGCAACCAGCCGACGGACCTGGGCCAATTCGGACGACCGTTCTAGCAGCGATCGCCCACGCCCGGTAATGGCACTTGTGCGCCATACGCTCGTCAATGTGCCTTGCTGGACTTTGAGTCAGATTGAAGACGCTGTGCGCGCATCGTGGGATGCCCTGACCTGCGACCCAGCTCAGGAGGGTGGATGGACGCCACTGAAACCCTCACGTGGACAGTGCGTCGCTACTGCAGCGGTGCTGCACGATCCTGCTGGGCGGTGGGCTGCTGATTGCCCAGGTCTATGTCGACGGTCAACAACGCGGCTTCCATGGTTGGAACAGACTCGTTGGTGGGCTGGAGATCGACCTGACCCGTGATCAGTTCACTGCGGATGAGTCCATCGGTGAGGCGCGCGAGCTCGCACGTCCGCCGATGAGCCGGCTCGTATCCAGGCCAGTACGAATCTCGTCATCGGATGGAGAGTCGGTTACCGCCAGGCCCTGCCAAACCGGCCGGTAATCGGTTATCAACCGCCGCCAGGCGCGTCGCGCTGCCCAGACAAGGAGCAGTCATCCTCCAGCTCGTCTGTCACGTAGCCGACGGACAATCCGGTGGGGTCCCGTCAATGGCATGCGACAGGCCTTTCACGTGCCTCCAACTCGATGGCTGCCCGTCCTTCGCAACGTGCGCCAGCGTCGCCGCGGACGGGGTCCAAATCGGCGCCCGAGCTAAAGCTGTTGGAGACCTGGTAAACGTCGCCAGTGCCCGCGCCAGTGATCGTCTGATGACGATGCACGGCGTCCACCAGGATTACGCCCTCGGGCGAGAGCTCGCTTGGTCCCGCAGACCACTGTGGGTGGTGCGGCGCTTGACTTCTGCCCCGCCGCTGGGCCACAGGACACTAGAATGATCGACACCCCTACGGAAGTCAGCAGTTTCGATCTAGACATACTCGGACCTCCCGTCTTTCAGGGTGAGACGTCGATGAGGATTCAAGGGTTGCACAGGCCGAGGAGGAATTTCGACGCCTGAGACCGCCCGGTAGTGCCGGTTATCGCGTGAGTGCCGTGGTGGCCGGTCGCCCATCGGGTGCGCCATCAACATCGCCGAAATCCGCCAGGGCTCAGGTGTTTCTTGGTGTCTGTCCGGGTGGTCGTAGGAGTGGTCGGCGGTGGCCTTGCAGGGGTGGGCGTCCGTCGGGTGGCCAGAACCAGGGGGTGCGGTCGGGGTCGTTGCCGATGGTCATTTTCCAGCCGCCCTCATGCACTTTGTGATGGTGAGCCACGCAGAGCAGTTCGAGGTCTTCGGGGTTGGTTTCGCCGCCGTCGATCCAATGTTTCCGATGATGAGCTTCGGTGAACGAGGGTGGCCGATCACACCCCGGCCAGGTGCAGCCGCCGTCCCGGGCGGTAAGGAAATGGCGTAGTCCGGCGGAGATGGTGCGGGTGCGGCGGCCGAAGTCCAACACTTCGGAGTCGGCGCCGAACACTGCCGGGATGATCCCGCCATCACAGGCCATCCGGCGGGCAGCCGCGGCGGGCAGCCGCTGCCCGTCGGGGGTGCCGGCGGTACCGAGGCCGTCGAGCAGGGCTTGATGGGACAGGCCGACCATGACGGTGTGCCGGCCGCCGCCTTCCCCGTGACAGGTCTCGGCGTGGGCGGTGGCATGGCGGGCCATTTGCACGAGGGCTTCGGCGCGGCGGGACGGGGCGGATTCGGTGAGGACATCACCGTCCGGGTCGGGCTTACGGGTAAAGCTCGCGATGGCTTTGGAGACGATCAGGCCGGCTTCGGCGTCCAGCCAGCCATCGAGGCGCCACCGGCCGTCGAGGGTTTCGGACAGGTTCAGCCGCTGGGCGGCGTGTTTGCGGGCCGCTTCATCCGCTGACTGCTCCGGGGCGGCAGCCGCGAGCACTTCCTCGGCGACGACCCGAAGCTGCCGTGGGGTCAGCGGAGGCGCCTGCTCGGCAAGGAAGGCTTCCAGCTCCGCGGCCAGGTCATGCTGCAGATCACGGGTGGCCTGCACGATGACGGTGGCATGATCCAATCCGAGTTCACCGGCTTCGAACGTTTTGGCGGTGACCGGCATCCGATCCGCCAACGCCCGCCCGGCCTGCACCCGTTTCGACACCCAGCCGTCAGACTCACCCGACAGTTGCCCGCACGAACGCGGCCGTCGACGCCGCCCCATCCACCGCATACGCCCCGGACCGGTCGGCACGTTCGATCAGCCGGCAGGTCAGCAGATCCAGCTGACGGCCCGCCCCCAGCACCTCCGGCAACACCTCAACGGCCAGCACCCCGGACGTGTCCGCCGATACGGCGGCGGCGAGTTCGGCGGCCAGCGCATGCAACTGCGCTGCTTTCACCCCGAACTCCGACTTCGACCATGTGTTCGAGTCTAGCATCGAACGGGCAGCTCAGCCACCTGATTTGCGACCACAAGTCACGAACAGAATGCTGGCGTGTTTCGCTGCTCGGCGTCTCCTGAGTTCGTCATGATCCCAGCGGCCGTTGGAGGGCCTCCAGGCCTTCGAAAAGATGGGACGGCAGGCCGCTCTCGTCATCGACGGCAGCCATGGAGCCGATCCTCTCCGCGCCCTTCGAGGGCCTGCCGCGGCGTCAACGTGCAGATTGCTGCCGGTTATCGTGCTGCCGAGGTTGGCGATCGCCGGGCGTAGGGCGCCGGGGTACCGGGACGGCGGGCAGGCGCAGTACATCGACACGCCCCTGCCCGAGCCCGGCGAGGATCTCGCGTGGCGTTCCGCGATGAGCCGGCGCACCTTCGCCCGCCGGTTCGCCGCGAGCACCGGCACCGCTCCGTACCACTGGCTGCCGCGGCAGTGGCTGTAGCGCGTCCAGCGGCAGCTCGAGAGCACCGCCCTTTCCGTCGACGTGGTTGCCGAGCGTAGCGCGGGACGGTCGTTCGCATCCGATGGGCCAAAGTCCTTGACCCGGGTCGGTCGCGGACGACATGTCGATCATGGGGGCGAAGGGCGGCCACTCACGACGGGTTAGTGACGTCGCTGCTACTGGTCCCGGGCTGCGGGATGCCCTGCGCTGGCGGCCGGAGCAGCCGAGCTACGGCGGCCAGATACTCATGTTCGCCGTCGGTGTGCTGGTCTGCCTGACCGCGCCCCTGCTCATCCGCGCCGATCGGGAATGGCTAAGGCTGCTGCTCGTCGCGGCCGCGATGGCGCTCTTGCTCGTCGCGAGCTTCCTCGTGCCCTGGCAGTCGATCCGCCGCGAGTGGACATTGGCCTTCCCGCTGGGCGTCTTCGCGGCCATCGCAGTGCTCAGCACCGGTGGGATGCGCTTGGGCGTGCCGTACGCCGGCACCTTCGTGCTCTGCTTCGCCTACACCGGTCTGACGCAGTCGGCACGGGTCAACCTGTGGCTGGTCGTGCCCGCGGCGGTGGCGTATATCGCTGCGCAGGACGAGTGGTCCACCGCGATCGGCATCCGGCTGGTCATCGTGATCTCGGTCTGGATGCTGCTCTCCCAGCTGCTGCGGGCGCTGACGGCCCGCAATAGCGCGCTGACGACGGCCCTGCGGGAGTCCGCCCACACCGACCCGCTGACCGGGTTGCCCAACCGGCGGGACCTCGACCTTCACCTCGGGCGCGCCCGCGCCGGCGACACCCTCATCCTGTGCGACATCGATCACTTCAAGCAGTTCAACGACACCCATGGCCACCCGGCCGGTGACCGGCTGCTGCGCGACTTCGGTCTGCTTCTGCGGGCCATGCTCCGCGAGGGTGACTACGCCGCCCGTTACGGCGGCGAGGAGTTCGCCCTGCTACTGCCCGCCACCGATTCCGATCAGGCGCAAGTCGTGCTCGGTCGGTTACGCGCCAAGTGGACGCTGCTTCACCAGGACGTCACCTTCTCCGCCGGGGTCGCCGCCTGGACCGCCTCGCACGGGGCCGACGTCACGGTCGAGGCTGCTGATCAGGCTCTGTATGCGGCCAAGGAGCAGGGACGAAACTGCGATCGCGTGGCCTAGCCCGCCCGCCCCGTCGTTAAATGACAGTGTCATCATCATGGCAACTCGCTGCGCGTGACGCCGCCGGGGCGTTGCCGTGAGGATGCCGCGACCGTCGCGAAGGAGGGCTTCTGATGCGCGCCTGGCAGGTACAGGGCAAGGGTGAGCCGCGGGACGTGCTCAAGCTGGTGGAGCTGCCCGAACCGGAGCCGGGGCCCGGCCAGATGAGGATCAGGGTGACCGCCGCCGGCCTCGGACTTCCCGACGTCTTCATGTGCCGTGACAAGTACCCGCTGACGCCGCCGCTGCCGTTCACCCCGGGTCAGGAGGGCGCCGGGGTCGTGACGGCGGTCGGGGAAGGCGTCGACACCGCCATCGGTACCCGCGTGATGTCGGTGACGGCGTTCTACGAGGGGCACGGTTCGTTCGCCGACGAGTGCCTGGTGGCTGCCGCGTCGGCGTTCCCGGTGCCGGACGGCCTCAGCGATGAGCAGGCGGCCGGCTTCTGGATTCCTCACATGACGGGATGGGTGGGCCTGGTAGATCGCGGCGGCCTCGCCAAGGACGAGGTCCTGGTCGTACTGGGTGCCGCCGGCGGCAGCGGGATCGCCGCTGTCCAGCTCGGGCGCGCGCTCGGTGCCCGGGTGATCGCGGTCGTCAGTGACGAGAAGCGGGCCGCCTTCTGCCGGGAGCTCGGCGCCGACGTAGCGCTCAATCTCCATGACGCCGATTTCCTGACGGCCCTCGACGCGGCGACCCTCGGGCACGGGGTGGACGCCATCTACGACCCCGTTGGCGGATCTCTGGCCGAGACTGTCGCGACCAAGATGGTCCGGGGTGGACGGCTGCTGTGTGTCGGATTCGCCAGTGGCCGGTGGCCGAAACCCGAGACGCACGATCTGGTGGTGACCAACACATCGCTGGTCGGTGTCTTCGCCGGGGGGTACTCGCGGCAGGAAGTCGAGGAAATGCACGCGGGCCTGTCAGCGCTCGTGCGCGCCGGCAGGCTCAGGAATGCCGTTACGGAGACCGTCCCGTTTGCCGAGCTGCCCGGGGCGCTGCAGCGCATGGGTGATCGCGAGGTCGTCGGCAAACTCGTGCTCGTGCCGTAAGAAAGCGGACGGGCAAACCGCCGACCTTTGCCGGGCAAGCTATTCAAGAACATCGTGGACCCGGCACAAGGGCGGATTTCCGGATTTTTCAGCTGGATTGAAGCGCACGTAATCTGGCATTTCGGAACCCCTGCCACGCTGGCAGTTCTCGGCGAAACGATCACGGATTGAGGCAGCTCGGCTACCCGCTGCAAGAAATGGGAACCGCCACGGTCGGCCCCATGTCAGCCGCTATCTTCCAAGACGTCTGTTGCGATTCGCTGAGCTCAGCTCACCTCGAGAATTCGCGCGTCGGAACGCTTTCACGAGCGAGGGGGAGACGTGGAGCAGGCACTCGGAAGCCGATACGTCCTGGGCGAACGTCTCGGCGGCGGCGGAATGGGCACTGTTTATCGCGCAGCGCGGCGTGACGGAGGCCCGGACCGCGCGGTCAAGCTCCTGCGACCGGAGCTCGCCGAAGACCCGGTCGTCCTCGCCCGCTTCGTGCAAGAGCGCAACCTCATGCTCAAGTTGCGCGACGAGCATCTGGTTGTCGTCGAGGACATGATCGTCGACGGCGAGACCGTGGCCATCGTGATGGAGCTCGTCAACGGCGGCACCCTCCGTCGCCACGCCGTCGACACCGGCCCGATGGCGGCGCTCACCGCGCTTCGCTTCACCCGTCAGGTCCTGCTCGGACTCGACGTGGTGCACGCCAACGGGGTCGTTCACCGCGACGTCAAACCGGAAAACGTCCTGCTGGATCGTTCACAGCCGTCCTCCGAGCCGCTGGCCAAAGTGAGCGACTTCGGCATCGCCCGGCTCATCGACAGCCCCCGGCTGACGGCGACGTACAACTACATCGGAACCCCCCACTACTGCGCGCCCGAGCTTGTCGACGGCGCCGCAGCCACTCCGGCCGCCGACGTCTACGCAACGGGCGTGATGCTCTACGAGCTGGTCGCCGGAAGAACCCCGTTCGCCGGGCTGCCGCCGTACGCGGTCATCAAGCGGCAAATGGAGCAGCTGCCGCCGGCGTCACCGCTCATTCCTGAGGTGCTCTGGTCAGTTCTCGCTCGTTGGCTCTTGGCGGATCCAGCTGCTCGCCCGCCGAACGCGCGGCAAGCCATGCTCGAAATCGACGATCTGCTCAAGATGACGTCGTCGCCGACCATCGCGTTGCCGGGCGCGGTGGTTCCCGCCCAGGCCGAGCCGCTGGCGTCGCAGCCGGGGCAGGCGCCTCGGCGCGCCGCCGGGCTCGCCGCCGCCGGAGCCGGAGCCGGAGGGTCGGCACTCGCCGGGCCACCGCAGGCCCCCGGTCTCGCGCCGCAACCTGTGGCGCCTGACTATCTCGAGGTCGTCCGCGACCCGCGCCACACCCCACCCCCGGAGCAGTGGCCTCGGCATTGGCCGTCGCAGCAGGGGTATGACGGCACCCCGCCGTTCGGCATGCAGACCGATCAGCCGTCGATCGTTCCCGGATTCGCTCCGGCCCCGCCTTCGTCGGGGGGCTATACCCCGCCCCCGCAGCCCACCTCGCAGCGGCCTCCGGCGTGGGACGTCGCCACCGGCGAGCACGGCAAGATCCGCCGTTCGAAGGGCGTGGTGATCGGCGCGGCTGCGGTCGTCGTGATCGCGGGAGTGACCGGCACGATCGTGGCGGTCGCGAGCGGCGGAAGCGGCGGTGGTGGGAGCGCTGCGACCTCGCCGGTGCCGTCGTTCACGCTGCACTTCCCGGCGGAAAGCTTCCCCGACCAGGGGGTCACCAGCAACCGCACCTGGACCGTCAGCGGCGGAACGCACCCCGCCCTGCACGGCGAACTCGTCTTTCACACCACCAAGAACGTGCTCGCGCGCATCGACGAGGTGCTGCCCAAGTCACTCGTGTCCAACGCCAGCCAGGTGACGTTCCGGCCCCAGCCGAAGGTGATCCAGGCCGATCCCATCGTGCAGTACACGTTGCCCGAGCAGGCGGGGCAGACGGTCACCGAGACCTACGACATCCCCATCCTGGCAAGCGACGTCTCCATGGCGGCGATGCAACGGTGGGCGGCCGAGCAGATCGCCGAGACCGGCGAGGCATACCGCAAAGCACATGCGCTCCTGTCGATGACCCTGGAGCCCAAGCTGGTCTCGGTCCGGGCGGGCTCCCAAGTTCAGCTGCAACTCGCCGGCCAGCAGGCTGATGGCACCCGGGCACCGTCGGTGGCTTTCGGCGGTGCGACATTCAGGAGCGAGGACCCGTCGATCGCCTCGGTGTCGAGTCTCGGCGTCGTGACGGGAGTCGTTCCAGGGACGACCAAAATGGTGGCGACGCTGGGCGCACTGACGGCCAGCGTCCCGGTCACTGTGACTCCCGGCCGAAGCCCGACAGCGGCTCCGGACTCGTCGGCGAGCACGAGCCCGACGCCGAGTCAGTCCAGTGTTGCGCCGACCACGGAGCCGCCCAGCACGGCTGCGCCCACGACGGCTCCGCCGACCACGGCTCCGCCCACGACGGCTCCGCCCACGACGGCTCCGCCCACGACGGCTCCGCCCACGACGGCTCCGCCCACGACGGCTCCGCCCACGACGGCTCCGCCCACGACGGCTCCGCCCACGACGGCTCCGCCCACGACGGCTCCGCCCACCGATCCGGTGAGCCCGGCAAACCCCGCGCCTGGGTCCACAGCGGCTCCGTAGCAGACACGCCAGAGATCTAGCGCGGCGAGCCGTCGCCCCGCATCTCGAAGGTGAGGCGGGCCAGCCAGAAGCGCATGAAGGCGGAGAACGAGTAGCGCACGAAACCGGCGCCGCCGGCGACGGTCACGCTGACGCCGATGAGGGAGATGGTGAGCGCGTCGTTCTGGGACAACGTGCTGTTCGTGCCGTGGGACAGGAAGTAGCCGACGACGCTCAGGACGATCCCGAGCACCATCACCAGCAGGCTCAGCCGCAGGAGCAACGGGTCACGGCCTGCAGGTGCTTGAGCCTCCGGGGTGACCTGAGCTGCTGCCGCGTCATCGCCGCCGGCCCCTGACGCCGGGATGGCGTCGGCGTTCGTGGACATGGCAGTCACCTCTGCATCGGTTCGGAGCGGTGGGTCGGCACGTAATGAAACATAGTTCTATCTTGCGGGCAACCACTCTCCCACGGGGGGCGTGTGTTGACCGGTACCTTCGCCCCTCTGCGCGGCGCCTTGGGGTTAGCCACGTGACCTAGCCACTCTGAGCCGTCATCCCGCCGTCGACCGCGATGACCGCGCCGTTGACGAACGACGCCTCCGGGGCGCAGAGCGTGCAAACCATGAAACCGATCTCCTCGGCGCGCGCATAGCGACCGACCGGGATGTGCCGGCGGGCAAAGACGTCCCGATGGGATTCGGGGATCGCGCCGGTCATGCCGGTGACGGTCGCCCCAGGGCAGACGCAATTGGCGGTCACGCCGTGGCGCCCGAGTTCGACGGCAAGGGAACGGGTGAAACCGAGCAGGCCATGTTTGGAAACCGTGTACGGCATGGACCCGCGGCTGGCGGTCAAGGCTTCGGTGGAGGCGATGTTGACGATGCGCCCGGATCCCGAGGCCTTCAGATCGTCCACACATTCGCGCACCATGAGCATGGCGCCGGTGAGGTTGACCTCGAGCGTCCGCTGCCAGGTTTCGACGAACCCCTCGCCGTCGAGCGGGCCACCGGTGGGGATCGCGGCGGCGTTGACCAGGATGTCGATGGGACCCAGCTCCCGGCGGACCGCCGTGACTGCCCGGACGACCGATTCCGGGTCGCTGACGTCCACCTGATACCGCTGTCCGGAGGCGATGTCGAACGCCGCCACGGTGACGCCCTGCGCTGCGAGCAGCGCCGCCGTCGCCTCTCCGATGCCGCTGGCACCACCGGTCACGATTGCCACCCGGCCCATGAGCGACAACCTAGCGGCATCGCACCGGGGGCCGTTCGGCCGCCCTGCCGTGCGGTGGCAAGCTGAGGGTGAGCACCCGGCGCGCAGCGGAGGAGAGCCCATGTATCCCGGCACGTTCGCCGCCACCACCCCGGACAAGGACGCCATCGTCATGGGGGCCGGTCAGCGGGTCAGCTACCGGGAGCTGGACGAACGCTCGATGCGGCTGGCCCAGCTGCTCTATGCGCGGGGCCTGCGGCCCGGCGATCACATCGCCCTCTTCGCGGAGAACCATCCGCGGTACTACGAGGTGTACTGGGCCGCTTTGCGCTCGGGGCTGTACCTCACAGCGGTGAACCGGCATCTGAGGGCGGAGGAAGCCGCGTATCTGGTGAACGATTCGGGATCGACCGTCATCGTCACCACCGCCGCTCTGACCAAGGTCGCGGCCGAGATGCTCGAGCACGTCCCGAATTGCCCGACGCGCTTCATGATGGACGGCGCTGCCGCTGGTTTCGAGAGCTATGAGGATGCGATCGCATCGCAGCCCGCGCGTCCACTCGCGGAGCAGCCCCGCGGCGAGGTGATGCTTTATTCGTCGGGGACCACCGGCCAACCCAAAGGCATCAAGCGTCCGCTGTCCGGCTTGACGATGGGCGACCCGGCGGCGGTCGGGACGTCCACGCTGGAACGGCTCCTGCTCGGCATGGATGAGGACTCCGTGTACCTGTGCCCGGCGCCGCTCTACCACTCGGCCGGCCTGCAATGGTCGGCCGGAGTCCACGAGCTCGGCGGCACTCTCGTCATCCTCGAACGCTTCGATGCCGAGAACTTCCTGGCGGTTGTGGAACGTGAGCGGGTCACGCATGTGCAGGTGGTGCCGACCATGATGGTGCGTCTGCTGAAGCTCGACGACGAGACGCGGAGCCGGTACGACCTCAGCAGCCTGCAAGGGATCATCCACGCCGCGGCGCCCTGCCCGGTCGACGTCAAGCGCCGGATGATCGACTGGGTCGGACCCATCGTCCACGAGTACTACGCCGCGACCGAGGGCAACGGCCTGACGTACATCAGCGCCGAGCAGTGGCTGGATCACCCCGGCTCGGTGGGAAGGCCGCTGTCCGGTGTCATCCACATCTGCGACGAGACCGGTGCGGAGCTGAAGCCGGGCGAGGCGGGTCTCGTGTACTTCGAGCAGGCGCAGATGACGTGGGAGTACCACAACGAGCCCGAAAAGACCCGCGGCACCCGCCACCCGGACCATGACAACTGGGCGGCGCTGGGCGACGTCGGATACCTCGACGAGGAGGGCTACCTCTTCCTGACCGACCGGCGCGCGTTCACCATCATTTCCGGCGGTGTGAACGTCTACCCGGCCGAGATCGAGTCGTGCCTCGTCGGGTATCCGGGCGTGCTCGACGCTGCGGTCTTCGGCCTTCCCGACCCTGAGATGGGGGAGTACGTGCACGCCGTGGTGCAGTTGGACGCTGGCGTGGCACCGACGCCCGAGCTCGTTGAAAGACTTCGCGAGCACGTACGCACCAACCTCGCCGGCTACAAGGTGCCCCGGGTCGTCGATTTCCGGGAGGAGCTGCCGCGCTCGGCGAACGGCAAGCTCTACAAGGGTCCGCTGCGCGAGGAGTACCTGCAGGCGCTCAAGGTTTAGGGTTTGCCCATCCCATTCGGCTCAGCGACGGAGGAGTAGATGGAGACAGCGACCACCGGTCGGGCGGATCTGTCGGAAGAGTTGATCGACGCGGAGGCTGCAGTGGACCTGGTGTGTGCGCTTCCGCAGCCCCGCCTGCCTGCTGCTGACGTCAATCCCGCGGTACACACCGGGGCCCGGCCGCTCTTCGAGCAGTTCGGCCACGCGCCCGGTCTCATCGAAGGCTGGCTGGCCTGGTATCAGCCGCTCGTGACGGCCGGGATCGTCCCGACCCGTACGAAAGAGCTGGTACGCCTCGCGATTGCGCGGCGCACCGGGTGTCACATGTGCCAGAACAGCCGCAACGGCGATCCTTCGGGAACCGGGCCGGCGGTCCCGCCGCCGGACGCCGACGCCGTGCTCGCCGATGACTGGAGCCGCTGCACTGACGCCGAACGGGTCGCGCTGGCGTACACGGTCGCGTTCTGGGATGACCACATGGCCGTCAGCGACGAGACGGTTGATCAGGTCATCGAGGTCTACGGCCGTGACGGCTTCCTCGAGATCGCACTTGCCGTCGCGCAATTCAGCGGTATGGGCAAGCTCTTCCACACGCTCGGAATTGCCGCTGGGGCGCCGGCGGGGTAGGGCCTTTCAGCGAGTCGGGCGGCGCTTCGAGTCGCTTCGGGGCGAGTTCGCGGCGGGCGGAGGCGGCAGCGTGAGCCCATTGCTCTGCAGCGCTGATTCCGCGGCCTCCACCACCGATTCCAGCACCCTGACCCGTGCCCACCGCTTGTTCTCCGCCTCGACGACCGTCCACGGCGCGGCCGGATGGTCGGTCTTTTCGAGCATGTCTTCGACGGCCCGCTCGTAGGCCTTGCGCTTGCGGCGGTTGCGCCAGTCCTCATCGGTGAGCTTCCAGCGCCGAAGGGGGTCCTTTTCACGACTCTCGAACCGGCGCAGCTGCTCGTCCTCCGACAGGTGCATCCAGAACTTCACCAGCACCATGCCCTCAGCCGCGAGCGTTTCCTCGAACTCGCGGATCTCCCGGTACGCGCGTCCCCACTGTTCCTTGGTGGCAAAGCGTTCGACGCGCTCGACGAGCACCCGGCCGTACCAGGAACGGTCGAAAACGGCCATGCCGCCCCAGCCGGGCAGCGCCGGCCAGAAGCGCCCCAGGAAGTGGTGGCGCTTCTCGTCGTAGGTCGGCGCCGCGAACTGCGCGACCCGGACGTGGCGGGGATCGAGCGGAGCCACCAACCGCTTGATGCACCCGCCCTTGCCCGAGGCGTCCCATCCCTCGAACACGACGCACAGCGGCGGCCCGAGCTGTCCCGACTCGCCGATGAGGCCGCCGCCGAGCAGCCGCAGCTGTAGCAGCCGCTGCTGCGCTTCCCGAAGCCGGCGGGCCTCGGCGGCAGCGCTGAGCCGGAGCGAGAGATCGAGTCCATCCAGACGACCCATCTCCGCACCGTAGCTTGACCTGCCCCGCCCGCGACTGAAACGGTGACCGCCGACCAAGATTCTGCTGACCAAGACCTTCTCAGGGGGACCGTGTGGCTGATCTCGAAGGCAGGACCGTCGTGCTCTCCGGCGTGGGCGTGGGACTGGGACGCGAGACGGCGCTGGTGGCCGCGCGCGAGGGCGGCAACGTCGTGCTCGGCGCGCGCACCGAGTCGGTGCTGGAGTCGGTGGCCAAGGAGGTCGAAGCGGCCGGTGGACAAGCGGCCTACCGGCGGTGCGACATCAGCAACGCGGCGGATTGCCAGGCGCTCGTCGACCTCGCGCTCGAGCGATTCGGCCGGATCGACGGGCTGATCAACATCGCCGCCTTCGATTCGCTCTTCGGCGGGATCGAGGCCGCCGACGCGGATTTCAGCGACTGGAAATCGATGTTCGACGTGAACCTCTTCGGCTCGCTGACGCTCACCCGCTGCGCGCTGCCGGCGCTGGAGCAGACCCAGGGCTCGATCGTCTTCGTCTCCTCGCAGACCCAGCATCACCCACCGGCTGAGGCCCTGCAGATGGCCTACGCGTCGTCGAAGTCGGCGCTGACCGGGGCCATGCGACACCTCACGCAGGAGATCGGTCCACGCGGGATCCGCGTCAACGAGGTGGCGCCGGGCTGGATGTGGGGCCCGCCCGTCGAGGGCTACGTCAAGATGCTCGCCGCCAGTGCCGGGATCACCCCGCAAGACCAGCTTCAGCAGATGACGATGCACATGCCGCTGCGGCGCATGGCCACCGATGGGGAGGTGGCCGAGTCGCTGGTGTTCTTCGCCTCCCCGCGCAGCAATGGCATCACGGGCCAGACGCTGCTCATCAACGCGGGCGAGATCGTCAAGTAAGCAGCTGCCCGATTGCGCTGGCGCCGCCGGCTATTTCGGGTACTCGACGAGCTCGCAGCCCACCCCGTCCGGATCGGCGATGAAGAACATTTTGGCGTTGTACTCGACGTTGCCCAGGTCGACGTCATAGATCGGGGTCGGCTGGTAGCCCGCATCAATCGCGGTCTGGCGGGCTGTTTCGAGATCGTCCACCGCGAACGACAGACCGGTCAGGCCCATGCCCGCGGCCCGTGACGCCGGTGACGATCGGGGCTGGTCGAGCGTCTCGATGGTGTGCAGCCGGTAGCCGCCGGCGTCGATGAACGTCGAGCGGATCCGCACTCCGCTCCGTCCGAACATGGCGTCGAGCGCGGGCGATGCGATCTCCATGTCCTTCTCGACCCCGGCGCCGAAGATGTCGCGATAGAAGCGAATCGTCGCGTCGGTGTCGGCCACGTGGTGAATCAGATGGCTCGGCGACACCTTGGTGCCCAGTCCGGTCGTGGCAGGTTCCAGTCTCGGCCTCGCGGTGGTCATCGCTGCTCCTGGGTTCGGGTGGGGTGAGCTTAGCGAGCGGCGAAACGTCACTCATCTGGGTGATTCTGTCCGAGACACCCCTTTCAATCGGCGCTGCGAGCCTTCCCCGGGGTGACGCTCGCTGTGACGAAAAGGGAGGGATCTGACAGATGCGAAACGCGATCCGTGCATTGCTGGTGGTGACAGCCGGGATCGGCTGCGCCGCTTCCTGTGCCAATCCATCACCCCGAGCCGGCCTGCACACCCTCGGCTGGGCGGATACCACGCGGCCGATCCAGATCAGTGCAGACCGATCCGTCGCGGTGGCGTTCACGCCCGCGCGTGACGGTCAGATCGACGCCGTCAACCTCATCGCGAGGCGCTACGGCGCCGCGCCCGTGGGCATCCTGGCCTACCTGGTGACGCCTGACGATCCGGGCAACGGCGGCCCCGCCAAGCCGACCGCGGCCCCGGCCGGAACCGAGCCGGGGTGCTGGGGATCGGTCACGGACTCGGCACTTTCGGCGAGCCCGCAGGCGCTGACCATCTACGGGACCGCGTGCCCGGTGCGGGCCGGCCACACCTACTGGATCCAGCTCGCGACCGCCATCGGCGCGGCAGACCTCTATCCGCGCCAGGGCGCATCGACCGCCACCGTGGTCACCCGCTCTGCCCCGAGCGCCCCCTGGGAAAAGGAGCACGTGACGGGTGGCCTCGAAGTGTCACCCGTCACGCACGCCGTCGCGCCCTAGGACGCAGCGTCGGTCAGGTGGCCGGGCCGGAGCCGAGCGTGACCGTGGCGGAGTGGGTCTGCCCGAAGCCGTCGGCCCAGCTGAGCGTGATCTGCTGGCCGGGCTTGAAGCCTTCCAGCGTGGTCGACAGATCGGACGCGCTGGAGATGCTCTGGCCGTTCACCGCGGTGATGGTGTCGCCCGCCTGCAGTCCGGCCTGTGCCGCCGCTGATCCGTTGACGACCCCGGCGATCGTCGCGCCGTTCGAGCTGAACGAGCCGGTCGCGCCTCCGGAGGCGAGTTCGACGCCGAGGAATGCGGAAGCCCCGATGTGGATGGTGGAGGTCGCCACGCCGGACTCGATCTGCTTGGCGATGGAGGTCGCCTTGTTGATCGGGATGGCGAAGCCGGTGGTGGAACCGTTCAGCGAACGGCTGGACGCGGCGGTGTCGATGCCGATGACCGTGCCGTTGGCTGCGTAGAGCGGCCCGCCGGAGTCCCCGGCCTGGATGTCGGCGTTGAGCTGGATCATCCCCGTGAGGTTCTCCGGATTGCCGCCGCCCTGGTCGCTAGCGGTGATGGACTGGTTGAGTGCCGTCACGCTGCCGGTCGCCGCACTCGGTACGCCGCCGGTGCCGCCCGCGTTGCCCACCGCGGTGACCGTGTTGCCGACGGCGACCTGCGACGAGTCGCCGAGCTTGGCGGTCGCCAGCCCGGAGGCCCCGCTGAGCTGGAGTACTGCCACGTCGTCGGTCGGGTCGTCGCCGACAACCGTTGCTTTGTAGGTCTTCCCGGTGCTGACCACCGTCACGGTGATGCTGGTCGAGCCGTCGATCACGTGGTTGTTGGTGAGGATCTCGCCGCTGGACGTGAGGACGATGCCGGTCCCGGCTGCTTGCTCACTCCCGTAGTTGATGACGGTGTTGATGTCGACGACACCGACCTGCTGGGCGGTGGTCGCCTGCCCGGTGGTCGTATTGGTGGAACCGCTGCCGGAGCTCCCACCGCCGGTACCGTCCCTGTTCCCGTCGCCGTACCAGGACGGGAAGGACCCGTTGCCGCTGGATGAGCTCCCCGAGTTGGGGGTGAACGTGGAGACCGCTTGCGGGCTGCTCGAGGTGGAACGGTCGAAGGCGATGGCGGTGATCCCGGCAGCCATCATGACGCCGGCTGTGGCCGCAGCGATCGCTACCAGGGAGCGGCGCCGCTTGCGCTCACGGCCGTAGTAGGCCGCGGGCGCGGTCGGCTGCGGCATCCACCAGACCGGCTGCGAGGGCCACGGCACCTGCCCCGGCTGCTGTCCCGGCTGCTGTCCCGGCGTCTGCCCCTGCTGCGAAGGCGGTCCGAAATGCGGGCCCGGCCCGTAATGCGGCTGGCCGTACCACGTTGCATAGGGATCGCCTGCCGGCTGCGGCTCAAAGGGGGAAGGCGCCTGTCCCTGCTCGTCGGCCATGATGAACACCTCGTCACTTAGGTTCTGCTTCGTCTCACGCTTGCGGCGGTTAGCGACTTCGCGAACGGATTCGTTAACGCCTCGCTATTGATGAGACGCCCTGAACCAAGGCGCACCCTTTGAGCTTCCTGGGAGCGTGCTGGGAACCTATGAACCACCTGTCGGAAACCCGACACACACCCGCCGGCCTTTAGTGGGAGGATGCCGCTCGTGGATGTACAGCTACGTCACTCGCCATCGTTCACCGTCGCTCGCTGCGGCCTCAGGGGCGGCGAGCAGCTGCGCGTCGAGGGCGGTGCGATGATCGCGCACAGCGCCGGAGTGCTGCTCGAGGCCAAGGCCCAGGGCGGCGTCATGCAGGGCCTCAAGCGCAGCGTGCTCGGCGGCGGGTCATTTTTCGTGACGACCTATACGGCGCCCGCGCAGGGCGGGTGGGTCGACGTCGCCGGTGTGCTCCCCGGTGACACCGTCTCCATCGATGTCACCCCGCAGCAGCCGTTCTTCCTGCGCCGCGGCAGCTGGATCGCCAATTCTGACGGCGTCGAGATCGACACCAAGTGGGGCGGCATGGCCAACCTGTTCGGCGGCGAGGGCGGGTTCGGTTTCCGCGCGTCCGGCACCGGCCAGGCGCTGGTCAGCATCTACGGCGCCGTCGACATCATCGATCTGGAGCCGGGGGAGACCGTCACGATCGACACCGGCCATGTCGTTGCGTACGCGCTCGACATCAACTTCAAGATGCGCCGTGCCGTGCAGGGCCGGTCGATCCAGTCGCTGAAGTCCGGCGAGGGCTGGGTGTTCGACTTCAACGGCCCGGGCCGGGTGCTCCTGCAGTCGCGCAACCCCGAGGCGTTCGCTCACTGGGTTGGAGAGGCAGCGCCCAATGAGCAGCCTCGCCAGGGCATCGGAGGCCTCGGCGGCAGTGGTGGCGGCGCCGGGATCGGCCGCTTCTTCAACTGACCCGCCGCGGTCAGAGGCGGAGGAGCGGGCCGAGCTGGCCGAGCGAGATGGTCGGCTGCGCATGCGGCAGTGAGCTTCTTCGCGGGCCCCTCCGGCGGTTCCCCGGCGAACCTGGCTCTGTCGCTAGCTCGTCGCCCGGGCTGGTTCCCCGAAGGGCTCGTCGACCTCAGCCGCATGCGCATCCGGCTGCTGCACGTCAGCGCGGGTGACGGCGAGGTAGCCGACGAACGCGATGATCAGGCCGGTCAGCACGAGACTGACCGCGCCATCGCCCCAGCCGAGCCCGCCCGAGCCGGCGGGCTTGCCCAGCCAGTCGGCGATGGAAGCGCCCAGCGGACGGGTGATCACGTACGCGGTCCAGAACGCCAGGATCGGGTGGAGCCGGCCACTCGCGTAGCCGGCGGCAGGTATCGCTATCAGCCCGGCGAACAGCAGCGCCGAGCTGAAGTACCCGAGGTGCAGGGTCACCGCGGTCAGGTCACCGACCGCCGTACCGAGTGCAAACGTCGCCACCACCGCAGCCCAGTAGAAGCTTTCGCGCGCCGACGTGTCGATGCTGTGGATCGACAGCGTGCGCTGCGTGCTGAGCCAGGTCGCGAAGACCATGACGAGGGCGGCGGCGTACAGGATCGAGGTCGCCGGATACGGAACTGAGAAGCCGACGTGCAGGACGTCAGCGGCCATGGTGCCGAATACGCCGACCATGACCACGGTGAGCCAGTACGACCAGGCCAGGTAGCGCCGTTGCCGGAACTGCACCGCCAGCGCGGCAACAAAGGCGATGAACCCGATGGCGACGGCAACGACTGGTGCCATGGCGTGCACGAGGTAGTCCGAGGTCGACTCACCCATCGCGGTGGACAGGCCCTTGATGATCCAGAAGTAGACCGTGATCTCGGGAACGCGGAGCGGCCCGCGGGCGGGGCTCAAACGAAGCTGTGGCATGGGCTGTGGGAGGTGCGCCTACTTCGCTCGCGGGCGGCGGGTCTGCGGGTCACGCCCCACGAGCCAGGCGAGCGCCAGCACCGCCACCGACCACAAGAGGGGATGCACGAACAGCCCGAGGAATGCCGCTAGCGAGATCAGCAGCAGGCAGACGGTCAGATCGCGGGCCACGTCGCCAGTGTGGCTGCCGCACGCGTGAGCCAGATGTGTCGCGGATGCGGGGCAGGTGTGGCCCCCGGTGATCACCCGGTGCGGTGTGGGAATGCGCTCCCGTCATGGACGAACTGACGGTTGGTCCATGACGTCGCTCGGGGCGTGATCGCCGCGGCGGCGCCGAGGCCGACGGCGAGCGAGATGGCCACTGCGGTTCCGCGCACGAAGCGTCGCCGTGCCGCCGGGTCACCCGGTTCCGGGCGGACCTCCTGCCAGGAGGCGGCGGCGGCCTCGCGGAGGTGCCCGAGCACGTGGATCGTCGTCAGCCCCAGCCAGAGGATGAAGCTGGCCTTGTGGGCCAGCAGCAGCAGGCCCCCGCTACCGGGATGAACGCCGAGCAGTCCGAGCCCGGTGCCCAGGACCAGCAGGCTGGTCAGGATCACCAGCGGCCCGATCGCGCGCAGGATCGCGTTCGGCGGCCCTTTACGCACGTACGCGGGACGACCGCTGTAGTAGCCCGCGAAGCGGTAGACGGTGCTCGCCGTCTTCAGCAGGACGGGACCCACCAGCATGATGCCGACGAAGATGTGCCAGGTGATCAGCCCGCGAATGCTGAGGATCGTCAGGCCCTCCACGGCGAGCAGGCCGATCAGCAGCATCCCGGTAACGCTGGTGAGCCGGCTGTTGCCCTCGACTCCTGGATCGGCGTGCAGCGCCTCGTTGACCTTGGCATGACCCGGTTGGTAGGTCGTCACGCTCTTCCCCCTTGGGCATTCCGTCGATGGTCAGTAGGTCGCATGCGTCACTCGCCCCTGACCAGGCGCAGTGCCAGCGTCGGGCAAGCCTTCACAGCGCGGCGCGCGTGCGCCTGCTGGGCCGGGGTCACCTCGGCGCCTGACAGCAGGGGATAGCCCCAGTCATCCAGCGCGACCGCTTCTGGGAAGAGTTCGGCGCAGAGCCCGTACCCCGTGCAGGCAATCGGATCGACACGCAGGCGGGGCCGGCCGGCGGGATTCGTCATAGCAGGCCCCCTACTGGCAAAGCTCGCTCGGTCTGGGAAGCCGGCAGCGGGCAGACGGTCCGGCGGTTCCCGGGAGCTGAACACCGGCCGCGGGTGTGCAGTGTGACCTCGCCGTGAAACGCGCGCAGGGCGCTGGTGACGAACCGCGCCGTCCCGTCCGGATGGTGGCAGGCGCCGCGGCCGGTCACCTCGCGCGTCCACCGGTCGAGCTGGCGGTGGCCGGCTGCCGGAAGGCGCCCGCGGGTGAGCGCATCGAATGCACCGGCGATCGCCGGGAGGCCGAAGCGGCAGGGCCCGCACTGGCCCGCCGATTGTTCGGCGAGCCAGGTCACGATCCGCGACGCTTCGTGAAGCGGGCAGACGCTCGCCGGGAGCGCGATCAGCACCCCGGCGCCGAGCGAGCCTCCGACCCCGGCGAGACCCGCGCGCGAGAGCCGTATCTCCGCCGCGGCCTCGGGCGTCACCCATCCACCGAAATAGCCGCCGATCAGGAAACCTGCGGCCGGCTCGCTGAGGCCGCCGCACATGTCAAGGGCATCGACCAGCCGAGTGCCGGTCTCGATCTCCAGCACGCCGGGTGACGCGATCGCACCCGAGACCGTCAGCAACCGGGTGCCGGGCTCGGCCTTCGTGCCGGCCTCGGCGAACCAGCCGGCGCCGTAGCGGGCGATCAGCCCCAGATGGGCGAAGGTCTCGACATTGTTGACGAGCGTCGGACGGCCGTCGACTCCCTGCTGATCCGGGCGGGGTGGGCGGGTGGTCGGCAGCGGCACGCCCCTGCTCAGATATTGGACCAGTGCCGATTCCTCGCTGGCGACGTAGCGCGCGGGGACGATGGCGATCTCGACCGGGCACGGGTCGACGCCGGCAGCGCGCCGCTGCGCGAGAGCGATGTCCACCCGGTCGGCCACCTGGCTGCCCTCGTGCAGGCAGAGCACCGCCCGGCGGGCCCCGACGACCGTCGCCGCGGCGGCGATGCCGTCCAGCACGAGATGCGGCATGCAGGCCAGCAGGAGCAAGTCTTTGCTGCTCGCAGGCTCACCCTCCGCCCCGTTCGCGACGATCACGGTCGCTCGCCCCGACCGGGAACGCGCGACCGACGCCAGCTTGCGTGCGGTGGGAAAGCCCGCGCCGCCGCGCCCGGTGAGCCCGGACGCCTCGACCTCGCGCAGGATGCGCTCGCCGCTGTAGCTGGCCGGGGGGCCGTGCAGGGCGAGATGTCCCTGCCAGTTCAGCGCCGACCCGCCGCCGGGTAATCCCGCGAGCAACCGCGGAAGGGTCGCGCTCATGCCGGCTGCCCCCGGAGCTCGCCGGCGATGGTGCCGGTAGATGCATCGATCGTCAGATCAAGCCGCAGGACCAGTGTCTGCGATCCCTTCGTCACCCGGCAGGTGAGCCGCTGCCCGTCGAGCGTGGTCAGCGAGCCGGTCCAGGTGCCGCCCCCGCCGTTGGGAGTGAAAGCGACCCCGCTGCCGGTTTCCGTGACCCCGCCGCCCGGCGAGGGCTCGCCGGTGATGACGACCTTCAGCGCCGCCGGGACGCCGCCACTGGAGGTCATGTCGAGCGTGATCCGTACCTGCCCCGACCCGTCCGGCGGGCTCTGGGTGAGGTTGCCGGACAGCTGGCCGGCGAAGGGCTGGGTGAGCCCCGGAGCGCTGCTGGTCGCCGCCGCCGGTTGTGCGGGCTTCGCCAGCAGCGACGCCGGGGTTCCGGCCGTGCGCGCCCATCCGCGCTGCAGCGGCCCGGCCTTCACCCATCCCGTCAGCGCGGTCACGCTGACGACGGCAAGCCCGGCCGCGGTCAGCCGGAGGCGGCGATGGGCCGGCCAGCCGGAGAGCAGGCGTATCCCCAGTGCTGCCACGACGCTGAGCACGCAGGCGATCGTCAGCACCAGGACCCACGGGGTCTTCGTGTCGCTACCGGTGCCGAGTCCGTGCATGACGGCGCTCAGCCAACTCGCGTAAGCCGCCCAGTGCACCGCACGCCACCGGCGATGGCCGAGGCGGGCGCGAAGCAGGCTTGTGACGATGACGGCGAGCAGCAGGTCGAGGCTGAGCGCTCCCAGGCCCAGCCAGACCGGGCGGTAGTGCGAATTCAGCGGCAGCACCGCGTCGAGCCAGCTCAGCGGCGCGTAGCTGTCCAGGACGGCCACCGCGATGTGGAAGACCAGGACCACCATGACGAACAGCGAAATGTTGCGGTGCAGCGCGGCGACGAGGAAGCGTGGCCAGCGCGGGGCCGAAACCCGAACCGTGGTGGCGATTCCGAGAACCACACTCGCTGTGAGCAGAACGAGGCACACGAGCCCGCTGCCCCGGGTCAGATACCACAGCAGCTTGGACGCGTGAGCCGGGTTGGCGGCCGCGAGCGTCATCGCGTCGAGAACGGCACGTCAGGATCCACCGGAGGTGACGACCGGCGGATTGGTGTTCGGATTGACCTGCTGGGGTGCTTGCTGGGGCACCTGCTGGACGGTTCCGTCGTCCCCAGTGGTAGTGGTCACGGCGGAGTTGTTGGGGGTGATGGCGGTCTGGCCGGTAGCTGGAGGCGTCGACTTGCGTCCAGGGACTGCCGCGGCAACGCCGGCCGACGCCACCCCGATCGCCGCAACGCTGACAAAGACCATCCCCGCGTTCAGCGAACGGAGCCGTCGCAAGCCGTCGTCTCGCTGCGCACGTGCATGCGCTGACATCTGAACCTCCTTGCCCGGCTGGGCGGTTACCGGGGTTGCAGATCCAGCTTTGCTGGCAAGCAGTTAAGAACCTTCCAAGAACACCTGTGTGCGCGATGCGAATGCCCGTGGCAAACGGGTATCGCGCCGCGGCGCCTACCGTTACGAGGATGAGGGCACTGATGGGGTCCCCGGAGGTGGGCAGGTGACCCGGCTTCCTGAGACGCCTGTCGGCCTGCCGTTGCGGCTGCTGCTGGTCGAGGACGATGCCGCTATCGCGGTGCCGCTGCAGGAGGGCTTGGTCCGGGCGGGCTATCGGGTGGACCGGGTGAGTACCGGGGCGGCCGCCGTGGCCGCCGATCCGGCTGACGTGATCCTGCTCGACCTGGGCCTGCCGGATCTGGACGGGCGATCGGTCTGCGCCCAGCTTCGCCGCCGCAGCGACGCGGTCATCATCGTCGTGACAGCGCGCAGCGAGGAGGCCGAACGGGTGGGAGCTCTCGACATGGGAGCCGACGATTACGTCGTCAAGCCCTTCGGTTTCGCCGAACTGCTCGCCCGGATCCGGGCCAACCTGCGGCGCGCCCAGCCGGGCACGGGTGCGCATGTGCGAAGCGGCCCGCTGCTCATCGATACCCGCACCCGTGAGGTGAGCGTTTCGGGGCGGCCGGTCACGCTCACGGCCAAGGAGTTCGACCTGCTCCTGTGCCTGGCCGAAGACCCGGGCCGGGTGTACTCGAGACAGCAGATCCTCGAACGCGCCTGGGACGCCCACGCGTACGGGCCCACCAAGGCTCTCGACGTGCATGTCGCCTCGCTGCGTCGCAAGCTCGCCGTCCCCGGTCTGATCGAGACCGTCTACGGGGTCGGCTTCCGCCTGCAGCCCGATGCTGCGGGGCCAGTCGGGCCAGTGGGTCCGGTGAGCGGCACGGTGGGCACCGGCGGATGACCCGTCGAATCCTCGCCGCGCTCGTGGGACTCACCTCGGTCCTGCTGGCAGCCGTCGTGGTCCCGCTCGGGGCGTTCGCGGCCCATCACGACGAGCAGGTCTTCGTCGAACGCACCGAAGCGGCCGCCCTCGCGCTCGCCAGCCAGGCCGAGGAACGGCTGGCCGACGGCCGCGAGGGGCGCACCGTCGTACCGATCACGGTCCGGGACGCTGGCGATCGGGTCAGCGTGCTCGACGTCACCGGCCGGCCGCTCGCGGGCATCCCGAACGCCGTAGAGATCACCTCGCGCGACCGCACCGCCGCCCTGCTCGGCCAGCGCAGCGAGCACTGGAGCGACGATCCGGACCGCTTCGTCGTCGTACTCCCCGTGACCAGCTCCGGTCGCGTGGACGGGATCGTGGCGTTGGCCCGGCCAGCCGCCCCGCTGAACGCCGAACGGGCCCGGCTGTGGCTCGGATTGGCCGGTGCCGGCGCGGCGGCGCTCGTGGCGGCGGTGTTGCTCGCGCTGGCACTGGCCCGCTGGGTGGGCCGCCCTCTTCGCCGGCTGGAGTCGGCGGCGACGCGCCTCGGGGAGGGCTCGTTGTCGACGCGCGCGACGACGACATCAGGGCCGGTGGAGATCCAGCAGCTGGCAGCCACCTTCAACCAGATGGCGGGGCGGCTGGAAGGGTTGCTGGCCGGCCAGCGCAATGTCCTTGCTGACGTCAGCCACCAGCTGCGTACCCCCCTTGCCGCGTTGCGGCTGCGCCTCGAACTCATGCGTCAGGACGCCAGTGACGCGCAGGAAAGCGACTTGGACGGAACTCTCGCCGAGGCGAAGCGCCTCTCCCATCTCGTCGACGGGCTGCTCGCCGTGGCGAGGGCGGAGAACACCACACCAGCGCCTGAAGTCATTGACGTTGCGGCGGTGACCGCGGGACGTGTCGAGGCGTGGACGCCCGTCGCCGATGAGAGCCAGATCGCGCTGTCCCTGCGGGCCGAACCCGCCTCAGCGCTGGCCACTGCAGGCCATCTCGAGCAGATTCTCGACAACCTGCTCGCGAACGCGATCGAGGCGACTCCGCAGGACGGTCGCATCACCGTCACGATCGGACGGCGGGGGCCCATGGTCAGCATCCTGGTCGCCGACACCGGACCGGGGATGTCGGCCCCGGCGCGCGAGCAGGCGCTGCGCCGGTTCTGGAGCGAGAGCACCGCCGGCCGCGACTCGCCTGGCGATCGTCTTGGCAGCGGGCTCGGGCTGGCGATCGCCGACCGGCTGCTGACCGTCGATCAGGGATCGCTGACTCTCGAGGGAGGGGACGGGGGCGGCCTGGTCGCGATCGTCGAGCTTCCGGCGGCCCGGGAACGCCACCCGACACCGGCTTCCTGAACCGGGCGCTGGCTCGAATCCGCCGTCGGTGAGCCGATGCCGGGTGTACGTTGCCGCGCCAAGTGGTGGCCCGAACCCCCGGTGCGGTCGTCGTCCGCGGCAACGGCGTGTTCACCGTTAGTTCTTCGCGAGGTTTGTCGCAGCCTGCTGCGTTAGCTGTTTCGGCCGGCTGCGGCACCACCCACGCGCTAGATTCCCCGGGTGAACAACCCGCTCACCCAGCTCTCGCTGATTGCCTTCGCGGCGGTGCTGGCACCGATACTTTCCCTGCTGAGCGGCCGCCTGGCGGTGCCCGGCGTGGTCATGGAGATCCTGCTCGGGATCCTGCTCGGTCCCTCCGTGCTCGGGTGGGCGCACGTGGACGACATCGTGTCGGCGTTCTCCGCATTCGGCCTGGCAATGCTCATGTTCCTGGCTGGATACGAGCTCGACATCGCTGCTGTGAGGGGCCGCCCGCTTGTGTTGGCCGGCGCCAGTTGGGGGATCTCGCTCGGGCTCGCCGCGATCGTCGGGTTAGTCATCCTCCTGACCGGGCATCGCCACGGTGAATTCGTGACCGGGTTGGCGCTGAGCACGACCGCCCTCGGCACGCTGCTGCCGATCCTGCACGACAGCGGCGTGCTCGCGACGCCGCAGGGCCCCCACATCCTGGCCGTGGGGAGCATCGGCGAGTTCGGCCCGATCGTGCTCGTCGCTCTCGTGCTGGGGGGGCAGAAGCCGGGCGTAACGAGCCTGCTGTTGCTGGCCTTCGCCGCGCTCGCAGTGGGTTCCGTGAGTGCCGCCAATCTGCCGTGGCACCCCCGGGTCCGCCGGGTCCTGAGCCGGAGTCTGTACGCGAGCTCGCAGTTGCCGGTCAGGCTGTCCATGCTGCTGATCGCGAGCATGGTCTTGCTGGCCAGTCACCTCGGCCTGGACGTGCTGCTGGGGTCCTTCGCCGCCGGCACGGTGGTGAGGGTGGCCGTCTCGCACGTCGAAGACGAGGCACACCTGTCGATTTTCGAAGGCAAGCTCGAGGGCATCGGATACGGGTTCGTCGTCCCGATCTTCTTCGTGGTCAGTGGCATCAATCTCGACCTCGGCACCTTCCGCCGGCACCCGATCGCGCTGCTGTCGATCCCGCTGTTCCTCGTGCTGCTCCTGGTGGTCAGGGGGTTGCCGACCCTGCTGTGCTACCGCCACGCGCTGGATCTTCACCAGCGCTGGGGGTTGGCCCTGATGGCGGCGACCGGCCTGCCGCTGATCGTCGTCGTGGCCACCATCGGCGAGGCGGACGGTTACATCTCGAGCGGCAATGCTGCCGCGCTCATCACCGCCGGCATGCTCTCGGTACTCCTGTTCCCGGCGATGAGCCTGCGCGTCCTGCGGCGCGGCCGGACCGCAGCCATCGGCGATCCGGTGGCGGCACCAGCCGATCCCTGAGAGGCCTGTGGATGCCGGCTATTCGGGGTGCACCAGGTCGACATGGACGTCGTATCGGCTACCGGACAGCGGGCTGAGTTGAACCTCCCCGGCGCGGGCGAGGAGGGCGAGCGAGGCCCTGTTGTCGGCGGCGACGTGCGTGACGAGTTCGATCACCCCCTCTGGTCGCTGCCGGATCAGCTCGTCGAGCAGTGCGGTGCCGATCCCGCGGCGTCGCCAGCCGTCATCGACGGTGACGGCGATGTCCGCCGCCGAAGGCTGATCACGTAAGCGAACGATCCGGCCGATCCCGACCGCCCGATCAGGGCCGTCCTCGGGGAAGACCACCAATACGAGGGCGATGTGGTTCACCCCGTCCACGTCGTCGACCAGGCGCCGGAGCATCTCATCGGAAAGGTCGCTCACGCCCGACAGGAACCTGCTGTAGCGCGCTTGCGGCGATAGCTGGCGGTAGTTCTCCCGCAGTCCCCGGGCGTCGTTGGGTGACAGTGACCACACCATGGCCGGGGTGCCGTCGGGCAGGTGCAGTTCCTTCACCGGCGCACCTTCCTTTGCGAGCCCGTCCTCGATGATGGCCGCCTGATTCTGCGCCTGATTCTGCGGTGGATTTCTAGGTGCCGCTGACCGTGACCAGGTTGCGCGGGTCGCAGTTGTACGGCCCGCGGTTGGGCTGGGTCACCTTCTTGTCGTAGACGAAGCCGTTGGGTGTCAGGCGTACCAGCAGCACGCAGTCGGACTGGGTCTGCTTGCCCGGCACGGTGGAGTTGGGTGGGAAGAGCCCGCCGGCGTCCCAGTCGGTGTGGGATCCGGCCTTGGCGAGGATGCATTGGGGTGTGAGGTCAGCCCCGCAGTCGGTGGCCGACTTCGCCCACAGCGTCCAGGCGCTGAACGCCAGCCCGGTGAAGGACGTGAACTTCGGCTTGGTCACCCCGGCGTTCATGATGCTGCGGATCTGCTGCAACACCGGGTACTGGTCGACGAGCTCGGCCGGCAACGCGCCGAGCGCGACATAGGACGGCGGGAAGGTCACGGTCTTGGCCGCCGCCACCGACTTCGGGTCGTAGAACTGGATGCTCCAGAGCACGAACGACGGCTCGTAGCCGATGTCGTGCATGGCGTTGACCTCGGGGGTCGGATCCTGCGAGGCGATCTCGTTGTACGCCTTGGCACCTGACGTGCGCAGCTGCTCCATATACGGCCGGAAGTTGGTGACCAAGGTCGGCTTCTCCTGCACGGTCGTCACCTTGTAGCCGAGCGACTCCCACGCCTGCTTGGCGTACCGGCCCTGCGGGCTGAGCGAGGCGACGTTGCTGCTGCCGATCCCGAGACCCTGCTGGGACGCCGGGTAGGCCTGCGCCAGCAGCCGCAGACCCCCGACCCCGTAGTGCTGAGGGGAGTTGCTGGTGGGCTGTACCTGCAACGGCGCCAGCCCGGCTGCTGGCGAGACGTCCAAGGCTGGGATCTGGGCGAGCTTGCAGGCGAGCCGCGGCTTCACGTCCACCGCGTCGAACGCGTTGCCGTTGCCGACGAGCATGAAATCGCGGGAGCAGGCCGAGATGACTTGTGCGGCGCCGTTGAAGAGCTTGGCGTCGTAATTGTCGACGACGATCTGGCGTCCGTTGATCCCGCCCGCGCCATTGCACCACTTGGTGAATGCCTGGGCGACGTCGAAGTACTCCTGCTCGAGCCCCGGGGTGAGGGTCGACCCCGGGTCGCCGATGGTGCCGACCCGAATCGTCGTCCCGGACAAGCCGCGACCGGTGAGCGGGGCCGGGTTGCCCGGGCCGCAGATCCGGCCGAGGTCACCGAAGGTTCCCGCAGGAGCAGCGGCAGCTGAGCTGGTCTTGCCCGTGGTGCCCGACGCTGTCGGGGTCGAAGTCGGCGTCGACGAGCGTCCGCAGCCGCCCAGGACGACCGCCGCGCCCACGGCGATCGTCGCGCCGAGCGCACTCCACTTGCGGGTGGTCCGGATGGGCGCGGATGCCATACGGGGTTTCTACGCCTGCCAGGCGTGCTGGCGCAGCGCCGCCGCACCTTCCTGGCTCGCCGGCTCACGTCCGGTATTGGCGGGGATGAGGGTTGGCGTTCGCCTTTGAGGGGGGGCCGCCGTGGGGTGGGTGGAACCTGCACCGCCCTGGCCGCTCTCTCAGCCGTACTACGGCAACAGGCGCGGATCTTTGCCAGCACAACTCCCGGCCTTCGCGGTCGCGTCCGGCTCGCGTCAGACGACCTCGATGCTCACCCGCTCGCTTCGCAGGCCGAGCGAGGACAAGACTGTCTCGACGCTGTAGGTCCCGGGTGCCGTTGACTGCACGTCGGGTCCGAAGGTGACACCCAGTTCCAGTGCTCGTACGGTCAGCTAATGGGCGTCCGCGCCCGCCAGCTGCTTTTCGAGCACCACGAAATGCAGATCGGCGCGGCGGGGAAGGCCGGCCCGCTCGTCGTCATACGGGAACGGGCGGGTCTCGCCGGTCAGCTCGTATCCGCGGCGCAGATACCAGGCGATGAGTTCGCTGCGCTGCGCGATCACGGTCATCTCCATGGTGGTCACCCCCCACTGCGCGCCGGCCGCCGATTCGGCTGCCGCAAGCAGCGCCTTGCCCAGCCCCGTGTTCTGCCGCTGGGGGCGCACCGCGAACGACCCGAAGTAGGCCTTCCGCTTCCCGCGCCGCTCGATCTGGCAGCACCCGAGCAGGACATCTTCGCTGCTCGTCGCGATCAGCAGCCGGATGTCGGCGTGTGCCAGGGCGTCGCGAACGGCGGCGAGATCGGTGCGCTGACCGTCGAGCAGGTCGGCCTCGGTGGTCCACCCTTGCCGGCTGCTGTGCCCCCGGTACGCCGACTCGATGAGCTCGGTGATCCGTTCGGCGTCGGCGGGGGCCGCTTCCCGCACGGTCAGAGTGGTTGAATCCGGAACGCTCACTGGCGCCATTCTGGCCCATGTCGCGCTCAATTGATGGAGCTCGGACGCCCGCTGGCGCAGGGTTGCCGCTTCGCCCGTCCGCTTCCGCCGGATGCTGGCCTGCGGCTGCTGTGCAACGACGCCACGTATCTCGGGGCGGCACCCGCTGGTTCGTTCCCCGGCAGACCCCTGGCCGTCAGCGCTGACCGCGGATGAACACCGGTGGTCGGCGCTCCCCGAAAGCCTTGACCGCCTCCAGATGGTCGGCGCTGCGGAAGGTCACGGCCTCCATCGCCAACGCCATCTCATAGATCCGGTCGACCCGCTCCTCGAGGTCCTTGTTCACCAGGCGCTTGTTGAATCGCAACGCGAGCGCGGCGCCCTGAGCGAGCCGGTGTGCCATGGCCATCGCCTGCGCGAGTACCTCGCCTTCCGGCACCGAGTGGTTGACCAGGCCGATCCGCTCGGCCTCGGCGCCGGACAGCAGGTCACCGGTGAACAGGTACTCCTTGGCGCGGTTGGCGCCGATCAGCATGGGCCACAGGACCACCCCGCCGTCGGCGGCGACCAGGCCGACCTGCACGTGGGGATCTCCGATTCGTGCGGCATCGGAGATGAAGACGATGTCGCAGAACAACGCGAGGGTGGCGCCGAGGCCGATGGCGTCACCGTTGACGGCGGCGATCATCGGTTGGCGGATGGCAAGAATGGCCCGGGCCATGGCGACCGAATCGACGAACAGCTGCGAGAAGCCGTCGTCGTAGCCGGCGTCGTTGTTCTCGGCCATCTGCTTGAAGTCGCCGCCGGCGCAGAACCCCTTGCCGGCCCCGGTCAGCACGACGACCTCGGCTTCGGTGTCTGCGGCGATCCGCTTGTAGAGCTCGGTGAGCTCGACGTGCATGACGTCGTTGATCGCGTTTCGGCGGTCGGGGCGATCGAGCGTCACCAGCAGGACGCCCTGGTCGTCCAGCTCGGTCTTGATGGTCGACAACCCGTACCTGTTCATGCCGTCCTGTCCTGGCCGCAGTGGGCCGTCGGGGAGTGCCGGCCCGCGCCGTCGCTGGGCTCGCCTGGCGAAGCTGATATTAAATTGACTTGTGGACCGGGTCGAGGCGGGGGCCCGCGCAGTATTGGCCGCCAATCGGGTGAGCTTCGGATGCGTCGCCCCAGCTACCCGTTCCGACGTCACTGAGCTGCAGGACGCCGGTGCCCGTTCCTTGTGGGTCGGGGGCCATGTCGCGTCGAAGAACCCGAGTCCCGAAGCGCTCTCCTGGCTGGCACGGCTCAGCGAACAGGTCGACGACGAGACCCTGATCGGCACCGCCGTCCTGCTCCTCCCGCTCTACCCACCGGCCATCGTCGCCAAGACGATCGCCGACCTGGACAACGTGACCGGGGGCCGCATCGCGTTGGGCGTCGGCGTCGGCGGTGAGTACCCCGGCGAGTTCGACGCCTGTCAGGTGCCGCTCGCCGGAAGGGGCAAGCGGCTGGACGAGGCGATCGCCCTGCTGCGCCGGTTCTGGACCGGCGAGGAGATCAGCTGGGAGGGCCCGCTGTTTGGGATGAGCGGGATCCGTATCCATCCGGCTCCTGCACAGCCAGGCGGCCCGCCGGTCATCGTCGCCGGCCGCCAGCCGGCGGCGATGCGCCGCGCTGCCCGGCTCGGTGACGGCTGGATGCCCTACCTGTTCTCGGCGCGCCGGTACGCCGAATCGGTGGCGACCGTACGCGCGGAAGCGCAGGCGGGCGGGCGCTCGCTGGACGGGTTCGCGTGGCTCGCGTACCTGCCGATCAGCGTCGACGACGACGGGGCCCAGGCCCGCCGGCGTGCCGCCGACTTCCTCGGCGGCACCTACGGGCAGGACTTCGACGCCATGCTCGATCGGGTGGCTGTGACGGGGACGCCGGAGGACGTCGTCCGCAAGTTGCTGGAATTCGTCGACGCCGGCGCGCGCCACCTGATCCTCCTGCCGGCTGTGCGCGAGAACGGCATGCCCATGCTGACGCGCATCCTCACCGAGATCGCGCCCCAGGTGTCGCTCGCCGCGTCGGCAAGAACCCAGTAATCGACGGTCCAAACGGCGCACCCCCTGAGGACGGCGGGACGAGCGTCAGTCGTCGAAGCCCTCGCGCCACGGTCCGGCGAGATGACCCCCGTCGACCACCAGCGAGGAACCCGTGCAGTACGAGCTCTCGTCGCAGGCGAAGAAGAGCACGGCGTACGCGATTTCCCGCGGGGTGCCGGTCCGAGGGATCGGTTGGCGGGCCATCAGCCGGTCGAGCCGCGCTCGTATTTCAGCAGGAGCGCCCGCCACCATGGGAGTTTCGATCACACCGGGATGCACCGCGTTGACGCGGATCCCGCGGTGGCCCGCTTCGAGTGCCGTCGTGCGGGTCAGTCCGGTGACGGCGTACTTGCTCGCGACGTACGAGGCCATCCCGGCGGTGCCGACGAGACCATCGATCGACGACGTGTTCACGATCGACCCGGATCGCTGCGCCGTCATCACCGGCAGCACCGCGCGGATGCCGTGCCACACGCCGGTGAGGTTCACGTCCAGCGTGCGCCGATGGCCCTCGGCCGTCTCGTCCTCGATCCGGCGCGGTGGGATGCCGATCCCGGCATTGTTGACCAGCACGTCGAGGCGTCCGAACGTCGCCGTGCACGCCGCGACGGCGTGCGTCCACTCGTCCTCGCTGGTGACGTCGAGCGCGTGCCAGGCGGCCATTTCGCCGAGGTCGTCGGCGACCGCACGCCCCTCGGGTTCGAGGACGTCGGTCACCAGCACCCTCGCCCCCTCGGCGACGAAGAGCCGGGCGATGGCCTCGCCCTGCCCGCGAGCCGCTCCCGTCACCAACGCGACTTTCCCGGCCAGCCGTTCCACCACGGATACCTCCTCCAGCGTGCCCTGCGACAGTGACGTCTGGGAACCTAGTGGCCTGGCGGCATACGGTTGCCGCTAGGCAGGGCCCGCGATCGGACTGGGAGCTGATGGACCTTTCACTCGACGAGATGTCGCAGGCAGCGGTCGCTGCCGTGCAGGCCGTATGCGTCGGCCAGCAGGCTCCGGGCCGGCCGTCCTGGGCCCGCGACGCCGAGCCGCTCGGCCACGATCCGAAGCTGTGGGCAGAGCTGTGCGCCATCGGTCTTCCCGGATTGGCGGTGGCAGAGCAGTACGGCGGGGGCGGCGCTGATCTGCTCGCGCTCACGGCCGTCGCGCAGGAGCTCGGAACGGTCCTGGCGCCCGCACCGCTGAACGAGCACGCTGTCGCGGTGCGGCTGCTGGTGGACCGGTGTCCGGAGCATCCCGATCTGCCGGCGGCGGTGGCCGGCGAGCTCATCGCCACCCTGGCGCCTCGCGTGAGCGGCGGCAAGGCCGTGGTCGTGCCTGCCGGGGCCGTCGCCGATCTGGTCATCGGGTGTGACGGGGATGAGTTGGTGGCCGTCCGGTCCGAACCGCCCCGTGAGGCGCTGGCCAATCAGGGAAACCTCCCGATCGCCGATCGCGATATGCGTTCCGGTGCCCGCACCGTGCTGGCCCGCGGGCCCGCTGCCCGGGCGGCGTTCGAGTCGGCGAACCACGAATGGCTGACGCTCGTGGCCGCCTGGCTGGCGGGGCTGTCGGCGGCGTCGCTCGACGTGGCTACCCGCTGGGTCAAGGATCGCCAGCAGTTCGGCGTGCCGATCGGCTCGTTCCAGGCCGTCGCCCATGGGCTCGCTGACATCCCGGGCCTCGTGGACGGCTCAACGCTGCTGGCCCGCGAAGCCGCCTGGAGCCTGTCGACCGGGCAGCGCTCGACCACCGGAGCAAACGGGGCTGGGCTCGCCCTCATGGCCCTGCTGTTCGCCGCCGACACCGCGCATCAGGCCACGGCTCGGCTGGTGCAGTACCACGGGGGATTGGGCGTCGCCGAAGAGCACGACGCGCAGCTCTTCTATCGCCGGGCCCGGGCCTATCCGCTTGTGACGGGCGCGCCGCGGGCGCAGCTGCGCGAGCTCGGGACGGCCGTACTCACTGCATTCACAGGGGGCGACGCGTGACGGATTTCCGGCAGGACAAGGACGTTGCGGCATTCGCCGGTGAGATACGCGATTTCCTGGCCGACCACCTGACTGACGACATGCGCAGAACCATGCACAGCACCGGCACCGTGCACGATGCCCAACTGCACCGTGAAATGGCCGGCCGCGGGTGGATGGCCACCGCGACGGCCGGGGCCAAGGGCGCCCCGGTCTCGCATGCGATGGCAGCGCTTTTCCGCGAGCTCGAGCTCGCCGACGCTCCCTATCACGGGCTGTCGATCACGATGATCGTCATCGGGGTCGTCGACCAGCTCGGGTCGGCGGAGCTGAAGGCGCGCGTCATCCCGCAACTGCTGGCGGGCGAGACGATTGCGGTGCTGGGCTACTCCGAGCCCGGCTCCGGTTCTGACGTCGCGGCCGCGCGTACCCGCGCGGTCCCGGTCGACGACGAGCACACGGCGTGGCGCATCAACGGCCAGAAGATGTGGACCACGCTCGCCCAGGAAGCCGGCTACGTCCTGCTGCTGACCCGCACCGACACCGAACGTCCGAAGCATCTCGGGCTGACGATGTTCCTGGTGCCGCTGGACACGCCGGGCATCACGATCCAGCCGATCTACACGATCGCCGACGAGCGCACGAACGTCGTGTTCTACGACGACGTCGAGGTGCCCGACTACTGCCGCATCGGCGAGGTGAACGAGGGCTGGCGGGTGATGGCAGCGGCGCTCTCGGTCGAGCGCGGCGTCATGGGCGGCACCGCGATGATGGAGCCGCTGGTACGCCACGCTGCGCAGTGGGCAAGCGCCCCCGGCTCCGACGGGCAGCGGCCCGCCGACGATCCGGTAGTGCTGGAAGCCATCGCCCGGGCCCGCATCGACGCCGAGGTGGCCTTCCTGCTGACCCAGCGCACCGCGGAACTCGGCGCGTCCGGCCAGTCCCCGGCGCTCGCCGGCAGCATCGCCAAACACTTCGCCACTGCGGCCTATCAGCGGGCGGCGCACGAATTGCAAGAGGTGGCGGGGGTGGCGGGCATGCTGCGCCATGACGCCCACGGCGGCCTGGCTCCGGTGGCTCGCGGTGAGGTGGAACGGGCCGTGCGCCATTCCGCCGTCACGACGATCCAGGGCGGGACGACGGAGATCCAGCGCAACCACATCGCGCAGCACTACCTCGGGCTGCCGCGAACCCGGCAAGCCTGAGCCGTGCACCGAGGGCACCAGGGGCCGGGCTTCGGTAGCGCTGCCGAGACCTTCCGTACCCAGGTGTGCGCGTGGATGACCGAGCAGCTCACCCCGGAACGCACCGCGGGACATGACAATCCGCGCGACCGCACCGGCCTGGCCGAGCCCTTCGAGCGCGCCCTCGCCGGGGAGGCGGGGCGGCGCGGCTGGCTCGGCATCAGCCTTCCCGTCGAACACGGAGGCGGCGGCCGGCCGCCGGACTTCGCGGCGGCGTTCGGCTACGAGGCGGCCTACCACGACGCACCTCTGATCGATACGGCCGTCGTGCTGGCCGGAGCGCCGGTGGTCGCCTTCGGAAGCGCCCAGCAGCACGCGCAGCTACTGCCCCGCATGGTGTCGGGCGAGATCGAGATGTGCATCGCGTACACCGAACGGGAAGCGGGCAACGACCTCGGCGCGTTGACGAGCACGGCCATCGCGCGGCCGGACGGCGGCTTCCTGCTCTCCGGACGCAAGACGCTGCTGACCGGCGCCGACAAGGCCGACGTCTGCCTGACGATCGCGCGCACCGATCCGGGCGTGCCGGCCCGTCGCGGGTCGAGCATGTTCCTGGTCGACATGCGCCAGCCCGGCGTCCAGGTCATCGCGCAACGCACGATGGTCGGCTACGACCTCTTCGAGATCGTCTTCGATGACGTCGTCTTACCCGGCGACGCGCTGCTCGGCGAACCCGGCGGGGGATGGAGGCAGCTCGCGTACGCGGTGGAGCAGGAACGCAACGGCAGCTTCAACCTCGGATGGTGCCAGCGGCTTTTCGACGAGATCCACGCGCTCGCCCGGGAGGGTGAAGCAGGCAGCCGGCTGATCGACGACCCGGTTGTTGCCGACCGGCTGGCGCAGCTGTGGGTCGAGCTTCAGGTCGGGCGGCGCAGCGCGATGAGGCTCGTTTCCGAGGAGCTCAGTGGTGCGCGCAGCGGCGTGACCGCCTCCGTGGGCAAGGTGGTGCTGACCGAACTCGCCCAGCGGCTCGCGCAATTCGGCAGCGAGCTTGGCGGGCCGTTGGCGAACATCTCGGGCACGCTGTTCGGCCCGGTGGTGCCTGGCGCACCGGCCCGAGGCCGCTTGGGGTATGAGTACCTCTTCCGCTTCGACGGTTCCATCGGCGTCGGCGCCAACGAGGTCCACCGCACCGGCATCGCGGCCGCTGCGCTCGGGATCCGGGCCGAGCGGAAGCGTTCGTAATGGGGACCGAGAGGCTCGATCTGCTCGCTGATGGCAGTCCCGTCCGTGATGAGGTACGCGGCCTGCTGGCCGGCTGGGAGCTGGGGGAGCTGGCGGCGATCCAGGACTCGGCGACCGGCTATCCGGACACGATCTGGGAGGCGTTTCGCCGGCGGATCGGTCCTCGGCTGACCGAGCCCGCAGTCGTGTGCGTGGCGCTGGAGGAGCTGGGCGCGGCGCGTTGCCCGCTGCCCGTGCACGCGGGTCTGGTCCAGCCCCTGGCCGCAGCACTGGCTCTGGGCGCCGCAGGACACCGGCTCCGGGATGCGCTCCTCGAGGGCGGTGACCGATACGCGCTGGCCCGGCCCGGTCCCGCAGACCGTGAAAATATGGTCGCTGAGCGCGAAGGCGGCCGCTGGCGCTTGTCCGGCCGCGTACGCAACCTGACGTACGGCGATACCGCCGACATCCTGCTCGTGCCCGCCCGGCACGGCGCGTCGGGACTGATGCTCGCCGTCGTTCCCGCGGCTGCACCCGGAGTTCGCCGGATCACCCGTCCTACCTTGACCAGCGACCGACTGACCGACCTCGAGTTCGACGAAGTTGCGCTGGACCAGGAAGTGGTGCTGGCGGGCGTCGCGGACGCGGTGGCAGCGGCCGAAGTCCTGGGAACGGTCGCTGTGGCAGCCGAGCTGGTCGGCATGAGCGCCGCGCTGCTCTCGATGGCGACCGATCGCGTGAAGTCTCGTCACGCCTACGGCGCGCCGCTCGCCGCGCTGCAGGGGGTGCAGCTGCGCGCCGCAGACCTGTACCTGAGCTTCCTGGCGGCGCGTGAGGCGGTGGCCGAAGCGGCGTCGGTGCTCGCGTCCGGAGCCGGCCCCGAGGCTTCAGCGCACGTGCTCGCCTCGCTCGCGGCGGCGAAGGTCACCGCCACGGAATCCGCGCTGGCGATCGCTGCCGGGGCGCACCAGCTGTGCGGCGGCTGGGGCTTGCTCGACGCGGCCGGATTGCATCACTTCACCCGAGCGATCAAGGCGGCGGAGAGCCAGCTCGGATCTTCCCGGTATCACCGCAGGACCATCGCCGCGTACCTGAAGGCCTGACCCCAAGGCACTTGATCATATATACAAGCTAGGGCCCTGGAGCGACCTGGTGACCGGACGCCGGTCCTGCGGGTGCACGATGTTCCTGCAGCCGTTCCCATCACCAGGGAACGGACCGCAAGCGAGGAGGCGTCATGAGTGCCGTGCCGGCCGAGGATCTCATCCTCATCAGCGTCGACGACCACATCTGCGAACCGGCCGACATGTTCACCCGGCACGTCCCGGCGCGCTGGCTCGACCAGGCTCCCCGGGTCGTGGACGAGGACAACGGGGTCCAGCAGTGGTACTACGGCTCGGTCCGCGGCCGTAACCTCGGTCTGAACGCCGTGGCCGGCAAGCCGCGCGAGTACTTCAACATCGACGCGTCGCGCTACGACCAGATGCGGCCCGGGTGCTACGACGTCCACGAGCGCGTCCGTGACATGAGCGCGGGCGGCCAGCTCGCCGGGCTGAACTTCCCCAACTTCACCGGCTTTTCCGGGCAGGTGCTCAATCAGGGGCCGGATCGGGACCTGAACCTCGTGATGATCCAGGCCTACAACGACTGGCACGTCGACGAATGGTGCGGCGCCTACCCCGACCGGTTCATCCCGTGCGGGATCCTGCCGCTGTTCGACGTGCAACTCGCGGCCGCGGAGCTGCGCCGGCTCGCGGCCAAGGGCTGCCACGCGGTCACGTTCTCCGAGAACCCCGAAGCGCTCTCGATGCCCTCGATCCATACCCGGCACTGGGATCCGCTCTATGAGGCGGCCTGTGAGAACGGCACGATTTTGTGCCTTCACGTCGGCAGCGCGTCGCGCTCGTCGGCCTCGATGACCAGTAGCGACGCGCCGGCCAGCGTCGCGATGAACCTGTCCCCGATCATGTCGACGTTCTCGATGGTCGAGCTGATCTGGGCCGACATGTGGGAACGCTTCCCGACCCTGCGCTTCTCGCTGACCGAAGGCGACATCGGCTGGATCCCGTACTTCCTCTGGCGCGCCGAGCACACCTACAAGCGCCACGGCGGATGGACGCAAGCGAAGTTCCCCGCGGGCTACAGCGGCCCGACCGACGTCTTCCGCAAGCACTTCCTCTCCTGCTTCATCGCCGACCGGGTCGGGGTGAAGCTGCTCGACGAGTTCGATCCCGGCACCGTCTGCTGGGAGTCCGACTTCCCGCACTCCGACAGCAACTGGCCCAACGCGCCGGAAGAGCTCAGCGTGCTTTTCGCGTCCAATGGCGTCGACGCCTCGGTGGTGAACAAGGTCACTCACGAGAACGCGATGCGCCACTACCAGTTCGACCCGTTCGCGACCCGGGGCCGGGAGAAGTGCACCGCGGGCGCGTTGCGTGCCGAGGCGCCCGATGTCGATGTGATCACTCGAGTGGGCCGCCTGGCCGACGACCATGACCTCGACGCCTGGCGCACGATGACGTCCCGCAGCCGCATCGCGGCAAGCCGGTAGCCGCCCTCCATGGATCTGGGATTGGCGGGAGCGACCGCGCTCGTGCAGGGCGGCACGCAGGGAATGGGCCGGGCGGCGGCCGAGTGTTTCGCCGTTGACGGGGCGAAGGTCGCGGTTCTCGCCCGCACCCAAGCCGACCTCGACGCCACCGTCGAACGGCTCCTCGAACTCGGTGCGCCCGAGGCGATCGGCCTGCGGGCCGACATCACCGACAACGCGGAGGTCGTTGCTGCGTTCCAGACCCTCGCCGCCCGCTGGCCGACGCTCAACATCCTGGTGAACGCGACCGGACCAACGGCCATCGGCAACTTCGACGAGTTGAGCGACGACGACTGGTTCTCGGCCTTCGACATCGGTGCGATGGGCATGGTGCGCTGCATCCGCGCGGCACTGCCCATGATGCGTGCCGCGCAATGGGGGCGGATCGTCAACCTGTCGGCCCACTCCACCAAGCGGCAGAGCCCCGGACTGATCGCCTACACCGCGGCGAAGGCCGTGGTCACGAGCATCACCAAGAACCTCTCGCAGCATCTCGCGGCGGAGGAGATCCTGGTCAACACCGTCTCGCCGGGTAGTTACGCCACCGAGTCGCTGAAGACCTGGGCCCGCGGCGTCGGGATCGATCCCGATGACCTGCGGGCCGTGATGACCGGGATCAAGGAGCACTTCGGGCATCCGGCGTACCTGCCGCGGGCGGGCGATCCGGCGGAGATCGGTGCGGTCATCGCGTTCGTCGCCTCGCCGCGCAACACGTACATGACCGGCGCGAACGTCAATGTGGACGGGGGGTCGGACTTCTGCTGACCAACGCATCGCCCGGGCGGCGCCCGTGCATCGTCGGCGTGCACAACACGCGCCAGGCCAGGCGGCTGGAAGGTGAGACCTCCCGATCGCTGAACGTGGCAGCGGCGAAGGCGGCGCTCGCCGATGCCGGGCTCACCCTCGAGGACGTCGACGGAGTCAGCGCCGGGGGCGAGGGCGCGTCGCTGATCTATGACTTCCGGCTCGGCCCGGCCTGGATGGGCATGCAGTTCGGGGTCAACATGGTGCTCGAGGCCTCCGCCGCGATCGCTGCCGGACTCGCTGACGTGGTGCTGCTCGTGACGTCGGAAGCGGGCGTCTACACCGAGCGCAGCTCGACGGCGCCGTGGACCCGGCCGGGGCACGAATTCGTCATCCCCTGGGGGCTTTTCACCGCCGCTGAATTCGCGCTCGTGGCTCGCCGTCACATGCACATGTACGGCACGACGCCCGAGCAGCTCGCCCGGGTCGCAGCCACGATCCGCAACAACGGCCACGCCAATCCCGAGGCGGTCTACTACGGCCGCGGGCCGTTCACCGTCGACGACATTCTCGCGTCGCGCATGGTCGCCGATCCGTTCCACATCCTCGACTGCTCCACCACGAGCGAGGGCGGCTGCGCGCTCGTGCTGACGACCGAGGAGCGGGCGCGCGACCTGCGCAAGCCCGCGGTCGGGGTACTCGGCGGCGGGACGGAGTATTTCGGGCCGGCGTACCGCTACCCGCCGCGGTGGGATCTGGCCGGACGCTCGCAGGTGCACACCAACGGCCTCATCGGGCGGCGCAGCGCCGACCGGGCGTTCGCCATGGCCGGTCTCACCCGCGCCGACGTCGACGTGCTGGAGTTCTACGACCCGTTCTCGTTCGAGATCATTCGCCAGCTGGAAGCGCTGGGATTCTGCGGACCCGGCGAGGGCGGCGGCTTCGTGGAGGACGGCCACATCGACATCACCGGCAGCCATCCCGTGACGACCGACGGGGGCACGATGTCCTTCAGCCATGCCGGCGCGAACGTGCAGATGCTCCAGCGCGTGATCCGCGGGGTCCAGCAGGTGCGCGGTGAATGCGTCAGCGGGCAGGTGCCGGGCGCGCGAACCGCGATGTGCACCAGCGCCGGTGCCGGGGCGCTCTTTCACATGGTGGCGCTGCTGGGAGCGGTGGACTGATGGCGCTGCTGACACCGCAGGCCGGTCCGCTGCCGGTCGGGCCGCACGGCCCCGACTCGGCGCCGTTCTGGGAGGGTGCGGCCGCGGGGGAGCTGCGTTTCGTGCGCTGCGCCGCGTGCGGGCAGCCCGACTTCCCGGCCGCGCCGCATTGCCGTTCCTGCCTCCAGAACGCTCTCGAGTGGCAGGTCAGCAAGGGGCACGGAAGCCTCTACAGCTACACGATCGTCTGGCGTCCGGTCACCCCGGATTTCACCACCCCGTACGCGCCCGCCGTGGTTGAACTCGACGAGGGCTACTCGATGATGACCAACCTGGTCGGGCTCGACACCGACGAGATCCGGATCGACATGCGAGTCGCCGTCCAGTTCGAGGCTTTGGCCGGCGGCCTGACGTTGCCGTACTTCCGGCCGGTCGGGGCTGAGGAGTCCGCCGGTGGCTGAGGGCGAACTCCCGCTCGCCCATCTGCGGGTGCTGGAAATCGCCACGCAGATCGCCGGGCCTTACGCGGGAAAACTCTTTGCCGACGCGGGAGCCGACGTCGTCAAAGTGGAGCCGGTCTCGGGCGACCCGATGCGTACGCATACCGCCGGCGGCCCGCTGCCTGATGATTCGGCGGCCGATTCGGCGCTCTTCGCGTTCCTGAACACCTCGAAGCGATCGGTCGTCGGGGCCCCGGATGGCGCGGAAATCCTCGCGTTGGCAGCCGAAGCTGACGTCGTCATCGTCGACAAGGGCGTCCCTGCGGAGGCGCTGAACCGCCTTCAAGCGGCCCGGGCGGCCGGCGTCGTCGTGGCCATCACCCCGTTCGGCCTGACCGGGCCCAGTGCCGACGAGCCCACGACGGAATTCACCCTGCAGGCGCGGTGCGGGTCGACGGCAGGACGCGGGCTCGCTGACCGGATCCCGCTCTCGGCCGGAGGCCGGCTGGGGGAGTGGATCGGCGGGGCCTACGCGGCAGTCGCGGGCCTCGCGTACGCGCGGCGCGCCCGCGAGCACGGCATCGGCGAACTGGTGGACGTTTCGCTGCTCGAGGCGATGGTCATCACGATGGGCGGGCTCGGCGTGGTCGCCGCGCAGATCATGGGCGTCGGCGGGCCCTCCCGCACGCTGGAGCTGCCCTCGATCGAGGCGACCGCTGACGGCTACGTGGGTTATTGCACCATCACCGGTCAGCAGTTCCAGGACTTCCTGGTCATGATCGAGCAGCCCGAGTGGCTCGGTGACGCCGACCTGGCCTCGTTCGCCGGCCGGCAGCGTCGCCGCGAGGAGTTCACCGCGGCCGTGCGTGCCTGGACGGGTCAGCGCACGACTGCCGAGATCATCGAGCTGGCCTCGGCCATGCGCATTCCCGTCGCGCCCATCGGTTCGCCCGACACCATCACCGGCATCGATCACTTCGTGCAGCGCGGCGTTTTCGTCGACAATCCCGCGGGATTCGTCCAGCCGCGGCCGCCGTATCGGATCCATGGCGGGCGGCTGCGCGATTTCACGCCCGCACCCTCGCTGGGCGAGCACACCAGGACGGTCGAGTGGGCACCGCGCGAGGAGCCGGTCGCTGCTGGCACTGTCGCCAACCCGCTGGCTGACATCAGGGTCATGGACTTCACCGCCTTCTGGGCCGGCCCGGCGGGCAGCCTGGTGCTGGGCTCGCTCGGCGCCGATGTGGTGAAGGTCGAGGGACTCAAGCGTCCGGACGGCATGCGGTTCGCCGGCGCGAAGCCGCCGACGGTCGACCATTGGTGGGAGACCGGCTCGATCTTCCTGGCGGTCAACGAGAACAAGCGCGACGTGACGCTCGAGCTCGGTACGCCGCAGGGCGACGAGCTCGCCCGCCGCTTGCTGGGATCGTGCGACGTGGTGATGGAGAACTTCTCACCACGCGTCATGACCAATCTCGGGCTGGACTGGGACACCGTTTCCGCAGTCAACCCGGATGCGTTGATGGTGCGGATGCCGGCGTTCGGGCTCGACGGCATGTGGCGTGACCGCGTGGGTTTCGCCCAGACGATGGAGCAGGTCAGCGGGATGGCCTGGCTGACAGGAGAAGCCGATGGGGCCCCGGTCATCCCGCGCGGGGCCTGCGATCCGATCGCGGGCCTGCACGCCGCGTTCGCCACGATCGTGGGGCTCGAACACCGCCGCCGGACGGGTACGGGTGCGCTCATCGAGGTAACGATGGTCGAAGCGGCGCTGAACGTGGCCGCGCAGCTGGTGATCGAGCATTCCGCGTATGGGCGCACGATGATGCGCGACGGCAACCGCGGGCCCCTGGCGGCGCCGCAGGGGGTCTACCGCAGCGCCGGCGACGACCGCTGGGTGGCGATCGCCGTCACGTCGATCGACGAGTGGGAGGCGCTCTGCCGGGCGATCGGTGACAGTGAGCTTGCCGCGGAAGCAGGGCTGGGAAGCGCCGAAGGGCGTCGCGCGGCCGCCGACCGGATCGACGTCGTGATAGCAGCCTGGACCACGCGCCGCTCGGCGCAGGAGGCCGCAGAAACCTTGAAAAAACTGGGGATTCCTGCCGCCCCCGTCACCCTGTCGGCGGAGCTCTTGCACGATCCGCAGCTGCAGGCGCGCGGGTTCTTCGAGGAACTGGTCCACCCGTATGTCGGCAAGGCGCTCATGCCGGCGATGCCCATCGTGCTCGGGACTTGCGGCCAGCCGGGGCACCAGTGGCTTCGAGGCGCGGCGCCGACGCTCGGCCAGCACAACGGTGAGATTCTGGGTGACCTGCTCGGGCTGGACGGGGCAGCGCTGGCCGCCCTCGAAGAAGCGCGCGTGATCGGCACCCGCCCCGCCGGTCTCTGAGCGCCCCCCCAAACTCGGTGGCCAGAACCTGGTTTTGGTCGTTATGAGCGGTCAGAACGACCAAAACCAGGTTCTGGCCGCGTGCGGACACGCGCGCGTTCGAGGCGACGCTGCTCGAGATGGCTCCGCGCGGCTTGGCTGATGGCCTCAGCCACCCGGTCGAGCGAGGGGGAGCGCAGCTTCCATTGCTGCCAGTGCAAGTCGATCCGGCTTGCGCCGGCGGGGTCGAGGTCGAGCAGCCCGCCGGAGCGCTCGTGAAGCGTGGCCTGCACGTCGGGCACCATGCCCCAGCCGAGGCCGAGCCGCACCGCATGCAGGAAGTCCGCCGAAGCCGGCACGTAGTGCATCGGGGGACGCAGCGGCCGGCGGCTGCGGCGGCGCAGGTAGCGGTGCTGCAGATCGTCCTTGCGGTCAAAGACGACGACGGGCGCCGTGGCCAGTGCCGAGGTTGTGACCCCAGCAGGAAACCACCGCGCCGCGTACGCCGGTGAAGCCATGCAGCGGTAGCGCATGCTGCCGAGCGGGCTCGACGTGCATCCGGGCACCGGCTCGGCGTCGGCCGTGATGGCGGCCATGGCCGTGCCCTCGCGCAGCAGCGAACTCGTGTGGGCCTGGTCCTCGCGGTGGATGTCGAAGCACAGCGAGCCGGCGAGCGGGGCGAGCGCGTCGAGCACCCACGTCGCCAGCGAGTCGGCGTTGATGGCGAGCGGGATCGTCACCGGCTGGAGATCACCGTCGAGTTCCCGCTGGGCGTCGGCGGTAAGGAGCGCGACCTGACGAGCGAGGCGCAGCACCGGCTGGCCGGAGGGGGTGACGCGGACCGGCTTGCTGCGCACCAGGAGCACGCGCCCGGCCGCCTGCTCGAGGGCCTTCAGTCGCTGGCTGACCGCCGAGGGTGTGACGTGAAGCGCCCGGGCGGCACCTTCCAGCGTTCCTTCGGAAACGGCGGCGCTCAGCGCGGCCAGCTGCGAGAGGTCGAAATCCATATTCAGCGATGCTAATGATCGTTCAGAAACATGAGCTGGAATGCGGTAACTGGCGCGCTTACCGTCGGGGCGTGCCCTGGCCGCCGTTCCTCGCCGCAGCGGCCTCGGGGTTGGGTCTCGGGCTGTCGCTGATCGTCGTCATCGGGGCGCAGAACGCCTTCGTGCTGCGTCAGGGATTGACCGGCGAGCACGTACGCCTGGTCGTTGCGTTGTGCACGCTTTCCGATGTCCTGCTGATCGCCGCCGGTGTGCTCGGCGCGGGCGCGGTCCTGACCCGGCTGCCCGGACTGCTGACCGGGGTCCGGATAGCGGGGGGAGCATTCCTGCTCGGCTACGGGATCCTTGCCGCGCGGCGCGCCTGGCGCCCGTCCGTGCTGCTCGCCGACACTTCACGGCAGGGCGCCGGGTTGGCTGCGACCGCGGCCACCTGCCTCGCCCTGACGTGGCTCAACCCGCACGTCTACCTCGACACCGTGGTGCTGCTCGGGGTCATCGCCAACACTCATCACGGCGAGCGCTGGCCGTTCGCTGCCGGAGCCGCGCTGGCAAGCATGGCCTGGTTCGTCGGCCTCGGCTACGGCGCCCGATTGCTGCGCCCGGTCTTCGCCCGCGCCTCGGCGTGGCGGATCTTGGATGCGGCCATCGCCGCGGTGATGGTGACGCTGGGCACGCTTCTCGTGGTGAGCTCCTAGGGCTTGCCGGCTCCGGCGACCTCGACCGGCACGGCGACGATCTTGGCCTTGCGCCGGGTGATCGCGCCCTCGCGTCGCCAGTCGTCGGTCACGCACGCCAGCAGCGTGCGCCGGTCGGAACCGCCCAGCACGGCGGCGACGACCACGGCTCCGTCGAACTCGATGGTCTGCGAGACCTTCCCGCCGGCGTGGACGCGGATCAGCCTCTTGGCGATCGGGTCGGCCGACCAGATCGCGCCCTCGCTGTCCAGGCAGATCCCGTCCGGCGGCGAGATCCGGAACCCCTCTGCAGGCGGCAGGTCGGCAAAGGTGCGCTGCCCGGAGAGTGTGCCGTCGGCGGCGATGTCGAACGCGGTGATCCGCCCGCGCGCGCTTTCTGCGACGTAGAGGGTCTGCTCGTCGGGCGTGAGGATGTGCCCGTTCGGGGCACCGAGATCGTCGGCGGCGCAGCTCGGCTCGCCGCTCGGGGTCACCATGATCGTCTGACCAGGGACGCTGTGATCGGGATGCTCGTCGAAGATGCGCGCACCCATGTCGCCGATGTAGGCGGTGCCGTCCTCCCGCACGATCATGTCGTTGAGCGAGCCACGGGCGAGCGCGGAGCAGTCGGCGTGCACGCTGATGGCGCCGGCGGCATCGACCTTCAGCAGGCGCCCGCTCTCCATCGCGACGACGAGCAGGGAGCCGTCCGGCAGCCACCCGAGCCCGGAGGGCGAATCGTCGAACTCCGCGACCACCGTGTCGCTCTTCACGCCGATGCCCGCGCCGCTCTCCTCGAGCATCACCCGGTGGACCTGGCGCCCGTGGATGTCGCTGAACCAGAGCTCGCCGTCATGCCATCGCGGACCCTCGCTGAAGGCCAAACCGTCGATCAGGGTTTGTGCTTGCCCACTCACAGTGCTGCCTCCGGACGGGACTGGGTGCCGCGTACCAGACGTCCCGGAAGGGCGCCGGTGTGCTCGCCGTCGCGCATGACGATCTCGCCGCTCACGATCGTCTGCGCGTACCCGCTGGCCCGCTGCAGCAGCCGGCGGCCGTTGGCCGGCAGGTCGAACGCGAGCTCCGGCGGGGACACCGACAGCGACGGGAAGTCGATGACGACCCATCCGGGGGTGACCAGCCGACCTTCGGCGTCGATCTCGGTTTCGCCGTGGGCTTGCACGGCCCCGATCGCGGTGATGCGCCCGCCGTCCACCGCGACGTCAGCGATGCCGCCCTCGGCACCGGTGCCGTCGAGGACGGTGCCGTTGCGGATCACGAGTTGGTGTGCCATCGGCGGGCCTCCGGAAGTCTTTCGATCCCACCGTCTTGATACACCTGCGCCCGCGAGCGGCAGGTGCCAGTCGCCGCGGGGCCGTGTCGCGGGGGCCCCGTATGACGGGAAGAGACGCACTTGAGATGCTGTTGGTGGTTCTCGGCAGTGGCATCCGATCGACATGACTTTGCGAGGAGTACTCATGACCCTCTCGGCCGGCGACAAGATCCCCGACGTCGAGGTCCGCACCATGGGCGAGGAAGGGCCGGTCGCCGTCCGCACCGGCGATGTGCTGGGCAAGGGCAAGGTCGTGCTCTTCGCCGTGCCGGGCGCGTTCACCCCGGGATGCTCGCGGATCCACCTGCCCGGCTTCGTGGAGCACGCGCAGGAGGTCACCGCCAAGGGTGTCGACACCATCGCCTGCATCGCGGTCAACGACGCCTTCGTGATGGATGCGTGGGGCAAGGACCAGCATGTCGGTGACTCGATCGTGATGCTGGCCGACGGCAACGGCGACTTCGCCAAGGCCATGGGCCTGGTGATGGATGGCGCGGGCATCGGGCTGGGGCTGCGCTCGCAGCGTTACGCCGCCATCATCGACAACGGCGTGATCACCAGTTTGGACGTCGAGCCCGGCCGCACCATCGAGGTCAGCTCCTGCTCGGCGGTCCTGAGCCGGCTCTAGCCGCTTTTAACCGACCGGCTGCGCGGATTTCTGGTCGACGTCGTAGTGGACGCGCTCGACCACGACCCCGCGCTCGTTGGCCGCGATCAGCCTGGCCTCATCGAACGGTGGCCGATCACCGCGGTGTCGTCGTAGTGGGTGTCGTCGTAGTGATTGATGACGTGCACCTCCAAGGTGGAGTACACGAGGGCCTTGCTGGCGGGTCGCAGGCGTTTCGGCTTTGCGCTGTCTGCTCCACGTCGGCGGCTTCCGGCGAGCAGCCGAGGGGCGGGGAAGTCCGGCGCGGCGGGCCCAAGATCCCGCGCCGCGGGGTGGCGGTAGCGTCCGAGCAGCGGCAGGCGGAGCGACGGAGGCACGGTGGCAGATTTTCCGGTGCGGCGCGTGGTGACGGGTTTCGCGCCTGACGGCAGCCCGACGTTTCTTTCCGACGGGGTGCCGCCCGAGACCGTCGCGTCTCCCATGGGCCATGGCCTCTCAGAGTTGCTGTGGCTGCGGGCACCCGCCGCGGCGGCGACCGACGGAGGCGAGCCTCCTGCGGGCGCAAGGGGGCTGTTTCCGCCGCGCGGCGCGGTGGCCTGCCGGCTCATCCGCTTCCCGGGTTACCCCGAGGGCACGCCGGTGGACGACACCTGGCTACGCGTACCCGACGAGGATCCGGAGCTTCCCGGCTGGCACCGCAGCGAGACGCTCGATCTGATGGTGATCATCGAGGGCGATCTCATCCTTGGCCTGGACGACGGCGAGTATCCCCTCGGCGCCGGCGCCGCCGTGATCCAGCGCGGCACGATGCACCGCTGGCGCGTCGTCGGTGAGCAGCCGTGCACGTTCCTGTCGGTGCTGATCGCGCCCGATCCCGCCGCCGTACCGCCGACCCCGGAGGTGGTCGCCCCCGAGACCGCCGCCCGCCCGTGGGACCCGGACGCCCGGCCCTTGCTGCTCGTCACCGGAGTGGATGCCGGCGGCCGGTCCCGGTGCGCCGCGCTGGGTCAGCCCGGCCTGCAGGGGCTGGCTTCCGCGCCGGGCGGGACCGCACTGCATGACTACTGGCAAACGGGAGGTCCGGTCAGGGACGTTGCCCAGGGCGGTGACGCTCCCGCTCCGTGGCAGCTCGAGCCGGCCGGGCGGGGGATCGCCTTTCGCCGCGTCGATTTCGGGGCCGGCCACGACCCGGGAAGCGCGGGCTTGCACACGACCGAGACGATCGACATCGACATCGTGCTCGACGGCGCGTTGGAGATGGCGCTCGGCGAGGACGGGCCGGCGACCACGCTGAATCGGGGCGACGTCCTCGTCCAGCGGGCGACCCCGCACCGCTGGCGCCCGGTCGGCGATGAACCGGCAACGCTCGTCTCGGTCATGATCGGCCTGCCTGCACCCGCATGAACGACGCGCCCGCGCCGTAAACCGCCGCACATGCAGGTCATACGCGAGAAAAGTCCGGTTCAGCGGATAACCTGGCGCTTGGCCGACGTCCCGGGCGTGCAGGAGTTTGCTCTTGAGCCAGCTGCTCGCTCCACGGCAGGTGCGCGCCAGCTCCGGCGCCGCAAGTTTTGCCCGCCCTCGCTCCGGGCGGATCGCCGGGCTCGACGGCCTTCGCGCGGTCGCCGTCACCGGCGTCGTGCTCTACCACGCCGGGGTCGCCTGGATCCCGGGCGGACTGCTCGGTGTCGACGTCTTCTTCGTGATCTCGGGTTTCCTGATCACCACGCTCTTGCTGGACGAGCGCGCCCGTACTGGCCGTATCGCTCTGCGCGCCTTCTGGGCGCGCCGCCTTCGCCGGCTGCTGCCCGCGCTCATCGCGATGCTGCTGTTTGTCAGCGTCGTCTGGGGATTGCTGCTCAAAGGCGACGTCGCCAGCCTGCGTCGCGACGTGCTTTTCGCCTTGGGCTACACCGCGAACTGGTGGTTCGCGTTTTCCGGGCAGGGTTACTTCCACCTGCTGAACGCGCCGTCGCCAGTGCTGCACACCTGGTCGCTGGCGGTGGAGGAGCAGTTCTACCTGTTCTGGCCGCTGGCGGTGACGGCCCTGCTGTCGCACGGGCGCCGGGTGGGCCGCTGGGCGGCCGGCGGTGCGGCTTTGGCGGCCGTCGCCACGCTGGCGCAGTCGCTGGCCGGCGTCTGGACCGACCGGCTGTACTACGGCACCGACACGCGCGCCGTGCCCCTTCTCGTCGGCGCCGCGTTCGGCGCGGCATTCAGTGGTCGGTATTTGCGCCGCGGCCGGACGCCGGAGCTGAGCAGCTGGGCGCGCGCGGGGCTGCAGGGCGTCGGGCTGCTGGCGCTCGGCGGCGTCGGATGGGGATTTGCCCGGGTCGACGGACGCTCGGCCGCGCTCTATCGGGGCGGGTTCCTGGTGCTGGCGATCACCGTCGCCGTGCTGATCGTGGCGGTCGCCGCTGACCCCCGCGGACCGCTCGCACGGCTGCTCGACTGCCCGCCGCTGCGTTACCTCGGCACCATCTCCTACGGCGTCTACCTGTGGCACTGGCCGCTCTTCCTGCTGGTGAACCATGCACGTACCGGGCTTTCCGGCGGGAGCCTGCTGGCGACCCGGTTGGCCTTGGCTCTCACGGTGGCCGCGGTCAGCTACGAGTACCTCGAGCTGCCCATCCGGCGAGGCGGTTTCCGCCTTCCCCGCCCGCGGCTCACCGCGCCGATCGCCGTCGTTGCGCTGGTCGGTGTGCTGATAGCCGCCACCCCGTCGAGCACCTCCGCTCCGGCGCTCGCGGCCACGTCGATGAAAGGCGTGGCGGCTGGAACCGAGATCGGCTCGAAGCTGCCGGCGCTGGCCCCGGTCGGTACCTCACGCGTGCTCGTCGTCGGAGACAGCCTCGCGCTAACGCTGACCAACGCCCTATTCCTCAGCGAGGAGCCCTACCAGGTGCACCTGGACAACGCGGGCTTGCTCGGTTGCGGCATCTCCCAGGAGACCCGCCGCCTTCAGGGCCAGGTGAACGCGCCGCCGGCGTACTGCGCGACCTGGCCGCAGGAGCGAGCGCGGGCGGTCGCCGCCGATCACCCCGATCTCGTCGCCTTGCTGGTCGGGCGCTGGGAGGTCGAGGACACCTACCACGACGGCAGGTGGGAGCACGTCGGCGAGCCCGACTTCGATGCGTATCTGTCCAGCGAGCTCGACCGGGCGATCAACGTCCTGTCGTCCACCGGCGCACCGGTCGCCCTGCTGACGATGCCGTGCACCGAGGCGATCGAAAGCCCCGACGGCGCGCCCTATCCGGAAGACGACCCGGCGCGTGTCACGCGGTTCAACCAACTGCTCGCCGAGGCCCACGCGCGCCATCCGGCGACGAGCCGGCTGGTCGACTTGAACGCGATGGTGTGTCCGGGGGGCAAGTACACGAGCACCTTGGACGGGGTCACCATCCGGACTACGGATGGCGTGCACTTCCCGCTGGCAGCCATCGCGCCGGTCGCGTCGAAACTGCTTCCGCAGCTGCGCACGCTGGCGGTCGCGGCGGTTCGGGCCCGCCAGCGCACAGCGGCTACGCACTGAGCTGGGTGCCTCAATCACGTTTCCGGGACGTGCCACAGTCGCACAATGACCCGGTGAACCACGCCGTGGGCCCTCGCCGGATCCTTGCGCTGGCGACCCTCACGCCGCTGGTCGTCCTTGCCGCGAGCGCATGCTCCGGCTCGTCGCACCCGGTGCCAGCCGCCGGTCCGACGGCGGCTGCGACACCCTCGCTCACGCTGCGGATGCCGGCGAGCGATGCCCGCGAGATCACCCTGCCCGCCCGCGATGCGGGGGTCGACGGCAACCTTCGGCTCACGCCCCTCGGCGTCGAGTGCGGCATCACGTACCAGATCGGCACCCACGCCGAGATCGACTACTCGGGGCAGCTGTGCCGGCTGCACCTGGCGGCGCAGAACCTGGACAAGTCCGTGCACGCTTTCGACACGACGGCGCAGCGGCTGATCGATCGCGACGGCCATGCCAAGGCGCCCGATCTGCAAGCGATGGACGTCGCGCGCCAGGTCGATCCGGTGCAGCTCGGCGGCAACGACACAGCGATCGTGACGCTCTACTTCGCGCTGGCAAAAGGTAAGGTTCCCCGGGCCTTCGAGCTGCACGGCGACCATGACCCGACGGGCATCGGGACGACGGTCACCGCGCCGCATCTGCCGCACGGGCTCATCGTCGAGATCCCGCGCCAGGCGCTGTACACGCCGCATCCGATCTAGCCGGCGGCGCGTCGCCAACGGCGCTTTCCGGTCGAAACGTGTCCCGCGTCACATATCCGGAAACTCCGTGCTATAGGGGTCGATGTCAGGGCGCTGTTCGGCGGCTGTTAGGTTCCCCTTTGCCCGTCGCCAAGTCCCAGCTGCGACGGGCCTTTCATGTCCCGGCGGCATCTGACATTTCTCTCGGAGTGCGAATTGAAAGCTCGTCCACGCGCCAAAAGGACCACCGGAATGGTTGTCCTGTCGGCGGCTACCACCCTCGCCCTGGTAGGTGCCTGCGGGCGCTCGTCCAACGTCGCTACGGGCACCACGCAGAGTTCGGCCCCGTCCGGTTCCGGCGCCGCGTCAAGTGCGACAACGGCCGCAGGCAAGGGAGATTTCGGGGATCTGAAGGGGATCTGCGGCCCGGGTAACGCCAGCGGCGCCACCAGCCGGGGGGTCACCAACACCGAGATCCACATCGGCGTCACGGCTGACCCCGGGGCCGCTGCGGCGCCGGGTCTCGAGCAGGAGTTCTTCGACACCGGCGACGCGTTCACCAAGTGGTGCAACGCGGCCGGCGGCATCAATGGCCGCAAGATCGTTCTCGACAAGTGGGACGCCAAGCTCTTCAACGTCGGCCAGCAGATGGTGAACGCCTGCCAGAAGGACTTCATGCTGGTCGGCAACGGCAACGCCTTCGACAGCGCCGGAGTGAAGACGCGCGTCGCCTGCAAGCTCGGTGACATTCCCGCCTACACCGTCTCGCCGGAAGCGGCCACCGCACCCCTGCAGGTGCAGCCGGTCCCGTCGAACGCCACCCAGTACCCGTACGGCCCGATCCGCTTGCTGGTGAACGCCTACCCCGACGCGAAGACCAAGGGCGTTGGCATCGGCAGCAGCACGCTCACCTCACTGATCCCGCAGGGCAAGCGGGTAGCGCAGGCCCTCACCGACAACGGCATCAAGGTGACGGCCGTTCAGGAGAAGCCGCCGCTGGTCGACAACTTCCGCCCGTACATGGAGGCGCTGAAGAGCGCCGGCACGGTCGGGCTGGACGAGATCGAGGGGCAGGACCCGACTCCCGAGATCCAGGCGATGAACAACATCGGCTGGACCCCGCAGTTCATCCTGTTCAGCGTCCAGTACTACACGCCGCAGTCGGTGCAGGCGGCGAAGGTCAACAACTTCCCGCCGGTGTACGTGGGCTTCTCGCACCTTCCGTTCGAGCTCAGCAACAAGTACCCGGTCCTGGCCGAGGTGAAGGCGCAGTTGAAGGCCGCGGTCGCCAACCCGCGTTTCACCGACTTCACCGCATCGTCCTACAGCGCCTGGGCGCTGTGGGCGCAGTCGGCGACGGCATGCGGGTCCAACCTGACGGTGGACTGCGTCTTGCAGAAGGCCGGGGCCCGCACCGACTGGACCGGCGGCGGGCTGTATCCGCCGACCAACACCTCACCGGCCAACCCGCAGGTGAACAAGTGCTGGCTGCTGATCCGGCTGACCAAGACCGGCTGGGTCTACGACCAGAAGGTCACCGACCCGAACAACGGTGTCTACAACTGCGACCCGAAGAACGTCGCAGCGGTCAAGTCCTACCAGTAACCAAGCGAAAGGGTTCTTTCGGCGCGGTGAGCTGAAGTCCCAAAAACTTCGGGAAACGTACGGTTTCCGGGCCCCAGGACGTACCCAAGCCGAAATTTTCGGTTTTGGCAGCGCTGCTTTGGACCCGGCGACGGGCTTGCCGCCCGAAGCCTTGGCGCCTCAGGGCGGCGCCGGCACGTACCGCGCCGGCGGGGTGTGCAAGCCGTCGTGGTGAATCGGTCCGCCGCGATCGCGCAGCGCCGGGCCGCCGACCCCGCTTCGCACGCTGACGATCTCGGACGCGATGGAAAGCGCGATCTCCCCGGGGGTGCGCGCGCCGATGTCCAACCCGGCCGGCCCGCGGATCGCACCGATCGCGTCCTCGGAGACCCCGCGCTCGCGCAGCCAGCCCGCCCGGGCCTGCTGGGTACGCCGCGAACCCAAGGCGCCGACGTAGCCGGGCGCCGCCTTCAGCGCCGCAGCGAGGACGGGACCGTCGACATCGCGGTCGTGGGTCAGGACGACGACGGCGTCACCGTTGCCGAGTGCGCCCACAGCAGCCACCGCGGCGTCCACCTCGGCGACAACCTCCGGCTCCCACTCCAGTAGCCGGGCCGCCCCCGCCAGCGCCGCCGCCAGCAGCCCGTCTCCGACGATCACCAGGCGGCTCGTCGGCCAGAGCGCGGTCACCAGGCTCTCCCGGCCTTCGCCGACGCTCATGACCGCGGCGGCGCAGGCACCCCGTCCGAACCACTGCACGGCACGCGGGTCAGGTGCCTGCGGCGCAGCATCGGGAGCCGCGAGCGTCCGCCGGCTGAACCAGCTCGTGGCGCCCGAGGTCTCCCCGGCGAGATCGGTGACGAGGCACACGGCTTCGCGGTCGGCCAGCGCCTGCCACGCGCCGCGCGGGATGTCGCTGGCCGGCTGCAGCAGCACCCGGGCCCGCCCGCCGCAGGACAGCCCGGCCGCGGCCGCCTCGTCATCGCCGATGGTGATCGGGTGGACCGCCGCAGGAAGGTCGTCGGTCAGTGCCGCGGCCAGCAGCGGCTCGAGCGCTGCGTGGGCGGCGCCCCCCAGCACGTGCCCCACCGTGCTCTGGCGAGCACCCTGCGAGGTGGCCGCCAGCCCGTCCTGCGGCCACCGCGCGCTAAATCCCTGGACATCGATCGTGCGCGCGAGGACGCAGTGCTCCCCAGCGCTCAACCAGCCGAGCACGGCACCGGAAATCTCGAACACGCTTCTCCCTTCCGGCAGTTTCGACGGTCGAAGATGTCCAGGCCGGTCGAAAACTTCTCGAATTGAGCCCGAGCATCGAGCGGGCCCGCTAGATTGCTGCGATTCCCGGCACCCAAGGGTTCCTGACGCCCTTCACAAGGAGAATGCCATGGCCACCTCCATTGTCGACGGCCTCCGCGAGAGCCTCTCGGGAGAGGTCCTGGCGCCCTCCGACCCGGGCTACGACGCTGCCAGGGCGATCTTCAACTCCATGATCGATATCCGGCCGGCGGCGATCGCCCGGCCCAAGGACGCCGCCGAGGTCGCCCAGGCGATACGCCTCGCGCGCGACGCGGGACTGCCCCTCTCAGTGCGCGGGGGCGGTCACGGGGTCGCCGGCACGGCGCTGTGCGAGGGGGTCGTCATCGACCTCGCGGGGATGCGCCAGGTGAGCGTGGATCCTGCGGCGCGCACGGCCAGCGTCGGCGGTGGAGGCACCTGGGTCGACATCGACACCGCGACGCAGGAGTACCAGCTGGCCACGCCCGGCGGTCGGGTGACCCACACCGGCATCGGCGGCCTGACGCTGGGCGGTGGGCAGGGCTGGCTCTCGCCCAAGCACGGGCTCTCCTGCGACAACCTCATCGCTGCGGAGGTGGTGACGGCCGACGGTCGCGTCGTCACGGCCAGCGGGCAGGAGAACCCCGAATTGCTGTGGGGGTTGCGCGGCGGCGGGGGCAACTTCGGTGCCGTCACGAAGTTCACCTTCCGCTTGCATCCCGTCGGACCGGTGTTCCAGGGCGGTCTGCTGGTGCACCCGCTCGAGCGCGCCGCCGAACTCGCCCCGCTGTACGAGGACTTCGTGGCGAACAACCCGGCTTTTGGCGGGGCGCTGGTCTTCATGTCCGCTCCGCCCGCACCGGGCATCCCGGACGAGGCAGTGGGCATGCCGATCGTCTCGATCGTCGCCGCCTGGTTCGACGCTGATCTGGAGGCAGGGGAGCGAGCGCTACGCCCGCTGCGCGAGTTCGGCCCGCCGCTGGTCGACCTCGTCGGGCCGATGCCGTACGCGGCGCTGCAGTCGATGATCGACGCCGGCAACGCGCCCGGCTTCCGCAACCACTGGAGTGCGAGCTACACCGACTCGCTGCCGGCGTCGCTCATCGCCGACACCATCGCCGCGACCGCCGCGAAGCCGTCCGTCATGTCGACGGTCATCGTGGCCCAGATGGGCGGGGCGGTCCACGAGATCGGCGAGGACGACATGGCGTTCCCCAACCGCAGCGCGAACTGGCTCTTTCACCCGCTGGCGATGTGGAGCGATCCAGCCGACGACGCGGCTAACCGCGACTGGGCCCGCGGGTTGAACGCGAAGGCGGCGCCGCACGCGGTGACCGGCTCCTACCTCAACCTCGACCTCGACGCCGATGACGCCCGGGTCAGGTGGGTCTTCGGTGAGCAGAAGTTCGGCCGGCTCGCAGCGTTGAAGCACGCCTGGGACCCCGACAACGTCTTCGCCCAGCACGTGCACATCCCGCCGGTCGCCCACCTGGCGCAGAGCGGTCAGTGACCGCCGCTCGCCGGCCCTTCAGGAACGGTCGTAGCGCGTCGGCGGGTAGGGGTGCTCCTCGGTGAGCGTGTAGAGCTCGCCTTCGGACTCCCGGTGCCGCACCTCGGCCGCTGCCTCCTGGTAGGCCTCGTCGTCGTCCGGGTCGTAGTCCGGCGCCGCGTCGGTAGCGGGCGGGACATCGTCGGGGTCGTAGGCGTCGAGCCCGGCATCGACGCGCTCCTGCTCGGTTCGCCGGGCCAAGGCGTCGTCGTCGGGGTGGGCGCTCGCGCCCCCGTGCTCCCGCCTGTCCCGCCGCACTTCAGGCTCGTGCTGCTGCGACATGAGTCCTCCCAGTGGCCTGGCTGCTCGTCAACCGCCTCGGTAACGGTAGTGCCAGCCGGGCGGCTCGTCACATGAGCCCGGTGCGTTCCGTCGTCGTGGCAGGGGCTGGGAAGCCGCCGGCCCGGCGGGTCAGCGGAAGAAGTGCGTCTTCGGCCGCTCGAGTCGCTCACCGGTGAGCACGACGTCGACCTTCTCGTTGTAGAAGGCAATCAGGCCGGCAATCGGTAGCAGCTGGCGGGTCGGGAAGTCGTACGCCCACGCGAGATCGGGGATGACGGATTCGCCGCTGCGCACTGACCAGTAACCCGTCGTGGTGCCCTTGTAAGGGCAGCGCGTGACGGTATCGCTCGGTGCGAGCGCATCGAAATTCACCTCGGTGCGGTTCAGGTAGTAGCGCGTCGGCAGGCCGGTCTCGAACACCATCACCGGACAGTCCGATTCGGCGAGCACCACGCCGTCGAGTTCGATCCGCACGCTGCGGGTCGAGCGCAGCGCGTCCACCCGCGTGTAGGGACTGCGCGGGTGGACGAAGACCTCCTCGTCCTCCTCATACCACGCGTCGAGTGCCTCCCAGTCGAAGCGCACGGTGTCGGCCAGCTCAGGGACGACCTCGCCGGTATGACGTCGTGCCGCGCCCTCACGGGACACTGCGCCGGCGAGCAGCCCGTAGGAGGACACCGTGCCGCGCCGGGACTGGTGGGACTTGCGCTCATCGACGAGGACATCGCTGCGGACGTCGGCCAGCGGGACGTAGTACTGCGGATAGTTCGGCCACTCCCAGACATAGAGCGCGCGGGTGGTGTCGAGCACGTCCACTCCGCCGAGGGTGGCGCGCACGCGGCGCGGCACCGGCTCGACGTGGTTGACCGGGACGATCATCTGCGGGTAATCGGGCACGAAAACTCCTTTGATGGCAGGCGAAATCTCATCAGTACTCGGCGGCCGGGGCGGTGCGCGCGCGCCGCCGCGGCCACTCCCGGCCGCGGCGGCGTACGGATGCGAGCGTGGTCGCGCCGCGCGCCGGATCCGCCACCGCAGCCTGCAAACGCCGGGCGGCATCAAGGTGATCGGCCGTCCAGATCATGCGGACTGCAGTCGCGCTCGCATGGCCGTCCTCGTCGCCCAAGTCGTGGCGTAGCGCATCGAGCAACCGGCCGTCGCTGACCGGGTCGTGGGGGAGCGGCTCGCGTACCTGCCGCCCGGTGAGCAGGCTGACGGCGAGGTCGTCGTACCACGTGCGCACCAGCCCGCTCGTCGTCATCAGCTCCCGGCGCGCTGCCGACCGATCGCCGACCGAGGCGCCTTGCTCGCGCTGCCACAGGTCGAGCACCGCGTCGCCGGCCAGCCGCAGTGCCGCAACGCCCGTGACGAGCCGGGTCACGCCGGCGAGCGGGAGCGGCTTTTCGCCGCGTTCGGCGAGATAGCTGCGGAACGCGTCATCCAGCCGGCGTCCGGCGGCGGCGGCCCGCAGGGCGTCATCGGTCGGAGCGGGCGCAGCCGCGCTGGTGGCATCGCAGCGCAGCATGCCGAACGCGACCGCGTTGGCCAGGTACCGCGAGCTGTCCCGGTACGCCTCGGAGAGCGCCTGGCGCAGCTCAGCCTCAGCCCCGCGGGGCCAGAACAGCGCGCCCACCAGGAGGCTGACGGCACAGCCGATGGCGATGTCCTCGACACGCAGCAGGCCGACGCGCCAGCCGGCCGGCGCAATGATGTTGTAAAGGATCACCAGCGTGAGCGTGAACGCAGCCTGCCCGGCCGCGAACGAGATGGCCGCGGGCGCGAACCCGGCGAGCAGGATCGCGATCGGGAGCAAGAACCACAGCAGCGTGCGGCTGGTTCCGACCAGCTCGATGAGCCCGGCCCCGATGACGAAGCCGGCGACGTTGCCGAGCAGGCCGCGCAGCACGTTCTGGCCGGTGTTGAGCGCGTTCGATCGCAGCACCGACAGCATGCCGAGCACGACCCAGAAGGCATGCTGCACCCCGCTGAGATTGGCGATGAGGACGGCGAGGCCGAGCCCGGCCGCCCCGCGCACGCTGTTGTGCAGCCACACCGAATGCGGATCGACGTGCGCTGCCACGCGTTGCTGCGCCGCCGCCACGGTCCCTGACAGGCCTTCCGGCCGGCGGCCCAGGAGGCGCTGCCACCAGGTGCGGCGTTCGGCGGCTTCCATCAACTCGACGTTGCCGCCGATCAACGAGACCGCAAAGCTCAGTTCCTGCGCCCGAAAGCTCGGATCCAGCGAGGAGATGACCTCGGTGACGCCATCATCGATCTCCGCTGTGCCGCCGGTGCCCCGGGCCCGGTGCCCCCGGTGCCCCCGGTGCCGAGCCGCCTGGCCGGCAGCCGCCGCACGGGCAGCTCCACGGTGGCGTTGTGCTCCATCGCGGCGAGCGCCCGGTCGAGCTCGGCGAGGGAGGAACGCAGCTCGTTCGCGCGACTGTTGCCGGCGCTCGAATCCTGCAGGACGGAGCTCGCCTCTTCCAACACGTCGGCTGCGCACCGTTTGACCGCACACGAGGCTCGGTTGACCGACACGCCGTCCACCGGGCGTCCCGCGGCGAGCACGATCCCCAGCCAGTTCAGCTCATCGACCAGACGCACCACCGTGCGGGTCGCTGTGGTCAGCCCGGTGGGCCGGTAAGGCGTCCCCAGAAAGGCCTTTTGCAGCCCGGTGAGAGCGTCCTGTGCCTGCCGGAACACCTCCTCGTGCTCGGTCTCGGATGGCGCATCCGGCTCCTTCAGGAGGTACGCCACATCGGTGCGCAGCCGGGCGGCGAGCGCGCGGCAGGCTGCCGCAGCGGGGCCCCTGAGCGGATAGCGGATCGGGGACGGCCAGAGCACCGCGACGGCGACGAGGCTGGCGGCCGACGCCAGGCCCCAGCCGGCGAGCCGGTCCGGGATCGCGGAATTCGGCGCTGTCACCGTGATCGGAAGGATGAGTGAGAGCAGCAACGCCGTGGTCGCTCCCGCGAGCACCGAGCTGACCACACCCACGAAGAGCACCGCGAAGCCGATGAGCGCCATGGTCGTGGCCGCGATCCAGGCCGACCGTGACGCCAGCGTGCCGAGGCAGATGAAGCCGCCGCCGACGATGGCGAGCCCAGCCTGGGCCTGCAGCCGTTCCCGTATGGGACCGCCGAAATCCACCAGGAGAAGCATCGCGAACGAACCGAACGCGCCGAACGTGGCGATCTCGGCATTGGTGAACACCTTGTCACCCAAGGCGAACAGGCCAGGCATCACGATCGCGGTCCGCCCGCCGCGGCGCAGTGCCGCGAGGCCGAGGTCGCGCTCGTCGAGCCATTCCAGTGGATGCATGAGGGCACCCCACCCGTCCGCTCTCGTCCGGCTTCTGCGCTGCCCGGAATCTAGACTGGACCTTCGCGCCGGGGCGAGAGGGATGCGAGAGGATGAGCGATGACCATCACCGAGCCACAGGCCAGTCGCAGCGAGTACGCGGCGAGGATCGATCCCACGACGCCTGAGGGCAGCAGCACGTCGCTCGGCGAGGTCGTCGCGCAGAGTTTCGACGAGTGGGGGCAGGACGCCCGCTACTTCGAGTACTCCAAGGCCGCCAATCCGCTTGCCGGCGGCACGATCAGCGCGATTCCGGCGGCGACGTTCGGACCCGAGCTGTATCGCGAAGGCCCCACCCGCGTCATCCCGCTGGACCTGTCGGCCGAGCTCGGCATCGACTCCGGTCCCGCCACCAGCCCGGCCCTGCTCGCCAGCTTCATCCGGGTGCGGGCGGGGGAGCGCCTGTCGACCGCGGCGAACGCGACCTCGCAGCTGTACTACGTCATGCACGGCTCGGGGCTCTGTGCGGTGAACGGCGCGCTCGTGCAGTGGGCGAAGGGCGATTTCCTCACCTTCCCGGCGGGATCGGTCGCCACCTTCCACGCCGGCGACGACACGGCTATGTACTGGGTGAGCGACGAGCCGCTCATGCGCCACCTCGGAGTGACGGCCAGTACCCCGCGCTTTCGCCCGACGAAGTTCGCCGGACGCGACGCCGTGGAGCAGTTGCAGCGCATCGCCGACGCCCCCGGAGCCAACGAGAAGAACCGGGTCAGCGTCCTGCTGGCGAACGCCAACCAGGAGCAGACCCTCACCATCAGCCACGTGCTGTGGGCGATGTTCGGCCTGCTTCCCGTCGGCCAGATCCAGCGTCCCCATCGCCATCAGTCGGTGGCGCTCGACCTGATCCTCGATTGCAGCCCGGGCTGCTACTCGCTGCTGGGCGACCGGTTGGACGAGCGCGGCGAGATCGTGAATCCGACGAAGGTCGAGTGGGTGCCTGGCGGGGCGTTCGTGACCCCGCCCGGAAAGTGGCACGCGCATCACAACGAGTCCGGAGAACCCGCTCATCTGATTCCCATTCAGGACGCGGGCCTGCACACTTACCTGCGGTCCCTCGATATCCGCTTCACCGACCGCCGGTAGCGGTGAGGGCCTGACCGGACGGAAGTGAGTGGCGTGACCGACGCGATGCAGGCTGGCCCCCCGCTGCCACAGGAGCGGCGGGTGCTCACCCCTATCCCCGGGCCCCGTTCGCTGGAACTACTCGCCCGGCGCACGGCCAGCGTCGCCCGCGGGGTGACGAGCACGCTCCCGGTGTTCATCGACCGCGCCGGCGGCGGGGTGCTGGTCGACGTCGACGGCAATTCGCTGATCGACTTCGGGTCCGGCATTGCCGTCGTCAGCGTGGGCAACGCGGCGGAGCAGGTGGTCGCCGGGGTACGCGAGCAGGTCGGGCGGTTCACCCACACCTGCTTCATGGTCACCCCCTACGAGGGTTACGTGCGGGTGTGCGAGGAGCTCGCCCGGCTGACCCCGGGAACGCACGACAAGCGTTCCGCGCTGTTCAACTCCGGGTCGGAGGCGGTGGAGAACGCGGTCAAGATCGCCCGGATGGCGACGGGCCGGCAGGCGGTGGTCGCGTTCGACCACGGCTACCACGGGCGTACCAACCTGACGATGGCGCTGACTGCCAAGAACATGCCGTACAAGAACGGTTTCGGACCGTTCGCGCCGGAGATCTACCGGATGCCGATGGCCTATCCCTTCCGCTGGCCGACCGGGCCCGAGCATTGCGGCGAGGAAGCTGCCGAGCAGGCCATCGCGGCCATGGACAGCCAGATCGGAGCGGCCAACCTCGCCTGCATCGTCATCGAGCCGATTCAGGGTGAGGGCGGTTTCATCGTGCCGGGTGCGGGTTTCCTGCCCCGCCTCGCCGAGTACTGCCGGGCGAACGGCATCGTCTTCGTGGCCGACGAGATCCAGACCGGCTTCGCGCGTACCGGTGACTGGTTCGCCTGCGAGTACGAGGGGGTCGTTCCCGACCTCATCACGACGGCCAAGGGCATCGCGGGCGGGCTCCCGCTCGCTGCCGTCACGGGCCGGGCCGAGCTGATGGACAGCGTCCACGTCGGTGGTCTCGGTGGCACGTACGGCGGCAACCCGGTCGCCTGCGCGGCCGCGCTCGGAGCCATCCGCACGATCGAGGACGAGGACCTGGTGGGCAGCGCGCGTCATATCGGCGAGCAGATGGCAGCCCGGCTGGACGCGTTGAAGGCGCAGCATCCGGTGATCGGTGACGTCCGCGGCCGGGGTGCGATGCAGGCCGTCGAGCTGGTGGAGCCGGGCGGCAAGACGCCTCATCCCGCGGCAGCTCAGGCCGTCGCCAAGGCGTGTCATACCGCCGGTCTCGTGGTGCTGACCTGCGGCACGTACGGCAACGTCCTGCGCTTCCTGCCGCCACTCGTGATGCCCGATCACCTGCTCGACGAGGGCCTGGCGATCCTCGAGAAGGCTTTCGCCGGGCTCGGCGCCCCCTGACGGCCATTGCGCGGGGTTTCACCGAAGCCATGGCAGGCTCCTTGACGATGGAGGACACCCCGGGCGGAGGGCTGACGGTCGTGATCTCACTGCCCACTGCGGCGTTGCAGGTGCCCTCGGCCCCGTCGCCCGAGCCCGAGGCCATGGCGTGACGGAACACCGGCCGAAGGTTCTCGTCGTGGAGGATGACCCGGAGATGCAGCGGGCGCTCGCCTTGAACCTGACGGCCCGCGGCTTCGAGGTGACGACGGTCGGCGACGGGACGGCGGCCCTCAACGAGGCGGCTGCCGGGGCACCCGAGGTCATCATCCTTGATCTGGGCCTGCCCGACCTGGACGGGATGGACATCATCCGGGCGATCCGGGGCTATACCCGCACCCCGATCGTGGTGCTCTCCGGGCGCAGCGGCAGCGGCGACAAGGTCGACGCGCTCGATGCGGGCGCCGACGACTACGTGACGAAACCGTTCGACGTGAGCGAGCTCGTCGCCCGGCTGCGGGCCGCTACCCGCCGCGCCGGGCCGGGTGATACCGGGGCACTGATCCGCATCGGGACGACGACGGTCAACCTCGAGGCCAAGACCGTCGAGCGCCCGGCCGCCGACGGCACCGTCGAGCGGGTCGCGCTCACCCCGACCGAGTGGCACCTGCTCGAAGTGCTGGTGACTCACCCCGGTCGGCTCATCAGCCAATCCGCGCTCCTGGAGCAATTGCGCGGCCAGCAGGGCTACACCGACAGCAGCTACTTGCGCATCTACATCGCCCAGTTGCGGCGCAAGCTCGAACCCGAGCCGAGCCGTCCCCGCCACTTGCTGACCGAACCCGGCATGGGCTACCGGTTCCAGCCCTAGCGCAGACTCGGGCGTTCAGTCCCAGCGGATCGGCAGCCGATCGAGGCCGTAGATCCCTTGAATGGTGCCGAATTCCGGCTCTCCATCCAGCCGCAGGCCCGCCATCCTCGGTGCCAGATACGTCAGGGCTTCCTCGAGTTCCGCGCGTGCCAGATTGGCGCCGACGCAGTAATGGATGCCCGCCCCGAACGTCATCAGGCGGGTGCTGCGCGACGCGGTGATGTCGAAAGCGTCCGATTCCTCGCCGTCACGATTGCCGGTGAACGAGCACACCATGATGACCGTGTCGGCGGGGAATTCGACGTCGCGGAAGGTGACGTCACGGGTGAGGATGCGGGCCGTGAACGGGGTGATCGGCTCGTGGCGCAGCACTTCCTCGACGGCCTGCGGGACGCGTTCCGGCTCGCGGGCGACAAGCTCCCACTGGTGACGCGCACCGGCAAAGAGCCGTAGCGCATGGGCCAATTGCGATTGCGTCGTGTCGACCCCGCCGACGAGCACGTTCAGCACGAGGTTGACGAGTTCGACGTCGCGCAGACGGTCACCGTCCTCCTCGGCGGCGATGAGCGTCGAGATCAGATCATCGCCCGGGGTCTCGCGCCGCGCGTCCAGCAAGGCCCGGCACCAGATGTAGAACTCTCGGACCGCCTGCTCTATCCGCGCGCGTTCGGTCGCCAGGCTCGGCCCGTCGAACTGGCGCTGGATCCAGTTCGACCACTCATGCAGCCGAGGCGCATCCCCACGGGGGGCTCCCATCACCCGGGCGATGGTGAGCGCCGGGTAGGGCTTGGCGAACGCCTCGACGAACTCGCACCCTCCCGCGCCCTCGACACCTGCGAACAGGTCCGTGAGCAACTCGCGCATCACGGGACGCCACCGGTCGGCCGCCCTGGGCGTGAAGAACGGGTTCAGCAGGTTGCGTAGCCGGCGATGGTCGTCGCCGTCGATGTGCAGGATGTTGCGGTCGATCTCCTCACGGAGCGGGCCGTCGTCGATGGCGAAGAGCTCAGCGATCTTCTGCCCGGGAAACGTCGCGTCACGGCTGCGCAGGAAGAACTCGCCGGATTCGCGGTCGAGCGTGCAGTAGCCGAGGGGAGTGCGGGCCAGCCACGAACGGCTGGCGAGACCGGTCATCACCTGGTGGAACTGCTCGCCGTGCAGGGCCGTGTCGGTGGTGTCGAAATCCGGGAGTTCGAGCTCGCTGGCATGGGCCACGGCAGCGCACCGTATCAGGGCCGCCCGATCGTCGCGAGCGGGCTCGTGCGAAGGTGCCCACGATCGACTGCACACTCAACGGCAATGGGCGCGGCGAAAGGAACGATGACCATGCAAGCCTGGCGCGTACACGGGTTCGGCGAACCGGGAGATCAATTCGTCCTCGATGAGGTGCCCGAGCCGCAGCCTGTCGATCTCGCCGGACTCGGGATGGACCTCGGCGGCTGGGTGCCGCTTGCACCGGGAGCGGAGCCGTTCACCGACTGGGTGCTGATGCGCATGTCGGCGGCCGCGCTGGCGCTGCCCGACGTCACGATGGCCCGCGGCACCTATCCCGTCCCGGTGCTCCGGCCCTACATCTCCGGGCAGGAGGGGGTCGGCGTCGTGATCGAGGCCTCGCCGGGCCGCCAGGACATGCTCGGCAAGCGGGTGGCGGCGGTGTGCATCCAGCCGTGGGGGAGCCTCGCGCCGATCGCGGTCGGCATTTCCTCGATCTTCCCGGTGCCGGACGCGCTGAGCGACGAGGACGCGGCCGGCTTCATGATCGCCGCCCACACCGCCTACCACGCGGCCATCCGGCGCGGGCAGGTGACGTCCGGCGAAACGGTGCTGGTCACCGGCGCCGCCGGAGGCATCGGATCCGCCGCCATCCAGCTGTGCGTGGCCGCGGGCGCGCGCGTGCTCGCGATGGTCGGCGGCCCCGAGAAGGCGGAGTTCGTGCGCGGGCTCGGAGCCGAGCCCATCGACCACCAGAGCGTCGACGTGGTGGCCGAGGCCCGCCGGCTCACCGGCGGTGAAGGCGTGAACGTCATCGTCGACCCGGTCCAGGGCGAGAGTGCGGCCCAGCTGCGCGGCGCGCTCGCGCCCGATGGCCGCCACGTGCTGTGCGGTCACGCCGGGGGTCTGGTCCCGCACGATCCGCACTTCTACCTGTTCAACCACACGCTCGTCGGCGTGACCCTCGGCGGCTACTCGCGACCGCGCATGACCGAGATTCATGCCGAGACGCAGGCGGCTTTGGACGAGCTGGTGGCAGCCGGACGCTACCGCCCGCTGGTGACCGAGATCGTCGACTTCGGCGACGTGCCGCGGGCGGTCACCGATCTCGCGCAGCGCCGCACCATGGGCCGGGTCGTGGTGCGTATCAACCCCAAGTGAGGTCGGCCTGCGTAACTCGGCGCCCTGCTGGACGGCTGGGAGCGCAATAACTGGGTGATGTGCGTTAAGAGCGACGGTTGAGGTCGATTTCCCAGTTATTGCCGCGCGACGTGGTGGATGGGCGCGCGCCGAACGCGCGGCTCAACCCTCGTTGACGAGCGGGACGACCTGCTCGGCGAACGCGTCGAACTGCTCCAGGTACTCGCTGAGGGTGCGTCCGCGAAACTTCAGATGCATGACGGTGGCGCCGGCCTGCCGGGCGGCGCGTACCCGCTCGGCCATGACCTCGGCGCCGTAGATCTGGACCGGCCGTAACTCGCCCGGTGGCGCTCCGGTGAGATGAGCCGGGCCCGGCATGTAGCCGATGTCGATGGCAGCCTTACTGCGCCCGTGCGCGCCGGCGGACTCGCGGATCGCGTCGACGATTTCCCCATACTGTGTCAGGGGATTTCCCATCGGGATGTAGCCGTCACCGTACCTGCCGACCCGGCGCCAGGCAGCACGGGAACTGCCGCCGATCCAGGTCGTCAGCGCGCCGCTCGCCGGCTGCGGCCCGACGCCGACGGGCCCGTAGCGATAGCGCTTGCCGTTGAAGGACGCGAAGCGGTCACCGAAGACGCCCTGCAGCGCCTCGAGGGTCTCGTCCAAGATGGCGCCGCGCTCATGGAACGGGGTGCCGAGCGCGGTGAACTCGCCCTCGAGGTGGCCGGCGCCGACCCCGAGGATGACCCGTCCCCCCGAGAGGTGATCCAGGGTGCCGAAGGCGCTCGCGGTCTGCAGCGGATGGCGGTGGCCGGCGACCCAGACCTCCGACAGCAGCCGTACCGCTCGGGTATGCGCCGCGAGGAATCCCAAGGTGGCGATCGGGTCGTACCAGGTGGTGGACATCTGCGCGGCGCTCTCATCACCCGGAATCGCGGTGTGGTCGCACACGCCCACGAACGCGTGCCCGGTGGCCTCCGCTTGCTGCGCCACAGCAACGAGATCGCCGACGGTGGCCGCGTCCTCCCACGGGTCGACCTGGAAGCGGGTCAACGTCTGGATCGGCAGTTGCAGGCCGTAGGCCCAGCCATCGCGGGGGGACGAGGGATGCCATCTGCCCACTCTCTCAGCGCACCCGGCGCCGGGCGGTCACGGGGCAGCCGGGTAGGTTCCGGCCATGGCTGAAGAATCGTCCTGTGGCACTGGTGACGGGCGCCTCCCGGGGCATCGGGAAATCCGCCGCGGTGAACCTCGCCAAGGCCGGATACGACGTCGCGGTGTCAGCGCGCACGATTCACGAGGGCGAGGGCCGCCACGTCGACGGCACCGTTCTTCCGGGCTCGCTCGACACCACCGTCGCGGAGATCGAGGCCGAGGGTGCTCGCGCGTTCAGCGTTCGCATGGATGTGCTCGACCACCAGTCGCTGGTCGACGGGGTTGCCGCGACTGTCGAGCATTTCGGCGGCGTCGACGTGCTCGTGAACAACGGCATCTACCAGGGCGCCGGAACGATGGTCCCGTTCCTGGACGTCGATTTCTCCGACATGCGCAAGATCTTCGAAGGCAACGTCTTCGGTCAGCTCGTGCTGATCCGCGAGGTGCTGCCACTGATGATCGAGCGCGGCGGCGGCACGATCATGAACATGATTTCGGCGACGGCGTACCGCGACCCGCCCGGCAAGATCGGCCAGGGCGGCTGGGGCATGGTCTACGCGATGTCGAAGGCGGCGTTCGCCCGGGTCGCGCCGATGCTCGAGGTCGAGCACGGGGAGCAGGGCATCCGGGCGTTCAGCATCGACCCCGGCTACGTGGTCACCGAGACGGCAGAAGCGCGCGGGACCGGCGGCGAATTCACGGCACACTTCGCCGTCGCCACCCCGCCGGTCATCGGCGTCGCCATCGCGTGGCTCGCCACCAGTCCGGAGGCCGAAGAGCTGCGGGGCCAGATCGTGCTCGCGCAGCGCGAGACGAAGCGGCGCGGATTGCTGCCCGGCTGGCCGCCTGCCGACTGGGTCAACCCGGAAAAGCAGCCCAAGCCGGCATGAGTGCTGCGTAGCTTGGAGCTCGTGACCGAGCTGCGCGCCGAGTGTTCGCGCTGCTTCGGGCTGTGTTGCGTGGCTCCCGGCTTTGCCGAGTCGGCCGACTTCGCCTTCAGCAAGCCGGCTGGTCAGCCCTGCCGTCATCTGCAGACCGACTTCGGGTGCGGCATTCACGCCGCGCTGCGCGGGCGGGGCTTTCCCGGCTGCGTGGTCTACGACTGCTTCGGCGCCGGCCAGCGCATCTCGCAGCACACCTTCGGCGGCGTCTCCTGGAGGGTCCGGCCCGAGACCGCAGAGCCGATGTTCGAGGCGTTTTCTGTCATGCGCCAGCTCCACGAATTGCTCTGGTTGCTCGAGGAAGCCGGGGCGCTGGACGCGGCCCACCCGATCCGCGCCGAGATCGTCGCGGCGCAGCAGGAGACCCTGCGGCTGGCCGACGGCGATGCCAGCGCCTTGTGCGCGATGGACATCTCGGCCCACAGGGACGGCGTGAATGCCGTGCTGCAGCGCGCCAGCGCGCTCGCACGAGCCGCTTTTGCCGGCGCGCCTGATCAGCGGGGAGCTGACCTTGTCGCTGCTGACATGCGCGGCGCCGAACTCGACGGGGCCAACCTGCGCGGCGCGTACCTGCTGGGAGCCGACCTGCGCGGCGCGAGGCTGCGCATGGCCGACGTGACCGGGGCCGATCTGCGCGCCGCCGATGTCTCAGGGACCGATCTGAGCCAGACGCTTTTTCTCAGCCAGTCGCAGCTGGACGCGATGACCGGTGATGACCAAACCCGGCTACCCGCGCAACGACATCGACCCGCCCACTGGGCGCCGCCCGGGAGGCCGTAAATGGTGATGGGCCGCCGGCCCGAGGTGGTGACCGCCAGCCCGGCGATCACGGCCGTCGACGTGGTCGGCCTCGGCGGCGCGTTCGTTGCTGCTATCGCCCGGATCCCGCTACGAGCGCCGTGGCGCGGGCCGCGCAATCCGTTCCGCAACGTCGCGGTCGCGTCGACCCGCGAGTTCCTGCGCTCGCTCATCGGCTACGTCACCTCGCTGCCGATCGACGAGTTCCGCTCGCTCGAGGTGCTGCTCGACGACCTCAGCGGGGCCGTGCTGCCGCCGTTCGTGTCGGCGCAGGGCGTGGGCATGAGCGCGGACGAGATTGGCGGGGTTCCCGGCCTGTGGTTTCGCCAGCGTGCCGCCGAGCCGGTGGCACGGATGGTCTACCTGCACGGCGGCGGCTACATCGGTACCTCGCCGACGATGTACGCGCTCTTCATGGCCCACCTCGCGCGGGTAACGGGCTGCGAGGTCTTCGCTGCCGACTACCGGCTCGCGCCCGAATTCCCCTACCCGGCGGCCACCGACGACATCGTCTCGGTGATCACCGCACTGCACGCGATTCACGACGTCGACGACACCCACCTGCCGCTGTTCATCGCCGGCGATTCCGGCGGAGGGGGACTGGCGGGCAGCGTGCTGAACGCGTGCGCGATGCGCGGGACGACGTGTCCGGCGGCGGTCGTGCTCTTCTCGCCGGAGGTCAGCCTGGCGCTGGACGAGCCTTCGGTGACCGACAACGCGGCGCTCGACATTCTGCCGTGGAACGTCCCGAGTAGCCCGTACCTGCACGGCGTCGACCCAGACGATGCGGGTGTCTCGATCCTTGGCCAGGACCTCTCGCTGTGGCCGCCGACCTTCGTCGCCTACGGGCGGGACGAGATCTTCCGCGACGCCATCCGCACGCTCGTCGACCAGCTCACCGCCGCCGGCAACTTCTGCGAGGCCTACGAGGCCGAGGGCATGTTTCACGTCTTTCCGTTCCTGCTGCCCTGGGCACGCGAAAGCCGGCAGGTCTATGACCGGGTGGGCGAGTTCCTCGCCCGGGTCGCGGACCTGCCGGCTCCCGAGAAGCAGGCCTAGATCGTCAGGCAGGCGTGCGGCTTGCCAGCAACAGCCCGTTGTCACGCATCACCAGGCGGCACTCGTCGTCGGTGAAGTTGAAGTTCTTCAGATCCTTGAGGTAGCTGCCCGGATCCTCCAGGCCTTCGGCGTGCGGGTAGTCCGAGCCCATGAGCATCCGGTCGACCCCGACGAGGTTCTTCAAGCCGGCGAGGTCGTCCTCGTAGAACGGCGATACCCAGACGTGGCGCTTGAAGGTCTCGCGCGGGTCCTCCGGGTACAGGTAGGGCACCTGGCCATAGGACTTCTTCAGCTTGTCGTAGAGGTGGAAGACCCAGTCCGAGCCGGTCTCGATGACGGCCACCCGCAGGTTCGGGAACTTGTGGAAGTGGCCGTGGGCCAGCAGGTTGCCGAGAGTGTCCTGGGTCGGGTTGGGCGACGCGATCCCGCGGAAGGCATTCGCCCGGAACGACTCGGTGTGGCCACCCTCGCCCCAGTCGACCAGGTAGTTGCTGTAACGGCTGTCGCCGCCGTGGTAGAGCACCGTGATGCCGGACTCGTTGGCCAGCTGCCAGAAGCCGTCGAACATCGGGTCGGCGGGGGACTTTCCGCCGGACGGGGTCATGACCGGGCCGGGCACCATGACGATGAACCGTGCGTCGCGCTCGAGCGCCCATTTCAGCTGCGCGACCGCGTTGTCCGGGTCGACGAGCGTGATGTACGGCGCCGCGAAGATCCGCTCCTGGTAGGCGAAGCCCCAGTCCTCGTTCATCCACTCGTTGAACGAGCGGAACGCGGCCAGCATCGCGGGTACGTCGTTGATGAGTGCCTGCTCCATGCCGACGCCCAGGGTCGGCAGGAAGATCGCGCCGCCCATGCCCTGGCTGTCCATCAGCGTGATGCGGGCATCACGGTCGCGGTAGGCGGGGGAGATCGGGTCGAGCTCGCCGAACAGCTCGCGGGTGTCCTGGCCCTTGGGGTTGCGCCCGCGGAAGTACTCGTCAAGGGCGCCTGGCTTGGAGACCGGGTCGAACTGCGGGTTGGGGATGAAGTGGTTGATGGCGCCGCCGACGAGCAGGCGCAGCTTGCCGTTGACGGTGGCCCACTGCATCGTGCGCTTGGCGTACTGCGGCTCGATATGCCGGGTGAACGCGTCAGTGGCCTCGTAGTAGTGGTTGTCGCAGTCGAAGTACGAGAAGTTCAGGGCGCTCATGGGGATCTCCTCCTCTGGTCGAGGGGGAGTCTAGAACGCCGTTATCGCCAACTGCACGCCCGGTCTCTGGCTTGTCGCGTCAGAACGCCATGAAGCCGCCGCCGTCGACCATGAGGGTCTGGCCGGTGACGTAGCGCGAGAGGTTGCTGGCGAGGAAGACCGCGACCGGGCCGATGTCGGCCTCCGGCTCGCCGATACGGCGCAGCGGGGTGCGATTGACCAGCAGCCCGTCAGTGAAGACCGGGCTGGTCTTGGCGACCACCTCCATGGCCGGGGTCATGGCGACGGGGCCGATCCCGTTCACCCGGATCCCGAGCGGCCCCCACTCCCGGGCCAGGCTCTTCAGCAGCCCGCGTTGGGCGGCCTTCACCATGCCGTACGCGGGCAGGTACGGGCTGCCCTCGACGCCGGCCGCAGAGGTCAGCAGGATCAGCGAACCCTGCCGGTCGCGCAGCTGGGGAAAGGCCGCGCGGGCGCACAGGTACGAGCCGCGGACGGCCGTCGACACCATCGCCTGCCACACGTCGTCCGGCACGTCACGGATGCCTCGCGGCGGACCGACCGGAGCCAGCGCGTTGTGCACCATGCAGTCCAGACCGCCGAACCGCTCCACGGTCGCTGCGACGGCGGCGTCGACATCGGCGGCGACCCCGACGTCACACCGAACCGACAGCGCCTTCCCGCCGCGGCTCTCGATCTGCCGCGCCACCTCGTCACCCGTCGCGGTACGGCGCGCAGCGATCACCACATTCGCCCCGTGTTCGGCGCACGCGAGGGCGATGCCGGCGCCGACCCCGCCGCCGGCGCCGGTGACGATGACGGTGCGTCCGGCGAGCAAGGGTTCGCCCATCACAGTCCCATCCAGATGCCGCCGTCGGCGACGACGGTCGCCGCCGTGACAAAGTGCGCTTCGGCCTGCCCGATCAGCGCCACCAGCGGGGCGATGTCCTCCCCGGGATCACTGGAGCGTCCGAACGCAGGAGTGGACAGCGTCGTGGCGCCGGTGACCGCCTTCGCATCGTCAGGAGGCATCCATAGCGATGCTGCGGTGGCGATCGTGTTGACCGTCACGCCGTCCGCGCCGAGCTGGCGGCCGCATCCCTTCGCCAGCACCCGGATGCCCTCGGCGACCGAGCCGAGCATCGCGTAGTCGGCAGCGCCGGACATCCCGACGGTCGGTACCAGAAACACCAGTGAGCCGCGGGTTCTGAGCAGCAGGGGGATGGCCTGACGAGCGAGCCACCAGGCGCCCGACAGGGCCGCCTCACAGCCGTCCTGCCAGGCCTGCTCGTCCAGCGACATGAACGAGGCCGAGGTCATGACGGAGTCCGGCACCCACGCATGCAGCACCTGGTCGACCCCGCCGAGATCACTCTCCGCCGCGTTCAGGGCCTGCGCCACCGCGGCCTCCGAGCCGAAGCCATCGGCAATTCGCCGCACCTGCCCTCCGGCCACGGACAGCGCGTCAGTGATTGCTGCGGCGGCCGCAGAGGCGCCGGTGACGACGATGCGACGGCCTTCGAGGGAACGTATCGGGTTGCTCGTGGGGGCCGCCGAGGTCATGACGGCAACATAGCTGCCCCGTCCGGCAGCTAAGCGACGCCATCGGCCAGCGGGCCGTCCTCGGCGATCTCATAACCGGTCACGAGGGTGGCGGCGATCTGCAGGACGAGGCTGCGCTTGCCGGCCAGCCACGGGTCGAGATCGAGCGTCGCGATGTGCGCGAGCCTCGCCTCGTCGGTCACGATCTCGCACGGTCCAGTGACGACGATGCTCCAACCGCAGCGGGCCAGCCGGTCGACCTCGTCCACCTCGAACGCCACGATCGTGCGCGGCACCTTGCGCGCCAACCGGGATACTTCGGTCGTACGGATCACGATGTGGCCGTCGTCGTAGGCGTAGTTCACCGGGGTCACGGCAGGAAGGCCGCCGTCGGTGTACACCACCCGTCCGACTTCGTGGCTCGAGAGCAGCCGAAGGCTGTCGGACGTGCTGAGCGCGACCAGACCTGATGTTCCGGATGCCGGGCGGTCGCCGTGCGTGGGCAGCGGCGGAGCCGGGATGGCGGAGGCGGGCGTGGCGTGCTCTTCCTGCGGTCCGGGGCGCACGTTCTCGAGGGGCATCTCTGCAAGTATCAGCCTTGCGAAGCCCTATGTGACCGGGCCTTCAGTCCTTATTCGGCCGGTCCAACATCGCGCTCAGCAGCTGCGGCATCCGCTCGGTCTCGCCCTCTCGCGTCTGCCCGCCGGCTGCCAGGAAGGCCCTCATCGGCGCCTGGTGGTAGCCCTCCGAGAGCAGGGCGGCCAGCGCGTCCGATTCCGCGACCAGAGCCGGTTCCAGCGATGAGAGCGAGATGTCGACGACCCGTTTGACGGCGGCGATGGACCCGGCCGGCATGGCGGCAAGGCGTCCGGCCAGCTGCGCCCCCGCGGCGTCGAGATCGGTACGGGGGACGAGCCAGTCGAGCCATCCGATGTCGAGCGCCTCCTGGGCGCCGACGTCGCGACCGCTGAGCAGGATGTCCAGCGCCCGCGCCCGGCCGACCAGCCGCGGCCATCGAGCGGTTCCGCCGGCGCCCGGGAGGATCCCCATGGCGACCTCCGGCTGCCCGATGACGCTGCGGGGCGAACCTATCCGCAGATCCAGCGCCGAGAGGAACTCGCAGCCGCCGCCCCGCGCCGCGCCGTCGAGCAGGCCGATCGTCACCAGCCGGCCCGCGGACAGGCGTTGGAACGTAGCGGCCGCCACGTTGGGTTCGGTCGCCGGCGCATAGTGGCCGGTGGGGATCGCGAGGATCTGCTCGACGTCGCCGTGCATCAGGAAGAAGTCCGGGTCGGCGCTGCGCAAGAGCAGCACCCGTACGTCAGGGTCAGCCTCCGAGCGTGCCAGCACTTCGAGCAGCGCCTGGATGAACGGCCCGTCCACCAGATTGCTCGGCGGGTGGTCGATGGTGACGGTCACGACGCCGGCGCTGGTAGAGGTCGTCAGGGGCATGGCCGCGCAACCTACCGCCTAGCGCAAACGGCCGGTGACCCGGGATCTCTCCCGGACCACCGGCCGCTGGATTGCTGCGGGGGTCAGGCGCCGACGGCGGGACCCGAGTTCGGCAAGGTGATCGTCTTGTACTCGAGGTAGGCCTGCAGACCCTCCGGACCGAGCTCGCGTCCGATCCCGGACTGCTTGAACCCGCCGAACGGTGCCGCGAAGTCCATCGGCGACATGTTGTTCACCGCGACCGTCCCGGTGCGCAGCCGGCGGGCGACGTCGGTCGCCAGGCCCACGTCCTCGCCGTAGACAGCGCCGGACAGGCCGTAGGTGGTGTCGTTGGCGATCCGTACGGCGTCGTCGGGACCGTCGTAGGAGATGACCGACAGCACCGGGCCGAAGATCTCCTCCTCGGCGATGGTCATGTGGTTGTCGACGTCGGCGAACACCGTCGGTGAGACGAACCAGCCGCGGTCCTGGTCGGACGGGCGTCCGCCGCCGGTGACGACGCGGGCGCCCTGAGCCCTGCCCTTATCGATGTAGCCGAGGACTCGCTCGCGCTGGCGGTTGGCCACCAGCGGGCCGATCTCGGTGGTGGCGTCGAGGGCGCTGCCCACCTTCAGCGCACCGACCTTGGCGGCGAGCGCGTCGACGACCTCGGCGTAGCGGGAGCGGGGAGCGAGGATCCGGGTCTGGGCGATGCAGGCCTGGCCGTTGTTCATCAGCCCGTTGGAGATGATGTGTCCGAGGCTCGGCTCGAGGTCGGCGTCTTCCATCACGACGGCCGCGGACTTGCCACCCAGCTCGAGGGTGACCCGGCGCAGGTCCTGCGCGCAGAGCGCCGCGATGTGGCGTCCCGCTGCGCCCGATCCGGTGAACGAGATCTTGTCGACGCCCGGGTGGGTCACGAGGTGCTCGCTGGTCTCACGGCCGGCGGTCACGATGTTGAGCACGCCGGCGGGAAGCCCGATCTCGGTGGCGACCTCGGCGAGCAGGTAGGAGTCCAGCACGGTCTCCGGGGAGGGCTTGAGCACGACGGTGCAGCCGGCGATCAGGGCGGGCGCCAGCTTGAGCGCCGTGACGAACAGCGGGACGTTCCACGGGACGATGGCGCCGACGACCCCGACCGGCTCGCGGCGTACGAGCACCGGGCCCATGACGCCCTGGCGATGCTCCTCGAACGGGAAGTCGGCGCCCATGCCGCCGTAGTAGTCCATCACCATCGTGGCTGCGAAGACCTGCATCATCACCGAACTCGACACCGGGCAGCCGGTCTCGGTGGAGATGACCTCCGCGAACTCCTGGTAGCGCGCCTGGATGCCCTTCGAGAGCTGCTGGAGCAGCTCGGCCCGCTCGAGCGGCGAGGTCTTGCCCCAGGGGCCAGAATCGAAGGCCTGGCGAGCCGCGGCGACGGCACGGTCGATGTCGCCCGTCGTCGCCTCGGGGGCGCGGCCGGCGATCTCCTCCGTCGACGCGTTGATGACGTCGATGGTCCCGTTGCCGAGAGGGGCGACGAGCTCTCCGCCGATGAACAGTTTGTCGTAAACCTGCACGGTTACTCCTGCGTCAGACTCCGATGACGCCCAAGCCGGGCGCTCCCGCCCCCATACGGCCGAGGACGTTACCCCTGCATGCCTACCTCACATCGGGTCTGCTGTCATGCCATGTCAGCTACCTCGTCGGCTATCTCGTCACCTGTTCTCGCCCGGCAGTGGACCGGCTGGGCTGGGCGGGTAAGCCGTCCGTGGCCGGGCGCGGTCACGCTGACGGAGCGGCAGCGAGCAGGCGCTTCGCGCTGGCGATGGATCCCCGGGCGAACTCGGCGGTCCCGAGCTCGGCCAGCAGGCCCGGGTTGAACACCTCGGTGGCGACGAACGGATGCGCGTCGATCTGGTTCAGCGTCCCGACCAGGGAGGCGAAGTCGACGACGCCGTCGCCCGGCAGCAGGCGTCCGGCCATGGCCTCGATCATGTCGGTCGAGGTGCCCGGGGCCGCGTCGCATAGCTGGACGTATCCGACCCGATCGCCCGGAATGCTCGACAGCATTGGCAGGTTCGGGCCGCCCGGCTGGCGCTGCCAGTGCCACGCGTCGACCAGGATCCCGGCGTCGGGGCCGAGCGGCTCGACGAGCGACCAGGCGGTCGCGAGATCGGGGATGCCGGTCCAGGGCAGGAACTCGACGCAGGTACGCGCGCCGGCGTCCCGGGCGTGGGCGACGACCACGGCCAGGTTGTCGCGCGCCCGGTCGAGGTCGTCGAGCGTCGGCTCGAGGCAGACGGCCATCACGATGGAGGCGCCCACGGCGGCCGCGGCTTCGGCGATCTGCCGTCCCTCGGTGTCCGCCGCAGCCGGGTCGCCGTGGGCCCAGTTCGAGGCGGCCTCCACCACTTCGGTGCGCAGGCCGGAGGAGTTCAGCCAGCGGGCAGCCGCCTCCAGCCCGCCGAGGGCGTCGAAGTGCAGGGTCCAGGTGGACGCCGCCGAGGCGCCGGCGAGCAGGGATGCGTCGACGGCGGCTCGCACGTCGTCCCCGGAGGGACTCATGAAGTCGGCCATCAGCGACGCGGGGCACATTCCCACTTCGGTCATGGCACGGGAATGTAGGCCACCGGCTCCACTTGGCAGACTGGGGGCATGAGCGCCCTCTCGCGGGTCCGCTGGTTCGCCCGGCACGGTCTGGCCGGGGCACTGCTGCGCCGCGAGGCCCGCCGGGGGAGCTTGGACGCGCGGCTCATGACTGATCCGTCACTGCGCGCCGACCCCTTCGAGGCCTACGACGCGATCCGCGAGCGGGGATTGCTCAGCCGGGGTCCGTTCGGGCTGGTCACCGCGAGCCACAGCGTCTGCGCCAACCTGCTGCGCAGCGACGCGTTCGGCGTGGGCCTGCGGCCCGAATCCCTGCCCAGGCCGTTGCTGATGCTCATGAAAGCGTCATCGCGGGGCGCGGTGCTCACGCCCGTCGACCCGCCGTCGATGCTGGCGGTCGACCCACCCGTGCACACCCGTTATCGCCGGCTCGTCAGCCGGGTGTTCACCGCCCGCGCCATGGAAGCGCTGCGCCCACGGATCGAGGTGCTGGCCGGCGAGCTGCTCGACGAGCTGGCCACCGATGGGGCCGACGGGGTGGACCTCGTCGCCGGCTACGCGGCGCAGCTGCCGGTCACCGTCATCGCGGAGATCCTCGGCGTTCCGCTGGACATGCGCGAGCAGTTCCTCACGTGGGGCAACGGCGCGGCCGTCACGCTCGACATCGGCATCACGTACGCGGAGTTCCGGCGCGCCGAGCGCGACCTGACCGCCATGCGCAGCTGGATGCTCGGTCATTTTGGTCAGCTGCGCAAGAAGCCGGGCGAGGACCTGCTGAGCCAGCTGGTGCAGGTGAAGGACGAGGAGGGACGGCTGTCGGAAGACGAGCTCGCCGCCACGGCGATGCTGCTGCTCGGCGCCGGCTTCGAGACGACCGTCAACCTGATCGGCAACGGCACCGTGCAGCTGGTGGGCCACCGCGACCAGCTGGAGCGGCTGCGCGCCGAGCCGTCACTGTGGCCCAACGCCGTCGAGGAGGTGCTGCGCTACGACTCCCCGGTGCAGCGCACCGCGCGCGTGGCGATGGCGCCCACCCGGCTCGCGGGATCCGCACTGCAGGCCGGTCAGCTGGTCGTCGCGCTGCTCGGTGGGGCCAACCGCGATCCGGCCGTGTTCGAGGATCCGCACCGGTTCGACGTCGGCCGCAGCAACGCTCGCGATCATCTCGCCTTCTCCGCCGGCGCGCATTTCTGCCTCGGTGCCGCACTCGCCCGCCTCGAAGGCGAGATCGGGCTGCGGACGCTCTTCGACCACTTCCCCGATCTGACGCTCGCGGGTACTCCGACCCGGCGCGGCACCCGGGTGCTGCGCGGCTACGACGAGATCCCCGTCCGGCTCAGCCCACGATGCGCGGCGGCACCGGCGAGCTCGCGATGACCTCCGCGAGCGAGCGGTCGATATCCGTGCGCCACTCACGGAATCGCTGCTCGTCGATGTCGTGGGTGAAGATGGCGAACCGGCCGGCCGCGATGGCGTCGCACACCATGACGCCGACGTCCTCGGGGTCCTTGGGGTCGAGCATCTCGGGTGGCAGGTAGGACCACTCGGCGCGCCGGTCGTCGGGAACGCCGGACACGCGTACCGACTCGACGAGGTTGGTCGTGATGAGTCCGGGGCAGAGCACCGACACCCCGATGCCCTGGGGGCGCAAGGTGCGCGCGAGCGATTCGGAGTAGCCGTACGCCGCGAACTTCGACGTGACGTACGGAGCGGCGTCCCAGGTGTAGGCCCAGGTGCCCGCGATGGACGCGGTGTTGACGACGTAGCCGGTGCCGCGCTCGAGCATGGCGGGGACGAACGCCCGCACGCCGCGCACCAGCCCGAGCACGTTGATCTGCAGGATCCACTCCCAGTCGGCCATGGCGACGCGCTCCGGCGGACCCAGGACCGCGACCCCCGCGTTGTTGCAGAGGATGTCGACGCGTCCGAACCGCTCGAAGGCCGCATCGCGAAGTCGTTCCATATCTGCGTCGCTGGAGACGTCGCAGACCACGCCAAGGGCCTCGCGCCCGAGCGCCTTCACCTCCCCGACGGCCTCGGCGAGGCGCGCCTCGTGGATGTCGGCGAGCACCAGATCGGCGCCGCGGCGGGCGAGCTCGTGGGCGATGCCCCGGCCGATCCCGCTCGCGCTCCCGGTGACGAGGGCGATCTTCCCGGCGATTTCTCCGTCGATCCGTGCGTCGGCCATCGGCTGAGCCCTTTCTCGATCAGGAATCCTCGAACCTGGCGACTCTGACAGATGGCTTCGGCGCACACGCAATCCGGTGTGCGGGTGCGGGCTACGGCAGCCGCTGCCAATAGGCCAAGTGACTTCTGTGCAGCCATTCGTCGACCCAACGGCGGTCTGGCTGGTCTGGCAAACGCGAACTGTCCCGCAGTTCGATCAGTCGAGCCTCTGCTTGCGAGACTCTGGCCAGAACCTCCGCCAGCTCTACCTCGCCGCGGCGGATTGTTCGCAGGTAGCTCAGCCCGGGCTCAGGGACAGGGAGCGTGATCCGGCCAGTCGTCAACAGCTCTATCCCCTGATAGCCAAGGCGCAGGGCGTGCATGGCGAATTTGCTGTCATAGCCATGGACTGCCACCAGCTCAGGCCGATTCGTATGGGCTCCAGGCGCACCGATCATCGCCGCCTGCTGAGCCTGCAAGTAGCCGAGGAACCGATCGGCGGCAAGGCGTGAGACGAAGCGGTGGGCGTTGTCGACGAGTTCGACGCCCACTTCGTTGCGGAAGACGACTTCCTCATCGGGAACGAACAGCAGTAGAAGCACCGTCGGATTGCCGTTCAGCGCCAGCCGGGCCCATTTGCGGGCTGAGTAGATGATGACGTCGAGATCACCGGCGCCCGAGCGATTGGCAAGACCACCAGGCTCATCCCAAACGGTATGACGCTCGTACTGCTCGAACGTGACGGTTGGCTCGGTGCCCCCGATGCCGCTGGGCACTCGAGCCAGGCCGGTGACGAACTCAGCTGGTTCCAGGCAGATACCCATCTCGTCACGGTCGTCCTGGCCGCTGATGGAGGTTCCATGCACTCCCGAACCGACCTGGACGCGCAGGACCATGCCCTGTTCAGCGATCCGACGAGCTTCTTCGGAGGCGTGCGGGTGGTCGTATCCCGGCGGCAGCGAAGTTTCGCCGGTGATGGGTCTTGAAGAACGCTCGGGCACGGGTCCGAGCCTAGGTAGCAGCGACCCGGCGCAAGGTGCGGGGAGGGCGGGGGATACCTTGCCCGGGGTTATTCGGGGTCATCAGCCAGAGGAGAACCATGGGACGTTGGACGCGGGACGAACTCGAGAACGCCTTCGCCAATTTTCAGGCGGTGGCGCTTTCGGCGGGCAGTTCGGGGGACTGGAATCCGTGGGCTGAGCTGTTCACCGAGGACGCCACATACGTCGAATCGAACTACGGGCGCATGGGAGGGCGCGAGGCCATCCGCAAGTGGATCTGCGAGACGATGACCACCCCGCCGGCCGATCAGATGATCCACTTTCCCATCGAGTGGTACATGATCGACGAGGCCCGCGGGTGGATCACCTGCCAGGTCTGGAACCGCATGGCCGACCCCGGCGACGGCAGCATCCACCAGGCCTACAACTTCACGCTGCTGAAGTACGCGGGTGACGGGCTCTGGTCGTACGAAGAGGACATCTACGACCCCAAGCACTTCACCGCGATGATGACCGGCTGGTTCGCGGCCAAGAAGGCACTCTCCAGCGGCGGGTAGCGTCGGGTCCCTATCGACGTGAAGGGGATCTGAGTGGACATCGTTGGGGCATCCGCAATCGTCACCGGCGGGGCTTCGGGGCTCGGGGAGGCGACGGCCAGGCTGCTGGCTCGCCGGGGCGCCAAGGTGGTGATCGCCGACCTGCAGGACGAGCGCGGGGTGGCGCTCGCCGAGGAGATCGGCGGCGCCTACGCCCACACCGACGTCACCAACACCGACACCGTGATCGCTGCGGTGGAGGAGGCGAAGGAGCTCGGCGCGTTGCGGGTGCTGGTGAACTGCGCTGGTATCGGCAGCGCGATGCGCACCGTCGGGCGGCAGCCGACGTATGAGACGGCGTTCGATCTCGACGTGTTCACCAAGGTGATCGGGATCAACCTGATCGGCACGTTCAACTGCATCCGGCTGGCCGCTACCGCGATGGCGGACAACGAGCCGCAGGCGGACGGGGAGCGCGGGTCGATCCTGAACACCGCGTCGCTGGCGGCGTTCGAGGGCCAGATCGGGCAGGCGGCCTACTCGGCGTCCAAGGGCGGGGTCGTCGGCCTGACCGTCCCGGTCGCCCGTGATCTGTCGGTCATCGGCGTGCGGGTGAATTGCATCGCGCCGGGTCTGATCGACACCCCGATCTACGGAACCGGTGAGGCCTCGGAAGAGTTCAAGGACAAGCTGAAGCGCGACGTGCTCTTCCCCGACCGGCTGGGCACCGCCGACGAGTTCGCCTCGCTCGCGTTGGAAATCATCACCAACAGCTACATGAACGCGGAGACGATCCGTATCGACGGGGGCGCCCGGCTTCAGCCGAAGTAAGGCCGGGCCGCTGCCCTGACGCCAAAAATTAAGAGAAACGCACGCATTTGGGCACCAAAACCGTGCCCAACTCGAAGTTATTGGCGATCGACTGGCCAGGCACGGCTGCTATCGACCCGGCTCGGCGACCAGCCGCCAGGTGTCGGCGTCGGGAACGATCCGCCCGGCCGTCGGTCCGCCGAAGTGCGTGCCGATGACGAGCGCGCTGTCCTGCGCGCGCTCGGCGAGGAAGATGCGGCGCGTCTTGGCGGCCATCGGTGAGTCGCTGTCGGCCGGCGCGGCGATGTCGGGCTCGGCGAACTGGATCGGGTGATGGGCCATGTCGCCGGTGATGACTGCGCGCTGCCCACCGCTCTCGATCACGACGCTCACGTGACCGGGCGTGTGCCCCGGGGTAGGGACGAGCCGTACCTGCGGGCAGATCTGGTGGTCGACCTCGACCAGGTCTGCGGCGCCCGCCTCGACGACGGGACGCACGGTGTCGCCGACGTTGCTGTAATCGCCGTCGGTGACCGACCAGTGCTCCCACTCGACGCGGCCGATGAGGTAGCGGGCGTTGGTGAACGTCACCACCCACTTGCCCTCGACCAGACGGGTGTTCCACCCGACGTGGTCGAAGTGCAGGTGCGTGCACACCACTGTGTCGATGTCCCGGGTCGCGTACCCCGCCGCGGCCAGAGCCTCGGGGAAGCTGCTCTCGACGGGCGGCATGACCAGACCCTCACGCAGGTTGCCCACGCAGGTGTCGACCAGGATGCGGCGCTCGCCGGTGTCGATGACCAGGCCGTGGATCGACAGCCGGGCCAGGCCGTCGGCATCGAGGAAGTCGGGTGCCAGCCAGCCGTGCCGGGCGACGGCCTCGTCGGGCACGTCGGTCAGCAGACCGTTCAGCGGGATGGGGAGTTCGTGCTCGACCACCTTGGTCACGCGCACGTCGCCGATCGTCCATTGCATGCGAAGAACGTACTCAGCCCAATTTGATGATCGACAGGATGTTGCCTGCCGGGTCCTTGAACCAGGCGATCGGCGGTCCACCGAGCCGGAAGACGCCGTGCTCGTCGACCCCTTCGTAGCGCTCGAATTCCACCCCCCGGACCGCGAGCGCGTCCGCCGTCGCCTCGATGTCGTCGACCGGGAAGTTCAGGATGGTGAAGGTCGCCGGCGCGTGATCGGGCTTGGGATAGACGAGCGTCTCGCGATCGCCGGCGGCATACAGCCGCAGCATCCCGTTCGTCTCGGTGACGCGTAGCCCGAGGACACCTTCGTAGAACTCACGGGCCTTCGCGATGTCATCGACCGAGAACCCGCTGAACGCCTTGCTGTTGCCGAGCATGGTTGTCCTCTCGCCAGGGGAGCCGGCCAGTGGTTGGGTGACTCGCATGAGCCTTTTCGATCCTGCGCTCCTGGAGTATGTGGACGAGCAGCGGGCGTTCAACTCATCGGTCATGGAAGCCACCGCTGCGATGGGCTCGATCGATACGAGCACCCCCGAGGGACTCGCCTGGATTCGTGACGCGATGAAGCCGGGCGGGCTGTTCGGCTTCCAGACGTTCGACTTCCCCGAGGTGCGGGAGATCCCCGGCCCGACCAGTGGCTGCGCGCCGATCCCCATCAGAGTGATGACGCCCGAGGTGGTGAACGGGGTCTACCTGCACTACCACGGCGGCGGCATGACGATGGGCTCCGCGCTCAGCATGGACGTGCGCAACTGGCAGATCGCCGAGGCGTGCAACGTCGCGGTCGCGAGCGTCGACTATCGCCTCGCGCCCGAGCATCCGTTCCCGGCCGGGCCGGACGACGCGGAGGCCGCCGCGCTGTGGCTGATCGAGAACGCGCAGGCGGAGTTCGGCACCGACCGGCTGCTCGTCGGCGGTGAGTCAGCGGGCGCATATCTGGCGCTGCTGACGATGGTGCGCCTGCGCGACCGCTTGGGGGCCCGCCCGCCCTTTGCGGGCGTGGACCTGTGCTACGGGGTCTACGACTGGGGCGGCACGCCGAGCGCCAAGCAGATGGTCGGCAAGGTCCCGTACGCGACGGGTGACGACGTCAACCGCCGCCACTACCTGCCCGGGCGCAGCGTCGAGGAGGCCCGTCACCCGGCGATCTCCCCGCTGTGGGCACCACTGCACGACCTGCCGCCCTCGCTGCTCACGGTGGGCACGGCGGACTGGCTGCTGGACGACTCCACCTTCGTCGCGGCCCGGCTGCAGGCCGCGGGCTCACCCGTCGAGCTGGCGGTCTACCCGCAGGGCCCGCACGGCGTCGAGTCGGCGCCGACAGTGCTCGGGAAGCTGGCCCGCGATCGGCTGCATGCCTTCCTGCGCGAGTGTGTCGGCGGCTAACCGGGCAGGCGTATCACGGCTCGCTGGTGGGTGCCTTCGCTGACGCGTCCGCGCGGTCCGGTGACTTCAACCCCGAAGGTCAGCTTGCGGCCTTCCACGGTGAGCAGTTCGGCGCTGATGTCGATGCTCTCGCCCTGCATCACCGCCGACTCGTGGCTGACGCAGACGTGCGTACCGACCGTCGACTCGCCCGGGTCGACATGCTCGGCCGTCACCCCGAAGCACGCCCACTCGATGAGCGCGATCATCGAGGGGGTGGCGAGCACGGCGTGGACGGCATGGTCGGTCGTGCGGTCGGCGGTCACCTCGAAGCTCATCTGCCCGGCGAGGCCGGCGACGAGCGTCGGTTTCACGAAGCGGCCCCGGGCGGTGGCGTGACCTCGAGCGCCGATTCCGCCACCAGCCGCTCGATCTCCGCCTCGTCCATGCCCAGCAGGTCGCGGCAGACCTCGCGGGTGTGCTCGCCGACCCACGGAGCGGCCGTGATGCGCACCGGCGCTATCCGCGAGCCATAGAAGCCCGGCCCGTCCATCGCCATCCGCTCACCGACGACGCCCGGCTGGTCGATCTCCACCAGGAAGCCGCGGGCGAGGTAGTGCTCGTTGCTGATCGACTCCAGGGCGGTGAGCATCTCGCCGGCCGGGACGCCGGCCTTCTGCAACAGGTCGGCGACGTCCTCGCGGGTGTGTCCGGCGGTCCACTCGGCTACGCCCTGCTCCACGTCGGCGACCCGTCGCGCGCGTCCCGGGGCCGTCGAAAGTTCAGCATCTGCCGCCCATTCGGGGGACCCCATGACCTTGACGAGCGCTGCCCAGTCGGCGTCGTCGCGGCAGGTGATCGCGACCCACTGCTCGTCGCCCTGGCACCGGAACAGGCCCCACGGGGTGCCGCGCTCGCGGCGGTTGCCGGTAGCCCGGACGGTTCCCGGCTCCAGCGCCTCCTTGGTCAGCAGGTCGCCGACGATGCCGAGGGTCGCCTCGACCTGGGCGAGCTCGACATGCGCGCCCTTGCCGCCGCCGCGGCGCCGCCCGAGCAAGCCGGCCACGATGCCGAGCGCTCCGAGCCGCCCGCACAGGTGGTCGGGAAAGATCGACATCCCGCCGGCCGGCTCGTCCTGATCGTCGTAGTTCCAGAGCATCTCGATGCCGCCGGCGGCGCGCGTGCTCGGGCCATAGCCGCGGAAATCGGCCCACGGTCCGCGCGATCCCATCAGCTGGCTGGACAGCATGACCAGGCCCGGGTTCACCTCGCTCAGCGTCTCGTAGCCGAGGCCGAGCTGGTCCATGACGCCGGTGGAGTTGTTCTCGATCAGCGCGTCGCACCGGGCGATCAGCTGCTTGAGGACGCGGTTGCCGTCGGGGTGCTTGGCGTTCGCACCGAACCCGAGCTTCGAGCGGCTGGAGGATGCGAACGACGGCGACATCTCACCGCCCGTCGCGAGCCGGATGAAGTCGGGGTAGCTGCGGCTCTCGACCTTCAGCACCTCGGCGCCGTACTCGGCGAGCATGCGTCCCACCTCGACACCGACGCCGCCGATCCCGAAGTCCGCGACTCGCAGCCCGGCGAGCGGGGCGCCGACCGCTGCGTCCCCGGACGCCGAGCGGCGCTCACCGAGGTCCGCGAAGACCTCCTCGGTGTGCTGGCCGACGGCAGGCGGTCCGATGACCGGCCCGGCGCGGTGGCCGTCGACCTCGAAGAACCCTGACGGGATGGGGCCACGCAGGCCGCCGCCCAAGCTCGACGTCCACGAGCGAGCCCCGCACTTTGAAGTGCTCGTTGCGCAGCACGTCCGCCGCCGTGGCGAGCGGGGTGCACACGATGCCGCGCTGCTGGGCCTCGGCGGCGATGTCGTCCATCGTCCGGCCGGCGAAGAGCTCCTCGATGAGCGGGTTGATGACGACGGACTGGATACCGAGCCGGCCGGGAAGCGTGTCGAGGGCGGGGTCCTGCAGGTATTCCGGCTCGCCGAGCCAGGCCCGCATGGCACGCCACTGCCGCGGCGCGAGGATCACCACGCGGACGTACCCGTCGGCGCAGCGCAGGGACGGCCATACCGGGCCGGCGCCGGTGCGGATTTCCGGCGAGTTGTCTCCCGCGACCCGGCGGATGTAGTTGTTCGACATCGACCAGTCGCCCATGTTGGCGATGGCCTCGTTCACCGAGCAGTCGAGCACCTGGCCGGCGCCGTCCTCGCCGCGCTGCCAGAGCGCGGTGAGGGTGGCGAAGGCGAACGTGGCGCTGCTGCCGTCGTCGGCGAAGCAGGCCGGGGGAAACAGCGGGTTCTTCTCCGGTACCCCAGCCTTGAATGCGATCGTTCCGGTGGAGGACAGCACCCCATCGGTGGCCAGCCGGCCCGACCAGGGGCCGGTCAGCCCGTAGGACGTGATCGAGGTGACGACGAGGTGCGGGTGGCGCGCGGCGAGTTCGTAGGCGTCGAGCCCCATCCCGGCCTCGCTCGACTGGATGACGGCATCGCTGTGGGCGAGCAGCTCGTGCAGGCGCTCCAGCCCCTCGGCCGTGCCAAGGTCTAGCGCCACGCCCTTCTTCCCGGCGTTGCGAACCGCGAAGAACAGGCTGGTGCCGCCGGGGCCACCGTGCAGCGGCGCGATCGCGCGGGCGCTGGACCCTTCGGGCGGCTCGACCTTGATGACCTCGGCGCCGAGGTCACCGAGCAGCCGCGCGCAGAGCTCGCCGCGGTCGACGGTCAGGTCAACGATGCGAAAACCGGACAGGGGAGCGATCACCGCCTGATGGTGCCATGGGCCCGGGGGCGAGGCTGCCGGGAGGCTGCCGCCGAATCGCCCGGACCCGAGTTGTAGGTTGCCAAGGCAACCCATCCCGCCCTAGGGAGCCAGCTTTGGTTCAAGTAACAGAGATGACCGTCAAGTTCCCGTACCGGCGGTCGCTCGGTCCGGTGCTCGGTGCTTTCCTGACCGGGCTCGCCGAGCAGCGAATTATCGGTATCCGCAGCGGCGATCGCGTGATCGTGCCGCCGCTGGAGTGGGATCCGGACACGGCCGCGGAGCTCCCGCACGACTTCGTCGAGGTCGGGCCGGCCGGAACGGTCGAGTCGTGGTCCTGGGTCGCCAAGCCGACCTCGCAGCACCCTGTCTCGAAGCCGTTCGCGTTCGCCCTCATCAAGCTCGACGGGGCCGACACCGCGCTGATGCATGCGGTCGACGCCGGCTCGATCGAGGCGATGTCGACCGGCATGCGGGTCGCGCCCCGCTGGAAGACCGAGCGCATCGGCCACATCACCGACATCGACGCGTTCGTCCCGGGGGAGACCCCGCTGACCAACGACGGGGCGGCTCCCGAGGAGCCGGTCACGATGATGGAGTACGACGCGTCCATCGCGTACCGGATCCCGATCACGCCGAACGTACAGCGCGCGGAGGAGGCCGGCTCGCAAGGCCGTTTCCTCGGCTTGCGCTGCCCGATCTGCAGCCGGACCTACACCGGCGGTCGCGGCTTCTGCCCGATCGACGCCATCGAGCTCACCGCCGAGCACGAGGTCGACCTGCCGCACACCGGGGTGCTGACCAACTACACGATCATCACCCCGACCCAGTACCCGGGGCAGACGGCGACCGAGCCGTTCGCCCGCATTCATGTGTGGCTCGACGGCACTGACGTCGTTCTCGGCTACCAGACGCTGCTCGAGATCCCTAACGAGGAGCTGCGCATCGGGATGCGCATGAGGGCGGTCTGGGACACCTCCGGCGCCAGCAAGGACAACCCGCGGGCAGAAGGCGGCCTGCTCGGTTTCGCCCCCACCGGCGAGCCGGATGTCGAAGACCCCGAACTCGTCAACAAACTGCTCTAGGCGGGATGCTTTGAAAGACATGGATGACATCGCGATCATCGGCTGGAGCATCTCGCCGATGGTTCGTAACACCGACAAGACCGAGGCGCAGTTGCTCGTCGAGGTCGTCACGGGTGCGGTCGAGGACGCCGGGATCACCCGCGCCGACGTCGACTTCACCTGCGCCGGAAGCTGCGACTACGTCGCCGGTCAGGCGTTCTCGTTCGTGCAGAACATCGACGCCATCGGGGCGTGGCCGCCCAAGCGCGACAGCCACGTCGAGATGGACGGTGCGTGGGCGCTGTACGAGGCGTACCTGCGGCTGCAGATGGACGACATCGACGTCGCGCTGGCGATGGGCTCCGGCCGCTCGTCCACAGCCGATCCGGCGCTGATCTACTCGATGGAGATGGACCCGTATTACCTGGCGCCGCTGGGGGCTGACGCGGTCAGCTTCGCGGCCCTGCAGGCCCGGGCGCTGCTCGACGCGGGCACCATCACCGAGCGGCAGATGGCCGAGGTCGCCGCGCGTAACCGGCGGGCGGGCAAGGACCGTTCGTACAACCAGGTGACCGGCGACTTCGACGTCGACGCGCTGCTGGCCGAGGATTACGTGCGCGCCCCGCTGCGTCGCCACGACCTGCCGCCGATCACCGACGGCGCCTGCGCGCTGATCATCGCCCGCGCCGACAAGGCCCGCGAGTTGTGCGAGAAGCCCGTCTGGATCAAGGGTTTCGCGCACTACAGCGAGCTGCACTACCCGGGGATGCGCGATCTGCGAACGTCCAACTCGACGGCGCTGGCGGCCAAGGCCGCGGGCATCGAGGAGGGCCCGATCGAGGTCGCCGAGATCCAGTCGGCGTTCACGCACGAGGAGCTGCTGCTGTCCTCCGCGTTGGGGCTCGGTGCCGACACGGTCATCAATCCCTCCGGCGGCCCGTTGGCCTCCAACCCCATCATGGCGACCGGCCTCGTCCGTATTGCTGAGGCGGCCGGCCAGATCCGTGACAACGGCAAGCACCGGACGCTCGGACATTCGACATCCGGCCCATGCCTGCAGCAAAACCTGGTCTGCATCCTCGAGGACGGCAACAACTGATGGCGCATCAACCCTGTGCAATCGTCGGCATCGGCCAGACCCAGCACAAGACGAGGCGTTGGGACGTCTCGCTCGGCGGCCTGGTGCGCGAAGCGGCGACGCGCGCGCTCGAGGACGCCCAGATGGACTGGTCGGACATCGACGCCGTCGTCGTGGGCAAGGCGCCTGACCTCTTCGAGGGCGTCATGAAGCCCGAGCTGTATCTGAGCGACGCGCTCGGCGCGACCGGCAAGCCCATGTTCCGGGTACACACCGCCGGATCGGTCGGTGGCACCACGGGCATCGTGGCCGCCCACCACGTCGAGACCGGCCGTCACAAGCGGGTCCTCGCCGTGGCCTACCAGAAGCAGTCCGAAGGCAACGCGCAGTTCGCTCTGGGCTCGGGTCGCGGCTTCTCCATCGGCGCCGGCGGCGCGTTCGCGCCCTTCATGCGCAGCTACATGTACCGCACCGGCGCGCCCGCCGAGATCGGTCCGATGGTGGCGGTGAAGGACCGCAAGAACGCCCTGAAGAACCCTTACGCGCACTTGAAGTTGCAGGACATCAGCATGGAGAAGGTGCTGGCGTCGCCGATGATGTGGGATCCGGTGCGCTTCCTGGAATCGTGCCCCTCTTCCGACGGTGCCTGCGCGGTCGTCTTCACCGACCAGGAGGGCGGCGAGGCGGCCGCGAAGGCCGGACGTCAGCCTGCGTGGATCCTGGGATCGGCGGTCCGTTCCGAGCCGTCGCAGTTCCCGGGTCGCGATCCGGTGGCTCCGGTCGGTGCCGCCGACTGCGCCGCCGACGTGTACGCCCAAGCCGGCATCACGCGTCCGCTCGAGCAGATCGACTGTGCTGAGCTCTACGTGCCGTTCAGCTGGTATGAGCCGATGTGGTTGGAAGGTCACCACATCGCGGCCAAGGGTGAGGGCTGGAAGATGACCCAGCGCGGCGACACGGAGATCGGCGGCGCGTTCCCGGTCAACATGTCGGGCGGCGTGCTCTCGTCCAACCCGATCGGTGCTTCGGGCCTGCTGCGCTTCGCGGAAGCCGCCATGCAGGTGCGCGGCATCGCCGGGGAGCACCAGGTCGAGGGTGCCAAGGTCGCGCTCGCTCAGGCGTACGGCGCGTCGGCGCAGTACTTCAGCATGTGGATCGTCGCGAACAGCCTGAATCCCCTCAACTGACAATTGGATTACGCTGTAATCCAATTGACGGAGGGCGGCGCCATGGCCTGGGGTTTCGAGGCAGACCCGGAGCTCGAAGAGCAGCTGCAGTGGATGCGCGATTTCATCGACACCGAGCTCATCCCGCTGGAGCCCGTCCTGCGCGAGCTGCCGCCGGACGAGTGGCTGGTCGTGAAGCGTCACCTGCAGGATCGGGTGAAGGCGCAGGGGCTGTGGGGCGCCTTCCTCGATCCGGCGCTCGGCGGCCCCGGTTTCGGGCAGCTGAAGCTGGCGCTGATGTCGGAGATCATCGGTCGCTGCATGTACTCGATGACCATCTTCGGCGTGCAGGCGCCCGACAGCGGGAACATGGAGCTGCTCGCGCACGGCGCCACCGAGGAGCAAAAGGAGCGCTGGCTCTGGCCCAATCTGCGCGGCGAGATCACCAGCGCCTTCTCGCTCACCGAGCCGTTCGTCGCGGGAGCCGACCCGACCGTCGTCACGACGACGGCGGTGCGTGACGGCGACGAGTGGGTCATCAACGGGCACAAGTGGTTCACGACCAACGCGTCGTCGGCCGACATCATCCTGGTCTTCGCCGAGACGAACCCGGAGGGCCGGCCACACAAGCACGCGTCCATCTTCATCGTGCCGGCGGGCGCGCCCGGGATGGACGTCGTGCGCGACATCGGCACGATGGCCCACCCCGAGCCGGAGTACGGACGGCCGGGCAACCACGCGGAGGTCATCTTCCGCGATTGCCGGGTGCCTGCCGACCATCTCATCGGGGCGCCGGGCGACGGGTTCGTGCTGGCGCAGCAGCGGCTCGGCGGCGGCCGGATCCACCACTCGATGCGCTGGCTCGGGCAGGCTCAGCGCTCGCTCGACATCATGTGCGAGCGCGCCGTTTCACGCTCGTCGCACGGCAAGCTGCTCGGCCAGCACCAGATGGTGCAGGACTACGTCGCCCTGTCCCACATGGAGATCCAGGCGGCGCGGCTGCTCACCTTCCAGACCGCCTGGAAGATGGACAAGTACGGGGCGTCGGCCGTGCGTGCCGAGCTCGGCATGGTCAAAGCTCACGTGTCCAAGGTCGTGCTGGGCGTGCTCGATCGCACGATCCAGGTCTGCGGCGCGCTCGGCTATTCCAGCGACCTTCCGGTCGAGGAGTGGTATCGCGGTACGCGTTTCGGTCCGATCGGCGACGGTCCTGACGAGCTGCACAAGTCCGTCCTCGCCCGCACGTTGCTGAAGAAGTACACGCCGGTGAAAGGGTGGCCGACCGAGCACATCCCAAGCCGGCGTCCCGCCGCTGAAGCCAAGTGGGAGGAGCTGCGGGCCGCTGCGGGGGTGCAATGAGCCCGCATCATGGGCGCTACGAAGCGGTGTTCTTCGACTTCGCCGGCACCCTGTTCAGCGACCGTGATTTGCGCGAGGTCCATCTGGCGCAGCTGCATTTCGTGGCAGACGCGATCGGGGTGCAGCTGCCTGACACCCAGCTGCGGGCGGCCTACCGCGCGGGGATGGGCGTCGCCTATCGCGCGGTCGCGTCGGCGCCGGCGTACCTGCATTCAGACCTTTTCCGCACGGCGTTCGTGGCCATGGCCGAGCAGCTCGGGGGAGAGCTCGACCCGGCCGCGGCGCAGGAGGCGTTGCAGCGCCAGTACGCCGCGACGGTCGACGCGGCACGCTTGCGGCCGGATTGCCTCGACACGCTCGCCCGCCTGCGCGCTGACGGCCTGCACGTGCAGATCGTGTCGAACATCGACGACGAGTTGCTGCATCCGCTGGCCGAGCGGCTCGGTCTGGGCGGCGCAGTCGACGCGCTCACCAGTTCGCAGGAGGCCGGCTCGTGCAAGCCCGATCCGGCGATCTACCGTTACGCGCTCGCCAAGGCCCGACTCGATCCCCGGCACGTGCTGTTCGTCGGCGACTCGACCGTGCACGACATCGAAGGTCCCGCCGCCGCCGGGATGCGCACCGCGTGGCTGGTGGCCGACGGCAAGGGCGGTGAGCCGGTACCGCGTCCGGACTTCGTCATCGACAGGCTCGGCCAGGTCCGGGAGATCACGGCGAAAGCTGGAGTGTGATGGCGGACGATACGGCAGCGTTGGAGCGATTCCTCGACGCGCAACTGGGTGGCGCACAGCCGATCGGCGTCGAGGCCATGCGCGGCGGCGGCTCGTGCGAGATCTTCTCCGTCACTCGCGGGGGCGCGGAGTGGGTGCTGCGCCGGGCGCCGCGCCACGCCAGCTCCCAGACGGCGCATGATGTGCTGCGCGAATTCCGCATCCTCGACGCGATCAAGGACGAGCCGGTCGCGATCGCCCGGCCGGTGCTTGCGTGCGATGACAGCGCGGTCTTCGGGGCGCCCTTCTACCTCATGGATCGGGTCGACGGGGTGCCCATCCGCGACCGCTTGCCGGCCGCCTGGGCGGCGGCTCCCGAGCAGCACGCGCTCGCGCTCGAGCAACTCATCGACGCGCTCGTCGCCGTACACGCCGTCGACTGGCAAGCCTGCGGGCTGGGCGACCTGGCGCGCCCCGGGAACTACCTCACCCGTCAGGTATCCCGGTGGATCTCGCAGCTGCATTCCTATGGTGGACGCGAGCTTCCGGTCGCCGAGCAGCTCGCGGGCCGGCTCGAAACGACCAGCCCTCCCGACCAGCCGGCGGCGCTCTGCCACGGCGATTACAAGCTCGACAACGTGCTTTACGCGCCGCGACTACCGGTGCAACTGCTGGCGATTGTGGACTGGGAGATGTCGTCGATCGGCGATCCTCTGGTCGACCTCGCGTGGGCCCTGATCTTCCATCCCGGGCCGGACGGCACGATGCGTCTCGGGACGAGCAAGGAACCGCGGTTCGATCCCGCGTTCCTGCCGAGCAAGGCCGAGCTCATCGAGCGTTACGCGACCGCGTCCGGACGTGACACCGCCGCGATCGGCTGGTATGACGTCTTCGCCCGTTGGAAGCTCGCCATTGCGCTGGAGGGAAGCTACGCGAAGTTCCTGCGCGGCGAGTCCAGCAAGCCGATCCACGAATTCTTCGGCGCGCAGGCCGATCTCCTGCTGGCGAGTGCCGCTGACCTTGCATCGGAGGAACTGTGAACATTGTCGCGGAGGCACTGGTGATCATTGTCGCGGAGGCACTGGTGAACATTGTCGCGGAGGCACTGGTGAACATTGTCGCGGATGCGACGTGACCATCCCGACGCTGCGGGCGGACGGAAAAGTTGTCGTGGTGACGGGCGGCAGCAAGGGCCTCGGCCGCGCCATGGCGCTCGGATTCGCCGAGGCGGGGGCCGATGTCGTCGTCAGCAGCCGCAAGCTCGAGGCGTGCGAGGCCGTCGCGCAGGAGATCCGGGAGATGGATCGGCGCAGCCTTGCGGTCGCCTGTCACGTCGGGGACTGGGACCAGTGCGAGGTGCTCATCGCCGAGGCCGTCGGGGCATTCGGCCGGGTCGATGTGCTCGTCAACAACGCGGGCATCGCGCCCGTGCCGCCGTCGCTCGCCGGCGTGACGAGCGAGCTGTTCGACAAGACGATCGGGGTCAACCTGAAGGGCCCGCTGCGGCTGTCGGCGCTGGCCGCCGCACACATGGGGCCGGGCGGCGCGATCATCAACATCAGCTCGAAGGCGTCCACGCATCCCTCGCCGTTCACGGTTGTCTACGCGGCTGCCAAGGCCGGCCTGAACGCCCTCACCGCCGCGGCCGCGCAGGAGTACGGTCCGCGCGGGATCCGCGTCAACGGGATCATCTGCGGCACGTTCGACACCGACAGCCTGCGCTCGTCGCTTCCGAGCGAGGAGGCGGCGGCAGCGGCTGCGTCGCGGGTGAGCGTCGGGCGGATCGCCCACGCCGACGAGATCGTCGGCGCTGCGCTGTTTCTGGCCAGCGACGCCTCGTCCTATGTGAACGGCGAGATGATCGTGCTGGACGGCGGGTGATCCCCCGCACCGCCGGCGAGATCGACCCCGGTTGGCTGAACGAGGCGCTCAGGGAACGTCACCCCGGTGTCACCGTGACCGGCGTCGAGGTCCTCGAACGCCATGAGGTCACCAACGCCCACGCCCGGCTGCGCTTGGAATACGCCGGTGACACGACCGCGCCGCCGACCATGTTCGGCAAGCTCCCGCCGACCGATCCGGCGCGTCGCGACACCATCATCGCGACGGGGATGGGACGCCGGGAGGCGCTGTTCTACGCCGACCTCGCGCCCACTCTTTCCTTGCGCGTACCAGCCACCCATGCGGCCGTCACCGACGATGAGGGCGGGTTCGCACTGCTGCTGGAAGACCTCACCGCGACCGGATGCGAGGTCTCCGACGGGACGTGGGGGATCACGCCCGATGGGGCTGGCGGAGCGTTGCAGGATCTCGCCGAGATGCATGTGCGGTTCGAGGACCCGAAGCGCCGGGCGGCCGAGGCGCCATGGGTCACCACGCTCACCCCGTCGACCAGCTACGCCGGGCCGATGCTGCGCTACGGGATCGAGCACCACCGCGACCGCCTCAGCGACGCGTTCGTCGACATCGCCGAGCTCTACCTCGCCCGCCACGATCAGGTGCAGGCGCTGTGGCACGAGGGCCCGCACACGGTCATCCATGGTGATCCGCACATCGGCAATCTCTTCACCGACCGGCTCGCCGGTGGCCGGGTCGGTTTCCTCGACTGGGGAATCATCAATGTCAACACCCCCATGCGCGACGTCAGCTACCTGCTGACCATGGCGATGTCGCCGGACGATCGCCGAAATCACGAGCGCGACCTGCTGCGCCATTATCTGGACGCCCGCCGGGCGCTCGGGGGAGCCGACATCACCTGGGACGAAGCCTGGCTGGCTCATCGGGTGCACGCCGCGTACACCGTCCCGGCGTGCTGCCAGGTCGTCACGTTCCCGGCGGACGCGCCCGCGCGGCGCCGGGTCTTCGCCGATGCTTTCCTGGCCCGCTCGGTGGCGGCGCTGGACGACCTGCAGGCGCGCGACGCCTTGCGCGAAGCGGCCGACCTCTAGCGGGCCAGCGGCCAGCGCTTGCGCACGACAGCCTTCGCCAGCACGGAGGCCACCGCCTCGCGTTCGGCCAGCCGCCACTCGTTGCGGCCGGAAAACGCGGGCCGGGTTTCACGTTCGGAACGGCTGCCGGTCACCGCCGCGCGTGCCAGCAGCGCGACCGGCACGATGAACGCGACCGCACCGATCGGCCCGGCCAGCACTGTCACGACCGCGGCGAGCACGAACGCCAGCAGCGCGTCGACGCTCGCCGCCACGGAACGCCAGAAGTCGGCGTTGTCCGCGAAGGGTTGCGGGGCGTCAGAGGTCCAGGCCGTCACCCTGGACGTATCGGCCTCGCGCGCCTCCCACCTGAACTCCCGCACCAACCGCGGCGGTTCGGGGGGAAGGGGGAGGGGGCGGGGGCTATCCGGGCAGGCCGAGGATCTGCGCGGCCTGCTCGCAGGTGGCCACCGGACGTCCCTCGGCCTCACACAGCGCGACGGCCTCGCTGACCAACTCGACGTTGGTGGGTTGGCGGTCACCACCGTAGAACTCCAGGCCCAGGTGCAGGTGACCACCGCGGCGCAGCGCGAGCCTGGCGATGTCATGGCGGCCGAGGTCGCCGCCGACGCACGACACCGCCCACGCCAGCCCGGTGCCGTCGAGCATTTCCAGGTAGGCCTCGAGGCCGGCGGCGGTCGGCGGCAAACCGAACGGTGCGCCCGACAGACCCTGCTCGGTGGACAGGTACAGCTTCACCATCGCGCCGGCCGGCAGCCGGCCCGCTTGGTGCCAGGCGAGCGTCGCGCGCAGGAAGCCGGGCTCGTAGATCGCCAGGCTCGGGCCGAGCCGCAGTTGCTCGTGCAGCTCGAAGACCTCGCCGATGCGGTCGAAGGAATTCGAGTAGACGAAAGCTCCGGTGAGCCTTCCGTCCTCGGCCCGGCGTCCGAAATTCAGCGACCCCGGATCGAGCAGCCCGACCCGTAGCCCCCGGGCGGCCATCGGTGCCAGATGCCCGAAGCTGAGCGAGCCGGCACCGAAGTTCACGGTCGGGTAGAGCAGCGCGTCGGGACGTTTCTCCCACACCGGCTCGAAGGCTGCGAGGTAGCGCTCGGCGACTTCCACATCAGGACCGCCCACCGGGTTGCAGTGGGCGTGGATGATGGACGCGCCCGCCTCCAGGCAGGCGAGCGCGTCCGCGGCGATCTCGTCAGCGGAGATGGGGACGTGAGGGTTGCGTTCTCGGGGGGTCGCCCCGTTGATCGCCGCCTCGATGATGACCGGGGCCTGCGAGGCATCCCAGGAATCCTTGGCCATGGCTGTCCTCCATCTCTTCCGGTGACGTGCCAGCGCGTGTCAGCGGCGCTGGAATTGCGGGGTGCGCTTCTCGGCGAAGGCCTTGGGGCCTTCCTTGGCGTCCTGCGACGCGAACACGGCCACCGCCCGGTCGTGCTCGTTGGCGAAGCCCTCGGCCTCGGTCATGCCGCTGGTCTCACGGATCGTCGCGAGGATCGCCTCGACGGCGAGCGGGCCGTTGGCGCAGATCTGGGCGGCGATCTCCTTGGCCTTCGCCAAGGCCTGACCCTCCGGGACGACATGGCCGACGAGGCCCAACTGCAGCGCTTCGGCCGCGGTGATGTGCTTGCCCGTCAGCAGGATCTCCGCTGCCGCGGTGTAGCCGATCTGGCGGGGCAGGCGGACCGCCGAGCCCATCATCGGATACAGCGACCACCGGGCCTCCGAGACGCCGAACCGGGCGGTCTCACCGGCGACGCGGATGTCGGTGCCGAGCAGGATCTCGGTGCCGCCGGCGATGGCGACCCCTTCCACCGCCGCAATGATGGGCTTCTTCGGGCGTCCGATCTTCAGGAACCCGCGAGCGGCGATATCGGGGTCGTCCTTGAAGCGCTGGGCAAGCGCGGCGGCGTGCGGGTCGTCGGGGTCGCCGGCCATGGCCCGCAGGTCGGCTCCTGAGGAGAAGTTGCCGCCGGCGCCGGTGAGGATGATGCAGCGGATCTCGTCGTCCTCGCTTGCCGCGGCGCATGCGTCGGAGATCAGCAGCAGCATCGTCCCGGTGAAGGCGTTCATCCGCTGTGGCCGGTTCAGGGTCAGGATCAGGAGCGGGCCTTCTCGCTCGATGATGACGGGGTCCTCAGCAGCCACGTTCGCGCTCACTTTCGTCTGTCGTTGCAGTTGGTGTCACAGGGTTCCGGTAGGTGTTCCAGCAGCGAAGGATCGCACGCGCGCTCAGGTCGATGTCCTCCGGTGTCGTCGCGACGTCCGAGACCGACAGGCGCATGGCCCGCCGGCCCTGCCAGGTCGTGCCGCCGGCCCAGCACGTCCCGTCGCGTTGTACGGCCGCGATGACGGCATCGGTGGTCGCGTCGTCGCCGAAATGCACGAGGATCTGGTTCAGCACGACGGGTGCCAGGATGCGTGCTCCCTGCGCCTCGAGTGCGGCGGCGAATTCCTGCGCGAGATCGCATGCGGTATCGACGATGTCGGCGATCCCGGAGCGTCCCCGCGAAGCGATGATGGCCCAGGTCTCGACCCCGCGAGCGCGCTGCGACAGCTGTACGCCGAGATGCATCAGCACGCGTCCCGTGTCACCCAGCAGGTAGGCGGCATCGGCTGCGAACGAGCGGCGCAGATCCTCCTCACGCGCGCAGATCGCGATCCCCGAGTCGTACGGCGCGTTCAGCCACTTGTGCGCGTCGGTCGCCCACGAGTCGGCCTGCTCGACGCCGGCGACGAGGTTCCGGCGCCGGCCGGACGCGGCGGCCCACAGGCCGAACGCGCCGTCGACATGCACCCAGGCGCCCGCCGCTCGGGCGCGTGGGATGAGGTCGGTGAACGGGTCGCTGTGGCCAGTGTTCACGTTGCCGGCCTGCAGGAGCACGATCGTGCGGTCGTCGACGTCCGGGAAGAGTTCGGCGCGAAGGCGCCCCGACTCGTCCGTCGGCACGAACGTGATGGCGTCGGTTCCGATCCCCGCCATGTGCAACGCCTTCAGCGCCGAGACGTGAACCTCAGCGGTCGTGACGACGCGCAGCGCGGGCGCCCGGGCCAGTCCCTGCCGCCGGGTGTCCCATCCGGCCCGGTGCAGCAAGGCGTCACGGGCAGCCAGCACGCACGTCAGGTTGGCCACGGTGGCCCCGGCGCAGAACGTCGCGGTCGCGTCCGGCGCGAGCCCTAGGAGTTCGCCTACCCAGCGGGCGGCGATGGCATCCAGCCGGGTTCCGACCGGCGACATGATCGGCGTACTGACGTTCTGGTCCCAGGCAGATGTGAGCGCCGCCGCCCCCCTGGCCGCCGGGTCCGTACCGCCGACGACGAAGCCGAAGTACCGCCCGTGGGTGGTGTCGACCGCGGCGGCGGAACCGAATTCGTCCAGCAAATGCAGCACTTCTCGCGGCGGGATCGGTCCTGGCGGGAGGTCGCTGCTGAACTCCTCCAGCCCGGCGATGCCGGCCGGCGACGGGAACACGCCACGCGCCGGATCGCCGGCCACATATCTCGCTGCCCGGTGGGCCGCGTCGAGCAGCAGCTCGCTGGCGATCTCTCCGGACATGTCCGCGCTCAGGGGGCGACCGCCGCCAGGTCGGTCATCCCCGTCGGAAGGTGGCGTCCGACCGTACCGTGCTCGAACACCCCGTAGCCCTGCTGGCCGTCGAGGGTCGCGCGGGCGAGGTGATCGGTGCCGCCCCAGGGGATACGCGCCGCGACTTCAGGGTCGGTGAAGTCGAACGTCCGGCCGTTGGTCCACGACTCGCCCATCCACATGCCGTGGTTCCAGCCGTCGCCGGCAGCGTAGCCGCAGCCGAAGTGAAGCGGCACGCCGGTGAGGCACTCGATCTCGAGGTCGAGCGGGCGCCGGTCGACCGTCTTCAGGTGCAGCGTGGCGCCGGAAGGGATGCGGGTGCCCGGCAGGTAACGGATGTCCAGCTCCGGCCATCCGAGCTGCTCCATCTTGCGGCCGGTGGCGCTCGGCCAGACGCGCACCGCGTAGTTCAAGGTGCGGAAGCCGTCACCGTCTTCCTCGACCATGAAGTGCACGGCGAAGTCCTCGAACTTGAGCGGGATCCACACCCACCAGATGCCTGGCTCGCGGTCGGACGGGCGACCGGCCGGCTCCGCTTCGCCGACCGGACGGATGCCCCACGAGCGGTCGCGCGTCGCGGTCCACGTCTCGGGGGTGACGGCCAGCGTCGTGCCGTCGACGCGGATCTCTCCCTCCCAGGTGCCCACCTGGGCGTAACGGCACCCTTCGAGCGTCACCTTGCCGGTCGGGCCGCCGAACTTCACATGCTGCGGCTCGCGCATCGGGTCGTACTCCGACCGGAACGTGAGGTCGAAGCCGACGCCGTGCTCGTCGCCGTCGCAGCGCAGACGCAGCTCCCGGAACGGCTCCACCACATCGAGCCGGTACGGTCCCACCTCCTGCTTGAGCTTGTCCGTGGGCCGGATCCCGGACGTCTGCACGCTCCACTGCTTGTCGCCGCGGCGCACCGAGGCGAACGCGTCGATCACCCCGAGGTTGGGGTAGACGCCGAGCCCGGTGAGCATCTCGGTCTCACCGGAATGCTGGAGCGCCTGATAGATGCAGCGGTCGTACGCATTGCGGTCGCTGGTCGCCACATAGGCCATCGACATCGGCAGCTGGTGGATCGGGTGCTCGTCGAGCGGGTCGAGCTCCATCTATCGGATCCTCTCGGGAGGGCGTTGGTCGTTCGGCCGATTCTTCACCCCCCGCCTCGCGGTGGATCAGGTGGGCAGCGTCGTGGGCGTCGTGCAGGCCAGGGCCTTCGGGTCCTGGTTGGGCGCCGGCAGCTTCGGCGGTTCCAGAAACGCGGGCGCCCCGGTCAGGTCGATCGAGTCGAGCAGGTTGCTCGCCGCCGAGTCGCGGTAGGTCAGCGCCGGCAGGTTCCACTTGGTCTCGACCAGCTTCAGGATCGATGTGTGATCGTGCACCACATGTGAGACGTAATTGCGCCGCGCCCGCGGTGACACGATCACGCACGGCACCCGGAAGCCGTAGCGGTCATAGCCGCCCGGCTGCGTCTGCGGCGCGATCACCGGGGCAATCGAGTCGGGAGCGATGGCCGCCGGCGGAGACACGTGATCGTAGTAGCCGCCGTGCTCGTCGTAGCAGAAGATCAACATCGTCTTGGGCCATGCGGGGCCGTTCATCACGGCATTGATCACCCGCGCCGCGAAGGCCTCACCGACGAGAATGTTCTGCGGATTCTCCTCGGAGTTCTTGTCGAAGTCCGGGTCGACGATGGAATACGAAGGCAGCGTGCCCGCCGCGGCATCGGTGAAGAACTCCGCGATCGGGACGAGCCGGTTCGGGTTCGCCTGGTGAATCCCGTTGATCAGCAACGTGGTGGCGAGCGAGGAGAAGTAGTTCTTCCACGAGATCGAATGCTGGTCCAGCCGCTCGAAGATGGTGCCATTCGGAGGGGCGGGCGCGGTGACGCTGCTGAGCCGGTCGTCGATCAGCCCGTACGCCGTCCCGGCCAGCAGGAAGCGGCGATTGGGGAACGTCTGGGCGAGCACTGAGGAGAAGTAACGGTCCGCGAGCGGGAACGTCTTCGCCAGCCCGTAATAGAACGGCAGGTCCTGCTCGTCCCAGTAGCCCATCGCGACCGGTCCGCTGGCGCTGCGCACGAAGCCGTCGTTACGCCCGTCGTCGTACTGGATGTGGCTGGCGTCCCAGGCCTGGCTCGGCTTGGTCTTGAACTGGCACGTCGTCGGCAGGTGATAGGCGCGCACCGGGCGACCGGACGCGTCGCGGTTCACGGCGGTGGGGCGTCCGGAGGCGTCGAGCGTGAACCCGTCCCCGCGGCGCAGCATGCCGAGGTAGTTGTCGTAGGAGTGGTTCTCCATCATCAGCACGACGATGTGCTCGATCTCGGGCAGCGTGTCGGTGCCGACGGGAAGGTGAGGATTCGGCAGCGAGCCGGGGTGCGGTGGCTGCGAGGGCAGCGAACTCGGCGTCGGCGCGGCGCTCGGCCGGGCAGCGCTCGTGCGCGCCGGCGCCGGCTTTCCCGAACTGCTGCCGCACGCGGCCGCGCCCAGCGCGATGAGTCCGCCGGTCAGCACGCCCCGGCGGGTAGGCCCGAAACCGGCTGATGTCGCTGATGCGCTACCCACAGCGGGCAGCCTAACCGCGGTTCGGCGACGACCGGGTGAACGCCTGACTACTCCGTTGGGAGGTCAAGTATCCAGACCCACCTCCGATATGAGAGCGGTGAGCACCGGCCGAAGCACTACACGGCAACGGGACGAGGCCCTGCGCGCGTTGCTGGACGATCGCCAGGCGCTGTTCGCCGCGCTGTCTGACGACGGCTTCCGCATCGCCCTGCCGGCGGAGCTCGGTGTGCCGGAGCAGCAGGCCATCGCACTGCCTCAGGGCCGGGCCACGATCATCGACGTGCTGGCACTCGCGGAAACGATGAAAGTCATCACGGCCTGGGAAGCTGCCGAGGACACGGGTATGGCGTTCGTGGAGGTGCACGCGCGTCACGAGCCGGAGCGGCTTCTCACGCTCACCATGATCGACATGCGGCACCGGTTCGGAGTGTGGATCGCCTCGCTCAGCCCGGCCGAAACCACGGCGGCGCAGGCACGTTTTGCCAACGATCTGGCGGGTGCGCTCGCGACGTCGGTCCGGCCGCGTACCGCGACGATGCGCAAGTCCGAGCACGCGGTGATCCTGGAGATCGATGACCGCGCCATCCGCATGCTCGGGTGGGCTCCGGGCCAGATGGCCGGCAAGCGCTCCACCGAGTTCCTGCATCCGGACGACCACGAACGGGCCATCGTGGCCTGGCTGGATCTGCTGGCGGAGAAGGGTTCGCAGCGGGTGCGTTCGCGCCATCGCTGCGCCGACGGCTCCTGGCTCTGGGTCGAGACCGAGCACACCTATCTGCCGCCGCAGACCGATGCCGAGGGTGACGACGGCAAGCCGACCGTGCTCGCCGAGCTCACCGACATCTCGGATGAGATGAAGGCCCACGAGGACCTCGGCCGCCGCGAGCGGCTCTTTCGCCGCCTCGCCGAATCGATTCCCCTCGGGGTGCTGCAGATCGACGCCGATCGCCGCCTGCTCTATGTGAACGAGCGGCTGGCGCGCATCGTCGGTTCGGACGCGCCGCCGACCCTCGAGGAACTGGTCGCCGCGGTCGCCGAGGACAGCCGGTCAGGGTTTGACGCGGCGCTGGAAGCTGCGCTGCAGCACGGACTCGACGGCGAGCTCGAGGTGGCGCTGCAGGCGGCACCGGACGGCGGGCTTCGCACGCTGTCGGTCAACGTCATCTCCCTCGGCCAACGCGAGGGGGTCCCCGGTGCACTGTGCTGCTTCAATGACATCACCGAAAGCGCCCGGCTGCGGGACGAGCTTCGCGCCAAAGCCAGTACCGACATGCTGACCGGATGCCACAACCGGGCGACGGTCATGGCGTTCTTGAGCGACCACCTTGCTACGGGTAGCCGAGCGGCGGCGATCTTCGTCGATCTCGACAACTTCAAGCCCGTCAACGACGAGTTCGGCCATGAAGCCGGCGACGAGCTGCTGGTCCACATTGCCCGCCGGCTGCAGGGAATCGGCGACGCTCGCGGCATGACCGGCCGGCTGGGCGGCGACGAGTTCCTCATCGTCGTCACCGGGTTGAACAGAGAGTCCGAAGCTGTCGCGTTCGCCGACGCCGTCGGCGCGCTCGTGCGCGAGCCGGTGATGCTGGCTGAGACGACGGTCATCCCGAGTGCGAGCGTGGGCGTCGCCCTCGCGCGCCCCGGCGAAGACGCCCGGTCGCTCATCAAGCGCGCTGACGCGGCCATGTACCTGGCCAAGGCGCGCGGTCGCCAGCAACGTGCCGAGCTGGTCAAGCCCGCCCTGCCGCAACCCCGCGAGGTCACACCGACGGGCTGACTAAAGAGTGATGATGACGCGGCCCGTGGTATCGCGGTGACCCATCGCGGCGATCGCCTGCGGGATCTGCTCGAACGGTCGTTGCAGGCCGATGACGGGCCGTACCTTCTTGCTGCGTACCAGATCGACGACGGAGTCGTTGATCCGCTGGCCGAGCTCGCGCGGCAGGAAGTTGAAACCCATCATCTGCTTGACGATCGTGACCGTCTCCGGGGCTGCGTAGGACATCAGAACCCCGCAGAGCTGGATGTTCGCAGCCATGACGCGACGCGGGATGATGAACGGCTCGTCGGCCTTGGTCTTGTCGCCGGCGAAGCCCATCATCACCAGCCGGCCGTCGTATGCCGTGCACTTGAGCGTCTGGTCGAAGATGCCGGCGACGACGTTGTCGAACACCACGTCGACCCCGCGGTTGCCGGTCTCGGCCAGCACGACTTCGGCGAAGTCCTGCTCCTTGTAGTTGATGGTGACGTCCGCCCCGAGTTCGCGGCAGAGGGCGAGCTTCTCTTCTGAGCCGGCGGTGGCGAAGACGCGCGCGCCGGCATTCGCGGCGAGCTGCACGGCCGCTGATCCGGCTCCTCCCGCGGCAGCGTGGATGAGCACGCTCTCACCGGCCTGGAGCTTGCCCCGCTCGAAAAGGCCGAGCCAGGCGAGATGGAAAGGGAAGAACAGGGCGGCCGCGTCGGGCAGTGGGATGTCGTCCGGCATCTCGAACATCGACACGGTCCCGCAGATCGTGTACTCGGCATAACCGCCGGTGGCTCCGTTGGTGGTCGACACGACACGCTTGCCCAGCCATGCCTCGGCGCCGGCGCCGGCTGCGTCAACGATGCCCATGACCTCCATGCCGGGGATGCACGGCAGCGGCGGGATCACCATCATGTTGCCGCCGGTGATGCGCTCGAGGTCGTTGAGGTTCAGCGGGATGGCCTGCACCCGCACCCGGACCTCGCCCGGCCCCGGCTGCGGAATCGGGATCGTGTCCAGCTGCAGGACGTCCAGTGGCTGGCCCCATTCGTGAACCCGCCAGGCCCGCATGGTTTCGCTCATTGCCTGTACCTCTTCATCCGGATCAGCTGGGTGGTCGGGTTATTCGGGAGCGAGGTTCAACTGCTCGATGTAGCCCTTCAAGTCGCGGCGAACCACGTCGGGTTCGATGCCGTACTCCTCGGGCGTGTAGCTGTGGATGCCGTGCTTGCCCTTGGGGTTGTCGGCGATGAAGGCCTTCATCCGCTCGGCACCCACGTCGGTCATCGGCAGCTCCAGCGCCCGGTAGATGTCGCTGATGACGGCGAATTGATCGGCGACGAAATCCGAGAAGTGCATGTCGTAGAAGATCGCGTCGGGGTACTCCTGCGCGGCGCGCACGGCCAGCGCGTGATCGATCGCGCGGCCGAGGCGAGGTGTCCAGTCGCGGGCCACCTCGAAGCGGTCGACGTCGTCGCTTCCGGTGGAGCGCACCAGCGAGGTGAGGCTCGCGTAGGACGTCACGGACTTCACCGGATCCCGATGGGTGAAGACGATCCGCGCGTCGGGGTAGGTACGCAGCAGATGTTCCAGCCCCCAGAGGTGGGCTCCCGTCTTCAGCACCCAGCGGTCGCGCTGCGGAGCCCGCCATTGCAGGTGTTGCAGCTGCCGTTCGTGGAAGCGGTAGACGTGCGACCAGTCGGCCTCCGTGTCCACCCAGTCCTCGTAGCTCGGCACCCGGAACTGGTTGTGGAACAGGGGCGTGCACATCGCCTCGCCCATCATCACGACGCACTCTTGCGAGAGTTCCGCGCCCATCGGATGCATCGCCTTGAACTGGCGGTCGCGCTCGGTCTCGGTCTCCGGTGTCGGCAGCAGCGAGGCGGTCAGCGCGATGCGGGGATCGGTGTGGAAGGTCGCGGCCTCCGGCGGCGGCGACGGGAACGTCACCTCCCACGTGAGCGGCGCCCGGCTGTCGGGATCCTGGGCGAGGATGTCGTGCAGGATCGTGGTGCCGGTACGCGGGAAGCCGATGATGAACACCGGCCGCACGATCTTCTGCTCGGCGATTTCGGGATACAGCTTGCGGTCGTTGACGTAGCCGAGCCGGTTCACGATGTGCAGCAGCGCGCGCTCGCGGGCGATGAGGCGGCCGGTCTCGTTCAGCCGTGCCTCGTTCTCCAGCGAATCCAGGAAGAGCCCCAGCGGCTCCAGGAAGGGGCCGTCGCCGAAGTCGGAAAGGCCGCCCGTCCGTCGTGTGCCCTCGGCCACGAAATCCTCGACCGTGAAGCGGTCCAGCTCAGGGCGTTCGGCGCTCATGAGCGCAAGCTAGCGCATGGCATAGGTGAGCTCGTCAGCGGCTGGCGTGATGGAGCGACCGGCTAGGGCGGCGACAGGGACGCTGCGCCGGCCGCGATGGACGCGCGTGCTTTGGCGGTCTTGACGGCTTCCGTGAGGCTGTCGATGTCGTAGGCGCCGTAATGGCGGCGGCCGTTGATGAAGAACGTCGGCGTGCCCGACACCGATGACAGGCTGGCCGAGTCGAGGTCGTCGGCCACGCGCGAGGCGTTGGCATGGCGCTGCAGCTCGTCCTTGAAGCGCTGCACGTCGAGCCCGAGTTCTCCGGCGTAGCCGACCAGGTCCGGCAGTTTCAGGTGGTCCTGGCGCCTGAGCAGGAGGTCGTGCATCTCCCAGAACTTGCCTTGATTGGCAGCGGCCTCCGACGCCTCGGCGGCGATCTGGGCTTCCGGGTGGACGTCGTGCAGCGGGAGGTGACGCCAGACGTAGCGCACATCGCCGTGATCGGCGAGGAACTTGCGCACGATCGGCTCCGCCTGACCGCAGTACGGGCACTCGAAATCGCCGTACTCGACGATCGTGACGGGTGACTCGCGGGGACCGCGGATGTGGTCGTACGCGGGGTCCACCGGCGTCGTCAGGTCGACGATGGTTTCCGCGGTGCCGAGCAGGGCCCGGGCCCGCAACGGCGCCGGCAGCAGCGTCGTGACCCGGAAGATCGCCCAGGCCAGGAGCGACGCGCCGAGAGCGGCCGACAGGACACCGAGCTTCGCCTCGCGCAGCTCGGTGCCGTGGAACGCGAGCGAGGCGATCAGCAGCGAGACGGTGAACCCGATGCCGGCGATGGCGCCCGCACCGGCGGTGGAGGCCCAGCCGACCGGCAGCGCGATCCGGCCGCGGCTCACCTTGGTCACCAGCCAGGCCACTCCCACGACGCCGATCGGTTTGCCCAGCACGTAGCCCAGGAGGATGCCGAGGGTGATCGGGGACGTGTAGGCCTTCGCCAGGAACTTGCCGTCGATCTCGATACCGGCGTTCGCGACCGCGAAGACCGGGACGATCAGGTAGCTGGTCCACGGATGGTAGAGCTGCTGCAACCGGTCGTTGAGCGACAGCGTCGCCTCGAGGCCGGCGCGCGCCGAGCGGGCCAGCTCCGCAGTCGGCTGCTCGCGAAAGAGCCGGAAAAGCCCGGTCGCCCGTTCGAGCTCGTCGCGGCTGGGGGCGTAGGCGTAGGTCAGCAGACCCATCGCGAGGCCGACGACGACCGGATCGATCCCGGAGTGAAAGAGCGCGATCCAGGTGGCGATCCCGAGCAGCGCGTAGACCAGCCCGTAGCGCACGCGCAGCGCCCGCACGGCAAGGATGGCCGCAAAGAAGATCAGCGCGACAATCAGCGGGCGCATCGCGACGTGCTTGCTGTAGGCGGTGGCGATCACCACCAGCGCGACGACGTCGTCGACCACCGCAACGGTGAGCAGGAAGAGCCGCACCCGGTCGGGAATCCGGCGGCCGACGATCGCCAGCAGCCCCAGCGCGAACGCGGTGTCCGTCGACATCGCGACTCCCCACCCGTGCATGGACGAGTGGCCCGCGTTCACGGCCAGGAAGATGAGGATCGGCACCACCATCCCGCCGATGCCTGCCGACACGGGCAGGATCACGCGCCGGCGCTCGCGCAGCTCCCCGAGGTCGAATTCGCGGCGCGCCTCGAGGCCGACGACGAAGAAGAAGAACGTCATGAGGCCGCTGTTGATCCAGCCCCGCAGATCCTGCGTGACGCCCGAGGAACCCAGCCGGATGGACAGCACCGTGGCCCAGGTCTTGTCGTAGGAGTGGGCGTCGGCGTTCGCCCAGATGAGCGCCGCGAGGGTGCCGGCCAGCAGGATCGCGGCGCTGCCGGACTCGGTGCGCAGGAAGATCCGCAGCGGCGTCACCTTGCTCTGGGTCCAGGCCGTGCGACCTGAGAACGGACCGCCCTCGACGGCGGCTTCGTCCGTCACCGCAGCGGTGCCGATTGCGCTGACGTGACCCGGGCGCCGCCGGCGTAGACGTTCATCGTCTCGCCGCGCAGGAAGCCCACGAGCGTCATCCCCACCTCAGCTGCCAGCTCGGCGGCCAGTGACGACGGGGCCGACACCGCGGCCAGCAGCGGGACGCCGGCCATGAACGCTTTCTGGGTCAGCTCGAAGGATGCCCGGCCGCTCACCATCAGCAGCTGCCCCCGGGCCGGCACCTGGCCGGCGGTGAGGGCCCATCCCAGCACCTTGTCGACGGCGTTGTGGCGCCCGACGTCCTCGCGGGCGCACAGCAGCTTTCCGGTGCTGTCGAACAGGCCCGCAGCGTGCAGCCCGCCGGTGCGGTCGAACGCGGACTGCTCGCACCGAAGCGCATCCGGCAAGCCGGCGAGCAACCGCGGTGACACCCGCAACGGATCGTCGCTGACCTGGTACGCGCTGCGCCGGCGTACCGCCTCGATGCCCGCGGCACCGCACAATCCGCACGCCGAGGTGGTGATGAACGCCCGCTCGACGCTCGGATCCGGCGGTCTCACCCCGGCGGCGAGCACGATGTCCAGCACGTTGTACGTCTGCCGGCCTTGCGCGTCGGTGCCGGCGCAGTACCGCATCGTCGTGATGTCCCGGGCCGCGCGGACGACACCTTCCGCCAGCAGGAACCCGGCCGCGAGCTCCATGTCGGAGCCCGGGGTGCGCATGGTGACGGTGAGGGGCCGACCGTCGACCCGCAGCTCCAGCGGCTCCTCGACGGCGAGCGTCTCCACCCGGGAGAGCGCCTGCGCGTCGGTGGTGGACATCCGAACGGCGGGGCGCCGCGCCGTGATGCGTCCCATGGATCAAGCATGCCCTTGATCGGCGCCAGGATGCACTTCGGGTCCGGTGTTTCCCGCTGCCCAGCAATGTAGAACTATTCGGACCTAGGCTCGCCCGCCGCGGGCGGGCCGCTCAGGCTCCGCCGACCATGGGAGACGCCAGATGGAATCCACGAGCACCCTGCTGATCGTCGGCGGCGGGTTGGCCGGAGCCAAAGCTGCCGAGGGCGCCCGCGAGGGCGGCTTCGAAGGCCGGATCGTGCTGGTCGGCGAGGAGGCCCGGGAGCCCTACGAGCGCCCGCCGCTGTCGAAGGACATCCTGCGTGCCGAGAAGCCGTCGGACTCCTCGCGGGTGCACGAGAGCGGTTACTACGCCGAGCACTCGATCGAACTGGTGACCGGTGACGCGGTCACGGCGCTGGACGCCGGTGCTAAGCAGGCGCAGCTGGCCAGCGGCGCGTCCGTGTCCTTCGACGCGGCCGTGCTCGCGATGGGCGCGGCCCCTCGCCCGCTCACGGTCCCCGGCGCCGACCTGGACGGCGTCCACTACCTGCGCACCGTCGAGGACTCGATCCGCCTCCAGGAGGCCATCAAGAAGGCGTCGCGGGTGGCGGTCATCGGTGCGGGCTGGATCGGCTCGGAGGTCGCCGCGTCGGCCCGGCAGATGGGCGCCGAGGTCGTGCTGATCGAGGCGTTGCCGGTGCCACTGCACCGCGTTCTCGGGTCGGAGGTCGGCGGGATGTTCAGCCAGCTGCACCTCGATCACGGGGTGGCGATGCGCCTCGGTGTCGGCGTCGACAGGCTGCAAGGCGGGTCGGCAGTGGAGCAGGTCGTGCTCGCGGACGGGCGGGTCGAGGCGGCGGACGTCGTCGTCGCCGGTATCGGGGTGACGCCCCGGGTGGAGCTCGCGGAGGCTGCTGGGCTGACGCTGGAGAACGGGATCGTCGTCGACGAGAACCTGCAGACGAGCGCGCCGGGCATCTTCGCCGCCGGTGACATCGCGAACGCGTTTCACCCGCACTACCAGCGCCGGCTGCGCATCGAGCACTGGGCTAACGCACTGAACCAGGGGAGCGCCGCCGGTGCCAACGCTACCGGTGATCCGAATCCCTACACGCGGCTGCCGTACTTCTACTCCGACCAGTACGACCTCGGCCTGGAGTACGTCGGCTACGCGACCGCCGAGGACCAGGTCGTCATCAGGGGCGACGCGGCCAAGCGTGAGTTCATCGCGTTCTACCACCGCGGCGGGGTGGTGACGGCGGCCATGAACGTCAACATCTGGGACGTGGTCGAGGACCTGCGCGCCATCATCACGGCGGCGCGGCCCGTCGACCCAGCGCGCCTTGCCGACCCGGGCGTCGCCCTCAGCGACCTGGCCGGATAGGGATTTCTCGGGACCTAAGTCGGTGCGGGTGAGGTAGATAGGCGCTGCTTGGGGGCGGCCGCGGACCGACAGGCTAGGAGTAGCCGCTATCCGCGGTCCTGACAACTACGCCAGCAGGGGTTTTGGCACCGATGCAGACCACGACGACAGGCACGCCCAGCCAAACCGTCGGTGTGCTCCGCGAATGCGCACCCGGTGAGCGGAGGGTCGCGCTGACCCCTGACGGTGTCGGCCGGCTCATCGCGCTGGGTTACCAGGTGACGGTGGAATCCGGCGCCGGCGACGGTGCCTGGTTCGACGACGCCGGGTACGTCACAGCCGGGGCCACCATCGGTGACGCCCAGGCCGTCAGCTCCGGCAGCGACATCCTGCTCTGCGTCCAGCCACCCGATGCCGAACGGCGGGCACTGCTGCTGCCGGACTCGACGCTCATCGGTTTGCTGCATCTGCGGGCCGACCCGGGCCTGGCGACCGCCCTGGCCGAGGCCAAGGTGACGGCGCTGAGCCTTGACGGGCTCCCGCGCTTGCTCAGCAGCGCCCAGGCGATGGACGTGCTCTCCTCGCAGGCGAATGCCGCCGGCTACAAGGCGGCGCTGGTGGCGGCGGAGGCGTTCGCGGGCTACTTCCCGATGCTCATGACCGCGGCCGGAACGATGCGTCCTGCCAAGGTGCTCGTGCTCGGTGCCGGAGTCGCCGGCCTGCAAGCCATCGGCACCGCTCGCCGGCTCGGCGCCATCGTCGCCGGTTACGACGTGCGCGACGCCGCGCGCGGCGAGGTGCTCTCAACCGGGGCGACGTTCCTGGATCTGACCGCCGAGGGCGGGCCGGTATCGGCGGGCGGTGACGGCGGCTATGCCCGCGAGCTCACCGACGACGAGCGTGAGGCCCAGCAGGCGGCGATGAGCAAGGCGATCGCGAACTTCGACGTCGTCATCACGACAGCGCAGGTGCCCGGTCGCCGGCCGCCGGTACTCGTGCGCGCTGACGCCGTCGCGGCGCTGGCGCCCGGGTCGGTGGTCGTCGACCTCGCCGCGAGCGCCCAGGGCGGCAACGTCGAGGGCATCGTCGCCGACGCCACCGTCGTCACCGGGAACGGCGTCACGCTCATCGGCGCCGGCAACCTGCCGTCCTCCATGTCACGGGCGGCGTCATCGGCGTACTCGCGCAACCTCGCGTCGCTGCTGGCGCATCTGACGACCGACGGCGTGCTGCAGATCGACACCGCCGACGAGATCACCGCCGGACTGCTCGTCACCCGCGACGGCCATGTCGTCCACCCCGCGGTGCTCGCCGCGATCCAGGCAGAAAGCGAAGGAGCCCGATGACCCCGCTGCTGTTCGCCGACATCACGATCTTCGTCCTGAGCTTGCTGGTCGGTTTCGAGGTCATCACCAAGGTGCCGGCCACCCTCCACACGCCACTCATGTCGGGCTCCAACGCGATCCACGGCGTCGTGGTCGTGGGCGTCATGGTGCTGGCCGCTACGGCCAACACGACCTTCGGGTACGTGGTGGTCTTCATCGCCGCCGTGTTCGCCGCCATGAACGTCGTGGGCGGCTACGTCGTCACCGACCGCATGTTGCAGATGTTCCGAACAGCCCGGCGGGATGTGCCCGCGCCCAGGGGGAGCGAGCAGTGAGCGACTTCGACACCGTCATCCACACGCTGTACCTGGTAGCCGCCGTCTGCTTCGTGGCCGGCCTGCACCTGATGAACTCGCCCGCTTCGGCGCGGCGGGGCAACCAGGTATCCGGCGCCGGTATGGTGCTGGCGTTCGTCACGACGATCGCGCTCCTGGCCCATGACCACGTCATGACCGCGACGGGGACCGCGGTGCTGACCGCCGGCCTGCTCGTCGGCTCGGTGGTGGGAGCCATCGCCGCCCGGCGTATCCAGATGACCTCGATGCCGCAACTGGTCAGCCTCTTCAACGCGGTCGGTGGCGGCGCCGCGGCGCTCATCGCCGCCGGTGACGCGGTCTCCCACGTCGGGTCGATGCGGCTTGCCCAGCTCCCGATCCGCACCACCCTCACCACCACGCTTGACCTCATCATCGGCGGCGTCACGTTCTCCGGTTCGCTGGTCGCCGGCGGCAAGCTGGCCGGCCATATCCCCGGGCGTCCGATGTCCTTTCGCGGTGGCCGGGCGCTGAACCTGACGCTCGCGATCATCGCCGCCGCCACGGCCGTCACGTATATCGCGGGCTACGGCGGCGTGCCGGTGCTCGTGGTGCTCACCCTCGCGGCGATCGGGCTCGGCATCCTGGTCACCGTCCCGATCGGCGGCGCTGACATGCCGGTCGTCATCTCGTTGCTGAACGCCTTCACCGGAAGTGCCGTGGCGATGGCCGGGTTCGTCGTCGACAGCATCCCGCTCATCATCGCCGGTGCGCTCGTCTCGGCTGCCGGTGGCATCCTCACCAAGCTCATGGCCGACGCGATGAACCGCTCGCTCGTCAGCATCATCGCCGGCGGTTTCGGCACCGGTGACGAGCAGTCCAGCAGCGCCGTTACCGGCGCCGGCGGAACCGTTCGCGAGGTCACCGTCGACGACGCCGCGCTGCAACTCGCGTATGCCCGCAAGGTCGTCATCGTGCCCGGCTACGGCCTCGCCGCGGCCCAGGCTCAGCATCAGTGCGTCGAACTGGCGCAAGCGCTGATCGATCACGGGGTCGAGGTCAGCTACGGAATCCACCCGGTCGCCGGCCGCATGCCGGGACACATGAATGTCCTGCTGGCCGAGGCGAACGCGCCCTACCCGCTGCTACGCGACCTGGAAGAGATCAACCCCGAGTTCAAGGAGACGGACGTGGTGCTCGTCGTGGGCGCCAACGACGTCACCAACCCGGCGGCCCGCCGCCCCGGCAACCCCGTCTCGGGCATGCCGATCCTCGACGTGGACCGTGCTCGCAGCATCATTGTCATCAAGCGGTCGATGGGTCACGGCTACGCCGGGGTCGACAACGAGCTCTACTACGACCCCAAGACCGCGATGCTCTTCGGCGACGCCAAGACGGTGCTCAGCGCGCTGCACGCGGGCCTCGGCGCCTACGTTTCCTGAGGCTGATCGACCCGGACCTCGATCTCCTCGCCGAGCGTGGCTCCCTGAAGTAGCTGCAGCCGATCGCCGCTCCAGAACCGCCCGGGGTCATACCAGCCGGCTGGGCGCTCGGTCGGCAGCAGGCCCATGGCCACGTACGTCGTCGCCACGATCTCGGCGCAATACGCGGTCTCGAGGCTCGCTTCGTCGGCTGACTTCTTGCCTCGGCGGACCCTTCCGGCCCGGCTCTTGAACCACCTCCCGGCAAGGCTCGCCATCGAGGGAAACGGGGTGCCGTCGAGCCGGCTGACGGTACGCAGCGCGGCGTCCTCCATGTCGCGGGTGACGGGCGGTTCGAGCGGGCGCAGCCATCCGCGTTGGCCGTACTTGACGGCCCACGTCGTGACGGCGGCCGACAGGTCGTGCAGTTGCGCACCGCGCGTGTGCTCGCCGGTCCAGACGTCCGGGAGCGAACGTCCGAGTTCGGCGTGCCACATCAGCGGCGGCAGGTCGTCGATCGCGATCGTCATGCCCACGTGGTTGACGGGGGAGTTGGTGGTGATCCGGATGGCCCGGTCGGCGGCACTCTGACCGCGGAAGAGCCAGAGGTCGCCGGTGTGCGTCATCGCGATGGCCTCAGCCAGGCTCAGGCCGTCACCCGACACTCCGCTAGCGTAGTGGGATGCGCTGGACGAAAGTGCTCGGCCTGGCGGGAGTTGCTGGTGTCGCCGCCGGCAGCGTGGTGATCGCGCGGGAGCAGCGGCGTCGCAACTCGTACTCGCCCGATGAGATCCGCGCGCGGCTGCGCGCCCGGGTCGACGGGGCGGCGAGCGCCGAGGACGGCTCGCGACCCGCACTGTGAGCCGAGCAGTGAGCCGGGCAGTGAGCCGAGCGGTGAGCCGACCAGTCGACGAGGTCCCGCACACCGTCATCGACACGCACACCCACGTCGTCTCGCCGGACAGGGGACGCTTCCCGCTCGACATGCCCGACGACTTCCCGCACGGGTGGGTGGATGAGAGCCCGGTCGCGGTCGACGGGCTGCTGGCTGCGATGGACGGTGCCGGGGTACGGGGGGCCGTGCTGGTGCAGGCGAAGGGTGCGTACGGCTTCGACAACTCCTACATCGCCGCGGCGCGGGCGGTTGATCCCGCGCGGCTGGTGAACGCGGCTGTCATCGACCTGGCTTCGCCCGAGCGTGAGGCAGCGCTGCGTTGCTGGTGCGGCGAACGAGGCATCCTCGGCCTGCGCGTGTTCAATATCCCGCCGGCCGATCCGGACTGGCTCGGCGACCCTTCCGTCGCAGGTGTCCTGCGGCTTGCCGCCGATCTCGGGGCGCGGCTCAGCGTGTGCGTGCTGGCGGGCGATCTGCCGGTCATCGCAGGGCTCTTGGCCGCCGTGCCCGAGCTGCCGATCGCCATCGACCACTGCGGTTTCGTCGACCTCACCGACGGCGTGGGGTCACCTTCGGCTCAGGCGCTGACGGCGTTGGCGGCGTTCGACAACGTCCGGCTCAAGGTGACGACGACAATCCTCACGATGGCCGAGCAAGCCGGCATGACGGCCGCAGATGTCGTCGAGTGGCTCAGCGAGCAGTTCGGCGCCCATCGGCTGATGTGGGGCAGCGACTACCCGCAGCACCACAGCGAGCCCTACCCCGAGATCGTCGACTTCGGTCGCCGCGCGTGCTCCCGGCTCTCGCCGCCCGAGCAGGCGAGGTTCCTCGGCGGCACGGCGCTCGAGCTGTGGCCCGAACTCTCGTGACCTAATGCCCGTGCTGCCCCAGCGCCAGGCCCATAGCATCCGAGCCATCGGAAGGGGCAGCCGATGGACGAGCTGGACTCGACGGTGGGCCACATCCCCCGTTCCCGGCAGGACGATTACACCGAGGAGATGGCCGCCCAGCGGCGGGAGTACGCGCGCCGGCGCACCGGTTGCGTACTGACACACGTCGGGTCGTACTCGCTGGACCCGGCGACCCTTCCGGGCAACGTCGAGAACTTCATGGGTGTGGCGCAGGTCCCCCTCGGGCTGGCGGGGCCGCTGATGGTGAGGGGCGAGCACGCCAACGGTGAATTCCTGGTGCCGCTCGCGACCACGGAAGGCACGCTCGTCGCCAGTTACAACCGGGGCATGCGCCTCATCCGCGAATGCGGCGGGGTCATGACGACGGTCGTCGAGGAGCAGATGCAGCGCGCACCCGTCTTCACGTTTCCGGACGCGCACCAGGCGCGAGATTTCGGCGCGTGGGTCGAAGCTCATTTCGCGCAGATCAAGGCCGCCGCCGAGGCGACGACCCGCGTCGGCCGGTTGCACGGGATCAGCCAGCACTCCGTGGGGCCGCTGCGCTTCCTGCGGTTCAACTTCACCTGTGGCGATGCGGCCGGCCAGAACCTCACCGGCAAGGCCACCCTGGCCGCGTGCGAATGGATCAGCGCGCACTATCCCGGTGCCAGCCAGTACCTCCTTTCGGGAAACATCGACACCGACAAGAAACATTCACAGATCAACACATTGCTGACCCGCGGAAGGCGCGTGATCGCGGAGGTGGTGCTACGCCGCGAGCGGGTGGTGGAGCTCATGGGAGTGGAACCCGCGGCCATGTTCCAGGGACGCCAGATCTCCAACGCCGGAGCGTTCATGGCGGGGGCCTCCAGCAACGGCGCCCAGGCGGCGAACGCGCTGGCCGCGCTGTTCATCGCGACGGGTCAGGACGCGGCGAACGTCGCCGAGTCGCACGCCTCGATCACCTATACCCAGCTGCTGGACAACGGCGACTACTACTGGTCGATCACGCTGCCGTCGCTCATCGTCGCCACGTACGGAGGCGGGACCGGGCTCGCCACCCAGCGTGAGTGCCTGGAACTGCTGGGCTGCTACGGCGCCGGCAAGGTCGCCAAGTTCGCCGAGATCTGCGCCGCGGTGGTGCTCGCGGGTGAGATCTCGCTGTCGTCTGCCGTGCTGCACGGGGACTGGGTCGCCTCGCACGACACCTTCGGCCGTAACCGGCCCTGACGTGATGTGATCTGCCCGGCGGTGGGTGCAGGTGTTCGCGGCGGGGTCTACCGTGACGCATGACCTCCTCCCAGGCCGGCGCCTCGCGCGCACCGTGGGCACTGATGGTGTCCCGGGAAGTCCTGTCCCGGACCTTCCTGACCGAGCGAGCGGAAACGCCGCTGGATGGCGGCCAGGCCAGGCTCGCCGTCCGCCGGGTAGGCGTGACAGCCAACAACGTGACGTACGGGCTGCTCGGGGAATCCTTCCGCTACTGGGACTTCTTCCCGGCCGGCACCGGGCTCGGGATCGTGCCGCTCTGGGGCTTCGCCGAGGTGGTCGAAAGCCAGTGCGAGGGAGTGCGGGTCGGGGATCGCTACTACGGCTACCTGCCGTCGGCGAGCCATCTGGTGGTGCTCCCCGGACGCGTCGACGAGCGCGGGTTTGCTGACGCGACGGACTATCGACGCGGGCTGCCCTCGCCGTACAACGCCTACTCGCTGACCACCGGCGATCCCGTCTACGACCCGGCTCGTGAGGACTTGCTGGTCCTCTTCCGGCCGCTGTTCTACACCTCCTTCATGCTGGCCGACCAGCTGCGGGACAACGCTTTCTTCGGTGCTGACGTGCTGGCGTTCTCCTCGGCATCGAGCAAGACCGCTTACAGCACCGCGTACTTGCTGAAGGGGGCGGGCCCCCGCGTGGTCGGGCTGACGTCGACCGCCAACGTCGCGTTCACCGAGAGCCTCGGCGTTTATGACCGGGTGCTCTCCTACGACGACATCGCCGCGCTCGAATCGGGAGTCCCGACCGCCTATCTCGACGTCTCCGGTAGTGCACGCGTCGCATCAGCCGTGCGCGGGCACCTCGCCGCCGGTCTGGTGCGCGAGACCATCGTCGGCGTGACGTCTCAGGAACAGTCCGGCTCCGCGGGAGCGTCGGTGTTCTTCGCGCCTGACCAGATGCGCAAGCGGGTGCAGGATTGGGGACACGACGGGCTCGACCGTCAGTTCGCCGAAGCGTGGAAGCGGTTCGTCCCGTCCGCGGCCGGATGGGTCGACGTCGTCACGTCCTACGGACCCGAGGAGCTGGAAAGAGTCTGGCTCGAGGTGCTCGCCGGGCACGCCGCCCCGCGCACCGGTCACATCGTCGTCTTCTGAGTTCTTCCCGGTCCCGGCGTCAGCCGAGATCGGCGCCTGAGCTGATCAGCGCGCCGCCGCGGTCATAGACCGCCGCTCGCGCCCGCAGCAGCGCGTCGCGTGACGACCGGTAGTGGTGGCCGCACAGGAGTAGTTCCGCTGGTCGCGGCCGGTCGAGGGTAGCGGGCATCACGACCCGCACGGCGGGGCGGGCGGGGCAGCAGCAGGCGATCTCCAGCAACCAAGCCGGCTCGGCCTGCTGGAGGCTGTCCTCGACGGGCTCGACGTCGTGCGCCGGGGCCGGGGCGTTTTGCGGCGGGATGCCTTTGTGTTGGCGCATGCCTTCATCCTCGCCATATTCGGGATGACCGGACAGAGACCGAAGCTCCCCGCTCCTGAGGGCGATGGACTGGGCCGGTTGGGACCTCGGACCCGGGACGTGGGACCCGGACTGGCCTGGCGGTTAGCCCGCCGACTCGTTCACATCGACGATGTGGCGCTGATTCAGCGCTTGCCGGGCGAGCCTTTCGACCAGCAGCGGAACGTACTTGCGCACGGGCGCGTCGTCGAACAGGTGGACTGATGTGGCGACCGCGTCTCGCACGACGGTCTCACTGACCGCCGGGTATTGCTCCAACAATCGTGCGACGATGCGCTGCAGCTCACGCGGTTCGTTGAGGGCCGCACCCGGCATGGTCGACGGGAGACTCGTGATGGTCGCCACAGCGCGTATCCACTCCCCTTGCTAGAAGCTCAGCCTTTCAGTCCTAAGACTCCGGGGCTAGGGCAGAAAGTCACGCGGTCGTCTACGGTGGGCAGCCAAGGTGGCTGGGGACGGCGTTGGAGGATGGACGGTGGACGACCCGCTGGTGAGGCTGGAGGTCGCCGATGGGGTAGCGACGGTCGTTCTCGATTCGCCGCACAATCGCAACGCGCTGTCGCGCCGGCTCCTCGGCGATCTGGCCGGCGCACTCGACGCCGCTACCGCGCATCCTGACGCCCGGGTGATCGTCCTGACGGGCGCCGGGACGGTCTTCTGCTCCGGCGCGGATCTGAAGGAGCAGCGCGCCGCCAACGAGGCAGGCGGGCAGGCGCAGCCGGTCAACGAGCTGCCGGGGATCCTGACGAAGTTGTGGACCTGCCCGCAGCCGGTGGTGTGCCGGCTCAACGGTCCGGCGCGAGCGGGCGGCGTAGGACTCCTGGCGTCCTGCGACCTGGTCGTGGCGCCGGCGGAGGTGACGTTCTCCTTCACCGAGGTCCGGCTCGGGCTGGTGCCCGCCATCATCACCGTGCCGCTGCTGCGCCGGGTGGCGCCGCAGGCCCTGCACCGGTTATTCCTCACCGCCGAGGTGTTCTCGGCCGAGCAGGCGCGCAGCATCGGACTCGTTGACGAGGTGGCGGCCGCCGGTGAGCTCGATGCCGCAGTGTCCCGCCTCGTCAGCCTGCTCATGCGCGGCGGGCCGCAGGCGCTGGAGCTCACCAAGCAGCTGACGCCGCGGGTCCGCTCGCTTTCCACCGAAGCCGCCTTTGCCTATCTGACGCAGCTTTCCGCGGACCGCTTCGCGTCGGCGGAGGGCCAGGAGGGCCTGCAGTCCTTTGCCGAGAAACGTGACCCGGCGTGGGTGCCCACCTTCTAGCGCAGATCGCAGGAGTTTCATGGTCCAGTTCACCGAAGAGCACCACGCGTTCCGCAAGATGGTGCGCGACGTCGTCGAGCGTGAGATCGCGCCGAACGTCGACGAGTGGGAGCGCGCGGGGATGTTTCCCGCGCACGAGCTCTTCTCCCGTCTCGGCGAGCTCGGCCTGCTCGGCCTGGAGTACGACCCGGCCTACGGAGGGCAGGGCGCCGATCACCTGTTCAGCGTCATCCTGTGCGAGGAGCTCGCCGGCGCGGGCTGCGGCGGCGTGCCGATGGCCGTCGGCGTGCAGACGATGATGGCCACCCCATCGCTGGCCACGTTCGGCAGCGAGGAGCTCAAGGCGCGTTACCTGGCCCCGGCGATCCGCGGCGAGATGGTCGCGGCGATCGGCGTGACGGAACCCGATGCCGGCTCGGACGTCGCGGCGATCAAGACCCGGGCCGTACGCGACGGCGACGAGTGGGTCATCAACGGCCGCAAGCTCTACATCACCAACGGAGTCCAGGCCGACTGGGTCTGCCTGCTGGCGCGGACGTCTGACGCTCCCGAAGGGGCCGCGCGCCATCGCGGGATGAGCCAGCTCATCGTCCCGACGGCGACCCCCGGCTTCCGGGTCTCCCGCAAGCTCGACAAGCTGGGCCAGCGTTCGTCGGACACAGCTGAACTCGCCCTCGATGACGTACGCATCCCCGTCACCAACACGATCGGCACCGAAGGCCGCGGCTTCCAGCAGCAGATGGCCCAGTTCGTCGTCGAGCGGATGTTCGCCGCATACACGGCGGTGGGTTCGCAGCAGCGGGCCCTCGACCGCACGCGTGACTACCTGCGCCAGCGGACGTCGTTCGGGCAGCCGCTGATTGCCAACCAGTACATCGCGTTCCGCCTTGCCGAACTGGCAGCCGAGGTCGACCTGCTGCGCCAGTACAACTACGCCACGGCCGAGGCGCACATGCGCGGCGAGAACACCACGAGGCAAGCCACCATAGCCAAGCTCAAGGCCGGCCGGCTCTCCCGCGAAGTCGCCGACGCGTGCATGCAGTTCCACGGGGGCATCGGCTACATGGAGGAGACCTGGACGTCGCGCTTCTTTCGCGACTCCCGGCTCACCTCCATCGGCGGCGGTGCCGACGAGGTCATGCTGCAAGTGCTGGCCGCCATCGACGGTTTCACCCCGTGAGCCGCGACGCACTCGTTGCCGCGCTGCTCGCCGATCTGGCCGCCGAGTCTGCTGATCTCGACGCTCGCGTGGCGGAGCTACCCGCGCAAGCATGGTTCACGGCGACCCCTGCTGCCGGCTGGGACATCCGTGACACCTTCACGCATCTGCACCAGACCGATCTCGACGCGCTGCTCGCCCTGTCGGATCCGGACGCGTTCGCACGCTTCATCGAAGGCGTGCTCGCCGCCGAGCTGGATCCGGATCGGCTCGGCCACGTCGAGGCGAGCGTCGCGGCAGGACGGGACGCCGATCCCTTGCAATTGCTGGCGAAGTGGCGCACCGACCGGGTTCGCCTGGAGGCGGCGCTGCGGCAGGTACCCGAGGGAACGCGGGTCCCGTGGTTCGGCCCGGCGATGAGCGTCCCCTCGTTCATCACCGCGCGTCTGATGGAGACGTGGGCGCACGGCCAGGACGTGGTCGACGCGCTCGGACAGCGCCGGGAAGGGACGGCGCGGCTGCGGCACGTGGCCGAGATCGGGGTGCGGGCGCGGCCCTTCGCCTACGCCATCCACGGGCTCGCGCTCCCGGCAGCTGCGGTCCGCGTCGAGCTCGAGGCCCCGGACGGCGAGGTGTGGACCTGGGGGCCGCCTGATGCCACCGACACCGTCTCGGGCCCGGCGCTGGACTTCTGCCTGCTGGTGACCCAGCGGCGGCACCGCGACGACGTCAGGCTGACGGTCCACGGCGCCGGCGCCGGGCAATGGATCGCGATCGCGCAGGCGTACGCGGGTCCTCCGGCCGGCGGCCGCCGGCCCCTCGACGGGACGGCTGCCGGATGAGCGCACCACTCGTCGTCGCCAACTGCTCCGGCTTCTACGGCGATCGCCTTTCCGCCATGCGCGAGCAGCTCGACGGCGGCCACGTCGACGTCATCTGCGGCGACTACCTCGCCGAGCTCACGATGCTGATCCTGGGACGCCAGAAGGCCAAGGATCCGGCTGCCGGATACGCCCGAACCTTCCTGCGGCAGCTGGAGGAATGCCTGGCGGAGGCCCTCGCGCGCGGGGTGCGGATCGTGTCCAACGCCGGCGGGCTCAATCCGGCCGGCCTCGCGAGCGCGGTGCGGGAAATGGCGTCGCGGCTGGGGATCTCGGTGCGGGTGGCCACCGTCGCCGGGGACGACCTGATCGAGCGCTGGGACGCGCTCGTCGCCCAGGGACTGCTGGTCGGCGGTGAGATGCCCGCGGTCGACGGCGTTGCCACGTCCGACGCCGGGGGAGTGCCGCTGACCGCGAACGCCTACCTCGGCTGCGGCGGGATCGTGCGGGCGCTGGATGCCGGGGCTCAGGTCGTCGTGACCGGGCGGGTCACGGATGCGAGCCTGGTCGTCGGTCCCGCGATGTGGCACCATGGCTGGACGTTCGCTGACCTCGACGCCCTTGCGGGAGCAACGGTCTGCGGGCACGTGCTGGAATGCGGCGCCCAGGCCACCGGCGGCAATTTCAGCCTGTACGCCGACCTGCTCGACGCGGTGGGCGCTGACCCCGGAATGCTCGATCACGTGGCCTTTCCGGTGGCCGAGGTCGCCGCTGACGGCAGCTGCGTCATCACCAAGCACCCGGGTACCGGCGGCGCCGTCACCGTCGCCACCGTCACCGAGCAGTTGCTCTACGAATGCACGGGAATCGCTTACGGTGGCCCGGATGTGGTGAGCCGCTTCGACACGGTCAAGCTCGCGCAGGAGGCGCCGGATCGGGTCTCGGTGCGCGGCGTTCGCGGCGAGGCGCCGGGGCGCTGGCTCAAGGTGTCCACCAACCGCATCGGTGGATTCCGTACGAGCATGACCGTCCCGCTGACGGGGCTGGACATCGAGCGCAAGGCCGAGCTGCTGCAGCGTCAGATCGCCGCAGCACTTGACGCTGCCGGCGAGGTGACGGTGACGTTAGCCCGTACCGAACGTGCCGACGCCGCGACCGCTGAAGAGGCCAGCGCGCTACTGCATTTCACCGTCAAGGACAGCGATCCGGCTAACGTCGGCCGCGCCTTTTCCGGGCCGGTCGTGGCGAGCGCGTTGTCCAGCATTCCCGGCTTTTTCGTCACCTCGCCACCCGGCGACGCCCAGCCGTTCGGGGTGTACGCCCCGGCCTGGGTGGCGCGCGATGAGGTCCACGAGGTCGTCGAGGTCGATGGTGAAGCGGTCGCGTCGGCGCCGGCTCCCGTCGCCGTGACGCCAGGTCGTGACGAGACGGGGCCGCCGCACGCGGCCTACGACCTGGACGTGCCCACGCGGCGGGCGCCCCTGGGCGTCCTTGCCGGTGCCCGCAGCGGCGACAAGGGCGGCGCGTGCACCCTGGGCGTCTACACGCGTACCGACACCGCGTTTGGCTGGCTTGCCGCGTACCTGACGTGCGAGCGCCTTCAGCAGCTGCTGCCGGAGGCGGCCTCGCTCCCGGCGACCCGCGAAGAGTTGCCCCATCTGCGGGCGGTGCTGTTCCAGATTCCCGGGCTGCTCGGGCAGGGAGTAGCGGCGGCGACCCGTTTCGATCCGCAGGCGAAGGCGGTCGGTGAGTGGTTGCGCTCGCGCCACGTCGACGTGCCCGCGGCGCTGCTGGACGATCCGGCGAGCGCCGGTCCGGGCCGGCCGGTGGAGGGCCGGGCGTGAGCGTCCTGGCGAGCCGGTTCCTCCCGAACGAGGCGACATCGGCCAACCGTGAGGCGCTCCTGGAAATGCTGGCGCAGCTGGACGAGGAGCGTGCCCGGGTCAACGCCGGCGGAGGGGCGAAGTACCTCGAACGCCACCGGGCACGCGGCAAGCTGCCGGCGCGTGAGCGCATCGAATTGCTGCTCGATCGCGACAGCCCGTTCCTGGAGCTGAGCCCCTTCGCGGCCTGGGGAACCTCGTTCCCCGTCGGGGCCGGTTCGGTCACCGGCATCGGGGTGGTCGAGGGCGTCGAGGTGCTGGTGAATGCCAACGACCCGACCGTGCGCGGCGGCACCACTAACCCGTACACGCTGCGCAAGCTCGGCCGCGCTCACGACATCGCCCGCGAAAACCGTTTGCCCTACGTGAGTTTCGTCGAGTCGGGCGGAGCCGACCTGCCGACCCAATCCGAGATCTTCATCCCGGGCGGCCGCGGCTTTCGCGATCTGACGACGCTCTCGGCGGCGGGAATCCCGACCATCGCGCTGGTCTTCGGCAACTCGACCGCGGGCGGCGCGTACGTCCCCGGAATGAGTGACTACGCGGTCATGGTGGAGGGGCAGGCCAAGGTGTTCCTCGCCGGGCCGCCGCTGGTGAAGATGGCGACCGGGGAGGACGCCGACGACGAGTCACTCGGCGGCGCGGGCATGCACGCCAGGGTGTCCGGCAGTGCCGACTACCTGGCCGTCGACGAGGTGGACGCGCTGCGGATCGGGCGCCAGATCATCCGAAATCTCAACTGGCGCAAGCATGGACGCGGCCCGACCCGCCCGGCCGACCCGCCGCTGTACGACGAGGACGAGCTGCTCGATCTCGCTCCGGCCGACCTTCGAATCCCGGTGGATCCACGCGAGATCATCGCCCGCATCGTCGACGGCAGCCGCTTTGACGAGCACAAGCCGCTCTACGGCACGTCTCTCGTCACGGGCTGGGCGAGCATTCACGGATTTGCTCTGGGAATCCTGGCGAATGCCCGGGGGGTGCTCTTTCGCGAGGAGTCGGAGAAGGCGGCGCAGTTTATCCAGCTGGCCAACCAGAGCGACACCCCGCTGCTCTTCCTGCAGAACACGACCGGCTACATGGTCGGCACCGAGTACGAGCAGGGCGGCATCATCAAGGCCGGCTCGCAGATGATCAACGCGGTGTCCAACAGCAAGGTCCCGCACCTGACCGTGACCCTCGGAGCGTCCTACGGCGCGGGCAATTACGGCATGTGCGGGCGGGCGTACGGGCCGCGGTTCCTGTTCACCTGGCCCAATGCCAAGAGCGCGGTGATGGGGCCGGCGCAGCTCGCCGGAGTGCTCGACATCGTCGGCCGCCAGAGCGCCGCCGCCCGCGGCCTGCCCTACGACGAAGCTGCTGCCGCCCAGTTACGCGCGTCCGTCGAGGAGCAGATCGAGGCCGAATCGCTGGCGCTGTTCCTGTCCGCCCGGCTGTATGACGACGGCATCATCGACCCGCGCGACACCCGAACCGTGCTGGGCATGGCGCTGTCGGTCATCGACTCCGAGGAAATCCGCGGTGTCCATGAGGGTTTCGGGGTGTTCCGGCTGTGAAGAGCGTGCTGGTGGCCAACCGCGGCGAGATCGCGCGACGCATCTTCCGCACCGCGGCGCAGCGAGGCATCCGAACCGTCGCCGTGTACAGCGACGCCGATGCCGATGCGCCGTATGTTCGCGAGGCGGATGTCGCCGTCCGGCTGCCGGGCACCGCCCCCGCCGACACCTACTTGCGCGGCGATCTGCTCATCGCGGCGGCCCGTCGCGCGGGTGCTGACGGCATCCATCCCGGCTACGGATTCCTCTCGGAGAACGCAGGGTTCGCGCGTGACGTCGTCGCCGCGGGCCTGATCTGGATCGGGCCGCCCGTGGCCGCCATCGACGCGATGGGTTCCAAGCCGGCGGCCAAGGCGTTGATGGCCGCTGCTGGAGTCCCGACCGCCCCGGCTGCCGACGTCTCCGATGTCGAGGGTGACGCCCTTCTCGCGGCGGCCGAGGGTATCGGATTCCCCTTGCTGGTGAAGGCTTCTTTCGGGGGCGGCGGGCGGGGAATGCGGGCGGTGACCGAGCGCTCGGGGCTGGCAGAAGCCGTGGCCTCGGCACGGCGCGAGGCGGCGTCGGCCTTCGGTGACGGGTCGGTGTTCCTGGAGCGGCTCATCGCTCCGGCACGTCATGTCGAGGTGCAGATCTTCGGTGATACGCACGGTACGGTCGTCGCCCTGCACGAGCGGGAATGCTCGATCCAGCGTCGTCATCAGAAGGTCATCGAGGAAGCCCCGTCGCCTGCGGTGGACGGTGACCTTCGCGCCCGGCTGGCCGATGCTGCGGTACGCGCCGGCAAGGCGATCGGCTATACCGGCGCGGGCACGGTCGAGTTCTTGCTCGCGCCCGGCGGCCAGTTCTACTTCCTGGAGGTGAACACGCGCCTGCAGGTGGAGCATCCGGTGACGGAGGCGGTGACCGGGCTCGACCTGGTCGACCTGCAATTTGCTGTTGCAGAGGGACATCCGTTGCCGGCGGCTACTGCCGATCCGCCGCTTCGCGGTACGGCGATCGAGGTGCGGCTCTACGCGGAGGATCCCGCCCGCGATTGGCGGCCCCAGGCCGGGCGCCTGGACGCCTTCGTTCTCGAACACCACGGCGCTTTCGGCGGCGTCGGGCTGACGCCCGCCGGCGGCGCGGTGCGTGGGGTCCGGCTCGACAGCGGGGTTGAAACCTCAAGCAGCATCGGCATTTCTTACGACCCGATGCTGGCGAAGGCCATCGCTTGGGCGCCCGACCGTGGTGAAGCCAGCGCCCTGCTGGCGTCGACTCTGCGGCGGGCGGAGATCAGCGGCGTCGTCACCAATCGCGATCTGCTCGTCAGGGTGCTGGAGTCGGCGGCGTGGCTCGCTGGTGACACCGACACCGATTTCTTCCACCGGGTGGGACTCGCCGAGCTCGCCGCGCCGCTGGTGGATCCCGCCGCTGCTGCGGAGTATCCGCTCGCTGCGGCGCTCGGGCAGGCGGCCTTGCGCCGGCGCGACGCTCCCGTGCTCGCCGGGCTGCCGTCCGGATGGCGTAACAATCCGAGCCAACCTCAGCGTGTTGCGTACACCTGGGCCGGACGTGACGAGCCGCTCGAGGTGAGCTACGCGTCGGGTCGCGCGGGGCTCTCGGCGTCGGTCAGCGGCCGGACGCTCGATTGCGCGCTCGTGTCGGCAGTCGCCGGTGCAGCGGACCGCGTTCGCGTCGTGCTCGAGACCGAACTGCTGCGACGTGCGTTCGAGGTTCACGTGGTGAGCGAGGAGACGGCCGCGGCGGCGGGGCTCGTCGCGCGCGTTCACGTCGCCGGGCCCGACGGATCGGTGACGCTTGCCGAGATCCCGCGCTTCCCCGAACCGTCGGCTCAGGCAGCCCCTGGTTCGTTGACCGCGTCGATGCCGGGATCGGTGGTACGTGTGCTGGTCGCCGATGGCGATGTGGTGGAGGCGGGCCAGCCGGTCGTCGTCCTCGAGGCCATGAAGATGGAGCACACCGTGACGGCGCCGTCCGCGGGGACCGTCACCGCCGTGGCCGTCGCGGTCGGGGCTCAGGTCGAGACCGGCAGCTTGCTCGTGGTCGTGGGGGAGTAGCGGCCTGCCCGGCGCTGCGTCCGAGATGACGGATTCGAGGCGAATCACTCGTGAGGGAAGGCGACGCCAGTGCGGGAGGTCGTATCGGTTGCCGGGCTGACCAAGCAGTTCGGCGGGGGACGAGGGATAACTGACGTCAGCTTCGACATCGGTGCCGGGGAGGTGTTCGGCTTCCTGGGGCCCAACGGCTCGGGTAAATCGACGACGATCCGGCTGCTGCTCGGCCTGTATCTCCCGACGGCAGGGCGGATGCGGGTGCTGGGTCTTGATCCCGCCCGCGAGAGCGTGTCGATCCACCGCCGCGTCGGGTACCTGCCCGGCGAGCTGGCGCTGTACCCGCGCCTGACCGGCCGCCAGCACCTGGACCGGTTCTCTCGCGCGCGCGCTCTGAAGGACCTGCGCTACCGCGACGAACTGGTGGAACGGTTCACCGTCGAGCTGGACCGGCCGGTCCACGCATTGTCGAAAGGCAACCGGCAGAAGATCGGTCTGGTTCTGACCTTCATGCACAGACCTGATTTGCTGGTGCTGGACGAGCCGACCTCCGGCCTGGACCCGCTGCTGCAAGACGAGTTCCAGACCCTGGTTCGCGAGACGATCGCCGAAGGCCGCACCGTCTTCCTGTCCTCCCATGAGCTCGACGAGGTCCAGCGGCTCGTGGACCGCGTGGCGATCATCAAGGACGGCAGCATCGTTGTCACCGACACTGTCGACGGCTTGCGCCGGGCCGCGCCGCGCACGGTCGAGTTCCAGTTCGCGACCAGGTTTGACCCGGAGGTGTTCGGCGGTCTCGACGGGGTCCGTGTCCTCCATTACGCGGATGGGCGCGTCGCCTTGTCCGTCAGCGGTCGGCTGGGCCCGCTGCTGCGCAGAGCAAGCGAGCTGGATCCGACGGAGATGTCAGCCCGCCCCGCCGACCTCGACGAGCTGTTCTTGACCTACTACCGCGGCGAGCAGGCGGGAGGCGATCGTGAACAGTGACGTCGCGCTGCTCGACCTGCGGCTGCGCCGCCGCTCCTTGATCGGTTACGCAGTGGGCATGGCGGTATACGCGTTCGTCGTCGTCGCCATTTATCCGGCGTTCAAGAACGACACCAGCCTCAACGATCTGACGGCGAAGGGCTCCACTGTCGCGGCGCTGTTCGGCGCCAACGGGCCGTTGACCACTCCATCGGGATGGTTGAACGCGAACCTGTACGCCAACTTCGTCCCGCTCATCGCGCTCCTGCTCACGATCGGCTACGGCGCCTCGTGCCTGGCGGGACAGGACGAGGACGGCACTCTCGGGCTCGTGGCGACGCTGCCGGTGTCTCGTTCCGGCCTGCTGCTGCAGAAGACCGCGACGATGTGCCTGCAGGCGATCCCGATGTCGGTGGTCACGCTGCTGTGCGTGCTGCTCGGCCGCGGTTTCGACCTGTCGATCGGCATTTCCGGACTGGTCGGCGTCACGATCGGTGTCGTGCTGCTGAGCATCGATTTCGGTGCCCTCGCCCTGCTCGCAGGTGCTGCGACCGGGAGCCGCGGCGCAGCACTCGGCCTGGCTTCGACCGTCGCGGCGGCCGCCTACCTGGTCAGCTCACTCGCTCCGGTCGTCGGCTGGTTGCACCCGGCTCGCTTCGCCTCCCCCTTCTACTACGCCGTCGGTGACGGCCAGCTCACCCGCGGCCTGTCGATACTCGACGCGGCCGTGCTGGTCGCCGCCGCGGCAGTGCTGGTCGCCGCCGCCAACGTCGCCTTCGCCCGTCTCGACGTCCACTGAGCGGCGGTCCTTGGGCTTGGCGACCCTAACGTTCGCGGTACTGGCAGCTGCCTGCTCTGGCTGGTACTCTCGAACGCATGTTCGAGTGTCTGAGTGGGTCCGGGGTGGTCGCGGCGGCGTTGATCGCGCCGCCTGGTCCTGACGTGATCGCCGCGCTGTCGGAGGTGGATCTCGGGCGGTTGAGCGAGTCGGGCCGGGTGGATCTGCTGGTGGCGTTGGAGCGGCAGAGCGCGTGGCTTTCCGGTTTCGGGCAGCCGGTGCTGGCGGCCGTTGGTGATGATGCGGAGGCGGCGGCGCGGGCCTATCCGGGTCCCCGGGCTTCGGCTGACATGGCGTTGCGGGCGGCGCATGCGGAGATCGGCGCGGCGCTGCGGCTGTCGGATGTGGCGGCGGCCTCGAGGCTGCAGACCGCCCGCGCTCTCACGGTTCAGTTGCCTGCGGTGCACGCTGCGCTTGCCGCCGGCGACATCTCGTTCTGGCAGGCGCACGCGATCGTCGACGCCACCTCGGCGCTGTCGGATGAGAAGGCCCGGTGGGTCGCCGGCCGGGTGCTGGGCCGGGCCCGGCATCAGACGGTGGGCCAGCTGCGGCGGTGCCTGCGCCGGGCGGTGCTCGCCGTCGAACCGCAATCGGCCGCTGACCGGGCCCGCGCCGCGCATGCCGACCGCAGCCTGGACTGGTGGCCGCTGCCGGACGGGATGGCCGAGCTACGGCTGATCGCGTCGGCGAGCGAGGTGATGGCGGTCTACCACGCCGCCGATGCCGTCGCGCACCAGGCCCAGGCCGCTGGGCCGGCTCCGGGTGCCGAGGGCTGGACACCGATCGCGGGCTTGCGCGCTGATGCGTTGGTGCAGCTGACGACCGGGGTGCGGGCGGCGCGGCCGGCGGCGGCGGTCAACGTGATCATCGATCTGCCGACGCTGCTCGGCCTGCAGGACAACCCGGCCGAGCTCGCCGGCTACGGCCCGATCCCCGCCCCACTCGCCCGGGCACTGGCCGCCGACGGCCGCTGGCGGCGCATGATCCTCGACCCGAAGACGGGCGCGCTGCTCGACCTCGGTCATGCCAGCTACCAGCCCAGCGCCGCACTCTCCCGTTTCGTCAAGACCCGCGACCCCATCTGCGCCTTCCCCACCTGCAACCGGGCCGCGCAGCGCTGCGAGATCGACCACTCCCGCCGCTACAGTCCGCACGATCCCGGCGGCGGCGGCACCGACCGTGCCAACCTGGGACCCTTCTGCACCGCGCATCACCGGCTCAAACACGAAACCGGCTGGACCGTTCGCCGCGATCCGACCACCGCACACGTCACCTGGATCAGCCCCACCGGCCGCCGGTATGAGTCAGCACCACACGACTACCGCAGCTATCAGGCCGCAGACCTCCCCGACGAACCCCCACCCGACATCGGGCACTACCTCGTCGTGCTGCACGACCCAGCCACCATCGGTATCGCCGAAGCCCTCCTCAACGACCCGAACTGCCCACTCTCCCAACCCGCCGAACCCGACGACCTCGACGAGTTCGACGCCTGGGCCGCGTGATGGCGCGCCCGTCGTGCGAGGCTCGCGGCATGGCCGTGCGCGCACTTCGGGAGACCGCTGTCCAGCCGTACGAGGATGGACGCACCTGGGGGAAAGCCGGTCCGTACGAGTGGGTGGCGGCGGTCGCCGAGTTCGGGGTCGACCCGGAGGCGCCGGCCAACGCCGGCATCGTCGACCTCGACCGGGCGCCGCTCGCACCCGGGGGGCATGTGGAGTTCGACGCCGACTTGCGGGTGCTTCGCCCGGCCGGTGAGGGCAATGGCCGGCTGCTCTTCGTCGTCGCCAACCGGGGCTTCCTCGGCGGCGTTCCGTTCAGCGCTGATGCGCCGCTGCAGTTCGGGCCGTCCGAGCAGCTGCATCCGGGCGACGGTCACCTGCTCGAGCAGGGTTGGACGATCGCGTGGTGCGGATGGCAGTGGGACGTCAGCCGCATGCCCGGGGTCGTCGGACTCGCAGCGCCCGTTGCCGACGTTGTCGACGCTGCCGACGTCGAGCCGGGTTGGATGCGCATCGAGTTCCGGCCGGACGCCGATCAGCCCGACCATGCGCTCTCGGACAGCATGATGATGTTCAGCTTCACCGACTACCCGACCGCCGACCTCGGCGACCCCGAGGCCGTCCTGTCGGTACGCGTCGCACCGAACGACGAGCCGGTGCCCATCGAACGTTCGCAGTGGCGCTTCACCGATCCGACGACGGTCGCGCTCGACGGCGGATTCCGGGCGTTCCACTGGTACACGCTCACGTACCGCACCAGCCTCTGCCCGGTCACCGGTACCGGCCTGCTGGCCGTGCGCGACGCCGTCTCGTACCTGCGCCGCGACGGCGAATTCACGCACGCCTTCGGCTACGGGGTATCGCAATCAGGCCGGCTGCTACGGCAATTCCTTTATGAGGGGCGCAATCTCGACGAGCAGGGCGAGGTGGTGTTCGACGGCGTGTTCGCCCATATCGCGGGAGGTCGGCGGGGCGAGTTCAACCACCGGTACGCGCAGCCGTCGCTCACCCACGTGATCGGCTTCTCCAACCTGCCGCCGTACGACACCGCCGCACTGCTGGCGCCGCAGCGCGCTGCGGGGGGCGTGCCGAAGCTGATGCTGACCAACAGTTCGTGGGAGTACTGGCGCGGCGACGGGGCGCTGGTCCACCTCGATCCCGAGACCGGTGCCGACCTCCCGATGGATCCTGACGCCCGCGCATACCTGCTCGCGGGCACCGATCACATCGGCGGGATGCCCATCAAAGACCTGATGCCGGCGGCCAACCCGGTGCACGTGCACGACGTGAGCCCGATCCTGCGGGCCCTTTTCGCCGCGCTCGTCGAGTGGGTCTGCGACGGCATCGAGCCGCCGCCACAAGCTGTCCCGAGCCAGGCCGAGGGCACCGCAGCGAAACGCGAGGACGTGCTCGCGATGTTCGAGCGATCAGGCGCGCACCTTCCGGATGTGCGCACGCTCAACGTGACGCGTGACGTCGACCTCGGCGATGCGGCAGGCGATGGGATCGGCCGCTGGCCGATCACGCTCGGGGCCGGCAAGGCAGCCGTCGTCTCGGCCGTCGACGAGGATGGCAACGAACGCGCGGGCATCGCGCTTCCAGCGGTGGCGGTGCCGGTCGCCGCCTACACCGGCTGGAATCCGCGCCGCAAGGTGCCCGGGCTGCCGGACGTCCTGTACGAATTCGTGGGCAGCCGGGTGCCGCTGCTGACCGGACGCCCGCCGGCGCCGCGTGAGGACTACGAGACCGCCGTCCGAGCCGCCGCCGCCGAGCTGGTCCGGCGGCGGCTGCTGCTCGGCATCGATCTGGAGCGCACGGTGCGCGAGGCGCTCTCGATCTACGACGGCTGCGTGTCTTAAAGCGAGCGGGGCTGCTCGGTCGCCGCGGCCCGGCCGGCCAGGTAGCCGAACGTCAGCGCCGGGCCGATCGTGCCGCCGCCGCCGGGATACGCCTGGCCGAAGACGCACGCTGACGCGTTGCCCGCGGCGTACAGCCCGGGGATGGTTTCGCCGTTCGCGCCGAGCACCCGGCCGGCCGCGTCGATGCGTGGGCCGCCGTTGGTTCCCAGCGTGCCGTTGCGGAGCTCGACGGCGTAGAACGGCGCCTTGGCGACGGGGCGCATGCAGGCCTCGGGCGTGGGCCCGCCGGTCATGAACGCCTCCCACCAGAACGTGCCGCGGTGAAAGTCCGGGTCGGCGCCGGCCGCGACATGCTCGTTCCAGCGGTCGACGGTGGCCTCGAGCCGCTCGGGGGGTGCGCCGATCTGGTCGGCCAGCTCGGCCACCGTCGACGCGGAGTAGATCCAGTCGGGGGCGGGCTGGCCGGGCAGCACGGTCGGTAGCACGACGGCCGTGTCCTTGACGTGCTGGTCGAAGACCAGCCAGGTGGGCGGGCGGTTGGGGTAGTCGACGGCGACCGGGTCGTACGTCGCCAGTGCCTTGGGCAGGTCCTGGTAGGTGACGCCCTCGTTCACGAAGCGGTCACCGTAGCGGTTGACGATCATCACGCCCGGCATGCTGCGGATCGACGCCATCTGCGGCACCGCCCGGCCGTCGATCTCGAAGCCGGGCTCGAGCAGCGCCGGCTGCCCCCAGAACGACATCATGTTGGCCAGCGCAGCACCGGCCTCCATCGCCATGCGATGCCCGTCGCCCTCGTTGTGGGGCGGGCTGAGCGGCATCACCTGCTGGCCGATGAATCCGGCGACCATCTGCTCGTTCCACTCGAAGCCGCCGCACGCGAGCACGACCCCGCGGCGCGCTCCGATGAGCTCGGCACCATCCGGCCCGCTGACCCGCACACCGATCACGGTCCCGTCGACGACGACCAGCTCCCGCGCGGCGGTGCCCGTCTGCACGGCGACCCCGCGGTCGAGCAACCCCTTGAACAGCGACGCCACCAGAGCCGCCCCCAGCACCCGGGTGTCGCTGTCCTGGCGACGCTGCGCGAGGTCGGCGTCCGGCAGGTCGCGTCCGGTCAGGAACTTCCCGCCCTCCTCCATGGTCAGCCACGGCAGATGCGGGCCGGTGCGGACCCGGGCTGCCCACTCGCCGAGTTCCGCGCCGGCCGCGAACGGCACCGGCTCCACCGAGCGTCCCTCCGGCTTTCCGCCCGGCTGGTCGGCGTAGTAGTCGGAGAAGCCGGGAGGCGCCGACATCTTCAGCGGCGTCTTGGTCTCCAGGTAGTCGAGCATCTCGGCGGCGGTGTCGACGTAGGTCTCGACCAGCGCCGGATCGGGCTCGGTACCGAGCGTGAGACGGCGGATGTACGTGATCGCCTCGTCGCGGGTATCGGTGACCCCGAGGCCGGCCAGGTGCTTGTTCATCGGGATCCACGGCATGCCGCCGGACACCCCCGTGGTGCCGCCGATGAGCTCGGATTTCTCCAGCAGCAGGACCTCGGCACCGCCGTCGTGTGCGAGGGTGGCGGCGGTCAGACCCGCCGCACCGGAGCCGAGAACGACGACGTCGACCACCTTGTCCCACGCGGCCGGGCGACTCGTGATCATATGTTTCTCCAACCAGCGGTACGACGGGCACGGACTTTGTGCGCGACGCTAACCCGCCTCGGGGCGACGGTCGACGACAGGGGTACTTGGATGAAGTTCTGGCAGGCAGTGGCGTTCCTGGAAACGGATCAGTTGCTGGAGGTGGCGCAGGCCGCGGACCGGCTCGGATTCGACTCGATTGCCGTGTCGGACCACGTCTTCTCTCCGAAGGATCGGCAGTCGAAGTACCCGTACACGCCGACCGGCGAGCCGTTCTGGTCGCCCGACACGCCGTGGCCCGACCCGTGGGTGCTCATCAGCGCGATGGCAGCGGTGACGACCCGGCTCAAGTTCTCGACGAACGTCTACATCGCTCCCGGTCGTGACCTGTTCACGGTCGCCAAGCTGGTCTCGTCCGCCGCGGTGATCTCCGGCGGGCGGGTCTCGCTGGGCACGGCCGCGGGATGGTGCCGCGAGGAGTTCGAACTGGCCGGACAGGACTTCCACAACCGCGGCAAGCGGCTGAACGAGATGATGGAGGCGCTTCGCGCGCTGTGGCGCGGCGGGTGGCAGGAGTTCCACGGCACCTACTACGACTTCGACCCGCTGCAGATCTCGCCCGTCCCGCCATCACCCATTCCGATCTACGTCGGCGGCGACTCCGAGCCCGCCCTGCGACGCGCTGCGACGCTCGCCGACGGCTGGATCGGCAACGCCTACACCCCCGACGACGCTGACGCCGTCCTCGACCGCCTGCACGGCCACCTGAAAGCGGCCGGTCGCACCACCGACGGCTTCGAGACGGTCATGGCGCTCTACGCCGAGCCCACCCCGCCGGTGCTGCGCCACTTCGAGGACCGCGGGGTCACGGCGCTGATGTGCGCGCCGTGGATGGTCGCGCAGACCAGCGAGGGCCACTTCACCTCTCCCGTCCGCGAGAAGATCGACGCGATGGAGGCGTTCGCGGAGAAGGTCATCGCCCGGGTTTAGCCGGCTTGCGGGTCACCCCGCCTGGCGAGCCGGCCCTGCGGCCGGGGGCCGGACAAAATCCTCGACCAGGTCGAGCAGGTGACGCGCCGCTGCTCCCGGGGGACGGCGGCTGGAGGTGGCGACGGACAGCGTCCACACCAGGTCCGGGCCCGGCACCTCGATCGCCCGCAGCTGCGGGTCGTCGGGAACGGCGAAATCCGGCAGCAACGCCACGCCGAGGCCGTGACGGACGAAATCGGCTCCGGTGGCGATGTCGACGGCTTCCAACGTCACCTGTCGCTCGACCCCACGGCTCAGGAAGGCCCGGTCGGTGAGGAGGCGATTGCCGTAGCCGAGGGGGAAGTCGACGAACGACTCGTTGGCCAGCTGCTCGAGCTCCACCGACCGCTCGCCCGCGAGCCGGTGGTCGGCGCGCGTGACCAGGACGAGGCGGGCGGAGACGAGATCGCGGATCGTCAGCGCGCCGGGCTGCGGCCCTGGCAGCGACACGAACGCGACGTCCAGGCTGCCGTCGAGCAGCGCCCGCGCGAGCCCCGCCGACCCGCTCGGGGCAGCTCGCACCCGCAAGGTCACGCCCGGGTGCAGCTCGTGGAACCGGCCCAGCAGCGCTGGCACATCGACGAGCCCGATCGAGATCATCGTTCCGATACGCAGCGTGCCGCGCAGGCCCCCGTGGACCTCGTGAACCGCGTCGTACGCGGCCTGCGCGGCCCCCAGCGTCGCCCTGGCCTGGGGGAGCAGCGCAGCCCCGGCGTCGGTGAGCCGCAGCCGCTTGGACGTGCGTTCCAGCAGGACGGCACCGACGTCGGCTTCGAGCGATTTGACGGCCGCTGAGACGGCGGACTGCACCACGTGCAGCCGTTGGGCTGCTCGGGTGAAGCTCTGCTCGTCGGCCACGGCGACGAAGGAGCGCAGCTGGCGTAGTTCCATGGGCCAAGTATCGCGATGAGTGATGGTTGCGAGCACAATTCTTCGTTGGACGTGATACATGGGGCGAGGCAGGGTGAAGGCGTGTCGTTGACCTCCACCCTGGCTCCCGCCACTGCCCCCTCGCGGCTCCCGCCCGCGGGGATCCAGGCCGGTCCCGCCTTCTGGCTCGTGGCGTGCACGTTCGCGATCTCGATGGCGTTCACCACCGTGCCGACCCCGCTCTACGTCCTCTACCAGCGGCGCGACGGGTTCTCCTCGTTCGTCGTCACGCTGATCTACGCGGGCTACGCGGTGGGCGTCATCGTCAGCCTTTTCCTCGCGGGCCACGTCTCGGACTGGCTCGGGCGCCGCCGGGTGCTCGTGCCGGCCGTCCTGCTGGAGGCGGCGTCAGCAGTCCTTTTCCTGGTGTGGCGCAGCGAGGCGGGGCTGCTCGTGGCCCGGTTCGTCTCGGGCGTCGGAGTCGGGGCGCTGACGGCCACGGCGACCGCCCACCTGACCGAACTGCACCAGCGCGCCCGGCCTGAGGCCGGACGCGGGCGCGCCGACCTCGTCGCCACCGCGGCGAACATCGGGGGGCTGGGGCTCGGCGCGTTCGTCTCGGGCGTGCTGGCGCAGTACGTCCGAAGCCCGCTGACCATCCCGTACGTGGTCTTCCTGGTGCTCCTGGTCGCCTCGGCGGTCGCGCTGCTCGCGGTCCCCGAGACCGTGGACGGGCCGGAGCCTCGGCCGCGCTACCGTCCACAGCGCATTTCCGTCGAAGCCCGCCACGGCGCTCGCTACGCCGCGATCACCGCCGCAGGATTCGCCGCGTTCGCCGTCTTCGGCCTGTTCACGTCGCTGGCGCCGAGTTTCATCGGCGGGACGCTCGGCCATCCCGCGCGGATTCTCGCCGGCGTGGTCGTCTTGCTGGTGTTCGGTGCCGCGGCGCTGACCCAGAGCGTGCTGGCCACGGCATCCCCGGCGCGCCAGGTGTCGATCGGACTGGTGACCATGGCGGCCAGCCTCCCGCTGCTCGCCGTCTCGGTCTGGTTCCCCGATCTCGCGCTGTTCCTGATCGGCGGGACGATCGCCGGTGCCGGCGCCGGCGTGCTGTTTCGCGGGTGCGTGTCCACCGTCGCCGGCCTGGCCGTTCCCCGCCGCCGCGGCGAGGCCCTCGCCGGTCTCTTCCTGATGGCCTACGCGGGCCTCACCGTTCCCGTCATCGGGCTCGGCATCGCGGTCCAGCACTTCCAGCCGCGCACCAGCCTGCTCGGTTTCGCCGCCCTGATCCTGGTCGTGATCGCCGCTGTGGCCGGCTGGCTCGCCCGCCTCGATCCATGAACCTTCGCGAGAGTGACAGCGGCGGCCGCGGCGCGGCGCGCACGGGGGACGACATCGTCGTCGAGCTGCCCGAAAATCCCAGCACCGGCTACCGCTGGCAGCCCGCGGTCGACCCGGAGGCGCTCGAGGTGACCGGTGACAGCTACCACGCGTCGACCGGGCGGGTCGGTGCGCCGGGCGTGCGCCGCCTGACGTTCCGGGTGCGCAGCGCAGGCCCTGCTCGCCTTCGTATCGAGAAACGCCGGTCCTGGGAGCCTGCAGCGGTCGCCGAGTTCGGCTTCGACCTTGCTGTCGACCCGGGCCCCGACGAAACCCGGTGAATGAGCACAGAGCTGGCGACACGCGAGGCCGAACGCGAACGCATCCGCCGGCTGCACCTGCGGCCTGCGGGGGAGCGCCCCGCATCGGCAGCGCACGCGGTGCACAGCAAGGTCTGCGTCTACTTCCGCGACCCCGATGGTGCCCGGCTCGAGCTCATCGCCGACCCGCTGGGGGAGATGAACGGCACTTCCGCGCTTCAGGTGGCTCGCAGCTGCTGGCCGAGGAATTCCTTCACGCGCTCCAGCGCCGCACGGGTCGGGTGGCCCGCTTCGTCGACGAGATCGACGGTGAGCACCGAATGCGCCCGCGGCTTGATGCCGTGCGCGTTGCCGGGGGAGGAGTCGATCTCGATCCCCTCGAAGGCGTCACCGAGTGTCTCGCGCAGGGTCTGGAAACGTTCGGGCGGGCAGGCCTTGTCGCCGGTGAACCGGAGGCCGAGAACGCACAGCCCACCACGCGTGCGCTCCTTGACGGCCGACACGTCGGCCGGGTCCAGGCCGAGGGCCTTCTTGCGTTTGCCGCCCAGGGGGAGGGGCAGCGACGGCTGGCTCAGCACCGGCGCGAGCACGGCCGGGTCGACCGCCATGGCCAGTGCGAAGCCGCCGGTGAAGCACATGCCGATGGCACCGACCCCCGGGCCACCGCACTCAGCCAGGGCGCGGCCCGCCAGCGCACGTAACCAGTGGGCGATGGGGCTGGTGCGATCGGCCAGGACGGCGAACTCGCGGGCGACGCAGGCGCGCGCGAACGAACGTCCGATCTCGCTGCCGGTCGCGTCCTTGCCCGGCCGGCCCAGGATCGAAGGCACGTAGACCGTGTAGCCGTCGTCCACCAGGCGCTGGGCGAACTCGATGACGCCGGGGTGGATCCCGGGAATCTCCGGGATGACGATCACCCCCGGCCCGCTGCCGGCCTTGAAGACCTGGCGCGTCAGGCCCCCGGAGGCGGGGTGCTCGAACGCGAAATCCTCGAAACCGTCGAGCTTTACGTGATCAGCGTGTTCAGCCATGACGGTGATCTTCGCACCGCCGGCGGGGCCACGCTCAGCCGGTGAACGGCAGCGCGGGGTGCAGGGGCTCGGCGAAGACGGCGTCCGCCTGCGCGGGGGTGAGCACCCGGGTCGCGACCAGCCGGTTGAGCACGTGCCGCTGGCGGGAACGGGCGAGCGTCAGGTGAGCGGTCGGGTCATACGCGGTGGGGGCGTTCACCAGCCCGGCGAGCAGGCTCGCCTGCCCCCAGGAAAGCTGGTCGGGAGCTACCCCGAAGTAGACCCGCGACGCCTTCTCGACCCCCCACGCCCCGTGGCCGAAATAGGCGGCGTCGAGATACATGGAGAGGATCTCGCGCTTGGAGTACCTGTGGTCCAGCTTGACCGCGAGCATTGCCTCCTGGGTCGTGGGCCAGACACCGGTGTGGTCGCCCGAGTAGAGCAGCTTGGCGAGCTGGGCGTCGATCGTCGCCCCCTCGAGGCTGCCCCTCGTCACGAACGTGTAGAGGCCGCGCACCATGCTCTGCGGATCGAGCCCGTGGTGGGAGTAGAAGCGGCTGTCTTCGGTGGCGATGAGTGCTTCGCTCACCCGTTGCGGCGGTACCCCGGCGTCGGTGATCCCGTCGTGGCTGGCCACGATGGCTGCCGTGCGGGCCTGGGCGTCGGACACGCCGGGCGTGAGATTCCAGAGGGTCACGAAGGCCAGCACCGCAACGAGCGCGAGCGCGAGGCAGCTCAGCAGGAGCCGTTTGAGCCACCGATGCCGGCGCCAGAACAGCCGTCCTCGATCGGGCCGGGGTGCCGCGACGACCGGCAGGCCGGGCTGCGTCGGCTGCTCAGCGAGGGTTTCGTGGATGGGCACCTGGGACTCTTCTATCGGAGATGGGTCCTTCGAGGAGAGCACGCGCAGCTGTGAATTCGGCGGGAACCGGGACCCGGCTACTTGAACCGGAAGTGCACGAAGACCCGGCCGAAATTGTCTGAGTCCTTCTCGACCCGGTGATAGAGCGCCTTGATCTCTTTCTGGTCGAGGAAGCGCAGCACGTGCTTTTTCAGCTGGCCGGAGCCCTTGCCCGGAATGATCTCGACAGTGCGCACTTTCTTGGCGACGGCCTCGTCGATGACCGCCCGAAGCGCCCGGTCGATATCGCTGCCGCGGTTGTAGATGTCGTGCAGGTCCAGCTTGAGTTTCACGACCGTGTCACCTGCCCGTCGGCGCCGGCCCGTCCCTGCCTCAGCCGGTCGGGTTGTCCTCGTCGATGACGTGGACGGCGGCTTCCTCTGGGGAGGCGGCTCCGCCGTCGGAGCCCACATCGAAACCGACCAGGTCGGCCTCGTCGTCCGGGCCGAGGCCTTCATCCTCGGCGACCAGCCGGCCGGCCAGATGGGCCGTGCCGTCGTCACGGGTCGACGCTTCCCGATAGGGGTCGACGTCGGGCTCCTCCTCGGCGAGGAGCTGGTCGAGGGTCTCACCGGCGCGCTCCTCGGCGAGCGTGGTGCCGAAGCCCTCCCCGGGTGAGTAACGGTCGCCGGCGTTGATCCCCTCGTCGAGCGGGTCGGCGCCGACGTCGCCCTCGAGGGTGTCGGAAGAGTCCAGCACACCGTCGTCTTCGAGCTCGGCGTCGATGGAATCGGACTGTGACTGCTCTTCTGTCATGCCCGGCAGTCTGCCATTTCCGGCATACCCCGTGTTGCGCGCAAGCGGTTGTCAGCGGATGACCCCGGGAGGACAGTGGGCGCCGTCCATCGGGGGCAGCCCCGCACGGCGAGCCGAGGAGGATCCATGATCGTCGAAGGTGCGCTCTGCGAGTCGCCGGCCATCAGGTCTACGGCAGCGGCGATGACCAGACGGTGCAGTCGATGGTCGGGCTCGACGCGGGGAGCCTGCAGGAAATCGGCTACCTGTGAGCCGGCTTGAGGTGACCGGGCGGCAGGTGACCCCAGGCGTCGGGCGCCCCTGCGCGTCCTGGCGGAATTCGGGACCAAAGTCCCGAGCGCGCGGGCGGTCACGTTACCTGACGCTGGGCAGCGCTCAGGTCCATCGGTGCTGGTCCCGCGCATTCTTGGGTCGCGCGGACCCTCCGTCGAGGGTCCCGAACCGGCGGGTAGCAGGTCCCGACGAGGGGGACGTTCGCCTCCGGCCGCCCGGCTGGTGCCGCCAATAGCGTGTAATTCCAGGACATTCGATGACGACTCGTGGACGGGAGCAGACGGGCATGACCGGACCGCCCCGTGATGTGACGCCACTGCCTGACCTCGTGCACCGGCGCCTCGGAGCGGCTCCCGTGCTAGCACGCCGTCCCGTCTACGTCGATCTGCTCCCACCCTGCAACGCCGGGTGCCCGGCCGGCGAGAACATCCAGGCATGGATGGCGCTGGCCATGGACGGCCGGCACGAGCAGGCCTGGCGCGAGCTCACCCAGGACAATCCGCTGCCGGCGATCCATGGCCGGGTCTGCTACCACCCCTGTGAATCGGTCTGCAACCGCGCGAACCTCGACAGCGCCGTCTCCATCCATTCGGTGGAACGTTTCCTCGGTGATCTGGCGATCGAGAGCGGCTGGGCCTTCGACGTCCCGCAGGCGCGCAGTGGCCGGCGGGTTTTGGTCATCGGCGCCGGTCCGAGCGGGCTGTCGGCCGCCTATCACCTCACGAGGCTCGGGCACGAGGTCGAGGTCCGCGACGCCGGCGGCGAGCCCGGCGGCATGATGCGCTACGGCATCCCGGCGTACCGGATGCCGCGTGACGTGCTCGACGCCGAGATCGCCCGCATCGCCGCCATGGGCGTGCGGATGGTCTGTGACCATCGGGTGGACGATCTGGCCGCCGAGCGCCGCGACGGCGGCTTCGACGCGGTCTTCGTCGCGGTCGGCGCTCACCTGTCGAAGCGGGTCGACATGCCGTCGCGCGATGCGGGCCCGATCCTCGACGCGGTCAGCTTCCTGCGCGGCGTCGCGTCCGGCGAGGTGCCGGAGATCGGCAAGCGAGTGGCGGTCTACGGAGGCGGCAACACGGCGATGGACGCGGCCCGGGTCGCGCGCCGGCTGGGCGCCGAGGAGACGGTCATCGTCTACCGCCGCACGCGCGCGCAGATGCCGGCTCACGAACAGGAGGCGGCCGACGCCGAGACCGAGGGCGTGCGTATCAACTGGTTGCGCACGATCACCGCGTTCGACGGCCCGCAGCTTCAGGTGGAAGCCATGGAGCTCGACGAGTCGGGCTACCCGCAGCCGACCGGACACCTGGAGACGCTGGCGGCCGACACGGTCATTCTGGCGCTCGGTCAGGAAAGCGATACCGCGTTCCTGAAGGCGCTGGACGGGGTCGAGGTCGCGCGTGACGGCGTCGTGAAGGTGTCGACGTCGATGATGACCGGCTGCCCGGGCGTCTTCGCCGGCGGCGACATGGTGCCCAGCGAGCGCACGGTCACGGTGGGCGTCGGGCACGGCAAGAAGGCCGCCCGTCACATCGACGCCTGGCTGCGCGGGCAACCCGTGGTCGCCAAGCTCAAGCATCCGGTAGCCACCTTCGACAAGCTGCACCTCTGGTACTTCGGTGATGCGGACGTACGCCAGCAGCCCGAGCTCACGCCGCAGCAGCGGGTCCAGGGTTTCGACGAGGTGGTCGGCGGGCTGTCGGCCGCGGCCGCGACGTACGAGGCAGGCCGCTGCCTGTCGTGCGGTAACTGCTTCGAGTGCGACGGCTGCCTCGGCGCCTGCCCGGAAGACGCCGTCATCAAGCTCGGCGAGGGGCATCGCTACCGCTTCGACTACGACCGTTGCACAGGCTGCGGCGCGTGCCACGACCAGTGCCCGGTGCACGCCATTGACATGCGGCCGCAGGAGCAGTTGTGACACGAGCAACGGTCGACGGCAACGAGGCGGCGGCATCCGTCGCGTACCGCCTCAACGAGGTCTGCTGCATCTATCCGATCACCCCGTCGTCACCGATGGCCGAACTCGCCGACGAGTGGTCGAGCCAGGGGCGTCCCAACGTGTGGGGCACCGTGCCCTCCGTCGTGGAGATGCAGAGCGAAGGGGGAGCAGCCGGCGCTTTGCACGGGTCGCTGCAAAGCGGCGCGCTGGCGACGACGTTCACCGCCTCGCAGGGCCTGCTGCTGATGATCCCGAACATGTACAAGATTGCGGGCGAGCTGACCTCGGCCGTCATTCACGTGGCCGCCCGTTCGCTCGCCGCGCAGGCCCTGTCGATCTTCGGTGACCACTCCGACGTCATGGCCGTCCGCCAGACGGGTTTCGCGCTGCTGGCTGCCGCATCTGTCCAGGAGGCGCACGACCTCGCGCTCGTCGCGCAGGCCGCCACCCTGCGTACCCGGGTGCCGTTCGTGCATTTCTTCGACGGCTTCCGCACCTCCCACGAGCTGAACACGATCGAGCTGCTGTCCGACGACGACCTGCGCGCGCTGGTGCCGCATGAGCTGGTACACGCGCACCGCGGGCGCTCGCTCTCACCCGAGCGGCCCTTCATCCGGGGTACGGCGCAAAACCCCGACGTCTACTTCCAGGCCCGCGAGACCGTCAACCCGTTCTATGCCAGAACGCCTGAGGTCGTTGCGGATTTGATGGCCCGGCTGGGCGAGCGCACCGGCCGCAGGCTGAACATCGTCGACTACACCGGTCACCCCGAAGCCGAACGGGTGCTGGTCGCCATGGGCTCGGGTGCGGAGACCGTCGCTGAGACGGTGGACGCCCTCGTGGAGCGCGGCGAGCGCGTCGGACTCGTGACCGTGCGGCTCTACCGACCGTTCCCCACCCGGGCCTTGCTGGACGCTCTGCCCGCCTCCGTGCGCAGCATCGGCGTGCTGGACCGGACCAAGGAGCCGGGCTCGATCGGCGAGCCGCTCTACCTCGACGTCGTCGCTGCCTTGACCGAGGCCGTAGCCGATGGCGAGCGGCCGATGCCCCGGGTCTGCGGAGGGCGATACGGCCTGTCCTCCAAGGAGTTCACGCCCGCGATGGTGGCGGGTGTGTTCGCCGAACTTTCCGGCGATCGGCCGCGGCGACGTTTCACCATCGGCATCGACGACGACGTCTCCGGCTCCAGCCTGAGCTACGACCCCGCGTTCGACATCGAGGCGCCGGACAGCGTACGCGCGGTGTTCTACGGCCTCGGCTCGGACGGCACCGTGGGGGCCAACAAGAACACCATCAAGATCCTCGGAGCCGAGCCCGACCTGTATGCCCAGGGCTACTTCGTCTACGACTCGAAGAAGTCGGGTTCGCAGACGGTCTCGCACCTGCGCTTCGGGCCCCGACCGATCCATGCCGCGTATCTGGTGGCCAACGCCAGCTTCATCGGCTGCCACCAGTTCGGCCTGCTCGACCAGGTGGACGTGCTCGGCCGCGCCGCCCGGGGTGCCACGCTCCTGCTCAATTGCCGCTACTCGCCGGACGTCGTGTGGGACGCGCTGTCCCGGCCGGTGCAGGAGCAGATCCTCGCCAAAGACATCGAGGTCTACACGATCGACGCGGGCCGCCTGGCGCGTGAGGGGGGGCTGGCCGGCCGGACCAATACCGTGCTGCAGACCTGCTTTTTTGCCATCTCCGGCGTGCTGGCACCCGAGCGGGCGATCGCCCGTATCAAGGAGTCGATCTCCAAGACCTACAGCAAGCGCGGAGCTGACGTCGTGGCTCGCAACGAGGAGGTCGTCGACCGCACGCTCGCGGCCCTGCACCGGGTCAAGGTGCCCGATCAGGTGACGGCGACCCGCGAGCTACCGCTGATCGTGCCGGCGGACGCACCCGATTTCGTGCAAACGGTCACCGCCGAGATGATGGCCGGCCGCGGCGACGCGTTGCCGGTCAGCGCCCTTCCGGTCGACGGCAGTTACCCGGCGGGGACGGCCGCGTACGAGAAGCGCAACGTCTCCGAACTCGTGGCCCTGTGGGACGCGGACAACTGCATCCAGTGCGGCAATTGCAGTTTCGTCTGCCCGCACAGCGTCATCCGTTCCAAGTACTACGACGGCACGAATCTCACCGACGCCCCCTCAGGGTTTCATTCGGCACCGCTCGACGCCGTCGGCCTTCCGGACGCCCGCTACACCCTCCAGGTCTACGTCGAGGACTGCACCGGCTGCGGCCTGTGCGTCGAAGCCTGCCCGGTCGTCGTCCCGGCGGGATCGCCCGCAGCGCCCGCTCCGCGGACGAAGGCCATCAACCTCGGGGCGCGCGAACCTGTGGTCGACGCGGAACGCGAGAACGTCGAATTCTTCGAGACGCTGCCGCCGAACGACCGCTCGCGGGTGGACTTCGGCACGGTGCGCGGAACCCAGTTCCTGGAACCGCTGTTCGAGTTCTCCGGGGCCTGTGCCGGATGCGGTGAGACCCCGTACGTGAAGCTGCTTTCGCAGCTCTTCGGTGATCGACTGATGGTGGCCAACGCGACGGGATGCTCGTCGATCTACGGCGGCAACCTTCCGACCACGCCGTGGACCACCAACGCCGAGGGGCGCGGCCCGGCATGGTCGAACTCGCTCTTCGAGGACAACGCCGAATTCGGCCTGGGCTTCCGGCTCGCGGTCGACGGTCACGTCGACCTCGCCCGGCGCCGGATCAGCGAACTGCGCGATGTCCTGGGCGCCGAACTCGTCGACGAGATCCTCAACGCCCCGCAGGTGCGCGAGTCGGAGCTGCGGGCCCAGCGCGATCGCGTTGCCGAGCTCACGCGCCGGCTCGAAGGCGTCGGCGGCCCGGCGGCGGCCGACCTGGCCAGCGTCGTCGACCATCTGGTGCGGCGCAGCGTGTGGATCGTCGGCGGCGACGGATGGGCGTACGACATCGGGTCCAGCGGACTGGACCACGTTCTCGCCAGCGGTCGCAACGTCAACGTGCTCGTCCTCGACACCGAGGTCTACTCCAACACCGGCGGGCAGTCCTCGAAGTCGACCCCGCTCGGCGCCGTCGCCAAGTTCGCCACTGGCGGCAAGTCCGTTCCGAAGAAAGACGTGGCTTTGCAGGCGATGGCGTACGGCAGCGTGTACGTCGCGCGGGTGGCCATGGGTGCGGATCCGCAGCAGACCCTGCAGGCCTTCCGGGAGGCGGAAGCCTACGACGGCCCCTCGCTGATCATCGCCTACAGTCACTGCATCGCCCATGGCATCGAGATGAGATCCGGGCTGGATCAGCAGTACCGCGCGGTGGCGAGCGGGCACTGGCCGCTGGTGCGTTACGACCCGGTGGTCCGCATGGCCGGCGACAATCCGTTCCTGCTCGACTCGCCGCGCCCACGGATCCCGCTGTCGGACTACCGGTACCGGGAACTGCGCTACCGCACGCTGGCCAACACCGACCCGGTGGAGTCCGAGCGGCTCCTCGAACTGGCCGAGCAGGAGGTCGGGCGGCGCTGGGACCTCTACGAGGACATGGCATCGCGCGGGGCGCCGGACTTCCCCGAGGATTCCAGGAAGGCGCCCTGATGGACCTCACGACGGCATACCTGGGCCTCGAGCTACGCAACCCGATCGTGGCTTCGGCGTCGCCGCTTTCGCACAGCGTCGACGGCGTGCGGCGGCTCGCTGATGCGGGAGTCGGCGCCGTCGTGCTCTTCTCGCTGTTCGAGGAGCAGCTGCTGCGCGAGGCGGAACGCGACGCCCGGCTGGCCGACGCGGGCTCCGACAGCTTCGGCGAGTCGCTGTCCTACTTCACGGCGGCGGTCGAGGAGGACCCCGGGCCCCGCCGTTACCTGAGCTTGCTGGAGCGGGCCGTGCGCGCCGTCGACGTCCCGGTCATCGCCAGCCTGAACGGTGTCACGCCCGGCAGCTGGGCGGGATACGCCCAGGCGATGCAGGACGCGGGCGCGAGCGCGATCGAGCTCAACATCTACTACCTGCCGGGCGATCCGCAGATCTCCGGTCGCGAGGTCGAAGGCCGTTACCTCGATGTGCTGCAGGTGGTGAAGGACGCGGTCGGGGTGCCGGTCGCGGTGAAGCTCAGCCCGTATTTCAGCTCGACGGGGGAGATGGCCCGCCGCCTCGATGATGCCGGAGCGGATGGCCTGGTGCTCTTCAACCGGTTCGTGCAAGCCGACATCGACTGCGAGAAGCTCGCCATGGTCGCGAACGTGACCCTGTCCAGCCCAGCGGAATCCCGGCTGCCGCGCACCTGGATCTCCTTGCTTCACGGGCGAATCCGGGCCTCGCTGGCCGCCACGACCGGTGTGGAGGACGCGGGCGACGTCGTGAAGTACCTGCTTGCCGGAGCTGATGCGGTGATGACCGCGTCCGCCTTGCTTCGGCACGGACCCGAGCATGCCGGGGTCCTGCTTGACGGCTTGTCGGAATGGATGCGGCGCAAGGGATTCGGCTCGGTCGGCGACTTCCGGGGAAGGCTCGCGGCGCCGCCTGACACCGACCGGACGAGCAGCGAACGTACCGGCTACGTCAGCGCTATGACACACGCGAACTCGAGCGCCTACGGCCCCTGGTAGTCCTGCTGCGGCTGCCCGGTCCCGAAGAGGTGATCGAGGATCTCGTCGAGCAGGCCGGCCGTGCGCTCGCGGATGATGTCGTCGGCATTCTCCAGGTAGTCATCGGCGACGATGACGAGCGGGATGTCCGGCAGGCCGTGGATGCGCGCGAGCGTGCGCGCAGCGGACTCGAACGGGGCGGTCACGAACGTGACGGTGGGGACTCCCAGCTCCTCGAGCCGGACCGAGTCGAGCAAACTGCCCGACGTGCAGGAGCCTCATTTGGCCAGGCCGTTGATGACCCCCTCGTACTCGAGGAACTGCGCCAGCATGTCGGGCTCCGCCGGTCGCGAGAGCACCGGCTTGATCTCCCGCCTGACGTCGAGCGGTCCGAGCCGTTCGCGCAGGGAGGCTTCCAGCACCCGGGTGTAGCCCGGAAAGTGCGGTCCGGTCAGGTGTTCGCCCTCGTTGCTGAGGAAGCCGATGCGTCGCACCCCGGCCGCCCCGCCCCGCCGCGGCGCCAGGCGGCGTTCGACGCGCAGTTCCTGCCCCCGCGGATCGATCAGGCGCATCAGGATGCCTCCTCGGTTTCAGCGGGTGCGGGCAGGGCACGGGTGATGGCGAAGCCTCCGAGGTTGCCCCAGGACGGGAAGACGGCGGCCGACGGGATGCTGTCGGCGCCCGTCACGATCACATGGATGTCGCCGGGTGACCTCGTCACCGGAACCCGGGTCTCGGGGTCGCTCTGGTCGACCCAGTCGGGCCACCACTCGTAGCGTGATGCAGCGCCTGTGGCCGGGGTGCCGTCGACGTTCAGCCGGATGTCGCCGAGGCGCCGGCGCGCCGTCTCCCAGAGCCGGGCCTGGATGAGCTCGCGGGTCCAGCCCTGCTGCGCGAGCGTGCGCGCCATCGACGGGGTGAACGCGACCAGCGTCTCGCCCATGGTGTGGGTGTTGTTGTTGCCCCGGGTGCTCATCTGCTCGGCGACGGTGGTCAGCCACTGCTCGCCGATACGCGGGTTGCCGGTGGTCGTGAACCCCCACGGGTTGGTGATCTGGGGCGCCTCGCAGGCGAACACCGTGACGGCGCCGTGCGGGGCGGGCACCCCGCGCGCCTCGTGCAGCGCCGGCCAGGGTGAGGCGGGGCTCTCGGCGACGCAGTAGCTCAGCCTCCCGGGATGGCCGAAGATCTCCTGCACCGGCTCGCGCGGACGGCCGCCGCCGACGTTCCAGATGACCAGCTTCACCGCACGTCCGATCGTGACGTTCGCCCGCACCCCTCCGCCGCTCATCACCGACTCGGCGGTCGCCATCCCGAGGCGCTGCACCGCCACTCCCGAGACGATGACCAGGGGCCAGCAAGGGTGGGTCGTCGCGACCACCCCGGCCATGTTGAAGCGGGGTTCCTGCATGGCCTCCAGCGCCGCGAGGACGGCCGGCAGGTGCTCGGGCAGGCATCCCGCCATCGCGGCGTTCGCGGCCACATCGAGGACCGTGGCGGTGCGCCCGCTCGGGGGCATGACGCCGACGACGTCATCGCCCGCCCGGCCGCTGCCCGCGACCAGCGCCTCCACGACCTCGCGGCTGGGCGGGAACGTCGGAAGTCCATCGGTGAGGCCGAGCCGGTAGCTCAGCTCGGGCCAGTCGGCGGGGTCGATCTCCGCGGGAAACGCCGGCGGCGGCGCGCCGGCGCTCATCGTGCGATCACACCTGTTGTTATCAGCGAACCGGGGGCGGACGCCAGCCGACCCGTTGGGCCTGGGCCGCCGCGGCCAGCTGGGAGCTCACGCCGAGCTTGGTGAGCACCCCCCGGATCTGGGTACGCACGGTTGCCTCGCTCACGAACCAGGCTGACGCGATGGCCTCGCAGCCCTGGCCGTCCATGAGCGCGTCCAGTACCTGCGATTCGCGCACCGTCAGCGTCTCGAACGGAGCCATCTCGTGACGCTGCCGGGCCCGCCAGGCCCGCAATTCGGTGAGCAGCGCGTGCCGTTCTGCCTCGCTGATGACCGGACGGCCGGCGGCGACGTCGAGCACGGCGTCGACGAGACGCTCATAGGGCGTGCTCTTGGGCAGGACGCCGACCGCGCCCTGCTCCAGGCAGCTGGCGAGGCGGGGACGAGCGGAGCTCCCGCTCACCACCACGACGCGTCCGCCGCGCTCGCTCAGCGGCCTCACCAACCCGAGACCGTCACCGACGGTGCCTCCGAGATCCAGATCGAGCAGCACGATCCCCGCTGCTGACTGCTCGAAGGCCGCGAGTATGCCCGCAGGCGAGTCAAGCGCGGCGACGGCGACGGCGAAGCCTTCCGCCGTCAGGGCGAACGCGAGGCTCTGGGCGAGCAGCTCGTGGTCCTCGACGATGAGGACGCCGCCCTGCGGGCCAAGGTCATCATTTCTGCTGGTGACCAACCCGGTGCGGGCCGGTTCGCTGGAGCTCATGTGCGGTGTCGTCCTCCCTCGGCGGGTAGCGGTGGCCGTGTCACCTGCGCTCCTCGGCGGTGCGTTGGCGCGGGCCCTGGGCAGCGGCGGCATCGAGTTCATCGACGTCGACGCGGGTGGCGGAAAGTCCTGAGACGGCAGGCGAAGTCCTAGGTTTCGATGTCGCCGTGGTCACGAGTGGGCGCGAAGGCGAGGTCGTCGCCGGACTGGTGCTTCGGCTGCCCCGGGACGACGGGCCGGACGATCGGCCAGTCGCTGCGGGCACGGTCGTCGATGTCAGGGATCTCGACGACCTCCGGCGCGCCCTCGACCGTCGCCGCTCGGGCCGCGGGCAGCTCGAGGACGAAGCAGGCACCACCGGCCGCACCTGAGCGCAGCAGCAAAGCCCCGTGCTGCTCGGCCATCAGCCGGCGGCTGACGAACAGGCCCAGACCGGTCCCTTCCACGTCGCGCGAGGTGCTGCCGCGCACGCCGCGTTCGAAGACGGAGGCGCGCTCACGCTCGGGGATGCCTGGTCCGCTGTCCTCGATCTGCAGCCGTACCCGGTCGCCATGCCGGGTGGCGTGAATGGTGATGACGCTGCCGGGGGCGTACCGGCGCGCGTTCACCAGCAGGTTCTGCACCACCGCGGCGGTGTCGACCGGACGGCCGTGCACTGCGAGCTCGCCGACGTGCAGCAGGATCTCGCTGCCGATGCTGGATTCGGTGGCCACGAGCGGCGCGAGCAACTCCTCGAGGCCGAAATCCCGCAGCGGGTGGCTGCTCGCCGGATCGATCAGCCCTTCGAGCCGCGCGAGCTCCTTGGTCAGGGCATCTTCGAGGGTGGCCGTCGTGCGCTCGTCGAGACGCTCGGCGTAGCGATGCAAAGTGCCGTTGGCGCAACGGATTGCGGCGAGCGCTGAACGAACGTCGTGCAGCTGCTCCTGCCGGCGGTCGCGCTCACCGGCGATCTGATCCTCGCTCGCCCGCAGGTCCACCGAGAGCCGCAGCAGGCTGCGGTCCTGATGGCGCAGCAGGTCCAGCAGGCCTTTGCCCGATCCGGCCAGGGCGACCCCCGCTCCGATGAGCATCATGGTGCCGGCCGGGAACATCCACGTTTGCGGGTCGAACATGCTCGCGAGCCGGAGCCCGGCCTGAGCGCCGATCACCAGCATGGCGCAGCCCGGCCAGGCGGCGAGCCGTCCACGCCGGGCGAGATTCGCGAACCACGAGCCCACGGCGACCCAGGAGAGGGCAACGGCGGCCTGGATCGAGACGTGGAGCACCGTGCGTCCGGCGGATCCCACCGCGACCCATGCCAGCAGCAGCAGGCAGTAGCAAGCGAGCGACAGGCTTGCGGCCTGGCTGAGCAGCCGCCGAGGGTTCAGCCGGGCAACGATCTGCGTGCTCGCTATCGTCCGGCCCGCAAGCATCAACGCGCCGAGCGAGATGGCGGCTCTGGCGAGCGGCGCAGCGTGGTCCACCTGGCCGCCGTCCGGCAGCAGGACGCTGACCAGCGGCAGCGGCGCTGACAGCAGCCCGAACAACAAGAAACACCCGCCGATATAGGCGGATCGGGCGTATCCGAGGAGGCGCCAGCCGACCAGGCACAGCAGCCCTGTGCAGGCGAACAGGCAGCAGGCGAGTACCTGCGTGCCCGTGTACAGCTCGGATGGCAGGCTGCGATCGCCCAAGTAAGCCGCGATCAGTGGCACTCCCAGAGCACCAGCGGCAACGGCGTTGCCGGCGAGGAGCAGCTGCGGAAGGCGGTACGGATCGGACAGATTCGGAGAGCGACGCCTTCGGTCTATCCCCTGATACACCGAACTAGGACAATCTCCCCCGAGCACAAACCGAATGTAAGCATCTCGGCAGGAGAAAAGTAGCGTTTCCGACAAGTTGCTCAAATCGCAAATTGCGCTACCGCCGATGCGGTGAATCGGGCCCGGCCGAGCGGGTGATTCTTACTTATTTGCCGGCGACGGCGACGGCAGCGGTTGCCCCCGCTGCACGGCGCGACCGCGACCGCTTGAACTCCCGATCCGGCTCCATGCACGGGTCTGCGGCGGTCACGAAGAACGGCCCGGCTTCCCGGGCGGGAAACCACAGGCCCCACAGCAGCATGATCGCGATGAGCGCGGTCACCACCGAGGCGACCCCGGCCGGGTGTTGCAGGTAGACGACCACATAACCGGCCAGCGGAATCCCCCCGAGCACCGTGCCGCGCACCTGGTCAGGCCGGATGTTCCAGACATCGGCGGTGCGGTTGGCGTCACCCTTGGTGTGAATGAGCCCGGTGCTCGTGATGTCGGTGATCCGGTGCGTCACGACATCGGTGGTGTACGAGGAATGGCGGAAGGTGATGACCTCACCCGGGTGGTATTTGCCCTTGGCGGGTCCGTCGATGACCAGCGAACCGGGCTTGTATGTCGGTGACATCGACCCGGTGTGCACGATGTACGCGCGGTAGCCGCTCTGCCACAACCACACTCCGGCGCCGACCGTCGCGACCAGTGCCGCGAGCATCATTGCCGAGACGATTCGGCGCGCGACTCGCAAAGGAATACCTTTCGTCGAAGTTCTTCGCTGACGACGTCAGGGGCGGGCAGCCCCTCGGCTGCCCGCCACCGACGGATTGCTCAGGGAGCGGGGTTGAACTGGTTGTCCGGGTGGATACCGTGCTGGGTCGCGACGATCTTGTACGCCGCGACCGGGGCAAGCCCAGCCGCCTGCGGGCCGGTCAGCAGCGGCGTGAAGCCGAACGTGATCGTGGCGGAGGCCGCCTGCCCGTAGGTGAGCCCGCTGCTGAGCAGGATGGCGTCGGCCGGTGCACAGAAGGGCACGGTGTGGTCGGACGGGCTGGTGACCTGGGTGTTGCTGCCGCCGTGGCCGTTGGCGTCGATGCTGCAGCTGGATCCCGTGTGAGGAGCGGCCGCTCCCTCGCGGGAGAGGTTGTAGGATGTGAAGCTTCCCGCCGGCGCGCTGACGGCAAGGTGCCCGTAGCGGCCGAGAGCGCCCGGAACGGCTCCGTCGCCAGCGTGCCCGGTGAACGCCTCCGACGGGTGGTGCGCCGGGTCCGGGTCCGTCGGGAAGACCAGCCAGATGTCCTCGGAACCGGTGCCGAGAGCCTGGTAGCTGATCTTCTGGGTCTGGTAGTCGCCCGGCAGCAGGTTCGTGAAGTTCAGCGTGCCGTTGTCACCCGGGCTCGTGGCCACCTTGACTGAGCCGGTCGAGGCTTGGATCGTGGCGCTGTGGCTGTCGGTGAAGTACGCGCCGGTGCTGGTGGCGGCGAAGCCGACCAGCGCCGCGGACGCGCCCAGCGCCCCGACGAAGCCCGCGACGCGGACCGCCCGTGATTTCCTCATGAAGTACCCCCGAAGTGGACGCCCGCACCCTGTCGGCGGGTCATGACCACATGGTCGTGAGCACGGTCGCTGCCGGCATCGTCGAAATTGATGACTCTGCGGCGGGGGATGAGAAGAGCCCGCGCTCGTGGGATGTCTAGCTGCCGGAGAAGGCGAGCTCGGCCAGGTAGGCGCTGGCGATCGCGTAGGCGATGACCGCTGAGCACAGGGGATCGAACTCGGGTCGGGCGTGCCCGACGAGCTCGACCAGCTCGTGGTGCACGACGGTGCTGCCGCGTAGCCACCGGGCGAATTCCGAGGCGTCACCCGTCCCGTCCCTTGCGCTCAGCAGCTGCTCGCGCAGTGCCAGCAGCCGTGGTTCGCGGGCGGCGATCTCCTGGAACGCCTGATCCGGCGGTAGCTCGCGGAGCCGCTCCAGCAGGTCGAACCGGGCGGACGCGGAGGGTCCTTCCGGCGCGACGGGCGTCCCGCTCGCGACAGCGTCCAGCAGCCGGACGGCCCTGTTACGCCAGCGAATTTCCCGGTGCTCGCCGTTGACCTTGAAGAGCTGGGCGGCTTGGTCGAGCGGCCGCCGGCGGCCGTGAGCGAGCCGGCGGAGCGCGTCGGCTGCCGCCTCGTCCTCGTGTCCGGCGCGGGCGAGCGACTCCGCGTGCTCCGCTATCCGCGTGGCGCGTTCGGCGAGGACGGCGAACGACGGCCACGCAGGAGCGCCGGGGGAAAGCTCGAGCCGCGCCTGCACGGGGGGCCTACTTCAGTCCGATGGTGCGAAGCGTCGGGTTCTCGAAGAAGTCGTTGTTGACCCCGACCCGCCTGCTCGCGTTGAACGCCGGGTACTCGGTGCGGTACCAGAGCGGGATGAGGGCGAGGTCCTGACCGATGGCGATCTGCTCGGCGCGGCGGTAGTGCGCGGCACGCGTCATGCCGCGGCGGATCGACTCGGCGTCGACCGGCTCACCGATGGCCATCCGGAACGTGCCACCGGACGGGCCCACCCGGCCGACGCGACGGTGAGTATGAGGACGGCGAGTGCCGGCTTGCTGATTGCTGGCACGGACATCCTCCTAGGGCTGCACTGAGCTGCACGAATTCCCTTCTGGTATCGGGTGATCGGAGGCGTCACTCAATCATTGCGGGACCATGGACCGGCGCTTGGCAGACGCCATCCCGGGCTCGCAGGACCTTCGGCCCCCTGCCGGCCCCTTGCCGGCTGCTCGTAGGTTTCGAAACGGCGTTGCGATAGGGCAGAATGCCGTTGTCGGCGCGTCAGTGCGCTGCCCAGTGCCTGCCCAGTGCCTGCCCGGAGGTTCGCTGTGTCCCAGCCCGAGCGCACACCGGTCGTCGTCGGGGTCATGTATCCGACGGACTGGGAGACGCGTCCACCCGAGTTGCTCGAAGCCGACCTTTCGGCGCTGGCCGCGATCGATCCCCGGATCGAGGTGCTGCAGGCGCGCTACCTCGAGACCTCCGAGCTGCGTGGGCGCCGCGGCGCCGACCCGACGCTGGACCTCCGCCATGAAGCACCGGCTCTCACCGCAGAACAGCGGGAGGCCTTCTCCCGGGTCGAGGTCGTGGTGGCCATGGACCTGCCCTTCGACGTCGGTCAGCTCGCTCCCCGGCTGCGATGGGTGCAGGGCATGGGCGCCGGGGTCAGCCAGCTGGCGTCGGCCGGGCTTGCCGACGCGGGAATCCGGCTGACGACGGCCGCAGGGGTCAACGCCGTGTCGATCAGCGAGTTCGTCATCGCCCGGCTGCTGCAGATGTGGAAGCGGCTGCCGGAGATCGACGCGCTGGCGTCAGAGCATCAGTGGCAGCCCACGTACGGGCGCGAGGTGGCCGGCCTCACGTTGGGTATCGCCGGACTCGGAGCCATCGGCCGGGAGGTGGCCCGCCGTGGCCGGGCCATGGGGATGACCGTCCTTGCCCAGCGGCGCTCGGCTCGCCCCGGGGACGTCGACCCTGACGTCGACGAGCTGTTCGGCCCCGGGCAGTTGCCCGAGGTGCTGCGGCGCAGTGACGCGGTCGTGGCGGCCCTGCCCGAAACCGCTGACACCGTCGACCTTTTCGACGCGAAGCTCTTCGCCGAGATGCGTCCCGGCGCGCTGTTCGTCAACGTGGGCCGGGGCAGTGCCGTCGTCGAGTCGGCGCTGGTCGAGGCGTTGACGTCCGGTCAGCTAGCGGGCGCCGCGATCGACGTCGCGCGCACCGAACCGTTGCCGCCGGACTCGCCGCTGTGGGCGGCGCCGAACCTGCTCATCTCGCCGCACAGTGCGACCGCGCCGGCGAAGTTCTGGGCGAACCTGCACGAGCTCTTCCGTGACAACCTGAGCCGTTACCTGCGCGGCGAGCCGTTGCGCAACGAGGTCGACGCGGGTGTCGGTGGCTGACGGCCCCGCCGCGGGGCCCGCGGGCGGGCCCGCCGTCGCGCGGGCCGTCGCCCGCTCACTTTCCGGTCGGGTGGCTGCCGCTACCCAGGAGGTCGAGCAACTGGTCGAGGCGACGTACCGGATCGTCTCGCGTGACGGAGCGGTCGACCCGCGGGTGCGTGACATCCTGCTCGAGGCCGGCCTCTCGACGCAGGTGTTCTATCGCCATTTCAGGTCCAAGGACGACCTGCTGCTCGTCCTGCTCGACGACGGCCGGCGCCGCCTCGCCGACTACCTGACGCATCGCATTGCAAAGGCCCGCACCCCCTCAGCGCGGCTGCGCGCGTGGATCGAAGGCATGCTGGCGCAGGCGGCCGACCCGCAGGCGGCGGCGCGCACCCGACCGTTCCTGACCGGGCTGCCAAGGTTGCGTGAAGCCTTTCCACGCGAGCACGCCGAGTCCGAGGCCGTGCTGGTGGGTCTGCTCGCGGCGGTCATCGAAGACGGGGCTGCTGTCGGCGCCATGGCGAGCGTCGACCCGACCCGTGACGCGCAGGCGATCTACGCGATGACGTTGGGTGCGATGGAGGCGCACCTGTTTGCCCGCACCGCACCGACCCGCAGCGAGACCGCGCACCTGGTCGGATTCGCGCTGCGAGCGCTCAGTCCTTGAGCTCGACGATGATCTCGTAGAACGGAACGTTGCCGACGTTGTGGGCACGCTCGCGACCACCCTTGCCGGCGAAGAGGACCAGCCCGTTCGCGACCTCGCCCTCGACGTAACTCTCGCCGCCCCAGGGGCCGCCGGAGTCCGGCTCGAACTCGCCGGCGACCTTGTCGCCGTCGATCTGGATCATGACGTAGTCGTGCTTGTGCTCATGAAGCGCTTCGCGCTGCCCGGGGGCCAGGCGCAGCTCCCATACGCGCACGCGCTCGTTCTCGAACAGCAGCTTGGAGCCGACGCGCTCGACTCCCTGCGGTACGTCCAACCCGGCGACGACCGGTGTTGTGGTCACGGTTCCTCCTTGTTGACAGGGGTGACAGGGGTGACAGGGGCGACGGAATCCTGGTTCTTCACCAGAGCTTCGACGAGCAACCGGCGCTGCAACTGACCGGTGGCCGGGGTGCGGGGCAGTTGCGTGACCACGCGTAGCGCGCGCGGGTGCTTGAACGCGGCGAGCGTTCCGGTGCACCGCTCACGCGCCGCCGAGAGGGTCGGCGGCGCGTCGCGGATGTCGGGAACGACCACGGCGCAGACGATTTCGCCCCAGGTGGCATCCGGCAGGCCGACGATCGCCACTTCGGCCGCGCCCGGCAGGCCCTTGAGGACGGCCTCCACCTCGCTCGGTACGACCGATTCACCGCCGGTCCGGATGACGTCGTGTGCGCGGCCGACGATGCTCAGGTAGCCGTCGTCATCGACCTGCGCCAGGTCTCCGGTGCGATACCAGCCGTCCTGCAGCGCAGCGTTCGTGGCGTCCGGATCGCCGAAGTAGCCGTCGAAGAGCAGCGGACCGCGTACGCACAACTCGCCGGTGTCCGGATCGAGCCGGACTTCCGTCGCCTGGCTGGGCAGGCCGCAGCTGCCCGGCTTGGCGAAGACGTCAGTTCCCGTCAGCGAGGCGACGTTGCCGGCTTCGGTGGAGCCGTAGAACACGCGGATGAACGCGTCGGGACAGGCCCCCGCGATGGCGGCGAGCAGCTCCGGGGGAGTGGCCGAAGTGCCGGTGTCGGCCAGCCGCAGCGTCGTCAATTGCTCGCCCTTCTCGGCGAGCGTGTCGAGGACGCGTTGCCACACGGCCGGCATCGCGTTCAGCCGCGTGGCCCCATGCAGTCGTACCGCCTCGCAGATGGTCGGCCCGTCAGGGCGGGGCAGGTAGACGACGGCGTCCCTGGCCTGCCACTGCTGCAACGAGATGGTCCACGCGCCCATGTGAAAGAGCGGGAAGATGCACACCATCGGGCCCCGCGGCTCCTCCTGCGAGCCGGGATGGCTGCGCAGGTAATTCACCCGGTGGGAGAGGATGACCCCCTTCGGCCGGCCGGTGCTGCCCGAGGTGAAGAACAGCACGTGGGGGTCGCGCTCGTCGGGGACGTCCTCGACGGGGCTCTCGGATTGCGTGCTCGCTTCCTTGGCGAGCTGCCCGAGGGTCGCGCACGGCAGGTTCAGCTCGGTGGCCAGATCGCCTGCGGCGTCGGCATGTTCGTCGTCGACGATGAGGATCGTGGGATCGGCCACCCGTGCGATGGCGGCCGCTTCCACCCCGCCGAGCACCCCGGGCAGCGGGCAGTAAACCGCGCCGATACGTGCCAGCCCCGCGAAAACCGGCACCACGTCGAGCGTGGTCGAGGTCCAGCACAGCGCCCGCGCCCCGGGTCGCAGGCCGCGGGCCAGCAGGGCTCGGGCTACCCCGTCGGCCTGCTTATCGATCTCCCCGAACGTCAGGCTCTGCTCGCCCAGGACCGCAGCCGTACGGTGCGGGACCGCCCGCGCGGCGTTGCGAAAGACCGTTCCGATCGTCAGGCCCGACACGTCACGACGCCTCGACATCCTTGAGCACACCCATGGCATGCACCGCTTGATGCTTGTCAGCGAGATAGTCCGGGGCTTCGGTGGTGTCGATGAACCACCCCGTGGGGCACATGGTGAGGATCTCGACGAAAGAAAAGCCCAGCCGCTGCTGCTGAACCTGCAACGCCCGCTGGATCATCTTCTTCGTGCGATTGACGTTGACGTGGCTGTTGACCGCCCCGCGCGCGACGTACGCGACCCCCTCCAGGCCGGCCAGCAGGTTGCTCATCAGGATCGGGTAGCCGTGGGCTTCGGCGTCGCGCCCGTCCAGCGTGTTCTTGGTGCGCTGGCCGAGCACGGTGGTCGCGGTCATGTGGCCGCCGGTCTCGCCGAAGACGCCGTTGTTGAGCATGAAGCAAGTGACCTGCTCGCCGCGCGCCGCCGCGTGCACGACCTCCTGCAGGCCCTCGTTGACCATGTCGCCGTCGCCCTGGACCGTGAAAACGAGAAGGTCGGGTCGGCTGCGCTTGACGCCCGTGGCAAGTGATGGCGCTCGGCCGTGCAGGGCTTGCAACACCTCGCAGTCCAGGTTGTTGGAAAACGCTGTGTAGCAACCGATTCCGAAGACCGCGACCGCCTGCGCGATCGCGTCGGCTTCGGCTACCGCCTCGACGATCGACCGCATCGCGATGGGCTCGCCGCAGCCGGGGCACAGGTGATGGGCGCCGATCTCGATCAGGTCGGGCGTGAAGTCGTGGATGAGTCGCGAGGCACGATCCGGCGGCTCGGCGGTCGGCAGGATCGGCAGCATCCGCCGGGGCGTCGGGCTGGCGTCTGTCGTCATGCCGCCCCCCGTTCGCTCGATGCCGCGACCACCTTCGCGATGCGGTCGGCCAGCAATCCCACCTCGAGGTCGGGGGCGATGCCGAAACCGGAACTGTCCATCGACAAGCCCCCGATGAACCTGACGGGAGCGCGGCCGAGCACGGCCAGCCGGACGTCGTCCACCATCTGCCCCTGATTGTTCTCGTAGACCGCGACCGCCCGGCAACCCTGCGCGGCGGCCGCAATCGCCTCGCTGGGAAAGGGAACCAGCGTGATCGGCCGAGCGAATCCCACGCGCTCACCCGACTCGCGCAGCTTGCGTACGGCGTCACGGATGAAGCGGGCCGGCGTACCGAAGGCGACGACGACCACGTCCGCGTCGTCACACCAGAGCGTCTCGATCCGCGGCGGCTCGCCGGCCAGCATCTGCTCGGTGGCGGCGACGCCGGCGGCGTAGTGCTCGGACAGGTCGTAGCCGACGCCTTCGCGCTGCTTCGTGCTCCCGAGCGAGGAGACCAGCTTGGCCTTGCCGGTGCCGCCGCTGGCGCCGGTGAGCGCCCACTGCGGCCGGGGCGGCAGCTCGCGTATCGGCGGAAGCTCCACGGATTGGTAGGTGTGAGCCAGGAAGTAGTCGCCGAACAGCAGCACGGGATTGCGCCAGCGCAGCGTCATGTCCACCGCATCGGCCGCGAGCGCCACCGCCTCCGTGACGTCGGCGGGAGCGAGCACCAGGTGGCGGTAATCGCCGTGCCCGCCGCCGCGGGTGGACTGCCAGTAATCACCCTGGGCACGGGCCATGTTGATGACGACCAATGGCAGCCGGGCCAGTGTGATCTCCGAGAGCGACTCCTGCATGAGCGAGAGCCCCTGCCCGGTCGATCCGGTGGCGGCGATGGTGCCGGTGGCCGCCGCGCCCCAGGCCATGCCGACCGCTTCCAGCTCGCTCTCGGCGTTCATGCACACGCCGCCGACGGCCGGCAGCCGGCGTGCCATGTGCTCCAGCACCTCGGTGAACGGGGTCATCGGGTAGCCGGCGAAGAACCGGCAGCCGGCGGCTACCAGCGCCCCCGCGATGGCCTCCGAGCCCTCCATCAGTTCCATGTCATGCCTTCCGCTCGGCCGCGGGTGTGGCTTCGAGCTCGACGGGCTCGTCGTAGCGGTAGACCTGGAAGACGAAATCCGGGCAGATGGCGGTGCACGCCTGGCACGCGATGCAGCCGGCGAAGAGCTCCGGATAGCGATAGCCGCGGCTGTTGGTGGCGGTCTCGGTCATGACCAGCACTCGCGGAGGGCACGCGTCGATACAGAGTTCACAGCCTTTGCAGGCCTCCGCGTCGATGACGAGGGTGCCGCGGGTGAGTACCCGCTGCGCGGTCATGACCGGGCCTGGGCGGGAGTGGGCCAGGCCTCGTCCAGGATCCCGTAGCCGGCCGCGGCCTCGGCGCCGGCTCGCAGCGCGCGCGCATTGCCGGCGACATGCTGGCGGCGATAGCTGGGCAACGCCTCGGGCAAGGTCTCCACCAGCTGCTCGATCTCCAGGATCCGGGTGACGGCCGCGAACGCCCCGAGCGCCACCATGGTCGCCGCTGCGGGGGAGCCCAGCTCGATCGCGAGCTCGGACGCGGGGATCGCTGCCGTGCGCACCCCGGCTGCTGTAGGGGCCAGCAGCTGCGGCGTGACGACGCTCGTGTTGAGCACGAGCAGGCCGTCCGCGCGCAGCCGGGCCAGGGTCGCCGGCGCGAACTCGTGATGCATGACGAGCGCCGACCACGCGGATCCCACCATGGGCGGCGCCTGCACCGGTTCCAGCCCGATGATCAGCGTGGCGTCGGTGTTGCCACCGCGCATCATGCCGCCGTAGCTGCCGAAAAGCTGGGCGTAGCGACCGTATCGGGTGGCGGTCTTCGCGATCAGCTGCGCGGCGAGCTGGACTCCCTGACCGCCGATCCCCGTCATGAGCAGCTCTCGCTCCACGCGGGTTCCCCTCAAGATCGAATCAATGTTTCCGGATCGGCAAAACATCGTTCTAGCACGTTGCCGGCGCAGGGTCCAGCCGGCTGGTCCGGGCCACACCGCGGCACTCTCGGCGCGCCGGCGAGCCGAGAGTGCCAGACCCGCGCCCATCGGATGCGGTTTCGGGTCCGCTGAGCGGATCCTTCGGAATCCGCAGTCCATTACTGACCGATATGTCTTCTAAGGGTCAGTGGAGCTGGGGATCGCCGTGGGCGACGAGCACCGGACATTTCGCGTGTTCCGTGCACGCGGTGCTGACCGAGCCGAGCAGCAGCCCGGCGAACCCACCGTGTCCCCGGCTTCCCACGATCAGCAAGTCGGCGCCTTCGCTGGCTTCCAGCAGGACATAGCTCGCTCGACCCTCACAGACGGTGCATTTCAACCCGGGCGGACGCTGGTTGCCGAAGGCGTCGTCGACAGCGGCCTCGAGCGCCTTCGCGGCATCGAGATCAGGGCGCCAGTCGCTGGGCAGCGCGATGCCCCACCCATAGCTCGACGGGTACTCCCAGGCGATGACGGCCTCGATCTCGCCGTTGAAGACCGGAAGCAGGCGCGCGGCCCAGCGCAACGCCGACTTGGACGACTCCGAACCGTCAACGCCAACGACGATCCGGTGTGGACCCAGCGCGGATTCTGTAGTCATACCTCTACGCTCCATCGCCCCCGGGGTGCGCGAAATGGACAACCTTCCCGCCGCGAACCGACCTTGGTCCTGCATGCGTTGCGGAAGGGACAGCCGCAGTTAGGCTGCGTGGACCCGTCCCCACCAGTGAGGTGTCGCGAAGGATGCCCGGTTCCGGCCTGGACAGGGTCAGGCGCCTGCACGTGCTGTCGGCGGTGCTCCCGATCTCGCGCCGGCAGCTGCCGGCCGAGCTGCTTGCCGGGCTCACCCTGGCCGCGCTCGGGATACCGGAGGTGCTGGGCTACGCCAGCATCGCCCGCATGCCGGTGGTGACCGGGCTGTACACGATGCTGCTGCCGATGGCGGTGTTCGCCGTTCTCGGCTCTTCCCGTCATCTCGTGGTCGCCGCCGATTCGGCGACGGCCGCCATCCTCGCTGCCGGCGTGGCCGGCATCGCGGCCCCCGGGACGGCCCGGTACGTGCAGCTGGTGGCTCTCGCCGCGCTGATGGCCGGCGTGCTGCTGCTCCTCGCGAGGCTGGTACGGCTGGGATTTCTGGCGAACTTCCTCTCGGGGACGGTGCTCATCGGCTTCCTGACGGGAGTCGGCATCTCCGTCGCCATCGGGACGTTGCCGGCGTTGCTCGGGATTCGCGTCACGGCCACGCAGACTCTCGCCAAGCTCAGTTCGACGGTTCGTCACCTCGGGAGCACCTCGGCGGCGACGCTGGCCGTATCGGTCGGCGTCGTCGCGACCGTGCTGCTGACCCGGCGCATTGCCCGGCGCGTGCCGGGCGCGCTGATCGCTGTCGTCGCGTCGATCGTGCTCAGCCAGGCGCTGCATTTCGACCGCCACGGCATCCGCGTGCTCGGCCATGTCCCGAGCGGGTTCCCGGCCTTTGCCGCGCCCGCTTGGGGCATTCACGACATCGGGGCGCTCTTCGCGACGGCCGCCTCGCTCTTTCTGGTGATCCTGGCTCAGAGCGCAGCCACCTCCCGCGCCTACGCGGCCCGCTACGACGAGCGGCTCGACGACGACCAGGACCTGCTCGGGCTCGCCGGAGCCAATGTCGTTGCCGCGTTCGGCGGGACGTTCGTGGTGAACGGCAGCCCGACCAAGACCGAGATGGTCGACGGTTCGGGAGGGCGCACCCAGCTCTCCCAGCTGACCACCTGCGTGGTGGTGCTCGTCGTGCTACTCGCGCTCACCAGCCCGCTCGGGCACCTGCCGCTGGCGGTGCTGGCCTCCGTCGTCTTCCTGATCGGGATCGATCTGATCGACGTCGCCGGATTGCGCAGGCTGCTGGCCCTTCGCGCCGGGGAGTTCGTGCTCGCGGTGCTCACGGCGCTCGCCGTCATTGCGCTCGGTGTCGAGCAGGGCCTGGCCGCGGCCGTGATCGCGTCGATCGTGGTGCACCTGCGCCACAGCTACAACCCGACCACCTCGGTGCTGGTCCGCCAGGCCCGAGGGCATTGGCAGAACGCCCCGGTCACCCCCGACCAGCGCAGCGCGGGCGGGCTCGTCGTCTACCGTTTTCCGTCGAATCCCTACTACGCGAATGTTCACCGGCTGGCCGAAGACCTGCGCGCTCTCAAGAGCTCGGCGGTCCCGCTCGAGTGGCTCTGCCTGGATTGCGCGGGGATCGCCGACATCGACTTCACCGCCGCCGAGACCCTGCGGCGGGCGTTGCCCACGTCCGCGCGGTTCGTCGTCTCCTCGGTCTGGCCGAACGTGCGTGTGCAGCTGATTCGTTACCGGCTGATCGTCGACCCGGAAACCGACATCTACCCGACGCCCGGTGCCGTGCTCGAGGCCTATGAGGCCCGGCAGTAGCGTGCGGACGTGGATCCGCCGGCGGCACGCGAGCGCTTTGCCGCTGCGCGGGTAGCCCGGCTCGCCACTGCCGACAACGCGGGTCGTCCGCACCTCGTCCCCGTCGTCTTCGCCGTCTCGGGCGAGACGGTCTACAGCGCCGTCGACGCGAAACCCAAGCGCAGCATGGCGTTACGGCGACTGGCGAACGTCAGGGCCAACCCTGCCGTGTGCCTGCTGGTGGACCACTACGACGACGACTGGACAGCCCTGTGGTGGGTGCGGGCCGACGGCCGGGGCCGGGTGCTCGATCCCGCAGCAGGGGAGGCCCGGCGTGCGGTCGAGCTGCTTGCCGGGCGATACCCGCAACACCGCCTGCAGCCGCCGCGGGGGCCGGTGCTCGCGGTGGACGTCGAGCGGTGGTCGGGCTGGACCGGCGGGTCCGTGGCCGGCTAATCCAGCCGGGGCTCGTCGTCGGACTCATCGAGGGCGACCCCGATCTGACGGGCGGCTCGATGGTCGAGCTCGTAGTCGTCGAGCAGGCCCTGCTCGTCGCCTTCCTCAGCTTCGATGTCATGCAACGACGCGACCCCGTCCTGCTCGGGACAGCGCAGGCCGAACAGATCCGTCAGGGGCTCCGGGGGTTCGAGGATCGGAATCTCAGCCATAACGCCATTCTCATCCGGATTCCCTTGCGGACCAGGGACTTTGGTGCCGGACGAGAGTGTCTTGCGTCACGCTTTCCGTCCGAGCGTTCGGCGCGTGTCGGCTACTCGCTGCAGATGCTGATGCTCGCCAGCCGGTGGGCCGCTGGCGCCACCTCCTCGGTCACCTCCGGCTCGAGTTCCATGGCATTTTCGGCCCCGACCCGCGGTAGCCAGCGCAGCCAGCGCGGCAGGTACCAGTTGTGCTCGCCGAGCATCACCGTCGCCGCCGGCAGCAGGACGGTGCGCACGACGGTCGCGTCGACCAGCACGGCGACCTGCAGGCCGACGCCGACCTGCTTGCCAGGCCGCTCGACACGCACGGATCGTCACAAGTAGCGCTAACGATCTGATCTCGTTAGCCTGCCTTCACCGCGCCGGGGGAACGCGGCCGTCAATCCGCGTACGGAGGGGCAGGGAGACCGGTCGTGAGCGCACTGGGCCGCAGGCTGGCGGCGGAATTCATCGGAACGTTCTGGCTGGTATTGGGCGGCTGCGGAAGCGCCGTCCTGGCAGCAGCATTCCCCAATGTCGGCATCGGGCTGCTGGGTGTGGCGCTCGCGTTCGGGCTGACGGTGCTGACGATGGCGTACGCCTTCGGGCACGTCTCCGGCGGACACTTCAACCCGGCCGTCACGGTGGGCCTGTGGATCGGCGGACGGTTCAACGCCCGCGATGTGCTGCCCTACGTCGCAACGCAGGTCGTCGCCGGCATCGCAGCTGCCGGCGTCCTGCTTGCCATCGCGAACGGCAAGCCCGGATTCTCGGTCAAGCGCGACGGACTCGCCGCCAACGGGTACGGCAAGCACTCGCCGGGCGGCTACAGCCTGAGCTCGGGGCTGCTCACCGAAATCATCATGACGATGGCATTTCTCATCGTCATCCTGGCGGTCACCGGCCGCGGGGCGCCCGCTGGATTCGGGCCGCTGGCCATCGGCCTGGCGCTCACCCTGATCCACCTCATCAGCATCCCGGTGACGAACACGTCGGTGAACCCGGCGCGCTCGACCGGACCGGCCATGTTCGCCCAAAACGGTGCGCTGGGGCAGCTGTGGCTCTTCTGGCTCGCGCCCTTGGTCGGTGCCGCCGTCGCCGGCATCGGTTACCGGTACGTCTTCGAGGACAAGCGGCCGCTCGCCTCCGAGGCGCGCGGCCCGCGCGATCCTCAGGTCGCCTGACCGGTCAAGCACTCCCGCACGCGTGCCGAGCTGGGTGCCGGAACCGCCTTCCCCGTGGCCCAGAGAAGTAGCCGAAATGGCCGAAATGGCGAAATAGCCCACGATGGTGTTGGTCATCGCCGCGGCCGTGGGTGCAGGATTTGAGCGTGGACTGGAAATGGCTCGTCGGCAGTTACCACGACCAGGTCGTGCGGCCGGGCAAGCAGCCGCTGCTGTTGCTTCTGCTCGGCCTGATCGGGGGCTTCGTCTTTATCCGCACCAGCACTCGGATGATCCGGGCGCAGGTGAAGTGGTGGCCCGGCAACGTGTCAGCCGGCGGTGTCCACCTGCACCACGAGGTTTTCGGGCTGATGCTCATGCTGATCTCGGGGGCGGCTGCCTTCGCGATCTCGAGCGTCCATCCATGGCGCGACATTCTCGCGGTGGCGTTCGGTATCGGCGCCGGACTGGTGCTCGACGAATTCGCCCTGCTGCTGCGGCTGAAGGACGTCTACTGGACCAAAGAGGGCCGCACGTCGATCGACGCCGTCATCGTGGCTGTACTGGTGATCGTGATGCTGCTCGTGCGCGCAGTACCGTTCGGCGCCAGCGACCCGAGGCCCGGGGAGCTCTCGGCGCGCTGGGTCGCGGTCGCGATCGTGTCGGGCAACCTCATCCTCACGGTGGTGAGCGCGCTCAAGGGCAAGCCGTGGCTCGCGTTGTTCAGCACGTGCGTCACGGTCATCGGCCTGATCGGGGCGCTTCGGCTGGCCACCCCGGAAAGCCCGTGGGCCCGGCGCTGGTACGGCGTCGAGAAGTGCGAGGCGGCCACGCGACGGGCGCAGCCCTGGGTGCGTCGCAAGTCCAAGCTGATCTCCCTGATCGGGGGTTCGCCCTCACCGGTCACCCCGCCGGCCACCGCCGCGGCCAGCCATCTGGTCGAAGCCGAGCCCGCTCCCCCGACAGCGGCAAAGGCGGGGTAAACGACGCCCGAGGCGCACTTGACGCGCAGCACCCCGTCATCGATGCCTGGGGCGGGCCGGCAGGGCGGGGTGAGGCCGGGCAGGGCGGATGGGCTAGCCTCCCGCCCCATGGAGCAGGCCACCGACAGACCAGCCAGGCCGCTGAGGACCGTGCTGTTCGCCGCCGGCGACGACCGCGACGAGGTGAACGCGGCGCTGCAGTCCGGGGCTGACGCGGTGGTGATCGACCTCGAGGAGCCGCGGACGCCCTGTACCGAGCAGGTACGGGCGCAGGCGCGTCGCCTCACCCGCGAGACGGTCGACAGCACCATTCCCGGACCAGGAGTCCCGCTCGTCTTCGCCCGTATCCAGCCGCCTCCGACCGGCCAGTCACTGAAGGATCTGCGGGCCGTCATGGGGCCGTCACTCGCCGGCATCCTGCTTCCCAAGGTGCAGGGCCCGGCTGACGTCCACGGGGCCGACGCGCTGCTGACGAGCATGGAAGGCGACCTGGGACTGCCGCTCGGTTCCACGGTCATCTATCCGATTCTCGAGACGTCGCAGGCGATCCGGCAGGCGTACGAGATCGCCATGGCCTCGGCGCGCGTGCGCTACATGGGCGGGGCCGTCTCACGCTTTGGCGACATTCATCAAGCCGTCGGCTTCCGCTGGAGCGCCGAGGGCACCGAGACACTCTTCCTGCGCTCCAAGGTGCTCATGGACGCGCGCGCCGCCGGGATCCGCTACCCGATCAGCGGGATGTGGGGCGGCGCGGTGGACGACACCGACGGCCTGCGCCGCTGGGCCACGCACCTGCGCGACCTCGGCTACTACGGGATGATGATCGGCAACCCGGTGCACGTCGGCCTGGTGCACGAGGTGTTCAGCCCGACGGCCGAGGAATTGGCGTACTGGTCGGATCTCGACCGGCTGGCGGCCGAGGCCGAGGCGCGGGGGAGCGGCTCGGTCGTCTACGGTGACGCCAACCAGGGCGAGGGCCACGTCGTCCATGTCGCCCACGTCGGATCGGCCCGCAAGAACCTCGAATGGGCCCGCGCGCTCGGGGTGAGCTAGCGCCTACCGCGCGCCGAAGCCATAGAGCCGCAGGGCGTTTCCCGCCAGGATCTGGTCGCGCTCCCCGCTCGGCACGGCCGCGTAGTCGGCGTCGATCGTGCGCCAGCTGTCGGGCCAGTCGCTACCCGAGTGCGGGAAGTCGCTGGACCACATCAGCCGGTCGACCCCGATGCGGTGGCGGTTTTCGACCGCGTAGTGGTCGGTGAGGTACGTGAAGTGAAAGTGCCGGTGGATGACCTCGCTCGGCAGGGGCTTCAGCCGGGTGTCGCGGGCGGTGGCGCGCCGCCGGAAGCGGTTGTCGAGCTGCTCCTTCACGTACGGCACCCAGCCGGCGTCGACCTCGACCATGGCGACGTCGAGGCCGGGCACGCGCTCGAAGACACCGGAGTTCAGGAACTGCACCATGATGGCCGGCGCCTGCAGGAAGCGAAGATCCGCGGCTGCTCGCCCGGCGGTGATCCGGTCCGGTGCGTAGACGTCCTCGGGCGGCTCGTCGACCAGCCCGACGTGGATGTGCAGCGGCAGCCGCGCGGCGACGAGTGCCTGCCAGACGACGTCGTCGGCAACCGAAAGATCCTTGTCGCCGTGGGGGAAACAGCCCGCGAGCGCCCCGACTACGCCGGTACGGCCGGCGACCCGCTCGACCTCGGCCACCGCCTGCTCCACGCCGCGATTGGGCAGCAGAATGATGGCGCCGAGCCGTGCCGGGTCATGGGCGCAGTACTCGATGAGCCAGTCGTTGTAGGCCTGCACCATCAGCAGGTGCAGCGCCGGATCAGGATGCGTGATGACGATCTGCGAGAGCCGCGGCGTGGGGTAGAAGACGGCCGCATCGACGAGGTCGGCGTCCATCTCCACGAGCCGGCGGGCCGGGTCGTAGCCGCCGGGGGAGATGTCTTCGAAGCGCACCCAGGCCTGACGTTCGAAACGGGAGAACGTCGCCGCCGCGTTGAGCCCGAAGTTGATCGGATCCTTCACGCCCTCGGCGACCCACGCGTCGCCTTCCTCGAAGCGCTGAAGGTGAGGCACCCGGTGACGCTCCCGTGCCGGTACCCGGGAGGTCCACAGGTCGGGCGGCTCGTTCACGTGGGTGTCGGCGTCGACCAGCCGGTATGGCGGAATGCCCCCGGTCGCCTTCATGCCCGCAATCATTGCATGCTTTGATGAGCCGAAAGGTGAGGCGCAGCTGGGTAGGGCCGGTACGAGGTGGTGACGAATGAACTCGCTGCGCTACCTCGCGTTGAACGGCAGCCTCGGTACCGGTTTCAAGGAGAGCTCGCTGCAGCGGGGGCTGCAGCGTCCCCTCGATTTCATCGCGGCGGACTCGGGCTCGACCGACGGCGGCCCTTACTACCTCGGCACCGGCGAGTGGATCTGGGCCCGTGCGGCGTATGAACGCGATCTGCGCCTCGGCCTGCTCGGCGCGCGTCACGCCGGGGTGCCGCTGATCATCGGGTCGTGCGGCGGCGGAGGTGGTGATGCGGCCGTCGACGGTTACCTGGAGATGGTGCAGGAGATCGTGCGCGGTGCGGGGATCGCGGCGCGGGTGGCGACCATCCATTGCGAGCCCGACCGCGAGTGGCTCGTCGGCAAGTACCGGGCGGGGGACATCCGGGAGTTGCGCGGGGCACCGAGCATCGACGAGGACACCTTGCGAGCGCCCGGGCATGTCGTGGCGATGGCCGGGGCCGAGCCGATCCAGGACGCGATCGACGCCGGCGCCGATGTCGTCCTGATCGGACGGGCCAGCGACGCGGCACTGTTCGCCGCCATCCCGCTGGCGCGCGGGTTCGACCCGGGCGCCGTCTGGAATGCGGCGAAGATCGTCGAGTGCGGTTCGGCCGCAGCCGAGAACCGGTCCGGCCAGGATTGCCTGGCATGCACGTTCGACGACGAGGGATTCGTGCTCGAACCGCTCGATCCGGCGCTGCGCTGCACCCCGCGCAGCGTCGCCGCGCACACTTTGTACGAGACGGCCGATCCCTACCGGCTGGTGCAGCCTTCCGGCACGCTCGACGCGCGCGAGGCGACCTACACGGCGCTTGACGAGCGCCGCACCCGCGTCGTCGGCGGCACGTTCACGCCCGCCGCGGAGTACACCGCCAAGCTGGAGGGCGCGGCGCCGGTGGGTTTCCTTTCGTCGTTCTGGGGCTCGACCCGCGACCCGATGATCCTGGCCCAGCTCGACACCTGGATCGCGGCGCTGACCGGCCACACGCGAGAACGGCTGGCCGGCACTTTCGGCGAGAGCGGCTACGACCTGCGCATCACCGTCTACGGTGCCAACGCCACCACGGGCGAGCCGACGCAGGCCGTCCCCCGTGAGGCCGTGATGTCGTTCGACGTGCTCGCCGAGACGCAGGAGGCGGCCTCGGCGATGGCCCGCGCGGCCTACCACGTGGCGCTGCATTGGCCGATCAAGGAGTGGAGCGGCTCCATCACGACGTTCGCCCATCCCTACAGCCGCCCCGTTGCCGACCGCGGCCCGGTGTATCGCTTCACGCTCAACCACGCGGTCGTGCTCGACGAGGCCGAGCGCCGCTCGATATTCCGGATGAACCTGCAGGACGTGCGATGACCGCGGGTCTCGAGCACGTGCGTCGCAACTTCCGGTTGATCCGCAGCAAGAACGCCGGTCCGTTCATGCTGACACTGGACCTGTTCTTCGCCGATGCTTCGGTGCACCAGGCGTTTCGCGCCAGTGGGGTGCTGGACGCGGGGGTCATCGCCCAGCTGTACCGGGTCGATCCGAAGGACGTGGACAGCTACGACATGGCAGAGATCTCGGCGATGAAGATCAGCTTTCCGCGGCCGGTCGCCAGCGGCGACTTCGGGGACACCGACATCACCGGTGGCCAGCAGTACGCCGTGTTGGTCGAATATCTGGCGGGCCTCGCGTACGGCCCTGACGGGAGCCCCGAATGACACACCCGCTGACCGCGGCGCAGATCCGCCGCGAGCTCGGTCACCCGATCGTCGACGCCGATGGCCACTTCATGGAACTCGGCCCGATGGTGAACGACGAGATCGTGTCCTACCTCGAGGAGTCCGCCGGGCCGGCGCTGCGCGAGAGATTCCTGGCCAGCGCGTCGCAGATGCTCGACACTGCCGTCTTCCCGGCCGACCGCACGACTCCGGACATCCGCCGGGCGTGGCGGGCGATGCCGTCGTGGTGGGGCAACCCGGTGTCCGACAGCTACGACCGCGCCACCGCGCACGTTCCGCGGCTGATGTACGAGCGGCTCGACGAGTTCGGGATCGACTACATGCTGGCCTACCCGTCGTGGTCGCTCGGCATGCTCGACGCGCGTGACGACGAGCTGCGCGCTCCCGTGCTGCGCGCGCTGAACCGTCACACCTCGAGGCTCTTCACGCCCTACGCCGACCGGCTCTCGTCAGCCGCGCTGATCCCGATGAACACCCCCGAAGAGGCCGTCGGCGAGCTGCGCTACGCGGTCGAGGAGCTGGGGTTCACGTCGGTCGTCATTGCCGGGCATGCGATCCGCAAGCTCACCGACGACCCGCGCGATCAGGCCTACCGGCTCGACACGTTCGGCCTTGACAGCACCTACGACTACGACCCTTTCTGGGCGGCCTGCGTAGAGCTGGGCGTCACCCCAGTCACCCACAGCAGCCTGCAGTCGCACCGCAGCACCCGCTCGATCACCAACTACTCGTTCAACCACATCGGCGGCCTCGCCGTCAGCCACTACGAGCTCGCCAAATCTCTTGTCATGGGAGGGGTATTCGCCCGCTTCCCCACCCTGCGGTTCGGGTTTCTCGAGGGCGGGGTCGCCTGGGGGGTGAGCCTGCTGGCCGACCTGATCGGGCACTGGGACAAGCGCAACGCGGAGGCCATCACCAGCCTCGACCCCGCGATCCTCGACGTCGATGCCCTGCTGCGCACTATGGACGAGTACGGCGACGATGCGGTCCGCAGCAATCTCGAGCGGCTGCGGGAGCACTTCTCGCGCGCCCCAGGGCGGCCGGAGCAGCTCGACGATTTCGCCGCCGCGAACTTCCGCTCGGTGGCCGACATCATCGACGTGTTCAGCGACCGCATGTACTTCGGCTGCGAGGCGGACGACCCGCTCGTCGGCTGGGCTACCCGCACGACCATCAAGCACCAGCCCGCACGGCTGCGTCCGATCCTCGGCACCGACATCTCGCACTGGGACGCCCCCGTTATGAACGAGGTTCTGGTCGAGGCATTCGAGTTGGTGACCGACAACGTCGTGAACGCCGACGATTTCCGCGCGTTCACGTTCGAGAATCCGGTGTCGCTGCACACCGCGGCGAACAGGGATTTCTTCCGCGGCACGGTGTGCGAGCAGGCGGTGGCTGCGCTCTGACGCGCCGGGCGCCCTACCGGGTACCCGCGTTCCAGGAGACGTCGGTGGCGCGCACCCGCGCGCCGCGCTTGCGCACCTGGTAGATCTGCGGGTGGCTAACCGAAAATGGGGTAGGCCCTGTCGCGCAAGCTGTGGGACTCTGGGCGCGTATCCCGCCATACCGGTGGTACGCGATCGACGAGAGGCGTAGCTGAATGAGCCTGGCAGTCACCCAAGGGTCCGCGGCGGAGCTCGAGCAGTACCGCACCGAGCTGCGGGGATACTGCTACCGGATGCTGGGTTCGGTATTCGACGCCGACGATGCCGTCCAGGAAGCCCTGGTGAAGGCCTGGCAGAACCTCGACCGGTTCGAGGGCCGGTCGTCACTGCGCTCGTGGCTGTACCGCATCGCGACCAACGTCTGCCTCGACACGCTGCGCAGCCGTGAGCGCCGGGCCCTGCCGATGGACCTGTCCAGCCCGGTCCCGTCCTCGACCTCACCGGGCGATCCACTGCCGGAAACGACGTGGATCGAGCCGGTGCCCGACGGCGACGTCATTGCGCAGGACGGGGATCCCGCGCAGCGCGCGGTATTCCAGGACACCGTCCGGCTCGCGTTCATCGCCGCGCTGCAGGCGCTGCCCCCGCGCCAGCGTGCCGTGCTGATCCTGCGCGAGGTGCTCTGCTGGCAGGCGTCCGAGGTGGCCGAACTGCTCGACACCAGCGTCGCCTCCGTCAACAGCGCGCTGCAGCGGGCACGGGCTACCCTCAGCGCGACCGAGCGGTCCGACACCGACCGGGCCGAGCCGCTGTCGGCTGCCGACAGCGAGTTGCTGGCCCGCTACGTGAAGGCGTTCGAGGCCTACGACATCCCCGCGCTCGTCGCCTTGCTGCACGAGGACGCGAGCATCTCGATGCCGCCGCTGGCGCTGTGGCTGAAGGGCCGCGAGGACCTGGCCGGCTGGTACCTCGGGTTCGGGATCGGCTGCAAGGGTTCGCGGCTGGTGGCGACCTCGGCCAACGGGCTGCCCGCATTCGGCCAGTACCGGATCAACCCGGAGGGCGGCTGGGCGCCCTGGTCGCTTCAGGTGGTGGAGATTTCAGGCGGGCAGGTCGTCCACGTCCACCACTTCCTGGACACCACGCTCTTTGCGCGGTTCGGGTTGCCCGCAGCGCTCTAGCTCTACGGTGACGACGCTCGCCAGGCCGGTGAGCGTCAGCAGCCCCTCCAGGTCGCCGCAGGTGGAGCTCACGCGCATGGCGCCGCGGCGGCGCCCCGCGATCAGAGCGATGCGCGCGAGGACGTCGAGCACGCTCAGATCCGCCAGGCCGCCCACGCGGCACACGACACACACCGGATCGCGCTCGAGCAGCTCGGCTTCCAGCCGCTCGCAAAGCCGGTGCGCGCGGTCAGCGCTGACCGGCCCGCGTACCTTCACGACGACCACTCCGGCCGCCTGGTGGCAACTCATCGTTCACATGACGCTCTGGCCAGTGCGAACTCATCGCTGCCCGGTGCTTCACGCCCGCACCAGCCGGGCGATCTCGTGGCCGCTCGCGTCCTGCATCACCAGCACCGCACCGCCCCAACCGGCTCGGCGTCAGCTGCTGCCGGCTGATCGCCGTTCGGGGCGGCACTGGTAGCCGGCCGGACCCCGATCAACGCAGTGGCTCATTCCCGATGCAGCGGAACCGACCACGTGAGCTCGGTGCCGCCGGGGCCCGGTTCGACCGGCGAAACGATCGTGAACGAGCCGCCGAGCTGCTCGGCCCGCGAGCGCATGTTGCCCAGGCCGCTGATATGCGACGGGTCGCCGATGCCGGAGCCGTCGTCGGTGACCGTGATGACCAGGTTGCTCCCGTCGGCCGCCGACAGCGTGGCCGAGAGGCTCGTGGCGTGGGCGTGTCGGGCGGCGTTGGCGAACGATTCGCGGACCACGGCCGTCACGTGCTCCACGACGTCCTTGTCGAGGAGCACGTCGAGCGGCCCCTCGAACCGCAGGTTGGGAACAAAGCCGAGGGCCCCGGTCGCGTCACGGGCGATCTCGAGAACCCGGGCCTGCACGCCCGTCTCACGGTGGCGCTGCAAGGCGAAGATGGTCTGGCGGATCGCCTGGATGGTGTCGTCGAGCTGATCGGTGTACTGCGTGAGGCGCTGGCGGGTCTCGGGTTCGGCGGTACGCGAGGCCAGCCCGGTGAGCCCGAGGCCGGCAGCAAAGAGTCGTTGGATCACGTGGTCGTGCAGATCCCGGGCGATGCGATCGCGGTCTTCCAGCAGGAGCAACCGGCGTCGCGCCTCCTGGGCATGTGCGAGTTTGAGGGCGACGCTCGCGTAGTCGGCGAAGCCCTCGATCATGTCCTGCTCGTCGGTGTCGAACGTCGAGGCGCCCCGAAGACGTCCTAGCGCGAGGACGCCCGGCATTCCTTCCCCGGTATCGGGCAGCCGGACGAGCAAAGCGGGACCGTCAGGAACGCCCGGTGGGCCGAAGGCCTGCTGCGTCGCCCGAGCGTCCGCGACCACCAGATCGCGCCCGTCGCGAAGCGCCTTGCCGGCCAACGACCTGTCGATCGGGACGATCCGGCCCAGCAAGTCTGCGGCGCCCGCGCCGTCTGCGGCGGCGACCACGAGATCGTCGGTGCCGGCCACTTGCAGCAGCAGTCCCGCGAAGTCAGCGTCGCCGACTTCCCGCGCCCGCTTGGTGATCATGGGTAGCGGGTCGGAATCGCCGGCGAGCAGTTCCCGCGAGATCTCCGCGGCAGCGGCCTGCCACCGCTGCCGGCGCTGCTCCAACCCGTAAAGGCGGGCGTTGTCGATGGCGACACCGGCGGCGGCGGCCAGTGCGGTGAGCAGCTCCTCGTCCTCGGCGGTGAACGCGTCCTGTTGAATCTTTTCGGTGAGGTAGAGGTTGCCGAAGACCTGGTCGCCGACGCGGATGGGAACCCCGAGAAAGCTCTTCATCACCGGGTGGTGGGCAGGGTAGCCGATCGCCTCGGGATGCTCGCTGAGCGCGGCCAGGCGCAGCGGGCGCGGGTCGTCGATCAGGTGCCCGAGGATGCCCTTACCGCGCGGATATTCCCCGATCGTTGTGATCGTCTTGGGATCGAGCCCCACGGTGATGAACTCCGAGAGCTCCCGGTCGGGGCCGATCACGCCCAGCGCGCCGTAGCGGGCGCCGACCAGATCGCAGGCCGACTGCACGACCCGGTGCAGCAGCACGGGCAGGCTCAGGTCGGACGCGATCGCGCGGTTCGCGGCGAGCAACCCGCGCAGCCGGCTCTGGGTGTTCAGCACGTCCTGGGCGCGCTCGACGAGCTGCACGAGGAGGTCATCGAGCTCAAGACGGGCGATCTGCGGAAACGTGACTTCGGTCGCGCCTGCTCCGGCGGACGGCGACGGTTCCTCGCTCGGCGACACGCCACCCTCACGCTCCCGCGCTGCGGAACTCCCGATCACGCCTGGCTCGCCCTCCGGTGGGGGATTCGGGCCGAAACCGGCCTGCGCTCCCTGGGTCACGTCCTTGTCCTTCCGCTTCGCGCACATCCCCCCTCCTGTCCCGTGCCAGTGTCCTCCAAAGCCTGGCGGTGGGGCCGTGGTCATCGCAGTCGCGGGATCAAGTTTGCGCTTGGCGTAATGATTTCGCCACCCTCGGCTCGTCGCGGCTGACGAATCTGGACGAAACGATTGGGACCAAGGCCCCTACCAGCGCATCCGGTGGACTCTGCCGTGCGGGTAAGCCGAAAGCACAATCTGAAAGAGACCGCAAAACGGGCTCAGACGGGAGCTTTCATGCGAATAGTCGTCGGAGTCGACGGCTCGCCCGGCGCGCAGCGAGCGCTCGAGTGGGCGATCGCTGAGGGACGCGCCCGCGGCGCCGGGGTGGCGGCCATGCTCGCCTATGGCTATTACGGCCGTCCCTTCGAGGTCCAGGCACGCACGACGGGTCTCGATCCCGAGGAACTGGAAGCGGCGGCCCGGGCGGTCCTGAAGCAGGCCGTCGCCAGCCTCGCACCCGGTCCGGCTCCCGGCGCAGTGGGAGAGCTCGTGAGCGACGACGAGCCGGTCGACGCGTTGCTCGACGAAGCGAGCCCGGACGACATGCTGGTCGTGGGCGCGCGCGGACTCGGGCCGGTTCGCCGTCTCCTGCTGGGTTCGGTCAGCTTGCATTGCACCCGCCATGCCTCGTGTCCCACGGTGATCGTCCGGGAGGGGGTCGAAGGTGCGGATGACGCGTCGCCACCCCGCCCGGTGGTGGTCGGCATCGACGGTTCGCCCGAGTCGGTGACGGCCCTGCGCTGGTCTGCTGAACACGCTCGCTGCCACCGGCTGCCGCTCGAGCTCCTGCATGCGTGGTCGTTGTCCGATACCCAGCCCGACCGGGTGGATGACCTGTTTCACGTCACCGAGCAGCGTGATCACAGCCGGCTGGAGATCGAGCGCCTGGTCGACGGGACGATCGATGCCGGACAGCGCCGGAACGTCACCCTGCGCTTCCTCGAGGGCAATCCGGTGGCCCTGCTGCTCGAGGCCGCCGAACGCGCGTCGCTCCTGGTGGTCGGCTCCCGGGGACAGGGTGGGATGGCCCGCTTGCTGCTGGGCTCCACCAGCGCGGCCTGCCTGCAGCACGCGCCCTGCAACGTCGCTGTGGTTCCACAGCCGCTCGGCGGGTCCTGATGGAAAAGACCGCAGGCGAGCAGCCGAGCGCGACGACGCCCCCGGTCGTCCGCCGGGAACATGTCGTGGTGGGTGTCCAGGGCGATGACGCGTCCCTGGAGGCACTGCGGTGGGCGGCGCGGCACGTGAAGTTCACCGGCGGTGAGATCGAAGCGCTGATGGCCTGGGAGCTTCCTGAGCCCCCGCGCCACCTGAGTGGACAACTCCTGGAAGCTGCCCAAGGCGTGATCAGCGACCTGCGCTGGGCGCTGGAGACGATCGTCGACCGCAGCGAGGTCGCGGCCACCCCGGGCATCCGGGTCAGCACGACCATCGTGACGGCGCCCGCGAAGGTGGCCATGGCGGACGCCGTCGAGCGCGCCGACCTGCTGGTGCTCGGCTCGGTGCATCACGCCGCGGCGCTCTCGGCGCTGTCGGTGAGCCGTCAAATGGCCGCGTTCGCCTCGTGTCCCGTCGCGCTCGTGCCGGTTGTGGGCCTTGAGGAGGAGCCGCTACCGGAGCAGGCCAGCCCCGGGGGTGACTTCCTGGTCGTGGGGATGGACGGGTCACCGCATTCGCTGGACGCCTTCCGGTGGGCCTGCGACGAAGCGGTCCGCCGCGCCCTGCCGTTGCGCGTGGTGACTGTCAGCCCGCCCGCGGCCGCGCTCGACGCCGTGACCCGCACGGTCGCTGCGCGGCTGCGGGCTGATCCACCGGTCGCCATCACCCTCGTGACCCGGGCCGGTGACGCGGGTGAGGAGTTGATCGAGGAGTCCAAGGGCGCAGAGGCACTGATTCTGGGTCAGCACGGCAGCGGGACGATTCGCCGCCGGCTCCCGTCCTTGGGCAGCGTCAGTCGCTGGTGCGTGGCCCATCTCGTCAGCCCGGTGGTGGTCGTGCCGCGCCGTCCGACCCGGCGCGGGGTCAGCTCTCGGCAGTGATCGCGTCCAGGTAGGGGCCGAGCTCCGCGGCGACGACCTTGTGCGCCGGATCCCAAGGTGGTTCGTCGTCGATCCGGGCGTTCCACCCGTGTCCCGCGATCAGATCAGCGGTCAGGTACAGGTGGCCCGTACCGGTTCGCAACGCGGCCCTGAGCACCGGGTAGAGCGGGCGGCTGGCCGGCGCGCAGCCGGCCAGATGGGCGATGCCGGCCGCGGACGTGTCGGCCTGCTGGGCGCTCAGCCCGCCGTGCTTGATCGCGGATTTGGTCGCGTCGCCTGCTGCGAAGATCCTCCCGCCCGCTCCCCGCACCCGGCAGAACTGGTCGATGTCGATGAATCGGTGGCGCGCGTCACCGGGAATGCCCGGCACGTCCGGCCCGGTGAGGCGCTGCAGGGTCACGGTCCGCTGCGGGTGCAGTTCGATTCCTGAGGCGCCCACCAGCAGTTGCCGCTGACCCGGCATCGTGGGGCTCGTCCCGCAGTAGGTGCTGATGCCGGCAGCCTCCAGCAACTCGGCGACCCGGGCGCTCACCTCGCTGCCGAAGACCGACAGTGGCGCGGGCGCGGGGGTCACGAACGCGAGCTTCACCGCCTGCGATCGTTCGACCGCTCGTTGGGCAGTCAGGAAGGCGAGCTCGTAGAGCGGCAGCGGCCAGCTCGGCCCCTCCGGGACGACGAACGCCAGGTCGGTCACCCGTCCGTCGTCGAGCCCGTCGAGGATCTCCCGGTACATGCCGGCGCCATGGCGGCTGGTGAATGCATCCATGAAGGGGTTGGTCGGACACAGCCGGCTCCCCAGGGCGAGCAGCAGGGCGTCATAGGGGAGAGCCTCGCCGCTGGACGTGTACGCGACTTGTGCGCTGCGGTCGACCCAGCCGAGCGAATCCTGCACCCAGTGCGCGCCTGCATCGTCGGCGATGCGCTGCACGGAAAAACGCCGCACCTGACCGATTCCGAAGGGTTCGACGACGGCGAGGGGACGGTAGTCCAGCTGACTTCGAGGACTGAGCAGGACGATGTCGATCTGATCGCCGGCCAGCCGGCGAAGTCTCAGCAGACCCTCTACCCCGGCAATTCCAGCTCCGCAGATGACGACTCTGAAACGGTCCATCTCGACCCCCTGAGGGTGTCCTGCGGAACCTGCCCGAACGTGCCCGGCCCGGGTCAGCGGGTCAGTCGAAGTGGGCGAGTGCCGTGGGTGGGATGTCTTGCTGGTCGAAGAACGGCCCGCGCTCGCAGGCCCAGGACGCGGCTTCTGCGACATGGACGTATCGGATCTCGACCGTCTCGCCGTCGGCTACCTGCAGCCCGGGGTTCATGCCCGAGCCGTCGGAGCCGGAGATACCGAACATGCCTCTAGCAAACACCTCCCCAATGGCCCTGAGCAGGGGAGAAGGTCCCCGGGGGAGGCGATTGCGGCCCGGTCCGACGGCCTGGCGACACCAGGACGTTTGGCCCTTCCCTATCGCCCGGGGGGCTGATGAGGTCGAAAGGGTCGAAGGCACGCGAAACCCGCGCTGGCGACCTGACCGCAACGGACGTCGAACGAGACTCAAAGGATCACGGATGAGCGCACGTATTGGTATCAACGGTTTCGGCCGGATCGGGCGCAGCTTCCTGCGCATCGCCGCCGAGCGTGGACTCGAGGTAGTGGCGGTCAACGACCTCATGACTCCGGCCACCCTGGCGCATCTACTGGCCTTCGATTCCACGTACGGACGCTTTCCCGGGCAGGTCGAGGCCGCCGAACAGGCTCTGATCGTGAACGGCACGTCGATCGCCGTCACCGCGGTGAGCGACCCGGCGACGCTCGACTGGGCGGCGATCGGGGTCGACGTCGTGGTCGAGTCGACCGGCCGCTTCAACAAGCGGGAGGACGCCGCTGCGCACCTGAAGGGCGGCGCGCGCAAGGTGATCATCTCGGCGCCTGGCAAGAACGCCGACCTCACGGTCGTCATGGGCATCAACGACAGCGAGTACGACCCGGCGCTGCATGACGTCATCTCCAATGCCTCCTGCACCACCAACTGCGTGGCGCCGATGGCCAAGGTGCTGCACGACAACTTCGGGCTGGAGAAGGGCCTGATGACCACGATCCACGCCTACACCGGTGACCAGTCGCTGCTGGACGGGCCGCACAAGGATCTGCACCGGGCCCGCTCGGCGGCGGTCAACATCATTCCGACCTCGACGGGTGCCGCCCGCACTACCGGCGTCGTCATCAGGGAGCTCGAAGGTCGCCTGGACGGCCTGGCGGTGCGCGTGCCCGTACAGGATGGCTCTCTCACCGACCTGACGGTGGTGCTCTCCCGGGAGGTGACGGCTGACGAGCTGAACGCGGCGTTCAAGGAGGCCGCGACGACCGGACCGCTCTCGCAGGTGCTGCGCTACAACACCGCGCCGATCGTCTCCACTGACATCATCGGCGACCCGTCGTCGTGCATCTTCGACGCCGGCCTCACCCTCGCTGACGGGCAGCTGGTGAAGGTCTTCGGCTGGTATGACAACGAGTTCGGCTACACCTCGCGGCTGGCGGATCTCGTTGAGTACGTGGGGGACAGGCTCTAAGGTTTGTCGTTATCGGGAATGACAGGGTTGTCGGCCGGAGAGGGAAGTCATGATGGGTGCCGGGCGTCCGCGCGCGGTCGCGCTCTTCCCGTTGTCGAAGCTGGCCGAAGCTGCTGAGGCTGGTGGCCCGATGCCCGACGAGCTGATCCGTCACGTCGTGACGGTGGCGGCGGTAGCTCCGTCGGTCTACAACACCCAGCCCTGGCGCTTCCGTACCGACGGTTACGTGATCGACCTGTTCGCCGATCGCGGGCGTCAGCTGCACCACATGGATGCTCGAGGGGGCTTGCTCGGGCTCTCCTGCGGAGCTGCCCTGCACCACGCGCGGCTCGCCATCCGCGGGCTCGGCCGCGATGTGGAGGTGCGACTGCTGCCCGACCCGGACGACCCGGACCATCTGGCCCGGGTCATTCCGGGGCCGGCTGCCGCGCATGCGCCGACCCCCGAGGAATGGGCGCTGCTGCAGGCCGTCTGGGAGCGCCGCTCCTATCGCGACACGTTCGTTCCGCGGCGGCTTTCCCGCAGCCTCGTCGTCGACCTGGAAGAAGCCGTCGCCTCCGAGGGATGCGGGCTGCGGGCGGTCGAACGTCCCGGGGAGCGCGACGACATCGCCCGTCTCGTGGCCGCTGCCGACAGCCAGTTCGCCACCGACGAGCGGGCGCAGGAAGAGCTCGCGTGCTGGAGCCGGTGGGAGGACGGGCTGACACCCGGCGAACGGCTGGCGGACGGTATCCCGCGATCGGCGGTGGCACGGGGTGCGATGGCGTCACAAGGCGTCTTCCGGCAGCGCGATTTCGACGTCGACGGCAGCGTGGCGGCGACGAGCGCCCCTTCCGATCAGGACGCCGGGCAAGGGGCCGAGAATCCCGACGTTGTCGCGCTCTACACGTCGGGCGACGCCGCGCAGGATTGGCTTACAGCAGGCTCCGCGCTGTCCGCGTTGCTGCTGACGGCGACGTGCGCGGGAGCCGCAGCGAGCTTGCTCAATCAGCCCCTGGATCAGACCGTCGCCCGGGTGCGGGTGAACGAGGTGCTGCACGTGCCGGGTTTCGTGCAGGTGCTGCTGCGGCTCGGGTATCCGGGGTCTGGCGCTCGCCCGTTCATCACGCCGCGCCGGCCGGTCGACGATGTCCTGAGCTGGGTGTAGCTCCCGCCGGGTAGGCCGATCGTCCGAATGCCGGCATCGTCCGGGTGCGAGTTCGCCACCCCCGAAAGTCCCGGTCATCACAGGGCATTCGACCCGTGCGGGGTGGGCCTTCCGTCGGCCACAGTGAGCAGAGCGTGGTTGTCAGGCCGCCATCAGGCGGTCATCAGCACGCTCTGGCAGGAGGCACCCGTGCGGCACCTCAAGCGCATCGTCGTCGGCGTCGACGGTTCCGGGGCGGCGCTGTCGGCCGCGCGCCGGCCGGTGCGCCCTTCCGGCCCTCGCCGCGCTGCCAGGCCGAATGCAGTCGTCGATCGTCTGGGGTTAAGGTCTGCGGCGAGACATGGTGAGGCGCGACACCGAACGGGAGGCGGCCATGGCTTTGCAGTCAGTCCCCATTCCGATTCTGTCGCCTGAGCTGCTCCGGGACATCCTCGGCGACCGGCGTGTCCAACTGCTCGAGGATGAGGGCGAGACCGTTCGCGACGCACTCGGCACCCGCATGGTGCTCAACGTCAATTCCACCAGCGCCGGCGGCGGGGTCGCCGAGATGCTGCACACGCTCCTGGGGTACGCGCGCGGCAGCGGGATCGACATCCGCTGGATGGTTCCCGAGGCGCCGCCGGAGTTCTTCATCTTCACCAAGCGCTTGCATCACATGCTCCACGGGGTCGACACCGGCATCTCGCTGGAAGGCGCCGATCGCGGGATGTACGACGAGGTCATGCGTCACCAGGTGGTGGAGCTGAAGTCGGCCGTGCGCCCTGGCGATGTGGTGATCCTGCACGACCCGCAAACGGCCGGCCTCGCCCTGCCGCTGATGGCAGTTGGCGCCCGGGTCGCCTGGCGTTGCCATGTCGGTTCAGCGACCGCAAACGGGGCCACCGAGCGCGCGTGGGAGTTCCTGCGGCGCTACCTGACGGGCGTGCCGATGGTCATCAGCCGCAGCGTGTACCTGCCCGGCTGGGTCGACGCCCGCGTCTCGGTGGAGATCGCTCCCTCGATCGATCCGCTCTCGCCGAAGAACGTTCAACTGACGCCGGAGTTCTCGCGCGGCATCCTGCAGGCCGCCGGGTTGATAAGCGACGGCGGGCACGCGCCGGCGCTGACCTTCACCCGGCGAGACGGTTCTCCCGGACGGGTCGAACGCACGGCGGACATCCTTCAGTCCGGGCCTCCGCCTCCCCTCGATGCGAAGCTCATCATCCAGGTCTCGCGGTGGGATCCGCTGAAAGACATGGGCGGGCTGATGACCGCGTTCGCCGAGTACGTCATACCCCGAACCGACTGTCATCTGCTGCTCGCCGGGCCCAACGTCAGCTCCGTCACCGACGACCCCGAAGGCGCCGATGTGCTTCACGCGTGCATGGCGCAGTGGTCCGCACTCCCGCCGGCCGCGCGCGCCCGGGTGCACCTGGCCTGCCTGCCGATGAAGGACCCGGACGAGAACGCGCTGCTGGTGAACGCGCTGCAGCGGGAAGCCAGCGTCGTCGTGCAGAAGAGCATCGCGGAGGGCTTCGGGCTGACGGTCACCGAGGCCATGTGGAAGGGCTGCCCGGTCGTTGCCACCCGGGTCGGGGGCATCGAGTCGCAGATCGTGTCGGGTGACAACGGGATCCTGGTGGACGATCCCCATGATCTCGCCGCCGTGGGAGAGGCCATCTGTTCGCTGCTGGAGGACCCCCAGGCCGCCGCGGAAATGGGCCAGCGGGGGCAGAAATCGGTCATCGACGGCTTCCTTCCTGACCGCCATCTCGAGCAGTGGGCCGACCTGGTGCTGCGACTGCTTCGCACCGACCCTCACGCGGCGCAGCATGGGTGACGCACGTCTCGCGCACCGCCGGCGCAGGAGGACCGCGGCAGCGCAGCAGTAGAGCAGAATCTCAAAGAGTGGGGGCTCGGTGACGGCGCTCGAGGTGGAGCCCGCGCCGCCGCGCGTCGTGGTGCTGCGTGACGGCAGCCTGGGCGTCATCCGTGAACTGGTGGCCGATGACCGCGACGCGCTGCTCGTGCTGCACGAGAGCCTCTCACCCCGGACCCTGTACCTGCGTTTCTTCAGCGCTTCCAAGCTCTCCGCCGGCCGCTACGTCACGCGGCTGGTCCGCCCGGGCACCGGCGACCACGGGGCCGTGGTCATGGAGGTGCAAGGGCGGCTCGTCGGCGTGGCGGCCTACGAGTGCATCGAGGAGGACCTCACCCCCGTCGCGGCGGAAGACCTTGCGGAGACGGCGTTTCTGGTGGCGGACGACCAGCACGGCCGGGGGATCGGCACGCTGCTGATGGAGCACCTCGCGGCCCTGGCCCGGCGCCGCGGCATCACCCGGTTCGTCGCCGAGACGCTTCCGGACAACGCCGCGATGCTCGACGTGTTCAAGGTGGCCGGCTACGCGGTGACGTTTCGGCGTTCGCTGGACACGGTTGAGGTTTCGATCGATCTCACGCCGGGGCCGAATGTGCTCACCGCGCTCGATCAGCGCGAGCGTGCCGCGACGTGCGCCAACCTCATGCCCCTGCTGCGCCCGCGCTCGGTGGCGATCGCCGGCGCCAGTTCCCGGGCGCGCACGGTCGGCGGCGCCGTTCTGAACAACCTGCAGCTCGCCGGGTTCGGCGGGGCCATCTACCCGATCGTCTCCAGCGCCTCCTCCTCACGGCCCCGCACAATGCGGGGACTGCGGGCGTTTGCCCGGCTGGCCGACGTGCCCGGCCCGGTCGACCTCCTCGTCGTGGCCGAGCCCCCGCAGCAGACCCTCGCCGTCCTCGACGATTGCCTGGCGGCGCAGGTGAAGGCGATGGTCGTGCTCTCGCCGGGGTTCTCCGACATCGGTCCGGAGGGCGCCGCGCTCGAGGTAGAGATGCTGACGAAGGCTCGCCAGGCGGGTATCCGCGTCGTCGGGCCCAACTGCCTGGGAGTGACGTCGACCGCGCCGGGCGTCAGCCTGGCCGCCACCTACGCACCCCACCTGCCGATGCCCGGACGGGTCGGCGTCCTCACCCAGTCGGGCGGGCTGGGCATCGCACTGCTCGAACACACCCGGCAGGCCGGCATCGGGCTCTCCAGCTTCGTTTCGGTCGGCAACAAGGCCGACGTCAGCGGAAACGATCTGCTGTCCTGGTGGGACGATGATCCCGCGACCGACATCGCCGTGCTCTATCTCGAATCCTTCGGAAACCCGCGCAAGTTCGCCCGGCTGGCCCGCCACGTCGCCGCGCACAAACCCGTCGTGGCCATCAAGGCCGGACGGACGGCGGTGGGGGCGCGGGCCGCGCGTTCGCGTACATCGGCGGCGGCCGAACCCGCGCGCTCCGTGGCGGCGCTGTTTCGCCAGGCCGGCGTCATCAACGTCGATCACGTCGGCGAGCTGGTCGACGTCGTGACCCTGCTCTCGACCCAGCCGCTGCCGGCCGGTCCGGGGATCGCCATCGTCGGCAATACCGGTGGCCCGGGGATCCTCGCCGCCGATGCCGCCGCGGAATTCGGGCTTGCCGTCCCGGTGCTGAGCGATGCCGTTCAGACGCGGCTGCGCGCGGTGTTGCCGGCCGGAGCGGCCGTCACCAATCCTGTCGACACGCTGTCCGGCGCGACGGGGCAGCAGTTTCGCGAAGCCGTCGCTGCGGTGCTCGACGACCCCGGGGTGGACTCGCTGCTGGCGATCATCACGCCCACCCCGCTCACTCCACGCTCGGAGCTCACGAAAGCGCTGTGTGCTGCGGCAGAGTCGACGACCAAGCCCGTCCTGGTGACCGAGATCGGCTCCGACGCCGTGAGCGGCCTACTCCCCGGCTCACCCCAAGGCTCGCGCGGCATCCCGGCATACGCCTTTCCCGAGACGGCGATCCGCGCGGTGTCACGGGCGTGCGAGTATCGCGCCTTCCGCGACCGGCCGACGGGCACCGTGCCTGAGTTCGCGGACGTCCGGGAGGCCGATGCCGCGGCCGTCATCAGGGAGGCGCTGATGGAGACACCGGACGGGGGCTGGCTCGACCCCCCGAGCGTCGAGAGCCTGCTCGGCGCGTACGGGGTGCAGTGCCTGCCGAGCCATCTGGTCACCACGGCCAGGGCGGCCGGCAAGGCAGCCCTCGAGCTCGGAATGCCGGTCGCGCTGAAGGCGGTCGGTCCCGAACTCGTGCGTAAGAGCGACATCGGCGGCGTGCGGCTCGGGCTGCGGTCCGAAGGCTCCGTTCGGAAGGCCTACTCCGCGATGCAGCGCGCCGTGGGCAGCCGGATGTGGGGCGCGCTGATCCAGCCGATGGCGCCGCCCGGGGTGGAGACTCTGGTCGGGGTGACCGCCGACCCGTCCTTCGGTCCGCTGGTCACGTTCGGGCTCGGTGGACTGTGGGCGGATCTCATCGGTGACCAGGCGTTTCGGCTGGTTCCGCTCACCGATGTCGATGCGCAGGAACTCGTCACGGCGGTGCGCATGGCGCCGCTGCTCGACGGCTACCGGGGAAGTCAGGCCTGCGACGTCGAGGCGCTGACCGAGCTGCTGCTCCGCGTTGGCCAACTTGCCGACAATCACCCTGAACTGGTCGCCCTGACCCTGAACCCGGTAGTCGCCCTTCCGCGTGGGCTTGCGGTGCTGGACGCTAAGGCGCGGGTCGCGCCACGCGAAGCAGAAAGAGAGACGTATTCACGCCAGCTGCGGTAGTGCGTGTAGTTTTTCAACATCTGCTTGACGCTAGGGCATGGGGCCTGGCGCGGTCGGTGCCCTTGCGGAGAGGATCGCCAAGCATGGCCGACTCGGTGACGGTTTTCCTGGTTGACGACCATGAGGTCGTCCGGCAGGGCCTCAGGACCCTGCTGGAAGAATCCGGGCTGACGGTCGTGGGTGAGGCCTCGACCGCCGCCGAAGCAGTTCCCCGCATCGTCGCGACCAGGCCCACTGTCGCGGTGCTCGATGTGCAGCTGCCCGACGGCACCGGCATCGACGTCTGCCGCGAGGTGCGTTCCCGGCTGCCCGAGACGGCCTGCCTGATGCTCACCAGCTTCGACGACGACGAGGCGCTCTTTGCGGCCATCATGGCCGGTGCGGCCGGTTACCTGCTCAAGCAGATTCGTGGGTTGCAGCTGGTCGACGCGGTGCAGCGGGTCGCCCGCGGCGAGTCGTTGCTCGATCCGAAGGTCACCACGCGCGTCCTCGAGCGGCTGCGCTCCGGTCCCAAGCAGGACCCGCGGCTGGCGTCACTCACCGACCAGGAGCGTCGCATCCTGGACCTGATCGCCGAAGGCCTGACGAACCGTCAGATCGGCTCCCGGCTGGGGCTGGCGGAGAAGACGGTCAAGAACTACGTCTCCAGCTTGCTCGCGAAGATCGGTATGCGCAGCCGGACCCAGGCCGCGCTGTACGTCGCGGGCGGCAAAGCGCCCAGCTGAGGACCTGGCTGAGGAGCTAGCTGAGGACGTCGGTGAGGGGCCGTCGGGGGGTGGCGGGGGCGGCGGGTCCGTAGCCGATGCGCAGCACCATCTGGGGTTCGCCGATGAGGCGCAGCAGGGTGCGGAGTTGGCCGCGGGTGGTGGGTAGGTCGATGACCTGGCCGAGCATGGAGGCGCGCAGGCCTTGGGTGGTTGCTTGCAGCAGCAGGGCGGAGAGGGCTTGGCCGGCGTGGATCCATTGGGTGGGGCTGTCGGCGTCGGTGCCGAGGATGAGCAGGGCGGGCCGTTCGTCGGGCGGTGGGCTGCTGGTGGTGGCCGGGGGCTGGCCGGGGTGGGGGTCGCCGGCGGTGAAGTCGCGGACGGGGACTTCGGTGTGGCGGATGGCGGGTTCGGGCAGGGCGCTGGTGGGGATGCCGTCGGTGGCGGGTTCGGTGCGTCGCCAGTTGTGCAGTTCGCGCTGGTAGTCGGGGTTGGACAGTTCGGCCTGGTCGGCGTGGTTGAGCAGGACGGCGAGGGTGATCTGGTCTTCGCGGGAGTCGAGGATGGCCAGCCAGGCGCCTTGGGTTTCGGCGGCGTGGCGTAGCGCGGTCAGGCTGGAATGGTCGACCTTGCGGTCGGCGAACGGTTCGCGTTGGGTGTGGCGTTCGTTGATCGCGGCGGCCAGCGCGACGTCACCGGCGCTGGCCGGCGGGCCGGCCGTGACCAGCACGGTCGCGATCGGCGCCGGCGCGGCGCCCTGCCCGGCGGCCGGACCGTCGGCGTCGGGGGCGAGACGGACCTCACTGGCGTAGCCGGCGGCGCGCAGCGCGACGGTCAGATGGTGCAGCGCCGCCCCGCACGAGAGGTACAACTGCCGGCGGGTGGGATCGAGCACCGGCAACTGCCGGGAGAAATCCGCGAAGCACTCCACCCGATCCGCGCCGATCCGAAACCGCCACGGCTGCGTGTTGTGCACCGACGGCGCCCGCGTCGCCAGCGAGACAGCCTCGGTCACCGCCTCCCGCAGGTCCATCGTCACACCGCCTCGTGAGCGGCCTGGTGGCGGACGACGACGACCGGGCAGCAGGCGTGGCGCGTGCACTGCTCGCTGACCGAGCCCAGCAGAAGGCCGGTGAAGCCGCCGTGCCCGCGGCTGCCGACGACGAGCATCCGGGCGCCCCGGGACGCTTCGATCAGGACCGACGCGGCCGCACCGCCCTGCACCAGGGTCGAGACGGGAAAGCCGGGCTGGGTGCCGAGCACCTCCGCCAGGATGGAATCCAGCGTCTGCTGCGCTTCCTGCATCGGGTCGAACTCTTCCGGGAGCGGCACTGAGACGACCATCGTCACCGGCCAGTGCCAGGCGCTCACGGCCTTCAGCGGGGTACCGGTGAGGCGGGCGTAGTCGGCTGCCCAGCGAAGCGCGTCCGTGGACGAGAGCGACCCGTCCACGCCGACCACAACGGCAGGAATCGCCGGATCGGGCGTGGGTGCTGACATCGTGTCCTCCTCAGGAGCGTCGAGTACCCAACGTAGTCCCGCGAGCCGCTCAGGTCGCCCGTCCGGGGCGGACTTAAGTCCTGCAAGCAGCGACGAAAGCCTGACATTTGCGCTGCGGCCATCCGCAACAGTTGGTGCAGCGACACGGGGTCGCGCTCTGCACGCCTAACGGGAGGTCGGCTCGTGCACGCCCTTGACGTTGCGCGGTGGCAGTTCGGCATCACGACCGTCTACCACTTCCTGTTCGTGCCGTTGACAATCGGGCTCGTCTTCGTGGTCGCCGGCTACCACACCGCCTGGTACCGGACGCGCAAGCCCGAGTACCTGCGCATCACCCGGTTCCTGGGGAAGCTCTTCCTGATCAACTTCGCCATCGGCGTCGTGACCGGAATCGTGCAGGAGTTCCAGTTCGGGATGAACTGGTCGGCCTACTCGCGTTTCGTCGGCGACATCTTCGGCGCCCCGCTCGCGATGGAAGGCCTGATCGCGTTCTTCCTCGAATCGACGTTCCTCGGCCTGTGGATCTTCGGCTGGGACCGGCTGCCCAAGAAGCTGCACCTGGCCTCGATCTGGGCCACAGCGTTCGGCACGCTGCTGTCGGCGTTCTTCATCCTGGCGGCGAACTCCTGGATGCAGCACCCGGTGGGCTTCAAGATCGACGTCGCCAAGCACCGGGCCGAGCTCACCAGCATCTGGGCCGTTCTTGGCAATTCGACGCTCTGGGTGACGTTCCCGCACGTGATCTTCGGCGCCTTCGTGACCGCCGGGGTGTTCGTGCTCGCGATCAGCGCCTGGCAGCTCGCGCGCAAGCGGGAGACGGCACTGTTCCGCCCGCTGGCAAAGGTGGCTCTCGTCCTGACGTTGGTGGCATCGATCGGCACTGCGGTGTCCGGCGACATCCAGGGCAAGATCATGACCACCCAGCAGCCGATGAAGATGGCGGCCGCCGAGGCGCTCTACAACTCCAGCCAGCCGGCCTCGTTCTCGCTGTTCACCATCGGAAGCCTCAACGGCAGCAAGGAAGAGTTCTCGATCCGCGTCCCGCGGCTGCTCTCGTTCCTGGCCACCGGCTCGTTCAACGGCAAGGTCGACGGGATCAACCAGGTGCAGGCTCAGGAGGTTGCCAAATTCGGCGCCGGCAACTACCGGCCTAACGTGCCGATCACGTACTGGACGTTCCGCCTCATGATCGGGTTCGGGATGCTGGCGGCGCTCGTTGCCGTCATCGGGCTCTGGCTGATGAGGCGCCGCCGGATCCCCACGTCGAAGTGGTTCTACCGGATAGCCGTCCTGTCGGTGGCGACCCCGTTCCTGGCCAACAGCATGGGCTGGATCTTCACCGAGATGGGCCGCCAGCCATGGGTCGTCTACGGCGTGATGACGACGGCCGACGGGGTCTCGGGCACCGGGCTCGCGACGGCGCTGACCAGCCTCATCGTCTTCACCCTGCTCTACGGGGTGCTCGCGGTCGTGAACCTCAAGCTGATGCTGCGCTACATCAGGAAAGGCCCGGATCCGCTGCCCGACGACCACGACCAGATTTCTCCCGACAAGCCCGAGCCCGCGCTGGCTTTCTCCTACTAGGCAGAGGCTGACATGCACCTGACAACCGTCTGGTTTCTTCTGATCGCCGTGCTCTGGGGCGGCTACTTCTTCCTCGAGGGATTCGATTTCGGGGTCGGCATCCTGCTGCCGGTTCTCGGTCGCCACCCGGACGACCGGATGGCGATGCTGCGCTCCATCGGACCGCTGTGGGACGGCAACGAGGTCTGGGTCCTCGTCGCGGGCGGCGCGACCTTTGCCGCCTTCCCGGAGTGGTACGCCACCCTGTTCTCCGGTTTCTACCTGGCGCTGCTGCTGATTCTGGTCGGGCTGATCCTGCGCGGGATCGCGATCGAGTACCGCAACAAGTCCGAGGATCCGGTCTGGCGTCAGCGGTGGGACGTCGTCATCGTCATCGGCAGCGCCTTGCCGGCGCTGCTGTGGGGCGTGGCCTTCGCCAACATCGTCCACGGGGTGCCGATCAACTCCGGCCATCAATTCACCGGCAACCTGCTGACCCTGCTGCACCCGTACGCGTTGCTCGGTGGGCTGGTCACGCTCTCCCTCTTCACCTTGCACGGCGCGCTCTTCCTGGCGCTCAAGACCGATGGAAACGTGCGCCATGCGGCCCGCCAGTTCGCCACCAAGTTCGGTGTCGTTGCGGTCGTGCTCGCCGCTGCGTTCCTGATCTGGACGCAGGCGGACACCGGAAAGGCCGCCACGGACGTCACGGCGGTGCTCGCCGCGCTCGCCCTCGTCGGCGCGCTCTACGCCAACCTGAAGGGCCGTGAAGGCTGGGCTTTCGCCGCGACGGGGCTGGTGCTTCTGCTCGCAGTGGGGACGCTGTTCGGCAACCTGTGGCCCAACGTCATGCCGTCGTCGACCAACGCTGCCTTCAGCCTCACGGTGCGCAACGCCTCGTCCTCGCCGTACACCCTCGGCGTGATGAGCTGGGTCGCGCTCTTGTTCACCCCGATCGTGCTGCTGTACGAGGGCTGGAGCTACTGGGTCTTCCGCAAGCGGGTCACCGGTCACGTCGTGAGCACCGGGTCGGCGTGAGACCGCTCGATCCGCGCCTGGTGCGCCAGGCGAGTGCGGCCCGCGCGTTTCTGATCGGCGCCGTCGCTTGCGGGGTCGTCATGACGGGCCTGGTGCTCGCCCAGGCCGGCCTGCTCGCCCACGTGATTGCCCATGCTTCCCAGGGCATCCGGCCGCTCGGGATCAGCCTGGTGGTGCTCGCTGTCGTGCTCGTCGCCCGGGCCGCGATCGCGTACGGCGGCGAGGCTTTGGCGCTGCGCGCGGCCGCGAAAACCAAGTCGCAGCTGCGCCGCAAGCTGCTGCGACACATCGTCGATCTGGGCCCGCAGTGGCTCGGCCGACGCAGCCATGGCGAGCTCGTCGCCCTGGCCGGACGCGGACTCGATGCGCTCGACCCCTACTTCGCGCGATACCTTCCGCAGCTGGTGCTTTCGGCGATCGTGCCCGTCGCGGTGCTCGCCCGCATCGCCGGTTCGGATCTGGCGTCCGCCGTCACCATCGGCGTCACCCTCCCGCTGATCCCCATCTTCATGGCACTGATCGGCTGGCACACCCAGGCCCGTACCGAGCGCCAGTGGAAGCTGCTCAGCCGGCTGGCGGGTCATTTCCTCGACGTGGTCGAGGGTTTGCCGACCCTGAAGGTCTTCGGCCGGGCGAAGGCTCAGGCGGAGACCATCCGGCGGGTGACGCAGGAGCACCGGCAGGCGACCATGGCGACGCTGCGGATCACTTTCGTGTCCTCGCTCGTCCTCGAACTCATCGCCACGCTCTCCACCGCTCTGGTTGCGGTGGAGGTCGGTTTGCGGCTGCTGGCGGGCAATCTCGGCTACGAGTCGGCCCTCCTGGTCCTGCTGCTGACTCCGGAGGTCTACCTTCCGCTGCGTTCGGTCGGCGCCCAGTTCCACGCCGCTGCCGAAGGGGTGGCCGCGGCCGCTGACGTCCTGGACGTGCTGGACGAGGCCCTGCAGGGCCCGGCGCGGGCGGCACCGGCGGGTGCGCCGAAGCGGGTCGATCTGCGCACTCAGGCCGTGCACTTCGACTGGGTGACTGTCCGCTATCCCGACCGGACCCGGCCCGCGCTCGACGGCCTCTGCGCGCGTGTGGAGCCGGGCGAGCACATCGCGGTCGTCGGTCCGAGCGGGGCCGGCAAGAGCACGCTGCTCTCGCTGCTGCTCGGCTTCACCCGGCCCAGCGAAGGGGCCGTGCGCATCGGCGAGGTCGACCTGCCGGAGCTGGATCAGGAGGGGATGGCAAGCCTGCGCCGCCAGCTCGCGTGGGTGCCGCAGAATGCTCACCTTTTCGGCGGCAGCATCGCCGACAACATTCGTCTCGGTGACCCGGAGGCCGGACAGCCGGACGTCACGCGCGCCGCCGAGCAGGCCGGGCTTTCGGCCTTGCTGGCCGCACTTCCCGAGGGGCTCGACAGCCCGGTGGGCGAGCGTGGGTCGCTGCTGTCCACGGGCCAACGCCAGCGTGTCGCCATCGCCCGGGCGCTGTTGCGCGATCCCGCCCTGCTGCTGCTGGACGAGCCGGGTGCCCATCTCGACGCGGAGACCGCCGATGAGGTGATCGCCGGTATCGCCGGCTTCGGGCAACGCCGGACGCTGATCATCGTCACCCACGACCCGGTATGGACGGCGGGTGCCGATCGGGTGCTGCGCCTGGAAAGCGGCCGGCTGGCCGGCTCGCGGCGCGCCCTGGTCGGAGCGGGCGCAGGAGCCGGCCGATGAGCACCGTGCTGGCTCCTTCGAGCAACCCGGCCGCACCGTTACGCCGGATGCTCGCGCTGGCCCGCCCGCTACGCGCGACCCTCGTCGTGGCCGTGGTCGCCGGTGTCCTCGGCGTGGGCTGTGCGGTCGCGCTGCTCGGTGTCTCCGGGTTCCTCATCGCCCGCGCGTCCGAGCACCCGAGCGAGGTGGCCCTGGCGGTCGCGGTGGTCGGCGTGCGGACGTTCGGTATCGGCCGCGGCATCTTCCGCTACGTCGAGCGCCTCGCCAGCCACGACGCCGCGTTCCGGGTGCTCGCCGACTTGCGCGTCGCCGTCTACGAGCGGCTCGCGCGCATTGCCGGCTCGGGTTATCGCCAGCTGCGCAGCGGGGATCTGGTCTCGCGCCTGGTCTCTGACGTCGACGGCGTGCAGGAGGTGTTCGTCCGCGGGCTGACGCCTCCGCTGGTCGCGATCGGCGTGGGCGGCGGTACGGTCATCGCCGCGACGGCCATCTTCAGTCCGGCGGGTGCCGCGCTCGCTGTCGGCCTGCTGTGCGCCGGGGTGGCGGTGCCATGGGTGACCGCGATGCTGGCTCAGCGCTCCGATGCCCGGCTGGCCGCGGCCCGCGGTGAGCTGACGGCTCGCGCCGGTGACGTGGTGGCGGGCGCCGCCGAACTCGTGGCCTACGGCGCCGATACGGCTGCCATCGCGTCGTTCGATGCCGCCGATGACCGGCTCACCCGGCTGACCCGCCGGTCGGCTGTGGCCGCCGCCGTCAGCTCCGGTCTGAGCACCCTTGCGGTCGGGGCCACGGTATGGGGGATGCTGCTGCTGTCGGTGGCCGCCCAGCACGGCGGCCATCTCAGCCGGGTCGCGCTCGCCGCCGTCGTGCTCACCGGGCTGGCGGCGTTCGAAGCGACCGGACCGCTCAGTGCGGCCGCGCAGCAGATGGCCGCCGCGCGGGCCAGCGCCCGGCGCATCTTCGAGGTGATCGACCTTCCCGACCCGGTGACCGAACCGGCCGATCCGCTGCCCGTCCCCGCGGGGCCCGTGCACCTGAGGGTTCATGACGCCCGGATGCGTTACGCGCCCGACGCTCCCTTCGCACTGGACGGCGTGAGCCTGGACGTTCCGGCGGGCCACCACGTCGCGCTGCTGGGGCGCTCCGGCGCCGGCAAGAGCACGCTCGTCACCGCGCTCACCAGAATGCGTGATCTGGACGGCGGGGACATCACGTTGAACGGCATCTCCGTCACGCGTTTCACGAGCGACGACGTGCGGCGAGTGGTCGGCGGTTGCCTGGCAGACCCGTACCTGTTCGACTCAACGATCCGGGAGAACATCCGCCTGGCCCGCCCGGATGCCTCACAGCAGGAGCTTGACGACGTCGCCGCCCGCGCTCGGCTGCTCGGCTGGATCCAGTCACTCCCGCTGGGATGGGATACGCCGGTGGGCGCCCACGGCTCGTCGGTCTCCGGCGGGCAGCGCCAGCGCATCGCTCTCGCGCGGGCCTTGCTCGCCGACCCCGCCGTCATGATCCTGGACGAGCCGACGGCACACCTCGATCAGGCCACCGGCGACGCGCTCATGGACGATGTCCGCCGTGCCACGCGCGGGCGCACACTGCTGCTGATCACGCACGATCGCCGCCACGCCGCCGGCTTCGACGAGGTCGTCGTCCTCGAGAACGGCCGCCGCGTGCCGTCAGCAGCGGCTCTCGCTCAGACGTAATCGGCGTCAGAGGTAGGCGGCGGCTTCGAAGAAGTCGGTGAGGCCACCCGGGGTCAGCCGGCGTCCCGAGACGTAGTACGGGATGATCCGCATCCAGTGATCGTGCTCTCCGGGAGCCCAGGGCTTGGGCGCAGCAGCCTTCGTACGGTCGACCACCTCGTCGCCGTGTGCGGAGGTGACTTCCTCGGCCAGTCCCTTCACCAGGACGCTCCAGCCGGCGTGCGTCACCTCATCGATCTGGTCGACCTCGAACGTGATGTTCGCGTGCATGGCGTACGAGTGCTTCGTGCCGCTGCCGGTGCGGATGACGATCACGTCGCGGTCGAGGGCGTAATTCACCGGCAGGACCAGGGGATAGTGCTCGGCGATGACCCCGAGCCGGCCGACCTGCCGGGTCGCCAGCAGAGCCATGCACTCGTCGTGTGAGAGTTCCAGCAGCTTCGGTTCGGCAGGATGGTCATTCATCGTCGCTCCCTCGTTCCCACGTGCTCACCACTAGTCGATGCAGACCGAATCGCGAGGGGTCCGGGCCGCAGCACCAGTCGCCGCTTGGCTCGAACTCGTCGCCCTGAAAGGTCAACGTGGATCGCGATGCGGCGTCCTCGGCCCAGGCGATCCGCCCGACGTCGAGCCCAGCGGGCAGCCCGAGGCTGGTATCCCGATCCAGCTCGATCAATCCATGCTCCGCGCCGGCGGCCAGGCCTTCACTGTCGGACCCGGCCAGGCGCACGAGCCCGGAGTGCTCCTTCACCCCTCCAGCATCCGCCGACCGTCCGCCGGCTACGAGGGCCTTTGGCCCTACCGATCACGACCCAGCTCCCGAAATCGGCTGCTCGGTGCGGTTAGCATGACGGACGTTGAGGGCCGTTGCGGTCCCGGGCATCATCTGCAGGAGGTGCGATGGCGACCGGGAGCGACAGCGAGCAATACGGTCGGATCCTGCGCCGGATCAGCACCCCGATGGCGGGCGATGGACACGACGGCAAGACCGCGCTGCTGGTCGGTCACGACGTGCAGGCCGCGAGCCGGGCCGCCGTTCGCTTCACCGCCGATCTCGCCGCCCGCCTCGGTGCTTACCTGCACGTGGTGCACGTGGTGGACCTGGCGGATACCCCCATCGACGCCGACTCCGCGGGGTGGGACGAGGGCGCTCGCAAGACCATGGACGCGCTGCACGAGGACGCCCGACGGCTCATCGAAGGGTTCGACATCAGCTGGACCTATCACGCCTGTCACGGCGATCCGGCGGAGCTGCTCGCCCGGGTCGCCGACGAGCACGGGGTGCTGTTCGTCGCGGTCGGCGCCACGGGACGCAATCTGACGCGCCGGCTCATGGAAGGGGGCTCGGTCTCGCGCCGGCTCCTGCGCCGCCACACCATGCCGGTACTTGTCGTTCCCGAGCAGCCCGAAACCCGCGATCCCCAGAGCTAGAACTCGAGCACCAGGCGACCTCGCGTGCCGCCTGCTTCCAGCCGGCGGTGTGCCTCACTTGCGTGCTGCGCCGGGTAGACCTCGGCGACCCGCAACGTCACCTGTCCGTCCTCGACCTGCTGGCGCAGCACGTCGAGCTTCTCCCACGCCTGCAGGTAATCGCGTACCCAGATGTCATGCACGGTGATGCCGCGTCCGGGATCACCCTGCTGCCCGCGCACCACCGCGATCGCGCCGCCGTCGCGCACGGCGCTGAATGTCGTGTCGCCGGTGATGGCGCCGTCGGCGAGGGCGTCGACCCCGTCCGGAAAGTGTTCGCGAACCAGGTCGGCGAAGCGCTTGCCGCGCTCCAGCACGAGGTCGGCTCCCAGCTGCTGCACCAGCGCGCGATCGGCTTCGCAAGCATCGGCGACGACGTACAGCCCATCGGCCTTGGCGAGCTGGACCACGTAGCCGCCGTAGCAGCCGGCGGCACCGGTGACGGCCAGCGTCTGGCCCGCCGCGAGTCCGAGCTTGTCGAGGCTGAGTCGCGCGGTGAGGGCGTTCATCGGCAGCGTGGACGCCTCGGCGTGACTGGTACCCGTTGGGGCGGCGACGACGGAGCGGGCGGGCAGCACCAGGGAGCTGGAATAGCCGCCGTGCGTGCCCGACGGTTGCACGATGGCCATCACGCGATCGCCGACGGCCAGATGCGTGACTCCCTCACCTATCTCGTCGACCACGCCGGCGGCGTCCATGCCCGGAACGTACGGCGGGGGTCCCACCTTGGCCTGCATCGGCGCGAGGGCTCCGTTGCGCTGATAGGTGTCGGTGGGGTTGACCGTCGCGGCATGCACCCGAAGGCGCACCTCACCGGCGCCGGCATGGACCTCCGGCAGCTCGATGATTTCCAAGGCTGCTGGCCCGCCATGCTGAACGATTCCGACTGCGCGCATGGTGTCAGCAAATCACCGAGGTGAATGCGCCGCAGGCGGGCACTACCCGCTGGGGCCGAACCGCTCGACGCGCACGCTCTGGGCCGGCACCCCTTCATCGAGCAGCATCATGCTGGCAGCCTCGGCGAACGCGTGGGAACCGCAGACGTAGCAGGTGGTGTCGGCGCGTACCAGCGGCCGCAGCTCGGCAGGTGCCAGCCGCCCGCCGGGCCGTCCGGCTGCCGTGGCCTCCCGGGTCAGGACGACGAGGGCGCCCGCGGCCTCCAGCTCGTCGGCGTAGGGCAGGTCGGCCCGCGTGCGTGCCGAAGCGGCGAGCTGGAGCAGGCTTTGCCGGCCGACGTGCGCGGCGTGGCGGAGCATGGAGATGAGCGGCACGACCCCGGATCCCCCTCCGAGCCCGAGCGCCGGACGCTCGGCGTTCCAGACGAACCATCCGCCGATCGGCCCGCGGATGTCCAACTCGTCACCGGGCTGGACGACATCGGCGAGGAAGGTCGACACCTCACCGTCCTCGAGGCGCTCGACGTAGAACTCCAGCAGGGGATCGGAGGCCGGGGAGGCCAGCGAGTACGAGCGCTGCGCGACGTAACCGTCCTGGGCCATCAGCCGGATCGTGTAGTGCTGACCGGGAAGGTGATCGACGCGATCGGGCACCTCCAGGCGGAGGATGACCGCGCGCGGGTTGGGGTGGCTGACGCTGCGGACGGTGGCACGCCGCATCCCTCCTGCGGGCGCGCGCAGGCCGGGTGTCGCGGGTAAGGGCTGAATCAGCGGTTCAGTCACCCTGATACCGCTGCTCGCGCCAGGGGTCGCCGAGGTCGTGGTAGCCATTGCGCTCCCAGAAGCCCTGCTCGTCGTGATCGAGCAGGGTCAGCTGGGTGACCCACTTGGCGCTCTTCCAGAAGTAAAGGTGCGGCACCAGGAGCCGCACCGGACCGCCGTGGTCGCGGGGGAGCGGCCGCCCCTCGTGCGTCCAGACGATCCAGGCCTGCCCGCCCCGGATGTGCTCCAGTGGCAGGTTGGTGGTGTAGCCGGTGGTAGAGGTGGCGAGCACATGGGTCGCCTGCGGCAGCGGTTGTACGACCTCGAGCAAGACGTCGATGCTCACCCCGCCGAAGCTCGTGTCGAACTTCGACCACGTGGTGACGCAGTGGATGTCACCCCGGTACTCCGACTGCGGCAGGGCGTGCATCTCCTGCCAGGTCCACGTGTGCGGCCCCGCCACGAGCCCGTCGACAGTCATCGTCCAGCGTTCGGGATCGAGCCTCGGGGTCACCTCGGCGGTCAGGACGGGAAAGTCCTTGCCGACGTCGTACTGGCCCGGGGGCAGTCGCGGGTCGCGCTCAGCATGCCGCCGCCCCAGGAATCCGCGCGTGGGTCCGGTCATCGTGTGATCGTGGCACGGCTGGGCGAGCCCGCACAGGTCCCTGGGAGTCAATGGCCAGAGTCAACGGGCCGCCGAAGCCGGCCCGTCACGATCTGATGTCCGGTGTCATGCGCCCACAGCGCGTGCATCGCGCCGAGCACCCCGCTGCCGACCGCGATGACTCTCATAGCTGCGCATTACAGAGCCGCCACCGCTGCGCCAGCCAAACACCACACGCCCAGCGCGTAACGCTCAGGTGAAGTGATGTGCCTGCGAGACTGCAGCGGTGACGACAACGGACGCGAGCTGGACGGTGGTTGCCGGCCCGGATCAGCTGCGGGAGCTGGTGGGCACGCCGACGCAGAGCGCCGCCGACAAGGTGCGCACCTCGCTGCACGACATCGACCGTGCCTGGCTGGCGGCTTCGCCGTTCTGCCTGATCGCGACGGCGGGCGCAGACGGCAGCTGCGACGTGAGCCCCAAAGGCGACCCGCCCGGTTTCACTCACGTCCTCGACGATCGGACCATCGCCATCCCTGATCGCCCCGGCAACCGGCGGGTCGACGGTTTCCGTAACGTGCTCGCCAACCCTCAGGTCGGGCTCATCTTCCTGGTTCCCGGGCGCAGTGACACGCTGCGCGTCAATGGCAGTGCCCAGCTGGTGTCCGACGCGCCGTTCTTCGACGACATGGTCGTCAAGGGCCACCGTCCACGCTTGGCGCTCGTCGTGCGCGTGGATGAGGTCTTCTCCCACTGCTCCAAGGCATTTCTGCGCTCGACGCTCTGGGATCCGGCCACCTGGGCGCCAGGTGCGCTCCCGTCGCGCGCGCAGATTGCCCGGGCCCTGGAGCGCCCCGGAGAATCCCTCGAAGCACTCGAGGACTACTACGGCCCCTCCTACGCGGAGCGGCTCTACACCTGAGACAGCGACGCAGCCCCGTCCGACCCCGCCCACCCGCCCCGCGGCCACCACCGTTAGGCGGGGTGGCGAGGCGGGGCGGGATCATGCCGCGAGGGTGGCGTGCATCTCCCAGACGAGGATCTCGGCGGGCTCGCCGGCGGTGACCCGCTGGCCGCCTGAGGCGGTGAAGCGCACAGCATCGCCGGCCGACAGCGGCCCGGCGCCCTCGAGCGTGACCGATCCGCGGGGGACGAACAGGTGCAGGTACGGGGCCTCGGGCAGTTCCACGCTCTGGCCCGCGTCCAGCCGGGCGGCGTAGAGGGCCGCGTACCGGTTGTTGATGCGGATCGCGGCGGCGCCGTCGTGCTTGCTCATTCCGGACGCGACGGGTACCAGCGAGCCCGACAGCAGCTCACCGTCGATCTCCAGCTGCTCATAGCCGGGGGTCAGGCCGCCCTCGTCCGGGACGACCCACATCTGCACGAAGTGGACGGGCTCGGAATGCTCCGGCCCGCCGGAGACGCGCCAGGAGTCGTTCTTCTCCGAGTGCAGGATCCCGGTGCCCGCGCTCATGCGCTGGGCGAGCCCGGGATAGATCACTCCGGAGGTGCCGGTCGAGTCCTGGTGGACCAGCGAACCCGAAAGCACCCACGTCACGATCTCCATGTCGCGGTGAGGATGCGTCTCGAAGCCGGTGCCCGGGTCGACCCGGTCGTCGTTGTTGACCAGCAGCAGGCCGTGGTGGGTGTTCGCGGCGTCGTAGTGGCTGCCGAACGAGAACGAGTGCTTCGAATCAAGCCACGAAATCTTCGTCTTCGGCCGCGCGCCGGCGGGGCGGACGTCGATCCGTGGGGTCAGCAATGAGCTGGTCACGTCAGTACCTCCAGCGGGTCAGGGCACCGGCACTGCCCGCGTACCCGGCGGGCGCGCGGGCAGTGCCGGCGTGGAACTCAAGCGTTCTTGATAGCGGAGATCTCGAACTCGAGGGTGATCTTGTCGCTCACGAGGACACCACCGGTCTCGAGGGCGGCGTTGAAGTTGACGCCGAAGTCCTTGCGGTTGATGACCACGGAGCCCTCGAAGCCGACCCGCGAGTTACCGAACGGGTCCTGAGCGGCGCCCTGGTACTCGAAAGGAACGGTCACGCTGCGCGTAATGCCCTTGACCGTGAGGTCGCCGGTCAGCTCGAAATTCTCGTCGTCCACCTGGCGGGCGCCGGTCGACACGAAGGTGATCTCCGGGAACTCGTCCATCGAGAAGAAGTCGTTGCTGCGCAGGTGCTCGTCGCGCTGGGGCTGGCGGGTGTCGATGCTCTTGACCTGGATCTTCACCTGAGCCGAGGAGTTGGCGGGGTTGTCGCCATCGAGTACGGCCGTGCCCTCGAAGTCGTTGAACGCGCCGCGGACCTTGGTCACCATGGCGTGACGAGCCACGAATCCGATGCGGGAGTGGGCAGGGTCTAGCGTGTAAGTGCCGGTCAGAGCGGTGAGTTGGTTGGTCGTGGTGGTCATGTCTGATCCTCCTAGGAAGAAATCCGATGGATGATGTGTCATCTAGTAGCGTTGAACATACATGACGCATCATCAATTCCCGAGGGTGTGAGCGCTATGACGGACAGCTGGCTCAGCGCGCCTGAGCAGCGTGCCTGGCGCGCGTTCCTCGGACTGCACCGCGAGCTCAATGCCCGGCTCAACCGCCAGCTACAGGCCGAGTCTCAGCTTTCGCTGTCGGACTACGAGGTCCTCGTCGTGCTCAGCGAGGCCGCGGAAGGCCGGCTGCGCCCGTTCGAGCTATGCGACTTCCTGCAGTGGGAGCAGAGCCGGCTCTCGCATCACATCCGCCGGATGGAGAAGCGCGGGCTGGTCTCACGGGAGGGCTGCACGGGCGACGGGCGGGGAGCCTTCGTCGTACTGAGTCCCATGGGCCGTGCCGCGATCGAAGCGGCCGCCCCGTCTCACGCTGCCGCGGTGCGCAGCCTGCTGTTCGACGCCATGAGCGAGGAGCAGGTGGCGGTGCTGGAAGAGGTCTTCACACGGTCCCTGCGCGATATGGGCGCGACAAGCTGCGAGCGAGCCCAAGCGCAACTGCAGGCGTCAGTCGAGGGGTGAGTCGGTCTCCTCGACGACAAGATCGGTGGGGGCGTTGTGCACGGCCGGCACGTGACCGAGCCGGCCCGTTTCGAAGTCCCGGAACGCCTGGGCGATTTCCGCCTTGGTGTTCATGACGAACGGCCCCGCCCAGGCGATGGGTTCGCGGATCGGACGGCCGCCGAGCAGCAGCACTTCCATCGCCGGACTCCGGCTTTCCTGCTTGCTGTCGGCGGCCACGGTGATCGCGTCACCGCTGCCGAAGACCGCCAGCTGGGCAAGGTGCAGGGGACGCTGCTGAGCGCCCACCGTGCCGTGCCCGGCGAGGACATACGCCAGCGCGTTGAACTGCGCCGGCCACGGCAGCGACAGCCGGGCTCCGGGGCTGATCGTGGCGTGGATCATGGTGATCGGCGTGTACGTGGAGCCTGGCCCTTGGTGACCGGCGAGGTCACCGGCGATCACCCGTACCAGCGCGCCGCCGTCGTCTGAGGACAGCAGCAGCACCTGCTCCGGCGCGAGATCCTGGTAACGCGGCGCGACCCACTTCTGCGCCTTGGGCAGGTTCACCCACAGCTGCAGGCCGTGGAAGAGCCCGCCCGACGCGACGACGTGCTCGGGCGGGGTCTCGATGTGCAGGATGCCCTGCCCGGCGGTCATCCATTGGGTGCCGCCGTCGGTGATCAGGCCGCCGCCGCCCTGCGAATCGTTGTGCTGCAGCAGGCCGTCCATCATGTACGTGACGGTCTCGAAGCCGCGGTGCGGATGCCAGGACGTGCCCTTCGGTTCGCCGGGCCCGTAATCGACCTCGCCCATCTGGTCGAGGTGGATGAACGGATCCAGCTGTGCCAGGTCGACCCCTGCGAAGGCGCGGAACACCGGAAAGCCTTCACCCTCGAACCCCCGAGGGGCCGTTGTCACCGAGGCGACGGGTCGCTGGCGGGCGCCGGGTCCCGGGGCGGCGATCGCGGGAAGGACACTCACGTCGTCAACGGTGATCGCGGGCACGTTGCCTCATCTCTCCAGGGCTGGCTGACGAGTATCGCTTGGCTCAAGCGTTGCCGGCGGCCCCGGCATTCCTTCGCGCTCACCGATCGGATCCTCGGCGCGCCGATAACAAGCTGCCCTCCGCGGCCGGCATGAGGCAGAGTGAGAGCGTGGTCGCAGTCCAGGTGGTCCTCGCGGTCGACGGCAACTCGCTGGTCCATCGGGCCTACCACGCGGCCGCCTCGTCGGCGTCCAGCCTGAGCTCGGCGGCGGAACCGGTCTGGGCCGTACGCGGGCTGATCACGCAGATCGTCGCCGCGGTCGAGCGGGTCGACGCCGATGCGGTGGTCGTCGGCTTCGATGACCCGCTCGCGAGTGTCCGGCGCGAGCGCTGGCCGCAGTACAAGGTCCACCGGACCGAGAAGGCGCAGTGCCTCGTCGACCAGCTCGAGCTCGCCGCGTGCCGGCTGCGCGAGATGGGCGTCGCGGTCGTCGTGCCGCCCGGATTCGAGGCGGACGACGTGCTGGCGTCGGTCGCGGCGAAGGCCCGGACCTGTGATGCCCGCACCGTGATCATGACGTCCGACCGTGACGCGTTCGCGCTCATCGACGACAACACCAGCGTGCTGCGGATCATCAACGGCGGGGTCGAAGCGTCGCCGGTGCTCACCGCTGCGCGGTTGCCGCTGCTGCTCGGGATCAACGGCTCGCAGTACCGCGACTACGCGGCGCTGCGTGGCGATGCGTCCGACAACCTGCCCGGCGTGCGCGGGGTTGGCCCGAAGACGGCGGCCAAGCTGCTGGCCGCCATGGGTTCGGCGCAGGCCGCGTTCGACGACCTTGCGCTGGGCGGCGAGCGCGTTGTCGCCGCCGTCGGTTCGGCGGCAGCGCGCCGGCTCGGGGCGCCGGACGCCCGGCCCGCCTGGGAGCTGAACTGTGCCGTGATGGCGATGCGCGCCGACGTCGCCCCGGAATTGACCTTCGCGCCCGGCGCCCCTGGCGTGCTGCCACTGACCGCCGAGCGGGTGCGCTCGGTCTACGCGTCGGTGGGGCTGATCTACAGCGCGCCGGCCGCTCTTCGCGTGCTGGCTGATGCCGACGAGGCGAGGGCGCCCGAGCAGCCGCAGGCGCAGCCGCAGCCGGACGAGCCCACGCGCTGGTTCTCCCGGCCGCAGCGCCTCCCGCGACTCCCGGCCCGCCCGGTCGAGCCGGCAATGCAGCAGCTATCGCTCTTCGCATGACCGGTCGCCGTCAGGCGACCTTCAATCAGAAAGTCGCCGTCAGTGTCGTGTTCGTCGCGGCGATGTTCATGAACATCATCGACATCACGATCGTGAACGTCGCCCTGCCGTCGATGGCCCGCGATCTGCACGCCCCGGGCACCTCGGTGAGTGCCGTGGCGGTGGCATACCTGGTCGCCCTCGCCGTCGTGATCCCCGCGTCGGGCTGGCTCGGCGACCGCTTCGGCCACCGCCGGATCCTGCTGCTCGCCATAGTCATCTTCACCATCGCGTCGGCGCTCTGCGGGCTGGCCCAGAACCTGCTGCAGATCGTGCTCTTCCGGATCCTGCAGGGCGTTGGCGGCGGCATGCTCACACCGGTCGGCATGGCCTTGCTGTACCGCACCTTCCCGCCGGCCGAGCGGGTTCGAGCGGCCAGCATCCTGACGGTGCCCACCACGCTGGCTCCGGCGCTCGGACCGGTGCTGGGAGGCGTCCTCGTCACCAGCCTGTCCTGGCGGTGGGTCTTCCTGGTGAACCTGCCGATCGGCGCCGCGGCGCTGGTCTTCGGGCTGATCTTCCTGGCCGACCAGGAGTCCGACCCGGCCGGCCGCTTCGACCTCGTCGGCTTCGCCCTGTCCGGCGTGGGCTTTGCGGCGCTGATGTTCGGGGTGAGCGAGGGCGGCCAGCGGGGGTGGGGGCAGCCGGGCATCGTCACCGCGCTGGTCGTCGGAGCGGCGCTGCTGGCGTTGCTGCTACGCCAGCAACTGCGCGCTCGCGAACCCTTGCTGGCGCTGCACCTGTTCGGTAACCGGCTGTTCCGCTCGACGACGGCCGTCGTTTTCGTCTCGACGGCGTCCTTTCTCGGGATCCTCTATACGGTCGCGCTGTTCTTCCAGGACGGGCTCGGACTTTCCGCGCTCGCCTCCGGGCTCTTGACGTTTCCGGAGGCGTTCGGCGTCATGCTCGGCGCGCAAGTGGTCAGCCGGCTGCTCTACCAGCCGATCGGCCCACGCCGGATCATGGTCGGCGGGCTCGTGGGGCTCGGCGGCACGATGCTCCTGATGACCACGATCTCCAGCCGTTCCGAGCTCTGGCAGATGCGGGGGCTGATGTTCGTGCTCGGCTACTGCATGGCACACGTCATGGTTCCCTCGCAGGCGGCGAGCATGGCCCAGATCGACCGGGCGAGCACGGGGCGGGCGTCGACCCTGTTCAACGCGGTGCGCCAGCTAGGCAGCGCACTCGGGATCGCGGTGCTGTCGACCGTGCTCTCGGCGGTCGGGTTCACTGCGACGCGCGTCCGTGCGGCGCCCGATCTTGCCGCTTACCACTGGGCTTTTGCGGTCGCCGCCGGGCTCGCGTTCGTCGGGTCGGTGCTGGCCCTGAGCATCCAAGACGGGGACGCGGACTCGACCCGCACCGCCCGGGGCCCACGCGAGGAGCTGGCGGCTGCGGCGGTTGCCGCCTGATCCCCGCGGCTAGAGCTCAGGATGGCAGCTCCCGCTCCCGCTCCCCTCGTGACGTGATCGAGGCCGACCAGGTGCCCGAGTTCGTGCTCGATCGCGACCTTCTCCACGATGGCTCCCTGCGGAGTGGCCTGAATGGTCGTGAACTGCGGCGCGTCGAGGTGCCCGCCGCCGCTGACGTAGGTGTATCCGTGCCCGGTGTTCGTCGGGTACGACGTTGACGCGGCAAGCCCCGCGATGAGCACGGAAGCCCGCCGGTTGCCATAGCGGCCGGGAAGGTAGGCCGGACGTTTCAGGCTCGGAGTTTCGGTCGTGGTGCCGTCCTCGATGAAATCAGCGAAGCGTCCGGGGACCCGGGAGGCATCCTCGGCCGGTGATGTCGGACACGCTGACCCTTACTGCGGTTCGTCGGCCAGCAGCCGGCGGTGCAATTCGGTGGTCAGGGTGTGGATGGCGCGGGTGAGCTCGGTGTTCGTCTTGAGTTCGAGCTCCTGCTCGTTGAAGTCGTGATCGGCCTTCGCCTGCTGGAACACCGCCTGCCGGTTCTGCCCGATCATCACGAACGTCGACAGGAAGATCGCCTCCAGCGACACCACGAGCGTCAACGTGGGCCACGGGCTCTTTTCGATCGCCAGCATCCACACCAGGAAGATCAGCGCGTGGATGTAGACGAACTTCATCGACCCCGCGAACGATGTGATCGCGTCAGCGATGCGCAGTTGCACGTCGGCAGCCCGGTGCCGCTGCTGGGCGACGACGACCGGATGCTGGCGCGCGGGAGCCGCGGGTACTGCCGGGGCAGCCGAGGGAGTGCTCATGGCGTTCACTCTTGCTCATGACCAACCGCTTTGGCCCGCGTCATGGCCGTCCAGACCGGGGATGGGCCGCCGGTGTGGACGGCCCTGAGGTGTCATTCCCCGTCGCGGTTCAGGGAGACCGGATTGAGCACGGAATGTCGGAGCGGGCCTAGGCGACGGAGAGGTCCAGCAGCGATCGGTCACTGCCGCGGGAGCCGATCAGGCACACCCCCAGCGGGAGGCCGTCGACCTCGGCGAGCGGCAGGCTGAGCGCCGGCGTTCCGCAGATGCCGGCGATGCTGGTCAGCCGCAGGGTCGCGGGCCGGATCGCGGCGAGCTCCTCGGGCGAGGCGGCGAGCGGGGTGGCATGGCCGGGAGCGGAGGGGATCAGCAGCACTGTCGGGGGACCGGCGAGCAGCTTCAGCAGGGATGCGCGTAACGCCGTCCGGCGCACGGCAGCGGCCTGCCGATCCGCCGGGGTGACGGCGCCGCCCGCAGCGAAGCGCGCCTGGACCTCGCTGGACAGCGCGCCCGGGTGGGTAGCGATCCAGGTGCCGTGCTCGGCATGGGCCTCGGCGGACTGCAGCGTGCGAAACGTCGCGAGCCAGCTGTCGAACTCGGCTCCCGGGAGGGGCACGGAGTCCAGCGCGAACCCGAGCCGTCGGGCAAAGCCGTCGGCGGCCGCCAGAAAGGCCGCCCAGACCTGCGGGCTCACGAAATGCTCGGCATCGGCGACGACGGCCATCCGCTGAGGCGATGGGGCGGTGTCCGCGGGGAGCAAGACGTCGCCCACCCGTCGTGCGGTGACGGCCTGCTTGGTGAGGAAGCCGACGGTGTCGAAGCTGGGTGACAGGGGGACGACGCCGGACGTGCTGATGCTGCCGTGAGTCGGCCGCATCCCGACCAGGCCGCAGTACGACGCGGGAACCCGGATCGATCCGCCGGTGTCGGTTCCGAGTCCGACGGCCGCGAGCCCGCCCGCGACCGCCGCAGCCGACCCGCTCGAGGACCCGCCGGGTGCGCATGACGGCGCTGCGCTGTTGTGCGGGCTGCTGTAGTGCGCGTTGCGCCCCTCCAGGCTGTACGCGAACTCGTCGGTGTGGCTCTTGCCGATGCAGGTGGCGCCGGCCTCGACGAGGCGCATGACGGCCGCCGCGGATCTTCTTGCTGGTTTCGCTTCGGCGAGCCAGGTGGGATTGCCGGCTCCGGTGCGATGCGTAGCCACGTCGAACAGATCCTTGGCGACGAAGGTCAGGTCCTGCAGCGGGCCGCCTCCGGCTCCAGGCAGCAGCAGCTGCGGCCCGACCCGCAGGGAGCGGAGCGCGGCGTCAGAAACCGCACTCATAGGGTCCACGATAGGCGGGGCCGGTGAGGGGAGCGGGATGGAACTCGACGAGGCGTTGACGACGACACGGACGGTGCGCAAGCGCCTGGATCTGAACCGGCCGGTGGAGCGCAGCGTCGTCGAGGAGTGCCTCACGCTGGCGCTGCAGGCTCCGAACGGCTCCAACCGGCAGCTGTGGCGCTGGATCCTGATCGATGACCCCACGGTGCGGGCCGAGGTTGCCCACATCTACCGCGCGGGTCTCGACGGTTACGCAGCCTCCGGGGTGACGGCCGACAAGCCGGTGGTGGCCGATCGCACGTCGCCCGACGTCATGCGGATGTCAGCTTCGGTGATGCACCTGCGCGACCACCTGGAGCAGGTCCCGGTGCTGGTGTTGCCGCTGCTGGCCGGACGGGTCGATGGCGCCAGCGTCTTCTATCAGGCGAGCATGTGGGGCTCGGTCATCCCGGCCGTCTGGAGCTTCATGCTGGCGCTGCGCTCGCGGGGGATGGGCAGCGCCTGGACCACGATCCACCTGCATCAGGAGGCGCAGATGGCCGAGCTGCTCGGGATTCCCGATCAGTACACCCAGGTCGGACTCTTCCCGGTGGCGTACACGATCGGCACCGACTTCGGCCCGGCTCAGCGCCGGCCGCTGCGGGAGGTCGCGTCGTGGAACGGCTTTCACGGCGCGGAGGTCGGCGCCTGATGGCTGCCTATACCGACCGCGAGCAGGCGAACATCGACACCGTCACCGCGATGTTCGAGGCCGGACGCGAGCTGGACCGCGCCACGCTCTTCGCCGACGACGCCGTCTGGTGGAACGGACTGCCGCTGCTGCCGGGGATGGTGGGGGAGACCGAACACAAAGGAATCGCCGAGATCACGAAGATCCTGCGCGGCTCAGGGCAGCCGCACGGCCGCTCGGGCATCGATTCCTACGACCTCGCGACCAACCGATTCACCGACGTGCTCGTGCTCGCCGACGGCGACTACGTGATGCGCCAGCACACCCAGCACTCCACGACTCTCGGCGGCCAGCCCTACCGCAACGTCTACTGCTTCGTCTTCCGCTTCAACGAGGACGGCAAGATCGCCTACCTCACCGAGCACTGGAACACCTGGTACGCGCACCAGGTGCTGTTCAACAACTTCGACGTCGAACCGGCCCATCCGCTCGGGGGGTCCTGATGGCCGTCGACGTCACCCGCCACGGGCCGGTGACCCTGGTCTCGCTCTCGCGGCCCGAGGTTCGCAACGCGGTCGACGGTGAGCACGCGCAGGCGCTGCACGATGCTTTCGTGGCCTTCGAGGCCGATGCCGACGCGTCGGTCGCGGTCCTGCACGGCGCTGGCGGCTCGTTCTGCGCGGGCGCTGATCTTTCCGCCGTTGCCGCGGGGACGATGCCCGTGTGGCCGCCGGGGGAGGGGCGCGGGCCGATGGGACCCACCCGCCTCTCGCTGGGCAAGCCGGTGATCGCGGCGGTGGAGGGTCATGCCGTCGCCGGCGGACTCGAGCTGGCCGTATGGTGCGATCTGCGCGTCGCCGATCCTGCGGCGGTGTTCGGCGTGTACTGCCGGCGCTGGGGGGTCCCGCTGATCGACGGCGGCACGGTGCGGCTGCCGCGGCTGATCGGCCAGTCACGCGCGTTGGATCTCATCCTGACCGGACGCGGGGTCGGTGCTGCGGAGGCGCTCGCGATGGGGCTGGTGAACCGGGTCAGCGCGCCTGGCCAGGCGCTCACGGAAGCGATGGTGCTGGCCGAACAACTAGCCGCCTTCCCCCAGACGTGCCTGCGCGAGGACCGGCGGTCGGTCTACGAGCAGGCCGGTCTCGACCTCACCGCCGCGATGGCCGCGGAGTGGGAGCACGGGATGCTCTCGCTGTCAGCGGACAGCCTGTCGGGCGCGGCCCGTTTCACCGCGGGCGAGGGCCGGCACGGGGGCTTGTCCGGCTGATCGTCAGGGCTTGCGCAGCCCGAGCTCTGCGACCATCCGGCGCATCTGGAAGTCGAAGTGCGCCGTGTAGTCGTGGATGACGTTGCGGAGGTGGCCGAACAGCTCGAAGCTGACGATGCCGATCAGCTCGACGTATCCCATGGCGACCCGGCCGAGCTGGTGGACGGTGAGGTCCGGCGCCGCCTGCTCCCCGAGTGTCGAGAGGTCCGCGCGCAGCACCTTCGGCATCGCCAGCTCCGGCGCGGGGTCGTGCAACCGGCCGGCGACGGCGCAGTCGTTGACGATGCCCAGCAGCAGCAGCGGGATCCGTGCCGCGGGGTCGATGGTGTCGAGCGGCGCCTGGTAGCCCGGAACCGGACTTCCGTAGATGAGGGCGAACTCCTGCGGGTGGGTGAGCGCCCACTCGCGTACCGCCCGGGCAGTCGCGATCCACCGGCCCGCATGATCAGCCCGGCGCACAGCGGATTCATCGAGCTCCGCGGCGGCTCCGACGGCGTCGTAGGCGTCCACGATCAGGGCAGTGAGCAGCTCGTCACGGCTGGGGAAGTACCGGTAGACCGCCGAGGATGCCATGTTCAGCTCGCGCGCGACGGCTCGTAACGAGAGCGCGGCCGCCCCGGAGTCCGCCAGCTGCTGGCGGGCGACGCTCTTGATCTCGCGGGTGAGCTCGGCGCGCACTCTGGCGCGTGCACCCTGTGACGCGCTGGTGACCGTCATGGCATTCACTATGCTCCCGATCCGGAGCAATGGCAAGAATCGAGAGCAGTGCTCTTGACAGCGCCACGCTCAGGGGGCAGAGTTGTCGACGAACCGAGAGCACCGCTCTCGAATAAGAGCCGAGGAGCGGAAGATGACCGAGACCCGTTACCTGAAGCCCGGTTGGTTCACCCGCAATGTCTTCAACCGCGCGGTGCGGCGGCTGACCCGGATGGGAATCAGCGTCATGGGCTCGCGGGAGCTGCGCGTGCAGGGCCGCAAGAGCGGTCAGTGGCGGAGCAATCCCGTGAACCTGCTGACGATCGACGGCCAGCGCTATCTGGTCTCGCCCCGGGGGATCACCCAGTGGGTGCGCAACCTTCGGGCGGCTGGCACCGGGGAGCTTCGCGTCGGACGCCGGGTGCAGGCCTTCCGCGGCGAGGAACTGGGCGATGACGTCAAGGGGCCGATCATTCGGGAGTACTTGCACAAGTGGAAGTGGGAGGTCGGCGCATTCTTCGAGGGGATCGACGCCGACAGCTCTGACGCGGAGCTGGCTGCCGTCGCGGATGGTTTCCCGGTCTTCCGGGTACTCGATCCGGCCTGACACGTCTAGCGGTTCTTGCCCTCCGTGAACACGCCGTAGAGCATGATCGCCAGCAGCAGCGCCATCAGGGTGAAGAAGAAGATGTATTGACCGGCCATCGCAGATCGCCTCCTGACCTGCAGTCACAGTTGGGATCACGGAACCGCAGGTCGCGGACCACTCTACGCGCCCCGGTCTCGGCGCGCCGTCCGGTCGTGGCACGCCGCGATACAGGCAATCCGCTGTAGCGCCGGGCGGGCACACTTCCCCGACAAGCACATCGGTTCTTCTTGTCTGGCTGGCGACCCGCGCCGGACGAGGCCGGCTACCGGTGCGGGCGGCACACGAGAGTGATCTCGTTCAGCAGTTCAGCGGGCGTGGGATTGGTCAGCAGCCGGGCGCCGACCCGATCGGCCACGGCCTGTAGGCGCTTGCTGGGTGAGGTGCGTGTGGTCGCCAGCAAGGGCAGCTGAGGCAGCGCCCGGGAGATGCCCTCGAGCTCGGCCGGGTCGGGCTCGGGCAGGACGGCGACGTCGGCGAGCCGGCTCCCGGTCTTCGGGACGACGACGAGATGCACCGCGCCCGCCAGCTGACCGGCGAGCGTGGAGGCACTCTGGCCGGCGGACGGATTCAGCCAGACGTCGATGAGCGGCCGCGTGCCACGCGCGTGGTGGTATTTCCCGCTGAACCAGGTGGACATGCGCTGCCCCTTCGTTCACGCAGCGTCGCTGCTGCTGAACCCAGGATTCGCCGCGGCGCTGTAGGCCCCCTGTGCGACGACTGTGGGGAGGCCGTGAGGGCGTCGCTGCGGTGCCCGTGCTGTGACTGCGGTCGGCAGCGGTCGCGTTGCGGGCGAGCATGCCGACGCCGCCGGCTCCCACGGTGGCGAACGCGGCCAGCCCCGCCGTCATCGCGGTGACCTGGCGACGGCCTGTCCTGCGCGTAGTCATGCCCTGACCCTCGGAGGCGGGCCTGGCTGCCAGCTGTGTTTGCCGGAAGAGGCGCCTATGGGGCGCGGAAAGGTGGGCGATACGTTCGGGAAACCTAGGCCAATCGGAGCTACTCGAATGACACTTTTGCAGGGCATACGCGTGCTTGACGTGACCACGTTCCTCGCCGGCCCGCTCGCTACGCGCGCGCTCGCGGATCTCGGCGCCGATGTGCTGAAGGTCGAGCCGCCGGCGGGGGATCCGACCCGCGCCGGGTGGACCGGGGGGCCCGACCCGTCGTTCTACTGGCGGGCGCTGCACGGGGGTCGCCGTTCTGTGGTGCTCGATCTCGCAAGCCCCCCGGACAAGGAGGAATTCCTGCGGCTCGCGTCGGAGGCGGACGTCGTGCTGGAGAACATGCGCCCCGGCGTGACGGCCCGTTTCGGCGTCGACGGACCGTCGCTGCGCCAGCTCTTCCCCCGGCTCGTCACGTGTGCCATCACCGGCTTCGACGCGGGCGACGAGCTCGCCGGGATCTCCGCGACGGACGGTCCGGTGCAGGCCTGGACCGGTGCCGTGGAGCTGATGGAGTTCTGGAGCGGCGAGGCGCTTCCCATGCCGGTGCAGGCGGGCGATGTGGCCGGCGGTGCCGTCGCCGCGCAAGGAGTACTCGCCGCGCTGGTCGCCCGCTCGCGTACCGGCATCGGCGCGCATGTGCAGGTCAGCCTGGCGAGCGCGCTTCGGCAGTGGATGGCGGTGACGGACCGGACGGGGACGCTGCGCTCCCCGGCGACGCTGGTGCTGACCGGCAGCGACGGGAGCCGGTTCCTGGTTCAGACGCCGATGCGTTTCGCCGCGAAGCTGCTCGAGCTGCTCGAGCTGGACCCTGATATCCCCCGCGCCGAGATTGCCGACGCGGCGGCGCGCGCCGTGGCCGGCGAGCCCTCCGCGGTCTGGCTCGAACGATTGTGGGCCGCCGGGATTCCCGCCGCGCCCGTACGGCCACTCGACAGCGAGGTCCCCCCGCCGCCCTGGACCATCGACGGCGTGCCGCTGCAGGCCGCCGGGCCCCCGCCGCCGCTCGGTGCCAACAACGGTGAGGGCTGGCGATGAGCGGCGCGATGAGGGGCTGGTCGGTCGTCCGTCACGGCGCACCCGCTGACGTCATGGAATTCGGCGAGCTCCCGACCCCGGAGCCCGAGCCGGGCACGGTCACCCTGCGCGTCGGCGCCGCAGCCCTGAACCTGCCCGACGAGCGGCTGTGTCGCGGGACGTATCAAATGCGTCCCGAGCTGCCGTTCACGCCGGGGTTCGAGGCGTCGGGCCTCGTCGAGGCGGTGGGCGAGGGGGTCGATCCTGCGCTCGTCGGGCGTCACGTCGTCGGAGTCGCCGGGCCGCCGCGCGGAGCGCTCGCCGAGGTCGCGCAGATCCGCAGCACCGGGCTCTACGCGATGCCGGAGGATGTCTCGGACACCGCCGCCGCCGCGATGCTCATCGCGTTCACCACCGGGCACCTGGCGCTGCACCGGCGAGGCAAGTTGCGGGCCGGGGAGACGCTGCTCGTGCATGCGGGTGCCGGCGGGGTGGGCTCAGCGGCCATTCAGCTCGGCGTCCTCGCGGGGGCGCAGGTGATTGCCACGGCTGGGGGACCGTCGAAGGTCGAGCTCTGCCGCCAGCTCGGCGCTCACGTCGCCCTCGACTACCGCGACCTCGACATGCGGGGGCTGGTCGACGCCGTGAAGGCAGCGACCGGCGGCCGCGGGGTCGACGTCGTCTACGACTCGGTGGGAGGCGACGTGCTGCACGCCTCGCGGCGGGTGCTGGTCCGCGAAGGGCGCCTGCTGGTCGTCGGTTTCGCCAGCGGCGAGCTGGCCGACCTTCCCACCAATCACGCCCTGTATCGCAACTACGACGTGGTCGGCGTCTACGCGGGGGGTTACAGCGGCGCCGAGGACGCGGGCTATCGCCGCGAGATGTGGGAGGAACTGCTGGGATACGCGAGGGACGGCCGGATCCGGCCGGTGATCGACCGCGAATTGCCGCTGGACGGCGACGTCCCGGGCGCGCTGACGGACCTCGCGGAGCGGCGCACCGTCGGCAAAATTGTGATCCAGGTCACCGATCCCGCCCGCACGCTGTCAGCCAGCCCATAGTCTCTGACCCCATGAGCCTGACGTTGAAGCGCGGCACCTCGTGGTGGGAGACCTACGCCCGGTGCGTGGATGTGGCTCCCGAAGCCTTCGATTCCGACCGGTTGCGCAACCTGATGCACGGCGAGTGGCGACGGGTGGGCACTCCCGGCGATCACGTCACACCGGTCGACGGCACCCCGATTCCCGGGCCGCCGCGTATCGACTTCGATTCCGCGGTGGAGGCCGTTGCCGCCGCCTGCCAGGAACATCGCGATTGGGCGAAGGTGAGCCTGGACGAGCGCCAGCTCCGGGTCACCGAGGCCGTCGACGCGCTGACCGCGCACCGCGATCTGCTGGCCCTGCTGCTGGTCTGGGAGATCGGCAAACCGTGGCGGCTGGCCTGTGCTGACGTCGACCGCGCGCTGGACGGTGTGCGCTGGTACGTCGGCGAGATCGAGCGGCAGCTGACCGATCGCCAAGGCCGGCTGCGTTCGCCCTTGACCGGCCCGGTGTCCAACATCGCGAGCTGGAACTACCCGATGAGCGTGCAGGTGCACGCCGAGCTCGTGCAGATGCTGGCCGGCAACGCCGTCGTCGCCAAGACCCCGAGCCAGGGCGGGTTCCATTGCCTGACGCTCGCGCATGCCCTGATGCGCCGCTGCGGGCTCCCGGTCACCCTGGTCTCGGGACAGGGGGCGTCGCTCGGCGAGGCGCTGATCCGCAGCGAGGGCCTCGGCGCGCTCGCGTTCGTCGGCGGCCGCTCGAACGGGCGTAAGGCCGCGGTGGCGCTGGCCGACACCGGCCGCCGTCACATGCTCGAGCAGGAGGGCCTGAACACCTGGGGCGTATGGGATTTCGGTGACTGGGACGAGCTGGCCGCGCACCTTCGCAAGGGCTTCGAGTACGCCAAGCAGCGCTGCACGGCCTACCCGCGCTACGTGGTGCAGCGCCGGCTCATGCCCGCCTTTCTGGAGATGTACCTGCCGGTCGTCAAGGCGATCAAGTTCGGTCATCCGCTGGCGGTCGAGGCTGGCGATGACCCGATGCCCGAGCTGGACTACGGCCCGGTGATTCATGCGACCAAGGCCAGCGACCTGGCCGACGCGTACGACGAGGCGCTGCGGGGTCACGGCATCCCGATCTATCACGGGCGGCTTCACGACGGGTCGTTCCTCGACGGGCAGGACACCTCGGCCTACGTCGCGCCGTCGTGCGTCCTGCAGCCGCCGGCGTCCTGGTCGCTGCACCACGCCGAGCCGTTCGGCCCGCTGGATTCGATCGTCGTCGTGGACACCGAGTCCGAACTGCTGGCCGCGATGAATGCGAGCAACGGCTCGCTGGTCGGCAGCATCGCGACCGACGACCCGGACTTCGGGGCGCGCATCGCCGAGCAGACGATGGCCTTCAAGGTCGGCGTCAACAAGCCGCGCAGCCGGGGAGACCGGGAGGAGGTCTTCGGCGGGATGGGCGAGTCCTGGAAGGGCGCGTTCGTCGGCGGTGACTTGCTGGTGCAGGCGGTCACGATGGGCCCGGAGGGCCAGAAGGAGCGCCTGCACGGCAACTTCCCCGGCTACTCGAGCTACCCGGGCCGTTTCTAGGCGCGGCGCCCGGTCAGGGTTCCAGCACGACCTTGATGGCCCCCGCCGAGCGATCAGCGGCGACCGCGAAAGCCTTCGGGGCCTGATCGAGCGGGAACCGGTGGGTGATCATCGCAGCCGCGACTTCCGGCATGGCCGCGAGCAGCCGTGCCGACTCCTGCATGTCGGTGGTGCCTCCCTCGGCGCTGGTGCCCGGGCCGTGCATCGTCGCGGTCACCACCACCGCCTCCGTGGAGGCGAAGAACATCGGGAATTGCACGGGTTCCCACTGGCTCGAGACGATCACCAGGGTGCCGCCGGGGCGTAACACCTCGAAGGATCGGGCGATCGAACCTGAGGTGCCCGCCGCGTCGACCACGACGTCGTACTCGGCGTCGGCTTCGTCGGTCACCATGCCCGCACCGATCGCGGCGGCGGCGGCCCGCTGAGCGTCGTGGCGGGCGGCTACGTCGACCCGGCAGTCAAAGAAGCGTGCCACCGAGACGGCGCCGAGCCCGATGCTCCCGGCGCCGACGACGGCGACCCGATCGCCGGCCGTCACCCCTGCCCGGCGCAGCGCGTGCACCGAGCATGCGATCGGTTCGACCAGGCAGGCATTGCGTTCGGACAGGCCCGCCGGGAGCGCCACGACATTGCGGGGGTCCACCAGGATCCGGTCGGCCATGCCGCCCTCGGGCCCCACCCCGTAGATGCGCGAGTTGCCGGTCCGGCACTGCTGCGGTTCGTTCGCGAGGCAGCGGTCGCAGCTCCCGCACGGCACCAGCGGCCAGACCGTCACCGGGGTGCCGTCCTCGAGCCGGCCGCCGACCTCGTGCCCGAGGGTGAACGGCAGCGCGCCCCACTCGAGCATGTGCAGGTCTGACCCGCAGATCCCGGACGAGACGACGTGCACCACCGTCATCCCGTCGCGGTCACCTTCGGACACCTCCTGCACCTCGATGCCCACCGCGGTGTGGCGCACAGCCCGCATGGTCGCGTTCATCTCGTTCACATCACGGCTTTCTCGGCTCGAAGGGCGGCGATCTGGTCACCCATCCCGAACTGCGTCAGGATCTCGTCGGTGTGCTGGCCGAGCCCGGGCGCGGGGCTGCCGAGCGCGGCGGGGGTAGCGCTGAAGCGGGCCGGATGGCGGGGGAGCCGCACGCGTCCGGCGATCGGATGGTCGGACTCCTCGAACAGGCCGATCGCGACCGCGTGCGGATCGCGGGTGAGCTCGTCGGGGGCCAGGATCATGGCGAACGGGACGCGCTCGGCTTCGAAGTTCGCGGTCGCCTGCGCGGTGGTCATGTTCGCGGCCATCGCGTAACACATGTCCATGATCGGCTCCATCACGTCGCGATGCTTGATGCGCTCGGCGATGGTGGCGACCCGGGGATCGTCGTAGCCGGAGACCCCGAGACCGCGGCACATGCCGGCGAAGTCGTGGTCGGACGTCGGGGTGACGATGCCCCAACCGTCGACGAAGCGCATCGGGCGAAAACCCGCGACGAAGCTGGAATTCATCGAGTGGTCGGAGTCCAGCAGCACCTCGTTCGCGGCCGCATCCGCCCACAGGAAGGACACGACCGCGTCGGTCATCGACAGCTCGACGTGCTGGCCCCCGCCGCCGCGCTCCCGGCGCAGCAGGGCCGCCGCGATCGCCTGGCTCGCGAAAAGGGCCGTGATCTTGTCGGCTGCCGTCTGCCGCAAGAAGACGGGCACGCCGTCGTACGGGTCGGCCTGGTTCATCGCCAGCCCGCCGTAGGCCTGGATGACGGTGTCGTACGCGCTGCGGTCGCGGTAGGGCCCGGTGCTCCCGAAGCCTGAGAGCGACGCGTACACGACGTCGGGGTTGTCGGCCCGCACGCCCTCGTAGCCGAGCCCGAGCCCGTCCATCACTCCCGGGCGGAAGTTCTGCAGCACGACGTCGGATGCGGCGGCGAGCCGCTTCACGACGGCTACCCCCTCGGGCTTGCTCAGGTCGGCGACGATCGAGCGCTTGCCGCGGTTGCAGACGAGGTACAGCGAGCTCATCCCGTTGACGGCGACCCCGACCCAGCGGGCAATGTCGCCGATGCCCGGACGCTCCACCTTGATGACGTCGGCGCCCTGGTCGGCCATCAGCGCCGCGGCGTACGGGCCGGTGAGCGCGATCGACAGGTCGAGCACCCGGATCCCGCTCATGGCACCGTCCCCCGGTGGGGAGAGCACGCCGTCAGTCATTCCACGAACTCCTTCTGTGTGCGTGGCCGCCCGAGCGGCCCGCTGTAGGCCAGCCCGTAGCCGGGTCGGGCGGCGAACTCCGGGACGGTGACGCTCGATCTGGCCGAAAGCCAGGAGTCGATGAGCACATCTTCGGCGGCGTAGTCGAACGGGTCGGTCAGCACCATCTCTTCGGTGCCGCCCGGGAGCGGACGGTTCTCGGCGAGCCACAATGCCGTGCGCCTGGTCGCCTCACGGGCCGGCACGAGATCGCGATGGCCGAGCTGGTGATGCAGCAACGCGAGGTCGAGGACGCGATGGGTCGGGAGCGGCTGGGCGAGCAGCGGCCAGGCCGGCACGGCCAGCTCGTACGGCATGGAGATGAGCTCGAGCGGGGCTCCCAGTGCCGCCGCGCAGAGTTCGATCATCTGCCGGACGGTCAGCACCTCCTCGTCGCCGATGTTGAAGATGGTGCCGGCCGAGCGTTCCGGGTGCTCGATCGCGAGCAGCAGGGCGGCGGCCGCGTTCTCGGTGTAGCCCTGGTGGTGCAGGGTCAGGCCCTCGTCAGCGATGATCATCCGGTCGCGGCCGTCGAGGATGCGGCGCACCGCCAGCCACTCCCGCGGCACCGGCTGGTGGGGGCCGTAGAGGTACGGGTAGCGAAAGTGCGCCGCGTGCGGGTGGGCCGCGAAGACCGCCTCTTCGGTGCGGACGATCCGGTAGCCCTTCGAGTCGATCTCGGGGTCGTCGACGAGTTCGGCGTCCTCCCGGCGCGGCACCGGCAGCCCGGCAGGCTCGTACTGCCAGGGATCGGTCCAGCCGCGGTACGCCGGCACCCCTCCGACCGAGACGAAGTGCCCGCAGCGCCCGGCCGTCAGCGCCGCGATCCGCCGCAGCCGCCCGTACATCGCGACGACGACGTCCCAGGTCGTGCCGTCGAGCGCGGCGGCCAGCGAGTCCTCGTCGTACGGGTCGGCGTGCAGGTGGGTGACGGCCGCAGGAGTCGCTGGATGCTCGTGCAGCCCGCGGTGCAGGATCGTCACCTGATGGCCCTGCGCGATGAGGCCCTTGACGATCGGCACGCCGGTCGGGCCGGTGCCGCCGATGACGAGAATCCTCACAGCTCGCGATTCCTCCTCAGCTCATCCTCGAGCACTTTCGCTGACGCGCCGTTCTATCACCCTGCCGGTTCGGCGCCGACGGCCTAGCGGGCCAGCAGCTCGGTGATCCGGGTTCGGCAGTCGTCCGGCACCTCGACGATCTTGGTTCTGCTCGTGGCGCCGCTGACGAGCCGGGCGTCGCGCCTGGGTATCTGTAGCGCCTTGGCGAGCGCTTGCAACGCGGCTTCGGTGGCGCGCCCGTCGACGGCTCGCTCGGACACCTTCACGACCAGGGCTCCGTCGTGCGAGCCGCCGACGAGGGGGCGGCTCGAGCCGGGGCGCACCCGCAGGGAAACCTTCATCAGCGCACGCGGGCCAGGCCTAGGGCACAACCGTCACGGGCCAGCGGGCGGCGCGCACGAGATGCAGCGCGAGGGATCCGACAAGGCGATGCCCCGCCTGCGTCGAGGCGCCCACGATGACGGCATCTGCGTGCAGCTCGTCGGCCAGCGTCACGATTTCGTTGAACGGCGTTCCCTCGCGCTCGTAGAACACGGCGTCGACGCCGAGGCGGTGGGACTGCTCCTCGATCGACTCCTTCAGGTCGGCGGCCGTCATGCGGTTGGCTTCGGCGACCGCCGGCATGGCGCCGGGCATCGAGCGGGCAAATCCCCCGACGCTGTGCACGAACACGAGGGCGAGCCGGGACCCCTGCCGGCGCGCCAGCCCAGCGGCGTAGGCGCCGGCGCGCAGTGACGTCTCCGATCCGTCGAGCGCCGCGATGATCAGTGAGGGCCCATCGGTGCCCAGCTCGAACACCCCCTGAAGATAGGTCACCGGCCGGTCCCGGGTACGAAACCGCGCTCGAGCGCGGTTCGCCCGTCGCCCGTACGGTCAGGCTGTGCACCGGAGCGCGCCCCGCGGTTCCAGCCGCCGTGACGGCGCTGCGGACGCGGTGGTGATCGGCGCCGGCCACAACGGTCTGGTGGCGGCGAACCTGCTTGCGGATGCGGGCTGGGAAGTCGTGGTCTGCGAGGCGACGGCACAGGCAGGAGGAGCCGTGCGCTCCGCCGAGATGACCGCCCCGGGCTACCTCTCCGACGTGTTCAGCTCGTTCTACCCGCTCGCGTCGGCTTCCCCCGTCCTGCAGGGGCTCGAGCTCGCGTCCTACGGCCTGCGCTGGAGCCACGCACCAGCCGTACTCGCTCACGTCTTTCCCGACGACCGGTGTGCGGTGCTCTCCCGCGATCGTCAGCTCACCGCGCAGTCAGTGGCGGCCTTTCACGAGGCTGACGCGCAGGCGTGGCTGGCGCTGTGCGGGCACTGGGACGGCGTCGAATCCCTGGTTCTCGACGCGCTGTTCCGGCCGTTCCCGCCAGCGGCGCCAGTTGCGCGGCTGGTGCGCCGGATCGGCCTCGGAGGGGCGCTGCGGCTCGCCCGGCTGGCGGCACTTCCGGTACGCCGCTTCGGCGAGGAGATGTTTCGCGGCGTAGGTGCGCCGATGCTCCTCGCGGGCAACGCTCTGCACGCGGATCTGTCGCCGGACGCGGCCGGTAGTGCCGTGTACGGGTGGCTGCTGACGATGCTGGGCCAGACGCACGGCTTCCCGGTGCCCCAAGGTGGTGCGGGGCGCCTCACCGCCGCCCTGGTAGACCGCCTCCAGGCACGGGGAGGGCAGGTAAGGCTGGACAGCGCGGTACGCCGGGTGCGGGTGACGGACGGCGCGGCGACGGGGGTGCAGCTGGCGTCGGGCGAGATCGTGCCCGCGCGTCGAGCCGTGCTGGCCGACGTTGCGGCTCCCGCACCTGTACGCGGATCTGGTCGGCGCGGCGCATCTCCCGGCGCGGTTGCTGTCGGATCTGGACAACTTCCAGTGGGACACGGCGACGGTGAAGATCGACTGGGCGCTCTGCGCGCCGGTGCCCTGGACGGCTTCGGGCGCCCGCGCCGCCGGCACGGTGCACCTCGACGTCGACCTCGACGGCCTGTCGGACTACGCCCACGACCTGTCCACCCAACGCGACCCCCGGCGCCCGTTCATCCTCTTCGGCCAGCTGACCACCAGCGATCCGCAGCGCTCGCCGCCCGGTACGGAGTCGGCCTGGGCGTACACCCACCTGCCGCGAGCAGCTGCCCGCGATCCGGAGCGGGTGGCCCGTCAGGTCGAGCGCGTCACCGAGACGCTGGAGCGGCACGCGCCCGGCTTCTCGCGTCTCGTCGTCGGCTCGAGCGTGCAGCCGCCGTCGGTGCTGCAGCAGCAGAATCCGGCACTCGTGGGAGGAGCGATCAACGGCGGCACCGCGCAACTGCATCAGCAGCTGGTGTTTCGGCCCGTCCCCGGTCTCGGTGGTGCGGCGACGATGATCGACCGGCTCTACCTCGCCGGCTCCTCGGCTCATCCGGGGGGCGGCGTGCACGGCGGGCCGGGGGCCAATGCGGCGCGCGCCGCGCTGGCCCGCTCCGGAGCGCTCGGGGGCATCCGGCGTTCGGCGACCGAGCAGTTGCTGCGCCGGATCTACGCCTAGTCCCCGCCCCTGCTAGAGCTCCTACCCAGCCAGCCGAACGCGGCCGGCCGGGAGGCCCCCGAAGGTCAGCGGGTCCGCTGCGTCGCGCTGGCTCGCACCAGTGCCTCGGCGCTGCGAACGAGTTCTGCCGCCGTGATCCTGCGCTGCACGATTTCCGTGACCAGGTTGGTCCCGACGAGGAGCGCGACGCAGCCGGAAATGATCGCCAGCACTAGGGCGGTCGCCAGCAGGATCGACATCGTCACTCCTTCCGTGCGGGCCGGGCGGGACGGCGAGCTTCTCCTTACCTCATCGGCAATCAGTGGCGCATCTGGCGGGCTTCTCCTTGGGACTTCTGACCCCTTCGGCGGGGCCTGGGACCCTGTATTCAGGACGATGTGCTCATTCACCTTGCCGGCGGCGAGGAGGTATCGCTCACCACGATGCGAGAGAGTGGGTGTATGGATTTCGCCGAGCCGGCCGAACACGCGATGTTGAGGGACGCCGTATCCAAGGTGGTCGCCGATTTCGGGCACGAATACTTCGCCAGCCGGGTGAAGTCCGACGGACACACACATGAGCTCTGGGAAGCCCTCGGCGAGGCCGGCTTCATCGGGGTGAACCTCCCCGAGCAGTACGGCGGCGGCGGCCGGGGCATCGCCGAGCTCGCGATCGTGACCGAGGAGACGGCGGCGGGTGGCTGCCCGCTCCTGCTCCTGCTCGTCTCGGCGGCGATCTGCGGGGAGATCCTGAAGAAGTACGGCTCGCCGGAGCAGCAGCAGCGCTGGCTGCCGCCGCTCGCGGCCGGTGCCGATCGCATGGTCTTCGCGATCACCGAACCGGACGCCGGCTCCAACTCCCACAACATCTCCACGCAGGCCCAGCGTGACGGCGGCGGCTGGCGTCTGTCGGGCAACAAGTACTACATCTCCGGTGTCGACGAGGCGAGCGCGATGCTCGTCGTGGCCCGCACCGGGCAGGACTCGCAGGGCCGCGCCGAGCTCTCGCTGTTCGTTGTCGACACCGACAGCCCGGGCCTGCACCGAACCCACATCCCGGTCGAGGTCGGCATCCCGGAGCGGCAGTTCCAGGTCTACCTGGACGACGTGCACGTCGACGGCGACCGGCTCATCGGAAACGTCGGTAGCGGCTTGGGGGCCCTTTTCACCGGGCTGAACCCGGAGCGGATCACCGGCGCCGCCATCGCCAACGGGATCGGTCGCTACGCGCTGGCCAAGGCCGCCCGCTACGGACGCGAACGGCAGGTCTGGTCGGTGCCGATCGGTGCGCATCAGGGCATCGCGCACCCGCTCGCCATCGCGGCCATCGAGCTGGAGCTCGCGCGGCTCATGACCTCGAAAGCGGCCTGGATGCACGATGCGGGCCTCGATGCGGGTGAGGCGTCGAACATGGCGAAGTTCGCGGCGGGGGAGGCGTCGCTCGCGGCCCTCGACTCGGCGATCCAGGCGCACGGCGGCAACGGGATGGCGTCGGAGTACGGCCTCGCCGACATGTGGGGGCTCGTCCGCCTCTTGCGGATCGCCCCCGTCAGCCGCGAGATGGTGCTCAACTACGTCGCCCAGCACACCCTCGGGCTACCGCGCTCGTACTGAGGACTCGGCTCAGTCGTCCCCGTCGGCTTCCCGGCGGTAGGTATCGGGGTTGGAGAACTCGCGCCAGCGGACGACCTGCCCGGCGGGGGAGAACGTCACGAACATCAGATAGTGGTTGCGGTAGTGGCGGTCGGTGCCGGCGACGACGTTGTCGCTGCGGCACTCGACGATGACCAGATCCGGGTCCATCGTCGGGAAGTGCGTCGTGATCCAGTAGCTCACGGACGAGAACCGGGCGGTGAGTCCGGCGAACATCTCGGCGACCGCCGCGCGGCCGGCACGCTCTGCGAAGTCACGGTAGTACGGCGCCTCGTACACCGCGTCCGGCGCCAGCCGGTCGAGAAACTCCTCGAACTTGCCAGCTGTGACCCCGGCCAGCATCGCTTGCACCGACCCGAGGTTTTGGGCGGCGGTCATGAGGGCTCGTCGTCGATCAGCCGGGCCAGCGCGGTCGCCAGCCGCTTGCCATCGGCGGGCAGGTTGCCGGGAAGGCGGGCGCCGGCGAGTTCGACCGGCGCGGTCTGGAGATGGATCAGATGCGAGACGGCGAGGCCGCGCAGCGCGTGAAAGACCAGCGCGACGGTCTCCTCGTCCGCCTTCGGTCCGATGGCGAGCCGGATCAGGCTGGTCAGCTGGGACGAAAGGCGCCGGTCGACATCGACGAGCGCGGCGGCCGTCTCCGCCGACGTCTGCGGGTTGTGCGCCAGGTTCAGCACGATCTGCAGCGTGGCCAGGTAGCGCGGGCGGCCGTACTGACGTGTGAGGAGTGCACCTAATCGCTCGAGCCGCTCGGCTGTCGTGCCGGTACCGATGTCGGCTGTCTGCAGCAGATGCTCGAACTCGCGGTCGGACACTTCCAGGGCGGCCAGCATGAGGCGTTCCCGGGTCCCGAAGTAGTACTGGATCGCGCCCCACGTCATGCCGGCGCGCCGGGCGATCTCGTTGCTGCTCGCCCGGTAGAAGCCGCGTTCGAGGATGCAGTCGAGCGCGGCGCAGGTGATGCGCTGGTGGGTGCTGTCCGGGGGCGCTGAAAGTGCTTGCGTCATGGGCTGTCAGACGCCGGGCGGCGTGGTCGGATCGCCGGGTGACCAGACCGCCACCGCACCACGCGCGACGAAATCGTCGATTTCCTCGGTGGTGTAGCCGTTCTCGCGCAGGATCTCCGCCGTGTGCTGGCCGACGATCGGGGTGGGCCGGTCGAGCACCAGCGGGGTATCGGAGAGGTCGACGCCCAGGCCGTACTGCTCGAGCTGCCCGACGTGCGGGTGGTCCCAGCTGACCGTCCAGCGCCGCTCTTTCAGTTCAGCGTCGTCGAAGACGTCGAGCGCGTAGGTGGTCGAGCTGATTTCACAGGGCACCCCAGCTGCGTCGAGGATCTCGAACCACTTCTCGGCCGGCGCCGTGCGCAACGTCGTCTCGAGCGCCGCCGCCCGTTCGGCGTCGCTTGCCGGCAGCAGGTTGGCGTCGGGCAGGACGCTGTCGAGTGCCTGCCAGTGCCGGTCACCGGCGAGCGCGAGGCAGAGCCAGCCGTCCGCCGTCTCATACAGCCGGTAGCCCGCGCCGAGGCCGAGTTGGTCGCGGTCGAGGCGTGCACGCGCGGGCTCGGTGCCGTCGCCGCGCAGGTAGGTGTAGGACGTGTTCAGCATCGCCGCATACGAGATCGACGTGTCGACGAACTGTCCCTCGCCCGTCCGGTCGCGGTGATAGAGCGCCTGCACCACGCCCAACGCGGACAGGAAGCCGTTGCCGGTGTCGCCGAGGCTGGTGCGCGCCCAGATCGGCTTGCCTCCGTCGCTGACCCCGCCGTCCTCCCAGCTGATCCCGCCGAGGGCGGCGCCGGTCTGATCGTTGCCGGGCAGCAGGTCACGCGGACCGTGCTCGAAGCCCCGGGTGTGGCAGTAGATGATGCCCGGGTTCAGCTTCGAAAGCGACTCGTAGTCGACCCCGAGCCGGATCGCGGCGTCGTAGCGCATGTTGTGGTGGACGACGTCGCACTGCTCGACCAGCCGCTGCAGAATTCCCATGCCCTCGGGGGTCTTCAGGTTGACGGCCAGGCTGCGCTTGTTGCGGTTGGCGGTCAGCGCGATGTGGTTGAGCTGCCAGTAGACGTCGTGCAGCGCGTTCACCTTGATGACGTCGGCGCCGAGGTCGGCGAGCACCTGAGCACCGAAGGGGCCGGCGATCGCGAGCCCGAGGTCGAGCACCTTGATCCCGGCGAGCGGCGCCTTGCCCTGGGCTTCGGGCGGGGGCGGGCTCGCGGGCGTCGGGTACTCCGCCGCCTCCCGGGCCTCGCCGAGTACCGCGGCGGTGTCAGCACCGAGCGCGGGCGCCGGAGCCTTCGGCGTACCGTCGCTCGTCATCAGCCGGTACGTGCTGCCGACCATCCGCAGCGGCCCCTCCTGCGGATCGGCGACCTCGGCGACGATGCCGTCGGCGCTCCACAGCGGATCGGCCAGCGCCTCGGCGGGGGAGCGCACCGGCTGCATCGGAGAGCCGAATTCCGCCGCTGCCTTCAGCCACTGGTCGCTGGGGAATTTCGCGAGCGCGTCGACCAATTGCGGCCAGTAGTAGTAGACGACGACGAGGTTCTCCGGGCTCGTGCCGATCCGGTCGGGATCGTCGCGGTGCGTGGCGCCCGGGTCGGGGAGTTTCAGCTCATCGCCTTCGGACGCGGCGAGCAGGAAGCGTGGGTTGGCTACCCAGTTGTGCACCCAGCGGCCGTCCGCGCACTTCCAGATCCCGAAGATCGGAGCGCGGCCGTCGAAGATCCAGGTCTGGTAGAGCGCCGCCTCGGGATTGGTGACGCGTTGCCATCCCCCGATCGTGACGGCCAGCACCCCTTGCAGCAGCGAGGTTTCCACCCACTGGCCGCGGCCGGTGTGCTCGCGGGCCCGCAGCGCCGCGTTGATGCCGACGCCCGCCAGGAAGCTGGCGCCGAGGCTCGGCCAGTACGACGCGGAGAACAGCGGCCCGTCGCGATCGGGACCTTCCTGCGCTCCGGGCGGCACCTCGTAATCGACGACGGGGCGCCCCGCGAGCCGGTCGATGGCGCCGCCGGGGAAGCCGCGCTTCTCCCAATGCAGCCCGGTGCGGGCGGCGACGAGGGCGTCCCACGCGGGACGTTGCTCGTCGCGCGTGCCCCGGCCGTATCCCGTGATGGAGCAGTAGATCAGGCGCGGGTTGCGGGCGCTCAGGGTCGCGTAGTCGATGCCGAGTTCGGTGGTGACGCCGGGCCGGAAGCTCTCGATGAGGATGTCGGCGGTGCTCGCGAGGGCAAGCAGGGCCTCGCGTCCCTCGTCGGTGGCGAGGTCGATTTCCGCGCTCCGCTTGCCCCGGTTCCACACCCGCCACGACGGCTGGGCACGTCCCGGGTCGCCGCCCGGCCGCTCGATCTTCGTGACGCGCGCGCCGTGGTCGGCCAGCAGCATGGCCGCCATCGGCCCGGCGATCCCGGTGCTCAGGTCAAGGACGGTCACCCCGTCCAGTACTCCGCTCATCTGTCTCCCGTCTCAGCAGCGGCCGAGCAGCAGGGCACTGCGGCCCGACGCCGACAGCACGTGGTCCACCGTCTCCAGCTGGTTGGCAGCCGTCCCGCGCAGCTGGCGGACAGCCTCGAGGATGCTGTTCAGCCCGTGGATGTAGGCCTCACCGAGCAGCCCGCCGTGGGTGTTCACCGGCAGCTTGCCTTTCAGGCCGATGTTGCCCTCGGCGATGAAGTCGCGCGCCTCGCCGGGCCCGCAGAAGCCGAATGCCTCGAGCTGCATGAAGACGACCGGGCTGAAGTTCTCATACAGCATCGCGGCGTCGACGTCGTCGGGCGTGAGTCCCGAGTCCTGCCAGAGCTGTCGCGCGGTGAGGGCGAACTCGGGGCTGCTCGAGACGTCAGGGTGGTAGTAGTCGTAGATCATCGAGCCGCCCAGCACTTCACCCTGCGCGGCCGCCAGGATGCGCGCCCCGCCGTGGGGGAGATCGCGCGCTCGCTCCGGGCTGGTGACGACGATGGCCACCCCACCGTCGCTTTCCTGGCAGCAGTCGAGCAGGCGCAGCACCGGCTCGACGATCCACCGCGAATTCTGGTGGTCCTCGAGGGTGATCGGCTGCTGGTAGAACCAGGCGTCGGGGTTCGTGGCCGCGTGCCGGCGGGCGACGACGCTGTAGCTGCCGAGGTCCTCGTTCGTCACCCCGTACTTGTGCATGTAGTGCTGGAACGTCAGCGAGTACGCCTGCGCCGGGGTGCGCACGCCGAAGGGCGCCGAGTAGTTCTCCGCCTTCGACCGCAGGCCCGCCGCCGGCACGCCGAAGCGCCGCCCGGAGCGCTCGTTGAACGCCCGGTAGACCAGCACCGCCTTGCTCATCCCGCTGGCGACGGCCATGGCCGCATGCATGACCGTGGCGCACGCGCCGGCGCCGCCGTTGGTGGTACGCGAGAAGTACGTCAGCTCGCGGATCCCGAGGCTGTTCATGAGCTCGAGCTCGTCGTTGGAGTCGAGCGTGAAGGTGACCATGCCATCGATGTCCGCGGGCGTGAGGCCGGCATCGCCGATCGCGGCAAGCGCGGCCTCCGAAGCGAGCTGAAGCTCAGAACGTCCTGAATTCTTGGAGTACTCGGTGTGGCCGATGCCGGCGATGGCGGCCTTCTCGGAGACGGTGGGGTCCATCACGCCTGCCCGCCGGTGCCGACTCCGAGCGGGCGGCCCTGGGGGAGGATGACCCCGTCACCCACGTCGTGCATGAAGATCTCGATGCGTGCCTCGTTCACCGCTTCGCCGGGCGGGAAGTCGTGGAGGTTGACGACGAGCCGTGCACCCTCCGTCGTCTCGACGAGCGCGATGAGTTGCTCGTCTCCCTCGGTGACCGGTGGGTGGCGCGGAATGATCCAGCTGATCACCGTCGCCCGGCAGTCCGAAGGGAACGTCTCCCACTCCAGCGAGTGGCAGTGCCCGCACATCGGACGCGGTGGGTGGCGCATCGTCCGGCACTGCGAGCACCGCTGCAGCAGCAGCCGGCCGGCGGCGATCCCGTCCCAGTAGTGACGGTCGTCGGCGGTGGGTTGGGGTGCGAGGACGGGCTTCACCGGCGTAAGCATTGCGGCCACTATGCGCGCCGTCAAGCCGCACCGTTGGCGGCTCGCACGGGTACTCAACGCCGGTCGAGCGTGCTAGCTTGCTGGACACCTAGTGCTCGCTATGTCTCAGGAGACGTCGATGACCGCCACCCGTCCAGAGCGCCTGATCTCGGCCGATTCGCATGTGAAGGTCACGCACGAGCAGATCAAGGCCAATCTCGAGGCGCGCTTCCACCAGGCGTACGACGATGCGGTCGCCGCCTTCGCGCAGCGCATGTCGCGCGGCGCGGGGGCCGCTAACGCGGCCGGTGCGGCGATGCAGGCGGCCAACGCCAACGCGGCGTTCAACCGTCCCGGCTACGGAGAGCCGATCGCCCGGCTGGCTGACATGGATGCCGACGGCGTCTACGCGGAGGTCCTCTACTCCGAGGTGAGCGCCTTCCGCTACCTGGCCGACATGAAGGAGGGGCAGAGCGAGTCGGTACGGGCGTTCAACGACGTGCTCTCGGCCTTCGCCGCCCCCGATCCCAAGCGGTTGATCGTCTCATATCAGGTGCCGATTCATGACATCGACCTCGCGCTGGCCGAAGTGCGCCGGGTCGTCGCGCTCGACGCGAAATCCCTGCAGCTGCCGGTGTTTCCGAGCGAATTCGGGCTGCCCGAGTACTTCGATGAGCGTTACGACCCGCTCTTCGAACTGATCCAGGAGACCGGGCTCCCGATCTGCTGCCACATCGGCCTGAACACCAACCTCGATGACCTGATGCGGCGCGATCCGACGCCCAACAAGGGGGTCATGGTTCCGGTGACCGGGCTGCTGACCGCCGAGGCGTTCGGCATGTGGATCATGGGCGGGGTCTTCGAGAAGTTCCCGCGTTTGAAGGTGGTATTCGTCGAACCGGGGCTCGCCTGGGTCGCCTGGTGGCTGCACATCGTCGACGACATGGCCACCCGCCAGGGTTACTCGTTCCCCGCCATCTCGCGCCTGCCCAGCAGCTACTTCCGCAGCAACGTCTACCTCACGTTCATCGAGGAACGCATCGCGCTGGAGCGGTTGCGCGACCTCATCGGCGTGGAAAACATCATGTGGTCCACCGACTTCCCGCACCCGGTCACCAGCTGGCCGAACTCCCGCCAGATCATCGAGGAGCAGCTCGAAGGGGTGCCCGCCGACGAGCGCGAGCTGATCCTGTCCGGCAACGCCGCCCGCGTCTGGAACCTCTAGCGCCTTGATCAACGCACCCATGATCATGGTCTGAGGCGTTTGAGAGGCCTGATTCCATGATCATGGGTGCGTTGATCTTGGTTACGGGGTGGTGCGGCGCAGGGTGACGGCCGCGAGGGCGAGGGCGACCGCGACGCAGCCGGTGATGACGATGGCGTCGCGGGCGTAGACGCCGCCGAGATCGGTGTTGAGGGCGGCGTGCTTGAGCGCCTCGACGGCGTACGACAGCGGCATCACGTCCGACAGCCAGCGCAGGACGGTCGCCATCTGCTCGCGGGCACGAAAGAGCCCGCACAGGAACAGTTGCGGGAAGACGACCACCGGTAGGAACTGGATCGCCTGGAACTCGGTATGGGCGAACGCGCTGGAGAACAGCCCGAGCGCGACGCCGAGCAGCGCGTCCAGCGCGGTGACGAGCAGCAGCCCGGCAAAGCTGCCCTTCACGTCGAGCCCGAGCCCCGTCGAGACGGCGATGACCACCAGCACCTGTGCGATCGCCACCACGCCGAACGCGATCGCGTAGCCCGTCAGCAGATCGAGCTTGTGCATCGGCGTCGTCAGTAGCCGTTCCAACGTGCCGAGCGTGCGTTCGCGCAGCGTGGTGATCGAGGTGACGAGGAACATCAACGTGAACGGGAAGATGGCGAGCAGCGCCGGCGCGAGGATGTTGAACTCGGCCTTGGAGTCGAAGACGTAGCGCAGCAGCACCATGAGCAGGGACGGGACGATCAGCAGCAGTGCCACCGTGCGCGGGTCGTGCCGCAATTGGCGAAGGACGCGCTGGGCGGTCGCGAGCGTGGTCGACAGGTTCATGCGCGTGCCCCTGCCTTGCGCAGCAGGTGCAGGAAGGCGCTGTCCAGGTCGCTGGTCCCGGTGGCCGCCTTCAGTGCGGCCGGGGTCTCGTGGGCGAGGAGCCGGCCCTCGCGCATGAGCAGGAGCGTGTCGCAGCGCTCCGCTTCGTCCATCACGTGACTGGAGACGAGCAGCGTCATCCCGGCCTTGGCGAGCTGGGAGAACAGGTCCCACAGCTGCTCGCGCAGCACCGGATCGAGCCCCACCGTGGGCTCATCGAGGACGAGCAGCCGGGGGGTGCCGAGCAGCGCGACGGCGAGGCTGACGCGCGAACGCTCGCCGCCCGACAGCTGCCCGGTGAGGCTGTCGCGATGAGCCCCCAGGTCGACCTCGTCGATCACGCGAGCGACGTCCGCCGGCGCGGCCCGCAGAGCGGCGGCGAAGTAGCGGATGTTCTCCACCACCGTCAGGTCGAGGTAGACCGACGCACCCTGCGACGCGTAGCCCACCTGGGTGCGCAGTGCGGGATCGCCCGCCGGCCGGCCGAGGATCTGAAGCGACCCGCCGCGTATGCGTTGCACCCCGATGGCCGCGCGCATCAGCGTCGTCTTGCCACAGCCGCTCGGCCCGAGCAGGCCCGTGACGGTCGCTTCCGGCACTTCGAACGTGAGCTCCGCCAGCACGGTCGTCTTGCCCCGAACGACGAGCAGGTCGCGCGCGACCACGGCGACGTCACTCATGTGCGCGCTCCTGACATGATGTGCGGTGTCATGGCTGAGACGGGATCTTTTCGCTGGCATGAGGGCATCAGCCCGCAGGAGCGTCGCACACTGCTCGGGCTTTCGGAGGGACAGACGGTGTGGCTGACCGGCCTGTCGGGCTCGGGTAAATCGTCGGTGGCGGTCGAGGTGGAGCGGGCGCTGCTCGAAGCGGGCCGGCCGGCGGTCATCCTCGACGGTGACAACCTGCGTCACGGCCTGAACCGCGACCTCGGCCTGTCTGCCGAGGATCGCGCCGAGAATGTGCGCCGGGTCGGTGAGGTCGCCAAGCTCTTCGCCGGGGTCGGCTGGGTCGCGCTGGTGCCCGTCATCAGCCCGTACATCGCCGATCGCGACGCGGTGCGGGCGAGCCACGAGGCGGGCGGGCTGGCGTTCCGCGAGATCTACGTCGACACCCCGCTCGAGGTGTGCCAATCGCGTGACCCCAAGGGTTTGTACGCGAAAGCCGCGGCCGGCCAGCTGACCGGCATGACCGGGATGGACGCCCCGTACGAGGCGCCGGTGCGTCCTGATTTGCACCTCGACGGCACCGCCGCGATGGGCTCGCTCGTGGGGCAGGTGCTGGCGCTCATCGGCGAGGGGGCAAGGTGAGGGGGTGACCGTCACCTATTTCCCGGATCAGCACGAGCTTGCGGACGAATCGCCGGAAGCCATGTTCGACCTGCTGGACGCCCGCGGGCTCGGCGACGGGCTGCCGGTCGTCGCGCCCACGCCGGCCCGGGTTGACGCGATGCTCGAATACGCGACCGGCGACCCGGATGAAGTGCTCTTCACGCTCCAGCCGCGCTCGGGCGTCCTGACCCGCCGGGTTGCCGCCATCAATGCAGTGCTGGCCGGCTGCCCGCCGGTCACGTTCCCGGTCGTCCTCACGGCGCTGCGGGCGCTCGCCCAGCCGGAGATGAACCTGCGGGGCGTGAACGCCACCACACATCTGGTCGCGCCGCTGATCCTGGTGCATGGCGATGCCGTCGACGAGGGCGGATTCAGCGGTGGTGTCGGCTGTTTCGGTCCCGGCAACCGGGCCAACGCGACGGTCGGGCGGGCGGTGCGGCTGACGATGCTCCACGTCGCCGGCGCCAAGCCCGGCTTCGGCGACGCGGCGACCCACGGCCAGCCCGCCAAGTACACGTTCTGCGCGGCTGAGAACCTCGCGGAATCGCCGTGGGGGAGTTACGCGCGCAGCCGCGGGGTGACGGCGCCGAGCGCCGTGACGGTCCACTGCGGCGAGGGACCGCACAACGTCCACGACGCCGAGGCGGCCGGTGAGCCGGCGCTGATCCTGGACAAGATCGCGTCAGCCATGACCTCGCTCGGCATGAACAATGCGCCGATCAGCCAGGGCGAGTTCTTCATCATCCTGGGGCCGGAGCACGCGGCGAGCCTGGCCCAGCGGGCCCTGTCGCGCGACGACGTCTCGTCCTACCTCTTCGACCGGGCGCGGATGCCGGCGTCGGTCTTCCGCCACCATTTCCAGGAGCTCGCCTGGACGCCGTGGATGAAGACGGTTCCGGATGACCATCTGCTGCCGATGACGGGCGAGCCCGGCAACATCAAGGTCGTGGTGGCCGGCGGCCCGGGCAAGCATTCCCTCGTCGTCCCCTCGTGGGGGATGACCCGCAGCGTCACCTTGCCTGTGGAGGGCTGATCTCATGACGACCGTCTACCTGCCCGATTCCGAGCCTCGCCCCGAGGTGTCCGAGCTCGCGCCCTCGCCCGGTTCGCTGGCGGGCCTGCGGGTCGGGGTGCTGGACAACGGCAAGCCGAACGCCGCCTACGTGCTGGCGTACGCGGCGCAGCGGCTGGCCGCCGAGACCGGGGCCGAGGTCACGCTCGTCACCAAGAAGGGCCCGTACGGCATGTCGGCCAACGCGGCGATCCCGATGGCCCGCGACATCTTCGGCCGGCTGCTGGAGGAGACCGACCTGGTGCTGACCGGGCTCGCCGACTGCGGCAGCTGCACCGCGTACTCGGTGTCGGACGCGATCGAACTGGAGAAGGCCGGCAAGCCTGCGGTCGTGGTCACCACGACACGTTTCGAGCCCATCGCCGTCACGCTGTCGGCCAGCTTCGGCCTGGCTGACGTCCGCAAGCTCGTGCTGCCGCATCCGCTGGGCGGCACCGACGAGCCGACGCTGCGCGAGTGGGTGGACGAGGCCACCGGGCGCATCGTCTCGTTGCTCACCACCGGCGCATGAGCATCGCGATCGACCTCTCGGGTCAGGGCGCGCTGGTCACCGGTTCCGGTGCCGGCATCGGCCGCGAGATCGCGCGCTGGCTCGCCCGGGCCGGCGCGTCGGTCGTCGTCCATGACGTACGACGCGAGAAGGCCGAGGCGGTCGTCAAGGAGATCGAGGCGGAGGGCGGCCAGGCGCACGCCGTCATCGCCGACGCGCGCGACGACGATGCGCTCGCGGCGATGGTCGAGCAGTCGGCGCAGCTGCTCGGCCGGCTCGATGTGGCCGTCAACAACGTCGGTAATTACGCGAGCCAGAAGCCCGGCCCGTTCGTGACGCTCGACGGTGCCCACTGGCGTGATCTGGTCAACCAGAACCTCATCGTCACAGCACTTTCGGGAGCTGCGGAAGCGCGCGTCATGCTGCGCGGGGGCCGCCCCGGGCTGATCGTCAACATCACGTCCGGGGAGACCACTCGCCCGTCACCGCGGATGTCCGCGTACGGCGCCTCGAAGGCCGCCATCAATCACCTCACGCAGTCGATGGCCGTCGAGCTCGGCCCGAGCGGTATCAGGGTCGTGGCGCTGGCACCCGGGACCACGCTGACCGAGACGATCGCGCCGGTCTTCGACGACGCCCACATGGCGGCGCTGGTCGCCGCGACCCCGCTGCAGCGCATGACCGAGCACGACGAGCTGGCCCGGCTGGTGGTGTTCATGGCCAGCGATCTCGCCCGGTGCGTCACCGGTCAGGTCATCCTGGCCGACGCGGGCGCGTTCCTTTCCCGGAGCCGGCCACCCAACAAGATGTGACGACCAATTGACCTAGCCCCAGCTGGCAGCTTCGGTGCTGACGAGGCTGACCAGATCGCCCTGGTCGATGTTGAAGTCGAGCAGGTGCAGCCCCCACGTCGGCCCGAGCGTCTGGACGAGCGAGACGCGCTTGCCGGCGACGCCGGGATGGGGTTCGTCGATCTGCAGCCACGAGGCGCCGCCGGCGTCCATGCAGGTGCCGGTCACCTGGCCCGGGTAGGCCACGAAGCCGGTGGCGTACTTCGGCAGGCTGCCCCTGCTTTGGGCGGCGAGGTGGGTTCCGAGCGTGGCTGTGGGCAGGTACGGGTGCAGCGGGGCGGTGCCGCCGCGCAGCGCTGCCGGGTTGACGCAGAGCACCTGCATGCCGGGCGGCGCCGAGCCGCCGCCGAGCCGCACCGCTCGCGTCGCGCGTCCGAACAGGCTGTTCGCCGGCGGTGCCTTGCTGAACGAGCTGTACGCGACGACGCAGCCGTGCTGGGTGTTGCTACGGCAGGCGGGGATGTTCTCGAGGTCCCCGCCGACGTCCTTGCCCTGCGGCACCAGCAGGTTGCCGCCGAGTGCGATGGCGGAGACGAGCTTCGCCCGCTCGGCGGGGCTGCGGTCGATCTCGCTCTTCATCAGCGAGATGATCTGGCTGGCGCCCTGCGAGTGGCCGAGCAGCACGACGCCGCGGCCGTCGTTGTAGTGGTCGAGGTAGTCGTGCCAGGCGGAAACGACGTCAGCGGTCGCCTGCGCCACCACCGCAGGGGCAATCGACTTGCCGGAAATTGCCTGCGTGAGGCCGAAGAGCGTGATCTGGCGGTAGGCGGGGACGAACAGCCGGCACACCGATTGGAAGCGCGCGACCTGCGCCCGGGCCGTGGCGATGGAGGCCGGTTCGGGGGCCAGTGGGCTAGCGACGGACTTCGCCTGCGACAGCGTCGGGTAGACATAGAAGCAGTCGATCTTCGGGTCCTTGGCGGGGGTGAACGGCTCCACCGTGCTCTTCCCGTCCGGCCGCACCACGGTCGCGTCCAGGCCGCCCAGGCACGGGTTGCCGGTCATCCCGGGCCGGCACACCCACACGGTCGGGTGTTCGACGGGAAGCGTGAAGCCGGAACTCGCCGACGCTCGCGGCGTCGAGGCTTTCGGGGCGGGTGCCGCGGCAGGCTTGGCCGGGGAACTCGAGCATCCGGTGAGCGCCAACACCGTGATCGCGGCGGCAGCGAATGCGGTCAGCTGGAGGCGTCGCCGGGCGACCGCACGATCTGGGCCCGTCATCGCCTCACTACACCTGACAGCGGGTGGGCCCGCAAGGCCGTCAGGTCGAGGTGAGTACGGCTCTTGAGGTTGATTTATGGGGCTAAGTCCGACTAGATCTGTCCACCGTCGCCATGGCGGAGCCCGGCCATCGCCAACCGCAGCAGCGCGATAACCGGCATGCCAGCGCCGTCACGAGCGGCGCGATGCGCCCGCTATTGGCATCACTTCCGGTGTGATTGGCGCTGGGAGGTGCACCGGGAGGGCTAGCGTTCGCTGCGTGCTCGCGGCTCGCGGGCTATGCCGCCCTGGCACGCGTCCGCTAATGGCTTATGCGCGCAACAGGTTGTCAGGAGCGAGCCCTTACCGAGCTGAACACTGGGACGACGGCGGTAATGACACCGATGTCAGCGACGCGTGAAAACTGACCCCGTGGCTTAGAACCCAAGCGCAGCCAGGGGGTCAGTTTTCGACCGCTGTTGACAACCGAAGAAGGTGACGGGCGCCTGGCAATGGTGCGAAGATCATCCCGTGAAGGTGCTGCGGGTGGTCAGGCGCGCGAGTCGCCAGCTAGGCCGCTGGTGGGAAGCATCCTTTCCGAACCGCATGCTCATCGGCAGCGTCGTGTTCGTGGGGCAGAGCATTGCCTTTGCAGCCTGGGTGTACAAGCAGCCTGACAGGTGGGATGCACCTTTGTATGCGCTGGGTTTCGTTGCGTTCGCTGTGGTCGTGTACGTCGCCAACCGGCTGCGCCAGCGGCACCGCCATGTCTCCACCTAACCTTCAGCCGAGTGGCTTGCTACCGATAGCGCAGGTAGATCGCTAAAACCAAACGTCCCCTGGGCGGGTTCGAAACCGATAGTCAGCGACGTGTCGTCGGTTCGCTAACCACTAGGGCCCGGAGGCGTATCCCCACGGCCTCGACGCCGTGTCGGGACTGATTAGCTGTTCAGCCGCCAGTTCGCAGCGGGTCCGCCGTTGACGTCGGCGGCGGGACTTGTCGATATAGCGTTGCAGGAGTTCGCGTCCGTCGTTGCCTATGGCTTCCCAGTTGGTCACGATCAACTGTCGGATGTCATCTGGGTAGCGCGTGACCGCGGCCTCGAGGTCATCCGGCATACCGTGCGTCACGGCCTCGATTGTGGCGCACTCGGCGTCGCCAGGCCGGCGGAATCGCACGCACGAGCCGCGCGCTATTGGCATCCCTTCTGCGCACTATCGTGAACCTCCGCCAGACACGCCAACCTGCAACGAGGTCTGAGATGAGCGCGAAGCCTCCAAGCGATTACTTGCGCTCTCCGGTCGGCGTGGCCGTGTCGCCTGACGGCACGCCCTGGATGTGCCCCGAGTGTTCTGCTGGGGTTCCCCACGATCATGCTGATAACTGCCCCGGTGAAGCGTGCCTTTGCGGCGTCAACGCTCACGGGAAGGCCGTCATCACGCTCGATGGCGGGGTGCGGCAGATGGCGCAGTTCGCGAGGACGCGCCGCACGATCACAGGACGAGTGACGGTCGAGATCGACGACGACGACCCGAACGAAGGTGGCGTCCGTGAACCCCGCAGGCCGCAGCCGGGTCCACCCCCGATGACAGTCGCCCTGGACCCCAACGAGAGCCAGCGCTCGTAGCGCTGTAGACCGCAGCAACCTCCGACGTCCGACGCCTCGTGCCCTTGCCAGCTCCAATGCGCCCGCTATCGGCACATATGGGCAACTACCCCACGGCTGGGCGCACGAGATGGGAACATTGCGTGCTTAGTTCGATGATGGTGTCAAGTGGGGCTGCGGGCATTGAGCTGCGGCTTGGACGTAGGCCTCGTTGGTCTGCTCGTCGAGCTGGCCGATGCGGGTCTTTCCGTCCGAGAGGTACACGGGCACATGCACCGTGACGAGCGGGGTGTTTTGCCATTCCAGGGCCTGGGTGGGGTTGGACGGCTGCGGACAGGAGGTCGGGCCTGATTCGGACGAGTAGACGTAGCCGGTCTTGCCCCCCTTGGCAAAAACGACGAGAACGAGGTCAGGTACCCCTCGGTCGTTCTCTGTTCCATACGTCTGGCCGCTCGCGTTCACGCCCCATGGGGTGTCGCTGACGATGGCGTATCGAGCCGTCAGCCGCCAGCCGACGCCTGCAGCGGTGGTGACGGTGAGGCTGTGCTGACCGTGGGCGAGCGACATTGCATATGGGTAGGTGATCGAAGACCCTCGCGGGTTGCCGACGTCGGAGGTGCTGCAGGTGATGCTGGTGCCGCCAGGGGTGACGGTGAAGGTCCCCGCGCTGAGACAGACGAGCTGCATGTCGATGCCGTTGGCTCGGGCAGGGGCAGGGCCGAGTTCGACGGTCTGGGTGCCGGTGCCGGTTACCTCCACGGGCGACGTCAACGGCGTGATTTGCTGCGCCCCCAACGTGGGAGGCGCCAGGGACGGTGCTGCAGGCGACGGCGAGCCAGTGGGGACGAGTGTGGCCGGGCGTCCCTGCGAGTCGGACGTGCCCGAGATGAGCACCGTCACGCCGACGACCATGCCGATGACCGCAAGAGCGATGGCCCCGGCTCCGAAACGGCGCCGGCGCTTGACCCTGGCGATCGCCCGGTGGGCTACCTGGTCGGATGCGAAAACGTCGCTGACAAGCGACTCCAGCTGCGCTTTGAGATCGTTCGTCATCAGTACTCTCCACCGGTGTCGAGGGCGCTGATCGCCATCGGGTGGGCCCGCAGGCGCTCGAGGCCTCTCGAAGCGTGGGCTTCACGGTCCCGACGCTGCATCCGAGCAGGCTCGCTATCTGCGCTTCGCTCTGGTCAGCGACGTAGCGCAGCACGATCACCGCCCTCTGCTGACGGGTCAGCAAGGCAAGGGCCTGTTGTAGAGCGGCTCGCGCGACGACGTCGAGCTGCCCGCCGCCCTGCGAAGCCGTCTCCGGCAGGGTCGCCACTAGGATCTCCGGTTGCCGCAGCCTGCGTCGCCACTGACGGCGTGCTCCACGGACGATGACCTGCCGGATGTAGGCATCGAGGTCCTGGATGCCGCCCGCCCTCGACCACCGTGCATACGTGCGCTCCACCGCAGTCTGGAACAGGTCCTCACCTGCGTGCCGGTTGCCGGCGAGCAGTGTTGCGAGCCGCAGCAAGGACGTGCCGCGCTCGCGAACGAAGGCGACGAAGTCCTCGTCAGACGTCGTCACAGGCTCCGCCAGCCTCGAAACCGCAGTGCTCCCACACCCGTAAAGAGTCCGCCCCTCGCGGAAAGGTTGAGATGAGATTCGGGGACTACCGGCTCAAGCGCCCGCTATCGGCACTTATGCGCGTCTCGGCGTCTCAGGTACTAGATGCGACAGCAACGATTTCCGCGCTATATGTCGTGGCTTTGATTCCGCCAGAGCCGCCGGTCTGGGGGTAGCTGGACTCCAGTCTGGTCGTTCCCCTGTGGGTGACGAGATAGACCACTGCAAGGTGTCTAGCAGGCGCGGAGCGGGTCACCTGGCACACGACACCCTGACGCGTGACGACGGGTTCGGCTACGGCGGACGCGCCCCCGAAAACGTTCACCGTGAATGCCCCCCAACATGAACGTGAAGCACCGGCTCGACGTTCTGATCGGTCAACGTCACCTTGGACGTTGCCTCCGGGACTGCGGTGCCGCTCGCGCAGTAGTCGTGGTGCGTTCCATCATTGGGACCGCCGCACGTCGCAATGCCCAAGCCAATGGCGGCGATCGTCAGCAGCCAGGCCGCCGCTGCCCAGCGCCAGCCAACCTTTCGCATGACCACACGATCCCCGCTCCCTGAGCTGCGGCTGAGCCTTACGAACACACGACGCAGCGCACCAGGATTTGGTTGCGCCGAGTGCATGAGCGTTCAACCGCCGAAACCGGTCCGGGGCGCCTCAAGAGGACGTGATCTTGAGGTTGTTGGCGATGGTCTGCAACTCGGTGACGGTGGCACCGCTGTCGCCGGTGAGCAACACCGTGGCGTTCTGGTCGCGCCAGCTCATGGCGACAGCGACGGTGCGAAGTCCTGCATACACCTGCGCCCGGTAGCGCCCGCGCACCGTGAGCGTGGAGGTTGGCTTGCCCACCGAGTAGGTGGCGATGAAGTGGTCGGCTGTCGCGGCGTCGGGCAGAACGTAGACGTCGATGACGGGCTGGTTGCCGTGAACGCTGTATTGGATGTCGACACCCACCGGGGTGTTGTTGTCGTAGGCCCAGAAGCGGCCAAGAGGAGTGAAGACTCCACCGAGGACGGCAGGGTCGAAAGTGGCGTTCGGCACTGGCGTAGGGGCTTGTGGTGGGGCCGTGGGGTCGACCGGGATGGACTGCGCCATCTTGATCAGCTCAAGAAACGGCACGCCGTCGACGCCGTGGTCGGTGATGCCACGGTCACAGGTGATCAGGTAGTGGACGGTGCCTTCGTGCCATTCGATGACCTCGGTCCCGTAGCCGTTGTCCGACAGAGAGACGTGCGCGGGCCGGTTATGGATGATCTGGGCGACGCCGTCGGGGATCGGAACGAATTGGTAGAACCAGGCGACTGTCGTGCACGGCGGGAGTGTGTGGATGATCTTGTCTCGTATTTGTACGGGCAGGACCTGCTTGCCGCACTTGGTCGCTGCCGAGTCGTACATGGTCAGCGTGATTTGGACGTCGTGATGCTGATAGTTGTGCACCGCGAGGTTGGCCTCCCCGGCGATGTTGTACACGGCCTGGAAGACGGCGTCGCCCTCGCTCGTCGGTGGATCGCTGGCCGTCGAAGCCAGCGACACCCCTGGCGGCAAATACCGCGGCAGCCGCTTGGCGTAGGCAAGTGGGCGGGCGGACGGTGTTGGCGTCACCGCAGGAATGATGGTGTCGGCGCCGGTGTGACCGCGGGTGAGGGAGAGGGCCGCCGTCGTGCCGCCGGCGATGAGTAAGAAGGCGGCGGTGAGCACTGCGGTGAGCTTGCGTGCCCGCCGACGACGACCGTCCCGATAGACCCGTTCGAATGCTCCGGCCGGCTCAGGCATCGGCTGCAGCGACGGCAAACGGTTAACGTTCATCGGAAGTCTCCAACAGCAACGGCGCGAGCGCGGCACGCGCTTCAGACAAGGAGCGCTTGATCGATCCCACCGGTCGGTGCAGCGCCTGAGCGGTCTCGGCCACCGGCAGATCGGCGTAGTAGTACAGCAGCACCGGCAGCCTGAGCCGTTCGGGTAGTCGTTCGACGATGTCGCGCACCGAGACATCGGGCGCCGGCCAACTCGCTGGCTGACTCTCCCCGAGCCTGCCCAGCAGCGCCCTGTCCGTTGCCTGGGCGCGCCACCGATCCCGAATCAGGTTGGCGGCCACTGCGTAGAGGAAGGATCGCGGCGACCGCACCGTTGCCAGCTTGGCGAACAAACGCACGAATGCCTCGGAGGCAACATCGTGACCCTCAGCGTCATCGCCCAGGGCAGCCGCAGCCCACCCAGCGAGGTGCGAATACTGCTGGTCGAACAGCGCGGATGCCTGCGACACCCTCGACGTCCCGCCCATCCCCACATGATGGAGACGGAGTAGCGCCACGGCAGGTTCGCCCTGCAGGCAAGTTTGTGTCTGCAGCCCGCCGCCCGTCATCCGGCGCGAGGGGCGCAAAGACGTGCAGACGGGCGTCAGCGACCGAGATCATCACGAGTTCACGCTCGTGACCGGCTCTCGCGCATGAGAAGCGCCCGGTAGTGGCATTCATGAAGGGGGCGGGGCCGTCAAGGCTGTGTTTGCAGCACTTTTCGGCTGTGCGGCCTGGTTTTGGGCAGCGTCGGGTGCCGGGCAGGGTCAACACGCAGCCCCCGCAGCGCGCAGCGCGAGGAGGAACGGTGTTGACGCGGTCCGGTCATCCCGGCGCAGCATCAGCGATGGCCGCGCCGGGGTACGGATCATGTGGTTGTAGATGGCTTCAGTTCCGGTGGAGCGGAGGGTGGCCGCGGAGCTGCCAGGCATTCCTTCGCAGGTGGTGTCTTGCATGAAGCCGTACGGTCATCCGACGTTTGTTGCGTGGGCCATTCACTTCCTCGACCGCACCGGCAGGTGGGTCATGCCACTACCCGGCCGCACACAAGTCGGTAACAAGCTCAAGCGGCTTGGTCGGGCGTCAGGGCGCGGGCCTGGCCGTCACGCATCGTGTAGTAGACCAGCTCGAGCATCCGGTGCGCGGCGGCGACTTTGGCAATGTTGCGAGCACCGTGGCCGCGACGGGTGACGATCCGATCCTTGACTTCTTTCACGCATGGTTCGCATTGGCGTTGCACGGCTTCAACGGCGGCCCAGCGCACCAGGGCGCAGCCTTCTTTGCTGACGTGCCCGCGCCGCACCGTGCGGTCAGATGCGTAGATACGCGGGGTGATCCCAGCCCAGCACGCCAGCGCGTCAGCGGTTTTGAAGCGGGTGATGTCACCGATTTCGGCGACGAAGATCGCCGCCAGTACCGGGCCGATCCCGCGGATGCGCTGCAGCGCCCGGTAGTGCGGGTTCCTACGCAGCGTCTTGTCCAAGGCGACCTCGACGCTGCCGATCTCGTCGGTGAGCATCAGCAGCTGCCGGCGTTGCGACTCCAACCGGAACGCGAACTGCCCCTCCAGGACCACATCATCGAGTGCGGCGGTGCCGCGCTGGCATTCCAAGTCGGTGACGGCCAGCCGGATGCCGTGCTTGGCCAACAACGCGCGGATACCGGCCTTCACCGCCGTCGCGTTGCTCACCAGCCGGGTGCGGTGGCGCACCAGCTCACGCAGCTGTCGAAGGTCCGGCGGAGCGATATAGGCCTCTGGCAGCGACCCGAGGCGCAGCAGGTTCGCCAACTCGTAGGCATCCTTGGCGTCGGTCTTCACCCGCCGCCGCGAACGCATCGCCTTCAACCCGTACGGATGCGCCAGATGCACATCAAACTTCGCGGCCGTCAGCGCATCGACGGCCCAGTACCAGCCATAGGTTGCTTCGATCGCGACCGGCGCTTTGCGGCCGGCTTTGCGAACTTCCCTCACGAGCGTCTTCGGATCGTTGTCAATCTGCACGCAGCCGAGCTCGTTCCCGAGCGCGTCGATGCGGCAGATCACCGACCGGCGCAAATGCAGATCGATACCCACCCACTGACGTTCCGCGTTACCGTCAACCACGGCGGCCTCCCCTTCACCAAACGGGTGTTATGAGCAACCGCAGTTTCCTGCGGTAACCCAAGGAGCGGGAGGCCCCGCCCCCTTATGGATTCACGTCTGCGCGCATTACTGGGGCGGGTGCGTCCGCAAGATCACCGGCATATCTGGACTTCTGCGCGCCTCAAGAAGCAGGTTCGTTCCAGCCCATCAGGAGTTTGCCGGTGCGGGCGTCGAAGACCGAGATGAAGTCCTCAAGGATCGGGGTCGATGATTCGGTGGGCGTCGGATGGGGTTCTCCGGAGAGATACGCGGGTCCGGCGGCGGGCCGGGCGGGGTTGTCTACGCAGCGGAGGACCCATTCCGGGGTCTTGTTCAACGCGGGCTCGGGCACCGGATAGCCGTAGGTGAACAGCCCGAACTGCACCGTTTCGGGCTTCGCGTCGTCGCAGGGATTGCCGGGCAAGGTCGCTGCGATCCGATTCCACGCCGCGGTCGGGTCCGCGGGAGCCTGCCCCCTTGCGGGCGGGTCAAGCGAAGCCTGGCCGTTGTCGAGCTGTTCGTGTTTGGTCACGACAGTGACGGTCGCCGGTGGTGCCAGCGGAGGCGGGATCGGCTTTGAGGTAGCGGGGGGTGCCGGTGTTGAGGTAACGGCCGGTGTCGGCAGGGTCGGTGTAACCGTTGAGACGCCGGCATGGCGCGTTCCGCCAGAGACGGTCCACGCGAGGACGCCCGTGAGTCCGAGCACGATCACCGTGAGGATCGCGACCTTGCCGCGGCGGCGGCGCCTGCCGCGCTCGTAGCGCTCCGCGACGGTCTGCGCAAGGTTGGGTGGCAACGCGACTCGAGCGACGGCATGGTCCATGAGCTCTTTCAGTTCAGTGGCCATCAGCCCTCCAGCGCGGGATCGAAGTGACGGGCGAGCTGCGGGTCCGCGCCTAGCCGTTGCAAGCCCCTATGGGCATGCGTCTTGACGGTGCCGACGCTGCAGCCGAGCAGTTTGGCGACCTGTCCTTCGGTGTAGCCGTCGAAGTAGCGCAGCACGACGACCGACCGCTGTCTCTTCGGTAGCTGACGCAGAGCGCGCAACAGGGCCTCTCGCAGAAGGGGATCATCGTCTGGGTCGATGGTTGGCGTCTCAGGTGGATTGGCGAGCAGCACTTCAGGGTTGGCCTGCCGTCGTCGCCATGAGCGTTGCGCCGCATGCAGCAGGGCGGTTCGTGCATACCCGTACCCGTCATCCGGTGGATGACCGGCCGCCCACCGGGGATAGATCTTCTCCAGCATCGACTGCAGCAGATCCTCCCCACCACGGACATCGCCGGCGAGCAGCGTCGCGAAGCGCAACAATGCGAGGCCGTTCGCGTCGACGAACACGGCGAAGCCACTGTCAACCTCAGGAGCCGTACTCAGGTCGAGGCGAGCTCCCCGGGCACGGCAATCACGTCGACGAGGGCGCCGTTGCGCCACACGGTGATCTCGACCCGCTTGCCGATCGCGTCGGCCACCATGAGCCGTTGCAACTCACCGCTGCCCGCCGCCGGAGTCCCTCCGACGGCGACGAGCAGGTCGCCGGCTTTCAGGCCCGCCTCGTCAGCCGGGCTCCCGGGGACGATCTGCGCCACGCGCAGCCCGCTCCGGCGTCCGGTCCTGGTGACCAGCGGGGGCGGAAGAGGCGCCTGGGCGCCGGCGATGCCGAGCCACGCCCGGCGTACCCGACCGTCCGTCATCAGCGCGCCGATGATTCGCTGCGTCGTGTCATTGACCGGCACCGCGAGCCCGAGACCCACCCCGGCGACGGCGGTGTTGATCCCGACGACCCGGCCCCGGCTGTCTGCAAGCGCGCCGCCGCTGTTGCCCGGGTTGAGCGCTGCATCCGTCTGGACGACGTCGTCGACGATGCGTCCCGCGCGGGTCGGCAGGGAGCGTCCCAGCGCGCTGACGATGCCCGCGGTGACGCTGCCGGACAGGCCGAGCGGGTTGCCGAGTGCGACGACCAGCTGGCCGACCCGAAGCGTCGTGGCGTCACCGAGCCGCACGGGCGGGGGAGTGCCGCCATGGGCGCGGAGCACCGCAAGGTCGCTCAGCGGATCGCTGCCCACGACGTCGAACCCTGAGCTCTCGCCGTCGGTGAACGCGGCGGTGCCGCCCTCGGCGCCCTCGACCACGTGCGCGCTCGTGAGCAGGTGGCCGTCCGCAGTCAGCACGACGGCGCTACCGGCGCCCTCGCCGCGCCGGCCGCGTACGCGCAGGCTGGCAACGCTCGGCAGGACGCTCTCCGCGACCTCCACGACGATCCGCGAGTACGCGTCCAGCGCCGCCGCCTCATCACTCGGCTCACCCGGCGACGTGTTGTCGGTCATGCCGAGCACAACCGTCCGAATCGGCGGGCAGTGCCCCGGTTCGCTGTCGGCTCAATGCGCGCGCTCGCCCGTACTGAATCAATGTTCATCTGAACAGGTTTGTGATTCATTATGCTGCGTCCGGCAGTCGGAGCAGCAATCAGGGCGGGAGTCGACGCAATGGCACAGGACGAAGGCGACGAGGTCGAGGCGTCGGGTACGCGCTACGCCGAGCGGATGTTTCCCGCCCCGGTCGATCACGGGATCGCCCGGGCCGACCGCGCGGTGGCCAGCGTCGACTCCGGGGTCGACACCGCTCAGCTCGGCTCCTGGCAGAACGACCTCTGGTACCAGGGCGGAGGACGGGTCGGGGAGAAGGCGGTCGAGTCGATCGTCATCTACCCGCCGACGCGGGGGATCGTCTCGCAGGGCGACCCGTTCGAGCCGGTGAAGATCGGGATCCTGGTCGACATGGACATCGGCCAGCTACTGGCCGATTGGGTCGACGCGACCATCCTCGCGATCGAAGATGCGCTGAACGAGGGCGTCTACGACCGTCCCGTCGAGATCATTACGGTCGATGCGCGGGGCCTGCCCCGGGAGAACTACCGCCAGGTCCAGGCCGGTTACCTGAAGCTGGTCGAGGCCGGCTGCGTCGTCATCGCCGGGCCGATGATCTCCGACAACGCGGTCGTGCTGCGCGACCTGGTCAACGAGACCGGCGTGGCCTGCCTGTCCTGGACCGGCGCGGTGCGGTTCTTCGGCGATTACTGCTTCACGGTGGCCAACGGTGACATCCCGTCGGAGGCGACGATGGGTGCCAACTGGTGCCGGCAGAACGGCTACCGCAAGGTCGGCTTCTTCTGGGAGCGGGGCTCGTCCGGTGAGGACTACTCGGGCTTCTTCCGGGTCGCCGCGCAGAACGCGGGCGTCGAGATCCTGCGGGAGGTGTCGCTCGGCCCCAACCCGCGCGGCTTCCAGGAGAGTGTCGCCGCCATGCGGGAGGCGGGCGCCGAGGCGATCGTCTACATGGGATACGGCTACTCGACCTTCAACTTCGCCAAGGCTTTCAAGGCCCTCGACTGGGATCCGCCGCGCTTCATGGGCACCGCCTTCATGTTCTATTCGAACTCCAACGCCTGGGCCGAGGGACTCGAAGGCTGGCACGGGGTCGACCAGCTCGGCGAGGACGGCACCAATCCCAATTACGAGGCCATGCTCGAGCGCTTCACCAAACGCTTCGGGCGCACCTCGCGCAACGTCGTCGTGGCGCTGTCCTACGACACCGCCCGCGCCGCGCTGCTGGGGATCGCCAACGCGTCGATCGCGCTGCCGTCCGAAGTGAAGACCGGCCTGGAACGCATCAAGTGGATGCCGTGCACCAACGGCGGCCCGGCGACCTACCTGACGTTCGCGGCGTACGACCATCGCGGGTACAAGGGCGACTTCCTCACCATCCGCGAGCTACGCGGTGGCGAGCTGCATTTCCGCGGCTACTACCGTCCGCAGTGGCCTTCCAACACCGACTCGCCGTTGCTCGGCGACTGACCCGGAAGCGAGACGACCATGGGCAAGCTCGACGGCAAGGTGGCGTTCATCACCGGCGCGGCCCGCGGGCAGGGTCGCAGTCACGCGATCCGGCTGGCGCAAGAGGGTGCCGACATCATCGCGGTCGACATCTGCGAGACGTTCGGAAGCATGAACTACCCGCTGGCCACGCCCGAGGACCTGGCGCAGACCGTCAAGGAGGTCGAGGCGGAGGGCCGGCGGATCGTCGCGCGCAAGGGTGACGTCCGCATCAAGGCCGACCTGCAGGCCGCCCTCGACGAGGGACTGAGCGCCTTCGGGCACCTCGACGTCGTGGTCGCGAACGCCGGGGTCACGGCGATGAAGGACCCGACGCTGCTGCAGAGCTTCGTCGACGGGGTCGACGTCGACCTGGTCGGCGTGCTGCACACCGTCGGGGTCTCCCTGCCGCATCTGAAAGCCGGCGCCTCGATCATCGTGACCGGGTCGACGGCCGGGATGATGAAGGGCCTCATGGACAACCCCGCGCTCGGCGGCGGCGGCTCCGGCTACGCGTGGTCCAAGCAGACGATCTTCCGTTACGTCGAGGTGTTCGCCCTGCAGCTGGCGCCGCACATGATCCGGCTGAACGGCATCCACCCGACGAACTGCGACACCACGCTGCTGCACAACGAGGACGTCTACAAGGCGTTCCGGCCCGACCTTCCCCACCCGACGCGCGAGGACGCCATGCTCGCCTTCCCGGCGATGCAGGCGATGCCGATCCCGTTCATCGACCCGATCGACATCAGCCACCTGGTCGCCTTCCTCGCCAGCGACGAGTCGCGCTACCTGACCGGCATGAACATCCGGGTCGACGCGGGCGCCATGCTCAAGGGCGAGTCGGTCGTCTAGCCCAGCTCGAACGGCCCCTTGCCCATCTGGTCGCGCACGGTGACGACGGGCGGATTGGTGAGCGTGCGACGCTGCCAGTTCGCCCCGTCGACCACGAGCGTGTGACCGGAGATGAAGCGTGCATAGGGCGAGGCGAGGAACGTCGCCGCCCAGCCGAGCTCGCGCAACCGGCCGACCCGCAGCGCCGGCTGGCAGACGTCCTTGTCGTTGGTACGCGACAGGTTGCCCTTGATGTCGGCGGTCATGTCCTCGTGCGGGAAGAGCCCGGGAACGAGGCCGTTCACCTGGATGCCGTACGGACCCCACTCCACCGCGAGCGTCTCCACCATGTTCTTCACGCCGGCCTTGGCGGCGGCCGAGTGAGCGAAGCCCGGCCCACCGGTCCAGGCATAGGACGCGCCGACGTTCACGATCGAGCCCGGTTCGCCGGCGTCGAGGTGGCGGCGGGCGAACTCGCGGGCGCAGAAGAACGTGCCGTTGAGCGTGATGTCGACGACCGTGCGCCACGCGTTCGGTGACATGTCCTCGGCAGGCACCGGGAAGTTCGCGGCGGCGTTGTTGATCAGGACCGCCGGCAGCCCGAACGCCTCTTGCGCGGAGTCGAACGCGGCCGCGATCTGCTCCGGGTCGCGGATGTCGCAGCCGACCGTGAGCACCTTGCCGCCGAGCGCCTCGATGGCCGCCTGGCCGTCCGCCAGATGCTCGGGCTTGCGGCTGGCGATGACAATTGCCGCACCCAGCCGGCTGAACTCCTCGGCGATCGCTCGCCCGAGACCGGTCCCGGCGCCCGTGACGAACACCGTCTGGCCCGCGTACGTACCGGCGGGCAACGCGCTCGCACCGAGGTCCGGGGGTTCGGGCAGTCCTTGCGCCATGCCGAGCGCCTCCTAGCAGCTGAAGTCAGGGATGAGAGGTTGGGGGTATGGACGTTCGTCTGAGCCGCGAGCAGAAGCTGATCTCGGCCACTGCTGCCCGGCTCGGCGCTCAGCATGCCATCACCGGGGTACGCGACCTGCCGCGCACCCCGGAGCAGTCTGCGAGCGCCTGGGATGCGCTGGCTCGCGCGGGGCTGCTCGGCATCGGTGCGCAGGGTGAGAGCGGGGCTGATGGGGCGACCGTCGCTGCCGCCTTGGTCGGCGAGCGGCTGGCCGAAGCGCTCTGCCCGGCGCCCTACGTGGGGCAGGGCCTGCTTGCTCCCGCCCTGCTGGCTGCTAGCGGAGCGGCCGCCGACGTGGAGGCCCTCGCCGCCGGCGAGCTGCATTACTGCGTGCTGCTGACGGCGGATCTGGCGCGCTTCGCCGGCCCCGACGAACCCGTCGTGGCGTTCGACGCCCTCGGTGCGACGCACGGGCTCACGGTCGACGCCGGCGGCGTGCTTCGTCGCCACCTCCTACCCCCCACCAGCGGGCAGGCCACGCTGGATCGCACCCGCGTCGCCGTGGTCGGCACTGTCGGTGACCCCGGCGAGTTGCCCGGCGCGCACGCCCTCGACGGGCCCGCGCGAGACCGGTTGACCGCGCTCGCCATGACCGCCCTCGCCGCCGACCAGCTCGGGCTGTGCGAGAAGGCGCTCGCCATGGCCGTGAAGTACGCCGGTGAGCGTCAGCAGTTCGGCCGGGTCATCGGTGCCAATCAGGCCTTGGCGCATCTGCTCGCCGACGCGGCAGTGCTGGTGGAGGCGTGCCGCAGCACGGTCTGGCATGCGGCGTGGGCCGTGGATGCGCTCGGCTCAGCTGACGCGCGCGACGCGGCGACGCAGGCCAAGGCGTTCTGCGGCGCTGCTGCTCACGAGGTCGTCGAGATCGCCGTGCAGGCCCACGGCGGCATAGCGGTGACGTGGGAGCACCCGCTTCACCTGATCCTGCGCCGGGTGATGTTCGACGCCGAGACGTTCGGCGCCCCTCGCGTGCTGTACAGCGCGATCGCCGAGCGCCGGCTCGGGACCGCAGCATCGTCACCGGCACCGTCTCCCGCCGCGGAGCCGGAGGGGCTCAGTTTCGCGGACTCCCCGCACGAGGGGGCCTTTCGTCGCCGGGTACGGGACTGGTTGGGCGCGCACGCTCCCGGTGTCCTGCCGCCGGACGGCGATGAGCGCATGGTCGCGATGCACGGGTGGCACCGCGCCCTGGCCGGCGCCGGATTCGTCGGCGTCTCCTTCGCGACCGAGTACGGCGGCCATGGCCATTCGCTGCTCTACGACGCGATCGTCAACGACGAGCTCGCCGCTGCAGGTGCTCCGCCCGGCCCCGCGTTCAACCACATCGCCAATGCCATCAGGCTTTTCGGGACCGAGCAGCAGAAGCGCGAGCGGCTGCCGGGCCTGCTGGACTGCACGGTGCACTGGTGTCAGGGGTTCAGCGAGCCGGGTGCGGGATCGGACCTCGCGTCGCTGACCACCCGCGGCGTGCTGACCACCGCCGAGGACGGCAGCGACTGGTATCGCATCGACGGTCAGAAGCTCTGGACCAGCGAGGCGGTGTGGGCCGACTGGTGCCTGCTCCTGCTGCGCACCGAGACCGAAGGCCGCCAGCACCAGCAGCTGTCGATGCTGATGGTGCCGATGACGACTCCCGGGATCGAGTGCCGACCGGTCCGTACGGCCTACGATTCCAGCGAATTCGCCGAGGTCTTCTTCACCGGCGCGATGGTGCCGGCGGCCCAGCGGCTCGGTCAGCCCGGCCAGGGCTGGGAGATCGCCATGGCGCTGCTGGGCTTCGAACGTGGGCCGGCCGACATGGGCTGGACCGCGCGCCTGCAACGCATGCTCACACTCGCCGAAGCCCGCATCCGCGAGGGGAGCGTTGGCGCGGATGCGGGCGTTCGGGAGCGGTTGGCCCGGGCGTGGGTGGAGCTGGAAGCGCTGCGGCTGCAGGTGTTACGCAGCAGCTGCCGCCGGTTGGATGGAAGCGCCCCCGGACCGGAGGGCTCGCTCGACAAGCTGCTGATGACTCGCGCCGAGCAGCTGCTGAACCATGCCCTGCTCGACCTCGCCGGTCCCGCCGGGGTACTCGGCGAGGGCGAGCTGTGGGCCAATTACCTCTGGTCGAGGGCCCAGGCCATCTTCGGCGGAACCAGCCAGATCCAGCGCGACCTCGTCGCCCAGCGGGTGCTCGGCCTGCCGCGGCCGGGTCACTAGCGGGCTCCCTGGCGCGGCCCGACCTCGAATGCAGCAAGCCGGCGACACGCCAGGTCAGTGCCCCTAGCGGGACGTGTTGCCGAGGTCGACGACGAACTGCGCTCCAGTGCAATAGCGCGACTCGTCGCCGGCCAGCCACGACACCATGTTCGAGACCGCTTCCGGCTGGAGGAAGTCGTAGGGCAGCGTGTTCATGTAGGTCGGGCCGATCGTCAGCGCGATTGAGGGCAGCAATGCCGGCAGCGTGGGGCCGGCGACCATCAGAGTGGCCACGCCCACCGGATGCACGGTGTTGACGCGGATGTCGTACTCGCCGAGTTCGAGGGCGAACGTGCGGGCAAGGCCGACCAAGCCGTGCTTGGACGCGGAGTAGTGGGCCACGAAAGGGGTGCCCTTCCGCCCGGCCGCGCTGCTGATGACGACGATCGAACCGCCGTTGCCAGCCGCGATCATCGCCGGCACGGTCGCCTTCAATGTGTAGAACACGCCGGTCAGGTTGACGTCGATGACGTCCTTCCACTGCTCGGGGGTCAGCTCCCAGGCCCGGGCGGCGGACATCACGCCCGCATTCGCGACGACGATGTCGAGCCGGCCGAACTCGGAGATCGCGTCGTCCACCAGGCTCTGCAGCGCCCCCAGATCACGGACGTCGGCCTGGCGGGCCAGCACCTTTCGCCCGGTCTTCTCCACCAGGCGCACCGTCTCCTCGAGGTCCTCGAGGGTCGAACCCGGGTAGTCGGTCGTCGCGAACTCGGCGCACACGTCGCACAGCACGAGATCGGCACCGTCTGCGGCCAGCCGCAGCGCGTGCGAACGCCCCTGGCCTCGGGCGGCGCCGGTGATGAGCGCGACGCGACCGGTGAGATCACTCATGGGTTCACCTCGGGAAGAAGGGGAGCTCGCAGCTTTCTGACAGGGCGTCAACTTACCGTGCGTCCCTTGCTTGACCGGGGTAAGCATCTGGGATTGGTTTGAATCCATGACCCCGGCACTGGCCGCTGTGAATCCGGCTGCAAATCCCATGATCTCGACGAACTGGGTCGACGGGGTGCCTTACGAGGCGTTCGCCCAGTTGCGACGCGAGCCGGGTCCGGTCCAGCTGACCGGTCCGGGGGAGCGGGTCTACTGGTCGCTGGCGCGCCATGCGGACGTTGTCGCCGCCTCGCGTAACCCGGAGCTCTTCTCCAACCAGCCCGACCCGTTCACCGTCCGGGGCAACGATCCCAACGCACCGAGCCTGCCGCTGCTGATCAACCTGGATCCGCCCGAGCACACCCGGCGGCGCCAGCTGGTCAACAAGGGTTTCACCCCGCGGCGGATCACGCGCCTCACCGACCGGATCCGCGAGATCGTCGACGAGCAGCTGCGGCACGTCGCTGTCATGGGGACCTTCGACTTCGTGACCGATCTGGCCGTCGAGCTGCCGCTGCAGGTGATTGCCGAGCTGCTCGGGATCCCGCCGGCGGATCGGGCCAAGGTCTTCTCCTGGACCGAGCAGATGATGAGCGGCGACGACGCCGAGTTCGCCAACAGCCAGGACGAGATCATGGCCGCGCTCGGGGCGATGTACGGCTACGCCGAGAACCTGTGCGGGGAGCGGCGCGAGGCTCCCGGTGCTGACCTGATGTCGGCCCTGGTGTCGGCCGAGCTCGATGGCGAGCAGCTCTCGCAGCTCGACCTGAACCTGTTCTTCCTGCTGCTGCACAACGCGGGCAGCGAGACCACGCGCAACCTGGTGACCGGTGGTGTCGTGGCGCTGCTGCAGAACCCTGATCAGCTCGAGCTGCTACGGGCCGAGCCCGCCAGAATCCCCGTGGCTGTTGAGGAAATGCTGCGCTGGGTGACCCCGGTGACCCACTTCGCCCGCACCGTCACCCAGGAGACCGAGGTGGCGGGCCAGCGGGTGGCGCCCGGCGAGCAGGTGCTGCTCTGGTACACCTCCGCCAATCGCGACGAGACGGTCTTCGACGCGCCCGACCGCCTCGACGTCACCCGCGAGCCCAACCCCCATGTGGCATTCGGCTCCGGAGGGCCGCACTTCTGCCTCGGTGCCCACCTGGCCCGGCTGGAAGCGATCTGCCTGTTCGAGGCGCTGATCGATCAGCTACCCCGGCTCGCCATCGACGGCCCGGTGCAACGCCTGCAGTCACACTTCATCAACGGGGTGAAGCATCTGCCGCTGCGGTGGTCACCGGCTCGGTGAGGCCCAGCAGCGGGGTCAACGCCTCCGCCGGCAAGGGGCGGGAGAACAGGTATCCCTGGGCGAAGTCGCAGCCGAGGTCGGTGAGCGTCGCGCGCTGCGCCTCGTTCTCGACGCCCTCGGCGACCACCTTCAGGCCGAGGGTATGGGCGAGGTTGACGATCCCGGCGACCATCACGTCGTCGTCGCGCGTCTCACCGAGACTCTCGACGAACGTCCGGTCGATCTTCACGCTTGTCACCGGGAAGCGGCGCAGGTACGACAGCGACGAGTAGCCGGTACCGAAGTCGTCGACCGAGATGCCGACGCCGAGGTTGCGCAGCTGGGTCAGCGTTTGAGCGGCCAGTTCCGGGTCGTCCATCAGCGCGCTTTCGGTGATCTCGAGCGTGAGCGCGGATGCCGGCAGGTTCCTGGCGGTGAGCAACGCGTTCACCCGGTCGGCGACGTGCGGGTCGGCCAGCTGGCGCGGTGAGAGGTTCACGGACATCACGAGATCGGGGATGGCGCCGCTGCTGCGCCAGACCGCGATCTGCTGGGTGGCGCGGCTCAGCATGAGCCGGCCCAGGGGAGCGATGAGCCCGGTCTCCTCGGCAATCGGGATGAAGACGGTCGGCGGCACCGCTCCGCGCCGCGGATGGGTCCAGCGTGCGAGGGCCTCGACCGCGGTGGTGGCCAGACCGTCCAGAGCGACGATCGGCTGGTATGCCGGTGCCAGCTCGCCCGCGTCGAGCCCGTGCCGCAGGTCCTCCTCGAGCGCGAGCCGGTCGACCGCGCGCCGCCGGAAGCGCTCGTCGAAGGTGGCGAGCCGGTTGCGGCCGTGCTGCTTGGCGTAGTACATCGCGACGTCGGCATCGCGCAGCACGTCCGTCGCACCGACGTTCGTGCGCCGGCCGACACCCTGGCCGGGACCGGGCTCGGTGACGACGATGCCGATGCTGCAAGTGACGACGAGATCGCGGCGCAGGATCCGGACCGGTTCGCAGAGCCGGGCCAGCAGCTTGGTTCCGAGCGCCTGCACCTCAGCCACCGTCGCGTCGGGAATCACGAGGACGAACTCGTCCCCGGCGAGCCGGCCGACCGTGCACTCCGCCGGCGCCTCGTAGGCGAGCCGGCGGGCGATGGTGCGAAGGACGGCGTCGCCCGCGTCATGGCCGAGGGAGTCGTTGACCATCTTGAAGCGGTCGAGGTCGATGAACAGCACGCCGACGGGCATGTCCGGGGTCTGCAGCAGGTCGCTGATCGTCTCCAGCACGAGGTTGCGGTTCGCGAGTCCGGTCGCATGGTCGTGGCGCGCCTCGAAGCGCAGCAGCTCCGCCGCGGCGTGCCGGTCGGTGACATCGAGCAGGCACATCACGACGGGAAAGGGTCCGTCGCCGCTCTCGGTGGGAAGTGCCCGGATCGAGACCGACAGGTAGGTCCGGCTACCGTCCGGACGCTGTAGCGAGGCGGTGAACGCCGGCCGTGCGGTGCCCTTCTGGCGGGCCTCCTGCAGGCCGATCGTCACCGCGGACAGCGGCCGGCCGTCCTCGTCCAGCAGCGCCGTCGCCGCACTGAAATGCTCGCCGACCAGGCCCGGATCGCCCACGAGATGGAGCGCCGCCGGATTTGCCGTCTCGACCCGGTCGTCGACGTCGATGATCAGGACGCCTTCGTCGAGGGCGGCCACCGCCGCCGAGTAGCGCGCGTCGGCCTGCTGGCGGATCTGCTCGGCCTTGCGCCGCTCGCTGACATCGGCGGAGATCAGGACGCTGCCGCTGACCGCGCCCGAGGAGTCCCTGATATCGGCGATCGAGACCACCACATGCACGGCGGAGCCGTCGCGGCGGCGGTGGGAAAGCTCGACGCGCGTACCGCGGGCCAGCGCGAGCATGCTGGCGCCGGTCGGGTGGTGGTCTCGATCCTCGAGGAGGGCGTCGATCGGCAGCCCGATCGCGTCGCTCGCGTCCCATCCGTACAGCGCGGTCGCGGCCGGGTTCCAGCTGCTGATCCGGCCGTCCACATCGAGCGCGATGATCGCGTCCGACACATGCTGGATGAGGTTGGACGACAGCCGCAGGCTCGCCTCGGCGGCCTTCTGATCGGTCAGGTCGCGCAGGATGGCCTGGAAGGCCGGCTTGTCGGCCCACCGGGTGCGAACCGAGGTGGACTCGACGACGACGTTCGTGCCGTCCACACGCAGCAAGGTGGCCTCGGCGGGCTCGGAGTGGGTGTCGGACGCGCTCATCCCGGCGATCCGTTCGAGCATGCCCGCTCGCGACTCGGGCGCGACGAGGCTGAGGATGGGAAGTCCGACCAGGTCGTCCACCGACTGCGCGGCCGCGAGCTCTACCGCTGCCCGGTTGGCGAAGACGATCTCGCCGTCGCAGTGCACGACGATCGCGTCGGGGCTGAGCTCGACCAGCAGCCGGTAGCGGTCCCGCAGCTCTGCGGGGGTGCTGTCGACGATCGCGTTCGTGATGTCGGTGACCGTGCCGCCGAGCAGGGGGGCGGTGGCGCGGTAGCCGTCCATCCACTGGGCATGGATCTTGAACCGTCGGTCGGCCCGGCGCGGGGCCCGCAGCGTCTGTTCGAGGTCGATGACCTCTCCGGGGCAGCGGGGCGCGCGCAGGATCGGGTGCAGCAGTTCGCGCAGCGCCCCGCGAATCTCCTCGGCGGTCGCCGCGGGCATCCCCAGCGCCGCCCGCATCGGCTCGTGCCAGCGCAACTCTTGCGAGCCCGGGCTCCACTCCCACGAGGCGGTTTCGGGTCCCGCCGCGCTGCCGGATTGGCGCTGAGCCGGGAGCGCGCCCGGTGACCACCTGTCACCCACTGGCACCGGCACCGCTCACCCTTCGCCGTCTATTCCTTTGCCCCTGTATTCGGCAGGTCTTGCCCTCTAGTGAAACCGGACCGACCGGTGAATCCACGCCCACGGCCCGGGCACCCGGTAGTGCGAGGCGACCGAGACCGGCATGCTCGACACCCTGCTCGCCGCTGCGGAGGTGTTCTCGGTCAAGCCGCTGGCCGGCCACTGCCGGGCCCAGCCGCTCGCGTCCTGACGGGAGCCGCACGCCAAGATGGCGCTAGAGGCCGTTCCGGCTCCCGTGAGGAGATGCGATGCTCAGCCCGCTCGACGAGACGCTGCACCACCAGTTGGCCACCACGTTCGATCATGCGGGTACCAGCGACCCCCGGTTCTTCGACCGGTACTGGTTCGCGATCTACGACCCCGAGGGGTCGGAGCCGGCGATCAACACCGGCATGTGCACCTACCTCAACATGAACGTGCTGGACGGCTACGCGTCGATGATCGAGGACGGCAAGCAGCACAACGTCCGGGTGAGCGCAGCGCTGCGACCGGCGCTGTTCACCGCCGACCCCTTCGTGACGCAGTGCGGCCCGCTGAAGGTGTCGATCCTGGAGCCGTTCCGCCGGCTGCGGCTCGAGTTGGAACCCAACGAGAGCGGCCTCGCGTTCGACATGGAGTGGAAGGCCGAGATAGCGCCGCACGAGGAGATCCCGAGCTGGAGCCGCCTGCGCGGCCGGGTCAACCAGGACTACATGCGCTACAACCAGTCCGGCACGGTGGACGGCTGGGTCGAGCGCGGTGGCAAGCGATCAGAGCTGAAGAACTGGTGGGGCGGCCGGGACCACAGCTTCGGCGTCCGGACCGACGTGGCGGGCGGCGAGCCGATCACCGGCGAGGACGACATGCGCTCCGCCCGCGGCGGCTTCCTGTGGACGTGGCTCACGTGGGGAGCGCCTGACATGGGCGGCCATATCCAGTTGCATGAGATCGAAGACGGGACGAAGACCCACGCCGAGGCGGGTATCCGCTGGGCCGATGGCAGCGCGGTGAAGGCGTCCGACGTCGATCTGGAGTTCGAGGTCTATCCCGGCACCCGGCGCTTCTCCCGCGGCACCTGGCTCGTGCACACCCCGGCCGGGACGTACCGGTTCGAGATGGTGCCGATCACCCGCTCGCTTTCCATGCTCGGACTCGGCTACTCGATGGGCTACGCCGACCGGCGCGGTTTCGGGGTCTGGCGCGGCCAGCAGCACCTCGAGCACGACGTGTACGACGTCTCGCATGACGAGGACGTCGTGCTGCCGGACGGCACCGTCGACCGTCCCTACCACCGGGACTGCGCGGTGCGGCTCGACATTCACACCCCGGACGGGAATGTGGTCCGCGGGGCCGGTCACGCCGCGCTGCTACCGACCGGATCGCTTCCGCGGCGAGGCATGAAATGAGCCGTGCATGAGCGGGCCGCTCGCCCCGTCGCCGCTGGCGGACACCACCGGGCTCGCCCGCTGGCTCGAACGCGCGCTCGGCGCGACCGAGCTGCAGATCGACAGCACCTCGGGGGCCGCCTTGAACGGGGCGTCGAACGACACGATGATGCTGCGCGCGTCGTGGCGCTCGGGAGGCACCGTGCAATCCGTGCAGTCCGGTGGCTTCGTGGTGCGACGGCCGCCGACCGGCTTCGGGCTGTATCACCACTACGACCTGGCCGGCCAGTACGCGACGATGCTGGCGCTCGTCGACACGGTCGTGCCGGTGCCGCCGCTGGTCGGTCACGAGGCGGATCCGGCGTTGCTCGGCGCCCCGTTCTACGTCATGCGCGAGGTGGCCGGCGACGCACCGCCCGACCTGCCGCCGTACACCGAGGTGGGGTGGGTGCTGGGGTTGACGCCGGCCGAGCAGACCCGGATGTACGTCGCGTCCATCGCCATGCTGGCCCGGATCCATCGGCTTGACGTCGACCGCCTGGAGCTGGGGCACCTCGGCCCCGGCTCGGGCTGCGGCGGGTTCCACGAGCAGCTCATGAGCGCCCTGCGCTGGTATGAGTGGGCGGTCACGGGGCAGCCCAATCCGGTGCTCGACGCGACGCTGTCGTGGCTGATCGACCACGAGCCGGCGCCCGGTGCGGAAGGGCTCAACTGGGGCGACGCCCGGGTCGGCAACATGCTCTACGTCGATCTCGAGCCCGTCTGCGTCCTGGACTGGGAGATGGCCGCGATCGGGCCGCCCGAGGTCGACCTCGGCTGGTGGCTGTTCCTGAACCGCTTCCACACGGTGGGTATGGAAAACCCAACGCTGCCAGGCTTTCCCGACGATGCGACGACCGTCGCCATGTGGGAGGACGCCGCCCGACGCGAGGCGCGCGACATCAGCTACTACGACGTCTTCGCCGGCTTTCGCTTCAGCATCATCGTGCTGCGCGCCGCCCGGCGGATGGTCGAGGCCGGCCAGCTGGCACCGGACCAGAGTTACGAGCGGGTGAACGGCGCGACCCTGCTACTCGCCGACATGCTCGGCCTTCCCGACCCGCGCTGAGGTTCCCGCCGCCGTCATAACGACCAGAACCAGGTCTTGGCCACGTGTGGGTGCGGGGCGGCTGTGGCAGCCTGGCGGCATGGGCGACAGGCGGGGCATGTTGGGGTTGCAGGGGTCGACGGCGGCGTTCCTGGCGGTGGCGCTCGCCGACGTGACGCTTGCGGCGACGGGCCGAACGAGCCTGCGGCGGCTGACCAAACCGCTGCTGATGCCGACCCTCCTGATCGGCCGCGATCGCTCGACCCAGCGCGCGCTGGCCCTCGGCGGGGTGGGGGACGCGGCGCTGCTGGGGAGCAGCCCCGGCGCGTTCACCGCAGGCCTGGGCGCGTTCCTCGCCGGCCATGTCGCGTGGATCGAGGCGCTACGCAAGCGGCCTGGCTCAGGGTTGGTTGCTCGCCATCGGGTGGCGGCGTTGCCGTACGTCGCGGCGTGGGCGGGGCTGAATGCCTACCTCTGGCCGCACACCGGTCGCGACCGGTACCCCGTGTTCGGCTACAGCACCGCGCTCGCGGCGATGGCCGTCACCGCGCTCGACACCGGACGGCCCGTGACGGCTGCCGGGGGAGCGCTGTTCCTGACCTCCGACACCTTGCTCGCCCTGCATCGGTTCGCCGGCGTCGAACTGCCGCGCCACGAAGGCTGGGTGATGGCTACGTACGTGGCCGCCCAGGGCTTGCTAGCAGCCTGAACCTGACGGTGGTTCCCGGGGCGGCTTGCGCGGCATGGTGCAAGTCGCTCTCGCGGGCGACCGCGATCACCGGGTAGCCGCCGGTCGTCGGATGGTCGGCGAGCAGCAGGACCGGCAGGCCGTCGGGGGGCACCTGCAGCGAACCGGTCACCATGCCTTCCGGCGCCAGTTCCCCGGATCGGCGGCGTGGCAGCGGGGGTCCGGAGAGGCGGAGCCCGACGCGGCTGCTGGCCGGGTCGACCGTCCACACCTGAGAACCCAGTAGTTGCAGGGCATTTGGGGTGAACCAGTGATCGGACGGCCCGGGGTATACGGCGATGACCGGCGCGGGTGAAAGATCCGGGAAGGCGACGCCGTCGGCCGCGGGAACGGGGCCGGCCGTCGCGTCGCCCACCGGGAGTTGCTGTCCCGCGGCCAGTGCCGGCGGGCCGAGGGCGCTGAGCAGATCCGTCGAGCGGCTGCCGAGCACCGTCCCGGTCGCGAACCCGCCGCGCACGGCGAGGTAGCTGCGCAGGCCGGTGCTCGCCTTGCCGACCTCCAGCGTCTGCCCGGCGCGCAGCAAGAACGACGCGTGATGGTCGGCGGGACGCCCGTCGACAAGCACGGTCGCCGGTGCACCAGTGACGGCGACGACGACTCCCGCTCGGCGCGGCCTGAGGATCGGTCCCTTGCCAGTGGTCTCCAGGACCGCGGCGCTCTCGTGATTGCCGACCAGCCGGTTCGCGAGCCGGGCGGCGGGGCCATCGAGGTAGCCGGACGGCGGCACTCCGAGGTGAGCGAGCCCAGGACGTCCCGCATCCTGCACGGTGGTCAGCAGCCCGCCGTCCACCACCTCGAGAATTGCTGTCATGGGGTCGGTCCCGGTAGCGGGACGAACCGCACGCGCGTCCCAGGGGAGATCAGCGCCGGGGGTTCGCGGGACGGATCGAAGACGTCCGCGTCGGTTGAGCCGAGCAGGTGCCAGCCTCCCGGGCTCGGCCGGGGGTAGATCGCGCTGAACGCGTCTGCAATCGCGACCGAGCCGGGCAGGACCCGGGTCCGCGGGCTGCTGCGCCGGGGTAGGCGCAACACCGGGTCGAGGCCGCTGAGGTAGGCGAAACCTGGGGCGAAACCGGCGAACGCCGCCTGGTACGTGACTTCGCTGTGGCGCCGCACGACCTCGGCCACGTCCAGCCCCGTCGTGGCCGCCACGGCGGGCAGGTCCGGACCGTCATAGCGCGTGGGGATCTCGACGGAGGCGCCCGAATCTGAAGCCGGCAGGGGAGGCCCGAGCTCCGGCAAGGTGGCCAGAAACCGCTGCAACGCCAGCGAATCTGCGGTGACCACGAGCACCGTCTCCGCGCCCGGAACCACGTCGGAAAGCGCGATACCTCGACGCTCGGCCAGCTCCCGCACGGCAGCCGCGGTCCCGGCCGCCGCGGGCCCGCAATCGAGCACGGCGGCCCGCTCACCGACCGGGCGCGCGCCCGGAATCTTCACGTCACCGTCATGCAAAAGCTGCCACCTCGGTGCCCGACGCGACCAGCGCCTCGCGGGTCCGGCGCGCCAGCTCGAGCGCCGTCGGGTTGTCGCCGTGCAGGCACAGCGACGCGAGCTCGCCGGTGGCCGCGAGCCGTACCGCGTTCGCCGACACCTCAGCAGGATCGGACAGCACGCTTTCCGGCTCCGCGCGTGGTGCCAGGCGCCCGGCCGGCGTGTAGCGCCGATCGGGGTACCCCTCGGTGATCGTCGGTGCGCCGGCCTCGGCCGCGACCCGCAGCAGCACCGAGCCGGGCAGGCCGAGCAGCGGCAGCTTCGGGTCGTACACCCACGTTCCGGCCACCAGCGCCGAGGCATGCTCGTGGTCGTCAGCCGCCTGGTTGTACAGCGCCCCATGCGCTTTCACGTAGCTGACGCGGGTGCCGGCAGCGCGCGCCATGCCGTCCAGCCCGGCGATCTGAAACGTGATCTCATCACGCAACACGGCCGGATCGACGGCCAGATAGCGCCTCCCGAAGCCGGCCAGATCGCGGTAGCTGACGTGGGCACCGATCCGCACGCCGAGCTCCGCGGCCCGCGCGCAGACCCGCCGCATGGTCGACGGATCGCCGGCATGGAAGCCGCAGGCAACGTTAGCGCTGGTCACCAGTTCGAGCAGCGCGGCGTCGTCGGCCATCTGCCACGCGCCGAAGCTCTCGCCGAGGTCAGCGTTGAGGTCGATCGACGGCATGATTCAGGCTAGAACACAATGCCCTTGGCGATGAGCGTGTCGATCTCTGATTCGCCGCGCCCGTGCTCGGCCAGGATTTCCCGGGTGTGTTCGGCGAGCCGCGGCGGTCGGAAGCGTGGGCCCGCCGGGGTGCCGTGGAAGTCGGCGGGAGTGGCCACCATCAGCACGCCGTCCTTCTCGTCCGGCACCGTGACGATGCCGCCCGCCGCGAAGAACTGCGGGTCGACGATGAGGTCGTTGACCGAGTTCACCGGCGACCAGATGAAGTCCGGGTCCGCCTCGAAGATCTTCGCCCACTCCTCCAGCGGCTTTTGTGCGAAGAGCGCGTCGAGGGTCGAGATCAGTTCCTCGGCGTTCTCGCGCCGCCCAGCCGCCGTGCCGAAGCGCGGTTCGGTCAGCCACTCGGGATGCCCGACGGCGCGGGCCAGCGGAGGCCAGTGCCGCTCGGCCTCCAGACCCACGATCCAGAAGCGCCGCCCGTCGCCGGCCGTGTAGTTGTTCATCGCCGGGTTGCCCATGGTGCGCCGGTTGCCGATCTGGATGTTGTAGCCCCACATGAGCGCGACGTTCACGTCGAAGCCGATGGTGTACGCCCCCTGGCGCAGCAGCGAGGTCGACACCAGCTGTCCCTCGCCGGTGCGCTCGCGGTGGACCAGGGCCGCGCTGATCATCGCCGCCGCCGTCATGGCGACCGAGTGGTCGCCCATGCCGCCGCGCTGGAACGGCAGATCGCCGCCGGGCGGGGTCAAAGCGTGCGCGATCCCGGAGCGTGCCCAGTAGGCGGCGATGTCGTACGCGCGGCGGTTGGCGTCCTCGCCTTCGGTGCCGTATCCCGTGACGAGCCCGTACACCAGCCTCGGGTGACGCGCGCAGATCACCTCCGCCGCCAGCCCGACGCGCTGGAGGGCGTCCATCCGGATGTTGGTGAGAAAGACGTCGGCGCCGGCGACGAGCTCCTGGGCCAGCGCGCGGCCGGCCTCGGAGCCGAGGTCGATGGCGATGCTGCGCTTGGAGCGGTTGTCGAGATCGAACGGCGGGTTGGTGTCGATGTCGCCGCCGAGCATCCCCCCGAACGAGCGGGCCGGATCGCCGGTCGGCGGCTCGATCTTGATGACGTCGGCACCCCAGTCGGCGAGGATGCCGCCGGCCCCCGGCCCGGCCACCCACATGCCGAGCTCGACCACCTTGATGCCGGCGAGCGGCCCGCCGGTGGCGCGCTGACTCTCCATGGTCTCGTGGGTGGTGCTCATGCAGCGGCGGCCTTTCCGGCTGTCAGTGGTGGGACGGGGGTGGGGAAGTGCAGGTCGAGGTTCGCCGGCCCGCGCACCTCTGCCGACGGGTGCCGCGTGATCCCCGTGACGGTCCACTCCGGCATGACGCGCATCAACTCTTCGAGCACGATGCGGCCCTCGAGCCGAGACAGCGCCGCGCCCAGGCAGAAGTGCATCCCATGCCCGAGCGCGAGGTGACGGATGCCCGCCGGCGGCGGCCGCTCGATGTCGAACGCGGCAGGCTCGGGATAACGCTCCGGGTCGCGGTTGGCGGCGCCATAGCGCAGCTGCACGCGGCTGCCGGCGGGGATCACCTCATCGCCCATCCGGGCGTCGGCGGTCGTCACGCGAGCCAGCCCCTGCACCGGAGCGTCGTATCGGAAGACCTCCTCGATCGCCGCAGCCGCCAGCTCGGGGCGTTCGGCCAGCAGCCGGCGCTGCTGCGGGAAGGCATCGAGTGCCAGCACCGCGTTGCCGATCAGGTTGGTCGTGGTCTCGGTACCGGCGACGATGAGCGCGAACGCGAAGCCGACCACTTCGGCGGTCGTCATCGGCCGCCCGCCGACCTGCGACGCCAGCAGATCGGTCAACAAATCGTCCCGCGACTCGCGCTGGCGGTCGGCCACCGCAGCCGCGAAGTAGCCGGCGACCGCGAGCCCCGCCTCCCGGGCCCGTTCCACCGAGTCGGCGTCACGCGCGTCCTGGTTCACCAGCGCGTCCGCCCACTCCCGGAACTGGGCGCGCTCCGCCGCCGCGACCCCGAGCAGATCGCCCACCACGATGATCGGCAGCGGGATCGCCAGCTCGGCCATGAGCTCGCACGAACCGCGCCCGATGAACGCGTCCAGGTGCTCGCGGGCCAGTGCCCGCACCCGCGGCTCGAAGGCGGCGATGGCCCGCGGCGTGAAGCGCTTGCTGACGACGGCGCGTAGCTGGTCGTGCTCGGGATTGTCGAGCGTGAAGATGTTGCGCGCCGGGTTGCTGCGGCTCTGCCCGATGTCGATGCCCTGGGTAGAGGTGAACAGCAGCGCGTCGCTGGCGGCCGCGAGCACGTCGGTCCAGCGCAGCAGGAACCAGCAATCCAGCTCGGCGTTGTACGCCGGTCCGGACGGGCGCAGCCGGTCATACACCGGGTACGGGTCGTCGATGACCGCCGGGTCGTAGGGGTCGAACGACACCCTCAGCCGATGGCGATGGGATTGACCGGGCTGCCCGTGCCGCCGGTCACCAGCATGGGAGCGACGACGAACAGCGCCGAGTAGCACTTGTCGGCGGCCATCGGACCGAGTTGCAGATGCTCGACGAGCGGGATCCCGAGCTTCACGAGCAGTTCGATGTGCACCGCCAGGAAGCGGTCGTCGTCGAAGGGGATGCACTCGATCGCCGCGTTGTCGGCGCCGACCGCGGCAAGCTGGTTGTCGCGGATGAAGTCGACGCACGAGAGCGAAAGACCCGGCTGCGCGAACGGCGCCGGCTCGCCGGCAGCGGTCAGCCGGTCGAAGAGGTCGAGCCAACCCGTACGCACCAGGAGGGCGTCGCCTTGCTGGACCGAAACCCCTTGCGCGGCAAGGCATTCCTCGATCTCGGCGCCGCTGATCCGGTAGCCCGGCTCCAGGCACTCGACGCCCATGTGGCCGGCGAGGTCGGCGAGGACGGCGTGCGTCGCGAAGCCGCCGGTCTTCTCGATGCCGCAATGACCCGCGCCGCCCTGCGAGCTGAAGGAGTCCTTGGAAAAGCCGTTGTACATCTGCCCATCGGAGTAGACGTGGCACAGCGCGTCGACATGGGTGCCGTTGTGGGCCGGGATCACGAGGGTGTCCTCGTTGGCGCCGAGCCCGCTCGGTGCGCCGAACACGGCAAAGTTGGCCTCGTCGGTCTGGCTGCTGAGGGTCAGTCGCTGCGGCGCGCCGCGGTAGTCGAAGACGGGAACGCCGCTGCGCTGCACCGGCAGCCCGAGGTTGTAGACCTTGCCGGTGCGGCAGGCCTGCGTCGCGCGCAGCACGACCTCCGGGGTGAGCAGGTTGAGCGCGCCGCGCTCGTCGGCGTCGCCCCAGCGGCCCCAGTTGCCGGTACGCGTTGCTGCAGTTGTGCTCATGAGCGAAACCTTTCTAAGAACTTGGCGCGTCAGCGGTTGAGGGTGCCGAGGTCGACGGGGATCTGCGCGCCGGTGAGGTAGCGCGCCTCGTCGCTGGCGAGGAAGGCGACGACGCCGGAGACGTCCTCGGGCTTCATCGACTGGTGGGGGAGCGTGTTCATGAACACCGGGCCGAGCGTGGCGGCGTGCTGCTGGATCATCTGGAACAGCCCGTCGACGTTCATCATCTCGGTGGCGACGCCGGCGGGATGGATGCTGTTGACCCGGATGTCGTGCTCACCGAGCTCGTTCGCCAGGCCCCGGGTGATGCCGACGACGCCGTGCTTGGCCGCGGTGTACGCCAGCGTGAACGGCTGTCCCTTCAGGCCCGCCGAGGAACTCGTCAGGATGATCGAGCCGCCCTTCTTGGCGCGGATCATGTGCGGCACCGTCGCCTTGATGGTGTGGAAGACGCCGGTCAGGTTGATGGCGATGAGCTCGTTCCACGCCTCGGTGGACAGCTCCCACGCGTTGCCCCAGGAAAGGATGCCGGCGTTGGCGACGACGACGTTGATGCCGCCGAACTCGCTCACGGCCTGATCGGCGAGCGACTCGAGTGCGGCAAGATCGCGAACATCGGCCTGGCGGGCCATCACCCGCTGGCCGGTCTTCTCCACCAGGCGGACGGTCTCGGCGAGGTCGTCGGGAGTCGCGGGGGCGACGCCGTTGGTTTCGACGCGGCTGCAGATGTCGGAGATGACAACGTCGGCGCCCTCCTCGGCCAGGCGGACGGCATGCGAGCGGCCCTGCCCTCGCGCAGCGCCGGTGATGAAGGCCACCCGGCCTGATAAACGCCCCATGGAAGCTTCGCCCTTTCGATTCCCGATACCGGCTGAACGCCCGGCGCGACCATTTCACGCCTCCGTGATGTGATGCCGCTGCCAGCGGCGGCAGCGTACCGCGCCGGACTTCAGTGGCTTGACGGCGCTTGAACTTGACGTGGCGTCAGGTCACTGCAACGGTGTTCGACGCTGAGACCGTGCGTTCGTATATGCGAACTGACTGCTGGAGCAGGTGAGCGTGAAACTCGACGTCCTGTACGAGGTTGATGCACCCAAGCCGTGGGGGCGGCCCCATCCGTACGGGCAGCGCGACGCTGAAAGACGCGCCTACCGTGAGGCCGTCGAGCAGATCCGGCTTGCCGACAAGGTCGGGTTCAACACGATCTGGGCCGTCGAGCATCACTTCCGCGAAGGCCGCTCGCACTGCCCGTCGCCGGAGGTGCTGCTCGGGCATCTCGCCGGGGTCACGGAGCAGATCGGCCTTGGCTTCGGCGTGACCCTCACGCCGTTCGCCTTCACCCCGCCGCAGCGCATCGCCGAGAAGGTGGCCACCGTCGACCTGCTGTCGCAGGGCCGGGTGCAGTGGGGCACCGGACGTTCGACGCCGATGGAGCAGACGGCGTTCCACGTTGACCGCGAGAAGTCGCGCGACGACTGGGCCGAGGCCATCAAGATCGTTTGCGGGATGTGGCGGGAGGAGTACTTCGAGTACGAGTCCGAGCGCTTCAGCTTCCCCAGGCGGATGGTGACCCCGAAGCCGTGGCAGGATCCGCACCCGCCGTGCTGGATGGCGGCGACCTCGCAGGGTTCCGCCGAGGTGGCCGGCGCCAACGGGCTCGGCCTGCTCTCGTTCTCGATCATGCAGCCGCTGGAAACCATGGCCGCTCAGGTGACCGCGTATCGCGCGGCGGCGGCCCGTGCCACGCCGTTGACCGACGTCACCACGAACAAGGTCGCCGCCTACACCCTCGTGCACGTTCGCGACGACCGCCGGCCGGCCGACCGCCAGGTCTGGGACTCGGTCGCCTGGTGGTACAGCAACCTCGCCCAGTTCACCCTCGACTGGGAACTCCCGCACCTGTCACCGCAAGAGCGCGACAGCGCCTTCCCGCTGCTTTCCGGACTCATGAAGGGCGAGGTGCCGGTCGAGACCTTCGATGCCGCTGACATGATCGTCATCGGCGACGTCGACACCTGTGTGCGCAAGATGAAGCACTATGCCGACCTCGGTGTGGACGAGCTCATCTGCTACGTGCAATGGGGCTTCCTCGAGCACGAGGACATCAAGCGCACCATCGAGGTGCTCGGCAAGGAAGTCATCCCGGAGCTGGCGGCGTACCAGCCGAAGGTGGCCGCGCCGGCCGCGACTGCTGGGAGCTCGGCGTGACGCGCACCGACGACACGCCGGTTCCGGACTTCCCGGGCCGGCTGCGCCTTGACGGCAAGGGCGTGGTCGTAGTCGGCGCCGGTGCGGGAATCGGCCGTCAGACAGCGCACGCGTTGTCGCAATGCGGCGCCCGCGTCATGTGTGTCGATGTGGAGCAGGATCTGGCGGACGAGATCGCCGCGGAGACGGGCGGGATCGCCTGGGCGGGTGACGCCACTGACCGTTCCGAGATGGAGCGGCTCGTGCGCGATTCGGTGGCCGCCCTCGGCCGGGTGGATGCGGTGGTGGACATCATCGGGATGTCGCACTACGGCGCGCTCATCGACATCGACGACGAGGAGTGGGACTGGCACTTCCGGATCGTCCTGCGCCACGCTCAACTGATCACCCAGCTGTTCGGACGGCTCCTCGCCGAGTCCGGCGGCGGGTCGATGGCGTTCGTCGCCTCGGTTTCCGGGCTCACCGGCGCGCCGGAGCACGCGGCGTACGGAGCGGCCAAGGCGGGGCTGATGTCGCTGGTTCGCTCGGTCGCCGTCGAACTCGGGCCATCCGGGGTGCGGACGAACGCGATCGCCCCGGGCGTCGTGTGGACCCCGCGGGTGTCGGCCTTCCTCGGTGAGGCGGGCAAGCAGCGCAACGCCGAGAACGCCCCGCTGCGCCGGGTTGCACAGACTTCCGACATCGCCGGGCCCTTGCTGTTCCTGGTCAGCGATCTGTCGGCCTACGTGAACGGCCAGACCCTGACCGTCGACGGCGGCGTGGGCGTGAAGTTCCCCTACCCCTTGCCGGAGCTCTGACGTGTTGCTTGACGACGCGTTGCGCGGCGCCGCATGGACCGGGACCGCCGGGGCCGCGTATCCCCGCTCGGATCCGGCCGACGACCGGCTTCCCGGGGATACGTGGGGCACCGCACAAATTCCCGTCGGCGTCAGGCTCGAGCTGGTCGGCGATGCGTCAGGCGTCGAGATCGACTACACGTGCGCCACGGACGACCTCGGCTATCGGGGTGAGGGCGCGGGCACGCACTTCAGCGCGTGGCGCGGTGAACGGGAGCTCTCGAGCGCGCCGGCGTCGCTCGGCGGCGGCACCGTGCGGTTGGATATAGCCGGAGCGGCCGACGAGGTGGTGACGGTCTACCTCCCGGAGGGAATGAAACCGACGCTCACCGCGGCGCGGGCCACCGGCGGTTCGCTGGAAGCCGCGCCCCGCGGACCGCGCTGGCTCGCGTACGGCGACTCGCTCACCGAAGGCTGGATCGCGTCCGGTCCGGCTTACTGCTGGCCCGCTCTGGCCGCCCGGCGCCACGGGCTCGACGTCGTGAACCTCGGCTACGCCGGCTCCTGCCGCGGTGAGCTCGCCTCGGCGGAGCAGATCGCCAAGCTGCCGGCAGACGTCATCTCGCTCGCGTACGGCACCAACTGCTGGACGCGTATCCCGCACAGCAGGGCACTGTTCGGCTCCAACCTCCGCGCATTCCTGTCCATCCTGCGTGAGGGGCATCCTGAGACGCCGATCGTCGTCTCCAGCCCGGTCGTGCGACCCGACGCCGAATCCACGCCCAACCGGCTCGGCGCCACCCTCGCCGACCTTCGCGCGGAGGTCGAGGAGTTCGTCGCGAATCCGGGCGACGGCGGGCCGATCGATCTCGTGCCGGGTCTTGCACTGCTGCGCGGTGACCAACTGCCCGACGGGGTCCATCCCGGAGATGAGGGGCACGCGATCATGGCCGAGGTCATCGGTGGAGCGGTGTCCCGCGCTGCTGCGCGTGTTGCAGGTGGCGACGTTCGGTGAGTCGCGGCAATCCCAGTGTTGAGCGCGCGGCGAGCGTGCTCGCTTTGCTGAGCGCCGATCCCGAGCGCGACTTCACGCTCGCCGAGATCGTCCGGCAGACCGAGCTGTCGAAGGCGACGTGCCATGCGCTGCTCGCGTCGCTGACGTCCAACCGCTGGCTCCTGCGCTATCCCGCGGGGCCCAGCTATCGCCTCGGCCCTGGACTCATCGCCTTGGGTGAGGCGGCCCGTCAGGGCTATCCCGAGCTGCCTTACGCTCAGGACAAGATGCGTGAGTTGGGCACGGAACTCGGGCTCGAGTGCATGGCCAGCGCCGTCGTCGGAGCCGAGATCGTCATCCTGGCCAAGAGCGGAGTTCCCGCCCCGCTCTCGGTGACGGCGGCCATCGGCCAGCGGGTACCGCTGGTTCCCCCCCTCGCTACGGTCTTTTTCGCCTGGTCGCAGCAGGCGACGGTCGAGGCCGCGTTCAGCCCGTGGTCCGAGGCGGCCGGAAAGCTCCCCGACAGCTACCGCCGCGGGCTTCGCGCGGTGCACGATCGCGGCTACGCCATCGGGCTCGAGAACCCGGTACGCGAGCGGCTCGGCCGCACGCTTGCTGCCCAACTCGCCCGCGGCCAGTACGCCACCACGGAAGCCGCCCGCCTCGTCGGCGATCTGACCGACGAGGACTATCAGCTGATCGAGCTCGATCCCGACGCGAGCTACTGGCTGAGCTACCTGGCCGCACCCATCTTCGACGCCGCCGGGCGCGTGAGCCTTGCACTGACGCTCGTGGGCTTTCCGAGTGCGCTGCCCGGCGTCGACGTGCATCGTCACGGCAAGCTGCTGCGGGCCGCGGCCGACGAGGTCACCGCGGCCGTGCGCGGGCGTTCGGCCGTCCCCGACGTTCGTGAGCTGGTACCTGAGGAGGCCGTTCGATGAGTCCCGCTGCTGGGTTTGCCGACGCGTTCGCGCTCGACGGGCAGGTTGCTGTCGTCACGGGTGCGGGCAGTGGGATCGGGGCCGCCTCCGCGCGGCTGCTCGCTCAGGCGGGAGCCACGGTGATGTGCGCCGACCGCAGCGCCGACGGTGCGAAGAGCACGGCCGATGCGATTGCCGCCGCCGGTGGGAACGCGACCCCGTGCGAGGTCGACGTCTGCGACCGCGACGCCGTCTTCGAGCTCGCGGCCGAGGTCTCGGTGCAGCACGACCGGCTCGACATCTGGTGCAACATCGCCGGGGTCATCGATCAGGTGCTCATCGCTGACATGACCGACGAGCAGTTCAACGCCGTGTTCGACGTGAACTTCCGCGGGGCGCTGTACGGCTGCCAGGCTGCCGTCGCGGCGATGACACCAGCGGGCCGCGGATCAATTATCAACATGGTGTCGGCTGCCATCGACGTGCCCGCGCCCACGCTGGCGGCCTACGCGGTGAGCAAGTCAGCACTGGCGCAGCTGACGCACACGCTGGCCGTCGAGGTGGGGCCGGCCGGAATCAGGGTCAACGCGGTGGCGCCCGGATTCACCATCACCGCCATGACCTCGCGACACTTCCTGAACGCGGACGGCACCGTCGATCCGGAACGCCGCGACGCGGTGCTCGGGCCGCGCGCCGCGCAATCGCCACTCGGCCTTGTCGGAGATCCGCAAGACATCGCGCTGACGGTGCTCTACCTTGCCGGGAAGGCGGCTCGTTTTGTAACAGGTCAGGTATTGCGCACAAACGGCGGCGTTGCTATGCCATGGTGACTCTTTGCGTGATCTGACTCCTAGTCAGGTCGGCTGGCGCACAGAGAAGCACGCACCACATCCCAGACCACCCCAGACCACACGTGAGCAGAGAGGCAGCCATGGAGTTCGGCATCTTCATCCAGGGCTACACGCCGGCGTTCCGCCGCGAAGGTAACCCCAACGCCGAGTACGAGTCGTTCGCCTATGACATCGCGGCGGTGGAAGCGGCGGACAAGGCGGGCTTCAAGTACGTCTGGGCGTCGGAGCACCACTTCCTGGACGAGTACTCCCACCTGTCGGCCAACGAGGTGTTGCTCGCCTACCTGGCCGCCACCACCGAGCGCATCCACCTGGGCTCCGGCATCTTCAACCCGCTGCCCCAGGTCAGCCACCCGGCCAAGGTGGCGGAGAAGGTGGCGATGCTCGACCACCTCTCGAACGGCAGGTTCGAGTTCGGCACCGGACGCGGCGCGGGCAGCCACGAGATCCTCGGATTCCTTCCAGGAATGAAGGATTTGTCGGGCACTCGCGAGATCTGGGAAGACGTGATCGGCGAGTTCCCGAAGATGTGGCTGCAGGACACCTACGAGGGCTACGAGGGCAAGTTCTGGAGCCTGCCGCCGCGCAAGATCCTGCCCAAGCCGCGCCACAAGCCGCACCCGGCGATGTGGTACGCGGCGGGCAACCCGTCGTCGTACGAGATGGCCGCTCGCAAGGGGCTGGGGGTGCTCGGCTTCTCGGTGGGTGACTTCGCGAGCGCCGAGAAGGCGGTGGCCTCCTACAAGAAGGCCGTGGCCGACGCCGAGCCGGTGGGCGCGTACGTCAATGACAACCTGATGTGCTGCATCGCGGCGTACGTGGCCGAGGACCGCAATGAGGCCTACCGCTCCTTCACCGAGTGCCGGCCGAATTACCTGGTGTCGAACGTGTTCCGGTATCACGACACGTTCCCGCACCCTGCGGACGTGCCCACCTGGCCGGAGCGCATACCCGAGCCGACCCTGGCCGACGTGCCGAGCTACCTGGAGTCGGGGGGGCTGCTGCTCGGCGACCCGGAGGACGCGCTGAAGCAGGCCAAGGCCTGGGAGTCGATCGGGGTCGACCAGCTCACGTTCGGCGTGGGTCCCGCGCCGATCGAGGAGGTCGTGCGCACCATCGAGTTGCTCGGCAAGTACGTGATCCCCAAGGTCGATACCGACCCGGAGCACCGCACGACGGCCTTCCGCCGCGCGGCTGCCACCTCATAACGGACGGATGATGACCTCCCCCACCCCGGTGCTCGAAGCCTCGGCAATCGGCAAGAAGTTCGGCGGCGTCACCGCGCTCGACGACGTGTCCATCTCCGTCACGCGCGGCGAGATCTGCGGGCTCATCGGTCCGAACGGCGCGGGCAAGACCACGCTCTTCGACGTCATCTCCGGCGTCCAGCAGGCCACCAGCGGGCGGGTGAGGTTCGACGGCACCGACGTCTCCCGGCGTACTGCCACCTGGCGCTCACGCCATGGCCTTCGCCGCACCTTCCAGAAGCAGCAGCCCTTCAGCCACCTGACGGTCGAGGACAACCTGATGGTCGCCGTGGAATGGCGCGGCGGGGGAGGCGGGGTCGTCGCCGACCTGCTGCGCTTACCGTGGCGCAAGCGTGTCGAGGGCCAGCGCCGCGCGCAGGTCCGCGAGGCGCTCGACATCTTCGGGCTCTCCAAGCTCTCGCGCGAGCGGGCCGGCCGGCTCACCATCGGACAGATCCGGTTGCTCGAGATGGCCAGGGCGACCGTCGACAAGCCGAAGGTCATGCTGCTGGACGAGCCCACGTCGGGCCTGGACGAGACCGAGATCGGCTACCTGGCGGCGGCCCTCGACCGCATTCGCGACGAGCAGTCGTGCGCGGTGCTGCTCGTCGAGCACGACATGAGCTTCGTGATGCGCGAGTGCAGCCGGGTCGTCGTGCTCAATCTCGGCCGCCGCATCGCGGAGGGCACGCCCGACGAGGTCCGTCGCCATCCCGAAGTGACCGCTGCCTACCTCGGATCGAGTGCCGCATGAGCAAGCTCCTGACCCTGGTGCTGTCGGGCATCGTGACCGGTGGCCTCTACGCCATCCTCTCGTCCGGGCTGGTGCTCACCTATCAGGTGGCGGGCGTCTTCAACTTCGCCCACGGCGCTACCGCTTTCGTGTCGGCGCTGACCTTCTTCGAGCTGCACAGCTTCGCGCATTGGCCGATCGTTCCGGCCGCGCTCGTGACTGTCCTCGTCTTTGCGCCGCTGCTGGGCGTCCTGCTCGACGTCGTCATGCTGCGCAAGCTGGCCAGATCGGGGATCACCGCACAGATCGTGGCCACGATCGGCCTGTCGATTGCCTTACCCGCGGCAGGCCTGTACGTCGTCGGCGAGGCCAATCTGAAGACGACCGATCTCGTCACCACGCCACCCGGAGTCGGGCCGACCCCGGCGCACGTATGGCACCTGACGAAGCTGGTGCCCTTCAACACCGACCAGCTCGCGATCCTGTCGGCGGCGGCCTTCACCGCGGTGCTGCTGTGGATCCTGGTGCGCCGCACCCCGCTGGGATTGCAGATGCGGGCCTGCGTCGACCGGCGTGACCTGGCGTCGCTGCGCGGGGTCGACCCCGGCCGCTCGTCGCTGATCTCGTCGACGCTGTCGACGACGCTTGCGGGGCTGGCCGGGGTGCTCGGTGCGCCGCTCCTGTCGCTCGCCGCTCCGAACAACTACACGGAGGCGATGCTCGTCTCAGCGGCCGCCGCGGTGTTCGCGCGTTTCACGAGCATCCCGCTCGCATTCACGTTCGGCCTCGGGCTGGGCGTGGCCCAGAACCTGCTGGCCGGGTACATCACACCGCACGTCGGTGTCACGGGCCTGGCGAGCGCGACCCCGTACATCCTGATCTTCATTGGCCTGCTGCTGCTGAACGCGACTCGTGGCAGGCGCGCAGGAACGGTGTCCGACGAGAAGATGCGCGGGTTCGACATCAACCGCTTGCCGGTCTGGCGCCGGGTCTGGCCCTGGACCGCGGCGACGATCGTGCTGGTCGTCTGGATCCTGCTGACGAGTTCGGTGTGGCTCGGCTACACCATGGCGGGACTGTGCCTCGCACCCGTGTTCGTGTCGTTCGTCGTGGTCACCGGCATCGGCGGGATGGTGAGCCTGGCGCAGGCATCCTTCGTGACGGCTGCCGGTCTGTCTGCCGGCCTGCTGCTGTCGGAGCATCACCACTTCCTGTTCAGCAGCAACTGGCCGTTCATCGCTGCGCTGATCTTCGGCGTACTGGTTGCCGCCGTGGCGGGAGCGATCGTCTCGCTGCCGTCACTGCGATTGGGCGGGCTTGCCACTGGCGCTGTCGACCCTGGCGCTGGCCTTCATCGGTGACGTCATGGTGTTCCAGATCCAGAAACTCAGCAACCAGGAGGCGGGCGGCTGGCTCTTCCCCCGCCCGAAGTGGTTCGGCATCAGCTTCGACAGCCTGACCAAGTCCGGTAACCGCAATTTTGCCTTGCTGGTGCTGGCGATCGTGCTGCTCGTGGTGTGGCTGGTGCACAACCTGGAGCGCTCGCCGTCCGGCCGGGCGATGCTCGCGGTCCGATCCTCGCCTGTCGCGGCAGAGGCGTCCGGGGTGAACACGGCCCGCCAGAAGTTCGCGCTGTTCGTCATCTCCTCCGCGATGGCGGGCCTGGGCGGGATCCTCTACGGCGCCTATTCCGGCAACTCACCAATGGGGACCACACCGCTACCGAGGGACTGGTCTGGCTCGCGGTGGTGGTGGCCTTCGGGGTGCGCAAGCCCGGGGGCGCCGTTATGGCCGCGCTTGTGTACGGGATGGCGCCGCACTTCTTCGACGAATACATCACTCACTCCTCTTACCTGCCCACGATGCTTTTCGGGCTCGGCGGCATCGGCCTGGCCAAGAACCCCGAGGGCTGGATGGGCGACACGGCTGAGGAGTTCCGCAAGCTCGGCCGCAAGCTCGTCGCCCGAAGGGCGGGCGCTGCGCCGGTTCGGCGAAACCGCGCCCGCGCCGTCCACCGCGCCTGCGGCGACGATCGGTGCCGAGCCGGCCCCCGCCGTGCCTGCCGCCCGGGAGGACGCGCCGTTGCTCACGAAGACCGGCGACGGCCTGCCCGCTCCCGCGCTGCTGCAGGTACGCGGCCTGCGCGCCGGCTACGACGGGGTCGAGGTGCTGCACGGCATCGACTTCGACGTCCATGCCGGCTCGATCGTCGCCGTCCTCGGGCCGAACGGTGCCGGCAAGACGACGCTGTGCTCGGCCATCACCGGGCTGGTTGCGACCGACTCCGGCACGGTGATCCTCGACGGCGTCGAGTTGCACGGCCTGCCGGCGCACAAGCGCTCGCGGGCCGGGCTCGTGCTCGCTCCCGAGTCGCGGGGCGTCTTCGCCGGGCTCAGCGTCGAGGAGAACTTGCGACTCGTGCTCGACGCCGACCAGCGCGCCATGGTCTACCAGCGTTTCCCGGTGCTGCAGGAGCGCCGCAAGCTGGCGGCCGGGGTGCTCTCCGGAGGCGAGCAGCAGATGCTCACGCTCGCACCGTTGCTGGCCAAGCCGCCGCGGGTACTCATCGCCGATGAGCCGTCGCTCGGCCTCGCGCCGCTGGTGATCGAGCAGGTGATGGAGATTCTCAAGGAGATCGCCGCCACCGGATGCGCGGTCCTGCTGGTCGAGGAGAAGCTGCACGGGATCGCCCACGTAGCCGAGAAGGTGATCGCGCTCGCCCTCGGCGAGGTGGCGTGGTCGCGAGATGCCTCTGAGGTGAACGCGGCGGCGCTGGCGGCGACCTATCTCGGTGTCGACCGGGAACTGGCAGCGGAGGTGGAGGCCGCCGAGGCCGACGCCGCTTCGGTGCACGGCGCGTGAGCGCCAGGGATGAGCGGCGCGTGAGCGCTAGGGATGAGCGGCGCGTGAGCGCCAGGAGTGGGCGCGCGCGCTCACAAGGATGTGGACCAGCCGGATGGGCCGGCTGGCCAGTAAGGGCGACGAAGCCCGACATGGAGGCACGATGAGAAACAGAAAGACGGCGTTGGTGGCGCTGGGCGCCTCCTTGGCGCTGGCGCTCGCCGCCTGTGGCAGCAGTTCCAAGGGTGGGACAACGAACCCACCGAGTTCGGGGGCGCCGGCGTCGGGGAGCGGTGGCGGTAACGCCAACCCGGCTCAGGGCTTCACGAGTACGTCGATCACCATCGAGGGTGACGTCGACAAGACCAGCGCCTCCGGCCAGTCCGAGGCGCTCGCTGAACTCGGCGCCAAGGCGCGTTTCGCCCGGGCCAACAAAGAGGGCGGCGTCAACGGCCGCATGATCAACTACCTCGGCTCGGCTGACAACAAGCTGGACCCGGCGCAGGACCTCCCGACGGTGAAGAAGATCGTCGAGCAGGACAAGGCCTTCGCCATCGTGCCGATGGTCAGCCCGGTGCTGGCCGCCGGCGGTACCTACCTGGTGAACAACAAGGTGCCGTTCTACGGCTGGGGCATTACCCCGGCGTTCTGCAACAACGATGTCGGCTTCGGCTACACCGGCTGCCTGGTTCCGCTGACGAAGACCGATGAGGTCTCGACCGCGTCTGCCGGTCTGGTCGAGAAGCTGCTCGGCATTCCGGACGGCACGGGCAAGACTGTCGCACTCATCTCCGAGGACGACGTCGCCGGCCAGTTCGGCATCAAGGTCATCCAGGCCGCGTTCGTCGCTGACCACTGGAAGGTCACCTACTCCAAGTCGATCCTTCCCTCGACCAGCCCGACGACGGACTTCTCGCCGTATGCGCAGGCCATCCTCACGTCCAACGGTGGCAAGGCTCCTGACGTCATGTTCCACGTCACGACCGTGCCGAACGCCGAAGGTCTGACCAAGGCACTGACGAACTCGGGCTTCAAGGGCATCCAGATGAACGCCGTCACCTACGACCCGGCGTTCCTCTCTGGTGCTGCTGGGACCAACCTGGACAAGGAGTACGTCTTCATCCAGTACAGCGCGTTCGAAGCGAACACGCCGGCAACCCAGCAGATGCTGAAGGATGTGCAGGCCGTTGACCCGAGCCAGAAGGCACTCACGCAGGACATCGCGATCGGGTACTACTCGGCCGACATCTTCCTGCACCACCTGCAGAAGGCCGGCAAGAACCTGAGCCGCGCCGGCTTCCTGACGACGGCGAACGACGGTTCGACGTACAACGTCCCGGGTGGTATCGGACCGATCTCCTTCCCGAGGGACCACCAGAACGCCGTGCCCTGTGGCTCGCTGGTGCAGATCGACAGTGGCAAGTACGTGGAGAAGGTTCCGCTCACCTGCTTCAAGAACGTTCCCCTTTCCGTTCTTGGGTGACCCGTTCGCAGTACTAGCTCCAACCAGCCGCCGGCCGGGATCTCCCGGCCGGCGGCTGCATTTCTGAGACGAGCGGCAAGGAGCCGGTTCATGGATGACGTCGAGGCGATCAAGCAGTTGAAGGCGCGTTACTTCCGGTTGATGGACACCAAGGACTGGGACGGGATGACCCAGGTGTTCGCGGCCGACGTGGAGATAGACATGACCGGCGAGGATGGCACCGTCCACCATGGGGTCGCTGAGTTCATGCCGTACCTGCGGGCGAATATCGAGCCGGTGCGCACGGTCCACCACGGGCACATGCCGGAGATCACGCTGCATACCGAGACCACGGCGAGCGGCATCTGGTCGATGGAGGACAAGCTGTGGTGGCCCGAAGGCTCACCGCTGGTTCACCTGCACGGCTACGGCCATTACCACGAGACCTACGAGAAGGTTGACGGGCAGTGGCGGATCAAGACGCTCAAACTCACGCGGCTGCACCGCGAGATGGTGCTGGCCGAATCAGCCGGCGGCGGCACCGACGGCGCGTAGCCGCTGCTGGCAGTCCCGCCACGTCGTCTCGAGGATCTCGCGGACCGGCAACACCTGGGTGATGCGTCCGGCGACCTGACCGCTCATAGCGTAGGCAGCGTTCATCTCGCCGCCGAAGTAGAGCTTCATCAGGCCCTCGAGAGCCAGCGGCGGCGCGACGTCTTGGCGCTCGGCCCCGCTCGACAAGTCGGTGCGTAGCGTGCGCATGGCCGGCTTGGCGTAGCGGTTGACGACGACCGTGTCGGTCTCCGCGGCGGCCACCACCGCCTGCTTCCAGTTCTCGTGCACGGGCGACTCGGCGGCCGTCAGCATCCGCGTGCCCATCTGGACTCCCTCGGCGCCGAGCGTGAACGCCGCCGCCATGGAGATCCCGTCGCTGATCCCGCCCGCCGACACGATCGGCACATCAACGGCGGCGGCGATCAGCGGCACGAGCACCATCGTCGAGGCGCCGTTCGGATTCTTGAAGCCGCCGCCCTCGACGCCTTCGATCACCAGCCCGTCGACCCCGGCGGCGATGGCCTTGAGCGCTCCGCGCAAGGTCGGAACGACGTGAAACACCGTTATTCCAGCTTGTTTCAGGGCGGGGACGAGCACCGCGGGGTCACCGGCGGAGGTCGTCACGAACCGGACCCCGTGCTCGACGACGAAGTCCACGATCGAGGGATCGCGCGTCATCAACTGGGCGATGTTCACGCCCCAGGGCTTGTCGGTGAGGTCGCGCATCTTCTTGATTTCGAGCTTGACCTCCTCGAGCCGACCGGAGGAGGTCTCCACGATTCCCATGCCGCCGGCGTTGGAGACGGCCGAGGCGAGTTGGGCGCGCGCGATGTAGCCCATCGGCGCCTGGATGATCGGGATGTCGATGCCGAGCAGGTCGGCAACCCGGGTCTGCATCGAGGGTCAGCTCTCCGTCTCGCTCAGGTCGCCCGACCAGAGGGTGTGGAAGGTCCCCGCCCGGTCGGTGCGGTGGTAGGTGTGGGCGCCGAAGTAGTCACGCAGGCCCTGGATGAGCGCAGCGGGCAACCGCTCGGCCCGCACGGCGTCGTAGTACGCCAGCGATGACGAGAACGCCGGGGTGGGCACGCCCGAGAGCGCCGCGTCGGCGACCACGCGGCGCCATGACGGCACGGCCCGGCCGACCACGTCGGTGAAGTAGCCGTCTCCGAGCAACAGCGGGAGGTTCGGATCGCGTTCGTAGGCCTCGGTGATCCGGTTCAGGAAACGGGCCCGGATGATGCAGCCCCCGCGCCAGATCCGCGCCATGGCGCCGCTGTCGATGCCCCAGCCGAATTCCTCGCTGGCAGCGGCGATCTGGTCGAAGCCCTGGGAGTAGGCGACCACCTTGGAGGCGTAGAGCGCCTGGCGCACGTCGTCGATGTAGGCGGCGCGATCGCTCACCGGCGGCGCAGCTTCGCTTGCCGGCAGCACTCCCTGGGCGGCGCTTCGCTGCTTCACGCCGCCGGAAAGCGCGCGGGCGAACGTGGCTTCGGCGATGCCGGTGATGGGCACCCCGAGGTCGAGCGCGTTCTGCACCGTCCAGCGTCCGGTGCCCTTCTGCTCGGCCTGGTCGAGCACGATGTCCACGAACGGCTTGCCGGTGGCGGCATCCACGTGACCGAGCACCTTCGCGGTGATCTCGATGAGGAACGACTCGAGGTCGCCCTCGTTCCACTCCTCGAAGATCTGCGTGAGTTCTTCGGCCGACGCACCGAGTCGCTGGCGCAGCAGGTCGTACGCCTCGGCGATGAGCTGCATGTCGGCGTACTCGATGCCGTTGTGCACCATCTTCACGAAGTGGCCGGCGCCATCGGGCCCGACGTGGACGCAGCACGGCACGTCGTCGACCTGAGCGGCGATCGATTCGAAGATGGGCCCGAGCTTGCGGTAGGCCTCGTCCGACCCGCCCGGCATGATGCTCGGCCCGTTGAGCGCGCCCTCCTCGCCGCCCGAGACGCCGGCGCCGACGAAGTTCAGCTGCTGCTCCTTGAGCGCGGCCTCGCGGCGACGGGTGTCGGTGAAGTGGGCGTTGCCGCAGTCGATGACGATGTCTCCGGGCTCGAGCAGCGGCACCAGCTCGTCGACGACCGCATCGGTCGGGTCGCCGGCCTTGACCATGATGATGATCGCGCGCGGGCGGGCGAGCGAGGCGACGAAGTCCTCGATCGTCTCGCTGGGGACGAACGTGCCCTCGCTCCCGTGCTCGTCGACGAGGGACTTGGTCCGCGCGTAGGTGCGGTTGTGCAGCGCGACGGTGTGGCCGTGACGGGCCAGGTTGCGCGCGAGGTTGCGGCCCATCACGGCCAGGCCGGTCACTCCGATGTCGGCAAGGGGCTGCTGAGGCATGGGGTGAGTTTGCTCTATCGGGGCTGCGGCGTCAGCCGCCGGGCACAGGAAGCCAGGAAACGTGGCCGGCCAGCTCCGCGTAGCCCACGAAGGCGACAGCGTCCATCAGGGTATGGGCGATGACGAACGGCATCACGCGCTTCCACCGCAGGAAGAGCCAGCCGAAGATCAAACCCATCGCGAAGTTCGCCGCGAACCCGCCGAAGCCTTGGTAGAGGTGGTAGCTCCCGCGTACGGCTGCGGCGACGACCAGGGCGCGCGGCGCAGGTCCATCCCAGCTGGCTCAGCCGGCGGATCAGGTAGCCGAGGACCAGCACTTCCTCGACCGTGCCGTTCTGTGCCGCCGACAGGATCAGGACGGGGATGCGCCACCAGACCTTCGGCAGGTCCTCGGGCACGACCGTGAGGTTGGCCCCCGAGGCGTGCACGATCAGGTAAAACGCGAGGCCGGCGCCCGCCGACGGCGGCCGCCACGAGAGCGCCGCGGGCCGCGTCCCACCGGGGCTGCCGGAAGTCGGCCCCGATGTCGTGCAGGCTCTCGTCCGAGCGCAGCAGGAAGTGCGCCACCAGCAGCACCGGCACCAGGCCGAAGGCGATGCCGGTGAGCTGCAGCGCCAGGTCGAGCCACGGGCGACCGGGCGCCTGCGAGCCGTTCAGCAGTGCGGTCTGGGCGCGCAGCGCCTTGCCGTTGGTGAGGTCGGCGAGCAGGTGCAGCAGGGCGTTGACGCCGGACGCGCCGAGCGAGAGCCCGAAGACCAGCCAGACTTCCTGCACCAGCCAGCGGCGCGGGATCGCAGGCCCGTCGATCTCGCCGCTTGTCCGGGTCGCCATGACCTGAGTATCCGGGTCGCTCGTCGGAGCAGCCCAAGTGCGGCAGCCAGTCGAGCTGGGCTGGGGACAAGTACATGTGCTGATGTCGAGCCCAGACGGGCGAGAACGACACTTCCGCGTGACATGCCCTGGGTTCCAGCGGGCGGCTCTAATCGCAGGAGGCGGCTGCCACTATGGGATCATGGCGATCAAGGGCGCGAAGGCTCAGAGGCTGGCCGATGAGGTGTTGCGCCGGGTGGTACCGCATCTGCCGCCTCGTGGTGAGGTCAGGATCGTTGTGTTCGGTAGGACAAGGGCTTTTGCGCACGGAAGGCTAATCGGAGGCAGCACATCTTCGATCCTCAGCTTTGGCAGCCCTGTTCCCGCGCCGCGCCGGCTCGCTCAGAGGATGGCCGTGATGGACGCCGTCGAGACGGTGCTCCTCCTTGGTTACGAGCTAGATTTCTCCGCCCCGCGCGTACGAAAGCAACTTGCCGTCACCGCGACAATTGACGGAGACCTCGTCCGAGTGGCCTACCGGCAACCCCATGACGGTGCACGGGTCGAACTGGATCCCCTTCCGCTGGCGCTTCTGTAGACGCATCTGCGCTGGGCATCGAAGCAACCTGACGAAGCGTCCGGTATTACCGGCGTTGCCGAGCGCCCCGTATCGGCATCCCTTCTGCGCAGGATCCGTAGGTCAGCTTCGGGGCGCAACTACGACGGTTGCGGTGAACGCGCCGGCGGCCAAGCCGCCAGCAATGTGGTTGAAGGTGGAGAGCAACCTGGTCGTCCCCATGCTGGTCGCAACGAAGGTCACCGCCACGTGAACGGACGGCGCGGACCGGGTTACCAGACATACGACACCCCGACGCGCCACTGAGGGTTCGACAACGGAGGACGCCCCGCCGTCGATCTTGGCAATGAAGCTGTCACCGACGTGGACGTGAATCACCGGCTCCGGCTCCTGGGCTGTCAACAGCACCTGCGTCGTGACCGGCGGGACCGAGGTGTCGTGCCCGCAGTAGTCGTGGTGAGTTCCATCGTTGGGCCCACCCCAGATCGCGATACCCACGCCGACTGCGGCCAGCGTGATCAACCAAGTGGCCGCCGCACCTCGCCAGCCGACCTCTCGCCCTGGGTGCGGGCGGTGCCGCTGGGCAACTTGCATGTCTTGTCTGACGCGCGACCCGGTCGCACGGTTGCTCCGTCCCTAACCCGAACCTGTACTGCGCGATAGTGCCAGGCTCCCGAGTGGGCGCTAGCGGCACATAGCGTGCTCTCGCCAGTAGCGAATTCGGGCAACCTAAGAACGTGCTGGAGCGTCTCATGCACATGAAACGATTCGCAGTAGCTTGCACTCTTGTCGTGCTCGGCACGGTCGGATGTTCGGCTGGGTCGTCGCACAGCGAGCGCAGCTCGGGCCGTTTCTCGACCCCCGCGTCTACGGCGAATTCATCGTCAGCGGCAGCGACGAAATCGCCCGGCGGAACGCTGGTCATCGTGGCCGACCCCTGCGTGGGGGCCGGGCTCAGTCCGGGGACGCACTACTACCCCGTCGTCGTTTCCGTTCGCAACGGCAGCCACGTCGTCTTCCAGGCCACGATTGCCGGTGGACGCGAACGTAGGCTGCCGCTGCCAGAAGGCTTATACATCGTCAGCGCTCGCTATGACCAAACGGTGCGAGCGACTGTGACGGCGGGTGGCACAGCCACCGCGCACCTGATCAACGGGTGCAAGTAGGCACTTGACGAGCCTGCTGGTTCGGTGACAAGAGCGCGAAAGCGAAACGCCCGCTGCCGGTTACCGCGCGCACGTCGGAGCGGCGACTGACGGTGCTGAGCTGGATAGCGGTTCGCCCGGGTCTCACATCCGCCGAGGGGTTTGTCCGGGTGGTCGTAGTAGTGGTCGGCGGTGGCCTTGCAGGGGTGGGCGTCCGTCGGGTGGCCAGAACCAGGGGGTGCGGTCGGGGTCGTTGCCGATGGTCATTTTCCAGCCGCCCTCATGCACTTTGTGATGGTGAGCCACGCAGAGCAGTTCGAGGTCTTCGGGGTTGGTTTCGCCGCCGTCGATCCAATGTTTCCGATGGTGGGCTTCGGTGTAGGAGGGTGGCCGGTCGCAGCCGGGCCAGGTGCATCCGCCGTCGCGGGCGGTAAGGAAGTGTCGTAGTCCGGCGGAGATGGTGCGGGTCCGGCGGCCGAAGTCGAGGATCTCGGAGTCGGCGCCGTAGACGGCGGGGATGATGGCGGCGTCGCATGCCATCCGCCGGGCGGTGGCGGCGGGCAGGCGCTGCCCGTCGGGGGTCCCGGCGGTACCGAGACCGTCGAGCAGGGCTTGATGGGACAGGCCGACGTTGACGGTGTGCCGGCCGCCGCCTTCCCCCTGACAGGTCTCGGCGTGGGCACCAGCATGCCGTGCCATTTGCACGAGGGCTTCGGCGCGGCGGGACGGGGCGGATTCGGTGAGCACATCACCGTCAGGATCGGGTTTGCGGGTAAAGCTCGCGATGGCTTTGGAGACGATCAGGCCGGCTTCGGCGTCCAGCCAGCCATCCAGGCGCCACCGGCCGTCGAGGGTTTCGGACAGGTTCAGCCGCTGGGCGGCGTGTTTGCGGGCCGCCTCATCCGCTGACTGCTCCGGGGCGGCAGCAGCGAGCACTTCCTCGGCGACGACCCGAAGCTGGCGTGGGGTCAGCGGAGGCGCCTGCTCGGCAAGGAAGGCTTCCAGCTCGGCGGCCAGGTCATGCTGCAGATCACGGGTCGCCTGCACGATGACGGTGGCATGGTCCAATCCGAGTTCACCGGCCTCGAACGTTTTGCCGGTGACCGGCATCCGATCCGCCAACGCCCGCCCGGCCTGCACCCGTTTGGACACCCAGCCGTCAGACTCACCCGACAGGCCACGCACGAACGCGGCCGTCGACGCCGCCCCATCCATGGCATACGCCCCGGACCGGTCGGCACGTTCGATCAGCCGGCAGGTCAGCAGATCCAGCTGCCGGCCCGCCCCCAGCACCTCCGGCAACACCTCAACGGCCAGCACCCCGGACGTGTCCGCCGATACGGCGGCGGCGAGTTCGGCGGCCAGCGCATGCAACTGCGCTGCTTTCACCCCGAACCCCGCTTCGACCATGTGTTCGAGTCTAGCAGCAGATCAGCAGCTCAACCACCCTATTTGCGGTCTTGGTTTCAGTGCCCAGCACCCTCGGATTTCGCGCGTTTCGCCTGGCGTAGGCAGGCGCGCAGAGGCATGGCAGGGCCGTTCGGAGGGACTATTTCCCAGCTGCGAAAAGTCGCCGGGCGACGTTGCGAAAAGTCGCCGGGCGACGTTGCGAAAAGTCGCAGGGCGACGTTGTGCGAATGTGTCACCCGTGACCGAGGACGGGCCGCTGCTGGCGGTCGACGAATGGTTCGTTCACCAGATCGTCGAGACCCAGGCGTACGTGGCCCATGCGGACCGTTCGTGGACCGAGAAGGTCTGCGCGATGGCGGCGGCGCGTGACGGTTCGCTGCAGGTCGGCTTCGGGGTCGGCAAATACACCAACCGCAACGTTTTCGACGGCTACGCCAGCGTTTCGCGCGGGAAGGAGCAGTGGACCGTGCGGGCGAGCCGGCGGCTGGCCGACGCTCCCGACGAACTCGGTGCCGGGCCACTCGGGTACGGGATCGTCGAACCGATGCGGCGCATCCGGTTCTCCTGCCTGCCCGTAGCGGGCGAGTCGTTGCCGGTGCCGATCGCTTTCGACTGGACGTTCACCTCGGTCGCGCCGCCGGTGCTGGAGGCGCGTGACCACACCCGGGCCCGCGGCGGATTCCGGCTCGACACCGAACTGCTGCGCTACCACCAATCCGGGCTCGCCGAAGGCTGGGTCGAGGTGGACGGGGTCCGTACAGAAATCACCACCGCCGGCTGGTTCGGCACTCGCGACCACTCCTGGGGCGTGCGCCACGACGTCGGGCTCCCGGCGACGGACCTCGAGCCCTCGCACGGGCTCGGGGGCGGGGTGGCGTTCCGCTTCTCGTGGTCACCGATGGTGCTGCAGCGCGCCGACGGAAGCTACTACGCGATGCACCACCAGTACCGGGAGACGAGCGCGTTCGGCTATCAGGAGCGCCGGTTCGAGGGCACGGTCGAGGAGGCCGACGGCACCGTGCTGGCGATGGGGTCGCTGGAGCCGGTGCTGCGCTACGACTCGGGTAACCGCCGGGTGCTCGGCGGGACGCTGAACTTCAGGATGGCCGACGGTTCGGCGCGGCCGGTCACGGTGGAGGCGCTCGGCGACACCGGCGTGCATCTCGGCCTCGGGCTCTACTTCGGTCTGGACGGCCATCACCACGGCGAGTGGCGCGGGGCGCTGCACGTCGACGGTGAGCACATCCCGGACTGCACCGATCCGGCCGTGGCGCCGCGGATTCACCAGATCCGGGACGCCGTGATGCGGGTGAGCGACCCGGTCGGCGGCGGCACCGGCTGGTGCAACATGCAGACGATGATCGTCGGCGGCTGGCCGGATCTGGGGCTGGCCGAGGAAGCGTCCTTTATCTAGTTGCGCAAGCCGACAGCGAGGAAGTGGCCGCTGTCCACCGGAGGGGGCGGTACAGTCCGGGATGCCTCGTCTGTTGCCGGGGTGACGCAGGGTGCAGCGAAGCCGGTGTGATCCCGGCGCTGTCCCGCAACGGTGATGCCCCTTCGGGGGACGAGCCCGGACGCCTGTCCTGCGTGAGACGACTGTCCTCGGAGGAAGGGCGGCGCGTCTCGGCGCTCCGGCGCCGCGGCGGGCGCGTTCCAGGCTCCCCGCCTGCTGAAGGAATCCTGTGCCTGCTACCCGTCCCGCGCGCCGACTTACCGCGCTGCTGATCCCGTTCCTGCTCGCCGTGGGCCTGTCCGGGTGCGGCTCCTCGTCGTCCGGCTCATCCAAGGCCAGTGCATCCACCGCGGGGACGGCTTCCGCGGGCTTCCCGGTCACCGTCACCGTCGCCGGGGCCACGGTCCGGGTCACCCACCGGCCGACCAGGATCGTGTCCCTCTCGCCAACCTCGACCGAGATGCTCTACGCGATCGATGCCGGCAAGCAGGTCAAGGCCGTCGACGAGTATTCGACGTACCCGGCGCAGGCTCCCCGCACCAAGCTGTCCGGCACCCAGCCGAACGTCGAGTCGCTGATCGCCGAGCACCCGGACCTCGTCGTCGTCGACGCCAACCGGGGCGGACTGGTCAAGCGGCTGGCCGCGCTGTCGGTGCCCGTCCTGGTGCTGCCCGCCGCTGCCACCCTCGATGACGTCTACTCCGAGATCAGCGCGCTCGGCACCGTGACCGGCCATGCGGCGCAGGCCCGCCAGGAGAACGATCGCCTTCGCGGCCAGATCCAGCGCATCCTGGCCGCCGCGCCGCACGTGAAGACGTCCGCCTCCTACTACTACGAGCTGGACCCGACGTACTACACCGTCACCTCCACGACCTTCGTCGGTCACCTGTTCAAGCTGCTCGGGCTGCACAGCATCGCCGACGCCGCGTCCGGGGCATCGGCGAGCGGCGGATACCCGCAGCTGTCCGCGGAATTCATCCTCAAGGCGAACCCCGACTACGTCTTCCTCGCCGACAGCCTGTGCTGCAAGGCCACCGCAGCGTCCGTGGCTGCCCGTCCGGGCTGGTCAGCGATCACGGCCGTTGCGCAGCACCACGTCGTAGCGCTGAACGACGACATCGCCTCGCGCTGGGGGCCACGGATTGTCGACCTGCTGCAGACCGTCGCCGACGCGCTGGCCGCAAAGCCCGCGGGGAACTGAGCCATGCGCGCGCTGCCCCTGGGATTCGTCGCGCTCGCGGGCGCCGCGCTCGCCGCGATCTCCGTGGGACCGGCCGCCATCCCCTTCCCGACCGTGCTGCAGATCGTGGCGGATCATCTGCCGCTGCTTCCGCACCGGCCGGTGCCCTCGCTCGACGCCGACATCCTGTGGCTGGTACGGCTGCCGCGGGTCGTGCTCGCCGGGCTGGTCGGCGCGATGCTGGCCGGTGCCGGGGCGGCCTACCAGGGCGTCTTCCGCAATCCGCTGGCCGACCCGTACCTGCTCGGCATCGCCGCCGGGGCCGGCCTCGGTGCCACAATTGTGATCATCTCAGGCGGCGCCACGCAGGCGCTCCCGCCGGTCGCCTTCGTCGGCGGCGTCGCGGCGGTGGCGCTCACGTATGCCCTGGGCACGTCCCGGCACGCCTCGGCGCCGGGCATCGCGGGCGGCACCGGGTCGATCCTGCTCGCCGGGGTCGCGGTCGCCGCGCTGCTCACCGCAGTGCAGACGTACCTGCAGCAGCGTCACATCGACACTGTGCAGAACGTGTACTCGTGGATCCTCGGCCGGCTCACGCTGGCCTCCTGGTCGGACGTCGTCACGATCCTGCCGTACGTCACGGTGGCCGCGCTGATCCTGCTCGGCCACTCCCGCCAGCTCGACGTGCTGCGCGTGGGAGAGGTGGAGGCTGCCAGCCTCGGTCTGGACACCGTGCGACTGCGCCTGGTCGTGGTGGCCGCCGCGACGCTGGGCACCGCGGCGGCGGTCGCGGTCAGCGGCCTGATCGGCTTCGTCGGGATCATCGTGCCGCACGCCGTGCGGCTCACCGCCGGTGCCGGCTACCGGCTGCTGCTGCCGCTGTCGATGGTGCTCGGGGCGGCGTTCTTGATCTTGGCAGACCTGGCCGCGCGCACCGTGCAGGCGCCGGCCGAGGTGCCGCTCGGCGTGGTGACCGCGTGTATCGGGGCGCCGTTCTTTCTCTTTGTCCTGCGCTCCCGCCGGACTGCGGAGCAGCTGTCGTGATCACCGCTGAGGGGTTGAGCCTGACGCTGGGCGGCGCGCCCGTGCTGCGGGACGTGTCCGTCTCGGTCGGCACCGGGCGGTGGCTGGGGGTCGTCGGGCCGAACGGTGCCGGCAAGACCAGTCTGCTGCGATGCCTCGCGCACCAGGTCCGCCATCACGGAAGCGTCCGGCTCGGTGGTCACGACATCCGGGCCCTGTCGCGCCGGGAGCTTGCGCGGCTCGTCGCGTATGTCCCGCAACGACCTGTCTTCCCGCCGGACATGACGGTGACCGAGTACGTGCTTCTCGGGCGGACACCGTACTTGGGGTACATGGCTTCTCCGCGGACCGCGGACCGCGGGTTGTGCACGCAACTGCTGGACCGACTCCTGCTCGGCGGGCTGTCCGAGCGTCGGCTGGGCGGCCTGTCCGGAGGGGAACTGCAACGGCTGGTGCTCGCCCGGGCGCTGGCCCAGCAGGCCCCGATATTGCTGCTCGACGAGCCAACCAGCGCGCTGGATCTCGGCCGCCGACTCGACGCCCTGGAGCTCGTCGACGACCTGCGCCGCGAGCGGGAGCTCACCGTGGTCAGTGCGGTCCACGACCTCACCCTCGCCGGACAGTTCTCGGACGTGATCGCGCTGATGGCCGCCGGCGGCATCGTCGCATTGGGCCCGCCACAAGAGGTGCTCCGCGTCGACCGGCTCACCTCGGTTTTCGGCACCGGCGTCGATGTGCTCGTCGACGGGGGAGAGCTCATCATCGTCTCCCGCCGAGGCCGGGCCGAGGCCGCGCCCGGCGACGGCACCGACGGGAAACGACCCCGAAATCGGCTCGATGCCAGCCTTTCTGCTGACGACGGCCCGACCGTCACGTAGGCCGGTTATGCGGCGCGAGCAACGCCGCGGCAACCACACGTTGCGCAGCTACGCCACATCAGAGGCTGGCGCGCTCCGCGGCAGCAACGGCGTTGCGGAACAGCATCGCGACCGTCGTCGGGCCCACGCCTCCGACTCGGGGGGTGATCGCACCAGCGACCCGCTCGCAACTCTCGTCGACGTCGGGCAGCAGTCGCCGCCCCTCGTAACGCACGCCGCCGCCGATGACCACCGAGCCGGGCTTGACGTGCTCGGGTTGGATGATGCCTGGCACGCCGGCCGCGGCGATGAGGATGTCGGCCCGAACCGTGTAACGCGGCCAGTCGGGGACGCCGGTGTGCACTACCGTCACCGCCGCATTGGCCGTCGGCCGCTTCTGGGACAGCATGACCGCCAGCGGCCGGCCCAGGGTGGCACCCCGGCCCAGGATCACGACCTCGCGTCCCGAGACCGGGATCTCGTAGAACGCGAGCAGCGCCTCGATGCCGGCCGGCGTGCACGGCAGCGGCCCGGGCAGGCCGAGCGAGAGCCGTCCGACGTTCAACGGGTGCATCCCGTCGACGTCCTTGTCCGGGTTCATGGACGCGAGTGCGGCGTCGTAATCGAGATGGCCCGGGATCGGGTGCTGCACCAGCATGGCGTGCACGCCGGGATCGTTGTTGAACCGGACGATGACCTCGACCAGATCGTCCTGGGTGGCTGACGACGGCAGGTGCTCGTGGGGGGAGTCGAAGCCGAGTTCCGCGGCCTGGCGTTGCTTGACCCGGATGTAGCCGGCGCTGGCGTCGTCGTCGCCGACGAGGATGGTCGCCAGGCTCGGGGTCACGCCGTGCTCGCGCAGCTTCGCGGCCCGGTTGGCCACGTCGGCCAGTACGGCCTCGGCGACGGGCTTGCCGGGCAGCAGGCGTGCGGTGGTCACGGGAGCGGAGTCGGCCATGACTGGCATTCTGCCGCAGCGACTTCGGGAGCGGGGCGACGCGGGGGCGTGCCGCAACGGTAAAGTCGGCGACGCGCGTATCACATCCCAGGAAGAACTTCCCAGATACTAGGATCATCACGTGGCCGAGAGCGTCCAGCCGATCCGGGGACCGAGCTCCCGCCGTCGCTGGGTGATGCTCGCGGTCAGCATGGCGGCGCAGGGGGCAAGCGCGCTGTACGCCAACGGCGCCGCGTTCCTCATCCCGGTGCTGCACGACGGGCGCCACCTCGGTCTCGCGAGCGCCGGGGTGCTGGTGGCGATGCCGACGCTCGGATTCGTCCTGACGCTCATCGCTTGGGGCGCCCTGGTCGACCGGATCGGGGAGCGGCGGGTTCTGGTGACCGGGCTGCTGATCACGGCGGTTGCCGCGGCGGGCGCGGCCCTTTCCGGCCCGTACGTGCTCATCGGGGGGTTCCTGCTGCTGGGCGGGATGGCGGCGGCCAGTACGAACGCGGCGAGCGGGCGGGTGGTCATCGGCTGGTTCCCGCCGCACCGGCGCGGCTTTGCCATGGGAATCCGGCAGATGGCACAGCCGCTCGGGGTGGGCCTGGCGGCGTTGACGATCCCGCGACTCGCGGCGGCCCACGGGCTCGGTGGAGCGTTGGTGCTGCCGGCGGCCGTCGCCGGTGTGATGGCCGTGGCATGCGCCGCGCTGATCACGGATCCGCCGCGGGTCTCGCGTGCTGAGGCGCCTGCAGAGGCGCTCGCGAATCCCTACCGCGCGAGTTCGCTGCTCTGGCGCATCCATGGGGTCTCGGTACTGCTGGTCGTACCGCAATTCGTGGTGTGGACGTATGGGCTGGTCTGGCTCATCAGCGACCGCGGATGGTCGGCCGGTTCGGCGGGCGTGCTGATCACTGCGGCGCAGTTGCTCGGCGCCGCGGGAAGGATGGCGGCCGGAGCATGGTCGGACCGGCTGGGCAGCCGCATGAAGCCGCTGCGCAGCGTCGCAGCGGCAGCAGCAGCCGTGATGCTCGCGCTGGCGTTCGCCGACTGGCTCGACTCCCCGGCCGCCGTCGTGCTGCTCGTCCTGGCGACCGTGGTCAGCGTGGCCGACAACGGTCTGGCCTTCACGTCGGTGGCCGAGATCGGCGGCCCGTTCTGGGCCGGGCGGGCCATGGGGGCGCAGAACACCGCCCAGTTCCTGATCGCCTCGGCCGTGCCGCCGGTGCTCGGGGCGCTCATCGCCGCTTTCGGCTACCCGCTGGCATTCGCCCTGACGGCCGTCCTTCCGGCCATTGCCGTGCCGATCGTGCCGGTGGCGATCGAACGCTCAGGCGTGGGTGTGCAAGTGGCAAGCGCTTAAGGACTAACGTTTCGGGCAGGACGATTCCGTCCGCCGAACCTCACGAGGGAGCACTGCCCGTGGCGAGTTACACGCTGCCCGACCTGCCCTACGATTACGCGGCCCTCGAGCCGCACATCAGCGGCGAAATCATCGAGTTGCATCACGACAAGCACCACGCGGCCTACGTCAAGGGCGCGAACGACACGCTCGAGAAGCTAGCCGCTGCCCGCGAGAAGGGCGATTTCGGGGCCATCGTCGGCCTCGAGAAGACATTCGCCTTCCACCTGTCCGGCCACACCCTGCACACGCTCTACTGGCAGAACCTGTCAGGCGACGGGGGCGGCAAGCCCGGCGGCGCCCTCGGCGCCGCCATCGACGCCGACTTCGGCAGCTTCGACGCCTTCAAGGCCCAGCTCACCCAGGCCACCGGCACCACGCAGGGTTCCGGCTGGGGCGTGCTGTCCTTCGACAGCCTCGGCAAGCGACTGACCGTCCAGCAGGTCTACGACCACCAGGGCAACGTCGGTATCGGCAACACACCGCTGCTGGTGTTCGACGCCTGGGAGCACGCGTTCTACCTGCAGTACAAGAACGTCAAGCCGGACTACGTCGCGGCGCTGTGGAACATCGTCAACTGGGCCGACGTCGCGGCTCGGTACGACGCCATCACCAAGGCCGCCATCACGGTCTAGCTCCACGCAGCTCACCGAGTCGCGGTGCGCGTCCTTCAAGACGCGCACCGCGGTTTCGCGTCTGACGGTTACCGGACGTTCACGGCCACCAGTCCGGTGGTGGTCCCCAGGTACGCGCGGCCGACGTCGAGCGCGGGGGTCGCGAAGCGGGTGAGTGAGCCGACGGCCAGCGACGCGCGTACCCCTCCGGTGGTCGGGTCGAGGATGTAGAGCCGTCCGGTCGCCTGCGAGGTGGCGAGCACGGCGTTGCCGTAGACGACGGGCGCACCTGGGATACCGGTCGCCTGCCAGCTCAGCCGGATACTGCCGTTCGAGCCGATGTCGGCGCGGCGGACCCCGGCCCGGCACGGCAGGAAGACGGTCGAGCCCGATACGGCCGCCCCGCCGTACGCGTCGCATCCGCTCGCGCTGCTGACCTGACCGCCGATGCCGCCGAGGTGACTGAGGCGCAGCACGTAGACGACGCCGCGCTTGCCCGACTGGACCACGTAACCGTTGCTGGTGACCGCCGGGCCGGCGGAGCCGAGGTCGAGGTCGGCGGCGTTGTCGGCCGCCCACGTCGCCGGCGCGAAGCGGTCGAGGAAGGTCAGTCCGGCGCTTAGGTGGACAACCGAGTCGCTGCCGTCATATGCGCCGCCGGTCGCGGCGCCGTTGCCGTCGGCCACCAGAAGGCTGCCGTCGGGCAGGACGGTCGGGCCTGGCGGGGTCCACATACCGGCTTCGCGGGTGGTCGGGATCGCGTACGAGGTCTGCGCGCCCTGCAGATCGGTGCTGGTGGAGACGACCGACCCGAAGTAGCTGCCGCAGTCACCGATCAGGCCGCCGAACGGGACGATCACGCGCTTGCCGTCCAGCGCAAGGGCGCCGCGCTGCTGGTGCGCCGCCTCGTTCCCGCGCGGCGGGGCCACCAGGCGCTTGGTGAAGGTGCCGGTATTCGCGTTGATGGAAGCGAGTAGGTGCTGCACCGCACCGTTCACCAGCGTCTCGGCGACGGCGAAGACCCGGTTGGTGGCTGAGTCGTAGACGGGGGTGCCGGTGATGCCGAGCGGGTCGATGTTGCCGCAGGGTGCCCCGCGCGTCCTGAGATCGGACAGCCGTACCGGGTTGGCGATGTGGGCACGCCAGCGCAACGCGCCGGCGGCGGTGAACGCGTAGACCGAGCCGGCTTCGGTGGCGACGTAGATCGTGCCGTTGTTCACGATCGGTGAGGCGTAGACCGCGCCGTCGAGGGTTCGGGACCAGGCGGGGGTCAGCGTGCGGGCGCTGCTGGCGCTTGCGAGCAGGCCGGTGCGGCCGCCGTTGGCGTGGTAGGTCCGCCAGTTGCAGGCGGCGAGAACGGTGAGAGTGAGCAGGGCCAGGATGGCGGACGGGCGCCTGACCCGGTGACGAGGCATTTGGGCAGTATGCGCCGTTCGGGCAGCTGATCGCTGACCTGATCGACAGCTGATTGACTCTGTGAATGAGCGGGTCACGGGTGACGGCGGCCGATGTCGACGCGGCTGCCGAGCGGCTGTCGGGCGTGGTGCTCGCGTCGCCGCTGCAGCGCAACGCCCGGCTCTCGGCGGCCACCGGCGCCGAGGTCTACCTCAAGCGTGAGGACCTGCAACCGGTACGCAGCTACAAGGTGCGCGGCGCGTACAACCTGATGGCCCAGCTACCCCCCGAGCAGCGCGCCGCCGGGGTGGTGTGCGCGAGCGCGGGCAACCACGCGCAGGGCGTGGCGTTCAGCTGCCAGCTGCTGGGGATCCACGGCACCGTGTACCTGCCGCGCACCACGCCGCGGCAGAAACGCGCCCGGATCGCCGAGCTCGGACGCGGGCAGCTGAGCATCGAGCTCGTCGGCGACACCTACGACGACGCGAGCCTGGAGGCGGTCGCGCACGCCTCGGCGACGGAAGCGGTGCTGATCCCGGCGTTCGACGATCCCCGGACCATCGCCGGGCAGGGGACGGTCGTCTCCGAACTCACCACGCAGCTCGGGGCGCTGCCGGAGGTGCTGGTGCTGCCGGTCGGCGGCGGGGGACTGCTGGCCGGCGCCGTGGCGTGGCTGTCCGGCCAGCCGGGTAGCACCCGGCTGATCGGGGCCGAGCCGGCAGGCGCCCCGAGCATGACGGCGGCGCTCGCCGCGGGCCATCCGGTCGCCCTCGAGCAGATCGACAGCTTCGTCGACGGCGCCGCGGTGCGGCGGGCAGGCGACCACACCTTCTCGACGGTTCGCGAGAGCGGCGTCGAGATGTGCAGCGTTGCCGAAGGGCGCATCTGCAGCGAGATGCTCGAGCTCTACCAGGTGGACGGCATCATCTCCGAGCCGGCCGGGGCGCTCGCGTCGGCGGCGCTGGACCAGCTCGGCGGGCTGGCGGGCGGCCGCGTCGTCTGCGTGGTGTCCGGCGGCAACAACGACGTCTCGCGCTACCCGGAAGTCGTCGAGCGCTCGCTGGTCTTCGAGGGGCTCAAGCACTACTTCCTGATTTCCTTCCCGCAGGAGCCCGGGGCGCTGCGGCGTTTCCTGGACCACGCGCTCGGCCCCGACGACGACATCACCCTCTTCGAGTACGTCAAGCGCTCCAACCGGGAGACCGGGCCCGCGCTCGTCGGCATCGAACTCGCCCGCCGCAGCGATCTCGATCCGCTGCTCACGCGGCTGGCCGAGCTGCCGCTCAGTGCCGAGCGGATCACGCCCGAGCAGGCCGCGTTCCGCTTCCTGGTGTAGGCCCCGGCGCCGCGTTTTGCTGATGTGCGAAGGTCCAGACGTGGACCCGCAGCGTGCAGCAGACATCATCGAGATCCAGCAACTGGCCATCGGGTACGTGGTCGGCATCGACCGGCGTGACGTCGACATGATCGCGGCGCTCTTCGTGCCGGACGTCGACTGCGGCCACTGGGGCACCGGCCCGGAAGCCTTCAAACGGATGTACCTGGAAAACGACAGCACCTTCGGCGTCAGCATCCATCAGGCGACCAACCACCTGATCACCGTCGACAGTGACGACCGGGCGAGCGGCGTCTGCTACCTCACCGCCGAGCAGCAGCAGCACGACGGTTCCTGGGCCCGGCTTGCGGGCGCGTACGAGGACCGCTACGAGCGGGTAGGTGGTCCAGCGGGGCGCTGGCTCTTCAAGGCGCGCAAGCTGCTCTTCTGGTACCGCGACGCCGCCGCCCCGACCGGCCGGCGTGACCCCACGTACCGCACGTTTGCGAAGTGGCCGACGCTTCCGGGCGCCTGGCCCACGTGGGAGAAGTTCTGGGCGGACGTCCGCGAGGCGTACGGACCCGAGCCGCGCATCCATCCCGGCGTGAAGCGCTCACAGGAGGCGGCCGGTTCATGACGGCCGCCACCCCCATGCGTTTCTCCCTCTCGCTGCCGGTGCTGCGCGATGAGAGCTCGCCCGACCCCTTCGGTGAGACGTACGCGCTGGCGCAGGAGGCGGAGCAGGCCGGCTTCGACACCGCGACCATCGGCCATCACCACTTCATGCCGGGCAATCTCAGCGATCCGCTGACGTTCCTGGCGACCGTCGCCGCGCGCACCAGCACGCTGCGGGTCGGCACCGGGATCTTCCAGCTGCCGGTGCACAACCCGATCCGGGTGGCCGAGCAGGTCGCCACCATCGACCAGCTCTCGGCCGGCCGCATCTCGCTCGGGGTCGGGCTGGGCTGGTGGCCGCTGGAGTACGAGGTGCACGGCTCGGACTTCAGGCGTCGCGGCGCGCGGCTCGAGGAGGCGCTCACGATCCTGAAGCTGGTCTGGGAGCACGAAGACACCGCCTTCGAAGGGCAGTTCACCAGCTTCCCGGAGCTGACGGTCTACCCGCGCCCGGTGCAGCGTCCGCACCCGCCGCTCTGGGTCGCCGGAGTGGCTGATGCAGCCGTCGATCGGGCAGCCCGGCTCGGCGACGCCTGGCTGTGCGGGCCGGTGCAGTCGCTGGCAAAAGCCCAGTCGTGCCTGGGGATCTACCGCGCCGCGTGCGAGCAGGCGGGGCGCCCGGGCGACTGGATCCTGCGGCGCTACGCGTGGCTCGGCAGCGACGGCCGCCAGGTCCGTGAACAGGTGCTGCCGGCCTACGTCGGCGGCCTCATGGAGCACTGGCGCGAGTCGGCCGAGGACGACACCGAGAAGGAACTCTTCGCGCGTATCGACGCGGGGGAGGCGGTGAGCCCCGAGGAGATCGCGGCCGACCGGCTCCTGTGGGGCGATCCCGACGACGTCATCGGCCAGGTCGAGCGCTACCGGGAAGCCACCGGTGCCACCCACGTGCACGCCGCGTTCGGCGCCGGGCTGCCGGCGCACAGCGGCCCTTCGACGCTGGGCGGCTTCGCCGAGTTGCGTGACATGATCCGGCTGTTCGGGCGTGAGGTCATCTCCGCCTTTCCCCAGGCCTGACGAGCACCGACGACGAAGGAGCGCGTGATGCGGGCGGAATTCACCCAGGTCGCCGAGCAGGTCAACAACTGGGGGCGTTGGGGCGCCGACGACGAGCGGGGCACGCTGAACTTCGTCACGCCCGACGTGGTGAAAGCGGCCATGGGCTCGGTGCGGAGCGGACGCTCGTTCGCGCTGGCGATCCCGCTGTCGTCCGACGGGCCGCAGATCGGCATGATCCCCGGCCGCATCAACCCGCTGAAGACGATGCTGGCCATCAACGATCCGATGACCGGCAACATCGACGAGTTCTGCACGAGCGACGACTCGGTCGTGATGGGCCTGCAGGCCGGTACGCACTGGGACTCCCTCGCCCACGCCACATACTCGAACCGGATCTACAACGGCGCGCCGATCAGCTCGCTGTCCACCCGCGGCGCGGCGAAGTGTGGCATCGACAAGGTCGGTGCCCTGGTCTCGCGCGGGGTGCTGCTCGACGTCGCCCGGGCCAAGGGCGTCGAGAAGCTGGATCCGGGCTACGCGCTCACGCCCTCCGATCTCGCCGCCGCCGCCGAGCTGGGCCAGGTGACGGTGCGCTCGGGCGACATCGTGCTGGTGCGCACCGGGCAGATGCAGCTGCTGCACGCCGGCGACAAGATGGGCTACACGTTTCCCTCGCCCGGCTTCTCGATGCAGACCGCGCCGTGGCTGCACGCGCATGAGGTCGCCGCCGTCGCCAACGACACCATCGTCTTCGAGGTCTTTCCCGGCGAGTACGAGGACCTCCCACTCCCGGTGCATTTGCTGCATCTGGTCGAGATGGGCCTGTGGCAAGGCCAGAACTGGGATCTCGAGACGCTCGCCGCTGACTGCGCCGAGGACGGCCAGTACGACTTCCTGCTGACCGCGACGCCGGAGCCCTTCGTCGCCGGGCTCGGCGCTCCCGTGGCCCCGGTCGCGGTGAAGTAGTGGCCGACCCCGTCGTCACCGATCACCCGGAGAGCGGGCGGTTCGAGATCACCGTGGATGGCGAGCTGGCCGGGTTCGCGAACTACCACCGGGTCGCAGGGAACCTCGATTTCACCCACACCGAGATCGACGACCGTTTCGAAGGTCAGGGCCTCGGCTCGACGCTGATTCGCGCCGGATTGGAGGCCGCCCGCGAGCGCGCCATGGGGGTGCTGCCACACTGCCCGTTTGTGAGAAGTTTTATCGAGCGTCATGCGCAGTTCCTCGACCTGGTGCCGGTGGGCCGGCGCCGCGAGTTCGGGCTCGAGCAGTGACCACCCACGAGGGTCCTCCCGGCTATCGCGAGCTGCTCGTCAAGCAGGAGATCCGGGACGCGCATTCGCGGTACTGCCGTGCCATGGATCGTCGTGACGAGGCGCTTGCGGCGTCGGTCTGGCACGACGACGGCACGGCCGACTACGGCGACATCTTCCGGGGCTCCGGCTCCGGTTTCGCGGCGTGGGTGACCGAGACGCACGGCAATTTCGCTCGGCACAGCCACCAGATCACCAACCTGCTCGTCGAGGTCGCCGCTTCCGGCGAGGAGGCGGTCAGCGAGGCGTATGTGACGGTCGCGCTCTGGACCGTCCCCGACACCATGGGTTCGGTGACGCAGGTGACCTCACGCGGCCGCTACCTCGACCGCTGGACCCGGCGCGACGGGCGCTGGGGCATCGTCGAGCGCTCGTACATCGAGGACTTCACCACCGCGCAGCAGCTGTCCGCGGACGAGGTGAGCCCGGCGAGCCGGGTCAGCAGCCGTGACCCTGATGACCCGTCGTACGCGCTGTTCGCCAGCCTGCGCTGAACCGGAGGATTGATGCCCAGCCTTGAAGAGCTCCTCGACCCCGCATCGACGGTCGTGCTCACCGTCGAGATGCAGCGCGGGGTCATCGGCGATCAGGTCACGGCGTTCGGCGGGGGAGCGCTGCTGGAAGCCGTGCAGCGGGCCGGCACCATCGACGCGACCCAGCGGCTGGTGCGGGCCGCCCGCGCGGCGGGTGCACGCGTCGTGCACGCAACCATCAGCCTGCGCGCCGACCGCGCCGGGATCGCCCGCAACAATCGCATGATGGCCGCGATCCTGCGCCAGCCCGACCAGATGCTGGAAGCTACCCCGGCGACCGAGCTGATCCCCGAACTCGAGTACAGCCCCGCCGACATCATCATGAACCGGGTGCACGGCCTGACCCCGTTCGGCGGTACCGAGCTTGACGCGGTGCTGCGCAACCTCGGCACGAAAACCCTTGTCCCCGTGGGGGTCTCGGTGAACGTGGCGATCATGGGCACGTGCCTGGCTGCGTGCGATCTCGGCTACCAGATCGTGCTGGCGACCGACGCCGTCGTCGGCGTCCCGGAGAGCTACGCGGCTGACGCCATCACCAACACGCTGAGCTTCCTGTCGACGCTGTCGACCGTTGACGACATCGTCGCCGTCTGGTCCTGACGTCCTGGTGGTCGGCTTGCCCGCCAAGCCGGTGGATCTCGACTCGGGCAGGATCGACCCGTGAGCGCATTGCACATCCGGGGCACGGTGTTGCCTGAGGGCCGGCACGTGGATCTGTGGCTGGTGGACGGCCGGATCACCTACGAGCGTCCCGCCGGCCAGGTCGCCGCCGAAACGGTCGCCGAGGGCTGGATCGTGCCGGGCCTGGTTGACGCTCATTGCCACATCGGCCTGGACGCGGGCGGGGCCGTCGATCAGGCGACCCAGGAGCGGCAGGCGCTCGCCGAGCGCGCTGCCGGCGTGCTGCTCGCGCGCGACTGCGGGGTCCCGTCCGACACCCGATGGATCGACGAGCGGGCCGACCTACCGAGAATCATCCGGGCCGGTCGCCACGTCGCCGTCCCGAAGCGCTACATCCGCAATTTCGGCGTCGAGGTGCAGCCCGACTTGCTGGTCGAAACCGTGGCGGAGCAGGCGTCACGAGGCGACGGCTGGGTGAAGATCGTCGGTGACTGGATCGATCGCGAGGTCGGAGATCTGCAGCCCTGCTGGCCCACCGAGGTCCTGGCAAGTGCCGTCGCCGTCGCGCACCAGGCGGGTGCCCGGGTCACCACTCACGTCTTCGGTGAGGACGGCGTCGCGCAGGCCGCCGAGGTCGGGATGGACTGCGTCGAGCACGCCACCGGGCTTTCCGGTGAGCTGGTCGGGGTGATGGCAGAGCGGCAGATCGCGATCGTCCCGACCCTCATCAACATCGCCAATTTCCCCACGATTGCCGCCCAAGCCGACCGCTTCCCGGTGTACGCCGAGCACATGCTGCGGCTCCATCGCGGGGTGGACGCGATGGTCGCGACGGCGCACGAGGCCGGCATCCCGATCTACGCCGGCACCGACGCGGGCGGCGCGCTCGAACACGGCCGCATCGCCGACGAGGTCCAGGCGCTCATCGCGGCCGGCATGCCGGCGACGGATGCGATCGGTGCGGCAAGCTGGCGCGCCCGGGAGTGGCTCGGCTGCCGCGACCCGCTCGCCGAAGGCGCCCCGGCCGATCTTGTCGTCTTCGACAGCGACCCCCGTGCGCAGCCTGCGGTGCTGGCTCACCCGAAGCGGGTCATCCTGCGCGGGGCCGTCGTCGCGTAAGGCCCTACGCACGCTGGGGCGTGCTGTGAGGCTTACGCGAGGTGGTGTGGCTACGCTGGCCACCACCGGCGTACCGTCGCCTCATGGTCGCGACCCCAGACACCGTCGCCTGGCGCGGCGTCAATCACCTCGCCCTGGTCACTCCCGACATGGACGCCACCGTCCGGTTCTGGCACGGCGTCCTCGGCGCCCGGCTCGTCGCCACGATCGGCACCCCGGGCTTTCGGCATTACTTCTTCGAGGTCGGGCCCGGACACACGATCGCGTTCTTCGAGTACACCGACCAGCCGCTGGACTCCTACGCCAAGCCCGCCGGAGTGCCGTACGCCAAGGCGTCGCAGTTCGACCACCTGTCGTTGAACCTGCCTGACGAAGAAGCCCTGCTCCGGCTACGTGACCGGCTGAAGAGCCATGACTGCGAGGTCACCGACGTCGTCGACCACGGTTTCATCCGGTCCATCTACTTCAGCGATCCACATGGCATGGCGCTCGAGGCCTCCTGGTGGACGCTGGATGCGACCGGCCGGCCGGCCGACTACGGCGATAGCCGCCTGTTCGCCGATGACAACCCGGTGCCGGCGGTGGCCGAGTTGCGCGAGTCCGCCGCCCTTGACCACACCGTCTCCACCAAACTCGTTCCCGGCATCATCGAGGACGTCTACCGCACCAACGTCTGACCCGCGTTGCAACGCACGATCCCGCAGCTGCTCGTTGACGCTGCCTCGCGCACGCCCGATCGCCTCTGGCTGCGCACCGACGACGGGCAGCTGACCTTCAGCGAGACCGCCGGCGAGGTTGGCGGCTTCGCCGCGCGGCTGGCGCAGCGGGGGATAGGTCGCGGCGACCTCGTCATGCTCACGGCCCGCAATACGGCGCCGTACCTGCTGGCCTGGCTGGCCATCAGCGCGCTCGGCGCGATCGCCGTTTCGGTGAACCCGGCGAGCACCACGGCCGAGCTCGCGGGGCTGATCGAGCAGACCGAGCCGCGACTGGTGATCACCGACAGCGAGCTGCGCAGACACTTCGTGACGTCCGGGGTGCCACTGCTCGACGTCGGCGAACTCGGCGGCGCCCGCGCCGACGTGCCGACCGGTGAGGCGACGGCCGACGACATCGCGCTGCTCATCCCGACGTCAGGCACCACCGGGCGCTCCAAGCTCGTCATGCAGACCCACCGCGCCTACACCATGGCGGGGGAGGGCTTTCCGTTCTGGATGGAGCTGGACGAGGACGACCGGCTGATGACATCGCTGCCGATCTTTCACGTGAACGCGCCGGCGTACTCGGTATTGGGCTCGCTCGCCTGCGGCGCCGGGCTGGTGCTGCTGCCGCGCTTTTCCGCGCGTGACTTCATCGAGGCTGCCCGCCGTCACGAAGCGACGGAATTCAACGCCATCGGCGCGATGCTGGAGATCCTGATGCGCCGGCCCGAGCGCGACGACGACGCCGATAACCCGCTGCGCCGCTGCTATACCGGGCCCGCTCCGGACCGCCGGCGTCACCTGGAGATCGAGGAGCGGTTCGGCTTGCAGATCGTCTGCGGCTACGGGATGTCGGAGAGCCCGTTCGGGCTGATCTGGCCGCACGGCACGCGGCTGTACGGCACCCTCGGCACGGTCCGCCAGCATCCGACACTGGGCGTCGTCAACGAGGCCAGGGTCGTCGACGACAGCGAAAATGACGTGGCTGCCGGCGATATCGGCGAGTTGCTGATGCGCAACCCGACCGTGACGCCTGGCTACTGGGGCATGCCTGAGCAGACGGCGGCCGCCATCACCGAGGACGGTTGGCTGCACACCGGTGATCTGGTCACCTGTGACGAGGACGGCGTCTACACGTTCGTCTCGCGCAAGAAGGAGGTACTGCGCCGCCGCGGCGAGAACCTCTCACCGGCCGAGGTCGAGGAGGCCATCGAGTCGCACCCCGCTGTCGTCGAGTGCGCCGTCGTCGGGGTTGCGTCCGATCTCTCCGAGGAGGAGATCAAGGCTTTCGTCGTCTCGCAGGACGAGGTCGAGTTCCTGGCGTTACGCGATTGGGCCGCGCAGCGCCTGTCACCGTTCAAGGTGCCGCGATACTGGCAACGCCTCGACGCGCTGCCCCGCACCCCCACCCAGCGCGTCGCCAAGCATCAATTGCCGGCGGGACACCCGGAAGCCGAGTTCGACGCTGAAAACCCAGAGAAAGGCACCAGCAGTGGCTGACCCGCTCTACCCGACCTCGATCGGTCATTCCGATGCGGACTCGATCACGCTGCTCGGTCGCGACCTCGCCGGCGAACTCATGGGGCAGATCAGCTTCGGTGAACTGGCGTTCTGGCTCGTCGCCGGTCAGCGCCCGACACCCGGCGCGCTGCGCGTCTTCGAGGCGGTGCTCGTCGCGCTGGCCGACCACGGCCTGACCCCCTCTGCCATCGCGGCCCGGCTGACGCTGACCGGAGCGCCGGAGTCGATCCAGGGCGCGCTCGCCGCCGGGCTGCTCGGCGGCGGTTCGCGCTTTCTTGGCGTGACCGAGGATTGCGGCCGGTGGCTGGCGGAGGCGCTGGCCGGCGAGGAAGGCGCGCTACCGGTGGACGACGCCGGGTGGGACGAGATCGCGACGGGGGCCGTGCGCCGCCAGCGTGAGGCGCACCAGCTCCTGCCGGGGCTGGGTCACCCCGTCCACAAGGTCGCCGATCCGCGCACGCCGGTCATCTACCGGATCGCCGGTGAGAGCGGCACGCTGGGCCCGCACCTGCAGCTGTTCGCCGCGGTGGGCCGGGTGCACCCGACGATTCTGGGCCGCACCCTCGTGCTGAACGGTGCCGGTGTCTGCGGCGCCGCCCTCGCCGACCTCGGTTTCCCGGTCGACAGCCTGCGGGGGCTGGCCCTGCTGGCGCGGACGGCGGGGCTGCTCGGGCATCTCACGGAAGAGCAACGTCAGCCGATCGGCGACGCCATCTACGCGAACGTCGATCGGGCAGCGGATTACCGCCCTGCGCCGTGACCAAGCGGATTCTTGCGGCAGTGGCCTGCGCCGCGGCGGTGCTCGTTTCCGCCTGCAGCAGTTCAGGTGCCGGGAGCGCGGCGCCCTCCACGGCCCCCGCGAGCTCACGCGCCGTCCGCGGCGGCCGAGGTGGCCGCGCGGCCGTCAGCGGGCTGCAGCACGACGGCTTCGGCTGCCCGTCCCGGTCAGGTGACGCTCCCGTTCGCCATCCCCGGCGACACGGGGACGTATATCCGCCATGTGCCTGCGTCCTACAACGGGCACCAACCACTGCCGCTCGTGCTCGATCTGCACGGCTACAGCGAGCCGGCCTCGATCCAGGCGCTGGTCTCAGGGCTGGGGCCGTACGGCGACGCTCACCGGTTCATCACGCTCACGCCGCAGACCGCCGGGCCGGTGCCGCTGTGGAATTTCGACCTGAAAAGCAAGGACGTTGCCTTCCTCGGCGCGTTGCTGGATCACGCCGAGCAGACGCTTTGCCTCGATGAGGCGCGCATCTTCGTGACCGGGTACTCCAACGGCGCGTTCATGACGTCCGCCATGGCATGCGCGTTCTCCACCCGCATCGCCGCGGTGGCGCCCGTCGCCGGAATTCTGAAGATCGACGGGTGCTCGTTCGCCCGCCCGGTACCGGTCGTCGCCTTCCACGGGACGGCGGATCCATTCGTCGCCTATACCGGCGGCCTGGGTAAGTCGGCCCTCAACCTGCCCGCTCCTGATGGTTCCGGCAAGAAACTCAGCCAACTCGGCACCGTCGCGCCGAAGTCAGGACCCTCCATCCCGCAGGCCACGACGGCGTGGGCAAAGCGCAATGGTTGCAACGTGAATCCCACTGACAAGGCGATCGCGAGCGACGTCACGCTCATCAGTTACGCGTGCCCTCCCGATGCCGCCGTGCAGCTCTACCGCGTCACCGGTGGGGGACATGCCTGGCCAGGGAGCCCGGTCGATCGCAGCCTCTCGAAGGTCATCGGGCGCGTCACGTTCTCCATCTCGGCGAACGACGTCATGTGGGCGTTCTTCCAGGCGCACCCGCTGCCCGCGTCCTGAAGCTCAGTCCACCCAGAGGTCCTCGAAGATGCCGCGGGCCTCGATCAGCTTGTCGATGTCGCTGTCGTCGTACCCGTACTCATGCATGATTTCGCGGGTGTGCTGGCCGCAGATCGGCGCCGGCCCCCGGACCCGGCTCGGCGTTCCGGAGAAGTTCATGGTCGTGCCGTAGTTGTCGAACCAGCCGAGCTTGGGATGCTGATGGCGGACGACGAGTCCTTGAGCGCGCATCTCGGGGTCCTCGAAGACGTGGAGCGCGAACTCGTCGTCGCAGATCTCGCACGGAACGCCGGCGGCGTCGAAGGTCTCGAACGCGCTTTGCGCACTCCGGGACGCAAACCACCGCTCCAGCTCTGCCGGGGGGACTATCTCGTGCAGCGCCTGCCGATGTGCCTCGGTGACGGCGGCGAGGCACACCCAGCCGTCGCTGGTCTCATACAGCCGGTAGTACGGGCTCAGCCCGAGTTGCATGGCGTCCAGGCGCGGCTTGGGCAGGCTCGTGCCGTCCGGCTTGACGGCAGTCATGGACGCCACCAGCAGCCCGGCGTTCAGGATCGAGGTGTCGACGGTCTGAGCCTCACCCGTGCGCTGGCGGTGATAGAGCGCCTGGATGACACCGATGGCCGAGAAGAAGCCGTTCCCGGTGTCACCGAGCGAGGTGAGGCTCCAGAACGGCGCTCCGCCGTCGTCGCATCCGCCGTCCTCGTGCGTCACCCCGGCGAGCGAGCAGCCGGTCTGGTCGTTGCCCGGTGAGTCCGACCGCGGGCCGCGGTCGAAGCCGCGGGTGTGGCAGTAGATGAGGTCGGGGTTCACCGCCCGCAGCGATTGCTCGTCACACTTCAATCGCCGCATGGCGTCCCGGCGCATGTTCGAGTGCACGACGTCGGCCTTCGCCAGGAGTGTGTGGAAGACGGCGAGCCCCTCGGGGGTCTTCAGGTCGATGCCGATGCTGCGCTTGTTGCGGTTGGCGCCGTAGGCGATGTGCGACGCGTGCCACCACGGGTCGCGCCAGGTGTTGATCTTGATGACGTCGGCGCCGAGGTCGGCCAGCACCTGGGCACCGAACGGTCCGGCGACAGCGAAACCCAGGTCCAGCACGGTGATTCCGGCGAGCGGACCGACCATCTTCGGCGGGTCGGCGACGGTCGGGGTCGAGACTGGGCGCGTCACCTCGGAGCGGATCTCGTCGGTGTGCGCGCCGACGAGGGGAACTGGTCGCTGTACCCGGCCCGGTGTCCGGCTGAGGCCGTACAGAATGCCCGCCTGGCGCAGCGATCCGTGCTCGGGATGCTCGACGTCGACCACGGCTCCCTCGGCTTCCAGGGCGGGGTCGTACAACGCTTCTTCGGGCGTGCGTACCGGCTGCAGCGGCACGCCGGCCTGGCGCGCCACCTCGACCCATTGTTCGCTCGGGAAGCGCGCGAACGCCTCGGCCATCAGCGGGTGGTAGTACGCGAGGACCGCGATGTTCTCCGGGTCCTGCGGGATGCGGGCCGGGTCGTCGCGCACCCGGGCGACATCGCCGCGAAATTCGAGGGTGTCGCCGTCGGCGCTGGCAAGCACGAACGCGGGGTTGGGTACCCACTGCTGCACCCAGCGGCCGTCCGAGCAGCGGAACATGCCCTTGGTTGCGCGCTGGTCGTAGACCCACGAGCGCAGGCCGGTGGCGTCCGGATGTTCCATGCGCTGCCACTTGGAGGCGGTGCACGAGAAAGCCGCTTGCAGCAAGGAGGTTTGGACGTGCTGGCCGCGTCCGGTCAGCAGCCGGGCGTACAGGGCCGCGCTCACCGCGGTCGTGGCCATGAACGCCGTCGACATGCTCAGCCATGGCGTGTACGTGAAGATCGGTCCGCTGCGCGGCGAGCCTGGCGCCATCCCCTCCGGGATCTCCAGGTCCTCGAGATAGGGAGGCTCGCCGTGCATCCGCGGGATCGCGCCGCCCAGGTGGCCGCGCTGCTCGTGCAGGATGCCGAGCCGGGCGGCCACGAGCGCGTCGTAGCCCGGCCGGTCGCGATGGCCGTCGTGCGGTCCGTACGCGGTGATCGAGCAGTGGATGAGCGCCGGGTTACGTGCCAGCAGCGTGTCCGCATCGATGCCGAGCCGGGCGGTGGTGCCCGGCGAGAAACTCTCAAGGACGACGTCGGCCCTGTCGGCGAGCGCCAGGAAACAGTCGCGGTCCGCCGCCGCCCGAAGGTCGAGTTCGGCGCTGCGCCGCCCGCGCAGCCAGACGTCGTAGCCCGGGCTGCCGCGGAAGGGATCCCCGCCCGGCGGCTCGACCTTGATGACGTCGGCGCCGTGATCAGCCAGCAGCATCCCGGTGATCGGGCCGGCGACCCCGGACGACAGGTCGAGCACGCGAACGCCTTCGAGCACGCTGGTCATGGACAGCTCCATTTCACTGGTGTCGGGTGAGGATGGCGCCGGTCCGGCTGGCGGTGACCAGGACGGTGCGGGCGCCGCAGATCTGGTTGACGGCGGTGCCGCGCAACTGTCGCACGGCTTCCAGCACCAGGTTCAGGCCGTGGATGTAGCCCTCGCCGATGAGGCCGCCGTTGGTGTTGCACGGCAGGGCTCCCTGCGGACCGAGCGCACCACTCGCCACGAAGTCCTTCGCCTCGCCCGGCCCGCAGAAGCCGAGCGCTTCCAGCTGCATCAGCAGGATGGGGGAGAAGGCGTCGTAAATCATGGCGACGTCGATGTCCTCGCGGCGAAAGCCCGAGCGGTCGAACAGCCGCCGGGCGAGCGCGACGGAACCGTCCATCACCGACAGGTCGGGCCGGTAGTGGTCGGAGGCGATCTCGGCCTCGAACAGCCCGGCCCCCGCCGCAGCACCGATCAGCACCGGCGGATGCGGCAGCGCGTCGGCGCGCTCGGGGCGGGTGATGACCAGCGCGACCGAGCCGTCCGTCTCCTGGCAGCAGTCCAGCAAGTGCATCGACGGCTCGGCGATCCAGCGCGAGGCCTGATGGTCCTCGAGCGTCATCGGGCGCTGGTAGCCCCACGCCGCCGGATTCTGCGCCGCGTAGGCCCGTAGCTGCACCACCGCGCGTCCGAAATCGACGCTGCGCACGCCGTACTCATGCATGTATCGCGTCGCATTCAGAGCCATCCACGACGCGGGGGTCAGCACGCCGTGCGGCATCGCCCACTGCATCGACGTGGTGCCCGAGTGCGCCGACGTCGGACTCGGCGCCGTCTTGGCCCCACCGAAGCGCGTGGCTCCCGACCGCGCCCGGATCGCCCGGTACGCCACGACCACATCCGCCGCCCCGGAGGTGACCGCACTCGCCGCATGCATGAGGGTGCCCATCGAACCGCCGCCGCCATAGGGAATCCGCGACGAGAAGCCGATCTCCTGCATCCCCACCGAACGCACCAGCTCGGTTTCCTCGACCGGGTCGATCGTGTAGCTGACGAGCCCGTCGACGTCAGCGGGTCGCAGGCCCGCGTCCTTCAGCGCGCCGGCGATCGCCTCGCACGCCAGCTGCAGCTCGGTGCGCCCGGCGTGACGCGAGAACTCGGTGAAGCCGACACCGATGATCGCGGCAGCTGAACTCATGCGGTACTCATGCGGCGCGAAACACCGGTACGGCCATGCCGCCGGCCGTCGGGGCGAAGTCGGCCGTCAGCGCCATGCCGATCCGGATGTCGCCCGGCTCGACATCGGCGAGCTCGGAGAGCAGCCGGATGCCCTCGTCGAGATCCACGAGCGCGGCCAGCACGGGGTAATCGAACGCCGGGTTCTGCGGGTGGTGCAAGACGGCGTAGCTGTAGAGCGTGCCGCGGCCGGACAAGGGGACCAGCTCGATCGCCAGCGACTGGCAGTGCGGGCACATCGGCCGCGGCGGATGGCGCATGATCGCGCAATCACCGCAGCGCTGGGCGACGAGCTTGCCCTCGGCGGCCGCTTCCCAGTAGAACGCGTTGTCATCGGTGACGATCGGGGCCGGTCGGCGCACCCCGGGATCCGCTTGCACCGGCTAACCATAGTACCTAGTATGACTGCGGCGGAAGAGGCGCGATGAAAGGCACCACGATGAGCCGCTTGATCTCAGCCGATTCGCATGTCGCGGTGAGCCTCGACAAGATCCGCGAGCGGGTTCCGCGCAGCCTGCACGAGGCATTCGACGACGCCATCGCCGAGCAGGCGCGCATCGACGAGCAGCTGCGCGGCGGCCGCAAGCTCTCGCTCGGCGACTTCGATCTGGACGCGTTCCGCGATCCGGGCTACCACGATCCGGTCGCTCGTCTCGCGGCCATGGACCGTGATGGCGTCGACGCCGAGGTGCTCTACTCCGAGGTGAGTGCCTTCCGGGCGTTCGGCCTGGTGAAGGGGGACTGGCGACCCATCAGCCGGGCGTTCACCGACTACCTCAGCGAGTTCGCCGCGCACGACCCGAAGCGCCTCGTGCTCTCCTACCAGGTCCCGATCATCGACGTGGACTACGCGGTCTGCGAGGTCGAGCGGCTGGCGGCGCTGGGAGCCCGGTCGGTGCATCTGCCGAACTGGCCGAGCGAATTCGGCCTTCCGGACTACCACGACGAGCGCTACCACCCGCTCTGGGGCGTGCTGTCGGAGACCGGCATCTCGATCAGCCACCACCTCGGCAATCGCGCCTCGCTCTATGACGTCTTCCAGCGCGACCCCACCCCGCAGGCCGGCATCTTCACCTCGCTCCCGTCGCTCGCGCTGGCCGAGGTCGTCGCCTGGTGGATCCTCACCGGCACGCTCGAACGCTTCCCGAAGCTGAAGATCGTCTTCGTCGAGCCCAGCCTGTACTGGATCCCGGGCTTTCTCGCCGGGCTCGACCGCAAGGCCGGCCGCGGCTACCACTTCCCAGGCGTGCGGCTCGCGCCCAGCGAGTACTTCCACCGCAACATGGCGTGCACGTTCATGGACGACGAGGTCGGGCTCAGCCAGCGCCACCTCGTCGGCATCGAGAACATCCTGTGGTCCACCGACTTTCCGCATCCGGCGACCACCTGGCCGCACTCCCGCGAGATCGTCGAGCGGCAGTTCGCCGGGATCCCCGACGCCGAACGCGACCTCATCACCTGCGGCAACTCCGCCCGCATCTACGGCCTTTGATGCCCGTGCGACGCACCCAGACGGTGGCCGCGGGGCTGGCGGCCACCGTCGTCGAGCCGGATGGGGCTGATGGAAGCGGTAACGGACGCGTTCTGTATTGCCTGCCCGGAGGCGGCATGTCGCGGCGCTACTTCGATCTGGACGCGCCGGGCTACAGCATGGCCGAACACCTGGCGGCGCAGGGATTCGTGGTCGTCGCGCTCGACCATCCCGGTGTCGGTGACAGCCCGCCGCCGCAGGATCCGTGGACGCTCACGCCCGACGTTGTTTCGGACGCCGATGCGGCTGCTGTCTTCGAACTCGACCGCCGGCTCGGCGGAATCCCCATCGGCGTCGGCCATTCCATGGGCGGCATGCTGACGGTCACCGTTCAGGCGCGCCAGCGTCCGTTCGCCGGACTGGGCCTGCTCGGCTACGCGCACAGCGACCGCTACGAGCTCACGGCCCTCGCGGGCTACCTCTCCGCCGACGAACGTGCCATCGTCGGCGACCAGGATGCGATCGCCGCCCGGCTGGTAGACCTGGCGAAAGCCCGCTTCGGCATCCCGCTGCCCAAAGCCAGCACGGCACGTTCGGACTTCCTGCTCGCCGGGATGCCCGTTCCCGAGCAGGCCCTCGCGGCGATGGACCGGTGCGCGTCGCACATGCTGGCGATCTGCGGGCTCGGGTCGATGCTCAAATGCACGGCGCCGGACGTGAAACTCATCGACGTGCCGGTCTTCGTGGGCTACGGCGAACGCGACATCACCGGCAACGCGCGGGCGACCGGCGACGCGCTCGCCAGCTGCCCCGATATCTCCCTGTTCGAGCTGGCCGGCTCGGGTCACAACCACAACGTCGCGCCCAACCGCACCGACCTCTGGGATCGGCTCGGCGTCTGGGCGAGCACAGTCGTGCGCGAGCGACCTACCTGATAGAGATGCCGCGCCGTTCCGCTTCGGCCTGGATCGCGGCCGCGACTCCCTGAATGAGCAGCCGCCGCGGCACCGTGTCGTCGGTCGTGTCGGCGATGTTGGCCGAGATGATGCCGCCCTGCAGGTAGCCCCGCAGCGTGAGGAACGCGTAGCGCACGAGATCGGTCTCCCGCGCGGCCTCGCCGAGGGCACCTTCGAAGAGCGGCTGCCAGGCCCGGGTGAGTTCCGCGCCGTGAGCGGCGACGGCACGCCGGGTTTCCGCCGAGGTCTTGGGGTTGTGGCTGAGGTCCAGCAGAATCTGCAGCTGGACCAGATGCTCGGGAGCGCCGTAATGGGCGGCAAGCACGTCGAACACCCGGGAGAGCCGCTCCTGCAAGGAGTTTCCGGAGACGTCGGCACTGGCCATGTGGGCTTCCATCGTGGCCCAGCGGTCGTTCAGCACCGCCAGCAGCAGGCCCTCCCGCGTCCCGAACTGGTGCTGGATGACGCCCCACGTGACGCCTGCGCGGCGGGCGATCTCGTTGGAGCTGGCCTGGTAGTAGCCGAGCTGCAGGATGCACTCGCTCGCCGCATCAAGGACGCGCTTGGCCGTGAGCTCGCCGTCGGTGCGGCGGCGCCGGCTGACAGTCTCACTGGGCTCGAGCATCGTCTCCGAGCGTACTGACCGGCCGCCGCGCCGCGCACAGACAATCCGATGTACGCCGGGCCCGGAACGTTCTTTCGGACAACAGACAATGTGACGTGGGAAAGGCGATGTCCACACCGGATCGGCTGTACGCGCGAGAAACGCCAAACCCTCCGGCTACATCGGATTGCCTGTATCGAGCGGTAGTCGGCCGCTACTCGACGGTGCGGGCGAGGATGCCGAGGGTGGAGCGCAAGGCGGCCTCGGGGATGACCGGGAAGATCCCGGCCGCGCGGTAGGGCTCGGAGATCTCGCTCCAGTCGTAGTACGACGTGACCAGCGTGCCGATCTCGCTGGGTTCGAGGCGGTAGCCGTAGAGGTGCTTGATCGGCGGCTGGATGGCGCCCGAGATCGTCCACTCGATGAGGGCGTCCGGTTCGAACTTCGTGACGATGACCGTGACGTCGTATTTGCCCATCGGGTAGTCGTTCAGCGACTCGCGGTCCATGTGGACGACGAACTCGTCGCCGGCCGCCGTGACCGTATCTCCCTCGGCCGACTGCAGCATTCCCGAACTGTCGATCGTGACGTGACCGCGCGGGTCGCGCAGCACCGAGAACACCGCCGACGGGGTCGCCGCGATCTGGCGCTTGACCTCGAACCGCACCTCAGCTGTCTGCTCGGGCTCACTCGAAGACAACGACGCCCCGGATGTTCTTGCCGTCCCGCATGTCCTGGTAGCCCTGGTTCAGCTCGTCCAGCGAGTACGTGCGCGTGACCATGCCGTCGAGGTCGAGCTGCCCGCCCCGATACAGCCGGGCGAGCTGCGGGATGTCGTAGCGCGGGTTGGCCGAACCGAAGATGGAGCCGATGAGCTGCTTCTCCCAGAGTGTCAGCTCGAAGAAGTTGGCGGTCACCTCCATCTCCGTCCACGGGTGGATGTTGGTGATGACGACCTTGCCGCGCTTGGCGGCCAGGCTGAGCAGACCCGCGACCTCGGAGCCGTGGCCGACGCTCGTCGTCGAGATCACCTGGTTGCACATCCGGCCGGCGGTGGCGTCACGGATGAGCTCGACGGCCTCGGCGACGCTGGCCGCGGTGTGGGTGGCGCCGAACGCCTTGGCGCTGTCGCGCTTGAAGGCGACCGGGTCGATCGCGAAGATCTTCTCTGCGCCGGCCAGCCGCGCGCCCTGCACGGCGCTGGAGCCGAGGCCCCCGACCCCCACCACCGCCACGGCGTCGCCCGGGCCGACTCCACCCGCGTAGACGGCCGAGCCCCAGCCCGTGGTGACCCCGCACCCGAGCAGGCAGGCCTTCTCGAGCGGGATGTCCGAATCGATCTTCACCGCCGAGGCGACGTTCACCACGGTGTGCTCGGCGAACGTGCCGAGCAGGCACATGGTGTGGATGTCCTGGCCGTTCAGGTGGTGACGGGCGGTGCCGTCGGAGATCTGGAAACCGCCGAGGTAGGCGCCGAGGTCGCACAGGTTCTGCTGGCCGGCCGCGCAGGACGGGCATCGCCCGCAACTCGGCAGGAAGCTGAACACCACGCTGTCACCCACCGCGAGCTCGGTGACGCCGGGGCCGATCGCCTCGACCCGGCCGGCCCCTTCGTGGCCGCCGATGATCGGGAATCCGGTCGGCATGTCTCCGGTGACCGCGTGCTCGTCGGAGTGGCACAGGCCGGTGGCGGCCAGCTTGACGAGAACCTCGCCGGCCTGGGGGGGATCGAGGTCGATCGTCTCGATCTTCCAGGGGGTGTTGTGCTCGTAGAGGACGGCGGCGCGAGTCTGCATACGGGATCCCTAGGTAAAACGGCTGAACGGCCTCGGCGCGGTCAGGCTACCCGGGGGTCAGGCGAGGCCGACGGCAGGTGTGGGCAGAATCGGCGCGTCGAGCATGTCCAGGAATCCGGTGCAGACCATCCGGACGCCGTTCTCAATCTTGCGAAACGCGTCTTCGGGGGAGTCCCGGCCGGCCCGCCACGTAATGATCGCGTTCAGCCAGACCGAACCGATGACGAAGCTGACGGTCTCGAACAGCTCCTGATCCGGCTCCGGGCCGAGGAACAGCCGCAGCACCTGGTCCGTACGGACGGACATGGCGTGCATGGCCTCGCTGGCATACGGATCGCGTGAGCCGGCCACGTACACCATCAGGTCGGCGTAGCTCGGGTAGCGCTGGAAGCCGCGCATGCCGCGGTGCATGAATTCGACCACCCGATTGACCGGCTGGTCGTCGCCGAGGTAGCGGGCGGGCTCGGCGAGAATCCGGTCGGTGAGCCGGGCCTGCCATTCGACCAGTGCAGACGCCAGGAGATGTTCCTTGGACGCGAAGTAGCGATATGTCGTGCCGAGTGCGACGCCGGAGCGCTCCGCCACCAGCTTCATCTGCACGTTGTCGATGCCGCGCTCGAGGGCCAGCACCATGACGGCGTCCAGCAGAGCCGCCCGCCGCTGCAGCTGACGGTCGGTCATGCTCTCGACCGCCTGGGGAGCAGCCACCTCACGAGCCATACCCGAAGCGTAGCCAGACTCGGCCGCACGGCACACTGCCGTGCGTGGCCTTCTTCACGATGCGGTTCGACCTGCGCAACCCCGACTTCGCGGGCGTCTCGATAGCCGAGCGCTACGCGGCAGCCCTCGAGATGACCGAGTTCGCCGATCGCAACGGCTTTCTCATGGTCATCGTCTCCGAGCACCACGGCTCGCCCGACGGCTACCTGCCGAGCGCGTTGCCGTTCGCGGCGGCCGTCGCCGCCCGCACCAAGAACCTGCGCATCCTGGTAGCGGCCCTGGTGGCGTCGTTCCACGACCCGTTGAAGGTCGCCGAGGACGCGGCGGTGATCGATGCGATCTCCGGAGGCCGGCTCGACCTCGTCGTCACCAACGGGTATGTGCAGCACGAGTTCGAGATGTTCGGAACGCCGCTGCGAGACCGGGTCGCCCACACCACTGAGCTGCTGCAGACCCTCCAGGCCGCGTTCACCGGCGAGCCGTTCGAGTACCGCGGACGCACCGTGCAGGTGACCCCGGCGCCCTTCACCCCGGGCGGCCCGCCGCTGCAGCTCGGCGGCAGCTCCGAGCCCGCCGCTCGCCGCGCGGCCCGCCTGGGCACCGGCTTCATGCCGTCCGGTGAGGAGATCTGGGAGCACTACCGGGCCGCGGTCATCGAGTTCGGACGCGACGACCCCGGCCCCTACCTCGGCGGCGACACGAGCTTTTTCCACGTCACCGAGGACGTCGACCGCGGCTGGGAGCTGATCGGCCCCCACGCGTTGCACGAGGCCAACTCCTACGGGAAGTGGATGGTCGAGGCCGGGATCGGCGCCGAGGGTGGCTACACCCCGTTCGAGGACATCGAGCAATTGCGCGCGACCGGCCAGTACCGGGTCATCACCCCGCAGCAGCTGATCGATGAGCTGCAGGCCGGCGGCCCGTTCGCCAGCGCGACCCTGCACCCGATGATGGGCGGGATCCCGCCGGCGCTGGCGTGGGAGAGCCTTCGTCTGATCGAGAGCGTCGTGATTCCTGCCGTCACGTAAGAACGAGAACGGCATACTCGTTTTCAGACCTGTTCGCCCGCCGCAAAACACTCGAGGTGTTCATGAGCGCAGAACTGCGCGGTTTCGATGCTGACAACCACTACTACGAGGCACTCGATGCCTTCACCCGCCACATCGAGCCCGCCTTCGCCAAGCGGTGCATGCAGTGGGCGACGATCGACGGCAAGACCCGCCTGCTGGTCGGCGGCAAGCTCAACCGCTTCCTGGCCAACCCGACGTTCCACCAGCTCTCGGCGCCTGGCAGCTTGGAGGACTACTTCCGCGGCAAGAACGAGTCGGGCGCGAGCGTCGTCGAACTGTTCGGCGAGCTCGAGCCGTGTCGCCCGGAATACCGCGACCGTGACGCGCGCCTGCGCGTGATGGACGAGCAGCGCCTCGACGGCGCGTTCTTCTTCCCGACCCTGGGCGTCGGGATGGAGCAGTCGCTGAAGAACGACCTGCCCGCTGCCGCGGCTGCGTTCCGGGCGTTCAACCGCTGGATGGACGAGGACTGGGGCTTCCACTACCAGGAGCGCATCTTCGCCGCCCCGTACCTGTCGCTCATCGACCCCGCCAACGCCGTCGTCGAACTGCAGTGGGCGGCTTCGCGCGGCGCTCGCGTCGCCGTCATGCAGGCCGGTCCCGTGAAGACCGAGCTGGGCTACCGCTCGCCGGCCGATCCGATGTTCGAGGCGTTCTGGTCGGCGCTGGAGGAGTCGGGCATCACGCTCGCCTACCACTCGGGGGACACCGCCTACAGCGAGATCCTGCCAATGTGGGGCGAGGACGCGCAGCTCAACGCCCACGGCAGCGCGGTCATGCGGGCGCTGATCTCAGCCGTCCCGATCGCCGACACGCTGGCCGCGCTGATCGCCGGGGGCGTCTTCACGCGTCACCCGGGCCTGCGCGTGGCGACCATCGAGAGTGGCTCGCAATGGGTCGCCCAGCTGTTCAAGACGATGGGCAAGCACGCCGGCCAGGCTCCTGGGCGCTACCCGGAGCACCCGCACGACGTCTTCCGCCGTCACGTCTGGGTCGCACCGTTCTACGAGGACGACCTGGCCGGCCTGAAGGACCTGATCGGTGTCGACCGGATCATGCTGGGCTCGGACTGGCCGCACACCGAGGGACTTGCCGAACCGCTGGCGTTCGTCAAGGATCTCGAGCGCGACGGCTACACCGAGGCCGAGCAGCAGCTGGTGCTCCGCGACAATGCGGCGGGCTTGGTCCTCCCGGCCTGAAGCGCGGACCGGAGGTATATACATTATGGCCTTCGGTAGCCGCAGCGAAGGGGCGGGCGTCGCATGCTCGAGTTCAACCCGTACGACTATGAGACCTTTTGCGACCCCTATCCCACCTATCGCCGGCTCCGCGACGAGCAGCCGGTCTACCACAACGAGTCGCTGAAGTTCTGGGCGCTGGCACGCTTCGCCGACGTGCTGGCCGCCCACAACGACTGGGAGCGCTTCTCCAGCGCGGGTGGGGTCACCATCGAAGGGACGGAGAAGGACAGCCCGTTCCTCATCGTGAAGGACCCGCCGGAGCACCGCTGGCACCGCAAGATCATCGGCAAGGTCTTCACGCCTCGCCGGATCATGGAGCTGGAGCCCTACATCCGCTTGCGCTGCGGCGAGCTGCTGGACGGGTTCCTCGGCGAGGACGAGTTCGACGTCGCCGAAGCATTCGCGGTGCAGCTGCCGCTCGACGTCATCAGCGAACTGCTGAACATCCCCCGCGAGCTGCGCAACGAAATTCATGTTCAAAGCGACCGGGTTTCCCAGCGCGGCGACGAGGTCGATCTGGATGAGGTGATCGGGGGTAGCGCGAGCCTCTTCGAGCTCTACCTCGGGCTGATCCAGGAGCGGCGGAACAAGCCGATCGACGACGTCATCAACATCCTGCTCGAGACCGAGGTCATCGACGACGAGGACGGCACCACACGGCGCATGTCCGACGACGAGGCCGCCTTCCGCTTCCTCGAGCTCGGCTTCGCCGGGCACGAGACCGTCGCGAAGGGCATCCCCAACGGCTGCATCGCCTTGACGAACTTCCCGGACGAGAAGGCCCGGCTGGCCGCCGATCCATCCCTGTCCGCCGCCGCTGCCGAGGAGATCCTGCGCTTCGATCCGCCGTCACAGCTGCAGGGGCGCACCACAACCACCGACGTGACCCTGCACGGCGTCACGATCCCGGCCGGCGAGCGGGTCATGCTGATCACCGGCTCGGCTACGCGGGACGAGCGCGCCTACCCCGACCCCGACCGATTCGACCTGCGCCGGGAGGCGGATCCGTCGACGATGTTCTTCGGCTACGGCATTCACCGCTGCCTCGGCGCCCACCTCGCCCGGCTGGAAATCCGCATCGCTTTCGAAGAGATCCTTGCTCGCTGGCCGAACTTCGCGGTCGACGAGTCGCGCGCAATCCGCCATGTCACCAGCAACGTCCGCGGTGTCCAGGGGCTGCCGCTGCTGACGGCGGGAGCGGCCTGATGGCCCGTGCGCCTCGCGCCGCATCGGCCGTGACCACGCTGCCGGTCGCGGATGTCGATTCCTCCAGCCGCGGCCGTCGGCGCAGCAGCGGCGACCTCGTCGCCGAGCACATTCGCCGGCTGATCTTCGAGGGCGTGCTCAAGCAGGGCGACCACCTGCGTCAGGACGAGATCGCCGCCGAACTCGGGGTCAGCCGCATCCCGGTGCGGGAGGCCGTCATCGCCCTGGACCGCGAGGGCTGGCTGATGATCGAGCCGCACCGCGGGGCGTTCGTGCACGGGCTGGACGAGGCCGCCGTCCATGACCATTACGACGTCTTCGGGCTCATCTTCGGGCTGACAGCCCAACGCGCCACCGAACGGGCCAGCGACGAGGCCGTCGCCGGGCTGGTGGCGGCGCATCGGCGGTTGAAGGCGGCGACCGATTCCGAGTCGTTCCGGGTCGCGAACAACGACTACCTGCGCCAGCTCTTCGCGATGGCTGCCTCGCCGCGGCTCGCCTCGCTCTCGCGGCTGCTGGGCAACATCGTCCCGGGCAATTTCTTCGAAGCGGTTCCGGGCTCGATGGCGCACCAGAAGCGCGGAATAACCGCCATCACGAAGGCGGTGCGGGCCCGCGACGGTGACCTGGCCGAGCGTGAATGCCGGGCGATGATGGCGCGCCAGGGCGATGCCGTCGTCGCCCTGCTTGCTGCCCGCGATCTCGTGCGGCCGTCGGCATGACGACCACACCTCCCGCGCCCCCGGCGGCGATCACCGACGAGGCGCTCGCGATCCTGCGCTCGCGCATCGGCATTCCCGAGCCGCATCCTCAGCCGCCGCACTATCGCCGGCCGGGCATCGACGCGTTCCGCAACACCGCCGTGGCGTACGGCGACGACAATCCGCTCTGGTGCGAGCCCCACTACGCCACGAAGACGCGCTGGGAAGGGCCGATCGCGTCGCCGGTGCTCGTCGGCGGCGACACCCTGATCGGCGAGGACGAGGTCACGCGGGTGCCGGAAGAGCACCGCGAGCTGATGAAGGGCGATCCGCTGCGCGGGGTGCACGCGTTCTACGCGGCGAGCGCTCGCGAATGGTGGGCGCCGCTGCGTCCCGATCAGCGGATCTGGCGTCGCAACGCGCTCGTCGGCGTGCACGACAAGCCCAGCGAGTTCGCCGAGCGCGCCGTCCACGAGTGGACCGGCCAGGTCTTCGCCACCGACGACGGAACGCTGCTTTCCGGCCAGTACCGGATGATGGCGCGCACCGAGCGCGGAAAGGCCCGCGAGCGCGGCAAGTACGCGAAGGTCGAGCCGCAGAGCTATACCGACGAGCAGATCGCCGAGATCGAGGCGCAGTACGCGAGCGAGGGGCCGCGGGGAGCCGAGACCCGGTGGTGGGAGGACGTCAGCGAGGGCGACGCGATCGGCCCGCTCGTCAAAGGCCCGCTCACCGTGACGGACATGATCTGCTGGCACGTCGGCATGGGGATGGGGCTGTACGGCATCAAGCCGCTGCGTCTCGGCGCCCGGGTGCGCGCCCGCATCCCGCGCTTCTACCATCGCGACGAATACAACATTCCCGACGTGATGCAGCGGGTGCACTGGGACCCCGAATTCGCCAAGCGCACCGGCAATCCCACCACCTATGACTACGGTCGCATGCGCGAGACCTGGCTGATCCACGCGTGCACGGACTGGATGGGCGACGACGCCTGGCTGTGGAAGCTCGACTGCGAGTTCCGGGCGTTCAACTACGTGGGTGACACCCAGTGGATCCAGGGCGAGGTCACCCGGCGCTACCTGGCCGAGGGCGACCGGCCGGCAGTCGACATCGATGTGCGCGCCGTCAGCCAGCGGGGCGTCGTGACCACCCCGGGCCACGCCACGATCCTGCTGCCGAGCCGCGAGCACGGGCCGGTACGCCTGCCTGACCCACCCGGCGGTCACGGCACCGATCTGAGCGGTGCGCTCGACGCCATCATCGAAAGGTTTCGCGACAAGTGAGCGCGATCAGCGCGTACGAATCCGTCCCCGGGCTGAACATGGGGCTCGCCGACGGGGTGCTGCGGCTGACCCTGGCGCGCCCCGAGAAGCGCAATGCCATCGACGACACCATGATGAGCGGGCTCATCGAGGCGCTCGACGCAGCGGGACGCGACGAGGCCGTACGCGTCATCGCGCTGTCCGCGGACGGGGAACACTTCTGCAGCGGTGCTGACGTCGTCGCCCGAAACGCTGCCGGCGCCCATGAGCGCCGTCCGCGGGCCGGCAGCATCCAGCGCCGGCTGCCGTCACAGGCCCATCGGCTGATTCCGCTGCTGGCCACCGTGCAGACGCCGGTGGTGTGCGTGGTTCAGGGCTGGGCCGCAGGAATCGGGCTGGCCATGGCGCTCGCGTCGGACGTCACGATTGCCGCCGCTGACGCGCGTTTCTGGGCGCCGTTCTGCGAGCGCGGTTTCACCCCCGACAGCGGGGTGTCCTGGATGTTGCCGCGGCGGATCGGCGAGGTGCGGGCGCGCCAGATGCTCCTGCTGGGCCGGGTGCTGAGCGGGCGTGAAGCGGCCGACTGGCAGCTCATCGACCAGGCGGTCGAGCGCGCTGAACTCGAGACGGCGGCGGCGGGCGTCATCGACCGGTTCGCGAAGGCGGCGACCGTCGCGGTCGGGCTCGCCAAGTGGCTGATGGCCTCCGGCCCATCGGCGAGGCTGGACGAGGCCTTGCGCAACGAGGCGTTCGCGATGGAGCTGTCGTCGCGCAGCGAGGATTTCCGCGAAGGCATGGCGGCCTTCACCGGTAAGCGACCGGCCCGCTTCGAGGGACGATGAGCGGCTCACGGCTGGCGGTCTGCGCCGAGACCCCCCGCGACGAGCTCGTCGCTGCCGTGCGTGCGTGGATCGCCGAGTACGTGCCGGCAACGTGGCGGGAAGCGGCGGCGGGCGGGACCCGGGCGATTCGCGCGGTGCGTTCGCGTGCCGATTACGAGGCCTGGTATCCGGTGTTCGGCCGCTCCGGCCTGGTCGCCCCGACCTGGCCGGTCGAGTATGAGGGACTCGACCTCCCGGCCGCGTCAGCACGGCTGATCGAGTCCGAGCTACGGCCGTACAACCTGGGCCGGCTCAACCCGCTCGGCATTCACAACGCCGCGACCGCGCTCTTCGCGTACGGCACCGAGGATCAGCGGCGGCGCTTCCTTCCGCCGATCGTGCGCGCCGAGGAGATCTGGTGCCAGCTGTTCAGCGAGCCGGGGGCGGGCTCCGATCTCGCCTCGCTGGCGACGCGGGCGGTCCTGGACGGCGACGAGTGGGTCGTCACGGGCCAAAAGGTCTGGACCACATGGGGTTTTGCGGCGGACTACGCGGTCCTGCTCGCGCGCACCGACCCCGACGTGCCCAAGCGAAACGGCCTCACGTACTTCCTGATCGACCTTCACCAGCCCGGCGTCGACATCCGGCCGCTGCGCCACATCACCGGTGAGGTCGACTTCTGCGAGGTCTTCCTCGACGGTGCGCGCATCCCCGACACGCAACGCGTCGGCGGCGTCAACGACGGCTGGCGGGTGGCGGGTGCCACGCTGTCCGGCGAGCGCCAGATGGTCTCCGGCTCGGGCTCGGGCGGGGTCGACCGCATCGGCGGCGGCGGCGTCGCGAGCCTCATCGCGCTGGCCCGCCGGGTCAGCGAGTCCGGGCGGCTGGGCGGCTGGGACGATCCGGTCGTGCGCCAGGAACTGATGATGCTCTACTGCGAGGACGCCATCCGCGGCTGGACGAACTTGCGCGTGCGAGCGTCGTTACGTGCCGGGCGGGCGCCGGGCGCGGAGAGCTCGGTGGGCAAGGTGGCGTCGGGGTCGCTGAACCAGCGCACCCAGATGCTGGCGACCGATCTGCTCGGCGCGTACGCGACCGGCTGGGTCGCCGACGGCGAGGCCGACCGCGCCGACCATGCCGACTCCGTCGACTCCGTCGACTATGCCGACTCCGTCGACTATGCCGACGCGCTGCCGTACGAGGTACGCGGCATGCTGCGCAGCCGGGCGAACACCATCGAAGGCGGGACCACGGAGGTCAACAAGAACATCCTCGCCGAGCGCGTGCTCGGCCTGCCCCGCGAGCCTGACCCCTGGCACGGCAGGCCCTGGCGTGAAGTTCCCCGCAGCTGATGGCACTTTCTCCGTCGTTGCGGACCGTGCAGGTGTCACGCTCGGGGCCGGTGGGATGGCTGGTGTTCAACCGTCCTGACGCGGCCAACGCCATGGACGCGACGATGCTCGCCGAGCTGGAGACGGCGTGGCTCGAACTCGACGCCGATCCGGCCGTGCGGGTCATCGTCAACACCGGTGAGGGACGGGCCTTTCAGACCGGGCTGGACGTGGTGCAGCTCGCTCGCCAGCCCGACGCGCTGCGGGAGCAGTCCCGCCGCACCAAGCGCGCCGAGCTTCGGCTGACCGCCTGGCACAACGGGGTCAGCAAGCCCGTCATCGCCGCCGTGAACGGGGTCTGCGCCGGGGGAGGGCTGCACTTCATCGCCGACGCCGACATCGTCATCGCCTCCTCGAACGCGAGCTTTCTCGACCCGCACGTCTCGATCGGCCAGGTGAGTGCGTACGAGACGATCGGGCTGGCGCGCAAGATCGCGTTCGAGCCGGTGCTGCGGATGGCGCTGATCGGACGTCACGAACGGTTGTCGGCGCAGCGGGCGTACGAGATCGGGATGCTCTCTCAGGTGGTCGATCCGCCGGAGGGGCTGCGCGAGCAGGCCCAGGCGCTCGCCGAGAGCATCGCCGACCACGAGCCGGGCGAGCTGGCACGGCGCAAACGAGCGCTCTGGGACGCGCTCGAGCTGGGGCTGACCGCCTCTTACCGGAAGGCGGCTGCGGGTGGCTAGGAGAGGGATGGACGCACGATGAGCGACGGTTACGGGGCGTACGAGACGCTGAAGCTGGAACGCCAGGGCGGCGTCGGGTGGCTCATCAACAACCGCCCCGAGGCGTTGAACGCGATGAACGCGCTGATGCGCGATGAGTTCGCCGAGGCCTGGATCGAGCTCGACCGCGATCCGCAGGTGCGCGTCATCGTGCACACCGGCGAGGGGCGGGCGTTCCAGACCGGGGTCGACGTCGCGGAGCTCGCGAGCGACGGGCTCGGGATGGAGCGCTACCGGGAGTCGGCGTCGACCTTCGATCTGCACTTCACCTCCTGGCACCAGCGGGTCGCCAAGCCGGTCATCACGGCCGTGAACGGCTTGTGTGCGGGCGGGGCTTTCCACTGGGTGGCGGATGCCGACATCGTCATAGCCGCCTCCGACGCCCAGTTCTTCGACCCGCACGTGTCGGTCGGGCAGGTGGTTGCCATGGAGGCGATCGGGCTGATGCGCAAGATGCCGTTCGAGGCCGTGATGCGGATGGCGCTGGTCGGTCGTCACGAGCGGATGTCGGCGGCTCGGGCGTATCAGCTCGGCATGATCTCGCAGGTGATCGATCCGCCGGAGCGTTTGCGCGAGGAAGCGCAAATCCTCGCGGAGAAGATCGCGCGTAACTCGCCGGCCGCCATGCTGGCGTCCAAGCGGGCGCTCTGGGGGGCCCTGGAGATGGGGCTCACCGACGCCTGCCGCGAGGGGGCGAGCGATCTGGTCTCGATGTGGGGCCATCCGGACCAGGAGGAGGGGCCGCAGGCGTTCGCGGCCAAGCGGGAAGCCGAGTGGTTGCCGCTCGATGCGGAGAAGGCCGCCGGCACCGGACCGGGTCCACGCTGATGGCCGGCCTGCTCGACCTGCTCGAGGAGCGTCCCGGTGACGGCGAGACGATCGCCGTCTACTCCGGGGATCGCGAGGTCTCGCGGGCCGCCTTGCGCGCTTCGGCGAAGGAGCTCGCGGCCACGCTGACGGCAGCGGGCGTGCGGCCGGGACAGCCTGTCGCGGTCATGCTGGAGAACGGGCCTGAGGTCGTCGCGGCCATGTTCGGCGCCTGGTATGCGGGCGCGGTCTACGTGCCGATCAACCCGCGGGTCACGCCGACCGAACTCGCGCATTACCTCTCGGCGACGCGGCCGGCGGTGCTCATCGCCCGGCAGGCTCCGGCTGATGTGAGCGTTCCTGTGGTGCTCGCGGGCGAGCTGTCCTGGACCCCGCCGTCGGCTCCGGCGCTCGACGTCCCGGCCCACGAGGGCGACATCGCTTTGGTGCAGTGGACGTCCGGCACGACCGGCCGCCCGAAGCCGGTCCTGCTGCGCCACAGCGGCTTTCTGAAGCTGCTGGAGCCGGTGCTGAAGAAGCTGCTCGGCGCCGGCAGCGACACGGTCGCCGCGCGCAAAGCCCCGATGCCCAACCTGATCCCGACGTCGATGGCGCTGTCGGCCGGGATCTACAACGTGCTCTTCGCGTTCCGGGTCGGCGCTGCCGCGATCATGATGGAGCGCTTCGATCCGGTGGTGTTCGCCGGGCTCGTCGACCGTTTCCAGCTGCGCTCGACCGTGCTGCCGCCGGCCGCCATGACGATGCTGTGCGACACCCCGGAAGTGACGACGCTCGTCCCGCTGAAGTACGTCCGCAGTATCAGCGCCCCGCTCTCGCCGCTGCAGGCGCGGCGCTTTCGCGACAAGTTCGGGGTGACGGTCCTGAACTGCTACGGCCAGACCGAGATCGGCGGCGAGATCGTCGGCTGGAATGCCGCCGATGCCCGCGCGTACGGCGAGTCGAAGCTGGGTTCGATCGGCCGTCCGCACGAGGGTGTCGACGTGCGGATCGAGGAGACGTCGGGGGAGTTGCACGTCCGCACCCCCGCGACGGCAGCCGGCTACGCCGACGGCGGGCCGCTCGGAGACCGGGTACTGCCCGACGGCTGGTTTCGCACCGGCGACGTCGCCCGCCTCGATCCGGAGGGTTTCCTCTGGATCGAGGGCCGCGTCTCCGACATGATCAACCGGGGCGGCCTGAAGGTCTTCCCCGGCGAGGTCGAGGAGGTCCTGCGGCTCGACCCGGCGGTCGCGGACGTCGCGGTCGTCGCGGCGCCGGACGAACGTCTCGGCGAGGTGCCGTGGGCGTTCGTGGTGGCATCCGATCCCGCGGCTCAGTTGGACGGCGAGGCTCTCGCTGCCGCGGCCCGGGAACGGCTGGCGCCGTTCAAGATTCCGGTGCGCTTCGTCGCCGTGGCCGAGCTGCCGCGTAACGAGGCCGGCAAGGTGCTGCACCGCGACCTGCTCGCCCTCGCCAACTGACCCACCTGCGCGATGCCACGCTCGCGGTCGTGTCACATAGCCTCAGGCCGGGCGGGGGTGAGCGATGCGCTGGATCGGACTCGTGCCCGGCTTGGTGCTGCTGCTGTTCACCGTGAGCAGCGTCGTCGGGATGCTGCTGATTCCCCGCGTGACGGCGAACCGGCTCAGCACCCTGGTTTCGCGAGCGGTGCTGCACACGTTCAACGTGATCACCGCTCGCATCCACGACTACGAGACGCGCGACCGGATCCGGGCGGCGAGCCCTCCGACGTTTCTGCTCGCCGTGCTCACGGTGTGGCTCACGCTCACCGTGCTCGGGTGGGGCCTTTTCATGTGGCCGTTCACCACCGACTCGTTCGCCGGCGCCCTGCGCCTTTCCGGCTCGTCGGTGTTCACGCTGGGATTCGACGTGCCGCCCCGCGCGGTACCGACGGCGATCGTCTTTCCGGCAGCCGCCAGCGGCCTGGTCATCGTCACTCTGCAGATCGCCTACCTGCCCTCGCTGTACGCCGCCTTCAACCGCCGCGAGACGCTCGTGACGCTCTTGGAGACCGAAGCGGGGTCGCCGGCGTGGGGGCCCGAGCTCCTCGCCCGCTACCAGCTCATCAGGAGCACCACGCAGCTGGCGCGGCTCTACGACCAGTGGACCGAGTGGGCTGCCGACCTCTCGGAGAGCCACACCTCCTACCGCACCCTGGTCTACTTCCGGTCACCCGAGCCCATGCGTTCGTGGCTCATCGCGCTGCTGGCCGTGCTCGACGCCGCCGCGCTGCACCTGGCGATCTGCCCGGAGTCGGTGCCCGCCGAGGCACGGTTATTGATGCGCATGGGATACCTGACACTGCGAAAGATTGCCGCTGCCAGCCGCATCACCGTGAACGACGACCCGCAGCCCAGTGATCCGATCGCCCTCACGCGGGCCGAGTTCGACGCAGCCGTGGCGCACGTCGTCGACGCCGGCTGGACGCCAGAGCGCGACCTCGACGAGGCGTGGAAGCACTTTCACGGCTGGCGGGTGAACTACGAGACGGCGGCTTACGGCCTTGCGTACCACCTCGACGTCGTGCCGGCGCTGTGGAGTGGGGCCCGGCGCGACACGACTACCGGGTGGATGCCGCGCCGCCCGGTCGACCGGTTGCCCGTCGCGACAGGCGAGGACTGAGCGCTCAGCCGCCCGCCATGGCGCGCAGCTCGTACTTGAGCACCTTGCCGGTCGCGTTCAGCGGTAGCGCATCCACGACGCGAACCGCCCGCGGCACCTTGTAATTGGCCATCCGCTCGCGGCACCAGGACACGAAGGTGCCTGGATCCAGCGACTCGCCGGGGCGCAGCACGACGAACGCCACGCCCACCTCGCCGAGGCGCTCGTCGGGTACGCCCACGACGGCCGCCTGCGCGATGCTCGGATGGCCGAGGATGACGTTCTCGATCTCGACCGGGTACGCGTTGAAACCGCCGACGATGAACATGTCCTTGATGCGGTCGGTGATGCGCAGGTTGCCGGCTTCGTCGAGGACGCCGACGTCACCGGTGTGCAACCAGCCGTCCGCGTCGATGGTTTCCGCCGTCGCGACGGGGTCGCCGAAGTATCCCTTCATCACCTGATAGCCACGAACCAGTACTTCGCCCGGCTCGCCCGGCGGGAGCTTCTCACCCGACGCCGAGACCACGCACACCTCACCGCCCGGAATGGCCCGCCCGCACGTCGTCGCGATGATGACGGGGTCGTCGTCGTGACGGCACATCGTCGCGGTGCCGGTCGTTTCCGTGAGCCCGTAACCGGTGACGACCGAGGCGAACTTGAGCTCGCTTCGCAGTCGTTCGACGAGCTCGACCGGAACGGCGGCGGCGCCCGTGACGGCCAGGCGCAGTGAACTGGTGTCGTAGTCGTCGAGCTGCGCCGAGAGCAGTGTCTGGAAGATGGCGGGTGGTCCGGGGAGCAGGGTGATGCGCTCCTTGGCCACGAGTGCCATGACCGACGGCGCGTCGAAGACCGGATGCGGCACGATGACCGAGCCGGTCAAGATGCACGCCAGCACACCGGATTTGAGCCCGGCGGTGTGAAAGAACGGGTACGCGATGAGGTAGCGGTCGCCGACGCGCAGGCCGACGACGTCAGACCAGCTCGTGTACGTACGCGTGCTGGCGCCGTGAGTGAGCATCGCGCCTTTGGGCTTTCCGGTGGTGCCCGACGTGAAGATGATGTCGGACAGATCCTGGGGGCCAAGCGCGTCCGAACGCTCCTGCACCTGCGCCGAGGACGCTTGATCGGCGCGGGCCAGGAAGGCGGCGAAGCCCGCCGCGCCGGCACGATCCGGCCCGGCGAGCACGATGATTTCCTCGAGCCCGTCGACCGTTTGTTCCTTCAGCTCGGCGACGTAGTCGGTGCCGAGGAAGTCGGTGACGGTGAACAGGTACCGCGCCGCGGAGGTGTTGAGGACGTGAGCGGCCTCGGCCGCCTTGAAGCGGCTGTTGATCGGCACGAGCACCCCGCCGGCCGCATAGATCCCGAAGGCGGCGATGATCCAGCGCGCGCTGTTCGGCGCCCAGATCGCGGCCCGGTCACCGGGCTGCAGCCCCGACGCGATGAACGCGCGCGCCGCTTCGTCGATGCGCTCGGCGAGCTGGCTGAAAGAGAAGCGGATGTCGCCGTCGACGAGGGCCTCGGCGTCGGGCCACAGCCGGGCGGCCCGCTCGACGGCGGCCGGAATCGTCGGTGGGATCTGCGGTGGGAACTCACCCTGCAGCGCGCTCACAGCCGGCCCGTCCGCAGATCTGCCGGCACCCAGTCAGGGGAGCGCCGATCCCGGAATGCCTCCCATCCCTCGCGCGCCTCGGGGCCCATGACGCTCGCGTCCATGGTCATCCGGTCGTACTGGCCGTAGGACTGCGCGATGACCCGCTTGACCTGCATCCGGGCCTCCGGAGCGCCGCGCATGCACGCCTCCAGCACTTCCAGCGCGGCGGAGTGAAGTGCGTTATGCGGAACGACGCGGGAGACCAGTCCCCACTCCGCCGCTTCCGCCGCCGTCACGCGCCGGCCGGTGAAGAGCATGTCCTTGGCGCGGGCCGGGCCGATCTGCGCGGGCAGGTAGCTCGCGTAGCCGGTGTCCGCGATACCGCGATAGATCTCCGGCGCCCGGAAGACCGCGCGATCGCTGGCGACAGCGACGTCCGACATGATGGCGATGAGCAGCCCGCCGCCCTGGCAGATCCCGTTGACGGCGCTGACGATCGGCTTGCGCGAATAGCGGACGGCGTCGAACGGGACGTTGTCCATGCCGAGCAGGCGGGGCCCGCCCCAGTCGTCGATCTGGCTGGCGCCGAGGTCGCCGCCGGGGATGAAGACGTCGTCGATGCCGGTGATCAGCAGGCCGGCCAGCGAGGGGTCGGCGTTCACCCGGTCGACCGCGTAACGGATCCCGAAATACATCGCGCCGGTCAGGGCATTGCGGGCCTCCGGCCGGTCGACGGTGAGCACGGCGTGCGAGCCGCTGCGTTCGAGTCGCAGGTAGGGGGTACCCAGCCAGTCGCCTTCGGGAGGACGCGCACCCGATGCAGACCGGTCGCTCGTCGGGGAACTCATGCGGGCAATCCTTTCGGTACACGTGCCTCTTGGTTCCGCATGCCGCCTGCGTCAGCCGCGGGCAATGGTAGACAATATGCAGAACTTGATCGTTTTCTGCTCACACTGCGTTCGCGAAAGTAGGTCGTACGGATGGGTCTGCTCGACGGCAAGGTCGCCATCGTCACGGGAGCCGGGCACGGCATCGGCCGCGGCCACGCGCTGGAGCTGGCCCGGCAGGGCGCCAAGGTGGTGGTGAACGACCTCGGTGGTTCGGTGCGCGGTGAGGGCGCGGGGCGCGCGGCCGACGACACGGTTGTGCTGATCGAGAAGGCGGGCGGCACGGCCGTCAGCAATTTCGCCGACGTCTCCGACCACCAGCAGGCCGGCGAGCTCGTCCAGCAGGCCGTCGACGCTTTCGGCCAGCTCGACATCGTCATCAACAACGCGGGCATCGTGCGCGACGCGGCGATCTGGAACATGCCCGAGGGTGACTTCGACGCCGTCATGGGCGTGCACGTGAAGGGCACCTGGAACGTCTCGCACCACGCCGCGAAGTACTGGCGTGCGCAGGCCAAGGCGGGCAAGACCTTCACCGGCCGCATCATCAACACCACGTCCGGCGCGGGCCTCGGTGGCAACTTCGGTCAGTCCAGCTACGCCACCGCGAAGGCCGCCATCGTCGGCCTGACCCTCACGCTCGCCCTCGAGCTCTACAAGATGGGCGTCACCGTCAACGCGATCGGCCCGGCCGGTCTCACCCGCATCACCGCGTCGATCCCCGGTGCGGGCGACGCGTTCGAGCCGGATGCCCTCGGGGGCGACGAGTACCACCCGATGGACCCGGCCGGTAGCTCCCCGCTGGCCGCCTGGCTCGCCAGCGACGATGCCCAGTACGTCACCGGCCAGGTCATCCGCTGCCTCGATGACCGGATCATCTGGATGAAGGGCTGGACCGAGCGCAAGACCGTCCACTCCGGCGAGAAGCGCTGGGTGGCCGAGGAACTGCCGTCGATCATGGCTCAGGAGATCTTCGAGACGCGCCACCCCGGGCTGCGCTTCAGCGCCAGCTGATCGCTTCACCCGTGGCTACCGTCTGGTCGCTGGTGGCCGACCGCGCGGCCGCGACCCCGGACCTGGAGATGCTCGCCGACGAGCACGGCAGGTCGCTGACGTTCCAGCAGTTCCACGACGCTGCCGAACGCGCGGCGGCAGGCCTGCTGGATCTGGGCATCGGCCCGGGAACGCGGGTGGTCTGGCAGCTGACGACGCGGATCGAGACGCTTGTCCTCACGGCGGCGCTGTGCCGGCTCGGCGCGGTGCAGATCCCGGTGCTGCCGATCTACCGGGGGCGGGAGATCGGGTTCGTCCTCGCCCAGACCGAGGCGGCTCACCTGCTGGTGGCGCCGCGTTGGCGCGACATCGATCTGGCGGCGGTGGCCTCGGCTGCGGCGCAGGAGACCGGCGCGAGGCTCACCGTCATCGGCGGCGCGCTGCCCGAAGGCGATCCGGCGCAGCTACCGCCTCCGCCGGCCCGTGACGACGAGGTGCGCTGGATCTTCTACACGTCCGGGACGACGGCCGATCCCAAGGGCGCGATGCACACCGACATCTCGGCAAGTGCGGGCGGCGCGGCGATGGCGAGCGGGCTGGTCATCACCCCAGACGACCGGATCGCCATGGTGTTCCCGATCGCGCACATCGGCGGGTGCGCCGTGTGGTTCACCTGCAGCCTGCTGTGCGGCGCCACGCTGGTCTTCACCGAGTACGTCGAACCTGACTCGGTGTGCGAGTTGCTGCGTACCCACCGCGTCACCATCGCCGGTACCGGACCGGCCCATCACGCGATGTACATCGCGGCTCAGCGGGCGCATCCGGAGGCGCCGTACTTCCCTGATGTGCGCGTCTTTACCAGCGGGGGAGCGGCCAAGCCGCCGAGCCACTTCGCGATGATCGCCCGTGAACTCGGCCGTCAGGTGCACTCCTCCTACGGCATGACCGAGGCGCCGATCCTCACCTGCACTCGCCCGGACGATCCCGACGACGTGCTCGCCGGGTCGGAGGGAGGTCCTTGCGCGGGCGTCGAGTTGCGCATTGTCGACGGCGAAGTGCGCGTCAAGGGACCGCAGGTGATGCGCGGCTACCTCGACTCGTCCCTGGATGCCGACGCGTTCGATGCTGACGGCTGGCTGCGCAGCGGAGACCTGGGTCAGCTCGACGCCGCCGGCAACCTCACCATCACCGGCCGCAGCAAGGACGTGATCATCCGCAAGGGCGAGACGTTCAGCGCCCGCGAGGTGGAGGACCGGATCATCACCGCTCCCGGGGTCGCTGACGTCGCCGTCATCGGGCTGCCCCATCCGGTGCTCGGCGAGCAGGCCTGCGCGTGCATCGTGGCAGCCGACCCGGCGAATCCGCCGACGCTCGAGACCCTGACCGCGCACCTGGCCGAGCAAGGACTCATGCGTCAGAAGTGGCCGGAACGCCTGCAATTGCTGGACTCCTTGCCCTACAACCTTGCCGGCAAGGTCATCAAGGCAGACCTGCGCGCGCTGGTCGACTGACACCTTCCCCGGGGCCCCGCGTCTCGCCGCGCAAACAATCCGGTTCCCTGCCGCTGGCGGCCCCTTTTCTCACGGTCAAACAATCCGGTGCACGCACGCCAGGAGGCACCGGATCGTTTGCCTGACTGAAAACGCACTGCCCGCCTACCGGCACCGGATCGTTTGCGGGCCGCGCGACTGGCTTACGGAGCTGAGCCCCAGGCGACCAGCGGGCCGGCGGCGGCGATGAGCCGCTCCGTGGGCGAGTAGTCGATGGGGACCTCGAGAATGGTGACGCCCGGGGCGGCCAGGGCGGCGGCGGCACGCTCACGATGGTCGGCCGCATCGGCGAGGTAGCCCGCCGATCCCCACACTTCCACTACGAACGACAGCCCCTGCTTGCGGGCACGCTCCACCAGCGCGAACGCCGCGGGGCTGAGCGCGTCGTCGACTACCGCGAGGGCCGTACCGCCCTTCGACGCGATGAGAAACGCCCGGGCGACGGCTGCCCCGGCGTGCGCGGACGCCGGGATGGCAACGCTGCCCAGCCGGGTGGTCGGCACCGTACGGCCGATCCACCAGCCTGCCAGACCCGGCTCGGCACAGACGATCCCCTCGGCGCCCAGCACGCCCGCGACATCAGAGGCGGCCCGCGCGGGATTCAGCGGCGCGCCCTCGAGCTTGTAGAGCGGCTGCGCGATGTCCCACAGCACCTGGAAGAGCGCGGGCTGGGGCGGCGGCTGCGGTGGTGAGCCCCAACTCGGACGAACCCGGGACGCAGCGGCAAGCAGCCCGCTGGGCGCCACGCTGCGCCAGCCCGGCGCCGACACCTCGATCCCCGCACCCCGCAGCAGCGCCGGCGGGCACTCGTCGGTGTCGACCCCCACGACGAGCACCGCCGCATCGGGACGCGCCCCGGCGAGCGCCAGGTCGCGTTCCTGCAGGCATCCGGTGCCGAGGTGATACGGGCTGTCCCAGCGGAAGATCCCCTTCGCCGTGAAGGCGTTGAGCACGCCGAGGCCGGTGCGTTCGGCGAACGTCGCCAGGTCAGCGGCAAAGCCACCGCGCACGACCGCGCCGCCCGCGAGCACGAAGTCGGCGACGAACGTCTCGTCCGGTCCGAGCGGCTGCACCGTCAACGGCGTGCCTTCGGGACCGTCGATCGCGGCCGCGGCCTCCGCCAGCAAGGCCTCAAGTTCTGCATCCATTGGCTGCACCGACCCGTCCCCTCTTCGCAATAGCGTTGGCGCTAGCATCGCCTAGAACGTGGTTATAACCGCGACAAGGAGGACGCTTTGCAGCTGTCGGACACGGCCGAAGAGGCTGCGTTCCGCGCGGAGGCTCGTGACTGGCTGTCCGCGCACGCGCCGGCGTTCGAAGCGCAGGGCCGGGCGGTCGCCGCTGCGGGACTGGTGGCGGATACGCCCGAGGAGTACGGGAAGATCGAGCGCGCGAGCCACGATGCTGCCCGCGACTGGCAGGCCGAGCTGCACCGCGGCGGGTGGGCCGGCATCTCGTGGCCGAAGAAGTTCGGCGGCCGCGGCGGAAGCCCGATCCAGACGGCGATCTTCGCCGAGGAGCAGGCCCGTTTCACGGTGTCGAACGGGCCACTGATGGTGTCGATCAACATGGTCGGCCCGACCCTGATGGCCCACGGCACGGAGCAGCAGCAGGCCGATCACCTCGAAAAGATCATCAGTGGCCAGGAGATCTGGTGCCAGCTCTACAGTGAGCCCGGCGCCGGCTCCGACCTCGCGTCGCTGCGCACCCGCGCCGTCCTCGATGGCGACGAGTGGGTCGTCAATGGCCAGAAGGTCTGGAATTCCAGCGCCCGCGCCGCCGACTGGGCGATCCTGCTCGCGCGCACCGATGCTGACGTTCCCAAGCACCGCGGCATCACGTACTTCATCGTCGACATGCGCACTCCAGGTATCGATGTGCGCCCGCTGCGGCAGGCAAGCGGGGCCTACCACTTCAACGAGGTCTTCCTCGACGAGGTGCGCATCCCGAAGGAAAACGTGCTCGGTGAGGTCGGCGACGGCTGGAACGTTGCCCGCACCACCCTCGCTAACGAACGGGCCATGATCGGCGGCGGTGGAAGCCGCGGCCAGGTGCCGGCACTCATCGAACTCGCCCGCAAGAGCGGCCGTAGTGGCGATCCCGTCATCCGGCAGGGGATTGCCGAGGTTGCCACTCGCGACGCGATCCTGCGCTACCTCGGCTTGCGCGCCCGCACGGCGCTGTCCAAAGGCGTCCCGCCGGGTCCCGAGGCGTCAGTGATGAAGCTGCTCGTCGGCCAGTACATGACGGCGGCCTCGGATCTGGGCCTGCAGATCGAAGGCGCCGCGGGGATGCTCGCGGGCAAGGACGCGCCCTCGAACGGCGACTGGCAGCTGGCCCGCAACAGCGTCTGGACCGTGAAGATCGGCGGCGGCACCGACGAGATCCAGCGCAACGTGCTCGCCGAGCGCATCCTCGGCCTTCCCCGCGAGCAGCAGGTCGATCGCGACACGCCTTTCCGTGACCTGCTCGGTCGCGGCTGATACCAGGAGCTCTCCATGGCGATGCCCACGAACGTCCCGATCATCGACACGATGATCGGCTTCCCGATGCGTGATGTCGCCGAGACGTACGCCTTCATCACGCGTCAGACCAAGGACGCCGAGTCCAAGAACGAGTTCGCCTTCCCGGCGCAGTACATGTTCAAGGACGTGCCGCACGAGTACCACGGCACCGAGGACCCCATCTCGGTCACGCTCGAGCAGATGGACAAGTACAACATCGAGCTCGGCATGATCGGCGTCGGTGAGGACGGCGGCGACGGCGAGCGCGCGCTACGCCAGCATCCCGACCGCTTCATCCCGAGCCTCGGCGTCGATCCCAACCAGGGGGTCGATGCGCTCCGGGCGATGGTCAAGAACTACGAGAAGTACGGGATCCGCTCGGTCACGATGTTTCCCGCGGGCACCTTCCCGCAGGTCGCCATCAACGACAAGAAGGCTTACCCGATCTACGCGAAGGCCTGCGAGCTCGACATCCCGGTGTTCTGCTGCGCCGGCGTGCCCGGCCCGCGGCTGAAGTTCGCGCCGCAGAAGGTCGAGCTCATCGACGAGGTCATGTACGACTTCCCGGAGCTCACGTTCGTCACCCGCCACGGCTGCCAGCCCTGGACCGAGCTCGCCGTCAAGCTGATGCTCAAGTGGCCGGGGCTGCACTACTCGACGAGCGCGTTCGCCCCCAAGCACTACGACGAGAAGATCATCGCCTACGCGAACAGCCGCGGCGCCGACAAGATCATCTACGCCGGTTACTACCCGATGGGCCTGTCGATGGAGCGCATCATGACCGACATGCCGAAGGTGGGGTTCAAGGACGAGGTGTGGCCGAAGTTCCTGCGTGGCAACGCTGCCCGCGTCCTCAAGCTGGACAAGGGGTGACGGCGCCGGTCACCCTGATCTGGAGCGGTGCTGACGCTCTTGCTCCCGAGGTGCGTGAGCGGCTCATGGGTCCTGGAGCGCCGTTCGAGATCCTCGTGGAAGACGTGCTCGGGGCGCCTGCCGAGGTGTTCGCCCAGCGCCCCCGAAATCTGCGTGAGGTGATCGAGCGGGCCGGCCGGGACCACGCCGACAAGGTGTTCCTGGTCTCGCCCGCGGGGGAGGAGATCACCTACGCGGACACGGTCGCCCGCGTCGCTCGCGTCGCCGACACGCTCGCCCGCGACTATGGCGTCAGCAAGGGCGACCGGGTGGGGTTGGCGTCGGCGAACACCGTCGAGTACATCCTGACCTACTGGGCCGCGCTGTCGCTCGGCGCGATCCTGTCCAACTTCAACGGCTGGTGGACCACCCCGGAGCTGGCCCACGGCATCGAACTCACCGAGCCTGTCGTCGTCCTCGCGGATCCGAAGCGCCTGGAATTGCTGGAGAAGCTGCCCTCGCCCACGTCGGCCGATCGGCCACCGTTCGTGGCGATGGAGGTCGCGGCCGCTGAGGGTTTGCGCGCCGACGGCCCGGATGTCGCGATGCCCACCGTCCCGATCGACGAGGACGACCCGGCCACCATCCTGTTCACCAGCGGGACGACCGGGCGTTCCAAGGGCGCCGTCAACACGCATCGCAACTGGATCCACTTCGCGCTCTGCAACACCGCCGCGGGTGCCATCGGCATGGCGGCCGCAGGCGTCTCGCCTGACATAGCGGCGAAAGCCCCGCAACCGTCGGGGATTTTCGCGGCACCGATCTTCCACATCTCGGGCAGCGGGCCGCTGACCAACGCGCCGGTCAGCGGGATGAAGCTGGTGCTGCCGCCTCCGGGTCGCTGGGACGAGACCGTCACGCTCGAACTCGTGCAGAAACACCGCATCACGTCGCTCAGCGGCGTTCCGACCCAGTTCTGGCGGATCCTGCAGCACCCCGAGATCGAGTCCTACGACCTGTCCAGCGTCCAGACGATCGGCGGCGGCGGGGCGGTGTTCCCACCCGAGCTCGCCCGGTTGATGTGGGCCACGCTGCCGGACGTCGGTGCCGGCCAAGGCTACGGCATGACCGAGACCGTCGGGATGGGCACCCGGCTCGGTGGGCCCGCGTTCAAGGCGCGGCCGGAGACCGTCGGTACCGGGCAGGTGACGATGAAGGTTCAGGTCCGCGATCTGGAAGGCAACGTGCTGCCCGCCGGCGAGATCGGCGAGGTGTACATCTGGGGCGCCGGAGTCTTTCGTGGCTACTGGAACAACCCGGAGGCCACCGCTGCCGTCCTCGATGAGCAGCGCTGGTACAAGACCGGCGACTTCGGCCGTACCGACGGGGAGTTTCTCACCCTGGAGAGCCGGATGCGCGATCTCATCATTCGCGGCGGCGAGAACATCTACCCGATCGAGATCGAGAACCGGCTGATCGAGCACCCGGAGATCGCCGACGTTGCCGTCATCGGCGTCGAGCACCGGACGCTCGGGCAGGAAGTGAAGGCGTTCGTCGTGCCGGCCGCGGGCTGCAATCCGTCGGTCGACGACATCCGCCGCTTCGTCGGCGAGGCGCTGGCCGCCTTCAAAGTCCCGGCGTACGTGGAGTTTCGCGACTCGCTGCCCTACAACGCGACCGGCAAGCTGCTCAAGCGCGAGCTCGAGGAACAGGACCGCGCCAATACCTAGACCCCGATGCGCTGGGCGAGCAGCTCGCGGTGGTAGGTCGGGTCGCCGAAGAACAGCTGGGAGCTCTTGGCGCGCTTGAAGTACAGGTGGGCCGGGTGCTCCCAGGTGAAGCCGATTCCCCCGTGGATCTGGATGTTCTCGGCAGCGCAGTGCACATACGCGTCGGAGCAGTACGCCTTCGCCAGGCTCGCGACGGTGGGCAGCTCGTCATTGCGCTCCGACCCCGCCCAGAGCCCGTAGTACGCGGCGGACTTGGCCGACTCGACCTCGACGAGCATGTCGGCGCACTTGTGCTTGATGGCCTGGAACGAGCCGATGGGACGGCCGAACTGCACGCGCACCTTCGCGTACTCGACCGACATCTCGAGCACCCGCTGTGCCCCGCCGACCTGCTCGGCCGCCAGCGCGACCGCGGCCAGGTCGAGCACCTGCGACAGCACCGGCCAGGCCGCGCCCTCGGTACCGACCAGACGAGCGGGCGTGGCGTCGAACGTCAGCCGGGCCTGCTTGCGGGTCTGGTCCATGGTGGCGAGCGGCGTGCGAACGAGGCCGGAGGCGTCCCCGTCGACGGCGAAGATGCTGACGCCTGACGGGGTGCGCGCCGCCACCAGAACCAGATCGGCGATGTGGCCGTCGAGGACGAACATCTTGGTGCCGGTGAGGCTCCACCCGTCACCGCTCTGCGCGGCGGTCAGCTTGACGCCAGACTCGTCCCAGCGCCCGTCCTCCTCGCACAGCGCGAGGGTCGCGATGCTCTCACCGCTCGCGAGGCCGGGCAGGTACTGCTCCTTCGCCGCCTCGTCTCCGGCCAGCAGCAGCGTGTTAGCAGCCAGGACGCAGGTGGCGAAGTACGGGGCGCACAGCAGCGCCCGGCCCATCTCCTCGATCACCACGCCGAGCTCGAGGAACGTGAAGCCCGAGCCGCCGTACTCCTCGGGGATGGCCAGGCCCTGCAGGCCGAGCTGCTCACCCATCTGCTGCCAGAGCTTGGGCTCGTAGCCTTCGGTGGTGTCCATCAGCCGGCGAACCTCGCTCTCCGGCGACTTGTCTTCCAGGAAGCTGCGCACCGTACGGCGCAGCTCCTCCTGCTCGTCGCTGAAAGCAAAGTCCATGGACGTCATCCTAGAGCCGTGCGGGGCGAAGCGGTGACCCGGCTCGTTCGCGTCTGCGCGCGTGCGGTCGAGCTGCCGCCGCGCACGTCGGCTGACGTCCTGCGGCTGGCGGGCGGCTTGCGCCAACCTGTCGTGCTGACGGGCGAATGGGCAGCCGGCGACATCACGCTGGCCGCTGATCCGACACGCGTCATCTCCGGCGCCGGCGACCCGTTCGCCGTGCTCGACCAGCTTCCCGCGCTTGCGGGCCCGGCGCCCGCGGGCGCGATCGGCGGCGGCTGGTTCGGCTGGTTCGGCTTCGAGGCCGAGACGCACGCGCTGGCGTTCTACCCGAACGTGCTGCGCTACGAGAACGGGCAGTGGTGGGACGAGGCGTTGCTCGGCCTGCTCGACGACGCCGAAATCGAGCAGCGGCGTCACGCCCTGGTCGACGCGCTATGCGCACCTGTGCCGCAGCCGAGTCCGTACGTGCTCGGACCGGTGTCGCCGAGCCGCGGGCTGGCGGGGCACACCGCCGCCGTGGAGCGGTGCATCCAGCACATCCGGGCCGGTGAGATCTACCAGGCCAACATCTGCCTGACGCTGCAGGCGTCCTTCGCCGGCCGGGCGGCCGAACTCGCCGCCGATCTGCTGCCCGGCCTCGATCCCCGCTACGGAGCCTTCGTCGCCGTCGGACGCACGCGGGTCGCGAGTGCCTCGCCGGAGCTGTTCCTGCGCCGGCGCGGGAGGCGCGTGCTCTCGCAGCCGATCAAAGGCACCCGTCCGCGCAGCGGCTCCGAAGCCGGCGCGCAGGCCGATCGGCTGGCCGGATCGCATCTCGCCGGATCGCACAAGGACCGCGCGGAGAACGTCATGATCGTCGACCTGATGCGCAACGACCTCTCACGCGTCGCGCAGGTCGGCACGGTCGCGGTGAGCGGGTTGCTCGACGTGGTGGAGGCGCCGGGCGTCTGGCATCTGGTCAGCAGCGTCGAGGCGCAGCTACGTGAGGGGGTCACCGACGGCGATCTGTTGCGCGCGGCCTTCCCGCCGGGGTCGGTGAGCGGGGCGCCCAAGGCGCGAGCAGTGGAGGTCATCGCCGAACTCGAGGACGGGCCGCGCGGGGTCTACACCGGCGCTATCGGCTACGCGAGCCCGGCGGCGGGCGCCGAGTTCAGCGTCGCTATCCGCACCGTCCAGATCGAGGACGGCGGCTTCCGGCTGGGGGTCGGCGGGGGCATCACGGTCGACTCCGCTCCCGCGCAGGAGTGGTGGGAATGCTTCGACAAGGCCTGGCCACTGTTGAGGGCGATAGGAGGGCGCGTCGACGATCCGGCGGCTGTGCGCCCCGCGCCTGACGCGCGCGCCGCCAGTGGCGTCCTGGACACCTGCCTGGTGCACGAGGGCGAACCGGTCGAGCGCGCCGACCACCAAGCGCGGCTCGAACGCTCCCTCTACGAGCTGTACCAGGCACCGTTGCCGCCCGAAGCGGCCGAGGCGCTCACCCGTCGACATCCGGCGGCGGCGGCCTGGCAGCGGCAGCGGGTCGAGGTGTCGCCCACCGGGCAGGTGCGGGTCACCCGCAGCGCGGTCGCCGCGCCGCTGGCCGTCCACGAGCAGGAGGGTGCTGACGCCGTCGTGGTCGCCGCCGCCACCGGCTTCGGTCCCCACAAGTGGTGCGATCGCGATCAGCAGTCACGCCTGGAGGAGGCCCATCCCGGCCTCATCGTCATCCTTTCCGACCCCGCGGGGCTGCTGGAATCCACCCGGGCCAACGTGATCGGCGTCGTTGCGGGGCGGCTGGTCACCCCGCCGCTGGACGGCCGGATCCTGCCCGGAGTCACCCGCACGACCCTGCTGGAAATAGCCCGCGACATGGGCGTTCCGATCCACCTCGGGCCGCTCGAACCGGCTGCTGCCCAGGCGCTGGCGACGGTCAGCTCGGTGGCCGGGATGCGCTGGATCCGGCGCTGCGACACCGCCAACGGCCTGCTGCGCTGGGAGAAACCAGGCGCGCTGCTCGAGGCGATGTCCCGCAGCCTCGTCCTGCGTTGGCAGTCCGGCGCTACGGTCCGAGGGTGAACAACAAGGTCTACACGCACGAGTTCATCGACATTCGCGGCGCCATGCGTCCGCAGTACATGCACCACATGACGGCGAACTGGAGCCCCATCGCGCAGGAAGAGCGCCACCAGTTGTGCTTCGGCGTCTGGGGGGTGGTCGGTACCACGGACCGCTGGCCCCGCGTCATCAACATGTGGGAAGAGGACGGCTTTCCCGGACTCGCCGCCGGTCTCGGGCATGAAACCGGACGCCCGAACCTGCAGGACGTCAAGCTGGAGAGGTGGTGGAACGAGGCGGCCGGCTACCGCAAGGGCGGCTTCGACCGGGTGATGATCCCGGCGCCCTGGACCCGCACCATCGAGGAGCTGACCGCTGAGGGCGTACGCGGTGAGGTCTACGCCCACGAGATGGTGACGGTGGCGCCCGGCACGGCAGCGGACTTCCTGGAGCTCGTACGCGCTCAGATGCTTCCCGCCTATGCGGGCGCCGGATTCGAGCTCGTCAGCGCCATGCGGACGTCGATGATCGACGAGTCCGAATGCATCCTGATCTGGGCCATTCCGAACTGGGACGCGTGGGCTCGCTTCGAGCTCGCCATCAACGACCCGGATGCCAAGGGTCCGCTTCGCGACTGGCAGGAGACGCTCTACACGCGTAGCTCCGACTTCCGGCGCTTCCTGATGCTGGACGCACCGCTCTCGCCGCTGCGCATCGGCCGCCAGCCGGCCCGCTCCGACCGGGTCGACGCCTGGGACGAGGGGTGAGCCTTCCGCTCGAGGGGCTGCTCGTCGTAGGGATCGAACAAGCCGTGGCCGCGCCGCTGGCGACCCGTCAGCTGGCCGATATGGGCGCCCGCGTCGTGAAGATCGAGAATCCGCGTGGCGGCGACTTCGCGCGCGATTACGACGACGCGGTCAAGGGCATCGCCGCGCATTTCGTCTGGTGCAACCGTGGCAAGGAATCGCTGGCGCTCGACCTGCGCAGCGCGGCCGGCGCGGAGATCATGGAACTGCTGCTGGCGCAGGCCGACGTGCTCATCCAGAACCTCGCGCCCGGAGCGGCCGAGCGGCGCGGGTTGGCTGCGGCCCAGGCCGTCGCCCGCCATCCCCGGCTCATCGCCGTCGACATCTCCGGCTACGGCAGCGGCGGCCCCCTGTCGCAGCGCCGCGCGTACGACCTGCTGGTGCAGTCCGAATCCGGCTCGTGCTCCATCACGGGACGTCCGGGCGCACCCGCGAAGCCCGGAGTGCCGCTGGCCGACATCGGCGGCGCGATGTACGCGTTCTCCAGCGTCCTGGCCGCGTTGTACGAGCGCGAGCGCACCGGTGTGGGGGCGGCGATCTCGATCTCGCTGTTCGACGCGGCCACCGAGTGGATGGGCTACCCGCTGCACTTCACGATGGGCACCGGCATCGAGCAGGAGCCGCAGGGGGTCGGCTCACCCGCGGTGGCTCCCTACGGTTCGTACGTCACCAGCGACGGTGAGCCGATCGTGCTCGGAACCACGAACGACGCCGAATGGCAGCGCCTCGCGACGGTGGCGCTCGAACGCGCGGACCTGGCCGCCGATCCGGCGTACGCCAGCAACGCCCAGCGCGTGGCCCGCCGCGGCGAACTCGACCCGGCGATCGCCGAGTGGGTCGCCGCCCGTACCTACGCTGCGGTGCAGGCGAAGCTCGACGAGGCCGGCATCGGTCACGCCCGGCTGAACGGGGTCCAGGATCTGATCGACCATCCGCAGCTCGCCGAACGACAGCGCTGGACGCGGATCGCCACGCCGGTGGGGGACGTCGACGCGGTGCTCCCACCGCCGATATCGCCGCGGTGGACGTTCGAGCTGGGGCCGGTCCCGGCGTTGGGGGAGCATACGGATGCCGTACTCGCCGGGCTCGGCCTGGACAATGAACGGATCGCCCGACTGCACACGGACGGTGTGGTGTGAAGAGCAGCGGAGAGCCGTACTACCGGCGCATCACGTTGCGCCCCAGCGCGCTTGACGATGGTCAGGGCCGGATAGAAGCCCACATGCAGGACCATGTCCATCACATGAAGGTCGTCCTGACCCATGCTGAGGGACGCGTGATCTCAGCCATCCCTCAGGGGGTGCGCCTCCCGTGGGACATGTGCCCGTTCGGCATCGCGGGGGTCACCCGTATCGCCGGGATGACCGTCGCGCAGGCTCGTGAAGGGCTCGGCTGGCCCGGTGGCCGCACGGCGAACTGCGTGCACATGGTTGACCTGGCCCGGATCGCGCTTGCGCACGTCGACGACACCGAACCGTCCGCCTACGCGATCACCGTGACGCCGGCGCTTGCTCCGGTACGCGATGCCCGGATCGAACGCGACGGCCGGCTGGTGCTGGAGTGGAAGCTCGACGGCGACCTGCTGATCGGCGACGAACCCTTCAACGGTCATACGCTGCGCGCCGCGGACTTCGTGGGATGGCGTGCGGCGCTGGCCCCCGAACTGCGCGAACCCGCGACGATCCTGCGCCGGGCCTGCCACATCGCACCCAGCCGCGACATCAACCTCGACCGCATGCGGGTGGCCGCCGAGAGCATCAACGCCGACTCTTCCTGCTACACGCTGCAGCCCGACGTGATTCATCACGCCCGTCGCCAGCTGGGGACGTTTCGCGTCGAGCTCACCGATGCCGACCAGCCGCCGGCCGGCGCCAGCGGCTAGGTTGCGTGTCGTGGCGAAGGCGCTCTTCGCTTAGCGGTCGCTACTCGATCATCAGCGGGCGCTTCTCGACCGCGACGACGCGGACCTCCCGGCGCTTGATGAGCCACGTTCCTTCGGCCTTCGCGTACTCGTCGATGTAGCGGATGTTCAGCACCCGGTCGCGGCGCTCGCCTTCGGGGCCCTCGATGTGATGCGCCACGCAGCCGACCAGGCCGCGGGCGGTGTCGCCGTCGATCTCGGCGTTCACGTTGGCGATCACGTGCATGGTGGACCAGTAGCGCGACAGCGACGACATGGCCGCCGCGATCTCGGTGCGGCCGTGGCGGACGGCGGTGGGATCGGCGCCCGGGTTGAGCGCCACGATGAGCTCCGCGTCCTCGGTGAAGAGCCCGGCGATGCGCTCGGGGTCACCCGCGTCGCAGAAGCTCGCGTAGCTCTCGACCAGGTTGCGCAGGACCGCGCGGTCGAGCCATTCCTGGAGGGCAGCGGGGGAGGGACCGGAGGCCGCATCGGTGTGCGGGGGGATGCTGGACACGACACGTTCATACCGGAGCGGTGGGGGCCCGCCGGACGGCAGGAGGTTCGGTGCGCGTTCTCGTCACCGGCGCGACCGGGTTCGTGGGTTCCCACACCGTCTCTGCGCTGCATGCGGACGGTCACGAGCTGACGCTGCTGGCCCGCTCTCCCGAGCGGGCGCGCCGGATGCTCACGGCGCGCGGGCTCGACCCGGGTTCGTGCTCGATCGTGCCCGGCGACATGCTCGACGCCGGCGCGGTGCGGGCGGCCATGGAAGGGTGCGACGCGGTGGTGCACGCGGCGGCCGTGGTCGGGATCGATGGCGCCAAGGCGGTCCAGGCACGGGCGACCAACGAGCGCGGCGCGCGTCACGTGCTCGGCGCGGCCGTCCTGGCCGGGCTCGACCCGATCGTCTACGTCTCCAGCGTGAGCGCGCTGTTTCACCCTGGCGGGCCGGTAGTGCTCACCGCCGACACCCCGGTGGCTGCGGCGACCAGCCCGTACGCGGCGTCGAAGGCAGCCTGTGAGCGTTACGCGCGTGAACTCCAGGACGGCGGCGCGCCCGTCGTTTGCGTCTACCCCGGAGCCATCCTCGGCCCGGACGACCCCGGCCGGTCCGAGGCGATGCGCGGGGCCGTCATCTGGCGCCGGTTCACGATGGTCCGGCTCGACAGCGGGTTCCTGCTCGTCGACGTCCGCGACATCGCCGCTGTCATTGCCGCGACGCTGACGGCGGGTCTGGGTCCGCGCCGGTATCTCGCCGGGCACCACTACGTTCGATGGACCGAGCTGTGCGATCTGGTCGCCGACGTGACCGGCAGGCCCGTCCGCCGGCTGCCCATCCCCGGTCCGGTACTGCGCGGGCTCGGTCGCGCGGGCGACGTGGTGGGCAAGGTCATCCCGTTCGGCTTCCCGCTCAGCCGCGAGGCGATGGAGGCCGCCTCGCTGATGCCGCCGATGGACGATCAAGCCACCATCGACGATCTGGGTGTCGGATTCCGGCCCGCGCGGGAGACGCTCCGTGACGCCTACCGCTGGCTGTACGAGAGCGGCCGCATCCCGGCGCGGCTGGTGCCGGCGCTTGCGGCGCCCTGAACTCGCCGCGCCCTGAATACAGGCAATCCGCTGTACGCGTCCGCTTGGTGCCTTTTCGCGCGTACAGACAATCCGTTCTAGCGGGTGGGGTTCTACGTCGGATTGTCTGTGAGCCGAAAAAACGTCCCTCGCCCCGGTGAGACACCTGATTGGCTGTATCGGGGTAGCGAGCGCTGACTGCCCGCTGCGTACGCTCGGCGATGTGCCGCCCGCGCCGGATAACCAGTTGCGTCGCAGGGTTCCGCGCACCGACGCGGTGCTGGCGGAACCGGCTCTGGTGGCCGCGGCGGAGCGATTGGGCCGGGAGACGGTCAAGGCAGCGGTGCGCCAGGCCCAGGAACTGGTGCGCGCGGGGGAATTGGAGCCCGAGGTGGCAGCGGTCGTGCGGGAGGCGCTGCGAGTACTTCCGCCCTGCGCCACGAGCCTGCGCGAGGTGCTCAACGCCACCGGGGTCGTGCTGCACACCAACCTCGGGCGCGCTCCGCTCTCGCCGGCGGCGGTGGACGCCTTGGTCCGCAGCGCCGGCACGGTCGACATCGAGTTCGAGCTGGCCACCGGCGCCCGCGCGCGACGCGGCCGGGGGACGCTCGACGCGCTCGCTCGGGCACTGCCCGACGCCGGCGATGTGGCGGTGGTGAACAACGGTGCTGCGGCGCTGCTGCTGGCGGTGAGCGTCCTGGCCAGCGGCCGCGAGGTCATCGTCAGCCGCGGCGAGCTCGTCGAGATCGGCGACGGCTTCCGGCTGCCCGATCTGCTGGTGGCGACGGGCGCGCGGCTGCGCGAGGTCGGAACCACCAACCGGACGGCGCTGCGGGACTACACCGACGCGATCGGTCCCGAAACGGGCTGCATCCTGAAAGTGCACCCGTCGAACTTCCGGATCACCGGATTCACCGCGGACGTGAGCGTGGCAGAGCTCGCCGGGCTGGGTCCGGCGGTCGTCGTGGACGTCGGGAGCGGCCTGCTGGAGCCCGACCCGCTGCTGCCCGATGAGCCGGACATCGCCACCGCGCTGCGCCAGGGGGCCGGCCTCGTCACCGCGAGCGGCGACAAGCTGCTCGGCGGTCCGCAGGCCGGCATCATCGCCGGCATCACCGAGCTGGTGCAGCGCTGCCGCCGGGCACCGCTCGCCCGGGCGCTACGGGTCGACAAGCTCACGCTCGCTGCGCTCGAAGCGACGCTGCGCACGCCTGGGACGCCCACCTGGCAGGCGTTGCACGCCACGGCAGAGCAGCTGCAGGTGCGCGTGCTCAAGCTGGCCGCCGACGCGGGCGGCGGTGAACCGGTGCCCAGCGTCGGCGCGGTCGGCGGGGGCGGCGCGCCCGGGCGCGAACTCCCCGGCTGGGCGCTCGCGCTTCCCGAACGGTGCGCCGAACTCCTGCGTGCCGGGAGCCCGCCGGTGACCGCTCGCGTGCATGGCGGCCGCTGCCTCGTCGACCCGCGCGCGGTGCCCCCCGCACGTGACGGCGATCTGGCCACTGCCGTCCGCGCTGCCCTGGCCCGCCTCTGATGCACGTGATCGCGACCGCCGGCCACGTCGATCACGGCAAGTCGACGCTGGTGCGCGCGCTGACCGGGATGGAGCCCGACCGCCTGGAGGAGGAGCGCCGGCGGGGGCTCACCATCGAGCTCGGCTACGCCTGGACGACCCTTCATCCGGGCGGCGAACCGCTGGCGTTCGTGGACGTTCCGGGCCACCACCGGTTCCTGCGCACCATGCTTGCCGGCGTCGGGCCGGTCCCCGCCGCCCTGCTCGTCGTCGCGGCCGACGGCGGCTGGGAAGCGCAGACCGCCGAGCATGTCGCGGCTCTCGATGCGCTCGGCGTGCGGCACGGCCTCGTCGCGGTGACCCGCAGCGACCTCGCCGATCCCGAACCGGTCCGCACGGACGTCCTCGATCGGCTGCGCGCGACCTCGCTCGGCGCCGGCCCGGTCGAGGCCATCGCCGTTTCCGGTCGAACGGGAGCAGGCCTGCCCGAGCTGCGTGAGGCGCTGCGCCGGCTCACCGACCGGCTTCCGGAGCCCGTGACCACCGGACGTGTCCGGCTCTGGGTCGACCGGGCCTTCACGATCGGGGGAGCCGGCACGGTCGTCACGGCCACGCTCGGGGCCGGCACGGTCCGGCTCGGCGACGAGCTCGAACTCGCCGGGATCCATGGATCGCGTCGCGTGCACGTTCGCGGATTGCAGGCCCTGGGCGGTCCTGAGCGGGAGGTCTCGGCGGTCGCGCGGGTGGCGCTGAACCTGCGCGGAACGAGCCTGTCGGAGGTGGCAAGGGGCGACGCGCTGCTCACCCCCGAGGCGGATCTGCTCACCCGGGTCGCTGACGTGGCCGGCGCCGAAGGGGTCGACCTTTCCGCGGTTGCGGTCGAGCTGGTCCTGCACCTCGGTGCGGCGAGCGTGCCGGTTCGCGTCCGCCCGCTCGGTGGCCGGTTCGCGCGGCTGACGCTGGAATGGCCGCTGCCGCTGCGCCGCTGCGACCGCGCCCTCCTTCGCGATCCCGGACGCCAGAGCGTCGTCGCGGCGGTCACCGTGGCTGATATCGACCCGCCGTCACTGGAGCGGCGGGGCGCTGCCCACGTCCGGGCCGGCGAGCTCGCGCAAGGCCTCGATGCCGCGGCGGAGGTCGCCCGCCGCGGCACCGCCCCGCGCCGCCTGCTCGATCAGCTCGGTCTACTCGCGGCCGCCGAGCCGCTACCGGCCGGGATACGCGAGGTGAGCGGGCTGCTGGTCACCGACGCCACCTGGCAGGACTGGACTCATCGGCTTCGCGAGGCCGTGGAAGCGGCCGGCGCCGCCGATCCCCTCGCCGGGGGCCTGCCCACCGCCGCGGCTACCGAGCAGCTCCGCCTCGCCGATGCGCGCCTGATCGAGCCGCTCGCGGCGGCAGCGGGCCTTCGGCTGCAGAACGGCCGGATCGCTGCGACCGCCGCACCGGTCCTTCCCCCAGCGGCGCAGGCGGCTTACGAGGTGATCGCCCGCCGGCTGCAGGAGGACCCGTTCGACGCGCCGGACGCCAACGATCTCGCCGCGGCAGGTATGACCGTTCAGATCCTCGCGGCGGCGGTCCGGCAGGGGCTGCTGCTGCGGCTGACCGGCCCCTCGGGCCCCGTCGTGCTGCTGCCGGACGCCCCCGACCACGCCGTGCGGCGTCTTGCGCAGTTGCCCGCGCCGTTCACCGTGAGCGATGCCCGCGGCGCCCTCGGGACGACGCGGCGGGTCGCCGTTCCACTCCTGGAGCATCTGGACGCCATCCGCCGCACCCGGCGGGTCGATGCGACGGGCCGGATCGTGCTCTAGGCGGCTCTACTGATCGACCGCCAGAGCGGCTCTACTGATCGACCGCCAGAGCGGCGATGCGCTCGCGGTGCTCGGCGGCCGAGCCGTACGCGTACTCCTGGCGCTTGGCGCGCTTGAAGAAGAAGTGCGCGTCGTGCGCCCACGTGTAGCCGATGCCGCCGTGGAACTGGATCATCGCGGCCGTGACGTCTCGCGCAGCATCGCTGGCCTTGGCCTTGGCGACGGAAACGGCAAGCTGCGCGTCGTCGCGGCCGGCGTCGAGCGCGTAGGCGGCGTACAGCACCGCATGCTCGGCCATGGTGACGGCGATATGCAGATCGGCGAGCGTGTGCTTGAGGATCTGGAAGGAGCCGACCGCCTTTCCGAACTGCACGCGCTCCTTGTCGTACGCGACGGTACGGGTGAGGGCCTCCCGGGCGATCCCGGCGAGATCCGCCGCCGTCAGCACGGTCGCTCGGGCGAGCACCGGATTGATGGCGGCCGGGTCCAGCTCGATGCCGGAGCCGGTCACCTCGACCCGGGCCAGCCGGGTGGTCCGGTCGAGCACCGCGACGGGCGTCACCGAGTACGCCTCCGGCTCCAGCAGCGTGAGCGTGCCGTCCTGCACCGCCACGAGCGCATCGGCCACCGCGGCGTACTCGACCGGCAACGAAAGGTCGGGCGCGAACGCCAGCTTGACGTCCCCGGCCGCGATCCGCTCGAGCCACTTGCCGGCCTCCGGCGACCCTGCGCCGCCCAGCCGCAGCGCCTCCGCGGCGACGACGGTCGGCAGCCACGGGCCAGGGACCACGCCGGCGCCCAGGCACCTGCTGAGCACGGCCGCGTCGAGCACGCCGAGGCCGAGGCCGTCGGCGTCCTCGGGAACCATGACGGCCAGCCAGCCGTGCTCGCCGAACGCCTGCCACAACGCGTCAGGGATGCCGTCGGCCGCAGGATCGTCGTACACCTGCCGGACGGCGGAGGTGGGGAAGCGGTCGGCGAGGTACTCGCGTACCGAATCCTGCAGCGCGCGCTGCTCGTCAGTGAGAGCGAAGAACACCCAAACGCCTTTCTTGCGAGCCGGCGGCTAGCGGGGAAGGCCGAGCACGTGCTCGGCCACGATGTTGCGCTGCACCTGCGACGAGCCGCCCCAGATGGTTTCCGAGCGCGACCACAGGAACAGCTCGGTGAGCGGGTCGAGCTCGCCGGTCGGCAGGCCCGGCACCTCCTGGCCCGCGTATCCCATGACGTCCATGTAGATCTCGCCGAGGTCCTGATGGGTCTCCGACCACTGCAGCTTGGTCATCGACGACTCGAAGCCGAGCTGCTCGCCCCGCTCGACCTTGGTCAGGATGTGCCAGGAGTGCAGCCGCAGCGTCTCCAGATTGACCAGCGCGTCGGCCAGGCGCTGGCGCAGTGCCGGGTCCTTGCTGCGCCCCGTCTCGCGGGCAACCTTGGCGATCATTTCCCACTCGGCGCGAAAGCGGGTGTACTGCCCGATCGCCGACGAGCCGCGCTCGAACGACAGCAGCAGCATCGCGACGTTCCAGCCGGAGCCGACCTCGCCGAGCACGGCCTCCTTGGGCACCTTGACGTCGGTGAGGAAGACCTCGCCGAACTCCTCGTCGCCGGTCATCTGCTTCAGCGGCCGGGCGTCGACGCCGTCGGCGTGCATGTCGATCAGCAGCATCGACAGGCCGCGGTGACGCTGGGACTCGGGATCGGTGCGCACGAGCGCGAACATTCGGTCTGCGTGCAGGGCGTTCGTGGTCCAGACCTTCTGCCCGTTGACGACCCAGTGGTCGCCCTCGTCGGTGGCGCGTGTGGTGAGGCTCGCGAGGTCGGATCCCGCGCCCGGCTCGGAGAAGCCCTGACACCAGATGACCTCGTTGTGCAGCATCGGCTTGATGATCTCGCGCTTCTGCGCGTCGGAACCGATCGCCATCACCGTGGGGCCGAGGAAGGTCAGGCCGAGCGTGTTGACCGTGACCGGGGCGTCAGCCCGGGCCATTTCCTCGTCGTAGATGGCCTTCTGGGCGGGGGTGCCGCCGCGACCCCCGTACTCCTTCGGCCAGTTGATGCCGGCGAATCCCTCGCGGGCCTTGTTCGCCTCCCATTCGCGGCGCAGCTCGAACGATTCTGCTGGCGAGCGCTGCATCCAGAAGTGCGTGGTGCGCCATTCGGAGGGGAGGTTGGCCTCGAGCCAGGCGCGGAATTCGGTACGGAAGGCGGCGTCGACGGCGCTGTCGCTGAGGTCCACGCGGTGCATCGTATGCAGGGAGTATGCGGCAAAGCTACTTGCCGGTAACTACGGCCTCGTACAGCGCCACGGTCTGCTCGGCAATAGCCCGCCAGCTGAATTCGGCGGAGGCGCGCTCGCGTCCGGCCCGGCCCATCTCCGCAGCAAGAGCGGGGTCGTCGAGCAGCCGGTTGACCGCGGCGGCGAGGTCTCTCGGCTCCGCCGGCGCCACCAGCAGCCCGGTCCGGCCGTCGTCCACGACCTCGGGAATGCCGCCGACGGCGCTGGCCACCACCGGCGTCTGGCACGCCATCGCCTCGAGGTTGACGATGCCGAGCGGCTCATAGACCGACGGGCAGACGAACACCGAGGCATGACTGAGGACCTGGATGACGGACTCCCGCGGCAGCATCTCCGGGATCCGGTGGACGCCGGTACGGGTCGTTCGCAGGCTCGCCAGCAGCGCGTCGACCTCGGCGCCGAGTTCCGGCGTCTCCGCCGGGCCGGCCAGCAGCACGAGCTGGGCCTCGGGGCGAAACTCGGCAGCCGCCTGCAGCAGGACCGAAAGACCCTTCTGGCGGGTGACCCGGCCTAGGAAGACGACGTAGGGCCGGTCCCGGTCGATGCCGAGCGCGTCGATGATGCCGGTGCCCGGGTCCGGCCGGTACGCGCGGGTGTCCACCCCGTTGTGGACCACGCTTATCCGATCGGCGTCGATCGCCGGGTACGCCTGGCGCAAGTCGGCCCGCATACCGCGGGAAACGGCGATGACGCGGTCGGCTCCCTCCAGGCCGACACGCTCGCTCCAGGACGAGAGGGCGTACCCGCCGCCGAGCTGCTCGGCCTTCCACGGCCGTAACGGCTCCAGTGAGTGCGTCGTGGCGACATGCGGCACCCCGTGCAGCAGGCCCGCGAGGTGGCCGGCGAGATTGGCGTACCAGGTGTGCGAATGCACCAGGTCGGCCTCGCCGATTGCCGCAGCGATCGCGAGGTCGACTCCCAGTACGCCGACCGCGGGGTTCGCCCCGGACAGCTCGGCGAGCGGCGGATGGCCGTGGACCAGCGGCAGCCCGGGCTCACGTACTCCGGCCGGCGCCCGGGTGCCGAAACAATGGACGTCGACCTCGATCAGCCGGGCCAGTTCGGCGGCCAGGTACTCGACGTGTACCCCCGCGCCGCCGTAGACGTCAGGCGGGTACTCGCGGGTCAGCAGCGCGACACGCATGCCTGCACCCTATGGGCTGGGCGGCGGACCTGGTGCTCGGCCTATGCTGCGCACCGTGAAGGCCCCTAGTGTGCTCGGCATCGTCCTGGCCGGCGGTGAGGGCAAGCGGCTGTCCCCGCTGACGGCCGACCGCGCAAAGCCGGCGGTACCTTTCGGCGGCATCTACCGCCTGGTGGACTTCGTGCTCTCGAACCTGGTGAACGGGGGCTACCGCCAGCTGGCCGTGCTGACGCAGTACAAGAGCCACAGTCTGGACCGCCACATCACCACGACCTGGCGGATGTCGACCCTGCTGGGCAATTACGTCACCTCTGTGCCGGCCCAGCAGCGGCTCGGCCCCCGCTGGTTCTCCGGCTCGGCTGACGCGATCTTCCAGTCGCTGAACCTCATCTACGACGCGGATCCCGATTACGTCGTGGTGTTCGGGGCCGACCATGTGTACCGGATGGATCCCGGGCAGATGGTCGAGCAGCACATCGAGCACGGGGCCGGGGTCACCGTCGCCGGCATCCGCATCCCGCGGTCCGAAGCGAGCGCGTTCGGCGTCATCTCCACCGCGGCCGACGGTCGCACGATCGACCGCTTCCTGGAGAAGCCGACCGATCCGCCCGGGCTCCCGGACGCTCCGCATCAGGTCTACGCGTCCATGGGCAACTACGTCTTCACCACCAGCGTCCTGCTGGACGCGCTGCGTCGTGACTCCCAGTCCGAGGACTCCCGCCACGACATGGGCGGCGACATCGTCCCGATGCTGACGGACCTACAGCAGGCCGAGGTCTACGACTTCCGCGACAACGACGTGCCCGGGGTCGAGGAGCGCGAGCGGGGCTACTGGCGGGATGTGGGAACGCTGGACGCCTACTACGACGCCCACCAGGACCTGATCTCGGTGACGCCGACATTCAGCCTCTACAACCGCGACTGGCCGATCCTCACCAACCCCGGGATCCTGCCGCCCGCGAAGGTCGTCAACGGCGGCTCGGTGCCCGACTCGCTCATCAGCCCCGGCGTCATCGTCAGCGGATCGCAGGTACACGGTTCGGTGCTCTCACCGGGCGTGCGCGTCCACGACGGGTCCTGGGTCGAGGGCAGCGTCCTGGCACACGGTGTGGCCATCGGCCGGGGAGCTGTGGTGCGCCGGGCGATTCTGGACAAGAACGTGGTCATCGGCCCCGGACAGCGGGTCGGCGTCGACCGCGAGCACGATCTCGCGCGCGGGGCGACCGTGTCGGCGGGCGGCATCACCGTGTACGGCAAGGGCATCCGGATCGAGTAGACGGGAGCGCGCATGGAAGTGCTCACGAGCCGCTTGCTGATCACGCCTGCCGATCCGGCGGCGAGCCGGCGGTTCTACGGCGAGGTGCTCGGTCTGGCCGTCGCGCGCGAGTTCGGACCGCCGGAACACCCGGGGATCGTCTACTTCGCCGGCGGCGGCTTCCTGGAGCTGTCCGGGCAGGCGCGGCCGGGCGTTCCCGCGCCGCAGCTACGGCTGTGGCTCCAGGTGCGCGACGCCGCCGCGGAGTACGCGCGGCTGCAGGCATTGATCCGCACGGGGGAGTTGGCGGAGTCGGCGCTGGTGCGTGAGCCCACGCTCGAACCCTGGGGGCTGATCGAGATGTGGCTGCGGGATCCGGACGGGATGGCCGTCGCCCTCGTGGAGGTGCCGGCCGAGCACCCGCTGCGCCGGGATCCGCGCGACTGACCGCTGTCACGGTTTCTGCCACCGTGGCCGCCCTTGCCGCCGGTACCGCCCCTGACGTGCGGGTCGGCGCAACCGAGCTGGGCGTCGGCTGGGGAGCCTAACCCAGCGATCCGCGTTCGAGCACCTGCAGACCGCTCGTGACCAGTGGGGGAACGGACGACGCCGCGGTGTCGAAGCCCTCACCGATCATGCCGCCCGCCTGATGGCGCGCCGCGACCCCGGTGGCGATGACCGCGAGTTTGAAGTAGCCGAAGGCGACGTACCAGGCCAGCGTCGAAAGGTCGCGTCCGGAGACGTTGGCGTAGCGCTGAAAAACCTCGTTGCGGCTGGGGAATCCGGGCTGCAGCGTCACGTTGCTGGTGAGGTGATTCGTCGGAGAGTTGCGGTCACCCCAGTAGACGCCGAGAAGGCCGACGTCGGCCAGCGGGTCGCCGAGGGTGGAAAGTTCCCAGTCGAGGACGGCGATCACCCGGCCCGGGTCATGCGGATCGAGCATGGTGTTGTCGAGCCGAAAATCCCCGTGTACCAGGGTGGTTTCGCGTTGTTCGGGAAGGTGGGCGGAGAGCTCGGCGGCGAGGGTGTCCAGCTCGTCGAGCGGCGCGTCGTCCGTGGCGACGGCGGCCTTCGTCGCCTCCCACTGACCCGTCCAGCGCCGGATCTGGCGGGTGAGATAGCCGTCGGGGCGGCCGTAGCCGTCGAGCGGCCCGTCGATGGGCACACGATGGATCGCCACCAGAGTCTCGACGAGTGCGTCGGTGATCGCTGAACGCTGCGCCGGCGAATCGGCGTATCCCGGCGGAACGTCACTGCGCACGATGAGCCCGTTCACCCGCTCCATCACGTAGAACGGGGCGCCGACGACAGATGTGTCGGTGCACAGGTGGTAGGTCGCGGGGACGGGCACATCGGTACCGGCCAGCGCCGAGAGCACCCGATGTTCGCGGACCATGTCGTGGGCCGTCGGCAGCACGGCGGCAAGGGGCGGGCGGCGCAGCACGACATCGCCGGCGGCACTGGAGATGACGTAGGTGAGGTTGCTCTTGCCGCCCGAGACCAGTTCCACCCGGCACTCGGTCCAGGCGTCGTCGCCGAGCACGCGCGCCAGGTACGGGCCGACGACCTCCGGCGGCGCCCCGCGACGGGGGTCCTCCTCGACGTCGCTGTCGAGTTCGCTGTGCTCGCTCATGCGAAGAGTCCCTTCGGCAGCTCGCCGGTGAAGCCCTCGGCACGGGGACCGGGGACTCCGCGGAACGCGTACGGCTCGGATTCGCGGCCGGGCTGGATCGGCCAGACCGCCCCGGCCGGACCGTCGAACGCCAGGAGCACGACCGCGGCCACCTCGTCCGCGGTCAGCAGCGGGAAATTCGCTTCCCGGAACTTGTGCAGATCGCGGGAGATGATGGCGGTGTCGGCGAAGCCGGGGGCGATGGCAGCCACGGTAATACCTTGCTCCGCGAGGGGAATCGCCGCCGAGCGCACCAGCCCGACGACCGCGTGTTTGGTCAGCCCGTAGATCGGGGTGGGAGGGGTGGGGACGAGCCCGGCGAGGCTCGCCGTTGCGACGATGGACCCGCCGCCCGCGCGGCGCAGCGCCGGCACGGCTGCCTGCAGGCCGAAGAACACCCCATCGACGTTGACGGCCACCATGCGCCGGTAGGTCTCGATCGGGATCCGTTCGATCGGGCCTTCCAGCAAACCGATGCCGGCATTGAGCATGACCAGGTCGAGCCGCCCGAACGAGCCCTCGGCCGCCTCGACGGCGGCCATCGACGCGGCCGGGTCGCTCACGTCGGTGGTGACGAAGATGCCGTCGAGTTCCTTGGCCAGCCGAGGGCCGTTGTCGGTATCGAGGTCGGCGATGACGACCCTGTCACCCCGGGCGGCGCACGCTCGAGCGACGGCCGCACCGATCCCGCCGGCGGCTCCCGTGATCAGCGCTACGCGAGCGGCGCTCACGACGCCACCGGCTGCGCGTCGAGCAGGGCGGCGGCCAGTTCTGCCCGCTGCGCGCGACTGGTCCCCTCGAACGAGTTGATCCACTGGGCTCGCTTGTAGTAGCGGTGCAGGACGTGTTCGTAGGTGAAACCGATGCCGCCGTGCACCTGGATCGCCTTCTCGCAGGCGAGCACGGCCGCCTCTCCCGCGGCGGATTTGGCCGCGGCGCACGCCATGTCGGCGCTCTCGTCGTCCGCAGACACGGCCCAGGCAGCCCACGTCGCGAGCGAGCGCGCCAGGCTGAGTGCGGTGAAGATGTCGGCGATCTGGTGGCTCACCGCCTGATAGGTGCCGATGATGCGGCCGAACTGCTGGCGCGCTTTCGCATGCGCCGCCGCGAGATCGAGGGCGGCCTGGGCCACGCCGACGGCTTCGGACGCGAGCGCCGCGAAGGCCCGCCGTCGCATCAGGGGCAGCAGATCCAGGTCGCCGACGCGCTCGGCCGGCGTGGAACTCAGCGTGAGATCAGCCAGCGGGCGCAGCCGGTCGACCGTGGACAGGGGCTGGACCTCGGCGGCCGAAACGTCGACCGCGTACAGGCCGTCGGCCGCGACCACGACCACCCGCTCGGCCAGCGCGAGATCGGGCACCAGCCGCTTCACCCCGGTCAGCCGGCCGGCAGCGTCAGCGGTCGTGGCCCAGCTTCTGGAGGTCAGCAGCGGCGAGGCGTCCTCCGCCCATGCCAGCGTGACGCGCTGCTCGCCGGCCAGCGCGGGGCGGGCGAACGCGACCGTGGGCAGGTAGGGCGCCGGCAGCAGGGCCCGTCCCGCCTCTTCGAAGAGCACCGCCTCGTCGAGGAAGTCCTCGAGATCGAGCCAGCCGAGCTCGCCGAGCGAGGCCCAGATCTGCGCGACCCCGGCGTCGGCCCGCGCCGAGGGATCGGTCTCGGCCAGTGCGACGAGGCGCTCGGGCGGCACCTTGTCGGTCAGGAACTCGCGCGCGGCAGCGCGCAGCATCTCCTGCTCGGCGGAGAAGGCGAAGTCCACGTGAAATCCTTTGCGTTCGTGGGGGAAATCGGCGGCCGGTCAGCGAGACTTCGGGAGTCCGACGATGCGCTCGGCGATGATGTTGCGCAGGATCTCCGACGTTCCCGCCTCGATCGTGTTACCGCGGCTGCGTAGCTGCTCGTACTGCCAGTAGCCGTCCCAGACGCCGCCCGCCCCGTCGAGCTGGGAAGCCAGCCCCTCTATGGACAGCGCGAGCTTGGTGATGCGCTGGTTGGCCTCGCTCCAGTGCAGCTTGGCCACCGATCCCTCAGGGCCCGGCACTCCCGTCTTCACCAGCGAGGTCAGCGAGGAGTAGTTCGTGTAGCGCAGCGCCTGCAGGTCGATCCACGACTGCGCGACCGCGTCGCGGATCACCGGATCGTCGGCTGCTCGCGAACCATCCGGATTCTTCTGCTGCGCCAGCGCGATCAGCTTGTCGACGGCGACCTCGAGCCGCGCCGTGAGCGCGAAGCCGAGTGTGCCGCGCTCGTGCAGCAGGGTGGTCATGGCGACCTTCCAGCCGTCGCCCGGCTTGCCGAGGATGCTGGCGCGCGGCACCCGGACGTCGGAGAAGAAGATCTCGTTGAACTCCGGGTCGCCGGTGATCTGGCGCAGCGGGCGCACCTCGACGCCCGGTGCCGACATGTCGACCAGCAGGTAGGACAGCCCGGCGTGTTTGGGCGCCTCCCGGTCGGTGCGGACGACGAGGATGCACCAGTTGGCGATGTGCGCCCAGGACGACCAGACCTTCTGCCCGTTCACCACCCACTCGTCGCCGTCGAGTTCGGCGTAGGTACGCGCGCCGCCGAGGTCCGAACCGCTGCCCGGCTCGCTGAACCCCTGGCACCACACCTCGTCGCCGCGCAGCAGCGGCTTCAGGTAGCGCGCCTTCTGCTCGTGCGTGCCCCAGGCGATGATCGTCGGGCCGGCCATGCCCAGCCCGATGCCGCCGAGGTGGGGTGGGGCGCCGGCGCGGGCGCTCTCCTCGAGGAAGATCCCCTGGAACGTGTGGCCGAGCCCGCGGCCGCCGTACTCCGTCGGCCAGGTGATGCCGACGTACCCGGCGTCGTAGAGCCGCCCGCTCCACTCGCGGAGGAAGTCCTCGTCGTAGTTGCCGACGTGCGGCGGCCGATCGGCCCAGTCGGCCGGCAGGTTGTCACGCAGCCACGTGCGCAACTGCGCACGGAACGCGGCCTCTTCGGGAGTGTCACGGAAGTCCACGGATGCCGACCGTACTCGTCTACAGGAGCTTCGCACCCATGATCATGGAATCAGGCCGCTCAAACGCCTCAGACCATGATCATGGGTGCGTTGATCTTGAACCCGGGCGTACGTTGCCGGGCATGGACTTCGCTCTCAGCCCAGCCGCGGAGGAGTACCTCGGGCGGCTTCAGGCATTCATGGACGACTCGATCTACCCCGCCGAGCCGGTTTACGAGCAGTGGCTACGCTCGCAGCCCCACGGCACGCACGCCTTCCCGCCGGTGCTGGACGAGCTGAAGGCAGAGGCGCGCCGGCGCGGGCTCTGGAACCTCTTCCTGCCTGGGCAGGGGCATCCGCTCACCGTGCTGGACTACGCCTCGCTGGCCGAGCTCACCGGCCGCAGCGTCGAGCTGGCGCCCGAGGCGATCAACTGCGCGGCCCCGGACACCGGCAACATGGAGGTCCTGCACCTGTTCGGTACGCCCGAGCAGAAGGAGCGCTGGCTGGCGCCGCTGCTCGACGGGGCGATCCGCTCGGCGTTCGCCATGACCGAGCCCGACGTCGCCAGCTCCGACGCCACGAACATCCGTACCAGCATCGTTCACGACGACGCCGCGAACGAGTGGGTCATCAACGGGCGCAAGTGGTGGACGTCCGGGGCGGGCGGCGAGCGCTGCAAGATCCTCATCGTCATGGGCAAGACCGACCCCACCGCAGCGACCTACCGTCAGCAGTCCATGGTGCTGGTGCCCATCGACACGCCCGGAGTCAGCATCGTCGGCGACCTCGAGGTCTTCGGCTACCTCGACCGCGAGAGCCACAGCGAGGTCGTCTTCGACAACGTGCGGGTGCCGTCGTCGAACATCATCGCGAGCCCGGGTGACGGCTTCATGATCGCGCAGGCGCGCCTCGGCCCGGGGCGGATCCACCACTGCATGCGCGCTCTCGGGATGGCCGAGCGCGCCCTCGACCTGATGATCGCGAGGGCCGGCTCGCGGGTGGCGTTCGGCGGCCCGCTTTCCGATCAGGGGGTCGTGCAGGCCCAGATCGCCGAGTCACGGTTGGAGATCGAGCAGGCGCGGCTGCTGGTGCTCAAGGCCGCCTGGATGATCGACAACGTCGGGCCCAAGGGCGCGCGGACGGAGATCTCGGCCATCAAGGTGGCGGCGCCGCGGGCGGCGCTCAGCGTGCTCGACCGGGCGATCCAGATCCACGGCGGGGGCGGGGTCAGCCAGGACTTCCCGCTCGCGTCCATGTGGGCGCACGCACGCACGCTGCGCCTGGCGGACGGTCCGGACGAGGTGCACCTGCGCACGATCGCGCGCCGCGAGCTCGGACGGGTGCTGGGACGTCACTGACCTGCGGATCGCGCTCAGGAAGCCGCTCAAGGGCAGGCCCACCGGCCGCGCACTCGGGGGTGGGGCACGGCCGGTGGGGGCTCTGGCAGACGGCCCGCGAAGGTGTCGCACTCACAGTGAAACATCGCACCCCCGAAAATCTCCACTAATGCGCCAAGAGGCGCGCCCAGTCGCCGGTCAGGCGGTGAGGCACGCCTTCAGCGAGGCCAGCTGGGCGTCGCTGAGGCCGTTCGCGAGCAGCCAGCCCGCCGCGCCTCCGTCGCGATCGTCAAGAGTCGCGAGGACGTCGGTCATGGTCTGCGGGTCGGCGGACATGTCCCTGTTGGACAGCGAGCCGGTGTAGTTCGCGTACGTCGGCATCCGGCGCAGGCGCCCGCCCACGCGCTCGAGCCGCTCGTTGGTGAGCGCGAAATCGGCGACGATGGCGTCCCGCTCGACGCCCACCGCATCCAGCACGAGCGCCGCCAGTACGCCGGTGCGGTCTTTGCCGGCCGCGCAGTGAAAGAGCGCCGGAGGCCCGTCCGGGTCGGCCATCAGCTGCACCGCGGCCACGACCCGATCGCCCGCGTACTTCAGGTAGCCGAGGTAGTGATCGACCCGATCCTGCTCGCGCCGCTCGGCCACGATGACCTGGCGCCGCCGGTCGTCGGACGGCATCAGCAGCTCGTCGGGCATGAAAGGGAGGTTGGCGTAGCGGATCGGTTCGTTGGCGAGAGGGCCGCGCCCCTCGGCTTTCGCCTCCACCGGCGTCCGCAGGTCGATGACCGTCTTCAGTCCGAGCCTGCGGAAAAGCTCCACGTCATCAGGGGTGAGCTCTTGCAGGGTGTCGCCGCGGAAGAACACGCCGCTGCGCGTGACACCACCGGCTGCCAGCGGCAGGCCGCCGAGGTCGCGAATGTTCTCGGCGCCCGTCATCGGCAGCCAGCGGGTGTCACTCATGCTTGCGACACTAGGGGACGCGCCCCTCGCCCCGTTGACAGGCAGGCAACCAGCAGCTGAACGAGAGGGTCGAGACCCCCGGTGGTAACCTTTAGCGAGGCTAACGATCTCCTCACGGGTCGGGTCCCGCCGGGAGAGCGTCCGCCGGATTTGAAAGGATCGGACAGCGGCCGGATCGGCGCGCGTGACGAGGAGGTCGACGGATGGCTGTGGACAAAGTGGACAGTGCGGGCAGTCGGGGCGAGCTGAAGGTCGGCGAGCGCACGTACGCGATTAACCGCCTCGCAGCGGTGTCCGGTGCGGAGACGCTGCCGTTCAGCCTCAAGGTCCTTTTGGAGAACCTGCTGCGCACCGAGGACGGCGCCAACATCACCGAGGAGCACATCCGCGCGCTGGCGGGCTGGGATCCTGCGGCCACCCCGAGCCAGGAGATCCAGTTCACCCCGGCCCGGGTGATCATGCAGGACTTCACCGGGGTGCCGTGCATCGTCGACCTGGCGGCCATGCGCGAGGCGATGCGCGACCTCGGCGGCGACCCGTCGAAGATCAACCCGCTGGCGCCGGCCGAGCTCGTCATCGACCACAGCGTCATCGCCGACTTCTTCGGCGCCGCGGACTCCTTCAGCCGCAACGTCGAACTCGAATACCAGCGCAACCGGGAGCGCTACCAGTTCCTGCGGTGGGGCCAGGGCGCGTTCGACAACTTCGCGGTCGTACCGCCCGGCACCGGCATCGTCCACCAGGTCAACATCGAGCACCTGGCGCGCGTGGTCTTCGTCGATGACGCCGGTACCGCCTACCCCGACACGCTTGTCGGCACCGACAGCCACACCACGATGGTCAACGGGCTGGGCGTGCTCGGCTGGGGCGTCGGCGGCATCGAGGCCGAGGCCGCCATGCTCGGCCAGCCGGTCAGCATGCTGATCCCCAAGGTTGTCGGCTTCAAGCTCACGGGGGAGAGCCCGGCGGGCACCACCGCGACCGACCTGGTGCTGACCGTCACCGAGATCCTGCGGCGCAAGGGCGTCGTCGGCTCCTTCGTCGAGTTCTACGGCGACGGCGTGGCCGCGGTGCCGCTCGCCAACCGGGCCACCATCGGCAACATGAGCCCCGAGTACGGCTCCACCTGCGCGATCTTCCCGATCGACGACGAGACCCTGTCGTACCTGCGCTTCACCGGCCGTTCCGCCGAGCAGGTCGCCCTCGTCGAGGCGTACGCGAAGGAGCAGGGCCTCTGGCACGACCCGAGCCGCGAGGCGCGCTACTCCGAGACGCTCGAGCTCGACCTTTCCACCATCGAGCCGTCGCTCGCCGGCCCCAAGCGGCCGCAGGACCGGGTGCCGCTGGCCTCGGCGAAGTCCAACTTCCGCACAGTGCTGCGCAACTACGCGGGCGCCAGCCCGCTCGAGAACGGCGGGGTCGACGAGGCTTCCGCCGAGTCGTTCCCGGCCAGCGACCCGGCCGCCGCGTTCGAGAACAAGGCCTCCGATGCTCCGGTCGTGTGCAGCAACGTCGGCGAGGTGGGCGAGCGCGCGAGCAACCCGGTGGCGATCACCCTCGACGGGATGCCCTGCCGGCTCGACCACGGCGCCGTCGTCATCGCGGCGATCACCTCCTGCACCAACACCTCCAACCCCCAGGTGATGGTCGGAGCGGCGCTGCTGGCCAAGAAGGCCGTCGAGCGCGGACTCTCGCGTAAGCCGTGGGTGAAGACCACGCTCGCCCCCGGCAGCAAGGTCGTCATCGACTACTACGACCGCAGCGGGCTCACCCCGTACCTGGACAAGCTCGGCTTCAACCTCGTCGGCTACGGGTGCACCACGTGCATCGGCAATTCCGGGCCGCTGCTGCCCGAGGTCTCCGCCGGGGTCAGCGAGGGCGATCTCGCCGTGGTTTCCGTGCTCTCCGGTAACCGCAACTTCGAAGGCCGGATCAACCCCGACGTCAAGATGAACTACCTCGCGTCGCCGCCGCTGGTCGTCGCGTACGCCCTCGCCGGGACCATGGATCTCGACGTCACGAAGGACCCGCTGGGCGTGGGATCCGACGGCGAGCCGGTGTATCTGGCCGACCTGTGGCCGTCGGAGAAGGAGATCGCCGACGTGATCGGTGACGCGATCCAGTCCGACATGTTCTCCCGTGACTACGCCGACGTGTTTGCCGGAGACGAGCGCTGGCAGGGGCTTCCGCTGGGCGACTCCGGCCCCGAGGCGTTCTCCTGGGACGAAGGGTCGACCTACGTCCGCAAGCCTCCGTACTTCGAGGGCATGCAGCGCGAGCCGGTGCCCCCGTCCGATATCGAGGGCGCCCGGGTGCTCGCGATGCTCGGCGACAGCGTGACCACCGACCACATCAGCCCGGCCGGCTCGATCAAGCGCGATTCGCCGGCCGGCAAGTACCTGTCCGACAACGGGGTCGACGGAGGTGACTTCAACTCCTACGGCTCACGGCGTGGCAACCATGAGGTGATGATCCGGGGCACGTTCGCGAACATCCGGCTTCGCAACCAGCTGGCTCCCGGCACCGAGGGCGGCGTCACGCGCCACCTGCCGGACGGTGAGCAGGCCTCCATCTACGACGCGGCGCAGCGGTACGCCGCCGACGGCGTCCCGCTGGTGGTGCTGGCGGGCAAGGAGTACGGCTCCGGGTCCTCGCGTGACTGGGCGGCGAAGGGCACCGCGTTGCTCGGCGTGCGGGCCGTGATTGCCGAGTCGTACGAGCGCATCCACCGCTCGAACCTGATCGGGATGGGCGTGCTGCCGCTGCAGTACCCGCAAGGTGAGACGCGGGAATCGCTCGGGCTGACCGGCGAGGAGGAGTTCACCATCCGCGGGCTCTCGGAGCTCTCGGACGAGACCCCGACGATCCAGGTGCAGGCCGGCGACACGAGCTTCGACGCCGTGGTGCGCATCGACACCCCCGGCGAGGCCGAGTACTTCCGCCACGGCGGCATCCTGCCGTACGTGCTGCGCTCGCTGCTCGAGCGGTGACCGATCCCGGCGCGCTCCTCGAAGTAGCTCTGCGGATCGCCCGCGAGGCGGGCGCGTTGCTCGCCGACGGGCGTGCTCACGTCTCGGTGGCAGCGACGAAGTCCTCGCCGACGGACGTCGTCACGGCGATGGACCGGGCGTCCGAGTCGCTCATCGTCGCGCGGCTGGGCGAGCTGCGCCCCGGTGACGGTCTGCTGGCCGAGGAGGGTTCGGCACGCGCGTCCGACACCGGCATCGAGTGGGTCGTCGATCCGCTCGACGGCACCGTGAATTACCTCTACGGCGTGCCGTTCTGGGGCGTCTCGATCGCCGCCCGGCTGACGGCGGGGCCGCCCGACCGGTCGCTCGTCGGGGTGGTGCACGCACCGATGCTCGGCATGACGTGGATCGGCTCGCAGGGGGAGGGTTCCTCACGGGAAGGCCGGCGCTTGGAGTGTTCGGCAGCGACGACGCTGGAGCAGGCCCTCGTCGGCACCGGCTTCGGCTATGACGCCGCCCGCCGGGGCCGGCAGGCCGAGGTGGTCCGGCGGGTACTGCCGCGCGTGCGTGACATCCGCCGCTTCGGCTCGGCCGCCGTCGACCTGTGCCTGACGGCCGAGGGCGTTCTCGACGCGTACTTCGAGCAGGGCCTCAAGCCGTGGGACGGTGCCGCCGGCTACCTCATCGCGCGCGAGGCCGGCCTGACCGTCGCCGGCCTGGACGGCCGGCCTCCGGGGGAGCAGCTCACCATCGCCGCGCCGCCGGCCATCTTCGGCCCGCTGAGTGCGATGCTCGCCGAGGAGCCGCGGGCCGACCGCGACTGACCCCCCTGAGCACCAATAATTTCGGGAAACGCACGCTTGTGCGGCCCCGAAGCGTGCGTTTCCCGAAATTTCTGGTCAGTCGATGCGGCGCAGGTCCTTGGCGTACCAGCTCGCGTTGTGGACGTACGCGTCTCGTCCCTGGCTGATCATTGCGGGCCTGACGGAGTCGTGCTTGAGGGTGGCGGGCACCCCCAGCGCCTGGGCGCCCGTCGGCACCTCCATCCCGCCCGGCACCACGGCTCCGGCTCCCACCACCGCGCCGGTTCGCACGATCGCCCGGTGCAGGACGACCGATCCGCTGCCGACCAGCGAGAAATCCTCCACCGTGCAGCCCTCGAGATGGACGAGATGGCCGATGACGCAATCGTTGCCGACGGTCGTCGGGAACGGCGGGGTGGTGTGGATGACCGTGCCGTCCTGGATCGACGTGCGTGCGCCGATCCGGATGTCGCCGTGGTCGCCGCGCAGCACGGCGGAGGGCCAGATGCTCGATTCGGGGCCGATGGTGACGCTGCCGATCACCACCGCCATGGGATGCACGTAGGCGGTGGGATCGATGTCGGGTTCACGGTCGCCAAGGGCGAAGAGGGCCACGCGCCCATCCTGCCCAATCACCCGGCCCAAGAGCGGGGTGGGCTAACGGCCGTGCTGCGCCTTCAACGCCCGCAGCAGCACCGCCGTGGCAGCCGCCGGCCGCCGGAATGACGTGAGCGGCACCGGCAGGGCGAAGCGTTGCCGGGTGATCGACTTGGCCCGGGCGAACTCACGGAGGCCGTCCGCGCCGTGGATGCGCCCGAAGCCGGATTCGCCGACGCCGCCGAAGGGAAGCTCCGGCACGGTGGCGAACGCGATCACCGAGTTCACCGAGGTCATTCCGGTACGCATCCGCCGGGCCAGCTCCATGGCCCGCGCCTTGCCGAAGACGGCTCCGGCGAGCCCGTAGCCGGTCGCGTTGGCCTGCTCCACGGCCTCGTTGCCGTCGCGCACCTTGGTGACGGTCAGCGTCGGCCCGAACGTCTCTTCCGTCATCGCGGCCGCAGTTGAAGGCACGTCGACGAGCACCACCGGCTCCACGTACGGCGGCCGGATGCTGCCGCGCCCGCCGACGACGGCTCGGGCTCCGGCGTCGAGCGCCTCGTTCACGTGCCGCTCGATGATCGTCAGCTGGCCGGGCATGGTGATCGGCCCGTACGACGTGCCGGCCTCGACCTCACGGGCCCGGGTGGTCAGCTCGCGTACGAACGCCTCGTAGTTGCGCTCGGTGACGTACACCCGCTCGGTACCGATGCAGGTCTGGCCGGCGTTGCTCATGGCCCCCCACAGCGCGGCGTCGGCGGCGGCGCTCACATCGGCGTCGTCGTCGACGATCAGCGCGTCCTTGCCGCCGCACTCCATCAGCACCGGCGTGAGGTTCTCGGCGCAGGCGGCCATCACCTTGCGGCCGGTCGCGGAGCTCCCCGTGAAGGCGAGCTTGTCGATGCGGGCCCGGCAGAGCGCCGCGCCGGTCTCGCCCAGCCCGGTGATCACCTGGAAGACCGGGGGACCGGTGACGGCCTCGGCGAAGGTCTCCGCCAGCCAGGCCCCGATGCCCGGGGTGTACTCGCTCGGCTTGAACACCACGGCGTTGCCGGCGGCGAGGGCGTACCCGATCGAGCCCATCGGGGTGAAGACGGGATAGTTCCACGGGCCGATGACGCCGATGACGCCGAGCGGTGGGTACTCGAGCGTGGCTGCCTGGTTGGCCGCCAGCAGCCCCGAACTGACCTTGCGTACCCCGAGCACCTTCGGGGCGGCCTTCGCCGCCCAGGCGAGGTGGTCGATGGCGAGCATGATCTCGAGCACCGCGTCGCCCTTGGGCTTGCCGTTCTCGCGGGTCATCAGCTCGGCAAGTTCCCCGGCGCGGCGGGCCAGCAGGCGCCTCCAGGCAGCCAGGCGCGTGCGGCGCCCGTCGAATCCGAGCTCGGCCCACCACACAGCGGCCTCCCGTGCCCGGCTCACGGCAGCGTCGACGGCGGCCTGGTCCTGGATCGGGTAGCTCGCCAGCACCTCGCCCGTGGCGGGGCTGCGCGACTCGAAGCTTGCGCCGCTGCCCGGCGTGACAACCGATTGTTCGGCGGCGACAGCCATGCGATCTCCTGACTTAGAGGGAAGGCCGGTGGGTGGTCCAGTCGAACGCCCGCTGCAACTGCCCGGCCAGGGCGAGCAAGGTGCGCTCCCGGCCCGGCAGGGCGACGAGTTGCACTGCGAGGGGGAGCCCGTCGTCGGTGAATCCAGCGGGCACGGACGCGGCGGGAAAGCCGGCGACGTTCCAGGGGGTGGTGTAGGCGCTGCGCTGCGACGACCGCAACGCCGTCGCGACGGGCCGGGAGAGCTTGTAGTTGCTCGCCGGATCCGCCGGGGTGGGTAGCGCGGGAGTCAGCAACACGTCGGCGTCGCCGAACGTCTGCTCGGTGATCAGCGCTACCCACTGCTCGCCCCGACGGCGAGCGCGCCGCACCGCCTCCAGGGAGACGTGCCGGCCGAGCCAGGCAGGAACCCGGGTCGCGGCCGACAGCAGCTGAGGATCCACCAGCCGCACGGCGCTGTCGCGCGCGCTGCGCAGGTACCGCGGGATGAACGTGGGCGCCAGAAATCCGTACGCGGGGGTCGCCTCGCTGACGGCGTGGCCAAGGGCGGCCAACCGCTCGGCCGTCTGGGTGAGGACCGCGGCGCAGGGGGCAGCGAGTCGTACCGGAAACGCGGACGCGTCGCTGACCGCAATGCGCAGCGGCTGGTCCGGGCCGGAAGTGGCCGCCGCCGCGTACCCACTGGTGGCGCACACCGCGTCGAACAGCAATCCGGTGTCGGCGACGCTACGGGTGAGCAAGCCCAGCGCCGAGAGCCCGTGCCATCCCGAACGTTCGGGGCCCTCTGGCAGCAGTCCGGGTGTGGGCTTCAGCCCGAACAGCCCGCAGGACGCCGCCGGGATGCGGATCGAGCCGCCGCCGTCGCTGGCGGTGGCGGCCGGGATCAGGCCGGCGGCCACGGCGGCTGCTGAACCACTGGACGAGCCGCCCGCGGTGCGGCTGGTATCCCAGGGATTGCGGGCCGGGCCGTAGGGGTGAAGGGCCAGCTCGGGCATGGTCGTGACGCCGAGGATCAGGCACCCGGCGGTGCGCAGCGCACTCACCGCATCAGCGTCACGGGCAGCCGGCGTCTCGGCCGAGCGAGTGCCCTGACGGCTGGCGATCCCCCCGACGGCCATGCTGTTCTTGACGGCGACGGGAATGCCGAGCAGTGCCCGCTCGTCGCCCTCGGCCCGGGCCCGGTCCGCTGCCGCGGCCTCCTCGAGGACGGCAGCACTGCGGATCTCGACGAAGGCGTGTAGCTGCGGCTCGAGCCGCTCGATCCGCGCCAGCAGCTCGGTGACCAGGGCGACGCTCGTCAGCGCACCGCTGCCGAGCCGCTCGGCGAGGCCCGCTACTCCTGCGTAGCCGATCGCGTCGACGGCGTTGCCGTGGGCAGCCATGGCTCAGGCGGTGGTGGGTTGGGCGGTGTTGGAATTCTTGGCCGCGCCTTTCTTGCCCTTCTTCTTGGGCTTGATCAGGCCGGGGGGCAGCTCGCCCCGGGCCCGGAGCCAGGCAGCAGCCGCGGTGCGCTCGACCAGCAGGCGGACGAGCCCGACGACCACACCGGACAGCGCCGCCCACAGGATCGCCTGGCGCAGCGGAACCTGCGGCGAGCTGGGGTTCTCCGGCGGCGCTTCGCCGACGCCCGCCTGGTAGACGCGTTCGGCGGCCTTGCGGGTCGCCGTCGCCGCCGCGGCGGCGGAGGCTCCGCCCATGAGCTTCCAGCCGAGCTTGTCCACCGGGTTAGCCATGCTGTGCCTCCTTCACGCCGCTCGGGCCGGGGGCTCTGTCGGCTGCCAGTAGCAAGGTACCCACCGCCGCCCTCTCACGCACCCACCCGTCAAGCGTGCCAATGTCGTGCTCGGGCTGTTCACGCCGGATTTCGTGCCCGCGGGTGGGTAGCGTTTGCGGCCATGAGCCTGCAGGTGCGCGTCACGCGTCTGGACGCGCGGTTGCCGCTGCCGTCATATGCGCACCCGGGTGATGCGGGCGCTGATCTGGTGACGGCCGTCGACGTCGAACTCGCGCCGGGGGAGCGGGCTGTGCTGCCCACGGGTATCGCCATCGCGTTGCCGGCGGGCTACGCCGCGTTCGTCCATCCCCGCAGCGGTCTCGCGGCCCGCCACGGCGTCTCCCTGGTGAACTCGCCGGGAACTATCGACAGCGGCTACCGGGGTGAGATCCAGGTCGTCCTGCTCAACGGCGATCCCCGCGAGACGTTGCGGCTCCGGCGCGGAGATCGCATCGCTCAGCTGGTCATCCAAGCGGTCGAGACGGCGATATTCACAGAGGTGGACGAGCTGCCGGAAAGCGTGAGAGCGACCGGCGGCTTTGGTTCCACCGGTGGGTTCGGCGAGGTCAAGGGAGAAAACGGTGTTCCGGCGTAAGGGCAAGGGCGATCCGGCAGACGACGCGTCGGCCCTCTCCGACGAATCGTCGAGCGAGCTGACGGACCAGCCGGCAGACGGGTCGGACGAGGCGACCGAAGCCGCGCCGCACGTGGCCATCGACCTCGAGGGCGGCCCTTATGACGCGGACGATGCCCCGGCCGACGAGATTCCCCGCATCGACCTGGGCTCGCTGCGGGTGCCGATGGTCGACGGGCTCGAACTGCGGCTCGACGTCGATCAGCAGACGGGGGAGCCGGCTCAGCTGGTGCTGGCCGACGGCGAAAGCATGCTCCAGCTGGCCGGGTTCGCGGCGCCGCGCAAGAGCGGTATCTGGGACCTGGTCCGCGCAGAGATCGCCGAATCGCTGATAGCGGCCGGCGGCAAGGCCGAGGAGGTCGACGGGAGTCTCGGAACCGAGCTCTCGGCGTCCATCCCGACCGGAGAGCCCGGAGCGCTGGCACCCGCCAGGTTCATCGGCGTCGACCGTCCGCGTTGGTTCCTGCGGGGCCTGTTGTCGGGCCCGGCTGCGGTGGATCGGGAGGCCGCGGGGCGGCTCGAGTTCGCGTTCCGCGCCACGGTCGTCGTCCGCGGCAAGGACGCCATGCCCATCCGCGATCCGCTGCCGCTGAAGCTGCCTGCGGAGGCGCTGCAGGCAGCTCAGGAGGCGCAGGCGGCTCAGGACGGCGAGGGGGCCCCGACCCTGGAGCAGCTCGAACAGGGGCCGACGATCACCGAAACCCGTTAGCGGCCGGCTAGAGGTCCCGGTCACAGTGACCCGGAAGGGGCATAGACAGCGCGTGACATGTGGGCACACTTAGGAGAGCGCGAGCGTTACGTTTACCGCGCGTGAGAGCGAATGTCCGGGAGGAGGTGCGGCGGTGTCACAAGAGGGATGGTTGCGCCGGCGTCTTCACCGGCTGACCGCCGATGAGAGCGAGCTCGAGGCCCAGCAGCTGCAGCGTCAGGTCGAGGTGGTCGGCGCCGAGAAGGTGTCGGACTGCCGCGAGCGCGACAGCGTCTGCATCGCCGGGACGATCCGTTCGGTGACCCTGAAGTCGCTGGCCGGGGCTCCGAGCCTGGAGGCCGACGTCTACGACGGGTCAGGCAGCGTGGTGGCCGTCTTCCTCGGCCGGCGGCGTATCCCCGGCATCGAGGCGGGGCGTTCCATTGTCGTGCACGGGCGGCTCACGTCGCAGGATCACCGGCAGACCATCTTCAACCCCCGCTACGAGCTGATCTGCGAGGGAGCAGAGTCGGCATGACGGGCAGTCCGGCGGACGGCGAGGACGCCGCCGTCGAGGCCGCCCCAGCCCACGACGCGGGTCACGCGGGTCGGGCTGCCTCGCGTGCCGTGAGCTCCACGCTGATCTCCGACGCGATCGGCGGGCCGCGCGGAATGCTCGACACCGGCATCCCTGCCGTGATCTTCGTCGTCGTGAACGCTGCCAGCTCCCTGACGCCGGCCATCTTCGCCGCGCTGGGATTCGGCGTGCTGCTGGTGGCGCTGAGGCTGGCCCGCAAACAGCCGATCCAGCAGGCGCTGGCCGGATTCATCGGCATCGGCATCGCGGCGTTCGTCGCCTCGCGTACCCACAGTGCCAAGGGATTCTTCCTGCCGGGAATCCTCTATCAGGCTGCGCTGTCCATCGCCGCAGTGGTTTCGCTCGTCATCCGCCGTCCCCTGATCGGCTACGTCATGGCGGCCATTGACCCGCGATACGCACGTTGGAGATCCTCGCCCAAGCTGCTGCGGGCGATGAGCTGGGGCACCGTGATCTGGGGCTCCGTCTTCTTGTTCCGCGCGGTTGTCCAGGGGCTGCTGTACCTCGCGGACCGCCCGGGCTGGCTCGCCGCCGTGCAACTCGCGCAGGGCTGGCCGCTGTTCGCCGCAGCGCTCACCGCCACGTATGCGCTGGCCCGCCGGGCCGGCACCGCCGCGGACGTGCCGCAGCCCGCGACCTCGCAGGAGCCCGAGAGCTCCGATCAGCTGACGCGCTGAGATCATCGCGTCGTGGCCTCACCGTTCGTCGAACTCGACGTCGAGGGGATCGCGGTCAAGGTGACCAACCCCGACAAGGTCTACTTCAGCGCCCGCGGCGAGACCAAGCTGCACCTCGTCGAGTACGTGATGGCGGTGTCCGATGGTCTCGTGCGGGCGCTGCGGGAGCGCCCTTGCGTCCTCAAGCGACATCCGGACGGGTCCGCCGCGGCGCCGATCTACCAGAAGCGGGTGCCGGCCAAGCGTCCCGACTGGATCGAGACGGCACGGGTCGACTTCCCGAGCGGGCGCCACGCCGACGAACTGTGCGTGACCAACCCCGCGGCCGCCGTCTGGGCGACCAACCTCGGGACGCTGGATTTTCACCCCTGGCCGTCGCGGCGTGCCGCCACCGAACTCCCCGATGAGCTACGCATCGACCTCGACCCGCAGCCCGGCACCGGCTGGTCGCACGTCGTCGAGACCGCCCTCGAGGTGAACGCGGTCCTCGGCGAGCTCGGCCTCGTCGGATGGCCCAAAACCAGTGGCAGCAAAGGAATCCACATCTACATCCGGGTGCCTCCCGAGCACGGTTTCACCGCTGCCCGGCGTGCTGCGCTGGCGCTGGGCCGGGCCGTCGAGCAGCGCCGTCCCGATCTGGCTACCACGGCATGGTGGAAGGAAGAGCGGGGCGAGCGGGTCTTCGTCGACTACAACCGCATGGCGCGCGACCAGACGATCGCCTCGGCCTACAGCGTGCGCGCCCGGCCCACCGCCACCGTTTCGGCGCCGCTGACCTGGGACGAGGTCCCCGACGCCGAGATCGAGGACTTCACAATCGCCACAATGCCCGCGCGCTTCGCGCGGCTCGGTGATGTGCATGCCGCCATCGACGAACCGGCGACCGTCGGCTCGCTCGAGCCGCTGCTCGAACTTGCCGACCGTGACGAACACGACCGCGGGCTGGCCGATGCCCCGTATCCACCGCAGTTCCCGAAGATGCCGGGGGAGCCGAAGCGGGTGCAGCCCTCGCGGGCCAAACGATCTCACAGCTGAGCAGCACCTGACTGTTCGGCGCGGCAGCTGTATCACGCTAACTCCTTTTGCGACTGACAACCCGGGCTACAACACGGACACGACCCCGCGCCTTCACTGAAGAGGGTGTTCCAAGAGGTCGGGCCTGCCTGCTGACGGTCTGCCCAGACGGCGATCGCCAGCGCGCTAACATCGCGGCCATCCGCGAAGGCCCAACCGCATTTGGGAGGGACTCGCTGTTGGCCACTGCGCTTTGGCCGGGGTCGTGACTGATCGCACACCCTGATCAGCGGGAACTACCGCCGCGGGCGGCCACGATCAGTGGGATCGCCTCACCGCCCCTACCAGCGGCTGGATACCGGACTCCAACGTCGACAGCCATACCTCCGGATCGCAGCCCCAGCTTGCTGAGCTTGCTCGACCCGGGCGGATCACTTCGTGCGACGCGAAATGGTCAGACTCGACGGCCGGTGCGATTCGCGTCTGCGCCCTCCCGGTGTTCGACGCCGGCGTGGAGATACCGTCGCAGGCGTGCACGCCGCTGTGGTGCCCTTCACCTTGGCCGCCATATTTATCGTCCTGCTTCCGGGCCCTGACACCCTCGTGGTCGTGCGCAACATTCTGTTCGGTGGTCGTCGGCAGGGAGCGTTGACCGCGATGGGCAACGTCTGCGGGCTTGCGCTCTGGGTTTGCGTCGCGACCTTCGGCCTGGCTGCGGCGTTGCGAGCAAGCCAGATGGGGTACGACGTGCTTCGCATCGCCGGTGCCACCTACCTGGTGTGGCTTGGGGTAGCGGCCCTGCGCTCCCGGGCCGCCGGCCTCGACGTCACGCCTGGGCGTCGCGGGTTGCTGGGCAGCGGATTTTCCGCTGGCCTCTTCACCAACTGTTGACCGGCGCTTTGGATGATGACGATGGCGTCGTTGGCCGTGACGACGTTTTGTGGGCGTGAAGAGGCCCCGCCGGCTGTGCCGGCGGGGCTGTCGTCTTCGGGCTGTCGCGGTGGTGTTCGGACTGTCGCCTTTCTATTCGGCGGTGACTTCGGCGACGGCGGCGCGGGCGCTGGATTCGTCGATGATGGCTTTGTTGGTGGCGTAGGCGGCGACGAGGGCTTGGATGGCGAGGTTGTTCACTGCTCTTGGCAGGCCGCGGGAGACCTGGTGGATCAGGGCGGTTGCGTCGTCGCTGAACAGGGTGTCGGACCGGCCTGCGAGTTTGAGGTGGTGGGCGATGTAGGTGGCGGTTTCGGTGTCGGTCATGCCGTTCATCGCGTAGCGCAGGGTGATGCGCTGGTCGAGGGCGGCGAAGGTGCCGAGCTTGATCCGCCGCCGGAGTGTCGGCTGTCCGACGAGTAGGCAGGCGAACGGTGAGTGGCTGTCCATCTCGCTGTTTGTGAGCAACCGCAGTTCTTCGAGCTGGTTGGCGTCGAGCAGGTGCGCTTCGTCGAGGACGAGGATCGTGGTGCGGCCGCGTTCGTGTTCCTCGGCGGCGAGCAGGTCCATGGTCTGCGGAATCAACGCCGCCTTGTGGAAGCGTGGGATGCCGCCGAGGGCGGTGACGATGCAGCCGTAGAGCCCTCGTCCGCCGACGGCGGGGTTGCCGAGGTAGATCACCGTGTGCCGGCTGGTGTCGAGGTTGGCGAGGGCGGCGCGGACGGCGACGGTCTTGCCGGCGCCGACTTCGCCGGTGACCACGCCGAGGCCGCGTTCGCTGATGCACCAGCCGATGCGGGCGACGGCTTCGGCGTGGGTGTTGTGGCGGTGCAGCATCTGCGGCGCCAACGACCGTCCGAAGGGCGTCTTGGTGAACCCGTAGTGGGATTTGAGTTTGTCGATCACGCCGACACCTCGTTCTGGTCGTCGTTGTTGTCGCTGTTGTCGGGGATCTGTAGCTGTCCTGCGAGCTGGTCGTCCGGCGGCTGCTCATCGGGCAGGCGGGAGTACTGGACTCGTTCGGCGAGTTCGGCGGTGTGCTGGGCTTCGACCAGACGCAGGTAGTCGATCCCGGTCTGGGTCGGCGGTGGGGTGGTGTCGTCGGGTCGGGCCTTGTGGTGCACGTGCCGGCCGATGCGGTGCGGCACCGCGGCGCCCATTGACCGGCCGTGCCAGCGGACCTCGATCGTGGTCAGGTCGAACGGGTCGAAGACCAGCTCGACCTTCCGGCCGACCAGCGCGGCGTCGACCTCATAGCTGTTGCCGTGCAGGCCGACGGTGGCGGTCTTGGTGACGGTGCGCCACTCCGACCACATAAACGCCTCCCGCAGTTGCGCCGGTGTCGGCAGCGGCGGCGTCAGTTGCGGCCAGCGCTCCAGCGGCGTCTGCCCGGTCTGCGAATGCGGCCGCCGGTGATAGACCTTTTCCACCCAGGCGGCGAACAGGGTGTTCAGCGCCACCATGTCGGCCAGTTCACGGCCGGAGCCGATCTCGACGAGGAACTGGTCACGGACGGTGCGGAAGAAGCGTTCGATTTTGCCTCTGCCGGCGGGCTGACCGGGGCGCGAGTGCACCAGCCGGATCCCGAGCGATGCGCAGGCGCGCAGTAGTTGTTTGTCGACGAACGCCGACCCGTTGTCGACATAGATGCTCGCGGGAATGCCCCGGCTGGCGATGCCGGCACGCAACGCCGCTTCCAGCCGCACGGTGTCCTCACGGCGGGCCCACCGGTAGCCGGTCAGCAGCCGGCTGTGATCATCAATGAAGGCGAACAGAATCGCCTTGCGTCCGCCCACGGTCGGGCCGTGCAACGCGTCGCCGGTCCACCGCACATTCGCCGCCTCGGCCTCGAACCGTCCGAAGGCGTGCGGCGGGCGGCCGTCGGGCCGGATGGTCAGCTCCAGGCGCACGAACAGCCGTTGCAGGGTGCGTTCGCCGGGCGCCCAACCCGAATGCGTCCGCAGGATCGCAGCGATCTGCGCCGCGGTCCGCTCCGGAACCTCCCTCTTCAGCGCCGCCGCCAGTTCCAGCACGTCGGCCGGCGTGCGCGGCTCGACCCGCCGCGGGGTCGGCACCAGAGCGTCGAACCCGCCGCGGCGCCAATCCCGGATCCACCGGTCGACCGTGGCCCGCGAGACGCGCACCGGCTGCCCGAACGGGCCTTCATGCTCGGCCGCGGCGAGGGCCCGCACCAGCCGGCCCCGCTGCTTGGTCGACAGCTCCGGATCGGCGGCCTGTCGGATCAGCGAGTACCGGAACAGGCCGATCGCGCGGGCCCGTTCGGCCCGCACCCGCTCTTCGTCATGGCTCGGCGCCATCAACTCCTCCTTCGCGCTCGTGAAATGCACACGAGTCGCGAGGCTCGCCGATCAAGCGGTAGCGCCCAAGGGTCAGCTCGTGTTGATCAACCCGGTGGGCAGAGCCGCAGCCAGCAGCCGGCCGTTCGTGACCGCCGCCGCCAGCTGCCACGGCGACACCGCGCCGAACACCCCAAGCCGGCGCCGGGCCGCCGCCGCACAGACCCCCACCACGTCAACGGCGTCGGTGAACACGCTCGAATGAGCCGGCAGCGGCCCGAACAGTGGATCAAGCTGGGCCAGCAGCCGGGTGAACGCAGAACGCACCGTCCCGGCGTTACGGCCGAACGCCCGCAGCCAGCCCCGCACCGTCGACACCGGGCGAGCCAGCCGCGCGGCGATCGGCCGGTGCCCCGCCCCAGCGGCCTTAGCCCGCAACGCGGCACCGATCACGTCGACGCCGTCAGCCCGGCGCAGCAGGCACGACACCGCAAGCAGCACATGCGTCACCAGGCAGCTGCCGCAACGCCCGCGGCGCGGCCGCAGCCTGCCGACTCCACCGACCGTGCGTTCGCGAGCATGCCCCCACGGAGCAAGATCGCCGCCGCACGGGCACAACAGCTCCCCGGCCCGCAGTCGCCGATCGACCTCGGCCGAGTCCGTACCTACCATGACCACGGGTGCCTCCATCAGCACCAAGGAACGGCCCTCCCTTCCGGCCAAGGATTGGGGAGGGCCGTTGCGCTTCTCCGACGTGATCAGACTGTCGTCGCACACGAACAACAAGCCACCCGAAGACAGCCTCTGTGATCATCATCGCGGTCCGCGTCGCTACGCGCTCCGCCGGTCGTCAGCTGGAGCGGCGTTCAACAACCAACCTGCTGAATCCCAAGGTCGGGGTCTTCTTCGTCTCTTTCCTTCCGGGCTTCATCCCGCGCCATCACGCGATCGCTGGGGCGTCGCTGCTGCTTGGCACCATCTTTCTGGTGCTCACGGCGCTGTATTGGATTGCCCTGCTGACCCTCGCCGGAAAGGTCACGGCCTGGATGAACAGGCCCGCGGTGCGGCGGCGGCTGAACATGCTCACCGGAGTGGTTCTGGTCGGCTTCGGCCTTCGGCTCGCCACCGAATCTTGAGACGGCGGGCTGGCATCGACGTTGGGTAGCGAGACCGTTGGGTGGCCGGACATCGCAGCGCCGATCCGATGGACCTAGCCTAACGGCCAGGTCAGAACTCCTGATCTTGGAATTCAAAGGGCGACGCTCGAGCAGCACCAGGCGGTCAACAGGCTGCTGAGGCTCGACGCCGAGTCAGGCGCCGGGGACTCGCCCGCTGGACTTTTGAGCCACACCGGTGCCGTGACTGCCGGAGGCGACCTCGTGGTTATCGAGGTGTGGGACTCCCAGGCTTCCCAAGGTGCGTTCATGACAAGTCGGCTGGGCCCGGCGCTGGGTCAGGCGGGAGTCCCCGCCCCGATTCGGGTCGAGTGGCTGACTTTCGTGGGCGACCACACTCACTGAGCAAAGAACGGAAGGCGTCCCTTCCCGCATCGGGGGCTGCGGGAAGGGACGCTCACCTAACATGGCGCGCTCGCGGTCCGCTTGTCGTCCCCCAAAGGGGTCACATTGTGCCAGGTCGGGCTCAGATTGGCGGTTTGCGCCTCAGGCTGAGCCGAGCGAGCAGGCTCCGTTTTGCTGCGTTACGGCGGCGGCTGTTGCTCACGTTTCGTACCCATGTGAGGAGCAGGTGGCGCAAGGCGCTTAAGCTCAAGAAGCCCACCGCCCGCCGATACTCCCCGTTAAATGGGCCCGTAGACCTGTGCGACTGGGGAGCACATTGAACATCTTGGCGTTGCTGTACGTACTGCCGATGGTGCTAATCATCGCCGCCGGAGCATGGCTGGTCCTGCGCGTTCGCGTGGGCGCCGCGGCGGAGCACCGCGTCGATGCCCGGCGCCTCGGTTTTGTGCCGCGGCTGCAGCTCGTATTCGGCCGTGTCTCCGGATGCATCCTGGTGCTGGCCGCCGGGACTGGGGTGATCATCGCGATCTGCTGGCCGGTCGGGTACGGCGCGCGCAAGTTCAATGCTCAGGACCACAAGGTCTACAACTGGGTGCTGGTGCACTCCCACACGCACTGGCTGCACTCGGCGATGAGCACGATGACAAAAATGAGTAACAACCGGCAGACCCAGGTCGTCGCCGGAGCGTTCATGGTCCTGCTGACCCTCTGGTGGTTCCGTCACCGCCGCGGGCTCGCGGTGCTGGTGCCGGCAGTGCTCATCATGAGCGCGTACGAGATCGAGCATCAGCTCCAGCACACCCTCAAGCTGCTGGCGCACCGCACTGGTCCGGTTCCACCTGACCTCGGCGCCTTCCCTTCCGGTGGCGTGGCCCGGCTCATCTCCATCTACGGCCTGATCTTCTATCTGGTGCTGCGCCGGCTGAACAAGACGCGCAGCAAGTGGGCCATTGGGGCATGGACGGTTCTGGTGGCGGCGACGTACACCGAGGCCTACTCGCGGCTCTACCTCGGCAAGCACTGGCTCAGCGACATATTCGGCGGGCTGGTCTTCGGCACCATCCTGCTCTTCGTGCTGATCGCCGCGACCCAGTTGCTCGACCAGCCGGGCCGCACTGTGGAGGCTCGCGACTCGGCGTCCCAGGCTCCCCAACTCATCGCCGCGGGCCGCGTGTCAGCGGTGCAACGTGGTGAGCTGGCGGCGCGTGCGGCCCCGACCACGGAGCCAGTCACCTACGACACATAGGCCGCTCCCGGGCTGGAGCCTCGATCATTTGGCGCGAGGAACAGTTCGTGCGCCGCCCCACTCGCCGGTGGCGAGGGTGTCGACCGGGCTGATGACGCCGCCGCTGACCTGGCTCAGCACGGACGAGGTTGCGGTGTCAAGACTGAAATCGCGGCGGTAGAGGCGGGTGTCGGCGTTTGGCGGAGAACGTGTGCAGCGCGGCCAGGCCCGGCCGGATGACAGCGAAGGGGCCTGGGGAGTCCTGACCGTACGGGTTGCTTATCCGCCGCGTCACGTGCTCGCGATTGGTAACGATGTGTAACTGACGCATCGTCCGCGTTGGGGGCCGAGGATGTCGTAACGGGGAACTCACCCCCATAGCAGGTTCAGAGTCACCCGTTTGGCGCAACGAGACGTCAGTGCCCCTCACTCGGATCAGATGTACGGGTTGAGCGAGTTACTCAGCGCACGACCCCATCCGCGAAGGCCGACAGGTCGCTGCTCGAGGAGAGCACCCAGTGGCAGCCCAGGGCCGGACCCTGCGCACCGACGTTGAAGTAGAACATTCCCCTCACCGTCGAGGAGTTCGCCCGGGCCCAGGCTTCGGCGTTACGCATCCACTGAGCACGCCACGGGCCTTGCTGGCTCCCGTACTCGCCGAGGACAAGCCCCTTGCCCTGACTCCGGGCGAAGTTCAGGGCCGCGGCCGCCACCTGCGCAAGGTCTTCCCATTGGCCACGGCCGGAGCCGCAGTTGTACCAGTTGTACGGGTCGGCGCCGACCAGGTCGACGTAAGCGCTGCCCGGGTACCACTTCGGCGCGTAGCGGGCGTCCGAGGAGCCGGTCTGGAATGCGTAGGACGTCATCTGCCAGACGAACTGAACGTTCCGGGCGCCGGTGCCGCGAATCACCGTGACGACCTTGCGGAAAGCTGCCATGAATTGTGTGTTCGTGCCGAGGCTCCAGCTCGCGTGGGCCTCCGGCTCGTGGCTGAATGCCAGCCACACCGGAGTTCCGCGGCTCTTGAGGGTGTTGCCCCAGCGGACCAGGTTGTTGTACGTGGTCGAACCCGGCATTGCCGCCGCCACCGTGGCCCAATTCGAGTTCGGCATTAGGTTGATCATGCGAGTTTTAGGCGGGTTGGCATTCAGGCGGGCATACCGATTTTCAGGAATCGCCGTCCCGGCAGCTTCGGAAAGGCTGGCTACGTTACCGACCGCGCCGAAAACGAGGGGTGAAGCAGCATCTACCGGAAGGCATGAGGACGACAATCCGACAATGATGGATAACGTTAACGGCAATAACCATCTGAACCGGATCGCATTACTGCGGGTCTTTCGCCGAGGGGCGGTTTCGGGCGATTCCCCAAGCAGCTTGGATCCACTTTGGGCATGCGACAACGCGGATACTCCTCTTCTCACCGCCGGCCAGGTGAGCTGACGGTTGGGGCTGAGAAGGCTGCCCTACAGCGCCGTGCTTCAGGGCGCCGATTCACCCCACGAGATGGGGCTCCCGGCCCGGGCGCGCTGAGAACACGCCCGGTTCGGCGTTCCGCCGTGTGCCCCTTTTGGGCAGCGATTGCGGCGGTGAGCGAAGGTTACCGGCCGGAAACGGTGCGAGAGTCCGAGCATTCGGCCTGCGTCTTTGGCGTGACGGTCACGCTGTTACGCAGCGGATTGGTGCTATCACCACTCTTGCGGAAAGGTTCAGAACGGTTCGCATGAGCGCAGCGTCACGCCCGGCGGGGCTGCACAACATTGGATATCGACGATTGCCTGCGTAAGCGGTACTGCCGATGCTCTCAATTCGCGCTATTGATTACAGGGCGTGAGGAGGATTGTTTGCACATCGGAGTAGCTTTCTTACCTCCGGCACTCGAAGGCACTACGCGGCGTGGCTGCCCTCGTGGCTGCTCTCGTGGCCCCGCGGCACTCCGTGTGGCATAGATCACGTGCCGGCCGAGCGTGTGCGCCGCGGGACCCTTTCGGGCGGTTCCATGCCAAAATGTCGGCAGGTATCGGCTAGCTGTCACCCGGCGGACGGCCTTGGTCACCCCGCGTCACGTATGCCTAGCACGAGGCGTTTAACAAGTGGCGAGGCGAGCAGTCCTGACGATTCTCCTCGAATTGCTTAGGCGAGGAGAGCTGATGGCGCAGAGTGGCGAGGGTAAACCCAGAGTGGTGAACGGTGCTCCGAGACGTAGAGGCAACCCCTCACGGACGAGGCGTGGCCGAATTGCCGCTCAGGTCTGAGGCGGTGGAGCAGATGCGGGCAAAGCCCAGGTCCATGGGGGCTCCGTCCGTGCTCGCATGTGCAATCTTCGGCGGCAGGTCGCTTGGGGAGGTGCCCTAGCAATGGATGCCGCAGACGCGTACCCGGTGGGGGTGCCGTCCGAAGCCCCCATTCGTCGCGGTCGATCTGACCGCGGTCGCAGGAGCACCACTCTCAGCTCGCCGAACGTGTGGTCGCAGAGCGGGCTGATGGCTCCCGACCTCGTGACCAGCGTCGTCGTCGACGCTATCGATGCGCCGCTGAAGGCGCCACGCCGCCGCGGCCGTGTCATGGAGATCGCGGCGCTCGGTCTGACCGACACGGTTGTCCTCGCTGTTTCGGCTCTGCTCGGCGGCGTGTTCGTCCGGGCGGCTACCTCCCGCAGCTTCGGCATCGCCGAGACGTTGCTCGCGGTCGCTGCCAGCTTGCTCGGGCTGGTCGTGCACGGTGGTTACCGGTCCGACCGTGGGCGGCTGTCTCCGGTCGGTGTCCGCAGCTGGCGCGCCGCGCTCTACGGCTACCCGACCGCCGTCGTCGTGCTGGCGTTGTTCTCCGGCTCGCGGCTGGGCGTCGGAGCCGCCGCGCTCGCGGCGCTGCCCGGTGTGCTGCTCATCCCGCTGGGGCGGCGAATGGCGCGATTCCTGCCCATGCCGGGCCGGGCACAGACCAGCCGCATCCTGATCGTCGGCTCGGGCAAGGTGGCCCGCCGGGTCGCCAGCCGTCTCGGGCGCGTTGACGGCATCCAGGTCGTCGGCATGGTCGACAGCGACCCGCCGCCGGGGGAGAAGGTGCTCGGTGGTCTGTCCGACCTCATCACGCTGGTGGACGAGCACCGCGTCGACCAGGTCCTGGTGGCCTTCTCGCGTACCCCGGGTCACGACACGCTGGAGATCCTGCGCAAGCTGAACCACCAGGTGTCGGTCTCGGTCGTGCCGCGCATGTTCGAGATGCTCTCGTGGCGCTCCTCGCTCGAGGAGATCGACGGGATCCCGCTGCTGCACGTCGCGCCCGCGTCATTGTCGACGTCGGCCCGAATGATGAAACGTGCGCTCGACATCGTGGTCGCCGGACTTGGTCTAATCATCCTCTCGCCAGTCGTGCTGGCAACGGCCATCGCCATCCGGCTCGACTCCAAGGGACCGATCTTCTTCCACCAGCAGCGCTGGGGCCGCCGCGGCGAACCGTTCCGGATCATCAAGTTCCGCACCATGGAGGTCGGCGCCGAGAGCGCCCGCAAAGACCTGGCCAGCGACAGCATCGGCCCGCTCTTCAAGTTGCGCAGCGACCCGCGGGTCACCCGGGTGGGGGCCTGCCTGCGGCGTACCAGTCTGGATGAGCTCCCGCAGCTGTTCAACGTCCTCCGCGGTCAGATGTCGCTCGTCGGGCCCCGCCCGTTCGTTCCGGACGAGGCGGCTCAGATCGTCGGTTCCGCGGCCCGGCGGTATGACGTTCCGCCGGGCATGACCGGACTCTGGCAGATCAGCGGCCGCAGCGATCTGAATTATGACGACCTTCGTCACCTGGACACGGTTTACGTGGCTTCCTGGTCGCTCTGGTGGGATCTGCGAATCCTGCTTCAGACCCCTGGAGCAGTTGTTCGACGGAGGGGCGCCTTCTAGGGCTCCGCTACAGGACGAAGGGGCCGCCTCTGAGCGCTGGCGGATTGCGCCTGGGCGGCAATCGGCAATCGGCAATCGGCAGCCGCTGCCGCTGCCGCGAATGCCTTTGCCAAGACTCGACTTCACCGAGAGGTCCGGCACCCGCCTTTAGACGTCGCGTGCTGGTGCATTTCGACAGCTTCAACGGGGACTTTTGGCACTGTTGGGCTAACCGAGGCTCCGCCATCTGGGTGAGTTGAGGGGTCCGACCCTAAGGACCGGATTCGCACAGCTCGATGTGGGATCCATGAAGTGGAGCCGGAACGCGGGGCATCAAGCGGGTCGCCTAGTCGGATCGTCGAGTTCGGGGGCTGCCGCGCCGCGTGGGTCGTGGATCGGAACTCGCTCGGCCTTGGTCGGTGTGGCTGCAGCTGCATCGTTGCTCGCCGCTGGCTGCACTCCGCTGGCTACGGTCGGCGGCGGTCACTCGGCTGGAGTGAAGTCGCCACCGGCGAGTGGCCGGTTGACCTACTTTCCCGTAGCCGACGCGTACGTTTCCGCGGCCGCGCTCGACAGCAATACGGGTGGGAACACAAAGCTGGTGTCGAGCGGTGTCCCGGGTGCTGTGAAGAGCTCTTATCTGAAGTTTGCCGTTAGCGGCATTCCGGTGGGCGCGGCAGTATCGGCACATCTGGTACTGCACCGTACGGATCATCACCTGCCGGCCACGCTGAAGATTTCGACTGCCGCGTCGAACTGGGCGGAGATGGCCATCACCGGACGGAATGCTCCGGCGATCGGTACCACGGTCGCCAATGTGCATCCGGCGCCCGCTCCGACCACCTTGAGCGTTGACGTGTCGTCAGCCGTGAAGAGTAACGGGACGATCACCTTCGCGATCACCGACCCGGTGAATGTGGTGGCCGCGTTCTACTCGCGCGAGAGTGGTTCCGGGGCTCCTTCGCTCGTCGTCGACTACAAGAAATCGGTGGCGGCCGCGCAGCCGCTTGTTGCGCGCGTGCCGGCTCCTGCTCCGGCTCCGGCTCCCAACCCCGCGCCAGGATCCGGGTGCACCGTCTCCGCGCTTCTGGTGCCCTCCTGCGGAGTGTGGTGGGGGATAGGTCCGAACCCGCTTGGATCAGAGAGCTGGGACCAGTCCCTGACGAATTTCGAGAACCAGCAGGGCCGTTTGTCGGATGTGCTGCACTACTACCACGTTGGAACGGGTCTTTTCCCGACAGCCAATGAGATCAACCGGACTCATGAGGGCGGCGAGACCCGGCTGCTGATGGAGAACTGGAAGCCCGAGCTCGGCCACACCTGGGCTCAGGTTGCCGCCGGCGTCCCTGCCGTCGACACCGAGATCGACAACGAGGCTGCCTACCTCAAGAGTCACTTCACGACGAAGTTCTTCCTCTCGATCCACCACGAGCCGGAGGACGAGGTCATCCCGACCGCTGGATCCGGGTACACCGCTGCTGACTACGCCGCCATGTACCGCCACGTCGTCCTGAGGCTGAAGGCCGATGGCGTCACCAACGCCGTCTATGTCATGGACTACATGGGCTACTGGAAGTGGGGAGAGCAGTCCTGGTTCAACTCGCTATACCCGGGTGACGCTGTCGTCGACTGGATCGCCTACGACCCCTACTCGACCGGTAGCGGCACCTTCGCCAGCATGGTCAACGCCAAGGACGGCACCAAGTGGCCAGGCTTCTACACCTGGGCCACGACCGTCCACCCCGGCAAGCCGCTCATGCTGGGCGAGTGGGGCGTCACCGAGGTCTCGAGCAATGCCAACGGCAAGGCGAACTTCTTCAACACCATGCCGAACTACGAGAAGTCCTTCCCGGCCATCAAGGCGCTCCTCTACTGGAACGCTGCGGGCTACCCCACCCGCATCGACTCATCGCCCCAGTCGCTAGCCGCTTTCCAGCAGCTGGCGAAGAACCCGCTCTACAACACGCCTCTTCCGTAGGACCCGCATGGCACTCGCTGGAGCCCTACCCCCGTATCAGGGGGGTAGGGCTCCAGCGCGTTGTTGGGTTCTGGTGAGGGGGATCGCTTCCGAGGGTCACGGAGAGCAACGCCATACAGGCAGCTGACCTCCCCGTAAGAGGCGCCCCGCAGGAGCGTCGGCCCATTTCCTCGGCTGACACCCTTGGAAAAGCCATCGATCAATTCATCGACATCGGGCTCGCCGCCGCCTGACCGTGAACTTGATCTGACCGGGTAACTTCGTGCCGAGCAAGCGAAGCTAGCCATGCGAGTGACTGAGCTGGGACGCCGTGTCGCGCAGCGCCGGCTCTAGCTGTGGGATACCTTCCACGCGGTAGTTGCAGGATCCTTCGGTCTGGTCCCAGAGGGTCACGGCCCGGATCCGGGGCAGCTCGCGTAGGCCCGCTGGGATCGAGCGGAAGAAGGCTACCGTCGTCTGGGGGTCCTTGGGGTCGTACGCGCTTCCGGTTTCGCTGATCATGTAAGGCTTTTTCAGGCTGATGCCAGAGCGCGCGCCCGTCGTAGCGAGCCAGTCGTAGAAAGGCCTCGCGATCTCGGCGAAGGTCTGCGGGGGAGAGCTTCCGACATCGCCTGTCTGGCAGCCGCGCGAGTCGTAGGGATCCCAGGAGATCCAGTCCACGGCGTCGTTGCCGGGATACAGCTTCGGCACTGTCGGGAAGTTGGGCGGGTAACCCGTGACGACCCAGGTCCAGATCGCCTGCGTCGCGCCGGCGTCCCGAAAGACCTTTCGCACGTGCCGCCAGGCGGCCACGAATTGCGCCGGTGTCCCGCGGGCCGCGAGCTTTGCCTTGCCGTCAGCTTCGTGATCGAAGGTGATGAAGAAGGGCTTGTGGAGGCTGGCAAGTCCGCTCGCCGCGCTCGTGAGAGTCGCATCGTAGTCACCCGCAGCCACTGCTGACCAGCGCACCGGTGGACGTCCCGGCTTCGTGAACTGCCGGGACTCGAGGTTGATGTGCAGTGTCTGACCGTTGGCGACGACCTGGCGCTCGTCGTCGGTCGGCAGGTTGCCGGAGTCGATGGCGTTGAAGAAGTAGACGACGTTGAAGCGTCGGCCGATCGCGCGCTCGAACGAGCTCACCGAGCCGCCCGGGGCGGACGTTCCCCACAGCACCTGACAGGTCGGGCCGCGCAGCAGATTCGAGCATCCGCCGGCATCCGGGCTGGCGGATGCCGACGGTGACGAGGGTGGCGAGGTCGGCGGCCTGGCGCTCCCACCGCAGGCGGCGAGCAGGCCGGCCAGGGCGCCGGCGACCGCGAGTCGCGTCAAGCGGCGGGCCCGCGTCTGCCGGCCGGGTGTCTGGGTCATACGAGAGCTCAGTCGCCCGCTAGCCGGTCGAACATGTCCAGCACATCGGGCGTGCGCTCGCTGTCCACCTTTCGGGCAAACAAGTCGGTACTCGCGACTGCCTTTTCGACATCACTGACGTCAAGCAATGCGGGATGACGACGGTCTCTTGTCCACGGTATGTACCGCCGTCGGTCAACTTCGAAGGTCAAATGTTCAGCGTTGTTTAGCAGCAACGTCGGCAAGAATCCCTCATCCGGAATGGAGCACCGGTTGAAATAGCGCTCGACATGCGGGAGTCGGCGATGCTGTTCCAAGACGTGGTGCACCGCTGGCGAGCCCAGGTTTACCCATTGGTCACCCACGAACAGCGACAGGTAATTGCCGTTGAACGGGTGCCGCCTCGGAAACGGTACGGAGCGATGGGTGCCGGGAAGGCGAATCTTGTGGAGGTATCGGCGCCGGGTGAGCCGCTGCCAGGGATGCATATCGTTACCGGGACGCGGATCGACCCGAAAATAGCGCAGATACGCATCTTTGGTCGCCCGGGCCAGGTCGTCCTCGATACTCTGCATTGATCTGGTGGGATAGTCCTGCCCCGAGATGACCAGGATCCACGAGAGCTCGGGGATGTGGGTGACTGCGAAGCGCAGGCCATTGATGACCGTCAGGGCCAGCGTCATTCGACCCCACTCCGCGTGCCGCGGAGAGGGCATCCGCAGGACCGCGTCAGAACGCGGAAGGTCTAATTCCGGACCTGTGGGATCCTGATGGATCACCACTGCCGTATTGGAACCCGCTGTGAGTCGGCGGACTAAACGGTGTACAAGTGGCGGATCGCGGTGGGCAAGAACGAGGACAACCACTGGTCCAGCCGTCACGAAGCCCCGTCCCTTCGCTCTAAGTCGTCGATGCTACGCACCTTCACATCGGTGGGTGGCGGTTCTCATGTTGATGGAAAAGCTGCCCATGCGTGGTGAATCCGCGGATGAAAGTGTCTCGAGCTATCAAGCATCTGTCGCAACCGGGGAGTGCTATTAACACCAGCGTTACAGGGACCAACGTGTCGGCGATGCCGGATGGGCGCGCTGCCCTGTGCTGCCCTGTGCTGCCCTGTGCTGACCGTGTCGGCAGGTGCGCATTCGGGTGAATCAACGCAACAAGGCTGGTGACACAGGTTGTGCTCGTAGGATGACAGAACGCTACCGGTTGACCTTCTGGGCGATCGGGTTGCGGGAACCGAGCGGGTGTCAGATCGCGCCAGGAGCCTGATGCCGGCCACCGGCATCAGGCCTGCCTAGAGGGCATTTTATCGGTCGCCGGTCTCCGGTCTGTCCTGCAGCCAGCGGCTAAGGGACCCGGCACAATGGCCGATGGAAGCGACAAGTCTGCGCGTGCAAGGGGTGGCTATATGTCAAGCGTTCCGCACTCTTCTGAGCTGGCGGCCGCCAGTGCGCGTAGCGCGTCCGATCAAGAGCCCACATCGCTGTCGGACTATGGCACCGCGTTCGTGCGGCGCTGGTGGCTGGTCCTGCTCGGGCTGCTCGTCGGCGGTGCTCTCGCCGTCGGCTACCTGAACGTCGTGCACAAGAACTACACGTCCACAGCGGCCGTGCAGGTCACCGACACCGGCGTGAGTGACTCGACGGTTCCTGTCGGGGCGCGCGTCACGGCGCCCAACGTCGATATGGATACCGAGGCGACGATCGTCACCTCCAACACGGTCGCGAGCCTGGCTGCCAAGAGCCTGAACACCAGCCTCACGCCGACCCAGCTGACCGCCCGGGTGAAAGTCACGGTTCCCCCGAACTCGTCGGTGCTGTCGATCTCCTTCCGCGCGGGCAATGCTCTCGACGCCCGCGCCGGCGCCCAAGCCTTTGCCGACAGTTACCTCGCCAACCGGGCGAGTATCGCCAATGCTCTCGTCGCCTCCCAGCTGAAGTCGCTGAAGGACCAGCTGCCGGGTTTGTACAAGGAACTGCAGGACCTCACCGGTCAGGTCGCCACCCTGCCGGTGAATTCCCCGGAGCGGGCCTACGCCGATGCGCAGCTGAGCCTCGTGAGCGCCCAGATCAGCACCATCAACGCGGCGATCAACCCGCTCCTCCAGCAGCGGGTCACCCCAGGACGGCTGCTCACCCCCGCTAACCTGCCGGCCTCGGCCAGCTCGCCGAAGCGTTCGCTCGTGCTGCTCAGCGGCGTGCTCGGTGGCCTGCTGCTCGGTGCGGTCCTCGCGATGGTCGCGGTTCGCCGCGACCGCCGGGTGTACACCGCGTCCGAGATCACCCACCGCGTCGGGCTCCCGGTGCTCGCCGAGCTGTCCGGCCCGGTCGTGAAGGGCCTGGGTCAGTTGAACGCCGAGTTCGGTGGCGCGGCGCCGGTACGTGAGCTGCGTGACCGTCTCGTCGCCGGTGGTGTGGCCCGCTCGGTGCTCGTCGTTCCACTTTCCGCCGGTGCTGGCGGTTCGCTGGTGGCCGTCAACCTGGCGGCTTCGCTGTCGGCCGACGGTTCCACGTGTGCCCTGGTCTGCGCTTCCCCCGGTTCGGTCTCACCCCTGCGGCTGCGCATCCCGGCCGCCCCCGGCCTCAGCGACGCGCTGGCCTTCGGTTTCACCGACGTCCGCGCGACGCTGACGCACCTGAACGACCAGCGCCTCGGCGTGCTGCCCCCCGGCCGCCAGCCCAAGGCTCTTCTCGACCGGCTGCACGGACCCGCGATGTTCGACCTGGTTCGCGACCTGCGCAAGCACTACGACCACGTCGTCGTGGAGGCGCCGGTCTGGTCCTCGACCCGCAGTGCCCTCGTACTGGGCCGCGGCGCCGAGGCTGTCATCCTCGTTGCCGAGGCCCGGCTCTCCACCCGCGACGAGCTGCTCGAGGCGGCGCGGACGCTGGCTGACAGCGGTGTTGCGGTGCTCGGCGTGGTCTTGGTCCCGCGGCTGCGAGGCACGGGGCTGTCCGGCGATGCCGCCCGCGCCGGTCAGCACGCCGCAAAGACCGCGGCTGCCACGGACGGCGACGGAGGCACCGTGATCGTCGGGTCGGCCGGATCTGCCGGGTCGCCTCCGAACGTCCGGTGAGCGTGCGCGCCACGACCGTTGGCGCAGCAATCGCGATGCTGGGTTGTCTCACCGCGGGCTGCGCCGGCGGTAGTTCAGCTTCCATCAGCAACCCGCCTTCCGGCTCTTCGGCCCCGACGGCGAGTGCTTCCCCGGTGACCCCGAGTCCCTCGGCGGCTCCGGTGGCGACGCTCCCGTTGACCGGGCTCGCTACCAGTAAGGCGGCGGCCTCCGTGCGCGTCATGGCGGCCGCGCTTTCGGCCAGCTACGGCCAGCCCCAGCCCACCGGGGTGAACCTCGCGGATACCGTCTACGTCGAGTACAGCGACACGGTGCGCATGCTCGCGCTGTACCAGTCGGTCTCCGCGCCGGCAATCGGGCCGATCGCGCAGACCCGCCCGGTCGACGGTCCCCTCCTCGGGCTTGTGCACCCGGGCTTCGCCAACGCCGGTGGCCCGCTGGGTTTCGTAAGCCAGCTCGACCAGTCCGCGGTGACTGACCTGAGCGAGGCGCATGATCCATCCGCCTACACCACGACGGCAGCGGGCCTGACGACCTCCACCGACGCGCTGCGCCGGACCACTGCCACGACTCCCGCACCGCCCCCGTTGTTCACGTTCGGCAGCCCGACGGGTGTGCTGGACAAGGCGGCGCGGCCGGCCCACACCGTGACGGTCTCCGTCGCGGGATTCCCCGCCGTAACGTGGAATTTCGATGCCAAGAGCGGCCGCTGGCACACCACTGACCAGGTGATGTCTGCCGGCAGCCCCACCTCGCTGGTCTTCCAGCAGGTGGCCTACAAGGGCGTCCAGTTGCACCATCCGGGTGGCGCGATCGTCCCCAGTGCCCGGGTTTTCGGTAGGGGGGTCGCTACTGTCGTTTCAGGGCCAAGCGCGATTACCGGAGTTTGGACCAAGCCTGGCGATGTAGCCGTCACCGTCTATGCCGATTCGACTGGTGTGCCACTGAGTTTCCGGCCTGGGGTCACCTGGGTGCTCCTCATTCCGAATGGAACGCGGGTGACGTACTCATGACGTCTCTCTACGCCCCTTCGCGCGCCCTCGCGACCCCCGGGACTTTGGCACCGATCACCCCGCCCGTCAGCCGGCTACGGCGCTGGCTGCGAGACCCAGCCTGGCCGCTCAAGGCGGTTCTGCTGGGCTTTCCCGTCTTCTGGCTACTCGGGCTAGGCGAGTTCTCTTGGCCGATCATGGCTGGGCCGATGGCCTACCAGCTTTGGCGGCGGAGACGGCCGGTGCGGGTTCCGCCGTACTTCGGGGTCTGGCTGGCGCTGATGTTGTGGGTGATCACGGGCGGCCTGCTCGTCGGCGAGCATCTGGCAGGAACCCTCATCGGCAGCGGCGGCTACGCGGGATGGGCCCTGCGGGTCGTCGACATGGTGGCGGCAACCATCGTGCTGCTGTACGTGGGCAACCTGACTGAACAGGAGCTTCCGACCCGCAAAGTCATCCGGATGCTCGGGTTTCTCTTCGGTGTGACGGTTGTGGGCGGTCTGCTCGGCGTGCTGTTCGGTAATTTCCAGTTCTCGTCGCCTTTCGAGCTGATCCTGCCGCACAGCGTTCGGGTGAACTACTACGTCCAGCAGCTCGTGCACCCGGGGTTCGCCCAGGTCCAGGACATCCTCGGCCATACCTCCCCCCGTCCCAAGGCGCCGTTTGCCTACACGAACACCTGGGGCAACAACCTGTCCTTGCTGCTGATCTGGTTCATCGTCGGCTGGTGGGTTCATGGTTCGCGCCGCGGCAAGCTGTTTGCGGTCGCGGCGGTCGGCGTGGCGGCGGTGCCGATCGTCTACTCACTGAACCGCGGAGTCTGGATCGGCCTCGGGCTCAGCGTGTTGTACCTCGGATTCAAGCTGGCCGCCCGCGGCCGGTTCGGCGTGCTCGCAGCGGTCATGTCATTCGTCGCCATCGGTGCGCTGGTGTTCGCTATCACGCCACTGAATTCGCTCGTCAGCCAGCGGTTGCAGCACGGGCAGAGCAATTCCATTCGGTCCAGCCTGGACACCCAGGCGTTCCACGCCGCCCTGAAATCACCCATCTTGGGGTGGGGGACGACCCGTAATGCCCTGGGTAGCCCGGCCTCCATCGCGGTGGGGAAGACCCCCTCGTGCCCGACGTGCGGCAACGCCCCCATCGGGAGCACCGGTGAGCTGTGGAATCTGCTGATCGCGAACGGCGTCGTGGGCGCACTGTTCTTCGTGGGCTTCTTGTTGCTCGTCGCCTTCCACTATCGAGCTGACCGATCGCCCGAGGCAATCGCCGCTCGGCTGGCGCTGTATCTGGCGCCGTTCTATGCGCTTTTCTATCCGGAATTACCGAGCGCCTTGAGCCTGACTTTCGTGGGCCTGGGCTTAATGTGGCGCGCCAATACGCGTACGCCGAACCGGCTGGAGGCCAGGGTTGACTGACCTCCGGGTAGATGTAGAGAACTACACCGAGCAGATCGTCTCGCTACTTTGGCCGGGCTGCGCAGACGCCGGCGCGCAGGCCGGGGCAGGGGGAATGCTTGCCCTGCCGAGCGTGCGCCGGGCGCGGCTGCTGGTGCCTGCAGCGCATCGCAAGGTCGCGGCGAGCGCGGTGCGGCGATACAACGTCCATAGTGACGCCAGAGCTCGGATTTCCACCTCTCTGCTGGCCGCCGGGTTGCGCAGCGGCTTGGTGCAACCAGTGATTCGCCGGCGGTCCTGGCTGCCCGGCGGGACCTCGGAACCGGGCACGATCACGGCACATCTGCGCACAATCGTGTCAGCCGACTGTGAGGTCGCCGTCTACGTCGGCGTGCCCCGCGGAAACCGCAAGCCGGTGCTGCTGGTCGTCGAGCCGGACGGCACCTTGTCCGCGGTCGCTAAGCTCGGCGTGTCGGCACTTAGCAGTCGCCTTGTTCGCAACGAGGTTGCGGCGCTGGCTAGCGTCGCCGCGGCGGCGCTGGAACACGTTACAGCTGCGCGCGTGCTGTTCTCGGGGGAGTGGGCCGCAGCTCCGCTGCTCGTGCAGTCGGCACTGCCCGAGTTCGGTCCGGAGCCTGCTGACTTCGCCAAGCGTCGTGAACTGGCGGCGGTGGAGATCAGCGGTATTGGCGGGCTCGACATGCAGCGGCTCGCCTCGAGTCCAGCTCTTGACCTGCTGGATCAGCGGGTGGCAGGACTGCCTGACGGGGTCGAGCGTGAGCTGGCCGGACGGGTTCTCGCGCGGCTGCGTGACACGGTTCCCGACGTGCAGTTTCCGGTGGGGAGCTGGCACGGCGACTGGACGCCGTGGAATCTCGCTCCTTCGCCCTTGCACGGTCTCCTGGTCTGGGACTGGGAGCGTTTCGAATCAGGCGTCCCGGCCGGATTCGATGCGCTGCACTTCAGCGGCCAGGTCCGGGCCGGCTCGCCGGGTGGGCCCGGCGAAGGGCTTGCGATCACCCGGGCCAGCCTGGATTCGTTGCTAGCGCCGTTCGGCGTCGGCGCTGAGGCCAGACAACCGGTCTTCGCGCTCTACCTGGTTGAGCTGCTGGTCCGTTACACCGAGGACGCGCAGGCTCGCATGACGGTCGGCCGGCGGTGGGTCGACGCCCTGACGGGATGTCTCGAGGCGCTTCTGGGCGACCTCGCCATCGCGCCTGCACGGCACAGGAATGCAACGTGACCGCCGAACGCACCCCTCGGATCCTGGCCGAGCGCGCCGTGAAGCTCGTTTCGCGGGACGTCGGGCGGCTGACCGCGCGCTGGAGGATGACGCCATCGCTGCTGATCGTCGGCGCGCAGCGATGCGGCACCACGTCCATGTACAAGACACTGAGCCAGCATCCCGCGATCATTCCGGCCGTCATGCACAAGGGCGCGCACTATTTCGACACTGGCTACCGCCATGGCCGGAGCTGGTATCTCGGGCATTTTCCGCTGCGGTCGACGGCCGCACGGGTCGAAAAGACCATCGGGGTCAGGCCCATCACGGGCGAGTCGAGTCCGTACTACCTCTACCACCCGCTCGCGGCCGCCCGAATCGCAGCCGACCTGCCCGAGGCCCGCCTCCTCGTACTCGTCCGTGATCCTGTCGAGCGGGCTTATTCGGCATACACGCACGAGACGGCACGGCATTACGAAACCGAGCCTTTCGAGCGCGTTCTCGAGCTCGAACCGGAACGAATCGCCGGTGAGGAAGAGCGTCTGATCGCTGACCCCAGCTACCACAGCTTCGAGCACCAGCACCACAGCTACCTTGCCCGCGGTCGCTACGCCGAGCAGCTCGACCGGCTGGCGGCCGCCGTTGGCCGCGACCGGGTTCACGTCGTCGATTCCGGCCGTTTCTTCGACGAACCCGAGATGGTGTACGACGACATCATCGAATTCTTCCAGCTGCCGGCCTGGCGCCGCCCGGTCTTCGCCCAGCACAACTCGCGTCCACGGATGGACATGGCGCCGGAGCTCAGGGCGAGGCTCGAGGAGTACTTCCGGCCTGACGACGAGAAGCTGATCGACTGGCTCGGCCGGCCGCCGAGCTGGCTGACGTGATCTTGCGAAACCTGAACTGACACTGCCGTGACGATGAGCCAGCCAAGGGTCGCCGGCCGCCCGGTACGGCCGCGAAGCGAAGATCCTCCCGCCACCGGGCCGGGAAGTACCGACCTGGCTGCGGTCGGGCGGGGTAGCCGGCTGGGCCTGATCGGGGCAGGGTTCTCGGCGGTCGCCAACCTGGCGCTGGTCCTGGTCGTCACGCGTGGTTTCGGACGTCACGAAGCGGGTCTGTTCTTCTCGGTGACGGCTGCCTTCCTGGTGCTGGAAATGCTCAGCCGGCTCGGTACCGATACCGCCGCGGTCTACTTCATCGCGCGGTTGCGCGCCCTCGGTGACTCTCACCTCATCGCCGCACATCTACGGGTGGCGCTCAAGCCAGTCCTGGCCGTCTCTGCGGTGTGCGCGGCCGCGTTGGCGGTCTTCGCCGGCTACCTCGGCCGGGTCCTGCTCGGTGGCAGTTCCCCGCTTGACCTTCAGGTCATGGCTGCCTGCTTGCCGTTCGCCGTGGTGTATGACGTTTGCCTTGCCGCCACCCGCGGATTCGGCACGGTCGTGGCAGCAACGTTGCTGGAGAAGCTGATCCGACCCGGGCTGCAGCTGGTCTTCCTGGCAATCGTCGCGGCCACCGGCAGGGCCGGCGCGTTAGCTATCGCCTGGGCCGTGCCCTACGTGATGGTCCTGCCCGTAGCGATCGTTGTGCTCTTGCGACTGGTGCGCCGCGAGAACGTCAGGCAGCGCCAGCCGGAACGTAATATCGCGGGTGCTTTCTGGGGTTTTGCCGCCCCTCGAAGCGTCACCGGGCTCGCCCAAGCCTTGCTGCAACGGCTCGACATCATCATCGTCGCGGCGATCCTCGGCCCGTCGGAAGCCGCGGTTTACGCGGCCGCCACCCGCTTCCTGGTGTTAGGTCAGCTGGGTAACCAGGCGATCTCCGCGCCGGTCGAGCCGCGACTGTCCGGCTTGCTGGCACGCCGCGACATCAGCGGCACGCGCGAGGTGTACCGGCTGTCCACCGCGTGGTTGATCTGCGTCAACTGGCCGTTCTTCCTGGTCACCGCCGTATACGCGCCCACCATCATGGACGCGTTCGGCCACGGGTATCACAGCGGTTGGCCCGTCGCGACGCTCCTGTGCTTGTGCATGCTTGCCGCGACGGGAGTCGGCCTTGTCGACATCGTCCTCATCATGGCCGGCCGCACCACGTGGAACTTGTTCAACACAGTCAGCGCGCTCGTTGTGAACATCGTGGTCGACGTCGTGCTGCTGCCGCACATCGGACTCATCGGTGCCGCCATCGGCTGGGGCACAGCGATTCTGCTGACCAACATCGTGCCGCTCGCCCAGATTCACCACTTGATGCGTGTGCATCCGTTCGGCCGCAAGGTCTTCGTGGCTGCGGCGGTCGCGATGCTCTCCTTCGCCGTGGTTCCGGGCGGTATCCACCTTCTGCTCGGAGGCGGCTTCACGTCCTTAGTCATCTCCGGGGTGGTGGGCCTGCTCGTGTACGCCATCCTGCTGAGGCGTTTCCACCGGATCCTGCGGCTTGATCTGCTGCTCGGCCAGCTGCGCAGGTCGGCTTCCGGCAATGCGGTCATAGCGCCGCAGGCTGCCCAGGTCTCGGTGGCCGCAAACGCGCCTGGCGTCCTGGGCGGCAAGCGCAGCGGCCGGTATGTAGGGCGTCACCGGTGGTCGGAGTGAGCGCAGAGGCGCCCGAAGTCCTGTATCTGGGCGGTTTCGGACGTTCCGGATCTACCTTGCTGGAGCGCTCGGTCGGCGAACTGGCCGATGCCTGCGCGGTCGGCGAACTTGTCCACCTCTGGGAGCGCGGCCTTGGCAACAACGAGTTGTGCAGCTGCGGCCGGCCGTTTCGCGATTGCCCGTTCTGGACCGAGGTGGGTCAGATCGCCTTCGGCGGTTGGGAGAGCTTTGACGACGGCCGGGCGCTCCGGCTGAAGCTTGCCGTCGACCGCAACCGCAACCTGCCCAAGCTCCTGGTGCCCTGGCGCTTCGGGACCTTCCGCCGCCACCTGCGTGAGTACGTCGCGCTCTACGACTCCATCTACCAGGCCGTGGCCCAGATATCGGGAGCGCGCGTCGTCGTCGATTCGAGCAAGCACGCGTCGCTGGCCATCTGCCTGCGGCGGGCCAGCCGGAGCCGGATCCGTATCGCCCACGTCGTGCGTGACAGCCCGGCGGTCGTCTACAGCTGGTCGAAGGTGGTGGCGCGGCCCGAGGCGACCGGTGACACCATGGCCCGCTACACCCCCTGGCGCGCGGCGATGTGGTGGAACGCGTACAACCTGATGTTCGCGCTGATCGGGCTGACCGGAATCGCGCTTCGCCGGGTGCGTTACGAGGACTTCATGCGCGCCCCGCTGGCCACGGTCCGGGATCTCGCGGCGTGGGCGGGCTCGACGGCTGATCCGGCTGACTACCTGAGCGACGACGTCATCCGGTTGTCGGCCGGGCACACCGTCGCGGGCAACCCGATGCGCTTCAGCAGCGGCGAGATCGCCATCCGCCGCGATCAGCAGTGGGCCTCGGCGATGAGCCCCGGCCTGCAGCGGCGCGTGCGTTGGTGGACCTTCCCCTTTCGCTGGCGTTACGGGTACGCGAAGCGCGGCGCCCCCGCCCAGGGGTGATGCTGAGCCCAGCCGCGAAGGACCCGGCGCGCCGAAGATGCGAGCCGGGCCGACTCGCGCAACCTATAGTCACATGATCACTTACGTGTCTTTTCCCGGCCCGCTATTGGTCAAGGAACTCCCGCTTGCGGCCGATAGGGGAGGCAAAGACCCATGACCGGAGGAGCTCGGGTGACCGTCGAGGAGACCGCGCGTCTCACGCTCGGGACACAAAGCCGAGCCGCGCGCCCGGCGGTGAGCGTCGTGGTCGCGACGCGCAACCGGCCCCACCTGCTGGCCGAAGCGATCGGATCGATCGCGGCCCAGACCTACGACGGCGTCATCGAGACCGTGGTCGTCTTCGACCAGTGCGAGCCGTCACACGTGCTGGAGAGCGACGACCCTCGCCGGCCGGTGCGCATCACCCGCACCACCGATCGTGTCGGCTTGGCCGCGGCGCGAAACACCGGAGTCGCCTTCGCCGCCGGCGAGCTGCTTGCGTTTCTCGACGACGACGACGAGTGGGAGCCGGCCAAGATCGAACGTCAGGTACGGGAGCTCGAGAGCACCGGGGCCGACGTGTGCGTTACCGGCATCACCATCGCTCGCGATGACCGCCGCGTCGTCCGGGTCCCGACGGCGGCCGAGCTGACGGTCGATTCGCTCGTGGCCCATCGCGTCGTCGCTGCCCATCCCTCCAGTGTGCTGGTCCGGCGCGAGAGCTTCCTCGGCCCGATCGGCGCCGTCGACGAGCAGATTCCGGGCAGCTACGGCGAGGACTACGACTGGCTGCTGCGGGCCGCGCGGCTGGGCCCGATCGCCGTCGTCGAGGAACCGCTGGTGCTCGTGCACTGGGGCAAGCAGTCCTACTTCGCCGACCGGTGGCAGACGATCATCGATGCGAACGACTACCTACTGGCCAAGCACCCCGAGTTCGCCGCATCGCCGGTCGGGCTGGCGCGGCTGTACGGGCGCAAGGCCATCGCGCTTTCCGCGCTGGGCAAGCACCGTGAGGCACGCGTCTGGGCACGAAAGGCCCTGCGGCTCAATCCGCGTGACCGGCGCGCGTATCTGGCCTTCCTGCTTTCCACCGGTGTCATCAAGGTCGATGTCGTCATGCGGCTCGCCAATCGGGCGGGGCGAGGGCTATGACCGATCTGAAGCCGGCCCTGCCTGACCTGAGCGCTTTCGCGGATGCCGCTGAAGGCGGTGACGCCGGGAAGGTAATGCTGGTCGGATCCGGCGGAGGGCATCTCGCTCAGCTGCTGGCCCTCAAGCCGTGGTGGCGGGACCTGGAACGCAGTTGGGTCTGCTTCGATGGCCCTGACGCCCGGGACCTGCTTTCAGGGGAGCAGGTGACCCGGGCCTACAGCCCCACGACGCGCAACGTTTTCAACCTCATCCGAAATTTCTTTCTCGCGATCAACGTGCTGCGTCGTGAATCCCCCGATGTGGTGATCTCGAACGGTGCCGGAGTCGCGGTACCATTCTTTGCAATTGCCCGGTTGATGGGGATTCCGACGGTTTACGTTGAGGTGATCGACCGGGTGAGCACCCGGACACTCACGGGACGGCTGGTTCGGCCGATGTCATCAGCGTTTTGCGTGCAATGGCCCGAGCAGGCGGAGTTGTACCCCGGGTCCGTAGTGGTGGGGCCGCTCCTTTGACCTTGCTCGACTACTCTCTGTTAGCTTTCGACTATTCTCGAGTACATGGGGACCGGGGGGACCCCCACTCCCCTCGGAGGTCAGATGACAACGTCACCGCATCAGGCAGTGCCAATGTTCGTGCGGCAGCCTTCGGGTAGGGAAGCCAGAACCACTCGAGATCCGCTGACCCGACCACTTGTTCTCGTCTCCGTTGGTACCGATCACCATCCGTTCAACCGCCTCGTCCAGTGGATGGATGCTTGGGCAGCTGCGCGTCCCGACGTCGAGGTCGTCATGCAGCACGGCGAGGCCGCCGCCCCCGTTCACGTGCGTGCCGTGCCCTACCTGTCCCACAGCGAGCTTTTCGGGTTCATCACCCGGGCGAGCGTTGTCGTCAGCCATGGGGGTCCGGCCACCATCGCCGAGGCCTGGCATGCCGGGCTGATCCCGATCGTCGCCCCGCGCGGCCACCGCTTGGGCGAGCACGTCGACGATCATCAGCAGGCGTTCGCGGCCTTGCTGGCTGCGCGCGAGCAGATCATCCAGGTCACTACCGAGGCGGAGCTGGTCGAGGCGCTCGACCACGCGCTTGCTGATCCGGAGTGGCTGCATCGCGAATCCGCTCGGGGCGTCGATGTCGCTGCCTCGATCAGCAACTTTGCGGCCGTTGTCACCGCCGTCACCGGGGAGGGCGGCCGGCGGGCAAGGGCGCGGCGGCGCAAGGCGTTTCGCCGGCTCGTGAAGTGACGGCCGGCTGAAGCTCAGGCCCTTCCTTCGGCGGCAGGGGCATCGTCCGCCGCTGCGCCCACGGGTGACAGGTCCTCGATGCCGAGGCGGGCGACCGCGCGCATCTTGTTGACCGCGTCCAGCGCGGCGACCTTGTAGGTCTCGCTCAGCGTGGGGTAGTTGAAGACCGCGTTGACCAGGTACTCGAGCGTGCCGCCGGTGCCCATGATCGCCTGGCCGATGTGGACCAGCTCGGTCGCGTTGGTGCCGAAGACGTGGACGCCGAGCAGCTTCTTCGTCTCCGGGGAAACGAGCAGCTTCAGCATTCCGTAGGAGTCGCCGACGATCTGCCCACGCGCAAGCTCGCGATAGCGGGAGATTCCCACCTCGTAGGGAATCGAGGACTCGGTGAGCTCGCCTTCGGTGCGCCCGACATAGGAGATCTCTGGGATCGTGTAGATCCCGATCGGCTGCAGGACGGTGTCCATCCCCGCGGTCGGCTCGTCGAAGGCGGCGTGGGCGGCAAGGCGTCCCTGCTCCATCGACGTGGACGCGAGTGCCGGGAAGCCGATCACGTCGCCCACCGCGAAGATGTGGGGGACGGCGGTGCGGTAGGACTCGTCGACCTTGATCCGGCCTCGCTCGTCGGCCTCCAGGCCGGCCTTGTCCAGCTGCAGGTTCTCGGTGACGCCCTGCCGTCCGGCCGAGTACATCACCACCTCGGCCGGGATCCGCTTGCCGCTGCGCAGGGTGGTGAGGGTGGCCTTCTCCGTGAGCTTCACCGAATCGACCGTCTCGTTGAAGCGGAAGGTCACCGACAGATCCCGGAGGTGGAACTTCAGCGCCTCGACGAGCTCGGCGTCCACGAAATCGATCATGCTGTCGCGACGTTCGACGACCGTGACCCGGGTTCCCAGGGCAGCGAACATGGATGCGTACTCGATGCCGATGATCCCGGCGCCGACGACCACCATCGACGCCGGCACATGATCGAGATCGAGCACTCCGTCGGAGTCGACGATGCGGCGCTCGTCGAACTCGATCTCCTTCGGCCTGGCGGGCCGGGTGCCGGTGGCGATCACGATTCGCTCGGCGCTGAGCTTGAGCTCCTCGTCGCTGAGTCCCTCGGTCACCAGCATCGTGTGCGGGTCCAGGAAGCTGGCCGTCCCCTGGTAGTACTGCACGTGGTTGCGGTGCAGTTGGGTGCGCACCACATCAGCCTCGCGGGCGATCACATGGTGGGTGCGTGCGGTGAGGTCGGCGACGGTGATGTTTTCCTTCACCTGGTAGCTCGATCCGTAGAGCTCGCGCTGATTGGTACCGGTGAGGTAGAGCACCGCCTCGCGCAGCGTCTTGGACGGGATCGTGCCGGTGTTGACGCAGACTCCGCCGACCATGCCCTTGCGGTCGACGATCGCGACGCGCCGGCCCAGCTTGGCCGCGGCGATAGCCGCGCGCTGACCACCGGGGCCGCTGCCGACAACGAGCAACTCGAATTCCTGCACGAAAGCCTCCGGGTGCCCGGGATCACGTGGCAGCGCCTGCCGCCGCGGTTGCCCGCTGATTGTTTCAGGCCGGTGCGAAATTCGTGTCGACGGCAGCCAAGATGGGGTCATGCAGCTGCCGGTCATGCCCCCCGTCGCGCCGATGCTGGCCAAGTCCGTCGAGCGCATCCCGGAGGGCGCGCAGTACGAGCCGAAGTGGGACGGGTTCCGGTCGATCATTTTTCGCGACGGCGACGAGGTCGAGATCGGCAGCCGCAACGAGCGGCCCATGACCCGCTACTTCCCCGAGATCGTGGCAGCGGTGAAGGCGCAGCTGCCAGCGCGCTGCGTCGTTGACGGCGAGATCGTCATCGCGGGGGAGCAGGGGCTGGATTTCGAGGCTCTGCTTCAGCGGATACATCCGGCGGCTTCACGGGTGACGCTGCTGGCCGCGCAGACCCCCGCCGCGTTCATCGCCTTCGACCTGCTGGCGCTCGGCGACGACGACGTGATGGCGCGGCCCTTCGCCGAGCGCCGGGAGCTGCTGGTCAGCGCTCTGGGCGACGCCGATCCGCCGGTGCACGTCACCCCGGCGACGGTCGATCGCGAGCTCGCCGAGCAGTGGTTCACGCTGTTCGAGGGTGCCGGCCTGGACGGGATCGTCGCCAAGCCGCTGACGGGCGCCTACCTGCCGGACAAGCGGGTCATGTTCAAGATCAAGCATGCGCGGACGGCCGACTGCGTGGTCGCCGGCTACCGCGTCCACAAGAGCGGCCCCGGCGCGGTCGGCTCGCTGCTGCTGGGCCTGTACAACGACGACGGGACGCTGTCTTCCGTGGGCGTGGTCGGTGCGTTCACGATGGCCCGCCGGCGCGAGCTCTTCGAGGAGCTGGCGACGCTGGTGACGACGTTCGACGACCATCCGTGGGCCTGGGCGCAGCAGGAAGCCGGCACCCGGACCCCGCGCGAGTCGGAGTCCTCCCGCTGGAATGCCGGCAAGGACCTGTCCTTCGTGCCGCTGCGTCCCGAACGCGTCGTCGAGGTCCGCTACGACCACATGGAAGGCCGGCGCTTCCGGCATACGACGCAGTTCGACCGCTGGCGCCCGGATCGTGATCCCCGCTCCTGCACGTACGAGCAGCTCGAGCGGCCGGTGCACTTCGAGCTGGGCGAGATCGTGCCGGGCCTGGCCTGAGGCTTACCGCGACGGCCAAGCCCCTGGATTCTCCAGCCCGATCAGCGCGTGCGCACGACAGCTACCGACTCGGCGGGCAGCGTATAGCCCCCCTCGACGGCCTGCACCTGCGCCGAGCTCATCAGCAGCTCGCCCGCCACGGCCACGTCCTGGGCCCGGCCGGCCAGGTTCAGCGCCACCGCGATGCTCTCACCCTCCGGATGCCCGCGCCAGGCGATGAACCAGCCGTCGAGCTCGTCGTAGCGGAAGCGGGACTGTCCGAGCTGCTGATCGGTCAGCGCCGGTTCGGCCCGCCGGAGCGCGATCAGCTGCTGGTACCACTGCAGCATCCGCTGGCCGCGGCTGGTGCGAGGCTCGTTCCAGTCCAGCTTGGACGCCTGGAACGTGGCCGGATCCTGCGGGTCGGGAATCTTGTCGGTCGACCAGCCGTGCTCGGCGAACTCGCGCCGCCGGCCCGCGCTCACCGCCCGGCCGAGTTCGGCGGCGTGGTCGGAGAAGAATTGCCAGGGCGTGCGCGCCCCCCACTCCTCGCCCATGAAGAGCATCGGGGTGAACGGCGAAAGCAGCAGCAGCGCGGCGCCGGCGCACAGCAACCCGTCGGGCAGCGTCGCTGCGGCCCGATCGCCGATCGCCCGGTTGCCGATCTGGTCATGGTTTTGCAGGTAGGCGACGAACTGCGGCGCCGTAGCACCGACCGGCGGCCGGCCGTGCGAGCGCTTGCGGAAGCTCGACCAGCCGCCGTCGTGCACGAAAGCCTGGTCCAGCGCCTTCGCCAGGACGGGAAGCGGCCCGAAGTCGTCGTAGTAGCCCTGACGCTCGCCCGCCAGCGTCGCCCACACGGCGTGATGGATGTCGTCGCACCATTGCGCGTCGATCCCGTATCCGCCGGAGATCCGCGGCCGGATGACCCTGGGGTCGTTGAGGTCGCTCTCGGCGATGAGAAACAGCGGGCGGCGCTCCATGCTCGCGAGCGCCTCCACCTCCACGGCGAGCTCCTCGAGGAAGTGGATGGCGCGGTCGTCGCGCAGTTCGTGGATCGCGTCGAGGCGCAGCCCGTCACACCGGTAGTCGCGCAGCCACATCAGGGCGTTGTCGATCAGGAAGCGGCGGACCTCGTCGGAGTACGCGTCGTCGAGGTTGACGGCCGTGCCCCATGGGGTGGCGTGGGTGTCGGTGAAGTAGGGCCCGAAGCGCGCGAGGTAATTGCCGGCCGGGCCGAGATGGTTGTAGACGACGTCCATCACGACGCCGATCCCGCGCTGGTGGCAGGCGTCGACGAAGCGCTTCAGCCCGTCCGGGCCGCCGTACGGCTCGTGAACCGTGTAGAGGTCGACCCCGTCGTATCCCCAACCGTGGTGGCCGCTGTAGCCGTTGCAGGGCAGCAGCTCCACGGCGTCGATGCCGAGGTCGGCGAGGTGGTCCAGGTGGGTGATCGCCGCGTCGAACGTGCCTTCCGCGGTGAACGTGCCCACGTGCAGCTCGTAGAGCACGGCGCCGGGCAGGGCGAGCCCGCGCCAATGCGGATCGCTCCAGGCGTAACGGTTGTGGTCATAGACCCGGGAGGCGGCATGGACGCCGTTCGGTTGCCACAGCGAACGCGGGTCGGGGACGGGCTCGGCGCCGTCGACGACGAACGCGTAATCGGTGCCGTGGCCCGCCTCGGGGACGTCAGCCGACCACCAGCCGCCCGGCCCCGAGCGCATCGGGTGCGCCTGCGCGTCGCTGCCGGTCACCACCGATAGCTCGCGTGACTGCGGGGCCCACACGCTGAAGCGGGTCACGCCGCCACCGGCAACGCGCTCACGTGCCTGCTAACGCCGTTCCCACGCGTCCTCACTTCGGGTCAACGCCTCCACTTCTGCGGGCAACTCTCCTGCCAGCAGATGCCCGATCGTGACGTGTTCAAGCACGGCGCGAAGGCTCGCCCGCACGGCGATCCACACGTCCTGCAGCCGCGCGGCCGGACCGGGGTAGGTGACGTCTTCGGGCTTGGCGTCCTGGACGCTGGCCAGCGGGCCGTCGACGGCCCGCATGACGTCGGCGATCGTGATGTCGCCCGGGTCGCGGTCGAGCAGGTAGCCGCCGGAAGGGCCGCGCTGGCTGCGCACGAGGCCGGCCCGGCGCAGCTCACCAAGAATCCCGAGCAGGAATTTCAGCGGCACGCCTTGGGCCCGGGAGATCGACTCGGCGGTGACCGCCTCGCCGCGGCGAGCCGCCAGTTCGGTGAGCGCGCGGACGGCGTAATCGGCTCGGGCAGAGACTCTCACGTGATCAGTCTCCCGCAGGTTCGCTCGTCACCAGCAGAGCAACCGGGAAGTCGCGCAGCAATTTCAGCAGATACGCGCTTGTCGGCCCGCCTCTCGTGCCCCCGTGGCGGCGACCGGTGATGACGTCCGTCCATTCCCCCGGTGGCAACTCGACAGCCGTGTCCTTCCAACCACCGGCCCGCTGCAGGCCGAGGACCAGCCGCGGAACGACCGTCACCGCTGTGGCCGGCTGACCTTCGTTCCCGCGAGCGAAGGCCACCACGTGCTCCGCAGCCGAGCCGCTCACCTCGAGCGGCACGTAACCCGCGGCGGCGGCGAACAGCTCGGGCCGGGTTCGGCGCAGTCGCAGCGCGCAGCGCAGGAGATGCAATTTGGCGGCACCGGAATCGTCGACCCGGGGCGTCGTCGCCTCGACCCGGTCCAGCGCGGCGACGATCCGTGCCCGCTCACCGAAGTCCACCGGACGCCTGTTGTCGGGATCGACCAGCGAGAGATCCCAGAGTTCGCTGCCTTGGTAGGTGTCCGGGATGCCCGGCATGGTGAGCTGCAGCAGCTTCATCGCCAGCGCGTTTACCCGGCCCGGCTCGACGATCTCGGCTGCGTACTCCTCGACGGCTGCCATGATCGCGCGATCGGCAAGCACGCCGGCGACGTAGGACTGCACCGCCGCTTCGTACGCCTCGTCGGGCCTGGTCCACGAGGTGTGCAGCTTCGCTTCCCGGACGGCCTTGGCCAGGTACGCGCCAAGGCGCTGCTCGCTGATCGGGAACGCGCCGACGAGGGTTTGCATCACCAGGTACTGCGCGGCGCGATCGGGGCCCGCCGGCCCGGTGAACTTGTTCGCCAGCGTGAGCAGCCGGGTGACCACGCGCTCCCAGCGCCGGGTGTCTTCGGAAAGCAGGACGAGGCGCGCCCGGACGTCCTCGGAGCGTTTGGTGTCATGGGTGGACAGCGTGGTCATCGTCAGCGGCCACCGCGCGTGCAGTTCGGCCACCCAGGAATGGAAATCGCCGACCGTCACTCCGAACCGGGAGGGGTCGCCGCCGACCTCGTTGAGCGCCAGCAGTCGCCCGTAGCGGTAGAACGCGGTGTCCTCGACGCCTTTGGCCATCACCGGCCCGCACGTCTGGGCGAAGCGCACGACCAGCTCATCCGGTCCGGAGACGACGAGGTCGGCGACCGCCTGGATCTCATCAGCGCGATCCGGCCGGGCTCCGACGGCGCCTTGCGCCGCGCGGGCGATGACATCCCGGGCCTCGGCGGACGGCCGCTCGCCGGGCCGAAGGTACGCGCGGTAGACGTCGAACTGGGTCAGCAGTTCCGCCAGGGCGTCCCGCAGCCCGCGTCGGGTGAGGTCGCGGTAGCGCGGGTGCGCCCAGGCCGCCCGTGCGGCGAGCTCGCCTAGCCAGTTGAGCTCGGCGGCCAGCACGCTGCTGAGGACCTCGCGCTTGCCGTCCTTGGCGACGGTCGGCCACCGGTCGTCCGCGGCGGTGATCTCGTCGTAGAGGCGGGTCAGCGGTTCCTCACCGGTCGGATCCACGAAGACGCCCGTGATCAGGTTGAGCGTGTCGTAGCCCGTCGTGCCGTGGCAGGCCCACGCGGAGGGCAGCTGCTCGCGGGCCTCGAGGATCTTCTCGACCACGATCCAGCAGCCGCGGCTCGCCTCCGACAGCCGGGAGAGGTAGCCCTGCGGGTCGCTGAGCCCATCCGGATGGTCGACGCGCAGGCCCGCCACGGTGCCGTCGGCGACGGCGGCGAGGATCTCGCGGTGGGTCGCGGCGAAGACCTCGGGGTCCTCGACCCGCAGGCCGGCCAGGGTCGTCACGTCGAAGAAGCGGCGGTAGTTCAGCTCCTCGGCCCCGACCCGCCAGTGGCACAACCGCCAGTGCTGCGCCTCGAGCAGCTCGGGCAGCGGCAGCTCTTCGGTACCCGGGGCCAGCGGGAGGACGTGGTCGTAGTAGCGCAGCCGGTCGGTCTCGACCACTAGCTCCCCGGCGTCGACGCACTCCGCGAGGGAGTGCCCGAGGACGGGCACGAGTACCTTGCCGGGGTTGTCACGGCCGTCCCAATCGATGTCGAACCATCCGGCGAACCGCGCGTCCGGTCCGTCGCGTAGCACCTCCCACCAGGCAGGATTCGCCGATTCGGGGGCGGCGACGCTGGCGTGGTTCGGCACGATGTCGAGCACGATCGCCAGACCCGCGTCTTCGCACGCTTCGCGCAGGCGCGTGAGCCCCCCGCGCCCGCCGAGCTCCGGGTTGATGTGGCGGTGGTCGGTGATGTCGTAGCCGTGCCGGCTGCCGGGCGTGGCCTGCAGCCAGGGTGAGCAGTAGACGTGCGACACCCCGAGATCGGCCAGGTAGGGCACGACTTCGGCAGCCGCGTCGAACCCGAAATCGGGAGTGAGCTGCAGCCGATAAGTGCTGGTGGGGGCAGGTCGAGAGGGCGCAGGGGTGGGCATGGTCAGTGGGAGGGTCGGCTCAGCAGGCATCTAGTACTGCCGTCGCAGGACCAGAATCGAACGTGCATCGACCTCCACCGTGTCGCTGGCCTTGACGCCGGCGTCGTCGATGTCGTGGGCCAGCGGCCGCGCGGTGCTGACGGCGATCTCCCATGCCTCGCCGTACTCCTCGTCCGGAATGGTGAAGTCGACCGGCTCGTAGTGGGCGTTGAACAACAACAGGAACGAGTCGTCACGCACGCGGTTGCCGCGCCCGTCGGGGGTGGGGATCGCGCCGCCGTTCAGGAAGGCCCCCAGCGAGCGGGCCCAGCCGTTGTCCCAATCCTCCTGGCTCATCACCTCGCTGGAAGGGTTCAGCCAGACGATGTCGTCCAGGCCCCCGGACCCCCGTGAGGTGCGGCCCTGGAAGTAACGCCGCCGGTGAAACACCGGGTGCAGCGTGCGGAGGGTGGTCAGCCGTTGGGTGAAGTCCAGGAGGATCGAGTTCTCCCGCACGTCGCCCCAGTCCACCCAGGAGACCGGGTTGTCCTGGCAGTACGCGTTGTTGTTGCCGCCCTGGGTGCGTCCCATCTCGTCACCAGCGACGATCATCGGGACGCCCTGCGAGAGCAGGAGGGTGGTCAGGAAGTTGCGCTTCTGCTGCTCGCGAAGGGCGACGATGTCGAGGTCGTCGGTCGGCCCCTCAACCCCGCAGTTCCACGAGCGGTTGGTGCTCTCGCCGTCGCGGTTTTCCTCGCCATTGGCTTCGTTGTGCTTGTCGTCGTAGCTGACGAGGTCGTGGAGCGTGAAGCCGTCGTGGGCGGTCACGAAGTTGATGGACGCGTGGGGCTTGCGTCCGTTGCGCTCGTACAGGTCGGACGAGCCGGTGAGCCGTGACGCGAACTCGCCGGTGGTCGACCCCTCGCCGCGCCAGAAGTCGCGGACGGTGTCGCGGTACTTGCCGTTCCACTCGGTCCAGAGCGCCGGGAAGTTGCCGACCTGGTAGCCGCCCTCGCCCACGTCCCACGGCTCGGCGATGAGCTTGACCCGCGAGACGATCGGATCCTGCTGGACCAGGTCGAAGAAGACGCTCAGGCGGTCCACGTCGTAGAACTCGCGCGCCAGCGTCGATGCGAGGTCGAAGCGGAAGCCGTCGACGTGCATCTCGGTGACCCAGTAGCGCAGCGAGTCCATGATCAGCTGCAGGGCGTGCGGATGCCGAACGTTCAGCGAGTTCCCGGTGCCGGTGTAGTCCATGTAGAACTCCGGCTGATCCTCGACGAGCCGGTAGTAGGCAGCGTTGTCGGCGCCGCGGAAGCTCAGCGTGGGCCCGAGCTGGTTGCCCTCCGCCGTGTGGTTGTAGACGACGTCGAGGATGACCTCGATCCCCGCCTCGTGCAGGGCCTTCACCATGCCCTTGAATTCCTGGACCTGCTGGCCGCGCTGGCCGGCCGAGGAGTAGGAGTTCTGCGGCGCGAAGAAACCGATGGTGTTGTATCCCCAGTAGTTACGCAGCCCCATCTTCACGAGTCGCTCGTCCTGGATGAACTGGTGCACCGGCATCAGCTCGAGTGCGGTCACGTTCAGCTTCTTGAGGTGCCGGATGATCGCGGGGTGCCCGATCGCGGCATAGGTGCCGCGAATCTCCTCGGGGATCTCGGGGTGGGCGATCGTGAGTCCGCGCACGTGCGCCTCGTAAATCAGGGACTCGTTGTAGGGCCGGCGCGGCGGGCGGTCGTTGTCCCAGTCGAAATATGGGCTGATCACCACAGATTTCGGCATATGCTTCGCCGAATCGGCGGTATTGCGCTTGGTCGGGTCGTTGAACCGGTAGGAGAAGACCGACGGGCCCCAGCGCACCTCGCCCTCGATCGCCTTGCTGTAGGGGTCGAGCAGGAGCTTGTGGGGATTGCAGCGCAGGCCTCGGGGCGGGTCGTAGGGCCCGCTCACGCGGAAGCCGTAACGCTGGCCAGGCCCGACGTTCGGCAGGTACGCATGCCAGACGAACGCGTCGACCTCGTGCAGGTCGATCCGGCTCTCGACGCCGCGGTCGTCGAACAGGCAGAGCGCAACCCGCTCCGCCACCTCGCTGAAGAGCGCGAAGTTGGTGCCCGACCCGTCGTAGGTCGCGCCTAGTGGATACGCCGCTCCCGGCCAGATCTGCATGCTGCTTCGCCTATGCCCGGCCGAGCCCCGGCCGAACCTGCGCACGCTCGCGGGCTGCGTCTCGATGGTCACGCGCGGCTCATTCGCCGGGAGCCCCGGTCGCGGGCTCCACCGGGGTCACCGGCCGGTGCTGGCAATCGCACTGACCGCGGCCCGGGCAGTGCTCGTGGTCCTGCTCCCGGCAGGGCTCGCAGATGAAGCTGGGCACACACACCGGCTGATGATGCCCGACGGCATCGAGGTTGAGCGCCCCCATGGCGGGTCGATCAAGGTTCTGGACGCCGCGCATTGCAGGTCAGGGGATATATGTGCCAAACTGAGGTTCATCGATCACCAGTCATGACCGCGACGAGGCCGCAGGGGAAGGCGTCCCTCGTCTTGGAGGTCAGTGGTGAACGATCGTTTGTGCTGGCCAGGAGCCGGTTTGTTGCCGGGTGTCCTGACCGTTTTGTCATGCCCGCCGCCGCTGTGCCCGCATGTTGAATTCGCCGTGGCTGCGGCGCTCGGCGTCCCCGCCCCGCTGGAGTGGAGCGCCCAGCCGGCGCGTCCGGGCATGGCGTACGCGGCCCTGGAATGGCGCGCCGAAGGCGGCTCCGCCGGGCGCCTGGCAAGCCGGCTGAAGGGCCTGGGGTCGCTCGTCTTCGAGGTGGTGGAAGGGCCGGCCCCCGGCTGCGACGCCGAGCGCTACGCGTACACCCCGGAGCTGGGGCTCTTCCACGGCAGCATGGCGGCGAACGGCGACATCGTGGTGGGCGAGGGCCGGTTGCGCGCGCTGCTCGAGGAGGCCACCGGCCGGACCGCCCTGGCCAACGGCCTTCACAAGCTGATCGGCACGGACTGGGACACCGCGCTCGAGCCGCTGCGTCAGGGAGGGGACGGCGCGCCGGTGACCTGGCTTCGCCAGACCGGCTGACCCGGGGTCCGGTGTCACCTCGCGCACATTCTTGTTAACGCCACGCCAAAACACTTGACCTCAGGCAAGCGAGTCCTCACGATCGCTGCTGTCTCGCCGATGGCGAGGGCGGCGCATCCGGTATGCCAAGTGCCGGCAACGAAATGTGACCTCGGCGACAGCGGGCACAACGCCCGCCCTCCGAGCGTTCGGTTGGGGCGCAAGGATGCTTTACGACGAGGAGACCTAGTGGCGACTGATTACGACACGCCGCGCTCGGTGGAGGGCGAGGAAGACCAGGAGCAGAGCCTGGAGGCGTTGAAGGCACGGCGCGCCGAGGCAGCTGCTGACCTGGGGGATGACGCCGACCCGTTCGAGGCGGAGCTCGACCTTCCCGGGGCCGATCTGTCGGCCGAGGAACTGACGGTCCGGGTGCTGCCGAGGCAGGCCGACGAGTTCACCTGCAAGAGCTGCTTCCTGGTGCACCACCGCAGCCAGCTCGCAGACGAGAAGCGCATGGTCTGCACCGACTGCGCTGCCTGAGCCGTTAGGCGCGGGCAGCCGGCCCGCACGACACGTTGGACACCGGGTGGCCTCTTGGCGGCCACCCGGCGCTGCTTGCCAGGACTACGGCGCGCCGTGGCCGTCTCACTCCTCACGCTGACCTACCGTAAATCGGTGCCGTTCACGCCGACTTGTCCCCCCGGCCACACATGACGGGGCGCTACGACCATGACGTGCTGGCGGGCGGAGGGCCTGCGCGGATAGCGCGGATTCCCGAGGTCGCTGCCGATCCCGGACTCGTGGTCGAGGACGCCGCGAGCGGCTGGTGCGGAGCCGTGGTCGACGTCGGCAAGGACCTGGTCCTGCTGGAAGATCGGTTCGGCAAACGGCGCGCGTTCGCCTTGGAGCCGGCGGCGTTTCGCTTCGAAGGGACGCTCTGCACCCTCGTCAAGCCGAAGACGCGCGTACGCGGCGGAGCCCAGCGCACCGCTTCAGGATCGCGTGCGGTCCCGTACGCCCCGGCGCGGGTCGCGCGGGCCAGCCGCCTGCTGGTCGAGGGGCTGCACGATGCCGCGCTGATCGAGCGCATCTGGGGCGACGACCTTCGTGTCGAAGGCGTGGTCGTCGAGATCCTGCATGGGGTCGATGTGTTGCCGGACGCGGTGCGCGAGTTCCAGCCCGGCCCGAGCCGCCGACTCGGTGTCCTGGTCGACCACCTGGTTCCGGGGAGCAAGGAGGAGTCCGTCGCCGCCGAGGTGTGCTCGGCGCACGTGCTCGTCACCGGCCATCCTTACGTGGACGTCTGGCAGGCGGTGAAGCCATCGGCCGTCGGCATCGCCGCGTGGCCCCACGTCCCGCGCGGCACCGATTGGAAGACGGGCGTCTGCGAGCAGCTCGGCTGGCCCGACCCGGTAACCGGTTGGCGGACCGTGCTGGCCGCGGTGAACTCGTTCACCGACCTCGAGGTGCCGCTGCTGACCGCGGTGGAGCAGCTCATCGACTTCGTGACGGCAGCGGCGGACCCGGCGGAACCCTCTGACGGTCCAGCCTTTTCGTGAGCGGTCCCCGCGATCCGGCAGGCCTGCTAGACGTCATCGTCCGCGATGCGCTCGACCCGAGCTACGCCGAAGCGGCCGGGCGCCCGCGGGCGCAGCCGCCCCGGCGTCGTACGGTCGCCGGGGTCGCTCTGCTGGCCACCGTCGGAGCGCTCAGTGGTCTCGCGGTCTTGGCGCAGCACAAGAGCGTGCCGGAGGTCGGGGCCGCGCGGACGGCTCTGGCGGGCGATGCCGGTGAACGTAGCCGGGAGGTCAAGCATCTGGAGCTGACCCTCGCCGCCGACCAGCGTCAGCTGGCCGCACTCCAGCAGCAGCAGTTGCGGTCCACGTCCGCAGGTCGTGCGCTGGCACGCCAGGAGGCGGCCCTGTCGGCCGCTGTCGCGCGCGTCCCGGTGAGCGGCCCGGGCGTGGTCGTCACCCTCACCGACGTGGTTGCCTCCGCCGCGCCGGGCGCCGGTAGCCGCCCCCAGGGGCAGCTCGCCGGGAGCACCGGGCAGGTGACCGACCGTGACGTACAGGCGGTCGTCAACGCGCTATGGGCAGCCGGCGCCCGAGCTATCGGGGTCGGCGGGGTGCGACTGGGGCCGCGAACCGCCATCCGGACGGCCGGTCAGACGATCCTGGTCGATTTCCAGCCGCTGAGCAGCCCGTACGTGGTCGCGGCGATCGGGGGAGCGGGCCTGCTTGCGGCGGCGCAGCGCTCACCGGCGCTGGCCGCCCTGGCGTCCGGACCCATCGGGAGCCACCCCGATGTCGGGATCCGGCCGGCGCAGGCGCTGGGGCTCCCGGCGGCGGCGGCGGGAACCACGCCGAGCGCGCGTCCGCTCGTCGCAGGCCACTCATGAGCGGTATCTCATGATCGGTATCGCCGCACTGGTGGCGGGCCTGGTGGTGGGGCTGATCCTGCAGCCCACGGCGCCCGGCTGGCTGGAGCCGTATCTGCCGATCGCGATCGTGGCCGCGCTGGACGCGGTGTTCGGGGCGGCCCGTGCAGCGCTCGACGGCATCTTCGACGACCGCGTCTTCGTCGTCTCGTTCATCTCGAACGTCCTGGTGGCGGCCCTGATCGTCTTCCTCGGCGACAAGCTGGGCGTGGGCACCCAGCTGTCGACCGCCGTGGTGGTGGTCCTCGGGATCCGCATCTTCAGCAACGCCGCCGCCATCCGCCGCCACCTGTTCAAGGCATGACGCCCGGGTGAGCCCGATCGGGCGGGTCGACCGCCGGCTGCGGTTGGTCGGGCTGCTGCTGCTCGCGTTACTGGGCTTCGGGCTTGCCGCCAGCGTCCGTTCCCAGCGAGCGGCGTCGCGGCTGGCGACCACGCGGCCGAACGACCTGGTGCGCATCCTCGACGAGCTCGACGCGCGCGCGTCACTGCTGCGCAGCCAGATCGCCGATCTGCAGAAGACGCGATCGCAACTTTCCGGGAGCGGCTCCGGCGCCGCCGCGCTCACCGAAGCCCGCAAGCGGACGCAGGACCTCGCCATCCTGGCCGGCACGGTGGCGGCGCACGGGCCCGGGATCGAGCTGACCATCGCCGATCCGCAGCACAGCGTGACCGCCGAGGTGATCGTCGACACCGTTGAGGAGCTGCGCGACGCCGGCGCCGAAACCCTGGAGGTGGCAGGAACCCGGATGGGTGCCACCTCGTGGGTCGAGGACACCCGCAACGGGTTGTCGGTGGACGGTCACGCGGCCGGGCCGCCTTACCTCATCCGGGCCATCGGGGACCCTGCGACCATGCAGAAGGCGCTGGAGATTCCCGGCGGCGTCGTCGACACCGTGGACGCTCGCTCCGGTGCCACCGCGACGATCAAAACGGTGCCGGACGAGCAGATTCGTTCATTGCGGGCGCTGCCGCCTACTGGGTAGGCTCAGGCGCCTGCTCGCCCCTGTGACCGGCGGGTCAGCCTCGAAATCCCGAGGTCGATTCGATCCGGATCCCGATTCACGAGGAGATCTCAGAGCCGCATGGCTGAGTACCCGGAGGACCTGAAGTACACCGTCGAGCACGAGTGGGTGAAGCGCGCTGATCCGAGCGGCTCCGCCGATGGGGGTCTCGTCGTGCGCGTCGGGATCACCGGCTATGCGCAGGACGCGCTCGGCGACATCGTCTTCGTCTCGTTGCCGGCCGCGGGCACCGAGGTCTCGGCCGGCGACGCGCTGGGTGAGGTGGAGTCGACCAAGAGCGTGTCGGACGTCTACGCACCGCTCGCCGGCGAGGTCGTCGCCCGTAACGACGAGCTCAACAGCACGCCTGAGCTGATCAATTCCGACCCGTACGGCGACGGGTGGCTCGTCGAGATCCGGATCAGCGATCCGGCAGCGCTGGATGGTCTGCTCGACGCTCAGGGATACGCCTCGCACGTCGCAGCCCACTAACCTGTGCAGCGGTCGTCCCGCTCGCCGGGGCGCCCGCTTCTAACCGGGTTCGTAGCGTTTTGTTCCGATCAGATGCTCGTGTAGTGAATCCACCGGGCAGCACGGAGGGGAGCCGGGGTCGTCGTGTTCTGTACTCGTTGCGGGCAGCAGAATCCGCCGGACGCACATTTTTGCGCCCGTTGCGGGCAGGAATTGCTGCGTCCGGGCGGGCCGGTCAGCGGTGAGCGGATGAGCGAGGCCACCACGACCATGAGCCTGGTGACCGATGCCGGCGAGGCAGCCGAGGCCGACGCCGCCGAGATCGTCACCGACACCGAGGCACGGGCGGCGGTCGAGGCCCTGCCGGTCGGGTCAGCGCTGCTCGTGATCAAGCGGGGACCCAATGCGGGCAGCCGCTTCATGCTGGATCGCGATCTCACCACCGCAGGCCGGCATCCGGACAGCGACATCTTCCTCGACGACGTCACGGTCTCCCGCCGGCACGCGGAGTTCCGCCGCACCCCGGAAGGCGGGTTCACCGTCGTCGACGTGGGCAGCCTGAACGGCACGTATCTGAAGCGGGGGCGCATCGATTCCGCGATGCTGCTCAGCAGTGGTGACGAGGTGCAGATCGGGAAGTTCCGGCTCACCTTCTTCGCAGCTCCACCGCGTCCACAGTGACCACCGCGTCGTCGCCGCTGCACCATGGCGGCCCGCAATCCCAGCCGGCGCAGCTGGCGCTGGCCGAAGACCTGGCGCCGGGCCCGGCCCGCGGCGCGGCCGACCTGACCATCGGCGAGGTGCTCACCACCCTTCGCGAAGACTTTCCCGAGCTCACGATCAGCAAGATCCGCTATTACGAGCGGCAGGGCCTGCTGCGCCCGGCGCGTAGCGCCGCGGGCTACCGCAAGTTCTCGCCGGCTGACGTGGCCCGGCTGCATTACGTGCTCACGGCGGCGCGCGACCAGTACCTGCCCCTGAAGGTCATCAAGGAGCGCCTCGAGGCCTCTGACGTCACGGCCGGCGGCATGCCGCCGCAGCTCGAGCCTGCAGGCTCGCCGGGGCCGCCCGAGCCGGCGCAGCAGCGTCCGGGCGTCGGCGTAGGGCCCGAACTCTTCGAGCTGGACGCCAGCGATGAGCGGCTCACCCGCCGGGAGCTGATGCGCGAAAGCGGCCTGGACAACGAGCAGCTGACCGAGCTCGAGGCGTACGGGCTCATCGCTTCCCGAGGCACCAGCACGACGTACGAGGCCGAGGCGCTGGTGATCGCTCGTATCGTGGCCGAGCTGAGCTCCTACGGCTTTCAGGCCCGTCATCTCCGTCCGGTCAAGGCGGCGGTCGACCGTGAGGTGGGGCTGATCGAGCAGGTGCTCACCCCGCTGGTACGCCAGTCGTCGCGGGAGGGGCGCAGCCGAGCTGAGACCCACGCGCGTGAGTACGCGGCGCTGTCGGTGCGCCTGCACGTCGCGCTGCTCGAGGCCGCGCTGCGGGAGGCTCTGCGCTGACTTCCGCGCCGCGAAACGGCCGCTTCGGGGGCCCCCGCCACAGGCACGAAGCGGCAGGCCCTAGCGTTGTCCAGGAGTTAGGGTCAAGGCCTACCGGGAGGAGGTGTCGCCGTGCACCGGCTGGACATCGTGGGTGTTCGCGTCGAGCTTCCCTCGAAGCAGCCGATCGTCCTGCTCCGGGAGGTCGGCGGAGAGCGTTACCTGCCGATCTGGATCGGGGCGGTCGAAGCGACGGCGATTGCGTTCGCCCAGGAGGGCATCGTGACCGCCCGCCCCCTCACCCACGATCTGATGCGCGACACCCTGCGCGCCCTGGGCACCGAGCTTTCCCAGGTGACGATCAACGACCTGCAGAACGGCGTGTTCTTCGCCACCCTCCACTTCGGGAACGGGGTCGAGGTGTCGGCGCGCCCGTCCGACGCGATCGCGCTGGCGATGCGCATGGAGGTCCCCGTTTTCGGATCCGATGCGGTTCTCGACGAGGCGGGCATCTCCGTACCGGATGACGCCCCGGCGGATGACGACGGCGAGGTCGAGCGGTTCCGGGAGTTCCTCGACCAGATTTCGCCCGAGGACTTCAATACCGGCTCATGAGCCCGATAGCGGTCGGGTTGACATCGGCGACACACCACCGGGCATGCTTGATCGTGGGGGCCCCGCCTCGTAACGTCAGTTGTCCCGGCAGCGAGCGCACGGATCTGAGCAGTCTCCGTAGCGCATCGGGCGCCTCGGCCGAATGTCGGCGGGCAGGAAGGCGGGAGACGCGATGCGCACCGGCGTGATCGGCCTGACAGCCCGTTCGGGTGCTGCGCGATGACGCGCCAGGTTCCGCTCAGCGAGCAGCCCGGCCTGTTTGCCACCGACGATCCCGCCGCCGCTGACGACGTCGGCTACCTCGGTAAGACCGCGATGGAAGCCGCCGAGATCACCTACCGCCAGCTCGACTACTGGGCCCGTACCGGGCTGGTCGTGCCGAGCGTTCGCCCGGCGAAGGGTTCCGGCTCGCAGCGGCTCTACAGCTTCCGCGACATCCTCGTCCTGAAGATGGTCAAGCGGTTGCTCGATCTCGGGATCTCGCTGCAGAACGTCAAGGCGGCGATCAATCACCTGCGCGAGATGGGCGTCGAGGATCTCGCGAGCGTCACACTGATCAGCGATGGTGCCTCGGTCTACGAGATCACCTCGACCGATGAGCTGGTCGATCTGCTCGCCGGCGGTCAAGGCGTCTTTGCCATTGCCGTCGGAAAGGTGGCCTCGCAGACGCGCGGACAGCTGGCCACGCTTCCGTCGGAGCGGGTCGTCGAGGAGAACGATGAGCTGGCCCGGCGCCGGCACAAGCGGGCGAGCGGCGCTTAGCGCGGATTACGCGGCGTGAATCCCTTTGCGGATGCGCTGCTGAGGCATGCAGGCGGAGTTCGGCGAGCCGGGCGTGCAGCCCTCTTTTGCGCGGTGCGGAGCGACCACCGAGCAGTCCGGCAGTAAGCCGCCGGTGTCTTCAAAGACGATCAGACCGTTGCACAACAGGCTCCAACCCTGCTCCGGGTGACCCGAAACCACCCGGGCGGCTTCGCGGTCGGGCTCCTGGGCTGCTGGGCACTGGGGCGAGTGCGGGCACATCGGCGTGCTCCTGCTTGACGGCTAGTAGTTGGTTCGCGTCCTGAACCAATGGTGCATCAGGGCCGAGCCCTATCGGCTCAATTCGCACATTTAAAACGCGTGGTGTTGCCGAATCGTTGCATTGGATTTGTTCGGGCACGTATTCCGTCGTGACGGCTCGTACCTGCGTGAGGGCTCGCTGGACTCGCGCTGCTCAGGTGCGGCCCGACTTCTCCTGCGCGTTGCCCATCTCGGGGGCGTACGGCACCCAGTCGGCGAGTTCGACCGGCCACCCGTCGGCGGTCAGCGCGGCGACGACGGCCGGGTCATCGTCGATGACGACATCGACCGTGCGGCCCGCGGCCAGCCGACGCAGCTCGGCGCGCTTGACGATCTTCGCCGGCCGCCGGTCGTGGCCGCGACGCATGATCAGCCGGCCGCTGGGCAGGCCGTGTTGAGCGAACCAGGCGAGGGTCGTCGCGCGCAGATGTTCCGGCCGGCCGGTCAACCAGATGATCTCGTGGTCGGCGGCCAGCTCCTTGACGCGTGCGACGCCTTCCGCAAGCGGCGGATCTGCGCCGGCTGCGGCAAAGAACGCGTCCCAGTCGCGGGGTTTGCTGTCGAGGTGACGCACCCGATGCCGGACGTCGGCCACCACGCCGTCGACGTCGACGACGGCGACGGGCCGCGTCTGACCCCGGGACGGGCCGCCGGGGTTCGCAGGAGACGCTGAGTCGGACATCTGCGAAAGGTACGGTGGACCTAGCTATGGAGGACGGTGAGTTGGCCGAAGAGCCCATCGATCTGCCCCTCGTCCTGCTCTCGCACCGCGGGCCGGTGACGTTCGGCCGCGACGGTGACCGTCGAACAACCAGCAAGGGCAGCGGCGGTCTTGTGACGGCCCTGCTCGGGCTCGCCGAGCACCTCTCCGACGCCGTCTGGGTGTGCGCTGCGGCCAGCGACGAGGACGCAGCGGTCTCGCGGGAAGCGGACGACGGCGACGTCGACGTCGTCACCTCGCCCGTCCCTCACCTCGCAGGTGAGCGCGCGAACGGCACCCCGCTCAGCGACGAGGAGAGCGCGGCTGCGGAGCCCGAGGGCCCGATCATCACCGTGCGCATGGTCGAGGTCGAACCCGTCGCGCACGAGCAGTTCTACACGGTGGTGTCGAACCCGATCCTCTGGTTCATCCAGCATGGCCTCTACGGGCTCACGTTTTCACCCGTGCTCACCCAGAACGAGCGCAGCGCCTTTGATGAGGGCTACGCGGCGGTCAACCGGATCTTCGCCGACGCCGTGGCCGACGAGGTGCAGGCCCGTGGCGGGCGCGCCCTGGTGATGATCCAGGACTATCACTTCTATCTGGTGGCCGAGCGGGTCCGGGAGCGCTGCCCCGATGCCCTGCTCAGCCACTTCATCCACATTCCCTGGCCGGGGCCTGACGCGTGGCGCATCCTTCCGCCCGACATGCGCGAGCGGCTGCTTCGTGGGCTGCTCGGGAGCGACGTCGTGGCGTTTCACACCAAGCGCTACGCCCGCAATTTCGTGACCTGCTGCGAGGAACTGCTGGGCCTGCCGGTCGACCGCGACGCGCTCACCATCGAGGTCGACGGCCGTCAGGTGCTGGCCCGCCACTACCCGATCTCGGTCGATCCGAAGGCGCTCGACGACGTGCTCGCCACCGACGAGGTGCAGGCTCACGCCGCCGCCCTGACCGAGGCGTTCCTGACCCCGCTGTCGAGCTCCTTCGCCGATGACGCCGACCTCGCCGATCGCCCGCAACGCAAGCTGATCCTGCGCGTCGACCGGACGGATCCAAGCAAGAACGTCGTGCGGGGATTCCTGGCCTTCGGGCTGCTGCTCGACCAGCACCCCGAGCTTGCCGGTGAGGTCAGTTTCCTCGCGCTGCTGCAGCCCAGCCGTACTGACGTCGCTGAGTACGGGGACTACATCTCGACGATCGGAGCCGTGGTTGCCGAGGTCAACGCCCGCCACACCGCCTCCGGACGCCAACCGATCGATCTGCGCCTCGTCGAGGACTTCGCGCTCGCCGTCGGCGCGTACTCGATCTGCGACGTGATCATGGTCAACGCCCTGGCCGACGGGATGAACCTGGTGGCCAAGGAGGTCGCGGTCGTCAACCAGCGCCACGGGGTGCTGGCACTGTCGGAGAACACAGGCGCGTTCGAGGAACTCGGCGAGTTCGCGGTGCCGCTCTACCCGTTCGACGTGCAGCAGACGGCCGATGCGTTGTACGAGGCGCTGACGATGCCCGAAGCCAAGCGGGCCCGGCTGCTGGCCGGCGCCGCAGAGCAGGTGCGCAGCCACGATGTGGGCGCTTGGCTGCAGGCCCAACTCTGCGATCTCGGCGTGCTCGACGGCACCTTGCACGGGCTCGCCAGCTCACTCGAGCGGTAGTCTCACCACCGGAATTACCGACAACCCTGGAGGGCAATCGTGGCAAGCTCCGACGGCGGTCACGTCAAGGCGTCGCCGGGCGCCTGGCTCTCCGTCGCGCTCATCGTGCTCGGCTTCACGCTCGGCACGTTCGCGCTGATCGCGGACTCGATTCCGCTGTGGATCGCCACCGGGGTGGTCATGGTGGCCGGCATCATCGGCGGGTTCGCCTCGCGGATCATGGAACAGGCTTACTGACCCTTACGGCGTTTGCCGAATCGGCTCGGCTTCGAGGGACGCGGCGGCGCGGGCGGCGCCCACGGGTACGGCTGGCCCGGCTGCTGATAACCCGGTGGTGGCCCGGAGGGGGGCGGGGTCTGCGGGTAGTTGGGGCTGAAAACGGGCGCGGGCTGCGGCCCTGACGGGTGTGGCGGCAGCGGGTACTGCTGCGGCGGGGCTGCCTGCGGCTGCCGCACCGGAGGCGTCGACGCAATGCCGCCCGCCGGCGGAGCGGGTGTCGAGGCGAGGGCCTGGTGACGGAACGCCGGAGCCTCGGGCACCCGGGCTCCGCGATTGGGCAGCAGGTAGTCGAGCAGGTCTGGGGCCGCCGGGCGGCTTCGGGGATCTTTGCGGAAGGCTGCCGCGAGCAGCGGGCGGAGCCGGGGCTCGATCAGCGGGTTCGACAGATCCGGATCGTTGGCCACCACCCGGTAGAGAACGGCGGCGGGGGAGCCCTCGCCGAACGGTGCCAGCCCGGTGGCGGCGAAGTAGACGACCGACGCCCAGCAGAAGATGTCGGTGAGCGGCAGTACTTTCTCCCCGTTGACCTGCTCGGGAGCCATCCAGCCGGTGGTGCCGACGACCAGGCCGGTACGGGTGAGCGAGGCTCCGTCGGCGGCGGAGGCGATACCGAAGTCGATGACTTTCAGTCCCCGCTGGGCGCACAGCACGTTCGCCGGCTTCAAATCGCGGTGGACCAGCCCCACGGAGTGGATCGACAGCAAGGCCTGCGCGAGCCCGGCGGCGAAGGCGTGCTGGCGCCGGGTGTCGAGCGGCCCGTACTTCGCGACGAGGCTGGCGAGGTCGGGCCCTCTGACGTACTCGCTGACCATGTACGGGGTCTCGGCCTCGGGATCGGCGTCGAGCACCTCGACGACGCAGACTCCCGAGACCCGGCGGGCCGCCGTCACCTCGCGGCGAAAACGTGCCCGGAAACCGTCGTCATCAGCGAGTTCGCCGCGCACCACCTTGACGGCCACCTGCCGGCGCGGCTCGCCCGCCGGCCCGTACGGAGACTCGGCCAGGTAGACCACGCCCATGCCGCCGGCTCCCAGGCGTCCAAGCAGCTGGTAACCGGCGACCTGATCAGGGTCGTCGGGGCGTAGCGGGGTGAGGGCCACAGCGCCATTGTTTCAGGTGAGCCGCGTGTTCGCGGACTTAAACCGGTTTCCCGGTCCGGTCAAGCCCGCAGGTGAGCGCGCGCCGTTCGGTGCTGGGAGCCCACCGTGTCGATACCGTGAGGCAGCCATGTCGCGCAAGAAGCTCGAACGTCAGCTCAATCTCGCGATCTGCCTGATGGCGACCACCCGGCACCTGTCCGTCGACGAGATCGCCGATCTCGTCGACGGCTACGTGCGTGACGGCACTCCGGACGGGGAGACGGCGTTTCGGCGGATGTTCGAACGCGACAAGGCGGAGCTGCGCGAGCTGGGCATCCCGGTGGAGACCGGCGGCGTCACGGGCTGGGACGACGAGGTCGGCTACCGCATCCAGCGCAGCGATTACGCCCTGCCTGACCTGCACCTCACCGCGGAAGAGGCGGCCGCGCTCGGTCTCGCCGCGCGGTTGTGGAGCAGCGCGGCTCTCGCCGAGCCGAGCGCGAGCGCGATGCGCAAGCTGCGCGCGGCCGGCATGGATCCGCTGCCGCCGCCGGCGGGGCTCGAACCGAGGGTGGAGGCCACCGAAGCGGCTTTCGTGCCCTGCCTGGCCGCCGTGCGTGAAGGGCGGGAGCTCACGTTCAGCTACCGGCGGCCGGGGCAGCCGCGGCCCGCCGCTCGCCGGGTGCACCCGTGGGGCGTCGTCTCCTGGAGGGGACGCTGGTATCTCGTCGGCCTCGATCTCGACCGCGGCCAGAGCCGGGTCTTCCGGCTCTCGAGGATGGAACCGGGCGTTCGGGCGGTCGGACCGTCAGGCGTGGTGACGGCGCCGCCGGACCTCGACCTGCGCGCCGCCGTTGAAGCCGCCGAGCCCGGAGAGCCGGCGGTGCGGGCTGTCGTGCGGGTGCGTCCCGGCGCGGCCTTGGCGCTGCGGCAGGGAGCGCAGCCCGGCCCGGAGCCGGACACCATCGTGCTGACCGACCGCGACCTCGGCCGGGTCGCCGACCGCGTGGTCGAGTTCGGCGCCGATGCCCAGCCTGTCGACTCCCCGGAGCTCGCCGCCGAGCTGCGCCGCCGCCTGCTCGGAGCGCTCGCCGCGCACACCCCGGAGGGTGGCTCGTGACCGGGGCGGCAGACCGGCTCCCGCGCCTGCTCGCGCTGGTTCCGTACTTGCGTACGCACCCGGGCGCCGAGCTCGCCGACGTGGCGGCGGTCTTCGGCGTCGACGGCCGCCAGCTCAGCGACGACCTGAACCTGCTGTGGGTCTGCGGCCTGCCCGGAGGCGGGCCGGGCGACCTCATCGATTTCGCGTTCGAGGGCGAGCAGGTCACCGTCATCGAGGCGCAGACCCTCGATCGGCCGCTGAAACTGACCGCCGACGAGGCTCTCGCGTTGCGCGTGGCGGCTCGGGCCCTGGCGGACGTCCCCGGCCTGGCCGAGCGGGATGCTCTCGAGAGCGCCCAGGCGAAGCTGGCCTTCGCCAGCGGCGCCCTTCCGGCGGCTGCCGCAGACGCACCGCTCATGCAGGTGGCGCTCGAGCCCGAGGCGGAGGCGCTGGCGACGGTGCGGCGGGCACTCGACGAGCGTCGTCAGCTCGAGCTGCGCTATCTGGTCGCCTCGCGTGACGAGGTCACCGAGCGCGCCGTCGACCCGATGCGGCTGGTCAGCGTCGACGGGCGCTGGTATCTGGAGGGCTGGTGCCACCTCGCGGAGGGCGTGCGGCTCTTCCGGCTCGACCGCATGGTGGACGCGAGCCTCGCCGGCGCTGCCGCGCCCCTGCCGTCCGAAGCCGTCCCGAGGGACCTGGCAGAAGGGCTGTTCCGGCCTCGTGAGCAGGACCTCACCGTGGTCCTGGAACTCGAACCCGCAGCGCGCTGGGTCGCCGACTACTACCCGGTCGAGCAGGCCACCGAGCTCGGGCCGATCGCAGCCGGCGGCCCAGCCGGCGGCGGTCCCGGGGCGTTACGGGTGGAATTGCGTACCCCGGACCCGGCCTGGGTCGTGCGTCTCGCGCTGCGACTCGGAGGCCAGGGCAGGGTCGTCGCGCCGCCCGCAGTAGTGGCCGCGGTGCGCGAGCACGCCGCGGCCGCGCTGGCCGCCCTCGGCGACTGAACGTCCCTCGTCCCCGGGCCCCGTACCAGCCGCCGCCGCGACAAACTTCGCGATTTGCCTTGCTTTCCCTGCCGCGCTGCCGATCGGAGAGAGTGCGCGCAAGCCGCATCAGGCCGAGAGTCCGGCAGGTCAAGGCCAAATGATGGCTCGCGACTAGTCCTAATGGACTATACGGACCGACCGGAAATCCGCCGAAGGGAAGTGTGTCGCCGAATTCGGCGGACGACCGTAGGAAGGGGTGGCGTAGTGACCACGATCAAGGCGTCGTGCCCTTCGTGCGGCGAGGTGGAGATGACCTCGAAAGACGTCTCGCTGATGGTCTGTAGCCACCCTCCGCTGTCCTACTACGCGTTCTCCTGCCCCTCCTGCCGGGAAGAGATTCGCAAGCCGGCCGACGATCACGTGATCTCGCTGCTCATGTCCGGCGGCGTCCGCGCCCAGGTCTGGGAGCTTCCGGCTGAGGCCCTCGAGCCCAAGGTCGGCCCCGTCCTCGACTACGACGACCTGCTCGACTTCGCGCTACAGCTCGCCGACGACGACCTGCTGGCAGCACGAATCGGCGGCCAGATCACCCGCTAGTCACCGCTAGGCTAGGCGCGTGTGGCTCACCATCGCGCTAGCTGTCGTCGCGCTGGGGCTCGTTCTCCTGGTGATTGCCGCACTGTCGGCCTGGCGAAGGTTCAAGAAGATGCGCAGGGCAGGCGGGCGATTCACCCGTCGGGTGGGCTCGCTCTCGGACGCGGCAGCTTTGCTCAGCGAACGGCTGGCTACACCGGATCGTTTGGGCGCGGATGACTGAGCGCCTGGGGCGAGCCGCGTACGATCGGCAGCACACGGCCCAGCTGGCCGGCAAGCCTTACCGAGCGGGAGGTCACTGACATGGGTGAGCTTCGCCCCTGGCACATCATCGTCTTGGTGATCGTGGTCTTCGTGCTGTTCGGCTACAAGAAGCTTCCTGACGCCACGCGCTCCCTTGGCCGCTCGCTGCGCATCCTCAAGACCGAGGTCAAGAGCCTGCACGACGACGAGCCGGAGGCCGCTCCCGAGCCGCCCGCGGCCCCGCGGGCCGTCGAGGCGCCGCGCGCAGCCGTCCCGGGGGCGAGTTCGGCACCGGTGCCGACCGTCAAGGCGGGTACCCCTACCGCTCCGACGTCTGACGCAGACCACCGCTGAGCCGGCTCGACTCCCGGCTCCGAGCAGCCGGTAAGGCAACGAAACGAATCAGCCGTAAGGCGTTCGGCGTGACCCGACGTGCTCGTACCGTCGAAGACAGCCGGATGACGCTCATCGAGCACATCAAAGAGCTGCGCCGGCGGCTGTTCATCGCGCTGCTGGGAATCATGATCGTGACGATCGTGATCGCGGTGTGGGCCTACCACCCGATCTTCAACTTCCTGCGCCATCCGTACTGCGAGCTGCCACCTGCCCGGCGGGCCGGCGGCAAGAGCTGTGACCTGATCTTCACCCACCCGACCGACGCGTTCTTCGTCCGGCTGCGGGTCTCGCTGATAACGGGCGTGCTGTTCTCGGCACCGATCTGGCTTTACGAGCTCTGGGCCTTCATCACGCCCGGACTGCACCGCAACGAGCGGCGCTGGACCCTCGCGTTCCTCACGTCGGCCACGGTGCTGTTCGCTGCGGGCGCCACGATGGCGTATCTCTTCCTGCGCACTGCCCTGAACTTCCTGCTCGGCTTCGGTGGCAGCGGCATCAAGTCGCTGCTCACCGTGACGGACTACCTGAGCTTCGTCACCCATCTGCTGATCGTTTTCGGCGCGTCGTTCCTGTTCCCGCTGGTGATCATCCTGCTGAACCTCGCCGGGGTGCTTTCCGCCAAGCGGCTCGCGAAGTACCGCCGGATCGAGATCTTCCTGGTGTTCGTCTTCGCCGGCTTTGTGACCCCGTCCGGGGATCCGTTCACCATGCCCGCGCTCGCGGTCGCGCTGTGCCTGTTCTACGAGGCCGCGATCCTGGTCGCGAAGTGGAACGATCGGCGCCGCGCCCGCCGTCAGGAGATGTCGGAATTCGCCGGGCTGGCCGATACTGAGCCATCGCCGGCGCCTGTCGCCCAGCCGTTGGAGCCCCCGCGTCCGATGGAGCCGCCGCGCGCGTCGGTCGGGGCGGGGTGGGGCGAGGACGACATCACCTGAGCGAGCACCCGGACATAACCTGATGCAGTGAGCGCTGCGGGGGATGTCGCAGCCGAGGTCGCAGCGTTCGTTCGCACGTACCCGTTCGGTCTTGACCCGTTCCAGAAGCGGGCCTGCCTGGCGCTGGCCGAGGGCCGTAGCGTGCTCGTCGCGGCGCCCACGGGCGCGGGCAAGACGGTGGTGGGGGAATTCGCGGCTGACCGCGCGCTGCGCAGCGGAGGCAAGTGCTTCTACACCACGCCCATCAAGGCGCTGTCGAACCAGAAGTACACCGAACTCTCGGCGCGTTACGGCGCCGCCCAGGTGGGGCTGCTGACCGGTGACACGGCGCGCAACGGCGACGCGCCGATCGTCGTGATGACCACCGAAGTGCTCCGCAACATGCTGTACGCCGGTTCGCCGGCGCTGCGCGGGCTCAGCCACGTCGTGATGGACGAGGTGCACTACCTCGCCGACCGCTTCCGCGGCGGGGTGTGGGAGGAAGTCATCCTCGCGCTTGCGGAGCCGGTGCGGCTGGTGTCGCTGTCGGCGACCGTCAGCAACGCCGAGGAGTTCGGCGAGTGGCTGGAGACCGTCCGCGGGGATACGGCCGTCATCGTCGAGGAGCACCGCCCCGTACCGCTCTGGCAGTCGGTGCTCGTCGGTCGCCGGCTGTATGACCTGTTCGACGACCCCGAGCAGTCCGGCGGCAACGAGGTGAACCGCGAGCTGGTACGGCTGCGGGCCGAGCAGTCACGCGCTGATCACTCCCGGACGGCTCCAGGCACCCGGGCGCGTCCCAGTCGCAGCACGGGCCCGCGCGGCACCCGGCGGCTGGACGCGCCGCGCCCGCGCCGCATCTGGGCGCCGTCGCGTCCTGAAGTGATCGAGATCCTTGACCGTGAGGGCCTGCTGCCGGCCATCACGTTCATCTTCAGCCGGGCCGGCTGCGACGGCGCCGTCGCCCAGTGCCTGTCCGCCGGTCTGCGGCTTGCCACCCCGGACGAGCGCACCCGGATCCGCACCCACGCCCGCGAGCGCACCGCTGATCTGTCGGACGCCGATCTGCGCGTGCTCGGCTACTGGGAATGGCTGGACGGGCTCGAGCGCGGGATCGCTGCCCATCACGCCGGTCTGCTGCCGCGGTTCAAGGAGATCACCGAGGAACTGTTCGCCGGAGGGCTGGTCAAGGCCGTCTTCGCGACGGAGACGCTGGCCCTCGGCATCAACATGCCGGCGCGCTCGGTCGTGCTCGAACGGCTCGTGAAGTACAACGGCGAGACCCACGTCGAGCTCACCGCGGGGGAGTACACGCAGCTGACCGGCCGCGCCGGACGCCGGGGCATCGACGTCGAAGGTCACGCCGTAGTGCTCTGGACGACCGGGTTCGATCCCGAGCAGGTGGCCGGGCTCGCGTCGACCCGCACGTATCCGCTGCGCTCGTCGTTTCGCCCGTCCTACAACATGGCGGTCAACCTGGTGGCCTCGATGGGCCGGTCCGCGGCGCGGGTGCTGCTGGAGTCGTCGTTCGCCCAGTTCCAGGCCGACCGTGCGGTGGTGGGGTTGGCGCGCCAGGTCCATCGCCACGACGAGGCCATTGCGGGCTACGAGGAGGCGATGCACTGCGACCTCGGTTCGGCGCAGGAGTACGCGGGCCTGCGGCGCCGGCTCTCGCGGCGCGAGACCGAGCTGGCCAGGGAGCGCTCGTCGCAGCGGCGGCTGCGGGCGGACGAATCCTTGCGAAAGTTGCGCACCGGTGACGTGATCCGGGTGCCCGCGGGCCGCCGCGCCGGGCTGGCGGTGGTGCTGTCCGACGGCGCCGCGGTGGCCGACACCGGGCGGCTGGTGGTGCTCACCTCCGACCGGCAGGTGAAGCGGCTGTCGGCGGTCGACTTCCCCACGCCGGTGGAGGCGCTCGGCAAGGTCCGGGTCGGGCGCAGCTTCAACCCCCGCTCGCCCCAGTCGCGCCGCGATCTCGCGTCATCCCTGCGCGAGCTCGGGCTGGGTAGCGAGCACGGCGCTGACCCGAGGAGGCGGCGGGGCGGCGACGAACCGGCCGGGCCCGACGACGAGATCGCCCGTTTGCGGCGCGAGCTGCGGGAGCATCCGGTACACGGCTGCCCGGAGCGTGAGCAGCACATGCGCTGGGCCGAACGCGCCGACCGGCTGCGGCGCGAGAACGCCGGCCTCAAGCAGCGGGTCGAGGGCCGCACGAACACCATCGCCCGCACCTTCGACCGGGTCTGCCGGCTGTTGGAAGAATCCGGCTACCTCACCGCCGACGACGAGGCGCCTGACGTCACGCCGGAGGGCCGCCGGCTCGCCCGGCTTTACGCGGAGTCGGATCTGCTGGTCGCCGAATGCCTGCGGCAGGGCGTATGGGACGAGCTGGGGCCGCCGGCGCTGGCTGCCGTCGCGTCGGCACTGGTGTACGAGTCGCGCACCGATGAGCATCGCGATCCCGTGCTGCCCGGCGGGCCGGAGGTACGCGCGGCGCTCGACGCCACCATCGCGCTGCGCCGGAATCTGAAGGAAGCCGAAGCGGCCCACCGGCTCGATCAGTTGCCGGGGCTGGACGCGGGATTCGCCTGGGCGGCGTTTCACTACGCGGCCGGCGCCCCACTCGAGCGGGTGCTTTCCGGGCCCTCGGCGACGTCGTCCCGCGGCGGCGATCAGGGCCGTGAAATCGCCGCGGGCGACTTCGTGCGATGGACCCGCCAGCTGGTGGATCTGCTCGGTCAGGTGGCCGCCGTCGCCGACGGCCCGGTGGGCTCGGCGGCGCGCCGCGCCGTGGAGGGTCTGCGGCGCGGGGTGGTCGCCGTCGACGCGCAGGACGCCTGAACGCGGCGCGCTGCGCCGTTGCGGGCGGATTCGCGGTGCACCATCCGCGCCGCGACAGCATCGGCCCACTCCAGGTCGTCGAGCGTGGCCCGATCCCGGCCCTCGACCTCCAGCAGCGCGGCTACCAGATCCGCGGAGAGCAGCACCGCCCGGCGCACCGGCGGCGGAAGGGGACTGTCCTGCTGGGGGCACTTGCCGCGGGGCCGGCGGGCTCTCGATGGCAGCGTCAGCAGGCTCATGAGTCCAGGTTCAGCCGCGGACGCTGGGCGAACAAGACTTGAATGTGGCGCTCGGACGGGGATCGGGCGAGTCCCACAGGCAGCGTGCGCCTTTCCACAGCACCGTCCCCAGCACTGTCCCCATGTGTCGCGCAAAACTGGGTTTTGGCGGGCCGTCGGGGATGGCGCCGAGGGTCAGGAGTTGGTGGCCCAGGGGTCGGGGGTGAGGGGGGCCTCGTGCTGCACCGGAGCGCCCGCGTCCCAGATGCGACGCCAGCGGGCGACCTCTGCCGTGGTGGAGCCGGATCCGGAACCGGGTGCCCCCGCGGGGGTGCGGATGGACTCCCACCAGGTGCTGGAATCCTCGGCGCACAGCCGGCTGACGGACAGCCGGAGGCGGTCGGTCAGGTGCTTGGCGTTCTCGTCGGCTCGCAGCCGCACGGGGGCGCCGAAGCGGACGCTCACCGGGCGGCGGCCCGGCACCGGCCAGCCCCGGCCGCGGGGCATGGCGGAGAAGGCGCCGCGCAAGCCGATGGGAACGATCGGCACCCCTGCGGACATGGCGAGCCGTGCCGTGCCGCTCTTGAACGAGCCGAGCTGCCCGTCGGGCGAGCGGGTGCCCTCCGGGAAGATCACCAGATTCCATCCGGCGTCGAGCAGTTCGCGGGGAGTCGACGAGGATGAGGCGGTGGTCGCTCGGCGGTCCAGCGGGACTGTCCCGAAGGCGAGCGCGGTCCCGGTGGCACGCCACCAGGCGTCGAAGAAGTAGTCCGCGGCCGCCGTGACGAGCGTGCGGCGCCTCCACGCGGGGGGCAGCGAGCAGAGGATCAGCGGCGCGTCGAGGTGGGAGCTGTGGTTGGCGGTGAAGATGACCGGCCCGCTGAGGCCGACGAGGTTGTCCAGACCGCGTACCTGGGGGGAGACCTCCGACCAGACCAGCGGCTTGAGCCCGGCAGCCTGCACGGCGGCGCGGACCCCCACCGCGAGCGGCGTGCGTGCCCACGCGGTGGCGAACTCCGACGGCGGCTCAGCCGGCGGCCGGTGAGTCTCCGCCGACGCCGGCACCAGCGGGCGTGCTCCCCAGCGCCAGCCGCGCGCCACATCTCGTAACCGGGCCTGACCGGCGGCCATCAGCGCACGTCCGCGAGAGTGTGCGGCGGCGCGTGCAGGTAGCTGATCGTCGGGCTCGAGCCGACCGCTCCGTGCACCATCTCCAGCGCATCGGCCATGGTCGTCGCGGCCCGAAACCCCATACGTTCCACGGCTTTTCGATCGGCGCCGACCCAGACGACGTTGCGCGAGTCCCCGAGGTGATCGAGCGCGTGGGCGCCCCAGTACCACATGTAGAACGGGTGCACGCCGTGGTAGGCGTGCGAGGTGCGGTACAGGTGGATGTACCAGGGATCCGTCGCGTATGCCTTCTCGAACTTCGCCTCGATGGTCGCCGGATCGGTCGACTCGACCAGCACCTCCTCGAAGAAGTCGACGTAGCTCGGGTGGTGGAGCTGGCTGAATTCGTACGGCACCGGGTGGTGGATGATCAGCGCGCCGCCCGGCCGTACCAGCGGCTGCCCGCGGTACATGTTGAAGAAGTAGCCGAGCCCGAGGCACATCGCGAGGATCGGGTTCATCACCGAGTTGACGTTGTACGGACCGACGAACGGCAGGCCCAGCACGAGCACATCGGACTGCCCGGACACCTCGACGAGTTGCTGGCGGTGCACGGATTCGAGCGTGCGCTTGTGGACGGCCTCCACCTCACCTGCCTGCACGCTGGTGAGCCCGTAGTCGGCTTCCATGCGCTGGAACGAGCGTCGCCGCAGCCGGGCCGGCACCCGGTCGAGCCCGCGCACGGCCGCGAACGCCATCGCCTGATCGCGTGCCGACCACTCCCACTCGCGCTTGGTCAGGAAGCCCATCGACTCGGGGAACGCCTGGTTGTTCAGCGTCGTCTCGATCTGGAAGATCGAAAGCGACTGGCTGAGCAGCCGACCCATCCGCCAGGCCGACGAGTGCAGCGCCGATTTCTCCGGGTCCATGAAGGAACGGGAGTGCACCATCGTGTGGCTGTTGTGGTGGTGGCGCAGCGACTTGTACGACGCGAGCCCGATCGGCACCGACTTGTGGCCGCCGTCCATCGCGACCAGATTCACGTTCACGTAGACCAGCAGGTCGCTCTCGGCGGCGCGCTTGTTGATCTCGACGTCCTCGCCGGCGTCGGTGAGCCCGACGTGCAGCAGGTTGTCGGGGTCCTCCGCGTCGTGGTTGGTGAGCCGGTCGGGCCAGAAAGACAGGAACACCCGCTCGCCCACGGCCCGGCGGATCTCGGCGGCCGTCATCCGCCGGTGCAGCGCATTGGCGACGATCAGCTCGACGTCGTCCACCCCGGCCTCGGCCGCGCGCGTCAGAACCGCCTCGATGATCCGCTGGCGGATGTCGGGAAGCCGCATCGGCGGTAGCGGCAGGCTGATGTCGTCGAACGCGATGGTCAGCTTCATGCCCGGGCGCAGCAGCTCGCGCAGCGGCGGGGAGTCGAGGGGGGAGTCGAGGGCCGCCTCGATGGCGGCGGCCGGGTCGTCGAGCCCGGGGAGGATCTCCGGCGGGTAGATCACCCTCGTGCCGAGCGGGAACCGTTCCAGGCGCAGGGTCTCGCCGGAGTGCACGAGCAGCGGCGGGGTTCGTTCGTCGACCTCGAGGACGAAGCCGGGACGGCTCACGAGCGGATCCTTCCGGTGCTGGTAGGCAGTTCGAAGACAACGCGTCCGGCACCGAGCCGGCCGGCCGAGAGGGCGTGGTCGAGAGCGTCGCGCCAGCGCTCGAGCGGGTAGCGGCCGCCGACCAGCGCGTCGAGCGCCGGGCTGGCCGCCGCCAGCTCGAGAGCCGCCGTCATGTCGACGGGATCCGCCGCGTACGCACCGGTCAGCGACAGCTCGCGAAACCAGAGAGCGGTCAGGTCGGGGGAGCTGGTGGGCAGCCCGCTGAGGATGACCCGGCCGCCGGCCCGGGTGACGCGTAGCGCAGCGTCGAGTCCCGAGCCGGAGCATTCGAGGGTGACGTCGACCCCTCCGAGCAGGTACGGGGAGCCGTGCTCGGGGTCCAGCCGCAGCGCGCGGGTGGCCCGGCGGACCCCGCCGACCAGGTCAGTCGGGGCGATCACCTGGGTGGCGCCGTAGGCCGCGGCGAGCGCGCGCTGCTTGGGATGCTTGGCGGCGACCAGGATCTCGCCGGCGGAGGTGAACGCGCGCAGGGCCAGCAGCGTCAGCAGTCCGATGGCGCCCGCGCCGACGACGAGCACGCGTTCCCCCGGCTCGACGGCGGCCCGGCGCACCGCGTGAATGGCGCACGCGAGCGGCTCGATCAGGACGGCGCGCTCGTCCGGCAGCTCGTCAGGCACGGCGAACAGCTGGGAGCGGTGGGCGACCAGCTGGCCGCTCCATCCGCCGCCGGTGTCCGCGCAGTACCCGGTCTGCAGGCCGGGCGCGAGGTGCCCGGACGTGATGCGCTCGCAGCGGCTGCGCGCACCCGCGGCGCAGCTCTCGCAGCGGGGCAGCCCCCGGGCGTCGCATCCCAGCACGGGCGCGATGACCACCCGGGTGCCGGCCGGCAGCTCGCCACCGCCATCCTGGCCCCCGGTGCAGGCGTCTATGAGCTCACCGACCACCTCATGCCCGGGGGTGAACGGCAGCGAAATCAGGGACGCGAAATAGAACGAGGAGCGCCCGGTCACCGTCGCCAGGTCGGAGCCGCAGATGCCGGACAGGCGCGGACGCACGCGCGCCCAGCCTTCACCGGCAGGCAGCACCGGCGGAATGCCCTCGTGCAGCCGTAGGGGTGCGGCTGCCGTCGCCGTGCTGTTCAGCGCTGACGAGAGCGGGCGCAGCGGCCGGGGCAAGGCGGACGAGAGCGTGCGGGCCGCCACGTAGCGGGGCACCGAGCGATACAGCTGTACTGCGCTGATTCGCGCGTGGGCACGGGGAGGCAGGTGCTCGGCGGGCCCCAGGTCCGCGGCAGTCTCCGACGGCATCATCTCGGTCATCGGGTGAGCGCCATCCGGTGCCCCCCGGCGGTCATCTCCCAGCTGACGACCGGCCAGCGATGGCGGGCGGCGTAGCGCCCGAGCGGCAGGTCGGGGTTGACCGCCACCGGCTGGCCGACACACTGCAGCATCGGCAGGTCGGAGAGGCTGTCGGCGTAGCCGTGCGAGGCGCGCAGGTTGGCCTCGAGCCGCGGGGCGGTGAAGCGCAGCCACGCCGCCCGGGCCTCGCCGACCAGCGGCGGTGCCGCGAGCCGGCCGGTGCACCGGCCGCTGTCATCGACGGCGAGCTGGGCGGCCACGACCTCATCGAACAGCGGAAGCAGCGGGCGCACCAGCAGGTCGACGGCGCCGGTGAGCAGTACCGTGCGGTGGCCGGCCGCCCGGTGGGCGCGCAGCCGGCGCAATCCCGCGCTGCTGACGCGGGTGAGGAGCTGATCTCCCACCTCGGTGTCGACGAGCCGGGCCAGCTCTTCGGGGTCAGCCCCGGCGTAACGCGTGTACACCTCACGGATGAGCCGGCCGCGGTCGCTGCGTTCGGCCCGCAACCAGCCGGGGGTATGGCGTACGAGGCTGGCCAGCTCCCGCGGCACCCGGCTGCGCGGCGAGCCGGCGAGCCGAAGCCAGAGGTAGGACTCGACCACGGTGCTCGACACCAGCGTCCCGTCCAGGTCGAAGACGGCGAGCACCTCGCGCCCCCCGGCGAGGTCCGCGCGCAGCCGCGGCGGCCGGCGCCCGCCCGACGCCGCCATCGCCCGCATCGATTCGGTGATCGAGTCGCAATGGCGCCGCAGGTATCCCTCCCACTCGTAGCTCGCCGGGTCGAAGCCGAAACGCTGCTGGTCCTGCTCGTCCAGCGAGCAGTGGAGCGCGGCGGTGTTCGTGTCGTCGTAGAGCAGCTCGGCCTGGGTGTAGGGCCGGTACAGGTCGGTGTAGCGGCGCAGGAAGCGCAACTTGGCGTCGGCCTGGTCGACGTCGGACGCCAGCCGGCGGACCCGCCCCGTGGTCGGCAGCGCCTCCAGCACCTTGGTCGCCGTCGCCACTGCCTTCTCGCCCCGGGACAGCCGGCTCTCGATGGCGGCCGATCCGGCGAAGCTCCACACTGGCGTGGAGATGCCCCCGCGGCCGCGCTTTTGCATCGGACGCTCGCTGAAGTACGCCCGCACATGTCGGTAAAGATCGCGGAACAGCAGGGGATTGCGGGTGCCCGAACACACCTGGTAGTACGCCGGCGCGCCCGGCGGCGGCGGGGTGGCGACCGCAGCGATGATCGCGTTGACGACGATGTCGACCGGGACGATGTCGATGATCCCGTCGGGTGCCGCGGGAAAGTCGGGGAGCTCGCCGCGGCCGAAAGCCAGGATGATCGGCTCGGCCATCTTGAAGCCTTCGATCCAGCCCGGGTAAGGACGTTCGAGAGCACTTTCGATGATCGACGGGCGGACGACGCTGACCGCGAGTGCCCCGGAATGCTCCTCCAGGTAGCGCTCCCCGAGCGCCTTGGTCATCGTGTAGCAGTCGGTCCAGCCGAGGCTGCGAGCGCGCTCGCGGCCGGCGGCGACCAGCTGTTCGCGTACCCACTTCTGGCGCAGATGTTCGGCCTCGATCGACACGGCAGGCAACCCGGCCCGGCCGACGTCAGCCGCTGCCTTCTCGTTGAACTCGGTGAGTGCTGCCGGCGCACGCGAGGCGTCCTCCGCGCTTTGCCGAACCCGGAGGGAGGCGGCCTCCTCGGCCTTCCAGTCGCCCGAGTGGGGCACGGCGGCCTCGGCGACCAGCCCTGACCGCAGGCCCGCGACGTAGGCGGTGGACACGTGCACGAAATGGATCGGCGCGCGGTCGGCCGGCCGGTGGGCGCCCGCTGCCCGCACGGCGCGCAGCACCTCGCGCAGCCCACCGAGATTGGTCGCGAATCCCTCGTCGATCGGCGGGTCGAACGAGACCTCGCCGGCGCAGTGAACGACCAGATCCAGGTCCGCCGGCAGCTCCGGCACCGCGGCGAGATCGCCCTCGACGACGTCGACCCTGGTCAGCAGCTCGTCGACGGACGTGCTCCGGCGCAGCTGCTCGAACGCCGGCTTGGCGAGCAGCCGACCCAGCCGGTCGCGACCGCTCTGCCCGGACCGCGGGCGGATCAGTACCAGCAGCCGGGTGTCGGGCAGGTCGCTCAGCAGCCGCTCGAGCAGGGCCTCGCCGACGAACCCGGTGACGCCGGTGATCAGCAGCCGCTTGCCCGCCAGCCGCTCCCGCAGCATCACCTGGGTCTCCTTGCTCGCCTCGAACTCGCCCGGACCGTCTCACCCTAGGTGCTGCGGCGCTCCGGGTGTCGTTTCGCGTGGGTCACGTCAGCCCTGAAGAGCGCTGAGCAGCCGATTCAGCGCGGAGTCGAGCCCCCAGCGCTGCGAGAGCGCGACGAGCGCTGCGGGGTCGGCCGGCTCCCGCGGCAGTGTCACGTCCAGCTCCGGCAGCGGGACATCAGTGCGTACGCGCACCACGAGCCGGGCGGCGTCGATGTAGTCGCGGGAGCGTTCGAGCTTGGTGCGTGCGCCGGCGGGGAAGCCCGAATCCTGGCCCGCATCCAGCGCCGCGAGCATCGCCTCCACCGTGCCGAACCGGGTCACGAGTGCCGCGGCGGTCTTCGCGCCGATGCCCGGCACGCCGGGCAGCCCGTCGGACGGATCGCCGCGCAGCACCGCGAACTCGCCATAGCCCGTGCCGGGGATGTCGTACTTGCGGGCCACCGCGGCCTCATCGATGCGCGCGTATCGCTCCACGCTGTAGATCACGCGCACCGGCCGGTCGTCGCGCACCAATTGGAAGAGGTCACGGTCTCCGGTGACCACGTCGACCGGCCCCGGCCACTGCTCGGCGTACGTGCCGATCACGTCGTCGGCCTCGAACTCGGCGACCCCGCACCGCGCCAGCCCGATCGCATCCAGGACGGCTTCGAGGATCGGAACCTGCACCTCGAGCGGGTCGGGGGTGCCGTCGCCACCGTCCTCGGCGACCCGGTGCGTCTTGTAGGAGGGGATGGCGTCGACCCGCCAGGCGGGCCTCCAGTCGGCGTCGAAGGCGGCCACGAACGCCTGTGGAGCGAGGTCGCGGATCTGGCGGGCCAGCACGTCAAGGGTGCCCCGCACGGCATTGACCGGCGTACCGTCAGGAGCGGTAACCGTCGCGGGCACGCCGTGAAACGCACGGAAGTACGCCGACGGAGCGTCGACGAGCAGGAGTCGGCCGCTTCGAGACATGTCCGCCATCTTGACGCCCCTGGCATCCAAAGGAGAGACCGGTGCGGGTGCTGACCCTCGTAGCCAGTGCGATCGGGCTCATGGTCTTGCTGCTGGTCGTCTTCAAGCTGCGGGCGCGTCCGATCCTCGAGGCACGGGTTCCGGGGGAGGACTGGCAGCGCACCGACGAACTGGTTCACGATCCCACGACCGGTCGCACGCTTCGCATCTGGGTTGACCCGGCGGACGGGTCGCGCTACACCGTCGCTGAGCTGCGCTGAGCTGGCTGCGCCGATGGCGGGCTGCGTAGCTCGCCCGGTAGGCCAGGTCCGATGATGTGGCGAGCGCCCCTGCTCGTCAGGAAAGACGCCGAATTACGATGAGTGGCACCGCATCAACTAACCGTGAGGATCGTGGGGTGCTCGAGGACCTGGACCGCCAGATCGTGGGCTTGCTCTCAGCGGACGGCCGCATGAGCTACACCGATCTCGGCCGGGAGACGGGCCTGTCCGTCTCTGCCGTGCACCAGCGGGTGCGCCGGCTCGAACAGCGCGGGGTGATCCGGTCCTACGCGGCCCGCATCTCCCCAGAGCAGGTCGGCCTGGCGCTCACGGCCTTCGTCTCGCTCAAGCCCATCGACCCGGCGGCCGCGGATGACGCCCCGGAGAAGCTGGCACATCTGGAGGCCATCGAGGAGTGCCACAGCGTTGCCGGTGAGGAGAATTTCATCCTGAAGGTCAGGGTGGCCGGCCCGGCCGAGCTCGAGTCGCTGCTTCGCGAGATCCGGGCGACCGTCGGGGTTAACACCAGGACCACCGTGGTACTGAGCACGGCATATGAGGGTCGCCCTCCGCGCGTGTGAGCAGGACGACGGTATCGGCCTCGAGGAGGCGGCGCAGGTGCCCAGTGACTGGCGTTCGACCGGCCTGCCGAGCGCCGATGCGCGTGATGACTTCACCCGAGCCCGCCGCCGGGCCGCGTGGGCGAAGGCCATCGCCCGCCTCTCCGGGAGGCCGGGCGACGTCGCGGTGCTGCTGCCCTATGACGAGGTCGTCGCCGCGCTGGGGCCGCGGGAGATCATCCAGCTGGGATTGCGGACTGTGGCGCTGGATTCGATCGTCGGTTCGACAGACCGGGTCGGCGGCTTCGACCGGCACTTCCGGCCGACCAGCGGGCAGCCGCGAGAACGCTTCGAGCGGCTCGCGGCGGCGGCCCGGCGCGGGGAGCCGTTCCCCCCGGTCGATCTCTATCGGGTCGGCGCGCTGCACTTCGTCCGCGACGGCCACCATCGGGTCGCCGTCGCCCGGGCGCTCGACTGGCAGGTGATCCCCGCGTACGTCACCGAGGTACGTACCGCCATTCCGGCACCGGACGACCTGACGATCGCCGACCTCCCGCGAAAGAGCGGGCAACGCGTCTTCTTCGAGCGGGTGCCGCTGGCGGAGGAGGTGCGCGACGCGATCCGGCTTCGCGAGCCCGACGACTACTTCCAGCTCGCCGAGGGAGTCGAGGCCTGGGCATTTCGCTACCTGAGGGAACGCGGCGAACTCATCTCACGTCGCGAGGCCGCGGCGCTGTGGTGGAGTGAGGAATACGAGCCGGCGGTACGCCTGCTGCGGGACGAGGACCTCATCTCCGATCTCGCCGAAGACGACCCGGGGCTCACCGAGACCGAGGCCTACCTGCGATTCTCGGCCCAGCGCTACCGGCTGCTGCGCACCCACAGCTGGGACGAGCGGGCGGTCGCGGTCGTGCGCGGGACCCCTCCGGTGTCGCTGTCTCGGTGGCCTCGCCGGCGCAGCTGACGGCGGGGTTGTCAGGCGGTGTCTCGGTTGGCCGATGGCGGCTGCTGACCCGCCCCCTGCCCGGCATCCTGCGGTGCCTGGTACGTGAGGCTGTCGCCGGTCTCCGGGTCGAACAGGTGAAGGCGCGTGGTGTCGACCCAGAGCTCGGCCTCCTCGCCCTCGCGCACCCTGCTGGCCGGGTCGAGGCGGGCGACGATCTGGCTCTCGTCGCTGTCGCTGTGCAGGTCCTCCTGGTCGAGTTCGCGCGCGAGCTCGACCAGGCCGGCCTGGTGCTGGCGATCGCCGCGCGGGACCGGCAGGTAGATGAACAGCTCCGAGCCCATCCACTCGACGACGTCGAGCCGCGCCCGGAACGTCGAGCCGCGGCCCCTGTCACGCTCCTCCACCAGCGATGCGTCCTCGAAGTCCTCCGGGCGGATGCCGACGATGACCGGCTTCTCGTCACGACCCAGGCGGCTGACGAAGTCCTCCGGAAGCGGGATCTCGCCGAAGGGCAGGTCGAGCTTGCCGCCCTTCAGCGTCGCGGGCAGGAAGTTCATCGACGGCGAGCCGATGAACCCGGCGACGAACAAGTTGATCGGGTTGTTGTAGAGCTCCCGCGGTGACGCCACCTGCTGCAGGACTCCCTTGCGGAGCACCGCCACCCGGTCGCCGAGGGTCATGGCCTCGGTCTGGTCGTGCGTGACATAGACGGTCGTCGTCCCGAAGCGCTTCTGCAGCCGCGAGATCTCGGTGCGCATCTGCACGCGCAGCTTCGCGTCAAGGTTCGAGAGCGGTTCGTCGAACAGGAAGGCGTTGGGCTCGCGCACGATGGCCCGGCCCATCGCGACTCGCTGGCGCTGCCCACCCGAGAGAGCGGCCGGCTTGCGGTCGAGCAGCTCGGTCAGCTCCAGCGTGCGCGCCGCCTCGTTGACCAGGCCGTCGGCCTTGGCCTTGTCCATCTTCGCCAGCCGCAGCGGAAACGCGATGTTCTCCCGGACCGAGAGGTGCGGGTAGAGCGCGTAGTTCTGGAACACCATCGCGAGGTTGCGGTCCTTCGGGCCGGCCTCGTTGACCCGCTTGCCGCCGATCGTCAAGTCGCCGGAGCTGATGTCCTCGAGACCGACGATCATGCGCAGTAGCGTCGACTTCCCGCATCCGGACGGTCCGACCAGAATGACGAACTCGCCGTCGGCGATGTCGAGGTCGACGTTGTCCACGGCCACCGTGCCGTCGGCGAACCGCTTCGAGACACCTTTGAGCGTGATTTCAGACATGTCGGGGTCAGCCCTTCACTGCGCCGGAGGTGAGGCCGGCGACGATGCGCCGCTGGAAGATCAACACCATGATGACGATCGGAATGGTGACGACGATCGCTGCCGCAGCGATCGCGCCGGTGGGTTGCGAGAATTGCGACGAGCCGGTGAAGAAGTTCAGTGCGGCGGGCACCGTGCGACTGCGGTCGGTGGACGTCAGGGTGATGGCGAAGACGAAGTCGTTCCAGCAGAAGAAGAACACCAGGATCGCGGCGGTGAAGACCCCAGGCGCCGCGAGCGGCGCGATCACCTTGTGGAACGCCTGGAAAGGCGTCGCACCGTCGACGCTCGCTGCCTGCTCCAGCTCCCACGGAATCTGGCGGAAGAAGGCCGAAAGAATCCAGATCGCCAACGGAAGCGCGAACGTCATGTACGGGATGATCAGCCCGGGCCAGGTGTCGTAGAGGCCGAGCGAGCGCCACATGTTGAACAGCGGCCCGACGATCGAGATCGGCGGGAACATCGCGATGGCGAGCGCCGCGGACAGCACCAGCGTCTTTCCCGGGAAGTTCAGCCGGGCGATGGCGTACGCGGCGAGGGTGGCGAGGGTCACCGCGATGATCGTGGAGATCAGCGTGATGCCGATCGAGTTGATCAGCGGCCGGACGAAGACCCCAGTGCCGAAGATCGTCGAGTAGTTCACCCACGAGAAGTGGTTGGGGATGATCGACCCGTCGGTGATGTCGCTCTGCGGCTTCAGCGAGAGCGAGAGGATCCAGAGGATCGGGAGGATCGCGTAAAGCACGATCAAGATCGATCCGATGATCCAGAAGGGCTCGATCTTCCTCTTGTCCGCGGGGATCTCGTGGGTGCGCCCGGTGGTGCGGGCCCCTCCAGTGGCGGCGATGGTAGCCATCAGTGATCCCCTCGAACCTGACCGAGATCGGTCCGGAATCCTTTGACGAAGATGAACGCGATGATGATCACGAGGATGAAGAGCAGCACCGAGACCGCCGAGCCGAGGCCGAGGTTCAGCTGGCTGATCAGCTGGTTGTAGCCCAGTTGCGAGAGGGTCTGGGTGTTGTTGCCACCCCGGGTCTGGATGAAGACGGTGTCGAAGATGCGGACGGCATCCAGCGTGCGGAAGAGCACCGCCACCAGGACGGCCGCGCGCATGTTCGGAAGGATGATTCGCCACAGCCGCTGCCAGGCATTAGCCCCGTCGACTTTCGCGGCTTCCACGTAGTCGTTGGGGACGGTGGCCAGACCGGCGAGCAGCAGCAGCGACATGAACGGGGTCGTCTTCCAGACCTCGGTGACGATGATGACGAAGAGCGACGTGTAACGGTGGTCGAGCGGCGGCGAGGTGACGTGCCAGAAGCCGCCGATGCTCGGGGAGACCGCGAACTGGAACGCGAATGCCGAAACGACCGTGATGATCCCGTACGGCAGCAGGATGGCGGTGCGTACCACGTTGCGGCCGAAGACGGCCCGGTGCATGAACAGCGCCAGTGCCATGCCGATGATCAATTCGGCCGTGACCGAGATGATGACGATGAAGAAGGTGTTGCCCATCGTCGCCCAGAACCGTCCGGACGTGAGGATCTTGCTGTAGTTGTCGAACCAGACGTACTTGTGATCGTTCGGGTAGCGCAGGTTGTAACGCTGGATGGACAACCAGATCGAGTAGCAGATCGGGTAGACCGTGACCGCCAGCATGATGATGACGGCGGGGGCGACCAGGCGGAGTCCGAGACGGCGCTCGGCCTTGTCCCGGTCGGTCAGGAGTGGCTTGCGGCGGTGGCCGCTGGGACTCGCGCTCGTCCCGGTCGGCGCTTCGGCAATCGTGGTCACAGCACGGCCTCCGACTTGAGGGCGAGTTTGGCGAGGTTGCGCAGACTCTTTGCCGTCTTGGGGGGGTTGATCGACTTCAAGGGCACCAGCGTCTCCTGCACGGCCAGGCTGATGTCGTTGTAGGCGGGGGTCACCGGCCGCGGGGCAGCATCATTGATCGATTGCCGGAGCAGCGCGGCAAACGGGTACTGCTTCTTGCTGATCTTGTCGTAGAGATTGGACAGGGTGGGAGGGTTACCGCCCTTCTTCGCCGCGTCCAGCTGGTTCGCCGGCTGGACGATGCATTCCGCGGCGGCCACGTCAGCGGCCTTGTGGGTGCTGTGGCTGGCGATGCCGATGTTGAACCCGCCCAGCGGCGGCTTGCTCGGCTTCCCGGCGATGACCTCGGGGTAGCGCGCCCATCCGAGGTCTTGCTGCAAGCCTGGGACCGAGGCCGCACTCGGGTAGATGAACGGGTAGTTGATCTCATACGCCGAGCCGCCCTTCTCGAATGCGGCCCGGCTGCTGTCCTCGTTGGCGGTGTTCAGCTCCGGGTCCGCGGCCGACGAGGAAGCGAGCTTCTTCAGGGCGGCCAGCGCGATCTCGGTCGGCTGCTGAGCGAGGCTGATGCTCGCCTCGGCGCCCTTGCTCGCGTCGTTCACGAACGTCCCGCCGGCTGACTCGAGCAGGGTGTTGAAGGTCACCGTCATGCTTTCCGCCTGGACGCCCTGGATCTGCACCTTCAGGTGCTTGGAGACGGCCGTATCGACCATCTGGTCCCAGGTGAAGTCCTTGCCGGGCGCGGGCACCTTGCTCTTGCGGTACCAGAGCAGCTGCGTGTTGGAGGTGTAGGGCGCCCCGTAGAGCTTGTTCTGGTACGTCCCGCTCGCCAGCGGACCCGCCAACACGCCGGCGCTCAGCTTGGCTCGAGCATCAGCCGGGAACGGGTACAGCCAGCCGGCGTTCGCGAATTCCGCCGTCCAGATGACGTCGATGCCGATCAGGTCGACGGACTTGTCGTTGGCCGCGAGCCGCCGCACGATCTGCTCGCGCTGGTCCGTGGCGCGGGAGGGCAGTTCCTGCTCCTTGATGACGAACTTGCCCTGGTTCTGGGTGTTGCAGGTGTTGATGGCGTCTTCGATCCAGCCACCGGCCTGGGCGCCGATGTACCAGTTCACGACCGGGACGCCGTTGACGGTTCCGCTGCCGGCCTGGCCGCATGCGGCCAGCATCGGCGCGACCATGGCGCCTGCCACGGCGATACACGCGTACCGACGGTTCCTGCTCCTGTGGCGGCGTTTCCGGTTGCTGCGCTTGCTGCGGGATGTCGAACGGCTGGGGGAATCCGCAGGACGCACTTTCGCCTCCCGACGCTACGGGCCGCCCCCCATCAGGGTGACCCCGATCACAGCATCTCCCCTCCGTCATGATCCGGAAACATCATTTGGCGCAAGAGTTGGCACCGAAGTGTCAGGACGGGCGCAGCCAAACGGCAGTATCGGGTGATATGTACTCTGGGCGCACTTCTGGCGAGCTCTCCAGCACGACCTCGCCGGCGGGAAGCGGCACGGCTGACTCCGAGAAATTGACCCAGCACTCCAGCCGCCGTTCACCCGCGCCGCGCTCGAAACGCAGGACGCCTGCGGGGGATCGCAGCCAGCGCAGGCCGCTGTCGGCAAACGCGGGGTCTGCCTTGCGCAGCGCCAGCGCCGATCGGTAGAGCTCGAGGGTGCTGGCGGTGCGGCCGGTTTGGGACGCGACCGTCATCGCCTGCCAGCCCGCCGGCTGCGGGAGCCAGGTCGTGGCCCCCGGCGGCGAGAACCCGTACGGCGGGCGGTCGCCCGACCAGGGCATCGGCACACGCGCACCATCCCGGGAGGGCTGGGTGCCGTTCGAGCGGATCCACTGCGGATCCTGCATCGCCTCCCTGGGCACCTCCACTTCGGGGAGCCCGAGTTCCTCGCCCATATAGAGGTAGCTGACGCCGGGCAGCGCGAGCATCAGCAGCGTGGCCGCCCGGGCGCGATCGAGGCTGCCGAACCGGGTGCGATGGCGCATCACGTCATGGTTGGAGAGCACCCACGTTGCCGGTGTCCCGGCGGGCAGCACGTCGAACTCGGTGTCGATCGTGGTCCGGATGGCGCCGGCGTCCCAGGCGGCCGAGAGGTAGCGGAAGTTGAACGCCAGGTGCAGTTCGTCCGCACGGACGTAGCGGGCCAGGGCGTCCGCACCCCGCAGCCACACCTCCCCGGTGGCCATCCGGTCGCCCTCGTAGCTGTCGAGGATCCGCCGCCAGCGCCGGTATATCTCGTGGACCTCGGGCTGGTCGTAGGCGTGACGCTCCTCGTCACCGATCCCGAACGCGCCTTGGCGGTCCCCGCCGGGGTTGTCACGCAGGGCCGCATCTTTCACCAGCCCATGGGCGACATCGATGCGGAAGCCGTCCACCCCCCGGTCGAGCCAGAAGCGCAGGATGCGCTCGTACTCGTCGCCGACGGCGGGATTGCGCCAGTTCAGGTCCGGCTGCTCGGGGGTGAACAGGTGCAGGAACCATTCGCCGTTGCGCAGTTCGCGGGTCCACGCGGGTCCGCCGAAGACGCTGCGCCAGTTGTTGGGTGGTCCGCCATCCGGCGAACCGGGGCGGAAGATGTACCGGTCACGGGCGGCGCTGCCGGGCCGGGAGTACAGCGCCGCCTCGAAGTCGGGATGGCGATCGCTGGTGTGGTTGGGCACCACATCGATCGTGACCTTCAGCCCCGACGCGTGCGCGTCCGCCAGCAGGGCGTCGAAGGCGTCGAGATCGCCGAAGAGTGGATCGACGTTCAGCGGGTCGGCGACGTCGTAGCCGCCGTCGGCCATCGGAGACAGGTAGAAGGGCGTCAGCCAGAGCGCGTCGATGCCCAGATCCGCGAGGTAGGGCAACCGGTCACGAAGGCCGATCAGGTCACCGACGCCGTCACCGTCGCCGTCGGCGAAGCTGCGGATGTAGACCTCGTAGAAGACCGCGCGCTCCCACCACGTGGCCGCCGCCGTCACGGATTTGCCTGGCCTGTCGTGAAGGTCGCGCGATCTGCGGCTCGCATGTTCCGCATCCTGCCCGCATTGCGGGCAATCGACGCCGCCGACAGGTTCGCCACCGAGCAAACGCTCACCCTCGAGCTGAGGTCGAGCGTCAACCGCCGCTTCACGTCGACGGTAGCCAGCGGGGCTCGAGCTTGATTCGCAGTCACGTAAACCGGGTCAAGCTGCCCTTCGGGCAGGCCGCCGGACGCCAAAAAGCCCTGTCATGGCTGCGGTTTGGAGCCCTCAACTGCACCAAGAAGTGGAGAAATATCGTGGCGCGTACGGAGTGGCGCACAAGACACGCCGAGCCAACAAACAACAACTAACGAATGTCTCTCAAATGAACGGGGGGAAAACCGGCTTCATGCTGCGCAAGCAGCATGCAAGCGCAGGTCAAAGAGGTGGTTGACACGGAGAGTGCGACCGCCGATACAGTTCCGCTCCATGCTCACCACGTCGGCCGGAGGCCATTCAAGGGTCTCCGTCCCGACCGGCCCGGAGCCGACCCACGCGAGGTCGGGCATCCGCCAGCCGGCGCCGGGGGGACGGGGGTCTGAATCCGGGGCCAGCCGACGTCTCCGGTGCGCGTCGAGGGGCCGGGGCCGGGTCGGCTTGTCCTTTCGCGCTGCCGGGGGAGGGGCCCGAGTCATCCAGTAGACAACGGCTGTCTGCCTGCTGCCAGCGGGCCGGCAGCCGGTCCGAAGGGTGACTCGGGCCCGATACCCCCCCGCGACATGAGAGGCATGGGCGCGCTGATCGGGTCGTTGATGGTCCTGCGATTGCGGATCGCGGTGATCAGATGTGAGGACCGTTTCAGGTGGCCCGTTGGGCTCCGGAGCGTCCCTCGTCCGGCAGGATGTAGCGGTGACCGTCACGTCTCCGAGCACCGCCGCGCGCCGTAGCGCCGGCACGCTCGCTGAGCCTGACTCACGCGCAGGGCGGGCGCCGCTGGCCGGTCAGGGTGGCGAGTCGGGTCGTCCCCGCCGAGGGCTTCGGCGTTTCGTGCCAACCCGCCGTGCTCTTGCCGCTGCGCTCGCCGGGCTGGTGACCTGCGCGGCGTTCCCTCCCTGGGGATGGTGGCCGCTCGCGTTCGTCGGGGTGGCGGCGCTGGCCCTGGTGGTGCGCGACCGCCGGTGCGCGACCGCCTACCGGCTCGGGATCGCCTACGCGCTCGGCTTCCTGCTGCCGCTGCTGGTCTGGAGCAAGGTCGCCGGGATCGACGCCTGGATCGTGCTGACGGTCAGCCAAAGCCTGCTGCTGGCCATCATCGGCCCGCTGTCGGTGCTGGCTCAGCGCCGCCGGTTCTCGCCGCTGTGGATCGCCGGGGCGTGGATGGTCGAGGAGGCGATTCGCGACCGGGTGCCGTTTGGTGGATTCCCGTGGGGGCGGCTCGCCTTCAGCCAGAGCGACAGCCCGCTGACGGCGCTGGCGTCATGGGGCGGGGCGCCTTTGCTGAGTTTCGCCGTCGCCCTCGGCGGCGGCCTCCTGGTGGTCGCCCTGCGATCGCTGCGTGCAGCGAGCGCCGCCCCTCGAGTGACCTTCACCGTCGGTGCCGCGCTTGCCGCGCTGCTCGCGGTCACCTTCGGCCCGTTGCTGATCCCGCGTCCCACCGCGGCGCAGCGGGGGAGCGCGGTCGTCGCCGCCGTTCAGGGCAGCGTGCCCCGTACCGGGCTCGACGCCCTCGGACAGAAGCGCGCCGTGACGCGTAACCACGTCAAGGAGACCCTGCGGCTCGCGGCCGAGGTCAAGGCGGGAGACGTGCCCGCTCCGGACCTGGTCCTGTGGCCGGAGAACTCCTCCGATCTCGATCCGTTCCACGACGCCACCGACGCCCAGCTGCTGTCCACCGCGTCGGCCGCCATCGGGCGCCCGATCCTGGTCGGTGCCGTCCTCAACGGCCCTGGGGTCGGGCACGTGCGCAACACCGGGCTGCTCTGGGGGCCCAAGGGTTACCTCGGGCAGATGTACGTCAAGCGCCACCCGGTCCCGTTCGCCGAGTACCTGCCGGGCCGGGCGATCATCCAGAAGCTCGTCACCCGTTACGCGCATGACCAGCCGAACGACTTCGTCGCCGGCAAGACGGCCGGGCTCTTCACCATCCCGGGCCCGAAGCAGTCGTACCGCATCGGCGACGTGATCTGCTTCGAGGTGGCATACGACGGATTGGTGCGCTCGGTCGTCACCAAGGGCGCCCAGCTGATCGTCGTGCAGACCAACAACGCCAGCTTCGGGCGCTCGGGGGAGACCTACCAGCAGCTCGCCATGGGCCGGATCCGGGCCGTCGAGCACGGCCGTGCGGTGGTCGTCGCCGCCACCAGCGGGCTGAGCGCGATCATCAGCCCCAATGGATCCTTGCTCGAGCGCAGCAGCCTCTTCACGCCCGAGGCCCTCGTGACCTCGGTGCCGCTGCGCACGTCGTTGACTGTCGCTGACCGGCTCGGCGGCTGGACGGAACTCACGCTCGTCGCCCTCGGGGTGCTCGGGCTACTGTCGGCCGTCCGGTGGCCGCACACCCGCGTCTACCGTGCGGTCAGCCGGCGCTGGCCGACCCGGACCATGGCGGCGGGACGCGACGAAGGAGAAGGCGCCACCAGTGAGCATTGAGCGGGTGCTGGTGTGCATCCCGACCTACAACGAGTGCGACAACCTGCCGACGACGTTGAGCCGGCTGCGTGCGGCGTGCCCTGACGTCGACATCCTCGTCATCGATGACGGCAGCCCCGACGGCACCGGGAAGATCGCTGATGCCGCGGCGGCGGACGATCCGAAGGTGCACGTGCTGCACCGCACCGAGAAGTCCGGGCTGGGCACCGCGTACGTCGTCGGCTTCGGGTGGGGGCTGGAGCGCGGCTACGACGTGCTGGTCGAGATGGACGCTGACGGCTCACACCAGCCTGAGGAACTGCCCCGCCTGCTCGCCGCCCTGGCGCCGGATGCGCCGGGTGGCCGGGCCGACGTGGTGCTCGGCTCCCGGTACGTCGACGGCGGGGTCGTCCGTAACTGGCCGCATCGCCGGCTGGCGCTGTCCCGCGGTGGAAACGCGTACGTGCGTATCGCGCTCGGACTGCCGCTGCGCGACGCGACGGGTGGATTCCGGGCCTATCGCAGCCCGGTCCTTCGCCGGCTGCCGCTCGGCGAGGTCGCCTCGCAGGGCTACTGCTTTCAGGTCGACCTGGTCTGGCAGGCGTGGCGCGCCGGCTACCGGGTTGTCGAGGTGCCGATCACGTTCGTCGAGCGGACCATCGGTGAGTCGAAGATGAGCAACGCGATCGTGGCGGAGGCGTTCTGGCGGGTGACCTGGTGGGGGCTGCGCAGCGGTCTCCGGGGCCGTCGCCGGGACGTGCGGCTTCCCGAGCCGGCTGCTGCCGACGCCCTGCCGCCCGCTGAGATTGCGGAGGCCCTTCCAGCGCCGGATGTCGCTGCCAGCAATAATCCCCCGTCGTCCCGAGGGACGACGGGGGAAGGAACAGCCAGGCGGGTGTGAGCTATCGCGAGCGCTCAGGCGCTCTTGCGCGAACCCTGCTTTTCGCGCAGCACGGCCAGCCGCTCGGCCAGCACCTCTTCAAGATCCTCGGTGGTGCGGCGCTCCATGAGCATGTCCCAGTGCGTACGAGCCGGCTTGGTCTTCTTCGGCTCCGGACGCTCGCCGTCGACCAGGAGTGCCTCCCGGCCGCAGACCTTGCACTCCCAGACAGCCGGGACGTCAGCCTCGGCCGCAAACGGCATGCTGAAACGATGCCCGCTGCCACAGTCGTAGGTCACCGACTGGCGAGCCGCCATTTCGGCGCCTCGGTCGGTCTCGTACGAAACGGTGCCGAGTCGGCTCCCGCGCAAGACCCGCTCGCCCATCGATGGTCCCTTCGTCGTTCACGCGATGACGAGACAGCGCGTGATCTGCTTCGTTGGACTCAACGCCCGCAACCCCTCAGACGTTCCCGTCTTATGGTCGTCGTAACAAAGGTGTGATATTGAACCCGTCCAGGAGATCTTCATTGCATTTTGACCAGGTTCTCACTCGGAACGCCGTTCCGCTCGGTGCGGCACGCGCCTTATTGGGGGCAGTTGTCCTGGCCAGGCCAACTCTGCTCGCCAGGACCCTTGGTGTCGATTCGATTACCGCTGAGCGCACCGCCTGGATAGCCCGCTTTTTTGCAGCGCGGGAGTGTGCGCTCGGGGTCGGCTCGGCTGCCGGCAACCGGGCGTGTCAGGTCGCTGCCTGCGCCAGTGACGTCTCCGACCTGGTCGCGGTGCTGCTCGCGGTGCGTTCCCGGCACGTACGACCGCTTCCCGGACTGCTCGGAGCCGCCGTGGCCGGAGGCGCCGCCGTCAGCGGGGGAGCGGCGCTGAAGGTCACAAGGGGGTGACAAAACGCGCGGCGTTGAGGGAACTCCCAGCGTCCGATAGGTAACGTTTCGCCTGTGGCAACGACCGAGACCGGCAGCCACCCGACCCAGGACGTCATGACAGCAGCGCCGCTGGTCGTGACCGAGCCGGCGGGGGAGCAGCCGACAACCGGAGACTCCGGAGTCATCGCCGAGGCGCAGCTGGCCGGGGGCGGAACGCCGGTCCGCAAGATCCACTGGTGGTTCGAGATCCTGCTCGGCGTCCTCGGCTACTACTTGTACGCCGAGGCCCGCGAACTGCACGGGCTTCACCCGAGCGCGCAGCGGGCACTGGCAGCCCGAAACGGCAGGGGAATCTTCGATTTCGAGAAAAGGTTGCACCTGGACTGGGAAAAGGGACTTCAGCACATTTTCCTGCCCTACAAGGGTTTCCTGCAGGTCATTGGCGGTTTCTACGGCGGCGCCCATTTCGTGGTGACGATCGGGGTGCTGCTCTGGCTGCTGTTCAAGCGGCCGCAGTTCTACCGGTTCTGGCGCACCGTGCTGTTCGCCCTGACCATGGCTGCCGTCGCCATTTTCGCGCTCTATCCCGCTGAACCGCCGCGCACGCTCAAGGATCCCTCGGGGCACACGCTCACCGTCGACACGCTGGCCAAGATCGGCGGCCTGTGGTCTTACAACCATGGAGTTGTCGAACACATCAGCGACCCGTTCGCGCCCATGCCGAGCCTTCACCTGGGGTGGGCCACGTGGGTCGCGCTCGCCCTCTGGTTCGCGATCCCGGCCCGGTCGTGGCGTCGACGGCTGGCCATCGGGCTCTATCCGTTCGCGGTGTATTTCACCGTGATCGTCACGGGAACGCACTTCGTCATCGACGGAGTGGCCGGTATGGCGCTCACGGCGGCGGTGGCTTTCGCGAGCGCACATGTGGTGCTTTTCGCCCGAAGGCGAAGATTGCTCCGATCGGGTGGCCCACTCGCGGAAGGGTTGACCCTGAGCACCGAGGCCCCGAAGGACTAGGGGCAGAGCCCTACTGACCGGCCCTGCCGTACGCGCGGTGTCGTGCGCCGCCGCGTACGCCACGCGCAGGGGTCCGGTAGCGACGCGTCACTCCGGCTGGTGAGACACGGCCTCGACGTTGTTGCCGTCCGGGTCGCGGACGAAGGCGCCGTAGTAGCCCGGGTGGTACTCCGGCCACTCCCGGGGCGCGTGCAGCACCTCAGCGCCGAGCCCGGTCGCCGCAGCGAAGAAGGCCTCCACCCCGGCGCGATCGGCCGACGTGAAGGCCAGGTGCGATTCCCGGAAGCCGTCGCCGGTCTGCTGCTGACTGATCCAGAAGTCCGGATGCCCCTGCGAGCCGTAGCCGATGGCCATCCCGAAATCCATGATGCGTGTGACGCCCAGCGGCGCGAGCACCGCGTCGTAGAAACGGGAACTGGCGTCCATGTCCACGACCTGCATACCCACGTGATCCAACATGGAATGAGCTTGCCAGCTCCTCCCGCCGGTGTCCCGGGTCCTTGGACCCGAGAAGACTTCGTGCGGGCCGCCGCGTCCGGCGCCTCCCACGACGTGGCACGATCTCGCGGATGGCCAGCACACCCGCCGCGGCGCAGCGCCTGCGCGATCTCGCCCGGTTGCGTCGCGTCCGCGACCGGATCGACCGTGAGTACGCGCAGCCGTTGGACGTCGAGGCGCTCGCCCGCGGCGCCCACATGTCAGCCGGTCACCTCAGCCGCGAGTTCCGGCTTGCCTATGGCGAATCGCCGTACGGCTACCTGATGACGCGGCGCATCGAGCGCGCGATGGCGCTGCTGCGGCGCGGCGATCTCAGCGTCACCGGGGTCTGTTTCGAAGTCGGCTGCTCCTCGCTGGGCACCTTCAGCACTCGCTTCACGGAACTGGTCGGCGTGCCGCCCAGCGTCTACCGGCGCGAGGCAGCCCGCGCGACGGCGGGGATGCCGTCATGCGTGGCGAAACAGGTCACCAGACCGATCAGGAATCGAGAAGCGTCAGCCACCGGGCCGCATCTAGTCTGACCGGCATGGGCATCACGATTTACTCCGCCTTTCTTCCTCATGACGACCCGGAGGCCGCATTGGCCTTCTATCGCGACACACTCGGCTTCGAGGTTCGCAACGACGTCGGATACAGCGGGATGCGCTGGATCACGGTCGGCCCCGCCGACCAGCCCGGCATGTCGGTCGTCCTTTACCCGCCGGGCGCTGACCCCGGCGTCACCGACGACGAGCGCCGCACCATCCAGGAGATGATGGCCAAGGGAACCTTCGCCATGCTCACCATGGCGACCGCCGACCTCGACGCCGATTTCGAGCGGTTGCAGGCCGGTGGCGTGGAGATCGTCCAGGAACCCACCGAGCAGCCGTACGGGATTCGTGACTGCGCCGTCCGGGATCCGGCGGGCAACCTGATCCGTATCAACGACGTTCGCTGAGCAGCCCGGTGGTCGCCGTCGTGATCGAGACACCATGAACCAGGGCATGAGCAAGGGCACGCCGCTCCACGTCGCCGACAGCCACGACCTGATCCGCGTGCGGGGCGCGCGCGTGAACAACCTCAAGGACATCAGCGTCGAGCTTCCGAAACGTCGGCTGACGGTGTTCACCGGCGTCTCCGGCTCGGGCAAGAGTTCGCTCGTGTTCGCCACGATTGCCGCTGAGTCGCAGCGGATGATCAATGAGACCTACAGCGCCTTCGTGCAGGGCTTCATGCCGACACTGGGCCGGCCCGAGGTGGACGTGCTCGACGGGTTGACGACCGCGATCATCGTCGACCAGGAGCGGCTGGGCACCGACCCGCGCTCGACGGTCGGCACCGCCACCGACGCCAACGCCATGCTGCGCATCCTGTTCAGCCGGCTCGGGACGCCGCACATCGGCTCGCCCCAGGCGTTCTCCTTCAACGTCGCGTCGGTCTCGGGCGCCGGCGCTGTCACCTTCGAGCGCGCCGGCCGCACGACCAAGGAGCGGCGAAGTTTCAGCGTCCTCGGCGGCATGTGCCCGCGCTGCGAGGGACGGGGCGCGGTGAACGACATCGACCTCACCCAGCTGTATGACGACAGCAAGTCGCTCAATGAAGGTGCGCTCACGATCCCCGGCTACAGCATGGAAGGCTGGTACGGCCGGATCTTCACCGGCTGCGGTTTCTTCGACCCGGACACGCCGATCAAGAAGTTCACCAAGCGCCAGCTCGACGACCTCCTTTACAAGCAACCCACCAAGATCAAGGTCGAGGGCATCAACCTCACCTACGAGGGGCTGATCCCGAGAATCCAGAAGTCGATGCTGTCCAAGGACTCGGACGCGCTGCAGCCGCACATCCGGGCCTTCGTGGAGCGGGCGGTCACCTTCACCACCTGCCCCGAATGCAAGGGCACCCGGCTGAGCGAGCAGGCGCGCTCGTCGAAGATCGAGGGGCTCAACATCGCTGACGCCTGCGCGATGCAGATCAGCGATCTAGCCGCGTGGGTGCGCGATATCGAGGAGCCGTCGGTCGCGCCGCTGATCGAGGCGCTGCGGCACACGCTGGACTCGTTCGTCGAGATCGGGCTGGGCTATCTGGCGCTGGAGCGGCCGTCGGGCACGCTGTCGGGCGGCGAGGCGCAGCGCACCAAGATGATCCGTCACCTCGGGTCGTCGCTCACCGACGTCACCTACGTCTTCGATGAGCCCACGATCGGGCTGCACCCGCATGACATCGAGCGGATGAACGATGTGCTGCTGCAGCTGCGCGACAAGGGCAACACGGTGCTCGTCGTCGAGCACAAGCCGGAGGCGATCGCGATCGCCGACCACGTCGTCGACCTCGGCCCGAAGGCCGGGACCGAAGGCGGCCAGGTGGTGTTCGAGGGAACCGTCGAGGGGCTGCGCAAGAGCGACACGATCACCGGCCGCCACCTCGACGACCGGGCGGCTCTCAAGGCCGAGGTGCGCTCATCGTCGGACGTCCTGCGGGTCCGCGGCGCCGACACCCACAACCTGCAGAACGTCGACGTCGACATTCCGCTCGGCGTTCTCGCTGTCGTCACCGGCGTGGCGGGCTCGGGGAAGAGTTCGCTGATGCGTGGCTCGGTGTCGGGGCGCGAAGGCGTGGTGACGGTCGATCAGGGCGCCATCCGCGGCTCGCGCCGCAGCAACCCGGCGACGTACACCGGACTGCTGGAGCCGATCCGCAAGGCATTCGCCAAGGAGAACGGCGTCAAGCCGGCGCTGTTCAGCGCGAACTCCGAGGGGGCCTGTCCCAATTGCAACGGCGCCGGTGTCATCTACACCGATCTGGTGATGATGGCCGGCGTCGCCGCTGTATGCGAGGTGTGCGAGGGGAAGCGGTTCGAGGCGTCGGTGCTGGAGTACCGGCTCGGCGGCGCTGATGGCAAGGACATCAGCGAGGTGCTCGCGATGCCGGTGGCCGAGGCCGCGGAATTCTTCGGCAACGGTCCCAGCGGCACGGCGTCGCTTCCGGCCGCTTACCGGATCCTCGAGCGGCTCGCCGACGTCGGCCTCGGGTACCTCACCCTCGGCCAGCCGCTCACCACCCTGTCCGGCGGCGAGCGGCAGCGGATCAAGTTGGCGACGCACCTGGGGGAAAGAGGCGGCGTCTACATCCTCGACGAGCCGACCGCCGGCTTGCACCTCGCCGATGTCGAGCAGCTGCTCGGTCTGCTCGACCGGCTCGTCGACTCCGGCAAGTCGGTCATCGTCATCGAGCATCACCAGGCCGTCATGGCGCATGCCGATTGGATCATCGACCTGGGCCCGGGTGCCGGCCACGACGGCGGACGGATCGTCTTCCAAGGAACGCCCGCCGAGATCGTCGCTGCGCGGTCCACGCTCACCGGCGAGCACCTCGCGGCCTACGTCAGTAGCTGACCGAGCCCCTTTCAGCTCGTTGTAGCCCCAATGCCGATAATCGACATTATGTAAAGCTGGAGGGGAAGGGTCCGCTCTCCCGTGGTTCGGGGACTGCGCACAGCGGTCACGTGCGGTGGTCAGGTCCGAGAGACGGGACATCGTTGACGACGCCGGACACGAGTGCATCGACGATTGCGCGCACTGCGGCCGGCGGGCTGGCGCGAGTTACCGCCAGCAACGTGCGGCTGACACCGAGACGTTGCGTCGCGACCGTAACGGCCGCCTCGGTGTCGGCCAGCACGAGGTCGGGAACGATCGTGGCTCCGTGTCCGGCCGCGACGAGTCTGATGAGGGTGCGGTTGTCTGCGATGTCGCCACGGATGTGCGCATCGACAATGCCCGCGGCCCGCAGGATCTGGTGAGTCGCCGCCGCGCATCGCGTCCCGCGGCCATTCACCAGCCACGGGGCATCCGTGAGGTCCGCGACGGTCGTGGTGTCAGGCATCGATCCCGCAAGCACCAAGCGCAGCTCGTCCTCGACCACTACCGCATAGCTCAGCCTTGAATCGCGAACGACATCGTCGCCTGGGTACTCCTGGACAAGCGCGATATCTGCGTGGCCGAGCCGCAATTCCCGCAGCGCGGGCGCGTCTTCGGATTCGATGATGTCGAGCTGGGCGATCTCGGCGAGACGCGCAAGGTTCGCAACGACCAGCGCTCCCAGCGCTGACGCGAAGCCCGCGATGGTGACCCGGGGATGCGGAACTGGCGCGCGAACGATCTGCCGGGCGCGATCGGCGAGATCGGCCATGTCCTGCGCCAGCGGCATGAGTGCCTGCCCGGCGGGAGCGAGCTTGAGCTGACCGCCGACTCGATCGAACAGCGACGCACCCAGATCGCGCTCGAGCTTGGCAAGGTGCTGAGACACGGCCGGCGGGGTGTAGCCGAGGGCCTCGGACGCTGCGGCGACGGTCCCCCGCTCGGCGACTTCGACAAAGGAGCGCAGCCGCACCAAGTCCAGAGCCATAACGAAATCTTACGGTCAGCGGTCTGCTTCGGAACTGTTCATGAGGATCAGCTGCGCGAATCATGGCTTCATGGCAGCTGAGCGATCGCCCGACGTGCAGGGACTCTGGGTTCCGGTGGTCACGCCGTTCGATGCCCGCGGCGAGGTGGATGTTGCGGCGCTCGAACGGCTGGCGCGCCGACTGCTCGCAGACGGCTGCACCGGCCTCGTCGCTCTCGGGACCACCGGCGAATCCGCCACGCTGACGCGTGCCGAGAAGGACCGAATCATCGATGCCTGTGCCCAAGCGTGCGCCGAGGCGGATCGGCAGCTGATCGTGGGGGCCGGGTCGAACTGCACGAGATCGACGATCGAGGAGGCGCAGCATGTGGCTGAGCGCTGCGGCCCGGCAGCCCTACTCGTCGTCGTCCCCTACTACACGCGGCCGTCCGAGGCCGCGATCGTCGAACACTTTCAAGCGATCGCGGCGGCGTCATCCGTTGCCGTGGTCGTCTACAACGTCCCTTACCGAACGGGCCGCGGCCTGGGGGCCGGCGCGATCCTCGAACTGGCCGGGATGGTGGGCATCGTCGGCATCAAGCAAGCGGTCGGCGCACTCGACGACGACACCCTGCAGGTGCTGAGCGAGCGGCCGCCGGGGTTCGCCGTGCTCGCCGGGGACGACGCCTACATCGCTCCCACGATCATGATGGGCGGATCGGGAGCCATCGCCGCGGCGGCCCACGTCTGCACCTCGGTCTTCGCAGAGTTGATCGACGCCGCGCGAGCCGGTGACATGACCACTGCTGCGAGGCTCGGCCATGCCTTGCTGCCCGTGGTGCGGGCGGGGTTCGCCGAGCCCAATCCGGCGGTGTGGAAATCGGCACTGCACGCGGTCGGCGAGATCAATAGCCCTACCCTGCGGGCACCCATGACCACCGCGTCGGCGCGGGCCACCACTGCCCTTCTCGAGGCCGTGCGGAGCATCTGTGCCTCACCTGTCAAGCAAGGAACCTGACTGTCGCGGCCACCTCCTTTCGCCGCGGGACTGTGCTGGCCCTTTCGAACGTCCCGACATGGCCGTGATATTCGATGACGGATAGTTCACGAGCGGGCAGGAGCGGGGAATGGGCTACATCGACGTTGCGGGCATGCGCACCTGGCACGAGGTGACCGGCGACGGCGAGCCGCTGGTCCTGCTGCACGGCGGGTTCGCGTCGGCGTCCTCGTTCTTCGAGCAGACCCCGGTGCTCGCCGCAGCCGGCTACCGGGTCTTCGTACCGGAGCGACGGGGCCACGGGCATACCCCCGATGTCGCGGGTCCGATCACGTACTCGGTGATGGCCGAGGACACGATCGCCTACCTGGAGACGGCCGTCCGGGCACCCGCCCATGTGATCGGCTGGAGTGACGGCGCGGTCGTCGGGCTGCTGGTGGCGCTGCGCCGGCCGGAGCTCGTCAGCCGGATGGTGCTGATCGGCCAGTACTACAACTCCAGCGGTAAGACCGAGAACCCGCTGACGGACGAGTTCCTCGAGCTCGACGCGGAGGTGACCGGATTCCTGCGGGAGATGTACGAGGCCGAGTCTCCCGACGGGCCGGATCATTTCCCGGTCTTCCACGCGAAAATGGTTCAGATGTTTCGGACCGAACCAGAGCTCGACCTCGAGAGCCTGCGCGGCATCGAGGCGCCCACTCTCGTACTCCAGGGCGACCGTGACGAGGTGACGGTCGAGCACAGCAAGGCGGTCGCCGACACGCTGCCGAACGGCCGCCTCGCGGTCCTGCCCGGCACCCACATGCTGCCGCTGGAAAGTCCTGAGGTAGTCAACGCTTTGCTGATCTCCTTCCTGCACGGCGACCCACCGGAGCCGGGCTTCTGATCACCCGAAGGCCGCCCGGAACCGGTCGCCGAGGTCGGTGAGCCGCTCCACGGGTTCGTTCGCGAAGACCAGCCGTAGGTAGCGCGCGCCGCTGGGACCCCAGCCGTCCATGGGGGTGGCCGCGACCTGGGCTCTGGTGAAGAGCCGCTCCGAGGCCTCCCCCGGCGAGAGCCCCATCGCCTCGGTACCGACGAGGATCGACCATCCCCCGTCCGGTCTGATGCACGGATATGCCTGCAACTGTTGAAGAATCAGCTCACAGCGCTGCTGCCAGACGGCCGTGGCGGCGGCGACGTCGGCCTGCGCGTCAGGAGCGGTGAGGGCCGCCGCGACCGCCTGCTGGGCGATCCCCACCTGGCACACCACGTTCGTCATTCCGACGAGGCCGACGTCGGACATGATCGCCGGCGGGCCGACGACCCAGCCGACCCGCCAGCCGATCATCCGTAGCTCCTTGGACGCCGAGCCGACCGTGATCGTGCGATCGCGCAAGCCCTGCTCCGACGCCGGGTGGGCCGGCGGCTTCCCGTCGAATCGGATGCGTTCCATCGCGGCGTTGTAGATGACCCACGCGTTGTGGCGCTGCACCGGCTCGGCCAGCGCCGCGAAGTGGCGGCTGTCGAGCAACGCGCCGGTCGGCATGGCCGGTCCCATCAGCAGCACCGCCGCCGTCCGCGGTCCCACCGCGGCCGCCAGCTCCCCCGGGTCAGTGACCCAACCTTGCGCCGTGGCCACCGATCGAACATGGCGCGCCACTCCCCCGGCGAGCCGGATCCGGTTCACCAGGCCCGCATAGATCGGGTCGGCGATCACGACCTCGTCGCCCGGCTCGACCGTCGCCAGCAGGACGTTCAGGATGCCGTTGAGGCCCCCTGCCGTGCTGACGCAACTCGTGGCCGGGTCGTACGCCACGCCGGCGATCGCGCTGACGTGAGCCGCGGCCGCCTCCCGGAGGCGGAGATGGCCTTGGAACGGCAGGTAGCTGTTGGCGCTGTCGTCGTCGATGGCCCGATGGGTGGCCTCGATCGCCGCCGCCGGCGGTCGCAGGTCGGTGTCGAGGTTCTCCAGCCGCAGGAAGCGCGGATCGCCGGCGGCATCGGCGGCATCGCCCACCTTGTCGACCCCGATCCCCGGGATGTCACGCAGCCGCGAAATCGTCCGTCCCCTCGACATTTCGGTTCCCTCTCGCCGTCGCCTCAGTGCTCAGGCAACAGCATCGCTCGTCACGTACTCGGCGGCGGGCCCGGCCTCCGGTGGAGCTAGTGGGCGCCGATCTCGTGGCGGCCGTGGCTGCGGGGCTCGAACTGGAACGTCGAATGCTCGACGTCGAAGTGGCCGACGAGGCATTCCTGTAACTGGTCGAGCAGTTGGGGTGCATGGCCGTCGTTGAAGCAGCGGTCGTCCAGCACGACGTGGGCCGAGAGCGCGGGAAGGTCGGAGGTCACGGTCCAGACGTGCAGGTCGTGCACATCGATGACGTGCTCGGTCGCCATCAGGTGCGCCAGGATGTCGTCCAGGTCGAGATGACCGGGAGCGGCCTCCAGCAGGATGCGTCCGGAATCGCGCAGCAGCCCGTAGGCCGCCCGCAGCATCAGCCCGACGACGAGCAAGGACGCCACCGGGTCGGCGCGGGTCCACCCGGTGGCCAGGATGACGATCGCCGCGACGATGGTGCCGATGAAGCCGTACAGGTCGGTGACGATGTGCTGGTAGGCGCCTTCGACGTTCAGGCTCGAACGGTTGGCTTTTGCCAGCGACGCTGCTGCCGCGACGTTGATGATGACGCCGACGATGGCTACGGCGAGGACGGCGCCGCCGGTCACGGCATGGGGATGGATCAGCCGCTGGATCGCCTCGAACGTCACGAGCGCCGAGACGACGAGCAAGGTGATGCCGTTGCCGGCGGCCGACAGGATCTCGGCGCGCTTCCAGCCCCACGTCCAGGCGCCTCTCGCCGGGCGGGCCGCCAGCCGGATCGCCCAGAGCGAGGCGGCCAGGGCGCCGATGTCGGAGAGCATGTGGCCCGCGTCGGACAGCAACGCCAGCGAGCCGGCCAGGAAGGCAACCGTGACCTCGACGATGAGGAAGGTTGTGAGCAGCCCGAGCGAGAGGAGCAGGTAGCCGCGATCGGCGCCGGCGGAGACGCCATGCGCATGCGCACCGCTATGCGCGTGATCGTCGCCGGCCGGGCGGCGAGCCTCGGGGTGTCCGTCGCTCACGGGTTCACGGTAAACGAGCCGGTACCGATGATCAGGCGTGTTGCAAAGCGTTCAGCCGAAGGCGGTCGCCCACTGCGGCGGAAGCTGCCCCTCGTGGACGGCGCTCACCACCGCGTCGTGCGCCGCTCCCCCGGCCTCCAGGATGGCCGTGACGGCCACCTGAGCACCGGTTGAGGGCCGCGGGTAGGAGCCGGGCCGCTGGCCGCGTCTCATCTCGGATCGGGCGGTAGCCGACGGGAGATCGAGGACGACCTCTACCCCGCCTGCGGTGACGGTGGTGACGATCTCGCCGCTGGCGCCGGCGCCGGCGGAGAAGACGGCATCGGTGACGACGACGACGTGCTCCCCGTCGTCGAGGTCCAGCTTGTCGGCCTTGCGCCACTTGCGTCCGACGACGTGCCAGCCGAGGGGCTCGGCGAGTTTTGCGGCGGTCTCGGGAGGGAGTCCGAACGCGCGAGGGGCGTCGTAGCGGCGACCGAGTTCGCGCCACCGGGTGAGCAGATCGATGGCTTCCCAGGCGTCGAGGATCCAGCCGTCGGCGTCGATCAGCTCGAGTGTGCCCTCCCCCACCCATGGTGCAGGGCGGGCGTCTGCCAGCGCGGCCCAGTCGCCGAACTCTGGCCAGCTCACCATCTCGGTCTCGCCGTGGGGCGCGTGCGCCAGGTGTTCCTCGGTCCAGACGACGGCGCCGACGGGACGCCGGGCGATTCGCAGCTGCACGGCTGAGACACGCCGCGCCCAGCACTGGTGGTCACCCCTGGTCCACAGCGCCTCGGCGAGCGCCAGGTCGGCACCCGCGTACGAAAGCTGCAGGGCCGGGTCTGCGATGCGCAGGGTGAGGCGCGTGTTCCGTTTGTCGAGGACCAGCCCGGCGACGGGATCGGTCGGGTCGCCGGCGATGACAGCGACCCGTTCACCGGCCTCGTAGCCGGCCCGAGCCTCATCGTCGGTCAGCAGCGGCGGCTCCCATCCGGGGAATGGCATGCCGTCGTCCTGGGCATAGGCGAGATCACGCGACGTGAATGCCGCGAACGGCCCGACCGGCACTGACGGCACTGACGGCACTGCCACTGGCCGACGATAACGCCTGTCACCCTGGAGAGCCATGAACGACCTACGCATCGGGACCGCGTCGTGGACCGACAAGACCTTGCTCGCATCGGGCTGGTACCCGCCCGAGGTGACGACTCCCCAGGACCGGTTGAACTACTACGCCGAGCGCTTTCAGGTAGTCGAGGTCGACGCGACGTACTACGCGCTGCCCAGCGAGCGCAACAGCGCGCTGTGGGCCGACCGGACGCCGGGGGGTTTCACCTTTGACATCAAGGCTTTTTCGCTCCTGACGCAACATCCGACGAAAACCACGGCGTTGCCGAAGGCGCTGCGCCCGGACGACGCGAAGGCCCGGGTCTACCTCAAGGACTTGCCCGCCGAGACCGTCGACGACGTCTGGGAGCGCTTCCTCGGTGCGCTGGCACCGCTGCACGACGCGGGCAAGCTCGGCGCGATCCTGCTGCAGTTCCCGCAGTGGTTTCCAGGTGGCAAGGCGAACCGCCAGTACATCCTGGAATGCGCCGAGCGCTGCAAGCCGTACCGGGTCAGCGTCGAGTTCCGCAACCACACCTGGATGGACCCCGATCGCCAGTCGCAAACCCTTGATTTCCTCCGTAGTTACGGGCTTTCTTACGTCTGCGTCGACATGCCGCAGGGCTTCACATCGTCTATTCCACCCGTGGTCGCTGCGACCGCCGATCTCGCGGTCATGCGCTTCCACGGGCACAACAACGACGGCTGGAACAGCCGCGACATCTACCAGCGCTTCGGCTACAAGTACTCGGAGAAGGAGCTCCAGGAATGGGCGCCGAAGGTTCGCAAGCTCGCCGGGTCGGCGAATGAAACGCATGTACTCATGAACAACTGCTACCGCGACTACGCGCAGGTGAACGCCGCGCAGCTGGCAGCGCTGATCTGAGCAGCTGAGCTGGCTCTTGGGACGGCAAAGCGGTCTTGCTGGGCGGCAGACCCTGCGGGCCGAACAGCGCCGCAAGTTGCGATAACTGTTTCGCACACGGGACTTCGGTCTTGGCCACCCGGCGGGTTGCCTTCCTGACTCCAGCTGTGCAGAATACTGTACATGGAAACGATGACAGTAACCGACGCCCGCGCAAGGTTCACAGAGTTGGTGGAAAAGGCGGTCTCCACGCACCTTCGGACGACGGTCACCCGCAACGGCGCGCCGGCGGCCGTCATCATCTCCGTAGACGACTACGAGGCGATGCTGGCAACCATTGAGGTGCTGTCCGATGCTGACACACTGGCCGCGATCCGTGGTTCAAAGGACCCAGACGCGAAGTGGTTCTCCCGCGCGGAAGCGCGAGAGGCAGTGACGCGGCGCCGTGCCCGCGGCTAGGTACTCGCTTCGTTACAGCCGCACGGCCATTCGCACCCTCGAGAGTGACAAGATCCCGCTCTCGGTAATCGACGCCGCGCTTGCGTTCATCGAAACGGAGTTGGTCGCCAAGCCCCGACTGGTCGGCAAGCGACTGCTTCCGCCGCTTGATGGTCAGTGGGTGGCACGGCGCGGCTCCTACCGGATCACGTACGAGATCTCCGATCGGGTTATCAGCATCATCGACATCACTCACCGCTCAGACACTTACCGAAACCCTTGAGGCCCTGACGTCGGCGGGGTGGACGCCTGATGCCGGGCGCCATCAGCCCGCGTGCCTGCCAAGCGTCCGGCAACTCACTTGGGCGGACAGGTGAGGGTTACGCCGGGTCGCTGAACGGAGTTGCAGTAGCTGGATTCGCTGACTTTCCACGCTCCATTGACAAAGACGGCCGTCGCTTGTCCCGCCTGGTTCACCGGGCCTGCTTGGTATTGAAAGGTCAGGGTGTAGTCGACCAAGGCCTGATTCGGGTCGAGGAAGGTCACCGTTCCCGTCGTGACCTTTGTCGTGCGCACCGTGCCGGGCAGCCGGGCTGCGCGACCGCAGAGTGTTTCGTGGTGCTGCGCGGCCCGACGACGGGCGCCAGAACCGAGATCGGGGTGCTGGGAGTGCCGGGCCGAGCCGACACGGTGGAAGAACTCGGCGAGCTCATGCAGACCCGGGGCGTGCAACCACTGCGCTGGTACGGGGTATGGCTCTTTGTCGACTGGCTCGAGTTCAGTGGAGCTCAGTTGGACCCCAGCGATTCACAGCAGGTAGCGGCGACGGCCGCGGTCGAACTCGAAGCCAGCCGACGAGACCCCTACCGCCAGCTCAGTCGCGTCTTTCATCTCGTGGGGCGCCGAGGTCCGGGCTGACGGGGCAGCGGCCCAGTATTCGCCAACCGTCGAGGCGGGCGTACACAACTGCTTCCGCGACGAGGCGAGGTGCGCGCGTCGCAGCAGGCGCGGCGCTGGTCTGACCCGCTGGTCGGCGCTCAAACGGTTGCCGGTATGACTGAGTGACATCGGGGCGAGGTCCGGAGGCGACTATGCGCTACGACATCATCGACTGCGACACGCACATTACCGAGCCGCGGGACGTGTGGACCTCGCGCGTGCCATCCCGATACCTCGACCACGTTCCTCATGTGGTGCGCAACGACGCGGGTGTCGACGTCTGGCTGCTGGACGGGGTCCAGATCTACACCGCCGGGATCACGGCACTGGCCGGCTGGCCCACCCCGTTCCCCAGCGCGCCGCCCACCTACGAGGACATGCACCCGGCTGCTTACGACTCGCACGCCCGCCTGGAACTGATGGACGGCAATCGCATCTGGGCGCAGGTGCTCTACCCGAACGTCGCCGGCTTCGGGAGCCAGAAGTTCCTGCAGATCGGCGACGACGCCCTCAAGCTCATCTGCGTCGAGGCCTACAACGACTTCCTGCGTGATTGGGCTTCGGCCGATCCGCGTCGCCTCATCACCATCATCTCCATGCCGTTCTGGGACGTCGACGCGTGCGTGCGAGAGGTCGAGCGGGGCGCGGCGGCCGGGCATCGCGGCGTGCTTTTCACCGGCGAACCCCAGCGCTTCGGACTCCCCTACCTCGGCGAACGCTACTGGGACCCGCTCTGGTCGGCAGCACAGGACGCCGGCTTACCCATCCACTTCCACATCGGCAGCGGCGACGTCGGAGGCATCTTCAGCCCGCAGCGCGTAGCCGCCCACGGAACGGCGGCTACCTACGCCCTCAGCTCCGTCGACCTGTTCCTGAAAAATGGCTTACAGGTTGCGGATCTGCTCCTGAGCGGAGTCCTCCCCCGCTTCCCGAACCTGCGATTCGTGTCGGTGGAAAGCGGCATCGGCTGGATTCCCTTCGTGCTCGAGGCGGTCGACCACAGCTACCGTGAGGGTCGCCCGCACCGCACGAGCGAGTGGGAGCTCATGCCGTCGGAGTACTTCCGCCGCCAGGTGTATGCGACCCACTGGTTCGAGACCGTGCCGCTTCGGCGACTGCTCGACGATTTGCCGGTGGACAACCTGCTTTTCGAGACCGACTTCCCCCACCCGACCTGCCTGTATGACGACGTGGCGGGCCGGGTGGAAGAGGCTTTCGGCGGTCTCGACCCTGACCTGCGGCGAAAGCTCCTTTGGGGCAACGCCGCCGGGCTCTACGCCGTCGCTGACCCACCGGCCTGACTGCAGGACCAAGGACTTCCGCTACAGCGGAATCGACGATGCTCTTGGAGGAGCCCGATATGACCGCCCTGGAAGACGAGGCCCGCGAAGCGTACGAGCGGTTCGTGGCCTGCCGCGATGAGATCGATGCGGGCAAGCGGCCGTGGACCGACCTCGGCGAGTTCTTCACCGACGACTGCGTCTTCGTCGACCCCGCTTGGGGCCGTACGGAAGGCAAGGAGCGGGTGATCACCTTTCTCGAGCGGAGCATGGCCGGGCTCGACGGGTGGTCGTTTCCGGAGCAGTGGACCGTCGTCCACGGCAATCGGGTCATCAGCCTGTTCTGGAACCGGCTGCCCGGCACGCGCCCCGATGGCACTCCCCTGCAGGCGCCTGGCGTATCGATCCTGCACTACGCCGGCAACGGCCAGTTCTCCTTCGAGTGCGACGTCCTGAACATGGCCGAGGTCGGCGAACTCATGGCGGCCAGCCCCTGGAAACCGAACGCGTCGATGTTCGCACCGCCCCGCGAACCCGACCGCGATTGCACTCCGCCTCGCGGGATGGGCACTCCCTAGCTCCGAGCAGCCAGCCGGGTCGGGGTCTCGCCGTCATATTTGCTACCGGAGTGGCGGCGCCGATCTCCAAATCCGGCGTGTCGCGACGAAACGCCGTGGCCCATTTCCCTCCGGTCGACAATTTGACGGAATCCTAAGATCGGCGGACCGCCCTTGGTCGGGGTGGCAGTGGTCGGGGTGGCAGGAGTCGAACCTGCGCCTCTCGCAGTCCCAGCTGGCGTGTCACGAATTACCCGCGGCCTTCGGGCAGCGTGAACGAGTACAGCTGCGCAGCGTTGCCCGCGACGATGCGGGCGCTCTCGTCTTCCGGGACGCCCTGGAGCACCTCCGCGAGCACCTCGCGCGAGCGGGGAAACGTCGATTCGGTATGGGGATAGTCGCTCCCCCACATCAGCGTCTCGACACCGATCTCGTCCCGCAGCCGGATACCGAGCGAATCCTCCTGGAAGCTGGCGAAGCAGTTGCTGCGGAAGAACTGCGACGGCAGCGCGTCGGGGTCGGCGAGGCGCTGCCATTCGGGCCCACGCGGAGGCTTGTCGGTGTAGGTGTAATCCAGCTGCTGAAGGAAAAACGGGATCCAGCCGAGCTCGTGCTCCACCGTGCCGATGCGCAGCCCCGGGTGACGTTCGAAGACACCGGAAAACATCAGATCCGCCAGCGTTCGCCGGACCGGGTAGTCCTTGTTCACGAAGACCGAGGGCGGAACTTCCTTGACGTTCAGGACGAATTCGCCGGCGCGCGAGTCGGCGCGGTCGGTGCCGACGTGCAGGCTCAGCGGCATCCGCAGCTCGGCCGCCGTCGCCCAGAACTCGTCGAACTCGCGACTTCGGTAGGGCAACCAGGCCGGCGGGGCGACCGTGATGAGAGCACCGCCGAGCCCGAGGGCGTGGCAGCGACGGAGCTCCGCCGTCGCCGCGGATGGCTCGTCGACGTTGACCATCCCGATGCCCTTGAGCCGGGCGGTGTCGTGGCTGCAGAAGTCGGCGATCCAGTCGTTGTAGACGGCCATCGCCGCCGAGACGACCTCGGTGTTGGGGACGCTGAAGATCACCAGTCCTTCGGAGGGGTAGATGACCGAGCCCCACACGCCGTCCTGCTCGTTCGCCTTGAGGTAGGCAGCCGGGTCGTACGCCGCTGGGGCCACCTCCTCGAACGTGGCGGACGTGCGCAGCTTGCTCGGGTCTTTGTCGAAGCGCATGCCAGGCTGGATCCCGAGGAACGACATGGTCTTGCGCCCGTCGATGTACCACCAGTCGCCATCGGCCTCGCGCGCCACATGCGGCAGCCGGTTGTCATCCGTTCGGGCGCTCCACAGGTCGGGTGGTTCGACGATGTGCGAGTCGGACGAGATGAGCCAGGCGTGTTCGGAGGTGGTCATACGGCTCCCTGCTGAGGCGGAACGTTGTGGCGTCGGTTGTTCAGTAGCTGGCCCGGTCGCGGTGCCGGGCTGACAGGCTCGTCGTCACGGCGGATCGGGGTGCCGTTGACGAGGATGTGACGCAGCCCCCGAGGCGCGTCGGCGACGAGCCGGTCGCCGCCTGCCGGGAAGTCGACGATCCGCCGGGTGGGACCGGGATCGAGTGCCTCCCAGTCCAGGACGACGACGTCGGCCGCGGCGCCCTCGGTGAGGTAGCCGCGGCCGTGCAGGCCGGTGAGATCGGCCAGCTCGCCCGTGAGCCGGCGGACACCGGCCGAGGCCGACATCAGGTCGCGGTCGCGTACCCAATGGGCGAGGAAGTCGAGGGGCATGACGGCATCGCAGATCTGGCCGATGTGGGCGCCGGCGTCGGACAGCCCGAGGACGCAGCCCGGCTCCTGCAGCAACGCGGCGACGGCGGCAGGATCGTCGTTGGCGAAATTGATGGTGAAGCGGGTGGACAGCTCGTCGGCGAGCGCGATGTCGAGGGCGCAATCGAGCGGGTGAACGCCCCGCTCGCGAGCCAGCTCGGCGACCGTGCGCCCGGCGAGCCCCGGATCCGTCGTCTCGCCGACGACGCAGCGGTCCCAGCGCATGTCGACGTGCTTGCCCGAGTCGAGCTCGGCGGAGGCTTGGCGGCGCCACGTCTCGCTGCGGTAGAGGCCGACGCGGCCCGCCCGATCCAGCGCCGACAGCGCGCCGAAAGCCGGCACCATGTACAGGCTCGACGGATCGGCCATCGACAGCTGGAACGTCACCGGACGGCAGGTGACCTGGGGATGCACGTTCGAGCCTGCGGCAACGCCGGCGCGATGGCGCGCGAGCTTCGCAGCCCACGGCGCCTTCGACACCGCATCGGTGGGATACGCAAGGATGGCCGACCACGTGACGGGCGTGTGGATCGTTCGCTGCAACTCGTAGACCCACTCGAACGTTTCGCCCGGCGCCACGTGAATGAGACCGGCTCCGCTCGCGTCAGCGGCGCGCCACAGCGCGGCAACTTCCTCGACAGTCGCGACGGCTGAAGGCACCGGCCGTCCGCCATCACCGCGGTGAAACGGTGAGCGATCGCTGGAGAAACCCAGCGCGCCCGACGCGATCGACTGCGCCACGACCGACGCCATTTCCGCGATCTCGTCGGGGCGGGCCTGCCGTTCGTACGCGTCGTCACCCATCACCGACAGCCGGACGGCGGTATGTCCGACGTAGCCGCCGAAGTTGATGGCGGTACCGCGGCCGGCGATCGCGTCGAGATACTCGCCGTAGCTCTCGAACGACCAGTCGATGCCCGCATGCAGGGTCGCCGATCGCATGTCTTCGACGTTGACGAGCGTCGCGATCATCGAGTCACGCAACGCCGGCGGGCACGGCGCGATGGAAAAGCCGCAATTGCCGGCCACCACGGAGGTGACGCCGAGCTGGCTTGACGGGCTGAGCATCGGGTCCCACAGGACTTGCGGGTCGTAGTGGGTATGCAGATCGATGAAGCCCGGCGCCACGAGGCAGCCGCGCGCGTCGATGACCTCTCGGCCCGCCAGCTCCGCAGCGATGGCGGTGATCCGCCCACCGTCGACGCCGACATCCGCCGGCCGCGGCTCTCGCCCGCTTCCGTCGACGACGAGGCCGCCGCGGATCGTCACCTCATGCACGACAGCTCTTGTATCCTGCAACTGTTGCGAGAGTCAACCCTGGGGGGTGCGCGTGAGCAGCAGTCGGTCGGTCCTTCGCGGCCGCTCGGTAGGTGCGGGTAAGCGGGCCTGGTCCGACCAGCAGTCGCGCGCCAGCTTCGAGTTGCTCGGCGATCGCGTCGTCAAAGCCACCCGGCGCTGGAGTCGCAGCAGCCGCCGGCAGCGCCTGCAGCACGAGCTCTACACCGTCGGCGGGGTCGAGCTCTCGCTCGGCCAGATCGACGCGCTCGAGTCGGTCGCGGCAGGCGACATCAGGATGCACGAGCTGGCCGCCCGGCTGCTCATCGATCCTTCGACGGCTACGCGTACCGTTGCTCCGCTCGTCGATCTGGCGTTGCTCGAGCGCGTCCCCGACCCTGACAACCGCCGCTACGTGATCCTGCGCTGCACGGCCACGGGCCGGCGTACGGCCAAGCGGATCGGCAAGGAGCGCATGCAGCTGATGGAGCGCGTGCTGGCCCCGATGTCGCCCGACCGGCGGTTGCTGCTCGCCGACCTGCTCGAGGAATACCTCGACCTCATCGACGCCTATCGCGCTCCCGACGCCGGCTCAGGCTGACCAGCTGCCGGTGATCCGTAGCCCGGCCAGGACGTCGCGTTCGTGGTCCGACAGCGGCGCTCCACCCGCGTCGCCGAGCTTCACCATCACGGACTGACCGAGCGCGTGGCACGTGTCGTCACGAAAGACCGCGTGCCCCAGCGTGTAGGAGGCGGCGCCGATGCGCAGCACCCCCGTCGTGACCGTCACCGAACCCGGGTAGTGCAGCGGGCTGAAGTAGTCGATCTCCTGATGCGCCAGCACGAGGCGCAGCTTCGCTCCGCCGAGGCCGGCCTTCAGCACGCCCGTATCGAAATCCGCGCGTCCCTCCTGGAACCAGCGCACGTACGCGATGTTGTTGACGTGCATTTGCGCATCCAGGTCGCTGAACAGGATCCGGGTGACGTACTGGACCGGGAAGTCAGGGACAGTCGGAACGGGGCCGCGGGGCATGAAGGGGATTATGGAGCGATGAAGCACACGACGTTGGGAGCGCTCGAGGTTTCGCGCATCGGCCTCGGCGCGATGAGCATGTCCGGTGCCTACGGGGCTGCCACGGACGAGGCGGAATCGATCCGCACCATCCACCGGGCGCTGGAAATGGGAGTCACGTTCATCGACACCGCCGAGGCCTACGGTCCCTTCGTCAACGAGGAGATCGTCGGCCGGGCCGTCAGGGGCCGCCGCGATGAGGTGGTCATCGCGACGAAGTTCGGCTTCATCTCACACACCGGCCGGCCGCGCGGCACGCTCGACAGCAGCCCGGCCAACGTGCGGGCCGCGGTGGAGGGCTCCCTCCAGCGACTCGACACCGACTACATCGATCTGTGCTACCAGCACCGCGTCGATCCGCAGACACCGATCGAGGACACGGTGGGCGCGCTCGCCGATCTGGTCTCGGAGGGCAAGGTGCGCCACCTCGGCCTGTCCGAAGCGTGGACGTCAACGATCCGGCGTGCCCATGCGGTCCACCCGATCACGGCGCTGCAGTCCGAGTACTCGTTGTGGACCCGCGACCAGGAAGCCGAAGTCCTGCCCGTGCTGCGCGAACTCGGCATCGGATTCGTGGCCTACTCCCCTCTCGGACGCGGTTTCCTGACCGGCGCGATCCGTTCGCGGGCGGATATCCCCGCCGACGACAATCGTCAGAACAACCCGCGCTTCAGCGAGGCCAACTTCGAGAGCAACCTGCGCCTCGCCGATGAGGTGGCCGCCATCGCTGCCGAGGTGGGTGCCACGCCCGGGCAGGTGGCCCTCGCGTGGCTGCTGGCGCAAGGTGAGCACATCGTGCCGATTCCGGGGACCAAGCGGGTCTCGCGCGTCGAGGAGAACTGCGGGGCCGACGCCGTCGAGCTGACGCGAGAGCACGTCGAGCGGCTCACCGGCCTGCCGGTTGCCGCCGGCGACCATCATGCCGAGCAGCAGATGCTCCTGCTGGAACGCCGCTGAGCCGTCGCGCCGCACCGAAGCGCGAATTGGCCGCGCTAAGTCGGTGCCGGCCCAGGGCTTGACACCTTCTTACCTATCACCGATAGTTCCCCTATCGCTGATAGGTGAGGGGTCGGACGGTGACGCTGACGAGCACGGATCCGCGGCAGGTGCGGCGCGACGCGAAGCGCGCCACCATCCTGGCCGAGGCCTGGATGCTGGCGCGTCGTGACGGGTTAGCTGCGCTGTCGCTGCGCGATCTCGCCGACCGCGTCGGCCTGCGTCAGCCTTCGCTGTATGTCTATTTCGCGTCGAAGAACGACCTCTACGACGAGATGTTTGCCGACGGCTATCGCCAGCTGCTCGACTTCGTCGCCACCCGTCGAAGGTCGGGTGAACCGCGCCGGGCACTGGGACGGTTGGCCGCCGATCTCGTCCAGTTCTCCAGTGACGACATCGTGCGCCACCAGCTGCTGATGCAGCGCACGATTCCGGGCTTCGCGCCCTCGCCGGAGTCCTACGCCCTGGCACTCGAGTTCTACGAGCTCGCTGTCGAACGGCTGGCAGCAGCGGGTGTCACCGCTCAGGGCGACATCGACGTGTTCAGCGCGCTCGTGTCAGGGCTGGCGCATCAGCAGATCGCGAACGATCCGGGCGGCAAGCGCTGGGTGCGCCAGGCCGGGCGGGTCGTCGACATGTTTCTCGCCGACGTCGACCGGCGCCGGTCCGCCACCTCCACCTAAGGATGAGCGACATGAACACGGGCCTTGACACCGGCACCGCCATCGACGTGACCACCATCCCGCGCATCAAGCATGCCGAGGCGATGCGGATCACGGCGGAGGAAAACGTCAGGTTCGGTGCCGCCCTGCGCGCCCTCGAGCGTGCCGCCTGGGCCGCGCGCACCGACTGCGCGCGCTGGGACGTGAAGGCGTTGGCCGCGCACGTGGTCGGTTCGGCGGCCGGGCAGGCCTCCCCCCGTGAGTTCTTCCGCCAGGTGCGCACCGGCAAGCCGATCGTCGCTGAGATCGGCGCCCAGTACTGGTGGGACGGCATGAACGAGCTGCAGGTGCGTGAGCGGGCGACGCTGTCCACCGACGAGCTGATCGCCGAGTGGGAGACCGGTTCCGGGAAGGCGTTGCGGGCGCGTAGCAAGATGCCGCGGCTCATTGCGCGCCTTCCTCTGCTGAAGCTCCCCGCGCCGGTAGGACGCCAGCGGCTGGCCTACCTGTTCGACATCGGCTTCACCCGCGACGTCTGGATGCACCGGATCGACCTCACCCGGGCCGCCGGCACGTCGTTCGGGGCTGATGCGAAGCACGACGGGCGCATCGTCGCTGACATCGTCGCCGAGTGGGCGGGCACCCACGGCGAGTCCTTCAGCCTCGAGCTCACCGGTCCCGCCGGCGGACGCTACGTTGCCGGAACCGGCGGCGAGCACCGGACCCTCGACGCTATCGAGTTCTGCCGGATCCTCGCCGAGCGGGCTGACGGGGACGGCATCCTGCGCCACCGGCTACCGCTTTAGGAGGAATGCGTCGGCGGCTCGGCCGTTTCGAACTCCAGCTGCACACCTTGGGCCGGAATCTCCGGAACGACCTCATCCGGCCGGCCGGCCAGCGCGTCCTGCATCCGGTCCTTGAAACGCACGAAGCGCCGTCGATAGCGGATCTCCTGCCGTCGCGCCTTCGCCGCCTTGCCGGGCTTGTCCCGGTAGCGCTTGCGCGCCCACGGAGAGCCAGGACGGCCGGTGCGGATAGCACCCACCAGGTTCAGGACGGGAAGGAAAAGCCCGAACAGGCCGGTCCAGATCTTCCCTTTCAGCAGGGTGATCGCGGCGAGCCCGAGGTCGAGCAGCAGCGCGACGGCCAGCGCGACAGCCGCTTGCGTCGCGTTCTTGTCCTTGGCGGCGCCCATGACGTCGGTGGCGACGGTGGGGACAACTCCCAGCAGCAGCAGTCCCGTCACCCCGACCGCCACGAAGATGGCATCCACCGAGAGCCGGCCGGCATTCGACCAGTAGACGTCGTCAAGGTGCAGGATCAGCGCGAACTCGTCCAGCACCAGTGCCGTCCCGAGCCCGAAGATCACCGCGCATGTCGAAGGAACGCCGACGGGATTGTCCGGCGCAGCCAGCCCGGCGAGGCCGCCGATCACCATGAAGACGACACCGAACACCGCGTGATGGATGTGCAGGCCGCCAGGCGCGACGTTGCCCGGCCACCATTTCACTTGCCGGCGAATCATCCGCACCGAGAAGCGGATGAACAGGAACGTGACCAGAAACGCGACGAAGAAGCAGAACAACGGCAGGTGTCCGGTGTCCAGCACCCGCCGAGAGAACCATCCGCCCACCGCTCTGGCTCCCTTCCGCTCCTTCCGGCCACATCATGGACGCCGGGGCGGAGCAACGTGAAGGGACTATCGACCTGTTCGGGCCGTTACGCGGAAGTTGACGACGCCCCGATGCGCTCGTTGATCTTGAAGACGCGCAACGCGTTCTCCCGTAGGAATTTCGGCCAGACCTCGTCCTTGAACGGCACGTTCGGCATGTCGGTGAACTGGCGCTCGAGCGACAGCCCAGCCGGGAAGTACCCGCAGTACATGATCTTGTCTGCGCCGCGGGTGTTCGCGTAGTTGATGATGGCCTTCGGGTAGTGCTTGGGGGCGAAGGCGCTCGTCATGTAGTGCAGGCCAGGCCACTTGAGCATCAGCTTCACTGCTAGCTCGGTCCACGGCTCGGCGCCATGCATGATCACGATGGTGAGCTCCGGGAAGTCGTAGCAGACCTCGTCGAAGCGCTCGACCTTCTGCGGCCAACTAGGCATCCGCGGGCCGACGATGCCCCCGTTCACGCAGATCGGGATGTCGAGTTCCACGCACTTGGCGTAGATCGGATACATCTTCTTGTCGTCGATCGCGACCTGCGGGAACTGCCCGCTCGGAAACACCATCGCCGAGCAGACGTCGTGCTCGTCCTTCGCTCGTTGCAGCTTGCGCAGCGTTTGGACACCCTCGTTGGGGTTCAGCGAGCAGTTGAGGACGAAGCGGTCGGGATAGCGCTCCTTGGCCTCGATGCCCTTGGGCCCGTAGCCGGTCATGCCGACCTGGATCCCGAACTCGTCCATCTTGTCCAGGGTCCAGGCGATGACGTCGGTTCCCGGCTCCACCAGATCCGGGACATTCTTGAACATGTATTGCGCGGGGAACTCGAAATCCTTCGCGCTCTGCTGGTCTTTCAGCAGCGGGCGGAAGAAGTCATAGGTTGCCTTCTTCTCCTCGACGCTGGTGTGGGGAAAGCCGATCCCCAGATCGATGATGCCGATGTCGGCGGGCATACCCATGCGCGGAGCATAGATCGGCCGTGAGCCCGATAATCTTCCGGGGGTGCCGCTGCAGCTGCTGGTCCTGCGCCACGGACACGCCCAGCATGAGCCACCGCCCGGCGGTGACGACGCCGCCCGGCCGCTGCGTCCGCGCGGCCGGCGGGCGGTCGGCGTGCTGGCACCCAAGATCCAGGCCATCGGTCCCGACCTGGTGCTGAGCTCCCCCTCGCGGCGCACCCGCGAGACCGTCGAGTGCCTCATTCTCGCCGCCCCTGTCGAGTATCTGGAACCCTTGTACGCGGCCGATGCCGACGAGCTACTGGAGGCGGTACGTGAGCTGTCGGCCCGCGACGATCCGCCGCGCACCGTCCTGCTGGTCGGGCACAACCCGGGCGTCCACCAACTCGTGCTGGAGCTGACCGGCGGCGAGCAACTGCCCGGTTTCCCGCCGTCAGCACTTGCCGTACTGACGCTGGATGTCGACGACTGGTACGCCACTGACGCGGGCGCGGCCCGGCTGACCGCCCTGCACCTGCCGGACGGGCGGCTCGGCTGAACGCCATCAGGCGTCCTCACCTGTCGAGCACGCCTGCACCGCTTCTGGTGGTGGGTGCGGTCGTCTCGGTGCAGATCGGCGGTGCCCTGGCCAAGCACGTCATCGACGACGTGGGTGCGGCGGGAGCGGCGACGCTACGACTGCTGTTCGCCGCCGTCATCCTCGGGGTGCTCTGGCGCCCCCGTATCCCACGTTCCGGAGTGGTGCTGATCGCGCTGTACGGGATCACCCTCGCGGCGATGAACCTGCTCTTCTACGAGGCGCTCGCCCGCGCGCCGCTGGGAGCCGTCGTCACCGTCGAGTTCCTCGGACCTCTTGCCGTCGCCGTGGCCGGCTCCCGGCGGCCCCGTGACGCCGGAGTGGTCGCGCTCGCCGGCCTCGGCATCCTCTTGCTGGCCCGCGGAGGCGGGTCGGTGAGCATCATCGGCCTGGTGCTGGCGGCGCTGGCCGGCGCCTGCTGGGCCGCATACATCCTGGTCTCTGCGGCTGTGGGCCGCAAACATCCGGGCGCTGCCCCGCTCGCCCTCGCGATGGGAATCGCCGCGCTGATCAGCCTGCCGTTCGGAGCCCAGCGGGCCTGGCATGCTGACGCCCGCTCGCTGCTGCTGGGCGCCTGCGTCGGCATCCTCTCCAGCGTCCTGCCCTACACCCTCGAACTCGAGGCACTCCGCCGTCTCCCGGCACGCATGTTCGGGGTGTTGATGAGCATGGAACCGGCGGTCGCGGCACTCGCCGGGCTGGCGATCCTGGGCGAGACGCTCACCGCCAGGCAGTGGGGCGGCGTCGCCTGCGTGATGGTGGCCTGTGTCGCCGTGACGCTCGGCCGGCGCCGCACGCCCAGGGGCCCGACCCGATCGGTTTTCGAGCCGTCATCGACCAAACCGCGCCTGGGACCTCCGGAACTGTCAGGATTGGACCAGGATGTATGAACCCGCGGTCCCGTTGCTGGCCGCCGCTCGCCGGAATCGGCCGTCGAGAGATCGCGAGAGGACGCTATGAGCACCGACAGTCAGGGACGCCCCCTTTCCGACGACGGCCAGTGGGCATGGAACGGCACCGAGTGGGTGCCGGCACTGGGCGGCCCCAGCGAGCCTGAAGCCGGCGGCAGCGTACCGGCGGAAGACGTCGGCGCAACCATGATCGCCCCGTCACCGTTCGCCGCCGGGTCCCCGGGTGCCGCCCCGCAGGGCAACGCCCCCGGCTACGGCGCCGCCCAGCCGGATCACGGCCAGGCGCCGGGCTATGGCCAGGCTCAGGGGTACGGGCAGGCTCCCGGGTACGGACTCGGAGCGCCGGGTGGCCCGGTCGGCTATGGCGTCCCGCCGCAGCCCAAGTCCCGCAAACCGCTGATCATCGCCGTCATCGGCGTGCTGGTCATCGCCGCCGTCGTGGTGGTGCTCGTCCTGACGCTCGGCGGTAGCAGCACGAAAACCGTGAAAGGGGCCTTCACCTGCACGGCGCCCGGCGCGACCGGAACCGGCGTCATCACCTTCAACACCGGCGGCAAATACACGCTGAACAACGGCGGCACCGGCGGCTCGTACACCACGAAGGGAAGCAGCGTGACCTTCCAAGGGGGCACCCTCGACAAGATTACCGGCACGGTGAGTGACGGTGCCAAAACGGTCAAGCTGACTTTGCAAGGCTCGCTGCTCACCTGCAAGAAGTAGCGGCGCTACATACTCGCGATCAGCTTGTCGACGCGCTCGTCGATCGAGCGGAACGGGTCCTTGCACAGCACGGTCCGCTGCGCCTGGTCGTTCAGCTTCAGGTGCACCCAGTCGACGGTGAAATCGCGCCGGCGTTCCTGCGCCCGGCGGATGAACTCGCCGCGCAGCCGTGCCCGGGTGGTCTGCGGCGGGATCGACTTGGCGGCGAAGATGTCCAGGTCACGGCATACGCGGTCGACGGCTCCGGCGCGTTCGAGCTTGTAGTACAGGCCGCGCTCGCGATGGATGTCGTGGTATTTCAGGTCGACCTCGGCGACCCGGGGGAGGAGAGCGGGACCCCGTGCCGCGCACGGAAACGATCGATCAACACGTACTTGGTGATCCAGTCGATCTCGCGGTCGACCAGGCCGAAGTTCTCCGTCTCGACGGCTTCCAGGGTGCGCCCCCACAGATCGATGACCTGCTTGGCGATGGCGTCACCCCCGCGGCGGTCGACGAAGTCCGCGGCCTTCTTGTGGTACTCGCGCTGGATCTCCAGGGCGGTCGCTTCCCGGCCGTTGGCCAGCTTGACCTTGCGCCGGCAGGTGATGTCGTGGCTGACCTCGCGGATGGCCCGGATCGGGTTTTCCAGCGTCAGGTCGCGCATCACGACCCCGGCCTCGATCATCCGCAGCACCAGATCGGTCGAGCCCACCTTGAGCAGCGTGGTCGTCTCGCTCATGTTGCTGTCGCCGACGATGACGTGCAGCCGCCGGAAGCGCTCGGCATCAGCGTGCGGCTCGTCGCGGGTGTTGATGATGGGGCGGCTCCGGGTGGTCGCCGACGAGACCGATTCCCAGATGTGCTCGGCCCGCTGGCTGATGCAGTAGACGGCGCCGCGCGGGGTCTGCAGCACCTTGCCGGCGCCGCAGATCACCTGCCGGGTCACCAGGAAAGGGACCAGCACGTCGGCCAGCCGGCTGAACTCGCCGTGGCGTCCGACGAGGTAGTTCTCGTGGCAGCCGTAGGAGTTGCCGGCTGAATCGGTGTTGTTCTTGAACAGGTGGACGTCGCCGGCGATCCCCTCTTCGCGCAACCGGCGCTCGGCCTCCACGAGCAGCCCCTCGAGGATCCGCTCCCCCGCCTTGTCGTGTGCGACCAGATCGAAGACCGAGTCGCACTCCGGGGTCGCGTACTCGGGGTGGCTGCCGACGTCGAGGTAGAGGCGGGCGCCGTTGCGCAGGAAGACGTTGCTGCTACGACCCCAGGAGACGACCCGGCGGAACAGGTAACGCGCGACCTCGTCAGGCGACAGCCGCCGCTGCCCGCGGAACACGCACGTCACTCCGTACTCGTTCTCGAGTCCGAAGATCCTGCGGTCCACGGTCCTCCAATGTGTGCGTGCTCCCCTACCCTATGGCCGCGCCGGCCGCGCAGCGCGCGGCCCGGGTATTGGCCCAGGTATTCCGGGGGGTTCCAGCAGGATCCGCCCGGCCCGTAGCAGCTCGCGAGCGTAGTACAGATCGCCCGGACGTCCGAGCGCGAAACCTTGCCCGAGCCGGCATCCGGCTGCCCGCAGCAGGGCGACCTGATCCAGGTCCTCGATCCCTTCGGCGACCGCCGGCAGGCCGAGGCTCTCGCACATCGCGAGTACCGCTCGGCAGAGCGCGTCGGCCCGCGGATCCTGCCCGAGCCCGCCGGTGAAGCTGCTATCGATCTTGCAGAGGGTGAAGGACACGTTGCGCAGGTACGCGACCGAGGAGTAGCCGATCCCGAAGTCGTCGAGCGCCAGCAGCACCCCGTGCTCGCGCAGCCGTTCCAGCAACGCGAGCGCGTACGGCTCGTCGTCGGCGAAGACGCTCTCGGTGACTTCGAGGATCAGCTGCGGTGCGTGCCGGTTGAACGGCAAGCCGTCGATCAGGTCGAGCAAGTGGTCGTCGCGCAACTGGCGGACACTGACGTTGACCCCCATGTTCAGCCGACGTCCGGCGATCGCATTCAGCGTGCACCCATCGGCGTACGCGCGCGGCAGCAACCAGTCGCCGATCTCGGTCAGCAGCCCGGCCTCTTCTGCCAACGGCACGAACGTGGCCGGAAGCAGGAGACCGCGCTCGGGATGCCGCCAGCGCAGCAGCGCCTCGAACCCGTCGATCACCCCGGTCGTCAGGTCGACGACCGGCTGGTACTCCAGCAGCAGCTCACCCCGCCCGGCGGCGCCCCGCAGCCGTTCCCGTAGCTCGATGCGGCCGAGTCGCTCGGTGCGCATCGCCGGCGCGAAGAGCTGGTAGCCGCTCTTGCCCTTCGCCTTGGCCTGATACATCGCGAGGTCGGCGTTGCCGAGCAGGGTGCTGGCGGCGGCAGCAGCTGAATCGGGCGTGACGGGCTTGGGCCGCGTCGGCAGCTTGCTGGTCGCGCTCGGCGGGTGATCGACCGCCAACCCGACGGACACCCCGATGGGCAGCTCCCGCCCGGCGAGGTGGATCGGTTCCTGCGCCGCCGCGACGACGCGCTCGGCGACGCGGATGGCCTCCTTGGGTTCGTCGAGGTCCTGCAGCAGCAACGCGAATTCATCGCCGCCCAGGCGCGCCACGGTGTCGCCTTCGCGAACGCATCGCGAGAGCCGGTTCGCCATCGTGAGCAGCACCGCGTCGCCGCCCTCGTGGCCGAACCGGTCGTTGACCGGCTTGAAGTCGTCGAGGTCGCAGAACAGCACGGCGACGTGCTTGCCCGGCCGGCGGTGCTCCAGCGCGGCGGCGATGCGCTGGCGGAAGACGGTGCGGTTCGCCAGGCCGGTCAGCGGGTCGCTGGTGGCGAGCGCCGTCATCTCCGTCGCCATCCGCAGGCGTACCAGCGATTCCTCGACGATCGTCGCTAGGGCGGCCAGTGCCCGCCGGTCGACCCGGTCGTAGGGCTGGGCGCTTCGCGGCGCGCAGACGAGCCAGCGTCCGTCGTGGGCATCGAGCCGGATGCCGATCTCCTCCTCGGCGGGAGGGTTGACCCCGATCGCGGCGTGCGAGCTGCGCAGTACTCGCCGGGCGTGACCGGTGAGGCTGTCCAGGAGCGTCTCCGGGCTCTCGGCCTGCTGCGAACTCTTGGCGGCATCCAGCAGCGCGCTCAGCCGTACCTGGTGCTCGCTGGCGCGTCGCACGGCGCGTGCGGCCACGAGCATGGCGACGGTCGGGACGGTGAGCAGGGAGAGGGTCCAGAGCGGCAGCGAACGGGGTAGCAGGACTGCGAGGTAGCCGAGGCAGCTGATGCCGAAGAACCACACCATCGAGACCGGCAGGTCGCGGTCGAACAGCAGCCGATGCCAGGGTTGGCCGGTCTCCAGCGCCAACGACAGGCCGGTGATGAGCCAATCCGCGGTGAAGTACATCGCGGCACCGGCCAGTACGGCCATGAACTCCCGGGCGCTGGTGTGCCCGAGGCCGCCGATACGGCTCATCGCGGCGAGCGTGAGCGCGCCGACGAGGACGACGAGCCCGGCGTTGAACATGCGCGCCCACAGCCGCTTGCTCGAGACGACCTGGCTCAGGATCCCGGCGATCGACCAGATCACGAGCGCTTGGGCGTGCGGCAGGACGACCCCCAGCGCGACCAGCACGGCCGCGTCGAAGCCGACTTCGACGTCGCCCCCGGGACGCAGCAGCACCAGCGGGAACGCCGAAACCAGGATGACGATCGGGATCGCCGCCAGGCCCCATCCGAGCGGGCGACCTTCGGCGTTCCACCGTGGGAGGGCCAGGACGAGGGTCGCAACGCCGAGGGCAACGACGAGCAAGTCCAACGCCTGATAAGGCCGTACCCGACGCCGTGTCACTACTCCCCCAGCTTCTCCCTCAGCACGGCAGTCGGCAGAAGCGGGGCGTGACTTGAAGACGGTTGGTCAGGGCTGGGCGGACTCAACCGCCAACAGCTGCTCGAGCGCCGCCCCGGTGATCCGCTGGAAGCATCGCCGGGGGCGGTCACGCTCAAGGACCGCGACCTCCAGGGTGGCTGCCGTGAGCCGCCGTTCACCGGCGTTGGAAGGCTGGCCCGCACCCGGAGTGGGTAGTAGCTGACCTGCGGTTCCGGCTTCCAGTGCGGCGACGGCGACGGCGACGGCGACCTCGAGCGAAGCGTCGGGATTGTGGTGCTGGCGGAGGCTCTCGGCGACGGCGTCAGCCTGCCCGCCCATCGCGACGAAGCCCTGCTCGTCCGACACCGAGCCGTCGTAGGTCAGCCGGTAGATCTGATCTTCTTCAGCCGTATGGCCCACCTCGGCGACAACGATCTCCACCTCGTACGGCTTCTGGTTTTCCAGGAAGATCGAACCCAGCGTCTGGGCGTACGCGTTGGCGAGCGCGCGGCCCGTCACATCACGACGGTCGTAGGCATAGCCCCGCATGTCGGCGTGCCGGACGCCGGCCACGCGCAGGCTCTCGAACTCGTTGTAGCGCCCGACGGCGGCAAGCGCGATGCGGTCGTAGATCTCGCTGATCTTGTGCAGCGCCTTCGAAGGGTTCTCCGCGACGAACGCGATGCCCCCGTCGTAGGTCAGCACGACATTGCTGCGACCCCGGGCAATGCCCTTCCGGGCGTACTCCGAACGGTCCCGGACGAGCTGCTCGGGACTGGTGTAGAACGGCGTCGTCACGTCAGCCCCCCGGGTTGGTCATGCGCTCGTCGACGACGGTTTGCACCACGGCGCCCACCTCGGCGTCCTCCATCCGGCGGTACCCGCTCGAGCCGACCGCGGCGACGACGGGATAGATCCGGCGCGTGAGGTCGGGCCCGCCGGTGGCCGAGTCGTCGTCAGCGGCGTCATACAGCGCCACGATCGCCACCCGGATGGCCTCGTCCTCGGTCAGGTTCTCGCGGTAGAGCTTCTTCATGGAGCCCCGGGCGAAGACCGAGCCGGAGCCGACGGAGTAGAAGTGGTGCTCTTCGTAACGCCCGCCGGTGACGTCATACGAGAAGATCCGGCCGCTGCCGGTCTCGAGGTCGTACCCGGCGAACAGGGGAACTACCGCGAGGCCCTGCATGGCGAGCCCGAGGTTGCCCCGGATCATCGTGGCCAGCCGGTTGGCCTTGCCTTCCAGCGAGAGCACGGTGCCCTCGATCTTCTCGTAGTGCTCGAGCTCGACCTGGAACAGGCGCACCATCTCGACCGCCACCCCGGCGGTACCCGCAATGCCAACGGCGGAGAATTCGTCGGCCTGGAAGACCTTCTCGATGTCGCGCTGGGCGATGAGGTTGCCCATCGTCGCGCGCCGGTCGCCGGCCATCACCACGCCGCCCGGATACACGGCCGCAACGATGGTGGTGGCGTGCGGCGTCTCCGGGACAGCCGTGGCCGGGAGCCTTCGCGAACTCGGGAGCAGCTCGGGCGCCGCCGCCGCCAGGAACTCCGTGAACGAGGCGCTGCCAGCGCTCAGGTAGGCATCCGGCAGCCGTGCGCCGTCACCGAATCGCTCCCGCACGCCATACTCCCTCTCCGCCTTCGCGGTTCGTCATGATGGGACCACCGGGCCGCCAACCGGGCCGCGTCCATTGCGGTAGGCGCTCGGGTCTCGCCAAGTTCACCACACAGCCGATGCGGCCTACTGGCCACCCTTTTGGATGTATCCGCGGACGAACTCCTCCGCGTTTTCCTCCAGCACCTCGTCGATGTCGTCGAGCAGCGCGTCGACGTCGTCGGCCAGCTTCTCGTGCCGCTCCTGCACATCGCTTTGCGCCTCGTCGGTGGTCGCGACCTCATCCGACTCGCCGCGGCGCCGCGCCGCGCGCTGCTGTCCCCCGCCATCCGTGTTCGCCATACGCCCTCCTCATAGGACTGCAAAGGGACCCTACGTCCCTGGGTGCGCGCCCGCCTGCAAGTGGTGGTGAGGCACGGCTCGCCGTGGGTCAGTTGCCGCCTGCCAAAGCATCGAGCAGCTCGACTGCCGTTGAGCATCGGTCCAGAAGGTCACCGACGTGAGCGCGCGTTCCGCGTAGCGGTTCCATGGTCGGCACTCGCTGCAGCGTCTCGCGTCCCACATCGAAGATCACGGAGTCCCAACTGGCCGCGGAGACCTCGCCCGCGTACTTGGCCAGGCAGCGCCCCCGGAAGTACGCGCGGGTGTCCTCGGGCGGCTCGGTGGTCGCCCGTTCCACCTCAGCTTCGGAGACGAGCCGGTCGAACCGGCCGGTCGCGACCAGCCTGTTGTACAAACCCTTGTCCGGACGGACATCGCTGTACTGCAGGTCGACCAGCTGCAGGCGCGGTGAGCTCCAATCAAGCCCGTCACGCTCGCGGTAGCCCTCGAGGATCGCCAGCTTGGCCACCCAGTCCAGCTCCCGCGACAGGCTCATCGGCTCGGCCTCGAGTCGCACCAGCGTCGATTCCCAGCGGGTGAGCACGTCACGGGTCTGCTCGTCGGCGTCGCTGCCCCACCGGTCCTCGACGAACTTGCGCGCCTGCTCCAGGTACTCCATCTGCAGCTGCACAGCGGTCATGGTCCGGCCGTCGCGCAGGATGACCTGCCTGGTCAGGGACGGATCGTGGCTGACGGCGCGCAGCGTGGCGACGGGCGCCTCGAGCGAGAGATCGGCCACCAGCCAGCCGGCCTCGATCATCGCGATCACCAGCGAGGTGGTGCCGACCTTCAGGTAGGTCGACAGCTCGCTCATGTTCGCATCGCCGATGATGACGTGCAGCCGGCGGTACTTCTCGGGATCGGCGTGCGGCTCGTCGCGGGTGTTGATGATCGGCCGCTTCAGCGTGGTCTCGAGGCCGACCTCGACCTCGAAGAAGTCGGCTCGCTGGCTGAGCTGGAAGCCATCGGACTTGCCGTCGGCGCCGATACCCACCCGACCGGCACCGCACACCACCTGGCGGCTGACGAAGAACGGCGTGAGGTGGCGGATGACGTCGGCGAACGACGTGCTGCGCGACATCAGATAGTTCTCGTGGCAGCCGTACGAGACGCCCTTGTTGTCGGTGTTGTTCTTGTAGATGTTCACCGGCGAGGTGCCCGGAACGGACAGCGCCCGCCGGGCCGCCTCGGCGATGATCCGCTCCCCCGCCTTGTCCCAGAGGACCAGGTCGCGGGGTGAGGTGACCTCAGGGGTCGAGTACTCGGGGTGGGCGTGGTCGACGTAGAAGCGGGCGCCGTTGGTCAGGATCAGGTTGGCGAGGCCGAGATCGTCCTCGTTGGCCGGCGCGGACGGATCGACCAGCGGTGGCGCTGCCGCCTCGAAACCGCGGGCATCACGCAGCGGGTTTTCTTCCTCGAAATCCCAGCGTGCCCGCGATTCGCCGGTCGTGCGCTGCGCGTAGCTGTTGACGACGAGCGAGCTCGCTTGCATCGCATTCATCGACGGAGCAGCGGGCACGGAGATGCCGTACTCCGTCTCCGAGCCCATGATGCGCCGCACGCTCATGTGAGGAGCCTAGGCTTCGCCGCGCGTAACGGTGCACGTACGGGCCTCACAAGCTTTGGCGCGCCGCTCCGGCATCCGCGCGGGCGGGCACGTTCAGCTCTGGGCTTTGCCGTGGTGATGCGGCTCATGAGGGTGGTGATGACGCTGCTGGCGCCGGCAGATCGACCCGTGCCGACCCGGTCGGCTTGATGCCAGGAACCACCAGATCAGGACCACGGGGATGGCCAGTCCGCGGGTGACCAAGGCGGCGACCGCAACGGCGAGACCCACTAGCAGGAGCCGGCGCACATCCCAGCTGCCAAGCGTGGCTGCGGCGAGCTGAGTACGCGTGCGGGGCGGCGCCGGCGGCGGCGCGAGCATGGGGAGATCCGTGAACAGTGCTTCCAGGTCGGCGTTCACGCGGGCGGCGTAGGCCACCGCCAGGCGCTCGTCGAGCTCTTCCCAGGTGAGACGTCCCTCGGCGAAGTGCTGCTGCAACTGGTGCGTCGCGGCCTGACGTTCAGCGTCCCCGATGCGCACCCCAGGCGTCTGCGCCGGTGCCGCCTTGGTGAAGATTCTTTCGTCCACGTCGCCTCCGTAGCTACGTCGACCTGCATCGGTGTAAGAAAAATTACACCACCGTCGGACTAGAGGTACTGGCCGGTGTTCGCGATCGTGTCGATCGACTTGCCGGTCTGGTTGCCCTTGCCACCCGTAACGAGGGTGCGGATGTAAACGATCCGCTCGCCCTTCTTTCCGGAGATGCGGGCCCAGTCGTCCGGGTTCGTCGTGTTGGGCAGGTCCTCGTTCTCCTTGAACTCGTCCAGGCAGGCCGAGAGCAGGTGGGAGACTCGAAGGCCCTTCTGGCCCGTCTCGAGGAATGCCTTGACCGCCATCTTCTTGCCGCGCGCCACGATGTTTTCGATCATCGCGCCCGAGTTGAAGTCCTTGAAGAAAAGGACCTCCTTGTCACCGTTGGCGTAGGTGACCTCGAGGAAGCGGTTCTCGTCGGACTCGCTGTACATCCGCTCGACCACCCGCTGGATCATCCCGGCACAGGTCGCCTCGCGGTTGCCCGCATGTTCCGCGAGATCGTCAGGGTGGAGCGGGAGCGAGGGGATGACGTACTTGGAGAAGATGTCGCGCGCGGACTCGGCGTCGGGGCGCTCGACCTTGATCTTCACATCGAGACGGCCGGGCCGCAGGATCGCGGGGTCGATCATGTCTTCGCGGTTGGACGCGCCGATGACGACCACATTCTCGAGCAGTTCAACGCCGTCGATCTCGGCCAGCAGCTGCGGAACGATCGTGTTTTCGACGTCGGAGCTCACGCCGCTTCCGCGGGTTCGGAAGATCGAGTCCATCTCGTCGAAGAAGACGATCACCGGCATCCCCTCGGACGCCTTCTCGCGGGCCCGCTGGAAGACCAGCCGGATCTGCCGCTCGGTCTCGCCGACGTACTTGTTGAGCAGCTCGGGGCCCTTGATGTTGAGGAAGAAGGCCCGCCCATCGCCCTTGCCGCTCTGCGCCTTGACCTTCTTGGCCAACGAGTTCGCGACCGCCTTGGCGATCAGCGTCTTTCCGCAGCCGGGAGGGCCGTAGAGCAGGACACCCTTCGGCGGCTTCAGCTGGTGTTCGGCGAACAGGTCCTTGTGCAGGAAGGGCAGCTCGACCGCGTCCTGGATCGACTCGATCTGGGCCGCGAGACCGCCGATCGCCGTGTACGCGACGTCGGGAACCTCCTCCAGCACCAGCTCCTCGACCTCGGACTTGGGGACCCGCTCGTACGCCCATCCACTGCGGGTGTCGACCAGCAGCGAATCACCGTTGCGCAGCGGCCCATCCATCAGTGGGGCAGCGAGGTGAACGACCCGCTCCTCGTCGGCGTGCGCCACGACCAGAGCGCGGTCGTTGCCCTCGAGCAGCTCTTTCAGCAGCACGACCTCGCCCTGGCGCTCGAAGTCCAGCGCGCGCACGACGTTCATCGCCTCGTTCAGCATGACCTCCTGGCCGCGCTGCAATCCGCCGATCTCGACCGCCGGTGACACCGTGACGCGAAGCTTGCGACCCTGCGTGAAGACATCGACCGTGTCGTCGTCGTGCGCGGCGAGGAAGACGCCGTAGCCGCTCGGCGGCTGGCCCAGCCGGTCGATCTCTTCCTTGAGCGCGACGACCTGATCGCGCGCTTCCCTGAGCGTGGCGACGAGCTTCTCGTTCTGCCCGACCAGCCCGCGCATCCGCGCCTGGCTCTCAGCGAGCCGCTCCTCGATCATCCGCGCGACGCGCGGCGACTCGGTGAGCCGGCTGCGAAGGCCGGCGATCTCCTCCTCGAGGAAGGCGATCTGGGACCGCAGCTGCTCGACCTCCTTGGCCGACGCAGCCTGCTTGGACTGCGGATCGGACGGGCCTTTTTCGCCGCGCCCGCCCGCGGGTGGACGAGGACCAGCCACAGCCGTCACCTCCCCGGTCGGGTCGAGAGCCCACACTAACCATCTGTCGGCGTGAGGGGCGACACCATTCGGGCTTGCGTCATCGGTTATCGGGCCCGTTGTTATCGGCCTGTGACAAGCCTGGCTGGCCGGCGGGTTGCTAGCGTCGAGGTATGCGGGTCTACGTCGATCAGGACAAGTGCACTGGCGACGGTCTCTGCGTGCAGTACGCCACCGCGGTCTTCGAGTTCGACATCGATGGACTGGCTTACGTGAAGGGTCCCGACGGCGAGTTGCAGACGGCCGTCGGCGCTGAGGTGGATGTCCCGAAATCACTGCAACTCGAGGTCATCGACGCGGCCGAGCAGTGCCCCGGGGAATGCATCTACGTGACGGCCGACGACGGTTCCGTCGTCGGCGGGCCGACTGGATGATCTGTCGGCGGGCCGACTGGCTGATCTGTCGGCGGGCCGGCTGACTGATCTGCAGGATCCGCGCTGGCGGTGGGGACGGGCCGTGCCCCCTTGGCCGGTCGGGTGCGCCGCGCGGGTGGTTTGACCCCGGGCGCCATCCGGCGAGCGGTCATCAAGAACCCGGTGTGCCCCACCATCCGATGGTCGGGGCGCACAGCCAGCCCGTCGACGTGCCAACCGCGCATCATGCTTTCCCAGCTGGCCGGCTCGGCGTAGGAAGCGCACTCGCGTACGGCCTCTACCAGACGCGAGAGCTGGGTCGTCGTCGCGACGTAGCCACACAGCACGCCGCCCGGGATGAGCGCTGCCGTCACCGCCGGTAGCACCTCCCACGGCGAGAGCATGTCGAGCACGACCCGGTCGACCGCCGGCAGTTCGGGCTCATCGTCGAGCCGGGTGCCGACGTCGCCGACCCGGCATTCCCAGGCCGGGTGCGGTCCGCCGAAGAACATCTCGACATTTCGCGCCGCGATCTCGGCGAAATCAGCCCGGCGTTCGTAGGAGATGACCCGGCCGGACTCCCCCACCGCACGCAGCAACGAGCAGGACAGCGCACCGCTGCCGGCGCCCGCCTCCAGCACCCGGGCCCCCGGAAAGACATCAGCGAAGCCGACGATCTGCGCCGCGTCCTTGGGATAGACGACCGTCGCACCCCGCGGCATCGAGAGCACGAAGTCCGACAGCAGCGGCCGGAAGGCGACGTACGGGGTGCCGCCGGTGCTGACGACGACGATTCCCTCGGGCTTGCCGATGAGCGTGTCGTGCTCGATGGCGCCCTTGTGCGTATGGAACTGCTTGCCTGCGGTCAGCAGGACAGTGTGCCGCCGGCCCTTGTCGTCGGTCAGCTGCACCCGGTCGCCAACCTTCAAGAGCCCGGTGTTGCCACCGCTCACCGGCGCGGCACGTATCGGTTGGCGGCGGCTGGATCCAGCCGGGCCACGACGTCGACCATCACGAGCACCCCGGTGGGCTGGCCGTCGGGACCGTAGACGACGTACTCCGACGCCGGCGTCTGCGAGAGGCGCTCCATCAGCTGCTGGCCGCTGAGGTCGGTGGGGATCTTCATGCCGTCCTCGATGGGACGTGAGACCTGGTTGATCGTGGTCCAGGGGCGGCGGTCCTCAGGCACGGCATCGGCGGCCGCACCGTTCATGACGGCCCAGGGGCGCCCGCTGCTGTCGGCGACGATGACCGCGGTGACACCCTGCGCCTGGGCGCGGCGCAGGGCCTCGGAGAGCGGCTGGTTGGCGTCGACCGTGACGGCGCGACGGGCCACGGTGGCCGCCGTGACGTTCGGAAGCTTCTCGACGACCCGGCTGCGTTTGATCGCGCTCGTCGCCCCGAGGCTCAGCAGCACGGCGATCAGCAGCGAATACACGCCCGCGCCGCGTTGGGGCTGCTGGAAGCCGTAAATGACGAAGCCGGCGGCGACCACGTAGCCGCCGTAGCCCGCGATGCGCGTGGCCAGGTTGCGGTCGCCGGTGACCTTCCAGACCCCGGAGAGGAAGACGGCGCCGCCGTCGAGCGGGAGCCCGGGCAGCAGGTTCAGGATGCCGAGCCCGAGGTTGATCCAGGCGACGGAAAACACGAAGAACCCGGCGGTCGTATTCGGGTTGACGTGCGGGTAGCCGAGCAGCGCGGCGGTCCCGATGACCAGGTTCACCAGCGGGCCTGACACCGACACGAGGAAGCTGCGCGCGGGGGTCTGCGGCTCGGGACTGAACTGCGTGACGCCCATGAAGCCGTACACCGTGATCGCATCGACCTCGAACCGGAAACGCTGCGCCACGAGGGCATGACCCAATTCGTGCAGGACGATGCAGGCCATCAGGATCAGCGCGTCGGCCAGCCCGAGCGTGTAGCTGCGCGCGTTGGCTATGCCCGTGACCCGTTCCTGCGCCAGCGTCGAGAAGCTCGCCGCGAACAGCACGACGATGAGCGCGGTGAAAGGCGAGAAGTAGATCGGGACCCGGTGGACCGTCAGCAGGCGTATTCCCCGGCCGGGCACGTTGCGCGGCGGAGGGGGCTGTGGTGCGGTCACACGCCTGATGGTGTCAGACGCGGGGACGCATCGCGTCTGACCGTACGGTGATCGTGTGAGCAGCATCTCCGCCAGCCCGGTACGAACCCCGCCCCTGGCCGTCAAGGCGATCGACCTTTCGAAGGATTACGGCAGCGGTGAAGCCCGGGTCACGGCTCTGCGGCAGGTCAATGTCGGCTTCCCGGCAGGAATGTTCTCCGCGATCATGGGACCGTCGGGATCGGGCAAGTCGACGCTCATGCATTGCCTGGCCGGGCTCGACTCGGTGACGTCCGGCGAGGTGTGGCTCGGCGGCGGCAAGCCCGGCGAGAAGCCTGTCCTGCTTTCGACCTTGTCGGACAAGAAGCTGACCCAGGTCCGGCGTGACCGGGTCGGGTTCATCTTCCAGCAGTTCAACCTGCTGCCGACACTGACCGCCGCCGAGAACATCCGCCTTCCGCTGGATATCGCGGGCCGCAAGGTCGACCGGGCGTGGTTCGACCGCGTGGTGAAGACACTCAGGCTCGAGGATCGGCTCCAGCACCGGCCCACCGAGATGTCCGGCGGTCAGATCCAGCGGGTGGCGTGCGCGCGGGCGATCGTCTCCCGGCCTGCGGTGATCTTCGCCGACGAGCCGACCGGCAACCTCGATTCCCACTCCGGCGCCGAGGTGCTGGGATTCCTGCGGCAGTCGGTACGCGATCTCGGGCAGACGGTGATCATGGTCACTCACGACCCGACAGCGGCGTCGTTCGCCGATCAGGTGGTCTTCCTCAGTGACGGCCAGATCGTCGACGGCATCTCCGAGCCGACCGCCGAACGGGTGCTGGACCGCATGAAGATGCTCGACGCGGGCACCGCCGCCGGCGCGCCCGAGGGCCGTCGCTGATGCTGCGGGTCACCTTCCGGGGCTTGTGGGCGCGCAAGGTCCGGCTGCTGCTTTCCGCGATCGCCGTGGTGCTCGGCGTCGCCATGGTGTCGGGCACGTACGTCCTCACCGACACCATCGGCAGCGCCTTCGAGAACCTGTTCGCGTCCATCAACCGCAATACCGCCGTGGCCGTCCGCGGCACGACCGGAGCCGGCTTCAGCAACACCAGCACGAGCACCGACCGCTCGACGCTCCCCGAATCGCTGCTGGCGAAGGTGCAGGCGGTGCCGGGCGTGCGCGAGGCCGAGCCCAACGTGTCCGGTACCGCTCAGATCATCGACCCGGCCACGAACAAGCCGGTGGAGAACGCCGGCGCCCCCGGGATCGGCGTCAACTACTCGGGAACCCCGCTCGCCACCCTCACCCTGCGGGAAGGCACCGCGCCTCACGGCCCGCAGATCGCGGTGGATCGCGGGACGTTCAAGAAAGCCCATCTGAAGCTCGGCGAGGAGGTGCTGGTCCAGGCCGGCACCCTGCCGGCCACGACCTATCAGGTGGTCGGTGTCGTCACCGTCGGGGACATCGACAGCCTCGGCGGGGCCACCCTCACCGCGTTCGACCTGCCGACCGCGCAGCGGGTCCTGCTTCAGCCGGGCAGGCTCAGCCAGATCACCGTGGCGGCTGACAAGGGCGTGTCGCAGGCGGTGCTCGCGGGACGCATCAAGGTGGTGGTGGGCAAGTCGGCCGACGTTGTCACCGGCGACCAGCTCAACCAGGAGACGTCCAACGGCATCAAGAACGGCTTGGGCTTCTTCAACCTGATCCTGCAGGTATTCGGCGGTATTGCGCTCGTCGTGGGGCTGTTCATCATCGCCAACACCTTCGCGATGCTGGTCGGTCAACGGGCCCGGGAGCTCGCGCTGCTGCGGGCGGTCGGGGCCAGCCGGGGCCAGGTCGTGAGGTCGGTGCTCGTCGAGGGCCTCGCTGTCGGCGTCGTCGGATCAGTCGTCGGGCTGGCGCTGGGCATCGGCATCGCGATCGGGATGAAGGCTCTCTTCAGCTCGCTGGGGATCGACATTCCGGCGGCGGGAGTGGTGGTGGCCGCTCGGACCGTGATCGTTGCGCTACTGCTCGGCATCGTCGTCACCACACTGGCCGCGCTCTTCCCGGCACTGCGGGCCAGCCGGGTGCCTCCCGTCGCCGCGATGTCCGAGACGTACACGATCCCGTCCAAAGGACTGCGCCAGCGCGGCGTGATCGGACTGGTCTTCGCGATCGCCGGTCTCGCGACGCTCCTGAACGGGGTATCCGGTCACGGCACCAAGGCGGCCGAGAAGGTCGGTGTCGGAGCCATGCTCGTGCTCGTCGCGGTGGTGGTGCTCGCGCCGCTCGCCGCGGGACCGGTCGTGGTGGCCCTCGGAGCGCCGATCCGCCGCCTCTTCGGTGCCATCGGGGTGATGTCCAGCGAGAACGCGCGGCGCAACCCCCGCCGCACGGCTGCAACGGCGTCGGCACTCATGATCGGGCTCGCGCTGATCACGGCCGTCAGCGTGCTGGCTGCCTCGGTGAAGACGTCGGTGGGCACCCTCGTCAGCAAGGGCACCGGGGCGACCTTCATCCTGCTCGGCTCGGGCAGCCAGGCCCTGCCCAACAGCCTGACCAGTGACCTCTCCGGCCAGCCCGGAGTCGCTTCCGCGGCAGGTATCGCGATCGTGCCGCTGCGCATCGGGGGCAGCAAAGCCGCGGCAACGGCCACGAACCCGGCCGCCCTCAAGGACAACATCCTGCTGACGCCCGAGGCCGGCGACCTCGGCGCGCTCGGCCCAACGACCATCCTGATCAGCAAGAAGGTGTCCGACGACAAGGGCTGGAAGGTCGGCGCCGTGCTCCAGGTCGGCTTCTCCGAGGGCGGGCAGACCCAGCTGCGGGTCGCCGGAATCTACAAGGAGAACCAGCTCGCCGGCGGCTACCTCATCGACCGGGCGACGGCCGTGCGCTACGTGACCAACCTGACCGACATCGTCAGCCTGGTGCGCGCGGCCCCGGGAGCCAACCCGGAGACGTTGCGCAAGACCATCGAGGGCGTGCTCGCCAAGTACCCCGGCATCAAGGTGCAGAGCCGCGGCGAGTACATCCAGAGCGCGCAGAACAGGATCGGGCAGCTGGTCAACCTGATCTACGTGCTGCTCGCGCTGTCGGTGCTCATCGCGTTCTTCGGCATCGTCAACACGCTCGCGCTATCGATCACCGAACGAACGCGCGAGATCGGTCTGCTGCGGGCCGTCGGGATGAGCCGCGGTCAACTTCGTCGCATGATCCGCCTCGAATCGCTGATCATCGCCCTGTTCGGGGCGATTCTGGGGGTAGGAGTGGGCTCGCTGTTCGGCTGGGCGATCCTGCCGCCGCTCGCCGATCAGGGGCTGAACGACTTCAGCTACCCGGCGAAGTCGATCATCGTGTTCTTCGTCGTTGCCGGCCTCCTCGGAGTGATCGCCGCCGTGTTCCCGGCCCGCCGGGCTGCCAAGCTCGATGTTCTACGCGCCATCGCCACGACCTGACGGGTCTGCGTTCGTGGTTGTGGATGAAGCGGCTCGATCTACAGCCGTCGTGATCGCGTCGCGCGAGGCGGCTGATCCGGGCGACCGTGGCGCATGGCCCTCGCCCCTTCACTCCCCCAGCCCCCGGCGCGCCTTCGCCTGAGCTCACCCGAGCAGGTGCTCGCCGCCGTCCCTTACCTGCTCGGTTTCACGCCAACGCATTCCCTCGTCGTCCTCAGCCTGCGCGGCAAGCAGATCGGCCTGACGATGCGGCTCGATCTCGACACCCCGCCGCCAGAGCTGCGCCGGGTGGTCGTGAACCGATTGCACGCCGACGGTGCGACCACGGCGGTGCTCATCGTGTTCGATCCCGACGACGGTGGTGGCCCAGGGGCCAAGCCGGGATCACGCCTCGCCCGACCGCTGATCCGCGCCCTGCGCCGCGAGGGCGTGGGCGTGAAGGACGCCTTGGTCGTCGCCAGCGGGCGGTTCTGGTCCTACCTGTGCGACGAGCCGAGGTGTTGCCCTCCGAACGGCCGGGCGATCCCCGTGGCCGGGGCGCCCGACCACAGCCTCGTCGCCTCGTCGTTCGTCGCGATGGGAACCGCACCGCTGGCCAGTAGAGAAGCGCTCAGCGCCTCCGTGGGACCCTCGCCTGAGCGGCAGGCTGAGCTCGCCCCTGCCTTCGAGCGGGCACTGGGCGCACCGGCGGCGTACCCGCTCGAGCGGTGGTGGGAGGTGGTGCGGCGCTACACCGACGGGCCGGCACGGCCGGGCCGAACCCTGCCGGACAGCGAGATCGCGCAACTCGTCGTGAGCCTGCGCGATGTCATCGTGCGCGATGAGATCGTCAGCTGGACGGCGGGTACAGAGATCGCGGGCGTGCTGGCGGTGCTGCGCGAACTCGCCCCGCTCGCGCCCCCACCGTTCGACGTGCAGGTGCTGGCGAGTCTTGCGTGGGCGGCCCTCAGCTTCGGCGACGGTGCGCTGGCTGCCGTCGCTTTGGAGCGCGCCCACGACGCGGACCCGGAGCACAATCTCGCTCGCCTGCTTGGCGTCGCGCTCGAGAGCGGGGTGACCCCGCAGCAGCTCAGATCGATCAGCACCGAGCTCTCGGCCGGGGTCAGCTCACCGGAGACCCCGGACGGGCGGCGGAGCCGGGATGCACGCTGAGCTCGCTGAGCAGTCGAAGGTCGACCTCCCGCAGGCTGGGCCGCTGCACCGTGCGCGCCGGAAGGTCCAGCGCGGCGCCGGACTGCTGGTCCAGTGGAAATGTCGGCACGTAGACGCAGGCGCAGGCCGCCGCTGCGGCGCTCTCCAGCCCGGCCCGGGCGTCCTCCAGGACGACGCAGCGGGCGGGCACCACCCCGAGTTCCCTGGCCGCCGTGAGATACGGCTCCGGGTCCGGCTTGCCGTGCGTCACCTCGTCACCGGCGACGCTCACCGCGAACCGGTGTGCCCCCACCCCGATCAGGGCTGCGTCGACGAGCCGGCGGTAGGAGGACGAGACCAGAGCGAGCGGGACGTTCGCTGCACCCAAGGCGTCGAGCAGTTCCTGGGCGCCGGGCTGCAGCGGCACCCCCTCAGCGAAGAGCGCTGCCGTGTGCGCCATCAGTTCCTGGCCGACGCTGTGCGGATCGGCGGCCCGCGCCCGCGGCGTGTCCAGCCCGTCCAGCAGCACCCCGATCGCGAGATCGAGCCGCTTGCCGATCATTCGCTCCTTGATCTCCGGCGTGAACGTTCCACCGAGCGACTCGGCGACCCGATGCTCGGCGACGGTCCACAGCGGCTCGGAATCGACGAGCAGCCCGTCGAGGTCGAAGAGGACGGCAGCCGGAGGTGCCGGCTCGTGACGGCCCCGCTGACCCCTGCGCCGCAGCAGGTCGAACAGGCCGGCCGGCCCGGGCTGGGCCGGCCCTTCACCGCCCGTCCACGGCTTGGTGCTCACGGCTCAGCGAGCGTTGAAGTAGGTGGCCGCCGGGTGATGAAGGATGATCGCGTCAGTCGACTGCTCGGGGTGCAGCTGGGACTCCTCGGAGAGCTCGACGCCGATCCGTTCGGGCTTCAGCAGTCGCACGATCTTCGCGCGGTCCTCCAGGTTGGGGCAGGCGCCGTAGCCGAGCGAGAAGCGCGCTCCCCGGTACTCGACCTTGAGCAGCCCGGCGAGGTCGGCAGGGTCGTCGGCGACGATGCCGAGCTCCTGGCGTACCCGGTAGTGCCAGTACTCCGCGAGGGCCTCGGCCAGCTGGACGGAAAGCCCGTGCAGCTCGAGGTAGTCGCGGTAGGAGTTGCTCGCGAAGAGCTCGGCCGTCGCGCCGCTGATCTTCGGTCCCATGGTCACCACCTGGAAGCCGACGACGTCGACTTCTCCGGACTGCTCCGGCCGGAAGAAGTCGGCGAGGCAGAGCCGGCGGTCACGGCGCTGACGGGGAAAGGTGAAGCGGGTGAGCTCCTCCCCGCTCTCGCCGAGAACGATCAGGTCGTCGTCCTTGCTGACGGCGCGGTAGTAGCCGTAGACGACGCCCGCCTCCAGCAGCTGTTCGGCTTGCAGCCGTTCGAGCCAGTGGCGCAGCCGTGGCCGGCCTTCGGTCTCGACCAGCTCCTCATACGACGGGCCATCGCTGCCGCGGGCCGATCGAAGCCCCCACTGCCCGAGGAAGGTCGCTCGCTCGTCGAGGTAGGAGGCGTAGTCGGCGAGTTGGATACCGCGAACCACCCGGTCGCCCCAGAACGGCGGGGTGGGGATCGGGACGTCGGTCGCCACGTCGGAGCGGCCACCCGCCGCCGGCTCCGGCTCGACCCGTTTGGTGCGCGGCCGGGTGCGAGCCTTCGGCAGCAGTGCCTCGGCGGGCTCGCGTCCGGTCTTCACGGCCATGACGGTGTCCATCAGGCGAAGGCCCTCGAACGCGTCACGGGCATAGCGCACGGTGCCGTCGTAGACGTCGCTGAGGTCCTCCTCGACGTACGCCCGGGTGAGCGCCGCGCCGCCGAGCAGCACCGGGAAGCGCTCGGCGACCCCCCGGGCGTTCATCTCCTCGAGGTTTTCCTTCATGATCACGGTGCTCTTCACGAGCAGCCCGCTCATCCCCACGGCGTGGGCCTTGTGCTCGAGCGCCGCGTCGATGATGGTGCTCACCGGCTGCTTGATCCCCAGGTTGACCACGGAGTAGCCGTTGTTCGACAGGATGATGTCGACGAGGTTCTTGCCGATGTCGTGGACGTCGCCCTTGACGGTCGCGAGGACGATCGTGCCCTTGCCCTCACCGTCCTCGGACTTCTCCATATGCGGTTCGAGGTAGGCGACGGCCGTCTTCATGACTTCGGCCGACTGCAGCACGAAGGGCAGCTGCATCTGACCCGAGCCGAACAGTTCGCCGACGGTCTTCATCCCCGCCAGCAGGGTGTCGTTGACGATCTCGAGCGCCGGCCGGGTGGCCAGTGCCTCATCGAGGTCGGCCTCCAGGCCCGTGCGTTCGCCGTCGACGATCCGGCGTTCGAGCCGCTCGGAGAGGGGAAGGGCGGCCAGTTCCTCCGCCCGCGTGGCCTTGTCAGCTCCGTTGCTGGTGACGCCGGAGAAGAGCTCCAGGAAGTGCGTCAACGGGTCGTAGTCCGGGCGCCGCCGGTCGTAGATCAGGTCGAGGGCACACTCGCGCTGGTCGTCGGGAATGCGCGACATCGGCAGGATCTTCGACGCGTGCACGATCGCGGCGTCCAGTCCCGCGCGGGAACATTCGGCGAGGAAGACACTGTTGAGCACCACCCGCGAGACCGGCGACAGACCGAACGAGATGTTCGACAGCCCGAGGATGGTCTGCACTGCCGGGCGGCGCCGCTTCAGCTCACGGATCGCCTCGATGGTCGCTGCGCCGTCGCCTCGCGATTCCTCCTGGCCGGTGCCGAGCGTGAAAGTCAGGCAGTCGACGAGGATGTCGCCCTCCCGGATGCCCCACTCGCTGCCGAGGGTGTCGATGAGCCGCTCCGCGACGGCGACCTTGTGCTCGGCCGTACGCGCCTGACCGGTCTCGTCGATGCACAGCGCGACGACGGCGGCGCCGTGCTCGGTGATGATGGGGAGCACGCGCGCCCAGCGCGACTCCGGCCCGTCGCCGTCCTCGAAGTTGACGCTGTTGACGATGCAGCGGCCACCGAGGTTCTCCAGGCCTGCTTCGATCACGGCCGGCTCGGTCGAGTCGAGCATCACCGGGAGCGTGCTCGCGGTCGCGTAGCGCGAGGAGACCTCGTGCATGTCGATGGCGCCGTCGCGGCCGACGTAGTCGACGCACAGGTCGAGGACGTGCGCGCCGTCGCGGGTGGCGTCGCGGGCCATCTCGACGACATCGTGCCAGCGCGCCTCGAGCATCGCCTCGCGAAATGCCTTGCTGCCGTTGGTGTTGGTGCGCTCCCCCACCATCAGCACGGACGAGTCCTGCCGGAACGGGACGGCGGCGTAGAGCGAGGAGGACGACGGCTCGCCGTGGCTCTTGCGGTGCGCGATCTCGCGTCCGCCAACGCGCTCGACCACCTGCCGCAGGTGCTCGGGGGTCGTGCCGCAGCAGCCACCCACCAGTCCGATGCCGTAGTCGCGGGTGAACGAGTCGTGCGCGTCCGCGAGCTCCTGCGGGGTCAGGGGGTAGCTGGCGCCGTTCGAGCCGAGGACGGGAAGTCCCGCGTTGGGCATGCAGGTCAGCCCCACCCGGGCGTGGCGCGACAGGTGGCGCAGGTGCTCGCTCATCTCCGCCGGACCGGTCGCGCAATTGAGGCCGATGGCGTCGATCCCGAGGGGCTCGAGCGCGGTGAGCGCGGCTCCGATCTCGGTGCCGAGCAGCATGGTGCCGGTCGTCTCGATGGTGACCTGGGCGAAGAGCGGCAGCTTGCGTCCTGCTGCCCTGAACGCCCGGCGCGCGCCGATCAGAGCGGCCTTGGCCTGCAGCAGGTCCTGCGCCGTCTCGATGAGAACGCAATCGGCCCCGCCGTCGATCAGCCCGGCCACCTCGGCCTGGTAGGCGTCGCGAAGCGAGGCGAACGGCGCATGGCCCAGAGTGGGCAGCTTGGTGCCCGGACCGACGCTCCCGATCACCCATCGCGGATGGTCAGGGGTAGCCCAGCCATGGGCCACTTCCCGCGCGATGCGTGCGCCGGCCGCCGAAAGCTCGTAGATGCGGTCTTCGATGCCGTACTCGCCGAGGTTGGCCAGATTTGAACCGAACGTGTTGGTCTCGACCAGGTCGCAGCCGACGGCGAAGTAGGCGTCGTGCACCCCGGCGACGACGTCGGGGCGGGTCGCGTTGAGCACCTCGTTGCAGCCCTCGTGACCCTCGAAGTCATCGAGTGAGAGGTCGGCCGCCTGGAGCATCGTGCCCATCGCTCCATCGGCAACGAGAACGCGCTGTGACAGGGCGGTGAGGAGCTCCATGCGCTCCAGGGTATCGGGAGACTCCAGCTGACCTGCGGATTTACGTCACCTCGCGCGCGGCCTGCGTTACCTGCGCAGGGGCCTGGGGAGTTAGGCGTCGCGAAGGGGCCGCCGCCGCTGCGGAGCGGGCCGCGCAAGTGGCGTCGGGTTCCGGTGCCCGGCTCGTCGTCGGCTGCGCTTACCACGCGATGAACAAGCACGCCGAGGAGCGGGCTGCCGAGCCGCTCGGGCACGACGCGTACAAGGTGCATGGATCCAACCCGGCGGACACCGTGCTCAACGAGGCGCACGAGCGTGCGAGGGCCGCTGACACCCCTGCGGCCTGCCCAGCTGTCCTCCTGACCCCAGACCCCTGCCCGGACGACGTAACGTTTGTGCAGCCTGCCCCGGTTGAGCGGCCCGGGTACGACCCCGGCTGCCGAGGCGGCAGGGGAAAGGTGGCCATGATCGAGTTCTCGGACGTCGGCAAGCTGCGCAGGCCCGTGCTGGTGGCGGCTTTCGAGGGGTGGAACGACGCCGCTGACGCTGCGACGGCTGCCGTCGAGCATCTGGAAGAGGTGTTTCACGCCCGCACGGTCGGAGTGATCGACCCTGACGACTACTACGACTTCCAGGTCAACCGTCCGAGCGTGTCGCTGGGCGAGGGGCGTACCCGGCACATCGAATGGCCCACGACGCGCCTGTCCGTCGCCCGGCTCCCCGACGCCGGCCGTGACCTCGTCGTCCTGCGCGGACTCGAACCCAACATGCGCTGGCGCGGGTTCTGCGAGGAGCTGATCGAGGGCGCGCATGCGCTGGACATCGATCTCGTGGCGACCCTGGGAGCCTTGCTGGCCGACACCCCGCACACCCGCCCGGTGCCGGTCAGCGGGACGGCCAGTGACGCGGCGACCGCGGCCGAGATGAACGTCGAGAGTTCGCGCTACGAGGGCCCTACCGGCATCGTCGGTGTCTTCGGCGAGGCGTGCCAGACCGCCGGGTTGCCCGCGGTGTCGTTCTGGGCCGCGGTCCCGCACTACGTCGCTCAGCCGCCGTGCCCGAAAGCCACGCTCGCCCTGCTCCGCCGGGTCGAGGACCTGCTGGACACCGCCGTGCCACTGCTCGACCTGGTCGAACGCTCCCGGGCATGGGAACGCCAGGTCGACGAGCTGGCCGCCGGTGATGACGACGTCGCCGAGTACGTGCGCTCTCTCGAGCAGCGCGAACCCGAGACCGAACTTCCCGAGGCGAGCGGCGATGCCATTGCCCGGGAGTTCGAGCGCTACCTGCGCCGCCGCTCCAACGACTGACGACCGGCAAGTGGGTCGGCCGCGGGTTTCCTGTCGCCGGGCCGGGCTACAGCGCGATCCCGAGGAGCGCGTCGACGGCGGTGCGCATCAGCGCTGGCGCGTCGGGATCCGCGGTATCGCCGGCGAGTGCACCGGCGGCCCAGGCGTCGACGGCGGCGAGAGTCAAGGGGGCATCCAGGTCGTTGGCCAGGCAGCTGCGCAGGCGAGCCAGCAGGTTGATGCCATCGGGTCCGCCCGGACACGCGGCGGCGGCGCGCCAGCGGGCGAGGCGGGCGATCGCGTCATCGAGTATCTCCGCGTTCCACTCCCAGTCGGAGCGGTAGTGCCGGGAGAGCAGGGCCAGGCGGATGGCCATCGGATCGACCCCGTCGCCGCGCAGCACGGAGACGAAAACCAGGTTGCCCAAAGACTTCGACATCTTCGAGCCCTTGTAGGCCAGCATTCCGGAGTGCACGTAGCTGCCGGCGAACGGCCAGCGTCCGGAGACGGCCGCGACATGCGCTGCGCTGCACTCGTGGTGCGGGAAAGCGAGATCGCTGCCCCCGCCCTGGATGTCGATCTCGGCGCCGAGATGCTCGAGCGCGATGGCGGCGCATTCGACGTGCCAGCCCGGCCGGCCGCGGCCGAACGGGGCGTCCCACGCGGGTTCGCCCGGACGCTCAGCACGCCACAGCACGGGGTCGAGCGGATCGCGCTTGCCGGGGCGGTCAGGATCCCCTCCGCGCTCGGCGAACAGCGCGATCATCTGCTGGCGGGCGAGCCCGGCGACGGCACCGAAATGCGGTGAGGTCTGGATCGAGAAGTAGATGTCGGCTTCGACGCGATAGGCGTTGCCGTCGGCCATCAGCTTGTCGATCACCGGGATGATCAGCGGAATCGCCTCGACCGCACCGATGTAGGCCTGCGGCGCCAGCACCCGCAACGCGGTCATGTCGTGGCGGAAGCGCTCCGTCTCCGCCTTGGCGAGTTCGACCCAGTCCACCCCATCGCGGGCGGCCCGCTCGAGCAGCGGTTCGTCGACGTCGGTGACGTTCTGGACGTAGCTGACCTCGACCCCCGAGTCGATGAGCGCTCGCTGCGCCAGGTCGAAGCTCACGTACGTCAGGGCGTGGCCCATGTGCGTCGCGTCGTACGGGGTGATGCCGCATACGTACATACGCGCGAGGGGGCCGGACGCTACCGGGTGGACGCTCTCGCTGGCCGTGTCGTACAGCCGCAGCGGCTCACCTCCACCGGGCAGACGGGGAGGCGGGGTCGCTGGCCAGGCTCGCACCCCCTGACATTAGCGGGGCAAACGGTCAGAAGGGCGGCCAGGGAATCGCGGGCCAGTCACCGCTCGGCGACGGGAAGACGCCCGTGCGTAGCAGCCGGTCGATCCGGCGGTGGGTGGCGGTGACCTCGCGGGTGGTCAGCACCTCGCGCAGACGCTCGTCGAGATCGGCGTCGAAACGCAGCCGTTCCAGCACCTCGCGCTCGGACGTCGACAGCTTGCGCCCGCGCCATCCCCAGAGCAGGGTGCGCAGCTTGTCCTCGCAGTGGAACGCGATGCCGTGGTCGATCCCGAAGACGTGCGCGCCGCCGCCCACCGGGAGCAGGTGACCGCCTTTGCGATCGGCGTTGTTGATCACCGCGTCGAACAGTGCCATCCGCCGTAGCTCGGGCCGCTCACTGCGCACCAGCCGCTCCAGGTCCACCGACTCGTCGATGTCGATCCACAGCTGCACCATCCCGGTGCCGAACGGACCCTCGCGCATCACCGTCGGCGGCACGATGTCCCAGCCCGTCGCCTCCGAGACCTCGTAGGCGGCGATCTCCCGCCCGGCCAGCGAGCCGTCGGGGAAGTCCCACAGCGGACGCTCGCCCCGGATCGGCTTGTAGACGCACTGCGCCGTCACCTCGTCGGTGGTGATCGAACAGAAGAGCGTCGCGTTGCTCGCGTCGATCATCCGGCCCTCGACGTCGATGATTCCCTCGCGCAGCAAAGTGAGGGCGGCCCGGCGATCGGCCGGGCCGGGCGCCGAAGGCTCGTCCTGGGGGTCGGCCGCGTACGTCATGGCATCTCGAAAGTACGTGGCGCGCAGGCACCGCGCATCGCGATCACGCGTTCAGGCGCCGCTGCCTCCGCCGACCACCGCATCCGACGACGGCTTGCGGCGGCCGCGGCTCTTCTTCTTGGGCGGGAGCAGGTCATCGATGCTGCCGCCGACGTCGTTCACGCGCAGGGCGAACGAGCGCAATTCGGCGTACCGGATGACGGTCACCGAGCACGGGTCGATGGTGATGCGCTGGAAGAGGTCCAGGTGCATCCCCAGCGCGTCGGCGACGACCGCCTTGATGACGTCGCCGTGGCTGCAGGCGAGCCAGGTGGCGTCGGGACCGGCCTCAGCGGTGATCTTGGCGTCCCACTCGCGTAGCGCGCTGATCGCCCGGGCTTGTGTATCGCGTAGCGCCTCCCCCTCGGGGCCGGGGAAGACGACGGCGCTCGGGTTGGCTTGGACGACCTTCCACAGCGGGTCCTTGGCGAGGACCTTCAGCTCCTGACCGGTCCAGTCGCCGTAGCGGCACTCGCCGATGCGCTCGTCGACCGAGATCGACAGCCCGCGCCCTTCGGCCACCACCGCCGCCGTCTCCTGGCAACGATCCAACGGGCTCGACACGATGGCGGCGAGCGGCACCGGCGCGAGCCGCTCGGCGACGCGCTTTGCCTGCGCGACGCCTCGCTCGTCCAGCGAGATGCCGGGCGTCCAGCCGGCGAGGAGGGGACCGGTCATCGCCGTCAGGCCGTGGCGCAGGAGCACGATATTTGTCATCGAGGTCCTGTCTACCGCTTGTGGCGACCGCTCGCGACTAAAGGGTGCCCACGGCGATGAGGATCAGGATGACGATCCCGGCCGCCACCCGGTACGGGACGAACGCGCTGATCTTGTGGCCTGACACGAAACGCAGCAGCCAGGCGACCGACGCGTAGGCGACGACGAACGCGATCGCCGTGCCGACCAGGGTGGGCCCGACCCCGACGCCGTGGCCGAAAGCCTTGCGTAGTTCGAGCAGGGTCGCGGCGGTCAGCGCAGGGATGGCAAGGAAGAACGACAGCCGCGTCGCGGAAACCCGGTCGATGCCGCGTAGCAGGCCTGCGCTGATCGTCGCCCCCGACCGCGATACCCCCGGGACCAGCGCGAAGCACTGCACCACACCCATGATCACGGCGTCGGGCACGCGAAGCATCCGCTCGTCGCGGTTTTGCCCGGCACGCCGTTCAGCGACGACCATCACCCCCGACCACACGATCAGCGCGCCCGCGATGACCCCGATATTGCGCAGCGGCCCTTCGATCGCATTCTTGGCGGCCAGCCCGACAATCGCGATCGGGATGGTGCCGATGACGATGAAGGCGGCCTCCCTCGCGGCGGGTTCGGACCGTTTGGCCGGCTGGCGAATCGCCGCGACCCCTGCCTTGATCAGGCGCCAGAGGTCGTGCCGGAAATAGATCAGCACCGCGACCACGGCACCGAACTGGACGACCGCGGTGAACGCCGTGACCCCCGGATCATCGATCTTGAGGTTGAACAGCCGCTCTGTGACGGTGAGGTGGCCGGTGCTGGAGACGGGAAGGAATTCGGTCAGCCCCTCCACGACCCCCAACACGGATGCCTGGATGTAATTCAGGATCTGCTCCTGCCTACGGTCGGGCGCCGCTGGGAACGCCTGCGATCACCGTAAGGTCAGAGCTCGTGGAACACCGGCGGTTGGGCCTGAGCGGGCTTGTCGTGTCGCGGCTCGCGCTCGGCACCATGGGGTGGGGTCGCGATTGCGACGAGGACGTCGCGCAGGCGCAGCTCGCGGCTTTCCGCGAGGCCGGCGGCAGCCTGATCGACACCGCTGACGTCTACGGCAACGGCGAGTCCGAGCGGATGCTCGGGGCGCTGATGAGGGGCAGTGCCCGAGCTGAACTGGTGATCGCGACCAAGGCGGGCGCCCGCTCGGGAGACGGTCCGCTGTCGACCGGCACGTCGAGGCGCCGGCTGCTCGCCGCCCTCGACGGATCGTTGAACCGGCTGCGTACCGATCATGTCGACCTCTGGCAGGTGCACACCTGGCATCCCGACACCCCCCTCGAGGAGACGCTGGCCGCGCTGGACTACGCGGTGTCGACCGGACGCGCGCGCTACGTGGGGGTGTCGAACTACTCGGGCTGGCAGACCGCCAAAGCAGCCGCCTGCCAGCACAGCACGGCGGGCCGGGCCCCGCTGGTGTCGACCCAGATGGAGTACTCGCTGCTCGCCCGCGGCGTGGAACGTGAGGTGGTCCCCGCCGCGCTGGACGCGGGGATGGGGCTGCTGCCCTGGTCGCCGCTTGGCCGGGGAGTGCTGGCCGGCGCGTACGGGCGCGCCCGCGAGAGCGCACCGGCCGGCTCGCGGGCGGCGTCGCCCACCTGGGGACGCTTCGTCGAGCCGTACCTGACCGACGAGTCCACCCGCGTCGTCGAGGCCGTGCGGACGGCTGCCAAGGGCCTCGGGGTGAGCCCGGTCGCCGTCGCGATCGCGTGGGTACGCGACCGGCCCGCCGTCACGGCCCCGATCGTCGGTGCGCGGACCGCGGCGCAGCTGGCGGCGTCGCTGGAATCGGAGCAGCTGAGCCTGCCCGCCTCGATCCGCAGCGCGCTGGACGACGTGTCGGCGCCGGAGATCGGCTATCCGGAGCGGTTGCCCTGGGGCTGAACGGTCAGCGCGCGTACCAAGAACTTCGGGAAAGGTACGCAAATCACCCCGCCAGGCGTGCGTAACCCCAAATTATTGGCGGGCCGGGGCCCGCGGCGACGGGCCGTGTGCATAACCCTGGTCTGCCGATGTGACCGCCGTAGCCTGCGATGGTGAGTTCCCCCGCTGTCGACCGCGCCGGTCCTGGCGCCCGCGCCGGAACCGACGCTGCGCAGATCTTCACGGCGTTCTGCGCGGCCGGGCTCTGGCCGGGGATGGGCAAGGCGCTACGCGACAAGCTCCCCGCGGCCGGGATCCACGAACCGTCCGACGTCACCGAAGACGCGCTGGCCGCGGTTCCGGGCTTGTCGGCGCGTCGCGCGGCCAAGCTCATGGTCGACTTCGCGCGCGCTCGCCCGACCTATGACGTCGTCGCCCTGCTGCTGGCGGCCGACCTGCCTGCGCGGCTCGCCGGCGGGGCGCTCGGGGCGCTCGGCCCTGGCGCGGCCGCGGTGCTTGGCGACGATCCGTGGCGGCTGCTCGACGGGGGCGAGGCTGACCTGCGACAGGCCGACCGATTGGCGAGCGTGCTGGGCAAGGGTCGCTCCGAGCCCAGCCGCGGCCCGTCCGTCCTCGTGCATCTGCTGATGATCGCTGCCCGCGCCGGCGACACGGCGTCGTCCCTGGACGCGCTCCTGAGCGGCGCGCTGAGCCGCGGGGTGCCTGACCCGGCGGACGCGCTGGAGCGCGCGGTGGAATCGGGCCGGGTCGTGGTCGACGAGCCCACCGAGGAGCCGGAGGGCGCCGAGGAGGATGCGCGGTCGCCGGTCAGGCTCGTCACGCTCCCCCGCTACGCCATGGCCGAGGAGTCACTGGCCGAGGGGCTGGCTCGGCTGACCGCCACCGCCAAGCCGATCGGTGAGCCGGATGCGCTCGGCGTGACGGGCCTGGACGAGGCGCAACGCGCGGCGGTGGTCGCCGCGCTCGTCAACGGTGTCAGCCTGCTGACCGGTGGCCCTGGCACCGGCAAGAGCCGCACGGTGTCGGCGGTCGTCGAGCTGGCGACGGCCCGCGGGTGCACGGTTGCGCTTGCCGCACCCACCGGGCGGGCGGCCAAGCGGCTCGAGGAGCTCACCGGGCAGAGCGCGTCCACGGTCCACCGGCTGCTGGGCGCTCAACCGGTGCGCGAGACCGGACCTAACGGGGGCCCGGTGTTCACTCGTGGTGAGAGCTGGCCGCTCGACGCCGATGTCGTCGTCGTCGACGAGGCGTCGATGCTCGACGCGGAACTGGCGGCTGCCGTCGTCGAAGCGTGCCGCGACGGGACGCATCTGCTGCTGGTCGGCGACCCGGCGCAGCTGCCGAGCATCGGTCCCGGGCGGGTGCTCGGCGACCTCGTCGATTCCGGCACCGTCGTCACCACCGAGCTCGTCACCCTCTACCGCCAGGCCGAAGGCGGCACCATCGCCGGCCTCGCCACGGCCGTGCGCGGCGGGGCCTTGCCTGCGGTCGAGGATCCGGCGCGCGAGGTGGTCATCGTCCCGAGCCGCGACAGCACCGACGCCGCCCGCCGGGTCGTGCAGCTGGTCACCGACTCCATCCCGCGCGTCCTCGGGATCTCCAGCGCCGACATCCAGGTCGTCACCCCGGTCCACCGCGGGCCGGCGGGTACCGAGGCGCTGAACCTGGCGCTGAAGGAGGTGCTCAACCCCAGCGCTGCTGCGGCTGACACCAAGGGGGCCAAGGGACGCAAGACGGTCAGCCCAGCGCGCCGTTTCGATGTCGGCGACCGGGTCGTCGCCATCGCCAATCACCTTGACGAGGGCTTTGCGAACGGGGAGGTCGGCACCGTCACTGCCCGCACCTCCGACGGTCTCGTCATCACGTTCAGCGGCGCGCCGGTGACCGTGCCGGTGACGTCGTGGAGCGACCTGCGGCACGGCTGGGCCATCACCGTGCACCGGTCGCAGGGCAGCGAATGGCCGGCGGTGGTTGTCGTGCTGCCGCCGGAATCGGGCGGCCTGCTCACCCGTCCGCTGGTCTACACCGCCCTCACGCGGGCTCAGCGGCACCTTTCGGTCGTGCCTGCGGTCGGCGGTGCGCTGGCCCGCGCCGTCCGGGAAAACGGCGGGCGCCCGCGTGTCACGCGCCTTCCGGGCCTGCTCGCGGACGCGTTCGGCCGGGCAGGATCATCAGGTACGCATCAGCCAAGGTAGGTAGCCTGTGCCGATGGTCGAGCGGGGTGGCGCTTCATGAGCGCCCCGGTCGAGCCGCGCCGGCAAGGCATGGGCCAGATCATCACCGCCAAGGCAGATTCCGCTGCGGTCGTCCCCGAGACCGAGACCCCGGCCCCCGCCGGCGTCGGTGCCGCCGAGGCGCCGGCCCCTCGTCGCCGGCGCCCTGTCCCCTCGCGGGCCAAGGACTGGATACGCCGCCAGCGCCCGCTCCCGTGGCTGATCGTCCTGGTGGTCGTCGCCGTCGCCATCGGTTCGGTGCTGCGGTTCATCACCAGCAGTCACATTTGGCTGGACGAGGCCCTCACCGTCGAGATCTCCGGCCGCCACCTGCCCCAGCTGTTCGCAGCGCTGCGGCACGACGGCTCGCCGCCGCTGTACTACCTGATGCTGCACTACTGGATGGATCTGTTCGGCCAGAGCGACGTGGCGGTGCGCGCGCTCTCGGGCGTGCTGAGCCTCGCGACTCTCCCGCTCGCCTGGTTCGCCGGCCGCCGGGTCGCTCGCGTCTCGGCCTCGTTCGGGCACATCGAGCCGCATGCCGTCGACCGCACCGGCACCGCCGTCCTGCTGCTGTTCGCGACCTCGCCGTACGCGATCCGCTACGGCACCGAAGCGCGGATGTACTCGCTGGTCGTCTTCCTGTCGCTGCTGCTCGCCATCGTGCTGGCGCGCGCCCTCGAGCAGCCGAGCCTGCGCCGCTGGTCCGCGGTGACCGCTACCACGGCGGCGCTCGCGTACACGCACTACTGGACCTTCCTGCTGCTCGCCAGCGTCGCGTTCTTCCTGCTGCTGCAGGCGCGCCGGCGGCGTCATTACCGCAAGCTCTGCCACCAGGCGCTGTACGCGATGCTCGCCGCGGGCGTGCTCTTCCTGCCCTGGCTGCCGACGTTCGTCTTCCAGATGCTGCACACCGGCACCCCGTGGGCCCAGCAGGTGCACGCCGAGGTGCTGCTCGACACCGTCTTCTCCTGGGCCGGTCCGGCCTCTGCCGGCGCGTTGCTCGCCCTGGTGCTGATGTTGATGGCGTTCATCGGCTACACCGCGCGTCCGTCGGAAGACGGGCTCCACCTGCATCTGTCCGGCCGGGTACCGGGCCGCTACCTCATGGCGATGTGGCTCGTCCCGCTGGTGCTCGCGTACGGCGCGTTCGCATTCGGAGGCAGCGCGTACGCCGAGCGCTACACCGGGATCTCGTTGCCGCCGTTCCTGCTGCTGGCTGGGCTCGGCATCGGCCTGCTCCCGTCGCGGGCGACGGTGTCCGGATTGCTGGCGTTGATCAGCGTGCTCGGCCTGCTCGGCGGGCGGGCGCTGAACGGTGACGAGCGCACCAATGCGGCGGAGGTGGCTACCCGCATCGAGCAGCAGGCCCGGCCGGGCGACGTCGTCGGCTATTGCCCCGATCAGCTGGCGCCGGCGGTGCACCGCATGCTGGTGCACGCCAAGGTCACCGGGATCACCGAGGTCGCGTTTGCCGACTCCAGCGGCCCCGCGCTCGTCGACTGGGTGGACTACGCCAAGCGCATGGAGCGGGCGAGCCCGACGGCGTTCGCCCACCGGCTCGACCAGCTCGCCGGTCCCGACAATTCGATCTATCTGGTCAGTGCCGACGGGTACCGCACGCTCGGCGACGACTGCTCCGAGGTCGCTGACCAGCTGGCCGCGCTCGGGCGCGACCCGGTAGCTCAGGTCGGCCGGCGCAGGCTGCTCGAGTCGTCGACGCTGGTGCGCTTCTCCACCAAGCGCTGAGGGTCGGCCGGCCGGCCGGCGCGCACGCACAGCGCCATCACCACCAGCGCCATCCCCAGCGTGTAGTGGTTGAAGAACGACTGCGTGTTCGTGATGTCGAGGGCCAAGATCAGCAGCCCGGCTCCGGCGCAGAAACCGAAGGCGTCCCCCCGCACGCGCCAGGCGATGGCGTACGCGAGCAGGAGCCCCAGGCCGGTGAGCGCGAAGCCGGGGTCGTGGCCGAACTCCTTGTGGACCCAGGTCGCGATGCACAGCGCGTCGGCGCGGTAGCCGAGGCCGGTGTTGGCGTCGACCGCGTCGTGCCAGAAGTCGTGCGGTCCGGCGATGATCCATGGCGAGACCAGCAGCAACGCCCCGCCGGCGGCGATCAGGGCGCGTCGTACCCCGAAGCGCGGCCAGAGTGCCGCGAGCGGCAAGAGCAGGACGATGTGCTGCTTGGACGCGAGCGCGAGCATCAAGCACGCCACGGCGAGGCGTGTGCGTCCCCGTTCGGCGGCGAGCACCATCCCCGCCAGCAGCGCCACGAGCAGCGGCTCCGTCCAGGACAGCTGGTCGGCGTACGTCACCTTGGGATGCAGCGCGACGAGCAGCGGCAGCAGTGCCGGAATGTAGCGGGTGCCGGGACGCGTGATCTCGCCTGCCAGGCGGCGCGAGAGGGCGGCCGCGACGGCAAGCGCGGCAACGAGCCCGTAGCGAATGTCGCCGAAGATGATCCGGAACGGCAGCAGCAGCACAGAGGTCCACGGCAGGTACGGGTAGACGTCGAACAGACCGTGCGAGTAGTAGCTGGCGCGGGTGGCGGCCCACTGCTGGCGGTACATGTCGTCGCCGGAGAGCAGCCCTTTGGTGCTCCCCTGCAGCAGGAAGTAGACGTCGATGTGTGGTTGGGGTGCCGCTGCGATCATGGTCACGCCGGCCGCCGACATCAGGCCCAGTGCGGTCCAGAACGGCCAGCGGCGATCCTTCAGCGCGTCAAGCACGCCGAACGCCGGTAGCGCCGTCGCCGCGGCGAGCACCCCGCCCGCTGCCGCCAGCACCTGCGAGGCGGTCCAGCCGGCGCCGTGAGCGAAGTAACGCGGGTGCCAGATCAAGGGCGCAGCGCCGACCGTCAGCGCGGCGGCGGCAAGGGCGACGCGACCCGTCCACGCCGGCGCGACAGGGAACCGGGGCCGGATCCCGGAGCGGCTTCCGGCGCCCAGCACCCCGGCTCCGACGAGCACAGTGCCGATCACCACGAGAGCGAGCGACGGCAGCGCGTAACGCCCGTCGTGGGTACCGATTCCGAGCGCCACCGCGACCCAGCCGGCCAGGAGCAGGGCGTTCGGCCAGTCGGTGGTCATGATCATGTGGCCGGGCGCGTCGGACGAAGTGGTGGCCCGCATGTCGGGCACAATGCTAACTGGCGACGGTCTGCGGCTCGCCCGAGCAATTGCCCCGGGACTTGTCACGGACGTGCCCGAGGGGTAGGTCCTCGTGCATCGACGAGCCGTCGCCCGCGGTCCGTCAGGGGTCGGGGCGCGGAACGGAAAGGGAAGGTCGTAGTCAAATCGTGGCCGACAAGCCGCAGGTAGTCGTGATCGGAGCCGGGCCGGCGGGGCTCACCGCTGCGTTCGAGCTGGTCAAGCGAGAGGTTCCCGTCACTGTCGTCGAGGGCGACGCGATGGTCGGCGGGATCAGCCGCACCGCCGAGCGCGAGGGCTGGCGTTTCGACATCGGTGGCCACCGGTTCTTCACCAAGGTGCCCGAGGTCGAGGCGCTCTGGCACGAGATCCTGCCCGACGAGGACTTCCTGATGCGCCCCCGGATGAGCCGCATCTACTACCGCGGCAAGTTCTACGACTACCCGCTGAAGGCGTCGAACGCGCTGGGCAACCTCGGGATCATCGAAGCCATCCGCTGCGTGCTGTCCTACGGCTGGGCCCGCGTGCGCCCGCCGAAGAACACCGACACGCTCGAGGGCTGGATCATCGCCCGCTTCGGCCGCCGGCTCTACAACCACTTCTTCAAGACCTACAACGAGAAGCTCTGGGGCGTCCCGGTCGACGAGCTGCCCGCCGACTTCGCCGCCCAGCGCATCAAGAACATGTCGCTGTTCAACGCGATCATGAATGCGCTGAAGCCGAAGACCAACCAGAAGGAAATCACCTCGCTGATCGAGGAGTTCCAGTACCCGAAGTACGGCCCGGGAATGATGTGGGAGACGGCGGCCGACAAGGTGACCGCCGCCGGGGGCAAGCTCGTCCTCGAGGAGAAGGTGCGCACCGTCCACTGGCAGGAGGGCAAGGGCGTCACCGGGGTCACCACCGTCGTCACGGGCGGCTACGGCTCCGGCGCAGGAGCTCCCGAGGCCAAGCGCGCCGACATCGGCAGCGAGCACACCTACCCGGCGGACCACGTCGTCAGCTCGATGCCGTTCTCCTCGCTGATCAAGGCCCTCGACCCGAAGCCGCCGGCGGAGGTCCTTGCCGCTGCCGATGCGTTGAAGTTCCGCGACTTCCTCACCGTGGCCGTCGTGGTGCCCGAGAGCGCGGGCTTCCCCGACAACTGGATCTACATCCACTCCCCCGAGGTCGGTGTCGGCCGGATCCAGAACTTCGGCACCTGGTCGCCGTACCTGGTCAAGGAGGGGCGCACCTGCCTCGGCCTGGAGTTCTTCGTCAGCGTGGGCGACGCGACGTGGAACCGTTCCGACGAGGACCTCATCGCGCAGGCCAAGCGTGAGCTGGGGATCCTCGGGCTGGTCGACCCGACGCTCGTCGAGCGCGGGTTCGTCGTCCGGATGCCCAAGGCCTACCCGTTCTACGACGCCCAGTACAAGAGCAACGTCGACATCATGCGCGGCTGGATCGCCGAGAACGCGCCCAACCTGCACCCCGTCGGGCGCAACGGCATGCACCGCTACAACAACCAGGACCACTCCATGTTCACCGCGCTGCTGACCGTGCAGAACATGATCGACGGCGCCGACCACGACGTCTGGGACGTGAACGTCGAGGAGGACTACCACGAGGAGGTCTCACCCGGCGCGAAGGGCATTCAGCGTGCCTGACACGCGCGTCAGAGATCTTCACGGCAGACTGCCCCTGTGACCGACGTCGCGCTGCGCCCTTCGAAAGGGGCTGACGAGCCGCCTCCTTCGGCCCCGCCGGTGCTTTCCCGACGTGACCGGCTGGCCTGGGGTGCGTTCTGGGCCGGGATCGCGGCCTGTGTCGTCTACTGCATCCTCGTGCGGCTGTGGGGGCCGCGCGGGCTGTGGCTGGACGAGTCGCAGAGCGTTGCCATCGCCCGGCTGCCACTGTCAGGTCACGGCACCACGCTCGTCCAGGGCCTCAAGCAGGACGGCTCGCCGCCGCTGTACTACCTGCTGCTGCACTGGTGGATCGAGGTGTTCGGCAACGGCGACCGGACCGTGCGGGCGCTCTCGTTCGTGCTGAACCTGCTGTGCATCCCCCCGCTGCTGATACTCGCGCGCCGGGTCATCGGCCGCCGCGCCGCCTGGGTCGCGGTCCTCGCGTTCATCACCTCGCCGTTCGCCGCGTACTACGCGAGCGAGACGCGGATGTACAGCCTGCTCGTCCTGCTGGCGCTGCTCGGGGCGCTGGCCCTGGAGCGCACGCTGCGCGCGCCGACCTGGTGGAGCGTTGTCGGGATCTCCCTGGCGTCCGTCGCCGTGGCCATGACGCACTACTGGTCGCTCTACTCGCTGGTGACGGTGGCGGTCTTCCTGCTCATCGGTGCCTTCCGGGGAAGTCCGGTGCACCGGCGCGGGTGCCGGCTCTCGATCGTCGGGCTGCTCGGTGGGGCCGTGCTGTTCATCCCGTGGCTCCCGACGTTCCTGTACCAGTCCAAGCACACCGGCACCCCGTGGGGGCAGCCGGCGTCGTACGCCGCCGTGGTGCATGCGTTCGGGCAGTGGGCGGGTGGCCAGCTGACGGCGGGTCGTGCGCTGCTGGTCGTCGTGTGCGCGCTGCTGGCGCTGGCCGTCTTCGGCTACCCGGCGGGGCCCCGTCAGGTTCTGATCGACCTCAAGGGGCACGAACCCGGGCGCCTCCTGCTGCTTCTTTCGCTCGGCACGCTGGTGCTGGCCGTCACGGTCGGGAAGGTGGTCGGCAATGCCTGGGCCGACCGCTACACCGCCGTCGCCTTCATCCCGTTCATCCTGTGCCTCGCGCTCGGGCCGGAACGGCTCGCCGACCGGCGGGTCTGGGCGGGCTCGATCGGTCTGATGGCCCTGTTCGGGACGCTCGCCGCCGGCCCGGTCGTGACGGCGCAGCGCACCCAGGCGGTGCAGGTGGCGCGGATTCTCTCCAAGCAGGCGGTGCCCGGTGACGTGGTGCTGTACTGCCCCGACCAGCTCGGCCCGGCCATCGCCCGCGAGATCAATGCCGGACGCGGGGGCACGGGCTTGAAGAACTACACGATTCCCACCTTCGCGCCCCCCGACCGGGTCGACTGGGTGGACTACAAGGCGCGCAACACCGCCGCTGATCACCAGGTGCCTCAGCTGGTCCAGCGTGCTCTCACGGCAGCGGGCAACCACCGGATCTGGCTGGTCTACTCCGGTGAGTACCTCACCACTCAGAACCTGTGTCCTGATCTGCGCCTGGCCCTCGCTCAGCAGCGCTCGATCTTCATCTGGGCGGCGCCGAGCCTGGACTCGTACGAGCACGAGGAGCTGGACAGCTTCACCGCCAAGCGCCCGTGACGACGCTGACCGCCACCCCCCGCGCTCGCCTGCGCATTTGGCTCTTGGGTGACGGAGCCGATGTGGTTGGCTCCTGGCTGACGGCGCGCGTGCTCGTCGTCGGGGCGCTCGGCTTGGCCGCGGCGATCGCGTCGAAAGTCAATGAGATCTCGCCGGGCACCCACATCCGACGGGTCGGGCTGCTCGGGTGGGACGCGCACTTCTACAGCGACATCGCCCGCGTCGGCTACGGCGGGGTGTCCCCTGAGACGCGCCGGTTCTTCCCGCTCCTGCCGATGCTGACTTGGCTCTTCGGCTTCGGCCACGGCACCGGCGTCGTCCTGCTGGTGCTGGTGAACGTGCTGGCGTTCGGCTACGGCATCGCGCTGATCAAGCTCGCGCGCTTCGAGGGGATGTCGCAGGACGCCGCCCGCAAGGCCGTCTGGCTGCTCGCGCTCGCGCCGCCCGCGTTCGTGATGGTGATGGGCTACACCGAGGCGCTCGCCGGGCTGCTGGCCGTGATCACGTTCTACGGGCTGCGCAGCCGGCGGTGGTGGCTGGCGGCGGGCGCCGGGCTGCTGTCGGGGCTGTGCCGGCCGCCGGGCGTCTTCCTGGTGGCACCCGCGGTGATCGAGGTGTGGCGCTCGCGGCACGTCATACAGGCGTGGTTGCCCCGGATCGCTGCGGTCATCGCTCCGGCGGTCGGTGCGATCGCGTACCTGGCGTACGTCGGGATCCGGTTCGGCGACCCGCTGCAGCCGTTGACGGTCCAGCAGCATGCGCAGCTGCACGGCCCGCTGATCAGCCCGATCACGCTCATCCACCGCGCGATTTCGGGCGCCGGAAGCCATCGGCTCGGCACCGCCTTGCACGTGCCGTGGCTGCTGCTCTTTCTGCTGTTGCTGATTGCGATGGCGCGCCGGATGCCGGCGTCGTACACGGTCTGGAGCGCGCTGGCCCTGCTCTCGACACTGGCCGGCAGCAACCTCGCGTCTGTCGAGCGCTACTGCTGGAGCGCGTTCCCGTTCGTGTTGGTGGCGGCGTCGATGCTGGCGTCGCGGCCGGTGTGGCGCGGGGTGTTCGCGGCGTCGTCAGCGCTGCTGATCGTGTACGCGTCGTTCGCATTCCTGCAGTTCTTCGTGCCCTAGGAGACTCCTGAATAACTCGGGTGTCCGCCAGCGCCGGTACAGGCGATGCGTTGTATCCCGAGCGGCGTCGGCCCGATCCGCACCACGGATTGCTTGCGCGCAGCTAGAGCGGTTGTCACCCTTTGGCGAGCTGGCTTCCGACGGTCAGCAGCCAGAGGACGAGCACCGGCGCCGCCACGTAGACCGCGTAACGCGCCCGGTTTCCCAGCATCACGAGGACAGAGAGCAGGTAACCCTCGGTCCCGGCGCGCATGAACGCCGTCGCGCCGCTCCACAGGAATGCGTTCAGCGTGAGGACGACGACGACCGCCGGGATCCACGCCACGCGCTCGACCAGCGGGATCGTGGTCCCCCGCATGGCCAGCGCCCCGCCGGCGATGACCCCGAGCAGGATCACCATCGACAGCAGCCGGAACGCGGCCGCGCCGCCGTGAGGTGGCAGGTCCTTGCCCAGCTCGTGAGCGAGGCCGACGAGCGGGCCCGACAGGTTGTTCTTGCGTGACTGGGCGAACGGCCAGGCGTGGAAGCGCACGCGTTGCAGCACCTGCCAGCCGGCGAAGACCAGCAGGCCCGCCACGCCGGCAAGCAGCGGACCGGTTCCGTCCCGCCGGCGGCGCACCAGCAGGAAGGCGCCCCCGGCGGCGAGCCCGGCCGGGATCGCGACGGTCGTGTCGCGGGCCAGCACGGCTGACGAGAGCAGCGCCGCCGCGAGCAGCCAGCGTTGCCGGCGACCGGCGTACAGCCCGGCGAGCGCCAGAGCGCCGGCGAGCAACTCGGCCGTGTCGAGGGTGAGGGTGTACGCGTAGCCCGGGTAGAGCGCGAGCAGCAGCCCCCACACCGCGTGCCGGCCGCTACTGCGGGCCAGTGCCCCGGCGGCGGCGCCCAGGGCGATGGCGGAGGCGAGGTTGATGGCCAGCAGCGCCCACGGGACACCTGAGGGTTGGCCGCCAGAGAGCAGCCAGGCGAGCCCGCCGGAGAGCCAGCGCGCATTGCGCAGAGCTGCCAGATCGAACGTGACGCCGGAGACCGTCTTCGCGGTGCTGAACGGTGAGACGCCGAGCCGGTAGAAGAACTGGCCGTCGTAGGCCTGGTCGGCGGGGCGTACGGCGAGCGAATGCGGAGCGGTCGCGGCGCTCGTCCAGGGCGGGCCGGCGTGGACGATGCGGGAGGCGTTGCCATGGTCGCGGATCAGCAGTGCCGCAAGGATCAGGAGCGCGAGAATGCCGGTGACCAGGGCGGTGAAGGCGGGCCGGTTGGCGGCGGCGGCCCATCGGCGCTGCGGGCTCACCACGCGTTGCAGGCTATCGGCGGGGTGGTCAGCTCCCGGGTAGCGGCGCGTGGCGCGGCGCGGTGCCTTACGGTGACCCGATGGGCTTTGAGGCGCCGGAGCAGCGGCGGGGTGGGTTGCAGTACGAGCGGCTCTACCTTCCGCCGGGCACCAGTCGCCGCACCGCGCAGACCGTGCTGACGCTGCATGCGGAGTTCGGGGAGTGGGAGCTCGATCGGCTGCGGCTCTATCCGGACGGGTCGCGTCGGGTGGTGCTGCGGCGCAAGGCTCGACCCGGTCTGCCGCCGGTGCTGCCCAGCTGACGTCAGAGGAAGTGCAGGAAGCCCAGCAGTTGCAGGCCTACCGGCACGCCCAACGCCGTGAGCGAGAGGATGACCAGCAGCCGGGCACGGGCGCGGCGCTGCCCGTGGCCGGTGATCGCCGCCTCTGACAGGTCGCGGAACCCCTGGATGTAGCCCTCGACGGTGTAGGGGCTGGGGCGTGGGCGGATCGGTTCGCGGTGTTCGATCATGGCCGACGGGTCAGATCGGGCCGGATCGATGTCTTCGAGACGCCGGCGGTACTGGTTGGTCTCGCTGCCCTCGACGGGCGCGTTGTCGGGATGCCATTCGGGTCCGCCGGGACGGCGCGGGATGCCGAAGCTGCTCGGACCCTGCCCGTCGCCTGCCATGGCCTCACCCCTCAGCAACCGTCGATGAACCGGTCGAGCACCCGTACGCCGAATTGCAGCCCGCTCACCGGGACACGCTCGTCGACCCCGTGGAACATGGCCGTGAAGTCGAGCTCGCGCGGAAGCCGAAGCGGAGCGAAGCCGAAGCAGCGGATGCCCAGGCGGGCGAACGACTTGGCGTCAGTGCCGGCCGAGAGCATGTACGGCACCGGCCGGGCTCCACGGTCCTCGGCTTTCAGGGCGGCGCTCATCGCGTCGACCAATTCGCCGTCGAAGCTGGTCTCGACGCCGTGGTCGAAGTTGATCCACTCGCGTTTGACATCGGGGCCGAGGACGGCGTCCAGCGTCGCCTCGAAGTCGGCTTCTCCACCGGGCAGGAAGCGGCCGTCGACGCCGGCGCTGGCGGTCGCGGGAATGACGTTGACCTTGTAGCCGGCCTCGAGCTGGCTGGGATTGGCGGTGTGGCGCAGGGTGGCGCCGACGAGCCGGGCCATGCCGCCGAGCTGCGCGACCACAGCTTCGGGGTTCTCGAGGTCGAGCGGCACGCCGAGCGCGTCGCTCAGCTCCTCCAGGAAGGTGCGAACGGTGGGCGTCAGCTGGACGGGGAACGTGTGGCGTCCGAGCCGGGCGACGGCTTCGCAGAGGGCCGTCACCGCGTTGTCATGGGCGACCATGCTGCCGTGGCCGGCGCGCCCGGCGACCGTCAGCCGCATCCACCCGATGCCCTTCTCGGCCGTCTGGATGCAGTAGAGACGCAGGTCATCGCTGATTTCGTAGGAGAACCCGCCGACCTCGCCGATCGCCTCGGTGCAACCTTCGAACAGGTGCGGATGCTTCTCGACGAGCCAGCGGGCGCCGTAGACGCCGCCGGCCTCCTCGTCGGCGAGGAACGCCAGAACGATGTCGCGCGGAGGCTTGCGGCCCGTGCGCAGCCGCTCGCGGATCACCGCGAGCGTCATGGCGTCCATGTCTTTCATGTCGACGGCGCCGCGGCCCCAGATGTTGCCGTCGGCGGAGATCTCGCCGGAGAAGGGGTGCACGGCCCAGTCGGCAGCGTCTGCGGGAACGACGTCGAGGTGACCGTGGATCAGCAGCGCCCCGCGGCTCGGGTCTTCCCCTTCGATACGCGCCACCAGCGACGTGCGGCCGGGTGCGGACTCGAGTATGGTCGGCTCTATCCCGACCTCGGCCAGCTTGCCGGCGACGTACTCAGCGGCGTCGCGCTCCTGGCCCTCTCCCCCGCCGTGGTTGACCGTCTCGAAGCGCAGCAGATCGCTGCACAGCTCGGCAACTTCCGCCTCGGCGCCCGGCACCCGTTCATTGTGACCGCTTCCAGGCGATAACGGGCCGCCAGTGGAAAACGGGCTGGGCTGAAGCTCGAGGAAGTGGTTGCATCGGCCGGCCCTCCACCAACCATTTCCTGGCGCGGAAGTGAGACGTGCCTCGGCCTCGCGCCGCCGCGGCCGGGTCGGGATTGGTATGGTGTCCTGCGCGGCGACGGCCCTTCGGGGTGGTCGCTGCGACCCAGGTCCGGGTGGCGGAATTGGCAGACGCGCTAGCTTGAGGTGCTAGTTCCCTTTACGGGGAATGGGGGTTCAAGTCCCCCCTCGGACACCACTAGATTGCACGCTCACTTCTTCGAGCAGCACGTTCAGGCGTGGCGCACCGGCGACGACGACCTCCAGGTGGTCGGGGTAGAGCGCGACCTCCTCGACGAGCTCTTCCACGAACACGCGTCGCTCGTCGACGGTCGCTGCACCCCAGACGGCATCAGGATCGAGTTCCGCCAGGGCGGTAGCAACCTCCTCGAAACGCCGTGCCAGTTCGTCTACCTCTTGTAGACGCTCGGTCACTTCTGCCCGGACGGACTTCGCCTCTTCGATCTGCTGGCGCAAGCGTTGCTCCTCCTCGCCGAAAAGGTCAGCACCGATCTTGTCCTCGTAATGCAGTTGCAACAGCTTTCGACGTCGCTTTTCGAGGTCAGCGACGACCACCTCCGGGTCGTGCCCGGATAGCCATTCGAAGGCTGTCATCGGTCCGCAGGAGTCGAAGCCCAAGCAGAACCGCGCGCTCGAGCAGGGTCTGCCCAGACTTTCGTTGACTCGTCCGGGTAGGTGGTGTCAGGCCGCGTGAGCGGTCAGGCCGAGGCCGGCACGAGGATGCCGCGGCCCCGCAGCCGCCCGTTGTCGAGGTCGTCCATGGCGTCGTTCACCGCGTCGAGCGGGTAGGTCTGTGTCAACATCTTCACCCGCCCTGCGGCGTTCAGAGCCATCAGCTCGGCGAGGTCGTTGAAGCTGCCGACCAGGTTGCCGATGACGTTGCGCTCCGTCGAGATCATGTCGATGGTCGGGATGTCGACGGAGCCGCCGTAACCGATCACGAAGTCGCTCCCGGCGCGTTTGGTCATGGCCCAGCTGTCCCGCTCGGCGCCGCGCTCTCCGACGAAATCCAGCACGACCTCGGCGCCCATGCCGTCGGTCATCTCGAGCACGCGTGACACGTGCCGCCCGTCGACGTGGACCGTCTCGTCGGCTCCCCAGCCGGGCGTTAATGACAGGGCTTCCTCGCTAGGGTCCAGTACGACGATGCGCGTCGCGCTCATCGCCCGCAAGCACTGGATGCCGATGTGGCCGAGGCCGCCGGCTCCCATGACGACGCAGGTACTGCCCGGGTAGAGCAGGGGCAGGGCTTTCTTCACCGCGTGGTAGGCGGTGAGGCCCGCGTCCGCCAGCGCCGCGACGGCAGCTGGCTCGACCCCCGGGGCCAGTTTCACGACCGAGCGAGCCGTGGTGTGGATGAACGCCGCCATCCCGCCGTCGCAGTCGATGCCGGGGAACTGGCTCGCCTCGCAATGCACGTCGTCACCGGCTCGGCAGGGCCGGCAGAAGCCGCACGTGACGAGCGGATGCAGGATGACGGCGTCACCGGTCTGCAGGTGCGTCACGGCGGGGCCGACCGCGTGTACCCAGCCCGCGTTCTCATGCCCCAGCGTGTACGGGAGGGCGACGTTGCTGCGCGTGGCCCACTGGCCCTCCACGATGTGCAGATCGGTGCGACAAAGGCCGGCGCCGCCGACCCGGACCACGACGTCGAGTGGACCTTCGATGGCCGGCTCCGCGACCTCCTCGACGACCGGGCGCTGCTCGTACCTGTGGAGCCGAACGGCTTTCATGGGCGTCTCCGCGCTGACGATTCTTCGCCGAATGCACTTTCCGCGAAGGGAAGCACGAAACAGACAGGACGGCTAGGGATTGCCCCTTCCGGTTTCGGCTTGGACGGCGAAGAATCCGGCCTGACCGCCGCGTCGATGCCGACCGAGGGGATGGGTTCCATGGCCAGGACACCGCAAGAGGTCTTCGCGCACCACGGGCAGACGCTGGGCGGTGAGGACCTCGACGGGATCATCTCCGATTACGCCGACGACGCGATCCTGGTCGTCCAGAAGAAGGTCTACCGGGGCAAGGACGGGGCTCGGCAGGTCTTCACGCAGCTGCTCAGTGATGTGCCTCAAGCCGCGTGGGAGCTCGAAACCGTATTCGCCGACGACGTGCTCTACCTGGAATGGAAAGCGACCGGAGGAGGCCGGCGGGTGGAGGACGGCATCGACACGTTCATCTTCCAGGACGGCATGATCCGGGTGCAGACGGTCGTCTACACGGTGCAGCCGGCGTAGCCGACCAGCTGCCGAGCGCGGCAACTGGCGCCGACTGCGGATCTTGACCGGGTACCGACTTGGAAGGCCGGATTCCCAGTCGCAGACGGGCATTTCGGCTCCATCGGACTCCGGCAGGCAAGTGATGGACTTCAGCGCCGTGGGCGCGCCCATGCGGGTCGGGACCATCGGCCCTGGGAGTGGTGCGTCGGCATCCCGACGATGAGGGCTTCCGGCGTGCGGAAGCTGCGCGGAGGCGACGTGTTCGTTTCGGTGGTTTGTGACGCCGGTGCGACGATGCGCGCACTCGCGCAGGAGGGATGTCGGCAACGACCCAACTATGTCGATGTGAGGTCGGTATGGGATTCCCCGCGGGGTTCGACGCCGCCGGCGCCTACCGGACGATGGTGCGAATGCGCCTTGTTGAGGAGGCGTTGACGCGGGCATGGGCAGACGGACTGGTGCCGGGCGAGTACCACTCCGGGATCGGTGAGGAAGGCATCAACGCCGGCGTTCTGAGTCACTTGGATGACGGTGACTCGATGGCGCTCGACCACCGAAATACCTCCCCGTTGGTCGGTCGAGGGACCGACATCAAGGCGCTCATGCTCGAAGTGATGGGCTCGGAAGACGGGCTCAACCGGGGGTGGGCCGGGCACATGCACCTGATGGACCCCGACGTTCCGGCGGCCGCAGACGGGATCGTGGGCGCAAGCGGCCCGCTGGCCGTGGGGCAGGCCATCGCCCACGCGCAGCTGAATCCAGGCCGCGTTGCCGTCGCTTTCCACGGCGAGGCAGCCATGAACCAGGGGATGCTCATGGAGTCTTACAACTTGGCGGTCGCCTGGAACCTGCCTGTCCTGTTCGTCTGCAAGGACAACAGGTGGTCGATCACGACGTACTCGGCGGAGGTGACCGGCGGGGATCTCGTCGAGCGGGCTCGCTCGTTCGGGCTGACGGTGAAGAAGGCGAGTGGGCACCGGGTCGAGGACGTCTACCGATCCGCCGGACGGCTCATCGAGCGGGCCCGTAGGGGCCAGGGCCCGGGTTTCCTGTACGTCAGTTGCCACCGGCCCGGCGGTCACTTCGAGGGCGACCCCATCCTGAGACTTCTGCGTAATCCGCGGCGGCAGGCCGAAGAGTGGGGGCCGCCGATCCTCCAGAGCGCCCGAGCCGAGAGGGGTGGAAGCCGCAGTGAGCGGCTCGCTGCGGCCAGAGTGCTGACCGCGCGCGGTGCCAGAGCGGCGAGGGACTACACGTTCCGGACCCGGATGGACCCCCTGCGGCACGGCCGGCGGCTACTGGACCGGGCGACGGTCGCACGCATCGAAACGTCCGAGCGGCAGCAGGTCGAACGGGCCATGAGCGAGGCCCGGGCGAGTATCGGTCCCCGTCCGACGTTCGGTGTGGCCGCGGGGAGATCTCGATGACGATCATGAGGTACGGCCAAGCCGTCGACTACGCCCTCGGCGAGGCGATGGCCCGAGACGACCGTGTCCTCACCTGGGGGGAGGACGTCAGGCTCATCCACCGGGAGCTGCTCGCCCGGTTCGGGCCCGAGCGGGTCCGCGACACCCCGATCAGCGAGTCGGCGTTTCTCTACGCCGGCATCGGGGCGGCGATGGCCGGTCTGCGTCCCGTCGTGGAGATTATGCTCATCGACTTCCTGGCGGTCGCGTGGTCCGGCGTCGCTAACGCAGCCTCGAAGTTCCGGGACTTCTCCGGCGGCCGTTGGGAGGTTCCGTTGGTCGTTCGCGCCGGTTGCGGCGGCTGGTACACCGACGGCGGGCAGCATGAGCAGACGTTCTGGGGCCAGCTGTCGGCCTACCCCAACATCAACGTGGTCTGCCCCTCGACCCCCTCTGACGCTGCGCGACTCATGCTCACCGCTGTGCAGTCGGATGAGGTCGTGGTGTTCCTGGAGCACCAACTGCTGTCCGAGCAATGGGTCGACTACCTCTCCGGGGGTAGCCGCTCGACAGTCAGCTTCGACCAGATCATCCCTGCCGACGGGGCCTCTGGGGATGTCCCGCTACCCCTGGAGCCGCTTCCCCTCGGCAAGGCCACGCTGCGCCGCGAGGGGTCCGACGTCGCGCTCGTCAGCCTGGGGGTCGGGGTGCACCGATGCCTGGAGGCCGCGAACGTGTTGGCGGCATCGGGGATCGAGGCCTCGGTGCTGGACCTACGCAGCGTGTGTCCCCTGGACAAGGACGCGGTGCTCGACCAGGTCGGCAAGACCGGCCGCGTCGTGGTGGTCGACGAGGACTACGTCCGCGGAGGGCTCACTGGCGAGATCGCCGCGGTCCTGCTCGAGGCTGGAGTGCCGACCAGATACGCGCGCGTCGCCGTCGAGGGCACGATCCCGTTCGCGCCACACTTGGAGTACGCCGCCCTGCCGAACGCCGAACGCATCGTCGCCGCGGTCAAGGGCCTCACGTGACTCACCTATCGGAGAGGGTCCATGCCTGAGATCCCCCTCAGTCAGATCGCGATCAGCGTGGCGGACGTACAGCGATCGCAGCGCTGGTACCGCGACATCTTCGGCTACCAGGAATCCGGCGGGACATACATGTTCATCCCGCTGCTCGGGTCCGCCAAGGTCCAGGGGGTGCCGAACGCGACGAGCGTGTGCTGGTGGCTCATGGACCAGCAGGAGTTCTTCCAGCTCGAGCTGTTCCAGTTCGCCAAGCCAACGCCCCGGCCGCTGCCCGGCGATTGGCGCGCGTGCGACATCGGATACACCACCATCGGGATCCACGTGGCCGACTTCGACGGCACGCTCGAGCGGCTGGCGCATCGGCGCACGGCGCTGCTGAGCGACCCGGTCGGGGAACCGGGTACCCGCCGGGTATGCGTCCGCGATCCTGACGGCGTCCTCCTCGAGGTGATGGAGGACGACCCCCGCTCCGGCGACCCGAGGTCCCGTCCGTACGCCGGGGTCCCGGTGGTCACCCGCTTCGTCGCACTTTCCGTGCCTGACCTGAACCAGGCCCGCCACACCTGGATCGAGGTTCTCGGACTCCCCGAGGTCACCGACGTGCGACTGCACGGGCCGGAGCACGAAGCCCTCTGGGGGCTGACGGGGGCGACTCGACAGTCGTTCGTCCTGCGCGCGGCGGACATGTTCATCGAGGTCGTGCAGTACCTCGACCCGGTCGGCAAGCCGTGGCCCGACGGGTATCAGATCAGCGACCACGGCCTGCTCAACATCGCACTCGGGCTGCGCAGCTACGGTGCGGTCAAGGAGCTCATCTCCACCTGCGACGCGTCAGGGATTCCCCCGAACGCGCCGCCACCCACCACGTTGAAGCCGTTCTGGTCGTGCTCCTACGTCAACGACCCCATGGGGTTCAGCATCGAACTGCTCTACCTCGACAAGCCGGGACAGAAGCGACTCGTCAACCCGTTCAACCTCATCGAGCTCGGCTTCCGCCCGACGGCGGCGCCCGTCACGAGGGCCCAGGCGTCTCGCATGATCGGGGCGTCCCCGGAACGGGTGTGGCAGGTTCTCGTCGACCACGAGGGCATGTCCAGCTGGTCGCCGTTCAGCCACGCCGAGGTGGTGGCGCGGCCAGCCGACGAGAGCGAGGTTGGAACGGTCCGCAGGCTGTCCGGTGGGCCGGCCCGCTTGAGCCTCACCGAAACCATCGTGGTCGCCGAGGAGCCCTACCGGCTCGAGTACACCGCCGAGGGCGCCCCCGGCCTGAGCTTGTACCACGGCTTCGTCACGCTGGACACGCTCCCCGGCGGTGGGACCAAGCTCAGCTGGGAGGCGCAGTTCCGCTCCAAACTGCCCGGCGCCGGCGTCGTGACCTCCAAGCTGCTCCGCTCACTCGTTGACGGGCTTGGCGCCAAGGCCGAGCAGCCCGCCGTCGCGAGGGTGCCAGCGTGACTCAGATGCCGACCCGGCCGTCAATGGACGGGCCCGTCAGCGTGTTCATTACGGGTGCGAACGGCATCATCGGCAAGCCACGAAAACTGCCTGGATACGAGCGGGTCGTGACTCTCGACGGGATGCGCCAGGTCGAAGCATGGGCCCAGTCGGAGAGCCTGATCTAGTTCAAGCTAACCCAGTCGTCGCCTGCCGCGACGCGACCCCGACACCGGGTAATCCCCGAGGGAGGTGCCACGAGATGCGTGCCGTCCTGGCCGAGCTCTCCACGCAGCGTTACCTGCTCACCGCGGCTGCCCAGAAGTTGCCCAGGGGGGCGGGAAAGAACGCCGGCTGGGGACCCGGTGGCATCTTGCGATTTGCCGACGACGCCCCCGAGCCGAAGCTGCCGGACGCCCCGGGATGGGTCCGGCTAAGACCGGAGCTCTCCGCCATCTGTGGTTCGGACGTCGGGCTCGCTCACGCCAAGCTCTCGATGGTGCTCAGTGCCTTCTACACCGAACCGCGGCAGATCCCCGGCCACGAGATCGTCGCCGTCGTCGACCAGGTCGGCCCCGGGGTCACCCGAGTCCAGGAGGGCGACCGGGTCGTCGTGGACGTCATCATCAGCTGCGCCCAGCGCGGATTCGAGACGATGTGCAGGAACTGCGCGGCGGGGATGCCCAACGTCTGCGAGCGATTCGACCAACCGGGGATCAGCGGCTGCGCAGCGCCGTCCCTAGGCTTCGCGCTCACCCCCGGCGGCGGGTGGGCCGAGATGGTCGTCGCCCACGAGTCACAGTGTTTCCCGATCGCCAACATGCCTTCCAAGCGGGCAGTGCTCACCGAGCCGGCCTCGGTGACGTTGCACGCTGCGCTGCATTGGCACGGCAACGGCGAGCGGGCGGTGGTCATCGGTCCGGGAGCAATCGGGCTGCTCACGGTGGCGGCTTTGCGTCGGCTGCACCCCGACCTCGACATCGCGGTCCTGAGCCCGGACCAGTTCGGCTCGGACTGGGCGATGAAGGTGGGCGCGACCCGGGTCCTGGACTCGGGCCCTTCCGCCGTCGAAGCATTGGCAACCCAGGATGGTGGCCGCGTCCTGCGACCACGCATGACGAAGATCCCCATCCTCGAGCGCGGGGTCGACCTAGTCGTCGACTGCGTCGGCGCCGCCGAAACCATCGACCTCGCAATCCACCTGCTGCGTCCCAAAGGGATGCTCGTACTGGCCGGCGCGGCAGGCCACCAGGAGGTCGACTGGTCGCTGGTGTGGAAGCGTGAGCTCACGATCCAGGGGACAACCGACCCCGGTCCCGAGCCGAAGCTCGGTGGGCGCCGCACGACCGAGCAAGCGGTCGAATGGCTCGGTGACACCAGCTACCCGGTCGACGGGATGGTCACTCACGTGCTCGACCTGAGCGACTGGAAGACCGCGATCGAGACCGCGTCGAAGGGCCCGGGAGCGTCCGCGATCAGGGTGGCAATGCGACCGAATCCTGACCTCCCGCTTGTCGAGGCCCGACCGTGAGAGATCGCACGAGCGGCAACGGCCAGCGAAGGACGGCACTCCGCGTGACGCGAGCAGGTATCGAGCCATCCCTGTCGGAGCCGGAAGGTGTTGCCGTCAGGGTCGCGAAACCACGCGGCACGTTCCGCCCGCTTCCCGGCCCGAAAAGAGCGCGATCTCGGCCGCGTTCCCGCAGCCACCACAGACGAAAGATGACCATCAGGGGGTCAATTTTCATCCGGCTTGGATTCCAGCGTCTCAGATCCGCGCAGACGGTATCCGCCGGTCACGCCATCGTCCAAAACCTCCGACGCGGCCACTACGAAATCGCCGTCGACGAACCTTTGCGTGATCGGCTGCGGATCGCCTTCTCCGAACTTGCGGATTGCCACTGATCGGCCGCCTCAGCGCGTGGCCTGTGCTGCTGCGTCCGAACAACCAATGCAACAACGCCCGTCCCCGATCATTTGTCCGGGAGCTGCCAACTGGTTCAACGGGGTCGGAGTCGTCGCCGAGTTTCGTGGCGGCGTCGGCTTGCGGCATCCAACGGTGGTTGATCGAATTCGCTCGGTATCACGGCGCCAGAGGCGGAGTCGTCCGCGCGTGCTCACGCAGGTCGATCTGATCCTTCTCGTTACCACGTTGAGCCGCCAGGAACGGTCCATCGCCGCTGGGGTCCATCACTCCCGCCTCGGCCCAGGTGAATCGCCCGTCGAGGACTTGTCGCGCCGCCCGGTAGTTGTGGTTGTCGTTGTTGCGCCACAGCGCGTGGAAGTAGCCCTCGACTCGCAGGCGCGCTTGCAGGCAGAAGAGGTCTGCCAGCTCGGTCGCGGTCGGCTCCCCGTCCTCGGCGAGCATCTGTGCCCGCACCACGGCCGCGCTGATCGCGAAAAGTTCTGCACCAATGTCAACTATCCGCCCGAGGAAAGCCTGCTTCTTCTCCAGCTGGCCCTGCCAGCGGCTGATGCCGTAGAAGGTGGAGCGGGCCAGCTTGCGGGCCGAGCGCTCCACGAACCTCAGGTGGGTGGCGAGCGGTCCGAACTCGGCGAAGGATCGCGGCGCCGAGCCGGGTCCGACGGCCAGATGGGGCAGCCAGCGGGCGTAGAACCCAGCCGCCTTGGCGGCCGTCTTTGCCTTGGCGCGCAGTGCCACGTCGGGTTCGATGAGGTCGCCGGCGACGACGAGGTGCTGGTCGACGGCCTCGCGGGCAATGATCAGCTTCATCACCTCGCTGGACCCTTCGAAGATCCGGCTGATACGCAGATCACGCAGGATTTGTTCGGCGGGCACCGGCCGCTCGCCGCGGTTGAAGAGTGACTGCGCCGTCTCATAGCCCCGTCCGCCACGGATCTGCACCAGCTCGTCACCGACGAGCCAAGCCATCTCGCTGGCGTAGAGCTTGGCGATAGCCGCCTCGATGCGGATGTCCTTGCGGTTCTCGTCCGCCATGTGGCCGGACAACTCGAGCACCGCCTCCAGGCCGAATGTTGTCCCGGCGATGAAGGCGATCTTCTGGGCGACGGCATCGTGCTCGCCGATGGGTCGGCCCCACTGCACGCGTTCCTTGGACCACTGCCGGGCGATCCGCAGCGAGTACTTCGCGGCTCCGGCACAGATCGCTGGAAGCGCCAGCCGGCCGACGTTGAGCGTGGAAAGCGCGATCTTCAGGCCCTGCCCCTCATGACCGAGCCGGTCTGAGGCGGGTACGCGCACCTTGTCGAGTCGGGTCACGCCGTTTTCGATGCCACGCAGGCCCATGAACTCGTTGCGATGCTCGAGTGTGACCCCTGGCGCATGCGCGTCAACGATGAAGCAGGTGATGCCGCCGCGCCGGCCCGATGCACGCTCCGCGTCCGTGATCGGCTTCGGTACGACAGCCATAACGACGAGTCGATCGGCGATGGTTCCGTTGGTGGTCCACAGTTTGCGTCCACTCAGCTCGTATGCGGCGCCGCCATTGATGGGGACAGCGGTGGCGACTATCCGGGCCGGGTCACTGCCGGCGTCCGGCTCGGTGAGCAGGAACGCGCTTACTTCCTTGCGGGCGACGAGCGGCAAGTACTTGCGCTTCTGCTCAGCGGTGCCGAAACTCTTGACCGGCTCCGGAACGCCAATCGACTGGTGCGCTGAAAGCAGCGTCGCCAGGCTGGAATGCCAGGAGCCCGCCAGGGCGAGCGCGCGGTTGTAGTACACGGTGGTGAGACCAAGACCGTCGTACTCCTGCGGGATCTTCATCCCCAGGGCGCCAATCTCCTTCAGTCCCTCGATCACGTCCTCAGGGATGCAAGCATCGCGCTCGATCTGCAACGGGTTGACGCGTTCGGAGAGGAAGCGCTCCAACGTGCCCAGGAACGCTTCACCTCGCTGCCGGTCACCCTCCTCCGGGCGCGGATGCGGAAAAATCAGATCGAGCCGGAAGTTCCCGAGGAACAACTCCTTGCCGAAGGAAGGCTTGCTCCATTCGGTCTCGCGTGCGGCCTCGGCGACCTCACGGGCGACCTTCTCGCCAATTTGCGCCATCGGTGCCCCCTCTGGTGCGCGGTTGCCTTGATGCGAACTTGCCTAAGCCTTTTCGCAGTGCCATAGAGCCCAGCCCAGTAGCTCACGAGACCGCTGCGAACCGGGAGTGCCGAAAGTCCCGCACCCGCAGCTACGCATGCGCGCTCCTGCGCCTGTCAAGCTCGAAAGATCCGATCTGACGGTTAGCCGGCTGCCTAGTACTCGCTGACAAGGCCACCACGCAGCGGACGTACGGCCGGCGATTGCGAGGGTGACCTCATCGTCGGGGCGCAAGAGCCAGTCCGCGATCGGCACCCTCGGGGGCCGCAAAAGCCGTTATCTCTGGCTTATCCGCGTACCCGGCGGCCACACTCCGACCGGCTGCTCGCTGCGCTACTTGCCCATTCTGGACAGCCACCCTTGAGGCGGCTGCCGCGCGGATCAACCAGCTCTCCTAGAACGTCTGCACACGCGCCCTGTGATCGAAGCAATCTGCGCGTTTCGCTGACGGTGAATCGCCGTCGGCCAAGAATCGGCGCCTAACCAGGGAAGGGTCCGTCCTGAAGTCTGGCCGAATGTTCGTCGCGTCAGCCGCTGTTGCCGTTCTCGCGGCGTTGCTCGGCGGCTGCGGGTCGGCGACACATGCGGCGAGCGGTCCGACCAGCCCCGTTGCGTCGTCGACGGCTATGGCGACTCCGACGGCAGTCACGACGACGGGCACGGTCGGCCGGAAGTTCGCTCCGGGCACGTTCGATGCCACCGACTCGATGCTCGACCAGCGGGTGCGTTCCGCGGGGTTGTCGGGTGGGCTTGTCCGGATCGTCACCGCCGGCGGAGTGGTGATCCACGAGCACACAGTGGGCGCAATGTCGGCTACCACACCGATGGCGGTGGCCTCATCGACGAAGTGGCTGACCGCCGCGACACTCATGACCTTCGTCGACGAGGGCGCCCTCGGGCTCGACGACGATGTTTCGAGGTGGCTGCCCGAGTTCGGTGGGTCGACACCACCGGTCACCGCGCGGGAACTCCTCGACCACACCTCCGGCGTGCGGGACAACCCGTGTCAGAGCGACGGCACCCCACTGGCGACATGCGTACGAGCGCTCGCGTCGTCGCCCCGCGAGTTCCCGGCGGGATCGAGGTTCTCCTACGGCAACAGCCCGTTCCTCGTGGTCGGACGGCTCATCGAGGTACTCGGCGGCGCCGACTTCGCCACCGTCGTGCACCATCAACTCACCGGTCCGCTCGGCATGACCGCGACAACGTGGCCCGGCGCGCCAACCGCCGCGAACTCAGCATTCGGCCTGACCGTCACAGTTGATGACTACGGCAAGTTCCTCGACATGATCCTCCACCAGGGAGTGTCGAACGGCACCCGGGTGCTTTCTCCCGAGGCGGTCACCCAGATCATCTCGAACCAGGTGTCACACTACGACACCACGCACGACTTCTCCGTCGGCATCACCGGGATCCCCCGCTACGGCCTCGGGTGCTGGCCCGACGTAGTGAACCAGTCCTCCACTACCGATGTCGTCAGCGGAAACGGAGGCAAAGGCTTCTACCCCTGGGTCGACTTCACGACCCAAACCTGGGGGATCGTTGGTGTGCAGGACGACCGCGGCGCCCAGACCGCGGTACCCGCATCGCAGAAGGTCGAGATCGCAGCGCGCACCGCCGTCGCCCAGTGAGCACTCGCTGACAGCTCAATCCACCGGTCCGCCGGCCCCTGAATCGTCAAGTCACCTGGCTGAATCTGCCGTATGTGGCGGCCCAGTCGGCGAGCAGCGTGTGGGCGTTCGGGCAGTCGGCGGCCTCCGCCATGGGGTGGGACGTGGACATGTTCGACGCTAGCCGGACTCGGCCGGAAGCCACCAAGGGAACTTCTAATCCGATGACCGCAGGTTGGAGTCCATCTGTTAGTGAGGCTCCGAGCGTGCAGGGGGTGCGGCGGTTCTCTGGTCACGAATCTGGTCACGCCGGAAGAGCATTGGCCCGCTAAGAGCGGTCGCGGACGGGATGAGACTTCTTGTGACCGCGCAGCTCACAGCTATGAAGGGCTCTGAGCGACGCTCAGTGCATCGGGCCGGCTGCATGTTCAAGTCCCCCCTCGGACACAAGATCATCTAGGCTCCGCAGCAGGTCACGGGCCGTTTCCCGGTGTGATTGCGCCTATGATGGAGGCCTCTGATCACTAACTGATCACAAGCCGTTTAGCGGGACGGCTCGCTCTCGCACAGGTTCTCCTTCTTGCATGGCAGCGTCACCGTGTCACTGCCCCAGAAGTGAGGACACATCATGCAGATGATCTGTACAGACGCGGACTGTCGTCGCATCGTCGCGCTAGAAGCCGACGGGAAGACGATCTCCGACCATTGGCTCCCGGACGGGACGCTCTGCCCGGCTTCCGGGAAGCTGAAGCACCCCCCGGAAGAGGCGGGCGGCTCCTATCGTCCGTAGCGGAGTTTGCGGGCGGTTCTCGTTCCCCCCCGGGAGCCGCCCACATCCTTTTTGGTATTGGAACGTTCCGCGTTCCATAACGTGTCGCGGTCTACCTGCCGTAGACGAGTGCAGCGAGCTTGCCGGCCGCCTCGCGTTGCAGCGTCGGCACCGCGTGCGAGTACACGTCGAGGGTGATCGACACCTTGGCATGCCCGAGGCGCTCACTCACGATCTTCGGGTGCACCCCGGCGCGCAGCAGGAGCGTGGCGTGGGTGTGGCGCTTATGCGGAATTCCGCATAAGCGCCATTCCTATGCAGCCTGGCTGATCTCGGCGGGGTTCCGCTGCCAGAAATCAAACGGCGCATGGGGCATGAGTCCATCCAGGTCACTGTCGACACCTACGGCGGACTGCTCGAGAGCACGAGGCCGACCTCGAGCAGCGGGCTGGCATCACTACCGGCTTCTGCGGGAAGGCACATGCCGGCCAGTCCCAGCCCTGAGACGGCCTTCCACAGCGTGGCCTCGAAGCCGAGCGGCTCCGCAGCGCGTACGACGTCCCAGCCCGACAGCTCCGTGAACAGATCACGCATGTGCTGCCGGAGGGCCGCCTGCTCTTCGGTCAGAATCAGGTCCACGGCTTTCCCGACATTTGATGCATCGGGGGCAAGTATGCCGGGCCGAAGAAATCCGTAGAGATGCGTCCCGCGGATCTCATGGTCTGACGGGTGTGAAGGGGTAGGAGCAAGGAATGCCGAGCGGGATCGTCAAAGCGATCGTGTTGGTCGACGACCTGGACGCGACGGTGCGCTTCCTGACCGACGCCGTCGGGTCGCACCGGTGACCTTTTTCGAGTCCAGCGCCGAGCAGGCGTCTGCCGGTCTCGGCTGGCCGCCGGGCAAGGGCGCGATCGTCGGCTCCCGCCAGGGCTTGCTCGAGCTGGTCGAGATCCCGGAAGCGCTCCGCGGTGAGCTCCAGCCCGGAGTAGCGGGCCTCAGCTTCGGCAGCCGTGACGTCGCGTCCGGGGTGGCGGCGGCGCGCAAGGCGGGCTTCGACGTCGAGGACCCGTTCCGGATCGTCGGCGTGGATGGCGGTACCTCGACGATCGCCCGCGTGCCGGTCGGCGGAGTTCCGTTCGAGCTGATCAACTTCGGTACGCCGCGGGCGCGCTCGGAGTGATTACCGCAGTCTTCAGCGCGACAGGTAGTGGATGACGGCGAGGACCCGGCGATGGTTATCTTCGCTCGGCGGCAGCGCGAGCTGGTCGTAGATGTGTGAGGCGTGCTGCACGACTGCCTTCTCGGAGATGCACAGCCGCTGGGCGATGGCGGAATTCGTACGACCCTCTGCCATGAGCGCCAGCACCTCCTGCTGGCGCTTAGTGAACCTGCGCACCGTGTCGTGCTCTCGGTCAGCCCGCGCGAGCATGATCGCGACAACGTCCGGGTCGAGGACCGTCCCGCCGGCGCAGACCCGCTCCAGGTCGGCGCAGAAGGTAGGGATATCGGCAATGCGCTGTTTGAGCAGGTAGCCGACGCCGGCCGCGTTGTCGGCGACGAGTTCGACGGCATACCGGCGCTGAAGGTGCTGCGAGAGCACGACGATCGCGGTCTGTGGATGTGACCGACGGATTCGTAGCGCTGCACGCAAGCCCTCATCGGTGTGCGCGGGGGGCATCCGGATGTCGGTGATCACTAGGTCCGGGTTGCGCTCGTCGACATGGCGAAGCAACTCATCAGCATCGGCCGCCGTGGCCACCACGTCGTAGCCGGCATGCTCCAGCACGTGGGTGAGTCCTTGCCGCAGCAGGGACTCGTCCTCTCCGATCACAATGCGCATGCCGGTCCGATCACAATGCGCATGGCAGCTCCGCGACGATCCGGGTTCCGCCCCCGGCCGGGCTGTACACGTCCAGCCGCCCGCCCAGCGTGTCGACCCGGTCGGTCAAACCGCGCAAGCCGGAGCCCGCTCCGCATTCTGCGCCGCCGAGCCCGTCGTCTGCGACCTCTACCTGAAGGTGCCCGTCGACGCGTGTGAGGCGCACCGTCAACGTGCTCGGTTGGGCGTGTTTGAGCGCGTTGGTCAGGGCTTCGGCCACCACGAAGTAGGCCGTGTGCTGCACCGCCGGCGGCAGGCTGTGTTCGGCCACGGTCATCTCGAGCCGGGTCGGGATCGGCAGATGATCGACGAGGTCTTCGGTGGCCGCGCACAGGCCGCGCTCGATCAGCGCGGCAGGCATGACAGCGTGCACCAGGTCACGTAACTCGGCAGCCGCCGCGTCGATCCCGACCCGCAGTGCGATCACAGCATCCTGGCTGCCTGCGACCGTGTCGAGGTCCTTCGCGACCTGCTGTGCCTGCATCGCCAGCAGGACGAGGCGTACCTGCAGCCCGTCGTGCAGGTCGCGCGCGATCCGCCGGCGTGCGACGTCGCCGGCTTCAACGATCCGGACCCGCGACTGGCGCAACGCCCGCTGGCTGGCGCGCAGCTCGGCTGTCATCCGCTCATGGTCGACGGCGATGGCAACCACGCGTCCGGCGGCACGTACCAATTCAGGGTCGGCGTGAAGCGTCGCATCGAAACCGATGGCGCCTATCCGTCGACCGCCCAGCCCGATCTCGACGCTGCCCCGGCCGGAGCGTGTCGGGAGGTCTGCGGGGTCGCCATTCTCGTCGACATAGCTGCCACGATCCGGCAGCCAGAACACCAACTGAAGCGACTCGTCGCCAAGCGCACGGGTCAGGGCGGCCAGCAGCGGGCTACGGCCCTCCTCAGCCGTACCCAGCCAGGCGCCGAGCTCCTGGATCTCCGCGGTACGGCCGAAACCACCGCGCAGCAGGCTCAGCGTGAACGCCACAGGTACGCCGGCGAAGTCGATCAGCTGCACGCCGGAGACCACCTCAGGGGACAATCCCAGCCAGCGGTTGAGCACCAACGGGGCGAGGGGAATGAACAGCACGGCCAGAATGCCGTAGCCGTACAGGGGGGCCAAGATCCGGCGGCGCGCCGGCTCGGCACGACGCAGCCGGTCGGCAAGGATCACCGTCGTCACCAGCATCACCACGCTGCCGGCCCCGCTCTGCAGCCAAAAGCCGGCGTTGGCCAGACCCGGACGATCGGCCACGGTCAGCAGGTCATACGGCTTCCCCTGGACGGTAAACAGGTATAGCGGCATCTGCAGCACCAGGCAGACGAAGTACCCGGCGAGCACGGTCAGCCGCGATGCGCGCGATCGCAAGCGTCCGGACGGGAACGCATGAAGCACGTGGACCAGCACGGCCAGGCACAGGGTCGCCAACACCTGGCTGATTGCGGCGAGGACCGGCGGACCGACGACGTCCAAGCCCCCGGCGAGGAGGGCAAGCCCTCCGCCGACAATCAGGAAGCCCAGCCGGTTGCTGGGGCGGCGCAACCACGCCAGCACGCCCGTGGCGATGTACACCCAACCCGTCGCTACGAACAGGAGCCTCGACCAGATGGTTCCGGGCAGCGTGGTTGAAGCGGCACACGCCATCTGGATGCCGCCGACCAGCAAGGCTGCGCCCGACAGTTGGGCGAGCGCAAGTCGGAGCGAGCGTGGCGTCGAGAACGGCCATGCTGGGGAGACCGATACTTCCGCAGCCCGCGGGCGAACGACATCAGGGGCTCCGCGATCGGGCGCCGCCTCTGGGGCGTCCGTCGCCAAGGGCAATCCCGATGCCGACATTCAGGGCATCATTTGGTGGCAGCGGACTTGTACGGGTGCCGAACGCGGTCGTAGTCCAGCAGGTCCGTGCATATTTGAGATCATCGCACTCGACAGCCTGTCGAGGCGGCACGCTCACGACCATGGACCAGGGTCGCCTGTTCAACCCTGGACCTGGGTCTATGGGCCGACACCGGCCGATAGCCGATCATGTGAAACATGTTCAGGATGAACGGCACCCACGCGCGCCGTCAACTCGCAAGGGCCGCAGTAGCGGCCGGCGCCGTGGCAGCCCTTGTCGCCGGGTGCAGCGCTTCGACGACCGGGCCCGCGACGTCCGGACGTGCTTCAGGTGCGCCTCCCGCTCCTGTGGAGCCAACGCTCACCCCCGTCGTCGGCTCTGTGCTGTATGCCCCGGTGCCGTTCATCGGCGAGGACGGCCGTACCCACCTGGTCTACGAGCTGCTTCTGACCAACTACACGCCGAGCCCCATCACACTTCGCTCGATCGACGTGCGGGATGCGACCACCGACCGGTCTGTCTACCGCATTTCGGGTGCCGACCTGGCGGCGCGAGTCCTGCCTACGGGAGGCAAGTCGTACGAGGCGACCTTTGGCGGAGGCAAGGCGGCAGCGGTATTCCTGCATGTGACGTTGGCGCCCGGAGCCCCAGTGCCCACGTCGCTCGTTCACGAGCTGACCGCCTCGTTGGGGAAGGCGTCGCTGAGCGAGCAGCTGGCGCCGACGAAGGTGAACAAGCGGACCCTGCCGGTGTTGGGACCGCCGCTACGCGGAAGTGGCTACCTGGCCGCCGATGGTTGCTGTGACGCTGTCCGTCACACCCGGGCGCTTCTGCCGCTCAACGGAGCGCCACGGCTCGCCCAGCGGTATGCCATCGACTACGAGCAGGTCGACGCGAACGGCCGGATCTACGTCGGCAAGAAGACCGATCCCAAGAGTTACACCATCTTCGGCAAACAGGTCATTGCCGTGGCCGACGCGACCGTGGTGGCGACGCACGACGGGCTGCCGGAGCAGGTGCCGGGCACCTTCCCGAAAGATCTCCCCATCGCTGACGCGGACGGGAATTTCGTGGTGCTCGACCTCGGCAACGGCTTCTTCGCGAACTACGCCCACATGCAGCCGGGCAGCGTTCGCGTCAAGCCGGGCGACCACGTACGCAAGGGCGACGTGCTCGGTCTGGTCGGCAATACCGGCAACTCGGTCGCGCCGCACCTGCACTTCCATGCCATGGACGCTTCGTCGCCCCTCGTGTCCGAGGGTTTGCCGTACGTAATCGACTCGTTTACGACCACCGGTGGAGCCGCGAGCACCGCAGACTTCGACCGGGCCGAGGCCGATGGCACCCCACTCGTCACCGTTCCTGACGTGCGACCGAGTCAGCATCGCGACCAACTGGTGCTGGATCAGAGCATCGTTACCTTCGGCGGATAGGTGCGCGGCTGCGCTACTCCCCCAGCTTGAAGACCCGCCTGGCGTTGTCACGCAGGAACTTCGGCCACACGTCGTCCTTGAGCGGCACGTGCTGCATCTCGTCGTGGATGCGACGCAGCGACAGGCCCATCGGGTAGTAGCCGGCGTACATCACCTTGTCGGCGCCGCGGGTGTTCGCGTACTTGATGATCGCTTCCGGGTAGTACTTGGGCGCGAACGCCGACGGCGTGTAGTACAGCCCGGCCACTTGAGCATCAGGCTCATCGCCAGCTCGGTCCACGGCTCGGCGCCGTGGCGCATGACGATGCGAAGCTCCGGGAAGTCGTAGCAGACGTCGTCGAAGAGCTCGACCTTCTGGCACATCATCGGCACGCGCGGGCCGGGCACGCCGGCGTTGGAAATGATGGGGATGTCCAGGTCGATGCAGGTCTGGTAGATCGGGTAATAGCGGCGATTGTTGACCGGCACCTGCGGGGTGCAGCCTGCGGGGAAGGTCGTCACGGCCTTGATGTCGTGCTCGTCCTTGGCCGTGCGGATGGCCTGAACGGCGCCGGTTATGTCGTTGGGGTCGATGCTGAGGCTGGAGAAGAACCGGTCGGGGTGCTCTTTGAGGGCGCGCTGAGCCAGCTCGCCGTACGGGCTGCCGAGCATGCCCATCGCGACCCCGCAGACGTCCATCTCCTGCAGGGTGCCCGGAACAATGGCATCGGCGCTCATGTGGTCCAGGCGGAGAACTTCGATGAGGTGATGGGCGCAATTGCCTGTCAAGCGGAATTACCCGCTCGCGCCCGTGAGTACATCGACGCGCTTCGGCCCCCGGCTGCCGTCTCAGACGCGCCGTACCTGATGGGCCCTTCGACGTTCCCAGTCCTGCGGTTCAATGCACTCCCGGTGCTCAGTGCTCCCCAAGAAGCGTGGAGACTGTGAGGCTTCTTGATAGCCGGTCGCAGTTCGCCTTCATGATCGTGTCGAGGCCGCGGTTGAGCTTTTCAGCGGTTGTCTCCCATGCCCGCTGTAGCTCCTTGTCGTCATCTGCATAGTGCTTGTCCGCCCAGTCGTTCAGCCGGGCGAGTCTCTTGCGGATCTCGGTTCGGTTCCTCAATGTCGCGTCGTTGATGTTGCGCATCGCTCGCTGTTGCAGGTCGTTTCGCGCGGCTTCGGATGCCTCCAACTCGGCACGCAGACCCATGGCAACCCCGCCCGCGTAGCGGCCTACATCGGCACAAGCTTTTCGGGCGGTGTGGGACATGGTGGTTGCTCGTCGGAAATCGGCCTGGTCGGCTATCGTGGCGAGGCATCATGACCTCCGGACACGCGGACGCTCGGGCGTACCTGCCTTCTTTAGCCCGGTGATGAGGTCTAGCACGTCGGACGCCCGTATCGAGAGAACCGAAGCTCGTAGCTCGTCGTCTTGCCGGAACTGGTGATCGCTGTGCCCCCGCTAGTGTCGGCGCTCCACAGCCATGGCATCACGTGCCTCAGCGGCGAACCAAGCGGCTGCCGGGCTAACTGCCGGCGAACCTCGAGCCGGAGCGACTGCAGCACTTCAAGAGACCCAACCTCGGCATCCAACCCTCTCTGCGCGCCGTCGGCCGCAGTCAGGGACGCGAGCTGCCAGGCCATCGGAAGCAGGTCGTGCGCCGGGTCCGGTTCGTCAGCGACGGTTTCGGCCTGGTCATCTAGCGAAGTTCCCGCCTGTGCCGGGGCGGTAACTGAGGGGACCAGATGGCTCCCTTCCCGCCACTGTCGCGGAGACATCTTCAGGTTGGCGATCGTTTCAAGGAGGACGTCCCGGACGACCGATTCGCCGGCTGATGGCGGGTCAACCCAGATCCCAGCGATCAGCGCAGCGGCCGCTTCCCACACGACGTGGGCGTACCGGTTTGGCGGGTTCACCGTTGGCCCGGGTGTCGTCATGGGCGGGGTGAGGTAGGTGATGTCGACTGGCACTCCTGGGTAGTGATGCGCCGCAAGCTCGTAGTACGACGGCAGCTGATCGCGGCGATGGCTGGCTGCCTCGGTTTTCAGTTCGATGAGCCACACCCGATTCGGCCAGAGCATCGCCTGATCCGGCGCGCCGCCGCGCTCATCGTCGCTACGCCGCGGCAGGTCGAGCTCGTCGACGAATACACCGCCGTCCGTCCAACGAGCCTCACCGAAGCTGACCGCATCCAGCTGCTGCATGAACTGCATTCCGGAGGCGGTCGGAATGCCGCGGCTGTTCCAGGGCGGGTAGGGACCGCCCAGGATGAGGGAGGTCAGCAGTCGCTGGCAGAACTCCTCCCGGCCGAGTCGCAGCCGAGCCAGGAGGTCGTGCGGATTCTCGTAGCTCAACGGCTTCTCCCCCATGTCGGCCGACGCCCAGCGCACGGGCCATGAGGGTCCTATCGCCGGACATCCGCTCCGCGATGAGCACCTGTAGCCAGGACCTTCGGCGCAGCCGCCCGTGTTGGTGATCGTCGGCCGTCGGGACCGTGCCGCATGATGAGTGCCTGGACATCCAGCAACGACGACGGACAGTGGAGGTGAAGAGGTGCGCGAACGCGCTACGGCAGGACCGGTAGCCGAACTGGGGCAGGTGCCCCACGACGGGGCCATCAAGTCCCCCCTCGGACACCGCAGATGAGCTGCACGTTCAGCGAGACCTGGGGGCAGCTCCCCCGGATGCTGGGGGCAGCGGGCCTCCAGTCGACAGCCCGGCGGGAAGGTCGGGCGTCGACGTGGCGTGGGTCGAGCAGCGCGGCACCCGCCCGCCGTATTGGCGGGTGGTGTGGCGGGAGCGCGGCGTGCGCGAGAGCAAGAAATTCCCGACCCCAGAGCAAGCCGAGCGCTACCGCCAGCTCGTCGCCGCCAATGGCGATAGCCGGGTGCACCTCCCGCTCCCCGAAGCCGACACCCCGCTAGTGGTCCCCATCGCGCCGGTGCCCACCGCCAACAGCTACTCATTCGCCGAGTGGGCGCGCTTCTGGATCGACTCCTACTCCGGCCCGCCTGAGCTGACCCTGGCGAAGTACCGCTCGGTCATCAAACGCGATCTCATCCCTGTCGCCGTCGCGTGAAAACTAATGGGGCCCGTCTGGCCTCCGTCTGGGAGGGTCGGCTTCGATAGCGGGCGGTGGGTGAGCACTCGTGAAGACTGGGCGTGAAGCCCCAGGGTCAGAGCGTGCCCCCCCGTCGGTCGTGAGGAACGCGGACCGCTGCTGGGATGACGTGCCCGCCGTTGGCGTGAGCACTGGATGTTCGCCGGCTGTTCCTCGTCGCTATCGATGACCGATCGGAATCGAGCGGAGGAGGCATTTGGTGCTGTTCGTCGGCGGCGACTGGTCACAGGATCATCACGACGAGGAGTTGGAGTTCCTCGCCCGCAACGACATGATGGCCCCGCTCGCCGGCGATGGCGGAGCGGGTCTACGGGACAGATTGGCTCCTTGTGGGTAGCGCTTCTGCTCCCTGCTACTGCTGTGCGGGTTCGATCGGCGGTGCGGCAGGCACGGGCCGCCATTGTGCCCCGTCCCACCAGGCGGTGGCGTCCGGGCTTCTCGGAGCGGAGGGCGGTGCAACGGCGCCGCAGTCCACCCATTCGGTGCCATTCCACCAGTAGCGGCCGTCGGGTGACAGCGCCAACGCGGGTCCTGATGCGAGGATCTGCGCGACCTCTGCGTCCGCCGCGTTGACCTCCGGGACGAGCGGCCCGCCGGTCCACGGTGTCTCAGGACCGGCGCCGATCCGCCTGTTGATGGTGCCGGGTGCGGGGCCGAGTCGGGTGGCTCGGGGAAGCACTCCGAGCACGCTCTTGGGTTTTGAGCTACCGCGCCCGCAGTCGAGCACGTAGATGGCGTCGGGTGTCACCACAAGTAGGCGGTTGGTGATGGTCAGGTTGTAGAGGATCAGCAGCAGGAAGCCTGGCAGCACACCGAGCACGAAGAACGGCCAGATGAACGGTGGCATCGAACGTTTGGTTCCGGCCGGGATGACCTGCCGGATCTGCGTTCCGCGTGGGAGCAGCGGCTGCGCCCGGTTGATCAGTCGCTGCTTGCCACGAGACATCTTCGCCGGCGGGGCGGGCCCGATCTTCTCGCGTTCTACAACGGCCCCCGCGACCGATCTCATCCTCCGCGTCGGTGCAGCCCTCCACGAGTCTTCCAAGGGGGCCGCGGTGGTCCCGCCAGGTCAAGGGCAGCTGGGACGGCGTCGTACTCAAGGCACGGTGCAAAGGTGTGGTGCTCCTTCAGGTGCTCGACGGATTCGAACTGCCACGCCCAGGCACGCCCCGACTGGAGCCACGTGGGTGCGAGAGTTCGGATGCGGCTGAGCTCGAACAGTTCTTGATCGGCCTGGATGACATGGCCTGGTATGAATCTCCGGGCTCGACATTCAGCCGCTTCGGCGCGCATCGCATGAGGAGCATCGGTGAACCAAGCGGAGTACGGCTCGTACGACGGCCTCGGATTGGCCGAGCTGGTGCGCCGGGATGAGGTCACGCCGCACGAGTTGCTGGACCTGGCGATGGCGGCCATCGAGGCGCGCAACCCGCAGCTGAACGCGGTGATCACCGTCGATGAGTCGCTGGCGCGCCAGGCCATCGACGACGGGCTGCCCGACGGGCCGTTTCGAGGTGTTCCGTTCGCCGTCAAGGATCTGGCGACGCCGGTGCGAGGCTTGCCGATGTCCAACGGCAGCAGGCTATTTGCCGACCACCGACCGGATCACGACGCGGAGATCGTCCGCCGGTGTCGCCAGGCCGGCCTGGTCGTCAGCGCGAAGACCAATACGCCAGAATTCGGTCTCAGCCCGAGCACCGAGCCCGCCCTGTTCGGCCCCACCCACAACCCCTGGCGACAAGGTTTTAGCTGCGGCGGATCGAGCGGAGGAGCGGGCGCAGCGGTCGCTGCCGGGTTGTTTGCGCTGGCACACGCGACAGACGGCGGCGGTTCCATTCGTATCCCGGCCGCCTACTGCGGCCTGTTCGGGCTCAAGCCCACCCGCGGCCGAATTACCGCGGCACCGGATCGCGGTGAGAACTGGAACGGGATGAGCGTCGGGCACGTACTGACCCGTTCGGTACGCGACAGCGCCGCGGCGCTCGACGCCACCGCCGGCAACCTCCAGGGTGATCCCTACTTCGCTCCCCCGTCGTCGGCGAGTTACCGCAGAGATGCCCACATCGACCCGTCGCTGCTACGCATCGGGCTGGCCACCGTCAGCCCGACCGGCGCCGAGGTAGACCCGGAATTGGCGAATGCAGCGGAACGCACCGCCAGGCGATGCGAGCAATTGGGCCACGTCGTGATCCCGGTTGACTGGCCGGTCGAGCCTGGCCAGGTGTCACCCGTCGCCGGCGTCATCAGTTCCGCTCACATCGCCGCGACCATCGACACGCGACTGAAGTTGCTCGGGCGCGACCTCGAGCCCGGCGAGATCGAGCCGGTCACCGCCGCCATCGCCGAAGCCGGGCGGCGCGTCTCGGGCGTTCAGTACATCCAAGCCGTCGAGGCGATGCACGCCGTAGGTCGCGCCATGGCCCGACTTTTCGCGGATGTTGATGTCGTCCTGACCCCGACGGTCGGCGCGATGCCGGCTCCGCTCGGAGAACTCGCCGGAGACGATCTGATGCGGTTCGTCTCCCGCGTAGGACCCGTCACCGCTTTCACCGGCATCGTCAACATGACGGGCCAGCCCGCGATGTCGTTGCCCCTCGACATCTCCGACGACGGCTTTCCCATCGGCACGCAGGCGATAGGCAGGTTCGGTGACGAGAGCACACTTTTGCAGCTCGCCGGTCAGCTCGAGCGTGCCCACGGCTTTCGCCCCAAGCGCACGCGATAGCCGGAGCCGCAGGCCGCCCTCGGACGCCCATCACGTTGTGACCACGGCGAAAATCGCGGTCGGGGGCGTCGAGGGAGGCGAACAACCGCGCAGCGACACAGGCGGTGCTTGGAGCCGCCAACTTCAATCGTCGTCTCGCCGGAGGACGGCCTGCGAAAAGCATTGGCACGCTCACGCGTATCCGGTTCGGCGTAGGGCACTCGCCGTGGTCCTGGGTAGGCCGAGGCTAACGACGCCTTCGGCCATCCAGGCGAGGTTTGGCCTTGATCGAACGACACAACTTCGGCAGAGTGTGGCACGTCGGATTCGCTGTGAAGCGATCAGCACTCCCCCATCCGCAGACTCCGGCGCCGCATCTGTTCCCATGTGGGAGCAAAGGCGGAATCGAACCGAACCAAGTGGCATCGAACAGCTCAGCGGTCGACGCGAAAACGTCGTGTTTGCAGGTGTTCTCGCAGGTCGGAGAGTTACGCGCAAGGGGTTCAAGTCCCCCTCGGACACCGGCTCAAGATCGTTTCGGTCACGCCCCCTTTGGCGCGCAACCTTGGCGTGCCTTGGTGCGGTCACTACGTCGCCGGCGCTACTGGCCCGTGGGCGAAACCAACGTCACAGATCCCACCAGCTCTTTGAGAAGCAGAAGATTCTCGGCCGTGTGGCCATGTGCGCTGACCAGATAGTCAACGGCGTTCTGGCTCCATTCGAGTAACAGATGTCCCGCGAAAGCGCCCTCGCCGTGCATGGCCTCTCGCTGGACGGTAAGGCTGTCCTCGGGGCAGCTGTACTCGGTCGCCGTCCACGGACCTACCCGCAAGAGCTGCAACCGACTGGCACCGATGCACGGGCTGAGCGGGCTGTACTCGTGAAATCGGGCCTCTATGAACAGGTGACCCACCGCCTTGCCTCCGACCCCGACGTAGCCAGCCGGTACGTCAAAGCTGTTCAGCTCCAGGGCGAAGACGGGATACCGCGCCAGGCTCTCGACGCCGACGCAAGGAGCGAGCATCGCTCCTATCGGGGCCGGGCAGGATGCGGCACGTCCGGCAACAGTGGGGACCCTGGACAGGCACGGAACGGCGAATCGCAGCCGCTGCGCTGCCGCCGCACACTCCGATCGCAGCTGCACCGGTGCGGCAACCAGCCTGACCTTCGTTGTCGGTCCGGAGGAGCCGGATACGTGCTGAGGAGACGCTGAGCCGGACGCCACCGGACGCGGGGCCGCCGAACAACCCGCCAGAACAATGCCGGCCACCGCCGCCAGCGTCACTGAACGGGCTGCGCCCCTGGACATGCGACGGAAGCTAGTCGCTCGGGATGTGACCGTCAGCCGCAGGCTTGCCTCCGGAGCCCGCCCAACGGCAATCTCTCGGACGAATAGGCCAAGGTCTGATTCGCCAGCTCGCGTCCGTGCAATCTGCGGCCGACGGTCCTCGGACACCGTGTGATGTCTCGCGACATCGTCCGCACCTTGGACTGTCGCGGTTGGCAGTCGCGGTCCCCGTTCCCGCTTACCGCGACTCACGCGTTACGGTGCTCGGCATTGGCGCAAGGGCGAGCAAGCTGGAGAGGGAGGACACGGTGAGTCAGGTACGCGGCGCGGGTGCATCAGCCGTACCTGAGGGGCCGTTGCACGTCCCGAACGATCAGCAGCAGATGCGTTACGACGTGCTTCCGGGCGGCGAGATCGAGGGCACTCGCCGTGCGGTGGCAAACGGCATCGCCACGACCAGCACAATGGTGAATCGGCTCGAAATGCCGCCCGGCCAGAGTAGCCCGCAGCGCAGGTTCACCGGCGATCACGTGATCTACCAGCTCGAAGGCACGGTCGAATGGGACGTCGACGGGGTGCCCTACAGGTTGGGTCCCGGCGACATGCTGTATTTCCCACCCGGTACGCCGTACTCGTTCGCGAACGTCGGCGCCAAGATCGCCCGCTTCATCGATGTTGCCGGACGCGTCGACGACTGGCCGCCGCGCATGTTGTACTCCGACGGCACCGAGATCTCGTCCGGCTCACTGAACCAACTGTTCAACTGATATGTAGGGACGTTTGTCAAGGAGGCATGGGTGAGCCGCCGATCTGCTCGGCGTTTCCACTTCTGTGTTCCGGTCGGGCCTGGCGGCGTGGGGTGGTTCAGGCGGCTGCTGGTGGCCCGATCGCGCTTACCGGGATCACTGAACCGTTCGGGCCGACGCCGATATAGCTGTCGTCGGTTGTATTAGATGCGGTCTTGCGTGCGATGGTTGCGCCGTCCGTCAGGCGATGACCTCGAATGCCATCAGCGGGGTGCGTACCCGCTGTAGCCGCCGTCCCTTGGCGAGCTTGAGGTCCACGGTCAGCGCCCATTGGCCGGGCGGGATGGTGTAGCCGAGCTCTGGGACGAAGCTGGCGGTTCCCACCAGCAGCGGAATTTCCGTGCTGTTTCCATGCGGCACCGCGAAGCGGACCAGCGGCATCCTGCTGAAGCCGCTCAACCCGCCGACCCGCATTCCGGTTGCTGGGCTCACGATGCGGGCGATGAGCTGCCCGTTGGTGTTCACGACCACCTCGTCGCCAGTGGCATTGCAGACGAGCACTCCGACCCTCGCGTCCTCACCACTTCGCACCATCAACGGCGCTGAGAGCTTGACGGTCAGTCCCTGAGGCAGTGGGGAAGCCTCGGGATCATCCGGTTGGACTGCGTGGATCGACGCGTCAGGCGCGGGCGGGTACGGCAGCGCGCCGACTCGCAGCACCACCTCGTCTCCGAACCGTTCGTGGAGTGCTTGCGCAACGCCGACCGCCGGCGCCGTCAAGATGATCCTGTAGGGCGGTGGGCGATCGTCGTCACCGTTGGGGTTGGGGTAGCTCATCAGAACATCAGGTTCTGCGCTTCGAAGTCGCCGCAGCTCGACCCGCAGCTCCTGCCAGACCGACATGCTCCGACGGTAGGCGGCTCGTGCCTTGCTTCAAAGCAGTGACGTAGGTGACCTAGCGATGGGGCTGGAGCTTCAGCGGAGGGCTGTCGTATCCGACGCAACTGGCATTGCGCGCGTCCGCGCACTTGTCGAATGCGCTGCCCTCGACAATCAGGTACGCCTCACCGGGCGACACGTCGGCCGGGATGACGAGTGCCGCCCTGAAGGACCCGTCCTTGCTCACCGACACGTTGCCCAACGATCTTGGCTCACCTCGGCCCACCAGTCCAAGGATCACCGTGTAGGTCTTGCCAGATCGCGGCGCTGCACACTCGCCTGGCGGACCGGATATTCGATCTTCTGTTCGTGAACGCCGGTGTCACCAACCAGCCGGAAAGCACCGCGGCGCAGACCTCGACCGATGAGTTCAACCGGGTCATGGTCACCAACGCGCTCGGCCCGCTGCGCGTCATCGAGACGCTCCAGGACCACGTCGAACCGGCGGGCACGATCGGGGTGATGTCCTCCGGTCAAGGCAGCGTGGCCAACAACGTGCGCGGCGGCCACGAGGTGTACCGCGGTAGCAAGGCCGCGCTCAACACCTTCATGCGCAGCTACGCGGCACGCCATGACGGCGAGCCCCGGAGTCTGGTCCTCATGGCCCCTGGCTGGGTGCGCACCGACCTCGGGGGCCCGACCGCCCGGCTCGGCATCGACGACAGCATCCCGAACGTCGTCGGGACACTCGACGCCCTCCACGGCAGACCAGGCCTGCACTACGTCGACTACCTCGGCCGGACAGTGCCGTGGTGAACGCGAGACGATCAGCCGATCCTGCCGCGCAGGCCTGGGCCCTCATGCACCAGTTCGTCGACGCCCACAACCGTCGAGGCGAGCTCGCCGACACGCTTGGATTCCGCCTCGGCGGCGGCCGCGGCAAAATCCTCCTCCAGCTCCGCGACGGGCCGCTGACCCTCAGCCAGCTTGCGGCGACCAACGGCATCGACGCCCCCTATGCGACCCTGATCGTCGACAAGCTGGAAGCCCACGGTCTCGTCGAACGCCAGCCACACCCGGACGACCGGCGCCGCAAGCTGGTCACGCTCACGGCTGCCGGGAACAAGGCCATCAAGGTCGCCGACGCCATCCTGCTGCGCCCACCCCCGGCCATAAAGACCCTCTCGGCTCGCGACCTCGGGCAACTCGCCAGGCTCCTCACCCGCCTCCTCGACGCGGACCAAGCCAAGGCCGGGGAGTGATCCCCAGAGATCCTCTAGGCGGGCAGGGGTTCGGCGGCGACCTGTTCCCGATGTCGCAGCTGGCGCCGGCGATTGGGGCAGCGGCTCTTGGGACACCGTGAATCGTGACGGTGTGTCCGGAGCCCACCAAACGCCCAGACCTGCCGACTGGTCAGCCGATTCACCCGCGACTCGCCGCCGGAGACGAACGCCCCGGCCCGCGTGCTTGCCAGACGGTGACATCGCAGTCTGCCCAGGAACTCTTACCAGGTCGGACGTAGCTCAAAAGCTGCGTTTCCGTTCTGGGGTGTCTTGACGGCGAGGACTTGGTGGAGCTGGACATTGTTGGTCTCGAAGCCGAGGCGGGCGCCGGCCATATAGAGGCCCCAGATCCTGGCGGTGGGCAGATCGACTTCTTGGACGCATGCGTCCCAGTTGGCGACCAGGTTCGTGCTCCAGGCCTGCAACGTCAAGGCGTAATGCTCTCGAAGGTCTTCCTCGTGTCGTACTTCTAGCCCCGTGTCCTGCGCTGCGCTGATGATCCTGCCGGCGCCGGCCAATTCCCCGTCCGGAAAGACGTAGCGGTCCATGAACGCGCCTGTCGTTGCGCGGCTTCGGTTGTCCGGCCGGGTGATGCAGTGGTTGAGCAGCCGACCGCCGTCGCGAAGCTTGTTACGCAGGAAGGCGAAGTAGGAGTTGTAGCGGCCGACGCCGACATGCTCGAGCAGTCCTATCGAACTGATCGCGTCGTAACCACTGCCTGGGGAGTCTCGGTAGTCGCCGTGGATCACTCTTACCTTTTGGGTCAGACCGTCGCGTTCGATGGCTGCAGCAGCCCAGTCGGCTTGCGCCTTGGACAGTGTGATCGCGACGACGTCGACCCCGTAATGGGTGGCTGCGTGCCGGGCCATGCCGCCCCAGCCGCACCCGACGTCGAGCAGCCGCATCCCGGGTTCGAGGGCGAGCTTACGGGCCACTAAGTCGAATTTTTCGGCTTGGGCTTGTTCCAGGCTGACATCAGCAGTGCAGAAAACGGCGCATGTGTATGCCATCGACGGTCCGAGAACATGCTCATAGAACGTGTTGGATACGTCGTAGTGCTTGCTGATGGCTTGCTTGTCACGGGTACGTGAGTGCCGCAAGCCCTCCAGCGTGCGGCGAAACCGTGGCAGGGTTTCCTGCGGGGGCGGGGGCGGGGGCACCAGCCGCCGGAGCCCGATTTCACGCAACAGTCCGGGCAAGTCAGCGGCTTTGGGACGTCGAAACTTCCATCGCCACAGGGCTGCTACCGCCGCATAGGGGTCGCCCGGATGGACTCCGGCCAGTTCAAGGTCTCCGCTGACGTAGGCACGGACCAGGCCAAGGTCACCGGGAGCGGACAGGATGTAGCGCAGCGCCCGCTCGGTGCGCAGGCGCATGGTGACCTCGGTGTCGAGGGGCCCGATGGCCGAACCGTCGAAAGCTTCCACCCGCATCGGAACGTCGCCGACCGTCACGGCCCGCACCAAGTCAGCGACGGTCATTGGCTTCAGTCACTTTCTGGTACATGCTGCTAAGTCTTTGGTCCGGGTCATATTTGCTTCTTACCGCTCGTAACGACTCCCCGCCGTAGAGAGCATCAAACGTTGCCTTGTCGTAGTACACGTCGGAGTACAGCGACTTGTGTCCGCCGAAGTCGGCGACAGCCTGTTCCACCGAACGGTTCACGTCCCCGTCGCGGCCGTCCGGACGAATCGGGACAGTGCCCCAAAAACCCACGTTCACGTACACGCGCCCTGGCTCGAGCGGGTACAGCGGCCATCTCCGGCGCGCGCGCAACGGACATAGCCACACCGGCGACATCCCGACCTCGCGGTTGAACCAGCGTAAGAAATCGGCGGTCCGTTCCAGGGGTAATTCAACGTCTTGGACGAGGCGCTCCCGGGAGGGGCGCCCGTCCCGTCGCTGTAGACGTGCAGCAATGCCATACCGGTTTTCCAGTCGCAGCAGTCGGTGGTAGACATCGCTACGCCGCCAGCGCCGCGGCCAGACACGGCGCACCAAGGGGCTTTGGACTCCGAACGCCGCCGAGCACCAAAACCAGTCGGTGTCCCAGCGCCAGAGATAATCGCCGACCGTCAGGCAGTCGGCGTCGCGTTGTTGGATCGAACGGTAGTAAATCTGCTGCCCGGTGTAATCACTGGGCGTCCCCTGCTGCGCCCAGTGGCCAAGCGTCAAATAGGCCTCGGACTCGTCGAACATGACACCGTCGATGAAATCGACCTGCTGGCCCTGCCAATATCCCGTCTCGGCAATTTCGGACACGACGGCGAAGAGCTCGTCCAAGGACGTGCAGGGCACGTGTCGCAACGCGACGAATGGAGCGACCGGTTCCAGCCGGATACGTAGCCGCGTCGCGTAACCCAGGCTTCCGTAGGAATTCGGAAAAGCGAAGAACAGGTCGCTGTTGGCGTGTTCTGCGGCGGTGACGATCTCCCCGGTCCCGGTGAGAATGTCCATCTCGAGCACTGATTCGTGTGGTAGCCCGTTGCGCAGCGAAGACGATTCGATGCCGAGCCCGGTGACCGCGCCCCCAACCGTGATCGTTTTCAGTTGCGGGACCACCAGCGGCATCAACCCGTGCGCGAGTGTTTCGGCCACCAATCGTTCGTAGGTGCACATCCCCTGCACGTCGGCGGTGTTGGCCTGCACGTCGATGTCGATGACCCCGCTGAGTGCCCGCACGTCCAGACCGCCACCGGAAACCCGGGCTGGACGGAACACGTTCGAGGTTCGTTTGGCCAACCGGACGGGCGAGTTTGAAGCGAGACCTTGATAGCTCGCCCGCAGGTTAGCCACCGCACGCTGATGAGCAGTGACACCGACAAGGGGCACAGAAAGACACTACCCACTGACCAAGACCACACTTCCAAGCCAAAGCAGCTGACGGAGAGCGTTGGCTTGCCCCACGGCTTCCCAACGACGTCGACACGGACAGCCGGTTGGCCACGTGAGCCAATAGCGGGCGCTCGTTGCGGTGAGAACTTGACACGGCGGACGGTGTTGAAGGTTTGGGTGGTGGTGGGCTTTTCGTCGCGCAGACTTACGACAACGCCCGCGATCGCACCATGGCGCGCAAGGCGATGCACCACGCCGCGGATCTGTTTCGGGCGCAACGCGACGGCCGGCGCCGGTCGACTGCCCTAGAGCTTTCCGATCTGAATCCCGCCAGTCGGATTCGCCCAATCGACAGTGGCGTGCGGGTCAAGCGGCACCTCCACTACGATCCCGAGGCACATCTCGTCGGAGGTGCCATCACCCCAGGTGACGAAGTGCGGGGGAAGCCTGCGCAGCTCTGGCAGCAGCTGGGCGAGCTTCGGGTTGTAGGTGCAGCTGACCTGCAGCCGGTCGCCTGGGGCGACCTTGAGCCATGGCGAGTTGTCGGTGGCCGCCTGGTAGTCGAAGTCGTAATTGGGCACGTCCAGCACGGTCTTGGCTTGCGGGGTCCCCGGGTTGAGCGTGATCTTCAGCGCTTTGCCGAGTAGGTGCATGTGCGGAGCGGCCCTGACGATGTAGCCGGCTCGACCAACGTTCCACGTGCAGGACGTCGTGACCCCGAGCGGCGGGTCGTCCGGATTCTGGCCACAGATCCTCTGGACCCCTGCGCCGAATGCCGTGATGTAGGGGCCGAAACGCTTGCTCAGGTCGGCGAGCTCAGCCGAACGGTCGCAAAGCGGACCTGTGACCCCGGCTGGGCAGGGAATGTTCGGGATGGAAACCAGCGGTTGGATGGAGGTAGGACGAAGGTTGGCCGAGGCCGGCACGGTGTCGAGCTGCAGGTGCGGGCGCACAGGCAGGTGGCCGGCCAGCAGGTTGTAGTGGACCTGCATGACGATCAGACTGCCCTTGGGTAGCGGCGTTCCCGTCGTGGCCGGCAGGACGTCTTTGCCATGCCCTGGTGCCCAGGCGCTGAGCCACGGCATGGACGAGAACTGCTTGAGCCCGGTCCCGAGCACGGGTGGCTCACCGAAGCAGGTCCAGCCCTTGCCCCCGTTGTTGGCCGTTTTGGCTGCCTGCACGAGGTCGGGTGGAACCAGGAACAGGATGGCGTGGTGCACCTCGTCGGCGGACTTTCCCGCTCCGGGGAAGAACTCGCTCGACACGATGAACGAATTTTGACTGACGTGCGGGTTGACCAGGGTGCAGTGGTAGTCGTCGGTCCCGCCGTTGATGGCTCTGGGGGTGTAAGCGGTCGCGTCCTGCATGGTGAGCGTCGTCAGCTGCACCCCGTCTACCGTGGCGGGCGCCTTGGGAGTCGCCTGTGGAGCCGCCTTGGGGGCCGCCGTATTCGAGCCGCAGGCACTGACGAGAGTCAGCGCGACGAGGAGGGCGAGCAGGAGCCGGACCGGCCGGACAATCGCCGCTATTGCTGTCATCGTGGGCTCCTGACCTTGCTGTCAAGGCCGCTCTGCCTGACCCGTCACCTTAACGTTCCGGGAGCAGTCCTGCCTCATGATCCAACGACCGCCGCAGGCTGGCTGGCTGGGGCAGCAGGCCGGCCGGCTCACCGTCGCCGACCTGATCGAGTCCCCCAAGCGCGCTGCCCAGCAACGGGGCCGCAGGCTTCGCCCCGGACAGTGCCAAGCTGACCGTTCGTGAACCGACACATGCCGCTGGGCCTGGGACGCACCGTCCCAGGCCCAGCAACCCCGTACCGACGGGTTTGTCGCGCTAGCGGCTACCGAACGCCGCCCTCCTCATGCGTCACCCGAGACGGGAAATGGAATCCGCAGGACTCGCAGAACCGCGCCTGCGGTTCGTGCGGCACGCCGCACAAGGCGCAGTAGTGCGATACCGCAGCAGCGCCCTGCTCGACCGAGGCCGGAGCCGATGGTGCCGCCCCCATCCCGACCGGCTGTTGCGTGCCAAACGGCGCGCCAGCCTCTGGCTGCTCGTCCGGAGCCCCCGATGTGGTCGGATAGACGTTCGGCGGACCGGCAAACGGCGGTATCGCCATAGGCGGCGGGCCTACCGGCCCACGACCGCGGCGCCTGCGAACCACGAACATCCCTCCTGCTCCGCCGAGCAGGACGAGGACGCCCACCCCGATGAGGACAAACATCAGCGTGTTGCGGGAGCTGCTGGTCTTCTCATTGGGGAAGTTCGTCGTGGCCAAGCGCAGGTACTGCTGCGCCAGCGCGTGGTCCGGCTCGAGCGCCAGCACCTGGTTGAACTCCTTGGCGGATGCGTGGTACCGGCCGGCGAAATAGTCGGTCAGCCCGGCGCGGTAGGTCGCGTCGGTTGTGTTCAGAGTGTTGGAGACGCTGTGACTGGACAGCAACTCATGAATCGCACTCGTCGCAGTGATGAAGTTGAACGCCTGCGTTTCCGTGCCCGGCGACCAGCTCACCGTGCCGACAACTCGGCCCTGCGAATCCACGACCGGGCCACCCGACATGCCGGGGCTGGTGGCGGCGGAAATCTCGGTGAACGGAACGCCGTTCACCGTCCGGGATCCGCTGATCGTGCCGTCCTTCATCGACGGTTCGTTACTGGTATCCACAGAGTCGGTCACCGAGCCCGGGTATCCCAGCGCCACCACAAGCGAGCCCGTGGCAGCGGTCGTAGGCGCTACCAGCAACGCCGGCATGGGCGTGTCGGTCTGCACCTTCAGCAGCGCCACGTCACCTTGATCGAACGGCTTGAAGTCCGTCACGGTGGCCTGGGTTGCCTGCGATACCTGGATGCCCGCAGCGGCCTTGGTCGGGTAGACCCCGACGACCCGGTCCGGCAGCGAGCCGCTGTCACTGCCCTCGACCCTCCAGTTCGAGTAGCCGTAGCGAATGAGCGAGGCGGCCGATGACGCGGAAACGTAGCCCTTATCGACGCCTTCAAGCACTGCCGCCTGGATGATCAGGCCCTTTCCCCCGTAGGCCATCGACTGGTTGTCGACGCAGTGGCCGGCGGTGACGATGTAGCCGTCAGGGTTCGCGATGAACCCCGTGCAAGTAGTCGTCACCGTGAACTTGGGAGCGCTGCTGCCGTCGGACGAGAGCAGCGTCTGTAGCGGGCCGTTCATCAGCCAGCCGGTCCACTGCGTTTGGATGAAAACGACACTCGGCTCGGCAATGGCTTCCGCCTGCTGCGCCGGTGTCGCCTGGGGTACGGCGGGGGCCTGAGCCAACGCCGCCCCACTGGAGAGGAACATCATGGACACAGCCGCAGTGAGCCCGAGTGCCCCGCGTACCGGTCCCATGTGCCGATCGGTGAACTTCATGATAGGCCTCCTTCACCAACCACAGCTAACAGTCCACCCCTTTTTGTCACTCTGTGTAAGGGCAGAAAGTCACACGGTTCGGGCTGATCCCACCGGTATGCTGCCCGCGGCTCGCGTTTCCCGGCATCAGAAGGTCCATTCCCCCAGGGCGTTTCCGAGCCCCTTCCCGACTTGACCTGCCCGGCTGGCGGGTGGATTAGCCGGGGCACGCCCGCCGCGCATCGCCGAATGGCGGACACGGTCCGTGACGTTCCCGTCCCAGCCTTCCAGCCAGGTCAGCGGCCGCGGGGCAGGAGGAAGCACCGACCATGGCACCGTCAAAGAGGCTGCCGCTATCCGGATCGTGATGCGCTGGGCGTTCGGTTTCCAGGCTGGAAGTGTGTGCCGTCAAGGCACCGGGTTCGGTGTGGACCGCTTCGCAGCGTCCGCCGCTACTGCGCCGGTTCTCTGGTTGCAGTTGTCGCCATCGGCTTGGTCACAGGGTCGGGTCGGGGCGCGAGCGGGCGTACTGAATCGCCCGGACTTTCTTGGTGACCATGACCGAGTCCGGCAGGATGCGCTCGATGATGGTCATAAGAAGCTCAATGCGTTCGGCACTGTCGACAAAGATCACCCGGAGCGGGGTCGTGTCGGCGGCGCGCCAGATCGTGCGTTCATGGGAATGCCGGCGGCCGAAACCTTCGTAGGCGGCGAGGACCGTGCCTCCGGCCGCGCCGGCTTTCAACGCTTCGCGGAGAAGTTCGTCCACTCTTGACCGCCGGTCACCGGCATGGGGTTCGGAGACGAAGAGCGTCAGGTGAATGGCCTCGCGTTCCACTCGGGTGCGCTCTGGCTGTTGCCCTTTTCTCATGGCACCTCCTGCTAGGCGAACGCGACAACGACGGCGATCAGCGCCAGCAGCGTGATCAGCAGGTAGCTGATGTAGGCGTCGAGGCGCCCTGACTGCAACCGTTTGGCTGATGCCACGAGCCACCGCAGGGGCCGCAGCATTGGGCGGTACAGGAACGTTTCGACGAACTCAACGACGTCCGTGGTGTACACCGCGTGATGCGTCAAGTCGCTGCCGTCTGCGACTCGCTTGACCTCCACGGCGCCCGATGCACCCGCCGAACGTATCCGGAGCGGCGCAGTCGGCTGTTCGCCGAGGGGCAGGTCGGGGCCCGTGGAGGTCAGCGCGGTCGCTGCTTCCTCGCGGGCTTCGCGTTCCAGCTCGACGTGCCTGGCGCGGGTCATGAGCAGGTTGCCGAGGACGTGGCGGGTGGGGTTGGCGAACGCGAAGGGGGTGTACCGGGCGTCGCCGTCGACCCCGCCGGTCGCCGAACGCCACGCCGGCACCCGCCGGATCGTGAACATCGACCCGCGGCTCGCCAGCGCCGCGATGCCCAGCGTCAGGCAGAACAGGACGGGCAGCTCGATCGCCAGCCAGGAAGGTGACAGCGCGGAAAACTCGCTGTAACCCGGTTGTACGACCCACGGCGACGCGAGCGCGCCGAGGGTCGTGCCGGATGGGACGATCGGCGTGAGGCCGTGCGCGAGAAAACGGATCTCCCACGGGGTGACGGCGGCCAGGAGCACGCACGCCGCTGCCGGGATCAGCAGCCCGAGCTTGCCGAGTAGTCCTAGCGCGGGAACGTGGGAATTGGTGGGGATGGGGGCGTCCTGGCTGCGCCGACCGAGGATGGTGAAGCCGACCAGCCGGACGAATGTGAAGCCCGCGTACCCGGCGGTCAGCGCGATCGCCGCTCCCGTCACGACGAGCGTGATTTGTAGCGTCAGCTGGCCGACGCGGAACAATTGCATGATCGACTCGAGCAGAAACCACTCGGAGACAAACCCGACCGTCAGCGGTAACCCCGCGAGGGTGAGCGCGCCGAGCGTGAACGCGACGCCGGTGACCGGCTCGTCGCGACCGACCGCGAGCAGTGCGTCCAGGTCGGTCGCGCCGGTGCGCTGCTCGATGCGGGCACTGGCCACGAACAATGCCGACTTGGCCAGCGCGTGCGTCACCATCAGCAGGGCACTGGCGAGCAGGCCGGCTGCTACCAACTGTTGATGTGCGGTAATCGCGCCAGCAAGTGCGACGCCGAACGCCGCGGTGATGAGCCCGCCGTTTTCCACGCTGGAGTAGGCAATCACGCGCTGCAGGTCACGCTGCACCGCGGCGTGGACGATGCCGAGCAGTGCGGTAAAGGCAGCGGCGAGCAGCAGCAGCACGGCGACCCAGGTCGGGGGTTTGCCGAGCAACTGCAAGGTGCGCCACATGCCGTAGAAGCCGATGTTTGCTGCCACCGCTGACATGAGCGCCCGTGCCGGGCCTGGGGCGGCGGCGTACCCGGTCGGCAGCCACACCTGCAGCGGCACCACACCAACCTTCGCGGTGAACGCAACCAGCGCCAGCACGTACGCCGCGTCGTGCGCCCCACCGGTGACGTGCGTCCAGTCGCTGAAGGCGAACGAGCCCGTACGTCCGGCGAGCAGGGCGAAGGCGATCAGCAGCAGCGCTCCGGAGGTCTTGGAGAACGCGAAGGTGAGCATCCCGGCGGCGCCACGTCCCGGGATGTCGCGACGGTAGGCGGAAAGCAGGTAGAACGCGACCGACACCGTCTCCCATCCGAACAGGAAGACGAACGCGTTGCCGGCCGTGATGACGACGACGATGCCTGCCAGGGTGAGGCCGACCACGGAGGGCAGGGGTCGGTAGGGAACGTCGTCGGGGCGGCGCGTCCAGGCGGCGAATGCGAGCATGACTGGCGCAGCTATGACGCCGGTGACGGCGAGGAACAGTCCCGACAGCGGGTCCGCACGGAGCATGCTGTGCCCGAAGCCGACGACGGTACCGAGGTCGAGGCTGCCGCCGTGGTGCAGGTCGGCACGAAATCCGGCGATGGCTACCGCCAAACAACCCGCCGCCAGCACCAGATACGCCGGCCGGGCGGCAACGGCAATGCGGCCTCGGTCGACGAAGCTGCCGATTGCCGCGGCGGCGAAACAGCACAGCCCGGCCAAGGCAAGTGCCGCGGTGGTCATGAGCGCCCTTCGCCGTCAGCGCCGGCCACGGGAACGCGCCCGAGGGCGAGCAGGATGGCGTGCAATACCGCGAACGGTGGCGGCGGCGCCCCGGGCACCATCACGTCGACGGGCAGTTGATCGAGCACGCCACCGGCAGTCGCATAGGTGGATCCCACGAGCCCACCGCTGATCGCGTCGGTGCCGACGGCGATGACGACGACCGGATCGGGCATGCCGTCGCGGGTGCGGGCCAGCGGGGCGAGCATGCCGTGTGCTCCCGCTCCGGTGACCATCAGGATGTCGGCGTGACGGGGGCTCGCGGTGAAGAAGATACCGAGACGGTGAACGTCGTAGGTCGGGTTGAGGAGCGCCTGGATCTCCCACTCTTCGCTGCCGTCGGAGCCGGCATCGACATGGCGGATGTGGACCGATCGGCGCAGGCGCCGCACCCGCGTTTCCAGCGCCACGCGGAGCTGCGCGAGCCCCTCGCCGGTTTCGCTGATGTCCTGCGGCACCACGAGAGCGCCGCGGGCGAGCGCCGCGGTCTGGCTGCCTGCCTGCCAGCGGAACGTGTCCGGCAAGTCGCGCACGCACACGCCGCACAGGATGCACCGGCCGCGGTCGAGGGTCACCTCGGCGCCGTCGACCGTGATGGCACCGGTCGGGCAGAGCGTTGAGGCGCCGGGCCCGAGTCGCTGGTGAGGGCGAGTAACCGCGACCGCACCGCGGAAACCCTGCGCGTACGGGTCGGGTCGATTCGGGTATCGCGTGGTGACGATCCCGTTGCGCAAGCCGCGCAGCACCCACGGCATCAGCCCGCCACCCCCGCGATCGAGAGGCCGAAGCTGGCCTCGATGAACGGGAAGTCGGTGAAGATGTCACCTGCGAAAACGGTGTGAAAGAGCGGCAGGTTATGAAATGACGCGGATCGCGCGGCGACGCGACGCAGCCCACCGCCCTCGAGCTCGATCACGTAGAGGACTTCCCCTTGCGGCGCCTCCGCCCACCCGACCCCGCGGCCGTCGCCGATCTCCCAGTCGGCCTCCAGCGCGCCAGCTGACAAGTCATCGTCCCCCAGCGCCTCGAGCGATGCGCGAAGGAGCCTGAACGACTCGTGCAGTTCGGCCCAGCGGACCCGTAGTCGTTCCTGCACGTCTCCCGCTGTTCCCCCGGCGACCTGGACGCCGAGCTGCGGATACGCGTCATACGGCCGGCTGGCGCGCACGTCCTCACCGGCACCTGACGCCCGGCCTATCGGGCCGAGGGCGCCATGCCGCATAGCAATGTCGGCGGGAAGCGGGCCGGTGCCCCGGAGCCGGTCGAGAAACGACGCGGTCACCATCGCGGATCGCTCATCGCGGGTGATGTCTCGCTCGAGCTGATCAAGGACGACCCGGACCTCTTTGCTCGGCCGAAGCAGCGGCCCGGTGACTGCGCCGATGGCGAGCACGCCGCGGCCGAATCGGCTGCCGCACAACTGGCCGCGCAGGCGCAGGATGCGTTCCTTGTGCCAGCCGAAGCGTGCGGTGGCGACCGCAAGCGCCGCGGCATCGGCGAGCCGCATTGCCACATCGAGGTGGTTGGCGATCCTTTCGAGTTCGGCGTGGATCACCCGGATAAGTGCGGCACCCGGCGTCACCTCGATGCCCGCCACGTCCTCCACGGCATGGGCAAAGGCCAGGGCGTGGGCGACCGACGCGATGCCTTCGACGCGTTCGGCGAGCATCAGGCCGCGTTCGATCGGCAACTGCTCGAATCGCTTCGCGAGCCCGCGATGCTTGTGATGCGGCCGGAACCGCAGGTGCGGGATGTCCTCGCCGGGGGTCTCGATGAGGAATTCGACGGACTCGACAACTCCGGAGCGGACCGGTCCGTGAGGGAGCGTGAAGATGCCGGTGCCGACCAGGTGCGCGGCCAGCGGCTGCTCATGCGGGGTCAGCGGCGGCGGCTGGTCGGGGGCACCCAGGTGTGGGCGGGAATCGCCCTCGGCCAGCGGTAGGACCAGCGGATCGAGCCGTGGATGCCCGGTGGGAACGAGCCCGGTGAAATCGTGAATCTCGCGCTCGTACCAGAAGGCGCCTGGCACTGCCGGGGTGAGCGCCGGGTAGCCGCGGGTGCGGGGGCCAAGGCTGACATCAAGGAGGTCCAGGCCGCCCGAACGGGTGAGCGCAGCGGTAAGCCGTATCCCTTGCCCGTCAGCGGTGGGATAGACAGCGGCGAACCGGTCGCCGGCCGCGACCCGCGCGATGATCTCCTCCCGCCAAGCCTCGACGTTCGTGACTTCACTGATTGCGGTGGCCGTCATGCCACTGCTCCCAGCTGTGCGGCGGCGCGGGTGAGCAGATGGGACAGGGAAGCCGGCAGGTAGACGCCAAGCAGCACGAGGGCGGCCAGGCCGGCGATGACAGGCACGACCATCCACACGCTCGGTTCACCAGGGCGATCGGAAGCTTTGGCAGCGCCTGGGCCTTCGGCAAGCGCGGGTTCGAACAGTGATCGGGTCGCCGCCCATGTCAGCCCCACGAACGCGACCGTGACCAGCGCGACAAGAAGCGCCGCGGCCCAGTCGCCGCCGTCAGCGAACCCGCCCGCGACGATGGCGAACTCGCTACGAAAGATCCCGAACGGCGGGCTCGCCGACAAGGCGAGCACCGATGCCAGCAGCAGCGGTCCTGACCACGGGAGCAGCGTCAGGCCGCCGCGAACGGCGCTGAGCGCTTTGGTCCGAAACTTTCGGACGATGACGCCGGCGCCCATGAACGCACTGCTCTTGGCCAGCGCATGGGCGATGACGTGCAACAGCATGCCAACCACTGCCAGCTGGCTGGTGAAGCTCGCTGCGATTGCGAGGATGCCCATGTGCTCGATCGAGGAGTAGGCGAACAACCTTTTGATGTCGTGCTGGTCGAGCAGGTAGAGCGCGGCCAGCAGCAGCGACGCGATCCCGAATACGAGCAGCACATGGCGTGGGAACGCGGAGCCAAGCGCACCGCTGGCGATCTCGTAGTACCGCAACACCGCGTAGAAACTGGTGGCCAGCAGCGCCCCGGAAAGTAACGCCGAAACCGGTGTGGGCGCCTCCGCGTGCGCGTCCGGCAGCCAGGTGTGCATCGGCACCAGCCCGACCTTGGTGCCGAACCCGAGGACCGCCAGCACGAACGCCAGCCGGACCGGTGTTGCTGCAAGCCGATGCCCTGCGTGGATGAGTGGCGGGAAGGACAAGTCGAACGATGCGCCAAATACCTGGGCGCCGGCGTAGTACATGAACACCGTCGCGAGCAGCGCGACGCCGAGCCCCACGGAGGCGATGAGCAGGTACTTCCACGCCGCCTCGGTCGCCTCGTCGGAGATGTCGATCGCGACGAGAAGTGCGGTAATGACTGTCGTCACCTCGACGGCGATCCACAGCAGCGCAAGCCCGTTGACGAGCGGCGCTGCGAGCATCGACCCGGCGAAAAGGTTGAGCCCGACGTAGAACCGCCGCTGGTAGCGGTGCACGTGCTGCCCTGCATGCTCGCCGCTGACGTACCCGACGGTGTAGACGGCGACGGTGGCGTACAGCAGTCCCGTCGCGAGCAAGAACACCACGGACAGGGCGTCGACCCGCAGGTACGAGCCGGCCGTCACATCACGCGTGGCGGCGACCGGAACCAGCACGCAGGTCAGCACACCCCCTGCGACGCCCGCGACCACCGTGACGACCTGCATGACGACGGGAGCCGTCACCAAGCAGATGAGTGCCGCCGCGAACCCGACGAGCAGCAGCGCGATGACGACTCCGCCCATGTCAGCCGCGCAGCGACGTCATTGTCGTGGTCAGGAACGACCCGGAGCGACCGTGAGTCGCCCGGGCGAGAACGCCGAAGATGACGACGGCGACGAGCAGATCGAACAGGAACGCAACCTCCAGGATGAGGGGAAGCCCAGCCGCGACAACAAGGCTCGCCAGCGAGACACCGTTCTCCAGGCTGAAGAAGCCGACAGCCTGCGAGACAAGATCGCGGCGGGCGATGATGAGCACGAACGCGACGAGCACGACCGCGATGGAGATCGCCAGCGCCGTCTTGGGTAAGACGTTGCTGGAGATGTTGAGCGAGCCCATGGCGAAGAACCCGAATGCGGCGACGACGATCGCAAGCAACACCTCGCTGGCGACGCCGAGCGCCCCGGAGCCGGCGATTTCGGCGGAGGTATCGCGCAGCAGCCGACTCACGACGAGCGGCACGATGACCACCTTCAACGCGAACGACAACCCGGCGAGCACGTACAGGTCCGGAAGCCCGCGGCTGGCGGCAGCTACTACGGCCAGGGCGGACAGCAGCAGCGATTGCGCGGCGTAGAGGCGCAATTGCGCGCGCAGCAGCGCGGCCCGCAGCATCGCGAACTCCGTGAGTAGCACGAGCACTGCAATGGTGTTCGAGCCGCCGGCAAAAACGCCCGGGACCGGATGCATCAGCCACCTCCAACGGACAGGGTGAAGATGGCGAGAACCGCGAGCAGGAATGCTGCGGCGAGAAACTCGGTGATCTTGTACAGGCGCAGCTTCGCCCAGGTGTCGTCGATGCCTGCGATCACGACGCCGAGCCCGGCGCATTTGCCGAGCAAGATGACGATCGCCAGCAGCAGCGACCCCAGACCCCGACCGCCGGCCAACCCCCACGGCACTGTGAACACGTCGAGGAAGATGACGAACAGCACCATCTGCTTGATGTGAGAGCCCCACGTGAGCAGCGCGTAGTACGGGCCGGAATGCTCGAGGGGCTTGCCTTCGTCGATGAAACCGAGCTCGCCCGTCGAGTGGTGCGCCTCCACCGGAATACGGCCGGTCTCAGCGAGAATGACGCAAAACAGCGCCGCTGCCGCGAGCAGATGTCCTGGGCGCACGATCTGCGCTGCCGAACCGTGGATGGTCTTCGCGAGGGCGTACGGCAAGTCGGTCGCCGTGATGCTGGCAACGGCGACGAAAACCAGCAGCAGCGTCGGCTCAGCCAGTGCGGAGAACGTCTTCGCCCGCGACGCCCCGAGCTGCGCGTAGGGCGATCCGGTCTCCGCAGCGGCGGTCGAAGTCACGAAGCTCCCGAGGGCAAGTATCAGCCCGCCGCCGAGGATGTCCCCCATGTATCCCAATGGCAGCGGGTAGTTCGTGAGCACCGGGATCAGCAGCGGAACCGTCAGATACGCGCTGAAGGCAATCAGCGGGGCTGCCAGGAACACCCAGCTCGCACCCTCCGGAGCAAGCGACTCTTTGGAAAACAGCTTGGCCAGGTCGTAGTACGGCTGCAGCACGCGGGTTCCGCGCCGGCCTTGCAGGCGCGCCTCGGCCCGCCCGATGACGCCCGACACCCACGGGGCGCCCGCGGCGACGGTGACCAGTTGCGCAGCTTGAGCGGCGACGGCCGGGACGCCTACCCCCATGCGCGCATTCCAAGCCAGGGGGCTACGCGGTGGAAATGGCGAACAAGACCTACGCATCGGGGTCTTCCCGGCATCCGACCTCCTCCACCGTCTGGAGCCAGCAACTGCTGGACAAATCGGTAGAGGCCATCAGCGGATATGTCCGCGGTTCAGGCGAGCCCCATCGCCTACGCGATCATCATGCAACGGCTTATACGCATGCGCAAGCGCGTCGAGCGTCTCGACCTCGCCGTACAAGGCGGAGCACACCACCTCGAGGCCGTGTCGCAGCTTGCGGGCAGCTGCGTCGAGTTCTTCGTCGCTGGGTATGTCCCGGGGACAACGGCGCGATCGTCAGGAATGCCACGGCGGTGTCGTCTGTCCACACGAGATGAGCCGGTTCCTCGCCGGTGATGATCCGGGAAAATATGGGGGGCATGACCGTATTGGACGCCCGTGCCGGTGGACTCGGCTACCTCGCTCGCCGGTTTGGGATCCAGCCGCTAACCTATGAATCGCGTGACGGCGGTGGGGCTCGCCGACAACTTCCGCACCGGCGGCCGACGGTCCCTACTCGATCTGAGTAGGAGACTGCGTGCGCCACCACCTCAACGCATTGCTTCTGACGCAACATTCCTGCTGGTGGACTAGGTGACGAACGCAGCCGACGAAGGAGACTCCGTCATGGCGGAGTCGGCTGGTAGCCACTGGCCGCCGGGTCGATCAGCCGAGGCGGACGGTCTCGATAAGCTCCGCCGACTGCCCGTTGACCCCGACCTTGCGCCGGCGAGTGACGAGCCAGACCCGTCTGCCTCGGACGCGTCTCGCCCGCCGCGAAGCCGCTGGCCGCGGATTCACTGGACGACCGTCGCCGCCGTCGCTGTTGGTGGACTCGTTGGCGGTCTCGCCCGCTACGGCATAGGCCAGGCATGGCCGACGCCTACCGGTCGCTTTCCCTGGGCGATTTGGACGGTGAACACGTCGGGGGCCTTGATCCTCGGTTTGCTGCTGGTGCTGGTGCTGGAGGTCCTGCCTCCCACCCGATATGTGCGCGCGTTGGTGGGCACCGGGTTCTGTGGCGCATTGACGACCTTCAGCTCCGTCGCGACCGGCGTCGATCAGCTGGTGGCACATGGGCACGCGGCGCTTGCCGGCGGCTATGTCGCCGGGAGCCTCGCAGCCGGGCTCGCGGCCGGATCGTTCGGTATGACCATCGGCCGGTCAATCGCGGCCCACCGCGAGAAAGGACGGGAGTAGCGATGGCTCCACAAGCGTCGGCGAAGCGGCTCACGGTTTTCATCGGCGAGTCCGACCGCTACCACCGGAGGCCGCTCTACAGCGAGATCGTCCACCGTGCGCACGCCGCGGGGCTGGCGGGCGCGAGTGTGCTACGCGGGATCGAGGGGTTCGGCGCGTCGCAGCAGATACACACGACCCGGCTGCTCTCGCTGTCCGAAGATCTGCCCATGATGATTGTCATGGTCGACGACGCGGAGCGCATCGAACGGTTCGCGTTGGAGCTCGACGAACTCATCACCGAGGGTCTTGTCGTCATCGACGACGTGGACATCGTCCGCTATGCCGGTATGCCCGCGCCGAAGGCTGAGGACCCGGCGTGAGCCTGGCGATCGCGGTGAGCTTCGCCGCCGCGCTCGGCGCCGTCTGCCGGTACCTGCTTGACCAGGTCGTGCAGCATCAGCACGATCAGACGTTCCCGTGGGGCACCTTCGTCATCAACGCGAGTGGCTCACTGTTGCTCGGGCTGATCACGGGCCTGTCCATCCATCACGGGCTACCGAAGGTGCCAACGACCGTCATCGGCGTCGGCTTCGCCGGCGGATACACCACCTGGTCGACGTATGTGTGGGAGTCGCTCGCGCTCGCGGAGACCGGGGCTCTGGTAGAGGCCGGCGCCAACCTCATCGGCAGCCTGATCGTCGGATTCGGCGCTGCTGCAGCCGGTTTCGGGCTGGCGATGCTCTGAGCGCCGCGCGTATCCGAAGTCTCGGCCGCAATCATCGTGTTGAACTCCGCGGCGAGTGCGCGTGCCGCGTCCCGGTGTTGCAACGCTTGCTCCCGAAGCTGCCTGACATCCACGCTTGCTCGGCGTCGCTCCTGGGCGGTTCGGGTAACCGCGTCCGCAATCCGGCCCGCGCCGGCAGCGCGGTCACGTCCTGCGGTGTGGCCGGATACATCGGGAGCTCCCAATGGCTCGGCGACGACCGACCCTACGACGGTTTGGCCGCTTGGACGGCGTGAGACCGCTTGCGCAGGTTACTGGTCCAGGAGAGCGACCTCGCGGCAGAACGGCCTCGCCGCCTTGGGACCGCCACGGGAAGCGCCCGCCGAGGTTCTGTATGTGGATGACGTCGTGCGGGCACAGCGAGGTCGTTCACGACATCACGCAAGTTTGTCCGTGACTGACGTAGGTCCGGGCGGGACACCTGACGCCTGACGTCCGGAGGCTCCGGCGACATCACCGGCGCGCGCCGTTCAGCGGAGCGGGCCTCAGCGCAGCTTCGACGTGAATGACTCCCTGGTTGATGGGGCTTCGGGTGACTGCGCCGGCATGCTGCAGTAGTGCCAGCGCCGCCGTGTTGGTGGCCAGGACGTCGGCGGCGAATGTGGTGATGCCTCGCCGCAGCGCCGCCTGGGCAAGCGAGCGGATCAGCAGGGCGCCCACGCCGAGGTGCTGCCATTCGTCGAGGACAGTGACGGCTGCCTCGGCGACGGTGGGCAGATGCGGGTTGCGGATGAAGCGGGCAAGACCGATCGGTGTGCCGACCAATGCGCCGCGCAGCTCCCTACGCGACACTGTGGCGTCGAGCACTTGGGCATCGAGCGCTACGTGGTCCACGTTGTCGACCGTGTCGACCAGCCGACGAAGCATCGACGACGTGAGTTGGGGAACTGCGCTCAGGAAGCGCGTGTAGCGCGAATCGGCTGACAACTCGGGGAAATGCGCAAGCAGCTGCGTGCGTAGCAGCTGGTGATCATCGGCCGCCGGCCCGATGGGCAGAACGACCACCTGCGTCCCATTGGCAAGGGTCGCCTGCACCGCGTCGGGAGAGGACCAGGGATCGAAGTCGGCAGTCACGAACACCTCCAGACAGCAGCCGGGCTACTGCCCATCCCAGGAATGGACGCGTCGCATCAGGGTCCGACTCTTGCGCTGGGCCTCCCCCATCCGCGCCAGGCCATCCCTTCTGTCAACAGCGACCGGGCCCCGGTCAATCACGAACCCCCAACCCGGAGGGTCGAGTCTCGAACGCACAACGGGCCTCAGCCCGCTGCGGATTCGGCGCACATCCGTGGCGCCGGGTGCTTGTGTTCGGATCCACCGGTGTCACCGAGGTCGACACCACAGCACCACCGCTTTGCCTGCGTCACGGCCGAGAAGCCCCGGGGACTCCAGAATTGCACGAACGACACGATTCCCAACGGCCATAGCTACACGATCGTGGGCGCCTCTCGGGGTGCGACGGTAGGGCCACTAGTCCCGCGGGAACGCCTTCGTCGCGCCATGACCCGAAGCGCCTGGCATGGCAACAGCCTCCCGGCGCGCTGTGCCTTGATACCCATACGGGTATGCTGGCGCCGTGGGTTCAGATGCGCTCGGCGTGGTCCGAGAGCGCGAGATGGCTGCGATGGCGGCACTGGAAGCAGCCGCGGGAAACACCAGCCTTTGTGCCCTGTCACGCTCCGGCAACTCCTACCCGGCGGCGAAGTATCACGAAGGTGCCGTCAGCGCGCTCGCCGAAGTCCGGCGCACGTTGACCCGAGCGCCAACGCCCGAAACCCCCGCGGCTCGGGTGATCGCGATCCGAGAGACCTGGAACACGAGGTCATCAGGAGCGCTCGGGGCGGCGGCGGGTTGGCACGCCTACTATGCCGGCGGGATCGAGGCCCTGGATCAACTCCTGACGGTTCTCCCCCACTGACACAAGAGGCAGGCCGATCGTGGGTTTCTACGACGACCGCGTGCTTCCTCGCGCTGTCGATCTGGTCTTGGGGCGGCCGCGCTTTGTCGCGGCGGCGTTCGCCTGGCTGCCGGGATCAGCTCCGTGGTCACGGTGCACGACGAAGGCGGCAGCTGGGACGACGCGATCGACCTGATCTCCTCCGACCTCGGCCACTACCTGTGGGTGCACGTCATCCCGAATGCGGCGATCCTCGCCGCCGGGTTGCTGTGGGGTGGGGACGACTTCGGCACCACGGCGCACGGCCGCGCTGGTCAGCTGAAATCCGGCGGCAGCCGGGCGCCCGCGACCGTGGTGGCCCGACTGGCGACCCGGACGGCCGATCCGACCGCCCTCGCCAGCGAAGCGCCGCCGGCGCCCAGCGTGCGTACTAGCGCACCGCGGAAGTCGGCCGGGGCAAGCGCGGCCTCCGCTTCGTTGACCACCAGCACACTCACCCCGGCGAGCAGATCAGAGGAGAGCGGCCGTGCGGGCGCGGCGTTGAGCAGCACCCGCGCCCCCGTGTCGATCACCGCGGCCACCACCGCATCGGGAGTCTCGAGCTGGGTGACGCCGATCGCCGCGGCGTCGATCACCGCACGTGCCGCTGCGACGTCCTCAGGGGCGAGTTGGCCGTTCGCGCCCGGCACGACAACGATTGCGTTCTGGCCATGCTCGTCGACGCTGATGTGGGCCGCTCCGGTCGGCGCCTGGTCCGTCACCCGGACGTGCCGGATGTCGACGCCGGCCGCCTGCAGGTTGGCGCGCAAGAATTGGGGTCAACCCATATGCGGCATTGCGCGTCCGGACAGCGGAGCTGGTCATCGTTCGCTGAAGAGCCCCTCGATTTCGTCGGCGAACTGCTCAACGACGACACGCCGTTTGAGTTTGAGCGTCGGGGTGAGGTGACCGCCGGCTTCGGTGAAGTCGATGTCGAGGATCCTCGTACGCCGGATGGCCTCAGCGTGTGAGACGGCCCGGTTGGCTTCCTCGACGGCCGCCGAGATCTCCGCGCCGAGCTCGTCGTCGTCGCGTAGCTGTGCCGGGGTCGCTGCGGGCCGTCCGCGGTCGGCGCACCACTGGGCGAGCGAGTCGGGGTCGAGAGTGACGAGCGCGGCGATGTAAGGACGACCGTCACCCACCACGATGCACTGGCTTACCAGCCAGTGCGCGCGCAGCCGGTCCTCGAGCACCGCCGGGGCCACGTTCTTGCCTCCGGAGGTCACGATCAGCTCCTTCTTGCGGCCGGTGATGAACAGGAAGCCATCGTCATCGATGCGGCCGATGTCACCGGTGTGTAGCCAGCCGTCGTCGTCCAAGGTCTCCTTGGTGGCGACCTCGTTCTGCCAGTAGCCGGACATCACAAAAGGTCCGCTAACAAGCACTTCCCCGTCGTCGGCAATTTTCAGCCGGCAGCCCGGAGTCGGCGGGCCGACGCTGCCGATACGCAGCCGGGACGGCAGGTTCAACGTCCCGCTGGTCGTCGTCTCCGTCATGCCCCAGCCCTCGAGCACCGTGACCCCGACGCCACGGAAGAAGTGGCCGAGTCGGGCGCCCAGCGGTGCCCCGCCGCTGACCGACCAGCGGACTCCGCCGCCCATCGCGTGCCGAATTTTCCGGTAGACCAGCGAGTCGAACACTGCGTGCTGTAGTCGGAGCCCGAGGCCGACGTGGCCGCGCTGAAGGGCCTCGCTGTAGGCGACGGCGACATCGGCAGCCCGGTCGAAGATGCGTCCCTTGCCGGAGGAGTGCGCGGTGTGCTTGGCGGAGTTGTAGATCTTCTCGAAGACCCGGGGTACCGACAGCAGCAGCGTGGGGTGGAAGGTCGCCATGTCGTCGGGCAGCTGTTTGACCGTCGGCGTGTAGCCGATGCAAACCCGCGCGTGCACGCAGCTGAGCTGGATGATCCGGGCGAGCACATGGGCAAGCGGCAGGAACAGCAGCGTGGATGAAGTCTCGTTGAAGATCTCGCTGATACCGGGCGCCTTGGTCGTGTTCGCGTACGCGAACACCAGGTTGCGGTGGGTCAGTGCGCAGCCTTTCGACCGGCCGGTGGTGCCCGAGGTGTAGACGATCGTCGCCAGGCTGTCCGCGTTCAGCGTCGCTCGCCGGTCATCAAGCACGGAGCCGGAGACGTGCTGCCCGTCCGTGACGAGACGGTCGAGGTCGCCGCCGTCGATAATCCACATTTTGCGGAGTGCCGGAGCGCGGTCCGACACTCCGTCGATGATCTTGGCATGGCTATCCGCTTCGGCGAACGCCGCCACCGCCCCCGAGTCGTACAGAATCCATTCGACCTGCTCGGCAGACGACGTTTCGTAGATCGGCACCGTGACCGCGCCTGCCTGCCAGATGGCGTAGTCACACAGCGCCCACTCCAGGCGCGTCTTCGACATCAGCGCGACGCGGTCGCCCGGGACGATGCCCGCCCCGACGAGGCCCGCGGCGAGGTCACGCACCCGCTCGTAGAACGACCGGTAGCTGACGTCCACCCAGCCCGATCCCGACCGGTACCGGAAGCCGACGTCGTCAGGATGATGCGCCGCAAAGCTGACGATATCGTCGAGCGCCGTCTCGTCCGGACCGACGTCAACCAGCGGAGGCGTGGAGCTCTCGTTCATGGGGACCTCGCAGGTAAGAGAGGCGCTGAACCCGCGCTAATCCCACTCATCCTGTACTCCGTGTCATCGCGGGCACAGAGCCGAAGGTCCCTCGGCTGGCAAGAAAATGACTCTGGGAGGGGTTCGCGGCTATCCGCCGTTGCACGTCTCCGCACCGCAGCGGGCAGGGCGAGCCTGCGCTCTGGCCGCTCCCCGCGTCTTCGTCGGTCAGGCGAGATCGAGAGTCCAGGCTTCCCGCGGGGCGAACGCACCTCGCCAAGGCCGAACCACTCATTCAGATGCTTCCGCTGACGATGTCGTTCAGGGCTCCCGTCCGGCCGTAGACGGTTCCAACGCCAACGGATGGGTCGCCCAGGGCGTATACGGAGGCGATGATCGGCGAGGCAGCGCTCGTGCCGCCGAAGACCATCCAGCCCTTGGCGCCTTGGTAGCGGTAGCTGTCGAAAACCGCGACACCCGTGTTGGGGTCGGACACGGCGCTGGTAGTTGCGGAGTCAGCGACGCCGACCGATGAAGGCTCCGACAACGACGCCCAGCAGGGCGATGGCCGCGCCAAAGACCGCGCCCTTGGCGAACTCGCCGTTCATGCCGGCGGGAGTGGAGCCAACTGGGGCAGTAAACACCTTGGGGCCGGCACCGGCACCGGCATCCAAAAGCGAAGACGGCGCGGGCGTATCGGTTCCGGACCCGGCGCCGTTGAGGTCAGCGTCGACCGCGGCGAAGAACTGGGCGGCTGTCTTGTTGGCAACGCCCATCAACACCCGCTGGCCGACGCCACCGACCATCCCGCCGATGACCGCATCCGCGGTGTACTCCACCCGGGTGAAGCCGCTGTCGATCTCGGCGAGGTTCACCTGGACGTCGGCACTGACCGTGCCAGGTGCGCCGGCGCCAGACGCTTTCAGGCGGAACGAGCCCGGTGCCTGCTGGTCAGACAGCGCGACCTCACCTTGGTAGATGCCCTTGATCGAGGCGACCCCCGCCTCAAGGGACATGCGGTACTTGTCGGTGCCGGCCGACTCGAGGCGGTGGCAGCCGGGGATGGTGCGCACCAGCACGGCAGGGTCGTTGAGGGCGTCCCACACCTGTCCCACGGGGGCGCGCACGGTCGCGGAGCCGGAGATCTTCATGACGGGGAGTCCTTCGGGGTTGCGAACTCGACTGCGCCAGGTGTGGTACGCCTACGCAGCGGTGGGATCTCGCCAGCGGCAAACCGCTGCCGCAGGTGGAACAGGTCGCTCGGCGAGATCGGCATCGAGGAGATCCGGAACCCCTCGGCGTCCTCGATCGCCGAAGCGAAAACTGCGGAGCCGGGAATGACGCCGGCCTCCCCCGCTCCCTTGATGCCGAGCGGGTTCAACGGCGACGGGGTCTCCAGATGGTCGATCTCGATCTCAGCCGGCATCTCCGTGGCATACGGCATCAGGAAATCCATGAATGACGCGTTGAGCAACTGACCGGCTTCGTCGTAGGCCATCCGCTCGTACAGGGCGCCGCCGACACCCTGCGCGACTCCCCCGTGGATCTGTCCCTCGACGATCATCGGATTGATGATCGAACCACAGTCATGCACGACGCAGTACCGCAGGATCTTGATCTCCGCCGTCTCCGGGTCGGTTTCGACCACCGCGGCGTGCATACCGTTGGCGAACGTGGACTGGGTCGGCGAGTAGAAGTCCCGGCTCTCCAGGCCGGGCTCGTCGTCATCTGCCACCGGCGGCTTGCTGAGGTCCCGGACGACGAACTGAGTCGCGGCCTTCGACGCGTCATCAAAGGCGTAGCGAAGCGGGTTCGACAGCACGGAGACGGTCGCCAACGACATCGACACCTCGGGTGACCCTTTCACCCGCACGACGCCGTCCTCGATCTCCAAGTCGCCAGGATCGACCTCGAGGGCGTCGCCTGCGATACGAAGCGCCTTCTTGCGCACGTTCTGAGCCGCGAATGCGACGGCATTGCCGCTCATCACGGCGCTGCGCGAGCCGAAGGTGCCCGCCGAGTAGCCCATCCGACGGGAGTCTCCGGTCATCACCGTGACGTCGTCGAACGGCACACCGAGCTCGTCCGCCACGATCTGGGCGAGCACGGTCTGGTGGCCCTGTCCCTGGGATGTCAGGCCCGTCGACACGATCACCTTGCCGCTGCTCTCGACCTGGACGTGACCGCCTTCGTACGGCCCGACGCCGGTTCCTTCGACGTAGCAGCCGATGCCGATCCCGACCCTGCGGCCCGCTGACCTGGCCCGCTCCCGGTAGTCCTCGAAGTCCTCCCAGCCGACCAGCGCCGTGAGCTTTGCCATCGAGGCCGGGAAGTCCCCGGAGTCGTAGATCAACGGCCGACCGTCCTGAAAGGTCATGTGATGGTCGTAAGGCATCTCTTCGGGTCGGATGAAGTTTGCCTGCCGCACGTCGACCCGGTCCTTGCCAAGGTGGTCGGCGATCGCGTCCATCGTCCGCTCCATCAGGTAGACACCCTGGGGCCGGCCCGCGCCGCGGTACGGCGTGACGATGACGGTGTTGGTGTACAGACTCCAGAACTCCACGCGGTAGGCACCAAGTTTGTACGGTCCCAGCAGCTGGGTCGACGTGATGATCGGCACGATCACGCCGTACGGCAGGTACGAGCCGTTGTCGTGCCAGATCTGCACGGCGAGGCCCAGCAGCCGGCCGTCGTCGTCGAAGCCCACCCTCACCTTCTGTACCTGGGCACGCTCGTGGGCGGAGGAGACGAAGTGTTCTCGTCGATCCTCCGTCCACTTGACCTCGTGGTCGAGTCTGATCGCGGCCCAGGAGACGAGGAGCTCCTCGGGCGACGGATGCACCAGCTTCACCCCGAAGCCGCCGCCGACGTCCGGGGCGATGCAGTGCACCTTGTTGAGGGCGAGGCCGAGCTTGCTGGCGACCGCCGCCCGGACGCCCGCCGAGTTCTGGGTGGAGCTGTATAGGCGCAGGCTGCCTTCGCTGCCGTTCCAGCGGGCATACGCGCCGCGCCCCTCCAGGGGCATGCCCGCGCTGCGCTCGATCGCGAGGTCGAGCTCCAGGGTGTGCGGCGAGCTGTCGATCGCCGCGGCTGCGTCGCCGACGGACTGGATGAGATGCGCCGCGATGTTGCCAGGCGCCTCCGGGTGTACGAGATACTTCCCGTCACGCGCCGTCTCGATTCCGACAACCGCCGGCAACGGCTCGTACTCGACGGTGATTCGGTCGCAGATGTCTTCGGCCAGATAGCGATCGCGAGCAACGACCATGACGACCGGCTCGCCGACGTGGTGGACGACCTCCTTGGCGAGCGCATAGCCGGTGAGTCCGGCGACGATGCTGGGATGCGGGATCAGCAGGGGGAGGCGTTCGCCGACAGCGCCGGGCAGGTCCTCGTGGGTGTAGATCGCGATCAGGCCGTCGGCGTCGAAGGCATCGCCGATGTCGATCGACAGCACCTGCGCATGGCTGTGCGGGCTCCGGACGAAGGCCGCGGCGTACGCATCGTGCCCCAGATCGTCGAGGTACTGACCACCGCCGAGTAGCAGCCGGCGGTCCTCGGCGCGCAACACGCGCGAGCCGAACAGCCTCGTGGTCATGGCAATACCTCGCCGGCCGGCCTCGACTCCGCCTGGATCTCGGCCGCGCGAATCACGGACGCGACGATGTTCTGATAGCCCGTGCAGCGGCACAGGTTGCCACTGATCGCCCCGAGCGCCTCGTCACGCGTCGGCGCAGGGTTCCGGTCGAGAAACGCGGAGATCGTGGTGAGAAAGCCCGGCGTGCAGAACCCGCACTGCAGCGCGTGACACTCGGCGAAGGCCTCCTGCACCGGGTTGTAGCTGTCGTCGCTGCCGGCCAGGCCTTCCACGGTGGTGATCTCCATGTCGGTCGCGCTGACCGCAAACATCAGGCACGACCGCATCGGCTCGCCGTCGATGATGACGGTGCAGGCACCGCACACGCCGTGCTCGCAGCCCACGTGGGTCCCGGTCAGCCGCAGATCGTGGCGCAGACAGTCGGACAGCAGCCGACGTGCCGGCACGGTGACCGGCCGTACGACGCCGTTGACGGAAAGCGTGATGTCGAAGGCCTGTTCCGGCTCGTTGGCGTCGGTCATACCGCTCCTGCCTCGCGGTCGGCGGTAGCCGGGGGTGGGTTTGTCGCTGCCGCATCGCCGGCGGCCTGGGCCAGCGCCCGCCGGCTGAGGACCAGGCCCAGGTGGCGGCGGTACTCGGCTGTGGCATGGATGTCAGGCTGCGGATCCAGCTGCTGCACAGCGAGTTCGGCGGCGCGCGCCCAGTCGGCCCTATCGAAGCGCTGGCCGACCACCGCGTCGGTCAGGTCGACGAGGACCGGCGTGGCGGACATGGAGATGTACGACGTGCGGGCCCGCGTGACGCGGTAGTCCGCATCGAGCGTCACGACGGCTGCGACGCCACACACCGCGTAGTCGCCGTGCCGTCGGGCGACCTCGAGGAACGCCGTACCGGATCGGGCCGGAGGAGCGGCAAACCACGCCGACACCGCGAGCTCACCCGGCTCCAGGCAGGACTCGAGCGGCCCGACGAAGAAGTCGGCAGCCGCGACCGTACGGCGGCTACCCAGGCGTGCCAGTTCCATCTCGCCATCGAGCACGGTGAGGACCGCGGTCATCTCCCCCGCCGGGTCGGCGTGCGCGAGGCTCCCCACCGTGGTGCCGCGGTTGCGGATCACCGGGTGCGCCACCAGTTCCAGCGCCTGGGCCAGCAGCGGCACGACAGCTCGGGCACCGTCATGTCTGGCCAACTGTGCGTGCCGGGTGAGCGCACCGACCCGCACCCCCGAAGGATCACAGTCGATGCGGTCAAGGCCAGGGATCCGATTGATGTCGATGATGTGCTGCGGTGACGCCAGCCGCATGTTCATCATCGGGATCAGGCTCTGACCGCCGGCCAGCACCTTGCCGTGATCTGCCGACTCAGATAACTCGGAGAGCGCCTCGGCGAGCGTCGTCGGCGCGTGATAGCGAAACGGTGCCGGCTTCACGAGGAGGATCGTGCCACCAATCTGAGTCGACATGGCCACGAAGTGTTGACGAAGAAGACGCCATCGTTTGTAGATAGTCGCCGTAGCGAAGCGACCGCCCAGGGCAGGACGCTCCGCTCATGGGTTTGACTCAGCTAGCCGCATGACCTGCTAACGGTGGCGTTGTGACGCCCGCCAAGCCCGGCGAACGTCATCCGATCCGCGAAGGGCAGCTAACAGCATCACGACGAACCCGAGCACGCCGATCGCGATGCTGCCAGCTCCCGAGTTGATCACGGTGGCGGTGACGAGTATTGCCATGCCCAAAGCGAACACCAGGGCGAACCGACGAAGGCGAGCGAGCGTGTAGTTGCGCGCAGTTGCCGAGCGGACAACTGCCGCGAGCTTGGGGTCATCGGTGTCCAGGTCGCGCTCGATCTCGGCGAGCACTCGCTGTTCGCGCTCTGATAGCGGCATGCTTGCGTCCCTCATCACACCCATCTGTCGGCTGACTGCGACTCAGCCGCTCGGTATGGCCGGGCCATCTCGGCGAGGTCGGTGGCTGCCACTCTCATGTGGCGCAGACATCCATGACAGGCCGCCGTCAGCAGTCCTGGGCTCACTGACCAGGGGCGGAATGATTCCGTCAGGATCGGGGTCCGGCAGTAGATGCACGGCGCGCAGTAGACGACTGCGGGCACATTCTCATCGGGGTTGCCGGCGTCCAGTGCGCTCATCACGTCGCTGCCTTCCGCTAGACGTGCAGCGGCGAGGGAGCACTTGGTCCGGACAGATCCAGGCGCGCTGGGTGTCGTCAGCGTTGCACAGATCACGGTGAGATGACATAGCCGCAGCAAGATCGTCTTAACGCTCTTCGCAGATATTGGTACCGGCCAGCGCCTGTCCCCTGCCCGGGGCAGCCCTGGCCACGATGGTCACCTCCGCTGCGTGCGCGTCCGTCCCGAAGCGTTCGGTGGCGTAGCCGACGGGTTCGTGGCGGACTCATCCGTCATGCCGAAGTCGTGTGGGCTATCCGGCCGCGAACAGGTGACGCAGGTATGTCTCTCGCCGGGTGAGGAAGCTGCGCCAATGCTGGACCAGCTCAAGATCGTCCCAGTCCTTCTGCTCGATGCCGTCTTCGCCGAACTCCAGGATCGTCGCGCCCGGCAGCGCGGCAAGCACCGGCGAATGCGTGGCGAGCAGTACCTGCGACCCGGTATTGGCGATCGTGTCCATCATGCTGAGCAGCTGCAGGCACGAGGTGAACGACAAGGCAGCCTCGGGCTCATCGAGGACGAACAGCCCGCGCTCGGATAGCCGCGACTGCAGGAATGCAAGGAAGCCTTCGCCGTGCGAGCGGGCGTTCAGTGCGCCCGCGAACGTGCGCTGCGCGGCGACGTCCGTGGAGGTCGCTCCGAACATCTCGTGCATCGCCTCAGCCCGCAAGAAGCAGCCGCCGTGCGAGACGGGCACATCCCCTGTCAGCTTCAGCGCCCAGTGCAAGTCCGCGTCCTCCGGCTTCGGTTCCGGGCCCCAGTAATCGCTCGCAGCCGTGATCCGCCGCCGCCACGCGTTGGCGACGGCCTCGATGAACGTCGACTTCCCGGACCCGTTCTCCCCGATCAGCACTGTCACACGTCGATCGAGGGCGACTCCATGCGCACGCAGGTGCGCAATGGCCGGGACGGCGAAGTACCAGGCCTTCTCGTCCCGGACGCGCTGCGGGTCGATCGAGACTTGCGCCAGGAGGGCCACGCCGTGACGCTACCCAGCAGCGTGTGCCACCCGGCCACCGATGCGCCCCCGGGTTGCGGCTCGGAGTCGGACACCGGCTCAAGATCATTACGACTGGCGCCCTACTGAACGGTCCCGGTCACTAGGGCCAAACCTAGGTGTTTTCCGAGAACACCCGGTCACGCGCAGCAGCCTAGGCCAGGATGCCAGCAGCTCCTCCGCGCGAGCAAACCTCGGCTCGTACTTCCAGGCCCGAACGACCGATCAGCTTCCTGCCGGGCATGAAGTCGGCCCGCGGCGGAGAGTGCCGGCCGCCGCTGCCGGGCTCGAAGCGGCTATGGGGTCGTCATCGACCCTGTGACCATTCGACGTCTTCGCGCCAGCGGCAACGGCGGGACATGCTCAGTCGACCGGACGACGCAGCCGGCGTCCATTGGCCGAAAGTCATGCCGCGGGAAGGCCTTCGTCAGGGACGTGCCAAGGACTGGCGACATAGCCGGGCTGCTGGCAGGCTGCACCGGACAGCCAGCACCAACGAAGACCACTCCGCCGAGCAGCGTCCCAGCCCCGCCAGTCACCACCACCCTGCCCGCCGCGTCACCCAGCCCTGAGGCCACGTACTACTCCTGCTGTTCTGCGGTCCGCTCCGCCGGTAAGGCCCCGCTGCACCGCGGCGATCCGGGTTAGGCCGGGGAGGGGTTATCGGGCGGCAGTCGGTTGCGATGGCAGCAGCTCGTGAGGAGCTGATCAATCGATCGATCCGGGCTCGACGATCCATTGGGTTGGTTGTCCGGTGACGGCTGCAATGAGGTCGAAGAGGTCCTCGATCGAGGTGGCCGCTGCCATGGCCTCGAGCTGCAGGGCGGCGCCGCGGTAGGTCTCGGGAAGCAGGGTCAGCGGCTGCTGGAATCGGCGGTTGACCCATCGCCCTCACGGGGTTTGATCCAGCAGATCCGATCAGGGGGTACACCGCGCTCGAGTAGGTGCGCACAGGCGTCCAGCGCCGTCTTGCCCGCGCCAACGATCACGTAGCGGTCCGGTGTTTCTCGCACGTCGCTGAGGTCACCGGCGGGCACGCACCGCACGCCGTCCGCCACCTCGAACGGTGGTGGACTCGTCGCCCGGAACTTGACAGCCACGAAGTCCGCCTGCTCGCGCAGCAGCCGACGCCACACCGCTAGCACGTCATCACCCGCCGCACGCTGGCTGTCGCGGTTGAGCGACAAACGGTATCCGTCGCTCGTGGCCGGGACGACATGCACGACCCGCGCATGCGTCGCTTCGCACTCGTGTCTCACAGTCATCCGCCAGGCGAGAAGCTGCTGGCGAAACAGCTGATAGAACGGCTCGACAAACAAGTCCTCATACGGAAGCACGTCGCGGCTCACCGGACAGCCCGGGTCGTCCCACAGGGACCGGTAACGGTCGGGACGTGGTGCACCGCGAGGGACCGAAAGCTCGTGCCCGCGATAGTCCTCGGTGTACTTCCATTCCAGCAGTGCCAGCTCGACATCGCCTTCAACGTTCAGGTACCGGAAGGCGGCGTCAGCGCTGGTCACCATCGACCCGCGGACCCGCGCCGCGCCCCGGCCCTCCCCGAGATAGTCCTCGTCGCCGATCCACTCGAATTCGAGGAATCGGCCGGATGGCATCGGCAGCACAGCCGCCATCGGGAGCACATCGCCGAACGCCGCGAGCAACAGCTGCGGCGACGACGCCATCGGCGCGAGCGCGTTGACACATTGAACTTGCGAGTCGAGCAGATGATTGCTCGGGCCGCCGTTCACCCCGTCATGCCAGCGGACGTCAGCTTCGGCGAACCAGCCAAGCGCCGCGCGTGCTTCCGGCAGCAGATTCAGCGCCGCGTACTCGACCGGGAGGCACAGCATGGACGGGTGATCTGAGCCGTACCGACCGCTGTATCGCGCCGGCAGCCGTGCCTCGTCCGGCAACAGCGAGGTGGACTGCTTCCACCGAATTGCCTGGACGTTCGCGGTCCTACGAAACGCGGACTGTGGCCGATCGGAAAACGTGGTCATCCCGTCTCCCGATCGTCGACCGACATGTCCTCGGCAGGAAACGGCGTCGCACCGCCGTGCACTGCAGCGAGCATCGGGCCGAGAGCGTTCGCCACCGACGACACGGCATCCCAGGCTTGGCCGAGTGTTTCGCTGTCGACACCATCGGCATGCAACGTCTGCTCGGCGATGACGCCCCCGTCGGCCCAGTACACGTGAGCCGTCCGGCTGCGCCGATTGATGTCGTTGAGCTCACGCAGCACCGCGGCAGTCGGCTTCACCCCGAACGCGACGTGCGCCCACACCCTGACCAGCGGCGGCTCGCCACCGACCGCGGAAACCCAACCCGCCGCGATGCCGGTGCGAAACGGCACATCCCCGTCAGCATCAACCTCGACCCGGCACACATCCCAAACCTCCTGCAGGCATTGACGAACATGCGCCCGCAGCCACCGCACTTCCTGCCCCATATGACCACTTCCCTCAGTACTCACTATCCGCTGGGGGTACGACAATTTCGGCGTGCAGAAAGCGCTGCTTGTGGGTGTTTAGCCGGCCCCGATCAACTGCCTGGGCAGTTCGTCAGGTTTTGATGCGCGGCGTCTCCGCCCATTAGTTGGCGAGTTGGTCACGGAGTGTGACGTTATCCTGCAGGGTGTTACGATCTGGTTGTCGTTCCCGTCCAGACCACGGGCTTCTTACCGTGTGGGGTGCCTCATGGTTCAGCAGGCCGAGTTGGCGGCGATGCTCAGTGATTTCGCCAGAACGATGATCACCGATATCCCGATCCAGTCCATTCTTGACGATTTGGTAGACCGGATTGTAGAGATCCTGCCGGTGAGCGCGGTGGGAATCACCCTCATTTCGCCGGGCAAGGCGCCGCTGTACGTGGCGGCGTCGGATGAGTCGGCGCTTCGGTTTGAGAAGCTGCAGACCCAGTTGGCAGAGGGTCCGTGCCTGCTGGCTTACGAGTCTGGGGACGCGGTGCTGGCTTCGGATCTGCGGGAAGAGGAACGGTTCCCGCGCTTCGTCAAAGCGGCGCTGTTGGATGGGTTGGCAGCGGCATTTACCTTTCCTTTGCTTCATGGTGACGGCCGGCTGGGTGCTCTTGATCTGTACCGCGACAGCCCCGGCCGGCTGGCGGCAGATGACGTGGGCGCGTCGCAAATGCTGGCGGACGTGGCGGCCGCCTACATTCTGAATGCCCAGGCGCGCGAGGACGCCAAAGCAACCTCCTACCGGTTTCACGACAGTGCCATGCACGATCCGCTGACCGGGCTGCCGAATCGGCTGTTGCTTCATCAGCGACTGGCGCACGCCGCTGAACGCGCTCAACGGTCGCACAGTTACGCCGCAGTGCTTTTTGCCCACCTTGAATGCTTCAAACAAGTCAATGACACCTACGGTCACCGGGTAGGCGACGACCTGCTCGTTGCCGTAGCACGGCGCCTGTCGGGGCTGGTGCGGCCAGGTGACACCCTGGCCCGGGTCAGCGGCGACGAGTTCGTCTTCCTGTGCGAGGACCTGAGCCGCGCCGAGGACGTCGAGCTTCTCGCAGCACGTATCGGCAACGCCCTCGCTGTGCCGTTTCGGCTTCCGGACCGGACAATCGCCGTCTCTGCCTGCGTGGGCGTGGCCTACGCCGGCCCCGGTCAGGCGATCACCAACCAGCTGGTCGTCGACGCCGATATCGCGATGTATCAGGCCAAACGCATTGGTGGGGCCACGCACCAAATCATCGACCTGCGCGAAGCCCGAAAAGCCCATCCCAGCAGCACCTTGGAACAGGAGCTGCAGAGGGCGTTCGCCGACCACAATCTCAGCATTGCCTTTCAGCCCATCGTGCGCCCTATCGACGGATTTCTTTGCGGTGCTGAGGCACTCCTGCGCTGGGTTCATCCCCAACGCGGCCCGATCGCCACCTCCGACATGGTCGCACTCGCCGAAGCCAACGGACTCATCACCGGCATCGGTGCCTGGGTGCTGGAAACCAGTTGCGACGTCAGGCAAGCCTGGCTGAAGGACCGGCCGGCCACCTCACTCAGCATCGGCGTGAACGTATCCGCACGGCAACTCATCGGCGAACATCCAACCCGCACCGTCGAGCGGATCCTCAACCAGACCGGCACCGACCCGGCCTTCGTCATCCTCGAACTGACCGAGGGAGTCTTCATACGGGACCCCGCCAGAGCATCGGCAGTCATGACCGATCTGAAGTCTCTCGGCGTGCGACTCGCGCTCGACGACTTCGGCACCGGCTCCTCGTCGCTTACCTACCTACGTGACTTCCCGGTCGACATTGTCAAGATCGACCAGAGCTTCGTCGCCACGTGCGCCTGCGAGAAGTCGGGTGCCGCCATCATCGCCGGGATCACCAACATGGCCCACGATCTCGGACTCATCGTCGTCGCCGAGGGCGTCGAAACCCAGCAGCAAGCCGAGGCCATTAACGAGGCCGGCTGCGACCTCGCCCAAGGCTTCCTGTACGCCCAGCCCATGGCCGCGGCCGCGTTCGATGCGGTCCTGAGCCGCTCCCCGGGGGCTGAGCTCCTCCTCATGCCAACCGATGATCAACCAACGGCGACAGCCGCCAGGTAACGGAGGAGAGCACGGCTCCTCCAGATCCCTGGCCCCCGCAGGGGTGAACACATCCCGCGGCATACAACGCAGCCAAACGGCGTTCAAGCCTTCAGCAGGTTTCGCGCATGAACCAACGGGAGTGTCTGTGGCAACCGACTACGACAAACCACGCACGAGCGACAACATGAGCGAGCCGGCGTTGGAACCGAGCATTCAGAGCCTGACAGCCAAACGAGCCGATTCGGCCACGAAACTCGGCGATGACACCGACGCCGTGGAAGCCCACCTCGACCTTCCTGAAGCGGACCTAAGCAGCGAAGATCTGACGGTCCCACTCGTGCCTCGCCAGGATGACGAGTTCACCTGCACGGTCTGCTACCTGGTGCGCCATTACAGCCAACTGGCCGACAAACGTCGCATCATCTGCGACGAGTGCGCGGTTTGACCAGCCTTCCAAAGCGACTCGTGAGCTCTTACGGAAATCACCGTGAGTTTGGGCACCTGCCGTACGGCGCCGACCGGCATGGGACCCACGCCGGGCCAAGAGCGAAAAGCGCAGTGCCTACGGTGTTTTCGAAGCTGGCAAGAGACTGCTGAAGGTGTCGATCCGGGCGAACACGGGATCCCTTTCAGTCACCACCTCCAGGTGGTCGTTGCGCACATCCCAAGCCATGAGTGCGAGCGGCGCACTGTCTGATCAGCGTTTGGTGGTCTTGGTGGCGCCACTTCGTGCGCTGCGCGGCGTCGCCGTGGAGCTGGGTCTACCCCGGGATTTCGTGGTGATCGGCGCGGTCGACGTTCGGCGGGGCGGCGACGGCGCCTTCGTGAGGGCTGCCTTGGCCACCCCGGTGGGGGCAAGGCAGGCCTCCTGTGCCAGTAGTGCGCTGAACTGTGCGGCAGGTACCGGGCGGCCGAGCAGGAATCCCTGTCCGTGCACGTCGTCGGGCAGTGCCCGCAGCTGCGCACTGGTTTCGATACCTTCCACGACGCAGGTGATCCCAAGGTCGCGCGCCAGGGCCGCGACCGCCCGGACGATGGTGACGCTCGTGGGGTCCCCTGGCAGCCCAGCCGTGAACGAGTGATCAACCTTCACGCGGCTGACCGGGAGCTGAGCGAGGTAGCGCAGGCTGGCGTAGCCGGTGCCGAAGTCGTCGATCGAGATCTCAACGCCATCGGCTTGCAAGGTGTTGAGCGTCTCGACAGTAGCTGGGTCCGCTTCGAGTAGGACGCTCTCGGTGATCTCCAGCGTCAACAGATTGGCGGCAAGGCCGCTGTTGGACAATGCGGCTCGTACATCGGCGACCAAGTCGGCCAGCCGGGTCTGTCGAGCACTGACGTTGACCGCGACGCCCAGGTGCCGCCAGGCGGGGAACCGCCCGTGCCAGCCGGCTAGGTCCTGACATGCGATGTCGAGAACCGCGCGACCGAGTTGGGCGATCATCCCGGTCTCCTCGGCGACCGGGATGAAAGCATCCGGTGGAAGTGACTGACCATCCTCATCGGTAAGGCGGGCGAGTACTTCTACGCCAGTGAGCCGCATGATGGAAATATCAAACATTGGCTGGTACTCGACTGACAGGACAGCGCCGCCCGTCGGTTGCCGTGACAGGGGCATGCGGTTGTTGAGCGCAGACCGGAGCGATTGCTCGATATGGCCATGTGCGACCACTTCCGCGCGAAAGCTGTTGTCGAAGACTTGGTACCGAGCCTTACCCTGCGATTTGGCGCGGTACATAGCGGTGTCGGCCTCTCGCAGCACTTCTACCGGGTCGCCACTTGGTTCGGCAAATGTCACGCCGATGCTGGCCGTTATTGCATAGTCGGCCGCGCCGTCAGGATGGTCGCGGAGGCAGATCGGCTGACTCACCGCGGCCAGCAGTCGGCTCACGATCGTGAGGGTCCTTGCTTCGATCCGGCGCCGAGTTCTGTCGCCGGCGCCGTCGTCGAAGGCCTGCTGATCGCGATGTTGCGGGCCGCTTCCGGCGGCAGCGTGGATTGGCGTTCCCGGCGGAGGTGCGTCCAGAATCATGATGAACTCGTCGCCGCCAACCCGGGCGACCGTATCGTGCGGCCGGAGGGCGTTCTGGATGCGCTGGGAGGTGGCAATCAGCACCTCGTCACCCGCCTGATGTCCGAGGGTGTCGTTGATGCGTTTGAAGCCGTCCAAGTCGCAGAACAAGACCGGTACAACGTCGCCTGTTCGGCGCTGTCGCCGTAGCGCGGTACCCAGCCGATCGACCAGGAGGGTCCGATTCGCCAGGCCGGTGAGCGTGTCATGCAGCGCGGTGTGGTGCAACCGCTCTTCAAGCTGCACGGCCTCCGAGACGTCACGGGTGGCGACGAGGGCTTGGATGACAGCTCCCGAGACGTCGCGATGAAGCGGTGTGAGCCGTCTCGAAAGCCACCGGTAGCTTCCGTCAGCGTGTCGGACGCGAAAGCACGCTTCGAGCACGCCTTCGTCAACCAGGCAGTCGAGGCGTTGCCTCTCGACGCACGCCTTGCCGTGGTCATCTGGATGGATCACGAGCCGTCCAAGCTCGGTTCCCATGTCCCGCACCTGCGCAGGAACCCAACCGAGAAGGTCGACCAGTGTCGGGACCAACCATGCGTCCGATGCGGTCCGCACATCGATGACGCTCACCCGATCAGGCACTACGGCCTGAACGGCTCGGTAGACCGGGCTATCGAACAGCCGCTCGCTGGCGTCAGGACGGGCATCCAGCGGGAACTTGGAAGTACTCAACGGACTTACCGTCCTAAAGAACGAGTGGCTGGCGGAGTGGCGTCGACCTGGGTCGAGGCCACGTCGTTCTTTGCGCATGCGATTCGTCGCTGAAAGTAATTCTATGGATGCAGAACGTCAAGTTCTATGTAACGGTGATCCGACGAAGATGGCGTGGTTGCACCCGCCGCTGCGCAAGAAGTGCACGGTAGGCGAGCCATCGCCTCGTGGAACGTACTGAGGTGGCCGCACGATGCGACCGAAACTAGTCGTTAACCGACAACTCGTCCTACTACGCCCGGCGAGCACGAGTGTTTCGCCCAGGAATCTGGGGAAGTAGCTTCCGATTTCGATCGGGAGCGATCAGAACGACTTAGGTTTTGCTCCGGGGAGGCCGACGCTTTCATTGGGTGACATGGATTACGTCGCCTCGATGGCAAAGAGGGTGGTCGTGATGACCGTAACGCCGAACGAGGTCCGCCTGCTGGTGCTGCACGCAGCCTGTCAATGCAATCAGTCGGCCACGGCGGATCGCTCGCGCCTCCTGGACCCGGCGCTGCGCGATGAGTACCTCCACGACGTTCTGCTGTGCGCCTGTCCCGGCGTTGCGGAATCGGAGTACGCGGCGGCGGTCGATTCCGCTCTGGCGGAAGCGCAGAGACTGCTTGTCGGCTGCAGCTGCTGTGGGAGGCTGGCAACTGCGAACGAAGCCGACGCCGTGACGTCCTGAACGGATGTAGGGCAGCCGTATGAGCTGCTCCTCAGCGAGGCGGACGCGGCGATGTACGCAGCCAAGTCGAGCGGGAAGAATTGTTTCCAGGTTTTCCAGACGGAAATGCGCTCACGGGTCGTCGAGCGCTTGGAGTTGACGAACTCTCTGCACGGTGCTTTGAATCGTTCCGAGTTTCCCTTCAGTACCAGCCGTATTTCTCACGTCACGACGATCGCCTGCAGGGTTTCGAGGCGCTGGCCCGCCGGCGTCATCCATGGGTTGGGTGCCCCGGCGGAGTTCATCCCGATCGCCGAGGAAACGGGGATCATCGTTGCGCTGGGCCGCGCGACCGCCGGGCCGAGGCGTGGGCAGCTTGGACATCGCCGAGGAGCTCGGTGAGCCCTGGCTGAACGGATTTCTTCGGCGCCGAGTATGCGTCGCGAGGGTCGCCAGCACATCCGAGACTGCTTTCCCGGCGGATCGGGACCTTCGGACCTATGACACCAGCGGGCTACGACGAATAGTCGGTCCATGGTCGCGTCCAGCGCATCCGCGACCGCAGCCAATCCGACCCCAGCGGCGGTCGGGACTCGGATCGATCTTGATGATGTCGCCAAGCGTTATCAGGTCGGCGAGGTTGCGGTGACCGCGCTCGAGAACATCAACTTGCACGTCGATGAGTCGGCTTTCGTGGTCGTGTTGGGCCCGTCGGGTAGCGGGAAGACGACGCTGCTCAACATGATCGGCCTACTCGATACGCCTTCGGAGGGCCGTATCGCCCTCAACGGCATCGATGTCAGCCAGGCCTCACGCAAGGAGTGTTTCGCCCAACGCCGGCGCACGGTGAGCTTCATCTTCCAGAGCTTCAACCTCTTTCCGGGACTAACCGCTCAGGAGAACGTGGAGTTCGGCGCGGATGTGGCGGGACGGGCGCACGCCGCGGAAGTCGCTGGCGACGTCCTCCAGCGTGTCGGGCTGACCGACCGAATGCGTCACTTCCCCCATCAACTGTCCGGCGGCGAGCAGCAGCGAGTCGCGATCGCTCGCGCCCTCGCGACGAAGAACCCGATCCTGCTTGCGGACGAGCCCACTGGCGAACTCGACTTCCAAACCGGCGTTCAGATCCTGAAACTCCTGCAGGAGCAGGCGAACGCCGGGAAGTCCGTGCTGGTCGTCACCCACAATCGGGAGATCTCACGGGTGGCGGATCGGGTCATCGAGATGTCGAGCGGGCACATCGTGTCCGACGGACCGCCCGCGGGCGGGCGACGCCGGATCGACGAGCTGCGCTGGTAGGCGCGATCACGATGAAAGGCGCGCTTGGACTGCGGGTGCGTTGGTCGTGGCGCGACTTGCGCCGGCGGTGGGTCCTCGTTGCGGCGCTTGCTTTCATCATCGCCCTGGGGACCGGCGCTTTCGCAGGGCTCGGCGGTACGTCGCAGTGGCGGATCCGCTCGAACGATGCGAGCTACGCCGCCTTGCGAATGCATGACCTCAAGGTCACGCTGCCGGACGGGGTGTTCGTGCCAGCTGGACGGCTCGCTCGCGCTGCCGCCGAGATCCCTGACGCCTCTGCAATCTCTGCGGCCGAGGAACGGTTGATCGTCTCCACCCAGGTCGATGCGTCGATCGGCGAGCAGACGGTGCTCGTGCCGGGCGAGGTGGTGGGAATGCCTGCGGCGGCACAGGCGGCATCCGTCGACAGCTTGCACGTGGTCGGTGGACGCGGCTCGCTCGTGTCGGCCGGCCAGCCAACGGCCGTGCTCGAGTCCAAGTTCGCAGCTGATCATCACCTTCCGGCAACGGGCCGGCTGGTGCTCAGCGGAAGCCAGCACATCGCCTATGTCGGCACGGGCTACACACCGGAGTACTTCCGCGTCGTCGGCCGTTCAGGTCAGCTTCTCGGCGAGAGCGGGTTCGCCGTGGTCTTCATGTCCCTGAGTGGAGCGCAGGCCGCCAGCGGACATCCCGGAATGGTGAACGACCTGGTTCTGCGGTTGGCTCCGGGTGCGAACCGAGCCGAGGTGCAGAACGAGCTTGCGTCCTCCGTCTCCGCTCTGGGCGGCGAAGTCAGCACGCGCGACGACGATCCGGTCTACACCGGTCTGTACGCGGACGCTCGCAACGATCAGCAGACCTGGAACGCCTTTGCGCTGCTCATCCTGCTGGGGGCCGGCTTCGCAGCCTTCAACCTGGTGACCCGACTGATCGACGCCCAGCGTCGCGAACTCGGAGTCGGTATGGCACTCGGCGTGCCCCCGTGGAGACTTGCGACGCGGCCACTCCTGGTGGGGGTTCAAGTAGCCGTCGGCGGGGTGGCTGCAGGAGTCGCGGTCGGCTGGTTGCTGAGCCTTGCCATGCGTAACCTGATCGCGGATCTGATCCCGTTGCCGATCTGGCTCACGCCGTTCCCGACGGGACGCTTCCTGCAAGCCGCCGGACTCGGCCTGGCGATCCCTATCTTGGCTACTCTCCTGCCGCTGCGCCGCGTGCTACGCCTTCAGCCCGTGGACGCGATCCGCACAGGCGCTTATGGAGGCGGTGGTGCCGGCTCCGGCAGAATCGGCACGCGACTACGCCGGGTACGCCTTCCTGGCAGGACCTATCGCACGATGCCGCTGCGCAACGTGCTGCGCGCACCACGCCGAACCCTGCTGACGGCGCTCGGGGTGGCTGCCGCCGTCACGTCGCTCGTCGCCGTCCTCGGAATGCTTGACAGCTTCGCCGCCACCGGCGATCGCAGTACCGCCGAAATCGAGCGCATGAACGGCAACAGGCTGACCGTTACGTTGAGCACGTTCTTGCCTGAGCAGTCCGCGCAGGTCCGCGCCATCACGTCGATCCGAGGCATCAGCGCCGCCGAGCCCGAGCTCCAAGTGCCGACGCGAATCTCCGCCCACGGCCACGAGCTCGACGCGGTGACCGTGATCATGGATCTGCACAACCGGGTCTGGACGCCGAGTCTGTCCTCGGGTGATCCAGCAACCGCGGCGCGTGGCATCCTGCTGTCCGAGAAGGCTGCGGCGGATCTGCACGTGCGTGTTGGCGACACGGTCCAACTGCGCCATCCGATCCGCGAGGGCCTCGGATACCGCCTCGTAACGACGCCGATCGTCGTCGGAGGTCTGCATCCGAATCCGCTGCGGCCCCTCAGCTATCTCGCAGCCGGCCAGGCGAACCTGTTCGGACTTTCCGGCCTGACGAACGTACTCACCGTCGTGCCTGCCCAGGACACAACGACCGTGGCCGTCACCCGCGCGCTCTTCAGCAAGCCGGGAGTCGCTTCGGTCGAACCTGCCACCGGCTTCGCGCAACTGCTTGATAGACGGCTGGGTGAGTTCACGGGGGTGCTGCGGGTCATCGAGCTCGTGACGCTGCTGCTGGCGCTCCTCATCGCCTTCAACACGGCGAGTCTGAGTGCCGACGAGCGAGCCCGCGAATATGCGACGATGTTCGCCTTCGGGTTGCGTACGCGCGCCGTAACGCTGATGGCCATCGTGGAGAACGCCCTGATCGGCATCGTCGGGACCCTGCTCGGAGCGGCCCTCGGATTCGTCGCGCTGCACTGGCTGCTCTCGGGTCTCGATGAGGTGATGCCTGAACTCAGCATCACCGCAACGCTTTCCGGCCGGACCTGGGCGACCACCCTCGTTCTGGGAGTGCTCGTCGTCGCGCTCGCACCCTTGCTGAATACGCGCAGGTTGCAGCGGATGGACATTCCCGCCACGTTGAGGGTGGTCGAGTAGTGCAGACCGAAACAGATGGCTCGGAGGGTCGTTGGCATGTCTTGGTTGTTGCTCGTGATCGCAGGTTTCTTCGAAACCGGTTTCGCTGTCTTGCTGAAGCAGAGCCACGGACTGACGCGGCTCTGGCCGACCGTCGGATTTGCCAGCTGCGCCCTGATCAGCTTCGGCCTGCTGAATCTGGCCCTGAAACACCTCGATGTAGGGCCCGCATACGCAGCGTGGACCGGGCTCGGCGCCACCGGGACTGCTGTGGTTGGCATGGTCGCCCTGGGTGAGTCGGTGTCCGTCCTCAAGCTCGTCTCGATCTCCCTCGTGATCGCCGGAATCATCGGGCTTAACCTGTCCGGTGCCACGCCCTGATCGGTCAGGGACCGGCGCCACCTTTGGCGGCCGTGCCGATCGGGGAGGCCCGATGGGCAACACGCTCGACCGGCGGGCCATTCGTCCCTGGCTGCGCCCGCGTGCCGTTGGTTTGATGAAAGCAACGGGCGCACCGCCCGTGGGAAGTCGGCGTCGTCATGAGCGTCCGGGAAGTCGCGCACTTCCTGCCCGGCGCTGCTGCGAGCCGTTCAGGTCTTCATGGTCCAGGTGAATCCGAACCTGCGTCCCGCCCTGCACCGCAAGGTGTTCGAAGGCCCGCGTCCGCAAGTGCAGGGGAGGCAAGACCATGAGTCTGCGCAGCGATGCGAAGCGACGGGTGGTCGTCGGCGTTGACCTGTCAGCAGGTGCGGAATCGCTCCTGCGGTGGGCGGACCGTCAGGCGGACGCCCGCGACGCACTCCTATACGCGGTCACCGCGTTGCCCGCTTCGGAGTCGGTGCTCGGCGAGGTGAACATCGCCGAAGCCGAAACAAGGGCGTATCGGGCGCTGGGAGAGACCGTCAAGGCCGCCTTGCCGGCCGACCGCGCGAAGCTGGTGAAGCTTCGCGTGTCCACCCGTGATCCGGCTGCGGCTCTCCTGCTGCAAGCGCGTCAGGCCGACCTCCTCGTTGTCGGAGCTCATGGGCGAGGGGGTATCAGCGGGCTGCTCCTCGGGTCGGTGACCGAGCATGTGGTCTCCCGTGCCGCGTGCCCGGTTGCCGTCGTGCATCCCCGACGCCATCCGCGGACCGGTCGGATCGTCGTCGGATTGGATGGTTCGGACTGCTCGCGGCAGGCGCTGGAGTGGGCACTTCGCCAGGCGGTCATGAGCAGTGCCCAGGTTGACGCGATAGCGACATGGGAGTGGCAACCGCAATACGGCATACCGCCCTACGGCGCCTCTGAAGAGACCCAGCAGAGGTGGGTGGAAAACATGCTGGCACAGGAGATCGCCAGGCTCGCACCGGTAGATGCGGCCAGAGTGACCACCCGTGCCGAGCGGGGAAACGCGGCCGCTGTGCTCACTGCCGCATCCGCCGACGCTGACCTGATCGTGGTCGGCAACCACGGGGCGGGAACAGCCGTCGGCCGGCTGCTTGGCTCCGTGAGCCAGAAGGTTGCCCGGCACGCAAAGGTCCCCGTGGTCGTCGTGCATGCGACGACCGGAAATCCTCATCGGGACGGCGACAAACTCGAGGGTTCGCGGAACACGACATCATGAACAGGCCAGGGGTGGCTCGCGCCGTCAATCGTCGGCAACGATCGCCTCATCAGACAGCTGGCCGGCGGACCCGGCGATGAGGCGTCCATCCGTCGCCCGTCCGCCGCAGGGCGAAGTGCGCCATGGCGGGGAGCCGCATCGCTCAGGGATGGCTTCCCGGTTGAATTGGCTGCGGGCAGGGGTCCTGGGGGCCAATGACGGCATCGTGTCCATTGCAGGGCTGGTAGTTGGCGTCGCCGGGGCGACATCGGCCCGCAGCGCGCTGTTCACAGCCGGACTCGCCGGGCTGGTCGCGGGGGCTGTCTCGATGGCGCTGGGCGAGTACGTGTCTGTCAGTAGCCAGCGAGACAGTGAGACTGCCCAACTCGCCACCGAACGCCGGGAGTTGAACACCTTCGCCTCGGGCGAGCTCGAGGAGCTCGCCGGCCTCTACCGGATGAAGGGCTTGACGGCGGATACCGCCCGTCAGGTAGCTGTCGAGCTCACCGCGCATGATGCGTTGGCTGCTCATGCCGACGCGGAGTTGCACGTTGACCCCGAGCAACTGGCAAATCCGGTACACGCGGCAGCAGCTTCCGCGCTTTCCTTCCTCTTGGGCGCGGTGCTGCCCATGCTGGCCATTCTGCTGCCTCCCGCGGCATGGCGGGTGCCGGTGACGGTCGTGACCGCGCTCGTGGCGCTGGGTATTGCCGGCGCGGCGAGCGCGCGCCTCGGTGGAAGCAGCCCACGCACGGCGGTCATCCGGATCGTCGTCGGCGGTGCAGCGGGTCTGGCATTGACGTACGGCATTGGACATCTGTTCGGCGGCGCGGTCGGTGGCTGACGAGGCGGATGTGCGGCGGTCGCGTCATCCGGCTGCCAGCTGGGTGTTGAGGAAAGCGGTGACGCGTGTCTCCCACCCGGTCGGGTCGGTGTCGAGTCCTTGAGTGTGGCCGGCGCCGGGGACGTTCCAGATCTCGACCCGGTGTGGTGCGGCGGCTTGCAGGTCGGCAGCGGCGCGGGCCTCATCGGGCTGGTCGCCGGCGGTAATCAGCAGGAATGACGTGCCGGTCGCGGCAGCAACGCTGGCATGCAGAGACCGCGGCTTCGGGGCGGGGCTGAGCAGTTGAAGCACAGAATCGGTCAGCCGGTCCAGTGCGCGCTGAGCCGCGCCGTTCACGCTGTGCGGCAACCAGCGGGACTTGTCTGCGGCGGTCCGGGAGGTGGCACCCTCGGCGACGACAGCACGGATACGCGAGTCGGCCGCGGCGGCGCCGATCGCTTCCTCGCCGCCCATGGACAGCCCGACGACGCCGATACGGCTGGCGTCGATTCCGGGCTGATCGGTGAGGAACGAGACGGCCGCGGTGGTATCCCGGTCACCGAACCATCCGCGGTCGTTGCCGGTCCCGCCGCTACGACCGTGCCCGCGGGCGTCGACGAGCAGCAGTCCGAAGCCGTGCCGGGCCAGCACGACCGCCTGCGAGAGCGTTGACGTGCGGGTGCCGCCGGAGCCGTGGCGGACGACGACAGCGGCCCCGTTCTTCGACGGGATGTACCAGGCAGACAGGTGCGCACCGTCCTCGGTGGTGAACGACACATCGCGATACATGAGGCCGTAACTCGCCGGCGTCGCTTCCCCCAGCGAAGTAGGAGGAACGATCGCGAGCGCGGAAGCTTCTGCGACCGACAGCGCGACTGAGAGCACGACAACGCCGGCAGGGATGAGGATCACGCGCGCCCACCGGCGCAGCCGCCGCCACGCGATCGACACCGCGATCGCGAGCAGCGTGAGCCCGGCCATGAGTGTGGCGAGCCCCATGACCGCTTGAAGACTGAACCCGGCTTTGGAGGCCCAGCGAGCGCCGACGCCGGCACCGACACCGGTGGCGCAGGTTCCGACGACAGTGGCCATCGAGACCGTGAGTAGGGGGTGGCGACGCCATCTGGGCCCCGCGGAGGGGAGCGTCGCGGACGAGGCGGCGTGGACGTCGGCAGACAGCGTCATGGCGAACTCCGTGGGTCGCGATGCGGCCAGCTCGCTATAACCGCTCGCGCGTACGGCGCGATCGCCGAGCCACGCAGGGCCCGCACCAGCCCGCTGTCCATGCAGCCGCGACACCTCCCGGCTTCGAGTCCGAGCATCCCGGGAACGAGCATGGCCAACAAGGGTCGAACGTCCGTCGAGCAGGTGACGATCGGCCATGCCGGCGCGCCCTCCAGGGTGCACGGAGCTTCCTGCGCAATTCGGCGGGTCCCACCCCTCCCGCCTGCCCGGCTCGTATGAGAATGTCTTCACCGGCGCTCGACCGCGTTTAGCCTGGCCCGCAACGAAGGGGCGAATCAGTGACAACACTCGCCGAGATCGACCTGCTGGACATGGACCGCTTCCAGCGCGGTGAGCATCACGAGATGTTCCGCCGGCTGCGGGCCGAGAACCCGGTGTCCTGGCACGACTTCCCGCAGGGCCGCGGCTTCTGGAACGTGGTCAAGCACGCCGATCTCGTCGAGGTCAATCGCGACCCGGAGACGTACTCGTCGGAGGTCGGCGGCACGAACATGTTCGACATCGGGGATCGGCCGGCCGATGCCGGTCAGATCGACAGCCGCGGAATCCTGATGCTCGATACCGATCCGCCCAAGCACACCCGTTACCGCAAGCTGGTGAACAAGGGTTTCACCCCGCGCATGATCGGCCTGATCGAGCAGCACCTGCGTCACCGCGCCAGCATGATCGTCGACGGAGTCATCGAGACCGGCGGCTGTGACTTCGTCGAGCAACTGGCCGCCGAACTGCCCCTGCAGGCAATCGCGGAGATCATGGGGGTGCCGCAGGAGGATCGGCATCTGTTGTTCGAGTGGTCGAACAAGATGATCGGTTCGGACGATCCTGAGTACGCCGGCGACGACCAGTCGTCCGCGTTCATCGAGCTCTACGGCTACGTGAACGAGCTCGCCAGCAAGCGCAAGGCCGACCCGCGCGACGACATCGTCACCAAGCTCATCAACGCCGAGATCGACGGCGACCACCTGAGCGAAGCCGAATTCGACATGTTCATGCTGCTGCTCACGGTGGCCGGCAACGAGACGACGCGAAACACCACCGCCCACGGCATGCTCGCCCTGATGCGCCACCCCGACGCTTATCAGGCGCTCGTTGCCGATCCCTCGCTACTGCCTACCGCCATCGAGGAAATGCTTCGATACGCGAGCCCTGTCCTGCACTTCCGGCGTACGACGACGAGGGACTGCGAGATCCGCGGCCAGCGGATCAAGAAGGGCGACAAGGTCGTGATGTGGCACATCTCGGCCAACCGTGACGAGGAAGTCTTCGACGACCCCTACACCTTCGACATCCACCGCACCCCCAACGATCACGTTGCCTTCGGCGGCGGGGGCGCCCACTTCTGCCTCGGTGCGAACCTCGCCCGCATGGAGCTCAAACTCATCTTCGGCGAGATCCTCGAGCGCATCCCTGACATGCGGCTGGCAAGCGAGCCGCAGATGCTGCGCTCCAACTTCATCAGCGGCATCAAGCACATGCCGGTCGCCTTCACGGCCGGCTCGCGCCGGAACCCGGCAACGACCGACGGAAGCTGAACACCGCCGGTCGAGTCAGTTTCCGGCTGTACGGCTGGACGGCTGGACGGCTTCAACGCCGGTGAGATGTCGCGGTAGTCTCTCTCCGCCGCGCTCCCGGAGCGCTTCATGGCCTCATCGCCGCCGTGCCGGGGTATCCCGCCTCCTCCCGAGTTGCCTCTCTCTGACCCCTTGATCATGGCCACCTGCCACGAGGTTCTTGACCGGCGGACAAGAAGTCTCTACGGTTCCGGCGAGTGACCGCGAGCACACGAGGGAGGACCGTGAGAAAGCGCGGTGCGGAAGACGGGCCCGACGCCGGTGGTTTCACCACCGGCATGGCCGAGCTGTTGCTGGCGCGCGCCCACGACGAGCGCACCGCGCTCCTTTTCGGCACCCAGCGCTGGAGCTGGCGGGAGTTCGTCCACGCCGCCGCCGCGCGCGCCGCGATCGCCCTCGAGCAGCGCTCCCCCGGGCCGTTTCACGTCGGGTTGCTCATGGACAACCAGCCCGAGTACCTCTTCTGGCTCGCCGGAGCGGCGCTGTCCGGCGCGACGGTAGTGGGCATCAATCCGACGCGCCGCGGCGTCGAGCTCGCCGCTGACATCGCCCACGCCGACTGCCAGCTCTACATCACCGACTCGGCCGGCGCCGCTACGCTTGCGGGGGTCTTACCCGACCTGCCTGCCGGGGGCATCCTCGACGTCGAGAGTCCGTCGTACGAGCAGCTGGTGATGGCGCAGCGATCGGCGGGCTCGTTGCCTCCCCCCGACCCCGCGACACTGCTGATGCTGCTCTTCACCTCCGGCTCGACCAGCGCTCCGAAGCTGGTGAAGTGCACGACCGGCCGGCTCGCCTACCTTGGCGCGCGGGCGGCGGAGCGCTACGAGTTCAGTCCCGACGACGTCTGCTACTGCGCGATGCCGCTCTTCCACGGCAACGCGACCATGGGAGTCTGGGCGCCCGCGGTAACGGTAGGCGCCGCGATGGCACTGGCGCCACGCTTCTCGGCGCGGGCGTTCCTGCCGGATATCCAGCGCTACAAGGCCACGTTCTTCAACTACGTCGGTAAGTCGCTGAGCTACATCCTCGCGACTGCGGAGCGTCCGGATGAGCGCGACAACCGGCTGCGCCTCGGCTATGGCACCGAGGCGTCCTGGAAGGACATCGAGACCTTCACCCGCCGCTTCGGCTGCCCACTGATCGAGGGCTTCGGGATGAGCGAGGGCGGTGGCCTTCAGATCCGCTGGAGCCCCGAGGGCCCACGCGATTCGATCGGCAAACCGGCCTTTTCCACCATCCGGATCGTTGATCCGGAGACCGGGATCGAGTGTCCCGCGGCGACGTTCGATGCCGACGGTCACCTCACCAACGCCGAGGAGGCTATCGGCGAGCTCGTCAACACCGAAGGGCTCGCCCTGTTCGAGGGGTACTACCGCAATCCCGAAGCCGAGGCCGAGCGCACGCGCGGCGGATGGTTCTGGTCGGGCGACCTCGCCTACCGCGACGTCAAGGGGTGGTACTACTTCGCCGGCCGAGCCAGTGACCGGCTGCGCGTCGACAGCGAGAATTTCACCGCCGCGCCTATCGAGCGCATCCTCTTCCGTCATCCGATGGTGCGGGGAACTGCGGTGTACGCGGTGCCTGACCCGGAGGGCGGCGACGCCGTCATGGCGGCGCTCGAGTTGACAGATGGTTCCCGCTTCGATGCGGTCGCGTTCGAAGCGTTCCTGAAGGCCCAATCCGACCTCGGTCCGAAGTGGGTGCCGCGGTTCGTGCGGATCGTCGAGCAGATCCCGCTCACCGGCAGCAACAAGGTGCGCAAGGCCCCGCTGCGGCAGGAGCGCTGGGCCACCGACGACCTGATCTGGTGGCGCCCCGACGCCCGCGAGAACAGCTGGAGCCCGATGACCGACGCCGACAAGGCCGCCCACGACGCCCGGTTCGTCGCCCGCGGCCGCGAAGTCGCGCTCCGTTGAACCCCCGACGGCACTGAAGGGACCGATCCGTGCACCTGGACGAATCACCGGCGATCGCCGCGTTGCGCGCCGAGCTGCGCGCGTACTTCGCCGACGTGATGGACCCTGCGACGACCAGGGCGCTCGACGACCCCGCCACCTGTGCCGCCGCAATCCGCGCCGTGGTGCGCCGGATGGGCAAGGACGGCTGGCTCGGTATCGGCTGGCCGCGCGAGTTCGGTGGCCAGGGCCGGGGTCCGCTCGAACAGCTCGTCTTCTATGAGGAAGTGCAGCGGGCGGGCGCCCCCTACCCCCTGGTCACGCTCAACACCGTCGGCCCCACGCTCATGGCCCACGGAACCCCGCAGCAGCAGGCCGCGTACCTGCCGGGGATTCTGGCCGGCGAGATCCACTTCGCCATCGGTTACACCGAGCCGTCAGCGGGCACCGACCTCGCCTCGCTGCGCACACGGGCGGTTCGCGACGGCGACCACTACGTCGTCACCGGCAACAAGGTCTTCACCTCCGGCGGCGACCTCGCCGACTTCATCTGGCTGGCTTGCCGGACCGACCCGGAGGCGGCACGCCACCGCGGAATCTCGATCCTCATCGTCGACACCGCATCAGCCGGCTTCTCCTGGTCGCCGATCAACACGGTCGGCAGCCAGATGACGACTGCTACCTACTACGACGCGGTCGAGGTACCCCTGGCGAATCTGGTCGGCACGGAGAACGGCGGCTGGCGGCTGATCACCGCGCAGCTGAACCACGAGCGGGTAGCGCTCGGCGCCGGCAGCGCCGTAGCACACGCGATGTACGACGCGACCCTGGAGTGGGCAGCGGCGACGCCGGGTGACGACGGCGCGCCGGTGCTCGAGCAGCCGTGGGTCCAGTCCGAGCTCGCGACCGTGTATGCCCGGCTGTCGGCGCTGCAGCTGCTGAACCACCGCATGGCAGCGGCCATGCAGACTGGCCAGCCGGGCCCGGCCGAGTCCTCGACGGTCAAGGTGCTGACCAGCGAGTCCGCGATAGCGATCTACCAGACCCTGCTCGGCGTGCTCGGCTCGACGGGGCACCTGGTCGGCGGGTCGGCCGGCTCGCTCATCGGCGGTCGGCTGGAGCGGCTGGCCCGCCACGCGCAGATCAACACGTTCGGCGGCGGGGTCAACGAGGTGCAGCGGGAACTCATCGCCGGGTCCGCGCTCGGCTTGCCGCGAGGAAGCCGATGACCGACCTGCAGACGCAGCTCGCCGCCCATATCGGCCAGGCGATGGCGCCGCCGCGAGCATCGGTAGACGGGGTCAACGCGGTAATGATCCGGCACTGGTGCCTGGCCATCGGCGATGAGAACCAGCGCTACGCCCCCGGGCCTGAGCAGGTGGCGCCGCCGGCGATGCTGCAGGCCTGGTGCATGCGGGAATTCGATCCCCAACCCGAGGGCGGGCCGGCCGCGCAGATCGACGAGTTGCTGGCAGCGAGCGGCTACACCGCCGTCGTCGCGACAAACTGCGAGCAGCGCTATGCCCGCGATCTGCGACCGGGCGACGTACCGGTCGAGACCCGGCTGCTCGAGTCGGTCTCAGCCGAGAAGCAGACCGCACTCGGTCCGGGCTTCTTCCTCACGGTCACCTCGACGTACGCGGTCGACGGCGAGCCGGTGGCGACCATGCGCTTTCGGACGCTGCGTTACCGGCCCAAGACAACAGGGGTTGCTGCGACAGCAGCACCAGCCGCCCGACGCCCGCGCCCGGCGATCAATCAGGACAACGCGTACTTCTTCGAGGGCGCCGCGCGCGGCGAACTCCTGGTGCGACGCTGCACCGGCTGCGGCCGTACGCAGCACCCTCCGCTGCCGATGTGTCCGGTCTGCGGTGGTGTCAGCTGGGAGCCGCAGCCGATGGCCACCACCGGCGAGGTGTACACGTTCACCGTCACCCACCATCCGCCGCTGGCCGGCTTCACGCTGCCGGTCGTCGTGGCACTCGTCGAGCTCGCAGACGGCCACCGGCTCATCACGAACCTCGTCGATATCGATCCCGCTGATGTGCGCGTCGGCCTGCCGGTCGAGGTCGACCTTGTCGATGTGGATGTCGATGTGGATGTCGATGTGGATGTCGCCGGCGACGACGAGCTGACCTTGCCCATGTGCCGCCCGCGCGTGCACTTCCTCAGGCCGGAGGCCCGGCAGTGAATTTCGAGCTCGAGGAGACGCAGGCCGCGATGGCGGAGCTGGCCCGCGACGTCGCCGGCGACCACGGTGGGCACGATCGCGCGCGCGAAGTGGAGGAGGCCGGCGGCGTCGACCGGGCGGCGTGGTCAGCGCTCGGGGTCACCGGTTTGCTGGCTGCGGTCTGGGCGGGCGACGGCGGGGTTGTGGGGGCGGCCGAGATGGCGGCCGCGCTCGGCCGCGAGGTCGTGAGTCTGCCCGCCTACGCCCTGCTGACGGCCCTGATGCTGCTCGGCCCTGTCAGCGGCCCCGGTCCGCTTCGCCGGGAGCGGGTGGTGGCAGGCGAGGAGCTGGTGACCCTGGCCCTCTTCGAGGAGGGCATCAGCCGGGTGTCGGCCTCCCGCACCCGCGTCGTCGACGGCCGCATCACTGGTCACAAGGCGGTCGTCCCTGCCGCTGCCGAGTCGACGGCGGCGGTCGTCGGGGCCCAGACCGCGGACGGTCCCGGCTTGTTCCTGGTCGAGCTGGACGACCCCGGCGTCCAGGTGGTGCCGGTGCGTACCACTGACCGGCTGAGCGCGGCGCATCTGGAGTTGCAGGAGGCCGCGGCGACCCCGCTTGGCGGCGGCGCCGCCGTCTCGCGCGGCGAGCAGATCGCCTCGGTGCTCGCCTGCGCTTCGGTGCTCGGTCTCGGCCGGCGGGCGGTGGAAGGCGCCGCGAGCTATATCAGTGAACGCCACCAGTTCGGCCGCCCGATCGCGTCGTTCCAGTCGCCGGTGCTGCGGCTGGCTGACGCCCACATCGACCTCGAGGCGATGCAGGTGACACTGCAGCAGGCCGCGTGGCAGCTCGACACCGGCCGAGACGCGACGATCGCGGTCTCGGTGGCCAAGTGGTGGATGGCGAACGGCGGGCACCGAACCCTGCACACCGCGCAGCACGTGCACGGCGGGATCGGCGCCGACATCGAGTTCCCGGCGCACCGCTACTTCTTGCGCGGCAAGCAGCTGCTCGACACCCTCGGCGGCGCTGCTGCTCATGCCAGCCGCCTGGGGGCCGAACTCGCGGTCGGAGCGCGCACGTGAGCGGGCTCGAGGCGGGGATTTGCCTGCCATCTCTGAAGATTCCGGTCACTGCACGGCTGGTCGTCGCCGGCGCGATCGCGTCGCGTGACTTCCAGGACGTGCACCACGACCACGCCGGCGCGCAGGCCGCGGGCTCACCCGACATCTTCATGAACATCCTGACCACCAACGGTCTCGTCGGCCGTTACGTCACCGACTGGGCCGGCCCGGCAGCCCGGCTCACTGCCATCGACATCCGGCTCGGCGCGCCGAACCGGCCAGGCGCCACGCTCGAGTTCACCGGCAGCGTCAGCACCTTTGACCGCCTCAACCGTCGCGCGACGGTGTCGGTGCGCGGACGCAACGAGCTCGGAGATCACGTCACCGGCACGGTCGAGGTCGAGTGGGCAGAGGGCGGCTTGCCTGGGGTGCAGTCGTGACGACATTCGCCGGCCGGACCGCCGTCGCGGGCATCGGCGCCACCGAGTTCTCCAAGCGATCCGGGCGCAGCGAGCTGCAACTGGCCGCCGAGGCCGTGCGCACTGCGCTCGCCGACGCCGGGCTCGCGCCGTCGGACGTCGACGGCATGTGCACCTTCACCATGGACACCAACGGCGAGATCGAGGTTGCGCGGGCCGCCGGCATCGGCGATCTGACCTTCTTCAGCCGGATTCACTACGGCGGCGGTGCGGCCTGCGGCGTGCTGCAGCAGGCGGCGCTGGCGGTCGCGTCCGGCATCGCCAACGTGGTCGTGGTCTATCGCGCGTTCAACGAGCGATCCGGCCAGCGCTTCGGTCTCGGCACCGGGGACCGGCCGGTCAATGCGACCACCGACAGCACCCGGCTCGCGTTCACCAACCCGATGGGGCTGCTCACCCCGGCCCAGCAGGTCGCCATGTTCGCCACCCGTTACATGCACGAGTACGGCGCCACCAGCGAGGACTTCGGCCGGGTCAGCGTGGCGATGCGCCGCCATGCGGCGACCAATCCGAAAGCGTGGTTCTATGAGCAGCCGATCACGCTCGCCGACCACCAGGCCAGCCGCTGGATCACCACCCCGCTACACCTGCTCGACTGCTGCCAGGAGTCCGACGGCGCCCAGGCGCTGGTCGTCACCTCCCTGGAGCATGCCCGCGACCTGGCGCATCCACCGGCCGTGATCGCGGCCGCCGCGCAGGCGGCCGGAGCCGACCAGCACATGATGACGAGCTACTACCGGCCCAGCCTGACCGGCTTGCCGGAGATGGGGCTGGTCGGGCGGCAGCTTTACGCGCAGGCCGGGATCGGCCCGTCCGACGTACAGACCGCGGTGCTCTACGACCACTTCACGCCTTTCGTGCTCACCCAACTGGAAGAGCTCGGCTTCTGCCCGCGCGGCGAGGCGCGCCACTTCATCTCCGGCGGCGGGATCGACATCGATGGCCGACTGCCGGTGAACCCGCATGGCGGCCAACTGGGAGAGGCCTACATCCATGGGGTGAACGGCATCGCCGAGGCCGTCCGCCAGATCCGTGGCACCGCGGTCAATCAGGTGGCCGACGTCCGCACCGTTCTCGTCACCGCCGGCACCGGCGTACCGACCAGTGGTGCCGTCCTGCAAGGGGATCGCTGATGAGCGCACACGCTCCTGAATCGGCTCAGCAGCTCTCGTACGAGGAGCTCTTCTTACCCGAGCCTGCTCCCGCCGAGGTGCGCTACACCGTCATCTCGGTCGACGACCATCTCGTCGAGCCGCCGGACATGTTTCTCGGCCGCTTGGCTGCCCAGTACGCCGACCGCGCACCGCACATCGTCGACACCACGGATGGCCGTGAAATCTGGACTTTCGAGGATCAGGAGTACTCGCAGGTCGGCATGAACGCGATGGCCGGACGGCGGCCGGAGACGGTGCAGTTCGAGCCGAGTCGCTTCGCCGACATGCGTCCCGGCTGCTTCGACATCGACGCCCGTATCAAAGACATGGATTTGGGCGGGGTATGGGCGTCGCTCAACTTCCCCTCGATGATCACTGGCTTCTGCGGCCGGGTGTTCTCGCAGGCGAAGGATCCGGCGCTGGGGCTCGCGGTCACGAAAGCCTGGAACGACTGGCTTTACGAGGCGTGGTGGCAGCCGTACCCGGAGCGCATCATTCCCCTCGGCATCACGTTCCTCACCGATCCGGCGGAGGCGGTCAGGGAGATCCATCGCAACGCGGAACGTGGTTTTCGCGCCGTCACGCTGCCCGAGCGTCCGCACCGCATCGGCATGCCGTCGCTGTTCAGCGGCTACTGGGATCCGATCGTCGCCGCCTGCGCGGAGACCGGCACGGTGATCTGCCTGCACGTCGGATCCTCCGGTGGATACGTGCATGCCGAGGGTTCGCCGCGTCTGCAACTCGGCGCGACCATGTTCGGCCAGCTCAGCCTGGCGGCGTGCGCAGAGTGGCTGTGGTCGGGATACGCCGTGAAGCACCCGGAGCTGAAAATCGCCATGAGTGAAGGCGGAATCGGCTGGGTTGCGATGCTGCTCGACCGGCTCGACAACATCATCGACCGCAGCGGTTACGGCATGGGCTGGGACGTGCGCCCGGCGGACGTGCTCAAGCGCAACTTCTGGTTCTGCACCCTCGATGACCCATCGACCATCGACACCCGCCACCGCATCGGCGTCGAGAACATCATGGTCGAAACCGACTACCCGCATGGCGATGGCACCTGGCCGCACACCCAGGACCTCATCGCCGACGTCTGGGGCCACATCCCGGCCGACGAGCTGCGCCTCATGTGTTACGCGAACGCGGCGAAGCTCTTCCGCCACCCGCTGCCGGACACGGTGCTGCCGTGACCGGCGGCCCGGCTGCGGGGCGTTTCGCAGCATCACGAATTTTCGCTGCGGGGCATTGGGGCGCCGCAGCGAAGGAAGCCGGCCCTTTGTCCCGGGTGCCGGCGGCCACTGGGACCGCACCGACCGGTGCGGCCTCGCGCGAACGAAAGGGAACGCTATGACCGGGCCTTTGCAGCGCAGATGGAGCGCTGCCCTGGTGGCAGCTGGACTGGTGGCGACAAGCGCACTGGCCTCCTGCTCGTCCAGCGGAAACAACAAGACGAACTCCGGCGGCGGAAGCAGCGCGGGCCCTATCAAGATCGGCGTGGAGCTCCCGATGTCGGGACCGCTGGCCAGCGCCGGAACCGTCTACGGCCTCGTCGCCAAAGCCCTGGGGACGTCGCAGATGCCGGGTACCGACACCATCGACGGCCGGAAGGTCGAGATCGTCCTGCGCGACAACCAGAGCACGGCGACCGGCGCCGCTGCTGCTACCCGGCAACTGCTCGACCAGGACAAGGTTGACGCCCTCATCGGCCCGCTCTACACCGACCAGGCTCTTGCCGCCCTCCCGCTGGTCAAGAAGGCGGGCGTGCTCGAGTTTGCGCTCAGCGGTTGCCCGGATTGCGGTGACGGGGCGAAGTACCCAACCACCTTCTCCGTCGAGTCCGACCGGCCGACTCAGATGCCCTCGACCATCGCCCGCATGCAGCAGGCCGGGGCCACGAAGGTCGCCATCCTGGAGTCGAACGACCCGACCGGCACCGCCTACACCGACGCTTTCAAGGCAGCGGCCGCCAAGGCCGGCATCACGGTCGCGACCACGGTGACCTTCTCCTACGGCGCGCTCGATCTCGGTTCGCAAGCCGCTCAGCTGAAGAGCTCCGGTGCTGACGCCGTCTACCTCGCCAGTGCCGTGCCGACGGACGTCGCCAACGCCGCCAAGGCCATGAAGGAGATCCAGTACGAGCCCTACGTCTTCGGTAACGCCGCCGCTGCGGTGACCGTCGTCGTCCAGGCCGTCGGCGACCAGTGGATCAAGAAGTGGGCTTCCAGCGGCTACGGAACCCGCACGACCCGGCCCAACCCGGCGTCGCAGGACGTCACGTTCGCCAACCTGGTCAACGCGATCAATCCGCAGATCGGCTCGGTGGCACCGATCGACCTGTCGGCAGGCGTCCTGGACAGCTTCAACATGATCAAGAACGCGATCCAAGGGACCCACTCCACCGATGGCAAGACACTCGCCAAGTGGCTGGAACAGAACGGCTACCCGGACGGGCTGAAGGCTGACTACAAGTTCACCTCGACGGTCCACAACGGCATGGCCGCCGACCAGCAGAGCGTCGTGCAGCCAGGGACGCTGCAGAACGGCATCCCGCTGCGGGCCGGCGAAACGGGCTGAGCCCCGTTCCGGACAGCTGACAGACAAGGCGTCATAGGTATGTGGGATCTGCTGAATTCCTTGCTGCGCGGCCTGCAGGTCGGCAGTGTGTACGCGATTGTGGGCCTCGGCCTGAATGTCATCTTCGCGGCCACAGGGGTCTTCAACTTCGCCCAGGGCGAGTTGGTGATGGTCGGCGGGATGCTGGGGGTCAGCCTGTGGGTGGCCGATGGCTTCCCACTGGGTGTCGCGCTGCTGCTGGTCGTCATCGTGACGGCCGGCATCGGCGCGCTCACCGAGATCCTGGCGATCCGGCGGCTCTCCAACCAACGTGACGCCACGTTATGGATGCTGTCCACGCTGGGCGTGGCCATCGTCGTGCGGTCGGCAGCGACACTGCTGGCGACCCGCACCGGCGGTGAATACGCCCAGCGCAACTTCCCCAACTACATCAACGCGCAGCCCTGGCACTGGGGCCAAGTGTTGGTGATCCCCCAGCGCGCCATCCTCATCGTCTTCGCCATCGTGCTCACGCTCGTGACGGCGGTGTGGTTTCGCACGGCACGCTGGGGGCGGGGACTGTTGGCCGTGGCCGCCGACCGGGAGGCTGCCGCCATGCGCGGCCTCCCGGTCGGCGGGCTGGCGGTCCTGGCGTTCGCGATCGGCGGCTTCATCGCCGGCCTCGGCGGGTTCCTCGGGGGTCCGGTGACGCAGGCCTCGACCACGATCGGTTTTGGCCTCACGTTGAATGCGTTCATCGCCTCGACCATCGGTGGCATCCCCAACCTCTGGGGGCCGTTGCTCGGCGGCGCCGTGCTCGGAATCGGCCAGGAGCTCACGGCGCAGTATCTGGGCGCGGAGCTGCAGACGCCGATCTCACTGGCCATCCTGCTGGTGGTCCTCGCGGTGCGCCCGCAGGGTGTCCTCGGACGGCAGGTGCGGGCACTATGACAACCCTGACGACAACCCTGACCTCGCTGTGGACCAGCTCCAAGGTCCGGCGCTGGCTCCCCTTGCTGCAGCTGATCATCGCTGTGGTGGTCATCGCGATCCTGCCGGGCATGGTGTCGGACACCTTCTACCTGTTCTCGCTCACCCTGGGCGTGATCTACCTGACCGCGGTCATCGGCCTTGATTTCACGGTCTACGCAGGCGCGGTGTCGATGGGCACGGCAGCGTTCATGCTGATCGGCGCGTACGCGGTGGCGATCGCGCAAGTTCGCGGCGGCTTGAACGCGGTCGTCGGCCTGATCATCGCTTGCCTGGTGTGTGCGGTGGTGGGGGCGGTGACGTCCATTCCAGCGCTGCGACTCGGCGCCTTCGCCATCGCCGTCGTCACCCTGATGTACGCCGACGTCGTCTCCGCCGTGGCGCTGCATTTCAAGTCGTTCACCGGCGGCGGTGACGGCATCTCGGCCAGTCCAGCGAACGTGCCGCTCAGCCGCATGTGGCTCTACTGCGCGTTGATCGCACTGGTGGCCTACATCCTGCATCGCAACCTGCTCCGCGGCCCGTTCGGCCGGGCGTTGATGATCATGCGCCGGGGTGAGGCGGTCGCCAGCTCGCTGGCGGTGGCGACCGGGCGGTACAAGGTCGTCTCCTTCACCATTTACGCGGCTCTCGCGGGCCTCGCCGGCGGCCTGTACCAACAGCTGAACGGGCCGGTCGCCACCGAAACGTTCAGCATCGACATCTCCATCACGCTGCTGCTCATGGTGGTGCTCGGCGGCGTGGGCTCCGTCACCGGCGCGTTCCTGGGCACGCTGGTACTGACGGTCATCCCGATGATCCTGAATCAGGCGGCGAGCAGCGGCGGCGGCACCCGCGACCTGTCCTACGGCGTGATCCTGCTCGTGGTGGTGCTCATCGTCCCCAAGGGTCTGGCGGGCATCCCGGGTGACAAGCGCCTGCGCCGGCTCGGGGCGCGCGCCGCCGCGCGCTTCACGACCGACCGAGTAGTCGAGCGCGACGGGACCGGTGACGAGCTCGGTGCCCGGCCGGTCGACCCCGAGGCGCTCAGCCAACTGCTCGCCGAAGGCCGCGGTTCGCAAGGTGGCCAACTGGAGGTGGAGGACATCCACCGCACCATCGGTGGCCTGCGCATCTTGCGGGGCATCTCGATGACCGTCGAAAGCGGGCACATCGCCGGTCTCATCGGCCCCAACGGTTCCGGCAAGACAACCCTGCTCAACTCGATCAACGGCCTGACACCCGTCGAGCGTGGACGGGTGCGGCTGGCCGGTGCGGCGATCGACGGCAGGGCCCGCTCGCGAGCCAAGGCGGGAATCGGACGGACGTTCCAGACCGCCTTGCTCGCCGAGGAAGCGAGCGTGCTCGACAACCTGATGCTCGGCCTCGACGCGCACCGCAAGGTGCCCCACGTCTGCTACGCGCTGCGCCTGCCGAACGCGATCCGGGAAGCACGCGAGCGGCGCGCGGAGGCGACGCGGTGGGCCGAGGCGCTCGGGCTCGGTGAGCTGCTGGGCGACGAGGCGTCGGCGCTGACACCGCGAGCGCGCCGGTTGCTGGAGGTGGGACGCGCGCTGGCGACCCGGCCCCGGATCCTGCTGCTGGACGAGCCCGTCGCCGGTCTCACCGGCGGCGAGATCGACGAGCTCGTCGAGATCGTCAAGCTGGTGCGGGACGCGGGGATCAGCACGATCCTCGTCGAGCATCACGCCGAACTCGTCATGAATCTGTGTGACCGGGTGACCGTGCTCGATGCCGGCGAGGTCATCGCCACCGGCGAACCGGCGACGGTCAGCCGCGATCCGAAGGTCATCGCCGCCTACCTCGGCGACGAGTTCATGTCGTTGGAGGAAGAGCAGATGGCGACGGAGACACAACCGTGAGCGGGCGGCTGGTGCTCTCCGGGGTGCGGGCCGGATACGGTGCCGCGGACGTGCTGAACGGCGTCGACCTCACCGTCGAGGCGGGCAAGCTCACCGTTCTCCTGGGGCCGAATGGCGCGGGCAAGTCGACGCTCTTGCGCTGCATCATGGGCATGCTCAAGCTTTCCGGGGGCGTGATCGAGCTCGACGGGCAGCGGCTGGACGGGCGATCGTCGGCCAAGGTGGCCCGCGCGGGCGTGGCCTTGGTGCCAGAAGGGCGCCGGCTGTTCGGCCCCGAGCCGATCGCCGACAACCTGCTCGTCGGCGGTTGGGTGCGCGGCCGTTCGAAGGTGGAGCTGCTGGCCGACCGCGAGCAGATGTATGAGCGCTTCCCCATCCTCGGCCAGCGCCGCAGGGAGTCGGCCGCGTCGCTGTCGGGCGGGGAGGCGCAGATGCTGGCGATCGCGATGGCGCTGATGGCGCGCCCGCAGGTGCTGCTGCTCGACGAGCCGTCGCTCGGCCTGGCCCCCCGGCTGGTGTCTGAGGTCATGAATCTTGCCGTAGGGCTGGCCGAGCAGGGCAGCACCGTGCTGCTCGTCGAGCAGATGGTGACCAAGGCTTTGGCGGTCGCCGATTGGGCGGCGGTGCTCGGCCGGGGCCGCGTCGTGACGGCCGGCAGTTCCGAGGCGGTCAAAGCTGACGGCGCTATCGCCGCGGCGTATCTGGGCGTCGCGACGCATGGATGATCGAAACCATCCGCAAGCAGGCGTCGCAGGTCGTAGGCTTCGCCGGGTGGCGGTGGAGGCACCCCGGGCGGGGCGACCCCAGTCGGTATCCACCGAGCAGATGCTGGCCGAAGCGCGCCGCCAGGTGTCCGACGTCGGGGTCTCCGAGTTCAGCGTGCGCGAGTTGGCGAAGGCGCTCGGCCTGGTGCCCGGCACCGTCCACGCCCGCTTCGGCAACAAGCAGGAGCTGCTCGCGCTGCTGTACCTGCAGCGCATCTCGCACGCGCAGGAGATGCTGGCGAGCCTGCCGGCCAAGGCGCTGGCTGACGTGAGCTCGCTGCTGGAGGCCACCATGCCGGACCTGTCGATGCTGCGCCGCGAGTTCGTCCTGCACTTCGAGGGCAACGGCAAAGCCCGCCCGCGCCTGCATACGGCCACCTGGGACGCCCTCAAGGTGTCCTTTCGCGGCCTGTCGGATCGGCTCTATGACCGCTTCCGCGACGCCGCAGCCAACGAGGGCGTCACGGTCATCGGGGGCACCCAGGCGAAGCGCCTGCTGTGGACACTGTCCTCGACGATGGACTCGCAGCGCAGCGCCGTCGCGTTCGACCACGCCGACGCGAACTACCGCCGCTTCGTCGCGCGGTCTCTGCTGTCGGCGCTCAGCACTTCGCGCTGACGAGCACCTGTCGAGGATCATGCGGTCACGGCTGCTCGATGCTCTCGACGAGCCGCAGATGACTAGCTGGCGTGGATGTCCGCCAGCACTGAGCCGGTGATGGCGGCTCCGTACCGCATGGCTCCGGGCATCGGGACCGGGCAGTTAAAGAAGATTTCCGGAACCGGACAGAAGTGTTTCCCGTCCGACTCGCGTACAACCACGGTCGGTGTGCCGTCCGGCCATCGTCCGGTGCAATGCTCGAAACTCTGGCAGGGCATCGTGTCGGTGTAGTGCCCGTGCCACTCGACAGACTGTGCGGCGTCGATGAAGCGCACCATGCCGGCGGGATAAGCGCTCGGCAGGGTGGAGAACATGACGCCGAGCGGAGTATCCCCGACGTAGCGGGCCGCGTCCTGCTTGAAGATCGGGGGGCTCGCGAAGTAGACCGGGACATGCACCTGGGCGGCAATGGCGATCACCGTTCGGGCATCCGCCTGGTATTTGTCGATCAGCGCCTGGCCGGACAGCGCAATCCCGTTCGCGTCCTTCATGCACGGGAACAGGGCGACCCCGGAGAACGCCAGGACGATGCGGTTCGGGTGGTAGCCGGCGGGGTTGTGAGGGTCCAGCTCGCGGCGGATATCCGGGATCCAGGTGCAGATGGCGGTGGCTGCGAACACGTGGGTGCGGCTGGTGGTCTTGGCTGAAGCTGCGAAGAAATAGTTGATGTACGGGGCGGCCTGGTAGGCGATGGAGTCGCCCCACACCTCCACGCGCTGCGGCACGGGCTGCGCCGGCGTACAAGCCGAGAATCCGAGCGAGGTCGCGACGCAGATGACGAGGGGTAGCACGAGCCGTCGAGCGATCCGCCTCGGCAGCTGGCGGTGGACTCGGCTGAGCACGGTTCTCCCCACGAGCGGGTACGGAATCGGGCGGCGCGGACGCCTAGCACACGCAGTTTTCATCTCCGGACGCACCATATGTCGTGGAGCGAATACCCGGAGAGAGGTTCATTGTCACAACACGAATAACTGACCCGTGATTCAGAATTTTCTGTCCGTTGAGTCAGTTCCCGTGTTAAGCGCTTGGACCGATTGGCCGATCACACCGGGACGCTGTCCTTCCAACCGCTACCAGGTGGGGTGTTCGGTCTGTGTCCGGTTCAGCAGCGAGTTGGCTTCGGTCGCCGGCGGTTGGCGATCATCAACCAGGTCATGGGGTCGCGGCATGAGGTACTGCATCGGCAGCGAAGGGCGAGGAGCCCCAGGCGGGATGACCCCTACCGGGACGCAGCACGCTGTGAACCTCAGCGACGCGTACGAGAGTGTCGCCCTCTGCGGTCAGCGCACCGTCACCTGGCCGGGTAAGCCGTTCGCGCCCACCCCGGAGGACGACGAATGTCCCGTCTGCCGGAACGCCGTCGCCGGACTCGCCTGACGCCAGGCGCCAGCACTTCCGTCGAGGCATTCCCGACGCAGGTCGGCGTGGCCGTCGTGGCGCGTAGTCCTGGACGAGACCGGTCAGCGTCAGAGCGGAGGGCGCGACGGCTACATCCGGCGCTTGCCGGCGGTGAACTTGACAGGCATGTGCTTGACGCCGCCGATGAAGTTCGAGCGCAGGATGTCCGGCTCGGCCGTCAGCTGCATGTCGGGGATGCGTTCGAGCAACTCGGCGAAGAGAATCCGCAGTTCGGCACGGGCCAGGTTGGCGCCCAGGCAGTAGTGCGTGCCGCCGCCGCCGAAGGCGACGTGCTCGACGTCCTGGCGGGTGATGTCGAACCTGAACGGGTCCTGGTAGACGTTCTCGTCGCGGTTCGCGGAGATGTACCACATGACGACCTTGTCGTCCTTGGCGATGTCCTGACCGTTGATGACGGTGTCGGCCATCGCGGTGCGCCGGAAGTAGTACACCGGCGATGCCCAGCGCAGCACCTCCTCGACAGCGCCGTTCAGCAACTCCGGGTTCTCGACCAGCAGCTGGTACTGCTCGGGGTGCTGCATCAGCGCGTGCATGCCCCAGCTGGTGGTGTTGCGGGTGGTCTCGTTACCAGCGACGGTCAGTAGCAGCATGAAGAACTCGAACTCGGCGTCGGACAGCTTGTCGCCGTCGATCTCGGAGTTGATGAGCTTGGTGACGATGTCGTCGCGCGGGTCGACCTTGCGCTGCTTGGCGAGCTCGTTGACGTACGCGTAGAGCTCGGTCATCGCCGTCATGTTGTCGTCGCTGGCGTACTCCGGGTCGTCGATCCCGATCATCCGGTTGGACCAGTCGAAGAGCAGCTTGCGGTCCTCCTGCGGCACGCCCATGATCTCGGCGATCGCCTGCAGCGGCAGCTCGGCGGCCAGGTCGGTGACGAAGTCGCACCTGCCTCGCTCGATCACCTCGTCGATGATCAGCGTGGTGCGGTGCGCGAGATACTTCTCCAGCATCCCGATCATGCGCGGGGTGAAGCCCTTGTTGACCAGCTTGCGGTAGCGGGTGTGCTTGGGCGGGTCGGTGTAGAGCAGCATGACGCCGAGCAGGTTTCCGCCGTTGTCCGCCCCCAATTCGTCGGTGTTGTAGAACCCGCTGACGCCCTCCTTCTCGGAGGAGAACAGCGCAGAGTCGCGGTTGACCAACGTGACGTCGGGATGGGTGACGACATTCCAGAAGCCTTTGGCGCCCGGCAGCTCATGCCACGCGACCGGCTCCTCGGCGCGCAGCTGACGGAACATCTCGTGGTGCTCGCCGCGCTGGAAGCGGTCGAGGTCGGTCAGGTCGATGCCGGGTGTCTTCACGTGAGTGGCCTCCTTGGCGCGCCCCTCAGATGCTAGGCCGCGGCCCACCACGGGGCGCGATTACTCGTCCAACCCTGCTGCGTTACAGGCTGTTGCAGGCAACGGGTGCGTCTTATTTGAGTCAGCGGCAGGCGCTACGCTCCGGCGTCATGGGGGACACGGTTGAGGACGTTGCCGGTCAGCTGCGCAAGCTGGCCGTCGAACTTGTACACGCCAGCCGGGCGGCGGAGGCGACTGCTGTGCTGGTGGGTATCGGGGCAGTCGAGATGCTGAAGACGTTCGTCGGGGACAGCCGGACCACCGGCTCGAACCCGCAGTCGGCGCACTCCCCCGGCTATTGACTGTCGCCTCAGCGGGAACGCGAGGCCGCCGCCGTGACGGTCGCTTGCGCCCCTGAGCCGCGCGGGCAGGAAAAGCACGTGCGCGAGATCGTCGAACCGGACAGCGCGATCCGCACCCAACTCGTTCGGCTGATGCGCGACCTCGAACCCGGTCGCCGGCACCAGGACGACACTGACCACGTGACGCTGGGTGTGCTGCGTCAGTTGATACTGCATACCGTCTGGCTCGCCGAAGAAGTGCGCGTACTGCAGGACGAGGTCGATCGGCTCAACGACATCGGCTAGCGCCCGCTGGGCGGCGTCATCGGGGAAGCCGTCGACGGGAATCGACCAGGGCATCGACCTCGTTGATCGACTCCTCGAATGGCGACTGCGCACTGGTGCGGGGACGCGCAGCGACCGCCCCTGCTCCCGCTCTCGCTCATTTCCTGAGGCTCCCGCCAGTTTCGTGTTGGGTGGCTCGGTGTATTCCTGAACGAGCGAACTGCCGACGCCAAGGGAAGCCGGGTCATGACCACGAAGACACTCGAGGGCGCTCACGCTCTGATCACCGGTGGCGGCACGGGGATCGGGCGCGGCATCGCCACGTGCCTCGCCCGCGAAGGTGCGCTGGTGACGATCGCGGCGCGCAGACAGGACGTATTGGAGGCGGCCGCGGATCAGCTGCGGACCGAGATCCCGGGCGCCGAGGTAAGGGTCGCGATATGCGATGTGACGGTCGCCGAACAGGTCGAAGCTGCCGTCGCGGTTGCCTCGGCGCCGGACGGTCGCCTCGACATCGCCGTCGCGAACGCCGGGACGGGTATCCCGGGTCCGTTCCTTCTGCTCGATGACAAGGCGTGGCGCTTCTGCTGCGACCTGAACATCGTCGGCACCGCGTCGACCTTCCGCCACGCGGCTCTCGCAATGCGCGAGCACGGCGGCTCGTTGGTCGCCATCTCCACGGCGGCATCGTCCGCCCCCGAGGTGTCGATGGCTGCCTACACCAGCACGAAGGCCGCGGTCGACATGATGGTGCGCGCGGCCGCGTGGGAGCTCGGGGTGTACGGCATCCGCGTCAATTCGATCCTGCCGGGCTACGTGCCGACGGACTCGACCGAGGGCTCGTTCACCCCCGGCCTGTCGCAGGATCTGCTCGCTCGCAGCGCGCTCAAGCGCAACGGGACGCCTGAGGACATCGGCGCGCTCGTCGTCCACCTGTCCCAACCCGGCGGTTGGATCACGGGGCAGGTGATCGGTGTCGACGGCGGCATGACGGTGCAGCCGATGGCCGATCTCACCGACCTTTCCCGTCGCATCTACGGCGATGCGGCCGTGAACGACGCACTCGGCCTGAATGGCGGTGCTGAGCGGTGAGCGCCGTGGTCGACGTCGACGAGGTCATCGAGCAGGTGGCGAGCGAGACGGGGCTGCGCGACTTCGGTGACCCGACATTCCGCGACGGGCTCGACATCTTCGTCGAGTCGCTGCGCGATGAGGCCGGGCTGACCGAGATCGGCGAGGCGGTGGCCGCCGGGCAGATCCGCAGCGCCCTGACCACCCGGCTGCTGATCCAGGACTGGGTCGCTCAGCATCCCGAGGTCGACTCGGAGCGGATCGAGGCGCCGCTCTTCATCGTTGGGATGTCGCGCTCGGGCACCACCGCGCTGAGCCACCTGCTCGCCCGGGACCCGGCCAACCGTTCCCTGCTCGGCTGGGAGGCCGCCTCGCCGGTGCCGCCGCCGGAGCCGGCGACGTACACGACGGATCCGCGCTTCGAAGCCGCGAAGGCCGACGAGTTCGGCATGCTGCACCAGCTGAACCCCGAGCTCGTGACGATGCACCACGACCCGCCGGACATGCCCGTCGAGTGCCTGGTCCCGATGACCCCGCACTTCGTGACGCTGAGCATGTCGCTTCTGTTTCCGATCCCGACCTACACCCGCTGGGTGCGCGACACCGATCACGCACCGGTGTACCGGTGGCACGAGAAAGTGCTGCGGCTGCTGCAATCCGGCGGTGTTCGCGGCCGCTGGCAGCTCAAGAGCCCGCAACACGCGATCGCGCTCGAAGCGCTCGTGGCGCAGTACCCGGACGCCCGATTCATCGTCACCCATCGCGACCCGGCGACGTGCGTCGCGTCGACGGCGAACATGGCTCGGGCCTTCGGAAACACGTTCGCCGGGCCGCGTCCGGGCGCCGACTACGGTCCGCTGTGGGCCGAGCTGCTCATCGCGATGGGCGACGCGATTGTCGACTTCCGCAGCAAGTACGGCGACGACCGTTTCATCGACGTCGCGTACGGCGACTTGACGACAGCGCCGCTCGACGCCGTGCAGCGCCTCTACGAGGGTCTCGGCGAGCAACTGTCCGAGGAGGCGGCGACCGCGATGCGGGCGCATGTGGGCACCGCCGTCCAGCACCGCTTCGGCAAGCACGAGTACGGCTTCGATGACCTCGGGCTCGTGCCCGAAGCGCTCGACGAGCGATTCAGCGCCTATCGCGCCCGCTTCGCCGAGTACCTGGCCTGACGGGCAACCCCCCGATCGCTCAGGCGTACGCGTGGAAGACCATGCGTCCGCTGCGCGGTCGGCGCAGCCGACGCCTGAGGCGCGCTGGCAGCGAATCGTGAGCGCGCGTCTGGATCCCCCAGTCCTTGCTGGCCGTCCAGGGGTCGAAGGCCACCACCCTGGAGAACCCGACATCCAGCAGCATTCCCTCCACGGCCAGCCGGTTGGGGCCGAAGTGATTGCTCGCGTCGTTGTTCATCGACTCGCCCTGGTAGTACGCGGCGGCCGGAACCGGGACGTCGAGCAGGTCCACGACCGTCTCGATGATGGCGACGCCTGCCGTCACCGAACGGACGTTCTTCAGATAGCCGATCGGGTCGGCGGCGTGGTAGAGCACGCCAAGGAAGAGGACGACGTCGAACGTCGAACCCAGAGCGTCCGGGCTGATGTCTTCGACCGCGATGTCCTGCATCTCTACGCGGCTGCCGAGAGCGCGTTGGGCGAGCTCGAAATTGCCCCGGGCGTCGCTGCCCGGCCAGTTCCATGCCCAGTGGTCAGCTGCGACGATTCGCTTCGCCCCACGCCGTTCGGCCTCGAAGGCGTAGAAGCCGTCGTACGCACCGATATCCAGCACGCTACGACCGGAAAGGTCCGGCAGATGCAGGTGAACGACCTCGTTGGGGGTGTCCTTCTGACCGGGGGTCACGACGCCGTCGCCCAGGTCGATGGTGTGAAACCAGGTGCGGGACGCGACGATCTCCCGCAGGTCGGCGGGACGGTCTTCAGCCACAGCCGCATTCAACACGGGGACGGGCAACCGGTCTCGGTCTGCCACGCGCGCACAAGTACAACGACGTGCCTGCGAAAGGGACGGCGAGGACCTTCGACCCTGGTGCCCTGGTGCGGGTGACTCAGAAACTCTTCTCATGGCGCAACGAAAGCTGGAGACGCTCACTGAGGAAGAATGCTTCGCGCTGCTGAGCGAAGGGCGAGTGGGGCGCCTGGTCTACCAGGACGAGTTCGGGCCGGTCGCCGTGCCGGTGAACTATGCCATTGCCCAGCGGTCGGTCGTCATCCGGGTCGAAGGCGGGGCGAAGCTCGCCGCCATGCAGCAGCCGCGCGTCGCATTCGAAGTCGACGACCTGGACGAGGGCCAGCGCTCCGGGTGGAGCGTCATCGTCCGTGGAGCCGGACGCGAACTCCCCATCGAGCAGGTACCCGCATTGCTGCGTCACATGGAGGGCGGCCCGCCGACTCCCTGGGCCACGGGGATCCACAACACGTGGCTCGAGATTCCCGCTGAGATGGTCACCGGCCGCCGCTTCGGGGAGTATCAGCCGGCCCTCATCGTCTGACGCCGCCGCGACCGCCGAGGCCCGGCGCCGTATTGCCGGCCCGCAACTCTCGCATTTGGGTGACTTATCTGTCGCCCACCAACCGGACCGCGCCGTGCTATCCGGTGCGCAAGACCGTCGTCGCCGATCGGCGCAGCGCGTCGCGACGGATTTCGCTGATCGGCTGATACTCGGCGCTGCCCACGAGCTCGAACACCGCCTCGGTCGACGGGTAGTGCCCGAGGAACATCAGATCGGGGACGAACTCTTCCGCCAGGGCCCGATCCGGCAAGAAGCGCGGGGAAAGTACCCGCCCGCCGCGGCTTTGCACGAGGGGCTCTGCGGCGCTCAGGTAGCGGTCGTACGCGGCGGCGCCACCTTCGCGAAACCAGAGCGCGTTGAGCACGGCGACCCCCGCCGGGAGGGTCGTCACGGCCTGGGCATCGGCTGGGTCGATCGCGCATCTGGTCAGGATCGCCTTCGTGATGGCTTCCTCGCGAAGGTGCGCTATCGCCTGGTAGGCGTCACTGCGCCACATCGCGTTGAACGCGTCCATCGACGGGTAGCGGACGAAGCCGACCAGATCAGGATCCAGCCCACCCTCCAACGCCTGCTGAACCGGCATGAAAGGGAACAGCAACTCGGCTCCCACACCGGCCAGGATCGGCTGCACCGCAGCGCCGTACTCGCGGTATCTCTCGGCACCGCCCTCGGGGCGGAACCACAAGGCGTTGAACATGCAGATCGCTGGCATCCGCGCACGGTACCCCGGCCGCCTCGGGCTCATCACCGGCATCGATCTGCGCCCCGCCAGCGCCGGGCAAAGGACTGTCCCCTAGAGTCCTGCCCTGTGCAGGAATGGGTGCAATGGCGTGGGCCGATCCCGTCCCCGAGTCCTGCGGAGCTGGCCGACCGCTATGCCGTAAGCCAGCTGGTGAAGGTCTACGCCCTTGGTGTCGACATGCGGGATCTCGACACCGTACTGAGCGTCTTCACCCCTGACGCCATGGTCGAAGGCATGGCGGGCGCAATGCCGGCGCCGGAGTACCTGCCGAACATCTTCGCGGGTGCGTCGGTCTACCAGGCGACCCAGCACAACATCACCAACCAGCACGTCACCGTCGAGGGCGACGAGGCACTGGTGTGGAGCTACGCCGTCTGTTACCACCTCGAGGAGCCGGGCAGCGGACGGGACGACCTGATCGTCGCCACGCAATACCGTGACCGCTGCCGCCGCTTCGATGGCGGATGGCTCATCACCGCCCGTAGTTCGGTACCCCAGTGGATCCGCGGCCCCTATCCCAGGAGTGAGTCATGACCGATGCCAAGGTTGCGTTCATCACCGGCGCCAGCCGCGGCATCGGCAAGGCCTGCGCGCTGGAACTGGCCGACGCCGGATATCGCATCGCCATCACCGCGCGCACGGTGCAGGAAGGCGAGCAGCGGGAGCATTCGTCGACGCTCAAAGGCAGTGACCTGAGCCCGTTGCCGGGAAGCCTGCAGGGCACGGTCGGGATGATCGAGGAGCGCGGCGGCACCGCGATGGCGATCCCTGCCGACCTGCTCGACACCGCATCCCTCGGCGCGGCCGTCGCGACGGTGCTGGAGCGCTGGGGACGCATCGACATCGTCGTGCACAACGGTCGCTATATCGGCCCGGGGCACATGGACCTCTTCCTCGATACGCCGATCGAGCTCATCCGTAAGCAACTGGAAGGCAACTTCTTCGCACCGCTGATCATCAACAAGCTCGTCCTGCCGTCGATGGTCGCCCGCGGCGAGGGCACGATCGTCAACATCACGTCAGGCTCCGGTTATGGGGACCCGACGAAGCCGGCCGGCAGCGGCGGTTGGGGCATGGGATACGGGACCTCGAAAGGCGCCTTCCATCGCGTCGCCGGTTTCCTTGCGGTCGAGCTCGCAGACCAGGGAATCCGGTGCTTCAACGTCCAGCCTGGGCTGATCGCCACCGAGCGGATCGGCCAGGACATGGCGAAATTCGGCATCACCAACCAGGGCGCGCCGATGGAGGTCATGGGCAAGGTCGTGCGCTGGCTGTGCACCGAGCCGGAGGCGGATCAGTACAACGGCCGCAACATCGAGGCGCAGTACTTCTGCCACGAGAAGGGCCTGCTCCCGGGATGGGACGGCCCGCAGTTGCAGGACAACAGCATTCGCCTGGACACGTCGGGCGCCGACCTGCTGAGGCTCGAAGCGGAGTTGGCTGCCGGCAAGCTGTGAAGTCGCGCTGCCGCGTGCAGAACGTCCATGGGCGGCGAGCGAGCGTAAGCGTTAGGGTCCCCCGATGGAGACGGTCGAGGAGTTTCTGGCTCGCCCGCTGGTAGGGCATCTGGCGACGGCAGGGCCGACCGTGCGTCCGATCTGGTTCCTGTGGGACGGCACCGCGTTCTGGTGGCTGACCGGCGACTGGAGTCGACTCGTTGAGATCCTCGAGCAGGACCGGGCCGTCGCGCTCGTGATCGACAGCTGTGACCTCTCGACCGGCGAGGTACTCCAGGTGACCGCGCACGGAAACGCCGAGATCGTCCCGTTCCAAAGGGAAATCGCGGTTCGCAAGCTCAGCAAGTACCTGGGCGCCGACCAGTCCCGCTGGCCGAAGGAGCGTTTCCAGCAACTTCTTGATGACGCGAACTCGCTGCTCGTTCGGCTGGAGCCGGCACGCCCGCCGGCCCTGCGCGAGCTGTCGTTCGCGGCGCCTCGCATTAGCTGCCCCACGGCGCTAGGTCATGAAGCTGCGCGCCAATAGGCCAGATGGGTGAGCGAAACCGGCTCCCGCTGGTCCCAATGCCGCTCAAGGGGTCCCAAAGCGCTGTCGAGAGAAATCACATGGAGTCCCAAGAGTCCGCGGGCTCACCCACGCCCGGGGCTCCCGCTTTGCGGCAGCTCGTGGCAACCGACGGCGACTTCGTCATGACGGTCTCGCCGGAAGGACGCCTGCTCGCTGCCAGCGAGAGCGTCCGGACGGTGCTCGGTTGGGACCTCGTCGAATGCGCGCAGGTCGGCGTCTGCGCGGCCGTCGTCGATGAGGCGCAGCAAGCTGCGTTGCGTCACCTTCACGCGCAGGTGATGAGCACGGGCGGAGCGCGTTCGACCGTCCAGTTGAACGCTGCGAACGGCCGGCTCTGGGTCGACGTCGCCGCCAAGCGGCTGACCGCCGAACCCGGCTCGCCTATCCACGTCAGCGCCCGTGACGTGTCCGACGACCTCGCCGCAGCACGCGAACTGGCGGCGTCGGAGCAGCAGTGGCGCGTCGCGTTCGAGCACTCCCCCATCGGCGGAGCGATGCTCAGCACGTCCGGCGCGATCCTCGTCGCGAACACCGCCTTGGCACGCATGGTCGGATGGCGGGTTCATGAGCTGACCCATATGGAGATCGGGCAGGTCGTGGACGCCCAAGGCGGCCTTCCCTGGAACGACTGGTGGGAAGGCTTGCTCGCCGGCGAGACCGAAGCCCCGACCACAGATCGGACGCTCGTCACGTCCGACGGCGAGCGCCTGTGGAGCCGCCTGACTGGTGCCATGGTCAGCTCGCGCACCGGCGACCCCCGGGTCATCCTGCAATTCGAAGACGTCACGAGCCGGCGTCAGGCCGAACTCGAACTCGCCAACCGGGCGCTGCACGACGGGCTCACCGGTGCCCCGAATCGGTTTCTCACGCATCAGTGGCTCGGCAGCGCGCTGGAGGACCAGCCCGGATGCCGGGTCGGGGTGCTCTATTGCGACCTCGACCGCTTCAAAATCGTCAACGACAGTCTGGGGCATGCTGCCGGGGACAGCCTGCTGACGCAGGTCGCCGACCGGCTGCGCTCGGTGCTGCGGCCCGAGGACCTGCTCGGCCGGGTCGGAGGCGACGAGTTCGTCGTCATCGTCGAAGGCGTCCGCACCACCGCCGAACTCGCCGATGTGGCCTCGCGTATGGCGGAGGCGCTCGATGAACCTTTCGAGCTCGGCGGTCATTGCCACGCGGTCACTCTTAGCCTCGGCGGCAGCGTCGGGGCACATCCCGACACCGCCGACGAGGTGCTGATGCGCGCCGACATGGCGCTGTTACGGGCCAAGCGGCTGGGGCGCGCCCGCTACGTCGCGTTCGACGCCGCGCACGACCGGGTGACCACGCGAGAAGATTTGCAGCTCGAGGACGATCTGCGGATGTCTTTCGGGTCTGAGCAGCTGCGCGCCTACTATCAGCCGATCGTCGACCTCGCAGACCTCCAGGTCGCCGGTCACGAAGCGCTGGTGCGCTGGGAGCATCCGACGCACGGCCTGCTCCCGCCGGACCGGTTCCTGGAACTGGCCGAGAGCAGCGGGCTGATCCGCCCGCTCGGCAGCTGGATGCTGGCTCAAGCCTGTCGCGACGCGGCCCGAGACGCCTCCGGGCTCGCGCCGGGGGGCTGGGTGGCGGTCAACGTCTCCCCCAGCCAACTCGCCCGATCGGGCTTTGCCGACACCGTGATCGGCATGTTGGAGGCGACCGGGCTGTGCCCCGCGCGGCTGCATCTCGAAGTCACCGAGACCGCGCTGATCGCGGCCAGCGCGACCCTGTCCGACGAGCTCGAGCAGCTCTCGCGGCTCGGGGTACGCATCAGCCTCGACGATTTCGGCACCGGCTACTCATCACTGAGCCTGCTGCAGAAGTTCCCGGTGCACATGGTGAAGATCGACCGCAGCTTCGTGCAACCTGTGCTGTCGGACCGCAGCGCCCGAGCCATCGTCAAGGCGGTTCTCAGCATGTGCCAGGACATGGGGCTGCCGACGGTGGCCGAGGGTATCGAGGCCGATGATCAGCTGGACTTGCTGCGCGAGCTGGGCTGCTCGCACGGCCAGGGCTACCTCTTCGGACGCCCGATCCCGCTGAATGCTCGTATCGTCATCCCCCGCCAGAAGGTTCAGAACTCGGACGTGAACACCGGGCCGACAGCTGGGCAGGCACAGCAAATCCTCGCGCGGAGAAGCCGATGAACACCGCATCAGATCACGACGAGTTCGCCTCTCAAGAGGTCATCAGACCGGCGGCGGTGCTCACGGAAACCAACGCCCGCCTCATCATCGCCGGTCTCGCCTCCGATGACGTCCAGGCCGGCGGCTACTGGTGGACGCGAGTGGGCACCTGGCGGCGTTACGCCCAGCCGTGGGCGCCGGGCGCCGACGATCCCGGTGATGCCGTCCACATCGGCACGATCAGCTGCGTCTACGACAGTCCGGCACGCTTTTGCGTCACCGTCTTCCGGGTCTCGATGACGTCCTACGGGCTGCGCTCGGGCTGGACGACGGAATCGCTGTGCAACGAGGCGTTCAAGCACGCGGGGCTCACCTTGCGGGACTGCCCGCGGGCGGCGCTCACGCCACCGCCGAAGCCGTTCAGCGAGATGGCGCGCGACAGCGGGCCCGCGCGCTGATCAGCGCACCGGCTGCTGCTTGTCCCGCTGCCTTCGCAGCGGCAGCAACATTTCCGCGATCCAGCTGAAGAACGCGATCAGGAAGCCGCCGAGCACCGCCGAACCGAAGTTGTCGATGTCGAGCTTGCTCGACAGTCCCGCGGTGATGGCCAGGATCACCGCATTGATGACGAACAGGAACAGCCCCAGGGTCAGGATGATGAGCGGCAGGCTGAACAAGCGCAGGATGGGCCCGACGAACAGGTTCACCAGCGAGAACAAGAAGGCGATCCAGACGAACGTGAAGAAGCCTCCGTGCACGCGGATCCCTGGCTCGATCTTGACGACGAGGCCGAGAATCAGGGTCAGCACAAGAAGGCGGAGCACGGCGCGACGGAACATGGGGAGCCGCCCTTCCTGGGCGCCGGCGGAGCGGGGATCCACGCCGACGGTCACCGGCAGCCTAGCTCAGCTCAAACTCAGCTCAAACCCAGCATCTCCAGCGCGTTGGTACGCACGATGCGCTCCAACTCTTCCGGTGACACCTGCTCAGCCATCCGTTCGACGACCAGATGCGTGTTCGGCCAGGTGGTGTCCTGGTGCGGATAGTCGATCTCGAACAGCAGCTGGCCCACCCCGATCGAGTCACGGTTACGCAGCCCCGTCTCGTCGTCGAAGAAGCAGCCGTAGACCCGGCCGGGGACGTACGTGCTCGGCGGCTGCGTGATGACCGGCGGGAGTTCGGCGTAGGTCGCGTGCGCGAAGACGTTGTCCAGGCGCTCGAGGATGAACGGGATCCACCCGATCTGGCTTTCGGAGTAGGCAATCTTCAGGTTCGGGAACCGCACCAGCAGCCCGGAGACGAGCCACTCGACCAGTGACAGTTGCGCCATGCTGAACGTCAGCGCGGTGTTGGCGCCGCGCGGCGCGAAGGGGCTCGTCTCGGCCATCTTCGAGCCTGAGCCGATGTGCATGCACACGACCGTCCCGGTCTCGTCACACGCCTGGAAGACGGGATCCCAGAAGCCGTCCGGGTCGTGGATCGACGGCAGCCCGAGATGGTGCGGCATCTCCGGAAACGTGACCGCGCGGCACCCCCGCGCCGCGTTGCGCCTGATCTCGCCGGCGGCACGCTGGGGGTCCCAGAGCGGGATCAGGCAGACCGGCAGCAGGCGGCCGTTCGAATCGCCGCACCACTCGTCGATCATCCAGTCGTTGTAGGCGGTGACGCACCGCTGGGCGAGCGACTTGTCCTTGGACTCCAGAAACATCTGCCCGCAGAAGCGGGTGATGAACGGAAAGCACAACGAGCGTTCGGTGCGGTTCAGATCCATGTCGGCGAGCCGGGCGACCGGGTCGTAGCAGCCGGGTCGCATGTCGCGGTAGGCGATCGGATCGATGGTGTGGTCCTCCACCGGATAGCCGGCGCACGCGACGACTTTCGGCACGACCTTCACCAGGTCCTCGTAGACCCACCAGTCGACGACCGGGCCTTCACCGCCCTTCGCGTAGCTCACCCGAAGGGTCTGCGGATCGTTGGTCGTCAGGCAGGTGTCCTGCACGACGTGAGGGCCGCGCTCGCGATCGCGAGCGGGAAGTCGGTCGGTCCAGACCGTCGGGGGTTCGACGACGTGGTCGTCGACAGAAACGATCCAGGGAAGCTCGCTCATCGCGCCGCCACCACCTGACGAGCGGCGGACCCGCGGATCAGGCGGCCGGGCAGCGCGCCCGTATGGCATCCGTCGCGGTGCACGATCTGCCCGGCGACGACAGTGGCCCGAAAACCCACGGCCCGCTGCTCGATGCGGGGCTCTCCGGCCGGCAGGTCGTGAACGAGTTCGGGCATCGCCGGGGCGACCGTCTTGGGGTCGAAGACGTTCAGGTCGGCCACCATCCCTTCCAGCAGCAGGCCTCGATCGTGAAAGCCCCAGGCCCGGGCCGGCGCCAGGGTCAGCATGCGTACCGCTTCCTCGAGGGTGAAATCGCCGCGATCGCGTACCCAGTGGCCAAGCAGGTGGGTGTGAATCGAGCTGTCGGAGATCTGGCTGACATGAGCGCCAGAGTCGGAGAACGTCGGTACCGTCCGCGGGTGCTTCATGGCGGCCTTCACGGCGTCGGCGTCGAACGGGGCGAACGTCTGCACGAAGAACTGTTTGAGGTCGGTCTCGAGAGCGAGATCGAGCATCAGCTCCACGGGGTCGATCCCACGAGCCCGTGCCGCATCAGCGACGGTGGGGTTGGGCGGCAGTGGGCTGTCCAGCACGCGCATCCGCTCGAAGTCGGGCCGGCGCGCTTCGGCGCCGATGGCCCGCCCGTACGGACCTTGGTGCGCCGCGCGGATGAGGCGTTCACGGACCGCCGGATCCGTCAGGGCCTGGCGCTGCTGCTCGAGCGGTAGCGCGCGAATCGGTGCCCATTCGGCAAGGGTGTCGAAGGGCAGCCGGCTGCGAAACGACGACAACGACCCGATGCCGCGCGGGTGGGTGAGGCCGAACATCCGCCCGCCTGCTGCGGCTGCCGCGTCCAGCACGTCCAGCGACCGTCCGCCCGAAGTCGCACCGATCGCGATCGGAACCTGACTGCGCACCGCGAGCTCGATCAGCCGGCCCTCACGCTCCGGCCGCTCCTGAACCGATGGCGGGTCCTCCACCAGCTGGAAGACGCCGGTGCCCGCTTCGGCGAGTACCCCGACGAGGTCACAGACCTCGTCCCAGTCGGCGAGCCTCGAGGCGACCGGACGGTCGTCGGAGGTCTCATGGTGGTGGGTACGGGACGTACTCAGCCCGTACGCCCCCGCCTGCAGCGCATCGCGCAGCTCGGCGCGCATTGCCGCGAGGTCGGCCGCCGACGCCGGCTCGGTGAACGCCCGCTCCCCCATGGCGTACGTGCGAAGCGCCGAATGCCCGACGTTCGCTGCGTAGTTGATGGCCTTCGGCAGCCGGTCGACCGCGTCGAGGTACTCCGCGAAGGTCGTCCAGCTCCACTCGATACCGGCCGCCATCGCCGCGCCAGAGATGTCCTCGGCGCGCTCGAGGTTGCGAATCACCAGCTGCCGCTGCGCGAACGGGGCGGGAGCCAGCGTGAAGCCGCAGTGACCCATGACCACCGTCGTGACCCCGTGCCAGCACGACGAGGCACCGAGCGGATCCCAGAAGACCTGCGCGTCCATGTGGGTGTGGCCGTCGATGAAGCCCGGCGTGACGACGTGCCCTGCGGCATCGATCTCCTCGCGGCCGGCTTCGGCGATGCGCCCGATCCGCGCGATGCGACCGTCCGACAGGCCCACATCGGCCGGAAAGGGAGCCATGCCCGTCCCGTCGATCACGGTCCCACCGCGGATGACGACGTCGTAGCGGCCGTCCGCCGCGTCAGTCGGCACGGCGCACCTCGACCGGGATGCCGTTGACTGCGGCGTTGCCCGACGGCACATCGACGAGATGCCCGGGCGCGAGCAGATTGCTGTTGGTCCCGGCATGTTCGTGGGCTACCCGCAGCCGGGTACCAGGGCGGTCGTGGCCCCAGCCGTGCGGCAGGCTGACCACCCCGCGCATGATCTCGTCGCTGACCTCGGCGATCGCTTCGACCGAGCCGGCTTCCGAGGTGACGCGTACCGTCCCCCCGTCCGAGACCCCGAGTTCCTTGGCGTCCTGCGGGTGGACGATGAGCGTGCAGCGGCTGCGGCCCTTCATCAGCACGTCGACGTTGTGCATCCACGAGTTGTTCGACCGGACGTGGCGGCGCCCGATGAGCACCAGCCCCCCGTGCGGACGGTCGACGCGCTCCTTCAGCCGCGGAAGGTCGTCGAGAATGTTGCCGTGGGCGAGTTCGACGTCTCCTGAAGCCGTACGGAGGATCTCGCCGATCCGCGGCACCATCGGCCCGAAATCGACGCCGTGGGGGTGGTCTCTCGCCAGCGATTCGAGCGTCAGCCCTCCCGGCCGGGCGCCGTAGCCGTCACCCCACGGCGACACCCGGATCGTCAGGTCGGCAATGCGATCCGGGCCGCGCAGCGAGGTCTGGTCCATGACGTCGGCCGCCGCGACCCCGTGACGCGCGGCGCGCTCGGCGAACAGGACGTCGTCGTAGGCAGCCACGTCCACCTCGGCCGCGGGAACCCCCGCCAGGATCGCCCCGAGCCGGATGAGGATCTCCCACTCCTGCGGCCGGTCGTCGCGCGGGAAGATCGCCGCCGACCACCGCGCGGCGCTGCGGACGGCGAAACCCCAGAGCGCTTCGTCGCAATGGGGCTGCTCGAGCGCCGAGAGGCCGGGCAGGATCACGTGAGCGTGGCGCGAGGTCTCGTTGAGCCAGTTGTCGACGCTGATCATCGCGTCGAGCATCGGTAGCGCCGCTTCGAGCCGGCCGGCGTCCGGGGCCGACAGCACCGGGTTACCGGCCATGATGATGAGCCCGCGCACCCGCCCCTCGCCGGGCGTGGCGATCTCCTCGGCCAGGCACGAGAGCGGGGCTTGCCCGAGTACTTCCGGGGCCTGGCGAACCCGGGTGTGCCATCGCCCGGTGCGTACCGGCCCGCGGCGCCGAGCGGTCTGGGCGATGGTCGCGATCGCCGGAGTCGGGAACATCGCCCCGCCGACGACGTCGAGGTGGCCCGTCAGCACGTTGATGACGTCGACGGCCCAGGACGCGAGCGTGCCGAACTCCTGGTTGCACAAGCCGATACGCCCGTACACCACCGCACGCTCGGTCTGGGCCAGTTCGCGGGCCAGGCGCCGGATCCGCTCCGCCGGCACCCCGCACGCCTCGGCCACCGACTCGGGACTGAAGTGCCGAGCGGCCGCCAGGACCTCCTCGGCGCCCTGCACCCGCCCGGCGAGCGTCCCCAGGTTCACCAGGTCCTCGACGGCGAGCACGTGGACCATCGCCAGCAAGAAGGCCGCGTCCATACCGGGGACGATCGGGATCCATTCGTCGGCCTTTGCGGCGGTGCCGGTACGGCGCGGGTCGACGACGATGGTGCGCCCGCCCCGGGCCCGGATGCGCTTGATCTCACCCATGATGTCGGGGCAGGAGAACAGGGATCCTTGCGAGGCCTGCGGATTGGCGCCCATCACCAGGAAGAGATCCGTGCGGTGCACGTCCGGGATGGGAATGCTCCACGGATTGCCGAAAAGCTGGGCGCACGCAAGATTCTTCGGCCACTGGTCGACGGTCCCGGCAGACCAGATAACCGGCATGCGAGGGATGCCGGCGACCGCGCCCGTATAGCGGCTGAGCGAGTAGTTGTGGACCGCGGGATTGCCGATGTACGCGGTGACGGCGGCGATGCCGTGCTCCTGGACGATGGGGCGGAGTAATTCCTCGCAGCGGGCGAACGCCTGGTCCCAGCTGACCTCATGCCACTGATCGCCGTCGCGGACCATGGGCACCCGGAGGCGGTCCTCGTCGTGGTGCAGGCTGGCGAGCGAGGCCCCCTTGGGGCACAGGTACCCCTTGCTCCACACGTCATCCCGGTCACCGCGGATCTCGGTCACCTGGTCGCCGCGGGTCTTGATGACCAGGCCGCACATCGCCTCGCAGAGCGGACATGTGCGCAGGTGGGTCTGCTCCGGCTCGGTGAACTCGGGGCCGTGCTGCAGCTCATCGGTCGTCATGTCGGTGACCCCGTTCGACCTGGTTCTGGCTCGACGCCTACCGCAGGCGTGCATCGACACTAGAACGGGGACCCCGAGCGGGGCTCAGGTGGCCCGCTCCCCCGGCGGCGAGAGGTCACCAGCGTCGTCTTCGTCCACCTCCGGCACCGTGAGCAGCCCGGCGAACATGACCACCACAGCGAGGCTGATGACGGTCTCGGCGGCCCTGCGTAGCAGGTTCATGCCCTCAGGGTTCCCCCGGTTTGTGTCAACCACGCGGCCGCAGGCTGGGAAAGTCCTGTGCAATCCGGTCGAGGATGGCCAGCACGTAGCGCCGGGCACCGGGCATGGCGGCCGGACAGCTGGTGGCCCCGTTGACGACGAGCTCGGTGACCGGGCAGAAGTGGGTGCCGTCCGCCTGGCGGACGACCACCGTCGGGGTGCCGTCCGGCCAGTGTCCCGTGCACGTTTCCCCGCGCTCGCAGGGCAAGGTGTCGGTGTAATGGCCATGCCATTCGACCGCCGCTGCGCCGTCCACGAAGCGCACCAGCGGATTGCTGGGATAGCGCGCGGGCAGCTTGCTGAACATCACCCCGAGGGCCGTGTTGCCGACCACTCCCTGGGCCGCCTGGCCCCGGGAGATCGGCGTGCTCACGAAGTACACCGGGATCTTGGCGCCGGTGAACAGGCTGATGGTCGCGGCGGCGTCCGCGGCGTACTTGTCGACGAGGGCCTGGCCGCTGTAGGCAATGCCGTTGGCGTCGTGCATACAGGGCGTGAACGCGTCGCCGGAGAACTGGATGACCGCGACCTGGGGGTGAAAGCCGCGCGGGTTGGACGGGTCTATTTCGCTGCGCATGTCGGGGAACCAGTCGCAGAGTGCGGTGCCGCCGTACGTGTGCTCGCGGGCGACCCCGTGGCCGGTGAGCCCGACGAAGAAGCCGAAGTAGGGTGCGGCCTGCGCGGAGATGGAATCTCCCCAGAGTTCCACGCGAAGCGGGGGCCCCGGCGGCGGCGTGGGACTGGCGGCCGGTGGCTTCGACGGCGTGGGTGCGGGCGGCGCCTTTGCGGTTGGCGCCTTTGCGGTTGGCGTGGCCGACGCGCTGGTGTGGGGCCCCGCGGTGACCCCGGCGCTGCCGCAACCCACAAGCGCCACGAGGACGGCCAGGGCCGCTGCTGCAGCGTGCCGTAAGCGGGCCACATCGCGGGTCTGGGTTCGTGCTGTCGGTCCGATGTTCCGCAAGGTACGGGCCTTCGCTGTGGCCCGGGGTCATCGCGATGGGCTCAGCAGCCGATGAGGGTCCGCACGTCGGCAGGGTCGCCGCAACCCGGGACGAGTTCGGGGGTGGTCATTTCCGTCACCTCGGTCGGCAGCTGGGGAAAGATGCGACGATGCGCCTCGCTGACACCCGCGTTAACGGCTGGCGTGCAGCCGGTTAACGCCATTTCCAGCAAATGATTTCCGCAAAAGTCGGCAATCCTCGCGGCTGACCGGATCGCGTACGGTTTCGCTCGATAACGTGGCCCGTCCTACGAAAGACCGCCGGGCCCGTGCCCGCTGGCAGGCATCCGGCCACGGGCCTGCCCGCGCTGGTGGCCCCGGCGCGGCGTTAGGGTCTAGCTCTGTGAGAGAAGCCGACCTGCATTTCTATTTCGATCCGGTCTGCCCGTTCGCCTGGATGACCAGCAAGTGGGTGCGGCTAGTAGCACAGCAGCGTGACTACACCGTCGATTGGCGCTTCATAGCCCTGCGCGTGGTGAACGAGAACGTCGACTACGAGGCTCAATTCCCGCCTGAATACAAGGCCTTGCACATCGCCGGCTCCAAGCTGCTGCGGGTCGCTGCGGCGGTGAGAGCCGACCATGGCAGGCCCGCCGTCGGGGACTATTACGCGGCCTTGGGTACCGCGATCTGGGACGCGGAGCGTCCGTGGGGCGACCCGGCCAGTCCCGACCTTGTGGAAAAAGTGCTGGCTGAGGCCGGATTGGCGACCGCACTCACCGCCGCGCTCGACAGCGACGCCTTCGACGACCTGCTTCACGACGAAACCCACGAAGCGCTCGCACTCACCGGCAAGGATGTCGGGACGCCGATCCTGCACTTCCAACCGCCGGATGGGGTGGCCTTCTTCGGCCCGGTCATCAGCCGGTTGCCAAGCCCGGAGCAGGCCCTTGAGCTGTGGGAACACGTCATCGGCCTGGCTCGCTTCGCCGGCTTCGCGGAGCTGAAGCGCAGCCTGCGCGAGCTGCCGCAGCTGCGGGCCCTCGGCGTCAGCGAGGAGGAGATCGGAATGCAGGAGGATTGGCACGGCGGAAGTAGAAGACTGAGGAAGTAGTCAATTTGACGCTTCCCGGTTACCGTTCAGTGCAATTTCAGGATTCTCACCGTGCGTCCGGCCCTTGCGATCGGTGACCGAGCGGTTTTCAGGGACAGAGGATGACCCCTCGAAACGACCGAAGTCACGCGCCCGCACCTGGCCTCTCGGACCCCGCCATGCTCTCCGACACCGTGGAAGTCGCGCTGCTGGATCTCGACGGCGTCATCGTCCGCACCAACGAGGCTTGGAACGCCTTCTGCCGCGACAACGGCGGCGACCCGGCGAGCGCCGGCGTCGGCGTCTCCTATCTGGAGGTCTGCGCGTCAGCGGGCGGCGACCCGGCGGCTGCGGCTGTCGGCGCCGCGATCCAGATGGCGCTGCGCGGCGACCTTCCGGCTCCGATGTCGGTCCTGATCCCATGCGATGCGCCGCGGCTGCCGAGGGTGTACGACGTGCTGATTTCTTCGCGCTTCGACGATTTCGGGGTATGTATCGGCGCCACCGTCACGCTCGCCCGTGCCACCCTCGACGAGGCGGCGGCGAATGGTTTTCGTCCCGCTTTCGCGACTCCCCCGCCGTCGGCTCGCACGCCCGATTCCCTGCCTGCCCTGCTGCGCGTCACCGAGGTGGTCGCGGACGAAGCGAATCTCACGCAGACGCTGGGGCGCCTGGTCGAATCGGCACGAGAATTGCTGGGCGTCCGCTACGCAGCGATCGGCCTCAGGCGGCGGGATGGCGCACTGGATGAGTTCGTCCACGCCGGCATCGACGCAAAGACCCTGCAAGGTCTGGAGGGAGCATCCGAGGTCGTCGAGTGGATCGCCGGCAGGCCGCACTTCCTGCAGCGTGACGTGACGCTCAGCAGCCGCCAGTTCGCGACCTGCTACGTCGCCGAGCAGGTTGCCGGTCGGTCCACGCCGAACCTCGAGCGCCTCACCGGCGAGTTCGCAGAGGCCGTGGGCACAGCGATCGACAACGCGCGCTTGTACCAGCTGGCACAGCAGGGTCGCCGGTGGGCAGACGCGGCCGCCGACCTCATCCAGGAACTGGTGTCGAGCGATTCGGTGACCCCCCTCGAGGTGGTCTTGGGTCACGCCGTTCGCGCCGCGGATGCCGACTTGGCCTCCATGCTGGTTCCCGGGGACGAGACACACATCCGCCAGCACGCCGTCGTCGGAGCAATGGAGGGCCTCCCCTCCGGCATGCTGTTCCCGCGGGGACACAGTCCGGCGTCGGAGGTCATGCACACCGGCAAGCCGCTGCTACTCGAACGGCCGCCGTGGCAGATCGCCGAGGTGAGCGACCGGCCGATGGGGCCCGTCGCCGTCGTCCCGCTGGCGGCCGACAGGACCGTCCTTGGCGTTCTCGTGGTGAGCCGGCTGGTCGACCGGCCACCGTTCACGGAGGCCGACGTTGAAGCGCTTTCACGCTTCACCGACTACGCCGGGATAGCTCTCGAGCTCGACCGGGCAAGGGTCGATCGCGAGCAGTTGCGATTGCACGACGACCGGGCCCGCATTGCCGGTGAGCTTCACGACCATGTCGTCCGCCAGCTGTTCGCCGTAGGGATGGGGCTCGAAGGCCTGCTCGAGGCCCTGCACGACGTCGAACTCCGCAACCGGGTCGCGGGCTACGTCACGGCGTTGGACGAGAGCATCCGCGGCATTCGCGAAACGATCTACCGGGTAGGTGAAGGCTGACGCTCAGCTCTGGCGCAGGTCGGCTTTCAGGATCTTGCCGGTCGCTGTCTTCGGCAGCGCGTCAAGGAATCGCACCTCTCGTGGGTACTTGTAGGCAGCCAGCCGCTCCTTGGAGTAGGCGATGACGTCCTCGGCGGTCAGGCTCACGCCGTCCTTGACCACGACAACCGCCACGACCTCCTCCCCCAGGCGATCGTCCGGCTTGCCGATGACGGCGGCCTCGTCGATGTCGGGGTGCTCGAAGAGCACCTCTTCGATCTCGCGCGGATAGACGTTGTAACCGCCGCGGATGACCAGATCCTTGCTGCGGTCGACGATGAAGAAGAAGCCGTCGTCATCGACGTAGCCGAGGTCGCCGGTGTGAAACCAGCCGTTGCGAAAGGCCTCGGCGGTGGCCTCTTCCCGCCCGAGATATCCCTTCATGACGTTGTGACCGCGGATGACGATCTCGCCGACGTTGTCCTTGCCCGCAGGGAGCGGGCGGTCATCGAGGTCGTGGATGCGCATCTGCACGCCCCAGATCGGCTTGCCGACGGAAAATGCCCGGCGTTCCTCCGCACTGATGTTGAACGAGGCCGTGCTCGCCGTTTCGGAAAGGCCGTAGCCCTCCAGCACGACGATGCCGAACTTGTCCTCGAACGCCCGCATCACCTCGGCCGGCAGCGAGGCCCCGCCCGAGACGGCGATCCGAAGCCGGGAGAGGTCACGGTCCTGCGTATCGAGCGCGGTGAGGGCCTGAAGCATCGTGGGCACTCCCCCGATGACGCTCACTCCGTCGGCCACGATCGCGTCGAGGACGGCCTTGGGTTCGAAGCGCGGGACGATCGACAGACATCCGCCGAACAGCACCGTGACGTCGATGATGGATGACAGCCCGAAGACGTGGAAGAACGGCAGGACGGCCAGCGTCACGTCGTCACTGGATCCGCCGAAGAGCCGGCCGGAGATCGAGCAGTTCATGTAGAGCTGGAAGTGCGTCAGTTCGGCGCCTTTGGGACGGCCGGTGGTGCCGCTCGTATAGATCAGGACGGCCGTATCGTCGGCATTCGTCGGGTGGATTCCGCCCGCCGGGCCGATGTCGTCCGGCTCGCCCATGAGCGCGCCGAACGCCTGCGCCCCCTCGGGTAGCGGGCCGTCGCCGAAGCCGAGCACGTACAGCGGGACCTCGCGCTCCCGGGCGGCCTTCTCGGCGTCGGCCACGAAGAGCTCGAACGTCACCAGCAGGCGGGCTTTCGCGTCGCTGAGGTGGTAGCTGATCTCCGGCGCCTTGAGCAAGGGGTTCAGCGGTAGCAGCGTCATGCCCGCCTTGAGGACGCCGAAGTACGCGACGAGGAAGTGCGGCACGTTGGGAAGCTGAATCGCGACCACATCACCGGGAACGAGTCCCTTCGCAGCCAGACCGGCGGCGAACTGGCCGGCCTGGGCATCGAGTTCGGCGTAGCTCATCGTCGTGCCCATGAATTTCGCCACCGGCGAGTCGGGGGCTGCCAGCGCCGATTCACGCAGGATGGTCGCCAGGTTGAAACTCATCGCGTCACTCCTACCCGCCAGGTCCGGTCGTGCCTTACCCGCGGGAGGCTATGCCACTGCGACACCCGTTGGCGCGGCCCACGGTCTGGCCGTTACAGGTTCGGGGAAACAAACTCCGGCAAGACGGGCAGACCCGGGCAACCATCCCGCGGACGTAAGCTGCGAGGGGTGCACGACCCACATGCGGCCACGCTCCTAGCACTGCAGAAAGATTCGTCATGGCGGTGAAAGCGCCCCGCCCCCCACGCGCCCGGGTCGGTGAGCAGCGCACCCCGGGCGAGGTCAGGCCGGTCACCACGCGCACCGTCGCAGGGCTAGGCGTCGGCGTCGTCGTGCTGGTCGTCCTCGCTACGGTCGCGATCCTGTGGGCCAGCGCGGGCACGAAAGAGCGGGTCGTCGCGACGAACAACCTGCCGCAGGGCGGGGTGACGACGTACGTCGCGTCGTACGAGGAGACGGTCCAGACGACCAAGCGTGACGTGGTGACGACGACGCTCAGCCTCCAGTGCTCGAGCACCTGTACGCAGGGCGACTACACCGGCTACGCGGGGAACTTCGCACTCAAGGTGAACGGCTCGCGCCTGCTGGGCACGGTGCACCCCACGTGCCAGGACGAATCCCTTGTGTTGCAAGCAGATTTGTCGCTTGCGGTGCCGGCGCAGCTTCCCCAGACCCTGACCGGCACGCTCACCCGCACCGCCACCTGCCCCGGCACGGATGCGGGTCCGTCGGCCACTCTGGAACTGCACCGCACCCGCTAGCCTGCCGGCGGCAAATCGCCGTTGAGCCGGCCTTCGTCCGATACAGGCAACTCGCTGTACCAGTGGAGCTTGCTGCTGTTTCCCCGTACAGATACATCGGATCGTCTCTATGGGGCACGCGGCCGCTAGCCTTCCGGCGACTTCGTCCGTCCGGTGGCCTTACGAAATGCCGCCGCCCGACGGTCGCCGAACACCGCCGCATCGCTCTCCCACCAGGGCCGCTGCAGATCCACTTCCGCGTCGGCAGCTGCGGCTGCCTCCTCCTGCTGATCCAGGTGACGGTCGATGACGATCGCCTCGCGCTCGTCGGTACGGATCCACCGCAGCACCAGCAACGCCAGGACGGGCAGGTCGATGGTTTCCGCCAAGAACCACACGATGGCGCCGCCCAGCTGCTGATCGTGCAGCCGTGACGGCCCCCACGTGCGATGGATCGCGAGGTAGTGCTCCGGCGCGAGCAACGAGCTGCGTAGCCTGATCGCAATGCCGGGGATGGCATCGGCCATCAGTTCGAGAAAGCCGAAAAGGATGCCCGCCGCGAGCGACATCGAACTCGACTGCACGCCCTCGTCGGCCAGTGGCAGCGACATCACCAGGCCCGCGATCAGCAGCACCACGTGCAGCAGCTCGTACACGACGTAATGCTCGAGTGACGCCGGAAAGACAGCGGTGAAGAAGACCAGCATCGACACCAACGGAAGCAGCAAGGCCCCGAACGCCGGGTTCGACAGGAAGTTCATGGCGGGCGCATCGGCGACGCGCGCCAGGATCGACCGGCGACCGCTCTCGCCCGCCGATACCCGCGAGAGCGTCACCGGCTTGCCGAACATCAGCAGCGCCGGCGAAACGACCAGCAGCATCATGATCTGGACGGTGTAGACCCAGAACAGCGTGTGCGCGTACGCGCCGACCCACCACAACGTCACGGCGCCGATAGTCAGCAGCCCGAGACCGAACGACACCATCCGCCGCACCGGCCAGGCTTGGCCGCTGCGGCGCAGCGCACGGACACCGCGGCCATACCAGCCCCCGGCGACGAGCAGGACGCCAACGGCCACCGGATCAAACGTCCATGACGTCAGCGCTGATGCGGCGGTCAGCACGAGCCGACATTACGGCCGCGGCAGGGCTGCGGCAGGAATTTGATACAAGATGAACATGGGGCAGCCGAGTGTGCGTGGATCCAGTGTCTGACGCGATCTGGCGGGCAGCCGAGCAGCACACGGTCACCGAGCTGCTGCTGGCGCGGCTGGACTCCGACCCGGATTCGGAATACCTGGATGTCTGCGGCACCAAGCTGAGCGCCCGCGACGTCGCCGAGACAGGTGCCCGGCTCGCCGGTTCGCTGCAGCAGCTGGGGGTCGCGCCCGGTGACCGCGTCGCCACGCTGCTGGAGAACTCCCCCGAGATGCTCCTCGCCTGGTTCGCCACGACGTGGCTCGGAGCGGTGTCGGTTCCGGTGAACACCGCCTACAAAGGCGAGTACTTGCGCCACCAGCTCGACGACTCGGGTGCCCGCGTCCTGATCGTCGCCGACGAGTTCGCCGATCGCGTCCAGGCGATCAGCAGCCAGCTGCCCCACCTCGAACACGTCGTCTGCTTGGGCGAGTCGCCGGCGATGACACGCGTCACGACTCATTCGTGGGACGACGTGCGGGCAGCCGCACCGGTCGAGCCCTTCGACGTAAGGCCGTCCGCCCTCGCGACCTTCGTCTACACCGGGGGCACCACCGGGCTGTCCAAGGGCTGCATGCTCACGCACAACTACCACGTCGCGCTCGCCGAGCAGATCGGCTACTGCTGGGAACGCCGCGCCGACGACGTGATCTGGACCCCACTCCCGATGTTCCACTTCAACGCCCTGGTGACGGCCGTCGTCGGCACGCTGATCTACGGCGGGCGCGGCGCGATCTACCGCCGCTTCTCGGTCTCCAACTTCTGGCCGGAGATGAACCGTACCGGAGCGACGGTGATCTCGACCCTCGGCAGCATGGCGTACCTGCTGGCGCACGACCTCGACCGTCCGGAAATGCCGAATTCCGGCAGCCCGCTCGCCAACAAGAGCCTGCGGCTCATGGGAGCGGCACCGCTGCCACCCGAGGTCGACGACGTGATCCGCAGCCGCTTTTCCATCGATACCTTCAGCGGCGCGTACGGCGTCACCGAGGCGAGCCTGGTGTCGTGGCAGCCGCCGGGGGTCCGCAACCGGCCGCGCGGCGCGGGCATCGTCAACTCCGAGTACTTCGACGTCCGCATCTTCGACGACGACGACGGTGAGCTCCCCCGCGGCACCCAGGGCGAGATCGTCGTACGCCCGCGCAAGCCGCATGTCATGTTCGAGGGCTACTGGGGCCGTCCCGAGGTGACCGTCGAGACCAGCCGTAACTGGTGGTACCACACCGGCGACATCGGGATCATCGACACTCATGACGACCTGGACTACCTCTACTTCATTGACCGCAAAGCCGACTACCTGCGCCGGCGCGGTGAAAACATCGCCAGCTTCGAGGTCGAGCGCATCCTGATGGGCCACGGCGGGCTGGCCGACGTCGCCGTGCACGCCGTCCCCAGCGACGTCACCGAGGACGACCTCAAGGTCACCGCCACGCTCAAGCACGACTCCACGCTCACGGAAGCCGAACTCTTCCTCTGGTGCGTCGACCAGCTGCCATACTTCGCGCTCCCCCGCTACATCGAGTTCCGCGCGGAATTGCCGCGCAGCCCGGTCGGTCGCGTCCTCAAGCGTGAACTACGCGCCGAGGGCGCCACCCCGATGACGTGGGACCTGGAAACGTCCGGCATCACGTACGAGAAGAAATGAACGCTCACGAATTGGTGTCGCAGCTCGGCCTCGTCCCGCATCCCGAGGGCGGCTCGTACGCCGAGACGTGGCGCGACGAGCACGCGAGCGCCATCTACTACCTGCTGCGCGCCGGGGAAGAGTCGACCTGGCATCGGGTCCACGGCCGCAGCGAGATCTGGCACCACTACGCGGGCAGTCCGCTGCGGCTCGAGGTCAGCGAAGACGGTGAGCAGCAGAGTTCGTACGTCCTGGGCACCGATCTCGCGTCAGGAGAGCGTCCGCAGATAGCGGTGCCGGCCGGAAGCTGGCAGTCCGCCGCGCCCCTCGGCGAGTGGACGCTCGTCGGCTGCACCGTCTCACCGCCGTTCACGTTCGACGCTTTCGAGCTGGCCCCCGCTGGTTGGGCGCCCGGACGTTTCGGGCCACTCGTGTCGGCAGGGTGGCTCGCCGAGCATCGAGATGAGGTCGCGCTCATCGACGTGCGCTGGTATCCCGACGGACGCTCCGGCCGCGAGGCGTACGAGCAGGAACACCTTCCGGGAGCGGTCTGGATCGATCTCGACGAGAGCCTCGCCGAGCCGCCGTCCCCAGCGGAGGGACGCCACCCACTCCCCTCGCCCGCGCGCTTCGCGGCAGCTATGGCACGCGCGGGGATCGGCGATGACACCCGCGTAGTGGCATACGACGACAGCGGCGGCATGTCGGCTGGACGCCTGGTGTGGCTGCTGCGCGCGCTGGGGCATCCGGCGGCGCTCCTGGACGGGGGCCTGCAGAGCTGGACGGGCGAACTCGAGAGCGCAGCGACGACCGCGGCCGCGGGAGCCTTCACCGAACGGTCGTGGCCGAGCCAGCGCTTCGCCACCATCGACCAGGTCACTACAGCGCCGGTGCTGCTGGACGCCCGCGCACCCGAGCGCTACCGCGGCGAGGTCGAGCCACTTGATCCACGCGCCGGGCACATCCCGGGTGCCGCAAACGCGCCCTGGCCCGCCAACCTGGACTCCGGCGGCCGCTACCACCCGGCGTCCACTCTGCGCACGCAGTTCGACGCCGTCGGCGCCGGCCTCGACCAGGACATCATCGTCTACTGCGGATCGGGTGTCACCGCGTGCCAGACGCTGCTCGGGATGGAAGCTGCCGGCATCGAGGGTGCGCGGCTCTACCCCGGCTCCTGGTCGCAGTGGTGCGCCGACCCCGACCGCCCGGCTGCGACCGGACCGGACGCGGGTAGCTAGGTTGCGGTCATGACCGTGACCGTCGAAGAACTGATCGCGCGCGAAGAGATCACAGACGTCATCAAGCGGCTTGCCCGCGGAACCGACCGGCTGGACGAGGCGGCGATGGCCTCCTGCTACCACCCGGACGGCTTCGACGACCACAACTCCTTCCGCGGCTCCGGGACGGAATTCGCCGCCTGGGTGTGCGAGGTGCTCCCCCACTTCGAGGCGACGATGCACTTCATCGGACCGCCGAACATCCGTATCGATGGAGATACCGCTCACTGCGACACCTACTGCGTCGCGCATCACGTCGGGGCCGACACCGACATGATCCTGGGCCTGCGCTACGTCGACCGATTCGAGCGCCGCGCCGGGAACTGGCTGATCGCCAAGCGTGTCTGCGCGTTCGACTGGACGTACACCCTGCCGTACGACCCGGCGAAGAAGTTCATGTTCGAGGCTGACTTCACGGTCGGCCACCGCGATCGCAGCGACATCACCTACAGCGGCGTCTGAGCCTTCCCCGAGCGCCGAACGGTTGGTTGAGCCGTCCGCATAACCATTAGCGCGCCTCGTCGGCTGTGTAGTGGACTGCTCAGGGGTGGTCCGAGCCCCGCCCATCCCGGAAAGTGAGCGCATGTCCGAAGCGAACGACGTCATCACCACAGCAGAGCTGAAGAAGAGCTTCAAATCCCGGCGGGGTCCGGTCGAGGCGGTCCGCGGCGTGAGCATCAACGTGCAGCGCGGGGAGATCTTCGGCTTCCTCGGTCCCAACGGGGCGGGCAAGACCACCACGCTGCGGATGCTGACCACCCTGCTGCCGATCGATTCGGGCACCGCGAGCGTCGCCGGTTACGACGTCGCCCGCGAGGCTGAGCAGGTGCGGGCACACACCGGATTCGTCAGCCAGCTCGGCGGCACCGACCCGCTCGCGACGGGCCGGGAAAACCTGCTGCTGCAAGGGCGCCTCTACGGCCGGCCCAAGCACGACGTGCTCGCCCGCAGCGAGGAGCTGATGGACGTGTTGGACCTGCGCGAGTTCGCCGACCGCAAGGTGATGACCTACTCCGGCGGGCAGATCCGGCGCCTGGACATCGCGCTCGGCATCGTGCATGACCCGCAGGTGCTCTTCCTCGACGAGCCGACTACCGGCCTGGACCCGCAGAACCGGGCGAATCTCTGGGAGCACATCCGCCGCCTCCGTGAGCGCGGCACCACCGTGTTCCTGACCACGCATTACCTCGAGGAGGCCGACGCGCTGTGCGACCGGCTCGTGATCATGGATCACGGCCAGGTCGTCATCGGCGGCACTCCCCGCGAGCTGAAACAGAAGGTGGCCGGTGACGCGGTGGTCCTGACCCCGCGCGATCACTCGCCGGAGCAGGTCGCCGAGCTCACCCAGCGGGAGCCGTACGTCCGCGAGAGCTCCGTCGAGGAAGGCAACACACTGCGGCTCTACGTGGAAGACGGCCCGGCTGCGCTACCGCAGCTGCTGCGCCTGCTGGACGCGGCCGGGGTCGGGATCGCCTCGATGAGCCTGTCGGAGCCGACCCTCGATGACGTCTTCCTGCGCCAGACCGGCCGCTCGCTACGCGATACCGCCGATTCCGCCAGTGCTTCGAAGCCGGCCGCGTGATGGCGATGGCCATGAACGTCTCCAAGACCGTCACCGACATCGGCCTGCTGACCCAGCGGCGGCTGGTGCAGACCCTGCGCAACCCGCTGTGGCTCGTCGTCAGCTTCTCGACGCCCGTTCTCTACCTGGCCCTGTTCACCCCGCTGCTGAAGGGCTTCTCCCCCGGCCATCCGTCGAACGGCCAGGTGCTCGGCTCGTTCCTGCCCGGCATCCTCGCACTGCTCGCGTTCGTCAACGGCAGCACGATGGGCTTCAGCACCATCTTCGAACTGCAGAGCGGGCTCATCGAACGACTGCGGGTGACGCCCGCGAGTCGGCTGGCGATCCTGCTCGGGCCGATTTTCGCTGGGCTCATCGGGATGTTCATCTTTGACCTCGTGGTGCTGGTCATCGGCTGGGCATTCGGCTTCCACATCCACTGGGGCGGGCTGCTGGTGCTCGCCGTCCTGCTGGCGATCCTGATGATCATGTTCTCGGCGTTCTCGATCGCCGTCGCACTGCTGGCCAAGGAAATCAGCAGCTTCGCAGCGCTGATCAACGGGATCAACCTCCCGCTGCTGCTGCTGGCCGGTGTGCTGCTGCCGATCGCGTTCGGGCCGACCTGGCTGCGGGTACTCGCCCACCTGAACCCGCTGTATTACCTCGTCGAGAGCGCGCGCTCACTCGGTGCCGGCCACGTCACCACACACCAGGTGGGGCTCGGGTTCGCCGTGCTGGTCCCGCTGTGCGTCATCACGCTCGTCTGGGCGACGGGCGTCTTCCGGAAGGCCGTCGCCTGACCGACCCGCAGCTCAGCCCGCCTTGAGCAACGCCAGCGCTTTGTCGGCGTGGACGTCCATCTTGATCTCGCTCTTGATGATGTCGCGCACCGTGAGGTCGCTGTTGATCACGAACGTGGCGCGCTGCACCGGGGTGAGGCTCAGGCGGCCGCGCTTGACCCCGAACGACTCGGCCACCGAGCGGTCGGGGTCGGACAGCAGCGGGTAGCCGAAGGAGTGCTTCGTGGCGAACTGCTGCTGCTTGTCGACCCCGTCAGCACTGATCCCGACGATCTGCGCGCCGACCTCGGCGAACTCGGCGGTCAGGTCACGGAAGTGGCAGCTCTCCTTGGTGCACCCCGCCGTCATCGCCGCCGGGTAGAAGAACAGGACCACGGGACCGTTCGCCGCCAGCTCGCTGAGCTTGCGCACGGTGCCATCCTGGTCGGACAGCTCGAAATCGGGAGCTTTATCGCCGGGATTCATTGCGGGCGGGTGTCCTTTCGACGGAACGACGGGCTTTTGCGGCCGGCGTGCTCGCCGTAGCGACGAGCAGCGTGGTCAACTCCTGCTGAACGTAGTCCGCCATCACGTCGAGGTCGGGCACCAGCTCCCGGCAGGCGATCAACCCGAAGAACATCGAATCCCGGTAACTGATGACGGTGATGTTCAAACCCTGACCGTCGGCGATCGCACTCAGCGGGTAGTACGCCTGCAGCTCGGCGCCGGCGAAGTAGAGCGGCACGTTGGGCCCGGGCACGTTGGAGACGAACAGGTTGAACGGGTTGGCCCGCTCCAGCAGGCGCAGCCGCTCGTTCAGCCGGGCCGCCTGTCCTGCCAGCGCCGGGATCGCGAACTGGGTGACGTCGGACAGCAGAGCGGCCGGCAGCGCACCGTGCTGCTCCTTGGCGGCGCGCATCGCCTCATGGACGGCCTGCAGCCGATCGAGCGGCGACGCCAACTGGGTGGGCAGCGCCGCGACCATCCCCGAGATCCGATTGCCAGCGCTGCCGGCCTGCTCCGGAGAGCGGATCGAGATCGGCACCGCGGCGACCAGGGGCGAAGCGGGCAACGCGTCGTGATCTTCGAGCCAGCGCCGCAACGCGCCGGTGGACAGCGCCATGACGACGTCGTTGACGGTCATGCCGGCCGCGTTCTTGACGGTCTTGATGTCGGCCAGCGGGAGCTGGCAGAACGCGAAGCGCCGATGCGGGGTGATCGGGGCATTGAACGGGGTCTTCGGGGCCCGCAGCGAGGGCCGGGAGAGCACGGCGCTCGCGTCACGATCGATGAACGGCAGCCGTGGACGCGCCGAGATCCGCAGGACGCCCGGAGCTGATCGCAGCAGCTCCAGCGAAAGCCGGGTGGCCCGAAGGGGCTGGCGCGCTAATGAGATGACGCTGCGTGCTAGCAGGCTCAGGCTGCCGGGCTCGGCATCATGCGGCCACTCGACGAAGGGCATCTCGCGCCCTTCCGGCGAGAGGTCGAGCAGCGCTCCGAGAATGTCGTTGCCGGAAACCCCGTCGATCGCGGCATGGTGGACTTTGGTGTAGAGCGCGATGCGCCCGCCGGACAGCCCGGAAATCAGGTAGAGCTCCCAGAGCGGCCGGGCCCGGTCGAGCGGGCGGGCATGCAGCCGCGCCGCCTGCTCGCGCAGCTGCTGATCGTTGCCCGGCGCCGGCAAGGCCAGCGCCCGCACGTGGAACTCGATGTCGAAATCCGGGTCGTCGATCCAGTACGGCATGTCGAGGCCGAGCGGGACCTCGACCAGCCGCCGCCGGAACGGAGGCACCAGCGGCAGCCGGCTGGCAACCAGGCGGGTCAGCCGATCGAGCGTCACCGGCTCGGCGGCGGTCGAGGGATCGACAATGCAGAGACTGCCGACGTGACCGAACATCGACGAGCCCTCCAACGCCAGGAAGGCGGCGTCAAGTCCGCTGAGCTGCTGCATGCGTGCCTCCGTCAGTCGTCAGACGCGTGCTCGACGCTGTGTACCCTGCCACCTTTCGTCGAGCAGTAAGCCCGCACGCCGACTTTGGCCTCCGATTGGCTCAGCTCTCCGCACCCTCTTGAGACGGCATCGGCACCCGGCCGCCGAAGACGGCGACGGTCAGCTCGCTGATGTCGTCTGCCACCCGGCTGACGGTGTCGAGCACGAGCCGCAGATTCGCCCGGTCGACCGCCTCCGCCGGCAGCGCACAGTGGACGGCCACCGTGCGATCGGCCCAGCACACCGTCGCCAGCCGCGACCGGACATTCAACACGTTCAGCTCCTGCAGCAGCGCGGCCGACCGCTTCACGTCGTACGCGACGTGAGCGAAGACCCGCACGAGCATCGGCGGCTGCTGCTCCACACGCACCCAGCCGACACACGACTCGGTGCGGAACGGGTAGTCACCCTCCTGATCGATCTGCGGCCCGGGCGCCTCCCAGATGTCTTGAAGGCACCGCTCCACATGCGATCGCACGAGATCGCCATACGCCACTTTGCACCCCGTTCCTGCACGTCATAGGCAGGATGACAGGTGGGTCCGACAAAAAGATGTGCTCGCTCAGCCGCGCGGCCAGAGCCGGCCTCGAAGGCCACTGGCCCGGGTGATCGGCGTGCTCACCGCAGCCCTGACGGCAGCCTCCGACCCGATGACACGCACATGACGCTCGGCCCGGGTGACGGCGGTATAGAGCAGCTGGCGGGTCAGCAACGGCGAACCCTCGGCCGGAAGCAACACCGAAATGCGCTGGAACTGCGACCCTTGGCTGCGATGCACGGTCATCGCCTGCATGGTCTGGACCGCCCCCAGCCGCGCCGGGCGTACCAGCATGGGAGCGGCCGGGCGACCGAAAGCGGCCGTCACCGCGCCGGCGCCGTCGCTGATCACCACCCCGGTATCACCGTTGAAAAGCTTCACCTCGTAGTCGTTGGCCGTCACCAGCAGCGGACGACCGGCATACCACTCCCCTGCCCCGCGGTGGACGTTCAACGCCGCATCGATCCAGCGTTCGAGCTCCTGCCCCCAGCGGTCTGCGCCGTACGGGCCATGGCGGTGAGCGCACAGCAGCCGGTGGGCGCTGAGATAGCCGAGCGCGGCGGCGGCATCGCCCTTCGCCGCCGCGGCGATGAGCCGTCGGGCCGCGCTCACCACCTCCTCACGCAGGCCGCCGAGAACACCGACACCACCAGTCGGCGTCGTTCCTGCCGCCACAGCGTCGGTCTCGACGAACGAGACATCCTCGGCCGGGGTGCGAAGCAGCGCCACGGCGGCGTCTGCATCTCCGGCCTGGATGGCCGCCGCCAGTTCGGCGATGCGCCCGGTGAAACGCCAGCTTCGACCAAGCACGACGATTCCGCTGTCGACGCTGGCCGCCTGCCCGGCGTCGACGATGTCACCGAGGACCGCGCCCGCCTCGACCGATGCGAGCTGCTCGGGATCGCCCACCAGGATCAGCCGAGCGTCGGGGCGAACGGCGTCGAGCAGGCGCGCCATGAGCGTCAGCGAAACCATGGAGCTCTCGTCGACGACGACCACGTCATGCGCCAGCCGGTTACCCGCGTGGTGGCTGAAGCGGCTGCGCGAGCCGGGGCGAAACCCGAGCAGGCGATGCAGGGTCGACGCGCTCAGCTCCCCCAGCCGCTGCTGGTCAGCCGCAGGAAGCTCGGCGACGGCGTCGCGTACCGCCTCGGCAAGGCGGGCCGCGGCCTTGCCGGTCGGAGCGGCCAGCGCGATCAGCGGCGCCGGCCCGGGCTGATCGGCCAGCAAGGCCAGGATGCGCGCGACGGTCGTCGTCTTGCCGGTGCCAGGACCGCCGGCGAGCACGCTCAACCAGCGCTGCGCCGCTACCGCCGCGGCCTCGCGCTGGTCATCGACATCGACCCGTTCGGGTGGGAAGAGGCGCCCGAGCGCCGCCTTGAACCGGTCACGATCGAGCGCGGGCGGATCGCTGAGCGATCTCTCGGCTCGCGAGGTCAGCTCGCCGGCGACCAGCTGCTCCTGCTGCCAGTAGCGGTCCAGGTAGAGCAGGCCGGAGCGAAGCTGCAACGGATGGCCGCCATCCGACGCGGGTCCCCACTCGACGAGCGGGCTGGCCTCGCACGCCGCCAGCCACTCCTGCGGCGCCGGCCAGGGCAGCTGCCGCCCCTCACCCGCGGCCGCAGGCTCGGCCTCCGGGTCATCCTCCGGGACGATCTGCGTGGGCGCCGCGGCCAGATCGAGGCAGACCGAGCCGAGCCGAGCCGCGCGCACGGTGAGCGCGGCCGCCAGCAGCACCCGCTCGTCGGCCTCGCCGCCGAGATGCCCGAGCCGGCGGGCCACGTGGATGTCGGCCGCGTCGAGGATCCCGGCCTCCTGAAATTGCGCTAGAAGTCCCGGAATCCCTAGGGTTTTGCGGGGATCGAACCGGTCGGCGACGGCGGTCATCTCGGTACCCGTCCGGTGTCCAGAGCGTCCGACAGCTCGGTGACGAGCGCAGCCGGAGGCTTCCAGGCGAAGACCCCGCAGGGCTGGCCGGCGACGAGCGGGGTGCCCGGACCGCACATGCCGCGCAGGTAGAGGTAGAGCACCCCTCCGAGATGCGTTTCCGGCTGATAGCCGGGCTGGCGCCAGCGCAGGTAGCGGTGCAGCGCCACCGAGTACAGCAGGGCCTGCAACGGGTAATCCGAGTCGAGCATGGCCTCCGCGAGCCGCTCGGGGTTGTAGTCCGCCGCGGTCAAGCGTCCGGAGCCGGGCGGCGCGGGCGAGAGCCAGTTGGTCTTGTAGTCGACGACGAGATAGCGCGCGCCCGCCTCGCCGGAACGAACGCGCAGGACCGCGTCGAGACTCCCGTTGAGAAAGCCCCGCAGCGGCTGATCCCGCAGCAACGGTTCCGCCAGCCGGTCACCGTACGGCGCCAGCGGGTCTGCCGGACTGCTCCCCGAAAGATGGCGACGCACCAGCGGGCCGAGACTGCCCAGCGTCAATCGCGGGCCCGGCTGATCTCCCCCGCACAGCGGCAGCTCGAAGCCGAGCTCGGTCAGCCGGTCGGTGCGGGAAAAGTCCCGCAGGCGCAGGCCATCCGCGGCCGGACCGAGCGGCGTTTCATACACCGCCAGCAGCGCCGCGCCCAGCAGCTCCGCATCGATGGCCGAGCCGGCTGCCGGCGACCATCGGGACAGCTGCTCCGCAACGCGTGCACTGATCTCACTCTCGAGCACCGCTACCGACGTGTCGACCGTCTCCAGCACCGCATGGACGAGCGACCCGAACGAGGTACCTCCCGGAAGCAGCGCCATGGGCGACGCGACCGCCGCGGCGGGATCGTCCGGCGAGCCTGACTCCGCCACCCGAAGCACCTTGGTCTCGCCGGGCTCATCGTCCAGCCCACCGTGCTCCGGTTCACTGCCGACCGACGGGATCGGATCCGTCGCCGATCCGAGGCCGGCGTCATGGGCGGCGGCGGTCAGGCCCGAGTAGGAGGTTCGCCGCCACGCCAGGTCGAGCTCACGGTCGAAGCGTGCTGTGCGCAGCTCGCCGCGCGGCGCCGGCGGGCCCGTCCAGTGCCCGCCGGCGCCGTCACCGGCCTGCTCGACGCTGACCGCACCACCCGCAGCCGCGAACCGCTCGGCCAGCAGCGCCGCGACATCGGCATCGGCGGGAACGGCGACACTGGTCTTCGGCTCGGAACTCGGCGAATCGACACCGAAGAGCAGCCGGCTCAAGGGCGCGCATTCCGCCGTGGTGGAGGGTGCCCACCAAAGGACGACCTGGGAGCGGGCTCGGGTCACCGCGACGTACAGCAGGCGCAGCTGCTCGCCTGCCTCTTCCTGCCGGTGGCGCAGGACGCCCTCCTGGAATGTCGCCCGATCGCTGCCGCCAAGGCCGCACCCGACGTCGAGCACGCGCTCCCCGGAGGCGTCGTGGTAGCGGGGTCGCTCGACCGTCGGCAGGTAGAGATCCCAGGAGAACGGCACGTAGACCACCGGGAATTGCAGGCCCTTGCTGCGGTGGATCGTGACCACCTGCACCGCATCCGCATCGGAATCCAGCCGTCGGCTGCGTTCCTCGACGCCGTCGGTCATCTCGTCGGCCTCCTCCATCCGCCGGCGCAGCCAGCCGACGAGGGCCGTAATGCCCAGTCCCTCGGCCGTTGCCGCGGCATGCAGGGACTCCCCGATGTGGCGAAGGTCGGTGAGCCGGCGCTCCCCGTCGGGCTCGCTGAGCAGCCGAGCCGGCAGCTGCTGGGAGGACATGATGGTCTCCTGCAACGCGGCGACCCCCCGGGTGGCGAGCACGCCGGCCCAGCCGCGCATCAGCCCCGCGAGCGAGTCGGTCTCCTCGGGATCGGCCAGCGCGAGCCGGGCGGCACTCCAGGCGAGGAAGCACGTCATCGCCGCCGCCCTGACCCGGCCCGTGCGATGCGGCTGTTCGATGGCCTCCAGGAGGATCAGCCAGTCACCGGCGATGGGGGCGGTGAAGACGCTCGACGCCCCGCCGATCACCGCTGGGACGCCGGCCTCGCGCAGGGCCTCGCGTATCAGGGTGGCCTGAGCGTTAGTACGTACGAGGACGGCCACATCGCCCGGTTGGACCGGCCGGAGCGCCGGATGATCCCGCTCCGCCGAGGCGACAATCTGGGTGTCGGAGCTGAGCAGGGCGACGATGTCGGAAGCGACATCCGCGGCGATACGGGGGCGCAGCCCCTCGACACGCAGCTGCCCGCTGCCACTCAGCGCATCCCCGGGCGCCCGGGACACGACGCGCAGCCGAAGGGGCGCGGACGGCACCGAACGCTGGAGCAGCGGCTGCGAGCGCGCTGCCGTCACCGGCCGGTACGCAATTGCCGGATCTCCGAAGGTGCACTCGGCGAACAGCGCATCGAACGCCGCCAGCAGGGCCGGTTCACTTCGCCAGTTGCGCTCCAGCGTCGCGACTTCACGCGCTTTCGACACGGCCTTGAGGTAGGCGGTGACGTCTGCCCCCCGAAATCCGTAGACCGCCTGCTTGGGATCGCCGATCAGCACGAGCGTGACCTGATCGACGAAGGCGGTGGAGACGATCTCCCACTGCACCGGATCGGTGTCCTGGAACTCGTCGATCAGCACGACCGGGAACCGATGGCGCAGCCGGCGGGCCGCGGCCGGGCCCTGCGCGGGGTCGCGCAGCACCGCGGCGAGGTCGGTCTGGAGATCGTCGTAGCTGCGCAGGCCGCGCAGCCGCTTGCGCCGGGCCACCTCCTGCCGGACGGCCTCGGCCAGGCGACGGCGGATGCCGGCCGGCGAATCGGCGGGCGCGGCGACCGGTTCGAGGCGCGCCTGCGGCTCGCGGATGACCGCCTCGACGGCGATCTGGACCGCGTCATCGCGGGAGATGCCGGGCGCGTCCTGCGCCGCTCCCGGGCCGGCGAACTTGCGCAGATACAGGTCCTCGGCGACTTCCGTCACGAGATCGTCGAGTGACTCGACGAAGCGATCCCCGCCCGTCAGCGCCGCGAGTTCCGCGGTGACGCCCAGCCCGGCGAGCACCTGCGCGCAGAACTGGTGGGTGGTCGCGATGGTGGCTGCGTCGAAGGCGGTGAGTGCCCGGGTCAGCCGGTGACGGCGGCGACCGACCTCCTCATCCGACGCGTCAGCCAGCCGGGCAAGCAACCGGTCGGCCGTGTCCTCGCGGGCCGCGCCCGGGTCAGCGAGCCCGAGTTCGGCGCTGGTGAGCCGCTCGCGTACGCGCTCGCGCAACTCGCCGGTGGCCGCCCGGCTGAACGTGACGATGAGCATCTGGTCCAGCCCGGCGACCCCCTCCGCGACGAAGCGGGTCACCAGGGCCGCGATCGTGTGGGTCTTGCCCGTGCCGGCGCTCGCTTCGAGCACGGTGGTGTCCGTCGGCAGCGGGCCATCCACGTCGAACGCGCGTGCACCGGCCTCCCCCGTCATGCGCGCGCCTGGAATTCGCCTTCGAGCATCGGATCCCACCAGCGCCGGGAGAGCACCCCGAACCGGCTCGGCTCAGCCGGCCATTGCGCGGCGCCGTCGCCGGGCTGCGGGGCCGCGTCGAGCAGGACGCCGAAAGCCGGGTGCATGCCGAAAACGTGCTCGTGCTCGGCCTCGCGGCACTCACCGCCCCACCGGCTGCCCTCCCAGCTCTTGAGCGCAGCTTTGACAGCCTCCTCCGGTGCAGCGCCCTTGCGGCGAGCAGCCGCGTACTCGAACGAGCTTCTCGACGCGATCGGCAACGGCTGGCGTAGCCCGAGCTCGTAGAGCCCGACGAGGTCGCGCAAGGCCACGCCGGCCTGCCCCGGCTCGACGGGCCCGAGCGCGACCTGGCCCTTGCGTCCCACGGCGACGGCCGCGAATTCCTCGTGGGGCCGCCCGGCCGCCAGGAGCAGCAGCAGGAGCCAGGCGCGGAACCGCCGCTTGTGATTGACCTGACCGAAGCTGGTGTGCACGAGGGTGTGGCCGTAGACACCGCTGACGGTGCCGGTGAGGCGGCGGCCGGGCGCGAGCTCGACTGAGAGGTCCAGAACGCGCGGCTCGGCCTGCCGCCATCCGGCGGCCTCGGCGATGATCTGCTCGACCTCATCCGCCACCTCATCGAGAACCCGGCGGCCGAGGCGACCAGGGGGCAGCGCGCCGCGGCGCCACTCCGCCTGCCGGCAGTGGACCTGCTCGACTCCTGACAGCCGGGCGTCGAGCATCCGCTGGCCGATCTGCCAGCGCGCCAGCGAATCGAGCTGCACCGGCAGCCGATCGGAGGCCTCTTCCTCGCTTCGGGGGAGGGTGACGCCGAGCCGCTGCCGGAGGAATCCGCGAACGGGATGCTCGAAGAAACTGCGCAGACCTTCGATCTCCAGATCGCGCGGGGGCGCCGGGGGCAGCGGCTCGGGCAGGTAGGGCGCCGGCGCCCGGCGCGGCGCCACCATGGCCCGCGCCCCCGCGAGCGCCGTCGGGTCGAAGCTGAACGGATCCGGGACGCCGAGGGCGCCGGCGGCGAAATTGGCCGGGTCGAACGGCTGCAGCGGATGGCGGGTCAGCAGCTGGTGGCGCAGCGGGCCACCGCCGGCGCTGCGATAGGCCGCCTCGAGCGTGTCGAGGAGCTCCCCGACCGGAACGGCCGGCGGACGCATCGCGTTAGTGCGCTCGTCGGCGCCGGCGTAGGTGATCACCAGCCGCTCGCGCGCGGCCAGGATGGCGTCGAGCAGCAACTGCCGGTCTTCGCTGCGCTCGTCGCGCTCCCCCGTCATCGGATCGCGCAGCAGGATGTCATCGCCATCGATCGCGGGCTGGCGCGGAAAGGCGCCGTCGTCGAGACCCATCAGGCAGACGACCCGGTGGGGCACCGAGCGCATCGGGACCAGCGTGCACATGGTCAGGCTGCCGGTACGGAAGTTGGCCCGGGTGGGGCGGCCCCGCAGCCGATCGGCAAGCAGGCCGCGCAGATCGCCGAGCGACAGGGTGACGACCGCCGCGCGTTCCCCGGCAGCATCCAGCACCGACGCCAGCTCGGTCCGAAACTGCCCGGCCTGCCATTGATCCGATCCCGTGGTCAGCGTGAGCGATTCGACCGCCTCCGCGAGACGGCCGATCCACTCCGCCAGCGGCTGCGGGCCGCAGAGCGCGTCAACCGCCGCATGCAGCCGCTCCACCAGCTCCGCGAGCCGGCCCACCAGATCGATGTCGGTGCTGTCGACGTCGTCCAGCGGAAGCGCCAGACCCACCCAGCCGGCGCCGCCCGGATGCGCAGCCGCGTCGCCGCTGGCCGGGCCCTCGGCCATCGCGACGCCCAGCAGCAGCCGATCGAGCCCGGCCTCCCAGGTGTTCTGGCCGAACGCCTCGAGCTTGAAGGCCGCGCGATGAGCGGCGTCCAGCCCCCACCGCACCTGCGCCTCCGCCACCCACTCGGTGAGCCGGCTCAGGTCGTCGTCATCGAAGCCGAACCGCCTGCGCACCGGCGCGGCGGCCGCCAGATCCAGCACCTCCGAGGCCGTCATACGCCCGTCGACCAGCTCGAGCAGCGTGGCGGCGACACTCATGACGGGATTGGTCTGCCGCAACGAGCGGTCGGCGAGCCGGACGCGCAAGAGCGCAGCAGGGGATACCGGCCCGCCCTCTCCCCCTTCCGGATCGAGCAGCTGCACGCCGACACCGAACGTGGCGGAGATCAGCGGCGCGAAGGTCTCGATGTCGGGGCACATCACCACCACGTCGCGCGGCTCCAGGGTGGGATCGTCGGCGAGCAGGCCGAGGACGACGTCGCGTAGCACGTCGACCTGGCGGGCTCGGCCGTGGCAGGCATGCACCTGGATGCTGCGATCGTCGGCGGAGATCACGGGCCGCGGCGAGGCCTCGACCGGCTCATCGGACCGGATCGCCTCCTGCAGCCGCCGCAGCAACGTGACCCCGCCGGCGACGTCGTCGAGCAGTGGCTGATGGACGTCATCCACCTGGGCACCCGCGCCCGCGAGCGTCAGCTGCAACTCGCGCACGTCGCGCCCCATCGACGACAGCAGCCGGTGAGACACCAGCGCGGCCGTCGGATCGCTGCGGCGGCGGCTCGGCCGAGCCTGCGCCGACCCGGCCAGCCGATCCCACAGGGGGGCACACGGATGCAGCAACCACAGGTGGACCTCACGATGCTCGGCGAGCGGCTGCCAGGACGGCGAGCTGGCTCGGCGGGATCCGGGTGAGCCCGAAAAGGGAGAGCCGACCGGGAAGGGAGCCCGCGGCCCCGGCTTCCTCCCGCAGTCGCTGGCACGCCGGACCCAGCCGCTCGGCCGGGCTGGGAGCTCCCACCAACTCCCGCAGGCTCCGCCAGAGATCCGCCTGCCATTGAAGATCTTCCGCCAGCGCGCTCCCGGCACCATCCGAGGAGCCGCCCGCCGCCCAGTCGACGATCATGGAAGGCCGGTAGGACTCGTACGCGTCGAACAGCTCGGCGACATGGCGAGCGGCGGCATACGGACGGCCACCGGGCAGATCAGCCGGCCGGCTCAGCATCGCCGGGGCGGACTCCAGCAGCTCCAGCACGGGCCAGACGCTGCGGCCCGGCCGCCACGGATCGGACCGGGGGTCGATACCACTGACACCGGCCACCACCTCGGCGATCAGCCTGCCGGGCCCGGGGAACTCGACATTCGCGCAGACGCCGTCGAAGCCTCCCGCGCGGGCGCCCAGCACGAGCGACAGCTGCTGGGTGAGCCAGCGCTCGACGCCTCGGCTCGGCACACACACGATCTCAGCGGCAAAGGGATCCTGCACACCGCCCGCGAGCAGGGTGCACAGCCCACCGGCGAGCACGTCAGCCCGCTCTGCGCGATGTAAGTGCAGCACTCGGAAAACCTAGTACGTGGCTACGACAAGACCGCGAACGTCGTCGCGGCCCCGCTCACAGGTTGAAGGGCTCCGCCGCGTGGGCGGGATGTGCCGGTAGCGGCGTGCCCTGCCCCTCCGCCAGACGCGCGTTGACCAGATCCTTGAGCGGGCACCGACACCAGAGGTCATGCCAGGCGCGCAGGCAGCCCTCGGGATAGTTCAGCGTCCGGACGATCCGCCCGGGGTTGCCCGCGACGAGAGAGTCGGCGGGGACGTCACGGGTCACCACGGCCCCGGCGGCCACCATCACCCGCGGGCCGATCGTCACGCCGGGCAGGATCATCGCCCGCGCCCCGACCCAGGTTCCGCGGCCGATGCGCACGGGAGCCTCGTAGACATCCCGGCCCTCCATCCCATGGCTGTTCGAATCGCAGATGTAGACCTCGTTGCTGATGGCGACATCGTCCTCGATCACCAGCTCCTTCATGGAGAACAGGATGGCTCCGCCGTTGATGAAGACGTCGTTGCCGATGCGGATCCGTCCCTCGCCGGCGATCAGGGTGAGCCGGTGCGTCGACCAGATCTTGAAGCGGTCTCCGACTTCGCAATCCGTGGTCTCGATGTGCGGATGCCCACCCACGTTCGGGTACTCGCCGACGCGCTGCATCCCGCGCAGCTTCCACCGCGATCGTGCCCAGCGGCGCCCGTAGCCGGCCCACCATCCGGCCATCTGGGCTTGCTGGAGCAGGTAGGGACGATCCGGAAAGACGAACTGATCTGGCGGGATGCGCAGCGATGGCAGGGCCGTTGTCCTCTCCGAAGGGCGCTCTGACCGCGCCCGGCAGATCCTAAAGGCTGAGCTGCGGGCTCAGCGGGCGCCCCACGCGTACGTCTGCTTGGCGAGCTTGAGGTAGACGAACGTCTCGGTCGAGCGGACGGCCGGGATCGCCCGGACGTGATCGTTCAGCAGCGCGAGCAGGCGATCGTCGTCCTCGCACACCACCTCGATCAGCAGGTCGAAGGAGCCGGCGCAGAGCACCACGTAGTCGATCTCGTCGATCGCGACCAGCTGATCGGCGACCTTGCGCACGTCCCCCTCGACGACGATGCCGATCATCGCCCAGCGCTGAAAGCCCATGACCATGGGATCGGTGACGCCGACGATCTGCACGACGCCGTCGTCAAGCAGCCGCTGGACGCGCTGGCGTACGGCTGCCTCGCTGAGCCCGACGATCTTGGCGAGAGCGGCGTAAGACTCCCGACCATTGCGCTGTAACGCTGTGACGAGGGCCTTGTCGATGTCATCAGGACCCCGCGGGCTGACGCTGCGCGTCACAGGAAGCCTCCCGGGTCGTAGGTCAGACCCGAGTCCAGGCCTCCGTCAGCACGCTACGCAAGATCTGCTCGATGTCATCGAAATGGCTCTGTCCGCAGATGAGCGGTGGCGCCAGCTGCACGACGGGATCGCCGCGGTCATCGGCCCGGCAGTACAGGCCGGCGTCGAACAGGGCCCGCGAGAGGAACCCACGCAGCAGCCGCTCGGACTCGTCGTCATTGAAGGTCTCCTTGGTGACCTTGTCCTTGACGAGCTCGATGCCGTAGAAGTAGCCCTCGCCGCGCACGTCACCGACGATCGGCAGGTCGTTCAGCTTCTCCAGGGTGGCGCGGAAGCCGTCCTGGTTGGCCCGCACGTGGGGCAGGAGCTGCTCGCGCTCGAAGATGTCGAGGTTGGCCATGGCGACAGCGGCCGACACCGGGTGGCCTCCGAAGGTGAAGCCGTGGGCGAAGCTGGTGCTGCCCGAAAGGAACGGCTCGACCAGGCGCTCGCTGGCGATCATCGCGCCGATCGGCGAGTAGCCGCTGGTCATGCCCTTGGCGCAGGTGATCATGTCGGGCTGGTAGCCGAAGCGGTCGCAGGCGAACGTCTCCCCCAGCCGGCCGAACGCGCAGATCACCTCGTCGGATACCAGCAGCACGTCGTGCTTGTCGCAGATCTCGCGTACCCGCTGAAAGTAGCCGGGCGGCGGCGGGAAGCAGCCTCCGCTGTTCTGCACCGGCTCGAGGAAGACGACGGCGACCGTGTCGGGGCCCTCCATCTCGATCGCCAGGTCGATCTGATCGGCCGCCCAGCGCCCGAAGGCCTCGAGGTCGTCGCCATGCTCCGGGGCCCGGTAGAAGTTCGTGTTCGCGACCTTGATCGCGCTCGGGACGAGCGGCTCGAACTCCTGCTTCGCCGCGGGGATGCCGGTGATCGACAGCGCCCCCATGGTGGTGCCGTGGTAGGCGATGCTGCGGCTGATCGCCTTGTGCTTCAGCGGTTTTCCGGTCGCCTTGAAGTACTGGCGAGCGAGCTTCCACGCCGTCTCGACCGCCTCGCCGCCGCCGGTCGTGAAGAAGATCCGGTTCAGCTCGCCGGGCGCGGCATTCGCCAACCGCTCCGCGAGCGCGGCCGCCTGCGGGTGGGCATAGGACCACAGCGGGAAGAACGCGAGTTCGCTGGCCTGCTTGTACGCCGCCTCAGCCAGCTCGACGCGGCCATGTCCGACCTGCACCACGAAGAGCCCGGAAAGCCCATCGATGTAGCGCTTGCCCTTCGAGTCATAGACATAGGGGCCGTCGCCGCGCACGATCATCGGGATGTCGGTGTCCTGGTAGGACGAGAGCCGGCTGAAGTGCATCCACAAGTGGTCCCGGGCAGCGTCCTGCAGAGCGGGCTCCGATCCGTTCCCGTGCGGTAGGGGGGCGCTGTTATCAGCGGCAGCGGTGGCGGTCATCTGGTCATCTCCGGCGGGTCTGTGCGCAGTGGCGGGACTTCGGGAGCAGTCCTGCGCTGGTCATGGTGTCTCGCTTTGCTACGACTATCGCTGCCCGGAGGCTATTCGTCACATCGATCCACGGTAAAGAGTTCGTTTCGGACACGGATCCCTTGTCCGACGCGCTTTACTCTGCAACAGTCGCGCAACCCCAGTCCGGCTTTGGCGAGGAGAGAATTACATGGTGAGTGCAGACGTCCCGCCGCCTCTGACACCGATCGACGCCGTCGTTGAGCGGCGGGCGCCGGCGAAGGGCCTCAAGGGCGGCGCCCTCGGGTTGGTCGCGACGACCGTGATCGGCGTCGCCTCCACCGCACCGGCGTACAGCCTCGCCGCCACGCTCGGATTCATCGTCGCGCTCGTCGGCCTGCAATCACCGCTCATCGTCGCGCTGGCGTTCGTCCCCGCTTTCCTGGTCGCCATGGGCTACAAGGAGCTGAACAAGGTCGACCCCGATTGCGGCACGACCTTCACGTGGGCCACGCGTGCCTTCGGACCCATGACCGGGTGGATGGGCGGCTGGGGCATCGTCGTCGCCGACGTGCTCGTCATGGCGAGCCTCGCGCAGGTCGCCGGCCAGTACGTCTTCCTGCTGTTCAATGCCCACGGCATCGGGGAGAACGCCACCAGCGGCTGGGTGCTGCTGGTCGGCGTCCTGTTCATCGTGCTGATGACCTGGATCTGCTACCGCGGCATCGAGCTTTCGGCCCGCATCCAGACGGCGCTGCTCGGCCTGGAAGCCACCATGCTCGTCGTGATGTCGGTCGTCGCGCTGATCCGGTTCGCCACCGGGCACGCTCCCAAAGGAGCCAGCGGCGCGAAGCTCTCGTGGTTCAACCCGGCCCACCTTCCCTCGTTCTCGGTGTTCATCAGTGCCATGTTGTTGATGCTGTTCATCTACTGGGGCTGGGACAGCGCCGTTTCGGTCAATGAGGAGACCAAGGACAGCACGCACACGCCAGGTCGGGCGGCCGTCATCTCCACCGTCCTGCTGGTTCTGATCTACGTGCTCGTCACCGTCTCGGCGCAGATGTTCGCCGGCGTTGGGGACTCGGGCATCGGTCTCGGCAACCCCGACAACTCCAACGACGTCCTCTCCGTGCTGGGCGGTGCCATCTTCGGTACGAGCTGGTTCGGGTCTGTCCTGACCCACTTGCTGATCCTGATGGTGCTGTCCTCGGCGGCGGCATCCACCCAGACGACGATCCTTCCGACGGCACGAACCACCCTGTCCATGGCGGTGTACAAGGCCATCCCGGACAGCTTCGCCAAGATGCACCCGAAGTACCTGATCCCGACGGTCTCGACGCTAGCGATGGGCGGCATCTCGATCCTGCTGTACCTGGCCACCAACTTCGCCTCGCACGGCAACGTGATCGCCGACTCGGTGACCGCCTGTGGTGTGTGCATCGGCTTCTACTACGGGATCACCGGCCTCGCCTGCTTCTGGTACTACCGCAAGACACTCCTGCACAGCGCCCACAACTTCTTCATCCGCGGGCTCCTGCCCCTGCTGGGAGGGCTCATGCTCTTCTTTGCGCTGGCCTGGAGCGCCAAGGATGACTGGAACTGGGACGGCGGCAACGGGGCGAGCTACACCTCATGGACCATGCCGTTCAGCCCGCACTGGCAGATCGGCGGCGTCTTCCTGCTCGGCTTCGGAGGATTGCTGGTCGGCGTCGTCCTGATGATCGTCTGGCGCATCATGCGGCCCGCGTTCTTCCGCGGCGAGATCCTGAACCGCAACTCGCCGACCCTGGTTCCCGACATCGGCGACGCGGAGCTCGCCGCGACGCTGGCCGCCTCCCACTAACCCAAGATCAACGCACCCATGATCATGGTCCGGGCCGTTTGACAGGCCCTAAACCATGATCATGGGTGCGTTCCGGGGGGTCAGGCGATATAGCTCATGACGTGCTTGATGCGGGTGTAGTCCTCGAGGCCGTAGAGCGAGAGGTCCTTGCCGTGGCCGGAGTGCTTGAAGCCGCCATGAGGCATCTCGGCCACGATCGGGATGTGGGTGTTGATCCAGACGCAGCCGAAGTCCAGGCCCTTGGAGACCCGCATCGCGCGGGCGTGGTCGCGGGTCCAGACCGACGACGCGAGCCCGTAGCGGACGGCGTTGGCGCACCGCAGCGCCTCGGCCTCGTCGGCCACCTGCTGCACGGTGATGACCGGCCCGAAGACCTCCTCGCGAGCGATCTCGTCGCCCTGACGGACGTCGGCCACGAGCGTCGCCTCGTGAAACCAGCCCGCCGCCAGCGGACCGTTCGCCCGGTGCCCACCGACGACGATCTTCGCCGTGTCCGGAAGCCGTGACAGGAAGCCGCTGACGCGTTCGAGCTGTGCCGGGTTGTTCAGCGGACCGAAGGCGGCGTCTGCGTCGTCGGGCATGCCGGGCATGGTCTGTTCGGCCTGGGCGGCGAGCGCAGCCACGATCGCGTCGTAGATGCCCGGCGTCGCGAGCACCCGCGTGGCGGCCGTGCAGTCCTGGCCGGCGTTGAAGTAGCCGCCGACCGCGATCCCTTCGGCTGCGGCCTCCACATCCGCGTCATCGAAGACGATGACCGGCGCCTTGCCGCCCAGCTCCAAGTGGGTGCGCTTGAGGTCGGCCGCCGCGGCCGTTGCCACCTCCATGCCGGCCCGCACCGAGCCGGTGATCGAGACGAGCTGCGGGGTCGGATGCGCGACGAGCAGGCGGCCGGTGTCGCGGTCGCCGCAGATCACGTTGAAGACGCCGGGCGGGAAGAACTCCGCGGCGATCTCGGCCAGCCGCACGGTGGTGACGGGCGTGGTGTCGCTGGGCTTGAGCACCACCGTGTTGCCCGCCGCCAGCGCCGGGGCGAACTTCCAGACCGCCATCATCATCGGGTAGTTCCAGGGGGTCACCTGGGCCACGACGCCGATGGGTTCGCGGCGGATGAACGACGTCATCCCCTCCATGTACTCGCCGGCCGAACGTCCCTCGAGCATGCGGGCGGCGCCGGCGAAAAAGCGCATCTGGTCGACCATCGGCGGAAGCTCCTCCGATGCGGTCAGCCCGAGTGGCTTGCCGGTGTTCTCGGCCTCCAGGGCGACCAGTTCGTCGGCGCGTGACTCGACAGCGTCGGCGAATTTCAGCATCGCGAGCTGGCGCTGCGACGGCGTGGTGTCACGCCATCCCGCAAACGCATTCGCCGCTGCCTCCATGGCCGCGTCGACGTCGGCCGCGGTGCTCACCGGCGCCTGCGCGAACTCGGCGGCGGTGGTCGGATCGAGTACGGCAGCGGTACGGCCGTCGGCGGGGGCCACTGACTTCCCGCCGACCAGGTTGGTGATCGTGCGCACGCGGATCTCCTCTTCTCAGCTCAGCTGCGTCCGGCAATGACATCAGCGATGCGCGCGATGCGCGAGGTACGGGAAGCCGCGCCGGCGTGTCCCGGCGGCCGCGCGGCGGCTCGGCTCTCGCGTGCGTCGGCGAGCCGGTACGCGCGGTAGACGCCGTGTATGCCAAGGAAACGCAGCGGTTCCGGTTCCCAGCGCCGCGGCCGGCGCCCGACCCAGGGCAGGGCAGTCAGCTCGCTCTCGCGGCCGAGGATCAGGTCGGTCAGGGTGCGTCCGGCCAGGTTGCTCGTCGTGACGCCATCGCCGACGTACCCGCCGGCCCACCCGAGCCCGCTCTCGCGGTCGAGGCCGACCGTCGCGCACCAGTCGCGCGGAACCCCGAGAACGCCTGACCAGGTGTGCGCGATGTCGGCGCCCCGGGTGACCGGGAACATGTCGTGCAGCAAGGCCGTGAGCGCCGTGACGGTCTTTGGCGCGGTCGTCCCCGCCCGGGGCCCGTCGATGTCGGTGCGCGACGCGTACCGGTACGGCACCCCGCGTCCGCCGAGAGCGATCCGGCCATCGGCGGTGCGCTGCGCGTAGCAGTACGCGTGGGCCTCGTCGCCGAGGGTCTCGCTCTGCTCCCAGCCGATCTCGTCCCAGGCCGACGCCGGGAGCGGAGCCGTCACGATCATCGAGGAGTTCATCGGCAGCCAGGTGCGGCGTTGCCCCGCCAGTGCCGCCGTGTAGCCCTCGGTCGCGCGCACGATCCAGCGCGCCGTGACCGACCCATCAGCGGTCTCGACCCGCCCGCTCTGGACGCGTTCGGCGCGGCTCGTTTCGTAGATACGCACGCCAGCACGCTCGACCGCGTCGGCGAGTCCGCGAACCAGGCGGGCCGGGTGGATGCGAGCGCAGTGCGGGCTCCAACTTCCCCCGAGAGCGCCCGCAACCCGTACTCGCGATGCCAGCTCCTGCGCGTCCAGCAGCACCGTGTCCGGATCGCCGCCCGGCGCCGCGTGGTGCTGCGCCACCTCCGCGTGTAACCGCTCCAGCTGCGCGGGGGTTCGCGCGACCGCCAGCCGACCGCCCGCCGCGAAATGCGCGTCGATCCCCTCGGCACTCATGACGCGGGCGATCTCCGTGATCGAGGCCTTCATCGCCGCGTGCAGCGCGTCCACGCCCGGGCCGTAGCGCCGGGCCGGACCGGGCAGCAGCGCGCTCACCCAGCCGCCGTTGCGACCGGAAGCGCCGTAGCCGCAGAACTGGGATTCCAGGACGACGATGCGAAGTCCGGGAACCGCCTGGGCGAGGTAGTACGCCGTCCAGAGGCCGGTGTAGCCGCCGCCGACGATGCACACGTCGGACTCGATCTGCCCAAGCAGCGACGGCCGGCGCTCAGCCGCTGCAGGCGGCCCGCCGAGATCAACCCACCAGAAGGAGACCCCGCCATTGACCGGGCGGGTACTGGGATGATCCGTGGCGGCGCTCGGTTGCGCGGCGCGCGTCAGGTTCATCCCGCTCCCCGTGATGCCCGCCAGTCACCTTCGCGTTAATGATCATGTAACTGATCCTTTAACAGGGAAGGCTCTGGACGACTATTACCGTGGTCCATACCGTAGTCCAGGACGTAAACCGTCGTCACAGGTGCCGGAAGGGCAAAACATGAGGATCGGCGTTCCGACCGAGGTGAAGGCGGAAGAGTTTCGCGTCGCCGCCACACCCGCGGGCGTCCGCGAGCTCACCGGCGCAGGCCACCAGGTGCTGATCCAGGCCGGGGCGGGCATCGGTTCGCAGTTGCCCGACGCCGAGTACGTCGCTGCCGGAGCCACCATCGTCCCCGAGGCCGACGACGTCTGGGGCGCAGCCGAGCTCGTCCTGAAGGTGAAGGAGCCGATCGCCGAGGAGTACGGGCGAATCCGGGCCGGGCAGACGCTGTTCACCTACCTGCACCTCGCTGCCAGCCGCGAGTGCACCGACGCGCTCCTTTCCAGCGGCGCGACGGCGATCGCGTACGAGACGGTCCAGGCGGCGGACGGGTCGCTGCCGCTGCTCGCGCCCATGAGCGAGGTGGCCGGACGCATGGCGCCGCAGGTGGCATCGCACTTTCTGGAGAAGTACGCCGGCGGCCGCGGTGTGCTGCTCGGCGGGGTGCCCGGCGTGCGGCCGGCCAAGGTGCTCATCCTCGGGGCCGGTACGTCGGGCATGAGCGCCGCGCTGATCGCCTTGGGCCTGCAGGCCGACGTGACACTGCTGGACAAGAACGTCGTCCGGCTGCGCGAGGCGGATCGGGTCTTCAGCGGCCAGGTGACCACCGTCTTCTCGACCGTCCACGAGGTGGAGCGCGCCGCACTGGAGTCCGACGTCGTCATCGGCGCGGTGCTGATCCCGGGCGCCAAGGCACCAGTACTGGTCTCCGACGATCTCGTCTCGCGCATGCGCGACGGCGCCGTGCTCGTCGACATTGCCGTCGACCAGGGCGGCTGCTTCGAGTCGACCCGCCCTACCACCCACCACGACCCGGTCTTTCCGGTGAAGAACACGGTGTTCTACTGCGTGGCCAACATGCCCGGAGCCGTCCCCGCGACCTCCACGCTCGCGCTGACGAACGTGACCCTCCCCTTCGTCGAGAAGCTCGCTCTGCTCGGCCCGAAGGCAGCGGTCGAGCAGGATCCGATGCTGCGCGCCGGCGTGAACGTCGCGGGTGGCGCCATCACCTACCAGGGCGTCGCAGACGCCTTCGGGCTCCCGATGGCGAACCTGGCCGACGTGCTCTGACGGTCCCCTCAGAACGGGACAGCGAGACACCGCCAGTCGTCATCCCAGAGCCAGGACATGAGCCACGAGCGGTCACCGGGAAGACAAGGTCTGGCCCGGGCGCCCGCCAGGATCCTCGGCGCGTCACCCAGCCGTTGCTGGCACCATTGAAGGAGACCTCAGAAAGGATCCCATGGTTTCCGCCGCACCGCCGCGAGCGCTCCTGCTGGAAGACATTCACCCCGACGGCGCCGCCGTACTTCGCTCCGCCGGATACGACGTCGAACAACTCACCCGAGCGCTGGGCGAGGACGAGCTGATGCGCCGCCTCGAGGGCGTCGACCTGCTCGGCATCCGATCCAAGACCAATGCGACCGCAAAGGTTTTCGAGGCGGCGCCGCAGCTGCTGGCCATCGGCGCGTTCTGCATCGGCACCAACCAGATCGATCTGCGGGCGGCCAGCGCCGCGGGCGTCGCCGTGTTCAACGCCCCGTTCTCCAACACCCGCAGCGTCGTCGAGCTGGCCGTCTCCGAGCTCATCGCGCTGACCCGCCGGCTCACGGTGAAAGACGCGCTGATGCACCGGGGCGTCTGGGACAAGTCAGCATCAGGCAGCCACGAGGTGCGCGGTCGCACGCTCGGCATCGTGGGCTACGGCAACATCGGCAGCCAGCTCTCGGTGCTGGCCGAATCGCTCGGTATGTACGTGGTCTTCTACGACACCGCCGACAAGCTGGCGCTCGGTAACGCGCGGCGCTGCGCCAGCCTCAACGAGCTTCTCGAGCAGTCCGACGTCGTCACCCTCCATGTCGACGGAAGGCCCGGAAACAGTGGCTTTTTCGGGGCTGACGAGTTCGCCCGGATGCGCCCGGGGAGCCTGTTTCTGAACCTGTCCCGCGGGTTCGTCGTCGACCACCAGGCGCTGCGCAGCCAGATCGAAAGCGGGCACCTGGCGGGAGCGGCCGTCGACGTGTTTCCGCAGGAGCCGTCGGCCCGCGGCGAGGAGTTCGTCTCGCAGCTGCGCGGCCTGGAGAATGTCATCCTCACCCCGCACGTGGGCGGCTCCACCGAGGAGGCGCAGCAGGACATCGGCCAGTTCGTCGCCGGCAAGCTGCGCGACTACGTCGAAACCGGCGCCACCACGCTGTCGGTCAACCTGCCGCCGGTCGCCCTCCCGGCCACCGGCCGCCGCCAACGATTGCTCTACCTGCACCGCAATACCCCGGGTGTGCTCGCGACGGTCGACGGACTGCTGGCCGAGCACTCGATCAACATCGTCGGCCAGCTGCTGGCGACGGCGGGTGATTACGGTTACGTGGTCACTGACGTCGCCGGTCCGCTGCCCGACGCAGCCTGCGAGCAGCTACGCGCCCTTCCGGCAGCCGTCCGGCTTCGGCTGCTGTGAGTGACGGGATGAGCAGTGTGAGCGCTGATGTCGGCGGGCTGGCCGCCGCGCTCACCGAGATCGTCGGATCCGCTCACGTGCTCACCGACCCGGAGCTGCGGCGCTCGTACGAGGTCGACTGGACCGGACGTTTCGGCGCGGCCGCCGCCCTGGTGGTACGGCCGGGCGATACTGCCGAGGTCGCGGCCGTGCTGCGGGCATGCGGCGCCGCCGGGATGGCGGTGGCGGTCCAGGGCGGAAATACGGGGCTGGTGGGCGGCGGGGTGCCGGGCGGCGGCGAGGTGCTGCTCAGCCTCGCGCGGCTGACCACGCTCGAGCCCGTCGACCCTGCGTCCGGGCAGGTGACCGCGGGGGCCGGGGTGCGCCTGGCCGCGCTGCAGGCGCACGCCCGCGCAGCCGGCTTCGAGTTCGGGGTCGACCTCGCGGCCCGCGACAGCGCGACCGTCGGCGGATTGATCGCGACGAACGCCGGGGGAATTCGCGTGCTGCGCTACGGCAGCATGCGCGCCCAGGTGCTCGGGCTCGAGGCGGTGCTTGCCGACGGCACGATCGTCAGCCGGCTCGGGGGCGTCCCGAAGGACAACACCGGCTACGACCTCACCTCGCTGTTCACCGGAAGCGAGGGCACGCTCGGGGTCATCACGCGGGCCCGGCTGCGGCTGGTGGCGGCCGAGGCAGCCCGGGCCGTCGCGCTCATCGGAGTGGAGAGCACCCAAGCCGCCATCGATCTGCTGGCGGTGCTACGCGAGCACCTCGGCCCCGACCTCAGCGCCGCTGAGCTGATCTTCGACGCGGGCGTCGAGCTGGTACGCGCCAATGCCGGCCTGCCCCGCCCGTTCGCCGCTGCGGTCGCGGCCTACCTGCTCGTCGAATGCGCGGCCCGCAGCGATCCGTCGGACCGGCTGGCCGAGGCGCTGGCCGAAGCCCCTCAGGTGATCGACGCCAACCTGGCCACCTCGGGCGATCCCGGTGGGCAACGCGCCCTGTGGCAGTACCGCGAGGGTCACACCGAGGCCGTGAATGCGGCCGGGGTTCCGGTGAAGTCCGACATCGCGGTGCCCCTGGGCGAGCTACCGGGCCTGATCGACGCCCTGCCCGGGATCGTCGAAGCGACGGCGCCGGGGGCACGGATGTTCGTCTGGGGCCACCTCAACGAGGGCAACGTCCACGTCAACATCATCGGCGCCCTGGACCCGACCGGCGACGGCAATGCGCACCTGGCCGTCGAGGAAGCTGTGCTGCACGCCGTTGCTGAACGCGGCGGCACGATCAGCTCCGAGCACGGCATCGGGCGGGCCAAGGCGAGCTGGCTCGGCCTCTCACGCAGTCCGGCGGAAATTGCCGTGATGCGCTCGGTGAAGGCAGCCATCGACCCGACCGGGATGCTCTCCCCCGGCGTCCTGTTCGATTCCGGCGATTGAAAGCAGGTGCCAGCCGGTGGACGGGAACGGCTGGCACCTGCGACCTGAGTCGCGGATCAGAATGCTTCCGTGAGCACCGGGGGCTCGTGCAGGATGATGATCCGCTGCGCCGGGTAGCCGGTGTAGACGCCCGCGTCGCCGAAACCGACGATGTCCGCCCGGTGGTCGCCGGTGGTGTCGGCCAGCAGCCGGGGATGGCTCTCCACGCGCCAGCCTCCCGCCGGTTGCGCATACCCGAAGTTCGGGATCAGCCACTTGATCGCTGTGAAGGAGCCGTCGGCGTGCGCGAGTGAGGTGTACGGGCCGGCGTCACCGAATCCGACGATGTCGGCCCGGCCGTCACCGGTGGTGTCCGCCAGGAACCGCGGATGACGATCGACCCGCCAGCCCTGCTGCGTCCCGAAATTCGCGACGACGAGCTGCACCGGACCGAACGACCCATCCGGCTGCGCCACCGACCGGTACACCCCGGCATCGCCGAATCCGACAATGTCGGCCCGGCCATCACCGGTGGTGTCCGCCAGCAGCCGCGGATGACGATCGACCTGCCAACCCCCAGCGTTATAAGCAAAGTTGGCCACCACGAGCTGCACCGGACCGAACGACCCATCCGGCTGCGCCACCGACCGGTACACCCCGGCGTCACCGAATCCGACGATGTCGGCCCGGCCGTCACCGGTGGTGTCCGCCAGGAACCGCGGATGACGATCGACCCGCCAGCCCTGCTGCGTCCCGAAATTCGCGACGACGAGCTGCACCGGACCGAACGACCCATCCGGCTGCGCCACCGACCGGTACACCCCGGCATCGCCGAATCCGACAATGTCGGCCCGGCCATCACCGGTGGTGTCCGCCAGCAGCCGCGGATGACGATCGACCTGCCAACCCCCAGCGTTATAAGCAAAGTTGGCCACCACGAGCTGCACCGGACCGAACGACCCATCCGGCTGCGCCACCGACCGGTACACCCCGGCATCGCCGAATCCGACAATGTCGGCCCGGCCATCACCCGTGGTGTCCGCCAGCAGCCGCGGATGACGCTCCACGCGCCAGCCGCCCGCGTTGTAGCCGAAGTTCGCCAGAACGAATTGGGCGGGCTCGAACGATCCGTTGGTGTGCGCGACGGATCGCCACACTCCGGCGTCCCCGAAACCGATGACGTCCGCCCGGTCGTCACCCGTGGTGTCCGCCAGGAAGCGGGGATGACGATCGACCCGCCAGCCCTGCCGCGTACCGAAGTTGGCGACCGCAAAAGTAGCTGTGGCAATGGGGAACGGGTCGTCCGGGTTCGGGCCGGAGACATGCGAGTTGGTGGTCGAGGGGAACGCGTCGTCGAGGGTCTTTCTGAAGTACGGGAACGGGTCGGTCGAATCGCCGCTGAGGTTGTGGTAGACGCCGGCGAGCGTTGCCGCTCCTGCGGCGACGATGGCGTTGACCCCGTAGCCGAGCTGGCTGTGCAGCCAGTAGATGAACAGGGTCGTGCAGCCGTTGACGGCGTCGGGGGCGTTGTCGTCGGGGGCGTTGTTGACGAAGTCGCCGCGGACGCTGTTCAACCAGCCGTCGGCGACGGCGAAGTCGGCCCGGATACCGGGGTCGAGCAATCCGTTGGCGTCGAGGAATTGCGCGCCCAGGAAGCGCGAGAGCCCTTCGCCCTTGCTGCCCTCGTCGTGTCCTTGAAACCAGCCGATGCCCTGCGTCAACATCATGATCTCGGTGACTTCGGAGACCAGCAGGTAGCGGATGAAGTCCGGCGACGGTGAGAAGGTCTGGCCCTCGGCCTTGATCTCCACGGTCGAGGAGGACGAGCTGCCGTTCCAGGCGGCGCCGCCGCCCTGGGTGGTGACGTGAACGCTGATGTTGTTCACGTTGATGCCACCGAACCAGCCCCTCATCATCGCGAAATCGGCTTCGCACGCGGCGATGACGGCGTTGGTGCGGGCGGGCTCCGGGCCCGTCGGGTTCGCCGTGGAAGCGGCCAGCGCGTCGTCGTACTGGAATCGGTAGTGGGTGGTCGTGCCGCCGTTGGTCAGACCTGCTGTCGTGAGTGCCATGTCGGGCGTCCTCCGTCTCGTGGGCGATGCAGATACGCGCGCCTACGCCTGCTGCGGCGAGCCCCCGAACGCTCCTTACGCGCCATGCGCAATCCCGACGCTAGGAGACGCGTGACGCGACTCGACGCAGAAGTCGGGAGACCGACAGCGCCGGCGCCACTGGTCCGAACGGGCTTAACGGGCGTTCACGCGTTCAGCCGAGTGGGCGCGGCCGCAGACGTCGTTGTTCACCGGCAAGGTGGCCTGACAGTCCCTGCCGCAGCGTCGCGCTAGTCGGCGCTGATGCGCTGATACTCGCGAAGCAGGCGGCTCTCGAAGCTCTCCGGAACGTGCTCCGGGTCGGCTTTCCCGGGGTCGGCGGCGCGGCGCAGGCCGGCCACGAGTTCCTCGATGTACCAGGAACGAAACAGCCGATGGGTCGGCGGGGTCTCGAGAGTGAGCATCTGCTCGTTACGGCACCAGGCGTCGACCTCGTCCAGCGCGGCGAGGTACGCCAGGCCGGCGTCGGCGGCGGACAGCGGCAGATGCAGGGTCAGCCGGGTGCGCGGATCACCGCGTTGCGCGGCGTGCAAGGCTTGCTTCTTGATCGACTGCCGGGCTTTGGAAAAGTTGCCGACCACCCGCTCGATGAGCGAGGTGAGCTCGCGCGGCACCGGGCTGGTCGCGCCGCCGGCGGCGCCACTCGCCACCAGCGCGAACTCCCGGATCAGCGAGTCGACATGGGCCTTCGCTGCGAGCAAGAGGTCGGTCGGCACATCGCCCAGCGTCACCTCGTAGCGCCTGGCGTCGTCCTCGGAGACCGACAACGGGCCCAGGTTCATCAGCTCGGTATCGACGGTGTGGCTCTCGAACGCCGCCGGGATCTCCACAGGATCCACCCTGGGTGGCAGCAGGGTCGCCCACACGACCTTTCCGTGGCCCGCCGGCTGCACGCCCCACGAGTCACAGAGCGCCTCGACCAGGCCCCAGCCGCGCCCGGTCATCACTTCGGTGCCGGCATGCACCTTCAACGGAAACTCCGGCGAACCATCGCTCACCTCGAGGCGCACCCCCGCGGGCAGTCGCGCCACCCGCAGCTTGATCGGCGGCCTGGCGTGCAATGCGGCGTTGGTCAGGAGTTCGCTGACGACAAGGCGGGCATCCTCCGACAGGTCGGACTGGCCCCAGTCATCGAGCTGCCTTTCGACGAGGCGACGCGCCTGGGCAACCGATTCCGCGGACGAATCGAAGGCGGCCGTCGCGGCGACCATGTCGACGACGCGGTCCTCCGGATCAACCTCGTCATCGACAGCAGAAGCGATGTCGGCGTCGAGATCGACGACCGCCTCCGGATCGGATCGGCCCGAGGAGCGCACGGCGGGTTGGTCCTGCACGCCACCCCCTGACGTTCGGGCTCAACCGACGTACCGCAGGCGTCAACAGCCTTGGGTAGCCCAAAGCGTAACCTCCTCGGGCGGCGCTGCGGCACAGGGGACGTCTGACGCGCCGACAAATAGCCCACGACACTTCGGCGAAATGAGGACGTCCTGGACATCGAGACCCCGTCGGGTCGAGCGCGCCTCACCTGGCACCAGGACGATTTCGCGAGCCGGCGGGAAACCTCCGGTTTGCTACTGCTCGGCCACGGCGCCGGTGGCGGGATCACCGCCCCCGACCTGCTGCGGGTTGCGGCGATCGCCGCGGAGGCCGGGATGGCCGTGGGACTGGTCGAGCAGCCCTACCGGGTAGCGGGCCGGCGCCCGCCCTCGCCGGCCCCGCAACTCGACGCAGCGTTCGTGGCCGTTGCCGCCGCTGCCGGCAAAGCCCTCGCTCGCGAGGGGAATTCAGCGCTACCGATCATCGTCGGGGGGCGTAGCAGTGGCGCCCGCGTCGCCTGCCGCACCGCCCGCCACGTCGGCGCTGGCGGTGTGCTCGCGCTCGCGTTTCCCCTGCAGCCACCGCGCCGGCGTTCGGGGCACGAACCGCCGAGCCGGCTTCCGGAGCTGAGCGCCGCCGGCGTCCCCGTGCTCGTGGTGCAAGGCGAGCGCGATCGATTCGGGTCGGCGGCATGCCTTGCCGAAGCGGTGGATGCCGCGGGGGTGGACGACGTGATCGTTTCGACCGCTCCCGGCACAGATCACGCGCTACGCAAGGGAATTGACCCGGTAATCATCGGCACGTGGCTGGCGCGCTTCTTACCATGAGGACATGCCGCCACGCGCTCGCGCTCGAAGCCGAAAAGCCACCGGACCTGTCGCCCTGACCGACGCTGACGTTGCCCTCTTGCGGGAACGGCTCGAGTCGGGCAAGAAGCCCCGGGTCATGCTCCTCGTCGACACGGCGCTCGGCGCGGCCGGTACGTCCGTGCCGGTGGTGGGTTTCGCCGACCCGGCGGTGGGTGAGTTCATCTCGATCCGCCTGCGCGACGACGTCGTCCCGTTCTCCCCCGCGGAGCTCAGCCTCCCCGTCCGCGGCCCCAAAGCAGCCCCGGCCACGGATGTTCCCGCGTCCCGGCCGCTCGAACCCCCGGCGCAGCCTTCCCCGAGGCCGAGCCATCCCTCGCAGGGCTACCGCCCGAGCGGAGAGCCTTCACGCCCCGCGCGTCTGGTAGCAGTGCCCGAACCGGTAGCGGCAGCGCCGCAAGCCCCGGCTGCGCCGCCACCGCCACAGATACCGCCGGCGGCGGCGTCTGCCGCTCCCGCGAAGGCCGCCAAGCGCCGCCCGGCAAAGGGCGGCGGGATGAGCGTGACCATGCGCTTCAGCGGCCAGGCCTGGACGTACGAGGCCACGCGCGGTGGTAAGCGATCTGCCGGGCGGCCGCTGACCCTCGCCGCGGTACGCGCCTTCGCCGACCGTCTCGACGACCCGTCACTGCGCCGCGATCTGCTGGGCGCCATCGACGTGTGCCGTCAGCAGGTGCAGACGCGCGCCGAAGCGCTGCGGGCGGAACTGGAGCGTGTCGAGGTCGAGCTGGCCGAGCTCGAGGAGTAGCGGTGGCGGCTACCCGGCGATCAGTTGACCGAGCCGGGTGAGCTGCCGGGTGCCACTGCCGAGCGTCAGCTCGAGGTGCTTGGCCCAGAGGTAGTAGCGGTGCAGCGGGTAATCGCGGTCGACGCCCATGCCGCCGTGCAGGTGCTGGGCCGCCCGCGCGACGCGTTGCCCGGCCTCGGCGGCGAAGTACTTGGCGACGGCCACCTCACGCTCGGCGGGCAGTTCCTGAGCCAGCAGCCACGCGGCCTGCAGCGCGGTGAGCCGGATGCCCTGTGCGTCGATGAAAGCGTCGGCCGCGCGCTGCCCGACCGCCTGGAAGAGCGCGATCGGGTGGCCGAACTGCTCGCGGGTCTTGGTGTACTCGGCGGTGAGCTTCACGGCCGTGGACGAGACCCCGACCATGGCCGAGCACGTCGCTGCCGTGGCGACCGACACCAGGAATCCGAGCGCACTCCCGTCAGCCGGTCCGACCAGCGCGTCCTCGCTGACCCGCACGCCGGACAATGTCAGCGTGGACTCCGGGGCGTAGGTGATCGTCGGCTGCGGCTCGCGGCTGACCCCTGCGGCATCAGCGGGGACGAGGAAAACGGCGCCGTCGGTGCCGCCCGACAGCGTCGCCGACACCAGGAAGTAGTCGGCGTACAGGCCCGCCGGGACGCACGTCTTTTCGCCGTCGATGACCCACTCGGCGCCGTCGCGTCGGGCGGACGTGACGGGTGCCAGCGGGTCACCCAACGGCTCGACGAGCGCGAGGGTCACCAGCTTCGTTCCCGCGGCGACGTCACCAAGCAGGCTGGCCACCGCGGGGGTCTCGGCGCTGTATCGGCTCAGCACGACCGTCGCCGGCAGCAGCGAGATCAGCGGCACCGGGGCAACGGTTCGCCCGACCTGCTCGAGGATCTGAGACGCCTCCAGCACCCCGAAGCCGAGGCCGCCCGCAGCCTCCGGGATGGCGACACCCAGCAGTCCAGCCTCCGCCAGGGCCGACCAGAGCTTCGGGTCGTAGCCCGGCGTCTCGCTCGCCTCGATCTCGCGCAGCCGCTCCTGCGTCACGACGTCGTCGAAGAGGCGGGCTGCCAGGTCACGAATCTCGACCTGTTCGTCGGTGAAGGCGAAGTCCACGGTGAATCTCCAGAAAGTCAGCAGCGGGTGGGCACGTGAAGGGGGCAGGCGACGCGGAGTCGCTCAGCGCTTGGCCATCGGCATGCCGAGGCCGAACGCGGCGATGAGGTCGCGCTGGACCTCGTTGACCCCGCCGCCGAACGTCAGGATGACGACGCCGCGGTACATGGACTCGAGCCGGCTCGCGAGCACCGATCCCGGCGATCCTTCCTTGAGGTACGCAGGCTCACCCACGATCTCCATCAGCAGCCGTACCGAATCGAGGTAGTGCTCGGTGCCGAACACCTTGGTGGTGCTGGCGTCGGCGACGTCGAGGATGTCCTGCGTCGCCTGCCAGGCGACCTTCCAGTTGATCAGGCGCAGGAACTCGAAGCCCGCATACGCCTTCGCCAGGTTGGTCTGCACCCAGGGCTGGTCGATGACCCGCCGGCCATCGGGCAGCAACGTCTCCTTGGCCCACTTGATGACCTCGTTCAGCGACTTGTCACCCATGCCGGGGCTGCACAGCGAGACGCGCTCGGTATTGAGCTGCCCGGTGATCAGGCGCCATCCGTTGTTCTCGCCGCCGATGAGCATGTCGGCGGAGACGCGGACATCGTCGTAGTGCACGGCGTAGATCAGGCTCTCGCCGACCAGCCGCAGCGGCGTCATGGTGATGCCCGGGGTGTCCAGCGGCACGCAGATGATCGACAGGCCGCGGTGCTTCTTCGCATCAGGATCGGTGCGGACGGCGAGCCAGCAGTAGTCGGACGTCGCGGCGAGGCTGGTCCACAGCTTGCTGCCGTTGATGACGTAGTCGTCGCCGTCGCGCACGGCCCTGGTGCGCAGATTCGCCAGGTCGGTGCCCGCGCCCGGCTCGCTGTAGCCAATGGCGAAGTGGATATCCCCGGCCAGGATCTTCGGCAGGAAGAACGCCTTCTGCTGCTCGTTGCCGTGGTGCATGATCGTCGGACCGACGGTGTTGATCGTCAGCATCGGGATCGGCGCACCGGCACGCATCGTCTCGTCGAAGAAGATGAACTGCTCGATCGCACTCTTGCCCTGACCGCCGTACTCCTTCGGCCAGCCGATGCCGAGCCACCCGTCCGCCGCCATCTGCTTGACGACGCGGCGCATCACGGGACCCTGACTGTCCTCGTGCAGCGCCGCTTGGGTCTGCGGGTCGAGCAGCTTCGCGTAGTACTCGCGCAGCTCGCGCCGCATCGCTTCTTGCTCGTCCGTGTAAGCCAGCCGCATGAACGCATTGTTACCTCACGGCCTGACGCAATGTCAGGGCGGGCAGCAAATGTCACCCGGCCGGCCAGCCGAGCGTTAGCGCGGTCCGGCGTTACTCGGCCGACCAGACGTCGGTGAACGTCAGAAAACCCGACGGGTCGTGGCGGCCGAAGCTGCCGTGCTCGAAGACCCCGTAGCCCTTGACCTTGATGCCGTCCGAACCGGTGAAAGTGGCGGTGGCAACGTGGTCGAGCACCCCGAACGGGATGCGCGCGGCCAACTCCGGGTCGTCGTAGTCGTAGGTCATCGCGTCGACCCAGCCGGCACCCTTCCAGCTGCCGTGCGACCACGTCGGGTCTCCGCCATAGCCGGCGCCGACGTGAAGTGGGACGAAACCGTTCGTCTTGAGCTCGACCTTGACCGGCCGTTGGCCCCGCTGCATGAGGTGCAGCACGGCGGATTCGGGATGGCGGGTGCCCGGCCGGTAGTGAATCTCGATGTCGGGCCAGCCGAGCTGCTCCGGCGGGCGTCCGGTCGATGCCGGCCAGATGCGCACGGCCTCGTTGAGCACCCGGGTGCCGTCGGGAAGCTCCTGGACGATCACGAAGATCGTGAAGTCCGTGAAGCGCAGCGGCGCCCAGATGTGCCAGTGGCCCTCGCCGGCGTTGATCGGCGCGGTCGGCGCGTCCCGCGGGAGCGTCTCCCCCACGGGACGCACCCCCCACGAACGGTCCCGGGCCCCGACCCACGCCTCGGCGCCCACCCGGATCTCCTTGCCCTCCACGAGAATCATCCCCGACCAGTCGCCGGTCTGGATGAACCGCTGGGCGTTGAGGATCGTCTGCGCTCCGGTGCGGGTGATGTGGCGCGGTTCGTCGTGAGCGGGTGAAGCCGCGCGAAACGTCAGGTCGCAGGCCAGGCCCCGGCCGGTGTCGTCACACACCAGGCGCAGCATTTCCAGCGGTTTGACGACCTCGATGCGCAGCGGGCCGACCGATTGCTTCATCCGGTCATCGCCCAGCGCGTCCGAAGCCCGCACGACGATCTGGCGGCGGCCCTCGCGCAGCGTCACGAAGCCGTCGATGACTCCGAGATGCGGGTAGACCCCGAGTCCCGCGATGAGCTGGCGTTCCCCGTCACGCTGGTAGCAGTGCAGGATGCAGCGGTCGTAGACATTGCGGTCACTCGTGGCGAAGTACGCCATCGACAGCGGCGCCTGATGGATCGGAAATTCATCAAGGGGGACGACCACGGCCGCAGCGTACGCGGGGCGCCCGTGAGCACCCAGGGGCAGCCGTTTGCCGGTGGCGGTGGCGTGGGGAAGGCTGGGCCCATGCCGCACTGGACGATCACGCATATGGGCCCCGCTACCGGCAAGACGGCGGTGGTGACCGGGGCCAACAGCGGCCTCGGGTATCAGACCTCGCGCCAGCTCGCCGGCCACGGTGCGCACGTGATCATGGCGTGCCGTGACGCCGAGCGCGGCCAGCAGGCGCTCGAGCGGCTGCGCGCTGACGTCCCCGAGGCGAATGCCGAACTCCGCTCCCTCGATCTCGCCGACCTTTCCTCGGTCAAGGCCTTCGCCGAGGGTCTGGACGGGCCGGTGCACCTGCTGATCAACAACGCGGGGGTGATGGCGCTGCCCCCGCGCGTCAGCGTGGACGGTTTCGAGATGCAGTTCGCTACCAACCATCTCGGCCACTTCGCCCTCACCGGACGGCTGCTTGCGGCCCTCACGTCCGAACCGGGCTCGCGGGTCGTGACGGTCAGCAGCGAGATGCATCGGATCGGCCGGATCAACTTCGACGATCTGCAAAGCGAGAAGCGCTACCGGAAGTGGACCGCGTACGGCCAGTCCAAGCTCGCGAACCTGCTCTTCGCCGGCGAGCTCGGCCGCCGCGCCGCCGCACACGGGCTGGACCTGCGCAGCCTGGCCGCCCACCCCGGCTACGCGACCACCAACCTGCAGACCACGGGTCCCAAGATGGGCGGCAACAAGCTGACGGAGCGGCTCGTCGGCCTCGGTAACACGCTCTTCGGCCAGTCCGAGGAGAACGGCGCCATCCCTATCCTCTACGCGGCCACCGCACCCGACGCGGCCAGCGGCCAGTACATCGGGCCGGACGGACCGCTGCACATGCATGGCAGCGGGGCCAAGCCCGGAAAGCCCATGAAGAAGGCGCTCGACCCGGCGACGGCAGCGCGGCTCTGGGACGTCTCCGAAAAACTGACCGGCGTCACCTACGCCTGGCCGTCCTAGTCACCCGCGCCCGCCCCACGCGTGAACCGCCGCAGCCGCGCGGACTGGCCGGCGACGGCAAGGAGCCGGCCACCCTCGTCGTACATCCGCGCGGAGATCTGCGCGACCCGGCCGACGACGGCCTCCACGGTGACGTCCATCAGGACCCAGCCGCTGGCTTGCGCGTCGGGGAGACGGGCGGCGCGAATGCTGTTGTCGAGGCTGGTACCGAACGTCGGACGCCCGATCGCCTCGCTGATGCCGCTCGGCGCGAGATCGGCCAGCACCGCCAGGGCACCGACATCATGGGCGACGTCACGCCGGCTGTCGGTACCGCCGTGACGCAGCCGCATCCAGAGCATCGTGCGGCCGCTGCCGGGCTGGCCGAGAGGATCCGGCAGCGCCATCCCGGGCGGCGTGCGTTGCTCGATCTGGCGCAGGATCCCGCCGCCCCAGGGCGCCGGCATGGTCCGTAGCGGGCACTCGTGCGGCGGGGCGATCTCGGGCGCTTCCGAGAACTGGAGGTCGTGGGGCCCGTCGCCGCCGAACGTACCGATGGCGAGCAGCACCAGCTCCCCGTCGACGGTCCCGCGGCCGTTCGCCTGGGTAAGCGCGATCCCCTGGCCGCCGAGCTCGATGTCCATCTGCAGGCGGCTGCCGGCGCGGATGGGAGCCAGATACTGGACGGTCGCCCAGACGCAACGCCGTTCAACGACCAGCTCTGCCGCCGCGACGAAGGCGGACAGCCCGACCCCGCCCCACAGCGTCCCGGCGGAGTTCAGCAGGCCGTCGGTCAGCGGCATCTGCCAGCTCATCGGGGCGCCCGGCAACACGCTCAGGCCGAGGAACTCGGCCACGCCAACGACCCCGCCGTCCCCCGTATCCATGGCGCCTATGCTGCCAGCCGCCAGCTCGCCGGCCCCGCGTAACGTCGCTGGTCGTGCTGATCGATCGGGAGACGGCCCTCGCCCTGGACGCGGCCGATCCGCTGGCTGCGATGCGTTCCCGGTTCGTAGTGGCCGACCCCGACCTGATCTATCTGGACGGCAACTCGCTCGGCCGCCTTCCGCTGGCGGCCGAGGCTGCCTTGCACCGGACGGTGGCCACCCAGTGGGGCGAGCATCTGGTACGGGCCTGGCCGGACTGGATCGACGAGCCCCTCCGAGTGGGCGACGTGCTCGCCGCCGGGGTGCTGGGCGCCGAACCCGGCGAGGTACTCGTCGGCGATTCCACGACCATCAACCTGTTCAAGCTCGCCGCGGCAGCGGCCGGTGCGGCCCGCGACGCCGACCCGCAGCGCACGGTGATCGTCACGAACGACGCCAATTTCCCCACCGACCGCTACGTGCTCGACGGTGTCGCCGAGCTGCTGGGCATGCGGCTGCAGCTGCTGGACACCTGCGATGAGGACACCGTCACCGCCCTGACCGCCGCCCTCGGACCGCAGGTGGCGCTGGTCTGCCTTTCGCACGTGGAATACGTCTCGGGCGAGCGTCACGATCTGGCCGCCGTCACCGCCCTGGCCCGCGCGCACGGGGTACGCGTGCTGTGGGACCTGTCGCACTCGGCAGGCAGCGTCCCGGTGCAGCTATCCGCCGCCCACGCCGAGCTCGCGGTCGGCTGCACGTACAAGTACCTGAACGCCGGCCCCGGGGCGCCCGCGTACCTCTACGTCCGGCGCGGCCTGCAGGCTGCGCTGAAGACGCCGATCCGCGGCTGGTTCGGCCAGCAGGACCAGTTCGCGATGGAGCGCGATTACGCCCCGGCGGCGGGGATCCGCCGGTTCGGCGCCGGCACCCCGCCGATCCTCGGGCTGCCCCTCGTCGAGACCGGCGCGCGCCTCGTCGCCGAGGCCGGGATCGCGCAGCTCGCCGGCAAGAGTGCCCAGCTCACGGACATGATCGTCCAGCTGGCGGACGGCTGGCTGGCCCCGCTGGGCTTTCGCGTCATCACCCCACGGGCCGCCGCCCGCCGCGGCGCGCACGTCAGCCTGGCCCATGGATCAGCCTGGCAGATCTGCCAGGCGCTGATCGAGGACGCGGGCGTCGTCCCGGATTACCGCGCGGAGGCCGGCGCGCGTGATGTCGGGGGCAGCATCCGGCTCGGTCCCGCGCCGTTGTACACCCGCCATGTCGATGTGTGGGACGCGATGGCCCGGCTACGCGACCTCGTGGCGTCGGGCCGACACGCCCGATTCGCCAGCGATCGGGGCCGGGTGACGTAGCAGCGACCGCCGTCGGCCAAGATGGAAGCATGCACGGTGACGGCGACGGCTGGGTCATCTGCGCCGCCGACCACCGGCACTGGGGTCGTTACGGGGCGGCGGGGCTGCTGCTGCGGCACACCCAGCCGAGCGGCGCCGTATCCGTCCTGCTCCAGCATCGGGCCGTCTGGAGCCACCACGGCGACACCTGGGGGCTGCCGGGCGGAGCGCGCGACAGTCATGAGAGCGCCGAGGAAGCCGCGCTGCGAGAGGCCTACGAGGAGTCCGGGCTCGACCGCGAGCGGGTCGAGATCATGGGCTCCTGGGTGGACGACCATGGCGGCTGGTCCTACACGACCGTGCTCGCCGCCGCTCCCAGCACGCTCGAGGTGCGGGCGATGAGCCACGAGAGCATCGCGCTCGAGTGGGTTCTCGAGCAGGAGGTATCGGCGCTACCCCTGCATCCCGGCTTCGCTGCCACCTGGCCGCAACTCATCGGTCGCTGAGCCCGGCCCGGCCCTGCCCGGCAGGCGCATCAGTTCAGCGTCCCCGCCCCGCGGGAGCGCGCACCGAAACGTCCGATCAGCCGTCCGATCAGGATCACGGCCGCCGGAACCACGATGAGCAGCCATCCGTGGTGCGACACCACGAACCCGAGCACGACGAGCGCGACGCCGAGCAGCACCGCCGTCGCGAGCTGGACCGACCGGTGACGACGATCCGGGCCGATGGAGGATCCGAGGATGCGCCGCCCGGCGAAGAACGGCACCACGACCAGCGCGACGCCCACCGCAATCAGCACCGCCACGACCAGCCATTTCACCGTCTCGAGCAGCAGCCACCCGACGATGCCCGCAACCGCCACCATCGCTACCGGCCCGAGCAGCGAACTGAATACGGACGGCTGCGAATTGCGGGTGGAGAACGTAGATCTCGCCATAACCTCTATGGTGCGCCCGAACAGGCGATCTGGGGAGTCCTGACACCTGAGTGGTTGCTGTACACGTGCTGGGCACTTGCCCGGCCCTCACGGTAGCGTCGCAGTGTGGAGCAGCCGCCGGTAGCCGCGTCCGGAGCCTTTGGACGGGTCGACGCGGACGGCACCGTCTACGTGCGGACTGCAGATGGAGAGCGCGTCGTCGGATCGTGGCTGGCCGGCTCTCCGGAAGCCGGGCTTGCGTACTTTGTCCGCAAGTTCGAGGACCTCGAGGCCGAGGTGGCGATCCTGGAGAAGCGGGTCGACGCCGATCCCCACCGCGCGGCCGCGTCAGCGGCCCGGCTTCGTACCGAGCTGACCACCGCCGCCGTCGTCGGCGATCTGGCGGCACTCGACACCCGGCTTGCCGTGATCACCGATGCCGCAGCCGCGCGCCAGAGCGAGGTCGCCGAGCAGCGCGCCGCGGCGCGCGCCGAAGCGGTGGCGGTGAAGGAGGCGCTGGTCGCGGAAGCCGATCAGCTGGCTGCAGGTGACGACTGGAGGCATGCCGACGAGCAGATGCGGGTCCTCGTCGAGCGCTGGAAGGGGCTGGGCCGGCTCGACCGCAAGACAGACGACGCGCTCTGGACCCGGCTGGCAGCGGCCCGCAGCGCGGTCCAGCGCCGCCGACGGGTGCATTTCGCCGAGCTCGAGGAGAAGCGCAAGGGCGCCCAGGCGCGCAAGTCCGAGCTCGTCGCGGAAGCGGAGAAGCTCGTCGATTCCACCAGCTGGGGGCCCACCACCGCCCGGTTCCGCGAGCTGATGACGGAGTGGAAAGCTGCGGGAGGCGCGCCGAAAGCAGCCGAGGCCGAGTTGTGGGGGCGCTTCCGCGCGGCCCAGGACGCGTTCTTCGCGGCGCGATCGGCGTCACGCGCTGAGCGCGACGCGGGGCTGAAGGCCGGGCTCGCAGCCCGCGAGGAGCTCGTCGTCGAGGCCGAGGCCCTCGATCCGGCCTCCGACCCGGCCGGCGCACGCAAGCGGCTGCGCGACATCCAGCGCCGGTGGGACGCGACCGCGTCGGTTCCGCGCGATTCCTCGGCCTCGCTCGACCGCCGGCTCGGTGCCGTCGAAGATCGGCTGCGCGGCGTCGAGCAGTCCCGCTTCAAGCCCGACCCGACCGACAATCCGCTGGTCATCCGGCTCAACGAGTCGATCGCCAAGCTCGAGCGGCGCCTCGCGAGGGCCCAGCAGGCGGGCGATACCCGCGCCGCGGAAGAGGCGCAGGCGACACTGGACACGCAGCGCGGCTGGCTGGCACAGGCCACCGGCGGCGGGTGAACACCTGACCGGCACCAGCGCCGGTCAAGCCACCCGTCAGACCACGACGCGCATGATCTCCTCGATGGAGGTCAGTCCCTGCAGCACCTTGCTCAGACCGTCGTCCCGCAGCGTCGTCATTCCCGCCCCGCGCGCGGCGCTGCCGATCGCGTCGGCTGACGCCCGGGCCACGGCGAGGCGTTCGATCTCCTCGTCCAACGGCATGACCTCATGCAACGCGAGGCGGCCCTTGTAGCCCGTCTTCGAGCAGGCCGAGCAGCCGGTCGCCCGAAAGAGCGTCGGCAGCTCGTCGTGCGGCCAGGGCCAGCGCGAGGCGGCCATCATTTCCCGGGTGGGGACGTAGGCCTCCTTGCACTTGCTGCACAGCCGGCGGGCGAGGCGCTGGGCCAGCACGCAGTCGAGGGCCGAGCCGACCAGGAAGGGCTCGATGCCCATCTCGATCAGCCGGTTGACCGCACTGGGGGCGTCGTTGGTGTGCAGCGTCGAGAGCACAAGGTGACCGGTAAGAGCGGCCTCGATCGCGATCTGGGCCGTCTCGTGGTCGCGGATCTCACCGAGCAGCACGATGTCGGGGTCCGACCGCAGGATCGAGCGCAGCGCGCGGGCGAAGGTCAGTCCGGCGCGGGGGTTCGCCTGGACCTGGTTGATGCCGGGAATGCGGTACTCGACCGGGTCCTCGACGGTGATGACGTTGACCTCCGGCCGGCTGACCAGGTTCAGCGTGGCGTACAGGGTGGTCGACTTTCCCGATCCCGTCGGTCCCGTGACCAGGAGCATCCCGTAAGGCTTGGTGAACGACTCCTGCCAGCGGTCGAAGTTCGCTTGCTGGAAACCCAGGTCTGACAGCCGCAGCAGGGCCGTCGAGTTGTCCAGGATTCGCATGACGATCTTCTCGCCCCACACGATTGGCAGGCTTGCCACGCGCAGGTCGATCTTCTTCCCCCCAAATTGGACGGAGAGTCGCCCGTCCTGGGGCACCCGCCGTTCGGCGATGTCCATATCGGCCATGATCTTCAGGCGGCTGATGACGCCGGCCTGGATCGAGCGGGGCGAACGCATGATGTCGTGCAGCACGCCGTCGATGCGGAACCTGACGCGCAGCTCCCGTTCGCCGGGCTCGATGTGGATGTCGGAGGCGCGGTCGGCGATCGCCTGCGCGATGAGCAGGTTGACGAACTTGACGATCGGGGCGTCGTCAACGATCTCCTTGACGCGGGCGAGCTCGTCGTCGTCGTGGTTGTCCTCGAGCGTGTGGGTGAGCTCATCGAGCGCGTCGTCACTGCGGTGGTAGCGATCGATCGCGGCCATCAGGTCGGCCTTGGTGGCGACCACGGCCTTGACGTCACGTCCGGTCAGCGAGCGGATGTCGTCGACGGCGAAGACGTTCGCCGGGTCGGCCATCGCGACGACGAGCCGGCCGTCCTCGTATCCAATCGGGAGCGCGACGTGCCGACGGGCGACGTTGGGGGCGATGCTCGCGACGGCGCTGCCATCCACCGGGAATTCGGCGAGGTCGACGAACTGCAGGCCGATCTGCTCCGCGAGCGCGGCGACGAGCTGCGATTCGGTGACCATGCCGAGGTCGACCAGCACCCGGCCGAGGCTGCGCCCGAGCCGCTGCTGCTCCTCGATCGCGGTCGTCAGCTGCTCGTGATCGACGAGACCGCCGTCGAGCAGGATCTCGCCGAGCTGCTTCACCCTGTGAATGTCGGCAGGCAGAGCCGGTTGATGTAGGCCACGAACGGGTTTTGCTGACGACTCATCGGCGGCCCGTCAGCCACTCGTCGGCAAGCGCGTGCAGCTCGAGCGCCACGGGTGATTTCGGATCGAGGACTTCGCTCGATCCGTCATGAAACCGCAGCAGGACGCGGTAAGGCATCGGGTGCGGCGCCGCGAGGCTTTCCGGCGCGCAGACCGCAGCCCGCCGACGCCCGCGCAGCCAGCGCGGCCATCTCCTCCGACGCTTCACGTGACGCCGCCTACGGTTCTAAGCGCGGACGGCGGCGGCGCGTTCGAGACTTTCCAGGACCGCGTGCAGCAGTGCCAGCAGCACGGTCTTCACCGACGCCTTGTCGGTCGCGTCGCACGGCACGATCGGGATCGAGGGCTCGAGGTCGAGATCGACCCGGATCTTCATCTCGTCGTCCGGTTCGAGTCCGTCGCTGCGGTTGACCGCGACGACGAACGGCACGGGCGCCATCCTGCGGAACGCCGCGAGGATCGTCGTCGCCTCCGCCACCGACTCAGGCCGGGACGCATCGAGCACGAGGACGTATCCCAGCATTCCCTCGCCGAGCACCTCCCACATGAATTCGAACCGGTCCTGGCCCGGCGTCCCGAACAGATACAGCACCAGATCGGAGTCGATGCCGATGCGCCCGAAGTCCATGGCGACGGTCGTCTGCGCCTTGTCGGCGCGGGCTTCGGCCGCAGACGAGAGTTCGCGCTCGGTGGACAGCACCGTGATCTCGCTGATGGTGCGGATCAGGGTGGTCTTTCCGGCGCCGAACGGCCCGGTGATCACGATCTTGACCGCATGACCTCGTCCGCGGCGGCGCAAGGTCCTGCTGGTAGTCGTTCGGTTCACCACGCCTACAGCCCCCGCACCCCGGCAATGAGACGAAGCACCAGGCTCTTGGTGACGGCCGAGTCGAGACCGCGGGCGGGCTCGGTGACCGCCGGAGCGGTGTCCAGAGCGGCACTGCCGTTGGTCAGCGGCCGGTCGTACGCACCTTGCGTCACGGGCGCCGGCTCCCGGGGCTGCGAGGCTGCCGCGGTGTGCCCGCTCGCCTCCGCGCTGTCGACCGGCTCGTAGGCCGGCTCGGCGTCACGGGCCTGGGGCACCTCGGCGCTCGGGCCGGCGTGCGCCGGCGCCCCCACGTCGACCGGCGTATCGGATTGTTCAGCTTCCAGTGCGGGCGCCGGTGAAGGCTCTTGCGGGGCTGCTTCGCTCGGCTTGGCGCCCGCCGATTCGAGGCTCGCGATGATCGCCTGCCGGCGCTGCAGATCCTCCAGCCCGGAGCCAGTCGAGTCGACCGTGAGCAGTCCGCGCTCGACGAGCGCCGCGAGCGCCCCGGCGAGAGCGAATTCGCTACGGCCGAGCAGCGCGACGATCTCGCTGACGCTGCGCGTCCCGTCTACCAGCGCGAGCAGGCCCCACTCCTCGCGACTGCAGCTGGGATCGAACGCCGGCGACGGAGCCAGCCGCAGGACGGTGTCCGGCGACGGGATGTGGCTGGTGAGGTTTGGCCAGACCTCCATGCGGCGCTGGCCTTCGGCGACCAGCTCCTCGGGGCGCAGCCCGAGCGTCAGGTCGTCCGGATCCTGCTCGCCGACCATGAAGCTGAAGGTTCCCGCGGTCCAGCGCAGGAGCTCGCAGACGGCATCGGTCGCCTGTTCGGTGGCGACCCGGGTGACGTCGTCGTGTGCCAGGCCGGAGCGGTCCAGCAGCGCCCGCAGCAAGCTCGGGGCGCCGCCGCGGACATCATCGGCCGCGGCAGAGAGCGCCTCATCGCTGACCAGCCCAGCGCCCACGAGCCGGCGGGCGAGCACCTCGCGGCGAAGGTCGGAGACGGCCGCGTCGACGGCGCCGCTGCCCAGCCGGATGATGCCCTTGCGGTCCTCCTCGGAGGCCTGCAGGTGCAGGGCACCGGACTTGCGGGTTTGCGACAGAAGTTGCAGGACGTCGGGGAGTCCGAAGTCGTCGAGGCTTCCGTCGAGCCTCATGACCAGCCTCCCGAACCCGACGCCGGCCACGCGGTCGCAGCCGTGCTGTTCGCCGCGCCGTTAGCAGGGGAGACGATGGTCGCGGGTTCGGCTGCGATGCCGGAGGGGCGCGTGGACGGCAGCGCCGATGCCGGGGCGGCCGGGGCGGCCTGGGCGGGAAGCTCGGGAGGCGCGCCCATGGCCGCGCGGGAGGTCCGCTCGGCGAACTCGGCGAACTCGTCGAGCTCGTCGGCGGCCAGTGCGGTGCCGACGGCGGCGGTGGCCCGGCGGAGCTCGTAGAGCACCAGGCCCGCCTTGGCATCGGGCCCGGAGACGCCGACCAGTACCGCGTCTTCGCCCGCTGCCAGCAGCCAAACGCCGCCAGACTCACCTTGGATGTGCACCTGACTCAGCCCGCCGCGTCCGAGACCCTCGGCGGCGCGCTCGCCAAGAGAGAGCAGCGCCGCGCTCATGGCCGCCACGCGGTCCTCGTCCATCCCGGCCGGAAGGGCCGATGACATGGGAAGGCCGTCGGCCGTCACGACCGCAGCAGCCTCCAATTCCGGCGTTCGGCGCATCAGCTCGGTCAGCAGGGCGTCGAGGCGAGCACCATGGCCTACATACGAGGAGGTTCCGGGGTTCACGCCGGATGATTCGGCGGGAGTAGGCATCGCTGGCGTACCTCCAGGAATACGGCGCACCGGCGGTCCGGGGCGAGCGATTGTCGTCGAGCGGTGAGCAGGTAGTTCGGGCATCGGCATTCCGGACACCCCGCTTGAACCCGCGCGCGCCCCGAGACTGACTTCCGCCCGTTTCCAAGATCAACGCACCCATGATCATGGAATAACCATGATCATCCAGCTCAGAACAAGATCATGGGAGCGTTGATCTTGAGTCAGCGGCCGCCGAGCGCGCGCTCCCCGGCGGCCCGAAGCACCGTGACGTCGATCTGACGACCGGTCATGAGGGCGATTTGTCCCACTGCCTGGTGCACCAGCAGGTCGAGACCGCCGAGCACCGCCGCGCCCGCCCGCTGGGCCGCAGCGGCTAGCGGGGTCGGCCAGGGCGCGTACACCAGATCGAAGAGCGCGGCGGGCGCGGGCCACGCCTGCGTCCACGGTGCGAGCGCGTCACCGGCCGTCGCGGGGACGGCGCTGATGATCAGATCGGCCTCCCCCGTCGCCTCGCGGTCCCAGCCGACGACCGTGAGCTCGATGCCGGACGCCCTGGCGACGTCCGAGAGCGCACCCGCCCGCTGTGGGCTGCGGGCTGCCACCCGCACCGATGGCGCTCCCATCGCGGCCAGAGCGGCGACGGCCGCCTGGGCCGACCCGCCGGCACCGAGCACCACCGGCCGCTCGAGCGCCGTCACCCCGGCTTCGATCAGCGCGGCGACCATCCCGGGGACGTCGGTGTTGGCGCCGAACAGTCCGCCCGCCCGTGGAACGACGGTGTTGACCGCACCGACTCTCGCGGCGAGCGGTTCCAGCTCGTCGACCAGCTCCAGCGCCGCCAGCTTCAGCGGCATCGTCAGCGAGAACCCGGCGAAGGCCGGGTCTGCGCGCGCCTGAGCAAGCACGTCCGCGAGTTGGTCGGACGTGCACTCGCGCGCGTCGTAGCTCCAGCCGGTCAGCCGGAGCTCCCGATATGCCGCCCGGTGGAGCGTCGGGGAAAGGCTATGCGCGATCGGTGAGCCGAGGACGCTCGCCCACACTCAGCAGCTGCCGGACTCGCTGCAGTACTGCGCCTGCAGGTTGTAGAACTCGCTCGCGCTGGCGGTGAAGACGGTCTTCTTCTCCTTGGGCAGGTAGACGAAGAAGGTCCAGTCGCCTTGGGCGGGAGCCAGCACCGCCTTCAGCGTGGCCTCCCCCGGATTGCCGATCGGCCCCGGCGGGATCCCGGGGTTGATCCGGGTGTTGTACGGGCTCTGCACCGCGAGCTGGCTCTGGGTCAGCGGCCCGGTGTAGTCGCCCAGCGCGTAGCGCACGGTCGAGTCCATCCCGAGCGTCGGGAAGTTGGCGGTGTCGTGCAGCCGGTTGTAGAGCACCGCAGCCGCCTTGCCGAGGTCGGCGCTCTGGTTGACCTCCCGCTCCACAATCGAGGCGAGGGTGACAACGTCGAGTGGCTTGACTCCCCGGGCCTGCGCTTGCGCCACCAGGTTCAGCTTGGCCGCCTCCGTGTTGAAGCGAGCGACCATGCTCCTCAGCACCGCCACGGCGCTGGTGCCGCGCTTGGGGGCGTACGTCGCCGGGAACAGGAAGCCCTCGGCCGACTGCACTCCTGACGCCCACGAGGGCAGCCCGAGCAACTTGGGTTGAAGCGCAGCGCTTGTCAGATCGGCGAGTTTCAGCCCGGTGGCCTTCGCGATGATCGGCAGGATGTGCCTGAGGTCGAGACCTTCGGCGATCGTGAACCGCTGAGCGTTCACCGCCTTCGGGTCGAAAAGCAGGTTGAACGCGGCCGCGCCGCTCATGTGCAGGCGCAGGATGTAGTCGCCGGGCTGGATCTTCGCCGCGCGTGTCGGGTCGGCAGCGGCCGCGTGCTCGAAGGCAGCGGCACTCTTCACGACGTGCTTGGCCGCCAGGTCGCGGGCGATGGTCGTCGGGCTCTGCCCGCTGACGATGGTGACGTCGACGCTGCCGGTGCCGGAACCGGAGTAGTCGTCGATCTTCGTCTTGTGGGTGAGGTCGCTGATAATGGCCTTGCCGCCGAAGATCACCCCGGCAACGAGCCCGGCCATGACGACGATGGCGATGAACAGCCGGCCGAAGCCGACATGACGACGGCGCGGAGGAGGCAGCGGCCGGCGCGGCGGCGCCGAGCGTCGCGATTCGCCGGAGCCGAGCAGCCCGGACAGCGGATCACTCATGCGGGTCCTTCCGTGCCATCCCGTCCAGATACGTCTGCAGGATGCCTGCCGCGGCTGCGGCATCGATGGCAGCGCGCCGACCACGAGCCGTGGATCGCGGGTGCGCGGCGCGCAGTGCCCGGTCGGCGACGAGAGTAGTCAACCTTTCGTCCACAAGCTTGACAGGAATCGGCGCGATGCGCTCCTCCAGCGCCTGCGCGTACGAACGGGCCGCCTCGACCGCGACGCCTTCGCGGCCCGCCAGCGTGCGCGGCAGCCCGACGATGACCTCGACACCTTCGCGCTCGGCGATCAGCCCGGCCAGCTCGTCCAGGTCACTGCCGTCGCGGCGGCGCTGCACGGCCGTCACCGGAAACGCCAGCCGGGCGTCGGGGTCGCTGGCCGCAACGCCGACCCGCACGCTGCCCACATCGACCCCGATTCGCACGCCCTTCGTCACCGGCCCTGACCGGCGGCGACGGCTTCAAGGGCTGCAGCTACGGCGGTGAAAGCCCGGGGCAGGGCGCTCGCGTCGGCTCCGGCTCCCTGGGCCAGGTCGTCATTGCCTCCCCCGCCGCCGCCGACCTCCGCCTTGACTGCATCCAGCAGCGCGCGGGCCGAGGCCCCGCCAGCACGGGCGCCCTCGTTCGTCGCGACGACGAGCGGGACCTTGCCATCGGTCGACGCGGCGATGAGCACGACGGCCGGACGCGAGCCCAGCCGGCCGCGCACATCGAGCACCAGGGTGCGGACGTCCTTGGCCCCGGTCCCGTCGGGCGCCTGCGCCGTGACGAGCGCAACTCCTCCGACGTCACGGGCGGCGTCGGCCAGTGCGCCGGCACTGGCGAGCACCGCGTCGGCGCGCAGCCGTTCGAGCTGGCGCTCGGCGTCACGCAACCGGACCACGATGTCGTTGACGCGCTCCGGGACCTCCTCCGCGCGGGTCGCCTTGATCGCCGATGCCACCTGACTCAGCAGCAGCCGCTCGCGTGCCAGGTAGCGGAACGCGTCGAGGCCGACCAGACCCTCCACGCGGCGGGTGCCGGCCGCCACCGACGACTCCGACAGCAGCGTCACGGCACCGAGCTGCGCCGAATGCGAGACGTGCGTTCCGCCGCAGAGCTCGCGGGCGTAGGGCGCGTCGCGCTCCCCCACGTCGACCACCCGCACGGCGTTGCCGTACTTCTCACCGAACAGCGCCATCGCCCCGAGGCGACGGGCCTCGTCGAGCGTCGTCACGAACGCGCTGACCGGCAAGTCGCGCAGCAGCACCTCGTTGACCTCGTCTTCCACGTCACGCACGACCGACGCGGGCACCGCCGACGGCGAGTGGAAGTCGAAGCGCAGCCGGCCGGGAGCGTTGAGTGATCCCGCCTGGGTGGCCGATTCGCCGAGCACCCCGCGAAACGCCCGGTGCACCAGATGCGTCGCGGTGTGGGCGCGCGAGACCGCCGCCCGGCGCGACGGGTCCACCTCCGCTGACACGGCTGTACCGATCGTGAGCTCGCCGTCGACCACGCGGGCCCGGTGCACGATCAGCCCGGGGACGGGCGTCTGCACATCAAGAACCTCAGCGACCCCGCCGTCGAAGACGAACCGCCCGTGGTCGCTCTCCTGCCCGCCGGACTCGGCGTAGAACGGCGTCACGTTGACGACGATGCCGACCTCATCGCCCGCGACGGCCGCCGGCAGCAACCCGCCGGCCGGGTCGATCAGCGAGATGACGGTCGATTCGCGATGCAGCTCGTCGTAACCGGTGAAGACGGTCGCGCCCTGCTCGAGCGCCTGCCGGTAGACCGATACGTCCTGATTGCCGATACTTCGCTGCTCACGGTCGGCCTTCGCGGCCTTCACCTGCCGCTCCATCTGGTCCTTGAACCCGGCCTCATCGATCGTCAGCCCGGCGTCGGCGGCAAGGTCGCGGGTGAGGTCGTAGGGGAAGCCGAAGGTGTCGTGGAGCATGAAGACGCGATCGCCGGAGAGCTGGCTCTTGCCGCTGGCCCTGGTGTCAGCGACGGCGGTGTCGAACAACGTCAAGCCACGAGCCAGCGTCGAGCGGAACGCCTCTTCTTCACCGGAGATGACAGACGCGACCACCGCCGAGTCGAGCTCGGGGTAGATCGGGCTCATCACCTGGCGGATGCTGGTCAGCAGTTCTGCCGCGACGGGATCGCGCGAGCCCAGCCGGTGCATCGCCGAGAGTGCCCGGCGCAGCAGGCGGCGCAGCACGTAGCCGCGTCCCTCGTTCGACGGGACGACGCCGTCGGCCACCAGCATCGCGCCGGTACGCATGTGGTCGGCGACGATGCGCAGCGAGACGTCACTTTCCTCGTCGGCCCCGTACCGCGAGCCGGAGAGTTCGGCCGCCCGGTCGAGGACCGGCCGGCTGATGTCGATCTCGTAAAGGTTCTCGACGCCCTGCAGGATGGTGGCCATGCGCTCGAGGCCGAGGCCGGTGTCGATGTTCTTGGCGGGTAGCTCGCCGAGGATCGGGTAGTCGTAGCCCCTGCCCTCGCCGCGCTCGTACTGCATGAAGACGAGATTCCAGACCTCGAGGTAGCGCTCCTCGTCGGCGACCGGCCCGCCGTCGGCGCCGTGCTCGGGCCCGCGGTCGAAGTAGATCTCGCTGCATGGACCGCAGGGCCCAGGCACGCCCATCGACCAGTAGTTGTCCTCCTTGCCGCGGCGCTGGATGCGGTCGCCGGGCAGGAGCTGGCGCCAGAGGTCGAACGCCTCGTCGTCATCGAGATAGACGGTCGCCCAGAGCTTGTCGGGATCGAAGCCGAAGCCGTTCTCGACGGAGGTGAGCAGCTCCCAGGCGAGCGGGATGGCGCCTTCCTTGAAGTAGTCGCCGAAGCTGAAGTTCCCGCACATCTGGAAGAACGACGCGTGGCGGCTGGTCTTGCCGACATTCTCGATGTCGATCGTGCGCACGACTTTCTGCACGCTCGTCGCGCGCGGGGCCGGCGGTGGGAGGTCGCCGAGGAAGTACGGCTTGAACGGCACCATCCCGGCGTTGACGAGCAGCAGCGTCGGATCGTCGGAGACCAGGCTCGCGCTGGGCACCACGAGGTGCCCGCGCGACTCGAAGTGCGCGAGGAAACGCCGGCGGATCTCTGCGGTGTTCATCCCGGGCTGCCCGTCACGCGGACTCGGGGGGCTCGCCCACCCCGAGCGCCGTACGCAGCTCACCCTCGCGCTCGGCCATGCCGGCCCGGACGTCGTCGACGAACCCGGTCAGCGACACCGCAAGCCGGCGGGCGACGTTGTCGGGCTGCAGCGATTCGGCCGCTGCCGTGAGGCGCCGGACGACGAGCACGCCGACCGTCGCGCCCAGCGCGAGGTAGAAGATTCGCCGGGTCATGAGGTGAGGCCTTTACGCTCCTTGCGCGCGCTCTTGGCGGCCGCGCGCTCGGCTTTCATCTCCGACTTCACCCGCGACTCGATGTCGGCAGCCGTGCGCTTGGACGCCGCGCGCCGCACCCCGTAGGAGAAGGCCGCCACCTTGATGACCGGGCCACCGAGGGTCGCCGCGAACACCGAGGTCAGCGCCGAGACATTGCCGGTGATCGACTCCACGTGGGTGGTGATCTGCTCGACCTTGGCCAGCTCGGTATTGACCGACGCGAGAGCGGTGTTGACCTCGTCGACGGTGGTGCCGGCCTGGCGGATGCGGTCGGTGCCCTCGTCGATCGTCCGGTCGGTCTGACGTACCCGCTCGGCGACCTCGTCGAAGATCTTCGCCAGCTTGGTCAGCGCGTAACACCCGAAGAGCGCCAAGATGAGGAACGCGCCTGCCGCGATCAGACCTGCGACTGCCCCGGCAGACATCTGGCGCCCCTCTCGATGATCGTGATCGCCCCGCACAGCGCGCTAATAGGCGTCGGCAAACCCTACCCGGCTGGCTGGTCGCCGTCCGGACCACGCAGCACACGCTCGATGGCCTCCGCCCGATCGGCCGCGTCGGGTTCGCGGTCGGTGGGCTCGTAGTAGATCCTTCCGGCGATGACGTCCGGCGCGTACTGCTGCGCTGCGACGCCACCAGGGAAGTCGTGGGGGTAGCGGTAGCCCTTCCCGGCTCCGAGGCGGGCGGCGCCCGGGTAGTGCGCGTCGCGCAGGTGCGGCGGGACCGGTCCGGTCAGCCCGGCGCGGACGTCGGCGGCGGCTTTCTCGTAGGCGACGATCACCGCGTTCGACTTGGGAGCCAGGCAGCAGTGGATGACGGCCTGGGCGAGGGCCAGCCGCGCCTCGGGAAGGCCGACGAATTCCAGCGCCCGCGAGGCGGCGACGGCGACCTGTAGTGCCGTCGGGTCGGCCATGCCGATGTCCTCGCTGGCCAGGATGACGATGCGGCGGGCGATGAAACGCGGGTCCTCCCCTGCCTCGATCATCCGGGCCAGGTAGTGCAGCGCGGCCGTGGTGTCCCCGCCGCGCATGGACTTGATGAAGGCGCTGATGACGTCGTAATGCTGGTCACCGTCGCGGTCGTAGCGCACGGCCGCCCGGTCGACAGCGCGCTCGAGGGTCGCGAGATCGAGGATGCCCTCGTCCTGGCCGGCAGCTTCCAGCGAGGTGAGCGCGCGGCGGGCGTCGCCACCGGCGAGCGTGACGAGGTGTTCCTCGGCCTCGGCGGTCAGGCTCAGGCGGCCGCCGTACCCCCGCGGGTCAGCGAGCGCCCGCCGGATCACCTCGCGCACGTCGTCCGCGCTCAGCGACTCGAGGCGCAGCAGCAGCGAGCGCGACAGCAGCGGCGAGATGACCGAGAAGAAGGGGTTCTCGGTCGTGGCCGCGACCAGCGCCAGCCAGCCGTTCTCCACCGCCGGCAGCAGCACGTCCTGCTGCGCCTTGGAGAAGCGGTGCACCTCGTCGAGGAAGAGCAGGGTGCGAGCACCGCCGTTGGACAGCGCGCTGCGGGCGTCCTCGATGACCGCGCGCACGTCCTTGACCGTCGCGTTGACCGCTGACAGCTCGCGGTAGCGACGGTTCGCGGCGAGCAGGTGGGCGATCGTCGTCTTCCCGCTACCCGGAGGGCCCACCAGGATCAGGCTGGTCGCGGAATCGCCCTCAGCGAGGCGGCGCAGCGCTCCCCCGGGCCCGATCAGGCCACGGTGGCCGACCACCTCGTCCAGCGTGCGCGGCCGTACGCGGGCGGCCAGCGGCGCCACCGGTGCCGGCTCCGAGAGCGTCCGGCCGTCGTCGAACAGCGTCATTTGCTTCGACCGTACGGCCACCACGGCCAGGCGCTCTAGGGTTCTCACATGGAAGAGCAATCGGACCCGGCCGGCGAGATCGCAAACGCGTACGCCACCGACGGCCCATCGGTCGATCTCGGGGCTGTCGTCATCGCCGGGACGGCGGTACCGGACGCCCAGGTGCGGCTGCCGCTGGCGATGATGAACCGGCACGGGCTCGTCGCCGGGGCGACCGGAACGGGTAAGACCAAGACCCTGCAGCTGATGGCGGAGCAGCTGTCGGCCGCCGGTGTCCCGGTCCTGCTCGCTGACGTCAAGGGTGACCTGTCCGGCGTCGCCGTACCGGGAGCAACCAGCGATCGGATCACCAAACGCGCGGCCGAGGTCGGCGCCACCGACTGGCAGCCGACCGGAGCACCGGTCGAGTTCCTCACCCTCGGCGACGACGGCAAGGGTGCGCAGCTTCGGGCCACCATGACCAGCTTCGGGCCGGTGCTGCTGAGCAAGACGCTCGGGCTCAACGACGTGCAATCGTCCTCCCTCGGCCTGGTCTTCCACTGGGCCGACAAGGCGGGTCTGCCGCTCCTGGATCTGAAGGACCTCCGGGCCGTCATCACCTACCTCACCAGCGACGCCGGCGCGTCCGAGCTCGCCGCCCTCGGCGGGCTGTCGAAAGCGACGGCGGGCGTCATCCTGCGCGAGCTGATCGGCTTCGCCGATCAGGGCGGGGAGCAGTTCTTCGGCGAGCCTGAGTTCGACACCGCCGAACTGCTACGGACGTCCGCCGCCGGCAAGGGAATCGTCTCGGTACTGGAGCTCGCCGGCGTGCAGGACAAACCCGCGCTGTTCTCGACCTTTCTCATGTGGCTGCTCGCCGACCTGCACCACGATCTCCCCGAGGTGGGCGACCTCGACCGGCCGAAGCTGGTGTTCTTCTTCGACGAGGCGCACCTGCTCTTCCGCGATGCCAGCAAGGACTTCCTCGACCAGATCGCCCAGACCGTCCGGCTGATCCGCAGCAAGGGAGTCGGCGTCTTCTTCGTCACCCAGGTGCCCACCGACGTGCCGCCCGAGGTGCTGGCGCAGCTCGGCAACCGGGTGCAGCACGCCCTGCGCGTCTTCACCCCGAGCGACGCGAAATCGCTCTCCTCGACCGTGTCGACGTTCCCGCGGTCCAAGGTGTACGACCTGGCCGAGCTCTTGCCGTCCCTCGGGATCGGCGAGGCGGTCGTCACCGTGCTCTCCGAGACCGGTGCGCCCACTCCCGTCGCCTGGACCCGGCTTCGGCCGCCGACCTCGCTGATGGCTCAGCTCGATCCGGCCGAGCAGACCCGGCAGGTGCAGGCCTCCCCCATCGCCACCAAATACGCGCAGGTGCTGGACCGCGAGTCCGCCTACGAGAAGCTGCTGGCGAAGACCGCCGCCCCCGCGCCCGCACAGTCGCAGCCGCAAGCTGAGGGAGCGCGCCCGGCAAAGCGTGACGACGAGGACCGCCAGTCGGGACTGGCCGACAAGGTCGGCGACGTGCTCGGCTCCAGCGCGTTCAAGTCTTTCGCCCGCAACGTCGGCGGCACGCTGGGCCGCGAGATCACCCGATCGCTGTTCGGAACTGCCAAGCGCCGCAAGTGACCGACCCTGAGCCGGTATGGCTCAACTCGGTGGCGGCGCCAGCTCCTGGACGTCGAGCGCGCCGTCATCATCGACGACTTTCACGTCCGAGACATCAGGCCCACTCAGGCCGAACGTTGGACTCGTCCCTCCCTCAAGTACGTGCTGACGTCCGAGCGGGTTGCCGGCCGCCGGCGGCGTCAAGGCGAAGCGCAAAGAGATAGGTAAGGCGGCCTGAGCCGTCGCCCGAGGCCGGACGCGATGGTAAGCCCACCGGGCGCGGCCGCACCATCACGGTCTCGCGTGGCAGCGCCGGCGCACGCCGGTGTGGTGGTGATGTGCGACCCGTGTGAGTCGACCGGGAATCTGGACAGAATGCGCCGGATTGCCGAGATGAGGTCATTCCGAATGCGCTTTTCGCCTAACTCCGGCACCTCACTGCGTGTAACTTTCACCGTGGCAGCCGCCCCGTGCGGCGCACCACCAGGCTTCCGGGGGGGCCACACCATGGTGCGGGTGAGGCAAGCGCGACCGGATGGGGTAGCGACCGCCGGTAAGGCGCTCGAGACGCCCTCAGTCATTACTCAGGGTGACGAGGCGCGTTGTCGTTGTAGCCGGGCGCGGCGTGAATTCGGCGGGTCCGCGCGGTGACTCAGCTCCAGATCGCCCCGGCCGAGCCCGCTTTGGCGCGGCCGGCGCAGGCCACGTTCGTCCCCACCCCTGCACAGGCCGAGGCGAGCCAGCTGACCGCGTTCCGCCGTCACGTGGAGGCGCTGCGCGGCCGGCCTTTCGCGCATTACCGCGAGTTCGAATGCTGGGCCGTCGAGGAGTACCGGGATTTCTGGCGGCTGTTCCTGGAGTGGTCAGCCATCCCCCATCAAGGCTGTCCGGCGGTGGTCAGCACGAGCGACAGCTGCGAGCAGGCCACCTTCTTCCCAGACCTTCGGCTGAGCTACGCGGACACCCTCCTTCGCACGGACGTCTTCCCGGCCGATGCCGTCGCCGTTATCGCCTGCGGCGGGTCCGGGGCACGCGTCAGCCTGACCCGCGGCGAGCTGCGCGAGGCGGTCGCGACCATGGCCCTCGGGCTGCGCCGACTTGGGGTGGTGGAAGGCGACCGGGTGGCGGCCGTGGTGCGCAATACGGCAGACGCCGTGATCGCCGCGCTCGCGGTGGCGGCGATCGGCGCCGTCTTCTCCAGCGCCGCCCCTGAAATGGGCGCCTACTCCACCCTCGCGCGCTTCCGCCAGCTCGAGCCCACCGTGCTCATCGCCCACCACGCGGGCACATCCGGCGCCACCCCGCAGGCCGAGCGCATCGCCGAGATCGTGTCCGGGCTGGCGAGCCTGCAGCACGTGATCGCCCTCGACACGGCACAGGCGCAGCCGGGGCACGGCCTGCCGGTCCACTCGCTGGACGACGTGCGGCAGCTGGGGTCAGCTGGCGCCGCCGAACCGTTCGAATGGCCGGTGTTCGCGTTCAACGCACCGCTTTTCGTGCTGTTCTCCTCCGGCACCACGGGCAAGCCGAAATGCCTGGTCCACGGAAGCGGCGGGACCCTGCTTGAGCACCTCAAGGAGCACCGGCTGCACGGCGACCTTCGCCCGGACGACCGGCTGTTCTTCCAGACGTCGGCCGCCTGGATGATGTGGAACTGGCAGCTGTCGGCGCTCGCCTGCGGCGCGCAGATCGTGCTCTACGACGGGCCGGTGGCCGGACCCGGAGACGCTGTGGCAGCTCGTCGCCGAGCAGGAGGTCACGGTCTTCGGCACCAGCCCGCCGTACCTGCGCCTGTGCGAGGACCGCGGCTTCTCCCCGCGGGGGTCCGTCGACCTGCACCGCTTACGGGCCGTGCTGTCCACCGGTTCCGTCCTCGCCGACCGGCAGTACGGCTGGGTGGCCGAACACGTCGGCGACCTTCCGTTGCAGTCGATCTCCGGCGGCTCCGACATCATCGGCTGCTTCGTCCTGGGCAACCCGACGCTGCCCGTCATTCGCGGGGAGGCGCAGTGCCGCAGCCTCGGGCTGGACGTGGCGGTCGGCAACGTCGGCGCCGCTCGTGGGGAGGCGATCGGCGAGCTCATCTGCCGCAATCCCTTCCCCTCCCGGCCGGTGTGCCTCCACGGCGATCACGACGGCTCGCGGCTGCACGCCGCATACTTCGCCGCGCAGCCCGGGGTCTGGACCCACGGCGACCTGCTCGAGCTGACGGCCAGCGGCGGTGCCCGCATCCACGGCCGGTCCGACGCGGTACTGAACGTCAACGGCCTTCGCATCGGCCCGGCGGAGATCTACCGGATCCTCGACGACATCCCGCAGATCAGCGCGGCCATGGCCGTGGAGCAGCCGGTGGGCGACGCGGGCTCGCGGCTGGTGCTGCTGGTGCAGATGCAGGAGCCCGGCCTACTGACCCCCGACCTGGAGCGCGAGGTCCGCTTGCTGCTCTCGCAGCGCGGTTCGAGCGCGCACGTTCCGGCGCTGATGGTCGAGGTCCCGGAGCTGCCCACTACCTACAGCGGCAAGCGTTCCGAGGCTGCGGTCCGCCACCTGCTCGCCGGCACGGCGAGCGGCACCACCGAAGCCCTGGCGAACCCCGGCTGCCTTGCGATGATTGCCTGGCAGATCCAGCTGGAGGACGGCCGCCGCGCCCGCGCCGGTGCCGTGGGCCCGGTGGAGGACAGTGACTTCGAGGCCGGCCTCGCGGCCACCCGCGGCTGATGGCCCGCGCGCTGGGCCTTGCCGACGTCGCCGCGGACGACAACTTCTTCGCCCTCGGCGGCGACAGCCTGCGCGCCGTCGAGCTGCTCGCGATCGTCGCGGACGAGTTGCACCGCGAGCTGTCGCCCTCGATCCTGATCGGCGCCCCCACCCCGCGGCAGCTGACGGCAGCACTCGGCACGGTCGGGCCGGCGCAGGCGGCTTCCTCGGACCCCATCCTGCTGCGCGAGGGGTTCGGGCGGCCGATCTTCTTCACTCCCGGGCTCGGAGGCGACGCGTTTGCCCTGCGCCTGCTCGCCGGCCGGATGAGGACCACCCAGCCGATCTACGGTTTCCGGGCCGTCGGGCTCGACCCGGCCCAGCGACCTCACGACACGTCGAAGCCATGGCCGAGCACTACCTCGAGCAGGCGCGCCGCCTGCAGCCCGACGGGCCGCTCACGCTCGCCGGCTTCTCGTTTGGCGGCCTGGTCAGCTACGAGATGGCAGCCCGGCTTCACGCTGGCGGTGAAAGCGTCGATGCCCTGGGGCTGATCGACACGCACATCATCCCCAGCCAGCCCGCCCGCCTCCGTGACTGGCGGCTAGTGGCGCAGCTGACCACCGTCAAGGCGATGATCCAGAAGCCCCGCCGGGCGCTGCCGTACGCGATCCTGCAGAAGGCGGCTGCCCGGCTGTCGTGGGTCACGGTGCTGCCACGGCTGCTCGACATGCCCCCCGCGATGCACCGGGTGGCTCATGAAGGAGACCTGCCGGCCTACCTGGCGCACCGGCTGCGGCCCTGCCCGATCTCATCTCACGCTAGTACGCGCCGAGAAGCGCCTTCGCGTGTTCGGCGAGCCGCTCCCCGACTGGCAGCGGCTGACCGGCGGCCGGGTCACGGTCCTCGCCGTCCCGGGCGACCACCATACCGTCATCACCGAGCCCTACGTGGGCGCGCTGGCCGTCTGGCTTTCCGCCCGCATCGGGCAGGACTGAGGCACGCGTCAGTCCTGCGAGCGGCCCGCCAGGACCGCCGTCGCGGGCTCCAGGCTGGCCTCGAGCGCGCCGTCCCCGGTAGCAACGGTGTCAGTGCGCTCGAGGCCGGCGGCCGGGCGCAGCCTCCGCAAGCGCGCGAGCGAGCGGGCCGGCGGGCGCGCGGGCCCGCGGGTGAGCACCGCCCACCCGGGCATCAGCATCAGGACGCCGACCACCGCAGCGAAACCGTTGCTGGCGAACCAGGCCCAGCCGACACCAGTCAGGTTCGCGCTCCAAGCGATCGCGAGGGCGATGATCGCGACCGCGTAAATAGCCATCAGCACGACGTACCGGACGGTGAGGTTGCGAGCGCGCATCGCGGCGCCACACATGTCGACGACCGCCACCAGCGGCGCGCTCAGTCCGAATACAGCCAGCATGCCGGCGGCGTGGCGGCAGTACTCGTGGCCGAAGGGTGCCATGAGCAGCGGGCTCGCCACGGCCAGCAGGAGGCCGGCGGGGAGCAGCAGCACCAGCAGGATCCGGGTGCTGTGCTGCACGATCTCACCGGTGCTCTGCTCCCCGTAGGACGCTTCGGCGAAGACAGACTGCGACACCGAGTACGCGACCGAGAAGACGACGTTCGCGATCATGAGGGCGATGTAGAAGTAGCCGGCGCTGGCCGTGCCGAGCCGGTCGATCACGATGAGCGGCAGCAGCAGGATCGGGGAGAGATTCAAGCAGCGAGGCGATGTAGTTGGCACCGGCGAAATGCGCTACTTGCGCGACCGCCTCCCGGTCCACCGCGCACCGCGGACGCAGCTCGAAGCGGCGCGTCAGGACGTAGACGCTCGCGACCACCGCCAGCGCGGCCGCACCGCCGGAGGCGGCGAAGATGGCGAACGCGCCCGACCCCTGCAGTGCGACGACAAGGACGATCTTGGAGATGCTCTGCAGGCCTCCGTCGAGCAGGAGGTTGTACTTCGCCGCGCGGTAGGCGATGAAGACGCTGTCGGTCACCAGGTTCAACGCCGTACCGGCGGTGAAACAACGCGAACCCGACGAACAGCAGCGGCGAGTCGTGCAGGAACGCCAGCTCGGGCGCGATCCACGGCAGCAGGAGCACGTAGCCGCAGGCAAGGGTGACGCTCGCGCCGAGCACCAGTAAGAGCGCCGTGTTGACGTGTGAATCCCGCCGCGCTGAGGTCGGCAGGTAGCGCACCAGCGAGTTGTTCAACCCGAGCAGGCTGGCGAGGCCGAGCAACCCGCTGGCCGAGATCAGGGTGGTGCCCACCCCGACGTCGGACGGGTGGTACAGCCGGGCTGCGAGCAGCCAGACGACGAAGCCTAGCACCGCCATCGCCGCGGTGTCGAGCATGAGGTAGAGTGAGTTGCTGAGGAGCGTGTCGCCCGCCAGCCGGGTGGACGCCTGGCGGACCCGCTTTTGGCCCTCGCCCTCCCCGCGATGGCGCCCGGAGATGTCCATCGGCATGCGGTGACGACCAGCGGGCTCTGATCGCCTTGGCAGGCTTGGCTCGGCGGACCGCGTGACGCGAAGCGGCAGCACATCCCGAACACTGACATCACGGCCCCGAGGACATGGCTAGAGGGCAGTCTCGAGGACATCGGCCTCTCCTCGACGACGTGAAGGATCGGGGACCGCAGGTCGATGACCGCTGGCTGGACGTCGTTACCCGCGCTGCGCGCCCGGTGCAGGGCGAGCTGGCCCAGGTTGCGAAGGCCGTCGCGGGTGGCGTTGAGCTTGCCCTGCCCACCCCGCTGGCGGTACTCGATGGGCACCTCGGCGCAGCGGAAGCCGCGAAGGATGGCCCTCGTGTTTGATCTCCTGTGAGAACGCCATGCCGCCGGACCGCACGTCGAGGGACCAGAGGATGCTGCGCCGGAAGACCCACATGCCGGACTGCGAGTCGTTGAAAGGGAAGCCGAACAGCGCCCGGCTCGCCCCGGTGAGCAGCATGTTGCCGACGCGGTGCGAGGGCTTCATCGCTTGGCCGGCGGCCTGCTGGCAGGCTCTCCGGTGGTGAGGAAGTCGAGGTCCTCCTCGAGGACGGAGCGACAGAAGCCTCGGCAGCTCGTCGAACGGGTAGGTGAGATCGGCATCACCCGTCGCGATCATGCTGCCCTGGCAGTTGGCGAAACCGGCCTTGTAGGCGTTGCCGTAGCCCCGCACCGGCTGGACGACGACCCGGGCCCCGGCCCGGCGGGCCACGTCGGCCGTGCCATCCGTGGAACCGTCTGTCCACCACCAGGATCTCGGTTTCCCAGCCCATCTTGGCAAGCCGATCGAGCGGAACTGCTGCAACGACACGTTCGATGTTCTGACGCTCGTTCAACGCCGGAACAACGATGGACAGTGACTGCATTCGGTCCCTGTTCCGAATGGGGGACGCATGTTCCCCGTTTTGCTGCAGGACGTGGCCGCCGCCCGTCGGCGTGCTCACCCTGCCAGACCCAACGATTTCGCTAGGTCCTCACGACCGCAGGCTCTGCATGGAACCCCCGATCTGGCAGGGCGCCTGCCGAAGACAAGTCCTCGGCGCGCACACCCACGCTCACCACGACCACTGCGCCGAACCCACCGCCCGCATCCGACACGAATGGCGTGAGCGACGCTTTCAACACTGCGTGACGATACGCAGTGCTTCTGGCTTTGGCGAGACCCTCGGCGAGTTCGAACTTTTTGCGTGCGCGGCCGGCGAGCCCCCGCGCGCAAGATCGGCTACTTTCCGCGACGGGGCATAACCATGAGCGCCTATACCGCCCCGGAGATATGGGCAGTAGTATGACTTTTCAGTACCAGTCGCCTCTCGACTGATGATGAGGTATTCATGAGATGAATAGCTGTGGTCGAGAGCCCGAAGGCCCCCTCAATGCCTTGTTCCGCCGTTGTGACAGCACACCGGACGGGCTACGCAATGATTACTCAGAGTGAGTTTCTGACACGGCCCTGGCAGGCCTCCGCCTCACCCCGCTCTCCCCCGCCCCGCTCGGCGACGCGCCGCCGCGGCGGCGATCCCCCGTGCTCGAGCGCGGATCGGTACAGGGCGAGCAGCGAGCCGCGGTGCACGGCCCAGTCGAAGCTGCGAGGCGGCCGTCGCGTGCGAAAGACCGCCCCATGCGCGCTCGCAGGTGCGGATCCGCGACCAGCTCCAGGATGGCCGCGCGCAGCTCCAGGACCCGACGCGGCACCAGCCGGACCAGCTCGCGGTCGAGCTGGTACATGTCGTACCCCGGGTCGTCGGTGGTGATCACCGGCAGGCCCGATGCCATGGCCTCCTGCACGGTGAGCGGGAAAGCCTCCGCCTCCGATGGCAGCACGAAGATGTCGCAGGCGCGGTAGACGTCGGCAAGAAGATCCTGGCTGACGGCGCCGAGCGTGATGACGCGCCCACCCGGCCGCGGCGCAGCCAGCTCCCCGCCCGCCACCACGACGCTCACGTCGTCGCCGGCCGCCTCGAGCAGCAGGTCTATGCCCTTCTTGGGCACCGGCCGCCCGACGAAGAGCACGAGCACCTCGTCCGGGGGCAGCCCCAGCATCAGCCGCAGCTCCCGCCGGTGGGCCTCCCCCGCGACAGGGAAGTACAGGCTTCGATCGACCCCGTTGGACAGGGATAATCACCCGCTCGGGGTCGGCGGCGACGCGGGCGACGAACCCGGCCACCTGCGAGTTCACGACGGCGACGTGGCGCGCCGTGCGCAGCACGAACCGGCCCGCGGTCCGGTACACGACCCGCTGGGCCAGCTCGACGACCCGGTTCGGGTGGGCCACGTGGTGCACGTGCTGGGTGACAACCAGCGGCCGCCTCAGCAGGGCGCACCAGGCGGCCGCCACCCAGCTGATCAGGTACAGGCTGTCGTGCACATGCACCACGTCGGCGAGGCGTACCAGGTCGAAGCAGGGCGTGGGGCACGCGCCTCGACTGGTGACATCGAGCGAGGAAAAAAATGCCGCGGCGGCGCTCGAGGCCGATCGAGGCCCGGGATGCGGTAGACGGAGAACCCGTCCGGATGCAGCTCCAGAGTCGTCGCACCGTCAGGTTCGCACGTGACGACGACGACGGACAGGCCGGCTGCGGCCAGCAGCCGCGCCTCGTTGTAGGCGACGAACTCGATGCCCCCGGGATGCGGGGGGAAGTAGTGCGAGACGAGGACGACGCGCCGGGGCCCGCCACCCTCGCCGCGCCCCGCGCTGGTGGCCGGCGCTAGCGCTCGGGAGCGGCGCACCCGCCAACGCGGACGACCGGGACGTGTCATGCCGCCGACTCGGGCGCGATGGCGCCGAGCTCGCCGTTGGCGACGTATCGCACGTCGCTGCGGCCCGCGATGTAGTCGAGTACGCGGTCGAGGCGCTCCCAGTCGCGGCGCCCGTCGAGCTCCCAGCTGTGGCCCCACAGGTGGAACACCCCGCCGGTTTCCAGCACCGTGTCGAAAAGCGCGATGGCCATCCGCTCCCAAGTCGCGGTAAAGGCCGCGGGCCGGCGGCAGCCGGCGCCCGGCGGCCTGGAACGCCGGGATGACGTCGACGAGGTGGCGGTAGCAGTGCATCGTGGTCGGCATCTGGAGCGGATCACCGACGACGTTGGGAGTAGCGGCGCACCGTCCGGCCGACCCGGAAGCCCGCGTCGCGCACCATCGCGACGTGTTCCGGGCGGTACGCCCCGCACGGGTAGCAGAAGCTCACCAGCTCGCGGCCGGTGATGTCCTCGAGCGCGGCCTTGCCGTCGCGGATCTCGGCCTCGGCAAGCGCCGCGGGCAGGCTCGGCAGGCGCAGGTGGGTGAGGGTGTCGGCCGACGATCTCGAAGGCCTCGGCGAGCTCGGCGATCCCCGCCTCGCCGAGACGTTCGCTTTCGGGCAGCTCGACGTTTCCGGGTGCCACGTAGAACGTGCCGGGCAGGTAACGCGCCGCGAGCCGGCGCGCGACCTCGTGGTCCAGGACGTGTCCGTCATCCCAGCTGGTGGTGACGTACACGCACTGCTCGAGATGCGAGACCGGCCACCACCGATGGTCCAGGCCTTCGCGCAGCGCAGCCTTGAGCGAAATCGCCTAACCCCCCGAATCACGATTCCTCGCGGCGCGCGACACCCCGCCTGGGGCCGCTTCAGAGGCTCCGGGGCCGCGCGGTCGGCTCATCGTTTCGCATTCCGCTGGTTATGTCGAACACGAGTTGTTACAAAGGGCGAGATGAATGCGCACGTCGAGTCGACCCGAAGCGCTCCGGCTGTTGCACAGAGTGACGACGCGGAACGGCCGGCGACGACGCACACCGGCCGGGGGATACGGGCGCGGGCGGCATTCGTGTCCCGCCGGCAGGCGCCTTCGCCGCGCCGGCCCCGCTCGCGGGCGGCCATTGCGCAGGTTGCCGGGTTCTACCCGCCCCATCTCGGCGGGGTCGAGGTCGTGGCCCGCACGCTGGCCGAAACCCCCCCCAAAAAAAAAAAAAAAAAAAAAAAAAAAAAAAAAAAAAAAAAAAAAAAAAAAAAAAAAAAAAAAAAAAAAAAAAAAAAAAAAAAAAAAAAAAAAAAAAAAAAAAAAAAAAAAAAAAAAAAAAAAAAAAAAAAAAAAAAAAAAAAAAAAAAAAAAAAAAAAAAAAAAAAAAAAAAAAAAAAAAAAAAAAAAAAAAAAAAAAAAAAAAAAAAAAAAAAAAAAAAAAAAAAAAAAAAAAAATTTTTTTTTTTTTTTTTTTTTTTTTTTTTTTTTTTTTTTTTTTTTTTTTTTTTTTTTTTTTTTTTTTTTTTTTTTTTTTTTTTTTTTTTTTTTTTTTTTTTTTTTTTTTTTTTTTTTTTTTTTTTTTTTTTTTTTTTTTTTTTTTTTTTTTTTTTTTTTTTTTTTTTTTTTTTTTTTTTTTTTTTTTTTTTTTTTTTTTTTTTTTTTTTTTTTTTTTTTTTTTTTTTTTTTTTTTTTTTTTTTTTTTTTTTTTTTTTTTTTTTTTTTTTTTTTTTTTTTTTTTTTTTTTTTTTTTTTTTTTTTTTTTTTTTTTTTTTTTTTTTTTTTTTTTTTTTTTTTTTTTTTTTTTTTTTTTTTTTTTTTTTTTTTTTTTTTTTTTTTTTTTTTTTTTTTTTTTTTTTTTTTTTTTTTTTTTTTTTTTTTTTTTTTTTTTTTTTTTTTTTTTTTTTTTTTTTTTTTTTTTTTTTTTTTTTTTTTTTTTTTTTTTTTTTTTTTTTTTTTTTTTTTTTTTTTTTTTTTTTTTTTTTTTTTTTTTTTTTTTTTTTTTTTTTTTTTTTTTTTTTTTTTTTTTTTTTTTTTTTTTTTTTTTTTTTTTTTTTTTTTTTTTTTTTTTTTTTTTTTTTTTTTTTTTTTTTTTTTTTTTTTTTTTTTTTTTTTTTTTTTTTTTTTTTTTTTTTTTTTTTTTTTTTTTTTTTTTTTTTTTTTTTTTTTTTTTTTTTTTTTTTTTTTTTTTTTTTTTTTTTTTTTTTTTTTTTTTTTTTTTTTTTTTTTTTTTTTTTTTTTTTTTTTTTTTTTTTTTTTTTTTTTTTTTTTTTTTTTTTTTTTTTTTTTTTTTTTTTTTTTTTTTTTTTTTTTTTTTTTTTTTTTTTTTTTTTTTTTTTTTTTTTTTTTTTTTTTTTTTTTTTTTTTTTTTTTTTTTTTTTTTTTTTTTTTTTTTTTTTTTTTTTTTTTTTTTTTTTTTTTTTTTTTTTTTTTTTTTTTTTTTTTTTTTTTTTTTTTTTTTTTTTTTTTTTTTTTTTTTTTTTTTTTTTTTTTTTTTTTTTTATTAACAGCCCGTGGATTCGGGGATCGGCCGCGGCGGTGGCAACGGCGTCGGCGGCGATGGTGGCCTGGCGTGCCTCGGTGACGTGGTCGGTGAAGAAGCTGATGGTCTGCGCCTGCCCGTTCGATGCCGACCCGGGCCCGCCCCGTCGGAGCCCCGTATTCGGTGAGCCAGATCGGCATGCCCGGGCTCCCGGCCGCCGCCAGGATGCTGGTCAGCGTCACGCGCCCGCGGTCGATGGTGTCCCACGGGGTGTTCCAGCCGCTGCCGCGGTAGCTCGGCAGGTACGGGTAGGTGTAGGGGTGGTAGCCGACCGCGTGGACGACCCAGTTACCGCCTAGCGCGCAGACCTGCTTGAGGAAGGACAGCGTCTCCACATTGCCGTTGCCGCCGGTGACCGAAGCGAGCCCACCCATGATCACGTAAGCGTGGGGGTCGGCGGAGCGGATCGCGGAGCTGGTGAGCGTGCGCAGCGTCGCGTAGGCCCGGGCGTCAGGAGCCGGCTTCCAGGACCGCGACATGTTCTCCTCATTCCACACCTCCCAGGTATGGACGCCCTGGCCCTGGTAGCGGGCGACGGCGAGCTTGGCGAAATCGGCGAAGCGCGCCAGGGTAACGCGGGGCGCAGCTCTGCCCGCTACAACCGGCGGCGGCGGCCCACGGCGGGGTGTAGGCGATCACCGGGAGCAGGCCGAGGCCGCGCTTGCGGGCTGCGGACACCACCCCGGTCGAGATCGGCCCAGCGGTCAGTGTTCGGCCCGTCCCACTGCACGTCGGCCCAGGACACGTCGAGGCGCACCGACGTGGCTCCGAGGTTCTTCGCGTCGTCGAGCGCTGCCGTCAGCCGGTCCGGCGTCATCCAGACCAGCTCGTCACCCCAGGCCACGCCGTACGTCTTGGTGGGCAGCCGGACGTTCGTCACGGCACAGGAGGTTGTTGACGCCAGGGTGAGTGCGAAAAGTCCGAGTAACGCCACCAGAACCCCGAGGCGCCGGCGGGCAGCCTGCAGGCCCGCGTGTCGCGAACCGGGGTTCGCCCACTCACGTAAGACCTTTTCGGCTGATAACCGCCTCGACTCGAGTCTCCTGCCTTTCTCCATGCCCGAACGGGGACCTAGGTACTCGCCACCGGCAGACGTGAGTCCGAACGTCCCCGCAACGCGGCGCGGCGCGGGGGCAGCGGCGGCCGGACGAGCGCGGACGATCACAAGCAAGCCTCAGCGGCGCCGGCGGGCGAAAGGGAGCAAAAAGGCGCGCGACCCACGATACGGGCCGGAAACTCCGGCAGGTGCATCCCTCGGTGCTGCAGTCCGAACCCGGCCGAAGGTGCACGTGCGCCTCGCGCCGGTGGCCGCATTCGCAGAGCATCCTCGCAGGTTGCGGCAGCCGGTGGTCCGGTGCAAGTCGCGACGCGGGAGCCCAGCATTAATTGTTGGGAAAAGCCCGGCGCGACCGGCCGCCTGCGAGAGGCTCACCGCCACCAGGGGCTGCGGGAAGCGACCGGCGCGTCGCCGCGGAGCAGCTCCCGTGCCAGCCCGCCGCCACGGCCAGGACGAAGGCCACCGCGCCGGTGAGCCGCTCCGACGGCCAGGAGGCGAAGTGAGTGAGCGGCATCGGCATGGTCCGCGGGTGGTGGATCCAGTTGCCGGCGATGTAGAGCGCCACCAGCAGGGCCAGGTCGGCGGCGGCTGCGGCCACGTCGTAACCGGGCGCCGGTAGGGCGCGATCGCCCGGGCCGTTCACCCACGGACGCCACGACCGTCCCACCGACAGCCGCCGGCGCGGGACGCTGACCGCGGCGGCGACGAGGAAGCCGGCTGCCCCGAACGTGTCGGTGCGAACGTGCAGCGGGAGGTCGAGCGGGGGCTGGGTCAGCCGATCGGGGTGCAGCACCGCGATGACGACGGACAGCACCCAACATCCGAGAGCGAAGCGCTCGATCACGCGAAGCAACGCATGTGGCCGGGCTCCGGTGGGCCGGCTCGGCGGTGTCACCGGAAGACCTCGCTCCCCCCGTTGCTGTACACGAGCGCCTTGACCCCGGTCAGGAACTGCCGCGGGTACCGGTAGGTGACGACGTCGCCGTCGATCGACGCCGACGAGGTCCCGGAGCGCACCGAAGCGTTGCCCAGAAAGACATAGCTGTAGCGGCGCACCAGCGGCGGCACGATGTCACCGAGATCCGAGACGCCGGTGTACGCCTCGACCCGCCCGGAGGTGTACGTGTCGGCCAGGATGTTGCCCTCCGCCTCGCCCGGCGGCACGTGTCCGAGTGTCCACTCGATGCCTGCCACCTCATTGGGAGTGACGTAGTACAGGTCGTAATAGTTCCCGGCGTTGTTCAGGTTCAGCTGCGGCGGGTAGCCGCCGGTCAGCTGCGGCAGCAGGCCGCTCGTCGAGACGAAGGCACCGACGGCGAGGGTCGCGGCGAGCGGGGGCCCGGCGCGGGCGAGGGACGGGGCCAGGCGGCCGAGCGGCCTGAACAGGGCGACGCTGCCGATCGCCAGGAACGGCGCCAGCACGAAAAGCGCCTGCTGGAAGGCGCGCAGCAGCCCGTAGTCGACCGAGAGGTTCGGGACGAGCACTTGCGCCACTATCACCGCCAGGCTGGCGACGGCCAGCAGGAAGAACTCCTGCGTGACCACCAGCCCCGACGCGGCGCCGCGCAGCGCGACGTAGACCAGCCCGAGCAGGACCAGGACCTGCATCAGCTTGGCGATTCCCTCCCGGATGAAGCGGTTGGCTTTCGCGAGCGGGATGTGAGCGGACTCCAGGTCCTGCCCGACCCGGGTGACCGGGGCGTCGGCGAGCGGGACGATCGGGAGCGGGTAGCCGTCGGCGAGCGCCAGCGGGTAGAAGGCGCCGGCGTCACGGGCGGCTTTGGTGTCGGCCACCGACTGCTGGATGTACTGCGAGAGCTGCTGCTGGGGCGTCACGGATTGCGAGCCGAACAGCCCGTAGCTCGTCTCCGATGCCTTGCTGCCCGACTCGGTCCCGACCAAGGCGCGCGCGGCGTTGTCGAGCGAGGTGACGATCCCGCTGCTCGCGCCGGTGACGGGCCCGTACCAGAGCAGCGAGAGGGCGATGACGACCACGACGTTCGCGAGCGCCACCACGGTCCCGCGAGCCGGGAGGCGCGGCCGCTCGGCCGGCCGGTGGCGACCCTCGCGCAGCCTGCGCAGCCGCAGCAGCTTCTCGCCGAGCCAAGCGAAGACCAGGATCGCTCCGAACACGTAGCTGGTGGAGTAATGCGTGAGCACCAGCCCGACGCTGAACGCCGTCAGCCAGCCGCGGGCGGCTGCCCGGTCCCGGCTGCGCTGCACGATCATGAGAAGTGCAGCACCGAGGAACAGGAACCCGATCTCCTGCCGGTTCAGGTAGGGCATGTCGATGAAGAAGGTCGGGAAGCCGATGAAGTAGATCGTCGCCAACAGCCCGATGCCCGCCGAGCCGAAGCGTCGCGCGATGAGGTAGACGGCCAGCGGGCACGTCGCGAACAGCAGCTGGAAGAGCACCTTGTAGACGAAGACGTCCGGGATCGCGGTGACCTTCAGCAGCATGACGGGCAGGATCGTGATCGACAGGCAGCCGTTGTAAGCGTCGCGCAGCCGCAGCGGGCTCCAGTTGCCGTGGTGGTTGGCCAGCTCGAAGACCACCGATTCGCGCTGGATGTCGTGACCGGTGACATACCAGCCGCGCAACGACGTCATCAACAGCATCGCCAGCGCCAGCAGGTAGATCGTCTGCAGGATGGCGCCCTCGCTGATCCTCTTCCGCAGCACGAGCAGCCGGATGAAGGTCAGCGTGACGAGGGCCAGCATGACCATCGTCACCGCGGCGCCCTGGCCGTTGTTCAGTCGGATGGCTCCGGCGATCGCCAGCACCACCGTCACCGCCGACAGGATGAGCACGCCCTGCTCGTCGCTGGTCAACCGGTGGCTGGGGGTAAGGGCCGGCACCCGGGCGCGGCGGAAGGCGACGATCCCGGCGAGCATGGCGTCGAGGCCGAGGGTGATGGGGATCCGCGAGAGCGGCCGGCCGACCCCGACGGCTGCCAGCCCGAAGTTCAGGACGAGCCCGAAGAGCAGCAGCAGCCCCAGCGCGGTGACCAGGCTCATGACGGCGCGGGAGGGCCCCCGGGTGCCGGCGAAGTCGAGCTTCGCGTGCAGCAGCATCGCCGGCAGCACTACGGCGAACCACATGCCGAGCACCGGCGAAAGGCCCGGCACGCTCACGTCGGCGAGCAGCAGGACGTTGGCGAGCACGACGGGCGCGAGCAGCACGCCCAGCAGGCGCCAGCCTCCGGTGCCCCGGGCGGCGGCATGCGCGAGCTGAGGCGGGGCCGGCCGGCGGCGCGCGAGCGGCGGGTCGTCGACGCGGGTCATGCGCCTACCGTCACCTGGAACTGCAGTGACTCCGGATGCCCCGGCAGTTCGATGCGCACCGTGTATTTGCCGGCGGGGCCGACCCGCACCACCGGTGTCAGCGTCGCCTCCGCACCCTTGCCGACGGCGGCCGTCCCGGTGGCGGTGGTGTCCGTGCCGGCGCCGCTCACCACGAGCCGGTAGCGGTAGGTGACGCGTCCGGCCTCGTGGTTACGGATCACGAAGCTCAGCGCGGCCGTTCCCCGCACCGGCATCGTCGTCGGCAGGGCAGTTGGCCGCGCGAAGAACAGCTCGGTGTAGTGGGCCGGGCTCTTGGTGAACGACAACCGCAGCTGCTTGCGCCCGGCCGGGGTCACCACCAGGACCAGCAGCACGACCGCGACAGCGGCGGCGAGCGACCGCGGGCCCGGGAAGCGAAGGCCGCGGGTGGACCGGCCCCGGCGGCTGGCACTGGAGGGTGTCCGTCGCACGTCCGTGGGCAACGCGATCTCCAGGCCGGTCGGCGGCTGCGGGGCTTCGTACGATGGGTCCTATCGTTCGATTGACGGCTCGAACGTCCAAATCATAGGTCGTGGCGGCGAGGGGCAGTGCCGACTTGCAGTCACCTTCGCCCGTTTGCCACATGCCGTCACATGCGCGTCACAGAACCGGCACCCGCACGCGAGATCAGCGGCCGTCAAAGAGTTACCCCCTCACTCTGCCTCGCGGCCGACGCAGCATCTCAAGCGCGGCGCGGTGCCGGGCCTGGCGTACTCGTGCCCAGGCCATCCACGCCCAGTCCGGTCAGCTGGAAGCTGATCCCCTGATGCACCTACGGTGTCCGAATGACCGATGGGGTGCCGCTCGCGGGCCTGCCTGCCGAGCGGTGGGCGTCGCCCGATCCCGGTATCAGCGTGTGGTCGGCGCGGTTGGCGTTCCCGGACCCCCTGCTCGAGAAGCTGGCCGCCACCCTCTCTGACGAGGAGAGCCGGCGCGCGCGTAGCTTCGTCCAGGAGCGCGACCGGCGCAGGTTCACGGCGGGCCGGGCCATCCTGCGCACCCTGCTCGCCGAATACACCGCAGCCCCACCGGAGAAGTTGCGGTTCGCGGTGCAGGACGGGACGACCAAGCCGTACCTGCTCCCCGCCGCAGCGACCGCGCCGGCGCCCGTGTTCAACCTGAGCAACAGCGAGGGCCGCGCTCTGATCGCCATCACGGCGGACCGCGGGATAGTTGCGCTCGGCATCGACCTCGAACGGATCGATCCCGGCGTCGACATCGACGGCTTGGCCGCTCGCTTCTTCTCGGCTCCGGAGCGCGCCGCGCTCGCGGCGATCGACGATCGCGTCGAACGTGTCGAAGCGTTCTTTCGCTGCTGGACGCGCAAGGAGGCGCTCCTGAAGGGCATCGGGGTCGGCCTCCAGGCGAACCTGGACTCCTTCGCCGTCGAGCTGGCAAGCACCGGCTCCTTCCGGCCGCGCGGTTGGGGCGCGGTAGGCGAGCTCGTCGCCGGGTGGCGCATCGAACCGCTCGAGGTCGAGCCGGGTTGGGCCGCCGCGCTCGCCGTGAACCGGCGGTCGGCACGGCGATCTGTACGGTCGCCGACGGGGTAGCGAGGCGCGAATCGTGCGACGGGTCAGGCGTCGGCGGCCTGGTACGACGCGGCGCCCGCAGAGCCCACCGTAAGGGGCAGCGGCTGCTCGCCCGGGGGCGCCGCGAGCAGCGCCTTCGCCAGCGCCTCACCGAGATCGCGCCCCGCCCCGCCGTGCATGATCGAGTGGTGGTCGCCCTGCACGTGGTGTACCCGCACCGGCCCGCGATGCAGGTTGGTCCAGCCGAGCGTCGGATTCGTCACCTCCTCCGCCGACTTGGAGGCGACGAAGACGTCCATCGCGTGGGAATGGCCGCTCGGCGAGTAGGCACGGAAGAGCCGGCGCGCGCCGTACTCGTCGAACACGACGAGCGGCTTGCGGGTGAGCCGCGACAGCGCCTCGTCCCGGATCTGCCTCAGCTCGTCGCCGAGACGCCCCCAGACGACGCGAGCGGTGTCCCGGACAGTCCGCCGGTGATACGCGCGCTCGAACGAGGCGCGCAGCGAGTGATCGAAGACCTTCGGGGCGTAGGTATCGAGCAGCGCCAACCGCTCGACGCGTCGCCCTTCCGAAGCGAGCAGGTCGGCGACCTCGTAGGCGAGGAGGCCGGCGAGCGAGAACCCCGACAGGCAGCACGCCTGCCCGGCGCCGGCCAGCTCGCGCACCGTAGGGAGGATCTCGCGGGCGATCTGCTCGATGCTGCTATCGCGCGGGAATCGCCCGCTCGCATCCAGGCCGCAGAGCACACCGATGAACGGCCGGTCACCGGCGAAGGCCGGCTGCAGGTTGCGCATCGCGAGGAACCACTCACGCGAAAGGAAGAACACGATCAGCGGGGTCTTGGTCCGGTCGCCGTCGAAGCGGACGACCTCGACCTGCGAGCGACCCGCTGAGGCAGGCGCCGGCGTCGGCGCCGGGCCCTGGGGCAGGCGGGAGGCGAGGGCGCGGACGGTTGCCTCACCGTCGATCAGCGTGGCCACCGGGACCGTGATCCCGAGCTGCGATTCGAGCTCGGCGACGAGCCGCACCGCCAGCAGCGAGTGTCCGCCGAGGTCGAAGAAGTCCTCGTCCAGCCCCACCGAATCGACGCCGAGCAGCCGCGCCCAGATACCGAGCAGCGTGCGCTCGAGCGGCGTGCGCGGCGCGCGCTCGCGCGTCACCCGGGCGAGGTCACCTTCGGACGGTGCGGGAAGCGCTTTGCGGTCGAGCTTTCCGTTGTCCGTCGTGGGGAGCGCGTCGTGCCAGACATAGGCGGCCGGCACCATGTATTCGGGCAGGGTGCGCTGCAACGCCGAACGCAGCTCCGCCGGGGCGAGCGGGCTCGTGCCCGGCTCGGCGGCCAGGTGCGCGACCAGGCGCTGGTCTCCCGGCTTGCGCTCGGTGACCACCACCGCGGCGGACAGGATCCCCGACAGCTGCAGCAGGGCTGCCTCGATCTCACCCGGCTCGATGCGTTGCCCGCGCAGCTTAAGCTGCTGATCGAGCCGGCCGAGATGCAGCAACCTGCCGTCGGGCAGGAACCGGGCCAGATCGCCGGTGCGGTACATGCGCTCGCCCGGCCGGAAGGGATCGGCCACGAACCGCTCGCGGGTGAGCTCCGGCCGGTTCCAGTAGCCGTCGGCGACCCCGTCACCGCCGATCCAGAGCTCCCCGCTCACGCCGACCGGAACCGGCTGCAAGTGGCTGTCGAGCACGTACACGGCGGTGTTCTGGATCGGGCGGCCGATCGTCAGCGGACCGTGCCCGGTGACGGGCTCCAGCGTCGACCAGACGGTGGTCTCCGTCGGCCCGTACTCGTTCCACACCGCCGCGCAGCGATCCAGCAGGGCGGCGGCGAGGCCGGGGGGCAGCGTCTCCCCGCCGCAGAGGGCGACCATCCCCGGGCTGCCGGTCCAGCCGGAGTCCACGAGGATCTGCCAGCTGGTCGGAGTCGCCTGGGCGATCGTGATGGCCTCGGAGCGGATGAGGCCTGCGAGCAGCGCGGGATCCACGGCCTGCTCGCGATTGGCGATGACGACCCGGCTCCCGCGCATCAGCGGAACCCAGATCTCCACGGCCGCGATGTCGAACGAGATCGTCGTCAGCGCCAGGACACGGCTCTCGGTGTTGAAGTCGAACTGATCCGCCATGGCGGTCATGAGGTTGGCCAGGGCGCGGTGTGACACCACGACGCCCTTGGGAAGCCCGGTCGAGCCGGACGTGTACAGCAGGTACACCGGGTCGCCGGCGACGGTCGAGCGCGCCGGCGGCTGCGCCGCACGGCCGTCCAGGCACCCGTCCAGATCGACGACATGCGCCGCAGTGGCGAGCTCGCCCGCCAGCTGCCGGCTCCGGACGAGAACCTGCGCCGCCGAGTCCGAAAGCAGGTACTCGAGGCGGGCCCCGGGCAGCGCCGGGTCGAGGGGCAGGTAGGCGGCGCCCGCCTTCACGATGGCGAGCAGCCCGACGACCATCTCGAGTGAGCGCTCGCACAGCAGCGCGACGACGCGGCCCGGTCCCCCGCCGGCAGCGACGATGCGATGCGCGAGGGCGTTCGCCGCCTCGTGCAACTCGCGGTAGGTCAGGCGCGCGGATCCGAAGCAAACGGCGACGGCCTCAGGACTCGCAACCGCCTGCGTTTCAAGGAGATCCGCCAAGGTGCTGGACGACGGGTACGCGCGCGCCGTGTCGTTCCAGGCGTGCAGGATGCGATCGCGTTCGGCGCCGGAGAGCACCGGCAGCGCCGACACCGGAGACGCCGGGTCGGCCGCGATCCCGTCGAGCAGGGCCATGAAAGCTGCCACGATGCGTCGCGCGGTGCCGGGATGGAACAGGTCCGTGTTGTAGAGCAGGCGCCCGGCGAGGTGCCCTTCCGGCCGCTCGTCCAGTTCGAGATGCAGATCGAATTTCGCGACACCCATCGCGTCGCCGATCTCCACCTCCATCTGGGCGAGGCTCCACTGCTGATCGACCGGTTTCATCGGGGGCTCGAGGACGAAAGCCGCCTGGAAGACCGGATGCATCGCCGGATCCCGCTCGGGCTGCAGCTCGCGCACGAGCTCGTCGAACGGCACGTGATGATCGAGCGCGTCCGCAAGGTCGTCGCGCACCCTGGCCACGGTGTCGGCGAAGCGCGGATCGTCGTCGAGGTGGATGCGCAGCACGGTCGACGAGAGCCCGAGCCCGACGACGCCGGTCAGCTCGGGGCGGTTGCGGCGGTCGGTGACGGTGCCGAAGGTGACATCGTCCTGGCCGGACAGCCGGTGAAGCAGGACGGCGTAGGCGGCCGCGAGGGTCTGGAACAGCGTGGCGGAGCGGTCCGCGGCGACCGCGCGCAGGCGCTCGGTCAGGACCCTTGGGACGGTGAGCGACTCGACCGCCCCGGCCAGCCGCGTCCGGGCCGGTCGTGGCAGATCGACGGGAAGGTTCAACGGCTTGACACCACCGAGGCGCCGGCGCTGGAACTCGAGGTTCGCCGCATGTGCCGGCCGGGCCACTTCGTGCGCCTCCCACTGCGCGAAATCCGTGTACGGCAGCGCGGGCGGCAGATCCGCCCGGCCGCCGGAAACCCTTGCGTTGTAAAGGGCCACCAGCTCGGGAAGCACGATCCGGTACAGCGTCACGCCGTCGAAGATCAGGTGATGCAGCGCCAGGTACAGCCGGTGGCGATCGCCGGGAAGCTCGACCAGCAACGGCCGGATCAGGGGCCCGGCGGACAGCTCGTAGGCCGGCCGGGCGAGTGCGGACACCTCGCGAACGATGGCCTGCGTGAGCTCCGGACCGGTCAGCCCCGAAAGGTCGAGCGTCGCGATCTCGATGTCGACCGAGCGGTGCACGACCTGGACCGGCTCACCGCCCCGCACCTCAAACGTCGTGCGCCATGCCTCGTGACGGGCAACGACGTCGGCGAACGCCCCGATGAGCGCGTCGCGGTCGAGGCTTCCCGTCTTGGTGATGCTGATGATCTCGTTGTACGCCGGGGAGTCCGGCAGCAGCTGGACGAACCACCAGATCGGGCGCTGCGAGATCGCGAGCGGAGCGACCCGCACCACATCGCCGTCGCCGGTATCGGGCTCGATGGTGAGGCGCGAGTCCGGAACGCCCCCGAGGCCGGCCGGGTCACCATCCGGATCGCCGGGTCCGGACGGTGCCGGGGGCCACGGCTGCGGGTCGGGCTCGGCCAGCGCGGCGCGGCGGGCGGCCTCGGCAATGCGCGCCTGCAGGAGCGCACGCTTTTGTGCGCGCTGGTCGGATGCCGTCGTCATCGCCGCTGATCGATCATCGGCGCCTCACCCGGAGCGAGACCAGACCGCGGAGACCGAGGTTGGGCCGCCACTCGACTGCTGGCGTCGCCATCTCCAGGTGCGGGAACCGGCGAAGCAGAGAACCCAGCGCCAGCTGTCCCTCGATGCGGGCCAGCGGCGCGCCGAAGCAGAAGTGCCCGCCCCAGGCGAAGGCGACGTGGCGGTTGTCCGTCCGGCGCAGATCGAGCCGGTCGGGGTCGGGGAAGCGCTCCGGATCCCGGTTGGCCGCTCCCATGACGGCGATGACGGCCTGGCCCTCGCGGATGGCCTGACCACCCAGCTCGATGTCGTGCGGTGCGAGCCGCGCCGTGTGCTGGCTCGGGCTCTCGTAGCGCAGCAGTTCCTCGACGGCCGACGGGATGAGCGCGGGATCGGCGCGCAGTTCAGCCAGGGCTTCCGGCTGGCGAAGGAGCGTGAGCATTCCGTTACCGATGAGGTTCGTCGTCGTCTCGAGGCCGCCGACCATCGTCACGATGATGTTGGCGATGACCTCGTCCTCCGTGAGCCGGTCACCATCGACGCTCGCCGTCGTCAACGCGTGCACGAGGCCCTCGGTGGGCCTGGTGGACTGAGATCGCACCGCGGAGCGGAAGTAACTGGTCATCCCCTCGACGGCGGCGAGCACCGTCGCCGTGCGGCCGGGATTGTGCTGGAAATTACCGAGCATCTCGGCGAAATCCTGCGACCACTGCTTGAGCTGCTCGTGGTCCTCGACGGGAACGCCGAGCAGTTCCGCCGTCACCATCGACGGCATCGGGTTCGCCAGCGCGTCCATGAGGTCGAATTCGGCGACGCCGGCGACCGCGTCGAGCAGCGCATCGACCAATGCCTGGATACGCTCCCGCAGCAATTCCACCCGGCGCGGGGTGAACGCGACCGCGGCGATCCCGCGCACCCGGCCGTGGTCCGGTGGGTCCAGGAAGAGCATCTGCCGGACCATGAGGCGAGCCGCGGGCGCGAGTTCCCCCAGGCCGAGCTCGGTGAGTCGATCGGGGCTCGGGGTCCGGTTCGCCGAGAACTGCTGCAGGACCCGCTGGACGTCGGGATACCGGGTGACCACCCAGGCATGGAGATAGGGGTCCCAGTGGACCGGCGAGCGCGTGCGCAGCTCCGCGTACAGCGGGTACGGGTTGGCGAGCACATCGGGGTCCAGCAGGCGAAAGAGGCTGAGTGGCGGAGCCTTTGCAGCCGGCATGTCAGCTCTTTGACGCCGGGACGGCCGGGGCACCGGCCTCGGTGTCCCCGGTCACTTCGATGTCTTCGAGCATCGCGCGCTCGACCTCCTCGGCGATGCCGGCCACCGTCGGGTTATGGAAGAGCCGGCGCAGCGGGATCTGCACTCCGAAGATGAGGTCCAGCCTGGCGATGAGCTGAGCACCCAGCATGCTGTGGCCGCCGAGGAGGAAGAAGTCGTCGTCCTCGGCGACCTCGTGCAGTGCGAGCAGCTCGGAGACGATGCCGGCGACGAGCCCGAGGATCTGCGGGTCGACGGTGTCGATGTCCATGTCGGTATCGGTGTCGGGGTCCGGATCGGCATCCGCCCGCCGGCGGTTCGCGAGCTCGCCGGGTGGCAGCAGCCGGTCCCCCGTACCCGGCTCCGCCAGTACCTGACGGTCCACCTTGCCGTTGGTGGTGACGGGAAGCGCGTCCAGCTCGACGACCGAGCCGGGGATCATGTTCTCCGGCAGCTGCCCGGCCAGGAACTCCCACAGGTTCCCGCGGTCGAGCGGCTGATCCCGGGCAGCCACCACGTAGCCCACGAGCTGCTGGCCGTTCCCGCGGTCGACGGCCGTGACGACGCTCGTCGAGATCGCCGGGTACCGGTTCAACACCGCCGCGATCTCGCCGAGCTCGATCCGCGCTCCGCGCAGCTGAAGCTGCTCGTCCAGGCGGCCGAGGTGCTCGTACTCGCCGGCGGGGGTGCGGCGCACCAGATCGCCCGTCCGGTACCACCGGATGGACCCGCCCGGGTCCGAGCCCCCGCGCTGAACCGGCAGCCGGTCGGTGGTGAGGAAGGCGCGCGCGGTCAGCTCCGGCTCGGCGAGGTAGCCGAGGGCGACCGCGTCTCCCCCGACGAGCAGCTCGCCCGGCTCCGCGTCGGCGACGGGTACCAGGTCGGCATCGACGACGGCGAGAAAGACCCCGTCGATCGCCGCGCCGATCGTGGGCGCTGCCGTGCTACCGGCGGGCCCGTCGGGAGCCACCAGGCCGGAGGTGGAGACCACCGCAGCCTCGCTGACCCCGTAGTTGTTGATCAACTTGAACGGCAGCTCGGGAGCGGGCCGGACGCGCAGGACGTCGCCGCCCGTAAGCAGGTACCTGAGCGCGGTGCGCGCCGGCCACTCGATCGCGAGCAGCGGCTCCGCGATCGCGGTCGGGACGAACGTGACGGTGATGCCCTGCTCGACCAGCCAGTCGCGAAGGCCGAAGGGGTCGGTACGGACCTCGTCGGGCACCGCGACCAGGCAAGCACCGGAAGCGAGGGCCGGCCACAGCTCCCAGATCGAGGCGTCGAAGGCGGGGCTCGCGATCAGCGCGCACCGGTCGCCGGCGGTGAGGCCGAATGCCCGCTGGTGCCAGCGCGCCAGGTTCGCCAGGCCGGCGTGGCTGTTGACGACGCCCTTCGGCATGCCGGTCGAGCCGGAGGTGAAGACGACATAGGCGGGGTCGCTGCCGGAGCGCGTGACGACGGGAGCGGGCGCCGGGTCACCGGCGGGCTTGCCTTTGCAGAGCACGGTCCCGGCGGACGCGTCGATGGCGAATGCGAGATCGGCGTCGATCGCGACATCGGCTGCGGCGCTGACGACGGCGGCCGCGGACCCCGAACGCTCGAGCAGCAGGCGAAGCCGGGCAGGCGGATGGGAGGGATCGAGCGCGACGTAGGCGGCCCCTGCCATCACCACGCCGAGGGCGCCGACGGCAAGCGCCGCGGAGCGCGGGACGCAAACCGCGACCCGGTCGCCGGCTCCGACGCCACCCGCGGCGAGCGCGGCCGCCAGCGCGCGGGCCTGGGCAAGCAGGCTTCCGTACGTCAACTGCCCGTCAGGGCCGGTGATCGCGAGGCGGTCGGGCCGCGTCGCGGCGATCTCGGCAATTGGAGTGACGAGGTCCGCACGGGTTGTCGACGGAATATCCGGATTCGCGAAGACGCCCGGCTCGTCCAAGGTCAGTGTTTCTGTCATGCGCCCCCCCGGTAGCAGTCACCGACAGTATCTACGCCTGGGCGAACACGCCATTACTTTAGCCAAATCTTCATGTTTTGATCTACGCGGGGTAATCACCCGTCGACCGCGCGCATCGGGGCGTGACGCGTTGGGCGTCCACGTCCTTCTGCGCCCGCCCGGTCAGCGCCGCCAGAGCAGGAGTAGATCATCGCCAGCAGCCCGATGCCCGCCGAGCCGAAGCGTCGCGCGATGAGGTAGACGGCCAGCGGGCACGTCGCGAACAGCAGCTGGAAGCGCACCCTGTAGACGAAGACGTCGGGATCGCGGCGAGATTTGGCATGGCCATCGGGCGGTTCGAGAGAAAGGCAACCTTCTTCTCGACGTCGAATTCTCCTCGCAAGCCGGCGTCACGTATCGCTACTGGCCCGCGTCGGCCGACGACCCGCCGCTAGAACTTGCGTGGGCGGTGACCGTCCACAAGTCGCAAGGTTCCGAGTTCGGGATGTCCATTATGGTCTTGCCGGCACGCACGAGAATGTCTCGGGAGATCCTCTTACACCGCGCTCACCCGGCACACCAACCGAGTGATCATTTTGCACGAGTGCGCCGTCGAGGATCTCGTCGCGATGGCGCGGCCCTTCGAATTCGAGAGTGCGCCGCCTGACCGATCTCTTTCGGCCTGCGAGCCCTCGCGAGGTGACGATCGGCGCGGTGAGCCACCGTTTCAAACGGCAATCTCATCCACGTTGCCGCCAACGGGATACTCGTGTGCAACAAGAACGAGGTAATTATCGCCGATATCCTCGAGGATGTCGCACCCGGGCGCTGGCGATATGAACGCGTGCTGACGGGAGAGGACGGAAGCCAGAGGTCACCGGACTTCACGATCGACACTCCGTCCGGGGACATCATCTATTGGGAAAACCTCGGCATCTATTGGGAACACCTCGGCATGCTCAACAACCCCGCCACGCCGCAATGTGGGCGGTGAAGCTCGAGTGGTATCGCGAGAACGGCATGCCTCCGTTCAACGAAGGAGGGGGCCGAACGGCAAGCTCATCACGACAGATGACCTTGCAGGAGTCGATGTCCCGGCGCGGCGAGAACTTGCGGTGACCCGCGCTTGTCGAGCCACCCGACGACGTTGGCCTTGGTGCGCCGGGATGCCTGAAACATCACCGGTCGGCGGACGGCGCGTCGAGCGTCTCGACCTCAAGCTCACCGTCCGCGCACTGCTTGCGCAGGACCTTCTTGGCTCACCTCCCGACACAGGGGGTTCTGCGACACGAGCTCACGCTCATGACTACGGCTCCGTGGCTGGAGCCGGCTCTTGTGGCTCGGGTCTTCGGGCCCGGGTGCACGGAGGTTCCAGAGTCGTGCCCGACGTGACCTTCGGCCCTGCGGAGGCCGTCGCGAATGCCATAGCCTGCGGGGACTGTGCCGGGGAGGTGGCGCCATTGCCTAGCGCGCGCATGCTGCACACGAGCGCCTTCCTCTGGAACATGGAGGACGACCCGCACCTGCGGTCTACCATCCTGGCGATCACCGCCTTCGAGCGAAGCCCGGATTGGGAGTACTTCCGGGCCCGAATGGGCCGGGCGAGCCGGCAGCTGCCCATGTTCCGCCAACTCGTGCAGACGCCCCCCATGCGGCTCGGATCGCCACGGCTGGTGCCCGCGGCCGAACTCGACCTGGACTATCACATGCGGCATGTCCGGGCGCCCGAGCCGGGCACCTGGCGCTCCGTGTTGGACCTGGCGCAGACCGCTGAGATGGCGCCGTTCGACCGCGAGCGGCCACTGTGGGAGTTCACCCTCGTCGACGGCCTGCAAGACGGCAGGGCGGCGCTGCTGACGAAGCTGCACCACTCGCTCGCCGATGGGATCGGCGCGATGCAGCTCGCCGCCCTAGTGGTGGACCTGGGCCCGGAGATGGCCGACCTCGGCGACCTGCCGGACGTCACCGCAGGCGGCCAGGAGGGGACGTTGGCGCTGATTGCTGAGTCGCTGGCCGACGACGCGGCAGAGTTTGCGCACGTCGCCGCGGGGGCGGCCCGCGGGGCAGCCCCCGCCGCGCTGGCGGCGCTGCGCAACCCTCGGCGAGCTGCTTCCCAAACGGCATCGGCGGTCATGTCGGTGGCACGTACTGTCCAGCCCGTCCGGCGGACCCTGTCCCCCGTGATGACGGGAAGGGGGCTCGGTCGCAGGCTCGAGACCCTCGAGTTGGCGCTGGCAGATATGCGAACCGCTGGGGATCGGCTGGGCTGCAGCGTGAACGACGTCTTCCTGGCAGGGGTGACCGGCGGGCTGCGGCGCTACCACGAGCAGCGCGGCGCCGCCGTGGAACGCCTACTGATGGCCCTGCCGATCAGCCTGCGCTCGCCGGACGACCCGGTCGGCGGCAACCGGGTCACGATGGTGCGCTTCACCGTCCCGGTCAGCGAGTCCGACGCGCCGGCCCGCATCGCCGAGATGCAGCGTCTGGTACGCGAGTGGCGGCAAGCGCCGTCGAACGCAATGACGCAAGGGATCGCGTTCGGGCTCAACCTGGTACCGCGGCGCTACATCGGGGAGATGTTCAAGCACGTCGACTTCATCGCCAGCAACGTCCCCGGGCTCGACGTGCCGGTCTACGTCGCGGGCGCCCGCGTGACCGGCTACTACCCGTTCGGCCCCACCCTCGGGTCCGCCTGCAACATCACTCTGATGTCGTACGCCGGCACCTGCTTCGTGGGGGTGAACGCCGATACTGCAGCCGTACCCGATCTCGAACTGCTCGTCGGCTGCCTGCGCGCGGAGTTCGTCGAGGTGATGGGCACGGCGGCAGCGGTCGGGCGACCGCCGCGGCGCCGGGCGCAGATCGGCTCAACCACGCCTGAAGTCGCGGAGCGCTGAGTCGGCGGATGGAGTCGCCGTGGACCGGATGAGCCTGAATGACCTTCACGATGGTCGATGCCGCGTCGTCGTCGCCCTCTGCCGCCTCCCACAACCCGCCTGCAACGCACGTGCGGTCCGGCAAGTTTCAGGCGATCGATTGTCCGGGCCGGGTTGAGTCTGCTCAGGGTTCAGTAATCAAGCGGTGCGGAAGGAGCGGCAAATGGAACCGATGACTACCTACCCGGTTCAGTTCTCGGTCGACTACCCGGATCGGACGCTGAATCGGCTGACCACAGCGTTTCGTATCGTCGTGTTCATCCCGATCGCGTTCGTACTGGGCGCGGTGTCGGGAGGAACCTGGCAGTGGACGTCAGGCGGCAGGACGTCGGAAGTAGCGGCGGGAGCAGGAGGTCTGCTGGTCCTGGCTCCCTTGTTGATGATCCTGTTCCGCCAGAAGTACCCGCGCTGGTGGTTCGATTGGAACTTGGAGCTGCTGCGGTTCGGGAGCCGTGTCGGCGTCTATCTGGCCCTGATGGATGACCGTTACCCGTCCACCGATGATCACCAGTCGGTGCACCTCGACTACGCCTATCCCGACGCGGAGCGCGACCTGAACCGGTGGCTGCCGTTGGTCAAATGGTTGCTGGCTATCCCGCATTTCATCGTGTTGCTATTTCTGGAAATCGCGACCGTCGTGGTGGTTGTGGTGGCCTGGTTCGCCATCCTGTTCACCGGGAGGTATCCGCGAGGCATCTTCGAATTCGTGCAGGGCGTCATGCGATGGCATAACCGGGTCACGGCGTACGCCCTCGTCCTCGTGACCGACCAGTATCCGCCGTTCAGCCTCTCCGCCTAGGCAGAAAGTCATCGGTCAGCGGGCGGCGCTTCGAGCGTCTCCACCTCCAGATCGCCGTCGGCGTACTGCTTCCTGAGCACCTTCTTGTCGAACTTACCGACGGACGTCTTGGGCACCTCGTCGATGAAGGTCCAGCGCTCGGGCAACTGCCAGCGTGCGAGGTGCTGGCTGAGCCGCTCGCGTAACTGCTCGGCGCTGATGTCTGACCCGGGCTCGCGGACCACGGCGGCCAGCGGGCGCTCGGACCAGCGATCGTCCGGGACGGCGATGACAGCTGCCTCCAGCACGCCCTCGGCGTCCATCAGCGTGTTCTCCAGATCAACGCTGCTGATCCACTCGCCGCCGGACTTGATGACGTCCTTGGAGCGGTCCGTAATCTGCATGAAGCCCATGCCGTCGAGCGTGCCGACGTCGCCGGTACGCAACCACCCGTCCGGGCTGAAGCGCTCGGGGTCGTCGCCCTGGTAGTAGGCGCCCGTCACCCAGGGGCCGCGAACCTCGAACTCCCCCACCGCCTGGCCGTCCGCCGGCAGCACCTCGCCGGCGTCATCCACGATCCGGCATTCGACGCCGGGGAACACCCGGCCGGTACGCGCGCGGTACGCCCATTCCTCGTCGCCGGTCACGCCGGCAGGTGCATGGGCGATGGCGGCGAGCGGGCTGGTCTCGGTCATCCCCCAGGCCTGTACCACCGTCACCCCGAGCTGCTCCTGGAAGCCCTTCATCAGCGAGAGCGGGACGGCCGAGCCGCCGCAGATCACTGTGCGCAGGAACGAGAGGTCGGTCTTGTTCTCCACCGCGTACCGCAGCACCGCCGACCACACCGTCGGCACGCCGGCGACGATGGTCGGGCGCTGCTCGGTCATCAGCGGGCAGAGGTACTCGGCCTGCAGGTAGCGGTCCGGCATGATCATATCGGCGCCGGCCATCCACGCCGCGTACGCCAGCCCCCAGGCGTTGGCGTGAAACATCGGGACGACCGGCAGCACCCGGTCCTGCTCGCCGACACCGAACGCGCTGCCCATGCAGGCGGCCATCGAGTGCAGGTAGACCGAGCGATGCGAGTAGACGACACCCTTCGGGTTGCCGGTGGTACCGCTCGTGTAGCACATGGCCGCGGCGGAGCGCTCGTCGAGATCGGTACGCCAGTCGAAGCTGGTCGGCTGGCTGCCGACCACATCCTCGTAGCGCGAGATCGTGGGACCCATCCCCGCCAGCTCGGCCCCGTCGCCGCCGTGCACGAGGACGTGCTCGACCGTCTTCATATCCGGGAGCGCCTTCGCCAGCAGCGGGACGATCGAGCCGTCAACGATGATCACCCGGTCCTCGGCGTGGTTGGCCACGTACACCACCTGCTCGGGAAAGAGCCTGACGTTCAGCGTGTGCAGCACCGCGCCCATGCCCGGAATCGCCAGATAGCTCACCAGATGCTCGGCGTTGTTCCACTGGAACGTCGCCACCCGGTCGCCCTCGCGAATCCCGAGGCCGGCAAGCGCGTTCGCCAGCTGCGCGGACTGCTCCCCCACCTCGCGGAACGTCACGTCTCGACTGCCCTCCCCGGTACACGTGACGACCTTGCTCGTGCCGAAGTTGGCCAGCCCGTGGCGCAGCAGGAAACCGAGGGTCAGCTGGACGTCCTGCATGGTGCTCTGCATGCCCGCACTATTCCCCACTTCCGCGGGTACCGCACCCGTTTGCATGATCAACGCTCCCCTGATCATGCAAACGGGCCCCTCAAACGCCCCAGACCATGATCATGGGTGCGTTGATCACGATTACGCCTTGGGTTCGGGCACAAAGTCGATGCCGGCTTCCTGCCGCTGCGCCGCCGTGATCGGGGTCGGCGCGCCGGTGAGCGGGTCGCCGCCGCTGGCCGTTTTCGGGAACGCGATCACGTCGCGGATCGAACCGGCGGACGCGGCGAGCATGCAGACCCGGTCCCAGCCGAAGGCGATCCCGCCGTGCGGCGGCGGTCCGAAGCGGAACGCGTCGAGCAGGAAGCCGAACTGCGCGCGCGCCTCCTCCTCGCCCAGCCCGAGGACGGCAAATACCTTCTGCTGCAGCTCGCGCTCGTGGATACGCAGCGAGCCCCCGCCGATCTCGCTGCCGTTCAGCACCACGTCGTAGGCGACGGCGAGCGCCTCGCCAGGACGCTCGGTGAGGATCGCCTCGTCCTCGGCGCGGGGGCGGGTGAACGGATGGTGTACCGACGTCCATCCGTTGCCGTCCCCGGACGGTTCGAACATCGGCGCGTCGGTCACCCAGAGGAAGTTCCAGCCGCCCTCGGGCAGCACGCCCCGGTCGCGGGCGGCGGCCAGGCGTAGCGCCCCCAGCGCTTCGAGGGTCGCCGCCCGGGGCCCGGCCTGGAAGAAGATCGCGTCACCGGGCGCCGCTCCGGTAGCGGCCGCCAACCCCTGCAACTCCTTCTCGTGCAGGTTCTTGGAGATCCCGCCGCCGGGGTCGCCCTTGTGGTCGAGCAGCACGTACGCGACGCCCTTGCCGCCCCGGCTGCGCGACCACTCGTTCCAGCCGTCGAGCTCGCGCCGGCTGTACGCGCCGCCGCCCGGCACCACGACGGCGCCGACGTGCTCCGAGCTCGCGAAGATCTTGAAGTCGGTGCCCTCGAAGTAGCTCGTGAGGTCGACCAGCTCCATGGCGAACCGGGTGTCGGGCTTGTCGGAGCCGTAGCGGCGCATCGCTTCGGCGTAGGTCATGCGCGGGAACGGGGTGGTGAGCTTGACGCCGAGCACGTCACCCCAGATCGCCGTCAGGATCTCCTCGCCCAGTTCGATGACGTCGTCCTGCTCGCAGAACGACATCTCGACGTCCAGCTGGGTGAATTCGGGCTGGCGGTCGGCGCGGAAGTCCTCGTCACGAAAGCACCGGGCGAACTGGTAGTAGCGCTCGAGCCCGCCGACCATCAGCAGCTGCTTGAAGAGCTGCGGCGACTGCGGCAGGGCGTACCAGTGACCGGGTTGCAGCCGGACGGGGACGAGGAAGTCGCGGGCACCTTCGGGGGTCGAACGCGTCAGGTACGGGGTCTCCACGTCGAGGAAGCCGCGCGCGTCCATCACCCGCCGCGCCGCCGAGGTGATACGCGAGCGCAGCCTGAGGGCGTCGGCCACCGGCTCGCGGCGCAGGTCGAGATAGCGGTACTGCAGCCGCCGCTCCTCGCTGATGTCGGGCGCGTGCGCGTCGAGCGGGAACGGCAGCGGATCACTGGTGGACAGGATCTCGTACGAGCTGACCGCCACCTCGATCTCGCCGGTCACCAGGTCCGGGTTCTCGTTGCCCGCGGGCCGCCGGCTCACCTCGCCGACGACGCGCAGGCAGAACTCGCTACGCAGCTCGCCGCCGGTGCCCTCGCGCAGCACGCACTGCACGACGCCGGACGCGTCACGCAGGTCGATGAAGACGACGCCCCCATGGTCGCGCCGGGACGCCACCCAGCCTGCGAGGACAACGGAGCCCACGGCTCCGACATCAGACGCGCGCAAGCGTCCCGCCTCGTGAGTGCGGATCACCGAACCAGCTCCTCGATCAACGATTTCAGGGGGACCGCACGCTGCTCGCCGCTCGCCAGATCCTTGACCTGGGCGACGTCCGCGGCGAGGTCACGATCACCGATGACGACGGCGGTGTGGGCGCCAGAACGATCCGCGGCCTTCATGGCGCCGCCGAGCTTGCGATCGCCGTACGCGAGATCGGCGGCGATCCGTTCGGCGCGCAGACTGTTCACCAACTGGACCCCGAAACGCTTCGCCTCCGGCCCGATCGCGACGACGTAGACGCTCACCCGTGGCAGCGGGTCAGGCAAGGCGCCTTCGGCCGTCAGTGCGAGCATGATGCGCTCCATGCCCAGCGCCCAGCCGATGCCGGGCAGCGGCGGACCGCCGACCGATTCCGACAGCCCGTCGTAGCGGCCGCCGCCCCCGACCGCGCTCTGCGCGCCGAGCCCCGAGTGCTGCCACTCGAAGGTCGTGCGCCGGTAGTAATCCAGCCCCCGCACCAGGCGCGGCGCCTCGGTCCAGCTCACCCCGATGTCGCTCAGGTGCAGGCGGACGGCGTCGTAGTGGGCCTGGCAGTCGGCGCAGAGGGCGTCTGCCATCAGGGGCGCGTCGGCGACCATCGCGATGACCTCGGGACGCTTGTCGTCCAGGACGCGCAGCGGGTTGCGCAAGGCGCGGCGCCGGGTCTCCTCGTCGGGTAGCGGGAGGGAGCGCAGGAACGCCCGCAGCTTCTCGGTGTACGCCGGCCGGCACTGCGGATCGCCGAGGCTCGTCATCAGCAGCTCGACGTGTTCCAGACCGATCCCGCGGAACGCGTGCGCCCCCAGGGCGACGACCTCCGCGTCGAGGGCGGGGTCGTCGACGCCGAGCGCCTCGACGTCGAGCTGCTGGAACTGGCGGAAGCGTCCCGACTGCGGCTGCTCGTAGCGGAACATCGGGCCCGCGTACCAGACCTTCAGCGGCAGCTGACCCTGCCCGAGCCGGTGCTCGGCAACGGCCCGCACGATGCTTGCGGTCGCTTCGGGGCGCAGCGTGAGCGAGCGGTCACCCTTGTCGCGGAAGGTGTACATCTCCTTCGTCACGACGTCGGTGGACTCCCCGACCCCACGCTCGAACAGCGCGGTGTCCTCGAACATCGGGGTCTCGATGTAGCTGTAACCAGCCATCCGGGCGGGCTCGAGCAACCGGTGACGGACCTCGAGCCAGCGCGCGGAATCGGCCGGCAGCACGTCGTACGTGCCTTTGGGCGCGGCGAAAGAAGGGCTCACGACGGTGCCCCGCTAAAGGCCGCGGGTGACGGGCCGCGTCGCGGGAGCGACCTGTCCACTCCGTGCGATCTCAGCGAGGAACGGGTTGGTCGCCCGCTCGAGCCCCACGGTGGTGTCGTCCAGGTGCCCGCAGTGCACGCGGGTCTCGTCGGGCAGCGGCAGCACGGTACGCGCGAGCGAGCCCAGCAGCTGCTCGTACGAGCCGCCCGGCAGGTCGGTGCGCCCGATCGAACCGCGAAAGAGCAGATCGCCCGAGAACAACCGGTCCTGCGACCGGAAGGTCACCGACCCGGGGGTGTGGCCGGGGGTGTGGTCGACCGCCACCTCCAGACCCGCGAGCTGCAGGGTCTCGCCGTCGGTCAGCACCCGCACGTCATCGGGCTCGCCGAAATTGAGCCGGCCGAAGATCGGGGTGCCCGCGGGCAGGCCGAATGCCGAGCCCGGGTCGGCCATCATCAGCCGGTCATCCGGGTGGATGAGCGCCGGCACGCCGTGCGATCCGCACACCGGGACGACCGCGAAAACGTGGTCGAGATGGCCGTGAGTGAGCAGCACGGCGGTGGCTTTGAGCCCGTTCTCGCGAATGACGGTGTCGACAGCATCCTCGACCCCGACCCCTGGGTCGATGATGATGCATTCCTCGCCAGGCGCGGGCGCGACGACGAAGCAGTTCGTCTCGAAAGCTCGGGCGACGATTCGACGGACCAGCACGTCGCCGAGGCTACCGGGACACCAAGGGCCGCGCAGCCCACGGTCAGGGAGCACACACCTTTCCGTGATTGCATTTCCCCGGGAGACACCGCCCAAAGTCAGCGGCCCCGGGTCACCCGGTCGGCCCCGAACTGCACGAAAGGCCGTTCCCGTGCCCTCCACCCGCCAACAGCAACTCGCCCGCGCCCGGGCCGCCCGCCGGGCCCACCGCCAGAAGGAGCGGGCCCGGCGCCGGCGACTGGTGGCCGGCGTGCTGGCAGCCGTGATGGTCCTCGCCGCGGTTGGTGTCGGGCTCGCGGTGGCCTTCACCGGCAACGGCAACACAAGCTCGGTGACGGCCTCCCAGCCCAGCGGATCCGTCAGCCCGGCGGTATCGGCCACCCCCACCCCGACCACGAACGCCATCACGACCACCGCCTGCGGCGCCGCGAAGCCCACGCTCGTCCCGGCGACGCGCACGTTCAAGGCCGAGCCCAAGCTGACGATCAACACCGCGGCCACCTACACCATGACGCTCGACACCTCCTGCGGGCCGATCACGATCGCGTTGTTGGCCGCGAAGGCCCCGCACACCGTCAACCTGCTGGCATTCCTGGCCAATGAGCACTTCTACGACGGCACCCGCTGCCACCGCTCGACCAACGACGCGTCGCTGACGGTCCTGCAGTGCGGCGACCCGACGGGCACCGGCTCCGGCCAGATCGGCTTCTCGATCGCCCAGGAGAACCTCACCGGCGCGACCTACACCCGCGGCACCTTCGCGATGGCGAACACCGGGGCCGCGAAATCGACCGAGAGCCAGTTCTTCCTCGTCGACAAGGACAGCCAGCTCCCGCCGGACTACACGGTCGCCGGTCACATCACCACCGGGCTCGCGGTGCTGGACAAGATCCTGGCGCTGGGCAACGACGGGTCGAACGGCACCGGCGATGGCGCGCCGAAGGAGAACGTCTACCTGAACAAGGTGACCGTCACCAAGAGCTGACCGGGCTATCGGCCGCGCCCCGGACCACCGACGCGCTCGAGCAGGTGGTCGCGCCGGCGGGCCAGCAGGTCAGCGGTGGCCGCCGAGGACGCCGGCCCCGGGACGGCCTGCCGTACCTGCGCATGCACCACGGCATGCGGCATCCCACTGGCCGCCGCCAGCCGGGCCACCAGCGCGTTGACCTCGCGGCGCAGCGCCCCCGCGTCTTGCCAGCTCACCTGCGAGGGATCGGCCTCCGGCTCCTCGGCGCGCGCGGCGCGAAGCCGCTTGTGCAGTTCCTGGTCGCGCCGGGCCAGCAGCGTCGCCGTCTGCTCGGGGGTGAGCAGGCCCGGCAGGCCGCCGTCGTCGAGGTCGTCCGCCGGCGGATCGGCGACGACCGAGGCCGCCGTGACGGCGCGGCCGCCGGCGAGGACGTGGGCGAACGACGCCTCAGCGTCGATCGCCTCCCACTCGTTGAGTCCGGTGAGGCGTTCCACCTCCCCCTCGAGCGCGTCGAACTCCCCCTGCTCGTCAACCGAACGAAGCCGCACGACGCGATCACGCTCGGATTCCAGGTCGGCGGCGAGCGTCAGCAGCGGCCGGACGGCGGGGAGGTAGACGGTGGCCGTCTCCCCGGGCCGGCGAGCACGAACCACGCGTCCGACGGCCTGGGCAAAGAACAGCGGGGTGCGGTAGGAGGTCAGCCACGCGAGGCAGGCTGCGCGCGGGATGTCCACGCCCTCCGAGATCATTCGCACGCAGACGGCAAGACGAGCCGAGGACTTCGAGAACTCCGCGATCTTGGCGGACGCCTTCGGATCGTCGGAGGTGATGAGGTACGGCTTCTCACCGGTGACGTCCTTGGCGATCTTGGCGTAGGCGCGTGCCGCCTCCTGGTCACTGGCCAGCACCAGCCCGGCGGCGTCCGGCATCCCGCCCTGGCGCAGCTGGGTCACCCGGTCATCCATGGCGGCAATCACGTGCGGCACCCACCGGCCGCCGGGGTCGAGCGCCGTGCGCCAGGCCTGGGCTTCCATCGCGGCCGTCAGCGGCTCGGAGAGCGAGGCCGCGACCACGTCGCCGGCGCTCGTACGCCACCTCGACGTCCCGGTGTAGGCGGCGAAGACGACGGGCCGCACGACCCCGTCGCCGAGCGCCTGCCGGTAGCCGTAGGAGAAGTCGGGGACCGAACGCAGGCCGGGCAGCCCGTCGTCCGTCGGGGCATTCTCGTAGCGGACGAACGGGATCCGCTCGTCGGCCCGGGAGCGAAACGGGGTCCCGGTGAGGCACAGCCGCCTGCGGGCGGGCTCGAAAGCCTCGGCCGCAGCTTCACCCCACGACAGCCCGTCACCGGCGTGGTGCACCTCGTCGAGGATGGCGAGCGTGCGCCGCGCCTCGACCCGGCGGCGATGCAGCAGCGGCTTCTGCGCGACCTGGGCGTACGTCGTGACGTAGCCGGCGACGTCGGCGCGCACCGGGCCCACCGAGTTCGGCAGGTTGGCGTCGAGCGCCAGCCCAGCCGCGGCGGCGGCCTGCGCCCACTGGCTACGCAGGTGATCGGTCGGGCAGACGACCACGACCCGGTCGATGCGCCGGGAGGAAACCAGATCAGCGGCCACGGTCAGCGCAAAGGACGTCTTCCCAGCACCGGGGGTCGCGTGCAGCAGGTAATCGGCGGGGCCGGCGGCGGAGTAGGCGGCAAGCGCGGCCGACTGCCAGGCGCGCAGGCGCCGGCCTCCGAGCGGCAATTCGGGTAGGGCGTTGGCGGCGGACACTGCACCCAACCTAGGAGCCGCGCCGCGACACGCCCGCACGTGACACGCGGGGCTTTTGCGTCATGTCCCCGATGGCGGAAAGCGACCCGGCCAGGGTTTGATGCCGACGTGGATGGACCGGCCGAAGAGCTGCAACTCGGCACCGCTCGCGGCCGCTGGGTGCTGCTCGCGACCGTGCTCGGCTCCGGCATGGCGCAGCTCGACGGCACGGTCGTCAACGTCGCACTTCCCCGCATGGGCAGCGATCTTTCGGTCGGCCTGTCCAGCCTACAGTGGGTCGTCACCGGGTACACGCTCACCCTGGCGGCGTTCCTGCTCCTCGGCGGCGGTCTCGGGGACCGTTACGGGCGGCGCAAGGTCTTCATGATCGGCGTCATCTGGTTCGCGGCGGCGAGCGCGCTCTGTGCTGGCGCGCCCAACGCCACCTTCCTGATCTTCGCGCGGGCACTCCAAGGAATCGGTGGAGCGCTGCTGACGCCCGGCAGCCTGGCGATCCTGCAGACCTCGTTCCAGCAGGACGACCGGGGGCGGGTCATCGGCGCCTGGTCGGGACTCACCGGAGTCGCCAGCGCGATCGGTCCTTTCGTGGGCGGCTGGCTGCTGAACGTCAGCTCGTGGCGGTGGATCTTCGTGCTGAACCTGCCGCTCGCCGTCGCCGTCCTCGCCGTCAGTGCCCGGCACGTCCCGGAAAGCCGCGACGAGGCGGCAGTGGGCCGCCCCGACTGGGCAGGCGGGCTCGTCGCGGCCACCGCGCTCGCCGCCCTCACGTACGGGCTCATCGAGGGGCCGGCGGGACGCTGGAAGCCGCCGGCCGTGCTCGCGCTCGTCGTCGCGGTGATCCTGCTCGGCGGGTTCCTGCTGCTGGAATCGCAGCGGCGCCAGCCCATGCTGCCGCTCGGCCTGTTCCGCTCCCAGCAGTTCGTGGCGGCCAACGGGGTCACGTTCGCGATGTACGGCGCCCTCAGCGCTTTCCTCTTCCTGGTCCCCGTCCAGCTGCAGACCGTTGCCGGTTACACGCCGCTGGCCGCCGGGGTTTCGCTGCTGCCCTTGACGATTTTGATGCTTCTGCTCTCAGCGCGGTCAGGGGCACTGGCCGCCCGGATCGGGCCGCGGCTGCAGATGTCGGTGGGCCCCCTGCTGCTGGCGGTCGGGATGCTGCTGCTGACCCGGGTCGGCAGCGACGGCAATTACCTGACGACCGTGCTCCCGGCGGCGATCGTGGTCGGCCTCGGGCTGTCGACGACCGTCGCTCCGCTGACGGCCGCGGCCCTGTCGACCGTCCCCAGCGAAAACGCGGGGATCGCGTCGGGAGTGAACAACGACGTCGCGCGTACGGCGGGGCTCCTGGCCGTCGCGGTGTTGCCGACCTTGGCCGGGATCCGTGGTGACGACTACCGCCTGGCCGGAGCGTTCAACACCGGCTTCCATCACGCCGCCGTGATCTGCGCCGGGCTTGCCCTGGCCGCCGGTGTGCTCGCAGCGCTGACGATCCGCAATCCGGTTCGCCGCCCGCCACCCGACCCTGCCGTGCTCGCCGCCGAGCCCGAGTCGGTCCGTCCGACCTGCGCGGCGCTGGACGGCGCACCGCTCGCGGCCACGTCCCTTCCGGTCAGCGAGGTTCGCGCGGAGTAGCGTTCCTTGCCGTGACGCAGCAGAACGAGTCCTTTGTCGAACCCAGCCGCGACGAGATCCCGGCGATCAGCCGCGGCCACGTCGCCGCGATGGAAGCCTCCGACGACGACGCCGTCTGGGTGATCGCCGGGATGCATCACGTCGTGCTGCGCACCATCGGCCGCAGGTCGGGCAAGGAGCACAAGGTCGCGCTGCCTTTCTGGGCCGATCCCCAAGGCCAGCCGGTCGTCGTCGGCTCGTTCTCCGGCGCGCCGCAACACCCGTCGTGGTACCTGAACCTCACCGACCGGGAGGCCAACCCGGAGGTGCTCGTGCGCCGTCAGGGTCAGCTGTACTGGTCCGAGCCCGAGATCCTCGAGGGCGAGGAGTACGCGACCATCTGGGCCGGGCTCACGGCCGACCGCGGGTACTACAACGACTACCAGTCCCGCACCGACCGCCGGCTGCCGCTGGTGCGCTTGTCCGCCAGCAGGCCCGCGACCAGCTAATACAGGGCTCGTGCTGACGCGCCAAGAATTTCGAGAAACGCACGCTTTTCGGTGCCAAACGCGTGCGTTAGTCGAAGTTTTCGGTGACCCGCCGGCCCGCGCCTAGAGGTAGAGACCGGTTCCTTCGGTCGACAGGCGCTCGGCGGCGATGGCATGCAGATCCCGCTCGCGCAGCAGCGTGTAGCTCACCCCGTGCAGTTCGACCTCGGCCTTGTCCTCCGGGTCGAAAAGCACCCGGTCGCCGAGCTTCACGCTGCGCGCGCTCGTGCCGACACCGACGACCTCACCCCAGGACAGCCGCTTGCCCAGCGCGGCCGTCGCGGGGATCACGATGCCCGCTCCGGAGCGCCGCTCCCCCGCCTCCTTGTCCAGCTTCACCAGTACGCGGTCGTGCAGCATCTGGATAGGGAGGCTGCCGTTCGAGTTGCTCACCTCTGCGAAGCTAGTGGAGCTCAGGCCGACGTGCCCTCGGGCTCGAGGTCGAGCGCGATCGAGTTCATGCAGTAGCGCTGACCGGTGGGGGCCGGACCGTCGTCGAAAACGTGGCCCAGGTGGCTGCCGCAACGGGCGCAACGCACCTCGGTACGCACCATCCCGTGGCTGCGGTCCTCGACCAGTTCCAGGGACTCGCTCGTCATCGGCTCGTAGAAACTCGGCCAGCCCGAGCCCGAATCGAACTTGCTGCTGCTGGAGAAGAGCGATGCCCCGCAGGCGCCGCAGCGATAGACGCCTGCGCTCTTGTCGTGGGTGTACTTGCCGGTGAAGGGCGGCTCGGTCGCGGCCTGCCGGAGCACGGCGAAACGGTCAGGACCGAGATTGTTACGCCATTCCTCGTCGGACGCGGTCACCTCATAGGGCATGGTCGGCACTCCTCGGGTTTGCGTGGGCTGGGTCAGGGGCGGGTCAGTTGGAGGCGGACAGCACGCGGTAGCAGTCGTAGACGCCTTCGATGCCGCGCACCGCACCGAGCAGGTGGCCGAGGTGTTTCGTCTCACCCATTTCAAACGTGAACCGGCTGACGGCGACCCGGTCGCGGGTGGTCGTGACGGACGCGGAGAGGATGTTCACGTGGTGGTCTGAGAGCACGCGGGTGACGTCCGAGAGCAGTCGCGTCCGGTCGAGCGCCTCCACCTGGATGGCCACCAGGAAGACGGACGCGGACGACGGCGCCCACTCGACCTCGACGATCCGGTCGCCGCCGCTGGTGAGCGCGTTGACGTTCGGACAGTCGCCGCGGTGGACCGAAACGCCCTTGCCCCGCGTGACGAAACCGAGAATCGGATCGCCGGGCATGGGTGTGCAGCAGCGCGCGAGCTTCACCCAGACGTCACTCGCGCCCTTGACGATGACGCCCGGATCGGCGCTCGGCAGGGTGCGCTTGGTACTCGGGACCATCGTCTCCGCGATGTCCTCGACGGCCCCCTCCGGCCCACCGAAGGACTGCACGAGACGGTGGACGACGGCCTGCGCGCTGACGTGGCCCTCACCGACAGCGGCGTACAGCGAGGAGACGTCGTTGTAGCGCATCTCCTTCGCCAGCGTGGTCATCGCATCACCGCTGAGCAGTCGCTGCAGCGGCAGCCCTTGCTTGCGCATGGCCCGCAGGATCGCGTCGCGACCTCCCTCGATCGCGTCCTCGCGGCGCTCCTTGGCGAACCACTGGCGGATCTTGCTGCGCGCGCGACCGGAGCGGACGAACGTCATCCAGTCGCGGCTCGGGCCGGCCGTCGGCGACTTGGAAGTGAAGATCTCGACGGTGTCGCCGTTGTCGAGCGGGCTTTCCAGCGGCACGAGCCGGCCGTTGATGCGCGCCCCGATACATCGGTGGCCGACCTCGGTGTGCACGGCGTAGGCGTAGTCGACCGGCGTGGACCCCGAAGGCAGGCTGACGACGTCGCCCTTGGGCGTGAAGACGAAGACCTCGCTGCCCTGCAGGTCGAAACGCAGGCTGTCGAGGAACTCACCGGGGTCGCTGGTCTCGCGCTGCCAGTCGAGCATCTGGCGCAGCCAGGCAAGCTGATCGCCCTTGTCGGGACGGTCGACCGACAGCCCGCTCGGACGGTTGACCTCCGACACCGGCTGATGGCCCCCGCGAGCGCCTTCCTTGTACTTCCAGTGCGCGGCGATGCCGTACTCGGCGCGGTGGTGCATGGCATGCGTGCGGATCTGCAGCTCGACCGGCTTGCCCTCCGGGCCGATGACCGTGGTGTGCAGCGACTGGTACATGTTGAACTTGGGCATCGCGATGTAGTCCTTGAACCGGCCCGGAACCGGCTGCCAGTTCGCATGAATCGTGCCCAGGCTGGCGTAGCAATCGCGTACCGAATCGACCAGCACCCGCACGCCGACCAGGTCGTAGATGTCGGCGAAGTCGCGCTCGCGGACGATCATCTTCTGGTAAATCGAGTAGTAGTGCTTGGGCCGGCCGCTGACCGATGACTTGATCTTGGCGTCGCGCAGCTGGTTGGCGACCTGCGCCGTCACGGTCGACAGGTACGTGTCACGGCTCGGCTGCCGCTCGCTGACGAGACGGACGATCTCCTCGTAGCGCTTCGGGTAGAGCGTGGCGAACGCGAGGTCCTCGAGCTCCCACTTGACGGTGTTCATGCCCAGGCGATGCGCCAGCGGCGCGTAGATCTCCAGCGTCTCGCGGGCCTTGCGCTCCTGCTTGTGGGGCGGCAGGAAGCGCAGCGTGCGCATGTTGTGCAAGCGGTCGGCAAGCTTGACGACGAGCACCCGCGGATCGCGCGCCATCGCCACGACCATCTTGCGAATCGTCTCGCTCTGGGCCGCGCGGGCTGCCTCGGCGGCGTCGGCGCGGTCAGGGGCCTTGACCCGGTCGAGCTTGGTGACCCCGTCGACGATGATCCCGACCAGCTCGCCGAACTGGCGCGTCACCCGCTCGAGGCCCACCTCGGTGTCCTCGACAGTGTCGTGCAACAGCGCGGCGGCCAGCGTGGGCGCGTCCATACCGAGATCGGCGAGGATGCCCGCCACAGCGAGGGGGTGGGTGATGTACGGATCGCCGGAACGACGCACCTGGCCCTCATGGGCCCGCTCGGCGAACTCGTAAGCCCGCTTGACCAAGCCGACTTCGGCCTTGGGATGAGCGGCCCGCAGCGCGCGCAGGATCGGCTCGACGGCCACGGGCGAGGACGGGCGACCGGGTGTGAGGCGCGCCAGCCGGTCACGTACCCGACGGTTGGCTGCGGTGCCTTCATGGCCGAGGCGCGGGACGACGGGGGTCGCCGCTTCGCCAGGCTCCCGGCGCTCCGGCCGACGGACCAACGGAGGCAGGAAGGCCTCGAAATCGGCCGAGGACGGCTCCGTCGCTGACGCGACTACGGGGCTCGCCGATGACGCGCCTACTGGGCCGGCGTCAACCTCCGCGTCGGCCGCAGAATCGCCGGCCTCAGAAGGGCCTGCGGGCTCAGCGGACTCGACCGGTGGGGCAACGGGAGCCGCAGCGGGGCTCGAGCCATCGGTCACTCGCGGCTCCCTCCCAGGTCGCAGCGGCTATCGAGTCCTGACGAACCGCAACTTTTGCTGTATACACGTTAACCCCCGGGGCCTCGGCAGCGTTCCCTCGGTCGCGCTTGTGACGCCGGCGACAGTCGTGAGAACACTCACGCTGGCCCTGGTCTGACTGGTCTGACTGGTCTGACTGGTCAGACCACGAGCAGCGGGCAGACCGGAAGTGGCGTCAGCTGAGCTCGCCCCCCCAACGCCTCGAGTTCGAGCAGTACCGCCAAGCCGCTGATCAGGGCACCAGCGCGGCTGAGCAGGTCACGGGCGGCACGGGCGGTACCTCCGGTAGCCAGCACGTCATCGATGACCAGGACCCGGTCGCCCGCCTGGACCGCATCACCCTGGATCTCCAGGGTCGCGGTGCCGTACTCGAGCGCGTAGTCCACCCGGTGGGTTTCACCGGGAAGCTTTCCGGCCTTGCGGATGGGCACGATGCCGAGCCCGGCGGCCACGGCCACGGGCGCCGCGAGCAGGAATCCGCGGGCCTCGATGCCCGCCACCTTGGTGACGTTGCTGCGCAGCGCCATCTCGGCCAGCGCAGCTACGACCGCGCCGAGCCCGTGCGCGCTTCCGAGTACCGGGACGATGTCCTTGAACAGCACCCCCGGCACCGGAAAGTTCGCCACGTCGCGCGTCAGCCGGCGAAGCACGTCCTGCGCGGCGACCACCGCCGCGCTGGGTGGTTGCGGGCAGCAATCCTCGAAAGCGGGCGAGGTCACCGGCGTTTCTTGCCGCTCGGACGTCCGCGATTACCCCGCTTGGCAGGCCGGCGCGCGGCGGCACCGACGCCCGCCCGCACCGGGGTCACGACCGGTGCACCGTCGTCGACATCAGCCGTATCAGCCGTATCAGCCGTATCAGCCGCGTCATCCGTGACGTCCCGAGCGATCTTGCCCATCACGACGGTGGCACCGCCGGAACGGGCCGAGTCGGTCGCCTGCCGGCTGGTGCGCTCGCTGCGCGCCTCGCGGGCCACCTCGGCGGCCTGCGAGCGCGCAATCTTGGCCCGCAGAGCCTTCATCTGAGGCTCGCGCTCCTTGAAGTCGACCAGCAGCGGGGTCGCGATGAAGATCGACGAGTACGCCCCGGAAGCGAGGCCGACGAGCTGGGCAAGCGCCAGGTCCTTGAGCGTGCCCGCACCCAGCAGGCCGGCGCCGATGAACAGCAGCGACGCCACCGGTAACAACGCGATCAGCGATGTGTTGATCGAGCGCATCAGGGTCTGGTTGACCGCTTCGTTCGCCGCCTGGGTATAGGTCTTGCGGCCGGCAACCACCAGGCCGGCGGTATTTTCCCGGACCTTGTCGAACACCACGACCGTGTCGTAAAGCGAGAAACCCAGAATCGTCAGCACGGCAATGACCGTGGCGGGGGTTACCTCGAAACCCACGAGCGAGTAGACGCCGGCCGTGACGACGAGGTCATGCAGAAGGGCGACGATCGCCGCCGCCGCCATCTTGGGCTCGAAGCGCAACGAGATGTAGATCATCACCAGCACCAGGAAGACGATCAGGCCTTCCACCGATTTGGTGGTCACCGACGATCCCCACGACGCGCCGAAGCTCGTGGAGTTCACGCTCTTGGTGTTGAACTTCTGCTGCAGCACGCTGATGACGTGCTCGCTCTGTGCCTCGGTGATCGGCTTGGTCTGGATGCGGATCATCGGCGGCGACGAGCTCAGCGACTGGGCGACCTCGACCTGGATCCCCGTACCGTCAAGCGCCGACCTCGCCTGGGCGACCGTGTGGCCGTTAGCCGGGAAGTCGAACTCGGCCCCGCCCTTGAAGTCGATGCCGAACTGGAAGCCCCGGATCAGCATGCTGGCGATGCAGATGGCGATGAAGACCCCGCTGATTGTGTACCAGCGCCGGCGGTGTCCGATGAAGTCGTAGGACACTTCGCCGCGATAGAGCCGGCTGGCGAGCGACATCGTCAGCTCCCCTCACGGTCAGCAGCGGCGGAGCTGTCGGCTTGACTCACGGTCGGATCGTCCTCCGAGGCGGGTGCGGCCCGCTTGGCCAGCTTCGCGCGGGGAGCAGGGCCGGTCGTCGCAGCGACGCTCGTCGTCCCCAGCGCCGGTCCCAACGCTTTCGTCGTGAGCCCGCTGAAGCGGCTCGTGGAGAACAGCGGCCGGCGCACCAGGAGCGTCACGACCGGCTTGGTGAACAGGAAGACGACGACGAGGTCGAGGAGCGTCGACAGGCCCAGCGTGAACGCGAACCCGCGCACCGAGCCGATCGACAGGTAGTACAGGGCCGCGGCGGCCAGGAACGACACGGTGTCGGCAGACAGGATCGTGCGCCGCGCCCGCACCCAACTTCGCTCGACGCTGGCGCGCACCGTACGACCCTCGTGGACCTCGTCTTTCAGGCGTTCATAGAAGACGACGAACGAGTCCGCGGTGATACCGACGGCCACGATGAAGCCCGCGATACCGGCGAGGGTCAGCGTGAAGTTGATGATCTGACCGAGTTCCACCACGCACGCGTACGTCAGCACGGCGGATACCGACAGCGACGCGATGGTCACGATGCCCATGGCTCGGTAGTAGAAGAACGAGTAGATGATCACCAGGCCGAGCCCGATGGCGCCGGCGAGCAGGCCGGCATTCAGCGACTCCTTGCCCAGCGTCGCCGAGATGTCACTGACCTGCGACTCGGTGAAGGTCAGCGGCAGGGCGCCGTACTTCAGGACGTTGGCCAGGTTCGACGCGGAGCTCTGGGTGAACGATCCCGTGATCTCGGCGGAACCGGCGATGCGCTCCTGGATGACCGGCGCCGACTGCACCACACCGTCAAGCACGATGGCCAGCTGGCAGGTGGCCGGCGGGTTGGCCGACGACGTGCCGCTCTTCGGGCACCCAGGGCTCTTCGAGATCGTGTCGGTCAGGTTGGCCCAGGCGTCCTGGCCCTTGCTGTTGAAGTCGACGCTGACGATCCACTGCCCGGTGCTGGTGCCGTTCACCCCGGTCTGGATGGTCGCAGTTGCGCCGCTGACCGCGGTGCCCTTGAGGCTGGCGGGCTGGAGCGCGTACTCCACCGTGTTGGTGGTGTCGCACGCAACAACCCAGTCGGTGGCCAGCGCATCGGCGACGGCCTGGCCCTCGGTGGTGCCCGGCTTGGGGCACGGGTACTGCAGCTGGGCGGTGATACACGGCGGCGGCGTGGTGCCGCTGCCCTTCGCCGTCACGCAATGCGTCGTGCCGGCAGCCGAGGGGGCCGGCGACGCGGCCGGACTCGTCGACGCGGCCGGACTCGTCGACGCGACCGGCGCCGCAGGGACGGCTGCCTGACCGCTCAGCGATGACGACGTCGGTGTCGGGCTCGCGGCAGATGCGGATGCGGAGGGCGTCCCGGTGGCCTGCGAGGACGGGCTGGCCGACGGGGTCGGCGAGGTGCTCGTGCTCGGGGTGGGCGTCGGACTCGCGGTTGACGCCGCCACGGGTGCTTGCACCTCCGCGGCGGGAATCCGGAACGTCAGCTGAGCGGTCTGCCCGACCAGCTTGACCACCTCGGCGCGACCCTTACCCGGCACCGAGATCTCGATGTCGTTCTTGGCGCGGACGACATTGGCTTCGGCGACGCCGAGGCCGTCGACCCGCTGCCGGATGATGTTGACGGCTTGGTCGACCGAGCTGCTCGGGACCTTCGCGTTGGGGTCGCCGTTCAGCACCTTCGGCGACAACGTGACGCTCGTCCCACCCTGCAGGTCCAGACCCAGCTTGGGGGTGGTGTGACCACTGATGAACATCGCGGCGTACAGCACCCCGATGATCAGCGCCAGCGCGCCGAGACGGGTCCAGACCGGACGGGTGCTCGCGGCTCCGCGCGCTACGCGGGACGAGCGCCCAGCAGGTCGAGCCACAGGTCTTCCCTCTCGGTCGCGGTCAGAAACGGCGTGGGTGCCGTCGCCCGAATGGAGTATCGCGCGCCAAGGGCACGATTTCAGTCATCGCGCCGCCCTTCTGCCTTCGCAGTCGCTGACAGTTCAGCCGTGGCGGCGGGCCATCGCTGGCACGTCAAGGATTGCTAGGAGGCTCTTTGTCCAGGTCAACGGCGGGTGGCGGCTCGGACTCGTCGTCGTCCAACGGTTCGGCGCCCTCGGGGGCGTCGAGTACGCGCGACACCGCGGCACGGGCGTACTTGCAGAGCACACCGGGCGAGATCTCGAGCACGACCCCGTCGTCCTCCACCGAGCTGACGGTGGCGAACAGGCCGGCGGTGGTCATGACCCTCGAACCGACCTTCAGCGCCGACTGCATCTGCTGGCTCGCAGCCTTGCGCTTTCGGGAGTTCAGGAAGAGGAAACCCACCATGGCCACCAGCAGCAGCGGGAAGATGAGCCCGACGCTGCTGCTACTGCTCTTGGTCGCGGCGAGCAACACTGCTGAAGTCACGCGCCGAGTCTAGGCAGGTCCGGCGCCCGGTGCCGGGACCCTCAGCCGAAGAGTGTCGGCCATTGTCCGCGGACAGCGCTTCCGGGGGCTGCAGTCGCGGCGCCGGAACGGGTGGCGGAACCGGGCAACGGCGGCTCGATGCCGAGGTGCTCGAACGCCGCAGGAGTAGCCATCCTGCCCCGTGACGTGCGGGCCAGCAGCCCGGCACGCAGCAGATAGGGCTCGACTACCTCCTCGACCGTCTCCGTCTCCTCCCCCACGGCGACGGCGAGGGTGCTCAGCCCGACCGGGCCGCCGCCGAACGCGCTGACGAGCGTGGTGAGCACGGCCCGGTCGAGCCGGTCGAGCCCGCGCTTGTCGACGTCGAAGACCGCGAGGGCCGCCTCCGCGACGGGCTGGGTCACGACTCCCGCGGCGCGCACCTCCGCGTAGTCGCGCACTCGCCGGAGCAGCCGGTTGGCGATGCGGGGCGTGCCGCGCGAGCGTGACGCCACCTCGGCGGCACCGTCGGGGGTCAAGGAGACTCCGAGCAGGGCGGCGCTGCGGGCGAGCACCTGCTCCAGCTCGGGCTGGTCGTAGAAGTCCAGGTGTCCGACGAAGCCGAAACGGTCGTGCATCGGCCCGGTGAGCAGGCCGGCCCGGGTGGTGGCCCCGACGAGGGTGAACGGCGCGACGTCAAGCGGGATGGCGGTAGCCCCCGGCCCCTTGCCGAGCACCACATCGACCCGGAAGTCCTCCATCGCGGAGTAGAGCAGCTCCTCCGCCGGACGCGCGATGCGATGGATCTCGTCGATGAACAGGACCTCGCCGGGCCCGAGCGAGGTCAGGATCGCCACCAGGTCACCGGCGCGCTCGATGGCCGGACCCGACGTGATGCGCAGCGCCGCACCCAACTCGGACGCGACGATCATGGCGAGGGTGGTCTTTCCCAGCCCGGGTGGGCCGGAGAGCAGGACATGGTCGGGCGGCCGGCCGCGGGAGACGGCACCTTCCAGGACGATCGAGAGCTGCTCGCGGACCTTGGGCTGACCGATGAACTCATCCAGCGTGCTGGGCCGCAGGCCGGACTCGTACGCGATCTCCTCGGGCGTGAGCTCCGCCGCGATCTCGGGGCTGGTCACGCGGGCCGCAGCGCCGTGAGCGCAGAACGCAGGAGCACGGGCACCGACTGCTCCCCTTCGGCAGCCTGGACGGACGACGGCGGCGATGGCGTCGTCCACCTCGCGTCCGCCGTACCCAAGGCCGGCGAGGGCGGCCGCGCAGCTGGTCCTCCCAGGTCTGCGAACGTGCGCCTTTGAACGGCAGCACGGTGGCGCTGACGCCGGCGCCGGTGGGTGCCCCGAGCCGGTCTTTCAGGTCGAGGACGATGCGGGCCGCGCCCTTCTTGCCGATTCCCGGGACCTTGCACAGCGCGGTGAGGTCTTCGGTGGCGACGGCGCGGCGGATGTCGTCCGGCCGGTACGTGGCGAGGACGGCCTGAGCGAGCCGTGGACCTACCCCGTTCGCTGACTGCAGGGCTTCGAAGACCTCGCGCTCGTCGGCGTCGACGAAGCCGTAGAGCGTGAGCTCGGTCTCGCGGACGACGAGCGCCGTCGAGAGCGCCGCCGGCTCCCCGACGCGCAAGCTCGGCCAGCGTGGCCGGGGTACACGAGAGCGCGAGGCCCACCCCGCCGATCTCGACGATCGCGACGTCCGGACCGACGGCGGCGACCTTGCCCGAAACGCTGGCGATCATGACCTACCTCCCAGAGCCGACGCGTAACGCGCCAGGGCGGCGCCGCGCCACAGATGACAGATGGCCAGTGCGAGGGCGTCGGCAGCGTCTGCCGGGGTGGGACGCTCGGAGAGCTTGAGCAACCGGGTGACCATCGTGGTGACCTGCGCCTTGTCGGCCCGGCCGGATCCGGTGACCGCCGCCTTGACCTCGCTCGGGGTGTGCAGCGCGACCGGCAGGCCGCGCCGGGCGGCAGCAGCAATGGCCACTCCACCCGCCTGCGCCGTGCCCATCACCGTGCGCACGTTGGCCTGGCTGAAGACGCGCTCGACGGCGACGGCGTCCGGCCGGTACAGATCGAGCCACGCCTCGATCGCGGCGTCGATCGCTCCCAGTCGACGGCCGATGTCGTCAGAGGCGGGGGTACGGATCACGTCGACCGCCACCAGAGTCGCCTGGCCGGGCCGCTGGCTGTCGACCACGCCGATCCCGCACCGGGTCAGGCCGGGGTCGACACCGAGCACCCGCAAGGCCGACCTCCCTGTGACACAAACGCGCGACACGACGCGGTGACGAACGCGTGTTCGACGCTAAACCCGAACCGGTGCCGCGCAAGGGAGTCAGGGGCGGCGTGTCGCCGTCAAATCAGGGTCAGGCGGTGACGAGCTCCATGACCTCGTCGGCGATGTCGGCGTTGAACCAGACGTTCTGGACGTCGTCGAGGTCCTCGAGCGCGTCGACGATCCGGAGCACCTTGCGGGCGCTCTCTTCCTCGACCGGCACCGAGACGGTGGGCATCCACGCGATGTCGGCGGACTGCAGTGGCAGGCCGGCGTCGGTGACGGCGGTACGGGTGGCATGCAGGTCGGTGGCTTCGGTCGACGACCTCGAAGGCGTCACCGAGGTCGTTGACCTCCTCGGCGCCGGCGTCGAGCACCGCCGCGAGCACGTCGTCCTCGCCGAACCCGTCCTTGTCGACCAGCACGATCCCCTTGCGCTGGAACAGGTACGCGACCGAGCCCGGGATCGGCGATCCGCCCGCCGTTACGCGTGATCGCCACGCGGACGTCGGACGCGGCCCGGTTGCGGTTGTCGGTGAGGCACTCCACGAGGATCGCGACGCCGTCCGGGCCGTACGCCTCGTAGGTGATCTCCTCGTACGCGGCGGCGTCACCGAGCTCGCCCGAGCCGCGCTTGATGGCACGGTCGATGTTCTCGTTCGGCACCGACTGGCCCTTGGCCTTGGCGACGGCGTCGGCGAGCGTCGGGTTACCGGCGATGTCACCGCCGCCGGTGCGGGCGGCGACCTCGATGGTCTTGATGAGCTTGGCGAAGAGCTTGCTGCGCTTGGCGTCGATGACGGCTTTCTTGTGCTTGGTCGTCGCCCACTTGGAATGGCCGCTCATAAGCACCTGCTCATCGATACTCCCTGACCATCTGAACAAACATCGCGTGCATCCGGGCGTCGCCCGACAGCTCCGGGTGAAACGCCGTCGCCAGCCGGCGGGAATCCCGCACGGCGACGCTACGGCCTCCTACTTCCGCGAGCACCTGCACATTCTCCCCGGTGCGCTCGACGACCGGCGCGCGGATGAAGACGGCGTGTACCGGCCCGCCCGGCACTCCCTCCACGTCCACCTCCGTCTCGAACGAGTCAACCTGGCGCCCGAACGCGTTGCGCCGCACCGTGATGTCCAGGCCCCCGAGCAGCGGCTGGTCGTCGCGGCCATCGAGGATCTGCGTCGCCAGCAAGATCATGCCCGCACACGAGCCGAACGTCGGCAACCCGGCAGGCCAACGCCTCCCGCAGCGGCTCCAGCACCCCGAAGACGCGCAGCAGGCGGCCGATGGTCGTCGACTCACCGCCAGGAATCACGATCCCGTCGAGCGCCGCCAGCTCAACCGCCCGCCGCACGGTGACCCCCGACGCACCCGCAGACTCCAGCGCTGCCAGGTGTTCGCGCACGTCTCCTTGCAGCGCCAGGACGCCCACGCGGGGACGCGCCCCGTTAGCGGACGGGCTCACCAACCCCGATCGGCGTAGCGCTGACCCTCCGGCAGGGTCGGGATCTCGATGCCGACCATCGCTTCGCCGAGCCCCCGCGAAACCTTGGCCAGCACTGTCAGGATCGTCGAACATCGTCGTGGCCTCGACGATGGCCCGCGCCCGCCGGGCCGGATCGCCGGACTTGAAGATCCCGGAGCCGACGAAGACGCCCTCGGCCCCCAGCTGCATCATCAGCGCCGCATCGGCCGGCGTGGCGATGCCGCCGGCGGTGAAGAGCACGACGGGCAGCTTGCCCTCGCGAGCGACCTCGGCGACGAGCTCGTACGGCGCCCTCAGCTCCTTGGCCGCCGCGTAGAGCTCCTCGGGCTCGAGGCTGGCGAGCCGCCGGATTCCGGCGCGGATCGAACGCATGTGACGCACGGCCTCGACGACGTTTCCGGTGCCGGCCTCGCCCTTGCTGCGGATCATCGCCGCGCCCTCGCCGAGCCGGCGCAGCGCCTCGCCGAGGTCGGTGGCGCCGCAGACGAACGGCACGGTGAACGCGAACTTGTCGATGTGGTGGGCCTCGTCGGCCGGGGTGAGCACCTCGGACTCGTCGACGTAATCGACCCCGAGCGCCTGCAGCACCTGGGCCTCGACGAAGTGGCCGATCCGGGCCTTCGCCATGACCGGGATGCTGACGGCCTCGATGATCCCGGTGATCATCTCCGGGGTCGCTCATCCGGGCGACGCCACCGTCGCGGCGGATGTCGGCCGGCACGCGCTCGAGAGCCATGACGGCGACAGCGCCGGCGTCTTCGGCGATCTTGGCCTGCTCGGGGGTGACCACATCCATGATCACGCCGCCCTTGAGCATCTCGGCCATGCCGCGCTTCACCCGCACTCCGCCGGTGCCACCGGCGGGCCTGCGGGGGTGGGCGCGCCGGCGGCCGGCGGGGTCTGTGCCACGAGGGGCTCCTGCATTGTCGAGCGTCGAGATCGCCCGGAGCAAGGCGGGCGCTTCTGGCGACCTGCAAGTTTACGAGATCAGGCGGTCGGCTCGTCGGCGTCGAACTCCACGTACTGAGGCGCCAGGGCCCGGCCGTAGAGGTGGAGCACGCGCACCACCCAGCGCCGGCGCAGGGCCAGGAGGTCGCGCACGGCATCGTTGTGGAACTGGCGGGCCAGCATCACCTTGCGGGCGAGGATCGCCATCTCCTCGAAGCCCGCCACCTCGCGGGCTCGCCCGCAGCTCGCGCGACAGGGAGCTCTCGACCGCGCCGCGGTCCGTCCCGCCGTCCGAGCGCCCGTGCGTGCCGCCGCGCGCAGTGGCTGCCAGCGAGGCCGCTCGGACAGCTCGTACGCCACCACCGCGCGGCGGGCGAGCTGGGCGTCGAGCGCCGACGCCGCCGCCTCCACGCGGACGGCGAGGCGGTCGAGCCGACCGGCCATCCAGGTCAGATAACTCGCGACGGCGACGACGATCGCGACGACCGCGATCACCAGGCTCACTCACCCGAGCGTAGGCGACCCGCCGGACTGGCCGCGTCGACCCAGGCCGCGGATCCTCGGTGACCGTCTCGTACACCTGGACGATCTCGGTGGCCACCGTCGACCAGTCGTACTGCTGGACGACCTTCCAGCCCGCCTGCGGCGAGCTCGTCGCGCAGGTCCTTGGAGCTCAGCACCTCGATGAGCACGCCGGCGAGGGCAAGCCGGATCCCCGTTGGCGAACAGTCGGCCGGAGCGACCGTCGTCGAGCACGCGCCGGAACGCGTCGATGTTGCTGGCGACGACCGGGGTGCGCGCCGCCATGGCTTCCAGCAGCACGATGCCGAAGCTCTCCTGGCCGGTGTTGGGCGCCACGTAGACGTCGGCCGTGCGAAACAGCCGCGGCTTGTCGGCGTCGCTCACCAGTCCGAGCAGCTGCACGTGGCGGCGCACCGCCGGATCGATGCCTCGCGGTCACCTCCGCGACGTCACCCGGACCGGCGACGAGCAGCACGCACGTCGGGTATCGCCGCCGCGACGACCGGCAGCGCCGCCAGCAACACCGCGAGACCCTTGCGCGGCTCGTCGATGCGGCCGACGAAGGCGATGGTCGGCGCCGGCGAGCGCGAGATCGAGCAGCGGCGTGGCGCGCGGCGAAGACCGAGCACGTCGACCCCGTTCGGGATCAGCACCGCGTCGACTCCGAGGTGCTCGACGATGGTGCGCCGGGCCGCCTCCGAGACCGCGATGTTCGCCCACACCTTCTCCAGCGCCAGCTGCAAGGGCCCCTGCAGCACGGTGAGGATCCGCGAGCGCGGGTTGCTCGTGTGGTAGGTCGCGACGAGCGGGCCGGACGCGGCCAGGCAGGCCAGCAGGCTGACGCTGGGTGCCGTGGGCTCGTGCGCATGGACCACGTCGAAGTCGCCGTCGCGGATCCAGCGGCGCACCCGCGAGGCCGACACCGGCCCGAAAAGGATTCGGGTGACGGAGCCGTTGTAGGGCACCGACATGGCCTTGCCGGCGGAGACGGCGTACGGCGGGAGGCGGTCCTCGTCGTCGACGGGGGTGATGACCGAGACCTCGTGGCCCATCCGGATCAGGGTTTCCGCCAGATCGCGTACGTGCACCTGGACCCCGCCCGGCACGTCCCAGGTGTAGGGACAGGCCAGGCCGATGCGCACGGGGGGATCCTGCTACATCCCCGGGGCTGCGGTCGCCTGGTCTGCCGAAGGTGTCGACGGCTCCGTACAGCCGGCGCGCCCGCAGCGACGTCGAGATCGTCGGTCCAGAGCCGCTGCAGCATGTGCCAATCCGCCGGATGCTCGGCGATCGCCTCGGCGAACGCATCGGCCAGCGCCTGGGTCATCGTCAGCGACGTCGGTGTGCGGGATCGGCGCCGCCGTACGCGCCTCCCAGGCTCCGTCGACCGCGTCGCCGGAGTACCAGAGGGTCGTCGGGATGAGGGCCGCGCCGGTGCGCAGCGCAAGCGCCGCGGGGCCGGCCGGCATCGTCGCCCGGGCACCGAAGAACGTCACGGGCACGCCGCTCGGGGTGAGGTCGCGATCGGCCAGCAGGCAGAGCATCCCCCCGGCGAGCAACCGGTCGGTCAGCACCTCGAACGGCGGCCGATCCTCGCCGGACGCGGCCAGCACCTCGAAGCCGAGCCCCTCGCGGAAGGCCACGAAGAGGTCATACATCTCAGCGGGCTTGAGCCGCTCGGCAACGGTCGTGAACGGCACCCCCGTCAGCACCAGCCAGGCGCCGGCATGATCCCAGTTGCCCATGTGCGGCAGAGCGAGGACGGTCCCCTTTCCGGCCGCGTGAGCGTCGCGCAGGTGGTGCTCCTCGCGGACGTGCATCCGGCCGACGATGCGTTCGGGCGAAAGGACCGGCAGCCGGAAGGCCTCCAGCCAATAGCGCGCGTAGGAGCGCATCGCGTCGCGCCCGAGCCGGTCGAGATCGGTGCCCGGGGGTACGACCCGAGCGAGGTTGGATCGCAGCCGGCGCGCGCCCTTGCCCTGCTTGCGCCAGGCCAGATCAGCGCCCAGCTGGAAGAGCCGGGCGGCGATCCGCTCCGGAAGGGCACGTACCAGCGCCCAGCCGACACGGTAAACGAGGACGAGGAACCGCTCCATGTGGGCAAAGCTAGCCGGGACACGGCCGGCAACCGGCGACGGCTCGCGGGGACTAACGGACGGCGGCGTGCTCACCGTCATGGCGGCGGCTCCGGGCGATCACGCGACGCCCGGACCGGCGGGCCGGACGCTCGGGGCGCGGCTCGGCTTCGCGAGCCTGCTGGTAGACGTGGCGCAGGCGCTGGCCGACCGTGATGGTCGTCGCCGCGCACAGGAACCAGAGCGCAGCGGGCAGCAGCCACGGCACGCCGAGGCCCGTGATGGCAGCCGCGACGAGGACGATGAGCAGCCGCTCACCGCGCTCGGCAAACCCGGTGTTGCACTCGAAACCGAGCGACTCGGCGCGGGCCTTCACGTAAGAAATGACGCCACCGGCGGCGAGGGCATAGATGGCGGCACCGGCGAGCGGGAGGGACTTGCCGTCACCCGCGTACCAAAGGGCGAGGCTCCCGAAGATCGCCGAATCGGCGACCCGGTCGCTGGACGAGTCCAGGAATGCGCCCCACTTGCTGCTCGTCCCCTTGGCGCGGGCGATGAGGCCGTCGAGGAGGTCGCTGAAGACGAACAGGGTGATCGCGAGGGTCCCCCAGAAGAAGACTCCGCGGCTGAAGAAACCGAGCGCCGCGCCTGACACGCCGAGCGTGCCGACAACCGTCACGACGTCGGGCGACAGCCCCGTCTGCGCTAGCCTGCGGCCCAGCGGATCAAGAATCCGCTGGATCTGCGGACGAGCATGTGATGCGAGCATGTGCCCTCTTCCGTCAGTGGCTCGTACGCACGAAATCAGCATAACTGATGCATCGCGCCGATACATCGAACGCAACGTGTCGTTGCTCCAGTTCCTTCCCCAGGTCTTGCCGTCGGCTCTCCGCGGGAGGACGCTCGCCGCACGTCGGGAGCGTTGGAGCTACTACCGCTCCCACCTTTCGCAATTCGAGAGCTCAGGTGAGCAGCATGAGTCAGACAGGTCGGGTGAGTAGCGCCAAAGGCACGGATACCAGCGCCGCAACGGCGCCGGCATTCAGCAGCGTGCGCAACGTAGTGCTGGTAGGGCACTCGGGCGCAGGCAAGACAACTCTGGCGGAGATGTTGCTGGCGGTCGCGGGAACCATCCCGCGCGCCGGATCGGTCACCGCAGGCACCACCGTCTGCGACTTCGATCCGGCCGAGCACCGCCAGCAGCGCAGCGTGAGCCTCGCCCTCGCACCCCTGGTCAGTGGCGAGGTGAAAATCAATCTGATCGACACCCCGGGATACGCGGACTTCGTCGGCGAACTGCGCGCCGGCCTTCGGGCTGCGGACGCAGCGCTGTTCGTCGTCAGCGCGGTCGACGCCATCGACGGCGCCACCCGGATGCTGTGGCACGAATGCGCGGCCGTCGACATGCCGCGAGCGATCGTCGTCACCAAGCTCGACCAGCCCCGCGCCGACTTCGCCGCCACCCTCGGGTCGTGCCAGGAGGCTTTCGGCGGCGGGGTCCTTCCGCTCTACATGCCAGAAGGGGTTCCCGGAGACCTGGTGCTCACCGATCTCCTGCACACCGACCGCCCTGAGCTCGACGCCGAGCGTTCCGCGCTCATCGAGGGGATCATCGCCGAGAGCGAGGACGAGACCCTCATGGACAGCTACCTGGGCGGCACCCCGCTCGACCCGAAGACGCTGATGTCCGACCTGGAGAAGGCCGTAGCCCGCGGCGCCTTCTTCCCGGTGCTGGCGACCTCCTCCCCTGACCAGATCGGTGCGACGGAACTGATCGAGGTCATGTCCGGCGCATTCCCGGCCCCCGATGAGCACGTCATGCCGCCCCTCACGCGACCCGACGGCACCCCGGTCGCCGACCTCGTCCCGGCCGATCCCGGCGGCCCGCTGGTGGCGGAAGTCATCAAGACCACGACCGACGCCTATGTCGGCCGCGTCTCGCTGGTGCGGGTGTTCTCCGGCACGCTCACGCCCGACCTCGCCGTGCACGTGTGCGGCCACGGCCTCGAGGAGCGCGGCCACCCTGACCACGACATCGACGAGCGGATCGGCTCGCTGATCTCGCCGCTCGGAAAGACCCTGCGCCCGTTGGACATTTGCCGGGCCGGTGACATCTGCGCCGTGACCAAGCTGGCTCACGCGGAGACCGGGGACACGCTGTCGGGCCGCGACGATCCGTACCTCATGGCGCCCTGGGTGATGCCCGAGCCGCTGCTGCCGATGGCGATCGCCGCGCACAGCAAGGCCGACGAGGACAAGCTCTCCACCACACTCGGCCGGCTCGTCGCCGAAGATCCGACGCTGCTGCTGCGGCTGGACACCGAGACCGGCCAGCTCGTCCTGTGGTGCCTCGGAGAGGCGCACGCTGACGTCGCGCTCGACCGGCTTTCGTCGAAGTACGGCGTTGCCGTGGACCAGCAGGAGTTACGCGTCGCGCTCCGCGAGACGTTCTCGGCGCCGGCGGCCGGGACGGGACGCCACGTGAAGCAGAGCGGCGGCCACGGGCAGTACGCGGTGTGCCGCATCGAGGTGGAGCCGCTGGAATCCGGCGCCGGATTCGAGTTCGTGGACAAGGTGGTCGGCGGAACGGTTCCCCGCCAGTTCATCCCCAGCGTCGAGAAGGGACTGCGGGCGCAGCTGCTGCGAGGGGTGCGAGCGGGATACCCGGTCGTCGACATCCGCGTGACCTTGCTGGACGGTAAGGCACACTCGGTCGACTCCTCCGACATGGCGTTCCAGGTGGCGGGCGGCCTCGCCCTGCGCGACGCCGCAACCGCGGGGACGGTCTCGCTGCTCGAGCCGGTTCTCGAGGTCAGCATCCTGGTGGACGACGACCACGTCGGCGCCGTCATGTCGGACCTGTCGACCAAGCGCGGCCGGGTGATGGGCACCGAGCTCGTCCCGCCCGGATCAGCAGGTGCACCCGGTCGGACGCTGATCCGCGCCGAGGTCCCCGAGACGGAGCTGGTTCGCTACGCCGCCGAGCTGCGTTCGCTCAGCCACGGCACGGGCACCTTCAGCCGCAAGTACCTGCGGCACGAGCCGGTGCCGGCGGCGAAGGCGGCTCAGCTGACCGGCTAGCGGGCGCCTGGCGCGCTCGGCTCTCCCTCCCGCCTGCCCATCCCCCGCCCGTCAGTCGAGGTCGGCCCAGGCCTGCACGAGTAGCTCGCGGGTGTCAGCGAGCAGGCTCGGCAGGACCCGGGTCTGACCGACCACCGGCATGAAGTTGGTGTCGCCTCCCCAGCGTGGCACGACGTGCTGGTGCAGGTGCGCAGCGATACCGGCACCCGCAATGGCGCCCAGGTTGATGCCGACGTTGAATCCCTGCGCCCCGCTGGCGACCCGCAGCGCACGAATGCTGCGCTGGGTGAAGACCGCGAACTCCTCGGTCTCCTCCGGGGTGAGATCGGCGTAGTCGGCCGTGTGCCGGTAGGGCACGACCATCAGGTGGCCGGGGTTGTACGGGTAGAGGTTCAGCACGGCGTAGACGTACGTGCCGCGGGCCACGATCAGGCCGTCGGCGTCGCTGCGCTCCGGGATCCGGCAGAAGGGGTCGAGCTCACCCTCGCCGGTCTTGTTCTCACCCTTGATGTAGGCGAGCCGGTGCGGAGTGTAGAGCCGGGCGAACGCGTCGCGCAGGCCCGCGCCGCGCTGCTCATCGAATTCCGGGCGATAACCCTTCCATCTCGGCGGGGGTTCTTCGGTCACGCGTGCAACCCGTCGACGGCGTCCTCGGCGGCAAAGTTCGGCTGGGCGATGGCCCCGAGGATCTCGGCGACGGCCTCGTCGGTCGTCATCCCGCGACGCTCGGTGCCGTCCCGCAGCCGAAGGCTCACGCGCGCCGACTCGACGTCTTTGTCACCCGCCAGCAGCATGAACGGGACCTTCTGCGCCTGCGCCCGCGCGATCTTCTTCTGCATGCGCTCGTCGGAAGAGTCCACCTCGACCCGCGCGCCGGCAGCCCGCAATCGAGCCGTGATGTCACGCAGGTAGTCGACGTGACGTTCGGCGATCGGGATGCCGACCACCTGGACCGGCGAGAGCCACGGCGGCAGGGCACCGGCGTAGTGCTCCAGCAGGATCGCGAAGAACCGCTCGACGCTGCCGAACAGGGCCCGGTGGATCATGTACGGCCGCTTGCGGGCACCGTCGGCGTCCTGGAACTCCATGTCGAAGCGGGTCGGCATCTGCAGATCAACCTGCAGGGTGCTCATCTGCCAGCGCCGGCCGATGGCGTCGCGAACGTGGACGTCGACTTTCGGGGCGTAGAACGCGCCTTCACCCTCCGCGACGACGTAGCTCAGCCCTACCGTCTCCAGCGCGTTGCGAAGCGCCTCGGTGGCCGTGTCCCACTCCGCCGGCTCGCCGACGAACTTGTCGGGCCGGGTCGACAGCTCGGCCTCGAACTCGGTGAGCCCGAAGTCACGCAGCAGCGACAGGACGAAATCGAGCAGGGTGATGAGCTCGCCGCTGAGCTGCTCGGGCGTGCAGAAGATGTGGCTGTCGTCCTGGGTGAAGCCGCGGATCCGAGTGAGCCCGTGCAGCACGCCCGACTTCTCGAACCGGTACACCGTCCCGAACTCGAAGTAGCGCTGCGGAAGCTCACGGTAGGACTTGCCCCTGGCCTTGTAGATCAGGATGTGCATGGGGCAGTTCATCGGCTTCATGTAGTACGTCGAGCCGTCCATCGACATCGGCGGGTACATGCCGTCCGCGTACCACTGCAGGTGTCCGGAGGTCTGAAAGAGCGTTTCCTTCGCCAGATGCGGGGTGGTGACGAAGGAGTACCCGGCGGCCTCGTGGCGCTCCCGGCTGTACTCCTCCATGACCCGGCGCACCAGCCCGCCCTTCGGGTGCCAGACGGCGAGGCCCGCGCCGATCTCCCCGGGGAAGCTGAACAGGTCGAGCTCGGTGCCGAGGCGGCGGTGGTCGCGCTTCTCGGCCTCCTCGAGCTGGACGAGATAGGCGTCGAGGGCCGCCTTGGACTCCCAGGCGGTGCCGTAGATCCGCTGCAACTGCGGATTGTTTTCACTCCCCCGCCAGTACGCGGCCGCGGTGCGCATGAGCTTGAAGGCCGGGATGTAGCCGGTGTGCGGGACGTGCGGGCCGCGGCAGAGGTCCTTCCAGGCGACCTCGTGGTGGTCGCCGTGATGGCGGACGTTGTCGTAGATCGTCAACTCGGCGCCACCGGCCTCCATGGCCTCTTCGGCCGACATGCCGGTGCCGCCCTTGATGCCGATCAGCTCGAGCTTGTACGGCTCGGACGCCAGCTCGCCGCGGGCCTCGTCCTCGCTGACGACCCGACGGTGAAAACGCTGCCGCTCCTTGAGAATGGCCTTCATCCGCTGCTCGATGCTGACCACGTCGTCGGGCGTGAAGGGACGTTGCACGTCGAAGTCGTAGTAGAAGCCGTTGGCGATCGGCGGGCCGATCCCGAGCTTGGCCTCCGGGAACAGGTCCTGCACCGCCTGCGCCAGGACGTGGGCCGTCGAGTGACGGATGATCGCCCGGCCCTCCTCGGAGTCGGCCGAGATCGACTCGACGACGTCGCCGTCCTGCGGGTGGTAGGCGAGGTCCTTGACCGACCCATCAGCGCCGTCAGCGATCCGCACGGCAACGGCCCCCTTGACCCCGGCAGCGCCGAAGGCCTGCCCGGCGGTAGCCCCGGCAGGGACCACGGTGGGTGAACGGTCGACGGTCAGGCGGATCTCGGACACGCGGCTGAGCGTACCGACGTCAGGTTCGGGTGGCTCAGGCATTGCCCTCAGGGGGAGACGGTGGAGACGGTGGAGACGGTGGAGACGGTGGAGACGCGGTGGGATCAGCCGGCCGTGAGGACCACGGGCCGGCGGATCACCGTCTTCAGCCGCTGCGGGGCCGTGCGGTTGGGGTCGCTGAGGTAGATCTCGTGATGGCGGCCCACCGCGCTCCGTCCGCTACGGGCGATGAAGTGGTGCAAGCGCTCGACCGCCGACGCCACGTCCGAGTACCCCCCGATGTGCATGACCTGCGCGCACGACCCCTCGCAGAGCGTGCCGAACCGCACCGGCGCCACCGCTTCCGGAGAACTCTTCTGCGCTGCGCACGCCCTCACCTCGTTGACCATCTCGGCGGTGACGAACTCCGGCTGAGCGATCATCAGCGTCCAGTCCCAACTGGGACGATCGGCCGCCGTCGACGGGATCTTTTCCGCCGACCACCACAGCCCCTCCATCGGCATGACCGTGAAGTCGATCCCCAGCTCGGCGCGGATGAACGTCTTCAGCGCGTTGGCGACGGCGTAAATGGCCTTCACCGCGAAGGCGTATCCCGCCGCCGTATGGGGATCGCCATGGCCGTCGAGCATCAGGTAGGGCAAGCCCGGGACGTCGACGAATCTCGGGGTGGGGCCCGCCGCGTAGATCGGGCGCAGATCATGCTTCAGGTCCAGCTTCGCCAGCGTCATACCGTTGCTCCACTGCCCACCGAAGAACCGATCATGAGTGTCGACGACAACCTAGCGTGACCCCGTGAGGGCTGTGCAGGGGACAACGTCCCGATGGGGTGCAGAGGTTTCGGCACACCTGGTAACCCTCGGTGTTCGGTGCGGAAAGTCGCTAGCGTGACGAGCGTGGAAAAGAAGCCGCCCAGGGGACTGTCCGGCGCCGTGGACAAGGCGCTGAACGGCGAGGCCTTGGTGGCCGGGGCGGTGCTCGACGACGACGGTGCGCGGCAGTCAGGGTCGGCCGTGCTGGTGACGGCCAAGCGGCTGCTGATCGTCGAGCGGCACTCCAGCCAGTGGTGGCCGCTCGACGAGGTCGCGGTGACGGACTACCAGGAGGGCGTTCCCGGCTATTCCGCGGCGCTGGCGGTCCTGGCCGGCGAGCAGGTGCTGAGACTGCTCGTCCCCCGAGATCATCCGCACTTCGATCTGCACCGTGTCTACGAGCAACTGCACGCGCTCGACAATCCGGCGATGACCGCCAGGGTCGCCGAGCTCGCCTGGTGGGACGGGCGAGCGGCCTGGCCGTATGGCGCGCTCGGCCGGGTGGCGGGCGGCACCACCGGCCTCGAACCGGGCGAGCGCGGCACGTTGCGGCTGGTACAGAGCGGGGTCTTCCTGCATCCGTCCGACCGGCCCGAGCCGGGCCTTCAGCTGCCGTGGGTCGAGGTCACGTCGATCGTGGTTGAGGACCCGGAGGAACTGTCTGGGCGGGTCGGTTCGGCGCGGGTCGCCGAGCTCGGCGTGCTCGCCTGGGGGCTGAAGACGACAGGCGGCGAGTGCTTCGTGACCGTGACCACCAAGCACGACGAGCTGTACTTCGCCGCGCAGGCACCGCCGGCGCAGCTGCGTGAGCACTGGGCCGGGGTGCTGGCCCAGTTCACGGTCGACCCCGACGAAGCCGTGGATCCGGCGCCGACCGGTTCAGACCTGGTCAGCAAGCTCGAGCGGCTGGCCGCTCTGCGCGCCCGCGGCGCGCTCACGCCGGAGGAGTTCACCGCGGCGAAGGCCGCGGTTATCGCCGGGCACTAATCCCGGCGGCCGCGCTCGCTATTCGGACGCGACCTGCAAATCGGCGAGTTCCCTGCAGGTCGGGCAAACGCTGGCCTCGGGGTCGGGGCCGGGAAATTCGACCTCGAGGAATACGAAGACGACCGGCGCCCCGCAGAGCGTGGAGCAGGTCACCGCGTTGACGGCATGCAGCAGCTCCGACGCCGCAATCCCCCTCGGACGGCAGGCGGCGCCGGTACTCCCAAGAATCAGGGACCGCACACGCTCTTCATCGGCACGAGTAACGAAAAGTATTGCGCGCCGCAAATAGATTTGTGTGCGCCATATCGCAGGGCAGCCGCACTGGTCGCAGGAAACCCGATATCCGAACGACGACTGACCGGCTCCGGTGGGCGTAGCTGGTTTCGAACCAGCGACCTCTCGCGTGTGAAGCGAGCGCTCTCCCGCTGAGCTATACGCCCGGACAGACCGATCACGCTACTACGTACCAGGGTGGGGCTGACCTGTGGATAACCCGGCTCTCCGGCGACGGCGACCTCTAACGTCCGGGCCATGTCCAGCCCCGCATCCGAGCCCGTCGTCGCCCTGGCCCAGCGGCCGCTGCCGGAGCTCGGCCCTGCCGGGGAGGTGGACGTCGCGGCCCCGCCCGTGCCGCCCGAGATCGAGCGGGGATGGTTGGCGGTGCTTCTCCCGGGGCTGTCGGCGGTCGGCATGCTCGGTTTCGCGCTGCTTTCCCCGAACGTTCTCGTCGTCGCGCTGGTCGGGGGCTTCGCGGTGCTCAGCACCCTGGGCGCGGTGGCAGCGAGCCGTCATCAACGCCGGCGACGCGAGCGGTCGTGGGAGGTGCGCGGCGAGCACTATCGCGCGCATCTGACGGCGTGCGTCGAGTCGCTCAGGGACGCAGCAAGCCGCCAGCGTGCACACGCGCTCGCCGTCCATCCCGCGCCGGGCTCCGCCGCCGCAGCTGCCCAGATGGGCGCCGCGTGGGAGCGCCGGGCGAGCGATGACCACCGGCTGCTGGTGCGGCTCGGGCTCGGCCGGGCTCCCGCGCTACGGGCGCCGCGGCGGGCGGGCGGCGCTGCTGAGGCCGGCGCGGATCCGGTCCTGGCCGAATTGGCAGCAGACGTGTTGACCCGCTACGGCAGCGTCGACGGGGTTGCGCTGTCCCTCGACCTGACACGTACTCCAGCAGCTGTCCTGCTGGGCGATCACCTACCGCTGCTGCGGGCGCTGATCGTCTCGCTGACGCGGGCCCACGGGCGGGAGTCGGTACGCATCCACGCTTTGGCGCCTCCCGCGGAGCTGGCGTGGATGCGCCTGCTGCCGCACGCGGGATGCCTCGCGACCGACCGGGAGTCGCTGGCGGCGGGGGTGCGGGCGCAGCTGGGGACGCCTGGTGACGACCGCGTCCAGGCCCATCACGTGATCATCCTTGCCGCCCACGGGGACGCCGATCGTCGCACGTGGCACGCGTTGGCCGCCTTGCTGGAGCGGCGACCCTCTGCGGGGGTGTCTGTCCTCGGCCTGCTGCCAAGCGGGTCACCTGCGCCGCCCGAGGCTGCGATCGTCATTTCCGCTGACATGGAAGGCGGTTTGCTGGTCCAGCGGTCCCGGGAGAGCCGCACCCGCACGGCCGTCGCCCTGCCGGACGCGATGTCGTACGCGGCAGCGATGCGCTACGCGCAGACCGCGCGTCGCTGCCTCGCCGCGACCGCCCCGGCCAGCCCGCCTTCCGCCTCCCTGCGGCTGGATTCCCTCCTGGCCGATGCTCGACGCCACCGGTTGCTGTTGCCGATCGGCGTCGATGACGAGGGAACGGTCGCGACCATCGACCTTCGCGAGGCGGCGCACGATGGAGACGGTCCGCACGGCCTCATCGTCGGCGCGACCGGCAGCGGCAAGAGCGAGCTGCTGCGCACGTTGCTGATGGCGGCAGCTCATCAGAATCGCCCACAGGAACTCACCTTCTTGATGGTCGACTTCAAAGGCGGCGCGGCCCTCGCGAAGCTCGCCGCGCTGCCCCACACGGTCGGGCTGCTCACTAACCTGACGGCGGATCTGCATGGCGTCGACCGGTTGTGTGCAGCGCTGCGCGCCGAAGTGCGCCGCCGCCAGAGCATCCTGCAACGCGCCCATGTCGACGACATCGAGAGCTACGCCCGGGCCTGCTCTCCCGGATCGGCACCCGCTCCGCTCCCTCGACTGCTTGTCGTCGTCGACGAGTACGCCGAGCTGATCGAGCAATCCCCGGACGTGCTCGACATTTTGACCTCCGTCGCCCGGCTCGGGCGCAGCCTCGGTATTCACCTGCTGCTGTGCTCCCAGCGTCTCGACGACGGCCGGCTGCGCGGGCTCGAGGCGCACCTGCGTTACCGGGTCTGCTTGCGCACCTTCACCGCGTCCGAATCCATCGCCGTGCTGGGTTCCGCGGTCGCGGCCGGGCTGCCCCCGGCGCCTGGATGGGGCTATCTGTCCCGTGACGGGGAGCTCACTCGCCTGCGGGTGGCGCTCGTCGATGATCCGTCCGCCGCTGTGGCGACCATGACCCGGCTGGACACCGAGGGGGCGCGACCCGTATGCCTTCCGCCGCTGCCCGAAACGCTCAGTCTCGACCGGCTGCCCACAGCGCCCAGTCGCCCAGCCGGACCGTGCGCCGCGATCGGGCTCTGCGACCGTCCGGATCTGGGGCAGCAGCCATCCCTGACATATGACCTGACGTCTAGCGGCCATCTCGCGGTCGTCGGCGCTCCCTGCAGCGGCCGATCCACCCTGCTGACGACCCTGGTGGCGGCTCTGGCGGTGGCCGTGCCGGTACGGGAGCTGGCCATCCATGTGGTCTCCCCCGCCGGCGGTCCGCTCGCGGCGGTAGCCGGGCTCCCCCACGTGGGCACGGTCGCCGCCTCGCACGAGCTCGCCTCTCGCGTCATCCGCACCGTCGCCGAGAGCGTCGTCGAGCGCCGCGCCCCTCAGGGCGGCTGCGGCCCACGAACCCTGCTGGTGATCGACGACCTGGGTGCCCTCCTCGCCGCCGACGACGGTCTGGCCCCCGCACTCAGCGTCATCGCCGCGACCGGGCAGTCGGTCGGCGTCACCCTTGCCGTCAGCTGCGCCCGCTGGGCGGAGCTGCGCGGCGGGATCCGCGAGGCCATGGCCAGCCGCTTCGAGCTGGCGTGTCATGACCCCGCCGATTCGATGCTGCCGCAGATCGCGCGCACGTTCCCCCGGCGCCCGGCCGGCCGGGTCATCACCGGTGACGGCCACTGGGCCCAGATCGCGCTGCCCCGAACCGACGGCATAGCGCAAACCCGTGGGTTGGCGGGCGCGCTGGCCGACCTGGTGGCGAGCGTTGCCCGCCGCGGCGGACCGGCTACCCAGCCGATCCAGCTCCTGCCGTCGCGCGTCCCCGCCGATTCGCTCCCCCGAGCCAGCGGGCCGGATGCGGTAGCGCTGGGCCTGTCGGGTGCGTACGCCCGTCCGGTCGAGGTCGGGCTCGCGCCCGGCCGGCACCTGCTGGTGCTGGGCAATGCGGGCAGCGGTCGCAGTGGGCTGCTCCGCGCGGTCGCCAGGAGCCTGCCGGAGCGGGGAGCACGGACGTGGCTGATCGACCCTCGTCGCAGCCTGGCTGACGTCGCGGGGTCAGCCTTCCGGCGGGCCAGCTCTGCCGACGAGGTAGCCGCGCTCATCCTGGAGCTGGACGCTGCCTGCCGGGTCCGGTCTGATGCCACCGCCCGCGATGTCCTCGTCATCGACGATCAGGAGCTGGTTGCCGGTAGGGGTGCCGCCGGCGGCGTCCTGATGCCGCTGCTGGATCTGCTGCCGTTCGCCTCCGACATCGGTCTGTCGATGGTCATCGCACGCCGGCTGAGCGGCTACGCGCGGGGCGCGTACGAGCCCTTCTTCGCCGGATTCCTGGACCTGTGCGATACCGGGGTCGTACTGTCCGGCGACCCGTCCGAAGGTCCCGTCATCGGCGGCGTGCGACCAAGACGCCTGCCCCCCGGCCGGGGGCAGCTGGTGGTGCGCGGCGAGCCCGCGGGCGAGGTGCAGGTGGCCTGCCTCGAGCAGGACGAAGGCGCCGGTGGCGCAGAGCGGAATGATCGCCCGCCGGGCCCCGGCGGGCGGCTCGCCCAGGGCCTCGACGGTCGCGGCGGAATGTGACTCACGCAGCACAAATTCGATTCGCAGATCCGGTGCTGGTTCCCTGTTACGAGACGTGGGCAGAAGCGTTAGAGCCGATGACCGCAGCGCACAGCCTTGATCCAGATCCTCGGAGGCCGTCATGAATGCCCGACCTGACCTGGTTACGATGGATCTGTCGTTGCTGTTGGTCGTCCCGGGTGGGGCAGCACTTCCGGTCGGCGCCGGATTTCGCTACGACAGCTCCGACCCTTACGCGGTGCAGGTCGGTTTTCGCACCGGCGGCGAGGAAGTCGTCGCGTGGACGTTCGCCAGGCAGTTGCTTGCCGACGGCGTGACGCGCCCGGTCGGCGAAGGCGACGTCCGGGTCTGGCCCCGCTCTGGCGACGGTCCCGGCACGGTCTGCCTGTCGCTGTCCAGCCCCTCCGGGTCGGCGCTGTTCGAAGTGCCGCTCAACGGCCTCGTGGAGTTCCTGACGCGTACCTACTCCGCGGTTCCGACCGGCGTGGAGGGTGGGTTCGTCGATATCGACGCCGAACTGGCCCTGCTGGTCTGGAGCGATCCTCAGAGCTGATCGCCGTGACCGGTTGTGCATCGATGTGGTCACCTGCGGCCGAATGCGGCGGCGTGCAACTCGCCCCAGGCGAGGCGGTCAGCTAAGGTGTCAAAGGCACAGCCCGCAAGGGCAGCGCGGACGTGGCTCAGCTGGTAGAGCATCACCTTGCCAAGGTGAGGGTCGCGGGTTCGAATCCCGTCGTCCGCTCGGTTCCTCGAGGAAGGCCAGGTCAGCCGGCTCACCTCACCCGGCGGAGTGGCCGAGTGGCTTAGGCAAGGGCCTGCAAAGCCCTGTACGCGGGTTCGATTCCCGCCTCCGCCTCTTTAGGTTCGATCGACCTCTGCGCCGCCGATCGGGCGTCTGTTGACCCATTCGCCGTAATCTCGCTCGGCATTCGGCCGCCCTTGGCCCAACGCGCTTGTCGGTTCCACCCCAAGCAGGCATGCTCACTGCGTGTAGCGGATCGCCGATTTCGGGCGGGCCCCCGCTGCACGGTGGGGGCTTCTGCGGGGGGACGCAATGAAGATCGACCTGGCGGGGACGTGTGCAGGAAATACCAGCTCAGCCATGCCGTCGGCGCGATCCGGACCCTTGACTCGTGACCTGGCTCCATGCTCCCCGAGGCCGCGCGGCTGCTCTTGCGCGCGACCTGACGGAGACAGAATGCTTACTCAGCGTTCGGGCGGCTCCCGCGTAACTGGGTACGAACTCCGGGCACGGCCGGTCGCGGCATGAGCGCCCACCGCGCTCCGGCCGACCGTCGGCCCCTGTACTCGACGCTGGCTGTCGTGCTGGCCTCGGGAGCGGTCGTGATGGCTTTCGGACCCAGCGCGCAGAACACGACGCCGGTCTTCGACACGCGCAACGTCCAGGCCGCGACGGCAGCTGCGCCGGACGTTTCGCCTCCGGTGGCGACGCTCATCCCGCTCCCGGCGCCGACTCCCGTCGCGCTCCCGGCGCCGACTCCCGTCGCGCACCCGACAACGGCCCTCGCTGCGGCGGCTCAGCCGACTGCGAGTTCCGTCCGTGAGACGCCGTACACCCCGGTCTACCGCCCGGTGCTCGCCGTGCAAGCAGCCACCGGCCTCGTGACGCCAACGCCCACCACCTCACCGCAGCCGGCGAAGCGGCCACACCCGACCCGCAGCGCGCGCCACACCGACAATCCGGAGCCGACCCCCAGCCGCAAAGAACCGACGCGCTCAACCGGATCGAGCGACGTTCAGCGACACCGGTGGTGGCGGCAGCCGCCGCACGTGCCCACGACCGTCACGCCGGCCGATTCCAGCCGCTCCCGTAGCAGCTCGCGGCACGGCGGGAGGCGCTGACCACGCCACAACGGGGCGCACAGGCTGCGCCCGGCGGATCACCTCATTGCCACCATCCCCGCTAGTCGACTTGTGTTGCTGGCCGGAGTCCGAGATTCTCACCGTGCGTAGCCGCGCGTGATTCGGGCATGCCCTGCCGGGGACGCGTGGCGCCTGAGGCGGGGGACTGATGAGAATCGGACGGGCACGGGGCGCACATGCGCGTCCCCGATCCAAGGCCACACTTCGCGCGGCCGCCATCGGCGCCTCCGTCGGGGCCCTGACCGCGCTGCCGCTGCTGGCACCCGCCACCGCGCTGGCCACCGCTACGCCCGCCCTCAACAGCACCGGCGTGGTGACCCTGGTGCATGCCGTCCCCGGCCTCATCGCCGATGTGTCGGTCGACGGCAAGATCGTCCTCACCGGGTTCACCGCATCCAGAGTTACCGATCCGGTTACTCTGAGTGCTGGTAACCACACGGTTACGCTCAAGGCCGACAACGGATCGAACGCCGGCAAGGTCGTCCTGACGGCGACGCTCAACATCATCGCCGGCACCACATCGACGGCGGTCGTCGGCCTGACCCCGAGCGGCGCCGCGAAGGCCTACGTCTTCCCCGAGATGCCCATCTCCGTGCCGAATGGCGAGGCCGCCGTCGTGGTGCGCCACGTCGCCGCCACCGGGCCCATCAAGCTCATGGTCGACGGTGCCGCGTTGCCCGGCACGCTCGCCAACGGGGCGACCGAGACGACCGACACCGCGCCGGGGACCCACCACGTCGTGGTGGAGTCGACCACTGGGGCCACCATCCTCAGCGCCCAGTCCGCTCCCCTGGAGGCTGACCGGGTCACCACGCTCTATCTGACGGGCAGCCAGCAGGACCACTCCCTGGCGTGGGTAGCGACAACTAGGCTGGCCTCGTCGCTCACGTCGCTGAGCGCGATCCCCACCGGCGACGGCAGCTCAGAGCACATCCTGATGACGACGCGCGCGGACGTGCCGGTCGGAACCGCGGCGCTCATCGCGATCGCGCTCGGCCTGGGAACCTACGTCTTGACCCGCAGGAGAACCCTCACTCGTGCCGTCACATAGGAAGCACAGGAAACCGTCCAACCGGCTGACCCCGCTCTACACGGCAATCGTCGTGGCAGTGGTCGCCTTCGCGGTCATCCTCGGCTTCGGCGGGTCCGCCAAGAAAGCGTCTCCGAGCGCATCGGCGAACCCGCGCGCGTCCGCGACGGCGACGCATTCCGCTCAAGCCTCACCAACCCGCTCCGCCCCTGCGAGCCCGAAGCCGACCCCGAAACCGAAGCCGTCGGCCACCTCCACCGGATTGGGTACCTCCGACGCCACGCTGCACGGGCTTTCGCAGCGCGTCATGGAGCAGCCCGTCCGCATCCGGATCCCAGCGTTGAAGGTCGATGCGCCGGTCATCCCGGCGGCCGTCGACAGCGCCGGCGCGCTCGTCGTGCCCGCGAACGTCGTGCAGGCGGCGTGGTTTCAGGCGGGCATCGCTCCCGGCCAGCCGGGGACGGCGATCATCGCCGCCCACGTCGATTTCAAGGGCGCACTCGGCTTGTTCAACGGGCTGCACACGCTCCCGAAGGGCGCTGCCATCTACGTGACCGACGCGAGCGGCCACGTCAGGATCTTTCATGCCACCACGGGAACGCTGGCCCCCAAGAGTGACCCGAGCACCGTCGAGTCACTCGCGGCCGCCGCGGCGCAGCCGGGGCAGCCCCGGCTCGCGCTGATCACCTGCGGCGGGGATCTGAACTACGCCAAGCACAGCTACTACGACAACTTCGTGCTGCTCGCCGACCTGTGACCGGAAACGGTGGCCAGCGGTCGTGTAACTTCTGAATGCGCGAAAGCGCACCGGGCGATTAGCTCAGGGGGAGAGCGCTTCCCTGACACGGAAGAGGTCGTAGGTTCAAATCCTACATCGCCCACCCGCATTACCGCAGGTCAGAGGCCCGTCGCCGATCATGGCGACGGGCTTTCTTGCTGGCTCGACTCGCGCGGCAGCGGCGCGGCGGCGGCTGGGTCATTGCGTAGCGTCCTGTCCACAGCCCCCGAGCCCGGGACGGACCGCGTGCCCCTTCCCGGCTACTGTCGAACATGTATTCGAGTCTAAGGAGGATGCATGTCAGGGGATGACAGAATGCTCGAGCGGGTACGGCGGCTGCTGTCCAAGGCCGAGGGTGCCGCGACGGAGTCAGAGCGTGACGCCTACAACGCCAAGGCCGCCGAGCTCATCGCGCGTTACGGCATCGAAGAAGCGCTGCTCGCCGCGAGCGAGTCCACCTCGCCGCTGCCGGCCGATCGCGTCGTCGATCTCGACGCTCCGTATGCCCGGGACAAGGCGTCGTTGCTGTCGGCCGTCGCGGGTCCATTGGGCGTGCGAGGCGTGCTGTGCAGTTCCCGTGGCGCGGCCGGCACCCGACTTTCGATGCACCTGTTCGGCATCAGCTCGGATCTCGAACGGGTCGATGTGTTGTACACCTCGCTTCTCGTGCAGGCCGCTCACGGGCTCGCGGTGGCGCGGCCCGCCAGTGCGTACGAGTCGGTCGCGGCGTACCGGCGCTCGTGGATGCTCGGCTTCGCCTACACGATCCAGCAGCGCCTTGTCGCGGCCGCGCAGGCTGCCGCCGAGCGAGCCGAGTCGGCGCAGCGCCACGCCACCAGCGCAGGGCCCTCCGTCAGCCTGGTACTCGCTGACCGGGCGGCGATGGTCGACACCGCCGTGGCGGCGGCATATCCGCGGTTGCGCACCGCGCCGGGCCGCCTGCTGTCGGGCACCGGGTCGGCGGCGGGAGCCGCCGCTGCGCGACGCGCCGATCTCGGCGGTCAGCGGCTGGGCAGGCGCTCCCGGCCGGCACTGCGGTGATCCCCCAGGCCGGTACGGTCGGCGCATGAGAATCCTGCTGCTGGCTCCGCCGGGCGCCGGAAAAGGTACGCAGGGCAAGCGACTTTCCGAGCACTACGGCATTCCGCATATCGCGACAGGTGATCTGCTGCGCGACCACGTCGAGCGCGACACCGAGGTAGGCCGAGCGGTCAAGAGTCAGCTCGACGCGGGCGAACTGGTCTCCGACGAGCTGGTGCTGGAGATGGTGCAGGAAGCGCTCCAGAACGGCGACGCGCCGACGGGCTACATCCTCGACGGGTTCCCCCGCACGGTGCCGCAAGCGATCGAGGGTCACCGGACCGCCGAGCGGCTGGGTCTCCCTGCGCAGGCCGCGGTGTACCTCGCTGCTGACGACGACGAGCTGATTCGCCGGCTGCGGCATCGCGCCGACGAGGAAGGGCGCAAGGACGACACCGAAGACGTGATCCGCCAGCGTTTGCAGACCTACCAGCGGGAAACGGCTCCGGTCATCGGCCACTACCGGGACCGGGGCATGCTCATCGAAGTCGACGGCATGCAGCCGATCGAGCAGGTGACCGACGACATCGTCGCCCGGCTGGCGGAGATGCTGCCTGGCGGCTGAGCCCCTATCGGGTGCAGTCGATCACCAGCTTGCCGGCGAGCGAGCGATCGCCGAGTGCGGCGAAGACCCCGGCAGCCTCGCTGAGCGCGACCACCTTGCCGACATGGATACGCAGCCGGCCGTCCTCCATGGCGGCAGCGGCAGCCTGGGCACCAGCGTGCCGCTCGGCGGCCGAGAGGCCAAGACCGCCGTATCCGAGGAGACGCTGAGACCCCCGGTAGAACGGCTGCAGCGCGATCTCGGACTGCGATCCGGCGCTGGTGCCGAAGATGACGTGACGGCCGCGTGGGGCAAGTATCGCGAGCGCTGCCGGGGTGAAGCCGGCGCCAAGTGGGTCGAAGACGATCGTCGGCACAAAGTCGCGGGCCGAGGCAGCCAGCGAGTCGGCGTCCGCCACGACAGCCTCGGCGCCGAAGGCCCGGACCGCGTCGGCTTTGCCGGCGCTGCCGGCCTGGCCCAGCACGCGCGCGCCGGCGGCCAGGGCCAGCGAGACGATGGCGAGGCCGACCCCGCCGGCAGCACCGAGCACCAGCACCCGGTCGGCCGACGTGACCTCACCGACCTCGACGACGGTCTTGTACGCGGTGACCCCGGCGACGCCCAGGCCAGCGGCGGCCGACAGCTCGACGCGGGGGTCCAGCGCGATGAGCTTGTCGCGCGCGACGACCACCGCTTCGGCCCAGGTCCCGTCGGCCGTGGACCCGAGTCCTCCCCCGCTCGCGACCGCGACGGGCGCACCGTCGAGCCAGCCGGCGCCTTCGCCTCCCAACGTCCGCGGCAGCGGGCCGTCGACGGCCACCATCCCCTGCGCTGCGTAACGATCGACCGGATTCACCCCGGCTGCGGCCAGTTCGACCACCACCTCGCCCGGTCCCGGATCGGGTAACTCCATCTCCTCGACGCGCAGGGGCGCCCCGTGAGCGCTCAGGCGGGCAGCGCGGATCATTCGCGGCACGTCAGTGGTCTTCCGTCTCGAGGCCCTCCGCGACCGGTGAGCCGATGGCCGTTGCGACCAGGCTGCCCCACTCTTGCAGCAGGCGAGCCGAATCGGCGGTATCGGTGCCCTCGGCCCACAAGTGCGTCATCGCCTCGGCCGGGTCGGGGATCACGAGCACCCAGCGCCCATCCGGCGAGATCAACTTGACGCCGTCGGTGGTGTCGGTACGGGCCGATCCGGCATGCTCGACAACCTCACGCATCACCGCGCCCTTCGCGGCCCACGGGGTCGAGACCGAACGCCGCACGACGGCCGAAGCCGGGATACGGGCGTCGATCTCCGACAGCGTCAGCTGGGCACGCGCGATGAGCCCGGCCAACCGAACGAACGCGGCTGTCCCGTCGAGCGCGGGGGCGAATTCCGGGACGACGAATCCCCCGCGGCCGTCGCCGGCGAAGGCGACCTGGCGGGCCGAAGCCGCCCGGGTGAGAGCCTCCGGCGAGGTCGGGGTCCAGATGACGCCGACCCCGTGGAAGTTGCACACCTGCTCGGCGACGCGGGTGGTGGTGACCGGCAGGGCGACGTCGCGTCCCCGGCTCTCGGCGGCGACCAGATCGAGCATGACCAGCAGCGCGCGTTCCTCGCGGATCAGTTCACCGCGCTCGTTCACCAGCGCGATGCGTTCGCCGACGGGGTCGAAACGCAGCCCGAACGCCGCCCGCGAGCCGGCGACGAGCTCGCCGAGCCGCTCCAGATCGCTCATGCGGCCGGCCAGCGACTCGGCGGTCGCCCCCTGGTCGAGGCGGCCGTTGACGGTCAGGACGTCGACCCCGAGGCGCCCGAGAAGCCCGGGCAGCACGAGAGATTCCGAACCGCCGGCGCAGTCGATGACGACCTTCAGGCCGGCCTCACGCAGCCGCCGGGTGTCGATGCGGTCGCACAGATCCTGCACGTAGGTGTCCTGCGTCCGGGTGGCGAAATGCAGCTCGGCGATCTCGCCGGGAAACGCCCGGCGAAACTCCTGGCGGGTATAGATCCGCTCGAGCTTGCGTGCCGCCACCCGGGAGATGTCGGCGCCCTGCTCGTCGATGAAGACCAGGTCGAGGCTCTGGGGGTCGCCCGGCGAGGTGCGCATCATGATCCCGCCGACGGCCTCGGAGACCCGCACGTCCCAGCGGATGATCGGCATCGTCGAGACTTCCAGGTCGCGCACCTCGATCGCACTGGCGGTCAGGGCGCTGATGACAGCCCGCTTGAAAGCACGGGCCGCCCGGGACGCGTCACGGGCGACGGTGACGAGGCTGCCCTTGCGCAGCGTCGTGGCGTAAGCAGTCGCCAGACGCACGCAAAGCTCAGGCGTGATTTCGACGTTGACCAGGCCGCTGACCCCGCGCGGCCCGAAGAGCGCGCGCTGCCCGCGTGATTCCCAGATGACGCTCTGGTTCTGGACGGTCCCGGCATCGATCACCTTGGAGGGGTAGACAGCTACCCCGTCGCCGAGGATCGCCTCCTCCTCCACGACGCAGTCGTCGCCGACGATCACGCCTTCGGCCACCTGGACCCCGCGCATGATGTCGGTGCGCTTGCCGATGACGCACGCCCGCAGCGACGCCTGCGGGCCGATGTAGGCGTTGTCGTGGACCACCGAGCGTTCCAGCACCGCGCCGCTCTTGACGACGACATTGCTGCCGATGACGGTGTACTCCCTCAGCACGGCGCCGGCCTCGACCTTGGCGTAGCTGCCGATGTGCAGCGGCCCGATCAGCGCGGCCTCGGGATCGACCTCGGCGCCTTCGGCGACCCAGACCCCCGACGACAGTTCGAACCCGTCGATGTCGACGTTCACGGCTCGGTTGAGCACGTCAGCCTGCGCCCGCAGGTACGACTCCACCGTGCCCACGTCTTCCCAGTAGCCGCCGGCAATCCAGCCGTAGAGCGGGGCCCCGTCGGCCAGCAGCTTCGGAAAGACGTCAGCGCTCCAGTCGACGACCGCACCTGGCTCCACGCGGTCGAGGACCTCCGGCTCCATGACGTAGATCCCGGTGTTGACGGTGTCCGAAAAGACCTGCCCCCACGTGGGCTTTTCGAGAAAGCGCAGGATGCGGCCGTCATCCTCGGTGATGACGATGCCGAACTCGAGGGGGTTGGGCACGCGTTTGAGCGCGACCGTGACGAGCGCGCCGCGGCGGCGGTGGAACGCCACCATCGCCGAGAGGTCGAAGTCGGTGAGCGCATCGCCGGAAATGACCAGGAAAGGCTCGTCCCGCAGCACTTCAGCGGCGTTGCGCACGCTGCCGGCCGTGCCGAGCGGGGTGCGTTCCGTGGCGTACGACAGGCTCATGCCGAGCTCGTCTCCGTCGCCGAAATACGCCCGGATATGAGCCGCCAGGTACTGGACGGTCACGAACGTCTCGTCGAAGCCGTGGCGCTTCAGCAGCCGCAGGACATGCTCCATGATCGGGCGGTTCACGACCGGGAGCAGCGGCTTGGGCTGGTTGGCGGTCATCGGCCGCAGCCGGGTTCCCTCGCCGCCGGCCATCACGACGGCGCGCATCAGGCGGTCACCTCACGATCCGTCGCGCGAAGTTGCCGCACCTGGATCGCATACAACCCGATCGCCCACCAGTACAGCGCCGTACCCCAGATGACGAACGCCCAGGCGATCGGGCGAGAGACGGTCGCCAGCCAGCCGTGGCCAGTCGTCGCCAGCAGGAACGGGAAGGCATAGAGCAGGTTGAACGTGGCCGCTTTGCCGAGGAAGTGGACCGGGAGAGCGATCCCGTAACCCATGCGCAACAGCACCGGCCCGAAAGCAAGCAGCACGACGTCCCGCGCGAGGAGCACGATCAGCAGCCAGACCGGGATGATGCCCCTGATGGTGAGCGCCACGACTGTGGACACGATGTAGAGGCGATCGGCTGCGGGGTCGAGCAAGGCGCCGATCTTGCTGGACTGGTGGAGCATCCGGGCCAGCTTGCCGTCGAGATAGTCGGTCAGGCCGCTGGCCATGAGCAGCAGGAGCGCGATGCCGTCCCGGTGCGGGCCGAGCACCAACCACAGGAACACCGGCACGCCCGCCAGGCGCAACGCCGACAGCGCATTCGGAATCGTCAGAATCCGGTCGCTGAGCTCTGGCTCCATGCCAGTCGGGGCGTCGGCGGTCACACCGGAAACGCTAGCCCCAGCAGTCGATCCATGTCTCCCGCTCTCCTGGAGCAATCCGAAGGCGCCTGACCCGGATCAGCCGAAGCGTCCCGTGATGTAGTCCTCGGTGCGCTTCTCGCTCGGGTTCGAGAAGATCTTGGTGGTGGAGTCGAACTCGACCAACTGCCCCGGCTGGCCGACACCCGTGATGTTGAAGAACGCCGTCATGTCACTGACCCGCCCAGCCTGCTGCATGTTATGGGTGACGATGACGATGGTGAACTCGTCCTTCAGCTTGCCGATCAGGTCCTCGATGATCAGCGTACTGATCGGGTCGAGTGCCGAGCACGGCTCGTCCATCAGGAGCACCTGAGGCTGCACAGCAATGGCGCGCGCGATGCACATCCGCTGCTGCTGACCACCGGATAGGCCGGCGCCCGGCTTGCTCAGCCGGGTGCTGACCTCATCCCAGAGGCCGGCGCCCCGCAGCGAGGACTCCACCGCGTCGTCGAGCGTCGACTTCTTCTTCACGCCGCCGAGCCGCAGGCCGGACGCGACGTTGTCGTAGATCGACATGGTGGGAAACGGGTTGGGGCGCTGGAAGACCATGCCGACCATCCGCCGGACGGCGACGGGATCGACGTCGGAGGCGTAGATGTCTTCGTCGTCGAGCATGACCTTGCCTTCGACGCGCCCGCCCGGCAGCACCTCGTGCATGCGGTTCAGCGTGCGCAGGAGGGTCGATTTCCCGCAGCCGGACGGCCCGATGAACGCGGTGACCGACCGGGGCTCGATCGACATGTTGATGTCGTCGATCGCCCTGAACGACCCGTAGAAGGCGGACAGCCCGGATACCTCGATGCGCTTGGACATTGCTACCTCCGGCCCAGCGTATTGCGCCGGGTGATGAGCCGGGCCCCGAGGTAGAGCGCCAGCACGATAACGATCAGCGTGAGCGCCGCTGCCCAAGCGCGATCGTAAGTGATGTCCTGGCCCTGGCCGGCTTGATCGAAGATGAACGTTGGGATAGCGGACTGCTTCCCGGAGAACGGGTCCGAGTTGGTGGTCGGGGCCACGAAGGAGGTGAGCAGCAGCGGGGCCGTCTCGCCGGTCACGCGCGCGACGCCCAGCATGATGCCCGTGGTGATCCCGGCGGATGCCGTCGGCAGCACGATCCGCAGGATCGTCTTCCATTTCGGCACCCCGAGCGCGTAAGACGCCTCGCGCAGCTCGTCGGGAACGAGCTTGATCATCTCTTCCGATGACCGGACGACGACCGGGAACATCAGGATCGTCAGCGAGAGCGCGGCGGCGAAGCCGGAGTAGCCCTGGTGCAGCGCGATCACCAGGAACGCGAAGATGAACAGGCCGGCGACGATGGAGGGGATACCGGTCATCACATCGACCACGAAGCGAACCCCTGCAGCCAGTGGACCGCGGCCGTACTCGGTGAGGTAGATCGCCACCAGCAGCCCGAGGGGCGTGGCGATCACGATGGTCAGGCCGACCTGCTCCAGCGTCCCGATGATGGCGTGGAACTCTCCGCCGGAGGTCGACAGCGGCCCGACACCGCTCAGGTTCGTGGTGAGGAACGACCAGCTCAGCGCCTTCACGCCGCGGATGACGGTGTAGGCGATGACCGCCACCAGAGGGATGACGGCAGCAAGCAGT
>CAVQDA010000009.1:0-161321 GCA_963711145.1 uncultured Actinomycetota bacterium
CCAATAGCGGACGCATCTCGCGATCGGCGGGGTCATGCGGGTGATGACTTCGGGGGGAGGGCAGCCCCGTTCGGGGTGAGGCTTGGTCCGTGGATTTCCTTGATGTTGAACGGGACCTGGGTTGCTGAGTGCGGCGTGCTATCGCGGGGATGGCGGTGAGGTCGTTCGGCTGCTGACCGGTCGTGATCCCGGGGTGCTGCTCCAGCAGGCCGGGGACGGCGTCGTGGTGGCGCTGATGGGCGGGGCTGCTGGTGCCGAGGCGGTGGCGCAGGACCTGATCGGGCGGCTGGCTGACCGGGGCTGGAAGGGCGATGCCGAGTTGGCCGAGCAGTTGACGGCGCTGACCGGGGGACCCCCGACCGGTCGGCGGGCGGTGCCAGCGGGGCTGGACGAGTTGGCCGATCTGCTGGAAGGCGGGCTCGAGCACGGTTTCGGCGGGCTGCTAGACCTGACTACCGGTGCGTGCTGGCCGGAGGCGGTCGTGGAGGACTGGGGCGGCGATGAGCAGGACGCGCCGAGGCCGGACCGTGACCCGGATCGTTGGCTTGGGGTGCCGAACGTTGGGTCGCGGGAGGGTTGGCGTGACATGGCCGACTTCATCGGAACCCTCGATGACCGGGTCGTGGCCGACCGGCTCACCGACGCGATCGACGGTCGCGGCGCGTTTTCCCGATTCCGCCGCGAACTCGACCGTCACCCTGAATTGATCGGCCGCTGGCAGGCATTCAGCGCTGAGTGCCGGGTCGGACGAGCCCGTTCCTGGCTTGCCTCGGCGGGCTACGACGCCCTCCCGCCGATCCACTGACACCGAGGCGGCGGAGCCGATCCGCGAGGTACCGCTAGCGGCGGTTGCGCCGTGGCGTCGCTGCGCTGATCGTGCCGGTGGCGATCATCCCGATCGCCGTCCTGGAATGTCACGGAGGTGCATCGTGAACGAGCAGCCTGTTTTCACACCTGAACCGTTGTCGACGACCGTGCTGCCGGTCGGGGTGGTTCCGCTGCGGCTGGCGGCCGCGAGCTACCTGGCGCGGTTCACCGGAGCCACGCGACGGGCGTATGAGCTGGACCTGCGGGCCTTCATGGATTGGTGCGCCACGATGGGGGTTGACCCGCTGACGGCGAGCAGGCCGATGGTCGAGCTGTACGTGCGCTGGATGCAGGAGACCCGCCGCTATGCGCCGGCGACGGTGGCACGCCGGCTGTCCACGGTGTGCGGCTTCTACCGCACGCTGGTGATCGACGGGATGCTGGCGGCCAGCCCCGCCGAGTACGTCCGCCGGCCCCGCCGTCCAACCGAATCACCCACGCTGGGGCTGACGCACCTGCAGTTCGAGGCGATGCTGGTCCACTCCCGCCGAGCCGGCCCGACCCCGCACGCGGTGATCGTGCTGCTCGGCCTGCTCGGTCTACGGGTCAGCGAAGCCTGCGCCGTGAGCCTGGAGGACCTCGGCTTCGAGCATGGGCATCGCGTCGTCCTCGTGCGCGGCAAAGGCGGCACCCGCACCCTGATGCCGCTCCCGCCCGCCGTTGCACGAGCCTTGGATGCCGCCGCTGGCGACCGGGTCACCGGCCCCATCCTGCGGACCCGCACCGGAGCCCGCATGGACCGCCACGCCGCCGCCCGCGTCGTGCGCCGCACCGCGAAGGCCGCGGGCATCGCACAGCGGGTGCATCCGCACGTCCTCCGCCACGCTTTCGTCACCACGTTGCTCGACGCGGGCGTCGCGCTGCGAGACGTGCAGATCGCCGCCCGCCATGCCGACCCGCGGACCACCACCCGCTACGACCGGGCCCGCCGCAACCTCGACCGGCACGCCGTCTACATCCTCGCGGCCTACCTTGCGGACGCCAGCTAGCCCACGCGCCAACCGCCGTGGGCCCCTCGGCATCGCGAGATGCGTCCGCTATTGGCACGTCTGCGCTTGGATTGCTGTGGCGCTTTACCCCAGCGCCCATCCCGTCGATGGAGAAACTGACCGAGGTGGGGTTTGAGTGAGTTCAGCGAGCTTTCGGATGTACCGGTTCTACCGCTTCCAGATCCTGGCTACGTTCGCCGTCATCGGCGTAATGGCCACCGGGCTACTGGTGGCCGACGTCGTGGACGCCAAGCCTCCTGTCCCGTTCTGGTTCCTGCTGCTCTGGATCGCCGCCGGGTGCTGGGTGGGCTACTGGTTCCTGCTCCGCGTCTGCTACCGCATCGACGTCGCCGACGGCGTGCTGCACTGGGCGACCCCGGTGCGTTCCGGGTGGATCCCAGTCAGCGAACTTCGAGGGGCCCGCCCGATCTTCAGATGGACGTACATCAAGTACGCGTCCTGGATGGAGGGCATCGACCGAGCAGTCGGGCGTCCGCTGGTCATCTACGGCACCTTCTACAACCGGGATGACGCCGTCTCCTTCCTTGACGACCTGCAGAAGTGCATCCCCGACGCCCCGGTACGCATGGGCTAGTCAGCGCCGGACGGCCACCGTAACGAACATGACGGGACTCCGCCGAACCCCATGCCGATGGGCGCGCACCCCGCCGAACTCCCGTCAGGCCCAGGCTCCCGAGCGATGAGAAGCGCCCGAGAGCGGCACATCTGGGCGCTGCTCGGCCACCGACCTCAGGCGTCTGGGTCGCAGCCGTGTTGCGAAACCAGGAGGAGCGGCTGTACCAAGGCGTGTCCCCGTGAGGGCGTCGCACGGATCATGTTGGAGCGACCGCGCACCCGCCGAACACCCGGCGACCGGCCGTCATGAAATCGAAGGCGGTCCCCACGGGGACTTCAGCGCTGCTCGCGGCGCCTCCTTCTCGTTGTCCGGATCGGTCGGTGGCAGCTCGGGATCTTCCCGTTGAGCTTCCGGCGATCACGGCGCCTCTCACGCGGACTAACTGCTGATTCGCTGGCAACGCCGTGGAACGCGCAACCTTGCGCAGTGACGGTACCGCGTTCCTCGGGGCGGTTCCTCGCGCGGACCACTTTCGTCCCGTCCATCTCGACCGTATGACCGGACACATGCGCACCGATAATCGAGCCACGTGAAGCGCGGCAGACCCGATAGTGCCGGATACCGCGCGCTCCGCAGTTCGGAACTGACGCGCCAAGCAAACAACCACGCCGCTGACTACGCACGCATCTGCCGCTGTGCGCGCTAGTGCCGGTCGCTGACTCGGCGCTCTGACTGCGCCCCCAGGTGGCTTTCCGGCCGCTTGGACGTTCAAGATCGCGCGGGTAATGGCCGATACCGCCGTGTGGCGCGCTTTCGCGGGATGGACAGTCGCGTAGCTTCGCCGAGCGCGGTGGAAGCGGCGCTCGACACCCCGGACGAGGTCATCGCGTCGTGGCGGTGGCACTTCTCCACCCCGCACCCACCGCTGGTGCCGCCCGACGATCTGCGTGCCGCCTACGAGGAGGCGACCCGCGGGCACCTGGACCGTCTTGGCAGCGGGTGGCCCAAGATGTCCGAGCCGAACATCCAGGAACAGGCGCGGATAGCGGGCGTGCTCACGGACCGGGACAAGGACCCGATCGAGCGCATCACCGCAGCCCAGCAGCTCGACAACGAACTGAAGCGCGCCAACGGTTACGTCGTCGACCTCGTCTGGCTGTTCATGACCGAAGCCCACGACGCCAGCTGGTACCCGCATGTGCACGAAGACTGGCTGAAGCTGCTGGGCTGGTTTCCCTTCCTGCGGGATAGCTCTATGGGCGGCTTGTGGATCGCCGACGCACCGGACCATTACAGCGGCCTCGCACTCGACCCGCCACAGGCGCTGCCGCGTGAGCAATGGTCGAGCTGGTTCGCGATGGTGGACGACGGCTGGCGGGGGGCGGCGGCAAGCCCGTACGGCTACACCTGCAGCCACTACGCGTACGCGACCGCGCTGACCGACCCGGCCTGGCACGCCGAGCTGCGCCGGCATGCCGACGCCGTAGGTCGAGTCCGGCCGTTGTGCGCCAGCGCCGGGCAGCATGCCTGGCTGGACCGGATCGTCGCCGCCCCAGAGGCCTGGTTCGAGGTGGCCCGCCGTCTCCACCGCAACTTCCCCGGCACCGCGGCATGACCCTCTGACGGTGTTCACCGGGGGGGGGGGGTGGGACGTGCTCCATAGGGAGTGGGACCGGACCGGGCACAGCGAAACCCTCCGCGACGGCAAGCAACGGCGGGCGGGTCACCGGCAGCCGGCCGGACGGTCGCGGACGTGCGACCAACCCGCTGACAACGCACTGATCTGCCGCGGTGAGGGCGTTCGCCGGGCAGGCGACCATCGGGAATCACTAGCAGGTATGGCAAGGCTCGGCGGCATCGACGGTTGTGCTGCCGCGAGCATTCGTTGCCGGATCGTGACATCAGCAGGATCTACTCGCTATCCGAGTCCGCCGCTTCGTCCTCGGCCTCGTCTATGAGCGCCGCATCAACTGCGGCATCCTCGTCCTCTTCCGGCACATCATCTGCGTCGTGCTCGGCGTACCAGGCATCGACCAACGCCGTGGTGCGGGAGGTGTCGGTTCTGATGAAGCCGGCGTAGACCGCGAGCAGGGTCGCGTAGCTGTGGCCGAGCATCTCGGCGACTTCATCCGCCGGCACCCCGGCGGCCAGCCACACAGTTGCCGCGTGATGCCGCAGTCGGTAAGGCGTCAACGCGCGCAACGGGTGCGACGCGTCAGGCAGAAAGTGCGGGCTTCCCTCGTCGGCAAACACAGCCTCCCGCAGCCCACGCAGAACCCGGGAGGCGTCATTCGGGTTGACAGGCTCACCGTTGGCGTTGATGAACACCTTCATTCCGGGGCCGCGGCGAGCGGCTGGGATGCGTGCCCGGTGGGCTACCAGCTGTTCGCATAGCCGCGGCATCAGCAGCACCGATCGGGTTTCGCCCTCCTCCCGCCACTTCAACCGTCCGCGGCGGCGAGTCTGCCCAGCATTCGTGCGCTTCTTGGGTCGCTGCTGAGTCCCAGCGAGCTCCGCCTTGCCCCAGGAGGCAGGGTCCTCGGGCAACTCGAGTTGGTCCCAGGTGAGGTCCCCGATCTCGGCAGGACGCATGCCCGCAAACGCGCCACATGCCAGGAAGGCCGCCCACGGCCGCGTGACCGGGTCGTCGGCACAGAGCTCGAGCAACGCCCGGACCGCCGCCAGAGACACCACCTCTCGCCGGTTGACCCGCTTGACCGTCCGAGCCCGTTTCGGCGTCGGCAGCTTGCCGAGCGGGTTGCCTTCAAGCGTTCCGTCTCGAACCGCTTGAGCAAGCATTTGGTTAAGTGCCATCCGACGTCGCCGACGGTATGTCGGCGCGCCAAGCGTCCCGTCCAGCTTGTGGTTAAGCACGGTCATGACGGCCTGGATGCGTTTCGCGTCAGCGAGATCCGCGACCGGCAGGCTGGCGACTTGTAGTTGTTGTCCGGCGGCGAGCACCTCAGCCGGCATCGCCGTCAGAAGCTCGCGCATCTGCTCCTCCGGCATGGGAGGAAGGACTTCGCGTACGAACTCGACCGTGCGCGCTCGATCCGGACGATCTTCGGGCTCGGTATGTGCCCAGACAGCAACAGCGAATACGTCAATGAGATCGCCAACGCTGCGCGGGTCTAAGTCGGGCCAGCGTAGTTCCGTGAACGCCCTGGCGTACTCCAGGAGCGACTTCTCCCGCCGCCCGGCGACTGTCTCGTGCGCGGCGGCCTCGACCAACGCCGGCGACCACGCGATGGGCTCGCGGGTACCGGTATCGAAAGGAACACCCCGCCCGATGAGCTCGTGCAGCTCCTTCCGCATCTTGGCCTCAAGCCGACGGCCGGCTGTCGTATTCGGGTAGGTGCGGCTCGCAGCGCCAATGCCGGGCAGACTCCAGCGGAGTTGAACCTTCTCCGGTGTGGGGTGTCGGCGCTCGAACACCTTGACGGTGCTGGCCGCGACAATCACCCCGGAAGGGGTTTTGGTGCGTCGGCTCATGCCGCCTCCTCACCGCGCTCCAGCAGGCTGGCCAGCCACGCGTCGAACTCACTGCGGTAGCAGCGCAGGTGCCGGTTCGGCAGCCGCATCATCCGTGGAGTCTTGCCAGCGGCACGCCACTTGTCCCACGTGTCGAGGCTGATGCCGAGCTCGGTGCAGATTTCGGCGACGGTCAGCAAGGGCCCGGAACCGGCCGGCGCAGGCAACGCCGTCGTCCTTCGGGAGGTGGTGTGCGTGCGGGCTACAGCAGGCTTCGAGCGTTGCTGGGGCACGCTCACGGTCGCAGCAGCGCTGGTGGTGAGGGTGGCCAGGTCGGGCAGTGTCGTTGTCATGCCCGTCACCAGTGCTCGGCCGCTTGCCGGCGGCAGTAGCCCTGGCGGCCGGCAGGATGTGACGCTCAGCACATATCTGGTGGCGGTGAGTGACGCCATGCGTCCAAAATAGCAAGATCGCGGCCATACAGGTGCCATAGAGACATCCTGACGGACGTGTCATTCACGAATGCCCAGTTCAGGGGCCTCTTCCGGCGGGTATAACGGCGGTTTTGAAGACCGCGCCGCCCACCAGGACGGATACGCCTCCTCGGGCAGCCCGGTCATGATACCGAGCAGGGCTACTGCGGCAGAATCCAGCTCTGAACTGCAGTGATAGCTCATCCCGGTCCCCGACATCAGCGAGGCTTTGGGTCGATCACCACCGCCGCCGATCGTGACTGCGCAGGTCATTTTCAACCTGTCCGCCATGATCGCCGCTATACGGGCGCCATGCGACACGGCGGATTTGGCGGACCTCGCCCGACGGGACGTCAGCGCCGGTCCCGTCAACTCGGTACGAATCGAGCATCCAGTTACTCCGCCAGCGCCTTCCCGGTCCACAGCGGTGAGGTCGCCCGGCTTCTTCATGAGTTTCGCCAACCCTCGCCGACCGACAAGAGGAACCCCGCCCAGGCATTCGCCGAACCACGGCAACTCCGTGCCGACGAAGCACAGCGCTCCCCGGACGGGCACGTCCGCCTGGACTGCGGCCAAGACCCCCCGAACAACCTCGACCTGCTTGGCCAAGCCCTCCAGCTACGACGTCTTGTGCCTGCCGCCGATGAACAGCTTCTCCACGCGCGGAGCGAACAGCCCGCCGACCCGGCGCATCTGTAGAACGCCATGGTGTGTCTTGGCGTCAATATCCGCCATGAAGATCAAGTTGCGGCCTGACGCTATCTGCGTGGTCGATTGCTGTACCTCTGTCGGCCGCCATTCGTTCGGTGCGGAGAGCACGACTCGGATGCCCGTCTTCCTGCCGGCGCGCCACAGCCGCGGCGCGTCTGGCGTCAGGGCACTGTTGACAGTCGTGCTTCTACGGCCCAGCCGCCGGCGAGCGCCGGGCCTGCGGAGAAGGTTCCGCCGAGGTCGAGGACCCGCTCACGGAGCCCGATCAGGCCCCGCCCGGTACCTGGGAGGATCGTGGCGGGCGTTTGTGCCGCGTCATTTTCCACGCGTACGCACATTGCCCGGCCGTCGGCGTCGCTGCGGACGAGCACGCGGACGTCGGCTCCCGGGGCATGCCGCAGCGCATTCGTCAGGCTTTCCTGCACAACGCGGAAGGCGACGTGGGCCGCTTCGAGGCACACGTCCTCGCGCGGGCCCTCGAGTCGGCAGGTGACTCGCAGGCCACTCCGCGTTGCCTGGTTCACCACGTCGTCGATGAGTGACAGCTCCGGGTGGGGCTCGGCGGTTCCGGCGAGGAGATCGATCAAACGCTGTAGATCGGCGCGGCCTTGGCGGGCGGACTCGGCGATCACTTCCAGCGATTCGGCAGTCGCCTTGTTCGATTGCGAGGCCAGCCGTTGGCCGGCTGCCGCCTGCACCACCATGACGCTGAGCGCGTGGCCGACGATGTCGTGCAGCTCGCTGGCAATGCGGGCGCGTTCGTTGCGGACGGAGACTTCAGCGAAAAGCTCGCGTTCGGCTTCGAGTTCGCGGCCGCGTTCGGCCAGTTGCTCGGCCGTCTCGCGGCGCAAGCGCAACGCGGTTCCGGCCAAGAACCCGGGTGCGATCAGGATGATCAGTCCTGGACTATCCTCGCTGCCCGAGAGCGCGTAAAGCACGGCGATGTAGGCGGCACAGCCCAGCCCCACCACCCAGGCCGCCCGCCCGCTGAAGTGCTCGGCGGCAAGGGCCGCGTAGCCCACCAGTATCGGCAGCAGGAAGTTGCTCGGTGTCGGGCCGGTGACAGCGCAGACCGTCAGCAGGAACGGGCCAACCAGAAGAACTGGAATCGGGTGCTGCCTCCACCAGGCGAGGGTGAGCGCGCCGAGGACGGTGCAGATCGCGCCGATCCACTCGTGCAGCCCGTGGATCCCGCCGTCGACCGGAAGGGGCGTGATGGTGAGCGCCAGCGCCGCCACCACGATCAGCAGCTGCTGGTGCCGCTCCGTGAGGTCGCGCGGGCGCTTCATCCATCAAACCCTGCTGAGCACCGGCAGATGCGCGAGCACCCGCGCCCGTCCTCGTGACACCTTCACATCGAGTGAGCCGGCGTGCAGCAGCGCCCGCTGCCTCGCCCGGCCGACGGCGTCACGCAGATCGGATCCGTTGGGAACCGAGCCGGCTATCAGAATCTCCAGCGCGCTGTCGGTAAAGGTCATTCTCACCGCGACCGGCGCCGCCCGTTCGTCGGCTAGAACCGCAACGAGGTGCTCGACGATGCGGTAGGCGGAAAGCTCGACGCTGGCGGGCAACACCCGAGGGTCACCGCTGACTTGCAGCCGGGATTCGCCGTGCACATGCCGGGCGAGCAGAGCGTCGAGGTGAGCCACCGACGGCGCCGGTGCAAGGGCCACCTCGCCGCCTCGCAGCTGTCCGACGATCTCGCGCATGTCGCCGAGTGTGTCCCGGCTTCGCTGTTCGAGGTCGACGAGCAACGCCTGCACCGCCTCCGGATCAGTCGCTGCCCTGCCTTGTTCGGCGGCGACTTCGAGCTGACTCAGCCGCTGGTCGAGCAGCGTCTCCAGACGGGCCGAAAGCTGCGCCCGGTCGTCCTTGACCTCGAGGACCGCTCGCTCGTCGCGCAGCAACCGCAGGTCCTCGTTGCGCTGTCGCAGTTCGCCGGCCATCTGCGCCCGGTGGCGCACTACCCGGCCGATGCCGTAGAGCCCCACCGCGATCAAAGCCACAACCGGCAGGATCGATGGCCCGGCCGAGGTGTCCCAGAGCAACACGATCATGGCCAGGACGACTGTCAACACCAGCGCCCCGAGCCGCTCGCGCTGCGGCCGGTCGGCGAATCCACAAAGAAAGGCCAGCACGAAGACCAGCGGCAAACCGGCCCCGCAGCGAGTGAGGTGCCCGAACGCGAACAGGTGCACGAGCATCACCGCGCTCGAGACCAGAATCGCTCCCACCAGGCTGCGTCGCCACCACAGCACCGCCAACGTGGCAGCAACGAATACCGGAAGCTGCAGCCACGAATGAGAGTCGACCCGGATGCTCGAATCGTGGCTCTCGATGTTCAGCACTGCCAGGAGCGCGGCCAACGCGCACAGAAGGCCGGCCAGCACGGCATCGACCGGCCGGACCCGGTATAGCACCCCGTGCGAGCTCATGCGGACATCCTCGGTCACGACCCGGTTCCAGTCAGGCAAACGTCTCGACGGGAGCGGCGACCTCGATGTCGAGGCTGCGCTGCGAGCGCGTGCGCACGTAAAGGCCGACGCCCCAGACCGCCAGCGCGATGACAGCGGTGAACGGAAGAATGCCCAGACCGGCTGCCGAATCGCGCACCAGTACCAGCAACTGGAGGCCGACGACCGCCGCGAGGGCGGCATACGACTGCCCGCGTTCGGACATCAGGCGGCCGACCGAGTACGCCAGGGCGAACGTCAACGGCAAGCCGGCGCCGCAGCGAATTTCCCACCCGAACGCAAGTGTGTGGACGCCCAGCGCCGCGGCGGTCACGGCGAGAACTGGCCACAGATTGCGTCGCCGCCAGAGGATCGGCACGGTCGCCGCGGCGAACACCGGGACCAACGCCCAGGACCTCGAGTCGATCCGGGTGCTGTCATGTGAGTGAATGTCGGCGACCATCAGGACGATGCCGAGCACCGTCATGGCGGCGGCCAGCACATAGTCGAGTGGCCGGACGCCGCGCAGGATGTTCTTCATTGCTCGAGGGCCTTTCACCTGGTCACCGGCCAGTCCGGTGCGCTGCCCAAAGCTAGGAATCGGGAGCCATCGGCGGCGTCATCACCAAGGACGATTTCCGACCAAGCCGTACTCCTCAGGGATGACGGCGGGCCACAATGGCGCGTGCCCGAGACCAGCGAGCCGATCCGCGTGCTCATCGCCGACGATCAGCAGCTGCTGCGGGCCGGGTTTCGCGTCATCCTGGAATCCGAGCCCGGCATCGAGGTGATCGGCGAAGCCGAGGACGGCGTCGACGCCATTGCCAAGGCCCAGAGCCTTCGGCCCGACGTCGTCCTGATGGACATCCGGATGCCGAAGCTCGATGGCCTTGGCGCCACCGAGCATCTGACGAAACGGCCCGACGGTCCTCGGGTTGTCGTGCTGACCACCTTCGACCAGAACGAGTACGTCGTACGCGCGCTACGAGCCGGCGCCTACGGGTTCCTGCTCAAGGACGCGCCCGCCACGCGACTGGTCGCCGCGGTCCGGGCCGCAGCTGGCGGCGACGCCCTCATCGAACCCTCGATCACCCGCCGGCTCGTCGAGCGGTTCGCCGCCAGCATGCCAACAACCGAGACCGGACAGACCCCCAGCGCACTTGCCGATCTGACCGACCGCGAACTCGAGGTGCTCCGCCTGGTCGCTCGTGGCCTTTCCAACGCCGAGATCGCCGACGAAATCATGGTCGCCGAAACCACGGTGAAAACGCACGTGGCGCGGATCCTGGCCAAGCTCAATGTCCGCGATCGCGTCCAGGCGGTCGTCCTCGCTTACGAGACCGGCTTCGTCACCCCATCGCATTAGGCGTGGTCGGGTAATCGGCGCTGGCCCACCAGGAGTCGCTGACACGTCACGAACCCGGTCTGTGTCTTGTCGAGCTGCCGGGCTCCAGCGACCGAAGTGACGGCCGCGCCGTGAAGCGCCGTCCAGCTCGCCCAGCAGCTCTGAGCTCGCGGACCTAATCGCGTACGGCCACGCCCAGGCTGAACGCGCCGACGGCCTTGGGGCCCTTCTCGTAGAAGACATCGAGATCGGTGATGGTGAAGCCGGCGGCGGTCACCATCTCGGCTATCGGCCGGGTGAGGTGGCAGCCGCCGGCCAGCCGCTTCTGCACCGGTTCGATACGCCGTTGCCAGCGCTGCACAGCAGGATCAGGCGCCAGGCCGTGCTCCACGAAGTGCAAGCTCGCTCCAGGTTTCAGTACGCGGTGCACCTCGCGCAGGGCCGTGTGCGCGTCGGGGATCGTGCACAGCGTGAAGGTCGACAGCGCCGTGTCATACCTCGCGTCGGCGAACGGGAGCGACTGCCCATCGAGCCCGGATCGTTCCACCGGGACGGCGGCGGCCGCGAGCCGCTCCCCCGCGAGCTTCCAGCCCACGTCGGACGGCTCGACCGCGTCGACACGTTTGGCTGCGGGTGGATAGAAGGGGATGTTCAACCCCGAGCCGAAGCCGATCTCCAGCACGTCTCCCTCGAGCCCGGCGCAAGCCCGGCTGCGCAGGCGATGCAGTGCCTTCATCCCGCAAGCGAAATTGACGAAGCGCGGGACGACCTGCTCACCGTAAAGACCCATGCCGACACTTTTACGCCATCGGGCCGGCGAGGGTAAGCCGAGGCTGTCTTTCTTGGCGAGGTACATCGCGGCCTCGAGGTGCCGCAGCAGGACGAAATCCTCGCCGTGATCGGGTGTCAGCGCCGCTCACGTGCGCACCACGACCATCCCCGGCGACGAGGGCGTCGACCGAAAACCCATCTGCAATTCCAGGAACCGCTCCTTAATGTGAGGCCGTGCAAGCGACGGCGGCTGCTCATGCGTGACGAGCCCAGCGTCCTGCACCTGGATGCCGACGCCTTCTTCGCCGCCGTCGAACAACGCCAGCGGCCGTCGCTGCGGGGGCGTCCGGTTGTCGTCGGCGGCCTCGGTCCGCGGGGTGTGGTGGCGACCGCCAGTTACGAGGCGCGGCGGTTCGGCGTGGGGTCCGCCATGCCGATGGCCCGGGCCCGCACCCTGTGCCCGTCCGGGGTCTTCCTCACGCCACGGTTCGACGCCTACAGCGCCCACAGCGCCGTGCTCATGGAACTGCTGCGCGAGGCCAGCCCCCTGGTGCAGCCCATCAGCCTGGACGAAGCGTTCGTCGACCTGGCCGCCGGCCACAACCCCGATCCCCTGGAGACAGCCGACCGCATCCGGCGCGAGTTCTGGCGACGCACCGGGCTCGTCGTGTCGATCGGCCTCGGCCGCTCGAAGCTGATCGCCAAGCTCGCCTCCGAAGCAGGCAAACCGCACGGGTGGACCGTGATCACGGCCGAGCAGGAAGACGATTTCCTGCTGCCGACGCCGGTCGGCAAACTCTGGGGCGTCGGTCCGGCCACCGAGACGGTGCTGCACGGCATCGGCGTACGCACCGTTGCTCAGCTGCGCGAGACGCCGCAAGCCGACCTCGTTCGCCTGCTCGGAGTGGCCCACGGCAACGGGCTGCACCGGCTCGCGTTCGGGATGGACGACCGGCCGGTCGAAAGCGACCGGGAGACCAAGAGCATCAGCGCGGAACGGACGTTCGCCGTCGACATCACCGGCCGCGAAGCCCACAGCGCCGAGCTCGACGTGGTGTTCGGCCACGCCCGGCGCCGCCTGATGCGCCACGGCGGGGGCGCGCGCACCGTCACGGTCAAGGCACGCTTCAGCGACTTCACGACCGTCACCCGGGCGGTCAGCCTGCGACAGCCGACCACCGACCCACGGGCCCTGCTCACTGCTGCCGAGCAGGCCCTGCAGGCCGCCGCACCGACCGGTGAGCCGCTCCGGCTGCTGGGGGTCGGCTTCTCCGGGCTGGTGGACCACGATCAGCTGACACTCGCGTTCGACGAGCCCTCCGAACCGGACGCCGGGACCCCTGAAGTAGCAGCGGACTCCGAAGGACCGGCGCTCCCTGCTCCCCTCGAACCGGCGAGCGCCGCCCCGGGAGTCGACGTGCTCGTCCCCGGCCTCGGAGCCGGCTGGGTGGTCGCCGTGCGCGAAGCCCAGCTGACCGTACGGATCGAAGGCCCGCAGACCCCGCCCGGCAAGAACTACCAGCTCGTGCTCGGACGCGACGAGATCCGGCGCCAGGCAGCGCCCCCGGTGTGCCCGGTAGGACCGTCCGGCTCGGGTTAGCGGCAGCCGTTACCAGGCGTAGTGCTCGGGCGCGGTGCGGTAGCCGGGGAACATCTCGTCGAGGCGGGTGAGGGCCTTGTGATCGAGTTCGAGGTCGACCGCGCGGATGGCCGAGTCGAGATGCTCGGCCAGCCGCGGCCCGACGATCGGCGCCGTCACGCCCTCCTGGTGCAGCAGCCACGCCAGCGCGATGTCGCCCGGCTCGTGACCGAGCTCGGCCGCGAAGTCCTCGTACTGTTCGATCCGTTCGCGGTTCTCCTGCACGTATTTCGCGGCGCCGCCCTCGAGGCGCCGCTTGCCGTCGCGCTCCTTGCGCAGCACTCCCCCGAGCAGCCCGCCCTGCAGCGGCGACCACGGGATGACGCCGACCCCGTAGTGCTGAGCGGCCGGCAGCACCTCGAGTTCGATGTCACGCCGGACGAGGTTGTAGATCGACTGCTCGCTGACCAGTCCGGTGAAATGCCGTGCGGCGGCGGCAGCCTGCGCCTGCGCGATGTGCCAGCCGGCGAAGTTGCTGCTGCCCGCGTAAAGAATCTTGCCCTGCCCGACGGCGACTTCGATCGCCTGCCAGATCTCGTCCCACGGCGTGCTGCGGTCGATGTGGTGGAACTGGTAGAGGTCGATGTAGTCGGTCTGCAGCCGCTTCAGGCTGGCGTCGAGCGCCCGGCGGATGTTCAGCGCGGAGAGCTTGCCGGAGTTGGGCCAGTCGTCCATGTCGCCGTAGAGCTTGGTGGCGATGACGGTGCGCTCGCGCCGGCCGCCGCCCTGGGCGAACCACTTGCCGACGATGGTTTCCGTGGCGCCCCGGCCCACGCTGCGGCCGTAGACGTTGGCGGTGTCGAAGAAATTGATGCCGTGCGCGTGGGCCGAATCCATGATCGAGAACGAATCGGCCTGGCTGGTGAGCGGGCCGAAATTCATGGTGCCGAGGCAGATCCGGCTGACGGTCAGGCCGCTGCGTCCGAGGTGGGTGAACTTCATACCGCCACCTTCCTCGGCCCGCGGTCGCTGAGTCCAATCGGGTGTCCCATCCCGGCGGCCATAATCGAGCTCATGAGGTTTCGTGCCGAGCTCGACCCGGCCGTGGAGAAGCCGACCCCCAGATCCCGCTGAATCAAAACACCGAACGGGGAGGCCCATGCACGCGTGGCAGGTGGTTGAGCAAGGACCCGCCGACGCGGGTTTGCTGCGCCCGGTGGAGATCGAGACTCCAGAGCCCGGACCGGGCGAGATCCGGGTCGCGATCGAGGCGTGCGGCGTGTGCCGGACCGATCTGCACATCACCGAAGGCGACCTGCCGCTGCACAAGAGTCCGGTCGTACCCGGACACGAGGTCGTCGGCGTCGTCGACAAGCTCGGACCCGGCGCGGGCCGCTTCGCGCTCGGCGATCGGGTCGGCATCGCCTGGCTTCGCCACACCTGCGGCAAGTGCCGATTCTGCCTGCGGCAGCAGGAGAATCTGTGCCTGTACCCCGGTTTCACCGGGTGGGACGCGGACGGCGGGTTCGCCGAATCGGCAGTGGTCGACGAGGCGTACGCGTACCGCATCCCCGAGTCGTTCTCCTCGCAGGAAGCCGCGCCGCTGCTGTGCGCCGGGATCATCGGCTACCGCGCCCTGCGCCGCGCCGAACTGCCGAACGGGGGTCGGCTCGGCATCTGGGGTTTCGGCGGCTCGGCCCATCTCGCCGCGCAGGTCGCCCTCGCCGAAGGCGCGGAGATCCACGTGCGCACGCGCGGGGAAGCGGCCCGTGAACTCGCTCGTGAGCTCGGCGCCGCGAGCGTGGGCGACAGCTTCGACCCGGTCGACGTGCCGCTCGACGGTGGAATCGTGTTCGCGCCCGCCGGCGAGATCGTCCCGGCAGCCCTGGAGACGCTCGACCGCGGAGCGACGCTCTCGGTGGCCGGCATCTACCTGTCCGACATCCCACCGCTGGACTACGACAAGCACCTGTTCCAGGAGCGTTCGCTGCGCAGCGTCACGGCCAACACCCGGGCCGACGGCGAGGCCTTCCTCGAGATCGCCGCGCGCATCCCGGTACGCGTGACGACCGCCCCCTACTCGCGTGATCAAGCCCCGCAGGCGCTACGCGACCTGGCCGCCGGCCGGGTCAACGGCGCCGCAGTCCTGCTTCCCGCGTAGCCCAGCCCCACACGCCCGCGTTAGCCCACTCGGAGCAATCAGCGAGGCCTTTCGTCCTGTTCGGCTTGACAGCGCGCCATGAGAAGGCCGTAGTGGGACCCTGAACCAACCGGAGCCGGCTATCAGCCGTGTGACGGGTGGCGAAAACGAAGCCCCGGTGGATACTGTGCCCCCGGTCACAGTCTCGCCTCGCCGACATTGCCTGGTGGGACCGGCTCCACACAAGAGAGTTGAGGTCGCGTTGTCCGCAGGAACCGCAAGCGCCGAGCAGACCCCGGCTACGGGATTCCGTCGCAGCCTCTGGACCCGGCAGCTGTCGCACTACCCGAACACCGGGCCGCGGACCTTCTACCTCGGGGTCACGGTCCTCGCGACGATCATCTTGTACTACGAGTTCTACCTGCAGGGCGCCGTCGCGACGCAGATCATCCAGAACTACCACATGACCTTCACCTACTTCGTGGTCATCTCGATCGTCGCCAACGGCATCGGTGCCTTCGCGTCGTTGCTGGCGGGGTTCGCTGACCGGTGGGGCCGGGCCAATCTGGTCACGTACGGGCTGCTGATCACGGGCGCGCTCTACGCGTTCGCACTGCCGCACGCACCTACCAAGGTGTGGTTCATGGTGATCTACTCGTGCGTCGGATTCGTCGAGGGCATCGTCCTCGTCGCCACGCCCGCGCTGATCCGTGACTTCTCGCCGCAGGTCGGTCGCGGCTTTGCGATGGGCTTCTGGACGCTCGGCCCGGTGCTGGGCAGTCTCGTCGTCACCGAGGTCTCGAGCAACACGCTGTCCAGCCATCCCGACTGGCGCTTCCAGTTCTACCTGTGCGGCGCCGTCGGTATCGCGGTCTTCGTCATCGCGTTCGTCGGCCTGCGTGAGCTCTCGCCGCGCATCCGCGACCAGCTGATGGTCACCATGCGCGACCGCGTGCTGGTCGAGGCGCGCGCCGCCGGGCTCAAGCTCGAGGACCTCACCAAGGGCCTGTGGAAGCAGATGCTGCGCCCGAGCATCTTCGGGCCTGCGTTCGCCATCAGCCTGTTCCTGCTGCTGTACTACATTGCCGCCGGCTTCGCGGTCGTCTACTTCGCGACCGTCTACGGCTACTCCGAGTCCAAGGCCAACGCGCTCGCGAACTGGTACTGGATCACGAACGCGATCACGCTGGTCGTCACGGGCCTTGTCTCCGACTACCTGCGGGTGCGCAAGCCCTTCATGGTGGTCGGCACCGTCATCAGCCTGGTCGGCATCGCTTTCTTCGCCATCGCGGCGACCAAGCCCGAAACCAGCTACTACCACCTCGCGGTGCTGTTCATCGTCATCGCGGGCGGCGGCGGCATGACCTACTGCGCCTGGATGGCGGCCTTCACCGAGACCGTCGAGAAGGTCAACCCGGCCGCCACCGCCACCGGGCTCGCCGTCTGGGGCTGGATCATCCGCATCGTCGTCACGATCGCGCTGCTGGTGCTGACGTTCGTGGTCTCGTCCACCTCGACACTCGTCGACCAAGGGCCGAAGACCCAGGAACTGGCAACGAAATACGCCGCGCCGCTGACCGTGCTGCAAGCGGTACCACCCGCGGCGGCGACGACACTCGCCACGAATCAGGGCGACATCCCAGCGCTCTCGCGGGCTCTGGGCGGGATCGCCTCGACCGTGACGCCGGTCAAGGCCGCCGCACTGGCGAAGGACCCCAACAACACGGCAGCCATGAACAGCGCGTTCCAGGAGATCGCCAAGGCTCCGGCAACGACGGGGGCAGCGGTCTCGGCGGCCGTCATCCGCCGGCCTCAGGAAATCGCCACGGCCAACGCGATCGACCCGGCCACGCTGGCGACGCTGAACACGAACCCGACCGACGCCGCAGCGATCAGCAAGGCGCAGGGCGAAATCGCCACGGCGTTCAAGATCACGCCGGCGGCAGCGTTCACCCGGCTGGCAGCACTCGCGGCTCCCGCGACGAAGGCCGACCTGGCACTGATCGTTCCGAACGCTGACGCACTCAAGGCGGCCAACGCCGAGGTTCCGCCTGCCGACCTGGCCTACCTGCAGGCGAACGGCGCGAAGGTGCTGAAGGCGCAGAAGGACACCCCGACCCAGTGGCAGCACTGGTGGTGGGTCTGCTTCATCGCCCAGATCGTCTTCCTGCCGTTCATCTTCCTGCTGACCGGGCGCTGGAGCCCCAAGAAGGCACGTCGGGACGAGGAAGAGCACGAGGCTCTGGTGGAGCGCGAGCTCGCCGAGCTGCACCAGCACGCGCAGGCCTAACCGGCCGGCACGTTTGTGGCCCCCGCCGGTTTCGGTGGGGGCCACAGGCGTTCGTGTAGGGAGATCTCATGGCAAGCACAGACGTCTTGGTCGACGCGTTCGAGCGGGTGCACGAGGTCGTGCATCACGTGGTCGACGGATTGACCGCCGAGCAGCTGGCGACCCGCGTGGACGGCAGGTCCAACAGCATCGCCTGGCTGATCTGGCACCTGACGCGCATCCAGGACGACCACATCGCCGATGCCGCCGGCCTGGAGCAGGTCTGGACGTCCAAGGGGTGGAACGCGCGCTTCGCGCTGCCGTTCCACGACCGCGAAACGGGCTACGGCATGGGTGACGCGCAGGTCGCCGCCGTCCGGGTCAGCTCAGGTGAGCTGCTGACCGGCTACTACGACGCGGTCCACCAGCAGACCCTCGATTACGTACGCCGGCTGCGGGACTCCGATCTCACCCGCATCGTCGACGAGCGCTTCGATCCGCCGGTGCAGCTCGGCGTCCGCCTGGTCAGCGTCATCTCCGACGACCTGCAGCACGCGGGTCAAGCAGCGTTCGTACGCGGGCTGATCACCTAAAGCTGGCTGCCGCTTCCCCCGGCGCTGATCTCGAACACCGCTCCGGAGATGTGCCGGCCGGCGTCGGACACCAGGAAAGCCGCCACGTCGGCAACCTCCTGCGGCTCCAGCCAGGCGACGCGCATGGGGTTCATCGCCGCGTAGCGATGGCGGACCGTGTCGGGGGTGGGATCGGCGATGTCGGGCGCGAACAGCCCGTACATCGGCCGGTTGTGGACCATCGGCGTGTCGACGGTCGTCGGGCACAAGCAGTTGACCGTGATCCCGCTGTCGCCGAGCTCCAGGGCGAGCGTCTTCACCAGGCTGATGACTCCCGCCTTCATCGCCGCGTAGTGCCCGATGTTGGGTGAGCCGCCGCGGCCGGCCATCGACGAGGTGGCGAGCAGCCGTCCGGATCCCTGCGCCCGCATCGTCGGCAACGCCGCTCGCAGGGTGCGAAAGACGCCGCCCAGGTTGACCGCCTGCATCTCCTCCCACTGATCGTCGGTGATGTCGTCGAAGCGCGCGAAGGTGCAGATGCCCGCGTTCGCGATGGCGACGTCGAGACCGCCGAGCTCACCGGTCGCCGCCTGCACGGCGCGCTCGATATCAGCGGTCCTTCGCACGTCGCCGGCGACCGCGATGGCCCGCTGCCCAGCTTCGCGGACGAGCTTGCAGGTCTGCTCGAGGTCGGCCTCGGTGGCGGTCTCGTACGGCAGCGTGGTCAGGCCCTGCGGCGCATCGAACGCGACCACGTCGTAGCCCCGGCGAGCGAGCGTGACGGCATGAGCCCGGCCCTGGCCGCGACCGGCCCCGGTGATGAACGCGACGCTCATCGCCGGCCCCCGAACCGCGCCGAAGCGTCGTCGCGAAGCGAGCCCTTGGCAAGCTTGCCGCCGCTGGAACGCGGCAATTCCTCCATGACCACAAGCCTTTCTGGCAGGTACTCCGGTGAGACGCCGCGTGAGCGCAGGAAAGCCACCAGTTCCTCCAATTCCAGCGTCGAACCGGCCGTCAGCTCGACGTAAACGCAGACCCGCTCACCGAACACCGGATCGGGAGAAGCAACCGCGGCGGCCAGCGCCACGGCGGGGTGTGCCCCCACCTCGTCCTCGACGTAGGGGGCGCTGATGTTCTTGCCGCCGCGGATGATGATGTCGGACTTGCGGCCGACGACGGTGAGGTAACCCTCGTCGTCCAGCGTCACCTCGTCGGCGTGCATGACGAAGCCGTCCGGGGTGAAGAGTTCAGCATTGGCCACCGGATCGTCGAGATAGCCGAACGAGATCGCCGGGCCGCGCGAGCCGGGCTGGCCCCGGCCGGATTGCGTGACGTCGGCGCCTTCGTCGTACAGCCGCAGCTCGGTGCCCGGCTGGACCCGTCCGGCCGTACGGAGCCGTTTTTCCACCGGGTCGCGGATCGTCGTCGCGGTGGCGAAGCCGCTCTCGTTCGAGCCGTAGAAGTTCAGCACCATCGCTCCGGTACGACGCTCGAAGTCGCGGGCCCGCTCGTACGGAATCATCTCGCCGCCGGTGAACATCACGCGCAGCGAGCTGAGGTCGTAGCGCTCGACGTCGGGCGCGTTGAGCATCAGGATGAACTGGGTGCTGACCGCGCACAGCACCGTCACGCGCTCACGCTCGATCAGCGCCAGCGCCCGGCTCGCGTTAAAGCGTTCCATCACCACCGCGGGCGCCCCGAGCAGGGTCGGGGTGAAGTGCGACGTCCACTGGCCGAACCCGAAGGGGGCGGGGACGGCACCGAGCACGACATCGTCGGAACGCAATCCCCCGACGTCCTCGGCGATGCGATGGAAGTAGTACCAGCGGTTCTGGTGGTGCATCACGCACTTGGGCAGGCCGGTCGTGCCGGACGTCGAGTTGACCAGCCAGAGCTCGTCGGGCCCGAGCTTGCGGTCGCGCCACTGCGCGGCCGGCGCCGGCGAGACCCCGACGCCGTCGACGGTGACCGAGTGATCGGTCAGCTTCTCCGGCAGGACGACGTGGTGGCGCAGCTTCGGCGCATCGCCGCGCAAGCTGTCGACGTCGTCCGCCACGACACGCCCGCGGTGCTGCGCGTGGGTGATCAGCCCGCTGGCACCGGTACGCCCGAGCAGGTAGCGGACCTCGCGATCGCCGGCCCGGGCGCCGATCCCGACCGCGACGAGACCCGCCTTCTCGAGCGCCACGAACGCGAGGTGCACGGCCGCCGTATCCGGCAGCTGGACGGCCACCCGTTCACCACGCTCGAAGCCCGCAGCCACCAGCACGCCCGCGAGATAGTCCGAGGCCTCGGCGTACTCACGCCAGCTGAGCCGCTCGTTCTCGGTGATGAACGCGGCCGCCTCCGGACGGGCGGCGGCATGGCGGGCGATGTCGTCCGCGAGCGTGTCGTCGCGCCACCACCCCCGGGCGCGGTACTCCCGCGCAAGCTCGCTGCGATCAGGCGCCTGCCGCTCGGTCACTGCACTCCCTTACTCGCCGCTGAGTGCAGTCATGCTTTCAGACCGGCCCGGCAGGCCGAGGTGGGGGCTAGCCGCTCGCCGCGAGGCGCGCCTCTTCCTCGGCCGCCGCCTGCTGGGCACCGACGGTGCGCAGCGGCACCTCCCGCTGCACGACCGCCAGCACGAAGGCCACGACCAGCACAACTGCCCCCACCAGGAAGGCCAGGGTGAGCGAAGACGTGAAGCCTTCCTTGAAGGGGTGGGCGAGGGTCGCGTTGAAGTGGGTGAGGAACGACGTGTCGTTGAGCGTGCTGTTGTCGCCGCTGCGCAACTTCGCGATCTGGTCGGGGTGGGCACGCGCGATCGCGATGAACGCCGGCGACTTCGCCGCCGCCTCGTAGGCCGACCGGATGTGGTCCGCCGCGATGGAGTAGACGATCGAGAGGTAGACGGCCACTCCGATGGTGCCGCCCATCTGGCGAAAGAACGTCGCGGACGAGGTCGAGACCCCGATGTCGCGCGGCGGCACGGCGTTCTGCATGGCCAGCACGATGGTCTGCATGTTCATGCCGATGCCGAGGCCGACGACGGCCATCGACCAGGAGGCGTAGACCAGCGAACTGTCGGCGGAAAGCCGCCAGAGCATCAGCATTCCGGCGACGAGCGCCGCGCTGCCGACGATCGGGAAGATGCGGTAGTGCCCGGTACGGGACGTGACCTGTCCTGACGTGATCGAGCCGGTCATGAGGCCAACCATCAGCGGCAGCGTGAGCAGGCCGGCCTTGGTGGGCGAATCGCCCTTGACCAGCTGAAGGTAGAGCGGCAGCAGGGTGAGGCCACCGAACATCCCGATACCGATGATCAGCGACTGCCCGGCGCCGATGGAGAATTCGCGTATCCGAAAGAGCCGCGCCGGCAGTAGCGCGCTCTCGCCTGCCCTGCGCTCGGTCACCACGAACATCGCCAAGGCCAACACGCCGGTCCCGAAGCACAGCAGCGACTTGCCCGACCCCCAGCCCCAATCGCGACCCTGCTCGGCCACGAGCAGCAGCGGCACCAGGCAGATCACCAGCAGCGCCGCGCCCTGCAGATCCAGGCTCTGGCGGTGGCGCTCGTGGTCGAATTGCAATACCCGGTTGATGACGTAAAGCGCGAGGATCCCGATAGGGACGTTCAGCAGGAAGATCCAGCGCCAGCCGGCGAGGCCGAGAATCGTGTCCTGACCGGCGAGGGCCCCTCCGACGACGGGACCGAGGACGCTCGAAGTGCCGAACACGGCGAGGAAGTAGCCCTGGTACTTGGCGCGCTGGCGCGGCGGGATGATGTCTCCGGTGATGGCGAGCGCGAGCGTGAAGAGCCCGCCGGCGCCGATGCCCTGAAACGCCCGGAACGCCGCGAGCATGTACATCGAGGTGGCGAAGCTGCAGGCGGCAGAGCCGACGACGAAAATGGCAATGGCCGCGAGGAAGAACGGCTTGCGGCCGTACATGTCGCTGAGCTTCCCGTAGAGCGGGGTCGCGATGGTCGACGTGATCAGGAACGCCGTGGTGACCCAGGCCTGCGCGGTGAGGCCGTCCAGGCTCAGGCCGATCTTGTAGATCGAGGTGGAGACGACCGTCTGATCCAGCGCCGCCAGGAACATCGCGAGGATCAGCCCGGAGAGGATCACCAGGATCTGCCGATGCGAATACTCGCCTGCCGCCAAATCGCCGTCCGGCGGCGGCGGGATAGCCGAGTCGGGCCGCTGCGCGAGAGCGCCGGCCATTCGCATGCTCCTTCAGATGGTTCTCGATGAGCGTCCCGCGGGCAGAGCACTTACTTGCGGGTACCAACTACTTGTCCAGAGTAGGCATTCCCCGCGCACAGCGCACCGTCGGAAACCACACAGTGAGGTTGCCCACGCGTCCGAACACCCCAAGTGATAAAGCTGGCGGATGCGCGCGGCCTTTCACGAGGAGCAAGGCGACGTCTCGGTGCTTCGCGTCGGCGAGCAGCCGGATCCCGTGGTCAAGCCCGACGAGGTGCTGATCCGGGTCCGGGCCAGCTCGCTCGACCGGGTCGACCTCTACTACCGGGAGGGCTCCCACGGCATGTCCGTCCGGGGCGCGCACATCGGCGGCCGCGACGTGGCGGGCACCATCGAGGCCATCGGGCCGCTGGCCGCCCGGCACGCCCCGTTCCTCACCGGGGTGGACGTCGTCGGCGTCGCGGTGCAGGCGGCCCACGCCGCGCTGGTCGCCGTCCCTGCCGAGCTGGTCTTCCAGCTGCCGGCGGGATGCTCCTACGAGGAAGCTGCGGCCATCCCGACGGCCGGACGCACCGCGTACGACGGGCTGATCACCCGCGGGCAGCTGCAGGCCGGCGAGACCGCGCTGGTCGTCGCCGGCGGCAGCGGGGTCGGCAGCTTCGGCATCCAGATCGCTCGCGCCGCGGGGGCACTGGTCGTCGCGACGGCCGGCAGCGAGTGGAAGGTCGAGCGCGCCCTGGCACTCGGGGCGGCCGGCGTCATCAATCACCATGCCGAGGACAGCTTCCGCAGCGCCGGATCGTTCACCGGGGGACGGCCGATCGACGTGGTGCTCGACCCGGTCGGGGCAGCCACGTTCAGGTCCGCCCTCGACGTGCTCGGCTACGGCGGTCGCTACGTCACCACCGGCGTCACCGTCGGCCATCGCGCCGATCTGCACCTCGGCAAGGTCTTCACCCGAGGGCTCACCGTGACCGGGGTCGGGCGCCCCGACAACCTCCGGATCCGCGACACGATGCTGCGGCTGCTGACGCTCGTGGCCCGCGGCGCGGTGAAGCCGATCGTGCACGCCGCGATGCCGCTCGAGGAGATCGCCGCCGCGCACGAGATGCTCCAGAACGGCGAGGTCTTCGGCAAGCTCGTGCTGACCCTCTGACCGCACCTCTGTAGCCTGCCGTCACCGCAGGGCAGAGGAGTGAGCATGCACGATCTGGTGATTCGCGGCGGCACGGTCGTGGACGGGACGGGCGGCGCGCCGGAGCGGGCCGACGTCGCCATCGACGACGGACGGATCACCGCGGTCGGCGCGCCGGGCGCAGTGGGTGACGGCGCCCGGGTCATCGAGGCGGACGGGCGGATCGTCACCCCTGGATTCGTCGACATCCATTGCCATTACGACGGCCAGGCGACCTGGGATCCTGTGCTGGAACCCTCGTCGCTGCACGGCATCACGACGGTGATCGTGGGTAACTGCGGGGTGGGCTTCGCTCCGGTGACCGAGGACAAGCGCGACTGGCTCATCGAGCTCATGGAAGGCGTCGAGGACATCCCGGGCGCTGCGTTGAGCGAGGGGATCTGCTGGGGTTGGGAAACCTTCCCGGAGTACCTCGACGTGCTCGACGGCATCCCGCGCGCCATCGACATCGGTACCCAGGTTCCGCACGGTGCGCTGCGCAGCTACGTGATGGGTGATCGCGGCGCAAGCGATGCGGCCGCCACCGACGACGAGATCGCCCGCATGGGCCGCATCGTCGCCGAGGCCGTCGACGCGGGGGCGCTCGGCTTCTCGACCAACCGGCTCGAAGGGCACCGGTCGCGTAGCGGCATCCCGGTGCCCGGGACGTACGCCCGCGAGAACGAGCTGGCCGGGATCATCGGCGCGATGGGGCGCCTGGGCAGCGGCACGGTCGAGTGGGTGCCCAACGGCGGCGTGGGCGGCTTCCAGGCGGGGCTCGGTGGCCAGTTCGACATGATGCGGCGGATGTGCGAAGACAGCGGACGGCCGACCATCTTCCAGGTCAACCAGCGCCACGGGAAGCCCGACCGCTGGCGACACGAACTCGACCGCGTGGCCGCGATGGTCGATGCCGGGCTACCCGCCGTCCCGCAAGTGCATGGGCGCGGCTTCTGCCTCCTGTTCGGCTTCGATACCTCCTTCCATCCGTTCAAGTTCGCGCCCACCTGGGCACCGCTCGCGACGCTGCCGTTCGACGAGCGGATCGAGCAGCTGCGCCGGCCAGCGGTGCGGGCGCAGCTCATCGCGGAGATGAACCAGATCGGCGATCCCACGCAGGGCTTTCTCGCGTACGACATGGTCTTCTCGATGGGCGATCCGCCGCAGTACGAGCCGTCCAGCGACGAGTCGATGGCCGCGATCGCCGCCGCAGAAGGCCGCGATGTGCTCGAGGTCATCTACGAGCACATGCTGGCAGGCGACGGCCGCAACCTGCTCAGCCTGCAGATCGTCAACTACGCCGAGCACAACCTCGACGCGATGGCACAGATGCTGGCCCACCCGCTCTCCGTGGTCGGCGGCTCCGACGGCGGCGCACATTGCGCCACGGCGTCCGACGCCAGCATGCCGAGCTTCATGCTCACCCACTGGGTACGCGACCGCTCGGCCGGGCGGCTGCCGCTGGAACTCGTGGTGCAGAAGATGACGAGCGCGACGGCGAACGTCTACGGTCTCGCCGACCGCGGCGTCATCGCGCCCGGCAAGAAGGCCGACCTGAATGTCATCGACCTCGAAGGGCTCCGGCTGCACCTGCCGCAGATGCGCTACGATCTGCCGGCCGGCGGCAAGCGCCTGGTGCAGACCGCCGACGGTTACGACGCCACGGTGGTATCGGGCGCGGTCATCAGGCGCGACGGGGTCGACACCGGCGCCCGGCCGGGAAAGCTCGTACGCGGCGCTCAGAGCTAGCGGCCCAGCTTCGTCGAGCGAGCGCGAGCACGACGGCGTTCGCCAGCGCGGCCAGGAATGCGCCCGTCACCAGCAGCTTGGACCCCCGCTGCCGCTGGAGGCGACCAACCCCGCCAGAGCAAGAACGGATCCGCCGCCCTGAAGTTCACGAACTACCGCAGGCACGAGGACATCAAGGCGCCCGCTGGTGCGCTGGACGTTTCCTCGGCTGGGGCGTGATGCGCTTTGTGACCAGGGCGGTGGACGCGGGTGGCTAAGACCTGGTCTCAGAATTCAGCCGGCAAGTACCTGTTCGCGCAGGATGTCGGCGTGTCCGCAGTGCTGGGCCAGCTCTCGCAGAACTTGCAGGTACACCCAGCGAAGCGTGCGCGGCCCGGCCCGGTGGCCGGTCACGACGGCATCCAGTGGCAGGTCTGCAACCGCCGTCCGGGCCGTCGCGCAGGCTTCCCGGTGGGCTGCCGTGACCGAGGCGACGGTGTCGTCGTCGGTGAGCCGGAAGGACTCCTCCGGGCTCTGTACCAGGCCGAGCTCCCCGCGGGGCGTGCCGCCGACGCACTCCTCGAACCACACCCGCTGCATCCACGTGACGTGCTTGAGCAGCCCGAGCAACGTCGTCGCGGACGAGACGAGCTGGCGACGGGCCTGCTCCTCGGTGAGGCAGTCGAGGGTCACCTCGAGGGCGCTGCGGTACTCCTCGACGAACGCGTCGAGCTGGGTGCGTTCGTCGTCCAGCGGCACATCGAACGAACCCATCTGCGTCTCCCATCACGCCGCCGGCCGTGGGCCACCGCAGCTGGTGCGAGCGGCGGCCCACGGCGACGTCGACGATCCTGGCCTCAGGAAACTTGCTGCACAAGTCGGCGCAGGTAGATCAGTACGCAGCCCAAGGTGAGTAGCGGGCGCAGGGTGAGCTGTGTGCGGTGCGTCCCGCACGAGAGAGCAATTTCGCCTGTGGACAAAGGCTTTTTGTCGTAGCTGGCGACTAGGGTGAACGCATGTTCGATTCATTGAGTCCACACGAGGTCGTCGCTGCCGCGCTGGTCTCCCCGCCCGGCCCCGACGTGATTACCGCCCTGGCGAGCATTGATGTGCGCACGCTGGCCGGGCCGGCAAAGGTCGATCTGCTGACCGCGGTGGAGCGGCAGGCAGCCTGGCTTTGCGCGCTCGCCCAGCCGGTGCTGGCGGAGGTCGGGAATGCGGTGGAAGCGGAGGTGCGGGCGAGCCTCACCACGGGCGATCCACCGTCCATTGCCGAACGCGCGGCGCATGCCGAGATCGGCGCCGCGCTGCGGCTGTCGGATACCACTGCGGGTAACCGGCTGGCGGTCGCCCGGGCGTTGACCACCGAGCTGCCGGCGGTGCAGCAGGCGTTGGCCGGTGGGGACATTCCGTTATGGCATGCCAACGCGATCGTTGAAGCGACCTATCCGCTCTCACCTGAAAAGGCCCGGATGGTGGCCGACCGGGTGCTCCCCAGAGCCCGCAAGCAGACCCTGTCGCAGCTGCGACGCAGCTTGAACCGGGCCGTGATCGCGGTGGAACCGAAGACCGCTGCTGAGCGGGCGAAGAAAGCGCATGCCGAACGCAGCTTGGATTGGTGGCCCCGCGAAGACGGGATGGCCGAGCTGCGGCTGATCGCTTCCGCCGCCGACATCATGACCGTGTTCAACACCATCGACACCATCGCCAAGAAGCTGCAAGGTGCCGGTCCCAAGCGGGGCGCCGAGGGATGGCTGCCGATCGACGCGCTCCGGTCCGACGTCCTGGTCGACCTGGCGACCGGCGGGGCGGCGAACGTGCGGCCAGCGGCGGTGCACGTCACCATCGACCTGCCCACCCTGCTCGGACTTCAGGACAACCCGGCCCACCTCGCCGGCTACGGACCGATGCCCGCCGACCTCGCGCGTGCCCTCGCCGCCGATGGGCGGTGGCGGCGCATGATCCTCGACCCGCAAACCGGCGAACTGCTCGACCTCGGTCACACGAGTTACCAGCCGTCCGCGGAGCTGGCAAGGTTTGTGAAAGCCCGAGACAGCAGCTGCTATTTCCCGACCTGCAGCCGGCCCTCCCGACGCCATCGGCTGTCGCCCAGCGGACGGGTCGTCGTTCCAACGGGGCCACAGCGGGATCAGTGGCGGGACCGGGTTCATGTCCCGTTCTGGCGCCCTGCTTGTATTCACCCGACCGGACGCGCGACTTTCCCGGGCGCCGGCATCGCAACGACCGCGGAGGTAGGCACATGACCATTGCCGGACTGCGAGCCATTGATCACCTGGTGATCGCCACCACCGACATCCCCGGCACTGTCTCGTGGTACCGGGACGTCCTGGGCTTCGAGCAGGAGTGGGAGGAGGTCGTCGAGGGGCCCGAGTTCGAGGCGCTCGTCGGCGCACCGGCCGCCCGCACTCACGCCGTCGGAGGCGTCGTCTGCGGCACCCGGGTCGAGTTCAATCACGCCAGCTGGAACTCTGCTGAGCCGCGGTCACAAGGCACCGGCCTGTCGATCTTCTCCTGCGCCGTCGATGACGCGCACCAGGCCTTCGAGGACTGCAAGGCCAAGGGCGTGACGTTCGCCATGGGCGGCGCGGTGCACGACGCCGCCGGCTGCCAGATCTTCTTCGTCGAGGCGCCCGACAAGCAGGTGATCGAGTTCGTCGAGTTCACCAAGGACGCTGACACGCCCTGGAACACCTACGGTGCTCGATGACCGAGCTGGGCATCGGCTTCCCGTCGATGTTCCCGGACGTCACCGGTGAGCAGCTGCTGGGCTGGGCGCAGCGGGCTGACGTCGCCGGTTTCTCGAGCCTCAGCTCCGGCGAGCGGGTGGCCTTCGGCAACCATGACCTGCTGCTGACGATGGCGGCAGCCGGTGCCGTCACGCGACGGATCCGGCTGATGACGACCGTGCTGGCGACACCGCTGCACAACACGACGATGCTCGCCAAGCAGGCGGCGTCCCTCGACCGGATGACCGGCGGGCGGTTCGTACTGGGCGTCGGCATCAGCGAGCGGCCGGACGACTTCGCCGCCACCGGCATTCCCTACGCCGGGCGCGCAGCGGTGTTCGAGGAGCAGCTGGTGCAGCTCCGGCGGATCTGGCGAGGGGAACAGCCGTACCCGGGCGTGCCGCCGGTCGGCCCCGAACCGGCGACGCCCGGCGGCCCGCGGCTGCTGGTGGGTGCCTTCGCGCCGAAGGCGCTCGAGCGGGCGGGTCGGCTGGCCGACGGGCTCATCTCCTTCCACTTCACGCCGGAACCGTCGGTGCAGCGGGAAACCTACGACCGCGTCGTCGACGCCTGGCAGGCAGCGGCGCGGCCCGGACGTCCGTACTGGGTCGCCGGCACCTACTTCGCGCTCGGCCCCGACGCGCCGGCCAAGGCCGAGCAGTGGCTGCGCAACTACTACGGCTACCTGCCAAAAGAAACCCAGGACTGGTTCGTGCAGTCGGTGACGACGACGTCGCCGGACGCCATCCGCAAGGCCATCGACGGCTTCGCCGAGGCGGGCGCCGACGAGATCTACTTCAGCCCGATGATCCCGGACCTCGACCAGGTCGACCGCCTGGCCGAGCTCTTGTAGCCGGAGGCCGAACCATGCCTGACTACACGCTGCACGAGGCCGGGCTCGCCCGCGTCTCGCATATCTCGGTGCAGGTCGCGGATCTGGACGCGACCGAGCGGTGGTGGACCGCGCACTTCGGCTTCCAGCCGATCATGCGGCGCGACCTCGGCGGCGCCGAGTTCGAGGCGGTGACCCAGGTTCCCGGCGCGACGAGCCGGATGCTGCGCGGGATCGTCGCGCCGAGCGCTGTGCTGCAGTTCTTCGAGCACAGCTGGCGTGAGGTCACCGCGCCAAGCGTCCTGATCTCGTTCGAGGTCCGTGACGCGGCCGAAGCGCACCGGTGCCTGGCGGCCGCCGGCGTCGCCTGCCAGAGCGAGCCGGTCGAGTTCGACAACTCGTGGGCTTTCACGGCGTCAGATCCCAATGGCCTGCCCATCGAGCTCATCCAGTGGAAGCCCGCCGCCGAGCCCTACACCGCCCGCCCCTGACCGCAGCGGCTCACATCCAGGCGGGCCGGGTGCCGATGACGCGTTCCTCGGCGAGCTTGGCGATGTCGGCGTCGGTCAGGCCGAGCCCGCGCAGGACGTCCTCGTTGTCCTGGCCGAGCGTCGGCGCGGCCCGCCGGAACAGCGGGCGTGGCATGCCCGAGAACGTCATCGGCAGCCCGACGTAGTCCAGCGGTCCGGTGACGGGATGCTCCATCTTCTGAAACCAGCCGCGGGCGTCGATCTGCGGGAGCCAGTTGAGCCGGCGCGCGTCGATGGTGGGTGCTGCCGGAACCCCATGCGCCGCAAGGTGTTCTACGACCTCGAGCATCGGCCGGTCGCGTAACCAATCGGTGAGAGCCGCGTCGATCTCATCATGGGCGGCATGCCGGCCGGCCGCCGTGGCGAGCTTGCCGTCGCCAGCCCAACCCGGACGTCCGAGCGCGTCCTGCAACGCCTCCCACTGGGCGTCGGTCTCCACGGCCAGTACGACGTAGGAATCCTCGTCGGCGCACGGGTAGACGCCTTGCGGAGCCGCGGCGAACGAGCGGTTTCCGGCGCGTTCGAGCAGCACCCCGTTCGCGGTCCACTCGATGGTCTGCTCCGCGGCGATGTTCAGCGCTGCCTCGGCCAGCGGGACTTCTACGAGCAGCCCCTCACCGGTTTCCCGCCGGTGCTCCAGCGCGCCGAGCAGCGCGACGATCGCGTGCAGGCCGCCGAGGACGTCGCACACGCCGCGGGGGACGAGCGGACCGTCGTCGGGGAAGCCGGTGAGCCAGGCGAGACCAGAGTTCTGCTCGACGGTCATGGCGAAGCCGCCGCGGTCACGCCACGGCCCATCCAGCCCGAACGCCGGCATCCGGACGATGACCACGTCCGGCTGGGCGGAGCGCATGTCCTGCTCGCTGAGCCCGAAGCCGTCGAGCACGCGCGGCGAGAAGTTGTCGACGACGATGTCGGCGCCCTCGACCAGGCGCCGCGCGAGGGCCGCACCTTCCGGCCGGCTCAGGTCGAGCGTGACGTCGCGCAGGCCCACGTTGGCGCCGTGGGTGACCGCTGACCACTCGAACATCTGCGGGTCGCCGAGCTTGACGCCGCCCGCGAACCGCATGCCGTCCGGCCGCTGGATCGACTCGACCTTCACGACGTCGGCGCCCATCGCGGCCAGATACGACGCCACGAACGGGCCCGCCCAGAACGCGACGAAAGCGACCACCCGCAGGCCTTGCAGCGGACGCGCGGGGTTCGCAGCCGGCGGCGCCCCGTGCGGTGCCACCACCGGGTCGGCGAACTCGCCGGCCACCTCGCCGGCGTGCTGGTCCAGCCGCGGCGAGGCCAGCGGCTCGGGCGAGGGGTGAGCGCCCAGCAGGTAGGGCCTTCTGGGCTGCTGGAAGCCGCCGGGATGGTGCTGGAACACGCCGCGCTCGACGTACTGCTCCATGTCGAGAACGGTGTGGCCGTTGCCCACGGGCGTCACCGGGATCCTCAGTAGCGACGCGAGTTCCACGATCTCGGCGACCGAGCGGGTCGTCGTCCACTCGGCGATCGCGGCGCGGATTTCTTTGTGCCGCGGCATGCGCACGGCCGCATGCGACAGCGAGGGATCATCGCCCCACTCCGGATGACCGATCATCGCGCTGAAATCGGCCCACTGCTGATGGGTGATCGTGCAGATCCCGACCCAGCCGTCCGCCGCCGGTTCGATCGAGGGGATCTCGATGGAGCGACCGTAAAGCCTGTCTTCCATCTGGGCGAAGATCGGCTGGTACGGCGTGAACGACAAGATCATCGTCTCGAGCATCGAGACGTCGATGTGCTGGCCGCGGCCGCTGCGCCGGGCGGCGAGCACCGCGAGCGCGGCGGCCGAGGCGGCAGCCGAGCCGGCCACGTACTCCCCCGCATTTCCCCCGACGCCCACCGGCGGGCTACCCGGGATGCCGCGCGACGCCAACGACCCGCACCACGCCTGCAACGTGAATTCGGTGGCGGCGCGCGTGCTCCACGGGCCGCCGCGACCGAACGCGGAGAGCGAGACCAGCGAGGTCGCCGGGTTGCGGACGTGCAGGGCGTCAGGGCCCAGCCCGAGTGCCTCGACCTCGCCCGGTGCGAACGCTTCGATGACGAGGTCGGCCTTGCCCGCAGCGCGCAGGGCCAGGTCGCGCCCGGCTGCGGTCGAGAGGTCGGCGACGGCGCTGCGGTGCCCGGAGTGCAGGTACTGAAAGAGCGGCGCGCCGGCGATCGGATCCACCGGGCTGCCCGACGCGGAACGGGCGCGCAGCGGGTCGCCGCCGGGGGGCTCGAGCTTGATGACGTCGGCACCGGCGTCGGAGAGCAGTTTGGCGCAGTAGCCCCCGGCAATGCCCGTCGAGAGGTCGACCACGCGCATCTTCAGGGGCCTGATCGCGGCACGGGAGCCGGAGCGTCTCACGAACGAACCTTGCCACGCGCCCCCGCTGCCCCCGTGCAGCGGGCGGGTCTACGCTTCGGGGCCATGCCGGTCATCGAGCAGACACGTACCTGGGCCGCCGTCGAGGAGCGCCTCGCGTCAGAAACCGACCCGACGCTGATCCACAACCTCGAACTGGTGCTCGCTCACATGAAGGCCGAAGCCGCGGGCGACCTCGACGGCCTGCTCGTGACGCTCGCCGGTGGCGCCAGCTACCACGCGTACGGCGCGCCGCCGGAATCGAGCCCGACGGGCAAGGCCGAGGTGCGCCGCTTCTACGAGGACTTCATCGCCTCCGGCGCCACCAGGCTGCAGCTCGACATCGACCGCCTGGTCGTCGACAAGCACTGCGTCCTCACCGAGGGCGTGATGCGGATGGCCTACCCCGGCTCGACACTCGCGGCCCGCGGCATCCCGGTCGACGACGAGTCGGCGTACTACCTCTACGAGGCGCGGATGGCCACGCTGTGGCCGTTCGATGCCGATGGGCTGATCATCGGCGAGGACACGTACACCGGCGGCAACGGCTTCGAGGGCATCGCCGGCCGCAAGCTCGCGCCGGAGGACATTGTTTAGCGGCGGTCTGAGCGGGCGCCGCCGCTACAGCGGGCCGGCGTGCGCCGCTGGGAACGGGATGACCTGACTGCCGCTGCGGCGCAGACTCTGGTACTGGCGGTCGGCGAAGCGCCACTTCCCGTCGCCGGGGTCGCGGCGGTAGGTGTCGTGGTAGATCCCGTGAATCGTGCTCCAGCCGCCGCTCGTCGCGTCTTGCCTCAACTCGGACATGTACATCCGGCCCGTCGCCGAATTCTCATCGACTACGCGGACGGTTGCGTTGAGGATCACGAACTGGAAGAACTCGAACCGTTCGATCGAGCCGGCGATGAACGGGCCGATACCGCCGCGGCCGGGATAGTCGAGCGGCGGGGCAGGAGCCAGATTCAGCCGCACGTTGGAGTCGGCCGTGAAGAGATCGTCGACCTCATCCCAGGCACGGCGGCTGACCACATCGGCGTACTCGTTCTGCAGCCGGGTTATCGCGATATACGCGAGGGCGTCGCTGTCGAGGTGCGCGACGGTGTTGCTGTCCAGGCTGTTACTCATGCCCACACCCAACCAGACCGGCTCGAGCGCCTCGTCATGGTGGTGGGACGCTGCGCCTCACTTCACGTCCCAAGGAGAACCTGATGTCCGACACCATCGTCGAGCAACTCGAACCCGGCATCCACAGCATCACGCTGAACCGGCCGCACCGCCGCAATTCGCTGAGCATGCCGCTGCTGACCGAGCTGCACGGGGTCATCGACAACCTGTCGGCCGACCCGGCCGCGCGCGTCGTGGTGCTTCAGGGCGCGGGCCCGGCGTGGTGCGCCGGCGCTGACATGAAGGGCTCCGAGGGCGACGAGGACCTTTCGGGCCACCCGCTGGGACGGCTGATGGCCGCCTCGCAGGGCGCGACCCCACGCATGTTCATGGCGCAGGAGCTGATGGCGGGCCTGTTCGAGAAGATCCACCGGGTACGGCTGCCGATCATCGCCGCCCTCAATGGCCCGGCGCACGGCGGCGGCTTTGCCCTTTCGCTCGCGTGCGACATCCGGATCGCCACCCCGGCCGCCAGCTTCGGCGCCGTCTTCATCAAGCGCGGCGTTTCGGCCTGCGACATGGGAACCAGCTACCTGCTCCCCCGCTTCGTCGGCGCCTCCCGCTCCGCCGAGCTGCTCCTGACCGGGCGCGTCTTCGACGCGGCCGAGGCCGAGCGCATCGGACTGGTACTCGACGTCGTGGAGCCCGACAAGCTTCTCGAGCGCGCCATGGTCACCGCCCGCCAGATCGCTGCGAACGCCCCGCTGGCCGTCTGGATGACGAAAGAGACCATGTGGCAGACGATCGACGCCCCGAGCTTCCGGCACGCGCTCGACCTGGAGAACCGCACCCAGATCATGTGCGCGTCGACCGGCGAGCTGCACGAGGCGTTCACGGCCTTCGTCGAGCGCCGCGAGCCTTCCTGGAGCCCCCTTTAGACCGCCGCCAGGTCGACCCCCACGGGTTGTAGCTCGATCAGCGCGTCGTGCTCGCCGTCGAACCGGGCGTACGCCCACTCCCGCACCTGATCCTGATGGGCGAACAGCACGATCTGCCGCTCATCAGACAGGCGATGCAGCAGCTCGAGCATCCGGCGGGTGCGCTCCGGATCGGCATGCACCGTGACGTCATCGAGCAGCAACGGGCAGGTGTCGTGCCCTGCGGTGAGCCGGGCGGCTAGCGCGACCCGCAGCAGCAGGTAGATCTGCTCGGCCGTGCCGTGGCTGAGCAGTGCGGCCCGGCGAAAGTCACGGTCAGGCCCGCAGACCTCGACGGCGAGCGTGGCGGGATCCATCCGGACGTCGACGTACCGCTCCTCGGTCAGCCTCGGCAACCACGCACGTAGCAGCCCGGTCAGCTCCGGCACGACCTCGCGGTGCACCTGCTCCTGGGCGCGCCGCAGGAACTCGATCGCCTGGCCCAACGTCTGGTCGAGCTCCCGCACGCGGGCGAGCTCCCGCTCCGCCGCGGCGAGCGCTTCCTCGGCTTCGGCCGTCGGTGGCAGGGCGCTCCCCCGCTCCGCTCGGACGGCCTCGGCCCGGCTCGCCCGCAAAGCCGCCTCGTGATGGCGCCGGCGCGCGCTTTCCGCCAGCTCCTGATGCTCGGCGCACTCCAGCCGAAGCTCAGCGAGCTCCGCCGATTCCGCGGGAGTGTGAGGCGCTGGCACCCGCCGGAACGCGCTCGTGGCGCTCCATCCCGACAACGCAGAGACCGCGGCACCGAGAACTCCGAGCGCGACGGATCCGATCAGGACGGCCGCCACCAGTAAGCCGACAGCCGCGAAGGCCAAGCCGGCGGCGGTGCGAAGACTGCCACGCGGCGAAGGGGCCGGCGCCTGCGCACGCGCTGCTCGCAGTTCTGCGGCGCGCAAGGCGTTCGCGGAGGCTGCGGCCAGGCCGGCGGCCTCCTCGACACGGACGTGGGCAGCAGCGACGTCGGCCTCGAGCTCCGCTTGCTGCTCGGCCAGCTCGGCGAATTCCGTCCGCAGCCCGCGCACGACCGCCAAGCGCTGCTGCGCGGCGACCACGGCATCAAGCGCGCGCCGGAGCGGCTTGACCGCCGAGGCGGTGTCACGGCCGACCGCCTCGCGCCGGCACGCTTCGAGACGGTTGATGGCGACCGCGGCGGTGCCGGACGCACCCGCGGTCGAGGCGACCCTCTGCAGCGAGTTCTGCAGTCCCTCCGACGCGTCAAGCACCCGAAGCACCTCGGCCTGACCGACGCACGCGGTCGCGCGAAACGCGGTACGCGTGAGCCCCAGCCAGGCGGACGCGTCGGGGCTCCCGTCGACCATGATCTCGGAGCTCACATCACGAGCCAGCAGCGCGTCGGTAGCGCGGCAATCGACCTTGCCGGAAAGATCTTGGCGGAGCTCGATGTGCCTCCCGTCATCGAGGTGAAGCCGGCACGAAACCGCCCAGGCGGCGCCGGACCAGGGCTGATGCGCATCGATGAACTGCTGCTCATCAGCCCCCGGGCGGCCGCGGGCCCGGCGGCGCCCGCACAGCGCCGCGAACGTGGCCGCGTGCCAGCTCGACTTGCCCGACTCGTTGCCGCCGACGATGACGGTGAAGCCAGGGGCGAGCCCCAGCGTCTGACCCGTGAGCGGGCCAAAACCGTGAGCGGTGACCGACTCGATCCGCATCAGCCCGCCACCACTTCCTCGACCCGGCCGTCGAGAGCGCGCAGCCCCGCCTCCAGCACCCGACGCTGCTGATCCGCCGGCAACTCGCTGGCGAGCACGTCGCGGATGAAGTGGCCGCGCACCGTCGCCTCGCCGGCCAGGGCCGCCAGGTCGTAACCCACCGAAATCTGCAGCGGCCGCACCACCAACGCCTCGAGATGGCGCCCGAGCCCGGTGAGATCCAACGTGCTGAGATCGACTCCCGGTGCCGACTCGCCGCTGACCGTCAGCCGGACGATTCCCCCCAGCGGCTGCAACGCCGCGTGGACCTGCTCGCGTATCTGATCGGCGTGGGACGCTCCCTCGACGCGCACCTGGACCTCATGCCAGGGGCTCGCGACCACGGGATGCACCTGCCGTGACACGGCGCCGTCTTCGGCGATGCTCACCAGCACCGCTCCGCGCTCGCCCTGCTCCCCGAACGCCAGCGGCTCCGGATTGCCGGGGTAGGTGTGCCACGGCCCGTGCGCAGGGCGGTGGAAGTGACCGACGAGCGCGTGAGCCAGCCCGCATCCGGCTACCTGCTCGGCCGTGAACGGCGCGTGCGGCACCTTGCCGGACCCCTGACGGGCGAACCCGCCGCGCTCCGAACCGTGGAACAGGGCCACCGAAACGCCGCCGCGATCCACCCGAAAACGGTCGAGGAACCCGTCGGTATTCGCCGGCGCCCGGTGGGCGGCGCCCCAGACGGTGAACCCGTCCGCCAACGCCAAAGGCGCCAGCCGATCCTCCCGGAACACCACGACCTGATGCGGCCACTCGACGCGGTGGTACAGGCTCGCCGGGCCGTACCAGTCGTGATTTCCCGGAGCGATCAGCACCGGACACGACACCTCGGCGAACACGGCGCGCAGGAACTCGCCGGTATCGGGCCCGGAGCGCTCGTGCTCGTACAGATCGCCCGCGAAGCACAGCGCGTCGACCTGCAAATCCGCCGCGAGGCGGGCAATCCGACGCACGCCATCGCGCAGCGCCCGCCGCCTGGCCCGAGCGACCGCAGGCTCGGCCCACGTGAACGGCGCATCCAGATGTACGTCGGCGGCGAGCAGCAACCGGATCGTGGCCATGGGCCAACCGTCGCATCCTGGTCCGACAAAATGCGTCAACGGCCTACCCTGACCCGATGACAATGCGCGTAACGGGCCTCGACCATGTGGTGTTGCGAGTGCAGGACGTGGAGCGTTCACTGGCCTTCTACCAGGGGGTTCTCGGCCTGGAGGGGGTCCGCGTCGAGGAGTGGCGACGGGGCGAAACCTTCTTTCCCTCGGTTCGGGTGAGCGACGACGTCATCATCGATCTGCTCGCCGCACCCGCTGAGCACGCCGGCGCCGAGAACGTCGACCACATCTGCCTGGTCGTGGAACCGATCGACTGGAACGCGGTCGTCGCGCAAGGAACGTTTGACGTGGTCGACGGCCCGGACACCCGATTCGGCGCTCACGGTGACGGGCAATCGTTGTACGTGCGCGATCCCGACCGCAACGTCGTCGAACTGCGCTACTACCCGAGCTGACAGCCGGTTAGCGTGAGCGCATGGCCACCCCGACGAGCGTCCGGCTCACCACCCTTGCCGCCGGCGGGGGCTGCGCCTGCAAGATCCCGCCCGGCGAACTCGAGGAGGCCGTCCGCGGACTGGCGGGACAGACCGGCGACGGCCTGCTCGTCGGGCTGGACACCGGTGACGACGCGGCGGTCTCGATCGTCGCGCCCGGCCTGGCCGTCGTGGTCACCGCCGACTTCTTCACCCCGGTCGTCGACGATCCCTACGACTGGGGCCGTATCGCTGCTGCCAACGCGCTTTCCGACGTCTACGCGATGGGCGGCCGGCCGGTACTCGCCGTCAACCTGCTCTCGTGGCCGCGGGACAAGCTGGCGTTCAGCGTCGCGCGTGAGGTGCTGCGCGGCGGTCTCGACATCGCTGTGGCGGCCGGCTGCATCGTCGGCGGCGGCCACAGCATCGACGACCCGGAGCCGAAGTACGGGATGGCCGTCACCGGCGTCGCCGACCCGCAGCGGCTGCTGCGCAACGACGCCGGCCGCCCTGGAATGCCGCTCACCCTGACCAAGCCGCTCGGCCTCGGCGTCATGAACAACCGGCACAAGGCGAGCGGCGAGCGCTTCGAGGAAGCCATCACGGTGATGACGACGCTGAACGCCGCCGCTTCCGTCGCCGCGCTCGACGCGGGCGCTACGACGGCCACCGACATCACGGGCTTCGGGCTGCTCGGGCACCTGCACAAGCTGGCCCGCGCGAGCGGCTGCGCGGCGGTGATCGACGCCGCCGCCGTCCCTTATCTCGACGGCGCGCGCAGGTTCGCCGCCGAGGGTTCGATCCCGGGCGGCAGCAAGCGCAACCTCGATTGGGTACGCCCCCACCTCGCCGCCGACGGCGTTGCCGAGCTCGAGCTCCTGCTGCTCGCGGACGCGCAGACCAGCGGCGGGCTCCTGGTGGGTGCCGAGCTGGCCGGCCACCCGGTGATCGGCGAGCTCGTCGACGGCCCGGCTGGGCAGATCACCGTCGGCTGAGGCCAGCATCCCTCGGGCCCGCAGGCAATCCGGTGCCAGTCGGCGGTGAGTCATGTTTCGCTGAGGCACACGATCCGGTGCCTGCCACGGACGGCAGGCGGCTACAACGGATTGTCTGCCCATCAGAAAACAAACCGATGCCGCCAAGGGCATCACATTGTCTGCGTCGCTGCGCCAGGGGTCTGACGCCCCCTCTCACGCGAATTCTTCGCGATCCGGACGCAGAATGGTCTCATGCCCGCCACTCACGAGGTCACCAACCAGCCACCTCCGCTGGTCGACTACGACGTCTTCAGCGCAGACCGGACCCTCGGCGAGGCCGTGAACCGTTACGGAGCCGGCTGGGCGACGGATCAGCTGAAGGCGCTGGGAACGCTGGCCGGAAGCGCACAGGCGCAGCGCTGGGCTGACGAGGCCAACCGCTACCCGCCCGTCCTGCGCACCCACGATCGCTACGGTCACCGGGTCGACGAGGTCGACTACCACCCGAGCTACCACCGGCTGCTGGGCACCGCGATCGAGCACGGCCTGCACGCCGCGCCCTGGGCCGACGACCGCCCGGGCGCTCACGTGGTGCGTGCTGCCGGGTTCTACGTGTGGTCACAGACCGACGCCGGCCATGGCTGCCCGGTGTCGATGACGTACGCGGCGGTCCCCGCGCTCCACGCCCCGGGCGTCGACCCGCAGATCACCGCCGCGTGGCTGCCGCGCCTCACCAGCCAGACGTACGACAGCGAGCTGCACCCCGGTAAAACCTCAGCAATTGCCGGCATGGCGATGACCGAGAAGCAAGGCGGCTCCGACGTGCGCGCCGGCACCACCCGAGCGATACCGACCGGCGATCCGGGCGGGTACGTCCTGACCGGGCACAAGTGGTTCTGCTCCGCGCCGATGAGCGACCTTTTCCTGGTGCTGGCGCAAGCACCCAGTGGGCTCTCGTGCTTCGCCGTGCCGCGCCTGCTTCCCGACGGCACGCACAATCCCTTTCTGCTGCAGCGCTTGAAGGACAAGCTCGGCAACCGGTCGAACGCCTCGAGTGAGGTCGAGTTCGACGGCACGCTCGCGTGGCTGGTCGGGCCCGAGGGCCGCGGGGTCGCCACGATCACCCAGATGGTCAACGCCACCAGGCTCGATTGCGTCATCGGCTCCGCCTGCGGCATGAGGCAGGGCGTGGCCCAGGCGATGCACCACGCGAGCCACCGCAGCGCGTTCGGACGCACGCTCGTCGACCAGCCGCTCATGGCGAACGTGCTCGCTGACCTCGCGATCGAATCCCAGGCCGCGACGCTGCTGGCAATGCGCCTCGCCCACGCGGTCGATGCCGGGGAGACGGCACTGCGCCGGCTCGGCACGGCCGTCGCCAAGTACCACGTCTGCAAGACGGCACCCCGCCATGCCGCCGAGGCGCTGGAGTGCCTCGGCGGGGCCGGATACGTCGAGGAATCCGGGCTTCCGCGGCTCTACCGGGAGGCTCCGCTGAACGGGATCTGGGAGGGCAGCGGCAACGTCAACGCCCTCGATGTGCTGCGCGCGATGTCACGGGAACCGCAGAGCCTCGAGGCGCTGCGCACCGAGATCGGCAGCGCTGCCGGGGCTGACCGCCGGCTCGACGCGGCGGTGGCCGGCCTGGAGAAGGCCCTCGTCGACGTCGACGAGAACGGCGCCCGGCGCCTGGTCGAGCGGATGTGCCAGGTCTTCGCCGGTTCCTTGCTGGTGCGCCACGCGACCCCGGCGATCGCCGATGCCTACTGCGCGACCCGGCTCGGCGGCGACTGGGGGCAGGCGTACGGCACGCTCCCGGCCGGCGTCGACACCCGGGCGATCATTGCCCAGGCGGCTCCGCAGCTTTGAGCCGTTCGCGCTGCGGGACGACCGTGTACTTCGGGTCGCGCGCCGAGGCCTGACCCGCCTCGAAGACGGCGAAGCGCTCGCAGCACGCGCCGGCCAGTAACGCGGTGCCGGCGAGAGCACTGCCGATCCGCGACCGCCGGGTCAGGGCGGCCAGCATCCCGCCGCCGACGAGCAGCGTCTCGGCCGCCCGGGCGAACCGTCCGGCCCGTCCCTGGGAAAAGGTCTCCCCGGCCAGGCCGGCGGCCCTCTCCATCCGGAAGACGGCGCCCACCTCACCCGCCGTCGAGGCGAGCGCCAACCGGCGCGCCGGCCCGGATTCCTCCAGCGGCGCGAAAAGTCCAATGCCTGCACCGCTTGCCAGCGCACCGGCGGCGAACGCAGCGGTGATCGTCCCGCCGGCTTCCTTCCAGGCCGGGGTCGCGGTGTCGGCAATCAGCACGCCGGTGTACGTCGCGAGCGCTGGGGCGAGCCCAGCGGCGGCCCACCCCGCGGGTCCGGCGAGAGTGCCCAGCAGCCGTTTGAGCGGGCGCGGCAGCGGCAGCAGCTCAGCGAATTCCCCAGCAGCGGCAAGCCCAGCCGCCGGGCCGTACAGCGAGAGCAGCCAGGTACCCATCGACATCGGCGACGTGGGCTTCGCGACCCGCAGCATCATGAAGAAACGCTCCGGCCGGCCGAGATCGTGGATGAGCGCATACGCGCTTCCCGTGACGGCCCCGAGCGCCGACAGGCGGGTGAGCCGGCGCAGCGCCGGCCGTCCCGTCACCGCGGCGCCGGCGGCAAACGCCGAGGAACCGGCCGCGACTCCGCCGAGGAAGAAGTAGGCCGGGATGTCGGCGGTCCACGGCGCGGCCTTGACGATGGGACGCCCGTAGTACGAGGTGAACACGGCTTCCGGGACCACCGCATTCGGATCACCGCGGCGCCGCCGGCGGTGCAGGCCGGGTTCGCTCACTTGCGCCGCCCCATGAACGCGACAACCGCACTGGCAGCGAACATCAACGCGGCGCCGGCCGTCTGACGCCACAGCGCGACCACATCGCGGGTCGGAACCACCGGATCGGGCGGCAGCCCGTACACCTCCGGCTCGTCGAGCAGCAGGAAGAAAGCGCCCGCGCCGCCGACACCATCTCCCGGGTCCTCCCCGTAGAGGCGCGCCCCCTGCTCGCCGCGCTCGTGCAATTCCTCGACGCGCCCGGCGGCCCGTTCGCGCAACTCGTCGAGCGGGCCGAACTGGATGGACTGGGTCGGGCAGGCCTGCGCGCACGCCGGGGTCTGGTCGTTCTGCAGCCGGTCGTAGCACAGCGTGCACTTCCAGGCGCGGCCGTCTTCCTCGCGCCGGTCGATGACCCCGAACGGGCAGGCGGGAACGCAGTAACCGCAGCCGTTGCAGATGTCCTCCTGCACGACGACCGTGCCGAACTCGGTGCGAAACAGCGCCCCCGTCGGGCAGACGTCGAGGCATCCCGCGTGGGTGCAGTGCTTGCAGACGTCCGACGACATCAGCCACCGCAGGCCGTCCGCCCCCTCGCCTGGATCGGCAGCCGGCACCGCCTGCTCGATGAATGCCACGTGCCGCCAGGTGGACGCTCCGAGACCGCCGGTGTTGTCGTAGGAAGAGCCGAGCATGTTCAGCCCGTCCTCGGGGACCGAGTTCCACTGCTTGCAGGCCACCTCGCAGGCCTTGCAGCCGATGCACAACGACGTATCGGTCAGAAAACCCATACGCGGCGGGTGATCCAGCCATCCGCTCGCCGCTGCCGGTTCAGTCATCGGGTACCCGTTTCCCTCGTCACGCCGGCTCGCCGCTGATACGCCTCCACCAGCGCGCGCAGCGCCGGTCCGCGCGGCCGCCGGCCCGGGATGATGTCGGCCGTTGATGCCTTGGTCTCCATGATGTGCACGTTGGCGTCGAGCGCGGAGTGCAGCAGGTCGTTCGCCGAATCGCCTGGTACCAAACCGTTTCCGCCCCAGTGATACGGCAGCCCGATCTGGTGTACGACGCGCCCGTCGACCGTGAGCGGCGCCATCCGCGGTGTGACGAGCACGCGCGCTTCGATGGCGCTGCGGGCCGTCACCAGCGTCGCCCAGCCCGCATGCTCGAGCCCGCGCAGCTCGGCCAGCTGCGGCGAGACCTCCACGAACATCTCCGGCATCAGCTCCGACAGGAAGGGCAGGGTGCGGCTCATGCCTCCGGCGGTGTGGTGCTCGGTCAGCCGGAAGGTCGTCAGCACGAACGGGTAGACCTCGCTACCGGGCTCACTTCCGCTGGGATTGAAGGGGTTTTCGGCCCGCACGTGCAGCTCGCGCGTCGGGTTGGACTGCACGCCGTACATCGGGTTGTCGATGGGCGATTCCTGCGGCTCGTAGTGCGTCGGCAGCGGGCCGTCGACCAGCCCGCTCGGCGCGTAGAGCCAGCCGCGACCGTCGGCCTGCATGATGAACGGGTCGGTGCCGGAGATCGCATCCTGCGCCCGGGCGCCTGCCCCCGGCACGTAGTCGGGGGGCTTCGCGGCTTCGAAATCGGGCACGTCGTCACCCGTCCACCGACCGGCCTCGGCATCCCACCAGACGTACTTCTTGCGTTCGCTCCACGGCCGGCCCGCGGGGTCGGCAGAGGCGCGGTTGTAGAGCAATCGCCGGTTGTTCGGCCACGCCCAGGCCCACTGCGGGGCGACGGCGTTCTGCTCACTGGCCGGCGTGCGCCGTGCTGTCTGGTTCACCCCGTCGGCATACGCCCCCACGAAGATCCAGCAGCCGCTGGCCGTCGTACCGTCGTCCTTCAACTCGGTGAACGCCGAGAGTGGACGGCGGTCATCCACCGTAAAGCCGTTGATCTCAGCGAGGACCGCCTCGGCACTCGGCTCGTCGAACTCCCCCTCGGTCGGGTAGTCCCACGTCAGATCCAGCAATGGCCGATCACGCTCATCCGTGGACGCGGCGGCGCGCTGGCGCAGCAGCCGCCCGAGGTGATACGCGAAGTGCAGATCGCTGCGGCAATCACCGGGCGGTTCCACTGCTTTGGTATGCCATTGCAGCAGTCTTTGGGTGTTGGTGAAGGCGCCGTCCTTCTCCACGTAGGCCGCCGCAGGCAGGAAGAACACCTCGGTGCCGATGTCCTTGCTCTGCCACTCGCCCTCGACGATCTCCGGCCCGTCCTTCCAGAACGACGCCGAATCGATCATCACGTTGTCGCGGACCACCAGCCACTCGAGGTTGGCCAGCCCTTTGCGTTGCATCCGGCCGTTCGCCGTGCCGACCGCAGGGTTCTCGCCCCACAGGAAGTAGCCGCGCACCTTCCCGTCGATCATGTCCAGCACCGACTGGTTGTTGCCGTGATCGCCGGTGATCTTGGGGAGGTAGTCGAAGCAGAAGTCGTTCTCGGCCGTCGCCGCCTCGCCCCACCAGGCCTTCAGCAGGCTGACGGTGTAGGCGCGCATGTTGCCCCAGAAGCCGGTGGCCGCGGAGTTGCCGGCGATGAACTCGTCCAGCGTCGGGTGCGCGGTGGCCTCAGGCGCGGGGAGGTAGCCCGGAAGGTTGTTGAACAGCGTCGAGATGTCGGTGGAACCCTGAATGCTGGCGTGTCCCCGCAGCGCCATGATCCCGCCACCCGGACGGCCCATGTTTCCCAGCAGGAGCTGCAGAATCGAGGCCGCGCGGATGATCTGGACGCCCTTGGTCTGGTGGGTCCAGCCGACCGCGTACGCGAACGCCGTGGTGCGTTCGCGGCCGGAGTTGCGGGTGATTTCCTCGGCCACCCGCAGGAAGGTCGCGGGCGAGATCCCGCAGACCCGCTCGACCATCTCGGGCGTGTAGCGCGCGAAGTGCCGCTTGAGCACCTGGAAGACGCAGCGCGGGTGTTCGAGCGTCGGATCCGACTCGATCTCGGCGGCCTCGGCGCCGCGCTTCTGCGCCGACGAGACGCCCCGGTCGCCCGCTGCTGCGGAGGTCGCCACCCCCTCGTACTGCCAGCTGTCCTGGTCATACTGACGGCCCTCGGCGTCGTAGCCGCTGAACAGGCCGCCGAGATCCTCGCTGTCCTGGAAGTCCCCGCGAAGGATGGTCGGCGCGTTGGTGTACGCGACGACGTACTCCCGAAACTCCAGGCCCCGGCTCAGCACGTAGTTGATCAGCCCACCGAGGAACGCTATGTCGCTCCCGGAACGAAGGCGCACGTGGATGTCAGCCATCGCGCTGGTACGCGTGAAGCGCGGATCGACGTGAATCACCGTGGCGCCACGGGCCTTGGCCTCCATGACCCACTGGAAACCGACCGGATGGCACTCGGCCATGTTGGAGCCCTCGATGACGATGCAGTCGCTGTTGGCGAGGTCCTGCTGGAAGTTGCTGGCGCCGCCGCGACCGAACGAAGTCCCCAGACCGGGGACCGTGGAGCTGTGTCAAATACGCGCCTGGTTCTCGATCTGCACCGCGCCCATCGCGGTGTAGAGCTTGCGCATGAGGTAGTTCTCTTCGTTGTCCAGGGTCGCGCCGCCGAGCGAGGCAATGCCCATGCAACGACGGGTGCGGCGCTCCTTTCCCGGCTCGCCGACAAACTCCTGCCAGCTCTCGGCGCGGGTCTTCATCACCCGATCGGCGATCATCTCCATCGCCGTGTCGAGGTCGAGGTCTTCCCATTCGGTGCCGTGCGGACGCCGGTAGCGCACCTTTGTCACCCGCGCCGGGCTGGTGACGAGCTGCGTGCTCGCGCTGCCTTTCGGGCAGAGCCGGCCGCGGCTGATCGGCGAGTCCGGATCGCCCTCGATCTGGGTGATCTTGCCGTCCGTCACGTACACCCGCTGCGCGCAGCCGACGGCGCAGTACGGGCAGATACTGGGGACGACCTTGTCAGCGGAGGCCGTGCGCGCGGTGAGGGCCGCCGACCGTGGTGACTGCGCTGCGCGGCCCCGGCCGCTGAGGTCGCCGCCGATCGCCTGGCGGACCACCGGCCAGCCGAGCAGCGCCTCGCGCGCCCTGCCCGCGACCGACTTGCCCGCGCCGCTCACGTCCGCCACCTTTCCGAACTTCCCGCACCTGGCCCCACCACACTTTCCCAGTGCTGCGAGTCGGTGCTCGCAGCGGGTCCTACGGCTCCTGGGGGGCCTCGTACGCCGCGAGCACTGCCGACAGCCGGCTGATAGCAGCCTTGACATCCTCGGCGCTGCCGCCGGCCTGGCCGGCGGCCAGGCCCACGAGGAACGCGGTCAGCGGCGCCGCGGGGCGAGCCACCCCATGCGCCACGTCGCGCGTGAAGTCGAGCAGCAGGTCACGCTGCATGGCATCGCGGTCGATACCGAGCGCGGCCCCGGCTTCAGCGAGCCATGCGTCCAGCAGGTTCATCCAGCAACTCCTTCGCGGCCACGAGGTCGGCGGGCTCGTCGCAGTCGAACCATTCCGGACGCCCGCCGGCGCCCTCCAGGCTGGCAGGTGTCAGCGGCCGAAGCTGCGCGTGCAGCGAACGGCCGGCCTGGTCGCCGGCGAGCGCCTCGCGCAGCAGCTCACTCGGCCAGCAGCTGAGCAGCCACTGCAGGCGGCCGGCGTCGTCAACCATGACGGCTCCCGCCGGGCGCGCCGCGGCGAGCAGCCGCCGGACGGCCTCGCCCGTGACGAACGGCAGATCTCCCGCGAGCACCACCGCGAGCGGCGCCGTGACGATGCTGAGCCCGCAGGCGAGCGCGGCTGCGGGGCCACCGCCGGCAGGGTGCTCGCGCGTCCACACGACTGCTCGGCCGGTCGGCCTGGCAGGTCCGACCACGATGGTCTGGCTGGCATCGGCGACCGCGTCCAGCGCCCGGTCGAGCAGGCTGACGCCGCCAACGGGCAGGGCGGTCTTGTCACCGCCGCCCATCCGGCGGCTGCCTCCCCCGGCGAGCACGACCGCGTCGTAAACCGCGACGTCAACCTCGCCGCCCGGCGGTGTCATCCTCCGATGGCGGACATCGGACGCGGTGGCTGCAGGAAGCTCGGATCGTTGATGCCGTGCCCGGCGCGCTTACCCCGCATCGCGATCACCCAGCGGGCGGCGATCTCCTCGTCACTGGCGCCGCTGCGCAGCGGAGTGCGCAGATCGGACTCGGTACGGGCGAACAGGCAATCACGGATCTGGCCGTCGGCGGTCAGCCGCACCCGATCGCAGTTCGCGCAGAACGGAGCGGTGACGCTCGCGATGATCCCCACCCGCTCCGGGCCGCCGTCGACGAGGAAGGTCTCGGCGGGAGCGCTTCCCCGGCCCGGCTCGGCATCCAGGGTGTGCCGGCTGAGGATGCCCTCGCGGATCTCGTCCGCCGTCACCATCGCCGACCGGTCCCAGCCGTGCTGGGGATCCAGCGGCATCTGCTCGATGAACCGCAGCTCGTAGCCGGCCTTCAGGGCGAACTCGAGCAAGTCGGGTGCCTCGTCGTCGTTGACCCCGCGCATCAGCACCGCGTTGACCTTGACCGGGGTGAGGCCGGCTTGCGCCGCGGCCTCGAGCCCGCGCAGCACGTCGTCGAGCCGGTCGCGCCGGGTGAGCTGCTCGAACCGGTCGCGCCGAAGGGTGTCGAGGCTGATGTTGACCCGATCGAGCCCAGCGGCCGCGAGCGCGGGAGCGAGCCGGTGCAGGCTCAGGCCGTTCGTCGTCAGCGAGATCTCCGGGCGTGGTTCGAGGGCGGCGATGCGCTCGATGAGACCGGGCAGCCCGGGACGCAGCGTCGGCTCTCCGCCGGTCAGCCGGATCTGATCGACGCCGAGACGCGTGACCGCGATGCGCACGAGGCGCAGCACCTCGTCGTCGGTGAGCAACTCGGGTGCCGGAATCCACGGCAGCCCCTCGGCGGGCATGCAGTACGTGCAGCGCAGGTTGCAGCGATCGGTCAGCGAGATACGCAGATCGGTGGCCACGCGGCCGAAGGTGTCGGCGAGCGGCAAGGAGCGCACTTGCTCCACAGGTCCGGCCGTCATCCGTCCACTCTAGGTACCCGTGCGCCTCTTCGTCACAAAGTGGTCGAGCTCGGGGGAACTGCGACACATCCTCACGGGCACGCTCAGTGGTATTGCGCGCCAACCCCAGCACGGTTCTGACGTAGTGGTCCGAGTGGTTGTAGCCGTAGCTCGCCCAGGCCGGGGCAGGTGGCCGCCGCCCGCATGTACAGGGTGCGAAGGTCGATCGGGGAATCAGCCGTCACGCCCACCGCTCCTGTCCGTCACTTACCCGGGTGTTACGGCCCCAGAGACCATTTCGGCGCGGTATGAAGTCGCAAAACGGTGTACAAGCAACTTGATCGCGTTGGCTGTTTCATTCGCGACGTCTGGTGCTCTCAGTGAAAGGCTCGCCGACATGACTACGCCCAGCGCCCGTCCCAGCTCGTCGATCCAGTTCGGGGTCGACATCGGAGGCACCGGAATCAAAGGCGCTCCGGTCGACCTGGCAACGGGTCAGCTGACCGCCGAGCGCGTACGGCTGGCGACCCCACATCCGGCCACGCCTGACGCGGTCGGCAAGGTGGTCGGGCAGGTCGTCAGCCACTTCGGCTGGACCGGCCCGATCGGCGCGACCTTCCCGGCGGCGATCAAGGGCGGGGTCGCGATGACGGCCGCCAACGTCGACAAGAATTGGGTGGGCACCAACATCGAGCAGGCGCTCGGCGCAGCCACCGGCACCCGGGTGGCTGCGGTGAACGACGCCGATGCCGCGGGCGTGGCGGAGATGGTCTACGGCGCCGGTCGCGGCCAGCACGGGGTCGTCATCATGACCACCTTCGGCACCGGCATCGGCACCGCCGTGTTCCTGCACGGTCAGCTGCTGCCGAACACCGAGCTCGGCCACCTCGAGATCAACGGCCAGGACGCGGAAAAGGCCGCCTCCGAGATCGCGCGCGAGAAGAAGGGCCTGAGCTGGGCGAAGTGGGCCAAGCGGGTCGACCGCTACCTCAAAGAGCTCGAAGATCTCTTCTGGCCGGACATCATCATCATCGGCGGCGGAGCCAGCCGGAAGGCTGACAAGTTCATCCCCCTGCTGACCGTGCGCACGAAGGTGGTCCCGGCTGCGTTGCAGAACGACGCGGGCATCGTGGGGGCCGCCGTCGTCGCGGGCTCGGTGGACGTCACCCGTAGCGACGTCCGGCACGTGACGCAGGCGCAACCGGCGAACGGGGCCGTCACGAAGCGGGCCGTCACGAAGCGGGCGGCGGTGAAGGCAGCGCCAGCGGCGAAGGCAGCGCCGGCCAAGCGCGCCGCCGCGAAGAAGGCACCCGCCAAGAAGGCCCCGGCCAAGCGGACCCCCGCAAAATCGGCATCTGCCGCCCCCGTCAAGGCGCCGGCGAAAGCCGCGACCAAGGCGCCCGCCGCCAAGCGCGCCCCGGTCAAACGGGCCGCCGCCAAAGCGGCACCCGCCAAGAAGGCGACCTCCTGACCATCTGAGGCGTGAATCAGGCACCGACCGGGGGTGTCACGCAGACTCGCGAAGGTCTTCATGGCAAGGTTGTGCTCTTACGTGAACCATTCAGGAGGCCACCATGCGCGAGTTGCGTGCTGTCCGCGTTTCGGATGACGGCAAGGAGATCTTGCTGACCGAGACCAGTGGCACGCAGCACGCCGCTACGTCGTCTGATCCGGGCTTCCTGCTCCAGGCCGATGACAGATTGCGAGCCATGCTTCGTCCACGCCCGAGCACCACGGAGACCCGTCCCGAGAGCGCCCTGACGCCTCGCGAGATCCAGGCCCGGCTGCGTGCCGGCGACACCGCTGAGGAGGTGGCCGAAGCCGCGGGCATCCCGGTGGCCCGGGTCGCGCGCTACGAGGCGCCCATCGCCGCCGAGCGCGTGCGAATCGTCGACGAGGTGCGCCGCGCGACCGCGCCGGGCCCCCACCGCGTCAGCCCCGGGCGTCAGCTCGGAGCTGTCGTCGACGATCGCCTCGCCGACGACGGGCTCGACCCGGTGCTCGCGCAGTGGCTCGCCCGCCGCCGGGCCGACGGCACCTGGCTGGTCACGGTCGACCTCGCCGACCACCATGCCGAGTGGAGCTGGGACGGGGCGGCCCGGCGCGTGCGAGCCCATGACAATGGCGCCCAGCGCCTGCTGAGCCCCTCGCGCAGCAGCGCCGAGTCGCTGATCGCCGTCGCGCAGGCCACCGGCGTCACCGTCGAGTCCGCTCCCCGCTCCCCCTGCTCCCCCGCAAGAGCCGCCCGCGCCGCTGGCGCCCGCTCGCGCCGTCGGCGAGTCGACGGTGTCCGACGCCGCACCGAGCCGGCCCGCCTCGCCGCGTTCGGGCCTGGTCGTCCTTCCGGGCGAAGGTGCGAGCACCAATGCGTCGGCGCAGCCCAGGGCGCAGGCGCCCACCGCGCCGACGCTGGACGACATCCCGGGCACGACGGCCCCGGCCGCGCCCAGGCCCCAGACGCCGGGGTGGACCCCGGGCGACAACGAGGTGCCCGGGTCCGGGAGCATCGAGGTTCGTCAGCAGACCCTGGAGCCCTCGGCTTCAGCAGGTGACGAGTCGGACGAGGTCGATGAGCGCCGTTCGGTGCCCGCCGAACGGCCGGCGCGCCAGCCCGGCAAGTCCGCAAAGCGCCGCAGCGCGGTGCCGGCGTGGGACGACATCGTCTTTGGCGCCCGACGTTCGTAACAAGCTGGTTTCGATCGCAAAACGTTCTCTGTCTGTGAGCGTTCTCGCGTCCAGGAAAGGCTTGAATGCCGATAGAGCAGGCATAGTGAGGATTGATGCGTGCGACTAACGGCCCGGAAGGAATGCGGGCGACCGACTGTTGGAGGTAGGCGTGACAGGTACCGTTCCCGCACCGACTGCCGTTCTGACCGCTACCGACCGCTGTGACCGCTGCGGCGCGCAGGCATATGTACGCGTTGTCCTTCCCGGCGGTGGAGATCTCATGTTCTGTGGCCACCACGCCCGCGCCCACGGCGACAAGCTCGGAGAGGTCGCTGTCGAGATTCATGACGAGTCCGACCAACTCGACCTGTCCCCGTCGCGGGGCTGACCCGCAGCTTCGCCAAGCACCCGCCCGCGCCCTTTCCGGCGCCGGCGGGTGTTTGATTTCCGCTCCGGGGGGCGTGAACGCGAGCCTCGCCTCACGCCCTCGCCGCGACATCGCCTCAGCGCGGAGTGGCCATGACCAGCACATGGTCGCAACGTCGGTCACACTGGGGCGTCATGATTATGCCCATGGTGCGGCGCCACCGCCGGCTGTACACCATGGCGACCCTGCGCCGAACGCTCGTACGAGCGTGGCACGACCGGGTCCTCGGACTCGCCGCGGAAGCCGGCTTCTGGCAGTTGCTTTCCCTCCCGCCGCTGCTGCTCGCCGTGCTCGGCACTGTCGGGTACTTAGCCGCGCTGACCGGCCACACCGCAGTGGACAGCATCGAGCACAGCATCCTGCAGGCCGCGGGGCACTTCTTGACGGACTCGACGGTGCAGAACACCGTCAAGCCCACGATCGACGACATCCTGCGCAAAGGCCGGCCTGATGTCATCTCGATCGGCTTCATCACCTCGCTGTGGTCCGGCTCATCGGCCATGGCCACGTACGTGAACACCATCACGATCGCTTACGGCGAACGGCACGAGCGCGGCGCCGTCAAGAGCCGCTTGCTGGCGCTTCGGCTCTACATCCTGCAGGTGCTCTCCGCGGTGATCCTGCTCCCAGCGCTGGTGCTCGGCCCGACGGTCATCGATCGGCTGCTCGGCAAGCACACCACGCCCTGGGTACACCACGCGGTGACCCTCGTCTACTGGCCGATCGCCGCTGTGGTCTCGCTGATCATCCTGGCCACGCTGTACCACATGTCAGTGCCGCACCGGCGCCGCTGGCGTTCTGCCATTCCCGGCGCGGTCTTCGCGCTCATCATCTGGTATCTGGGCAGCTGGGCGCTGCGTTCGTACATCAAATTCGTCTTCACGCGCACCATTGCGTACGGGGCCCTCGCCGCTCCCGTAGCCGTACTGCTCTTCCTGTACGTCACAGCGTTGGCGGTGCTGCTGGGCGCCGAGCTGAATGCCACCCTCGACCTGAAGCGCGAGGAGCTGGACGCGGAGGACCTGGCGCGCGCCGCCGCCCTCGAGGCGGTGGCCGGGACGTCGAAGGCACCGGAGCCAACGGGCTCCGCGACGAGCCGGTGCCCAAGCCGCTCAGCCCCGTGCGATTCGACAAACCCGCTGGTCAGCCCCGGCGATTACCTCCCAGCAGGGCTGGCTAGTACACCCAGACGTGGGTACCGATCGGCGCCTGGTCGCTGCTCCAGATCCAGTCGATGGCCGCGTCGCTGAGGCGCGCGCAACCATGGCTGGCCGGGTAGCCGGGCACGGATGCCGCGCCGTGGATCGCGATGCCGCCGTTGAAGTACTTGGGTCGCCAGAGGTCACCGAGAGGGCCCGGGTCGTCACCGTCGACCTGACGGAAGATCGTGAACTGTCCGGACGGGGTCAGCGCCGTGTAGGTCTGGCCCCCCAGCAGGTAGGGCTGGCCGCTGCCGGTCGAGGTGTTGATGATCGCGGCGACCTTGCCGTCGTTCACGATGAGCAGGAGTTGGCGGGTCTTGTCGATCTCGAGCCAGTGACCTGAGGTGCTTCGCGGCTGAATCGTCACCCCGGTCTCGAGGGCCTTCATGGTCTGCGGACCAGCTATCCCGTCGCGCTCCAGCCCGCCGGCCTTCTGGAACGCGAGCACGGCCTGCTGGGTGGTGTCTCCGTAGGAGCCGTCCGAACCGCTCAGCCAGAAGCCCAGCTCGGTCAGGCGCTTCTGCAGCGCCGCCACCTGCGGACCCTTGTCGCCGAGCTGCATCCCGACGTGCGGCGGCTGGGCCGGTGTCGGGCTCACCGTTGCGGGCGCGGCCGAGGGGGACGGTGTTGGCGACAGAGTCGGTGTCGGCGTTGACGTCGGTGAAGACGTCGGAGCAGCCGTCGTGGGCGCCGGTGCCGAGGAGGCGGGGGCGGCAGCACCACCGCCGGATCCGGCGGAGCCGCAGGCCGTCACGCCCAGCGCAAGCGCCAGCACCGCCGCCGACAGCGCGGCGCAGGAACCCAGCCTGGCAGGCACCGAGGGGGCTCCTTCCGCGCGGCGATAGCGGGCGAGACGGGTCGGCAGCGGTCTGCTTGGCTGCCCTGCCCCGCGACGACCCGTTCACGACGAGGTACGGGCATCTATCGGCGCGCTTCTGCAAAGCTAATGCGCGAACGGGTGAACGTCAGCCGGGCGTCAGAGCCCGAACTCGGCGCGTAGCGCGGCGCCGTGCTGATCGAGCGTCGGCGCCGGCCTCGGACGTAGCTCGGGATACCCGTCGAGTTTCATGGGATTGCCGGGCATCGGCAGCCCGCCGACGTCGATGACCAGCTCACGCGCCTCCGCCTGCTCGGATGAGAGCGCTTCGGCGACGCTCGACACCGGCCCGCAGGGAACCCCCGCGGCGCCGAGGAGCACCAGCCAGGACTCCGCCGTACGCGTGAGGAGCGCCGATTCGAGCTCCTTCTTCAGCGCCTCGCGGTGATCGTGGCGCAGCGCATTGGTGACAAACAGCGGGTTGGTCACCAGATCCGGGCGCTCGACGGTAGCGGCGAGAGCAGCGAAAAGGCCGTCGTTCGCCGCGCAGATCACCAGCGGCCCGTCGCTTGCGCGGAACGTGTCGAACGGGGCGATCGCGTAGTGCGCGTTGCCGATCCGGGGCGGCGCCTGACCGGACGCGAGGAACGCCAGCGCCGCGCCTTCCAGGAGCGACACCGTGGCGTCGTGCATCGCGATGTCGATGCGACTCCCCCGGCTCGGCTGCCCCGCTTCCTGCGCCGCACCCGGAGCCGAATCGCGCCCACGCAGCGCCGCCAGGATGGCCCCGAAGGCGTAGAGCCCAGCCGACAGATCGCTGATCGGCATGCCGGGCTTGGTGGGTTCGCCGTCGGGTGCCCCCGTGATCGACATGAGCCCGCTCGAGCCTTGGATCACCGAGTCGTAGGCGGGACGCAGCCGCCACGGCCCGGTCTGGCCAAACCCGGAGATGCTGGCGTAGATCAGACCCGGGTAGCGGACGGCGAGCGTCTCGTACCCGAGCCCGAGCCGGTCCATCACCCCGGGCCGGAAGTTCTCCACCAGAACGTCGGCCTGACCCAGCATGGCGTGCAGCAGCTCGAGGTCGGCCGCGCTGCGCAAGTCGAGCGCGATCGATTCCTTGCCCCGATTGACCCGGGCGAAATAGAGCGAGTCCGGGCCGAAGAACGGACCGTAAGCGCGGCTGTCATCTCCCCGGCCCGGCCGCTCGACCTTGACCACCCGTGCCCCGAGATCGGCCATCAGCATCGTGGCGAAAGGACCGGCCAGTACCCGGCTGAGATCGACCACGAGGATGCCCGCCAATGGTCCCGACCCGCCCATTGGGTCAACTTACTGTCAACGCTGCGCGCCGCTGCCTGACGTCAACCGGCCTCCATAGCCTCAGGGCCTACCCTGCGTACATGCAACTCGATCCCAAGCGGGCGGGCGCACGAGGCTCGGATTCTGCCCCCCAGCACGCCGGGGACGCGTCATCCGCGGGTGGGCAAACCCCGCCGGCAAGCCACGACCTCCCGACAGCAAGCAGGCTCGAGCAGTGGATGGCGACGGGTTGGGCAGGTGCGCCGTCCGGCCTGGCGGCCGGCCCCGAACCGGCAGCGGCACGCGCCCGTGAGCGCCGCAGCAAGCTCGCGACGCTCTTCCCGGACGACACCCTCGTCATCCCCAGCGGGCCGCTGAAGGTCCGTGCCAACGACACCGATTACCCGTTCCGGCCGAACAGCGATTTCGTCTGGCTGACCGGCTGCGCCGAGCCCGACGCGGTGCTGATCGTGCACCCCGGAGGCGAGGGGGTGCTCTTCGTCGCCGACCGCGCGAGCCGCAATACCTCGGCCTTCTACACCGACCGCCGCTATGGCGAGCTATGGGTCGGGCCCCGGCGCGGCGTGAAGGAGACGGCGGCAGCGCTCGACATCGCCTGCCGCCCCCTGGAAGAGCTCGATGGTGCGCTCGACGGGCTGGCCCCGGGCAAGACCCGGGTGATACGCGGCATCGACCCGCGGGTCGACCGCAACGTCCGCCCGGCGGCCGACAAGGCGCGGGAGGCGGCGCTTGCGGTCGCCAGCAGCGAGCTGCGCCTGGTGAAGGACCCGTTCGAGGTCGGCGAACTCGAGCGGGCGATCGAAGCGACCGGGCGCGGCTTCGCCGAGTGCATTCGCGAGCTGCCGGTCGCGTACACGATGGATCGCGGCGAGCGCTGGATCGAGGGCACGTTCTGGCGGCGCGCCCGGCTCGAGGGCAACGACGTGGGCTACGGATCCATCGTGGCCGCCGGCCCTCACGCGACCACGCTGCATTGGGTACGCAACGACGGCCGCGTGCAGCCGGGTGACCTGGCCTTGCTCGACATGGGGGTGGAGGTCGACAGCTTCTACACCGCTGACCTGACCCGCACCCTGCCGATCGACGGCCGCTTCCGCGAGGTCCAGCGCCGGGTCTACGACGTGGTGCTGGCGGCTCAGCAGGCGGGCATCGAGGCGACGAAACCCGGCGCGGACTTTCTCGATCCGCACCGGGCGGCCATGGCGGTGATCGCGGAGGCGCTGGAGCACTGGGGCATCCTCGGGGTGCCGGCGGCGGAATCGCTGCAGGAGGACGTCGGGCTGCATCGGCGCTACACCCTGCACAGCACCTCGCACATGCTCGGGCTGGACGTGCATGACTGCGCCAACGCGCGGGCCGAGAGCTACCAGCGGGGACCGCTGGCGGAGGGCATGGTGCTCACGGTCGAGCCGGGCTTGTACTTCCAGGCGGACGACGAGACCGTTCCGCCGGAGTTTCGCGGGATCGGCGTGCGCATCGAGGACGACGTCCTGGTGACCGCGAGCGGATGCCGGGTGCTGTCGGACGCGCTGCCGCGCGCGGCGGACGACGTGGAGGAATGGGTGCGCGAGCTGCAGAGCTGAGCGCACCCACCGGCTCACCGCGCTCACGCCGCTGCCCGGCCGTGCTGATCTCGCCGGCGAAACCGGGCAACGGCGCGTAACCGCTCCTCGGGACCAGCCGCGCGCTGGCGGGCCCGCAGGAGCCTGACCGCGCAGCGTTGATCGACCCGAATCGGCGCCAGGGCGAACGCCCGACCCACGGCGCCGGCCACCGGGACCAGGCGACCGAACATCAGCGTGCCGGCCGGGGTAAGCCGCGCCGCCGGCCAGGTGAGGCTCGTCGCCTGCTGCTCAGACCACAGATCGTGCAGCACCACGCCGTCGGCGTGCAGCGCGTCAAGCCGAAAGACCGATGCAGGATGCGCCGGCCACTGCGCGAGCGGTCCGACCCGCGAGCGCAGCGCTGGGCTCAGCGATTCGTTCACGTACCGGGACAAGAGGCCTCCATCGAACAGGGCGGCGTCGAGCACCACCGGATCGGTCGCGGCCACCAGCCCCAGCAGCTGCTCACGCTCGGCGCCGAGCACCCCGAGCGTCATCAGCAGCAGCCGCGCGTAACGCTCCAGCAGTTCCCCGGCGGGCCGCTCCCGCGCCCACCGCACCGCAGGGTGCACGAGCCACGCCGCAAGCGGCGCATCGTCGGGCAGATCGAGCACCTCATCGAGCTGGCGAAGCCAGCGCCGGGTCAATCCCGTCTCGGGAAGGCGGCGCACGAGCCGCATGGCGCCGCGGAAATCGCCGGTGTCTTCCGCCGCCCGCGCCGCGACCCGCAGCACCTCCGCCTCCTCATGAGAAGGCAGTACTCGTCGGGACGGCGAGGCCAAGTGTCTGGAATGAGTGGGCACGACGCGAGCCTGCCGGGTCAGCCGGAAGCCAGCAGACCATGCGGTCAAAACTGTGGACGGCCGTCAGCGATCCACAACGAGACGGCCGCCCGGCTCGTACCGTCGGCCCTGTGACACGGATCGTGGTCGACGGCGCGAACGTCGTCGGCTCGCGCCCGGACGGCTGGTGGCGGGACAGACCGGGCGCCGCTGCCCGGCTCGCGGCGGCGCTTCAGACCTTGGCAGACGCCGATCCTGACACCGAGATCGTGCTCGTGCTCGAAGGCGCGGCGCGGGCCGGTCATGAGGCAGGCACCACCGGACGCCTGGTCGTGGCTCACGCTCCCGCGAGTGGTGACGAGGAGATCGTTCGGCAGGCGTCCGGAGCCGATCTCGTGGTGACGTCCGATCGGGAGCTGCGCCGCAGGGTCGCCCCCGTTCCCGCCGAGGGGCCGGGCTGGCTGCGGCGCCGGTTGGAGCTCTAGCCCGCGCGCGAGCGCCGCGGCGAACAGCCGGCCTTCGCCGGTCGCCCGCTCTCTGACAGCATGAGCACCACACGCGCGGCGATCAGCGGGAAGGAGCCGGCCGAGATGGTGACACCGACCCCTCCTGCGGGCTCACCCGAGCAGCCTCAGCCGATCCTGACGCCGCTGACCGAAGCGGCGATCTTCCTCGTCGTCACGGTGGATCCCGGAGGCGAGGAGGTCACCCGCGGTCTGCTCGCCGACGTCGCCGGGTTGACGCGATCGGTCGGCTTCCGCATCCCCGACGGCGCGCTCACGTCCGTCGTCGGCATCGGGGCCGCGCTGTGGGATCGGCTCTTCGGCGATCCACGCCCGGCGGCGCTGCATCCATTTCCGGAGATCGTCGGAGCGCGCCACCAGACCGTGTCGACGCCCGGCGATCTGCTCTTCCATCTACGCGCGCGGCGCATGGATCTGTGCTTCGAACTCGCCTGCAAGTTCACCGGCCGGCTGGCCGGGCACGCCGCCGTGGTCGACGAGGTGCACGGCTTCAAGTACTTCGACGAGCGCGACCTCCTGGGCTTCGTCGACGGCACCGAGAACCCGGCGGGACCGGCGGCCGCTGCGGCGGTCCTCATCGGCGACGAGGACCCGGATTTCGCCGGGGGCAGCTACGTCATCGTCCAGAAGTACCTGCACGATCTGGATTCCTGGAACGCCATCTCGGTGGAGGAGCAGGAGCGCGTGATCGGGCGTACCAAGCTCGACGACATCGAGCTGCCCGACGCGGTCAAGCCGGCGAACTCGCACGTCGCGCTGAACACGATCAGCGGCCCGGGCGGCGAGGAGCGCCAGATCGTGCGCGAGAACATGCCGTTCGGATCCGTCGGCGCGGGCGAGTTCGGTACGTACTTCATCGGCTACGCGAGCCACCCCGAGATCACCGAACAGATGCTCACGAACATGTTCGTCGGCGACCCCCCGGGAAATCACGACCGGATCCTGGACTTCTCCACCCCCGTCACCGGCAGCCTGTACTTCGTGCCGACGGCCGACTTTCTCGACGACCCGCCGCCGTATGGAGCGGCCGCGAGTCCGCCGCCTGCTGACGCAGACCCCGCAGATCAGTCGCTCGGTATCGGAAGCTTGAAGGGAACCCAGGCATGAACAACCTGCACCGCGAACTCGCGCCGATCTCAGGCGCGGCCTGGGCCGACATCGAGGCCGAGGCCCGGCGCACCTTCACCAGGCACGTCGCGGCGCGGCGCGTGGTGGACGTGATCGGCCCGGCGGGTGAGTCGCTCTCCGCCGTCGGCACCGGCCACCTGAAGGAGGTGGAGGCACCCGCCGCGGGCGTACGCGCTCGCACCCGGATCGCCCAGCCCATCGTGGAATTCCGGGTGCCCTTCGTGGTCGACCGCCACGCCGTCGACGACGTGGAACGCGGCGCCCGGGATGCCGACTGGCAGCCGGTCAAGGACGCCGCCAAGCAGATCGCCTTTGCCGAAGACCGGGCGGTGTTCGCAGGTTTCGCGGCAGCGGGCATCGCGGGATTGCGCGCCAGCACGTCGAATCCCACCTTCTCGCTGCCCTCCGACGAGCGGGAGTTCCCGAACGTCGTCGCCCAGGCGCTGACCTCGCTGCGGCTCGCCGGGGTGGACGGGCCCTACAGCCTGCTGCTGTCAGCCGAGGCCTACACCGCGGTCGCGGAAACGACCGACTACGGCTACCCGATCCGCGATCACATTTCCCGGGTGCTGCAGGACGGCGAGATCATCTGGGCGCCGGCGATCGAGGGTGCGTTCCTGCTCTCGGCCCGCGGCGGCGACTTCGAGTTGCACGTCGGCCAGGACCTGTCGATCGGCTACCTCTCGCACGACGCCGAGCACGTGCAGCTCTACTTCCAGGAGTCGTTGACCTTCGTCGTGCAGACGTCCGAAGCCGTGGTGGCCATCTCGCCGACCCCCTAGCAGGCCGCGCCGCTACTGCCCGGCAGCCTGTTTGGCGCGGGCCTTCAGGTCTTTCTTGTAGGCCCGCACGCGCCCGAGCGAGGCGTCGTCGACGATGTCGGCGACCGACTTGTAGCTGCCCTTGACCCCGAAATCGCCGGCTGCTTCGCGCCACCCCTTGGCCTTGACGCCGCGCTGCTTCCCCAGCAACGCCAGGAAGATCTGCGCTTTCTGCTTCCCGAAACCAGGAAGCGCGGACAGCCGCCTGAGTACGTCCTGCCCGTCCTTCGCCTGGGCCCAGACTGCTGCGCCATCGCCGTCGTACTCGTCGGTGATGATCTGGCACAGCGTCTGCACGCGGGCGGCCATGGACCTCGGGAAGCGGTGGATCGCCGGCGGCGTGGCGCACAGCGCGGCGAACGACTCGGGGTCGAAGCGGGCGATCTCCGCCGCATCCAGGGAGCCGCCGAGCCGTTCCTTGAGGACCAGCGGCCCGGAGAATGCCTTCTCCAAAGGAATTTGCTGATCCAGCAGCATGCCGATCAGCAGCGCCAAGGGATCCTGATCAAGCAGCTCATCGGCCTCGGGCACCCTGGCCAGGTACATCGCCATGAATTCAGGCTAGCGGAGCATGCCCTGGGCGGCCCGGGTGGCGGGCAAATCACGCCACCTGGGCCGCGGCGACGAACCCGACGCCCGATATTGTGGCGCGCCGACCCACGGATGACACCTGCAATCCGTATCCTCGGCGCCGTGACGGAGCGTGGGGCGCGGCTGGACGGGGAACGGCGTCTCCTACAGGTGAGCGACGTCCTGCGCGCCATCGAAGACCAGTTCCACACGGCGTTTCCGCGCCGGATCTGGGTCTGCGGCACCCTTCGCGGCCTGCGCCCCGGCCTGCCCGACCCCGAGTCGGTCGACGGCCGCGCGGTCGACGCGTTCGTGCTGGTCGAAGTGGCCGACGAGGACCTGCGCACCCTCCCGTGCGAGCTGATGCCCGAGGCCCGGCTGGCCATCGACGACACGCTGCGCCGCCTGCACGACGTGGCTGTCGACGACCTGCTGGTCGATGGCCATTTCGTACGCGCGGGCGGCCTGCTCAGCTACGACCCCGCGCGCCACTGCGCGATCTTCGAGGTGACGGCGCTCGATCCGCAGCCCACCGCGGTCTGGCTCGCCGAACGCCGGGAGCAGGTGCGCAGCGCCGCGTCCTCCGCGCGGCTTGCAGAGCGTCAGCGTGACCTGCGGGTTCCGACGGCCCCGTCGTCGATCGCGCTGGTGGCGGCCTGCGGCGACCCGGCGCTCGAGGCATCCCGGCAGCTGCTCACCGAGTGCGGCTTCGAGGTCGAGGTCAAGGTCTACGCCCCGACGGTCGCCGGATCGGCCGCCGGCGACCAGCTCGCGAACGGCCTGCGTGAAGCCGCGCTCGCCGGGCACGACCTCGTGCTGCTGCTGCGCCAGGACGGGCGGCCGCTGAGCCTGGCGCCGTTCGACTCCGAGGCCGTCGTGCGGGCGGTGGCCGCCTCCGCCACTCCGGTGCTCTCCGGCCTGGGATCACCCGAGGAGCCGGCGGCCGTCGAGGAGGTTTCCCACCAGGCGTACCCGACCGCCTACGAGGCGACCGTCTCGGTCATACGCCGGCTGCAGCGGGCACACGACCTCGTCGAGGACACCGTGCTCGACGTCGCTGACGCCGGAGACGAGGCCCTGCGGCGCGCCGCCCGGCGGCTCGAGCAGACCCGGCACGGTCTGGCCGAGGAGTTCCGGCAGGCCAGCGCGCGCACCATGAGCATCCGCGCCCGCCGGCTGCTGCGGATTCGGCTCCTTGCCGCGGTCATCGCCGTCGCGGTCATCGCCGGCGCCGCGGTCACCCAGATCTGGCCGATTCTTGCTGCCCTGGTCGTGCCTTTGGGCCTCGCCGTGGCCGCTCCGCGATTGCGCACGAAGAGGAGGAGGCCGGTGACGGTCACCCAGTTCAGTTTCTCCGAGGCGCTGGCGCAGCTGGCCGACATCGGCCGCCAGCTGGGCGAGGTGTCTGACCCGGATGACGTGCTGGCCCTCGAGTCCGAGGCCGACGCGCTGGCCGCGCACTGCCGCGCGCTGCTGCGACCGCCCCGCCGGCTCCGGGCCAACGCGGCACCGCACCGGTCCGACCCGGTCTTCCAGCCGGCCGTCACCGCGGACGGCGGCATCATCCCCGCGCCGGGCGCGTCCGAGCCCGCCGACGTCCTCGACGTCGAGCCCGGCCAGCCCGGAGCGGAGCCCAGCCAGACGCTCGTCTTGCCGTCCGATCCGGTGCGTTTGCAGCAGCACTGATCCCGCGCCGGCCGGCAACCGCCGGAGCTGCTGGCAGCATGACGATGTGACCAGCCCGTACCGGAGCGTGCTGCGCACGCCCGGTGCGCTCCGTTTCGCCGTTTCCGGGTTCGTCGGCCGGTTTCCGATGGCGATGATGACCATCGCCATCCTCCTCGTCGTGCGCCACCGCACCGGTTCGTACGGGCTCGGCGGGGCCGCCAGCGCGGCTCACACGCTCACCCAAGCTGCCATGACCCCGCTGGTCGGCCGGCTCGTCGACCGGTACGGGCAATCGACGGTCATCCCTCGACTGCTCGCGGTCTTCCTCGGCGGGATCGCCGTCTTGACGGTGGCCGCCGCCGCGCACGCTCCCGTCTGGCTGCTCTTTGCCGGCGCGGTCATCGCCGGCGCCGGACAGCTCCCGTATCCCTCGCTGGTGCGGTCCCGCTGGACCTACCTGCTGGCCTCGCACGACCAGCTGTCGACCGCGCTCGCACTGGAAAGTGCTGCAGATGAAGCGATTTTCATCATCGGTCCGGTCGTCGTCACCGCGCTTTCGGTCTGGGATCCACTCGCCTCCCCGCTCCTCGCGGGGGCGCTCGCCCTGTGCGGCACGCTGGTCTTCGTGGGCGCCCGCAGCAGCGAGCCGCCGCGCTTCGCGGCCGAGTCCGGGTCCGGCGCCTGGCGTATCCCGGCGATGTGGGTGCTGATCGTCAGCAGCGTGCTCATCGGTGTGGTGTTCGGCAGCGTCGAAGTGTCGGTGATCGCGTTCGCGCAGCGCCGCGGAGCGGGCGGGCTCGCGGGTCTGCTACTCGGTGTCGTCGCCTTCGGGAGCATGGTCGCGGGCCTCTGGTACGGGGCACGCCGGTGGCGGCTGGACATCGCCGTCCGCTACCGGGTTTCGCTGATGACGCTGGCCGCCGGCGGGCTGCCCGCAATCGCCGCGATGACCCTCTGGCAGCTGGCCCCCGCCGCCCTGCTGATCGGCGTCTCGATCGCGCCCACCCTGATCGCCAGCAGCGGCCTGGTGGCACGCGTCGTGCCGGCCAGCAGCCGCACCGAAGGCTTCACCTGGCAGGCGACCGGGATCAACGTGGGCGTCGCGGCCGGCGCAGCGCTCGGCGGCCTGCTGATCGACGCGTTTTCGGTGCGCACCGCGTTCGTGGTCGGCCCGGTCGCCGCAGGGCTCGGCGCGCTCGTGGCATTCGCCGGCTCCCGCCTCCTGGCTCCGGCCTCCCAGCGGTACGCCGAAAGCCGGGTGTGAGCCCTAGACCGCCGGGCGGATCGGCGGCTGCTGCTGCAGCGCAGCGAGCAGCCGCGCCGGGGCGAGCCGTGCGGCGTAGCGGCCCGCGGCCACCTCGTCGACCGCCAGCGGAAGCCCGAAACAGCGCGAAAGCGGCTCTCCCGTAAGGACTTCTTCGATCGGACCGGCCGCTTCCACGGCCCCGCTGCGTAGCAGCAGGACGTGGGTGATTCCCGGCGGGATCTCCTCCACGTGGTGGCTCACCATGATCAGGACTGGCCCACCCGGGTCGGCCATGACCCGGGTCAGCCGGCGCAGCAGTGCCTCGCGGGCGCCGAGGTCGAGGCCGGCGGCCGGTTCGTCCAGCAGCAGCAGCTCGGGGTCGGTCATCAGCGCCCGGGCGATCTGCACCCGCTTGCGCTCACCCTCCGACAGGGTGCCGTACGCCCGCTCGGCGATCCGGCGACAGCCCAGCTGCTCGAGGATGCGCAACGCGCGCTCGTCGTCAGCCGGGTCGTAGTACTCGCTGCCGCGCCCGATGACGGCGTACCCGGCCGTGACGACGGCGTCGCGCACCAGCTCGCCGGCCGGCATCCGCTCGCCCACCGACGAGCTCGCCAGGCCGATGCGGGGCCGAAGCTCGTACACGTCGACGTTCGACTGCGGGCCGAGCCGCTCACCGAGCACCTCGACCTCGCCCGAGGTGGGGCTCAGCGTCGTCGCCGCGACCTGCAGCAGGGTCGTCTTGCCCGCGCCGTTCGAGCCCAGCACGGCCCAGCTCTCGCCGTCTCGTACCGTCCAGTCCACACCGGTCAAGAGGGTGGACGTGCCCCGGCGCACCGTGACGTCCCGAAGGACCAGAACCGGTTCCGCCATGCCTGGGACGGTATGCCCGGACTCATCCGGTGACGGTGCGCGACTCGCGGATGACCCGAATGACCCGAAGTGAGGTCGGCGACGCTAGTCGGACTTGCCGCGCCGCCGGATCTTGCGTCCGAGCCAGACCAGCGGGTCATAGGAGTTGTCGACGACACGCTCCTTCAACGGGATGATCGCGTTGTCGGTGATTTTGATGTGCTCCGGGCAGACCTCGGTGCAGCACTTGGTGATGTTGCACATCCCCAGGCCGGCCTTCTCGCGGAGCAGGTCGCGCCGGTCGTTGGTGTCCAGCGGGTGCATCTCCAGCTCGGCGTACTTGATGAACATGCGTGGCCCGGCGAACTTCTCCTTGTTCTCGTCGTGGTCGCGGATGACGTGGCACACCGTCTGGCACAGGAAGCACTCGATGCACTTGTGGAACTCCTGCACCCGGTCGATGTCGACCTGCTGCATCCGGTAGGTGCCGTCCTTCTCCCGCGGGCTGCGGCGCAAAAGCCGGTACGCGGCTTGCCATCTCGTAGTTGAACGAGACATCCGTGACCAGATCCCGGATCACCGGGAAGGTGCGCAACGGGGTGACGGTGATCGTCTCGGTCGGCTCGAAGGTGGATAGGCGGGTCATGCACGCGAGCCGCGGCTTGCCGTTGATCTCCATCGATGCACGAACCGCACTTGCCCGCCTTGCAGTTCCAGCGCACCGCGAGATCGCCGGCCTGGGTCTGCTGGATGCGGTGGATGGCGTCGAGGACGACTTCACCCTCCTGCACCGGCACGCTGTAGTCGCGCAGATCGCCGCCGCCGGCGTCGCCGCGCCACACCCGCATGGACAGGTCGTATCCCATCAGGAACCCGCCTTCGTTTCGGCTGCTGCAGGCGGCGTCTCGAACAGCACCCGCAGGTCATCAGGCATCTGCGGCAGCGGTTCGGCGTGCAATTGCAGCTCGCCGCCGCGCAGCCGCAACACGTGGTTGATCTTCCCGAACTCGGGATCGGGACCCGGGTAGTCGTCCCGGGTGTGACCACCGCGGCTCTCGTGGCGAGCCAGCGCAGCCGTCGCGATGCACTCCGAGACCCGGATCATGTTGCGCAGATCGACCGCGAGGTGCCAGCCGGGGTTGAACTGGCGGTGGCCCTCGACGCCGACGACCGCGGCCTCCTCGCGCAGCACCGCCAGCTCCTTCAGCGCCCGCTCGAGTTCCGCTTCGGTGCGGATGATCCCGACCAGCTCGTTCATCATGTTCTGCAGCTTCGCGTGCACCGTGTACGGGTTGTTGGCCGGATCGCGCTCGAACGGCGCCAGCGACTCCGCCGCCACCGTGGTCACCTGCTTGTCATCGACCTTCGGCCGCTTGCCCGGAGGCAGCGCGTGAGCGTACTCCGCGGCGGACGCCCCCGCCCGCCGGCCGAAGACGATCAGGTCGCTCAGCGAGTTACCACCGAGGCGGTTGGAACCGTGCAGGCCCGCCGGCGCATTCACCGGCAGCGAACAGTCCAGGAAGGGTGGTCGCGGCGGAGTCGGCGTCGACGCGGATGCCGCCCATCGCGTAGTGGCAGGTCGGCCCGACCTCCATCGCCTCCGCGGTGATGTCGACGTCAGCAAGCTCCTTGAACTGGTGGTACATCGACGGCAGCCGGCGCTCGATGTACTCCGCCGGCCGGCGCGAGGCGATGTCGAGGAAGACGCCGCCATGCGGGGATCCCCGGCCCGCCTTGATCTCGGAGTTGATCGCCCGGGCGACCTCGTCACGGGGCAGCAGCTCGGGTGGGCGCCGCGCGGTCGCCTTGTCGGTGTACCAGCGGTCGCCTTCCTCCTCGGTGTCGGCCGTCTCGGAGGCGAACACCTCGGGGATGTAGTCGAACATGAAGCGCTTGCCCTCGCTATTGCGAAGCACGCCGCCGTCACCGCGTACGCCCTCGGTGACCAGGATTCCCTTCACCGACGGCGGCCAGACCATGCCCGTCGGGTGGAACTGGACGAACTCCATGTCCATCAGGTCGGCGCCGGCCTCGATCGCCAGCGACTGGCCGTCGCCGGTGTACTCCCAGGAGTTCGACGTCACCTTGTAGGACTTCCCGGTGCCGCCGGTGGCGAGCACCACCGAAGGCGCGGAGAACTGCACGAACGTGCCGGACTCGCGCCAGTACGCGTAGGCCCCCGCGATCCGGTTGCCGGCCACCCCGCCCTCGGTGAGCAGCCGCAGGACCGTGCACTCCATGAAGACGTCGATGCGCGACGCGACCGCACGGTTCTGCAGGGTGCGGATCATCTCCAGGCCGGTGCGGTCTCCGACGTGGGCGAGCCGCGCGAAGCGGTGGCCGCCGAAGTCGCGCTGCAGGATCCGGCCGTCGGGGGTGCGGTCGAACGCCGCGCCCCACTCCTCGAGCTCCATGACCCGGTCCGGCGCCTCCTGGGCGTGCAGCTGAGCCATGCGCCAGTTGTTGAGCATCTTGCCGCCGCGCATCGTGTCGCGGAAATGCACGCGCCAGTTGTCTTCTTCCCACACGTTGCCCATGGCGGCGGCGACGCCGCCCTCGGCCATGACGGTGTGGGCCTTGCCGAGCAGGCTCTTGCAGACGATCGCGGTGCGCGCACCGCTCTCGTGAGCCTCGATCGCGGCCCGCAGGCCGGCGCCGCCGGCGCCGACCACGATGACGTCGTACTCGTGAACCTCGGCGGCTGTCGCGTGAATCGGCGCGGTATGCACGCTCGAACTGGTGGCTTCGCTCATCAAGAGATCCAGTGGTAGTCGGTGAAGGTCCCGTTCGAGACGAGCCAGATGTAGAGGTCGGCGACGCCGATCCAGATGAGGCTCAGCCAGGCAAGGAGCATGTGATGGGCGTTGAGCTTGCTGACGCCCTTCCAGTACCGGTAGCGCATCGGGTGCTTGCTGAAGTGCTTCAGCTGGCCGCCGATGATGTGGCGGCAGGAATGGCACGAGAGCGTGTAGATCCAGATCAGCGCGACGTTGATGGCGAGCACCGCCGTGCCGACCCCGATGAAGAAGTGACCGCCGAGGTCGAAGGAGCGTCCGAGGTCGTAGGTCAGCAGCACGGCAAAAAGGAAGGCGATGTAGAAGAAGTAGCGGTGGATGTTCTGGATGAGCAGCGGGAAGCGGCTCTCCCCGGTGTACTTCTTGTGGCCGTCGGGAACGGCGCAGGCCGGCGGGGAAAGCCAGAACGCGCGGTAGTAGGCCTTGCGGTAGTAGTAGCAGGTGAAGCGGAAGCCGAGCGGGAAAATCAGGATCAGGAACGCCGGCGAGAAGTGCCACCAGCCGCCGAGGAACTCCGGCGTGTAGTGGTCGACGCACTTGTTCGTCACACACGGCGAATAGAACGGCGACAGGTACGAGAAGGCGAAGTAGTGGCCGTTACGGAACGCCGCGACCGTGCCGTAGACGATGAAGGCCATCAGCCCGAGGAACTGCACCAGAGGGGCCAGCCACCAGCGGTCGGTGCGGTAGGTGCGGGCTTTGACCGCTGCCCGGACTCGGCTGCGCTCGGGCGGCGGGGAGCCCGGCGCTCGTCCTCGCTGAGGGGTCGTCAGGGCCATGGGTCTCCGTTCCTCGAGCGATCCGCCGCCATGGGAGATCGGCGGGCGGCCCGCACCAGTCTCTGCCGCCCAACAGTTCATATCGTGTCAGGTGGGCTCGGGGCGGCACCTGCGCGGTCTGTTCAGCGGCGCAAACCAGGATTTGTCCTCCCTGTGCAGGTCCATCGAAGGTAGGCGGCGGTGGCCGGTTGATGAACGTGGTCGGAATCACATCCAGCATGCGCCACCCGTTCAGCCCAATCGGCTCCGCAACGCTGCCGCGAGGTCCCCGCGCTCGTCCACGGCGATGTCGGCGAGCCCGAGCCAGCGAGCGAGCTCGGCAAGTTCCGCGGCGAGTTCCGTCGCGACAGCCGGCGGCTCGATACCGGCTTCGGCGAACGCCCCCTTCACGTGCAGGGTGGGTACGCCGCGAGCCCGGTCGGCCTTCAGATCGACCCGGGCCACGAGGGTGTCGCCCAGCAGGAAGGGCAGCACGTAGTAGCCGAAGACCCGCTTGATCGCCGGGACGTAGATCTCGATGCGGTAGTCGAAGTCGAACAGGCGCGCGGCCCGGCTGCGTTCCCACACGACCGGATCGAACGGCGTGAGCAACGTCCGCGCCTCGATCCGACGCGGCACGACCAGACCCGGCCGGACGTACGCCGGCTGCGTCCACCCTTCGACCGAGGCCTGCACCAACTCGCCCGAGGCCACCAGTTCCGCCACGACCGGACGGGCCACCGGCACCGTCATCCGGAAGTAGTCGGCGAGATCCCCCAACGTGGCGACGCCCAGCGCGGCGGCCGCGTGCGTGATCAGCCGAGCACGGGCCTCGTCCTCGGGCGGCGTGGGAGCGTCGAGGACGGCCGCCGGGAGCACGCGTTCGGGCACGTCGTACATCCGCTCGAAGGACGCGCGGCGCGCCGCGACATGCAGCTGGCCGGTGACGAAGAGCCATTCCAGCGCGCGCTTCTCCTCCGACCAGTCCCACATCGCACCGGGCGTGCGCACCCGCGCAGCGGTGACCTCGCTGGCCGCGATCGGACCTTCCGCACGCACCCGGTCAAGCAATGCGGCAACGAGTTCCGGCCGTTCGCGTGCCAACCGGGACGGGCCGCCCCAGATGCCCTCGTGCTGACGCGCCCGCGCCTTGCGCCATCGCAGCAGCGGCTCGTACTCGACCGGCATGAGCGACGCCTCATGCGCCCACGTCTCGAAGAAATGCCGCTCGCCCCTTTTGCCTGCAGCCGGCCAGGCGAGCTCGTCGAGCGTCGCACGGTCATACGGTCCGAGCCGGCTGAACAGCGGCAGGTAGTGGCTTCGCACCAGCACGCTGACGGAGTCGATCTGCAGCAGGTGCAGGCGATCCACGGCCGCGCGCACGTGCCGGGCTGTGGGCTGCGCCGGCCGGGGCCGTCCGAATCCCTGGGCGGCCAGGGCGACCCGGCGGGCCTGCGGACGCGACAGCGCACCGGTGGATCGCACGACGCCGATCGTGCCGTATGCCGCGCTCATGACCGCTCGCCGGGCAAGCTGGTTGCGGTGAGCACTCACCCGGACGAGCTGCTGCCGCTCGCCGGCGCGCTGCGCGCGCTCTTTCGCGAGACGGGCTACACCGTCGACGGGGTCGGCGCGGCGCTCGGCCCGTTGGCCACTGCGGCGATGGGGCGCGGCGATCCCGTTCCGGCGCTGGCCGCCGCGTCCAGCGACGCGCCCCTGGACGTGCTCATCCGGCTGTTCCTGCTCGGCCGTGACGAGCCGGCCTCTGCCGCCGCGTTCCTCCCCCCGCCGGTTCTCGAGCCCGCCGGGGCCGGACGGGTGCGGGCCGCGCTGGACCTGCGCCCGCACGAGGACGACTGGTGGCTCGCGTCCGATATCGCGCGGGTCCACCCGCCGCCGCCCGACCATGTCATCGGCATCGGCGCGGCGTCGACGACGCTGCTGGCCGCAACGCTGCGCCGCGACATCGCCTCGGCGCTGGACGTGGGCACGGGCAGCGGCATCCAGGCCCTGCACCTGCTGCGCCACAGCCGCCACGTCACGGCGACGGACGCGCTCCCCCGGGCCATCGCGATGGCCCGGCTCTCGTTCGCCCTCAGTGGCGTGGATCCGGACGCGGTCGAGCTGCTGTGCGGCGATCTGCTGGCACCGGTGGCGGGCCGGGAATTCGACCTCGTCGTCAGCAACCCCCCGTTCGTGCTGGCGCCGTCCGACGGTGATCCGCTGACCTACCGCGACGCCGTGGGCGGCGATGGCGGGCTCGCTCGCCTGCTGCGCGGCGCTTGCGCGGCCCTCGCTCCGGGTGGGGTCGCACAGGTGCTGACGTCCTGGGTGGTCAGCCCGGGCGGCGACTGGCAATCGAGACCCGCCGGGATGCTGCCGGACGGCTTCGACGCCCTGGTCCTGCTGCGCGAGGTGCTCGACCCGGCCGAGCACGTCGCGCTCTGGCGCGACGACGACGAGCCCGAGCCGCAGGCGACGCAGCGCTCGCTGCGGTGGCTCCAGCATGTCGCATCGCTCGGGGCGGAGGGGATCGCGTACGGACTCGTCGTGCTGCGCCGCACCGATGCCCCGGCGCGGGTCCGGCTGCTGGACCTGCGCGCCGAAGCCTCCAGCCCGGGGGCGGGCCGCATCGGCGGCTGGCTGGACCGCACCCGCCACCATCGCGACCCCGAAACGCTCGGAGGCGAGCACCTGAGGGTCACGCCCGACGCCCGGCTCGTCGAGGAGTCCGAACGCGCGCCGGACGGCTGGGAGGTGACCACGCGTCGCGCCGTGTCGGCGCTCGCGCTGCCGGAGACGGTCGGCATCGATCCGATCACCGCGGCGCTGATGGCCGGTTGCGACGGGCAGCTGTCGCTCGACACCGTCGCCGCGCTGCTGTCGGCCGCTTTCGGGATCGAGGCGGCGCACGTCCTTCGCGTCGCCGCCCAGCTCGTCGAGACCGGCCACCTGACCATCGCCGGCTGACCATGATCAACGCACCCATGATCATGGTCTGAGGTGTTTGAGAGGCCTCAAACCAAGATCATGGGTGCGTTGATCTTGAAGCCGACGGTGAATCAGGCGGGCTCGATGCCCCAGTCGAGCTCGACGGAAGTGCCCGGATCGAGCCGGATCAGCCCCTCCCCGGTCGCCAGCGCGTTCGGGGGGCAGGTCATCGGCTCCACGGCGAGTCCCCGCCGCCGCGCCCCGGGCGAAAGCGTGTCGCCGGTGAAGACCTGCAGGTAGTCGAATCCGGGGCCGGCCCATAGGCGCGCGCCGCTGACCGACACCCGCGCGAGCTCACCGGCGCCGCGCTGGACGTCGGTGAACGCGTCATCGAGCACGCTGTCGCCGATCAGGCGGGAGGCCCGAAAGTCCGTCGCCGTTCCGGCGACCGGCTCGCGTCCGACCGGGATGCCGCCGTTCAGGACGAGCCGCGTCTCCGCGGGAATCGTCAGCTCCAACGCATCGACGAGGCCGTCCCCCGCAGCCAGGTACGGATGGAAACCGAGGCCGAACGGTGCGGTCCGGGGCGAGTCGTTGCGCACGGTCGTCGTCACCGTCAGGCCGCCCGCGCTCAGCCGGTAGTCGATCCGGCACGTCAGCCGGAACGGGTAGCCCGGCTGCGGCAGGAGGGTGTGGGTCGCGATCGCCGCCGCTTCCCCCGCGCGCTGCACGTCCCATGCTGCCCAGCGCACCAGCCCGTGGATCGCATTGCCGGCCGAGGCCTCGGACAGCGGCAGCTGGCAGGTCTCCCCCTCGTCCTCCCAGCGGCCGCCTTCGAGGCGGTTCGGCCACGGGAAGAGCACCTGGCCGCGTCCCCCACCGGCGAGCGCGCTCTCGGGATAGCCGTCGAGCACGGCACGACCGTCGACCTCGTAGCTGCGCAGGCCGCCGCCGTTCTCGACGATCACCGCGCGCTGCTCACCGTGGTGCATCTCGACCTGCCGGCCGCTGGGAGCCTGGACAATCATCGGGCTACCTCCTCGTAGACCCCCACCACCTGGCGCGCCGCGGCGGACCAGGAGAACCGGGCGCGTACCTGTTCCAGCCCATTCGCCGAGCGGGTCGCCCGCTCCCGGGCCGCTTGCGGGCCGGTGGTCGACTCGGCCAGCGCCAGCGCCAGGGACGCCTCGTCGTCCGGGGTCACCAGCCAGCCGTTCGGTGCGCCCGCCACGTCGTTCACGAACGACAGCGGGCCGCCTGACGCCGCCGCGATGACGGGAAGGCCGCACGCCATCGCCTCGATGAACACCTGGCCGAACGCCTCGCCGACAGAAGGCGAGACGAAGACGTCAGCGCAGCCCAGGCCCGTCGGCAGCTCCTCATGCCCGTGCCAGCCGGTGAAGAAGACGCCGTCGATGCCCTCTGCACGCACGACCGAGACCGGGTGCTCACCCTCGAATTCGGCCGGGAAGCCTCCCCAGACGAGCAGCGGTGCGCGCACCCCGTGCTCGCGGCGCGCCCGGCCGTACGCGCGCAGCAGCAGGGGCAGGCGCTTCTGCTCGGTGAAACGCCCGACGAAGATCAGCACCGGCACGTCGGGGTCGGCGAACGCGGCGAGGTCGGCCTCGGTGTAACGCACCGAGCCGGGCACCCCCGACTCGTCCCAGCCCCGCGGCGCCTCGACCAGCCAGTTGCGGAGCAAGCTCAGGCGCTGCTCGGACGACGGGTGCTGCGGGTGGAAACGCTGCTGGTCGACGCCCGGAGCCTCGATCGTGATGCGCTCGGCGGCCACGCCGAACAGGGCCAGAGCACGGGTCTTGTCCGTCGGCGAATCGACGATCACCCATGCCGCGTGCGCCGCCCAGGCCCGCATCCGGTCGGCCCACTGCTGCGCATACGTCCAGCGTGCGGCTGCCGGGTCGGAACGCTCGATCGCCTCGAGCATGTTCATCTCGGTCCCGTGCAGCGTCACGACGACCGCAAGCTCCGGCCGCAGCCGGTGCACCGCTTCGCTCACCGGGGTCAGGTGGTGCAGGTGCGCGACGCGCGCTGCCTCCAGGCCGCCTTCCAGCAGGGCCCGCGACCATGCCGCAACCTGCCGTTCGAAGTCGTCGTCGGCCACGCTCGCGTAGACCCGGTCGGGCGCGCCCTCGCGATCCTCGTAAGACGGATGCAGCGGCACCGCCGCCGCGAACGGATCGCCGCCGGCCCTCCAGGCGTCCATGGCCGGCGTGTAATCCACGGCCGTCACGGGCAAGGGAGCGAAGAATTCGGGCGCGTAGCCGTCATCGCCCGCAGCACCGAGCGAACCGGTGACGAGTGAGAGCGGCCAACCGGCACGGACGATCTCGGGAGCGAGGTAGCGCACCACCTGCGCAGAACCCCCGCGCGGCCAGAACTGAAGCGCCATGACGACGTCGGCTGTCGCGGCAACTGCAGAGGCTGGCACATCGGCGATGATCGCAGCTAGGCGCACGCCATGCGACAAATCAGCGCCGCACCACAAACCGGAGGCTCGCCGATGCAGATCCCGGAGAGGCCTGAAATCAGCTGCCCATGGTGCGGCGGCGCGATCGCGCTGAGCCGGTTCGCGCCGTCGGACGAGGAGTACGGGATCGAGGTCGCGGTCTGCCCCGGGTGCGGGCGACGCGTGCCACTGCCGCTGCCGCTGACGCTGACGCCCTGAACGAGCATGCCGGGCGCCTATCCTGGACGCATGGCAAGGCGGCTCTCCCAGGAGGAGCTGGCCCTTGTCGTCAAACGGGCGGCGGAGTTGCACCTGGCCGGCACCGGGCAGGCCGACGCGATGCTCGACGAGCAAGCCGTCCTCGACGTGCTGCAGGAGGCCGGGGTCTCGAAAGACGCGGCCGGGCAGGCGCTGTCGGAGTGGCGGCGAGGCAGCCTGACCCACGGCGTCACGCTCCCCGCGCCGACGCCGCGCTCGAGGATGGATCCCACCGCCGCGGTCGCCCGGCGGTTGCCGATCCCGTCCGAGCGCGTGTCTGACGTCCTCGACGCGGCGCTGAGCCGTCACCTCTTCATGCGCGGCCGGCGCAGCGAGCACAATCCGCTCAGCGGCGAGTGGGTGCCGCGCCGGGGGATGCTGGCCGATCTGCGCCGCGGGCTGGACTTCCGCGGCTCGCTGCTGCTGAAGGACCTCAACCGGATCCGCGTTGACGTGCTCCCGGCCGGACCGGATGACAGCAGGGTCGCGCTGACGGCCGACATCAGCAGCTACCGCAGCCGGCTGCTGGGCTTCCTGGTCGGGGTGCCGGCGGTGGCTGCCCTCGGCTTCGGCATCGGCGGCCTGGCGGAAAGCTCGCTCGAACTCGGCCTGATCGGTACCCCGCTTGCCGCCCTGACCGCCGGAGGCGGCTACCAGGGAGCTGCACATCTGCTCGAGCAGCAGCGCGAGAAGACCCGGGAAGCGCTCGACATCTTTCTCGACCGGCTGGCCTGACGCCCGATTAATTCTGTCGCACCCGGACGTCAGGATTGAGACCGTTGGAGAAACCCGCCCATCCCGTCCGATCCCGACCGATCCCGACCGATCCCGACCGATCCCATAGCCGATCCGGCGCCAGGCCGGGCACCCATCCCCGATAGCGCCCGACGCCGGTTTGAAGGAGTTCAGGTGAGTAGTTCGACGGCAGTGCTCGTCGACGATGTGTGGAAAGCGTTCGGCAAGCCGCCCAAGGCGGTGCAGGCCTTGCGCGGCATCAGTCTCGAGGTCCCGCGCGGCGAGGTCCTCGGCCTGCTGGGGCCCAACGGCTCGGGCAAGACGACGGCGGTCCGCGTGCTGACCACGCTGATCCAGCCCGACCGGGGCCGCGCCGAGATCGAGGGCATCGATGTCGTGCGCTCCCCCGCCGAGGTGCGCAAGGTGATCGGCCTCGCCGGTCAGTTCGCGGCGGTGGATGAGAACCTCACGGGCCGCGAAAACGTCGAGATGGTCGGCCGGCTGTACCACCTCGGCACCAAGCAGGCCCGCCAGCGGGCGGGTGACGTGCTCGAGCGGCTGCGCCTTTCCGACGCCGCCGACCGGCCGGTGCGCACGTACTCCGGTGGCATGCGGCGCCGCCTCGACCTCGGCGCCAGCCTGGTGGCCCAGCCGAAGGTGCTGCTGCTCGATGAGCCCACGACGGGCCTCGATCCCCGCAGCCGGGCCGAGCTCTGGGACTTCATCCGCGATCTGGTCAGCGACGGCGCGTCCGTGCTGCTGACCACCCAGTACCTCGAAGAGGCCGATCAGCTGGCCGACGGCATCGTCGTGCTCGACCACGGCAGCGTCATCGCGCGGGGCACCAGCCAGCAATTGAAAGACTCGATCGGCGGCGACGTGCTCGCCGTCCAGGTGGCGCCCGAGCAGGTTGATCAGGCAATCTCCGCGCTGGCCGGCCTGGGCCACGGCGAGGCCCACCGCGATGACGAGGCCGGCTCGCTCGCGGTGCCGGCCGGCCAAGAGGGTCCGGCCCTGCTCACCGAGCTGGTCCGTCGCCTGGATGCGGCCGCGATTGCGATCCTGGCCCTGGAGCTGCGCCGGCCCAGCCTGGACGACGTCTTCCTGCACCTCACCGGCCGGCCGGCCAGCGACGAACCCGCCGCACCCCCTGGGCCCGGCGGATCCGCCGCCGATGGCGGGCAGCCAGCCGCCGAAAGCACCGTGAAGGAGCCCGTATGAGCATGCCGTGGGTGGTGCAGGACTCGGCCGTCCTTGCCAAGCGTTACCTGCTTCGCTACGTGAGGGTGCCCGCCTTCATCGTCTTCTCCGCGATCCAGCCGGTGATGTTCGTCCTGCTGTTCCGCTACGTCTTCGGCGGCGCGATCAAGGTGCCGAACGGCAGCTACGTCGACTACCTGCTGCCCGGCATCATCGTGCAGACGGCGAGCTTCACCTGCTTCGGCACGGCGATCGGCCTGGCTGACGACCTGAAGAACGGCCTCGTCGAGCGCTTCCGCTCGCTGCCGATGAGCCGCTCCGCGGTGCTGCTCGGGCGGCTCGGGGCCGACACCGTTCACAGCGTCTTCAGCGTGCTGCTGATGATCGCGGTGGGCTACGCGGTCGGCTTCCGGATCCACACCAACTTCTTCGCTGCGCTGCTGCTCGTTGCCATTGCCACCGCGTTCGGCGTCGCGATCTGCACGATCGCCGCGTTCATCGGGCTGACGATCCGGGATCCGGAGACGGTGCAGTCGGCGGGCCTGATCTGGCTGTTCCCGCTCACGTTCGCGAGCGCGGCGTTCGTGCCGGTGGCGTCGATGCCGGGATGGCTGCAGGCGTTCGCGAAGGTCAATCCCGTCACGGTGATCTGCAACGTGCTGCGCGATCTCACGCTGGGCGGCCCGACAACGGCGCATTTCCTGCAATCGGTCGGGTGGATCGCGGGGATCTCGGTCGTCTTCGTACCGCTCGCCGCCCGGGCCTACCGCCGGGCAGTGTGACTTCGACTATCCGGCGCCTTCCGCACCCGACGACCCGGCACACGCGAGGAAGGGCATGTTTCCCTTCCTAGACGATCTTGGATTCGTTAGGTGCAATGGAGCCATGTCCGCCACTGCACCCGAGAGCCTGGGAGGAATCCCAGGAGGCGCTCCACCGGCCGATCAGCACATAGCTGCCGTCCCGGAGCTGTCCGCGGACGCCGGCGCCGAGCTCGCCGAACGCCACCACGTCCACCGCAAGGTCAGCGGCGGCTGGCTGCGGGCGGCCGTCTTCGGCGCCATGGACGGTCTGGTGACCAACGCCAGCCTGATCGCCGGGGTCGGCGGCGGCGGCGCGTCGCACCACTTCCTCGTCGTCAGCGGGCTGGCCGGGCTCATCGCCGGCGCTTTCAGCATGGCGGCCGGCGAATGGACCAGCGTCCACGCGCAGAACGGGATGGTCGCCCGGGAGCTCGCCTCCGAGCGTCGCGAGCTGCTGCGGCGTCCCGACGCCGAGAAGGCCGAGCTCGCGGAGATGCTCGAGCGTCACGGTCTGACCCCGCAGACGGCACGCGCTGCCGCCCACGAGATCGCCGCCGACACCGACCTTGCGTTGCGTTTCCACGCCCGCGAGGAGCTGGGCGTCGATCCCGACGAGCTGCCCTCGGCACGCGTCGCGGCCGGATCGAGCTTCCTGGCTTTCGCGTTCGGCGCGCTGATCCCGCTGCTGCCGATCCTGTTCGGCTCCACGAGGCTCTGGCTGGCGCTGGTGTGCGCGGCGGTGGCGGCCGTGGTGGGCGGCGCGCTGGTCTCGCGCCTCACCAACGAGCGGCCGCTGCGCGGAGCGCTCACCCAGCTGCTGATGGTCGCGGCGGCCACCGGCGCCACGTACGGCCTCGGTCACCTCATCGGTTCAGCAGTCCGCTGAACGCGGACGGCGCCGCCCGTCTGCCACCAGCCCGTTACCCTCTGTTGGCGTGAGGACGCGGACCGACGAAGCGCTGCGGGCCCGGCTTAACCGCGAGCAGTCCGAGCAGCGGCTGCCGTCGGTGGTCGCGGGGCTGATCCGCGGCGGCGAGCTGGTGTGGTCGGGCGGGGCGGGCAGCGTCGGCGGTGAAGCCTGCGACGTGCAGTACCGCTGCGGGTCGATCACCAAGACGTTCGTCGCCGTCCAGGTGATGCGCCTTCGGGACGCGGGACGCCTGGACCTCACCGATCCGCTCGAGCGCCACCTGCCCGGCGCCTTCGACGGCGTCACCATCGCCCAACTGCTCTCCCACTCGGCAGGGCTGCGGGCCGAGACGGCAGGGCCCTGGTGGGAGCGCACCGCCGGCGGCGACTTCGACGATCTGGTCGACGCGTCGCTGCACCCCTCCGACGGCTTCGCAGCGGCGGCCGGCTCGAGTCCGGCCCGCCTCACCCGGCCGGGACAGCGCTTTCACTACTCCAACGTCGGCTTCGCGCTGCTGGGCGAGCTCGTCTCGCGGCTGCGCGCCATGCCGTGGGCGCAGGCCCTCCAGCAGGACGTGCTCGACCCGCTGGGCCTGCGCCGCACCACGCTGCGCCCGCAGCCGCCGCATGCCATCGGGTACGCCGTCCACCCGTTCGCTGACGTGCTGCTGCTCGAACCCGAGCACGACGCCGCCGCGATGGCTCCGGCCGGCCAACTGTGGACGACCGTCACCGATCTGGCGCGCTGGACGGCGTTCCTACGCGACGGCGGCGACCTGCTGTCACCGGCGACCCTGCGGGAGATGCGCGAACCGCAGTCGCTCGACGACCGGCGCGGCGCCCCCTGGACCGGCGCCCACGGGCTGGGCCTGCAGATCTGGAACGCCGACGGGGCCCGCAGTTTCGGCCACGGCGGCTCGATGCCGGGCTTTCTCGCGATCATGCGGATGGCTCCGGACTCCGGGGACGGTGCCGTGGTGATGGCGAACGCCACCTCCGGCCTGCGCCCCGGGCTCGCCGAAGAGCTCTCCCGCATCCTGGCCGAGCACGAGCCGCCGCCGGTGATCGCCTGGACACCCGCGCCGCCCCCGGAGGGGACGCTCGCCGCACTGGGCCGCTGGTTCTGGGGCACCTCGGCGTTCACGCTGCGCGCCATCGGATCGGCCGAGCTGTCCCTCGAGCCCGAGCCGGCCGGAGGCCGATCCGCCCGCTTCCACCCGAACGACGACGGTAGCTGGACCGGCCAGGACGGCTACTTCGCGGGGGAGACGCTCCGCATCCGTTGGGACGGGACCGGCGGCGCCGGCGGCGCGGCACACCGGGAGCCGGTGGCACTGGACCTCGCGTCGTTCATCTTCACGAGAAAGCCCTACGACCCGCAGTCGGACGTCCCGGGAGGCGTCGACCCTCGTGGATGGCACGTTCCGGACGAGCCCGACGCGCTCACCTGACGTAGCGGTGGGGCCCCGGCGTGGCCCTGCCGGTTGGCGAACCAGCCGAGCATCGGCGTATCCGATGGCCCTGGCGGCGTACGAGTTGACCGCGCCCTGGTCGGCCACCGCTGGGCCCGCACTTCGCCGCCCGGACCGTCGAGGTAGCGGAGCGCTATCTGAACGCGCGGCTGCTTGCCGGGATCAGCTGACGCCTGAGCGGTAGGTGTCCCAGAGCAGGCCCGACATCGCCCGCTGGCCGAGCGCATCCGGATGGAAGTAGTCGTACGGGCTCAGCTGCGAGAGGTGGAACGGGTAGCGCCAGAGCGAGCCGCCATCCCAGCGACACCCCGCGTACTGCTTGCAGACCGAGGCGAGCGCGGCGTTGTATTTGCTGAGCTGAATCGTGACGAAGGCCCGTCGCAGCATGTCCGCGCGCGCCGTCGAGGCCGGATTGCTCAACATGGACGGGCAGATCTGGCCGATCCGCCAGATCATCTGCGCCCTGGGACTGGTGTGGGCGACCTGCCAGACCCGGTAGATGTTCGGGATCGACGACAGGACGATGCGGGCGCCCGGCCGGCTGCCGAAGAACATCGCGAATGCCGACTGGATCGAGTCGGTGAAGCTCGCGACGGGGGTCATCGCCCCGACCGTCGCGGTGCAGGCATCGTTCGCGCCGATGAGAACGGTGACGACGTCAGCCTTCTGCCAGATCGCCAGCCCCATCTGAGAGGGCAGATCCGCGGCCTTGGCACCCACCTCGGCGTCGTTGTAGGAGTGGCCCGCCAGGTCCTGGTTCGTGGGCAGCAGGCGCTGGTAAAGACTCTGCGAGACGGGGTCGCTTCCGGTGGAGTAGGACACCGATGGGCAGTCGCTCAAAAAGCCGCATGCGTCGAACCCGCGGGCAATCGAATCACCGGTCGAGGCGAGCGAAAGCACCTGCACGGGCGTGCAGCTCGTGAGTGTCGTGATGGCCCCCAGGACCAGCGCTGCGAGCAACGCGACGCCGCGTCGCGCGGGCTGAGGCGCGAGCGTGGTGAAACGGCGGGGAGACACCGACTCTCCTTCTTGCATCTGACGGTGATGCACCGCAATCGTCCTTCATTTGTGAGCGGATAGCACGCAACGCCGCGAGGTCGCACCCGATCGGGTGAACGCGATTGACGCCCCTCGAATGGAAAAACTCCTTCGGGTAGGCGGTGGACCGCGAACCTAGACGTATCGCCTGAACATGTGTAAATCAGTGGATTCATAGCCAGGTCGTCGATTCCTGCACTTACCCTCAACACCGGTCACTCGATTCCCCAGCTTGGTTTTGGGGCCTTCCAAGTGCCCCCTGACCAGGTCATCGAGCCTGTGGAAAGCGCGCTCGAGGCGGGCTACCGGCTGATCGGCACGGCCGCGGCCTACGGGAACGAGGAGGGCGTCGGGAAGGCCATCGCCAACTCCGGCATCGACCGCAGCTCTCTGCCGAGGGCCGCGCCCGCCCGATCGGCGTGTCCAACCTCACGATCCAGCACCTGAACAGGCTGCGCGCCGCGTGTACCACCAGGAGCACCAGATCGCGACCGAGGCGTGCAGCCTCATCGCGCAGAGCCAGGGCCTTGCCCTCGAGCCCGTCCGGCTGAGGGCCGGCCCATGGCAGCCTGAGGAGCATGAACGGCCCGCTGCTCGACGAGTTCGCAGGCCTCATGCTGCGCGACGCGCACCGGCTGCGTCGCCGCCTCGCCGGAGCCACCGACGAGCGCGCCCGCGCGGCCGTCGCTGATGCCGTGGCGGCGGCCCAGGCCCGGGTCGCGGCGCGGCGGGCGGCCGTTCCAGCCGTTTCCTATCCGGCGCAGCTGCCGATCGCGTCACGCGTCGACGACGTCCGTGCCGCCATCCGCGATCACCAGGTCGTGGTCGTCGCCGGCGAGACCGGCTCAGGGAAGACCACCCAGCTTCCCAAGATCTGCCTGGAACTCGGGCTCGGCGTGCGCGGCGTCATCGGCCACACCCAGCCGCGCCGGATCGCGGCGCGCACCGTGGCTGATCGCATCGCGCAGGAGCTCGGCGGCGAACTCGGTGATGCCGTCGGATATCAGGTGCGCTTCAACACCACGCTCAGCGACCGCACTCTCATCAAGGTCATGACGGACGGCATCCTGCTCGCCGAGATCGCGCACGACCGGCTGCTGCGCCGCTACGACGCGATCATCATCGACGAGGCCCACGAGCGCAGCCTCAACATCGACCTGCTGCTCGGCTACCTGGCGCAGCTGCTCCCCCGCCGTCCCGACCTCAAGGTGATCATCACGTCGGCGACGATCGACACCGGACGCTTCGCCGCCCATTTCAGTGCAGCCGGCCGGACCGTCCCCATCATCGAGGTCTCGGGCCGCAGCTATCCGGTGCAGCTGCGCTACCGCCCGCTGAAGCGCGACGACGGTCGCGAGCTCGACCAGCCGCAAGCGATCGTCGAGGCGGTGCGCGAGCTCTCGGGAGAGGGGCCGGGCGACATCCTTGTCTTCTGCTCCGGTGAACGCGAGATCCGCGATGCGGCCGACGCCCTGGACCGCGGCAAGGGCGCATCCCGGCTGGCCGACGAGGTCATCCCGCTCTTCGCGCGGCTGTCGGTGGCCGAGCAGCATCGCGTGTTCGCCCCGCATCCCGGGCGGCGGGTCGTGCTCGCCACCAACGTCGCCGAGACGTCCCTCACCGTCCCGGGCATTCGCTACGTCATCGACACCGGCAACGCCCGGATCTCGCGCTACAGCTTCCGCACCAAGGTCCAGCGGCTGCCGATCGAGCGCGTGTCACAGGCATCGGCGCTGCAACGCGCGGGGCGCTGCGGACGGCTGGAGGACGGCATCTGCATCCGGCTCTACTCCCAGCAGGACCACGACAGCAGACCGCGGTTCACCGATCCGGAAATCACCCGCACGAATCTGGCGTCCGTGCTGCTGCAGATGGCCGCACTCGGGCTCGGGGACCCCGGCGAGGTCGAGGATTTCCCGTTCGTCGATCCGCCCGACCGGCGCGGCATTCGCGACGGCCTGGCGCTGCTCTACGAGCTGGGCGCGCTCACCCGGCCGGCCGATCGTGCCGCCACCGGCCACGCGAAGCTCACCGCGATCGGGCGCCGGCTGACCCGCCTGCCCATCGACCCCCGGCTCGGACGCATGGTGCTCGAAGCCGGACGGCTGGGTTGCCTTCCCGAGGTCATCGTCATCGCCGCCGCGCTGTCGATCCAGGATCCGCGCGAGCGTCCCACCGACCGCCAGCAAGCCGCCGACGCGAGCCACGCCCGCTTCGCCGATCCGACGTCCGACTTCCTCGGGATGCTCAACCTCTGGCGTCACCTTTCCGAGCAGCAGCGCAGCCGCTCGTCGAGCAGCTTCCGGCGGATGTGCGCGGCGGAATTCCTGCACTACCTGCGGGTGCGGGAATGGCAGGACCTGGTGAGCCAGCTGCGCACGGCGGCAGAGGGGCTTGAGCTGGCCGGGGCGGCCGGCGCCGGAGCCTTCGAGAACCCCGCGGCGAACCCGGACGCGGTGCACCAGGCGCTGCTGGCCGGGCTGCTCTCGCACATCGGGATGCGGGAGGGGGAACGCCGGGACTACCTCGGGGCGCGGGGCACCAAGTTCGCGATCTTCCCGGGCTCCGCGCTGGTGAAGAAACCGCCGCGCTGGGCGATGGCCGCCGAGCTCGTCGAGACCTCGCGGCTGTGGGCCCGGGTGGTGGCCCGCATCGAACCGGAGTGGGTCGAACCGCTCGCCGAGCACCTCATCACCCGCACGTACAGCGAGCCGCACTGGGAGCAGCGGCGCGCTCAGGTGATGGCCTACGAACGGGTCACGCTCTACGGGCTCCCGCTGGTCACCGGTCGCAAGATCGGCTACGGGAAGATCGACCCGGCGCTGTCACGCGAGCTGTTCATCCGCCGGGCGCTGGTGGAGGGCGAGTGGCGGACGCACCACGCGTTCTTCGCCGCGAACCAGCGGCTGCGTGACGAGGTGGCGCAGCTCGAGCATCGCGTCCGGCGCCGCGACCTCGTGGTGGACGACGAGACGCTGTTCGACTTCTACGACCGGCGGATCGGTCCGGACGTGGTCTCCGGCAGCCATTTCGACAGCTGGTGGAAGCGCGAGCGACGGCGCGATCCGGAGCTCTTGACGCTGACCCCTGAGGCGTTGCGCGCGCCGGAGCACGGGGTCGATGAGCGGGCCTACCCCGACGAGGTGCAGCGAGGGGCGGCGCGCTTCCCGGTGAGCTACGCGTTCGAACCCGGCGCCGAGCAGGACGGGGTGACCGTCCACGTGCCGCTCGCGCTGCTGCCGCAGGTGGCCGCCGGCGGGCCGGACGAGCTCGGCTGGCAGGTGCCCGGACGCCGCCAGGAGCTCATCGTCGCCCTGCTGCGCTCGTTACCGAAGGCGCTGCGGCGCCATTTCACCCCGCCGACCACCGTCGCGGCCGAGGTGCTTGCCGAGCTCGATCCGGGCGAACCGCTGCTCGACGCGCTCGAACGCGCGCTGCGCCGGCGCACGGGGGTCGCCGTTCCACGCGACGCCTGGCAGCTCGACAAGCTGCCCCCGGATCTGCGGCCGACCTTCGCGGTGCAGGACGAGGGCGGCGAGGTCGTGGCGACCGGCAAGGACCTCAGCGAGCTGCGCACCCGACTCGCCCCCGCGGTGCAGGCAGCGGTGGCCCAGGCCGGCGGCGGGCTCGAACGCACCGGGCTGAGCAGCTGGCCGGGCGGCACGCTACCGCGCACCGTCACGCAGGAGGTCGCGAACGGGGTGCTCACCGCGTTTCCCGCGCTGGTCGACGCTGGCGGCGCTGGCGGCGCCGGTGGCACGGTGGAAGTGCAGATGCTGGCCTCCGAGCCGGAGCAGGAGATGGCGATGTGGGCCGGCACGCGCCGGCTGCTGATGCTCACCACGCCGTCGCCCGTGAAGGCGATCGTCACGCGGCTCGGCACGCGAGCCAAGCTCGTGCTTGCCGCGTATCCGTACGCGAACGTCTCGGCGCTGCTGGCCGATTGCCACAGCGCTGCCGTCGATCAGCTCATGACGAAGGCCGGCGGCCCGGCGTGGGACGAGCCCGGCTGGAACCGTCTGCAGTCTCAGGTTCGCGACGGCGTGGCCGCGGCGACGGGCGCCGTCGCCGGCCAGGTCGAGGAGATCGTCGCCGGCGCGGCAGACGTGCTGGCAGTGCTCGCCAGACCGGCGCCGGCCGCGGTCCGCGAGGCGCACGCCGACGTACGAGCCCAGCTGGATGCCCTGGTCGGAGCCGGGTTCGTGACGCGCGCGGGCGTGGCCCGGCTCCCGGACCTGAAGCGCTATGTGCGGGCGATGAGGCGCCGGCTCGAGCAGGTCGCCGCGGACCCCGAGCGCGACCGGGTCCGGATGCGCGAGGTCCACGAGCTGCAGGCTGCCGCCGCGAAGGCACCGCCGCCGCTCGCGCACGAGGTCCGCTGGCTGATCGAGGAGTTGCGGGTGAGCCTGTTCGCGCAGGCGCTCGGCACCCGCCAGCCCGTTTCGGTGCAGCGTCTCTGGCGGCTGCTCGACGGCTGACTCCCGGGGGGAACCCGCGGCCTAGGCAACGCCGGCGAGCTCGCCCTCCGGCGCCGGCTCGAGGAGACGTTCGGCAGCCATTTCGGCGGTGGAACGCGCCCACGTGCCCGTCGTGAGCAGGCCCAGCGCCAGCACGGCCAGCGCGCAGCCGGTGAGGATCCACCAGCCGACGTGGCTCGCGCTGGCGAAGCCGGCGCGAAAACTCCCGACGACCTTGGCGGTAGCGGCCGAACCGATCACCGCCACCCCGAGCGATGCGCCGATCTGGCGGCTGGTCGACGCGAAGGCCGCGGCCACCCCCGCCTGCTCGCGCGGCAGGCCCGAGACGGCCGTATTCGTAATCGGGGCGTTCACGACCCCGAATCCGAAGCCGAAGATCGCGTACGCCGAGAACAGCCAGGGAAGCGACGTGTTTGCTTCGAGCCGGGTCAGCATCAGCGTCGCGACGGTCATGGCAACTCCGGCCGCGACCAGCGGCGCGCGGGGTCCCCGGCTCCCGACGAGCCGGCCCGAAATCGGCGCGAAGATCAGCGTCATGCCCGCCATCGGGAGCGTGTACAGGCCGGCGCGCAGCGCGGAAAGGCCGCGAACGTCCTGCAAATACAGGGTGTTCAGGAAGAGGAAGCCGCCGAGCGAGACGAAGGCGAACACCGCGATGGCCGTCGCACCGCTGAAGGGAGCGCTACGAAACAGCCGGACCTCGATCAGTGGCTGGAGGCGGCGACGTTCGTAGGCGATCAGTCCTGCCAGGCCGGCGGCAGCAAAGGCGTACAACCCGAGGATCTGCGCCGAGCGGTAGCCGGCCGACGGGCCCTCGATGATCGCGTACGTCAGGCTCGCCAGGACGGCGATGACGAGCACCTGGCCGACCGGATCGACGCGACGCGGGTGCGGCGCCTTGGACTCGGGCACGAATCGCGCCGCGAGCACCACCGCCGCGAGGCCCACGGGGATGTTGATCCAGAAGATCGCCCGCCAGCCGATCGACCCGACCAGCCCGCCGCCGATGACGGGACCCAGCGCCAGGCTGATCCCGATCACGCCTCCCCAGACGCCGATGGCCCGCGCGCGCTCGCGGGGGTCGGTGAACGTGTTCGTGATGATCGACATGGCGACCGGGTTGAGCATCGAGCCGCCGACGGCCTGCAGCATCCGGAACGCCACCAGCCAGCCCAGCCCCGGCGCGATGCTGCACAGCAGTGACCCCAGCGTGAAGAGCACCAGCCCGACCTGAAAGACGCGGCGTCGGCCCAGCCGGTCGGCCGTCGAACCGGCCAGCATCAGCAGGCTCGCCAGCACCACGGTGTACGCATCGAGGGTCCACTGGAGCCCGGAGACTGATGCGTGCAGGTCGTTCTTGATCGACGGCAACGCGATGTTCACGATCGTGACGTCCAGGCCCACCATGAACAGGCTCAGGCAGCAGATTCCGAGCACGAGCAAACGCCGTCGAGCCGATAGCTCGGGCATGCGTTCCCTCGATCCTTGCTATCTGGCAACCTTTTAGAGAGTACAACCTTGTGCGCCGGATCCTGCTGACCCGGCAGGATGCTCACCGTGGCAACGCCAATCGCGATGACCGGCGCGCAGCGGCGCGCCCGGCTCGTGCGACGCCACCAGCTTCACGCGTCGGAGCCCGACCCCCTGGCGATCACGTCCGCCCTGGTGGCCCTGCACTCGACCGATCCCGCGTCGGTGCACCTTTCGGCGGCGGCGCGCGGCTGCCCGCCCGGGACGGGCGCGTTGGACCGGGCGTTGTACGCCGACCGCACGCTCGTGCGCATGCTCGGGATGCGCCGCACGATGTTCGTGGTAGCAACGGATTTCGCGCCCGTGGTGCATGCCGCCGCGACCCGCGCCATCGCCGACCGTGAGCGCGCCCGGCTGATCGGCTTCATCGAGCAGGACGGGCTGGCCCGGGACGGCAAGAAGTTCCTCGCCCGGCTCCAGGACGCGACCATGGAGGCGCTGTTCGAGCGCGGCGACGCCTACGGCACCGAGCTCGGCGCCGCCGTGCCGGGCTTGCGGCAGCAGATCACCATCGCCGGCGGGACGCAGAGCCTGACGACCCGCGTGCTTTTCGTGCTCGCCGCTGAGGGACGGATCGTGCGCGGACGCCCGAAGGGTTCCTGGACCAGCAGCCAGTACCGCTGGTTCGCAGCGCCGAAACCGCCTCCCACGACAAGGGATTTCCCGACCGCCGAGGCCCAGGTCCAGCTCGTACGCGCGTACCTCGCGGCCTACGGTCCGGCGACGGTCGCGGATGTGCAGTGGTGGACCGGCTGGACGGCCGGGGTCACCAGCCGCGCGCTGGCGCAGATTCCGACGATCACGGTGGAGTTGGCCGGGCCGGCGCCCGGGCTGGTCCTGGCCGAGGACGAGCCGGCCGAGGACGAGCCTTGGCCGGTTCCGCAGGCCCGGCTGCTTCCGGCGCTCGACCCGTCAGTCATGGGCTGGACCGGGCGCGACTTCTACCTCGACCCGGACCACCGCGACCACACGCGGGAAGCGGCGCTGTTCGATCGCTCCGGCAATCCCGGTCCGACCGTCTGGTGGGGCGGGCAGATCGTCGGGGGCTGGGCCCAGCGCAAGGACGGCGAGGTCGCCGTACAGCTGCTGACCGACATCGGCAATGAGGGCGCCGCAGACGTCGAAAGCGAGGCGGCACGGACCGCCGAGAGTCTCGGCGAGGTCCGCGTCACGCCCCGCTTTCGTACGCCGTTGGAACGGTCGCTGGTCAGCTGATGGCTAGCCGGCGGCCCGGGTGGGTGCCTGGCGACGGGTGGCATTGCCCTGCGGGCGACCGCCACTGCCGTACGCCGGGCGGCGGCCCCGCGAGGAGTAGCCGGAACGGCCGCTGCTCGGACGCCCCGAGCCGGCGGACGCAGAGGTACGCACCGGGGCCGGGGCGGGCGGCGGCACGGGCTCCCCGGAAGTGGCGATCTCCAGCACGGCCTCGTGCCCGGAGGCGACCCGATGGCTCACCGGATTGACTCCGGCCTCGTCGTGCATGCTCGCAAGCAGCCGCACCTGACCCGGCTCCACGAGCGAGAGCACCGTGCCGCTGGCGCCCGCTCGCGCGGTACGCCCGGAGCGGTGCAGGTAGTCCTTGGAGTCGTTCGGCGGATCGAAATGCACCACCAGGTCGACGTCGTCGACGTGGATTCCACGAGCCGCGACGTCGGTGGCCACCAGCACCCGCGGGTGACCGGCGGCAAAGCCGGCGAGCGCCCGCTGGCGCTGGTTCTGGTTCAGGTTTCCGTGGATCGCGGCCGCCGGCGCTCCCGCCCGGCTGAGCTGCTGCGCCAGCCGGTCGGCCCCGTGCTTGGTGCGCACGAAGAACAGCGTGCGGGCCGGGCGGCTCGCGATCTCCGCGGCGATGGCCACCTTGTCGGCGCCGGGCGTGACGAAGACACGGTGATCGGCGAGCTCCACCGGGGCGTTGGCCGACGCGACGGCATGAATGCCGGGGTCGGTCAGGTAACGGGTCACCAGCTTGTCGACCCCGCGGTCGAGCGTGGCCGAGAACAGCATCCGCTGCCCACCCGGCACGGTCTCGTCGAGCAGCTGGGTGACGGCGGGCAGGAAGCCGAGGTCAGCCATGTGGTCGGCCTCGTCGAGCACGGTGATGACGACCCGATCGAGACGGACGGCGCCGCGCTCGAGCAGGTCGATCAGGCGACCGGGAGTGGCGACCACGAGGTCGACCCCGCGGCGCAGCGCGTCGATCTGCTTACCCATCGGCGCACCGCCGTAGACGGTGGTCAGGCGGACCCCGACGGCGTGGCCGAGGGGCGCCAGCACGTCAGCGACCTGGCGCGCGAGCTCGCGGGTGGGGACGAGCACCAGCCCGCGCGGGGAACGCTCGACGCGCTCGCCGACCGTGTCGGCCAGGCGGGCGAGCATGGGAAGGCCGAACCCGAGCGTCTTGCCGGACCCGGTCTGCGCGCGGCCGAGAACGTCACGACCGGCAAGGGCGTCGGGCAGCGTGCGGGCCTGGATGGCGAACGGGGCGACCATTCCCCGGCGGGTGAGCGCCGTGACGAGCGTCTCCGGCAAGCCCAGCTCGGCGAAGGTCATGTCAGCCGCGGGTGCCGGCGCCGAAAGGGCGGCCGTCAGCGCGAGATCGAGCTCGGACGGCTGCTGCCGGCGCGGGCTCGGGGAGGACGAGCGCCCGGCAGGCCGGCGGCCCGGCGCGGAACGCCTGCGGTTGTTGGAGAAGGACGGGTTGTGGGACACGGCCGCCCGAGGGCGACGAACGTGTTCAGGCAAGGAGAAACTCCATCAGCGGTTGTAGGCCGCGACATGCTTGGAGACGGTCGGCATCTGCTGGCTCGTGGCCAGCTGGGAAGCGAACTCTCGGAACAAGCGACCTCGCGGGCCACTCGCCCGCGGGAGCGGCGGAAAAACGTCCCGCCACGTGCGAGGTTACCAGCGATCGCGCTACACCATTGCCGGGGGGCCACTGCCTCGGCGTCACATATGACGCGCATCCCGTGGCGCGCCCTGGCAAAGGCCGCAGGGGTGCCGGCCCGGTAGCGTTGACGGCGATGACTTTCCCGTCGCCGGACATCCGGCCAGCCACCCGCCCTCCGGCGCCCTTGCTACTCGGTGGGCTGATGGCCGCCTGGCTCGGGGCCTGGCTCGCCGGCCGGGCCGCCAGCGACGATCTGCTGGCCGGGGCGCAGGGCGGCGACGCGCCGCACACCGTGCGCGGCCTGCCCGACGAGGCGGGCCCGGTCCCGCTGTCGCGCGTGCTGCCCCTGCTACGGCGCAGCGCGCCCGCTGACGTTTCGCTACGCCTTCCGGTGCCCGGTGATCCTGACGGGCTGACCGGCCTCATGCTGGCGCGGGCCCTGCGCGGCGGGGAAGCCGTCGCGGTGCAGCCCCGCGACCCCGCCGACCACGGGTGGCTGCTCGCTCCCGAGGTGGACGTGCGCGGCAGCTCTCTCGAGCCGCTGGTGACGGTCGAGTGGGAGCTGACCCCCATCGCCGGACGCCTGTCCAGCAGCCCCGCGAACGCCGACAGCTTGCGTGAAGCCGAGCGCGTCCTCTCCGACAGCGTCACTGCCGCGGCGGAGGTCATCGCCGAGATCGGTCAGGTGGGGCGGCTCAGCCCGGAGATCGTCACGGCGATCCAGTCGTTGCGCAAGCGCAGCGGGCTCAAGCTGCCGCTGCCGCCCGGATCCCCACCCGAGGCGATCCGGGTGCTCACCACCGCCCAGCGGCTCGAAGCGGTGGTCGAACTCGCCGCGGCCGAGCAGCCGCTGAGCGCGGCCGCCGACGCCCGCCGGATGGACGCGTTACGAGAGGTGTCGCGAGCGGTACGGGACGCGTTCCGGCTCGCCTTCGCCGCCTGCGCCGCCGGCGACACCTGGCGCTGAGCTCAGCCGGCCAGCCGAGCCGGGAAGCCGCCGGTCGCCACCGGACCCCAGCGCTCGATCGTCATACGTAGCAGGCTTTTTCCTTGCCGCTTCATCGCCGCCCGGTAGTCGTCCCAGTCCGGGTGCTCGCCGGAGATACTGCGGTAGTACTCGACGAGGCCATCGAGCGCGTCCGGCATGTCGATCACCTCGGCGACCCCGTCGAGCTGGATCCACGGGCCGCCGAAGTCGTCCGAGAGGATGCATGCCGAGACGGTCGGGTTGCGCCGCGCGTTCACGGTCTTGGCCCGCTCGGGATAGGTGGAGATCACCAGCCGGCCCTCGCCGTCGACCCCGCACGTGACCGGGCTGAGCTGAGGTGAGCCGTCGCCCCGTGTCGTCAGCAGCAGGCAGTGGTGACGCGGGCGGACGAAATCCAGCATCTGCTCGCGTCCGACGCGGTCGGCGGTGGCGATCTTCGGCATGTCAACAAGTCTGCCCGCCTTCCCGTGTTGAATCACGGGCGACCGGTGAAGGAGCCGCCCATGACCCGCGACATCCGCGTTGCCGTGCTCGGCGGCGGTTCCTGGGGGACGACCGTGGCATCGCTCGCGGCGGCCCGCACCGAGACGATGCTGTGGGCCCGCCGCCAGAGCACCGTCGACGCCATCAACGAGCGGCACGAGAACCCCGACTATCTCGAAGGCCTGGCCCTGCACCCCCGGCTGACGGCCACCACGTCGCTGAAGGACGCGGTCTTCGACGCCGACGTGGTCGTCGTCGGGGTGCCGGCGCAGTCGTTTCGCGACACCCTGACCGACATCGCCGGCTACCTGCGTCCGTGGATCCCGCTGGTGAGCCTGTCGAAAGGACTCGAACGCGGCACGCACATGCGCATGACCCAGGTGATCGAAGACGTGTTGCCGGGCCATCCGTCCGGCGTGCTGTCGGGGCCCAACCTGGCCCGCGAGGTCCTGCAGGGCTTTGCCGCGGCGGCGGTCATCGCGATGCCCGATCAGCACTTGGCCGAATCGCTGCAACGCGTCTTCGCGAGCAACGTTTTCCGCGTCTACACCAACACCGACGTGGTCGGCTGCGAGCTCGGTGGGGCGCTGAAGAACGTCATCGCCATTGCCGCCGGCATGGCCGAGGGCCTCGGGGTCGGCGACAACACGCGGGCCATGGTCATCACGCGCGGCCTGGCAGAGATGACCCGGCTCGGCGTGGCCATGGGCGGCGATCCACGCACCTTCGCCGGCCTGACCGGGCTCGGAGACCTGATGGCGACCTGCCTTTCGCCGCTGTCACGCAACCGGCGCGTCGGCGAGGAGATCGCTCGCGGCCGGACCGTCGAGGAGATCACCACCCAGCTCGGCATGGTCGCCGAAGGCACCAAGAGCGCCCAGAGCGTCGTCGAGATCGCCGGCCAGCATGGGGTGGACGTTCCGGTCGCGGAGGAGGTCGCCGCGGTCGTTCGCGGCGAGCGCACCGCCCAGCAGGCCTACCGCGGGCTCGGCAAGGTACGTCCGACCTCGGAGCTGCACGGGGTCGTCTGACCGCAGACCGCCGGACACCGTCAGACGGTGACCAGCTCCGGCCGGGCCTCGACATCCGCGTGACCGGGAAGCTGCCAGGTCGGACGCCGGGCCGGGATGAGGGTCGCGGCGACGGCGCCAAGCCCCAGCACGATCGTCCCGACCAGGAGCGCGGGGCGCAGCCCGGCCACGAACGCGGCCTTCGAACCGAAGCTGCCGGCGGCGCTGAAGACCGACCCCAGCACGGCGACGCCCATGGTGCCGCCGAGCTCGCGGAAGGAATTGTTGGCGCCGCTGGCCACGCCCTGCTCGTCGATCGAGACGCTGCCGAAGACGACGGTCGCGACCGGCACGAAGAACAGGCCCATGCCGACTCCGGAGAGCACGAACGCGGGGATGAGCGAGCCGTAGGTGACCGAGGTGCTGGTCAGGATCGCGATCCAGGCGAGACCGGCCGTCTGCAGGGCGAGCCCGACGGCGAGCAGGGGCTTGCCGCCGATCCGGTCCGACAGCGGCCCGGCGATAGGCGCCACGAGCACCGGCATGGCGGTCCAGGGCAGCGTGCGAAGTCCGGCCGCGAACGGCGAGTAGCCCATCGCCGTCTGCAGGAACTGCGAGAGCAGGAAGACGCTGCCGAACATCCCGAAGCTCATCAGCAGGGCGGCGACGTTGACGGCGCTGAACGCCCGGCTGCGAAACAGGCGCAGCGGCAGCATCGGGGCGGCGGCCCGATCTTCCCGGACCAGGAAGGCGGCGACGAGGGCAGCGCCGACGGAAAGGGCAGTGAGCACCTGGGTGCTGGTCCAGCCGTGGCCGTTGCCCCGCACGATCCCGAAGACGATGCCGAACAGGCCGCCGCTGATCAGCAGCAGGCCGGGCAGGTCGAGGTGCTGGGTGGGGCCGGCCTGCTCGGCGAGCACGCGGCGGGCGGCGGGGATGAGCAGCAGGCCGATCGGCACGTTGAGCCAGAAGATGAACTCCCAGCTGGCGCCTTGCGTCACCGCTCCGCCGACCACCGGACCGAGCGCGACGGCAAGGCCGGACGCCGCGCCCCAGACGCCGAGGGCCGCGCCGCGGCGATGCGCGGGCACCGACCCCGACAGCAGGGTCAGCGACAGCGGCATGACCGCCGCGCCGCCAATGCCCTGCAGCGCCCGGGCGAGGATCAGCATCTCGGCGTTGGTCGAGAGGGCGGCCGCCGCCGAAGCGAGCGTGAAGAGCGTGAGGCCGGCCAGGAAGACCCGGCGGCGGCCGAGCCGGTCTCCGAGCGCCGCGGCCGGCAGCAGCAGCACCGCGAAGGTCAGGGTGTACGCGTTCACGGTCCATTCCAGGCCTTCCAGCCCGGCGTGGAGGTGTTCGCGAATCGACGGCAGCGCCGTCGTGACGACGAGGTTGTCGAGCGCCACCATGAACGCGGCCACCGAGGTGACGACGATCGTCGCCGCGGCGCCGGACCGACTCCTCAAAGCATGGGTGAGAGCCATCGGACGTTCTCCTGTCGAGAATAGGCTAGTGACTAGCCACTTACTTAGCTGAGCTGACGGAGGTACGGGCTGGTCAGAGAGTGGGTCGGGGCTGGCGGAGGGGCGGCGGTCAGGCCGCCGCGGCGGCGCCGAGCAGGCGCTCGGCAAGATCTGCGGGGCAATCGACGCCGAGCCCCATCGCAGCCGCGACATTCAGCAGCATGCCGATCGCCATGAAGTCGCGCGACTGCTCGGCGGACATGCCGGTCAGCACGATGGCCTCGTCCCAGAGCCGGCCGAAGCCGCGCCGGGTGGCCTCACGCACATCAGCGTCGTCGCAGGCAGCGGCGTACGCGTGGAGCTGGAGCTTGAGGAAGGTCTCGTCGCGCAGGAGCTCGACGTAGGCGTCGCCCAGCTTCTCCTTCGCCTCCATCCCGGCGTAGCCCTCCGCCGCCTCGCGAAACGCCTGCCGGACGCGCTCGAAAGTGCGCTCGACAGCGGCGACGAACAGCTCCTTCTTCGTGGGATAGAGCCGGAAGAGATAGGGCTGACTGATGCCGGCCCGGCGGGCGATGGCATCGGTGCTGGTGCCATCGAGACCACCGGACGCGAACTCGATGAGGGCCGCCCGAAGGACGTCCTCGCGACGCTCTTCGGCGGTGCTCCGGCTTGTCATGAAGGGGAGGTTAGTGACTACTCACAACTGTGTCAATACCCGTTCCGTCGCCGTGCCGGTCGCGCTGCGCTAGCGTGCTCGCGTGGCCGCCTCCCTTGATCCGGATCGTTCCGAATGGGATGTCATCGTCATCGGCGGTGCCCCGCCCGGTGAGAACGCCGCCCAGTACGCCACCCAGGACTCCGGACTCGAAGCGGTGATCGTCGAGGAGCAGCTCGTGGGCGGCGAGTGCTCGTACTGGGCGTGCATGCCCAGCAAGGGCCTGCTGCGCCCGGTCGAGGTACTCGACATCGGGCGCCACCTCCCCGGCGTCAAGCAAGCGCTGCTCGGCCGCGAGCTGGACGTGAACGCCGTCCTGGCCCGCCGCGACGCGATCGTCAATCGGCTCGATGACGCCTCCCAGGTTCAGTGGTGCCTCACCACCGGCATCGACGTCATCCGCGGCCACGGCAGCCTGGCCGGCACGAAGACCGTCGAGGTCACCAGGCCCGACGGCAGTACCCGCACGATCACGGCACGGCATGCGGTCGTGCTGGACACCGGATCCTCGGCGGCGGTTCCGGACATCGAGGGATTGCGCGCCGCGCGGCCCTGGATCTCGCGCGACGTGACCAACATCCACACGATTCCGCAGCGTGTCGTGATCATCGGCGGCGGCGTCGTGGCCTGCGAGGCGGCGACGTGGCTGATCGGGCTCGGCGTCGAGGAGCTCACGATCGTGCAGGGCGGGCCGCGGGTGCTGGCCAGAAACGAGCCGTTCGCCGGCGACCTGGTCGCCGACTATCTGCGGGCGGCGGGCGTGCGGCTCGAGCTCAACGTCCGGCTGGCGGGCGTGTCCCGGCCGCACGTGAACGACGCGGGCTACGGGGTGCTCCACGGCGGCGAGGTCACCGTGACCCTGGACAACGGAACGGTCATCATCGCCGATGAGATCGTCGTCGCGGCCGGACGCCGCCCCAACAGCACCGGCATCGGGCTGGACACCGTCGGGCTCGCGGAAGGCGGCTTCGTCGCCGTCGACGATCACATGACCGTCAACGGCGTGCCGGGCGAGTGGCTGTACGCGATCGGCGACCTGAACGGCCGGGCGCTGCTGACGCACATGGGCAAGTACCAAGCCCGGGTCGCGGGCGACGTCATTGCCGCGCGGGCCACCGGCGCTGCCCTGGACACCGGTGCCTTTAGCCGCCACGTCGACCTCGCCGACCAGGGCCGCGTGCCCCAGGTGACCTTCACCAGTCCCGAGGTGGGCTCGGTCGGGCTCACCGAGCGCGGTGCGCGCGACGCCGGTATTGCCGTCGAAACGGTCGAGTACGACCTCGCCTCGCTGGCGGGCACCTACCTCATGCGCGAGGACTACGTGGGCCGCGCCAAGCTGGTCATCGACCGGGCGTCGGACACCATCGTCGGCGCCACGTTCGTCGGCTCGGAGATCGCCGATCTCGTGCACGCGGCGACGGTCGCCATGATCGGCAAGGTGCCGATCGCCGCGCTGTGGCATGCCGTGCCGAGCTACCCCACGCCGACCGAGATCTGGCTCCGCCTGCTGGAGACCCTGGGCCGCCAGCGCCAGAAGGCCTCGCCGACCACGGCGGTGCAGCGCTCCGGGACAAGCCCCGCGGAAGGCGACGGCTGAGCCGGCACGCTCCACCCGTGGACCGAAACCGCCGGGTGCCCCGCGCGGGGCTGGACGGGAGCGCGCGTTAGGCCATCTGGGCGGACTCACCCCCGGGTTTTTCACCGATGACTGAGATGTGATCGGTCTGAAAGCGCCGTGACCGCAACCAGGCCACCGCGCCGGCATCAGTGGCAGCGCCCACGAGTGGCCATGCTGCTCGTCCTGGCGTTGCTGGCGCCGCTCACTGCCCTGGCCGCGTTGACCGGAAGTTCGGCGTTGAGCAGCCGGACCCAGCAAGAGGTTTCAGCCCGGGTTCAGCGCGACTCCGACGCGCTCGGATCGCTGATGGCAGCCAGAGCTCACGTGACCAACGAGTACGTCCCGTCGTTAGCGCTCGCCGAGGCTGCCCAGTTCAAGGTCACCACCGCACAGATCGAGCAGCTCTTCGGCATCGACTACCCGGCCTTGCTCCGCGCGGCCCGCCTGCAGGTGGATAGCGACCCCGCGCTGCGCTCCACCCCCGTACTGGTCGCTGACCTGACGCGACTGGACCAGCTGCGCCCCTCCATCGGCGCCGGGCGGGGTGACGCCGCGACGATCTTGACCTTCTTCGAGAAATTGACCGCGGACGTCGACAACGCCTGGCGAGCGCGGTTCGAGACTTTGAAGCAGGACGTCCAGGCCCTGTCCGGCCGCACCGGGCTGGTGGCCGGCCGCGTCGACGCGCTCTCCAACTCGTTCGCCGTGCAGACTGCTGCGATGCATCGCGCCCGTGAATCCAACGCGGTCGTGAACGGGCCGGGGACCGCCGCCAGCGCGCAGTCGTTGATCGAGGCGAACGGCGCATTCGTCGCCAATACAACGGGCTTCCCGGCTGATCTCGGCCCCCGCGCAACGGCCGCCTGGAACACCTGGCTGCATGACCCGCAAGCGCAGGCGTGGGAGAAGACCATCGAGCAGACCGTGAACGCCGCCTTGGCAGGCCACCGTTCGCCGCTCGCAACGGACCCGCAGGCTTACGGGATCGCGTTCACCAAGGAACCGCGGTGGCTCAACGATCTGACCGCCGTCATCGAAGGTGCCTCGGCGGACATGCGCGACGTGGCCCACAGCGAAGCGCTCGCGGCGGCTCGCAGCTACCGGAACGAGGTCGCGATCTTCGTCCTCAGCCTCCTCATCGCCGCGGGGGCGACGATCCTGCTGGCGCGGGCGGTCATCCGGCCGCTGCAACGCTTGGCGACAGCGGCGCGACGGGTCGCCGGGGGTGACTTCGCGGTGCAGGCCGTTGCGCCCGGCGGTCCTCGGGAGGTCGCCGACACCATCCTCGCCGTCGATGAGATGACGAGCGTGTTCGGAGCCGTCGAAGCATTCACCGTCACACTGGCGGAGGATCCGTCCGCCCCGTCACTCGATGTCCCGCTCCCCGGTCGAACCGGCCAGGCACTGCAGACCACCCTCAACCGGCTCCGCGAATCGGTCCGGCACGCCGAACGCCAACGCGTCATCCTGCACCAGATGGCCACCCACGACTCGCTCACCGGTTTGCTCAACCGGGAAGCAGCACGCTCGGCGGTCACCCGCGAACTATCGCGAGCCCGTCGCGAATCCACCGCGGTCATGCTGCTGTACGTCGACCTGGACAACCTGAAGATCCTCAACGACACCTACGGACACCATGTCGGAGACGACGCCATCCGCCTCACCGGACAGGCACTGCGGGCCGCAGCCCGCGCCCCCGACATCGTGGCCCGCGTGGGCGGGGACGAGTTCCTCGTCGCCGGGTCGGCGGCCGGCCACGATGAAGTTCAGGCCGTGGCCGATCGCCTGCGCGAGAGGGTGGCTGCCATCATCCTGAGCGCCGGCGATGCGGTCGTCCCGCTGAGTTGCAGCATCGGCGTGTGCCGCGCGGGACCCGGCGACGACTTCGATTCGCTGGTGCGGAAGGCGGATCAGGCCCTCTACCAAGCGAAGGCGCAGGGACGTGGCCGCAGCGCTTGGCACGAGTCTCCGGCGGCGTCGGTAAGCTCGTGACGCCGTAACCTGACGCGGACGCCGGGTGACTTTCGTCCCTACACCTGCCGGAACAGCAGAGCTTTTCTGACGGTCCGACGATGAGGGAGGTCCGATGCGTTATTCACGATCCTCAGGTGCCGTCACGGCAGCCCTCACGATGGTCGCGTCGCCGTTCCTGCTGGCCGGTTGCATCGTCCCCAGCCCGAGTCCGGGGACGGCGGCGACGCTGAGCGCCGTCGCGGCGGTGAACGCGTCGAATGCCTGGGCCGTCGGCAGTTTTACGGATCGGACCGGCGAACACGAGCTGATGCAGCACTGGAACGGCAAGAGCTGGCAGTCGGTCTTCCTGCCACCCCCCATCGGCGCCGGCCTTACCGCGATCACGGCCGTCAACGCCTCCAACATCTGGGCCGTCAGCAACGTTCGCACGTTGCATTTCAACGGGCTGTCATGGCGCTCGGTGCCCAATCCCGCGGGCATGACGGTGTGGGACGTGGCCAGCGCCCGGGACGCCACCGTTTATGGCCTCGGGAGCAGCAGCTCGGCCGCGACGCTGCTGGCGATGACGGCGGGCAGGTGGCGGACGGTCTCGGCCATCCCCAAGCCCACGTCCCATCGTCCTTGCGACGGGGGGTCCGAGGGGCCGGTTGACCTCACCGTGCTGAAGGCCAACGACGTCTGGGTGGTCGGCAATACCTTCGGCACGGGCGCCAACTACACCCGCAGCTGCACCTTCGCCCTCCACTGGAACGGCGCCACGTGGCAGTCGCCTGCCACCCCCGCGGTGGTCGGCGAGCCTGAACTCCTGGCGGTGAGCGCGCGCGCAGCGAATGACGTCTGGGCCGTCGGCGAGCGCATCACCGTGGTGGCGGCCACCGGACGCCAGCTCGACAACAGCGTCATCCTGCACTGGAACGGCACCAAGTGGGCTTCGGTGCCGACCGTCGACGAGAGGGACGGCGGCATCCTGCGTGACATCGACGCGACCCCAGCCGGGATCTGGGCCGTGGGCACGGCGCCGCAGCTCGGCGGGTTCACCCAAGACATGCTGATCAAGAAGTGGACCGGCACCGCCATGGTGGATCAGCCCGTGCAACGGCTGCCCGTCGCCGGCGCAGCGCTTACGGATTCCGGCGACTTGAACGGGGTCTCGGTGCGCGACGGCGTGGTGACCTCGGTCGGCTTCTACTGGCCGAACACCAAGGGGCCCGCCACGCTCACTGATCGCCGCAACGCCGGTTAGGCCCCCAAGCCCGCCCGGATGGTCTGGCGCAGCGAGCTCATGGTCGCGAGCACGGCGCTCGGCTCATACCCGCAGTGCGCCATGCAGTTGTTGCAGCGCGGGTCCTTCCCCCGTCCGAAGCTGTCCCAGTCGGTGGTGTCCAGCAGCTCCTGCCACGACTGGGCGTACCCGTCGTCGAGCAGGTAGCACGGCTTCTGCCAGCCGAGCAGCGAGTAGGAGGGAATGCCCCAGGGCTTGCAATCGAAATCGGCCTTGCCCTCGAGGAAATCGAGGAACAGCGGTGAGTGGTTCAGCCGCCACTTCTTGCGCCGCTTGTCGTCGAACGCCTTCTTGAACAGCTCCCGGGTCTGCTGCACGCCGAGGAAGTGATCCTGATCCGGCGCCTTGGAGTAGGCGTAGCCCGGCGAGATCTGCATGTTGTCGACGCCGAGTTCGTCGTTGAGGTAGTCGAGCACCTCGATGACCGTCTGAGGCGTATCGGTGTTGAAGAACGTGGTGTTCGTCGCGACCCGAAAGCCCGCGGCCTGAGCCTGCTTGACGGCCGCCACAGCCTCGTCGAAGACGCCGTCCTTGCATACCGACTCGTCGTGACGCTCGCGCAGGCCGTCGATGTGGATGACCCACGTGAAGTCGCGATGGGGGGTGAACCGGTGCAGATGCTTGGGCAGCAAGACCGCGTTGGTGCACAGCAGCACCATCCGCTTGTCGGCGATCAGCGCGTCGACGAGCTCATCGATCTGCGGATGCATCAGCGGCTCGCCGCCCGCGATCGAGACTACGGGCGCGCCGCACTCCCGTACGGCGGCCAGCGCCTGCGCTACCGGCATGCGCTGCTTGAGCAGGCTGGCCGGCTGCTGGATCTTGCCGCAGCCGGCGCACTTGAGGTTGCACGCGAACAGCGGCTCGAGCTCGAGCACCAGCGGGAACTTCTTCGCCCGGTGCAGCTTCTGCTTGAGCAAATACGACCCGATGCGAAGGTTCTGCCTCATCGGCATGGCCACGTCAGGTCACCTCCTTTGGCAGGGCGAATCGGATGTCTTCGGTGACGGTGTGGCGCTCGTGCACTCTGATGGGTCCCAAGCCTGACAGGCAATGCACAAGCTCGTCGACCAGCCCCGGCGGCGCCGAGGCCCCGGCGGTCACCCCGATGCGACGGACTCCGCGCAGCCGGTCCAGATCGAGCTCGCTGGCATCGTCGACGAGCAGCGCCGGGGCGCCGGCGCGCTCGGCCACCTCGACGAGCCGAGCCGAGTTCGACGAGTTCTGCGACCCTACGACGATCACCAGGTCGGCGTCTGCCGCGACCTCGCGGACGGCCTTCTGCCGGTTGGTGGTGGCGTAGCAGATGTCATCGGTCGGCGGCGCGACGATCGCGGGAAAACGTTCGCGCAGCGCCAGCGCCACGTGCTCGGCCTCGTCGACGGCGAGCGTGGTCTGCACCGCGTACGCGACCCGGGACTCGTCCTCCACGGTGACGCTGCGAGCCTCGTCCAAGCCGCTGATGACCACGACCCGGTCAGCTGCCTCGCCGACGGTCCCGACCACTTCCTCGTGGTCGTTGTGGCCGAGCAGGAAGACGGTGCGACCCTGATCGGCGTGACGGCGCACCTCCTGGTGCACCTTGGCCACCAGCGGGCAGGTCGCGTCGATGAAGCGCAGGCCGCGGCTGACCGCGTCGGAACGCACCTCGGGGGCCACGCCGTGGGCCGCGAAGATGACCCGGGCACCGTCGGGCACCTCGTCCAGCTCCTGCACGAAGACCGCACCGCGCTGCTGGAGATCCTGGACGACGTGCGCGTTGTGCACGATCTGGCGACGCACGTAGATCGGTGCGCCGAAGCGCTCGAGGGCCGCGGCCACGGTGTCGATCGCGCGCTCGACCCCGGCGCAGAACGAGCGGGGTGACGCGAGCAGGATCTCCCGCGAATCGGCAGCAGAGGCCCATTGCTGCAGCAGCGGCGCGATGCGGCGCAGGGTGCGCAGCGCCGAGATGCCACGCTTGACGATGCCGGGGTGAAGCAGCGGCGCCTGCGCCGTATCAGTCACGCAACGCACGGCGGCGAGGGGCGCTCCGGCGGCTGCAGCAGCCGCGGCGATCGGTGCGCTCTCCATGTCGACGGCGAGCGCGCCGGACTCCAGGAGCCGCTGCCGTTCGGCGGGTGTGGTGGCCGGCTTCGATCCGCTGAGCGTCACGAGCGGACCGACGTGCACCCGGACCCCGGCCCGCCGCAGGAGGGCGGCGAGCAGCGGTGCCGAGGGGCACGCGAACGCCTCGGTCTCACTGCGCACCTCACTCGCGACCACGACATCGCCGGGGAGCACCTGCGGCGCGATGCCGCCGGCGACGCCCAGAACAGCGACCGGTCCGTCGCCGACACCGGCGCGGGCGGCGGACTTCGCCGCGCGGGTCACGCCCATACCGGTACGGATCACCGCAGCCCCGGGAAGGACCCCGCGGACGGCGGCGCGCTCGGCGCGCAACGGGGTGAACACCGTGAGCCGACCGGGCGGATTCTCCCTCGGATCATCCACTCGTGCGCTCCGCCGGCCCGGCAGTACCGGCCGAGCGCCGACACCGGAAACACGTGCCTGTAAAGGTGATAGTTGATGTAGAAGTCGCCCGGGAACCCGGTGCCCGTGAACTGCGGCTCGTCCCACGTTCCGGCGGGCGTCTGCTGAGCCACGAGCCACTCGATCCCGCGGTCGATGCTTGCCGTGTCGGCCTGCGCGGCCAGCAACGCGAGCAGCGCCCAGGCCGTCTGCGACGCCGTCGACTCGCCGCGGCCGGCCCAGGCCGGGTCGTCGTAGGAGCGCATGTCCTCGCCCCAGCCGCCGTCCTCGTTCTGGTGTGCCATCAGCCAACGGGTGGCCCGCACGATCGCCGGCGATGATGCCGCGACGCCGGCGGCGATCAAAGCGGGCACCACCGCACCGACCCCGTAGACGTAATTGCAGCCCCAGCGTCCGAACCAGGAACCGTCCGTCTCCTGCTCGCGCAGCAGCCAGCTGACCCCGCGCTGGCAGGCGGGGCTGTCGGCGCGGCCCTCGGCAGCCAGGGCCTCGACGACGTGAGCGGTGACGTCCGCCGAGGGCGGGTCGATCACCGCACCGAAGTCGCAGAACGGCAGCTTGTAGGCGAGCTCGCGGGTGTTGTCGGCGTCGAACGCTCCCCACCCGCCGCCCCGGCACTCCATCCCGACCATCCAGTCCATGCCCCGACGGATGGCGCCACCGTCGCTGCCGGCCGGCGGCAGGGCGCGGCGCAGCGCCAGCAGGACCTCGGCCGTGTCGTCGGTGTCGGGATAGCCGTCGTTCTCGAACTCGAAGGCCCAGCCGCCCGGCGCTAGCGTCGGCCGCCGCACCGACCAGTCGCCGGTCACCCGGATCTCCTCGGACTCCAGCCAGCGAGCCGCTCGCTGCACCATGGGATCCTCGGCAGGCACGCCGGCGTCGAGCAGGCCGTTGAGCGCCAGCGCGGTGTCCCACACCGGCGACTGGCAGGCCTCCAGCCGGCGCAGCGTGCCGCCGGAGGGCGTCTGCTCGCGAACCAGGAACCCCTCGAGGCCTTGGATACCCGCGGCCATCACCGGGGTGTCGAGCGCGTGACCGCTCAGCTCCAGCGCGAGCAGCGAGTAGACCCAGGGCGGCTGGATACCGCCCCAGCCACCGTCGGCCTCCTGCCGGGCGACGATCCAATCGACGGCGCGGCGCATCGCCACCTGACGAAGCCGGCGCACCGGCCGCTTCGCGTAGCCGTGCAGCGCCCGGTCGAGCCGCTGGAAGAAGCCGCCCCAGGACCGGGCCGGCAGCAACGGCGGGATCGGCTCGCCGGTGCGCAGCTCGTCGATGCCCACCGGGAACGTCCGCTGCGGCCGCAAGGTGGTGATGATGGTGAGCGGGACGACCGTCTGCCGAGCCCAGCACGCCCAGTCGTAGACGTTGAACGGAAACCACCGCGGCAGGAAGATGATCTCCGGCGGCAGGTTCGGCAGCTCGTCCCACGACCACAGCCCGAACAGCGCCAGCCAGACCCGGGTGAAGACGCGCGAGCGCTCGACCCCGCCCGCCGCGAGGATCCACGCGGCCGCCTTGGCGAGATGAGGCGCGTCAGCCCGATCCCCTGCCAGCCGCAGCGCGATCCACGCCTCGATCGTCGTGGACAGGTCACCGGGGCCACCGTAGAAGTTGGCCCACGTGCCGTCGTCGCGCTGCTGGGAGCGGATCCACGCGGCGGCCTGCTCGGTCTCCTCCGGGGTGCGGATGCCGAGGAACTCGCGCAGCAGGAGATCCTCCGCGTCCATCGTCACGTTGGTCTCGAGCTCGCCCTTCCACCAGCCGGCCTCATGCTGCTCTTCGCGCAGGTAGGCGATGGCGCGCGCGAGCGCCGCCGCTGCCGAATGACGTGAATCGACCTCCAGCTCGGACGGCCCCTGGGGTAGCCGCTCGGACGCGACGCTCATGCAGCCCGCTCGAAGGCCGTTTGCGGCAGGCCGACCCTAGGACGGAAATGGCGTGAAGAAACCCTGGGTGATGACAAGCCGGGCACGACGGGCCCCGATACCGGGCGTAACACAAGTAAACGCACCGAGGCTGGGTTCATCGGCTGCGACCTCCGATTCCTCATCGCTTGGGGTCATTCTGCCCGGTCTGCCGTGTAGTACTGGGATGCGCCCCGCTGACGCGCAGCCCCGGCAAAAAAGGCAGAACGACCAAGGAGGCTCCGTTGCCGTACCCATTCTTGTGGATTTCTCCCCCGCTGCGCGGATCTAGCGCACTTGGCGCGCAAGAAGATGCCGAAAACTGACGTTCCCCAGCCCGGCAAGGCGACGCCGGCGGACCGGGAATGGCTGGACTCCCGCATTTCTGCGCTCGACGCGGCCCGGGCGAAACGGGAGAACTTCCCGGTGGCGAGCCGGATGCTGCGCGCCGAGCGGCGTCGCCAGCTGCTCGACGTGTACGTGCTCGCGCGTTTGATCGACGACGTCGGCGATGAGGCACCCGGCGACCGGCTGGCACTGCTCGATCTGATCGACGACGATCTGCGCCGGGTTGGCGAGGGCCGGCCGGCCCTCCCCCCCGTCGCGGCGCTGGTGCCGCTCGCCCGCGAGCGGGGGCTGTCCGTCCAGCCGTTTCACGACCTGGTGGCAGCCAACCGGATGGACCAGCAGGTCACGCGTTACCCGGATTTCGAGGCCCTTCGCGGCTACTGCCGGCTGTCGGCAGAGCCTGTCGGACGCCTGGTGCTGGCCCTCTGGGACCTCGGGGACGAGCGCCGGATCGCCCTGTCCGACGACGTGTGCACGGGACTGCAGATCGCCGAGCACCTCCAGGACGTGGGCGAGGACCTGGAGGCCGGGCGCATCTACCTGCCGCAGGACGCGCTCGCGCGGCACGGGGTGACACCGGACCTGCTGGCAGCGGCATCAGCGGCATCAGCGGCACGGCTCTCGGCGGCCGAGCGGGCCCGGGTCGAGTCGCTGCTGGCGGAGGTCGCCGAGCGGGCGCGGACCCTGCTCGGCGCCGGCGTCCCCCTCACCCGGCTGACCCCGGGGCTCGCGCGCGTGGCGATTGCCGGCTTCACCGCAGGTGGGCTCGCGGCCCTGGACGCCGTCCGGGCCGCCGGTGCTGACGCGGTTCGCGTGACGCCCCGGCCGAACAAGCGCAGGGTGCTGTGGCACACGATGCGGACGCTGCTGACGGCCGGGATCCGTGGCTGACCACGTCGTGGTCGTCGGCGGCGGCCTCGCCGGGCTGGCCGCCGCGCTCGAGATGGCCGAAGCCGGCTGGCGGGTCACGGTGCTCGAAGCCCGCCCCCGGCTGGGCGGCGCCACGGCCTCCTTCTCCCGCGACGGCGTGACGATCGATACCGGGCAGCACGTCTTCCTGCGCTGCTGCACGGCCTACCGGGGCTGGCTCGCGCGCCTCGGGGTCGAGCACCTGACCGACCTGCAGCCGCGCCTCGACGTGGCCGTACTGCACGGCGACGGCGCCGACGTACGCACAGCGCGGCTGCGCCGAAGCCGGCTGCCGCTCCCGCCGCCGCTGCACCTGGCCGGCGGCCTGCTGCGCTATGACGCGATGCCGCTGGGCCAGCGGTTGCGCAGCGTGCCGGCCGTGCTGGCACTCGCCCGGCTCGACCAGCAGGATCGCGCGGTCGACGCACGCTCGTTCGGGGACTGGCTCGACGCTCACGGTCAGCGCGGGCTCAGCCTGCCGGCGCTGTGGGAGCTGCTGACCGTCGCCACGCTGAACGCTCACCCGCGCGACGCGAGCCTGGCGCTCGCCGCCAAGGTCGTGCGCACCGGCCTGCTGGAGACCGCCGGCGGCGCCGACATCGGCTACAGCCGGGTGCCGCTCGGCGAGCTGCATGGGGTTGCCGCGCGCGCCAAGCTCGAATCGCTCGGTGCCGTCGTCCGCACCGGGTGCCGGGTGCGCGATCTGAGGCAGCCGACCTCGGGGTCGAGGGGCTGGCACCTCGGGACCGATGACGGTGAGATGGCCGCCGATGCCGTCGTCCTCGCCGTTCCGCATGACGCCGTCGCCGATCTCGCGCCGGCCGAGGCGGGCCTCGACCCGGCCGGCCTGCGCGCGCTGGGCAGCAGTCCGATCGTGAACGTCCACGTGTTCTATGACCGGCTCGTGATGGCGGAGCCGTTCGCCGCGGCCATCAACTCCCCCGTCCAGTGGGTCTTCGACCGGACGGCGGCAGCCGGCGTACGCACCGGCCAGTACCTCGCGATCTCGCTGTCGGCCGCCGCTGCCTGGCAGCAGCGCAAGGCGGCCGAGATCGAGGAGGTATTCGTCACGGAGCTGGCGCGGCTGCTGCCGCGGGCCGAGCCCCGATTCGTCCAGCGCGTTCTCGTCACCCGCGAGCCGCATGCCACGTTTGCCCAGCTGCCGGGGCAGCTGGCGCGCCGCCCGGCGAACCGGACGGCATTGCCCGGGCTGGTCGTCGCGGGCGCCTGGACCCGCACCGGTTGGCCGGCGACCATGGAGAGCGCGGTGCGCAGCGGCCAGGCGGCGGCGCGTGAGTTATCGGCGGCATGAGAGCCAGCTCATGACAGAATTGCTCGCGGATGTCGCTGGGGGGACCGGCTGGCTCGCGGACGGAGGTCGATGACGGCGAACGAGTCGACGTTGGACGAGGCCTACGCCGAGTGCAAACGCATCACCCACCAGCAGGCCCGCAACTTCTCCTATGGAATACGGCTGCTACCTGCGCAGAAGCGGTCGTCCCTGTCCGCGGTCTACGCCTTTGCCCGGCGCGCCGACGACATCGGAGACGACCCCGGCCTGCCCCAGGACGTCAAACTCCAACGCCTCGCCGCGCTGCGCGGGCAGCTCGATGACCTCGGAGCAGCCAACGGCGACCCGGTCATCCGGGCGCTCGAGGACACCGCCAAGCGCTTCCCGCTCCCGATCGAGGCGCTCCAGGAGCTCATCGACGGCATCGAGATGGACGTCCGCGGAACCACCTACGCCACGTTCGACGACCTGGTGCTCTATTGCCGCCGGGTGGCCGGCACGGTGGGGCGGCTCTGTCTGGCCATCTTCGGCGGCACGAGCCATCCGGACGCGCCGGATCTCGCCGACCGGCTCGGCGTCGCGTTGCAGCAGACGAACATCCTGCGCGACGTCCGCGAAGACCTGGGCAACGGCCGGGTCTACCTCCCGAAGGAGGATCTGGATCGGTTCGGCGTCACGCTCGAACTCGACGAGCAGGGAAATCTGCGGGGGCCCGCAGCACCGTTCGAGGCGATGATCCGCGCTGACGCGGCCCGCGCCGAGCAGTGGTACAGCGAGGGATTCGCGCTGCTGGATCTGCTCGACCGGCGCAGCTTCGCCTGCTGCGCCGCCATGGCCGGCATCTACCACCGGCTCAACGGCGTCATCGCCGGCCATCCGTCGGCGGTCCGCTCGCAGCGGCTCTCGCTGTCAGGCGCCGACAAGGCCAAGGTCGCGGCCCGCAGCCTGGCGGGACGCCGGCCATGACCGTCTACGCACCGCAGACGACCGGCGCCGACGGCCTCCCCCGGGTGCTCGGCGAGCTGCGCGAGGTCACCGAGCCGGCCATCCGCGATGCCGTCTCCCGGCTGCATGTCGGCCTGGAACGGGTCGAGTCCTACCACCGGGGCTGGACGAACGTCGACGGTCAACCGGCTGGACGGCCCACGGGTAAGGCGTTGCGCCCGGCGCTGGCCATGCTCTCCGTGCGCGCCGTCGAGGGCCCCGACGAGTTCGGCATCGCCGCCGCGGTGGCGGTCGAACTCGTGCACGACTTCTCCTTGCTGCACGACGATCTGATGGACGGCGACACCCGCCGTCGCCACCGCCCGACGGCATGGGTTGCCTACGGGGCGGGCGCCGCGATCATCTCCGGTGATGCGCTGCTGGCGCTGGCGATCGAGCAGCTGCTCGAGTCCGGCAGCGGCACCACCCTCGAGGCGCTGCGGTTCATGAACCGGCGGGTGACCGAGCTGATCGAAGGGCAGGCGCTGGACCTGGAGTTCGAGACGCGCCGCGACGTCACGCTGGACGACTGCCGGCGCATGGCGGCGGGCAAGACCGCGTCGCTGCTCGAGTGCGCGTCGGCGCTCGGCGCGATTCTCGCCGGTGCGCCGGAAGCTGAGGTCGCGCTGCTGCGCGGCTTCGGCCGCGAACTCGGGATGGCGTTTCAACTCGTCGATGACGCGATCGGCATCTGGGGAGACTCCGAGGTCACCGGCAAGCCGGTGCTCGGTGATCTGCGTTCCCGCAAGAAGACGCTGCCCATCACCGCCGCCCTCGAGTCCGGCCTGGAAGGGCTTGACTCCCTGAAGTCGGTGATGTTCGGTGACGGCCCGGAGCCGCCGGAGGAGCTGCTCGAGGCCGCCGCGAACGAGCTCAGCGAAGCCGGGTTCCACACGTGGGTGCTGGACGAGGCGCGCCGTCACCTGGCCGCCGCGGAGCATCACGTGGAGTCGCTCGGCGCTCCGCAACTGGTGAAGTCAGACCTTCTGGAACTCGCCCACTTCACGACGTTTCGCCAGCTCTGACCGGTCGATGTCACGCCGCGCCCCCGGGTGGGGGGCGACTTTGCGATGCCTGCTATCCCCACGGCATCAGGGGGGGCTCGGATTGAGCCGGAGGATGAGCTCGCGCCGGCTGCGGACGGATGTCTTGGCGAAGATGGACTTGAGGTGATCCTGGACGGTGTAGCTCGACAGGAACAGCTCGGCGGCGATGTCGCCGGTCGATCGACCGGCGGTGACCAGGGCGCAGATCTCGCGTTCTCGGCTGGTGAGGCCGTATCCGGCGGCCAGGATGTCGGCGAGGTCTCGACCGGACGCCGATTCGATGCTGATGGCCGTCGTCGCGGGGTCACCGGCCTGCGCGAGCAGGGGTGAGGCCGTCAGCGTCACCCAGCGACCGTGCTGATCGCGCACCCGCAGCTGCCCTGATCCCGAGGGGCTGCTCGCCGCTGTGGCGGCGGCCGCGCGCAGGGCTATGGCGAAACGGGCCGCGTCCGGGCCTTCCAGCCAGGGCATCGCCGCCGGGGTGGCCGCACGGAACTGACCGTTCTGACCGAGCAGGATGACGACCGCACCGCGCCTGTCGGGGCTGCCGGGGCTGTCGCGGCTGCTCGCCCGGATCACGGCCTGCCGGGTGGCCTCGCCGAGCACGCCGGACAGGTCACGCAGGAACGTGGTCTCCTCATCGGTGAAGTCCGAGCCCGGTGCCCGCAGTAACCCGGCGACACCCCAGGCCAGCCCACGTGCGCTCATGACCAGGCGGATCTCGTGGGCGAAGCCCATCGGCCGGTACAGCTCGTTGATCCGGCGGCTGCTGACGACTTCGCGGTGCGCCAGGTCCGACAGGCGCGCCACCTCGACCTGGCGCCCGATCAGATCGGTGAAGGTGTTGCTCTCGCTCGAGCTCTCCACATCGACGAACAGCGCCTCCTGTGCCGCGGTGGGATCGAAGTCGATCGTCAACTGTCCGGTGACCGCGCCCGACGACGGGTCGACCGTCGCCCAGCAGGTCGCGTCGTAGCGAACCACCCGCGAGAGCACACCGATCGCCGCCGCGTGCAGGTCGGCGACGTCCAGATCCGCGACGTCGACCGCGCACAACGCAAGCAGCTCACGCCGCGCGGCATCGGCCCGGCTGGTGCTCCACATCCGCCCATGTTCGCGGCAGACCGGGCGGCTGGCTATCCCAGAATCCTGGGAGAGGCGTCCGGACGAACACCCCACCGGCGCGGGATGGCCACGACCGGGCCGCCGTTCCTAGCGTCGTTCCCATCGCCCGGCCAGCTGGCGCCGGGCCCGACGCAAGGAGATCGCCATGCCACACCAGGTACATCACAGCGAGGCCGGAACCGGCGTCGAGCTGTTCACCGTCGACAGCACCGCAACCGTCAAGGTCGGCGCGGAACACACCAACGGTGAGTACGAACTGTTCGAGATCGACAGCACCCGCGGCAGCTTCGTCCCACCCCACCGCCACCCGTGGCCCGAGTCGTACTACCTCCTGCACGGGCGCCTGTCAGTGCAGGTCGGCTCCCGGCACTACGAACTCGTCCCCGGCGACTCGCTCACCGTGCCGACCGGAGCCGCGCACTCCACCGAGGCAACCTCGGCCACGGTCAAGTTCCTCGCGCTCAGCCTGAGCGACGGAACCGGCAAGTTGTTCGCCGACCTCGACGCGAACATCGCCCCTGGCGAACCCATGGACAAGATCGCACCCCTGCTCTTGGAGATCGCCGGACGAAACCGCACCACGTTCCTCGGCGGACCCCCCGCCTAGCCCCGATGTCCTCGCACGCTGGCGACTGGCGGCTGCCCGACAGGTCAACGCCCCAACGTCCCCGTCACCCCGGCCTCCTTGCGAAGGCCGGGGTGACGGGGACGTGCAGGATCAAGATCGAGATCGTGTACCCACCTGGAGACAGAATGCCCACGATGAGCCGGCGGCCATTTTCATGACCACCCGGGACTTTCGGCGACCAAAGCCCAGGACGAACCCGTTTCCATCGCCATTTCCAACGCCATCGAGGCGACGACAGGGTTCTTCCGCCGCCGGTCAGAGCCCACATGCCAGCCTCGGATGATCATGGAATCCCGAAAGCAGCCCATGATCATCCCGAACCGACTCCTTGATCATCCCGAAGGGTGGGCTGAGGCGAGCTCTTCCGCGCGGACGACCGCCTTCCGATCGGGAAACGTTGCGACGCTGGTCTGACCGCAACCGAAGTCAGCTGATACTTGCCTGGCACGTGGTTTTGGCTGCGGTTTCGGTGTCGGGTAGCAACGCCGATCCTGGGCACCCTTCAACGCCCTCCTGGGCGCAACACGCCGCCGGAACCCTTGGAATTGATCATCTAGGGCGCGGGGGTCGGCGATCCGGCCGAGCGCCTCGGCAGCAGCTCGCCGCAGTTTCCTGTTGTCGTCATCGAGGAGGGCGATGAGCGGCTCGATCGCCCGGGTGTCGCCGATCCTGTGGAGCGCACCGACGGCCGCTGCACGCAAGGTGTCGTCAGGGCCCGCGAGCGCGCTGACCAACGGGTCGACGGCACGAGCATCGCCGAGCTGCCCAAGGATGACGGCAGCAACCGCCGCTCGGGACGGGTCGTCGTTGAGGGTCGCGATGAGTGGCTCCACAGCGGGAGTCCCGATCTTGACGAGCACCGGCGCGGTGGTCGAATCGAGCGACGCGATCAACGGCTGGACTGCCCGCGCGCCGATCTTGGCGAGCGTCCGAGTCGCACCCTCGACGATGCTCCGATCGTCGTCGCGCAGCACGGCGATGAGTTGGGGGATGCCGGCGGTCGTCGCACACCTGCTCCACTGCCGCTTGGCGATCCGGTACGCCGCTCCAGGCTCCCCGCCGTCCGGGGTCCAGCCGAGCCGATCGAGCGCTTCGGCTGCCGCGTGGCGCACCGAAGCGGTGTGGTCGCGCAGCGCGGCGACGAGCGGGCCGAGGGCATGGTCATCGCCGATCGTGCCGAGGGTGTGCGCGGCGAGTCCGCGCAGCGCGTCGTCGTCGGCCTGCAACGTCGTCATGAAGAAGTCTGCGGCCGGCGCCCCGATCATGACCAGGGCGGCGGCCGCCGGGTCACGCAACCACGCAGGGCCGTCGGCAACGACGCGTACCAGCCGGTCTACGGCGCGGGGGTCGCCGAGCCGGCCGAGCGCGGCGATGACGACTTGCGGCGCATCGTTGTCGTCGAGGGCGGTGATCAGAGGCTCGACGGCCCGGTCGTCACCACGCCCGCCGAGCGATTCGGCCGCTGCGGCGCGTACGTGCCAGTCACGCGGATAACGCAGGGCTTTGACCAGTCCCTTGACGTCGTGTCTGGACGTGAGCATCTCGACGTCCGGCCTCAGGAACAACATCACGCCCTCCTTCCCGACCCGACCACGTCCACCTGAGTTGCTTGTCGAGCCGGTCTTCAACGCCCGCGCGTCGTGATCGAGATGCCGCTCTCTCAGCAGTGGGTTGCACTCGGTGCGGATCACTCCGTTCTCGACGTAACGGATGGCCTTCCTGGTCGGGTACGTCATGCTGTGGGGTCTGGCCAGATCCGGCAGGCCAGAGGCAAATGGTCCAGTGGTGAAAGACCTTGGGACCCACCCACTGCACGTCGAGCAGCGCGTGCCCGACACAACGATCTGCCTCCCGACCTCATTCGGTCGCCCTAGACTGGACTTGGAGGCAACGCCATGTCCCTCTTCCGGCCACCCAACATCGAGAAGCTCGCCGCCAAGGGAGACATCGCGGGGCTGGTCGAGGCGCTGGCCTACGAGAGGGATCCTCAGATCGCACCTGCGGCCGCAGCAGCGCTCGTCGCAATGGGCGCCCCCGCGGTCGGGCCGCTCGCCGCCGTTGCCGCGAACCCGAACGACCACTCCCGCTGGACCGCCTCAGCCGCGCTGGGCAGGGTCGCCGACCCTCGTGCCGTCGAACCCCTCATCGCCGCCCTGAGCAACCAGAGCGACGTGGTGCGCAAGGCTGCTGTCACAGCGCTTGGCACGATCGGTGACCTTCGTGCGGTCGAACCCCTCATCGCCTCGCTCAGCGACACGAATCCCAAGGCTGCCGTGGTCGCGCTCGCCAGCATGGGCGACGCTCGCGCCGTCGAGCCGCTCGCGGATGTGCTGTTCGGAGCGGACTGGTCGTCTCGCCTCGCTGCCGCCGACGCGCTCGGCGAGTTGGGTGACTCCCGCGCTGTCGAACCCCTCGTCAGGGCCCTGGGAGACGAAGACCTGCTCAGGAAGGACGCGTGCGACAACGCGGAGTTCGTCCGAGCGCTCGGCGGCCTCGACCCGAGTCGGTCCGCGGCCCTCAACACCACGCTCGAGGACCAGACCGCGTTCGTCCGCACTCACGCCGCCGCCGCGCTCGGCAGGATCGGTGATTGCCGAGCCGTTGAACCGCTTCGCACTGCAGTCCAGTCCCCGGGAGCCGGCCGCTCCTTCCGTGAGGCTGCCGCCGCGGCACTCAGGAGCATAGATTCGCTGGCGCGGTGACACGAGGTGGCATCGGATTGCGCCAAGCGGCATTTCCCGTGTGCGGCGAGGGGGCCAGCGATGGGACTCGACAACTTTGTCTCGCGTTCGCCCGGCAAGGTCGTGCTCACGCCCGATGACAAACGTGCCGTCACCGACTCCGGCGTCAGACTCTGCGGCGGGATGTACAGCGACGGTGTCACCAGCTTCCGCGGCAAGGTCTACGAGCCGTTCGTGGCTGCCGTCACGGGCGAGTCGCTCTATCAGGAGTGGCTGTCGCCCGAGACCGTCGCCACGATGGCCGACAGGCTGGACGCATGCGATCCCGACACGGCTGGCGACCAGCTCGACCTCTATGCGGACTTCATACCCAGTCCGGGCGAGATCCGCGGTCTACGCAAGCTCTTCCGGGTATGCGCTGACCGCCGTCTCGGCATCATCGCCTGGTCCTGAGGTAGCCCCCCGCGCGTCGGCCGTTACGGTGCGGACGTCGTGGGCCGGTAGCTAAGTGGCGGCACGAACGCGATCGGCGCCACTGTCTCCCACGATCACGGTGCAGGTGATGGCGCTGTCGGTCGACCAGTCCTGACACTGGTCATTTGATTCCCGAGGTCGGGCCCAGTGCCTCCCCTGTATGGCCGGACAAAGCTTCGGCATGTAAGTCGCGCAGCAGCCATGCCAAAACCCGCCGCGCCGAGCGCGAGACGTTCACCCTGCATCATCTGGGGGCAACGCCCCCAGGTAGCTACGCGAAACGCGGACGTGCTGCCAGTAAGTCGACCACGTTCAACGGGTGGCCGAAGCGCGAAGATCATCGGTCGCATGACCCCGAAACACGCATGCCCGGACTCGTTTGCAGCCGACCCCGCGCGTCCCCGAAAACAGCGGTCACCAAGCCGGGCGCAGCACGGGTAACAGCTGACACCCACCGTCGAACCGGTGAACAACCCCGATACGCGACGCCTCGATGTCTGGCCACCGTAGAGGGGCCACTGCGACGCCGCCCCGGCCTCCTGTTCGGAGACCGGGGCGGCGGGTGATGTTTCGATGAATCAAGGTCACGGATCCGTATCAAGGTTGATACGGAATGCCCACGATGAACCGGCGGCCATTTTCATGACCACCCGGGACTTTCGGCGACCAAAGCCCAGGACGAACCCGCTTCCCTCGCCGTTTCCAACGCCAGGTCCATCGCCATCATGAGCACCCGCTCGTGCTGCCGCACTGCTCGCAGACGTAGCAGCTACCCGCCGCCCGCATGGTGATGCCGCAGGTGAAGCAGAGCGGAGCGTCGACGGCCGTCTGGATGTCGATCTGACCGCCGGACGCTCCGCTTCCGGCCGCGATCCGCGGCTCGGGAGGTGCCGCCTCGACCGGCGCCGAGATCTGCAGACTCTCGATATCGGTATCCGTCTCGAGCTCCGCAGCGCCATACTTCGCGGCCGTCTGGGCAGCGCGCTCCTCGGCCGTGAAGATGCCCAGCTCGGCCCGGCGATCGTAAGGCAGGTAATCCAGGGCAAGCCGGCGGAACAGGTAGTCCATCACCGACTGGGCGAGCCGGACGTCGGGATCGTCGGTGAGGCCCGCCGGGTCGAAGCGCATGTTGATGAACTTCGAGACGTAGGCGTCGAGCGGAACCCCGTACTGCAACGCGATCGAGACCGCGACGGAGAAGGCATCCATCACGCCGGCCAGGGTCGAGCCCTGCTTCGACATCTTGATGAAGACTTCGCCCAGCCCGTTGTCCGGGTAGGAGCCCGCCGTGAGGTAACCCTCGGCGCCTCCGACGGCAAACGAGATCGTCTGCGACGGCCGCTTCTTCGGAAGCCGCTTGCGGACCGGACGGATCTCGACGTGGGCATCCGCTTTCGCGTCAGCCCCCGCCCGACTGCCCTTCAAGTCGCTGAGCGGCTGCCCGACCTTGCAATTGTCCCGGTAGATGGCGAGCGCCTTGAGCCCGAGCTTCCAGCCCTCGAAGTAGATGTTCTCGACCTCTTCGACAGTGGCCGACGCCGGCATGTTCACCGTCTTGCTGATGGCCCCCGACAGGAACGGCTGGGCCGCAGCCATCATCCGCACGTGGCCCATCGGGCCGATCGACCGCTCGCCGAGTGCACAGTCGAAGACCTCGTAGTGCTCCTGGCGCAAACCGGGAGCATCCACCACATGGCCGTGCTCCTTGATGTGCTCGACGATCGCCTCTTTGGTCTCCTCCGCGTAGCCCAGCGAGGTGAGCGCCCGAGGAACGGTGTGGTTGACGATCTGCATGCTGGCGCCGCCGACCAGCTTCTTGACCTTGACCAGCGCCAGATCGGGCTCGATGCCGGTGGTGTCGCAGTCCATCATCAGGCCGATCGTCCCGGTGGGAGCGAGCACCGAGGCCTGGGCGTTACGCCAGCCGCTGCGCTCCCCCATCCGCAGGCCCTGCTGCCACTGCTTGGCCGCCAACGCCAGCAACCGCGCGTCATCCGCGCCGATCGGGCGGACCGCGTCGTTCGCCGCTGCGTGCTTGCGCATCACCCGGGTGTGGGCAGCGGCGTTACGGCTGTAGCCCTCGTACGGACCCACCGCCGCCGCCAGTTCGGCGCTGCGCCGATAGGCCGTGCCGGTCATCAGTGACGTGATGCCGGCAGCGAGGGCGCGCCCGCCCTCGGAGTCGTAGGCGTGGCCCGTAGCCATGAGCAGGGCGCCCAGGTTGGCGTAGCCGATACCGAGCTGGCGGAACGCCCGGGTGGTCTCCCCGATCGCCTCCGTGGGGAAGTCGGCGAAGCAGATCGAGATGTCCATCGCCGTAATGATCAGCTCGACGGCGCGCACGAAGTGCTCTCCGTCGAAGGTCCCGTCGTCGCGCAGGAACTTCATCAGGTTGAGCGAGGCCAGGTTGCACGAAGAGTTGTCCAGGTGCACGTACTCCGAGCAGGGGTTGCTTGCGGTGATACGGCCCGACTCCGGGCAGGTGTGCCAGTCGTTGATGGTGTCGTCGTACTGGACGCCGGGATCGGCGCACGCCCAAGCGGCCTGCCCTATGGTCCTCCACAGCTCGCGCGCCTGCACCGTCTCGATGACGGAACCGTCGAGTCGCGCTCGCAGATGATGCTCGCCATCGCTTTCGACGGCACGCATGAACTCGTCGCTGACGCGCACGGAGTTGTTGGCGTTCTGATACTGCACCGACACGATGTCGGCTCCGCCGAGGTCCATGTCGAAGCCCGCATCGCGAAGCGCGCGGATCTTGTCCTCCTCGCGCGCCTTGGTCTCGACGAACTCCAGGATGTCGGGGTGGTCGACATCAAGCACGACCATCTTCGCGGCGCGACGGGTGGCGCCGCCCGACTTGATCGTGCCGGCTGACGCGTCAGCCCCACGCATGAAACTGACCGGGCCGGACGCGGTGCCGCCGGAGGACAGCAGCTCCTTCGAGGACCGGATCCGGGAGAGGTTGACCCCCGAGCCGGAACCGCCCTTGAAGATCAGGCCTTCCTCGCGGTACCAGTTGAGAATCGACTCCATCTGGTCGTCCACGGCGAGGATGAAGCACGCGCTGACCTGCTGCGGAGCGGTGGTACCGACGTTGAACCAGACCGGGGAATTGAAGCTGAACATCTGGTGCAGGAGCATGTAGGTCAGCTCGTGCTCGAAGTTCTCAGCATCCTCGGTGGCGGCGAAGTAGCCGTTGACCTCGCCCGCCCGCCGGTAGGCCCCGACCACACGATCGATCAGCTGACGCAGTGAGCTCTCACGCTCGGGCGATCCGACGGCCCCGCGGAAATATTTGCTGGTGACGATATTCGCCGCGTTGACCGACCACGAATCCGGAAACTCGACCCCGCGCTGCTCGAAATTCACCGTCCCGTCACGCCAATTCGTCATCACGACATCGCGACGCTCCCAGTTCACCTGCTCGTACGGGTGGGTCCCCTGAGCGGAGAAGATGCGCCCGATTCGGAGCCCGCGGTGTGGAGCCGGGGATGCCTGAATCGTGTCGGAAACGGTTTCAGTCATACAGTCCTGCCTTTCGTGTTTAGCAACAACCGGGGACGGCCGGATGTGCCGGGAATCGGCGGATGTCTGGTCTGCCGCGGCAGCTGGATCAGGTCACAGCAGAGGCGGCAAGCGAGGGGGGCGGAGGACGGGATGAACTCGCTCGATCAGCGTCGTTTTCGCTGACATCAACAGCAGCCGCGGCGGCTTCCGGCGCATGATCGCGACGGAGCGCGGCAATCTCCTGGTCAAAATCCTCGAGCGAATCGAACGCCCTGTAGACGGACGCAAATCTGAGGTAGGCGACCTCGTCCAATTCACGAAGCGGCCCGAGAATGGCCCGGCCCACATCGTCGGAACTGACCTCGGCACGACCGGCCGCCCGCACGTTTTCCTCGACCCGCTGGGCGAGCAACGCGAGAGCGTCTTCATCGACGGGACGCCCCTGGCAAGCCTTGCGAACGCCGGCGATCACCTTCTCGCGACCGAACGGCTCGGTGGCCCCGCTGCGCTTGACCACCAAGAGGGTGGCCGCCTCCAGCGTGGTGAAGCGACGACCGCAGGCGCCACAGGAGCGCCGGCGCCTGATCGCGGCCCCACCGTCAGCCTCCCGGCTGTCGACAACGCGGCTGTCGGAGGTCTGGCAGAACGGACAGCGCATGAGCCCGGGCCACCTTTCCTCTTCGTCGGACCTATGAAGGCGCCGGTCGCTTTCTGGCTGCTGACCAGTGGGGCTGTGGACACCCCTGTGGGTAACCGGCCCAAACCTGTGGGTAACCTGTTGAACAACCTGTGGACGACTTACATGGGTGTAACTACCAGATGTTGTGTTCCGGACAGTAGGGCTCCACTGCGGGGTGAGCAAGCCTGACAGCGGCGTGTCGCATCGGCGAGTCGCAACGTTTTTGCTCTGCGTAGACGTCATGGCACGGAGCGTTAAGGGATGCGTCGGCCTACGGCAGCCGCAGCCGCTGGCCGACGGCGAGCTCTGAGGTGGAAAGGTGGTTGATCGACTTGAGCTCTCCCACCACATCGCGGGGATCGGAACCCGGCAACGCCCGAACCGCGATGGTCCACAGCGAATCGCCAGGCTGCACGACGACCGTCGATGCCTGCGCCGGCAGCGCAGCCCCGCCCGCGCTTGCGCGCCCCAGACCGAAAGCCGCGTAGACGGCCACCGCCACGAGCACGAGCAGCAGAACGCGGCCGCGCCGGGTCAATCGCAGCTTTGACGGCACGGCCGCCGGGCGAGACGCCCACGGCGCCCGAGACGACACCGAGCGCACCCGGACCCGGGCGCGGGCGCGGGCCTGGCCCGGCACCGGCCGCTCGATCCGGCGGGCCCGGCGCGAAACCGGGGGATCCACCGCTGGCACCCCCGCCTGGAACCGGCGCCTCATGGGCGACGGCGGCACGGCGGCCGGGGCGGCGACCGGCGCCACCCGGCTCACGCGCGGGACGGGCGCCAGCCGCGCCTGATCCACCGACGCTCGAGCAGCCTTCGGACGCCCCGAAAACCGCGCCGGACGCCTCACGCCGACGACGAATCCCGGGCCCCAACTGGAAGCCACCGAAGCAGTCATCTCACACCTCCACCACGTCTCTGGTGCTCGCCGGAACGGCGACCACCGTCGAACCCGTGTTCGACTTCCGTGTTGTAGCGCGACCGTACGACAAAAACGCGACACGGTCGAACGTGTGTTTGAAAGAAGCCCGCGAACCGGCTACGGTCGAACTCATCGAACGAGCGAATAGCCCGTTCCCCGGGCTAGCGAGGAGCAGCAGATGGCAAAGCAGGGTGCAGGCGGCAGCGGAGGTCGACCGAGTTCCGAGGGCCGTCGCCAAAGCGCCCCGAAAGCGTCCGCCGCCGGCGCGGTCACGCCAGCGCGGCGGTCCACACGCCGGCGCGGTGCGGGCAACAACGTCCGGGACTTTCCTGACGGGCCACCGGACGAGACGGGCCTGACGCCGCGCCAGCGCAAGGTGCTGGAGGTCATCCGCGAGGCCGTCGACCGCCGGGGCTATCCCCCGAGCGTCAGAGAGATCGGCGAGTCCGTGGGGTTGACCAGCACGAGCAGCGTCGCCCACCAGCTGAAAACCCTGGAATCAAAGGGTTTTCTGCGGCGGGATCCTAACCGGCCGCGTGCCGTCGAGGTGCTCCTGCCGGGTGTTGATACCGAGTCGGGTCCGTTGACGTCACATCCGACCCCGGCCTATGTGCCCGTGGTGGGGCGCATTGCCGCCGGCGGCCCGGTGCTCGCCGAGCAGGCCGTCGAGGAAATCTTCCCCCTCCCCCGCGAGCTGGTGGGCGAAGGCACGCTGTTCCTGCTGCGGGTGACCGGCGAGTCGATGATCGAGGCGGCCATCTGCGACGGCGACTGGGTCGTGGTACGCCAGCAGCCGGTCGCAGAGAACGGCGACATCATCGCAGCCATGCTCGACAACGAGGCGACGGTCAAGACCTACCGGGCCAAGGACGGCCACGTCTGGCTGATGCCGGCCAATCCCCATTACGAGCCGATCATCGGCGATGACGCGGTGGTGCTAGGGCGCGTTGTCGCCGTGCTGCGCAAGGTCTGATTCAGGGCTGAAGCCGTTCACGCCGGCGACCGCCGGGCTCGAGGGCGTGAACGGCTTCAGCACGGAGGCCAGGCCTGCGGGGACGCGCGCCCGCAGCAGAGTCCCGTCAGCGGTGTGATCGGACGCCAACACTTCACCGATCTCGTGGACGCGAGCGACAAGGTCGCCGCGGGCATACGGGACGAGCGCCTGAATCTCCACGGGCGGGTGAGGCGCGCGCGCCTCGATCTCGGTGACCAGGTCGCCCAGGCCTTGGCCGGTGCGGGCCGAGACGACAATGGCGTGCGGCAACGCGCCTCGCAGCCGGCTGAGCGTCACGGGGTCGGCCGCGTCAGCCTTGTTGATCACGAGCAACTCTGGCAGCGACGCCGCGCCGATCTCGTCGAGCACCTCACGTACGGCGGCGATCTGGGACTCCGGATCCGAATCGGCTCCGTCGACGACATGAATCAGCAGGTCGGCCTCGGAGACCTCCTCCAAGGTCGAACGGAACGCATCGATGAGTTGATGCGGGAGGTGGCGGACGAAACCGACGGTGTCGGTGAGCGTGATGGCGCGACCGTCCGGAAGCACCGTGCGTCGCACCGTCGGGTCGAGGGTGGCGAACAGCGCGTCTTCCACGAGCACCCCGGCGCCCGTCAGCCGGTTCAGGAGAGAGGACTTGCCCGCGTTGGTGTAGCCCACGATGGCCACCGACGGCACCGCTGCGCGATGGCGACCGGCGCGTTTGGTCGAGCGGACGGTCGACATCCCGGCGAGATCGCGACGCAGCCGCGACATTCGCGAGCGGATCCGGCGCCGGTCGGTCTCGATCTTGGTCTCACCGGGGCCCCGGGTACCGATTCCGGCGCCGGCGCGGGTCATCGACTCACCCCAGCCGCGCAGCCGCGGCAACAGGTACGACAGCTGCGCCAGCTCTACCTGCGCCTTGCCTTCGCGGGACGTGGCGTGCTGGGCGAAGATGTCGAGGATCAACGCGGTGCGATCGATGACCTTGACCTTCACGATCTGCTCGAGCTGACGGAGCTGGCCAGGGGTCAGCTCCCCGTCGCAAACGACGGTGTCAGCCCCGGTCGACACCACGACGTCACGCAGCTCGCGCGCCTTGCCCGAGCCCACGTACGTGGCCGCGTCAGGCTTGGCGCGCCGCTGGACCAAGCCTTCCAGCACCTGCGAGCCCGCCGTCTCGGCCAGCGACGCCAGCTCGGCCAAGGAGTTCTCGGCGTCTGCTTGCGTGCCGGAATCCCAGACCCCGATGAGCACCACACGCTCGAGCCTGAGCTGGCGGTACTCGACCTCCGTGACGTCCTCGAGCTCGGTCGCCAGACCGGCAACGCGCCGCAGCGCCTGGCGCTCCTCGAGGTCGAATCCCTCACCCTCGGCTTCGAACCAGGGAGCAGCTTCGAGGTCAGCGGGGGTCGGTTCGTCGGCGGCAGGCTTGGTCATGTGAGCGGGGGCACGTGCGGGGGCAGTAGTCATCGTCTCCAGTTCAACGCCAGAACGCGCCTGCGTCATCCTGATTTCGCCGCGACGGCCAGCGCCTGCACGCGCTTCACCAGCTCGGTGAGCTCCGCCGAGTCCAGGGCGGCCAGCGCGGGAGCCACCATCCGGTCGGTGAGTTCCTCCGCAGCCCGGCGGCGGGCCATCAGCTCCTCGGTGACTTCCGGAAGCGGGTCAGCCCATCCCACCGACTGCGGCCGGTAGAACTCGGTGGCGCTCGCCGCCGCCGCTTGCACCGGGGTCAGCCCGCTGGCCAGCACCGCCAGACCGTGAACCCCGCCCCGGTGCTCGCGCAGCACGTGCAGCAGGTGAGAGGTCAACGCCGGCAGGTCCGGCGGTCTCGGCGCCGCCCGCCAGCCGGCGAACAGGGGCAGGGAAGCGCCGTCAGCGGCATCGACGACGCGGCCGAGCAGCTCGGTCGTGCGCTCGAGCCCCGTCACGGCGGCGAAGCGCTTGCGACCCCACCGCCAGCAGCACTCGGAGAATTCCGCAAGGGCAGCTTGCGGGGTCATCACGGCCCTGCCTGCCTGCCACATCGACTCCACCAGCGGCGCGGGAAAGAACGTCATCGCGCTGGCCACGACCTCTGGCCTGGCATCGCCCAGCGCGCCGCCGCGGCCGAGGTAGTAGAACGCCATGCCCTCGAATCCCAGCTCGCTGCCATGGGCGTACGTGGACCGCGAAGCCATGAACCACCCGCCGAGCAGCCCGACGGGACCGGCCAGGCCCGATGCCGCTTCGAGGGGATTCAGCCCCACCACCGTCCCGCGGCCACGATGTTCGCCGGGCCGTGCAGCACGACGGACGCGCCCTGCCAGACGATCCGAAGCCGCCCGCCCGGGACGTCGACCGCCACGTCAGCGGACTGCTCGCCGCGCGCCACCGCATCGGCGACCGCGACGGCACATGCGCCGGTCCCGCACGACAGCGTCTCTCCCGAGCCGCGCTCGTGCACCCGCATGACCAGCGCATCAGGGGTGCGCGCGTACACCTCGACGTTCACCCCCTGCGGGAAGCGTTCGGCGTCATAGCCCGGTGCCGAGACCATGTCCAGCGCCGCCGGATCGGCGACCGGGCACACCAGGTGCGGATTGCCCATCGAGACCGACATGCCCTGGTAGCGGGTACCGCCGATGGCTGCCGTGGAGGGAGCGGGGTCGATCAGCGGAGGTCCCATGTCGACCGCGATGTCAGCCGCCGGATCCGCCGGGACCTCGACGCGCCGGACCCCGCCGCGCGTGGACAGCAGCAACGTGCCGGGCGGCGCCCAGCCGGCCGCGACCAGGTAGCGGGCATACACGCGGGCCCCGTTGCCGCACATCTCAGCGATGCTGCCGTCCGCGTTCACGTAATCCATGAACCACGTGCCAGCCTCTCCAGGCACCACCCGCAGGCACCCGTCGGCGCCGATACCGAAGCGCCGGTCGCAGAGGCGGCGCACCAGGTCAGCAGTCAAGCGCAGGCGATCGTCCCGGTCGGGAAGCAGCACGAAGTCGTTGCCGGTGCCCTCGCCCTTGGCGAAGGCCAACCCGCTTCCGGGCGTGGACGCCAGCGCCGCCAGCTCAGGCAGGGCCTCCACGCTCATGACCTGGAAGGCTACTTCGGCTGCGGCCGAGCGGCCGAGCGGGCCCGCGGGATGCGCGCCAGCGCCTCGGGAGAGGCCGGAGTCCAGCCGCCCCCGCGCGCCAGCATCGACCGGGCTCGGCCGGCCTCCTGTGGCCCGCAGAACAAGAACCCGTGCGCCCGGTCGCAGCCGAGCTCGCACAGCCGGGCGCCCTCGGTCCAGGACTCCACTCCTTCGGCGACGACGTAGAGGTCACGGGCGTGGGCAAGCCGTACCACCGAGGCGACGATCGAGTCCTCATCCAGGTCGACGCCGAGCCCGCGGACGAACCGGCGGTCCAGCTTCACCGCGTCGACCGGCATGTCCTCGAAGCGAGCGAGCGAGGAGTACCAGGTACCGAAATCATCGACGGCCAGCGCGCAGCCCACCTCGCGCAGCTCGATCAGCAGAGCCGGCGCGGCCGACCCCACGTCACCGAGGCTGGACTCGCTGAACTCCAGGCCGAGCGAGTGCGGTGGCAGCTGGTAACGCTCGAAGAGCTCGCGCACGAAGTCGACGAAGCCGGCCGCGGCGAGCTGGACGGCAGGAACGTTGGCCCACAGCTGGCAGAGGCCGACCGTGGGATGCGGGGGGAGCAACTCCCAGCCCGCACGCTCGGCGGCGCACTGCTCGAGCACCCAGGTGGACAGCGGAAGCAGCAGGCCGGCCTTGTGGGCGACGTCGAGGAAGGTGTTGGGCGGCAGCAGCCCGCGGCGCGGGTGCGCCCAGCGCATCAGGGCTTCCATCCCGACGACCCCACCGGAGGCGAGGTCGATCTCAGGCTGAAAGTGCAGGATGACCTCGCCGCGGTCCTGCGCACCGCGCAGTTCGCCGGCCAGATCCAGATCCAGCATCACGCTCATGGCTCGCCTTCAATCCCCGTTGCGCAGCCGGCGAAACGAGCGACCTCACACGGTCTGCAGGCCGACTACGGGCCTCTTCCGGACACCTATCGGTGCTCGGTAGCCGTGATGAGCCGTTCGACCGCATCCGCCTGGGTCGAAAGCAGCGCCGTCGCGGAGCGTGTGACCTCGGCGTCTGCCGGCGGCAGCCATCGAATGCGCGGATCGCGCCGAAACCACGATCGTTGCCGGCGAATGAATCGGCACGTCGACCGCACCGTCTCTGCCTTGGCGGACTCCTCGCTTGGCAGGCGCCCGTCGAACCATCCGAGAATTTGAGCGTAACCGAGCGCTCGCGCTGCGGTACGTCCTTCGCGCAAACCGTCAGCAGCCAGCGCGCGGACCTCCTCCACGAAGCCGCCGTCCCACATACGCTGGGTCCGTTGCGCCACCCTGGCGTCCAGATCGAGGCGATCCACGCCGACGAACACCACGTCGTACACCGCCTCCGGCGCGGGCAGCTGGGCCGAGAAACTGCCGGTCAAGGCCACCACCTCAAGCGCCCGAACCAGCCGCCGGCCGTTGCCGGGCAGGATCGCCGCCGCCGCTGCGGGGTCGCTGGCGGCCAGCCGAGCATGCAGCACCGCCGGTCCGTGCGCGGCGAGATCGGCTTCGAGCTCGGCGCGCAGCCTCGGGTCGGTGCCCGGGAAGTCCATCGCGTCGAGCGCCGCGCGGATGTACAAGCCGCTGCCTCCCACCAGCACCGGCATGCGACCCGCAGCCAGCAGCCGGTCGATTTCTGCACGGGCGAGACGCTGGTAGGTCGCGACGTCCGCCGCGTGCCGGGGATGCCAGATGTCGAGCAGCTGGTGCGGGACACCCTGACGCTCGGCAAAGGTCAGCTTGGCGGTACCGATGTCCATCCCCGCATAGAGCTGCATCGAATCGGCGTTGACCACCTCCGCGCCGAACCGCCGGGCGAGGGTCACCGCGAGATCGCTCTTGCCCGCCGCGGTAGGTCCGACGACGGCGATGACCGGCGGCACGCGTCAGTCCCGGCGGTCCGGCGCGGACCAGGTCGCGACCAGGTAACCCACCCCGTACGGGGCGTCGTCATAGCTGACCTCGGCGCGCCAGGTGGTGCCGGCCAGCAGCCGGGATGCTGCCCGCCAGGCCGGGAGGCCGGCGGCGAGCAGCTGGTGTCCGAGGTCGAGGTCGAGCCGCCCGAGCCGGTCGGGATCGCCGGCCGCGAGCGCGGCGCCGGCCGCGGCGTCGAAACCGGCGGCCCGGTCATCCAGCCAGCCGGGGGCCTTCTCGGTACGCCGCGCCGATCCGTCCCCCATCACCAGGAGCCCGTCGCCGGGGCGGAGACGGTCGAAGCCGGACGGCAGCGCCGCCTGCGCGTCACACGCCAGGCCGGCGACCACCCCGGTCCACGACGCCTGCTGCAGCAGCCAGGCGCCGACCGCCAGCGAGAGCGGCAGGGGCCCGGACGCGCGATCGGCGTCCGGCTCGCCGGGGAACCGAACGCCGAGGCCGACGCCATAACCGGCGAAGCTGCCTGCCGCGCCCGGCCCGTAGCAGGCGAGCGTGTCGGCGGCGCCGAGCAGCACAATCCGCGAGATCGCCGACCCGGCGAGCCAGCGCACGGCCGCGATCGCGGGGGCGCGCACGGTCACCGGTTCGCCTGCCCCGACCTCGCTGACCAGCAACGGAGGGTGCGGGCAGAACGCGACGGCCGCTGGATGCCCGGCGCTCACGCCGGCGCGCCGACGCGGGGCAGGCCCAGGCCGACCGTCTCCGCTCCCGGCGCCGTCGCCCGCGGGGTGACGGGCTGGCGACCCGCTGCCCAGGCGTCGCCGGCGGCGGTCCGTCGCACCGGTCCGACGGGGCCGTCGGCCAGCAGGTGATGCGGCGCGCCGCGGGTGATGACGGTCCGGACGAGGTCTCCCGGCCGCGGCGCCTCGTGGGCCTCGCCGGCATTCAGGTGCACCAGGCGTCCGTCGCGCGCCCGTCCTGACATCCGGCCCGTGCCGGCGTCCTTGCGGCCCTCGCCCTCGGCGAGCAGCACCTCGACCTCCCGGCCCACCAGCGCCCGGTTGGCCTCCCAGGCAAGCGCATCCTGCAGCTCGACCAGGCGGCCGTAGCGATCGGCCACGGTGGGCGCGTCGATCTGGTCGGGCAGGTCAGCGGCTGGGGTGCCGGGACGCTTGGAGTATTGGAAGGTGAACGCGCCGGCGAAGCGAGCGGCTCGAACGACGTCCAGCGTCGCTTGGAAATCGGCCTCGGATTCGCCGGGAAAGCCGACGATGATGTCGGTCGTGATGGCGGCGTCGGGGATCGCGGCGCGCACCCGCTCGATGATCCCGAGGTAGCGCTCGGCGCGGTAGCTGCGGCGCATCCGGCGCAGCACGTCGTCCGAGCCGGACTGCAGCGGCATGTGCAGCGACGGGCAGACGTTCGGGGTCTCCGCCATGGCAGCGATGACGTCGTCGGTGAAGTCGCGGGGGTGCGGTGAGGTGAACCGCACGCGTTCGAGCCCCTCGATACGGCCCATCGAGCGCAGCAGCGCAGCGAAGGCGCCGGAATCGCCGAAGCTGCGGCCGTAGGAGTTGACGTTCTGGCCGAGCAAGGTGATCTCCAGGACGCCCTGCTCGACCAGTGCGCGGGCTTCGGCCAGCACATCGCCCGGCCGCCGGTCACGCTCCCGGCCGCGAAGGCTCGGCACGATGCAGAAGGTGCAGGTGTTGTCGCAGCCGACGCTGATGCTCACCCAGGCGCTGGCGGCGCTGTCACGACGCGCCGGGAGCACGCTCGGGAAGACTTCCAGCGCCTCGTGGATCTCGACCTGGGCCTCCGCGTTGTGCCGGGCGCGTTCGAGCAGCGCCGGCAGGCTCGCCAGGTTGTGGGTGCCGAACACGACGTCGATCCACGGCGCGCGCTTGACCAGCGACCCGCGGTCCTTTTGGGCGAGGCATCCGCCGACCGCGATCTGCATGCCGGGATGGGCGTCCTTCACCGGGCGGAGGTGACCGAGATTGCCGTAGAGCCGGTTGTCGGCGTTCTCCCGCACCGCACACGTGTTGAAGACGATCAGGTCGGGGGCGTCGCCGGCGGCGGCCACGTAACCGGCCTCCTCGAGCAGCCCCGAGATCCGCTCGGAGTCGTGGGCGTTCATCTGGCACCCGTAGGTGCGGACCTCGTACGTGCGAGGTTTCGCAGGCGCGCTCACCGGATCGAGACTACGGCCGCAGGCCCGCCGGGTACGGGGCCGCACCCTGCCGGGGGGAAACGCTGGAGACGTCAGCGGGCGATTTCGCTCGCCCGGGTTTCCCGTACCACCGTGACGCGAATCTGACCCGGGTATGTGAGCTCCTCCTCGATCTGTTTCGCCAGATCCCGCGCCAGCACCTGGGCGCCGATGTCGTCCACCGCGTCGGGCACGACCATGACCCGCACCTCGCGGCCCGCCTGCATGGCGAAGACCTTCTCGACGCCGGGCAGCCCGGCGGCGAGCTGCTCGATGCGTTCGAGCCGCTTGACGTAGGACTCCAGGCTCTCCCGGCGCGCTCCGGGGCGGCCGCCGCTGATCTGGTCGGCCGCCTGGGTCAGCACGGCGCCGATGGTGCGCGGCTCCACCTCGTTGTGATGCGCCTCGATGGCGTGCACGACATCCTCGTGCTCGCCGTAGCGGCGGGCGATCTCGGCGCCGATCAAGGCATGACTGCCCTCGACCTCGTGGGTCAGCGCCTTGCCGAGGTCGTGCAGGAGGGTTCCGCGCTTGGCCAGGTCAGGCGGCAGTCTGAGCTCGGCGGCCATGATGCCGGCTAGGTGAGCGGACTCGATCAGGTGGCCGAGCACGTTCTGCCCGTAGCTCGTGCGGTAGCGCAGCCGCCCGAGCAGCGTGATCACCTCGGGATGCATCTCGGCGATGCCGACCTCGACCAGCGCGTCCTCACCGGAACGAACGCACAGCGCCTCGACCGCGACCTTGGCCCGCTCGTACTCCTCCTCGATGCGCTGCGGATGGATCCGGCCGTCGAGCACGAGGGCCTCGAGCGTGACGCGCCCGACCTCGCGGCGAACGGGATCGAAGCACGAGAGCAGGACAGCCTCCGGGGTGTCGTCGATGACGACGTTCACCCCGGTGACTGCTTCGTACGCGCGGATGTTGCGGCCTTCGCGGCCGATGATCCGGCCCTTCATATCGTCGCTCGGAAGGTGCAGCACCGAGACGACCGACTCCGCGGTCTGCTCGCTCGCGACCCGCTGGATGGCGAGGGTGACGATGCGGCGCGCCCGGTCCTCGCCTTCGCTACGGGCCTTCGCCTCGATGTCGCGCACGATCAGAGCCGCATCACGCTTGGCCTGCGCCTGCGCGTCGTTGACCAGCTCGGACCGGGCCTCGGCGGAGGTCAGCCCGGCCACCTGCTCGAGCACCCGGCGCCGCTCCTCCTCGATGTCGGCGAGCTCGGCCTTGCGGCGCGCGATGTCGGCTTCGGTACGGGCGAGCTCGTGTTCGCGGGCGACCACCTCGTGGGCTTCCTGCTCCAGCCGCTCCGAGCGCTCCTCCAGCCGTACCTCCCGGCTGACCAGGCGCTGCTCACGCTGATCGAGCTCAGTGCGGGCAGCCGCCACTTCTTGCAGCTCCACGTCGGCGGCCTTCGCGGCGGCCTGGCTTGCGTCGCGCTCGGCGCGGACCCGCAGCTCGGAAAGCTCGACTGCTAGTTCAGCGCGCAGTGCCTCCTCGTCCTCACGCACACGGGTACGAGCCCGCTCCGCCTCGACCCGGGCCCGCTCCCGCGCCTCGTCCACCTCACGGCTGACCAGCTCCGCCGCCTGCCGGCGAGCCTCGGCGAGGGCCTGCTCGCGCATCAGCTCGATCTTGGCGTCGTCGAGCCCGGACGCGGGTTGACCACTCGGGCCAACCGGGGTCGCCGTACCCGACTCCACCCGACGTTGGACGCGAACGAGCGTCAGACCAAGGCCACCCAGGGCGAGAAGGACCAGCACGAGGAGTACGACGACAAACACGTTCATATGTCCTCCTCCTGTCGCCGCGAGCGGAGGCTCGACGGCGACCAGTGTGAGGAGGATTGCGGTGCGCGGAACACGGTCGCCTTGGCGACCGTCCACACGCGCGCCGAGCGGAGATGACGGCTGCCGCCCCCACCCCTGCTGCGGCCTCCCTTCTTCTCCTTTGCCAATGGCTGCAGCAACCGGCTTTCGACCGAACTATTTCGCCCCGCAGCGAAGCCGCGGTGATCCTCCTGCCTGCCGGGAGGCTAGGACTCACACCCTTGATCGTCAAGGATGGCCAGCACGGCAGACCCCGCTCTCGCCGTCACACCGGCATCGACATTCAGCTGTCGAACAGCGCGGGTGCGCCTTCCTCGTCGAAATGCGTCAGCTCGCCGTCCTCGTCGCTCGCCGGGTCTGAGAGCACCTGCGCGACCACCTCACTGACCAGCGAACCGCTGAATCCCCGGCGCAGCAGCAAGCCCATCAGCCGCCGGCGGCGCACCTCGGGGGCGAGCCGCGCGAGCCCGGGAGCACGGCGCGTGGCGAGCGCCAGCGCCGTCGCGCGCTCGTCCTGCTCGTCGACTTCCGCCGCCGCCAGATCGATGACTTCGGGCGCCACTCCCCGCTGGCGTAGCTCCGTCCGAAGGCTCCGGGTGCCCCGCCGGCGAACCCCGACCCCCGTGCGCACATACGCCTGCGCGTAAGCCGTGTCGTCCACCAGGCCGACCTGAGCCAACCGGTCGAGGACAGCGGCCACCGCCTCTTCGGGTGCGCCTGCCTGCGACAGCTTGCGCTCGAGCTCGGCGCGGGTGCGCGGCTGCTGAGCCAGCAGATTCAGGCAGCGCTCCCGAACTGCCGACTCCAACTCCTGCGGCGACGTGGCGACGAAGGGACGGGGACGCGATCGTCCGGCCACGTCATCCCACTCCTCGCGTGCTGACCCGCGCTGCCATTCGAGGCGTCACCGGTCAGAAGTCCACCGGGGTCGACGCCACGGGATCGACCAGATTGATCGGCTCCGCATCGAGGACCGGACCGATCCCGAGCTTCTCTTTGATCTTCTTTTCGATCTCGTTAGCGAGGTCAGGATTGTCACGCAGGAAACCTCGCGCATTCTCCTTACCTTGACCGAGCTGCTCGCCCTCGTAGGTGTACCAAGCGCCGGCCTTGCGGACGATGCCGTGCTCCACACCCATGTCGATCAATCCGCCTTCTCGGCTGATGCCCGAGCCGAAGATCATGTCGAACTCCGCCACTCGGAAGGGCGGACTCACCTTGTTCTTGACGACCTTGACCTTGACCCGGCTGCCGATGGCCTCCGTACCGTCCTTCAACGTTTCGATTCGCCGCACGTCCAAGCGCACGGACGCGTAGAACTTCAGCGCCTTGCCACCCGTCGTGGTCTCGGGCGAGCCGAACATGACCCCGATCTTTTCCCGCAGCTGGTTGATGAAGATCGCGGTGGTGCCGGAGGTACTCAAGGCCCCGGTGATCTTGCGGAGCGCCTGGCTCATGAGCCGCGCCTGCAGACCCACGTGGCTATCACCCATCTCGCCCTCGATCTCGGCGCGCGGCACGAGCGCGGCCACGGAGTCGATCACGATGATGTCGAGCGCCCCGGAACGGATCAGCATGTCAGCGATCTCCAACGCCTGCTCCCCGGTGTCGGGCTGGGACACCAGCAGTGCATCGGTGTCGACACCGAGCTTCTTCGCGTACTCCGGGTCCATCGCGTGCTCGGCGTCGATGAAGCCGGCGATTCCTCCGGCGGCCTGCGCGCTGGCCACGGCATGGAGCGCCAGGCTCGTCTTACCGCTGGACTCCGGACCGTAGATCTCGATGACCCTCCCGCGCGGGAGGCCACCGATACCGAGGGCGACATCGAGGGCGATGGAACCGGTCGGGATGACCTGGATCGGCGGGCGCACGTTATCGCCGAGCCGCATCACCGACCCCTTGCCGAAGGACTTCTCTATCTGGGCAAGCGCATTCGCGAGCGCCTTTTCACGGTCGAGGCCTGCCATCGAAAGCTCCTCCGGGTAGTGCGATGACGGTATGGATACGTCGGAACAAGCGGGACGCTAGGCGACCCCTGCGACAAAACCGTGCGGTGCTGCGCGATCTGTGGAAAATGCCGGTCGAAACCGGTGACGCCGACTGTAAGCGAACACGCGTTCGAGGTGTGACCGACACGCCGACGCTGTTCACCGATGGCCACGGCGTGATCTGGAGGCTTACCGAACGTGCGCCGGTACCTCGAACTCCTCGCAGACGGCACGCCAGACGCCCTTGGTGTCATCACCGTCGGCCAGGGCCTGCGAGACGGTCCGGCTGCCGAGGCCGGCAATCACATGGTCACGGGCCAGTGACTCGGCGTACGACGAACCGAACTGCTCGCCCATCCGGGCCCAGAAGTCGGTCAGTCGCATCCTCCACAGGTACAGCGGCCCGCGCTTTTTGTCACCCCCTCGCGGCAGACTCATGAGGTGACTTCGGATGCACTCGAGCAGCTGTCGCCGGCCACCCGGGCCTGGTTCACGGCTGCCTTCTCCGCGCCTACCCCCGCCCAGCAGGGTGCCTGGGCGGCGATCGGCGGGGGTCGTCACGCGCTCGTCGTCGCTCCCACCGGTTCAGGCAAGACGCTCGCCGCCTTCTTATGGGCGCTTGATCGGCTCGCGAGCACGCCACCTCCGGCCGAGAAGCTGGCGCGTTGCCGGGTGCTCTACGTCAGCCCGCTGAAGGCGTTGGCGGTCGACATCGAGCGCAATCTGCGCTCGCCGCTCGCCGGGATCCGCCATGCCGCCACCCGGCTCGGCCTGCCCGAGCCGGCCATACGTGTCGGCGTCCGCTCCGGCGATACGCCCGCCGATGAGCGGCGGCGTCTCGCCACCGCCCCGCCCGACATCCTGATCACCACACCGGAGTCGCTCTTCCTGCTGCTGACCAGTCAGGCGCGGGAGGCGCTGCGCGGGGTCGAGACGGTGATCGTCGATGAGATCCACGCCGTGGCCGGCACCAAGCGCGGCGCTCATCTCGCCGTCTGCCTGGAGCGCCTCGACGCGCTCCTGGAAAAGCCCGCACAGCGCATCGGCCTTTCCGCCACCGTGCGTCCGGCCTCGGAGGTGGCGCGCTTCCTCGGCGGGCAGCAGCCGGTAGACATCGTCTCCCCCACCGGCAGCAAGGCCGTCGAGCTGCGGGTCGAGGTCACGGTCGAGGACATGGCGGCGATCGGTGAGATCAGCGCTCCCGCGCCGGAAGGGCCGGGGGCAGCTGCCGACGGTGCGTCGGCAGCATCGGCAGCATCGCGCACCTCTATCTGGCCGAGTATCGAACGGCGCGTCCTGGAGCTGGTTCGCGGCGCGAAAAGCACGATCGTCTTCGCCAATTCACGCCGGCTGGCCGAGAGGCTGTGCAGCCGGCTGAACGAGCTGGCCGAGGCCGACGCCGTGGAGCAGGCGAGCGACCGCGACCCCAGCAAGACCTCCGCCGGCTACCCGCCCCTCGCCCGCTATCCGGCCGAGCTCGGCGGGCAGGCCGGCAGCAGCGGGTTCAGTGCGTTCACTGAGGTCGCCCGGCCGCACCACGGCAGCATGAGTCGCGAGCAGCGCTCCGAGGTGGAAGAGGCGCTGAAGTCGGGGCGGCTGCCGTGCGTGGTAGCCACCAGCAGCCTGGAGCTGGGCATCGACATGGGCGCGGTCGATCTCGTGATCCAGGTGGAGTCGCCTCCGAGCGTGGCCAGCGGGCTGCAGCGGGTCGGTCGCGCCGGACACCAGGTGGGCGCCGCCAGCACGGGCGTGGTGCTTCCCAAGCACCGAGGCGATCTGCTGCCCTGCGCCGTCGTCGCCGAACGGATGGCGGCGGGAGCCATCGAGTCGCTCGCGATGACCCGTAACCCGCTCGACGTGCTCGCCCAGCACATCGTCGCGATGGTGTCGGTGCAGCCATGGGACGCTCTGGAGCTGCTCGAGCTGGTGCGCCGGGCGGCGCCGTACGCGAGCCTGCCGACCAGCGCCTACGAGGGCGTGCTCGACATGCTCGCCGGCCGCTACCCGTCCGACGCCTTCGCCGAGCTTCGTCCCCGGCTGGTCTGGGACCGGGTCGATGGCACGTTGACGGCGCGCCCGGGCGCCCAGCGGCTGGCCGTCACCTCCGGCGGCACGATTCCCGACCGCGGCCTGTTCGGCGTCTACCTGGCAGCGGGGTCCGGCGGCGGCGGGCCCGGCCGGCGGGTCGGCGAGTTCGACGAGGAGATGGTCTACGAATCGCGCGTCGGCGACGTGATCCTGCTCGGGTCGTCGTCATGGCGCATCGAGGACATCGGCGCCGATCGGGTGCTCGTCTCCCCGGCGCCCGGTCAGCCCGGCAAGCTGCCGTTCTGGCATGGTGACGCCCCGGGACGGCCCCTCGAGCTGGGGCGGGCGATGGGCGCGTTCGCGCGTGAACTGTCGGCGCTCGACCCGCCCGCAGCCGGCGCCCGGCTGGCGGCCGCCGGATTGGACGAGTGGGCGCAGAGCAATCTGCTCGGCTATCTCGCCGAGCAGCGCGAGGCCACGGGCGCGCTGCCCGATGACCGCACGATCGTGGTCGAGCGGTTTCGTGACGAACTCGGGGATTGGCGCCTCGCCGTCCATTCGCCCTTCGGCGCGCAGGTGCATGCACCCTGGGCGCTGGCCGCAGCAGCGCGGATCCGGGAAAGCACCGGGCTCGACGCGCAGGTGCTGCATTCCGATGACGGGTTGATCCTGCGGCTGCCCGACGGAGACGAGCCGCCGTCCGCCGACCTCGTGCTGCTGGCCGCCGAGGACGTCGAGCAGATCGTGCAGGCCGAGGTCGGCGGAAGTGCGCTTTTCGCCAGCCGCTTCCGCGAATGCGCGGCGCGGGCGTTGCTGCTGCCCCGCCGCGATCCCACCCGGCGCACCCCGCTCTGGCAGCAGCGCCAGCGCGCGGCCCAGCTGCTGTCGGTCGCCAGCATCCATCCCGATTTCCCGATCGTCCTGGAAGCCGTCCGCGAGTGCCTGCAGGACGTTTTCGACGTCCCCGGCCTCGTCTCGCTGATGCGTGATCTCGCCGGTCGCGCCGTACGGCTGGTCGAGGTCGAGACGTCGGCGCCGTCACCGTTCGCGCGCTCGCTGCTGTTCGGCTACGTGGGCGCGTTCATGTACGAGGGCGACAGCCCCCTCGCCGAGCGGCGGGCGCAGGCGCTGTCGCTCGACAGCCGGCTGCTGGCCGAGCTGCTCGGTTCCGCGGAGCTTCGCGAGCTGCTCGATCCCGGCGCACTCGCGGAGATCGAAGCCGAGCTGCAGCGGCTGGCGCCGGGCCGGCAGGCCCGCGGCGGCGAGGGAATCGCCGATCTGCTGCGCGTGCTCGGTGACCTCACGGCGGAAGAGATCGAGGCCCGGCTGACCCCGCCGGATACCACCACCGTCGCCGCGATGCTTGCTGAGCTGGAATCAGCCCGGCGCGCCCTTCGGGTACGGATCGCCGGCGAGGAACGTTGGGTGGCCGTCGAAGACGCCGGCAGGCTGCGCGACGCGCTCGGGGTCCCCATGCCGGTCGGGGTGCCCGAAGTCTTCCTCGAGCCGGTCAGCGATCCTTTCGGTGATCTGGTCAGCCGTTTCGCCCGTACCCGCGGGCCTTTCGTGGCATCCGACGTCGCGGCCCGCTACGGCCTCGGCACCGCGCTGGTGACGGCCACGCTCGACCGGTGGGCGGCGCGCGGCCGCATCCTTTCCGGCGAGTTCCGCCCTGGCGGATCAGGCCTCGAGTGGTGTGACGCCGAGGTGCTGCGGATGCTGCGCCGGCGCAGCCTCGCCAAGCTGCGCCGCGAGGTCGAGCCCGTCCCGCTGAGCGCGCTCTCCCGGTTCCTTCCGGACTGGCTGGGCACCGGTAGCGCCGCCCGCCGCGGCGTTGACGCGCTGGCCCGCACCATCGAGCAACTGGCGGGCGCGGCCATTCCCGCGAGCGCTTTGGAGACCCTCGTCCTGCCCGCTCGGGTGCGTGACTACGGGCCGGCACAGCTCGACGAGCTGTGCGCGAGTGGCGAGGTGGTGTGGGCCGGCGCCGGCACGCTTGCGGGCAACGACGGTTGGGTCCGGTTGGTGCCTGCCGAGGCGGCGACGCTCCTGCTCCCTGCGCCGCTCGACACGCTGAGCCTGGGCCCGCCGCACGAGGCCATCCTGGCGGCACTCGACGGTGGGCAGGCGCTCTTCTTCCGCGCGCTCGCGGATGCCGCCTGGGGCGGCTCGGAGCCGGCGGACGACGCGACGCTGGTGGCAGCGCTGTGGGAGCTGGTCTGGGCCGGCTACGTCACCAACGACACTTTGGCGCCGCTGCGCGTGCTGCTCGCCGGCAAGGGTGGCAGCGGGCGGCGCCAGGGCGTCCCCCCGCCGCGCCGTCGCTCGCGTTACGCCGGGTACGGCAGACCCGCGCTGCCCACCCGTGCGGGTCCACCGACGGCCGGGGGGCGCTGGTGGCGGCTCCCCGATCGCGAGCCCGCCGCGACCCGCCGGATGCACGCCGTCGCCGAGGCGCTGCTCGACCGTCATGGCGTGCTGACGCGCGGAGCCGTAGCTGCCGAGCAGATCCCCGGGGGATTTTCCGCCGTGTATCCCGTGCTGTCGGCGTTCGAGGACGCCGGACGCTGCCGCCGCGGCTACTTCGTCGAGGGGCTGGGCGCGGCCCAGTTCGCCGTGCCGGGCGCGGTCGACCGGATGCGCGCGCTCGCGGCGCAGGCGCAGCGCGCCGATCAGGAGCCGGCCTGGGCCTCGCCGGTGCCGCCGAGCTGGGAGGCACGCGACGCCGCACGCGCGCAGGCCCGGGCACCCGCGCTCGTCCTGGCCGCGACCGACCCGGCCAACCCCTACGGCGCCGCACTTCCCTGGCCGGAGCGCGCGGATGGCGGCCACCGTCCGGGGCGAAAGGCGGGCGCGCTCGTCGTCGTGGTCGACGGCGAACTGGTGATGTACGTCGAGCGCGGGGGCAAGTCGCTGCTCACGTGGAGCGATGACCCGGCAGCGCTCAGCGCGGCGGCCGAAGGATTGGCGACGGCGACCCGGGCCGGGGCGCTCGGCAGGCTCTCGGTCGAACGGGCGGACGGCGAGCACGTCTTCGGAGCCGACGCGGTGGCTACCGCGCTCGCCGGCGCGGGCTTTCGGGCGACGCCGAGGGGGCTGCGGCTGACCGGCTGACCGGCGGCGGGCACAGTGGACACGGCACCATGGGGAGATGCCCGAGGGCGACACCGTGTGGCTGGCCGGGCGGCGGCTGGATCAGGCGCTGTCCGGACGCCGGCTGGTGCGCAGCGACTTCCGGGTCCCGCAGCTCGCCACCACCGACCTGGCGGGCCGCACGGTGCTCGGCGTGGCCAGTCGAGGCAAGCACTTGCTCACCCGTATCGAAGGCGGGCTGACACTGCACACGCACTTCAAGATGGAGGGCAGCTGGCAGATCTACCGGCCCGGGCAGCACTGGCGGGCCCCGAGCCATCAGATACGCGTGGTGCTGGCCAATCCGGAAGCCGTCTGCGTGGGCGTCCGGCTCGCCGTCGTCGAACTGCTCCCGTCAGCCAGCGAGGACGACGCCGTCGGCCATCTCGGCCCCGATCTGCTGGCGGACGACTGGGGCCCCGACGCTGAACTCGAGGCGTTGCAGCGGCTCTTGCGCGCGCCCGACCGCGAGATCGGATCCGCGCTGCTCGACCAGCGCAACCTGGCCGGGCTGGGCAACCTCTGGCGCAGCGAGGTGCTCTTCCTGCGCGGCATCAATCCGTACCGGCGGGTCGCCGAGGTCACCGACCTGCCGAGGCTGATCGAGCTGTCGCACCGCCTGCTGCTGGCCAACCGCGAGCGGGCCGGGCAGAGCGCGACCGGCGACCTGCATCGGGGAGCCTCGAACTACGTCTACGCGCGCAAAGGCCTGCCCTGCCGGCGCTGCCACACCCCGATCCAGCGCGCCTCCCAGGGCGAATCCGGGTACGCCCGGGAAACCTTCTGGTGCCCGCGCTGCCAGCCGGCGTAGGCCACCCCCTCACGAACTCGGCGGCGTCGCCTGCTGTCCCTGGCTCGTCGAAACGCCCGGAGCGGCCGCGTCGCCCGCCTCGATCGCGCCCTGATCCGCCTTCTTCTCCAGCGAGGGGGCACCCGATCCGCCGGTTACCCCGGCAGTCATCGAAGCGCGGATCGCGTCGAGCCGGCTGGTCGCCGCGGAATCGATGGTCGCCTTGCGAACCTCGAGCATGCGCGCCTCGACCCCGCCGCTGGCCAGCTCGTTCTGCCCCAGGGCGGTGGCGTAACGGGCTTCGATCTTGTCGCGTACCTCGGCGAGTGAAGGCGTGTCGCCCTGCGGCGCCAGGTCGGACATCGTCGAGAGCGCGGAGTTCATCTGCTCCTGCATCTTCGCGCTCTCGAGCTGGGTCATCAGCTTGGATTTCTCGGCGATCGACTGGCGCAGGCGAAACTCGTTGTCCGCGACCGCCTGCTTCGCCTGGTCGACAGCCTGCAACGCCTGCCCGTGCAGCGCCTTCAGGTCTTCCACCGCCGACTCCGCGCTCACCAGCTGACCGGCGAACGTCGTCGCAGCCTGCTCGAACTCGGTGGCCTTGACCGCGTCACCAGCGGCCCGAGCCTGGTCGGACAGGATCAGCGACTGGCGCGCCGAGGATGAGAGCTTCTCGATCTCGTTCATCTGGCGGGCCAGCCGCATCTCGATCTGGTGACGGTTGGCCAGCACCGTCGCGGCCTGCGCGGTCAGCGCCTGGTGCTGCTTTTTCGCGTCATCGATCGCCTGCTCGATCTGGATCGCGGGGTCGGCCTTCTCATCGAACTTCTTGTTCGCGTACGCATTCGAGTAGCGGAACATGCGCCTGAAGAAATTCGGCATGACCTGAATGCTGCCACGTCAGGCTGGGGATTGACACGCGCCGCAGCAGGTGGCGAGCTTGAACGGGCGGGCGGACGAGCCGGCTGCGCAGCGCTCAGGCAGCGCGGTTGACGACCAGCGAGGGCCGTGAACCCGGGCCGGGCAACGTGCCGACCGGCGCGGCGGCGACAGCATGAACGGCGACGAGCTCCTCCAACGCCAGCTCCCCGCTGACCTCACGAAGCACCCGGGAAAGCGGCACATCCAGTGCCTCGCAGATGGCGGCGAGCAGCTCGGAGCTGGCCTCCTTCTGGCCGCGCTCGACCTCGGACAGGTAACCGAGGGAGACCCGTGCGTCGCCGGAAACCTCGCGCAGGGTGCGGTGCTGGGCGAGGCGCTCGCGGCGCAACGCGTCACCGATCAGGCGGCGGAGAACGGCCATGCAGCACCTCCCGTGGATCGCTAAGAACGCTCCGGCGGAAATTGGAGCGGAGACTCACCGTACAACTCCGGCGCGGCCCTGACCCATCCCGCCGGGCCGATTCACGCCCAGGGCGCAATCCGGCACCGCATCAGCCGTCGAGGGCGCGGCGGAGCAGATCGAGCGCCTGCACCACGCTCAGCATCCGTACCAGCCCACGGTCACCGGGCAGCTGGACGTGCCGGGTCTGGGTGCCGCGCGGCCCCGCCAGGCCCAGGTAGAGGGTCCCGACGGGATGGCCTTCGGACTCGGTCGGTCCCGCCACCCCGGTGGTGGCGAGCCCCCAGGTGGCGCCGAGCCGCTCGCGCACGCCGGAGGCCATCCGCTCAGCGGTCTCCTCCGTCACCGCGCCGCGGGCAACCGCGTTGGCCCCGAGCAGCTGGTCCTTCAGCTCCGCCTGGTAGGCGACGATCCCGCCGCGGAAGGTCTCGCTCGCGCCGGGCGTCTCCGACAGGCGGCCGGCGAGCAGCCCGCCCGTGAGCGACTCGGCGACCGCCACCGTCTCGCCGCGTTCGAGCAGCATCCGGTGCACGACGCCTTCGAGCGTCTCGTCGTCGATGCCGTACAGCCCCTCGCCGAGTGCCTCCCGGCCGAATCGTTCGATGGGCTCGATGAGGGCGTACGCCTCAGCGCGGTTGGCGGCGCGCGCCGAGATGCGCACCCGGGTCTGCCCTCCGGACGCCAGGAAGGCAATCGTCGGGTTGCGCTGCTGCCCGGCAATGACCTGCGAGGCCAGCCGCTCGACCTCGGGCGCCATCGCGTCGGCGACGGCCGACTCCCACATCCCCGAGGTGTGCAGCACCCGGTGCACGACGACGGCCGGCTCACCGGCACGGCGCAGCAGGTCGGGAAGTACCGACGCGGCGAACATCGGCTGCATCTCGTGCGGCGGCCCGGGCATGGCGTACGCGATCCCGCCGAGCAGCTCGAGCCGGATGCCGGGCGCCGTCCCCCGCTCGTTCGGCAACGGGTCGGCACCCTCCGGCAGGTCGGCCTGCCGGTAGTTCATGTCGGGGACGGTGCGGCGCAGGTCGCGGAACCGGTGCCGCAGCTGACCCTCGAGGAAATCGTCGCGCAGCAGCGCGACGCCGGCGGCGCGGGCGAGCCCTTCCCGGGTCAGATCGTCCTGGGTCGGCCCGAGGCCCCCGGTGAGCAGGACCGCGTCGGCCCGGGACAGCGCCGCCCGCAGCGCCTCGGCAATCGTCTCGATGTCGTCGCCGACGACCCCGCTGTGCGTGACCGTGATCCCGACGTCGGCCAGCTGGCGCCCGAGCTGCGCCGCGTTGCCGTTGAGGATGTCGCCGTAGAGCAGCTCGTCGCCGACCGCGAGAAGTTCAGCGCGCACCGGCAGCCCTGCGCATCGCGAGCGCGGTGCCGACGTAGTCGGCGGCCGTGACGAGGGCGACCGCCACCGCCACCCCGAGGATGATCGACGCGATCACGTGCAGCGCGCCGGACAGGGGCAGCACGTAGAGCCCGATCCCGATGTTCAGCAGCAGGGTCTTCAGCTTGCCGCCGCGGCTCGCCGGGATGACGCCGTGGCGCAACACCCAGAAACGCAGCAGGGTCACCCCGATCTCGCGGGCCAGCACGATCGCCGTCACCCACCACGACAGGTCGTGCAGCAGCGACAGCCCGACCAGCGCGGTGCCGACCAGCGCCTTGTCGGCGATCGGGTCGGCGAGCTTGCCGAATTCGGTCACCAACCCGCGGGCCCGGGCGATCTGGCCGTCGAGCCGGTCGGTGAACGCCGCCGCGGCGAAGGCCCCCCAGGCCGCGATCCGCCATCCGGTCTCGTGACCGGTGCCGGCGAACAGGAACACGGCGAAGAACGGCACGAGCACGATCCGAAAGCCGGTGAGCGCGTTCGCCAGGTTCCAGACGCCCACGCCCGAGGCCGCGTCACCGGCGGGGTCGGGACGCGCGGGCACGGCCTGAAGTCGCTGCTGCAGCCGGGCGGCGGCTTCAGCTCCGGGGCGCGGCGGGGTCGGCTCGTCAGGGCGGGGTGGGGTCGGCTCGTCAGGGCGGGGTGCCACTTGGGGATCCACCGTCACCTCGCCGCCGGTCACCGCTGCGCGCCCGGCGCGACGAGTACCGCCACCGGTTCGGTCACCAGGTCGACCCCGCTGCTGGCCACCACCTCGGCGCGTACCAGATCGCCGACGGCAAACTGCTCGGCCCCGGAGGGCCGGCGCACCGTGCACGAGCCGTCGACCTCCGGGGCCTGATGGGCAGCCCGGCCTTCGGCCACGCCGGATTCCGCGTCGACCTCCTCGACCAGAACCTCGACGACGCTGCCGACCCGCTCCTCGGCGCGCTCGGCCGTGAGCTGCTCGGCGAGATCGACCAGCCTCGCGACCCGCCTGCTGATGGTCGCTGCGCCGACCTTGCCGGCAAGTCCCACGGCCTCGGTGCCGTCCTCGTCGCTGTAGCCGAAGACGCCCACCGCGTCGAGCCGGGCGGCCTCCAGAAAGCGGGTGAGCTCCTTGACGTCGGCGGCGGTCTCACCGGGGAAGCCGACGATCACGTTGCTGCGGGCACCCAGGTCAGGAGCGTAGCGGCGGCCTTCCGCGAGCAGGCCCAGGAAACGCTCGCCGTCGCCGAAGCGGCGCATCCGGCGCAGCACCTCGCCGCTCGCATGCTGGAAGGAGAGGTCGAGGTAAGGCGCGACGCCCGACGTGGTCAGGATCGTCTCCAGCAGCCCGGGGCGCAGCTCGGCCGGCTGCAGGTAGGCAACCCGCACCCGAAGCACGCCCGCCACCGCGGCCAGCGCGGGAAGCAGCTGCTCCAGCAGGCGCACGTCGCCGAGATCCTTGCCGTAGGCGGTCGAGTTCTCGCTGACCAGCACGAGCTCGCGGACGCCGTCGGCCGCCAGCGCTTCGGCCTCGGCCAGGATGTCCTCCGGCGGCCGGGAGACGAAGGCGCCGCGAAAGCTCGGGATGGCGCAGAACGCGCAGCGCCGGTCGCAGCCCGACGCGAGTTTCAGTGACGCGACGGGACCTCCCGACAGCCGCCGGCGCAGCGTGCGCGGACCGGGACCGATCGGCAGCGGCTCGGAATCGGGGGCACCGAACCCGTGTCCGGGGGTGGAGACGCGAGCCGCCCCGCGCTCGGCCGGGCTGATCGGCAGCAGGGTGCGGCGGTCGTGCGGGGTATGCGCCGCCGGACGCTCGCCGGCGACGATGGCGTCGAGCCGCGACGCGATCGCCGGGTAGTCGTCAAAGCCCAGGACGGCCGCCGCCTCCGGAAGTGCGTCAGCAAGCTCGCGGCCATAGCGCTCAGCCATGCACCCGACCGCGACGACCGGGCTCCCGCCGGCCACGTCCGCGGCCTCGAGCAGCGCGTCGACGGAATCCTTCTTCGCGGCGGCGATGAAACCGCAGGTGTTGACCAGCACGGCATCGGCCTGGGATGCATCCTCGACGATCGCCCAGCCGCCGGCCGTGAGCCGCCCCGCCAGCTCTTCGGAGTCCACCTCGTTACGCGCGCAGCCCAGCGTGACCAGGGCGGCACGACGGGGGGGCATCCCCCGAGGGTAGCCGCCGGGTCAACGCGCCCGATCGGCCGCTTGGCCGCTACGACCGGTCAGGCATCAGTCACGATGCGTCGCGCCGGGTCAGCTTCCCGGGCATTGGGCGCTGCCGCGCACGAGCGTCAGGGTGACCACCTGCCGCGGCCCGCCGAGCGCGCCCAGCGGATGGCCGTTGCACGAGACGGCCGCAGCGCTCGCATCACCGATGGTGGCTCGCAACTGTCCGGCGGCGTGCAGATCGAGCGGCCGGTTCGACGGCTGGACCACGCGCTGGATCAGCTGGACGCCGCGCTCGTCCATGGCGTCGAGCCAGCTCGGCTTGCTGGTCAGGACGATGCGCAGGGTGACGCCCTGCGCCGGCACCGGGAAGGTCAGGGACGGGGGGTGCGTAGAGGCCTTCGGTGCCAGGGTCTTGGCCGGGGCGGGGGTCGAGATCGCGGCACCGGTTTGGCGCACCGAGTTCTTCGATCCGGGGAACACGAGCTGCACCACAGCGATGACGATCACCACCACCAGGACCGCCGCCATGGCGAGCGGCCAGCGCGGGCCGGCCGCCGGTGGCCCGCTGGAGCGCAGGCTCACCTCGGCAGCATCGGTGTCGGGCACCAGCACGGGGGGCAACGCGGTGCCGTGGCTCGCGTCGAACGCGGCGAGCAGCGGGGTCACGTCGAGGCCGAGGGCCCGGCCGAGGCTGCGCAGATGCCCGCGCGCGTAGACCACCCCGCCGCTCGGGCCGACATCGTCTCGCTCGAGGGCGCTGATGACGGCGGGGCGGATCTTGGTACGGCGGCACAGGTCGTCGATCGAGAGGCCGTGCGCGTTCCGGGCTCGAGCCAGCTGGGCGCCCACCGGCCCATGCCCGCCCGTCATCGCGTCGGCCTGCTCGGCGACAGACACCGGCTCCACCCACTCCGAACGTCAGGAAATACCGCGGAAAGCGTAAGTCGGCTCCCCTGCCCGAACCGGCCGCGCCGCGCCGGGAAATGTGCCCGTCAGGCGTGTCACACGCCGCGGTCAGCCGCCGCGCAAGGTGACCAGGACGCTCTCCAGCTCCTCCGGCATGATCAGCACCTCGCGAGCCTTCGATCCCTCGCTCGGCCCGACGACCCCGCGCGACTCCATGAGGTCCATCAGCCGGCCGGCCTTCGCGAAACCGACGCGCAGCTTGCGTTGCAGCATCGAGGTCGACCCGAACTGGGTGCCGACGACGAGCTCGACCGCCTGCAAGAGCAGCTGCAGGTCGTCGCCGACGTCCTCGTCCACCTCTCGCTTGGACTCCGCCGCGGGAGCGTCCACGTCCTCCCGGTAGACCGGCTGCGCCTGCTCCTTGGAGAAGCGGACGATCTTGGCGATCTCGTCCTCGGAGACGAACGCGCCCTGGATGCGGTTGGGCTTGTTGGCGCCCATGGGCAGGAAGAGCGCGTCACCGAGCCCGACCAGCTTCTCGGCGCCCGGCTGGTCGAGGATGACCCGGCTGTCGGCGAGGCTCGCCGTGGCGAACGCGAGACGGCTCGGCACGTTGGCCTTGATCAGGCCGGTGACGACGTCGACGCTCGGGCGCTGGGTCGCGAGCACCAGGTGGATCCCGGCAGCGCGCGCCAGCTGGGTGATGCGCACGATCGAATCCTCGACGTCGCGCGGGGCGACCATCATCAGGTCGGCCAGCTCGTCGACGATCACCAGCAGGTAGGGATACGGCGTGTAGACGCGCTCGCTGCCGGGCGGCGCGGTGATCTCGCCGGCGAGCACCTTGCGGTTGAAGTCGTCGATGTGGCGAACGCCGCTGGCCGACAGGTCCTCGTAGCGGTAGTCCATCTCGCGCACGACCCACTGCAGGGCCTCGGCGGCCTTCTTCGGGTTCGTGATGATCGGGGTCACCAGATGCGGGATGCCGGCGTAGGCGGTGAGCTCGACGCGCTTCGGGTCGACGAGCACGAGCCTGACCTGCTCCGGAGTGGCTCGCGCCAGCACCGACGTGATGAGCGTGTTGATGCACGTCGACTTGCCGGAGCCGGTGGCGCCCGCGACCAGGATGTGCGGCATCTTCTGCAGGTTCGCGACGACGAACCGGCCCTCGATGTCCTTGCCGAGGCCGACCAGCAGCGGATGCGGGTCGAGCGTGGCAGCGGTGCTGCGCAGGACGTCGCCGAGGCTGACGTTCTCGCGGTCGGTGTTCGGGATCTCGACGCCGACCGCGCTCTTGCCCGGGATCACGTCGATGATCCGCACGTCGGGGCTCTTGACCGCGTAGCCGATGTTGCGCAGCAGGGCCTTGATCCGCTCGACCTTGACCGCCGGGCCGAGCTCGATCTCGTAGCGGGTCACGGTGGGCCCGCGCGAGAAACCGGTCACGGCGGCATCGACGTCGAAGCTGCGGAACACGTCGGTCAGCGCGGCGATCACCGCGTCATTGGCCTTGGTACGCGCCTTGGCCGGGGTGCCGTCGCGCAGCAGTTCGGGAGGCGGGAGCTGGTAGTCGCCCGACGCGGGAAGCGGGAGCTGCTCGGCCTTCTTCGGAACCGGCACCGGGTCACGCGGGCTCGGCGAGGCTGAGGGAGCGGCGGGAGCTGAAGCGTCCTGGTGGTCGGCGCCGGCCCCACCGGCAAGCTCAGCCGCCAGCCCGGGCGACTTGTCGGTGGCCACGTCGTAGGGGGCGTCGGTGGAGAAGACGCCCACGCGACTGCGCGGAGAGCTGCGGGTCCGCTTCACCGGCGGCGGCGGGTCGTCGCGCAGGTCGATCAGCAGGTCGTCCTCGCCCGCAGCCTCAGAGGTGCGGTGCAGCAGGCGGTCACGCAGCATGAGCAGCCGCGAGGGCAGGCTCGCCAGCGGGGTGCGGGTGAGCACGCAGATCCCGAAGATCGCCAGCAGCGCCAGCAGTGGTGCGGCGACGTAAGGGGTCAGCCCGCTGGTGAGCGGTGACGACGAGAGGTAGCCCACGTCACCGCCCGCATGGCGCATCGCGGACGCGCCCTTCGTCGAGTCGGGGACGCCATGGGCGATGTGCACGATCCCCAGCACGCCGAACGCGATGGCGAGCCAGCCGACGACGAGCCGCCCGCCGGAGCCGGGTTCGGCGGGGTGGCGCACCAGACGCCAGGCGAGCAGGACGAGCAGGGGCGGCAGCCACGCTGCTCCCACCCCCACAGCACTGCGCAGCACGTTCGCGACGACGCGGCCGGCGGGCCCACCGGCCGACCACCAGACGGCGGCTGCGGTGACCACACCGAGGGCGAGGACGGCCAGGCCAAGCCCGTCACGGCGGGCCGCGGGCTCGAGCTTGAGCTCGCGGGCGCCGCTGCCCACCGCGCGCACGGCAGCGCCGAGGCCGCGGGCGATCCCGAGCCAGATGCCCCGGATCAGCCGCCAGACGGCCCTGACCAGGACGACGAGTAGCGGCTGGCGCTTGGGCGCCCGGCCCCTCCGGCTCGGCGAACGCTTGGCCGCCTTGGCGGGCGGACGCCTGCTACGGGCGGCTGTGGAGCGGGTGCCGGAGCGCGCGGGCGACCGGCCGCCCCTGGTCGAAGTCGGCACAGTCCCCACGTTTGCACGCTCCGGCGCCCGGATCGCCCATTGACGCTCCGAAATCGGCGGAGTCCGCCGCTGGCGAACACGGCCGGGGCGCAGCCGGGCATGGAATTCACAGCGAGCTCTCAGGCCCAGGACACACCGCGTTTAGCCCCGCCGGGCAAGGTCGAAAGTACGTCCAGAACCTGCCGCCACCGGCCGATGATGGAGTCACCCCCCAGGCCTCGGTAAGCGCCGGCACGACGTCGGCAGGCTCCCGGTCGCGCGCAGCCCCACGAGACGAAAGGCGGACGTTAGTGACGTACCCCCTCGTCCGCCGGCTGAGGGAACTCGCCATCCGCATGCAGGCGAGCGTGCGGATGGCGCCGCTCGCCGCCTGGTTCGCGCTCGGCCTGGTGGTCACCGAGTGCGTGATGCTGCTGCTCCCGCATGACGACCGGATGGCTCTCGCGAAGGCGGCCAGCACCAACATCACCCACCTGGCGATCGACCCGCTCTTCGTGCTGCCGGCCAGCGCCTTCGTCGACCTCGGCAACACGTGGCTCTGGGTACCGCTCACGCTGATCCTGCTCGGAGGCCTCGAGCGCAAGCTCGGCCCCGGCCGGGCGCTCCTGATCGCCTTCGGGGCGCACGTCGTCGCGTCGCTGCTCTCCGAGGGAATGCTGCTGCTGCAGATCGCCTGGCATGCCGCGCCGCGTTCGGAAGTCGACATCCTCGACGTCGGCCCGAGCTACGTGATCCTCGCGGCGATGGCGGCCTGCCTCGTCCTCGGTAGCTGGAAGCTGCGAATCGCCGCTGTGCTGTCAGGAGCGATCGTGATCCCGGGGCTGCTCGTCGGCGTCGACAGCCTCGACATGTCGGCGGTCGGGCACCTCTCGTCGCTCATCCTCGGCACCGTCTTCGCCGTGGCGTTCACCGTCCGTGGCCGCCGCTGGATCGCCCGCCACCGCCGCTCGATCCCCAAGCCCGGGATGGTCGTGCGCCTGACCGCCACCGCCTGACCGCCACCTGCCGGCCCCCAGGGGGGTCAGACCTCGACGATCACCGGCACGAGCATCGGGCGTCGCCGGTAGGTGTCGGCCACCCACTTGCCGACCACCCGGCGCAGCGCGCGTCGCATGGCGGCCGGCTCGGAGACGCCTTCCGCGAGCAAGGCGTCCAGCGCCCGCGCTGCCCGCTCCCGTACCTCGTCGAAGGCCGCCTCGCCGAGCGCGGAGAAGCCGCGGGCGAAGATCTCCGGACCACCGACGACCTTCCCGGTGGTCGAGTCCACCACCACCGTGATGGTGATGAAGCCCTCCTCGCCGAGGATGCGCCGGTCTTTGAGCTGCTCCTCGGAGACGTCTCCGACGTTGCTGCCGTCGACGTAGACGTAGCCGCAATCGACCTTGCCGGCCACCGAGATGTGCCCGTCGACGAGATCGACGACCATCCCGTCGTCGACGCAGAGCACGCGCTCGGGCGGCACCCCGCTCGCGATGGCCAGCTGCGCATGGGCACGCAGGTGGCGCCATTCGCCGTGCACCGGGACGACGTTGCTCGGGCGGGTCATGTTGAGCACGTAGAGCAGCTCGCCGGCGGGCGCGTGGCCGCTGACGTGGACCTTCGCGACGTCCTTGTGGATCACCCGGGCGCCCCATCGGGTCAACCCGTTGATCACGCGGTAGACCGCATTCTCGTTGCCGGGGATGAGGCTCGAGGCCAGCACGATGGTGTCGCCGGATTCGATACGCACCGGGTGGTCACGGTTGGCCATCCGCGAGAGGGCCGACAGCGGCTCGCCCTGGGATCCGGTGGAGATCATGCAGACATGCTTGTCGGGCAGGGCGTCGATCTCGCGGGCGTCGACGACGAGGCCCGGCGGCACCCGGAGCAGGCCGAGATCGCGGGCGACGCCCATGTTGCGCACCATCGAGCGGCCGACGAAAGCGACGGAACGCGCGTGGGCCTGGGCCGCGTCGAGCACCTGCTGAACGCGATGGACGTGGCTGGAGAAGCAGGCCACGATCACCCGCCGCTGCGAGGTGCGAAACACGTCGTCGAGCACCGGAGCGATCTCGCGCTCGCTCGTGACGAACCCCGGGACGTCGGCATTGGTGGAGTCCGAGAGCAGCAGATCGACGCCCTCGCGCCCGAGCCGGGCGAAGCCGCCGAGGTCGGTGATGCGCCCGTCGAGCGGGAGCTGATCCATCTTGAAATCGCCGGTGTGCAGCACCGTGCCCGCGGCGGTACGGATGGCCACCGCCAGCGCGTCCGGAATCGAATGGTTGACCGCGAAGAACTCGCAGTCGAACGGCCCGAAGCTGGCCCGGCCCTCCTCGATGACCTCGAGCATCTCGGGCTTCATCCGATGCTCGGAAAGCTTGGCGCGCAGCAGGGCCAGGGTGAATCGGCTGCCGACCATGAGCAGATCGGGACGCTCGCGCAGCAGGAACGGCACTGCTCCGATGTGGTCCTCGTGGGCATGGGTGAGCACGACGGCTTCGATATCGCCGAGCCGATCGCGGATGGCGCTGAAGTCCGGCAGGATCAGATCGACGCCGGGCTGGTCGGACTCGGGGAACAGCACCCCGCAATCGACGATCAGCAGGCGACCGGCGTGCTCGAAGACGGTCATGTTTCGACCGATCTCGCCGAGGCCTCCCAGCGCGACGATCCTCAGGCCCTCGTCGGCCAGCGGACCGGGAGCGCTGAGATCGGGATGGGGATGGCTCATGCCGGCAGATCCAGACCGGCGGCGGCGCAATCAGCCCGTAAGGCATCAAGCTCCGGCTGTGGTCGCATCCACCAGCGGGAGGCGCACCGGCCCGGACGGGAGCCCGAGCTGCCGCAGCGCCGCCTTGGTGGTGATCACGCCCTGCGTACGGAAGAAGCCGGTGTAGGCGGGCAACAGCCGGTGGTGCAGCGCGATGGCCTGCCGCGTATCGCCGGCGTCGAAGGCCTCCAGCATCGCGCGTAACTGCGGGGCGAACGCATGGCCGACGACGCTGACGAAGCCTGCCGCCCCGACCGCCAGCAGCGGCAGGTTGAGCGCGTCCTCCCCCGAGTAGTACGCCAGGTCGGTGGCGGCGAGCACCGCGCTGCTGGCCGCGAGATCACCCTTGGCGTCCTTCACCGCGACGATCTTCGAGTGCTCGGCGAGGCGTAGGAGGGTCTCGGTGGCGATGGGGACGCCCGTGCGCGCCGGGATGTCGTAGAGCATGACCGGCAGCTCGGTGGCATCGGCGATCGCCGTGAAGTGCGCGAGCAGGCCCGACTGGGGCGGCTTGTTGTAGTACGGGGTGACGATCAACGCACCGGCGGCGCCTGCCTTTTCGGCGGCGACGGCCAGCTCGATCGAATGCGCGGTGTCATTGCTGCCGACGCCCGTGACCACGACGGCGCGACCGGCCGTCGCCTCGAGGACGGCGCGCAGCAACCGGTCCTTCTCCGCATCGCTCGTGGTCGGGGACTCCCCGGTGGTGCCACTGATCACCAGACCGTCGCAGCCTTGATCGACCAGGTGAGCGGCGAGGGCCTGGGCGCCCGCGGCGTCGAGAGCGCCGTCAGCAGTGAAGGGGGTCACCATCGCGACGAGCAGGCGACCGAACGGGCCGGGAGGCAGGATTCCCATGGGCCCCACGCTAGTGCCGACCGCCGGTAAAAGCCCGACGGCAGGCCTCGAAGGCCCCGTCACACCCGTTCGGGGGTTCCGGGTGTGACGGGGTGACGGGGTGATCGGCACATCACGGGGTCAGCCTTGAGCGCGGTGTGACAACTGCCGCAACAAGTCCCGTGATGGTCCCCGACAAACTGCGGAATTTACGGTCTAACGTCCCGTCGCGGTGTAGTACGCGGGTGCCGGCGTGCCCACTCCCGTGACGTCGTCCCAGCCCGCCGTGGTCGCCAGCGAGGTGTCGTCGTCGAAGGAACGCACCGAATAGACCACCCCGTTGGAGGGGTTGACCGCGTTCACGAAGTCCGCTCGCACGTTCGCGGCGCCGTCATGGGCACCGGTCACGTCACGGAACGCGGCGACACCCTTACCAGCCTTCTGCTGGCGGGCAAGCGCGTAGATACGCGGGTTGGCGAAGCCGAGCCGGGTGTGCTGGGCCTGGCTCGCAAGGGCTTGCACCGCGGCGAACAGCGGGGCCGCGAGGCTGGTGCCGCCGGCGCGCGACTCGGCGTAGAACACGCCGTTCGGGAACTGCTGGGTGAGGCCCAGCAGCATGCCGGTCGTCGGGTCGGCGTCCATCGCGACGTCAGGCACCCCACGTCCCGCCGGGGAACCTACCGGGACGACCCCGTTCTGGTACGTCGGCCGGTTGAACAGGGCACTGAAGCCGCCCCCGCCGCCGCCGTGGAACTGCGGGTCGATCCAGCTCTTGCCGTTGGGCGACAGCGACCAGAGCCGGGTCCCCCATCCGGTCTCGAACTTGTACTGGCCCTTGCGGCCGATGGCGATGGACGTTCCGCCGACCGCGGTCGCGTAGGGGTTGGACGAGGACGAGTCGACCTGCTTGAGGCCGGTGGACAGCAGCTCGTCGCCGTTGTCACCGGAGGCGATGTAGAAGCCGATGCCCTGCAGCGCCGCCTGCTTGAACAGGTACGTGTCGAAGATGGCCTGGCCGGTGGTCTCGGTGGACTCGAGGTCGCCGTAGGACAGCGAGACGATCGAGGCGCGGTTGTCGTCGACGACGCTCACCTCGGAGTCCAGGAGGTCGATGCCGTTACAGCTGGCCCCCGCGACGTAGAGGATGCGCGCGCCCGGAGCGAAGCCGTGCACGGCCTCCACGTCGAGCGACTGCTCGCTGGACCAGTCCGCGGCGCCGCAGGCCGCCTGGTCGTTGAACGGCACCCTGGGCTTCAACGTGAGGAGCTGGCCCCGCGCGAACGGCTTGTCACCAGTGTCCTTGGCGTAGCGGTTGGCGTCCTTGAGCAACGTCGGCGACTGGTAGGCGTCGATGATGGCGACCGTCACGCCCTTGCCGGTGAGCGCGGCAGGGGCGCCGTACGCGCTGCGCAACTGCGACGGCCGGTAGCCGCAGACCGTGTAGAAGAGCGCGCGGCCCCAGTAGTTCGGCAGCTTGGTCGTGTAGTCACCCTCGACGTTCGCGGTCAGCTGGCCGTAGTAGCTGCCGCAGGGCTTGGCGTTGCGGAAGCCCACCGGGTAATCGGACGGCGCCTGCTTGCGCATCGCGTCGTACTGGCTCGGCAGCAGATCCACCGCCACCTTGGGCGAGACGGTGGCGGGCGCCTCGTCCAGGCCGGTAACGCTGAGGACATACGAGCTCACGTCGCTCGGCACGGTCACCGTGTCCGACGGGAGCCTGGTAGGTGCCCCCGGCGCGGCGGTAGATGGACAGTTTCGTGCCGAACGCTTTCTGGGCGTTGCTCACCGAACCGGTGACGGTGAAGTAGCGACCGTTCTGCTGCAGAGCGGACACCTTGAGCCCGGCGCCACGCAGCCAGGAACTGACCTTCGCGGCCGCGTCCGGTGCCGGGCCGTACTGGGCCCGGAACTGCGCCGGCGTCAGGTAATGCCGGTAGCTGGGGCTGCTCGGGGTGCTGACGGCGGCCACCGCAGCGTCGAGAGCCGCTTCGTTACGGGGGCTGAGGTAGACGCGCGCCTTGATCGACTTCGCCGACGGCGCTTTCGCCACCTCAGCCGAACTGACGGCCCAGGCCGGGTGCGTGTCGCGCACCTCGACGCGGGGAGCGGCACCGGCGGACGCGGTGGAGGTCAATGCCGGGAGTGCAGCGATTGCGAGGGCGGTGAAGCCGGCCGTAAGGACGGAAACCGTGCGGCGACGGGCGTGTCGCATCAGGCCTCATTTCTCGGGAATCTCGGAATCGCACCTGGCGGTCATCAGCATGCGGTGGCATATGCACGCAAAGTGCGCTCAGCGTAAGAGACATCTCGCTCGCACGTCCGCCTTTGCGGCGGCGTGCCGCCAATCCGCATCCGCGGCCATCCCCGTACGCTGACCCGCGTGCGAGAGGTCAGTCCCCAGGTTTTCTTGATCGCCCGTCCGGCCCTGGACTGGGCGGGCGTGCGCGCCTACCTGGACGCCGTCGGCGGCACCGCCTGGCTCGATCGGGTGCGCGCCGAGGGCGAGGACGGGCGGGCCGAGGGCGAGCGGCTCGTCGAGTTCATGGGCCGGCTGTGCTACCGGTCGTGGGACGTGGGGCTCAACCCCAACGTGACCCGGATCCGGGCCGATACGGACGTCTATCTGACCAATATCCTGCGCAGCGGTCACGGTTCGGTGATCGAGCACGCCAATTATTCGTTCGTGTTCCTCAATGTTTCCCGGGTCGCCACCCACGAACTGGTGCGCCATCGGGCGGGCAGCGCGTTCTCCCAGGAGTCGCTGCGTTTCGTGCGGCTGACCGATCTTCCGTTCGAGCACCCGCGGGAGATCCGCGAGGATCCCGAACTGCTCGCCGAAGCCCAGGACCTGCTCGAGCGCATGGAACATTTCCAGGTGATGGCCGCCGACAAGCTGGGCCTCGACGGCGAGGGAGTGCCGTTCCACCGCAAGAAGGAAGTGACGTCGGGCCTGCGCCGCTATGCCCCGGACGGGGTGGCGACGAGCATCGGCTGGACCGTCAACGTGCGGGCACTGCGTCACGTCATCGCGGCGCGCACGGATCCCGGCGCGGAGAACGAGATCCGGCGCATCTTCGACCAGGTGGCCTCGATCATGGTTGCGGAGTTGCCGGGGCTGCTCGGCGATTTCGTCCGCAGCGACGACGGCACCTGGAGTCCCGAGTTCCCGAAGGTATGAGCGGTCCGGGGACGCCGCCGACGACTGCCGATGCCAGTGTCAGGCCCGCCCGGGCGGGCGATTCTGTCCCGGTGGCCGAGATCCAGGTGCACACCTGGCACACCTGCTACGCGCCGCATTTGCCGCCGGGCGCGCTCGATGCGCTCGACGTGACGCTGGTCGAGGCCGGTTGGCGGGCGGCGATCAGCAGCGCCCCGTCCCCGGCCCACCGGCTCCTCGTCGCGCTCAGCGCCGGCGAGATCGTCGGGTATCTCGCCGTCGGGCCCGGTGAGGACGAGGACGCCGCCGCGAGCGACGGCGAGGTGCTCGCGTTGACGGTCGTACCGGCCGAGCAGCGGATGGGTCACGGGAGCCGGCTGCTGGCGGCCGGTATGCAGACGCTCATCGACGCCGGCCTCACCTTCGCCCGCATCTGGACGTTCGACGGTGATTCGCCGTTGCACAGCTTCCTGGCTGCCGCCGGATGGGAACCCGACGGCGCCCGGCGGGAGCTGGACATGGGAGCGGCCGTCGGCCAGCAGCGCTGGCACACCCTGCTGCCGGCCGGGTAGACGCCTACGCCAGCGCCGCCACGATCTCGGCCAGCGGCTTGCGCACGCCGGTGTAGAAGGGGATCTCGAGCTTGGTGTAGAGCCGGGCGCGGCTGGTGCGCAAGTGACGGATGCAGTCGACGATGCGGTGCAACTCGTCGGCCTCGAACGCGAGCAGCCACTCGTAATCGCCGAGCCCGAACGCCGCGACGGTATTCGCCCGCACATCCGGGTACTCGCGCCCCATGATCCCGTGCTCGGCGAGCATGCCCTTGCGCTCGTAGTCGGGCAGCACGTACCAGTCCAGCGCGCGCACGAACGGGTAGACGCAGATGTACTTGCGCGGGTCCTCGCGCCGCACGTACGCCGGGATGTGGTTGCGGTTGAACTCGGCCGGGCGGTGCAGCCCGTACGCCGACCACACCGGCTCGAGGTGGCGCCCCAGCGCGGTGGAGCGGAAGCGGCCGTAGGTCTCCTGCAGCACGTCAGGATCCGGGCAGGTCCACCAGATCATCAGATCGGCATCGGCCCGGTAGCCGCTGATGTCATACGTGCCGCGGGTGTAGACGTCCTTGGCGAGCGACTGCTCCAGCAGCGCCTCGACCTCGGCGGTCAGCTCGCTGCGGTCCTGCGGGAGGGGCTTGGGCGCCCGGAACACCGCGTAGCAGCAGTAGAGCAACTCGTCGTTGAGCTCGCGGGCGGACTTCTCACTCTCGGCCATGCGTCCAGTCTCTCACCGGATGCGCGAGGTCGCTGTCGCCCCCATCGACCGAAAACTTCGGGAAACGCACGGTTCGGCGGCCGAAAAGCGTGCGTTTCCTCAAATTTTTGGCAGTGCGAGGGTTTCTGCGACCTCCGCGGCTGCCGCGGCGCCGGAGCGCAGGCACGCGGGAATCCCGACCCCGTCCCAGGCGGCGCCGGCCAGCGTGATCCCGCGCGGCAGCGCGGCGCGGACAGCGACGACCCGCTCCTGATGACCCGGGGCGTACTGCGGCAGCCCGCCGCCCCAGCGCACGACGCTGGTCTCCAGCGGCCGGCGCCGCATCCCCGTCGCCTCGCCCAGTTCGGCGCACAGCACCCCGGCAAGCTCGACGTCAGAGCGTGCGAGATCACCCGCGGCGCCCGCCCGCCCGGCGCTGCACCGCACGATCACCCCGTCGAATCCCTGGGCGATGTGCTCCCACTTCGAGGACAGGAACGTCGACGCCTTGATGAGCCGGCGCTGCGTCGCGGGCACCAGAAAGCCGCTGGCAGCGGGAAGTTCGGTGTCGTTGGGAAAGACGAAGGTCGCCAGCGCGACGCTGGCGTACGCCAGCTCCGGCACCGCCACGCCGAGCGGGGCGAGCAGCTTGCTCGCCGGGGCGTTCGGCACGGCCAGCACGACGGCGTCATAGCTCTCGCCGTCGACCCGCCAGCCGTCGCCCTCGCGATCGAGGTCGGTCACCGGGCTGCCCAGCACGATCTGGGCGCCGCTCACCGCGGCCAGCCGCTTCACCAGCTCACCCATCCCCTGGACCGGGGTCGCGAAGACCGGCTGGCCGGTCGGTTTCGGGGCCAGCCGGCGCGCAGCTTCCAGCAGCGAGCGCTCTTTCAAAGCCGGGACGAGCTGCGGCGTGGTCATCCGCAGCGACAGCTCATCGGCCCGGCCCGCGTACACCCCGCCGAGCAAGGGATCGACCAGCCGGTCGACCACCCGGTCACCCAGCCGGGCGCGTACGTACGTGCCCACGGCCGGGTCGTCGCCGGTCGGGGTGGCCGGCAGCACCCGGTCGAGCAGGGCACGGGCCGTGCCGCGCAGGCCGAGCACCGGCGCGGCCGCCCGCAGGTCACCGGGGACGCCGAGCAGCGTTCCGGACGGCAGCTTCTGCAGTTTTCCGTCGAGCCAGAGCCGGGCCGGGACGGGGTTCGGGTGGGTGAGTTCCAGGCCGGCTTCGGCGGCGGCGGCGAGGCCTTCGGGCAGCCGGCAGAGGAACGCCTCCGCGCCCTCCTCGACACCCAGCGGGCCTTTCCGCAGCTTGCCGCCGACCTGCCCGGTGGACTCGCGCAGCGTGACCTCGGCCTTGCCCCGCAGCGCAATCGCCGCCGAGAGCCCTGCCACCCCGCCGCCGACGATCAGGACCCGGCCGCTCATGTCCCCTCGCGGGAAGAGCCCAGCTCGTGAACGAGTTCGGTGACGCGGGTCAGCACGTCGGGATCGGTCTCGGGCAGTACGCCATGGCCGAGGTTGAAGATGTGGCCCTCGCAGCGCCGCCCCTCGGCGACGATCCGGCGCACCCGGGCGTCGATCACGTGCCACGGCGCGAGCAACGTCGTCGGGTCGAGATTGCCCTGCACCGCCTTGCCGGGGCCGATCCGCTGGGCGGCCTCGTCCAGCGGTATCCGCCAGTCGACGCCGACGACGTCGGCTCCCGCCTCACCCATCGCGTGCAAGAGCTCTCCGGTGCCGACCCCGAAGTGGATACGCGGCACGTCCGGGACGCCGGCCAGCACGCGGGCGCTGTGCGGGAGCACGTACTCGCGATAGTCGGCTTCGGAAAGGGCGCCGGCCCAGCTGTCGAAGAGCTGGATGGCGCTCGCTCCGGCCGCGACCTGAACTTGCAAGTACGTGCGGGCGATCTCGGCGAGCCGTGACGCGAGCTCGTGCCAGATCGCCGGCTCGCCGTACATCAATGCCTTCGTCCGGGCGTAATTGCGACTGGGACCGCCTTCGATCAGGTAGCTGGCGAGGGTGAAAGGGGCACCCGCAAAGCCGATGAGCGGGGTCGCGCCGAGCTCACCGACCAGCCTGCTGACCGATTCGGTGGTGTAGGGCACATCACCCGGCTCTAGCGGCCGCAGCGCTGCGACTGCGGCTTGATCGCGGATCGGCTCGGCGATGACGGGCCCGGTGCCGGCGACGATGTCGAGATCGACGCCGACGGCCGCCAGCGGCACCACGATGTCGCTGAAGAAGATCGCCGCATCGACGCCGAAGCGGCGAACCGGCTGCAGCGTGATCTCCACGGCGAGATCGGGGTCACGGCAGGAGTCGAGCATCGCGACGCCCTCGCGCAGCTTGCGATATTCCGGCAGCGCCCGCCCGGCCTGCCGCATGAACCAGACCGGCGTCGGTCCCGGCCGGCGGCGCGCGGCGGCGAGGAACGGCGCGTCTTCCAGCCCGGGGTGCACGCGTTCGATCCTTCCATGAAGCTTCGCCGGAGCGCCCCAGATGCAGGCGGCCGGCAGCAGCCGGGATGAGCGCAATCGATCTGATGCACCAGGAAAGGCCGTTTGTTTTCCGGCCGACAGACCGACCAGTACGTCGGATTGTCTGTATTGGGAGCGGCGGGGCCGGGCGGGGAGGCCGACACACCTGTTCGAGGTCCCCGGTTCAGCCTGCGGCCCGTGCGAACGTTCCTGTTGCACGTCCGATTGCACACTGCATTGCACACTGCAAGGACCGTGACCCGGTACACAGCGGGAGGGAGAACGCCATGTGGCTGGTGTGTCCCGAATGCCGCGAGGAGAGCGCGTTCGAGCAGCCCCCCTGCGCGGAGGGGCACGGGCTCGACTGCCCCGAGTGGTGCTGCGTGACCTGCGGATCCGCCGTGTTCGTCGGTGCGCTCGAGGAGGGGATCTTCCGGCTCGCTCCCGAGCGCGCCGCCCCCCGGCGCTCGCCGCGTCACCATTCCGATCACAGTGCCGCCTGAGTTCGTACGCACTGACGGACCATCGGATGCCCATCTCGCCGCAGCGACGCCGCAGCTCCACTTCCGGCCTGTCGTTGGCAGGGGCGGGCGCACCGCCGCCCCCGGCACCGGCCTACGGTGAGGGCGTGCGCTCCCCAGAGCCCGAGCCGGTTCCCCAGGACTTCACCTCGGTGGTCGATGCGCTGCTTTCGGCCGGCCAGGCCCGCACCGACATCCTGATCCGGGAAGCGGGCCGTCCCACCCGGCTGGCCCCCTACGGCATCGCGCTCGCCGCGACCCTCGAGCGGGGTGACGTCGAACTGGCTGCCGGACGCCTGGTCGTGCTGCACGATCCGGCCGGCCAGCCCGCATGGAGCGGCACGTTCCGTATCGCCTGCTACGCCCGGGCCGGGCTCGACCCCGAGATGATCACCGATCCGATGCTTCCGGAGGTCACGTGGGCGTGGCTCGAGGAGGCGCTCGCCGAACGCGAGGCCGGGTTCAGCGCGCTGGCCGGCACCGTCACCACCACGGCCTCTGTCCGGTTCGGCCAGCTGCGTGAGGAAGACGACACGTGCGAGGTCGAGCTGCGGTGCTCGTGGTCCCCGGAATGGTCAACGGACGATCCGGCGTCCGTGGCCGCCCACCTCGAAGCGCTGTGCGACCTGATGACGATGATGGCGGGCGAGCCCCCGGCTCAGGGGGTCGTGTCACTGACCAGCCGCGTTCGCTGAGATCTCGGTCGACGGGGCGGACGGCTCGGTCCAGTGCGGCGGCGCGACGGGGCGCGGCAGCCGCAGCGTGAGCATGGTCCCGGCACCCGGAGCGCTCATCACGTCGACGGAGCCGCCGGCCAGCCGGGCGCGCTCGCGCAGCAAGCCGAGACCCACGTGACGGCCTCCCACACCCGCGGCGGCCTGGACCGTCATGTCGAATCCGGGTCCGCTGTCGCGAACGACGGCGGTCAGGTGCCGGCGATCGACGGTGAGCGACGCGACCGCTTCGTCGACGTCGGCGTGCTTGAGGACGTTGAGCAGGCCCTCCTGGAAGAAGCGGTAGAGCGTGACCGCCGTCGCCAGCGGCAGCGGATACTCCACGTCCGGCCATTCGAGCGCGACCCGCAGGCCGTAACGCATGTCGAAGTCGTCGCGCAGGATGCTCACCGCCGCGGCGAGATCTCCGTCACGCAGCGCCGGAGGTCGGCTGCGCGCCATGGTCGCGCGCAGGGCGTCCTCGGCCTCCTCGACCAGCGGCCCGACCTCGGACCACAGTTCGGTGTCGCACGGATCGGACAGCATGCGCCGCGCTGCTCCGAGCGACTGGGCGACGCTGTCGTGCAGCTCCGCCGCCAGCTGGCCGCGCGTCCCTTCTTCGGCCGCCACCAGACCCGATAGCAGCTCGAACATGCCCATACCGGCGCTGTCGGCGTCGCGGCGGTAGCGCTCGGCCACCTCATCGGCGACCTGGATGCGCTGGCGCAGCGCGCTCAGCGCCTGGTCCAGCCGGCGCAGCTCGCGCAGGCCCCGCAGCGCACGTTCGGCGGGCTGCGGCGACGACACGCCCCCGGGCTCCGCGCCCTCCAGCCCGGCGAGCGCCCGGGCGCGTACCCGCTCGAACTGCTGTCCCAGGGCGTGAGCGCCCAGCCCGGCCAGTGCCACCGTCAGGGCCAGCACCCCCGCCGCGATGTAAGGCCCTCCGAACGTCGCTGCTATCAGCGTGGCCGAGCCGCTGAGCAGCACCGCAAGGGCTCCCCAGACGGCGAGTGGGAGCGCGGAGCCGTGCCGGGCTCTCACAGCAGGCGCCCCGTCGTCGTCCACTCCGGCCGTGCCGCGTCCGCGGGCGTCTCCTGGTCCTCTGGGTTGCGCGGAGAGGGAATGGTGCCCCCGGGCGCGCTGCCGAGCAGGGCCGCCACCGCACGTTCGAGCCCGTGCACCTCGTCGAGCAGCAGCCGTGACCATTGCGGGTCAGAGGTGGGCTCGGGCGCCGCCAGGATCCGGCGCGCGATCTCCCGGACGACCTCGAGCCGGGGATCACGGGCCATCGCCATCTCTTGGTTCGGCGTGAGCCACGGGTAGGCCTGCCGCGCCAGAGCCCGGGCGAAGACCGCGTCGGCACGGGTGAAACCGGAAGCGCCGAGCGGGCGGCGGGCGACGACGACGGCGCGCGTCGCCCCGCCCGTTCCGACCGAGAACGCGCAGGAGGGCCGGCCTTCGTCGGCAGCGAGGCGCACCGAGGAGCGGCCGAGCAGCCGGCGCACCCAGGGAGCGTCGAACGCCGACGGATCCACCCGGCTGCGGCCGCTGACACCGCTCTCATCGCCGACGTAGCGAATCAGGCCCTCCGGACCGGACAGCAGCAGTTCGACATCGGCACCGCCCAGGATGCGGGCCGCGACCAGCATCAGCACGGTGACGGACTGCTCGAGCGAGCGTCCGGACGCGCGCTGCTGCTCGACGGCGAGGGCGGCGAAGAGTTTCGCCTCGGCGCTGCGCCGGGCCTGGAGTTCGTACGTGCTGGCGACGAGCAGGCCGGGCACCGCGAGGCCGGCGACACCGAACGGCGCGTGCACCAGCAGCCAGCCGAGGAGCAGCCCGACCGCGCCGTTTCCCCCGGCGGTGTAGAGCTCGGCGGGCAGCCTCGGCAGCAGCAGCCCGAGCAGCGGGCGGCGGGCGGTGAGCGCCACCCCGCCGGCGGACATGGCATGCCGGGTGATCGTCGCGAACAGCAGCCCGACGAGGGCCGACGGGATCGGCCCGAGCCCGCCGTAGCGCAGGGCGCAGGTGACGGTGACGGCGACCGCGGTCTGCAGCAACGCCGACGATGCCGCGTACTCCAGGGAACGCCAGCGCCGTCCCCCGGTCGCCCGGCTACCGGCGACCAGCACGGCGGCGGCCATTCCGGTAGCCACCCACAGGCCCGGCCCGGCGCAGAGCAGCAGCAGTGCGGCTCCAGCGGCGTCGAGACCGCGAACGTGCCATTGGGCCCGGCCGAGCGGGAGCGAGACGTTCAGCAGCGACGAGAGCGCGAGCGCCAGCGCGATGGCCGGGATCACGGCGGCCGGGCAGCCGAGGACACCGCCATCGGCCGCGGGCAAGCCGAGCAGTCCCGGCGCCCAGGTCAGGAGCGCCGAACCGGCGGCGGCCGCGACCGTGAGCAGGCGAAGGGCCCGCGGGGTTCGCCGGCGCACCATCCCGCGCTTCACCCCCGCTCCACCAGAATTCGCGTCGTTCGTTTTGCGGCAGCACACCTGGGCGTGCCAGCGCCTTCCAACAGCGTCGGCAGCTGGGATGCCGCACTTGCGCGTTCGGCCGGTTGGAGCAGTGAGGATCACCCGGTCGGCGCACGAGCTACAGCCGGCCGACGCGATCAGCCGAAGCTCCAGTTGAAGGAAGTTGCGGTCACGCCAGCGACCGCGCTGCCTCGGCCATCAGCACCACTGCTGGCCTGCACCTTGATCGCTCTGGAGGAACGGTGACCACGCAGACCCCGCGTAGCGTCGATGCTCGGGTCTTGCCGACTCAGCAGGACCGGACCGCACAACAGAGCGGCGGCTTTCGCGCCATGGTTGTCGATGACCACCCGCTGATGCGCGAATCCATGGTTGCCCGGCTTCGTGCCATGGGCGCCTCAGAGGTCGTGGAGGCAGCTACCGTCGCCGAGGCCCGCGCCCGCGCCCGTAACGGCCCGATGGACCTTGCCGTACTCGACCTCGGGCTACCCGACGGCAGTGGCCTTGACCTGGTAGCTCACCTGCGTGAGCGCGGCTGGCCCCGGCTGGTCGTGCTCTCGGCAGCCGACGACCCCTACTCGGTACGCGCCGCCTTCGTCGCCGGCGCCCACGGCTACCTGCTGAAGAACGCGTCCGCCACGATCGTCACCGACGGCGTCCGCCGGGTGCTGTCGGGCGGGGTGTACGCCGACCCGTCCGTCGCTCCGCTGCTGGCCACCGGCCTGCGCGGCACGGGCAACGCCGAAGGCCTCGCCGCCGAGCTCTCGGGTCGCGAGATCGAGGTCTTGCGCCTCGTCGCCGACGGCCAGTCCAACAAGGAGATCGGCGAGCTGCTCGGGCTTTCCGCGCTGACGGTGAAAAGTCACCTGGCGCGGATCGCGCGCAAGCTCGGCACGGGCGACCGCGCTGAGATGGTGGCTTTGGCGATGCGCGCGGGTGTCATCCGCTGACCCTGACGAGCCCGCCACTCCACGACGACGTGTCCGGCTCCCCCGGGCCCGCGTCGTAGTGTCAGATTTTGTGACAACGCGCGAATCTTCGTCGGCCATCCTGCTGGCCGAGCCCGCTGAGGGTGTGCCAGACGTCGTTGACGACGCGCAGCAGCTGGCTGAAGCCGTGACCCGGCTAGCCGCCGGCAGCGGTCCGGTGGCCATCGACGCCGAACGCGCGTCGGGCTACCGCTACGGCCAGCGCGCCTACCTTGTGCAGCTGCGCCGGGCAGGCAGCGGGACCATGCTGATCGATCCCATACCGCTGCCCGGGCTGGGCGCGATCCAGGACGTCATCGGTGACGCCGAGTGGATCCTGCACGCGGCCCACCAGGACCTTCCGTGCCTGGCCGAGGTCGGGCTGCGACCCTCGCGGGTCTTCGACACCGAACTCGCCGCGCGCCTGGCGGGCTTCGAGCGCGTCGGCCTCGCGAGCGTCGTGGAGCAGCTGCTCGGGTACACCCTGGAGAAGGGCTTCTCGGCTGCCGACTGGTCGACCCGGCCGCTTCCCCACGACTGGCTGCGCTACGCCGCGCTCGACGTCGAGCTGCTGATCGAGCTGCGCGAGTTGCTGGGTGCCGAGCTGGAGCGTCAGGGCAAGCTCGGCTGGGCCGAGCAGGAGTTCGCGGCCGCGGTGAGCGCCGCGCCGAAGCCGCCCCCGGCCGATCCTTGGCGGCGCACCAGCGGCATCCACCGGGTACGCAGCCGGCGCCAGCTCGCGTCGGTACGTGCGCTGTGGTTCGCCCGTGACGCCCGCGCGCGGGCCCGCGACATCGCGCCCGGCCGCGTACTACCTGATGCGGCGATCATCAACGCGGCGCTGGCCGCCCCGAGGTCGAGGGAAGCGCTGGCCGCCCTCCCCGTCTTCTCGGGCCCGCGGATGCGACGCTCGATCCAGCTCTGGTGGGATGCGATCGCCGAGGCCATGCACTTGCCGGACACGGAACTGCCCGGCCCGGCCGCCAGTACCGGGCTCCCGCCGGCGGGACGGTGGGCCGACCGGGATCCGGACGCCGCGGCGCGGCTCGCAGCCACGCGTTACACGCTGCGCGCGGTCGCCGCCGAGCACACCTTGCCGGTGGAGAACCTGCTCGAGCCCGCGCTGCAGCGAAAGCTGGCCTGGAGCCCGCCCGACCCGATCACTGCCGAGAGCGTGGCGGAGGCGCTGGCTGCGGGCGGCGCCAGACGCTGGCAGATCGAGCTCACGACGAGCGTGCTGGTGCCGGCGCTGCTCGATCCGGAGCCGCTTGCCGCGGCAGCGCAGGCCGACGCGGATGCCGCACGCGGGCGCTGCTCGCCGAGACCGAACCCGTCGAGCCGGCCGCGTCCTGACCATGATCAACGCTCCCATGATCAAGGTCTGAAGCGTTTGAGAGGCCTCAAACCATGATCATGGGAGCGTTGATCATGGACGTCCGGGGCGATCCCACACCAGATTGATTGGTAGGCGCTACCGAGTCCCCGCCAGACGACCGGTAGCGCCTACCTAGAACCAGTTATCGGACGATCTCCAGCCCGGTCATGGGCCTGAACGGGTGAAACCTTGAGGGAAGCTGTGTTCTCAGCGACGCCGCCGCCGCAGCGCCACGAAGAGCAGCAATAACGCGAGCAGGATCGCCACTGGTGCAAGCCGCTTGGCGACGGGCGCGCCCGCGACGTCGAGCAGGTCGATCGCTTCGGCACTGCGCCGGACCCGGGGTTCCGCCGGCGTGGGGATGGCCGCCGGCGTGGGAACGGGTTCGGGTGCTGCGGTGGCCTCGGGTGCTGCCGTGGCCTCCGGCTCCGCAGCGGCCGGGGTCGCCGACCCGGAGGAGATCTCCTCGGCGAGCGCGTCGGCGAACTGGGTGATGACCTTGCCGGCAACCTCGCCGATGACCCCCCGGCCGAACTGCGCCGGCTTGCCGGTGATGGCCAGGTCGGTGACCACCTCGACCCGCGTACCGGTGCCGTCCGGGCGTGAGCCGGCAGTTGATCTTCGCGTTGGCAGTGCCGCTACCCCGCGTCTCGCGGCCCTTGGCGTCGATCTTGACCGTGCGCGCCTCGTCATCGCGATCGACGAAGGCGGCTGTGCCGCGATAGGACACCGCGATCGGCCCGACCTTGACCTTCACGATGCCTTCGAAGGTGTCTCCGTCATGGCCGGTCAGGGTGGCTCCGGGCATGCACGGCGCGACGCGTTCGACGTCGAGCAGGACCGCCCACGCCTCATCCGGTGCGGCGGGGACGGTGAACGAATTCTCTAGCTGCACGTGCGCTCCCAGCGGGTGAGGTCATCGGGCAGATCCAAGTCTGTCGGATCGGCCACGTCGTCGCAGGCTACGGGGATCACCCGCGCCGGGTTGCGGCGCAGCCAGTGGCGCGCTCCGGCGTCCCCCGTCACGGCGGCGCTGACCTCCGACCAGAGCGAGCGATCGAAGAGCACCGGCGTGCGGAACTCACCGCCGAAGGTGGCCGCGACCGCGAAGCCCGGACGATGGGCTTCCGCAGCTTGCGTACGGCCTCTGCGGTGATTCCCGGCTGGTCGACGAGCGCGATCACGGCGGCGTCACCGCTGGCGGCGGCCAGCCCGGCACGCAGCGACGAGGCCATGCCGCTCTCCCAATCCGGATTGGTCACGAACGTCGTCGACGCGAGGCGAACCCGCAGCAGCGCTCGCGCCGACGACCGTGAACAACGGATCGCAGCCGGCCTCCCGGAGCATCCGCAAGCCGCGCTCGAGCAGCGTCCGCCCCCCCAGCAGCAGCTCCGCCTTGGGCCGCCCCATCCGCCGCCCCCCGCCGGCCGCCAGCAGCACCCCAGAGGTCGGGGCGAGGCCGTCGCTCATGCGCCCGCATCGGTGAGCGCCGGGGCAGCCTCGCGATCGACGTCGTTGTGAATCGGACCGTGCGTCGTCTGCAACGGCAGCCCGCTGCCGCCCCAGCGCGAGCCGATGATCTCCGCAGCAACCGACACGGCCGTCTCCTCGGGGGTACGCGCCCCGATGTCGAGACCGATCGGCGAGTGCAGCTTCGCCAGCTCGGCCTCGGTCATGCCGCGTTCGCGCAGCCGCTCGAGACGCTCGGCGTGGGTGCGACGGCTGCCCATGGCGCCGACGTAGCCGGCGTCGGTGCGCAGGGCGACTTCGAGCAGGGCACGTCGAACTTCTGGTCGTGCGTGAGGACGCAGATCACCGTGCGCGCGTTGACCGCTCCGGCGGCCACGCTGCGCGCGAGGTAGCGGTGCGGCCACTCGACGACCACCTCGTGGGCGTCCGGGAAGCGCCGCTCGGTGGCGAACAGCGGGCGCGCGTCGCACACCGTGACCCGGTAGCCGAGAAACACCCCGATCCTCGGCTACCGGGTCACGGTGTGCGACGCGCGCCCGCTGTTCGGCCGCCGAGCGGCGCTTCCCGGACGCGCACGAGGTGGTCGTCGAGTGGCCGCACCGCTACCCTGGCGCGCAGCGTGGCCGCCGGAGCAGTGAGACGCCCGCACGGTGATCTGCGTGCTCACGCACGACCAGAAGTTCGACGTGCCGCTGTTCGAGGTCGCCCTGCGCACGACGCCGGCTGGTCGGTGCCGCACGGGCAGCCGGCGTACTGCACCGGCAAGCGTGTCGAGCGGCTGCGCGAACGCGGCATGACCGAGGCCGAGCTCGCCAGGCTGCACTCGCCGATCGGCCTCGACATCGGGGCCGTTGCGCCCGAGGAGACCGCGGTGTCGGTCGCCGCGGAGGTGATTGGCTGGCGCTGGGGGCGAAACGGGCTCCCGGGGGGGGCGGGGCCGGTCCATTCACAACGACGTCGATGAGGGAGGCTGCTCCCTGCGCTCAGCGATGCCGGCCAATGAGCGACAGCGCTAGTGGAGCACCTCGGGGTGCTGCTGGCCGCCGGGGGCGGGGCGGCGGATGGGGCAGCCCGGGAGAGCCTTGCTGCCTGGGGGGCCGGACCTGCTCGAGCGCGGCCTGCGGATGCTGCGGGAGGGGCGAGCGAGCCGCTGTTACACCGTCGTCGGCGGCGAGCGCTGGCCTGAGGAGGTGGCCACGCGTTGACGACGTTCGTGACCAATCCGGACCTGGGAGAGCGGCATTGCCTCGTCGCTGCGTGCCGGGCTGGCCGCCGCCAGCGGTGACGCGGCCGTGATCGCCCTGGTCGACCAGCCGGGAATCACCGCCGGGGGACGCCGGCTGCGGCAAGCCCATCGTCCGGGCTTCGCGGTCGCGGCCACCTTCGCCGGTGAGCTCCGCGCGCCGGTGCTCTTCGATCGCTCGCTCTGGTCGGAGGTGGGCGGCGGCGTGACGGGGGACGCCGGGGCGCGTCATTGGCTGCGCTGGGCCCGGCCCAGATCCCCGTAGCCTGCGACGACGTGGGGCCGGATCCGGCAGACTTTGGATCTTGCCGAGGACCTCACTCGCTGGGAGCGCACGTGCAGTTGAGAGAATTCGTTCACCGTCCCCGCCGCACCGGATGAGGCGTGGGC
>CAVQDA010000010.1:0-289281 GCA_963711145.1 uncultured Actinomycetota bacterium
GTGCGGTCGCTGCGTCCCGTGCCTTCGGGGCTGGACGAACCTCTGCGAGGCGGGTGCGCTGCTCGGCGCCGGGCGGCAGGTGTCGGACGGCACTGCGCGGCACCACGCACGCGGTCAGGACCTCGGTATCTTCGTGCTACTCGGCCTTTTCGCGGAGTACACCGTGGTGCATGAGGCGTCATTGCTGAAAATCTCACCGGACCTGGCGCCGCTCGACGTGTGTCCGGTGGCCTGTGCCGGCGTCACCGGCTGGGGTGCCGTGCAGAACACCGCTGAACTCCGCGCCGGTGAGGTGGCCGTCGTCGTTGGCGTGGGAGGCGTGGGCGCCAACTCGCTGCAGGCTGCGCGCTACCTCGGCGCCCAAGCGCTTCTCGCGGTGGACCCGCTTCCGGTCCGCCGCGACCTTGCCCGTGAGCTCGGCGCGGACGACGCGGTCGCGTCGTTCGACGAGGCGAGGGAGCGGCTCACCGAGTGGACCCACGGCCGGATGGCGGACGCGGTCATCATGACGATGGGCGTCGGCGACGGCGGCTTGCTCTCGCAGGCGATGTCGCTCGTCGGCAAGCGCGGCAGGCTCGTCGTGGTGAACGTGCACCCGGACGGGGAGCGGGAGGTGGCGCTCTCGCTGCGCGACTTGCAGGAGTACGAGAAGCAAATCCGCGGCTGCATGGCCGGCTCGTGGCACGGGCGGCGCGGCGCAGCGTTCCTCCTCGACCTGGCGGAGCGCGGGCGGTATCGGCCGTCGGCGATCGTGAGTCGTGCGTACGCGCTGGAGGACATCGACCGCGGCTACCACGAGCAGTTGCGGGGTGAGGTGGTCCGCGCCGTGCTGGACCTCGGACGAGCGATGGTGGCACCGTGATCGCATGACCGGCGAGCGCGGCGCTGGACCCTAGAGGGCCCACGTGGAAGCGCTTTCGCCGGTGCTTCGGTTGCTCGATCTCGTTGAGGACCGCCAGTGCGAGGTCTTCGGCGGGGATGACGGAGTGGCCATCGCCGTCGGTGAGCAGCACGTCGCTAGTGCGATAGCTGCCGGTCGTCGGCGTAGTCATCCAGGCGCCGAACTCGGCAGCGGGGCTCACGTAGAACCAGTCCAGCTCTGTCGGTGCCTGCTTCAGCGCCTCCAGCATCGCCTCATGGCGTCCGCTTGCTGCTGGCCACTGGACCGTTGGACGGCAGGGGGCTCCGGTAAATCTGATTCGACGGATGCTTGTCGGCCAAGGAGCAGCAGTGATTCACGTTGATAGCCGATGTAGCGTCGGCACCCTCGTGCGCGCCGCCGTCGACGGAGGCGCAACTGCAGCAGTAGTGAGCTCCGCGGGACAGACGCGCAGGCTCGAATACTTCCGCGCTCTGCGCAAGAATCTGGATTTGGCGAGCGCGCAATACATACCGCTCTTCGGTTGCAGTAGCGATGTGTTCACCCCGCTCGAGATCACCGTCCTGGAAAGGCGTGGGGTGACGGTGTTTGACAGTGAACGACTTCGACGCCTCAGTCCGTCGACCACCCTCGACGTTTTGCTCGGGCTGGGGGCAGCTCGCTTGAGCGGTCATCGATGTCGTCGTGGACGAGGAACGTGGCGGGGCAGGACGCCGGACGGCGGGCACATCCTCCAAGTAGCAAGTAGCAGACGGACGTCGTCGCGGGCTCAGGACATCGTGACCAGTGGCAATACGAGTGCGGCGATTCATCCCGGCTGGCACTTTCACGGCTGCCGATAGCGGCGAAGTTGGCTCTGGTGACGCCGACGTGATCGCTACGCTAGGTGTGTGACGCCGCGATTGCCGTTCGATCCTGTGGAAGAGGCGCGGGAGCATTGGGTTGCCCATGGGTGGGCTGAGGCGGCGGACGGTATGGCGGCGGTGACGTCGATCATGCGAGCGCAGCAGCTGCTTTTGGCGCGTACCGATGAGGTGTTGCGGCCTTTGGGGCTGACGTTCGCGCGCTACGAGGTGCTGATGCTGCTGGTGTTCAGCCAGCGTGGGGCGCTTCCGATGCGGGTCATTGGCAGCCGTCTTCAGGTGCACCCCACCAGCGTGACGAACGCGGTCGACCGGCTCGAGGCGGCAGGCCTGGTGAAGCGGGTCGCCCATCCCGAGGACGGGCGTGCGGTGCTGGTGCGCCTGTTGGCCAAGGGTCGGCGCAGGGCTTTGGCGGCCACGGACCAGCTGAACGAGCAAGTGTTTCGGGAGCCGGGGCTGTCGGCGCGCCGGTTGGGGCCGCTGGTGGGTGCCCTTCGTGAACTGCGTCAACGCGCCGGCGACTTCTAACCCCCACAGTCGTTAGACGTTGCGCCGGTACTGGCCGCCGACTTCGAAGAATGCTTGGCTGATCTGTCCTAGGGAGCACGACCGGACGGCGTCCATGAGTGCGGCGAAGATGTTGCGCCCGTTGGCGGCGGACTGCTTTGAGCTCGGCGAGGGCCTGCTCGCGCTCGGGCTGGTGTCGGCGCTGGAAGTCGGCTAGGCGGGTCAGCTGCGACTGTTTCTCTTGTTCGGTGGCTCGGGCGAGCTCTACGTGCGTCGGTACCTCATCGGATTGTGGTTTGAGGAAGGTGTTGACCCCGATGAGGGGCAGGGACCCGTCGTGCTTGCGGTGCTCGTAGAGCAGCGACTCGTCCTGGATCTTGCCGCGCTGGTAGCCGGTTTCCATGGCGCCGAGGACGCCGCCGCGTTCGGTGAGCCGGTCGAATTCGGCGAGGACGGCCGCTTCGACGAGGTCGGTGAGTTCGTCGATGAGGTAGGAGCCCTGCTGCGGGTTCTCGTTCGCTGACAGGCCCCATTCCTGGTCGATGATCATCTGGATGGCGAGGGCCCGGCGGACGGAATCGTCGGTGGGGGTGGTGACGGCTTCGTCGTAGGCGTTGGTGTGCAGGCTGTTGCAGTTGTCGTAGAGCGCGCACAGCGCCTGCAGCGTGGTGCGGATGTCGTTGAAGTTCATCTCCTGGGCGTGCAGAGAGCGGCCCGAGGTTTGCACGTGGTACTTGAGTTTCTGTGACCGTTCGTCGGCTCCGTAAAGGTCACGCATGGCGATGGCCCAGATGCGGCGGGCTACCCGGCCGAGCACGGTGTACTCGGCATCCATCCCGTTGCTGAAGAAGAACGACAGGTTCGGGGCGAAGTCGTCGATGGCCATCCCGCGGGCGAGGTAGGCCTCGACGTAGGTGAAGCCGTTGGCGAGGGTGAAGGCGAGCTGGGTCAGCGGATTGGCGCCGGCTTCGGCGATGTGGTAGCCGGAGATCGACACCGAGTAGAAGTTACGGACGCCGTTGGCGATGAACCATTCCTGCATATCTGCCATGCACCGCAAGGAGAATTCGGTGGAGAAGATGCAGGTGTTCTGCCCCTGATCCTCCTTGAGGATGTCGGCTTGCACGGTGCCGCGAACCTGGGCGAAAGACGCGTGCGCGTGAGCGCGGCGAGTTCCTCGGCGGTCGGCTCCCGCGAGTGCTCGGCGCGGAAGGCGTCGATCTGCTGGTCGACGGCCGTGTTGAGGAACATGGCGAGGATGGCGGGGGCCGGGCCATTGATGGTCATCGACACCGAGGTGGCCGGTGAGCACAGATCGAATCCGGAGAAGAGCACCTTCATGTCATCCAGGGTGGCGATCGAGACCCCCGATGTGCCGACCTTGCCGTAGATGTCGGGACGCGGGTCAGGATCGCGGCCGTAAAGCGTCACCGAGTCGAACGCGGTCGACAGGCGGGTGGCCGGCGCGCCGGACGAGAGCAGTTGGAAGCGGCGGTTCGTGCGGAAGGCGTCACCTTCCCCGGCGAACATGCGCGCGGGTGGCTCACCGCTGCGCTTGAACGGAAAGACACCTGCGGTGTAAGGGAAATAGCCAGGCAGGTTTTCTCCCCGCAGGAAGCGCACCAGCTCGCCATGGTCTTTGGTACGGGGGAGCGCGACCCGGGGGATGGAACTACCGGACAGGGTCGTACGCCGCAGCGGCGTGGCGATCTGCTTGCCGCGGACCTCGTAGCGGAGCTCTTCACCGGCGTATTCGGCTGCCCGTGCCGGCCACCGCGCGAGTGCCTCACGGGTGTCGGGGTCGAGCTGCGCCTCGGCCGTCTGCAACAGCGCGTTGATCGCTGTTGGGTCTTGGGCGCCAGTGGCTAGCAGGTCGCGCGCGGTGCGCAGATGCTGTGCGCGCCGGGCCGCTTCTGCGAGCTTCCCGGTCTGCTCGTGGTACCGCCGTACAGCGTCGCTGACATCGGACAGGTAGCGCACCCGGCTGCTCGGCACCACGCTCGTCAACCCGGAAGAGACCCGCCCAGATACCTGGCGTAGCACGCCGCCACCCGCGGGCAACCCACGCTCCACCAGGAGTCCCTTGAGGTGCTGGTAGAGCGCCGTGACGCCGTCGTCGTCGAATCGCGCGGCGCTGGTACCGAACACCGGCATCTGCTCCCAGGAGACGCCGAACGCCTCACGATTACGCACCAGCTGGCGGGCGACGTCACGCCGGGCGTCGTCCCCGCCGCGGCGCTCGAACTTGTTGATAGCGACCACGTCGGCGAAGTCGAGCATGTCGATCTTCTCCAGCTGTGACGCCGACCCGTACTCAGGCGTCATCACATACAGCGACACATCGCAATGGTCGACGATCGCCGCATCACCCTGCCCGATGCCCGGCGTCTCGATCACCACAAGGTCGTAGCCCGCCGCCTTGCACGCTGCGACGGTCTGGTCGAGATGCGCCGGCAGCTCACCCACAGCTCCCCGAGTCGCAAGAGACCGGAAGAAGATCCGTGACGGGTCGGACGGGTCCAGACAGTTCATCCGGATCCGGTCGCCCAGCAGCGCCCCGCCGCCGCGCCGCCGGGTCGGATCCACAGCGATCACCGCCACCCGCAGCTTGTCCTCGTTGTCGATCCGCAGCCGCCGGAGCAGTTCATCGGTGAACGACGACTTGCCGGAGCCGCCGGTGCCGGTGATCCCCAGCACCGGCACCACACGGCCGGCAGAACGGCACTCGCCGGCGGGCAGCGGCAACCCTGCCTCCACAATGGTGATGGCCCGGGCCAGTGCCCGCGGATCGCCCTGCAGCAATGCCTCGACGTCCGGACCTTCGGCCGCCAGATCGATATCGCAGGCCTGAACCAGCGTGTTGATCATCCCCGCCAAGCCGAGCCGCTGGCCGTCCTTCGGGGCGAAGATCTGCACGCCGCGTTCGGCGAGAAGCGCGATCTCTTCCGGGACGATGACTCCGCCGCCGCCGCCGAACACCTGCACATGGGCTGCCCCGCGCTCCCGCAGTCGCTGCACCAGATAGGAGAAGTACTCGACGTGACCGCCCTGATAGGACGACACCGCGACGCCCTGAACGTCCTCCTGGATGGCCGCGGTGACAACGTCCTCGACGCTGCGGTCATGGCCCAGGTGGATGACCTCGACGCCCTGGCTCTGCAGCACCCGCCGCATGATGTTGATCGCCGCGTCGTGACCGTCGAAGAGGCTCGCCGCCGTCACGAAACGAACCGGATGCACCGCCGCATGCAGCGAACCCACGTGCGTCACAGCCTTCCGGAGGAACCCAAGATAGTAGGACTTCCTATAATCTAACCGACGCGGGATGGGCTGTCATCAGTGCCGGGGGAGGGGTAACGGTTGCCACACTCTCATTTGCTCGTCGACGATCTCGGCGCGCCCGTTCCGCTGCCCCACCCGCCGCGGCGTGTTGTGTCGCTGGTGCCCTCACTCACCGAGAGCGTTGCAGTCAGCGCACCGGAGATCCTCGTCGGAGCTACCGACTGGTGCACGCACCCGGCGGGGTTGGACGTCACCCGGGTTCGTGGAACCAAGAACCCGAACAAGGCCACCATCGCCGGGCTGAAACCCGACCTGGTGCTGGCCAACAAAGAGGAGAACCGCAAGGTCGACGTAGACGCGCTGCGCGCCGGCCGGAATCCCCGTCTGGGTCACCGTGATCGAAACCGTCGACCAGGCAATCACCTCGCTGAGCCGGCTCTTCACCTACGCGCTGCAGCGCCCTGTCCCGGATTGGCTCGAGGACGTCGATCGGGTATGGAGCGCGCCGGCGCCGGCAACTGCCGGGCCGGGTCATCGTCCCGATCTGGCGTGATCCCTTGGATGGTCGTAGGGAGCGCCACCTTCACCGGGGATCTCGTCGCCCTCCTCGGCCTCGAGAACATCTACGACGCTCACGGAGACCGCTACCCCCACGTCGACCTGAGCGACCTGCAACAGCGAGCATCCGGACCTGGTGCTGCTTCCCGACGAGCCCTACCGCTTCGCGCCCGACGACGGCCCCGAATCATTCCCCGGCTGCGCCGTCGCCCTCGTCAGCGGGCGCAACCTCACCTGGTACGGGCCGTCGCTCGCCACCGCCCGAGACGTGCTCATCCGCCAGTCGGCCGTCGAGCTGTCGTAGCAGTCGGCGACGGATCCCTCGAAGGTGAGCGCCCCACCGGTCCCTCGATCGGGCGATACTGGAGACTGGTTGGGCTGGCTAGACGTCGGAGCAGGGGACTGCGTTCGGGGGTTGAGCGGTGAAGCGCAGCGCGGCGGGCCGGCCCTCCCCGTACCTACGTGGCGACGGGCGATGGGCGGTCCAGATCGAGCGGCCTCCTGTCGCCGGCAAGCGTCGGCGGCAGGTGATCTACGGCTCGACTCAGGCCGAGGTGGTAGCCCTGGCAAGGCGGGCGGAACGGGCGCTGGAAGCGGGCGATCCCCTCACCGACGCCCGCCTGACGCTGGGCAGGTACTTGAACTCCTGGGTTCACACAACATTGCCCTGCTCAGACCTCAGGCCGTCCACCCTGGACAGCTACAGCGACATCGTCGAGCGGCATCTGATTCCTAGCCTTGGCCATCACAAGCTGAGGGAACTGCGACCTCCGCACATCAGAGCGATGCTCACTGAGAAGGCCGCTGAGGTGTCTGCTCGTGGTAGGCCGCTATCGGCCCGCACCGTGCAATACATCCACGCGGTACTGCGCAAGGCACTGAGCGATGCGGTGAGAGATGATCTCATGGCTCAGAACCCGGCGTTGAAGGTGCAGCCCCCGAGGATTGCCCGGCCACCAGTGAAACCGCTTACGAGCGTGGAGATTCAACGCGTGCTGGCGTCGTTGCATGGTGACCGGCTTGCGGCGATGTGGCTTGTGCTGATCTCGATGGGCCTGCGCAAGGGTGAGGTGCTCGGTCTGCGTTGGGACGATCTTGATCTCGACGTCGGCACCCTTACGGTCGCGAGAAGCATCCGCCGGGAACGCGGAGTACTGAACGTTGCCACCGGCAAACGGCTGTCACAACTGGTCGAGGGCTCGATCAAGACCGGAGCCACCGGCGTTCGGACCCTGGCGATCCCCGGCTCTGTGGTCCCGGCGTTGCGCCAGCACCGCTCGGCGCAGACGCGAGAGCGACTCGCTGCTCCGGCGTGGGCGGAACCGGATCGGGTGTTCACCACCGCTCACGGCACCACCATCGATCCGCGCAGCGTCAACCGCCTCTGGGTCACCGTCTGCACTCGCGCCGGGGTCCGTCAGGTGAGGGTTCATGACCTCCGGCATGGAACCGCAAGCGTCTTGCTCACGCAGGGCGTCGCCATGAGAGCAGTGATGGAGACGTTGGGTCACACCCGCATGGCCACCACCTCGGACATCTACTCGCACGTTCTTGACGAGCTGAACCGAGACACCGCCAGCCGGATGGACGCCTACCTCACCGGTGCGAACAGCACACCCTGACAGCCATTGGCTGTCAACTTGGCTGTCAACAGAAGTCTGGCCAGGCCTGAGAAGACCCCAATGGCGATGAAAGTGCAGGTCAAGCGAGCGCGCTCGGCAGTGTCCTGGTTCAGGACATCGGAATGGGGTGTCTCGGGACATCCACATAGCGTGTCGCAGGTCTTCGGAATGACCAGCGGTCCGCAGGCTTCGGCATGTCGACACGTCGTCTGGTCATCACTGCTGTTCTCGCCGGCCAGTCCCAGTCCGAGGTGGCGCGCGCCTACGGCGTCTCGCAAGGCTGGATCAGCCGGCTCATGGCCCGTCACCGGGCCGAAGGTGAGGCTACGTTCGAGCCGCTGTCACGGGCTCCCAGGTCCAGCCCCGGCGCGACCCCACCGCAGACCGTCGAGCTGGTGCTGCGGCTGCGCAAGCAGCTCTGCGAGGCCGGGCTGGACGCCGGCGCCGACACGATCGGCTGGCACCTGGCCCACCACCACGCCACGGCATTGTCGCGGGCGACGATCAACCGGATTCTCGTCCGGGCCGGTGCCGTCACGCCGAACGCGTCCAAGCGACCGAAGTCCAGCTACATCCGGTTCGAAGCCGACCAGCCGAACGAGACCTGGCAGTCCGACTTCACCCACTACCGGCTTGCCAACGGCGCCGACACCGAGATCTTGACCTGGCTCGATGACTGCTCCCGCTACGCCCTGTCCGTCACCGCCCACGCCCGAGTCACCGGCCCCGTCGTGCTCGCGACCTTCCGCAGAACCGTTGCCGGCTATGGTGTTCCGGCTTCCACCCTGACCGACAACGGGATGGTGTTCACCACCCGATACTCCGGCGGCAAGGGCGGCCGCAACCACCTCGAACACGAACTACGCGCGTTGAACATCACTCAGAAAAACGGTCAGCCCAACCACCCGCAAACCCAAGGCAAGGTCGAGCGCTTCCAGCAGACCCTGAAAAAATGGCTCCACGCTCAGCCTCACCAACCGGCGACTCTCGCTGAGCTGCAGACCTTCCTCGACGCCTTCGTCATCGACTACAACCAGCACCGGCCGCACCGGTCCCTGCCGCAGCACGCCACCCCAGCCACGATCTACACCTCACTGCCCAAAGCCACCCCCAGCGCCGACCGCACCGCCGACCGCCATGACCGCGTCCGCCGCGACAAGATCGACAAGGCCGGCAGCGTGACACTGCGCGTCGCCGGCCAGCTCCGCCACATCGGCGTCGGCCGAACCTACGCCCGAACCGACGTCATCCTGCTCGTCCAAGACCTCCACGTCACCGTCATCAACGCCGCCACCGCAGAGATCCTGCGTGACCTCATCATCGACCCACGACGCGACTACCAGCCCACCGGCCAACCACCCGGACCTCACCCCAAAAACAACTAGTCCGAACCTGCACATCGCAGGTCCGGACTATTCCGATGTCCCGAGACATCACACGAGCGCGCTCGGCAGGATTCGAACCTGCAACCTTCTGATCCGTAGTCAGATGCTCTGTCCGTTGAGCTACGAGCGCTTGGTGATCTTGCCTTACGGCTGGGCACCGGAGGACAGTCTAGCCAATGCGGGGCGCGGGCTCCTGCGATCCCCGCTGAGGGCCGGCTCCTGCAGGTCACGTTCGCTTTGGCGAGGTGCGCTGCCGTTGCCGGGTCGGGGTTGGTCGGCTTCTGCGGACTGATGTTCCTCAGCTTCAGCATCGGCCTTCACCTGCTGTGTCTCGTCCTGGGTCCGGGTCCGGGTCCGGGTCTGTGTCCGGTCGGTTTGTCGCACGGCGGAGATAGAGATCTCGAGCACCCGAAACGATCATGAAATCGGGCTACCCGCTCAGCATGACCACCGATCATGACTTTCGCGCCGTGACGAACCGGCAGCTCCGCAGAGATGCGTTTCGCTGCGTTGCGCCCGCAGGGCCGATCGCTAGCTTGCTGGGATCGCAGGTCCATCCCGACGACGCTGCCCGGTTGCTCGCGACGCACGAGAAGATCTATGCACGAGGTGGTCTACAGGTGGCGGGGACGTTTCGGCTGAAGTCCATTGATGGGGCCAGGGCGCACGTCGACCTGGTCGCCAACAATCAGCTCGCCGACCCGGACATCGTCGGTGTGATCCTCAATGGCGGTGACGTCACGCAGGAGGTCACCCATCTGCTGACGATCGGACCTACCAGCAGCCGCACCATCGAATTCCGCGACCCCCTACACCGGCGGTCACCAACGTCACGTCGCTGAGCTCAGCCGGAGAATCGCCGAGGAGTTAGGGCTCGCAGCACGTCACGTCGACAACATCGCGCTAGGAGCGGGCCTGCACGAGATCGGCAAGATCGCCGTCCCGGCGGAAATCCTCGCCAGGCCAGGGCGGCTGACGCCCGCCGAGTACGACATCGTCAAAACCCACTCCCAGATCGGCTACGAGATCCTCGGCGACACCAGCCTGCCGGCGCAGGTCGCTGACATCGTGTTGCACCACCGCCAGCGACTCGACGGCTCCGGCTACCCCGACGGGCTAGGCGGTCAGCACATAAGCCTGGCAGCCTGGATCGTCTGCGTTGCCGACGTCCTGGACGCCATGACCTCACATCGCCCCTACCGAGCCGGCCTGGGGTCGGCGAGCGGCCGCCGGGAGATCCGCACCAACGCAAGCAGCCGCTACGACAAAGCCAGTGGTCACCCGTGCCTCACCGGTCGTGGCGAACGTTGCCGGAAGGCGATCCTGCTTGTCCGCCGGGCGTCCACGAGGCGGGCACTCGTTGGGCGCGCAGACGCGCTGGCAGCCGGGGCGTGAACCCCAACTGCCAGCGCGTCAGGCGTGAGGGCGACGGGATGTCGCTCTCGGTCGCTTACGCGACGGAAGTCGTGACGGTGCCGGTGTAGTCGCCGGCTAGGGCTGTTGACGGAAGGGACACGGTGAGAGTCGGGGTGAAGTTCGCGGTGTTGTTGCCTACAGCTTCTGTCCCGGCGACCACTGCACCAATCGTGGTGACGTCTACTGTCGCTCCGGATGAGGCAGCGGTGACCTGACCGGTGTGGGTAACCGTTCCACTGTCGTAGGCGACTCCGGTGGAAACGGATACCGCCCCGTAGTTGAAGGTGCTTGAGACTGCCGACACGGTCCAGCCTGCGATTGAGCCGCGGAGGTCGGTCACCCCGACCGGATCCAGGGGACCGGAAACCGATGCGTCGCCAGAAGAGCCATCGACCAGGGCGGCGTCAGCCGCAACGGTAAGGGACAAGCCTCCGGCCGCGTCGAGCGTGAAGGTGGTGGCGGTGTCGCCGGTGGTATCGGCGAAGGCGGGCATGGCCATGCCGGTGGCAAGCGCGGCGGCGGCGGCGAGGACTATGAATGGCTTGAGAAGCTTCATGTTGATCCTTCGATTGGGGTGGATCAGCGGTCTGCCTTTCTCACTCACCTATTGTTTCGGCGCGCCCGTGACCAGTTATGAGGCCATTCGGGTGACCCAGCCCCGCTGATTCGTGGCACTCCGTGACCGCTGTCGTGCCGTCTGCTCGTGGTTCCAACAGCGGCGGGTCCCGCTCACGTCAGGGCCGGGGATGCCGACAGGCAGTTGAGAGCAGGGGACCCTGGCGCGCTCGCGCGGGGCCGCTGGCTGGAAGGACACGTATGCGGACCAGCCGCCGCCTGTCGTCGTCGCCCGCCGGACAGGCACGCCCGGCGCCCGCCCGCCCGCCACGGCTGTCACGGTCACCATTGCGGAGGACGACTCGGCCCGTTGGATCCCGACGGTCGCTGGCCGGCTTCGGCAAAGCTGTCCTGGCCGCCGCCACCGTCGTGACCGTCGCGTTCGGCACCTCCGCGGGTGCCTCAGCCGCCGCGGCACCCAACCCGTCCGGCGCGGCGGCCACCGGCAGCGTCGGTATCCGGCTTCTCGACGCCCCGGTCGCCGCCCGCGGCGACCCTCGGGCGCGGGTCTACATCGTCGATCACCTCGCGCCCGGAGCCGTGATTCACCGCCGCGTCGAGGTCTCCAACACGACGGCGGATACGGCTCACGTCGTGCTCTACGCGGCAGCGGCGACCATCACGAAGGGTTCCTTCCTCGGCAGCGCCGGCCATACCCGTAACGACTTGTCCACCTGGACTTCGATAAGTCCAGGCAGCTCCGACGTGCCGGCAGGCGGCCGGGCGACGTCCACCGTCACCATCAGCGTTCCACGCGACGCGGCGCCGGGGGAGCAGTACGGCGTGGTCTGGGCTGAGGTGCGTTCCGCTCCGGTGGCAGGCGCGGGGGTCAGCCAGGTCAGCCGCGTCGGCATCCGGCTGTACGTCTCCGTCGGGCCCGGCGGGGCACCCGCGGCCGGCTTCGGAATCGACTCGCTGACGGCCGAACGCTCACCCGACGGCCACCCGGTCGTCCTTGCCGCCGTGCACAACACCGGCGGCCGGGCGCTCGATATGAACGGAACCCTGCGACTGTCGGCCGGTCCCGGCGGGCTCAACGCCGGCCCCTTCAACGCCACTCTCGGCACCACGCTGGCCATCGGCGACACCGAACCTGTCACCATCAGCCTGGACAAGCAGCTGCCTGCGGGACCCTGGAAGGCCAGCATCACCTTGCACAGCGGGCTGCTCGAACGCACCGCCACAGGGACTATTACGTTCCCGGCCCAAGGCGCGGCGGCAGCAGTTGCGACCAAGACCGACAACCCGGTCTTGCTGTATGCCGTGATTGCCGGCCTCGCTGCCCTGCTGCTGATCGGCGTCGGGGTGCTGATCGTCGTGCTCAGGCGCCGCCGCCGTCGGCCGGATCACCACCGCACGCCGGGTGAAGCACGCAAGCCGGTCGCCACCCGCTGACTCATCTCATCAACCGCTCCGGGGAAATTCTGGCGAAGCCATTCGCCCAGTTCATGTTCCGAGGTGCGCCTGGGCTAACGCTAAATGCAGGACTTCATTCCGCTAGCACCTTTCCGGAAGAGCTCGACGATCATTTCCCGACGGCGCGTCAGGCTTCAGATCTTGCGGGCAATTGTCGAAATAACACCGAGAGGTTCGTGCCCCGCGATTGAGGCCGACGTCCTCAGAGGTCAGGACGCCCCATGAAAACGCCTCACCTGCTCGCCGGACATCGGCGCCGGAATGTTGAGGCTGAGCCCAGTCGCAGGCATCGGTTCAGAGTCGTCGGACGACATCGAACGACGCGGTTGGTGGGGATGATCTCAATCGTCGCGATGACGAGCACCGTGCTGGTCGCCGGCCCGTTGGCGGATCTTCCCAGGGCGTACGCCGCCGAGGCGCCAGTGGCGCTGGGCAGCGCCGCCACGTATTCGGTGCTGGGCGCAACGGGGGTCGTCAGCACCGGCTTCACCACCCTCAGTGGCGACGTGGGGGCGGGCCCGGGATCGTCGATCGTCGGTTTCGGACTCGGCGCAGTGGGGGGTGACGTGCACGCCGGCGACGCGATGGCGGTGCAGGCCTTGTCGGACATGTCGGCGGCCTACGACCTCGCGGCAGCGCGAACTCCGACCGCGGCCTTGCCGGGGGATCTGGGCGGGCTGACGTTAGTTGCCGGGGTGTATCGCACGGTCGCTGCGCTCGCGCTGACCGGAATCGTGACGTTGGATGGCCAGGACGATCCGAACGCGGTCTTCATCTTCCAGGTCGGCGGGGCACTGAACACCGCGGCAGCCAGCAACGTCATCCTGACCCGCGGTGCCCAGGCCTCGCATGTCTTCTGGCAGGTTTTCGGCGCGGCCGGGACCGGGGCGTCGTCCACCTTCGCGGGGACGATCCTGGCGGCCGGTGCGATCACGCTAGGCGCGGGCGCGAACCTCACCGGCCGCGCGCTGTCAGCTGCAGCAGTCACCCTGTCCGGCAACATGCTGGCATTTACCAGCGCGGTTAATCCAGCATCCCTCGTTCAGCTGGGCAGCGCCGGGACGTATTCGGTGCTGGGCGCAACGGGGGTCACCATCTCGGGTTCGACAACTCTCAGCGGCGACCTGGGGGCGGGCCCACCGTCGATCGTAGGTCTGGATCTCGCCGTCGTGGGGGGTGACGTGCACGCCGGCGACGCGATGGCGGTGCAGGCCTTGTCGGACATGTCGGCGGCCTACGCCGACGCGGCGGGGCGAACTCCGACCGCGGCCTTGCCGGGGGATCTGGGCGGGCTGACGTTAGTTGCCGGGGTGTATCGCACGGTCGCTGCGCTCGCGCTGACCGGAATCGTGACGTTGGATGGCCAGGACGATCCGAACGCGGTCTTCATCTTCCAGGTCGGCGGGGCACTGAACACCGCGGCAGCCAGCAACGTCATCCTGACCCGCGGTGCCCAGGCCTCGCATGTCTTCTGGCAGGTTTTCGGCGCGGCCGGGACCGGGGCGTCGTCCACCTTCGCGGGGACGATCCTGGCGGCCGGTGCGATCACGCTAGGCGCGGGCGCGAACCTCACCGGCCGCGCGCTGTCAGCTGCAGCAGTCACCCTGTCCGGCAACACTGTCCTTTCGCCAACTCTCCCGACCGGGGCATTGTCGATCACCGTGACCGCGGACGGCGGCAGCCTTGGAAGCGTCGCCAACCAACTGGGCGGCGTGGCGATCAGCGGCCCGCTGGGTCAGGTACAGGTGACCGACTCCCGCAGCCCGGTGACGGCCTCGGGCTGGGTCGCGAGCGTCACCTCCAGCGCCTTCATCACGGCGACGGGAGCGACGATCCCTGCCAGCGCGGTCGGCTACACCGCCGGGACCATCACGCCGGTGGGCGGGGCGACCTACACGCCGAATGATCCAAGCAGCCTCACCAGCGTCGTCCCTGCGGTCACTGCGACCGCCATCACCGGGGACAACTCCGCTACCTGGACCCCGACGATCACCGTGACCGTCCCGGGAAGCGCGATTGTCGGGGTCTACCACGCGACGATCACCCACTCCGTCGTTTAGCTGATTGGAGGTGCTGCTTGTCAAGGTAACGGGGGGGGGTCCTTGCCGTCGTTGTCAAGGTCGATGACCCGGGTGATGCCGGCGGCGGGGGCCTGCGGCGTTTGGCGGCGCACCACCATCGAATCGCCTCAGGCAGATCGGGATGGCGTTCGGGTGGGTTCACTCTACGACGGCAGGTGACCAGGTCAGAGTCCCCCGCCTTACTGCGGTGGCCGGCGGCGGCCCTCCTGCCCAGCCGTTCGGAGCTGGAACGCAAGGCCGAACCTGCCGGGGAGATTGCGCGGCCGTTCCCGACGGACTCAACCGGGGACACCGCTGTGGATCGACTCGGCGACGCCTCGGAGGTCCTCGTAGCTGCCGTGCCAGCCGCCCCGCAGCAGCGCCCGGGCCGTTTCGACCACCGCGGGCGCCATGTCGTCGGCGTCCGGCCCCAGCAGAAAGTCACAGCCTGCCCAGGCCCGGTCACCACGCTTCGGCTCTCCGGCCAGAATGCGACGCCGAGCCGCCACCCGGCTGCCGACGGCCATCCGAGCCCGAACCAGACTCCTCTCGGCACATGGCGTCATCCCGGATGGCGTCCAGCATCCCGTGCCGTCACGTCCCAGCCTCCAGCCAGGCTCGCAGCCGCACGGCGAGCTGACCTCGCCGCGCGGAGGGGCGTCACGCAGCGCCTGCGCGACCATCCAGTCGACGCCCTGCCAGACTCGCCGTCCCCCGGCGGTGCGCACCATGCCCTTGTAGCTGTGGACCTGCTGGGCCTCGTCGTGCCCCGACCAGTCGGCAACGTCACTGCTGTCCGCCCCGTACGCCAGCCAACAGGCTGATGCCCTGCTTCCGGAACAGCTTGAGCCCGAAGCCTGCCAGGTCCGGGTAGTCCGACCACCGGCCGCCCTCTGCGCACAATGCTGTGACTGCCGGCTTCACGAAGTCGTCGGCCAGGTTGCCCAGGTCGAGCTCGTAGCCGAGCGGGCTGGCGAACTGCCTCGCGCCGTCGCCCGTCGGCCAGGATGAGCCCGCGGCCAGCGAGCGTGTCTCCGAGATCCACCATGAAGCCAATCCCGGGGAACTGCCGGGAATCGGGGTTCGCGCGCGGCTTCTCCCGGTACGGGCTCGACAGCTCGCTGCGGTGGCCGCCGCTGCTGCGCGGGTTGAACCGGCGCCACAGGTTTCCCCCGAGGGCATCAGGTTGCGGTCGTAGGCCCTGTCGAAGGCGAACGACTGAACCATCCTGAAATGGGTTTCGGTGTTGGCCGAGACCATCACCTGCCCGGCAGCGGTCGCCACCTCGGGCTCCAGCGCCGGCAACGCCGCCGGCGCCGGCTTGCGGCCGCGGTAACCCGACCCCGCGTTCCAGACCGCGGACTTCTGCTCGTACGCGGCCGTCAGCCGGCCGTTTTTCGCCTGCCGCTGGCCGTTGCGGTGAACGGCTGCCAGGTTGGTGCCGCGGCGTATCCCCAGGGCCTCAGCGAAGTCTCGAATCTCCAGTAGCGACAGGTGAATGCTGGAACCGGCGGTGACCCCACGGCTTGCGCACCGCGGGTCGTCCTCGTCGTAGCGGTAGCAGGCCTCCATCACCGTCAGCTGCCCTGTCCACCACACGTCCTTGCGCTGCTCCCGCTAGCGGGCCATGTGCTCGTCACGTAGTACCCCGAGGAAGTCACGGACGGTCGGCCCCAATCCGTCCACGACCCCGGGGGTGCCCGCGGCCGGCAGGCCGGCTGTCGCAGGCAGGTCGGCGGGGAACCCCGCTCGTCGCAGCCGGTATCCAGCAGCCGCGCCGCCTCGATCCGCCGGGCGAGTTCTGTTGCGGCGCTCTGCTCCCGGGGGCCGAAGGTCTGCTTCCGTGGGTTGGCGAACCGGAGACGCGCCAGCGCACCACGAAGCGGACGGCATCCGGAGCCGGGGCGGCCGCGCGGCTGAGCGGCTCCCAGTTCAACCGGCTCTCGTCGGCGGTCTCCGCATGGCAGTCCGGACCCGCCCAGGCCGCGGTCACGCGGCTGCCTGCGGCGGTGTCTGCACGACCAGCACGGTCAGCTCCTCGAGCCGGTAGCGGGGCCGGCCTGCCATCTCATAGTGCGTCAGCCGCCCCTCTGCCACTAGTTCGTCCAGCTCGCAAGGGGTCAGGTCGAACCGTTCGCAGGCGCGTTCGGGCCGCACGAAACGTCCCGCGCCGGTGCCGCGAGCCCCGGTGTCCGCGGCGATGGTCGGGAACGCCTGACGTTCCTGTGCCGCCGGGTCGGTCCCGCGCGCGGGCGCACGTAGGGCCGCCGCGGCCCGCGCGGGAGCGGGGAAGACGGCGAGGGCTCGTAGGGCATGCGGCGCGCGGGGCGGGGCGCAGGAAGTGTCATGCGACGTACCGGTCCGGCGTGCGGCCCGGAGCGCACGTGTCCCGCCGGGTTCGGCTGGGAACCGCCGGCGCGCAGCAGCCCGGACGGCCTGATCCGGGAAGGAACGGGGCTGTGTCCAGCTGCGGCCCGCGAGGCTGCTGGACACGGCGGCACCAAGCCGCACCGTGCAGCTGATGACGGAAGACAGGCCGCCGAGCAGCCATAACGCGTGCAGGAGCGAGGACTCAACCAAAGGGAGGGGGCGCTGATCCCTAGTCAGATGCTCTGTCCGTTGAGCTACGAGCGCTTGGTGATCTTGCCTTACGGCTGGGCACCGCAGGACAGTCTAGCCAAACCATCGACCCGCCTACCGGCTGCGACCCACTGTTCGGGCGCCGCATGGATCAACCCGCCTACCGACAATAAGGAGAACTCCACTCAATAAACTCAGCAAGATCGTGTCTCAGAAAGTCTGACTGACAGCTTCCATTAGCCTTCTGGGCGGCGCGCCGGGAAGCCAGGTCGGCGCGAACGTTTCATCCTCGCTATGGAGGCGCTCATGAGCTTGTCGGTTAGCGGCGCGCCGCTTGCTACGCCTTGCGGCGCACCCACCGAACATCGGCTGCCTTGGCATTCGCCCCAAGGTGTCGCACCGCAGCAAAGCCTGACCGGCTCGCACTCGGCCGAACCCGCGGCCGCAGCTCGCCCTGACAATCGCTGCCTGACACCGAAGACCGGCCGCAGCGGAGCGTCCTCCCGACGGTCGTTATCAACGCTCGGCGACCGCGCCTGGGTCTGCTCCCAGCCGTCGACCTTGCGAGCGAAGGAGATGGCCTCGAACTGTGGCTGAGTTCGCTGCTGTCGGCGTCTTCGTAGTGTGCTACGTGCTGATCGCGACGGAGAAGGTCGACCGCGTGGCTGTGGCACTCGGTGGTGCGGCGGTGCTGCTGGCCCTTCGCGTCGTCGACGTCAACGATGCCTTCCACTCCGAACGCTTCGGTGTGGACTGGGGCGTCATCGGCTTGCTGCTCGGGATGATGGTCATTGTCGGCGTTCTCGCCCAGACCGGTGCTTTCGACTACCTCGGTATTCGGGCCGCCCAACGCGCCCGCGGCCGGCCGTTCGTGATCCTTACGCTGCTCGTCATCATCACGGCGTTCGCGTCAAGCCTGCTCGACAACGTCGCAACGGTTCTGCTGGTGGCACCGGTCACCATCCAGATCACCCGCCGGCTGGGGATACCACCCGTACCCTTTCTCGTCGCCGAGGCCCTGGCGTCCAACATCGGCGGAGCGGCGACACTGGTCGGGGATCCACCGAACATCGTCATCGCCAGCCGGGCCGGGCTGTCGTACAGAGACTTCCTCGTCAACCTGGCACCACTCGTGCTCGTGCTGCTCGTCGCTTTTCTGGCGGCGGCTCGGCTGCTGTTCCGGCGGGCACTGGTCACTGACCCGGAGCGGGTACGCGAGCTGATGCAGCTGAAGCCCGCGGAATCACTGACCGACCAGCCACTTCTTTGGCGAGCGCTCGCCGTACTCGCCCTGGTCACGGCTGCGTTCATGCTGCATTCGGTGCTGCACCTTGAACCCGCCGTCGTCTCGCTGGTGGGCGCGGCCGTGCTGCTGCTTATCTCACGCCGCGACCCCAAGGCGTTCTTGGCTCACGTCGAGTGGCCGACGCTGGCGTTCTTCATCGGCCTTTTCATCATGGTCGGCGCCCTTGTCAAGACCGGCGCGGTCGACCGCGTCGCCAGCAGCCTCGCCGCCGCGAGCAACGGCCAAGTGCCCCGCGCCGCCCTGCTGCTACTCGTCGTCTCGGCGGTGCTGTCGGCAATCGTCGACAACATCCCGTACGTCGCAACGATGACACCGGTAGTCGCAACCCTCATCGCGGATCTGCCCGCCGGACATGACCCGAACGTGCTGTGGTGGGCACTCGCTCTTGGAGCCGACCTCGGCGGAAACGCCACCATCATCGGAGCCAGCGCGAACGTCGTCATCGCCGGCGCTGCCGAACGAGCCGGCTACCCGATCCGCTTCATCGAGTTCGCGAAATACGGAGTGCCGGTCACAGCGCTGACGGTGCTGCTGGCAGCCGGATACCTGTGGCTGCGCTACATCGTCTTCGGCGGCGCCGCATGACCCGGATGGCAGCCACCGCCTCGTCAGCGGACGGCGAGTGGGCTGGAGGTGTGAATGTCGCCGGTGAGCTGCTCGCAGCACCGGAGATCGCCTTCGCGCTGTCGGTCGCGGGCATCGTCGCCACCGCCCTGTGGGTCGCGCATCCGAAGCACACGGCTCCGGCGGGCGGAGGGTTGACGCTCGACGCCCGACGGACCTGGACTGCTGGTCAGACGGACCAGACGGTGAGCGGTGCCCGCACCCCGCAATCGGCGCTCCGCCTCGAAGCCGACACCTGACACCTGACAAGTTGGAGGGGACCGTGAGCGCCGCTGAACATCCAAGTCATCGCCCCGTCGTCACCGTCGGAACGGACGGCTCACCAGCCTCCATCGAGGCCTTGCGCTGGGCCGGCCTTGACGCCCAGCTGCGCGGCGCCGAACTGCGGGTGGTCACCGCCTGGCCACGGGAGCTAGCGGGTGGCTGGCCGCTCTGGACCGGTGAGCAGGTGAGGGAGGCATCGCAGCAGATGCTGGACGACGCCATCCGCGCTGCCGGACTACCGAAAAGCGTCTCCGTCGAGCGGCTCGCGCTCCAGGGGGCGCCGGCGCAGATGCTGGCTGCGGCCGCCTCGGACAGCGTTGTGCTCGTCGTCGGCGCGCGGGGTCAAGGTGGGTTTGCCCGGATGCTGCTCGGCTCGGTCAGCTCTCGCTGCGTTCAGCAGGCGACAGGCCCGGTCGTCGTTGTCCGGAACCCGACGCCGGCCACAGCGACCCGGCTGCCGGTCGTGTGCGGCGTCGATGGATCGTCCGCATCACTCGACGCGCTCAACTTCGCCGCGAACGAGGCGCGAGCACGCCGCGTGTCGCTGGTCGCAGTGCACACGGTGTACTGGGACCTCGCGGGATTTGACCTGATCCGCCCCGACGCCGGCCAGCTTCGGGAGTGGGGACGCGGGCTACTTACCGAAGCGGTCACCCGGGCACTCGGACCGCCCGAAGCCCGTCAGGGACTGGACGTTGAGCTCGCTGTCGTGGACGGTCACCCGGCGGGCGTCCTCGAACAGCGCGCCGCCGAGTCGGCGCTGCTGGTCGTCGGCACCCACGGGCGATCTGCCCTCGGGTCCGCCCTGCTCGGTTCGGTGAGCGGCCATTGCGTGCGCCATGCACCCTGCCCGGTAGCCGTAGTTCCGGGTGCTGCGTAGTTGCGCGGCCGCACGCAGTCCGAGCACAGTGGGCCATTCGGCCCTACCCGGTGATCAGCGCATATGTTCGCGTGATGTTCGGCGGCGCTGCAGCCGTGCTCCGGCTTACGATAACGGCGCATCGCACCGGCTAGGAGGCGGCGGCATGTCGGCGCAGGCAGTCATTCACAGGGTCGTGGTCGGCCTGGATGGTTCGGCGCACTCCCAGGCCGCGCTTCGCTGGGCCGCGATGGAGGCGGCCGCCCGAGACGTCGACCTCGTCGTGGTCACCGCCTGCCGCGATGGTCATCCCGGCAAGGTGGGATGGCAGCGTAAGTTCATCGACGCGCTGTCCAGCCAGCCGGTCCGGCTCCGCCAGCTGGTGGTCTGCGAGCCGGCGGCAGGCGCACTGATCCGGATCGCCGGACGCGGTGTTCTGGTTGTCGGCGCGGCGAGCCGCGGGCGGGTCGGCTCCTTCGTCCTGGGCTCGGTCGCGTTCGAGTGCTCCCAGCACGCGCTCGGACCGGTCGTGGTGGTCCGGGACGGGATGGCTGCTGTCGACACTCCATCTGGTGCGGCCCTGCCGGTTGTCGCTGCGGTGAACGACTCGGCGTGTGCAGTCCAGGCGTTGCGTTTCGCGGGCGAGGAGTCACGGCTGCACGACTGGCCACTCTTGGCGGTGCACGTTCTCTACCGCGACTACATGATCGAGGAGCAGGCGACCGACTCGCGGCATGTGCGTGACGGCAATCTTCTCGACACCGGTGAAAGCGCGTGGGTGCAGCTCAAAGCCGCGATAACGAGCGGACTGCCGGAGGATCTCACAGCAGTCCCGACGGTGCTCGTCGGCGACCCAGTCAAAGAACTGATCGCAAGATCAGCTGGCGCAGCGCTGGTGACCGTCGGGCGAAGCGGTGCCGGGCACCGGATGGACGCGATGCTCGGCTCCGTTCGCACCGGCCTGCTCCAGCACGCCCAATGCCCGGTGGCTGTCGTGCCCGAAACGGCCTGCGACCCATGAGCAGCTAACCGCGTCGTGCCGTACCTCCGCCACTGTCTGGGGCACACCCGGTGGACGGCGCCGGAGCGAATCAAACGGCGTGCGCGTTTCTGAGTCGTGACTGCCGGCTGGTGAAAGTCGGCTTCCACCGGGCCCCGCGGACGCCGCCATTGCTGCCGCACAGGAAATAGCTCCGGAACACCGGCTGGCAGTTCGCGTTCACTTGGCCCGTTGCTTCCCGGACTTGGGGGGTCGGGAGGCAGTTGGGACTTTGTGCTTCCTCCGGTGAAGGGGGGCGGGTGCCGATGTGGAATGCGTGGAGCGTTCTGCTGATTGTTCAGCTGAGCCGATTACCCGGCTCCTAATCCTTGAGGACAGCCCGTCCGATGCGGCTTTGCTGAGTGCTGAGCTGAGTGACAGCGTGTTGTCTGCTGCAGTGATCGAGCATCAGCAGTCGCTGCGCTCCGGCGTGGAGCGTATGAAGCAATGTTCTTTCGATGGTGTGATTGTCGACCTGGGATTGCCGGACAGCGACGGGTTAGACACTTTCGCGCAGGTGTCGGACGTCGCTGGTGGTGCGGCCATCGTGGTGATGACGGGCCGTGACGATATCCGGTTGGCGGAGTCGGCTGTCCGTCTCGGGGCGCAAGACTATTTGGTGAAGTCAGTGCCGCGGCCTGGCGAAGTGGGCCGGGCGGTGGCCTTTGCGATTCGCCGCCAGCGGATCCTGCTCGAGCTCAGGCGGGCGCGTGATGAGCAACTGGAAGCGAAGGACAGATTCCTGTCGCACGTCTCTCATGAGCTTCGATCACCGCTGTCGGTAGTGCATCAGTTCGGGAGCTTGATGCTCGATGGGGCAGGCGGGCCGGTGTCGACCGAGCAGCGCGAGTTCTTGACCGTGCTGATGCGCAACGTCGGTCATCTCAAGGTCATGATCGATGAACTGTTGGAAGTCAGCCGACTCCAACGCGGCCGGCTGCCGGTGCGTAGTCACGCGTTGGCGCTACGCGGACCGATTCTCGAGGCAGTCGCGGCGCAACGCCCGTCGGCGGCAACGCGTCGCATTGAGCTGGCCGTCGAAGCCGATGAGTTGCCCACCGTCGTGGCCGATAGGGACCGGGTTTGCGAGGTGCTCGCGAATCTGCTGGAGAACGCGATGAAGTTCACCCCAGACGGTGGACAGATTGCTGTGCAGGCCGTCGCCGAGGCCGGCCACGTTCGAGTGACAGTGCGCGACACCGGCTGCGGGATCCGCCGCGCCGACCGCGAACGGATTTTCGAGCAGTTCTTCCAAGCGAAACAGTCCGATGAGACCAGTCGCAACGGTCTAGGGCTTGGCCTATTCGTCAGCCGCGATCTGATTCAGCGGCAGGGCGGCGCGATCTGGGCGGAAGCACACCCGGGCCACGGAGCTGTCGTGTGCTTCACCCTTCCTCTCCTGACCAAAGCTAACGACCCGGAGGTAGCGTCATGAGCAAGACGAAGGTGCTCATCGTCGAGGATGATGACGACCTGCGGCATGGGCTCACTCTGCGGCTGCAGGCGACCGGTTATGACGTGGTGCTCGCACAGGACGGCTTGGGTGCGGTTAGCGTCGCCCAGCACGAGCATCCCGACCTGGTCCTGCTGGACCTGGGGTTACCAGGCGGTGACGGGGTCACCGTCCTGCAGCGCTACGCCAACGTGCCAGCGCTAAGTGCAATCCCGGTCGTCGTACTCACCGGACGCGATCCGCGGCTGGCCGAACCTAGCGTTGCACGCTTTCACGTCGCCGCCTTCCTGCGCAAACCCGCCGAGAACGACGCGCTCTTGAACGCCCTCGAATGCGCGCTTCCGGGTCACCCTGGCCCACGACCCACACCACCGCGACGACCCACACCACCGCCACTTTCCACACCGACGCCGGGGCCCGTCCCGTTGCCGGTGTCCAACTGGTTCGGATAGCGGGTGCCGCCGTGCTGGCCGGCCTGACCCCCGCCAAAGCTCACATCCCCGCGCAGCGTGCTCCCCACCCGGTCGCTAGCGACGGTCCACAGACGCCGCCGGCCGCGCCGAGCGAGGGGGCCTCGAAACTTCTGCAACGGATCACCGTCGTTTGCGGAGCGTGCGTCGCTGCCCTGGGGCTGCTGGAAATAGTGGCCTGGCAGTGGCACTGGACGACGCTACTGCGCGTCCAGTCGAGCTACACCGCCATGCAGTTCAACGTCGCATTGGCGTTGGCAGTGACTGGCGGGGCGATCGTACTAGCCGCCTACCGGCGGACCGCTGGTGTGCGGGCTGTCGGGTTTGCTGATCTGCTGCTGGGGACGGCCACCTTGGCGCAGACCGTGTTCGGGTGGAACCTGCGGATCGACCAGGTCTTCACCCACGCCTATGTGGGAAGTCCCGGCCAGCATCCGGGACGCATGGGCCCCAACACCGCAGTGTGCCTGCTGCTGGTCGGCGCCGGGCTCTTGAGCTGGCGGCCTGAGATGGGCCGCCGCCGCGCTGCTGCGCTGGCTGGAGCCGGATCGGTGGCGGCGGCGATCGCGCTCATCGCGCTGGTCGGATACCACGTCGGCATACCGAGTGGCTACGCCTGGGCAAGTCTGAAGCCGATGGCGCCGCCCACGGCATTCGGAGTGCTGGTGACCGCCGCCGGCCTGCTGGCTATGTCGCGGGCTGCTGGGCCCCGGCCTGGCCGGTCTCTGGCCGACGGGATCGCCATTCCGGCCGGTATAACGGCATTCGCTGGCATCGCCCTGCTCTGGCAGAGTGTCGTCGATACCGGATCTCCCATGCTCAGCAGCAGCGAAGCCTCCCGGGTCATTCTGGCCCTGGCCGCAGTTGCTGGCGTGCTTGTGTCCTTAGCCGCTGGGCTAGGGGAGCGTGCCGCCCGCGGCCGCCGGATCGCTGAGGAAGTGAGCAGCCGGCTCAGCGCCGAGGTTCACCTTCGGCGCACCGCCGAAGCAGCTGCCCGAGACAGCCAACAGCTGACCGCCCGCTTCATCGACGCCCTGCCCGTTGCCGTACTGGTCACCGATCCCGGGGGCCATCCGTATCTGGTCAACCGGACGGCAAGCCAGCTGCTCGGGAGTGGTGCGGACGGTGTCGTATCCGCAGACCACTTCGGCGAGGCGACCTTCATCGCCGGCACGCAGCAGCCCTACCCCTCGGAAAGGTCACCCTCGCTGCTGGCGTTGGCAGGCGAAACGTCCCACGTCGACGATGTCGATCTACTCCGTCCGGACGGCGAAGTCGTGCCAATCGAGGCGTGGGGAACCCCGGTCTTCGACAGCAACGGCCAGGTGCAGTTCAGCATCGCCGCATTCGCGGAGATCACCCAGCGGCGCCAGAATGAACGCAGCCTCGCTGAACGCGCCGACTTGCTCGACCTCGCCTCCGACGCCATCTACATCCGCGATGCCCAACACAGGGTCACCTACTGGAACGCCGGTGCCGAAGCGCTCTTCGGATGGACCGGCGCCGAGGCGGCCGGGCAACACTGCCAGCTCCTGCTGCGCACCGAATTCCCGACACCGGTCGACGACAGCGAAGCAAGCCTCATCAGCGACGACCACGCTGAACGCCAGCTGGTGCAGTACAGCAAGGCCGGGAAGCGCATCGAAGTGGACAGTCGCTGGTCCGCCCGGTACGGGCCCGACGGCGCCCTCTCGTCGGTCCTCGTCATCAACACCGACGTCACGGCCCGAAGGGCCGCCGAACGCCAGGCCACCGAACGCGCTGCCGAACTCGGTACGTTGAACTCGGAACTGAACCGCTCCAACGCCGAGTTGGAACAGTTCGCTTACATCGCCTCCCACGACCTTGCCGAGCCGCTGCGGGCGATCTCCGGACCAGTATCGCTGCTGGCGCGCCGCTACCAAGGGCAACTTGACCCGGACGCCGACCGGTTCATCGAGTTTGCGGTCGACGGCTGCCAACGAATGCAAATCCTCATCGATGACCTGCTGACGTTCTCCCGCGCCGGGCGCGTCGACGGCCCCCCCGTCGCCATCGACACCAACGACTTGCTCGCCCGTGTGCTGGCCGACCTCACGCCAAGCATCGAAGCCCGGCACGCCCACGTCACCGTCGATGAGCTTCCCCCGGTGCGTGGTGACACGACGCAGCTCAGGCAGCTGTTTCAGAACCTGATCGCCAACGCCGTCAAGTTCACCCCAGCAGGAGCCGAACCCCGGATCCACATCGGCGGCAGCCCGGCCAACGGGCAGAACACGTTCACCATCACCGACAACGGCATCGGAATCGACGCCCGGCACCGCGAACGCGTCTTCGGCATGTTCAAACGCCTGCACAGCCGCGACGAATATCCCGGCACCGGCATCGGCCTTGCCCTCTGCAAGAAAATCGTCGAACACCATCACGGCACCATCGACGTCGCCGACGGCCCCGACGGGGTCGGCAGCACCTTCACCGTCACCCTCCCAACAATCCCGGAGCACACGCCATGACCGTTGCCTCGCACGCCTTCCAGATCGCCTACCCCTACCACAACGACAGTGCCATCGAGATCCTGCTCGTCGAAGACAGCCCGTCCGACGTCGCCATGACCATCGAAGCGCTGCGCGAAGGACGCATCCTCAACCGCGTCCACGTCGCCAAAGACGGCGAACTCGCCATGGCCTTCCTACGCCGGGAACCTCCCTACGGGGACGCCCCCCGCGCCGACCTCATCATCCTTGACCTGAACCTGCCCAAGAAAGACGGTCTGGAAGTCCTCGACGAAGTCAAGGCAGACGACGACCTCAAGACCATTCCCGTCATCGTCCTCACCACATCCTCAGCCGGCGCCGACATCCTCAGCTCCTACCAGCTGCACGCAAACGCCTACGTCACCAAACCCGTCGGCTTCGAACCCTTCCTCGCCGCCATCCGCGGCATCGAAGACTTCTGGCTCACCCTCGTCCGCCTCCCCAAACACGAACTCGCACACGCCCACGAGGGCTGAGCGGCCGCCCACTCCGGATCGTGCAACGGCACTGGCCCGCATCCCGCGACCGTCGAAAGTCAGCTCGACCGGCCGCCCGGTAGCGGCATCACAGATGGCAGGGACCTTCTTCTCTACCCCTTGGGGTGTCCACCGACGACCGTGGAGGCAGAAAGGTCAGGTGGCCTCGGCGACGGGGCGGGCTCCGGGTATAAACCCCCGGGGGTATACTGACCTCTGGGTTAGCGGCACCGTCGTGGTGCCTTGCAGGAAGGAAGCATCCCGATGGGCGACCACGAAGGTCACAGTGGATACGGCAGTGCTGTGCAGGAGGAGTTACGCGGGCCAGCGCGTGAGCTCCGGCGCGCCATTCCTGACGTTTACAAGGGCTTCGCGGCATTGCACGACAGCGCGCTGACGGCAGGAGCGCTCGACACCAAGACCAAAGAACTGATCGCGTTCGCGATCGCTGTCAGCGAGTGCTGCGACGGCTGCATCGCGGCTCACGCGCACGCGGCGGTACGTCGCGGGGCGACGCCGCAAGAGGCCGCAGAGGCCATCGGCGTGGTCATCCTGATGAGCGGTGGCCCGGCCACCGTCTACGGCCCCCGCGGCTTCGCTGCTTTTCAGGAGTTCTACGCGGCCGCGCACCCGAAGGCCGAGGTCAACGGCGGACAGCCGGCGGCAGCAGGGATGAACTGAGATGTGCCGTCGCGCAACATGCCGTTCCTGCGGCAAGGCCAGCTATGCCGGCTGTGGCCGCCACGTCGACCAGGTTCTGGCGGGGGTGCCGCAAAGCAGACGCTGCGATTGCCCGCCCGCCCCGCGCGGTAACTCGCTCTTGTCGAGGCTGCTGGGTCGCTGATCGGCCGTGGCTCGTAGCAGAGCTCCGGTCCCAGGAGAGGAGTTTCCATGGCACGTGTCGTGATCCTTGGTGCAGGCATTTCCGGGCACACGGCGGCGCTGTATTTGCGCCGGCTGCTGGGCAAGGAGCACGAGGTACTCGTGGTATCGCCGAATTCCCAGTGGAACTGGATCCCGTCCAATATCTGGGTCGGCGTGGGCCGCATGTCGGCCAAGGCGGTCACTTTCCCGCTGGCGCCGGTCTACCGGCGCAAGGGCATCACGTTCGAGCAGGCCAAGGCGGTCGCCATCTGGCCCGAGGGCGACGGCGCCGACGATCACCCCGGGGTCGACGTCGTCTACACCGCCCCTGACCGCCAGGGCGAAACGGCGCGGATCACCTACGACTACCTGATCAACGCGACCGGCCCCAAGCTGAACTTCGCCGCGACTCCCGGGCTCGGCCCGGACGGCAATTCGCTGTCGGTCTGCACGCCGGGACACGCGGTTCAGGCCGCTGAGGCGCTGGACGAGGTCTACGCCAAGCTGCGCGCCGGGCAGCGGCAGCGCTTGGTCATCGGCGTCGGTCACGGTACCTGCACCTGCGAAGGGGCGGCATTCGAGTACACGTTCAACGTCGAGCACGAGTTGCGCTCCCGGGGGCTGCGCGATCTGGCCGAGGTGGTGTACCTGACCAACGAGTACGAGCTCGGCGATTTCGGCGTCGGCGGGATGTCTTTCAAGCAGCAGGGTTTCATCACCTCCAGCCAGATCTGGACGGAGTCGCTGTTCCGGGAACGCGGCGTGCGGGCCGTCTTGCGAGCCCATGTCGAGCGCGTCGAGGCCGGAAAGCTGTTCTACGAGACCCTTGACGGTAATCGTGACGCGCTCGAGTTCGACTTCGCCATGCTGCTGCCTCCCTTCCGCGGCGCGGACCTCAAGGCCTACGACCGCAGCGGGCAGGACATCACCGAGCAGATGTTCGCGCCGAACGGCTTCCTTCGCGTCGATGCCGACTACACCCAACGGTCCTACGACGAGTGGCGGGCGGAAGACTGGCCCAAGACCTACCAGTCACCCAGCTACGCCAACGTGTTCGGCGTCGGGATCGCGTTCGCTCCGCCGCATGCCATCTCCCGGCCACGGAAGAGCCCGAACGGCACGATCATCTCGCCGGCGCCGCCGCGCACCGGGATGCCGTCCGGGATCATGGGCCGGCAGGTCGCGTACAGCATCGCCGACATGATCCAAGGCGGTGCCACCACGCCGACGCATCTCGCATCGATGGCAAACATGGGAGCCGCGTGTATCGCCTCCGCCGGGGCGGGCCTTCGCAAGGGCACCGCGGCGGCCATGACCATGTATCCGGTGGTACCGGACTACGTCCGCTTCCCCGTGCATGGCCGCAGCCTGAAGGACACCTTCGGTGAGGTCGGACTTGCCGCGCACTGGGTCAAGCACCTGCTGCATTTCCTCTTCATTTACAAGGCGAAAGCTCGCCCCGGCTGGTCCTTGCTCCCAGAATGATGTCCGGGAGACCGGCCGAGCCGCAGCTCTGACAGGAGAACCCAGATGGATACTGCCGAGGAACGCGTCGCGGCCGCTCCGATGCCGACCGCACGGACGCTTAGGATGCGTTCGAGCATCCCCTTCCAACTCTGGCGATTTGTCGTCATCAATCTGCGCATGATGCGCATGATCCGGAAGGGGCACTGACCGGGTGCCGATCAGGGAGGTGCCGCGGCAACGTGGGACGAACGACTGGGGGCGGCGCGCCCGCACCTGAGAGCGCGTTGGTGCGGCGCATCCGGGAATCGGTGATCGGCGACGATCAGGTGATGCCGGGACCCTACGGGCCGCGCCGGGTCACGTACGCCGACTACACGGCGTCGGGAAGGGCGCTGAGCTTCCTCGAGGACTTCATCCGCGAGGAGGTCCTGCCGCGCTACGCGAACACGCACACCGAATCCAGCGGAACGGGCCTGCAGACCACCCGGCTGCGGGAGGACGCCCGGGGCATCATCGTCGATGCCGTCGGAGGCGACTGCGAGACGGTCGTGATCTTCGCGGGCTCGGGGTGCACGGGCGCGATCGACAAGCTGATCGGCATCCTCGGACTGCGCCTCCCCGCGGAATTGGACGACCGCTACCAGCTCAGCGCTGCCATCCCCGCCGACGAGCGGCCGGTGGTGTTCATCGGACCCTTCGAGCACCACTCCAACGAGCTGCCGTGGCGCGAATCCATTGCTGACGTCGTCGTCATCGGTCAGGACCCGGATGGCCACATCGATGCTGGTGCGCTCGAAACCGAACTGATTCGGTACGCCGCACGCCCCTTGAAGATCGGCTCGTTCTCCGCGGCCAGCAACGTCACGGGAATTGTCAGCGATACGGCGGGCATCTCTGCGCTGTTGCACGCCCACGGCGCGCTGTCCTTCTGGGACTTCGCGGCCGCCGCGCCCTACGTCGACATCGACATGTACGGCGGCCGGAAGACGGACCCACTGGCGTACAAGGACGCCATCTTCCTGAGTCCGCACAAGTTCATCGGAGGACCGAGTACGCCGGGGGTGCTGGTGGCCCGCCGGGAACTGCTGCGCAACCGAGTGCCGGACGTTCCCGGCGGCGGCACGGTTGCTTACGTCAACCCGACGGAACATCGGTATCTGGACGATCCGGCGCAGCGGGAAGAAGGCGGCACCCCGGCCATCGTCGAGTCCATCCGCGCCGGCCTGGTCTTCCAGCTCAAACAGGCCGTCGGTGTCGACGTGATCCGCGCCCACGAGGAGCACTTCCTGCGGCGGGCTATCGCTGCCTGGCAGCAGGAGCCCGCCCTCGAGATCCTCGGCAACCTCGAAGCCGAGAGGCTGTCGATCGTCTCGTTCGTCGTGCGCGCCCCCAGCGGTCGCTACCTGCACCACAACTTCGTCGTCGCCGTCCTCAATGACCTGTTCGGGATCCAGTCCCGCGGAGGTTGCTCGTGCGCGGGCCCGTACGGGCACCGGCTGCTCGGGATCGACCTGGATCGATCCCATGAGTTCGAGCGCGAGATCGCCCATGGCTGCGAGGGAATCAAACCCGGCTGGGTCCGGGTCAACTTCAACTACTTCCTCTCCGAGCCCGTCCTCAGTTACATCATCGAGGCGGTGCGGATGGTCGCCCGAGACGGCTGGCGGCTCCTGGAGGACTACCGGTTTGATCCGGCCACGGGCCTGTGGCGGCATCATCTCGGGCCCGCCGAACCGCCGCTACGCCTGAGCCAGATTCGCTACGACGAGAGTGGCTCCATGCAGTACCCCCACCACGAGGACCGCGCCCCGGAAACCGAACTCGCGCGCTACCTCGAGCAGGCGTCGGCGGTCATGTCAGCCGCATCAACGCGAGCCGATCGCTCGGAGCGTCTTCACCCGGACGTGTTGTCGCCCGATTTCGAGCAGCTTCGCTGGTTCGACCTCCCGGCCGGCTGTCTCGCCTAACCTTCAGGTTTGCGTCTGAAGCGATCGCGCAGCGGCGGTGCGGTCGGCGCCGATCCCGAAATGGTTGAGCAGCAACGACATCGGGCACCAGCCGACGGCGACCATCAGGAGCTGGTTGGCACCCGCCAACGCCGACAGCAGCAGGAACCAATGGTTGACGAAGACTCCGAGGGCAAGCCCCGTCAGGGTCACGGTGCCGGCAAGCAGGAAGAGGATCCGCTGCAACGGCCATGAAGGTGCGGCGCAGCTGGGAGCGTCAGCGTTGGTCTTATCCGCTGCCGTTGGGGTGGTCATGACGATTCCTTACTGTCGAAGCTGATATTGACCTCGGGCGGCTCGCGCAGCGTGTTGTGGATGGTGCAGTGCGAGGCGACGGCAAGCAACGCGTCGCGCCGGTCGTCCGGCAGGGCGGCAGGAGGCGTGATGCGCATGGTGATCTCGCCTACGCGGGCAGGGCGTCCCCCCAGCGTGTAGCTGGTGGTGACAACGAGCCCGTCAGGGTCGATGTCGTGACGCGCGAGGAAGCGGCGAGCGTAGAAGGCGACGCAGCTGGCGAGCCCGGCGATGAACAGCTCGGTAGGTGTCGGCGCCGCGTCTTCTCCGCCGGCGCCGACCGGCTGGTCGACGGTGATGGTGTGGCCCCGGACGTCGATGGCGAACCGATCGCCGCCGAGGTGGCGGACGATCAATTCATCGCTCATAGATCGGCCTTCTCGACCGTCCCGGCAAGCGAGGCGATCGCTGCCGTGATCCGTTCGCGGGCATCGGCAGCGACGTCGGAAAGCGCCGAATTGCCGGTGGCCGTGACCATGACGCCAGGGTCCATGGCTTCGACGAGGGTATGGGTGTCGTCGAGCGCACGCACCACGACATTGCACGGCAGCAGCAAGCCGATGGACGGGTCGACGGTCAGGGCTCGGTGAGCCAGCGGGGGGTTGCAGGCGCCGAGGATCAGGTGGGGCGGCATTTCCAAGCCGAGCTTGGCCTTCATCGTCGCCGCGACGTCGATTTCGGTCAGGACCCCGAAGCCCTGCTCGGCGAGGGCGGCACGGGTGCGGTCGACGCTCTCCTGGTAGCGGGCTTCGAGGGTGACAGTGATTCCGTATGTCGACACGACAGGTTGCCTTTCGGTCAGTGAGAGAAGTGGACGTTGGGCAGGATCCGGGCGAGCCACGCCGGCCGGTACCAGGCGCCATGGCCGGTGAGCCGCAGCACCACGGGCAGCAGGATCAGCCGGATGCACAGCGCGTCGAGGAAGACGGCAACGGCCAGGATGATGCCCATTTCCTTGGGTGCCAGCGGGCCGGAGAGGGCGAAGGTCAGGAACACGGCGACCATGACCCCCGCGGCGGCGACCACGACGCGTCCCGACGTGCGCAGTGCCATACGCATGGCGTGCTGCGGGTCGCCGGTCAGGTCGTAGTGTTCGCGGGCCGCGGACAGCAGGAACAGCGTGTAGTCCATCGCCACGCCGGTGAGCATGGCGCCGAAGAACAGCGGCCCCCAGGCGTCGACGAAGCCCTGCGGCTGGAAGTTCAGCACGCCCGAGAGGTGTCCGTCCTGGAAGATCCACTTGGCGACGCCGAACGCCGCGGCGATGGACGCGAGGTTCGTGACGACCCCCACGAATGCCACGAGGGGGCTTCCCAGAGCGAGCAGGAGCAGCAGGAAACCGAGGACGATGAGCAGCCCGAAGACCAGGGGCGTGCGTGCTGAGAGCGCCTTCTCCAGGTCATGGTTCTCCGCGGCCGCACCACCGATGAGGGTCCCGGCCGGAAGCTCCGCCCGCAGCCGGTCGATGGTGGTGCCGGTGGCCTTGGCGGAGGCGTCAGTCGTGGGGATGGCGAGCGTCATCGTCCACCCGTTCGAGGTGCCGCCGGGCATGGCGGCGGCGACGCCGGCGTCATGGGCCAAGACCGTGCTCGTCTGCGCCTGCGAAGCGGACGGCGTAAGCACCGAGAGGGTGCCGGGGGCACCCGGGCCGAAGGCGCTGACCACCTCGTTGTAGCCCACGCGCGCGGTCTGGCTGGCAGGAATGATGGTGATGCTGGGCATCCCGGTGCGCAGCGAGGTGACGGGCCACGCGAGCGCCGCGAGGATCAGGATCACCAGGCCGCCGGCAAACCACGGCCGGCGATGCAGCGCCGCTCCCCAGTGGTGCAGCATCCGCTCGAGGCCGCCGATGGTGTGGTGCAGGTGGGGGTGCGGCGATGGTGCCGCTGTGGCTGCTGGCGTCGCGGCGGCGGCCTTCTCCGCGGTCAGCGCCACATGCGCGCGACGGGCGGTGCGTGCCTGGCCGCGCTCGATGGCGCCGGGCAGGCGGACCCGGCCGGAGTCGATCCGGCGTCCCAGCTTGCCCAGCACGGCGGGCAACAACGTCAACGTCGCGGCGAGGACGGCGACGACGGAGAGCATGATGCCGAGCGCCATGCTCCGGAAGGCCGGGCTCGGCACGATGAGCACGGTGGTCAGGGAGACCAGGACGGTCAGGCCGCTGAATGCCACCGCCTTGCCCGCCGTGCCCATCGTCTCGGCGATGGCGTCGACGGACGCCTTCACCCGGTCCGGTTCATCGGCCCGCCGATGCAGCGCCGCCCGGAACCGCACGACGATGAAAAGCGCGTAGTCGATGCCCAGGGCGAGCGCGAACATCATGGCGAAGTTCAGTGCCCAGATGCTCACCGGGGCGATGTGGGTCGCGAGCACCAGCGCGCCGGCCGCGGTCAGCAGCCCGACGAGGGTGAGCATGAGCGGCAGTCCGGCGGCGACCAGGCTTCCGAAGGCGATGACCAGCACGAGCATGGTCACCGGCCAGGACAGCACCTCGGACTTGATCATCGCTGAGTGGTTGACCTTGTTGAAGTTCGCCCACAACGCGCTGGAGCCGGTCAGGGCCACCGAAACGTTCTTGGTCGACAACCCGGTCAACGGTTTCACCAGGTCGTCAGCGGCGCGGACCATCGTGTTCGCATTCGCATTGGCGCCGGCCTGGATGATGGCCGTACGCCCGTCCTTGGAGATGCTCGTGCCGGGCTGCGGGGCGACGACCGTGCTGACCCGGTTGTCCGCCTTCAACACGGCGGTCGCCTGGGTGATCACCTGTTGCGCAGCCGGATCGCTGGCGATCGGCCCGGTCTTGTCAACGACGACGACCTGCAGGGCGGTGGATCCAAGCCCCGCGAAGTCCTTCGCGATGACATCGCGCGCCTTCACCGAGGAGCTGGTGCTGTCCTGCCACCCTGCTCCGGAGAGCGAGGACATGACCTTGGGTGCGAAGGCGCCGAAGACGCCCAGCAGGATCAACCAGGTCACCAGGACGATGCGCAGGTGGCTGCCGGACCAAGCACCGAGTCGCGTCAGCCACCCCGGTGCGGGGGACTGATCGGCTCGAGAACTCTCGGGGCGGGCGGCTGTCGTGGTCAAGATGTCTCCTTCGAGGGCCGCACCGGTTGCGTAGGGCGGGCACGTCGCGGGCAAGTCAGCACACCGTAGCAAATACCCTAGGGGGTATCAAGGGACCTACGGCCCGGACGTCCCCTCGTGGACCCGAAAGCGCAAGTCGGGCCGCCTTTTCATACCTGCCCGCGTATCGGGGGGAATCATTCCGGCAGTACCCTCGTTGATACCCCCACGGGTATACGACTGACCGACTGACTGGAGACAACAGTGAGCACGAGCACCAGCACCAGCACCCTCACCGGCGCCAACTTCGAGCAGACCCTCAAGGACAACGACACCGTCCTGGTGGACTTCTGGGCATCGTGGTGCGGCCCCTGCCGCAGGTTCGCACCGGTCTTCGAGAAGGCAGCCGCCGACAATCCCGGCATCGTGTTCGGAAAGGTCGACACCGAGGCCGAGCGTGCCCTGGCCAGCGCGGCGGGCATCAGCTCTATCCCGACGCTGATGGCGTTTCGCGGCGGGGTGCTGGTCTTTTCGCAGCCGGGCGCCTTGCCGGCAGCGGCGCTGGATCAGGTCATCGCCGCGGTGGAGGCACTCGACATCGAAGAGGTACGAGCCAAGGTGGCCGCCCAGGCGGGCTGACCCTTCGTGCCCGGTCCGGGTTGTACCCCATGGGGTATCCTCATCGAAAGTCTCATGGAAAGGATCCCCCAGTGGAGCTTCCCGCCGAGGAGATGGATCCGATCATCAATCGGCTCCGGCGCGCGCAAGGCCAGATCGGCGGGGTGATCCGCCTGATCGAGGAGGGTCGCGATTGCGAGGCCGTCGTGAACCAGGTCGCTGCGGTGAGCAAGGCTCTCGATCGCGCCGGATTTGCCATCATCGCCACCGGGCTCAAGCAGTGCCTGACGGAGTCCGGTGAGATTGACAGCGTCGACAGCCTGAAGATGCAGAAGCTGTTCCTGTCTTTGGCCTGACGGCCGGGAATCCGGAGGTTTCGGGCTTCGGGTGCTGAGCCGCGGATCCAGCGACCAGTACTACGGGGTGATCGCGTGATTGCACTGGCCGTCGCCGCAGCCGTCCTGATCAGCCGGCTCGCCTTCCGGCGTCGTTGGCCGGGCACTTCGGCCGCATCGCGATTCTGGCGGGATCATCGGTCCGCAGCTTTTGCCTTCGTGCGTGCCTCGCCCGCTACGTTCGTCTATCTGGCCGTCCTCGCCGTCACGACCTGGGTTCTGGTGGGCGCGAGCCCGGAGGTCGTTGATGCGTTACTGCGCGACCAGAGCACCAATCTGAGTCACCTGGGCCGCGACCCGGTACGGGTGCTGGTGCGCAGCGCCTTCTGGTTGAGCAACTACGAGCTGCTGCTGTGGGCCGCCCTGTTCCTCGTCGTGCTCGCCCCGGCGGAGCGCTGGCTGGGCACCTCGCGCTGGCTGCTCACCTTCGTCAGCGGTCACGTGGGGGCCACGCTGCTGACGTCGGTCGGGATCTGGTTCGCGATTCGCAACGGCGTCGCCCCAGCGCGGCTCGCCAACAGCGTCGACGTGGGGGTGAGCTACGGGTTCGGGGCCGTCGCCGCGCTGTTCTCCTACCGCCTCCCGCGCCGCTGGAAGGCCGGTTGGGCCGGCGGGTTGATCGTCTTCGCGCTGGGCGGGATCCTGCTGGACGGGAGCTTCACCGCCTACGGTCATGCGGTCGCCATCATCATCGGCTTCGCGCTCTACCCGCTGACGCGGTCGGCGGGCCCCCGCATCCGAGCCGGGCAACCCCTGTTCGCGGCGCCGGCCCCGGCGAGCACCCGTTAGGCGGTCTGGGCGAGCTCGGCCCGCTCGAGCAGCTCCGCCAGCGCAGCAGTCACGTCGTCGGCCATGGCGTGGATATTGCCGACCAGCTCAGGGCAGCTGACGATGCCCAGATGCAGGCAGCCGGCGTAGCTCCAGGCCGTCAGGTTGAGCCCGGCCCCCTCGGTCAGAACCGAGAGGGAGTACAGCTCGTCCATCCTCGCCCCCGCGAACCAGCTCGGCTCGCTCGGGCCGGGGACGTTCGAGATCACCACGTTGATCGCCGGGGTCCAGAGTCGCGGCATGACGTACTTCCAGACCAGCTGGTAGGGCCAGCGATAAGCGAACTGGTTCCAGTCACGCATCATTTCGCGGCCGATCTCGCTGTTCAACAAGCGCGCATTGCGGGTCACGGTGCTGATGGCCGCCAGCCGCTCGACGGGGTCGTCGATATCCGTGCACAAGGACGTGAAGAACTGCGTGACGTGGTTGCCGGAAAGGCGCGGCGGGGCGTCCAGCGCGTCGATCGCCGAGGGGATGGCGGCGACGAGCGGCTTGTCGAGCCGGAATCCCTCCCGGCCGGCCGTGCGGCACAAGCCGCCGGCGGCGACGGCCAGCAGGACGTCATTCAGCGTGCATCCGAAGGCCGACTTGACGCGTTTGAAGTCATCCAGCGGCAGCCGGGCCGTCGCGACACTGCGGCGCGCGCTGAGCCGGCCGTTCCACGGGGCCTTTGCTCCCGAGAGCGGCGGCGGGGGCCGGTGCTCGAGCCGCCGCCGGGCTCGCAGCATGCGAAGCAGGCCGGCGAACGTCCGCGCCAGCAGCCCGGGGAGCATTCTCAGCTCCCGCGCCCGATCGGCGATCGCCTGGCGCACCAGGGTCGACCGATGGGGCAGCGGCTCGGGCGCCCACTCGTCCTGCGCTGCCGCCACTACCTCATCAGGCCCGGTCGCGGCGACGGCGACCAACGCCGCCGCGGCGGCTGTCCCATCGGCGACGGCGTGGTGGATCTTGACCGCGACGGCGATACGGCCGCCCTCCAGGCCGGAGATGAACGTCATCTCCCACAGGGGTCGTCCGAGATCCAGCGGCTGACCGTGGATCTCAGCCAGCGCGGCGTCGAACTCGGCGCGCCCGCCCGGTGCCCGCAGCGTCAGCTCCTTGATGTGGTGGCCGATGACGAAATCGGGGTCGTTGATCCACACCGGGTGATGCAGGTCGAACGGCACGCGCACCGCCCGCCGCCGCAGCGCGGGCAGCAGGGGGAGCCGGCGTTCGAACTCCTCGACGAGCCGGCCGCGGTCGAGCAGGCCGCTCTCGCCCGTTACGTCCAGCACAGCCACCTTCATCGTGTGCATGTGCGCGGTGGCGGTCTCGGAGTACAGCATGCTGGCGTCGAGGCCGGTCATCCGATCCATGTGCGAGATGTGCCCCTTTCCAGCTCGCCTGACGCTGGAGGGCCGCCGGGAGGTACCCGCTGAGGCCTGCGCCCGCGCATGGTAGATAGTGAACCGCGCTGCGGCGCCTGACAAAGGAGTCCTCAATGGCGACGACCGTCGGTCAATTTTGCATCTACGTCAGCGATCTCGAACGGTCGGTCCGGTTCTACACCGACATCATCGGTCTGAAGGTCCAGAGCCGCACCGAGATCGACGACGTCCACGAGGCCGTGCTGGCCGCCGATCAGGGCGGAGGGCGCCTTCAGCTGGCCGAGCGGTACAACGGCGGTCAGCCCGTCGACCATGGCTTCGCCCTCTGGAAGCACTACATGAACGTCGACGACTGCGCCGCCACCCACCAGAAGGCGGTCGACGCCGGCTACACGTCCACGATGGAGCCCGCGCGCCTTGAACGCTGGCCCGTCACCGTCGCGTTCATCAACGATCCCGACGGCTACAGCATCGAGCTCATCCAATTCCACCAGGACTGACGCATGGGTAAGCCGCGGATCGCGATCATCGGAGCCGGGCCCGGCGGCCTGTGCATGGCCATCAAGCTGAAAGCAGCGGGCTTCGACGATTTCGTCATCCTCGAACGCAACGGCGGGGTCGGCGGCACCTGGTACCAGAACCGGTATCCGGGTTGCGCCTGCGACATCCAATCGCACCTGTACTCGTACTCGTTCGAGATCAAGCCGGACTGGTCACGCCCGTACGCGACCCAGCCGGAAATCCTTGCTTACATGGAGCATTGCGCCGACAAGTACGGGCTGTTGCCGCACTGCCGCTTCGGTAGCGAGGTCGTGCGCGCGACCTGGGATGAGCAGTCGGCAGCGTGGACCGTCGAGCTGCGATCCGGGGACAGCGTCGAGGCCGAGGTCGTCGTCAGCGCGCTCGGCATGTTCAACGACCTCGCCTGGCCCGAGATCGACGGGCTCGACACCTTCGGCGGCACCAGCTTTCATTCGGCACGCTGGAACTGGGACCACGATCTGTCCGGCGAGAGCGTCGGCGTCATCGGAAGTGCTGCGAGCGCCGTGCAATTCGTCCCCGAAATCATCAAGCAGGCCGGGCAGGTTCACCTCTTCCAGCGCACGGCCAACTGGGTGTTGCCGAAGCTCGATGATCCCGCCTCGCCGGAGCAGTTGGAAGCCCGGCGACGCGATCCGAACCTGGCGCTCGCGATCCGGCAGCAGATCTTCGATGCGGTCGACAGTGGTCAGACCTTTTCCAACCTCGACCTGAACGCCGAACGCGAAGCGGCCGTGCTCGCCGCGATCCAGGTGGTCGAAGACCCGGCGGTACGCGCCAAGCTCGTCCCCACCCATCCCTATGGCTGCAAGCGTCCGCTCAATTCCAACAACTACTACGCGGCCTTCAACGAGCCCAACCTCGAACTCGTCACCGATCCCATCGAACGCATCACGAAAGCTGGCATCGTCACCGCCGACGGACGCGAGCGCCGGGTCGACACCCTCATCATCGCCACGGGATTCGCCGCGACGCGCTACCTGTCGGCGATCGACGTCATCGGCCGAGGCGGGCTCCACATCAGCGAGGCGTGGAACGACGGCGCCGTCGCGTACCTGGGCATCACGACCGCCGGCTTCCCCAACCTCTTCATGCTGTACGGGCCGAACACCAACAACGGCTCGATACTGGCGATGATCGAGTACCAGGTCGACCACATCATGCGCCTGCTGGGCCGCCTCACCGGCGAGCAGCTGGCCTGGCTCGACGTACGTCCAGACGTCATGCACTCCTACAACGAGGAGGTGCAGCAGGCGATCGCGGGTGTGAAGGTGTGGCAGGCCGGCTGCAACGGCTACTACCGCACGCCCAGCGGACGCGTCGTCACCCAATGGCCGTACTCGATGACGGAGTTCCGCGAGCGCTCATCGTCGGTCGACCCGTCAGCGTTTGAGGTGGCGGCTGGCTGAGTCGGCTCAGAAGGGGACGGCCGTCTTCAGCAGCCCGACCGGCTCCCCCCGTCCTCCCACAAGGCGGCAGAACTCGACCGCGTCGTACTCCAACTGCGGGCCGCCGCTACCGAACGTCCACCTGCCGCCCGCCGGGCCGGTCAGCGTGAGCGTGCAGGGCTCACCGTGGCGCGCCGCCCACTCGCGCACGACGTCGTCCACGAGCACCCCGTCGTGGTCGGCGGTCAGCTCCGGCTCGCGATCTGTGACTGCGCAGATGTCCATGCGGTGCATCCAGGGATCGCGAGTGAGGATGACGTCCACCAGGTAGCCGAGGGTCCAGGGCTCGACGCCGTCGGTCTGAGCGGGTGGCATCCGCCGGCGGCGTATGAGCGCCGGTGTACGGCGGCGGCCCTTGGCAGCGCGCCGGCCCGCCCTCTCGAACTGCGCGACGATGTGAACCGGATCCAGCTCACCGCGCTCCTCGACCTGAAGCGCGGTGAGCGCGTCGACGAAGGTGCCCCCGCGCTTGGCTGCTTCCCTCATCTGCCGGCGGGTCTCCCACGGCGAGGACACCATGTCCGCCATCCCGAGGGCGTGGCAAGCCATCGCCTGTACGTCCCAGTCCGGGCAGTCCGTCGCCAGCGTCCACTCGGCCGGCGTCAGCTGCGCCAGCATCGCGTGGAAACGGCCGTATTCGGTCGCTGCGAGCCGCATCGCCGTCGCGCGCTCGAGCGCCGGCTTTCGCGCGTCGGCCATCTCAGTTCGCCTTGAGAGCCGATGGCACCGGGCCACATTCGAATCGCTGCTCGTACACGTCCGCCAGGCTGCGCAGAAGTGCGCCGCCGTCGCCGTGGTAGGACGACCCGTGCATGGTCGCCAGCGTGCGTGGCTCCAGCTCGGCGAGCCGTCGCAGGGTGGCAGGTACGGCCGGCCCGAGCGAGGTCGACCGGAAGACTTCTTCCGCCTGGATCGCGGCCTCGACGATGTCGTCGCCGGTGAGGGCAAGCCCATCCCCGAGTTGTGCGAACAGGTCGCCGGCGAAGAGCGTCCTGCTCTGCTGCTCGAAGAGCAGGTGCGACTCCCAGTTGTGCGGGACGTGTGGGGTGGCGATTTCGAGTACCCGCTGGCCCGCCGGCCCGTCGCCGAGTTCCAGCACATCGCCGTCGCCGAGCGGACGCGGAGGCCGGTCGGCCAGGTCGTTCACCGACACCATGCACCCGAGCCCGCTGTGGGCGACCTGCGCCTGCGGGGCGAGCGCGAGGAACTCATTCATCGCACCGCACTCGTCGGCTTCCACATGAGCGAACGAGATCCAGCGCAGCCGTTCGATCGGCATCACCTGCTCGATACCGGCTCGTACCAAGGGAAAGAGCTGGCGCATCCCCGTGTGGAACAGCAACGGCTCCGGAGCGTCGACCAGGAACTGGTTGAACGTGAAGCCTCCCGGCCCGACCTCCTCCACCAGGGTCGAGATCCGGTAGACCCGGTCGGCGATCTCAGTTACGCGTGCTTGCATGACTCCTCCTTGTGGGGCGCGGCGGACCCTCTTTGGGTCCGTAGAACTGCAAGAACATGGCGATCAGCGTTGGTAGGCCGGAGGTGAAGGTGCCGCCGTCGAACGGCTCGTCGGGTGCGTTGGACAGCTGCTGGCTGATCACACCTGAGACCAGCACTGTCCACTGCCGGAACGCCTCGTCGATATCAATGTCGGCGCGGAACAGGCCGCGCTCGCGAAGCCCGTCGAACGTCGCCCGGTACTGCGCGAGCACCTCGACAGCCGGTGCGTAAGCACTCGCGGCCGGCTCGTATCCGGGGACCGGACGCCAGAGCATCAGCTGCGCGTATGCCGGGTGCTCGACGGCCCACCGGACGAATCCGGCGGCCACGTCCAAGGCCACGGCCGCCAGTTCGCCGCGCCCCGAACCGGTCTCTGCCGGCGTCGCCATCAAGGGCGTCATCGCCGCACCGAGCTCGCGCCAGCCGCGCTCGAAAACCGCGTCGTACAAAGCGTTCTTCGAGTCGAAGTAGCCGTAGAGCGACGGGGTGCGGATGCCCATCCGGCGCGCGATATCGCCCAGCGAGAGTCCCGCGGCACCATGCTCGCCCATCAGTTCGACAGCGACGTCCAGGATCTCCCGGATGGTCTCCTCGCGGCGGCGGTGCCGGCGATCGGTCCCCGGTGCGGCGTCGACTCCCATAGCCGGAAGGTTGTCCTAATGGCATTAGGAAGTCAAGCGCTTTGCGGAAACACGGCTTAGCGTCTGCAGCCATGGCCCTGCGCACCGGCGTCGTCATCCTTCCCGACCTGCGATGGCCGCAGGCACGCGAGCGCTGGCAGGAGGCCGAGCAGCGCGGCTTTCACACCGCCTGGACCTACGACCACCTCAGCTGGCGCACGTTGCGCGACGCGCCCTGGCTTGGTGCGCTTCCACTGCTCGCCGCCGTTGCGGCGAGCACGACCACCCTGCGGCTCGGCACTCTCGTCACCAGCCCGAACTTTCGCCATCCCGCCCCGCTCGCCAAGGACGTCATGACGCTCGACGAGGTCAGCGGCGGACGTCTCGAACTCGGCATCGGAGCCGGCGGGACCGGCTGGGACGCGGCCGCGCTCGGCGGCCGCGCCCCCTCCTTGCCCGAGCGGGCTGCGCGCTTCGAGGACTTCACGGCCGCGCTCGACGTCATGCTGCGCGAGCCCGCCGGAAGCTATTCGGGGCAGGTGTTCTCGGCACCCGACTATCGGACGTTGCCCGGCTGCACGCAGCGTCCGCGGGTGCCGTTCACCATCGCCGCCGTGGGGGCGCGGGCGCTTGCTGTGGCGGCCGAACACGCGTCGTGCTGGGTCACCTTCGGCCCGGTGGAGGACGGGATCGCGGGGGAGGGCTGGTACGCCGCGGTGGCAGGCCAGGCCGAACGGCTCGACGCCGCATGCCGGGAGCGCGGACGCGGGCCGTCCGACCTTCGCCGGATGGCTCTGGTCTCGCTCGACGCCGGTTGGGCCGATGGCACGCGTTCGCGCTGGCAGGACTTCACCGCACGCATCGCCGGGCTCGGCTTCACCGACGTCGTCGTGCACTGGCCGCGGCCCGGGGATGAGCTGCCCGGCTGCGACCCGGCGGTCTTCGATGCGATAAGCAACGCACTGTGAGTGCCGCCAGCGACGTCGCCGACCTCCCCGACGTGGCAGAGCGCGAGATCGTCGCGACCGTACGCGCGTTCGTCGACCGCGAGGTGCGTCCCGTGGTGCAGGAGCTCGAGCACGCCGACACCTACCCCGAGCAGCTCATCGCGACGATGAAGGAGCTCGGGATCTTCGGGCTCGCGGTGCCCGAGCCGTATGGCGAGACGCGCGTGTCGACCCCGTGCTATGCCCTCGTCACCGAGGAGCTCGCGCGCGGCTGGATGAGCCTGGCCGGTGCGATGGGGGGCCACACGGTCGTCTGCAAGCTGCTCGCGAGCTACGGCACCGACGAGCAGCGCGAGCGATACCTCCCGCGGCTGGCGACCGGCGAGTTGCGGGCGACGATGGCTCTCACCGAGCCCGGCGGCGGGTCGGATCTGCAGGCGATGCGCACCACCGCGCGCCGCGACGGTGATGAGTACGTCATCAACGGTTCCAAGACGTGGATCACCAACGCCCGCCGCGCTGGGCTCGTCGCCCTGCTCTGCAAGACCGATCCGGCGGCCGACCCGCCGTATCGCGGGGTGAGCGTCCTGCTGGTGGAGAAGGTCGACGGCTTCGAGGTTTCCCGAGACCTGCCCAAGCTCGGCTACAAGGGCGTCGAGAGCTGCGAGCTCAGCTTTGCCGACGCCCGGGTGCCGGCCGACGCGTTGCTCGGGGGCGACGAGGGGCGCGGCTTCGCGCAGATGATGCATGGGCTGGAGATCGGCCGGATCCAGGTGGCCGCCCGGGCGACGGGCGTCGCGCGGGCCGCGTTCGACGATGCGCTCGCGTACGCCCAGCAGCGCGAGAGTTTCGGCCGTCCGATCTGGGAGCACCAGTCCGTCGGCAACCTGCTAGCCGATATGGCGACGCGGCTCACCGCCGCCCGGCGCCTGCTGCTGCATGCGGCGGCCCGCCTTGACTCGGGAGAGCGAGCCGACCTCGAGGCAGGCATGGCCAAGCTCTTCGCGTCCGAAGCGGCGATGGAGATCGCCCTCTCGGCCATGCGCATCCATGGCGGCTACGGCTACTCCACCGAGTTCGACATCGAGCGTTACTTCCGCGACGCGCCGCTGATGATCGTCGGCGAGGGGACGAACGAGATCCAGCGGGGCGTCATCGTCCGCCAGCTCGTCGCCCGCGGTGGCCTCGACTAAAGATCAACGCACCCATGATCATGAAATAACCATGATCATTCGGCTCAGACCATGATCATGGGTGCGTTGATCTCGGGGCTTGCGTAGCCGGTCGGTCGCGGGCGGTAGATAGCCTCTTTGCATGTCCGCCATGGCTCACTGGTGCTATCGGCATCGGCGCCTCGTTCTCCTCCTGTGGGTCGTGGGATTCATCGCCATGGCGGCCATCAGCAATGGGGTCGGTTCCCAATATGCGAACTCATTCAGGCTTCCGGCGACGGACTCCTCGCGCGCGCTCAAGTTGCTGCAGGTCGAATTCCCTGCGGTATCAGGGGAAACCGACACCATCGTCTGGCATGTGACGCAAGGGCGCGTGACCGACCCGGCGGTTCAGGCGCGCATCACCCCGATGCTCGCCAAGGTCAGCAAGCTGCCGCACATCAGATCCGTGGTCAGCCCGTATACGGCGCTGGGCCTGCGTCAGGTGTCCAAGGACGGCACGATCGCATACGCGAGCGTCACCTTCGCGGGAACCGGGCCGGCCATCCCCAACAGCGCGGCGAAGACCGTCATCACGACCGCGCAGGCCGTCTCGACCCCGAGCCTGGAGGTCGAACTCGGCGGTCCGGCCATCCAGGACGCGGGCGGCCGGCCGAAAACCGGCCTGTCGGAGCTGATCGGCATCATCGCGGCGGGCATCGTCATCTTCCTGGCGTTCGGGTCGTTGCTCGCCATGTTGCTGCCGATCCTGAGCGCGCTGATCGGCATCGTGACCGGGCTCTCGCTGGTCAGCCTGCTCTCGCACGTCTTCCACATCGCCGTCTTCGGCCCGACCCTCGCCACGCTCATCGGGCTCGGGGTCGGCGTCGACTACGCGTTGTTCATCGTCAGCCGCCATCGGGCGAATCTGCGCCGCGGCATGGATGTCGAGACCTCGGCTGTCCTGTCGATCAACACCTCCGGCCGAGCGGTGATCTTCGCGGGCGTGACGGTGTGTATCGCCTTGCTGGGCCTGTTCACCGTGGGTGTCTCGTTCCTCTACGGGCTGGCCGTGTCGGCGGCGATCGTGGTGGCGTTCACGGTGGTGTCCTCGGTGACGCTGCTGCCTGCCTTGCTGGGCTTTTTCGGGATGAAGGTGCTCAGCAAACGCGCGCGGCGTCAGCTCAGCGAGGAGGGGCCCGCGGGCGAACGGCTCTCCGCCCGGTGGTGGGCGTGGGGCAAGACGGTCGAGCGGCACCCCATCGTGCTCTTCGCGGCGGCCGCGGTCGTCCTGGTGTTCCTGGCCATCCCGTTCCTCTCGCTGCGGCTCGGCTCCTCCGACGAGGGCAACAACCCACCGTCGACGACCACGCGCAAGGCCTACGACTTGCTCGCGAGCGGCTTCGGGCCCGGCTTCAACGGCCCCTTCACGGTCGCCGTCGCGACCACGGGGGCGGGAGATCTGCCGCAGTTGCAGAAGCTCGCGTCCGCCCTTCGCAGCACTCCCGGGATCGCGGATGTGCAGCCGCCGCGGCTGTCTCCGAGCGGCCGGGCGGCCATCATCTCGGTGGTCCCGACCACCAGCCCGCAGGCAGCGCAGACCACGTCGCTGCTGCACCGGCTGCGGGGGGACGTCATCCCGAAGGCCGCGCCGGGATTGCGGGTCTACGTCGGTGGCCTGACGGCCATCTTCGCTGACTTCACCAGCGTCATCGACGGCAAGCTGCCACTGTTCATCGGCATCGTGGTGGGGCTCGCGTTCCTGCTGCTGGCTGCTGCTTTCCGGAGCCTGCTGATCCCGCTGACCGCCTCGATCTGCAACCTGCTCGCCGCCGGGGCCGCCTTTGGAGTGGTGACGGCCGTCTTCCAGTGGGGCCAGGGAGGCTCGATCATCGGGATCGGGAAGGCCGGGCCGGTCGAGCCGTTCCTGCCGGTCATGATGTTCGCCATCCTCTTCGGGTTGTCCATGGACTACGAGGTTTTCCTGGTCTCACGGATGCACGAGGACTGGCTGCAAAGCGGTGACAATTCCGATGCCGTGACGCGCGGTCAGGCCGAGACGGGACAGGTCATCACGGCCGCGGCCACCATCATGGTGCTGGTCTTCGCCTCCTTCGTCTTCGGTGGAGCGCGCATCATCAAGGAGTTCGGGATCGGCCTGGCGACGGCGATCCTGATCGACGCCCTGCTCGTGCGCACGGTGCTGGTGCCGGCCGCGATGCATCTGATCGGGCCCTCGAACTGGTGGCTGCCGCGCTGGCTCGACCGCCTCCTGCCGCATATCTCCGTCGAGGGGCCGGACGCCGCCGCCGTTGAGGGCGACCCCGGGTCAGGTGCCCCTCAGGCCCCGGAAGAGGTCGTCAGGTCGTAGACCGTCTCGCCGCCGATGGTGGTCGCCGTGAAGTGCGACTGGACCCACGCCGCGATCTGGCTGCTGGTTCCCGAGGAGGAGTTCCCACCGAAGCCACCTCGTCCGCCGAAGCCTCCCAGACCGCCGCCGCCGATGAAGTAGTGGATCTTCCCCTCGCTGACCCACTTCTCGAACTGGGCGAGTGTCGGGCTCGGGTCGGTGCCATTGAAGCCGCCGATGGCCATCACGGCCTTACCGGTCGCGAGCTGCAGACCCGCCGCGTTGTTCGAGCCGACCGTCGCGGCCACCCAGGTGTAGTTGCCGGCGTTCTCCAGCAGCGCGGCCTTCAGAGCCGCGGATGGGGCCGACGCGTTGAGCAGGCCACCGAGCCCGCCTCCGCCGCCTGCCGTGCGCCCTCCGAAGCCGCCCGCGCCACCGGCCTGCTGCGGCAGCTGTCCCGGCCGCTGGCGTAGCCCACCGGGGATGGCCCCGCCGCCGCCCGGACCGCCGCGTCCGCCGAAGCCCTGACCGGCCGGACCCGCTGACGGGATGGCGCCGCTCTTCCCGGCCGCCGCCGTCGCCACGGAGTACGCGAACGGTCCCGCCAGCCCGATGCTGATCGCCAGGGTGGCCACCGCCACCGCGATGACGCGGGACATGCGAGGCATGGCCAGGACGTATCCGGCCACCGCCAGCCCGATCATGAGCACCAGGAAGCGCAGCCACGGGTGCCAGGACGACGTGCGCTGCAGCAGCAGGTAACCCCAGATGGCGGCGGCACCGATGCCGGCCGCCAGCACCATCCGCGGCGCGACGTGGTGGCGCGCCTTCCAGAGCGAAACCGCGCCAATGCCGACGAGTGCGCCGATCGCGGGCGCCAGCGCCACCGTGTAGTACGGATGGAAGATGCCGGACATGAAGTCGAAGACGAGGCCGGTGACGAGCAGCCAGCTGCCCCACAGAATCAGCGCGGCGCGCCGGCCGTCGGTGCGCGGCATCCGCCGCGAGAGCCAGAGCAGCCCGGCGAGGAAGATCAGCGCGGTGGGGATCAGCCAGGAGGCCTGACCGCCGATGTCGCTGTTGAACATCCGGGTGATTCCGGTGATGCCCCACATGCGGGTGCCGCCGGCGCCGCCGCCGACGCTGCCGGTCTCGTTGCCGGAGATGCGGCCGAAGCCGTTGTAGCCGAAGATCAGGTTCAGGATCGAGTTGTCCTGCGAGCCGCCGATGTAAGGACGGGAATTCTTGGGCCAGAGCGTGACGATCGCGACCCACCAGCCGCCGGCGACCACCATCGCGATGCCGCCGTAGAGCGTCTGCCGGAGCCGGCGCCAGAATGTGGTCGGCGCGGCGATCAGGTACACCAGCGCGAAGCCGGGGACCACCAGGAACGCCTGCAGCATCTTGGTCAGGAAGCCGAAGCCGATCAGCACCCCGGTGAAGATCATCCACTTGGTCTCGGCTTTTTCCAGCGCCCGGGTCAGCGTGTAGGCGCTGGCCACCATCAGCAGCACGAGCAGGGCGTCGGGGTTGTTGAAGCGGAACATCAGCGTCGCGACGGGCGTCAGGGCGAGCACCCCGCCGGCGAGCAGGCCGGCCGCTGCGCCGAAGCGCCGCTTGACGGTCGCGTACAGCAGGCCGACGGTCGCCACGCCCATCAGCGCCTCGGGAACGAGGATGCTCCACGAGTTGACGCCGAAGATGCGTACCGAGATGTCGGTGACCCACAACGAGGCCGGGGGCTTGTCGACGGTGATGGCACTACCGCCGTCGAAGGAGCCGAAGAAGAAGGCTTTCCAGCTCGTCGATCCGGCCTGCACCGCCGCCGCGTAGAACGCGTTGGCGTAGCCGGAGGCGGCGAGGTTGACGATGTACAGCAGCCCGGTCGCGGTGAGCAGGCTCAGCAGCGCGGGACGTGCCCACCTCGGGTCATCCGGGCTCCCGGTCACGATGCGGCGCAAACGACCGGTGCCCGCCGGCGCGTGAGCGTGCGCGGTGAGCCGGTCGTACGGCAGCCCCGGAGAGGGTGCAGGTGAGGTGATGGTCATGGCCGCCCCTTCGGGTGGTCGTCGCTAGGCACACGACAAGCTTCGGCGGGCGCGCGGGGACCGTCCTGAACGCCACCTGTGGGGATGCTATGAACGCCGCCGCTCGGGCGCGCGCCACAGGGGACAGAATCAGGCGATGGATCATTTCCGCAACGGCTCGCTGACCTTTCCGATGCGTGACAGCGGGCCGCCGGACGGGGAAGCCGTGGTGCTCCTGCACGGCTTCCCGCAAGTCGGATCCTCGTGGGACGTACTGACCCCTTACCTGACCGCCGCCGGCTATCGCGTGCTATGCCCTGACCAGCGCGGATACGCGCCGACGGCCCTTGCGCCGGGACGGCGGGCGTACCGGATGTCGGAGCTGGGCGGGGACGTGATCGCCTTGCTCGACGCCGCCGGGATCGAGCGTGCGCATGTGGTGGGCCACGACTGGGGGGCTGCCGCGGCGTGGGCGGTCGCCGCCGATGCTCCGGAACGTCTGCTGTCGCTGACGGCACTTTCGGTGCCTCATCCGGCAGCGATGATCCGGGCTGCGCTCACCAGCACCCAGGCCCTGAAATCCTGGTACATGCTCTTCTTCCAGCTGCCGTGGCTACCGGAACGGCTGCTCAGTCCCCGTCGCCCTGCTGCGCGCCGCCGGCTCGTGCGCGCCCTTGTGGCCTCCGGTCAGGAGCGGAGTGCGGCCGAGCGCGATGCGACTGCCCTGGCGCAGCCCGGCGTCTTCACTGGTGCCCTGAACTGGTATCGCGGCGTGCCCTTCGGCCGCCGGCTCGGGCGCGTGAAGGTGCCGTCGCTGTTTGTCTGGGGTCGGCGTGACGCCTACATCGGTCGCCGCGCCGCATCGCTCTGCGGGCGGTACGTGGACGGGCCGTACGAGTTCCGCGAGCTCCCCGGCGGCCACTGGATTCAGGGCGACGTCTACTACCCCGTGTTGACGCATCTCGCCGCCCACAACGCGGGGACATGAGAGCGGAGGCTCCGGGATTCGAACCCGGGAGGGAGTTGAAGCTCCCAACCGCATTAGCAGTGCGGCGCCATCGACCAGACTAGGCGAAGCCTCCAAAGCGAACCGGCCCGAGGTTACCGCACGCAGGGCTAACGGCCGTCTCGGTGCAGAGTGCGCGGGCGGCTACGGCGACACCGGTGTCCCTGCGGGAACGGGGTCGCCGAGCGCCTTGAGGACGGCCTCGCGTAGCTCCTCGCGCGGCGCGCCGTCAGGCAGCCGGCCGTCCGGCGTACGGACGTAGAACGAGTCCACGACGTCTGCTCCGATCGTCGAAACGATCGCCGTCCTGATGTCCAGGCCGGCGCCGACGAGCGACTCCACCACTCGGTGCAGCACGCCCGGGCCGTCCGGTGCGCGGACCTCCACCACCGTCGAGTCGGTCGAGCGGTCCTCGAATACCACCTCGGGCGGCGCCGGCGGCAGCCCGCGGCGGCGTGAGGGGTAGGCGCGCTCGCGCTCGGCGAGACGTTCCGAGAGCGGACGTCCCTCACCGGAGAGCGCGGCGGCGACGTCGGCGGTGAGCCGGCCGGCCGGCGGGAGAGCATCGCCGTGGCGAGGCTGCACCCACAGCTCGGTCAGCGCGCGGCGCTCGGGGGAACTCGTCACCGCGGCTGATGCGCGGCGCACGTCGAGGCGATGCAGGGCCACCGCACCCGTCACGGCGGAAAGCAGCCCGACCTGATCGGGCCCGCTGACGATGACGAGGGCTCCGTGGGCGTCCGGCTCGATCGTCACGACCAGCTCGCCACCGCCGCGGTTCATCAGCAGCAACTGCTCGGGCGTGAGCTTGTGGGGCTGCTCGTCGCGGCTGGTGACGCCGGCCAGCACGGCCTTGACGCGGCGCACGAGGTCGGCGACGAGCTGAGCCTTCCAGGGCGACCACGCGGTCGGGCCGGTCGCCCGGCCATCCGCCTCGGCCACCGCGGCCAGCAGGTCGAGGACCATCGGATCGCTGACCACCGAGGCGACGAACGCGGCCGTCGCCGGGTCCTCCAGATCGCGCCGGGTGGCGGTGTCCGGCAGGAGCAGATGGTGGCGGGCGATCGTCACCAGGGCGGTCACGTCATCGGGGTCGAAACCCATGGCGGTGCCGATGCGCGCGGCGATCTCGGCCCCGACGACGCTGTGGTCGCCGGGCAGACCCTTGCCGATGTCGTGCAGCAGCGTGCCGACGAGCAGCAGGTCAGGGCGGGCGACGGTGCGGGTCAGGGCCGCCGCATTGGTCGCCGCCTCGACCAGGTGACGATCGACGGTGAACCGGTGGTACGGGTTGCGCTGGGGCCTGCTGCGCACGTGTCCCCAGTCCGGCAGGAGCCGCATCAGGATCCCCGCGTGGTCGAGAGCCTCCACGACCGCAACGGCGGGGGGACCGGCGGCGAGCATGCCGACGAATGCCTCCCGTGCCTCCAGCGGCCAGGGCACCGGCATGGGTGCGCTCTCGTTCGCCAGCCGCCCGAGGGTGTGCGGGGTCATCGGCAGGTCGGCGACCGCTGCCGCGCGGGCTGCCCGCAGCACCAGCACGGGATCGGTGGCCGGATCGGCGGCGACCGCGAGCGTCACCTCGCCGTCGTGCTCCACGACGCCCTCGTCCAGGCCCCGCCGCACGACCTTGCGGCCACCCCAGCGGCGCGGCTTGATGCTGCGGGAAGCCCGATACCACGCGGTACTCCACGCGTACGCGATGGTGCGTCCGGCCTCGGCGACGTCGCGGGCCAGGACGTCGAAGTCGGCCATCCCGAGTGCTTCGGCGATCGCCGGCTGTTCCTGCAGCAGCAGCCGATCCCGGCCCGTTCGCCGGTGCAGCTCGCCGCGCACGTCGAGCAGGACCGTGCCTGCGGCCAGCACCTCGGCGGACGGGGGATCGGCGACCCAAGCGGTCGCCAGTGCCCGGACGGCCGTGATGTCGCGCAGCCCACCGCGCGATTCCTTGAGGTCGGGCTCGAGCAGGAACGCGACCTCACCGTTCGCGCGCGCCCGCTCGGCGACGGCCTCGGCGAGTTCGGGCAGCCTCGAGCCGGACTTGGCCCGCCAGCGAGCCCGCACCTGCGTGCTGAGGTCGCTGGACAGCTTCGCGTCCCCGGCGACGTGACGGGCGTCGAGCAGCCCCATCGCCGCTTTGAGGTCGGTGTCGGCAACCGAGAGCGCTTCGGGGATGGTGCGCACGCTGTGATCCAGGCCCACCCCGCTGTCCCAGACCGGGTACCAGACGCGATCGGCGATGGCAGCGATCGCCTTGGCGTTCTGCTTGCCGTCGTGGATCAGGACCAGGTCGAGGTCGGAACCGAAAGCCGGCTCCTGGCGTCCGTATGCGCCTACCGCCACCAACGCGATTCCCGGACCGGGATCGCCGAGCAGGCTGGTCAGCCATTCATCGGCGGCAGCCACCAGTTCGCGCCGAAGGGCCGGCCCGACAAGGTCGGACCGGCCCTTCAGCTCGTCAAGACGTGTCTTGATCGACTGTTCTCCGCTTCTAGATTGCGTCGCGCCCGCGCTCTCCGGTGCGCACGCGGACGATCGTGTCGATCGGGGTGACCCAGACCTTGCCATCCCCGATCTTGCCAGTCGCTGCCGACTTCACGATGACCTCAACGACATCGTCGCTGTCATCATCGTCCACCAGCACTTCGATGCGAACCTTCGGCACGAAGTCCACGCGGTACTCAGCCCCGCGATAGACCTCGGTGTGGCCGCGCTGGCGGCCGTAGCCCTGCACCTCGCTGACCGTGATGCCGGCAACTCCGAAACTTTCCAGAGCGGCCTTCACATCGTCGAGCTTGAAGGGCTTGATAATGCCGGTGATGAGCTTCATGCGTCCACCTCCTCGCGGGGAATGCTGATGGTGCTGGTTGCTGAACCGGTGAGGGAACCCCCGCCGGTGAGACCGCCCCAGTCGTAGGCCGTCTCGTTGTGCAGGACAGTGTCCATGCCCTCGAGTTCCTGCTCCTCGGTCATCTTCATCTTCCAGATCTTGTTCATGACCCAGGCGATGATCAGAGTTCCGAAGAACGAGTAGGCCACCGTGGTCACCACGGCGAGCACCTGCTTGCCCATCAGGGACCAGCCGCCGCCGTAGAACACGCCGTCCGCGCCCGCGATGCTCGAGGAACCGAGGAAGCCGATCAGCAGCGCTCCCAGAACGCCTCCGATCAGGTGGACCGCGCCGACGTCGAGCGAGTCATCCAGACCAAGCTTGAACTTCAGCGTGGTGGCCAGGCAGCAGATCGCGCCAGCGAGCAGGCCCAGCAGGATCGAACCCATCGGGGTCACGAATCCGGCTGCCGGAGTGATGGCCACCAGGCCCGCCACCGCACCGGACGCTGCACCCAAGGTCGTGGGGTGCCCGTCGCGGATCTTCTCCACGATCAGCCAGCCGAGGAGCGCTGCAGCCGTGGCGGTGTTGGTGTTGACGAACGCGTAGCCCGCCGAGGTGTTGGCGCCCAGAGCCGAACCGGCGTTGAAGCCGAACCAGCCGAACCACAGGAGACCAGCACCCAGCAGGACGAACGGAACGTTGTGCGGGCGGAAGTTGTCACGCGGCCAGCCGCGCCGTTTGCCCAGCACGATCGCCACGGCCATGGCCGCGGCACCGGCATTCGCGTGCACCACCGTTCCACCGGCGAAGTCCTCCGCGCCCCGCTTGTACAGCCAGCCGGTCGGTGAGAACACCCAGTGCGCGATCGGGGCGTAGATGACGATTCCCCAGATCAGCACGAATACCACGAACGGACCGAACTTCCAGCGGTCCGCCGTCGCTCCCGTGATCAGGGCGGGCGTGATGATGGCGAACATCAGCTGGAAGGCGACGAACACGATTGGTGGGATCGTGGCTCCGATGCCGCCAGGCACCTGCTGGTCCATGTGCTGCAGCCCGGCGAAGTGGAATCCGCCGAAGTACGCATTGCTGCCGCCGAACGCGATGCTGTATGACACCAGCACCCAGACCACGCTGATGAGGCCGATGCAGAAGAAGTTCTGCATCAGCATGCCCAGCACGTTCTTGGCTCTGACCATGCCTCCGTAGAAGAAGGCGAGGCCAGGTGTCATCAACAACACCAAGGCTGCGCTGGCTAGAACCCAGGCGGTATCGCCTGCGCTGATGGATTTGAGGTCGAACGGCAAGGTTCCTCCAGTCGCCGAACATGGACATGGGCCGGCGGCGACAGTGGCGCGCGGCGTTCAGGAGTGAGGATCCGCAGTCGTGATTCCGGTCGCGTGACGGGATTGTTTCCTGCGGGTGAATTCAAGGCCGGGGCCGGTTTGGCTTTCCGATCAGCCGTCAAGACATGCTGGTCACGGCCGATGTACGGCTCAGTCGGGTCGCTCGTTCTGGCGCTGAAGGAGAGCAGTGACACGCCGTTCGCGCTCGTACAACCGGCACCATTCGACGCAAAAGCCGGCGCGCCGGCCGATGTCGAGCGCGACCTGAAGGCGCTCGTCGTCGTTGCTCGCGGCCCCGGCAGTGACGAGGGTCAGGGCGCCGAGGACCCCGTCGTGACCCATCAACGGCACGACGAGCAAGGACTGGCCGTCCGGATCGGCCGGGTCCTGCACGGTCACCGGACGCGAGGTGCGCAGCACCCGTCCGAGCAGCGCCGGATCACCCACCGCGCAATCCTCGGCCGCGGCGTTGACGGCCGCGGACGCCACCCGTACCGGCCGGGGATCGAACCCTGCGCTCGCCTCGCTCACCCCGCTGACCTCGCCCACCAGGTCGACGGCGCATCCGTCGGCGAACCGGGGGACCAGCAGGTGCACGAGCGCATGCATCGCCTTGTCCAGGTCGAAGGTCGAGACCAACTGGTCGTTGACCTCGGCCAGCAGGCTGAGTGTGCGCTGGGCCTTCTCGGCGGCGAGCCGCCCCGTGTGCTCGGCGCGCAGCCGGTCCTCACGTTCGCGCTGGGCGAGCACCGAGTCGGTGACGTCGACCTGGATGCCGATGAAACCGATGGCGGCGCCGTCGTCGTCGAAAACCGGCGCGGTCGACACCGAGTTCCAGAACGCCGACCCGTCGGCCCGGTAGTTCACGAGCGTCACCATCGACGGGCGCTCGTCGCTGATGGAAAGGCGCATCTCGGCGATGGCGGAGGGATCGGACTCCGGGCCCTGCAGGAAGCGCGGATTGCGGCCGATCGCCTCCGAAGCGGGGTAGCCGGTGGTGCGGGTGAACTCCTCATTGACCCAGACGATCGGGTTGTCCGGGAGCCGGGCGTCAGTGATGACGACGCTGACGGTGGTGGCCTGCAGGGCCCGCTCCCGGAGCAGCAGTGTGTCGCGAAGGCTGGGGGTGACGGGCGGTCCGCCGAGCGAGCGACGCACCCCTGGAGGCTACCCATTCCCCGGCTGGCGCTCCGGCGGCTTGCCCGGTTCCGGACTCGTTCTAGACTTGAGTTCATGCCCATCACTCGCCTCGATCCGGATGTTCGGCCCGAGACCCGCACCGGCAGCACCGATGATGGAGACGACCTTTCCCACTACGCGCGCCGCGAAGAGATCATGAAGGCGAACGTCCTGGGCGGGAAGATCAAGGCGCTGTGCGGCTGGGAGTTCGAGCCGGTACGCGACCCGAGCCGGTTCCCGGTCTGCCCCCGTTGCAAGGAACTGGTCGCCATGGCCGAGGACCTCGGGTAGCGCTTCTGCCGCCGACCTTGATCAACGCACCCATGATCATGGTCTTGCCCCTCTCAAACGGTCCAGACCATGATCATGGGTGCGTTGATCTTGCGCGTCAGTCGTGAGGCGATGGGCACTGGGTGACCGGGGCCCAGCGGAAAAGAACGGGAGTTTGTCCCGTGCACGACCTAAAATCGGCCAAGTGGATAGCCGCCCGGCAGCGATCGTTGTCGATGGCCTGCGCAAAAGCTTCGGCACCACCCACGCCGTACGGGGCGTGAGCTTCAGCGTCGCCGAGGGCGAGTGCCTGGCCCTGCTCGGCCCGAATGGCGCGGGCAAGACGACCACCCTGGAGATCCTCGAAGGATTCCTGAAACGTGATGCCGGAAATGTCGAGGTGCTGGGGCGGGATCCGCAGGAAGGCGACCGGGCCTGGCGCGAGCAGGTGGGAATCGTGCTGCAGGGCACGGCGGCCGATCCATACCTCACGGTCCGCGAGACGCTGACGCGCACCGCCGGGTTCTACGCCCATCCCCGCAGCGTCGACGAGGTCATCGAACTGGTTGGCCTGACGGAGAAGGCGAACTCCCGCATCTCCAAGCTCTCCGGCGGGCAGAAGCGCCGGCTCGATGTCGCATATGGGATCGTCGGCAATCCCCGGATGCTCTTCCTGGACGAGCCGACCACCGGCTTCGACCCGTCAGCGCGGCGCGGGGCCTGGAACCTGGTCAGCGACCTTCGCGGCCACGGCACGACGATCCTGCTGACCACGCACTACATGGACGAGGCGCAGGCGCTCGCCGACCACATCGTCGTCATCGGTGCGGGGAAGGTGGTGGGCCAGGGGACTCCGGACGACCTCGGCGGACGTGACGTGGCAGCCCTGCAGATCCGCTTCCGGCTGCCGGCCGGCGTCGACCCCGCGGCGCTGCCCGTCGCCGTCACCCTCGATCAGCACGGCTATTGCGAGCTCACCACCACCGACGACGCGCGCGTGCTGCACACGCTCACCGGCTGGTCGCTCGATCACGACATCCCGCTCGAGGGGTTGGTTGCCTCCCGGCCCAGCCTCGAAGACACCTACCTCGCCCTGGTGCGCGACGAGCAGCCCGCCGGAGACGAGCCGGCAGCGACCGCAGGAGCCTCCCGATGAGCGACGTCGCCCTCGTGGCCACCCAGGTGCGTTACGAGCAGAAGAGCTACTGGCGTAACCCCGCAGCGGCCTTCTTCACGTTCGCGTTTCCGCTGGTGCTCTTCTTCATCCTGGTCGCGACGGCTGGCAGCCAGTACGACAAGGGCCTCGGCGGGGTGAAGCTGGCGCAGTACTACACGCCGAGCATCCTGTCGTTCGCCGTGATGAGCGCGTGCTTCCTCAACATCGCGCTGAACCTGGTACGCCAGCGCGAGGACGGGGTGCTCAAGCGGATGCGCGGGACGCCGTTGCCGGCCTGGGCGCTGATCGGCGGGATCATCGGCAGCGCGGTCGTCATCGCGGCGTTGCTGTCGGCCGTCACGATCGTGTTCGCCGTTGCGGTGTACGGGGTTTCGCTTCCCGCATCGCACGTGCTGCCGGTCATCGTGACGATTGCCCTGGCGGCGCTGGTGTTCTGCGCGCTGGGGGTGGCCGTCTCATCGCTCATCCCGAATGTCGATTCCGGCCCGGCGATCATCAACCTGCCGTTCTTCGTCATGGTGTTCATCTCGGGTACGTACTTCCCGATCAGCGGTGGCCTCGCCACCGTCGCGGCCTGGCTCCCGCTGCGGCCGTTCATCGTCGCGCTCTACTACCACGCCTTCAACCCGCTGACTGCGCACAGCAGTGGCTGGGCTCCGCATCAGCTCGAGAGCCTCGCGATGTGGGGGATCGTCGCCACGTTCATCGCGGTGCGCAGCTTCCGCTGGACCCCGCGTCGCTCCTGACCGGGGTCAGATCATTTCGTGGCGTGGTGTGGGGACGCTGCGGGATGTTGTTCGTTTGGCGGCGGTGACCTTCAGCGCAGCGGAAACGACGTCCGGGTCATAGCGGGTGCCGCTTCCCGCGTGGATTTCGCTGCGGGCGGCGTTGATGCCGAGGCCGGGGCGGTAGGGACGGTGGGTGCTCATGGCGTTGAGCACGTCGGCCACCGCGGCGATGCGGGCCGCGAGGCTGAGCTGTTCTCCGGCCAGCCCGTCCGGGTAGCCGCTGCCGTCGAGGCGTTCGTGGTGGTGCAGGACGATGTCGCCGACGGCGGCGGCGAGCTGGCAGTCGCCGAGGATGTCGCGGCCGACCTGGCAGTGCGTTTTGACGATCTCGTATTCAGCGGCGGTCAGCCGGCCAGGACGGCTGAGGATCTCGGCGGGTACGACGATCTTGCCGATGTCGTGAATGGATGCACCGAGACCGATAGCGGCGACCTCGTCGGCGGCGAGGCCCAGCTCTACGGCGATGCGGGTGGCGAGGTCGGCTACGGCGGCTTGGTGTCCGGCGGTGTACGGGTCGCGGAACTCCGCTGTCCGGGCGAGGGCGGCGATCAGCGAATTCTGGTGCTGGTCGAGCTGCTCGAGCTTCTCCCTTTCGGCGGTGACGTCATGGGCGTTGACGATGAGCGCCCGGATGTCAGGGTCGGCGAACTGGTTGTCCGTGACGGCCGCCAGATGCAACAGCGACCCGTCCTGGCGTCTCATGCGGAACGTCACGGGTGTCGAGAGCCCCGGAGTCTGGTGCGCACTCGCGAGTCGGGCAATGACCAGGTCAACATCTTCGGGGACGACGACGTCGCCGATGACGTCGGCCACCTCCGCACCCGGCCGCCAATCGATCAGCGTGCGCGCCGCGCGGTTGGCCTCGACCAGACGCCCGTCGCGGCTGACCGTGAAGATGAGGTCCGCGCAATGCTCGATGAGCGCCTGCGACCGCCGGGTCGAGGTGTGGGCGGCCTGCCGTAGTCGCACGGTCTCGGTGATGTCGACGACGTGGCCGAGGACGCGCTGCACGTTCGGACGCCATACCTCGGTGACCCGGACCCACACGGTCTGTCCGTCCCCGCGCAGGTAGCGCTTCTCCAGCTGCGAGCCCAGATCGGGCCGCACCAGCGCATCGGACAATGCGGCAAGAGAGGCGCCCACGTCGGCGGGGTGGGTGAACTCAACCGGGGAGTGTCCGATGAGCTGCTCGCGTGACCGGCCGAGCAGGTCGCAGTAGTGGTCATTGACAGCGACCAGCTTTCCCTGCGGTGACAGCTCCGCCAGACCGGTACCGGTGGCGCGCGCAACCCCCGTGCTGTCCGCGCGCGGCGGCACCGCCGTCATCGGGTCTCCCAAGGGGCCGGAGAAGACACCTTCTCGTGAATCACCATCGGCCGAACGCGGTGAGAAGTGAAGGGTGAGGGGGGTGGAAGCCCTGGTGCGCTGGCCCCGTTGCCGAGCGTCTCGCGCGTACTGTTGCCACGCGCCCTCGTAGCTCAGTCGGATAGAGCGTCCGCCTCCTAAGTGGAAGGCCGCAGGTTCGATTCCTGCCGGGGGCACTGTGCCGGGGCACTGCCGGGGGCGCCGTGACGTTGGTGCGCGGCGCCGAGTTCGAGTCCTGCGCGGTCGGATTGCGGAACGGCCCACTGGCTTCAAAGGTGGGCTGTTTGAGGTCGATTTCGCGCTCCGTGCCGGGCTGAGATGGTCGACAGTACGAGCGATGGGTCGTGCGTCTTCGACTGGATCTGGGCCTCAACACCGTGGGGAAGTGATCAGAACCAAACGCGCGGTTGCGTCGCTGCTGGTGCATTCTTCGCGGCAGTCAGCGCATGCCGGACGAAGCAAACCGGCGCACGACTATGGCATCCCGGTAAGCGGCGGTTTCGTTGTCATCCTGACGCCCAGGATGGGTTCGGTTCCACCGCTCGTCATGTGGTCTCCCCGTCGCCGGATTCCGTACTCAGCGCCGGGGACAAGCGGGCGTGGTGGTTACGCCGCACCCGCCGCGCCTTGAGAACGGCCCGCTTGCCTGAGGTGGGTCCGGCCCCCGGAGCGCTTGGCCGCGTACATCGCGCTGTCGGCGGCCGCGACCATCTCGTCGGCAGTGACGTTCGGGTCGTCGGACCAGCTGACCCCGACGCTGCCACTGCTCCAGATCGTGCCGACGGCAAGCTTGATGTCGCTCGCTAGCGTGGAGCTGACCCGCTTGCCCAGGCGGTCGGCTTCGTCGCGCGACCCGACGTGACGGAAGACGATGAGGAACTCGTCGCCGCCGAGCCGGCCGACGGCGTCCCCGGGCCTCAGGATGTTACGAAGCCGCCCACCGACGGCCGCGAGAATCTCATCGCCTACCGCGTGGCCATACCGGTCGTTCGCCACCTTGAAGCGATCGAGGTCGATGAAGACGGCGGCGGGCCCCTCCGGATTCGATGCGTCGGCCTTCAACTGCTCGGTGAGGAACTTCAGGATCGCGGTCCGGTTGAGGCATCCGGAGAGCGCGTCATGCGTGGCCTGGCGCTCGAGTTCCTGTTGCAGCCGCACCGCCTCGGTGACCTCCGTGAAGCAGATCAGCGCGCCGCCCTGACCGTCCTCGCCGGCGAGGCAGCGCAGGTTGACCTGGCACACGCGCGGCCGGCCGCGCGCAGGGGCGATGAGCACTTGCACGTCGACGTCCTCGCCTTGCAGCACCGTTCGTACCGCGTCCTCGAGCAGCCTTCGCTGGTCCGGTTGTACGCGGTCGGCGAGTTCGGCGATGTCGGATTCGAGAGGGAACCCGAGCACGACAGCGAGGCGGTCGTTCGCATGGCAGACCTGACCCTCGGCATCGATTTGCACCACGCCGAGCGGCAGGGACTCGGTCAGCCGATGAAGGAGCCGTTCGCGTTCGGCGACCCGCTGCTGGGCCTCCACGTCAGCGGAGACGTCGACGCACGCGCAGACGATCACGCCGTCGCCAGCCAAGCTGTTCGTGAAGGTGATGTCGAACCACAGGTACTTGCCATTCGCCGCGCGATACCGCAGCCGTTGCAGGCGCGGCTGCGACGGCTCGTCCAGCAGCCGCACCCAGTTGCTGTAGCCGGCGGCATTGTCGTCGGGGTGGAGGTAGTCACTGGAACGGTTTCCGACCATCTCGCCGTCTCGGTATCCCAGCAGCCGCTCGAGCGACTCATCGATGTCGACGATCGCGCCGAACCGGTCCTGCGTCATACGCAGCCGCGGAGGCGCTGCTTGCCGTTCGTTCAACCGGTCCAGGAACTCTGACTCCGCGTCTTCTACGGCGAGCACGCACAGGCGAACCTCGTGCTGGTCGCACGTGTCGAAGAGGTGAATCGTGACCGGTTCGGGGTCGGGCACCAGAAACCGGAGCTCAGCCCGGCCGTAGCCGACGCGCCGGCATTCATCCAGTGCCTCGATCAGGCCGCCGATGTCGCGCGGGTCGAGCGCGTCGAGAGCCTGAGGCAGCAGGCACCGATGGCGAGGGATCGGCAGTTCCGTCGGCACCGTCACGGGTCGCGAATCGCGTGCCCCGGCCAGCACGCGCGCGCTTGGGACCGCGTCGAGTATGGCCATGACCTGGCTGAAACGGTCCTGCGACGTGTCACAGCCATCCGCCATCGCGGACCCCGACCCGGCGCCTTGACCCTCAGTGCGCTGGCTCACACCCCAGAACATCGGCCTGCCAGCAGCCCGTTAGCCTCACCCGAACGGGCGATTGCGTCCGCCGGCGCCCTCCTGCCGTCGGAAGCCGGCTGCGCGTCAGTCGGCTACCGGGACCGGACGCCGGCGGATCTCGAGCGAGCCGAGTAGCTCCCGGGTGGCAGCCGTGACGGCCTGGACCGCGTGGTCAAAGGCGTCGGCGTTGGCCTTGGCCGGCGCCCTCATGCCGCTGATCTTGCGGACGTACTGGAGGGCGGCGGCGGCCATCTCCTCCTCGGTGGGAGCCTCGACGTACGGCGGGCGCAGCGTCTTGATGCTTCGGCACATATGTCCAAAATAGCCCTGGCCGTCATGGGCGCTCCCGATACGCTGGCACCTTGGTGCGCCGGGAAGTCTGGTCGGCAGTGGTCACCCCATGCCCCGACCCACCCGTCGCACACCCAGGAGACGGCGCTTGAGCGATACCGAGCCGTTCGCGCTTGCAGTGCTGCTCATTGCCGCGGTCGGCATCGTTGCGGTGCTCTCCCATCGCCTCACCGAGCGGGTGAAGGTTCCGGCTCCGGCGCTGCTGCTGGTGGCCTCAGCCATCGCCGTGAAAGCGATTCCGAGCCTGCACGCCCCGTCGGACCGCTCGGTCGAGCGGCTCGTCACGGTGGCGCTACTGGTCATCCTCTTCGACGGCGGCATGCACATCGGCTGGCGCCGGTTCAGCGCCTCGGCGACCCCGATCGCGGTGGTTGGCGTGCTCGGCACGTTCCTGACCGTGGCCGGCGTCGCGGTGCTCTCCCGGTACGCGTTCGGGCTGTCCTGGTACGCGGCCCTGCTGCTCGCCACAGCCGTCGCGCCGACCGATCCCGCGGTCGTCTTCTCCGTCCTGGGGCGCCGCGAGATCGCCGGCCGGGCCGGCACGATTCTCGAGGGGGAGTCGGGCGCGAACGACCCGGTCGGGATCGCGCTGATGGCGAGCCTGATCTCGGCGGGCAGCCTCAGCGGAGACGCTGCCCTGCACGTTGTCGGCGAGTTCGTGCTGCAGATGGGGGTCGGCGGGATCATCGGGGTGGTTGGGGGATGGGTGCTGCTGGCCTTCATGCGCAGGGTGCCGTTGCCCAGCGAAGGCCTGTATCCGCTACGGACGCTGGTGAGCGTGCTGGCCTTGTTCGGTGTCGCGACGCTCGCCCGCGGGTCAGGATTCCTCGCGGTGTTCGTCGCGGGAATCCTTATCGGAGACCGCAAGGCCCCGTACAAGCGGGAGATCGAGCGCTTCCACTCCGCCCTCGCGAGCCTCGCCGAGATCGTCGCGTTCGTCGGGCTGGGGCTCACGGTTGACCTGTCCGTGCTCTCCCGCGCGGACGTGTGGGTGCCCGGGCTCGTGCTCGGTGCCGCGGTGGCGTTCGTGGTGCGACCGATCCTCGTAGGGCTCTGCCTGATCCCGGCCCGGCTGGCGCGCAACGAGCGCGGCTTCGTCGTTCTTGCTGGGCTGAAGGGCGCGGTCCCCATCCTGCTGGGCGTCTATCTACTGTCGGCGCACATCGAGGGAGCGACGCGGCTCTACGGAATCGTGGTCGTGGTCGTGGCCTTCTCGGTCATCGTGCAGGGCAGCCTCGTTCCGGTGCTGGCTGATGCGCTGCGCCTGCCGATGAGCAATTCCGAGCTCGAGCCCTGGACGCTGGGCGTGCGGCTACGCCACGAGCCCGAGGGCGTGCACCGTCTGGTGGTCGCTCCGGGCGCCGCCGTCGTGGGCCGAGCGGTTGTCGACCTCTCCGATGAGGTGTGGGTGAGCTCGGTCGTGCGCGACGGGCATCTGGTGCAGGTTCAGGAGGGGACGCGGCTACGCGCAGGCGATGAGGTGGTGGTGTTCGCCGATCCCGAACAGTCCGAAGAACTGCGGCGGATGTTCGAACGTGAACAGCCCGAAGGTCCCGAGATCAGCTGAGATCGGGGAACATCGCGGTGAGGGCAGCTACCAGCTCGCGGCGGTTCAGTTTCCCGAGCGCTTCGAATGACCCGAGGGCGCGGGCGAGCAGCACCCCGATGAGCGCCGAGACGGCCATTTCCGCCCGTAGCCGCGGCTGCGCCACACCGCGTCGTTCGAGCATGGCCTGCAAGGGTTCGACGAGCCGGCGCGTCAGGTGGGCGCGCGCCGCCTCGCGGATTTCCGGCGAGGAGTCCGAGCGCACCAGCGCCTGCAACACCGGCCCGGGGCCGCGCAGATCCACCCGGGAGACGAGCCACTCGACCAGTTGCACCGGATGCTCGAGGTCTTCAGGGCGTCCGGAGTCGGTGTCCTCGGCGGTTACGGTCGCGAGGTAGAGATTCACCTTGCTGCCGAAGTAGCGGGCGATGAGCGCCGGATCGACGCCCGCCTCCTCGCCGATGTCGCGCACTGTCGTGTTGTCGAAGCCCCGCTCGCTGAACAGGGTTCGCGCGGATGCGAGCAAAGCGTCGCGGCTGGCGGCCGCATTGCGCGCGCGGACCGCGCGTACCGGTGTCGTCATGGCACCTGCCTCTCGCCGGATGCGTCGGCCAGCATCAGTCCGGCGCCGCCGAGCTCGGCGTTCTCCTCCATGGCGAGCGCCTCCTCGGCGTCGACCGGATGCGACTCGGCGGTGAGGGATCGCCCGGGCAGCAGGTAGCAGAGCACTGCCGTCATCAGGCAGAGCGCGGCCCCGAGGAGCAGGGCGGTGCGGAAGCCGCCGACGGTCGGGAACGCCTGATGCGGATGGGTGTAGGCGGCGAGGATGACCCCGCTGACCGCGCTGCCGATGGCCAGCCCGACGCTGCGCAGGACCTGGTAGAAACCCATGGCGCTGCCGGTGTCCCTGGCGTCCACCGCCTTCACGATGAAGCCCGGCATGGCGGCGAAGGTGAAGCCGATGCCGACGCCGGCGATCGCCATGACGAGGAACGCTTCCCAGAGCCCGCTGTGCTCGAGGGCGAACAGCGACATGGAGATCGCGAACAGCACCGAACCCAGCGGGATCATGATGCGGCGCCCGTACCGACGCTCGAAGGCCGGCGCGAGCCGGCTGGCTACCAACGTGCCGATCGACAGCGGCACCAGCACACATCCGGCGACCAGCACGGACGCGCCGAAGCCGAAGCCGTTGCTCGGCGGAACCTGCACGAACTCCACGACGATCGGCAGGAAGAGGTACATCGTCAGCGAGATGAACAGGCCCGCGAGATCGGCGGTCAGCACCATCCGGTGACGCGCCTGTCGAAGGTCGACGAGTGGATCGCGGCGGCGCAGCTCGTAGCGCGCCCAGGCGGCGACCAGCACCCCCGATACAGCCATCAGGACCAGCACGCGTGCCGAGAGCCAGCCCCACGTCTCGGCTTCGCTCAGCACGACGATGAAGATGGCGAGTGCCACGCACAGCAGCGCGGCGCCCATCACGTCGAACGGCCGGGATGCAATCCTCGAGCTGCCTGGCAGCACGATCGCCGAGATCACCAACCCGGCGATCACGACTCCTGCTCCGAACCAGAAGGAGGCGTGATAGTCCGACACCTCGGCGAGCAGCCCGGTGATCGGGTAGCCGAGCCCGACGCCCACGGCTGCCGTCACGGACAGGATGGCGATGGTGCTGGCCGCTTTCTCCGGCGCCAGCTGCCGGCGCGCCACCGCCATGGTGACCGGCATCAGCCCGACCCCCACACCCTGCAAACCTCGGGCGGCGACGAGCACCGGGAACGAGCTCGAGGTGGCCGCCAGTATCAGCCCGACCAGCACGATGCCCAGTGCGATCAGGATGACGCGCCGCTGGTGCGGGCCGTCCGCGAGCCTGCCCATGATCGGGGTGGCGAGCGCGCCGGTGAGCAGCGTGATCGTGAGCAGCCATTCGCCGGCGCTGAGGGAAACGTGGCTCGCCGCGGAAATCGAAGGGATGAGCGGCGCGCCGAGGCTGCTCATGACGGCCACCACGAGGCCGACCAGGATCAGCGTCGGGACGAGCGCGCGCTCCCGTAGCGCCGTGCCGTCCGTCCCGGATGCCACCGCGGTCGCGGCCATGCAAGCAGCTCCATCACGCGTAAGTCATCAAGTGATGTCACCGTACGCTGACAAACGCCTGCGGCGTCGCGTCAGCCTCACCGCACGCCAGGGCATGCCCTCGTGCTTACGCGGTGCCTCGGAGGTGCTGGTTCAGACGTCGTTGGCGGGGTTGCTGCCCTGACGGGGGTCGGGGACGAGCAGCTCGACGTTGCGGTCGGAGACCTTGCCGCGGCGGCCGTCGACGGTGGCGCTGTGGCCGGTGCGCTCCTGCCAGTCGTTCGCCGACAGCAGCCGCGAGAGCGACGCGAGCTGCGCCGGGGTCTGGAGCTTGGTCGGATCGGGAGCCGGCGCGACGAAATCGACGATGGTGCCGAACACCGAGAGCGTCCCGTCGTGGTTGTCCATGATCTCCACCAGCCGGCTCTGCTGCGGCCAGTCGATGTGCGAGGCGGTGTTCAGCTCCCAGAACCCGCCGGTGCCCTGACTCGCGGGTCGCTTGTGCGCGAACACCGCGTTCACGTGCGTATGCCCGTTCACCCAGAGCACCACCTGCGGGTAGCCGAGCAGGAACTTCGCGACCTCCGGCCCGAGGATGCGCGGCCCCTTCTCACCGGCGGCAAGGCGGTCGTTGTCCATTGTGGAGATCGTGTGGTGGCTGAACAGGACCACGATCTTGTTGGCGGCCGCGGTCAGTTGCGTCTTCAGCCAGGCGAACTGCACCGGGTCGAGCGAGCCGTTGGCCAGCCCGCCCGGGTTCACGGTGTCGAGCACGATGCCGAGGATCTGGTCGGACGCCTCGAACGTGTAGTACGCCGTGCCTTTCGAGCGGTTCTGCGCGGTGAAGCCGTGCCCGACGGGCGTGCCGGTCGTCGTGAAATGGGCGGCGATCGTCTCGGCGCGTGAGATCACCTTGCGCTTCGGGTCGGCGGTGACCGTGCGGGCGGGAAGGCCTTCCGGCAACGGCGTGCCGGCGAGCAGGTTGGCGGCGAAGCTCAGCCCGCTGATCGAGGCCGGGAGCCCGATGATTTTCGTGCTGCCGGTGGAGATCTTCGAGAACGCGCCGTCGAGCGGGGCGTTGCCCTGGATCAGCCCGTCGTGGTTGCCGTACGCGGCGTACCAGGAGATCCCGAGCCCGGTGGCGGTGAAGGGGCGTCGCACCGCGTCCAGCAGCCCGGGAATGCGCGGGAAGCCGTACTTGGTCATCGCGTTGTCAGCGGTCTTGCCCGCCGGCGGGCCGTCCGGATGCCAGTAGTGCGGGTCGAAGTAGGTCGGGTCGCTGTCGGCGACGCCCTCCCACTTCGACAGGTCACCGGAGTCGGCACGCACCGTGCCGCCGCCGTCGAGCAGGTCGATCGTCCAGCGCAGCTCGTTCTGCTGGCAGTTGTCGACGGCGTCGCCGGTGCTGATGGCGAACGACGGACGCTGCTTGCTGACCGGTCCCGGGCCGAGCGACCGTACGGTCGCCGCCATCGTGTCGGCGACGTGCGCGGTGAGGAATTCGTGCGGTCGGTAGGCGGCGATCAGCGGCCCGTCGGCGATCGCGTCGTCGTAGCGGTCGAGGAATTCGACGCGGGCCGGGGACTGGGCGTCGAGTACGTGGATGTCGGTGAGGTGGGAGAACGTGAGCAGCGGGGAGCGGCGCGACTCGCGTCCGGCCTTGGCGGCGATGCCGAGATCGGCGCGCGTGAGGTGCGGTTCGCCCGCACCGGTGACGAGTTGGACGAAGCCGCCGGTGCCTGCAGGGCCGCGCAGCAGGATCTGGTCGAGGGTCGTCAGCGAGCTCGCGCTCGGCCCGCCCGACGCCGAGGCAGTGGGTGAGGGTGTCGGAGATGGAAGGGCCGGGTGCTTGGAACTGCTGCACGCGTCGGCGATCGCGACGGCGGGGACGATGAGCCCGGCCTGCAGAAGTGAACGTCGGGTGAACGGCACGCGCGCCATCATGCCCCGGTTAGCTGTAGCTCTCCTGGATTCTGCGAACTACGGTGCTGCGAACTACGGCGCTATCGGGTCGTCGGGGGTCGGTGCCTGCTGGTCACCAATCGCGGTGCTGCTGCGTCTCGCCGAGGTAGACCTGGGTAGGAACGTGGCGTTCGGGCTCGCCGATGTACACCTGGCGCGGGCGGCCGATCTTGGTCGCCGGGTCCTGGATCATCTCGCGCCACTGGGCGATCCAGCCGGGGAGGCGCCCGAGCGCGAAGAGCACGGTGAACATCTTCGGCGGGAAGCCCATGGCTTCGTAGATGACGCCGGTGTAGAAGTCGACGTTCGGGTAGAGCTTGCGCTCGGTGAAGAAGTCGTCGGCGAGCGCGATCTCTTCGAGTTTCATGGCGATGTCCAGCAGCGGGTTGGGCTTGCCGAGCCGCTCGAGCACCTGGCGGGTGGCCTGCTTCACGATGGCCGCGCGCGGGTCGTAGTTCTTGTAGACGCGGTGGCCGAAGCCCATGAGTTTCACCCCGGGCTCGCGGCTCTTGACCCGCTCGACGAAGCCGTGGACGTCCCCGCCGGTAGCCCGAATATCCTCCAACATTTCCAGCACGGCCTGGTTGGCGCCGCCGTGCAGCGGGCCGAAGAGCGCGTTGACCCCGGCCGATACCGAGGCGAAGAGGTTGGCGTGGCTCGAACCCACCAGGCGCACCGTCGACGTCGAACAGTTCTGCTCGTGGTCGGCGTGCAGCAGGAAGAGCATGTCGAGCACCTGGGCCTTCACGGGGTCGACGTCATACGGCTGCGCCGGTACGCCGAACGTCATGCGCAGGAAGTTCTCCGCGTAGCCGAGGGTGTTGTCGGGGTAGAGGAACGGCTGGCCGATCGACTTCTTGTACGCGTAGGCGGCGATGGTCGGCAGCTTCGCCAGCAGGCGGACGGTCGAGATCTCGACATGCTCTTCGTCGAAGGGGTCGAGGCTGTCCTGGTAGAACGTCGACAGCGCGCTGACGGCCGAGGAGAGCACCGCCATCGGATGCGCGTCGCGCGGGAAGCCGGCGAAGAACTCCTTGAGGTCCTCGTGCAGCATCGTGTGCTCGCGGATGCGGGACTGGAAGCTCGACTCCTGCTCCGGCGTCGGCAGCTCACCGTAAATCAGCAGGTAGGCGACCTGGAGGAACGAGCGCCGCTCGGCCAGCTCGTCGATGGGATACCCGCGGTAGCGCAGGATGCCGGCTTCGCCGTCGATGAACGTGATCGACGACGTGCAGGCGGCGGTGTTCACGAAACCGGGATCGAGGGTGACGTAGCCGGTATCGGAGAGCAGCTTGGTGATGCCGAGCCCGGACGGGCTTTCGGTGCCGGCGGTGGCCGGCAGGGTCAGCGTTTGGTCGCCGTGCTGCAGCGTGAAATCGGATCCTGCTGCGAATGAATCGTCGGACATGTAAAGGCCCCTTTGCGGTGCATCAGCGCATAGCTGCGAGCTTCTGAGTTTGTCAGAGAAGCGACGCTCGGGTGCGGGCAGGAGGCGATCGGCGGATCACATCGCCGCGGCTGTAGGTTGTTCGGGAGAGAATGCAGTCATGAGCACCCCGTCGCCCGACGGCGCATCCGGACCGAGCGCTGACGAGAGCGATGTCGGCTGGGGCGGGCGCGACTGGGAGCGCGATGATCCCGAGGGCGGGGACGCCGACCTCGAACGGCTGCGCGCCGATCGCCCGCCTCACCATGAGGAACGGGAACGCTAGCCCGCCTCGAGCGTCACCGAGAGCCGGCCGCCGGCTTCCGCGCCGGCGAGGGCTTGGGCATCGGCCGGGCTCACGGCGAGTACCACGAGCGTTCCGAGGTTGGAGTCCCCCGCGCCGGGGGAGGCGACGGCCAGCACCCGCACTTCCCGTGCGACGACCCGGGCGAGCGCTTGGCTCGTCGCTGCAGGGCCGGCGGCGCTCTCGGGAGCGGCCAGCACGTCGACGCGCACGCCGGGGTGCAGCAGCGGCGCGACGCCCGGATCGACCAACCGGATCGGGGCGGCGACCTGCCCGGGACGCAGGCCGCGCAGCAGTGCGGCTGAGGGTGAGGCGGTGGGCGGGGCTGGTGAGCGCTGGGCCGGCCGCAACGACGAGAGCACGATCAGGACCGCTGCGGCTGCCAGCAGCGCGGCCAAGATACGGCGCCGCAGGTGCGCGGGCACCCACGCGCCGCGCCATCCACGCGAGGCCGTCGCGCCGCCGCTGAGGGCCAGCCTCACGGCAGCGGCGGGGCGTCAGCGGCGCACTCGCAGCGCCCCGCCGCCCCCTCCGGCAAGCGGGCGATCGTGCTACCGATCAGCTGGCGCAGCCGCTCGACGTTCGCCGCGAAGAAGCGGAAGACCTCCTCCTGGGTGACGCTGCCCACATCGGCGCCGTCAGCACCGGCATCACGGTCGGTGACCAGAGCGACAGACGCGAAGCACATGCCGAGCTCCCGGGCGAGGCTCGCTTCCGGAAGGGCGGTCATGTTCACCAGCGACCAGCCGGCGCTCGCGTACCAATGCGACTCGGCCCTGCTCGAAAAGCGTGGGCCCTCGACCACCACCATCGTTCCGCCGTCGGTGACCGGCCACTCGGACTCCATGGCCGCGGCGACGGCATGGGCGCGAAGGTGCGGGCAGAACGGGTCAGCGAACGAGGCGTGGTGCGTCACCGGTCCGTCGAAGAAGGTGGACGCGCGACCCGACGTGCGGTCGAAGAGCTGATCAGGGACGACGAGTGCTCCCGGCCCGAGCTCGGGACGCAGCGATCCGACCGCGCACGGCGAGAACACCTGGCGTACCCCGAGTGAGCGCAGCGCCCACAGGTTTGCCCGGTACGGCACCCGATGCGGCGGGAACCTGTGGTCGCGCCCGTGCCGCGCGACGAACGCCACCCGGCGGCCGAAGACCTCCCCGATGCCGACCGGATCGCTCGTCGGCCCGTACGGAGTCTCGATCACGACGTCGGTCATCGACTCGGTCAGGGCGTAGAAGCCCGAGCCGCCGATGACGCCGATCTCGGCGCCGACGGCTTGCTGCGCGGTGGACATCCGGAAGGCCTCCTGGGGTCAGAAGGCCACGCTAGCGGGGAGTGGCAGTGTCGGGCAGTGCCGGTTGCCGGCTGTGGACAGCCGCGCGTCAGGCTGCGCTGGTGGCCTTGGAACTGCTGCCCGAGGAGCTGGAACCAGCGCCCGAACTCGACCCCGACGAACTGCTGGTGCTGCTCTTGGCTGCCGCGTCGGACTTGGTCTCCGACTTCGTCTCGCTCTTGGTCTCCGACTTCGACTCCGCTTTGGTCTCGGTGCTCGTCTTCTCACCGTCGGACTTGCGCTCGCTCGACCCGCCGCGGCCGTCACTGCGGCTGTCGTTGCGATAGAAGCCGGAACCCTTGAACACCACACCGACCGCGCCGAAACGCTTGCGCAGCGTGCCGCCGCAGCTGGGGCAGATGCTCAGGGACGGCTCATGGAAGGTCTGCACCGCCTCCAGATCACTCTGGCAGTCAGTGCAGACGTACTGGTAGGTCGGCACGTGGTCCTCCGAAATCAGGGCCCGAATTAGCACTCGGCAGTCTTGACTGCCAAGTGTAGTTCGTGGGCCCGGGTAGTTCAGGGCTAGGGGGGATCTTTGCTTGGTGTAACCGGCGGAGGTGCCCGCCCAATCCCGCCCGCCCGCGTGACGGCCGGCCGGATGTGTCGTCGAGGTAACGGCGCAGCGTCGGTTATTAACCTGGCTTTGTTCCATCCGGAACCATGGCGACGCGGCCGGTGCCTTGACTTGCGGCTATGGGCAACGCCGCCGACCGCACGGATCAGGCCGCGTCGTGAGCGCGGTCCGCGTCGCGGGTGCGGCGGCCCACTTCGGGCGCGACCTCGACGCGGCCCTGCACCGCATCGAAGCGATCGTCCGGCACTCCCGGCGGGCGGGGGTACGGCTGATCGTGCTGCCGCACGGCACCCTCGGGGGCAGCGTCGCGGACTCGCCCCCTGACGACCTTCCCCAGAGCTTCCGTCCGGACGATCCTATTTTCGACGAGCTACGCACCCTGGCCGGCGAGCTGATCCTGTGCCTCGGATTCACCGAGCGCGCCGGGCCGAAGGAGTTTCATGCGGCCGTCTGCCTGACCGGCGACGGCATTCTGGGCCGCCACCGGAAAGTGCATCTGCGTAAGCACGAGTCGGCCTGGTACTCGGCCGGGGATCGTTTCAACGCCTTCGACACCCCGATCGGACGCGTCGGCATGCTGATCGACTACGACAAGACGTTTCCGGAAGCTGCCCGCAGCCTGGCGCTCGACGGCGCCTCGGTGATCGCGTCGCTGTCGGCCTGGCCGGCGAGCGTCACGCAGCGCACCAGCCAGCTCACCTCAGACCGGCAGACCCGGCTGTTCGATCTCTACGACGTCGCCCGGGCCGCTGAGAACCAGCTCTTCGTCGTCTCCGCGAACCAGACCGGCAGCCTCGGCGAGCTGCGCTTCCTCGGCAATGCCAAGGTCGTCGACCCGGCCGGGCAGCAGCTGGCCCGCACCGGTCCGAAGGCCGGCCTCGCCTCAGCCGAGATCGACATCGACGGCGAACTCAGCAAGGCCCGTCGTCCCGTCAGCCACCTCGAGGAACGTCGCGTCGGTGCCTATCGCCTGACCGCGGGGCTGGCGCAGGCCCCGCAGCCGACCGAGTTCGCTGCGCCGGGTCCGAACTAGACGTCCGCCTACCGGGTCGGGTTCGCGTTGGCCAGCCACGGTGACAGCAATCAATTCCAGCGTCCGGGCAGCTCCACCAGCGCCGGTTGCAGCGCCCGAACGGCCGTCGGCGGCTGGCTGATGCGATGCCGTAGCGCTGCTGGACCTTCTTGGCCGTCAAAATGTCGATGGGAACGGCTGGGGGTACGGCGTGTCTCCACGACACGCCGGCATTGAAGATCAACTCCAGGATTCCCGTAGCAGATTTGACGGGAGACCTCCGGGGCGCGGCCCAGGCGATCGCGCCGCAACCGCCGATGACGACGAACCAGGCGCGGCGCTCGTGCGCTTCGGCGACACGGCGCTCGGTTTCGTCGTCAGAGCTTCACGGCTGCGCTCGCAGCAGCTGGGCGCCGGCCAGGACCGCGTCCACCGGAACGTCATGCGGTTCGACCGGCACGGACGCCAGCACCTCCTCCGCATGCACCACGGCGATCACGAACGCGCCGGCTCGCCTGCGCGAAAGCGCGCGATCGTAGGAGCCGCCGCCGCGACCCAGCCGGTGGCCGAAGCGGTCGGCGGCGAGCGCGGGCACCAGGACCACATCAGCCTCAGCGAGCGGGACGGCCGGTGCATCCGGCGGGGGCACCCGGATGCCCAGCCGACCGGTGACCCGCTCCCCGCTGTCGACCCGGAACTCCAGATCCCGATCGGCGAGCACTACCGGCAGCAGCACCCGAACGCCCCGATCCCGCAGCACCTCGAGCGCCTCGCCGATGTCCGGCTCCCCGGGCAGCGCCGAGTACCCCGCGACGACCCGAGCCGCAGCGATCTCGGGAACGGCGAGCAGGGCGCGGCAGCGTTCGAGGTCATCCGCGGGCCGGGCGGGCCGGGCCGCCAGCAGCCGCGCCCTGAGCGCGGCTTTCCCCGTCTCGTCCCCCATGCCGAATAGTCTGCCGACATGCCCGTCACGAAGGCTGTCATCCCCGCGGCGGGACTCGGCACCCGCTTCCTTCCCGCCACCAAGGCAATTCCGAAGGAATTGCTGCCCGTCGTCGACAAGCCCGCCCTCGAGTACATCGTCGAGGAGGCCGCGCGCGCCGGGCTCAACGACGTCCTCATCATCACCGGCCGCGGTAAGAGCGCCATCGAGGACCACTTCGACACCGCGCCCGAGGTCGAGGCGGCGCTGGAGAAGAAAGGCGACCTCGAGCGCCTGGCCCGGGTGCGCGCGTCGGCGAACCTCGCGCAGTTTCATTTCGTACGCCAGGGGGTCGCGGCCGGGCTCGGCCACGCCGTCCTGGTGGCCGCCGAGCACGTCGGCAATGAGCCGTTCCTGGTGATGCTCGGCGACGATGTGGTCGACGAGCGCGATCCGCTGCTCGAGCAGATGCTCGCCGAGCGCGACAAGCACGGCGGAAGCGTCATCGCGCTGATGGAAGTGCCGCCCGAGATGGTCTCGATGTACGGCGTCGCGACCGTCGAGCCCGCGCAGGCCACCGGCAAGTACGACCTGGTGCGGGTGCGGGATCTGGTCGAGAAGCCGCCGCTCGAGGAGGCCCCGAGCAACCTCGCGATCATCGGCCGCTACCTGCTCTCGCCGACGATCTTCGAGATCCTGCGCGAGACCAAGCCGGGTCGCGGCGGCGAGATCCAGCTGACCGACGCCATCAAGACCCTCGCCGGCATCGAACCGGTGCACGGAGTCGTCTTCTCCGGCCGCCGCTACGACACCGGCGACCGGGTGGATTACGTCAAGGCCGTGGTGCGCCTGGCCTGCGAGCGCGAAGACATCGGCCGCGAACTCTGGACCTGGCTGAAGGAATTCGTGGCGTCCGGCGGTCCGGAAGCGGCAGCATCATGAGACCAGTCCGGAGGGGCGTGTCATGAAGTCGGTCGACCAGCACCTGGCAGACGTGCTCGCGGCGGTGCGTCCGCTCCCGCCGTTGCCGCTTCCGCTGGTCGACGCGCACGGTTGCAACCTGGGTGAAGATGTGGTGGCCACGACGCCGCTGCCGGGCTTCGACAACTCGGCGATGGACGGCTACGCGGTGCGCCTGGAGGACGTCGCCTCGGCCACGCCGGAAACCCCCGTGACGCTGCCGGTGGTCGGCGACATCGCGGCCGGCAGCAACACCGGCATCAGGATCCAGCCCGGGTTCTGCGCCCGCATCATGACCGGGGCGCCCATCCCGCCGGGGGCTGACGCGATCGTCCAGCTGGAGTGGACCGACGGCGGCACGTCATCTGTCGTCATCACGCAGGCGCCGCGACCCGGCCAGCACATCCGCCATGCCGGGGAGGACCTCGCGGCGGGTGCCCTCGTGCTCCCGTCCGGTACCTATCTCGGCGCCGCGCAGATCGGCCTGCTCGCCGCGGCGGGACGGGCGTCGGCCATGTGCCGGCCCCGCCCGCGCGTCGTCATCGTGTCCACCGGCACCGAACTGGTCGATGTGGGCGACCCGCTCGGCCCGGGACAGCTGCCCGATTCCAACAGCCACATGCTGGCAGCGGCCTGCCGTGAAGCGGGGGCGATCGCGTATCGGGTCGGGCTGGTGCGTGACGATCCGGCGCTGCTGCTCGAGACGCTCGAGGACCACCTGATCCGCGCCGACCTGCTGCTGACGTCGGGCGGGGTGAGCGTCGGCGCGTATGACGTCGTCAAGGAAGTGCTCTCGCGGCTCGGCACGGTCTCGTTCGACAAGGTGGCGATGCAGCCGGGGATGCCGCAAGGATTCGGGACGCTCGGCGCGGAGCAGGTCCCCATCCTCACGCTGCCCGGCAATCCGGTGAGCGCGATGGTCTCGTTCGAGGTCTTCGTACGACCTGCGCTGCGCCGCATGCTCGGGGCCGACATCCTGCTGCGACCACAGGTGACAGCCGAGGCGGGGGAGTTGCTGACCTCGCCGGAAGGCCGCCGATCGTTCCTGCGGGGGATCGTCGAGCGGCATCCGAGCGGGCGGTTGACGGCACGGTCGGCAGGCGAGCAGGGTTCCCACCAGATGGCGGCGCTGGCTGCATGCAACGCGTTGCTGATGGTCCCGGAGGACCAGACCCGAGTGGAGCCAGGAGGTTCGGTGCTCGCTCTCCTGTTGGAGCGGAGGGGCCGGTGACGGACGGGACGCCGGGCCGGCTCACGCACGTCGACGAGCGCGGCGCCGCACGGATGGTCGATGTCGGCGGCAAGGAGGTCACCGCGCGCGTGGCGGTGGCGGCCGGACGTTTGCTGGTCTCGCCTGAAGTCATCGAGCTGCTGCGCGCGGACGGGGTGCCCAAGGGCGATGCGCTCGGGGTCGCCCGGGTGGCCGGCATCCTGGCCGCCAAGCGCACCCCGGATCTCGTGCCGCTCTGCCACCCGCTTCCCATTTCCGGGGTCGAGGTGGACCTGGAACTGGCTGACGATGCCATCGAGATCCGGGCCCGCGTGCGCACGACCGGGCGCACCGGCGTCGAGATGGAAGCGCTGACGTCCGTCGCCGTCGCCGGCCTGACGCTGCACGACATGGTGAAGGCCGTCGATCCGGGGGCGGTGATGACGGACGTCCGGGTGCTGAGCAAGTCCGGCGGCCGTTCCGGGGACTGGGAGCGCGGCGATGCGCCGGCGCATCGTCATGCCGAGCGTTTTTCGTCTCCGGCGGTGCACGTCGCCGGTGTCAGCCCGGGGCTGCCGAACGGGGCGCTTGCGCGCGTCATCACGGTGTCCGACCGCGCGCACAGCGGAGTTCGGGGCGACGCGTCGGGCCCGCTGCTCTCGTCGTTGCTGGCCGACATCGGATTCCTGGTGGACGGGGTGACCGTCGTTCCGGATGAGGCTGACATCGTCGCCGATGCGTTACGCGATGCCGTAGCCGCAGGTATCGATCTTGTGGTTACGACCGGTGGCACCGGCTTTTCGCCGCGCGATGTCACTCCCGAGGCCACCCTGCGCGTTCTCACGCGGGAGGCGCCCGGGCTGGTGGAGATGCTGCGGGCGGCCGATCGCGAGCGGGTGCCGACCTCGATCCTCTCGCGCGCCGTCGCGGGGATCGCGGGAGGGAGTGTCATCGTGAACCTGCCCGGGTCCACGGGTGGTGTCCGCGACGGGGTGACGGTGCTGGCTCCCGTGATCGGACACGCGATAGCGCAAGTGCGCGGCGGGGGTGACCACGGCTGAGCGCTCCGGGCTGGCCGGCCAAACTCGCCGACGGGGCGGTGGGCGTGCGCCCGCTCCGACTGCGTGACGGTGCGTCCTGGGTCGAGGTCCGCACGCGCAACGAGGACTGGCTGGTGCGCTGGGAAGCCACCCCTCCCGGCTTCGACAACCCGCGCCTGTCGTGGAACGACCGCCAGTCCATCGGCATCTACACGGCCATGTTCCGCAGCCTTCGCCGGCAGGCACGGGAGGGCAGCGCGTTACCGTTCGCCATCACCTACCAGGGTCGTTTTGCCGGGCAGTTGACGGTCGGCAACGTGGTGCGCGGGGCGTTCAACAGTGCCTACGTGGGCTACTGGGTGGACGAGGCGGTGGCTGGACGCGGGGTGATGCCGACGGCGCTCGCGCTCGTTGTCGATCATTGCTTCGGCCCCGCGCGGCTGCACCGTATCGAGGCGAACATCAGGCCCGAAAACGTTGCCAGCAAACGGGTTGTGGAGAAGCTCGGGTTCCGCGACGAAGGTTTGCATCGGCGCTACCTCGCGATCGACGGCGCCTACCGTGACCACATCGGCTACGCGGTCACGACGGAGGACGTCCCGGAAGGCATGTTGCGCAGGTGGCACAGGGTGCGCCAGCAGCAGTCCTGATCGCGACACGCCGCCCAGCGTGCGTGGCATATCACCGCTCCCGACTTAGCGTTTGAGGCAGGCTCCGTCAGGTGACGGGACCGCTAGCGGACGTTCGCCGCCGGAGGGCCAATGAGCGCAGTCATCTGGTGCGGCATCGTGGCTGTCTGGGTCTTCGTGCTCATACCTACCTGGGTACGCCGAGGAGACCTTCACTGGCACCGCGGCACTGTCGGCACTGCTGTCGTTGCCGACGGCCCGGCTGAGAAAACTTCCGGGAAGGCGGGCCGCCGTGAGCGCGCCACCGGTCGGCGGCTGCTGCGCCGCTCCCGTGATGATTCGTCCATCGAGGTGGAGGCCATGGCCGAGCAGGATGCGCATTCCCCAACAGAAAGCCGGGTTCTCGCGGCTTCCGCGCCGCGCGCCCGAGTAGCCGCTGCGCCGAGTTCCGGCCGGCTCGGCAGCAGCGTTCGTGCCAGTTTCGGTACCGGTCCCAAGGGCTCGGGCCGCAAGAAGCCCCCGCTGCGCGTGCGCCGCGCCCGCCGCCTCGTCGTCCTCGCGGCTCTTGCGCTCGGCACCCTCCTGGCCGCGATCATCAGCGGCGGCCTGCTCATCGTCGCCAACGTCATCTTCGACATCGCCCTGATCGCCTACGTCCGTCACCTTCGCAGCGTTGCCCGTGCCCGCGCTGCGCGTGCCGCCCGTGAGAAGCGGGCCCGCGTCGCTCGGGTTGCGTGGGAAGAGGCGTCGGCTCAGGAGCGGGCGAGCGCGCTCGACGGCTGGCGCGCGCCCGTCACCGAGCCAGCGGCGATGCCCGCGACCGAGCCGTACGAGTCGGCGGATGTGCCCTTCGTCGATGAGGAGCTCGAGTACCCCGCGGACGAGGTTGCTTACGCCGCGGACGAGGTCGCTGCCGAGCCCGCCGAGATCGACCTGAACACCCTCGAGCAGCCTGCGCTGATCGACCTCACCGACGCCCCCACCGAGGAGCTCATCGCCGCCCAGGCCAGCTGAGCGTCTGACCTGCGCGCCTGCCGCTCGACTGCGGTCGCGCGGGGGTCTGCGTGGTACGTTCGACAGGCTTTCCGGGGGGTGTAGCTCAGCCTGGTAGAGCGCCTCCCTCGCACGGAGGAGGCCAGGGGTTCGAGTCCCCTCACCTCCACCAACGTGTCCCCTCTCAAACCCGAGACAGGCGAAGACACCAGTTTCCATTTTCCTCGCGTGCCCAACAGGTCCGCGGCAACGTCGCCGGTGCCAACCCCGCCGCTACATCACCAGACCACCAGCTACGGCTACGACCCCGAGGCTCCGGCTCACCGCCACCGACCCGCTCTGGCCGCGTCACCCGCCGGACCTACGACCCCGACGGCAACACGCTGTCGTCAACCGACCCGAACAACAACCCGAGCATCTGGACCTACGCCCCACTGGGTCAGATCGCCACCATCCAAGGCCCCATGGCATCACCCAAGTGTCTGTGGATTAATCGACCTCCGGCGAGACCGGTCAGGACCGGTCGGGCTACTCGCCGGCGGGGTCGTCCGCGGCCGGGTCGAGGCGGGCCAGGGGTGTCGCGATAGACGACGTGATCGGCGCGTTCGCCGATGGCCAGCACCTCGATCACGGCGTCGTCGGCGACCAGGCGATACACGATCCGGAACCGCAGCGGACGCTGCTCGGGCAGGTCGAACCGCAACCTGGCCAGGCCGGTCAGATCGCCGGTGACATGCCGATCGCCGAGCAGCTTGCCGCGCTGACGACCGAACGCCAGGTCCTCGACGGCGGCCAACGACGGTAGGCGATTGGCAGCTGCAACGGAGGCGATCAAGAGATCGGCGAAACGCTCGCGAGGGTGGCGCTGCGAGGCGCGGACAAGTGCATAGACACGGCCATAACTACGCGCCGCGGCGAAGTCGAACGGAAGGGCGTCGAACGTAGCCTCGGCCCATTGCAGTCGCTCTTGGCGGATTGATCGCTGGATCGCGTCGGCAGTCGCATGAGGCCCGGCAGCGAGTTCGGCGAGCGTGACAGCGGTAATCGCAGATTCCGCCGGTAACCGATCGACGTCGATGATAGGCAAGTCGATCACTACCGAGGTGTCCAGGATGCCCACGTCCGGCATCAGGCGTCGGGCCCAAGGCTTTGGTCGACGATCTCACGGGCAGCGACCGCGCACAGCCCGCTGCAGGGTTGCCGGCGAGCCTGGTTCACCAACTCAAGGTGTCCCTGGGCCTCAGTGACGCAGAGATCGCCACCATGTCCAAGGACGAGGCGGTCGCGCGGATGACAGCGTTCTGGTCGCAGCCACACAACTGAGCTTGGGCGGGCCGCGCCGCCCCGCCGACATGGCTTCCAGCTCGCGAGTGCCTAAGTACCCAGCCAGTTTGTCTGAGTTACCGCGCCAGCGCTCGGGGTGAATGGCGCGCGTCGGTGACGACCGTCGAAGTCCTTCAACGTGCAAGTTCCCGGCCCTGGGAGGGGAACGTGCTGGACGGCCGTTAAGGACCAAGTCACAGCATGCGGAAGGTCTGCTTGGACCCGGGTCACGCTCTCCACGTCACCCATAGGTCGTCCGTGAGGCTCCCGACCGAGCTCCGCGGAATGGCTCGCGATGAGCTCGTCACCGCGCCTTCGCCTGTTGGCGACGCGTCGACCGCGCCGAGCGTGGAGTTGAAAAAGGGGTGGTCGTCTTGTCGATGACTCGAACGGTGCGTCGTGGCATCACTAAAATTCCCGCCTGAGCGAGAGCGCGAGACTGGGTACGACGAACGACATGAGAAAGATCGGCAAAGCCCTCTTTCCCCCGCATCGGAAGGCGACGACTCGGTCCTCGGTCGCGTCGAAGGTCTGAGTACGGCTCGAGTTTCGACCACCGCGGACTTGCAGGGTGTGACGTCCGGCTTCCACTGGCATCTCGATCGTGTCATGCAATGCGACCGACCCGACACGCTCACCGTCGACCAAGACATCGAACGTCCCACGACGGACCTCCATGCCGACCGTTTTTCGCGTCACCTTTAGCGTTGCCGACATCTTGGGTCTCCCTTCTACTGACCGCTGAGTTCGTCCGTTGGTAGACGGTGAAAGTTCAACTCCGGGTACCGGTGACGAGGCGTTCCCGGTCGAACATGGCCGCCACCACACGCCACGCCATCCCATCGATAAGGAGGAGGGCCCCGGCGAGTCCGAGGGCGAGGCCGAGCGAGGGGGTGATGACGTTGAAGTTCATGAGGGCCACGATGGCGACGGGAGGCAGGCTGGCCAAGACGGCGAGCTGCTGGGCGGCACGGACGTCGCTCATGCGGGTGGAGATGGCGATGCCGGCCCAGATCGACCAGCCGGCGACGAGCGGTGTGAAGAGCAGCTGGACGAGAAGGTGGTTGCGCTCGAAGATCGCAGAGGCGACGGCGGGATGGGCGAAGGCTGCGACAGCGCCGAGGAAGATGCCGAAGATCACATATGCGACGGCCAGCGTGGGCAGGAGCGCGGCCAGGGCCTTGCCGACGAGGAATTCCTCACGGTGGAGGGGGGTGGTAAGGACCGGTTCGAGTGTGCCCTGCTCGCGCTCGCCGACGACGGAGTAGGCGGCGAGGACGGAGGGGATGATGGCCGGGAGGATCAACATGTAGAGCAGGGAGAGCCCGATGTGGGCATCGAACTTGGCGCTCGTGATCGACGAGTTGATCGTGAAGAGCTGGACCATGGGGGCGGCGATGAAGATGAGCGGCAGGATCGACATCGTGTAGATGACGAAGTGGTTGCGGCGGTAGTCCCGCAGCTCCTTCTGCAGGATCGCGCCAACCCTGGCCCGGCTGAAGCTCATCGCCGCTTCGCCTCGACATCCTCGTCGACGAGCTCCAGGTAGACGTCCTCGAGAGAGTGATGCGACTCGGCCATCGAGAGGATGTCGGCATTCGCGTGCACGAGCGCTCGCGCGATACCAGGTGCGGCGGCATCGGGATCGGAGACGTTGAGCACGTAGGAGCCGGACGGGGACCGCTCCCAACCTTCGACGTTCGCGAGCCCGTTGAACACGAGACCCGGTTCGTCGAGCCGCGATCGCGTTCGCACTTCGAGGTTGCGGCTGAACAGCTGCCCGCGCAACTCATCAGGCCGCCCTATGAGGCGCAGCGTGGTGTTCAAGATCGCGACTCGATGGCAGAGGCGCTCCGCCTCCTCGAGCCGGTGCGTCGTAAGAAAGATGGTCACCCCTCGGTCGCGCAACGCGGCGAGGAGATCGTGAACGTCACGCGTCGCGACAGGGTCGAGTCCGGAGGTGGGCTCGTCAAGAAACAGGATCTCCGGGTCGCTGAGCAGCGCTCGCGCCAGCGCGACGCGCTGGCGAAGGCCTTTCGACAGCGAACCGCAGAGGGCGTTCGCCCGATCAGTGAGGTTGACGGCCTGCAGCACCCGGCCGATGCGTTCCCGCACGTCGCGGAGCTCATAGAGCCCAGCGAAGCATTCGAGGTTCTCCGCGACGGTGAGCCGGAGGTAGAGGCCGGGGGATTCGGGCATGATCGAGATTCGCGCTCGTATCGCCGCTCCGGACTCGGCGCTCAACGGAATGCCGGCGATCGTTGCCGAGCCCGACGTCGGCGCGATGAGGGTACCGAGCGTCCGCACTGTCGTGGTCTTCCCGGCGCCATTTGGACCGAGGAAGCCGAAGACCTCTCCATGGCCAACTTCGAAGGAAACGTCCTCGTAGGCGACGCGCTCGCCGAACCGCTTGGTCAGATGCTCGACGACGAGCGCGGCAGCAGAATTCGCGCCCTCAAGGCTTGCTCGGCGCTGGCTGCCCTCGCGTTCCGAGGTCATAAGCCGGCCCGCACGTCAGCGATTCCCGGCTCGGTCGCCCGTTCCCGGAATCCACCGCTCTCGCACGATTTAGACGCTAGCACGCGTTCTGACCATCCGTACTAATCTCTATCTGCACGGTCAGCTAACCTAGGATTCTGACCATGACAGAGGCGCCGACGGGACCTAAGGAGCGGACGTTCACCGAGAACGCTCGGCGCCAGCAGATCGTCGCCGCCACGATCGACACGATCGCCGAGGTCGGCTTCGCGCAGGCATCCCTCGCTCGCATCGCTGACCGGATCGGTGTCAGCAAGGGCGTGATTAGCTACCACTTCGCCGGCAAAGACGACCTCATCAGGCAGGTTGTGATCGACATCGTCGAAGCCGGTAGGGCCTACATAATCCCGCGCGTCGGTACCGAATCGACTGGACCCGCGATGCTTCGCGCGTACATCGAGTCGAACCTCGCGTTCATGCGTGAGCACCGGAACTCCATGGTGGCCATCGTCGACATAGCGCGAAACGGCGGCGTGACGACCGGCGGTCGACGGCGCGTCGATGGTCGGGATGTCGACGTTGCGGTTCACCTCCTCGAAGAGCTGCTCGCGCGCCTCCAGGCCGAGGGGAAGCTCCGTAGCGACTTCGACCCCGGGGTGATGGCGGTGGCGATCCGAGCAGCCATCGATTCAGTGCCGTACCGACTTGTCCTTGACCCAGGTCTCGACATCGAGTATTACGCGAGGGAGATCGCCACCATCTTCGACCTGGCGACGCGGGTCGCGGGCTGATGCCGCAGCACGCTGGCCGAGTTCTGCGGCGATTGAGATTTCGACGACCAGTTGGCTGCTCAGCCGCCAGCGCCAAGAGGCATCGCGTACCCGTGGCGGCCGGGGCGAGGGCGCGCGCCGGCTAGTGGGCCGCGGCGCGCGCGCTCCCGCGCCTCGAGTGCGTCGGGAATTTGACTGTGGTGCGCCGCATATATGCCAGCAAACCTTTGTGTCGCTATGCACTCAATGGCCCCGAGGCCAACCGCTTTCGGTCCGTCTCGATGGAGGGTTTCACCGTGTTGTCAACTGATCACCGCGACGACCGCACCGCCTGCAGCCGTTCCAGGACCCCGGCTGGGTTCGAATAGGGACAACGCGTCACCACTCAGGGGACGGTCTGACAGGCTTACTCGAAACCCACTTTCCTAGCCGGCTGGCGCGGTGCTTCCCGGACGCCGTACCGGAGCTGGTGCCGAGCCCGGTGAACGCCGCAGCTGCGCGTCGACTGCCTTCATGCCAAGGACGGGAGCGGTACGTTGGTCTAGCGCCTCCAACGGACGGTTGTCCACCATGGCAGTTTCCCGGCTCCAGACCAACCCCGTGATCATCCAGGGTGGCATGGGGGTCGCCATCTCGGACTGGCATTTAGCCCGGGCCGTCGCCACCGCGGGCGGGCTCGGCGTCGTCTCAGGGGTGGCGCTAGACGTGGTCTGCGCTCGCCGACTGCAGCAGGGTGACCCGGGCGGTCACGTCCGGCGCGCGTTGGCAAGCTTCCCGTCGCAGGCGGTGGTGAACCGGGTGCTTGCGGCGTACTTCGTCAAGGGCGGCATCCCGGCCGGCGCGCCGTTCCGAGCGGTACCGATGTGGACTCTGCGCCCGTCGCGCGATCTGCAGGAGCTCACAGTGGTGGCCAACTTCGTCGAAGTGTTTCTGGCCAAGGAAGGCCACGACGGGCCGGTTGGTATCAACTTGCTGCGCAAGATCGAGCTACCGATACCCTTCTCGTGCTACGGCGCCATCCTCGCCGGTGTCGATTACGTCCTGGTAGGGGCGGGCAACCCCGCGGAGATCCCGGCGCTGCTGCGCGCCCTCGCCGGGCACAATCCGGTGGCGTTCGAGGTCAAGGTGCAGGGGACGACCTCGGCCGACGAGGCGCCGCCCGCTGTCCGGTGCAGTCCACGGGCGCTGCTCGGCACCGGTCTGCCGCCGCTGCCCTGCCCCCGCTTCCTCGCCATCGTGGCCTCCGTCGACCTGGCCGCCGGGCTTGCCGCCAGCCCGGCCAGCCGCCCCGACGGCTTCGTCATCGAGGGGCCGAGCGCCGGCGGGCACAACGCGCCGCCGCGCGGCCCCCGGCGCACGACTGCCGACGGTGAGCCGCTCTACGACGCCCGCGACGACGTGGAGCTGGCCGCCGTCGCGGCCCTGGGACTGCCGTCCTGGCTCGCCGGCTCGTACGGCACCCCCGACGGTCTGCGCCGCGCGCTGGCCGCAGGCGTTACCGGCATCCAGGTCGGGACCGCGTTCGCGTTCAGCGCCGAATCCGGGCTGGCAAGCGCCCTCAAGGCGCAGGTGCTCGGCGAGCTCGCCGCAGGCACCCTGCACGTGACCAGCGACTGGCGCGTCTCCCCGACCGGCTTTCCGTTCAAGGTCGTGCACCTGGCCGGCACGGTGTCAGACGACCAGGTCCACGACAACCGGCAGGAGGTCTGCGACCTCGGCTTCCTCCGGTCGCCATACCGCACCGAGACCGGGGCCGTGGACTACCGCTGCCCGGCTGAGCCGACCCGCGTCTACATCACCCGCAAGGGTGGCCGGCCGCAGAACGTCGAGGGTCGCCGCTGCCTGTGCAACGCGCTGCTGGCCACCGCCGACCTGCCGCAGCGGAGGCGACGCGGGGTGGAGCCCGCACTGGTGACCGCCGGCGACGACTTCACCGCTGTACGCCAGTTGACTGAGGAGCACGCGGACGCGCCGTACACCGCCCGCCACGTCATGGACTATCTGCTCGCCGGGAGCAGTGGCCACCCGGGCCGAACCGGCTCGTAGCCTGACCTGTTCGGAGCGTGGGCGCCTGCAGCCCGATCTGCCGATCGGGGGTGTGCGCCGGTGACATCGCATGCGGCGTGTGTAGCCGGCTAGCTGAGCTGATCTGGCGTGCAGCGCACCCGGTGCTTGGATCGGACTGGCGCGACTCCATGTCCGGTGCCTCGATGAGCACCCGCCACTACCCGCTGATGCGCGGTTGGGAGCCGGGACGTCGCGCCTTCGAGCTGGACTGTCTGCCGAGGAGATTCGTCGATGCGCAGCCGGTCGCCGGGTGTCAGGCGGGAGGCCCTGCCGGCACCGCACCCAACTGCTGCATCAGCGCCATCGAGTCCATCACGCCCCAGTGCTCGAGCACGCGGCCGTCGTCGCCGAAGCGGAAGATGTCGATGAGCTGGGCGTCGACGCTCTTGCCGGACGCGGGCATGCCCATGAACTCACCCTTGTGGCTCCCGGTGAACCGCACCCGCGCGACGACCTTGTCGCCGTTGGCGACGAAGTCCTGCGCCTCCATGCGCATATCGGGGAACGCCGCCTGCTGCATCCGGAAGAAGTCCAGGACTCCCGACTTCGTGGGGGCGAGCCCCGCAGTCGTCTCGTGCTCGACGAAGTCGTCGGCGAGTCGCTCGCCGAATCCGTCGATGTCGCTGGCGTTGATCAGGTCGTAGAGGCGTCGGGCCGATCCGACGTGGTCCATCGTTGCTCCTAGCGGGAGGTTCATGACTCCAGATGACGGTGCGCGGCTCAGTTTGTCCCCCGTCAGCTCCGACGTCTACGGGTCAGCGAGACTCGGTGGGATCCCGCACTACACCGCACTGAGCTCCCGCTCTCGTCCCGCCTGAGCGGGCACCTTGCCGGAGGGGAGCGCGGCCGGACTCTGCTCGTGCGCCGGCGCCGCTCGCGGCGTCGTCTGCGAGCCGCGGTCCTCGGGGAACTTCAAGGTCACCCATAGCGGCAGCCCCACCGCAAACGCGGCAACGAGCACGGCCAAGGGGATGTTCAACCAGATCCAACTCATCACTACCGGCAGCTGGAGTCGTTGAGCGCTGCCGTCTCACCTCCTGCGTCAAGCCTTGTTCCGGGGGTTGTGAACCAGTTGTGCGACACCTATGACATCGACCGTCATCGACCCTGCCGGCACCGACTAGGGGCAGGTGGCTCCGCCGAAGCGGAGCAGACCGCAGTAGGTCGTCTGCGTCACGAGCCACTTGCCGCCGGCCAGCACGGCCGTCCCGTTCTGCTTGCCGTACGCGGCGCCCTGGCTGTAGGTCGGGGTGAACTGCAGGACCGCGTGCGCCGGATCGGTGAAGACGATGTCGCCGGTGGTGACGGTGATGGTGTCGAAGGCGGTCGGGAAGTTCTTGCGTACCTGATCCACGGCGCCGTGCAACTGGTCACCGTCCTGCACCGTCGCGAGCCCGTGGTAAATGTCGCCGCCTGCCGGCGCATGCGTGAACGCGTTCTCGAAGGCCGCGCGGACCTGCTCGACGGCTGCGCCGCGATCGGCCGGCTGGACGCCCGGCTTCGGCAGCTTGATGGGCTGCGGCTGGCAGTCGCTGAGGAGCTGGGTACGGCCTGACGGGATCTGCAATTGCTGGAGAGCCTTCCCCGCCGAGTCGTACGCGGTGAGGGCCCCAGTGGCCTGCGAGCCGCTCAGGGCCAGCGCGACGAGACCGTGCACGGGAGTGGTGACGTCCTTGCCGGAGCCAATCGCCAGCTGGACATGGTCGACGTCGTCAGCCACCTTCGCGATGACCACCTGGAAGGGATCGCCCTCGAACGTGCCTTCGGTGACGCTGTTGAGCACGGAAACGTGGCTGCCCGGCCCGACGCCGATGTTCTCCACCACCTCGCGGACGGCGCTGGTGTCGGTCGACAGCTCCAAGGCCACCTGGGAGGTGGGTTGGCACCAGTCAGGAATGCACTGGGACGTATACGGATCGCAGGTCACGACGGCATGGGATGCCGTCGTGAAGAGGCGGAGCGTCACCGCGCCCGCGACCCGGTGGGTCACCGACGTCAGTGGCCCGGTCGGAAACTCCGGATAGCCGACCCCGCCCGCCGGAATGCCGGGGTTGGTCGTCACCATCCCGTTGGATGAGAGCCCGTTAGCGGTGCCTGAAACCGGCGGCAGCGTTGTGGCAGCCGGCGCGACCGCGGCAAGCTTTTGGGACGCCGGGTGGTTCGCGGCGCCACTGCCGCAGGCGGCCAGGACAGCAGCCGACGTCACGGCCATCCCGAGCACGGAAGCTCTGCGCATAGCGATTTCCCTCGTTCGGTAGCAGTAGACCACGGCCCTTGCCGGGTAAGACGCGGATCATCGGCATTCGGTTGCACACATCGCTGCCCCAACTCCCCTGATCTGATCCTGGGCAGGCTGTACAGTCCCGCCGTGTCCGTCCAGCCACCCTCGGGCACGGTGACCTTTCTGTTCACCGGCATCGAGGACTCGACGCGACTGTGGGAACAGGCGCCGACCGACATGGCCGCGGCGGTGGCGGTCCACGACGAGGTGGTGCGTTCGGCGATCGAGCGTCACGGCGGCCACGTCTTCGCGGCCGGAATCGAGGGGTTACGCGCAGCCTTCTCCTCCGCTGTGGAGGCCGTTGGGGCGGCGGTCGAGTCACAGCGCGAACTCGCGGTAGTCGATGCCATCCCGTTCACCGTTCGGATGGCGCTGCATACAGGTGAGGCTGGCGAGAGCGATCCCGACTACGCCGGGACAGATGTCAACCGGACCGCGCGCCTGATGGGTCTCGCCCACGGCGGGCAGGTGCTCGTGTCCGATACCGCCGAGGTTCTGCTGCGCAGCCGGGTGACGTTGCGGCCCCTGGGCGAGCATCTCCTGCGAGGGCTTCGCGGTAGGACGTCGGTGTTCCAGGTGATGGCCGAGGGCCTTCCCGCGGAATTCCCCGTTTTGCGCGGCGTCGATCATTTCGCCGGCAACCTCCCGCGCCATGTGAACTCCCTCGTCGGCCGCGAGGCGGAGATCGACGAGGTCACCGAATGGGTACGGGCGGAACCCCTGGTCACCCTGACCGGTGTCGGTGGTGTGGGCAAGACCCGCCTGGCCATCGAGGTCGGTGCCGAGCTCGCCGAGGAGTTCGAGGACGGGATCTGGATCGTCGAGCTCGCCGGGGTCGGTGATCCGGGCGCGGTGCCCGCGGCCGTCGCCTCGGTGCTGGGCATCGCGCCGCAGAGCGACGTGCCCCTCATCGATACGGTCGCGGAAACCCTCGCCGGCCGGCGATTGCTCCTCATCGTCGACAACTGCGAACACGTCCGGGAGCCGGTCGCTGCTGCGCTGACGGTGATCCTCGGGCAGGGCGGGCACGCCAAGCTGCTGGCGACCTCGCGCGAAGCCACCGGCGCGCCCGGCGAATCGATGGTGTCCGTTTCTCCTTTGGCCACCGAGGGCGGCGTGACCTCCGATGCCGTCACGCTTTTCGTCGAGCGGGCCCGCGCGGCCCGCCACAATTTCGAACTCTCCGATCCACTGACGGCCGCGGCGGTGACCGAGATCTGTCAGACGCTGGACGGGCTGCCGCTGGGCATCGAACTGGCCGCGGCGCGCATGGCGGCGATGAGCGCGATCGAGGTGAGGGACCGGCTCGCTGACAGGTTCCGCCTGCTGCGTCGCGGCTCGCCCGGCCCCGAGCGTCAGCTCACGCTGCGACACGCCGTCGAGTGGTCCTACGACCTCCTGACCGGAGCCGAAAAGTCGTTGCTGCGTAAGGCATCCGTGTTCTCCGGCGGCTTCGACCTGTCGACCAGCTGCGCCCTCGTTGAGAACGCCGATGAGATCGACCTGCTCCATCACCTCGATTCGCTCGTCCGCAAGTCACTCCTGGTGGCCGACCATTCCGCCGCGACGACGCGCTACTCGCTGTATGAGACGATCCGGCAGTTCGCCGAGGATCGACTTGTCGATGCAGGAGAGCTTGAACGAACGCGAGATGTCCACGCCGCCGAGTTCGCGCGCCGGACCGTCGCGCATTGGGCGCGATGGGATGGCCCCGGATGGCGCGATGCCGTCGACTGGGTGGAACTCGAGCTCGGCAACCTTCGAGCCGGGTTTCGCTGGAGTGCCGAGCGAGGTCATCTCGTCGTGGCGACCGACATAACCGCTCATGCCGCGCTCATGGGCTTCTCAGTGCAGCTGTTCGAGACGCTGGCCTGGGCCGAGGAGCTGCTGGACGCTGCGTCGGCGGCAGATGTCCCGAGGCTCCCTCGCCTCTACACGGCAGCCGGCTACGCGTGCTTCGCCGGGCGACCGGACGCAGCTCGCCAGAACGCGCACCGGGCCACCGAACTCGAGGCCGACGATCGCTACGACCCGTGCGAGCCCGGATATTCAATGTTCATCGAGGCTTTGGGGCAGGTGTACTGCGGTGATCTCGACCGCTACATCGAACTCACGGGCGAGGTCGCGGAGCGCTACGGCACCGAGCGTGGGTACGCCCTGGCGTCCTACGTCGACGGTTTGCAGTCGGCGGGACGCGTGCAGGAGGCCCTTGCGCTCACCGAGCAGTCGGTCGCGGTCGCCCGCCGGCTCGGCAACCCGTACTGGATCTCCTACGCCCTCTGGATCGCGGGGATGGCCTTCTCACGGTCTGACTCGCAGCGGGCGTTGGCCGCTTGGGACGAGGGTGTCACTTTCGTACGCGAGCATCGGGTGCGCTTCTTCGAAGGTTTCCTCGCCCGGGACGCGGGACGTTTGCACACCTCGGACGGGGAGCCGGAGGCGGCGCTGGTGCTGTTCGGCGACGCGATCGCGTCCTTCCATCGGGCCGGAAACGTCCCGCAGGTGATCATCACTCTGGCGAGCGTGCCGGCGCTTTTCGAACGGCTCGAGCGGTACGAGGCGACCGCGACGCTCCTGGGAGCAATGACGCGGCAGGAGTCGAGCTTTCACCACGTGCCCGAGCTGGCCGCTCTGGAAGGCCGGCTCGCGGCGAAGCTCGACGCCAGGCGGACCCGGGAACTCATCGCCGTCGGGGCCTGCTTTGATCTCGACGCCGCCGCCGGGTACGCACGCCAGCAGATCGATGCCGCCCGGCGCGACCCGACGCCCCGCGTCCGAGAGGCGCGCCCCGGTGGCCTGAGCCGCCGGGAGCTCGAGGTACTCCGCCTGCTTGCCGGCGGCGGAACGTCGACCGAGATCGCTACCGAGCTGTTCATCTCCACCCGGACAGCAGAGCACCACATCCAGAACATCTACACCAAAATCGACGTCTCCAACCGCGCGTCCGCCACTCGCTGGGCGGTGACCCATCAGGTCGTCGACGGCTGAGTAAGGCCTCGACCGGCTACCCACGACTACTCATCGGAAATGGGTAGTTCTGCCGATGCCGCCGTCACGGCCTTTCCCGAGCATTACCCCCAGCCCGCCGACCGGCGGGCGACCGGTGGATCCGAAGAGATCCAGACGAAAAGGGGACTGACATGATCCTGGCCACGACAAAGGTGGAAGACGTCGACCGCTTCCTCGACGTGTTCAGCACCAAGGGCGCCGAGAAGCGTGGGGTGCACGGCTCCAAGGGCGCGACGGTGTTCCAAGACCCCTCGGACGAGACCCGGATGTGGGTCCTGTTCGACTGGGACGCGCAGGGCTGGGCAGCCTTCGTCTCCGACCCCGAGGTCCCGCCGATCCTGAAGGCCGCCGGCCACGTCACCAAGCCCGAGTCGGCGGCCCTTCTCGGCCAGTACCAGGCGTAGGCGGCGACGATGAGCACCATCGATCGTCCGGCCCGCGTCGGACTCATCACCGATCAGACCGGTGCGTTGTCCTTCATGGGCATCGCCAACGTCAACATCGCCCGCATGGTGATCGACGACATCAACGCAAAGGGTGGCCTGCTCGGCCGTCCGATCGAGCTGTTCATCGAGGACAGCGCCACCGATGACGACGTGGCCGAGGCTGCCGCAGCCCGACTCGTCGAAGCCGACGTCGACGTCGTCGTGGGCGGCATCTACAGCTCGACCCGCCAGGCCATCAAGGGTCCCGTGGTCGACGAGGCCGGAAAGCTCTACCTGTACCCGGAGCAGTACGAGGGCCAGGAGTGCGATCCGCTGATCTTCTGCACCGGACCGGTGCCGGCCCAGCAGATCGAGCCGTTCTTCCCCTGGCTCATGAAGGAGACCGGAGCAAAGACGTTCTACCTGCCCTCGGCCGACTACATCTGGCCGCACACCCTGAACAAGAAGGTGCGCGAGGTCGTCACGGGGCGCGGCGGCGAGATCGTGGGCGAGCAGTACTTCCCGCTCGATCACCTGGACTACAAGGCGGTCGTCGCCGACATCATGGCGACGGGGGCCGACGTCGTCTTCAACACGATCGTGCCGCCGGGTCTCACCCCGTTCCTCGCCGAGTTGCACGACGCCGGGTTCATCGCACGCGGAGGCCGGGTGATTTGCACGTACTTCGACGAGAACTTCCTGAACCTCGTGCCGGCCGAGCAGGTCGAGGGACTGTTCGGCTGCCTCGACTACTACCGGGACGTGCAGGACCCGTTCAGCGTCGACCTGCTGAATCGGTACGAGGCCCGGTACCCGGGCAGTGCGATGTTCACGGCCGGCTCGGCATGCACCGGTACGTACCGCGCGCTGAAAATGTGGGAGTCCGCGGTCAACGAGGCGGGTTCGCTCAAGCAGCACGATGTCATCGCGGCCCTTGACCACGCCCGTATCCCGCAGGGTCCGGGAGGTCCCGCCGAGATGGTGCCCGGTCAGCACCACGTGCGGATGAACATGTATATCGCCCGCTCCGAGGGCGGCACGTTCAAAGTGGTCCGGAACCTCGGCCATATCGACCCCAAGGAATGCGAGGTCCCGCTACGCTGACGCCGCCCTCGGCAGGGCAGTCCGAGCGACTGCCCTGCCGCGATCGGCGCTCTCCGGGAGGCAGCTATGGACCAGATGGAAACCCTGGCGTTCGCCATTGGCGAGCTGCGCCGGGAGGTGGCAGCGCTGAAGGATGCGGAGCTGGATGGCGTCACCAATTGCGATCCTTGGACCGTCCGCCGGCTCGCGAGTCATGCGTTGAACAACCAGCTCATGTGGGCCGGCCTTGCGGCAAAGGTCGAGACGGTGACCCTGGAGGACGTCATGGGTGCCGTCCCGTACGACGGCGACCTTGCTGCGTACGCCGACGAGGTAGCCGAGCGGAGCCTGGGGATGTGGGCGACTCCCGACGTGTTGACCAACGCGCATCACACGCCGTTCGGCGAGCTGCCCGGTTCGGTGGTCATCAACTTCGCGACCATCGACGCGCTGTGCCACGCCTGGGACCTGTCGGCGAGCCTTGGCCGCCCCCTCGAGTTTCCGTCGGAGTCGATCGCAGCGGTGACGGCCGTCGTCGAGGCGACCTGCACCGACGACGTCCGGGCGCTCGGTCTGATCAAGGCCGCGCCGCAGGTGGCGCCGGATGCGAGCGACACCGATCGCCTGATGGCTCAAGCCGGCCGCTCCCGCCCGACCACTGTCTAAGCCGCTGTGCCCTCGTCTGATATCCCATCCCCATGAACTACCTGCCGAGTGACGAGGTTGCGCAGATCCGCTCGATGATCGACCACCCGGTGATCGACAGTGACGGGCATCTGATCGAGTACATCCCGGTCGTACGGGATTTCATCGCCGAGGACTTCGGTAAGGACATGGCGGCGCAGTTCGATCGAATCACCCGATCAGCGGCCGGCCGGGTCGCGTTTCCCACCCAGCAAGAGCGTCGGCGCAACGGCATCTTCAGCACCGCGGTGTGGGGCATCCCCACCGAGAACACGCTGGACCGGGCAACCGGGATGCTGCCGGACCTGATGTATCAGCGCCTGGACGAGTTCGGCATCGACTTCGCGGTCCTGTATCCGACGTACGGGCTGACGGTGACGGCGCTGCCGAACGACGAGCTGCGGCGAGCCCTGGCGCGCGGCCTGAACCGCTACTACGCCGAGGCGTACGCGGGCTATCGGGATCGGCTCGAGCCCGTTGCCGCCATCCCCACCTTCACTCCCGAGGAAGCCATCGCCGAGCTGGACTACGCGGTTGGCGAGCTCGGGCTGAAGGCCGTGATGATGAGCGGAGCCGTCCCGCGGCCGCTCGGCGGCCCCGAGACTCCAGGCGGGGCGAAGTGGGTCGACACGTTGGCGCACGACTCGATCTACGACTACGACCCCGTGTGGCGCCGGTGTGTGGAGCTCGGGGTGACCCCCACCTTCCACGCCGGGGCGCAGGGCTGGGGCAGTCGGATGTCGACGACCAACAACTCCTACAACCAGGTGGGCAACTTCGCCACGGCGGACGAAGCGATCGCCCGCTCGCTCATCTTCGGCGGCGTCCCCAAGCGCTTTCCCACCCTGACGTTCGCCTTCCAAGAGGGTGGGGTCGCGTGGGCCACCGAGCTGCTCGGAAATCTGCTCGGCCACTGGGGAAAGCGCAATCTCGCCGCCATCGCGCACAACGACCCGGCACGGCTGGACACGTCATTGCTCGCAGAGCTGTTCGCCAGGCACGCCAATGGCCGGTCCGCCGAGCGCCGCGATGAACTCTTCAACGACCTCGCCATGCTTTCGGACCCCGATGAGCTCCCCGGCGACATCGACATGTTCGGGGAGTCCGGATTCACCAGCGCGCAGGAGATCGTCGACGTCTTCAGCGAGCGCTACTTCTTCGGCTGCGAGGCCGACGATCCCATGAACGTGCTCGCGTTCTCCCGGAGCCTGAACCCGGGCGGGGTCACCCTTCCGGCGATCTTTGCCTCCGACGTGGGCCACTGGGACGTGCGCGACATGCGCGAGGTTCTGCCCGAAGCGTTCGAACTGGTCGAGCATGGCCAGATCACCGAGGAAGACTTCGCCCACTTCGTCTTCGTCAACCCCGTCAGGCTCTGGACCTCCATGAACCCCACGTTCTTCACGGGGACTAGCGTCGAGGCGGCGGTGGGCAAGCTCCGGGCATGAAGGGGAACCTGATGCACGACCTGGTGATTCGCGCGGGAACGGTCGTCGACGGGACTGGAGCAGCGCCGCAGGTCGCGGACGTCGCCGTGCAGGACGGCCGCATCGTCGAGGTGGGACGCGGCGTGGGACCCGGGCGCCGGGAGCTGGATGCCGACGGGCTGCTGGTGACGCCGGGGTGGGTGGACATCCATAGCCACTACGACGGTCAGGCGTTGTGGGACCCGGTGCTCGAGACGTCGGCGGCGCACGGCGTGACCACCGTCGTGATGGGCAATTGCGGCGTCGGGTTCGCGCCGGTGCGTCGTGGTCAGCAGGCCTGGACCATCGCCCTCATGGAAGGGGTCGAGGACATCCCGGCAGCCGTGCTCGAGCAAGGTCTCGGCTGGGAGTGGGAATCCTTCCCGCAGTACCTGGACGCGTTGGAGGCCGCGCCTCACGTCATCGACATTGCCGCCCAGGTACCGCATGCGCCGCTGCGGGTCTTCGCGATGGGGGAGCGCGGCATCGATCACGAAGAGCAGCCCACCGCGGACGAGATCGCGCTCATGGGTCGCGTCGCGGCACAAGCGATCGAGGCCGGGGCGGTGGGCTTCAGCACCTCGCGTTCGAAGAACCATCGCGCCTCTGACGGGCGCATCACGCCGTCGTACTCAGCGGGTGAGGCGGAGCTCTTGGGCATCGCGGAGGCGATCGGGCGCACCGGCAAGGGCGTCTTCGAGCTGAACGTCGAGAACTGGGACATCGACGCGGAGCTCGCGCTCATGCGGCGGATGTGCGAGGTGAGCGGGCGACCGCTGTCGGCGGCGCTGCTGCAGCGGCCCGGCCAGCCGGCCGACAACTACCGGCGAGTGCTTGATGGGCTGAGCAAGGCCGCGGCCGACGGTCTGGACATGTGGGCTCAGGTGGCGCCGAGGCCGACCGGTCTGCTGATGTCCTTACGTGGCAGGGTTAATCCGCTCGCGGCCGCACCGGCGTATCAGGAGCTGGCCCGCCAGGGGTTCGACGGTTTGCCGGCGCGGCTAGCGGATCCGGCCACCCGGTCACGCATTCTCTCCGACCTGGACGCGGCCGGCGAGGCGAACGTCCTGACCCGCATGCGGGTGGCCTTCGAACTGGAAAATCCCGGGCGCTACGACCTTTCCCTGGAGTCGACGCTCGCGGCCCGGGCGCAGGCAGCCGGAGTAAGCGTCAACGAACTTGGCTACGACGTGCTGGCGGCCGGGCAGTTCATCTACGTGCCCGTCTCGAACTACGTCGAGGGTGACCTGCGCGCAGTGCACGAGATGCTCATGCATGAGCGCACCGTGCCCGGCCTTTCCGACGGCGGCGCCCATTGCACGATGATCGCCGACTTCGACTATCCGACGTTCCTGCTGAGCTACTGGGGCCGTGATGCGGGCGCCGCCCAGCGGCTGCCGGTTGAGGTCGTCATCAAGCAGCAGTGCGCCGACACTGCGGCGCTGCTCGGGTTCTCCGATCGTGGCGTGCTCGCCGGCGGCAAGCGGGCCGATCTCAACCTGATCGACCTGGCGGCCGTCGGTTCCACCTATCCCGCTATGCGCGCCGACCTGCCCGGCGGCGGCTCCCGCCTCGTCGGCCAGGGAACGGGATACGTCGCGACCGTCATGGCGGGTGAGGTGACGTTCGAGCATGGCCGGTACACCGGCGCAACGCCGGGACGGCTGGTCCGCAGCGCTGCAGCATGAGTGCTCGGGATGAGAACACGGCGGCGGCCTGGGCAGATTTCTGCCGGCGGATCGCGGCGCTCGGCGAACAGGTCCAGAACGAGGCGCCGTCGGCTGCGGCCGCCGCCGAAGGTGTCCACCATCTGGCGAATCAGGTGGCCTGCTGGCTGACGTACGCGATCGGGCATACCGATCCTGCGCGTCCGGCGCTGTTTCGCAGCAGCGACCCGGTTTACCAATGGGGTGGACCGAACGCCGACCAGGTGGCCCGGAGGGCGGCGATCGACGGATCGGGCACGTACCGGCTCGTCGGCAGCATGGGCACCTGCGAGGAGTTCGTCCTGCAAATGAAGGCGGGTACGGCGCAAAGCGGAGGAGCCGGGATCGCCCGTGAGGTGTGCGCGTCGGCTCTCGGACTGGGACCGGGTGACCCGATCGAGCTGCTCCTGGGCGCCGGGGAATCGCACGGTTCCTGGGTCGCGCTGCCGGCCGACACCGCGTTCGTGCACATTCGCGACTACTACTTCGATTGGCAGCCCGGCGAACCCGCCACCTTCGTCCTGGAACGCGTCGACGACCCGGGCGGACCGAAGCCGGCCCGTACCTCGGAGCGGGTGAGCGCCATGCTCGCCGACGCCGCCCGCGAGATCGAGCACTCCTTCGCGTTCTGGTCGGGATATCAGGAGCGAATGCTCAACGGTCAGGCGGCGAACTCGTTCACCGAGCCGGGTGGAGTGGCGGGCGGCGTGCAGGCGATCACCTACGCGCATGCCGGCGTCGCGCTGGCCCCGGACGAGGCACTCGTGGTCGAACTCGACGCCGACGCGGCGCCGCTCTGGGACGTCCAGCTCTACAACCGTCCCTGGTATGAGGCGCTCGACTTCGCGTATCGGAGCACGAGCACGAACCATCGCATGGCCGAGCGGGAGCGCGACGCCGCGGTGAGAATCGTCATCGCCGCCCGCGATACGGGGGCGGCCAACTGGCTGGACACCGAGGGCCGCGATGGCGTGCTCGCCACCGTCCGCTGGTGGAACGCCGCCGCGCCGCCCTCCGTGCGCGCGCAGGTGTTGCCCGTCTCAGACGTCAGCGGACCGGTCAGCCCGCAGCAGCGGCGCGCCCAGATCCGCCGGCGCACCGCCCATACCGCCTGGCGGTACCGCACCTGAACCGGTCGGGTCCCGCTGCGTGCGTCACCACCCCCGGGTGGCCAGTCGGCTCCCTGTCGAGCAGAGTGTTCGGTATGTCCTCTCCTTCGAACGGTCCCGTCGTCGTCGGGATCGACGGTTCAGACGCCTCCCATGACGCCCTGCGCTGGGCAGCCGACTACGCCAAGATCAACAAGCTCCCGCTCAAGGTGGTCATCGCGTGGCACATGCCCACCGGCTTCGGCTTTCCGATGGCAGGGCTGCCGGAGGATTACAACCCGGCCGACGACGCTGCGCAGATCCTCAACGACACGATCCGTGACGTGATCGGCAGCGACACCTCGGTGCCGATCTCGATGGAGGTGATGGAAGGTCCTCCGGCGTTGGTGCTCATCGAAGAATCAAAAGCGGCGTCCCTCTTGGTGGTCGGAAGCCGCGGCCACGGCGGCTTCGCCGGGCTGTTGCTGGGCTCTGTCAGCGAGCACTGCGCGGCCCACGCGAGCTGCCCCGTGCTGATCCAGCGGCATCGAGGCGCTGACGAGCGTTAGCGCTGTGACGTACTCGCGGGACAGCCTTCCGGTGCTGCACCTGAATGCGCCCGAGATCTGGCAGGACATCCACGGCCCGCTGCGGGAGGCGCGGGAAGCTGCGGCATTCGGGGTGTCGGGTGAGGGCGCGATCCACGTGTTGCGCGATGCAGAGGTCGAGGCGTGCCTGCGCGACCCCCGTTTCGTGGCCGCTGATCTGATGGCGCTGAACGGCCTGCGCAGCGGACCGCTGTGGGAGTGGTGGAACTCGGTCATGTTCAGCAAGAACCCGCCCGAGCACACCAGGCTGCGCAAGCTCGTGAGCCGAGCGTTCACCCCGCGCTCGGTCGAGCGCCTGCGCCCGCAGATTGCCGAGCACGTCAAGACGATCCTGGCGCCCAGGCTCGAGGAGGGCCGTTTCGACGCCCAGGGTGACTTGGGGCATCGGCTGCCGCTGGCCGTGATCTCGGATCTGCTCGACATTCCCGAGGCCGACCGCGCGATGTTCGGCCAGTGGACCAAGCAGCTCGGGCTGGCGTTCAGCGCGATACGTGATCCGCGCATCCATCAGGAGATCGAGGACGCGCTCGCTCAGCTCGACGCGTACGTGAAGGGGCTGGTCGCGCAACGGCGGCGTTCGCCGGGAGAAGACCTCTTGTCAGCGCTCATCGAGGTCGAGGAAGCCGGCGACCGGCTGAGCACGGATGAGATGGTGGCGCTCACCGAGAACCTGATGTTCGCCGGGCACGACACGACGCGCGGTGCCCTGGCGGCCATGGCGGTGCTGTTCGCCCGCCATCCCGAACAGCTGGCCGCGGTCGCCGCTGATCACGGGCTGATTCCTGGTGCCGCCGAGGAAGTCCTGCGCTACGAGCCGATCACGTTCGGCACCGCGCGGCTGGCCAGCGAGGAGATCGCGCTCGCCGGGCTGGTGATCGGCGAAGGGGAGCCGGTGGTCCTGTGCCTGACCGCAGCCTGCCGTGACCCGCGGCGCTACGCCGACGCCGACCGCTTCGACGTGGAGCGCGACGACGTGAAGTCGACAACGTTCGGCGCCGGCATCCACTTCTGCCTGGGTGCCAACCTGGCGCGTGTCGAGCTTGAAGAGGCGATCCGGGTGCTGGCCCGGCCCGGGACCTCGCTCGGGCTGATGGACGAGCCGCGCTGGGTGCCGCTCGCCCAGATCCGCTGCTACGAGCCGCCGGTGTGGGTGAGCGTCGGATAGGTCTGGCTTAGCCGAAGGTCCGTCTGAGCCCAGGTGCGTCGGGCGTCTCCCGCCAATCGGCGAGCAATTCCTCATATTCGGTGGGGGTGCCGAAGAAGAAGCCGCCTTGCCTCGCACGCGCGTCGGGATGACCTTCGTTGTTGTAGTAGCCCGGTGTACAGCTGTTGGCGGTGTCGACGTTGGTCGCGCTGCGAGCCAGGATGGTGTCGACCCATCCCTGCTCGGCCGCCTGCTCGGCTTCGAACTCCGTGACGCCACCTTCCAGCGCTTGGGCAATGACCCACGCGGCGTGCTGGGCCTGGGTGTCGAACACGTAGACGAAGTTCACCGTGAAGCCAGCTTGCGCGATGCCCATCACGAGGCAGTTGGGGAAGCCGTTCACGTGCAGTCCGTGCAAGGTGCGTACGCCCTCGGCCCACTTCTCGGTGAGGGTGAGCCCGTCGCGGCCGATGAGCTGGAAGCCGGCGCGCCGTTCGTAGTCGGTGCCGACCTCGAAGCCGGTCGCGAAGATCAGGCAGTCGAGTTCGTATTCAGTGTCATCGACCACCACCCCGCGCTCTGTGATGCGGCTGACGCCCCGGCCGTGAGTGTCGACGAGAGTGACGTTGGGCCGGTTGAAGGTTTCCAGGTACTCGTCGTGGAAGCAGGGCCGCTTGCAGAACTGGCGGTACCACGGCTTCAGCGCCTCGGCGGTGGCCGGGTCTTGGACGACGGAGTCGATGCGCGCGCGGATCTCCTCCATCTTCTCGAAATCGGCGAGTTCAAGCGTCGCCGCGAGTTCCTCGGGGCTCAGGGCGTCGGGGTTGCTCACCCGCACCCCGATGAGCTTGCGCATGACGTCGGTCCACGAGTCGTTGACCAGGTCCTCCTCGGCGAACCCGCCGGCGGTGAAGATCTGGAAGTTCACCCGGCGGTCACGGTGCCAGCCCGGGCTCAGGCCGGCCGCCCAGTCCGGATCGGTCGGCTGGTTGCCGCGGACGTCAATGGACGAAGGTGTGCGCTGGAAGACGTAGAGCTGCTCGGCACTTTGCGCCAGATGCGGCACCGACTGCACGGCCGTCGCTCCGGTCCCGATGATGCCGACGCGCTTGCCGGCCAGCTTGTGGCAGCCGCCGGTCGAGTCGCCGCCGGTGTACTCGAAGTCCCAGCGGCTGGTGTGGAAGGCATGACCGCGGAAGGAGTCGATGCCGGGGATACCCGGCAGTTTGGGCTTCTGCAGGAAACCGTTGGCCAGGCAGACGAAACGCGCACGCATGTCATCGCCGTGGTTGGTACGGATCACCCAGCGTGAGTCGCTCGCGTCCCAGCGGATCTCGGTCACTTCCGTCTGCAGGCAGGCATTGCGGTACAGATCGAAGCGTTCGGCGATGCGACGGCAGTACGCGAAGATCTCCCCACCCTTGCTGTACTTCTCGACCGGGAGATAGCCGACCTCTTCGAGCAGCGGCAGATAGACGTAGGACTCGACATCGCAGGCGATGCCCGGATAGCGGTTCCAGTACCAGGTCCCGCCGACGTCAGCGCCCTTGTCGATCAGGCGAATGTCTTGGACACCAAGCTCGCGCAACCGAGCCCCCGCCAGCAGGCCGCCGAAGCCGGCGCCGATGATGGCGACATCGACCTCATCCGTCAGCGGGTCGCGGGTGAAGCCCGGATCGGCCCAGGGATCCTCGGCGAACCGCGCGTAGGGTCCGGCCGTCTCGACGTACTGGCTGATGCCGTCGGAGCGGAGCCGGCGGTCGCGCTCCTGGCGATACTTCTGGCGTAGGGCCTCGACATCGAGGTCTGATTCGAGCGGCGCAGTGGACACCCGAGGGAGCGTAGCCGCGACCGGAATCCCACCACGACGGGCCGGTCGCGGACGGCTCGAACGCCGGTGGCAGGATCCCGGTTTGCCGCTGGCAACCACGTTTCGAGCAGGAGACACATCGTGACCGCTCCGCAGACTCCCCTCCCCGACACCATGCAGGCCTGGCAGGTCGTGCGCTACGGCTCGCCGGTCGAAGCGCTCGAGCTCAACACGTTGGCGATGCCGGCTCCGGGCCCTGGAGAATTCCTCGCCCGGACCTCGAAAACCGTCCTGAATTACAACGAGGTCGACGGTTGCCGCGGCCGCTACCTCACCATCAATCCACCGATTCCGTACACGCTGGGCATGGAGTTGGTGGGGCACGTCGTAGCCGCCGGAGCGGGCGCCGAACACCTCGTCGGCCGGCGCATCATGGGTATCGCCACCGGCGCATTCGGTGCCCACGCCGAGTACGTCGTCGGCCGTGCGGATTCCGCCTTCGACGTGCCCGAGGAACTCGACGACACGAGCGCGGCTGCGTTCTACTTCCCCTTCCATCTGGCCTACCTCGGGCTGCACGAGCGCGGCAAGCTGCAAGCCGGTGAAACGGTGCTCATCCACGCGGCGGCCGGCGGTGTCGGCTCGGCGGCGGTGCAGCTGGCGAAGGCCGCGGGTGCTCGCGTCATCGCGACGGCGGGCTCTGAGGAGAAGCTGGACTTCGCCCGCGCGCAAGGGGCCGACGTCGCCATCAACTACCGGAACGGTTTCGCTGGCGCCGTCATCGAGGCGACCGACGGCCAGGGGGTCGATGTCGTCTTCGATGGCGTCGGAGGCGAGGTCATGATGGAGTCGCTGCAGGTCCTGCGCCGCGGTGGCCGCCACCTCGTCATCGGTTTCGCCAGCGGCATCGAGGCCGAAGAGGTGCCGATGGTGAATGGCCGCAAGCTGTGCTTCGGAGGGTTCTCGCTGGTCGGCGTGATGCTGGCCTACGGCGAGAGTCCTCCCCTCGGATACGGCACCAACATGACGCCGTACTCCGTCGGGCTGCAGGTGCACGAGCGTCTGGTCGGGATGCTGCGGGCCGGGCAGATCCGGCCCTTGGTCAGCGAGACGTATGACTACACCAAGCTGCCGCAAGCCCTGCTACGCATGGAAGACCGCGACACCGTCGGCCGCGTCGTGGTGGACTTCCAGGCGTAGCAGGGCTAGCGCTCGCTAGCTCACTGGTAGGTGTTCGTCAACTTCACGACGTTCTTCGGGTCGCAGTTGTAGATGCCGTTGTTCGGCTGGGTCACGTCCTTGTCGTAGACGAAGCCGTTCGGCGTGACGTCCATGATCACGTAGCAGGTCGTCTGGTGCGGGTTCGCCGGGTCGGTGTTACGCGGGGGGAACAGGCCACCGGCGGTCCACGCCGTCTCCGTGCCCGCCTTCTGCAGGACGCAGGCCTGGGTGAGGTCGTTACCGCAAGCCGTCGCGGACTTCGCCCAGAGCGTCCACGCGTTGAAGGCGAGCGCCGTGAAGTCCGTGTACATCGGCTTGCTCGTACCGGCGCTCATGATGCTCTTGATCTGCTTGACGAGCGGGTTGTCGTTCATCTCGAACGGCAGGTGGCTGAAGTACTGGTAGGTCGGCTGGGTTGTCCCGACGCTCTTCACCGCCGCGATGGTCGACGGCTCGTAGTAGGCGTTGCCGAGCAGCATCCAGGTCAGATTCAGCCCGACGTCCTTGATGGCGGTCAGCTCCGGCGCGATAGTGCCGGCGTTTCCGGTGGCGTTCATGTACCCGCCGGCGCCGGAGGTCTTGATCTCCTCCATGTACGGCCGCCAGTTCGCCACCAGCGGCGGGCGCTCGGAGTAGTCGGCGACCTTGAAGCCGATGTCCTTGACGGCGTCACGGGTGCGTAGCCCCTGCGCGCGCAGCGACGAGGTGTTGCTGCTCCCGACCGCAATGCCGGACTTCAGGCTCTGCGGATACTTCAGGCCGAGTAACCGGAACGGGCCGATCTGGAACTCGTTGGCGGGGTTGGGCGTCGCCTGGACCTGCAGGCCGGCGGCCACCGCCGGCGGCGAGACCGAGTAGGACGGGATCTCACCGAGCTTGCATTTCAACCGCGGCGTCACGCCGGGCTGGTCGAGCCCGTTGCCGTTGCCGACGAGCATGAACTCCTTCTGGCACGCCTGAATCATCTGCTGGGCGACGTTGAACAGCTTGGCGTCGTACGTCGTGAGCACGAGCTTGCGCCCGTTGATGCCGCCTGCGGCGTTGCACCACTTCACGAACGCCTGGCCGACTTGGAAGAACTCCTCCCCGAGGCCCGGCGCCACGGACGACCCGGGGTCGGCCATCGTCCCGACGTTGATGGTGGTCGCGGTAATGCCGCGCCCGCTACCGCCCGTCGGGTGACCCGGCCCGCAGATCGCCTTCAGGGTCCCGAAGTCGCCGGGTCCGGCGGCCGCACTCGCCGACGCGGATGTGGCCGGCGCACTGCTCGATGGACTGGTCGCGCCGCCACTGGACGACGAGCGTCCGCAGGCGGCCAGCGCCGCAAATGTGGTGGCGGCAAGAGCCACCGCGAGCAGCCGAGTGCTTCTTTGGGCCAGGCCAAGTCTCACTGCGCATCCTGCGCTTTCGTTCAGTGGATGGGAGGTGAAGAGCGGCACACCGCCGGGGCACGGGGCGTGGTGCGCGTCATATTAGGACACGCCGATTGTGGAATCGTTGGGGCCCCGATCCGCTGTAGGGACGGCCCGGCGATCCGCCACCTCCCATCGCTTCTCAGCCTCGCCGTCATCGGCGCCGTGATGTCAGCCTGCGGACGGGAAACGGCGGCGGTCTAAGCTTCCGTCTCGCCATCAGATCGGGACTGAGTTCCTTCAAACCTGGCCAGGAAGCGGGTCGTTGACGTCATGAGTGATGTATTCGGACTGGACGGGAAGCCGGCGCTCGTCGTCGGCGGGGGCTCCGGGATCGGCCGAGCCACGGCAAACTTGCTCGCCTCGGTCGGGGCCAGGGTCGCCGTCGCCGACCTTGATGCCGATCGCGCCGCCGAGGTGGCCAAGGAGGTCGAAGGCGTCGCGATTTCTGGTGATGTCACCGATCCGGCAGGAGCGCAGAGCGTCGTCGATGAGGCGTACACGGCGCTCGGAGGCCTGCACGCCGTTGCCAACATCGTGGGCCTCGCGGCGTGGGCCGATCTGATGACGGTGGACCTGGCCACCTGGGAGGGCGATCTGCGGATCAACCTCACCCAGCACCTGCTCGTCGGCCGGGCCGCCGCGCGCCACATGATTGACGATGGCGTACGCGGCGCGATGGCCATCGTCACGTCGATCAGCGGCATCTACGGAGCGCCGAATCACGCGGCCTACGGCGCGGCCAAGGCGGGCGCCACCAACCTGGCGCGTTCGATGGCGAACGAGTGGGGGCCCCACGGCATCAGGGTGAACTCCGTGGCACCGGACGTCATTGCTACGCCACGGGTGGTCGCCGGGTTCGAGGGCCGCGGCGTTCGAGACATCGACGAGATCGTCGCCGAGGAAACGCTCCTCGCGCGCTGGGGGCGACCGGAGGAGATCGCCGGCCCCCTCGTGTTCCTGCTGTCCGATCTCGCCCTGTTCATGACGGGCCAGAACCTGATCGTGGATGGCGGGTCCAACGCCCGCTTCCCGCATGCCGGCCCCAAGCCGTTCAGCGCAGACTGACCGTCCCGCCACCCCTTCACCACCCCCGATGTGACGCGTGTTACGTTTCCGCGCGAGCTAGCGGGGTTGCGCCCGCGGGGCTCTCCGCACGTCAGACCGCAGCGCCTCTCACGTCTATGGAGCCCAGATGCAGATTCGGCATACTCGCCGTGCCAGTAGCGCGATCGTTCTGATCGCGGTCACCTCCCTCGGGCTGGTGGCTGCCTGCGGGCGGTCGTCGTCAGGCGGCGGCGGATCCAGCCCCTCGAGCAGCAGCGCCGCGTCGGCCTCCGCGTCCGCCCCGGCCTCGGCCGGCAAGGGCGACTTCGGTGACCTCAAGGGCATCTGCGGCCCGGGTAACGCCACAGGCGCTACGGAGCGCGGCGTCACCAACTCGACGATCCGCATTGGCACGACGGCGGACCCCGGTGCGGCCGCGGCCCCAGGATTGGAGCAGGAGTTCTTCGACACCGCCGACGCGTTCAGCAAGTGGTGCAACGCGGCGGGCGGCATCAACGGCCGCAAGATCGTCGTCGACAAGTGGGATGCGAAGCTCTTCAACGTCGGCCAGGCATTCACGAACGCCTGCCAGAAGGACTTCATGCTCGTCGGTAACGGCAACGCGTTCGACTCGGCCGGGGTGAAGCCGCGCGTCGGCTGCAAGCTCGGTGACATCTACGCCTACACCGTTTCTCCGGAGGCCGCGACGGCTCCGATGCAGGTTTCGATCAACCCGTCCAACCCGAACCAGTACCCGTACGGCCCGCTGCGGCTGCTCATCGACGCCTACCCGGCCAGCAAGAACGGCGTCGGCATCGGTTCCAGCACGCTGGCCTCGCTGATCCCACAGGGCAAGCGGATGCAGGAGTCACTGCAGAAGAACAACGTCAAGGTGACGGTGCTGCAGCAGCAGCCACCGCTCGTTGACAACTTCCGGCCTTACGTGGAGCAGCTCAAGGGCTCCAACACCGTCGGCTACTCCGACATCAACGGCCAGGACATCACGCCCATTTACCAGGCGATGAAGAACATCGGCTACTCGCCGCAGTTCGTCTTGTTCAGCGTGCAGTTCTACCTGCAGGCGACCGTCAAGGCCGCGCAGGCGCTGGGCACGTTCCCGAACACGTACGTCGGGTTCTCGCACCTGCCCTTCGAGCTGGCCGGGCCCCAGTACCCGGTGCTGACCCAGGTGAAGAACATCCTGAACGCCGCCGTCGCCAACCCGCGCTACACGGACTTCACGGCTTCCTCGATGAGCGCCTGGGCGTTGTGGGCCAAGGAAGCCACGGCGTGCGGGTCCAACCTGACGTCAGCCTGCGTCCTTCAGAAGGCCGCGGCGGAAACGGCGTGGACCGGCGGCGGCCTGTACGCGCCGGTCAACCTCGACCCGATCCACCCGCAGATCGCCCAATGCTGGCTCGACATCCGGCTGACCACGGCCGGATGGGTCTACGACAAGAAGGTCACCAACCCGAACAACGGCGTCTACAACTGCGACCCGAAGAACGTCGTGGCGGTCAAGAGCTACCAGTAGGACGCCGAGAACACCTCGCCGCCCGCCCGGGCTCCGCGCTCGGGCGGGCGGCGCCATAACCCGTCGGCCATCGAATTTTCGCGAAGAGGGGACACACCATGGGACGTCTCGACGGCAAGGTCGCTTTCATCACCGGCGCCGCCCGCGGCCAGGGTCGCTCCCACGCCATGCGCCTTGCCAGCGAAGGCGCCGATGTCATCCTGTGTGACATCTGCGGGCCGGTCGGCACCAGCATGATCAGGCCGGCGACGCCCGCCGATCTGGAGCAAACGGTCAAGGACGTCGAGGCCACCGGCCGGCGGGTCGTTGCCGAGCAGGTCGACGTGCGGGACCAGGCCGGCCTGCGCGCACTTGCCGACCGCGGTGCGCGCGAGCTCGGTCACCTTGACGTGGTCGTGGCGAACGCCGCCATCCTGAACTGGGCCAAGACCCACGAGCTGACCCAGAGCGCAGTGGCAGGACGTCATCGACGTGAACCTCACGGGCGTCTTCAACACCATCGAGGCGACCCTGCCGCATCTGCTCAGACAGGGCACCGGCGGCTCGATCATCGTGACCAGCTCGTCGGCAGGGCTGAAGGGCCAGCCGTTCACGCTGTCGTACACGGCGGCCAAGCACGGCGTCGTCGGGATCGTGAACGCGATCGCCATCGAGTACGGCGAGTACGGCATCCGCGCCAACAGCGTCCACCCCTGCGGGGTGCGTACCGACATGGGCGATGCACCCGGCCTGGTGGAACTGATCAACGAGCGCGCCGAGACGGTCGGGCCTGTCTTCATGAACACGTTGCCCGTCGAATTCGTCGAACCAGAGGACATTTCGGCGACGGTCGCCTACCTCGCGAGCGACGACTCCAAGTACGTCACCGGAGTGCAACTCAAGGTCGACGCCGGCACCGTCGGGCGTTAGCGAGGGGCGCCGCGCGCCCGCCGCACGGGCGCGCTCGCGCGTGTACCAGGATTGACCCGACGCCGCAGCGGGATCTGGCGGGCCGGGCGCCAAGGGCCTGCCCGGACAACGACGCAGCAACGGGGAAGGGGGAGGCCGATGTCGGCATATCGCTGAACGCTCCCTCTCACCGTCCGGTCGGGCACGCTTGCGGGCTTCCTGCTCTCCGTGCTCGGCGAGGGCAGTTTCGTTGACCTGCTGCGCTTTCTGCACCGTCATGCGCCGGATCCGATCACCCGCGAGGTGTGCCGCCTGGCGCTGGCCGATGAGACCCGCCATGTCGCGTTCGGCGTCGCTCATACGGCTCACTCCACGTCCGCCGATCCCGGGCTGCTCGCGAGGCGGCGCGCCGCGGTGGAACGCCGGCACTCGGCGCTGGTGAACACCGCCGGACTGAACCAGCAGGTATTCGATGCGTTGGTCGTCCTAGCCGCCGGTTCGTGGGAACCGGCCGCCATCCGCAATGGTTGGCTTGCCGTTGCGCAGCTGCAGGCTCAGATGGATGAGGGACGCCGCCGGCGCCTTGCGCACATCGGCTTCCCGCCCGATGTGTGCCGAAATCCGTGCTGCTTCAAGACGAATCTCTCGCAGCATGCCTGCCGGCGAGACGTACATCCCGCAGAAGTACAGGCCGTCGAGGGCGGTGGGCGCGCCCGACGTCGTCGGCGTCCCCGAACTGTCACACACCGCTTCCCAGCCCACCAGGAAGTCTCCGACAGCGGCGCGATATCCCGTCGCCAGGATGACGGCGTCGACCGCGAGCTGCGAGCCATCGGCCAAGCGCACACCGTCCTCGGTGAATCGATCCAGATCGCCGTGGACAGTGATGTGGCCCCGCTTGATCTGCTCGATGGTGCCGATGTCGAGCAGGGGCACGTGGTCGTCGCGTGCGATCTGGGTGTTCGGCCCGTACGGCAACTTGCGTAAGCCCGTCTTTGTGACGTCGCCGACGGTCATCCGGACCATCGGCGCCGCAAGCGCGTCGGCGACGCGTGACGGGAGGTGACGCATCACGATCCCGAGCGGCAGCACGGGCAGCACGCCGAGAATGTCACGGGGCAGGACGTTGACCGGTGAACGCACGGCGAGATGGACCTCGGCACCGTGTTCGACGAGATCGAGCGCCTGCTCGCACGCGGAGTTGCCGAAGCCGACCACGAGCACCGGCCGGCCTTTCCAGGGGTCCCCGTTGCGGAACTCGCTGGAGTGCAGCAGGTCACCGCGGAACTGATCCATTCCGGGCCAGGTCGGGCGCACCGGCACTCTCGTGCGACCGGTTGCCACGACGACATTGGCGGAGCGCCAGACCCCGTTGGCCGTGGTCGTTTCCCATGCCCCTTCCAGCCGCTCCACCCGTTGGGCGCGCTCACCGAAGTGCGGCTGGAGCGCGAAGTGTTCCTGGTAGCGCTCGAGGTACTCGACGACCTGATCACGGGAGGGATAGCGCGGCCAGCTCTTGGGCATCGGTAGGCCGGGCAACGCGGAAAAGGCTTTCGGTGTGTGCAGGTGCAGCCGGTCGTAGTGCCGCCGCCACGCGGCCGCGACGACGGGTTCGGCTTCGATGATCTCGAATTCCAGGCCCCGCTGCCGAAGCTCGACCGCGGCGGCCAGACCGGCGGCCGAGGCACCGATCACCAAGGTCTGGGTAGCTGCGCCCATCGGGCAAAGCTAGCAGTAGCGCAAGCCGGCCGAGCGCCTCCACTCAGGCGTGCGGCGCTTCCTCGACGAGCTTGCGGATCTCGCGCTTGACGAGCTTGCCGCTGGCTGTGCGGGGGAGTGGTTCGGCCGCGATGTGCCATTGCGTCGGCACCTTGTAGTGCGCCAGAGCGGCGCGGCACCACGCCGTCAGATCGTCGGGGTTCACCCTGGACGCGTCCGCGACGACGACGGCGCACACGGCGTCTCCAGTGAGCGCATCGTCGACGGCGAAGACCGCGGCTTCCGTGATGTCCGGGTGTGCTTCGAGGCGATACTCGACCTCCGTCGGCGAGACGTTCTCGGCGTTCACGAGGATGAGGTCGCGTGCTCTGCTGTCGATGTAGAGCAGTCCGTCGACCCGGCGTCCGACATCGCCCATCGCAAGCCAGCCGTCCGCTCTCAGTACCGCCGCGGAGGCGAGCGGATCGTTCCAGTACCCGAGCATCACGTAAGGGCTGCGGACATGGATCTCGCCCAGCTCGCCGTCGGGCACCGGCGCGCCGGACGGGTCGCGCAACTCCACCTCGACGGTGATGACGGCGCGGCCGGTGGACGTCGGGTGAGCGATGAATTCGGGTCCGCCGATCGAGGCGACCGTCGAGACGCTCTCGGTGCTGGCGTAGCCCATGCTGAGGCGGTCGGCGGTGCGCGGGAAAGTTTCGCGCAGCCCCTCCTGGACCGCCGGGCTGACGGGCGCGCCGCCCACACCGACGTGCATCAGGCTGCTGGTGTCGTAGCGGTCGCGATCGGGCAGCGCACACACCCGAGCCGCGGCGCTGCCGAGGGCGAGCCAGCTGGTGACCCGCTCGCGTTCGATCGCCGAAAGGACGCGCTCCGGATCGAACCGGCCGGGCAGGAGCACGGCCGATGACCCGCGGAGCATCGAGCGAACCAGGACCCCGTAGAGCATCGACGTGTGAAAGAGCGGCGAGGTCACCAGCACCACGTCGGCGGACAGCGGCAGATCGGCAAAGGACTGCGCGACGGCGCCGCCCATCGCCACCCGGGCGAAGGCCTCCTGGTAGGCACTGACTTGGGCGAAGCCGACCAGCCCGCGGTGGGAGGTGGTGACCGCTTTCGGATCGCCGGTGGTGCCGCTGGTGAAGATGAGCACGGCCGGGTCGTCTTCGGTGACCGCGACCGACACGGGGGGAGCATCGCGGTGCGAATCGGCCAGCGCACGCACGTCATCGAGGTTGAGCACGGCCAGGCCGGCGGTCGCATCGCCGACCCGCGCGAGCCGATCGCCGTCGCCGATGATGAGAGACGGTTGGGCGAGGGAGGTGGCATGCACGAACTCGTCGCGAGTCCAAAAACCGTTGTACGCACAGGGAATGGCGCCCACCGAGGCGATCGCCCAGAACGCCACCACCCATTCCCACCGGTTCGCCGCGAAGAGGGCGACCCGGTCGCCCGGCCCGATCCCGTGGACATCGCGCAGAGCAGCGGCCAGACCATCGACGAGCTCAAGGTGCGTGCCGTAATCGAGGCTGGTATCACCCTCGACGAGGTACGTGCGCTGCCGGAACCGTGCCGTGTCTTCGAGCAGCGCTCGAAGCGACCGCGCCCGCTTCTTGAAGACCGGCATGGACGTCCCGCGGACGACCTCGTCGCCGATCTCGAAGTAGCTGCCCGGCGCGGCGAGGGCGGCCTGCCGGGTCGACGCGGCTGCGGCTGGGGTCGTCACGCTGGGAGGTTATACATCTAGAGAATTCCGTCGCAAGGCCGGTGCCCGCCGCGGGCTTCGAACCGCCGATTGAGGGTGGCCGACGTGGGGTCTGACCGGGTTGGCCCCGTGAAGCGCCGGCGTTAAAGGTCGTTGCCGGCGTAGGACAGGTTGAAGCTCTTGTTCGTCAGCGGGAAGTCGGGCACGATCGTGTCTCGGCCGAGGGCGAGGGGCAGCGCCGGCCAGTTGAACCAGGACGGGTCGACGATCTTGGCGCGGGTGATCCGACCGGCGGCGTCGACTTCGAGGCGATGGACGATGGTGCCCCGCCAGCCTTCGACGATGCCGACGCCGCTGCCGACGCCGCTGCCTCGCGCGCCGTCATGGGTGCTGCGCAGGTCGGCGCTCTGCCGGCCGACGGCTTGCGGGTCGGCTTCGGCGATGAGGTGGCAGGCGAGCCGGGTGGAGGCGGCGAATTCGTCACGTCGGACGGTGTAGCGGGCGAGCACGTCTCCGCTGCTCGCGCCGGCCGGGGCGAACGGCAGCTCGACGTGGGGGTGCTGGAGGCGGGCGTCGTTCGCGAGCCCGCTGGCCCGGGCAACGTACCCGAGGCAGCCGACGTCGCGTGCCTGCTCGTTGCTCAGGACGGCGGTGGCGGTGAAACGGTCCCGGATGACGGAGTTGGCGAGGGTGAGTTCGGTGAGTTCGGCGACGTCGTCAGCGATGCGGATCAGTTGTTCGGGGTCTGGAAGGGCGCGCAGGGTGACGCCGCCGGGCTGGATAGCGCCGCGCAGCAGCCGGTGGCCCGTGACGGCGTGATTGATCCGTACCAGTTGCTCGCGGATGCGGCCGGCGTGGGCGTTGGCGAGAGAGAAGCCGACGTCATTGGCCAAGCGCGCCAAGATCGGCGACGTGGTTGTAGAGCCGTTCCAGTTCGACGAGCAACGCCCGCAGCCGTTGAACGTCGTGGGGGACAACGATGCCGAGGGCGTCTTCGACGGCGAGGGTGTGGGCGAGAGCATGGGCCGCTGAGGTGTCGCCGCTGACGCGTTCGGCGAGTTCGACGGCGTCGGGTCGCTTGCCGCCCTTCGAAGAGTTTCTCGATGCCGCGGTGCACGAACCACAGCCGTGCCTTGAGTTTGAGGATGGTTTCTCCGACGACGGAGAACCGGAAGTGGCCAGGTTCGATGAGCCCGGCGTGCACGGGGCCGACGGGGATCTCGTAGACGCCCGGGCCGGTGACGGTGAGGAAGGGGAAGTTGTCGCCGGCGGTGAAGGGCGGCGGCGGTCCGGCGTCGCGGCGCATGGGATACCAGCCGGCGGGCCAATGAGCGTGGCGCACGAGGCGGCGCGGCAGGGGATGTCCGACCGGGACGATGCCGTAGAGGTCGTGCATTTCGCGCTCGAACCGGCCGGCGGGGAAGGACAGGTGGGCTAGCGATGGCACTTCGGGCCGCCCCGCCGGGACGGTGAGGTGCAGTTCGATCCGGCGGTCTGGACCGGGGGCGAGAAAGAGGTAGACCACCCGCAGGGTGGGGCCGTCGTCGTGCGCCGCCGCGAGCGCGAGCCGGTATCCCTCGGAAAGCAGGTGGGCGACCCGTCCAGCCAAGTCGTCGCTGCTGACGTGATGGATCTCGCGCCGGGCGGTGGCAGTCATCAAACGGCTCCGAGCGCCGCAGCGGCGTGGTGGAACAGGTTCGTGAGGGGCCCGGCGGTGACCCCAAGAGTCACGGAGGCGGCGATGCCGATCAGCAGTGCCGTCGTGACCATGGCGGGGACCGCGATGACCGGTGCACCGGCAGGTGCGCGGCCGAGCAGCATCGCGCCGGCATTGCGAGCAAGTGCCCCGAACGCAATGACGATGAGCAGCAGGGCGACCCCCAGCGCCCAGGCGATGTGTGCTTGGGCGGAGCCGCGGGCGATGGCGAGTTCGCTGGCGAACATGGCGAAGGGCGGCAGGCCGAGCAGCACGGCGAAGCCGACGGCCAGCGAGGTCCCGATGAGCGGTGAGCGCGCCAGCACCCCGCGCACGTCGCTGATCGCGGTGGAGTCATGGGCCACCTGCAATTGCCCTGCCGCCAGGAAGAGCAGCGTTTTCCCGATGCCGTGGGCGAGAACGTGCAGCAGCAGTGCCGCGATCGCCAGTTTCGTCCCGGCCGCTGCGGCGATGGCGATCAGGCCCATGTTCTCCATGGAGGAGTACGCGAGCATGCGCTTGAAATCGCGTTGGCCGACGAGCAAGGCGGCGGCGACGGCGACGGTCAGCAGCCCGACGATGAGCAGGCCGGCGCGTAGGAACCCGGTGCCCAAGGCAATGTCGAGGACGGTCTTGAGGCGCAGCAGGACCGCGAACGCCACGGACAGCAGCACGCCGCTCATGAGCGCCGAGACCGGCGCCGGGGCCTGGCTGTGGGCGTCGGCCAGCCACGTGTGGAAGGGCACCAGCCCGGCTTTGGCGCCATAGCCGATGAGCAGCAGGCCCGCGGCCAGTCGGGTCACCGCGGGGTCCAGCTGGTGGGCGTGCGACATCAGCACATCGAGGTCAAGGGCCCGGCCGCTGCTGGCGCCCGCGTGACGCGCCGCGAAGTACAGCAGCACCGTGCCGAGGAAAGCGATGGCGATGCCCACCGAGCAGATGACCACGTACTTCCAGGTCGCTTCCAAGGCAGCCCGGTCTCGGCGGTGCCCTACGAGGAAAGCCGTAATGATCGTCGTGGCCTCCACGGCCACCCACATGATTCCGACGTTGTTGGCCAGCACCGCGAGCGCCATGGTCGCGAGGAAGGCGGGGACCAGCACTCCGTACAGCTGCGCCCGGCGGGGGGTGGTGTGGTGATGTACGAGCTCGGCGTCGACGTAGCCCATGCCGGCCCACGTCGCCAAAGTGCCGACCGTGCCGATGACCAACAGCATCGTGACCGACAGGGCATCGACGCGAAGAAGGTGCCCCACGCCGTATCGCGGGGTCGCGCTCGCGCTGGTTGCCAGCACGACGGCGGAGACCAGCACCGTGACGGCGCTCAGGATGGTCGCCATTGCGCACGCACGCCGCCAACCCGCTACGGCGTTGATGACCGAGGCGGCGGCCGGCGCCAGGATCGCCAGGAGCATGAACAGGTTCATCAGTCGTGCAGCTCTCGCAGCTGGTCGAGATCGGTGTCCCCGAACGCGCGGCGCATCCGGCCGGTGAGCACTCCGAGCACCAGCACCGCGAACAGCACGTCCAGCGAGGCACCCAGTTCCACGATCAGCGGCACACCTGCCGTGATGAGGAATGCCGTTGCGGCGATGCCGTTGTCGAGCATCAGGAAGCCGATGGCCTGCGACAGCGCGCGGCGCCTGCTGATCATCACGAACAACGCGATGAGCACGACGGCGAATGCGGCCGGCACCGCTTGCGTGCCGGCCGACGCGTCGAGATTGACCAGCGGCCGGGTGACGGCGAAAGCCACCATGGTGAGTGCTGCGACCGCTAGCAACGACGCGGTCGTATTGACCAGCGGGCTGCTTTCACGCCGATCGGTGTCGATCGCTCCGACGGCCCGCGACAGCAGCAGCGGCAAGACAACCACGCGAAGAACGAGAATCGCGGCGCCGACGGCGGCCAGCGCAGCATCGCCGTCGTGGAACGCCCGGATGAGCGGCAGCGCCGCCAACGCCGCGCCTTGCACGGCCAGCAACCGCAGCATCGTCGGCAGCTCGCGTCGCCACACCATGAGCACGGCCGTGAGCAGGAACGCGCCGGCCGCGAGGTCCAGCAGGCTGGCGTAGCCGGAATCGGTCATCGTGCCCTCAACCCGTGGCTGCGCGGAAGAAGGACGACGCGGTGACCGCGAGGAGGGCCAGCAGGAAGGAGCCGGCCAGCAGTTCCGGAACCCGAAACAGCCGCAGCTTGGCGATGAACACTTCGCCCGCGGCGAGCAGGCCCGAAAGCACGGCGACCTTGAGCGCGATAGCACCGAATCCGAGCATCACGCCCGCCACTCCTGCGTGTGGACCGGCGATGCCCCAAGGCAGGAACAGGTTCGCCAGCAACCCCAGCAGCACGGTCAGGCGCATCCCGGCGCCCCACTCGATGAGGGCCAGCCCTGGGCCGGCGTTCTCGAGCACCATCGCCTCGTGCACCATCGTCAGCTCGAGATGGGTCGCCGGGTTGTCGACCGGCAGCCGGCCGGTTTCGGCGATGATCACGATGACGAGGGCGACCAACGCCAGCAGGCTCGCTGGTGACACGGAGCGACCCGGATGGTGCACCGTCGATGCGACGATGGCGGCGAGGTTGGAAGACCCGCCGGGGATGGACAAGGCGAAGACCGCCAGCAGGATGGTCGGTTCGACGAGGGCGGCGATCGTGATCTCGCGGCTCGCGCCCATCCCTCCGAAGGCCGTTCCGGTGTCCAGTCCCGCGAGCGTCAAGGCGACGGTTCCGACGAACAGCAAGCCGACGACGGCGAACAGATCCGCTGTGGAGTCCAGCGGCGATCCGAAGCCGACCAGTGGCACGATCGCCGCGAGCAGCAGCGTGCTGCCGACCACGATGACCGGTGCGGCAGCGAACACGACGGTGGTCCCGTGCGGGACGATTCGCTGCTTGCGCAGCTGCTTGCGCAGATCACGCCACGGCTGGCCGACACCGGCACCAGCCCGGCCTTCCAGCCGAGCCCGCACCTGACGCATCAGTCCCACCATCAGCGGGGCTGCCCCGACCACTCCCAGCACCTGCAGGACGACGGCGCTGACCGACCCGACTGTCACGGTGCTCACCGCGCCAGCAAGAAGACGGCCAGCACGCCCACTGCGCCGTAGCTGAGATACGCGTGAACGCTCCCGGCATGCGCCCGCCGCACCCACGTCGACACCGTCGTAACCGCCAGCAGTACCGGCGTGTACAGCCTTTCCTCCACCGCATCGCGCAGCCGGCTGCGGTAGGCGACTTTCTCGACCAGGTAACGGGATTCGGCGTGATGGCTGATCTGGATATCGGTGTCTGGGCGCAGCACGTCATCGAAGACTCGTTGCAGCGGCTCGGCGAACGAGGTTGCGGTGTACTGCATCCGCGGGGTGAGTTCGTCTGCTCCGCAGGCCCACAGCGCAGCCGCGACGGTGGCGGGCCGGCGGCGCACACCCCAGCGCCCGAGCCCCATCGCCACCAGGACGGCAGCAACGAAGGCGACGGCCAGCCAGCCCGGGGCGATCGAGCCGGCCATGCCGGGCAGTCGCAGCGTGGCGTCCAGCTCGGGAAGCCCGGCCCGGTGCCCGGCAGGTACAGCCAGCAATACCCGCCGCAACGTGCCGCCGAGCCACACCGGAGCCACCGCCACCACGACGCACAGCAGCGCGCCGACGACCATCGCCGTGCGCATACTCGCTGGTGCCTCCCGTGCCTGCTCGGCAGCCCCCGATCGTGGTCGAGCAAGGAACCCCACCCCGAAGGCCTTCACCATCGCGGCAACGCCCAGCCCCGTGGTCAGTGCGACCGCGCCGACCGCGAGTGGCATGGTCAACGCCAGCAGCGTGTTTCCCGGCAGCGGAGCGTGGATCAGTGACTGCACCAGCAGCCATTCGCTGACGAATCCGGCTCCCAGGGGCAGCCCCGCGGCCCCGAGCGCGGCGACGCCGAACGACGCCGTGGTGACCGGCATCCGCCGCGCCAAACCACCCAGGTGATCCAGGTCGCGTAGACCGGTGCGGGCCAGCACCGAGCCGGCAGCCAGAAACCCAATCGTCTTGAAGGCTGCGTGGGCGACCAGATGCAAGAGCGCTGCGGCCATCGCGACCGCGGCGACCGCCGCCGCTCCGCTGGCTGACAGCAGCGTCGCTGCCCCAAGAGCCAGGGTGACGATCCCCATGTTCTCGGTCGTGGAATAGGCCAGCAGCCGCTTGAGATCTGTTGCGACGGTGGCCTGCAGCACGCCGTACAACGCCGACACCGCGCCAACGATCATCAGCGTCAGGCCCCACCATCGTGGTCCGGGACCAAGCAGTTGCAGATCGATGCGGATGATCCCGTAGATGCCCATGTTCACCATGGCCGCGCTCAGCAACGCGGAGACCGGGCTGGGGGCTTCCGGGTGCGCGCGCGCCAGCCAGGCATGCAGGGGCAGCAGGCCGGCCTTCGAGCCGAAACCTGCCAACGTCAGCACGAACACCGCGTCGCGGGTCCCGGGAGAGATGCGGCTCAGATGTGCGTGCAGGGCGGCGAAGCCGTCGGCCCCACCGGCGGCGGAGAGGACGACCAGCGCGAGCAGGATCGCGGCGAAACCCAGCTGGGTCATGACCGCGTAGTACGTCCCCGCAGCTCGCACCTCATCGCGGTGATGCTCGGACAGCACCAGCACCAGCGAGGCCGCTGCCATCAATTCCCATGCCAGCAGGAACGTCGATACCGAACCGGCCAGCGGCACCAGGATCATCGCGGTCACGAACAAAGGCAGCACTACCAGGGGGAAGCGCGCCAGCCGTGCGAGCCGTCCATACCCGACCGTGTACACGCCGGCGAGGACAGCTACGGCACCGGTCAGGGCGACGAAGAAGCCGCCCAGCGGCGCCAGATCGAGCTGGACCCCCGCGAGCGGCAGCAGCCAGCCGATCCGCACAGACCGGGCCGATCCGAACAGTCCAACCCCGCCGACGCCGACGCCGAGTACGCCGACCACGGCCGTCGCCACGCCAGAAAGTGCTGCCGCTGTTCGGCTTTCGCTTCGTTCGAACGGGGGTTCCGGCATCGCTTCCGGTCGTGCCGCAAGCTGGGCCGTGCTCATCGAGTGGTGACCGAACGGATCGCGGACACGATCTCGGTCGGGGTGGGCGGGCAGCCGGGTACCTCGAGGTCAACACCGATGACGTCGCCGACCGGGCCGACGACCCCGTACGCATCACCGAACATGCCCCCGTTACAGGCGCAATCCCCGACGGCGATCACCATTCGGGGCTCAGGCACGGCCTGCAGCGTGTTCTGCAGCGGCTGCAGCATGTTCAGCGTGACCACGCCCGTCACGAGCAGCCCGTCGGCATGCCGCGGGGAGGCGACCAGCCGGACACCGAACTGCTCGACGTCGTACACGGGCGAGAACGCCGCACCGATCTCCAACTCGCACCCGTTGCACGAGCCGGCGTCGACGTGCCGGAGCTGAAGTGAGCCGCGAACACCCGTCGACGGCGGGGACGTCTCAGGCGGTGGGGGTCCGGCCGACTCGGCCACCCTGCCCACGCGACGAACCTTGCTCAACCACCCCATGGTGCGCTCCGGGACCGGTAGTCGACCATCAACGGACCCGCGCGTCCTCGGGATTATCGGCCTGCAGATCCCGCAGCAGGTCTGCCTGATCGGTGAGCAGCCCGGTCAAGACCTTGCGGGCGATGGCCATCAGTTCAGCCATGTCGGCGGAGGCCATCGAGTAGATCACGGCGTTGCCCTGCTTGCGGGTGACCACAACGCCGGCCCGGCGCAGCACGGCTAACTGCTGGGAGAGGTTGGAAGCTTCCACACCGACGATCGGCAGCATCTCGCTCACCGCCCGGTCACCTTCGGCGAGCAGTTCAAGGATCCGGACACGGGCCGGATGGCCAAGCGTCTTGAAGAACTCGGCCTTCAACTGGTACAGCGGCGTCGACACGAACCTGAGCCTCCGTTCGGCCGTGCTCCAGGGCTTCTCGAATACAACAGTTGAAGAAGTTATCATATAGAACACTCGACGTACCGGCCTCAGCCAGTGCCGTACGCGGTGCGGTAGGCCGTACAGACGTGGCCGGGGGTGAGGGTGTCGTCGGCGACGTGGGAGTAGGTCAGGCCTCGTGATGCCGGGACCTTCGCCTCTGCCCCTTGGGCGCGTACGGCTCCAAGCTTGACGTGTCACGGAGGGGGCCAGCCTCGTCCGCTGACCTGGAGGTTGCGATGAACGACAGCACCGATCGCGCCCTCGCGTCCAACGCCCAGCCGGCTTCGCCCCCCGTCTTTGTCGCGGGGATCGATGGATCAGAGGCAAGCTATGCCGCTGCGAGTTGGGCGGCGGACCGGGCGGTCCGGGACGGAGCCCAGGTGGTTCTGGTGCACGCCTATCAGATTCCCGCAGTGCCGAGCGTGGCCGGCCCGATCCGTACGCCTGCACAACGGCGTTCCGCCCGCAGGCGCGCGCTTCGCATTCTCGACGGGGGAGCCAAGAATGTCCCCGCCGGCGTATCCGTGAGCCTGGTCGCGGAAGAAGGCGCCGCCGATCGAGTGCTCATCGAGCAATCAGCGGTGGCGGAAATGCTCGTACTGGGCGCGCGACCCCAGCACCGCCACCCGCACCTCCGGTTCATCGGCAGCACGGCGACTCGCTGCCTCAGGCAGGCCCAATGTCCGGTTGTCCTCGTCCCAGCGCTGCCTCGAGCGCGGGCGGCTGACGACCAGGAAGGCCATCTCGCCGCCGAATCCGCGTGACCGGCCGTGGCTCTCTCTGCTAGCCGGTGCCCAGTGCGTGGCAACGTCCCACAGCGCTAGTGTGCTCGCCGTCCCACGGGTTCCCCCGTCAAGGCGCCGGCGACGAGAGCGGATGTGAGCATGAAGGCAGCGCGGGTTGAAGAGGGCGTCCTGCATATTCGCGACGTCCCCATGCCGGTGCCGGGTGACGGCGACGCCCTGATCCGCATCACCGCCGCTGGGGTGTGCCACTCCGACCTTCATCTGGCGCGCGGCGAATGGATGGGCCTGCCGCCGCTGCTCAGCCTCGGGCACGAGGCCATCGGCATCGTGGAAGCCCTCGGGCCGGGTGCCGATCGTTTCGCCCAGGTCGGCGATCGCGTGATCCTCGGACTCGGTGGCAGCGGCGGCGGCTACTGGTGCGGCGCCTGCCGGTTCTGCCTTCAGGGGCAGCCCCGCCACTGCAAGGAAGCCAAGGGCATCATCGGCACCTTCGCCGAGTACTTCTGCGTGTGGGCACGCTCGCTGGTGACGATTCCCGACACCCTCGGCGACCACGAAGCGCCCTTGGCCTGCGGAGGGCTGACGGCGTACGGAGCGGTGAAGAAGCTGCTCGACCATCGCGTTCTGCCCGGCCGGCCGGTGGCCGTCATCGGAGCGGCGGGCGGCCTCGGGCACTACGCGGTCCAGCTCGCCAAGACTTTTGGCTATCAGGTGGTCGGTGTCGATGTCGGCCAGGAGCGGCTTGGACTTCGTGACGTCGCTCGGGGCCGACCTGGTCCTAGACGCCACCGACGCGCCGGGCGCTGTCGACCTCGTGCGTCGCGAGTTCGGAGGCGTCGACGCGAGCCTGATCTTCTCGGCGAAGATGGCCGGCTTTCGGCTGGGATTCGACCTGCTCGGCCCCCGCGGCCTGTTCGTTGCCGTCGGCCTTCCCGCCGCGAGCGAAGGCAACCTCGAGTTCAACCCGTTCGAGCTGTTCATGAAGGACCCGACGATCATCTACTCAGCCGTCGGGACGGTGCAGGACATGCGCGAGCTCGTCGACCTGGCATCAGCCGGACGCGTCACGAGCCACGTGTCACGGGTGGGCTCGATGTCCGAGCTGGGCGCGATCTTCGACGAGCTTGCAGCCAGTCGGTACCTCGGCCGGGCGGTGCTGACCGACCTCGGCAAGTAGCGTCAGCCGCAGCCGGTCGTTGTTCTGGCGCGACGGAGCTCACCCGCCTGCGGGTCGACCCGTTCGTTTCGGCAAATTCTCGGTTCGGATGGCCGATCCGACGCGGCGAACGTGCCGGGCTGTCAGAATGTCAGCGTGGACACGACGCAGCGAGAGATCGTCAGCTCCGGCAATGGCTTCTTCGCCGCCCTCGACCAGAGCGGTGGCAGTACGCCAACAGCCCTGGCCCATTACGGGATACCGGAGAGCCGGTACAGCTCCGACGCCGAGATGTTCGATCTGGTGCATGCCATGCGCACCCGGGTCATCACCAGCCCGGCTTTCGCCGGCTCTCGCGTCATCGGCTCCATCCTCTTCGAGCAGACGATGGAGCGCGAGATCCAGGGCATCCCGACGGGGCAGTACCTCTGGGAGCACAAGCGGGTCGTGCCGTTCCTGAAGGTCGACAAGGGGCTGGCCGACGAGCAGTCGGGCGTGCAGGTGATGAAGCCGATCCCCGGTCTCGACGAGTTGCTCGAGCGGGCGAACGCTCACCGGATCTTCGGCACCAAGATGCGGTCGGTCATCAAGGACGCCGACAAGCTTGGAGTGACCGCGATCGTCGATCAGCAGTTCCAGGTCGGTGCGAGCATCTCCGCGGCGGGTCTGGTGCCCATCCTCGAGCCCGAGGTGAGCATCAAGAGCCCGCACAAGGAAGAGGCGGAGATACTGCTGCTGGAGGCGCTCGAGAGCCACATCGACGCGTTGCCGAGCGACGCGGCGATCATGCTCAAGCTGACCATCCCCAGCCGGCCGGGCCTGTACGCCGGGCTCGCCGCCGACCCGCGGGTGCTGGGGGTGCTCGCCCTGTCCGGCGGCTACAGCCGCGACGAGGCGTGCCGCCTGCTGGCCGCCGACCCGAGCATGATCGCGAGCTTCTCGCGCGCACTGCTCGAGGGACTGTCCGACGAGCAGACCGACGCGCAGTTCAACGCCGTGCTGGATGCCTCGATCACGCAGATCTTCGAGGCGTCGGTGAACAAGACGGCCGGCAGCTGACCCGGGCCCAGCCCAACGGCGGTGCCGGGGGGTAGGGCCGAGCAGTAACGGCTGAGGCCGGTGCCCTCGGGTATCCGATGCCGCCTAGCGCGGGCCCATGTCCAACCCGGGGATGGCGTGGGCCGGCGTCGCGCTGCTCCCGCCGGCGAACAGGGTCCCCTGGGCGGCCGCCAGATCATCGACGGTCCAGCCGGTGTCGCGCTGCAGGATGCCGGTCTGGTGCCAGCCGGAGAGCCAGACGACCGTCCCGCCGCCGACGGCGAACACCTGACCGTTGACGTCCGCGGCCCCGGGTCCGGCGAGCCACGCCACGACGGGAGCGACGTTCGCGGGGGACATGATGTCGAAGGTCCCCTCGTCGGGTACATCGGTCAGGCCCACGGTCGCGGTCAGCCGCGTGCGTGCCCGGGGCGCGATGGCGTTGACCCGCACTCCGTAACGTTCGAGCTCGCGCGCCAGGCACAGGGTGAGGGACGCGATGCCGGCTTTGGCGGCGTCGTACGCGGACTGGCCCGCGTTGCTGAACAGCCCGCTGTCGCTGCTGGTGTTGATGATGGCTGCTGAGACGGGGTTGCCGGCCTTGCTCTGCTCGCGCCAGTAGGCGGCGGCGAACTTCGTCGGCGCGAAGTGTCCCTTCAGGTGCACGCGGATGATGGCGTCCCAGTCGTCCTCGGTGGTGTTGAAGCTCATCGCGTCGCGCAGGATTCCTGCGTTGTTCACCAGCACGTCGAGCCCGCCGAACGTTTCGATGGCCTGCTTCACCAGCCGCTCGGCGCCCTCCCAGGAGGAGACGTCGTCACCATTCACGACGGCTTCGCCGCCCCCGTCCTGGATGAGCTGCGCGGTCTCCTGGGCCGGGGTCGCGTCGTTGCCGACGCCGCGCCGGTCGCCACCGAGATCGTTGACGACGACCCGGGCTCCCTCGGCGGCGAGGGCCAGCGCCTCCTCGCGTCCGATGCCGCGGCCTGCTCCGGTGACGATGGCGACTTTGCCGTCCAACGTGGTCACGTCTGCTCCTGTTCGTTGATGCACGCTGCTGATGTCCTGGCGGTCAACGGTTGACGTTACTGTTATCTGGCGAGCGGCCCAGCCCTCCGGCGCAGGCCGCAACGGGTTGCTGGTGCGCGTTACCCGAGCCCGTTGGCTTCGAGCCACGCCTTGGCGCGGCGGGCAGAAGCCCGCGACAGCCACGCGTCCTGGATGACCTCCGCCAGTTCGTCGCGGGTGAGCTGGGGCAGCTGTGCTGCCCGCACCAGTACCGAGGGGTGGCCGTCAAAGTGTGGTGTGGTGAAGAACGGCGTGCTGCCGTCGGCGACCATCGCCCGCTTGTCGGCTTCGGACGGCACCCAGAAGACAATCACGTCCGGATACCGCTCGCCGGTCTCGGGATCGCATGCGTCGGGTCGCGGATTTCTGAAGAAGATGAACGACTTCCCGCCGACCTGATAGACGGGGTTGTTCTCCGTGCCGGGAGAGACGGTGACGTGCGGCATGGCGCGGGCAAGGTCGTGCACGTCCTTGACGCCTGGCCGATCGGCCCGATCGGCTAGGTCGTGGAGCCATCGGAGGAGACTAAGTGGCTCCTGCAGATGCGTCAGCCGAGATAGGCCGCGATCGGACCTACCGCGTCCTCGATGGCCAGGAGCGGGGTCACCGTGAACTCCAGATATTCGCTGTAGGCCAGGCTCGACGCGTAGGCCTTGGCGGGGTCGTCCTCGTCGATGATCACCAAACCACCGGAGCCATCCGTCTTGACGTAGTGAGCGATCGTTCCCGGCTCCGGCCCCCGCTCGCCAAACAGCTTCATCAGGCCCGCGGTGTCGGCCTTGGTCATGCCCGGACGGGACCGGTACTCGGTGAGGAAGAGCAAAGGGGGCTCCCTCCGACGCGACGACGCCCTCACGGCGGTACCGGGGGCACGTCGGTGTCACACCTTGGCACCACCGCGAGGGCCCGGCAATAGCCCGCGGCGATACTTTCAAGGTGTGTATTCGACAAAGGTCGCGGCGCACATCAAAGCACCGCGGGAGGCTGTTTATGGGGCGCTAACGGACGCGGACGCGATCGCTTACTGGCGGGTTCCCGACGGTATGAGCACGCACGTGCACGAGTTCGACGCGCGCGAAGGCGGACGGTTTCGCCTTTCCCTCAGTTACGCCGATCCGTCCACCCCCGGCAAGTCCGTGGACAACATCGACACCTACCACGGCTACTTCGCCAAGCTCATCCCCGATGAGCAGGTGGTGGAGGTGCTCGAGTTCGAGAGCGATGATGCGGCGCTCGCGGGAACGATGACGATCACGACTACCCTGATCGACGCGTCCGGCGGGACCGATGTCCTGCTCGTGCAGGAGGGAGTTCCCGACGTCGTCCCCGCGGCTGACAACGAGATGGGCTTCCGGATGTCGCTGGACAAGCTGACCAAGCTCGTCGAATCCAGCTAGGCCGGCTTCCGGCCGTATCCCAGATGAACGTCAAGCTGGACCGGATCATCGGAAGCGATGTTGAAGTGACCCGCCCTGACCTCGCGGTCAGCGGATGACGGCGTTGCTCGTCGCCGTCGGCACGCCGGCGATCGCCCAGCGCGCGGACAACGTCGCGCCGACCTGCCAGGGCCCTTCGGGCGTGTAGTGGATTGCGGGAATGGCTATCGTCAGCGGCTGCCCGGGGTGCACGACCAGCGGATGCGTGCACAGGTCACCGAAAGTGGCGACCAGCGCAGTACCGCCGCCTCCGAACCCGCGTCCGGCGACCGTCGGATAGGTGAGGCTGGCGAGGTAGGACGGGCACGGGGCCGACAGCGAGACGTCAGCCGTTCCGATATCGGTGAGCACGACCTTCATCGGGATCGGGCCCTCCGGCACGGTCGCCGGGATCACCAGCCGAGCGCGTAGCGATGCCCATGCCGCGGGCGCCGGCTCGACCGCCTCGCCGGGTCCGGCGACCACGCCCGGAATGAGGTAGCCGGGTCTTCCCGGCACGCACGCCGGGACCGGACCGTGCACCACGACGCGCACCGCCGCCGGCAGCGCCGGAATTTGCACGGTCACCGGGCTGCGGCCGCAGAACGAGCCCGTCCACGCGAATCCGACCCGCACTGATCCGTTGCCCTCCGAGATGTCGGGGCGGAGGGAGAACGCGGGATTGACCGGGCTGCGCGGCGGCGTCTGGACGGGCACCCGCCGATCGGCGGCATCGAGCAGCCGGATGCCTCCAGGATTGACGTGAAGACTGCACGCCCGGCCTACCAGCGTGACCACGCCCAAGACGCCGTCGGCGGCCGCCCGGGTCTGGGCGCTCGAGGTCACCAAGGAGGCCCGGCAACGGCCCTGGGCGCGCGGCGCGGGACCCGACAGCCCGCTCAGCAGCTGCCCTGGCACTGCTGTGGCGAACGCCTTGCCCGTCGGCGTAACGGTCCGCGGTTGTGGTGTCGATGACGGCGGAACGCCAGCTGAGCTCGCGTTCGATGTGGCCGAGGCGCATCCGGCGAGCAACGCGCAGCTCGCAAGTACGACCGGGAGTTTCCTCATGACCCTGACAGACGCGCAGGGCCGGGCGTTCGTTGCGCAACGTGCTACGTGGGCGGGCCCGGGCGCACTATGGTTCCCATCGTGTCCATCTCCCCAGGATGGGCAACGAGAAGGTCCGGAGAACGCGATGACTCACGCCCAATGGTCGCTCGTCTGGGACAACGCGTGGCTGATGCTGGTGGTCGCGGCCCTGTGCTTCGTAGTCGGCGAGGTGACCGGCAATGTCAGCCAGGTCGACAAGCTCTGGAGCATCATCCCGGTCGTCTACATCTGGATCGTCGCCGCGCGCAGCCACTGGCCGGCGCGCATGGTGCTGATGGCCATCCTGGCGACCGTGTGGGGCGTGCGCCTCACCTACAACTTCTCCCGCCAGGGCGGCTATTCATGGCGCTTCTGGAGCGGTGAGGAGGACTACCGGTGGGCGCATCTACGCCAGTGGCCGGTGCTGAATACCCGAGCCGGCTGGACCGCGTTCAACCTGCTGTTCATCTGCTTCTACCAGAACGTGCTGCTGCTCTGGTTCACCCTTCCGATCGTCACCGTGCAGGGCACCAGTCGCGGCCTCGGCGCGTGGGACGTGCTGCTCGCGGCGGTCTTCATCGCGCTGGTCGCCTTCGAGACCTACTCCGACCAGCTGCAGTGGAACTTCCAGAACGAGAAGAAGCGGTTGCGGCAGGGAGGTGAGCCGCTCACGGGTCGCTACGCCGCCGGCTTCATCCACGACGGGGTGTGGGCGCACAGCCGCCACCCGAATTACCTGGCGGAGCAGTCGATCTGGATCGTCTTCCTGCTCTTCGCGGTGACGGCCACCCATCACCTCAACTGGACGGCCATCGGCGCCCTGCTGCTGCTCGGCCTCTTCCAGGGCAGCTCGCGCGTGAGCGAGGGCATCCAGCTGAAGAAGTACCCGGACTACGCCACCTACCAGCGCCAGGTGCCGCGGTTCGTACCTCGCCCGAGGGCGAAGGTGAACGTCAACGAGTTCGCCTGACGGACGTCAGGACCAACCGTCAGCCCGACGTGCTGCCGGAAGTTCTGACGCGCCGTCTCAGGCTCGGGTCCTTCAGCACCGGAGGGGTCCAGCCGGCGTCGTCGCGGCTGACGGTCGTGCCCGGCGGGACGATCTCATCGATCCGGTCGAGCACGTCCCACGAAAGGGTCACCTCGGCGGCGCCCAGCTGATCCTCGAGTTGCTGCATGGTGCGCGGTCCGATGATCGGTGCGGTCACCGCCGGGTGCGCCAGCAGGAACGCCAGCGACATCGTGATGAGCGACATGCCCGCTTCCTCGGCGAGCAAGGCCAGCTGCTCGACTGCCTCGAGCCGGAGCTGAACTTCCGGGTTGGACAGGTCGTAGCGGCTCGGCGCCCGGGTCGTGCGGTTGGTCTTGGGCACGTCCTGACCTTTGCGGAACAGCCCGGTCAGCCAGCCGCCGGCGAGCGGGCTCCACGGGATGACGCCCATGCCGTACTTCTGGCAGGTGGGCAGGATCTCGGTCTCGATGGCGCGTACCAGGATCGAGTACGGCGGCTGCTCGCAGATGAACCGTTCGCGCTGGCGCCGCTCCGACACCCACTGTGCCTCGACGATGTCCGACGCCGGGTAGGTAGAGCTGCCGAGATAGCGGATCTTGCCGGCGGATACCAGGTCGGTCAGCGCGCCGAGGGTCTCATCGATGTCGGTCGTCGGATCCGGCCGGTGCATCTGGTAGAGGTCGATCCAGTCCGTGCCGAGCCGGCGCAGGCTGTTCTCGACCTCCATCGTGATCCAGCGGCGTGACGCTCCCGAACGGTTGGGCTCGCGGCCCATCGGGGAGACGGCTTTCGTCGCCAGCACCACGCTGTCGCGCCGGCCGCGCAGCGCCTTGGCGACGATCTCCTCCGACTCGCCCGCGGAGTACACGTCAGCGGTGTCGATGAAGTTGATCCCGGCATCGAGCGCCCGGTGAATGATGCGCACCGAATCGTCGTGATCGGGATTGCCCCACTCGCCGAACATCATCGCGCCGAGGCAGAGCGGGCTGACCTTGACGCCGGTCCGGCCGAGGGTTCGCAGTTTCACGTCCTTGTCTTACCTGACCGCTCCTCGCCCGCCACCGGCGCGGGTCTCTGCAGGGGCCTGGGCAGCGCCAGGGCACGGAGCGGCTAGCCGCCGGACGCCTCCAGAAGGTGCTTGAGGCGGGCCAGATCCTTGCCGTTGGCCCGCCTCATCGCCATCGACATGAGAGGCGCCGTCCACCTGCCGAATCCGCTGGGATTGCCGCGGTTGCGCAGCTTCATCACGACGGCGCCGCCCTCCGCGTCCTCCCACTCGTACGTGGTTTCCATGGGGAACGGGCCCTCTTGGGTGCTCATCACGAATCGCGTCCCCGGGACCCATTCGCGCACCAGATACGTGTACGCGAGGCGCCGCCCCAGGAACTGCGCGGTGAAGGCAAGCTGCGACCCGACCGCCAGCGGAGGGGCGGTCTTCCACTCGACAGATGTGATGTTCGCGTACCAACGAGTGGCGTTGTCGGGATCGGCAGCGAACGCTGCCACCTCGCCGCGGCTGCGGGCGATCTCGACGCGTGTCTGTACATCCACGGGCACGCGGGCAGCGTAGCCGTCGCTTGACGCCACGGCGGGTCATCACAGCTGGTCCATCCAGTCACCGCGTACGCTTTGGCGCGTTAGAGCTGACCCGATTGGCGTTACCAGGGGTTTAGGTACCCCACCTCGGCAGGTCCCCGGCCCGTCGCCGTTCGATACCTCTTCATCCCTCGACCCCGGAGAATCCGTGTCGCCTGCCGTCCTTGACGTTCCGCTTGCTTACGACACAGCACCGTTCGACACCGGTGAGCGCGGACGGCTGGGCATCTTGCCGCTGATCGTCACTCTTCTCATCGTGGGCCTGCCGGTCGCCGGAGTGGTCGTCGTGTGCACGGCGCTTCTCGGCAGCGGGGTCACCGTCGTCAATCTCAGCCTGCTGATCGGGTTCTACCTGATCACCGCGATGGGCATCACCGCGGGCTTCCACCGCCTCCTCACCCATCGCAGCTTCACGGCCGTGCCGGTGCTGCGGGCCGCCCTGGCGATCGCCGGCAGCATGGCGTTCGAGGGCGGGGTCATCAGCTGGATCGCCGCGCATCGCCGCCACCATGCCTTCTCCGATCAGCCTGGTGATCCGCACTCGCCCTATGAGTACGGCGGCGGCGTCTTCGGGCGGATTCGCGGGGTCATCCACGCGCACATGGGTTGGCTTTTCCGGGCCGATTCGACCTCCGTCGACCAGTACGCGCCCGACCTCAAAGCCGAGCCGATGATGGCGGCGATCGATCGGGCTTTCCCGCTCTTGTGCCTGCTCTCGCTCGGACTGCCGACGCTCGCCGGCTACCTGCTCACGGGCACCGCGAAGGGGGCGCTGACCGCGCTGCTGTGGGGCGGGCTGGTGCGCGTCTTCCTGCTGCATCACGTCACCTGGAGCGTCAACTCGCTCTGCCACCTCTACGGCAGCCGCCCGTTCAAGCTGCGCCGCGCCGATCGGGCCACCAACCTCTGGCCGCTCGCCGTCCTGTCGATGGGCGACAGCTGGCACAACCTGCACCACGCCGAACCGACGAGCGCTCGGCACGGGGTCGATGCGCGCCAGCTCGACATTGCCGCCGGCTTCATCCGGCTCTGTGAGAAGGCCGGTTGGGCGACGGAGGTCAGGTGGCCCACCGCCGGGCGGATCGAGGCCCGTCGCGTCTAGCCTCTGGACCCACGGAGCAGCGCTAGCGAAAGAGGGTCGGGCGTGAGTCGTTTCGACGGGAAGGTCGCCATCGTCACCGGCGCGGCCTCGGGCATCGGCCGGGCTTCGGCCCTCGGGTTCGCCCGCGAGGGCGCATCGGTGGTGGTGGCAGACATCGATGCGACCGGCGGCGCCGAAACCGTCCGGCTGATTGCTGACGCGGGAGGCCGCGGGTGCTTCGCCGAGACCGACGTCGCCGATTCCGCGTCCGTCCAGGCCATGGTGAACACCGCCCTTTCCGAGTACGGCCGGCTGGACTACGCGCACAACAACGCCGGCATCGTCGGCGCCGGCGCGACCATCGCGGAACTGGACGAGGCCGTCTGGCAACGCGGCATCGGCGTCATGCTCACCGGCGTCTTCCTGTGCATGAAGTACGAGATCCCGCACATCGTCGCGCAGGGTCCCGGCGGTGCGATCGTGAACACCTCGTCCGGAGCCGGCCTCATAGGCTTCCCCGGCATGGCCGACTACGTCTCGAGCAAGCACGGGGTCATCGGCCTCACCCGGACGGCCGCCCTCGAGCTCGCGACTACCGGCGTGCGGGTGAACGCCATCTGCCCGGGAACCGCCCGCTCGCGCATGGTCAACGACTGGATGGGCGACGATCCGGCGCTTGAGAAGCAGGTCATCGACATGCATCCGATCGGGCGCATCGCCGAGCCGGAGGAGATCGCCGCGGCCGCCCTGTGGCTGTGCTCGGCCGAGTCGTCGTTCGTCCTCGGGCACGCGCTCACCATCGACGGCGGCTACTCGATCCAGTAAGCGTCACGACGCCCGCGATTCATCGCGGCCGCAGTCCGCGGTAGGGCGGGTGCGCGGCGTCGCATGCCGAGGATAAGAAGGCGTCCGAGACCGGCCTTGCGGCGCGTTGCTTGCGGCGCGTTGCTTGCGGTCGTGCTTGCGGTCGTGAACAAGGTCGTAAATAGGGTGGCTGAGCTGCTTATTCGCTGCTAGACTCGAACACATGGTCGAAGCGGAGTTCGGGGTGAAAGCAGCGCAGGCCCATGCGCTGCTCGCCGAACTCGCCGCCGCTGTATCGGCGGACACGTCCGGGATGCTGGCCGTTGAGGTGTTGCCGGAGGTGCTGGGGGCGGGCCGTCAGCTGGATCTGCTGACCTGCCGGCTGATCGAACGGGCCGACCGGTCCGGCGCCTATGCGGTGGATGGGGCGGCGTCGACGGCCGCGTTCGTGCGTGGCCTGTCGGGGGAGTCTGACGGCTGGGTGTCCAAACGGGTGCAGGCCGGGCGGGCGTTGGCGGATCGGATGCCGGTCACCGGCAAAGCGTTCGAGGCCGGTGAACTCGGATTGGATCATGCCCACGTGATCGTGCAGGCGACCCGTGATCTGCAGCATGACCTGGCCGCGGAGCTGGAAGCCTTCCTCGCCGAGCAGGCGCCTCCGCTGACCCCACGGCAGCTGCGGGTCGTCGCCGAGGAAGTGCTCGCTGCTGCCGCCCCGGAGCAGTCAGCGGATGAAGCGGCCCGCAAACACGCCGGGCAGCGGCTGAACCTGTCCGAGACCCTCGACGGCCGGTGGCGCCTGGATGGCTGGCTCGACGCCGAAGCCGGCCTCATCGTCTCCAAAGCCATCGCGAGCTTTACCCGCAAACCCGACCCTGACGGTGATGTGCTCACCGAATCCGCCCCGTCCCGCCGCGCCGAAGCCCTGGTGCAAATGGCCCGGCATGCCACCGCCCACGCCGAGACCTGTCACGGGGAAGGCGGCGGCCGGCACACCGTCAACGTCGGCCTGTCCCATCAAGCCCTACTCGACGGTCTCGGTACCGCCGGGACCCCCGACGGGCAGCGCCTGCCCGCCGCTACCGCCCGCCGGATGGCATGCGACGCCGCCATCATCCCCGCCGTCTACGGAGCCGACTCCGAGATCCTCGACTTCGGCCGCCGGACCCGCACCATCTCCGCCGGACTACGACACTTCCTTACCGCCCGTGACGGCGGATGCACCTGGCCCGGGTGTGATCGGCCACCCTCCTACACCGAAGCCCATCACCGGATTCATTGGATCGACGGCGGCGAAACCAACCCGGAAGATCTCGAGCTGCTCTGCGTGGCGCACCATCACAAAGTGCATGAAGGCGGCTGGACAATGACGATCGGCAACGACCCCGACCGCACCCCCTGGTTCTGGCCACCCGACGGACGCCCACCCCTGCAAGGCCACCGCCGACCACTACTACGCCCACCCGGCCAGACACCACGACGCACCTAAGCCCCACGAACCCGGCGGTATCGGTAGCGGCACCCGTCACGCCGCCGGCCACCACAGCACGCGCGCTTCGGCCGCTCGATGTATCCGGCACTCTGCGCGTTTCACTCTGCGCGTTTCGAGTCGGCGGTCGGCTCCAGGGTTTGGCCTATGAGCCACGGCCGCGTGTCCGGCTGGGTGCGTTCCTCGAACGTGCGGCAACTCTTTAGGTGGCTCTCACTCTACGTCGGATATGGCTTCGATGAGTCGGATTGGCACGCCATTGCCGCGGCCCTTCCTGACACCGACGACGAGGCGGAGAACGGCTGGTACGACTACCCCCTTGCTGGGATGCCACCGCTGCGAGTGTCTGTGGCGCGGTCAGTAGGTGCTGATCCCGTGATGGTGACCGTGACGGGTGACATGGACACCGTCCTCACAGCGCGAGTGGACACGTTGATCTCAGTGATGGCCGCATCGGCTCTGACGAGTAGCTGGAACTCCGGCTCCATCCGGCGGCAGTCGCGAGCAACCAGACCGCGCAGAGTGTAGATATGCCGCGCCTCGATCCAAGCGAGAGCCGGCAGCAATACCGGCGTCTTCGCGGGGCCGCTGCTTTTGACGGAAGGGAGTCGTGACCAACAGACTCGTTCGCGTGACGTACGAAACGATCCGGCTTCCATGGGGCGCCCGCGTCCGGCTGCGGGACGACGGGGCCGTGTGGGTACTGCGGCGCGGACAGGAACCAGCGCCCGACGAATCCGGTGAATGGATCGCCGAGCTGCGTGGCGGCATCCAAATCTGGTCGCACCGTCCGTCCAACCCTGAAGAACCATTCGGATGGTCCGTGCTCGCAGTCGAAAGCACCGTGGCGGTTACCGCCGACGCTGAAGGAACAGCCCTACCGGTGACGCAAATTGGCAACTTCTACTTCACCGAGTTCCATGGTTCGCCGCGGGTGACACTGCGAAGTCCAAGCCGCGAAGACCGTGTGGTGAAGCTGCGGGTGCCCGGCTACCTCCTTCACCCGCGCTAGCCCGCCAGCGCGGAAGTGATGCCGCTACCGCGCACTTGACCGCAAGGGATCCGGCAGACGTGTTCCCCCTGCTGTCGGCAGCGAAGCTGTTCGGCATCCTCAAGGGGTGAACTATGAGGACCTGGCCGGATCTGTTGCCGGCCGAGAAGGTCCTTGAAGAAGACGCGATGTTGTGCGGTTATCGCCTGGGTCGGCTCGCCCTGGGCCCGCTCGTCGGAAGACGCATCGTCTCGCCGCTCGATCTCATCAAGCGTGCGGACTCCATGTATCTGTGCGCGGTATCTGTGCGCGCTCCCCTTGAGTGACGCAGTCCCGATCGTTGAGATCATCGGTCGAAACGTGCCGCAACTGACCGGCGCCCATGAGCAAACAACGGCGTGGGCGTTGGGTCTTGGGTGGCCGTAGTCGAGGCCGACCTGGCGACTGACTAGGAGTGCCCTTCTCGCGCACTTGCCGCTCGAGATCCGGCAGCGCTGGTCGCTCGGGTGGTGGCTCGACGCGGAGCACCCGGATGCGCGCGTCGGGGACGCCAATACGGCGCGCTTCGGCCGGGCGGGAAACCGGCGGCACTGGTGCCTCATTACCCAATGTCGGTGTTGGTCGCGCCACTGGCGCCCCGGCGAGCAGCGCAGAGACGATCGCCGAACTCTGAGCAAAGCGCAGGGCTACTCGTGCTCGCGTTGCAGCGCCGCCCGCGCATCCACCTGCTGCTGCGTGATGGCCCGCTGCGGACGCCCATGGCCGATGAACGCGATGAACCAGTTGAACACCGTCGCTACCCGGTTCTTGAAGCCGGTCAGGAACGTCAGGTGCACGAACAACCACATGAGCCAGCCGAGGAATCCGGCGACCCGGAACGGACCGAACGCGGCCACCGCCTGGAACCTGGAGATGGTCGCCATGTCCCCGAGGTTGCGGTAGTGGAACGGCTTGGAAGGGGCTTGTGGATCCAGCCCCTCGACGCGGCGTTTGATGGCCTGCGCGGCATGAACGCCCCCCTGCATCGCCACCTCGGCGACGCCGGGGAGCTTGTCCAGGGTGATCATGTCGCCCACGAGGAAGACCTCGGGATGCCCGGGCAGCGTCAGGTCCGGGTTGACCTTCACCCGACCGGTCCTGTCGGTTTCGGCGCCGCTCTGCTTTCCCAGAATCCCTCCGAGCGATGAGGCTTCGACGCCCGCGGCCCAGATCTTGGTCTGCGCGTTTATCCGCAGGTCCCCTCCGGCTGCGGGCTTCGCATCGATACCGTCCGCGTCGACGTTGGTCACCCGCGTGGTCAGATGAACCTCGACGCCCAGCTTGCGCAGCCCGGTGAGCGCCTTTCCGGACAGTCGCTTGCCGAACGCCGGGATGAGCGCGTCGCCGGCGTCCAGCAGCACCACCCTGGCGCTGGCCGGATCGATGTGGCGGAAGTTGTCGTGCAGCGATCGCTTGGAGAGTTCGGCGATCTGGCCGGCCATCTCCACCCCGGTCGGGCCGCCGCCGACGATGATGAACGTCAGCCACTCGCGTCGCCTATCGGGGTCGGTCTCGCGCTCCGCCATCTCGAACGCTCCGAAGATCCGGCCGCGGATTTCCAGCGCGTCGTCGATCGACTTCATCCCCGGCGCGTAGCGGCTGAACTCCGGATGACCGAAGTAGGACTGTCCCGCCCCCGCCGCCACGATCAGGCTGTCGTAGCCGACCACGACCGTCTCGCCGAGCGCCACGACCTTCAGCGTGCGCTGCGCGAGGTCGACCTCCGTGACGTCGCCGATCAGGACCTCGGTGTTGCGGTGGTGGCGCAGCACGTCGCGGATCGGCGGGGCGATGTCTCCTTCGGAGAGGATGCCGGTCGCCACCTGGTAGAGCAGCGGCTGGAAGAGGTGGTGGTTGGTGCGGTCGATCATCGTGACCGCGACGGGTGCCCTGCGCAGCGAGCGGGCGGCGAACAGTCCGCCGAAGCCGGCGCCGATGATCACCACCCGATGCGTCGGTTGGCCATTGCTGGGTGAGGGGCCGCTCATGGCGTGCCGGGCCGGAACATCGCTGCTTCCATGGGGCTATCTTCAGCCAGGTTTCAGCCGACGCGACGCGACGCGACGCGGGGCGACGCGGGGCGACGCGCCGCCGCCGCGCTGACTCACGCCGCTAGCCTGCCAGCGGGTCGACGCAAAGAACCTTTGCCGGGCTCGAGCGAGGGTCCAGCAGGAACCGCGTCTCCGCATCCCCGAGACAGGTGTCGCCGGCTGCGTTCGCGAGCGCGGTATGTCCCTGGCCCACACGCGTGATGAATACCGATCCCGCCAGCTTGCCGGCCAGCCCCTGCGCCGCGGCGTACGGGGCGATCGGGTCGTGCTTGCCGCCGACGATCGCGATCGGGAGCCGGCCCTTGGGCAGCCCGACCGGCTCGGTCGCGGCCGGCCAGACGGTGCAGGCCCCGCCGGCGAAGGCGTACGCGACCGCGCCGAGTAGCGGGTAGCGCGCCGCCAGCTGCCGGGCCGCGATGTTGGCGGTGACGGGCGACGGCCGCTCGCTGATGTCGCCGCAGAGCGTCGCCCAGTACGCCCCGATGACGGGCTTGCCATCGACGTCCTGGTACTGGCTCGCCGCGAGGGTGCGTAGCGCCTGCCCGTTCCCGGCGAGGGCGGCCGCCAGGGCGGCCGGGTATTGCGGGGTCAGGGTGGGCATCTGCAGGTACGTGAGGGTGGCCAGCTGCAGGTCACCGAGCGATACGGGGGTCGCATCGCCGTGACCGGGAGCCGGCAGCGGCGCCCGCTGCAGCCGGCCGGAGAGCGTCGCGAACTGCTGGGCCACGCCCGCGCCGGTTCTTCCGCGCAAGAATGTCTGCACGTCCTGCTCGGCGGCGGCGGCCTGCTGAACCGCGAGGGTGGCGATCGCCTCGGTGGGATCGATCGGGCTGTCGAGCACCATCGCTGCGAGGTGGTTCGGGAAGAGGTCGGCGTAGGCAAGCCCGAGGACCGATCCGTAGGACAGCCCCAGATAGTGCAGCTGACGCACGCCGAGGGCCATACGCAGCCGGTCGAGGTCGCGGGCCTGGACGGTGGAGGTGATGGTCGCCAGCAGCTTCGCGTCGGCGGCGTGGCAGGCGGCATAGACCTGCCGGTAGACGGCGGCGACCGGCAATGGCTGCCCGGCTGCCGCCACGGGCGGCGCCCCGACCGCCGCGCTCACCAGCCTGGCCCCGGCGGCGTTGCTGGCGCCCGCCCCTCCGGGTGCGCACTGCAGCGGCCGGCTCTGACCGCTGCCGCGGGGATCGAAGCTGACCAGGTCGAAGCGGTCGAGCAGGCCCGGCGGAAGCAAGGCCGCCGCTTCGCGCAGGGTCGCCGCGCCGCTGATCGCCGGGCCTCCGAAGTCGACGACCAGGACCCCTGCCCGCAGGGCCGGCTTGCCGGCGGGACGGCGCGAGATCGCCATTGAGATCAGCGGGCTCCCCGCCTGGGCGTACTCCTCGGGCACCGGCACGCTGCCGCATTGGAAGCCGCCGCCGCATGAGCGCCACTGGATGGGCGTGACGGGCGGCAGCGAGGGCAGCGCGGAGGGCGAGGCGGACGGCGGCGAACCCGGCGGCGAACCCGGCGACGAACCCGGCGACGAGCAGGCTGATGACGCGACGACCAGTGCCAGGGCGGCCGATGTCGCTGCGAGGAGCCGAGAGCGTCTCAAGTAGTCATCTTCCCGACATTTCTCATCCGCCAGCCTTTCCGCAGCCGGACGGATGTGAATTTCTCGTGACGCGCCGCATTTTTTCGCCACCGGTCATGAAGTATTCCTGCGCGGGTGCCGACAGGCATCGGGTGAGCAATCCGTCGCGGGTGGCGGGACGCCTCCCGCGAGCCCGCAGCGGATCGCCGGGGAGTGGCTCGCGCGCGTCCCAGCATCAAGCCGGCGAGGTCGCGTCCCTGCTCGCTCCCGGCGACATCACGGCCGTCACGCAGCCCATCGTGCGCGTCGCCGACGGTCAGACCGTCGGCTTCGAGGTGCTGGCCCGCTCGCGAAGCTTCGCGTTCACCTCGCCCGATCAATGGTTGGCCCGCGCCGAGGCGGCCGGCTGCCGGACCGATGTCGAACTCGCGTGCCTGCGGGCCGGTCTCGCGCTCGGTACGCCGCCGGGTGGCGCCCGGCTCTTCCTCAACGCCAGCGCCGGGCTGCTGCTCGACCCTCGTATCGACGACCTGCTGGCTGCGGCTCCCGAGCACGTCCTCGAGGTCACCGAGCACGAGCGGATCGCCGACTACGCCGCGCTGACCGAGCGCTTGGTCGGCCTTGCCCGGGCCGGGACGCTGCTGGCCGTCGACGACGTTGGTGCGGGCTACGCGAACATGGCGCACGTCCTGCGGCTGTCGCCGCACTTCATCAAGATCGATCGCAGCATCGTCAGCGGCCTGCATCGCGACCGGGACCGGCGGGCGCTCATCGCCGCGCTGGTGGCCTTCGGCGTCGCCTGCGGCGCCCAGACCGTGGCCGAGGGCGTCGAGGAAGCCGCCGAGTTGCGCGTGCTCGGTGAACTCGGCGTCGACCTGGTGCAGGGCTATCTCATCGCGCGGCCGGCGACGGGCTGGCCCGAGCCGATGCGCACCGACCTCGGGGGGGTCGACAAGCAGGAACTGGCGCTGCTGCCGCTCGCCACTCGCATCGAGCGCGCCGGCGACGTGCAGACGCTCGCCGATGTCATCACCGGCTGGCTGCACGAGGAGCACCGGCTGATGCCCAGCATCTACGTCGAGCGCGCGGGCGTGCTGCGCTGCCTGTCACGGCGCGGGCAGTGGATCGTGCACGACGGCATGGCGCCCGGGGTGGGCATCACGGGTCGTACGTTCGCCCGTGACCAGGAAGCCTGGGTGCCCGACGTGCGCGCCGACCCGTCGTACCGCGCGGCCATCCCCGGCGTGCGTTCGGAGTTCAGCGTTCCGTTGCACGCGGGCGGGAACCGGTTCGGGGTGCTGAACGTCGAGTCCTACAACGAGCTCAGCCTTGCGGCTCGCGAGCACACGCGCCGAGCCGCGGTCCTGATGGAGCGCCGGCTCGACGCGCTCGGCCCCCGACACGTGCGGGAAAGCCCGCTGCGCGCGCTCAGCCGGTCGGCGCCCGGGCTGGCGTCCGCGGGTTGCCGGGCGGAGCTCGCCGAGCGAGGCGTGCGCGCCGCGATCGATGTCAGCTCCCTGACGAGCGCCGCGCTCTGGTGGTACGGACCGGACGGTGCCGAACTCGGCGCGACGGCCGGGCCCGCACTCCAGACCTTTGCCGAGTTGGATTCCCGCTCGGTCGAGAAGCTCTTCGCGTTCGCGTCCGGAGTCACCTCCTGCCACACCGGAGGTGGCCCCCGCGATCTCGCCGCGAGCTTCCTCGGTGAGGGCTTCGAAGCGGCCCGGGCGATGCTCGTGGTGCCGCTGCGCTGCCGCGGATCGACGCTCGGGCTCCTCGTGGCTACCAGCGGACGCAGCCGGGACATCGGCACCGACGTCGTTGAGGCGGCCGAGCTGCTCGGGCTGCACATCGCGGCAAGGGCAGCCGGGTACCCGACCGCGTAACGGGTCGGGGTAGCGTCCCGCCATGCTGTCAGGCGCGAAGATTCTGGTCACCGGGCCGGCGGGGCAGATCGCGTTCCCGCTCGCCGAGTACCTGGCGCGCGACAACGAGGTGTGGGGCGTCGCCCGCTTCACGGTCGAGGGCAGCCGCGAGCGGGTCGAGGCGGCCGGGATCCGTGCGGTCGCGGCCGACCTTTCTGCCGGCGACCTCTCAGAGCTGCCGACCGACTTCGAGTACGTGCTGCACCTCGCGGCCGACCAGTCGCCGGGCTACGACTACGACGCCGCGATCCGGGGCAACGCCGAAGCGACCGGGCTCCTGCTCGCGCATTGCCGCAGTGCCAAGGCTGCGCTCGTCATGTCGACGCACTCGGTCTACAAGCCGGTCGAAGACCCGCTGCATGTGTTCCAGGAGACCGACCCGCTCGGCGACGTGAACTCCAGCCTCTCGCCGCCGTACTCGATGTCCAAGATCGGTCAGGAGGCGGTGGCGCGCACGTGTGCGCGGCTGTTCGACCTGCCGGTCATCATCGCCCGGATGAACGCCTCCTACGGCCCGAACGGTGGGCTCCCGGCCTACCACGCCGACGCGATCGCCGCGGGTCAGCCGGTGACGACGCGTTGGGATCCGTGCCCGTACAGCCCGATCCACCAGGACGACATCAACACCCAGACCGAAGCACTGCTCGATGCCGCCACGGTCCCCGCGACGATCGTCAACTGGGCGGGCGACGAGGCGGTCTCCGTACAAGAATGGACCGCCTACCTGGCCGGGTTGTCCGGTCACCCGGCGACGCTGGAGGTCGTATCGATTCCGGGCACGCTGCGCGGCTCGATCGCCGACGTTTCACGACGCCGCGCCTTCACCGGGCCGTGCCGGGTGGGCTGGCGCGACGGGATGCGCGCTACCTGGGAAGCTCGCCACGCCCCGCAGCGCGGTTAGCCGCGGCGTTGCGCGGCGCTCGTCCGGTCGGCGCCAAAACAGGGGAGCGCGCGAGCTCATCGCCCGATGCTAAGCCCGCCGGAGCGTTGTGATGTGAGAACGGCCGCTTCAATCTGCTGACGCCCCGTCAGGCGGCCCGCACCGCCTCGTTATGGTGGCGGAGTGCTCCTCGGAGAGATCGCTAACGCTGCCGCTGCTGGCCGGGGCAAGCCACTGGACGGTGTCCGCATCCTGGCGCTCGAGCAGATGCAGGCGCTGCCGTACGCCACGCAGCTGCTCGCCCGGCTCGGAGCTGACGTCGTCAAGGTCGAGCCGCCCACCGGCGATCTGGGCCGCGGGTCGACCCCCGCCATGACCGATCCGGGCGGCCGCCAGATCGGTGCCACGTTCCTGCGCAATAACCTGAACAAGCGCAGCGTCAGCATCGACCTGCGCAACCCGCGCGGCCGTCAGCTGGTGCTCGACATGGCCCCGCACTTCGACGTCATCGCCGAGAACTCGAAGGCCGGCTCGCTCGGCCGCCTCGGGCTGGCCTACGAGGACATCGCCGAAGTACACCCGGCCTGCATCTACGTCTCGATCTCGGGCTTCGGAAACACCACGTCCACGCCGTACGGGAGCTGGCCGGCGTTCGCTCCCATCGTCGAGGCGATGAGCGGCATCTACGAGCTCAAGCGTGAGGGTGACAGGCCTCCGCTGGTCTCCCCGGTCGGCGCCCTCGGAGACATCGGGGCGGCCCTTTACGCCACCATCGGGATCCTCTCCGCGCTGCGCCAGCGCGAGCGCGACGGGCGTGGCCAGTACGTCGACATCGCCATGTTCGACGTCGTGGTCGCGCTCACCGACATCGTGACGAACTACTGGTCGCTGGGCCTGAAAAGTGGCACCCCGCCGCAGTTGATCAACCACGGCTTCCGCGCGGGCGATGGCTGGTTCGTCATGCAGGTCGGGCGCGAGGCGCAGTTCGCCAAGCTGGTCACGCTCATCGGCCATCCGGAGTGGATCGACGATCCGCGCTTCGCCACGCGGGCGGGCTGGCTCGAGCACCTCGACGGCGTCCTGCGCCCCGCGATCGAAGGCTGGGCCAGTGGGCTCACCCGGGTCGAGGCGTGCGATGCGCTCGGGCCCGCAGGCATCGCCGCCGGGCCGTGCTTCGTCGATGAGGAGGTCGTCGTGGATCCGCACCTCGCCGCCCGGCACATGCTGGTGGAGATGCCGCGCAGCGACGACGTCGAGCAGCCGGTACTGATCCCGGGCAATCCGGTGAAGCTTTCCGGGGTGGCGGAAGGCCCGGAGACGCGCGTGCCGTGGCTGGGTGAGCACACCGACGAGGTGCTGGCCGCCGAGCTGGGTCTGAGCGCCGCTGAGATCGATGCGCTGCGGGCCGACGGTGTCGTTGCCTGACACAAGTGGCACGATCCGAAGCGTGGCTTCAGATACCAGTCCCGTGCTCGCCCCTCTGCCTCCGGTCGAGCAGATCCGTCCGGGCTTGTGGGTGGTGCCTGTCCCCATCCCGATGAACTCGCTGCGCTACGTGCTGGTGTACGTCTTCGCCACCGAGCGCGGGGCGTACCTCATCGATGCCGGCTGGAACACCGACGAGGCGTTCGACGCGCTGGCCGAGGGCTTGTCGCAGGCCGGCTTCGCCATGGCCGACGTGCGCGGCGTGATGGTGACCCACATCCATCCCGACCACTACGGGCTCGCCGGTCGCATCCGTGAGGCATCCGGCGCGTGGATCTCGCTGCATCCCGCCGACGCCCGGCTCATCCAGTCGCGCTACATCGATCCGGACGAGCTGCTGAAGATGGTGAGCACGTCCCTCACTCGGGCCGGAGCCTCCGAGGACGAGCTGGTCGGCATCGGCGCGGCGTCCATGCCCGTGCGTGAGCTCGTGAAGCCGACACTGCCCGACGTGCTGATCGAGGACGGCGACCGTCCCGACGTTCCCGGTTGGAATCTGCGCGCCATTCACACCCCGGGTCACTCGCCCGGCCACCTGTGCTTCTACCTGGCCGAGCAGCGCCTCATGCTCACCGGCGACCACGTGCTGCCGCGCATCACGCCGAACATCTCGTATCACCCGCAGTCCGGTAAGAACCCGCTCGGCGACTTCCTCGATTCGCTGGACAAGGTCGCCGCCGAGGACGTCGAACTCGTGCTGCCCGCGCACGAGCACCGTTTCGTCGGGCTGACGGCCCGGGTCGATGCGCTCAAGGCCCATCACCGTCAGCGTTTCTCCGAGGTGGTCGCCGCCATCCGCGGGGGCGATGACACCGCGTTCGCTGTCGCTGCGCGTATGAGCTGGTCGCGCTCCTGGGACCGGATCGACGGCTTCATGCGCCGCGCCGCCGTCGGTGAGGCGCTGGCTCACCTGTACGCGTTGCGGGAGCGGGGCATCCTCACCTACGACGAGCCGGCCGACCCTGAAGCGCCCATCCGCTGGCGCATCGTCGACGGTGCCGTAGCCGAAGGGCTCACGGCGTGATCCGTATCGAGGACGAGGGACGCGTCCGCGTCATCACGCTCGACCGGCCCGAGGCCAAGAACGCCTTCAACGAAGTGCACTACGACGCGATGACCGAGGCCCTCATCGCCGCTGACGCCGATCCCGGCGTCGCCGTCGTCGTCTTCACAGGTGGCGGCACGTCCTTCTGCGCCGGCACGGACGTACGCGAGATGGCTGCTCGGGTCGCCGACCCGGCGGGCTTCACGAACGGAAAGCACGGCTTTCCCGGGCTGATCGATCAGCTGACCACCTTCCGCAAGCCGTTCATCTGCGCGGTGAACGGGCTCGGCGTCGGCATCGGCGCCACCATCCTCGGCTTCGCCGACTACGTCGTCATGTCGACCGAAGCCCGATTGCGTTACCCGTTCACGCGTCTGGGCGTCGCACCGGAGGCGGCGAGCAGCGCCCTGCTGCCGATCCTGATCGGACGGCAAGCGGCCGCGTGGGTGCTGATGTCGGCCGAGTGGGTTCCGGCCGCTGAATGTGTCGAGCTCGGGATCGCCCGCAAGCTCTGCGCACCCGACGAACTGATGGACGTCGCCATGAGCCATGCGCGCGTGCTCGCGGCGGCTCCGGTCAGTTCGCTGATCGCGACCAAGCAGGTGATGATGGCGCCGCTGATCGACGCTATCGCCGCAGCTCGTACGCGCGAGAACGCCGCTTTCGCCGAGCTGCTCGGCGCCCCGGCGAACGTCGAGGCCATGACCGCATTCGTGGAGAAGCGCGAGCCGGATTTCTCGCGCGTCTGAGATCTCAGGCGCACGCCCGAACGAGCATCGAGTAGGAGACAGGGGAGTCATCGTGGCAGAGGTAAGTCAGTACTCGTTGCTGCCGGGCGAGGGCGCGTACGAGGTGAAGGTGGGCTCGGCCCTGATCACGATGGTCGAGCCCCATGTCGGTCACGAACATGCCTACAACCGGTGGTACGAGGACGATCACTTTTACGCCGGCGCCATGGCGATGCCGTGGATGTTCGGCGGCCGGCGTTGGGTCGCGCCGCGTGACCTGCAGGCGCTGCGTATCCCGAAGGATTCGTCGATCGCGAACCCGGTCGAGCTGGGCAAGTACATCTCGACGTACTGGATCACCGACGGGCGCTACGACGACCACCTGCGCTGGACCGTCGCCACCAACCAGCGGCTGCTCGCCGACGGCCGCGTCTACCTGGACCGCGACCACATCTTCACGGCTTTCCAGCGTTACCTCGGCCCGGTTTACAAGAGCGACGCGGGACCGCGCGACATCCACGCCTTCGACTACCCGTTCCAGGGGCTCGTGGTCGAGGTCATCGACGCGCCCGAGGGATCTGACACCGGCGCCGTCGTCGACTACATCAAGAGCGAGCGGGCACCGGTGGTCTTCGGCGCCGGGGTCGGGCTGGGCACGCTGTTCACCCCGTTCCCGCTGCCCGAGGACAAGATGAGCTACGTCAAGCAGCCCGACGCGCTCGGCCGCCGGGTGACCGCGCTCTGGTTCACCGAGGGCGACCCGCGCGACTCCTGGGAGGCGGGCTTCTCCGGCGCCGTCAAGCAGGCCGAGAAGTCCGGCGCCGGCAAGGTGGAGCTGGTCGCGCCGTTCCGGCCGACCATCCCGGGCACCAACAAGTACGTCGACGAGCTCCGGTAGAGCGGTGGCTCTTCCCGGCCCGCGGGAGGGCATGCATCCCGACGACGAGTTCCACCAGCCCACCTCGGACACCCCGGAGTGGTCGGAGACGTGCTGGTTCACCTTCACGGTTCCCGACCGCAAGGTCTCCGGCCAGCTCTACCCGTTCTTCCGGGGCAATCTCGGCACGATGGCGGCGGGCGCGTACTTCTGGGATCCGAGCGGCTCGCGTCCGGAAACCTGCCTGTATTCCAAGAACTTCTGGCATCTGGCGATCCCGCAGCAGCCGCTCTCGGACATCACCATCGGCAACGGTATTCACTACAAATGCCTGGAACCACAGCACAAATGGGAGATCGGCTACGACGATCCCGACGACGGCAACGAGATCCATGCCGAGCTGACCTTCACCGCCGTCGCCGAGCCGCACTACCTCGGCCAGAGTCACCTCGATCAGCCCGGCCGCTACCAGGGGACGCTCGTCATCCGCGGCGAGCAGATGAAGGTCGACTCGTTCGGCTTCCGTGACCGTTCCTGGGGACCGCGCACCCAGTTCGGCCCTGGCCTGACCGGTGGCCCGTGCCCGCACGGCGGGTACAGCTACGCGACCGCGTCCGACCGCGACGGCTTCCACACCATCACGATGGACTGGGGCGAGGGGATGAAGAGCATCCACGGCTACCTCAATCGCGATGGCGTCTGGGCCAAGCTCGCCAGCGCCGAGCGCACGGTAGTCGAGCGCAATGCGGAAGGCTTCCCGACCCACGTTCTCATCGAAGGCGTCGACGAGAAGGGCCGCACCCTGACCGCGCACGGGATCGGCCACAACGGGCTGTCGTTCTTCATCAATCCCAACATGTTCACGATGAATTGCCTGTTCGAGTGGAGCTTCGACGGCGTCACGGCCTGGGGCGAGGACCACGACAACTGGAGCCATCCGGCAATCCGCCGATTCCACCGCGAGAGAAAGGGCTAGGCACCCGTATGAGCGAGCGCATGCTCGAAGGCAAGACGGTCATCATCTCCGGGGTCGGGCCGGGGCTCGGACGCGAGACGGCCCTGGTGGCTGCTCGCGAGGGGGCCAACGTCGTTCTCGCGGCGCGCAGCGAGGACAAGCTCGCGGCCGTCGCGGCCGACGTGGAGGCTGCCGGCGCGAAGGTGATCCACCGGCGTACCGACATCGGGTCGGCGGACGACCGTGCCGCGCTGATCGCCGCCGCGGTCGACACCTTCGGCGGCATCGACGCGCTCGTTAACAATGCGGCCTTCGAGGCGACGTTCGGCGGCCTCGAGACCACCCCGGACAGCGACTTCGAACAGGCCATACAGACCAATCTGTTTGCCACGCTCGGCCTCACCCGGGAGGCGCTGCCGCACCTGAAGACCGCGCGCGGCGCCATCGTCTTCGTCGGGTCCCAGACCATGTTCAAGCCTCCGCCGGAGGCCATGCAGATTGCTTACGCGGCATCGAAGGGCGCGCTGCTCGGCGCGAGCCGGCATCTCGCGATCGAGGCGGGAGCGTTCGGGGTCCGGGTGAACACGGTGGCGCCCGGATGGATGTGGGGGCCGCCGGTCGAGTTCTTCGTGAACATGACGGCCGAGCAGCAGAAGTCCACGCCCGAAGCCGTCATCGCCCACCTGACCGCCCCGCTGGCGATGGACTTCTTCGCCACCGACGGCGACGTCGCCGAGGTCATCGGCTTCTTCGCGAGCAGCCGGGCCAAGGGCGTCACCGGCCAGACGATCATGGTCAACGCCGGGGAGACGATGACCTGAGGGTCGTCCGCGCGCCACTGGCCGCCCCACCAACGGCGGAACGCGCCGAGGAGTGAGCTGGTACACGTTCTGAACGCCCCTGGACAAGAACGTGTTCTATCGTGAACTCACGCCCGTTTCTGACGGCGTGTCGGGTCGTTGCCCCAGCTAACCCGCAGCCGACGTTCCCAATGCTCGCGAATCCTGGAGGACCCGTGACAACCGCCTTGAACATCGACATCTACGACCCGGACGTCTTCGTCCCGGGGGTTCCGCACGAGCAGTTCGCGATCCTGCGCGCCGAGGCGCCGGTCTATCACCACGCTGATCCGCAGAAGGCCGAAGGCTACTGGGCCGTCACTCGCCATGAGGACTGCGTGACGATCTCGCGTAACCCCGAGATCTTCTCCTCCCACGAGGAGACGTGCTTCCTGTTCGAGATGCCCGAGGACCAGAAGGCGCAGCAGCAGCTGATGCTCGTCAACATGGACCCGCCGGAACACACCCGCCAGCGCAGCCTGGTCAACCGCGGCTTCACCCCGCGCACCATCGGCAAGCTCGAGAGCAAGATCGCGAGCGTCTGCGACGAGATCGTCGACCGGGCGATCGCGGCCGGCGAGGGCGACTTCGTGACGATGATCGCGGCCGAGCTGCCCCTGGTCGTCATCGCCGAGCTGATCGGCGTTCCCTTCGCCGACCGCCACAAGCTTTTCGAGTGGTCCAACCGGATGCTGTCGGGTGACGATCCCGAGGTCGTCGTCAGCGAGGAAGCCGGCGCCGCTGCGGCCATGGAGGTCTACGCCTACGCCAACGAGCTCGCCGCTGCTCGTCGCGAATGCCCGGCCGACGACATCATCACCAAGCTCATCGCCCCCGACGAGCAAGGCAATGTGCTCGACGAGTTCGAGTTCGACCTGTTCTTCGTGCTGCTGATGGTCGCCGGCAACGAGACCACCCGTAACGCGATCTCCGGTGGAATGCAGGCCTTCATCGAGAACCCCGATCAGTGGGAGCGACTCAAGGCCGATCCCGCGGGTCTGAAGAGCACCGCCGCCGACGAGATCGTCCGCTGGGTCAGCCCGGTCATGGACTTTCGCCGCACCGTCATGCAGGACACGGTCCTCGGTGGTGTCGAGCTGAAGAAGGGCGACAAGATCGTCATGTACTACCCGTCGGCCAACCGTGACGAGCGCGTCTTCGAAAACCCGGCGACCTTCGACATCGGCCGCGATCCCAACCCGCACATCGGCTTCGGCGGCGGCGGCCCGCACTTCTGCCTCGGCCGCCACCTGGCCAAGCTCGAGATCGAGCTGATGCTCGAGTCGCTGGCGCGCAAGGTCGACAAGGTCGAGCTGACGGGCCCGGTCAACCGGCTGAGGTCGAACTTCATCAACGGCATCAAGCACATGCCGGTGCGCATCACTGCCAGCTGACCATGATCAACGCACCCATGATCATGGTCTAGGCCGGATGATCATGGTTATTTCAAGATCATGGGTGCGTTGATCTTCGAAGTCAGCCGCCGGTCATGCGCTCCGATTCGGGCAGGTCGAGGTAGCGCTCGAGATTGCGGTGGGTGTTGATGAGGCGGCGCTCTTCGTTGGACAGCGTCAGGTGCGTGAAGCCCGGCGAGTGCAGCCCGCGCTGGACCCGGTCGAGCATCGTGAGGTCCTGGTCCAGCACCAGCCCGAGGGTGGCCTGTTCCGCCGTCATCTCGATGTCGATCGGGCGAGTCCGCGGGGAACCCGGCGGCATCCGCGTCATCGAGAACATGACGAGCTGACCGGTGTCAGGCGTCGGCCCTGGACGTCCCATGAGTGCGGTCAGCTGATCGGCAGCGGCCAGCGTCGACATGTTGGGAAAGACGTTGTACTGGTGCAGCCGGGTGATCTCGTCGGTGGTGTACGCGCTGAGGTCGACGCCCTTTTCCGCGTAGAACGTGCGGGTCTGCGCGGCGACGGCGTCCTGCACCGTCTCGCCCGGTCCGAGCGGCGGCAGCGGGATCGATTCGGTGACGCCCATCCGGCCGCCCTGGCTCTCGATGTACGCGTCCCAGACCTCCTGGTCGGACAGCGAGCCGTTGAAGCGAGGGCTCGCGACGCCGTAGGGCTGGTGCGACTTGCCGACGTGGCCCCAGATCTGTTGCGGGGCATGGATGTCGTCGACGCAGCGCAGCAGTTCAGGGTGCAGCCCCTGGACGTGGTAGGTCTCGCTGAACCCGTCGGCGACCGTCTTCCAGTTGGCGTCGACGGCGATGGTGACCGTCGCCGTGCAGTGGAAGTCGGACAGCCCGCACCAGGCGATGTCGCCCGGCATCTCCTCGAGCCATTCTTCGAGCGAGATCGCCTCGGGGTCCATGTTGATGAAGACGAAGTTCTCCCACGTGTCGACCTTCGCCGGCAGCAGCGGGTAGTCCGACAGGTGCAGCGAGCCGAATCCCTTGCGGGCCGGGACCCGGCGCAGGATGCCTTCGAGGTCCCAGGTCCACCCGTGGTAGCCGCACTTGAGCTCGCGCAGGCCGGAGCCGGTGCCGACGCAGAGCGAATTTCCCCGGTGGCGGCAGGCATTCTGGAACGCCCGGAGCACGCCGTCGTCGCCGTGCACGATCAGCACCGAATACGGGCCGACCCGGTACTCGAAGTAGTCGCCGGGTTCGGCGACGTGGTCGGTCGTGGCCGCCAGCTGCCAGACGCGGGGCCACATCCGCTCGATCTCCGCCTGGGCGAAGGCGGGTGAGTAGTAGCGGTCGGCCGGGATCTTCCACGGTCCCTCGGGGACGGGGCCGATGGCGTCGGCGTCGTCACGAGCCCGTAGCGCCCGGGCGGCTTCCCGGGCGGCCTCGAGTGATTCGGTACGCGAGCCGGCAGCAACAGCAGTCATAGTGGGTCCCCCACAGTGGTCATCGTGAACCTCGCACGAGCTTGCCGGGACGGGCGCCGGTGTCCTCGCCGGCCGAGAGCGTCACAGCTCCGGAAACCACGGTGGCGACGTAACCGGTGGCCGACTGCACGAGCCGCCGGGCACCGCCGGGGAGGTCGTAGGCAACCTTGGGTAGCTGTAACGCCAGGGCGTCGAAGTCGAGCACGTTGAGGTCGGCCTTGTAGCCGGGTTTCACCACCCCGCGGTCGCCGAGGCCGTAGAGCTGGGCGGTATCCAGGCTGGTCTTGCGGACCACCAGCTCCAGCGGCAGCCTGTCGTACGCCCGGTCGCGTGCCCAGTGGGTGAGCATGAAGGTCGGCATGCTGGCATCGCAGACCGCGCCGACGTGGGCGCCGCCATCGGACAAGCCCAGCGCCGTCGAGGGGTGGACGAGCATCTCGCGTACCGCATCGAGGTTGCCGTAGGAGAAGCCGAGCAGCGCGAACATCAGCAGCTCGCGGCCGTCGTGAGCCATCATCAGGTCGTAGAGGACCTCCTCGTCCGGCCGGTTGGCCCGGGCCGCGATCGCCGCCACGCTGTCGCTGAGGTCAGGCTCGTAGTTCGGCGGCTCGCCCATCGGGAAGATCTTGTCGAGGCTGCCGCCGATGAACTTCATGATGGCGGCGTCCTGCGGGGGTTCTGACAGGATCGCCTCGCGGATCTCCGGCTTGCGCAGCTGCGCGATGCGCTCCTCGAACGGCAGGTCCACGAGCTTGAGGTAGGTCTCCCGGCTGCTGAACGGGTGCAGCGTCTGCCAGCCGATCAGCAGGTTGAGCGGGCGTCCGCTGACCTGTGGCCGCAGGTCGGAGCCAGTGGCGTTGGCCTCGTCGACCAGCCGCAGCGTCTCGCGCCAGGCCTCGGGGGCGAGGTTGTGCTGCGAGAGCCCGAAGCTGATGGGCCGGCCGGTCTCGGCGGAGAGTTTGCGCATCCACGCGACCTCGCTGGCCGGCGCGAGCAGGTCCTCACCCATGATCCCGGCCGGGGCCAGCTCGATGATCCCGGTGCCCAGCTCGCCCAGCACGCGGCCGATGCCGAACAGCTCGTCCTCCGCGGCGAACGTTCCCGGGACGGGCTCGCCGTCGACGGCGGTGTGCACCGTGGTGCGCGAGGTGGAGAAGCCCAGCGCGCCGGCCTGGATCGCCGCCCGCACGACGTCCGCCATGGCGGCGATGTCTTCCGGGGTAGCCGGCGCGTTGCGCGCGCCCCGCTCGCCCATGATGTACGCGCGTACCGCGCTGTGCGGCACCTGCGTGGCGACGTCGAGCGAACGCGGCATCTTCTCGATGGCGTCGAGGTAGTCGGGGAAGGTCTCCCAGCCCCAGGTGATGCCCTCGGACAGCGCGCTGCCGGGGATGTCTTCGACGCCCTCCATCAGCTGGATGAGCCAGTCCTCGCTGCCTGGGCGTACGGGAGCGAAGCCGACCCCGCAATTGCCCATCACGACCGTCGTCACGCCGTGCCAGGACGACGGGGTGACCAGCGGGTCCCAGCTGACCTGGCCGTCGTAATGAGTGTGGATGTCGACGAATCCGGGGGTGACCAGCAGGCCGTCCGCATCGATCGTGCGACGGGCGGCGACGCCGCGGAGGTCACCGACCTCGGTGATCACGCCGTCGTCGACCGCGATGTCCGCGGTGCGTTGAGGCGCACCGGTGCCGTCCACCAGGGTGCCGCCACGGACGATCAGGTCGTGCATGAGCCCTCCCAAGCCGCCCCGATTTGTGAGCGGTTCTTGGCAGACTCTGACACGCCGTCAGATCGGATGCCAGCCTTCGGTGCTTAGAGCGGTACGGCGAACGAACCGAAATTCGGCCCGCGGCGCAGGCTGTGGCCCCCGTCGACGTCGATGACCTGGCCGGTGATCCAGCTCGACTCGGGGCCGATCAGGAAGCGCGCGAGCTGGGCGACGTCCTCGGGCTCCCCGAGACGCGGGAGCGGGGTGTTCTGGACGTAGCTGTCGTAGATGTCGCCGTCGCGGGGGATGCCTTCCATGATCTCGGTGGCGATGAAGCCCGGGCGGATGGCATTGGCCCGCACGTTGAGGTGCCCGTACTCGTCGGCCGCGACCCGTACCAGCTGCTCGATCGCCGCCTTGCCCGGCCCGTAGGCGCCGAAGAACGGGTGGACCAGCCGGCCGGCGATGGACGACATCCCGACGAACGAGCCATGGCCGGATTCGACGAGCTTGGGCAGCGTGTGCTTCAAGCACAGGAAGGTGCCGAGCGCGTTCAGATGCAGGACGCGGATGAACTCGGCGGTGTCCTGCTTGCTGGTGGGTGCGAGCCCGCCACCGCCTCCCGCATTGGCGATGCAGCCCGACAGGCCGCCGGTGGGTTGCGAGGCGAACGCGACCGCCTGGGCGACCGACTCTTCCTCGGTGACATCGGCGACGATGTAGCGCGCGCCACCGCCGATGCGCGCCGTCGCGTCTTGCAGGCTCGACTCGGTGCGCCCGCAGATGGTGACGTGCGCGCCGTCCTCCACCAGCCGGGCGGCACAGGCCCGTCCGATGCCGGTGCCGCCGCCGGTGATGAGGACGGAATGATCTGAGAGGTCTGCTGATGACGCCATTCGGCGAGGCTAGCGTGACGGTCGTGGACGTTGACCTCGACCCCTTGGACCGCCTCGAATCCGCCGAGCAGATCAGGCAGCTGGTGGCCCGGTTCGCGATGGCGTACGACGCCCGCGACCTCGACACGATCGCGGGTCTCTACGCCCCCGACGTCCGTGAGGCGCTGATGGCGACGCTGCTCGAGCGCATGCCGGCCGGGCGCACGTTTCACCTGACGGCGAGCCCGGTCGTGACCTTCGAAAGCGCCGACGTCGCGTACGGCGACGTGGTGGGACGCTCGGAGGCCGAGGTCGGTGAGAAGTGGATGGTCATGGGCGTGCGCTACGGCGACCGCTACGTGCGCATCGACGGCACCTGGTACTTGCATTCGCGAGAGCTTTCCCGGCTGTACTCGTCCGACGTGCTGGCCCGCCCGTGAACGCTCAGCCGACACGCGAGGAGCGGCTCGAGCGGCTGGATGCGTACGCGCAGATCCGCGACCTTGCCGTCCGTTACGCGGCGGCGATGGCCACCAAGGATCGGGAGACGCTCGGGCTGCTGTACGTCGATGACGTGCGCGTCGGGGGCGGCCGGACGGGACGCGATGCGCTGCGTGAGGCGTACTTCGGTGAGGCGCTGGACCGGCTCGAGATCAGCGTGCTGCAGGCGGGAACGCACGTCATCGACCTCGATCCCGAGCGCCCGGACCGCGCCCGGGGCAGCGTCTACACGATCGCCCAGATCCAGCACGGAGACCGCTGGATCCGCCAGGCCATCTGCTATTTCGACCGCTACGCCCGCCGCTCGGGGAAGTGGCTGTTCATCAGTCGCGACCACCAGCTGTTCTATGGCGTCGACTTCGACCAGCGTCCGAACGATCTGCCGCCCGCCAACTGGCCCGCATCCGACACCGGCACCGGCACCCTGCCCTTCGGCTGGCCGACCTGGGCAGCGCGCCCGGCCGGCGGTCTCAGGTCGGCGTGACGACGGCGCGGCCGCGCAGCTGACCGGTGTCGAGTGCCTCGTACGCCTCGGCGACCCGTTCGAGTGGGAAGACGTCGACGTCGCTGCGGATGAGTCCGTCCTCCGCTAGCGAGATCACGGCCTGGGCGTCGGAGATGCAGGAACCCTGAAACGTGAAGATGTCGGCGTCCTTCGGCAGGCCGCCCATCCACGGGCCCTTGAAGGTCCCGCCGGCCGCGCCGACCAGCGCGAATGCGCCGCCCGAGCGCACCGATGCGAGGCCCGCCGCGATGCTCGAGTCGATGCCGACGAAGTCGAGCACCAGTTCGGCGCCCTCTCCCGAGGTGAGCTCCCGTACCCGCCCTGACGTCTCCTGGTCGACGCCGGAGAACGTTTCCGCGGCGCCGAGCTCGCGGGCGTACTCCAGCCGCGCCTGGTGCTGGTCGACGGCCACCACCTTCGCCGGCGACAGCGCGCGCAGGAACTGGATGGCGAACGAGCCGAGCCCACCGGCGCCGAGGACGACGGCCGTCGAACCCGGTTCGAGCAGGTGAAGGGCCCGCCGCACGGCGTGGTAGGACGTCGAGCCGGCGTCGGTCAGCGGCGCCGCGGCGATGGGGTCCAGTGAGGTGAGCGGCAGCACGGAGCGGGCCGCGTCGGCCACGACGTACGGGGCCAGGCCGCCATCACGCCCGTAGCCGCGCCCGGCCAGCCCGTTGGGGCAGGCGCTGTCGAGCCCGCGCCGGCAGAACCGGCACTGCCCGCACGAGGACGGCGACACGAGCGCGACGGCCGCACCGACGGCGATAGGACGGCCGTAGGTGTCGACCGCCCCCTCGCCGGCTTCCTCGACGTAGCCACCGATCTCATGGCCGAGGGTGAACGGCATCGACCAGCCGACCAACTCGCCCACGGACGCGGGCATCTGGGCCATCCCGATGTCGGAATGGCACAGCCCGTTTCCGGCCACGCGCACCAGCACCTGGCCGGGACCAGGGTTCGGAATGTCCACCGTCGCCATCTGGGGTTGGTGCTCCCACTCGAGCAAGCGGTAGGCCGACATCTGGGGTTTCATGCGTCTCCTTTGGCTGGCCGCGGGAGCGGACTGCGCCCGCCCACGGCCAGGGCACGTTATATCGCCCGGGTGTTGGGCCCTTGAAAAGGGGCGCGGGGATACCTTCTGCAAGCGAGAGGGATAACCTTGGCTCCAGACCTGACGGGGCGTCAGGTGCGGCGCCTCGCAGGATTTGTGCGTGAATTGCGTTTTGCCGCGCTTTAGCGGATACGGGATAGGGGAGGGCTTTCGCCATGGCGGTCCTGAACGAGGAGCCGGTCCGGGAGGGCACCCACTCTTTCGGCGAGCTTCCGAAGATCATCAGCGTGGATGACCATGTGGTGGAGCCGCCGCACGTATGGAGTACGTGGTTGCCGGCGAAGTTCCGTGACCGGGGCCCGCGGGTCGAGCGGCGGGGCATCGGCGAGATGGCCCACATCGGCGGGGGTGCCTACCGGCAGTCGTTCGACGAGAACGGTCCGAAGGCTGACTGCTGGGTGTACGAGGACCTGGTCTACATCCACAAGCGGCATGTCGCGGCGGTGGGTTTTGCCCGTGAAGACATGACGATGTCGCCGATCACGTATGACGAGATGCGTCCGGGTTGCTATGACCCGAAGGCCCGCATTGAAGACAACGAGTTGAACTGGGTGAGCGGCTCGTTGTCGTTCCCGAGTTTCCCGCGTTTCTGCGGTCAGACGTTCGCCGAGGCGAAGGACAAGGAGCTGGCTGAGGCGTGCGTCTACGCCTACAACGACTGGATGGTCGAGGAGTGGTGCGGCGATTCGGGCGGCGCGCTGATCCCGCTGATCATCATCCCGCTGTGGGATGTGCAGCTCGCTGCCGCTGAGGTGCGCCGTAACGCGGCCCGCGGCTGCCACGCGGTCTGCTTCTCCGAGATCCCGCCGCACCTGGGCCTGCCGAGCATTCACTCCGGCTACTGGGACCCGCTGTTCGCGGCGTGTGAGGAGACGGCGACCACGGTCTGCATGCACATCGGTTCGTCGTCGCGGATGCCCGCGACCTCGGGTGACGCCCCGGTCGCGGTGGCGGCCACGTTGTCGTTCAACAACGCGATGGCCTCGCTGGCGGACTGGCTGTTCTCCGGCAAGCTGGTGCAGTTCCCCACCCTGAAGATCGCCTACTCGGAGGGGCAGATCGGCTGGCTGCCGTACGCCCTCGAGCGCGCCGACGACGTCTGGCTCGAGCACCGCGCCTGGGCCGGCGTGCAGGACATCGTTCCCGAGCCGCCGTCGACATACTTCAAGCGCCAGGTCTACGGCTGCTTCTTCCGCGACAAGCACGGGCTCGACTCGCTCGACGCGATCGGGGTCGACAACGTCACTTTCGAGACCGACTACCCCCACACCGACTCGACCTGGCCGCACACCAAGAAGGTCGCCGAGGAAATGATGGAGGGCCTGTCGGCCGAGCAGGTCTACAAGATCGTGCGGGGCAACGCCATCAAGATGCTCAGCCTCGACATCACCTGATCCTGCTGGGCTCCATCAGGCGGCTGAGGCCGCTAGCGCCTCGTTGAGGGCGACGAGCGCTTGCGGCCGGTCGGGTCCCACCAGGATCCCGACCATGCCCAAGGCCTCGGCAGCGGCGATGTTGCCAGGGTGGTCGTCGACGAAGACCGCCTCGTGTGCCGGGACGCCGAGCGCGTCGAGCGCGAGCTGGAAGATCCGCGGGTCGGGCTTGCGCACGCCCACGGCGGAGGAGTCGATGACGACTTCGAAGAGCTCGTCGACGGGCACCATGCGCCGCCAGCCGTCGCCGAATTCGGCGACGTTATTGGTGACCAGGGCGGTGCGCAGGCCGCGTCGGCGGATCTGGCGCGCCCCCTCCACCATCGTCTCGCGATCGGGGTCGGGCCGTCCCATTCGCCCGAAGAGCGCCAGGATGTCGACCTCGATCTCCTGCTCCCTCGCGAGCGCGGAGAGCGCGCCGCGCGCCTGTTCCAGGGTGATCTCGCCGCGTTCGAGGCGATGCCACGGGTGGTCGCCGTCCCGGTCGTAGACCCCGAAGCACAGCTCGACAGCGGCTTCGGGGCTCAACCCAAGCTCCGGCGCCGCGTCGGCGATGACGGGAAAGGGCGAAAGGGTGAATACCCCTCCGAAGTCGAAGAGCACGGCTCGCAGCACGCGTTCAGTCTGCCGCACGCCGGTAACGTCCTCGCCCGGAGGTCTGACATGTCATCAGGTGCGACGAGCGGCGGTCCGTTCAGCCCGGCTCGGCTCGGCCCGCTCACTTTGCGCAATCGCGTCATCAAGGCGGCGACGTTCGAGGGCTACACGCCCCGCGGGGCGGTCAGCGACGAGCTGATCGCGTTTCATCAGCGCGTCGCGGCGGGCGGGGTCGCCATGAGCACGGTGGCGTACTGCGCGGTCTCGCCCGGCGGCCGAGTGATGCGTAACTGCCTGGTGATGGAGCCCGACAGCGTCCCCGGCCTGCGCCGGCTGACCGACGCGATCCACGCCGAGGGAGCCGCAGCCTCGGCGCAGCTCGGCCACGCCGGGTTGGTGGCCAATGTGCGCTCGAACCGGACGCCCTCGCTCGCCCCGTCGACCCGCTTCAGCAAGACGGCCGGTGGGCGCATCAAGGGAGCGACCCTCGACGACCTCGCCGCGGTCAAGGCCGATTACGTACGGGCCGCACGCACTGCGATCGACGCCGGCTTCGACGCGATCGAGCTGCATCTGGGCCACAACTACCTACTCAGCTCGTTCTTCTCGCCGAACCTGAACAAGCGGACCGACCGCTACGGCGGCGACGTGGAGGGGCGCTCGCGCTTTCCGCGTGAGGTGGCCATGGCCGTGCGGGAGGCGGTCGGCGACCGGCTCGCGATCACCGCGAAATTCAACATGAGCGACGGCGTGCCGGGCGGGCTCTGGCTCGACGAGAGCCTGCCGATCGCCGAGCTGCTGCAGGCCGACGGCGCCCTCGATGCGATGGTGCTCACCGGTGGCAGCTCGCTGCTGAACGGCATGTACTTCTTCCGCGGCGACGTCCCGCTGCAGGAAATGGTCGACTCGCAGCCGAAGATCGTCGGCCTGGGGCTGCGCCTGGTGGCCAAGAAGCTCTTCCCGAACTATCCCTTCGAGGAAGCGTTCTTCCTGCCCTTCGCGCGGGAGTTCCGGGCGCGGCTGACGATGCCGCTCGTGCTGCTTGGCGGGATCAACCGGCTCGACACGATGCAGCGCGCCCTCGACGAGGGCTTCGAGTTCATGCAGATGGGTCGCGCGCTGCTCCGCGAGCCCGGCCTGCTCGCCGCCATGCAGGCGGGGCAGCGTACCGAGGCGCTGTGCGTGCACTGCAACAAGTGCATGCCGACGATCTACAGCGGCACCCGGTGCGTGCTGGTCCCGGCTGCGGAGACGGCGGTCGGGTCGCGTACAAACGGGTCGCGTACAAACGAGGTACCCGATGCGATCAAGATGGAGATGACGTGACGAGTCCTGCAGCGCCCGCTTCCGGTGGCCCGGCCTATGGCGGAGGCGTCAACCAGCGCGACAAGATCAAGATGTCGCAGGAGGAGATCGACGCCTTTCTTTCCGAGCGCAACAGCATGTCGATGGCGACCATCGACAAGGACGGGCGCATCCACCTGGTGGCGATGTGGTACGGCTTCCTCGAAGGCGCGGTGGCCATCGAGACCAAGGCGAAGTCGCAGAAGGTCGCCAACCTGCGACGCGATCCGCGGATGACCGTCATGGTCGAGACCGGTGACACGTACGACCAGCTGCGCGGGGTCGAGCTCGTCGGCACGGCCGAGATCGTCGAAGAGCCCGAGCGCATCTGGGAGCTCGGCGTCAGCGTCTTCGAGCGTTACAACGCGCCGTACACCGAGGAAATGAAACCGTTCGTCGAGATCATGCTGCGCAAGCGGGTCGTGGTGAAGCTGCACGTCGAGAAGACCGTCTCCTGGGACCACCGCAAGCTCGCGGGCTGAGGGCGCGGTTTAGCCGGCGCCCTCGTCGACCGCATTGTCGACGGCCGTCGCCCCTTCGAGCACGTCCGCGGCCCGCAGCGTCCACTGCGGGTCACGGCGTTCGAGCCAGGCGCGCGGGCCCTCGGCGGCGTCCGGGGTGCCCATCAGCAGCCGGTGGTAGCCGCTCTCGCGCCGGATGACCTCATCGAGCCCGAGGTCGGCCCACAGCAGCCGCTTGGACAGCGCGAGCGAGGCGGGCGACGCCGCGCGTGCCATGTCGGACGCGATCTCCCATGCGGCGGGGAGCACCTCCTCGGCCGGTAGCGCGCGAGCAGCCAGGCCGAGCGTCACGGCTTCGGCGCCGCGGAACGTCCGGCCGGTCAGCAGCAGGTCGGCGGCCACCGCCTGCGAGGCGAACCGGCGCACCGTCCAGTGCGACCCGGCGTCGCCGATCATCCCGCGCCGGGCTTGCGGGATCGCCAGCTTCGCGTCCTCGGCGACGAGGCGGATGTCGGCCTGCATGGCGATCGTGAAGCCGATGCCGATCGCGTGCCCTTGGATGGCGGCGATCACGGGTGTGCTCAACGCCCAGGCTGGGGTCTCGAGCGGTTGCGACGAGAAGCCCGCCCCGGGCGTACCGAAGGAGGCGCTTTCCGGAGCCATGTCGGCGCCCGCGCAGAACGCTCGTCCCCGGCCGGTCAGGACGATCACCTTGACCTCGGGGTCGGCGTCGCACTCGGTGTAAGCGGCGGACAGTTGCGCGCCCATACCGCCGGAGAAGACGTTCAGCACGTCGGGACGATCGAGGATGACCGTCGCGACGCCCGGGACGTCGCGTTCGACGGTGACCGCAGGAGCCGTCATATCCCGAGGGCGTCGCGGGTGCGGTCGAGTTCGGTGACGTCGGTGGTGGTGGGCACCAGGAACATCTCGTCGCACCCGGCGGCTTCAGCGGCGGCCATGGCCTCCCGCAACGCGGCGGGTGTCGAGGCGGTGCACGCGTCGGCCATCATCCCGGCGATCTCCGGGCCGAAGATCTTCAGGTACGTGAAGGCGTAGTCGTGCAGGCGTTCGGCCGCGCCCACACCGAGGGCATACCAGAGGCTCGCGGAGATGTGCGGCCGCTCGTCGCGTCCGGCGTCCTTCCAGGCCGCACGGATGCGCTCGATGTTGCCGGCGAACGCCTCGTGGTTGACGTTCGTGACGGTCGTGCCGTCGTCCACGCCCGATGCCCAGCGGGCGGCGCGGGCCAGCGCCTTCGGACCCATGACGCCGGCGACGAGCGGTGGCCCACCGGGCTGCACCGGCGGCGGGCCGACCGGATCAGCACCCTCGAACGGCGGCTCGCCGGCCCAGATGCGGCGCATCGTCGCGACCCCGTCGTCCATCCGCTGCCAGCGTCGGGTGAAGGGCGCGCCGATGGCCTGGTAGTCCGCCTCACGTCCGCCGACCCCGACCCCGACCGTCAGCCGGCCGGACGCGATCTGGTCGACGCTGGCCATGTCCTTGGCGACCTGCACCGGCGAATGCGCCGGCAGGATCACGATCGTGGTCCACAGCCGTACCCGCTCGGTGAGCGCCGCGGCAGCCGCGAGTTGCGGCACGAGTGCATGGCTGGTGTAGGTCACCCGCTCCGGGACGGCGAGGCTCTCCCAGGGACCATCGTCCGCGGCGGAGCACCACGCCAGCAGCTCGCTTCGGCCTTGCGCAAGCATGGTGGGAAGGGTCATCGAGATGTGCATGGTGAGCGGCTCCGGTTCTCGTCAGATCTTGAGCGTGACCGGTACGCCGAAGCCGGGGTGCTCGCCGTGTTCCAGTTCGGCGCCCACCGTGACGGCCAGTTCGTCCGGGGTCCAGGTGATGCCTCCGCTCGCGAAGGTCGCCTCGACCGACGGCGCGGCGATGATCGCGACCTTGCCGCCGTACGTGAGCAGGACCTGGCCCGTCACGTGGCTCGCTGCGGGGGAGGCGAGCCAGGCGACGACCGGAGCGATGTGGTCGACGCTGATCGGGTCCATCCCGCCCTCGGGGTCGGTCGGGGCCGGGCCGAAGATCGGCTCGGTCATGGCCGTGCGCGCGCGGGGAGCCAGCGCGTTGGCGCGGACCCCGTACTTGGCGCAGCTCTGCGCGATCGAGAGCGTGATCGCGACGATGCCGGCCTTGGCCGCCGAGTAGTTCGGCTGCCCGGGTGCTCCGAACAGGAACGACTCCGACGCGGTGTTGATGACGCTCGCCCACACCGGGCCGCCCGCGGCCTTCGACGCCTCCCGCCAGTACGCCGTCGCCGCGCGGCACGTGCCCATGTGGCCTTTGAGGTGCACCCGGACGACGTCGTCGAACGCGTCCTCGGTCATCGAGAAGATCATCTTGTCGCGGGTGAAGCCGGCGTTGTTGACCAGGATCGACAGCGACCCGTACGTCTTCACCGCGGTGTCGATCAGCGAACCCGAGTAGTTCCAGTCGCCGACGTCTCCGCGCGAGACCGTCGCCTCACCACCAGCCGCGCGGATCTCGTCGGCCACCGCTTCGACCTTGTCACTCATGTCATTGAGGACGACCTTGGCCCCGCCCGCGGCGAGGGCCAGCGCCTCGACGCGTCCGAGCCCTTGACCCGCCCCCGTGACGATGGCGACCCCGCCTTCGAGGCTGGTGATCGGGTGCTCGGGTGAAGCCATCTACTCGCTCCTTGGCTCGAGGCGAAGATCTGCCGTGGCATGCGGTGCACAACCTAACTGACCGTCTGGCCAGCCGCTTCGATGGGATGGACCGTCGAATCTGCTACGGGAATGGCGACCGGGCTCCCGAACCTCGGCGAGTCGCGGCGAAACGCCGTAGCCCGAAACACTTCCATCGACAAATTGGCGGGCAGCGTCCTGTGAAGGAGCGGTGCCGTCCGGGCAGAAACTTGCATGACGTATGGAAATAACTCTAGGGTCGGGCCCGTGACGATCCAGGCCGGCAGTTCGCGCCGGCGGCGCCGGGCGGCCGGCTCCAGCGACCTGGAGCGCATCGAGCTGGCGCTGGGGGACCTCGTGCGGCTGACCTCGTCGGCGCGGGTGCACGATGCCCGGGTGCGTGGCAGCGGGGTCGCCATCTCGCGGACGAACCTTCGCTTCCTGGACGCGACCCGGGAGCTCGGCCCGGTATCGGTGTCGAAGCTGGCGTCACGCATGGACCTCTCGCAGCCGACCGCCAGCCGCGCGCTGCAGCAGCTGGAGTCCGACGGTTACGTCGAGCGCGCCAGCGACCCCGCCGACGGGCGGGTGGCGTTCTACAGCGTCACGAAGGGCGGGATCGACGCTCACCAGCGGATGCGCACCTTCATGGCCGGCCAGCTCGCTGAGGCGCTGCGCGATCTGCAACCCCAGCGTCGCCAAGAAATGGCGGAAGCGCTCACTGAACTCGTGGCCCGGCTCTCCGTCCAGCCGGGACCATCCCCGGCACCTGTAAACGACCCGCAACGATGAGGGGAACGCGTGAGTACCGCACCTTCTGAAGCCCCACCCGCCGCGCCGGATGCCGGGCCGGATTTGGCTTTCCTCGCCGAGGTCCGCTCCCGCATCGGTGCCGCCGGTGACCCGCAGATCGCCCGCCATCCGGTGAACGCTCCGGCGATAGCCGACTGGTGCGACGCGATGGGCGACGACAATCCGGTCTACACCGATCCCGTCGCTGCGGCGGCCTCGGTGCATGGCGGCATCGTCGCGCCTCCCGTCACGCTCGACATCTGGGACCGGGCGGGGCTCAAGGCCACCCGCTCGAGCGACGACCCGCGTGCCCAGACGATCAACGCGCTCGAATCGCGCGGGTTCACGTCAGTGGTCGCCGTCAACTCCGAGCTCGAGATCGTGCGCTACCTGCGCCCGGGCGACGTGCTGCAGAACGTGCAGATCCTGGAGGACGTCTCCGAGGAGAAGGCGACCGGGCTCGGAGTCGGCCACTTCGTCACGACGCGGCATCGCTTCACCACGGCCGAGGGTGAGCACGTCGGCGACGTCCTCTTCCGGATCCTGAAGTTCCGTCCCGGCACCGGCCGCAGCGCGCCCGCGAGCGCCGGCAAGGCGCCGGATCCGGCGCCGCACCTGCGCCCGCGGCCGGGCATCAACCACGACAACGAGTTCTTCTGGGAGGGCTGCCGCCGCCGTGAGCTGCGGATGCAGCGCGATCCCGCGACCGGCGAGCTGTTCCACCCTCCCGGCCCCAAGCGCAATCCCCAGACCGGACGCTGGGATCTGGAGTACGAGGTGGTCTCCGGACGCGGGCGGCTCTACTCGTACGCCCTGCCGCACTACCCGCAGGCGCCCGGCTTCTCCTACCCGGTCATCGTCGGGCTCGTCGAGCTCGAGGAAGGTCCGCGCCTGGTGTCGAACATCGTGGGGATCGATCGCGACGCGCTCGAGATCGGCATGCCGCTCGAGGTGACCTGGCTCGACTCGCACCCGGCCCTCGTCGAGGGGGCCACCGACTCGCGGGGTCCCATCACCATCCCGCAGTTCCGCCCCGCCGCTTCGAAGCGCCGCGAGACGACGCGCACCGCCGACAGCGTCAGCGTGGGCGAGAAGCTGCCGCCGTGGGTCAAGGACATCCCGCCCACGCAGGTGGTGAGCGGTGCGCTCGCGACCCGGGACTTCCAGGACGTTCACCACGACCGCGACCTCGCTCACGCCCGCGGTTCTGCGGACATCTTCCTGAACATCAACACCTCGGTCGGACTCATGGCCCGCTACGTCGGCGACTGGGCCGGACCCGAGCAGATCGTCACGGCCACCCGCGTCCGACTGGGCGCTCCGGCGTATCCGTACGACCCGCTGACGTTCACCGGCGAGGTGATCGAGGCCGACGCCGCCACGGGCCGGGTCGTCGTGCGGGTGAGGGCGCGCAACAGCCTGGGCGATCACGTCTCCGGGACGATCGAGCTGCTCCTGCCCGGCGGCACTGACTATGCAAACCGGACCGCACAGAAGGCTGCCCGATGACCCGCCACAGCTACGCCGGCAACACCGCCATCGTCGGGATCGGCGCGACCGAGTTCTCCAAGTTCTCCGGACGCAGCGAGCTGCAGCTGGCGATCGAGGCCTGCACGGCCGCGTGCGAAGACGCCGGGCTGCCGACGAGCCGGGTCGACGGGCTCGTCACGTACACCATGGAGACCAATCCCGAGAACGAGATCATGCGCGGTCTCGGGATCGAGGAGCTGCGCCATTTCAGCCGGGTGCACTTCGGCGGCGGGGCACCGTGCGGCACGGTCGAGCTGGCCGCGATGGCGGTGAACGAGGGCGTCGCCGATTACGTGCTCTGTTACCGGGCGTTCAACGAGCGGTCGGGCCGCCGCTTCGGCGCGGGCGTGCAGGACCGCCCGGCCGGCGCTACCGCCGAGGAGGCGCAGTTCGCCTGGACCTCGCCGTACGGGCTGCTCACCCCCGCGTCGTGGGTGGCGATGTTCGCGACCCGGATCATGCACGAGTACGGGGTGACGAGCGAGGACTTCGGCCTCGTCTCCGTGGCTGACCGCAAGCACGCCGCGACCAACCCGGCAGCGCACTTCTACGGCCAGCCGATCACCCTCGCCGATCACCAGGCGAGCCGCTGGATCGTCGAGCCGCTGCACCTGCTGGACTGCTGCCAGGAGACCGACGGCGGCCAGGCGCTGCTCGTCACCACGCTCGAGCGGGCGCGTGACCTTCCTGGCAAGCCGGCCGTCATCACCGGGGCCGCCCAGGCCATCGCCGCCGAGCAGCAGATGATGCGCTCGTACGGTCGCGAGAGCCTGGTCGGCCTGCCGGAGATGGGCATCTGCGCGCGCCAGGTCTGGGAGAGCTCAGGGCTCGGCCCGGACGACATCCAGACGGCGATCATCTACGACCACTTCACCCCGTTCGTGCTGCCGCAGCTGGAGGAGTTCGGCTTCTGCAAGCGCGGCGAGGCGAAGGACTTCATCGCGGGCGGCGCCATCGAGCTCGGTGGCCGGCTGCCGATCAACACCCACGGCGGCCAGCTCGGCGAGGCGTACCTGCACGGTATGAACGGCATCGCGGAGGGCGTCCGGCAGATCCGCGGGACGTCGGTGAATCAGGTCGACAACGTCAGCAACGTGCTCGTCACGGGCGGAACCGGAGTGCCCACCAGCGCGCTCCTTCTCGGGCAGGAGGGCTAGCAGCATGGGACAACTCGACGGTCGCGTGGCGATGATCACCGGCGGCGGCGAGGGCATCGGCCGCGGCATCGCGGCGGCCTACCTGAAGGCCGGCGCAAAGGTCGTCATCGCCGAATTCAACGAGCCGCTGGGCACGAAGACGGCCGCCGACCTCTCGGCCGAAACCGGCGGCGAGGCGAGCTTCGTGCTCTGCGATGTCGGGGTGAAGGAGCAGGTCGAGGCGGCGGTCAAGCACACCGTCGAGACGTTCGGGACGATCGACGTCCTGGTCAACAACGCCTGGAGCGGCGGCGAGCTCAGCCGCATCGAGAACAAGTCGGACGAGCTGCTGCAGTACGGCTTCAAGATCGGCTACTGGGGCCCGTGGTGGGCGATGAAGACGGCCTTCCCGGTCATGAAGGCACAGGGCTACGGCCGGGTCATCAACTTGTGCTCGCTCAACGGCGTCAACGCGCACATCGGGTCCACCGAGTACAACTCCGCGAAGGAGGCCCTGCGCGCGCTTTCGCGTACCGCGGCTCGCGAGTGGGCACCCACGGGCATCTGCGTCAACATGATCTGCCCGGCGGCCAAGAGCGCCGCGTACCTGCGCGTGGTCAAGGAGCATCCGGAGATCGAGGCCTCGGGCGACGCCGCCAACCCGATGGGCCGCCTCGGCGACCCGGAGAACGACATCGCCCCGGTGGCGGTCTTCCTCGGCAGCGAAGGCGCGCGTTACCTCACCGGCAACACGCTCTTCGTGGACGGCGGTTCGCACATCAACGGCTCGAGTTGGGCACCGGTGCTGCCGGAGTGAACGGTGGGGTGAGCGGCGGGTCGAGTGCCGGGGCGGGGGAGCGGCCGACGGCGATGGTGACCGGCGCGAGCCGGGGGATCGGACGGGCGTGCGCGCTCGCCCTGGCGGCCGCCGGGTACGACGTCGCCGTCACCGCGCGAACCGTCACCGAGGGCAGTTCCGTGGAGGGGCTGCCCGGGAGCCTGGCGACGACCACCGCCGAGATCGAGGCGCTCGGATCCCGGGCATTCGCGGTACCGCTGGACCTGCTCGACCGCGAAAGCCTGGTTCCCACGGTGGACGCCGTTCTGAGCGAGTTCGGTCACCTCGACGTACTCGTGAACAATGCGATCTACGTGGGATCGGGCAACGATCAGCGTTTCCTCGACGTCTCGATGAGCGATCTCGAGAAGCGCATCACCGGCAACCTCACCGCGCAGCTGGCCATCACGCAGCGGGCGCTGCGCGCGATGGTTGCTCGCGGCGGGGGCACGATCATCAACATCACGTCGATGGCGGGCATGGTCTCGCCCCCCGGGCCGCTCGGCGACGGTGGCTGGGCGCTCGGCTACGCCGTCTCCAAGGGTGGGCTGCACCGGGCAGCCGGGGTGATCGCCGCCGAACTCGGCGATGCCGGCATCCGTGCCTACAACCTGCAGCCGGGCTTCATCGCGACCGAGCGCGTCACGTTGCAGCCCCATCTCGCGTGGATCGCCGAGCGCGGCAACCCGCCGGAGCTCGTCGGGAAGGTGCTCGTGTGGCTCCTGTCGGACGAGGGCGCTCGAGTTCGCAACGGCAAGACGATCCACGCCGCAGAGGTCGGACGTGAGCTCGGCTTGCTGCCGGCTACCCCCACCGAATAGCCTTTCACATCAACGACCGCTGGGAGCTGTCTTGGCCACCGGGCCGCACAATTCGCCGCTGTATGACGTCTCGACCCTCTGGGAGCTGGTCCGCCGGCGCGCCGAGGCAACGCCTGATGCACCGATGCTGTTCGACGAAACCGAGCGCACGCTGACGTTCGGCGAGTTCGCCGCGAAGGCCGAGCGGGTCGCCGCCGGGCTCATGGGGCTCGGGGTGGGTCCCGGCACCCCCGTCACCTGGCAGCTGCCCACCCGGATGGAGACGGTGATCCTGTCGATGGCCCTCGCTCGCCTGGGGGCCGTGCAGAACCCGATCATCCACATCTACCGCGAACGCGAGGTCGGCTTCGCGGTGCGCCAGACCGGCGCCGAGCTCATGGTCGTGCCCGGTACCTGGCGCGGCTTCGATTACCTGGCGATGGCCGAGCGGATCGCTGCCGGCATGGCGTCCAAGCCGCGCATCCTCGTCGCTTACGACGAGCTTCCCGAAGCCGATCCGGCCGCGCTGCCGCCTGCGCCGACCTCGGCCGACGATGTCCGCTGGATCTACTACACGTCCGGCACCACCAGCGATCCCAAGGGCGTACGCCACAGCGACGGCACGCTGCTCGCCGGCGGGATCGGCCTGGCGGTGGCGATGGAGATGTCCCCGTCCGACGTCGGCTCGATCGCATTCCCGTTCGCGCACATCGGCGGCCCGGACTACCTCGTCACGATGCTCACCCAGGGATTCCCGGCGATCCTGATCGAGGCATTCGATCCGACGACCGTGGTGGGCCTGCTGAACCGGGTGGGCGCCACGATGGCCGGCGGCAGCACTGCCTTCTACTCGACGTTCCTGTCGCTGCACCGCGCAAAGGTGGCCGCTGGAGAGCCCGGTGCGCTCGTGCCCACCCTGCGGGTCCTCAGCGGCGGTGGCGCTCCCAAGCCGCCGGAGATCTTCTTCGAGGTCAAGCGCGAGATGGGCGTGGTCGTCGCGCACGGGTACGGCATGACCGAAGTCCCGATGATCACGCAGAACTCCCCGCACGACACCGACGACCAGCTGGCCTACACCGAGGGCGCGCCCATCCGTGGCACCAAGCTGCGCATCGTCGGAGGCAACGGGGAGGACATGCCGGCCGGCACCGAGGGCGAGGTGCGCGTCGGTGGCCCGGCGGTCTTCCACGGCTACACCGACCCCGAACTGAACGCGGTGGCCTTCGACGAGCAGGGCTACTTCCGCACCGGCGATCTCGGCGTGCAGCGGCCCGACGGCCATGTGACGCTCACCGGTCGGCTGAAGGACGTCATCATCCGCAAGGGCGAGAACATCTCCGCCAAGGAGATCGAGGACCTGCTCTACGAGCACCCGCTGGTCGCCAACGTCGCCGTGATCGGCCTGCCTGATCCCGAACGCGGCGAGCGCGTGTGTGCCGTCGTCGAAGGCGTCCTGGACGGGCCGTCGATCACCTTCCAGGAGATGTCGACCTATTTGCGCGAGCACGGTCTGATGACCCAGAAGATCCCGGAGCAGCTCGAGATCGTCGACGCCATGCCTCGCAACGCCACGCTCAAGATCCTCAAGCACGAGCTGCGCGCCCGCTACAGCTGACGGTCTGGAACGGTTGCGCGTGTTTTAACCGCGTGTTTTAACGCTGCCGCCATCCGGATCAGGCACCCTAGGGGCGAGCTGCGAGTCGGACGACTCGCAGTCCGCCCAGGGCAGGGGACGGGAGGCGTCGACGTGGCCAACGCCTCGCGGCCGGCCGGCAGCATGCCGGACGAGGAGCTGGCTCCCGTCGACGCGCTGCTCTTGCACGGCGACGCGGATCCGCGCAGGCGCTCGTCGCTCATCGGGTTGTGCCTGCTCGACCGTGCTCCGGAGTGGTCGGCCCTGATGGCCGCCGTCGAGCGCGCGACCCGGCGAGTGCCCCGGCTGCGCCAGCGGGTCGTCACCCCGCTGCTGCCGATCAGCCGCCCGCACTGGGTGGCCGACCCTGACTTCGAGCTGGCGTATCACCTGCGTCACGTGCGAGTACCGGATCCCGGCGGCTTCGCCGAACTGATGACTCTCACCGAGCTGGCGGCGATGGCGCCGCTGGATCCGGCGCGCCCGCTCTGGGAGTTGACGCTCGTCGAAGGAGTGCGCGACCCGGGAGTTCCCGGCGAGCGGGCGGCGCTGCTGTGGAAGTTCTCGCATGCCCTGGGCGACGGGGTCGGGGTGCTGAAGATCGCGCTGGCGTTGCTGGACCTGGAGCCGCACCCGACGGGCGAGCCGGCGGTGGAGCGGATCGCGTCGCGCCGCGCGGCCCGCACGAGCCGCGCGGCGCTGCTGCGCGACCGGCTCGTCGAGCTGCCCGCCGACCTGACCGTCGACGCGTTGCGGGCCGGGATGTGGGCGACCGCTGCCGGGCTGCGCGCCGCCGCCGACCCGACTCAGGCCGCTAGCCAGGTGGTCGGCTTCGCCCGCTCCCTCGGGCGGCTCGTGACCCCGCCGGCAGCAGCGCCGTCGCCGGCCCTTCGGGCTCGCGGCACGAAGCGCCGGCTCCTCATGCACGAGGTGCCGCTCGACGGGCTCAAACGCGCCGGGCGGGCGGCTGGTGGCACGGTGAACGACGCGTACCTGGCCGGGGTGCTCGGCGCGATGCGGCGTTACCACGAAGCTCTCGGAGTCACGGTCGAGCGGCTGCCGATGGCGGTCCCGGTCTACGGCCGGCCGGGAGCAGCGACCGGGCTCGCCGCCGCCACCGACGATTCGCCGGGCGGCAACCACTTCAGCGCGGTCCGCTTCGCCGCTCGCGTGGGGCAGGCCGATCCGGGGGAACGGATCCGCGAGGTGCACGATCTCGTGGCAGCCGGGCGGGCCGAGCCGGCGCACGGAGCGACCAACGTGCTCGCCCGGGTCTTCGCCCGCACGCCCTCGTTGCTGCTCGCTGAGATCGCCCGCCAGCAGGGTCAGCTCGACGTGCAGGCCAGCAACGTTTCCGGCTTCCCCGGCCAGGTCTTCCTCGCCGGGGCGGCGGTCGAGGGCATGTTCTCGTTCGGTCCCGCGCCGGGCGTCGCCGTGATGTTCGTACTGCTGTCCTACAACGGCACCTGCGGGATCGGCGTCACCCTGGACGAGGCGGCGATAGCCGATCCAGCGCTCTTCCACCGCTGCGTGGTCGCCGGTTTCGACGAGGTGCTGCGCCTCGGCGAACCGGCCAAGAACGTGCGTCCGCGCAGCAGGCGGCTGATCCGCTCGTAGGGTGGGCGGGATGACGGACAGGGCGCTCGATCCGCACGCCGCGCAGGAGCTTCGGCGGCGTGCTCGGCAGAGCGTGGATTCCGGTGCCGTGCCGTCGTGCCAGATCGCCGTGGCCTACCAGGGGCAGGTGGTGCTCGAGGAGACCTACGGCGCCGCAGCGGGGAGCCGGTACGTCATCTTCTCGGCGACGAAGCCGGTGGTGGCGTCGGTCATCTGGATGCTGCTGACCGAGGGTGCGCTCGCGCTGGACCGTCCGATCGCGGCCGACATCCCCGAGTTCGCGGCCAACGGCAAGGACGCGGTGACCCTCGAGCACGTCCTGCTGCACACCGGCGGCTTCCCGCAGGCACCCATGGGGCCCCGCTTGTGGAACGACCGGGAGAGCCGGCTGCGCCGCTTCGCCGACTGGCGCCTGGACTGGCCCCCCGGTAGCGCGTTCGCCTACCACCCGGCGTCGGGGCACTGGGTCCTCGCCGAGCTCATCCAGCGGGCGACCGGCCGTGACTTCCGTGAGGTCGTACGCGATCGCGTCCTCACGCCGCTGGGACTCAAAGCCCTTGCCCTGGGGGTCGAACCGGAGGATGCCTTGGACGTGCAAGAGGTCGTCAATTCTGGGGAGCTGCCCGACCCGGACGAATTGGAGCGCACCCTCGGGATCCGCGAGCTTCCGGGTGCCGGCGATGAACTGGCCCTGCTGGAGTTCAACACCGACAACGGGCGCCGCGCCGGCGTGCCTGGTGGAGGCGCAATCTCCACGGCCGCCGACGTGGCGCTCTTCTACCAGGCCCTGCTGCACGACCCGGCACGCCTGTGGGATCCGGCGATGCTCGCCGATGTCACCACTGTCGCCCGCTGCCACTTCATCGACCCGATGACCGGCGACCCGGCCAACCGCAGCCGCGGGCTGGTCCTCAAGGGCGACGACGGCAAGGGCGAGCGCCGTCACGACTTCGGGCCGACGACCTCGCCACGGGCGTTCGGCCATTCCGGGGTCGGCGGCCAGATCGCGTGGGCCGACCCGCAGACGGGGCTGAGTTTCTGTCACGTCACCAACGGGCTGGACCGCCATCCGATCCGCCAGGCCAGGCGCTCGTACGCGCTCAGCAAGCGGGCGGGCGTGCTGCGCGCAGAGGCCGGGTCATGAGCCGCCGGCCCGGCGACTGGTTGCTGCGCACCGGTGCCCTGGAAGCGTTCACCACGCTGGACGTCTACCACCCGGTCTCGCGCCGTGGGCCGCTCTCGCCGCTGGTCTTCTTCAGCACCTGGCCGGTGTCGGAACTGCCGCTGCAGGCGGCGATGTTCCAGGTCGCGACGGCCGCCGCGCTGGCCCGACCGCGCGATGTGCGCAGCCCTCGCGGGGTCGCCGGGCTCGCGCTCACGGCGGCCAGCGTCGCCGGGCTGCTCGGGGTGCGCCGTGCGGCTGATCGCGTCGAGGGGGAATTGGAGTTGGCCCTCGTCGACGGGCTCGGGCCGGACTACCGGCACGAGATCCGGCGCCCGGCCTGGCCCGCGGAGCCTGCGGGGCACACCAAGCCGCCCGGCGCGGTGCGCTCGATGCTGATCCGCAAGCATTTCGCGCAGGACACCGACGTCGCCTACGGCCCGCACGGCCGCTACAACCTGCTCGACGTCTGGCGTCACAGGGACCTTCCCCGCTCGGCGAAAGCGCCCGTGCTGCTGCAGGTTCCGGGCGGCGGGTGGGTCACCGGCAACAAGCAGGTGCAGGCGTACCCGCTGATGAGTCACCTCGCCGAGCGTGGCTGGATCTGCGTCGCGATGAGCTATCGGCTCGCCCCGAAGGCGACCTGGCCCGACTTCCTGATCGACGTGAAGCGGGCGATTGCGTGGATCCGCGCCAATATCGCCGAGCACGGCGGCGACCCTGATTTCCTGTGCATCACGGGCGGATCGGCCGGTGGACACCTTTCCTCGCTGGCGGCCCTCACCCCCAACGACCCGGCCTACCAACCGGGCTTCGAGCATGTCGACACGTCGGTGAAGGCGGCGGTCCCCCTGTACGGCGTCTACGACTGGGTCGACGAAGGCGGGACGGGTCACTCCGGGCTGCCGCGGATGCTCGAGCGCATGGTGGTCAAGGGCACCCTGCAGGACGACCCGGCGCCTTTCCATGCCGCTTCCCCGATCGATCAGATCGGCCCTGACGCGCCGCCGATGTTCGTCCTGCACGGCACGAACGACTCGCTCGTGCCGGTGGAGCAGGGTCGCCTGTTCGTGCAGCGGCTGCGCGAGATGTCGAAGGAGACGGTGGCCTACGCGGAACTTCCGCTCGCCCAGCATGCCTTCGACCTCTTCGGCTCGGTACGGGCTGCCGCGACAGCCGCGGCGATCGGACGCTTCCTCGGCGTCATCTACGGCCGCGAGCAGAAGGCCTGACCGTCAGCCGATCTCGGCGGCCAGCGCGCGTACGCGCACGCGTGAGGCGCCCTCGGTGAGCAGCGGCCGGTAGCGCCCGAGCAGCGCGGGGGCGCTGATGCCGGCGATGGCGACCAGCCGGTCGCCGGCGAAGTAGCCGGCCAGCAGCTTGCGCGGGGCAGGCTCATCAAGGTCGGCCGGCTCCTCGCCGTGGAGCAGTTCCACGGAGTCGGCCAGCCCCGGACGTCCGAGCAGCTGAACCTTGCGTCCGAACTGGTCGGACCAGAAGTACGGCAGTAACGGCGAGGTGGGCTCGCCAGGCTCGCCGGCCAGGTCGCGCACCAGGGCGCGGGCCAGCACCGGCGCCTGGTCGACGGCGGTGGTCCAGTGCTCGAAGCGCAGGTGGCGGTCGTGCGGCTGGTCGTGCCAGGCAGCCACGTCACCCAGGGCGTAGATCCGGCCGAACGACGGATCCAGACCGAGCGCGCGCCCGGCGCCGTCGCAGGTGACCCCGGTCTGCCAGTCGGCGCCGCCGGGCGTGGCCGGGTGCAGCAGCCACTCGACGTTGACCTCGGTGCCCACACCCACCACCGCGATGTCGGCCTCGATCGTGGTGGCGTCCGACAGGCGGACGTGGACGCTGTCTTCGCTGTCGATCAGCTCGGCCACCCCCGTGCCCGTCAGCAGGCCCACCCCGTAGCGGTGGGCCATCCGGCCGACGATGCCGCCGAGCAATTCGCCGAGCGTGCGCTGGTAGGGCACGTCGAGAGCCTCGATGACGGTCACGGCGATCCCGCGGTCATGGGCGGCCGTCGCCACCTCCGCGCCGATGAATCCGGCGCCGACGACCAGCAAGCTCTTGGCCGTGTCGAGCGCCCGCCGCAGGTCCAGCACGTCGTCGAAGGTGCGCAGCAGGTGCACCCGGGGGTGCCCGGAGAGCGCGGGCAGCTCGCGCGCCCGTACGCCGGTCGCGATGACGAGCGCGTCGTAGCTCACCTCACCTGATTGCCCGCTGCCGTCGGTCAGCACGACGCCCGGCCGGATCCCCACGGCCCGCACGCCCCGCCGCAGATCGAGGTTGAGCGTCGCCTCGTCGCTGCCTTCGCGGGCCAGGTGAATCGGGCTGGCCTCCACGTCGGCCTTGAGCAGCCGCTTCGACAGCGGAGGACGGTCGTAGGGAGGGTGCTGCTCGTCGGACAGCAACGTCAGGTGGCCGTCGAAGCCCGCGGCGCGCAGTTCCTCGGCAGCGCGCCAGCCGGCCAGCCCTCCGCCGACGATCACGACGTGCTCAGTGGAGGCCATCGGCCGCGTCCTTTCGGATCGAAGTCTTGCCATCGAGGTGCGTGCTCGGGTCAGCAGGCGGCAAGCACCAGAAGGGGGTCTGCATGGTGCCTTATTCATACGGCGATTCCCACGGGTTGGGTGGGCCTGACGCATCTTTCGCCTGAGTGGGTGGGGCCGCGCCGTATCCTGGATGGAATTGTCAGGTGCATCTCAGAACCCCGGGGTGGCAGCGCACGCCCGGTGGGGTTACGCTCCTGGTGTGAAACGCGTTCTAGTTTTTACGGGTCGAGGCGAATCCGAGTGAGCGGCAAGGCCGGGCGCACCGAAGCCGTTGCGGCTGCCGCCGAGGCGGCAACGTCGCCGTTCGCGGCGGTCGAGGATGCCCTGGCGGCAATTGCCCGCGGCGAGCCGGTAGTCGTCGTTGACGACGCCGACCGGGAGAACGAGGGCGACGTCATCATGGCGGCCGAACTCGTCACCCCGGAGCAGATGGCCTTCATCGTCCGGTGCGGCGGCCTGGTCTGCGTGGCGCTGGAAGGTGATCGGCTCGACGATCTCGCGTTGCCGCTGATGGTCCCGCCGGACGACAACTCCGACTCGCAGGGCACCTCTTTCACGGTGTCGGTCGACGCCTTCGGCACCACGACCGGGATCTCGGCCGCCGATCGCGCGCTCACCGTCAAGACTCTGATCGACCCCGCCACGGTGCCGGGTGATCTGCGCCGTCCGGGTCACATCTTCCCGCTGCGCGCCCGGCGCGGCGGCGTGCTCAAGCGCGCCGGTCACACCGAGGCCGCGGTCGACCTGGCCCGGCTGGCCGGCCTGCGCCCCGCCGGCGTGCTGTGCGAGGTCGTCAAGGCTGACGGCACGATGGCCCGGGTGCCCGACCTGGTCGAGTTCTGCGCCGAGCACGGCCTGCTGCTGATCTCGATCGACGACATCGTCCGTTACCGGCACCGCACCGAGCGGCTGGTCACGCGGGTCAGCTCGGCCACCATCCCCACCGAGTGGGGGGCGTTCGAAGCGGTCGCGTTCGAGTCGGTCCTCGACGGCGAGCAGCACCTGGCGTTCGTCGCCGGCGATCCCACCGGCACTGAGCCCGTCCTGGTCCGCGTCCACAGCGAGTGCCTCACCGGCGACGTCTTCGGTTCCCGCCGCTGCGATTGCGGCACCCAGCTGGCCCAGGCGATGGACGCCATCGCGCGTGCCGGCCGCGGCGTCTGCGTCTACCTGCGCGGCCAGGAAGGGCGCGGCATCGGCATCGCCCACAAGCTGCGCGCGTACGGCCTGCAGGACATGGGCCACGACACGGTCGATGCGAATATCGCGCTCGGGCTGCCGGTCGATGATCGCGAGTACGGCATCGGCGCGCAGATCCTCGCGGAGCTCGGCGTCGGCCCGATGCGCCTGATGACCAACAACCCGGCCAAGTACACCGGGCTCGAAGGCTTCGGCCTGCGGATCAGCGAGCGCGTCCCGCTCGCCCCGACGGTCACCGCCGAGAACCTGCGCTACCTGAAGACCAAGCGCGAGCGCATGGGCCACCAGCTCGACGGGCTCGACGCCTTCTCCGCACCCCCGTCGACGGGCGGGCTCGGCTCCGCTTAGACGCAGCGGCCGAGCAGCCAAAACGCTGCTCTGCCGAGGGCGGCCTGTTGCCGCTCGAGCAGACGATCGCTTGCTTTCGGCGTACCTGACGGGCAGTCGCGCGGCGCCGAAGCAGCGAAAAGCATCCGATCGTCTGCCCGGCTGAAACAAACTCTCGGCTCCGGAGAGCACCGGATCGTATGCGGGGCCAGCGCGCATCGTTCCGTGCCCCTGCCTGCCGGGCCCGTGAGGTGGCAAGGCAGGATGGCGACGTGATCCTCGATGCCTTCTCACTGACCGACCGCGTTGCCATCGTCACCGGAGCCGGGCGCGGACTCGGGGCGGCCATCGCCCTCGGGTTCGCCGAAGCCGGTGCCGATGTGGTGATCTGCGCGCGTACCCAATCCCAGCTCGACGAGGTGTCGAAGGCGGTCGAGGCGACCGGCCGGCGGGCCGTCGCACTGTGCATGAACTCTGCTGAGGCAGGGGCTGCGGAGAAGTTGGTCGCCGCGGCCGAGCAGGAGTTCGGGCGCCTCGACATCGTCGTGAACAATGTCGGCGGCACCATGCCGACCCCGTTCCTCGACACCACGCCGAAAATGTTCAACGAGGCGTTCATGTTCAACGTCACGACCGCCTTTTCGCTGACGCAGCAGGCGACTCCGCTGCTGCTGCGCTCGCCCGGCGCGTCGGTCATCAACATCACCTCGACGATGGGGCGGGTGCGCGACCGCGGGTACGTCGCCTACGGCACCGCCAAGGCCGCGCTGATCCACATGACCCACCTGCTGGCGGCCGACCTCGCCCCGCGCATCCGGGTCAACGCCATCTCGCCGGGCTCGATCGCCACGTCGGCGCTGGAGATCGTGAGCGGCAGCCCGGAGTTGAAGGCCGAGCTCGAGTCCAAGACGCCGCTCGCCCGCATCGGCGTCCCCGAGGAGATCGCCGCTGCCGCGCTCTACCTGGCGTCGGACGCGGCCGCGTACGTCACCGGCAAGGTGCTCGACGTCGACGGCGGCATCGAGGCGGCCAACCTCAGCATGAAACTGCCCGATCTCACGCCCTGACCCGGCTCAGGAGCGGCTGACGGCGTCCAGCGCGTCGGCGACGACCCACATCGCGAAGTACTGGGCGCCGCCGCCGTAGGCCTGGGCCAGGGCGACGTGCGCGTCATCGACCTGGTGCTCGCCGGCCATGCCCCGCACCTGCAGCGCGGCCTCGGCGAAACGGATCAGCCCGGACGCGCCGATCGGGTTCGATGAGAGCACGCCGCCCGACGGGTTGACCGGGAAGGCGCCGCCGATCTCCGTCTCGCCCGAGTCGGTCATCTTCCAGCCCTCGCCGACCGGCGCGATGTCGTGGCCTTCCAGCCACATCGGCTCATACCAGCTGAACGGCACGTACAGCTCGGCGACGTCGATCTGCTCGCGCGGGTTGGTGATCCCGGCGCCCGCGTAGACGTCGGCGGCACAGTGCACCCCCGCCGCCGGCCGCACCGGATCGCGCCGCGGGAATTGCGTCGGCTCGCTGCGCATCGCGGTCGACAGGATCCAGGCCGGCTGGCGTCCCGCCTGCGCTGCCGCCTTGCCGCCCGCCTCGTCGGTGAAGACGACCGCCATCGCGCCGTCCGAGGACGGGCAGGACTCCAGGAAATGCAGCGGATCCCAGAGCATCGGCGACTCGCGCACCTTGTCGATCGAGATGTCGGTCAGCTGCAGGTGGGCGTACGGGTTCTTGAGCGCGTTGAGCCGGTCCTTGACGGCGACCTTCCACCCGATGTGCTCGGGTGCGCCGCTGCGCTCGATGTACGCCCGGATCCACGGGGCGAAGATCCCGCCCGCGCCCATCGACCCGCTCTTGCCGCCGCCGAGGCCCCACTGCGCGTTGCCCTCGGACTGCTTCTCGTACGCAACGGCCAGTACCCGCTGGTGGATGCGGTTGCTGACGAGGTGCGACGCGACGATGCCGGTCGACCCGCCGACCGACCCCGCGGTGTGCACCCGCATCATCGGCTTACCGGCGGCGCCGAGCGCGTCGGCGAGGTACAGCTCCGGCATCATGACGCCCTCGAACGCGTCGGGCGCCTTGCCGATGACGACGGTGTCGATGTCCTTCCACGTCATGTTGGCGTCGTCGAGCGCCCGCTGCGCGGCTTCGCGGAGCAGGCCCGCCTGCGAGACGTCCTCGCGCCGCGTCTTGTGCTTGGTCTGGCCAATCCCGACGATCGCGGTCGGCTCAGCGCTCATCGGTTGTTCCCTTCGAACTGGGCAGCTTCCAGGATTGCGACGAGGTTCTGCTGTAGCAGCGGACCACTCGTGGCATGGGCAAGGACGCGCCGGCGCCCGTTCTCCCTGATCTGCTTGGCGGCTTCGGCGATGCGCACCAGCCCGGTCGCCATGATCGGGTTGGCGGCAAGCGCCCCGCCGGACGGGTTGATCTCGGTGCCGGCATCCAGCCCCAGCGACCGGGTGAGGATCCCCTCCTGGTGGGAGAACTGCGCCGAGAGCTCGGCCACCTCGATCGGACCGTCCGCGAGCCCGGCGACATCGGCCGCTTTGCGCGTGGACGGTGAGGTCGTCAGGTCGCGTACGCCGGGATAGTGCGGTTCGATGCGATGGTCGATGCCGGTGATCCACGCCGGCGTGAACCCGCCGGCGGCCGCCAGCTGCTGGGCTTTCTCCTCGGTGGCGAGCACCACGGCGACGGCCCCGTCGCTGATCGGTGGAAGGTCGCTGGCCCGCAGCGGATTGCGGACGTACGCCTCCGAAAGGAGCGCGTCAGCCCCGGCAGATCCCTTCACCTGGGCGTAGGGATTGCTCTCGGCGCTGGTGCGGCTGCGCGCGGCGGCCTCGGCAAAATCGCGCTCGGTGGCGTCGCCCGCGTCCAGCACTGCGCGGGCCTGCAGCGCGGCCAGCGTGATGGGATCCGCGCCCAGGGTCGCCAGGTAGTAAGGGTCCATCTGCAACGGCATCACGGCGGAAAGGTCGCCGGTCGAGGACTTGCCCGAGCCGAAGACGAGCGCGGTGTCGATGTCACCGTGGTGGAGGCGTACCCACGCTTCATAGCACGCCCACGCCCCGTCCATCTCGACGTGCGACTCGTGGATCGGCGGCCACGCGCCGACGGCGTCGAGGTTGGCGACGAAGGTGAACGTGCCGCCGGACAGGTAGTCGCAGCTGCCCGAGCAGGTGAAGCCGACCTCGTGGCGCTGGACCCCGGCGTTCTTCAGAGCGGCGATCACGACGTCCTGGACCAGCTTGACCTCCGCCTCCTCGCTGAGGCGGACCATCGGGGTCTGCGCGTAGCCGACTACGGCAATTCGGGGTGCGCTACGTGCGGCCACGTCAGCTCACCCGCCCGATGTCGACGGTGGTGTCGTCCGGTTCGCCGGTGGGCTCCCAGCCGGCGATGCAGCCGTCGACCGAACCCCAGCTGCGGGTGCCGAGCTCGGCGACATCGCGCTCACCTTCGGGCACCCAGACGGCCTTCACGCGAATGCCGGGATGCACCTCGGCGGCGGGGATGCCGATCACCGACTGCAGGTTCAACAAGCCCTCCTCGCCGTCGAGCAGCACCGAGACCCGGGCGAACGGCTCGGTCTCGCGCTGTCCGGGGTACTGCACCGGCAGCACGACCGTGTAGTTGGTGATGACCCCGCGGTCGGGGAGCACCAGGTCGTTGTCCGGGCTGACGGGCACGCCGTCGACGGTGCAGCTGTCGCGCGGCGGGATGTAGGTGCGCCCGCACACGGGGCACTTCTGGCCGGTGATCTTTCCTTCGAGGAGTCCGTTGGCGAAGCGCTCGGCGGCGGGGGCGACGGCCTCGTTGTAGGTCAGCGAAACCCAATGTTCCATGGTCTTCACGGGCTCGGTTGCTTTCGCCGGCACGGGCCCCGACGCGGCGGCCGGGGCGGCGGACTCGGGCACGAAGTACGCCAGGTCGTCGATGCGGCCGCGCGGTTCCGCACGCCACTGCGGCAGCACCCGCGTGCCGCGCGTGATGGCCTCCTCGCTGCCGGCGTCGACGGCGTGGAACATCTCCGTGTCGGCGCCGTCGAGCTTGATCATGGCGAACGCGAACGGCCGGTCCAGCGGGTGATTCGGCAGCGGCTCGGCCACCCAGGTCCATGAGGTGACGGTGCCGGCCGGGCCGACCTCGATCAGCGTCGGGTCATTGCCCTCGCCGGTATCGGGGTCGTATTCGAGCGGCGGGCACAGCACCCGACCGGCGCCGGTACGTACGCCCGTGATGCGGTGCTCGGCCAGCGCGGCGCTGAACGCGCCGATCACCGGTCCCAGACTGCGCTTGTAGGGGAATTCGATCTTGGTTTCGACGAGCCGCACCACCGGGGCCTCATTGTCCTTTCGGTGTGATGACAGATGTGTGACGACAGACGTGAACGTGCTCAGGCCATGCCGCTGAAATCGACCTGGCCGGTCGCCATCGCTGCGGAGAAACCGAAGTCGGCGTAGACGTTCTCGCCGTTGATGAGCGACGCGGCGCTGCTGCCGAGGAAGGCGATGACGTTGGCGACCTCGCGCGGGGTGCACAGCACACCGGTCGACTGCGAGACCGTCCAGTCGATGACCTGCTCGCCCATAGTGGCGCGGAAGTCGGTCAGCAGCGGGGTGTCGATGATGCCCGGGCAGACGCTGACGGTGCGCACGCCCCGGGCGATCGTCGCGTGGGAAGAGCGGCGAGTCCAGATCTGGTTGATCTCCTTGGAGAATCCGTACGGCTGCGGGAAGAGGGTGGGCTGGTGGGCATCGACCCACTCCAGTGACTTCTCCCAGTCGCCGATCGAGATCAGCTCGTTGATCTCGGTGAGGTGCGCCGGCCAGCCCTGTCCGGCCATCGACGCGGTGTTGACGATGGCGCTGCCGGGAGGCATGCGGTCGATCAGCTTCTCCGACAGCCGGCGCAGCGCGAGGTAGTTGACGGCGATGACGACGCGCGGCGGGAAGGTGTCGGCGACTCCGGCGTTGTTGACCAGAACATCGAGCCGTGCGGGAGCCTGCTCGATCGCGGCGTCCACTGATGCCGGGTCGGACAGGTCGGCCTTGATGAACGCGCTCACCGAGGACTGGATCTCGGCAGGCGGCTCCTGGCGGTCAAGCACCGTGACGGCCGCGCCGAGGCTCGCGAGCAGATCGACGAGAGATGCACCGACCCCCGACGAACCCCCGGTGACGAGCACGTTCTTGCCGGTGTAGTCGATGAATCCACCCGTTGCCATCGCTTCTCCTCTGTCGTCAGTTAGCTCAAGAGTTCAGTCATGGTGCGCATGGTCGCGATGTCGGGTGGCAGCAGCAGGCAGGTGACGAACGATTCCTGCCAGGCCGCCAGATCGTCGCGGAGCTTGGCCATGGGCCCGATGAGGGCGGTCTCCTCGATCAGCCTCGTAGGTACGGCGGCGATCGCCTCGTTCTTGTGGCCGGAGAGGTAGAGGTCCTGGATCTTGGCGACCTCGGCCTCGTAGCCCATCCGTTCGTAGACCCGGGCGTGGAAGTTGACCTCCTTGGCGCCCATGCCGCCGATGTAGAGCGCGATGCCCGGGCGGATCAGGTCGGCCGCGGCTTCCACGTCGTCGGTGACGATCACGGGGGCGCCGGCGAGCACCTCGAAGTCATCGGCCGTACGGCGCGCTCCGGGGCGGGCGAAGCCCTCGTTCAGCGAGTCGCGGTACATCGCCTCGTGCTTGGGCGCGTAGAAGATCGGCAGCCAGCCGTCGGCGATCTCGGCGGCGAGCGCGATGTTCTTGGGGCCCTCCGCGCCGAGGATGATCGGCAGATCCTCGCGCAGCGGGTGGGTGATCGGCTTCAGCGGCTTGCCGAGCCCGGTACCCCCGGGAAGCGGCAGCGGGTAGTGCGGGCCCGCGTTGGTCACCGGCTCCTTGCGGGCCATGACGTCACGAACGATCTTGATGTACTCCCGGGTGCGGGCGAGCGGCTGCGCGAACGGCTCGCCGTACCAGCCCTCCACCACCTGGGGGCCGGAGACCCCGACGCCCATCACGAAGCGTCCGTCCGACAGCAGGTCCATGGTCAGCGCAGCCATCGCCGCCGCCGTCGGGGTGCGCGCCGAGAGCTGCATCAGGGCGGTGCCGAGACGGATGCGCGAGGTGCTGGCCCCGAGCCAGGCCAAGGGGGTCAGCGCGTCGGAGCCCCACGACTCGGCGGTCCAGATCGAGTCGAACCCGAGGCGCTCCGCTTCGGCCACGGCCTCGGCGTGGTCGGGCTTGCCCGCTCCCCAGTAGCCGAGTGAGAGGCCGAGCTTCAGCTGCTTACTCATCCTCGTACCATGACCTGCACCCTAGCTGCCTCTCGGACGCCCACCGCGCGAACCGGGACCAAGCGCTTGCTCAGGACCCGATCGTCAGCGGCGACCGGCCTGCCAGCAGCGCCTCGAGCTCATCCCGGATCCCGGTCATGTCGTCGAGGTCGTCGGGCATCTCCATCTCGCCGAACAGCAGCTGACGGCGTCCGATCCGGAACATCACGATGGCGTAGCGAACGGCGTTGTAGGTCAGATACCAGTCGAGGTTGCGTGGCTCGTAGCCGGAGAGCTCGGCGTATGTGGCAGCGATGTCGGCGGGATTGAGCAGATCCGGCAGGCCTGACATCCCGTGCTTGCCGAGCATGCTCTCGAAGAAGAAGTGCATGAACGCCATCCAGGCGAGGTCGACCTCTGGCGGCGCGACAGCCGCCATCTCCCAGTCGAGCACGGCCACCGGCGCGAAATCGCGATACATCATGTTGCCGATCCGCGAGTCACCCCACGACAGCACGGTGGGGCCCTCGTGCTGGGGCCAGTGCGCCTCGAGCCACTCGAAGGAGCGCTCGATCAGCGGCGACCGCATCCCGTCCGACGAGGTCCAGTCGTAGTACCGGCGGGTGTCGATCACATGCTGGCGAAGGCTGCTCGGATCGGTGCGGTGTGGCTGCAGGAACGCGAACCGCTCCGCGGCGTTCGGGATCGCGTGCAGGTCGCTCAGCACCTTCACCGACGTCTCCTGCAGGCGCTGGCGCTGCTCCGGGGTGCCCTCCGCGACCCAGCCGGTCAGGGCGTACGGCGGTAGGTCGGTGGGCACCACGCCGTCGATCCGGTCCATCACGAAGAACTGTTCGCCGAGGACGGAGCTATCGGTCTCGAGCCAGCGCAGGTTGGGCACGGGCACGGACGTGAGCTCCCGTACTTCCTGGATCACGCGGAACTGGCGATCGAGGTAGTAGGCCTCGAAGACCGGAGCGGCCGCCGGGTCGGGAGCCACGCGGGCCACCAGCGATTCGGTCGTGCGGGCCCCGCCACCGGAGATATCGCTCCAGCTCGCCTCGAACAGGAGCGTCTCGCTCGACATGCCGTTGCCGCTGGGTACGTCGAGCTGTCCGAGGACGGGCTCTGCGCCGTCCGGCAGGATCCCAGTCAGCCAACGCGTGAGGTCTGCATGCATTTTCCGGTAGTCGCGCGAGGAGGTCTTGGGCCGGTCAGCAGGGTCGCCGCCGATGGCTCGCACGGCGGAGGGCACGTGCGACTGTTCGGTCGACGGAGGGGCAGTTGGCGCCGCGGGGTCGGTCGTCATAGCGGGTCCTTCGGGTGCGGGGAGGGTCGGTCTGCGCCAGCGAACGGTCGGTGAATAGAGTGCTGCATCGCTGTATACCTGACGGTGACTCAGGAGTTTCTGACAATCCGTCAGGGAGGGGGCGGCATCCGCCAGATGTCACCTTCTGCCAAACATGAAAAGTTGCTTCCCAACTACCTGTGAAATGAGCGATCCGGTTGCAGCGCGTGACCGGAACAGGTTTCATAGCGCGAATGGCGGGAGTGATCTGCGCCACCCTGGCTGTCGGGCTCACCCGGCCGCGACCGGTGGCTCGGTCCCGACGCTGAGCTCGCGCGCGATCCCACCAACAGCTTTGGCCGGACGAAAGAGGCCCTCCGCGGATGCATGAGTTTCTCATCTACGCAATCAGTGGACTCACCACTGCAGGTATCTACGCGATCACTGCGAGCGGCCTGACTCTTACCTACGTCACCACCGGCGTCTTCAACTTCGCGCACGGCGCGACAGGCGCGTTCGGGGCCTTCGCCTACTGGCAGATGCGCTTCCATTGGGGCTGGCCGGCGCCGGTCGCGATCCTGGTCACCCTGGGCGTCCTGGCCCCGGCCTTGGCTCTGTTCACCGAGCGCGTCGTCATGCGGCGACTCGAAGGCACGTCCGACGCGACCAAGCTCGTCGTCACGGTTGCCGTGCTGGTGGCCACCGTGGGAATCGTCCAGACGATTTGGGACCCGACGACCTTCCGCACGACGCACGAGCTGTTCGGCAACAAGTTCACCATCGCCAACATCGACATCCCCTACAACGACGTCACCGTGCTCGTGCTCGCCGCCCTCGTCGCCATCGGTCTGCGCGTCCTGCTGTACCGCACCCGCCTCGGTGTCGCGATGCGGGCCACGGTGGATGACCGCTCCCTGGCCGTGATGAACGGGGCGCGACCCAACCGGGCGTCGCAGGCTTCCTGGATCATCGGGACCCAGCTCGCCGCCCTCGCCGGAATCCTGGTCGCCCCCAAGCTGAACCTCTCGGCGTTGCCGTTGACGCTGCTGATCGTCAACGCCTACGCCGCATCGATGATCGGGCGGCTGCGCAGCCTCCCCATGACGTTCGTCGGAGCGTTGATCCTGGGTCTCGCGAACGACCTCGTGGTCGGCTACCTGCCGAAGATCAAGACCGGTCAGCAGTACGTGAGCGGCCTGGGAGCGATCACCCCGGTGGTCGTGCTGCTACTGGCCGTCCTGTTGTTGAAGCAGACCAAGCTGCGCGGCGCGTCCACCCATCGAACGCGCGAGATCAGTCCGACGCCCACATGGCGCGGCAGCCTGATCTTCGTCGGGATCATTGTGGTGATGGCTCTTGCTGCCACCCCGATCATCTCTCCAGGTGACCTGTTCGCCTCGACGAAGATGTGGGGCATCGGGATCATCGCGCTGTCCCTGATACCGCTCGTCGGCTACGCCGGGCGAATATCCCTGTGTCAACTGTCGTTCGCCGGCATCGGGGCGGTGGTCGTTGCTCATGCCGGTGCGAATGGCGCGCCCGCCTCACTGTTACTGGCTGCCCTGGTGGCGGCCGTCGCGGGGGCGATCATCTCGTTGCCCGCACTGCGACTATCAGGGATCTACCTGGCGCTGCTGACCGCGGCTTTCGCGGTGACCCTCGACAACTGGGTGTTCCAGTTGCCCGCGTTCAACTCGTTCGGTCATAAGAAGTTCGACCTGTTCGAGTCCGGGTCGCTGTCGTTCAACCCGTTCAGCATCGGCAGCCTCTCGGTGAAATCGGCGAAGTCGTACTTCGTCTTCGGGGCGATCATGTTCGCGATCATGGCGCTGGTGGTGGTCGCGATCCGGCGCAGCCAGTTCGGTCAGCGCCTGCTCGCCCTGAAGGAGAGTCCGGCGGCGTGCGAGACGCTGGGCATGAACCCGCGCATGACCACGCTGGCCGTCTTCACCTTGTCGGCGGCCATGGCCGGCTTCGGTGGCGGTATTTACGGCGCCGCCTTGCAGACGGCGACCCCGGATACGTTCCAGTTCTTCAACGGGCTCGGCATCTTGCTGGTGGTCGTCATCGGTGGGGTGAGCTCCATCGGGAGCGCATTCTTCGCGGCGGTCTTCCTGGGCATGCCGATCACGACGAACATCTTCAACGGCACCTGGTTTCACATCAGGCTCACGCAGGCCTCCTCGATCCTGACCGGATTCGGTGCCATCGGCCTCGGCAACAATCCGAACGGCTTCATAGCTGCCGATCTGCGCCCAAGGTTCGCTCTTACGACGAAGCATCCGGCGCTTATCGGAGGAGGGGTCGGTCTCTGCGGGCTGCTCTATCTGCTGCGCACGCAGAACGCGGTGGGCGGCTGGACGCTCGTCGTCGGCGGAATCGTCATCCTGCTCGCACTGCCCGGAATCGCGGAGGCGCTCGACGCACGCAGAGCGTCCAAGGATGCCGGTCCGAAGACCGTGTCGAGCGATGGCACTTCGGTGCCTCTGGAGTGGCTCGGCCTGGACTCCCCGGTCGGCGCCGAGGATGTCCTGGTGCTCGACCAGACGCTGCATCTCCCGGAGGTCACGAATGTCCCTGCTTGAGGTCCAGGACGTCACCGTTCGCTTCGGCGGCCACACCGCTCTCTCAGCGGTGAGCCTGGTCGCCGACGCCGGCCGGATCACGGGATTGATCGGCCCGAACGGTGCCGGCAAGACGACGATGTTCAACGTCATCACGGGCCAGCAGGAGCCCACCCGGGGCAAGGTCGTCCTCGACGACAAGGACATCGGGGGCCTGCTTCCCTACAAGCGGGCCCGGTTGGGGATGGCGCGTACGTTCCAGCGGCTCGAGCTTTTCGGGCAGCTGACCGTGCGGGAGAACGTCCACGTGGCGGGCGGCTTGCGTAAGCAGTGGGGGCGGCGCGGAGTCACCCTGGACGGGCCGCCGCCGACGGCCGACGAGCTGCTCGCCCGAGTCGGCCTCAGCGACGTCGCCGATGTCCGAGCCGATTCGCTCCCCACCGGTCAGGGTCGCCTCGTGGAACTGGCCCGGGCGCTCGCGATCCGTCCCCGGCTCCTGCTGCTGGACGAGCCCGCGTCGGGCCAGGACGAGGAGGAGACCAAGACCTTCGCCGCCCTGCTGCGCTCGCTGGCCGCAGAGGGGATGGCGATCCTGCTCGTCGAGCACGACATGGAACTGGTCATGCAGGTCTGTTCCAACATCTTCGTGCTCGACTTCGGCCAGCTGATGGCCGAGGGCGACCCCGCGACCGTTCGCGCCGATCCCAAGGTTCAGGCCGCGTACCTGGGTACGGCCAAGGAGGCGGCGGCGTGAGCCCAGCTGCGGCAGGGGATGCGTTTACCGCCCCGAATCAGCGGGCCACGGCGGAGAGAGGTTATGGCGACTTGGCAGTAATCACCCCGGAGCCGCTTCTCGAACTGCGCGGGGTCCGTGCCGGTTACGGCGCCATCGAGGTGCTTCACGGTGTCGACCTCACGGTTCCCGCCGGCGGCGTGGTGGCCGTTCTCGGGCCGAACGGAGCGGGCAAGTCGACGATGCTGCGCGTCGTCGCGGGGCTGCACACCCCCACCGAGGGCGCTGTGCTGCTGGCCGGGCGCCGGGTCAACGGGGTAGACCCGGTGTCGCTGGCCCGCGCCGGACTGTGCACCATCCCCGAGGGTCGGGGCGTGTTCCCGAACCTGACGGTGAAGGAAAACCTTCAGATGGTGACCTACCGGGGGTTGAGCCGCAAGGAGGTCGAGGAGCGGGCGTTCTCCTACTTCCCGCGCCTTTCCGAGCGGCGCACCCAGATGGCCGGCACGATGTCCGGTGGCGAGCAGCAGATGCTGGCCGTCGCCCGGGCGATCGCCAGCGACCCCAGCATGCTGCTGCTGGACGAGCTGTCGATGGGCTTGGCCCCGCTGATCGTCGACCAGCTCTACGAGGCCGTTCGCACCATCTCCGCCGACGGGGTCACGATCCTCGTCGTGGAGCAGTTCGCGGCCGCGGTGCTCGACGTCGCCGACACCGCCGCCGTCATGGTGAACGGACGCGTCGTCCTCACCGGGACGCCGAAAGAGATCGAGGCCGACCTGTCCAACGTCTATCTCGGCGGGGAAGCTGGCCCGCAACTCTCCACGTCCGAAGATCCGCTTGCCGATGCCCACTCAACGCCAGAGGTGACTGAATGACCACGAAGACCGAAACCACCGCAGTCCCCGCCGGGAGCCGGACCGAGAGCTTCAAACAAGAGGTCAAGGTCCTGAAGATCAACGACCCCAACGCGGGCAACGACAAGTTGTTCATGCGGGGTGGCCTGGTCCTCATGGGCGTCGGAATCATCCTCAGCATCGTCGGCTACGCGGTCTCCCACGGCACCACGAGCCCGCTGACCCAGAATGACGCCCTCACCATCGCCATCATCGGCGTCGCCGTCACGGTGGCCGGCGCGGCGATCTTCCTGCGCTACTCGATGGCTCAGTTCCTGCGTTTCTGGCTTGCCCGGTTCATCTTCGAGGCGCGCAACCGCGACTGATCCAGGCTTCGGCAAGCGGGCCCGTAGCGATCGACCGAATGGGTCGTCCGGGGAATCCTCCGGACGGCCCTTTCGTGCGCTCAGGGCAGCTGCGAGATGACCTCGGCGGCGAATTGCTCCATCGCGACCAGCAGATCGCGGCGGGTCTTGCTCGGAAAGCTGAGGGTGAGCTGCGAGACGCCCGCTGCCGCCAGCTGCCCTGCCTCGTCGAGGAGTTGCGCCGCCGAGACGGGGCCGCTGCTGCGGGTCATCAGCAGGCTGGGCGGGGTGAACGCGACGGTTGGCACGCCGACGCGTCCGGCATCGGCGAACATCTGGCGGAGCTCGGCAATCCGATCCGCCAGCACCTCCGTGCTGTCGATCGAGGCCGTCTTCAACCGGGAGGAGACGGCGCTCTCGGACATGCCGGTGGTCGGCATCGGGATCCAGCCGTCGGCCAGTTCGGCCACGCGGCGCATGGCCCGCCGGCTGTTGCCACCGATCCACAGCGGCGGGCGCGGGGTTTGCGCGGGCCGGGGAAGCATGACGTTGCCTCCCGCGGTGAAGCCTGCACCCTCGTAGCGGATCTCCTCGCCGGCCCAGGCCGCCGTCATCGCGCGGATCGCCTCGTCGGTCAGCTCGTTGCGCCGCGCCGGGTCGACCCCGAGGGCACGGAACTCGCCCTCGAGGTATCCCGCGCCGATGCCGATGATCGTGCGGCCTCCCGACAGCGCGTCGAGCGAGGCGATCGACTTGGCCGCGAGGAACGGGTTGCGATACGCGAGCACGACAAGGTTGGTCTGCAGCCGGAGCCGCTCGGTGACGGCGGCCGCGAACGAGAGCGCGACGAACGGGTCCAACGCGTGGTGGCCGCCGGTCTCGAGCCAGCGCGCGTCGGGAAAGGGATGCTCGGTGACGTAGACGGCGTCGAACCCGCCGGCCTCGGCCGCCCGGGCCAGCTCGGTGATCGCGGCCGCGCTGACGAACTCGGAGCCGAGATCGACGCGGTGAGTGGGCAACCCGAGTGATATGCGCATGTCTGGAGCGGGCCCTTTCTGACGGCGCGTCAGGGTAGCGGCCGAGCAGTCGCTACGTTGTTCCCACACGAAGTCATCACAGGGTCACGAGCGTCACGAGGAGGCTTCACATGGGGCTGCTGGACGGCCGAGTCGCATTTGTCACCGGTGCGGCGCGCGGGATGGGCCGCAACCACGCGGTTCGCTTCGCGAAGGAAGGAGCGAGCATCATCGCGGTCGACGCGTGTGCACCGATCGCGAGTGCCGACTACGAGCTTCCCGGTCCGGCTGACCTGGAAGAGACCGCCCGGCTCATCGAGGAGGCGGGCGGGCGGGCGTTCACCCGGATCGTCGACGTGCGTGATGCCGAAGGGCTCGCGGCCGCCGTCGCCGACGGCGCGAAAGAACTCGATGCCGACGGGGGTGCGGCGGACATCGTCGTCGCTAATGCCGGTATCAGCCGTAGCCAGGGTGGGCTGCTCGACACCGCCCCCGAGGTCTTCCGCGAGACGATCGACATCAACCTCACCGGCGTCTTCCTGACCATGCAGGCCGGCGCGAAGGCGATGGTGGCGCGCGGTCGCGGCGGCTCGATCATCCTGATCAGCTCGATCATGGGGCTGCGCAGCTACGGCGGGGTCCCGGCGTACACCGCGGCCAAGCATGCGGTCGTCGGGCTGATGCGCACGGGCGCGCAGGAATTCGCCCACGCCGGGGTGCGGGTCAACGCGATCCACCCGGGCAACGTCAACACCGACATGATCAACAACCAGGCCATCCGCCACCTCTTCCGGCCGGATCTGGAGACGCCGACGGCCGACGATGTCGCGTCCGGCTTTCAGGGCATGAACTTGATGGCTCACCCGTGGGTGGAGAAGGACGACATCACCGAGGCGGTGCTCTGGCTCGCGTCGGACCTGTCGAGGTACGTCACCGGGATCTCGTTGCCGGTCGACCTCGGAGCGCTGGCCAAGTGAGCGAGCCGGAATTCGTTCTCATCGATCGGCCGCAGCCTGGGATCACCCTGGTCACGCTGAACCGCCCGGAGCGGATGAACGCGATGGCGTTCGACGTCATGGTCCCGTTGCGTGACGCGCTGCGCGAGATCTCGGTCGACAACGACACCCGCGTCGTCGTGCTCACCGGCGCCGGACATGGCTTCTGCTCCGGCGCCGACCTGGTGGGCTCCGGGCGGGTCCCGAACGTCGACGCCCTCACCCCGGTGAGCATCGCCCGCCGCGCCCTGCAGGTGCTCGACGACGTGATCCTGACTCTGCGCTCGATGCACCAGCCCGTCATCGGGGCCATCAACGGCGCGGCGATCGGCGGCGGGTTCTGCCTCTCGCTGGCCACCGACATCCGCATCGCGGCGCAGAGCGCGTACTTCCGGGCGGCCGGGATCAACAACGGGTTGACCGCCAGCGAGCTCGGGCTCTCGTACCTGCTGCCGCGGGCCGTGGGCTCCAGCCGGGCGTTCGACATCATGCTGAGCGGGCGCGACGTCGACGCTGCCGAGGCCGAGCGGATCGGGCTGGTGTCACGTCGGGTCCCGGACGCAGAACTGCTCGACGCCTGCTACGAGTTCGCCCAGCGCATCATCGGCTTCTCACGGCCCGGCATCGAGCTCACCAAGCGCACGCTGTGGAGCAGCCTCGATGCGGCGAGCCTGGCCGGTCACATGGAGTACGAGGGCATCTCGCAGCTGTTCGTCCGGATGACGACGCAGAATTTCGACGAGGCCATCCTGGCACGCAAGCAGAAGCGCCCGCCGATCTTCCTGGACTAGCCCACTCGGTACCGTCGAAAGCGTCGCCGGGAGATCTCTTCGCGCGGCAGCATCCATCAGCAGGAGGAACCGTGGGAAATCCGGTCATCGTCGAGGCGGTCCGTACCCCGATCGGTAAGCGCAAGGGCGCGTTCGCCGGCGTCAAGCCGATGGCCTTGCTGGCTGCCGTGCAGCGCGGCGTCGTCGAGCGGGCGGGCATCGATCCGATTCTGGTGGAGCAGGTCATCGGCGGGGCCGTCACCCAGGGCGGCGAACAGGCCAACCATCTGGCCCGCTACTCCTGGCTCTACGCGGGGTTGCCGTACCAGACCGGCGGGACGACGATCGACGCCCAGTGCGGATCGTCGCAGCAGGCGGCCCACCTCATCGCCTCGCTGATTGCCAATGACGTCATCGATGTGGGCGTCGCCTGCGGTGTGGAGTCGATGAGCCGGGTGTCGTTCGGTGAGGCATCGGGCGGCAAGTCCGGACGCCCCGACGACTGGTCGATCGACACCGGCGACCAGTTCACCAGCGCCGAGCGGATCGCCGACCGGCGCGGCTTCACGCGCCGGCAGCTGGACGAGCTCGGAGTGCGGTCGCAGCAGCTGGCGCGCCAGGCCTGGGACGAGGGCCGCTTTGACCGGGAGATCCTCCCGGTGGTCGCGCCGATCCTCGGTGAGGACGGCCAGCCCACGGGCGAGACCCGCACGGTCACCCGCGACGAGGGTCTGCGTGAGACGACGCTCGAGGGGCTGGGCAAGCTGCGCGCGGTGCTGCCCGAAGGCCGGCACACCGCGGGCAACAGCTCGCAGATGTCTGACGGCGCGGCAGCGCTGCTGCTGATGTCGGAGGAGCGCGCGTCAGCGCTCGGCCTGCGCCCACGGGCCCGGATCGTCACCCAGGCACTCATAGGAGCTGACCCGTACTACCACCTCGACGGCCCGATCGATGCCACCCAGCGGGTGCTCGAGCGTTCCAAGATGGCGATCTCCGACATGGACGTCATCGAGATCAACGAGGCCTTCGCGTCGGTGGTGCTCAGCTGGAATTCGGTCATCAAGCCGGACTTCGACCGGGTCAACGTCAACGGCGGCGCGATCGCGCTCGGTCACCCGGTGGGCTCCACCGGCGCCCGGCTGCTGACGACCGCGCTGCACGAGCTCGAGCGCACCGACACGACCACCGCGCTCGTCACCATGTGCTGCGGTGGGGCCATGGCGACCGGCACCATCCTCGAACGGCTCTAGGTGGCGCGGTTAGAGTCGCCGCCATGGCACTGGCGGTCACCGAAGAGCAGGTAGCACTCGCAGCATCCGTCTCCCGATGGGCGGAGCGGGCCACGCTGCGCCACCTGTCGCGCGAGCAGATCGACGTTCCGGCGGTCACCCGGACGACCTCGCGGCCGCCGTGGTGGCCGGGAGCTGTCGAGCTGGGGCTCACCGGTCTCGCGCTGCCCGAGGAGGTCGGCGGCTCGGGTGCCACCGTCGTCGAGCTTGCGGTAGCGGTCGAGGAGCTCGGCCGCCACATGGCGCATGGGCACTTTGTCGCCAGCGCCGTCGCCGGCCTCGCGCTCACCGTCGCGCGCCGCGCGGCTGCCGATGCAGCAGCTGCCACGAAGGCGATCGATGCGCTGCTGACCCTGCTGGCCGAGGGCGAGGCGACCGGTGCCGTCGCCCTCGAAGCCGACGTGACGGCGGTCGACGGCCCCGAGGGGCTGGAACTTTCGGGCGAGGCGGGGCTGGTCTCCGGTCTGCCCGGGGCCAACTGGCTGCTGGTGCCTGCCGCCCACGGCGGCAAGCAGATCTGGGCCATCGTCGACGTCGGCGGCGGGGTGGGAGTCGATCCGGTCGACGGGCTCGACGTGACCCGCCCGCTGGCTCGCGTCACTCTCGAGGCCGCCATCGTCCCGGCCGAGCACGTCCTGTCCGGCCTTGACGCGGGATTGGTGCGCGATCTCCACGTCACCGTGGCGGCGGCAGAAGCCGCCGGCATCGCGCGCTGGGCGCAGGAGACGGCGACGGCATACGCGAAGGTGCGCGAGCAGTTCGGCCGTCCGATCGGCAGCTTCCAGTCCATCAAGCACCTGTGCGCGGACATGCTCGCGCGCAGCGAGCTCGCGGCCGCTGCCGCGTGGGACGCCGCCATGGCCGCCACCGCCGTCGTCGAAGGTGAGGCGTCCGCGGACGACCGCCGGCAGTTCGAGCTGGCGGCCGCGACGGCCGGGGCGGTTGCGCTGCAGGACGCTGTCGTGAATGCCAAGGACTGCATCCAGATCCACGGCGGTATCGGGTTCACCTGGGAGCACGACGCGCACCTCTCGCTGCGCCGGGCGATGGCGATGCGCGCGCTGTGCGGCGGCACGGCCTTCTGGAACGCTCGGGTGACGGCCATCGGCCGGACCGGACTGCGCCGCCATCGCCCGATCGAGCTCGGCGCCGAGGCCGGCCCGCTGCGCCGCCAGGTTCGGGAGGTGCTGGCGTCGCTGTCGGACGAGCCGCAGGCCCGCCGGGTCGCGCTCGCGGATGCCGGGCTCATCGCGCCGCACTGGCCCAAGCCGTACGGACTGTCCGCGACCCCGGTCGAGCAGCTCGCGATCGCGGAGGAGCTCGCCGAAGCCGGCGTGCTGCCGCCCGACCTCGTCATCGGCAACTGGGCCGTCCCGACGATCATGGAGCATGGCAACGACGAGCAGCGCGAGCGCTTCGTGCGCCCGACGCTGATCGGCGAGATCGCCTGGTGCCAGCTGTTCTCCGAGCCGGGCGCCGGCTCCGACCTTGCGTCCCTTCGCACCAAGGCGACCAAGACCGACGGCGGCTGGTCGCTGTCGGGTCAGAAGGTCTGGACCTCGCTCGCCCGCCAGGCCGACTGGGGCATCTGCCTCGCCCGCAGCAACCCGGATGCCCCCCACCACAAGGGGATCACGTACTTCCTCGTCGACATGAAGTCCAAGGGGATCGACGTCCGCCCACTGCGGGAGATCACCGGTGACGCCCTCTTCAACGAGGTGTTCATCGATGAGGTCTTCGTTCCCGACGACTGCGTGGTCGGACCCGTCGACGGCGGCTGGAGGCTCGCGCGAACGACCCTGGCCAACGAGCGCGTCGCGATGTCGTCGAACTCCGACATCGGCGGCGGGCTCGACGATCTGCTCGTCTCGTCGAAGCCTGAGCCGGTGCTGGACGATCGGATCGGCGCACTGGTCGGCGGGCTGCAGGCGGCTGCGGCGCTCGGCCTGCAGATCACCCTGCGCCAGCTCGGTGGCCTGGACCCGGGGCCGTCGTCCAGCGTCCGCAAGCTGGTCGGCATGTACCAGGTGCAGGACGCCCGCGAGCTCGCCCTGGAAGCGCTCGGATCCGCGGGGGCCGACATGTCCGACCCGGCCGCGAACGACGCCGCCCGCTTCGCGCTGTCGACCCGGGCGCTGACCATCGCCGGCGGTAGCAGCCAGGTGCTTCGCAACGTCATCGCCGAGCGGCTGCTCGGGCTGCCTCGCGACTGAACGGGCGGCTGCGCTAGTTTCGCAAGCGTGTTCCTGGATTACACGCCCGAGCAGCGCGCCCTGCGGGCAGAGCTGCGTGCCTACTTCGCCGAGATGCTCACGGCGGAGGTCAGAGACAAGCTCGGCGTCGCCGGGGAAGGAACCGAGATCTGGCGCACCCTGGTGCGCAAGATCGGTAAGGACGGCTGGCTCGGCCTCGGATGGCCTACCGAGTACGGGGGCCAGGGCCGCTCGGCGATGGACCAATACATCATGTTCGACGAGGTCCAGCGCTGCGGTGCGCCGTTCCCGTTCGTCACCGTGACCACCATGGGCCCGTCGCTGATGCGTTTCGGAACGCCCGAGCAGAAGGCCAAGTACCTGCCCGGGATGCTCAACGGTGAGCTGAACTTCGCCGTCGGCTACACCGAACCGGGATCGGGCACCGACCTCGCGTCGCTGCGCACTTCGGCGGTGCTCGATGGCGACGAGTGGGTCATCAACGGCAACAAGGTCTTCACCTCCGGTGCCAACCAGGCCGACTACATCTGGCTCGCCTGCCGTACCGACCCGGATCTGCCCAAGCACAAGGGGATTTCGATCATCCTGGTGCCGACCTCGTCGGCCGGTTTCCGCTGGACCCCGCTGCATACCGTCGGCGACGTGATGACGACCGCGACGTACTACCAGGACGTGCGCGTGCCCAAGGACAACCTGGTCGGCGAGCGCGGCGGCGGCTGGTCGATGATCACCACCCAGCTGAACCACGAGCGGGTCGGGCTGTCAGCTCTCGGCGGCCGCTGCTGGCAGCTCTGGGGCGAGGTGCGCAAGTGGGCGCTCGCCACCCCCCTCCCGGGGTCGGACCAGCCGGGCGCGGTCGTCGCCGACGTGCCCTGGGTGCGCGCCGACCTCGCGCGGGCCTACGCCAAGATGGACGTGATGAAGCTGATGAACTGGCGGATGACCGCCGACATCGCGGCCGACAACCTCAATCCGGCCGACTCGTCCGCGGTGAAGTTCTACGGCACCGAGACCCACGTCGAGGTGTACCGGCTGCTGCTCGGGATCCTCGGCGCCGGCGGCTGGCTGCGCCCGGGCTCGCCGGGGGCGGCGCTGTCGGGGGACGTGGAACGGGCCGCGCGGGCCGCGCAGATCAACACGTTCGGCGGCGGGGTCAACGAAGTGCAGCGCGAGATCGTCGCCGCTGCTGGGCTGCGCATGGCGCGCCGCGCCCGATAACGTCAAAGGGACTGCTACTCATGGACTTTTCGCTGTCCGACGACCAGGAGTCGCTGCGCACGCTGGCGGGCGACATCTTCGGTGACAAGTCGACCCCCGAGCGGGTCGAGGCGGTCGAGAACTCCTCCGAACGTTTCGATCGCGACCTCTGGCGAGAGCTGGCGGGCGCCGGGTTGCTCGGGATCGCGCTGCCCGAAGCCTCGGGTGGTGCCGGGCTCGGCCTCGTGGAGCTGGCCCTGGTGTGCGAGCAGCACGGCCGGGTGGTGGCGCCGATACCGCTGGCGTGGACCACGACGGCGGCGATGGCGATCGCTGCTCACGGCGATGCGGCGCAGCAGCACTGGGCCGAGGGGGCGGTCGCGGGTGAGGTCGTCCTCACGGGGGTCACGCCGGTCGCCGCCGCGGGGTTGCGCGTCGAGAACGGGACGCTCACCGGTGAGGTCGCCGGGGTGCCGTACGCCCACGTGGCGGGAGCGATCGTGGTGCCGGTGCGCGGCGAGCTGTACCTGCTCGACCCGGCCGGCCCCGGCGTGACGGTGCTGCCCGCCATCGCGACTACCCGGGAGATCCACGGCGAGCTGATCCTCGACCACGCGCCGGTCCAGCAGATCGGCAGCGGTGCGGCCGAGTGGTGGGAGGCGCGGCTGATGGTGGCGCTGGCCGCCACCTCCGCGGGCATCACCGATGCGGCGCTGCGCCAGACGGCGAAGTACACCTCCGAGCGCCTGCAGTTCGACAAGCCGCTGTCGACGTTTCAGGGGGTCGCGCTGAAGGCGGCTGACGCGTACGTCGACAACGCCGGGATCCGGGCCGCAGTGCTGCAGGCCGCGTGGCGGCTGGACGCGGCAGACACCTTGGGTACGACGCCGGCGGAGGCGAGCGCGTACGTCCTGACCGCCGCGTGGTGGGCCGCGGAAGCCGGACAGCATTGCGTCCACATCACCCAGCACCTGCACGGCGGGCTCGGGGCCGATACGACGTATCCGATCCACCGCTACTTCCTGTGGGGGAAGTCGATCGAGCTCTACGTCGGTGGTGCCTCACGCACGCTGGCTCGGCTCGGCGACGTGCTCGTCACCCTCGACGCACCCGGCGACGACATCACGATCCCGGGCTACGCCGTCGGTTGACCAGCCATTGAGCACACAATCCGCTGCTTTGGCGCACCGGATCGTGCGCGCTCAGCTTCCGGTGAACTCCGGCGGCCGGCCCTCGGCGCGGGCGGCGCGCAGTTCGGCGAAGTCGTCGCTGCGGTTGATGAACGTCTGGTAGATCAGCTCGTCGTGCATCGAGGTGCGAAGCTGCGGGAGCGAGAGGTGGCGGATGACCTCGCGGGCCATCTTGACCGTGACGGCGGGTGCCGCAGCGATCCCCTCGGCCATCTCGCGCACGGTCGACTCCAGCGCGTCGGGCTCGACGATCCGGCTGACGATGCCGTGACCGAGTGCCTCCTGCGCCTGCATCACCCGTCCGGTGAGGACGAGATCGCTGACGACGCCCGGGCCGCACATCTCGTAGAGCACGCCCATCCCGCCGGTGTCCGGGATGACGCCGTGGGTGAGCTCCGGCAGCCGGAAGCGGGTGCCCTCGGCGGCGACCCGTAGGTCGCACAGCAGCGCCCGCTGGAACGAACCGCCCATCACCCAGCCCTTGCACGCGACGATGACCGGCTGGTCCATGTCCCACAGCTGCTGGATGCCGCGATGCCCGCCGCGCATCAGTTCGTGATGGGAGACGGGCTTGACGTTGGTGCCGATCGACGCGACGTCGCGGCCGGAGGAGAACGACTTGCCCTCGCCCTGCCAGATCACGACGCGAACGTCAGGACGCTGGCGTAGCTCCGCGAGCGCGGCGAAGAGCTCCGCGTCCATGTCGTCGTCGAACGCGTTGTGCTTGTCGGGGTTGTGATTGGTGATCGTGGCGATCTTGCCGTCGATCTCCAGGCTCACGTGACCGCTCATGACCGGCTCCTCCGTGTTTTCAGGCCTCATAGGTGCCGTCGGGGCGCCGCAGCCACCCCGACGCTGCCGAGCTGCCGCCGTCGACGTGCAGCGTCGTGCCGGTGACGTAACGCGAGAGGTCGCTCGCCAGGAAAAGGGCGGGCCCGGCGCAGTCGTCCTCGTTCCCCCAGCCCATCGGCACCTTGGGCGCGTACTTCTCGCGTCCGCCCTGCATCGCCTGCTCCCCGAGGCCCTCGTCGCCGGGGGTCGGGATGGCGTCAGGGGCGATCGTGTTGACGCGGATGCCGCGGGAGACGAGCTCGAGGGCGAGCGTGCGCGACAGGTGCTCGACGGCGGCCTTCATCGCCCCGTAAATACCGAAGCCCGGGGCGGCGCGGGTCACTTCCACCGTAGTGACGTTGATGATCGACCCGCCGTTGGTCATGAGCGGAACGCAGCCGCGGACGAAGTGCGTGACGCTGGTGAAGTTCTCGTTCACCAACGCGGTCTGGCCACCGGGGGAGACGTCCATGACCGCCGCGTAGAAGCCGCCGCCGGCGTTGTTCACGAGGATGTCGGCGCGCCCGAAACGCTCCTTGATGGCAGCGCAAAAGGCCTCGACCGCCACCGGGTCCCGGACGTCCATCACGCTCAGCAGCGCGTCGACACCGAACTCGTCGCGAAGCTCGTTCCCGGTCTGCTCGAGCCCGTCGCCGAGCCGGTCGCACAGCGCGAGCTGCACACCGCACGCGGCGAACGACTGCGCGATGGACTTGCCGATGCCCTGGGCAGCACCGGTCACCACCCCGACCTTGCCCGTCAGATCCAGTGCACGCGCGTCAGTGACCACGGCGCCGGACGATAGCTGACCCGCCGTCAGCCGCTCGACTCGGGGCGCGCCACGACCCGCAGCGAGCCGGTCTGGGCCCACGGGAGGAAACCCTCAGCCACCGCGCGCTCCCAGACGTGGAACGGCGCCTGCCCGCCGTCCGCGGGATCGGGGAAGACGTCGTGGATCACCAGCAAGCCGCCGGGGCGCACGTGATGGACCCAGGCGTCGTAGTCGGCCTGGGCCTGCTCCTCGGTGTGGCCACCATCCAGGAAGAGGAACGCCAGCGGGGTCGACCAGCACGCTCCGACCAGCTGCGAGCGGCCCACGATGGGAACGACGACGTCCTCCACGCCGGCGTCGTACAGGTTGCGGCGCAGCTCCGGCAAGGTGTCGAGCCGGCGGGAGTGCGGATCGACCAGTGTCGGGTCGTGCCACTCCCAGCCTGGCTGGTTCTCCTCGGAGCCGATGTGATGGTCGACCGTGACGACCGTGCCGCTGCCGGCCTCCCGCACCGCGGCGGCCAGGTAGAGCGTCGACTTGCCGCAGTAGGTGCCGACCTCGCCCAGCACCCCGTCAGGGAAGCGCTTCACCGCCTCGACGGCAGCCTCGAACAGGGCCGTCCCCTCGTCGCTGGGCATGAAGCCCTTGGCGTTCTCGGCAGCGCGGCGCAGCGTGTCATCCACGAAGGCCAGCTTTCCACAGCCCGCGTTGCAACTCGTTACAGTTCTGCCATGACCAATGCTCAGGTGCCCGCGGTGGAGGGCTGGTTCACCAGCCAAGGACCCGGCGGGGTGCCGGCGCTGCTCGGGAGCCGCTGCACGTCCTGCGGCACGTTGTCCTTCCCGAAGGCGACGATGTTCTGCCCCAACCCGGCGTGCACCGGCAGCGAGTTCGATGAGGTTCCGCTCTCGACCCGCGGCCGGGTGTGGAGCTACACCGACGCCCGCTACAAGCCGCCGCCGCCCTACGTGCCGACGAGTGACCCGTTCGAGCCGTTCGCGATCGTCGCGGTCGAGCTGGAGGCCGAGAAGATCGTCGTGCTCGGCCAGGTGGTGCCCGGCGTGAGCGTCGATGACCTGCGCATCGGCATGGAGGTGGAGCTCGTGGTCGACACGCTGCTCACGGAGACGGCTGACGACGGCAGCAGAGGTCGAGCAGACCGTGTGGAAGTGGAGCCCGGTGGACTCCGCGACGCTGGACGGGGAGGTGGCGGCATGAGTTCCGACCGCCGGGTCGCTGTCATGGGCGCGGGCATGCACCCGTGGGGCAAGTGGGGGCGCAACTTCGTCGAGTACGGCGTGGTCGCCGCCCGGGCCGCGCTTGCCGATGCCGGGATCGCCTGGAGCGACGTGCAATTCGTCGCCGGCGCCGACACGATTCGCAACGGTTACCCGGGCTTCGTCTCCGGTGCCACCTTCGCTCAGGCGCTGGGGTGGACGGGGGCGAGCGTCTCCAGTTCGTACGCGGCCTGCGCCAGCGGAGCGGCGGCGATCGCCAGCGCACGCGCGCAGATCCTCGCCGGCCTGTGTGACGTCGCCCTCGTCGTCGGTGCCGACACCACGCCCAAGGGCTTCTTCGCCCCCGTGGGCGGCGAGCGCAAGGACGACCCGGACTGGCTGCGCTTCCGGCTGATCGGCGCCTCGAATCCGGTCTACTTCGCGCTCTACGCGCGGCGCCGGATGGAGCTCTTCGGCGCCACCGAGGAGGACTTCGCTCAGGTCAAGGTCAAGAACGCCCGCCACGGCGTGAAGAACCCGTACGCCCGCTACCGCGCCGAGGTCACGGTCGAGGACGTGCTCGCGTCGCCGATGGTGAGCGATCCGCTGCGGCTGCTGAACATTTGCGCCACCTCCGACGGTGCCGCCGCGCTCGTGCTCACGAGCGTCGAGTACGCCCGGGCCCACGGGCTCGGCGATTCCGGTACCCCGCTCGTCGGCATCGACGCGGTCTCGACCGTGACCCCGACGTTCCCCAATCCCGTCATCGAGATGCCCAACTTCGCCACGGATGCCGGCGACGCTACGGGCCCGAGCTTCCGTGACTCGATCGCGTTGCGGGCGTACGAGCAGGCCGGGGTGAGCCCGCAGGACGTCGACGTCGCCGAGGTCTACGACCTGTCCAGCGCGCTGGAACTCGACTGGTACGAGAACATCGGCCTGTGCGCGACCGGCGAGGCGGAGAAGCCTGCTGCGGACCGGAGCCACCGCTCTCGGCGGGCGGGTGCCGGTCAACCCTTCCGGAGGGCTGTCGTGCTTCGGCGAGGCGATCCCGGCGCAGGCGATCGCGCAGGTGTGTGAGCTGGTGTGGCAGCTGCGCGGGCAGGCGGGTGACCGTCAGGTCGAGGGCGCCGCGCTCGGGATCACCGCCAACCAGGGGCTGTTCGGTAACGCGTCGTCGGTGATCGTCAGCCGCTGACCCTGGCATCGCGCCGGTGGAGCGGGGCGTGCCAAGCAAGCGCTTGGGCGGCATACTCGCGGGGTGACTGTGCGCACTGTCGGCTCGGACGCGCCCCTCGCCTCCCTCCGAGCGCCGCGCGGCACTGGTGGCGCTGGCGGCCGAGCTCTTCGCTGAGCGGGGCTACCGGGCCACCACCGTGCGCGAGATCGCCGAAGCCGCCGGCGTGCTGTCGGGGAGCCTGTACCACCACTTCGACTCCAAGGAGTCGATCATCGATGAGCTGCTTTCCAGCTACCTCGACGAGTTGCTCGCGCAGTACCGGGCGATCGTCTCCGAGGGCGGCAGCAGCATCGAGGTCCTCGGCCGGCTGGTGCAGGCGGCGTTCAGCTCGTTCGACCGGCATCGAGCCGCCATCACGGTGTTTCAGAACGAGCGCCAGTACCTGCTGAACTTCCCGCGGTTCAGCTACCTGGCCAAGTCGGAGCAGGCCGTCAGCCGGATCTGGATGAAGGTCATCCGTGAGGGGATCTCCAGCGGGGAGCTGCGAGCCGATCTCGACCCGAAGCTGGCCCACCGTTACATCCGTGACGCGATCTGGGTGGCGGTGCGCTGGTACCGGCCCGGGCGGGCGGCTGTCGTCCAGCCAGCTGGCCGAGCAGTACCTGACGCTCATGCTGGACGGAATGCGTACGCCCCCGGGCAGCGGTTCCAGGAGACCGCCCAGCGAACCAAGCGCTCGCTCGGGTAACCTCGAACGCGCCACATTCGCTGGCAGAATCAGCCGGGAGGTGCAGCTCATGGCTGCTCGTGAGGCCTACATCGTCGACGCGATCCGCACGCCGGTCGGCAAGCGCGGTGGGGGACTGTCCACCGCCCACCCTGCTGACCTCGGCGCCCACGTGCTGCGTGCGCTGATCGAGCGCTCCGACCTCGATCCGCTGGCTGTCGAAGACGTCATCTTCGGATGCGTCGACGCGATCGGCCCGCAGGCCGGCAACATCGCCCGCACCTGCTGGCTCGCGGCGGGGATGCCCGAGGCGATTCCGGGCGTCACGATCGACCGCCAGTGCGGCTCGTCGCAGCAGGCGGTGCACTTCGCGGCGCAGGCCGTGATGTCGGGGACGAGTGACCTGATCATCGCGGGCGGCGTGCAGAACATGAGCATGATCCCGATCGCCAGCGCGATGGTGGCCGCCGAGCCGCTCGGCTTCACCGATCCGTTCTCCGGGCTCCGTCGGCTGGCGGGAGCGCTACGGCGACCAGGAGATCTCGCAGTTCCGCGGCGCCGAGATGATCGCCGAGAAGTGGGACATCTCCCGCGAAGACATGGAGGCGTTCGCGCTCGCCAGCCACGAGCGGGCGCTGGCGGCGATCGACGAGGGCCGTTTCGAGCGCGAGATCGTGCCCTTACGTCAACCTCGCCGGCGAGAAGATCACCACCGACGAGGGCCCGCGCCGCGGCACCACGCTCGAGAAGATGGCGTCGCTGAAGACCCTCGTCGAGGGCGGCCGGCTCACCGCCGCCGTCAGCAGCCAGATCTCCGATGCGGCCAGCGGCATGCTCATCGCCTCCGAGGACGCAGTGAAGCAGCACGGCCTCAAGCCGCGAGCGCGCATCCACCACATGTCGGTACGCGGTGACAGCCCGGTCTTCATGCTGACTGCGCCGATCCCGGCGACGGCGTACGCGCTGGGCAAGACCGGCCTCACGCATGGACGACATCGACCTCGTCGAGATCAACGAGGCGTTCGCGAGCGTCGTCCTCGCCTGGCAGAAGGAGACCGGCGCCGATCTGGCCAAGGTCAACGTCAACGGCGGAGCGATCGCTCTGGGCCACCCGCTCGGCGCGACCGGCGCCAAGCTCATGACCACCCTGCTGCACGAGCTCGAGCGCACCGGCGGCCGCTACGGCCTGCAGACCATGTGCGAGGGCGGCGGCGTCGCCAACGTGACGATCATCGAGCGGCTGTCCTGACCCGTGGATCTGACGCTCACCCCGCAGGAGGAGAGCTTCCGGGCCGCCGCCCGTGAGTGGCTCGAGGCGCACGTGCCGGCCAAGCCCCTGCCCTCACTCGACACGCAGGAGGGCTTCGAGGCACACCGCGCGCTGGGAGCACGAGCTTCACGCCGGCGGATGGGCGGTCGTCTCCTGGCCCGAGGAGTACGGCGGCAAGTCGGCCTCACTCGTCGAGTGGCTGATCTTCGAGGAGGAGTACTACCGGGTCGGTGCACCCCGCCGGGTCGGGCAGAACGGCATCTTCCTGCTGGCCCCGACGATCTTCGAGTTCGGCTCGCAGGAGCAGCAGCGAGCGGATCCTGCCGCGCATGGCGTGCGGTGACGACATCTGGTCGCAGGCCTGGTCGGAGCCTGGCGCCGGAAGCGACCTCGCGGCGATCCGCAGCACCGCGCGAAAGGTCGACGGTGGTTGGGTCCTGAACGGGCAGAAGACCTGGAGCACCCGTGCGGTGTTCGCTGACTGGGCGTTCGGACTGTTCCGTTCCGACCCGGAGGCGCCCCGGCATGCGGGGCTCACGTACTACCTGTTCCCGCTGTCGGCGAAGGGGGTCACGGTGCGCCCGATCCGCCAGCTCGACGGCGAGGCCGGGTTCGCCGAGATCTTCTGTGACGACGTCTTCGTCCCCGACCAGGACGTGCTGGGAACGCCCGGTTCGGGGTGGAAGGTCGCGATGTCGACCACCGGCTCCGAGCGGGGCCTCACGTTGCGCAGCCCCGGACGGTTCCTGGCCTCCGCCGATCGGCTCGCCGCGCTGTGCCGGCGCGAAGGCGAGCGCGTCGACCCGACCCTGCGTGCTGATGTCGCGCAGGCCTGGATCGACGCCGAGGCATACCGGCTCTACACGTTCGGCACGGTCGGCCGGATGCTGGCGGGCGAGAGCGTCGGCGCCGAATCGAGCCTGAACAAGCTCTTCTGGTCCGAGCTCGACATCGACATCACCCAGACGGCGCTGCGGCTGCTCGGCCCGCGCGGGGTGCTCGGCGCCGATGCGCCCGACGTCGAGGGCCAGTGGCTCGCCGACTTCCTCTTCGCGCTCGCCGGCCCGATCTACGCGGGCACGAACGAGATCCAGCGCAACGTCGTCGCCGAGCGCGTCCTGCAAGCTTCCCAAGGGGGCGTGATGCGCTTCGGGTTCACCGCCGATCAGCGCGAGCTGGCCGGGGCGGTACGCGAGATCCTGGCGTCCGAGCTGACCCCTGCGGCGCGGGCCAGCGGGAGCGAGGCCGGCGGGGCGGCGCGGCTCGGTGTGGAAGGCGCTGTCCGAGGCCGGCGTCTTCGGCTTGCTGGTGCCGGAGGAGCGCGGCGGTCTGGGGCTGACCGAGCTCGACTCCGTGCTCGTCCTCGAGGAGCTCGGACACGCCGCCGTCGCGGGTCCCGTCGCCGAGACGGCGTTCATCTGCGCGCCGTTGCTCGTGGACCGGCCCGGGATCGCTGATGGCGCGGTCGCCGCCGTGGCTGCGGAGATCGGCGGCTACCTGCCGGACGCTGACGTCGCCGATGTGCTGATCCTCGTCGAGGGCGAGCAGGCCCGGGTGACCGGTGCCGATGGCGAGCTGAGCCGCCAGCCGACGGTCGATCCGAGCCGGCCGCTGTTCTCGCTTCCCGCGCCTGCTGGCGAGTTCCTCGACGGTGAAGCGGTCGCGGCGCTGCGCGACCGCGCGGTGCTCGCGTCCGCCGCCCAGCTCGTCGGGGCCGCGCAGCACCTGCTCGACGCGGCAGTCGCGTACGCCAAGACCCGCAAGCAGTTCGGCCGCGAGATCGGTTCGTTCCAGGCGCTCAAGCATCAGCTCGCCGACCTGATGCTGGCCGTCGAGTTCGCCCGCCCGCTGGTCTACCGCGCGGCGTACTCGCTTACCGAGGGCAAGACCACCGCCTCGCGTGACGTCTCCGCGGCCAAGGTCAACGCGGCGCAGGCCGGTGAACATGCCGCCCGCACGGCGATCCAGGTACACGGCGCCATCGGCTACACCGACGAGCTCGACCTGCAGTACTGGCTCAAGCGCGTCTGGTGGCTCGTCCCGTCCTGGGGTGACGCGTACCACCACCGCGCCCTGGTCGCCGCCGCCGTCATCGACGATGGCGCGACCGCCCGTACCCCCTGAGAGGGTCTAGCGGAGGCGCTCCACGATCATCGCCATGCCCTGGCCGCCGCCGACGCACATCGTCTCGAGCCCGATCGTGCCGTCCGTGGTGGCGAGCCCGTTCAGCAGCGTGGTCATGATGCGAGCGCCGGTCATGCCGAAGGGGTGGCCGACGGCGATCGCCCCGCCGTGCACGTTCAGCTTGTCCTCGGGGATCCCGAGCTGGCGTGCCGACGGGAGCACCTGAGCCGCGAACGCCTCGTTGATCTCCACGAGGTCGATGTCGCCGATCGTCATGCCCGCGCGGGCGAGCGCTTGCCGGCTCGCGTCGACCGGGCCCAGGCCCATGATCTCCGGGTCGAGCGCCGAGACGCCCGAGGAGATGATGCGGGCGAGCGGGGTGATCCCGAGTTCGCGGGCGCGGCTGTCGCTCATGACGATGACTGCCGCGGCGCCGTCGTTCAGCGGGCACGCGTTGCCGGCCGTGACCTTGCCGTCAGGGCGGAAGACCGGCTTGAGGTCGGCGAGCTTCTCGGCCGTGGTGCTCGGGCGAGGGCAGTCGTCGCGGTCGATGACGGTGCCGTCCGGCAGCGTGACGGGAGTGATCTCGCGGGCCCAGAATCCGTTCTCCTGCGAGGCGCCTGCGCGCTGCTGGGAGAGGGCCGCGAAAGCGTCCATGTCCGCGCGGGAGACGTTCTCGAGCTCGGCGACGTTCTCCGCCGTCTGCCCCATGGCGACGTAGATGTCGGGCAGCCCTGCAATGGGCGCCCAGGTGCCGCCGTCGCCGAGCAACCGGCTTTCCGTCCGCGATTCGGCCGCCCCGAAGCGCGGGTTGTGCGACCCCGGGGCTCCGTCGGCGCGGCCGATCCCGAAGCGGCTCACGCACTCGACGCCGGCGGCAATGAACGCGTCGCCCTCCCCGGCCTTGATCGCATGCGCCACAATCCGGATGGCGGCCAGCGAGGACGAGCAGTACCGGTTGATCGTGAGGCCGGGCACCGTCGGCAGATCCGCCAGCAGGCCGACGACGCGAGCCATGTTGTAGCCCTGCTCACCGGCCGGTTGCGCGCAGCCGAGGACAAGGTCGTCGAACGCGGTCGGGTCGAGCTCGGGGACCTGCGCGCACGCGGCGCGCACCATCGAGGCGGCCAGATCGTCAGGCCGCAGTTCCGTCATCGTTCCCTTCTGCGCGCGGCCGATCGGGCTGCGCGTGGCGGCGACAATGACGGCTTCGGTCATGACCTGTCCTCTGTTGAGCTTCCCGGGAACCAAGCACTTGCTTGGTTGTCAGGGTAGGAGCGGACAGGCCGCGAGTCAAAACAGGGACCCCAGGTACGTTCATCGCTATGGATCTGCGCGAGAGCGCGAAGGAGCACGCCTTCCGCGCCGAGGTGCGCGAGTGGCTCGAGGCCAACCTGACCGGCACTTTTGCCGACGCGCGCGGGCTCGGGGGACCGGGCCGCGAGCACGAGGCGTTCGAGGTGCGGGCCGAGTGGGAGCGTCACCTCGCGGCCGCGGGTTGGACCTGCCTGGGCTGGCCCGTCGAGCATGGCGGACGCGGGCTCGACCTTCGCCATCAGGTGATCTTTCACGAGGAGTACGCGCGTTCTGACGCGCCGGTGCGGGTCGGGCTGATCGGTGAGGGCATGGTCGGGCCGACCCTGATGGCCTTCGGCACCGACGAGCAGCGGGCCCGGCTGCTGCCCCCGATCCAGCGCGGCGAAGAGCTTTGGTGCCAGCTCTACTCCGAACCGAATGCCGGCTCCGACCTGGCCAACGTCGCGACCCGGGCGGTACGCGACGGCGACGATTACGTCGTCAGCGGGCAGAAGGTCTGGACCTCGCTCGCGCACTGGGCCGACTGGGGTTTCGCGATCGTGCGGACCGAACCCGGCTCCAAGCGGCACCGCGGCCTGTCGTACCTGCTGATCCCGATGCGTGAGCCGGGCATCGAGCTGCGCCCGATCATCCAGGCGACCGGCACGTCGGAGTTCAACGAGGTCTTCTTCGACGGCGCCCGCTCGTCGGTCACCAACCTGGTCGGCTCGGAAGGCGACGGCTGGAAGATCGGCATGGCGACGCTCGGCTTCGAGCGCGGGTCGATGACCCTCGGCCAGCAGGTCGGCTTCCGCCGCGAGCTCGAGCGGATCATCGAGCTGGCCCAGCGCAACGGCGCCGCCGAGCACCCCGACATCCGTGACCGGCTTTCCCGGGCCTGGATCGGCGTCGAGATCATGCGGCTCAACGCCTTGCGCACCCTCTCCACGTCGGAGCCGCGACTTCGAAAGAACGGCGTCCATCGGCAAGCTGTACTGGTCCACCTGGCACCAGGAGCTCGGCGAGCTCGCCATGGACGTCCTCGGGATGAGCGCGACGGTCGTCGAGGCGCCGCCGTACGAGCTGCGTCCTGAACAGTCGCTCTTCCTGTTCAGCCGGTCCGACACGATCTACGCCGGGTCGAGCGAGATCCAGCGCAACATCATCGCCGAGCGCTCGCTCGGCCTGCCCAAGGAGCCCACCGGTGCCTAGCTCAGCTCCCGCTTACCCGGCGGCGCACAACCTGCTCGAGGGCCGGATCGTTCTCGTGACGGCCGCGGCCGGCACCGGCATCGGCTTCGCCACGGCCAAGCGGGCCGCCGAGGAGGGCGCGACCGTCGTCGTCTCGGATTACCACGAGCGCCGGCTCGGCGAGGCCGCCGAGCAGCTCACCGAGATCATGGGCGAGAAGCCGCTTGCGGTGCCGTGTGACGTCCGCAGCGAGGAGCAGGTGCAGGTGCTGTTCGGCGCGGTCTACGAGCGTTACGGCCGGCTCGACGTGCTGGTCAACAACGCGGGCCTCGGCGGCGAGGTCGCGCTCGTCGACATGACCGACGAGCAGTGGACGAACGTCCTCGACATCACGTTGAACGGCACCATGCGCGCCACCCGGGCGGCGCTGCGCCGCATGATGCCGGCGGGTAGCGGGGTCATCGTCAACAACGCCTCGGTCGTCGGCTGGCGGGCCCAGGCCGGGCAGGCGCACTACGCCGCGGCGAAGGCGGGTGTCATGGCCCTGACGCGGTGCGTCGCGATCGAAGCGGCCGCGTCCGGCGTGCGGGTCAACGCCGTCGCGCCGAGCCTGGCGATGCATCCGTTCCTGGCCAAGGTCAGCAGCGAGGAGTTCCTCGCCGAGCTCGCCGGCAAGGAGGCCTTCGGGCGCGCGGCCGAGGTGTGGGAGATTGCCAACGTCATCGTCTTCCTGGCGAGCGACTACTCGTCGTACATGACGGGCGAGGTCGTCTCGGTCAGCAGCCAGCACCCCTGAGGAGCCCAGATGTCAGCGCTCGACACCGTCAACGCGTTCATGAAAGCGGCCGCTGACCGCGATTACGACACCGCCGTCAGCTACCTCACCGACGACATCGAGTACCAGAACATGCCGCTGCCGCCGGTGAACGGCAAGGACGCGGTGCGCGGGACGCTCGACATGCTGCTGGCGAACGCCGAGGGCTCGGAGTGGGTCGTGCACCGCGAGGTCGAGTCCGGCAACGTCGTCATGAACGAGCGCACCGACCGCTTCAACATCGGCGGCACGTGGATGGAGCTTCCGGTCGCCGGCGTCTTCGAGCTGCGCGACGGCAAGATCGCTCTCTGGCGCGACTACTTCGACCTCGAGACGATCATGAAGCAAATGAGTGGCTAGTTGATCACTGGCGGAGGGCCGTTGCACCCTGCGGTGTCGTGACGGTCCACTTATCCGTGGTCGGCTTTTACTGCAGTTCGGCGGTCAAGTTGGGGTCCACGGGGTCGCCGAACTGGCCAGCCAGCCCAGTGTCTGGCGGCGTGACAGCGGCCCGCGTGGCTGCCAGGGCGCTGGGAGCCTGCCGGTGGCGACGAGGGCGGCGTGCTCTGCCTTCGCCACCGTGACGGGGTCGTTCGCCAACGCGCAGCGGGTGGCCTGAGCGTCGATGCCGAAGAGGTTCGCGGCGTTCAGGCCGAGGACCTTCTGCTTGCGAGCCGCGGTGAGTGCCGGATAGCCGAAGCGGTCCTGATACTCGGCGCTGATCTGGAACGCGCGGAAGGCCATGATCTGCGGCTGGGGTGACCCGTACCAAATGGCGTCGGTGCCCCACAGCACGCGGTCTTCCCCGACCCGGCGGAGGAGCTTGCCGAGCACGTGCGCGGCCTGATCGGGATCGGTCAGCACGGTCCGCCAGGTCGTCCCGAGGTCGACCCAGACGTTGCTGTTCGGCACCACCCCGTGATCGTCCAGAGCCTTCAGCAGTGAGTTGATGCCGATGGCCGAATCCGCCGGGTCGTAAGGGCCTTCGCGGTGGCTGGGGTCCCAGGCGGCATGGAAGACGACGAACTGCATGTCCGGGAAGATCTTCGCGGCGGCGACCATGTCGCGCGGGCCGTTGTGGGTCGGGTCAAAACGCATCAGTGGCAAGCCTTTGTGGCCGCAGAAGACGCGCACGCCCAGCTTGCGGGCACGTTCCAGCACCGGCAGCCCGATCCGCGGGTCGTCGATGTCGAAGCCCTGGCCGTTCGGGCCCCACGCGGTGTAGACCTTGAACGCGGCGACGTGCCCCGTGGCGACCTTGGCGTCCATGTCATCGAGCTGGCCGGCCAGCCGTCCGAAGTTCGGCGCGATCACGTCGTGCAGCACGATCCGCGCGGCGCCGCCGTGCGCCAGCTGCGCCACCATCTCCTGGGTCCCGACGGCGTCGGCGAAAGGGATCGGCGCGTTGGAAGCGCCCGAGTTCGGCACGTCCGTCAGCAGCGCCACGGTCGTGTCGCTCGCCATGAACATGTCGTGGACGTACGCCGCACGATTGACCGACGCCAGCGGGTCCGTCGCCGAGTGCTCGGCCGGCAGCATGCCGAGCACGAGCTGGACGGTCTCGGGCGCGTTGCGCTGCCACGGCCGGTCCGGCATCACGTGGTGGGTGTGGACGTCGAAGATGAACTCGCTGCCGCTCAAAGCGTGCTCGCAGGCCGGGAGATCACTCGGCGACGGCGTCACGAAAGACCCGCCCGGTGACGACGACGGGGCGATCGGCCGGCCCGCCGATTTGGCAGCTTTGGAGCACGCTGCGACGTTCAAGGTGGTCAGTAGCGCTGCGACCCCGCCCGCCGACTGCAGAAATCTTCGGCGGTCCATCCCGAGCCGATCGGCAATGGTTTCAGCCTGTTTCAGCGTCTCGCGTGCTATCCACGCGTCGGTCTCCGAGCCTGTTCCTCGCTCTCGTCGCCCTCCTCGGCCTGGGCTGCGGTTTCGCTATCCGCAGCACCGGAGGCGCGCTCGCCACCCTCTTCGGACAGCTGCTGGTGCTGCCCCTGCTCGCGCAGGCGCTGCCGAATTCGTGGCAGAACCACATCGACAAGTACCTGCCCTTCAACGCGGGAACCGCCGTCATGTCCACCGTTCAACGGTCGGACTCGTTGGGTCCATGGGCGGGGATCGGCGTGCTCGCGCTGTGGGCCGCCGTAGCCTTGGGTGTCGGGTTGGTGATGTTGCGTCGTCGCGATGCGTGATGGGCGAGGCCCCAGGAGTGGCCCCAAGGGAGAAATCGATGTGGACGCTCTGGCCGCGACTGACGAATCCCGATCTCGCCGCCGAATCACGCCGTAGTCCCGGGTTCATCCACCGGCACCCGGGGCCGACGGCGGCGGCGCTCGTCGTCGCACTCCTGCTGACCAATGTCGGCCGGATCTCCCATCCGCATGGCCCGCATGACGGGGCGATACCACTCATCTCGCTGGCGGTCGTCCTGCCCTTGCTGTGGCGGCGGCGCGCGCCGATGCTGACGTTCCTGATTTCGTCGGGGGCGGCGGCGGTCCAGTGGGCGGTCACCGGACCGCTGTTCGTCGACCTGGCGCTCCTGGTCAGCTTCTATACGGTCGCGGCGACCTGCTCGCGTCGCCGCACCCTCCTGGCGGCGGGGATTCTGGAGTTCGGTGTCGTTATCGCGGTGGCGAAGTACGGGCACGGCAGCTACGCCCTCGCCACGCTGTTTCTCACCGGGCTCGTCGTCGCGGCCGGAATGCTCGGGATCAACATCCAGGTCCGGCGGGCGTATCTGGCCGAGGTGGAGGCGAAGGCGGCCCGGCTGGAGTTCGAGCGTGATCAGCAGGGACGCCTCGCCGTGGCCGCCGAGCGCAACCGGATCGCCCGCGAGATGCACGACATCGTGGCGCACAACCTGTCGGTGATGATCGCCCTTTCCGACGGTGCTTCCTTCGTGCTGCACACCGATCCAGCCCGGGCTGCCGATGCGGTGCGCGAGGCGTCTTCCGTCGGCCGCACCGCGCTGGGCGAGCTGCGTCGCGCTCTGACCGTGCTGCGTGACGGCGACGCGGCCACGGACGACGCGGCCACCCGCACCCCGACGCCGAAGATCGCCGACCTCGACCGGCTGCTGATCCCGATCCGGCGCACCGGTCTGGAGGTCTCGCTCACGATCGAGGGGCCCGTCGCCACGCTCTCGGCGGGCCTGCAGCTTTCGGTGTACCGGCTGGTGCAGGAGTCGCTGACGAACACCGTCAAGCACGCCATCGGCGCCGACCATGCCGCCGTCACGATCCGCACCGGCCAACTCGGCACCGAGGTCTTTGCCATCGACAACGGCAGAGCGGCAGCGAATGCAGCTGCTACCGAACGGCCCGCGCCCGAATCGGGCCAGGGCATCATCGGCATGCACGAGCGCGCAGCGGGCCACGGGGGAGTCATCGAGACCGGGCGGACGCCGACCGGCTGGATGGTGCGGGCAGCGTACCCGGCCGAGTTCCCGGTCGGAATGCCCGCCGTGCCCCAGCCCGCGCCGCCAGCGCCGGTCGGCGTCCGCGCGTGACACGAGTCTTGCTGGTGGATGACCAATCCCTGCTACGCATGGGATTTCGGATGGTCCTCGGCGCTCACGAGGGCATGGATGTCGTCGGTGAAGCGGCCGACGTAGCCGAGGCCATCGTCGCCGTCGCCGAACTCAAGCCGGACGTCGTCGTCATGGACGTGCGCATGCCGGTCATGGACGGCGTCGAGGCGACGGCCCAGATCACCGCGCAATATCCGGATGTACGAGTGCTCATCCTGACCACGTTCGATCTCGACGAGTACGCGTTCGCCGCCCTGCGTGCCGGCGCCAGCGGTTTCCTACTCAAGAACGTGCCGCCGGAAGAACTCGTCGCCGCCATCAGAACGGTCGCGAGCGGAGACGCCGTCGTCGCCCCGCGGGTCACCCGCCGGCTGCTGGAGACGTTCGCCGAAAAGCTGCCGATGCCGACCGGCGACGACCAGCCCGACGCCCGCCTTGCTGCCCTCACCGACCGCGAACGCGAGGTGCTCGGCAACCTCGCCCTAGGCCAGAGCAACCTGGAAATCGCTGCAGCACTTCATCTTTCGGAGGCCACGGTGAAGACGCACGTGAGCCGGATCCTGTCCAAGCTCGGCCTGCGCGACCGGGTGCAGGCGGTCGTCTTCGCCTACGAGACGCGGTTGGTGCGCCCGTCCTGACCAGCGTTGCGTCGGGCTGAGACCACGTTCCGCCGCGACTGTTGGTCGTAGCGGCGGGATGACCCTGGTGCGCAACTCGGGCCCAACTCCGATGCGCGACCTTAGCCGATGGCCGGCTGCTCCGTTCTGGGCGCCTTTGGGCCCTCATCTACGCCTTCCGGGGCTGACTTAGGCGTCGTCGGTGGCGTTCGCCTGGCGGGCGCAGTCGTTGTGGTCTTGGGTTGCGGCCCAGCTGGCGAGCAGGTTCAGGGCGTCGGCGGTCGTGGTGGCAGGTTCGGCGGTGTGGATGAGCATCCGGAGTCCGGGTTCGGCGGGTAGGTCGAACGCTTCGTAGGTGAGGTCGAGATCGCCGACGACTGGGTGGTGCAGCCGTTTGCTGCCGGTGCGGTGGAACATCACGTCGTGGCTTGCCCACAGGGTGCGAAAGGCTTCACTGCGGGTGGATAGCTCTCCGACGAGGTCTGTTAGTCCCCGGTCGTAGGGGTTGCGCCCCGCTTCGGCGCGTAGCACCGCGACCATGTCCTTCGCGGTGGCCTCCCAGTCACGGTAGAAGTCCGGTCCAGCCGGGTTGAGGAAGGTGAACCTGGCGGTGTTGGCCGGGCGGACCGGGTCGTCGAGAACCGGCGCGTACAGGGCGGCGCCGAGCCGGTTGGTAGCGAGGACGTCAGCGCGGCCGTTGCGCGGATCCAAGCCGGCGCGTCGGTGATCGCGTCCAGGACCCGCTGCAGGCCGGGACGGACCTTCTGTGGCAACGGCTGGCGAGTTTTGCCGGCCGAGGAGTTCGCGACCCGGGCGAGGTCGAACAGGTGGGTGCGTTCAGCGTCGTCGAGCTGCAAGGCGTTCGCGACCGCGTTGAGCACACTCTCCGAGACGCCGCGCAGCCTCCCGCGTTCGAGCTGCACGTAGTAGTCCGACGACAGACCGGCGAGCAGCGCAACCTCCTCCCGGCGCAGGCCCGGCACCCTTCGGTTGCCGCCGTACACCGGCAACCCGGCCTGTTCCGGCTTGAGCCGGGCGCGTGGGCTGGCCAGGAACTCGCGCACCTCAGTCCGGTTGTCCACGCATCCGACGCCACGACCGGGCATGCATCCAGACAGGGGCTGCCAGCACCTGGGACAGCAGCCCCTTCCTGCGCCCGTGCATACCGCGTTGCATGGAGCTCAGCGCAGACTTCCCGCCATTGAGGAGCTGAACATCATGAGAGCCGCCATCTTCCGAGGACCCCGTGCCATCAAGGTCGCCGATCGACCGGACCCGGTCGTCCAGACGCCGACCGACGCGGTCGTGCGAGTCGTGCGGGGCTGCGTGTGCGGGTCGGACCTGTGGTACTACCGCGGCATCAACGACCACGCGGTCGGCAGCATCGGCCACGAGTTCATAGGCGTCGTCGAAGCTGTCGGTGACGAGGTGAGCAACCTCGCGGCCGGCGACTTCGTCATCGCCCCGTTCACCTACAGCGACGGCGTCTGCCCGGCCTGCTTGCACGGCGTCCAGTCGAACTGCCTGCACGGGAGCCCGTTCGGCAACGGCACGGTCGATGGTGGTCAGGGCGAGTAGGTCCGGACGCCCTTCGCCGCGACCACCCTGGTGAAGGTCCCCGGAACGGGCTTCACCGACGAGCAGCTGGCTTCGTTCACGGCCCTCACCGACGTGACGTGTACCGGCTATCACGCCGCTGTCAGCGCCGGCGTCAAGGCCGGTGACACGGTCGCCGTGGTCGGCGACGGTGCCGTCGGCCTGTCCGCGGTACTGGCCGCCAGCAAGCTCGGCGCCGGCCGGATCATCGCGCTCAGCCGCAACCCCGCACGGCAGGCGGTCGCCAAGGAGTTCGGCGCCACCGACATCGTCGAGGAGCGGGGCGATGAGGCCGCCGACGTGGTCATGCGGTTGACCGACGGCGTCGGGGTCGATGCCGCGCTGGAGTGCGTCGGGACCGACCAGGCCATCCAAACAGCGGTCGGCGCGGCGCGGATAGGCGGCAGCGTCGGCGCGGTCGGGGTACCGCTCTACGACGAGTTCCAGTACAAGACCGCCTTCTGGAAGAACGTTGGCCTTCGCGGCGGCGTCGCTCCCGCCCGCCAATACATCCCCGAACTGCTCGACGACGTGCTGGCCGGCCGCATCAACCCGGGGCTCGTCTTCGACTTCGAGACCAACCTCGACGGCGTCGGCGAGGCCTACGCCGCGATGGACGAGCGCCGGGCCATCAAGTCACTGCTGCGGGTCGGATCAGCATGAGCGCCACGACCAACCAGTGGACGGATGGGGAGCTGCGCCGGATCGGGGACGCCACCGAGCTGCAGCTAGCATCCCGTCGGGCGGATGGCACCCTGCGCCCCTACACCACGATGTGGGTCGCCGCATCGACGCCGGCGGCATCACGTGCGATGTCACGTTCGGTGCCGCCGACCCCGGTGTCCACGAGGCGCTCGATGTGGCCTACCACGCCAAGTACGACCGGTTCGGGTCAGGACCGGTCGGTCACGTCACCGGGCCGGCCGCCTATCCCGTCGCCATCCGCCTCGACAGGAGCCAACCATGACCGACGTCATCGTCGTCATCGGACCAGGATCGATCGGGCAGGCGAACGCCGACGCGGCAGCCGACATCATGCCGGGGCGCCGGGTTCGACATCAGCACCACGACGGTCGACGTCTCCCCGCGCCAGTCAGTCCAGACCCTCGTGACCACCGTCGCCGCTCACGGTGACATCACGGGCCTCATCCACGCGGCGGGTGTATCGCCCAGCCAGGCGCCGCCCGAGGCCATCCTGGCCGTCGACCTGTATGGAACGGCTGTCGTGCTCGAGGAGTTCGGCGACGTCATCGCACCCGGCGGCGTGGGTGTCGTCATCGCTTCGCGGTCGGGGCATCGCCTCGACGCGCTTACGCCCGAGCAGAACAAGGCGCTGGCTACCACCCCCGCCGACGAGCTGCTGAAGCTCCCCATGCTCCAGCCCGACCAGGTCACCGACACGCTCCACGCCTACCAGCTCGCCAAACGCGGCAACGGTTTACGCGTCACGGCCGAAGCGGTCCGCTGGGCCAAGCGAGGCGCTCGCGTCAACACGATCAGTCCCGGCATCATCATCACGCCGCTCGCCGTGGACGAACTCACCGGACCACGCGGCGAGAGCTACCAGCGCATGCTCAGGCAGAGCCCCGCCGGTCGCGCCGGCACGCCCGACGAGGTCGCCGCGGTGGCCGCGCTCATGTGGGGACCTGAGGGTGGGTTCATCACAGGCAGCGACTTCCTCATGGATGGCGGCGTCACCGCTTCCTACTTCTTCGGCGAACTCGCCCCCGACTGACACCGCAACATCACGCGAATCGAGGACTACGCATGGAAATCTCCCGCGAAGCGACGACGGCGAAAGGCCCCGCCGAGACGTTCACCGGCGACGTATGGGTGGACCCCATCACCCGCGGCCTACCGCCGTCCGGGCTGAACGTCGCAGCGGTGCGTTTCACGCCCGGGGCCCGCAGTGCCTGGCACTCGCATGACGGCGGCCAGACGCTGTATGTCACCGAAGGCCGCGGCCGAGTTCAGGTACGTGGACAGGACATCGTCGAACTGAACCCCGGTGACGTCGTGTACGCGCCCGACGGCGAAGAGCACTGGCACGGCGCCGCGCCCGACCAATCCATGACGCACCTGTCCATCACCGAAGGGGCGCCCCACTGGGGACGACACGTCACCGACGACGAATACAACGGCAAGAACCAGTAGCTCTCCGTACCCTGGTCTGTATTTCTGCTGCGCGACACCCGATCAGCAACGCGCCAACCGTCGACGGGGAAGGGCTGGCGGCCGGGCTCGAACGCATCAAGATGATGCCCTCCACCCTCGGCGGACCACGCACCTACATCGGCTACGGACCCGAAGACCACCGCGGCTACCGCGGAGACTTCATGTTCATGAAGCAGCTACACGCCGGCAAGTTCCACTTCGTCGCCTACCACTGGCCGCAACGGCCAAGCAACCGCCCGGCCTGACACCTCGGGCCCTCGGATCCCGGCGGTCCACACCCGCAGTCACCACCGCCAGAACCAACAGCTTCAAGATCGGCTAAAACGTGCCGATCACCGGGCGCGTTTGGCATCCCCCTGAAGACCGGCGGAATCACCCGCTCATGCCGCTGACAGCGCTGTCTTGCCGATGGTCGCTCGGCCAACCGTGCGAGTCCGTCGTCCTTACCCTGCTTTAGACGGGCTGTGATGAGCTGTGCCCACATGACTGTCCCCTCACGTTGACGTCTGCTCCTGTCAGCGGGACCGTACCGTGCCAAGATCGTTCGCACGGCAGAACGGTTCACAGCTACAAGGACCGTTGAAAGGTCGCCCCGCTCGGGCCCGGTGCGGACATTCATCGACCCGGACAACGCACACCGAGTCGGATGGATCGCGGAGATCCCGGACATGGACGCTTTCCAAGCGGTGATGCAGTCCCAGGCCCGGCGCTGACGCCATGAAGTTGGACGGAGTTCGCCCGACACTTTGGTGGCGCTCGTCCAGTCGTAATTCTGCCGCCGCCGCTGCTCATGAACATCGGCCCTTCGCTGGTGGCAGGAGGACCCTTTCGCAGTTCACGAGATTTCACATCGGAGATGCGCCAGCATGGCCGCGCCGCGGGAACCTCCCGAGACAGCGCAGCCGGATCACCCTGGAGGAGACAGGATCATGAAGTTCATCGTCGACGCGAGCTTCCCGCACGAGCCGTTCAACACCTACGTGCGTCAGGGGAGCGCCGGACAGAAGATCGGCGAGACGCTCGGAGCGATCAAGCCTGAGGTGGTCTACATGACCGATAACGGCGTCGGGCGGGGAGTCATGATGGTTGTCGACCTGGCTGACGCTAGTCAGGTGCCGCACATCACCGAGCCGCTCATGCTCACCTTCAACGCAACCGTCAAGTACCGAATCGCCATTGCACCCGAAGAGCTCGCTGCCGCCGGTCTCGAACGCTACTCCGACTAGCCCACCGTCCGATCGGTCGGCATGTGAGTGCTGACCGATCGGACCGCCGAGGCTTCGAGCCCAACGCCCGCTGCGCATCGGCCGCAGCCCTGATCACATCCGCGCCGCGCGCGAAGCGGCCGCGAAACCATCGCCCGCGGTGCAACACAGACCCACCCTGGGAATCGATCGCCGCACGCAAAGAACGCGATGGGTTGGCGCCCGTTCAGATTTGTCTGATCGGTACAAGCAGAAATACCCGACCACGGCCGCTGATGCGACCTTGCCGATGAGCGGTTGTCGGTGCTTACGAACCCGAGTTGCTGGCTTGGTCGGCGATGAGACGCTCGATGATGGCGGCGAAGTTGGGCGCCGTCGCCGTAGGTCATCAGGGCGGACGAAGGGTCCCGGCGCTACCGAGAGTCGGTTTGCACTCTTGTGTCCGAGAAAGGCGCAGGGGTGCGATCGGGGCCGCACGTGGCGTGCTTGTTAGCCACTTGTCGGGCGTGCTAGGCATACGCAGCGACGGGGACGGATCTGCCGTGTCCGCGCCGCCGAGGGGAGTCCCATGTTCGTCTCCGTGATTCATCGAATCCATGATCCTGAAGGCTTTGAGGCGGCTGAGGCAAAGGCGCTTGAAGCGGGCCTTCCGGCGCATGTCGCGCTGCCGATCCACGCTGCAACCCCCGACCACCGACTCGGAATCTGCATCTGGGAAGGCGAGTCGTTGGAGGCGGTGCGTGAAGTTGTCGAAGGTGCCGTGGGTGCCTGGAGCTACAACGAGTACTCCGAAATGTCCGTCGACGGACTGACGCCGCAGCTCGCCTAACTGACGGCTGGTTTGGTACAGCAGTTCTCGTCCAGGAACTTGGTTACACGGTCCGCCGGGCGAGTGGCCCTCTCACCGTGGACCGCTCGCTCGACCACGGTCGAAATTGCGGGCGCAGCGATGGCGTTTCCGGATCATCAGCTAGCGGCCGTCCGGCCGAATGGGAGCCCCGGCGTAAGCGTCCTGGATTGCCGACTATCGGGCGTTCATGAGTCGCCATGCGGTCAGGGCAAGTGACCGACCACGCCGCTGATGCGATCTTGCCGAAGGTCGGTTGTGAGGTTCGACAGCGCGGCGTGCGGGATGTCGAGGTATCGCCGGATGACCACTATCAACGCGGCGGATCCGCAGGACGGCGGTTCTGTGCGATGACTGCCTGGAGGGCTTCCTGCTCAGCGTCGGGCGGGTGGCTCGGTTCACTGGGTGGCCGACTGGGGCGTAAGGCGACACCCAGTTCCAGTGCGATGGGATCGTCGGCCGGTAGCCAGGGCTGGGCGCCGGATTCGTCGAAGGCGCGCCAGCCACGGGCGGTTGCGGTGTTGTGTGCAATCTCGAGAAAGTCGGCGACTGTAGGCGGGACTGGGCCGCTGCGCCAGGCGATGGACCACGGATAGTGGGGTTGGGTCTCCTGTGGCTGGTATACGGGCAATCCTTCCTGGGCGTATCGCTCGGCGTAGCTGTCGAACTCGAGAAGTCGCGCGGTTTCGACACTTCGTTGCCACGAAGCGAGGCAGTGGCTGAATGCGCCAGGGGTGCCGAGCCAACGCATTTGCAGTCTCATGTGGCGTTCTAACGCGCTGAGGAAGTCTCCGTGGGCGTTATAGAGGCCTGTCGCTGGCGCGTCGCCGAAGACATGCACAGGACTTTCGTAGAAGGACGCCGTCGGCTCGAAAGCGTCGCCGGGCCGTCCGACCAGTCTCATGGGCTCGAGGCGAAGCAGCGTGTGCGACCAGCCGCCACGGTTTTCCGCGAGCATTGCAGGCGTGACCCGGATGATGGCGACGTCGAGCCGGTTGTCCAGCAGCGCTTGGAGCTGGGCGGCACTGTCCATAGCGTGCTGAACAAGCCTCGCCTCCGGGTGTGCGTGCGCAAAGGCGTCAGCGATGTCGCGGCTGGTGGACAGCTCGAAGATGTGGGCGATCCGCATCTCGGTCGCGTCCGGTGGAGCCTGCATTCGCTCAGCGAGCCGGATCAGCTCGCGGGCGTCGGCGAGGAACGTATCCCCGCGGGCGGTGAGTTCGACGTGTCGGCTGTCGCGGGTGAAGAGCGGAGCGCGAAGCTGTTCCTCGAGCCGCTGGATTTGCTTTGAGAGTGCCGGCTGACTTATGAACAGCCGGGCGGCGGCACGTCCGAAGTGCAGCTCTTCGGCGACCGCCACGAAGTAGCGAACCACCCGCAGATCTAGGTCCATGGCCACTCCCTGCGACCGGTTGGGGCGGAGTCGGCGTCTGCCATTGGGTCCCTCTTTAACCGATAACAGCAGGTTATCGATCTCACCGCAACGACTCTTGGACGTGAAAGGCGGCTCGTTATTCGCTGACGATGAGCAGAGACGAAAGGCAGCGAAAATGGCCGAGGCGATCCGACCGGTGGTGTTCATCCACGGTCTGTGGCTACACGCCACGAGCTGGGGTCCGTGGCAGGAGCTCTTCCGCGAGAACGGCTACGACCCGGTCGCGCCGGGATGGCCGAACGAGCCCGCTACCGTTGGCGAGGCGCGGCAGCGGCCCGACGTGGTAGCCAATCTCGGAATCGACGAGGTCACCCAGTACTACGCGGACATCATCGCCGCTCTCGACCAGCCGCCGATCATCATCGGGCACTCATTCGGTGGATTGTTCGCCGAGAAGCTGTTGGGCGAGGGACACGGTGTCGCCGCGGCCGCGATCGATCCTGCGCAGATCAAGGGCGTGCTACCGCTGCCGCTTGCGCAGCTGCGCTCCGGGCTTCCCGCATTGAGCAACCCAGCCAACCTTCACAAGGCAGTTTCCTTGACCCGTAAAGAGTTTCGCTTCGGCTTCGGCAACGCGGTCACCGAAGCCGAGTCCGACGGCCTCTACGAAATGTGGACCATTCCCTCGCCGGCCAAGCCGCTCTTTCAGGCTGCTCTCGCCAACTTCACCTTGCACTCGCCAGCCAAGGTCAACACGGACCGGGCCGACCGCGGGCCGCTGTTGCTCATCTCCGGTACCGCAGACCACACCGTGCCCGATGTCGTCACCCGTTCGACGCTCAAGCAATACCGCGATTCGTCGGCGGTGACGGAACTCAAGCAGTTCGAAGGCCGGGGTCACTCCCTCACGATCGACAGCGGCTGGAAGGAAATCGCCGAGGCGGTCCTGGACTGGCTGCGCAAGAGCGGCCTGTAGGAGAAGCGGTGGAACTCGGTCTCGAAGGGCGCCGGGCAATCGTCACCGGCGCAAGTAAGGGTATTGGGCTCGCGACGACTCGCCGACTGGTCGGCGAGGGCGTCACTGTCGTGGGCGGGTCGCGAGAAACGACCCCGGAGTTGGCGCGGCTCGTCGAGACTGGTCACGTCACAGCAGTCTCCGTCGACCTGACCACCAGCACGGGTCCGCAGGATCTCGTGGCCGCTGCACTGGCCGACGGGCCGGTCGACATCCTCGTCAACAATGCCGGCGCGGTCACGCCGCGGGTCGAGGGCTTCCTCTCCATCTCAGACGAGGACTGGTGGAAGTCGCTGCAACTGACCTTCCTGTCCGCCGTGCGCACCACGCGCGCCGTCCTGCCACACATGCTGGATCGACAGCGCGGCAGCATCGTCAACACCGCGTCGGTGAACTCGACGCTGCCCGATCCCCTCGTCATCGACTACTGCGCTGCCAAAGCTGCACTCGCCAATTTCAGCAAGGCACTATCCAAAGAAGTCGGCCACCAAGGTATCCGGGTGAACGCGGTTGCCCCAGGCCCCGTGTCCACCGGGCTCTGGCTCGGTAGCGGCGGCGTGGCCGCCATCGTTTCCGGCGCCGGAGGCCCAACTCCCGACGAGGTCGCCCGCACGGCGGTGAAGGACACGGCAACCGGACGTTTCTCCACCCCAGAGGAAGTCGCAGACCTGATCGTCTTCCTCGCGAGCGACCTCACAGCCAACATCACCGGCGTCGACTACGTCATCGACGGCGGGCTTATCCAAACCATCTGACAGAGACCGCTATCGCCGGCGTTGGACAACACCGGCAGGGACGCAACCGACCACAACAGGTAGCCGCTGATGCGATCTTGCCGAAGGTCAGTCGTTCCGTGAGCACCCGCTCACGCCTGGTCGGGTCGCTTTCGGGAAACTCCTCGACGCCGCCCTGTGCGTGGTCTCCGCGTACGGTGCGTACCTGCTATGGATGGGCCGTCGCGCGGGGCAGATCCTGGGCTTCGCCTTCGCCGGGATCAGCTTGGTCCGCTGGATGTTGTACATCCCTGCCGACCCCTGGCTGGCGATTCGCGATGGTCGTGGTGGACGGTCTCATCATCTATGGGCTCGCGAGCAACGACGAATGGTTCGCTACGCGGACTGAGTGGGGAGTTCAGTGACCACTAAAGCCGATTTCACCCCGGACGAGTGGACTGCAATTCTGGAAGGTCCGCCCACGGCGGGAACCATGATCGTGATGGCAGCGAAGGGGGGCATCTTCCGCGAGACGATCGCGATGGCGAAGGCGTACACGGAGGCCCGCTCGCAGCACGGCGCCAGTGAGTTGCTTGACGAGATCGTGTCGACCAAACCGCACGTCGATCACACGCGTTTTCATTCGTACGAAGAACTCAAGCAGCACGGCGTCGGCGCGCTGAGAAGCGCGATGGCACTGCTCAGCAGCAAGGCGTCCGAGCAGGAGGTCGACGATTATCGCGGCTTCGTGCTGGGTCTGGCCAAGAAGGTCGCGGAGGCGCACCGCGAGCACGGTGTCGCGATCAGTCCACCGGAGGAAGATGCCCTGAAAGACATCGAGGGAGCGCTCGCCGCTGCGACCGGCTGACTGGACCCGTTACCGACGATCCAGCGCTCCCGGGCGGCCCGTTGCTCTGTCATGCCGACGTCGGGGCGCCGCGGTTTAGGGCGCCGGAGTCGGGTGCGGTCACGGGCTCCCGACACCGCCGCCGCGACACCGGCGGATAACCGGCGCGACCGTTGCCGGCTGCTGCAACGCGTTCATGGCAGGCGGAACGGCAGGAATCCGAGCAGGATCTGCTTCCCGTATGGGACTGCTAGTTATCCCTAGGGTGCCCCGGGGCTGGTGCGCATAGACAGGAGACAAGGGGCTGGCAGAACGGCCAGCCGCAATGTCCAGGGAGTCGTTGCCATGAATTCCAAGAAGATGTTCCTGAGCCTTGTCCCGTGGCTGGTGTTCACCGTCGTCATCAACCGGCGAGGCGCGGACGCGGCCGCGATCGCCGCGCTGGCCGCGGCGGCGCTTTCGCTCGTTTTCCTGGTCAAGGACAGCCAGCAGACCGGCGTGAAGATCATCGACGTCACCGGCGTTTTAACGTTCGGGGCGCTGGCGTTCGTCGGCTTCTCGGGCGGGCAGTCGGTCACCGACTGGATCGCTGACTACGGCCGGGGCACGGCCGCACTTGTGCTCGCGGTGATCATGCTCGGATCGGCGATCACGGTTCCGTTCACCGAGCAGTACGCCCGCGAGTCGGTTCCGCGCGAGTATTGGAAGTCGCCGGTGTTCCGCTCGGTGAACCGCAAGATCAGTGCGCTTTGGGGTGCCGTCGTGACGCTGATAGGGCTCGGTCATCTGCTGGCCGGCGCGATCGACCCGGCGTCAAACCCGGTCTCGGGGGCTCGTCCCTTCGACCTGTTCCTCAACTGGGGAGTGCCGATCGCGCTCATCTTCCTGGCAGTCAACGCCACGCTGAAGATCAGCAGCGCCGCCGGTGACGGCGCACCACCCGCACCGGCCGCGCCGACCCAGGGTGCATCCTCGGCGCAGTCCCCAAGCTACCGATGAACCGTCTCGAGCCGATCGACCCGGCTACTGAGCCGCACCTGCGAGGCGTGTTCGAGCCTCAGGTGCGCGAGGTCGACACTCCCGATCTGATCATCGAAGGCGAGTTGCCGGCCGAGATCGAGGGCACCTATATCCGCAACGGGCCTAACCCGCGCTTCAACCCGCTCGGTGACTACCTCTACCCGCTGGACGGCGACGGCATGCTGCACCGGGTGCAGATTCGGGACGGCCGCGCCCGCTACACAAACCGGTTCGTTCGTCCGCCAGCGCTCGTCTCCGAAGAAGCGGCGGGACGAGCGCTGTGGCCCGGCATCGCCGGCTTTGGTTACACCCCGGGCCCGGACCTCGTCGGCCCGCAGCTCGCGCACACCGTCAAGGACCTGCCCGGCATCAACGTCGTCCGCCATGGCGGCCAGCTGCTGGCTCTCGCGGAATCCAGTCCCCCGTTCCGGATCGCACCAGACATGGCCACCCTCGAACGCGAAACGTTCTGCGGGTCGCTGCCGACCGGGATCACCGCCCACCCCAAGGTCGATCCCGTGACCGGCGAGATGGTCGTGTTCTGCTACAGCTTGCAGGAGCCGTACCTGACCTGGTCGATTATCGGCCCCGACGGTATCGCCAGCCGGGCGCAGACCCCGCTCGAGGGAATCGACCGGCCCAGCATGATCCACGATATGGCGCTGACCCCGTCCTACGTCGTGCTCGTACTCGGTCCGTTCTTCTTCGACATGGCCGCCGCGATATCGACCGGTTCACCGATGTCCTGGGAGCCCGATAAGGGCACCCGTATCGCCCTGATCCCGCGCGACGGCCGACCGGTGCGATGGCTGTCAACTGAGCCGTTCTGGCTGTGGCACACCGCCAACGCCTTCGACCGGACCACCGATGATGGCCGGGTGCAAGTCGTGCTCGACTACGTTGACTGGACCGCCCCGGGCGGCCTGGTTCGCGGCGTCTCGCCGACCGGATGTCTGGCCCGGTTGACGCTCGACCCGGCGACCGGGTCGGTGACTCGCGAGGTCCTCGCCGGCCGAGGCATGGAATTCCCGCGCATCGACGACCGGACGCTCACCGCGCCGCACCGCCAGATCGCGACAGCCCTCAAGACCGGCTCGCGCGACCTGCTACCGGGTGACGCCGACTCCCTCGCCTGGTACGACACCGTTTCGGGTGACCTCGCGCTATGGCCGGCTGGTGATCTCGCCGTCGGTGAGCAGACGTTCGTGCCGCGGCCGGGCGACCCCGACCCCTCCCACGGCTGGTGGGTCACCTTCGCGACCGACCGGACGGACCTGACGAGCCGGCTGCTGGTACTGCCTGGCGCTGACCCGTCCGCAGGTCCGATCGCCACGATTTCGCTGCCGCAACGGGTGCCACTCGGACTGCACGGAGCCTGGCTGCCAGTCGAAGAGTGACTGGCAGTCACGCCGACACGACGCTGATCCCGAAGGCCTGCGGATTCTTGCGGGCCAGCTCGCTGAGCTGGTGCCGGGACGTGACACCAGCCTTGCCGTAGATGTGGCTGAGGTGGTAGCCGACGGTGCTCTGGGTAATGAACAATTCGCGCGAGATCTGGGCGTAGCTCATCCCGGTGACGAGCAGGGTCAGGACGTCTTGTTCGCGCTCGGTCAGCGCGACCCCGCCGGCAAGGGTCGGTGCGGGCGCGGTCGGTGCAGCCGACTCCGATCGGATGGCCCGGATCCGCTCGCGATACGGCACCGCCCCGAGCTCGTCGTAGATCTCCTCGGCGCGACGCAGCGAGACGTCTGCAGCCGGTGAACCGAGCAGAAAGGCCAGCCGAGCGTGATCGGTTAGCAGGTGTGCCCGGTAGAACGGCAGGTCGAAGTCGGCGGCGAGCGCGGATGTCAGGTGCGTGAGCGCAGCCCGCCCGTTCCCCCGCGCCTCGGCGATCAGCCCGCGAAACCACGAGACGGCTGCTGGGGTCCACGGCGCCGCGGGCACGATCTGGGCTAGCCGGGCAACTGCGGCGTCGGCGTCATCGACTCGCTTCGCCCACAGCAGCGCCGGCACGTAGTTCAGCAGCAAGATCGGGCTGGCGCGGCTGATGTCGGTTACCTCGAACGGCGTCCCGCGCAGGCCAGCCAGTGCGGTGGCCTTCTCGGCAGCGGACCCGGCCGCGTGGACCCGGACGAGCAAGGTACCGAGCAACAGCTGACAGGCTTCCCACCATGGGGACTCGGTCAGCAGCTCACGGGTCCGGGCGATCATCGCGTCAGCCTCGGCGAAGCGGCCCTGGCCGATATCGACCAGCGGCGCCAGCGCGGCGGTCATCTGGTGGATGAATTGGCCACGGCGGTCGAGCTGACCACCGATGTCGAGCGCCTGGCGGATGCTGACCCGCGCCCGTCCCCAATCGCCGGCAAGCCAGTGCACCAACCCGAAGTAGGCGTGGAAAGAGCCGGCGCCAAGATCGGTGACCCCGTCGTTGATACGCCGGGTCGCCTCACCCAGATCGTCGGCCGCCTCCCGAGTCAAGCCTAGCGTCACACGGAGCACTCCCCGGAAGGCCAGGGCACCGGTGGCCGGCAGCGGCACCGCCGCGGCCGCCGGCAGGGCGGTCAGCTGGGCCAGCACCGGCTCGATGCCGTTGACCTGGATAGCCGTCTGGCTGCCGGCGACCAGCTCCAGGCCGGACAAGCGGGCGTCCTCTACTTGCACCGACGCGGCCTGCGCGAGGCCGGCCACGATCACCTCGGTTGGCTGGCCGAGGCACACTCGGGCCCAGACGAGCAGCACCTCGATCCGATACCGCGCTCGGGTCTCGCTCGAAAACAGGGGCGTCGACGCGATCGGCTCGAGATGCTCGACGGCTTCGCGGTAGCGCCGGCGCCAGATCGCGTTGGTGCCAAGAACAAGAGCCCGCCACAGTGCGTCATCGGCGGCCCGCACGTCATCAAGTTCGGCTTCGACGATCGAAGCGTCGTAGCAGAGCACCAGCATGTAGACCGATTCGAGCCACCGACGTTGCCGCACCGCCGGGTCGGCGGTCAGCTCGCTGGCCCAGCGCAGGTGCTGAGCTCCTTGGCGAATGGACCGGTGACCGTAGAGCTCGTTGGCGTAGGCCTCCATCTCCTCGGCGAGCGCCTCGTCGTACTGTTCCGCCGCGGCCATGCGGTGCTGCAGGGCGACCGGCCGCGATCCGGTCTGTGCGGCCGCGCAGACATGGAGTTCTCGCAGCTGCAGCAGCGGCGTCTGCTGGTAGACCGAGGCCCGGATGAGCGCGTGAGTGACCCGCAACCGGGCCGGGCCGTCGACCCTTCGTTGTTCGATCAACCCGCTTTCGTTGAGTTCCTGCGCCAGGACGCTCAACTCGCCCGCCCGGTCCATGCCAGCAACGGCCGAGACGAGCGCCAACGAGTTCCACCCTGACCCCAGGACGCTGGCCGCGCGCAGCAGCGTGAGAGCCCCGGGTGACAGGCGAGCGGTGCGCGTTGCCAGGCTTTGGGCGAAGGCGGCCGGAGCCGGCAGCATGCCCGCCGACGACAGCTCAGGCAGGTCGTTCTCGGCGAGGACCGCGGTCAGGTAGAGCGGATTTCCCCCGGTGTGCTCGTGGAGCCGGCGCGCGAGATCGTCGGATAGTTGGGGCCATTGCCGCCTGGCCAACTCACCGACCTGTTCCTGAGTGAGTCCGTTCAACCCGATGCGCATCACCAGGTCACGTCCGGCGACCCACCGCTGCCAGTCCGGATGAAGCTCCGCCGGCAGCCGTCGGGTGCCAACAGCGACCATCAACCGGTCACCCGAGGTGCGTCGCAGCAACCAGAGCATCACCTCGACCGACTCCGGGTCGGCCCACTGCAGGTCGTCGAGCATCAGCAGGACGGGCCCGTCGATCGCCAGGGAGTCGAGCCTTTCCCGCAGTGCCTGAGCCGCCGCCCGCGGCAACGGTTCACCACCATCGGCCGGCCGCGGCGGATCGACCGCCCACTGGGCCAGCACAGTGAACGGCGTGCGATCGCCTTCGAGGCCGTCCGCCCGCAGCACCCGGAAGTCGCCCGCCAGGGCAGTCAACTCCGCCAGCAGCGCCGTCTTCCCGAGGCCGGCATCGCCCTCGATCAGCAGCACCACCGGATCACCCGAACGGGCCCGATCCAACGCGAACGTCAGCTCATGCAGTTCGGCGTTATCCCAAATCAGCATCGCGAGCTTCCCGACGACGGTCAGACCAGACGGACGAACACAAGCCCAAAGTCTGCCAGCCCCGCCCTTTACCGCCTGACGCGCTGGGCGACCGCTAGGGACGTACGTCGCGAACCAGTCGGGAATAGTCAACGGTCGTCGGTACAGGGCCTGCAGGATAACCGGCCTCTGGCATTCGCGCCGACAGTCGGTTTCTCCACAACGAGGCGCTGGTGGACGCCGCCCAGGACCCTCTGCAACAACATCAGACAGCGACGTTGCGATCTCCGACAAACACCCGACCACGGCTGATGTGACCTTGGCCGATGGTCGCGTTGCCCGACCGGGGGCGCGACAACGGCAGTCTGCGCGCTTTGTTGGCTCAGGGCCGGGCTGCTAGTGGCCGCGGATGGTCTGCCACGACTCCGTAGTTATGCGCAGGATGATCGCCGTCACCGCGATCGCTATGAGCGGGTCCGCAATCCGAAGGCCGAGCCCGACGAGTGCGGCACTGAGGACGACTCCGACGCTGACGTAAGCGTCCGTCCTGGCGTGCGCGCCATCGGCGACCAGGGCGGGGCTGTCGAGAGTTCGGCCCGCCCGCGAGCGGATGCGCGCAGCGACGCCGTTGCCGATAATGCCGACGAGTCCAGCAAGGGCGAGTCCCAGGAGGTGATGCGGCGTGTGGGGGTGGACAAGTCTGACGATCGCCACAACGGCAGCCACGATCGCGCTGACGAAGACCGTTGCGACGACGGCGAGCCCTGCTGCGGTCTCGGCGCGACGAGATCTGAGAAGGAACGCGGCGCCGATGGGCAGTGCGGTTAGTGCGTCGCTCCCGTTGTGGATGAGCTCGGCCAGTAACGCGACGCTGCCGGAGGCGGCGTAAATCACGACCTGAAGCACGGTTGTGATGGCCAGCACTCCGAGAGATGCTGCGACGGCTTGCAGGCCCTGTCGGGTCCTCAAGACTGCGGGGTCGATCCGTCCGTGAACATGGTCGTGACTGCGGCTGTGATGGTCGCGGCCGCCGTGAGGGGTTGGCGACGACTCGGCGAGCGGGAGCTCGTCGTGGTCGTGATCGCCGATCACACAGCTTGCAGCGTGCACGCGTCCAATGCTAGGTGGCGGTGGCCGCGGAGAACGCCGGTCCTGGTGCATTCCCAAACCTGATCGGACGGCGCAGGTAAGTGATCAGGGCGCTCATCCGACCTTAGCCGATTGTCGATTGCCGCCCTCATCGCGGCAGATGCGTGCATTGTCAGCGGCGTGGTCGGGTGTTTGCCGCTGGCCGCGAACCTGGCGTGAGCGCTCGGGCTTAGCATGCGATCGGTGCCAGCGAGCACGGCTGGTTTGGCGCTGGGACGTCATCGCCAAGTCCGGGCCGTCAGGTCACCGCGCTGGATCGTCGGTTGTCGACTTCTGTCCAGCTGGCCCGCTGCGCCACGGTGCTGGTCAGCGACTACTCCTGACCGCCGTCCGCGAGACCGTGGACCAAGGTGGGCTAACCGGAGGAGCCGTCACCTCCGTTGGAAGTCTCGGCGTCGTGCGGTGACGGCACCAGTTCGGCCAGGGGTTTGCCGGATTCGGCGAGGTAGGTGGAGAGCATGTGGCCGGTGTCGGGTCCGACGTCGAGGGCGTTGTGGGGGTGCCGCGGCGGGATGAGGAAGCCGTCTCCGGCCTGCAGCGTGAGTGTGGGCCGGTCTTGGATCATCATTTTGACGGTGCCGGTGACGAGGAATCCGACTTCCTCGCCGTAATGGATGTGCCAGCCGGATTCGACTCCGCACGGAATTTCGGTTAGGACTTGGACGATCTCGCGTCCGGGTACCGACGAGGTTTCCCGTTGGATCTCGGTTCGCCTGAGTCGCCCGGTGAGCTAGTCGGCGGGTTTGGTGGCCGCCTGGTCCGCCAGAGTCATGATGCGACCGCGCCGACGGCTCGGAGTATGACGTCGGTGACAGCTTTCGGCTGCGAAATCATGACGACGTGGGAGGCCTGCACTTCGACGATGTCAGCCCCGGCCCGTGCTGCCATGGAACGGACGACGTCGGCTCCGGCGGCCGTGTCCCCGGTGGCGACCACCGCCCAGGACGGCAGGTTCTTCCAGGCTGGCGGGCCGTTCGGGTCCGAGAAGGCCTGTGCTGCCACCGGGCGTTGGGTAGCGGCAAGGATGGCCGACTGCCCGGGTGAGACGTCGGCGGCGAAGGCCTGGTGGAATTGTGCCGGGTCGATGTAGAGCTCCACGGCAGTGTCGTCGCCAGCTGGGTAGTCGCGGGTGAGCAGGGCAGAGTTGAGGACGCTGTCGGTGGAGTCGGCTTCGATGGCGGAGAGCAGTTCCCCGTTGTCGGGTGCGAACGCGGCGACGTAGACCAGGCCGACGACGTTGTCGAGGTCGGTGACGGCGTTGGTGATGATGGCGCCTCCGTAGGAGTGCCCGACGGCGAGTACGGGGGCGGGAATCTGAGAGAGGGCTTTCGCGACGTAGGCGGAGTCATACCCGATGCCGCGCAGCGGATTGGATACCGCTTGGACGGCTACGCCGGCCTGAAGGAGCAGTTCGACCACTCCGTTCCAGCTGGAGCTGTCGGCGAATGCGCCGTGGACGAGGGCGACGGTGAGCGGCCCGCTGGGTGTGTCGTTGTCGGTCAAGGCTTCCTCCGGGGTTGAACCAACAGTGGATGCGCCGAGTGCTCCGGTCGCCTGCCCAAGGTCCACGACCACTGGTCGGTTGCCATCGGACATTTGACTCCAAGTACCGGCCAAGGGCCGCCGCGGTGCAGGCCCGCGTGACCGGCTAGGCCAGTCGAGTCATTTGACGGATGGCGGCCGCTTATGCCGAGGCGATGTTGGCGCTGTACCCGACGCGGTCCAGCAGGACCGCGGCCATGCCCTCCCGGTGAATCCGGCAACCCAAAGGAGAGTCTCATGCCCACCCGACCGCACATCGTCCTGGAGCCTGCAGCACAGGACGTCGTCAACGCCACCAAGAGTCCGACGTTCCTGTACGACATGGGCGCCATCGGCGCGCGCAGCTTCCTGGACAACCTGCAGGCCGCCCCCGTCGACAAGCTCCCGGTGGACGAGGAGTGGGTCACCGTCCCGGCGCCTGTGGGTGACGTGCGGGTGCGCATCATCAGACCGGCTGGCTCGAGCGGTTGGCTGCCGGTGATCCTCTACATGCACGGCGGCGGCTGGATCCTTGGCAACGCCGGCACACACGACAGGCTCGTGCGGGAGCTCGCCGTAGGCGCGCAAGCTGCGCTGGCTTTCGTGGAGTACACCAACTCCCCCGAAGCTCGCTACCCCATTGCCATCGAGCAGGGCTACGCAACCGCGCAGTGGATCGTGAGAGAGGGTGCCTCGCACGGTCTCGACGCCACCAGAATGGCCGTCGCCGGCGAGTCAGTCGGAGGTGACATGACGGCAGCTCTGGCGCTGATGGCGAAGGAGCGAGGCGACGTGCGGTTCGTGCAGCAGTCGTTGTACTACCCGGTGACGGACGCCGCGATGGACACCGCCTCCTACGACGAGTTCGCCGAAGGCTGGTATCTGAGCCGGGCGGCGATGGAGTGGTTCTGGGACGCCTACACCGAAGACCCAGCACAACGGGCGGAGATCACCGCCTCCCCGAATACAGCCACTATCGAGCAGTTGAAGGGCCTGCCCCCGGCGCTGCTGTTTGTCGATGAGGCTGATGTGCTGCGCGATGAGGGCGAGGCGTACGCCGCTAAATTGCGCGAGGCGGGGGTGGCAGTGACCACCGTGCGCTACCCGGGCGTCGTCCACGACTTCATGTTGCTGAACTCGATGGCTGACGCCTTCGCCACTCGCGCCGCTATTGCACAGGCGGTGGCCTACCTTCGGACGGCATTCGCCGCGGTTCCGGCCCAGCAACTCGCGTCGGCCCGTTAGCCGGCCTACATGGGGGGTCGCGGGTCTTGGCCCAGGCTCGCGGCCTCCCGCACCGCGGCAGCGAAAGCCTTCGGCTGTTCCTGCGGAAGGTTGTGACCTGCGTCGGGGACGTGACGGTGAAGGCGCGGGCCGCGGAAGTGAGCGGCCTGAGCGTCGGCGGATGCCGGTGGGAAGTTGCCGTCCGCTAGACCTTCAAGGGTAACCGTCGGGGCTTCAATGGCGGGGGCGTGCGCCAGCCTGGACTCCAGGTCGGCGTAGGCGGGATCGCCGGGCGCCGCCCCGAGTCGGTGACGGTAGGAATGGATGAAGACCTCGACGTAGTCGGGGTTGCTGAACGCCTGGGCTGCCCGGTCCAAGACGGCGTCATCGAACGGCCAGCGGGGTGAGTTGCGTTTCCAGATCACCTTGGCGACTGCCTTCGGATCGGCGGCCAGCCCGGCTCGGCCGCGTTCGGTGAGGAAGTAGTAGAAGTACCAGAAGCCGGCTTCCAGCTCGGGGTTGATCGGCGTCATCGCCTTAGCGATGTTCTGGATCAGGTAGCCGTTGACGGACACCAGCCCAGCGCAGCGTTCGGGCCATAACGCCGCAGCAACACACGCGGCGCGGCCGCCCCAGTCGTAGCCAGCAAGGATGGCGCGCGGCATGTCGAGGGCATCCAGCAGCGCGATGACATCCGCGCCGAGAGCTGCCTGCTGCCCGGTGCGTGGTGTGGCAACGCTCAGGAACCGGGTGGGGCCATGACAACGCAGGTACGGCGTCACCACATGAAAGCCCGCCGCAGCGAGTAGCGGTATCACATCGACGTAGCTGTGAACGTCGTAGGGATAGCCGTGCAGCAGCAGAACCGGGGGACCGTCCGCAGGGCCGGAGTCGTGATAGGCCACGTCGAGGACACCGCACTCGACGTGGCGTAGCGGCTCCAGGGAAGGAAGCGGTGGGCTCGGAACGGCCCGTTCGCCGGCGGTCATCACCGTTGCCCGTCCGCCGGGCTGCGTCGGCCTTCCTCCTGCGGTCTCCACGACGGGCCGAGCAATGCGTCGAGTTCCTCGACGGTGAATCGCGGAGCGATGTGCTTCGGGCAGTTCCAGTCATAGCTGACCACGGTGACGGTCACCATCCGCTCGATGATCGCCCGGTACCCCGGTAGCCGCAGGTCCTCTTGGAGGTCGGGCCGCCGGCGCACGTCGACCACGCTCGCCCTGCCGTAAATCTTCAGCCTGCTGCGGTGCGGGTAGTCCATGAAGAACAAAGCCACCCGGTCGTTGTCAGCCATATTGCCGGTACTGATGTACTGCCGGTTACCCCGAAAGTCGGCCCATCCGATGGTGTGGTCGTCAAGGACACTTACGAACCCGGACGGGCCGCCGCGAAACTGTACATAGGGCCAGCCCGTCCCCGACACGCTAGCCAGGTAGAAACTGTCGCGCGTCGCCAGGAAATCACGCTCGTCTTCCGTCAACGAGTCCCGCGGCTCGGCCCCCGAGGGCGGTCGGCCAACTTCCGCCCGGGCCTGCGTCGACCGGCTGCCGTACTCGAGTTGTGCGGATTTGACCGCGGGCGTGTCAGCGATACGGAAGTAGCCATCACTCATCTCAGCGCCCCCATGGCTCCTGACGACCGGCACGGGTCCCGGCAGCCCGGCCCTAACCTTTCCGCCCCCACCGATGTCACTGCATCGGTCAAACGACTCGGAATGCTTGTTACCGAAAAGGGACTTCCGCATCACCCCGGCGACAGGAGATAGTGCCCAGAATGATCAGGAGGGGCCCCTGATGGTCACGATCTCTCGATCGGTAGTGGCAACTGACGCGCCGCTCGTCGGCCGGGCGAATGAGCAGGAACGCATCGCTGACCTGCTCGAAACGGCTCCGGTCCATGGCCACGCACTGCTGATCGTCGGAGAACCCGGGATCGGAAAGACGGCATTACTCCAAAAAGCCGCCGGCGATGCGCTGGCCTCCGGCTTTACCCTGCTCACTGCAACGGGCGTCGAGTTCGAGGCCGATCTGACGTTCTCCGGTCTGCAACAACTTCTGCTTCCGATCAACGACTTGCTCGTCGAATTGCCGACGGCGCAGCGTGACATTTTGCAGGGAGCGTTGGGGCAGTCGAGCGCGGCGCCTTCCAACACCCTGCAGGTGGCGACCGCAACGCTGGCCGCGTTGCAGGGAGCCTGCAACAAGCGCCCGCTGCTGGTCATCGTCGATGATCTCCAATGGCTCGATCGCGCCAGCGCACTTGTCCTGGCGATGGTCGCTCGGCGCCTGGAGCAAACACGAGTGGCGCTGCTGTGCGCGGGCCGGGCCGGACACAGCGAAATGATGTCCGAGGCAGGAGTCCCGGAACTGGCCTTGCCGCCGTTGGAGCTATCGGCTGCCGCGCAGTTGCTCGATGACCGATTCCCGGTGTTGGCTCCCAGAACCCGGCACCGTCTGCTCGATGAAGCCCAGGGCAACCCACTCGCACTGTTGCATCTGCCTGCTGCGCTTACCCCCGAACAGCGTAGTGCAAGGGCCGCAGTGCCATCGGTGTTGCCCCTGACAGGCCGTCTGCAACAAGCCTTCGCGTCCCGGTACGCCGACTTACCACGCGACACGCGTCGTTTATTGCTCTTGGCCGCGCTGGCTGGGTCAAGTCGGCTTGACGCGCTGTTTGGCGGCAGGGTCACCGAGCAGGAGCTCGGTCGCTTGGAAGCGGCGCAAGAGCACCAGCTGATCCGGGTTGATGCGCCTCACGGAACTATCACGTTCACGCATCCTTTGATACGGGCAGCAGTAGCTGGGGCTGCGACCGCTGCCGAGGTCCGCCGCGCCCAGCTCGCGCTTGGGCAGCTAGCTGACGATCCCGATCGTCGAGCGTGGCACCTGGCTGCAGCGACGCTCCAGCCCGACGAGACCATCGCCGCGCTACTGGAAGAGACGGGAAATCGCAGCCTGCATCGCGGTGACCCGGCTGGCGCCCTGAACGCCATCCTTCGCGCCGCCGAGCTCAGCCCCATCGGTCAATCGCGCGGCAGCCGGCTAGCAAGAGCCGCCCACATCGGGGCGTACATCACCGGAGACCTGCAAGTCTCAGACCTGCTGCAGAAAGTCCACCAACCTGATCTTCAAGCCTCAGCGGTGCTCTACGCTGCCGCGGCCGCAGCCGTTGTGTTGGTGAACGGCGACAGCGAAATTGCGACCCCCCATCGAATCCTCACCGAAGCGATCCGCGAGCACGCCGGCGACTATCAGAGCAGCGACGAGGCGCTAGTAGCCGCGCTCACCGCGCTGAATTTCGTGTGCTTCGTCGGCGGCCGGCCAGAAGCTTGGACTCCGTACGCGGCCGCCGTCGATCGACTGTTACCGGCGCCCCCACCAGAGCTGTACTTGCTGTCCACGACCTTCGCCGACCCGGTACACCGAGGGCCGTCAGCCCTGGACATGCTCACCGAAGCCATCGCCAGTCTTGACGACGAAACCGAACAATGGCGGATCGCGAACATCGCCACGGCCGCCGTCATCATCGACCGCCTCGCCGGCTGCCGGGCCGCCCTCGCGACCCTTGTCGGGACGGATCGGGAAACCCGAGCCACCCCGCTCGCCCTCACGGGAATCAATCACCTCGCCCGCGATCATTTTCTCAGCGGCGAATGGGATGACGCCAGCAAACTTTGCACCGAAGGACTTGAACTGTGTGAGCACCTCGCACAACCAATGCTGGCTTTTCCTCTCCACGGTCACGTCGGAGTGATAGCGGCGCTCCGCGGAAACTATGCCGACGCTTCCAAAGCCGTCGATGCCATCACCCGCTGGGCGACGCCACGCGGCGCGTGGGGCGCGCTCCACCTGACCGGCTACATACGCACCGTCCTCGAGATGTCACGCGCAAGCTACGACGCCGCTTACCAGGCCGCCGCGTCTCTGAGCCCACCGGGAACCTTCACTCCCTATTCACCCCAGGCGCTTTACGTCTGTCTGGACCTCGTCGAAAGTGCGGTGCGCACCGGCCGCACGGCGGACGCCAGATCGCATGTCGCCGCGATACAGCGCGCGGGAGTGAGTGCACTGTCCTCCCGGCTGGCCCTGCTGGCCGCCGGCGCGGGCGCCCTGGTCGCAGACAACGACAAGGCGACAGAGCTCTACCGGGAGGCGCTGGCTGCCCCCGATTCGCGTCGATGGCCGTTCGACCGAGCCCGGGTGCAACTGAACTACGGCGAGCACCTGCGGCGCAATCACGGGTCCACGGTTCACGCCCGGCACCAACTCACCGAAGCGCTCGACACGTTCACCCGACTCGGGGCGCGGCCCTGGGCTGCCAGAGCCGCGACCGAGCTCAGAGCAGCCGGTTCGGCGCTGCCACCGGCAAGAACCGATCAGCTGTCGCCTCTGACCCCGCAGGAATACGAGATCGCGACCCTCGCTGCCACCGGCATGACGAACAAGGAGATCGCCCAGCGGGTGTTCCTGTCCGACCGGACCGTCGGCGCCCACCTGTACCGCACCTTCCCCAAGCTGGGCATCACAAAGCGAGCAGGGCTGCGGGACGCACTCACTGCGTACAACGCCGCCGGCGCGGGCTAGGACCCTCCTCGCCCTCGCCCTCGCCGTCTCGACGCAGAGATCCATTCCGCGTCGCCTTGATTCGGGCGTCAAGGATCTCGAAATCCTCACTCAGGCTCTCGTCCGGCTCCGCTTCAGCGCGCTGTTGCTGTCAACAGGCGCTGTGGGGTTCTTTGGGTCCCTCTGCGTCACAGCTGGGTATCCACTCGCGCCGCGCTGAGCGCCTCGCGCAGCCCACCGACCATCGGCGTTATCGCCAACATCCGCATCTCGGCATGGCCGCGATGTCAGGTGCCGGATGCCATGTAGGCGGCGAGGATGTAGTTGGGGTGGCGGTCGAGGTTGTTGCGGGCCCGGTCGTAGCGCATGGTGGTGCGCGGGTCAGCGTGGCGGGCGGCGATCTGCACGTCACGCAGGTCGACACCTGCATCGAGCATGGTGGTGACGTAGGCTATCTGTACTTGATCTTGATAATCCCTTATGGCGTAAGGGATTCTGACTGTGAGCGACGTGAGGCACGTGAGGCACGTCGATGAGCGGTGTGCCGGGTTCGGGTGGTTGGTCATGACGGTGACCGGTTCTGGTCTTTGATCACTCGCCGGAGGCTTTCCCGGGCGGCGGTGAGGTCGTCTTCGAGTTCACGGGCACGTCGTTGGGCAAGGTCGGCTTCGGTGCTGCGGGCGTCGCGTTCGGTGAGTAGTTGCAGCACGAGGGCTTCCAGGTCGGTGACTCGGGTGATCAGCCCGGCCCAGTCGGGCGCTTCGATCTCGGCGCCGAGTTGCAGGCGCAGGCGGTGCAGCAGCTTGTCGCGTTCGGTGCGCAGCCGGTGGATGTCTTCACGGGCGATGGCGAGGTCGGTGCGCAGACCGGCGGGTGTGACCGGGGCGTGGTTGCCGCCCGGCGTGGTGGTGGCGGGGATGAGGAGGTACCGACAAGTTCCGGATACTCGTGAGGCACGTGAGCAGCTACCCCGGAAATGCACGTCCCTCACCCGGTTTAGGCAGTACAGATAACGAAGGTGTGGCGCAGCATGTGCGGGTGCATCCGTGGCAGCCGCACCCCGGCGAGCATCGCGAGGCGGTGTAGTCGTCGGGTGGCGGCGTGGCGGTCCATCCGGGCGCCTTGCCGGTTGAGCAGCAGCGGTCCGTGGACGCGCTCACCCGCGGCGCGGTCGACGGCGCGGCTGACCGCCGGCGGCAGCGGCAGCGGCACGAGCACGACCTTGCCGCCTTTACCTTGCACCCGCACGACGCGGTGGCCGTGTTCCTCACCGAGGTCTTCCAGGCTGATCCCTGTGGCCTCGAACACCCGCAGCCCGAGCAGACCCAGCAGGCAGACCAGCGCGACGTCGTTCGGGTTCGCTGAGGTGCGAGCCGCGGTCAGCAGCGCTTCAAACTGCAGATGGGTCAGCCCCAGGGCCGGAGACTCCGGTGGCACCCGGGGTCGGCGGACATGCTCGGCCGGTGAGTGCGCCAGCCGCCCGTCGATGACACAGGTGCGGTAGAAGCAGCTGACCACGGACATCCGCCGGGACACCGTCGACGGTTTGAGCCGGCGGATCTCCTGCATCCACCGCACGTACAGCTCAAGATCGTTACGGCTAGCAGTGAGGGGCGCCAGCGACCGAGTGGCGCACCAGTCGAAGAACTGGCGCAGATCGGACTCGGTGTGCTCACGTGACGTGCCCCGGTAGCGGGACAGGTGGGCTACCGCGGCGACCCGGACCTCGTCCGGTGCGTCACTGTCAACCTCGAGGTGGCGAACCGCTGCCACCACCACACCGTCCGCCCCCGGCGACGCCGGGCGCTATCCGCCGGCCGAGTGACACGACGAAGCTCGTCGCGGCAGATGAGCGCGTTCCCCACGGGAGCGCAGCGTAAGTCGCGCGTTGTTGACTTCCGCGCCTACGGCCGCGGTCCTCGGGCCGGCTGGTATCTGGACCCTGAACGCGCCGGCGGCCTGGAGGGGAGGAGCAGGGTTCGCGTCCAGGCGTCGGCCAGCCAGGCGGCGTACTGGGTGGGTGTCCAGCCGCAGCCGACGACGAGGAGCGCGTAGTAGTCCGCGTCGTTCATGCTCCACACGATGTCGGCGACCTCGTCGTCGGTGAGATCGTCGCGTAGCTGTCCGGTAGCGCGCAGATCGGCCGCGAACAGGCGCATGTTGGCGGCGCGTCTCGTGGAGATCTCGTCGCGGAGGGCGGCGCAGTCGCTGTCGGTGAGAGCGGCTTCGCGCAGGGCGCGGTGCACCGGTGCCATTCGCTCGCCGATGACGGCGACTGCGGCGGCGTAGATGGCGATCTTCTCGTGGGCGTTGGGGGCGGCGCGGATGCGGCGAACGTAGTCGCGATCCTCGGCGGGTACGGCGTCGTCGGTGCCCGAGATGGCCGTTTCCATCAGCGCGCGCATGAGCTCGGGTTTACGCCCTACGGTCGCGTAAATCGTGTCGACGGCAACGCCGGCAGCGGCGGCGAGATCGGTGACGCCGGTGGCGGTGTAGCCGCGTTCGGTGAACAGCTGCCGGGCCGCATCCAAGACGGAGCGTCTGGTTGCGGCGGCCTGCGCGGCGCGGCGCGGTGCGGTGTAGCGCCGGCGGCGGGGGTTGACGTCGTCGGGCACGAGGAGCAGGCTACCCGCATTCGTCCGAAGTAGATTCGGACTAACAGGAAGGGCCGAGTATGTACGCCTTCACGCAGGACGTGCCGATCGACGCCGACTTCTACGCCGGTATCAACCAGCGGATCGGGCCAGAGGCGATGGAGGGGCTGCTGCTGCATCTCGCGGTGCGGCTGCCCGAGGGTGGGCTGCGCTACATCGACGTCTGGGAGTCCGAGCAGGCCTGCGACAAGGCGTTCGACGAGCGCATCCACCCGGCAGTCGACGGCGCCTTCGGCGGTCAGCGGCCACCGGTCGAGCCGCAGCGCCGCGTCCTGGACATCATCGACGTCCGCGGCAGCGCACTCGCGCCGTCGGCTTAAGACGCCGGCGGCCGGGGTGGAGCGGCCCCGCCGAACGCTCGCCGCTGCCCAACGCGCGGTCGGTCAGAGGCCAGAAGGGCCCGCAGGTCCGCCCTCCTCGCGACATGGCGGCATCTGCGCCTGGGCCTGGGGTCGCTGGATGGGCAACCCACAACGACCCGCGGTGTTGCGACGAACCGGGACGCCGATCGACTGTGGTCCGGGCTCCAGACGCGGCGACATCCTCCACATTCCCAGACGCGTCGTGCACCGAGAAGGCAACTCGGGATCCATCACCGCACAAGAAGTCGTAACCCGCTCGGCCAGCTCACCATCAATCTCGACGGGCCAACGCCCCCTCCGCTTGACCACGCCTACGGCGCGTCGGCAACTTCGGGGAGGCCCGCGCCCCGACCCCCCCGTTGCACAGGTCCGCTCATCGGCTAGAAGCGGAAGTGAACGACCACGCCGCTGATGCGATCTTGCGATGAGCGCTTCTCCACAGGCGCGACGTGGCACCCTGACGATAGTTTGGGTCAATCTGACGGATTGGTCCTGTCGGCCCTTGTACGGTCTGCCCGGTTCGCAAAGGGACGGTTGGTATCACTGATTCCGTAGGCCGCGTTCTCGAACGTCTGGCAGCAGTGGAAGGCGCCCACGGCGTCGTTATCGTTGGCATTTCGGGCTTCGGTGGCAGCGGAAAGTCAACGTTGGCTGCGGCGCTCGGCGAGGTCCTGAAAGCACCGACGGTGTCGACGGACGAGTTCGCGACAGAGGCGGTCATGCAGCCATCTGACGACTGGAACGGAATCGACCGCGCTCGGCTTGTCCGCCAAATCCTCGTGCCCCTACGGCAAGGCGCGCGCCGGATCACGTACGACAGCTCGGGCGACTGGGAAGCGTGGACGACCGTCCCGAAGACGCTCGACCTGGCCGGCAAACATTTCATCGTTGAGGGCGTCGGCCTTTTCCATCCGGATGTGCTGCCTTTTCTCGACTTGACGGTATGGATCGATATAGACCCCGGCGAATCGTCGCGTCGCGGCCTCGCGCGAGATGCGCAAGCGGGTCAAGACGACCGCTCGATCTGGAACGACGTATGGGCGCCGAACGATCTACGCTTTGCCGAGGTATTTGATCCCAAAGTGCGCGCGGATGTGGTCATCGACGCCCAGTGACCCATCGCCTACACATGCCCGGTGCGGGGCGCCGCAGCATCCTGCGCGGGAGGCTCACACGTCGCCGCCGCGGCCACCATCAAGCTGCGCCCTTGCCGAAGGTCGGTCCTTCCGAAGGCGCGCCTCGCGGCAAAAGCGGACGTCGGCCCGTGCAGGCTCCAGACAGGGCAGGAGCAGGGTTCGCGCATCGGGAGACGACGGCCGCCCGGCCGGGCGACCGCGCTCTTGTTTCTCAAGAGTTTGATAGTACCCTTCACTTGTTGAAGGCCAGTATCGAACTGGAGGCAAACTCGATGACGCTCGCGGGTGCGGTCCGCGCTGCTCTGGATGCGGTCGCGGCCGGCGCCAGGGCGTCAACGGTGGAGACGACGCGGCTGGACTTCAAGGAGGACGCGGCGTCGGAGAAGGAATCCCTCCGCGTGATCCTCGACGCCGCTCTCTGCTTCGCGAACACCGTCGGCGGCTCCGTAGTCGTTGGGGTGGACGATGATGGAGCCGGGCCTGACGCGTTGCGCGGGTCGAGCTTGGACCCCGAGCGGATCAAGAAATACGTTCACGACAACAGCCGACCCAGGCTGCTCGTAGACTGCCGCGCCGAGACGTGCCGGAGTATCCGCCTTGTCGTGGTGGATGTCCGTGCCGACGAGGAAATCTACGCCGACACGAAAGGCCGCGCGCCGCACCGGATGGGCACGGACTGCGTCGGAATGGATCCGGCGACCCAGCAACGGCTGCGTGAGGAGAGGCGGGGGTTCGACCCGTCTGGCGTGCCCGCCGAGCATCATGAGGTCGATCCCGCTGCGCTGGCCTCTGCTCGACGCCGGTTGGCAGCTTCGCTCCGCCCGGAGCGGAACGGCCTGGCGAAGCTGTCGGATGAAGACCTGCTGCGCGCTTTGGGCGTTCTGCGCGGTGACAGCGAACTGCTGGCGGCCGGCGAGCAGCTGGTGGGACCCGCCGGAGTCCAGTTGCTGTACCAGTACCGTGAGTCGCCGGCCGGGGAGCCGCGAGTCGTCGAGCGGTTGAACGGCCCGCTCCTCGTTGTCTACGACCGGGTGATGGAGCTAGTGGGCCTGCGCCGGCAGTTGACCCCGGTGACGCTTCCTGATGGGCAGCAGCTGCAGGTTGAGGACTTCCCTGAACTCGCGGTGCGTGAGGCGATCAGCAATGCGCTTATCCACCGTGACTACCGCATCGCCGGACCTGTCGTCGTGGAGCACTCACCGCAGGTGTTCGTGGTGACATCGCCGGGTGCCCTGGTGGCTGGAGTGACGGTGGACAACATCCTTACTCATCCGTCCAAGCCGCGGAACCGCACCCTGGCACGCGCGGTACGGACGCTGGAGCTCGCCGAGGAGGTGGGCCGCGGCGTCGACCGTATGTACCGCGAGATGGTGCGCTCGGGACGGCCGACACCGACGATCGACGCGACGTTCGAGCAAGTTCGAGTCGCGCTCGTTGGCGGCGCGCCGGACGTCAATATCGCGCGATACGTTGCGCAACTCGATCCTGCAACCCGGGACGACACGGATGCCATGATCGTCCTGCTGAGCCTGTGCAACCTGCGCACGGTGAACGCGCGGACGATGGCGCCGTTGCTGCAGAAGAGCGCTGAGGAGGCTGAGGCGTCACTGCGACACCTCGCGTCGGAGCTGGTCGCGATGGTGGAGCCGACGAGGCAAACAGTGAGGGCGGCGTTTCCAAACTACCGGCTTCGCGAGCAGGCTCTGAAGCAACTCGGTAGTGCGGTGCCGTATACCCGGCATACGTCGGACGAGATTGACCGGCGGGTGATAACCCACGTCCATGAGTACGGCCGGATCTCGAACACGACCGTGCAGAACCTGTTCAACGTCGGTATGCCGCGAGCACGGCAGATCCTCGCGAGCTTGGTGGAGCGGGACATTCTGGTGAAGACGTCTCAGGCGCAGCGTGGGCCGTCCGTTGAGTACGGCCCGGGGATGAAGTTCCCGCCGAAGCCGACGCGTCGCCGCGCGGGCCGGTCGGGTTCGGTGCCGCCCGGGCAGGGTGCCCTGCCGGGGACGTAACGCGCCGTGCAACACGTCCGCATCATCGAGCAGATGAGTGCGTTGTCAGCGGCGTGGTCGGTCGATGGTGCCGACCGTGGCGGGACTACGCCGTCCCTACTACCTGAGACGGCAGTGGGTTACCGGGCAGCGGCCTGAACGGCCGTGGCACCCGACGCCGTACGCACCCGCCGCACCCACGCCACGAGCGGGAGCCTAGGGCACCAATTAGTGCCTCAAACAACCCACCCGCCCACGCATCGACGCAGGTCAGCGCGAGGCAGCCCAAAAAGTCACGACCAGGTGACCGAAGTCAGGTGAGACGGCAGTGGGTTACCGGGCAGCGGCCCGCTCTAGCCTGTGCCCTCGTCCGTGCATGGGGGCTCCGAGGGCATGCCGACCGCGTGAACTGCGTCAGCCTTGAATCTCAAGGAAACGGGCGAATGCGTCGATCCATATGCGGTGTTTCGGCCGGGGGAAAGTGGGCGTCCTGCGCAGGACGGCGACGAGCCCGTCCAAGCTGAGCATCGCTGGCGCGCGCGCCCGGTACTCGCGGCGCTGCTGAAGGCTGTCGTCATCGCGATTCCGGTGCTTTGCTCGCTGGCTGTGGCCTGGATGTTGAGCCGGCTGCTCCCCGTCGGCCACGGCACGGCACGGTGGGGGTATCGCGCCGTCATCATTAGCTGTTCCGTCCTGATCGGCGTGGTGGCCGAACGGGGGGCCCGCCAGCTAGCACCACTGACGGTGCTGCTGAAGCTGAGCATGCTCTTCCCGGATCAGGCTCCCTCACGGTTCAAGGTCGCCCGCCGGGCCACCTCGAGGCAGGGCCTGAATCGGCTGGCTGCAGGGCGCGACGGCCATGCGGCGAGCGCCGCGACGACCATCATGGAGCTGCTGGCGGCGCTGGCCCACCACGACAAGCGCACGCGCGGCCATGCCGAGCGGGTGCGGGTGTACACCGATCTGCTGGCCGAGCAGCTGCGCCTTCCCCGGGCCGATCAGGACCGGCTGCGCTGGGCTGCGCTGCTTCATGACATCGGCAAGCTGGCCGTGGATCCGGCCATCTTGAACAAGCCGGGCAAGCCGTCCGAACGTGAGTGGAACATCCTGCGCAGCCACCCGGAAGCGGGGGCGCGGGCAGCCGCCGAGCTGCTGCCGTGGCTGGGCGACTGGGGCTCGGCGATCATCGAGCACCACGAGCGATTTGACGGCACCGGTTACCCGAATGGGCTGAGCGGGTCGGGCATTTCCCGTGCCGGGCGCCTGCTGGCCGTCGTCGACGCCTACGAGGTCATCACCGCAGCCCGTTCCTACAAGCGGCCGACCTCGACGGCGAAGGCGCGGGAAGAGCTGGCTCGCTGCGCGGGCAGCCATTTCGACCCGGTCATGGTGCGGGCGTTCCTGGCCATCTCCCTACCGCGGCTGCTGTGGGCGACCGGACCGCTGTCGTTCCTCGTTCAGCTGCCCTTCATGGGCGTTCTGCGTGACGCGGGGACCAAGCTGGCCAGCGCCGGCGGCCCCGCCGTTGCGGCAGCCGCCGGAGCGGTCGTCGTCGCCACCGGCACCACCGGTGCGGCCGCGCCTGCAGCCACGTCTGCCGCCGCGCCGCGGGTGGTCGTCGCCGCCCGCGGCGTTTCGCCGGTGGCACCGGCTCCGGCGCCGGCGGGCAAGAAGCTCGCCGCCGCGGTGACGCTCCCGAGCGTCACCCCCGTGCCCAGCACGCCGCTGTCCACCGCGCCCGCTCCCGCACCGGCTCCGGTCCCTCCGCCGGCCGTCGCACCGGCGGCTCCGCCCGCCCACCAGCCGAAGGTGACGGTGACGCAAGGACCCGTCGCTGTAAGCAGCGCCACGGACGCCATCGTCACCTTCTCCGTCGATGATCCCACTGCTGCTGTGAACTGCAGCCTTGACGGCGCGGCACCGGTCAGCTGCCCGAACGGCTCCTGGAGCGGGACGGGCTTGTCGGTGGGTAACCACACCTTGACCATCGCGGCCACCAACGCCGCCGGAAGCGGGACAGCGAGCTACGCCTGGACCACCACGGCCCCTCCGCCGCCGCCTCCCGCCGGCTCAGCCGCCGACGTGACGATCACCGCCGCTCCCGTCGCCAGCACCACCGCGACGGATGCCACCATCGATTTCGTCGTCAGCGATCCGGCGACGACCACCTGCAGCCTCGACGGCGCCGCCTTCACCAGCTGCAGCAGCCCCTGGACGGCCACCGGCCTGCCGCTCGGCAGCCACACCCTGACCATCGCTGCCACCAACGCGGCGGGCGTGCGCACCACCAGCTACAGCTGGACCATCACGGCCCCCCCGGTCGCCGCGCCCACCGTCTTCGTCATCAGCGGGCCGGTCTCGTCAACTGCTGCCACCGCCGCGACCATCACCTTCGATGTCAGTGACCCTGCCGCCACCCTCACCTGCAGCCTCGACGCTGCCCCCGCCGTGCCATGCACCAGCCCGTGGGCGGCGACCGGCCTTGCGGTCGGCAGCCACACGCTGACGATCTCGGCCACGAACGCCGGCGGTACCGGCACCGCCAGTTACAGCTGGACCGTGACAGCCCCACCGCCGCCCCCCGTGGGCGCGCCGACCGTCAGTGTCGACAGCGGGCCGCAGGCTTCCACCACCGCCACCGATGCCACCATCGGCTTCACGGTCAGCGACCCGGCGGCGACCGTCACGTGCGCCCTCGACGGCGGCGCGGCAAGCAGCTGCAGCAGCCCGTGGACGGCGACCGGCCTTGCGGTCGGTAGCCACACGCTGACGATCTCGGCCACGAACGCCGGCGGCACCGGCACCGCCAGCTACAGCTGGACCATTACGGCGCCACCTGTCGCCGTGCCCACCGTGACCGTCACCGGCGGCCCAGTGGCGAGCACCGTGGCCACCGACGCCGGCATCAGCTTCACGGTCAGCGACCCGGCGGCGACCGTCACGTGCGCCCTCGACGGCGGCGCGGCAAGCAGCTGCAGCAGCCCGTGGACGGCGACCGGTCTGGCCGTCGGTAGCCATACACTGACGATCTCGGCGACCAACACCGGCGGCACCGGCACCGCCAGCTACAGCTGGACCATCACCACGCCCTTACCCGTCGTCGTCACGCTCACAGCTACCCCACCGGCGAAAACCGGCACCAAGTCGGCAACCTTCAGCTGGACCCAGTCCGCCGGCTTGAGCTACGCCTGCAGCCTCGATGGCGCAGCCTTCACCGCCTGCACCAACACCATCACCTATCCCAAGCTCAAAGCCGCAACCCACACCTTCCGCATCCACAGCACCAACGCGGACGGCGTCACCAGCGCCGATACCACCTTCACCTGGCAAGTCACCTAGCGAACCCAGACACCCATCACAGTCGCGGTACCTGGAGGACTCACGCCCTCAGTCCGGATAGACAGGTCCCTCCTGATGCGTCCAGGGTTATGCCGGTCGGCCCTGTCGCCAGTTAGATCCGCCGCAGAGATGCGTCGCGACAACCGCTCATCGCCAGATGCGGATGCGCCCGACCACGGCTGATGCGACTTCGCCAATTGTCGGTCGGAAAGGCGCTTTCATCGCGGCATAGAGCGGATGTTCGCCCAGCGACTCGCCTGCCTCGTGCCTGCATAGGGGCGGGTGAGATCACGGCGTAGCGCTATCAGCGGACGCTCACGCGGGCGCAGGCACTCAACGCACTGCCGTGCGTGCTAGCCGTCCTGCGCCCGACCCGGCCGGATGACCAGCCGGATGGCGCCGGTCCGGTAGGTGCGGCTGTCGGCCAGCTCGAAAGTCAGCAACTCCGAGGGCTCGTCGAACAGGCGCCTTCCGCGACCTGCGACGACCGGCGTCATGTTGAGGTGCAGCTCGTCGAGGAGCCGGTCGCGCAGCAGGTCACGGGCGAGCGCCCCACACCCGTAGGAGAGCAGGTCGAGCTGTTCGCGCAGAGCCGCGACCTCGCCGTAGGTGACGAGTTCGGAGTTGCTCCATTCGTCGGCAGAGCGCAGCGTCGAGGTCACCACGTACTTGGGCATGGCGTTGAACCGCTCGGCCATCGCACCGGTCTGCTCGCGCCATGCTCGGGCGAGTTGCTGCCACGTCACCCGTCCGAGCAGGAGCGCGTCAGAGGCGAGCGCGAGCTCGAGGGTGGCCTGCCGTCCTTCGTCGCTCATGTACGGGAGCAGTGCATCGGGCGGCGACTCGATGACGCCGTCGAGGGTGACATGCGTCTGGACGGTGATACGACTCATGCCCTTCTGACGACGAGCGACGCCAGTTCTCATCGGCGCTGCCCGTCAGCCAGAAGCGCCCAGTACAGCTGCCGCGACCCATGAGTACACGAGGGCATGCACCCGCCACCCCGCGGTCACGACCTGTTGCGTTTCGACTTACGTCCGGCGCGCGGACTCGTGTCGTGCTCCCACCGCCACCCGTCTCGCTACCGAGGCGGGCCAATCCCGTCGCGGCAGATGCGGTGTTTTCAAGCGGCAGGGCGCGGCGAAGGTACGCGCCGTACGAGAGACGGCCACCTTCCTCGTCGAGATGACGATCGCCGGAATCAGATCTGCTGCGCATGGCGAGAACTCCACTCCCGAAAGCGCCAGCTGTGCCGACTCGGGGCTCAGGCGGCGCGCCGGTGCACCAGCCAAATGGTGGCGGTGAGGAGCAGCACTGACAGCACGAGCAGCCAGCTGCTTTCGATCCATTGGAAGGGCCAGAATCGGCTGGCCGGTTGGTACTTGGTCCACTGGGTGTAGCCGTGCTGGGTCAGGCACGCTGCGATGCCTTGTGATGACGGCTTGCCGGGGCCGATCACCGATGGCGGGCAGTATCGCTGGAAGATGTCGATGGGGGGCCGGCCGCTGAACGCGAAAGTGCCGTTCTTGGTCCACCACTGGCTCATGACCCATGTCGAGACCGGTAGGTGAACGCTGTCGGTGACGAGCGGTGTGAGGTAGTGCCGGCGCAGCAGGAGGCCGGTGGCGGCGGCGAGCGCAGCATAGGCGGCCAGGGTGGCGACGATGGCCGGGACGACGCGGCGAACGAGGATGCCGGCGAAGGTGCCGATGGCGAATGCCGTCAATGTCCAGGCGGCGAAGGCAATGCCGCGCAGGTTGAAGACGATGCCGGTAAGCGGACCGCTTTGTCCGTCGGCGATGAAGGGCCGGTAGTACCAGGCGAAAAGCAGGCTGAACGCGCCTGACGCGAGGGTCAGCGCGACCGCGACGGGGACCAGTTTTGCCAGTGCCCAGCGCGACCTTCCGAAGCCTTGGGTCCAGGCGTAGCGGAAGGTGCCTGTTTCGAGTTCGCGGGCGAGAATTGGCGCTCCGACGAACGCGCCGATCAGAGCGGGCAGCACCTGCAGTAGCGCGGGGACGAGCGTTGCCGTGTGATCGTAGGTGCCGCTAAAGCCTGTGATGATTTCGGTGCAGGCCTCGGAGCTCGCTGGATGGCAGGCCGTTACCGCAGCGTAGCTGTGGTGGATCTGGAGACCCGCGAGCCACAGATAGCCGGCGATGGCGCCGAGCATGACGGTTACCCCGGTGAGCGCCGCGCGGTGTTGCCGCCAGGTGACCCAGGACATCCGGCGCCATGGCAGTGGAGGGAGCGGGGTGGGGTCGTCGGAGCGGGCACGTGGGTTCGGCGTGGTCAGTGTCGTCATCGCGCTGCCTCTGGGCGTGCATCGGTCAGGGCACGTACCGGACGGGGAAGTGCTGTGGTGTCGGGCTCGCGAAGGTAGGCGAGGGTGAGCTCTTCCAGGCCGACGGAATGTGCCTCCCAGCCGGGCGGCACGGGATCGTTTGCTGGGGCGCGGACGACAAGGTGGGCTTGGGTGTGACCGCGTCGCACGTGTACCACCGGCCGGTCGGAGTAGGTGTCTGCCTCGGCGGCGGGACCGGTGAGCACGCGGTGGCCGGCGAGCAGGTCGTCGACTTCGCCGGCGATTTGCACCCGGCCTTGGCCGAGCAGGATCAGGTAATCGGCGACGCGTTCGAGTTCGGCTATCACGTGCGAGGACAGCAGTACCGACAGGCCTTCATCGGCAGCGGCGGTCAGCACGGTGGCCATGAAGTCGTGACGGGCGATCGGGTCCAGACTTGCCACCGGCTCATCAAGAATGAGCAGTTGTGGGCGGCGGGCGAGGGCCAGGGTGAGGGCAAGCTGTGCCTGCTGGCCGCCGGACAGCCTTCCCGACTTTCGCTTGAGCGGGATTCCTAGTTCAGCGAGCCTGGCCACCGCGAATTTCTCGTCGAAACGCCGGTTCAGGTTGCGGGTCAGGTGCACCATCTCAGCAGCCGAAAAGTTCTTGTACAGCGGCGTGTCCTGGGCAACGAAAGCGATGCCGTCCAACGCTGCCGAGCATCCGGCCGGCTGCCCGTCGAGCAGCGTGATCTGGCCTGCGGACGGCGTCGCGAGACCCACCGCGAGGTTCAAGAACGTGCTCTTGCCCGCCCCGTTCGGACCGACGAGCGCGACGACGTGACCCGCTGGGATCGCCAGCGTGCACTCGCGTAGCGCCCAGGTGTCGCCGTAGCGCTTGCCGAGCCCGCTGGCTTCGATGGCATTCACGCGATGCCCTTTCGCCTGCCGCGCGACGTCTCGGCGCGGGCGCTGGAGCCGCCGGCACGTTCGTAGAAATCGCGCAGCGCGCTGGTGAAAAGTGCGACGATGCCGTCTTCGTCCAACCCGGCCGTGTCGGCCGATGCCACCCAGCTGACCAGCGTTCGCCGCAGGGTGGTCAGCTCGGGAAGGGCGATCTGGCTGAGCGTCGTCTCGATGAACGTGCCCTGGCCGGGTCGTCCGACGGTGAGCCCTTTCGTTTCCAGCTCGCGGTAGGCCTTGAGCACCGTGTTCGGGTTGATCGCCAGTGAGGCGACCACATCCCGGACCTTCGGCAGCTGATCGCCCGGCTTCAGGTAGCCCAATCTGAGCGCGTGTTCGACCTGTTGCACGAGCTGCAAGTACGTCGGCACACCCGAGGAGGCATCGAGACGGAATTCGACGGGAGACGACAGCGGACCTTCCTCGGCCGCGGCATCCGAGCTGTCTGCTTTACCTACTGTCATAAGACAACGGTACAGACTCGGAGGGAACCGGGCAAGCGCAGGGCGGCATTGGAGCGCGTCAGGTGCCGGATGCCAGGTCCGCTCATCGGTAGTAGCGGCTGGCACGACCAGGCTGCTCATTGGGTAGCGGGCCGGGTTTCAACGGGCAACAGATGTGCTGCTGTCGACCCCATCTGCTGCCGTGCCGGGCCACCCAGTACGGCAACAGTGGGATCGATGGCAGGACAAGCGACGCCTTTGGAGGGCGGGTTAGGGCCGCCGGGCGGCTACGTCCCGCACCGCGGTCAGTGCTTGCGAGGGAGTCTTGCCGAGTCGCTGCGCATCAGCAAGGTATCGGCGTGCCGCTTCCTGCAAAGCGTCCTCGGCAGGCGAGGTGCGCACCTTCAGGTCGGCGATGAACGTGCCGTGCCGACCGCGGGTCCGCACCACCCCGTCGGCCTCCAGGGCCTGATAGGCCTTGACCACCGTTCCCGGCGCGATGGCAAGGTCGCGGGCCAGCTGACGCACGGTGGGCAGCCGATCCCCGCTCGATAACGTCCCGCAGGCCACCTGTTCACTGATCGCACGCCGGATCTGCTCGGTCAGCGGGACGAACGAGCTCTCGTCGATGACCAGTCGTGCCGCCGACGTCATACGCGGATTGGCTGCTTGCCGGCTGAGCTGACGCGTCCCGGGAACAGCAGGTAGCTGAGCAGGCCGGTCATGGCGATGACGATGCAGATCAGTGCAGCGAGCAGCAGCAGATCGCTGCGGGTCGTGTCCCACGTGGTTGTCGGCATGACAGATCAGCGGTGTGGTCGGTTACTCCCGCTTCTGCCGACGACAGCCCGTATGGGTTCTGTCCTGAAGGGTCTACGCCATTGAGTCGACGCCGATGTCGGCGGCGGCAGCCATCAAGCGCTTGTCTCTCGTCCACAGCACACCGCCCGCGACCAGCGTCACGGAACCCAAGAGGTGCGCGTCGACGGCACTCAACCCGCGGCCCCAAAGCCGGTGACCATCCACCAGGGCGAGGAGTTCGTCGTGGGTGATCGTCGGGAAAGAACGCAAGCTGCTGAGCGACGAGAGGACGACGTCGCGTTCCTTGATGCTTCCGAGTGCGAGTTCATCGAGGACCAGCGGATGGGATCCGACTTCGTCGTCGCTGAGCAGAGCGACCAGTCGGCCGTCGGCCGCGTGGAGGTGGTCTATCCAGACTGAGGTGTCGACCAGGATCACGACGACGCGGCACGCCGACGTGGCGCGGACGATGCCTTAGGGTCGCTGCCCCCGAGTGCGGCCAGACGCCGTGCGCTCTCCACCCGAATGAGGGTCTCGAGACCCTCGCGAACAAGCGCAGTGGTCTCATTGACGCCGGTCAGTTCCCGTGCCCGCACGATGAGATCGTCATCCAGTGTTACCGTCGTGCGCATGGGATCTCCTCATCACTCTTGACATCAATTGATGCGAGTTCTGATGCTACTCCAGAAATCCCCCGACGTCACCCGCCGAGCGTGCGCTCGAGCGAGCGGCAACCTGAATGTGCATGGAACTGTCGCGTAGCGGCATCATCCGCTCTTGCCGCGATGATGGGGTCGGGTAGCACCCGCTCATCGGCAGTAGCGCGACTCGCGGCAGATGTGGTGAGTGCACGGCACGAGACGTGGCGACACTGGGTGGTGCCGGCGAACGGGGGCCAACCGCCCATCGTGTGAGGTCCTTCGGCCCTACATGCTTTCGGCTGACCGCGGAACCGTGGGAGCCACTCGTAAAGGTCTGATCGCGGTTGTCTGGTCGGCCCGGTGCCACCAACCTCGCCGCGCTGGCGATCGGCGGCGCTACCGTGCACAAGCGTTGCGACTCAGAGGCGGCGGCTCCATGCTCCGACTCCTCATCAGTGGATTCGTCGTCGCCCACGGCGTTGTCACCGTGATGGCCTGGGGCATTCCCGCCGCTGACACGTCGCCGTTCGACGCCTCGCACTCCTGGATCGTCGGCGACGCCCGCGGCGTTGCCGACGCCCTCGCCATGGTCGCCGGCGCTGTGGCCGTCGTCCCGATGACGGTGTACTTCAACACCTGGCCTGTCGCCGGGCTCGCCATCAGTCTCGCGATCCTGGCCGCCGGCGCCCGGACGCTCGCCCACAGCTGAGGAGGCCCTGATGGGGTACCGCCACTCCCTGGCCGCTGCGCAGAAGCGGCTGGACGCAGCGCCTCGGCACTACCTGCGCGGCACCCGGTTCGGCGCGATCGAGTACGCCGACGAGGGCGACGGGTCCCCGGTGTTGGTCAGCCACCCGCTATTCGGTGGGTTTGACATCGGGATCAACACCGGCCACGCCTACGTCGGCGCCGAGTTCCGGCTCATCGCACCCTCAAGGTTCGGCTACCTCGGGTCCACGCTACCGGCCGATGCGACGCCCGCCGACCAAGGCGACGCCTTCGTCGAGCTCCTTGACGCACTCGAGCTGGACACCGTGCCCGTGTTCGGCTACTCCGCCGGTGGACCCGCCGCCATCCAACTGGCGGTGCGCCACCCAGGGCGCGTCGCCAAGCTCATCCTGCTCGCCTCCGCGCTGCCAGGCCCCGCGGGACGACCGCCGAAACCGGTCGCCAAGTTCGTGTTCGGTGACCCGTTCTTCTGGCTCATCGGCCACGCCGGACCAACGCTGGCCGCACGAATCCTCGGCATGCCGAAGCACGTCCAGCTGACCGACGACGAGCGGACCATGATCAGCGAAACGTGGCAGGGCTTCTTTCCCGTCGCGCCGCGCAAGCCGGGCGTGCTGTTCGACATCTACGTCTCGAACCCGGACGTCCAGGGGTACCGCCTTGAAGACCTCGCAGTACCGACGCTCATCGTCAGCGCGCGCGACGACGCAATGTCTGCTCACTCCAACGCTGAAGCCGCTGCCACGCGGATCCTCAACGCTCAGCTGCTCTCCTTCGACCACGGCGGCCACCTCATGCTCGGGAACGAGGAACTCGTCCGCCAACACGTCAGCGGCTGGATTGGCCCCAGCGCGCTCAGGCGGTAACAGGCAACGCGGCGACCGTTCACCCAGGTGGTTCTAGCTAGGAGACACCCGCTATTCGGCAAGACAGCGCGGACAGCGGCAGAAGCGGAAGCAGCCGAGTTCTCAGGCAGGTTCCTGCAGTCGCCGCTTTAGCCGGGCGATCGGGTGGACAAACCGAAAGCCGCTCGCTCCCCATGTTGCGACCATGCCGACCGCTTCCCATCCTTCGGAACCGAGTCGGTTCAGTTCGGTGATGTCCTTCTCGATCTTCGTCAGATCGGCGATCCTGTACTCCCAGCGGTCCATCCCGTCTCCCTCGGCGTAGGTCCACAGTCGCGCGAGGGGTGTCGACGTACCAGTTTCCTTTGTCATCTGTTTGGCCGCCACACGTCGCCGGTCGTACCGCCGGATGCTTGCGGCTCGGGCCGCCGGTCAGGCTGCGGTACGAACTAGCCATGGGCGTGGTGGACGGTCAGGGCTGCGGAGGGCATCCCGAGGAAACGCAAGACGTCGCGAGCTTCGCTATCGAGGTATCGCAGCGTGGTGGGTGACAGAGGGTCGAGCGGGGTCAAGGTCACGGTGCCGTTGCTGAGGCGCCAGGTGCCGGCTACCCGGCCCCTGACGAGCGCAGTTGCGCGAAACATCCCGTTCGACGTCACCACGGCGCCGTGGCCACCGGTCACGAACACGCGATCGGCCCAGCCATGCAGGATCGGATCGAACATGCCGAGCAGCCGCGGCGGCGGAAGATCGCGCCGGCTGTCGTCGCCACGGCTCAGCGCCACCAGCCCGGCGGCGACCGGCCTGGTCTCGTCGTCGATGAGGGCGAAGGCGTGGCGTGCGGCGCTAAGGGTGATCCCGGCGTACGCCGCCAGATCTTCCGGCGCGGCGGGTCCGTGCCCAGCGAGGTAGCGCCGGGCCAGTTGAGTGAGGCAGGTGTCCGGGTCAGGAGGCTCCACCGCGCCAAGCCATCGCCGTGCGTCGACGAAGCAGTGCTCACCGTCGCGAACCGGTCCGCGGACGACGTGCGTCCGCAGCGACGCAGCAGCGATGAGGTGGACCAGGGCCTGCCCCGCGGTCGACACTCCGGCGGCGTTGAGGGCCGCCCGCAGTTGGTGGCGGCTGCGCGGGCCATCAGCGAGCGTCTCGGCGATGACAGCAACGCCGCGGTCTGTCATTGCCGGATCCACTCCGAGCTGGAGCAGTCGCCGCGCGATGGCTGGTGCGATCCGCGGCGCGGTCAAGGCTTGCAGCCACGGATAGTCGGCCGCCTGAACCAGATGCAGAGTGCCTCGGCACAGCCACGACACGACCAGTGACCGCCTGTCTGTCAACGCGGCGTCAACATCAGCAGCAGTACAACCGACGCTACGGGAGCGCACGGCGAGCCGGAACGCCCGCGCATCCTGGGCCTGCACGGCCAGCAGCCGCTCGACGACCTCCTCCGGGCCATGCACCGGCTCGGTGAGCAACTGAGCGCGCAGGCGTGCGGCGGCCACGACTCCGGGCGTTTCCATTCGACCACCTCCGTCGCGCTGCGGTATGTGCAGCATCCAGCGTTGGGTCGTCGAATCCGACGGTGACTCCCCGACATCCGCTCATCGGCAAGACAGCGCCGACAGCGGCAGATGAGTGCGTGCGGTCAGGGCAGCAAGTCGAGGTACTTCTTGCGGCACGGCATCGCGTGGATGACTAACTCAGCTCCGTCCTCGAAGATCAGGACGACGGTTTCCAGCAGGCGCGCGCCGGTGTCGAAGCCGAGCCGTAGTTCTCGGTGCGGTGGGCCGTCGTCGTCGAGGGGCTCGATCCACAGTGGCCATTCGGCAGCCTGGACGGCGTCGGGCTTCTCGACACCGTGCTTGAGGGCGCTTGGGTGGACCTTCACGCAGACAACTGCGCCAGCGCGGCCCGGATGGCCTCCGACCGGCTCATGTGGTTCTTCGCGGCTGCCGCGTCGAGGGCGTCGAGTTCGTCGGCGGTCAGCCGAACTGCCACGACCTGCATGGGTGCGGCTCCACGACCCGGTCGCCCGCGCCCCCGACGCTTGAGTTCGTCGATGTCATAGCCGGCCTCGGCCTCGTCGGCCCACTCCTGGATCTGCCGCTCGCTCACCACCCCAAAATCGTATGACGAAAAGCGCGGGATGGCCAGAGCCGACCTGACGACCGCCCGATCAGGCCCTTACGTTCCGGAGGCCATGTACGCCGCGAGGATGTAGTTCGGGTGCCGGTCGAGGTTTTTGCGGGCGCGGTCATACCGCATGGTGGTCCGCGGGTCGGCATGCCGGGCAGCGATCTGCACGTCGCGCAGGTCGACACCTGCATCGAGCATGGTGGTGACGAAGGTGTGGCGCAGCATGTGCGGGTGCATCCGTGAGAGGCGGATTCCGGCGTCGCTGGCGAGGTGGCGCGACCGTCGGGTGGCGGCGTGCCGGTCCATCCGAGTGCCCCGCTGGTTGAGCAGCAGCGGGCCGCGAGCCCGCTCACCCGCGGCACGGTCGACCGCTCTGCTGACGGCAGGTGGCAGCGGTACGAGGACGACCTTGCCGCCCTTGCCCCGGACTCGGAGCACTCGGTGGCCGTGCTCTTCGCCGAGGTCGTCGATGTCCGCGCCGACGGTCTCGAAGATCCGCCGTCCCAGAAGACCAGGCAGGCACACCAGCGCGAAGTCGAACGGGTTGGGCGACATCCTGGCGGCGGTGAGCATGGCCTCGAACTGAAGGTGCGTCAGCCCGAGGGTGGGGGATTCCGGCGGGACGGTCGGGCGGCGGACGTAGTCGGCTGGCGAGTGTTCCAGGACGCCGTCGATGAGGCAGGTCCGATAGAAGTCGGCAACCACGGACAGCCGCCGGGAGATGGTGGAGGGCTTGAACCGGCGGATGTCCTGCATCCACCGCAGGTACAGCTCGAGGTCGTTGCGCTGTGCGCTCAGCGGCGCGAGCTGGCGCGCCTGACACCACGTGAAGAACACCCGCAGGTCCGACTCAGTGTGCTCACGCGAGATGCCCCGATAGCGAGAGAGGTGCGCGACAGCCGCCAGTCCGAACTCGTGAGGGCCCTGCTGCGTGGCCTCGATGGCCGCCATGTCGACACGATGCGCCTGCGCCAGAGGTCTCCGCCAGCTGCCAACGGAGTGACACCTGCGGCATGTGCGTGCGCCTGGGGGAAGCCAAGTGACTACGGGAGCCGGTCAGATCCCTGTGCGAGGATCCCCTCCATGATGGCTGACCAGGTATCCCGGCAGATCGCAGCAACCCCGGAGAAGGTCTGGGCGCTGGTGGCCGACGCGCCGCGCATGGTCGAGTGGAGCCCGGTGCTGGTGGGCTGCGAGTGGATCGGCGGCGCGAGCGGGCCGGAGGTCGGCGCCCGGTTCGTCGGGCACAACCGCCAGTTGGGGATGCGCTGGTCTCGCGAGTGCATCGTCATTGCCTGTGATCCCGGCCGGGAGTTCGCGTTCCAGACCTTCTTCAAGGGAGCACCGTCGACCCACTGGCGATACCTCTTCGAGCCGTCCGGCGACGGTACGAAGGTGACCGAGTCCTACGAGATCGTCTCGATGCCGAGGTACGTGCGAGCCGTGCGCAAGATCCCCGGGATGATCGAAAAGGGGGCGAACGACACCCGGGCAGGCATGGCGCTCACCCTTGAGCGCATCGCCGCGATCGCCGAGAGGTGAGCGTGAGCTGAGAGGCCCAACCTGGCCCGCTTCGGCTCCCGGCGTTCCTCCTTCACGCTGCAACCCCAGCCATTGGCGGCGCACTCTCATCGGCAGAAGCGGATACGCACGACCACGCCCGCGAGTAGACGACCACGTCGCTGATGGATGGCCCTTGGATCCGTTGACAGCCTCGACCCACCGCGAGCTGCGAGCTTCCTGGCGCGGTGCTGACCGCCCGTCGCCACCCCCTCGACGGGTGTCACCGAGCCGCAACGCCCCACTGGCTTATTGCGGCGACTTCCCGCAGCTACTTGCGTTCGGACGACTCGTACGGACTGTGTCTGGCTGAGCCTTCAGATCGCACTGCAGACAGCGAATCAGCTTTGTCAAGACAGTCAGTTTTTGCCAAGTAAGTAGCGGGGGTTGTATGTCGTTTGCCAGGCTGATGGGACCACCGTGTTGCCACGACCTAGGGACCACTCCGGTCGTCTTGTGATGTTCATATCTGCTCCTGTGTTGGTCAACTAGGACGCGCGGATGTCGGCCACAGTGGACGCGGACCTCCTGGCAGCAGCACAGCAGGCGGTCGCCGAGGGTCGCGTCGGCAGCGTGAGCGCCTGGGTGAACCAGGCGCTGCTAAATCACCGAGCAGGAGATGACGGCCGCGGCCCGGCGGGCTCGTGAGCGCCGTCGTGGTGCGCTCCAACCCCGCTGCCCGGGGCGCGTGATGCTGCTGCTGGCACCGGAGCCGTCGTAGCGGTGGAACGCGGTGACCGCGACGTCGTCGCCCTGATCAAGAACGAGCGCCTGGCCGGCCGCGTGCCAAGGACGCACGGCGCGATCGTGGCACAGGTGCGGCGCGGCGGCACCGGCCGACAGGTCCGGTAGCTCGGCTCTTGGCGGGGGTCGAAGTTGTTTCTGTTGACGAGCCGTTGGGGTGTCGGGCTGGGCTCCTGCTGGCTAGATCGGGCACGTCGGATGCAGTGGAGACGCTCGTGGTCTGCCTCAGCGTCGATGGGGACCTGATAGTCACCTCCGACCCCGACGATCTGGCCGCGCTCGCAGCAACTGCCGGCGTTCACGTCGAACTGGCCGCCGTCCTGCACCACGGGACCCACGGGCGAAGCTTCACGCCCAGCGGAGGCAACCGCTGACGCCGCCCTTGGGGCGCAGGGCAGCGCAGGGCGGCGCGGTTGCCGAGTCCACCGACTTAGCAGGTGCGACGGCGATGAGTTCGCGCCGGATGGACCGTCATCAAGGACGAGCATGCTGAGGAGGGCAAACCGTGACCGTGCTGAACAAGCAGTTCGACGCCGTCTTGGAGAAGAGCCCCAAGAAGGGCGGCTGGACCTATGTCGTGATGGCGCCGTCGTGCTCAGCGAGCGACTGGAGCGGGGAGGCAACTGATGTCGGCCGCTGAGATCGACGCCTACCTGAACCAGCTGGACGAGCCGAAGCGCTCGACGCTCAGCCAACTGCGCCGCGACATCCTCGCCGCGATCCCTGACGCGCAACAGTGCATCTCCTACGCCATGCCGGCCTTCAAGGTCGGCGGCAAAACGATTGCCGGCTTCGCCGCCTTCAAGAACCACCTGAGCTACCTGCCGCACAGCGGCTCAGTGTTCCGCGAGATGACGGAGGACCTGACCGAGTACGAAAAGTCCTCTGGTGCCTTGAGATTCGCTGTAGACAGGCCGCTACCGGCCGAGTTGGTGAACAGGCTCATCGCCGTGCGGCTTCGGCAGGCATTCCCGGACGGTCCGACCCGCAGCTGAGCGAGGACCAGTCCGCCCTGGCTTGACAGCGAGCAGGACTATGCGATGCTCTGTCTCACGTACTACGTGAAACGGAGTAGTTATGGCCCGTCGCAAGGAGGACGTTGCTTGGGCGGACCCGACCCTGCTGATCCTCGGCAGCTTGGTCTCCGGTCCCAAGCACGGCTACGCGATCGTGCAAGACACCGAACGCAGCGTCGGAATATCGCTCGGCCCGGGCACGCTGTATGCCGCTCTGACCCGGTTGGAGGAGCGGGGCCACGTCAGGGCCTTGCCCGGTGTGGATCGCCGCCGGCCTTATGAAATAACGGCGGCAGGCTCCCGGGTCCTGGCCGAGCGATTGCAGGCCATGCAGGTCTTCGCCGCCCGCGGATTGGCACAGTTGAAGGCGCGTCCAGCATGAGGCGGCTGGCGCGACTCGCGCTGCGCAGCTATCCCCCCTCGTTCCGCGCCCGCTACGGCGAAGAGCTCGCCGCACTCGTCGAGGACATGCCAGCCTCCAGGCATACGGCGGTCGACCTTTTCGTCGGCGCGGGACGGGCCTGGCTCCGTCCGACTTTCGTCGGCGAAGGTGCGCCCCAGCTTCGGTTGCAGGCGAGCGCCGCTACGACCTGGGTCGCTTGGTGCGCCGGCTTCCTGGTCGTTCCCGCCATGACGAAGGCGCTACTCGATCCGCCGCCGAACGGACCTGCGGGTGGTGTGCGCGGCCTGCTGGATGCCGGCACGGCGCTGCTCGTCGTCGGGTGGCTTTGCGCTCTCGCGGGCGCGGCACCGCTGGTGCTCAGGGCTGTCCTCCCCGCCTGGCGAGCACGCAACTGGCGGGCGCTGCGTCCGCTGATTCCTGCGCTCCTCCTGGGGATTGTCGAAGCAGCGGGGAGTCTGACCTGGGTGGTGACCTCTGGGGGCCACGCCGAGCAACTGGCCCATCCGTCCAGTCCCTACCTTCCGGCCGTCATTCCATTGCTGATCGGCGGGGCGGCGTTCATCGCGGCGCTGAGCATCGGCCCAGCAACGACGCTGCGACGCCTGGGCGTCTCGTCCGCGCAGCTGAAAGCGCCTGCAATGCTTGCGATCCCGGTCGCACTCACCCTCGCCGGACTCACCACCTGTTGCCTGCTCGCTGCCCTGGCTTCCGCGGCACCCGGTGCCCAGTTGTTCGGCAACAACATTCCGGTGGTGCTCGCGCTCGTCGTCGCCGTCCTCTCCTCCGTAGTCGCACTGGTGAGCTCGACACGCGGCCTGCGCGCGCTGAGAGCCGTGTGAGTGAGTTGACCCCACGTGTGCCCGCGCTGGGGACGGGGATTACGCGTAGGGCAGCACCTTGTCGACGTAGAGCCGCAGCGACTCCCACCCGACCTCCGGCGGCATGCCACCGACCATCGGGTGCAGCACGCACGTGGCGAATTCGCCCTGCGCCTTGGCGCGCTCGATGCACTGGTCCGGCGTGAGCACCTCATAGATGCCCTCGGCGCGTAGCTCCTCGGCGGTGGTGGCGTGGGAGTGGACAGCCGAGTGGATGTCGGGCGTCTGCCAGCTCGCGTACGTGGTCGCCTCGTACAGGAAGTACTTGCCGTAGTCGGCCCACGCCTTGTCGGGGTCCTCGGCGATGTAGGTCATCGAGGTGTCCTCGGGCGGCATCATGATGAACGGGTTCACGCCGCGCTCGGTGCACTGCTGGTTGTAGTACTCGGCGAGCTCGGGCAGGTTGGCCGCCGGCAGGAACGGCAGGTCGAAACGCGCCGCCCGGCGGGCACCGGGCTTGCCGGAGCCACCGACGAAGATCAGCGCCTGCGGCGACGAGATCGGCACCGGGGTCGAGCGGGTGCGGTGACCGTCGTACTCGAACTCCTCGCCCTTCCAGGCGGCGAGGATGGCGGTGAGCGAGTCGTCGAGGATCTTGCCCCGGTCCTTCCACGACTTTCCGGCCGCCTCGTACTCCGCAGGCCGGTAGCCGAGGCCCGCGACCACGGAGACGCGACCGCCCGAGGCGAGGTCGAGCACCGCGATCTGCTCGGCAAGCCGGATCGGGTCGTGCAGCGGCACGAGCAGCGCCTGGATGATGATCCGCACGTTCTTGGTGGCGCCGACCATGAAGGCCGCGTTCGTCAGCGGGGTCGGGCTCCAGCCGTCGTCCGCGCCGTGGTGCTCCTCGAAGCTGAGCGAGAAGAAGTTGTTCTCATCCGCGTACTTGGCCATCTCGATGCCGGCCTTGTAGTGCGCGGTGAGCTGCTTGGGGTCGAGTCCTGGGACGACGTAGTTCAGCCGGAGTACAGAGAGCACGGCAGGCGCCTTTCGGTGTGCAGGTGAAGCTGACTATGCATCAGGCCGGCAAGAGTTGCTCAGCCGGCACCGTAGACCGGGTCCGGAGCGGGACTTTCGGCGATGAGCTGGCTGATGACCGGGGTCAGTTCGGCGGGATCCCAACGCGCGCCCTTGTCGTGGACCTTGCCGTGGTGCCAGCCGTCGGCCACCGACAGCTGCCCGCCCTCGATCTCGAAGACGCGGCCGGTGACTGAGCGGGCCGCGTCGCTGCCCAGCCACACCACAAGAGGGGAGACGTTCGACGGGTCCATCGCGTCGAAGCCGGATTCCACGGGAGCCATCGTGTCGAACACGCCCTCGGTCATGCGGGTACGCGCCGAGGGGGCGATGGCGTTGACGATGACGCCGTAGCGCCCCATCTCGGCCGCCGCCATGAGCGTCATCGCGGCGATGCCGGCCTTCGCCGCGCCGTAGTTCCCCTGGCCGACGCTGCCGAGCAGGCCGGCGCCCGAGCTGGTATTGACCACCCGGGCCTCGGCGGGGGTGCCGGCCTTGGACAGCTCGCGCCAGTACTGAGCCGCATGCCGCAGCGGGGCGAAGTGGCCCTTCATGTGCACCCGGACGACCGCGTCCCACTCCTGCTCGGACATGTTCGCGAGCATCCGGTCACGCACGAATCCGGCGTTGTTCACGAGCGTGTCGAGGCGGCCGAAGCTGTCGATCGCGGTGCGGATCAGGTTCTGCGCGCCGGCCCAGTCCGCCACATCGTCCGCGTTGGCGACCGCCTCTGCGCCCAGTGCCTTGATCTCCTCGACGACTGCGTCTGCCACCTCGGTGGAACGCCCGCCGCCGTCGAGCGCGGTGCCGTAGTCGTTCACGACGACGCGGGCACCCTGGCGGGCGAACTCCAGGGCGTGCTCGCGTCCGAGCCCGCGCCCCGCGCCGGTGACGATGACGACGCGCCCGTCGCAGATGCCGGTCATGAAGCTCCGTTCGCTTGTTGCTGCTGGGCGAGCGCCGCCTCGACGACCGCCAGGAATTCCGGATGCTCCCCGCCGCCGTGCACCGACAGATCCGCCCCGGTCACGAAAGCCGAAAGGTCAGAGCCCAGGAAGAGGCAGGCGCCCGCCACGTCTGCTGCGGTGCCCATGCGCTTCATCGGCACCGTGGCGGCGACCGCGGCGAGCCCCGCCGCGCCGCCGTAGTGATCCTCGGAGTGCTCGGTGGCGACCAGGCCCACGATCAGCGTGTTGACGCGTACCTTCGGCGCCCACTCGATGGCGAGGCTGCGGGCGAGGTGGGTAAGGCCGGCCTTGGCAGCGCCGTAGACAGCCGTACCCGGGCTCGGACGCGCCCCGCTGATCGAGCTGATCATGATGATCGACCCGCCCTCCGGCTGGGCCTGCATGATCGCGTTGGCCCGCTGGGAGATGTGCAGCGGCGAGAGCAGGTTCAGCTCGATGATGCGGGTGGAGATGCGCGGCGACGCGGTGGCCGCGTCGAGCGTGGGGCCGCCGCCCGCGTTGTTCACGACGACGTCGAGACGTCCCATCCGCTCGGCCGCGGTGTCGACGACCATCGCCGCCTGTTCCGGGTCGCGGATGTCGGCCATCACGAAGCTCGCCGAGCGCGAACCGACGGTCGGCAGGTCGTCGGGCTCGTGTCGGGCGCAGACGACGACATCAGCGCCGCAGGCCAGGAAAGCCTCGGTGATGCCGCGGCCGATGCCCCGTACCCCGCCGGTGACGAGGACCCCGCGACCTGCATAGTCGACGCTGCCGGCGGCTGCCACGGGCTGGTACGTTACCAAGCAAGCGCTTGGGCGAGAAGGGCGGTCCTTCCAGTGGGTATCGAGGTCAACCGGCACGGAGCAGTTGCCGAGATCGTCGTCGACTACCCGCCGGTGAACGCGTTGCCGGTCGCCGGCTGGTTCGACCTTGCTGATGCGCTGATCAGCGCCGGCCGTGACGAGAGCGTCCACGTCGTCGTGCTGGCGGCCGAGGGCCGCGGGTTCAACGCGGGCGTCGACATCAAGGAAATGCAGCGCACCACCGGCTTCGGCTCGCTGATCGGCGCTAACCGCGGCTGCTACGCGGCTTTTGCCGCCGTCTACGAGTGTGCGGTGCCGGTGGTGGCTGCCGTGCACGGCTTCTGCCTCGGTGGCGGCATCGGCCTGGTGGGAAACGCTGACGTGATCGTCGCCAGTGATGACGCCACCTTCGGCCTTCCCGAGGTCGACCGCGGAGCCCTGGGGGCCGCCACGCACCTCGCCCGCCTGGTCCCGGCGCACCTGATGCGCGCGATGGTCTACACCTCGCGCACTGCGACGGCCCAGCAGCTGCACGAGTTCGGTTCGGTGCTCAAGGTCGTACCGCGCGACGAGCTACGCGCCGCAGCCCACGAGGTCGCCGGCGAGATCGCCGCCAAGGATCCGTACATCATCCGGCTGGCCAAGGAATCCCTGAACGGCATCGATCCCGTCGACGTCAAGCGCAGCTATCGCTTCGAGCAGGGATTCACCTTCGAGATCAACCTCTCCGGCCGGGCTGACGAGCATCGCGACGCGTTCGTCGCGCAACCGGCCGCGGTAAACACGGAGGGCCAGGAGAAGCAGTGAGCGATAAGCGGATGGCCATCGCCGACGTCGTCGGCCGGCTCGAAAGCGGAATGACCATCGGCATCGGTGGTTGGGGCTCGCGGCGCAAGCCGATGGCGATCGTGCGCGCCATCGCGAACTCGCCGCTGACCGACCTCACGCTGGTGTCCTACGGGGGTCCTGACGTCGGCCTGCTCGTTGCCGCGGGCAAGGTCCGCCGGCTCGTCAGCGGGTTCGTCTCACTCGATTCCATCGCGCTGGAGCCGCATTTCCGTGCCGCCCGCCAGCGCGGTGAGGTCGAGTTCTACGAGGTCGACGAGGGGATGCTGCAGTGGGGCCTGCTCGCGGCCTCCCAGCGGCTGCCGTTCCTGCCGGTCCGCGCCGGCCTCGGCTCCGACGTGATGCGCGTCAACCCGCAGCTGAAGACCGTCACGTCGCCTTACGAGGACGGCGAGGAACTCGTCGCCATGCCGGCGCTCACCTTGGACGCGTCGATCATCCACATGAACCGGGCGGATGCGGCGGGCAACGGGCAGTTCCTCGGCCCCGACCCGTACTTCGACGACCTGTTCTGCCTGGCGGCCGAGCAGCGGTTCATGTCGTGCGAGCGCATCGTGGACACCGCCGAGCTGACCAAGGAAGGCTCGTTCCACACGTTGAAGATCAACCGGCTCATGGTCGACGGGGTCATCGAGACGCCCAACGGCGCGCACTTCACCACCTGCACGCCGGACTACGAGCGCGACGAGAAATTCCAGCGCGCGTATGCCGCTGCCGCCGCCGACCCTGAGGCCTGGGAGGCGTTCCGGCTGCGTTTCCTGGCCGGTGACGAGGCGGCCTACCAGCAGGCGGTCAGAGCGCTCGCGCAGGAGGTCCAGGCATGAGTGACACGATGACTGCAGTCCGCCGCGCCGACGTCTGCGCCGTCGCTATCGCCGAATCGTTCCGCGGCGACGGCGAGATCCTGGTGAGCCCGATGGGCACGCTGCCGAGCATCGGGGCCCGGCTGGCGCGCCTCACGTTCGAGCCCGACATCCTGCTCTCCGACGGCGAGGCGTTCTTGCTGGCTGACGTTCCGCCGCTCGGGACCCCGCTCTCGCAGAGCGTGATCGAGGGGTGGATCCCGTATCGCCAGGTGTTCGACGTGGTCGCCTCGGGTCGCCGTCACGTGATGATGGGCGCGAGTCAGATCGACCCGTCAGGCAACCAGAACATCTCCTGCATCGGCGACCAGTCGCATCCCAAGTCGCAGCTGCTCGGAGCTCGCGGCGCGCCCGGCAACACCGTCAACAACCGGACCAGCTACTGGGTCCCCAAACACTCGACGCGGGTCTTTGTCCCAGCGGTGGACATGGTGTCCGGCGTCGGCTATGCACGGGCGGCTGCGGCGGGAGCCGCAGCCGCCCGTTACCACCGGCTCGGCCGCGTCGTCAGCGATCTCGCGGTCATGGACTTCGGCGACGCTCCCGGTGCCGATGCCCGGATGCGGCTGGTGTCGGTGCATCCCGGCGTCACCGTCGAGCAGGTTGTGGAGGCGACCGGCTTCGAGCTGGCTGGTGCTTCGGGCGAGGTGCCCACCACGCGTGAGCCCACCGACGAGGAGCTCCGGATCATCGCCGAGCTCGACCCGAAAGGCCTGCGGTACAAGGAGGTTCCGGCGTGAGCACGGCGCACGATTCCTGGGCCGGTTCCGGCACTGTCGACGCGTTTCACCGAGCTCACCGGCGTCCGTTACCCGATCGTCCAGACCGGCATGGGCTGGGTCTCGGGTGCGCGGCTCACCGCGGCCACCGCCGCCGCCGGCGGCCTCGGGATCATCGCGTCCAGCACGATGAGCGTCCCGGAGTTGGAGACGGCGATCCGGGCGGTCAAGGAGCGCACCGACGCGCCGTTCGGGGTCAACATCCGTTCCGACGGGCTCGATGTCGGTGAGCGGGTCGACCTGATGATCCGCCTGGGCGTGAAGGTGGCCTCGTTCGCGCTCGCGCCGAAGAAGGAGCTGCTGCAGAAGCTGAAGGACGCGGGCGTCGTCACGATGCCGTCGGTGGGTGCGCGCCGCCACGCCGAGAAGGTCGCCGGCTGGGGCGCCGACGCGGTGCTCGTCCAGGGCGGCGAGGGCGGCGGCCACACCGGATCGGTGCCCACGACCCTGCTGCTGCCGCAGGTGGTCGACGCGGTCGACATCCCGGTCGTGGCGGCCGGGGGCTTCTTCGACGGCCGCGGCCTCATCGCTGCACTCGCCTACGGCGCCAGCGCCATCGGGATGGGCACCCGCTTCCTGCTGACGTCGGACAGCAACGTCAGCAATGCGGTCAAGGAGATCTACCTGTCCACCGACGTCAACGGCACGATCGTGACGACGGCGGTCGACGGGGTGCCGCACCGGGTGCTGCGCACCGAACTGGTCGACAAGCTGGTGAAGGCCGGCCCGGTCGGCCGGTTGCCGCGCGCGGTGCGCAACGCCGTCGCGTTCCAGAAGGAAAGCGGCACCCCCTGGACCTCGATGCTGCGCGAGGGCAAGGCCATGAAATCCGGCCACGAGCTGGCCTGGAGCCAGGTCATCATGGCCGCCAACACGCCGATGCTGCTGAAGGCGTCGATGGTCGACGGCCGCGCTGACCTCGGGCTGATGACCTCGGGACAGGTGGTGGGGCTCATCGAGGACCTGCCGTCCGTCGAGGAGCTCATCAACCGGATCGTGGGCCAAGCGGGTGAGGTCCTGGAGCGGCTGGTGCCGGCAGCGGCGCTGCCAAAGACTTAGACAAACGCCCGGATTTGGTGCCGTTGCGCGTGCCTAACTCGAAGTTCTTGGTCGATCCGCGGGTCGAATGACGCACTCGCGCGGGGGCTGCTCGGCTCAACGTCGTCGCGGCACGTGCCGATGACCGAACGGTGGCCCACCCCTTCCGGCGGCTGACGACTGCCCTGGCGGCTGCCGTGAGCGTGCTCGCGTTCGGCGCGGCCTGCGTTCCGGCCGGCACGCCCGTCGCGCCGTCGAAGGACGCCATCCCGGCCAATGGACTGCCCGGCGACCACGGCTGGTTCCAGGCCGGCCACCAGTGGGTGGGCGACTTCGGCGACCCGGACATCCTGCGGGTCGCCAACACCTACTACGCCTACAGCTCGTCCGCCGGCGGTCGCTACCTGTCGGTGCTGACCAGCACCAACCTGAAGACGTGGACCATCCACCCGAACTGGAGCCCGCTGCCCCCCGAGATCCTTGGCGACCGCGAATCGCCAGGCGACAAGGTGAACAACAACGACGCGCTCGTCCGGCCGGCCTCCTGGGGCCTGCGTACCCCGGTCAACGCGTGGCTGACCAAGACCTATTGGGCGCCATCGGTCTTCAAGATCGGCAGCACCTGGTACGCGTACGCGGCCGTGAAGGTCAGCACGGTCGGCGACCCCCGGGACCCGCACGGCTACGGGCGTTTCTGCCTGACCGTCGCCAGCGGCCCGAGCCCGCTCGGCCCGTTCCGCGACATCAGCGGCAACGCGCCGATCCAGTGCCAGCCCACCTCCACCGACCCGTCCGGCTCGATCGACCCCTACCCGTACCACGACCCCAAGAGCGGCAAGAACTACCTGCTGTGGAAGGCCGCTGGCAAGATCAGCGGCGCCGAGTCGTCGATCATGTCGCAGGAGCTCGGCAGCAACGGGCTGCTGCTGCCCGGGTCGAAGCCGGTGAAGCTGCTGCAGACCAACCGCGCTGCCTCCTGGGAAGGCAGCACCATCGAGAACCCGTCGATGGTCAATCTGAACGGCGTGACGTACCTGTTCTACTCGGCGAACGACTCGCTCTGGTTCGACGCCGACGGACGCAGCAATTACGCCACCGGCTACGCGATCTGTTCCGGTCCGCAGGGTCCGTGCACGCGCCCGAATGGCGGCCGGTCGCCGCTGCTGGCGAGCAGCGGGGTGAACCAGGGACCCGGCGGGGCGTCACCCGTGGTCAGCCCCACCGGCAAGCTGTATCTGGCCTACGCGACGTACTGGCTGGGCGAGAACCGTAACGGCTACCACCCCCGGCGGCTGCACATCGCCGGGCTCATCCAGCACCCGTCCACCACCTTGATGGGCCGCACGCTGCGCGTCGGGTGATGCATCTGCGCCGTGACGGCGCTCCCACAGTCGGGCCGCGAGCACGCCGACTGCGATGATCATCAGCACATCGTCCGGCGCGCGCAGCCGCGGCACCGAGACGGTCAACGCCGACACCGCGAAGAAGTACAACGCCAGCAACGGGATCATCCCGGAGCCGAGCCTTCCGTCGCGGGTCTGGCGCGCTCGGTAGTCGCGCCGTGCCCGGCGCGTCATACGTATCAGGCCCACGAAACCGGCGATCTCCACGAGCCACACCAGCGGCAGGCTCGCGTGGCGCAACCCGAGCGGCCGGCCGTCCTGCGCCTCGGGTCCGTCGTTGAGTCGCCAGGGCTGATCGACCAGGCGGCGCATGTTCGACCAGATGACCGACGGCACCTGCCCGGGATGTTCGCGGATGCCCTTGAGCCCTTCCCGGCGGAACGCGCTGTCGAGGTTGGCCTCGTTGAGGTTGCGGTAGGAGTGGCCGAAGTCGCGCACCGAGGCGAACCGTGGGTCGAAGACGGGATCGACGAAGTGGCCCACCGACAGGGCGAGCGGTGAGTAGATGGCCGCCAGGTTGAAACCGTTGGACGTGACGATCACCGGCCGGTTGAAGATCGTCTCGTTGCGAATCACCCAGGGAGCGACGACGGCCACCGCGACGGCGGCGAAACCGAGCGCGCGCCGAAACCCCGCCTGGCGCCACAGCACGAGGGCGATGAGCGGCACGACCAACTGCGCGCTGGGCCGGGTCAGCACGAGCAGTCCCGCAGCTACGCCGGCCCATCCCGGGCGCCCGGCGAGCAGCGCCCAGATCGCCGCGAGCATCACAAGCAGGCCGAGGGGCTCACTGAGCGGAACGCCGTCGTTGGCCAGCAGAGGCGGGTAGATCGCGGCCAGCCCGGCGGCGATCAGGCCCGCGCGGTGCCCGCCGACCCGGGTGGCGAGAACCGCGATGAGGACGACGACCGCGCTGCCGATCACCACGTTGACCGCCTGGGCGACGGCGAGATGGACGCCCGTTATCGCGAAGGCGGTTCCGAGCAGCAGCGGGTAGAGCGGCGGGCGGAAGGCGGTCGCGTGCACCCAAGCCGTAGGGGTAGTCGGCGGCGAAGCCATGGCCGTGGGCGATGTTCGTCGCGATGTCGATGTAGTGCTGCGCGTCGGTCTGCGGGTGGTAGTTGCGCAGGAATACCAGCACGTACGCGACCCGTACCACTACGGCGACGCCGAAGATCGCGGCTGCGCGCCGGCGTCCGAGGCGCGGACCAGGCGTCCGTCCCCGCGCAGCACTTACCTCGCCTGGCACCTGCGCAGCGTACGAAGGCCTGAGGTGGCTCGCTCGCCAGGTGACACCGGCGTAACCGGATGCGGGCACTATGGCGCCCATGCCTGCACGCGATCCGGTGGAGACGCACGCCGGTGTGGCGTCCGAGGCGGGGCACAGCGCGATGCGCGCTGACATCCGCCGCCTCGGCGGGATGCTCGGTGACACCTTGGTGCGCCAGGCCGGTCCTGACCTCCTTGACCTGGTGGAACGGGTCCGCAGGCTCGCCCGCCAAAGCTGCGAGGAAGCCGGCGGTTCGCGCACCGACGAGCTGGCCGAGCTGCTCTCGCGGGTCGACGTGCCGACGGCCGTGATGCTCGCCCGCGCGTTCTCCACCTTCTTCCAGCTGGCCAACGTGGCCGAGCAGCTGCACCGCTCCCGGGAGCTGGCGGCGCGTCGGCTGCAGGACGGCGGGCCGCTGCACCGGCTCGTCGAGCGGCTCCACACCGATGACGACCGCGAACGCCTGCTGAGCATCCTGACCCGGACCGAACTGCGGCCGGTGTTCACCGCGCATCCGACGGAAGCTTCGCGCCAGTCCGTCCTCGCCACCCTGCGCCGGGTGGCCGATCAGCTCACCGATCCGGCGGCGACCGATCGCCGGCTCGCCGAGCTCATCGACCTGCTCTGGCTCACCGACGAGCTCGGCCCGCACCGCCCTGCTCTCCCGTGAACTCACTGGTCATCGGCCGCTCGCGGCCTGGCGCGCGCCACTGCCGGAGCCCGCGGGGGAGGTGCTGGCGGTCTTCGAGACGGCGCGCCGCGTCGCCGAGACGTTCGGCGACGAGGCGGTGCAGACGTACATCGTGTCGATGACGCAGGGGGTCGACGACCTGCTCGCGGTCGCGGTCCTGGCCCGCGAGTCAGGGCTGATCGAACTCCAGCCCGACGGCAATGGCACCGGGAATGGCACCGCCCCCGCCCCCGGCCCCGACACCGCGTCGCTCGACCTCGTGCCGCTCTTCGAGACCGTGGCCGAGCTGCGCCGCGCTGGGGATCTGCTCGACGAGTTGCTGCGCGACTCTTCCTACCGCCGGATCGTGCGGGCCCGCGGTGAGGTCCAGGAGGTCATGCTCGGCTACTCCGACTCCAACAAGGACGCGGGCGTGACGACCTCGCAGTGGGAGATCCACCGCGCCCAGCGGCGGCTGCGCGACGTGGCCGCCGAGCATGGCGTGCGGCTGCGGCTCTTTCACGGCCGCGGCGGTTCCGTCGGACGCGGCGGGGGACCGGCCGGTGAAGCCGTCGCGGCGTCGCCCTACGGCGTGCTCGACGGGGCGATGAAGCTGACCGAGCAGGGCGAGGTCGTCTCCGACAAGTACGCCCTGCCGAGCCTGGCTCGTGACAACCTCGAGATCCTGCTCGCCGCGGTCATCGAGGCCAGCGTGCTGCACCGGGTACGGGGTCGGGAGCGGGCTGCTCGCCGCCCGCCGGCGCTGCACCCGATCTTCGAGCAGATCTGCGCCGAGCATGAGCGCGCCCTCGATCAGGTACGCGCCCTCACCGCCGGCTCCGGGCTGCTGGCGAACTACCCGTTGCTACGCCAGACGCTGGCCACCCGCGATCGCTACCTCGAGCCGCTGCACCACCTGCAGATCTCGCTGCTGGCGCGTCGCCGTGAGGTCTCGCAGCCCGATGAGCAGCTCCAACGCGCGTTGCTGCTCACGATCAACGGCATCGCGGCCGGCCTGCGCAACACGGGCTGAGGTCCTGCCGATTCTTCCGCGGAAGAATCACCGGCCTCAGAAGCGGTCGGTCTTCTCCCGCAGCCGCGCGGCGAGCCCGACCATGAGCCGCTGCGCCAGCCCCGGCACGGTCTCGAGCAGCGCGTCGAAGTCGCGCCGTTCCACGACCTCGATCGTCACTGGGGTCGCCGCGGTGACGGTCGCGGTGCGCGGCCCGCCGTCCATCAGCGAGATCTCCCCGAAGTAGTCGCCGGGACCGAGTTCGGCCAGCTCAGCGCCGCCTCGCGTGACCTTGACGGTGCCCGCCCGGATGACGACGAACTCCTGACCCGGAAGGCCCTCCGTGGCGAGTACCTTGCCCGGCGGGATGTCGAGCGTCGTCGACAAGCGCGCGACGGCGTCGAGATCCCGAGCCGAGCACGCCGCGAAAATCGGGAGTCGCTTCAGCGACTGGGTCATGGTATTGCTCACGCCGAACTCCTCGGTACGCAGGGTGCTGAGGACAACTGCCGAACAAACCGTCTCAGCCCGGTCAACGTACGGACTGTAGCGACCCGCCCGATCCCGCCCCGCAGACGCACTCCGCGTCCAGCCCCCAGGGAAGATCATCTGCGCAGAAGAGCTGGCTCGCCGGACCCCCGGCCAGCGCGTCGACGGCGAGCAGCACGGCGGCTGACGTCCAGGACGAGCGCTCGCTAGGCCACATGACCTGATTGGCGAACTGCCAGCCGGTCCAGTACCCCCCGTCGTCATGGCGGGTGTGCTGCATCTCGCGGACCAGGCGGCGGGCCGTCTCGTTCTCCCCGAGCGTGTGCAGCGCGATGGCCAGCTCGCACGTCTCGGCGCCGGTGACCCACGGCTGGTCGCTGACGCAGCGGGCGCCGAGCGACGGGACGACGAACGTGTCCCACCCCTCGCGGATGCGCTCGAGGCCGCGATCACCGCGGAGCGCGCCGCCCAGGACCGGGTAGTACCAGTCCATCGACCAGCGGTCCTTGGGGGTGAAGACCTCGGGATGGGCGACGAGCGCGTGATGCAGCGCCCCGGCGGCGAGCTCCCAATCGGGCTGCTGCTCGCCCACGAGATCGGCGAGCGCCAGGCCGCAGCGCAGGCTCTGCAGCGTGCTGCTGCAGCCGGTGATCAGCACGTCGTCGTACATCGCGGAGTCGGGCCGGCGTGCGTACGGGATCTCCCCGCCGGGCGACTGCATGCCGACCACGTAGTCCAGCGCCCGCACCACGGTGGGCCACATCAGGTTCACGAAGCCGCGGTCACCGGTCGTCAGCCAGTGGTGCCAGGTACCCACGGCGACGTACGCGGCCTGGTTGCTTTCCCCGTCCGGCTCGACGATCTTCTCGTCGATGTAGCTGGTGGCCCACGAGCCGTCCGGCCGCTGGCGCGAGCGCAGCCACGCGTACGCGTGATCGGCCGCCTCCCGCTCTCCCGAGACCAGCAGCCCCATCGCCGATTCGACGTGGTTCCACGCGTCGGTGTGGCCGTCGGGCCAGGGCAGTGCCCCGCTGCGCTCCTGCGCAGCCTTGATCGACGCGCCGGTCTGGGCGACGTCGGCGCGGCTCAGGACGCCGGGCAGCTCAGGCGGCCGCACGCGTCTCCCGCGGGGGACTCTGGGGATGCTCGCGCGGGGGCTTGCGCAGGTAGTAGATCAGGCTCTTGCCCATGATCGGGTTGAGCGCGCGCTCGGCGGTGCGGGTGGTGCGCGGCGCGGCCATCATGTCCCAGACCAGCAGCCGGTGATACAGCTTCGTCGCGCGGTGGCCGTCGTCGTGGACGCCGACCATGCAGCGCAGCCACCAGTAGGGCGCGTGCAGCGCATGGGCGTAGTGATGGCCGACGTGCTGCAGGCCGACCGCCTCGAGCCGGCTGCGCAGCTGACCCTTGCGGTAGATACGCACGTGGCCGCCTTCGACCTCGTGGTAGGCGTGCGAAAGCGCCCAGCAGACCTGCTCGGGCCCCCAGCGCGGGACCGTGACGGCGGCGAGCCCGCCCGGGCGCAGCACCCGCGCCAGCTCGGCCATCGCAGCCTCGTCAGCGGGGATGTGCTCGAGGACCTCGGCGGCGATGATGCGGTCAAAGCTGCCGTCGGCAAACGGCAACCGCAGGGCGTCACCCTGCACGGCGATGCCGCGCTTGCGGTCGGGGTCGACCTCGCTCAGGCGGTCGCGGGCTTCCTTCAGATCGGGAGCCGACATGTCGAGCGCGACGACGGTGGCGCCGCGCCGGCAGGCCTCGGCCGCGTGACGCCCGGCGCCGCACCCGAGGTCGAGCAGGCGGTCGCCCGGCGCGATCGGGAAGCGTTCGAAGTCGACGGTCAGCACGGCGCGGCCACCCGCGGGGTCGTGGGCTCCGGCGCCGGACCTCCTCCGCGCAGTGCCGCGATGCGCTCGCGGTACCACTCGGCCGTTCCAGCCGCGGCCGCCCGCCAGGTGAAGCGATCCTGCACCCGCTGGCGACCGGCCGATCCGAGCCGGCTGCGCAGCTCCGGGTCGTCAAGCAGCCGTCCGAGGGCGGCGGCCAGGGCCTCGGCGTCGCCGGGCGGGACGAGCAGTCCCGCCTCGTTGTCAGTCCCGACGATCTCCGGCAGGGCGCCGACCCGGGTAGCGACGAGAGGCAACCCGACCGCCATCTCCTCGACCGCCGGGAGGCAGAAGCCCTCGTAGAACGACGGAACGGCGGCCACCTCAGCCGACTGCATCAACTCGACGAGCTCTTCCTGCGTGAGCCCGGAGCGGAAGGTGACGGCGCCGCGGATCCCCAGCTCGTCCAGCCGCCGGTCGGCCGGCCCGTTGGGCTTGGCGCGTCCGACGCAGACCAGGTGAGCATGCGGGCGCTCGACCCGTAGCTTGGCCAGCGCATCAAGCAGCACCATCAGGCCCTTCAGCGGCACGTCAGCGCTGGTGACGACGATGATCCGGCCCGGGACGCTCCGGCCCTCCGCGGGGCTGAACACGTCAGGGTCGACGCCGAGCGGGACCATGTGCACCCGATCGGCCTCGACGCCCATCTCGCGGGGGATGTCGACCTGCGAAAGGTCGGACACGGTCAGCACCCCGTCGAGTTGGCTGGCGACCTCCTGCTGCATCGGCAGGAACGAGTACCACCGGCGCTTGGTGAAGCGGCGCCACGCGTTTCCCGCCGCCGCGATGTCGAGGCGGCGGTCGACGGTGATCGGGTGGTGAATGGTCGCAACGACCGGCACCTTCAACGGCAGCAAGGCTTGACGCAGCTTCGCCAGGCCGCGGCCAAGGCCCTGGTTGTCGTGAACGATGTCGTAGCGCCGCTCGGGGGTCCAGGTGGACGGGTGCAGGACGCGGGCGGTGCGAAGGCTCCCGGTGAGCGGCTCGGGGAACGCGCCGGTGCACATCAAGGCGAACTCGAGCAGATCGATCCGGGTCTTGAACTCGTTGGGCCACGGCATCCGGAACGGATTGGGTTCGCGGTAGAGATCCAGGCTCGGCACCTTCGTCAGCTCCACCCCGGGGTCGAGCACCGGGTACGGCTGGCCGCTGAAGACCTCGACGCGATGGCCGAGGGAGACGAGCTCACGCGACAGGTGACGGATGTAGACCCCCTGGCCACCGCACGTGGGTGTACCGCGATAGGTCAAGAGGGCGACCTGCAACGAATCGCCCGCCACCCGGCCGCTCCTTCTCATCCGTGCTCAACCCGCGAGCACCGGTGAGAGGCGCCGCAATCGCCCAACTCTAACCCGGCTGTGTCACAAGCACGTGTCGAGCTGTCCGAACAGGTCGTTGAGTGTGACCAGCACCATTCGCCAGTACGGTCACAGGCATGACTGTTTCGGCCGACTCCACGCTGTCCTTCGACGAGCTGCCCAACTCGGTCGGCCGCACGTTCGGCCCCACCGACTGGCTGACCATCGAGCAGCCGCGAATCGATCAATTCGCCGAGGCCACCGGCGATCACCAGTGGATCCACGTCGACCCTGAGCGTGCCAAGGAGGGACCGTTCGGGGCCACCATCGCCCACGGCTACCTGACCCTCTCGATCGTGAGCTACTTCGCCTCGCAGCTGGTCGTCGTCAGCGGCATGTCGATGGGGATCAACTACGGGGTCGACAAGGTCCGCTTCCCGTCCCCCGTCCTGGTGGGCTCTCGTATCCGGGCTCGCGCGGAGATCGTCGAGGTCACCTCGATCGACGGCGGCTACCAGGTCAAGACCAAGTTCACGATCGAGACCGAGGGCGGCAGCAAGCCGGCCGCCGTGATCGAGTCCCTCAGTCGCTACCTGCGCTAAACGCTCTCACCGCCGGCACAAGCCTCGGCGACACCGCCCGTGCCCTGACTCCGGAGCGCCTAGACTAGAACGCGTTCCAGGTACGCCGAGCGGAGGGTAATCGCATGTCGGGTCCTGCAGCGCCCTCCTCCGCGGACGACCTCGCCGAGCTCAACGAACCAGTAGCCGCGGCCATGCCGGCCCGGGCGACCACCGCGTCGCAGCGGGCCCGCCGGCGCCGCATCCTCAACGCTGCGGTGTCGCTGGCTCGTCAGGGCGGCTACGACGCGGTCCAGATGCGCGAGGTGGCCGAGCTCGCCGACGTGGCGCTCGGCACGCTCTACCGCTACTTCCCGTCCAAGGTCCACCTGCTCGCCGCCGCCATGGTGCGCCAGCTGGAATCGCTGCACGAGCAGCTCATACGCGAGGAGCCGGAGGGGGCTGACGCAGGGGAGCGGGTGCTCGGCGTCATCTACCGGCTGATCACGGCGCTGGAGCGCGACCGGCTGGTCAGCGACGCGCTGGTGCGCGCGATGGTGGTCGCCGGCGCCGACGAGATCGACCAGGTGAATGCCGTCAACTCCTCGATCATCGCGACCGCCATGCACGGCAAGGGTGCCACGGTGAGCGAGCGGGACTTCGCGGTGTCTCTGCTCATCGGCAAGGTGCTGCTGACCGACCTGCTCGGATGGCTCTGCGACCGGATGAGTATCGAACAGGTGCGTGCGTCCCTGTCCGACATGGTTGCCGTGACCCTGGCGGGCCAGCATGTGCTCCAGGACGGAGCCCCGCATCGCCAGCAGCGGCGCACCGATTTCATGGGGTGAGCTGCTGCCGCCGACGTCAGGTGACCGGTACGCGCGGGTTGTTCACGCCCCAGTAGATGAGTCGCGCCATGGCCTCCTGCAGCTGCGGCACCTCGATCTGCCAGTGCTCCATGCCCTCCCGGTGAGCGGCGACGTGCGCCAGCATCGAGACGAGCGCGCTCGCCGTGGCCATCGGCGCGATCGCGGGAGGTTGGCCGTCGGGCTTCGCGGACGCGATGGCGTCGGCGAGCGCGGTCGTGATGCCGTTCAGCATCTTCACGCGGGCCTGCCGGAAGCGCGCGTCGCCCTCCTCCGTGAGCAGGTCGACGACCCGTAGCACCGGCAAGTTGGCCTGCCAGAAGTCCAGGAAGCCGTCGACCAGTTCGCGGGCGGCCGCGTAGCCGGCCTTCCCGCGCCAGCGCCGGTTCTGGATGAAGCCGGCGAGCTGCGCGCCGATCTCGGTGGTCTGGGTCGCGAGGACCAGCAGCGCCGCGTCGAGATCGACGAAGTACTGGTAGAACGTCGCCGGCGAGGTCCCCGCGGCGCGGGCCACGTCGGTGACGCGCAGGTCCGAGTACGGGGTCGTCGCCACGATGGCCGCCGTGCATTCGATCAGTCGATTCCTGGTGGCGAGACCGCGCGGTCCGGGGATGCGACCGTCGCTGGCCGGCGCCACGGATGCGTCGTCGGGCAGGGCCATCGGGCGATCGTAGCCACCCTGGGAGAGGGAACGTGCACGCTGGGCGGTACGTTCCAGCCTGACGACCCGTCAGAAGGAGCAAGAATGACCGGCTTTGACCCGACCCGCCCCCTGGCCGGGATCCGCATCATCGAGTGCTCGATGCTCGGGCCTGCGGGGGTGACGGGACCGTTCGCCGACATGGGAGCCGACGTCATCAAGATCGAGCCGCCCGCGGGCGACTACGCCCGCAACATGACGTGGCCGATCGTCGAGGGCACCTCGTTGCTCTTCCTGCACTCCAACCGGGGCAAGAGCAGCGTCGTGCTGGACCTGCGAACCCCCGAGGGCGCCGAAGTTTTCCTCGAGCTGGTACGCGGCGCCGACGCCGTGGTCGAGGCCATGCGTCCCGGCGGTCTCGAGCGCCGTGGGCTCGGCTTCGACAAGCTGCTCGAGGTCAACCCGAAGATCGTCTTCCTGCAGATCAGCGGCTACGGCCTCACCGGCCCCTACCGCGACTACCCGAGCCACGGCATCGCGTACGACACCTGGGCCGGGGTCATCAACCCCGCCGTGGACGAGGACGGCTTCACCTACATCCCCGAGCACGTCTCGATCGGGATCAACGCCGGTCCGCTGTACGGCGCGTTCGGGATCCTGGCGGGGATCACCCAGGCCCGGGCGACGGGCCACGGCTGCCGCATGGAGGTGGCGCAGTCCGACGCGGCGGCGTCGATCGACTGGCTGCGCTCGGAGACCTATCGCGCGTACGAACGTCCGCAATCGGAAGTCACCGGCAACGCATCCGACAACTACCGGCGCCGGGCACCTGGCACCGCGGGGATGGCGGAGGGCGTCCGTTACAACATCTACGAGTCTTCCGATGGCCACGTGCTCTTCATGGCCTCCGAGCGGGAATTCTGGAAGAACTTCTGCCACGGGGTCGGGCGTGACGACCTCTTCGAGGCGTTTCCCGGTGAGAAGTACGCCGATCACGCCACGGGAAACGTCGCGCTGCGCGCCGAGTTGAAGAAGATCTTCGCGTCCAAGACGACGCAGGAGTGGCTCGACTTCGGGGGCGAGTTCAACACCCCGCTCGCCCCGGTCAACTCCCCGGAAACGCTGATCAATGATCCGCAGTTCAAGGATCGGCTGCCGTGGATTCCCAAGGAGCAGCTCGGCGCCGACATGCTGCCGTTCCCGGTGAAGATCGTCGGCGGGGAGCTGGCGTGGCCGGAGCGGGCACCGACCCTCGGCCAGCACACCGACGAGATCCTGCGCACCCGGCTCGGTTACGACGACGCCCGCATCGCCGCGCTCCGTGCGGCGGGCGCACTCGGCAACGAGTGACGATGAGCGGCGGCCAAAACCAGGTTTTGGCCGCGAGGATTTAGAGCAGGGAGGCCAGCGCGTCGGCGTGGGTGTCGGCGTCACCGAACTGGGTCTGATGGACCCAGCCGCGCTTGAGGTAGTAGTGCACGACGACCTCCCAGGTGAAGCCCATGCCGCCGTGCACCTGGATGCTCGTCTTGGCGTTCAGCGTCGCGGCCTCGTCGGCCAGCAGCTTCGCTGACGCGATGGCCCGCTGCGGGTCGCCGACCTCGGGGTAGTCGAGGGTGACGGCAGCGGAGTGGACGGCCACCGAGGCGATCTGGGCCCGCACGTGCATGTCCGAGCACATGTGCTTGACGGCCTGGAAAGCACCGATCGGACGGCCGAACTGCTCGCGTTCCTTGGCGTACTGCACGGCGAGCTCGACGGCGGCCATCGCGATGCCCGTTTCCAGGGCGGCCGTGAGGACCGCACCTCGGGTACGCCAGGGTGCAGCGCCGCCCTCGAGAGCCGTACCGGTAGGCAGCGCGGCGATCGCGCCGAGCGGCGTCAAGGGATCGGTGAGAATCGAGACGGGCGTGGTGGACAGTTCGGACGCGTCGATCATCCGCGCGTCAGGGCCGTCCAGAACGACCAGCTTGGTGATGACGTCGGGGTGCTCGATGAGCAGGGTGCGTCCGGGCTCCTCGGCCGACAGATCGAAGACGCCGACGGGCGCGCCCACCTCGATGCCCGCAAGTCCGGCGGCAAGCAGCGTGCCGACGAGGGGTCCGGGGACGAGCGCCCGGCCCAGCTCTTCGAAGACCAGCACCGCGTCAGCGAGACCGAGCCCGAGGCCGCCTTCACTCTCGGGCAGCAGCAGCCCGAAGACGCCGAGCTCCTTCAACGTGTCCCACAGCGCCGGGTCGAAGCCGGCCCCGGTGGCGGCGAGTTCGCCGAGCCGTTCCCGCGGGAACGCGTCGGAGCAGATCTCGCGGACCCCGGCGCGCAGCGCCTCTTGATCCTCGGTGGGCAGGAAGTCCATCAGGTGCTCCGTTATCGCTCGCGGGGCAGGCCGAGGACCCGCTCGCCGATGATGTTGCGCTGGATCTGCGAGGTGCCTGCGGCGATCGAAAGATTCAGCCATTGCAGGCGTTCTTCGGCGAAACGCGCGTTGGGCAAGCCGTCGAGATCGTCCATGGACAGGGACGCGCGACCGAGCAGTTGCGCCGCTACGTCGGCCAGGTGCTGACGCACTTCGGAGTAGCGCAGCTTGAAGATCGAGCCGCCGAAGCCGACGCGCCCGACGCGCTGGGCCTCGGAGACGTTGCGCTGGGTCAGCGCCCACAAACCGTCGAGTTCGGCGGCGATGTGGGCGAGCTCCCGGCGCAGCGCGCGGTCGTCCCACGCAGTCGCGCCGTGTCGGGTGACCTTCTTGGCCAGTGCGGAAAGCTCGCCGACGAGCTCGATCGCATCGACCACGTCGCCGACGAACGCGGTGCCGCGCTCGAAGGACAGCGTCACGTTCGTGACCCGCCAGCCGTCGTTCTCCGCGCCGACCCGGTTGCTCACCGGGATGCGTACCTCATCGAGGAACATCTCGGCGAACTCGGCGGAGCCGATGATCGTTTTCAGGGGCCGGATGGTGATACCGGGGGAGGTCATGTCCATCGCGAGCCACGTGATCCCCTTGTGCTTGGGGGCATCCGGGTCGGTACGGACCAGCATCTCGCAGTAGTCGGCGACCTCCGAGTGCGAGGTCCAGATCTTCTGCCCGGTAACGATGTAATCGTCCCCGTCGCGAACCGCCTTGCAGCGCAGCGACGCGAGGTCGGAGCCGGAGCCGGGCTCGGAGAATCCCTGGCACCAGATCTCGTCGCCGCGCAGGATCGCCGACAGGTGAGCCTGCTGCACCTCGGGGCTCGCCTCGGCGATGAGCGTGGGGCCCGCGTGCAAGAGCCCGACGAAGTTGACGCCGACGTACGGCGCACCCACCCGCTCGGATTCCTCCAGGAAGATCAGGTGTTCCGTCGGGGTGGCGCCCCGCCCGCCGTACTCCTTGGGCCAGTTGATGCCCGCGTAGCCGGCCTCAAAAAGCATGCGTTGCCAGGCGGTGTCGTACTCCCGGCGCCCCGGCCAGTCATTGACCGAGGGCCGCGGGCCGATCGTCGGCACCACCCTGGCGAGCCAACTTCGCAGCTCCCCGCGAAACTCCTGTTCCGCGGGGCTGTAGCGCAAATCCATGAAGGTTCAGACTCCTGCGGGCTGGGTGGTACCGACCTGGGCCTCGCGCTGGCGGGTCGTGCTGTGGACCGGGTCCTTGTCGTAGGCGGGAAGGACGGTGCGCCCGAACGTCTCGACGGCCTCGATCGCGATCTCGACCGGCATCGTGGTCGAGAGCATGCCGAACGTCAGCTGGTCGGCGCCGGTGTCGACCCACTTCTGGCAGGCCTGCTCGCACTCCTCGGGATCGCCGATCAGCACGGTGCCTTCCTTAACCGCCATCTCGAGCATCTCGACGGACGGCTCGGGAATCGTGGCCGGCCAGTCGGGGACGTACGGGGGCTTGGGGAAGGTGTCGAGGTAGCGGTAGACCAGGCTGTTCTGGTAGCCGCTGGTCATGTCGGCCGCGATCTGGCGCGCCCGGTTGCCGTCTTCCAGGCAGAGCATCTGGCTGGTGACCATGACGTTGTTGTTGACGTAGCCGCCCACCGGTTCCGCGTCGTCGATGGCGTTCTTGTACACCTCGATCAGCCGGGCAAGGTCGTCGCGGCTGGTGCTCGCGAAGCACAGCACGCCAAGGCCCATCCGGGCGGCCTTCTCGAACGTCGACGGGTTACCGGCCGCGACCCACAGCGGCGGGTGCGGCAGCGTGTACGGCTTGGGCAGCACGTTGCGCTCTGGCATCCGGAAGTACTGGCCCTCGTACGCGTAGGTGCCCTCGGTCCACATCTTCGGCAGCTGGCCGACGACCTCGTCGAACATCACTTTCGTCAGCTCGGGGTCCTCGATGCCGAAGCCGCGCTGCTCGGTGCTGGAGGACCCGCGGCCCATGCCGAGCTCGAAGCGGCCGAGGGACAAGTGGTCGAGCATCGCGGTCTGCTCGGCGACGCGGGCCGGGTGGTTCACCGGCGGCGTGATGTTCTTGATGCCGGTGCCGATGTGGATGCGCTCGGTCTGGCCGGCGATGAAGCCGAGGAACGACTCGTTCGCCGACAGGTGCGAGTACTCCTCGAGGAAGTGGTGCTCGGTGGCCCAGGTGTACTTGAAGCCCGCACGGTCAGCGGCCTTGGTCCAGTTGACCTCGTCCATCAGCCGCTTGTGTTCAGCGTGGACGGGATCCGCTTCCTTCATGCTGTGGTGCAGGTACAGCGAGTTGAAGATGCCGAATTCCATGGCGTGCTGACTCCCTCGGCAGCCGTCGGCAGCGCGAGCGCGCCGACTCTAGAACAAGTTCTATGACCATAGCCGAGGCCACGTCGGGTTCGCCCGGCCGGTACGGTGCGGCTCGCAGGTATGCACCGTTCGAGGCGCCCAGGAGGTTGACGTGTTGTACGCCGAGGATGCCGCCGTCGGCGGCGTGGCCCCGGAACGCTCGCACGAGCTGACCCGCACCGATCTGGTGCGCTACGCGGGCGCGTCCGGCGACTTCAACCCGATGCACCACGACGAGGTGCTGGCCAAGGCCGCCGGGATGCCGAGCGTCTTCGGTCACGGCATGTTCTCGGCCGGGCTGCTGGCGTCCGCGCTGACGGACTACGTGGGCGAGGGCACGCTGACCCGTTACGCGGTGCGCTTCACGAAGCAGGCGTGGCCCGGCGACGTGCTGCAGACGAAGATCACCATCACGGCGGTCAACGACGGGTCGGTCGACCTGCGCTGCGACCTCGTCACCGACCAGGGAGTCACCGTCATCAGCGGAGAGGCCAGCGCGCAGCTGCCGTCCCGCACTGTTGACCCAGCTCAGAAAGGCCGCTGACATGTCCGCCGAAGACCTCCTCGGCCGCAAGATGCCCGAGTCCGTCATCGTCGTCGAGCGCGGCCCGGTGGCCCGCTTCGCCGAAGCCGTGCACGCCACGAGCCCGATCTACGCGTCGGCGCCTGCTGCCGAAGCCGCCGGATTCGCCGCTGTCCCGGTGCCGCCGACGTTCCCGTTCGTCGCCGGCTACTGGGGCGCGCTCGCCGAGGATCAGCCACCGCCCGACCCGGAGGCCGCGGACCTCGGTTCGGTGCTGGCTGATCTGCGCCGTGACGGCGGGCTGCTGCTGCACGGGGAGCAGGAGTTCCGCTACCACGCGCCGGTCCTCGTCGGCATGCGGCTGCACTCATCCGGTGTCGTCGAGGATGTCTCGGTCAAGGAGGGCAAGGGCGGCGCCACCATGACCGTGGTCAAGGTGCGTACGGATCTGAAGGACGACTCGGGCGCCCTGGTGGTCACGCAGATCATGAGCTTCCTGCTGCGCAAGGCCGCTCCTGCCTAGCAATCCGGGCGCGATAATCTGACGGAGCGTCAGGTCATCCCGCTATCCCCAGAACGGAGCGTCATGTCGCTTGTGGTGGAGCCCGGTCGGCTGCTGCTCGACGGTGAGTGGGTCGAGCCCGGGGGCGGTCACTACGACGTCGTCAATCCGGCGACAGAAGAGGTCATCGGGCAGGCACCTGAGGCGAGCGTTCAGCAGGCGCTGGACGCGGCCGGGTCCGCACGGCAGGCGTTCAAGAGCTGGTCGCGCACGACGCCGGAGCATCGCGCCGGGATCCTCGATCGGGTGGCTGATCTGCTCGTCAAGCACGGCGAGGAGATCGTTCCGCTGCTGCAGGCGGAGACGGGCGCGACCATGCGCGTCGCGTCGACCATGCAGGTTCCCGTGGCCGTCGACCGGTTCCGGCGCTACGCCCGTGACGCGATGCTCTCGAATACGATCCCGCTCCCGCCGTCCCTGATGAACGCGACCCCGCTCGCTCCGGGCGGCCTGATCGGTGCGGTCGCGGTGCGCCAGCCGGTCGGCGTGGTCGCCTGCATCACCTCGTACAACTTCCCGCTGGTGAACCTCGCCGGCAAGATCGCTCCGGCGCTCGCCATGGGCAACACGGTCATCGCGAAACCGGCCCCTCAGGACCCGCTGCACATCCTGCGGTTCGGGGAGCTGCTGCTCGAGGCGGGTATCCCGCCGGGCGTCGTGAACATCGTCGGTGGGTCGGGCGCTGCGGCCGGCGCGGCCCTCACCACCTCGCCCGACGTCGACATGGTCAGCTTCACCGGCAGCACCGCGGTGGGCCGCATCATCGCTACGGCCTGCGGTGACGGAATGAAGCGCCAGCTGCTCGAGCTCGGCGGCAAGGGGGCGGCGATCGTCTTCGAGGACGGTGATGTCGACCTCGCGGTGACCGGGATCGGTAGCACCTGGACCTTTCACTCCGGGCAGATCTGCACCGCGCCGACCCGGGTGCTCGTGCACCGCAGCAAGCGCGATGAGCTGATCAGCAAGCTGTCGGGTTACGCCGGCGCGCTGAAGGTCGGCGACCCGGTGGCGGCCGACACCGTGGTCGGTCCCGTCATCACCGGCGTGCAGCGCGGCCGGGTGGAGGCGATGATCTCCGAGGCGACGAGCGCCGGCGCCGAACTGGTCGCCGGCGGCGGCCGTCCCGATCTCGACAAGGGCTTCTACGTGAAGCCGACGTTGCTCACCGAGGTCGCGCCGGACAACCCGGCGGCGCAAGGAGAGTTCTTCGGCCCGGTTGTCGTCGTGCTGACGTTTGACGACGATGACGAGGCCCTCGAGCTTGCCAACTGCACCCCGTACGGGCTCTACGACTACGTCTACACCGCTGACACGTCGCGCGGTTACCGGGTGGCCAACCAGCTGCGTACCGGCAACGTCGGCATCAACACCGCGCAGCGCAATTTCGAGACGCCGTTCGGTGGGTTCAAGATGAGCGGTGTCGGTCGTGACGGCGGCGTGTTCGGCCTTCACGCTTACAGCGAGCTCCAGAGCATTATGTGGCCCAGCTGAGCCCCGATCGTTCGGGACTCTGCAGTACTCATCGAGAGAGGTAGCCAGCCGTGCGCGCCATCGTGTTCAACGGGACCACCGCCGAGATCCGTAACGACGTGGAGGTCCGTGGGCCCGGCCCCAACGAGGTCCTTGTGCGCGTCGCGGCTGCCGGGGTCTGTCACAGCGACGTCAGCGTCGTCAACGGCACCATCCCCTGGCCGGCGCCATCGGTGATGGGCCACGAGGGTGCCGGCATCGTCGAGGCCGTCGGCTCTCAGGTCACCCGGACCAAGCCGGGCGATCACATCGTCATCGGCACCGTCGCGAACTGCGGCATCTGCGATCGCTGCAACGCCGGCCACCCGACCTGGTGCAAGCAGTCCATCGGCAACCGCACCGAGCCGTTCACCGTCGGCGGCGTCCCCGGCGGCAACTTCGCGGCGACCTCGTCCTTCGCCGAGATGACGATCATCAAGGAGGTGCAGGCGGTCCCGATCGACAAGGAGGTGCCGCTGACCTCCGCGTGCCTGATCGCCTGTGGTGTGGTGACCGGTGTCGGCTCCGTCTTCAACCGGGCCAACGTGCAGCCCGGCGATAAGACCGCCGTCTTCGGTGCGGGCGGGGTCGGCCTGTCGGTGATCCAGGCGCTGCGCATCAAGGCGGCCGGAATGATCGTTGCCGTCGACACCCTCGCGTCCAAGGGTGAGCTGGCGCTCGAGCTCGGAGCCACGCACTTCATCGACGCGAGCAAGGAAGACGCCGTCGCGAAGATCCGCGAGCTCATGCCGTGGTCGGACACGGTGGACGAGGGGCCCTTCGGCGGCGGCGGGGTCAACTGGTCGTTCGAGTGCGTCGGCCACCCCGCGGTGACCGACTCCGCGGTGCGCTGCCTGGACTGGGGAGGCATCTGCGTGCAGGTCGGCGTCCCGGCGCCGGGCGTGACCTACGCGGTGCCGATTACCCACCTCACCCAGGTCGACCGCGGGATCATCGGCAGCCGGGCGGGCGGCGTGCGCGCCCAGAAGGACATCCCGGTGATCGTCGACATGTACAAGAAGGGCCTGCTCGACCTCGACCGGATGGTCTCGAAGGTCTACCCGATGGAGAACTTCTTCGACGTCGTCCACGACATGCACGAGGGCAAGCTCGCGCGCGGGGTCATCACCTTCTAAGTACGCCTTGGTGTCTGACCCGGCCGGCGTAGTAGTGGTCGGCGTTGGCCTTTGATGGGTGGTCTGCCGTCGGGTGGCCAGAACCAAGGGGTGCGGTCGGGATCTTGACCGATGGTCATTGTCCAGCCGCCTTCATGAACTTTGTGATGGTGAGCCACGCAGAGCAGCTCGAGGTCTTCGGGGTTGGTTTCGCCGCCGTCGATCCAATGAATCCGATGATGAGCTTCGGTGAATGCTGGTGGCCGGTCGCAGCCGGGCCAGGTGCATCCGCCGTCACGGGCGGTGAGGAAGTGTCGTAGTCCGGCGCTGATGGTGCGGGTACGGCGGCCGAAGTCGAGGATCTCAGAGTCGGAGCCGAACACGGCGGGGATGATCCCGCCATCGCAGGCCATCCGCCGCGCCGCCGCCGCCGGGAGGCGTTGCCCGTCGGGGGTTCCGGCTGTGCCGAGACCGTCGAGCAGGGCTTGATGGGACAGGCCGACGATGACGGTGTGCCGGCCGCCACCCTCACCGTTGCAGGATTCGGCATGCGCGGTGGCGTGCCGGGCCATCTGCACGAGCGCTTCGGCGCGGCGACTTCCGATCGTCTCAGTGAGCAGGTCACCTTCGGGGTCGGGTTTGCGGAGGAATTCGGCGATGGCTTTGGAGACGATCAGGCCGGCTTCGGCGTCGAGCCAGCCGTCGAGGCGCCACCGGCCGTCGAGCGTCTCGGACAGGTTGACATGCTGGGCAGCATGCTTGCGGGCCGCCTCATCCGCTGACTGCTCGGGGGCGGCGGCGGCGAGGAGTTCCTCGGCGACGACCCGCAGCTGCCGTGGCGTCAAAGGCGCCGCCTGCTGGGCGAGGAACGCTTCCAGGTCGGCGGCGAGATCGTGCTGCAAATCACGAGTGGCCTGCGCGATCACGTGAGCGTGGTCGAGGCCGAGGTCGCCGGCCTCGAACGTCTTACCGGTGACCGGCATCCGATCGGCAAGCGCCCGGCCGACCTGCACCCGCTTGGATACCCAGCCGTCGGACTCACCCGAGATGCCGCGCACGAACGCGTTCGTCGACGCCGCCCCATCCATGGCATAAGAACCGGACCGGTCAGCCCGTTCGATCAGCCGGCAGGTCAGCAGATCCAGCTGACGGCCCGCCCCCAGCACCTCCGGCAACACCTCGACGGCCAGCATCCCGGACGTGTCCGCCGATACGGCGGCGGCAAGTTCGGCGAGCAGCGCATGCAACTGCGCTGCCTTCACCCCGAACTCGCCTTCGACCATGTGTTCGAGTCTAGCAGCAAATAAGCAGCTCAACCACCCTATTTCCGGCCTGATTTACGACGGCGATCAACCTGAAAAACAGCCGAATGCCGGGCGGCCGAACTGGAAGGCGGCGGCGGGCCAACTGTCGCTTGCCACCGTGATGGGACCACCGGATTGTCAGCGGCTAGGGACCACCAGACGAGCAGGATGATGGTCACTTGCTTCCTCCTTGTTGGTCAACGCGACGCGCTGGCGGCGGTTGATGTTGGGGTCGTTGGCGGCGGCGGTAGGACTCTCCTTCGATGACGAGTTCGTAGCTGGTGGACACGAGCCGGTCGACGGCGGACTGTGCGAGCAGTGGGTCGCTCATGACGGCGATCCATTCGGACGGGTCCCGGTTGGAGGTCAGGATCGTGCTGGTGCGCTGGTGTCTTTCGACGATCAGCTGGTAGAAGTCCGCTGTCTCGGTGGGGTCCATGGCTTGCAGGGCGAAGTCGTCGAGGATCAGGACCTCGATGCGGGCCAGGGCGCGCATCTCGACCTCGACGCTGTTGTCGAGCCGGGCGGCTTTGAGGGTGCGGAACATCTGGTCGGCGCGCAGGAACTTGACGGTGTGCCGGCGGCGGACGGCGATGTGCCCCAATGCTGTTGCCAGATGGGTCTTCCCGACGCCGACCGGGCCGAGGATCAACGCGCCGCGGGCGTCGTCGAGGAAGCGCAGCGAGCACAGCTCGTTCCAGAGTTCGGTGTCGTAGCGGACCGGGCTGTCGCTGCTGAACGTCTCGAGCCGCATGGCGCGGTCGAGCTTGGCTGCGCGGGCGCGCAGGTCCGCGCTGGTGCGGTCGCGGCGTTCGACCTCGTCGGCGAACACGAGCGACAGGAAGTCCGCGTGCGGCAGCGACTGCTGCCTGGCGAGGGCGAGACGTTCGGGCAGGGTGTCGAGCATCCGGCCGAGTTTGAGTGTCCGCATCAGCTTGCGCAGGTCCGCGTCCACGACCGGCGGCGGCACAGGCGTGGCCGTGCTGGCCGGGCTCATAACAGCGTTCCTTGTTCGGAGCGGGCGGCGCGGTACTCGCTGTTGTCGCGGGCGAACCGGGCCGGTCCACCGACCACTTTGGCCGGCGGGTGAGCGGGCTGGTTTTCCAGTGCCTGCTCGAGCATGCGGGCGATCTTGCGGATGTCGACGACGTCGAACTCCAGCGCCCGGGCGCAGGCGGCGTCGACCGCGGCTGGGCCGTAGCTGCGACACAGGCCGAGCAGCCGGTAGACGGCGCGCATGCTCGTCCACGGCAGCGGGACGTCGAGGATCCGGGTCGCGTAGCTGCCGACCGACGGCCCGGCCGCGGCGGCCTTGCGTTTGAGCGATTCGGTGTCGCGCAGCGCGTAGTCCGACGTGCCCTCGGGTAGGTCGGCGGCGTCGGTGGACCGGCCGCCGGGCGGCTTGCGGGGGTGGGTCTTGATCAGCTGCCCCCGGCAATAGAACTTCACCAGCCGCATGTCCGCGCGCGCCTGCAGCCGTTGCCCGACCAGCTCGCCGGGGATCGAGTAGAGCGCCTTGGCGACCTCGGCGTGCCGATCGGGGGCGACCTTCGGGGTCGCGAACACCGGCACGTCATACGGCGCCGACGGCGCCGGCAGCAGCACCGGCCGCTCGACCGCGGCGAAGTGTTCGGCCGGCCGCTGCGCCGTAGTGCCGTGCACCCGCAACCCGGCCGTCGACGCGCACCACCGCTGGACCCGGCGCTGCGCGTCGGGCAGGTCGATGAACTGTTCGCCGCGAAACCACGACTCGCGCACGTACTGCACACCCCTCTCGACGCGTGGCTTATCCCGCGTCGTCAACTACTCCTGATTCCGATGGTCGAGGTCGGACTGTTCGGGTGACGCATCCGTTCCATCCGTGGCACGGCCGCGAGTTCGTGTTCTTGTCGGTGCGGCAGAACTGGTCGCAGGATCGGGTCTTCTTCCTTGATGAGCGCGGGGTGCAGCGCTCGCTGCCTGTGGGGTGGACCGACGCGGTCGATGTCGACGTGTTCGTGGAGTTGGCCGCGGGGCGGTCGGGGCTGCGCGTCGCGGACCTGCTGGTTCTCGCCGAGCTGATCGACGGCCTTCGCTGCGAGGACGAACAGCGGCTGTAAGCCAAATTACGCCGCATGTGTAAAGGCAATTACGCCGGATGTCAGACTGGGGGCGGCGGACCGTGCAGCGATTGCGCAGTGTTCGTAGGTGACACGCGGGCACGCTACTTGACCCCTGAATCACAGTCGGCATAATTCGTCTTACATGGTTGTGATTCTGGAGGCCGGTGTGGCGAGGAAGCCGGCAGGACCCGAAGGTCGAGGCGTTGCGAGCCGAGCGCAGCCTGAACCCGCGCCCGGAGGCGGTCACGGACGAGGCGTTCGCCGGGTCGGAGTTCTTGGACGCCCGCGATCTGGTGCAGGTCAAGTACGAGATGGTGCGCCGGGTGCGGGTGGACGGGGCGCCGGTGAGTCGCGTCGGCGGCCGCGTTCGGGTTCTCCCGCCCGTCGTTTTATGAGGCGGCCGCCGCGGTCGACGCCGGTGGGCTGGCCGCGCTGGTGCCGGCCCGGCCGGGGCCGCGGCGGGCGCACAAGCTCACCGAGGAGGTGGTCGCGTTCGCCCGTGCCGCCCGCGAAGCCGAGCCGGCGTTGCGCTCGGCGAGCTGGCCGAGCGGATCGAGCGAACGCTTCGGGATCCGCGTGCATCCGCGCTCGGTGGAGCGGGCGTTGGCCCGGAGCAGCCCCAAAAGTGGCAGGCCGAATGATGAGCGCCACGACCAGCGCCGACCGACCCCGCCGGCCGAGGTGGCACCGGTATGAGCAGCTGCGCGACCGGGCGCTGTCCGGTGACGCCGACGGGTGGCGGCTCGGGCTGGCCGTGCTGCAGACACCGCGGGGTGGCCGGCGTGGCTGCGCGCCTGGCGCGGCGTCAGCGCGCCGCCGCGTCCGCCGATACCGGCCCGGACCGGCATCGGCTCCGGTGCCGCGGCCAGATGGCGGCGGATCGGCTCGTTGCGGCGCTGCGCCGTCGATGGCACTCGGCGCGCTGCGCTCGGACGGTGAACCGCGATGAGCACGGCGGACTGGTGCGGCGGCACCGGTCGCAGCGTCGAAGGTGACCGCCGCGCACCTGGCCCGCACCGCTTACCTGTATGTGCGCCAGTCCACGCTGCGCCAGGTGCTGACCAACACCGAGTCCGCGACCCGGCAATACGCGCTGCGGCAGAAGGCGATCGCGCTGGGCTGGCCGGCCGAGCAGGTCATCACGATCGACTGCCGACCAGGGCCAGTCCGGCGCCTCGGCCGCCGACCGGGAAGGGTTCCAGCGCCTGGTCGCCGAGGTCGGCATGGGCCGGGCCGGCATCGTGCTCGGCCTGGAGGTCTCCCGGCTGGCCCGCAACAACGCCGACTGGCACCGGCTGCTGGAGATCTGCGCGCTGTCCGGCACGCTGATCTGCGACGAGGACGGGCTCTATGATCCCGGCGAGTTCAACGACCGGCTGCTGCTCGGCCTGAAGGGCACCATGAGCGAGGCCGAGCTGCACTTCATCCGGGCCCGGCTGCGCGGCGGGCAGCTGTCCAAGGCCCGCCGCGGCGAACTGACGATGGCCCTGCCGGTCGGGCTGGTCTACGACCCGAGCCGAGAAGGTCGTGCTCGACCCGGACGCCGGGGTCCAGCGACGCGCATCAACGGCACCTGTTCGCCGCCTTCGCCCGCACCGGCTCCGCCCGGGCGGTCGTGCAAGAGTTCGCCCGCGAGCGCGCTGCTGTTCCCGGTCCGGGTCCGCAACGGCGCGCACAAGGGCGAGCTCGCCTGGACGCCGCTGCAGCCACTGGCGGGTGCTGCGCACCCTGCACAACCCCCGCTATGCCGGCGCGTTCGTCTACGGCCGGCGCCGCGAGCGCACGCACCCCGGACGGGAAGAAGACTTTCCTGAGCGTGCCCCGCGAGCAGTGGACTCGCGCTGATCCCCGACGCGCCACCCCGGCTACATGAGCTGGGAGCAGTTCGAGATCAACCAGCAGCTGCTGGCGGCCAACGCGCAAGCCCACGGCGCGCGACCGCGACCGCCGGCCCGGCCCGCGAAGGCCCCGCCCTGCTGCAGGGCCTGGCCATCTGCGGACGGTGCGGGCGGCGCATGACCGTGCGCTACCACATCCGCCGCGGCGTCGAGATCCCCGACTACCAGTGCATGCGCGCCTGCATCGAGCACCGGCGGCCCGCGCTGCCTGACCGTCCCCGGCGGCGCCGTGGACACCGCGATCGGCCAGCTACTACTCGACACCGTCACCCCACTCGCCCTCGAGGTCGCCCTGACCGTGCAGACCGAACTCGAGAACCGCGCCGACGAAGCCGACGCAGCTGCGCCGCACGGCACGTCGACCGGGCCCGCCACCGCGCCGACCTCGCCCGCCGCCGCTACCTGGCCGTCGACCCCGGACAACCGGCTCGTCGCCGACAGCCTCGAAGCCGACTGGAACGACGCGCTTCGCAGCCTCCGCGACGCCGCAAGACGACTACGACACGGCCGCAGCAAACGCCGCCGACCGACACTCAGCGAGCAGACACAAGGCACGGATCCGCAGCACTCGCCACCGACTTCCCCGCCCTCTGGTCCGACCCCGCCACCGCCGGCGCGGGAACGCAAACGCATGACCCGGCTCCTCATCGAGGACGTCACCCTGACCAAGACCGAGCAGCATCCACCTGCACGTCCGCTTCCGCGGCGGCACCGACCACCAGCCTGACCATCCCGATCCCACCCGCCGCCTGGCAGGCCCGCCAGACCCACCCCGACACCGTCGCCGCTACTCGACCGGCTACTCGACGAGCACACCGACGCCGAGACCGCCGAACAGCTCAACGCCGCCGGTCACCGCTCCGGCGAAGGCAACCCGTTCACCGCCGCGCATCGTGATCGACGTGCGCCGCAAGTACCAGCTACCCAGCCACACCGAACGGCTACGCGACCGCGGCCTGCTCACCCTCACCGAGATCGCCAACCGGCTGCACGTGCACCCGCAGCACGATCAAGGACTGGCACCGCGCCGGCCTGCTCGTCTCGCACCAAGCCAACGACAAGAACGAACGACTCTACGAACCCCCGACACCCGGCGACCCACGCCTGGTCAAACACCACGGCAGCCGCCTCAACCGACGAGTCCCGTCCCAACCCGCGCCAGGAGGTGCAGTGTGAAACCACAGCTTTGTCCTTCGGTGACCTCACCCGAGCGGGGTCGGTGCCGAACCCACGCGCCTGGGCGTAGTCCAGCCAGCCGGCGCTGAACGTCGGGTTGACCGGGTCGGCGTTGATCACGACCGGCTTCATGTTGTCCGGGACGAGGACCTTGAAAATCCCGTCGAAGAACCGCCAGGCGGCCTCGCAGCCGGCGATCACATCGGCCAGCGTCTGCGTGAACGACAGCCACACGAACATGTGCCGCGAGAACACCGCGGTGAAGATCAGCCCGTGCACCGCCCGGCGCCGGCCGGTGTCCGGGTCATGCATCATCCCGAGCCGGCCGAAGTCGATCTGGCACTCCATCCCCGGCTGCCCGTCGGCCACCCGCACCGTGGCCTGCCGGTGGCCGAAGCCGCACCGCTCGACCGCGAACCGATGCAGCGTGCGGTAGGGCACCACGACGCCACGGCGTTCGAGCTTGCCGTGCACGTTCGTCAACTGCAGCCCGCCCTTCACCCACCCAGCGATGTCGTCCTCGACCGCCAACAGCCGGTCCCACGCCTGGCCGTGCCCGGCGGCGCGTTCGGGGCGGACAGCGTTGATCACCTGCCCGATCACCTCGTCGGTGAGCTGACCGGGCCCGCCCTCGCGACACACCCCCAAAGCGACCGCGGCATCGATGTAACGGCGGACCGTCTTGCGGTCGACACCGGCCCGCTCAGCGATCGGCCGCTGACCAAGCTCGCTACCTACCCAATGCCGCAGAACCTCTCGTACCTCGTGCACACGAACCTCCCGGAACGCCACCCGCGACCTCCAGATCGATTGACCTGAAGCGATCGCAGACAGCCGGCCTCGACCACCCCGGCAGACACGCCGAAAGTGGTCCCATGACTGGCAATTCCGGTGGTCCCATGACCCTGGCAAGAACCGGCTCAACCTGGTCCCATGACCGTGGCGAGCGACAGCCAACGTCCCTTCGTCTCGTCCTACCAAGCCCCCACCCGTTGCTGTGCTGAACGCCCATGACTGCGGCTGTGCTCCGGTCGGCGGCATCCTCACTCGGCGCTATTTACGCCCACTCGAGTCATCTTGCGGCCGTACTCAGCACCGTCTGAGTGCGGCTTCTCAGACTGGCTTCTGGGGCTAAAGATCCGGCCGCCGGGCATGGCCGGGTTCGTAGCAGGAGCGCTACCCGCCGTCCGAGCCGCCCACGGCCCCACTACCCGCCGTCCGAGCCGCCCACGGCCCCACTACCCGCACGAAGTAGCAGACCGACACTCGCCACTCGCCCAACGCACGATAACCGGCACTATGCGCGCTGCGATCTATGTGGCCATGGACTCCCGACGGCTTCCCCTCGATACGGTGCATCAATGGCGACCTGGCCGAGCGGCTGGCAATCGGAGGCCATAGCGGCGTTAGAGCCGTATGTGGGCAGCGACCACGTCGTCGAAATCTGGGTCGGTGATGCAGAGCAAAGCATTAGCGGCACTCTGCTCGAAGGCAACGTCTTGGTTGGCGACGACGACCGTGTGATGGTGCTCTACGACCGCTCGGGGCGAACCGACGTGTATCCCTGGGCGCTGCTCCCCGGGCCAGTTCTGCGAATGACGGCACGCGTGCCGGGTCGCAAGCGACAGGTCATCTTCGCCCACCCCACGTGGAACGCGTCCGGCTGATAGGTGCCATTAGCGGTGCTCAAAAGCCGACACCCTGCGCGCTTCGCGTGACACGATCCGCGTATGGCTGAGCCGGACTCGTCCAGCTCGTCGCCCCTGCTTCCGAGCTTGAAGTCAACGCTGGACGCGCTCCTGGGCGACGCGGACCGCTTCGACGCCGCCCTCGCCGAGGAGCAAAAGCTGCTGCGGGCGCAGGTAGCACGCAACTTCCAAGCGGCTGGGCCGGACCTCCTGGCCCAAGCCACCCCGTTCCTGTGGGAGTACTACAGGGCCACAGTGGCCGAGTACACCCCCGAGCAGTGCCGGGCGTACGGCATCCCGCTGTTCGCGCCGAGCACGGACATCTGGTCGCAGGTGTCCATCACGACGCCGCCGCACATCGAATTGGGCCGACCGCCGCTGTCGCCCGCACGCGCATACATCTCCTTCGAGGGTGAGGTCGCCTGGGAGCCCGAGCACGGCCTTCAGTTGGTTGTTGAGGATGGGCTGCGCGTCTGCAAGGTCGGGCCCTACGACGGGCACGTCACGAACGCCCATGCGTTCGGGGACGCCGCGCTGCTTGGAGTCGTGTTCAAGCGGTAACGGCCGACTTCGATCACCGCGCAGAAGTGAATCCATAAGGGGGCGGGGCCTCCCGCTCCTTGGGTTTCCGCAGGATGCTGCGGTTGCTCAAATCAACCTCGTTGAAGGGGAGGCCGCCGTGGTTGACGGTAACGCGCAGGGCCAGTGGGTGGGTATCGATCTGCATTTGCGCCGGTCGGTGATCTGCCGGATCGACGCCCAAGGTAACGAGCTGGAGTGCGTGCAGATCGACAACGATCCGAAGACGCTCGTGCGTGAGGTGCGTAAGGCCGGCCGCAAAGCGCCGGTCTCGATCGAGGCGACTTACGGCTGGTATTGGGCGGTCGACGCGCTGCAGGCCGCAAAGTTCGACGTGCATCTGGCGCATCCGTACGGGTTGAAGGCGATGCGTTCCCGTAGGCGGGTCAAGACCGACGCCAAGGACGCCTACGAGCTGGCGAACCTGCTGCGCCTCGGGTCGCTGCCGGAGGCCTATATCGCCCCGCCGGATCTTCGCCAGCTGCGGGAGTTGGTGCGCCACCGCACCCGGCTGGTGAGCAACGCGACCGCGGTCAAGGCGGGGATCCGGGCGTTGTTGGCCAAGCACGGCATCCGCCTGCCAGCGACCGATCTGGAATCCCAGTCCGGCACCACCCAGCTCGATGAGGTTGTTTTGGAAGGGCAGTTCGCCCGCCGGCTGGAGTCACAACGCCGGCTGCTTTTGGTGCTGACCGACGAGATCGGCGGCGTCGAAGTGCTGCTGGACAAAGCCCTACGGAAGAATCCGCACTACCGGGCTTTGCAGAAGATTCGTGGGATCGGCCCGGTGCTGGCGGCGATCTTCGTCGCCGAGATCGGTGACATCACCCGCTTCCCGACCTCGGATGCGTTGGCGTGCTGGGCCGGGATCACCCCGCGCATCTACGCCTCCGACCGGACCATGCGCCACGGGCATGTCAGCAAGGAGGGCTGCGCCCTGGTGCGCTGGGCAGCGGTAGAAGCGGTGCAACGCCAATGCGAGCCGTGCGTGCGGGAAGTCAAGGACCGCATCATCACCCGCCGCGGTCACAGCGCCCGCAACATCGCCAAAGTCGCCGCCGCGCACCGCATGCTCGACCTGGTCTACTACACGATGCGTGACGGCCAACCCCGCGCGCTGGCCCCGGCGGTGGCCGCTTGATCTGTGCACCGACTTGTGTGCGGCCGAGGAGTGGCATGACCCACCCGCGGGTGCGGTCGAGGAAGTGAATGGCCCACGCAACCCAACGTCGGATGACCGTACGGCTTCATGCAAACACCACCTGCGAAGGAATGCCTGGCAGCTCCGCCGCCACCCTCCGCTCACCCGGAACTGAAGCCATCCACAACCACATCCCGCCGGCACCGGGGCCTGACCGATCCTGCGACCGGCTTACCGGACAGCGTCAACACCGTTCCTCCTCGCGCTACGCGCTGCGGGGGCTGCGTGTTGACCCCGCCCGGCACCCGACGCTGCCCAAAACCAGGCCCAGGCCGAAAAATGCCGAGAACACAGGGGTTGACGGCCCCGCCCCCTTCATGAATGCCATTAGCGGACGCATCTCGCGATGCCGAGGGGCCCACGGCGGTTGGCGCGTGGGCTAGCTGGCGTCCGCAAGGTAGGCCGCGAGGATGTAGACGGCGTGCCGGTCGAGGTTGCGGCGGGCCCGGTCGTAGCGGGTGGTGGTCCGTGGGTCGGCATGGCGGGCGGCGATCTGCACGTCTCGTAGCGCGACCCCGGCGTCGAGCAGCGTGGTGACGAAAGCATGGCGGAGGACGTGCGGATGGACCCGTTGCGCGATGCCCGCGGCCTTCGCGGTGCGGCGCACGACGCGGGCGGCGGCGTGGCGGTCCATGCGGGCTCCGGTGCGGGTCCGCAGTATGGGGCCGGTGACCCGGTCGCCAGCGGCGGCATCGAAGGCTCGTGCAACGGCAGGCGGTAGCGGCATCAGGGTGCGGGTGCCGCCCTTGCCGCGCACGAGGACGACGCGATGCCCGTGCTCGAAGCCGAGGTCCTCCAGGCTCACGGCGCAGGCTTCGCTGACCCGTAGACCAAGCAGGCCGAGCAGCACGATCACCGCGTGCGGGGTGGGGCCGGCTCGGCGGGAGTGGACCAGCATCGCCTCGAACTGCAGGTGCGTCAGCCCCAGCGTGGGTGATTCGGTTGGACGGCGGGGCCGGCGGACGTACTCGGCGGGGCTGGCCGCCAGCATCCCGTCGATCACCAGCGTGCGGTAGAAGCCGCAAACCGTGGACAGCCGGCGTGCCACCGTCGCTGGCGCGTAGCGGCGGGTCTCCTGCATCCAGCGCACGTACAGCTCGACCATCGGCCTGCTCGCCGTCAGCGGGTCAACCCCCATCGTGGCGCACCAATCCATGAAGGCCCGCAGGTCCAGCTCATACGCCCGTCGCGTGGCTCCGGTGAACCGCGCCAGGTAGCTCGCGGCCGCCAGCCGCAGCGGAACCACCCCGACCGGCAGCACGGTCGTCGACAACGGTTCAGGTGTGAAAACGGGCTGCTCGTTCACGATGACCTCCGTGACATTCCAGGACGGCGATCGGGATGATCGCCACCGGCACGATCAGCGCAGCGACGCCACGGCGCAACCGCCGCTAGCGGTACCTCGCGGATCGGCTCCGCCGCCTCGGTGTCAGTGGATCGGCGGGAGGGCGTCGTAGCCCGCCGAGGCAAGCCAGGAACGGGCTCGTCCGACCCGGCACTCAGCGCTGAATGCCTGCCAGCGGCCGATCAACTCAGGGTGACGGTCGAGTTCGCGGCGGAATCGGGAAAACGCGCCACGACCGTCGATCGCGTCGGTGAGCCGGTCGGCCACGATCCGGTCATCGAGGGTTCCGATGAAGTCGGCCATGTCACGCCAACCGTCCCGCGACCCAACGTTCGGCACCCCAAGCCAACGATCCGGGTCGCGATCCGGGCTCGGCGCGTCCTGCTCATCGCCGCCCCAGTCCTCCACGACCGCCTCCGGCCAGCACGCACCGGTAGTCAGGTCCAGCAGCCCGCCGAAACCGTGCTCGAGCCCGCCTTCCAGCAGATCGGCCAACTCGTCCAGCCCCGCTGGCACCGCCCGCCGGCCGGTCGGGGGTCCCCCGGTCAGCGCCGTCAACTGCTCGGCCAACTCGGCATCGCCCTCCCAGCCCCGGTCAGCCAGCCGGCCGATCAGGTCCTGCGCCAACGCCTCGGCACCAGCAGTCCCGACCATCAGCGCCACCACGACGCCGTCCCCGGCCTGCTGGAGCAGCACCCCGGGATCACGACCGGTAAGCAGCCGAACGACCTCAGCGCCATCCCCGCGATAGCAAGCCGCACTCAGCAACCGCAGGTCCCGTTCAACATCAAGGAAATCCACCGACCAAGCCTCACCCCGAACGGGGCTGCCCTCAACCCCCGAAGTCATCACCCGCATGACCCCGCCGACTCGCGAGATGCGTCCGCTATTGGCACACTTCTGCTCAGCTCACGAGGCGGACTCGTTCCAGCCCAGCAGCAGCTTGCCCGTCTGGGAATCGAAGACCGAGATGAAATCCTCTAAGAGCGGGCGTTGACTGTGCGGCGGGGAGTCGGACTCGGGTGTCCCCGGGTAACATAGGCCGGGACCAGGCATCACGAGGGGGCGCAGGGTTGTCGATGCAACGCAGGACCCATTCCGGCACCTTGTTGTATCTCGACACGGTGGGCTAATAGCAAGGTGAGCAGGCCGAACTGCACCGTGGTCTGCTTTGGGGTCGGGAACCAGGGATTGCCAGGTGAGGCGCGTCTGCGATTCGGTTCCACGCCGCCGTCGGGTCGACGGGTACTTGCCCGGTTGCGGGAGGGTCGAGCGAAGCCTGACCGTCCGGAAAGGTCTCGTGAGCGGCTCGCCATGACTTGGCGTGCACGGTCGCGGGCGGCGAAGTCGGTCTTGAGGTCGGGACCGGACTCTGGCGCTGTCGACGTGTCAGCACCGATGTTTGACTGGGGGTGATCTCCGAATGCGTGGGGCGCGGTGGCTTCCAGGTGGTGGTGAGCGCCGACGACGCTGATGGCCCTTACTCGGCAGCCAGCAAGCACGAGCACCGACAAGATCGCAGCGGCCATCGCTGCAGCAGTACTCCAACGCCCGACCATCACTATCGCCTCCTCCCTCCGCAAAGGGCGGTCGCCTGGCCACCCCTCT
>CAVQDA010000011.1:0-207006 GCA_963711145.1 uncultured Actinomycetota bacterium
AACTGTTTCGCCGGCTCGACGACGTCTGCACGCCGACGGCGGTCCTCGCCACCAACACCTCCGCGCTCTCGGTGACCGAGCTGGCGGCGGTGACGCGCCGGCCGTCCCAGGTGATCGGGCTGCACTGGTTCAACCCGGCGCCGGTCATGGGACTGGTCGAGGTCGTCAGCACGGTCATGACCGACGGGCAGGTCACGGCGGACGTGGAGGCGCTCATCGGGACGGTCGGCAAGACCGCCGTGACGGTCGGCGACCGCGCCGGTTTCATTGCCAACGCGCTGCTCTTCCCGTACCTGAACAACGCCGTACGCATGCTCGAGGGCCGCTACGCCACCCGCGAGGACATCGACGCGGCCATGCGTTTCGGGTGCGGGCATCCCATGGGCCCGCTCGCCGTGCTCGACCTGATCGGCCTGGACAGCGCGTACGAGATTCTCGACACCATCTACCACCAGTCACGCGACCATCTGCACGCTCCCGCCCCGCTGCTCAAGCAGCTGGTGACCGCCGGGATGCACGGGCGTAAGACCGGCCGCGGCTTCTATACCTACGCGGCGCCGGACTCCTCGCAGATCGTGCCCGACGCGGGGCCGGAGACCGGCTCCGCTGCCGAGCCGCGCCCGGTGAGCAAGGTCGGCGTCATCGGCACCGGCACCATGGCGACCGGCATCGCCGAGGTGCTCGCGAAGACCGGCTTCGAGGTCGTGCTGCGAGCCCGCAGCTACGACAAGGCAGCGGCGGTCCGTAGCAAGGTGAGCGCGTCACTGGATAAGGCGGTTGCTCGGGGAAAGCTGTCCGAGGCGGACCGCGACGGCGCTCTCGGGCGCATCAGAAGCACAACCGAGCTGGACGATCTTGCCGACTGTGATCTGGTGATCGAGGCCGTCGTGGAGGAGCTGGGCGTCAAGCGGGCCCTCTTCGGTGCGCTCGACGAGATCATGAAGCCAGGCGCCGTCCTCGCGACCACCACGTCGAGCCTGCCCGTGATCGAGTGCGCGACTGCCACCTCCCGCCCCTCGGACGTCGTCGGAATGCACTGGTTCAACCCGGCGCCGGCGATGAAGCTCATCGAGGTCGTCCCCACCGTGGTTTCTGCTGACGACGCGATCGCGACGGTGCGCGATGTGGCGCTGCGGGCGGGCAAGGCACCCGTCAGTTGCGGTGACCGCGCCGGATTCATCGTGAATGCGTTGCTCTTTCCGTATCTCAATGGCGCTGCCCGGATGCTGGAAGGCCACTACGCCACCGCGGACGACATCGACGCTGCCATGAAGATCGGCTGCGGGCATCCGATGGGCCCATTCGAGCTCATGGACGTCGTCGGGCTGGACGTTACGCTCGCCATTCAGCAGACCCTTTACCTCGAGTTCCGCGAGCCCGGCGATGCGCCTGCCCCGCTGCTTGAGCACTTGGTCACGGCGGGCTATCTGGGGCGCAAGACAAAACGCGGGTTCCGGGACTACTCGCGTCGCTGAGCTAGCGCTGGGCGCTGCCTTTGAAAATCACCTGAACCCCGTGTGGCCGCCCGCTGGGAAAGCAATAACAATGCGGAACTGATGGTTGCACTGCCGCGTTAGTTCAGGCATTCTTGGTCCTATGACTCAGCGCACCGTGGTGACCCTCGAAGATGACCTCACTGGCGAGGAAGCTGATGAGACGGTCAGCTTTGCGCTTGATGGCAAGGCGTATGAAATCGACCTGACCGAAGCTAACGCGACGGCATTGCGAGAGTCGCTGGCTCCTTACGTGGGCTCGGCGCGCAGGGCGGGCCGTTTGAGCGTTTCCGCCGCGCGGCGAGGAGCGCCATTGCGTCACGTTGCTACGGAGGTCGATCCGGCAGCAGTGCGGGCCTGGGCCGCGTCAAATGGATACGAGGTTAGTCCGCGGGGTCGAATCAGCCGAGCCGTGCAAGAGGCGTTCAAGGCGGCTATGGGGTAAGACGCTCAGCGGTTCTCGCCGGAACTCGTTCATTTGTGGCAAGTAAACGGGTTTAGCGGACCACGGGGGTGTCATAGCGGACGGGCGCGTGCCGGGGTTAAACATTGCGTCTCGTCCACCGAGCGGGCCATCGGCTCCGCTGTGCTTAATGTAGAAAGTCGAACCGCAAATGACTCATTCCTGCGGGTTGGCGGCCCGGTGGTTGCCGGGTCTCGGAATGGTGTCGCCGGCTTCTGGCGTTGCCCGCTGCTGTTCGCTCGTGGTGAGACAATCTCCGGGTGGCTGCTTCCGTGACCCCGACGCCGGCCGCTGCTCTGCTCTCGGCGGCTACTGACGCTGCGCGCGGCCTGGCAGCAGGCGCCGCCGACGTCATGTCGATGCTGCGGGGGATCGGCGCCGATCCTCGGGTCTCCAACGCGGCCAAGGTCGAGGCCGCGGCGGCGCTGGCGTACCTGGCGTCCGGCAAGGCGCGTATCCCTCGGTTCCTGCCCGTTGTGGGCCGGATCGACGACCTGGCCGTCGCCGCGTTTGCGTTGCGCCGCCTGCTGGGCGCGGCCGGCGAGCCGGTGCTGCGCTCGCACTGGAAGGGCAGCGGACGCGGCTTGGCGAACCTGCTCGCGCTGTCTGCCGCGCTGGCGACTCCCGGCGGGCGGCTGCGGGGGCTGGCCGTTGCGGGGGCGGCCGCGGCGGCCCTGCGCGACCAGGTGCCGACTCCGAGCGGCGGGCGGCGCCGGTCCGGAGCGGGCCATGTGGTCGAGGGTGAGGTGCTCGCCCGGCACGAGACCCGGCAGTGAGCACGCCCGACCCCCTCGCGTCGGATGACGAGTGGGAGGTGCGCGCGGTTCGCGGCCAGGACGCTCGCAAGGTCTACCGCTGCCCCGGGTGCGACCACGAGATACGCCTGGGGCAGCCTCACGTCGTCGCCTGGCCGGCCGCTGGGAGTCGATTCGACGCCGACCAGAGTGATCGTCGGCACTGGCACACCGCCTGCTGGCGCGGGCGGCACCGCGCGCCGCGTTCCGGCCCCGCACGCCGCCGACAGTGGGGTTGATGTCACGTTCCGGCCCCCGGCCTCTGGAGGTCGCCTGACCATTAGGGTCACGCTGTGCCGCCGATCCGCGCCAATACGGTCCTGCCGGCCGATCGGCGCCCGCTGACGCTGACGACGGCCGACGGGCTCGAGCTCGTCGCCGAGTTGGCCTTGCCCCTCGGGGGACCCCCCGTCGCCACGCTGATCTGCTTGCACCCGCTGCCGACGCACGGGGGCTCGATGGACAGCCACCTGCTGCGCAAGATGGCCTGGCGGCTGCCTGCGCTGGCCGGCCTCGCCGTGCTGCGCTTCAACACCCGCGGTACGGCCAGTGACGAGGGCCAGTCCCAGGGCAGCTTCGACCGGGGCGACAGCGAACGTTTCGATCTGGCGGCGGCGGTCGAGTACGCCGAGTTCCACGAGCTGCCGTCGCCCTGGCTGGTGGGCTGGTCGTTCGGCACCGACCTCATCCTTCGGCACGGCACCGATCCGGCCGTCTGCGGTGCGGTCCTGCTGAGCCCTCCGCTGCGCTTCTCGACCGATGCCGACCTCGACGCGTGGGCGCGCTTCGGCCGCCCGCTGACCGCCGTCGTTCCTGAGTTCGACGACTACCTGCAGCCAGCCGAGGCGCGCCGCCGCTTCGCGCGCGTGCCGCAGGCGCGGATCGTCGCGGTCGAGGGCGCCCATCACCTCTTCGTCGGCCGTGCCGAGGAGGCACTCGACGCCGTCGTAGCCACCGTCCTCGGCCAGCACGACCCTGACGCCACCCCCCTTCCCCGCGAATACCAGGAGATCCGATGAGCGCCCGCTTCGACCTGTCCGGCAAGAACGCACTGGTCACCGGCGCCAGCCGCGGGATCGGCCGGGCGATCGCGCTCGGGTTCGCCCAGGAGGGCGCCGACGTCGCGCTGGCATCGCGTGACGCCGGGTCGCTCGAGCAGCTGCGCGGCGAGATCGAGGCGCTCGGCAGGCGGGCGTTCGTCATCCCCACCGACGTGATGGACGCCGGATCGATCGCGGCGATGGCGGAGGGGGCCATCGATCAGCTCGGCAGCATCGACGTTCTCGTCAACAACGCGGGCGGCAGTTCGTACATGGGGCCGTTCACCACGCTGCGCTTCTCCGGCTGGGAGAAGACGATGCGGCTGAACGTCGATTCGATCGTGCATGCCTGCCAGGCGGTCGGCCCGCACATGCTCGAGCGGGGCAGCGGCAGCATCATCAACGTCGCGTCAGTGGCATCGCTCGTCGGCACGCCGGAGCTTGCCGCATATGGCGCCAGCAAGGCGGCGGTACTTTCACTGACCCGCACGCTGGCCATCGAATGGGGCGGCGCCGGAGTGCGCGTGAACGCGCTGTGCCCGGGATGGACGCGCACCGCGCTGAACGCTGATCTGTGGGGCGACGAGCAGATCAGCACCGCCATGATGGAGCGCGTACCGCTCGGACGTTGGGCCGACGCCGACGAGATGGTGGGCCCAGCGGTGTTTCTGGCGTCAGACGCCGCCTCGTACCTGACCGGTCAGGCGCTGGTCGTCGACGGAGGCCAGACGGCTGACTGAGCTGCCTCAGGGGCGACGGCGAACGTCTGCCGACGCGGGGGCGGCCGGCGCGTTCGCGACGTACTCGTCGTCGTAATCCCCGTCGGCGTAGTCGGTGGTCTCGTACTCGCCCTCGTCGGGGAGTGACACCGGCGCCGCCTTCTGGGCCTCCTGGATGGAGATCGACGGCGCGAGCGCCTGGGCGAGCGCCTCGTGCAGCCGCGAAAGCTGAGTGTTGACGGCGTCGCGCTGGCGCTCGAGCTCTGCCAGCCGCCGCGCCGCCGCCCGCTCCTCTTCAGCAGTCTCCTGCTGGGCGCGCATCAGCATGCGGTCGGCCTCGGCCTGGGCGTTGGCGACGATCTCCTGGGCCTGGGCCTCCGCCTCGCGGGTTCGCGAGGCGTGGATCCGGTCGGCATCGGCGGCGGCCTGGCGGGCGTCCGCGAGAAGCTCGTCGGCTTCCTGTGAGCGCTGGGTCCGGATCTGCGCGCCCTGCTCCTCGGCGAGGGTCAGGATCTGGGTGATGCGGTCGCCGAACTCGTGCCACTGCGGGCGTCCGCTCTGAAGTTCCTCGCGCGCGGACTCGGCCTCAGCAGCTGCGCTGGCGGCGGCCTGCTCGGCGGCGTCACGGGCGATTTCGGCGTTGCGTAGCTGGTCCTCCAGCCAGCCGAGGTGGTTCTCGACCTGATCACGGTCGTAACCACGGCGCACCAGCTCGAAGGCCGGGCCACCTTCCTCAGGAGAGCGAAGAGGCAGCAGGTCGGTGTGCTCGCTCATATCAGTACTGTGCCACGCTTCGGGCTCCCGGCCGAGTTCGCCGCGCGCGTCGGAACGGGTTATTCCTGCTGTAACACCAGCCCCGCCGCGCCGCTCAAAAGCCGCGGAAGTGGTTGATTTCCGGCAAGTGGCGCTCGCGCATCTGGGGATTGCGCACGCCAAGCCCCTCCTCGGGTGCCAGGCACAGCACGCCGACCTTGCCCTGGTGCAGGTTGCGGTGCACGTCGTAGGCGGCCTGCCCGGTCTGCTCCATCGGGTAGACCCGCGAGAGCGTCGGGTGGATCAGGCCCCTGGCGATCAGCCGGTTGGCCTCCGAGGCCTCGCGATAGTTCGCGAAATGCGAGCCGACGATGCGCTTGAGGTTCATCCAGAGGTAACGGTTGTCGTACTCGTGCAGGAAACCGCTGGTGGAGGCGCAGGTGACGATCGTGCCGCCGCGGCGGGCGACGTAGACCGACGCGCCGAACGTCTCACGGCCGGGGTGCTCGAAGACGATGTCGGCGTCGTCGCCCCCGGTCAGCTTGCGGATCAGCTTTCCGAGCCGCTGCCATTCCTTGGGGTCCTGGGTCTGCTCGTCCTTCCAGAACTTGAACTCCTCGGCGGTGCGATCGATGACCAGCTCGGCGCCCATGCGCCGGCACAGCTCGGCCTTCTCCGGCGAGGAGACGACGCAGACCGGGATCGCGCCACCGTTGAGCGCCATCTGCGTCGCATAAGAGCCGAGGCCACCGGTCGCACCCCAGATCAGCACGACATCGCCCTGCTTCATGGCGGCGCCGTTCTTGCTGACGAGCTGGCGGTAGGCGGTCGAGTTGACCAGGCCGGGACTCGCCGCCTCTTCCCAGCTCAGGTGAGCGGGCTTGGGCATGAGCTGGTTGGATTTCACCAGCGCGAGCTCCGCGAGGCCCCCGAAGTTGGTCTCGAAGCCCCAGATCCGCTGCTCGGGATCCATCATCGTGTCGTTGTGGCCGTCGGGGCGCTCGAGCTCCACCGACAGGCAGTGCGCCACGACCTCATCGCCCGGCTTCCAGGCGTGGACGCCCGGGCCGGTGCGCAGCACGACGCCGGCGAGGTCGGATCCGACGACGTGGTAGGGCAGGTCGTGGCGCTTGCCCGCGCGCCCGGTGCGGCCGTAGCGCTCCAGGAAGCCGAAGGTCGAGAGCGGCTCGAAGATCGCGGTCCAGACGGTGTTGTAGTTGATCGAACTGGCCATCACGGCCACGATCGCCTCACCCGGGCCCAGCTCGGGGGTAGGCACCTCGTCGAGGTGCAGGGACTTGCGCGGGTCCTTGTCGCGGGTGGTCAGGCCGTCGAACATGCCCGTCTCGTCCTTGCGCACCACGACCCCGCGATAGCTGGCCGGGACCTCCATGGCGCCGAACTCTTCAGCCGGGGTGTCACCGGCGACGATCGCTTCGGTGATCTCTTTGATGGACAAGGCGCCTCCCGGTCGGCCGATCGATCGCCGGAATGTTACCGGCGGGTGTACTAGCTGGGGGACAGCCGAAGGTCCCGGCGTCCCAGCAGGGCACAACGCGCAACCCTGCGGGGGGCTCGGGCGTCGAACACCACGTGATGGACGCGACTGCCGCACGCCTGCCGGTGTTTGTGCCTACGGTGCTGCCCGTGGCCACCCGCCCGTCCTGGCTCTCCAGCGGCCGCAGCGGCGTCCCCGTGGACCAGGAGGCGGACCCGGCGGCTTCGACGGCGACCACCGAGGAAACGCTGACCGCGCTCTACGTCGCCGAGTACGGTCGCCTGCTGCGCCTCGCCGCGCTGCTGGTGGACGACATCGGCAGCTGCGAGGAGATCGTGCAGGACGCGTACCTGAAGGTGCACGCGGCTTTGCTGGGGCCGACCCCGCGGCTGCGCGACGAGGAACGGGCACTCGCGTATCTGCGCCAGACGGTCGTGAACCTGGCCCGCTCGTCGCTGCGCCGGCGGATGGTGGCGCGCAAGCATGCTCCGCGCCCGATGCCCGACGCGCCGAGTGCCGAGGAGGGGGCGTACGCGCAGGTCGAGCGCGCGGCGGTGGTGAAGGCGCTGCGCGACCTCCCGCGCCGCCAGCGCGAGGCCGTCGTGCTGCGCTACTACGGCGACCTCAGCGAGGCCGCGGCGGCGGGCGTCATGGGCGTGAGCGTCGGGGCCGTGAAGGCCTACACCTCGCGCGGGCTGGCAGCGCTGGCCGAAGCGCTGGAGGAGCTGCGATGACCGTCGAATCCGAGCGCGAAAAGGCGCTGCGCCGGCTGCTGACCGACGCCGTCGAACCCGTCGAACCCGCTCCGGGGGCGCAGACGCGACTGCTGGCCCGGGCCCGCGCCCAGCGGCGGCGAAATCAGCGGCCGCTCATGGTGCGCTGGGGGGTCTCGGCGGCGCTGGCGTCGCTTCTCGTGATCCTCGGCGTCGTTGTGGTTTCCGCAATCCAGGCCGGGAACCGCTCGAGTGACTCGAGCGCGGCCAGTTCGGCCCCGGGCGCGCCTTCCCGGCGGGAGGCGGGCCCTGAGCGATCGGCTCCGCAGGCGAGCCCGGCTCCAGCGCCGGCCTTACCGCCCGTGCAGTCGTCGGGAGCAGCCGCGGAGAGCCAGAACGCCACGGGTACCGGGTACGGCAGTGCAGGCAAGCAATTGAGCGGGCTCGGGCCGGACGCCGCCTCCGTAGCGCGCCTGTCGGACCTCGACGGCGACGGCGTTCGGGACACGCTCACCCTCGGAGCGGGAACGCTCGCGGCGCAGCTGTCCCGTTACGGCCTCGAAGCGGTCGCCTTGCCGCCGCTCGGCCCCGGAGCCAGGGTGCTCGCAGTGACGACGCTGTCGGATGCCGGCGGGCATCCCGTTGCGGTGGTGTTCGTGCGGCTGCGGCAGGTGGGTTCCACCGCGACCGACACGATCGCGTCGGTGGTGGCCGGCCGGCTTACCGTGTTGCGGCAGGGGTCCGGTCCGGTGCTGCTGACGATCGACGCCCGTCACGGATATGCCTGCAATCAGGGCACTTTGGCCGAGTCAGGTAAGACGGCGCCGTTCGTGGTCGACGGTGCTCAGCTGGTCGCGTCAGCCCTGGATCAGGGTGGGGTGGCGACCGCCGGGAAATCCGTCGGATGCGGATTCTGACCGAGGTCAGGCGCACCACTGCCCGTGCACGGCCTCCGTCACCAGTGCCGTCACCCCGGGGGGACGGCCTGCACCAGCTCGGTCAGCACGCCGCCGGTGTCCTTGGGGTGCAGGAAGGCGATGCTGGCGCCCATCGACCCGTGCCGCGGCCGCTCGTCCACGAGTCGGACGCCGGTGTCGGCGATACGGGCCAGCGCGGCGCTGACGTCGACCACCCCGTAGCCGATGTGGTGCACGCCCGGGCCGTTGCGGGCCAGGAACTTTCCGACCGGGGAATCCTCGCGCAGCGGCTCGAGCAGCTGCACGTACGAGCCCCCGGGGTCGTCGCCCTCGGGCGCCGCGACGACGAGCATCGCCTCGTGCACGCCCTGGGACTCATTTGTCTCGCGGGAAGCAACCGTCAGGCCGTAGGTGGTCTCATACCAGCCGATGGCCTCTTCGAGGTCGCGCACGGCGACCCCGACGTGGTCGATACGGGTGAACAGCGGTAGCGGATACGTCACGGGCCCGTATCCTGGCATCTTTCCCGAAGGATCGTCCGAGGAGTATCGCAAATGCCCGGATCCGTGATCGTCGCAGGCGCCCGCACCCCGATCGGCAAGCTTTCCGGCTCGCTCAAGAGCTTCACCGCCATGGACCTTGGAGGCATCGCCATCACAGCCGCGCTCGAGCGCGCGGGGATCACGGGTGATGCGGTCGAATACGTGATCATGGGCCACGTGATCCAGGCCGGGGCCGGCCAGATCACCGCTCGCCAGGCAGCTCTCAAGGGCGGCATCCCGATGACCACCCCGGCCCTCACGGTCAACAAGGTCTGCCTGTCGGGCATGAACGCCATCGCGCTCGCCGATCTTTACATCTCCAGCGGGCAGTACGACGTCATCGTCGCGGGCGGCATGGAGTCGATGACCAACGCCCCGCACCTGCTTCCCGGGGCGCGCGCCGGCTTCCGCTACGGCGACGCCACCCTCATCGACGCGACCGCCCACGACGCCTTGTTCTGCGCGTTTGACCAGGTGGCGATGGGTGAGTCGACCGAGAAGTACAACGCCCGGCTCGGTATCAGCCGCGAGGAGCAGGACGAGTTCAGCGCCCGTTCGCACGATCGCGCGGCGACCGCGATGAAGGAGGGACGCTTCGACGCCGAGCTCGTATCGGTGCAGATCCCGCAGCGCAAGGGCGACCCGCTGGTCGTCAGCGAGGACGAGGGCGTGCGCCCCGGCACCACGACCGACAGCCTCGCCAAGCTGCGTCCGGCCTTCGCTGCCGACGGCACCATCACGGCCGGGTCGGCGTCGCAGATCTCCGACGGCGGCTGCGCACTGGTCGTCATGTCGCGTCGCAAGGCTGAGGAGCTCGGTGCGCCGATCCTCGCCGAGATCGGTGCCGCCGGGTTCGTCGCGGGTCCTGACGCGTCGCTGCAGTCGCAGCCGGCCAACGCCATCGCCCAGGCGTTGAGCAAGGAAGGGCTGAGCGCCGCAGACCTCGATCTGGTTGAAATCAATGAGGCTTTTGCCTCCGTGGGCATCCAGTCGATGCGTGATCTCGGCCTCAATTCCGACAAGGTCAACGTCGACGGCGGTGCGATCAGCATGGGCCACCCGGTCGGCATGTCGGGCGCGCGGATCGTGCTGCACCTGGCTCACGCGCTCCAGCGCCGGGGCGGCGGCATCGGGGCCGCGGGCCTGTGCGGCGGCGGCGGTCAGGGCGACGCCCTGGTGCTGCGCGTGACTGCCTGAAAAGAGATTCGGGCTTAGGAAGTGCACCGGCGGGACGAGCCGCTGCCCGAACTCGTGGCAGCGGCTCGTGACGGGAGCCCGCGGGCGGTGGCACGGCTGATCTCGCTGGTCGAGGACGCCTCGCCGCGGCTACGCGAGGTGATGGCCTTGCTGACACCGTTCTGCGGTCGCGCCCAGGTCATCGGGCTCACCGGCTCGCCGGGAGTCGGCAAGTCGACCACGACCTCGGCGCTGGTGGCCGCGTACCGGCAGCGCGGCCAACGAGTGGGCGTGCTGGCGGTCGACCCGTCGTCGCCCTTCAGCGGCGGGGCGCTGCTCGGCGATCGCGTCCGCATGCAGGATCACGCGACGGATGCTGGGGTATTCATCCGCTCGATGGCCTCGCGCGGGCAGCTCGGGGGGCTGTCCTGGGCGACCCCGCAGGCGCTGCGGGTGCTGGACGCGGCCGGCTGCGACGTGGTGCTCATCGAGACGGTCGGAGTCGGCCAGGCGGAGGTCGAGATCGCCTCGCTGGCCGACTCGACGGTCGTGCTGCTCGCGCCCGGGATGGGAGACGCGATCCAGGCCGCGAAGGCCGGAATCCTCGAAGTTGCCGACGTTTTCGTGGTCAACAAGGCCGATCGCGACGGCGCTGACCAGACCGTTCGGGAGCTGAAGGGCATGCTCTCGCTCGGCTTCAGTGACGTCACCTCCGGCGGTTGGAGACCCCCGGTCTGCCGGACGGTGGCCAGCCGCTCCGAGGGAATCGACGAGGTGGTCGATGCCCTTGCGCGCCACCGTGACTGGCTCGACTCCAGCGGCGAGGGCACGCGCCGCCGTACGGCGCGGGCCCGCGGCGAGATCGAGGCCATCGCGCTGACCGCGTTGCGATCTCGGATGGACGAGCTGCGCGGGCGGGCAGCGATGGGTGAGCTGGCATCAGAAGTGGCCGCTGGGCGCTTGGATCCGTACTCGGCAGCCGATCGCCTGATCGCCGGGGTTACCGCGTAGCAGATTCCCGTGTCTCCACGTGCGAGCTCCGGTCCGACGTTCAACGCTACCGGTCGTCTCGCCGGACACCGGTTGAGCTAGATCGTCCCGACATACGGCAGGCCCATTGCCACGACCACGATCGTCAGGTGCAGGCCGGGTTCGGCTGTGGCGGCGGCGCGCAGCCGGGATGCGTAGGTCGCGTTGGGCGCTACCACTCGCATCGTGCCGCCGCCGATGCGGACAGCCGCCAGCACCGTGCTGACAGGCTGCCCCGTCAGTGCCGCACCTGAGGCCGAGAGTGCCGGCACCACCATCGCCTTCAGGACCGGGTTCATCCGGCCCAGGCAATTGTTGAGCCCGGACACGGCGAAGGTGATCCCCGCGTTGAGGGTGACGTTGCCGCTCGCCACCACGACGGTGGGCGTCCGGCCGTCCATCACCCCGGCCCCGGCTAGCGCTTCGTAGACAGGCGCCACGGTGGCCTTTTGCTGACCGTCCGACCACCGCGCGAGCGGGACGTAGTGCGCCGGCGCCCCCCGGCTCTCGGTACCGGGCAACCACTGCTGGGCCACGCCGAGACCGCTCAGCGCCGCGGCGACGAGCACGGCGACGGCGGCGACCGCGGCCCGCGGGAGGCGACTGATCCCGGCGCCGGCCCGGTCCAGGTGTCGTGAGGCGCATTGCGCGTCCAGCCGGTCCTGGCTCATCACCAGGGCCAACAGTCCCAGGGCCGGCAACAGGAACACGTAGCCGGCGCAGATCATCTTGGGCAGGTAGTAGCTGTTGCCGTGCCCGCTTACCTGCTGGTACAGCGCGAATCCGGCGATCGTGATGATTGCTGTCGTAAGCACAGCCAGGTGGCCACGCCGCAGGCGGGCAACACCGGCGCGTCGGCGGAGCAGCGCGGCAGCGGGAGCGGCACCCACGATGACCACGAGCCAGTTCGACAGCGGAATGTGACCGCCGGCGACCGTGGCCTGAGCCGAGACGTCGAAGCTACCCAGCGCTGTCAGCACCGACTGGATGAGCGCCACAACCGCGGCTGGGCCGAGGATGAGCAGCCCGGCCCGCCAGTGCCGGCGCAACGGGAATCGGTGCACGAGCAAGGCCAGCGCGAAGCCGAGGACGACCATCAGCCCGTAGAGGTTGTAGCCGGAGAACGTCCCGACCAAGAGTGCGCCCATCAGTGCCAGCAGCTCGATCGGGCCGGATACCGGACGCAGGATCAGCGCGCCGGCCATGACCACGAACACCAGCGCGAACAGTTGCGAGTCGGCCGCGAACGGAATCAGGCCGGCCAGCGGGCCGAACACGGCGAGCGCCATGCCGGCCAGGCAGAGCAGCAGCCGGACCGGCTCCCTGGCTGTCGCGGCCGCGACCCAGCGGATCGACCAGACGATGGCGGTCATAAGTGCGGCGTACACACCCAGCACGAGGATCGCGTATCGGTTCATGTCCAGCGTCCCACCGGCGGTGACATGGCCGTTGCTGATGAACCCGTTGACAACGGCCAGCAGGAAGTGCGACCCCTGCGGGTAGACGATCTCGTAGGGGGTTCGGATCGACGTTCGCGCCGCCTCCGCGTGCAGGTACGGATAGCCCCCCAGGCGTTGGGCCGTGGTGAACAATGAGAAGTGGGTGATCCGGTCCAGCGTCAGGATCGTGTACTGGTAGCGCGAGACGGCCGACAGGTGGGCTAGCGGCCGGTACGCCTCGACGAACGCTGCGCTGCCGGTGCCTAGGATCACCAGGTCCGAGAGGTAGACCGCGCGGGGCAGTTGGGGCCGCCGCCGCGCGAGCGTACCGACGGCGACGACGGCCAGCGCGAGGAACCAGCCGACCGCCAGCGGCTGGATCCGCCACGGCCAGACTGAGAAGAGCACCCCGAACGTCAGCAGGCCACCGGCCAGCAGCACGGCCGCCAGCGCAAGCCGGTCCAACAGGCCCGATCCCGCACGCAGCACGCTGGCCAGCGCGACCACGAGCAACGGCAGCATGAGCACGTCCAGGTGCGCCCGGTGCAGGACCGGCGGGACCACTACGGCCGCGACCAGGGCGGCCGTCAGCTCTCGCGGCAGCCGGAGACGTGCACCGGTGGCGACGCAGGGAGCAGAGGTGGTGATCATTCGTTCCCAGCGTCGGCCCAAGGGGATTCACAGTGAACCCGGCCCCGATCAAGTATCTCGGCTCCGAGCAGCGGGTTCGCAGGCGAACGATCGTTCGCGCGCTGCGGGAGCATCGACTGAGCCGGCGACTTGGACAGGGTGCCATTTCGCGTGATACCGACGACGTCGCCTTGGATCGTCGCCAATGTCCATGAGCTCGAACGTGCCCTGAATTCTCGCCTGCTGCAGCACCCTGAAGCCATCGCTCAGCCTGGACCCGAACCTGACCGCCACGTCGAACGACACGCCTACGCCCGTCGGCAGGATCGCCAGAGGCACCGCAGCCGGTCATGATCAACAGGTGAAGATGGGGCATTTCACTTCGTGGAGTTCTTCGGTTCGCCGCGGCTGACCATCCGAAGCCCAGGCAGTGAGGGCGCGCGGCTCGGCCAACGGCGATTCGCACGACCTTGGTCATGGTCGAGTACCTGATCGGACGAGCCTGGGTCTCCTAGTCATCCGGCGAGCGGCGCGACTGCTTGCTCGACCGGGCCGCGAGTGGGACCCAACGCGACCGCCCGATCTCCTCCGGCAGGCCCCCGGGGCCACGCGGGCATTGCTGACGATGATCGTGTACACCGCGGATTCAGCCACCTCATGAGGAGCCAGTACGCGACCAAGCCTGCGGGCTCGGGCTACAGCGAGCTGTGGCGGAGCAATTCGCCGACGGTGTCGACGAAGGCGCGGATGTCCAACGGCAGCTGGGCGACCTGGTGGGCGCCGGCCGCGCGCAGCCGCAGATGCACGCGCGGGTCGGAGTCCTCCGACAGCACGATCTTCGGCAGCAGCGCCGAAAGCGGATCGCTGCCGAGCCGGTGCAGCAGTTCGGTGCCGACCGCGTCCGGCAGGTCGGCGTCCAGCACGATGACGGCGGGCTGCTTGCGGTGAACGGCGTCCAGCGCCAGTGCCGCACGCGACACGGAGACCACCTCGGCGGACAGCCGGCTGCGCAGCGCCTGGGCCACGAGCGCCCGTGCCGCCGGGTCGGCGCCGACGTGCAGTACGACGGGAGCCGCCTGGGAATCCTGCGAGACCTCAGTGGAAAGCTCCGCGAGGACACCCGCCCCGACGGCCTCCAGATCGAGGGTGAACGTCGAGCCCGCGCCGAGCCGGCTCGACGCCGACAGCGTGCCGCCCATCGCGGTCGTCAGGGCGAGGGAGAGCGCCAGCCCGAGTCCGGTGCCCTCGACGCCGGTGCGTTCCGCTCCCAGCCGTTCGAAGGGCCGGAAGAGCCGCTCGAGCTGCTCGGCCTCGATGCCCGGCCCGTCGTCGGCGACCTCGATGTGCAGCCGGTCGTCGGCTTTCGCGACGACACCGACCCGCAGCGTGCCGCCCTCGCGTCCGTACTTGACAGCGTTGCCCATGAGGTTGAGTAGCACCTGCCAGAGCCGGCGCCGGTCGAGCAGCGCCACCACGTCGTCGGCGGGGTCGATGTAACGGCGGATCCCGCGCTTGTCGGCCAGCGGCTGAATGAGATCGACGAGGCCGCGCACCACCTCCAGCACCCGCACCGGGCCGACGTCGAGGTCGACCCCGCCGGTGCGTACGCGCGCCAGGTCGAGCACGTCGTCCAGCAGCGCCTGCATGTGACGGCCCGCCGTGAGGATGCGCTCGATGCCGTCGCGCTGATCGTGGTCGAGCTCTTCGAGTTCGAGCAGCTGCGCGAAACCGAGCACGGCGTTCAGCGGGGTGCGCAGCTCATGCCCGAGCCGCGCCACGAACTCGTCGCGATGGGCCAGCTCGCGCTCGGCGTGCTCGCGGCGCCGGGTCTCGCCGAGCGATCGAAAGATTGCGAAGTAGCCGTTCGGGGTGCCGCTCGGACGGTCGCCCAGCCGGTTGTCGACCGCGATGGTCGCGGTGAAGACCTCGCCGGTGCCGGCCGAGTCGACGAGCTTGACCCGGCCGCGCCAGTGGCCGTGGGTGGCGATCTCGACAGGCACCGATCCCGGGAGGCGTTCGGAAAGCCCCGGGGCCACTTGGGAGAGAAACTCGCGCCAGGGCGCACCGATGGCGATCCGGTCACCGAGCAACTCGGTGGCCGCCACGTTGGCATACGTCAGATTTCCCGCCGCGTCGAAGCGCAGCGCGATGTCTCCGAGTAAATCGAACACGTCCCCCGACACGGTTCGAATATTAGCCTGGGAGCGTTTCAAGGAAATCGTCGATCTGCGAACAGACGAATGCGACATCGTCATCGCTCAGCGAGTGACTGCACGAAAGCAGAACGCCGTATTGCATCACCGTGTCGGCGTTGGGCAGCCCTCCCTCGGGCTGGCGGAACGCGACTCCCTTCATCATCGGCTGGCGTGCCGCGTTACCGGTCCAGACGGTCCGGGTGTCGATACCCCGTTCGGAGAGCCCGGCTTGCAGATCGGCCCGGGAGAATCCGGCGTCCGGACGCACCTGGAAGCAATAGCTGAGCCAGGCGGTCTCGAGCCCGTCGGTCTGGCGCGGCGGGACGAAGTAGCGATCGCGCGAGGCCAGGTAGGCCGAATAGAGCCCGAAGGTGCGCTGGCGGCGAGCGTGATTGATCGCCAGCTTGCGCAACTGGGCCCCGAGAAAGGCCGCCGAGATCTCGGACGGGAGGAAATTCCAGCCGAGCTCGTCGAATATGAACATGTTGTCGTAATGCATGCCGTCGACATCGGTCCAGAAATTGTGGTCGTCGCCCTTGCTGCCGTAGAGCTGGACCTCGGAACGCCGTCCCCAGCCGCGCAGGGTGACGCACCGGTCCCAGAGCGCGTCGTCATCCAGGCAGACCATGCCTCCCGAGCCGGCCCCGGTGACGATGTGCGAGGGCGAGAAGCTCGTCACCGTGATGTCGGCGCGGGCCGCGGTCGGAGTACCGCGCAGCGTCGCGCCGAGCGCGTCGCAGGAATCCTCGATGACGGTGAGCCCGTGGCGGTCGGCGACGCCCCGGATGACGTCCCAGTCGGGTGCGTTGCCGGCCAGGTTCGGGATCAGGATGGCCCGGGTCTGCGGGCCGACCTCAGCCTCGATCGCCTTCGCGTCGACGTTGAACGTGTCGGGCTCGACGTCGACGAAGACGGGCACGAGTCCGGCGCGTACGAGCGCTGAGATGTCGGTCGAGAAGGTGAGCGGTGAGGTGATGACCTCGCTGCCGCGCGGCAGGTCCAGCAGCTCGACCGCGAGGAACAATGCCGCCGAGCCGGAATCGACCATCACGCCGTGACGCTTGCCGGTCAGCTTCGCGACGGACGTCTCGGCGGCTGCCACGTGCTCGCCGATGCGGATCCCGTTGGGCCCCTTGGCCAGCACGCCCATCACGGAGTCGATCTCGTCCTGGTCGAAGACCGCTGTGGCGTAAAGGATTCGCTCTTTCTTCTCGCTGCTCTGGCTCACGGGGGTGGTCCTTCCTGTCACCGACACGCTTCGCGGTGAGTCTGAACCTTCCGGCGAAGGCAGGCACGAGCGGGGGCTTCCCAGGGCAAACTGTGTCTATGGCGACAGGCGATACGGCAGCGGACGGTCGGGCGCGTTGGCAGCAGCGATACGACGCGTCGAGGCTGCGTGACGCCGACTTCACGACTCTGTCCGGCCAGGAGGTGGAGCCGGTCTACGGCCCGCCTGCTGATACCCCGCTTCCCCCGGGCTTCGAGCGAATCGGCTGGCCCGGCGAATTCCCGTTCACCCGTGGGCTCTACGCGAGTGGTTACCGCGGCCGGGCGTGGACCATCCGCCAGTTCGCCGGGTACGGCAATGCCCGCCAGACCAACGAGCGCTATCGGATGATCCTGCGTGAGGGCGGCGGCGGGCTGTCGGTCGCGTTCGACATGCCCACGCTGATGGGCCGTGATTCCGACGACGCCCGCGCGCTCGGCGAGGTCGGGCACTGCGGCGTCGCCATCGACAGCGCCGCCGACATGGACGTGTTGTTCGACGCGATCCCGCTCGGCGACGTCACCACCTCGATGACGATCAGCGGCCCGGCCGTCCCCATCTTCTGCATGTATCTGGTCGCCGCGGAACGCCAGGGCGTCGACCCCGGGGCGCTGAACGGCACCCTGCAGACCGACATCTTCAAGGAGTACATCGCCCAGAAGGAGTGGCTCTTCCCGCCCGAGCCTCACCTTCGCCTGATCGGCGACCTGATGGAGTATTGCGCGGCCGAAGTGCCTGCATACAAGCCACTTTCGGTGTCCGGCTATCACATCCGCGAGGCCGGTTCGACGGCCGCGCAGGAGCTCGCCTTCACCCTGGCCGACGGCTTCGGTTACGTGGAACTCGGGCTCTCGCGCGGGCTCGACATCGACGTCTTCGCCCCTGGACTGTCGTTCTTCTTCGACGCGCACATCGACTTCTTCGAGGAGATCGCCAAGTTTCGCGCCGCCCGCCGGATCTGGGCGCGCTGGCTGCGTGACGTCTACGGCGCCCGCACCGACAAGGCGCAGTGGATGCGCTTCCACACCCAGACCGCCGGGGTCTCGCTGACCGCGCAGCAGCCGGACAACAACATCGTCCGCACGTCCATCGAAGCGCTGGCCGCCGTGCTCGGCGGGACCAACTCACTGCACACGAACGCGCTCGATGAGGTGCTCGCGCTGCCCAGCGAGCGTGCGGCGCAGATCGCGCTGCGCACGCAGCAGGTGATCGCCGAAGAGACCGGCGTCGCCAACGTGGCCGATCCGCTGGGCGGCTCCTGGTATGTCGAGGCGCTGACCGACGAGCTCGAGAGCCAGGCGGAGGCGATCTTCGAGCAGATCCGCGGCTTCGGTGACGGGACCGCCGAGAACGGCATAACCAGCGGCATCCTGCGCGGGATCGAGACCGGCTGGTTCACGTCCGAGATCGCCGAGGCCGCGTTCCAGTACCAGACCGCCGTCGAGAAGGGCGAGAAGAAGATCGTCGGCGTCAACTGCTTCCCGAGCCCGGACGATCATCCGCTGGAAATCCTGCGGGTCTCCAGCGATATCGAACGCGACCAGCGGGCCGAACTGGCCGCCCGCCGGCAGGCACGGGACGACGTGGCGGTCCGGGCATCGCTGGCCGACCTCCGCGAGGCGGCGCGCGGCACCGCGAACCTGGTGCCCCCGATGCTGGACGCCGCGCGCGCGGAAGCCACGCTCGGCGAGATCTGCGGCGTGCTGCGCGACCTCTGGGGCGGCTACGTCGAGCCGCCCACGTTCTGAGCGCTGCTTCGGCTGATCGCAAGAGCACCCGGCGCGGGAACACAGACCGGCCGCATTGCGGTTGGATAGGGACGTGCGCCAATTCGATCCGACCAGCATCAACCTGCCCGGGGCCGTTGACCTCTCGGCCCGCACGTCACCGCCCGCGAGTGCATCCGGCGGTGCTTCCAGCGGGGTGAACGTCCTCGATGTCACCGAGGCGACATTCCAGACCGAGGTCGTCGACCGCAGTCGCAGCGTTCCGGTGGTGCTCGATTTCTGGGCTTCCTGGTGCGGCCCCTGCCGTCAGCTCTCGCCCATCCTGGAGAAGTTGGCGGGTGAAGACGGGGGCAGCTGGGTGCTCGCGAAGATCGACGTCGACGCGAACCCGCGGTTGGCGCAGGCCGCCGCGGTGCAGGGCATCCCTGCCGTGAAGGCCGTCGTCGACGGGCAGCTGGTGGCCGAGTTCACCGGCGCGCTGCCCGAGCGTCAGGTCCGGGGGTGGATCGACCAGATCGTCGCCCTGGCCAAGGGCGGCGCCCCGGCAGGCGCTGATGGACCGGAAGGCGGCCCAGCGGACGGCGCTCCCGATGCTCCTCCCGGTCCCCCGCTCGACCCGACGGTCGAGGCCGCGTACCAGGCCCTGGAGGCGGGTGACCTGGATGGCGCAGCCCTTCATTTCCAGACCCGTCTGAACGAGGCCCCCGACGACCAGGAGGCCAAGAGCGGGCTGGCTCAGGTGGGCCTGGCCCGCCGGCTCACCTCGGTCGACCAGGCCGATCTGCAGCAGCGCGTGCAAGCCGGCGACACCGGCCGCGAGACCCGGCTCCAGGTGGCCGATCTGCTGGTGGCCAGCGGTGACGTCGACAACGGGCTCGCCGGCCTCATCGACCTGGTCAAGACCAGCAGCGGCGACGAGCGTGAAGAGGTGCGCCAGCGCCTGCTCGAGCTGTTCGACGTGCTGGGCGAGCACCCATCGGTCGCTCCGGCCCGGCGCGCGCTGGCCAACGCCTTGTTCTGACGCCAACACTCGCCGGGTCGCCCGGTCGGGGACATCGGCGTTCACCTCGTGTCGCGGCGACAGACCAGGTTCGTCGCGAGCAGGGCTACGGATGCAAGTCTGGGGCGCGCGAGTTCTAGCCGTCCCAGCGCAGCCAGAGCGTGCCGAGCGGCGGCACGCGCAGTGCCACCGATTGCGGTAGGCCGTGATGCGCGACCGGTTCGGTGTGGATGGCGCCGAGATTGCCGACCCCTGACCCCGCGTAGCTGTCGGCGTCGGTATTGACGACCTCCGACCAGCGACCCGGCCGCGGCAGCCCGATCCGGTAGCCCTCGTGGGGGCCGCCCGAGAAATTGGCGATGCACGCGATCAGCGAGTCGCCATCCGTTCCGCCGCTACGCACGAACGAGAAGACGTTGCCGCCCGAATCGTTCGCGTCGATCCAGGCGAATCCGGTCGGGTCGGAGTCGCGCGTGTAGAGCGCGGGCGTCTCGCGATAGACCGCATTCAGGTCACGTACCAGGCGGGACATGCCAGCGTGGTCGGGATTGTCGAGCAGCCACCAATCCAGCGACCGCGATTCCGACCATTCCGATTCCTGGCCGAATTCACTGCCCATGAACAGCAATTGCTTGCCGGGATGCGCCCACATGTACGCGAGCAGGGCGCGCAGGTTGGCAAGCTGCTGCCACCGGTCGCCCGGCATCTTGTTCAGCAGCGAGCCCTTACCGTGCACCACCTCGTCGTGCGAGATCGGGAGCATGAAATTCTCGGAGTAGGCGTACACCATCGAGAAGGTCATCTCATGGTGGTGGAAACGCCGGTAGATCGGCTCCTTGGACATGTACTGCAACGTGTCGTGCATCCAGCCCATGTTCCATTTGAAGCCGAATCCGAGGCCGCCGAGATGGGTCGGCCGGGTGACCCCCGGCCATGCGGTGGATTCCTCCGCGATCATCATGGCGCCGGGGAATTTGCGGTAGACGGTGGCGTTCGCCTCCTGCAGGAAGGCGACCGCCTGCAGGTTCTCGCGCCCGCCGAACTCGTTCGGCGCCCAGCCGCCGTCGGGACGCGAGTAATCCAGATAGAGCATCGACGCCACGGCATCGACCCGCAGGCCGTCGATATGGAATTCGTCGAACCAATAGAGCGCGTTCGCAACCAGGAAGTTGCGGACCTCGACGCGGCCGAAATCGAAGACGAACGTGCCCCAGTCGAGCTGCTCGCCCCGGCGGGGATCGGGGTGCTCGTAGAGCGGGGTGCCGTCGAACCGGCCGAGTGCCCACTCGTCCTTCGGGAAGTGCGCGGGCACCCAGTCCAGCAGCACGCCGATGCCGGACTGGTGCAGCGCATCGACGAGATGGCGGAACTCGTCGGGTGTGCCGAAACGCGCGGTGGGCGCGAAGTACGAGGTCACCTGGTAGCCCCACGACCCGCCGAACGGGTGCTCGGCCACGGGCAGCAGTTCCACGTGGGTGAAGCCGTGGTCGCGCACGTACTCCACCAGTTCGGACGCGAGCTCCCGGTACCCCAGGCCGACCCGCCACGAGCCGAGATGCACCTCGTAGATCGACACCGGCGACTCGTGCCAGGCCGTCTGCGCTCGCCGGGTGATCCAGTCGGCGTCGTCCCACTCGTACGCCGACTCCGTGACGACGCTCGCGGTGGCCGGCGGGACTTCGGTGCGCCGGGCCAGCGGGTCGGCCTTGTCGCGCCACACCGAGTCGGCACCGAGGATCTGGAACTTGTAGCTATTGCCCTCGCCGATGTCGGGGACGAAGAGCTCCCAGACTCCGGAAGAGCCGAGCGAGCGCATCGGATGCCCGCTGCCGTCCCAGTAGTTCCAGTCGCCGCGAAGGCGTACGCCACGGGCGTTGGGGGCCCAGACGGCGAAGCTCACCCCGGTCACCCCGCCCTCGAAGCGGCGCACGTGGGCTCCGAGCACGGTCCAGAGCCGTTCGTGGCGCCCTTCGCCGAGCAGGTGCAGGTCGATGTCGCCGAGGGTCGGCAAGAACCGGTACGGGTCGTCGACGACGAAGCTGGCGTCGCCGTACGCAACCTCCAGCCGGTAGTCACGCACCTGCTCGCCGGCGAGGACCGCCTGGAAGACCCCGCCCGGGTGGATCCGCTGGGCACCGATCCGCTCGTCGCCGACGAGCACCGTGACGCCGCGCGCGTGCGGGCGCAGCGTCCGGATCACCAGCTGCCCCCCGATCGGGTGGGCGCCGAGGATGCCGTGCGGATCATGGTGAGCGCCGCCGACGAGGCGCTCGAGTTCCCCGTCCAAGGGTGTGAACGAGATCGCCGCGGGCTGGGTCACCGCGGGTACGTCGGGTGCGGTGGGCGGAGCCGGCGCGGTGGGGTCCGTGGGCTCAGGGGACGCCGCTGGCAGGTCGCGACGGTGTCGGGCCGCCATCAGCCCGCCTCGCCGACCAGTCGGTCGATCGCCGCCAGGGGGAGGTTCACCCACGACGGACGGTGCCGTGCCTCGTACAACACCTCATACACCGCCTTATCCAGCTCGAAGGTTCGCAGCAGCTGCTTGGCCTCGCGGGGGTCGATCCCGGCGCCCGTTGCATACCCGTCGCAGAAAGCCGCCCTATTGCGCTGTGCCCACTCCTCGGCGCGGTACGCGAGATAGCCGGGTTCGAGGCGGTCCTGGAGCAGGAAACGTGACGCGTAGTCGAAGCTGCGGAGCATCCCGGCGACGTCGCGCAGCGGTGACGCGAGCCTGACCCGCTCGGCCAGCGGCCGGGCCGGCTCGCCCTCGAAGTCGAGCAGTACCCATCCGGAGTCGATGCGCATGACCTGCCCGAGGTGGTAATCGCCGTGGATGCGCTGGACCGGGACCCTGGGCCCGGTCTCCCGCGGCAGCGCGGAAAACGTGGCGGCCAGCGATGCCGAGTAATGTGCCAACTCCGGCACTTCGGCGGCGGCGGCGGAGAGCTGGGCCAGCATCTGCGAGGAGATTTCGGCGAGCTCGTCGGCGGTCGCGAGCCGGGACGGCAAGCGTTCGGCCAGGGTGGCGTGCACTGCGGCTGTCGCGGTGCCGAGGCGTTCGGACTCCCCGGCGAAGTCGCCGCCCACCTCGTAGGCGTGCAGGTCGCCCTCCGCGAACAGGTCGCGCACGCTGGCCAGGGCGAGCTTCCAGCCCTCGGAGCCACTCTTGAGGAATCGCGAGCACACCGCGAACGTCGTCGCCTCGCCATCCAGCTTGCCTTCGAGCCAGCCGACCGGCGCGGCGACATGGCTGCTGCCGGCCTCTGCCAGCACCCGGGTGATCTCCAGATCGGGGTTCAGCCCCGGCGCGATCAGGCGAAAGGCCTTGAGGATGTAGGCGTCGCCGAAGACGACGCTGGTGTTCGACTGCTCGGCGCCGACCGGCAGCCCGGTCAGCATCTCCAGCTCGGTCGAGGCCGTGCCGGACAGGCTTCCGGTCGAGGTCGATCGGCGGATCAGATCGAAGACGGCGGCCGTGCCCTCGGGCTCGTGCAGCGCGTCGTAGTAGAACGGCGGGCCGCCCATGTCGTCGTCAGCATGAGGGGGAACGATGCGCGCATAGCCGCGGTCCCGATCCAGGTCGGGCAGCTGGGTCACGGGCACCTGGTAGCGCTCGGTGTCCCCCGTCTCGTAGCTCACCTCGACGACGGTGTGGCGGACGGTCGCGGTCAGCTCCTGCACCTGCGCGACGCGCACGTCCGACAGCGGCCGTCCCTTGCCGGCGAACCAGCGCTGGCGCGGCAGCCATTCCAACAGCAGCTCGTTGAGGCCTGGGAGGAGCTCGCCTCCATGCCCATCGCTACCCGGCCGGTCCTTACGTGCGGTCATCGTGCATAACCACCCTCGTCGCCGGCGGCCAGCGCGAACCAGAAGTGGCCGTGACCCGGCAGTGTCAGCAGGTAAGGCAGGTCCCCGATATTCGGGAAGGAAACCTCCCCGGTCATCTCGACCGGACGGTGACCCGCGAAGCGGCGCAGGTCGAGTTCGACCGGCTGGGGAAAGCGGGAAAGGTTGGCCACGCAGAGCACGCGGTCGTCGCCGAACTCGCGGACGTACGCGAGCACGCTCGGGTTCGAGGCGCTGAGCTCCTCGTAACTGCCGAGGCCGAACACCGGGTGCCGTTTGCGGATCTCGATCATGCGTTTGGTCCACCACAGCAGCGAGTCGTTCTGGCGCATCTCGGCCTCGACGTTCAGCGCCTGGTAGCCGTAGACCGCGTCCATCAGCACCGGCAGGTAGAGCCGGGCCGGGTCGCAGGTGGAAAAGCCGGCGTTGCGGTCCGGTGACCACTGCATCGGAGTGCGCACGCCGTCGCGGTCACCGAGATAGATGTTGTCGCCCATGCCGATCTCGTCGCCGTAATAGAGCACGGGGGAGCCGGGCAGCGACATCAGTAACGAGGTGAACAGCTCCATCTGGTTGCGGCTGTTGTCGAGCAGCGGGGCGAGCCTGCGGCGGATGCCGATGTTCGCCTTCATCCGCGGGTCTTTCGCGTACTCGGTGTACATGTAGTCGCGCTCTTCGTCGGTCACCATCTCGAGCGTCAGCTCGTCGTGGTTGCGCAGGAAGATGCCCCACTGGCAGTTGGCCGGAATCTTCGGGGTCTGCGCCAGGATCTCCGAGATCGGGTAGCGCGATTCCCGGCGCACGGCCATGAAGATGCGCGGCATCAGCGGGAAGTGGAACGCCATGTGGCACTCGTCGCCGCCGCTCTCGTAATCGCCGAAATACTCCACGACATCGCTCGGCCACTGGTTGGCCTCGGCGAGCAGCACCTTGTCGGCGTAGCGCGCGTCGACCTCCGAGCGCACCCGGCGCAGGTACGCGTGTGTTTCGGGCAGGTTCTCGCCGTTCGTGCCGTCGCGCACGAACAGGTACGGCACCGCGTCGAGCCGGAAGCCGTCGAGGCCGATGTCCAGCCAGAAGCGCAGCACCTCGAGCATCGCGTCCTGCACGGCCGGGCTATCGAAGTTCAGGTCGGGCTGGTGGGCGAAGAACCGGTGCCAGTAGTACTGGCCGCGTACGGGATCCCAGGTCCAGTTGGACTTCTCGGTGTCGACGAAGATGACCCGCGCGTCGGGATACCGGTCGTCGGTGTCGGACCAGAGATAGAAATCGCCGAACGGGCCGTCCGGATCCGACCGGGAGGCCAGAAACCACGGATGCTGATCCGAGGTGTGGTTCATGACGAGATCGGCGATGATGCGCATCCCGCGCCGGTGGGCACCGTCGACCAGCTCGACGAAATCCCCGAGGTCGCCGAATTCCGGCAGCACCTTCAGGTAGTCGCTGATGTCGTAGCCACCATCACGCAGCGGTGATTCGTAGATGGGCAGCAGCCACAGGCAGTCGATGCCCAGCCATTGCAGGTAGTCCAGCCTGGAGGTGAGGCCCCGCAGATCACCCGTGCCGTCGCTGTTGGAGTCGGCGAAACCGCGGATCAGCACCTCATAGAACACCGCACGCTGGTACCAGAGCGGGTCGCGGCTCTCCTCGCCGGCGCTGCCGGTCTGGGGCGGGGGCGGCAGGTCGGGGATAGCGGCAGGATCGGGTCTGTCCTGCCTGGTGTGGGACGCGCCGGAGGCGCCGTCACGGGCCGCGGTCATCGGCGGTACTTCACGGTGAAGACGTGGGCAGGTTCATGGAAGGGATCGAGTCGCACATAGTTGGCTTGCCCCCAGTTGTAGGAGGTATCCGTCACCTCATCACACGCATCGAATGTCTCACCCCAGTCCAACCCGAGCGCGGGCATCTCCAGGTAGACGGTCGCCTCGCGGGCGGCATGCGGGTCGAGGTTGATCACGACGAGGACGCAGTCGTCGCTGACCGGGTCGCGCTTGGAGAACGCCAGCACCTGCGGCTGGTCGACGAAGTGGAAGCGCAGATTGCGAAGCTGGTGCAGGGCCGGGTGCTCGGAGCGCACCCGGTTCAGCATCTTCAGGTACGGGTTCAACGGCGCGTGGGAGTAGTCGCGCGGCCGGTACTGGTACTTCTCCGCGTCGAGGTACTCCTCGCTGCCGGGCCTGACCGCCACGTGCTCGAAGAGCTCGTAACCGGAGTACACCCCCCAGCTGGGGCTCATCATCGACGCCAGCACGGCCCGGATCTTGAACGCCGGCGGCCCGCCGTACTGCAGGTAGGCGTGCAGGATGTCCGGGGTGTTGACGAAGAAGTTCGGGCGCATGTGCCAGGCCGACTCGACCAGCTCGGTGCCGTACTCCTCGAGCTCGGCCTTCTCGTTGCGCCAGGTGAAGTAGGTGTAGGACTGCGCGAAGCCGATCCGCCCCAGCGTGTGCATCATCGGCGGCCGGGTGAATGCCTCGGCCAGGAAGAGCACATCAGGATCGGTGCGCTTGATGTCGGCGATGAGCTCTTCCCAGAACGGCACCGGCTTGGTGTGCGGGTTGTCGACCCGGAAGATCCGTACGCCATGTGCCATCCAGTGCCGGACGACCCGCAGGACCTCCGCGTACAGGCCCTCGTAGTCGGTGTCGAAGTTGATCGGGTAGATGTCCTGGTACTGCTTCGGCGGGTTCTCCGCGTACGCGATGGACCCGTCGCTCTTGACCGTGAACCACTCGGGATGGGCCTTCGCCCACGGGTGGTCGGGAGCGCACTGCAGCGCCAGGTCGAGGGCGACCTCCATACCCAGCTTTCGTGCCGTCTGGACGAAGTCGTCGAAATCTTCCAGGGTGCCGAGATCCGGATGGATGGCATCGTGGCCGCCGAAACGCGAGCCGATGGCCCACGGGCTGCCCGGATCGCTCGGGGCCGGGTCGAGCGTGTTGTTCGGCCCCTTGCGGTTGACCTCGCCGATGGGTGAGATCGGCGGCAGGTAGACCACGTCGAATCCCAGATCGGCGATCGCGGGCAGCCGCTCGGCGGCCTGCTTCAGGGTTCCCGAGCGCGGCGGATCGAGGCTCGCCCCCTCGGAGCGGGGGAAGAACTCGTACCAGGACGAGTACAGCGCCCGCTGCCGGTCGACGGCGATCTGGTAGGCGGTGCTGGTCGTCAACAGCTCGCGCAGGGGGCTCGCCTCGAGCGCGGCCACCAGGCTCGTCGCCATGATCGGCGCCAGCCGGTCGGCCACGTCGGTCAGCGCCGCGTTGCGCAGGGTTTGGATGGCGTGGGTGAGCGCCGGCTGATGCACCGGGTCGATGCCGGGCAGCGCCCGTTCGAGCAGCCGGGCGCCGTCCTCGAGGTCGACCGCCAGCTCCACCGCGTCCTGGCCCGCGTCGGCTTTGACCTGCACGGCGTGGCGCCAGGTGGCCACCGGATCGGCCCAGCCCTCGACGCGATAGGACCAGACGCCCTGGGCCGGGCAGGAGATCGTCGCCTCGTAGCGGTCGGTACCCGACCCCACGGGATGCATTCGCGTGAACTCGCCCGCGCGCCCGGCGGGATCGATGACGGCCACATTGGCCCCGACGAGGTCGTGGCCTTCGCGAAAGACGGTCGCTGACACCGGGATGAGCTCGTCGACCACGGCCTTCGCGGGCCATTGCCCGGCGGAGACGACGGGTGAGACGTCGGAGATGACGATGCGCCCGATCACTTCCGGGACCCTACCCAGCTTGCGGGCTGGCTTAGCATGCACTCCGAGACCAAGTGCAAACGGCTGGCTGTCTTCTTGCCGACATCTCGCAGTGTCCGACATAAGACAGGCCCGGACGGTTCCCTTCGCCGCCGTTCCTCACTACGCTTCGGCCGAGCACGGCGGGCCAGACGACCATCGCGAGGTCCGGGCACGAGTCAGCAACGTCAGGCGCCCACGGTGAGGGCCCCGCGTCTACGAGGAGGAATCAGTGGGAGTCAGCCTCAGCAAGGGTGGCAACGTCTCGCTCAGCAAGGAAGCCCCTGGCCTAACGGCGGTCACGGTCGGCCTCGGATGGGACGTCCGTAGCACGACGGGCGCCGACTTCGACCTCGACGCCAGCGCGATCATGTGCACGACGGCCGGCAAGGTTGGGTCCGACGGTCAGTTCGTCTTCTTCAACAACCTCAAGAGCAGCGACGGCTCGGTCGAGCACCAGGGTGACAACCTGACCGGTGCCGGCGAGGGCGACGACGAGCAGATCAAGGTCAACCTCGCGACGGTGCCCGCCGACATCGACAAGATCGTCTTCCCGGTGTCGATCTACGACGCCGACAACCGCCAGCAGAACTTCGGCCAGGTGCGCAACGCGTTCATCCGCATCGTCAACCAGGCCGGCGAGGCGGAGATCGCTCGCTACGATCTCTCCGAGGACGCGTCCACCGAGACGGCGATGGTCTTCGGCGAGCTCTACCGGGCGGGCGCGGAGTGGAAATTCCGCGCGGTCGGACAGGGCTATGCCAATGGCCTGCGCGGCATCGCGCAGGACTTCGGCGTCAGCGTCTGATCGTTTTACTCGAGGCGGAAGCGAACATCGTTCGGCCGCCGCCGAGGCATGGAGCACTGCTTTCGGGTCGGGACCCCAGCGTGGGTCCCGACCCGATAGTGCATTGACCGGCGATTGTCACGAGGAGAGCTGCTTTGCTGCTGAGAACGTTCGGCTTCCCGCTCGGCACCACGGTCGCCGGGCTCGTGGCGGCCGGGATCATCGGCGGCCCGAAGATTGCGCTCATCGTGGCGATCCTGGCGGTCCTGGAGATCTCGCTGTCGTTCGACAACGCGGTCGTAAACGCCACCATCCTGCGCCGGATGAACAGCTGGTGGCAGGGGCTCTTCCTGACGCTGGGCATCATCATCGCCGTGTTCGGGATGCGGTTGATCTTCCCGGTGGTGGTCGTCTCGCTCACCGCACATCTGGGTCCGGTCGAGGTCTTCCGGCTCGCGCTGGACCACCCGACCGCCTACGCCGACAAGCTGACGGCCGCTCACCCGGCTATCGCCGCGTTCGGTGGCATCTTCCTGCTGATGATCTTCCTGGACTACATGCTCGACCCCGAAAAAGACATCCATTGGCTCACCCCGGTGGAGCGCTTCCTCAGCAAGATCGGCAGCCTGGAGGTGCTGTCCACCGTCATCGCGCTCGTGGCGCTGCTGGTCGTGGCCGAGGCGGCCACCCCGGTGGACAAGACGCAGCAGGTGCTGACGGCCGGCGTCGCCGGGCTGGCGACCTATCTGGCGGTGCGCGGCCTCGGAGACTTCTTCGAGGAGCGCGGGGTCGGCGAGGAGGACGAGGACGAGGAGATCTCGGAGGAGACCCACGACAGCAGCGGTAAGCGGCTGGCCGTCGGGAGGGCCGCTTTCTTCCTGTTCCTTTACCTCGAATTGATCGACGCGTCGTTCTCCTTCGACGGCGTGGTCGGCGCTTTCGCCATCAGCCAGCAGATCTTCGTGATCGCCGCCGGACTCGGCATCGGAGCCACCTACATCCGGTCGCTGACGGTCTTCCTGGTCCGTAAGGGCACCCTGCAGGAGTACATCTACCTCGAGCACGGGGCGCACTGGGCGATCGGCGCTCTTGCCGTCCTGCTCGCGATCAGCATCCAGCGCAACATCCCCGAGGTGGTCACGGGCCTGATCGGGGTCGCGTTCATCGCGGCCGCCTACGGCAGCAGCCTGCTCGCCCGCCGAAAGCGCGACGAGATCCCGGCCGCGACCGGCTGACGCTCGCCGGGCGCTGACTTCCCCGGATCATTCAGCTCGGGGTCAGGTGTGGCCGATAAGAAGGGCAGCACCGTCCGGCTCGGCAACCCTGCTCAACGGCTTTCACAGCAACTCGACACCGTTCGGCCACCTACACGTCACCTTCACAACATGCAAAACCCTGTTCGGCGCTCGCAGTATCGGTTAGCTTCCAGGTGCCGGTGGCGTTCCGGCGCCGGAAATGTGCCCGCCAATGACGTACGGGCGTCCGTGCTCGATCGGCTCCTCGCCCTCCGAGCGGCAGAAGTCTCCTTACGCCCCCCCTCGCACCGTCGCGGGAATCCTGCTTCCGGGAGGTCCACTTGCGGCACTTCGCCCACCTGTCCCCAGCCCGCGAGGTCGCGCTCTTTCATCGCCACCCGCAGGAGCTCGCACCCTCGGCGGATCGGCTGACGCTGGCGACCGCGCTCGGCGCCACGCTTTACGCGCCCGGCACCCGCGAGCGGCTCCCGGACGACGCGCGAAACCAGGCGGCGCGCGGGGTTGTCAGCATGGTGTTCTGCCTCGAAGACGCGGTGGCGGACGACGACCTTGCCGCGGCGGAGGCCAACGTGGTCGCCGCGCTGGTCGAGATGGACGGCCAGCCCGCGCTGCCCTGGATCTTCGTGCGCGTTCGCGACCTCGCCCAACTGCGTCGCCTGCTCTCCGGGGCGGCAGGGCGCTCCAGCGCACTGGCCGGGGTGGTGTTGCCGAAGTTCAGTGCCGCGGCGGGTGGCGGTGCCTTGCTCGCCGAGGTGGAGTCGGCCAGCCGCCGGCTGCGCCGTCAGCTGTGGGCGATGCCGGTGCTGGAAAGCCCCGAAATCATCTACAACGAGCGTCGCCTCGAAGCCCTCACGGCGATCCGCGACCTGGTCGACACCTACCAGCACATCGTCCTGGCGCTCCGGGTCGGAGCGACGGATCTGTGCGGCCTCTACGGTCTGCGCCGCGACCGTGATCTCACGATCTACGACATTGCCGTGGTTCGTGACTGCCTGGCCGACATCCTGAACGTCTGCGCCCGTGACGCCGCTCATGTCGTGACGGGCCCGGTGTGGGAGTACTTCGCGAACGCCGAGCGGCTGTTCGTCTCGCCGCTGCGGGTCACCCCCTTCGAGCAGGCTCACGAATCCGAACTGCGGCAGTCGTTGCTCTCGCGTGACCATGACCGGCTGATCCGCGAAGTCGTGCTGGACAAGGCGAACGGGCTGCTCGGCAAGACCGTCATCCACCCCAGTCACGTGCCGGCGGTGCACGCGCTCATGGTGGTCACGCACGAGGAGTACACCGACGCGTGCACCGTCATGGACGGCGCTACCGGAGGGGTGCGGCGCAGCGATTACGGCAACAAGATGAACGAGTTGCGCCCCCACCGCGCGTGGGCCCAGGTCGTGCTGCGGCGGGCGCACGCGTTTGGGGTGTTGCGCGCCGGCCATACCTTCGTCGACGTGCTGGCCGCCCAGGCCGAGTCCGAGCCGCCGCCGAACCGCGGCGAGCTCGCCGTGCCCCGTCCGGTCCGCCGGCTGGCCAGCCGTCTCGGATGACCGACACGTCCCTGCTGAATCACGTCCCGGCGGCTCCCGTCCACGATGGCGAGTCCGGCTGGCTGGCGAACGCGCTCGGCCTGTCGTGGGAGTCGGGTGACCCCGAGGTGCCCGCCCCGCTCAGTGGGCTCGACGCACTCGCCGGGCTGGCCCTGCGCCGCAACCCGCGCCGCGCCCACCTGCTGGTGAGCCGGGTGCTCGGCAAGCACCTGCCGGTCGAGCCGGCAGCTGCGCTGCGGGCGGCGGCAGATCTCGCGGCGCGCGTGCAGGAGGTCGTGGCCGGCCCCGCGCTCGTTCTCGGGTTCGCCGAGACGGCGACCGCGCTGGGCCAGGCCGTCGCGGCGGCGCTGCCGGGTGCCCAGTGTGCGCTGTCGACCCGGCGCCCGGGTCCGGCAACGATCGTCTTTGCCGAGGAGCACTCGCACGCGGTCGGTCATCGCGTGCTCGCCCCGGCCGCGATGCTCACCCAGGGCCGGCCCGTCGTGCTCGTCGACGACGAGCTGTCCAGTGGTCGCACGGCGATCAACACCATCCGGGCGCTGCACCGCTACGCGCCGCATCCGGGTTACGTGGTCGCGTCCCTGCTCGACGTGCGCCCGCCGGAGCAGCGTTCCGCCTTCGCCGAGCTGGCCGCGGAGCTCGGCGTGCCGGTGCGGACGGTGTCGCTGCTGTCCGGGTCGGTGCGGGTGCCGGCCGACGCCCCCGAGCGCGTCGCGCATCTGGTGGCGGCTGCCGACCCTCCGCTGCGCCTGACCCCCTCGTGGCCGGCCCGTCGGATCGCTGCGCAGTGGCCGTCGGGCGTGCGCCTGTCGGCGCGCTGCGGCTGGGACCGCTGCGACGAGGACGCGCTCTCGGCCCGGCTGGGCCCGCTCGCCGAACAGCTCTTCGCCGCGATCGTCCCCTCCGGTGCGCGCCGGGTGCTGGTACTCGGTACCGAGGAACTGATGTACGCGCCGCTGCGATTGGCGTCCGCGCTCGCGGCGGCCGGGGCGGCAGCAGGGGTGGCGGTCCGCTACCAGTCCACGACGCGTTCACCGGTGGCCCCGCTGGATCGGGAGGGCTACGCGGTGCGGTGCGCGCTGGCCTTTCGCGCCGGCGATTGCGCGCCGGACGAGCCGCCGCGCCAGAGTTTCGTCTACAACGTGCGGCCCGATGGCGCCGACCACATCGTCGTCGTGACCGATGGCGGCGACACGCGCCCGATGGTCGATGCGCTGCGAGGGTGCGCGCCGGTCACGGAGGTGCTGCTGCGCGACGAGGTCAGCCTCTCGTGACCCCGATGCGCCTGCAGGCCGACCCGGTGCTGACCCCGCTGGGCTCGTACGAGCCACACGATGTGACGTTCCTGCTCAAGGACCTCGGTGAGGTGGCCATCGAACGAGGCACCGAGGAGCGGGAGGAGCTCATCCAGTCCGGCACGCATTATGCGGAGATGCTGCCGGTGGAGTACCAGCCGCCGCCGGAGTACGTGGCGCTCTTCGAGGCCGCCCTGCAACGCTCCGCCCGGCGCCTGGCCGTCGCGATCGGGGTCGTCGCGGAACTCATTCGTGCCGCCAAGCCCGAGCCGGTGCTGGTGTCACTGGCCCGAGCCGGTACCCCGGTGGGTGTCCTGCTGCGCCGGTGGATGGGATGGCGTCACGGGATGAACGTGCCGCACTACTCGGTCTCGATCGTGCGGGGCCGCGGCATCGATCAGGTGGCCATGGGATGGCTGATGCGCCGCCACGATCCGGCGACGTTGCAGTTCGTCGACGGCTGGACCGGCAAGGGGGCGATCGCCCGGGAACTCACCGCGGCCGTGCAGCCGCTCGGCCTCGACGACACTCTGGCGGTGCTCGCCGACCCTGGGCGCTGCGCGCCGGTGTTCGGCACCCGTGAGGACTTCCTGATCCCGAGCGCCTGCCTGAACTCGACCGTCAGCGGCCTGGTGAGCCGGACCGTGCTGAACGACCGGTTGATCGGCTCCGGCGACTTCCACGGCGCCAAGATGTATCGCGAGCTTGCCGGTGCGGACGTGTCGCGGCGCTACATCGAGACGGTGCAGGCGGCCTTCCCCTCCGCCGCCGACGAGGTCACCGGCACCTGGCGGCAGGTGGCCGCCGGTGACCGCGCGCCGACGTGGGAGGGCTGGCGCGAGGTCGAAGCGGTGGCTGCCGAGTTCGGCATCCGCGACCTGAACCTGGTCAAGCCCGGGGTCGGCGAGACGACCCGGGTGCTGCTGCGCCGCGTTCCGGAGCGGATCCTCATCTCCCCCGGACGCGAGGCGGACCTCGAGCACGTGCTCGTGCTGGCGCGCGAGCGAGGGGTGGCCGTCCAGCAGCGCGCGGGCCTGACGTTCTCCTGCATCGGGGTCATCCAGCCGCGGGGCGAGCGATGAGCGGCGAGCAGGAGGGGCCGGCAGCGCGCTGGCTGCTGGCCTGCGACCTCGACCAGACGCTCATCTACTCCCGCAGCGCGTTCCGGCTGGCTGCCGCGGCGCCGCCGCCGGACCTGCTGACCGTCGAGTACCTGGACGGCGAGCCGCTGAGCTACGTCACCCGGCGGGCCGCGGCCGGCCTCCGTGCCCTGGCGCGCGCAGCCACTTTCGTGCCGGTGACCACCCGGACGCTGGAGCAGTACCGCCGGGTCCGGCTCGGCGCCCCGAGTGCGTACGCGATCGCGGCCAACGGCGGCCACCTGCTCATCGGCGGGGTCCCCGACCCCGAGTGGGGCGAGCGCGTCAGGGCCCGGCTGGCGGCGACGGGGCGGCCGCTCGATGAGGTGCGGGCGATGGCGGACCGGCTGGCCGCTGCGGGCTCCTGGGTGCGCACGATTCGCGACGCTGACGGCTTCTTCGTCTACCTCGTCGCGACCGGACGCGAGGCGATTCCCGACCTCTCCGACCTGGCGACGCGCCTGGCCGGCGACGGCTGGACGCTCTCGGTGCAGGGCCGCAAGGTCTATCTCGTACCGGCGCAGCTGACCAAGGAGGCGGCGCTGGCCGAGGTGATCCGCCGGACCGGGAGCACCCGGCTGGCCGCTGCCGGGGACTCGTTGCTCGACCGGGGGATGCTGGCGCACGCCGACGTCGCCATCCGCCCTTCCCACGGCGAGCTTCACGAGCAGGGCCACCTGCTGCCGGGGATGCGGGTGAGTGCCCGGCCGGGCCTGCTCGGCGGCGAGGAGATCGTCGAGCTGCTCACCGCAATCGTGTCCGGTACGGAATCCGCAGCCGTGGCATCTCCAGCCGCCCGGAGTTCGACCGTCCCGAGTCGGACTTTTCCGGTCCGAGCAGGGTGAACCGGGGCTGGAGCGGGCAGTAAGGAGACCGTGGAAACCGCCAGGCTCGAGCTACCGGGCACTCCCGTAGCCCCGAGCGTGGCACGGCTCTTCGTCCGCAATCTGTGCCAGGAATGGGGAGCGGACGCCGTTTGTGATGTCGCGGAATTGCTGTCCAGCGAGCTGGTGACGAACGCGGTCATTCACGCCCGGTCGACCGTCGAACTCGAGGCCGCCTACGACGGTGCGAGCGTTCTGCGCATCGAGGTGTACGACCGATCTCCCACCGAGGTCGACCTGACGCCGCAGCAACCGGCGGAGGGGGCGGAGGGCGGGAGAGGGCTAGCTATCGTCGCGCGGCTAGCGTGCCGGTGGGGCGTTGATCCCTGCTCGCCCGGCAAGAGGGTCTGGTTCACGCTTGCCAACGACGCCGGCGGGGCGTGAGCGGACGAACGGAAGGGAATCGGCGAAGCTGGTGTCGGAGGACGGCGAGCCGCTGGAATCGGGTACCGGGCTGCTGGTGCTCGACCAGCCGTGGCCGTCGATGCTGCGCACCCTCTACCGCGACGACGACCGCTTCGTGCAGACCTACTTCTCCCGCTTCGACCGCGAGACGTACGTGGTCGGCGATGCGGCGCGCCTCGACAACGACGGCTACTACTGGGTGATCGGGCGCATCGACGACGTCATCAGCGTCTCCGGGCACCGCCTGTCGACGGCCGAGGTGGAGTCAGCGCTCGTCTCGCACGAGGCCGTGGCCGAAGCGGCCGTCGTCGGGCAGAGCCATGAGGAAACGGGTCAGGCGATCGTCGCGTTCGTCACCCTCGGAGGCGACCGCGAAGGCGACGACGAGGTCGTCGATGCGCTCCGCGACCACGTTGCCGTGAAGATCGGCAAGTTCTCCCGGCCCGCCCGGGTCATCTGGGCCGACGACCTTCCCAAGACCCACTCCGGCAAGATCATGCGCCGGCTGCTGCGCGACATCGCGGAGGGACGCGAACTCGGCGACGTGACCACCCTGCGGGATCCGGACGTCATGGCGGCACTGTCGGAGAAGGTCGCGACCCATCAGGCGGCGGAGGACTGAGCGGAGGACTGAGCGGGCGCTTTGCCCATAGGCTCAGGAGCGTGAGAGCCCTCCGCCGCTTCACCGTTCGCGCGCGCCTTCCCGAACCGCTCGCGCCCCTGTCCGAACTGGTACTGAACCTGCGCTGGTCCTGGCACCCCGAGACGCTCGACCTGTTCGAGTCGGTCGAGCCCGACGTGTGGCGCGAGTGCCGCCACGATCCCGTGCGGCTGCTCGGCGAGGTCCGGCCCGAGCGCCTCGAAAGCCTCGCGGGCGACGCGGATTTCCTGCGCCGGCTCACCGCCGCCTCGGCCGAACTCGACGCGTACCTGAACGCGCCCGGCTGGTATCAGAGCCTCGCGGACGCCCCGAGGGCAATTGCCTATTTCTCGCCAGAGTTCGGCATCACCGAAACGTTGCCGCAATACAGCGGCGGCCTCGGCATCCTCGCGGGCGACCACCTGAAGGCGGCGAGCGACCTCGGCGTGCCGATCATCGGCGTCGGCCTGCTGTACCGGGCGGGGTACTTCGTGCAGTCGCTGTCCGCCGACGGCTGGCAGCAGGAGCACTACCCGGGCCTCGATCCGCACGGCCTTCCGCTGACCCAGCTACGCGATGCCGCGGGCGAGGTCGTCACCGTCGGGATCGGTGTTCCCGGCCGCACGATGCTGGCGCACGTGTGGAAGGCGCAGGTCGGCCAGGTGTCCCTGCTGCTGCTCGACACCGATCTCGAGGAGAACGAACCCCGCGACCGGAGCGTCACCGACCGGCTCTACGGCGGCGGCAGTGACCATCGGCTGCTGCAGGAAATGCTGCTCGGCATCGGCGGCGTGCGCGCCGTCCGGGCGTTCTGCGAGGCGACGAATTTCCCGCAGCCAGAGGTCTTCCACACCAACGAGGGTCACGCCGGATTCCAGGGCGTCGAGCGCATACGCGAGTGCGTCGCCGCGGGTCTCGGGTTCGACGAGGCGCTCGCACTCTGCCGGGCGGGCACCGTGTTCACCACCCACACGCCCGTGCCCGCGGGCATCGACCGCTTCCCCCGCGAGCTCGTCGAGCGCCACTTCGGCCCGGCCAATCCGGATTACGCGACGCTCACCGCCCTTCCCCTCGGGCGCATCCTCGCGTTCGGCGCCGAGGAGGATCCAGCCATCTTCAACATGGCCCACATGGGGCTGCGGCTGGCCCAGCGCGCCAACGGCGTCAGCCTGCTGCACGGCAAGGTCTCCCGCGAGATGTTCAAGGGCCTTTGGCCCGGATTCGACGCGGCCGAGGTGCCGATCGGCTCGATCACGAACGGTGTCCACGCCCCCACCTGGGTCTCGCGCCCGATGCGCGGGCTCGCTGAGCGGCGGGCCACCCCGCGTCCGGATACGCCCGAGCGCGAGCTGTCCGACGAGCAGCTGATGGGCCTTCGCCGCGAGCTGCGCTCGGCACTCGTTGACGAGGTGCGCCGGCGGCTGCGGGTCTCGTGGGAGCAGCGCGGAGCGTCCCCGGCCGAGCTCGGCTGGGTCGAGGACGTCTTCGATCCGGACATCCTCACCATTGGTTTCGCCCGGCGGGTGCCGTCGTACAAGCGGCTCACGCTCATGCTCTCTGATCCCGAACGGCTGACCCGGCTGCTGCTGCACCCGGAGCGTCCGATCCAGCTCGTCATTGCGGGCAAGGCTCATCCGGCCGATGACGGCGGCAAGGAACTCGTGCAGCAGATCGTGCGTTTCGCCGACGGTGAGGGCATCCGTCACCGGGTGGTCTTCCTGCCCGACTACGACATCGGCATGGCGCGCTTCCTGTACGGCGGGTGCGACGTCTGGCTGAACAACCCGCTGCGCCCGTTGGAAGCCTGCGGCACCAGCGGCATGAAGTCGGCGCTGAACGGCGGCCTGAACCTCTCGATCCGTGACGGCTGGTGGGACGAGATGTTCGACGGCCAGAACGGCTGGGCGATCCCGACCGCCGACGGTGTCACCGATCCGGTACGCCGTGACAACCTCGAAGCCGCCGCGCTCTACGACCTCATCGAGCACAACGTGGCGCCCCGCTTCTACGAGCACCCGACGCCTACGCGTTGGGTCTCGATGGTCCGCCACACCCTCGCGACTCTTGGCCCGAAAGTGCTGGCGAGCCGGATGCTGCGCGACTATGTCGAGGAGCTTTACGTACCGGCGGGCGCGTCGGCCCGGGCGGTGTCCGCCGATGCAAACGCGGGGGCACGCGATCTTGCGGTGTGGCGTCAGCGGGTGTCAGAGGCATGGTCCGGCGTCGCCGTGACGCACGTCGACGCGTCCGGCGTGGGTGACACTCCCTCCCTCGGCGGCACGATGCACGTGCGGGCGGTCGTCTCACTCGGAAACCTCAATCCTTCCGACGTCGAGGTGCAGGCGCTGTACGGCCGGGTCGATGAGGCGGACGAGATCATCGGGGAAGCGAGCATGGCGCTGCGGCCGGTCGGTGCCGAGGAAACCGAGCTGGACGGCGGTTCCGTGGCCTTCGAAGGCGATGTGCCGCTCGCCAGCACCGGCGCCTTCGGTTACGCGGTGCGGGTGCTGCCGTATCACCCGCTGCTGGCGACGCCGGTGGAGCTGGGGCTGATGGCCGTCCCGGAGACCCGAGCGGAAGGCACCGCACCGCCCAGCTGGTAGCCCGGGGGCTGCTGCTCAGCCGACTACGCGCAGCAGCCGCAGCGACTGGCCGGCGACGTCGAGCCGGTCACCGCCGCGCACCATCTCCGGCGGCAGCGCCTCGTTCAGGTGCGGGAAGCCGCCGAGATCCTCGGCGGCGGTGTCGAGCAGCGGGGCGTAGAGGCGTCCCCACGGCGGCCCGGGGAGCACGACGCCGGTATTCGACGCGCCGGTGTGCAAGACGATGACGTAGCTGTCGTCGACGATCCGCTGCCCTTGCGTCAGCCGGGCCCGCAGCGCCTGCCCCGACAGATGCAGCGTCACGGTGTCGCCGTGCCAGTCGCCGTCCTCCATCGCCGCGCCGTCAGGGGCAAACCAGCTGATGTCCGGCACCGGGCTGGTCGAGTCGCCCGGGGAGAGCCGGCCGCCGAGGAAGAACGTCGTGCGCCGCAGCACCGGCGAGCGCCGCCGCAGCCGCAGCAGCCCCGACACGAGGGGAATCAGCAGCGGGTCAGGACCGGCCGGATCGCGGCGGTCGTACGGCCAGGCGAGCCAGGAGATCTCGTTGTCCTGGCAGTAGGCATTGTTGTTGCCGAGTTGCGTGCGGCCGAGTTCGTCTCCCGCCACGAGCATGGGCACACCCGCTGAGAGCAGCAGGGTGGCCAGCTGGGCGCGCCGGAGCTTGTGGCGTGCGGCTTGGATACGCCGGTCGTTCGTCGGGCCTTCCACACCGCCGTTGTGCGAGGCGTTGCCGTCGGCGCCGTCGCGGTTGTGCTCCCCGTTGTCGAGGTTGTGCTTGCGCTCGTAGCTCACCAGGTCGGCGAGCGTGAAGCCGTCGTGCGCCGTGATGAAGTTGACCGACGCGGTGGGTGAGCGGCCCGGGAAGATGTCGGCCGAGCCGGAAAGGCGGGTGGCGAGCTCGGCCAGCGACGGGGTCAGCCGGTGCCAGGTCCCGCGCAGGCAGTCGCGGTAGCGGTCGTTCCACTCCGCCCACGGGAACGGGAACCGGCCGAGGTCGTAGCCCCGCAGATCCCACGGCTCGGCGATGAGCTTCACCTCGCGCAGCAGCGGATCCTGCCCGACGGCTTCCACGAACGCGCTGTCACGCATCAGCGAGCTCGCCAGATCGAAGCGGAAGCCGTCGACGTGCATCTCCTGCACCCAGTACCGCAGCGAATCCAGCACCAGCGCCAGCACCGGCGCGGCCGACAGATGCAGGGTGTTGCCGCAGCCGCTGGGATCGGCGTAACGGCGGCGGTCGCTCGGGTCGAGCCGGTAGTAGGACGTGTTGTCCAAGCCCCGGAACGACAGCGTCGGCCCGCTCTCGCTGCCTTCGGCGGTGTGGTTGTAGACGACATCGAGAATGACCTCGAGTCCGGCCTCATGCAGCGTGCGCACCATCGCCCGGAACTCGCTCACCGGGTCGTCGCCGGCCGCATAGCCCGGGTGCGGAGCGAAAAACCCCGCGGTGTTGTAGCCCCAGTAATTGGGCTTCCCGCGGGCCAGCACTTCGGGCTCGGTGACATGGGCCTGGACCGGCAGCAGCTCGACCGCCGTCACCCCCAGCGCCACGAGGTGCTCCACCACTGCCGGATACGCCAGCCCGGCGTACGTTCCGCGAAGCGGCGGGGGCACAGCCGGGTGCAGTTTGGTGAAGCCCTTCACGTGCAGCTCGTAAATCGCCGTCTCGGAGGCGGGGATGCGCGGCGGCTGGTCGTTGTCCCACGGGAACCCGCCGGCGGTCACCACGCCGTGGGGGACGAACGGCGCCGAGTTGCCCTTGTCCATGCGGTGCCCGAGCGGGTCACCGGAGTACCCGAAGATCGACGGGTGCAGCGTCAGCTCGCCCTCGATCTGGCGGGCGTAAGGGTCGAGCAGGAGTTTGTTCGGGTTGTGACGCTGCCCGGATGCGGGGTCGTACGGACCGTGCACCCGAAGCCCGTATCGCTGCCCCGGACCGGCGCCCGGGACGTAGCCGTGCCAGACCGAACCGCTGCGTTCCACCAGCGCGACCCGGTATTCGCTCGACGGGTCGTACTTGCCTTCGGAGGTCACGTCGAACAGGCAGAACTCGACGGCCTCGGCGCTCTGACTGTGCACGGCGACGTTGATGCCGGCGCCGTCCCAGGTGGCTCCCAAAGGGGCAGCGCGACCCGGCCAGGCTGCGTCGGGAACGGTCGGGTTCACCTCTATCTCATCGGCCGGGAGCGCGTTGCGGCGAGCGGCGGGGGACAGCTCGCAGCGGCAGATTCGGGTGCGGCGGCACGAACCGCAGCGTAATCGTGCTGGCCAGGTGGCTGATCGGCTGCCCGGGGATCATGCCCGCCTCCAGCTCTCGCTAGGCTCGCGACGTGGTGGATGACAGCGTGCAGCTGCAGGCCGAGTTCGTCAGGATCGAGCTGGACTCTGTGGACGGCCTGGACGGAAGGGTCGCGACGATCCGGCTGGACCGTCCGAAGATGAATGCCCTGAACGTTCAGCTGCAGGCCGAGCTGGGGGCTGCGGCCGCGGCCGTGTCGAGCCGGCCCGACATTCGGGCGGTGGTGCTGTACGGCGGTCCGCGGATCTTCGCCGCCGGCGCCGACATCAAGGAAATGGCCGAGATGAGCGTGGGGGAGATGGCGGCCCAATCGGTACGCCTGCAGGACGCGTTCAGTGCGCTGGCCCGCATCCCCAAGCCGACGATTGCTGCGGTGACCGGTTTCGCCCTCGGCGGGGGCCTCGAACTCGCCTTGACGGCCGACTTTCGCGTCCTCGGTGATACCGCACGAGTCGGGCAGCCTGAGATCCTGCTCGGGGTCATCCCGGGCGCGGGCGGAACGCAGCGGCTCTCCCGGCTGATCGGGCCGGCGAAGGCCAAGGAGTTGATCTTCTCCGGCCGTCACGTGCGCGCCGACGAGGCGCTGGCGCTGGGCATTGCCGACCGGGTCGTCCCCGCCGACGACGTGTACGAGGTCGCCATGAGCTGGGCCCGTGAGTACGCCGCCGGCCCGGCTGTGGCGCTGGCGGCGGCGAAGACCGCGGTGGACGACGGGCTGGCGATGGGTCTGGCAGAGGGGCTGCGGCTGGAATCGGCGCTCTTCGCCGGGCTGTTCGGCACCGACGACCGCGCCGCGGGGATGCGCAGCTTCCTCGAGAACGGCCCTGGTCACGCCACTTTCACCGGCAACTGAGCCGGCGACGGAAGCGGCGACGGAACCGATGGCGTCTCCCAACCCGGAGTACCGCACCACCGGCACGCGCGAGGTCTACCGGAGCCGGTGGATGACGCTGCGCGAGGACGACATCGTGCGGGCCGACGGCACGCCCGGCCATTACGGGGTGCTCTCCAAGCCCGATTTCGCCCTGGTCATCCCCCGTCACGAGGACGGCAGCTTCACGCTCGTGGAGCAGTTCCGCTACCCGGTCGGCGAGCGGTGCCTGGAATTCCCCCAGGGCGCCGACGAGCACTGCCCGGACCTCGATCCGCTGGAACTGGCGAGCAAGGAACTGGCCGAGGAGACGGGGCTGCGCGCCGGCGCGGTGACCCTGCTGGGCCGGCTGCACCACGCGTACGGCTACAGCGACCAGGGCATGTCAGTGGTGCTGGCGACCGAGCTCACCGCCGGCCCGGCGGCGCGCGAGACCGAGGAGCAGGGGATGACTTTGGTCCGTGTCCCGGGGGCCGAATTGGAAGCCATGATGGGGGACGGCCGGATCCGCGATTGTGCGAGCGTTGCCGGGTACGGCATGTTGCTGTTGCACGCTCACCGGACGTCCTAGCGCAGGCTTTGCCGACATGAGAGGCTGCTCACGCGATCAAAGTTTCGCGAGCGTGATTGCTTGCCGGTAACTTCGGCAAAGAATTGTGAAGTGTCGATGCCCATCGACCACGCGGCTGCGGGCTGAACTCCTCAGCGGTCATTTTACGGAGGTCCGGTTGGTGAACATCGTTGTCACCGTCAAGCAGGTGCCTGACACCTATGCGGAAAAGAAGCTCGATCCGTCCGATATGACCACCGATCGCAAGAGCGGTGACAACGTCATGAACGAGATGGACGAGTACGGCGTCGAGGAGGCGCTGCGTATCAAGGAAGCGCACGGCGGCGAGGTCACCATCCTGACCATGGGACCGGAGAAGGCCGTCGAGGCCATCCGCAAGGCGCTGTCGATGGGGGCCGACAAGGCTGTCCACATCGCCGACGAGTCCCTGCACGGCTCTGACGCGATCCAGACCTCGGCGGCACTGGCAGCGGCGATCAAGACGCTCGAGGCCGACCTCGTGGTCGTCTCCACCGAGGCGTCCGACGCCCGCGGCGGCGTGATGGGCGCTCTGCTCTCCGAGCAGCTCGGCCTGCCCCAGCTGACGCTGGCGCGCAAGGTCACGGTCGACCCGGGCGCCAAGACCGTCACCATCGAGCGCCAGACCGACGACGGCTACGTCACCGTCGAGGCCTCGATGCCCGCGGTCGTGGGAGTCGTCGAGAAGATCAACGAGCCGCGCTACCCGTCCTTCAAGGGGATCATGGCGGCCAAGAAGAAGCCGCTGACCACCCTCTCGGCGGCCGATGCAGGGCTGACGAGCGTCGGCCTCGAGGCCGCAACCACCGCTGTCGACGGCGCTGAGCCGCGGCCCCCGAAGGCGGCCGGCCAGATCGTCAAGGACGAGGGCGACGGCGGCGCGAAGGTGGCCGACTTCCTTGCCTCGCAGAAGTTGATCTGAGGAGCTTTCCGGTAATGGCAGAGATTCTGGTTCTTGTCGAGCACGACAACGGTGCGCCCAAGAAGGTCACGGCCGAGCTGCTGACCCTCGCCCGCACGCTGGGGGAGCCCAGCGCGGTCTTCCTGGGCGGCGAAGGCACCTACGAGAAGGCGAAGAGCTTTCTCGCCGAGTACGGCGCCGAGAAGGTCTACGTCGGGGAGTCCGCCGACCTGCAGGACTTCGTGGTCGCCCCGAAGGCGGAGGTGCTTGCTCAGCTGGCCACGGCGAAGTCGCCGGCAGCCGTGCTGATCGCGTCGGGCCCCGAGTCGCTTGAGGTCGCGGCCCGCGCCGCGTTGAAGGCCGGCGGCGGCCTGCTCTGGGACGCCGTTGACGTGACCCCCGATCTGAAGGCCACCCAGGTCGTCTTCGGTGGCGGAACGATCGTCACCAGCCACGTGAAGACCGGCATCCCGTTCATCGCGGTGCGGCCGAACTCCACCAGCCCGGTGGCCACCACCGGCGCAGCCGCTGAGGAGCGGCTCGAGATCGGCGTGAGTGACGGCTCGAAGAGCGCGAAGGTGCTCGATCGCGTCGTCGAGGCCAAGAGCGAGCGTCCGGAACTCGCCGAGGCGGCGGTCGTCGTCTCCGGTGGCCGTGGCCTCGGCGCTGCCGAGGGCTTCGAGGTCGTCGAGAAGCTGGCCGACGCGCTCGGCGCCGCAGTCGGCGCGTCCCGGGCGGCTACCGACGCCGGCTGGTACCCCCACCAGAACCAGGTGGGCCAGACCGGCAAGACGGTGTCGCCTCAGCTGTACATCGCGCTGGGCATCTCCGGCGCGATCCAGCACCGGGCCGGGATGCAGACCTCGAAGACGATCGTCGCGGTCAACAAGGACCCCGAGGCCCCGATCTTCGAGCTGGTCGACTTCGGTGTGGTCGGCGACCTGTTCGCCGTCGCCCCGCAGCTCACCGACGAGGTCACCAAGCGCAAGGGCTAGCTCGTCCTCAGCACGTCACCATGGCCGTTACCCCCCCTTGTGGGGTAACGGCCATGCGGCGTTCGTTCAGAAGCGGATGAGCCCCCGCAGGTTCTTGCCGTCGCGCATGTCCTGGTAGCCCTGGTTGATCTCGTCGAGCTTGTACTCCTGGGTGATCAGGCCGTCCAGGTCGATCTTGCCCTTCATGTACTGCGAAAGCACTCGCGGGATCTCGAAGCGCGGGTTGGACGAGCCGAACAGGCTGCCCCGCAGCTTCTTCTCGTAGAGCGTCAGGTCCAGCAGCGAGACCGTGGCCGAGAAGTCCATGGCGGACGCGAGCCCGGTCACCACGCACGTCCCGGTCTTGCCCGTCAGGGCCAGCGCCGGAGCGATGTGCTCGCCTTTGACGACGCCGATGGTGAGAATCACCGAGCGGGCCATGGTGCCGCGGGTGATCTCGGCGAGCAACGGCACCGCGTCTTCCATCGATGCGGCGGTGTGCGTCGCCCCGAAACGCTCGGCCTGGGAGCGCTTCCACTCCACCGGATCGATCGCCAGGATCTGCTCGGCGCCGGCGAGGCGGGCGCCCTGCACGGCGTTGATCCCGATGCCGCCGATGCCGACGACGACCACGGTGTCGCCGGGCTGTACGTCGGCCGCGTGAATGGCCGAGCCGAGCCCCGTGGTCACCCCGCAGCCGACCAGCGCCGCCTTGTCGAGCGGGATGTCGCCGTCGATCTTGATGCAGCTGAACTGGTGCACCACGGTGTACGGCTCGAACGTGCCGAGCACGCACATCAGCCGGGCGTCCTGGCCGCGGACGTGGTGGCGCGCGGTGCCGTCGCTGAGCTGCCTGCCCTCGAGGATCAGGGCGCCGTAGTCGCAGAGGTTCTGGTGGCCGGTGGCGCAGGAGGCGCACTGCCCGCACGACGGGATGAACCCGAGCACGATGTGATCACCCGGCGCGAGCCCGTGGACGCCCGGGCCGACCTCCATCACCTCGCCGGCGCCTTCGTGGCCGCCGATGTAGGGGAACCCGGGCACCGGCAGGTCGCCGGTGACCAGATGCTCGTCGGAATGGCACAGCCCGCACGCCGCCAGGCGTACCAGCACTTCGCCCTCACCCGGACCGTCGAGCTCGATCTCCTCGACCGACCAGTCCTGGCCTACGCCCCACAGCACCGCTGCCGAATTCTTCATGCGGCGACCGTATGCCCGTCGAGGGGGCAGTGCTACGGGATCGCGAACTCGAGCGGGCAATCAGCCGGTGAATCCGCCGTCCACGGGGACGACCGCGCCGGTCATCGCCGACGAGGCCTTCGAGCACAGGAAAGCGACGACCTGAGCGACCTCCGAGGCGCCCAGCAGGCGTCCGAGATGCGAGTGCTGGGAGAACTCTTTCGCGTCGGCGAGACCGTAGATCTTGGCGGTCGCTTCGAGGATCGCCGTGTCGGTCGATCCGGGTGCGACGACATTCGCGGTGACGGTCGTGCCGGCCAGATCGGCAGCCAGCGTGCGCACCAGCCCGACTACCCCGTGCTTGGCGGCGACGTATCCCGCGAGCTGGCGCAGCGGCTCGGTGCCGGCCGCCGAGGAGATGGCGACGAACCGGCCGGCGGGGCTGTTCAGCAGGTGCGGCACGGCCGCGCGAGCCAGATGGAAGACGCCGGTCAGGTTGACGTCCAGCATCGCCTCCCACTGGGCATCACGCATCTCCCAGACGGGCGGCCCGCCGGCGATCGTCCCGGCGACGGCGACGGCGGCGTCGAGACCGCCGCAGCGTCCGACCGTCTCGGCGCAGGCGGCGTTGAGCGCGGCGGTGTCACGGACGTCAGCGACGACGGGCGTTCCACCTGTGCGCCGGGCGACCTCCTGCAGCTGCTCGGGCCCGGCGAGGGCGTAGCCCAGGGCGGGGTCGTCGCGGCAGCTGTCGATCAGCGTGAGCTCCCAGCCCAGCCCGGCGAGGCAGGCAGCCACGGCGGCGCCGATCCCGCGGGCTGCCCCGGTGACTACCGCGACCGGCACGGACGATCCCTGCAAGCATCCCCACAACCGGTGAAAGGCACGTGACGATCCAATCACCGCGGACGGTCCACTTCGCGCGGGACCTGCGCTCGTCGGCAGGCATGAGCGGGCAGGACTTAGGCTTACAGCTATGGCGTACCTCGATCACGCGGCGACAACGCCGGTGCATCCGGCCGCAATCGCGGCGGTGGTGGACACGCTCAGCGCCGTCGGCAACGCCTCTTCGCTGCACGCGAGTGGCCGTCACGCCCGGCGCACGGTCGAGGAATCGCGGGAGAGCGTCGCCGCCGCGCTGGGTGGCCGCCCGTCTGAAGTGATCTTCACCGGCGGCGGTACGGAGAGCGACAACCTGGCGATCAAGGGCCTGTTCTGGGCGCAGCGGGCCGCCGATCCGCGCCGCCGGCGGCTGTTGATCAGCGGGATCGAGCACCACGCCGTGCTGGACTCGGCCGAGTGGCTCGCCGCCGAGCAGGGCGCCGAGATCGTCTGGCTGCCGGTCGACCGAACGGGGCGGGTGGAGCCCGCCGGGCTGTACGAGGCGCTCAGCGCCGATCCTGACGCGGCCGCCGTGGTCAGCGTGATGTGGGCCAACAACGAGGTCGGAACCGTGCAGCCGATCGCCGAGCTGGCGGAGATCGCCCACGAGTTCGGCGCCGTGATGCACAGCGACGCGGTGCAGGCCGTCGGCGCGCTACCGGTGTCGTTCGCCGCCAGCGGGCTCGACGCCATGACCGTCACCGGTCACAAGTTCGGCGGCCCGTACGGCACCGGGGCGCTGCTGCTCCAGCGCGGCATCGCGCTGACCCCGCTGACCCACGGCGGCGGGCAGGAGCGAGAGGTGCGTTCCGGCACCCTCGACGTGCCGGGAGTCGCCGGTTTTGCGGCGGCCTGCCGGATCGCGGTCTCCGAGCAGCCGGAGCGCGCGGCTCGGGTGGCCGCGCTGCGCGACGAGCTCGTTGCCGGGGTTCGCGAGCGGGTGCCGGACGTCGTGCTCAACGGCGTCCCGCTGGACGCTGCGGCGGGTAGCTCCGGGCGCCGGCTGCCCGGTAATGCCCACCTGTCGTTCCCCGGGTGCGAGGGCGATTCGCTCCTGATGCTGCTGGACGCCGGCGGGGTCGAGTGCTCGACGGGATCGGCCTGCTCCGCCGGGATCGCCCGGCCATCGCACGTCCTGCTGGCGATGCAGGCCGACGCCGAGCACGCGCGCAGCTCGCTCCGCTTCTCCCTGGGGCACACCTCGACCCGCTCCGATGTCACCGCGCTGCTGGACGTGATCGGCCCTTGTGCCGAGCGTTCGCGCCGCGCCGGGGCCCTTTCCGGCGCGCTCAACCGCCGGTCCTGAGCATGCGCGTACTGGCCGCCATGAGCGGCGGGGTGGATTCGGCCGTCGCCGCCGCCCGCGCGCGTGACGCCGGGCACGAGGTCGTCGGCGTGCACCTCGCGCTGTCGCGCCAGCCGGCGACCGCCCGGGAAGGGGCGCGGGGATGTTGCACGCTCGACGACGCGCGTGACGCCCGCCGGGCGGCTGACGTGCTCGAGATCCCCTTCTACGTATGGGATCTCGCCGAGCGCTTCGCCGACGACGTCATCGCTGACTTCGCCGAGTCGTACGCCCGCGGCGAGACCCCCAACCCGTGCCTGCGCTGCAACGAGCGCATCAAGTTCTCCGCAGTGCTGCAGCGGGCGCTCGCCCTCGATTTCGACGCGGTCGTCACGGGTCACCACGCGCGGTTGACGCAGACGGACGCCGGACCGGTGCTTCGCCGCAGCGTCGACGCCGCCAAGGACCAGTCGTACGTTCTCGGCACGCTGCGCCGCGAGCAGCTGGCGTCCGCGATCTTCCCGCTGGGGGATTCGACCAAGGCCGAGGTGCGCGCAGAGGCGGCCGAGCGCGGGCTCGCCCTCGCCGACAAGCCCGACAGCACCGACATCTGCTTCGTGCCCTCCGGCGACACGGCAGGGTGGTTACGCGAGCGGCTGGGTTCGCAGCCGGGATCGGTCGTCGACGCCGAGACCGGCGCGGTCGTCGGCAGCCATGACGGGGCGTACGCGTTCACCGTCGGCCAGCGCCGGGGGCTCGCGCTCAGCCGTCCCGCGGCCGACGGGCGCCCGCGCTACGTCCTCGGGGTCGACCCGGTGACCCGGGCCGTCAGCGTCGGGCCGGCCGGCAGCCTCGGCGTCAGCTGGCTGGAGGCCACGGCGAGCACGTACGGCGGGCCGCGGGTGCGCTGCCTGGCCCAGGTCAGGGCGCACGGGACGGCGGTCGCCGCCGAGGTCCGACGTGCCGGTGACCTGCTGCGCGTGGAGTTCGCGGAGCCGGTGCGCGCGGTCGCGCGGGGCCAGGCGGTCGTGCTGTACGCGCCGGAGGCGGCCGGTGACCGGGTGCTCGGCGGGGCCTGGATCAGCGCGACGGGGACCGGCTGAGGCTCGCCGGGTCGCCCTCCCGTACCGTCGTTGCGTGGCCGACCGCGTGTACCCACCAGTTATCGGGATCGCCAAGAGCTGGTTTCGCGCCCTCGACCTGAAGTTGACGGTCGAGGGCGGCGAGCACGTCCCGCGTACCGGGGGATGCGTGCTGGTCAGCACCCACGTCAGCTATCTCGATTTCATCTTCGTCGGGCTCGGTGCGCAGCCGTCGAAGCGGCTGGTGCGCTTCATGGCGAAGCGGGCCGTCTTCGATCACAAGATCAGCGGCCCCTTGATGCGCGGGATGCACCACATCCCGGTCGACCGCAAGGCCGGGGCGGGTGCCTACGACGAGGCGCTGGCCGCGCTGCGGGCCGGCGAGGTCGTGGGGGTCTTCCCGGAAGCGACGATCAGCCGGTCGTTCGAGGTCAAGCAGCTGAAGACGGGCGCGGCCCGGATGGCGCTCGCCGCCGGCGTCCCCATCGTGCCGGTGAGCATCTGGGGTACCCAGCGGCTGTGGACCAAGGGACATCCGAAGCACCTGACCCGGCGCCACACGCCGATCACGGTCGCCGTCGGTCCGCCGGTGCCGGCCCCGCCGGGCGACAACCCCGTCGAGGTCACCCGCCGGATCGGCGAGGCTCTCGGGACCCTCCTGCACCATGCTCAGGAGAGCTACGTCGACCAGCCGGCGGGCCCTGACGACACGTGGTGGCTGCCGGTGCGCCTCGGCGGCAGCGCGCCCACGCCCGAGGCGGCTCGCGAGCTCGACGCCAAGCAGGGACATCTCGGCTGAGCGCTCACGAACAGGGCTCCCCGGCCGCCGCCGCACTCTGGTCCCCCGGAGCGGCGACGGGCGTCGGCTCGCTGCCCGGAGGATTCACGTCGGCGCTCGCCGGTAGCTCGCAGGAGATCGACTACGCCTGCCATCTGGTGCTCGAGGAACTCCCCGAGCTGCCCTACCTGCCGGAGTTGCCCCACCGGGGACCCGGCGCCGATCTCGTCGGGCGCGGCGCGCTCTTCCTGACCGACCTGCACGTCGACCTGCAACCCGCTGGTTGGCGGCTGGTCAGCCGGCCGGGTCACGACGAACGTCGCGCTCGTGACCTGCTCGAGCGCGACCTCGACGCGTTCGAGCAGGCGGCCCAGGGCCACGCGGGGCCGGTGAAGGTGCAGGTCGCCGGACCCTGGACGCTCGCCGCCACGCTCGAGCTCACCCGCGGTGACAAGGCGCTCGCCGACCCGGGTGCGGTGCGTGACATCGCCGAATCACTCGCCGACGGGGTAGCCGCCCACGTGGCCGACCTGCGCCGCCGGCTTCCCCATGCCGACGTGATCGTGGCCTTCGACGAGCCGTCCCTGCCGGCCGTCGTCGCCGGGCGAATTCCGACGGCCAGCGGTTTCAGCACGCTGCCGCGGCCCGAGGGATGGCTCGCCGAGCAGCGGCTCGCGACGGTGCTGCGCGCCATCGCGGCGCCTGCCGGCGTTCATTGCTGCGCCGAGAATCCACCGATCGGCCTGGCGCGCAAGGCCGGTGCGGCATTCGTCAGCATCGACCTCACGCTCCCGCTCGCCGCGGCGACGATGGACGAGCTGGGGGAGGCCGTCGAGGCCGGGGTCGGTGTCATCGCGGGGCTCGTGGGCACGGGCACGGAGAGCGAGAATTTGTCGGACGTCGGTCGTACGGTCGAGCCGATCCTTTCGCTGTGGCGGCGCCTCGGCCTCGCAGCGGAGCAGCTTCGGGAGGTGGCGGTGAGTCCGACGTGCGGCCTGGCCGGCGCGAGTCCGCAGGCCGCGCTCGCAGCTATGCGGCGCTGCCGGGAAGCAGGGAGCCGGCTCGCCGAGGGTGACCTGTGAGCGATCTCGAGACGGCCGCCGGGCCTGAGCCGTCCAGCGCCGATCGCCAGCGTCACGCCGAGCTGTCGAGCCAGCTCGATGATTTCTCCTACCGCTATTACGTGCTGGACCAGCCGACCGTGAGCGACGCCGAGTACGACGCGCTCATGCGGGAGCTGCAGGAGCTCGAGGAGAGCTTTCCCGAGCTGGTCACGCCCGATTCCCCGACCCAGAAGGTGTCGGGGGGCTTCAGCACCCTCTTCGAGCCGGTCGCCCATCTCGAGCGCTTGTTGAGTCTTGACAATGTCTTCTCGGCCGAGGAGCTCATCGAATGGGCGGCGCGGGCGCAGCGCGAGGCGGCGGTCTCGGCGTGGCTGTGCGAGCTGAAGATCGATGGGCTGGCGGTCGACGTCGTCTACGAGAACGGCCGGCTGGTGCGCGCCGCCACCCGGGGTGACGGGCGTACCGGGGAAGACATCACCAACAACCTGCGCACCCTCGAGACCGTGCCTACCCAGCTGAAGGCGACGGCCGGCGTCCCGGTGCCGGAGCTGCTCGAGGTCAGGGGTGAGGTCTTCCTGCCGCTGGAGGCGTTCGAGCAGCTGAATGCGGGCCTGATCGAGGCCGGCAAGGCGCCGTTCGCCAATCCGCGCAATGCGGCGGCCGGTTCGCTGCGGCAGAAGGATCCGCGGGTGACGGCGTCCCGTCCGCTGGCGCTCACCCTGCACGGGGTCGGCGCGTCCCGCGGCTTCGATCCCGGCACCCAGTCCCGGGCGTACGAGCAGTTGGGCGCCCTCGGCCTGCCGGTCAGCGGCTACACCTCCGTCGTCGCCACGCTCGAGCAGGTGCAGGCGTACGTGGAGCGGTGGGGCGCGCATCGTCATGACGCGCCGCACGAGATCGACGGGGTGGTCGTCAAGGTCGACGATTTCAGCCTGCAGCGCCGCCTGGGTGCCACCTCGAAGTCCCCGCGGTGGGCGATCGCGTACAAGTACCCGCCGGAGGAGGTCAACACCAAGCTCAACAACATCATCGTGAGTATCGGGCGCACCGGCCGGGCCACCCCGTTCGCCGTGCTGGAGCCGGTTCGGGTGGGCGGCGTGACGGTTGGGCAGGCCACCCTGCACAACGAGTACGAGGTCGCGCGCCGCGGCGTCCTGATCGGCGACACGGTGGTGGTGCGGCGTGCCGGTGACGTCATCCCCGAAGTCGTCGGGCCCGTCGCGGCGCTGCGCGACGGCAGCGAGCAGGCGTTCGTCATGCCCACCCACTGCCCGGCTTGCGGCACCGAACTCGTCCGCGAGGGCGATCAGGTGGATCTTCGGTGTCCCAACCACGTCGGCTGCCCTGCACAGCGGGTGTGGTCGATCTTCCACTTCGCCGGGCGCAGCGCCCTTGACATCGACGGCCTCGGTTTCGAGACCGCCCGGCTGCTCTCGTCCGGCGAGATCGTCAAGGACGTCGGCGACATCATGCGCCTGACCCCGGAGTCGTTCGACGGCCTGCCCGGGTTCGGCGCGAAGAAGATCGAGCAGATCATGCGCGGGCTGGAGCACGCGAAGACCCAGCCGCTCTGGAGGCTCCTGGTCGGGCTGTCCATTCGCGACGTGGGCGCTCCGACGGCGCAGATGCTCGCTCGCGAATTTCGCACCCTCGATGCTCTCGAAGCCGCCGATGCCGAGCGCATCCAGGAGGTGGAGGGCATCGGCCCGAAGACGGCCGCGGTGATCGTCGGCTGGTTTGCCGACCCGGCTCATCAGGAGATCGTGCGCAAGCTGCGCGAGGGCGGGGTCAACACCAGCGATGTCGGCGCCGAGGAGAGCGGTGACCGTCCGCTCGAGGGGGTCAGCGTCGTCATCACCGGCACGCTCACCACGTTCAGCCGTGACAGCGCGGCAGAAGCGGTGCAGGAGCGGGGTGGCAAGGTCACCGGGTCGGTCAGCAAGAAGACCGACTTCGTGGTCGCCGGTGAGGATCCGGGCCGGAGCAAGTACGACAAGGCACTGGCTCTCGGCGTCGCGCTGCTGGACGAAAGCGGCTTCCAGACGCTGCTCGCGGAGGGTGTGGAGGCCGCCCGGGCTCGGGTCCTAGCGTCTGCGGATTCGCCTTCCCGGCAGAGCGAACCGTGACATCATCGGCGTAGCCGGCTGACACCGAATGACGACGACGGCAAGGCGGTCCACAAGATGAGGCGGGCAGGTGTCGCCCCGGCGCTGGCGACGGATGGAGCCGTCTCCGGTCGTCACCGCGCCCGGCCGCCCGGCAGCGGCAGCTGGCGAACCGGCGGCATCCATCGTGGGCGGCGCAGCCGCGTGGCCGATCCCCGTGAGATTGCCCCGGTGAACGATTCCGCGCCGTTCTGGCGCTACCTCGCGCTCGTCTGCGGCGCCGGCGCCATGGTGCTCGTCACAGAATTCTTCAGCGCGATCCGCCATCACCAGCGCTGGGACGGGCCTTACCTCGCCGTCGTCACCCTGCTGCTGGTCGCCGAGTTGCGTCCGCTGGTGAAGTCCGACAAGCGTGACCCGGCCGGGCTCACCACGTCCGAAGCGTTCGTCTTCGCCCTGCTCCTGCACTGGGGGCTCAGCCTGGCGTTGCTCGCGATGGTCGTCGCGATCGTCATCGCCGACGCGGTGCGCGGCCGAAGACTCTGGCGTACGGCGTTCAACATCTCGCAGTACGCGCTGGCCTACGCGGCCGCGTCGCTGGTCCTGATCGCCAGCTCGGTCGACATCGGCGACCACGGCCAGGAGAGCATCGGCGCCCACGACCTGCCGGCGCTCGCGGCTGCGGGCGTGGCGTTCTTCCTGGTCAACGACCTGCTGGTGGCCGGCGCGGTTGCCCGCCACCAGCGGGTCAGCTGGAAGAGCGTGCTGCTCGACGCTCCCGGCTACCGGATCGTCAGCACCGCCGCCCTGCTCTGCCTGTCGCCGCTGCTGGTCGTGGTCGCCGAGCGCAGCAGCGGCTTCCTGCCTTTGTTGCTCGTGCCGCTCTACGCGGTGGGTCAGGCCGCATCGCTGGCGCAGGAGCGAGAGCGCCAGGCGCTGCACGATCCGCTCACCGGGCTGGCCAATCGCACCCAGCTGCTGGAGCGGGCGCGGCCGGCGCTGGCGTCAGCGGACGGTGAAAGCCCGCCGGTGGCGCTCCTGATGGTCGATCTCGACGACTTCAAGGCGGTCAACGACACCCACGGTCACCTCGCCGGCGACGAACTGCTTCGGCTGTTGGGTGCCCGGCTCGCGGGCGCCGTGCGGCCGGGTGACGTGGTGGCGCGCTTCGGCGGCGACGAGTTCGCCGTGCTGCTGTGCGACCTGTCCGCTGACGCGCCGGCCCTGGCGCCGCAGGATGCGGCCGATCCCGGCGCACCGGAGGCCATGTCGCCGGAAGCCGTCGCCGATCAGGTGGCGGCGCGTATCCGGCTGGCGCTGCGCGAGCCCTACCAGATTGCCGGGCGGGCCGTGAACGTCGGCGCGAGCGTCGGCACGGCGGTGGCGCCGACGTCGGGCGGCGATGTCGACGCGCTCCTGCATGCCGCCGACGTCGCGATGTACCGGGTCAAGGCCGACCGTCGCATCCCGGTCGCTGCGGTCGACGTCTCCTCGCCCGTGATTCACCTCAACAACCGGCACGAGTCCGGGGTGTCCTTGTTGTCCGCGGGAGTGGCCGGCCCGGCTGGATCGGTCGGGTCGAGGTAGCCCTCTCGTACGATCGGGACATGAGCCTCACCCGCCAGGAGGTCGCCCACCTGGCGCGACTGTCCCGGCTCGCGCTGTCGGACGAGGAGCTCGATCACCTGGCGCCTCAGCTCGATGTGATCTTGACCAGCGTCGCTCGCGTGGCCGAGGCCGGCACCCCGGAAGCTATGGCCCTGGTGCCGCCGACGAGCCATGCCGTCCCGATGACCAACGGGTTCCGTCCGGACGAGATCCGCCCCTGCCTTCCCCGCGAGGACGTCCTCGCGGCCGCGCCCGCCGCCCAGGACGGCCGCTTCCGGGTGCCGCGCATCCTCGAGGAGGAGGGATGAGCGAGCCCGCGATCGTCGGCCGTACGGCCGCCGACCTCGCGTCCGCCATCGCTTCGGGTGACCTGAGCGCCGTCGAGGTCACCCAGGCGCATCTCGACCAGGTCGCTGCCACCGACGCCGAGCTGCACGCGTTCCTGCACGTCTCGGCCGGCCCGGCGCTCGCCGCGGCGGGCGAGGTGGACGCTGCGCGCGGCCGCGGGGAGCCGCTCGGCCCGCTCGCCGGGGTACCGCTGGCGCTCAAAGACGTGTTCGCCACCCGCGGCGTGCCCACCACCTGTGGCTCCAAGATCCTCGAGCGCTGGGTGCCGCCGTACAACGCCACCGTCGTCGAGCGCCTCCGCGCGGCCGGGGTGGTCGTGCTCGGCAAGACGAACATGGACGAGTTCGCCATGGGCAGCTCCACCGAGAACTCGGCCTACGGCCCCACCCGCAATCCCTGGGACACCAGCAGGATCCCCGGTGGATCTTCCGGGGGCAGCGCCGCCGCCGTCGCTTCCGGGCAGGCCCCGCTGGCCGTCGGCACCGATACCGGTGGCTCGATCCGCCAGCCTGCCGCGGTCTGCGGGATCGTCGGCGTGAAGCCCACCTACGGGGGCGTGAGCCGCTACGGGCTGGTCGCGTTCTCCTCGAGCCTCGATCAGGGCGGCCCTTTCGCCCGCACCGTACTGGACGCCGCGCTGCTCCACGAGGCGATCGCCGGCCACGACCCGATGGATTCCACCAGCATCGTCGGCTTCAGCGCGCCGGTCGTAGAGGCCGCTGCCCGCCGTGACGTCAGCGGCGTGCGGGTCGGCGTGGTGCGCGAGCTCGGCGGCGCCGGTTACGAGCCCGAGGTCGAGGCCCGCTTCCGGGAGGCGGTCGCGGTGCTCGAGGAACTCGGCGCGGTCGTCTCCGAGGTGTCCTGCCCGGCTTTCGGGTTCGCGCTCCCCGCGTACTACCTGATCGCCCCGAGCGAGTGCTCGTCCAACCTGGCGCGCTTTGACGGGATGCGCTTCGGGTTGCGGATCGGGGCCGACTCCGACGGGGTCGAGGACGTCATGAGCCGCACCCGTGACGCCGGCTTCGGCGCCGAGGTGAAGCGCCGGATCATGATCGGTACGTATGCGCTCTCGAGCGGCTACTACGACGCTTACTACGCCCAGGCGCAGAAGGTCCGCACGCTGATCAGCCGCGATTTCGCGGCGGCCTTCGAGACGGTCGACGTCCTGGTCTCACCGACGACGCCGACCGTCGCGTTCCCCCTCGGCGAGCGCGTCGACGATCCGACGGCCATGTACGCGACCGACCTGGCGACGGTCCCCGCGAATCTGGCGGGCGTCCCGGCGCTGTCGCTGCCCTGCGGGCTGGCGGACGGGCTTCCGGTCGGCCTGCAGATCATGGCTCCGGCGCTCGCCGACGAGCGCATGTACCGGGTGGCGGGAGCTCTCGAGGCCGAGCTCGACACGCGCCGGGGAGGACCCTTGCTGAGCCCGTATCTGAGCAGCGAGCCGGTGGCCGCCCGATGACCATCACAGCCATCGGTACCGACTACGAGGCCGTGATCGGCCTCGAGACCCACGTCGAGCTCGGCACCGTCTCCAAGATGTTCTGCGGCTGCCCCACGGCGTTCGGTGCTGAGCCGAACACCCAGGTGTGCCCGGTCTGCCTGGGCCTGCCGGGCGCCCTGCCGGTGGTCAATGAGGCAGCCGTCGCGCTGACGGTGCGCATCGGGCTCGCGCTGAACTGTTCGATCGCGCCCTGGTGCCGCTTCGCCCGCAAGAACTACTTCTACCCGGACATGCCGAAGGACTTCCAGATCAGCCAGTACGACGAGCCCCTCTGCGTCGGCGGCTACCTGGACGTCGAGGTGGGCGGCGAGACGCACCGGGTGGGGATCACCCGCGTCCACATGGAGGAAGACACCGGCAAGTCGCTGCACGTCGGCGGCGGCGACGGGCGTATCCACGGCGCCACCCACTCGCTGCTGGACTACAACCGGGCCGGGGTGCCGCTCGTCGAGATCGTCACCGAGCCCGACATCCGCTCGGCGGAGGTCGCTGCCGCGTACGTCACCGAGCTGCGGGAACTGCTGCGCGCGCTGGGCGTTTCCGAGGTTCGCATGGAGCAGGGCCAGCTTCGCTGCGACGCCAACGTCTCGCTCCGCCCGCGCGGTACCGAGGCGTTCGGCACCCGCACCGAGACCAAGAACCTGAACTCGATCCGCTCCGTCGAGCGGGCGATCATCCACGAGATCGGCCGCCAGGCGCAGCGCCTCGACGCCGGCGAGCGGATCGTGCAGGAGACGCGCCACTTCGACGAGGCCCGCGGCATTACCCAGGCCGGGCGCACCAAGGAAGAGGCGACTGACTACCGCTACTTCCCGGAACCCGACCTGCTGCCGGTCGCGCTGGACGCGTCCCACATCGAAACGATCCGCGACGCCCTGCCGGAACTTCCGGCGGCCCGCCGGGCGCGGCTGTGCCAGCAATTCGGCTTCAGCCCGCTGGAGCTCGAGCAGATGATCGGTGCCGGAGTGCTCGACCTGGTGGAAGACACGATCGCCGCGGGCGCCGCTGCGGACCCGGCGCGTGCGTGGTGGCTGAACGAGCTCGCCCGCACCGCGGCTGAGCGCGGGGTGGAACCGTCGCAGCTGCCTGTGACGGGCGTCGACGTGGCTCGCGTGATCGAGCTGGTCGCAGCCGGGACGCTGACGAATGCGCTGGCCCGCCAGGTGCTGGCCGGAGTGCTCGACGGCGAGGGTGGGCCGGATGAGGTGATGGCCACGCGTGGGTTAGCCATGGTCGAGGACGCCGACGCGCTCGCCGCCGCCTGCGACGCTGCGATCGCTGACGCGCCGGATATTGCGCAGAAGGTGCGCGATGGCAAGGCGGCGGCGGTCGGACCGCTGGTCGGCGCCGTCATGAAGGCGATGAAGGGCTCGGCTGACGCGGCCAAGGTGCGGGCGTCCCTGCTGGAGCGGCTCGGCGCGAGCTGACCCGCGGCGCGACGCGGCGGGGAAAGCTTCACGGCGCCGTCGGACTTCGCACGTATCGTGCGACCGTGCCGCAAGACCAGCATCCCTCTCGCAAGCCCCGTTCCTTCGAGGTGACCGAAGGCGTCGAGCGTGCCCCCGCTCGCGCCATGCTGCGCGCTGTCGGCCTGACCGATGACGACTGGGACAAGTCCCAGATCGGCGTCGCCTCGTCGTGGAACGAGGTCACCCCCTGCAACCTGCCGCTGCAGCGGCTGGCCGCAGCGGCGAAGGAGGGGGTGTTCGCGGCCGGCGGTTACCCGCTGGAGTTCGGCACCATCGCGGTGTCCGACGGGATCTCGATGGGTCACGAGGGCATGCGTGCCTCGCTCGTCTCGCGTGAGGTGATCGCCGACTCGGTCGAGCTGATGATGCACGCCGAGCGGCTCGACGGGAGCGTGCTGCTCGCCGGTTGCGACAAGAGCCTGCCGGGCATGCTCATGGCCGCGGCCCGGCTCGACCTGGCGTCGGTGTTCCTCTACGGCGGGTCGATCCTGCCCGGGCGGATGCCGGACGGCCGGCTGTCCACCATCCAGGACGTGTTCGAGGCCGTCGGCGCACGCTCCAGCGGCAAGATCGACGACGCCCAGCTGAAGGCCGTGGAGAGGTCCGCGTGCCCGAGCCAGGGTTCCTGCGGCGGCATGTACACCGCCAACACGATGGCGTCGGCGGCCGAGGCGCTCGGCATGTCACTGATCGGTTCTGCCTCGGCGCCGGCCGTCGACGGCCGGCGTGACGCGTATGCCCGGGCCAGCGGAGAGGCCGTCGTTCGCCTCATCGAGCAGGGGATCACCGCACGTCAGATCCTCACCTTCGACGCCTTCGAGAACGCGATCGCGGTCGTGATGGCGCTGGGAGGTTCGACCAACGCGGTGCTGCATTTGCTCGCCATCGCCCACGAGGCGCGGGTCAATCTCTCGCTCGACGACTTCGACCGGATCGGCCGGCAGGTTCCCCACATCGCCGATGTGCGCCCGTTCGGTACTTACGTGATGACCGATCTCGACCGGATCGGCGGGGTGCCCGTCGTCATGCGCGCGCTGCTCGAGGCGGGGCTCCTGCACGGTGACGCGCTCACCGTCACGGGCCGCACGCTCGGCGAGGAGCTTTCCGACCTGGCTCCGCCCGATCTCGACGGCACCGTTCTCGCGCCGCTGGAGCGCCCGCTGCACTCCACGGGCGGCATCGCGATCCTGCGCGGGTCGCTGGCCCCCGAGGGCGCCGTCGCGAAGAGCGCCGGCATGGACACGCTGGTCTTCGAGGGCACTGCCCGGGTCTTCGACGGCGAGGCGCTGGCGATGGAAGCGGTGACCGAAGGGCGCATCGCCGCGGGCGACATCGTGGTGATCCGCTGGGAGGGTCCCAAGGGCGGGCCCGGGATGCGCGAGATGCTCGCCGTCACGGCAGCCATCAAGGGCGCCGGCCTCGGCCACGATGTCGCGCTGCTGACCGACGGGCGATTCTCAGGAGCCACGTTCGGCCTGTGTGTCGGTCACGTCGCGCCCGAATCTGCTGACTGCGGGCCGATCGCGCTCGTCGCTGACGGCGACCGCATCACGCTCGACGTGCCCAACCGCAAGCTCGATCTGCACGTCGACGCCGACGAGCTGGAGCGCCGCCGCGCCGCCTGGAAGCCGTTGGAGCCGCGCTACACCACGGGCGCGCTCGCCAAATACGCCAGGCTCGTCGGGTCCGCGGCCGAGGGCGCGGTCTGCGACTGATGGGTTGGGCCAGCCACTGTTGCCCGGCTGAGGCCTCCCGGTGAGCGAGCCGGACGTCGTTGCGCGCGAGAAGAGTCACTGGGTCCGCGTCGTCATCCTGGCGCTGATCCCGGTCCTGATCGTGGCGGGCGCGGGGGCCTACCTGCTCACGCGTCACCACTCGCCGGACCGCCGGCAGGAGGAAGCCACCGCGGCGCTTTCGGCCTATCTCACGTCGTGGTCGAAGGCGAATTACGCCGGGATGGCGGCCTACGCGAGCGTGCCCGCGTCCGCGATCGCCGCAGTGGATGCCCCGATGCGGCGCAACCTGATCGTCACCGCGGCCAGCTACACGCCGGGGCCGCTCACCCGCGACCAGACCGGCGACCGCGGCACTGCTCCCTACACGGCCCACCTCACGCTCCGCGGGCTCGGGGCGTGGAGCTACTCGGGTTCGCTCACTCTCGTCAAGACCAGGAACGCGGCGAAGCAGGACGTCTGGCGCGTGCAGTTCACGCCCGCCGCCATCGAACCCCGGCTGACGGCCGACCGCGTCCTGGTGCGTACTCACGTGGCCGCCGCCCGCGGCCAATTGCTCGACGCCGAAGGGCTGCCGCTGCGCGGGGCTGACGGGGACCTCGATTCGAACGTCCTCGGCACTGTCGGACCCCTGTCCGCCGCGCAGGCCAAGGCCTCGGGGCCCGAGTTCTCCGCCGGCGACCTCGCCGGGCAGACGGGGATCGAGCGCGTCTACAACCCACAGCTCTCCGGCACTGCCGGTGGGGCGATCGTGCTGATGCAAGGCGCGATCCGGCTGGCGACGTTGAAGAGCTACGCCGCGGTTGCCGGCCGCGACGTCACGACCACCCTCGACCTTCGTGTCCAGCGGGCGGGTGAGACGGCCCTCGCGCCGGTCGGCTTGCCCGCCGCGCTCGTCGCGATCGACACCCGCACCGGCGGGGTGCTGGCGACGGTGAACCACCCGCCCGGGGGCTTTGCCCGCGCGATCCGCGGCCAGTACCCGCCGGGCTCGACCTTCAAGGTGGTGACCACGACGGCCGCGCTGCTCGCCGGCCGCAACGAGAACACCCCGCTGGACTGCCCGCCCACGCGCACGGTCGACAATTACGTCTTCAAGAACGCGAGCAACGAATCGTTCGGTCGGATCAACCTGATCAAGGCGTTTGCCGTCAGTTGCAACACCGCATTCGTGAACCTGCGCGAGTCGCTGACCGAGGCTGACATGAAGCGCGCCGCAGCGCTCTACGGGTTCGACGGCACGCAGCCGTTGCCGATCGAGAGCTACGGCGGGTCGTATCCGCAGCCGACCAGTGACGTCGTGGCCGCCGCGGCCGCGTTCGGGCAGGGGCAGGTGCAGGCCAGCCCGCTGCAGATGGCGACGGTGGCGGCAGCCGTGGCGGCCGGCTCGTGGCGCAAGCCCTTCCTGTCCGGGCACAGCTCGCAGATCCATCCGCTGCCCGCGAGGGTCGATGCGGAGCTGAAGGACATGATGCGGGCGGTGGTCACCTCCGGGACCGCCGATGTCCTGCAGTTCCCCGGGGTGGTCTACGGCAAGACCGGCACCGCCGAGTACGGCAGCGGGCCCAACCCGCCGACGCACGCCTGGTTCATCGGCTGGCGCGGCACCGTGGCCTTCGCCGTCCTCGTGGACGGCGGCGGCTTCGGCGCGTCGGTGGCCGCCCCCATCGCGGCGAACTTCCTGACCGCCCTCGGCGCGGCCTGACCCGCTGGCCTGCGCGGCGCGTCGCCGCGAGCGGGTCAGGACCAAGGCCATTTGACGAAGCGCGGATCGTCAGCGAGAGTGAGGATGTGCAGAACCTGCGACTTGTAGCCTGCTTGCGCCCGTAGCCCCCCCGCTGCGTGCGCCGCCCTCCAGTGCCTTCGGCACGGGGGGCTTTTGTTTGTTCACAGCTCAGACGCCACGTCGAACCCCAACCCGTACCACCCCTGCAGAGGGAGCAGCCATGACAGTGTCGAATCCGCCGCCGAATCCGGCGACCATAACCGGCGCGCAGTCGCTCGTCCGCTCGCTGGAGGCTGCTGGCGTTCAGGTCATCTTCGGCATCCCGGGCGGGGCGATCCTGCCCGCGTACGACCCGCTGTTCGACAGCACGATCCGCCACGTGTTGGTCCGCCACGAGCAGGGTGCGGGCCACGCCGCCACCGGGTACGCGCAGGCCACGGGCCGGGTCGGGGTGTGCATGGCGACCTCCGGCCCGGGCGCTACCAACCTCGTCACCCCGATCGCCGACGCCTACATGGACAGCGTGCCGATCGTGGCCATCACCGGCCAGGTGCCGAGCCCGGCCATCGGCAGCGACGCGTTCCAGGAAGCCGACATCTGCGGCATCACGCTGCCGATCACCAAGCACAACTTCCTGGTGACCGACCCGGCTGACATCCCCAAGACGATCGCGGCCGCGTTCCACATCGCCTCGACCGGACGTCCCGGGCCGGTGCTCGTCGACCTGCCCAAGGACGTCCTGCAGGCGCAGACCACGTTCACCTGGCCCAAGCAGCTCGACCTGCCGGGCTACCGGCCGAACCTGCGCCCGCACGCCAAGCAGGTGCGCGAGGCGGCCAAGCTGATCAGCGCATCCGAGCGGCCGGTGCTCTACGTCGGAGGCGGCGTGCTGAAAGCCCACGCTGCCGAGGAGCTGCTCGCGCTCGCCGAGCTCACCGGGATCCCGGTCGTGACGACGCTCATGGCGCGCGGGGCGTTCCCCGACAGCCACCGCCAGCACCTCGGCATGCCCGGAATGCACGGGTCGGTGGCTGCGGTGACGGCGCTGCAGAAGTCCGACCTGCTCATCACGCTCGGCGCCCGCTTCGACGACCGGGTGACCGGCCACCTGCCGACGTTCGCCCCTGACGCGAAGGTCATCCACGCCGACGTCGACCCCGCGGAGATCGGGAAGAACCGCGCCGTTGCGGTGCCGATCGTGGGCGACGCGAAGGCCGTGATCCGCGAGCTGACGGCCGTGCTCAGCAACGAGCCGAAGGCTGACCTGTCCGCCTGGTGGGCGAAGCTCGACGGCTGGCGCGAGACCTACCCGGTGGGCTACGACCTGCCCGCCGACGGCACCCTCTCGCCGCAGTACGTCATCGAGCGCCTCGGCAAGATCGCCGGTCCGGAGGCGATCTACGTCGCCGGCGTCGGTCAGCACCAGATGTGGGCGGCGCAGTTCGTCAAGTACGAGAAGCCCTACACCTGGCTGAACTCCGGCGGCGCCGGAACGATGGGCTACGCGGTGCCGGCGGCCATGGGCGCGAAGGTCGGGCAGCCCGACACGCTCGTCTGGGCGATCGACGGCGACGGCTGCTTCCAGATGACCAATCAGGAACTGGCGACGTGCGCCATCGAGGGGATCCCGATCAAGGTCGCGGTCATCAACAACGGGGCGCTCGGCATGGTCCGTCAGTGGCAGACGCTCTTCTACGGCGAGCGCTACTCCAACACCGACCTGCGCAAGGGTCAGCCGACGTACGTTCCCGACTTCGTCAAGCTCGCGGAAGCGCTGGGCGGGGTCGGGCTGCGCTGCGACTCGGCCTCCGACGTCGACGCCACGATCGAGAAGGCGATGGGGGTCACCGACCGTCCGGTCGTGATCGACTTCGTCGTCCACCAGGACGCGATGGTGTGGCCGATGGTCGCCGCCGGCACCAGCAATGACGACATCAAGGTGGCCCGGGATACCGCGCCCGTCTTCGACTACGAGTTGGGCGAAATCCAGGAAACCATCGACGAAGCCGAAAGCGGGGCCACCAAATGAGCCGTCATACCCTCTCGGTCCTGGTCGAGAACAAGCCGGGTGTCCTGGCCCGCATCTCGGGCCTGTTCAGCCGGCGCGGCTTCAACATCGAGTCGCTCGCGGTCGGCCCGACGGAGCACAGCGACGTCAGCCGCATGACGATCGTGGTCGATGCTCCCGACGCCGTGCTCGAGCAGGTCACCAAGCAGCTGAACAAGCTGATCAACGTGCTGAAGATCGTCGAGCTCGAGGACGGCGCGAGCGTGCTGCGCGAGCTGATGCTCGTCAAGGTGCACACCGATGCCGCGTCGCGCTCGGCGGTCCTGGAGACCGCCGGGCTCTTCCGGGCAAACGTGGTGGACGTCGCTATCGACGCGGTCACCATCGAGGCCACCGGCACGCGTGACAAGCTGGAGGCGCTGGTGCGGGTGCTCGAGCCGTACGGCATCCGCGAGCTCGTCCAGTCCGGCATGGTCGCGGTCGCCCGCGGTGCCCGTTCCATGACCGACCGCTCGCTGCGCGCGGTCGATCGTTCCGCCTGATAGCTCCCTGATTTTCGCAATCATCGCGCCTGACCACGGAAGGACCGCTCCAATGCCGGAGATCTACTACGACGAGGACGCCGACCTCTCGGTGATCCAGCAGCGCAAGGTGGCCGTCATCGGCTACGGCAGCCAGGGCCATGCCCACTCGCTGAACCTGCGTGACAGTGGGGTCGACGTCCGCGTCGGGCTGCCCGAGACCTCCAAGAGCCGGGCAAAGGCTGAGTCGGAGGGTCTGCGCGTCGTCACACCGGCGGAGGCCGCGGCCGAGGCTGACGTGATCATGATCCTGGCGCCCGACACGGCCCACCGCCGGATCTACAACGAGTCGATCGCGCCGCACCTCGAGGACGGCCAGGCGCTCTTCTTCGGCCACGGCTTCAACATCCGGTACGACCTCGTCAAGCCGCCATCCGGCGTCGACGTGTGCATGGTGGCCCCCAAGGGTCCCGGGCACCTGGTGCGCCGCACGTTCGTCGAGGGCCAGGGAGTTCCGTGCCTCGTCGCCGTCGAGAACGACGCCACCGGCCAGGCGCTCACGCTCGCGCTGTCATGGGCGAAGGGCATCGGCGGCACCCGCGCCGGCGCGCTGCGCACGACCTTCACCGAGGAGACCGAGACCGACCTCTTCGGCGAGCAGGCCGTGCTCTGCGGCGGCACCACCGCCCTCGTGCAGGCCGGGTTCGAGACCCTCGTCGAGGCGGGTTACCAGCCCGAGGTCGCGTACTTCGAGTGCCTTCACGAGCTCAAGCTGATCGTCGACCTCATGTACGAGGGCGGCATCACCAACATGCGCTACTCGATCTCCGACACCGCCGAGTACGGCGACGTCACCCGCGGCCCGCGCATCATCACCAGCGCCGTGAAGGACGAGATGCGCCGCATCCTCCGTGAGATCACCGACGGCTCGTTCGCCAAGGAGTGGGTGGCCGAGGACGACGCCGGCCGGCCGACGTTCGACAAGCTCGTCGAGGAGGGCAAGCACCACCCGATCGAGCAGGTCGGCGCCCAACTGCGGCCGATGATGTCCTGGATCCGCCCCGAGTGAGCGCGCCAAACCCCTCCCCGGTAGCCCGTCCCGTCGTTCTCATCGCCGAGGAGCTCTCGCCCGCCGGAATCGGGCTGCTCGATCAGGATTTCGAGGTGCGGCACGTCGACGGCGCCGACCGGGCGGCGCTGCTTCCCGCGCTGGCCGGGGCTGATGCCCTGATCGTGCGCAGCGCCACGACCGTCGACGCGGAGGCACTCGCCGCCGCTCCCCGGCTCAAGGTCGTGGCCCGGGCCGGCGTCGGGCTCGACAACGTCGACGTCCCGGCCGCGACGGCACGCGGGGTCATGGTCGTCAATGCCCCGCAGTCCAACATCGTCAGTGCCGCCGAGCACGCGGTCGGGTTGCTGCTGGCCGTGGCCCGCCGGATCCCGGCCGCGCACGCCTCGCTGACCTCGGGTGAGTGGAAGCGCTCGCAGTTCACTGGGGTCGAGCTCACCGGCAAGACCGCAGGGCTGCTGGGCCTCGGACGCATCGGCGCCCTCGTCGCACAGCGGCTGTCGGCGTTCGGGATGCGCATCCTGGCGTACGACCCCTACGTCTCGACCGCTCGTGCCGCGCAGATGGGCGTCTCGCTCGTTACGCTGCCCGAGCTGCTGGCGGAGTGCGACGTGCTCTCGGTCCACCTGCCGAAGACTCCCGAGACCCTCGGCATGATCGGCAAGACCGAGCTCGCCACCTGCAAGCCCGGTGCCATCCTGATCAACGCGGCCCGAGGCGGGCTGGTCGACGAGGCAGCGCTGGCCGAGGCGCTCCATTCGGGGCACCTCGGCGGGGCGGGTATCGACGTCTACGCGAAGGAACCCACCACCGCCTCGCCGCTGTTCGGCGCTCCTCACGCCGTCGTCACCCCGCACCTCGGGGCCAGTACGGAGGAGGCGCAGGAGAAGGCCGGGCTGGCCGTCGCGCGTTCGGTACGACTCGCGCTGAACGGCGAGTTCGTTCCTGATGCGGTGAACGTGCAGGCCGGCGGCTCGGTGAGCGAGGACGTCCGGCCTGGGCTGCCGCTTGCCGAAACGCTCGGTCAGCTGTTCACCGGCCTGGCCGGCGGGGTCGCCACCAGCCTGACGATCGAGGTGCGCGGGGAGATCGCCGCCGAGGACGTGGGCGTCCTGCAGCTGGCGGCGCTGAAGGGTGTCTTCCGCGCGGTGGTCGAGGAGCAGGTGACCTACGTGAATGCGCCGCTGCTGGCGTCCGAGCGCGGGATCACCGTCGCCCTCGAACGCGACCCGCAATCGCCGGACTATCGCAACCTGGTCACGGTCCGCGGGGTGCTGCCCGGCGGCGCCGCGCTCTCGGTGAGCGGCACGTTGATGGGCACCCGTCAGGTCGAGCGCATCACCGAGATCGACGGCTACGAGGTCGACCTACGGCCGTCGGCCCACCTGCTGTTCGTGCGCTACGACGATCGCCCGGGCGTGGTCGGAAACGTCGGGGCGCTACTCGGCGAAGCGGGAGTCAACATCGCCAGCGCCCAGGTCAGCCGAGGCGAGGCGGCGGGCAGCGAGGCGCTCATGTCGCTGTCGCTCGATTCGCCCGTGCCCCCAGACGTCGCCCGTCACATCGGTGACACCATCGGTGCGCGCGTGACCCGTTGGGTGGACCTCGTTTCCAGCTGACAGGCTGATCGTCGGCGGGTCGGGCTCACGCTCGGTGCTCATGTCGGGGCCCTGGTGGCCAGTTGCCGGAACGTCGAGCTGGTGATCGTGGCGAAGGTGCCAGCGCAGGTCATGAGAGGCCGCGAAAAGCTGGCCGCACCACACGCAAGTGACAACGTTCACCCCATTATGGTGCCCTCAGAACAGGTCCTGGCGCCAGACCTATCGGGCAGGACCTTTGGCCCTGGCCCGTATGGTTTTCCCGTGTCGGCCGATCCCGCACCCCCGAACGTCCGCGACAGTCCCGCGAGCGGCGACGAGCCGGTCGCCGGGCGGTTCGAGCGTCAGGTGACGCGGCTACCGGACGGTCGCCGGCTCACCCTCTATTCACGTCCGGCGAGCCCGCCGACCCGGCGAGCCCAGGGGTGAGTGAGCGTCGCTACGACCCCACAGCCGACGAGTGGGTCACCGTTGCCACCCACCGCCAGGACCGCACCTACCAGCCGCCCACCGAGCGGTGCCCGCTCTGCCCCACCCGCGACCCGGCCAGCCGGACCGAGATCCCGCGCGCCGCGTTCGACATCGCCGTCTTCGACAACCGGTTTCCGAGCCTGACCCCCGATCCGCCGCCTCCCGACATCGCGGCCACGGATCTGATCGCGGTCGAGCCCGCCGCCGGACGCTGCGAGGTCGTCGTCTACAGCGATCGCCACGACACGACCTTGGCTGAGGTGGGAGTGGATCGGCTGCGGCTGCTGGTGGACGTGTGGGCCGACCGCTACGAGATCCTCGGCGCCGAGCCACCCGTGCGTTACGTGCTGGCGTTCGAGAACAAAGGCGCGGTCATCGGCGTCACCCTGGACCACCCCCACGGCCAGATCTACGGCTACAGCGACGTTCCGCCGCGGCCGCTGCGCGAACTGCGCGCCGCGGACGACTACCGGCGCCGGACGGGGCGCTGCGTCGAGTGCGACGTCGTGGCGGGGGAGATCGCCGGCGGCCGGCGCATCGTTGCGCGCCGGGGCGGGGTGGTCGCGTTCGTTCCCGCCTGGGCGCGGTTCCCGTACGAGGTGCATGTCGTCCCGATCCACCACCGGCCCGACCTGCTCCACCTTCCGGAGGTCGAACGCGACGACGTGGCTGACCTGCTTGAGGTGCTGCTGCAGGCGTACGACCGCCTCTTCGGCTTCTCGCTGCCGTACGTCATGGGCATCCATCAGGCGCCCACCTGCCATCCGAGCGAGCTCGCCGGCCGCTTGCACCTGACGGGCGGGCTGGACAAGCTCGCGAGCTGGGCGCCGCTGAGCCACGTGCACTGGGAGTTCGCGCCGGTGCACCGGACCGCCGACAAGATCAAGTACGTGGCGGGGTCGGAGCTGATGGGCGGCGCGTACCTGACGGACGTCGCCCCCGAGGTGGCCGCGGAAAGCCTGCGCCGTGCTGCCGGCTGAGCGCGCCGACCGGCTCGCGCGGACGTTTCGCGCCCGCGTCGGCCGCGATCCGGACGGGATCTGGTGCGCGCCGGGGCGGGTGAACCTGATCGGCGAGCACACCGACTACAACGACGGACTGGTGCTGCCGTTCGCCATCGACCGTCAGGCCCTCGCCGCCGTGGCGCTGCGCGATGACGGCCGGCTGCTCGCCTGGTCGTGCCAGGGTGAGCCGGAGAGCTGGCTGGCCTACCCGCGCGGGGTGATGCGTGCACTTCGCGAGGCGGGTCTGGCGCTGCCCGGCGCGGACCTCATCGTCGACTCCGACGTACCGAGCGGCGGCGGGCTGTCCTCGAGTGCGGCTCTCGAATGTGCCATCGCCCTCGCGCTCGACGAGTTGGTGGGAGGCGGCCTCTCGCGGATGGCGCTGGCGCTGGCGTGCCAGTCGGCGGAGAACACCGAGGTCGGCGCCCAGACCGGGATCATGGACCAGGTCGCGTCGCTGTTCGGGGTGGCGGGCGGCGTGGTGTATCTGGACGTCCGCGACCGCGAAATCGCTGTAGTGCCAGTGGATTTCGGTGACCTGGAGCTGACGGTGATCGACACCGGGGTGCGCCACAGCACCGCCGGGAGCGGGTACGCCGATCGGCGTCGCGAATGCGCCGAAGCCGCGGCCGCACTGGGGGTGGCGACGCTTCGCGACGCCGACGTCGGGAGCGTCGCCGTCCTCGCCGGCGCCGGCGGCCGCGACGGTCTGCTCGGGCGCCGCGCCCGCCACGTCTACACCGAGAATGCTCGCGTGACGCGGGCAGTGGCCTTGCTGCGGGCGGATCGCGCCGCCGAGGTGGGTCCGTTGCTCACCGCGTCGCATGCCTCGCTGCGCGACGACTTCGAGGTGTCCGCACCCGAGCTCGACGTTGCCGTGGAGGCGGCGCTGGCCGGCGGAGCGCTGGGTGCCCGGATGACGGGCGGCGGATTCGGCGGCTGCGTCCTCGCGATGTCCCATGCGCGTGACGCGCCGGGGGCGCAAGCTTGCGTACGAAGGGCGTACGAACGCCGCGGCTGGCCCGATCCATCGATGTTCGCCGTCGAACCAGTCGACGGGGCGCGGCGTTTGGCGCTGGAATCTGGTGGACCCACGTTCGCAACCCGCCTGCAATGACACCAAAGCATCGTGAAAGTCATGCGCGGCATGACTTACCTTTTGCGCCTGGTCCTTCCCGACCGACCGGGGTCGCTCGGTGCCGTCGCGACCGCGCTGGGGGCCGCGGGCGTCGACATCGAGTCCCTGGACGTGATCGAGCACGGGCCCGACGGCGCCGTCGACGATCTGGTGGTGGGGCTGCCTGACAGCGGTCTCGCGGATGCCCTGATCTCGGCGGCCCAGTCGGTTCCGGGCGTCCGCGTCGAATCCTTGCGACCGCATCCGCGGGCCGCCGAGACCGTGCGCGATCTCGACATCGTCGACGCGCTCGCCAGCCAGCCGGACCAGGCGCTGCGCCAACTGGCGATGCACGTTCCGGAGGCGTTCCGCGCGCAGTGGGCGATGGTGCTCGAGGCCACCCCGTTCGCGCTGCCGCGGATCGTCGCGGCGAGCGCGAATGCCCCGCGGGAAAGGGAGTTTGCGACCCCGTGGATGCCGCTCGCGTCCGCGCGCCGCTTCACGTGGGGGGAGGGCTGGGTCCCCGAAGCCTGGACCGAACGCAGCGTCGAACTAGCCGCTGCGCCGGTCAACGGCCCCTACCAAGCCATCCTGCTGGCCCGTGCCGGCGGCCCGTCGTTTCGCCCGAGCGAGCTGATGCGGCTGGCCCATTTGTCCGGTCTTGCGGGCACCATGGCGGCGTCGGAACAGAGAGCGGGTCGCCAGGGGGAAGGTAGTGCTGGTAGCCTGCTTCCCGATGGCGCACCTTCTGCTTAGTCGCCGCGGCGGGGCCCTCTAAGAGAGGCCGGCTCCCTCGCCGCGGCTATCTGCTGCGCGCCGGCCGCCTCCATGGCGACCACGAGGAGCCTCCCATGCACGAAGACCGTGCACCTTTTTCAGCACCTTCGTATGACATCCGTGCCGGCCGGCAGCAGACGTCGGGCATGCCGATCCACAAGTACGTCGCGTTCCCCCCGATAGACCTGCCCGACCGCACCTGGCCGGAGCGCGCCATCACCGCCGCGCCGCAGTGGTGCAGCGTCGACCTTCGTGACGGCAACCAGGCCCTGATCGACCCGATGAGCCCGGCGCGCAAGCGGCGGATGTTCGACCTCCTGGTTCGCCTGGGCTACAAGGAGATCGAGATCGGCTTCCCGGCGGCGAGCCAGACCGATTTCGACTTCATCCGCTCGCTGGTCGAGCAGGATCTGGTCCCCGACGACGTCACCGTGCAGGTGCTCACCCAGGCTCGCGAGGAGCTGATCGAGCGCACGATGGAGTCGCTTGCGGGCTTCCGCGGCCAGGCGCTGGTCCACCTGTACAACTCGACGTCTACCCTGCAGCGCCGGGTGGTCTTCGGCCTCGACCGCGACGGCGTGAAGGACATCGCCGTGCGCGGCGCCGAGTGGTGCGCGAAGTACGCCGAGCAATACCTCGGTACGGCCGAGGTCCGGTGGCAGTACAGCCCGGAGTCCTTCACCGGCACCGAACTCGACTACGCGGTCGAGGTGTGCGAGGCCGTGATGGACGTGTGGCAGCCCGATGCGGTACGCCCGGTCGTGCTCAATCTGCCTGCCACCGTGGAGATGGCGACCCCCAATGTCTATGCCGACCAGATCGAGTGGATGAGCCGCGCGCTCACCCGCCGCGACGCGGTGGTGCTGTCGCTGCATCCTCACAACGACCGCGGAACCGCCGTAGCCGCAGCGGAACTCGGCGTGCAGGCCGGCGCCGACCGGGTCGAGGGATGCCTGTTCGGCAACGGCGAGCGCACCGGCAACGTCTGCCTCGTGACGCTCGGGCTGAACCTGTTCAGCCAGGGCATCGACCCGATGATCGACTTCTCCGACATCGACGAGATCCGCCGCGAGGTCGAGCACTGCAACCAGCTGCCGGTGCACCCGCGCCACCCGTACGGCGGCGAACTGGTCTACACCGCGTTCTCCGGCTCGCATCAGGACGCCATCAAGAAGGGTCTCGAGGCGCTCGATCGTGACCAGGCGGCCGGCGTTCCCGGCAGCGAGCTCTGGCAGGTTCCGTACCTCCCGATCGACCCCTTCGACGTGGGCCGCACCTACGAGGCGGTCATCCGGGTCAACAGCCAGTCCGGCAAGGGCGGGGTCGCGTACCTGCTGAAGGCCGATCACGGGCTCGACCTCCCGCGCCGGCTGCAGATCGAGTTCAGCGGCGTCGTCCAGAAGCACACCGACGCCGAGGGCGGCGAGGTCAGCTCGGATGAGATCTGGAGCATCTTCAACACCGAGTACCTCGGCGGCGGAAATGCCCGGCTGCGGCTGCGTTCGTACAACCTCGCCGCATCCGACTTCACCGTCGAACTCGACGGGGTCGAGCAGGTCATCCACGGCGAGGGCAACGGCCCGATCGCGACGTTCGTGCATGCCCTCGGCACCGTCGGCATGGACGTGCGGGTGCTGGATTACGCCGAGCACGCCATCGGTGCCGGGGAGGACGCCCGGGCCGCGGCGTACGTGGAGGCAGCCCGTGACGGGCGGGTTCTGTGGGGCGTCGGCGTCGACTCCAACATCCTCACCTCCTCGCTCTACGCCGTCGTGAGCGCCGTCAACCGCGCGTAACCAAGATCAACGCACCCATGATCATGGTTTTCGGCCCCTCAAACGGCTGAGACCATGATCATGGGTGCGTTCGTTGGGCGCGGCGACCTTAGGTAGTTTCGGGTTCATGAAACTCGCGGTCATCGCAGGCGACGGCATCGGCCCGGAGGTCGTAGCGGAAGGCTTGCGGGTGCTCGATTCCGTGCTTTCCAGCACGGGCGAGAAGGTGGACGCGGTCGAGTACGACCTCGGCGCGGCGCGCTGGCACCGCACCGGCGAGACGCTGCCCGACAGCGTGCTGGCCGAGCTCGGTGACGCTGACGCGATCCTGCTCGGCGCCGTCGGCGATCCCAGCGTGCCGAGCGGCGTGCTCGAGCGGGGGCTCCTGCTGCGCCTGCGCTTCGCCCTCGACCATCACGTGAACCTGCGTCCGGTGCGGCTCTTTCCGGGGGCGGCCACCCCGCTCGCGGGCGAGCCCGACATCGACTTCGTCGTCGTCCGCGAGGGCACCGAAGGTCCTTATGCGGGGGCGGGCGGGCAGTTGCGCACCGGCACGCCCCACGAGATCGCGACCGAGGAGAGCCTCAACACTCGTTTCGGTGTCGAGCGCGTGGTGCGTGATGCGTTCGGCCGGGCCCAGCGGCGCGAGAAGCGGCTGACGCTCGTGCACAAGACGAACGTCCTCGTGCACTCCGGCGGCCTGTGGCAGCGGACGGTCAACGAGGTGGCCGGCGACTACCCGGACGTCAGCGTCGACTACTGCCACGTCGACGCCGCCTCGATGTACTTCGTCAACTCGCCGGAGCGCTTCGACGTCATCGTCACCGACAACCTGTTCGGCGACATCCTCACCGACCTCGGTGCCGCCATCGCGGGCGGCATCGGCCTGGCCGCGAGCGGCAATCTCGACGTCTCGCGTGCTCACCCGAGCATGTTCGAGCCGGTGCACGGTTCCGCCCCCGACATCGCCGGGCAGGGCATCGCCGACCCGACGGCCACCGTGCTTTCCGTCGGCATGCTGCTCGACCACCTGGGCTTCACCGAGCAGGCCCAGCGGGTCGAGGCCGCCGTCGCGGCTGATGTCGCCAGCCGCGGCTCGGGCGCGCGCAGCACACGGGAGGTCGGGGAGTCGCTCGCCGCGGCAGCAGCCGGATAGCTACCGGGCGGTACGGTGGCAGCGATATCACCTGACCTCAACAGACCGCAGCCGCTGGTCCCGCGCTAGGAGCCGTCGTGCCTATCACCCCGACGAAAAAGATCTGGATGGACGGCGAGTTCGTCGACTGGGACGACGCGACCATCCACATCCTCAACCCGACCCTGCACTACGGCTGGGGCGTGTTCGAGGGCATCCGCGCCTACGCGACCGACCGCGGCCCGGCTGTCTTCCGCCTCACCGAGCACATCGAGCGCCTCTTCCGCAGCGCGAAGATCTACCTGATGGAGCCGGAATGGACGGTGGCGCAGATCGTCGCCGCCACCAAGGAAACCGTGCGGATCAACGAGATCGAGTCGTGCTACATCCGCCCGCTCCTCTACCTCGGGTACGGCGAGATGGGTCTCAACCCGCTGCCGAGCCCGACGAAGGCGAGCATCGCCGTGTGGCCATGGGGCGCCTACCTCGGCGACGAGGCCGCCGCCCGGGGCGTGCGCGCGGCCGTCTCCTCCTGGCAGCGCATCGGCCCTAACGTCATCCCGCCGGAGGGCAAGGGCACCGGGCAGTACATCAACTCCTCGCTGGCCAAGGTCGCCGCGCTGAAGGCCGGTTACGACGAGGCCATCCTGCTGACCCCGGCCGGCACCATCGCCGAGGGCACCGGGGAGAACATCTTCGTCGTCTACGGCAAGCGGCTCATCACCCCGCCGATCGTGGATGGCGTGCTCGCCGGGCTGACCCGCGATGCGGTCATGACCATCGCGCGCGACGAGGGCTACGAGGTCGTCGAGTCGCCGCTGGTGCGCTCGAATCTTTACCTGGCCGACGAGGCCTTCTTCACCGGCACGGCGGCGGAGATGGTTCCGCTGGTCGAGGTGGACGATCGTCCCATCGGCACCGGGAGCCCGGGTCCCGTCACCCGTCAGTTGCTCGAGATCTTCCGCGGCGCCGTCAGGGGCGAGCTCGACCGCTACAAGACATGGAACGAATATGTGAGGGAGTAAGTCTGCCGATTGTGGGAACCTTTCCAGCCAGGCTCTTCACAAATGCACAAGCTCGGAACTACCGTGCGAGCCTGAGCTCGACCACCGACGGCGGAGGTCCTACATGCGGGTACGCGATGGCATGTCATCGGTCGTGCTGACGATCGGCCCGAGTCACACGCTCCGGCACGCGGCCAAGCGCATGTCGGCGCAGCGGGTCGGAGCGGCTGTCGTTCAGGACGACGGCGGCCAAGGACTGTCCATCCTCACCGAGCGCGACATCCTCGACAGCGTGGCCGCCGGTCACGATCTCGACGCCGAACTCGCCGGAGACCACCTCACGCAGAACGCCGTGGTGGCCGACCCGGAGTGGTCGCTGGACGCTGCCGCCACGGCCATGTTGCGTGGTGGCTTCCGCCATCTCGTGGTGTGCCAGGATGGGGCCGTGGTCGGGGTCCTGTCGATGCGCGATGTCGTGCGTTGCTGGGCGCAGCAGCCCGCCCACACCGGCGCGTGAGCTCGGCGAGTCCTTCTCCTGCTGAAGGCTCCCGGGTTCCTGCTGAAGGCTCGCGCGCCGATCCGATCGCGCTGCTGCGCCGGTCGTCGCTGCTCGGCACGCTCGACGAGGAAGACCTCGTCCGCCTGGCCCGCCGCTCCCGGCTGCGTCGCTACCGGCGCGGGCAGGTCCTTTTCACCGAGGGTGATCCGGCCGACGCCGTCGTCATCGTCGCCGAGGGCCGGCTGAAGGTGCTGGTGATCGCGGACGACGGCCGTGAACACGTCGTGAACATCGCCGAAGTCGGAGACACCATCGGCGAGCTTGCACTGGCGGATGCGGGCCCCCGCTCGGCCACTGTCGAGGCGCTCGATGAGACGGTCGTCATGGTCGTCGACCGCGCGGTGGTCGAGGAGATGATCCGCGAGCGGCCGGTGGTCGCGCAGAAGCTGTTACGCGCGCTGGGCGCCCACGTCCGTCGCCTCACCGGGCAGAATGCCGACCTCGTCTTCCTCGACCTGCCGCGCCGGGTCGCCAAGCTCCTGCTCTACCGGATGCGCGAGACCCGCCACCCGGTCATCGAGCTCGGGCTCAACCAGACCGAGATCGCCGCCATGCTGGGCGGCTCCCGGCAGTCGGTCAATCAGGCGCTGCGCGACTTCGAGAAGCGCGGCTGGATCCTCGCTGAGGGCAGCACGATCACGATTCAGGAGGTCGACCGGCTGCGGCGCTTCGCCGGCGAGTAGGTCACCGCTGCAGCCGTGAAACCATGGTGGGGTGTCCGTTACCGACTCCCTGCGCCTCCCGTATGACCCCGAGGCTTTCCACGTCTACGACACCACCCTGCGCGATGGCACGCAGCAGGAGGGTTTGTCGCTGTCCGTTGCCGACAAGCTGACGGTCGCGCGCCACCTCGATGACCTCGGGGTCGGGTTCATCGAGGGCGGGTGGCCCGGATCGAATCCCAAGGACGCCGAGTTCTTCGCCCGGGCCAAGACCGAGCTGGCGCTGCGCACCGCGACTCTCGCAGCGTTCGGCGCCACCCGGAAGGCCGGGGCCATCGCGGCAGACGACCCCCAGGTGGCCGCGCTGCGCGAGGCTGAGACCCCGGTCGTGTGCCTCGTCGCGAAGAGCGATCTGCGTCACGTCGAGCGAGCGCTTCGCACCACCGGCGCCGAGAACCTGGCCATGATCCGCGACACCGTCTCCCACCTCGTCGGCGAGGGCCGGCGGGTCTTTCTCGACGCGGAGCACTTCTTCGACGGCTACGCGGCCGCGCCGGCCTACGCGCTGGAAGTGGTGCGGGCGGCGGCGGAGGCGGGCGCCGAGGTGGTCGTGCTGTGCGACACCAACGGCGGCATGCTTCCGAGCCCCCTCGTCGACGCGGTCGGCAGCGTGTTCGCGGCGAGCGGCGCCCGGCTCGGGATCCACTGCCACAACGACACGGCCTGCGCGGTCGCCAACACCCTCGCGGCGGTCGAGGCGGGGGTCACCCACGTCCAGGGCACGGCCAACGGCTACGGCGAGCGCTGCGGCAACGCCGACCTGTTCAGCGTCGTCGCCGGGCTCGAGACCAAGATGAGCCGTCAGGTGCTCCCGGCCGGCCGGCTGCGCGAGGTCGTCCGCGTCGCGCACGCGATCAACGAGGTCGCCAATACCACCCCCGATCCCAAGCGGGCGTACGTCGGGATGTCGGCCTTCGCGCACAAGGCGGGGCTGCACGCGTCGGCCATCAAAGTCGATCCGGATCTGTACCAGCACATGGATCCGGCGGAAGTCGGCAATGACATGAGGATGCTCGTCTCCGAGCTGGCCGGCCGGGCGACGGTCGAGCTGAAGGGCCGTGAGCTGGGGCTGGACCTGTCCAACGAGCGGGAAGCGCTCGGGAGGGTCGTCGATCGGGTCAAGGACCTGGAGTCGCGCGGCTACGTCTTCGAGGCCGCCGAAGCGTCGTTCGAGCTGCTGCTGCGGGCCGAGGTCTCGGGGCAGGCCGGGAATGCTCGGTACTTCTCGCTCGAGTCCTGGCGGGTCATCGTCGAGCACCGCCGCGGCGAGGTGGTCAGCGAAGCCACGGTCAAGCTGTGGTCGCGGGGGGAGCGGATCGTCGCGACCGGGGAGGGCAACGGCCCGGTCAACGCGCTCGACCGGGCGTTGCGGGCCGCCCTGGAGAAGACCTATCCGGGGTTGGCCGACATCGAGCTCGTCGACTACAAGGTGCGGATCATCGAGGGTGCGCACGGCACGGGTGCCGTCACCCGAGTGCTGGTCGAGACCTCCGACGGCAGCTCGACCTGGGACACCATCGGCGTCGACGAGAACATCATCGCCGCGTCGTGGCAGGCCCTCGAGGACGCGGTGACGTACGGGCTGTTCCGGCAGGGCGAGCAGCCGGAGAGCTAACGACCGCCAGTTTCGCACCGCTAGACTCTGAGCGGTGCGAAATGGGGGCGTGTGATGGGCGAGCCGGCGGGTGTCGAGGTGCCGGTGCTCTGGCGCGGTCGCCGGGTGCGCGCGTTCGTGCCCGCGTTGCTCGCTGAGCGGGATCTCACACTCACGGCTGCGACGGTCGAGCGGACCGCCACGGCGGTGGCGGAGGTGAGCCACGGCGCGGCGGATCTGCCGGCCGACTACGCCCCGCTGGCCCGCCTGCTGCTGCGCGCGGAGGGCATCGCCTCGTCGTTCATCGAGGGGGTCAGCGCTCCGGTCGTCGACGTCGTCCTGGCCGAACTCGATCCGGCCGGGGAGCACACGCCGGCGGCGTGGGTCGCGGCGAACCTGGCCGCAGTCAGCGAGGCCATCGCGGCCGCCGCGTCCGAGTCGCTGTCGGTCGGGCTGCTGAACCGCTGGTACCGCACGCTCATGACCGGCAGCCCCACCCCGGCGCGCTACGTCGGGGCGATACGCGACGAGCAGGGCTGGATCGGCGGCACCAGCCCGCTGGATGCCAACCTGGTCACCCCGCCGCCGGCGGCCCTGCCGGCGCTCCTGGACGACCTCGTCGCCTTTGCCAACCGCAGCGACGTCGACCCGATCGCGCAGGCGGCCAGCTGCCACGCCCAGTTCGAGATCATCCATCCCTTTGCGGACGGGAACGGACGCGTGGGGCGCATCCTCGTGGCCTGGATCCTCACCCGCCGGCTGGCGCTGGTCACCCCGCCGCCGGTCAGCACCCTCATCGCGGCGGACGTGGGCGGCTACGCCGCCGGGCTGACGCTCTTTCGCCTCAGCCAGCACGAGCCATGGGTGCGCTGGTTTGCTGCTGCCGTCTCCGGTGCCGGGGCTGCGCAGAGTGCCCTGGTCGGCCAGGTGAACGGGCTGCAGGCGGCGTGGCGGAAGCGGCTGAGCACGCCCCGAGCCGGCCGCGTGCTGCGCTCGGACTCGTCCGCCTGGCAGGTGCTCGACCTGTTGCCGCGTCAGCTGGTGCTCACCTCCGACACGCTCGTGCAGGAACTCGGGCACAGCGAGAAGGTGGCTCGGGCGGCCCTGCACACGCTCGCCGCGGCCGGGGTGCTACGCGAGTACGGAACGCTGCGCCGGCAGCCCACCGGGCGGCCCAGAGGCCTTTACGTCAGCCCCGAATTGCTGGGCCTGGCGGGCTCGAACCCGCTGCGATGAGCCGTTGGCGCCATCGCCGGGCGGCTCAGCCGAGGCTGAGGGATCCGGGGCAGATGGCGGTGGTGACGAGCAGGGCGGCTTCGGCGCGCCTGACCCGAGCCATGAGCAGCCGGACGACCGCCTCGTCGCACGGGTGACAGCGGACCGTACGGTCGTGCGCCAACGACTTCAGCGCTTCCAGGGGAGCCTCGCAGCCCTCGGTCAGGCTGACCGTGAGCTGCGGTCCGGCCTGGACCGGGATGACGTCCAGGGGCGCGCCCGAGGGCGCGGCGACAGCAGCTGCGGCGGGGGCAGGGAAGCCGGGGCTGGCGAGCTCGGTCGCGAGGGTCACGCTCCCCTCATCGGCCACGGTTGCCTAACTTACAGCGGTGTCGTTCGCGGTTTCGTCCGCCATGTCCACCGGCGTGGCGAGCCGTGGCCTGCAGGCCCGGCTGTGGATAACGCTCGTGGGCCGGGTGGACGCCCCTAGGCTGCCTGACATCCCCACTGAAGCTCAGTGGAAGTCAATGGAGGCTAATCATGGCAAGTGATGCCTATGCCGTCAGTCCGGCGGAGCTGACGGCCACGAGTGGCAGGCTGCGAGCCGCGGCCGGAAGCATCGCCGGCGAGCTGGCGGCTTGCTCCACGCAGGTGCAGGCGCTGTCGGGAGCGTGGACGGGCGTTTCGCACGCCCGTTACGAGGCGCTGTTCAGCGAATGGCAGTCCAGCGCGGCGCGCCTTCAGCAGGCGCTCGAGGGCATCGCGGAGATGACGAGCCGGGCCTCGCAGGTCTACGCGACGGGTGATGCGAGCGTCGCGAGCATGTTCGCCCGGCTGTGAGAGCTGCTGGGCGTGCGGGTCACGCGTCCTCGGGGATCTCTTCCCACCACTGACACCACCACTCCCCGCCGACGAGCACCCGAAGCTTGGGATGCCAGCAGTAGGTGATGTCCTTGTCGGTGTCGAGGTAGTAGAGGCAATTGCGGCACTGCTCGTCGCCGTTGGGCTTGGCCCGCAAGATGGCGTCCTCGGCGAGATGGCCGAGCTTCATGCTCAGCTCTTCGTCGATCTCCTGAGGCTCGGGGGCACCGACGTCGTAGGTCGCTTCGCTCATGAGCGAATTATGCCGACTGTGCCGGACGGGGGCGGCTTCAACTGCGCCCGGAGTCTGTAGCGTCGCTGGTCGTGCGCATTGCTCGGGTCAGTGTCAGTGGCAGTCCACGCTTCGGCGTCGTCAGCGGGGGTGTGGACGGCGAAGAAGTGCTCTTGCTCTCAGCCCATCCGTTCGGCGAGCTGGTGCCCACCGGTGAGCGGGTCGCGCTGGACGAGGAGACGCTGCTGGCACCGATCCTGCCCAGCAAGGTCATCGGCATCGGGCGCAACTACGCCGAGCACGCCAAGGAGATGGGCGGCGAGACGACCGAGGAGCCGTTGCTCTTCCTGAAGCCTTCGACGTCGGTGATCGGTCCCGGCAAGGCGATCTCGATGCCGGCGACCCGGGTCGATTTCGAGGGCGAGCTCGCCGTGGTGATCGGCCGGCTCTGCAGCCAGGTTCCGGCGTCGCGGGCGTTCGAGGTCGTGCTCGGCTACACCTGCGGCAATGACGTCACCGCGCGGGATTGGCAGCGCTCCGACGGGCAGTGGACCCGGGCGAAGGGCGGCGACACGTTCTGTCCCCTCGGGCCGTGGATCGAGACCGAGCTCGACCCGACCGACCTCTCGATACGAACCCTCGTCGACGGGGAGGTGCGCCAGGACGGACGCACGTCGCAGCTGATCCACGCGATCCCGGAGCTGATCGAGTACGTCAGCACGGCGATGACGCTCCTGCCCGGCGACGTGATCCTCACCGGCACCCCGGCCGGCATCGGCCCGCTGCAGGCCGGCCAATCGGTCACCGTCGAGATTGAAGGCATCGGCATGCTGACGAATGTGGCGGAGCCCCGATGAGCAGTCCCAACCCCGGTCCCGCCCCCGTCGCGGTGCGCCACCTTGCCGTGCCGCCGATGGACGCGTCGTTGCGCACCCGGTTCGCTCCGGCTCCCTCCGGTGAGCTCCACGTGGGCAATGTGCGCACCGCCCTCTTCTCCTGGGCGCTGGCCCGCCGCCACGGGGGCACGTTCCTGCTGCGGGTCGAGGACACCGACCGTTCCCGCGTCACCGATGAGGCGTACGCGGCCGCGCTCGAGGTGCTGCGCTGGATCGGAATCGACTGGGATGAGGGGCCGGGGATCGGGGGCCCGCACGCCCCGTACCGCCAGAGCGAGCGGCTCGCGGTCTACGCCGAAGCTGCCGAGCGCCTACGCGCCGCCGGTGCCGCGTATCCGTGCTACTGCACGCCCGCGGAGCTGGCCGAGCGCCGCGAGCAGGCCCGCGCCGCCAACCGTCCACCCGGCTACGACGGGCGCTGCCGGGCTCTTACCGCCGGCGAGCGGGCCGCCTTCGAGGCCGAGGGCCGTACGAGCGTGCTGCGCTTCTGGATGCCGGACGGCACTACCACCTGGAACGACCTGGTGCGCGGCGAGATCACCATTGACCACGCCAACGTCCCGGATTTCGCCATCACGCGTTCCGATGGCCACCCGCTCTACCTGCTGGCCGCCGCGGTCGACGACGTGGCGATGGGGCTCACCCACATCGTGCGCGGCGAGGACCTGGTCGCCGCGACGCCGCGCCAGCTCGCGCTCTACGCGGCACTCGGGCATCCGCAGGAGCGCTGGCCCGCGTTCGCGCACCTCCCGCTGATCGTCGGCGCCGACAATGCCCCGTTGTCCAAGCGCCACGGTGAGGTATCTCTCGCCTGGTATCGCGGGCAGGGTTTCCTGCCCGAGGCGCTCGCCAACTACCTGACGCTGCTCGGCTGGTCGCCCGGGGGTGACCGGGAGTTCTTCGGCGGGGACGTGCTGCTCGCCGAGTTCGACGTGCGGCGCGTCAGCCGCAATCCGGCCCGGTTCGACATCAAGAAGCTCGAGGCGTTGAACGGCGACTGGATCCGGTCGCTGACGGTCGACGACCTTGCCTCTCGCGTGGCTCCCGTTCTGCATGACGCGGGTCTCAAGGACGTGGACCTCGCGATGCTCGTGGCCGCGGTGCCGTTGATCCAGATCCGGATGAACCGGCTGACCGAGGCTCCGGGCCTGCTGCACTTCGTCTTCGTCGACGAGGACGCGTTTGCCGTCGAAGAGGAAGCTGCCACGAGGGGGCTCGGGGAGGGATCGGAGGCTGTCCTACGCGCTGCTTCCGAGCGTTTGCACGCCCTTTCGGATTGGACCGTCGAGCTGATCGAGCCTGCGGTCTGGGGGATCGGGGAGCAGCTCGGGCTGAGCCGTAAGCGCACGGCGACCCCGCTGCGGGTGGCAGTCACCGGCCGGATGATCTCGCCGCCGCTGTTCGAGTCGATGGTGCTGCTCGGCCGCGAGCGCACGCTGCGCCGGATCGATCAGGCCGCGGGGCTCGGCGGCTGAGCCTGTCGGCTGCGGTATTCTTTCTCCCGCGAGCCCCCCGCGGGCCTGTGGGGTATGGGGTAATTGGCAGCCCGGCGGATTCTGATTCCGCTAGTCTAGGTTCGAGTCCTGGTACCCCAGCGGTCGCTCTCAGCACCAGCACCACCAGCAGTAATGGGCACCCAGGGCCACTCCTGGGCCGCTCAGCTCGGCCCCGTCGTCTAGTGGCCTAGGACGCCGCCCTCTCAAGGCGGTAGCGCCGGTTCGAATCCGGTCGGGGCTACCAGCGAAATGATGCGCATGAACACCGACAGGCGCGATCTGCCCATCAGCGTCCGCCTGCTTCGGTAGCGGGCCCGGCCACCAAGGCGGCCCCGGTTCCCGTGGCGAGCGCGCGGCAGACCGTGCAGACCGGCCCTGGTTCGGCGCCGTCAAACCCCGAATCCAGAAACATGAAGACCACCGGGGCGCCGCAGAGCGACCGGTAGTCAGTGGCGCGCACGGCATGCACGACGGCGGAGAGCGCTACGCCACCGGGGCGGGCGTACGCCTCCGAGCTCCCGACGATCAATCCGTGCATACGGACTAAATCGGCACGTTTGACCGGGAGGGTTTAGCCCGAATGGGCTAGTTGCCGGAATTGTTCTTCCGGCTACCCGATGGCGGAGGCAAGCGGTTACGCGGCGGCCGGCTCCGGCGCCGTCACGGAAGCCAGGTTCGTGCAGCTTGGGCAGGCAGCCTCGGTCTGGCTCGCGACGAATTCGCGTTCCAGGAAGACGAAGACCGCTGTAGCCCCGCACAGCGTTGTGTAGTCGGCCTTCACGGCATGAACCTCGCCGGTCGACATGATGCCCTCCGGGTCGCAGCGAGCCTCCGTGCTGCCCACCGCCAGTCGTTCCATGCCGTGCCTGCTCGGCAGCTTTCGCCGAGTACTTGAGCCCGAATTTTCGCGGGCGTGCGGCACCAGGGCCTTGTGGACGGGGAGGCGCGCTCACCAAGGCGTGGCGCGCTGTCCCCGCCCGATCGTTGTACGCGCCCGGCTTCCATCCTGGAGCCGTTCGCCGCGAGGTTCCCCCTTTCGGCCTAGCGAAGGCGGTGATCAGCTGCCGGTCGGGCGAGCAGCGTGAACTCGTCAGCCGTGCTCGGGTGAGCTTTGGTGAGCGCCTGACAATTGGGCTACGCGTGCAGCGCTGCCTCCAGGCGGTGTGCTGCCGCCACGACTGCCGCGCCGAAACGGCGGCCGGGGGTTCGGGTCAGGCGTTCGACGGGCCCCGACACCGAGATCGCCGCCACGACGACACCGTGCTGATCGCGTACCGGGGCGCTTACCGACGCCAACCCCGGCTCGCGCTCGGCGACGCTCGCGGCGTAGCCATGACGGGTTACTGCCGCTAGTTCGCGGGCGCCGAATGCGGCGCCCGCCGGCAGGTGTTCGCCGCTCTCCGCGACGAAGACGTGTGCTGCGGATCCGGCTGTCATGGGCAGTACCGCCCCCACCGGCACCGTGTCGCGCAGCCCGCTCGCCCGGTCGGCCGCCGCTATGCAGCGCCGGGCGAGTGGGCCCGTGCGCACGTAGAGCGCAGCGCTCTCGCCCGTCTCGTCTCGCAAGGACTCGAGGACCGGACCCGCCGCGGAAGCCAGCGGATTGCTGACGGCCACGCGCGGGCCGAGCAGGAAGCGGCCGTCGGCATCGCGCGCCACGAGGCGATGTACCTCCAGCGCCACCGCGAGACGATGAGCCGTCGCCCGGGGCAGCCCGGTGCGCCGGGTCAGTTCGGCGAGCGCGGCTGGCCCCTCCTCGAGCGCATCCAGCACGCGAATCGCTTTGTCGAGTACGCCAACTCCGCTATCGTGTTCCACGTCGTGAAACTATCGTCTCAGGGAGTGAGAAGTGGGTCGAACACTCGCCGACAAGGTGTGGGATTCCCATGTCGTCAAGAAAGGCAACCAGGCGGGCGAATCCGACCTGCTGTACATCGACCTTCACCTCGTGCATGAGGTCACCTCACCACAGGCCTTCGACGGCTTGCGGCTTTCTGGCCGGCCGGTGCGGCGTCCCGACCTGACCATCGCCACCGAAGACCACAATGTTCCCACCAGCGACACGCTGCTCCCGATCGCCGATCCGGTCAGCCGCATCCAGGTCGAGACGCTGCGCAAGAACTGTGCCGAGTTCGGCATCCGCTTGCATCCCATGAACGATCCGGGACAGGGCATCGTCCACGTTGTCGGCCCGCAGCTCGGGCTCACCCAGCCCGGAATGACCGTGGTGTGTGGCGATTCGCATACCTCGACGCACGGAGCGTTCGGCGCGATCGCGTTCGGGATCGGTACCAGCGAGGTGGAGCATGTGCTCGCCACGCAGACGCTGCCCAACGGGCGCCCGAAGATGATGGCCGTCAACGTCGAGGGTGAGCTGCCGGCGGGGGTCACCGCCAAGGACATCGTGCTCGCCGTCATCGCGCAGATCGGCACCGGCGGCGGCCAGGGTCACATCATCGAGTACCGCGGCAGCGCCATCCGCGGCCTTTCGATGGAAGGGCGCATGACGGTCTGCAACATGAGCATCGAGGCGGGGGCGCGGGCGGGTCTCATCGCGCCGGATGAGACGACATACGCCTACCTCAAGGGCCGTCCGCATGCCCCCAAGGGGGCGTTGTGGGACGAGGCGCTGCTGGCGTGGGGAGAGCTGAACAGCGATCCCGATGCCGTCTTCGACCGCGAGGTGACGCTTGATGCGACGCAGCTGCGTCCGTTCGTCACGTGGGGCACGAATCCCGCGCAGGGCGTGACGATCGACGCGCGCGTGCCGGATCCGGCCACCTACAGCGATCCGGGGCAGCGAGGCGCCGCCGAGCGGGCACTCACCTACATGGGCCTCACCCCCGGTACGCCGATCCGTGACATCGCCGTCGACACGGTCTTCGTGGGCTCCTGCACCAACGGCCGTATCGAGGATCTGCGTGCCGCCGCAGCCGTTTTGCGCGGCCGTCAGGTCAAGGACGGCGTGCGGGTGCTCATCGTGCCTGGCTCGATGCTGGTGAAGGCGCAGGCCGAGCAGGAAGGCCTCGATGAGGTCTTCCGGGCCGCCGGAGCCGACTGGCGCAGCGCCGGATGTTCCATGTGTCTTGGCATGAACCCCGACACCCTTGCGCCGCAAGAGCGTTGCGCCAGCACCTCCAACCGCAACTTCGAAGGCCGGCAGGGCGCGGGCGGACGCACCCATCTCGTTTCCCCTGCCGTTGCTGCTGCCACCGCCGTCGCCGGCCACTTCGCGACCCCCGAGGAGCTCTGACGTGAACCCGTTCACCGTGCACACCGGTACTGCCGTGCCCCTTCGGCGAAGCGACGTCGACACCGACCAGATCATTCCGGCGGTATGGCTCAAGCGCGTCGAGCGAACCGGCTTCGGCGCGGGGCTTTTCAGCGCCTGGCGCAAGGATCCAGAGTTCGTCCTCAACGATGCCCGTTACGCCGGCGCCACGGTGCTGCTCGCCGGTGAGAACTTCGGCACCGGCTCCTCGCGCGAGCACGCGGTGTGGGCTCTCACCGACTACGGCTTCAGGGCGGTGCTCTCGGCTCGTTTCGCCGACATCTTCCGCGGCAACTCTTACAAGAACGGCTTCCTTCCGGTGCAGCTGCCGGAAGCCGTGATCGGGCGGCTGATGGAGGCCGTGGAGGCCGATCCGACGACCGAAATCACCGTGGATCTGGAGCGCTGCGAGGTCCGCGGAGCCGGGATCACCGAGTCTTTTCACGTCGACAGCGGCGTTCGGCACCGACTTCTCAACGGTTTGGACGACATTGCGCTCACACTCCAGTCGGAGAGTGACATCGGGGCCTTCGAGGCGCGTCGCCCGACGTGGCTGCCGGCGACCCTCTGAGGGTCGCCGAAGTCCATGTCGCTGGCGGTTGCAGCACCAGCCGAGCTGGTGCCCGATGCCTTTCCTGAATGCCGGAAAGTGGCTGTAATCATTAATGATTTGGCGACTCGGGAAGCACGGGTGCGCACGTTCAAACGGGGATGATGAACTTGGCTAGCTTCGCTCGCAACGGCGCGCGAACTAGTGCGGATTGACGCCGGATCGGCCCCCAAAAAGCCTGCCGGAGAGGGGGTTTTCCGGCCCTCGCGAAGGCTCGTTTTGGGGCCTGTCGGGGAGTTTAGACACGCCAAAACCACGGTGACTGTTGCGAATAAAGGACTTCGGCCCTACCGTTGCGGTGATCACTGACGTGGAGGTGCTGTGAACAAGTCCGATCTGGTCGGCCGAGTATCCGAATCGATTGAAGGTGGACGGGCGGCGGCGAACCATGCCGTCGAAGCCGTCATCGAGACGATTCAAGAAGCCGTGAGCCGCGGTGAAAAAGTGGCCATCTCAGGTTTCGGCGTCTTCGAGCGCGTGGAGCGAGCCGCCAGGATTGGCCGCAATCCTGCGACGGGCGAGCCCGTTCAGGTGAAGGCTTCGGCGGTCCCGAAGTTTCGTCCTGGCGCTCAGTTCAAGGCCACCGTTTCCGGCGCCCGCGGGCGGGTGTCGGGTGCTGTGAAGGCCGCCGAGACCGCACGCACGAGTGCGCGCAAGACGGTGAAGGCTGCGGCTGCCGCCATCACTCCTGGGAAGCCCGCCAAGAAGGCTGCTCCTGCCAAGAAGGCCGTAGCTGTCAAGAAGGCTGCTCCGGCCAAGAAGGCCGTTGCCGCCAAGAAGGTAGCGCCGGCCAAGAAGGCCGTTGCCGCCAAGAAGGTAGCGCCGGCCAAGAAGGCCGTTGCCGCCAAGAAGGTAGCGCCGGCCAAGAAGGCCGTTGCCGCCAAGAAGGTAGCGCCGGCCAAGAAGGCCGTTGCCGCCAAGAAGGCTGCTCCCGCCAAGAAGGCTGCTCCCGCCAAAAAGGCCGTAGCTGCCAAGAAGGCCGCGGCCAAGAAGGCACCCGCCAAGCGTCGCTAGTTGACGGCAGCAGGCAGCAGGTCGGCGTCGTAGTCGGCGCCGACCAGCTTGCCGCCGGCAAAGGAAAGCGCCCAGACGCTTCCCTTTCGCGCGGCCGGGCGCCGCAGCTTCACCGGCGACCCGGCCGACAACCGCGTCATGAGGTCGGGAATGACCTCACCCTGGCTGCACAGCAGCGCGGTGCCCCCGAGGTGGATCTGCTCGCGGACCCAAGCGAGTGTGGCCCGGGGATCGGCAGCGTACGCGTCACGGCCGAGCAGTGGTTCGATGTCGACGGCCAGCCCGAGGTCGTGGCTGACCGGGCGCACCGTGTCGGCGCAACGCACGAGATCAGCGCTGGCGATCCGGGTCGGGCCGTAGCAAGGGGCGACCGCCGCCAGCCGGGTCGCCTGCGCCACCCCGTCGTTGTCCAACGGGCGTAACGCGTCCTCGCCCGTCCAGCGGCGCTTCTTGCCGGCTTTGGCGTGACGGACGATCAGCAGCGTGGCCGTGGCGATGGCGGCGTCAGCAAAACGCTGCACGAGCTGACGGTCGTGCGGGTAGGAGAGCTTACGGACCGCCTGCCCGGCCGACAGCCATTGCAACTCGTCGACCTCCGCGTTGGGCTCGAAGGCGCCGTCGCGGTTGGCCATCGCCCAATAGCGCACGTACTTCTGCCCGGCCGCCACCCGGTAACGCTGCTCTCCGACTACCTGACCGCAGACGGCGATGACCCCCGTCTCCTCACAGACCTCGCGGCGGGCCGTGACGACGAGCTGCTCGCCGCTGTCGACCTTGCCCTTCGGCAGTGACCAGTCGTCGTACTTGGGGCGGTGCACGACCGCGATTTCGCGTTCGGCCCCAGGCGTATCAGCGCTGCCCCGCCACAGCACCCCCCCGGCGGCTAGCACCTTCGCATCGCCGTGCAGGCCGATGCGGCTCCTGCGCGGCGCCAGAACGCTGCGTGCCACCGGGCTAGCCCACCGCCTTCCGAGCGGATTTCCATGCGGGTCCGAACGCTCGCCTGCTGTCGGCGACCGCGCAGCGGTTGGCCTGCACCAGCCTGCCGGCGGCCAGGCACAGTGCCCCGTCGTCGAGGTGAGCATGCCCCAGGTCGTTGAGGGTGTCTGCGGCGATCGCCGCGTCCTGATGCTCGCCCAGGACCTCCTGCGCCGACTTGGCCGCGGCGGCCATCCGGGCAGCGCCTTTGCCGAGCACATCGGTCACGGCTTCGGCGGCGTAGCGGGCCTGCTTGGCCTTGATACGCGCTTCGTGCCACAGCTCGTCGTGGTCGTCGTGGGCGAGCTTGCGGGCCCGCTTCGCGAGCCTGTTCCACGTGCCGCGCACGAGCGGGGGGAGCGCCTTCGCGCATGACGCCGATGCGGCCGGCGAGACCACCGGAGCGCGGGCGGCGTCGACAAGAATGTCCAGCAGCCGCAGGTACCGCTCGCTCGCCAGGGCATCGGCGCCCACTCCCAACGCCACCTCCTCGCGCTCGGCGAGTATCGCGTCGATGCGTTCGAACGCCTCCACGTCGTACGGCGGGATCGCGTCGGACACCATGCCCCGCAGGCGTTCACGGAGCACCTCGAGGTCGCGCGCGTCGCCGAGGCAGCCGGCGAGCCAGCTGAGCTCGGTGCGTAACGACTCGCCCCACAGCGGCTCGATGAGCGGGCGGAACGTCTTCAGGTCACCCCGCATCCGGCGGCAGGCCACGCGCATCTGGTGCACCGCGTCCTCCTCGCGGCGCCGGACACCGATGTCGGCGAGCAGCAGCCGCCGGGTCCCCGTGCGTAGCGAGGCGGCGATGAGTTCGCTCGCCGGATCCGAGGCCAGCACCTTGCCCGCCCGGGGGAGCTCGGGAGGGGCCACCGCGCGCGGCCCGAGGGCACGTACGACCTTGGGGAGCTGGTCGCCCGGCACGGCGCCGGCGGCAGCCAGCAGGCTCGTGACCGTCGATAGCGCCAGCGGTGGTAGCTCGCCCTTGACCTCGACCTCGATCTCGCGGAACCGGGAGACGACCCGCCGCCCCTCTTGCACCGACACGGTGTCGTCCACGACCTCGAGCAGATCCTCGTCCGCCTCGCCGCGCAGCATCAGGATCGAGCGCGCGGTGCGCAGGGTGGCTACGGGGGCGAGCTCCGCGCCGCGCAACCATCCGGTCAGCAGGCCGGACAGCTCCGAGGGCACCTCGCGGCCGGTGCCGAAGACCTCGATCTCGTCGCGGACGAGAACGCCTTCGGCCTCCCCTCGCGCGCCTGCCGGCAGTTTCAGCGTCCAGCGCGCCGGTCCCTCCCCTGTGCGGTGGCGAAGGGTGATCCCGTCGCGGGCGAGCCGCAGGTCGGCCGCGTCGTAGTAGACCGCGCGCAGCGTCTGTGAGGGCATGACGTGCGCAGTGGTCAGGCCCACGGCCGGCTCAGTGAGGTCAGGAAGCGTGAAAAGCCCGTGGACGGAGTACTTCTGCTCCTTCTCGCGCGCGGAGGTGGGAGCGTCGGCGGTGGGGGCCATTCGAGTGCGCTGTCCTCTGTCGTTGGGTCTGTCGTTTCGTAGCCGCGCTGACGGCCGGTCGGCCGCACGGCTGCCTGGTAGCTGGGTCGCTCGCAGCGGGTGGGGGGCTCGGTGAGGTGCGTTCGGTGAATCAGGGGGTGCCGGCGGCAATGGCCTCGCGGGCGAGCTCCGCCTGGTAGTCGAGCAGCCGCTGCTTGCCCTTGTACGCCTTGCGGGTCCAGCGGCCGTCAGCCGCCAGCTCCCACGCGACCACCTCCGGACTGAACGCGAGATCCAGCATGGACGCTAGCTGCTCGTGCATGGCCTGGTCGCGCACCCGCACCAGCGATTCGATGCGGCGGTCGAGGTTGCGGTGCATCATGTCGGCGCTGCCGATCCACCACTCGCCGGCACTCTCGAAATGCAGGATGCGGCTGTGCTCGAGGTAGCGCCCGAGGATGGAGCGGACGGTGACCGTCTCCGACAGGCCGGGAACCCCGGGCCGCAGCGCGCAGATCCCGCGGATGAGGCACTCGATCGGAACGCCCGCCCGGGATGCCCGGTAGAGCGCGTCGATGACCTCCTCGTCGACAAGGGCGTTGGCCTTCAGGCGGATTCCGCACGGGAGGCCGGCTTTGGCGGCTTCAGCCTCGGCGTCGATGCGCTCGACGATGCTTTCGCGCATCCGGTGCGGAGCGACCAGCAGCGTGCGGTACTCGGTCTGCCGGCTGTAACCGGTGAGCACGTTGAACAGGTCGGTGAGGTCGGCGCCCACGTCGGGGTCGGCGGTCAGCAGCCCCAGGTCCTCATACAGGCGAGCCGTTTTGGGGTTGTAGTTACCGGTGCCCAGATGGCAGTAGCGACGCATCCGCCCGCGCTCCTGGCGCACCACCAGCGCGGCCTTGCAGTGCGTCTTCAACCCGATGAGCCCGTAGACGACGTGGCACCCCGCTCGTTCCAGCGCCCGCGCCCACTTGATGTTGGCGCTCTCGTCGAAACGCGCCTTGATCTCGACCAGCACGACGACCTGCTTGCCTGCCTCGGCGGCGTCGATGAGCGCCTCGACGACCGGCGAGTCACCCGACGTGCGGTAGAGCGTCTGCTTGATGGCCAGCACGTTGGGGTCGGCCCCGGCCTGCTCGATGAAACGCTGCACGCTCGTGGTGAACGAGTCGTACGGGTGATGCACGAGGACGTCGCCCTCGCGCAGCACGGAGAAGAAGTCCGGAGCGGGCTGGCCGTCGCCGCCGGAGAGCCGGCGATGGGTCACCGGCACCCGCGGCGGGTCCTTCAGATCAGGCCGATCGAGGTCCTGCAGCGCCCAGAGCGTCGAGAGATCGAGCAGGCCTCCGGGCACCCGGTAGACGTCGCGGCGGTCGACCTCGAGCTCGCGTACCAGCAGTTCGAGCATCTTGTCCGAGACGCCCTCCTGGATCTCGAGCCGCACGGCGCGCCCGAAACGCCGCCGGGCCAGTTCACGTTCCAGCGCCTGCAGCAGGTCTTCGGCCTCGTCCTCCTCGACCTCCAGATCCTGGTTGCGCGTCACCCGGAAGGCGCAGGAGTCGACGACATCCATGCCCGGGAAGAGCTGCGGCAGGTGAGCAGCCATCAGTTCCTCGAGCGTGACGAAGCAGAACTGCTCCTCCTTCTCCCCGTCGTTGCTGACCTCGGGCGCTTCTGCGACGGGTACGAGCCGCGGCACGTTCGGCGGCACCTTGACGCGGGCGAAGCGCTCCACCGGTGCACCGGCGTCGGAGAGTTCGGAGCCGGCGTCGCCGGTGCGCACCATCACGCCGAGGTTCAGCGACAGGCCGCTGATGTACGGGAAGGGGTGGGCAGGATCGACGGCGAGCGGCGTGAGCACCGGGAAGATCTGCTCGCGGAAGTACGTGCCGAGCAGCTCGCGCTGCCGGTGGCCGAGGTCGCTCCAGTGCAGGACGCGGATGCCGGCCTTGGACAGCTGCGGGCCCACCGCGTCGCGCCAGCAGCTGGCGTGGCGCTCGACGAGCGCGGCGGTCAGCGCACTGATGCGCTCCAGCTGCTCGTTGGTCGACAGCCCGTCAGGACTCTTGTACTGCAGCCGGGCAGCGGCGCGGCGCTTGAGGCCAGCCACCCGCACCATGAAGAACTCATCGAGGTTGGTGGCGAAGATGGCGAGGAACTTGGCGCGTTCCAGCGGCATCGTCGCCTCGTCCTCGGCCAGCTCGAGCACCCGGGCGTTGAAGTCCAACCAGGAGAGCTCGCGGTTCAGGAAGCGCTCGGGCGGCAGGTCGGGATCGAGGACCGCCGGCTTCGGGGATTCGAGCGGCTCGAGCAGGCCGGAGGGCGGCTTACGGTGGACCGGCTGCTCCGCGAGACTGCTCATTCGCGCCTCCTCTGGCTCCCGATGGCTGCTTCACCGGCCGTTCACGCATCGGCGCACCCGGTCCGCAGTCACCCTCGGCGCGAAGTCTGCCATCCCGAGGTGAACGCTTCGGTAGCCTCCAGCACTTTCGCCGTGTGCGGGCCGACCCCGATGGCCACAGCGATATCCAGGTCGGCGGCGGTGTCGACATCGCGGCGCAGGCCCGCGCTCGCGTCGCCGGGCCGCAGGGCCGGCGTGAGATCGACCGCGCCGCTGCTCACGTGCTGGCTCCTGCTGCCGGGTCCGAACGCCGGATCGAGCGCGATCCCGTGGCCGGCGGTCAGCAGCACGGTGCCCGTTTCGCCGGCGTCGGCGACGATGGCGCGCCGCTCCCGGCCGGCCAGCGAGAGCGCGTCAGCCAGGGCGGATCGCTGCAACGCCGGCAGATCCGCGGCGAGGACGGCGAGGTTGGTCCGCGGCCACCGGGTCCGGGCCTCCGCCTCCGCGTGCAGCAGCGCCGGATTCAGCCCCGCCCCGGGGGTGTCGGGGACGACCACGGCGAAGGGCCCGAGCAGCGCGCGCGCCTGCTCGTCGTCGCTGACGACCAGGACCGCTTCGACCGCGTCGACGCCGGCGGCAGCCGATGCCGTATCCGCTGCCATCGCCAGCGTCATCGCGGAACGATCGGGACGATCGAGCCGGCTCTTCGCGACGGCCAGCGGCTTGACGGCGAGCACCACCACCCAGCGCCGGCGGGCGCCGAGGGAGCTCATCGGCGCCTGGTCGCCCGGTCGAAGGCGCGCCGCGTGGGCCGGCGGATCATGATTTCAGGGTACGTGCGGGAAACTGGGCTCCCGTGAGGCGAGGGGGCGGTGGCATGGCAGGCGACGGCCATTACGCGCCTCGCCTCGGCCCCTGGATGGGTTTCGCGGTGGGCGTCGTCCGCCCGCTCTCACGGCTGTTCACCCAGCGGAAGTGGCACGGTCAGCAGTTCGTGCCTTCCGCCGGCGGCGTCATCATCGCGGCCAATCACCTGTCCTGGGTCGATCCTTTGACCCTGGGCCATTTCGTCTACAAGGCCGGACGCATCCCGCGCTTCATGGCCAAGGAGAGCCTGTTTCGCATGCCGGTGGTCGGCTGGATCATCCGCGGCGCCGACCAGATCCCGGTCCATCGCGGCGAGCGTGACGGCGCCGCCGCGCTCAGCGATGCGGTCGAGGCGTTACGCGACGGCGAAGCCGTGCTGATCTATCCCGAGGGCACCATCACGCGCGATCCCGATTGGTGGCCGATGCAGGCCAAGACCGGCGTCGCGCGACTGGCCCTGATGTCGGGGGCGCCGATCGTTCCCGTCGCGCAATGGGGCCCGCAGGAGATTCTCGGGCGTACGGGCGGGCTTCACGTGCTCCGGCGCCACACCGTCGAGGTACACGCCCTGGAACCGGTGCATCCCGCTGTGTCGGAATCCGGCCAGCAGCCGACGCGCGAGGCGCTGCGCGCGCTCACCGACGACGTGATGGGCCGCATCCGCGGCGAAGTGGCCGTCATCCGGGGCGAGGCGGCGCCCGAAGGGATCTGGGATCCCCGGTGTGAGGAACGGATCATGCCGGCGCCGACACCGCATCCCGACGAGGGAGCAGCATGAGGGGTATGCAGCGCGGGAAAGAGCGCGTCGGTGGGGCGGCAGTCATGGGCGCCGGTGCCTGGGGGACGGCGTTCGCCAAGGTGCTCGTGGACGCCGGCACCCCCACCGTGCTCTTCGCGCGCCGGCCCGCGTTGGCGAGCGAGATCAATCGCACCGGGCGCAACGGCGAGTACCTGCCTGAGGTGAAGCTGCCCGCCGAGTTGCGGGCGACCGCTGACCCCGCGGAAGCCTTGCGCGGCGCCGGATTCGTGCTCCTGGCCGTGCCGGCGCAGAAGCTGCGGGAGAACCTGTCCGGATGGGTGCCGCTGCTGCCGCCGGACGCGTTGCTGGTCAGCCTGATCAAGGGCATCGAAGCCGGATCGGCGAAACGGATGAGCGAAATCGTCAGCGAGCTGACCGGAGCCGGCCCGGAACGCATCGCCATCGTCACGGGTCCTAACCTCGCGCACGAGATCGCTGCCGAGCAGCCGGCAGCGACCGTCATCGCGTGCGTCGACGAGAGCGCGGCCGCCCGGCTGCAGGCGGCGTCGGCGAACCCGTATTTCCGCCCGTACACGAACGACGACGTCATCGGCTGCGAGCTCGGCGGCGCCGTGAAGAACATCATCGCCATCCTCGTCGGCATGGCCGAGGGAATGGGCTTCGGTAACAACACCCGGGCCAGCATCATCACCCGCGGTCTGGCGGAAACCGGGCGGCTCGGCGTCGCGCTCGGTGCCGACCTGCTGACGTTCGCCGGCCTCGCGGGCCTCGGCGATCTGGTGGCGACGTGCGCCTCGCCGCTCTCACGCAACCGCACCTTCGGCGAGCATCTGGGGCAGGGACGCAAGCTGGAGGACGTGCTCGCCGAACCCGGGCAGCAGGTCGTCGAAGGCGTAGCGACCAGCCGGGCGGTGCTCCAGCTCGCTCGGCGCACCGGTGTCGACATGCCGATCGCCGAGCACGTCGTGCGCGCCGTCTCCGGCGAGATGGCGCCGAGCGAGGTGCTGCGCAGCCTGATGGCCCGCGAGCGCAAGTCGGAGCGGACGGTCTGGGCGTGAACCTGCCCGGCCGCTACGGCTCGGGGCCGCAGCAGGACGCGCTCGTGCCGCCGGTCCTGCACGCGAGCACGTACGTCGTCGATTCGGCCCAGGAGCTGGCTGAGCTGCTCGACGGAAGCCGTGAGGGGTACTCCTATGCGCGTATCGACAGCCCGACGGCTGATGCCTTCGCGGATGCCGTCGCCGCGGCCGAAAAGCCAGCCGGGGCTGACGTCCGAGGGCAGGCGTTCGCCAGCGGGATGGCCGCGATCTCGACGACGTTGCTGGCCCTGCTGAGCCCGGGCGATCACGTCGTCGCCGCGGCCAGCTGCTACGGCGGCACGTACCAACTGCTGCGCGGCACGCTCGCCCGCTTCGGCGTCGCGACGACCTTCGCCGACCAGACCGATCCCGCGGCTGTCGCGCAAGCCATGACCGAGCGCACGCGGGTGATCTGGGCGGAGTCGTTCGCGAATCCGACGATGCTGATGGGAGATATTCCAGCGCTGTCCGGGGTGGCCGCCGAGCGCGGCGCGCTGCTCGTCGTCGATTCGACGTTCGCTTCGCCCACGATGCTGCGTCCGCTGGAGTGGGGCGCCGATCTCGTCGTGCACAGCGCGACCAAGTACCTCGGCGGGCACTCGGACGCGACCGGCGGTGTCGTTGTCGGCGAGCCTGGTCTGCTGAGCCGGATCAGGGCGGCGCGCGTCGAGCTGGGCCCGGTGCTCGCTCCGGATGAGGCATACCTGCTGCACCGCGGGCTCGCCACGCTGGAAGTCAGGGTGGCCCGCCAGTGCGCGACCGCGGCGACGCTCGCTGCCGCTCTCGTCGACCATCCCGCGCTCGCCCGCGTCGACCACCCGAGCCTGCCCTCCCATCCGTCACACGAGGTTGCGCTGCGGCTGTGCGACAAGGGCCGCTACGGCGGTGTTCTCGCGCTGTCGCCGCAGGGAGACCGTTCCGCGGGGATGGCGTTCTGTGACCGGCTCCGCACGATCCCGCAAGCCACCTCGCTCGGCGGCACCCACACGACCGCGTCGCACGCCGCGAGCTCGTCGCATCGCCAGTTCGACGACGCGGCCCTCGCCGCCGCCGGGCTGCTGCCCTCGCTGGTACGCCTGAGCGTCGGTCTGGAGGACCCGGCCGCCTTGCTCGAGGACCTCACCCAAGCGCTCGCGTAAGCCTCACGCGCCGGACGTGTCCCGGGGGGAGTCGGGGCCGGTACCGTCAGCGGATGCCCGCCGACAACCGCTCTGACGGCGGGAACCCCACTCGGGTGGCCGTCGTCTTCGGCGGTCGCAGCACCGAGCATTCGATCTCGTGCCTGTCGGCCGGGACGGTGCAATCCGCGCTCGCGGAGGCCGGCTACGAGGTCCTCGCGGTCGGCGTCACGCCCGCCGGCGGTTGGGTGCTGGTGCCGCCGGACCAGCGCTACGCGTTGGACGGCGATCGGCTGCCGGCGGTGAGTGCGGGCGAGCCCGTCACGTTCTCCTGCGATCCCGCGGCGCCGGGCCTGGTCGGCGCGGGCGGGCGGGTCATCGGTGTCGACGTCGTCTTCCCCGTGCTGCACGGCAGGTTCGGTGAGGACGGCACCGTGCAGGGGCTGCTCGAGATGGCCGGGCTGCCGTACGTCGGCTCGGGCGTGTACGCGTCTGCCGCGTCGATGGACAAGGCACACATGAAGACCGCCTTTCGCGGGGCCGGGCTGCCCGTCGCCGACTACGCCGTCGTCCACGCCGACCGGCCCCTCCCCGAGGGACTGCTCGACCTGTTGGGCATCCCGGTCTTCGTCAAGCCCGCCCGCGGTGGGTCGAGCATCGGCATCAGCAAGGTCAGCTCCGCCGACGCGTTGCCTGACGCCGTTTCCCTTGCGGGGCAGAGCGATGCGAAGGTTCTCGTCGAGGCCGCCGTGGCCGGCCGGGAGATCGAGTGCGGGGTGCTCGCGCGCCTTGACGGTGGTCCGCCGCAAGCGTCGTTGCCGGCGGAGATCACCGTCGCCGACGGCTACGACTTCTACGACTTCGACGCGAAGTACCTCTCGGACGCGACGACGTTCACCGTGCCGGCGGTGCTGGCGGACACGGTGACCGCGCGGATTCAGGAGTTGGCCGTCGCTGCGTACGAGGCGCTCGACTGCGCCGGGCTGGCTCGCGTCGACGTCTTCGTCTGCCCGGAGGGCCGGGTCGTGCTCAACGAGCTCAACACGATGCCCGGATTCACGGCCGCGTCGATGTACCCGCGGATGTGGGCGGCCAGCGGACTTCCGCTCCCGGGATTGGTGGATCGCCTCGTCCGCGACGCGCTGCGGCGCCACGCGGCGAACTGACCGCCGGACCCGGAACCTCTGCCCACCACTCGCGCGTTGACTCCGGCGGGATGGTGGACACCGGGGCTGTGCGCAGCCGGCTGACGGCCGAGCACACGCATACGCAAGAACGCCTCAGCGCGCTGGAGGCGGAATTCCGCGCGCTCGTCGACGCGGGTGCCGGCACCAACATCGATGACGAGCACGACCCCGAAGGCGCGACGATCGCGTTCGAACGCGCTCAGGTCGCCGCGCTCATCGACCAGGCGCGTGCCCGGCTCGGCGATCTCGAGCGGGCGCTGGGTGAATTGCAGAGCGACGCGTACGGCATCTGCGAGCGCTGCGGGCAGCCCATCGCGGCCGGCCGGCTCGAAGCCCGGCCCGACGCGCGCACCTGCATCACCTGCGCGGCGCAGCGCTAGTTTCCGGTCGTGGCCTGCTTCAGCGCGGGCGACAGCGAGATGAGCAGATCGCCGGCGACCTGGTAGTGGCTCGGGATGGCGAGCGAGACGCGCGGCCGCCGATCGATGGCCGTGTAGATGGTCGCGTCGCTGGCATCGGTGGTCACCCAGGTAACCCCGTCTATCTGCGCTGCGCCGCCGGTGGACGGAAAGTTCGGCGGGTAGCCCACCCCGCAGCGCAACACGGCTGCAGGAGTGCCCCAGGCGTGCAGGAACGGGCTGGACGGACGCACGGTGCGGGTTTTTAGCCCGTCGCCGATCGTCGCCGGCAGGAGCGTGGAGAGCTTGCGGCAGGCGGCCGCATCCGAGGCCGACGGGTGCGGGACGTTCGTGACACGTACCGGCTCGGCGCGTTGGAGCTGCCCGATGATGAGCCCGGCGCCGCCGGCGACCACCAGCACGGCGACCAGCAGGAGCAGCCGGCGTTTCGGACGGCTCAGAGGTGGACCACCGTGCAGCTGACGGTGCGCGTGATGCCGTCGACGGCCTGCACCTTGGCGACGACGAGCTTGCCCAGCTCGTCGACGTTCGAGGCTTCGGCGCGCACGATGACGTCATACGGCCCGGTGACGCCCTCGGCCGAGGTGACTCCGTCCAGTATCGCGATAGCGGATGCGACGGCGGCTGCCTTGCCGACCTCGGTCTGGATCAGGATGTAGGCGTGGACCACGGGCGCTCCCTGCTGAATTGGATGGCGTGCTGGTGCTTCCCGTCAGGGCGGGCGGGCGAAAGCCAGAGCGCAGTATGACCGAAATCGAAGGACTCGGGGAATTCGGTTTGATCGCGCGGCTGACTGCTGCGCCCGGAGTCCCGCCGTCACCGTACGGCCCTGGCGACGACGCGGCGCTGGTCAGCGCGCCGGACGGGCGCCTGGTCGCGACGACCGACCTGCTGGTGGAAGGCGTCCATTTCCGGCGTGACTGGTCGGGCGCATACGACATCGGGCGGAAATCCGCGGCGCAGAATCTTGCTGACGTGGCGGCGATGGGCGCCCGTCCGACGGCTCTGCTGATCGGCTTCGGGGCGCCGGCGGGCTTTCCGGTGACGGACTTCGACGCGCTCGCGGCAGGGGTGCGCGACGAGTGCGCTGCGGCAGGCGCTGTCCTCGTCGGCGGCGACGTGGTCGCTGCCCCGCAACTGGTGGTTTCCGGGACGGCGTTGGGCGTGCTGGACGGCCGGTCACCCGTGCTGCGTTCGGGGGCCCGGCCGGGCGATGTCGTGGGCGTCGCCGGACGGCTCGGCTGGGCCGCCGCTGGGCTGCGCCTGCTGCTGGCCGGCGAGCGCACCGGCCCGCTGGTCGATGCCCACCGCCGCCCGGAGCCGCCGTATGCCGTCGGCCCGCAGCTCGCGATGGCTGGGGCGACCTCGATGTGCGACGTCAGCGACGGGCTCGTCAGCGATCTCGGGCATCTCGCCGAAGCGTCCGGGGTCGCGTTCGAGATCGCGTCGGCGAGCCTGCGTCCGCTGGGTGCCCCCGGCGTCAGCGATGATGAATTGCTCTCCGGCGGGGAGGATCACGCGCTCGCGTTCACGCTGCCCGCCGGCGCCCCGCTGCCGCCTGGCGCCGTGCTCGTCGGCACGGTCCTAGCCGGCGCGCCGGAGGTGACGGTCGACGGGCATCCCGCGCGCCTGCGCGGCTACGAGCACTTCGGCTGATCGCGCCCGCTAAGTTCGCAAGGTGCCTGCTCCGCGACGCGCCCTGACCATCGCCGGATCCGACTCCGGCGGAGGGGCCGGGATCCAGGCCGACCTGAAGACGATGCTCGCGCTCGGCGTCCACGGCATGTCCGTCGTGACGGCTGTGACCGCGCAGAACTCGCTCGGCGTCTCGGGTATCTGGGACCTTCCGGTCGAGGCCGTACGCGCTCAGCTGCGCGCGGTGCTCGATGACATCGGTGCTGACGCGATCAAGACCGGGATGCTGAGCTCGCCCGAGCTGGTCACGACCGTCGCGGAGGCCGTAGGCGGCTACGCCGCCCCGCTCGTGGTGGATCCGGTGGCCGTGAGCAAGCACGGGGATGTGCTGCTGTCCCCGGACGCGCTCGACGTTCTGCGCTACACGCTCTTCCCGCTCGCCACCGTGGTCACGCCGAATCTCGACGAGGTGCAGCTGCTCACCGGCGTGCGCGTGGAGGAGGTCGGCGATCTGGCCAAAGCCGCTGAGGCGATGCTGGCCTTCGGTTCGCGGTGGGTGCTCGTCAAAGGCGGCCATCTCGAGGGCGACGCGGTCGACCTGCTCACCGACGGCGACAACCTGGTGGAGTTGCGCGCTCCGCGGGGGGACAACCGGCACACCCACGGCACGGGCTGCACCCTCGCGTCAGCGATCTGCGCGGGGCTGGCGAAGGGGATGGACATCACGCAGGCGACCTGGGCCGCCAAGGAGTTCGTGACAGGGGCGCTCGCAGCCGGATTTGCGCTCGGAGCCGGCATCGGCCCGGTGGATCATGGTTGGCGGCTACGAGAAGCAGGCGCCTGACAGCGAGCCGGCGGCGATGCCTGGTTAGGCGCGGACGACCTTGCCGGCCTTCAGGCAGGACGCGCAGACGTTGAGCCGCTTCGGGGTCTTGCCGACCAGCGCGTGAACCGTCTGGATATTGGGGTTCCAGCGGCGCGGGGTGCGGCGGTGGGAGTGCGAAACGGACATGCCGAAGCCCGGACCCTTGTGACAGATGTCGCAAACGGAGGACACAGCAACTCCCAGTGATCAGCACGGCTTTGGCGAGCGGGCCCCGTCGGCGGGCAACCCAGCAGTCCACGTTACCGGACGCGGGCCACCGTACGCTCGGGCCGAGCACGAAGCCCGCGTGAGGAGAGGCAGCGGAAGTGTCGGACCCGCTCGGCGAGCCGCTCGACCGAAACGTCGGCGGCAAGACAGCCGAGGCCATGGCCGACGGTTTGGGCTTGCACACCGTCGGCGATCTGCTCGATCACCTCCCGCGGCGCTACCTCCAGCGGGGGGAGCTGACGAACCTCGACGAGCTGGTGGTGGGTGAGACCGTCACGATCCAGGCGGAGGTACGCAAGGTCCACGGTCGGCAGATCCGGCAGAAGCTGCACAAGCTCGATGTGATCGTGGGCGACGGGCGAGGACAGCTGACGGTCACCTTCTTCAACCGTCCTTACCTGGCCAAGCAGTTGACGCCGGGAACCAGCATCCTGTGCGCCGGCAAGGTCGAGGTGTTCGGCAAGAACAAGATCAGGTCGCTCACGAATCCCGAACTGAACCCGGATGAGGAGGATGACTTCGCGGGCGGCCTGCTGGCGCTCTACCCGGCCACCGCGAAGATCCGTACCTGGCACATCCGCAAGGCGGTGCGCAACCTGCTGGCCACGCTTCCCGAGCTGCCCGATCCCCTCCCAGCTGCGCTGCGCCTGAAGTACCAGCTTCCGGGGCTGCTGGAGTCCTACCGGAAGATCCACCGCCCCAGCAGCCACGCCGACGTCGAAGCCGCCCGCAAGCGGCTGCGCTGGGACGAGGCGCTGGTGCTGCAGGTGGCGCTGGCCCAGCGGCGGGCGGCCGTCGAACGCCAGTCCGCCGTCCCGCGCCGGGTGCGCACCGGCGGGCTCCTCGAGGCCTTCGACCGGGCGATGCCGTTCACCCTGACCGAAGGGCAGCGCTCCGTCGGCGCCGATCTGGAGCGCGACCTCGCCCGCACGTTCCCGATGCACCGGCTGCTGCAGGGGGAGGTCGGTTCCGGGAAGACCGTCGTGGCGCTGCGGGCGATGCTCACGGTGATCGACGCGGGGGGCCAGGCTGCCCTGCTCGCTCCCACCGAAGTCCTCGCCGTCCAGCACGAGCGCAGCCTTCGCGCTCTGCTCGGCCCGCTCGGCATCGCCGGCGAGCTCGGCAGCGCCGACGAGGCCACGCGGATCGTCCTGCTGACCGGTTCCCAACCGGCTCCGGTGCGCCGCGCGGCGCTCGCTGCCATCGCCGAGAAGGAGACCGGCATCGTCGTCGGCACCCACGCCCTGCTGTCGGAGGGCACCTCGTTCGCCGAACTCGGCCTGGTGGTGGTGGACGAGCAGCACCGCTTCGGCGTGGAGCAGCGCGACGCCCTGCGCGCTCGCGCCGAAGCCGGCGGCGCGACCCCGCCGCACCTGCTGGTCATGACCGCGACGCCGATCCCGCGCACGGTGGCGATGACCGTCTTCGGCGACCTCGACACCAGCGAGCTGACCGAGCTCCCAGCGGGGCGCACGCCGATCCGCAGCCACGTGGCACCTCCCCAGTGGCATGCCCGGATCTGGGCGAAAGTGCGCGAGGAGGTGCAGGCCGGCCACCAGGCATTCGTGGTCTGCCCCCGGATCGGCGAGGGACCCGAGGTCGATTCAGACCCGAGCGACGAGCCGGCCGGCGACCCGGACGAGACGGGCGAGCAGGTCCCGGAGCGCCGGCCCCCGCTCGCCGTCCTCGACGTGCTGCCCTTGCTGGCCGAGGGCGAGCTCGCGGGGCTACGCCTCGAGGCCCTGCACGGACGGCTCCCGTCGGACGACAAGGAGCGCGTGATGTCGCGCTTCGCCGCCGGCCACATCGACGTGCTGGTCGCCACGACGATGGTCGAGGTCGGGGTCGACGTCCCCAATGCCACCGTGATGGTCATCCTCGACGCCGACCGCTTCGGCGTGTCCCAGCTGCACCAGCTGCGCGGCCGGGTCGGGCGGGGCAGCGCCGGCGGCTGGTGCCTGCTGCACACCGAGGCACCGGAGGGCAGCCCCTCGCGCGCCCGGATCGACGCGGTCGCCGCGACGCTCGACGGCGCCGAGCTGGCCAAGCTGGACCTGCGGGAGCGGCGCGAGGGTGACGTGCTGGGCGCCGCGCAATCCGGCCGCCGGCGCTCGCTCAAGCTGCTCGACCTGCTTCACGACGAGCAGCTCCTGCTGGCCGCGCGGGCGCAAGCCGGCCAGATCGTCGCCGAGGATCCCGAGCTCGAACGCCATCGCGAGCTGGCAGCGGTCCTCGCGCGCCGGCTCGACGAGGAGCAGGCCGCCTACCTGGAGAAGGGGTGACCCGCATCGTCGGCGGGGTGGCCGGAGGGCGCCGGCTGACCGTTCCGGCCGGCCGTGAGGTGCGCCCGACCTCCGAGCGGGTACGCGAGGCACTGGCCTCGGCCCTTGAGGCGCGGCTCGGCGGGCCTGATGGACGCGGTGGACTGCGCGGCAGGACCGTGCTCGACCTCTTTGCCGGGACGGGTGCGGTGGGCCTGGAGTTGCTCTCGCGGGGGGCGGCTGCCGTCACCCTGGTGGAGTCCTCGCCGAGCGTGCGCAAGGTGCTCGAAGCCAATGTCTCTGCGCTCGGGCTGGCCGGCGCGACCGTGGTCGGCGGGCGGGCGGAGGCGCTGCTGCAGGCGCCGGAGGGCTGCTGGGACATCGCTTTCGTGGACCCGCCGTACGCGCTCGACGTGCAGCCGATTCTCACCGCCGTCGCCGCCCACACCCGGCTGCTGCTGGTGATCGAGCGGGCGTCCGCGAAGCCCCGACCCGTCCTGGCCCCAGGGCTTCGAGGAGCTCCACCACCGCCGCTACGGGGACAGCACCCTCTGGTACGGTTTTCGATCATGAGCGGTGCCCGCCGGTGACGTCGGAAAGCCCCTACCCCGTCGTGCCAACGAGGATCCGCAGCGCGGTTTGTCCCGGGTCGTTCGATCCGGTGACCAACGGCCATCTCGACATCATCGGACGTGCTGCCACGCTGTACGACCACGTCGTCGTCGCCGTGCTGATCAACAAGAGCAAGGCCGGGATGTTCAGCGTCGAGGAGCGGATGGACATGCTCCGCGAGGCCACCAGCAGCTACGGCAACGTGGCCGTGGAGTCGTTCCACGGCCTGCTCGTCGACTTCTGCCGCGACCGTGACATCCCGGTGATCGTCAAGGGGCTGCGCGCGGTGAGCGACTTCGACTACGAGCTGCAGATGGCGCAGATGAACCACTCGCTCGCCGGGGTGGAGACGCTGTTCATGAGCACCAACCCGGCCTCGTCGTTCCTGTCGTCCAGCCTGGTCAAGGAGGTCGCGACCTGGGGCGGCGACGTCAGCCACCTGGTTCCGGCGTTCGTCCTGAAGCGGATGAGCGAGAAGCTTTCCGGCCCCTGAACTCCCGGGGTACGCAGGGGGGCACACACGGTCGTGGCGCTGCCATAGGCTGACGCGCATGCCGGACGTGCAGGGCAAGCTCGACGAGATCATCACGATGGTGGAGACCGCCAAGGGCAAGGCGCTCTCCGGATCCGCGGCCGTCATCGACCGGGCGGCACTGCTGGCCGCCCTGGAAGAGATGCGCCAACTGCTTCCCGCGGAGATGTCGGAGGCGCGCTCGCTGCTGCGCGAGCGCAACGCCGTCCAGGACGCCGCCCGGGCCCAGGCCGACGAGCTGCTCGCCGAGGCCCGGGCCGAGGCTGATCGCGAGATCGACGCGGCCCGCGAGGAGCGCAACCGCCTCGTCTCAGAGAGCGAGGTCGTCGAGGAGGCCGAGCGCGTCGCCGCAGAGATCACCGGCGACGCCCATGCTGAAGCGGCGCGCATGCGCGTGCAGACCGACGACTACATCGACGCTTCCCTCGCCCGTTTCGAGCAGCTGCTGACCGCGTCGCTGGAGACGGTGACCCGTGGGCGCGCCCGGGTCGCGGCGGCGCGTGATGAGGCGTCAGCGGCGGCCCGCTACGACGCCGCGGCCGACCGTATCGATGACGCTGCCGACGAGCAGCCCTACCGCGGCGCCGAAGGCAACGGGCACACCTCCAGCACCATGAGCTGGCAGTCCGCAGACCCGCCGGCTGCGGCGAGCGCCTCCTGACCGTCTCCTGACCGGTCGTCGACCCTGTCTCTGACCAGGCGCTCCGCTTCGCGGGCTGCACGACCAGGCGGCTTGTAGACTGGGACGGTCGTGGCAGCGGGATTGAGCCTGCGCGCGGCTAACCAATCCGCCGTCGGTCCCGCTCGAGACGAGTCTGTGTCCAGAACCATGCCGAAGACCCACCCCGCTAAGCCGCGGCTCGATCCGCGCCAGCCCCTCGTGCTCGACACGAGGGAGCTCGGCCGTCGTCCCGGGTCGATGCGGCGCGTCCGGCAGACGGTGACGGCCCCGGAGGAGATGGGACGGCCGCTGGCGAGTATCCCGGCCGGCAGCGAGCTGGCGCTCGACCTGCGGCTGGAGTCGGTCATGGAAGGCGTGCTCGTGTCGGGCACCGTCAGCGCCGGGATGAACGGCGAGTGCGGCCGCTGCCTCGATCCCGTCAGCGACCCCCTCCAGGTCGAGATCCAGGAGCTCTACAGCTACCCCGATTCGGGCCCCTACGGGACGAGCTCACGCGCCCCGGGTGGGCGGTCCGACGATGACGACGAGCTCCCGTCCCTGATCGACGACCTGATCGACCTCGAGCCCGTCCTGCGCGACGCGCTCGTGCTCGCCCTCCCGATGAGCCCGCTCTGCCGCGATGACTGCCCCGGGCTGTGCCCGGAGTGCGGCGAGCAGCTCGCAGACCTTCCCAAAGATCATTCGCACGATGCGGTCGACCCACGGTGGGCGGCCCTGGCCGGACTGCGCAACCAAGCGCAGCCGGCCTCGTCCAGTCCAGAACAGGAGTCCTGACGTGGCCGTCCCGAAGCGCCGCACCTCGCGGTCCAACACCCACTCGCGCCGGAGCCAGTGGAAGACCAGCGCCCCCCAGCTCGCGAAGTGCGACCGCGGACACGTGATCCTCGCGCACACCGCCTGCCCGACCTGTGGTCGCTACGCCGGCCGTCAGGCGATCGACGTCTGAGGTTTCCGCTGAGCGTGCCTCGTATTGCGGTCGACCTGCTCGGCGGTGACGCCGGTCTGGCCGTCGTTGTCGACGGCGCGCTGCTGGCTGCCGACCGCTGGCCCGATCTTCCGTTGCTGCTGGTCGGCCCGCCTGCCGAGACCCGCGCCGCACTCGCCTCCCGCGGCGTCGACGAGCGCACCGCCGGGCCCGGCGGACTGCGGGTCATCCCGGCCTCGCAATGCATTGCGATGGACGAGGACCCGGTGCGCGCGGTGCGATCGCGCCGTGACGCGACGGTGCGCGTGGCGTCCCGGCTGCTGCGTGACGGCGAGGCTGACGCCAGCGTGTCGGTGGGTTCGACCGGCGCCGCCGTCGCCGCGGCGCTCTTCACGCTCGGCCGCCTGCCGGGAGTGACCCGGCCTGCGCTTGCCGTGACGGTGCCGGCCCCGCGCGGACCGGTCGTGCTGCTCGACGCCGGCGCCTCGACCACGGCCGGCGCGGATCTGCTCATGCAGTTCGCGCTCGCCGGAGCCGCGTACGCCAGGATCCGGCTCGGGATTGCCGACCCCGCGGTCGGCCTGCTGTCCAACGGCGGCGAGCCGGGCAAGGGCGATCCGGTACGCCGGGAAGCGGCCCAGCGGCTTGCCGAGTTCCTGCCGGAGCTCGGGGTGCGCTTCGCCGGCAACGTCGAGAGCGAGGCGGTCGCGCTCGGCGGGGTGGTCGATGTCGTCGTCACCGACGGCTTCACCGGCAACGTGCTACTCAAAGGGATGGAAGGCGCGATCGGCGCCGTGCTCGCCGTCGCCGCGGATGAGCTCGACCCGGCGGGCGCCGACGTGCTGGCTGGGGTCGTGCGCGGGCTCGGCGCCGAGAGTCAGGGAGGTGCGGTGCTGCTCGGGGTGAACGGATTGGTGGTCGTGGGCCACGGCTCGTCGTCGCCGTCCGCCGTGGCCGCCTGCATCGGCGCGGCGGCTACGGCCGTCCAGGAGGGTCTGGTGCCGCGGCTGACCGACGCGATGGCCACGCTCATCGCCCACCGCCGCGGGGAGCCGCCGGCGAGCCGGCTGGTGCCGGCATGACCTGCCTGGCCGCGAACAGCGACGCGATGCTGCTCGACCTCGTGCGCCGCGCCGTCGCCACGGTTCTCGAGCTGCCGGTCGAGACGCTGGACGCGAGCACGCGGCTCGTCGACGATATGGAGGCCGACTCGCTGGCGATGATCGAGATCGTGGAAATCGTCGAGGAGCAGCTGCGCGCGAAGGGCAGCTCGGTGCGCGTCGACGACCAGTCGCTCGCCCGGATGCAGACTCTCGCGGATGTGGTGTCGGCGGTCGGCGCGGCAGCGCGGCCGGGTGCCCCGTTCTGATGGCTCGTCCGCCCCTGCCTGAGCCCCTGCCGGCGGGCGAGCTGATCGCTGCCCTTGGGATCGATTGTCCGTCCGAGCTGATCGTCCGGGCACTCACCCACCGCTCCTACGCGTACGAGCACGGGGGTCTGCCGACGAACGAGCGGCTGGAGTTCCTCGGCGACGCGGTGCTGGGACTCGTCATCACCGATGCGCTCTACCGCCGGCACCCGGATCTCGCCGAGGGTCAGCTGGCCAAGCTGCGCGCGTCGATCGTGAACATGCGCGCGCTCGCGGGAGTCGCGCGGCGCGTCGGCGCCGAATCCAGCGGCGGCCTCGGCGCGTACGTGTACCTCGGCCGCGGCGAGCAGTCCACCGGCGGCAGCGACAAGCCGAGCATCCTGGCCGACACCCTCGAAGCGGTGATCGGGGCGACCTACGAGCACGGCGGGATCGAGCCGGCGGCAAGGCTGGTCCACCAGCTCTTCGCACCGTTGCTCGCGGGCGCGGGAGAGCCGCACAACGGCCTGGACTGGAAGACCTCGCTGCAAGAAAGCTCGGCGAGCCGCGGTTTCGGGCCTCCCGAGTACGCCGTCGAGGAATCGGGACCCGATCACGCGAAGCAATTCGTCGCTGCGGCGTGGGTGGGCGGGCAGAAGCTCGGCGAAGGCTTCGGCAGCAGCAAGAAAGAAGCCGAGCAGCAGGCTGCGGCGAAGGCTCTCGCAGCGTTGGCCGAAAGTGGCACCCTGCAGTAGCCGCAGCGCCGTTTCAGTAGTGCGGAAAACGCGGCTGCCGTTGGTCTTTCGGGCACCAATACGACGAGCGGCCCATGAATTTCGAACGCCGGATCGGCGTTCCGCACCGGTCGCACGGCTCGCCCTCGCGTCCGTACACGTGCAACGAGCGGTCGAAGTAGCCGGACTGGCCGTTGACGTTGACGTACAAGGCGTCGAACGAGGTGCCGCCCGCTTCGACCGCCGCCCGCAGCACCTGCTGGACAGCCTCCAGCAGGGTGCGCACGAGCGGGCGGGGCATGTTCTCGGTGGGACGCGCCCAGTGCACTTTCGCGAGCCACAAAGCCTCATCGGCGTAGATCGCCCCGATGCCGCTGGCGAGCGTCTGGTCGAGCAGCGCCCGCTTGACGCCGGTGCGCTTGCGCCGCAGGTTGCGCACGAACAGTTCGGGGTCGAACTCCGGATCGAGCGGGTCGCGTCCGATATGGGCCAGCGATCCCGGCAGCGCCGCTCCGCCGGCCGCGACGGAGAGGCCTCCGAAGGTCCGCTGGTCGACGAAGCGCAATTGCGGGTCGCCGTCGGCGAACAGCAGCCGCACCCGCAGGTGCGGCTCGTCCGCAGCGTCGGCGTTCTCCACCAGCAGCTGGCCGCTCATGCCGAGATGGGCCACCAGCGCGTCGCCCGAATCCAGCGGCAACCACAGGTACTTGCCGCGACGCAGGGCCGCTTCGAGGGTGCGCCCGGCCAGTAGCGCCGCGAAGTCGTCGGCGCCGGCGAGGTGGCGGCGCACCGCCCGCGGATGCTGTACCTCGGCGCTCGCGATCGTGCGCCCGACGACCCAGCGCGCGAGCCCGCGCCGGACGGTCTCGACCTCGGGAAGCTCAGGCATCGCCGACGCGCTGGCGCGGCCGCCGGGAAGGGCGGCGGGCTACTTGCGCTTGCCGAAGCCGGCCTGGCTCACCAGGTTCTCCGGGGGCACCCCGTCGAACGGCGAGTCGAGAACGGAATCGCTCGGCACCGGCGCCGGCAGCGCTGATTGCACGCCTTCGGTGCTCGCCCGGGGGTCGGGACGGTTGTCCTGCGAGATCTTGTGCTGCGCATTTCCGCAGGCTGCGAGCAGCAGGGCCGGCACGGCGGCGAGGCCCGCGAGGCTCACCGCAATCCGGCGGCGTCCTCCCTCGGACACCCGTTGCTTATCGTCGCTGAGCAATGAACGAACTCCCTCACCATCCGCCTGACCCATCTGACGCCGCCGTACCTGCCCAGCATGGCACGTCGGCGAGTCGACAGGAGGTCCAGGAGGGAAAGGCGCCCGGGGCGGCGGCCTTCGAGCCGGCCAGGGTCACGGCCTGGGTACGCGGGAAGGTGCAGGGCGTGGGCTTCCGGTGGTGGACTCGGGCACGGGCGCTGGAGCTCGGTCTGACGGGCTGGGCACGAAACCTCGAGGACGGCCGCGTCGAGGTCGTCGCGCAGGGTTCCCGGGCGGCGTGCGAGGCGCTGCTCGCCGCGCTTCGGGACGGTCGCACGCCGGGGCGCGTCACCGGCGTCACCGACCGTTGGTCGGATCCGCGGGAGGGGACGAGTGGATTCCTGGAGCGCTAGCGCCCGGTTGGCCTGACGGGAGCGGTGACCACTCTGGAAACGGGCTGTGACGTGCAGTGATCGGCAGCTCCTGGCGTTGGCCGGGGGTTGACCTTTAGCGCATATCATGGGATGGTTAACAACGGAATTGAACCGGCGCCCGTGTGCTCGCGCCGCTTGTTCGGTCACTCATCGTGGAGGACCCTAGATGGCGAAAGCCCTGTTCGGACACGTCGGTGGTGCCAACGACGTGCGTCTCGCTGCCGAGGTTCATCGCCTCCGTACCCGAGTACGTGATCTCGAATCAGAACTCGATCGTGCTCTTGCCGTGAACGAGCTTCTGGCCTCTCGTGTAGACGTGAGTGACGAGCTTCTCACGCTCTACCAGGAGCCCGTTCTCACCTGATCCCTCGCCGGTCCGTCTGGGCCGGTTTTTCTATGGAGGACGCCCATCGGGGCGTCCTCCTCTGTTTTGTGGCCGCTGGCCGCTAGCGTCCGTCTGGATGCATCTCAAGAGCCTGACCCTGCGCGGTTTCAAGTCCTTTGCCGGGTCCACGACCTTGGCTCTCGAGCCGGGTCTGACCTGCGTGGTCGGGCCCAACGGCTCCGGCAAGAGCAACGTGGTCGACGCGATCGCATGGGTGCTCGGCGAGCAGGGGGCGAAGGCGCTGCGCGGCGGCAAGATGGAAGACGTCATCTTCGCCGGCTCGCCGGGCCGCCCGCCGCTCGGCCGCGCTGAAGTCCAGCTGACGATCGACAATTCCGACGGCGCGCTGCCCATCGAGTACGCCGAGGTCACGATCGGCCGGCTGATGTACCGCTCGGGAGAGTCCGAGTACACGATCAACGGCAGCTCGTGCCGGCTGCTCGACGTCCAGGAGTTGCTGTCCGACAGCGGGATCGGCCGCGAGATGCACGTCATCGTCGGGCAGGGCTCGCTCGACGCGGTGCTGGGAGCGCGCCCGGAGGACCGGCGGGGGTTCATCGAGGAGGCGGCCGGCGTCCTCAAGCACCGCAAGCGCAAGGAACGCGCGCTGCGCAAGCTGGACGCCACCGCCACGAGCATCGAACGCCTCACCGATCTGGCCGCCGAGCTGCGCCGCCAGCTCGGCCCGCTCGGGCGCCAGGCCGAGGCCGCCCGCCGCGCCGGCGTCGTGCAGGCCTCGCTCCGCGACGCCCGGCTCCGGCTGCTGGCCGACGACATCGTCAGCGCAGGGAAGGCACTCGAAGCCCGGGGAGAGGCGGACGGGGCGCTGAGCCACCGGCTCGCTGAGGGCGAAAAGCGGCTCCACGAGGCGATCGCCGCGGACGAGACCCTCACGGCCTCCGTCCAGGAGAGCACCGCGCGTGCCGAGGCTGCGGCGCAGACCTGGCACGCGCTCGGGCGCCTTTCCGAGCGGCTCGCGGCGGTAGGTGCGCTGGCGCAGCAGCGGGCGACCTATCTTGGTGCTGACGAGCCACTGCCGGCAGGGCGCGATCCTGAGCAATTGGAGGCCGAATCGGCCGCGGCAGCGCGTGAGGAGCAGATCCTCGCCGCCCGCGCCGCGGAGGCCGGCGAGCACCTCGAGTCGGCGCAGGCGGTGCGCCTCACCGCCGAGCGTGAGCTGAACGCCTGCGACGAGCGCGCCCGCGCTGCTGCCCGGGCCGCCGCCGACCGGCGCGAGGGGCTGGCCCGGCTCACCGGCTCGCTCGAGACGGCCCGCGGCCGGCTCGCCGCAGCGGCCGCGGAGGACAGCCGGCTGGAGGAGACGGCGGCCGCCGCCCGCCGTCGCGCCGCCGAGTGCGAGGAAACGGCCGCGGTTGCGTCGGCCGAGCTGGAACGCCTCGATGCCGCCGAGGTCGAGCTCGACGCGGTGCACGCCGCCGCGGAAGCCGCGCTGGCGACCGCCCGCAGCGCCCTGGAGGGCTGCGCCGGGCGGCAGCGGGCAGCCGAGCAGGAGCGCGTGAGTGCCCTGGCGGCTCGCGACACGTGGGTGCTCTCCCTGGAGCGTGACGACGGCACGGCGGCGATCCTGGCCGATCCGCCGGCGGGGGTGCTGGGCGCGACGGCCGACCTGATCAAGGTCACGCCCGGCGCTGAGGCGGCCATCGCGTCGGCTCTCGGCAGCCTGGTCGATGGCCTCGTCGCGGATGATCCGCGGTCGGCGATCGCGGCGCTGGAGGCGGCGGCAGGCGCGTCCGCCCGCGTAGCGGTGCTCGTCGGGGCGTCGGGCGAGCCGGCCACGGCAGCGGGGCCCGCGCCGGCGGGGGCCTGGGCCACCGAACTCGTCGACCTGGCTCCTGCCGCGCCGCCCGCTGCGGCCCCCGGGCTTCGCCGCAGCCTGCGCCGGCTGCTCGCGAACGTCGTCGTGGTCGACGATCTGGCCGAGGCCGCCCGGCTCGTCGCGGGCCATCCTGAGCTGACCGCAGTGACCCGGGGCGGGGATCTGCTCAGCGTAGCCAGCGCCGACGGAGGCGCCCAGGCTCCGGCGTCGTCACTCGCGGTGCGCGCGGCCGTCGACGCGGCGCAAGAGCGCGTCCGCGCCGTGGAAGCGAGCCTTGCGGCCGAAGCCGCCGCGGCGGCCGAGCTGGAGGCTGCGGTTGCCGAGCACGACGCGGTCGTCAGCCATGCGCTGGCGCAGCTGCACGACTCCGACGCGGCCATCGCGGCTTTCCAGGACGAGCTCGCCCGCGCGACGTCGGCGGCGCGGTCGGCTGGAGCCGAGGCCGAGCGCGTGGAGCGGGCCCGCACCGAGCTGCACACCTCGCGTACCCGCCATCAGGCGGATGCCGACGCGCTCGCCGAGCAGCTCGCGTCGGTGAACGGCGAGCAGGCGCCTGCCGAGCCGGATCCGGCCGAGCGCGAGGCGCTGGCGGCCGAGCTGGAGCGCGTCCGGGCCCGGGAGGTCGAGCTGCGCCTTGCGGCGGGCGTCGCTCAGGAGAAGGCGCGGGCTATCGCCGGGCGGGCGGGCGCGCTATCGCGGGCGGCGGAGAACGAGCGGGCTGCAAGGGCCGCGGCGCAGCGGCGCCGGCAGGAACGCCAGGCCTCCGCCGAGCGCGCTGCTGCAGTGGCCGAGCTGGCGGCGCGGGGGGCCGTCCGGCTGGCCGAATCAGTCGAAGCCGCCGGGGCCGTCCGCGCCGCTGCTGATGCCCACCGCGCCGAGGCCGATCGAAAGCTCACCGAGGTCCGCGAGCAGGCCCGCACCTTCACCGCCGAGGTGGATTCCCTGCGGGACGCCCGCCATCGCGACGAGGTGGCCCGCACCGAGCAGCGCCTGCTGAGCGAGGGGCTGCAGGAGCGCTGCCGCGAGGAGTGGGGCATGGAGCCCGACATCCTCGTCGCCGAGTACGGCCCCCACCTGCCGGTGCCGCCGGACACCGAGGAAGGGCAGCTCGCGGTCTACAACCGCGGGGCCCAGGAGAAGCGGGCCGCCGAGGCCGAGCGTGTGCTGGCCCGGCTGGGCACGGTGAACCCGCTGGCCCTCGAGGAGTACGCGGCGCTGCAGGAGCGCGCGACGTTCCTCGCCCAGCAGGTCGAGGACCTGCAGAAGACGCGCCGCGAGCTACTCGGCATCGTGCGTGACGTCGACGCCCGGGTGATCGAGGTCATGGAATCGGCATTCGCCGACACGGCGCGCGAATTCTCGCTGGTCTTCCCGACGCTCTTTCCCGGCGGCGAGGGGCGCCTCGTCCTCACCGACCCCGACGATCTGCTGCTGACCGGCATCGAGGTCGAGGTACGTCCGGCCGGCAAGCGTGTCTCCCGGCTCTCGTTGCTGTCCGGCGGAGAGCGTTCGCTGGCGGCGCTGGCGTTCCTGCTGGCGGTCTTCCGGGCGCGCCCCTCGCCGTTCTACGTCCTGGACGAGGTCGAGGCCGCACTGGACGACCGCAACCTCGGCCGGTTGCTCGAAGCACTCGAGCAGCTGCGTGCCAGCTCGCAGCTGCTGATCGTGACGCACCAGAAGCGCACGATGGAGATCGCCGATGCCCTCTATGGCGTGACGATGCGCCGCGACGGGGTCACCACGGTCGTCTCCCAGCGGCTGCGCGAGCGCCTCTCCGCCTGACCGGTTCGGCCCGGGGTTCGGCCAGTGGGGTCGACAGGCGGGCTCGACTAGCCTCAGAGCTGACTCACTGCTGAACGGCGCCGTCTGCCCGAGGAGCTCGCCATCACCCTTCTCATCACGATCCTGTCGATCGTCGTGCTGGCGATCGTCGTCACGGCTGCGTTGGTCTACACCACCCCGCGTCGCCGCGGTGAACGGCGTGCGCGCCGGGCCGAGTCGGCCACCGCCGCCGGCCCCGGGGGCGACGATGGATCCGGCCAGCGTCAGGCCCAGCCGCCGGCCGACGGTCACGTGCACGCGGTGGCCACCGTCGAGCTGCCCGAAGAGACCGAACTCCCGGCGATCCCCGATCTCGACGTCCCGGAGCCGACCGCCGGCCGCCTCATCCGGCTGCGCTCGCGGCTCGCTCGTTCGCAGTCCACCCTCGGGCGCGGCCTGTTGAGCGTCCTGTCGCGCGACACGATCGGCGATGCGGATTGGGAGGAGATCGAGGACACCCTCTTGACCGCCGACATGGGGGTCACGCCGACCACCGAACTCGTGGAGGCGTTGAAGACCCGGGTGCGCGTGCTCGGCGCCCGTACGCCTGACGAGGCGCGGTCGCTGCTGCGCGATGAGCTGCTGGCCCAGGTCGGCACGAGCACCGATCGCAGCGTCGCGACCGATCACGACGGTCGTCCCGCGGTCGTCCTCGTCGTCGGGGTGAACGGCACCGGCAAGACCACGACCTGCGGAAAGCTCGCCCGGGTGCTCATCGCCGACGGCCGCACCGTGCTGCTCGGCGCGGCCGACACGTTCCGCGCGGCGGCCGCTGATCAGCTCGAGACCTGGGGCGCCCGGGTCGGCGCCGAGACCGTACGCGGGCCGGAGGGTTCCGATCCGGCGAGCGTCGCGTTCGAGGCGGTGAAGGAAGGCATCGCGGACGGGGTCGACACCGTGCTCATCGACACCGCCGGCCGGCTGCACACCAAATCCGGGCTGATGGACCAGCTCGGCAAGGTCAAGCGCGTCGTGGAAAAGCAGTCGCCGGTCGACGAGGTGCTGCTCGTCCTCGACGCGACCACCGGGCAGAACGCGCTGGTGCAGGCCAAGGTCTTCGCCGAGGTCGTGAACGTCACGGGCGTCGTGCTCACCAAGCTCGACGGCACCGCGAAGGGCGGCATCGTCGTCTCCGTGCAGCGCGAACTCGGGGTGCCGGTCAAGCTGATCGGGCTCGGCGAGGGCCCTGACGACCTGGCCCCCTTCGAGCCGGAGGCCTTCGTCGACGCCCTGCTCGGCTGAAGATCAACGCACCCATGATCATGGTCTGGGCCGTTTGAGAACCCTCAAACCATGATCATGGGTGCGTTGATGTTGGTCAGGCGGGGCGGGGAGTGGTGAGCTCCTCGGCGTTCGTCAGCAGGATCTTGCGGCGGTCGGCGTCGTTGAACTGGGCGAGCTCGTCCACGTAATCCAGCGGCTGCGGCATGCCCTCGATGTGCGGCCAGTCGGAGCCGAAGACGACGCGGTCGGCCCCCATGTGGAAGGCCGTCTCGTTGACGTCGTCCTCCCAGAACGGGTTGATCCAGATGTTGCGCCGGAATGTGTCGACCGGGTCCTCGGTGAAGTAGCCCGGGGTCTTGCGCGCGGTGGACCGCAGCTTCTTGAACAGGTCGGGCAGGAAGGTCGAGCCGTTCTCCACCGAGACGATCCGCACGTTGGGGAAGCGGTCGAAGAGCTTCTCGAAGATGATCGACGCGAGCACGTCCATGATCGCGCGTTCCATGTTGAACGCGGTGATCGACGGTCGCATCGCCCCGGAGAAGTTGGCCGAAAAGCCTTCCCGGCCATAGCCGTTCGAGCTGTAGCCGCTGTCGCCGGCGTGGATGACCACCGGGATGCCCGCCTCGTTCACCCGGGCCCAGAACGGGTCGAAGACCGGGTCGGCGATGCCGAACGAGCCGTGCTCGGTGAAGACGGCGGCGGGGCGCATCACGACGTGGCGCGCCCCGAGGCTGACGGCCCGCTCGAACTCGGCGAGAGCGCTGCCCGTGTCGGCGAGCGAGATGTACGGCGAGGCGAACAGGCGGCCCTGGTAGGCGTATCCCCAGTCCTCCTCGATCCAGCGGTTGAACGACTGGAACAGCAGCGCGACCGCGCCCGGGTCGTGCTTGAGCAGCTCCTCGTAGATCATCCCGAGCGTCGGAAACATCCAGATCTTCGACAGGCCCTGGCGGTCCATGGCGGCGAGGCGGGCGTCGCGGTCGCGGTACTCGGGGCGGATCGGCTCGCGCTCGCGGAGCATCTCGATCGGGGTGCGACCGTCGGCATTGCCGCGGAAGTACGACGAGAGCGCGCCGGCCGGCGAGACCGGGTCGAATGTGGGATTGACGACCGCGTGGCTGACCTTGCCGCCGATCACGTGGTACTTGCGGCCGTTGATCTCACACCACTCGATGACGCGGGTGCCGTGCCGCGGGTCGAGGTGGCGCGTGAACGCGTCGAGCGCCTCGTAGTAGTGGTTGTCACCGTCGAAGGCCGCAAAATCCAGCCCATGCTGCGGGGTGACCGTCCCCGGCTCGACAGTTGTCGTCACACTCATCATCTCCGCTCGGCACTCTCCGACATCTCGTCACAGCCTGACACGAAGTCAGGGTCATAGGTGAGCGTATGACCCGGCCGTAGGCTGAATGCAGCCTGCCCGTCCCGCCCGAAGGGCCATTTGCGTGTTCGACACCCTCTCCAACCGGCTCGACAAGGTCTTCTCGTCGCTGCGCGGCAAGGGCCGGCTGTCCGAAAAGGACATCGACGCCACCGCCCGCGAGATCCGCATCGCCCTGCTCGAAGCCGATGTCGCTCTCCCGGTGGTCCGCACGTTCATCGCGGCGATCAAGGAGCGGGCCGTCGAGGCCCATGTCAGCCAGGCGCTGAACCCCGCGCAGCAGGTCATCAAGATCGTCCACGAGGAGCTCATCGCCATCCTCGGCGGCGAGACACGCAACGTCCGCTACGCCAAGACCCCGCCGACCGTGATCATGCTCGCGGGTCTGCAGGGGTCCGGCAAGACGACGCTGGCCGGCAAGCTCGGGCTGTGGCTGAAGTCGCAGGGCCACGCTCCCCTGCTCGTCGCGGCCGACCTGCAGCGTCCGAACGCGGTCCAGCAGTTGCAGGTGGTCGGGCAGCAGGCGGGCGTCGAGGTCTACGCACCTGAGCCGGGCAACGGCGTCGGCGATCCGGTGGCCGTCGCCCGTGATGCGATCGCGGTGGCGCGCCAGAAGCTGCACGACGTCGTGGTCGTCGACACTGCCGGCCGGCTGGGTATCGACGAGGAGCTGATGCGCCAGGCGGCAGACATCCGCGACGTGACGCATCCCGACGAGGTGCTGTTCGTCGTCGACGCGATGATCGGCCAGGACGCCGTGACGACGGCGCAGGCGTTCCTCGAGGGCGTCGACTTCACCGGCGTCGTCCTCACCAAGCTTGACGGTGACGCTCGCGGTGGTGCGGCCCTGTCGGTCGCCCAGATCTGCGAGCGGCCGATCATGTTCGCGTCCACCGGCGAGAAGCTGGCCGACTTCGACGTCTTCCACCCGGAGCGGATGGCGTCGCGCATCCTCGGCATGGGTGACGTCCTCACCCTCATCGAGCAGGCAGAGCAGGCCTTCGACACCTCGCAGGCCGAGGAGATGGCCGCCAAGATCGCCGGCGACGATTTCACCCTCGAGGACTTCCTCGACCAGATGCTGCAGATGCGCAAGATGGGCCCGATCGCCAACCTGCTCGGCATGCTCCCCGGCATGGGGCAGATGAAGGAGCAGCTGGCTCAGGTCGACGACCGTGACGTCGACCGCGTGATGGGGATCATCCGATCGATGACCCCCGTGGAGCGTCAGCAGCCCAAGATCCTCAACGCCTCTCGGAAGGCGCGTATCGCGCGCGGCTCCGGCGTCACCGTCTCCGAGGTCAACAAGCTGCTCGACCGCTTCGAAGAAGCCCGCAAGATGATGAAGCAGATGGCCGGGATGGCCGGCCTCGGCGGGGCACGCAAGGCGCGGCGGCAGGTCAAGAAGGGCAAGGGTGCGTCGCGCAAGGGCAACCCGGCGGCCCGGGCCGCGGCCGCGCGCGCGGTCCTGCCTGCTGACCGGAATGGGGCCGAGAAGACGCCCGGGCCCAACCCGTTCGGCCTTCCCGCCGGCGACCAGCTGCCCGACCTCTCCAAGCTCCAACTGCCCGGCGGAGGGCTGAACCTGCCGAAGCCGCCCGCCGGGCCGCCCCCGCGCCGCCGCGGCTGACCTCGCGCCGTTGCCGCCCGCGGGCGGCTCGCGACAGGTCCCCGAGCAGGCGCTTGTGGCACACTGGTCCGTCGAGTGCCTTACAGGTGCTCTACCGGTGCGCGGCCCTCTTCCGCAGCCGGTGGAAGCATCGTCAGGTTGCCCGCGCGCCGGTGTTTCCCCACTCGGCCGCGCCGGTCAGCCATCCTGAGACTGGAGCAAGCGAAACACGTGGCCACCAAGATCAAGCTGATGCGCCTGGGCAAGATGCGCGCGCCGTACTACCGGATCGTCGTCGCCGACGCCCGTACCAAGCGTGACGGCCGGGTCATCGAGACCATCGGCAAGTACCACCCCAAGGAAGACCCGAGCTTCATCGAGGTCAATTCCGACCGCGCGCAGTACTGGCTCGGGGTGGGCGCGCAGCCGACCGACCCGGTCGCGGCGATCTTCCGCGTCACCGGCGACTGGCAGAAGTTCAAGGGCGAGCCCGCGCCGCCGCCGATGAAGGTCGCAGCGGCCAAGGTCGACAAGGCCGAGACGTTCGCCGCTGCCGCTCGCGCATCGGCCGGGATCACCGACGTCACCGCCCCGCTCACGCCGAAGCAGGCCAAGAAGGCGAGCCCGAAGGCGGCCGAGGCTCCGGCGCCCGAAGCTCCGGCGGCCGAGGCGACTGAGGCAGCCGCGGAGGCGCCCGCTGCTGAGACCGAGGCGGCTCCCGCCGCGGACGACAGCACCGCGGCGGAGTAGGCGTGCTAGAGGCTGCGGTCGAGCACCTCGTCAAGGGCATCGTCGAGCACCCTGACGACGTGTCCGTCGCTGAGCGCAACGGGCGGCGCGGACGCACCCTCGAGGTGCGAGTCCATCCGGACGACCTGGGCAAGGTCATCGGCCGCGGCGGCCGCACGGCCAACGCGCTGCGCACCATCGTCGCCGGCGTCGGTGGACGCGGGGTTCGGGTCGACGTCGTCGACACCGACCGGCGCTGATCGGCTCCGGCCGCTGAGTCCGCCCGAGACCACTCAGCCCGCCGCCGCGCGCCCCGGTGACCCTCCTGAGCGGGTGGTGGTGGGTCACGTCGCGCGGGCCCATGGCGTTCACGGTGAGGTATCCGTCCAGGTGCGCACCGATGTTCCCGAGCGCCGGTTCGCCGTCGGCAACGTCCTGTACAGCGACCACCCTGACGTCCCGACGCTGACCGTCGCCGCGGCGCGCCCGCATTCCGGCCGGCTGCTCGTGACTTTCGAGGAGGTCAACCTGCGCGACGTCGCCGAGGCGCTGCAAGGCACCCTGCTGCTCATCGACGCCGACCAGGCGGGCCCCGCCGGCGATCCGGAGGAGCCCGAGGCCTGGTGGGACAGCGACCTCATCGGGCTCATCGCGCGCACCGTCGACGGCCTCGAACTGGGACCGGTCACCGACGTCGTCCACGGGCCGGGCGGCGATCTGCTGGCCATCGCCCGGGAGGGTGCCCGCGAGCTGCTGGTGCCGTTCGTCCACGACATCGTGCCGACGGTGGATCCGGCTGCCGGCACGCTGATCGTCGACCCTCCACCGGGCCTGCTGGAGCTCTGATCGCGGTGCGCCTGGACTTCGTGACGATCTTCCCGGACTATTTCGCGCCGCTGGAGCTCTCGCTGCTCGGCAAGGCCCGCGACCGCGGCGATCTGCGGTTCGGCGTGCACGACCTGCGCGCCTGGACCGACGACGTCCACCGCACCGTCGACGACAGCCCGTACGGCGGCGGCCCGGGCATGATCATGAAGCCGGAGCCGTGGGGACGGGTGCTGCGCGAGCTCACCGGTGAGACCGCCACCGCCCATCGTGGTCCGCAGCTTTCGCCGGCCCGCATCGTCATGCCCACTCCCGCCGGCCGCCCGTTCGACCAGCATTACGCCGCCGACCTGGCCACCAGCCCCTGGCTGATCTTCTGCTGCGGCCGCTACGAGGGGATCGACGCCCGCGTGGCAGACGCTTGGGTGGACGACGAGATCAGCATCGGTGACTACGTCCTGGCCGGGGGAGAGGCGGCGGCGCTGGTGATCGTCGAAGCCGTCGCCCGGCTCCTGCCCGGAGTGCTGGGCAACGCCGAATCAGCGGGTGACGATTCGTTCTCCCACGGGCTGCTCGAGGCCCCCGCCTACACGCGACCTCCGGAGTGGGAGGGACGCGTGGTGCCCGACGTTCTGCGTTCGGGCGATCACGGTGCGATCGCGTCGTGGCGGCAGGCACAATCGTTGTTGCGGACGCGCGAGCGGCGCCCCGATCTGCTTGGGCCCGCCAGCAGCCCCCAGACGTAATTGCGGCGGCTGTGGCACAGTAGAGAGTCGCCCGTCATGCGCATGTCCTGGGTCGGCCCGTCCTGGATCGGCCCGTCCTGGATCGGCATCGTCTGCGGGCAGCCATCGAACGGACATCACGCCGCACCGCCGCTCCCGATCAGAGGAATTCACCATGCACACCCTTGACGACCTCGACGCCGCGTCGCTGCGCGACGATGTGCCGGACTTCCGGCCCGGCGACACGCTCAAGGTTCACGTGCGCGTCGTGGAAGGCAGCCGTGAGCGCGTGCAGATCTTCCAGGGCGTCGTCATCCGCCGGCAGGGCGGTGGCGTGCGGGAGACCTTCACGGTCCGCAAGGTCAGCTTCGGCGTCGGCGTCGAGCGCACCTTCCCGGTCCACACCCCGATCATCAGCAAGATCGAGATCGTGACCCGCGGCGATGTGCGCCGCGCGAAGCTCTACTACCTGCGCAGCCTGCGCGGCAAGGCTGCGAAGATCAAGGAGAAGCGCCAGCCGGTGGGCCGGTGATCCTTGCCCGGCGCGTGACGGCAGGCGCGGGGCTCCAACGCTTCGACCCATGACCTCGCCCGGCGACGACCACGATCCTGACCCTCACCCTCACCACAGGGGGCCGGGCCATGATGGGCCGGTGGAGGGCGAGCCGGAGGCACCGGCGGTCGACCTGAGCGAGACCCACGTCGGCGAGGCCGCCGGGAGGGTGGCCGACACCGCGGTGGCGGAGGACGCGTCGGTGAGCGCGGAGCCGAGCAGCGCCCCCCGGCCCTGGTGGCAGTTCTGGCGTCGCAGGCCAGGCGGTCAGGGTGACGAGCCGACGGAAGCTGAGCCGAAGAAATCGCTCGCGCGCGAGATCCCGATCCTTGTCATCATCGCCCTCGCGTTGGCGTTGCTGATCAAGAGCTTCGTCGTGCAGCCGTTCTACATCCCGTCGGGATCGATGGAGCAGACCCTCAAGATCAACGACCGGGTGCTCGTGAACAAGATGATCTACCACTTCCGCGACGTGAAACGCGGGGAGATCGTCGTGTTCAACATCGAGGGCACCGGTTTCGCCCAGTACGCCACCCCGCTGGCTCCGCCGACCAACATCGTCAGCCGCGCGTTCCGCAACCTGGAGAACCTCTTCGGACTCGGGCCGAACAACAAGGACTTCATCAAGCGGGTGATCGCCATCGGCGGTGACACCGTGGCGTGCTGCGACGCGCAGGGGCGCGTCACAGTGAACGGCAAATCGTTGGACGAGACCTACGTCTACCGCGACGGCCCGGACGAGCAGAACAAGCAATTCGGCCCGGTGAAGATCGCCAAGGGCAACCTCTGGGTGATGGGCGACCATCGCAACGACTCGGAAGATTCCCGGGTCGGCGGCCAGGTCCCGCAGAGCAAGGTCATCGGCCAGGCGTTCGTACGCGTGTGGCCACTCAGCCAGTGGCGCGGCTTCGGGGTGCCCAAGACGTTCTCACAACTGCAAGCGGGCGGCGGGGCCAGCGTCGGGCTGCTGCTGCCGCTCTGGTGGAGGCGCCGGCGGCGAACGTGGCGACTCCCGGCGCTGACCGGACCACCGGGGCGCGAGGGGGAATAAAGTCGCCCCGTCATGGCCTCTCGACCCCGCTCACCACAGCGATCCGGAAAGCGGCGCGCGCCTGCTCCCGCTCCGCTCCTGCTGGCCCCGCCGCCGGCCATCGTGCGTAGCGACGGCGGCTTGTGGGGCTACGAGCGGGCGCTGCGCCGGGTGGGTTTCCAGTACGTCGCGGGAGTCGACGAGGCCGGCCGTGGGGCGTGCGCGGGGCCGCTGGTGGTCGCCGCCGTCGTGCTGCCGGAGGGCCGGCGCGGTGAGATCCCCGGCCTGGCCGACAGCAAGCTGCTGTCGGCCGAGCAGCGCGAGATCGTCTACGCGCAGATCGTTGCCCGGGCCAAGGCCTGGTCGGCATGCGTGATCCCGACGGTTGAGGTCGACCGGCGGGGCGTCCACCAGGCGAACGTCGCCGGTATGCGCCGGGCCGTCGCCGGGCTCGCGGTGCTGCCCAGCTACACGCTCACCGACGGATTCCCGATCCCGGGGATGCCCTCGCCGTCCTGCGCTGTGTGGAAGGGCGATCAGGTGATCGGCTGCGTCGCGGCAGCGTCGGTGGTCGCCAAGGTCACCCGGGACCGCATGATGCGCGATCTGGACACGCGATTTCCGCAGTACGCGTTCGCTTCCCACAAGGGCTACTGCACCCCGGAGCACGACGCCGCCTTGCAGGTTCATGGGCCCTGTGACGAGCATCGCTACTCGTTCGTGAATGTCCGCTCGGCGGCCGCGCGGCAGGGGTTACCGGCTCGCGTACACCATGGTGCGGCGCTCGTCGGGCAGGATGTCGGCATGCCCGAGTTCGCGAGCGCAGATCTTCCGCAGGCTCTGGAGGGAGTGGCGTGAGCGCCGAAGACCTCGAGAAGTACGAGACGGAAATGGAGCTGCAGCTCTACCGCGAGTATCGCGATGTGGTGGGGCTCTTCACATACGTCATCGAGACCGAGCGCCGCTTCTACCTGGCGAACGATTACCGGCTCGACGTCCGCGGCAGCGCCGACGGCGAGGTCTTCTTCGAGCTTTCGCTGCACGACGCGTGGGTGTGGGACATGTACCGGCCCGCGCGGTTCGTCAAGAACGTTCGCGTGGTCACCTTCAAGGACGTCAACGTCGAAGAGATCACCAAAGCTGAGCTGTAGGGCCGCCGTTGCCCGTCGCCTGTCAAGGCCCGGCGCGGTTCTGGGGATCGGGTGAGCGCATCCACGACCTCCGGGTGAGGCGGCCGCGGGGCTGACGTCTTTCGGCACCGTCGTGGAACCGGCAACAACGCCGGCGATCACGAGCGCGGTGGGGTGGCGTCGTACATGCGGGTCAAGGACGCGGTGGGCCGCTTCGGTGAACAGACGGCGGCCCGGCATCTGGAAGCGGCCGGGCTGACGATCCTCGAGCGCAACTGGCGGGCGCCGCGCGTCAAGGGAAGCGATCTGCGCGGCGAGCTCGATCTGGTGGCCCGCGAGGGCGACGCGCTGGTCGTCATCGAGGTCAAGACCCGCTCGGGTACCGGTTACGGCTCGCCCGCCGAGGCGGTGACGGCCGACAAGGCCCGCCGGATCCGGCGGCTGGCGGTCGCCTGGCTCGCTGCCCATCCGGGCCAGGGGCACGCGCTCGTCCGCTTCGACGTCGTCAGCGTCGTGCGTGCGGCGCGCGGCGTCACGGTCGAGCACCTTCGCGGGGCGTTCTGATGTCGCTGGCGCGGGCGTCCTGCGTGGCCCTGCTCGGCATCGAGGGGCACGTCGTGGAGGTCGAGGTCCACCTGTTCGAGGGGCTGCCCGGAGTGACGCTGATCGGCCTGCCCGACGCGTCGCTCTACGAGGCTCGCGATCGGGTGCGCTCGGCCATCGTCAACAGCGGCGCGGAGTGGCCCGGGCAGCGCATCACCGTCGGGCTCTTCCCGGCAGCGCTGCCCAAATCAGGGAGCGGTTTCGACGCGGCCGTGGCAGCCGCGGTGCTGGCGGCGGCCGGGCAGGTGCCGCCCCACGCCCTGGCGGGCCGGGTGCTGCTCGGGGAGCTGGCGCTCGACGGCCGGCTGCGTCCGGTCCCGGGAGTGCTGGCGTCGGTGCTGGCACTCGCGGAAAGCGGCTTCTCACGCGTGGTCGTGCCCTCGGCCAACGCGCCCGAGGCAGCGCTCGTGCCCGGGGTCACGGTGGAGCCCGTCGAGACGCTGCGGGACCTCGTACGCCTCTTGCGCGGCGAGGTGCTGCTCGACGCTGTGCCGCGGCCGGCTGAACCGCCGCCCGATCCGGCGCCCGTCCCCGACCTCGCCGAAGTTGCCGGCCAACCGGCCGGCCGGCTCGCGATGGAGCTCGCCGCGGCCGGCGGGCACCACGTGCTCATGCTCGGGCCTCCGGGCGCGGGAAAGACCATGCTGGCCGAACGCCTTCCCGGCTTGCTGCCGCCGCTGTCGGATGAGCAGGCGCTCGAGGTGACCGCCGTCCACTCGGTCGCCGGCGTGCTGCCCGCGGAATCGCCGCTCATCAGGACCCCGCCGTTTCGCAGCCCGCATCATTCGGCGAGCCTCGCCGCCCTCGTCGGTGGAGGGAGCCGGCTGCTGCGGCCGGGGGCTGCGAGCCTCGCGCATCGGGGCGTCTTGTTCCTGGACGAGGCTCCCGAGTTCGCGCCGCGGGTGCTCGAGGCGCTCCGCCAGCCGCTGGAGAGCGGTGTCGTCGAGGTCGCCCGGGCGGCCGGGGCGGCGCGTTTCCCGGCCCGCTTCACGTTGGTGCTCGCTGCGAACCCGTGCCCGTGCGGCAAGTCGGGCACGCCTCGCGGTGACGCTGCCTGCACCTGCCCGCCGCGGACGCGGCTTTCCTACCGGCAGAGGTTGTCGGGGCCGTTGCTCGATCGGGTCGATGTGCGCGTCCGGCTCGAGCCGCCGACCCGGCGCAACCTGCGGGCCACGCTGGCCGATACGGAGGCGACCGGGGTCGTCGCCGCCCGGGTGAGGCGGGCGCGGGCGGCGGCAGCCAAGCGGCTGGCCGGCACCCCGTGGCGGACGATCGCTGACGTTCCCGGGCCTCAGTTGCGCGCGCTCTGGGGGCTGTCGCCTGCGCTCACCCGGGCTCCTGAGCATCAGTTCGAGCTGGGTCTGCTGACTGCGCGGGGGCTCGACCGCGTGCTGCGCACCGCGTGGACGCTTGCCGATCTGGCCGGCGAGCCCGCCCCCCAGCGCTGTCACGTCGAGCAGGCGCTGACGCTCCGGCTGACGGGAGGCGGCTGGTGAGCGGGCCTTCGCTTCCCACCGGCGACCGCTCGGGCGCCGATCGGATGGCGCGCGCCGCGCTGCTGCGGGTCAGCGAGCCCGGAGATTCCCGGCTGGCCCGGGAGGTCGCCGCGTACGGCGCCGCCGAGGTCTGGGGCCGGCTCGCGCCATCGCACCCTGACGTCGACCCGGCGCGTGAGCTGACCGTCGCCGTGAAGGCCGGGCTGCGGCTGGTGTGTCCCGGCGACGAGGAGTGGCCTGCCGGGCTGGCTGATCTCGACCGGCCCGGCTCTGACGTCGATCTCGCGGCGCCGCTGGCGCTGTGGGTGCGCGGGACGCTGAACCTCGCCGCCGCGGTGCGGTGCGCCGTGGGGCTCGTCGGTTCCCGCGCGGCCACCAGCTACGGGCTGCATGTGGCGGGCGAGCTCGGGTTCGCCCTGGCCGAGCAGCAATGGAGCGTCGTTTCCGGCGCGGCCTACGGCATCGACGCGGCAGCGCACCGCGGCGCGCTCGCCGCGCCGGGCCCGACGATCGCGGTCCTGGCGTGCGGCGCCGACGTCGCGTACCCGCGCAGCAACGAGGCGCTGCTGGCCCGGATCGCTGTCGAGGGTCTCATCGTCAGTGAGGCCCCGCCGGGAGGCCTCCCGCTGCGGCGCCGCTTCCTGGTGCGCAACCGGCTGATCGCCGCGCTGTCCAGTGGTACCGCCGTCGTCGAGGCCGGCGTCCGCAGCGGCGCGCTGAGCACCGCCCGCCACGCGCGCCGCATCGGCCGGCCGGTGCTGGCCGTTCCCGGACCGGTCACCAGCGGGTTGTCCGCCGGCTGTCACCTGGTGCTGCGCCAGTGGCCCGAGGCGGTGCTGGTGTGCAACGCCGACGAGGTGATCGAGGCGGTCGGCCCGATGGGACGGCTGGCGCCATTGCCATTAGGACGTACCGGGCCTCGTGACGGGCTCGACGAGCTGATGAGCCGGGTGCTGGAGGCGGTGCCGTCCCGCCGGTCTCGCCACCTCGAGTGGATCGCGAGTCGCAGCGGGCAGAGCGAGTTCGTCGTCGAGCGGATGCTGCAGCCGCTGCTCGCGAACGGGCTGATCGAATCCAGCCCTGACGGCTACCGCTTGACCGACCTCGGACGCCAGCCGGCAGGCGGCGCGCCGCCTTGACGCCCCGCGCCGGGGTAGCGACGGTGAAGTGTGGTGGCAGGCGTCGGCGGGGCGGAGCAGGCCGAGCCGCTCAGCGACCCGGCCTGGGAGGAGGCGCTCGCCGCCTTCGAGACCTACCTGAGCGTCGAGCGCGGCCGCTCGGCGGCGACGGTGCGCGCCTATCTCGGCGATCTGACCAGCCTGCATGATCACGCCGTCCGGCTCGGACGTCCGGGGCTCGGTCAGCTCGACGTCGCCGTGATCCGCAGCTGGCTCGCGCGACTGCGCACCCAGGGGTGCGCGCCGACCACCCTCTCGCGGAGGGCGTCGTCGGCACGCACGTTCAGCAGCTACGCGTACGGACGGGGGCTGTTGGCCTCGGACGTCGCCGCGCGCATCGAGGTCGCCCGGCGCGGCCGCACCCTGCCCCACATCATGACGGCCGCCGCCGCCGAGCAGGCCTTCGCCGATCTGGACCGGCCCGCCGACCGCCCCGATCCAGAAGCTGGGCCGGTCGACCCGGTCAATGCGGCGGTCGTCGTCCGGGATCGGCTGATCGTCGAGCTGCTGTACGCGACCGCGATGCGGGTGTCCGAGCTCTGCGGCCTGGACCTGGGAGACATCGACCCGGGGCGCCGGCTGCTGCGGGTCATCGGCAAGGGTGACCGTGAGCGGCGCGTTCCCTACGGAGTGCCGGCTGAGCAGGCCCTCGAGTCGTGGCTGCGAGCGGGCCGGCCGCAGCTCGTGCGCCCGGCCAGCGGCGCGGCGCTGATGCTCGGGGTGCGCGGGCGCCGGCTCGACCCCCGCACCGCCCGAACGGTCGTGCACGAGTGGACCCGAAGGGCGCCGGGCACGCCCGATCTGGCCCCGCATGGCCTTCGCCACAGTGCAGCGACTCATATGTTGGAGCGCGGTGCCGACTTGAGAAGCATCCAAGAGTTGCTTGGTCACGCTAGACTCGCGACCACGCAGCTCTATACGCACGTGTCAGCCGAGCGACTGCGAGTTTCTTATGAACGGGCGCACCCCAGAGCATGAAGCCGGGGCGACTCATGTCTAATGCCGCGGCTTCACCTTTTGGCGGGAATGACCGGGTGGTACGCGGGCGCACCCGTACCGAACCCAAGCCGGTCGACCGGCAGCTCGAGGAGTTGTGGAAGGAATTCAAGGCCGACGCTGACCCGGCCGTCCGTGAACGGCTGATCCTGCATTACGCCCCGCTGGTGAAGTACGTCGCCGGACGTGTGGGCGTGGGGCTGCCTCCGAACATCGAGCAGGCCGATCTGGTCTCGTACGGAATCTTCGGGCTGATCGACGCGATCGAGAAGTTCGACCTCAGCCGCGCCATCAAGTTCGAGACCTACGCCATCAGCCGCATCAAGGGCGCCATCATCGATGAGCTGCGCTCGATCGACTGGATCCCGCGCTCCATCCGCAGCAAGGCCCGCGAGGTCGAGCGTGCGTACGCCGCCCTCGAGGCGCGCCTGCACCGCACGCCGACCGAGCCCGAGGTGGCTGCCGAGCTCGGCATCGGGCTCGACGACCTGCACTCGATCTTCGGCCAGGTCTCGTTCGTCAACGTGCTGGCGCTGGACGAGCTGCTGAACGTCAACGGCGAGAAGGGCGACAAGGTCAGCCTCGTCGACACCCTGGAAGACACCCGGGTCGAGGACCCGGTGCGGGCCTTCGAGAGCCAGGAGACCAAGCATCTCCTGGCCCGCGCGATCAACCTGCTCCCGGAGCGCGAAAAGATCGTCGTGACCCTCTACTACTACGAGGGGCTGACCCTCGCCGAGATCGGCCAGGTGCTGGGCGTCACCGAGAGCCGGATCTGCCAGATGCACACCAAGGCCGTTCTCCAACTACGCGCGAAGTTGGCCGACCAGCGCGGGTGAGTCGGTTTACCGGCACCGCTCGCCGGTAACCCTCCGCAGGTGAGCGACTTGCCCACGTGGCCAGCGTGCTGCTTTACGGGGCCGGTGCGATCGCGACGGCCGTCATCGGCGTTATCGGCGCCGCCGGACCATCACCACTCCCGCGCCGGTGAGGGCAGCGACTGACCAGGTCACGCCGGGACTCAGCGCTGGCGTCGCCTCGCCTGCCAGGCTGACGGTCGACGGGCTGGAGGCCCGCGAGGCGATACGCGTGATGCGCAGGACTCCGCTCGGCGGGAGCAACCGGATCCGTTGGTCGCCCAGCACGCTCAGCGGATCCAGATAGGTCTCGCCGCGCAGCAATCCCCAGTGCAGGCAGGCGGCTACCGGGCAGCCCGGATGCCCCGGCTGCAAGCTGCCGAGTTCCTGACCCTTGGCCACGCGGGCCCCGCGTTTGACGGTTGCGCGCACCGGCTCGTAGGTCGTGCGCAACGCGCCATGAACGACGACGACCACACCGCGTCCCGCCAGCGGCCCGGCGTAGCTGACCTCGCCCGCACCTGCCGCGAACACCGCCTCGCCCGGCGCGCCCCCGAGATCAACCCCGCGGTGACCCGCGGCGTAGGGCGTCGGTGGGGGTTCGAAGTGGCGGGTCACCGTCAGCGGTCGCAATGGTGCCTGCCACACACTTGCTGCCGCCGCGATCGCGCCCGAAACCAGCAGCAGCATGAGGCTGACGAGCAGGGCTCGCCGGATGAGCGCCAGGGAGATTCGCACCGGGTCAGCACACCGGGTGGGACGCCGTCGCGACGCCTCTTTCGCCGCGCTGTGGATCGAGCGCCGCCATCCACCATCGACCGGTGGGGATCGGCGGGTGCTTCTGGCCGGCGGACTTGCGGCGTGCAGGCCAGCGGTCCTCCCACGTACACTCGGAATGCACTACCTGCGCTTTGTCTTGTGCCTAAAGCCCAAGACAGTGCAAGAACCAGTGCAATAACACAGCAGTCCGGCCACCACGCTTCACGGCCGGCCTGACTACGCACGTCCTTCTCCGGCCACCCGGCCGGGTCGGGCCGCAGCGGTCCCTGGGATTCCGGGGTGCGGACTCGTCAGGACGTCAGGGCCCCTCGCCGCCCGGCGCAGGGGTAGTAACCGAGAGAGCGAAAGGGCGCGCCAGAACGTGGTCGTCACCATGCGTCAGCTGCTGGAGGCTGGAGTCCACTTCGGACACCAGACCAAGCGCTGGAACCCCAAGATGCGCCGGTACATCTTCACCGAGCGCAATGGCAACTACATCATCGATCTGCGCCAGAGCGTCGACTACATCGACCAGGCGTACGACTTCGTCAAGCAGACCGTGGCCCACGGCGGCACGATCATGTTCGTCGGCACCAAGAAGCAGGCGCAGCAGGCGATCGAGGAGCAGGCGGTCCGCGTCGGCATGCCGTACGTGAAAGAGCGCTGGCTCGGCGGGATGCTCACCAACTTCCAGACCGTGCACAAGAGGCTTCAGCGCCTGAAGGAGCTCGAGGAACTCGAGGCGACCGGCGGCGGCGACGCGATCCGTACCAAGAAGGAATCGCTGGTCCTCTCGCGTGAGAAGGCCAAGCTGGAACGCACCCTCGGCGGAATCCGCGACATGCAGAAGATCCCGAGTGCGGTGTGGATCATCGACACCAAGCTCGAGAACATCGCGGTGGGCGAGGCGCGCAAGCTGAAGATCCCGATCGTCGCGATCCTCGACACCAACTGCGACCCGGATGAGGTCGACTACCCGATTCCGGGCAACGACGACGCCATCCGCAGCGTCAACCTGCTCACCAAGGTCATCGCTGACGCGGTCGCCGAGGGGCTGCAGGCGCGTGCGGGTGCGTCGGGCGACAAGGCCGATGCCGGGGTCGGCGCGGGCGAGCCGCTCGCCGACTGGGAGCAGAGCCTGTTGGGCGGCGACGCCGAGGGCACCCCCGGTGTCCCGGCGGCGGTCGATCCGGCGGCGGGCACTGGAGACCAAGCAGAGGGTGCGGGAGCATCCGATGCCCCGGCCACCGAGGTAGAGGCCACCACCCCCGCTCAGTAATCGCGTCATCGCGTTACTGATCATCAACGAGACGAAGGAAGAAACAGTGGCTGAGGTCACCGTGGCCCTCATCCGAGAGGTCCGCGAGCTCACTGGCGCCGGCATGACCGACGTCAAGAAGGCTCTCGTCGAGGCCGAGGGCGACAAGGCAAAGGCAATCAAGGCGCTTCGCGAGAAGGGCCTCAACAAGGCTGGTCAGCGCGCCAAGGCCCGCGACGCGAAGAACGGGCTCGTCGCCGCGGCAGAAGGCGCGATGATCGAACTCGCTTGCGAGACGGACTTCGTGGCGAAGAACGAGCAGTTCCAGGAGCTGGCCGGAGAGATCGTCGCCCATGCGGCGAAGGTTCGCCCGGCGAGCGTCGAGGCGCTGCTCGCCGAGACGTTGTCCGACGGTCGCACCGTCCAGGCCAGCATCGACGCTCTGAACGCCGTCATCGGCGAGAAGATCGAGCTGCGCAATGTCGTTGTCTTCGACGGCAAGGTCGCGGCTTACCTGCACCGCCGGGCCAGCGACCTGCCCCCGCAGATCGGGGTGCTGGTGGCGTTCGAGGGTGATGGCGACGCGGCTGCTGAGGCTGCTCGCGGTGCTGCCATGCAGGTCAGCGCCATGCGCGCGCAATACGTCTCGCGTGAGGCGGTGCCGGCGGATCTCGTCGAGAGCGAGCGGTCCATCGCTGAGACCATCGCGAAGAAGGAGGGCAAGCCCGAGCAGGCGCTGCCCAAGATCATCGACGGGCGGGTGAACGGCTTCTTCAAGGAGGTCGTGCTCCTCGAGCAGGCGTCCGTGCGCGAGCCCAAGCGCACGGTCAAGGCTCTCCTCGACGAGGCCGGGGCTACGGTCACCGGCTTCGCCCGCTTCGAGGTCGGCGCCTGAGCGGCACGATCCCGAGCGCGTAGATCAACGAGCGGCGGGGCGGCGAATCGATCATGATTCGCCTCCCCGCCGATTCGCGTCCTCGGGCAGACTGGCGAGGGATCGTTGCTCGAGCGCCCAGAAGGCCGTCCGCCCCGGAGGAGTCGCCCCGTGACCCAGCCCGCTGACCGAGCTGCCGATCAAGCGTCCGACGAGCCGCGCTGGTCGCGGGTACTGCTGAAACTGTCCGGGGAGGCGTTCGCCGGCGGGGAACCCCTCGGGATCGACCCCACCACCGTCGCGGCCATCGCCCGCCAGATCGGCGAGGTCGTGAACACCGGGGTGCAGGTCGCGGTCGTCGTGGGCGGCGGCAACATGTTCCGCGGCCAGGCGCTGGCCGATCGCGGGATGGAGCGCGCGCGGGCCGACTACATGGGCATGCTCGCCACCGTCATCAATTGCCTGGCATTGCAGGACTTTCTCGAACGCGAGGGGGTCACCACGCGGGTCCAGTCGGCGATCGCGATGGGTCAGGTTGCCGAGCCGTACCTTCCGCTACGCGCGATCCGTCACCTCGAGAAGGGGCGTGTCGTCATCTTCGGCGCCGGCCTCGGAGCCCCCTACTTCTCCACCGACACCACGGCGGCGCAGCGGGCGCTGGAGATCAAGGCCGAGGCCGTCCTGAAGGCCACAAAGGTCGACGGGGTGTACGACAGCGATCCCAAGCGCAACCCTGACGCGGTGAAATTTGACGCGCTCACCTACACCGAGGTACTGATGCGCGGGCTGAAGGTGATGGACGCGACCGCCATCAGCTTGTGCATGGACAACGCGCTGCCGATCGTCGTCTTCGACCTGCTGACAGAGGGCAATATTCTGCGCGCCGTCCGAGGTGAAAAGATCGGCACCGTGGTGACGGCCGCCCCGGAGAGGACTGCGTGAGCTCATGAGCAGCGATGACGACACCGACATCGACTTCGAGCTGCTCGAGGCCGAGGAGAAGATGGAGAAGGCCGTCCGGGTGGCGCGGGACGATTTCGCCGCCGTCCGTACCGGCCGCCCGACGCCGGCGATGTTCTCCCGCATCACCGTCGACTACTACGACACCCCGACCCCGGTGCAGCAGCTGGCGTCGTTCAGCGTTCCCGAGGCGCGCATGGTCATCATCAGCCCGTACGACAAGGGGTCGATGGGCGCTATCGAGCGGGCGATCCGCGACAGCGACCTCGGGGTCAACCCGGCGAACGACGGCAACATCATCCGCTGCGTCTTCCCAGAGCTTTCCGAGCAGCGGCGGCGTGAGCTGGTCAAGGTCGTACGGGGCAAGGCGGAGGACTCTCGTGTGAGCATCCGCAGCATCCGGCGCCACAGCATGGAGTCGCTGGAGAAGATGAAGAAGAACGGCGACGCGGGCGAGGATGACGTCAAGCGCGCCGAGAAGGAGCTCGAGGCGCTGACCCACCGCTTCGTCGCCCAGGTCGACGAGCTGCTCAAGCACAAGGAGTCCGAGCTGCTTGAAGTCTGAGGTGGCCGGCGCCGGTGATGCAGCGGCCGCCGACCCAGCCGGGGAGCCGCAGATGAGCGAGCCCATGAGCGGGCCGGCAGCTCCCAAAAGCGGGCGCGCCGGGCGGGACCTTCGGGCCGCGATCATCGTCGGGGTCAGCCTGGTCGGACTGATCTTCGCGACGCTCTTCACCGTCCGGGTGGTCTGGGTCGGGGTCATCTGCCTCGCGGTCGGCCTGGGTGCGTACGAGCTGGTCACCGCCCTGAAGGTGGAAGGCCTGCACGTCCCCCGGATCCCGGTGACGCTGGCTGGTGCCGCCATTCCCGCCGCCGCCTACGCCCAGGGCACGAACGGGCTGGTGCTGGCGTTCTTCATCGCCGCGATCGTGGCGATCGGGTGGCGTGCCTACGACCCGCGGGAGTTCGACCCGCCCGCTGATCTGCGCCGCGACCTGGCTGCCACCCTCTTCACCCTCGGCTACACCGGCCTGCTCGCGGGCTTCGCGGGCCTGCTTTCACAACCGTCCGACGGGCCCCGGCTGGTGATCGTCTTCATCGCCACCGCTGCCCTCAACGACGTCGGTGGCTATGCCGCGGGCGTGCTGTCCGGCGGGCGGCACAAGCTGGCGCCGCGCATCTCGCCGGGCAAGTCGTGGGAAGGACTCGGCGGCTCGATCGCGGCCAGCTGCCTGTGCGCCGGGCTCATGTTCCCGTTCCTGCTGCACCGCTCGGCGCTGCTCGGCATCGTCTTCGGGCTCGCCGCCGTCGCCGCCTCCACCCTTGGTGACCTCAGCGAATCCATGCTCAAGCGCGACATCGGGATCAAGGACATGGGCCACCTGCTGCCCGGCCACGGCGGCGTCATGGACCGCCTTGACTCGCTGCTGGCCACCGCCCCCGTCGCCTACCTCCTGCTCACCGCCTGGGCGTAACCAAGATCAACGCACCCATGATCATGGTTTGGGACCTCTCAAACGGCTCAGACCAAGATCATGGGTGCGTTGATCTTGGTCTGTGAAACCATGGGAGGGGAAATGACCCTTCCGATCGTCACCGGCGATGCCCCCTCGCGGCGCGGTCCGGTCCCGCGCCACCTGGCCGACCTGGCGCCGGACGAGCGCCGGCGGGCGGTCGCTGAGCTGGGCGAGCCGGCGTACCGGGCGCAGCAGTTGTCGCAGCACTACTTCGTGCGCCGCACCACCGATCCCGCCGCGATGACCGATCTGCCTGCCGCGAGCCGCGGCCGCCTCGTCGAGAGCCTGCTCCCGACGCTGCTCACCCCGGTCCGCGAGGAGATCTGCGACGGCGGCGACACCGTGAAGACGGTCTGGCGGGGGCACGACGGGGTGCTGATCGAGTCGGTGCTCATGCGCTACCCCGACCGGGTCACGGTGTGCGTTTCCAGCCAGGCCGGGTGCGGGATGGGCTGCCCGTTCTGCGCCACCGGTCAGGGCGGGCTGACGCGCAACCTCTCGACCGCCGAGATCGTCGAACAGGTCGTGGCAGCACAGCGCCGGCTTTCGCGGGACGTCCCGGAGGGTGAGCCGGGTGGGCGGCTGAGCAACGTCGTCTTCATGGGGATGGGCGAGCCGCTGGCGAACTACCGGGCGGTGGTCGCGGCGCTGCGCCGGCTCACCGATCCGCACCCGCACGGGTTCGGCCTCTCGCAACGCTCGATCACGGTCAGCACGGTCGGGCTCGTCCCGCGTATCGACGCGCTGGCGGGGGAGGGGCTAGCCGTGACCCTCGCGCTCAGCCTCCACGCGCCCGACGACGAGCTTCGCGACACCCTGGTGCCGGTCAACCAGCGCTGGCCGGTGTCCGAAGCGGTCGCGGCAGCGCTTCGCTACGCCAAGCGCACCGGCCGCCGGATGACGGTCGAGTACGCGCTGATCAACGACATCAACGACGACGCGGCGCGCGCTGAAGCGCTCGGTGACCTGCTGCGCGGCACGCTCGCTCACGTGAACCTGATTCCGCTGAACCCGACCCCGGGCAGCATCTGGACGGCCAGCACCCCGGCCCGCGAGCGCGAGTTCGTACGCCGGCTGCGGGCTGCGGGGGTCGCCACGACGGTGCGCGACACCCGGGGTCGTGAGGTCGCGGCGGCCTGCGGGCAGCTCGCCGCCACTGTCTGATGCGCCTGATGCGGCCGCCCGCCACCGGCGCGCTTGCGTTGGCCGCCGCCCTCAGCCTGGTGCTGGCCGGCTGCTCCAGCGCGCCGAGGAAGGTGGTGGCGACCCCCTCGCCGACTACCTCACCGTCCAGCGCGAGCCTCAGCCCGACGCCCAGCCCCACCGTGACGCATCTGCCGCCTCTCAAGCACACCCCGGGTCCGACCCGGCCGACCCTGCCCATCGCGCCGTCGCCCACGGCCCATCCCGCGGTCCGGATCTGCCACCTAACGGCGGGCCCGCAGTCGATCGACGGCCGGCTCGTCATCCTTGACCTGCCAGCGCACTTTCCCGCGCCCGTCGTGATCGATTACCACGGCGGCAATCAGAATGCCGAGCAGGAGCACGGCTACACCGGCCTCGGTCCGGTGGGTGCGAGCCGCGGCTTCATCGTCGCCACGCCCAACGGCACCAACGGCCTGTGGAACTTCTCCGGCACCGAGTCGCTCCCCGACGACGTCGCCTTCACCCAGACGATCGCGACGCTGCTGGCGTTCGCCGGCTGCTCGAACGGCCGGGTCTACACCGCCGGGATCAGCGACGGGGCCGACATGGCGGTCGCGGCTGCCTGCCGGGTGGCTGCCGTACGCGCGGTCTTCGCTGTCGCGCCGAGCATCACCCCGCGCGGCACCTGCACGCGCAAGCCCTACCTCGAGGTCCACGGCACCGCCGACCCGATCGTCCCCTACTACGGCAGCGCCTCCGGCAGCTTCGCCGACGTCCCTTCCGAGCCTGTCGCCGCGCGGCTGCCGTTCTGGACCGCCGGTTGCAGCGGACCGGCCGCCGGCCCGTCACCCGGCGCCGGTACCCAGGTGCAGCGCTGGGGATGTACCGCCGGCCGCACCGTCGAGCTCGACACCGTCGTCGGCGGCGGCCACACCTGGCCGGGTGCCGCCGGGCCCGAGCCCGCGGCCGGCCTCGGCGCCAAGGCCTCCTGGAGTGCCGACAATGCAGCGCTGAACTTCTTCCTCACCAGCTGATGCCGATTACACCGGTCCACCGACCCAGGTCCGCCTGCCACACTGGTCCGGTGACGATCCGCGAGGTGGTGCTGCTCGGCTCGACGGGCTCGATCGGCACCCAGGCCATCGACGTCATCCGCCGCGAGCCCGAACGCTTCCGCGTCGTCGCCATCGCGGGAGGCGGCGGGCGCCCCGACGAGCTGGCGGCGCAGGCCATCGAGCTGGGAGTCGAGGCCGTCGCCGTCTCCCGCGCCACGGCAGCCCAGGACGTTCAGCTCGCGCTCTACGCCGAGGCCAAGCGCAGCGGCCACGACCGCGGCGACTTCGTCATGCCCAAGGTGCTGGCCGGTCCCGACGCCGTCACCGAGGTGGCTGCCTGGCCCTGCCACACCGTCCTGAACGGCATCACGGGGTCAGTCGGGCTGCACGCCACCCTTGCCGCCCTGGAAGCGGGGCGCACTCTCGCGCTCGCGAACAAGGAGTCGCTGATCGCCGGCGGCCCGCTCGTGCTGCCCTACCTGGATCGGATCGTCCCGGTCGACTCCGAGCACAGCGCGCTGGCCCAGTGCCTGCGGGGCGGGGCGCGCGGAGAAGTTCGCCGCCTCGTCCTGACCGCGAGCGGCGGCCCGTTTCGGGGGCGCAAGCGCGCCGAGCTGACGCACGTCACGCCCGATCAGGCCCTGGCCCATCCCACCTGGGACATGGGCCCGGTCGTCACCGTGAACAGCGCGACCCTGGTCAACAAGGGCCTGGAGATCATCGAGGCGCACCTGCTCTTCGGCGTCCCGTACGAGCGGATCGACGTCGTCGTGCATCCCCAATCGCTGGTGCACAGCATGGTCGAGTTCGCCGACGGGTCGACGATCGCTCAGCTCAGCCCGCCCGACATGAGGCTGCCGATCGCGCTCGCGCTGGGCTGGCCCGACCGGGTTCCGGACGCGGCGCCGGGCATGGACTGGACCACGCCGCAGGCGATGACCTTCGAGCCGCTCGACGCCGAAGCCTTCCCGTCCGTCGCGCTCGCCAAGGCTGCAGGTCAGGCCGGCGGCAGCGGGCCGGCCGTGTTCAACGCGGCCAACGAGGAAGCCGTCGCAGCGTTCCTTGCGGGCCGGCTGCCGTTCCTCGGGATCGTCGAGGTCATTCAGCGGACTCTCAGCCGAGTGGCTCTTCGGGAACTTCGCGCACCTGCCGATGTGTTGGACAGTGAGAGCGAGGCTCGCCGTCTCGCGCAGGCGTTGATTTCCGAGATGTCGACCCGGGAGAACTGACAGTGGCGTTGATCGGTGCGCTCGCCTTCGTGCTGGCGCTGCTCGTCTCGGTCGTGCTTCACGAGGGTGGTCACTTCGCGACGGCCAAGCTCTTCGGGATGAAGGCGACGCAGTTCTTCGTCGGCTTCGGCCCCACGGTGTGGTCGCGGCGCAAGGGCGAGACCGAGTACGGCGTGAAAGCCATTCCGGCCGGCGGTTTCGTCAAGATCGTCGGGATGACCCCGCTGGAGGAGCTGGACGACCCGGACGACGACGAGCGGGCCTTCTACCGCTTCCCGGCCGGCCGGCGCGCGATCGTGCTGGTCGCCGGTTCGACGATGCACTTCCTGCTGGCCATCGTGCTGGTCTTCCTCGCCCTGCTGATCTCGCCGATCGCCACGTCGGCTCCCGTCATCGGCGCGCCGGCCACCTGCTTGTCGTCCGACGCCACGAAGGCGTGCACCAGCGCGGATCAGGGCAGCCCCGCGCTGGCCGCCGGGCTCCAGGCAGGTGATCGGCTGATCAGCGTCGGCGGCCGCTCCACGGCGTCGTTCGCCCAGCTGCGCGATGCCATCCGGGCCGATGCGTCCGACGGCCCGCTGGTCGTGCAGTACGAGCGCAGCGGCACCGTCCACACCACCACGATCACGCCCAAGCTGCAGACCCAGCCCACTGCCTCCGGGGGCACCCAGCGCATCCCCGTGTTCGGGATCACCGCCCAGCAGACCCAGGTGGGTCCGGTCACGGCGGCCCGCAAGACCATCACCACCCTCGGCACCTTCATCACCGGCACCGCCAGCTCGCTCGCTCACTTCCCGCAGCGCATCTCGACGATCTTCAGCCCCCACCGCGACCCCAACGGCGCCGTCGGCGTCATCGGGATCAGCCGGGTCAGCGGCGATCTGCTCAGCGGCACTGTCGGCGGCGCCGGCATCGGCTGGGACACCCGGATCGGCGACTTCCTGCTGCTGGTGGCCGGGGTGAACCTGTTCGTCGGGTTCTTCAACCTGCTGCCGCTGATGCCTCTGGACGGCGGCCACCTGGCCGTTCTCGGGTTCGAGCAGGCCCGCGATCGGATCCGCCGGATCCGCGGATATCGCGGCCCGGTCAAGCGTGTGGATCTGACCAAGCTGCTGCCTGCGACGTACGCTGTCGTTGCGATATTCGCGACACTGACCCTGGTGCTCGCGGCCGCTGACATCGTCAATCCGATCCGTCTGGGGTAGCCGTGTCCATCGGTCTCGGGATGCCTGCTGCCCCCCTCGACCATTGGCTTCGCGCCGGGTGAGCCGCCAGCTTCGCGTCGGCAGCGTCCTGGTGGGCGGCGACGCCCCCGTCTCGGTGCAGTCGATGACCACCACGCTCACCTCCGACGTGAACGCGACCCTGCAGCAGATTGCCGAGCTCACCGCCGCCGGCTGCGAGATCGTGCGCGTCGCCGTCCCCAGTCAGGACGACGCCGACGCGCTGCCGACCATCGCGCGCAAGTCGCAGATCCCCGTCATTGCTGATATCCACTTCCAGCCCAAGTACGTCTTCGCGGCGATCGACGCCGGATGCGCCGCGGTGCGGGTCAACCCCGGCAACATCAAGGCCTTTGACGACAAGATCGCGGAGATCGCCAGGGCCGCCTCGGCCGCCGGCACGCCGATCCGTATCGGGGTCAACGCCGGCTCCCTCGACAAGCGGTTGCTCGCCAAGTACGGCAAGGCCACCCCGGAGGCGCTCGTCGAGTCCGCGCTGTGGGAATGCTCCCTGTTCGAGGAGCACGACTTCCGCGACATCAAGATCTCGGTCAAGCACCACGACCCGGTGGTCATGATCGAGGCTTACCGGCTGCTCGCCCAGGCCTGCGACTACCCGCTGCACCTGGGCGTCACGGAGGCCGGGCCCACCTTCCAGGGCACGGTGAAGTCGGCGGTGGCGTTCGGCGCCCTGCTGGCGGAGGGCATCGGCGACACCATCCGCGTCTCGCTGTCGGCGCCTCCGGTCGAGGAGGTCAAGGTCGGCGCGGCCATCCTGGAATCGCTGGGGATGCGGCCGCGCAAGCTGGAGATCGTGTCGTGCCCGTCGTGCGGGCGGGCTCAGGTCGACGTCTACAAGCTGGCCGACGAGGTCGCCGCCGGCCTTCAGGGGCTCGAGGTCCCGCTGCGGGTCGCCGTCATGGGCTGCGTCGTGAACGGTCCCGGCGAGGCGCGCGAGGCCGACCTCGGGGTCGCGTCGGGCAACGGGAAGGGGCAGATCTTCGTGCGGGGCGAGGTCGTCCGTACGGTGCCCGAAGCCCAGATCGTCGAGACCCTCATCGCCGAGGCGCTCACGCTGGCCGAAGGCATGGAAGCGGCGGGCGTCTCGGGTGGCGCGGAGTCCGGCAGCCCCACCGTCAGCGTTTCGTAGCTGCCCGCGAGCGGGGGCCGTGGCCTCCCGGCTAGTGTCCGATCGTGACGCGCGGGTCGGCTGGCGGTGAGGCCCGGGTCCGGGTGCTGACCGATACCGACCTGCCCGCAGCCAGGGCGATGCTCGCCCGCCGGCCCGTTGTCGACGTCTTCGTCGCGAGCCGGGTCGCTTCCGCCGGCCTGTCCGAGTGGCGGCTCGGCGCCCAGGTCTGGGGGTACGAGCAGGCGGGCGAGCTGCTGGCGATGTGCTATGCGGGAGCCAACATCTGGCCGGTCTGCGCCGGCCGCGAGGCGATCGAGGCCTTCGCGGCGTACGCCCGCCGTCGCCACCGGCGGTGCGCGTCGATCGTCGGACTGGCGGCGGAGGTGCTGCCGTTGTGGGAGCAGCTGCGCCGCGCCTGGGGTCCGCCGCGCGAGTTGCGCGACGACCAGCCGCTGATGGTGCTGGACCGCCCGCCGCTGGTGGCACCCGATCCGCAGGTGCGGCGGGTCATGCCGTCCGAGCTCGACGTGTTGCTGCCGGCCGCCGTGGCGATGTTCACCGAGGAGATCGGCGTCCCGCCGGAGAGTGTCGACCTCTACCGGGCGCGCGTGGCCGAGCTCATCAGCGCTCGCCGCTGCTTCGCGCGTATCGACGACGGACGCGTGCTGTTCAAGGCAGAGGTCGGGGCGGCCACCAACTCCGCCTGCCAGATCCAGGGCGTGTGGGTCGCTCCCGCACTGCGCGGTCGCGGGCTCGGCACGTGCGGCACCGCGGCCGTGGCGCTCGCCGCCCAGCGTGACATCGCGCCGATCGTCAGCCTCTACGTGAACGGCTTCAACACCGGGGCGCGGCGCGCCTACGACCGCGTCGGCTTCGTCCGCCAGGAGACGTTCGCCAGCGTCCTGTTCTGAGCCCAGCTGAGCCGGGCGGTTTCCACAGCGGGCGTTAACGGGTGGCGCCCAGCTGACCCGCCGGTACCGTGGCCTGGTGCTACGGATGTCCCGGCTCTTCGTGCGAACCCTGCGTGATGCTCCTGCTGACGCGGAGGTCGCGAGCCACCAGTTGCTGGTGCGCGGCGGCTACGTGCGCCGCGTGGCGTCCGGGCTCTGGAGCTGGCTGCCGCTGGGCAAGATCGTGCTCGATCGGGTCGCCGACATCGTGCGGGAAGAGATGGACCGCATCGGCGGCCAAGAGGTGCTCCTGCCGTCGCTGCTGCCCAAGGAGGCCTACCAAGCCACGGGTCGCTGGGACGAGTACGGCGATCTGCTCTTCCGGCTCAAGGACCGCAAGGGCGGCGATTACCTGCTCGGCCCCACCCACGAGGAGCTCTTCACGCTCCTGGTGAAAGGCGAGTACAGCTCGTACAAGGACCTGCCGGTGATCCTCTACCAGGTCGCCAACAAGTATCGCGACGAGGCGCGGCCGCGCTCGGGAATCCTGCGTGGCCGCGAGTTCGTGATGAAGGATGCGTACTCGTTCGACATCGATGATGCCGGGCTCGCCAAGTCCTACGAGCTGCACCGCGAGGCGTACGTCCGCATCTTCGACCGGCTGGGCCTGGACTACCGGATCGTGTCGGCGGTGTCCGGCGCGATGGGCGGTTCGGCGTCGGAGGAGTTCCTCGCTCCGACCCCGGTCGGCGAGGACACCTTCGTCTCCTGCGCCAACTGCGGCTACGCCGCGAACGTCGAGGCGGTCACGTTCACCCCGCCGGCGCAGGCGCCTGCCGCTGCGCCCGACATGCAGGAGGTGCACACTCCTGACACCCCGACGATCGAGGCGCTGGCCGCGCACCTCGGTATCGAGCCCGGCGAGACCCTCAAGAACGTGCTGGTGAAGATCGACGGGGTGCCGGTGGCGGTCGGTGTGCCGGGTGACCGCGAGCTCGACATCGACAAGCTGGAGGCGGCGCTTGCCCCGAGCGCCGTCGAGCCGTTCGAGGCCGCCGACTTCGCGGCTCACCCCGAGCTGGTGAGGGGCTACGTCGGCCCGCAGCACGGCCTCCTCACCTACTACGCCGACCCGCGCGTCTCCGCGGGGACGAGCTGGGTCACCGGTGCCAACAAGCCAGACCACCACGTGCGCCACGTGACGGCCGGACGTGACTTCACGGTCGAGCGCTACCTCGACGTTGCGACCATTGCCGAAGGTGACCCCTGCCCCCGCTGCGGCGAGCCGCTGATCATCGGTCGCGCCATCGAGATCGGTCATATCTTCCAGCTCGGACGCAAGTACACCAACGCGTTCGAGCTCGACGTGCTCGGCCCCGACGGCACTCCGGTGCGGGTCACCATGGGTTCGTACGGCATCGGGGTCAGCCGGGCGGTCGCGTCGATCGTCGAGCAGAACCATGACGATCGCGGGCTGATCTGGCCGGCGTCCGTGGCTCCCGCCGACATCCACCTCATCGCCCTGGGCAAGGCCGGCCAGCGGGAGGTGGCGGAGCAGCTCGGCGAGTCCCTCGAACGCGCCGGCCTGCGGGTGCTGCTCGACGACCGTGGCACGAGCGCGGGGGTGGCCTTCGCCGACGCCGACCTGCTGGGCGTGCCGACCATCGTCGTCGTCGGCAAGGGGCTGGCCTCCGGCGAGATCGAGGTCAAGGACCGGCGCAGCGGCGAGCGGCGCACCCTCGCGCTCGAGGGGGCAGCTGACGAGCTGCTCGCGCTCGCAGCTCCGGCGCCATGACGCGAGGCCGGGCCCGCCGGTGACGGTGGAGGCCGTCGTCTTCGACTGGGGAGGCACGCTCACTCCCCATCACACGGTCGACCTGCTCGACCTCTGGCGCGCCGCGGCCCGGGTGCTGGCGCCGGATCGCGTCGAGGAGATGGCGAAGGCGCTGGCGGCGGCGGAGCTTCGGTGGTGGGAGCACGTCGGCGCGAGCGGTCGCAGCGGGACCACAGCTGACGTCCTCGCCGCGGCGACCGCCGGCACCGGGTTGGACGTCGACGCAGCGCTGCATGATGCGGCGCTGGACGCCCACCTCGACGCCTGGACCCCGCACACCATCACCGACCCGGAGGCCGCGCCGCTGCTGGCCGCGTTGCGCGAGCGCGGGATCCGGATCGGCCTGCTGTCGAACACGCACTGGCCGCGTCGCTGGCACGAGCACTGGCTGGAGCGCGACGGCGTCCTTGCCCTCATCGACGCCCGCGTCTACACCTCGGACCTGCAGCACACCAAGCCGCATCCGGAGGCCTTCCGCGCCGTGCTGGACCAGCTCGGAGCGAGCGCGGCGCACGCTGTCTTCGTCGGCGACCGGCCGGTCGATGACATCAGCGGTGCCAAGGCTGTGGGAATGCGCGCCGTACTGGTAGACAACGCGGATGTGCCGGGTCATCCGGTGCTCCCGGATGCCCGAATCAACCGCCTATCGCAGGTATTGCCCCTCGTCGATGCATGGAGGTAGGAGTCGAATGCGGCTCAGCACTCGCGGTCTTGACGAGGAGCAGGCAGCATGGGTCGATATGACCGTCCCCGAGACCCGCGACGATGCCGACGCGGCGGAGATCGAACTTGCCACCCGCATGCGGCTGGCCATCGGGCGGTTGCATCGGCGCTTGTCGCGCCGCGCCGTCGGCGGGTTGACTCCTTCGCAGCTTTCGGTTCTGGTCACGGTGGAGCAGCACGGCCCGCTCCGGCTCGGCGAGCTCGCCAATCGCGAGGTCATCACCCCGCCCACCGTGACCCGATTGGTGGCGAGCCTGCACGAGCGAGAGTTCGTCAAGCGCGTGACCGATCCTGAGGACGGCAGGGCGGCGCTGATCGAGGTGGCGGCCGCGGGGCGCGCCCAGCTCGACGAGATCCGCCGCGAGCGCACCGCCTTCATCGCCCAGCGCATCGCCCGCCTCGACCCAGCGGCTCGCGCCGAAGTGGCCGGAGCCGTCTCGCTGCTGGAACATCTGATCGACCTTCCGGAAGAGGGCTGACCCGGCGGTCAGCTCCCGGGCAGCCCCGGCAGCGGCGTGACGGCCTTGCCCGGCGCAGCTCCTCCCAGCACGCGTAGTTCAGTGGCACGTACGGCCGACGAGCTCAGCACATCGGCCGCCAGCAGCCGGTGGGAGGCGCTCGCCGCTCCGACGGCGGCGGCGGCGAGCACGCAGAGCCGGTCTTCGAGGCCGGCCAGGAAACGCACGACGGCGGCGATGGTGCTCAGCGGGAAGGGCAGCGCGTACGCGGCAAGCGCGGTGGGGGCAGCTGCACCGGCCGCGGCGATGGCTTCCGTGATCGTGTCGCGGTTCTCGCGATGGGCGTCGTATCCGCTGCGGACGGTTCCCACCAGCACCGCGGGGGCGGAGAGGCTGACCAGCACGGCGCCCGCCGTCCCGTAGCCGTACGCGGCCGCGTGCTCCCCGGCGAGCAGTGTTTCCAGCCCGGTGGTCCGCTGCTTCACGAAGGCCGCGGGCCGAGCAGGCTGGCGGCCACGCCGGCGCTGGCGGACAGGCTCGCGAGCAGCGGTGCCAGCCCGGCCGAGGCCGCAGTGCAGTCAGCGCGCCGCGCTCTCGCCGCGGCCCGCTCGGCAGCCGCCAGGGTTGCGGCAACAGGTGCCGCCCTGGCCGCGGGCTCGGCGGCCGGCTGGCCGGTCAGCACCCGGACGTGCTCCCGATGCAGCGCGCGGATCGTGGCGAACGGTTCCACCCTGGCAGGCGCGGCGGCGGCGGCCAGCAGGCGCTGCTCGTCGGCGATCGCGCGCCGGCGCAACCGGGTGTCGACGGCCGGGGTGGGGGCCGGGGTCACCGGCGGCGCCTGAGTGCTGGAGGAGCCGGCCGCCCCCGGAGCTTGCGACGGGTGTGACGCGTCGCACGCCGCGGACGTGAGACCGACGAGACCCATCAGCCCCGCCAGGCCTCCCGTACCAGCCACGAACCGGCGGGTGACGCGCATCTGCCCGGCCATGATCCTCAGCCTGGCACACCCCCCGGTCGTAGGCTCCCCAGGAAGACGTGACGCCAGCGAATGCCGCTGGTGGTTCGGCGCGCGATCCGCGAAAGGAGCTGACGTGTCCCAGGCCAAGGCTGCTCCGAAGCAGACCCTGATCGGCTTGCTGGCGCCCGTGGTTTCCGCCGCCGGCGCGGAGCTCGAGGACGTCTCCGTCAGCCGGGCAGGCAGCCGCAGCGTCGTACGCGTCGTGATCGATCGCGACGGCGGCATCGACCTCGACGGGGTGGCCGACGTCAGCCACGCTGTCAGCGCCGCCCTCGATGCCGATCCCGACGCGATGCCCGGCTCGTTCGTGCTCGAGGTGACGACCCCCGGGGTCGACCGTCCGCTCACCCAGCCCCGGCATTGGCGCCGGGCGCAGGGTCGCCTGGTCTCGGTCACCCGCCGCAGCGGCGGCCCCCTGACGGGCCGGGTGAGCTCGGCCGACGACGAGGGCGCGGTCCTGGTGGGAGCCGACGTTCCCGGCGGGCGCGTCGTGATCTCCTACGCCGACGTCAGCCGCGCGGTCGTCCAGGTGGAGTTCAACGGTCCGGAAGCCACGTCATGAAACTTGACCTCGCTGCGCTGCGCAGCGTCGAGCGTGAGAAGGACATCTCGTTCGACGCGCTCGTCGACGCTATCGAGACCGCGCTCGCAACGGCCTACCGGCACAACGATTCGGCGGCTCCGGACGCCCGCGTGCAGATCGACCGCGCCACGGGAGACGTGGTCGTCTACGCCCGCGAGTTCGACACCGACGGCCAGCTGATCCGCGAGTGGGACGACACCCCGGAGGACTTCGGCAGGGTCGCCGCGACCACCGCGCGCCAGGTGATCATCCAGCGGCTGCGCGACGCGTCGTCCGACGTGACCTACGGAGAGTTCGCCGGTCATGAGCGTGAGGTCGTGCTCGGGCTCGTGCAGCATCACGAGCAGCGCGCCGGCAGCAAGATCGTCATGGTGGATCTCGGGAAGGGATTCGAGGCGATCCTGCCGCCCGCCGAGCAGGTACCGGGGGAGCGTTACGAGCACGGCGACCGGATCCGGGTCTGCGTCGCGTCGGTCACCCGTTCCCCGCGCGGTGTATCGGTGACGGTTTCGCGCACCCACCCCGAGCTGGTCCGCGGGCTGTTTGCGCTGGAAGTGCCCGAGGTCGCCGACCATACGGTCGAGATCGCCGCCATCGCCCGCGAGGCCGGCCACCGATCCAAGATCGCGGTGCGGACGCGCGTGCCCGGCCTGAACGCGAAGGGCGCCTGCATCGGCCCCCTGGGCGCCCGGGTGCGCGCCGTCATGGCCGAGCTCAACGGCGAGAAGATCGACATCGTCGACTGGTCGGACGATCCGGCTCGATTCGTCGCCTCGGCGCTCTCACCGGCGAAGGTCAGTTCGGTGCAGGTGGTGGATGCCGCGCAGCGGGCGGCCCGGGTCGTGGTGCCGGACTACCAGCTCTCGCTGGCGATCGGCAAGGAAGGCCAGAACGCCCGGCTGGCCGCCCGGCTCACCGGCTGGCGCATCGACATCCACAGCGACACCGAAATTCCAGGGGCGTCAGGCGTTCCCGGGCTCGTGGGCCCCGACCAGTCTGCCGCGACGAATGGCTGACGCAGCGTAGTGCCAGGGGCGAGATCCGCTGAGCGCGCTACAGTTGACACGGCGCGTCGTTCGGCGCCGATCCGCACGTGTGTCGGGTGTCGGAGCCGAGCGGTGCTGACCGACTTGCTGCGCGTCGTGGTCGTCGAGGGCGTTCTCGTTCCCGATCCTCGCCGGCGGCTGCCGGGTAGGGGTGCGCATCTGCATCTCGACCCGCAGTGTCTGGAGTCGGCGATCCGCCGTCAGGCGTTTCGCCGGGCGCTTCGGATCACGGGCAGTCCCGAGGTGGATCAAGTGCGAGCCCACCTCGACAATCACGGGAACGCGTCAGCGCAGCAGGACATGCAGTGAGCTATAGCCGCCGTTCGGAAGTGGGTTTGTCTGATGGACGCTCGATGAGCACTCAGCGATGAGTTCCCCCATGCCGTAATAGGAGGTCGCGCGGGCAGCCGCGGGCCTAGAAAAAGGAGCACCGTGGCAGGAAAGGCCCGCGTCCACGAGCTGGCCAAGGAGCTTGGCGTCGACAGCAAGACTGTCCTCGCGAAGCTCAAGGATCTTGGCGAGTTCGTGAAGTCCGCATCCTCGACCGTCGAACCGCCGGTCGTCCGCAAACTGAAAGAAGCGCTGGGCGATGTCGCCCAGGTCGCCCCAGCCGCTCCCGCCCCAGCCGCTCCGCCGGCCAAGAAGGCCGCGCCGGCGAAGGCAGCCGGCAAGCCCGCCGCCGCAGCCCCCAAGCTGGACATTCCGGCGAGCCCGGTGGCGCCCGCCGCCGCTCCGGTGGCCGCACCGGCGACCCCACCGGCACCGCAGCCCCCGGCTGCGCCGCCCGAGCCGCTGGCTCCTGCCGCCCAGGCGGCGCCCCCGGCCCCGACCACCCGCCCCGCTGGGCCACGTCCGGGAGTCCCCGGCCGACCCGGTGGTCCGGCTGGTCCCACAGCCCCGCGCAACGTCCCGCGCGGCCCCGGCAACAACCCGTTCACCAGCCGCCCGGCGCCGCCCGGTCCGCGTCCCGGGGTCCCGGGCGCGCCAGGTGAGCCCCCGGTGTCCGGCCCTCCCGCGTCCGTGCCCGACGCGCGTCCGGGCGGCCCCACTCCGCAGAACATGCCTCCCCGCCCCGCCCCGCGGCCCGGAATGGGTCCGGGCCGCGGTCCGACGCCCGGCAGCATGCCCGGGCGCGTGGGTGGTCCCCGTCCCGCTGGTCCCGGCGGTCCGGGGCGCGGTCCCGGCGGTTCTGGTGGTCCGGGGGGACCCGGTCGTGGTTCCGGCGGTCCCGGTGGCGGCGGCTTCCGGCAAGGTGCTCCGAGCCGTGGCCCCGGCGGTCCCGGTGCCGGCGCTGGAGCCGGTGCGGGCGGTCCGTACCGTCCCGGCGGTCCTTCAGGCGGCCCCGGCGGCGGGCGTCCCGGTGCGCCCACGTCCGGTGGTCGCGGCCGGGGCGGCACCACGCAGGGTGCGTTCGGGCCCGGTGGCCGCGGGCGTCCCGGCCGTCAGCGCAAGTCCAAGCGCGCCAAGCGCCAGGAATTCGACAACATGCAGGCACCGACCCTCGGTGCCTACGTCCCACGCGGCAACGGGGAGACCATCCGGCTGCCTCGCGGCGCCAGCCTGGCCGACTTCGCCGACAAGATCGACGCCAACCCCGGCTCGATGGTGCAGGTCGTGTTGACCCAGCTCGGGGAGATGGTCACGGCTACCCAGTCGTGCACCGACGCGACCCTGGAGCTGCTCGGCGAGACGCTGGGCTATCGGGTGTCCATCGTCAGCCCGGAGGACGAGGACCGCGAGCTGCTCGAGTCGTTCGACCTGGAGTTCGGCGGCGATTACGAGGACGACGCCAACCTCGTCGCACGACCGCCGGTGGTCACGGTCATGGGTCACGTCGACCACGGAAAGACCAAGCTTCTCGACGCGATCCGGCGGGCCAACGTGGTCGCCGGCGAGGCCGGCGGCATCACCCAGCACATCGGCGCCTACCAGGTCCACGTCGAGCACGAGGGCGCCGACCGGGCGATCACCTTCATCGACACCCCGGGTCACGAGGCATTCACCGCCATGCGGGCCCGCGGTGCCCAGGTCACCGACATCGCGGTGCTCGTGGTGGCGGCCGACGACGGGGTGAAGCCGCAGACCATCGAGGCGCTGAACCACGCCCAGGCGGCGGAGGTCCCGATCGTGGTGGCGGTCAACAAGGTCGACAAGGAGGGTGCCGACCCGGCCAAGGTGCGGGGCCAGCTCACCGAGTACGGCCTCGTCGCCGAGGAGTACGGAGGCGACACGATGTTCGTCGACGTCTCCGCCATCACCCGAGCCGGCATCGACCAGCTGCTCGAAGCGGTGCTGCTCACCGCTGACGCGGCCCTCGATCTGCGAGCGCCGGAAGACATCGACGCCCAGGGTGTCGCCATCGAGGCCCACCTCGACCGCGGCCGCGGCCCGGTGGCCACGGTGCTGGTCCAGCGCGGAACGCTGCGCGTCGGCCAGTCGGTCGTCGCCGGCGATGCCTACGGACGCGTCCGCGCGCTGCTCGACGAGAACGGCGACCAGCTGGAGGCGGCGGGTCCGTCGCGTCCGGTGCAGGTGCTGGGCCTGACGGCCGTCCCCGGTGCGGGCGACAGCTTCCTGGTGGTCCCCGACGACCGGATCTCGCGCCAGATCGCCGAGCGGCGGGCTGCCCGCGAGCGTGCTGCCGAACTCGCCACCAGCCGTGGCCGCATGACCCTCGAAGACGTGCTCGCGCGCATCAAGGAGGGCGAGGTCAACCAGCTCAACCTGATCCTCAAGGGTGACGGTTCGGGCTCGGTCGAAGCGCTGGAAGACGCTCTGGTCAAGATCGACGTCGGTGACGAGGTCAGCCTGCGGGTCATCGACCGCGGGGTCGGTGCGATCACCGAGACCAACGTCATGCTGGCCGCGGCCTCCGACGCGATCATCATCGGCTTCAACGTCCGGCCGCAGGGCAAGACCCGGGAGCTCGCCGATCGCGAAGGCGTCGACGTGCGCTACTACTCGGTCATCTACCAGGCGATCGACGACGTCGAGCAGGCCCTTCGCGGCATGCTCAAGCCGATCTACGAGGAGGTGCAGCTCGGTACCGCCGAGGTGCGCGAGCTCTTCAAGGTGCCGCGGATCGGCAACGTGGCGGGTTCGCTGGTGCGTTCGGGCGTCATCGTCCGCAACAGCAAGGCCCGCCTGGTCCGCGACGGCATCGTGGTCTCCGACAACCTCACGGTCGAATCGCTGCGCCGCTTCAAGGAAGACGCTCGCGAGGTGTCCGAGGGCTACGAGTGCGGTATCGGACTCGGCTACAACGACATCCGCGTCGACGACGTGATCGAGACCTACGAGCAGCGCGAGGTCCCGCGGACCTGAGAAAGGTGATCCACGGGACCAAGCTGCCATGAGGTCGCTCTGATGTGGGTGGGCACGCTCGAACTCGACCTGCTGCTCGGAGGGCCGGACCTGCCGGTGCGCTCGCTGAAGGAGAAGCGCTCGGTGGTCCGGCCCATCGTGGCCGAGCTGCAGCGCCGGTTTTCGGTCGCGGCCGCCGAGGCGGGACAGCTCGACCTGCATCAGCGGGCGCTCGTCGGGGTGGCGGTCGTGGCGGCTGACCGGGCGCATTGCACCGAGGTGCTCGATCGCTGCGAGCGCCTCGTGGCGGCCCGTCCCGAGATCGAGCTGCTGTCAGCCCGGCAGCGGCTCATCAGCAGTAGCGACGACATCGGGGACTGAACGGGAGACGTTTCGGTGACTGGAGAAGGAGGGGACCGTGGCTGATCCGGCCCGCGCACGCCGGCTCGGAGTGCGTATCCGCGAGATCGTGGCTTCGGCGCTCGGCACCGAGGTGAAGGACCCGCGGCTCGGGATGGTGACCATCACCGACGTCCGGGTCGGGGCCGACCTGCGGGACGCGACGATCTTCTACACGGTGTACGGCGACGACTTCGAACGCGCCGAAAGCGCCGCCGCACTCGAATCCGCCAAGGGAGTGCTGCGCACGCGGGTGGGTCGCATGACGGGGGTCAAGAACACCCCGACCCTGGAGTTCCTCCATGATGAGCTTCCTGATTCCGCGCGCCACCTCCACGACCTGCTCGCGGCGGCCCAGGCCGACGACGACCGGATCCGCGCCGCCCGCGCGACCGCTGCGCATGCAGGCGAGGAGGATCCCTACCGCCACCCGGAGGACGAGTGAGCCAATTGCTGCTGGCGAACGTGACCGGAGTGGTTCGCCCTTCGGCCCTGGCGCGCGCGCCCGTCGACGTCGACCATGCAGGAGTGCTCGACGTCATCAAGCAAGCCATCGCCGGCGAAGGATGGGTGCTGTGCGTCGGCCACGTCCAGCCTGACGCCGATGCGCTCGGTTCAGCGCTCGCCCTCGCTTTCGCCATCCGCAGTGCCGGTGGGAGTGCGTACGTCAGCTTCGACCCGGGACCGCTCCCCTTCGGGATGCCCCCGAGCCTCGAGTTCCTGCCGGGCGAGCACCTGCTGCTCGCCCCGGCGAGCCTGCGGCAAGAGCCGGCTCCGGCAGCGGTGATCACGTTCGACACCGGTACCGCAGAGCGCCTGGGGCTGCTCGAGCCCTACGCCGAGCCACGCGAAGGCGGCCCGCCGGTGATCGTCATCGACCATCACGCCCGCGGCACCGCGTTCGGCTCGATGCGGCTGGTCGATGCCGGGCGCCGCGGCCACCGCCGAACTCATCGCCGATCTGATCGACGAGCTCGGGGTCGGCTTCGACGCCCCGATCGCGACCTGCCTGTATGCCGGTTTGGCCAGCGACACCGGCTCGTTCCGCTACGCGGCGACGAGCCCGGGCTCGCACCGGCTCGCGGCCCGGCTGCTCGAGGCAGGCGCCCGTCACGACGTGATCAGCACGCTGCTGTGGGACAGCCGTCCGGCCAACTACCTGCAGGTGCTGTCGGGAGCCCTCGACCGGGTCGAGTACGCGGGCGAGGTGATCTGGACGTTCGTCTCCTGCGCCGATTTGCAGGCGGCCGGCGCCACCCCGGAGGAGACCGAGGGGATCGTCGACGTCATCCGGGGCTCGCGCGAGCACGAGGTGGCCGTCGTCCTCAAGCAGGATCCCGGCGCCGGGCCCGCGTACTGGAAGGCCTCCGTGCGCTCTCGGGGTCACCTCGACGTGGGCGCCGCATGCACGGAGCTCGGCGGCGGAGGGCACCGGCTGGCGGCCGGTTTCACCGCTGAGGGAACCCCGCAGCAGATCATCGACCGGCTGCGGGCGGCCTTGTCTGTCACCGAGTGAAGGCCGGGTGAAAGCGGCCACGGAGCCGGTGGACGGCGGCCTCGTGATCGTCGACAAGCCGTCCGGACTCACCTCGCACGACGTTGTCGCGCGGCTGCGCCGGATCGCCGGTACGCGCCGGGTCGGCCACGCCGGCACCCTGGATCCGGCCGCCACCGGGGTGCTGGTCTGCGGGGTCGGCCGGGCCACCCGGCTGCTCGGTCACCTGCTGCTGGCCAGCAAGGAGTACGAGGCGACGGTCCAGCTCGGAATCCGCACGAGCACCGACGACGCCGAGGGCGAGGTGCTCGCCACCCGTCCGACCGGGAGCGTCACCGACGAGCTGATCGCCGCGGCGATCGCGAGCCTGACCGGCGTGATCGAGCAGGTACCGAGCGCGGTGAGCGCGATCAAGGTCGGCGGCGTTCGGGCGTACGCGCGGGTCCGCGCCGGGGAGGACGTCGAACTCGCCGCCCGCACGGTGACGGTCGAGCGGTTCGACGTCGTGCAGCGCAGGGGCGAAGGCAGGGCGGTGCTGGACGTGATCGTCGCCTGCTCGTCCGGCACCTACATCCGGGCGCTCGCGCGCGACCTCGGCGAGCTGCTCGGCTGCGGTGCCCATCTCACGGCGCTGCGCCGCACCAGGGTCGGCAGCTTCACCGTGGCGGACGCCCACACGCTCGAGGAACTTGGGCAGGAGCTGAGCCTGCTGGCTCTCGGTGACGCGGTTGGGGCGATGTTCACGCGCCGCGTGGTCGACGCCGCCGCGGCCGCCGACATCCGCTACGGACGCCCGCTGCCGCCCACCGGGGCGCCCGGGCCGGTCGGGGTCTTCGATTCCGACGGGCAGGTGCTGGCGCTGGTGCAGGACGCTGACGGGCTGGCCAAGCCGCTGGTCGTGCTGCATCCGGCCTCCTGACCCGAGCCGTCTGGCAGGCTGAACGGCGTGCAGCGCTGGCGCGGACTGTCCGCCACTCCGACCGGGTGGGGCCGCTGCGTCGTGACCATTGGGGTCTACGACGGAGTCCACCTCGGCCATCGACAGATCATCGGCCGTGCTGTCGAGCGGGCGCGCGAGGCCGGGCAGCCTTCGGTGGTCGTGACGTTCGACCCGCATCCGAGTGAAGTGCTGCGTCCCGGCTCGCATCCGGCCGTGCTCTCGCCGCCCGGATTCAAGGCCGACCTGCTCGAAGGCCTCGGGGTCGACGTGTTCTGCGTGCTGCCGTTCACGCTCGATTTCAGCCGGCTGCTGCCCGACGAGTTCGTCCACGAGGTCCTGGTCGACGCGCTGCACGCCAGCGCCGTCGTGGTCGGCGAGAACTTCACCTATGGCCGCAAGGCCGCCGGCAACGTCGAGAGCCTGGCGCACAGCGGCCGCACGTTCGGCTTCTCCGTCGAGGGGGTGCCGCTGCTGGGCGACCACGACGGGGCCGAGACGGCGATCAGTTCCACCTACATCCGGTCCTGCGTCGCCGGGGGTGACATGGTCGCCGCTGCCCGGGCCCTGGGCCGCCCTCATCGGGTCGAGGGGATCGTCGTACGGGGTGATCGCCGCGGCCGGGAGATGGGCTTTCCCACCGCGAACCTCGCGACGACCCCGTACGCCGCCGTGCCCGCCGACGGCATCTACGCCGGCCACTTCCGTGAGGAGCCCGGTGGGCCGCCCATGGCGGCGGCGATCTCGATCGGCACCAATCCGACGTTCTCCGGCCGGGAGCGGCGCGTCGAGGCGTTCGTGCTGGATTTCGACGGCGATCTCTACGGCGAGCATGTCTCGCTGGACTTCGTCGAGCGGCTTCGGGCCACTGAGCGCTACACCACGTCGGAGGCGCTCGTGGAGCAGATCGAGCGCGATGTCGTACGCACTCGCGAACTGCTCAGCGACGACGACGGGGGCCCGGGTCCGGTCGGACCACCGGCCGATTAGGCCACCTGCCGCAACGTCGATCACCCGTCCGGGTGGCCAGCCCCGCCACTCCGTCAGCCGATCTGTCAGGTGTCGGGCAAGTCGACACATGGAGCGGAAAGGCAATCCGGTGGCGATCAGCAAGGTCCTCGTCGTAGACGACGACACCGCGGTGCGGCGCCTGGTCTGCGACGTTCTTCAGGCATACGGCTATTCCACGGTCGCCGCGAACGACGGCTTCTCCGCGCTGCGCTTGATGCAGACCGAGCATCCCGACTGCGTGATCCTGGACGTGATGATGCCCGGCCTCGACGGGCACGCGGTGCTCAACCGGATCCGCGAGAGCGAGGGCGGCAGCGATCTGCCGGTCGTCATGCTGACGGCCGCCGCGGACGACGCCCAGGCGTGGAAGGCGTGGACCGAGGGCGTCGACTACTTCCTGGCCAAGCCGTTCAACCCGGACGAGCTGCTGAACTTCCTCGCCTACCTCGGCGCCGACTGAGCGAGCCCGCGTTCACTCGCTGGTGGTAGCCTCGTTGCTGCCGGACGTCCGTTCGGTCCCGTCGCTTGCCGTTGGCGTGCATCGAGCACACTCAGCACGTCAGGGCGCGACCCAGACATACAAGCTTTGAGGAGATCACGGCGTGCCGCTCGCCACCGACGTCAAGCAGCGGATCATGACCGACTACGCGACGGTCGAGCGCGACACCGGCTCACCCGAGGTCCAGGTGGCCATGCTGTCGCAGCGGATCAAGGATCTCACTGAGCACCTGAAGCTGCACAAGCACGACCACCACAGCCGGCGAGGGCTGCTGCTGCTCGTCGGCCGGCGTCGTCGGCTGCTCGACTACCTGCGCAGGACCGACATTGCTCGCTATCGCTCGTTGATCGAGCGTCTCGGCCTGCGTCGCTAGTCACCCGCGGGGTGATGGGCGACCGACTCCGGTCGTCAGCCCCGCTGCCTAGGCAAACCCGCCGGGCCGCGCATTGGCGTCGGTCCTCGGTGGTGGCCTCCGGGCCCGCCGCTAGCCGGCGTTCCCCGGAGACTTCGACTGAGCACCGACCACCTCCCCGCTGGCCCGGCCAACGAGGAGGGAGACCCGTGGACGGGTCCAACGAAGAAAACAGCACTACCCACGAATCCGTGGCGACCATCACCAACCCTGGCGGAACCCGCACGATCCGCTTCGAGACCGGGCGTCTTGCCCGCCAGGCCGCCGGCGCTGCCGTGGCCTACCTCGACGACGAGACCATGATCTTGTCGGCGACCACGGCCAGCAAGCGGCCGAAGGACCAGCTCGACTTCTTCCCGCTGACGGTGGACGTCGAAGAGCGCATGTACTCCATCGGCAAGATCCCCGGCTCGTTCTTCCGCCGGGAAGGCCGTCCGAGCGAGGACGCGATCCTCACCTGCCGCCTGATCGACCGTCCGCTGCGTCCCTCGTTCGTCAAGGGCCTGCGCAACGAGATCCAGGTCGTCTGCACGATCCTCTCGCTCAACCCCCGCGACCTCTACGACGTCGTGGCGATCAACGCGGCCAGCATGAGCACCATGCTGGCCGGCCTGCCGTTCTCCGGCCCGATCGGCGCCACGCGCGTCGCCCTGGTCGAGGGCGCCTGGGTCGCGTTCCCGACGCACGAGGAGCTCAAGCAGGCCACGTTCGACATGGTCGTCGCGGGCCGCGTGCTGGACACCAACGACGCGTCCGGCAAGCCCGAGGTCGCGATCATGATGGTCGAGGCCGAGGCCACCCCCGAGACCATCGAGCTCATCGCGGGCGGAGCCACAGCTCCCACTGAGGACGTCGTCGCCGCCGGCCTCGAGGCCGCCAAGGCGCCGATCGCGGTGCTCTGCGCCGCGCAGAGCGAGCTGGCAGCGAAGGCGGCGAAGAAGACCGGCGAGTTCACGCTGTACCTCGATTACGGCCAGGACCTGCTCCAGTCCCTCTCAGACGCGGCTCGCACCGAACTCGCCGCCGCGCTGCAGATCACCGGCAAGCAGGAGCGCGAGGAGGAGCTCGACCGGGTTCGCGCTCGAGCCGAGGCGCGGATCGCGCCCGATTTCGAGAGTCGCGAGAAGGAGTTCGGCGCAGCCTTCCGGTCCCTCACCAAGACCCTGGTGCGCGAGCGGGTCATCCGCGACAAGGTGCGGATCGACGGTCGCGGGCTGACCGACATCCGGGCCCTGTCGGCCGAGGTCGACGTGCTCCCGCGGGTGCACGGCTCTGCGCTCTTCGAGCGGGGTGAGACCCAGATCCTGGGTGTCACCACGCTCGCGATGCTGCGCATGGAGCAGATCATCGACACGCTGAACCCGGACAACCGCAAGCGCTACATGCACAACTACAACTTCCCGCCGTACTCGACCGGTGAGACCGGCCGGGTGGGTTCGCCGAAGCGTCGCGAGATCGGTCACGGCGCGCTGGCCGAGCGGGCGCTGCTGCCGGTGCTCCCGCCCCGCGAGGAGTTCCCGTACGCCATCCGCCAGGTCAGCGAGGCGCTCTCGTCCAACGGCTCGACGAGCATGGGCTCGGTGTGCGCGAGCACGATGAGCCTGCTCAACGCCGGTGTGCCGCTGAAGGCCCCGGTCGCCGGTATCGCGATGGGCCTGATCTCCGAGGGAGGCGAGTTCGTCACCCTGACCGACATCCTCGGAGCCGAGGACGCGTACGGCGACATGGACTTCAAGGTCGCCGGCACGAAGGACTTCATCACCGCGCTGCAGCTCGACACCAAGCTCGACGGCATCCCCGCCTCCGTGCTCGGTGCCGCGCTCCAGCAGGCGCGCGGGGCCCGGCTCACGATCCTCGACGTCATGAACTCGGCGATTGACGCCCCGGACGAGATGGCGCCCACCGCACCGCGGGTCATCGCCATCAAGATCCCGGTCGACAAGATCGGCGAGGTGATCGGCCCCAAGGGGAAGATCATCAACGCGATCCAGGACGACACCGGTGCCGACATCACCATCGAGGACGACGGCACCATCTACATCGGTGCCACCGACGGTCCGACCGCCGAGGCGGCGCGCGCGGCGATCAACGCGATCGCCAACCCGGAGCTGCCGGAGCTCGGTGCCCGCTACCTCGGCACGGTCGTGAAAACGACCAACTTCGGGGCGTTCATCTCGCTCACCCCGGGCCGCGACGGCTTGCTGCACGTCAGCAAGATGAAGGCGCTGGCCGGGGGCAAGCGGGTCGCCAACCCGGAGGACGTTGTCAGCGTCGGCCAGAAGGTTCAGGTCGAGATCGCCGAGATCGACCAGCGCGGCAAGATCAGCCTGACCCCGGTCGTTGCCGATGGCGACGCCGGTGACGGTGACTCGGCGGCGCCGGAGCCCGCTTCCGCGGGTGCCGCCGCAGAATGACCAGAATGGCTGCAGCTGGATTGATCAGAATGAGCGTGTGACCGTCGCGACGACGTCGCAGTCGCTGCTCGGTGGCACGGTGCAACGCACGGTGCTGCCGAGCGGCCTGCGGGTACTGACCGAGCAGGTCCCGGGGGTCCGTTCGGCGGCCATCGGGATCTGGGTGGGCGTCGGTTCGCGTGACGAGGCGCCCGGCGAGGCGGGCGCCTCGCACTACCTCGAGCACCTGCTCTTCAAGGGCACCCCGGGGCGCAGCGCACTCGACATCTCGGCGACGCTCGAGGCCGTCGGCGGCGAGCTCAACGCCTTCACCTCGCGCGAGCACACGTGCTACTACGCGCGGGTGCTGGACCGTGACCTGCCGCTCGCGGTCGACGTCGTCTCCGACATGGTGACGGCCTCGCTGCTGCGGGAGGACGACGTCGAGGCCGAGCGTGGGGTGATCCTCGAAGAGATCGCGATGCACGAGGACGATCCCGCCGACCTCGTGCACGACGTGTTCTCCAGCGCCGCCCTGGGTGACGGGCCGCTCGGACGTCCGGTGCTCGGTACCGCGGCGAGCATCGCCACGCTGCAGCGCGCCGACATCGCCGAGTACTACCGGGTCCGTTACGTCCCTTCGGCGACCGTCATTGCGGTGAGCGGTGCGCTCGACCACGACGAGGCGCTGGCCGCCGTCGTGCGGGCCTGGGACGCTGCCTCGCACCTGCAGCGCGAGCCGTTGCCGACCCGGCGGGGTGCCCGGCGTCCGTATCCGGGACGCGGGGTGCGGGTGTCGCGCCGCAGCAGCGAGCAGGCCCATCTGATCCTCGGCACCGCCGGGGTCTCGCGTCACGACGAGCGGCGCTACGCGCTCGGGCTGCTGTCGAGCACCCTCGGCGAGGGCATGAGCAGCCGGCTCTTCCAGGAGATCCGTGAGAAGCGCGGGCTCGCGTACTCCGTCTACTCGTTCGCCTCGCATTACGCCGACACCGGCCTGTTCGGCATCTACGCCGGGGTTGCCCCGAAGCGCGCCGCCGAGGTGCTCACGCTGTGCCGCGAGCAGTTGGAGATCGTGGCGACCGGGGGCATCACGGTGGACGAGCTCGAGCGCGCCAAGGGACAAGCTCGCGGGTCGCTGGCGCTCGGCCTCGAGGACACCGGCGCGCGGATGAGCCGGCTCGGCAAGAGTGAGCTCGCCCAAGGTGAGCTGCTCTCGGTGGATGAGACGCTCGCCCGCATCGACGCGGTGAGCCTGGCCGACATCAGCCGGATCGCGTCGGACGTGCTGGGGCAGCCGCTCTCGCTGGGTGCGGTGGGGCCGTTCGACGTCGGCGAGCTCGCCGACGCTGTCGCCTAGCGAGGGAGCTCACGTGACGTTGCAGGTCGGGGTGCTGGGAGCGCGCGGTCGGATGGGCGCCGAGGTGTGCGCGGCTGTCGACGGCGCGGCTGATCTCGAGCTCGTTGCCCGCGTCGACGAAGGGGATGACCGCGAACCCTTGCGCGCGGCTGAGGTCGTCGTCGACTTCACTGCCCCGCGCCGTCGTCATGGACAACCTCCAGTGGTGCCTGCAGGCGGGGCTGTCGGTCGTCGTCGGCACCACCGGCTTCGACGAGCAGCGGCTTGCGCAGGTACGCGAGTGGCTGAGCCAGGCCCCGTCGTCCAGCGTGCTGATCGCGCCGAACTTCGGGATCGGAGCCGTGCTGATGATGCGGTTCGCCGAGCTGGCCGCCCGCTGGTTCGAATCAGTCGAGATCATCGAGCTGCACCACCCGGGCAAGGTGGACGCCCCGAGCGGCACGGCCCGGCGAACGGCGGAGGTCGTCGCCAAGGCTCGGCTCGAGGCCGGGCTCGACGCGTCCGGCCCCGACGCCACCTCGACCTCGCTGGAAGGCGCCCGCGGCGCGCGCCACGCCGGCATTCCGGTGCACGCCATCCGGCTGGCGGGCCTCGTCGCTCACCAAGAGGTGCTGTTCGGCACCGCCGGCGAGACGCTGACCATCCGCCACGACTCGCTCGATCGCCGCTCGTTCATGCCGGGTGTGCTGATGGCGGTGCGCGCGGTACGCGATCGGCCCGGGCTGACCGTCGGCATCGAGGACCTGCTCGGGATATGAGCCCGCGCCGGGGGCGGCGCTCCCGCGACCTCGTCGTACTGCTGGTCGTGGTGCTCGCGTTCTACTTCGTCCTGATCGGGGCCGGGGGGATCGGCCTGCTCGGCGACCCGCGCTGGGCCGTGAAGGGGCTGGGCGCCGGCGTCGTGCTGCTGCCCCTGGTCGGGGTGGTGATCGTCGTCCATGAGCTGCGCTTCGGTCGCGACACCGAGCGGCTGGCGCGGTTGCTCGACGAGCCCGCGCAGGACGGCGAGCCGTTCGACGCGGACGTCGCGTTCGACCTACGCAAGGCCGAGGTGGAAGCCGCCCCCGAGGACTGGCGCTGCTGGTATCGCCTCGCCGTCGCCTACGGTGACGCGCGCGACACCTCCCGCGGCCGCCGCGCCATGCGTAAGGCGATCGCCCTGCAGCGCGCCGGCGTTCCCACCTTCGACGCCGGGGCGTAAGCCCCTGGGAACGCGCTAGCGTGCGCTCAGGCTGACGCGGCGGTCGCGAACGGGTTACGCGAGCTCGGCGACGAAGATGGCGGTGCCCGGGAAGAGCCGCCCGCGCAGGGGGCTCCACTGGCCCCAGGGTCGCGTGTGGCCGGCGGGCCACTCGGGTTCCACCACGTCGAGAACCCGGAAACCGGCGGCGACCAGCTCGCGCAGGCGATCGCCCATGGTGCGGTGCGCCTCGACGTACACCGGCCGACCCTCCGGCGTGACCTCGACGTAGGGCCGGCGATCGAAGTAGGAACGCTCGACCACGAGCCCCGACGGGCCCGGGATCGTCCGGCATGCACCAGCGCATGGGGTGGTTCGTGCTGAAGACCCAGCGTCCACCGGGGCGTAGCACCCGCGCGACCTCGGCCATCACCGCGGCGCTGTCGGTCACGAACGGGATCGCCCCGAACGCCGAGCACGCGATGTCGACGCTGGCGTCGGCGAGCGGCAGGGCTGACGCGTCCGCCTGCACCAGCAGTGGCGCCGGCCCAGGGTCCTGCTGCACGGCGTGCACTGCATGCCGCAGCTGGCCGGCCGACAGGTCCACCGCGACCACGTCGGCGCCCTGGGTGACCAGCCAGCGGGCGCACTGCGCCGCGCCGCAGCCGACCTCCAGGATTCGCCGGCCGCGTAACGCATCCGCGGGTCCGAGCAGCCGGGCCGTCGCTTCGCGCAGGCCCTCGGGACACCAGACGAAGTCGGCGGCGGCCGGATCGCCGGACGGCCCGGCCAGGAAGGCGCCGTGCTCGGCCTGGTAGGAGTCGGCCTCGTCGTCCCACCATGCCCGGTTGGCGGCCACGGCGGCCGGCGCGGCCACCTCGGCGTACCCGACGATCACACTGTCGGCCGTGCCGACTATGTGATGGCCGGTGTCGGATCCGGGCACGTGCGCCGGTTCTGCGCCGCCGCCGCTGTCCACAGCGTTATCCTGCCGGACAGGACGCGTTGAGTCGGCATCCAGCTGCCGCACATTGACCAGGCCACCGGGTGGCATACACTGGCTGGACACAGGGGTCTGCGCGGTCTCAGACGTAGCGGATCCGCTCGATTCGTCTCACGGTCTCACAGCAGTTCCGGCCCGGCGGTTCGACCCGGCCCTTGTGAACCCATTTCGATCCCTGTCCGGAGACCAACCCCTTGACGATCAGCGCAGCCGACGCCCCCGCCACAGAAGCTACCGAGAGCCCTTCGGGCCTGGAGCACGTGGCAGTGAACGATTTCGGCTCTGAGGAAGAGTTCCTCGCCGCAATCGACTCGACGATCAAGTACTTCAACGATGGCGACATCGTCGACGGCATCATCGTCAAGGTCGACCGTGACGAAGTCCTGCTCGACATCGGCTACAAGACCGAGGGCGTCATTCCCTCGCGCGAGCTGTCGATCAAGCACGACGTCAACCCCAACGAGGTCGTCTCCCTGGGTGACCAGGTCGAGGCCCTTGTCCTGCAGAAAGAGGACAAGGAGGGGCGCCTGATCCTGTCCAAGAAGCGCGCGCAGTACGAGCGCGCCTGGGGCACGATCGAGCAGCTCAAGGAGGAAGACGGCGTCGTCACGGGCACCGTCATCGAGGTCGTCAAGGGCGGCCTGATCCTCGACATCGGCCTGCGCGGCTTCCTGCCGGCGTCGCTGGTCGAGATGCGCCGCGTCCGTGACCTGCAGCCCTATGTCGGGCGCGAGCTCGAAGCCAAGATCATCGAGCTCGACAAGAACCGCAACAACGTCGTGCTGTCCCGCCGCGCCTGGCTCGAGCAGACCCAGAGCGAGGTGCGCAGCGAGTTCTTGGGCAAGCTGGCCAAGGGCCAGGTGCGCTCCGGTGTCGTCAGCTCGATCGTCAACTTCGGGGCATTCGTCGACCTCGGTGGGGTCGACGGTCTGGTTCACGTCAGCGAGCTGTCCTGGAAGCACATCGACCACCCGTCCGAGGTGGTCGAGGTGGGCCAGGAAGTCACCGTCGAGGTGCTCGACGTCGACATGGACCGCGAGCGCGTCTCGCTGTCGCTGAAGGCCACCCAGGAAGACCCGTGGCGCCAGTTCGCGCGTACTCACGCGATCGGCCAGGTCGTCCCCGGCCGCGCCACCAAGCTGGTGCCGTTCGGGGCGTTCGTCCGGGTCGACGAGGGCATCGAGGGCCTGGTCCACATCTCCGAGCTCGCCGAGCGTCACGTCGAGCTTCCGGAGCAGGTCGTGCAGGTCGGCGACGAGATCATGGTCAAGGTCATCGACATCGACCTCGAGCGTCGTCGCATCAGCCTGTCGCTCAAGCAGGCCAACGAGTCGGCTCACGACGTCGAGGCCAGCGAGTTCGACCCGACCCAGTACGGGATGGAAGCCCACTACGACGACACGGGAAATTACATCTATCCCGAGGGCTTCGACTCCGACACCGGCGAGTGGCTGCCGGGCTACGAGAGCCAGCAGCAGGCGTGGGAGCAGCAGTACGAGGCCGCTCGCCAGCGTTACGAGCAGCACATGAGCCAGCTGCGTGCCGCCCAGGTCGCCGAGGCCGAGGCCACCGGGCCGTCCACGTACTCCTCGGAGTCCGAGGCGGGCGCGTCAGCCCTCGACGAGGAGTCGCTGCGCAAGCTGCGCGAGCAGTTCGGCAACGACGCCTAGACGCTCGTGACCGAAAGCCCCGCCTGGTTCGCCCGGCGGGGCTTTCGCATGGTCGCACTTTGGTGCGGCTCTCGGGGAGCGGATGCTTTCAACCGCGGCCGGGCTCTGCTTCAGGGGAAGATGGCGACCGATCTGCTCGAGCCCTGCGCGCCGGGGCGGGGCCGGCCTCGCTTGTACGCGACGATTCTGCGATGGCGAACGACCTGTCGCACATTTGTCGAAAACCTGGACCCCGAGGTGGCCGCCCCCTAACGTGATCTCGCGGATCATCAACATCCGCACTCAATGGTTAGTCAGCACTGCTCACCCGAGGAGCTCAGCGCAGTGATCCCCACGTTGATCGGCCGTATCGAGACCCGCATCTTCGCGCTCGCCCTGATCGGGTCGATCGCGCAGCTGATCTTCAGTCCCGTCCTGCCGGGCACCGACGGGGCGCCGCTGGGGACGCTCTACAAGATCACCTTCGCGATCCTGATCACGACTATCGTCCTCGGCATCGTGTGGGAGTTCATCTACCACGCGCTCATGCAGTTCCGGTGGGAGAAGGACTGGCCGACGCTCTTCGGCCTCCTCACCGTGATCAACGAGGGCGCCGTGGTCTGGTTCGTCGTCAAGGCCAACCTGGTGCCGGGCGTTCCGAAGCAGCTGCCGTTCTCGACGTTCGTGGTGGACTTCCTGATCGTCTGGATGCTGACCTTCCTTTTCGTCAATGGCCCGATGCGGGTGCCGTTCGTGTTCTGGCGCCACCGCGGCGGCCGGCTGATCTGACCGGATGACTGCTCTGATGTGTCTGCCGCGTACGGCGAAAGGATCACAGTGACCGACTGGGACGGATTCCAGGCCAGGGTGCACCCCGGCGACGGGATCATTGCGCGCACCTCGGGTGCCGCGCTGGTGCTGCCCCATCCATCTGCCGATCAGCAGCAGTCGGTCGACCAGCTGCTGGCGCTGGTCCGCGACGCGCACCCCGGAGGCGGCCGCGCGCTCGCCCGCAAGCTCGCCGGAATCCTGGCCTCTGCGGAAGGCGATGACAGCGTCGACCTGGCCCTGCTTGCCCCGCTGGGCGGCGGCGACGTCGCGGTGCTCGTTGTCGGAGACGTCGACGTCAGCGCTGACGGCGCCGAAGGCCCGATCCGGATCACCGGACGCGATTCGCTCACCTGGGTGGACCGGGTGCTTCGCGCGCCAACCCACGTGCAGGTGACCGGCGGCTCCGGCAGCGGGGGATCGCTCGCCGCGTCCGACCTGGTGGCGGGAATCGTTCCGGGCAGTGGGCTCAGCCTCTCGCCGCGCGGCGAGGGACCGGCCATCGCGGCACCCGCCGCGCCCGTGGCCGCGGGCACCACCGAGGACCAGCCGAAGAAAAGCCCGGTCGAGTACGTCAAGCCCGAGCCCGAGCCCGAGCCCGAGGCCGCCGCTCCGCCTCTCCCTCCGGCGCCGGTGCCCGTTCCGGACTTCCAGGTCGAGTCGCTGAGCGACGCGAGCCCGCCGCGCGAGCCGCTGCCGGTGGTCGACGAGGAAGTGCCGACGCCCGCCGGGTCGGCGCAGCTCCAGGTCAAGGGCGTCTACTGCAAGCGGGGTCACTTCAACGACCCGATGGTCCAGTTCTGCACCGTCTGCGGAATCAACATGGTCCAGCAGACGCCGGCACTGGTCGACGGCCCTCGTCCGCCGCTGGGAGTGCTGGTCTTCGACGACGGGTCGGTCTTCCAGCTGGAGCAGGACTACGTGCTCGGTCGCCAGCCCGAGGGCGCGCCTGAGGTCATCTCCGGTTCGGCCCGGCCGCTGCGCCTCGAAGACACCGGCGGCACCGTCTCGCGGGCCCACGCGCTGATCGCGCTGGAGGACTGGACGGTCCGGCTTTCCGATCACGGGTCGGCGAACGGGACCTACATCGCCATGCCCAACAGCACGGATTGGCAGCCGGTCCCGCCCAACGGCCGGATCGTGCTGACTCCGGGCACCACCATCAAGCTCGGCAACCGCACGCTGAAGTACGAGTCCCACCGCGGGCAGCGCTAGCGTCTGTCCGCTCCCTTTCCGGTCGCAAGAGATCAGAGTGGAGAGATCCGTGAGCAACGAAACTGTTGTCGGAGGCGTGTATCCGAGGCCGCCGGCACAGGGTGGTCCCGCCGCAGCGCCGGCCGCGGCCCCCGTCGTTCCCCAGACCGGAACGCACCAGACCATCCAGACCCCCGGCACCGGGATCTTCGAGCGCGAGCAGCTCACGGGGACGGGTGATCTCACCCCCGAGCTGATCGACACCCCGGTCTGGACCGACGACATGGTCGCCCGTGCCGGGATCCCCATCATCGACGTCCCGTTTGTCACGATCGGCGGCGGCATCGGCTCGTTCGTGATGGTGGACCACCTGCGCATCGCCGGCGTTCCGGCGCAGCAAATGGCCGTGCTCGGGGTCAACGACCACCCCTGGGACACCTACGAGTACCTCACCCGCGTCTCCCAGGTGCCGCGCGGCGAGCGGCTGCGCTCAGACGCCGCCTCGACCCCCGACGGCATCTGGGGCTTTCCGAGCTACGCGATGCGTGAGGCGTGGGCGGCGAAGAAAGGCTTCGTCGCGACGGCGTCCGGCGTCAAGAAGCAGTCCACCGTCGCGGCCAAGCTCTCGCCGATCTACAACGTGTTGACCGAGCCGATCCTGACCGACTACTTCACGCCCCGGGCGGGGCAGGCCTTCGAGAGCATGGAGCGCGAGGCCTGGCGCATCGGCTATCCGTCGATGCTGCGCAAGGGCTTGGTGCGCATGGTGCGCCGGCGCGCCGGCGCCGGCTACTTCACGATCCTCACCCCGCCGCCGGGCGCCTCGGCGACCAAGCGCGTCGCGTTCCGAAGCCGTTTCGTGCACATCTCCGTCGGCTACCCGGGACTGCGCTTCCTGCCGGATCTGCAGGAGTACCGCACCCGTACCCAGGACTACGCGCGCGTGGTGAACGCGTACGAGCCCCACGAGCACGTCTATGACGAACTCGTACGCCGGCCCTGCACCGTGTTGATCCGCGGCGGCGGGATCGTGGCGTCGCGCGTCCTGCAGCGCATCATCGACGACCGCAACCTCAAGGGCGCCCAGACCCAGATCATCCATCTGCTGCGCACCTACCAGCCATCCCGGCACGGGCCCAGCGTCTTCAAGCGTCGCAAGGGCCTGTACGGCATCGGCATCCAGGGCTTCAACTGGCCCAAGTCCAACTGGGGCGGCGAGTACAAGCGTCAGCTGGAGAAGGCGACCCCGCAGGAGCGGGCCGACATGCTGGGCTGGCAGGGCGGTACGACCACGCCGCACCGCAAGCTCTGGCTCCAGCAGCTCGCGGCCGGCGAGAAGGGCGGCTACTACCGCCAGCTCGTGGGGCAGGTCAAGGAGGTCAACCAGACGCCCGACGGGCACATCCTCACGGTGGTCAACACTCAGCAGGGCATCGTCAACCTGCCGGCGGACTACATCATCGACGCTACCGGCCTCGAGGCGGACATCACCGAGCACCGCCTGCTCAAGGACCTCTTCGACATGACGGGGGCGCAGCGCAACCCCTACGGCAAGATGCAGGTCGAGCTCTCGTTCGAGGTCACCGGCACCCGCAACGGCGATGGGCTGATCTTCGCGTCCGGCTCGGCCACGCTCGGCGGTCCGTACGCGACCGTCGACTCGTTCCTGGGTCTGCAGTACCAGGCGCTGCGCATCACCGATGAGCTGCATAAGTACGGCTTCGGCAAGAAGCTGGGCGTCGGACGCTCGTTCTCGCAGTGGTGGAAGTGGGCACGGCACAAGCCGCTTCCGTAAGAACGCCCCACCCCACGGCGCCGAGAGCGACTCGCTCCCGGCGCTGTGGGCTGTCCGGTCAGACCGTGGGAACGGTCTGCGTGCCCGCGGGCTCCTCCGTCGGCACGACCGGGCCGGCCGCGAGCAGGGCAGCGAGCTCGCTCTGGTCGGTGAGCTGGCTCGGACGCACGCGCAGGACCCCGCCCGCCCACTCCGGGGCAGCTTCCCCGAACTCCAGAGCCACCAGCCCGTCGGGGGCAGCGTCGGGGGCGGCGACCTCGGCGCGCACGCCGAACCGCGCGAGCCGCTCGATCAGGCCGGAGATGCGTCGTCGGCTGCCGTCGTCGATCAGCAAGAGCGTTTGCCCGCGAACGGCCGCGATCCTGACACCGAGCGCGATCGCGGCATCGGCCGCGTCACCGCCCCGCGCGACGGCGGCGACCGGGCCATGCGTGGCCGCCAGTGCCGACGCGCCGTCCCATACCGCGACGGTCACTTGGACGGCGGTCAGGAAGCGGTCACGGTCGATCGCGGCCGTCGGCGAGAGCAGGACGAGGTCGGCATTGGAGGACGTCACCTGCGAGACGGCGTCCGTCGTCAGGTCGGCGCTGAAGCGGGTCAGCACGACGCAGTCGATTCCCCGGCTGCGGATCTGCTCGGCCAGCACCTCGAGATCGCCCATCACCCCAGCCATTTCGGCGAGCTCGCTCGTGAGCCCGCTGCCGACCTCGAGCGGCGCCGCGTTCTGCTGGCGCAGCAGGCTGAGCACGACCTGTGACGGCTGCTCGGACGCGGCCAGATCGCCGGCCAGCGACACCAGCGGTGCGTCGGCGGAGACGTCGCCGAGGACGACGATGACGCGATAAGCGTTGGGAATGCCGAGGGCGAGCCGCTCGGCCTCCTCGACCTCGCGGGCGACGATCCGGTCCGGGTAGACCAGCTTGAGCAGCGGCGCGGTCATGATGGTCGTCACGACGGCCATCACCACCAGCATGGTGAAGAGCGGGACGTCGAGCACCTTCAGCCGCAGCCCGACCGACAGCAGCACCAGTTCGGTCAGCCCGCGGGTATTCATCAGCAACGCCAGCGCTTGCGAGCGCCGGTTGGGGATGCCCTGCGCGCGCGCCGCGGCGAAGGCGCCGAGGAACTTGCCGCCGATCGCCACGGCGAGGACCGCGAAGAGTTCCCCGAACGAGCGGCCGGTCAATTTGGTGACGTCGACCGAGAGCCCGGTGACGATGAAGAAGATCGGCAGCAGGAGCAGGACGCTCACTTGCTCCAGCCGCTCGAGAATTTCGGCGAACAATTGCTGCGTGCCTTCGCGCGGTACCACGAGTCCGAAGATGAATCCGCCGAAGATGAAGTGGATGCCGATCTGGTCGGTGATCCACGCCGAGAAGATGAGCCCGACGAGCAGGAATGCCAGTACGTCGGGCGTCAGCCGGCCGGCCTTGTGGTAGATCGGCACCAGGTAACGGGCCAGCAGCGGGCGAACGATCCCGAACATGACGGCGATGTAGAGCACCGAGTACGCGATGACTTCCCACAGCGGGCTGTCGGTGTAGCCGGCGATGGCCGACACGACGGCCAGCAGCGACCAGGCGACAACGTCGTCGATCGCGGCGCACGCGAGGGCGATGACGCCCAGGGGCGTCCGGGTCATGCCGCGTTCGTGCAGGATCCGGGCCAGCACCGGGAACGCGGTCACGCACATGGAGGCGCCGATGAAGAGCGCGAACGCCAGCTTCTTGACGTGATGACCCTCGCCCAGGCCGCCCTGGGAATGGTTGGTGTACAGGTACAGCGCGAGCAGGGCCCCGCCGACGAACGGCAGCAGGATCGACGACAAGGAGATGACACCGGCCCGGCGCTCGTTGCCCTTGATCAGGTTCAGGTCGAGTTCGAGGCCGATGATGAACATGAAGATGACCAGGCCCAGGTTCGCAAAGGCCTGGAGGATCTGCTGGACGTCGGCGGGAAAGAGCACTGCCGTCAGCGTGCGCTGGCCGCTGTGGAACTGGCCGAGCAGGGAGGTGCCCAGCAAGATGCCGGCGAGAATCTCGCCGATCACCGGCGGCTGATTGATCCGCCGGAAGAGCCGGCCGAGCAGCCTTGCCAGGATGACCACGAAGACGATCGCGATGAAGACGGCCGCGCTGCGGTCGGGGAGAGTGGCCGTGGTCTCCGCCGTCGCCTGCGCGGCCTGTTCCAAGACCATGTCAGCTCCCGTATGAAGAGCGTGCCCAAGCGGGCCACGGCGCGGCCCAAATTAGGCTAGAGCGTGCCAGGTCTGGCGTCTCTGAGTTGGCGGATTGTCAGTTGGCGGATACTGGATCACGGCAGTTCAGGCCGCTGTTAGCGTGGGCGGCGGCAAGAAGCCATGCAAGCGGGCACGAGCAGCGGGGGAGGGTCGTGGACGGCATAGCGGACTACGTGTTCATCCGGCCCTTGGCCGAGGGCAATCACGGGCAGTACTACCTGGCCACCCCGCCGCCCCGGCTGGGCCTGGAGGCCAGCGGCGTCGTGGTGAAAGTCGTCGCCGGCCAGACGACGTCTGAGACGTTCAACAAGGCCACCCGGGAGTTGAAGGCGTTCGCGGCCGTGCGCTCGCCGTATCTCGTCCGGCTGTTCGACGCCGGCCAGCAGGCGGGCACCTTCTTCTACGCGATGGAGTGGCTGGAGCGGGGCTCGCTCGCGGCGCCCGCTTCGGAGCTCAGCAAGGACGCTGCCCGCAAGGCCGTCGCCGATGTGGCACGCGCGGCACACGCGTTGCACGAGGCCGGCATCGTCCATCAGGACATCGCGCCGGAAAACGTGCTGCTCACCGAGGACGGCGGCCGCCTCGCCGACCTGGGCCTGGCCAAGGTGCTGCAGCCCGGCGTCACCGTCACCAGCCTGGGCAGCCGGAGCATCGGCGCGGTGGAGTACGTCGACCCGGCGATGCTCGCGGGTGGGCAGCCCTCCCGGTTGACCGACGTCTACAGCCTCGGGATGACCCTGCACCGGGCGCTCGCCGGTATCGGGATGTTCGGCGACATCGGCTCGAGCCAGCCGATGATGGCGATGCGAGCGGTGCTCGCCGGCACCCCCAAGCTCGACCCGTCGTTGAGCACGCAGGAGGCAGCGCTGATCAAGGCGTGTGTCGATCCCGACCTCTCGCACCGGCCGCGCACAGCTCTCGAGGTCGCGGAGCGCATCGATGCCCTACCGGTCCCGGCGGGCAGCCTGCCAGCGGCGGCCGGCTGAGTGAAGCGGGTCGGGCTCACCGGAGGTATCGGGGCCGGCAAGAGCACGGTGGCGAAGATGCTCGCATCTCACGGCGCCGTGATCGTCGACTCCGACGCCATCGCCAGGGACGTCGTCGCGCCCGGAACCCCGGGGCTCGCCGAGATCGTCGGCGCCTTCGGGCCGGGGGTGCTGCGCGCTGACGGCAGCCTCGATCGACCCGGGCTCGGCCGGATCGTCTTCAACGACGCGGATGCGCTGGGGCGCCTCGAGCAGATCACGCACCCCCGGATCGCCGGCGAATCCGCCCGGCTCATCGCCGAAGCGGAAGCTGCCGGCGCGCCCGTGCTGGTGCACGACATCCCTTTGCTGGTCGAGAACGGACTTCCGGAGACGTTCGATGCCGTGATCGTCGTCGAGGCCCCGGATGAGTTACGGCTGGAGCGGCTGGCCGAGCGGGGCCTGCCCCGCGAGCAGGCCCTGGAGCGCATGAGAGCTCAGGCGACTGACGAGCAGCGGCGCCGGGCAGCGACGCACCTGATCATCAACGCCGGTTCCACCGCTGAGCTGCGAGCCCGGGTCGACGAGGTCTGGGCTGCGCTGGCCGGCTGAGCGCTCGCCGGGGCCGCTGCGGCGGCCGGCGGATTCTGTCGGAGGTCTGTGGTGTTCTCTTATTCGTGAGCCCCACGATTACGCGCCCCAAAAGTGACATCGCCCGCACCGAGCGTCCGTTCAAGGTTGTCAGCGATTTCGAGCCGAGTGGTGATCAGCCGGCGGCCATCGCCGAGCTGGCCAAGCGCATCGAGGCGGGCGAGCAGGATCTGGTGCTGCTCGGGGCCACCGGTACGGGTAAGAGCGCGACGGCGGCGTGGCTGATCGAGGCCTTGCAGCGGCCCACCCTGGTGCTCGCGCCTAACAAGACTCTCGCTGCGCAGTTGGCGAACGAGTTCCGCGAGCTGCTTCCTGACAATGCGGTGGAGTATTTCGTCTCGTACTACGACTACTACCAGCCCGAGGCCTACGTCCCGCAGACCGATACGTACATCGAGAAGGACTCGTCGATCAACGACGAGGTGGAGCGGCTGCGGCACTCGGCGACGATGAGCTTGTTGACGCGGCGCGATGTGGTGGTCGTCGCCTCGGTGTCGTGCATCTACGGTCTGGGCACCCCGCAGGAGTACATCGACCGGTGCGTTCGGCTGGCGGTCGGGGAGCAGTACGACCGTGACACCTTGCTGCGCCGGCTGGTCGACATCCAGTACTCCCGCAACGATTTGGCCTTCACTCGCGGCACCTTCCGGGTCCGCGGTGACACGGTGGAGATCTTCCCGGTCTACGAGGAGTTGGCCGTCCGGGTCGAGCTGTTCGGCGATGAGATCGAGAAGCTCACCTACCTGCACCCGCTGACGGGCGAGGTCGTCTCCGAGTCCGAGCAGCTGCTGGTCTTCCCGGCCACGCACTACGTCGCCGGTCCCGAGCGGATGGAGCGCGCCATCCGCGGCATCGAAGCCGAGCAGCAGGAGCGGCTCGCCGAGCTGGAGCGCCAGGGCAAGATGCTCGAGGCGCAGCGGCTGCGGATGCGTACGACCTACGACATCGAGATGATGCGCCAGGTCGGCTTCTGTTCGGGCATCGAGAACTACTCGCGCCACATCGACGGTCGGGCTGCCGGCACCGCGCCGCACACGCTGCTCGACTACTTCCCCGAAGATTTCCTGCTGGTCATCGACGAGTCGCACACCACGGTGCCGCAGGTCGGCGCGATGTACGAGGGCGACATGAGCCGCAAGCGCACCCTCGTCGACCATGGGTTCCGGCTTCCGAGCGCGATGGACAACCGTCCGCTGAAGTTCGACGAATTCCTCGAGCGCATCGGGCAGACGGTCTACATGTCGGCCACCCCCGGACGCTACGAGCTGGCCAAGGCTGATGCGGTGGTGGAGCAGATCATCCGCCCCACCGGGCTCATCGACCCGGAGATCGTGATCAAGCCGACCAAGGGCCAGATCGACGATCTTGTCCACGAGATCCGGTTGCGTGCCGAGCGTGACGAGCGGGTGCTCGTCACCACCCTCACCAAGAAGATGTCCGAGGACCTCACCGATTACCTGCTCGATCTCGGCCTGCGGGTGCGCTACCTGCACAGCGAGGTCGACACCATCCGGCGCATCGAGCTGCTCAAGGAACTGCGCATGGGTGAGTACGACGTGCTCGTCGGGATCAACCTGCTTCGGGAGGGGCTCGACCTGCCGGAGGTCTCCCTGGTCAGCATTCTCGATGCTGACAAGGAAGGCTTCCTGCGCTCAGGCACCTCGCTGATCCAGACCATCGGCCGGGCGGCCCGTAACGTGTCGGGCCAGGTGCACATGTACGCCGACAACATCACCCCGTCCATGCGCCAGGCGATCGACGAGACCAATCGGCGCCGCGAGCAAGCAGGTCGCGTACAACACCGAGCGGGGTCTCGACCCGCAGCCGCTTCGCAAGCGGATCGTCGACATCCTCGACGATCTGGTGCGTGAGGGCGCGGGCGGCGAGATGATCGGCGGCTCCGGGCGCAGCCAGTCGCGTGGCAAGGCGCCGGTGCCGGGGATGTCGTCGAAGTCGGATACGGTCGGGCGCCACGCGGCAGCACTCGCCGGCATGCCGAAAGCTGAGCTGGCACAGCTCATTCAGCAGCTGTCCGATGAGATGCACGAGGCCGCCAAGGAGTTGCACTTCGAGCTGGCGGCCCGGCTGCGCGACGAGATCGGCGAGCTCCGCAAAGAGCTGCGCGGGATGTCGGCCGCGGGGGTGGGCTGAGCGAGGGCGGGCTACCAGCCGCGCTGGCGCCACTCCATCAGGTGCGGACGCTCGGCGCCGAGCGTGGTGTCCTTGCCGTGGCCCGGGTAGATCCAGGTGTCGTCGGGCAGCGGGCCGAAGACCTTGCGTTCGAGGTCGTCCATCAGCGAGCTGAAGCGTTCCGGGTCCTGCTCGGTGTTGCCGGGGCCGCCGGGGAAGAGGCAGTCTCCGGTGAACAGGTGCGGCCCGACGCCCTCGGCGACGGGTTCGTAGAGCAGGGCGATGGAGCCGGGGGTGTGGCCGACGAGGTGGATCACCCGCAGGCGCACCTGGCCGACGCTGATCTCGTCGCCGTCGCGCACCAGGCGGCGGGGAGCCACCGGCAGTTCGGAAGCGTCGTCGGGATGCGCGATGCCCTCGGCGCCGGTGGCCCGGGTGACGGCTTCGAGAGCCTGGACATGGTCGAAGTGGCGGTGAGTGGTCACGATCGTCGACAGGCCCTCCGGGCCGATCAGCTCGAGCAGCCGGTCAGGTTCATTGGCCGCGTCGATCAGCAACTGGTCGCCGGTCGTCAGGCACCGCAGCAGGTAGACGTTGTTGTCGAAGTCACCGACGGTCACTTTCGACAGCGCCAGCCCGGCCACCTCACGGGTATCGGCCGGGCCACCGCGGGTAACGGTGCCGGTGTAGGGATGGGTGCCGGAAGGCGCACTGGGCATTCCGCCATCCTGCCTCACCGGGCTCCGGCTTCGCCGGTACGGCCCCGGGTTTCGTGGGCTGATCCACGGACTGACCGTGGGGACTACAGAAGCCCAGGAAGGCGTTTTGACTTTTTGTCACAGGGGCTCACTAGCATCGCGACTAGTGACAGCGGGGCCAAATCAGGTTTGCGAGGGGCGTCCTCGGGCGCCCGGGCGGAGGAGCATGGCTGAGCGTCTGATCGTGCGGGGTGCGCGCGAGCACAACCTGCGCGATGTCCACCTGGATCTACCCCGTGATGCGCTGATCGTCTTCACCGGGCTGTCCGGGTCGGGCAAGTCCAGCCTCGCTTTCGACACCATTTTCGCCGAGGGTCAGCGCCGCTACGTGGAGAGCCTGTCGGCGTATGCGCGGCAGTTCCTCGGGCAGATGGACAAGCCCGACGTCGACTTCATCGAGGGCCTCTCGCCCGCGGTGTCGATCGACCAGAAGTCCACCTCACGCAATCCGCGGTCGACCGTCGGCACGATCACCGAGGTCTACGACTACCTGCGCCTGCTGTACGCGCGGGCGGGCCGGCCGCACTGCCCGAAGTGTGGCCGTCCGATCGCGCGCCAGACCCCGCAGCAGATCGTCGACCGGTTGCTCGAGCTCAGCGAGGGCACCCGGTTCCAGGTGCTGGCGCCGGTGGTGCGTGGCCGCAAGGGCGAGTACGCCGAGCTCTTCCTCGACCTGCAGACCAAGGGTTTTGCCCGCGTCAGGGTCGACGGCCGGGTGTACCGGCTGGCCGATGAGCAGATCAAGATCGACAAGCAGAAGAAGCACACCATCGAGGTGGTGGTCGACCGGCTCACCGCCCGGGCCAGCGCCAAGCAGCGGCTCACCGATTCGGTCGAGACCGCGCTTCGGCTGGCTGACGGGCTCGTCCTCATCGACTTCGTCGACCTCCCGGAGGGTGACCCCGGCCGCGAGCGCATGTTCTCCGAGCACCTCGCCTGCCTGTATGACGACCTGTCCTTCGACGAGCTCGAGCCGCGGTCGTTCTCGTTCAACTCGCCGTACGGCGCCTGTCCTGCCTGCACCGGGCTCGGCACCAAGAAGCGGGTCGATCCGGAGCTGGTGATTCCCGACCCGTCGTTGCCGCTTTCACGCGGCGCGATCCAGCCGTGGTCCACCGGTCATAACGCGGAGTACTTCGGACGCTTGCTGGCGGCGGTGGCCGATCACCTCGGCTTCGACGTCGATACGCCGTGGGAGCGGCTGCCGGCCCCGGTGCAGGCCGCGTTGCTCGAGGGCCTCGGCGCCGAGCAGATCCACGTCCGGTATCGCAACCGGTTCAACCGGGAGCGTTCGTATTACACGAATTTCGAGGGGGTCATCGCCTACCTGGACCGGCGTCACCGGGAGGCGGAGTCCGACTCGGCGCGTGAGCGTTGGGAGGGCTATCTGCGTGACATCCCGTGCCCCACGTGTCGCGGTACCCGGCTGAAGCCGGAGTCGCTGGCAGTGACGATGGGTGGGCGTTCGATCGCCGAGGTCGCCGAGATGTCGATTGCTGACGCGGCCGCGTTCCTGGGGTCGCTGGAGCTGACCGATCGCGAGTCGCAGATCGCCGGGCGGGTGCTGAAGGAGGTCGACGCGCGGCTGGCTTTTCTGCTCGACGTCGGGCTCGACTACCTCTCCCTCGACCGGGCGGCCGGCACCCTGGCCGGCGGTGAGGCGCAGCGCATCCGGCTCGCCACGCAGATCGGCTCGGGCCTGGTCGGGGTGCTGTACGTGCTCGACGAGCCGTCGATCGGCCTGCACCAGCGTGACAACCGTCGCCTCATCGACACCCTCGTGCGCCTGCGCGACCTTGGTAACACGTTGATCGTCGTCGAGCACGACGAAGACACGATCCGAGCCGCCGACTGGGCGGTCGACATCGGCCCGGGGGCGGGCGAGCACGGCGGGAAGGTTGTCGTCAGCGGGCCGGTGCAGGATCTGCTCGACAGCGAGGAGTCGCTCACCGGCGCCTACCTCTCCGGCCGGCGCTCCATCCCGATCCCTGACATCCGGCGCGCGCCTGATCCCAGCCGGCGGCTGATCGTCCATGACGCCCGTGAGCACAACCTGCGTGACGTGACGGTCGGCTTCCCGCTGGGCTGTTTCGTCGCCGTGACGGGAGTGTCCGGCTCCGGAAAGTCCAGCCTGGTCAACGACATTCTGGCCAGCGTGCTCGCCAACAAGCTGAACGGTGCACGCGAGGTTCCCGGTCGCCACCGCACGGTCAGCGGGCTCGAGCATCTCGACAAGGTCGTGCGGGTCGACCAGTCGCCGATCGGGCGCACCCCGCGGTCCAACCCGGCTACCTACACCGGGGTATTCGACAACATTCGCAAGCTTTTCGCGGAGACGACCGAGGCGAAGGTGCGCGGCTATCTGCCGGGCCGGTTCTCCTTCAACGTCAAGGGCGGTCGCTGCGAGGCCTGCGCCGGTGACGGCACGATCAAGATCGAGATGAACTTCCTGCCCGACGTCTACGTGCCGTGCGAGGTCTGCCACGGAGCCCGGTACAACCGGGAGACCCTCGAGGTCCACTTCAAGGGCAAGTCGATCGCCGAGGTGCTCGACATGTCGATCGAGGAGGGCGCCGAGTTCTTCGCGGGCCTGCCGTCCATCGCGCGCCACTTGAAGACGCTCGTCGACGTCGGGCTCGGTTACGTCCGGCTCGGCCAGCCGGCGCCCACCCTCTCAGGTGGGGAGGCGCAGCGCGTCAAGCTCGCGTCGGAGCTGCAGAAGCGTTCGACCGGCCGCACCATCTACGTGCTCGACGAGCCGACCACCGGGCTGCACTTCGAGGACGTCCGCAAGCTGCTGGGCGTGCTGGGCAGGCTGGTGGATCAGGGCAATTCGGTGATCGTCATCGAGCACAACCTCGACGTGATCAAGACCGCCGACTGGGTGGTCGACCTCGGTCCCGAGGGGGGTACCGGCGGCGGTCGCGTCGTCGCCGAAGGCAGCCCGGAGGACGTGGCGGCGGTGCCGGAAAGTCACACCGGACGGTTCCTGGAACACGTCCTCGGCGAGCGCGTGACGGCGAAGGCGAAGAAGGCGGGGGCAAAGTCGGCGAAACCGCTCACGGCAAAGTCCACCAAGACGCTCACGGCAAAGTCCAGCAAGTCGCTCACGGCAAAGTCGGCGAAGCCGCTCACGGCAAAGTCGGCGAAGCCGGCCGTGGTGGAGTCACCCAAGGCTCCGGCGCGGCGGCGAAGGGCAGCGGCCAATTAGCTCGGCTCAGCGCTGCAGGAGCCGGTCGATGATCAGGTCGAGGTCCTCGGCCGAACGCTTCTCGCCCGTCGGGTCGAGCGCGTCGGTCTGATCCAGGAAACTGCGCAGCACGGAGCAGGGAGCGCTGATCCAGGCCGGCCGTCCCGGCCGTGCGAGGCGCAGGAGCACGCGCTCACGTCCGGGCTCGGGCTGGATGTGGACGGCGCCGTCGCCGGTCGACTCTTCCAGCCCGTAGCGAAGGAAGTCGCGCAGCACCACCCAGCTTCCACGGGGCAGCGCGGGATGGTCGGGCGTGCTGCTGAGGGTGAGGTTGACGGCCATCGGGTCGTCCTGGCTCCAGCTCAGGGTGAGCACCGTGATGCGCTCACCCGGGCGCCGCGGCGCTGCTGGTGGCCGCGGTTGCGACCCGGCCCGGGCGGCCGGGGGCACGGCGCGGCTGACCACCACGTCGACCACCACATCGCCCTGCTGCACCGAGCAACCGCCTCCCTGGCAGGCGCGAACGCGACGAGTGTGGCACGGCCCGGATGGCGGGATTGCGCGGGGGTTGCTGTGGGGCTGCTGTGGGGGCCGCTGTGGGGGCCGCCGTCGGGGGATGCCCGGGCGCAGCGCGCGCTCACCCCGAGGCGCGGGGCCCGCCCGCGCGACTACCCTTTGCGGCGTGGCGAATCGGGGAATCAGCGAAGGGGAAGTTACCTCCGCAGCTTCCCCGGTCCGCCGGGAGCCGCCGCCGCCCCGCCCCGCCTCCGGCGCCGTTTCCCGGGCACCCTGGCGGCCGGCCGTCGGCACCATTCCGGAGGAGCCCGGGGTCTACCGATTCCGTGATTCCAGCGGCCGTGTCATCTACGTGGGCAAGGCCAAGAGCCTGCGCAGCCGGCTCAATTCGTACTTCACCGGGGATCTTCACCCGCGTACCGAGCAGATGGTTCGCACCGCCCGGGCGGTCGACTGGACCGTGGTCTCCACCGAGGTCGAGGCGCTGCAGCTGGAGTACACCTGGATCAAGCAGTTCGATCCGCGCTTCAACGTGCGCTACCGCGACGACAAGAGCTACCCCTGGCTCGCGGTGACGCTCGACGAGGAGGTCCCGCGCCTTTCGGTGATGCGCGGCCCCAAGCGCAAGGGGGTGCGCTATTTCGGGCCGTACTCCCACGCCTGGGCCATTCGCGAAACGTTGGATCTGCTGCTGCGCGTCTTTCCCGCCCGCACGTGCAGCAAGGGCGTCTTCAAGCGGGCCCAGCAGGTCGGCCGGCCCTGCCTGTTCGGCTACATCGACAAGTGCTCGGCGCCGTGTGTCGGCCGGGTGACGACCGACGAGCACCGCGAGATCGTTGACGATTTCTGCGATTTTCTCGCCGGGCAGACCACCCGCTTCCTGCGCCGGCTCGAGGCGCAGATGCGCGAGGCCGCCGACGAGCAGGAGTACGAGCGCGCCGCCCGGCTGCGTGACGACATCGGAGCGCTGCGCCGCGCCATCGAGAAGCAAGCGGTCGTGTTACCCGACGACACCGACGCCGACGCCGTCGCGTTCGCCCAGGACGAGCTCGAAGCCGCGGTGTTCGTCTTCCACGTGCGCGGCGGGCGGGTCCGCGGGCAGCGCGGCTACGTGGTCGACAAGCTCGATGGGGAGGGCTTGCCCGAGCTCGTCGAGCGGTTCGTCTCGCAGGCTTATCTCGTCGACGGTTACGAGGTGCCGCGCGAGGTTCTGGTGCCGGCAGCCCCGGCCGACGCCGACGTGGTGGCGCAGTTGCTGACGTTGCAGCGCGGTAGCCGGGTCGAGATCCGGGTGCCGCAGCGTGGAGACAAGCGCTCGCTGCTCGAGACCGTCGGGCGCAATGCCGAGCAAGTCTTCACTCAGCACAAGCTGCGCCGGGCCAGCGACCTGTCGGCCCGCTCGCGGGCGCTCTCGCAGTTGCAGGAAGCCCTCGGGTTGGCCGACGCCCCGCTGCGCATCGAGTGCTTCGACGTCTCCAGCCTGCAGGGAACCAGTGTCGTCGCGTCGATGGTCGTCTTCGAGGACGGGATCGCCCGCAAGTCCGAGTACCGCCGATTCGCGATCCGTGGGAGCGGCGAGTCCGCCGCTGACCACGGCGGTGCCCGCGCGACGGTCGAGGGCGGTGACGTCGACTGGCTCTACGAAGCCGTGCGGCGCCGCTTTGCTCGCTACCTGGATGAGACGACGGCCGGGCCCGCCCGCGCCGACGACACGACCGGCGGCGAAGCCGACGTCGAGTCCGGTCCGCGCAAGTTTGCTTATCCGCCCAACCTCGTCGTCGTCGACGGCGGCTTCCCTCAGGTCAATGCCGGCGCCGCAGCGCTCGAAGATCTCGGCATCTCCGACGTTGCCATCTGCGGTCTGGCGAAAAGACTCGAGGAGGTCTGGGTGCCGGGCGATCCCGATCCGATCATCCTTCCGCGCACCAGCGAAGGTCTGTACCTGCTCCAGCGGGTACGCGACGAGGCCCACCGGTTCGCGATCGCCTATCACCGCCAGAAGCGTTCCAAGTCGATGGTGGAGAGCATGCTGGACGGCGTGCCCGGTCTGGGGGAGACGCGACGGAAGGCGTTGCTGGCCCGCTTCGGATCGCTGAAGCGGCTGCGCGCAGCGACGGTCCAGGAGATCACCGAGGTCTCGGGGATCGGCCCGCGTACCGCGGAGGCGATCGTCGCCGCGCTGGCCGGCAAGCCGGCGGAACCCGCCGTCGACCCGACGACCGGAGAGGTGCTGTCGGCGTGACCGGCGCGCAGAGCACGCCGGCGCCCGCGCCGACCCTCGTCCAGCTGGCGATCATCACCGGGCTGTCCGGGGCTGGGCGCAGCACCGCTGCGAAGTGCCTCGAGGATCTCGGCTGGTTCGTCGTCGACAACCTTCCGCCGGCGCTGCTTCCCACGCTGGCCGAACTCGGCGTCCGCTCGCAAGGCACCGTCGACCGGATCGCTGCGGTCGTCGACGTTCGTGGCCGGGCGTTCTTCGCTGACCTGCGCGAGGCGTTGCGCGCGCTGGAGGAGCGCGGGACCCGGCCGCGCGTGCTCTTCCTGGAGGCATCGGATCGCGCGCTGGTGAGCCGGTTCGAGAGCGTCCGGCGCCCGCATCCGCTGCGCCAGCGCGACCCGCTGGTGGAGGGCATCACCGCGGAGCGGGCGTTGCTCACCGAGCTTCGCGGTGAAGCCGATCTCGTGCTGGACACCACCGATCTGAACGTCCATCAGCTACGGGAAAAGATCGACGCGGCCTTCGGCGCGCCCGGCCGTCCGGTGCTGCACGCGACCGTCATGTCGTTCGGCTTCAAGTACGGGCTGCCGCTGGATGCCGACGTGGTGCTGGACTGCCGATTCCTCCCCAACCCCCACTGGGTCGAGGAGCTACGCGGCCAGACCGGGCTCGATCCCGACGTACGCGATTACGTCTACAGCCGGCCAGGCGCCGCCGATTTCCTGGCGCGCAGCAACGAGCTCCTGGCGATCATCCGGGCCGGCTACGAGCAGGAGCGCAAGCGTTACCTCACCCTCGCCGTCGGCTGCACGGGCGGGCGCCATCGCAGCGTCGCCATCGCCACCGCATTGGCCGATCAGTTGGTGGACGCCGGCGTCGAAGTCCGCGTGCTGCATCGGGATCTGGGGCGCGAATGACCGGATCACCCAGCGAATCACCCTCAGTGGTCGCGTTCGGGGGCGGGCACGGGCTCGCCGCGAGCCTTGCCGCCCTGCGCCGGGTGACCACCCGGCTCACCGCCATCGTGACGGTGGCCGACGACGGTGGGTCCTCCGGCCGGCTCCGGCAGGAGCTGGGCGCGCTGCCTCCCGGCGATCTGCGGATGGCCCTCGTCGCGCTCGCCGAACGCGAGGGGCGAGCGGCACTCTGGGCGGAGGCGTTCCAGCACCGCTTCGGCGGGAGCGGCGAGCTCGCCGGCCACGCGATGGGCAACCTGCTGCTGACCGCCCTGGCTACCGAGACCGGCGATCCGGTACAGGCGCTGGATGCGGCGGCGGAGCTGCTCGGCTGCCGCGGACGGGTGCTGCCGCTTTCCCCGAAACCGGTGGACATCGTCGCGCACGTGAAGGAGCGGTCCGGACGTTCGGCAGCGGTGCGCGGTCAGGTCGCGGTGGCCACGACGACCGGGCGGGTGGAAACGGTCGAGCTGGTGCCGGCCAGCCCGCCGGCGTGCCCCGAGGCGTTGGCCGCCGTCGCCGCCGCGGACGCTCTCGTCCTGGGCCCGGGTTCGCTGTTCACCAGCGTCATGCCGCACCTGCTCGCACCCGCGATGGCCGAGGCGATCTTCGCCGCCTCCGGGAAGCGCGTTCTGGTGCTGAATATTGCTGCGCAGCCCGGTGAAACCACGGGCTTTGCCCCCCATACTCATCTGGAGGAGATTGCACGGCTCGTTCCGGCGCTGCGGCTGGACGCGGTCATCGCTGACCCCCGGGTCGTTCCCGATCTGGGGAGCCTGCGGGCCGCGTCCGACGCGCTCGGAGCGGCGCTGATCCTGGCGCCCGTTGCCATTTCCGGTAAGCCTCAGCACGATCCGGTGACGCTGGCAGCGGCGTTCCGTCGGGTCATGAACGAAGTACCTGGCGAAAGCTAGACACACGTCGAGCTGAAACTGATTAGGGTTCCCCGGCAGGCGGAGAAGGAGACTGTGCGTGGCTGCGATGACACCGACGGTGAAAGACGAGTTGAGTCGACTCCCGACGGGAAAGGCCTGCTGCCGCCGCGCCGAAATGGCGGTGATCCTTCGGTTTGCGGGGGGATTGCACCTGGCGAACGGGCGCGTCGTGGTGGAGGCCGAGCTCGACACCGCGTCTGTCGCACGCCGGTTGCGGCAGGAGATCGCCGAAGTCTTCGGTCATCCCTCGGAGATCGCCATGCTGGCGGCGGGCGGCCTGCGCCGTAGCGCGCGCTGGCTGATCCGGGTCGACCGCGGCGGTGAGGCCCTCGCGCGCGCCACCGGTTTGATCGATCAGCGTGGCCGCCCGGTGCGCGGCCTGCCGCCGATGATCGTCACCGGCGGGCTGTGCGACGCGGCAGCCGCCTGGCGCGGCGCTTTCCTGGCCCACGGTTCGCTGACCGAGCCGGGCCGCTCGTCGTCGTTGGAGATCACCTCTCCCGGGCCCGAGGCGGCGCTCGCCCTCGTGGGCGCGGCCCGCCGGCTCGGTATCCAGGCGAAGAGCAAGCAGGTGCGCGGGGTCGACCGGGTCGTCATCCGCGACGCCGAAGCCATCGGCGCGATGCTCATCCACATGGGGGCCCAGGACAGTGTGCTGGCGTGGGAGGAGCGCCGGATGCGGCGCGAGGTCCGCGCGACGGCTAACCGGCTGGCCAACTTCGATGACGCGAACCTGCGCCGGTCGGCGCGCGCGGCCGTCGCTGCCGGTGCCCGGGTGTCGGCAGCCATGGACATTCTCAGCGGCGACTCGAGCAACGACTCCAACGGGGAGGCCGGTGCCAGCGGTCTCCAGGGCCTCCACCTGGAAGCCGCGCCGGAGCATCTGCTCGCGGCGGGGGAGCTTCGGCTCAAGCACCCGCAGGCTTCCCTGGAGGAGCTCGGCGCCCTCGCCGACCCGCCGATGACCAAGGACGCGGTCGCTGGACGCATCCGCCGGCTGCTGGCCCTTGCGGACAAACGTGCCATTGCGCTCGGTTTGCCCACGACCGAGGCCGCCGTCAGCCCGGAGCTGCTCGAAGGAGCCTGATCAGCTCACCTGTGAAGTCGGTAGGCTGCGCCGCGTAACCAGCATTCGGGGCCGGAGGCAGCGGTGAGCATTCGAGTAGGCGTCAACGGGTTCGGCCGGATCGGGCGCAATTTCTTTCGCGCGCTAGCGGGATCAGCCGGTTCGTAGATCGAGGTCGTGGCCGTCAACGACCTCACCGACACCGCCACCCTGGCTCACCTGCTCAAGTACGACACGGTGCTCGGCCGCCTCGGCAAGTCGGTCACTTCCGGCGAGGGCTCGATCACCGTCGACGGCGCCGACGATGAAGGTGCTCTCCGAGCGCGACCCGGCTGCTCTGCCATGGGGCGATCTGGGATGCGACATCGTCCTGGAATCGACCGGCCGGTTCACCAGCCGCGACGCCGCGAGCCAGCACCTGTCCGCCGGCGCCAAGAAGGTGATCATCTCGGCTCCCGCGAAGGGCGAGGACATCACCATCGTCATGGGCGTCAACGAAGGTGACTACGACCCGGCCGCGCACCACGTCATCTCCAACGCCTCGTGCACGACGAACTGCGTGGCGCCGATGGCCAAGGTGCTCGACGAGTCGTTCGGCATCGTCCGCGGCCTGATGACCACCATCCACGCGTACACCAACGACCAGGTGATCCTGGACTTCCCGCACTCCGATCTGCGCCGGGCGCGGGCAGCGGCGCAGAACATCATTCCGACCACCACCGGGGCCGCGAAGGCCACGGCGCTGGTGCTTCCGCAGCTGAAGGGCAAGCTCGACGGCATCGCGATGAGGGTTCCCGTGCTGGACGGGTCGGTCACCGACCTGGTGGCCACGCTCAAGACCGAGCCCTCGGCGGCGGAGGTCAACGCCGCATTCAAGGCGGCCGCCGACGGCCCGCTGAAGGACGTGCTCGTCTACACCGAGGACCCGATCGTCTCCAGTGACATCGTCGGCTCGCCCGCGTCGTGCACGTTCGACTCGAGCCTGACGATGACGAGCGGCCCGGTAGTGAAGATCATTGGCTGGTACGACAACGAGTGGGGCTACTCGAGCCGGCTGGTCGACCTGGTCGGACTCGTCGGCTCCAGGCTGTAGCTGAGGTGCAATCACTCGCCGATCTGCTCGCCGCGGGAGTGCGCGGCAAGGTGGTGATCGTCCGCTCCGACCTGAACGTGCCGCTGGACGGCTCGCGTGTCACCGACGACGGCCGCATCCGCGCGAGTCTGCCGACCATCCGGTCGCTGGCCGACGGCGGAGCGCGCGTGGTGGTCTGCAGCCACCTGGGCCGGCCCAAGGGGGCCTTCGAGGACAAGTACTCGCTGGCTCCCGTTGCCGAGCGGATGAGCTCCCTGCTCGGCCGGCCGGTGCCGCTCGTCGACTTCGATCCCGACGCCGGGGTGGTCGGCCCGCCGGCCACCGCACTGGTGGCAGGGCTCGATGACGGCGATGTCGCGCTGCTGGAAAACCTGCGCTTCGATCCCGGTGAGACCAGCAAGGACGCCGGCCTGCGAGGGGCCTTCGGCGACCGGCTCGCGGCGCTCGGCTCGCTCGGCACGTCGCCCGGTGCCTACGTCGACGACGCGTTCGGGGCGGTGCACCGCGCCCACGCGTCGGTGGTCGAGCTGGCGGCCCGGCTGCCGCACTACGCGGGTGGCTTGGTGCTGCGCGAGGTCGAGGTGCTCAAGCGCCTGACCGACGCGCCGGCCAAGCCCTACGTGGTGATCCTCGGCGGCAGCAAGGTCAGCGACAAGCTGGCTGTCATCGAGGCGCTGCTGCCGAAGGTCGACCGGCTGCTCATCGGCGGCGGCATGTGCTTCACCTTCCTGGCAGCGCAAGGGCACGAGGTAGGTGGCTCGCTGCTGGAGGCGGCGATGGTCGACACCTGCGCCGGGCTCCTTGCCAGCGCCGACGGCCGGATCCTGCTTCCGTCCGACGTGGTTGTCGCGGCCGAGGTGTCGGCTGACGCGCAGACCGCGGTCGTGTCCGCTGACGCCATTCCCAGCGGGATGAAGGGCCTCGACATCGGGCCGGCCAGTGGCGTCGCGTTCGCCGCCGCCCTTGCGGGCGCGGCGACGGTGTTCTGGAACGGCCCGATGGGCGTCTTCGAGCTGGCGCCCTTCGCCGGGTGGCACGCGGGCCGTCGCCGCTGCCGTGGCTGATTTGCCGTCGGCGCTCACCGTGGTGGGCGGCGGTGACAGCGCGGCCGCGGTCCGCGCGCTCGGATTCGACGAGGCGCGCTTCGGCCATATCTCGACCGGCGGCGGAGCGAGCCTGGAGTACCTGGAAGGCAACGTGCTGCCCGGCCTCGCGGCACTCGACGACGAGCCGTGCAGCTTCAGCGACGGGTGGAGACCACTGATGGCACGTCCAAGCGGGCGCAAGCCTTTGATCGCGGGCAACTGGAAGATGAACCTCACCCACCTCGAGGCGATCGGCCTGGTGCAGAAGATCGCGTTCGGCCTTCGCGAGCGTGAGGCCGAGACGGTCGAGGTGGCGGTGATTCCGCCGTTCACCGCGATCCGCAGCGTCCAGACCCTGATCGAAGGGGACAAGCTGCCGCTGGTGTTCGGAGCGCAGGACGTCTCGACCCACAGCAGCGGTGCGTACACCGGCGAGATCGCCGGATCCATGCTGGCCAAGCTCGGCTGCACCTACGTGACCGTCGGCCACAGCGAGCGCCGCCTGTACCACGGCGAGGACGACGCGACGGTGGCGGCCAAGGCCCGTGCGGCGTACGACAATGGCCTCATCCCGATCATCTGCGTCGGCGAGCCCGAGTCGGTACGCGAGGCGCACCGCCATGTCGAGCACGTGCTCGAGTCGCTCACCGGGTGCATCGCCGGGATTCCCGCCGAGCACATCGAGGAGCCCGCCGGCCATCTCGTCATCGCGTACGAGCCGGTGTGGGCCATCGGTACCGGAAAGACCGCCACCGCGGGCGACGCGCAGGAGATGTGCGGGGCATTGCGGCGCCGCCTGGCCGAGCTGGTGAGTCCGGGGGCTGCCGAGCGCACCCGGGTGCTGTATGGCGGCTCGGTGAAGGCGTCCAACGCGGCCGAACTGCTCTCCGAACCCGATGTCGACGGCGCTCTGGTGGGTGGGGCGAGCCTCGTGGCCGAAGAATTCTGCGGCATCATCCGCGGCGCACTGCCGCCGAACGCCGGAGCCGGGGGCTCAGGCGGCTCGTGACCGTGCTGCTGCGGCTGATCGACGAGCCGGTGGCGGAGGCGATCGTCGCAGGGCGGTGTCCGGAAGGTTGTGAGTGCGCGCCCGATTACCCGGCCGAGAGTGATCGCGTGGCGGCGGGACTGTTTCTGGAGCGATGCGCGGCCGGTATCGATCCGCGCCCCTTCGGTGCTTTCCTGGTTTGCCTCACCCGTGAGGGCGCCGAACGCCCGACGGACTCGCCCGGCGCGAGTGTGATCGTCGGCGGGATCGGTTTCCACGGCGGTCCGGACGAGAGCGGCCGGGTCGAGATCGGCTACGGCATCGTCCCGTCGCAGCGCGCAAACGGGTACGCCACACAGGCACTTCGTCGGCTTGTCGCGCATGCGCGGTGGCTCGGCGCGGCTAGTCTGATTGCCGAAACCGAGGTTGACAACGAGGCCAGCCAAGCCGTGCTGAGCAGGGTCGGTTTCGCTGCGCATGCGCAGGACGGGCGTACCGTGCTCCTTGGGCTGGCATTGGGCTCCCAGTGATGTAAGCGTTCGACCGCGCAAAAAAACAATCGATTGAACGCTCAAGACACAAAAGTTTCCGCCGAATGACGGTGGTCACTGTGTTCCGTAACGGTCACGACTTCACAACATCTCGGGCGCGCCGCGCGCCAGGGAGGCACTAGGCGTGTTCAATTTCCCGCATTGCTGTGCAGCAATTGTGAGGGCTCATGGGGGCCTTCGGCTGCCGGCCCAGCCGCTGTGGCCCACGTGCGGGCAAACGGAAGGATGAGGATGCTTCGAGGGAAGAAGCCGGCAATCGCCGTGGCCGTAGCGAGCACGCTCGCCATCGCTGCGTGTAGCAGCAGCGGCTCTGGCAGCGGCGGGGGCGGCGGCACCAGCAGCGGGAGCATCGATTTGCAGAAGCTTTCCGTGACCCCGATCGACACTCGGGCCGGCAAGCCAGGTGGCACGTTCCGGCTCGCAGAGGTTGAGCCGACGGCGATCGACCCGTACTCCTCTCGAGGACTCCGAAGGCCAGCTCGTCACGAAAAACCTCTTCGACACGCTGACGACATTCACCCCGGACGGCAAGGTCGAAAAGCAGCTCGCCCAGAGCTACAGCCACGATGCGGCGTGCAGTAACTGGACCTTCACGATCAAGTCGGGCCAGAAGTTCTCCAACGGGGAGACTGTGGACGCCGAGTCGATCAAGCGCGGCATGACGCGCACGGCTCTCGGTGTCGTGGCATCCGACCTGGCGTATCAATTGTCTCCGGTCAAGGGCTTCGACGCCCTACAGGCCAGCAAGGTCAGCGACCCGACCAAGGTTGACTTTTCCGGAGTCAAGGCCAACGGACTCACGCTGAACTTCGCGTTGGTTGCACCCGACTGCGAGTTCGACATGGAGGTCGGGCAGATCCCTTACAGCCCGGTGCCTGTCGAGGCCGGAGCTGCTAGCAACACCAAGTACAACGATGAGCCGATCGGTAACGGGCCGTTCATGCTGTCGCAGCCGTGGCAGCACGACAAGAGCATCACGATGGTGCGCAACCCTAACTACACGGATGGTCCGCCTGCGTTGCTGGACAAGGTGGCCATCACCATCAACGACGGCAGCGACTCGTCCTTTGAATACAAGGGCCTGACCAACGGCGACTTCGACTGGGCGCGAGTCCCCCGGATGATCTGAAGGCCGCTGCGGCCAAGTACTACTCCCCGGATCAGGCAAAGAACGGCTTCCTCAAAGAGGAGATGTTCGGCATCAACTACCTGGAAGTCCAGGTGCTGAACAAGCCACTCAACAGCGTGAAGGCTCGCCAAGCAGTTTCCTACGCCATCGATCGGACCGCCATCATCAAGGGTGTCCTGAAGGACTCAGTCAGCGTGGCCACCTCCATCGTCTCGCCACCGTTCAAGGCTCAGGGAACCTTCCAGCCCGGCATCTGCGCCTCGTGCGTCAAGCAGGACCCGACTATGGCGAAGAAGCTTGCCCAGGAGGCCGGCCTGCCCCCGGGACGAAGGTCAATCTGGCCTACAACACCGGTGCAGGTCACGAAGGCTGGATTCAGGCGGTGGCGGGCGAGCTGAGCACGGTGCTCGGTTGGAAGGTCAACATCGAGCCGGGCCCGTTCAAGGAGCTCCTGCAGAAGGAATCCGACCCCAAGGGGTCTGGTCTCTTCCGGGCGGCGTGGAGCGCTGACTATCCGAGTGCTGCGGTCATGTTGAAGCCGCTCCTCGGTACGCAGCCTGCCGACAACCCGGGCGACAACCGCGGGCGCTACAGCAACAAGCAGTTCGACGCACTGATCGCCGCAGGCAAGGCAGAGCCGGACGCGGCCAAGCGGGCTGCCGACTACAGGCAGGCGGAGCAGATTGCCATCGGGCAGGATCTGGCGCTGATCCCGCTCTGGTACCGCACCCAGTACCGCGCTTTCAACACCAAGTTCGTTGGGGTCAACCTCGACTTCTTCGAGAACCCGACACTGCGCACCATCGGGCTCAAGTAGCCCCCTCAGCATCGGCCGGGTCATCCAGAGAAAGGTGACCCGGCCGATGCTGTACACCAGCTCACCCCGGCGTAGCTTGAATGTCGCTCCTAACGGGCACGTTGACGTGAATTGCCCGCCGGGAGCCGCATGAGGAGGTAGGCCGTCCAGTGCTGAAGTTCATCGTGCGGCGCCTGCTTCAGATGATCCTGGTCTTCTTCGGCGCGACGATCATCCTGTTCAGCGCACTGTTCCTGTTCGGAAACCCGGTCAACAACCTCACCGGAAGCGGTCACGCCCGCACCCCAGCCGTGATCCAGACGCTGGAGCGGAAGTACAGCCTCAACAAGCCGATCTACGTGCAGTACTACAAGTACGTCGAGGGTCTGGTAGTCCGCTTCGACCTGGGCACGAGCTACCGGCAGCAAAACCGCGAGGTCAGCAAGATCCTGCCACCCAAGCTCGCAAACACCGCGAAGCTCGCCCTGTTCGCCATCATCATCGAAATTATCGTCGGAATTGCCGCGGGAGTTATCTCGGCAGTATTCCGATATTCATTCATCGATATCTTGGTGACTATCTTGACGACCGTCACCATAGGTGTGCCCGTCTTCGTCATCGGAATCCTGCTGCAGGAGATCTTCGCTCTCCAGTTGCACTGGCTGCCATTCTTCGGGCTCAATGATGGCTTCAAGAGCTACATCCTGCCCGCGATAGCTCTGGCCTCGATCGATGCTGCCCTGGTGGCCCGGCTGACGCGTGGTTCGATGCTCGAAGTGATGCGCGCCGACTACGTGCGCACGGCGACAGCGAAGGGCCTGAGCAAGCGGGTCGTCATCTTCAAGCACGTGCTGCGAAACTCGATCATCCCGGTCGTCACGTATCTCGGAATCTCGTTCGGCACGCTGCTCGGCGGTGCCCTCATCACCGAGAACGTCTTTTCCCTCGACGGGATCGGCAACGCGCTGGTCACGGCGATCAAGGCCAATGACAATCCCATCATCATGGGCGTCGTGACCTATGGCGTGCTCGTCTTCGTCATCGTCAACCTCATCGTCGATCTGCTCTACGCGGTGCTCGATCCGAGGGTGAGACTCGAATGAGCGCGCCTCAGGCGGCACGGCAGACGGTGCGAGGCACGGGCCCGGTCCGGAAGGTGAAAGGCACATGAGCGAACCCACGGTTCTGACTCCCGAGCCCGACGACTACCGACTGGGCGAGGATTCCGACGTCATCACCAACGACTTCGGGCCCGATGGCGGCGGTCTGAGCCTGACCGGTGCCGACTCCGCCGACCTGGAGTCCAGCGGTGCCACGGCGGCCGCAGCAGCGTACGGGCTGGTCAACGCGACCGGTCAGTGGAAGGACATTCGGCGCCGATTCGTCCGTAACAAACTGGCCGTCGGCGGCCTCGTCATGATCATCATCGTGGTGCTGGTGGCCATCTTTGCGCCGTTGATCGCGCCGTATGACCCGAAGGCGCAGGACCTGTTCAACGTCGAGTCCGGCCCGAGCTGGCATCACTGGTTCGGCACCGACATCGTCGGGCGCGACCAGTTCACCCGGGTGCTCTACGGCGCGCGGATCGCCTTGATCGTCGGCCTTTCGGCGATCCTGCTCTCGACGCTCATCGGGGTGTTCCTCGGCGCCATCGCGGGCTACTTCGGGCGTTTCTGGGATTCGCTGATCATGCGGATCTGCGACATCTTCTTCGCATTCCCGCTGCTGGTCGGCGCGATCGTCGTCATCACGGTGGTCGGCCAGGGCGTGCTGCCGGTGATCATCGCCCTCGCGATCTTCGGCTGGGCCACGGTGGCCCGGCTGCTGCGCGGGTCGATCCTGTCGGTACGCGAGTCGGAGTACGTCGAGGCCGCCCGTTCGCTGGGCGCCAGCCGATGGCGGATCGTGACGCGCCACATCCTGCCCAACAGCTTCGCGCCCGTGCTCATCTTCGCCACGTTCCAGGTCGGTACCGCCGTCATCTCCGAGGCCGCGCTCTCCTACCTCGGGGTCGGCGTCAAGCCGGACGTCCCCGAGTGGGGCAACATGATCGCCGCCGGCCAGAGCAAGCTCGACACCGAATGGTGGCTCACGATCCTGCCGAGCCTGGCCGTGGTCTTCACGGTGCTGGCGTTCGTCTTCGCTGGTGACGGCCTGCGCGACGCCCTCGACCCGAAGCTCAAGTAGGCGGCGATGAGCGCGCAACCCGCCTGGGAGGCTTCCGGCGATCCGGCCGCGCGACCCGGTCCCTGACCTGACGAAGTCCCGCCGGCATCACGTCGCCCGAACGCCGACATCGAGCCGCTGCTGTCGGTCGAGGAACTGCGCGTGCACTTCCACACCGACAACGGCGTGGTGCGCGCGGTCGACGGGGTGAGCTGGGACGTCCGTCCCGGAGAGACCCTCGGCATCGTGGGCGAGTCGGGCTCCGGCAAGTCCGTCTCGGCGATGGCGATCATGGGACTGGTGCCGTCTCCGCCGGCGCGCTTCCCGTCGGGACGCATCATCTTCCGCGGCGAGGACCTGCTCACGGCGACGGACCCCCGGCTGCGCGCACTGCGCGGCAAGGAAGTCTCGATGATCTTCCAGGACCCGCTGACGGCGCTGAACCCCGTCTTCAAGGTCGGCAGCCAGATCGCTGAGGTGATCCGCGTCCACGAGTCGCTCTCGCGCTCGGCGGCCAAGGCACGGGCGGTCGATCTGCTCGGCGAGGTCGGCATCCCTAACCCGAGCGGGCGTGCGAAGGAGTATCCGCACCAGTTCTCCGGCGGGATGCGGCAGCGCGCCATGATCGCGATGGCGCTCGCGCTGAACCCGGCACTGCTGCTCGCGGACGAGCCCACCACGGCGCTCGACGTCACCGTGCAGGCCCAGATCATGGAGCTGCTGGAGAGCCTGCAGGAGCAGCGCGGCACGGCGATCGTGCTCATCACCCACGACCTCGGTCTGGTGGCGAGCCACGCCGATCGCGTCATGGTGATGTACGCGGGCCGGGTCGCGGAATACGCGGATACCGAACGGCATCTACTACCACCCTCGCCATGCCTACACGCTCGGCCTGCTGTCCAGCCTGGCGCGCCTGGACCAGCGGCGCGCCGAGCGGCTCGAGCCGATCCCCGGTTCGCCGCCCAGCCTCATCCGCGTGCCCCCGGGCTGCGCGTTCCACCCGCGTTGCTCGTTCGCGACCAAGGTCTGCCGCACGGTCGTCCCGGCTCTGATGGAGCAGGACGTCTCCGGCCATCTCGCGGCCTGCCACCACAGCGACGAGGTAGCGGCGAGAGCCGAAGGCACGACCGGTGGCAGTTGCCACGGCGCGGAACCGGCCGGGCCACCGTGCCCACCGTGCAGGCCACCCCTGACGACGCCCCACCCCCGATGCCACCCCCGTCAGGGGGCAGCTCGTGAGCGCCCCCAGCATGGAGAAGGCCCCGTCGCCGCCGCCGGCGACGCGCCGCTGCTCGAGGTCGCCGACCTGAAGAAGCACTTCCCGATCCGCACCGGCATCGTCTTCCAGCGCCAGATCGGCGCCGTCAAGGCGGTCGACGGCGTCTCTTTCAACGTGCGACGGGGCGAGACGCTGGCCCTCGTCGGGGAGTCGGGCTGCGGCAAGAGCACCACCGCGCGCACCGTGCTGCGACTCCTGGAGCCCACGTCGGGAAAGATCACCTTCGAAGGTGAGGACATCACCGGGGTCGGCCCGCGGCAGCTGCGCCGGCTGCGCCGCGAGATGCAGATCGTCTTCCAGGACCCCTACGCCAGCCTGAACCCTCGCCAGACCGTGCGTGCCACCTTGCGCGAGCCGTTCCGGATTCACGGGCTCCCCGAAGAGGGCAAGGTCGACGCAGCTGCTGGAGCGGGTGGGCCTGGCGCCCGAGCACGCGTGCCGCTATCCCCACGAGTTCTCCGGAGGGCAGCGCCAGCGCGTCGGCATCGCCCGCGCCATCAGCCTGAACCCGAAGCTCGTCATCTGCGACGAGCCGGTGTCGGCGCTCGACGTCTCCATCCAGGCCCAGGTCATCAACCTGCTCGAGGATCTGCAGCAGCGAGCTGGGGCTCACGTACCTGTTCATCGCCCACGACCTGTCGGTCGTGCGTCACATCGCCACCAACGTCGCGGTGATGTACCTCGGCACCATCGTGGAGATGGCCGACCGGGACACGCTCTTCGAGAAGCCGTCTCACCCCTACACGCAGGCGTTGATCAGCGCGGTGCCGATTCCCGATCCGGTGAAGGAGCGCCAGCGCCAGCGGATCATCATCTCCGGAGACGTGCCGAGCCCGGCCAATCCGCCGAGCGGATGCCGTTTCCGCACCCGCTGCCAGGTGTTCTCCGGGGAGCTGAACGATGCCGAGCGGCAGCTCTGCATCAACGAACAGCCGGAATTGATCGACCGAGGTCAGGGTCATCCCGTGGCTTGCCATTACGCTAGCGCGCGGGTGGTGGTGTGAAGTGAAGCTTGTCCTGTCCGTGATCTTGATCGTGACCAGCCTGTCCCTGATCGCGCTCGTCCTCTTGCACCGCGGCAAGGGCGGTGGCCTGTCGAACCTGTTCGGCGGCGGTATGTCGTCCTCGCTCGGCGGCTCATCTGTCGTGGAGAAGAACCTCGACCGGTTCACGATCGCCGTGGGGCTGGTCTGGGTCGCGTCCATCGTCAGTCTCGGTTTGCTGGACAAGAGCTGAGCCGGTGCATGGCCGGAGCCCGCGGCACCGGCTGATCCGGGGTCCAGCACGGGGCCGCTCGCGTGCCCGGGTCGGCTGGGCGGCTCTCTCGGTGCTCCTGCTTGCCAGTGCGTGCGGAGGCGGCGGGGCCAAGCCCACCCCGTCGCCGAGCAGCCCGACCCCTTCCCCGACCTCGGGGCCCCGACCCGGCGGCACGCTACGGATCGCCGGAGTCACCCGCGTGCTCGATCTCGACCCGGCGGCGCCCCAGAACGAGCAGACGCCGGTGCCGGGCGAGTCGCTCGTCTCGGTGGCACAGGGCAATCAGCTCATCGAGCGGCTGGTGCTACGCCAGCTGTACGGCTACCCGAGCACCGATCCGGTCGCGGTGAGCGCCTCGGCGAGTCCCGCGCCCGGCACGTCCGACAGCTCCAACTCCACCATCGGGCCGACCCAGTCCGGCCCGGTGCCCGACCTTGCCGGCGGTGCGCCCAAGGTGACCGACGGTGGCCTGAAAGCCACGATCACGCTGCGCACGGTCAGGTGGGACGTTCCGAGTGGGCGCCGGGTGACCGCCACCGATGAGCTGCGAGCCCTGAAGCGGCTGTGCCTTCCGCAGATCAGCTCACCGGTGCGCGGCTATCTCGAGGAGTCCGTCGTGGGTTACGCCGCCGCCTGCCGCGAGCTGGCGGCCCATCCGCCGGCGACGCTCGGCGATCTCGACGCGGTCAGCGTCTCCGGGCTGACCACGCAGGGCGACACGACGCTGCACATCCAGCTGCTGCGCCCGACCAACGACCTCACGGCGATCCTCGCGCTGCCCGAGACGGCGCCGCTGCCGGTCGAATCGTTCGTCGGGCTGCGCGTGACGAATGATCCGCTCAACTTCGTCGGCGACGGGCCGTATCGCTTCGTGAGCCCGCAGTCGGGGGAGACGTACGCCCTCTCGCGCAACCCGTCGTGGAGCCAGGGCGGCGATCCGCTGCGCCGCGCGTACGTCGACCACATCTCGGTACGGGGCGGCATGACCGTGGCGAAGGTCAATGAGCTGGTACGCACCGGCGGGGCGGATCTCTCCCTCGACGTGCCCGCCACGTCCGCCGCTGCGGCATCATCGCCGAGCGACGCGGTGATCACCACTCCGGCGCAGTCCACGGTGGTGCTGGCCGTCGGCTCACGCGGGCCGGCCTCGCTGCGCCTCGCCGTCACCGCGGTGCGGCGCGTCATGGCGGCCTGCCTCGACGCCCGCACCCGCACCCGGATCGCCGACGCTCTCGGCTCGGGGCTGGCGACCCCGGTGAGCGATCTGCTCACCGATCTGTCGCTGACCCCCGAAGGGGCGCGCACGCCGTCGCCGTCCCCGAGCCTCACGCCGAGCCCTTCGCTCGAACCGACAGCCGGGGCATCGCCGAGTGCAGGCAGCTCGTCATCGCCGCCGCCTTCGGCACCCTCGTCAGGGTCGCCCGCCCCCAGCGTCCCGCTCGCCCGCTGCGTGCGCACCGCCGGACTGACCGGCGTGACCCTCACGACGCTCATCCCGGATACCCCGCAGGCCAAGGCCGTCGCGTCGCTCATTGCCGCGCGGCTCGCGATCGTGGGGGTACGGCTGCGCCTGGTCGCTCCCAGCCCGGCCCGCTACGCCGCGCTGGCCCGGCTCGGCGGGTGGGATCTGATGCTCGCGGTCCGGCCGCTGCGCTATCCCGCTCCGCGCGGGCTCCTCGCCCCGCTGCTCGACGCCGGCTGGCCGGGTGCCGATGCGGTCGCGCTGCGCCGTCCCCCGACGCTGCTGGCTCAGCTCTTGACGGCCAACGGCGAGCGGCAGAAGGAGGCCTCGACCACCGCCTGGCAGACGTTCGACACCGCACTGAACGCGGCCGCGGTCGTGATTCCGCTGGCGCAATTGAGCACGGTGTACCCCCGCGGACCGAACGTCGAGCAAGCCCCCGTCTCGCCGGTGTTCAGCAACGCGGATCCGGCGAATGTGGCCCTCGGTTCCACCCGTCAGGGGGATCCCGCACGAAGCCCCACAGCCACGCCGTAGCATCGCCTAGGCACGTCATCCCGGGGGGCCGGGCGGGCCCTCGGAAAAGTAGGAAAAGCACGGAGAAGTCGACGTACGTAGCGCCGACCCGCTCGCACCCAGCAGGCCGCGGGCGGCTGTCGCAGGAGTGAAGGAGAGCCAGTGGCTGGTGGCGCGGGAGGCAATGCAATTCGGGGCAGCCGCGTGGGAGCGGGCCCGATGGGGGAGTCCGAGCGGGGCGAGCGCGCGCCGCGTATCCGCATCGCTTTCTACTGCGCAAACGGTCATGAGACCCGGCCGTCCTTCGCGGAGGACGCGCCGATACCGGAGACCTGGGATTGCCCGCGCTGCGGCTACCCCGCAGGCACCGACCGGCAGAACACCCCGCCGCCGCCGCGTAACGAGCCGTACAAGACCCACCTCGCCTACGTCCGCGAGCGGCGCAACGACGAGGACGGCGAGGCCATCCTGCAGGAGGCGCTCGCCAAGCTGCGCGGGCGCTAGCTGCTCCCCAAAAATTCGAGGAAACCTACTGTTTGCGGGTCCCGCGCGTAGGTTTCCTCGAATTTCCGGTCAGGGGCTGGAAATCCGGTTGAGCCCGGGCGGGAGTGCGGATGCTGCTGCCCGGTCGAGCAACCACAGGGTGCGTGCCCGCCCCACCGCCCCGGCGGCAGGTACCTGAAGGGGTCCGGCTCCGGAGAGGGCGAGGCGGGCCGCGTCGGCCTTCTCGCCCCCGGCGGCCACCACCCACACCTCGTTCGCCGACCGGATCGCCACCTGCGTCATCGTGACCCGGGTGGGCGGCGGCTTCGGGCAGCCGTGCACCGCCGCGACGGTGCGCTCCTCGTAGGCGGCCGGCGACTCCGGGAAGATCGACGCCACATGGCCTTCGGGCCCGAGTCCGAGCAGCAGCACGTCGAAGCGCGGTACCGGGCCGTGGTCCTCGGGGTGGGCGCGCGACGCGAGTGTCTCGGCGTAGCGGGCAGCGGCGGCGTCGGGGTCGTTGTCGTCGTCCCCGCCGAGCCATCCCATCGGGAAGATCCGGGCCGGGTCGACGTCGACATGGTCGAGCAGCGCCTCGCGGGCCGCCTTCTCGTTGCGGTCGCCGCTGTTACGGGTGACGAAGCGCTCATCGCCCCACCAGACGTCGAGGCGCCGCCAGTCGACCGCCTCGACGGCCGGGCTTTCGCGCACCGCGCGTAGTGCGGCGATGCCGATGCCGCCGCCGGTCAGCACCAGGCTGGCGCTGCCCTTGGAGGCCTGGGCGTCGACGAGGCGCGTGATGATCCGGGCGGCGACGGCCTTGGCCAGCAGCCCGGCGTCACGGTGGACGATGACTTCGGCGGCGCTCACTTCTGGGCCGCCCCCGAGCCGCTGCGCTTGCCAGCCGCTGCCTTCGCGGTCGGGCTTTCGCCGCGGCAGGCCTTTCGCGGCCGCGTCGGCCTTCGTCTCGGCGCCGTTCATCGGGTCGTGCCAGATGTGCTCGCGCCTGGGGGAGCGGCGGTTCAGGTTCTTCACGCCGGTCCAGGCCGACAGCGCCTCGGCGAACACCTCGTCGGCATCGAGCCGGCGAACGTCCTCGGCGAGCAGGTCGCCCAGATCGCGCGGGGCCAGCGGCATGACCCGGTCGGCCTGATCGTTGCGGGTGATCACCGCGCTGCGCTCGTCACGCCGCTTGATCGTCAGGTTCGTCGGGGCGCCGTTCTCGGTCAGCTCGAACGACACCTCCTCGATGTCGCGGCCGCTTGGTGGTGTGGTGCACGTCGATGCCGAGCTTGCTGCGGAGCCAGCCGACCAGCAGCGCGGTCGGAGGGGTCTCGGCGCCGATCACCGTCGCCGACTTCGGCGTTCCGGACAGCGAGTCGAACGCTGCTGCCACGAGCGCCCGCCAGCTGGTCGTGCGCGCCCACGACAGGTCGGTGTCACCCGGCGCGTAGTCGGCCGCGCGCTGGTGCAGCGCAGCCATCGGGTCGTCGCTGCGCATGCTCTCGGTGACCCGGCGGTCGGCGAACACGCCCAGCGGGTCGTACGCGATCTTGTCCGGCATCGCGGCGTGCCACCACGTGACGACCGGCGCGTCAGGGGCAAGCAGCGGCAGCACGACCGACTCCGCGTGCAGCGCGAGCCGGCCGTACATCCGCATGACGACGGCCTCGCCGGGGCCCAGCCGCCCGCCGATCAGCACCTCCGCGTCGAGGCGCGGTTCGGGAGCCTCGAGGTGGCGCCGGATCACCAGCAGGATGCGGCACGGGTGGGCCGAGGCGGCCGCTTTCGCCGCCGCCTCGGCCTGCGCGACGCTCTCCTGGTCGGTGACGACGACGAGGGTGAGCGCGAGCCCGAAGGCGAGCGCGCCGGCGGAGCGGCGTTCGGCCTCCAGCGCCTGGACGACGTCGGTGCCGGTGGTGTCCCACAGCGTGGTCACGCGATTCTCCCAGCGGGGTCAGTGTTTCGGGTGGGCCGGCAACGGCACGCTCGCGGCAGCTCATGGCCGCCGCCACGACCGGCCCTCGCGGGCCAGCATCTCGTCGGCCGCGCGCGGCCCCACTCGCCGGCCCGGTACAGGTGCGGCTTCTTTCCCGCCCAGTACTCCTCGAGCGGGTCGATGACCCGCCAGGAGTGCTCGACCTCCGCGTTGCGCGGGAACAGGCTCTGGTCGCCGATGAGGACGTCGAGGATGAGCCGCTCGTAGGCCTCGGGCGAGCCCTCGGTGAACGCCTCGCCGTAGAGGAAGTCCATCGAGACGTCGCGGACCTCCATCAGCGTGCCCGGCACCTTGGAGCCGAAGCGCAGCGTGACGCCCTCGTCGGGCTGGACCCGCACGACGAGCTGGTTGTGGCCCAGCTCCGCGGTGTCGGTCGCCTCGAACGGCAGGTGCGGGGCACGCTTGAACGACACCGCGATCTCGGTGACCCGCCGCGGGCAGCCGCTTGCCGGTGCGCAGGTAGAACGGGACGCCCGCCCAGCGCCGCGTCTCGACGCCGAGCCGGACGGCGGCGTAGGTCTCGGTCGTCGAGTCCTTCGGGGACGCCGTCCTCGTCGCGGTAGCCCGGGACGCGCTGGCCGGCCAGCCAGCCCTGCTCGTACTGCCCGCGGATCGCGTCGTGCTCCATGTCCTCCGGCAGCGACATCGCCCCGAGGACCTTGACCTTCTCGGCCCGGAGCGCGTCGGCGTCGAAGGAGACCGGCTCCTCCATCGCGGTCAGGGCGAGCAGCTGCAGCAGGTGGTTCTGCAGGACGTCGCGGGCGGCGCCGGCCGAGTCGTAGAAGCCGGCGCGCCCGCCGATGCCGACGTCCTCGGCCATCGTGAACTGCACCGAGTCGACGAAGTGGGAGTTCCAGATCGGCTCGAAGAGGGTGTTGGCGAAGCGCAGCGCCAGCAGGTTCTGGACCGTCTCCTTGCCCAGGTAGTGGTCGATCCGGAAGACGTCGTCGGCGGTGAAGACGTCGTCCACCAAGCGCGTTCAGCTCGCGGGCGGACTTCAGGTCGTGGCCGAACGGCTTCTCGACGACGACCCGGCGCCAGCCGCCGGCCTGCTCGTTGGAGGCCATCCCGGTGCGCTCCATCTGCTTGAGCACCGCCGGGAAGGCCGCCGGCGGGATCGACAGGTAGAACGCCGCGTTGCCGGGGATGCCGTGGCTGTGCTCGAGGTCGATCAGCTTCTGGTCCAGGGGGTCGAAAGCGTCGTCGTCGTCGAAGGATCCGGGGACGAAGTTGATGCTGTCGGCCAGGCGCTGCCAGACCTCCTCGCGGAACTCGGTGCGGGCATGGCTCTGCGGCACGTGCGCGCGAGCTGGGCGAAGTCGCCGTGGCCCCAGTCGCGGCGGGCGAAGCCGAGCAGGACGAAGCCCGGCGGAAGCAGCCCCCGGTTGGCCAGGTCGTAGATCGCCGGGATGAGCTTCTTGCGGGCCAGGTCGCCGGTGACGCCGAAGACGACGAGCGCGCACGGGTCGGGAACCCGCGGCAGCCGGCGGTCACGTGGGTCGCGCAGCGGATTGGCCCGCTGCTCGAGAGCTTCCGTCACTGCTGCGCCCCCAGCTGTTCGCTGATGGCCTCGATGAGCTGGGTCCAGGAGTCCTCGAACTTCTCGACGCCTTCGCGTTCGAGGTGCCGACGACGTCGTCGTAGTCGACCCCGACGGCCTTCAGGTCATCGAGCACGCGCTGGGCGTCGGCGTAGTGGCCGCGGATCGTGTCGCCCTCGATGACCCCGTGGTCGTACACCGCGTCCATGGTGGCTTCCGGCATGGTGTTGACGGTGTCGGGCGCGACGAGATCGGCCACGTACATGGTGTCGGGGTACTTCGGGTCCTTCACGCCGGTGGACGCCCACAGCGGCCGCTGCGGTCTTGGCTCCCGCCGCCGCCAGCGCCCTCCAGCGGTCGCCGGGAAGACCTCTTCGTAGTGCTGGTAGGCCAGGCGGGCGTTGGCGACGGCCGCCTTGCCCAGCAGTTCCTTGGCTTCCTTGGTGCCGATCTTGCCGAGCCGCTTGTCGACCTCGGTGTCGACCCGGCTGACGAAGAACGAGGCGACGGAGCCGATGCGGGACAGGTCGATGCCGGACTTCTGGGCCCGTTCCATGCCCTCCAGGAACGCGTCCATCACCAGGTCGTAGCGCTCCAGGCTGAAGATCAGCGTGACGTTGACGCTGATGCCTTCGGACAGCGCCTGGCTGATGGCCGGCAGGCTGCCCAGGGTGGCCGGAATCTTGATGAACAGGTTCGGGCCGGTCGACGAGCCACCACAGTGCCCGCGCCTCGGCGATCGTCTTGTCGGCGTCGTCGGAGATCCGCGGGTCGACCTCGATCGACACCCGGCCGTCGACCCCGTCGCTGCGCGTCGTACGCGGGCCGCAGCACGTCGCAGGCGTCGCGGACGTCCTTGGTGGTGATGGAGCGCAGCGCCTCGCCGACGTCGACGCCGCGCACCGCCAGATCGTGCAGCTGCGGGTTGTAGAGGTCGCTGCCGGAGATCGCCTTCTGGAAGATCGTCGGGTTGGTCGTGATCCCGACGACGCTGCGGTCGCGGATGAGATCGGACAGGTTGCCGGTCTGCAGCCGGTCGCGGCTGAGGTCGTCGAGCCAGACGGCGACGCCGGCGTCGGACAGCTGGCGTAGTGGATCGGTCATGAGGGAGCCCTTCCGTGTGACGGTCAGTTGCCGGTGGTGGAGCCCTGGGTGGCCCCGACCTTGGACAGGCTGGAGTGCGCCGCGGCGACCACTGCGCTCCGGGGTGATCCCGAACTGCTCGTAGATGATCTTGTACGGGGCGCTGGCGCCGAAGTGCTCGACCGAGATGCACTCGCCGGCGTCGCCACGAAGTCGCGCCAGCCCAGCGACACCGCGGCCTCGACGCAGACCCGCGCCTTCACGCTGGGCGGCAGCACCGTCTGCCGGTAGCTCGGCTCCTGCGCGAGGAACCACTCGCGGCACGGCATCGACACGACCCGGGTGGGCGTGCCCTCGGCCTCGAGCGTCTCGCGGGCCGCCAGCGCGAGGGCTGACCTCGGAGCCGGTGGCGATGAGGATCACCTGCGGGGTCCCGCTGCTGGCCTCGGCCAGCACGTACGCCCCCTTGGCGGTGCCCTCGGCACCGGCGTACTCGCTGCGGTCGAGGGTCGGCAGGTTCTGCCGGGACAGCGCCAGCGCGGCCGGGCGGTCGTACTGCTCCAGCATCGTGCGCCAGGCCACGGCCGTCTCGTTGGCGTCGGCCGGCCGCACGACGTCGAGCCCCGGAATCGCCCGCAGCGCCGCGAGGTGCTCGATCGGCTGATGGGTCGGGCCGTCGCCGCCGAGACCGATCGAATCGTGGGTCCAGACGTAGATGACGGGCAGCTCATGAGCGCGGCCAGCCGGACCGCGCCGCGCATGTAGTCGCTGAAGACCAGGAACGTGCCGCCGTACGGGCCGGGTGCCGCCGTGCAGCGCGATGCCGTTCATGGTCGAGCCCATCGCGTGCTCGCGGATGCCGAAGTGCAGCGTGCGCCCGTACGGGCCGCGGTCGTCCGCGGTGTCGGCCAGGAACGACATCGCGCCCTTCATGCGTGGTGTTGTTGCTGCCCGGCGAGGTCGGCGGAGCCGCCCCAGAGCTCGGGCAGCACGTCGGCCAGCGCCGAGAGCACCTCGCCGGAGGCCGCCCGGGTCGCCATGCCCTTCGGGTCGGCCGGGAAGACCGGAAGCGCCTTCTCCCAGCCGTCGGGCAGCCGACGCTCGCTCAGCCGGTCGAGCAGGTCGGCGCCGGCCGGGTTGGCCTTGCGCCACGCCTCGTAGCGCTTGTCCCACTCCTCGTGCGCCGCGCGGCCGCGGTCGACGACCTCGCGGGCGTGCGCGAGGACCTCGTCCGGGATCGAGAAAGTCGCATGCGGGTCGAGGCCCATGATCTCCTTGGTCGCCGCGACCTCCTCGGCGCCGAGCGCGCTGCCGTGGGCCTTGCCGGTGTTCTGCGGTGCGGCGCCGGGTAGGCGATGATGCTGCGCATCCGGATGAAGCTCGGACGGCCGGTCTCGGCCTGGGCGGCCTTGAGCGCCTCGCGCAGCGCGTTGACATCCTCGGAGTCGGCGACGTCCTGGACGTGCCAGCCGTACGCCGCGTAGCGCGCGGCGACGTCCTCGCTGAACGCGACGTCGGTGTTGCCCTCGATGGAGATGTGGTTGTCGTCGTAGAGGACGACGAGGTTGCCGAGCCGCTGGTGGCCCGCGAGGCTGCTCGCCTCGGCGGAGACGCCCTCCTCCATGTCCCCGTCGGAGACGAACACCCAGATGGTGTGGTCGAAGACGCTCTCGCCGGGCTTCGCGTCAGGGTCGAAGCAGCCCACGCTCACGCCGGGCCGCCATTGCCATGCCGACGGCGGTGGCGACGCCCTGGCCGAGCGGGCCGGTGGTGGTCTCGACACCGAGGGTGTGGCCGTGCTCCGGGTGACCCGGGGTACGGCTTCCCCACTGCCGGTAGAGCTTCAGATCCTCGAGGGTGAGGCCGTAGCCGGACAGGTAGAGCTGGATGTAGAGGGTGAGGCTGGAGTGCCCGCACGAGAGCACGAAGCGGTCGCGGCCGATCCACTCCGGGTCGGTCGGGTCGTGGCGCAGGAACTCCTGGAAGAGCAGGTACGCGGCCGGGGCCAGGCTCATCGCCGTACCGGGGTGGCCGTCACCCGCCGCCTGGACGGCATCCATGGCCAGGGCCCGGATGTGGTCGACGGCCTGCCGGTCGAGGTCGGAGGACCAGCCGCTCGTCTGCGGACTTGCCTGCGGACCGTTCTTTGGTGGTCGTCACGCGGCCAACTCCTTCCGAGCGTGTCTGCTAGCAGGTAAAACGCTACCCGCGACGGTTTGACGCCCGCCCGGGCGGCGCGGTGCGACCGGACATCGCACAATCGCCGCGGCATGAGGATCATTCCGTGTTCGCGCTGATTGGCCTACCCCTGAGGCTGCGCTTCACCACTTGATCACTCACCGGCAGCTGGCGACGCTGCGAAGTCGCTGCCTGGCGTCAGGGGCGGCTACAGTGGGCAGCGCGTTGGATCCGCGGCAGAGCGCCGCCCGGGCCCGGTTTGTTGCCGCGCCCGCCCATCGGATGAGGTCTGCTTGTCCCTCCTGGCTCCGCCCGGTTCGCGCCGCACTCCGGCGCGCCGCGTGGTCACCGCTCGACGAGCCGCCGTGAGCGGCAGTCGCAGGCCGGTGCCGCCGAGGCCGCTGACTTCCGGGTCATCCGGCGCGTCATGCTCGCCCACCGGATTCGGCGCCTACGTCGCGCTGACCAAGCCGCGGATCATCGAGCTGCTGCTGGTCACCACCGTGCCGGCGATGGTGCTCGCGGCGCGGCGGCTTGCCCGGCGGCTGGCTGCTGGTGGCCACCCTGGTCGGCGGCAGCCTCGCGGCCGGCAGCGCCAACACCATCAACTGCTACGTCGACCGCGACATCGACCAGGTCATGCGCCGCACCCGGGCGCCGCCCGCTGGTGCGCCACGAGGTGGCTCCGCGCTCGGCGCTGATCTTCGGCCTGGTGCTCGGGGTCCTCGCGACCGTCGAGCTGGGCTTCACCACCAACTGGCTGTCGGCGCTGCTGGCCGACGGGGCGATCGCGTTCTACGTCTTCGTCTACACGATCGGGCCTGAAGCGCCGCACCCCGTCCAACATCGTGATCGGCGGCGCGGCCGGCTGCTTCCCGGTGCTCATCGGCTGGTCGGCCGTGACCGGCACGGTGGGCTGGTCGGCCGTCGCTGCTGTTCGTCGTCGTCTTCCTGTGGACCCCGCCGCACTTCTGGGCGCTGGCGATGCGGTTCCGTGACGATTACGCGGCCGCCGGCGTGCCGATGCTGCCGGTGGTGGCCACCCCGGTCGCCGTCGCCCGGCGGATCGTCGCGTACTCGTGGCTGATGGTGCTGGCGTCGCTCGCGCTCGTGCCGGTCGGCCGGCTCGGCCTGATCTACCTGGTGTCAGCGGCCGTCACGGGCGGCTGGTTCATCGCTCGAGGCGCACGCGCTGCTAGCCCGCGCCACCGCCGGCCGCGACCCGCGGCCGATGCGGCTGTTCCACCTCTCGATCACCTATCTGACGCTGCTGTTCCTGGCCATCGCCATCGACCAGCTGGTCTGACCGGTCACCGGCGACCCGGCCGGTCAGCGAGAGCCGCAGGTAGAGCGCGAGGATCCAGAGCAGGGTCGCGCCCGGCGACGTGGATGGCCACCAGGCCCGTCGGAATCCCCAGGAAGTACTGGGTGAAGCCGATGGCGACCTGACCGACGACCGTGAGGGCGAGCGCGGTCGCCAGCCTGCGCGAGTCGCGCGGGGCCGGGAGCGATCCGGGCGGCGAAGACCATGGCGATCACCAGGCCGGTCAGCAGCATCGCCGAATCGGCGTGCAGCTGCGCGGCGCTGCGGATGTTGATGGCGAAGCGCTGGACGTCGCCCGTGTCGCCGCTGTGCGGCCCGGCGCCGGTGACGACCGTGCCCAGGATCAGCGACGGCTGCCCGCGGCGACGAGCGAGCAGGTCGGCGAGCAGGACGAGCTCGCGCCGGGCCAGCCGCACGCGTCGTCCCCGGGACCTGACGGGCGCGCGCATCCAGCACGGCCGCGTTCCACAGCAGGAGCATCGAGACCAGGAAGTGGCCGGCGACCAGGGCCGGGTTCAGGTGGAAGATCACCGTCAGGCCGCCGAGGACGGCCTGGGCGACGAAGCCGAGGACCAGCCCGGCGGACAGCACGGTGAGCTCGCGGCGCCGCTCGCGCAGCCGCAGCGAGCCGAGGACGACCGCGGCGATGACGACGCCGACCCCGAGGCTGACCAGCCGGTTACCGAACTCGACGACGCCGTGCAAGCGCGAACTGCGAGCGGGCCACGAACGAGCCGTCGCCGCACTCCGGCCAGGTCGGGCAGCCGAGCCCGCTCTTGGTCAGCCGCACCGCCGCGCCCGTCACCACGATCAGGCCCAGCAGCACCATGGCGACGCGGGTGAGCCGCGCGTACAGCGGCGGCGGGCAGGGGTTGGCGCAGTGCCGCGAGGCGCTGCCGGAGCGCTCGTATCCCAGTGGTCGACATTTGCGACCAGCGTACGGGCGGCACGTGGGTCAGGAGTTGGGACCTTCGTAAGCTGCCGGGAATGGTGTCCGGAAGGTCGCGATCGCCACCTGCGACGAGGTGCGGCGACCTGGACATGGACGGGCCGAGCCTGCTTTCGGCGCTGGAGGCGCGGGGCATCGCCGCTGAGCCGGCCAGTCTGGGACGACCCGGAGGTCGACTGGCTCGCGTTCGAACTGGTGATCGTGCGCAGCACCTGGGACTACCCGCGGCGCCGGGACGCGTTCGTGGCCTGGGCCGAGCGGCTGCCACGGGTGCTGAACACGCGCGGAGGTGCTGCGGTGGAACACCGACAAGCGCTACCTCGCCGAGCTGCGCGGCGGCGGGCGTCCCGACGGTGCCGACGACCTTCGCGGCTCCCGGGGAGGAGGTGCACGTTGCCGGATTGGGAGGAGTTCGTCATCAAGCCGACGGTGTCGGTCGGTTCGGCGGATACCGCGCGCTGGCGGCGCGGCACCGACGATGAGGCGGCCCGCGCCACTGAGGGACCTGCATGGCGCGGGTCGAACGGCAATGCTGCAGCCGTATCTGGCTGGGGTGGATGAGGTGGGGGAGAGCGCGCTGCTCTACCTCGGCAGGCGGCGTTCAGCCACGGCGTGCGGCAAGGCGCCGATCCTGTCAGCAGGCGCAGGAGCCGAGCCCGCTCGCCATCGGCGACCACGACCCGCGCGAGCAGATCACTGCCCGGGAGGCGACGGCTGACGAACGGGCTGTCGCGGAACGGGTGCTGGCCGCGGTGCCGGGCGGCGCGTCGGAACTGCTCTACGCCGCGCGTCGACCTGCTGCCGGGACCGGACGGCTAGCCGGTGCTGCTCGAGCTCGAGCTCACCGAGCCGTCGCTGTTCCTCTGGACGGCGCCGGGCGTCGGCGGAACGGCTCGCCGACGCGGTCCTGCGGCGTGCTCGGCTAGCGCGGGCGATCAGGCGTGCTGAGGCACCCGGCACGCGCCGTCGACGTCGAAGATCACGTTCAGCCGACCGAACGCGACCCACGAGCCGATGCACAGGGCCAGCTCGACCAGCTCGTCGTCGGTGAAGGCGGCATGCAGGCGCTGCCAGAACGCGTCATCCATGTTGCGGTGGTCGAGCGCGAACTTCTCGGCGAACTCGGCGCACAGCCGCTCCCGCTCGGTGAACCCCGGCCAGTCGTGCTGGCCGATGTGGGCGTAGAAGTCCTCGTCGATGTCGTCGGCCTCGGGTGCGCGGTCGACGACGTCCGTCGCGCTGCGGAAGTTCAGGCAGACCTGGCAGTTGTTGATCTGCGCGGTACGTACCCGGGCGGCTTCGAACTCGCGAATGGGCAGCGTGCTGGCGCTGTACACGGCGCCGCTGAACGCGCCCGCGGGCCTGGCGAGCGCGGGCGCCCGCTCCGACCACAGGAACATCATCGGGTCTTTGCCCTCGGGCACGGCAATACGCGGCATGCCCTCAGCTTCGCATCCCGCCCTCGCGTCCCGACTAGGCCCCCAAGATCAACGCACCCATGATCATGGTCTGAGGCGTTTGAGGGGCCCTAAACCATGATCATGGGTGCGTTGATCTTGAGGCTGTGGATAACTTCCAAGTTCGGGTGTTGTGATGAGGCAGCGTGCGCGTGCATGTACGAGGAGCTGCGCAGCCCGTTCTCGATCCGGTGGGCACGAGAGGCGGGATTCGGGGCAAAGTCGCTGATGCGGCTGCAGAAGGCCGGTCTGATGGTCGAGTCGGGCCGCAAGCTGCGGCTGCTCGACGCCTCGCCGCAGCAGGTGGCGACGACGGCGGTTGGGCCCTTGGTCGCGCTGGGGCAGCGGTCGGCGGCGAGTGGTACGGCTGGCCGGTGCTGATCCCACCGAAGGAAATCGAGCTCGTCGTTCCGCGGCGACGAAAGCCGACGCCCTGGCCTGGCGCCCGCATCATCCGGCCGCAGCTTCGCTCGTCTGACATCGTGCGCATCCGGGATGTACCGGTGTGCAAGCCCATGCGCACCGCGGTCGATCTGGCGCTGCATCTGCCGATCGCTGACGCGCTCGCGGTGCTGGACGGAGCATGCCGACTTGGTGGGGTGCCCACCCGCGCACTTCGCCGCGAGCTACGGCTCCTAGGTCGGCCCAAGGCGGCGTTGCTCGCCGATCTGGTGAATCCGGCGAGGGCCTCGGTCTATGAGTCCCTCTTCTTCTTCCTGATGTACGAGGCTGTGATGCCGATGCCACGCTGTCAATTCGAAGTCCGTCGCGGCATGGTCTTCATCGCCCGGGCCGACTTCGCCTGGGCTAGCCGCCGCGTCATCGTCGAGATCGACGGCTTCAAACACCACAGCGATCGCGCAGCGTTCCAAGAAGATCGACGCCGCCAGAACGCCCTTGTGAACGCCGGCTGGCGCGTCCTGCGGTTCACGGTCACCGACTTGCTGCTGCGTCCGCAGGCCGTCGTCGCCGAGGTACGCGCCGCCCTCCGCCTCCCCATGCCGAAGATCAACGCACCCATGATCATGGTCTGAGGCGTTTGAGGGCCGCTAAACCATGATCATGGGTGCGTTGATCTTGTTACTCCCAGCGGAAGGTGCGGGCGGCGAGCAGGCCACAGGCGGCGGCCCAGAGGGCGAGCAGGCCGAGGTCGCCCCAGGGCAGGGAGGCGCCGGCTTCGAGGACGCGGCGGAGGCCGGTGGCCAGCGCGGCGCCGGGGAGCACTTTGGCGAAGCCCTGCAGGGCACCGGGCAGCCGCGAGAGCGGGAAGACGATCCCGCCGAGCAGCAGGAAGATCAGGTAGACGCCGTTGGCGGCGGCCAGAGTCGCCTCGGCGCGCAGCGTGCCGGCCATCAGCAGCCCGAGCGCCGAGAACGCGGCGGTGCCGACGATCAAGCAGGAGCAGCACCGCGAGGGGGCTACCGTGCGGGTGCCAGCCCAGCGCGTAGCCGACCGCGACCAGCACGACGATCTGCAGCACCTCGACCGCCAGCACGCCGAGCGTCTTGCCCAGCAGCAGCACCCAGCGGGGCAGGGCAGACGCGCCGAGCCGCTTGAGCACCCCGTACGAACGCTCGAAGCCGGTGGCGATCGCCTGCCCGGTGAAAGCGGTGGAGAGCACGGCCAGCGCCAGCACGCCCGGGGTGACGAAGTCGACCGGCCGGCCGCCGAGCTCGCGCTCGTCGGGCAGCAGGTTGACCTTGGTGAAGAACAGCAGCAGCCCGACCGGGATGATCAACGTCAGGAGCACCGACTCGCCGCGGCGCAGCGTGAGACGCAGCTCCATGAGCGTTTGCGCGCTGAGCATCCGAGGCCAGCGCGCGGCGCCCGGTGCGGGCGTGTAGATGCTCACGGCGCCACCTCGTCCACCTGATCGGTCAGCTCCACGAACACGTCCTCCAGCGACCGCTGCTGGACCCGGAGGTCCTCAGCCAGCACGCCCTTCGCCGCGCACCAGGCCGTCACTGCGGCCAGCAGTTGCGGGGTCGACGGTTCCGTGCAGGACGTACGTGCCGGGCGGCCCCTCGCGCGCGGTGACGCCCGGCGCGAGCGACGCCACCAGTTCTCCCAGACCGAGCCCCTCGCGGGCCCGGAAGCTGAGCCGGCCCTCGGCTCCGGTGGCGGTCAGCTCCGCGGGGGTTCCGGCCGCGACCAGCCTGCCATGGTTGACGATCACGACCGCGTCGGCGAGCCGCTCGGCCTCGTCCATAGCGTGGGTGGTCAGCACGACGGTCACCCCGGCGCTGCGCAGGTCGCCGATCAGCTGCCAGGTATCGCGCCGGCCCTGCACGTCGAGCCCGGCCGTCGGTTCGTCGAGGAAGACGAGATCGGGACGGCCGATCACGGCCAGCCCCAGCGAGAGCCGCTGCTTCTCGCCACCCGACAGCCGCCGGTACGTCGTCCGGGCGACGTGGTCAGGCTGAGCCGTTCCAGCAGCTCGCGGGGATCGAGCGGGTGCGCCGCGTGGGCCGCCATCAGCTGGAGCATCTCGAGCGTGCGCGCACCCGGGTAGCAGCCGCCGGCCTGCAGCATCACACCGACCCGGGGTCGCAGCGCCCGCGAGTCGCGTACCGGATCCAGTCCGAGCACCCGCACCTGCCCGCGAGTCCGGACGCCGAAAGCCCTCGCAGATCTCGACGGTCGTGGTCTTGCCGGCACCGTTCGGCCCGAGCAGCGCCGTCACCGGACGGTCGACCTCGAACGACAGCCGTCCACGGCGGACGCTGCCGTACGACTTGGCGAGCCCGACCTCGACCGCGCGCACCACAGCGCCCAGTCTAGGAAGGCTCAGGCTCCGGGCTCGTCACGGCGGCCGGCGCAGGCAGCTGCTCGGCTCTGGCCGCCCCCTCCGTGGTCAGAACCGAGCCGCTCGCCTGCCTCTAGAGAGTTCTCGGCCACTTCGCCGGGAGTCCTGCACCCCCGAGATCGGGTCTTTCGCAGACGTCCGCTTCTACGCCGGGCTGTCAGCTGCTGACGAGCGCTTCGGCGGCGCCGAGCCCAAGGGCCTGGCCGCCCGCCATGCGAGCGGCGTCGGCGGTCGTGTCGTCGGGCTGGGTCTGCGAGTCGCGCTCGGCGGCGACCCGGCGCCGGTAGTGCTCGATCTCGCGCTCGCGACGCTCGTCGTCCCAGCCGAGCACCTCGCCCATCAGCCGGGCGGCCGGCACCGACGCCGCCGAGCCCGCGGTCCCACGCCTCGATCGAGATCCGGGTGCGGCGGGTCAGGACGTCGTCCAGGTGCAGCGCGCCCTCCGCCATCGCCGAGTAGACGACCTCGACCTGCGAGGTAGTCGTCGGCGTTGGGCAGCGGGGCGGCCAGCTCGGGCCGCTCGCGAATGAGCTCCAGCAGCTCGTCGATCAGGCGTGCCGTAGCGGTGCAGCAGGTGCTCGATCCGCGCGACGTGCAGCCCGGCGGACGCTCGGCAAGCGCCCGCCGCCGGTTCCACAGCAGCCGGGTAGCCCTCGGCGCCGACCAGCGGCGATCCGTCCGTGACGCACTCCGGCACCTGCTGGTCGAGCGCGCCGGCGGCCGCGGTCGATGGCGTCTCGCGCCATCACCCGGTACGTCGTGTACTTGCCGCCCGGCGACGATGACCAGCCCTGGGACCGGCATGGCCACGACGTGCTCGCGCGACAGCTTCGACGTCTGCTCGGACTCGCCGGCCAGCAGCGGACGCAGCCCCGCGTAGACGCCTTCGACGTCCTCGCGCGAGAGCGGCGGTGACGAGCACCGCGTTCAGGTGGTCGAGCAGGTAGTCGATGTCGCTGCTGCTCGCCGCCGGGTGGGCTTTCGACGAGCTTCCAGTCGGTGTCGGTGGTGCCGATGATCCAGTGCCGGCCCCAGGGGATGACGAAGAGCACGCTGGTTCTCGGTGCGCAGGATCAGCCCGGTGTCGAGCTGGAGCCGGTCGCGCGGGACGACGAGGTGAATGCCCTTGGACGCGCGGACCTGGAACCGGCCGCGCCCGCCGGCGAGCTCCTGGGTGGCGTCGGTCCAGACGCCCGTCGCGTTGACCACCACCCGGGCGCGGATGTCGAACTCCCGCCCGGTCTCCCTGTCGCAGACGCTGCACCCCCGACGACCCGCTCGCCCTCCCGCAGGAAGCCGATGACCTGCACGCCGGTGGCCGCCGCGTCGCGCCGTACGCCGCCGCGGTGCGCGCGATCGTCATGGTGTGACGGGCGTCGTCGACCTGGGCGTCGTAGTACTGCAGCGCCCCGACGAGCGCATCCTTGCGCAGCGCCGGGGCAGCGGCCAGCGCCTTGCGACGCGTCAGGTGGCGGTGGCGGGGGAGCGCGCGCGCACCGGCTGCGCGCGCCGAGTGGCAGCAGCGTGTCGTAGAGCAGCGACGCCCGGAGCCGGCGTACGCCCGCTCCCACACCCGGTGGCGCAGCGGGATAGAGGAACGGCACCGGCTTCACCAGATGGGGGCACAGGCGGGTCGAGCAGCAGGTGGCGTTCGCGCAGAGCCTCGCGCACGAGCCCGAACTCCAGCTGCTCCAGGTAGCGCAGGCCGCCGTGGATCAGCTTGCTCGAGCGGCTGCTGGTGCCGGCTGCCCAGTCGCGGGCCTCGAGCAGCGCCGTCGACAGGCCGCGGGTGGCGGCGTCCAGCGCGCATCCCGTCCGACCACGCCTCCGCCCACCACCACGACGTCGAAAGGCTCGGTTTCCAGCCGCTTCAGGGCGGCAATACGGTCTTCGGGGCTGAGGCGCACCGGCTCCATGGTGGCCTACCTACCCGCGAGTAGCTATCAGGCTTCCTCGCGCGCCCAGTGACGTGCATGACCAACGGCTTCGGTCCAGCGCTCGTGGAGCCGGTGGCGCGTCACGACATCCATCTGCGGCTCGTAGCGCAGCCGGTCCGGCGCAGCTGTCCCAGCTCCTCGCGGCCCGCGTACACGCCCGTCGCCAGCCCGGCGAGGTAACCCGATCCGAGCGCGGTGGTCTCGGTGTTGTCCGGCACGTCGAGCGGCAGGTTCAGGACGTCGGACTGGAACTGCATCAGCCAGCCGTTGGCGGTCGCGCCCCCGTCGACGCGCAGCTCATCGAGATGGACGCCGGACTCGCGTTGCATCGCATCGATGACGTCCTTGGTGGACCAGGCGATCGACTCGAGCACGGCCCGCGCCACGTGCGCCCGGGTCGTGCCGCGCGTCAGCCCGATCAGCACCCCGCGCGCCGACGGATCCCAGTGCGGTGCGCCCAGTCCGGTGAGCGCCGGGACGAACCACACGTCGTCGTTGGAGTCCAGGCCGGCGGCGAGCCCCTCGGTCTCTGCGGCGTTGGCGATGATGCCCAGCTCGTCGCGTAACCACTGAACGGCGCTGCCGGTCACCAGGATGGAGCCTTCGAGCGCGTACTCGACCGGGGCGCCTTCGAGCCCGTACGCGATCGTGCGCAGCAGCACCCGCTGATCGGTGATCTGGTCGCGACCGGTGTTCATCAGCACGAAAGAGCCGGTGCCGTACGTGTTCTTGGCGGTTCCCTGTTCGAAGCAGGCTTGGGCGAACAGGGCCGCCTGCTGGTCGCCGATCGCACCGGCCACCGGCACGCTCGGCCCCTAAGAACGCGCCCCGGATCGGTCTCGCCGTACACCTGCGAGCTCGGGCGTACCTCGGGCAACACCTCCGCCGGGACGTTCAAAGCGTCCAGCAATTCCTGGTCCCACGCGACCTTGCCGATGTCGAGCAGCAGCGTGCGGGAGGCGTTAGTGACGTCGGTGATGTGCAGCCGGCCGCCGGAGAGCTTGTGCAGCAGCCACGAGTCAATGGTGCCGAACGCCAGCTCGCCGCGCTCGGCACGCGCGCGCAACCCGTAGACGTTGTCGAGCATCCAGGCCACTTTCGTACCTGAGAAGTACGGATCGATGACTAGGCCGGTCTTGGCCCGGACGGAATCGCGAGTAGCCGTCGGCGATCAGCCGGTCGCACATCGGTTTGGTACGCCGGTCCTGCCAGA
>CAVQDA010000012.1:0-23120 GCA_963711145.1 uncultured Actinomycetota bacterium
TGGAGGAGATTGCACGGCTCGTTCCGGCGCTGCGGCTGGACGCGGTCATCGCTGACCCCCGGGTCGTTCCCGATCTGGGGAGCCTGCGGGCCGCGTCCGACGCGCTCGGAGCGGCGCTGATCCTGGCGCCCGTTGCCATTTCCGGTAAGCCTCAGCACGATCCGGTGACGCTGGCAGCGGCGTTCCGTCGGGTCATGAACGAAGTACCTGGCGAAAGCTAGACACACGTCGAGCTGAAACTGATTAGGGTTCCCCGGCAGGCGGAGAAGGAGACTGTGCGTGGCTGCGATGACACCGACGGTGAAAGACGAGTTGAGTCGACTCCCGACGGGAAAGGCCTGCTGCCGCCGCGCCGAAATGGCGGTGATCCTTCGGTTTGCGGGGGGATTGCACCTGGCGAACGGGCGCGTCGTGGTGGAGGCCGAGCTCGACACCGCGTCTGTCGCACGCCGGTTGCGGCAGGAGATCGCCGAAGTCTTCGGTCATCCCTCGGAGATCGCCATGCTGGCGGCGGGCGGCCTGCGCCGTAGCGCGCGCTGGCTGATCCGGGTCGACCGCGGCGGTGAGGCCCTCGCGCGCGCCACCGGTTTGATCGATCAGCGTGGCCGCCCGGTGCGCGGCCTGCCGCCGATGATCGTCACCGGCGGGCTGTGCGACGCGGCAGCCGCCTGGCGCGGCGCTTTCCTGGCCCACGGTTCGCTGACCGAGCCGGGCCGCTCGTCGTCGTTGGAGATCACCTCTCCCGGGCCCGAGGCGGCGCTCGCCCTCGTGGGCGCGGCCCGCCGGCTCGGTATCCAGGCGAAGAGCAAGCAGGTGCGCGGGGTCGACCGGGTCGTCATCCGCGACGCCGAAGCCATCGGCGCGATGCTCATCCACATGGGGGCCCAGGACAGTGTGCTGGCGTGGGAGGAGCGCCGGATGCGGCGCGAGGTCCGCGCGACGGCTAACCGGCTGGCCAACTTCGATGACGCGAACCTGCGCCGGTCGGCGCGCGCGGCCGTCGCTGCCGGTGCCCGGGTGTCGGCAGCCATGGACATTCTCAGCGGCGACTCGAGCAACGACTCCAACGGGGAGGCCGGTGCCAGCGGTCTCCAGGGTCTCCACCTGGAAGCCGCGCCGGAGCATCTGCTCGCGGCGGGGGAGCTTCGGCTCAAGCACCCGCAGGCTTCCCTGGAGGAGCTCGGCGCCCTCGCCGACCCGCCGATGACCAAGGACGCGGTCGCTGGACGCATCCGCCGGCTGCTGGCCCTTGCGGACAAACGTGCCATTGCGCTCGGTTTGCCCACGACCGAGGCCGCCGTCAGCCCGGAGCTGCTCGAAGGAGCCTGATCAGCTCACCTGTGAAGTCGGTAGGCTGCGCCGCGTAACCAGCATTCGGGGCCGGAGGCAGCGGTGAGCATTCGAGTAGGCGTCAACGGGTTCGGCCGGATCGGGCGCAATTTCTTTCGCGCGCTAGCGGGATCAGCCGGTTCGGAGATCGAGGTCGTGGCCGTCAACGACCTCACCGACACCGCCACCCTGGCCCACCTGCTCAAGTACGACACGGTGCTCGGCCGCCTCGGCAAGTCGGTCACCTCGGGCGAGGGCTCGATCACCGTCGACGGCGCCGAGATGAAGGTGCTCTCCGAGCGCGACCCGGCCGCTCTGCCGTGGGGCGAGCTCGGATGCGACATCGTCCTGGAATCGACCGGCCGCTTCACCAGCCGCGACGCCGCCAGCCAGCACCTGTCCGCCGGCGCCAAGAAGGTGATCATCTCGGCCCCCGCGAAGGGCGAGGACATCACCATCGTCATGGGCGTCAACGATGGTGACTACGACCCGGCCGCGCACCACGTCATCTCCAACGCCTCGTGCACGACGAACTGCGTGGCGCCGATGGCCAAGGTGCTCGACGAGTCGTTCGGCATCGTCCGCGGCCTGATGACCACCATTCACGCGTACACAAACGACCAGGTGATCCTGGACTTCCCGCACTCCGATCTGCGCCGGGCGCGGGCAGCGGCGCAGAACATCATCCCGACCACCACGGGGGCGGCGAAGGCCACCGCCCTCGTCCTTCCGCGGTTGAAGGGCAAGCTCGACGGCATCGCCATGAGGGTTCCCGTGGTCGATGGCTCGGTCACCGACCTCGTCGCGACGCTCGAGACCGAGCCTTCGGCGGCGGAGGTCAAGGCGGCGTTCAAGGCGGCCGCCGACGGACCGCTGAAGGACGTGCTCGTCTACACCGAGGACCCGATCGTCTCCAGTGACATCGTGGGCTCGCCCGCGTCGTGCACGTTCGACTCGAGCCTGACGATGACGAGCGGCCCGGTAGTGAAGATCATCGGCTGGTACGACAACGAGTGGGGCTACTCGAGCCGGCTGGTCGACCTGGTCGGGCTCGTCGGCTCCAGGCTGTAGCACAGGTGCAATCACTCGCCGATCTGCTCGCTGCGGGAGTGCGCGGCAGGGTGGTGGTCGTCCGTTCCGACCTGAACGTGCCGCTCGACGGCTCGCGGGTCAGCGACGACGGCCGCATCCGCGCCAGCCTGCCGACCATCCGGTCGCTGGCCGACGGCGGGGCTCGCGTGGTGGTCTGCAGCCACCTGGGCCGGCCGAAGGGTGCCTACGAGGCCAGGTACTCGCTGGCTCCCGTCGCCGAGCGCATGAGCTCCCTGCTCGGCTGGCCGGTGCCGCTCGCCGACTTCGATCCCGATGCCGGAGTGGTCGGGCCGCCGGCCACGGCACTGGTCGCCGGGCTCGCGGACAGCGATGTGGTGCTGCTGGAAAACCTGCGCTTCGATCCGGGTGAGACCAGCAAGGACGCCGGCCTGCGAGGCGCCTTCGGCGACCGGCTCGCGTCGCTCGGCTCGCTGGGCACGTCACCCGGTGCCTACGTGGACGACGCGTTCGGGGCGGTGCACCGCGCCCACGCGTCGGTGGTCGAGCTACCGGCTCGGCTGCCGCACTACGCGGGTGGCCTGGTGCTGCGCGAGGTCGAGGTGCTCAAGCGCCTGACCGAGGCGCCGGCCAAGCCCTACGTGGTGATCCTCGGCGGTAGCAAGGTCAGCGACAAGCTGGCCGTTATCGAGACCCTGCTGCCGAAGGTCGACCGGCTGCTCATCGGCGGCGGCATGTGCTTCACCTTCCTTGCTGCACAAGGACACGGCGTGGGCGGCTCGCTGCTGGAGGAGGCGATGGTCGACACCTGCGCCCGGCTGCTGGCCAGTGCCGGCGGGCGGATCCTGCTGCCGTCAGACGTGGTTGTCGCCGCTGAGGTGTCGGCTGATGCGCAGGCCGCGGTTGTCCCCGCTGATGCCATTCCCAGCGGGATGAAGGGCCTCGACATCGGGCCGGCAAGCCGCGCCGAGTTCGCCGCCGCGCTTGCGGGTGCGGCGACGGTGTTCTGGAACGGCCCGATGGGCGTCTTCGAACTGGCGCCCTTCGCCGAGGGCACCCGCGCCGTCGCAGAGGCGGTCGCTGACTTGCCGTCGGCGCTCACGGTGGTGGGCGGCGGCGATAGCGCGGCCGCCGTGCGCGCGCTCGGGTTCGACGAGGCGCGCTTCGGCCACATCTCGACCGGCGGCGGAGCGAGCCTGGAGTACCTGGAAGGCAATGTGCTGCCGGGGCTGGCCGCACTCGATGACGACCGCGCAACTACCGCGACCCCAGTGACAGGTGGAGAGAACTGATGGCGCGTCCAAGCGGGCGAAAGCCCCTGATCGCGGGCAACTGGAAGATGAACCTCACCCACCTGGAGGCGATCGGCCTGGTGCAGAAGATCGCCTTCGGCCTGCGCGAGCGCGAGGCCGAGGAGGTCGAGGTGGCGGTGCTGCCGCCCTTCACCGCGGTCCGCAGCGTCCAGACCCTGATCGAAGGGGACAAGCTGCCGCTGGTCTACGGGGCGCAGGACGTCTCGGTCCACAGCAGCGGTGCGTACACCGGCGAGATCGCCGGATCCATGCTGGCCAAGCTCGGCTGCACCTACGTGACCGTCGGCCACAGCGAGCGCCGCCTGTACCACGGCGAGGACGACGCGACGGTGGCGGCCAAGGCCCGTGCGGCGTACGACAGTGGCCTCATCCCGATCATCTGCGTCGGCGAGCCCGAGTCGGTACGCGAGGAGCACCGCCATGTCGAGCACGTGCTCGAGTCGCTGACCGGGTGCCTCGCCGGGATCCTCGCCGAGCACATCGAGGAGCCCGACGGTCATCTCGTCATCGCGTACGAGCCGGTCTGGGCCATCGGCACCGGAAAGACCGCCACGGCTGGCGACGCGCAGGAGATGTGCGGGGCGTTGCGGCGCCGGTTGGCCGAGTTGGTGAGTCCGGGAGCTGCCCAGCGCACGCGACTGCTGTACGGCGGCTCGGTGAAGGCTTCCAACGCCGCCGAACTGCTCTCCGAACCCGATGTCGACGGCGCGTTGGTGGGCGGGGCGAGCCTGGTGGCCGAGGATTTCTGCGGGATCATCCGCGGCGCCTTGCCGGCGAACGCCGGAGCCGGGGGCTCAGGCGGCTCGTGACCCTGCTGCTGCGGCCGATCGACGAGCCGGCGGCGGAGGCGATCGTTGCAGGGCGGTGTCCGGAAGGTTGTGATTGCGCGCCCGACTATCCGGCCGAGGGTGATCGCGTGGCGGCGGGGCTGTTTCTGGAGCGATGCGCGGCTGGTATCGATCCGCGCCCCTTCGGTGCTTTTCTGATTTGCGTCACTCCGGGCCTGCCTCGCGAGAGCGCTAGACGCACAACGGATTCGCCGGGCGCGCGCGTGATCGTCGGCGGTATCGGTTTCCACGGCGGTCCGGACGAGACCGGCCGGGTCGAGATCGGCTACGGCATCGTCCCTTCGCAGCGCGCGAACGGGTACGCCACGCAGGCACTTCATCGGCTTGTCGCGCTTGCGCGGCGTCACGGAGCGGTTACGCTTACCGCAGAAACCGGGATTGACAACGAGGCCAGTCAGGCTGTCCTCAGGAGGGTCGGTTTCACCCGATATGCGCAAGACGGGCGCATCGCATGCTTTGGGCTGGAGTTGGGCTGCCGGTGATGTAAGCGATTCGCCGCGCAAAAAAACAACCGATTGGCCGCTCAAGACGCGAAAGTTTCCGCCGAATGGCGGTTGCGACTGCGTTCCGCGACGGTCACGACTTCACAACATCTCGGGCGCGCCGCGTGCCAGGAAGGCACCAGCCGTGTTCAATTTCCCGCATTGCTGTGCAGCAATTGTGAGGGCCCGTGGGGGTCTTCGGCTGCCGGCCCAGCCGCTGTGGCCTAGGTGCGGGCAAACGGAAGGATGAGGATGCTTCGAGGGAAGAAGCCGACAATTGCCGTGGCCTTGGCGAGCGTGTTGGCCATCGCGGCCTGCGGCAACAGCAGCTCCGGCAGCAGCGGAGGCAGTGGCGGCAGCAAGGGCGGCGTCAACCTCGAGACCCTGCCCGTGACCCCGGTCGACAGCCGCGTCGGCAAGCCTGGCGGGACCTTCCGGCTCGCGATCGTTGAGCCGACCGCGATTGACCCGTACAACTCGCAGGAGTCCGAGGGTCAGCTGGTCACCAAGAACATCTTCGACACCCTCGCCACCGTCGAGCCGGACGGCAAGCTCGTCAAGCAGCTGGCCGCTTCCTACAGCTCCGACGCGTCCTGCAGCAACTGGACCTTCAACGTCAAGTCCGGTCAGAAATTCTCCAACGGCGAGACGGTCGACGCCGAATCGCTGAAGCGGGGCTGGACCCGTACGGCTATCGGTACCGCGGCTTCTGACGTGGCCTACCACATGGCGGGCATCAAGGGCTTCGACGCCCTGCAGGCCAGCAAGGAGACCGACCCGACGAAGGTCGACTTCACCGGCCTGACCGCCAGCGGTCTCATCTTGAAGGTGGCACTTTCCAAGCCGGACTGCGAGTTCGACATGAAGACGGCGCAGCCGGCGTTCAGCCCGGTGCCGGTCGAGGCCGGCGCCGCGAGCAACACCAAGTACAACGACGAGCCGATCGGCAACGGGCCGTTCATGATGGCCCAGCCGTGGCAGCACGACAAGAGCATCACGCTCGTGCGCAACCCGAACTACACCGACGGCCCGCCCGCCCTGCTCGACAAGGTCGAGATGACCATCAACGACGGCAGCGACTCCTCGTTCGAGGACAAGGGGCTGCAGAACGGCGACTTCGACTACGCCCGGGTCTCCCCGGATGACCTGCAGCAGTACGCCGACAAGTACTACTCGTCCGACCAGGCGCAGAACGCGTTCATCAAGGTGAACACGTTCGGCATCAACTACCTGATGGTCAAGGTCAAGGACGCGCCGCTGACCGACGTGCGGGCCCGCGAGGCCGTCTCGTACGCGATCGACCGCGACGCGATCATCAAGGGCGTCCTGAAGAACTCGGTGACCAAGGCCACCTCTTTCGTGTCACCGCCGTTCGCGGCACAGGGCACCTACCAGCCCGGTATCTGCGCCTCCTGCATCAAGCAGGACCCGACCAAGGCGAAGGCGCTGGCGAAGGCAGCCGGCGTCGGCCCGGGCACCAAGGTCAACCTCGCGTTCAACACCGGTGCCGGCCACGAGGGCTGGATCCAGGCCGTTGCCGGCGAGCTGAGCACCGTGCTCGGCTGGAAGGTCAACATCGAGCCCGGACCGTTCAAGGAGCTGCTGCAGAAGGAGTCCGACCCCAAGGCCTCCGGTCTGTTCCGGGCCGCGTGGAGTGCTGACTACCCGACGGCGTGGGACTTCCTGGAGCCGCTGCTCGGCACCCAGCCTGCTGACAACCCGGGTGACAACCGGGGTCGTTACAGCAACCCGAAGGTCGACGCTCTGCTGGCTGCCGGCCAGGCCGAGAGTGACCCGACCAAGCGCGCGGACGACTACAAGCAGGCCGAGCAGATCGCCATCGGGCAGGACCTGGCGCTCATCCCGCTCTGGTACCGCACGCAGTACCGCGCCTTCAACAACAAGTTCGTCGGGGTGAACGTCGACTTCTTCGAGAACCCGACGCTTCGCACCATCGGGCTCAAGTAGCGCCCCAGCAGCGGCCGGGTCATCCTGAGAAGGCTGACCCGGCCGCTGCTGTTAACCCAGCTCACCCCGGCGTAGCTTGAATCTCGCTGCTACCGGGAACGCTTGCCGTGAATTGCCAGTCGGGGGCCGCATGAGGAGGTTGGCAGCTCAGTGCTGAAGTTCATCGTGCGGCGCTTGCTGCAGATGGTGCTGGTGTTCTTCGGCGCGACGATCATCCTGTTCAGCGCACTTTTCCTGTTCGGCAATCCGGTGGTCAACCTCACCGGCAGCGGCCACGCCCGCACCCCAGCGGTTATCCATACGCTGGAGCAGAAGTACAGCCTCGACAAGCCCATCTACGTGCAGTACTACAAGTACGTCGAGGGCTTGGTGGTGCGCTTCGACCTCGGTACCAGCTATCGCCAGCAGAACCGTGAGGTCGCCAAGATCTTGCCTCCCAAGCTGGCGAATACCGCCAAGCTTGCGCTCTTCGCCATCATCATCGAGATCATCGTGGGTATTGCTGCAGGAATTATCTCCGCGGTATTCCAATATTCGTTCATCGATATCACGGTGACCATTTTGACGACCATCACCATCGGTGTGCCCGTCTTCGTCATCGGAATCCTGCTGCAGGAGATCTTTGCGCTGCAACTGCACTGGCTGCCGCTCTTCGGGCTCAACGACGGCTTCAAGAGCTATATCCTGCCGGCGATCGCTCTGGCCTCGATCGATGCGGCCTTGGTCGCGCGCCTGACGCGCGGCTCGATGCTCGAGGTGATGCGTGCGGATTACGTGCGCACGGCGACCGCGAAGGGCCTCAGCAAGCGGGTCGTGATCTTCAAGCACGTGCTGCGAAACTCGATCATTCCGGTCGTCACGTATCTCGGAATCTCCTTCGGCACCCTGCTCGGCGGTGCTCTCATTACCGAGAACGTCTTTTCCCTCGACGGCATTGGCAACGCCCTCGTGACCGCGATCAAAGCCAACGACAACCCGATCATCATGGGCGTCGTGACCTACGGCGTGCTGGTCTTCGTCATCGTCAACCTCATCGTCGACCTGCTGTACGCCGTCCTCGACCCGAGGGTGAGGCTCGAATGAGCGGGCGGCGCATCGTGCGGGGGCAGGCTCGGAAGGCGGAGATCACATGAACGAACCCAGGGTTGTGACTCCCGAGCCCGACGACTACCGGTTCGGCGAGGATCCCGATTTCATCACCGATGAGTACGGGAGCGAGCAGCCCGGAGCGGGCCTGAGCGGCGCCGATCCCGCCGATGTGGAGGCCAGCGGGATCGCCGCCGCTGCGGCCGCGTACGGGCTGGTCAACGCGACTGGTCAGTGGAAGGACATCCGGCGCCGCTTCGTCCGCAACAAGCTGGCCGTCGCCGGCTTGATCATGATCCTCGTCGTGGTTATCGCGGCCGTCTTCGCGCCGCTGCTCGCGCCGTATAACCCGAGGGCGCAGGACCTGTTCAACGTCGAGGCCGCGCCGAGCTGGCAACACTGGTTCGGCACCGACATCGTCGGACGCGATCAGTTCAGCCGCGTGCTCTACGGTGCGCGGATCGCCCTGATCGTGGGGCTGTCGGCGATCCTGCTCTCGACGTTGCTCGGCGTGATCCTGGGCGCCGTCGCCGGATACTTCGGGCGGTTCTGGGATTCGCTGATCATGCGGATCTGCGACATCTTCTTCGCGTTCCCGCTGCTGGTCGGCGCGATCGTCGTCATCACGGTCGTCGGCCAGGGCGTGCTGCCGGTGATCATCGCCCTCGCGATCTTCGGCTGGTCCACGGTGGCGCGGTTGCTACGCGGGTCGATCCTGTCGGTGCGCGAGTCGGAGTACGTCGAGGCCGCGCGCTCGCTGGGTGCCAGCCGGTGGCGGATCGTGACCCGCCACATCCTGCCGAACAGCTTCGCGCCGGTGCTCATCTTCGCCACGTTCAACGTCGGGACGGCCGTCATCTCCGAGGCCGCGCTCTCCTACCTCGGGGTCGGCGTGAAGCCGGACGTGCCCGAGTGGGGCAACATGATCGCCGCCGGCCAAAGCAAGCTCGACACCGAATGGTGGCTCACGATCCTGCCGAGCCTCGCGGTGGTCTTCACGGTGCTGGCCTTCGTGTTCGTCGGTGATGGCCTGCGCGACGCCCTCGATCCGAAGCTCAAGTAGGCGGCGATGAGCGCGCAGCCCGTATGGGACGGCCCTGGCGACGATCCTGCCGCAGGTGCCGCTCCAGACCTCACCAAAGCCGGCATCCGCGCCGGTGCGGCGGCCGACGCCGAGCCGTTGCTGTCGGTCGAGGATCTGCGGGTGCATTTCCATACCGACAACGGTGTGGTGCGCGCGGTCGACGGGGTGAGCTGGAACGTCCGCCCCGGGGAGACACTGGGCATCGTCGGCGAGTCCGGCTCGGGCAAGTCCGTCTCCGCCATGACGATCATGGGTCTGGTGCCGTCGCCTCCGGCCAGGTTCCCGTCGGGGCGCATCATCTTCCGCGGCGAGGACCTGCTGACCGCCTCGAATTCCCGGCTGCGCGCGTTGCGCGGCAAGGAAGTCTCGATGATCTTCCAGGACCCGTTGACGGCGCTGAACCCCGTCTTCAAAGTGGGCAGCCAGATCGCCGAGGTGATCCGGGTCCACGAGTCGCTCTCGCGTTCGGCCGCGAAGTCCCGGGCGGTCGACCTGCTCGGCGAGGTGGGCATTCCCAACCCGCGCGGGCGGGCCAAGGAGTACCCGCACCAGTTCTCCGGCGGCATGCGCCAGCGCGCCATGATCGCGATGGCGCTCGCGCTGAACCCGGCGCTGCTGCTCGCGGACGAGCCCACCACGGCGCTCGACGTCACGGTGCAGGCCCAGATCATGGACCTGCTCGAGAACCTGCAGGAGCAGCGCGGCACGGCGATCGTGCTCATCACCCACGACCTCGGCCTGGTGGCCAGCCACGCCGACCGCGTCATGGTGATGTACGCCGGCCGGGTGGCCGAGTTCGCCGACACCAACGGCATCTACTACCACCCGCGGCACGCGTACTCGCTCGGCTTGCTCTCGAGCCTGGCCCGCCTTGACCAGCGGCGGGCCGAGCGGCTCGAGCCCATCCCTGGCTCCCCGCCGAGCCTGATCCACGTGCCTGCGGGGTGCCCGTTCCATCCGCGGTGCTCGTTCGCCACGAAGGTGTGCCGCACGGTCGTCCCTGCTCTGATGGAGCAGGACATGGCCGGTCACTTCGCGGCCTGCCATCACAGTGCCGAGGTAGCCGCGAAGGCCGAGGAGGTAGCCGCGTCGGACGCCGCTGCGGCTGCCGAACAGGAGGGGACCTCGTGACCGCCCCCAGCATGGAGAAGGCCTCCTCGCCGCCGCCGGATGACGCGCCCCTGCTCAAGGTCGTCGACCTGAAGAAGCATTTCCCGATCCGCTCCGGCATCGTCTTCCAGCGGCAGATCGGTGCGGTGCAGGCGGTCGACGGGGTCTCGTTCGACGTGCAGCGGGGCGAGACGCTCGCGCTCGTCGGTGAATCGGGCTGCGGGAAGAGCACCACCGCCCGTACCGTCCTGCGGCTGCTGGAGCCCACGTCGGGATCGATCACGTTCGAGGGCGAGGACATCACCAACGTCGGGCCGCGGCAGCTGCGCCGGCTGCGCCGGGAGATGCAGATCGTCTTCCAGGACCCCTACGCCAGCCTCAACCCTCGCCAGACGGTACGGGCCACCCTGCGGGAGCCGTTCCGCATTCACGGCCTTCCCGAGGAAGGGAAGGTCAACGCGCTGCTGGAGCGGGTGGGACTGGCCGCCGAGCACGCCAGCCGCTACCCGCACGAGTTCTCCGGCGGCCAGCGTCAGCGTGTCGGTATCGCCCGTGCGATCAGCCTGAACCCGAAGCTGGTCATCTGTGACGAGCCGGTGTCGGCGCTCGACGTGTCGATCCAGGCGCAGGTCATCAACCTGCTCGAGGACCTGCAGCACGAATTGGGGCTCACGTACCTGTTCATCGCCCACGACCTGTCGGTCGTGCGCCACATCGCCACCAACGTGGCGGTCATGTACCTCGGCACCATCGTCGAGATGGCCGACCGCGACACGCTTTTCGAGCAGCCGTCGCACCCGTACACGCAGGCGCTGATCAGCGCGGTTCCGATCCCCGACCCCGAGAAGGAACGCCGCCGCCAGCGAATCATCATTTCCGGTGACGTGCCGAGCCCCGCGAATCCGCCGAGCGGCTGCCGCTTCCGCACGCGCTGCCAGGTGTTTTCCGGGGAGCTGAACGACGCCGAGCGCCAGCTCTGCATCACCGAGCAGCCGCAGTTGATCGACCGTGGGCAGGGTCATCCGGTCGCTTGCCATTACGCTAACGCGCGGGTGGTGGTGTGAAGTGAAGTTCGTCCTGTCGTTGATCCTGATCCTGACCAGCCTGATCCTGATCGCGCTGATCCTCTTGCATCGTGGCAAGGGTGGTGGCTTGTCCAACCTGTTCGGCGGCGGCGTCTCGTCCTCGCTCGGCGGCTCCTCGGTGGTGGAGAAGAACCTCGACCGGTTCACCATCGCGGTGGGCCTAGTGTGGGTCGCCTCGATCGTCAGCCTCGGTTTGCTGGACAAGAGCTGAGCCGGTGCATGGCCGGAGCCCGCGGCACCGGCTGACCCGGAGTCCGTCACCGGGCCGAGCCCGTGCCCGGGTCGGCTGCGCTGCGCTCTCGGTGTTGCTCGCGGCGGCGGCCTGCGGCGGTGGCAGCCCCAAGCCCACCCCGTCGGCCAGCACCCCGACGCCCTCCCCGACCTCCGGTCCCAGGCCCGGCGGCACGTTGCGCATCGCGGGGGTCGCGCGCGTCCTCGATCTCGACCCTGCCGCACCGGAAAACGAGCAGACGCTGGCGCCGGGCCAGTCGGCCGTTTCGGTCGCGCAGGGCAACCAGCTCATCGGGCGGCTCGTGCTGCGGCAGCTCTACGGCTACCCGTCCACCGACCCGACGGCGACGACCGCGTCGGCGAGCCCGTCGCCCGGCGCGTCCGCCACCTCCAGCGCGAGCGAAGCAGCGCCGCAGTCCGGTCCGGTGCCGGATCTCGCCGGCGGTCCGCCGAAGCTGAGCGACGGCGGCCGGAAGGCCACCATCACGCTCCGGACGGTCCGGTGGGACGTCCCGAGCGGGCGCCGCGTGACGGCCCGGGATGAGCTGCGAGCGCTCAAGCGGCTGTGCCTTCCGCAGATCAACTCGCCGGTGCGCGGTTACCTGGAGGAGTCGGTCGTCGGCTACGCGGCCGCCTGCCGCAAGCTGGCGGCCCATCCACCTGCCACGATCAACGATCTTGATGCGGTCACCATCCCCGGCCTCAGCACGCAGGGCGATACGACGCTCCAGATCCAGCTGCTGCGCCCGACCAACGACCTCACCGCGATCCTGGCGCTGCCCGAGACGTCCCCGCTGCCGGTCGAGTCGTTCGTGGGTCTGCGGGTGACGAACGATCCGCTGAGCTTCGTCGGTGACGGCCCGTACCGGTTCGTCAGCCCGCAGACAGGCGAGACCTACGCCCTTTCGCGTAGTCCCTCCTGGAGTCCGGACAGCGATCCGCTCCGGCGCGCCTACGTCGACCACATCTCCGTGCGGGGCGGTATGACCGCGGCGAAGGTCACCGAGCTGGTGCGGTCCGGCGCCGCCGACCTCTCGCTTGACGTGCCCGCCTCGTCGCAGCTGGCAGTGGCGGGGCAAGCGTCGGCCTCGGCCGATGAAGTGATCACGGCGCCGCCGCAGTCCGCCGTGGTGCTGGCGGTGGGCTCGCGCGGTCCGGCGTCATTGCGCCTGGGGGTGGCTGGGGTGCGGCGCGTGCTCGCCGCCTGCATCGGCGCCGGTGCGCGTACCCGCATCGCTGCGGCGCTCGGGCCCGGGCTCGCGACCCCGGCGGACGATCTGCTCGCCAACCTCTCGCTCACGCCGGACGGCCAGCGCACTGCCTCGCCGTCTCCCAGCCCATCGCCCAGCCCGTCGCTCACGCCGACACCCGGATCATCGGCGAGCCCGGCGGCGTCGTCGGCTGCACCCACCAGCGGTGCACCGTCCAGCTCGGTCAGCCCGGCTCTGCCGCCGGCCCGGTGCGCGCACACGATCGGGGTCACCGGGGCGACGCTCACGATGCTGATCCCGAACACGCCGCAGTCGCGGGCTGCGGCGGCGGTCATCGCGTCGCGGCTGGCGATTGCGGGGGTGCGGCTGCGCCTCACGGCGCCCAGCCCGATCCGGTACGCCTCGCTTGCCCGGGTGGGCGGCTGGGACCTGCTGCTCGCGATCCGGCCGCTGCGTTTCCCGGCTCCCCGCGGCGTGCTGGCCCCGCTGCTCGACGCCGCCTGGCCCGGTGCAGACGCGGTCTCGTTGCGTCGCCCGCCGCTCTTGCTGAGCCAGCTGCTGTCGGCGAACGCGCAGCGGCAGGAGGATGCCTCGATCGTCGCCTGGGAATCGTTCGACACCGGCCTGACTGCCGCGGCAATCGTGATTCCGCTGGCGCAGTTGAGCACGGTCTACCCGCGCGGACCAAACGTCGAATTCGCGCCGATCTCGCCCGTGTTCAGCAACGCGGATCCGGCGAATGTGGCCCTGGGTTCCACGCGTCCGGGGGATCCTGCACGATCGCCTACACCGACGCCGTAGCATCTCCTAGGCGCGTCATCCCGGGGGGCGGCGGGCCATCGGAAAAGCTCGGAAAGTCGACTGACATAGCGCCGACCCGCACGTGGCCGAGAGGCCGCGGGCGGCTCTGGCCGGATTGAAGGAGTGCCAGTGGCTGGTGGCGCGGGCGGTAACGCGATTCGGGGAAGCCGAGTGGGCGCGGGCCCGATGGGAGAGTCCGAGCGGGGCGAGCGCGCTCCGCGCATCCGCATCGCTTTCTACTGTGCCAACGGGCATGAGACGCGGCCGTCGTTCGCCGAGGATGCTGCGGTGCCCGAGACGTGGGACTGTCCGCGCTGCGGCTACCCGGCCGGCACCGACCGGCACAACACCCCGCCGCCGCCGCGCAACGAGCCGTACAAGACCCACCTGGCGTACGTCCGCGAGCGGCGCAACGACGAGGACGGCGAGGCCATCCTGCAAGAGGCGCTCGCGAGGCTGCGCAGCCGCTAGCACGTCCGAAAGTTTCGGGTAACGCTCGCTCTTCGGTCCGGCCGCAGGATCAGGGGCTGGAGATCCGGTTGAGCCCCGGAGGCAGCGCGGAAGCCGCCGCCCGGTCGAGCAGCCAGAGGGTGCGCACGCGTCCCGACGCACCGGCCGCCGGCACCTGCAGCGGGCCGGCGCCTGACAGGGCGAGGCGCGCCGCGTCGGCCTTCTCGCCGCCGGCGGCCACGACCCACACCTCGTTGGCTGACCTGATCGCGACCTGGGTCAAGGTGATACGCGTCGGTGGCGGCTTGGGGCAGCCGTGCACTGCCGTCACCGTTCGCTCGTCATGGGCGGCCGGCGACTCGGGAAAGATCGACGCGATATGGCCTTCCGGGCCGAGGCCGAGCAGCAGCACGTCGAAGCGCGGTACCGGACTGTGGTCCTCGGGGTGGGCGCGCGAGGCGAGGGTCTCGGCGTAGCGCGCGGCCGCCGCGTCCGGGTCGTCGCCGTCCTCGCCGCCCGCCCATCCCATCGGGAAGACGCGCGCCGGGTCGACGTCGACGTGGTCGAGCAACGCCTCCCGGGCGGCCTTCTCGTTCCGGTCGTCGCTGTCACGGGCGACGAAGCGCTCGTCGCCCCACCAGACGTCGAGCCGGTGCCAGTCGACGGCCTCGACCGCCGGGCTCTCGCGTACCGCCCGCAGCGACGCGCCGCCGATCCCGCCACCGGTCAGCACCAGGCTCGCGCTGCCCTTGGAGGCTTGGGCGTCGACCAGCCGGGTGATGATCCGTGCGGCGACGGCTTTGGCCAGCAGGCCGGCGTCACGGTGGACGATGACCTCGGCGGGGGCAGTCACTTCTTGGCCGCCTTCGCCGGCGCCGGCCGGGCCTTCTCGTCGGCCTGGGTGAGTTCGGCGGCGTCAGCGCCGTTCGCGCCGTGCATCGGGTCGTGCCAGATGTGGTCGCGCTTCGGGGGCCGGCGGCTGAGGTTCTTCACGCCGGTCCATGCCGAGAGCGCCTCGGCGAAGACCTCGTCGGCGTCGAGCCGGCGCACATCCTCGGCCAGCAGGTCGCCGAGATCGCGGGGGGCGAGCGGCATGACGCGGTCGGTCTGGTCGCTGCGGGTGATGACCGCGCTGCGCTCGTCGCGGCGCTTGATGGTCAGCTCGGACGCGGCGCCGCTCTCGGCCAGCTCGAACGACACTTCCTGGATGTCGCTGCCGGAGGTGGAAAGGTGCACGTCGATCCCGAGCTTGCTGCGCAGCCAGCCGACGAGCAGCGCGGTGGACGGGGTCTCGGCGCCGGTCACGATGGCCGATTTAGGGGTCGCGGACACCGAGTCGAACGCGGCCGCGACGAGGGCGCGCCAGTTGGTCGTACGCGCCCAGGACAGGTCGGTATCGCCTGGCGCGTAGTCGACGGCGCGCTGGTGCAGGGCAGCCATCGGATCGCTGCTGTGCACGCTTTCGGTGACGCGGCGGTCGGCGAAGACACCCAGCGGGTCGTACGCGATCTTCTCGGGCATGGCGCCGTGCCACCACGTGACGACCGGGGCGTCCGGGGCGAGCAGCGGGAGTACGACCGACTCCGCGTGCAGCGCGAGGCGGCCGAACATCCGCATGACGACGGCCTCGCCGGGTCCGAGCCGCCCGCCGATGAGGACCTCGGCGTCCAGGCGCGGCTCGGGGGCCTCGAGGTGGCGCCGGATCACCAGCAGGATGCGGCACGGGTGGGCCGAGGCGGCGGCTTTGGCTGCCGCCTCGGCTTGCGCGAGGCCCTCCTGATCGGTGACGACGACGAGGGTGAGCGCGAGCCCGAACGCGAGCGCTCCGGCGGACCGGCGTTCGGCTTCGAGCGCGCGGACGACGTCGGAGCCGGTGGTGTCCCACAGCGTGGTCACGCGATTCTCCCAGCGGGGTCGGGGGTTTGGGCTGGCGGCCGAACGCGAAGGAGTTTCATGGTCGCCGCCACGACCGGCCCTCGCGGGCGAGCATCTCGTCGGCCGCGCGCGGCCCCCACTCGCCGGCCCGGTACAGGTGCGGCTGCTGGCCCGCCCAGAAGTCCTCGAGCGGATCGATCACCCGCCACGAGTGCTCGACTTCGGCGTTGCGGGGGAACAGGCTTTGATCGCCGATGAGGACATCGAGGATCAGCCGCTCGTAGGCCTCGGGCGAGCCCTCGGTGAAGGCTTCCCCGTAGAGGAAGTCCATCGAGACGTCACGCACCTCCATCAGCGTGCCCGGCACCTTGGAGCCGAAGCGCAGGGTCACGCCCTCGTCCGGCTGTACGCGCACCACGAGCTGGTTGTGGCCGAGCTCGGTGGTGTCGGTCGCCTCGAACGGCAGGTGCGGCGCGCGCTTGAACGAGACCGCGATCTCGGTGACCCGTCGCGGCAGCCGTTTGCCGGTACGCAAGTAGAACGGCACTCCGGCCCAGCGCCGGGTCTCGACGCCGAGGCGGACGGCGGCGTACGTCTCGGTCGTGGAGCCTTCCGGCACGGCCTGCTCGTCGAGGTATCCGGGGACCCGCTGACCGGCGAGCCAGCCCTGCACGTACTGACCCCGGATCGCGTCGTGCTCCATGTCCTCGGGGAGCGAGATGGCCCCGAGAACCTTGACCTTTTCGGTGCGTAGCGCGTCGGCGTCGAAGGAGACCGGCTCTTCCATGGCGGTCAGTGCCAGCAGCTGGAGCAGGTGGTTCTGCAGGACGTCGCGAGCGGCCCCGGCCGAGTCGTAGAACCCGGCGCGCCCCCCGATGCCGACGTCTTCGGCCATCGTGAATTGCACCGAATCGACGAAGTGGCTGTTCCAGATCGGCTCGAAGAGCGTGTTCGCGAAGCGCAACGCGAGCAGGTTCTGGACGGTCTCCTTGCCCAGGTAGTGGTCGATGCGGAAGACGTCGTCAGCCGTGAAGACGTTGTCCACCAACGCATTCAGCTCACGCGCGGACTTCAGGTCGTGACCGAACGGCTTCTCCACGACCACCCGGCGCCACCCACCGGACTGCTCGTTCGACGCCATTCCGGTGCGCTCCATCTGCTTGAGCACGGCGGGGAACGCGGGCGGCGGGATCGAGAGGTAGAACGCGGCGTTGCCGCTGATGCCGTGGCTGTGCTCGAGGTCGAGGAGCTGCTGTTGCAGTCGGTCGAAAGCGTCGTCGTCGTCGAAGGATCCGGGCACGAAGCGGATGCTGTCGGCCAGCCGCTTCCAGACCTCCTCGCGAAACTCGGTACGGGCATGCGCCTCCGCGGACGTGCGGGCCAGCTCGGCGAAATCGCCGTGGTTCCAGTCGCGCCGGGCGAAACCCAGCAGGACGAAGCCCGGGGGAAGCAGCCCCCGGTTGGCCAGGTCGTAGATCGCCGGGATGAGTTTCTTGCGGGCGAGGTCGCCGGTGACGCCGAACACGACCAGCGCGCACGGGTCGGGAACGCGCGGCAGCCGGCGGTCGCGTGGATCGCGCAGCGGGTTGGCCCGCTGAGCAAGAACTTCCGTCACTTCTGCGCCCCCAGCTGCTCGCTGACGGCGTCGATGAGCTGATTCCAGGAGTCCTCGAACTTCTCGACGCCCTCACGTTCGAGCGTCTCGACGACGTCGCCGTAGTCGACCCCGATCGCCTTGAGCTCGTCCAGCACGCGCTGGGCGTCGGCGTAGTGACCGCGGACCGTGTCGCTCTCGATCACCCCGTGGTCGTACACCGCATCCATGGTGGCCTCCGGCATGGTGTTGACCGTGCCGGGCGCGACCAGGTCGGCCACGTACAGGGTGTCGGAGTAGTTCGGGTCCTTGACGCCGGTGGAGGCCCAGAGCGGACGCTGCGGCTTGGCGCCGGCGGCGGCCAGCCGCTTCCAGCGATCGCCGCTGAAGACGTTCTCGTAGTGCTGGTAGGCCAGCCGCGCGTTCGCGACCGCTGCCTTGCCCAGTAACGCCTTGGCCTCGGGGGTGCTGATCTTGTCGAGCCGCTTGTCGACCTCGGTGTCGACCCGGCTGACGAAGAACGACGCGACCGAACCGATGCGCGAAAGGTCCAGGCCGGACGCGTGCGCGCGCTCCAGGCCTTCCAGGAACGCGTCCATCACCAGGTCGTAGCGCGCCAGGCTGAAGATCAGCGTGACGTTGACGCTGATGCCCTCGGAAAGCGCCTGGCTGATGGCCGGCAGGCTGCCCATCGTTGCGGGGATCTTGATGAACAGGTTGGGACGGTCGACCAGCCACCACAGCGCGCGGGCCTCGGCGATCGTCTTCTCGGCCGAGTCCGAGATCCTCGGGTCGACCTCGATGGACACCCGGCCGTCGACCCCGTCGCTCGCGTCATAGGCCGGCCGGAGCACGTCGCAGGCGTGGCGAACGTCCATGGTGGTGATGGCCCGCAGCGCCTCGCCCACGTCGACGCCCCGCACCGCCAGGTCGGCGAGCTGCGGGTGGTAGAGGTCGCTGCCGGAGATCGCCTTCTGGAAGATCGTCGGATTGGTGGTGATGCCGACGACGCTGCGGTCGCGGATGAGATCGGTCAGGTTGCCCGTCTGCAGCCGGGAACGGCTCAGGTCGTCGAGCCAGACGGCGACGCCGGCTTCGGAGAGCTGGCGTAGTGGATCGCTCATGAGGGAGCCTTTCCGTGCTCAGTTGCCGGTCGGGGAGCCCGAGGTGGCCCCGACCTTGGACAGGCTGGAGTGCGCCGCGGCCACGATGCGCTCCGGGGTGATGCCGAACTGCTCGTAAATGATCTCGTACGGGGCGCTCGCGCCGAAGTGTTCGAGGGAAATGCACTCGCCGGAGTCGCCGACGAAATCTCGCCAGCCGAGGGAAACCGCGGCTTCGACGGAGACCCTTGCCTTGATCCCGGGCGGCAGCACGGTCTGCTGGTAGCTCGGGTCCTGGGCGAGAAACCATTCGCGGCACGGCATCGAGACGACCCGGGTGGGGGTGCCCTCGGCCTCCAGGGTCTCGCGCGCCGTCAAGGCCAGGCTGACTTCAGAACCGGTGGCGATGAGGATGACCTTCGGGGTACCGCTGCTCGCCTCCGCGAGGACGTAGGCCCCCTTGGTGACGCCTTCGGCTCCGGCGAACTGGCTGCGGTCGATGGTCGGCACGTTCTGCCGGGACAGCGCCAGCGCGACCGGGCGGTCGTGCTGCTCGAGCGTGGTGCGCCAGGCGATCACCGTCTCGTTGGCGTCGGCCGGGCGCACGACGTCGAGGCCCGGCATCGCCCGCAGCGACGCCAGATGCTCGACCGGTTGGTGGGTCGGGCCGTCGCCGCCGAGACCGATCGAATCGTGGGTCCACACGTAGATCACCGGCAGCTTCATGAGAGCCGCCAGCCGCACCGCGCCGCGCATGTAGTCGCTGAATACCAGGAACGTGCCGCCATAGGGACGCGTGCCGCCGTGCAGCGCGATGCCGTTCAGCACCGCGCCCATGGCGTGCTCACGGATGCCGAAGTGCAGCGTGCGGCCGTACGGACCGCGGTCGTCGGCCGTATCGGCCTCGAAGGAGAGCGCGCCCTTCATCGAGGTGAGGTTGCTGCCGGCGAGGTCGGCCGAGCCGCCCCACAGCTCCGGCATGACGTCCTCGAGCGCGGAAAGCACGTCACCCGAAGCCTTGCGGGTGGCCACGCCCTTGGGGTCGGCCGGGTAGGTGGGAAGCGCCTGCTCCCATCCGTCGGGCAGCCGCCGCTCGCGCAGCCGGTCGAGCAGTTCGGCGCCGGACGGGTTGGCCGTTCTCCACGCCTGGTAACGGGTTTCCCATGCGTCGTGCGCCGCGCGACCGCGGTCGACGACCGCGCGGGCATGCGCCAGCACCTCCTCCGGCATCGCGAAATTCGCGTGCGGATCCAGCCCCAGGATCTCCTTGGTGGCTGCGACTTCCTCGGCGCCGAGCGCGCTCCCGTGGATCTTGCCGGTGTTCTGCAGGTGCGGCGCCGGGAAGCCGATGATGCTGCGCATGCGGATGAAGCTGGGGCGGTCGGTCTCCGCCTGAGCGGCCTCGAGGGCCTTGCGGAGCGCGTTCACATCCTCGGAGTCGGCGACGTCCTGGACGTGCCAGCCGTACGCCGCATAACGCCCCGCGACGTTCTCGCTGAACGCCACGTCGGTGTTGCCCTCGATGGAAATGTGGTTGTCGTCATAGAGGACGACGAGGTTGCCCAGCCGCTGGTGGCCCGCGAGGCTGCTCGCCTCCGCGGAGATGCCCTCCTCCATGTCGCCGTCGGAGACGAACACCCAGATGGTGTGGTCGAAGACGCTCTCACCGGGCTTGGCGTCCGGGTCGTAGAGCCCGCGCTCGCGCCGGGCCGCCATGGCCATGCCGACGGCGGTGGCGACGCCCGAGCCGAGCGGACCGGTCGTGGCCTCGACGCCGAGGGTGTGGCCGTGCTCGGGGTGTCCCGGGGTCAGGCTGCCCCACTGCCGGTAGAGCTTCAGATCCTCGAGGGTGAGGCCGTAGCCCGACAGGTAGAGCTGGATGTAGAGCGTGAGGCTGGAATGCCCGCACGAGAGCACGAAGCGGTCGCGTCCGATCCAGTCCGGGTCGGTGGGGTCGTGGCGCAGGAATTCCTGGAAGAGCAGGTACGCGGCCGGGGCCAGGCTCATCGCCGTACCGGGATGCCCGTCACCCGCGGCCTGGACGGCGTCCATGGCCAGGGCGCGAACGTGGTCGACGGCCTGCCGATCGAGGTCCGAGGACCAGCCGCTGTCTGCGGACTTGCCTGCAGACCGTTCTTTGGTGGTCGTCACGCGGCCAACTCCTTCCGAGCGTGTCTGCTATGCAGGTAAAACGCTACTCGCGACGGTTGACGTCCCGCCGGGCGCAGCGCGGTGGCCGGCACGCGCATCGCCGGTCATGAGGATCATTCCGTGTTCGTGCTGATTGGCCTACCCCCGAGGCGCGCGTTCACCACATGATCACTCTCCCGCTGGTGACGCGTGTGGAAGTCGCCTGCCTGACATCAAGGGCGGCTACAGTGGGCAGCGCGTTGAATCGCCCTGCGGCAGAGCGCCGCCCGGGCACGGTTTGCTGCCGTGCCCGCCTGTGGATGAGGTCTGTTTGTCCCTGCTGGCTCCGCCGGGTTCGCGCCGCACGCCGGCGCGCCGCGTGGTCCCCGCCGACGAGCTCCGTGAGCAGGAGTCAGGCCAGGCCACCGAAGTCACTGAAGTCCCTGAAGTCACCGGCCGTGTCGCGCTCTCCCACCGGATTCGCGCCTACGTCGCGCTGACCAAGCCGCGGATCATCGAGCTGTTGCTGGTGACGACCGTGCCGGCCATGGTGCTGGCGGCGCGCGGCTTCCCCGGCGGCTGGCTGCTGGTGTCCACGCTCGTCGGCGGGAGCCTGGCGGCGGGCAGCGCCAACACGATCAATTGCTACGTCGACCGTGACATCGACCAGGTGATGCACCGCACCCGCGCGCGCCCGCTGGTGCGCCACGAGGTGGCTCCGCGCTCCGCGTTGATCTTCGGCCTGGTGCTGGGGGTCCTGGCGACCGTCGAGCTGGGGTTCACCACCAACTGGCTGTCGGCGCTGCTGGCCGACGGGGCGATCGCGTTCTACGTCTTCGTGTACACGATCGGGCTCAAGCGCCGCACCCCGTCCAACATCGTGATCGGCGGGGCGGCCGGCTGCTTCCCGGTGCTGATCGGGTGGTCGGCCGTGACGGGCACCGTGGGCTGGTCTGCCGCGCTGCTGTTCGTCGTGGTCTTCCTGTGGACCCCGCCGCACTTCTGGGCGCTGGCGATGCGGTTCCGTGACGATTACGCCGCTGCCGGCGTGCCGATGCTGCCGGTGGTGGCTACCCCGGTCGCGGTCGCCCGGCGGATCGTCGCGTACTCGTGGCTGATGGTGGTCGCGTCGCTCGCGCTCGTGCCGGTTGGCCGGCTCGGTCTGATCTACCTGGTGTCAGCGGCCGTCACGGGCTGCTGGTTCATCCTCGAGGCGCACGCGCTGCTAGCCCGCGCTACCGCCGGCCGCGACCCGCGGCCGATGCGGCTGTTCCACCTCTCGATCAGCTATCTCACGCTGCTTTTCCTGGCCATCGCCATCGACCAGCTGGTCTGATCCGGCTTTCCCCGCACCGACCGGGACCCGGCCGGTCAGCGAGAGCCGCAGGTAGAGCGCGAGGATCCAGAGCAGGGTCGCGCCGGCGACGTGGATCGCCACCAGGCCCGTCGGAATCCCGAGGAAATACTGGGTGAAGCCGACCGCGACCTGGGCGAGCACCGTGACGGCGAGCGCGACCGCCAGCCGGCGCGTGGTGCGGGGGTCGGGAGCCATCCGGGCGGCGAACACCATGGCGATCACCAGGCCGGTCAGCAGCATGGCCGAATCCGCGTGCAGCTGCGCGGCGCTTCGGATGTTGATGGCGAAGCGCTGGACGTCGCCCGTGTCGCCGCTGTGCGGTCCGGCACCGGTGACGACGGTGCCCAGGATCAGGACGGCTCCCGAGGCGACGGCGAGCAGGTCGGCGAGCAGGACGAGCTCGCGCCGGGCGAGCCGCACCGTCGTCCCCGGGACCTGACGCGCGCGCGCATCCAGCACCGACGCGTTCCACAGCAGCAGCATCGAGACCAGGAAGTGCCCGGCGACCAATGCCGGGTTCAGGTGGAAGATCACCGTCAGGCCGCCGAGGACGGCCTGGGCGACGAACCCGAGGACCAGCCCGGCCGAGAGCACGGTGAGCTCGCGACGCCGCTCGCGCAGCCGCAGCGAGCCGAGGACGGCCGCGGCGATGACGACCCCGACCCCGAGGCTGACCAGCCGGTTACCGAACTCGACCACGCCGTGCAGCGCGAACTGCGACCGGGCCACGAACGAGCCGTCGCCGCACTCCGGCCAGGTCGGGCAGCCGAGCCCGCTCTTGGTGAGCCGCACCGCCGCGCCCGTCACCACGATCAGGCCCAGCAGCACCATGGTGACGCGGGTGAGCCGCGCATACAGGGGAGCGGGCAGGGGTTGGCGCAGTGCTGTGAGGCGCTGCCGGAGCGCTCGTATCCCAGTGGTCGACATTTGCGACCAGCGTACGGGCGGCACGTGGGGTCAGGGTTGGGACCTTCGTAAGCTGCCGGGAATGGTGTGATCAGGCGTGCTGAGGC
>CAVQDA010000013.1:0-286236 GCA_963711145.1 uncultured Actinomycetota bacterium
CCTGCTTGACCTCCAGCTGCTCGGGAATCGCCTCGATCACGAGGTCGGCGTCGGCCAGCGCGGAGAGCTCGGTGCCGACGTGGATGCGGGCCAGCAGGGCGACGCGTTCGGCTTCGGTCATCTTGCCGCCGCGGACCGCACGCTCCGTTGAATGCTCGATGTGCTCGCGACCCCGCTTGACGCCCTGGTCGTCGATTTCCACGGCAACGACGTCGAGGCCGGCCTTGGCGAGAACCTCGGCAATCCCTGCGCCCATCGTGCCTACGCCGACGATGCCCGCCTTCTGAAAACCTCGCGCCATGGCTGGTTCCGTCCCTCCGGTCACGCGTGCCGGCGTCAGTGACGGCACCGCCCAAGTCTTTCAGACAACGGGGTTGCGGGCGGTCCGTAACGGGAGGTAGCAGGCCCGTGAGGGTCAGAACAGGGTCGGAATGGTGGGAGCGAAACCCCGCAGCGCGTCGTAGTCGACCGTGACGCAACCGATCCCCCGGTCGGCGGCCAGCAGCCGCGCCTGGGGCGTGATCGCCTGCGCGACGAGCAGTCCCCGCACCGGCTGGTTCAGCTGGGGGTCGGCCGACATCCGCGCCAGGTAGCGAGTGAGCTGCTCAACGCCGTCAATCTCGCCGCGGCGCTTGATCTCGACCGCGACGCTCAGACCGCTCCCGTCACGGCAGAGCAGATCGACCGGGCCGATTCCGGTGTCGTGCTCGCGCCGCACGAGGCGCAGACCTTCCTCGATCGACTCGCAGTGCTCGGCCAGCAGCACTTGCAAGTGAGCTTCAACACCATCCTTCACCAGGCCCGGATCGGTGCCCAAATGGTGGCTGGAGTCATGCATGACGTCCTCGATGGTGATGACGAGCTGCTCGCCGGCCTTGTTCTCGACGCGCCAGAGTGCGTCCTGCTCGATGAGGGTGCAGGGCGGGCTCATCCAGTTCAGCGGTTTGTAGGCGCGGTCGTCGGCGTGGATGCTCACCGAGCCGTCGGCCTTCACCATCAGTAAGCGCACCGCGCTGGGAAGGTGGGCGGTCAGCTTGCCCGCGTAATCCACGGTGCACCGGGCGATGACGAGCCGCACCTGACGCAGCCTAGCTTTTTCGACAGCCGAGCCTCAGCTTCTCGACAGCCCCGCGCCCTCGCGGATGATTTCGACGATCTCGCGCATGATCCCGGTGATCCCGTAGTCCTTGGGGGTGAAGACGGCGGCGACCCCGAGCTCCTTGAGACGCCGCGCATCAGCGTCCGGGACGATGCCGCCCACGACCACCGGTACGTCGTCGAGGCCGGCGGCCCGCAGCCCCTTCAGGATCTCGGGGACAAGCTCGAGGTGCGAGCCGGACAGGATCGACAAGCCGACGACGTGCACGTCCTCCTGCGCCGCCGCGCTGACGAGCTGCGCGGGCGTCAGCCGGATCCCCTGGTAGATCACCTCGAAGCCGACGTCGCGGGCCCGTACGGCGATCTGCTCAGCGCCGTTGCTGTGGCCGTCCAGGCCCGGCTTCCCGACCAGGATCTTCAGCCGCCGCCCGAGCTCCTCGCCGGTACGCGCCACCAGCGCCCGGACCTCGGCGATCTCCTCACCCGCTGCCCCGCCCGCCGCGATCGCTCCCACGGAGGACCCGGCCGAGACCCCGGTGGGCGCCCGGTACTCGCCGAACACCTCGCGCAAGGCTCCCGCCCACTCGCCGGTCGTCACCCCGGCGCGCGCGCAGGCGAGCGTGGCGACCATGAGGTTCTCCGCGGTCTTGGCCGCATCACGAAGTGCTCGCAGCGCCGCGTCGGCGCGCTCGGGATCGCGGTCGGCCCGCCAGGCGCGTACGGCCTCGATCTGCGCCGCTTCGGTAGCCGGATCCACCGTTTGGACGCTGGTTTCGAGGTTCTCGGTGAGTGGGCTCGGCTCGGTGGTGGTGAAGCGGTTCACGCCCACCACCACATCCTCGCCGCCCTCGATCCGCCGGCGCCGCTGCGAATGCGCGTCGACCAGCTGGGCCTTCATGTAGCCGGACTCGACGGCAGCCACCGCCCCGCCCATGGCCTGCACGCGATCGATCTCCGCCTGCGCCGCGGCCACCAGCTCGCCGACCCGGCGCTCGATGACGACGGAACCCTCGAACAGGTCGTCATACTCGAGCAGATCGGTCTCGAAGGCCAGGATCTGCTGGATACGCAGCGACCACTGCTGGTCCCAGGGGCGGGGCAGTCCGAGCGCCTCGTTCCAAGCCGGCAGCTGCAGGGCGCGAGCCCGCGCGTCCTTCGACAGCGTGACGCCGAGGGCTTCCAGCACGATCCGGATGACGTTGTTCTCCGGCTGCGCCTCGGTCAGGCCGAGCGAATTGACCTGCACCCCGTAACGGAAGCGGCGGTGCTTGGGGTTCTCGACGCCGTAACGGGTGCGCAAGAGCTCGTCCCACAGCCGTCCGAACGCCCGCATCTTGCACATCTCCTCGACGAAGCGCACCCCGGCGTTCACGAAGAAGGAGATCCGCGCGCAGACGTCGCCGAACCGCTCGGCAGGCACCTGGCCGCTATCGCGCACGCTGTCGAGAACGGCGATGGCGGTGCACAGGGCGTACGCCAGCTCCTGCTCCGGGGTCGCCCCGGCTTCCTGCAGGTGGTAGGAGCAGATGTTGATCGGATTCCACTTGGGGATCTCGGTCACCGAGTACGCGATCATGTCGCTGATCAGGCGCATCGACGGGGCCGGCGGGAACACGTACGTCCCCCGCGACAGGTACTCCTTGATGATGTCGTTCTGGGTCGTGCCGGTCAGCCGGTGCACGACCTCGCGGGGGTCCTCACCGGCGGCTTCGGCCTGCTCCTCGGCGACCACCTGGTAGAGCGCGAGCAGCCACATGGCCGTCGCGTTGATCGTCATCGACGTGTTCATCTCGCCGAGCGGAATGCCGTCGAAGAGCTGGCGCATATCGGCCAGCGCGGCCACCGGCACGCCGACCTTGCCGACCTCGCCCCGGGAGAGCTCGCTATCCGGGTCGTAGCCGGTCTGGGTCGGAAGGTCGAACGCCACCGACAGCCCGGTCTGGCCCTTGGCCAGATTGCGCCGGTACAGCTCGTTCGACGCCTTGGCGGATGAATGCCCGGCGTAGGTGCGCATCACCCAGGGCTTGTCACGCTCGCCGCTCATGCCCGAACTTTACCGGCCGGTAACGAGGGGCGGGCCCGCGCCAAAGCACCCCAGAATTTGCTAGCTCAAAACGAACTAGGCGAGGATCGCAGACGCGCCGTCGATCCCGGAATTACGCGGCCGGGGGGTGAGTTCCCGCGGACCTTCACGCTGCGGCAAATAATCGACCTTTTCGACGGCGAGCACCCGGTAGAGGCGGCTGATGAACAGCAGGCGAGAAAGTCGCTCGGGAACGTTGACCAGGGAAAATCCCAGCCCCGCGCGGCCGGCACGGCGGTGGGCGGCGACCAGAGCCCCAAGACCAGCGGCGTCAACGAGCTCCAGCTCTGCGACCTGGAAACGGATCACCGCGCCCGGGACACCAGCAAGCGGACTTGCCGTATCGACGGCCTGTTGCAGCTCGGTACGCAGGTCAGCAACACTCGTCACGTCGACGCGACCACTCAGCTTGAATTCACCTGGCGCCATCTCGATGCAGCGGATCATCGGGGCCTCTCAGTGTCCTCTGCATATCCGCTCACACGGTTATGCCTTCTGGGAGCTGGTGTGATATTACGTCCAGTCACCGGCCCATGACGATAATTGCACTGTCATGTCGGCGACAACTCTGAATACATGAACGTCGCCTCGGCGCAGACCCGCCGAAACCCTGAAGCCGGCAGAGATCAGCTGTCAGGATCGTCGGGGCCCGGCGCGCGGCTGATCGTCGCCCCGAGCCGGCGCAACTGCTCGTCGAAACGGACGTAGCCGCGGTCGATGTGGCGAATGTCCTGAACCTCGGTCGAGCCCTCCGCCACCAGCCCCGCCAGCACCAGAGCGGCCCCCGCCCGGATGTCCGGGGCCCGCACCGGAGCCCCCGAGAGCCGGGTGCGGCCGCGGATGACGGCGTGATGGCCATCGGTGCGAACGTCGGCGCCGAGCCGGGTCAGCTCGTCGCAGAAGACGAACCGGGCCTCGAAGACGTTTTCGGTGACCATCGCGACCCCTTCGCTCACCGACGCGAGGGCGATCATGGCTGGCTGCAGGTCGGTGGGAAAGCCCGGATACGGCAGCGTGACGACGTCGGCGGCCTTGGGCCGGCGGTCGCAGGTCACCCGGAAGCCGTCGTTACCCGCTTCGACCGACGCGCCGGCGCTGACCAGCTTGTCGAGCAGGATCTCGAGATGCTCGACGCGGCCACCCCGCACCCTGACGTCGCCCCGGGTCATCACCGCGGCGACCGCGTACGTGCCAGCAACGATCCGGTCAGGCACCGTCTCATGCACGCCAGGGCAGGGATGCAGGCCGTCGACACCCTCGATCTCCAGGGTGGACGAGCCGACTCCGGAAAGCTGGGCACCCATCGAGCTCAGCAGCGTGCACAGGTCGACGATCTCGGGTTCGCGTGCCGCGTTGTCGATGACCGTGGTGCCCTTCGCCAGCACCGCTGCCATCAGCAGGTTCTCCGTGGCTCCAACACTCGGGAAGTCGAGCCAGATCGTGGCGCCCCGCAGGCGATCGGCCCGCGCGATGAGGAAGCCGTGCTCCGACTCGACCGTCGCACCGAGCTTTTGCAGTCCGCTGACGTGCATGTCCAGACCCCGGCTGCCGATGGCGTCGCCGCCGGGGAGAGCCACTTTCGCCTCACCGCGGCGAGCCACCAGCGGCCCCAGCACAGCGATGCTCGCCCGCATCCGGCGTACCAGGTCGTAGTCGGCCTCGGTACCGACCTGCGACGGCACGTCGACCGTCACCGTCCCACCCGATTCGCGTCGGCGGCCGCCCGCCTGGCTGCTCACATGCTGCACGCTGCATCCGAGGCGACGCAGGACCTGGCCCATGATGTCGACGTCGAGGATGTCGGGCACCGAGGACAGCGTGGTGCGTCCCTCTGCGAGCAGCGCGGCCGCCATGAGCTTGAGCGCGGAGTTCTTCGCACCGTGAACGGCGACCTCGCCCTCGAGGCGCACACCTCCGGTCACCAGGAACTGCTCCACGCCGGTCACTTTAGGGGTCACCACGACGGTGCTGGGCGGTCGCTGGTGTGGTCGCAGGTGTGGTCGCAGGTGTGATTCTCGCCGCGACCGTAAGGTCGGCTGGTGAGCGTGCACCTGACCCGGATCTACACGAAGACAGGCGATGACGGCACGACCGCCCTCGGTGACATGAGCCGGGTCGCGAAGACCGATGCCCGGCTCGGGGCGTTCGCGGACGTCGACGAGGCCAACAGCGCCATCGGCGTCGCGATCGCGCTCGGCGAGCTGCCCGCCGACATCGTCACCCTGCTCACCCGCATCCAGAACGACCTGTTCGACGTCGGCGCCGACCTCTGCACCCCCGTCGTGCCGGATCCCGCCTACCCACCGTTGCGGATCACCGATGCCGACGTCGAGCGGCTCGAAGCGGCGTGCGATGACTACAACGCGCGGCTTTCGAAGCTCTCGTCGTTCATCCTGCCCGGCGGCACCCGCGGGGCTGCCCTGCTGCATCAGGTGCGCACGATCGTCCGCCGCGCCGAGCGGGCCACCTGGGCACTCCTGGAATCCGAGCCGACGCGCACCAACCGCACCCCGGCGCTTTACCTGAACCGGCTCAGCGATCTGATCTTCATCCTCGCTCGCACGGCCAACCCGGGCGGCGACGTGCTCTGGCGGCCCGGCGGCGAGCGCTAACCCCAGCAGAACGCGCTGAGCGGTACGGGCTCAGTCGAGCTCGGCGCGCTCCGCCAACACGCTGACCCCGTCGTCGGTCACCGAGAGGAACCCGCCGCTGACCTTGGCGGTGACGTCACTACCGGTGCCGGTGCGGATGATCACTTCACCCTCGTCGGCGAGGACGCCGAGCAGCGGGATGTGACCCGGCATGACGCCGATGTCACCGTCGAGGGTGCGCGCCAGCACCAGCTCCGCCTCACCCGACCAGATCTCCTTCTCGGGAGAGACGACCGCAACCCTCATTGGCATACCTCCAGACTACCGAGCCGCCGCCGGGTCCGGGCGGATCAGCGCGGGGTGACGGTCACGGCGACCGCAGGGGGCACGTGCAGCTGGGAGCCGAGACCGGTCGACGGCGGGTCGACCATGCCGGCCGTGGTCACGGCGAGCAGGACCAGCGCCGGCAAGGCGGGCGCCAGGATGGTCGCCGCACGCCGCGGCCGCTTTGCCCAGCGCTCGCGCAACCCCGGCTGGGGTAACAGACAGACCGTCGTCGCCATGTACTGGGTTTCGGCATACGCGAAACCCGGTAGAGGCGGCTAAACGGGTGAAGCCCGCTGGTCAGTCGTCCTCTGAGCGCAGCGCCTTCGCCTTCTCCACCGCGTCTTCGATGCCACCGCACATGAAGAACGCCTGCTCCGGCAGGTCGTCGTAATCACCGTTGCAGAGCTTGTCGAAGGAGTCGATCGTCTCGTCGAGCGGCGTGAACTTTCCGGGGATACCGGTGAACTGCTCGGCGACGAAGAACGGCTGCGACAGGAAGCGCTGGATACGGCGCGCCCGGTTGACGGCGACCTTGTCCTCTTCGGAAAGCTCGTCGATACCCAGGATGGCGATGATGTCCTGCAGGTCGTTGTAGCGCTGCAGGATCTCCTTCACGCGCTGGGCGACGTTGTAGTGCTTCTCGCCGACGTAGCGCGCGTCGAGGATCCGCGAGGTCGAGTCGAGCGGGTCGACGGCCGGGTAGATGCCCAGCTCGGAGATGGCACGCGAGAGGTTCGTCGTGGCGTCGAGGTGGGTGAACGTGGTGGCCGGCGCAGGGTCGGTCAGGTCGTCAGCAGGGACGTAGATCGCCTGGATCGACGTGATCGAGTGGCCCCGGGTCGACGTGATGCGCTCCTGGAGCACGCCCATCTCGTCGGCCAGGGTCGGCTGGTAGCCCACAGCGCTGGGCATCCGGCCGAGCAGCGTGGAGACCTCCGAGCCGGCCTGGGTGAAGCGGAAGATGTTGTCGATGAACAGCAGCACGTCCTGCTTCTGCACGTCACGGAAGTACTCCGCCATCGTCAACGCAGACAGCGCGACCCTTAAACGGGTGCCCGGCGGCTCGTCCATCTGACCGAAGACGAGGGCGGTGTCCTTGAGGACGTCGGCCTCCTCCATCTCCAGGAAGAGGTCGTTGCCCTCACGGGTGCGCTCACCGACGCCGGCGAACACCGACACGCCACCGAACTCTTTGGCGACCCGGCGGATCATCTCCTGGATGATGACGGTCTTGCCGACACCGGCACCGCCGAACAGGCCGATCTTCCCGCCCAGCACGTAAGGCGCCAGCAGGTCGATCACCTTGATGCCGGTGACCAGCATCTCGGTCTTGGACTCGAGCTCGTCGAACGGCGGCGACAAACGGTGGATCGGCCAGCGCTCCTTGATGTCCAGCGTCGAGATGTCGACGTCCATCGGGACGCCCAAGGCGTTGAACACGTGGCCCTTGGTGACGTCGCCGACCGGCACCGAGATCGGCGCTCCGGTGTCCTGCACGGGAGCGCCGCGCACCAGGCCGTCGGTCGGGTTCAGCGAGATGGCGCGCACCGTGTTGTCGCCGATGTGGTTGGCGACCTCCAAGGTCAGGGTCGCCGTGTCGTCGCCGATGGTGCGGTCGACATGCAGCGCGTTGTAGAGCTCCGGCATCTCATCCGGGGCGAATTCGACGTCGACGACCGGCCCGATGACCCGGGCAACGCGACCGATCCCACCCTCAGCCGGCTGCGTGTAGTGCTCTTGCTCTGTGACGGTCATCTTCAGCCTCCTGAATCCGCCAGCGCATTGGCGCCGCCGACGATCTCACTGATCTCTTGGGTGATTTCGGCCTGGCGAGCCGAGTTGGCCGCTCGCGTGAGCGACTTGATGAGGTCTTCCGCGTTGTCGGTGGCCGACTTCATCGCGCGGCGACGGGCCGCGGACTCCGACGCGGCCGATTCCAGCAGGGCCGCAAACACCCGACTCTCGACGTAGCGCGGCAGCAGGGCGTCGAGCACGTCCTCGGCGGACGGCTCGAACTCGTAAAGCGGGAGCGGGCCGTCGGTGGGCTCCTCGGTGGTCTCCTCGATGACCATCGGGAGGATCCGCAGTGCGACAGCGCGCTGCGACAGCATGCTGCGGAACTGGGTGAAGACGATGTGGATCTCGTCGACCCCGCCCTCCTCGGAGGGCTTCACGAAGTGCTCGATCAACGCATCAGCGACGGCCTTGGCGGAGTCGTAATCGGGCTGCTCGGAGAAACCGGTGAAGTCCTGCTCGATCTTGCGGTTGCGGAAACGGTAGTAGCTCGCGGCCTTGCGGCCGACCGCGTAGATCGCGGACTCCTTCCCCTCATCCCGCAGGCTCTCGTAGAGCGCCTCCGCGGTGCGAAGGGCATTGGAGCTGTACGCGCCCGCCAGCCCGCGGTCGCTGGTGACGACCAGCACGGCAGCACGCTGGGGATTCTTGTGTTCCATGGTCAGCGAGTGATCGACGTTCGTCTGGCTGGCCACCGCCGTGATCACGCGGGTGATCTCGTCGGCGTACGGCTTGGACGCGTTGACCCGCTGATGCGCGCGCGCGATCCGCGACGCGGCGATGAGCTCCATCGCGCGGGTGATCTTCTTGGTCGACTGGACCGAACGGATCCGACGCCGGTAGACCCGAAGTTGGGCGGGCATGTCGTCTCAGGCGCTCTGGGCCGGGGTGTGCCGCTTGATCGACTGCTGGCTGCGCTGGTCGGGCGCCAGCTGGTCGAGGTCGCCCGCGTCGTCGGCAGGGGCCTCGAGGCCTCCGCCCGCTTTGGTCTCGAACTCCTTGTCGAACTGCTTGAGCGCGTCCTTCAGGGAGTCGACCGTGCTGTCCTCGAGCTTGCCGGTGGCCAGGATGGCGCTGAAGATGCCCGGGTGGCTACGGCCCACGTATTCCAGGAAGTCGCGCTCGAAGCGGCGCACGTCTTCAACGGGAACGACGTCGAGCTCACCGGTGGTGCCGAGCCAGATGGAGACCACCTGGTGCTCGACGGGGAACGGCGTGTACTGCGGCTGCTTGAGCAGCTCGACCAGCCGCTCACCACGTTCGAGCTGGGCCTTCGAGGCCTTGTCCAGGTCGGAACCGAAGGCGGCGAACGACTCCAGGTCGCGGTACTGGGCGAGGTCGAGGCGAAGCCGGCCGGCCACCTGCTTCATGGCCCGGATCTGCGCGTTACCACCCACGCGGGACACCGAGATACCGACGTTGATCGCCGGCCGGACGCCCTGGTTGAACAGGTCGGTCTCGAGGAAGATCTGGCCGTCGGTGATCGAGATGACGTTGGTCGGGATGTACGCCGACACGTCGTTGCCCTTGGTCTCGATGATCGGCAGGCCGGTCATCGAACCCCCGCCGAGGTCGTCACTCAGCTTCGCGCAACGCTCGAGCAGCCGGGAGTGCAAGTAGAAGACGTCGCCCGGGTAGGCCTCGCGTCCCGGCGGGCGGCGCAGCAGCAGCGAGATCGAGCGGTACGCCTCAGCCTGCTTGGACAGGTCGTCGAAGACGATCAGGACGTGCTGGCCCTGGTACATCCAGTGCTGGCCGATGGCCGAGCCGGTGTAGGGAGCGAGGTACTTGAAGCCTGCCGGCTGGCTCGCGGGAGCGGCGACGATGGTCGTGTATTCGAGCGCACCGGCTTCCTCGAGGGCCCCGCGGACGGCGGCGATGGTCGAACCCTTCTGCCCGATCGCCACGTAGATGCACTTGACCTGCAGCTTAGGATCGCCCGTCGCCCAGTTGTCGCGCTGGTTGATGATCGCGTCGACGGCGACGGCACTCTTGCCGGTCTGGCGGTCACCGATGATCAGCTGGCGCTGGCCGCGGCCGATCGCGGTCATGGCGTCAATGGCCTTGATGCCGGTCTGCAGCGGCTCCTTCACGGGCTGGCGCTGCACGACGGTCGGAGCCTGCAGCTCCAGCGCCCGCCGGCCCTCGGTCACGATCTCGCCCTTGCCGTCCAGCGGGCGGCCGAGCGCGTCGACCACACGGCCGAGGTAGCCGTCGCCGACCTCGACCGACAGGATGTCCCCGGTGCGGCGGACCTCGGTGCCCTCCTCGATGTGCTGGGCCTCACCGAGGATGACGACGCCGATCTCGCCCACGTCGAGGTTCTGAGCGAGCCCCAGCGTGCCGTCGGCGAACTCGAGCAGCTCGTTGGTCATGGTGCGGGCGAGACCCTCGACGGTGGCGATGCCGTCACCGGTCTCGATGACGCGACCAACCTCTTCGCGCTCGCCGGCGCTCGGGTCGTAGGACTCGACGTACTCCCGGAGGGCGTCGCGAATCTCATCGGGGCGAATGGACAGCTCGGTCATGACGGGCCTCAGATCTGTTCGAGGATTGGCCGTTGGTTATCAAGAAATCGAGTGGGACCTGGGTGGCCGATCGCCGCGTGCACAGGGTGGCAGCGGAGGGCCGGTGGAGCCGCGCGACTATCGCGCACCACGAAACGTCGGCTTAACGCCGCAGCTGCCGGCGGGCCTCAGCAAGCCTGCGGAGCACGGTGCCGTCGACGAGCTCCCCGCCCACACGCACCGAGACACCGCCGAGCACCGACGGGTCGATGACGAGCTGGAGGACGACCTCGGTGCCGAAGGCCCGGGCGATCGCTGCTCGCAGCCGGTCGGCCTGCTGCTCGTCAATGGGATGAGCGACGGTGATGACGGCGATCGAGCGCTGCCGGCGCCGCGACGCGAGATCGGCCAGCGCTTCGATCTCACGACCGATCCCCCGGCCGCGGGGGTTGTTCACGACCCGCCCGATCAGGCGCCGGGTAGCCGGGCGCACGCGATCGTGGAGCAGCCGGTTGAGCAGGGCGTTCTTGCGCTCCGCAGGAAGCCCGCGGTCGGACAGCGCGAGTGACAGGCGCGGGGTGCGGTCGACGATCCGGGAGAACCGGAAGAGCTCGTCCTCGACCTCGTCGAGGGCACCTGCCGCCTGCTCGCTGGCGAGCAGCGCCTCAGAGCCGAGCTCCTCGACGGCCACCAGCAGGTCAGCCGGCCGCGACCAGCGTGCTCCGGCCGCAACCCGCAGCACCTCGAGGGCGATTTCACCGATCTGCGTACCGAGCAGGCGGTCGAGCAGGGCGCGACGCGCCTCGGCGGGAACACCGGGATCCGCGAGGGCCCGGCGCAGGCCGACCTCACGCGTCAGCAGGTCAGCCATCGCGTAGAGATCGTCAGAAGCGGCGCTGAGCGACGAGCTCTCGCCGGCCAGCTCGTCCAGGCGCGCGCGTACGAGCGCCAGACTCGCCCGGCTGTTGCCCTCCACCGTCAGCTCCCTGCCACTGATGGTGTGGTCTCGCGGGAGTCACCAGCGGGACCTGACTCGAGGTCGTTGATGAAGTCGTCGACCAGCTGGCGCTGGCGGGCATCGCTGGACAGCTCGTGACCGATGATCCGGCTGGCCAGCTCGACGGCGAGCTCGCCGACCTCGGACCGCAGCTGCACCAGCAATAGCTGGCGCTCGGTCTCGAGCCGGGACTGGTTCGCCGCGGTGATGCGGGCCGCCTGCTCCTGAGCCTCGGCACGCATCTCTTCGATGATCTGCTGGCCCTGGACCCGCGCCTCCTCACGGATGCGCGCGGCATCCGTGCGGGTGTCGGCGACCGCCTGCTTGTACTCGGCCTCGGCAGCTTCGAGCCGCTCCTTCGCCGCCTTGCCGTCCTCGATCTGCGACCGGATGAGCTCCTGGCGCTTGGTCATCGACGACGAGATCAGCGGCACGACCTTTTTGGCGAGGAACCACAAGATCAGGAAGAACGCGATCAGCTCGACGATGAACGTCCCGTTCGGAATGATCGGGTTGTTCGTCTTCGCCGCTGCGGAAACCACACCGGCCGCTGACACAAGCTGCTGCACGGCTGGCTACTTACCCAGCACGAAGACGAACAGGATCATGAAGACCAGGTTGATGAAGTACGCCGCCTCCACCAGACCGACCGTCAGGAAGAACAGTGTCTGCAGGCGTCCCTGCGCCTCGGGCTGGCGAGCCACTCCCGAGATGAAAGCGTTACCTGCTACACCGTCACCGATGGCGGCGCCGATGGCACCGCCGCCGAGGGCAAGCCCACCTGCGATGAGCCCGCCCGCGGTTTTAATCGCGGTGACGAGCGCTGGATCTGCAGCCATCATCTCCCCTTGCTGTGCGTTGTCCGAGCAAAACCTGTGTGGCGGGAATCAGTCTTTCGCATCCGGCGTCCTGACCCGAATCGCTGTACCCATGGCGTTAATGTGCTTCTTCCGGACCGATGGCCTGGGTGAAGTACAAGATCGTCAGCAGCGCGAAGATAAAGGCCTGGATCGCGCCGATGAACATATCGAAGAGCTTCCAGATGAAGTCCGGCGCCCAGATGATGAAGAAGGGCAGCTTGGAGATCAGCAGGACGAGCACCGAGCCGGCGAAGATGTTTCCGAAAAGTCGAAGCGCCAGCGTAATCGGCTTGATGAGCTCTTCGAGGATGTTGATGGGCAGCAGGGCGACGTAGGGCTCTTTGAGGTGGCCGAGGTAGTTGCGCAGCCCGCGCCTCTTGATACCGGCGCCGATCGCCCAGATCACCACCACCAGGCCCATGGCCAGCGGCAGGTTGATGTCCGCCGTCGGTGGTGGCAGGTACTCGGGTTTGTGGCCGCTCGGGATCACGGAGATCCAGTTGGCCGTCAGGATGAAGATGAAGATCGTGACGGCCAGCGGCACGACGTTAGGGGCGCGGCGGCGCAGATCACCGCCGACCTGCTCCTCGACCTGCGCGACGATGGTCTCGAAGAACAGCTGCAACTTCCCGGGCACCAGGTGGGTGGCGCTGCGGCGCATCCACAGGCCGAGGAAGAGGATCACCAGGAGGGCAAAGGCCGTACTCGTGATGGTGTCGATGTTGAACTTGATGCCCAGGAACTTGCGCGTGATGTGGTCGCCGACCTCGATCGAGACGGCCATCGTGGTGCTGCCTGTCACGCACGCACCTGCCGGTACATCACCACAGCGGACGCGCCGAGAAGCAGGACCTGATACACCGCGAGACCGACGACGACGCCGATACCGAGTGGACGCTCGATGAGGGCCATGCCGATCGCGACGACGGTAATCGCACCGAGCCGGAACAAGCCACTGGCCAGGAAGGCGCCGCCCTTGACGGCCTGCCCGCTGGCGGACTGGAAGCGCCGGAGCACGGAGTGCTGCAGCAGCCGCGCATTGACCATGCCGAGCCCGAGGCCGATGCACACGCCGACCCCGGCCCAGGGCTGCTTCAGCAGGGCCAGCGCCACCAGAACGACGCCGCCGAGGATGCAGCAGGGCCACACGATGCGCTTGGCCTGAGCCGCGATCTCCGCGTAGCCAAACGCCGCAGCCTGAGCCACGCCCTCAGGGTTTGGCTCAGGGTCCGGAGACGCGGGCAAGCCGGACACACCCGGTGCCTGCGGCGGATTTTCGACGTTCACGAGCTCAGATACCTTCGCACTTCCTTGTACGTGGATAACGCCCCCGTCACACTACCAATGACCAGACCCACCAGGATGAAGACGGGCAGCGTCCCGAAGTGGCGATCACACAGCCAGCCCACGAAAATACCGGCTAGCCAACACGTGGCGTTCACAGTACCGACCGCCACCAAGCCGAGTGCGCCGTGGCCCGGCGAAACCCCGGTTGGTTCGGTTCGTGCGGAGGGTTCGGGGCGTGGGCCGTCGTCCGGGTCGGGCGCCGTCACCGACCCGCTCTTCCGGGCATGCGCACCACGACCAGCGAGAGCCCGGCGAGCCCGGTCACGACGAGCACGATGGTCAACGGTGCGCTGGAGAACTGGGCGATGACCCCGCCGAAACCGAGCAAAGCCGCCCAGAACCACAGCAGCAGGACCGCCCGTACGTGCGAATGGCCGATCTCGAGCAGCCGGTGATGCAGGTGCATCTTGTCGGGGCTGAACGGAGATCGCCGAGCACGCGTTCGCCGCACGACGGCGAGCAAAAGATCGACGAACGGTACCGCCAACACCAGCAACGGCACGAAGAGCGGGATCAGGGAGGGCAGCCGATCCGCCCCAGCGATGCCTCCGTACGAGACCTCACCGGTGACCGAAGTCACGGTCGCCGCCAGCAGGAGCCCGATCAGCATCGACCCCGAGTCGCCCATGAACTGGCGGGCCGGATTGAAGTTGTGTGGCAGGAATCCCACGCAGACGCCGGCGGTAGCGACCGCGAGCAAGGTGGCCGGGGTCGCCCGGTACAGGCCGTTGGTGACGGAGATGTGGTAGCTGTAGGCGAACTCGGCGAGCGCGGCGATCGCCGCGACCCCGGCCGCCAGCCCGTCGAGCCCGTCGACGAAGTTCATCGCGTTCACCAGCACCACCGTCAGCAGGACGGTGAGCGGCACGGCGGTCTCCGAGCCGAGGCTGGCCGTGTTGCCGTTGGGCAGGATCGCGAACGAGAGCTGGATGCCGAGCAGCACCATCACGCTCGCGGCGACCACCTGCCCGGCGAGCTTGGTGACGGCGTCAATCGGCCACTTGTCGTCGACCGCGCCGAGCAGGCAGATGATGGCCCCGGCGATCAGGACGGCTCGCGGCTCCCCGTACGCCCGGGAGACCGACGACAGGAACGGCAACTGGCCGGCGACGAGCAGCCCGGCGGCCAGGCCCGCGTACATCGCGAGGCCGCCCAGCCGCGGGGTCGGGATGACGTGCACATCGCGATCGCGCGGCGACGCCATCGCACCGACACGCACCGCCAGCCGCCGGGTGAGCGGGGTGACCAGAAACGTCACCGCTGCCGAAACCAGGAAGACCAGGATGTACTCGCGCACCCTGCCTCGTCTCTCGCGGTCGCTGACTATCCGCGGCTACCCACGCAAACCCTGTGCCGGGCCGGTCCCCTGCCGGCCACGTGCTCCTCTTTACGCTGCCGCAGGAACCTGTCTAGCTCAAGGTGACGCGCAGCCGGGGCTCAGCTCGGGTAGATCGGGAAACGCGCCACGAGGTTGCTGACGGCGGCGGCGACCTCCGCTGCAGCCTGCGGCTCGCGAACCGCCCGCCCGATGAGGCTCGCGACCTCCTTCATCTCCCCCTCACCCATCCCCTGGGTGGTGACCGACGGGGTACCGACCCGGACGCCGGAAGCGATGGCCGGCGGCTGCGGGTCGTACGGGATCGCGTTCTTGTTCAGCGTGATGCGCGCGGCGTCGGCGCGGGTCTCGGCCTCGGTGCCGGTGACGCCGAGGTCGCGCAAGTCGAGCAGCGCGAGGTGGGTGTCGGTGCCGCCGGCGACCGGCCGCAGCCCCTCGGCGGCGAGACCATCAGCCAGCGCCTGGGCGTTCACGATCACCTTGCGGGCGTAGGCCTGGTACGCGGGGGTCGCGGCCTCGGCCAGCGCAACCGCCTTGGCGGCCACCGCGTGCATGAGCGGGCCGCCCTGGCTGAACGGGAAGACCGCCTTGTCGATCTTTTTCGCCAACTCCTCGGTGGAGAGGATCATGCCGCCGCGCGGGCCGCGCAGCACCTTGTGGGTAGTGAAGGTCACGACGTCTGCGTAGGGGACGGGGCTGGGGATGGCCTTACCCGCGACCAGGCCGATGAAATGTGCCGCGTCGACCATGAGCCACGCGCCGACCTCGTCGGCGATCGAGCGGAAGGCGGCGAAGTCGATGAGCCGCGGGTAGGCGGTGGCGCCGCAGATGATCATCTTCGGACGGTGCTCGACCGCCAGTTCGCGCACCTGGTCGTAATCGATGATCTCGGTGTCCTCGCGCACCCCGTACGCCACGATGTTGAACCAGGCACCGCTGAAGTTGACCTTGCTGCCGTGCGTCAGGTGGCCACCGTGGGGAAGCGACATGGCCAGGACCGTGTCACCGGGCGTGAGAAGCGCAGCATAGGTGGCGAAGTTGGCGCTGGCGCCGCTGTGCGGCTGGAGATTGGCGTGCTGGGCTCCGAAGAGCTCCTTCGCCCGGGCGATGCCGAGCTCCTCGGCCCGGTCGACGACCGCACAGCCGCCGTAGTACCGCCGGCCGGGATAGCCCTCGGCGTACTTGTTCGACAGCGTCGAGCCGAGCGCAGCGAGCACCGCGGGGGACGTGAAATTCTCACTGGCGATCAGCTGCAGACCGCCGCGCGCGCGGTCGACCTCGTCGAGCAGGATCTCGGCAATCTGGGGGTCGGAATCGGCCAGCGCCGCGAAATCAGGACCCCAGAAAGGCGCCGGCCCGCGGGCAGCAACCGCAGCCCTGGCAGCCTCTACAGAATCGGACACGGGGACCTCCTCGCCGAGCGGGTGACCGGCCCCATCGTACGGGCGGGCCTCGCCGGCGAGGCGTCACCCGGGCGGTCCCCCCGGACCGCGCTGGGGGTTAGGCCTGCAGATCGGCAACTTCCGCCCGAAGCTCGGTCAGCGACACCGCGCCCGCCCGCAGCAGACGCGGGGGCTCGACGGTGCAGTCGACGATCGTCGAGGGCAGCGGGTCGGGCGAGACGCCGCCATCGAGGTACACCGACACGTCGTCGCCGAGCTGGGTCAGCGCCTCGTGAGCATCGGCGGCGGGAGCGCGACCGGAGACGTTGGCGCTGGAGACAGCGAGCGGGCCGGTGCGCTGCAGCAGTTCGATCGCCACGGGGTGCAGAGGCATCCGAACCGCCACGGTGCCGTCGGCGTCGCCGAGGTCCCAGGCGAGCGCGAGCGCGTGACGGACGACCAGCGTCAGGCCGCCGGGCCAGAACGCGGAGCGCAGCGCATCAGCCGCCGGTGAGACATGGTCGACGAGTCCGTCGAGGGTCGACCAGGCGCCGATCAGCACCGGTACGGGCATGTCACGACCGCGGTGCTTGGCGGCGAGCAGGCGAGCGACGGCGTTCGGGGAGAACGCGTCGGCACCGATCCCGTACACCGTGTCGGTCGGCAGCACGACGAGCTCGCCGGCTGAGATGGCCCGCTCGGCGGCGGTGAGGCCGGCAGCACGCCGGGCCGGGTCGGAGCAGTCGTAGATCATCTCGTGGACGGGGGCCGGGGACCCCACGGACCCAGGGGACTCGGAAACGCTCACGGATGCACCGCCGTCAGGTATCGGGGCCGTCCGGCCAGGTCGAGGTGGTCGGTCACGTCGTGCCAGCCGGCAAAGCACGCCGGCGCACTCGCTCCCTGATCGTCGCCGTGCTCCACGACCACGAGGCCTCCGGGGGTCAGCAGCCGGCGAGCGGACGATTCCACGGTACGGATGGCCGCGAGCGCGTCGGCACCGGCGACAAGCGCGCCGGCAGGATCGTGATCGCGAACCTCCGGCTCCAGGGCCGGGAGCAGCCCCAGCGGGAGGTACGGCGGGTTGGAGACGACGACGTCGACCGTGCCGTCGAGCTCGGCCAGGGCGTCGGCCATGTCACCGGCGACCAGTTCGACCGCCAAGCCGGTGGCCGCGATGTTGCGGCTGGCCCACTCGAGAGCGGCCGGGTCGCGTTCGACAGCCCACACCGTCGCGGCGGCCTCGTCGGCGAGCGACAGCGCCAGGGCACCGGTGCCGGTACCGAGGTCGACGATCCGGGGTGCGGCCAGGCGGGAGGTGCGCAGCCAGTCCAGCACAACGTCGACCAGCAGTTCGGTCTCGGGGCGTGGGATCAGGACGCCCGGGCCGACGGCGAGCTCGAGCCGGCGGAAGGGGGCGGAACCGACGACGTGCTGCAGCGGCTCGCGGGCGGCGCGGCGGGCGACGGCGGCGGCGTAGGCCAGCCGCACCGGCTCCCAGTCCGCCGCGTCGACGAGCGCAAGGCGGCCGCGGGGAACCCCGAGGACGTGAGCCGCGAGCGCCTCGGCGTCATGGCGCGGGCTGGCAACACCGGCCTCCGCCAGCCGGTCGGCAGCCTCGGTGATAAGCGTCCGGCTCACTGCGCTTCCGGCTCCCCCATCTCGGCGAGCAGGCGTTCCATGTCGGCGCGGTGCAGGATGTCGAGCACCGGCTCGAGCTCACCGTCGAGCACCCGGTCGAGGTTGTACGCGGTGTAGCCGACCCGATGGTCGGAGATCCGGTTTTCCTTGTAGTTGTAGGTGCGGACGCGCTCGCTGCGGTCAACGGTGCGCACCTGCGCCGCGCGGCTCGCTCCAGCAGCTGCGGCCGCAGCCTCGCGGGCCGACGCCAGCAGCCGGGCACGCAGAATGCGCAGCGCCGACTCCTTGTTCTGCAGCTGGCTCTTCTCGTTCTGGCAGGAGACGACGGTGCCGGTCGGAAGGTGGGTGATCCGCACCGCCGAGTCGGTCGTATTGACGCTCTGGCCACCGGGCCCGGACGAGCGGAACACGTCGATACGCAGGTCATTGGGGTCGACGTCGACATCCACGTCTTCGGCTTCGGGAAGCACGAGCACGCCGACCGCGCTGGTGTGCAGCCGGCCCTGTGACTCGGTGACCGGGACCCGCTGCACGCGATGAACCCCGCCCTCGTATTTCAGCCGCCCGTACACCCCGGTCGGGCTTGACGCCTTGGACCGCAGCGCGAGGCTGACGTCCTTGTAGCCGCCGAGGTCGCTTTCGGTCGCGTCGAGGACCTCCGCGGTCCAGCCGGAACGCTCGGCAAAACGCAGATACATCCGCAGCAGATCGCCGGCGAACAGCGCCGACTCCTCGCCGCCCTCACCAGCCTTGATCTCGAGGATCGCGTCCTTGGATTCGTCCGGGTCGCGGGGAAGCAGCAGCTCTTGAAGGCGCTCTGCGAGCTCGCGTTCGCGTACCGCCAGGGTCTCCGCCTCGGCCGCGAAGCCGGCGTCGTCCGCGGCGAGCTCCTGCGCCGCGCCCCAGTCGTCGCGGGTGGCCGCGAGGTCACGGGCGACCTCGGCGATCTGGGTCAGCTCGGCGTAGCGGCGGCCGAGCACCCGAGCGCGCGCCTGATCGGCGTGCACCGCCGGGTCGGCCAGCTCGCGTTCGATCTCGGCGTGCTCAGCGAGCATCGCGGCAAGCGCCGGCGAGCCGGAACTCTGGTCGGCAAGCTGTGCCATGCGTTCCTCCCTCCCAAGAACTCAGCCACGGAAAAGGACGCAACAACGAAACTGGCGCCTTCCTCGAAACCGAGGAAGGCGCCAGGTTGAAAAACTACTTGCCGCCGGCGCTCTGTCCAGCCTGGCGCTTGCCGAAGCGGCGCTCGAACTTCTCCACCCGGCCACCGACGTCAAGGATCTTCTGCTTGCCGGTGTAGAAGGGGTGGCACTGCGAGCACACGTCAGCGTGGATATTTCCGTTGGCCGCCGTGCTACGCGTGGTGAAAGTGCTCCCGCACGAGCAGACCACCGTGGTCTCCACGTAAGCAGGGTGAATATCGGGCTTCATGGAATCCTCTCTCGTCGGCCGCCGGGTCCTCGCCGCTGCGAGGTGAACCGGAACCGTCCAGCCAGCCTAACGTCTGCGGGCGCCGACGTATGCCGGGCGCCCGCCGGCCCGCTTGGGCTGGGCTATCAGCGGGTCATTCTCCGGGTGTCGTCTTCGCGATCTGCATCAGGAACTCGTAATTCGTCCGCGTCTGCTTGATGCGGTCGATCAGCAGCTCGATGCCCTGCTGCGAGTCGAGCGCATGCAGCACCCGGCGCAGCTTGTAGGTGATCCCGAGTTCCTCGGGGCTGAGCAGCAGCTCTTCCTTGCGGGTGCCGGAGGCGTCGACATCGACCGCCGGGAAGATGCGCTTGTCAGCGATCCGCCGGTCGAGCTTCAGTTCGGCATTACCGGTGCCCTTGAACTCTTCGAAGATGACCGTGTCCATCGTGCTGCCGGTCTCCACCAGCGCGGTGGCGAGGATCGTCAGCGAGCCGCCGTGCTCGATGTTGCGCGCGGCGCCGAGGAAACGCTTCGGCGGGTAGAGCGCCGTCGAGTCCACGCCGCCCGACAGGATGCGTCCCGAGGTGGGAGCCGCAAGGTTGTACGCCCGGCCCAGACGGGTGATCGAGTCGAGCAGCACGACGACGTCGTGGCCCATCTCCACCAGCCGCTTGGCCCGCTCGATGGAGAGCTCGGCGACGCTCGTGTGGTCGGACGGCGGGCGGTCGAACGTGCTGGCGATGACCTCGCCCTTCACCGACCGCTGCATGTCGGTGACCTCTTCAGGTCGCTCATCGACGAGGACGACCATCAGGTGACACTCGGGGTTGTTGGTGGTGATCGCGTTAGCAATCGCCTGCAGCACCATCGTCTTGCCGGCCTTCGGCGGGCTGACGATCAGCGCCCGCTGGCCCTTGCCGAGGGGCATGACCAGGTCGATGACGCGAGTGGTGATGACGTTGGGCTCGGTCTCCAGGCGCAGCCGCTCGTTCGGGTAGAGCGGGGTCAGCTTGGTGAATTCGGGACGCTTGCGCGCCTCCTCCGGATCGAGCCCGTTGATGGTGTCGAGCCGCACCATCGCGTTGTACTTGTCCTTCTTCTCGCCCTCCTGGGGCTGGCGGACGGCGCCGGTGATGGCGTCGCCGCGGCGCAGGCCGTGGCGGCGGACCTGCGCGAGGCTGACGTACACATCGTTGGGACCGGTCAGGTAGCCCGAGGTGCGCACGAACGCGTAGCTGTCGAGGATGTCGAGGATGCCCGCGATCGGGATCAAGACATCGTCTTCGCGGATGACGGGCTCGGCATCGTTGTAGCCACCCTGAGCTCCGCCGGGACGGCCGTTACGCGGGCGACGCTCCCTGAAGCGACCGCGCCGGCGGCTGCCTCCGTATTCGTCGCCGTAGTCGCTCGCCTGGCCAGACTGGCCAGACTGGCCAGACTGGCCAACGTTCTGGTTCTGGCCGTTGCCGCCCTGCTGGTTACGGTCGCGCTGACCCTGCTGGCCACCCTGCTGACTGCGGTCGCGCTGACCCTGCTGGCCACGCTCGCCCTGGCCACCCTGTCGATCCTGCCGGTCTGTCCGGTCCTGCCGGTCTGTCCGGTCCTGACGATCGGGACGGGTGTCGGTGCGGACATCGGCGGCGGCGGCGATGGCGCCGTCTACCGGGGCGCCGCCGCTGGTGGCCGAGGGCGCTGCCTCGCCGGAGGCTGCCTCGCTGCCCGCATCCTCGGGGCTTCCGGTCGGACGGCTGCTGCCGCGACGGCGGCGGCGTGAAGCGTCGGAACCCGGCGCGCCTTCGGCGTCGGACGGGGTGCCGGCCGAGGCAGCCGAGGCAGGATGGCCATTGCTTGCGATCGTGGTCTCGCGGCTGCTGGGCGAAGCGTCGCGGCGACCGGTTGATCTGGTGCCATTGGACTGCGGCTGCGACTGCGGCTGCGGCTCGAGGATCGGCTGGGCCGGGGCCTCAGAGGAGGCGGAAGTCTTCGGGCCGCTCGATCCGGCCCCCTGGGCCAGCTGGATGGCGGCGATCAGCTCGCCCTTGCGCATGCGCGCCGTGCCAGGGATGTGCAGGGAGGCGGCCAGCGACTGCAACTCGGGCAGCAGCATCCCGGCAAGCCCGGTGGCGCGGCGGCGGCCTCGTAAGGGAGGTGCGCCGGCAGCGGCTTCCGGATCGGGAGCGGTCCCGGAGAGCAATTCGGTGGGTTCGCTCAAGGTGACTACCTTTCAGACCGGCGGCGCCGGTCACTGTGACGGAGCGGTACAGCTGTGAAGAAGCGTTCGCGGGGTAACCGGAGAGATCGCACACCCGGCGGCGGCCTGGTGGTCTCAAAGCCGCGCCGAACGACGAGCGAAACCTGGGGGTGCTCCCTGGCGTAGATCGGAAGAATCCCGCTCCGGATGAATCAGATGGGAGAAGCAAACTCGGCCGGAGCCGGTTGCTGAAAGCGAGCATACCGCCAACCACGACGGTTGGAGCAACAATGAGCGAGCACGTTGGCATTCCCTGCCTAACCCTCAGCCGCAGCGCAAGTGGTGCCTTCCAGGTCAATGCTCAGTTCGCACGGTTCGAATCCTCCGGTGCTCAATCCGTGAGCAACGGCCGACTCGGCGGTGTCGCGACACAAGGCAAGAACGGTCGGTCCGGAGCCGGAAAGCACCGCCGGGACGCCCGCAGCCCGAAGGCGCGCGATGAGCGCGGCGCCTTCCGCCAGCGCGGGCAGCCGGTACGGCTGATGCAGCCGGTCCTCGGTGGCCGCCATCAGCTCTCGGGGCGCGGTGGTCAGCGCCGCGACCAGCAAAGCGGCCCGGCCGGCGTTACGGGCGGCGTCCGCATGAGACACGGACGCGGGCAGGGTGCCGCGCGACGCCGTGGTGGACGTGCGTAGCTCCGGGATGAAGGCCACCGGCACCAGCCCTGGAGCGGGCTCGAGACGGACGGCGGCGGCGTGGCCGTCGCCGTCGATCCACGCGATGGTGAGCCCGCCGTAGAGCGCCGCGGCGACGTTGTCCGGATGACCCTCGATGGCGTTCGCGATCCGCAAGGCGAGTGCCCGGTCTCGGACACCGGCGAGCGCGAGCGCTCCCGTCACCCCGGAGCAGATAGCGGCGGCGGACGAGCCGAGGCCGCGGGAATGCGGGATCCGTGCCGTGTACGCCAGTTCCAGTCCGGGTGGCTGCTCGCCGATGGCGGTGAACGCAGCGCGCGCACCTCGCACGACGAGGTTGGTCTCATCGGTGGGGGCGTCGCCGTAGGCCTCGACGCGCAGCCCGGGTGCGCTGCTGATGCGCAGCACCAGCTCGTCGTACATCCCGAGGGCGAGGCCGAGGGCATCGAAACCGGGACCCAGGTTCGCGCTGGTCGCCGGAACGAGCACGCGGACCTGCGCGGGCGCCAGAAAAGCTGGCGCCACGGGTTAGGCCAGACCCAGCTTGGCCGCTGCGACCTGGGCGTCCGGCGGTACCTGGGTGGGCTTGGCAGCCCCGCTGATGGCCCAGTCGGGGTCCTTGAGCCCGTGGCCGGTCACGGTACAGACGACCCGCTCGCCCGGCGCCACCAGGCCGTCGCGATGAGCGTTCAGGAAGCCCGCGACGCTCGCCGCGCTCGATGGTTCGACGAAGACCCCCTCGCGCGTCGCGAGCAGCCTGTACGCCGCCAGGATCTCCCGGTCACTGACCGCGGCGATGGTGCCGCCGGACTCATCGCGCGCGGCGATCGCCTGCTGCCAGGAGGCTGGATTGCCGATGCGGATGGCGGTCGCGATGGTCGACGGGGACGCGACGCGCTCGCCGCGCACGATCGGCGCCGCGCCGGCGGCCTGGAAGCCGAGCATGCGGGGCCGCGCTCCGGTCGGGGTCTGCTCGGCGGCGAGCTCAGTGTAACCGCGCCAGTAGGCGGTGATGTTTCCGGCGTTGCCCACCGGGAGGCAGTGCACGTCGGGCGCCCCACCCAGGGCGTCGCACACCTCGAACGCGGCGGTCTTCTGCCCCTCGATGCGATCCGGATTCACGCTGTTGACCAGCGTGACCATGTAGTTCTCGGCCAGGTCACGGGCGAGCCGCAGGCAGTCGTCGAAATTTCCGTCGACCTCGAGCAGCTTCGCGCCGTGCACCAGCGCCTGCGCCAGCTTGCCAAGCGCGATCTTGCCGGTCGGCACCAGCACTGCGCAGGTGAGCCCGGCGCGTGCTCCATAGGCCGCGGCCGAGGCCGAAGTGTTGCCGGTGCTCGCGCAGATGACTGCCTGGCTGCCGGCCTCGACGGCCTTGCTGATGGCCAGGGTCATCCCGCGGTCCTTGAAGGAACCGGTCGGGTTGGCACCCTCGACCTTCAGGTGGACCTCGCAACCCGTCCGCTCGGACAGGTGCCCGGCATGCACCAGCGGGGTGCCGCCTTCCCGCAACGTGATGACCGGGGTGGACGCGGTGACCGGCAGGCGGTTGCGGTACTCCTCGATCACCCCGCGCCAGGCACGTGAGCCGGTGAGCGGCCCGGCCGTGGGTTCGCTCGCCGCCGGCTTCACCGGCTGGCCCGTGGTGGTGTGGTGCTCGTCTTTCCCAGTGGCGGTCACGGTCATGTCTCGCCCTCCACTCTCATGACGCTGGCGACGGCCCGGACGACGTCCAGGTCGCGCAGCTGGTCGACGGTGGCCGCGAGCGCGGCGTCGGTGGCCGTATGGGTGACGAGCACGAGCGACGCGTCGTCACCGCGCCCTTCCTGGCGAACGCTGGAAATGCTCACGTCCTGCGACGCGAAGGCACTGGCGACAACGGCAAGCACACCTGCTTTGTCGGCCACGTCGAGCGAGACGTGATACCGGGTGACCGTTCGTCCCATCGGCAGCACGGCCAGATTCGCGTACGCCGACTCCCGGGGGCCGTGCCGGCCGCTCAGCCGGTTGCGCGCGACCGTCACCAGATCACCGAGTACGGCGGACGCCGTCGGGGTGCCGCCCGCACCGCGCCCGTAGAACATCATCGAGCCGGCCGACTCGGCCTCGACGAACACGGCGTTGTACGCCTCGCGCACGCTGGCGAGCGGATGCGTGAGCGGGATCATCGCCGGGTGCACCCGCACGCTGATGCCGCTCTCGGCGACTGCTCGCTCGGCGATGGCCAGCAGCTTGACGGTGGCCCCCATCGCCTTCGCACTGGCCATGTCTGAGGAGGTGACCGCGCCGATCCCCTCGCGGTAGACGTCCGACGAACGCACCCGGGTGTGGAAGGCGAGGGAGGCGATGATCGCGGCCTTGCTGGCGGCGTCGAACCCGTCGATGTCGGCGGTCGGATCGGCTTCGGCGTAACCCAGCGCCGTCGCTTCCTCGAGCGCCTCGGAGAAGCTCGCGCCGGTCTCCTCCATGCGGGTGAGGATGTAGTTCGTGGTGCCGTTCACGATCCCGAGCACGCGCACGACGCTGTCGCCGACGAGGCTCTCGCGAAGCGGGCGCAGCAGGGGGATCGCTCCGGCGACGCTTGCCTCGTAGTAAAGGTCGACCCCGGCTGCTCCGGCGGCCTCGTACAGCGTGGTGCCGTCCGCCGCGAGCAGCGCCTTGTTGGCCGTGACGACGCTCTTGCCGCTGGCCAGCGCGGAGAGCATCCAGCTGCGGGCGGGCTCGATGCCGCCGACCACCTCGATCACGATGTCGACGTCGTCGCGGGCGACGAGCCCGGCCGCGTCAGCGGTGAACAGCGCCGGGTCGACCGGGAGGTTGCGCGCCCGCTGCGGGCGGCGCACGGCGATGCCGGCGATCTCGAGCGGCGCGCCGACCCGGGCGCCCAGTTCGACCCTGCGCTGATCGAGCTGGCGAACTACCTCGCTGCCGACGCCCCCGCATCCGAGGAGCGCGATCCGCAGCGGCTTGCCTGCCTCCCCGCTCATCCGAGGTCCAGGGCAAGCAGATCGGCTTCGGTCTCGCGGCGGATCAGCACGCGCGATTCACCGTCGCGCACCGCCACCACAGGCGGGCGGGGGACGTGGTTGTAATTGCTGGCCATCGAACGGTGATAGGCCCCGCTGGAAGCGACGGCAAGCAGGTCTCCAGGACGCACGTCAGCAGGCATCACCACGTCAGGGGCCACCAGATCGCCGCTCTCGCAGTGCTTTCCGACCACCGTGACGATGTGGGTGAGCGCCTCGCTGCGGCGCGAGACCAGCGCCACGGTGTAATGGGCGCCGTAGAGCGCGGGCCGGATGTTGTCGCTCATGCCGCCGTCAACGCTGACGTAAGTGCGCAGGCCGGGCAAGTCCTTGACGGTGCCCACCCGGTAAATCGTGACGGTGCCGGGGCCGGCGATGGCCCGGCCGGGCTCGACGGCGAGGTGCGGCACGCGAAGGCCGGCGTCCGCGCATGCCTTCTCCACCTGCGCCTTCATCCGGTCGGCCATCTCGGCGATGTCGAGTGGCGCGTCCTCACTGGTGTACGCGATGCCGAAGCCGCCCCCGAGGTCGAGCTCGGGCAGTTCGAGGAGGTGCGTATCGCGGATGTTGCCCAGCAGCCCGACCAGCCGCTGCTCCGCCAGCCGGAACCCTGCGGTGTCGAAGATCTGCGAGCCGATGTGGGCGTGCAAGCCGACCAGTTCGAGCTCAGGGTGGGTGAGCACCTGCGCCACGGCGGCCTCGGCGGCGCCGGACGACAGCGAAAAGCCGAACTTCTGATCCTCCTGCCCCGTCGCGACGTACTCGTGGGTGTGCGCCTCGACCCCGGGCGTGACCCGGATGTAGACGCGCTGGCGGGTACCGGCCTGCGCCGCGACCGCGGCGAGCCGCTCGATCTCCTCGCTCGAGTCGACGGCGACCCGGCCCACCCCGTAGGCGACGGCGCGGCGCAGTTCCGCCACCGACTTGTTGTTGCCGTGGAAGGTGATCCGCTCGGCGGGGAAGGCGACGGATTCGGCGACGGCGAGCTCACCCCCGGTGCAGACGTCGAGCGAGAGCCCCTCCTCCTGGACCCAACGCGCAATCGCCTTACTCAGAAAGGCTTTTCCGGCGTAGTAGACGGTGGCAGCCGACCCGAAGGCCGTCCGGAAATCGGCGCAACGAGACCGGAAATCAGCCTCGTCGAGCACCAGCAGCGGAGTGCCGTATTCAGCGGCGAGCGTGTCGACGCGTATGCCGCCGACGCGCAGCACGCCGTCGGGATCGAGCGCGGCCGACCGCGGCCAGACCGCCGGGTCAAGGGAGTGCGAGGGGGTCACGACTACATCCGCTCGGGTGCGCTGACGCCGAGCAGGGCGAGCCCGTTGGCGATGACGATCCGGGTGGCCTCCACGAGCACCAGGCGGGCGGCGTTCAGCGGCCCGGGCTCCTCGTCGCCCTGCGGCAAGACGCGGCAGGCGTCGTAGAAACGGTGATAGGTGCCCGCCAGCTCTTCGAGGTAGCGCGCGACGCGATGGGGTGCCCGCGCCGCCGCGGCCACCGCGACGATCCGGGGGAACTCTCCCAGCGCGCGCAGCAGGTCACCCTCGCGCTCGTCGGTGAGCAAACTCACGTCGGCACCGGGGTCGAGCGCGAGCCCGAGGTCAGCCGCGCCGCGCAGCAAGCTCGCCTGGCGAGCATGGGCGTACTGGACGTAATAGACCGGATTGGCGTTGGTGCGGCTAGCCAGCACGTCGACGTCGATGTCGAGCGCCGAATCGACCGATGAGCGGGCCAGCGAATAGCGCGCCGCGTCGACGCCGACGAGCTCCACCAGGTCGTCGAGCGTGATGAAGGTGCCGGCGCGCTTGCTCATCCGGACCGGCTCGCCGGCGCGCAGCACGTTCACCAGCTGCCCGATCATGATCTCGAGTGTCTGGTTCGGATCGTCACCGAAGCAGCCGACCATGGCCCGCAGCCGGCCGATGTAGCCGTGATGGTCGGCGCCCAGGATGTAGATGCACCGGTCGTAGCCGCGTTCGCGCTTGTCCAGGTAGTACGCGGCGTCGGAGGTGAAGTACGACGTGTCGCCGTCGGACTTGACGAGCACCCGGTCCTTGTCGTCGCCGAAATCGGTGGTGCGCAGCCAGAGCGCGCCGTCGGCCTCGTACGTGTGTCCCTCGGCCCGAAGGCGCTCGAGCGCGTGCTCGACGGCACCGGAGGTGGCCAGCGAGCGCTCGGAGAACCAGACGTCGAAGTGCACCCCGAAGGAGTCGAGCGAAGCGCCGATATCGGCGAGCATGAAGGCGACCCCGGCCCTCGCGAAGGTCGCCAGCACGGTGTCAGCCGGCTCCGTCGGCAGCCCGGGGTTGCTCCACAGCACGCGCGCGGCAACCTCGGCGACGTACGCGCCCGCGTACCCACCCTCGGGGGTCGGCTCGCCCTGCGCGGCCGCGAGCTGGGAAGCGGCGAACCGGCTGACCTGGGCGCCGGCGTCGTTGACGTAGTACTCGCGGGTGATCTCGGCGCCGCTGGCGATCAGCAGGCGGGCGATCGCATCGCCCACCGCGGCCCAGCGGGTGCCGCCGACGTGGATCGGGCCGGTGGGGTTGGCGCTGACGAACTCGAGGTTGATGCGCTGCTTGGCGGCCTCGTCATTGTTCCCGTACCGCGCGCCGGCCGCCAGGATGGTCGTGACCACGCCGCCGAGGCTCTCGAGGGTGATGTTCAGAAAGCCCGGCCCCGCGACCTCCACCCGGGCGACGCCGGCGACGCCGCCGAGGCGCGCAGCGATGATCTCGGCGATCTGGCGAGGGGGCCGGCCGGCCGGCTTGGCGAGCGTCATGGCGACGTTGCTGGCGTAATCGCCGTGGGCCTTGCTACGCGGGCGCTCGACGTGCACGGACTCCGGTACAGGCGCGTCGAACTCGCCGGCGGCTACGGCTTCGGCGACCACCGTACGGATCGCGACGGAGAGTTCGGCCGGAGTCATGCTTCGAGGGTATCGACGCGCGCCACCGGCCCGATCTAATTTCCGCCCGGCTTGTCGGCGGGCACCGGCGGCGTCGGCTGGCCGGGAGGCGGTCCCTGAGCGAACAGCTGCTGCGCTTGGGCGAGATTCACGCCCTGGCAGACGGCGCCCTTCTCCCCGCCCTGGCCGCCGCCGTGGTATCGCTCGACGAAGGTTTTGAGCCGGGGATCGGTCGCGGAATCGACCTTGAGCTGCAGGCCCCAGGCGGTCGCGATCACCTTGGACGGCTGGCCCGGGTAGGGCGAGATCAGCACGTATGCGGGGTCGATGGCATCCAGCTTCACCAGCGGGGCGGGGTCAACACCGGGCTGGTAGGTCAGCCAGACGGCCCCGTGCTCGAGCGAGTGCACCGCGTTCTCATTCGGCACCGCCGTCGGGTAGACAGCGCAGGTCATCGGGTACGGGCTGTGGTCGCCGCCCATCGGTGGGGTGCGGCTGTAGACCAGGTGAACGCCCTGGAAGTGGGTGTGCGGAAGGCCGGCCACCACCGTCACGCCGGCGGTCGGGGCAGGCGGCTCGGCCTTCTTCGAGGACCCGCCACAGGCCGCCAGCACGGCCGCTCCGGCGACAACGAGCGCGATTGCCCGAATCCGACGCTTCATGCCGGGATGCCGGCGAGTCGGCGTACGACCTCGACGAGATCGTCGGGGTCGAAGGGCTTGGTCAGGTAGGCGTCGACCCCGAGCCGGGTGCCGCGCCGGACGTCCGCTTCCTGCGCCCGGGCCGACAGCAGCACCACCTTGACGTCGGCGGTCTCCGGATCGCTGCGCAGCCGCGCGGCCGCATCCCAGCCGTCCATGTTCGGCATCATGACGTCGAGGGTGATCACGCTCGGGCGCAGCTCGGCTGCCTTGCGCAAGGCGTCGACGCCGTCCACCGCCTCGTAGACCTCGAAGCCTTCGAGCTCGAGGTTGATCGTGATCAGCTGGCGGATGACCTCGTCGTCATCCACCACCAGCACGCGCACGGGAGCAACGATCTCGGATAGCTCACCGCCGTCTCGCCGGCGCTCCCCTGGCTGACCAGTCACCGGACTGAGCCTATTGGAGCGGGTTCACCGGCCGCGAGAGCTGATCGAGGGCCGATCCGGGCCGTTCACGGGGTGCTGGGCGTTTACCCGCGGGCAGTCCCCGCTGATACGGTGACCTCGCAGTTCAGGCCCCCGTAGCTCAGGGGATAGAGCACCGCCCTCCGGAGGCGGTGGCGCAGGTTCGAATCCTGCCGGGGGCACTCACATGAACTGCAGGTCAACCGGCCAGCGCTGCGGAGTCGCCTGCGCTCTTCAGCCGCTGACGTACGCCGAGGAGCACGTCGCGGTGCTCACGCAGCCGCTGACGAAAGCCAGGGTTGTCGGTGTGTGAGATCTCGGCCGTCAGCTCACGGAAGTGGGCATCGAGCAGATCGCGCAGCGCGGCAACCTCTTCATCGCTAAGCCGGATCTCCATGGCGGCAGTATCCGCCCCGGGCGATTTGGTGATCTAGGGGAAAAGGTCCTCGCCCGACGCTCGAGGCGGCAGAGCGCGAATCGCCGAGTGAGTGAGGTCAGTCGACGATCTCGACGGGGCCGCGGGTGCGGCGCAGCATGAGCACGACCGCCAGCACGCCGGCGAGCACGATGACCGCGGTCAGCAACTTGACGGCGGCGGGGACGTCGAGAAAGAACCCGGGCAGGGTCATGACCGTGTTGATGATCAGGGCGGCGGCGTCGACCCGGATCGCTTTCCGGTTACCTGAGCGCCAGGCGATGATGGCGCCGACGATCGACACGAGGCCGAGTATTGCTTGCAGTACCAGCAGCCAGTACGGCGGCGGAGCCGTGCTGGCGCTGCTCAAGCTGTGCGGGAAGAAGAGGAACGGGAAGTTCGCTGCTCCGAGCAGCGCGGAGAGGGCGAGACCGGTGCGCATTCCCGTGGAAACAGGGGCGGCGGTGCTCGTCGCGGTCGTCGCGGTCGTCATGGTCGTCATGGTCGTCATGGTCGTCATGGTCGCTCCTTCGCTTGGTGGAGCTCCAGCTTTGCCGCGCCGCCCTTCCTCGGCCCAGGGGCGGATTGCCTGACATCTTCCCGCGTCCGGACGGCAAGTCGGGAAGTTCTTCCTGGGTCAACCGGATCGGCGTGGCCTGATGATGAGGGGTATGGGCACCGCTGAGCCGATTCGGATCCTCGTCGCCGATGATCATCCAGTGGTTCGTGGTGGGCTCGTCGCGATGTTGGAGACCATCGACGGCCTCCAGGTCGTCGGGCAGGCCGTCGATGGCGAGAGCGCCGTCCGCGGAACTCAGCTGCACCGCCCCGATGTCGTGCTTATGGACGTTCGGATGCCGGGTATCGACGGGATCGAGGCGACCCGCAGGATTCGGGCCACCGTGCCGGAGTCGCGCGTACTGATCCTGACCATGCATGAAGACGACGCCACCGTGTTCACCGCCATGCAGGCCGGCGCCCAGGGCTACCTGCTCAAGGAAGCCGAGCAGGACGACATCGTGCGGGCGGTCCACGCTGTGGTCGCGGGCGAGGCCATCTTCGGACCCGGGGTAGCGGCCCGGCTCCTCGGCTACTTCGCCAACCGACCCCACGAGAGTGCGCCGGCGTATCCGTTCCCAGAGCTCACCGACCGCGAGCGGCTCGTGCTCGACCTGCTCGCCGGCGGGCGGCGAACGTCCGATATCGCCGAGCAGTTGTTTCTCTCGCCGAAGACCGTGAGCAACCACCTCACGACCATCTTCGCGAAGCTTCAGGTCGCCGGGCGGGCCGAAGCGATCGTGCGGGCCCGGGAGAGCGGGTTGGGAAGCTCGCCGTGACCGCTCATACGGTGCTGGCGGCGATAGCGGTCTCGGCGATCAGCCTGGGCGCGAGCGGCGCCCTCCTGCTGCGCACGCGCGCCCGGCTTGCTGGTGCGCTGATGCTGCTGACCGCCGTCGGAACGCTCGCCTCAGCGCTCGCCTCGCTGGCCGGCAGCGGCCCACTCGGGCGGATCCTGCTGATCGGCTCGCTCGAGCTGGCCGGCGGCTTGGCTGTGCTGGCCTATCCCCGTCCGCGATTCGAGCACCCGGTCGACTTCTGCGCCTGGATCGTGGTCGCCGTCGCGGGTGTGGCCGGAACGGCCGGAGCTGCGAACGTCACCGTCTACAGCTGCATGGGCGTGACGATCGCCCTGACCTTGACCGGGCAGCTCTGGTGGCGGTTCGAGAGCAGCGGTGAGCCGGACCGGCAGGCCGTGCTCTGGTTCACGATCACCACGACCTCGACGGGACTGATCCTCGGAATTGCCGCCCTGGCCGCCGGCGAGGCCGGCAAGGTCATCGGTGTGCTGCTGCTCGCGGCCGTGGGCCCGGCGATGGTGATCGGCGTCCGCCGGCCTGCGATCGCCGACGTCAGAGCGGTCATAGTCGGGGTCACGGTGCTCGGCGTCGTGGCCATCTCCTACGTGTCGGTGTTCGTCGGTCTGCTGGCGGGGCTCGATCTCGTCGGCCAGCACCACCCGTCTCAGGGGCTGCTGGCCGTCGTCGGCGTCCTGGTCGCTGCCGGATTCCATCCACTGCGGGTGGTGCTGCGCGGCGTCGTTGACGAACTGCTTTTCGGCGACCGGCCCTCGCCCCTCGACGCGGCGACCCGGGTCGCCGACCGGATCGGGGACGATCCGGTATTCGCAATGCGGGCCATCCGCGAAGCGCTGGTGCTGCCCTATGCCAGCCTGTCGGCCGGTGGCGTCGAGCTCGCGGCCTCAGGGACCGCGGTCACCTACACCCGCCGGCTGCCGCTCTCGCTCGGGGCCGACACCGTGGGCGAGATCGTCGTCGGGCTGCGTCCGGGTGACCTGAGCCTGTCAACCGGCGACGAACAGGTACTGCGGATCGTGGCTCCGCTGCTCGCCCAGACGCTGCGGGCCCGGGCCCTGGCCGACGACCTGCGCGAGTCGCGGGGAGCGGCCATCGCGGCCATCGAGGAGGAACGCCGCCGGCTGCGCCGTGACCTGCACGACGGGCTCGGGCCGACGCTATCGGGCATCGGCTTCACCGCCGATGCGGCCCGCAACACGATCCGCAGCGACCCCCGCAGCGCCGACGACCTACTGCGCCGGCTGCGCGCGGACGCCGTCGCGGCCGTCGGCGAAATCCGCCGCCTGGTCTACGACATGCGACCGCCGGCGTTGGACGAGCTGGGGCTCGTGTCAGCGCTTCGCCAGCAGACGTCGCGCATTCGAACGGCCGCAGGCGATCCCATGCGGGTGTCCGTGGACGCCCCCGCCGACTTGCCCCGCCTCCCGGCTGCGGTCGAGGTTGCCGCGTACCGGATCGCGACCGAGGCCGTCACCAACTCGGCCCGCCACAGCGGAGCCGACGTCGCGTCGGTGTGCATCGATGTCGAGGACGACTCGCTGGCCGTCACCATCCGCGATCCCAGCCCCAGGGTCCGCGCCTGGGTACCCGGCGTTGGGATGTCGTCGATGCGGGAACGGGCCGCCGAGGTCGGCGGAACCCTGTTCATCAGTGGCGATGAACAGGGATCGCTCGTCCGCGCCCACCTTCCGATCGGCTGATCACTCCCGCCGCACTGCACAGCCGCCCGAGAGTGTGGGACGTGTGGCGCAGGGTGTTCGCGCTCAGGTTGGCGAGGGCCATCATGCGAGCGACAGCTTCCACCGCGCGAAGCTCGCCCGGTGTCAGGTAGCGGCGGGCCGAGGCGATGAGCTCGCCGTCCGGGATCGCACGGAAGCGGTCGTCGGCGAGGGCGGTCGCGTAGACGATGGCGGCGCGACTGCGGTCATCCAGTCGGGCGAGATCACCGAGTCCAAGCGCCTCCAACTCCGCGGTGGTGACGCCGACGCGTAGTGCCCAGCGCTCGTGCACCGCCGTGCAGCCGGCGCAGGCGTTGACGTGGCTGACCGCGACCATGATTCGCTCGCGGAGCGTCGGATCCAGCACCTCGCGGAGGTATACCGCCGCGAGAGCAGGCGTGCGCAGCCACACCCCGACGATGTCTGCGGCGGCCTCTCGCGGTGACGTGAACCTACGAGGTGATCCCCCGAGGGGCACGGAAACTCTCGGACCCGAGCCTGTCGGGAGGCTCGGCGAGAGGTCATGGACCATGTCGGCCAAGATACTCTGGCTACTCCGCTGATTCGCGTCCGCGGAGTTCGGCGAGTTCGGCTTTCACAGCGACCAACTCGTCCTCGATGTCGCTGAGGTATTTCCCCGGCCAGGCCATAGCCGTATCCGGGTCCGGGGCCCCGGTGGTGTCAGGGTCGGTGTCCGCACCAGCAACTCATCACTCAACCTCCTGCTGACTCGGGTGAGCCGCAGCGGAACCAGGCTCGACGAGCTCCTCGGCGGCCGGCTTGGCGGCGGCTTCGGTGGGGAGGGGGCGTCCGAGCAGGTAGCTGCCCCACAGGCCGGGAGGACGGGGCGGCCGGACACCTAGCCGCGGATACGCGCGGGAATCCATCGTGTCGAGCATCCGGTCCCAGCCGCCGACCAGCCGGTACAGCAGCCGGGTCCAGCCCAGCCGGCGCGCCGCGTGCGGGTGCGCCCGAGTCGGCGCACGGCGGGTGGCCAGCTCCAGCCGGGTCGCCAGCGCAACGCGTTCCTCCGGGCTGAGCACTGCCTCGAGGGAGCGCAGCATCTGCGCCTCCTCCACGCGATGGGCGTCCATCAAGATGAGCAACTCGCGATGGAGCAAGTCGAGCCGTCGGCTCGGAGCCTGCGCATCACCCCACAGCAGCCGCTCGATGGCACGGATCGTGGCTTCCGCCTGCCGAGCGCGCATCACGTGCGCCCGAACCGTCCTTCGCCCGGTGGGCAACTTGTCGACGACCGTCGGGCAAACAGCCACCTCCATCCCGACCAAGTGCCGGGACAGCTCGGCCACTACGCAGTCATAGGCCGTCAGCAGGTCCCGGGAAAGTCCGTTGACCCCTTCACCGGCCCGTCGCAAATATCCATCCAACGGCTCCGTGCCCGCCGCCTCAGCAACGCGGCGGAAAGCATCATCGACACGCCGATGAGCTTCGTCCGCGAGTGTCAACACGGACTGCGCACCCATATCCGCTCCCACTGGCATGACCGACTCACCTCCGATCGGGAGTTAGCGCGTCAAGTCCATTGGACCGCTGCGATAGGGCAGGCCCAAGAGACCTAAGTCCCAGGTGCGAAGGTAGACGCAGGGCGTTGCCCACCGCGCCCCCCACGTTGGATCTAAGCCGAGCCGGCGTGGCTAGCCGGGCTTGGTCGCGATCCCGGAGGTGAACCAGCTCCAGGGCTTCGGCCCCTTGGCGTAACGCTCTTCGACGTGCTCGATGGCGAAACCCCCCTCGCGCACGAGCGCTGCCGGCTCGCGCGTGAGATGACAGCCATCGGCCAGGCGCCGCTGCCACGGTTCGAGCCGGCGTTGCCAGGCGGCCACCGACGGGTCGGGTGCGAGGCCGTGCTCGAGGAAGTGGAAGGTGGCGCCTGGACGTAGCACCCGGCGCAGCTCGGCCAGGGCCTGGGCGGCATCGGGAATGGTGCACAGCGTGAAGGTCGAAAGCGCGCTGTCGCAGCTGTCGTCGTCGAGGGGGATGGACTGCCCGTCGAGACCGATGTGGGTGATGGACACCGCTGACCGAGCGACACGCTTGTCGGACAGCTTGCGGGCGACGGCCGCCGGCTCGACGGCCAGCACCTCCGCGACATCCGGTGGGTAGAGATCGACGTTCAGGCCGGAGCCGAACCCGATCTCGACGACCCGTCCCGTCAGCCCCTCGGTCACCTGGGCCCGCCACTCGCGCAAACCGCTGGTGCCGCAGGCCCGATCGACCAGCCGGGGGAGAACCTGCTCACGGTAGAAGCCCACATGCGCACACTAGACGCGCGCCGAGAGGTGAATGGCGGTTTCGTCCCTCGCGCGCGGGGCACCGGGTCAGGGCCGGGTTATTCGAGCGGACGGCGGCCCAGGCTCTTGGGTGTACGGCCGAGCAGCCACGCCCCCACCACCGCGGCGGCGGGCAACCCGAAGAGGAGGACCGCCAGGTTGGCGTACGGCGGCTCGTTGAGGTAGCTGATGTCGTGCCAGTGCCAGGCGATCAGCGCCAGGTAGGCAGCGGCCGTGCCGAGGATCCCACCCAAGAGCGCCAGGGCTCCGGCCGATGTGGCGTTCAGCGTGCGCCGGGTGGCGCTGCTGGCTCCGGTCGCGGCGAGAATGCGGAGATCTCCTGCGGTCTCGCCGCGGATCAGCCCGACGGTCATGGCCAGTACGCCGAGCGCCACGAGCGCGCCCACTAGCGTCGAGTAGTCGCGAAGCTGCTGCAGGGTGCGATCGGGACCGGTCCGGTTCTCGATGGTGATTCCCGCGGCAGCCGCGCGCCGGCGAGCATCGGTGAGCTGCGCCGTCGTGATCGGATGCCTGGTCTGGACCAGCCAGCCGACCGGCTCGGCGGTGTACTTGTTTGCAGTCATGGCCTTCGGGGTGATCAGCGTGTTGGGCGCCGAGGTGAAGTTCGGGAGCTTCCCGGACACCTGCACCGCAACGGGCTGGAAGTCCCCGGCGAACCCGGTGCCGAGCTCGATCCCGTTCAGATCGCTGCGCGAGCTGATGACATAGCTGCCCGGCTTGAGGTCAGCGACCGAGAGCCCGTAGAGCTTGAGCACGGCGGGTGTCGCGACATAGGGGGTGGTGACCTGGTTCCAGCCCCGCTGGCCGGCCGGCCCGGTGATCGGGTGGACCAGGCTCGCCTGACCCGCGTCCGGCGGCGACCCGGCCGGGACGGGTGAGGTCAGGTCGACGCCGACGTCCAGTTCGACAACCGTGTTGCTCCCTAATGCCTGCGCTACCGCATCTGCGGTCGACCGGGCGCGGGCGACCACCGACGAGTTGGGCACGGCGGGGGTTGTCGAACTCCCTCCGGCCGGGGCGACGCTCAGCCCCGGGCCGCCCGGGCTGTCCGGGTTCGCGAGCCAGACGATGAGCTGGTTCGTCGGCAGGTTCCCGCCGGTGAGGGTCTGGTCGTGAGCCTGTTGGGCGGCGGCGGTCACCGTGATCGTGGCGGCGATTCCGACGGCCAGGCTGGCCGCCGCCAGCGCGGCACCGGAACGGGCCTGGTAGCGGGCCAGGTCGCGGAGCGCGAGGCGTACCGCTACTGGAGCGCGGCCGGCGAAGGCTGCCAACGCTCTGATCCCGAGGGGGGCCAGCAGCAGCATGCCCACCGTGGTCGCCAGGATGCCCACCACGATCAGCACCGTGTGCACGTTGTGCGCCAGGATCAGCGCGACGAACCCCGCCGCCGCAATGGCCGTGCCGAGCAGTGCGAAGCGGTGCGCGGGCTGCGGCGGCGCCGGGCGCCCGGATAGCGCTTCGACGATGGGGAGCCTCGCCACCGCACGGGCCGGCCACCAGGAGGCGGCGAGCGAGGTCAGTACCGCCAAGATCGCGCCTGCGATCACCGCCCACCAGGGAAGGGCGAACGCGTCGTAACGGTGCCCGACGACGTTCTCGAACGCCGGCGTCAACGCGAACCAGACCGCGAGTCCGATCGCCGCGCCGGCGATCGAACCGACGATGCCGACGGCGGCACCGTTGGCCAGCATGACGCGTCGCACCTGCCGGTCGGTGGCGCCGATAGCGCCGATCATGCCGAGCGCGCGCAACCGGCGCTGCGCCATGACCGTGAACCCCGCTACCGACAACAGGCCGATGAAGGTCAGCCCGATCGTGGCCAGCAACAGAACCGCGATTGCCTGGTTGCGATGCTCCTGCGCCGAGTTGGCGCCGGTGGACGAGATTCCCTGGATCGTCCCGGAGCCGGGCGGGAGACGGAAGCTCATCGCCTGCGTGCCATGGGAGTTGAAGAGCAGCGAAACGCTCGACGGGGAGCTGATCTCACCGGGAGCCACCAGGCCGAAGGCGTCCTGCAAATCCTTGGGGTTCTCGACGATTCCGACCACCCGCATCGGGTGTCCGTTGACCGACCAGGTGGAGCCGACCTTAAGGCTGAACGTCGTCGCGACTGCCCGGGTCACCGCCGCCTGGCTCGCACCCACCGGATAGCTGCCGGAGACCAGGCGCAGCATCGGGCTGCTGAACACGCCGTGCGGGTCCTGGGCGCGCAGATCCATTGGCGTGATCGACCCAGGCACCGGCACGCTCTGGTGGACGATGGCTTCGACGGTGCCGAAGCGCTGCCGGGCGGCAGCCAGGTCAGCGGCGACACCGGTCGGACCCGGATTGCCGATCTCGATCCGCGCGTTGGCGTTACCGAACACGCTCTGGTCGTTGCCCTGCACGTTGACGACGAGCCCGAGCCCGACCGTCGTGGCCGCGACCGCGACAGCGAGCAGCGCCAGCACGAGCATCTGCTGGCGCCATTCGCGGCGCAGCAGTCGCCATGCCCAGCGGCGGATCGCCCGGCGGGCCGGCGCACCGCCGCGCGCCGGTGGCGGCGCGGCGACCGGAGGCGGCGGGGCAAGAGTGGTGCTCATCGCGCCGGATCCGCGTCCAGCAGCGACTCGGGTCCCGGTGCCTGGGCGGTCTGATCGACGATCCGCCCGTCACGCAGGAAGATGACCCGGTCGGCCCACGAGGCCAGCTGAGCGTCGTGGGTCACGACGACGCCGGCGACGCCGGCCTGACAGGTCTCGCGGACCAGGCGCATCACCGCCTCACCGTTGACCGAGTCCAGCGCCCCGGACGGCTCGTCCGCCAGCAGCAGGTGGCGCTCACCGACGACCGCACGGGCGATCGCCACGCGCTGCCGCTCCCCACCGGAGAGGTCGTCGGGAAAGTGGTCAGCCCGCTCGGCCATCCCGAGCCGGTCCAGCGCCGCCAACGCGGCGGACCGCGCGGTACGCATCGGCTGTCCGTCCAACTCCAGCGGAAGCGACACGTTCTCCGCCGCGGTCAGCCCGGCCAGCAGGTTGAAGTCCTGAAAGACATAGCCGATCGCCCGGCGGCGCAACGCGGCGCTCTCTCCTCGGGACAGCCGCGACAGCGGCACCCCGCCCACCGTCACCTCGCCGCCGGAGGGCTCCTCCAGGCTGCCCGCGATCGTGAGCAGGGTGCTCTTGCCGGAACCGCTCGGTCCCATCACCGCGACGAGCTCACCGGGCTCGACGGTCAGGTCCACGGCGCGCAACGCATGCACCGTGGCAGCGCCGCTGCCATACACCTTGCTGACCTGACTCAGCTGCAGTGCGCTCATTGCGGCACCTCCGCCTCTCGCATCGGATTGGTCTCAGGCGCAGGCGTGCGGGTGACGGGCGACGGGGAGGTGACCGCGCGCCGCAACCGGGCGTCGGCCGTGTCGAGCCAGCGGACCACCGAGTCGAGGCGGAAGAGTTCGGCGTCCACCACCAGGGCCACGCTCAGCTCGTCAGCGCCGGCATCGCGCTTGACCTTGGTCCACTCCTGCATCAGCTCGACGACGTGGCGCCGGTGGTTCTGGATCACGTCGTGGACGTTCACGCCCGGAACGCGGCTCGCCACCAGCACCTTGATGACCAGCTCGTCGCGTGGCGGGGAGCTGAGGTCCGGCGGGGTTCGCAGCCAGACGTCCAACTCGGCGCCGCCGTCCGCAGTGAGCCGGAACGACTTCTGCGGACCAGCCTCCTCATGGCCGTCCGACTCGATCAGGCCGTCACGCTCCAGCCGCTGCAGCGTCGTGTACACCTGGCCGACGTTGAGCGGCCACACCTCGCCGGTGCGCTCCTCGAACTCGTGGCGCAATTGCAGCCCGTACTTCGGACCCTCGCTCAACAACGCCAACAGTGCATGCCGGACGCTCATCCGCCTCAGTCCCTCGACGAGCCGCTGGTATACCCGGTATATATACCAGGTATCCTGAGGGCTCGGCAACAGCTGTGAGCTGCCGGTTCGAGTGAGCTGGGCGTTTTGGGGGGCCACCCGGCCAGACGGCCGAGACCGACAATCCGCTGCATCCGTCGGGCCGAATGCTTTTTCGCGCGTACAGCAGAAGCGTTGTAGGAATCGCGGATTTACCGCGGATTGTCTGTGTCCGCCAAACCCTAGGTCGCGCCGCGAGTACACCGGATCGTCTGTATCCGGGTTGTGACGGCGGCGAAGCGCGGCGACCTACCGGTGCTAGCCGGTGCTAGCCGGTGGCGTGAGCGCCCATCCACGCGTTCAGCGGCCCGAGCGCCTTCCAGCGCGTGACGACCTCGTCCTTGGCCTTGGCGGTGTGCAGCCAGGTGTCCGGCGGGTGGTGGATGTGCGCGGTGAGCGACTTGTAACGGAGCAGTTCGGCCCGCGGGTGAGTGTCGTCCCACGGCTTGGGAACCCGCTTGAGCTGCTCACCGGCCAGCTCGAAGCCCTTGCGTAGCAGCGTGTCCAGGATCTTGCGGAGCTCGCGGCCGGTCACGTCTTCGTCGATGGCCGTACGCATGTGGCGCGCCTGCTCGGTGGACGCCTGGTGCAGCCCGCCCCCGAGGTGGAGCCCGTCGGCGTCGATCCCGATGTACAGGCCCTGAGCGCCTCCGGCCGGACCGAGATGCACGACCGCATACTGACGCGTCTTGTAGGGCGACTTGTCCTTGCTGAAGCGCACGTCACGGTAGGGCCGGAACATCTTGGCGACACCGAAGCCCGGCTCGAGTTCGTCCAGCAATTCCTGCATCGGCCCGGCGATGCACTCGTCGAACACGGGCTTGTGTGCGGTCCAGTACGCCTTGCTGTTGTCGGCTTCCAGGCCCTCGTAGAACGCAAACGCGTCGGGCGGGAAGCCGCTGAAGCTCATGTCGCGACGCTAGAGCCCAGGCGCGAGTTACGCCAGAGGGCCGCGGCTCGTTTCGTACCAGCGTTACGATTACTTGACCCGGCCCCGGAAATGAGAGGTGACCGCCGTGACGTCGCTGGTCAGCTACGTGTGTGCGGACTCCATCGCGACCCTCACGATGGATGACGGCAAGGTCAACGTGCTCTCGCCGGTGATGCTCGCGGAGCTCGGGGGCGCGCTGGATGCTGCGGAGCGCGAGGCGGGCGTCGTCGTGCTCACCGGGCGCGAAGGCCGCTTCTCGGGCGGCTTCGACCTGACGATCCTGCAGGGCAGGGATAGCGCCGCGATCGCGATGCTGGACGCCGGCTTCGGGCTGGCCGAGCGGCTGCTGCGCTTTCCGAAACCGGTGGTGGCGGCCTGCAACGGACACGCGATCGCCATGGCCGCGTTCCTGCTCAATTCCGTCGACTACCGGGTGGGCGCGGCGGGGGCGTACCGGATCACGGCCAACGAGGTGGCGCTCGGGCTCACGATGCCGCGGGCGGCCGTCGAGATCTGCCGGCAACGCCTGACGCCGGCGCACTTTCACCGCGCTGTGAGCCTCGCCGAGGTGTACGCGCCCGCCGGAGCGGTCGAGGCCGGGTTCCTCGACGAGGTGGTCGAGCCGCCGGAGTTGGCGGCGACGGCCCACGCGCGCGCGGTCCAACTGCTCGCCCTGGACCCGACCGCCCACGTCGCCACCAAATTACGCGCGCGCGAGCAGGCCCTCGCCGCGCTGGGAGCCGCCCGCGCCGCGGATAACGCCGACCTCGAGCGACAACTCGTCGGCGGCAAATAGCCCAGATGCCCAGGGCGAAGCAGCGCACCCCGGAACTTCGCGACCGCGTGCTCGCGGCGGCGCTTTCGATGCTCGCCAGCGACGGCGCCGGTGCACTGACGACGCGCGCGGTGGCGCAAGCCGCAGGCACCTCGGTACCGGCCGTCTACGAACTCTTCGGCGACAAGGCCGGCCTGGTGCGCGAGATGTTCTTCACCGGGTTTCGCCGGCTGCACGCGCTCCTGCTCGAACGGGAGGCCGCCGCAGATCCGCGAACCGTCCTGGTGCGGATCGCCCTGGCCTTTCGCGCATTCGCGCAGGCCGAGCCGGTGCTGTCGCAGCTGATGTTCTCGCGCCCGTTCGGGGAGTTCGACCCGAGCCCGGCCGATACGCGGGCGGGCTCGGCGGTCCGCGATTACGTGGTCGAGCGCGTGGCTGCGGCGGTGGATGCCGGGGCGCTGCGGGGCGACCCGGTCGACATCGCCCATGTGCTGCTGGCCACCGTGCAGGGGCTCGCGGTCCAGGAAACGGCCGGTTGGCTCGGATCGACGCCCGCCTCGCTCGAACGGCGCTGGAACCTCGCCGTGGCGGCGGTGCTCGACGGCCTGGCCCCGGCGGATGCCGATGTCAGCTGAGCCAGGCGTGCACGCGCACGGTCGTCCCCTTCGCCGATCGCCGGATCTGTACCAGATCGGCCATCTGCTGGGCGAGCCACAGCCCGCGCCCGCCTTCCTCGGTGTCGGCGCCCCGCTGCCGCCCGGCGAGCGCATCCTCGATCCGGCCCGCGTCGGAGATCTCGACGAGCAGATCGCCCGGCTCGCGCCAGATCCGCAGGGTGCCGCCCCCTCCGCCGTGGCGGACGCTGTTGGTCGCGATCTCGTGCGTCACCAAGGTCAGGTCGTCACGTCGATCCGGCTCCAAACCGGCCGCCTCCGCCCAGCGGCCGACCGATTCCCGAACCGTGCGCAAGTCGGCACCGGCGAACTCGCGTGTCTCGCCCGGCGCGGCTGGCGACGGCAACTCGCGGTCCATCAAGTCGTCGACATGCGTGCAGCCGCCGTAGACCGTGCTGCCGCGGTAACGCTCGCCCTCCACCATCATCGGGTGGCTGTGCTGCGCCTCCTCGAGGACCGTTTCCGCCAGCGCGGTCGCGTCGTACGGGCAGCGCAGCCAGAGCGGGGTCGCCGGGCTGATCGCGACGTTCAGCAGCGCTTCGTGGAGCTGGCACTCGACGACCTCGGCAGGCCGGCGACCGTCCCAGATCGGCTCCCCGACCCCGCGCAGCGGTGTGCCGTCGGGATGCTCGTCGACGAAGGCACGCCAGGCCGGGATGATGCGCGCAGGGTTTCTCCCCAGCTGCGTCATGTCGACCAGGCACACGCGGCCGGCGTCACGCCCGAGGGCGCGGCGCAGGCTCGTCAGTCGCTGCGGGGTGACGGCGATCATCACCGGCTGGCGGGCGCGCACACCGTCGAGGACGAACGGAACCGTCTGCGCGAGGAACTGGTCCAGGTCGCGGAAGAGGTAGCCCTCATGGCGAAACCACCCGTGAGCAGGCTCGACCGGCACCTCAGCACCGTCCGCAACCAGCTGGGGAAGCCCACGCACGGGACTACCGTCGCACAACGGTTGTAGATATTCCAGAGTGATTTCCGGGCGCCGTACGATCCGGCCGTGACGCCGACGCAGCTGCGCGCGTACTCGGCAGTCGTGCGCCATGGGTCGGTCAAGGCCGCCGCCGGGGAGCTCGGCGTCACCGAGGCAGCGGTGTCCCTGCACGTCGCTCAGCTGCGTAAAGAGCTCGAGGACCAGCTGTTCAGCCGTACCGCCGCCGGGCTGGCGTTCACCCCCGGCGGCCTGCGCCTGGCCAGCCGTGCCACCGAGATGCTGGGGCTCGCCGACCGGACCGTCCGAGAGGTCAGCCAGGCGGGACGCGGCCGGCGGCTCATGCGAGTCGCCGCCTCGAGCCTGTTCGCCGAGCACGCCGCCCCAGGGCTGATCGAGCTCTTCGTCGGCCGGGCGCACGACTTCGACGTCGAGCTGAGCGTGCGAGCGCCGTCGCAGTTCGAGGCGCTGCTGGCCTCCCGCACGGTGGACGTCGCGATCGGGCCACCCGCCCCGGCCACGACGACGCTCGCCTGCCGGCCGTTCCTGAACTACGAAGTACTCGTCGTCGTCGCGCCCGGCCACCCACTCAGCCTCACCTCCGCCGCCAACGGCGGCGGACCCAGTGCTCAGAAGGTGCTGCGCGGGCTGCTGCGCGAGCAGACTTGGCTGCTCGGCCCGTCGGCGGTCGGCGCCGACGGCGTTGCGCCGCGCATGCTGCGCCACCTCGACGTCCCGGAAGCGCGCCAGCGCATCTTCCAGAGCCACGCCGCCGCGCTGGAGGAAGCCCGCCGCGGGAACGGGGTCGCGCTGGCGCTGTCATTCGCCGTCAGCGGCGATCTGGCGGAGCGGCGCCTGATCGCGGTCGGCGGCCATGGCCTGCCGGCCAAGGGCGTGTGGAGCACGACGACCCTTCCCGAGCACAGCGTGATGCCCGTCGCCGCAGAGCTGACGCGCTTCATCACCACCCCGCGCGCTACCCAGGCGATGCTCAAGGGAAGCGGCGTCAACATCGGGCACTTCCGCCCCTCGGTTCACGTGACGCTCTGGAAGTGAGCCCGTCCCTGCCGTCGCTCGCGGTTGAGCGGCATGCACGCCGCTCTCGGGCAACACCTCAGGGCAGCAGGACGACCGAGTAGTTCACATCCTGCTGCCCGTCGGTCAGGAACGAGAAGGGTGCGGCGCGAAGCGGCGCGCTGTCGACGAGAAAGTGGTTGGCTTCCCACTTGCCTGAACCGTCTTCTCCGCTGGTGCCGCCGACGATGAGCTGACTTGAACCGGGCAGCCACTGCGCCCAGGCGAAGGGCGATCCGGTCGGGCTGGCGGCAGCGTCATGGTGCCGCCACGACCTTCGATTCGCGTCCTCGTCATCGGTACCTCTCGATCATCTGAATGACTTCGTCGCGGCGGTAACCGTGGCGGCGGGCGAACTCAAGCAGCGCACCTACCTGTTGCAGCACGGCGCTTTGACCCGAGGTGCCGGCGACGGTGATGCCCCGGCCGCGGCCGAACTCGAGCAGCCCCTCGTCGCGAAGCATGCGCAACGCACGCAACACGGTGTTCTTGTTGACGCCGAGCACCGCAGCAAGGTCCTGGGCGAGTGGAAGGCGATCACCGGGGCCTGCCTCGCCCTCGGCGATGGCACGCCGAACCTCTGCCGCCACCTGCTCATGCAGCGGAACGGCTTCGGCTCGATCCAAGGGATGGCCTATGATCGTCGGCATGGTGCTAATGAAAATAGCTCCATTTCTAGCTCCGCGCTAGACCTCGCGAGGGTTGGTATTTGCCGGACGGCTCATCATCGGGGTGCGCCGAGCCGCAAACTCCACCAGCAACGCAGGGCGGCCGAAGCCGCCGCCGGCGACGCGGTGCTGCTCGACGCGATCGACGCCACCCGCGCCGACCTCGACGCGGCCGGTGAGCCGGATCTTTCCGCGGAAAGTTCCGAGCCGAACTCCCATGTCGTCGAGCGGGCGAGCCGGGGCGACGGGCTGCTGAGCCTGTGCCGCGGCTGCCGGCCGAGATGGTGCTGCGGTGCGGGACGGGTGGTCCTCATGCAACACGCCGCCTAAAGCCTCTTGCGCTCAACCCAGAATGGGCACCCCAGCAACAACAGCCGACCCAGCGCAATCCAATACACCGGGATGCCCCAGCACGCTCCCAGCAGCGCGACGGCTGGAGCGCGCGATAACCGGCAGCAATCTGTGCGCCGAACTCAGGCGCGAATAGGGTGGCTGAGCTGCTCGTCTGGTGTTAGACTCGAACACATGGTCGAAGCGGGGTTCGGGGTGAAAGCGGCGCAGTTGCATGCGCTGGCCGCCGAACTCGCCGCCGCCGTATCGGCGGACACGTCCGGGGTGCTGGCGGTTGAGGTGTTGCCGGAGGTGCTGGGGGCGGGCCGTCAGCTGGATCTGCTGACCTGCCGGCTGATCGAACGGGCTGACCGGTCCGGCGCGTATGCGGTGGATGGAGCGGCGTCGACGGCCGCGTTCGTGCGTGGCCTGTCGGGTGAGTCTGACGGCTGGGTGTCCAAACGGGTGCAGGCCGGGCGGGCGTTGGCGGATCGGATGCCGGTCACCGGCAAAACGTTCGAAGCCGGTGAACTCGGATTGGACCATGCCACCGTCATCGTGCAGGCGACCCGTGATCTGCAGCATGACCTGGCCGCGGAGCTGGAGGCCTTCCTTGCCGAGCAGGCGCCTCCGCTGACCCCCCGGCAGCTGCGGGTCGTCGCCGAGGAAGTGTTAGCGGCTGCTGCCCCGGAGCAGTCAGCGGATGAGGCGGCCCGCAAACATGCCGCGCAGCGGCTGAACCTGTCCGAAACCCTCGACGGCCGGTGGCGCCTGGATGGCTGGCTGGACGCCGAAGCCGGCCTGATCGTCTCCCAAGCCATCGCGAGCTTTACCCGCAAACCCGACCCGGACGGTGATGTCCTCACCGAATCCGCCCCGTCCCGCCGCGCCGAAGCTCTCGTGCAAATGGCACGGCATGCTGGTGCCCACGCCGAGACCTGTCACGGGGAAGGTGGGGGCCGGCACACCGTCAACGTCGGCCTGTCCCATCAAGCCCTACTCGACGGCCTCGGTACCGCCGGGACCCCCGACGGGCAACGCCTACCCGCCGCCACCGCCCGCCGGATGGCATGCGACGCCGCCATCATCCCCGCCGTCTACGGCGCCGACTCCGAGATCCTCGACTTCGGCCGCCGCACCCGCACCATCTCCGCCGGACTACGACACTTCCTTACCGCCCGTGACGGCGGATGCACCTGGCCGGGGTGTGACCGGCCACCAGCATTCACCGAAGCCCATCATCGGAAACATTGGATCGACGGCGGCGAAACCAACCCCGAAGACCTCGAGCTGCTCTGCTGCCATCATCATCACAAAGTCCATGAAGGCGGCTGGACAATGACCATCGGCAACGATCCCGACCGCACCCCCTGGTTCTGGCCACCCGACGGACGCCCACCCCTGCAAGGCCACCGCCGACCACTACTACGCCCACCCGGCCAAACCCCTCAGCGGATGTGAGACCCGGGCGAACCGCTATCCAGCTCAGCACCGTCAGTCGCCGCTGCGACGTGCGCGCGGTAACCGGCATCACTCTGCGCGCTCCCCCGCGCATCGGTGATGCGGGGCAACCGCCCCGCGGGCGCGCTCTGTCCGTACACGCAATCCGATGTGCTCAGGCCGTCGACCGTTTTTTCGGCGTACACACAATCCGATGTAAGAACCAGCGCCGCTACAACGGATTGCGTGTATCCCCAAAAACATCCCCACCACCCCGGATACATCGGATTGCGTGTCGGGCCGACCCTGGCAGGACAGTCGGCGAGCCACTGCACGCGCGGCGCGCCCTTCGGCCGCGCGAGGTATCCGGCGATACCGGGCGCTCGATCCGGCGGCCAAGATGTCGGCTGCATTTGGCCCATTCCGCCAGTCTGCCAAGGCAGCGGAGGCGAAACTGCTGCGCATCAGCCGGTTGCGGGCCGACACCACGGTAGTGCCGGGCAACGTCGCTTACCCGACGGATTCGGGGTTGTTGGCGAAGGCGATCAGGCGGATCGCGGTGACGGGCCGGCGGATCCAAGCGGCCGGTGGAGCAACCCGTACCTCGTTGCGGGACCGCAGCCGGGCCGCCGGCAAGCGGGCGCATGGGATCGCTGCGAAACTGCGGATGCGCAGCGCGCAGGGCAAGGACGAAGCCCACGCCGTCGTGCAGCGGATCACCGGCGAGTTGGCTGACCTGGCCGAACGCGCGGCCACCGATGCCGAACGGCTGCTGGCCAATGCCCGACGGGCATTGCGCCGCGCGGAACGCAAAGGCCTGCAACTGAAGGCAGAAGGGTCCTCCGATGCTGCCGCCGGCCGGCGCCGCGGCCGGCTGCGGCGGGCGGTCGACGACCTGTCCGGGCTGCTGGCCGCGACCCGTCAGGTCGCCGCCCAGACTCGCCAACGCGTCGCCGGGCTCACCCCCGCCGGGGCGACCCGCAGGGTCAGCCTGCATGACGGTGACGCCCGGCCGATCGCAAAAGGCCGGCTCGGGAAACCCGTTGAATTCGGCTACAAAAGTCAGCTGGTCGACAACGACGACGGTGTCGTGCTCGACCACACCGTGCACCAAGGCAACCCTGCTGACGCCCCTCAACTGGCACCCGCCGTCGCACGGGTCATCGCTCGCACCGGCCGCAAACCACGGACCGTGACCGCCGACCGCGGTTACGGCGAAGCCGCCGTCGACAGTGCCCTGCACGACCTTGGGGTCCGCACCGTCGCGATCCCCCGCAAAGGCAGACCCGGCAAAGCCCGCCAGAGCGTCGAACACCGACCGGCATTCCGAAAAACCGTGAAATGGCGAACCGGATGCGAAGGCCGAATCAGCAGCCTCAAACGCGGCTACGGCTGGGACCGGGCACGCCTGGACACCCTGCAAGGAGCCCGGATCTGGACCGGACAAGGCATCTTCACCCACAACCTCATCAAGATCGGACTGCTCGCCGGGTGACCCATCCAAACGGGAAGATCAACACCCACCGAGCAGCAGCCGCCACGAGCCCGAACCCGGTCGATCAGTCAGCGACCTAGATTTTCAGGTCGAAGTAGTTAGAAGCCGTACTCAGCTGCGGGTGAGTACGGCTCCTGAGGTTGATTTATGGGGCTAATGTCGGGAGCCCCTGGACCGACACCGTAGGTGAAGGCTGGTTGGCCTTTCCAGGGGGTCGATGGGATGAACAAGCGGGGCGCACCGCGAACGGCTCCTCGGGTGGTGTGCCCGAACCCGAAGCATGCCGGCTCGTCGGTGAAGGCGGACGGCACCCGCATGGTCAAGAGCGGACTGCGGCGCGACTATCGCTGCCGCCCCAATGGCGACCCGGTACACAAGTTCGCGGTCATCGTGGAGCTGCCGGACAATCCGGTTCCCGCGAAGAGCACCCCGCCGGAATGCCCGTTGCACGGCACGAAGGCGGACATCGTCCGTCACGGCCGCTACGGCCGGAAGCCTGAGGAGCTGCATCGCCAGCGTTACCGATGTGTGCCGACGGAACCGGCCGCGAAGGCCAAGTACAAGAATGGGGTTCATTACTTCACCCCGCCGCTGGCCCGTGAACACATCCACTACGGCGACGTGCACTGCGATGACTGCGGCGAGCTGCGCGGTGTGCATCGCGGTGATGAGATCGCGGCGCGCAACCAGACCTGGAATCTGCGCACAGTGGCGGAGGGTCTGAGCAGGCTGTCGGCGGGTGCGTCGTACTCGTCGGTGAGCCGGTGGGCGTGGGAGTCCACCGGCCGGGATCGGACCCGGCCAGCCAAGCTGTCCGACGCCGAGAAACGCCGCCGGGAGACGGTCAGGGCGTGGCGGCGCACCCTGCCCCGGCGAATGCGCGGCCAGCCTGAACCCGTACCGCCGCCCGGGCTGTCGCTGACGGCGTTGGACCCGGATCCTGGCTATGCCCGGCGGCGCCGTGTAGATGCCGCGGGTACCCCGCTGCCACGGCGGCGCAAGCCCAGCCCGTCGGCGGCGATTTCGCGTGCCCGCTGGCATGTCGCGGCGGACTGGACGGCCATGTATTCGGCGTGTCTGTGGCTGCCGCTGCACGAGCGACTGCTGACCCAGGAACGGGCCGAACACGACCGGCGGGCGGCGCTGAGCCGCGAGGAGCGGGTTCGGGACGCCCGGCCGCAGGTTCTGCTGCTCGACGACCTGCCGGTGATGACAAAGGCACGCCCGGACGGCTACGGCAACCGCAGGGTGAAGCGGACCTATTTCGTGCTGGCCGCCGGCACCGTGTCCTGGTCCGAACCGCGCTCACCACGGACCCGGGCGTGGGAAACCGAAGGGCAGCCCGAGCCGACCACCCGGCTGCGGCTGCTGCGCGGCTTCGCGACGAACGAGGCCGAGTCGTGGCTACTGCTGTTCCAGGAGCTCGGATACATCTCCGGGGTGTACGAACCCGAGGTCGTCCTGGCCGACGCCGGCACCGGGCTGCAGAAAGCCGCGAAACAGTTCTTCAAAAAGGCCATCCTCGTCCCGTCGTTGTGGCACATCCAGAACGCAATCGTCGAAGCGCTGACCAAGAAGAGCGGCCCGGAGGCGATTCTTCTCACCGACCTGGGGCCGGCGCTGCGCCCCCGGCTGGCCGACCACCTTGCCGAACTGTCCGCCGAAAGCCTTCATGCGATGGACGCCGCCACATGGGGTGCCTGGTGGGACGACCTGGAAACCGCCATGACCGGGATGGGCCTGCCTGTGGACGCCATCGCAGAACGGCGCAGCAAATACCAGCCGGTGCTCGAGGCGGTCCTGCCGGTGCTGGCAGCCAACCCGAGCATTCCGGTGTCCACCGGCGGCTTTGAAACGGTGCTACGCAACACCGCGTCGGCGATGATTGCCGGCCGCGCTCATGCCTTGTCCAACCTTGAACGCTGCGCGTCCCTGTTCGACCTGTGCGTGTGCCGCGACCACGGCGTGTTCCACTCGCTGACCGACGTGGCCGAGGCGCTGCGCAGCGACGGCGAGAAATGCGAGGGCTGGGCAGCTGCTCCCCGGCTGATGGCCGACCCCCAGCCGCCCGTGCCGGCGGCCTACTCCTCGCTGCGGGACCGTGACCTACCAGTCCAGCTCGCCAACATGCGGGAGCTGGGATGATCACCCGCGAAGTCGCACTGCGGCGGCTGACCCGACGCACCCGCTGGGTCGTCCTGGACGTCGAAACGACCAACTCCGACCAGGGCAAGCGGATTCTGAGCGTCGGCATCAACCAGTGGCGGATGGACCCGACCACAAGCCAGCCGACACCGGCCCCGACCGAATGGTGGGTGGATCCCGGCCTGCCCGTCGAGAACACCCGCATCCACCACATCACCACCCAGCTGCTCGCCGAGCGCAAGGCCGTGCCGTTCACCCACTACCTGACCAAGCTCGACAAGATCCTCACCGCCCGCCGGGGTGAACAGGTTGTGCTCGTCGCGCACTACGCCCGCTTCGACGTCGGGGTGCTGCACCTGGAGTACGCCCGGGCCGGGCGGACCCTGCCCGACGTGGCCGTGCTCGACACCTGGAGCCTGGCCCGCTGGCTGGACGTCGGCGCCAGCAGGTACAACCTGACCGCCCTGCTCGCCGCGTACGGCCTGCGGGTCACCCAGCATCACAACGCGGCCGCCGACGCCTACGACACCGCCGAACTGCTTAGAAAGCTCCTCAGCGCCGCCGCCGACCAGCAGGTGTGCGACTTCGACGCCGACCACCCGACCAAGCGCAAAGAACCGGTGCTGCGCCGCACCGGTGACTACCCGGCCGCGCCGCCGAACCGGGGAACCCGCGCGACGCGACGGTCCCGGTTCACGTTCATCGAGCGACCCAAGACCCACCAGCAGGCCCACAAGGCGCAGCCCAAGAAACCCACCCCGGCCGACCTCGACAGCTGGCTGCGCGACGCCCGCAGCTGCGCCGAGCTGCGCTGCCCCGGCCTTCCCGGCAAGGTCGATGCCCTCCGGGTCGGCCGGGAGCAGATGGCAGCCGAGTTCCTCACCGACTGGGAGCACCACCTGGCGGCCGATGACCCCGCCGCCGCCAACACCAGCCTGGGAGCTGCCCTCCTGCTGCTGCCCAAGGTCACTCGCGCCGGCGACGCTCCCGGCTGGCTGGCGCTGTGGGAGCCAAAGCTGCGCGCCGCCTCCCGCTGCGCCAGCGGCGGACCAGCGACTGAACCCGTCGATGGCTGTCCTGAATGCCGGGCCGACCGGGCCTGCCCGGCCGACGCGTGGACGCAGACCGCGGCGATGCTGCTCGTCGGCGCTGGCCGCAACTTCAACGTCGGCAACTCCAAATCCTGGCGCGCCCACCGGCCGGTTGAAGGGCCTTGCCGACGCCGGGCAGGGCGACATCGCCGCGTACGCCGGGTGGCTGCTGTACGAAATGCTGTCCAACCGCAAGCCCGACGCCGCAGCCGCGGTCGCCGAACTCAGCATCAGCCTCGGGCTGACACAGCCCCGGCTGGCTCACGTCCACGCCCGCCGTACCGAACTTGCCGGCGACGGAGCGAAGGCCCTCACCCTCATCGACGCAGCCCTCGCCCAACGATCTGGCAGCACCGACCGCGGCTGGGCCGACCTGCTCTCCTACCGCGACGCTGTCGCCGCCCGACAGGTCGCCGCGACCCGCACCCCGGCCGCTGCGAAGACCGTCCGGGTCGGACACACCGCCCCCGCCAACCGGCCCGAACGACGCCGCTTCCAGCTCGCCCCGGCAACCCCCGGGATGGCCCCCAACGCACGGGCACCAAAAGCCCGGGCGCGAAAGCGCCGAGCCCTGCACGCCGGCCGATAACCGATGGCAGCGGCGGCGCCACGCGAGATCGGCACCTAACCACCTTCACGTCCCGCCATGAAGGGAGTCACCTGCCGAACCTCAATCTGGCCCGCCAGAGCGAGGTACTGGAAAGTTGCGGACGAGATCGTTGTGTTGTCGCCCCGGCGTTGCACCAACTCGATCTGGAACGCGTCTCGGTAGCCCTGCTGGTTCACCAAGCTCCATCGCCACAGCGTGTCGGAGCCGAGCACCTGTAGGTACGGGTCGGTGCCGCTCACGTCGATCCGTGCAACGTCATCGAGGTCAACGCGACAGTCGGCCATGGGGTCGTTCTGGAAGCTCACCACGACCTCATCGGTGTCAGGGTCGACCTGCACGAGAACAGCCCCCTGCACGAAGCGAAACTCGACTCCAACCAGCTCTCCGGTGTCCTCATAGACGTGGTGATGCACGGCGGACAGGCGGTCGAGGAACTGAGGCCCGGGCGGAACGTCAGCCGGGCCAATCGCGTCTTCATCTCGGTTCTCGCTCACGTGTCATTGTGAGCCCGCATGCTCAGCCCGCGCCGACGAGCAGGTAGCGGCCGCCGGTGAACCTGCTGACCTACCAGGCACCATGTCAGCCATGCACGGGAACTCCGATTACAACCAGTGGGATGAGGACAGAAAGGTCCTGGTGGCCGTTGGGCAGCGCTTGTTCGATCAGTCGCTCAGGGTCGAGGTGCGGCTTCCGGCCCGACTGGCAGAGGCCGCCCTCAAGGCTTGGCAACGCGACGACGACGGCGACGACGACGGCGACGGCGACCTGCCGGATCCCGAGACCGACGAGCAGCGGCGAGTGCGCCACGACGCGGGGATCCTGGCGCTCATCGGGCTATCCATAGAACAGCGCGGTGTCACCGATGGTGAAGACGTCATCGTCGACTTGGACGCCTGGTACGTGGGCGGTGCGCTCGACGCAGCGGACGCAGCCGGAATGATTCCCCCGCCAAAACGCTCCTGACCGACCTTGCTGCCGGGAGCAGCACTGACCCGCAGAGCCCATGAGCCAGGACCGAACGCACAGTTGCGGTGCCGGCTTCGCCAGGCCGGCGAGAGCAGAACCAGAACGGATTTAGCCCCATCCCATCAACCTCAGGAGCCGTACTCAGCTGCGGGTGACCGCGTCCAGCGCCTCGCCCAGCGCGCGAAGGTGATGCGCCGGCAAGAGCTCGTCGCAGTACGGCAGCGCCGCGGCCATCGCCCCCACCAGCGGGGCGAAACCTGGGGCGGCGACCCTCGGATTCATCCAGATCACGCGGTGGGCGCGGCGATGCAACCGGCTCATGGCCACGCCCAGCCGCTCGGGATCGTCGCTGTCCCAGCCGTCAGACGCGATGATCACGACCGCCCCGCGCAGCAGGCCTCCGTGCCGCGAGCGCAGCAGCGCCTCGAGATTCGACGCGATGCGCGTGCCTCCGAACCGGTCGGTGACCTTCTCCGTCGCCTGCTCGATCGCCACCGCCACCGATCGGTGCGCGAGCACCGCCGTCAGGCGGGTCAGCGACGTCGCGAACGCGAAAACCTCAGCATCTGCCGTGAGAACCGCGGCTCTCATCAGGTGCAGGTACGCGTTCGCGTACGCCTGCATCGACTGGCTGACGTCACAGAGCATGACCACCCGGCGGGGCCGGCGGACGGGTGCGCTGCGCACCAGATCGACCGGCTCCCAGCCGGTCCGGCGAGCGCGCGCCATCGTCTCGCGGATACCGATGTGACGCCCGTGCGCCTGGCGGGTCAGCCGCCGCGTGCGCCGGGTCGGCCAGCGGGTCAGCGTCGCCTCCAGCCAGCCTCCGAGCCGTTCGAGCTCACTCGGATCCAGCTCCTCGAACGGGGTTTGCTCGATGGCGGCAAGGCTGCTCGGCAGCCGCTGGGGCACGCCCATGCCGCTCTCGTCATCGGCTGGGCTGTGGACGCCGGCCGGCAGGGTGGCCCACGGGAGACCCGCACCGTCCTGCTGCCCCCGGCCGGCGCCGCTCACCGGCGCGAAGGCATCACCCCTCGGGGACGGCGCCAGCGGCTGGCGCCGGGCCGCCGGATCGAGTGCCGGGCCCACGGCGCCGAAGGCCGCAGCGAAGACCTCATCGAACGCGGCGATGTCGCTATGGCGGCACGTGAGGCTGATGCGCGCCAGCCAGTACAGCGCTGGGAGCGACCACCGAGACTCCTGCTGTTGCGCCTGCAACGCGCGGGCGAACGTGTGCATCCCCGGTACGCCGACGTCGACGCCGGCCTCGCGCAAGCGCATCGACAGGCTGACCGCGAACGCCGCCCGATCGACGCCGCGCAAGAGCGCCGGCGCAGCGGCGGGTGCAGTCGGTAAGTCAGGGCCCGTCACGCGGACGACGGCTCCGGGTAGCCGAATGCCGACAGCGCGCCGACGACCGCGTCGCGGTCGTCGGGGGTCTTCGCGATGGAACCCAGGGTGCGCACGATGGTCCCCCGCATGAGCTCGGCGGCCCCGAGTGCGCTCAGCGCCGCTACCCAGTCGATCGTCTCGGCCATCCCCGGAATCTTGTCCAGATCGAGGTCACGGGTCCGGCCCACGAACTGCGCCGTGCTCTGGATGAGGGGCTCGGCAGCGGCCGGCACGGCGCGCCGCAGGATCTCGCAAACCCTTGCAGCGTCGGGGAAATCGATCCAGTGGTACAGGCAGCGTCGGCGCAGCGCGTCATGCAGATCCCGGCTGCGGTTGGACGTGAGGACGACGATCGGCCGGCGTTCAGCAGTGAACGTGCCGAGCTCCGGAATGGTCACCGACGCCTCGCCCAGGAACTCCAGCAGCAAGGCCTCGAACTCGTCGTCGGCGCGATCGATCTCATCGATCAGCAACACCGGCGCCGTGGGTCCGTGGTGGCGAATCGCCTGCAGGATAGGGCGTTCCAGCAAGAACTCGGCCGTGAACAGATCGGCGTCGCGCAGGTGCTCGGCGCGGGACTCCGCCAGCCGGATCGCCAGCATCTGGCGCTGGTAATTCCACTCGTACAGCGCCTCGCCGGCCGTGAGGCCCTCGTAGCACTGGAGCCTGATCAGCGGCGCCTGCATCGCCGTGGCCAACGCTTTCGCCGCGGTGGTCTTGCCGACACCGGGCTCGCCCTCCAGCAGCAAGGGCTGGCCGAGCACGATAGCGAGGTAGAGCGCGGTCGCGAGCCCGTCGTCGACGAGGTAGTCGAGTGCGCCGAGCCGGTCCCGGACGTCGTCGGCTCCCGTGAATGCTGTGCCGGCGACCACTCAGGCCCGCCCACCGGTCTGCTCCGCGTAGCGATCGCGGCAGCCGGGCCCGCAGAACCAGTGGTCCCGCCCGTCGATCGACAGGTGGGGCGTCGCCGCGGTGATGACCACCGTCATGCCGCACACCGGATCGATCGCCTGCTCGGGAGCCCGGATCCGGCCGGCAGGAGCGGTGACCCCGTCGACCCGGACGGCCTTGACGACCGCCGCCATGATGGACAGTCCGATCTCCTCCGCCGTCCGGGCACCGATCGCGATCCCTGCCGGGGTCTGCACCCTGGCCCGTTCGTCAGGGGTGAGGTCCATGGCCGAGAGCACCGCCTCGCCTCGGGTGTGGCTGGCCACCAGACCGATGTAGCCGACACCGGCATCGAGCGCCGCCCGTATCGCCTGGGGCTCGTCGGTGCCATGCGTCATGACGATGACGGCGACAGCGTCGCCGGGAGGGCGTCCGGGCAGGCTGCGCCCGACGGCGAAGCCGAGCACCTGTGCCACCGATTCGACCGCCTGCGCGATGGGGGTGTCGCCGACGATTTCCACCAATGGCTGCGGCAATTGCGGCTCCAGGAAGATCTCCAGCGCCCCTCCCGACAGGCAGGGATTGACGGCAAGGTGTGCCCCCGGCGAGTCGGGGAACGGCTCGCGGTCATCGGGGAGTACGCGCAGCAGCACGGGCTCGCGATCGGCCAGCGCCGAGAGCGCCGCCGTGCGCACGGATTCCTGGGCGCACTGACCGCCGACGAACCCTTCGATCGACCCGTCGCTCAGCACGAGGGCATCGTCACCGGGCCGGGCCGAGGTCGGGGCCTCGGCCCGCACGACGGTGGCATGCACGAACGGGACCCGCTGCGCGATCAGCTCGGCGGCCCGGGCCGTCATCCGATGGCCGGCCGGGCGGCCGGCAGGCAACTGCTGCTCGGTCATCACACCTCTCATCTCGCGGACGTGTCACACCCGGCCACTAGATCGGCGGGATCGCCCTGCCCTGCATCGCTTCCCAAACCCGCGACGGCGTGAGCGGCATGTCGGCGTGCCGAACACCGAAGGGTTTCAGCGCATCCACGACCGCGTTGACGATGGCCGGCGGCGAACCGACGGTGGCTGACTCGCCGATCCCCTTGGCGCCGATCGGATGGTGCGGTGACGGGGTCACGGTGAAGCCGGTCTCCCAGTCCGGGACCTCGAGTGCGGTCGGGATGAGGTAATCCATCAGCGAGCCGGACAAGCAGTTGCCGTCCTCGTCGAACGCGATCATCTCCATAAGTGCCATGCCGACACCGTCGGTCAGGCCGCCGTGCACCTGGCCCTCGATGATCATCGGGTTGATCCGCGTGCCGCAGTCGTCGACCGCAATGAAGCGCCGCACCTTGACCTCCGCGGTGCCCGGATCGACGTCCACGACGCAGATGTAGGCCCCGAAGGGGTAGGTGAGGTTTGACGGGTTGTAGCAGATCTGGGCTTCCAGCCCGCCCTCGATGCCCTCCGGCAGGTCGCCCGCGCCGTGCGCGCGCATCGCGATGTCCTGGATGGTCACGGACTTCGACGGGTCACCCTTGACCTGGAACGAGCCCTTCTGCCATTCCAGGTCGGCCACCGACACCTCGAGCATTCCGGACGCGATGATCTGCGCCTTGTCCCGAACCTTTCGGGCTACCAGCGCGGCTGCCGCACCCGACACCGGAGTCGAGCGACTGCCGTACGTGCCGAGGCCGAACGGGGTCTGGTCGGTATCGCCGTGGACGACTTCGATGTCGCTCGGCGGGATGCCGATCTCCTCAGCGACGATCTGGGCGAACGTCGTCTCGTGGCCCTGGCCCTGGCTCTGCACCGAAAGCCGTACGACCGCCTTGCCGGTGGGATGCACGCGAAGCTCGCAGCCGTCGGCCATGCCGAGCCCGAGAATATCCATGTCTTTGCGCGGCCCTGCGCCAACGGCCTCGGTGAAGAACGAGAGACCGATCCCCATCAGCTCTCCACGAGCCCGCTTCTCGGCCTGCTCGCGCCGCAGCTCGTCATAGCCGGCCATCTCCATGGCCAGCCGCATCGCCGGCTCGTAGTCACCGGAGTCGTAAACCCAGCCGGTCTTGGTGGTGTACGGGAACTGGTCGCGCTGGATGAAGTTCGCCAGGCGCAGTTCCGCCGGGTCCATGTCGAGCTCGTGAGCGAGGCAGTCGACCATGCGCTCGACGAGATACACCGCCTCGGTGATGCGGAACGAGCAGGCATACGCGACGCCGCCGGGAGCCTTGTTGGTGTAGACGGCCGTCATCTTGCAGAAGGCGGCCTGCAGGTCGTAGCTGCCGGTGAAGACGCCGAAGAAGCCTGCCGGGTACTTCACCGGCGCGGCAGTGCCGTTGAAGGCACCGTGGTCGGCGAGCACGTTGGTGCGAACGGCGAGGATCTTGCCCTCGCGGGTCGCCGCGATCTCGCCGCGCATGATGTAGTCGCGCGCGAATCCGGTGCTGATGAGGTTTTCTGAGCGGTCCTCCATCCACTTCACCGGCTTTCCGGTGACGATGGACGCGACCACCGAGCACACGTAGCCCGGATAGATCGGCACCTTGTTGCCGAACCCGCCGCCGATGTCCGGGGAGATGACCCGGATCTTGTGCTCGGGAAGCCCGGCGACGAGTGCGTACAGGGTGCGGTGCGCGTGCGGCGCCTGGCTGGTGGTCCAGAGCGTGAGTTTGCCCTCTACCCGGTCGTAATCGGCGACGCAGCCGCAGGTTTCCATCGGCGCCGGATGCACGCGCGGGTAGACGATGTCTTCGGTCACGACGACGTCCGCCGACGCGAAGACCGCTTCCGTGGCCGCCTCATCCCCGGTCTGCCAGTCGAAGCAGTGGTTGTCGGTCTTGCCTTCCAGATCGTCACGGATCACCGGGGCACCGGGGTCGAGCGCTTTGCGTGCATCGATCACGGGATCGAGCACCTCGTACTCGACGTCGATTAGTTCCAGCGCATCCCGGGCCGAGTAGCGATCCTCAGCGACGACGAAGGCAACCTCCTGCCCCTGGAAGCGCACCTTGTCCGTGGCCAGCACGGCCTGCACGTCGTTCGACAGGGTCGGCATCCAGGCCAGGCCCTGCTCGGCCAGGGCGGCTCCCGTCACGACGGCTTTGACCTTGGGGTGGGCGGCAGCGGCCGTGGTGTCGATGCTGACGATCCGGGCGTGCGCGACCGGCGAACGCAGGATCGCCAGGTGCAGCATCCCGTTCAGCTGGATGTCGTCGCAGTAGCGACCGCGGCCGCGGATGAAGCGGGGGTCCTCCTTGCGCAGCATCCGCCCGTATCCCACCGGCTGCTGGTCGTTGTTGACGAACTCCCGGGCTTGCGGGCGATCCTCGACGGTCGTCATGAGGCGCTCCCGACGGTTGCGGGGGCGTCAGCAGCGGCTTTCTCATGATCGGCAGCCCACTGGATGGAGCGCACGATCGTCGCGTAGCCGGTGCAGCGGCAGATCTGCCCCGAGATCGCCTCGCGGATCTCGCCCTCGGTCGGGTCGGGATTGCGGTCGAGCAGGGCTCTCGCGGTCATCATCATGCCGGGGGTGCAGAAGCCGCATTGCAGGCCATGACATTCCATGAAGCCTTGCTGCACCGGGTCGAGTTCGGTGCCCTGTTCCAGGCCCTCGACGGTACGCACATCGCGCCCGCCGGCCATCGCTGCGAGCACCGTGCACGACTTCACCGGCTCCTGATCCATCCACACGACGCAGGTGCCGCAGTTGCTCGTGTCGCAGCCCCAGTGGGTGCCGGTGAGGCCGAGGTGATCGCGTAAGAAGTGCACCAGCAGCAGGCGTCCCTCAATCTCCCGGGTAACCGGTTCGCCGTTGACAGTCATGGAAACCTGCATGATCAGGCGTCCTCTCCGTTAGTGCGGGCGCCGATGCGGTCGACGGCTCGGCGCAGCGTGCGACGTGTCAGCTCGTTTGCCAGGTGGCGCTTGTACTCGGCGCTGCCGCGCATGTCGGTGGCAGGTGTGCAGTTCTCGGCGGCGAGCGCGCCTGCCTGCTGGAAGAGCTCGTCGGAGGCGACCTTGCCGCGTAGCAGGTCCGAAATCGCTGGGATCCCCGTGGTATTCGGCCCGACCGCGGCCAGCCCGACCCGCGCATCGACGATGGGAGTGCCCGGCCCGTTCTCCAGCCAGACGGCGGCCCCGCACGACACCACAGCCCAGTCCCCCGCGCGCCGCTCGACTTTCTCGTACGCGCTGGATCCCCCGGGCCGGATCGGCAACCGGATCTCGGTGAGCATCTCGGCCTCGCCGACCGCCGTCTCGTACGGACCGCGGTAGAACTCGGCCATCGTGACCACGCGCTCCCCGCGGCTGCCGCGGATCACGCACGAGGCGTCCAAGCGTGGTGCAGACCGCCGACAGGTCCTCGGACGGGTCGGCCTGGCAGAGCGAACCCCCGATGGTGCCGCGATTGCGCACCACCGGATCGGCGATCACGCGCTCGGCATCGCAGAAGATCGGAAACGCCTCGCCGAGCGCCTCGGACTCGAGCAGCTCCCGATGTCGGGTCATCGCCCCGACCCGGATCTGATCCGGCTCCACCTGGACGTAGCCCAGCTCGTCGTGCAGGTCGTTGATGTCGATCAGGTACTCGAGGTTGGCCAGCCGCAGCTTCATCATGGGCAGCAGGCTGTGCCCGCCGGCCACGAGGCGGGCGGTGCCGCCGAAACGTTCCAGCAGCCCGATGGCCTCCCCCACGCTGCTCGCACGCTCGTACTCGAATGGCGCGGGTACCTGCATCGCGACCCCAACCTCTCGACGGTGAGACGTCAGCACTTCCGGCAAGGTTCCGGGCGCACGCACCCGCCCGGTAACCCGGCGCCGCAGTATCCGCCCGCTCACCGCACGCCTGTCAACGTCACCTAAGGGTTTGCTTAGGCAGCTGGACACGGGCGCCCGGCGGGCCCAAGATCCCAGCGTGAACCAGGGGTGGTCGTGGCTTGCTGCGTGCTAGCGATGATGGTGCTGCGGCGGATGGCCCACGCGATCGCGCCGGAGCGGGTGCCGCTGCGCTCGGCCCGGGTGCGCTGATGCTGTGACGAGCCGGGCGCCCTGGCGAGCATGAGCGTCGATTGGGGCCGGGTGGCCACCTCCTGGCAAACGGACGGCGTTGCGCTCGCGGGCCTCGTGCTCGAAGTCGTTACCGCCGCCGGCTACTGCTACGGGGTCTGGCGGGTGACGAGCCGCGGCCGCCGGTGGCCGATGGCCCGGACGTCGAGCTTCCTGCTCGGCCTCTTCGCGCTTGCCGCGGTATTGCAGTCCGGCTTCGCCGGCTACGACGACGACCTGCTGTGGGTGCACATGGTCCAGCACCTGGTGCTCATGATGCTGGCCGCGCCGCTGCTGGCGTTGGGCGCCCCGGTACGCCTCATGCTTGCTGCCGGCTCGCCCGGCCTGCGCCGCTTCGTCGCCGACCTGCTGCACGATCCGAGCCTGTGCCTGGTCCAGGGACGCCGCGGCGCGGTGCTCCTGCCCCTGGACTATTTCGGGTCGATGGCGCTACTGCTGCTCACCCCGCTTTACCGGTTGTCGGAGCGCAACGGCGGATTTCACGAATTCGTGCACGTGTACTTCCTGGCCTGCGGGCTGATGTTCTGGGTCCCCATCCTCGGAGCGGACCCCTCGCCTTGGCGTCCCCGTTATTCGGTGAAACTGGTGATCGTCTCCCTCGGAATTCCGGTGTGCGCGGGTATCGCGGCCCTCATGGTCGCGGAGGGTCGCTGGCTGAGCCCGGCGCATTCGGTGTCCGATGTCGACCGGGGGGCACTCGCCATGCTCATCGGCGGCGTCCTGCTGACCCTCGCCGGTCTCGTGCTGGTGCGCCGCCGCGAACAGCAGCGACGGACCGTGGCGTCCCGCTGCGCCGCGAGGCGTCTTGTTGCTTCGCAAAGGGGAAGAATTGAGGGCCCGACCAGCAGCTTTCCGACGGCGTCGCCTGAGCTTGCGCCGCGTTAGGCCGAATGGCCTAGCGATGGAGATTATTGTTCGTGTAAGCGCGCTTAGCGGCATTTAGTCATCACGCATTTGTGAGGGAAGGTACATCGAATAGTTCAGCTTTTCATCAGGGTCCGGCTGCACTATTGACACATGGTGCAAAGGCGTGTCATTGAGCTGGTGGACGACCTCAAGGGGGGTCCAGCCGACGAGACGGTCCGGTTTGCCATCGACGGCCGTGACTACGAGATAGATCTGTCCGCCAAAGCAGCCCGAAACCTGCGCGCCGCGCTGGCCCCCTACCTCTCCGTCGCCCGCCGGGTAGATGTGACCCGCCGCCCGCGAACCCGCGGACCGGCCCACGTGTCCGGCGCGGGCGAGGCCAACGATTCGCCGCGGATTCGCGAGTGGGCGCGCGCGTGTGGACTCGAAGTGAGCAATCGCGGTCGCATTCCGGCTTACCTGCGTCAGGCGTACGAGCGCCGCTGAATTCGAGCCTGCCCCTCAGCAGGCCTTGACCCCCTCGTCAGGTCAGCGCGATCGAACGGCAGCGGTGACGTGCCCGAGCGTTTGCGCAAGCCGTTACCGAGCTTTTTCGTCGCGCATTATCTGGGGGTTCCGGAGGCCGATCGAGCGCGTTTTCACTCCTGGACGCAGCACATCGTTGCGGCGAATGTTTTCGGCGATCCGCTGGGTGCTCCGACCGCGGTAGCGGCGCTTTTCGGCTATTTCAGCGAGCGGCTCGATTGGCGGCTCTTCAACTTTGGCCGGCACCATTGCCCGGGCGCAGCAGCGGCGCGATGGCGGGCCGGGATCCTCGCCGCCGCACAATAACGGGATGAGCGGTCCGCCCACCGACCCAGGCCCACCAGCGATCGAGATCACGCCGAGCCGGGTGGCAGAAGTGGGCGGTCTGCAGGTGCGCCGGGCGCTGCCCCGCCGCACCCGGCGGACCGTAGGAGCGTGGTGCTTCGCCGATCACCTGGGACCGCTTCGCGACGGCAGCGTCGGCATGCAGGTAGGACCCCATCCGCACCTGGGCTTGGCGACCGTCACCTGGCTCGTCGCCGGGGAACTGCTGCACCGCGACAGCCTGGGCTCGGAGCAGGAGATCAGGGCCGGCCAGCTCAACCTCATGACCGCCGGGAACGGCGTGAGCCACGCGGAGGAAGCGACCGGACCTCCGCAGGGCGAGATTCACGGGATCCAGCTCTGGGTGGCGCAGCCGGAAGCCACCCGCAACGGTGAACCGGCGTTCGAGCACCACGCACAGCTGCCTCAGCTCGAGCTGGACGCGTCGACGGCGACCGTCCTGATCGGCGACTTCGGCGGCGCCGTCTCGCCCGCCCGCCGCGACACCCTTCACGTGGGCGTGGAGCTCGTCATGAGACCAGGGCGGTCCGTCGTGCCGCTGGTGGCCGGCTACGAGTACGCGATCGTCGTGCTGGACGGCGCCGTCGGGCTGGGCACCGATCAGCGGGTGGTGCCGGGCGAGCTGGCGTATCTCGGGCTCGGACGTGACGAGCTCGCCGCCGCGACGACCGACGGCGCGCGGCTGCTGCTGCTCGGCGGCGAGCCCTTCGAGTCGCCCATCCTGATGTGGTGGAACTTCGTCGCCCGCACCCGCGAGGAGGTCGACTCCGCGCGTGCCGACTGGGAGGGCGCTGCCGCCCGAGCCGGTCGTTTCGGCATGACCGGCTCCGCGCTCCCCCGCATTCCGGCTCCGCCCACTCCGTGGTCCAGCGCGGGCTAGTGCCCTGACGCCGGCGACTCGGCCGGCGGTGAGAGGAACGCCGGCAGGGGGGCGCTGGCCGGTTGGGGACGGGCGAAGTAGTAGCCCTGCACCAGAAGCCCTGCCGCTTCCGGAAGCGCCGCGAGCTGCCGCGTGGTCTCGACTCCCTCGACAACGCAAGCCAGCCGAAGCTCGGCGGCGAGACCGATCGTGGCTCGCACGATCGTGGCGCTCACGGCGTCGTCCGGCAGGCCGGACGTGAACGAGCGGTCGACCTTGATGGCCGTCACCGGCAGCGTCGCGAGGTAGCGCAGGCCCGCGTAGCCGGTGCCGAAGTCGTCGATCGCGATCCCGATGCCGTCCTCGTGCAGGCGCCGCAGGTCCTGCACGGTGCTGGGCCCAGCGTCCAGCAGCACCGATTCGGTGACTTCCAGCGTCAGCGCCCGAGGCTCCAGACCGGTGCTGCCCACGATGGCGGTGACCCGGTCATAGAGGCCGGGCCGGGCGATCTCCGAGGCGCTGAGGTTGACCGCGACTGCCAGCTCAGCGTGCTCGCTGCTCTCGCGCCACCGCGCGGTCTGCTCGCAGGAACGGCGCAGCACCCGCTCCCCGATGGCGCCGATCAGGCCCGTCTGCTCGGCGGCGGCGATGGCGGCGGCCGCGTCGAGCAGCCGGCCGTCCGGACCGGGGATGCGCACCAACGCTTCGACCGCCGTCACCCGGCCCGTCCGGGGTTCGACGATCGGCTGGTAGTGCACGTCAAGGGTGTTGTCCGCCAGCGACTGGCGGACGTTGCGCACCAGCTCGTCGCGGGAACGGGCGTCCTCGCGCAGGGTCGGAACGAAGACGGCGTGCCCGGCCTTGCCGTTGAGTTTCGCGTGATACATCGCAGTGTCAGCGTCGCGCAGCAGGTCGTGCGGGGTCGTCCCGGGCTGCGCGACACAGATCCCGACGCTCGCCGTGATCGCGTGTTCCACCGCGCCGAGCACGAGCGGCTCGCCGACGGCGCGGATGATGCGCTCGGCGACCTCGCGCCCGACCGCCGCCGGATCCTCGTCGCCGGTAACCGCGAGGATGACGACGAACTCGTCGCCGCCCATCCGCCCGACGGTGTCTCCGGCTCGCGCAGCGCTGACCAGCCGGCTGGCGCTGACCCGCAGCAACGCGTCGCCGATCTGATGGCCGTGGGCGTCGTTGACCCGCTTGAAACCGTCGAGATCGCAGAACAGGACGACGATCTCGCACCGATGCGCGCCCTCGGTGCTGCCACCCTTCTGCTCCAGGGCCTCACCCAGCCGGCGGTTGATGAGCCCGCGGTTCGGCAGGCCGGTCAGGTCGTCGTGCAGGGCGGCGTGCTCGAGCCGCTCCTCGAACGCGATCACGTCGGTCACGTCGCGCGTGACACCCAGCAGCTGGGTCACCGCGCCGGCGTCGTCGCGCTTGAAAGGCGTCAGCCGGTTGGAGACCCACTGCAGCCGGCCGTCCCGGTGGCGTACCTGCTGACGGGTCTCGATCACCTCGCCGTCCGCCGCCTCCAGCGCGGCGGCGACGGCCGCGTTGAAGCGCTGGAGATCGGCGGCCGGCAGGATCTCCCGCGAGGGCCCGCGGCGGAAGCCCGCCAGCTCCTCAGGTGTGTAGCCAAGCAGGTCGTGCACCGAACGGCTGGTCCACGTCATCCGGGCGGCGGCCACGTCGAACACGTGCATGGTGTCCGGGGACACGGCGAAGACCGCCTGCTGGAAGCTGTGCGCCTCGAGCACGTCGAGCTGATGGCGCTTGCGCTCGCTGGTGTCCTGCACCTGGGAGATGAAGTAGAGCGGATCGCCCGCCGACGAGCGCACGACGCCCACCGTGAGCAGGGTCCACACGTACTCCCCGGAAGGCATGCGGTAGCGCTTCTCGATCTCGTAGCTCGCCCGCACGCCCCGGATGATCTGGTCGAGCAACTCCAGGTCCGCCGCCAGGTCGTCGGGATGCGTGATGTCCTGAAACCGCAGCGCCAGCAGGGATTCCTGGTCGTAGCCGGTGATCTGGCACAGCGCGTGGTTCACCCGGCGGAAAGTGCCGTCGAGCTCCACCACCGCCTTGCCGATCGGGGCGTTGTCGAACGCGACCCGGAAGCGCTCGGCCGATTCCAGCAGGTCCCGCTGGTACGCCCGTGACTCGGTGACGTCCTGGACGAATCCCATGCCGCCGAGCAGGTAGCCGTCGCCGTCGCGCACCCCGGTGAGCTGCTGCCGCACGGTCCGGCCGAAGAGCGAGACCTCGACCGTGACGTCCTCACCGGCCAGCGCCTGCCGATACGGGCCCTCCAGCTCAGCAGCCAGTTCATGGCCGAACGCCTCGGTGATCGTCTTGCCCTCGACCATCGCGCGGGACAGGCCCACCCCGGCGAGTCCGCCGCCAGCGGCGACAAACCGCAGCTGCTCATCGAAGACGAGCAGGGCGCCGCCGGGCAGATTACGCCCCAGCGGGCTGAGCCCGGTGCGCCTGAGTTCCTCGGCCCACAGGCGCCGGCTTCCCTCGCTCGCGCCGCGCGCCCGCACGAGGCGCGCTACACCTGCCGGCTGCGGCACGAACCCCCCTTGGCGGCTCCCGGACATGACGAAGTCTTGGCAAATCGGCACTCCTCACGATCATCGGGACATTCGACGGCGAGCTGAACCGCCGACTTTCGGGATGACCAGAACGCCCCGCAGCCGTGGCCTTGGAGGGCTAGGCGACCGCCGCGTCCGCCCGGGCTTCGTCCACAGCGAGGTTCGAGCAATCCGAGCAGATCGGTGCCTCGAGATCGGGACCCGGGAATTCGGTTTCCAGGAAGACGAAAACCACCGGGGCTCCGCACAAGGTCGTGCAATCCGCTGCGCGCACCGCGTGCAGCACGTCCGAAGCCGCGATGCCGCGCGGCCGGCAGGAGGCGCCGGTGCTTCCGAGTATCAACGCTGCCACGGTCGGGCTATCGGCCGGCCCCGGGGGGGAATTACTCGAAGGCCGCAAGACCACCCGATCGGGGACGAGCGGCTGCTCGACCTGGGAAGCCTAAGTTTGCAGCGGGAGCAGTTCCGTGATGAACCGGGACAAAAAGTCCTCCGGCTCGCCCAGACCCCGTGGGCCGGAAGCCCTGACGACGAACTTGCTCAGGCCCGCCTCGATGTAGCGGCCGATCAGAGCCCGCGCCTCATCCCAGCCCTGCGGCAGGAGCGAGGCGAGCGGAGCGTCCTCGCGCCGCGCCCGGATGGCCGCCACGAGCTGATGGGGCGGCTCTCCGAACGCCACGGGGACGCTGATCCCGTAGTGATCCGGATCGATCTCACGCCCGGCCTCCGCTGCCGCGGCCCTGATGGCCTGGACGCCTTCGGCCGCCTCCTCGGGGGTGACGAAGCTGGCCAGCCAGCCGTCGCCGTAGCGGCCGATGCGGCGCAGCCCCGCGGGCGCGCTGCCGCCGAGCCAGATGTCCAGCGGCGGCTGGGGCGGCCCGCCGACCGAGGCGTCCTCGAAGTCGAAGAACTCGCCGTGGAAGGTCACCGACGGTTCCCGCAGCAGCCGGCGCACCACCTCCAGCGACTCGTCGAAGACCGCGCCGCGCTGGCCGTTCGGGACCGGGAACGCGGCGCGTTCCGCCGGGCGCGCGGGCGACAACCCGAAGACCGGCAGCACCCGCTTGGGAGCGAGCCGGGCGAGCGACGCCAGCTGCTTGGCGACGAGGATCGGGGAGCGGCCGGGCAGCACCGCGACCCCCGTGCCGACCTTCAGCGACCGGGTGCGCGAGAGCGCGTACGCCATGCCGATGAACGGGTCGACCAGCGGCGAGAACACCAGCTCCGACAGCCAGAGCGAATCGATCCCCCGCTCCTCCAGCTCGTCGACGCTCGCCCCGAACCCGGCACCGTCTGTGCCGTCATTGCCGGCGAGCGAGACACCGATGCGGACCTTCAAGCCGTCAGCCACCCCGCCAACGCTAATTGCCGCTCATCCGGTCTGGTGCGGCGGCTCGGTGCCGATGATCCCGGCCGCTGCCAACCGCTCGAGATCGGACGCGGCGAGCCCGAGGATCCCGGTGAGCACCTCCTCGTTGTGCTCGCCCACGAGCGGCGCCCCTTGCCGGATCCAGCGGTTGACCCCTGACATCCGCAGCGGCAGCCCAGGAACCGGGTGGGTGCCGACGACCTCGTTGGCCACGTCTTCGAGATACCCGCGCGCCACCAGATGCGGGTTGGTCAGCAGCGCCCGCGGGCTGGTGAGGCGGGCGGCGGGAATGCCGGCCGCGATGAGCAGGTCGACGGTGTCGGCGAGATCCCGGCCCTGCGCCCAGGCGCTCAGGCGCTCGTCGAGCACGTCGCCGGCGGCGCGTCGCCCCGCATGCGACGCCAGCTGCGCATCCAGCGCCCAGTCGGGTGAGCCGAGCACCTTCACGAGCGCGTTCCACTGCTCGTCGTTGGCCACGGACAGCGCCAGCCACTGCTCGTCGCCGGTGCCCATCGCCTCGGGCTCGTGGCAGGCATACAAACCCTGGGGTGCCGCCGACGGCGACCGGTTGCCCTCCCGGCCCAGCACCTGACCCGTTGCGGTGAACTCGATCACCTGCTCCGCGGTCATGTTCAACGCGCTGTCCAGCAGCGGCGCCTCGATCAGCTGACCTTCACCACTCGCGTCGCGCGCGGCGAGTGCGACGAGCACCGCAAAAGTCGCATGCATGCCGCCGATGGGGTCGCACGGACCGCGCGGCACCAGCGGTTCGCCATCGGCAAAGCCCGTCACCCACGCCATCCCCGACATCTGCTCGACGGTCTGGGCGAATCCGAGCCTGCCGCGCCAGGGACCGTCGAGGCCGAACGCGGGCATCCGCATCATCACGGCGGACGGGTTGAGGGCGTGGACCGTCTCCCAGCCCATCCCCCAGCGCTCGAGCACGCGCGGGGTGTAGTTCTCGACCACGATGTCGGCCCACTCGACCAGCTTGCGCAGCAGGGCCCGGCCCTCGTCTTCGGTGGCGCCGTCGGACCCTCCCGCGAGGTCGATCGTGACGCCCTTCTTGTTCGAGTTGATGGCGAGATGAAAGCCGCTGAACTCCCACCACCGGTCACGTCCCAGGAACATCACCGCGCTGGCCAGCCGCATCGGGTCCAGGTGCGCCAGCGACTCCACGTGGACGGCGTCGGCGCCCATCGCGGCGAGCACCTGGGCGACGGCCGGGCCGGCCCACCAGGCCGTCAGATCAAGCACTTTCACCCCGGCCAGGGGCAGCTCGCCGGCCGGCTTTCGCCTCACCGGGGGCCGCTCGCGGGCCAGCACCGCCGGATCATCGACGCCGAGGCCGGGTGCCGGGCGGCCACTCGCCGGCCGCTCGCCGCCCAGCAAGTAGTGCGGGCGCGGGCTGCGCACTCCCGTCGCGGGATCGGTCGCGTAGAAGTCGCGCGCGATGACCTGCTCCTCCGCCAGCACGCTGCGGCCATCGTTGACCCGCGCCGCCGGCACCCGAAGCTGCTCGGCGCGCGCCAGCACCTCCGACGTCGGCCGTACCGCCGTGTAGGCGCGCACGATGGCATCCCACCCCGCCCGGTCGGCGACCCGGCCGGCGATGTTGCCCCACTGCGGATGGCCCACCAGATCCGGACGCTCGACCAGCTCGGCAAAGGCCCGCCAATGCTGAGCCCCATTGGTGTTGAAGCCGACCCAGCCGTCGGCGGTCGGGTCGATCGAGGGCAGCTCGACGCTGCGCGGCGGCCCGGGCACCTGCGGGCGGCCCATCAGGCTGAACATCAGGTCGCTGAACAGGTTGGTGGCCAGGATCATGACCTCGAACCAGGAGACGTCGAGCAACGCGCCCTCGCCGGTACGGGTCGAGCGGCGCAGCACGGCGAGCGCCGCGGCCGCCGCCGTGGCCCCGGCCGACCACTCGGCGATGCGGCCACCCGCCTGGACGGGAGGCCGGTCGAGCGTGCCGCGGCCGGCGATCGAACCGCACTCGGCCTGCACGGTGAACTCGGTGGCAGGACGGCCCGCGTACGGACCCGTGAGCCCGTACGGCGTGATGGAACACAGCACCAGCCGCGGATCGGCGGCGAACCGCGCCGCCGCATCGATCCCCGCCTCGCCTGAATCGATGAGCAGATCGGCGGTGGCGATCAGCCGCTCGACGTCCGGATCGCCCGGGCTGCCGACCACCGAGTGCTTGCCGGCTGCCAGGAAGCGAAACAGCGCCCCGGCCTGATCTCCGGTCGCCCCGGAGGCCGACCACGCCCGCAGCGGATCACCGCCGGGAGGCTCGACCTTGACGACGTCAGCGCCCGCATCGACGAACAGCTTGGCGGCGTAGGCCCCGCTGATGCCGGTGGACGTTTCGACGACCCGAAGCCCTGCCAGCGGCGCGCCGGTCACGAGTTCCTCCTCCGCGTACGCGAATGCTTCCGGGCTGGCTGTCAGGCGGGAACGGACGCCAGCTCATCGCCGAGGCGCAGCAGGTGCTCGGTCGCCCCGCCCAAGCTCAGCTCCGTCGACGTATAGGCGAGGAAGAAGCGATGCAGCGGGTACTCCTTGTCGACCCCGATGCCGCCGTGAATGTGCTGCGCGGCATGCATGACGCGCTTGCCGCCATCAGCTGCCCAGAACTTCGCGATGGCCACCTGCTCGCCGGCGGGAAGCCCGGACGCGACGCGCCAGCAGGCCGAAAGCGCGGTCAGCCGGATCGCCTTCACATCGATGAACGCATCGGCGGCGCGCTGCGCGACGGCCTGGAACGCCGCGATCGGCTTGCCGAACTGCTCGCGCTCACGGGCGTAGTCGGTCGTCAGATCGAGCGCCGCTGCCGTGATCCCGGCCGCGGTCGCGCACAGGCCGGCGACGACGCGCTCGCGCAGCCACTCGCGTATGTCATCGCCGTCACCGTCGAGCCGGGCCGACGGCTGCACCCCGCTGAGCGTGACCCGGGCCTCGACCGCACCCGCGGTCGTGACCTGGGGTTCGCGGCTGACGCCGGCCGCCGCCGGGTCGATGAGATACGCGCTACTGCCCCCGCCCGGGCGCTCGGCCACCACGACAATCGCGTCAGCATCCATCCCCGCCGGCACGAACGAGGCCACCCCGTCGATGCCGCCCGACGCGTTCACCGTGAGGGGCGGATCGGGGAAGGTGGCGAGCGCCGCCGAGAGCACCGCCGCCCCCTCGCCCACCTGGGGCAGCCACTGCCCGGCCAGCTCCGCGGGGCCGAACCGGGCGAGCGCAGCGGCGGTCGTGAGCGTCGGCAGCAGCGGGATCTTCGCCGCGCACCGGCCGGCCTCGGTCAGCAGCAGGCCGACCTCGACGAAGCCGAGCCCGCCGCCCCCGTGCTCCTCCGGCAGCCCGATGCCGAGCAGACCTGCGGTGGCCAGGTCCGCCCAGAGCTTGCGGTCGAACGTCTCGCCGGCATCTTCGAGCTCGCGCTGACGGTCGGGGCTCGCCTGGTCAGCGAAGATCTGTGCGGCCAGCTCGCGCACGGCGGACTGGGACTCGTCGAGAGTGAAGTTCACGCTGCAACTCCTGGAAACGAGAGGCGGGATGGTCAGCGCGACGAGCGCGGGAAGCCGAGGCCGAACATGGCGATCAGATCGCGCTGGAGCTCGTTGGTACCGCCGCCGAAGGTGAGGATCAGCATGCTGCGGGCAGCGGCCTCCAGCTGGCCGTGCAGGATCGAGCCGGCGGTGTCGTCCGTGAGGTAGCCGGCCTGGCCGACGATCTCCATCAGGGCGCGGATGCATTCGAGGTTGAACTCGGTGCCGAACACCTTCATGGCCGAGGCGTCCTGCGGCGCGAGCGCACCCTCGGTGGCCGCGGAAGCCACCTCCCAGTTCATCAACCGCAGCGCTTCGAGCCGCGCGTGCAGCCGGGCCAGCGCGATGCGTACCCACTCCTGATCGATCACCAGGCTGCCGTCGGGACGCTTGGTCTGCTGCGCCCACTCGCGCACCTGGCGCAGGTAGCGCCCGATCGATCCCGAGCTGACGAGGGTGACCCGCTCGTGGTTCAGCTGGTTGGTGATGAGCTTCCAGCCGCCGTTCTCCTCGCCCACCAGATTGGTGACCGGGACCCGGACGTCTTCGAAGAAGACCTGCGTGACGTTGTGGCTCGCGATGAGGTTCAGCGGCCGGACGGTGATGCCCGGCGTGTTCTTCATGTCCACGATGATCATGGAGATGCCGCGGTGGCGCTGGGCATCCGGATCGGTACGCGCCGCCAGCCAGCAGTAGTCGGCATCGGAGGCGAGGCTGGTCCAGATCTTCTGGCCGTTGATGACGTACTCGTCGCCATCCCGGACGGCGCGGGTCGAAAGCGCCGCCAGATCCGTGCCGGCGTTGGGCTCGCTGTAGCCGATGCAGAAATGCAACTCGCCATTGAGGATCTTGGGCAGGAAGAAGTCCTTCTGCGCCTCGGTGCCGAACTGCATGATGGTCGGCCCGACGGTGTTCATCGTCAGCATGGGCACCGGAGCGCCGGCCTTCATCGACTCGTCGAAGAAGACGAACTGCTCCGCCGGGGTCATGCCGCGGCCCCCGTATTCGGTCGGCCAGCCGACCCCCAGCCAGCGATCGGCGCCCATCTGCCGGACGACCTTGCGCATCGCCGGGCCGATACCGCCGCCGCCGGAGAGCTCGGCCCGCACCTGCGGGGTCAGCAACTGCTCGAAGTACGTGTGCACCTCATCGCGCAGCGCCTGCTGCTCGTCGGTGAGCTCCAGATACATGCCAGGTCCCCTCTGTGGTGGCAGTGACGCTACCGGCACCCACCCGGAGCAAGTGACCGGCCCTCGGGTGGGTCAGACCACCACGCCGGCCGCGCGCAGCGCGCCGATCTCCACGCCGTCGAGCCCGAACTCGCCCAGCACCTCATCGGTATCGGCGCCGACGTAGGCATAGGACGGGTTGACGGCATCTGCGTTGTCCGCCATGCCCGACAGCCGCGGCGACGGGCGCAGCTGCCGCCCCCCGTCCGGGGTCGTGACGAAGCTGCCGCGCGCCACGTTGTGGGGATGCTCGTGGGCCTCGGCGAGCCGCATCACCGGGGCGAAGCAGACGTCCGTCCCTTCCAGCAGCGCCTGCCACTCGTCGCGGGTCCTGGTGCGAAAGACGGACGCGAGCCGGTCGCGGACCTCGGGCCAGCGGCTGCGGTCGTACTGCTCGGGAAGCTCGTCGGCCGGGATCTGCAGCGCGTCGAGCAGCTGGCGGTAGAAGTGCGGCTCGATGGGCGCGACGCTCACGTACTTGCCGTCCGAGGTCTCGTACACGTTGTAGAAGGGGGCTCCCCCGTCGAAGAGGTTCGCGCCGATCTCGTCGGTGTGCATCCCGGAGGCCGACATCCCGTAGAAGACGCTGTAGAGCGACATGACGCCGTCCAGCATGGCCGTATCGACGACCTGACCCCGCCCCGTACGTCCGGCCTCCAGCAGCGCGCACACCACGCCGTACGCCAGGTGCAGCCCGCCGCCGGCGAAGTCGCCGAGCACCTGGAGCAGCGGCACGGGCGGCCCGCCGACGGGTCCGATCGAACCGATGGCGCCCGACAGCGACTCGTAGTTCAGCGAGTGGCCGGCCACGTGCGCGAGCGGACCGTCCTGCCCCCAGCCGGTGAGCCGGCCGTAGACCAGCTTCGGGTTGCGGGTCATCACCGCGTCCGGTCCGAGGCCCAGCCGCTCGGCGACCCCGGGACGGAAGGCTTCCAGCAGGACGTCCGAGGCTTCCGCGAGCCGCAGTACGAGCTCCACGCCCTCGGGTGCCTTCAGGTCGACGGCAATGGAGCGCCGGCCCCGGTCGAACTCGCGCCAGACCTGCCGCGCATCGGGCGCGATCGGCCCGGGGGGTTGGGCCGGGGCTTCGCTGACCCGGTTGATCCGGATGACGTCAGCGCCCATGTCGGCGAGCTTCATCGTGCCGAACGGCAACGCGCCGAGTCCGGCGAGTTCGAGCATGCGATATCCGGAGAGCGGGCCGTGCGGGCGCGCAGGTGCTTGTGCGGGATCGGTCACCCGAGCATCAGACCAGATCGGTCAGCGGTGGTTCTTCGTCGGATCCTCCCCGGGGATCGGATCGAGCGGGGTGAGGCTGGTGCCGTTCCACTGGAAGCGCACCGATTGCGTGCCGCCGGTGGGGCAGCAGTTCGGATCGGTTGGCGTGTAGAGCGTGTAGCTCAACGTGATGACGGTCGGGGTCCGGCTCAGGATCGAGATCGCGAGGCTGGGGTCGGACGTGTCGTGCCCGATGTACTGGTTTCCCGCGAAGAAGAACGCCCAGTTGTTGAAGCCGTCCGCGGAATTCGTCAGGGTCCCGAGGATGACGTTGATCGGCGCGGTCGGGTCCCAGAACGACGCCGAGTTGTCGTATGGCGTGTAACCGTCGGCCATGACGGTCGCCTCGGCACTCGACAGCGACGCCAGGGTGGGGGACGCCGGCGGCGGGGTGCTCGGTGGCGTGGAGGGCGGGGTGCTCGGAGTCGACGACGAGGTCGCGCTCGCGCTCGCGGACGATGCGGACGACGCGGTCGCGCTCGGCGAGGGCGGCGGGCTGGCATTGCTCTTGCCGCCGGAGGTGACGAGGATCGCGATCCCGACCCCCGCCGCGATGAGCAGCACCGCCAGGATCGCCAGCGGCAGCGCGAGCCGCGGGCCCCGGCGCTGCCCGGGCGGGGCCGGCGGCCCGACGGAGGTCGGCTTGGGCCCGGTCCAGCCGCCCTCGGCGCGCGGCAGGGCCACGGCGGTCGGCTGCTGGGCGCCCCGTCCGCCCAGCGCAGCTAACAGCTCCTGCGCACCGGGGCGGGCCCGCGGATCCTTCGACAGCGCCGCGGCGACCAGTTCCGTCAATCCCCCGGGAAGCCCGCGAAGATCAGGCTGTTCGGAAGCGATGCGATAGGCGACGGCGTTGGCGTTACCGGCGCCGAAGGGCGCCCTCCCGGTGCCGGCGAAGGCGACGCACAGGCCCCAGGCGAAGACGTCGCTGGCGTGTCCTGCGCTGTGCCCGGCGAGGACCTCGGGGCTCATCCACAACAGCGATCCCACCGTGACCCCCGTCTGGGTCAGGTCGGTCGAGCCCTCATGCTTGGCGATCCCGAAGTCGATGAGCTTGGGCCCGCTCCACGCCAGCACCACGTTCGCGGGCTTGAGGTCGCGGTGTACCAGGCCCGCCTCGTGCAGTGCCGCCAGCGCGGCCGCGAGGTCGGACGCCAGCCCGCGCAGCCGATCGGGGGGCACCGGACCGTTCGCCTCCACGGCATGCGCCAGCGTCGCACCCTCGACATATTCGGTGGCCATCCACGGCGTCGCCGACTCGGTCTCGGCCGCGACGACCTTCGCCACATACGGGCTGTCCACCAGGCGCGCGGCGCTCACCTCGCGCACGAACCGCGTCCGGTACTCGGCGTCCTGCGCGAGGCCAGGCTGCAGCACCTTCAGCGCCACGGGCAGGTTGTCGGGGCCGAACGCCAGGTAGACGACGCCCATGCCGCCGGAACCGAGCCGCCCCTGGAGGCGGTACGGGCCGTAGCTCGGCGGATCCGTCGGCCGCAGCGGTGCCAGAGCCAACGAACCCTCCTTGTGCAACCCTCGCCCCCGGTGCCGGTCAGGCTCCGAGTATCACTGCTGCCGGAGGCCGGGGACACTTTCACACGCGCTCAAGCGGTGTAATGAACCGCCACCGCTTTCGTCCTGGAGACGTAGATCAGGTAGCCATGCTGGAAATTGCTACACCAGCCACCCGGAAAGGTGAACGAATCGGTGATCGGGTACCGCAACCGGCCGCGTTCGGCCCCCAAGGAAAACCATTTCGTCTGTAACGCGCCGAGGACGTCGTGGGCGCCGAGGGTCGGTGCCCAGTAGATCGAACCCTTGGCGAAGTGGTTGTACAGCCCGACGTGATCAGCTGAGGCCAGGGTGTCGGTGGTCGGGTAGCCGAGGACGCCCAGCTCCCATCCGACGGAGGCCCACTTGGTCTTGAGGGCGCCGCGAACCTCATGAGCACCGTAGGTGGGGCTCCAGTAGATCGCGCCGTTCGCGAAGTGGTTGTACAGCCCGACGTGGTCGGGTGAGGTGCCCTGGTCGGTGGTGGGGTAGCCGATCCGGCTCGCGGTCGCGCCGAGAGCCTTGTACTTGGTCAGGATGACGCCTCGCACGACGTGGGCGCCCGTGCCAGTCGACCAGTAGATCGTGCCGCCCGCGTAGGCCTGCGAACGGCCACCTCCGGCGAGCAGCACTTCCGATCCGATCTTCGCGCCCAGATACGACGAGGCACCCCCGAGGGACAGGTACTTCTTCGTCAGGGCGTCGAACGGGGTCACCGGCGACGACGCGGTCGAGAACGCCCCGACACCCGCCGCGTTCATGGCGGCCACGGTGAAGGTGTAGGCCGTGCCGTTCGCGAGCCCGCCGACGATCTCGGAGGCCGCGTTCGTGATGAAGATGTGGGCCGGCTGGAACACTGCGCCGATTTCCGGGGCCACGACGTAGCCCGTGATCGGGCTGCCACCGTCGCTCGCCGGAGCCTGCCAGCTCACCGTCGCCCGGCCGTCACTGGCCACGGCGAAGGCGCCCGTCGGCGCGTCCGGGGTCACCGGCAGCACCGGGGGCGCAGGCGCGAATCCGGCGACCCCGTTGGGTGTCCCGAGCCCGGTCGGGCCGTCGTAGCCGGTCTCCCCTCTGCACAGGTAGGCAGGGGCACATGTGCCGTTCGAACCGCTGGTGACGTCGAAGAACGACGACGGGTTGGAGTAGAGCGTTTGCGCGGGGACGGCGGCCGGCGACGCGGAGCGTCCCAGTTCGTACGCGCCGGCGACGAACGGGGCGGCCGCACTCGTACCGCCGAAGACCAGCCAGCCGCTCAGCCCGCCGGCCGAGGTGCTGTCGTAGACCGCAACGCCCGTGCTCGGGTCGGCGTCTGCGGCGACGTCGACCACGGAGCGGTTCGCGCAGCCCGAGTCGGATTGCCACGACGGCTTCGTCTCGTACCGGGAGCATCCGCTGCCGGTAAGGGACCACGCCGACTCCGAGTAACCCCGGGTCCCGGCGGTCACGCTCAGGGTGGTGCCGCCGACCGCGATGACGTCGGGCGAAGCCGCCGGGTACTCGACCCCGTAGCCCGAATCGCCCGCGCTGGCTGTGATCGCGACGCCCGGGTGGTGGAAGAACGCGGCGTCAGCCTGGCTCTCGCTGGACCACTCCGGCCCACCCCAGCTGTTGGAGACGGCGGACGCCCCGAGGGCTACTGCCATGTTCTCCGCGGTGCCGAGGCTGGACAAGCTCGAATCGTTGGCCTCGACCAGCAGGATCGAGCAGTTCGGGCACGCGGCGCTGACCATGTCGAGGTCCAGGGCGATCTCCTGGCCCCACCCGACGTCCACGGCAGGCGGGGTCGTGCCGCCGGACTGGTTCACCTTGCGGAAGCAGCCGCCGGCGCTGGTGCAGGGCGGCAGCCCGTACTTGGAGCGGTAGGTCGCGAGGTCGGCCTCGGCCGTGGGCAGGTCATAGGCGTCGACGATCGCGACGGTCTGCCCGCTCCCGGCCGTCGCCGACGCCGACGCAAGCTGGTAGGCCGCCTGCAGGTCGGACGGCCCGAAGCCGGCGGGCTGCGCGTTCGGGGTGACGCTTCCGCTGACGTTCTGGTCGACGATCGCGTTGCATGACGCGTGCCTCGCACTCGGCCGGGTGCACACCTTGGCGTGGTGATGGCGGCTGAAAGCTGCCTTCATCTCGGCAGCAGCGGCGATCCGTTGCGCCCCTTGCCGCGGCACGCCGGCGGCACCGACGGGCCCGGGGGCGGCCAGTGTCAGACCGGCCATACCCACAAGCAACGCCAGCACGAATGCTGTCCTGGCACGCACAAGCAACTCCCCGGACGCAGGCTGAGGCATGTCATCGGCCTCACCAGGGAGCGACTTGACTCAGCCGCCGGCCTGTTCTTCGTCTAGACGGGCACCGCACCGCCGCGCACGGCAACCGGGACCCGGGCCTGGTGGCGGGGAAGATCAGGGGTGGGAAGCGAGCTCAGGGCCTGCTGCAGCCGGGCCCTGGTGATCTCCAGCTGCTCGCCCGCGGCGACGCGTAGCTCCACGCTCGGGGGGTTGGCCAGCCGGCGGCGCAGCATCAGCAGGAGCTCCGCGGCACCCCGGCCGTGACCGCGCGCCACGTACGCCATGGCGAATCGTTCCTCGTACGCGCGCAGCCCTTCCGCGATCTCGCGCAGCAGTGCCGGACCGAAGCCGGCATCGTTCGGCAAGGCCGGCCGGGGGTTGGCGTCGATGGCCTCCTGCCAGTCACCGGGCGACAGCAGCCACCACACGTCCTCGATCAGGTCGTGAAACTGCGCCTCGTCGCCGCACTCGTCGACGCGCGCGGCGACGCTCGCCGCCCAGCGCGTCGATGCGCAGCAGTCGAACAGCAGCGCCGCACGGCGACGCAGGCTCAACGAACGCAACGCACCGAACCCGTACAGACCGCTCGGGCCGCCAGCCACCAACGCACCCCCGTATGCCCCCCTAAGCGTCCGGAACCTGGAAACGCTCGGAAACATTGCCGAAACAACGATCCATACGGTCCATGTCCGGAAGCCCAACTGATCCCGGCGCAGTTGTACCGCACGGCAGATTCGGCGGGCACCGCAGGGGTCAACCGGATCGTCGCCGCAGTTTCGGCACGCCTCGCCCCACGCGCCCAACAACGACAGCTGTCCGGCGGCTGCCGTCGGCATCGAGGACGGCGAACCCCTCCTGCCAGACGCCATACAGACACGAAATCGAGCAGGTCCCCCGGCTACGTCGGATTGTCTGTCAGGCGCAGCGTGCGCTGCAGCGCCAAGTGGTCGAGGTGGCGGTCATGCCACCACCGGATGCAGTCGTCGGGTGAGGCGACGGAGAGCGTCAGGCGGTCAGTCGAGCGCGTTGCCGAGAATCGAGACGAACGAGACCATCTCGCCCGGGTAACCGCCGAGGTTGTGGGTGAGCGCGTAGCCGCGGTCAGCGGTGGCGATCGTGCGCTCCGGCGGGGCCTCGCCGCGCATCTGCAGCCAGGCCTCGAACATCATCCGCAGCCCGGAGGCGCCCACCGGGTGACCGAAGCTCTTGAGCCCGCCGTCGGGGTTGACGGGCAGGTCGCCCGTGAGGTCGTAGGTGCCGGCGAGCACCTCTTTGTAGGCGGTGCCGCGCTCGGCGAACCCGAGGTCCTCCATGAGGACCATCTCGGTCGGCGTGAAGCAGTCGTGCACCTCGGCCATCGCGATCTGGTCTCGCGGCGAGGTGATCCCGGCCTGCGCGTATGCGTCCTTCGCCGACATCACCACCTCGGGGAAAGTGGTGTAGTCGTACGTCGGGTCAGCCAGCCCGTTGCCGTTCCCGGCGACGAACGACAGCGCCTTGATGTACAGCGGCTTGTCGGTGTAACGGTGCGCGTCTTCGGCCCGCACCACGATGGCGGCCGCCGAGCCGTCAGCCACGCCGGCGCAGTCGTAGATGCCGAGCATCCCGGCCACCGGTGTCGCCGCGCACACCGCCGCCTCGCTGACCTCCCGGCGGAACTGCGCGCGGGGGTTGCGGGCGCCGTTGTAGTGGTTCTTCGACGCGATGTGGGCCAGCGCCTCGCGCAGCTCGGCCTCGGTGACGCCGTAGCGCTTGGCGTATGCCGGCACCACCATGCTGAACATCGCGGCCGCCGTCAGCGTGCGCGCCGTGCCGTCGTTCGGGATCGGCGCAGCTGACATGCCCTGGTAGCCGGAGTCCTTGATCTTCTCGACACCCACCGCCATCGCAATGTCGTACGCGCCGCTCGCGACGGCGTACGACGCGTTGCGCAGCGCCTCGGAGCCGGTCGCGCAGTAGTTCTCCACCCTGGTGACCGGCTTGCCGATCAGCTGAAGCGGGCGCGCGAGCGTGATGCCGCTCATGCCACTGCCCGCCGTGCCCAGCCAGTACGCGTCGACGTCTTCCTTCGCGACCCCGGCGCTCGCGTAGGCCTCCGTGGAGGCCTGCACCATCAGGTCGTCCGCGCTCTTGTCGAAGTACTCGCGGAAGGGGGTGCAGGCCATCCCGACGATGGCCACCCGGTCACGGATGCCGTGCGATCCCATATGCCTGGCCCTTCCTAAGCAGTGTCGGCTGCTGGCACAACGCTGCGCAGCGGCCGAGCCTTCCAGAAGTAATTGTGAATGCCGTCGGCGGTGGACAGCCGGCGGAAGGTCATTTCGACCCGGGCGCCGACCTTCACGTCCGTCGCGAGGTCCTTTTCCGGTACGTCGGTGATCTCGACCGGGTAACGCCCGCCCCCGTCGAAGTCGACGATGGCAAAGACGATCGGCGGGCTCGGTGAGTACGCGAGCCGGTCGACCGTGTAGGTCGCGATGGTCCCGGGCACATCGCTCATCGGCACCGACTCGCCGCCGGACGGCAGCGGCGGCAACTGGGGGTCACCCGAAACCGGATCGCGCCGGCCGGCAAAGGCGTACTTCCAATCCTCGTTGCGAAGAGCCGCGCTGGCCGACATCCGGGCCGGCTCCGGGCGACGCGGCGGCTCGATGGCCAAGCCTCCACGCCAGGACAGGAACTTGCCGTAGGGCACCTTGGTCCCGCCGCTGAGCTGATCGGCCACTGACCGCACCGGCGCCTGCGCAGCAGCCTCGCCCGCACGGAAGAGCAGCACGTCAGCGCCGTCCGCAAGGACGACGAGCGCGACGACCTCACCCGGCGCAGCCGCCTCCAGCGTGGCCGCCAGCAAGAGGCCCGGATGGGCCGAACCGGCGTTGCCGAGAGCCCCGCTCAAGTCGTCGGCGAGCTTGTCCTTCACGCCGAGCTTGGTGCCGAGGACGCGTACCGCCCGCGAGTGCAGGCCAGTGATGATCACCCGGTCGACGTCGCCGGCCTCGATCTCGGCCTTCTTCAGCGCCTCGCGCCAGGCCCGCTCACCCAGCGGCACGTACGCGGTCTCGCCGAAGCGCTCCTCCCAAAGCTTGGAGCGGGCGTCGCCGGGACCGCGCCAGCGGTCGGTGAACTCCTCCGTGATCGACGCCGACCCGAGAAAGGCGGCGAGCAGCGGACCTGACGCGTCATCGCCGACGAGCAGCGCTGAACCCGCGTCACCGCCGGCCGCCTCGTCACCGCTACCGGCCAGCCCGCTGCGGGCGTCCGCCGCCACGGTGAGCACCGTGGAGGTACTGGCGAGCGCCGCCAGCAAAGCGCCGACCGCGGAGCGCTGCGCGCCGCCGAAGTCGGCGGCCAGGACATCGCTGTCGAGGCGGAGCGCCGCGGCCACCCCGGTCGCGTTCGTCTTGTCGACGTACGCCGGGCTGATGGTCGAGAAGTAGAGCGCGGACGGCGCCGCATCGGGCCTCGCCCGGCGCGCGAGACGCGCCGCCTCGACCCCGAGCGTCGTGGTGTCTTCGTCGTACCAGGCGACCGACCGGGTGCCCTTGCCCCCGCCCGTGCCGACGAAAACGGCGATTTCCGCCCTGTCCAGCCGGCCGTGCGGCACGTAGCCGGCAGCCGCGAGAATGCCGCGAGTCACATCTGGCAGCCTAGCCTGCGCGACAACACGTTCTAGCCGACGGTGCTGACCGTCACTCTCAAGGAGGCACCATGACCGCCGGGCTCTCGCCGGACCTCGAGTCGACCGACGAGATCACGTTCGCGCTGGAGGACGGGATCTTGCGGGCCACGCTGACCCGGCCGGAGGCCGGTAACGCGATGACCCACGATCAGCGCAGCCGGCTGCTGGCCTGGCTGGACCGCGCCAACGAGGACCCGGGCGTGCGGTGCGTCGTTCTCGGCGCGACCGGACGGTTCTTCTGCACCGGCGCCGATCTGCGCAACGGCACGCCGCCTCCGCCGCGCGACGAGCAGTTCCCGGAGAAGCTGGTCGGCGACGCGCGCCGGGTGATGACCCGCGGCGCCATCAAGCTGGTGTCAGCGATCATGGACTGCGAAAAGCCCGTGCTGGCGGCGGTTCAGGGCACCGCCGCGGGGATCGGCGCGCATGTGGCGTTCGCCTGCGACCTCGTGATCGCGGCAGAAGAAGCCAAGTTCATCGAGATCTTCGCGCGACGCGGGCTGGTCGCCGACGGTCTCGGGACCTACCTGCTGCCCCGCATGATCGGCCTGCAACGCGCCAAGGAGCTGATCTTCTTCGCCGACGACGTGCCCGCCCAGCGGGCGTACGAGCTCGGCCTGGTGACGCGGGTGGTGCCGGGAACCGAGCTCGACGCGACGGTCACCGAGATGGCCACTCGGCTGGCGACCGGACCCACGGCCGCTCATCGCGCGAACAAGTGGCTGCTCAACCGCTCGTTCGACGTCAACCGGGCGACCCTGGCGGAAGAAGAGGCATGGGTCGTCGACATCATGACGACGACCGAGGACAGCCAGGAGGGCGTCGCCAGCTTCCTGGAGCGCCGGCCGCCGGTCTGGCGCGGCTACTAAATGACGCCCCCCTCCGAGGAACCCACCTTCGCCGACCTGCTCGAGCTCGAGGAGATCGACCGCGACATCTTCCGCGGCTGGAGCCATGCGGGCGCGCCGATGCGCAGCTTCGGTGGTCAGGTGGCGGCGCAAGCGCTGGTCGCCGCCGGACGGACGGCCGGCGACCGCAGCGTGCATTCGCTGCACAGCTACTTCCTTCGCCCGGGCAACCCGACCGCGCCGCTGATCTATCTCGTCGACCGGCTGCGCGACGGCGGAAGCTTCACCACCCGCCGGGTCGCCGCTGTCCAGAAGGGCGAGACCATCTTCAGCCTGTCGGCGTCGTTCAAGGACCCGGAGGAAGGCGGCGGCCATCAACGGCCGATGCCGATCGTCAGGCCGCCCGAAGAATCGCTCGACCTGTACAAGGCGGCGGACGAGGCCGGCGAGACGGCTGACCGCGCCCAGTCCGTCGCCCGGCTGGTCCTCGAACTGCGCGGCCCGGATCCGACGTCACGCTTCGCCGGGTCGCAGGTGCCGCGTGGCCCGGACGACGAGTTCGGGATCCTCGACGACGACATCCCGCGCCGCCGGTTCTGGATGCGCGCGGCTGACCGGCTGCCCGACGATCCGCTGCTGCACGTCTGCGCACTCGCGTACATGTCCGACCTGACGCTGGCCGGCACCGCCACCCTCAGCCAGGAGATCCCCCCGGGTGAACTGATGCTCGCCTCGCTCGACCACGCGATGTGGTTTCACCGGCCGTTTCGCGCCGACGAGTGGCTGCTGTTCAGCATCGAGAGCCCGTCGTCATCGGATGGTCGCGGGCTCGCGGTGGGCGAGTACTACACGGAGGACGGCCGGCTCGTCGCCTCGGTGATGCAGGAGGCGCTGGTACGGCGGCGCTCGCGCTGACGGCCCGCTCAGAGCTGGCCGAGATAGAAGTGGCTGCCCTGGTCGTCAACGCACTCCGATTCCAGCCCGTACGGGCGCTGCGCGACCTCGGTCGCCGTACCCCCGGCCGCTCTGACGCGAGCCACCGCAGCCTCGATGTCGTCCACGAGCCACATCGGCGCGGTCACCTGCTCCGGCCGCCCTCCGCCGATCCCGCCCATGGGCGCGACGTCCTCGATCTGCCACCCGTCGTTCGCGTGCCCGCCGGCGTACGTCCACCCGAGCACCGAGCCGTAGAACTCGCGGGTGAGCGCGGAGTCGACCACGCCGTACGTGAGGTAGCACAGGTCGCCCGGACGCTTCCCGTTCGCCGGCGGGCGCTTCCCCGGGTCGTTCGCCGGCGGGGCGAAGACCGCGAAGCTCGTGCCCTGGTTGTCGACGCAATCGGCCGTCCGGCCGTACGGATGCTCGGTCGGGGCCTGCGCCGTACCACCGGCCGCGCGCACCCGCGCCGCCGCAGCGTCGACGTCGCCCACCGCGTAGGCACAGAAGAGGTTCGGCCGCTCCTGGCCGCCGAAGATCCCGATGCTCATGGACTGGCCAAGCACGTGTCGCGACTGTTCTCCGCGAGGCTCGTAGCTCCAGCCGAGCACGGCCGAGTAGAACGCCGCGGCCCGGTCGACATCCGGGACCTGGACCGAGACGTATCCCACGTCGCCCTGATGCCAAGGCGCGGGCGGCGCCTCGGCGGCCGGCACGGTGCTCATGGGCTGCTGCAGCATCCAGCGATGGCCGAACGGGTCGACGATCGTGGCATTGCGCGAGCCGTACGCCTCGGCGATCTCCCGCGTCAGCCGAGCACCGTGCGCGGTGGCCGCCGCCACGCGCGCGTCGACGTCGGGGACGTTCAGCACCAGGCTGACTGAGGCCCCGTTGGGCGCCGGAGCGACGACGCCGATCTCCGGGTACTCGTCGGCGAGGTAGATCTTGCCGCCGGCGAGCGCGAGTTCCGCATGGCCGATACGTCCGTCCGGCATGACGATGGGGTCGCCGAGAACGCTGGCGCCGAGCACGTCGACGTACCAGTCGATCGCGCGCCGGGCGTCGCTGACGGCGAGGTAGGGGACCGCCGCACCGGCGGGCGCCGGAGCGCTCGGGCCAACGGTCAGCCGATCGGTGGTCGTGGTCGTGGTCGTGACATCCGTCGTAGCAGTAACTCCTGCAGACACGCTGACTCCTCGGGGTAGTTCGAGCGCGCGCTCGAGGCGGGCGCGCAGCCTTGCGGCGAAAGCCGGGTCGGGAGCCACCGGGCCGTCAGGCTCGCGCAGCACGTCCAGCGGGTCAGTCACGGTGGGCCTCCTCTCCATCGGCTCGTTCGGTATAGGTCGTGCGGAAAGCGATGCGGGCGCGTACGAGCAGTGCCTCGGTGGCATGGACGGTGCGGTCCATGGCGTGGGCGACGTCCGCCACCGGAAGGTCGTCCAGATAGCGAAGGGTGAGTGCCGCCCGGTGCTGCGGGGCGAGCGCCTGCAACGTCTCCTGGGCCTGCAGCGCGTCGAGCGTCGCGTCCCACGGGTCGCTCGCCTGATCCTGGGTCGGATCACCGGCGACGGCGGAGAGCGTGCGTTCCTCCCGGGCGAGGCGGCGCCAATGGTCGACCAGCTTGTGCCGGGCAATCCCGATGAGCCACCCCGTCGACAGCGGCGGCGGGGTAGCGAGCCTGACCGCGTCCACGGCCGCCAGGAACGTCTCGGCCGTGAGGTCCTCCGCCAGTGCCGTCCGCCCGCAGCGGCGCAGCAGGTAGCCGTACACCTGCGGAAGGGCGACGTCGTACAGCGCGAGCAGCCCGCTACGCGGATCGCCCGTTTGCATCTGTTCGACGCTCACATCACCTCCGTCGTACCGGAAGCCGAATGTCCGACGGCCGCTCGCCAAGTTTCTGCTCTGAACCGGAGCTCGGCCATCCGGTCCATGACAGCATCCGCCCCATGGAGATCAACAAGGGTCGTTGGACCGCTGAAATCGACGGCGACTTCGTCGTCTTTCTCATCGGAGCAGAACTGCGGGACCCGGAGCAGGCGGGCCCGGCAGGCGAGCTGCTCATGGCCATGATCGACATGCTGGGAGAGCTCGAGCAGGACCCCAGCAAGGGACTGCTCGGCTACCAGGTCTTCGGCGCCGTCGGCGGGGTCATCGTGCAGTACTGGCGCTCGTTCGAGGCACTCGAGTCCTACGCCAAGAACCCTGCCGCGAAACACGCACCGGTCTGGCGCGCCTGGAACCGGCTGGCGGAAGGCGAGACCGCCTCCGCGGCAATCTGGCACGAGACGTACCAGGTGAAGGCCGGAGCTTACGAGGCGATCTACCAGAACATGCCGGCCACCGGTTTGCAGAAGGCGGGCACTCCCCTGACCGTGAGCGAGGCCCGCGCCACGGCGCGGCAGCGCATCGGAGTCTGATCCCCGGGGGGGTACAAGGTCGTCACCGGTCGCATGGCAGGCTTCCCGCAGGCTGGCTGCGAGGAGGCAGACATGTTTGATCTCACCGGTCACCGTGCGCTCGTCACGGGGGCGGGCGACGGGATGGGCGTGGGGATCGCTCATGCGCTGGCGCGTCAGGGGGCTGCCGTCGCCGTGAACGACATCGTCGCGTCCAAAGCAGAGGGCACTCGCGACGCGATCCTCGCAGGGGGCGGCACCGCGGTGAGTGCCCCGTTCGACATCACCGACGAGGCAGCGGTCAACGCGGGAGTTGCGGCCGCCGGTGAGGCGCTCGGCGGCCACATCGACATCCTGGTGAACAACGCCGGCATCCCCGCCGACATGGCACCCACGCGCTTTCGCGACCTGCCGCCGGCGCGCTGGCGCTCCTACATCGACATCAACCTCTACGGGTCCCTGCACTGCATCGCCGCCGTCATCGAGCCGATGGTGGAGGCGCACTGGGGCCGGATCATTCAGATCTCGTCCGGTGCCGGACGTACCGGGCTGAAGATCGGGGTCTCGCTGTACGGCGCATCCAAGAGCGGCATCGAGGGCTTCATCCGCCACCTCTCGCAGGAGGTCGGCTCGACCGGCGTCACCGCCAACGCACTGGCGCTCGGGCTCATGGCGGCGCCGAACAAGAACACCGACAGCTCGGTCACCGCGGGGATAGCGCGGTCGATTCCGGTGGGGCGGCTGGGTACGCCGGACGATGTGGGCGCCGCAGTCGTGTTCCTCGCGTCGAACGAGATGGAATGGCTGACCGGCCAGACCGTCAATCTCAACGGCGGTTCGACCTTCAACTGAACGATCAACTGACCAGGGAGACGACACATGGATCTCGCGGGAACCGGGCTGTGGAGCGGCGAATTGCGCTACGGCGACCCAACGGCGGCGGCGGACTCGGCAGCCGAGCTGGACGAGCTGGGCTACACCGCGCTGTGGATTCCGGACGTGACCGGTGACGTTTTCACACCGATCAACAACCTGCTCGGCGCCACCAAGCGGACCACCGTCGCGACGGGAATCCTCAATCTCTGGATGACCTCGGCCGCCGACACCGCGGCGGGGTACGCCAAGACCGTCGCCGCTCATGGCCGACGGCTCATGCTCGGCATCGGCGTCAGCCATCAGTTGCTGATCGACGGCGCCAAATCCGCCGGCACGTACCAGCGACCGCTGCAGGTGATGACGCAGTACCTGGACGAGCTGGATGCGTTGCCGAACCAGGGGGTGGCACCCGACGACCGGATGCTCGCGGCGCTCGGGCCGAAGATGCTCGCGCTCGCCGCCTCACGCACCCGCGGCACCCACACCTACCTCGTCACGCCCGAGCACACCGCGAAGGTGCGAGCCGAACTCGGAGCCGGACCGCTGATCGCCGCCGAGCAGGGCGCGGTACTCGAAACCGACCCGGCCAAGGCCCGCGACATCGCCCGCCAGAACCTCGCCGGCTACCTGATGCTGGCGAACTACACCAACAACTTCCTGCGACTCGGCTTCACCGAGGACGACCTCGCCGGAGGCGGCTCCGACCGGCTGATCGACGCGCTCATCGTCTGGGGGGACGAGGAGACCATCGCCGCACGGGTGAAGGCACATCACGATGCCGGCGCCGAGCACGTCTGCGTCCAGGTGCTCAACCCCACCGGCGACGGTGCTACCAGTGGCGGCTGGAGCGGCAGTTCGCTCGAGCAGTGGCGACGCCTGGCGCCGGCGCTGCTTTCGGGCGGCGCTTGATGGTGGGCGGGCTGGACCCGCGGACGCCGGTGCTCGTCGGCTCGGCGGCCATCACGCAACGCGAGTCCGATCCGACCCGGGCGCGCGACGCCATCGGGCTGATGGCCGACTCGCTGCGCGCGGCCGCGGACAACGCCGGCGGCACCGATCCCCACCGGCTCCTGCGCAAGGCCGACGTGATGCTGGCAACGCAGGGGTCCTGGAAGTGCCAGGACCCCGCACGGATGGTGTCCGAGCAGCTCGGGATCACCCCGCACACGGTGTACGCGGAGCTCGGGGTGCTGCAGCAAACCCTGTTCACGCGCGCCTGCACAGCCATCGCCCGCGGCGCCGCCTCGGTCGTGCTCATCTGCGGCGGAGAGGCGCGGGCGCGCATGGCGTCTGCGGCACGCCAGGGGATCGCCGTCGCGCCCGAGCCGGAGGCGGAAAAGCCCGCCGATACGGTGCTTTCACCAGCCCAGCAAGTCATCAGCAAGCTCGAGATCGATCGCCGGCTCTACGTCGCGGCGCGCCAGTACGCGATCATCGAGACCGCCCTGCGGGCAGCAGCCGGACAATCACTCGAGGAGCACGCTCGCGAGGTCGCCGCACTGTGGGACGGCTTCGCGGCGATCGCCGCCTCGCGTCCGGAAGCCTGGAAACGCGACGTGACCCCGCTCGGCGACGGGGTGGCCACGCCGCGCAATCCCTGGTACTCCTGGCCGTACACCAAGCAGCACGTCTCGTACTGGACCGTCGATCAGGCCGCGGGCTTCATCCTGTGCTCGGCTGAATCGGCGGAGGCGGCCGCTATCCCCCGTGAACGTTGGGTGTTTCCGCATGCGGCCGTCGAGTCCAACGCGATGATCATGCTCAGCGAACGCGCCCAACCGGATCGCTCACCGGCGATCGGCGCGGGGGGCCGGGCGCTCGCCGAGCTGACCGGCGTCGCGCCTGCTGACGCCGATCACGTCGACCTCTACAGCTGCTTCCCGTCGGCGGTGCGCGTGCAGGCAAGCGAACTCGGGATCACGACCGACCGGCCCTGGACGGTCACCGGCGGCATGTCGTTCGGCGGCGGCCCGCTGAACAACTACGTCCTGCAGTCCACCGCCCGGATGATGGACGTGCTGCGCGAGGACCCCGGCTCGAGCGGTCTGGTCACGTCGATCAGCGGGATGATCACCAAGCACGGGATGGGCCTGTGGTCCACAAACCCGGCAGACAAAGGGTTTCAGGTGGCAGACGTGAGCGAGCAGGCGCTGGCGCAGACGCCGACCGCGGCAGCCGACCCGAGCTACCAGGGCCCGGCAGACGTCATCGGATACACCGTCACCTACGAGGGCATCGAACCTCGTACCGGCATCGTCATCGCCAAGGCGGCGCAATCCGGAGCACTCACCCATACGGTCGCGGTGACCGACGACCCGGGCCTCGTCGCGGCCATGGTCAGCAGCGAGTGGGTCGGGCGGCGTATCGACGTCACGGGCGACGGTTTCACCGGCTCGTTCACCGGCTAGGGAGGCACAGGGACGTGTCAGCACTTTCGACTCAGTTCATCCACGAACGCTGGACCAGGCACGTCGAGGGTGCGCGGCGGACGAACGCGGCCCTGCGCGAGCTGGGCGACTTCACCCCGGACTTCGACTCACCGGAGCAGGTCGCGGCGATACGCCCGGTCCCGACCATGTTCCTCGAGCAGGACCTGGCGATTCCCTTACAGGACCGCATGATTGCGGGCCCGGCGGGCGAGCTGCGCCTGCGGGTCGCGTCCCCGCCCGGCGCCTCGGCCGCGGTCTACCTCGACATCCACGGCGGCGGATTCTGCATGGGATGGCCGGAGATGCACGACCCGGCGAACGCGCGGCTGGCGCTCGCCGCCGGCATCACCGTGGCGAGCCTGGATTACCGGCTCGCGCCCGAGCATCCCTTCCCCGCGGGACCCGACGACTGCCGGGCGGCAGCCGATTGGCTGATTGCCAATGCCGAAGCGGAGTTCGGGACGTCGACCCTGATCATCGGCGGCGATTCAGCGGGCGCCAACCTGACGATGCACGTGGCGTTGCACATACGCGAGCGCGGCACCATCGACCGGGTCGCCGGGCTCAACCTGACGTACGGCATCTATGACCTGTCCGGCACCCCGAGCGCCCGCTCCCGGGGCAGTGAACCGCTCGTGCTCAGCCACCAGGCGTCGGAACGCTTTCACGAGGCGTATCTGCCCGGACGTGACCCGGAGCAGTTGCGCGACCCGGCGATCTCCCCGCTCTACGCCGACCTCGCCGGCCTGCCGCCCGCGCTGCTGTGCGCCGGAACCCTCGACCCGCTCCTCGACGACTCGCTGTTCATGACCGCACGGCTGCACGCGGCGGGCAACGAGGCCGAGTTGCACGTCGTCCCCGAATCTCCCCACGGCTTCGGCTCTTTCCCCGGTCCGATGGCGGCCGAGCTCGAGCTTCTCACCCAGGAGTGGGTGCGCGCCCGGCTCGGGCTCAGCGGTTGAGCGTCATGTTCAGGTGCTGCGAGACGTCGCCGACGTGCTCGACGATCATCACCCGGTGGGCGTAACGCCACACCCCGTCGACCCGCTCGAACGTGTCGCGATAGCGGCCGTTGACGATCGGCTGCAGCGGCAGCGTCTCGGTTTGCATGAAAACGGTGTAGTACGCGCGGCAGGTGCCTTTGTCCCCATCGACCTCGACGATCGGGTTGGTGATGACGTGCTTGGTGCGCGGGGTGCCGTCTTCGTGCTTGCGGGTGAAGTCGTTGTACATCGCGGTGATTTCCGCGGAACCGGTCCACTCGCCGCCCTGATCTGCAGTGACGGTGCAGTGCGCGAGCAGCTCTCCGATGCCCTCGAAGTCGCCGGCGTCGATCAACTCCGCGTAGCGAAAGAGCAAGTTGGTGATGGCAGTGGGGGCGGGCAGCTCCTGCGACATGCTGGTCACCGTAGCCGCCCGCGAAAACCGGCTGCGGCCGGGGCGGTGGAACGCCCGCGACCGCAGCCGGATCGATGTCATTTCCTCATGGCGGCTACTGCCTTTCGATGGTGAACGGGTCGGTGGTCGGGTGCACGCGGTGGGCGCCGAGGAAGACGCGTGAGGTAGGAAGTTCGTGGCCGTTGGCAGCCACGCTGAAGGTGACGGTCTTCGCGCAGTCAGCCCGGAAGGCGACCCCGTCGATCCCGCCGTAGTTCACGAACAGGAACGTCAGGGTCTTGTGATCGGGTGAGAGCCGGATGATGTCGTGCCGCTCGTCACGGACCTTCACCGCGGTGATCGGCGCGCTGGCAGTGATCTTCCCGGTGAAGACGGCCGGAGCGTGGCCCACGTGGGTCACGGCCAGGCCGTAACCGACCTTCTCGGACGTGCTGCCGGTGCCGTGCCCGATGTAGACGCCGCCGGTCTGGCCGGGCTTGACCGCGGGGTTGCCGAGGATGGACGCGGGGAGCTGCCCCGTGGAGCAGCTGGCCTGGGTGGGAGCGGGGGTCGCCGCACCGGCAGGCGACGCGGCGAGGAAGCCGCCGGCGAGCAGGCCGACGGTGGAGGCACCGGCGGCAGAGAGGGTGAGCAGCGAGCGACGAACGGCCATGACGGCCTCCCTACGTTAAGTAACAGGACGTCACTGTTTTCGCCGTGGCATGTACAGCCGCGAGGCGGAAGATGTTCGGGATATGTAAAGCCGGCTCCCAGCTCGGTCGTGGGCTGGGGCGGTTGGCCCGTTCAGCCGACCGCGAAGCCCGGCATCCCAGCGGATTCACAGGCTGCACTCAGGCTGTGCGTCGACCATGAAGGGCGGCGACTGTGCAAAGGGGGCGCGCGCGTGAACGATCATGAAGGACGGCCCGGGCAAAACGGACGGCCCGTCGAAGCGAAACTGCTGGTGGTGGACGACGAGCCCAACATCGTCGAGCTGCTGTCCGCGAGCCTGCGCTATGCGGGCTTTGCGGTGGCTACGGCGACCTCAGGCGTTGATGCGGTCAACTCCGCCCGCCGCGACCGCCCTGATCTCGTGCTCCTGGACGTGATGCTGCCCGACATGGACGGCTTCGACGTGCTCCGCAAGCTGCGCTCGGGGGCTGACCGCGTCCCCGTCGTGTTCCTGACGGCCCGCGACGCCACCGAGGACAAGATCGCCGGCCTCACCCTCGGCGGCGACGACTACGTGGTCAAGCCGTTCAGCCTGGAAGAGGTACTTGCCCGGGTGCGCGCGGTGCTGCGGCGGACCAGCGGCGGCATGGAGAACGAGCGTACGAGCCTGCTCACCTTCGCCGACATCGAGCTCGACGAGGATTCCCACGAGGTGCGCAAGGACGGCCAGGAGGTCTCCCTGTCACCGACCGAGTTCAAGCTGCTGCGCTACTTCATGCTCAACCCTGGACGCGTGCTGTCCAAGGCACAGATCCTTGACCACGTGTGGCAGTACGACTTCGGCGGCGAGGCGGGCATCGTCGAGTCCTACGTCTCCTACCTGCGTAAGAAGGTCGACGCGGGCGAGCCCCGACTGCTGCACACGCTGCGGGGAGTGGGGTATGTCCTGCGCCTGCCCCGTGGATGATGCGGATGATCTGAGCTGATGAACGCGCTGCTGCAACGCTGGCGGGGCCGCCGCCGGCTGCCCCTTCGGGTGACGCTGGTGGCGGCGATGCTCGCGTTGGTGACGGCGGCTCTGGTGGTCATCGGCGTGGCCGGCTCGACGCTCTTGCAGCGCTACCTGGTGACGCGCGTCGACAACCAGCTTCGGGCCACCACCGGCAGCGTCCTGGGCGGAACCTCCACGATCGAGTCGATCGCTCGCAGCAGCCCGGTCGGCTCGTTCTACCTCGCCGTGACCGACGACACGGGCCAGGTGGTCGAAGCCGGGCGGGTCTACAACCGGCCGGGCGACGGGGCCATGCCGCTCCCGAAGCTGGGTCCACTCACTGCGGCATATGCCAACGCTCATCAGCAGTCCGCGTTCACGGTCGGGTCGGTGCAAGGCGGCCGTCACTGGCGGGTCTACCTGGTGGTGCTGCAGCCCACTCCCCGCCTGCCCGACGGCGGAAGTCTCACCGTCGCGTTCCCCCTGGATGACGTCAACAACACGGTCAACCGGCTGGTCGCGATCGACACGATCGTCAGCGCGATCGTCCTCGTGCTGCTCGCTGGCGTCGGCTACTTCATGATCCGCCGGAGCCTGAGGCCACTGGTCGAGGTCGAGCGCACGGCCGAGGCCATCGCCGCCGGTGACCTGGCCCGCCGGGTCATGGTCGCGGACGACCACACCGAGGTGGGAAAGCTCGGCACGTCGCTGAACACCATGCTGGGCCAGATCGAGGACGCGTTCCACGCCCGCGAGCGCTCGGAGATGAACGCCCGTGCGTCGGAGGAGCGGATGCGGCGCTTCGTCGCCGACGCCGGCCACGAGCTGCGCACTCCCCTGACCTCCGTGCGTGGGTTCGCCGAGCTCTACCGCATGGGGGCGGTGGCCGACGAAGCCGAGCTGGCTCGCGTCATGAAGCGGATCGAGGACGAGGCCGCCCGCATGGGGCTGCTCGTCGAGGACCTGCTGCTGCTGGCCCGGCTGGACCAGCAGCGGCCGCTCGAACACAAGCCCGTGGAACTGCTGGCCCTGGCCACCGATGCGGTGGCCGACCTGCGTGCTCTGCATCCGGAGCGCGACCTGCGGCTCATCACCAGCCCGGACGGCGATCCGCCGGTGGTGCTGGGTGACGAGGGCCGGCTGCGCCAGGTGCTCGGCAACCTGCTGAACAACGCGTACACGCACACCCCGGAAGGCACCCAGGTCAGGATCTCCGTCGCCGCCGAAGGACCCTTCGCGGTGCTCGCGGTCGGCGACAACGGCCCCGGCATGCGGCCCGAGGACGCCGCTCGGGTCTTCGAGCGGTTCTTCCGCGCCGACCCGTCACGAGTGCGCAGCTCCGGCGGCTCCGGGCTGGGCCTGTCGATCGTGGCTGCCCTGGTCGCAGCGCACGGCGGCACCGTGGGGGTCGACAGCAAGGAGCGGGTAGGCACCACCTTCACCGTGCGGTTGCCGCTGGCCAATGCCGTGTGGCCGCCGGCTCCGCCGGTGGGGGTCGCCTCACATCCGCGACCCTCCCCCGCCATCACCCGATAGCCTTCCGGGTGGCCATAGTCGGCCAGCCGAACGGTGGAAGGAAGCGCATGAGCGGGTTGTGTGACGGTCGGGTTGTCGTGGTCACGGGTGCCGGTGGTGGCATCGGCCGGTCGCATGCGCTGCTGTTCGCCAAGGAGGGCGCCAAGGTCGTCGTCAACGACATCGGCGGTTCGCGCGACGGCAGTGGCGCGGGAGACGCGGGTCCCGCCCAGCAGGTCGTCAACGAGATCAAGGCGCTCGGCGGCGAGGCCGTGGCCCACACCGAGGACATCTCCAGCTGGGACGGCGCGAAGAGCCTGATCCAGCTGGCCATCGACACGTTCGGCACGGTCGACGTCGTGGTGAACAACGCCGGCATCCTGCGCGACCGGATGATGGTCAACATGACCGAGGCCGAGTGGGACGCGGTCATCAAGGTCCACCTGAAGGGCACGTTCGGCCCCGCGCACTTCGCCGCCGAGTACTGGCGCGACAAGTCCAAGGCCGGCGAGCAGGTCGACGCCCGGATCATCAACACCACGTCGCCGTCGGGCATCTTCGGCAACGTCGGGCAGTCGAACTACGGCGCCGCGAAAGCCGGCATCGCCGCGTTCACCGTCATCACCTCGCAGGAGCTCGGCCGCTACGGCGTCACCGTCAACGCCATCGCGCCGACCGCGCTGACCCGCATGACCGAGGACCTCGGGATGATGAGCGGGCTCACCGACGAGCAGCGCGAGGCGCTCGGCCCGGATTCCATCAGCCCGCTCGTCGTGTGGCTGGGAAGCAAGGAGTCCGCGGGCGTCACCGGCCGGGTGTTCGGCATCTTCGGCCCGAAGATCTCGGTCGCCGAGGGCTGGGCGTACGGCCCGTCGCACGACAGCGGCGCGATCCTGTCGGCGGGCGAGCTCGGCGAGGTCATCCCCGGGCTGGTGGAGCAGGCCGCCAACAACGCGTCCATGCTCGGGACCCGCGACTAGCCGGCGAGCTTGGCTCCGGGCACGCCTACCCACACCTGGTCGGGGTACCAGACGTTCTCGTAGCGCACCACGGCGCCGCTGTGCGGGGCGTCCCACATCATCCCGTTACCGGCGTACATGCCCACGTGGTAGACGTAGCCGGTGGTGTCGTAGAAGAAGATCAGGTCCCCCGGCTGCGCCTGCGAGTACGGCACGTGCAGGGTGGTCAGGAACTGGTCGTTGGCCGAGCGTTGCAGGAGCACGCCGAGCTGCTTGTAGACGTACATGGTGAGACCGGAGCAGTCGAAGGCGTTGGGTCCGGCCGCGCCCCACAGGTACGGCTTGCCCGCGTACGTCGAGACGAGCGCGAGCGCCTTGGCACCCAGTCCGGACTGGCGGACGATCGCCGGGTACGCCGGCGGTTTCGGTGCTGAGGGGGTGGGCGTCGCGGTCGGCGCCGGCGTCGCGCTACCGAAGATGCTCGCCCAGGTTTGCGGCCCGACCTGACCGTCGACCGTCAGCTTGTGAGCGGTCTGGAACGCTTTGACAGCAGCCAGGGTCAGCGTGCCGAAGTAGCCGGTCGCCGGGGTGACGCCGAGCTTCTGCTGCACCTGCAAGACGGCGTTGCTGGTCATGCCGTACTGCAGGATGGTGCCGGCAAACGCGGGGGCGGAACTCGTCGGCGTCGGCGTGGGGGTAGCCGTCGGGGTCGGCGTGGGGGTAGCCGCCGGCTTCGGGGTCGGGGTCGGCTTCGGGGTCGGCTTCGGGGTCGGGGTCGGGGTCGGCTTCGGGGTCGCGCTGCCGGTCGAACCGCCGCCGACGGGGACCGTGACACCGGTGCCCGGCACAGCTGCGACGGGCGCGACGGGCGTGCACGCGGCCGCCCCTATCGCGCACAAGACCGCCACAGCGGCCACTCGGCCCCGAACAGTCATGTATCTGGTGTCGGCCCGGCCCGTGGAGATCTTGACTCCGGAGTAAGGAAAACTCGGCTGAATGGCCGGATACGCCGCTGCGCCGCTAGCGCAAGAGCTCGAGATCAGGCCGCATTCAGCTGCCGAACCAGCCGTCGAAATCGGTGTAGAACGTCGCTGCGCCGGCTGACAAACGCAGGCGCACCTGCCCGGCGGCGTTCGTCGTCACGATCGTCGTACCGGAGGTCGACTGGTTGACCTTGTACTCCTGAACCAGCGCGAGGCGGGAGCTTCCGCCCGGTGCCGCGCCGAGCCAGCCGCTGGCCGTCGGATGCCCCAGGTGCACGCCCAGCATCACCGTGGTGCTCCCCGGCAGACCGCCGATCGTGACGTCGCGGCCGTGCGGAGTAGCCGACAGGTGAGCCGGGCCCGCCGAGTGGAAGGCCAGGCCGCCGGCGGTGGACGGCCCGTACCACCCGATGGTGGTCAGCACCACCGTGGCCGAGCCGCTGGTCAGACGCACCCTCATCTTGCCGGCATGGGCACCGCTACCGACGGGAACGATGGCCATGGTCGACGTCATTTCCCTCGCGTCGTAGGCCGTCGTGGGAGTTTTCGACGTGACCCCCCCAGGGCCGACGACGAGCCAGGCCCGGCCGTTTCCTCCGATCACCCCAGCGTTGAAGACGACCGCGGTGACCCCGGTCGTGGGGATGCCCGCCACACCCGAGATCGAGAAATCGACCGGCACCCTGGCGCTCACCGCTTTCACGAAGGCCCACTGCCCGGTGGCCAGCTGGTGGTAGGCGACGCCGCCGCTGGCGTACCAGCCGATCAGGTCGACGTACACGATTCCGGAGACGGCCGCGGAAGGGGCGAACAGGGAGACCTCGATCCGGCCGCGCGAGTCGACCGGGAGTACCGACATGGCAGTGCGCGTCTGGCCGGCGAGGAAGTTCTGCGCATCGGGCACCTTGCTCGACCAGGTACAGCTGGGCAGCACCGACCAGATCCCCGTCCTGGTGGGCGACTGCACCGTGACCGTCACCGCGACTGCTGTGGCGTTGGCGGGAACTGCGTCGATCCCCGTCACCTGGACCGTCAGCGGGGCGCTGCTCGTCACCTTGCGCGCACTCACCAGGCGCCGCGGTGCAGCAGGGTGGTAGTCACCGATGGCCGGCGGCGAGCCGGTCTGCGGCCAGCCCATGTCCTTGAACATGCCGAGCATGATCGGCCCGGGCGCATGCTCGACCTCGCCGAACTGCAGCGCCGGCGTCATCAGCGCATTCGCATTGCCGGCCGGGTACCGGGCCTCGTCGAGGTGGGAGAAGCTGCTGCCCTCCTGGTAGGCGCTCGGGGCGTACAGCTGCGGCTTGGTTGCTCCGGCGGCAAGGTCGCCGGCGGCGCCCTCCCACTGGATGCCGCCGTCAGCGCCGCGCAGGGCGTTGCCGAGGGCCAGCGAACCGCTCGGGTACGTGGTGCCCAGCAGTGCGCCCGAGCCGTCGGCTGTGAACGTGTCGAAGATCGTGGGGTTCTGCCCGTCTGCGGTGAGCCCGAAGTCGCCGACCCCGGTGTTCGGGTTGCCGGGCACGTCGTAGCTGCCCACGAATCCCAGGCCGTGGCCCAGCTCATGCAAGACGACGCTCTCCAGGTCGACCTGGTAGGGCCCGGGATGGCCGTCGGTCCCGTAGTACCAGGCGCTCTGGTCGCTGTTGAAGGATGCCGAGATCTCCGCGCCGCTGGGATTCGGGGAACTCGGGTCGGAGGTGCACACGTTCGCCGGCAGCTGGTCGGATCCGGCGATCGCGTTGGCCAGCGCGATCGGGTAGGCGACGTTCTGGAGCGGGGCGTTCGTGAAGTTCTCCACGAAATCGGTGGGCCCCGCCGCGCCCAGGATGCCCGGGTCGCCGTACTGAGCGGTCAGATTCGACCAGTCAGCGGTGACGTCGATCGGCACGACGCTGTGGATCTGCGTCTCCCAGATGTTCACCGCGGCCTGGAAAGCCGTTCGGGCGGCCGCGGGGAACCCGAGGTACGTCACGTTGATCTTTGCCGTGACCGGGAGCGCGGCGAGGCCCCGCGAGATACGGGGGCTGAAGACGGCCGGGGCGGTCTTCGGGTCCAGCCGAAGGATCTGCTTCGTGCCCGGGCCGAACGACTTGTGACCGGCAACCACGCGGGCCGACGCGACGGGGACTTTCGGCGGCGTCGCCGCCCAGGCGCCGCTGCCGGCTCCGCCAATCGCGATGAGCAGGGCCGTCGCGAACAAGAGCCAGCGGCGCACATGTCCTCCAGGCGCGCCCCGGGGGCGCCGTCGATCGTGTCAATCGGGGGTCAAGATCCGATTCGAGCCCATATCGGCAGGTTCGGCCTGCGCATGACTTCTTGCGCCCAGAGCCGATTACGAGCGGCGGGGTGGGCAAAGGACTGGGCGGTAACCTGGAACGCAAGTCCGCGAGCAAGCAGGGAAGAGGCGAAATCGCCCGTGTCAAGCCCGGCGAGTGATGCCACGACAAGCGCAGTAGCTACCGACTTCGGGCCCAACGAGTGGCTGGTTCACGAGATCTGGCAGCAGTACCAGAACGATCCGGCGAGCGTGTCGCCCGAATGGCGCGAGTTCCTCTCCGACTACCAGCCCGATCCGATCGCGGCAGCGCCGCCGAGTAACGGCAAGGCCTCCGGCACTGATAGTGCCGCCGCCAACGGCGTCAACGTTGCCGTCCAGACGGCGCCGAGCGCACCGGTATTGCCCGTCGCTACGCCAGCCCCGGCGTCCCCGCCCCCGCCCGCCAAGCCCGTGATCGCACCGGCCGCCGGCGCTCCGAGCGCGGCTGACGATCACAGCACCCCGCTGAAGGGCGCGGCAGCGCGCGTCGTCGCGAACATGGAAGCCTCGCTGGAAGTACCCACCGCGACCTCCGTGCGTGCGGTGCCGGCCAAGCTGCTCGAGGACAACCGGGTCGTCATCAACCGTCATCTCGCCCGCAGCCGCGGCGGCAAGGTGAGCTTCACCCATCTCATCGGCTACGCCATGGTGCGGGCGCTGCTCGACCACCCGGAGATGAACGCCTCCTTCGCCGAGGTGAACGGCAAGCCCGCCGTCGTCAAACCGGAATCCATCGGCCTCGGGCTCGCCATCGACCTGGTGAAGGGCGATCAGCGGCAGCTCGTCGTGGCCAGCATCAAGGACGCGCAACGCGTCGATTTCAGCGGCTTTTGGGTGGCGTACGAGGACATCGTGCGGCGGGCGCGCTCCGGCAAGCTCACCCCGGACGACTTCGCCGGCACCACCATCAGCCTCACCAATCCCGGCGGTATCGGCACGGTCCACTCGGTGCCGCGGCTGATGTCCGGCCAGGGCTGCATCATCGGCGTCGGCGCGATGGAGTACCCCGCCACCTTCCAGGGCGCGTCCCCGGAAACGCTCGCCCAGCTCGCGGTGAGCAAGACCATCACCCTCACCTCGACCTACGACCACCGGATCATCCAGGGCGCGCAGTCCGGGGAGTTCCTGCGCCGCATGCATCAGCTGCTGCTCGGCGAGGACCACTTCTACGACGACATCTTCGCCTCGCTGCGCGTCCCGTACGAGCCGGTGCGCTGGGCGCCGGACATCCCCGACAGCCGCGAGGGCGACCTCGACAAGGGCGCGCTGGTGATGGAGGTGATCCATGCCTACCGGGTGCGGGGTCACCTGATGGCCGACACCGATCCGCTCGAATTCAAGATCCGCCGCCACCCCGACCTCGACATCACCGAGCACCGGCTGACGCTCTGGGACCTCGACCGCGAATTCGCCGTCGGCGGCTTCGCCGGCCAGCGCACCATGAAGCTGCGTGACGTCCTCGGCGTCCTGCGCGACTCGTACTGCCGGCGCGTCGGCATCGAGTACATGCACATCCAGGACCCCGAGCAGCGGCACTGGATCCAGCAGCGCGTGGAACGTCCGGCCGAGCGGCCCGATCCCGCCGAGCAGTTGCATGTCCTGGAGCGGCTCAACGCCGCCGAGGCGTTCGAGAACTTCCTGCAGACCAAGTTCGTCGGGCAGAAGCGCTTCTCGCTCGAGGGCGGCGAGTCGGCCATCCCGATTCTCGACGAGATCCTGCAGGGCGCCGCCGAGGACGGTCTCGACGAGGTCGTCGTCGGGATGCCGCACCGCGGCCGGCTCAACGTACTGGCCAACATCGTCGGCAAGTCCTACGGACAGATCTTCCGCGAGTTCGAGGGCAACGTCGATCCGTCCACCGCGCACGGCTCCGGAGACGTCAAGTATCACCTGGGCGCCGACGGCATCTTCCGCGGCCGCGACGACGTGACCGTCCCCGTCCACCTGACCTCCAACCCCTCGCACCTCGAGGCCGTCGACCCGGTCGTCGAGGGCATCGTGCGGGCCAAGCAGGACGTGCTCGACAAGGGCCCGGCGGGCTTCACCGTGCTACCCGTGCTGATGCACGGCGACGCCGCGTTTGCCGGGCAGGGTGTGGTCGCCGAGACCCTGAACCTCTCGCAGCTACGGGGATATCGCACCGGCGGCACCGTCCACGTCGTCGTCAACAACCAGGTCGGTTTCACCACCTCGCCGACGGCTGGACGCTCATCGGTGTACGCCACCGATGTGGCGCGGATGGTCCAGGCGCCGATCTTTCATGTGAACGGCGACGACCCCGAGGCGTGCGTGCGGGTCGCGCGGCTGGCGTACGACTTCCGCCAGGCGTTCAACAAGGACGTCGTCATCGACATGGTCTGCTACCGCCGCCGCGGCCACAGCGAGGTCGACGAGCCGTCGTTCACCCAGCCGCTGATGTACGACCTCATCGACCGCAAGCGTTCAGTGCGCAAGATCTACACGGAGGCGCTGATCGGGCGCGGCGACATCACCATCGCCGAGGCCGAGGAGGCCCTGCGCAGCTACCAGTCACATCTGGAGAAAGCGTTCGCCGAGACGCACGACGCGTCCAGCCATCCGGTGCGCAGCCCCGCCATGTCGGTGGTCGACGAGCAGGCCGCCGGATCGGTGCTTACAGCGATCCCGATGGAGACGATCAAGACGATCGTCGACACCCAGCTGAGCCTGCCCGAGGGGTTCACCGTCCACCCGAGGCTGCTTCCGCAGCTGCAGCGGCGGGCCAAGATGATCGACGACGGCACCATCGACTGGGCGCTCGGCGAGCTGCTCGCCTTCGGCTCCGTGCTGATCGAAGGGCACCCGGTACGCCTCGCCGGTCAGGACAGCCGGCGCGGCACGTTCGGTCAGCGTCACTCGGTGCTGGTCGACCGCACCAACGGTGCCGAGCACACCCCGCTGAAAACGCTCCCCGGAGCGGCGACGTTCTACACCTACGACTCGCTGCTGTCGGAGTTCGCGGCGATGGGCTTCGAGTACGGCTACTCGGTCGCCCGGCCCGACGCGCTGGTGTTGTGGGAGGCGCAGTTCGGTGACTTCGCCGACGGCGCCCAGTCGATCCTCGACGAGTTCATCTCCTCCGGCGAGGCGAAGTGGGGCCAGCACTCCGGCGTCACGCTGCTGCTGCCCCACGGCTACGAGGGCCAGGGACCCGACCACTCGTCCGCACGCATCGAGCGCTACCTGCTGCTGTGCGCCGAGGACAACATGACCGTCGCGGTGCCGTCCTCGCCCGCGCAGTACTTCCACCTGCTGCGCCGCCAGACGCTGCTCAAGCCGCAGCGGCCGCTGATCATCTTCACGCCGAAGTCGATGCTGCGCCTGCGGGCCGCAGCGTCGCCGGTCGAGAGCTTCACGACCGGCGGCTGGAAGCCGGTGATCCGGGACGACTCCGTCGAGCGTCCGAGCCGGGTGATCCTGTGCAGCGGCAAGATCTACTACGACCTGCTCGCCGCCCGCGGCAAGCGTTCCGGTGGTGCCGAGAGCGCCGACGACATCGCGCTCGTGCGCGTGGAGCAGCTCTACCCGACCCCGGTCGACGAGGTGTCCGAGGTGCTCGCGTCGTACGGGGTCGGTTCTGGTGGCACCACGGATGTCGCCTGGGTGCAGGAAGAGCCGGCCAACCAGGGTGCCTGGCCGCACGTGGCCACGCACCTGACCGAGGGTCTGCCGGAGGGCGTGCGGCTGCGCCGGGTGTCGCGTTCGGCATCGGCGTCTCCGGCCGCGGGTGTCGCCAGGGTGCACGAGGCGGAGCAGGCGGCCCTGATCGAGGCCGCCCTCGGCCGCTGAGCCCGGCATGTACTTCACCGACCGCGGGATCGAGGAACTCACCGAGCGGCGGGGCGCCGAGACCGTCTCGCTCGAGTGGCTGGCGGAGCAATTGCGCGTCTTCGTCGACGAGAACCCGCAATTCGAGACGGCGATCGATCGGCTGGCTACCTGGCTCGCACGGGACGACGAGGCCGACGACTAGAGCCGGTCAGCACGCCCGGGCGGCTCTCATCCAAGGCGCGCCGAACGCACATTTGCGGGCAGGGCTGGTTCACTGGCTGCACACCCACGAGGAGGAACCGTGAGCCAGCAGCCCTACCAGCAGCCAGGTCAGCCCGGGCAGCCGGGCGGCTACCCGCAGGCCGGGCAGCCCGGTTACCCCCAAGGCGGCTACCCGCAGCCGGGGACCCCGCCTGGCCAGCCCGGCTACGGGGGCTACCCGGGCAGCGGCACGCCTTTCGGCGGCGCCAGCGGTAACCCGCTGTCCACTCCCGCGGGCCTCGCCCCGATCCTGCAGATCCTCGCCTACGTGGTGGCGGCGATCGGCGTCATCGGCGGCTTCTTCGCCTTCGCGATCGACGGCTACCCCGGGTCGCTCAAATTCGTGACGTTCGCTGCCGGCGTCGTCGGCGGTCTCGGCTTCGGCGGCATCCTGCTCGCCCTTTCCGCGCTGCTGAAGAAGAGCGGCAGCTAGCTGGTCAGGTCGTCACCACCAGCTTGCCGAACACGTCGCCGCCGGCCAGGGCGGCGAACGACGCGCGCGCGTCGGCAAGCGGGCGAACGTCGTCGATCAACGGCCGCACGCCCGTCTCGGCGAGCAATGCCAGCAGTCCGGCCAGCTCGTCACGGGTGCCCATGGTGGAGCCGACGACTGACAGCTGAAGGAAGAAGACCCGGTTGAGATCGGCCGGCGGGTTGGGCCCGCTGGTAGCGCCGCACACGACGAGGGTGCCGCCCGGCCGTAGCGACTTCAGCGAGTGCGACCAGGTGGCCGCACCGACCGTCTCCATGACGGCGTCCACCCGCACCGGCAGCCGGGCACCGGGCTCGAAAACGCCGTCGGCGCCGAGGCTCGCGGCCTTGGCACGCTTGGCCTCATCGCGGCTCGTCACGAAGACCGTGTGCCCGAGCGCCTTGCCCAGCAGCAGCAACGCCGTCGCGACCCCGCCGCCGGCGCCCTGCACGAGCAGGGTCCCCGGCCCGTGCAGACCGGAACGCGTGACCAGCATCCGATAGGCGGTGAGGTAGGCGGTCGGAAGGCACGCGGCCTCCTCGAACGAGAGTCCGGCCGGTTTGGGAACGAGGTTGCGGCGCGGCACGGCGACCAGTTCAGCGAGCGCACCCGGATGCTTCTCCGACAGCAGCGAGCGTTTCGGGTCGAACGTCTCGTCGCCGCCGCCGGCCGCGGGATCGCCGATCACCGCATGGACGACGACCTCGGTGCCATCGCTGCTGACCCCGGCCGCATCGCAGCCGAGCACCATCGGCAGCAGATCCGCCGACAGGCCCACTCCTTTGAGCGACCACAGGTCGTGATGGTTGAGCGCGGCGGCGCGCACCGTGACGAGTTCCCACCCCTCGGGCACGTCAGGGTCGGCGACCTGCTCGACTTTCAGCCCCGCGAGCGGGTCGTCGGGATTGATGGCTGACGCGTAGGCAGCAAGCACGTCCCGACCCTACGAGACGGCCGATGCGCCGTGACGACGGCGTGTCGTCCCGATCCCGTCACCTCTCCGTGTTCCGATGCACGACGTGGTGTTGCTGCATTCCGTACGCCGGGTCGCCGGGCGCCAATTGGTGCGCCTGAGCTTGCCCGCCCCGGTAGCTCGCGTGGTGTCGCGCCCGGCACCGCCGCGCCCGCCGCGAGTCCCGCGACCGCCGTCCCTTCAGCCCGGCCAGCTGCGGCGCACCCGGCCCGATCTGCCCTTGATCGACGCCGTCGACGGCCTCAGTGACTTCATCCAGTGCCCCCATCCCGGGTGCTGTGCGCTGCGTCCCATCGAGGGCGGCGGCCACTGCCCCTCGTGCCACCGGATGTAACCCATCGAGCACGTTCGTTCATCTGCCCCACATTGGTGAAAGCATCTGCATATCGCCGGGACACCTGCCGGGTGCCTGGACGGTTCGAAAGGGTGCACCTCCATGAGCGATGCCGCTAGCCAACCCGCCGCACCCCCGGAGCCCGCTGCTTCCGGTGCCGCTGCGACGTCAGTACCCACCCTCTACGGAGGAGTGCGATCCCGGCGGGTGACGGTGCGCGACCTGCAAGCAGCGAAGGAACGCGGGGAACGCTGGGGAATGCTGACCTCGTACGACATGCTGAGCGCCGAGATCTTCGACGAGGCGGGCATTCCGGTGCTGCTGGTCGGCGATTCCGCCGGCAACAACGTCCTCGGCTACGAGACGACCGTGCCGGTGCAGCTGGACGAACTGCTGCCGCTCACCCGGGCCGTGGTGCGCGCCTCGAAGCGCGCGATGGTCGTCGGGGATCTGCCCTTCGGGTCCTACCAGGCCTCGCCGGAGCAGGCCTTCATGTCGGCGTTGCGGCTGATCAAAGAGGGCGGCGCGCACGCGGTCAAGCTCGAGGGCGGACGCCGGGTCGTGCCACAGGTGGAGCTGCTCGCGAGCTCTGGGATGGCCGTGATGGGCCACATCGGGTTGACCCCGCAGAGCGTGCACGGCATAGGCGGGTTTCGGGTGCAGGGCCGCGGTGACGACGCCGGTGAGCAGGTGCTGGCCGATGCCTTCGCGCTGCAGCAGGCCGGCGCGTTCGCCGTCGTGCTCGAACTGGTGCCGGCCACGCTGGCCGAACGGGTCTCGCGCGAGCTGACCATCCCCACGATCGGGATCGGAGCCGGCGCCGGATGCGACGCACAGGTCCTGGTGTGGACCGACATGGCCGGCCTGAACGCCGGCCCCGGACCCCGCTTCGTGAAGCGCTACGCCGACCTGCGCGGCACGCTGTCCGCCGCTGCCGCTGCGTACGCCGATGACGTCCGCAGCGGCCGCTATCCAGGCGCGGAGCACTCGTACACCTAGAGGCCCCGGCTAGACGTCGGTGACCCGCAGGCCGGCGTGCGACTTGTAGCGCCGGTTGATGGAGATCAGGTTGGCGGTGAGCGCCTCGACCTGACCGGCGTTGCGCAGCCGGCCGGCGTACACCCCGCGCATGCCCGGAACGAGGTCGGCGAGCCGGCCGATCAGGTCGGTCGCCTCCCGGTCCTCGCCGAGCACCAGGACATCGGTGTCGACCTGCTCGACCGACTCGTCCTCCAGCAGCACCGCGCTCACGTGGTGGAACGCGGCGACGACCCGGCTCTCCGGGAGCACGGCGGCAGCCTGCTGCGCCGCGCTGCCCTCCGGAACGTCGAGCTGGTAGGCCCCTTGCTTGTCGAAGCCGAGCGGGTTCACGCAGTCGACCACGACCTTGCCCGCGAGCTCGCCCGCCAGTGACTTCAGCAGGTCCTCGTGGCCCTCGTACGGCACCGCGACGATGACGATGTCACCCGCCGCTGCCGCCCCCGCGTTGCCTTCGCCCCGCACCGGCAGTCCGGCAGCTGCCATGGGTTCCGCGGCCTGACCGGCCCGGCCCGCGTCGCGGGAGCCGATGACCACCGGCACTCCGGCAGCAGCAAAACGGCGAGCCAGCCCGCGCCCTTGCGGTCCGGTGCCGCCGAGAACGGCGACCGTCCCGAACTCCTCGGGATTGACGCTCGGATTGGCACTGACCGAAGCGGGGAAGGGCGGCGATGACGTGTCATGAGTCGAAGGCATCTTCGCATCGTTGCAGGAAGGGTCCAATGGCGGGTCCCCGGCACCGACTGGCACCCGCCCTGGCGGGCTCGGGCTCGGCGGATAGCGCGCGCTCACGTCACGGGCCGAGCGCTGACGATGCCGGCCAGGCTCGCCAGCGACTGGCTGCCGGCAGCGAGGTAGCCGCTGTGACCGTAGGCCCCTCCGTCCGGGAAATGCCGCGCACCGAAGGCAGCCGCCGCTGGATCCGGGCCGAACACCGGCGGCAGCTTCACCCCGAAGAGCCATCCGAGCCGCGGCGGCCAGAACACCAGCTGGATCGGATCGGTCGGGGCCCGGGCAGCCCAGACGTGACCGGCGGGTAGGCGCAACTGCGAGGCGCGGCTCGCTTCGACGCCCGGGCTCGCCAGGAGCACCAGATCGTCGGCGGCGAGCCCGCGCTTGGCTGCGAGGCCCGCGACCAGCGAGCCGTAGCTGTGGCCGAGGACGGTCACGTGCTGCACGCGGGCGGCGGTCGACCGCAGGCCGGCGATGAAGCGCTGCAGCGCCCAGGAGCCCGACCGCGCCCGGCCGTCGCTGGCCACCTGATGAACGTCCGGGGCGTCGTACCCGAGCCAGGCCACGACCGCCGCTCCCGGTCCGGCCGCGGCGGCGAGCCGGCGGGCGTCCCGGGTAAGCGCGGGCACGTCCGCGAGCTCGTTGCTCATGCCAGGAACCATGACCGCCACCGATCGGCTGCTCTCCACATCAGCCGTGGAAACCACCGCCTCGCCGTCACCGCTCGGGTCGAACAGCAGCAGCTGGGTGCCCGGCGGCCGCACCGCGGCGGCAAGCGCCCGCAGCCGGAGCAGCCGGGCCCGCGCCGAGAGGTGAGCGTAGGTCTGGTACTCCGGCGACCGCGCATACGCCAGCTGCGCATCATGCACCGCGGCCGCGAGGAGCCGCCGGTTGACCGCATCCCGCACGCCCGCCGGGATCCCGTCGATGCCACCCGCCAGGCCCGGCCAACCAGTGGCTGCAGCGGAGCGGGCAGCGGGGGTGAGACCCGCCCACCAGACGGCGACCGCCGGCGCGCTGGCCGGAAGCGGCGGCGCCGCGGACAGGTCCTGGGCCAGCGACCCCGCCCCGAGTTGAGCGCTCACCTGAGCGCCGGCGGGCAGGGCGGAACCGTGGGTGAGATCGAGCAGCAAGGCCTGGGCGAGCAGGGTCGCCGCGCGCAGATCGGCGTCGCGGAAGGTCGCCGCCGCACCCGTCAGTTGGGACGCGATCGCCGGGCTCGGGTCGGACGGGCCGGCGACGCCGAGCACCCGGCGCGCCGCCGTCACCTCGTCCTGAACCACCCGCAGCGCCGCAGCCAGCGAGCAGAGCGCCGACGCCGCGACATCAAGGGCGTCGCCCATGCCGGTCAACCGGCCGCGCACGGCTGCGGCCGCGCGGACAAAGCCGTCGGATCCAGCTCCCGTCCATCCAGGGAGCAGCGCCGGCGCCGCGCCCAGGCACTCGGCCGTGGAGCGGAGCTGCTGGCTCATCCCGCGAAGGCGGGTCACCAACGCCGCGAGCGGCCCGGCGTCGATGCGGGCCAGTGCGGCGGCAGGGGCTAGGGGATCCACGCCCGGCCCCGGTCAGGCGCCTGGGGGATGGCAGCGACCTCGGCGCTCGCGTAGCTGAACGCGCTGCGCCGAAGGCTCTCGGCGAGAGCCTCGACCGACACGGCGCACGCTGCGAGCGCCGCCCCGGATCCCGGCCGGGTGGCGCACAGCGCGCCGCCGGTGTGCTCGGCGGCGAGCGCATCAGCCGCCTGCTGCCAAGCGGCAAGCAGGGCCGGCGTCCCGGAACGTAGCGCGGCGGCGCGCTGCAGCAGCCGCGCCGGGGCCTCCGCCAGGGCGGCGGGATCCACCGTGAGCGCTGACGGCGGCGCCCCGGTGCGGGTGCCGGCCGCGGCTGGGGGCAAAAGATCGGTCATGGCGACTCCTCGAAGGCGGGTAACGGCAGCCTGGCGCCGATCGGCGGGCCGGATGCGGCTGTCCACAGGCGTCGCAATCCGCACGCCTCCATCCACAGGACGCGCCGTTCAGCGGCAGCCAGGGCCGCCCTGGCGGCGGGTCCTTCGTGACTGTGCGGCCGCTGTGGCAGAACATGCGGAGGTGGCCACGCGCGAGCAGGCACCATGAGGTCGCTACGGCCGAACGATCCGTGGTCGATCGCCGCTGTCCTCTGCCTGTTCGGCGGTGCTGTGCTGCTCGTGGTCGCCTGGTATGACATCTCCGGCACGGCGAACCTCTACGAGCAGATGCCGTACCTGGTCAGCGCCGGGTTCAGCGGCCTGGCGCTGATCATGGTCGGGAGCGCGCTGGTGGTCGCCGGGCGCAGCGACCGGGTGGAGCGCCGCCTCGCCCAGCTCCTCGACGCGATCACGGAGGTCGCGGGGACCGATGACGCGGCGTCGGCACGTGACGGAGCCGAGCCCGCCGCCGCCGCCTGCGAGCCGGTCGATCCGCTCCTGACCGCCTCATCGTCCTATCTCACGGTGCCGGACGGCACCACGTATCACCGCCCGGGCTGCCTGCTCCTGCGCGAGAAGGAGGCGGCGCCGGCCGATCCTGACGCGATAGCCGCCGGATCCCTCTCGCCGTGTCCCGTCTGCGTGCCGGAGCGGCCGAGCGACGCCCCATGATCGCCCGCCGATGATCACCATCGACCTGGCGCTGGCCGGGGTCGCCGTCGGTGCCGTCGCCGCGCTGGCCGGCCTCGGGGTGCTGGTCACCTACCGCACCACCGGCGTGTTCAACATCGCCTCCGGAGGCATGGCGATGATGGTCGCGTACGTGCTCTGGCAGGCGGTGACGGTCTGGAACTGGCCGATCGGGGTCGCGGCGCCGCTGGCGCTCTTCATCGTCGGGCCGGCGCTGGGTCTGGCCGCCGAGTGGGCCATCTTCCGCCCGCTGCGCCGGCGGGCGGCCTCCACCGCGGAGACGCTCGTGGCGAGCACCGGGCTGCTGGTGCTGCTGCTCGGCATGGCCTCGCAGATCTGGGGGCTGCAGGCGCGGCAGGATGCGCCGGCGCTGGTGCCGCCGGGCGCGGTCGACCTGCCGGGCGGGGCAACGATCGATCGCAGCAGCCTGGCGCAGCTGCTGATCGCGATCATCGTGTGCCTCGTGCTGACAGCCGTGGCGCGCCACACGCGAGCGGGCCTGCTCGCCCGGGCCGTCGTCGACCAGCGTTCACTGGCCCGCCTGGCCGGGGTGAACGCCGACCGGGTGGCGGCCATCGGATGGGCACTCGGCGGCGGGCTCGCCGGGCTCGCCGGCGTGCTGCTGGCCCCGTCGACCCAGCTCAGCCCGTACGGACTGACCCTGGTCGTGCTGGAAACGCTGGCGGTCGTGGTGATCGCGAAGCTGCAGTCCGCCATCGCCGTCGTGGTGTCGGCGCTCGCCCTCGGTATCGGGCAGGCCGAATTGCAGCGGGTGCAGCTCAGCGGCCTGGCGCAGACCATCTTCGGCAGCGTCCAGTCCAACCTCTTCGTGCTCGCGTTGCTCATCGGGCTCTTGCTGATCCCGCAGCTCGCCGAGACCGGAGCGGGCGTGGTGGCCTCGGTCGCCCGCCGGCCCGGGCGATGGCCGCGCTGGACGGTGCCGGTCGCGGTCGCCTTCCTGGCCTCGCCAGTGCTGTTCCCCCTCGTCGACGTCCGCACGGCCCAGCAGGTGCCGGCGCTGGCGTTGATCTTCCTGTCGCTGATGCTCCTGTCCGGGGTCGCCGGGCAGATCTCGCTCGGAGCGGCGGGCTACGCCGGCGTGGGCGCGCTGCTGGCCGCCGGATTCGCCGCCGGGGCTGGAGGTCTGCCGAAGCTGCCGGGGATCATCGCGCTGGCCTTCGGCGCGATCGGCGCCGGCGTACTCGGGCTGATCACGGGCTACCCCGCGCTTCGGCGCAGCGGACTCGCGCTGGCTTTGACGACGCTCGCCGTCGGGACGGTCGCCAGCCAGTTCGTCTTCGAGCAGCCGCGTTTCACGTCGGGCCTGGCCATTCGCCAGGCGGTGGGCGGCAGCCGGTCGTTCTACGCCTTGGAGCTGGTCTGCCTGATGCTGGGGCTCGGCATCGTCGAGATGCTGACCCACGGCCGGGTCGGGCGAGCACTGCGGGCCGGCCGCGACAGCCCCGACGGTGCCCGCGCGGCCGGTGTCGACGTGCGCACGATGACGCTCGCCGCCTTTGCCGCCAGCGCGACCCTTGCCGGGCTCGGCGGCGGCCTGATGGTGCAGGCGGCAGGCGCGTTCGACGCGAGCGCGGTGGATCCACTTCAGGGCCTGCTCTGGTTCACCACCGTGATCGTCGCCGGGGCCGACAGTGCCGTGGCTGCCGTCCTGGCCGCGGCGCTGTTCGTCATCATCGATACGGTCGCCGTCCCCGGCACGTCGCTTCTGGTGGTCGGCATGCTGGCGGCGCTGCTCGGCCGGCTGCCCCGCGGGGTGGCCGGGCTCATCGCCGCCGTCACCACGCTGATGAGCCGCCGGCTGCTCTCGAGCCCGGACGAGCCCCGGCGGCTGTCCCCCGCCGGACGCCGGCTGCTGGGCCTTTCGCGATGAGCGTTCTGGTCGCCGACGCGCTCAGCAAGGGTTACGGCGGCTTGCAGGTGCTCGACCGCGTGAGCCTCAGCGTCGACGCGGGCTGCGTCACCGCGCTGGTGGGCTCCAACGGCGCCGGCAAGACGACGCTCTTTCGCTGCCTCGCGGGCACCCTGCAGCCGGACTCGGGAAGGGTGCTGCTGGGCGGTCGCGACGTCACCAGGCTGCCCGCTGACGCCCGCAGCCGCCGGGGTCTGGTGCCGACCTACCAGGTGGGCAGCGTCTTTCAGACCCTGACCGTCCGGGAGAACCTGCTGGTCGCCGCCGAGAACCGGCACCGGATCGGGCTGCTGCAGGCGTTCAGCAGCCGGCAGGCCCGGGCCGCCGACGCGCGGGTCGACCGGGTGTGCGACGAACTCGGCCTCGGCCGCGTGGCCGATGTCGCTGCCGGCGGGCTGCCGACCGGGACGCAGCGGCTGGTCGAGCTCGCCCGGGCGCTCGTCGCGGATCCCCTTGTGCTGCTGCTCGACGAGCCGGTGAGCGGGCTGGACCGGCGGCAGGCGGCAGCGGTCGCCACCTTGCTGCGAGGACTCGCCGGGGCGGGCAAAGCGGTGCTGCTCATCGAACACGACCCGGCGTTCGTACGTGCCGTCGCCGACGACGTGCATGAGCTGGCAGCCGGCTCGCTGCATCACCTGAGCACCCCTGCGGCGTGGGGGGCGGCGGGGTGACGGTCGCCCTTTCCGCGCGCGGTTTGCGGGCGGGCTACGGGCCGGTCGAGGTGCTGCACGGCATCGACCTGGACATCGCGCCCGGCGTCGTCACGGGGATCGTCGGCCCGAACGGCGCCGGCAAGACGACGCTGCTGTCCGTCATCGCCGGCACCCTCCCGCTGCGAAGCGGGACCCTGGAGTGGAACGGCAAGCCGTTCGGGCGCCTGCGTCCCGAGCAGCGGGCGGGGATGGGGCTGGTGGCCGTGCCGGAGTCGCGGGGCGTCTTCAGCCACCTGTCGGTACGGGAGAATCTCGACGTGTTCGCCGGCAGCCGTTCGTTGGCTCCGGCCTACGACACCTTCCCGGCGCTGCGCGAGCGCGGCTCGCAGGCCGCGGGGACGCTGTCCGGCGGGGAGCAGCGCATGCTCGCCCTCAGCCGCGCTCTGGTCGCGGACGCGCGCTGCGTGGTCGTCGACGAGCCGTCCCTCGGCCTCGCCCCGGCACTGACCGACGAGCTGTACGAGGTCGTCGGCCGCATCGCCGCGACCGGCGTGACGGTGGTGCTGGCCGATCAGTACGAGGACCGGGTGCTGGCGCTCGCGGCGGTCGTCTACCGGCTCGAACGCGGCGAGGTCGCGTTCGCCGGGGAACCCGCGGAATGGCACGAAAACGCTGCGGGCTAAGGAGAATAGGCCAGCTCGTACACGTCGAAACAGTTCGTGTTCATATCCGGCACCTGCGACACCCAGCCACCCTTGCCACCGTTCGCGGAGTCCTGCCAGCGAGCGACGTTGATGCAGCTGCGTTCCATCGGCGGCGGGCGCGCGACGATGAAGTTGCGCGGCGTCAGCAGCCCGTGGCCGGTGTAGGCCTTGGTGGTGCGCAGGTAGTTCTCGACGCACGCGCGGGTCAGCTGGGCGCCGCAGGAACGCATCGCGTCGGTCAGCCATTGCGCCGACGCCCAACCCTCGAGCTCCCACTCGGACGTCTTGGCCTTGTGGCCGGGGAAGACCCGGTTGACCGCATCCTGGAAGGCGGCGACGCCGGGCTTGCTGCGGTCGTCGTAGTTCTGCGTATTGCCGGTGGCGTAGATACTGTTGCGACAGGTGGGGCTCGACCTGTAATCGCTGGCGATGGTCGAGGTCCAGCCCTGCGTCGTCGTCACCTTGGCCTTGAGCTTCACGTGATGGGCGTCGAGTGCCTGGCAGAGCCGCTCGTTGCCGGTCGTGTCGAGCGCGTCGTAGACGGTGTCCACCTTGGCGCCGCCGATGTCCACGGCGATGCTGTCGAAGTTGGCCAGCCCGAGGTCGACCTGCTCCTCGCGGACGGCGTAACCCTCCTTGCGCAGCCCGGCTTCGATGCTGAGGGCGTACCGCTGCGACGGCGCGACGTTGTAGAAGACGACCGCCGCGCTCTTCGCGCCGAGCTTGTCCTTGAAGTACCGGTAGATCTCGGTGCCGCCGTAGAGCTTGCCGTCCCAGCCGACGGTCCCGTTGCGGGGCTCGTCGCTGCCGTACAGGTTCCACAGGTGGGCGTAAGTGTCGTAGCCGGTGCCGACAGGCTGGCCGGCGACGTCAGGGACGCCCTTCTTGTTCACGTAGGTATCGCCGTCGTAGTTGAACGCCGTGGTGCCGGCGAGCGCGAAGATCTTGTCGCGGTCGATCAGCGTGTGAACGCAATTGACGTTGCCGCTGCCGCTGCCGGTGTCGTCGCAGGAGACCAGCTTCACCTTGCGACCGTCGATCCCGCCTTGCTGGTTGAGGGTGTCGAAGTACGCGGTCGCGCCGTAATACGAGCCGCTGAACGCGTCCGGCCCGAGCGGGCTGGTACGGCTCACCAGGAGCCCGACGGTGATGGTGGTCGGGGTCACGCCGATATCGGAGGCCGGATTGCTCGATGCCGCAGCCGGCGAGCCCGTGGGCGCGGCGGTCGCCAAGGGCCGGGTCTGCGGCGGAGCTGAGACGCGGGTGCCGCAGCCGGTCGCCAACAGTGTCGCGGACACGATTCCGACGACCACGAAGCCACTGCGGTGCACGCGCCATCATCTCTCAGCAAACGATGGACACCCAACTGTCGCCTACCGGACACGGCGAGCTGCGGATTTCCGACGGCAATCATCCCCGCGACCTGCGACGCTTCATGACATGCGAAGCCCGCGCGCAAGACTGCTGGTGCGGATGGGCGGGTGGGTCGCCGCCGTGATGTTGGCGGTGACCGCCTGCGGCAGTTCGGCGGGCGGCTCGGTCTCCGGCACCGTCACCACGTCGGGCCCACCGACCCCGGCGGCGACCCCGGCACTGCCGGCCGGCTGCCACGGCGGAGTCGCACACGACATCCAGAGCACGCTCGCGATCCTGACCGACCCGTCGAACTGCCCCGGCTCGGTGAACGAGTACTGGACTGAGCAGCTCGGCGGCCGATGGAAAACGCCGACATTCGTGGCCTACAGCGACGGCCAGGTACCTCAGGACGCCTGCGGAGCCGCCGACGGCAACGCCGGCGATTTCTCCGACAACGCCTTTTACTGCCCCAGCGACGACACCGTCGCCTACAGCCGCGAGCTGCTGGACGGGCTGTTTCAGAAGGGTGGCCCGTTCCTTCCGGTCGTCGTGCTGATGCACGAGCTCGGCCACCGCGCCGACCACATTCTTGGAGTCGTCGGCCCGATCTCGCGGTCCGAGGAGAACCAGGCGGATTGCTCGGCCGGCGTCACGACGGCGTTCGCCCGCACCGCGCACCGGCTGCCGTTCACCGACGTGCTGGGGGCGGCCAAGCTGCTCTACCAGCTGGGCGACACGCGGCACTTCGGGTCGGAGCTGGCGTCGTCACCCGACGCCCACGGCACACCCGCGCAGCGGCTGATCGCCTTCAGCCGCGGCTACCTGCAGCACAACATCAAGGTCTGCCGCACCATCGGGCAATCACCGACCGGGAGTGTGGTCTAACGCAGGCGTCTGCGATATTGGGTTTGTGCTACGCGTTGCAGTCATCGGAAGCGGTCCATCGGGCATCTACGCTGCCCAATCGCTGCTCAAGTTCGCGCCCGAGGTAGACGGGGTCGAGGTCGACGTGCTCGACCGGCTGCCGTGCCCGTACGGCTTGGTGCGCTACGGGGTCGCGCCCGACCACGAGAAGATCAAGTCGATCACCCTGGCACTGCGCAAGGTGCTCGAGACCGACGGCATCCGCTTCCTCGGCAATGTCGACGTCGGCAAGGACGTCTCGATGGAGGAGCTGCACGAGCATTACGACGCGATCGTCGTGGCGTACGGCGCCGCGATCGACCGCCGGCTGGGCATCGAGGGTGAGGAGCTTCCCGGCAGCTTCTCGGCCACGGACTTCGTGGCCTGGTACAGCGGCCACCCTGACACCCAGATCGATCGGTTCACGTTGGACGCGACCGACGTGGTCGTCGTGGGCGTCGGGAACGTTGCCGTCGACGTGGCCCGGATCCTCGCCAAGACCGCTGACGATCTGCGCCCCACCGACCTGCCCGACCACGTACTCGACGTCCTGCACGCGAGCCACGTCACCGACATCCACATGCTCGGCCGCCGCGGCCCGGCGCAGGCGAAGTTCACCACCAAGGAACTGCGCGAGCTCGGCGAGCTGGCCAATGCCGACATCGTCGTCGATCCCGAGGAACTCGTCCTCGACGAGGCGAGCGAGCAGACCATCGCCACAGACGCCAACCAGCGTCGCAACCTGGAGATCCTGCGCCGCTGGGCCGAGGAACGTCCCAGTGGCAAGCCCCGCCGCATCCACCTGCGTTTTCTGCTGCGTCCCACGGCCGTGCTCGGCGCCGACCGGGTCGACGGGGTGGAGGTGGAGCGCACGGTGCTGGACGGCACCGGAAACGTGCGCGGCACAGGTGTCCTGGAGACCATCCCCGCACAGATGGTGCTGCGCAGCGTGGGCTACCGCGGGCAGGGGCTCGCCGGCCTGCCGTTCAACGAGCGCAGCGGCACCATCCCGCACGACGCCGGGCGCGTGATGCACGACGGGAAGCCGGTGCCGGGTGAGTACGTCGCCGGCTGGATCAAGCGCGGGCCCACCGGGGTCATCGGCACCAACAAGTCCGATGCATCCGAGACGATCAGCTCGCTCATCGCCGACGCGCCGGCCCTCCAGCGGGCTGCGATCCGCGACCCCGAAGCGCTGCTGAAGATCCTCGCCGACCGCGGGGTGGACGTCGTGGACTGGGAAGGCTGGGTCGGCATCGACGAGGCGGAGATCGCGCTCGGCAAGCTGCAGGGCCGCGACCGGATCAAGATCGCCGACCGCGACCTGCTGCTGGGGCACGCGTCCCGCCGCTGAATTCGAGCGAGAGCCGCCCCGCTCAGTTGACGTCGAAGACCGTCTTGATGCAGTCGCTGCTGCGGGCCGCGACGGCCTGATACGCATCAGCGGCCTTCTCCAGCGGGAAGCGGTGCGTGAAGATGCCGTCGGTCTGCATCCGCCCGGAGGCGACGAGCGGGAGCAGCTCGCGCCAGGTCTGCTGGATGGGCGCCGTCGTGGTCCGGATGCTGATGCTGCGAAAGAGCGTCATCAGCACGGGTAGCGCGTATGGGGTCATGTTGTGCACGCCCACGATCGAGACGGTGCCGCCCGCGCGTACGGACGCGATGGCCGCGTCGATCGTCGCGTCGTGACCGACGGCCTCGATGACCGATTCGGCGCCGAGTCCGCCGGTGGCCGCCTGCACCGCAGCGGCCGTCCCGCCTTCCGCCGCCGGGTCGACCGGCTCGGCCCCGAAGCTTTCCGCGATCGCTCGCCGGCCGGGCGCGAGGTCAGCAGCGAGCACCCGCCCGGCACCGAGCATCAGTGCCGAGCGCACCGCGCAGAGCCCCACAGCACCGAGGCCGACGACGGCAACGGTCGCGCCGGGCCGGAAGTCCGCCTTGCGGGCGGCGATCCACCCTGTGGGCAGGTTGTCGGTCAGCAGCAGCGCCGCCTCGTCGGAGATGTCAGCGAGGTCACCGGCGAGCTTGCGTAACTGGAAATCCGCACCGGGTACCGCCAGCGCCTCGGCCTGGGCTCCGCCGAGCTCGCCGGAGCCGAAGACCTTCGGGCCGGTGCGCTGGCAGGTGATCGGATCGCCCGTGGCACATCCCGGGCAGGCTCCGCAGCCGGCGACGGACGACACCAGCACCCGGTCCCCGACCTTGACCGTCTGCACGTCGGCGCCCACTTCGGCCACGGTTCCCACGGCCTCGTGGCCGATCCGCAGCCCCTGGGGGCCGACCCCCATGTCACCGTCGTAGAAGTGCAGATCGCTGCCGCAGATGGCGGACTTCTGGACGGTCACGATCGCGCCGCCCGGCCCGGGAAGCAGGGGATCGTCGACGTCGTCGACCCGCACGCTGTGGGCTCCGGTGATCACGGCCGCGCGCATCGCACACTCCCTCTGCCCGGGCATCCTGCCCGCTCCGTCGGAAAAAGCTTCGCCCGCACCCTCTCACGCTTCCGATGTGCGGCGGCGCACGGCTGGACATGCCTGAGCGGCGCAGTCAGGCTGCGGGTGTGGATGTCGAGGTGGTGGGCCGGGTTCTGACGACGCTGCCCCCAGAAGACGATCATCCCTACCGCACCGGCGCCTGGCGACCCCAGCACACCGAGTGGCGGGCTGAGGACCTCGACGTGATCGGCGAACTGCCGGTGGACCTGGCCGGCGTGTACCTGCGCAACACGGAGAACCCGGTCCATCCCGCCGCCCGCCGCTACCACCCGTTCGACGGCGACGGGATGGTGCACATGGTCGGGTTTGATCGAGGCCGCGCTTACTATCGCAACCGCTTCGTGCGCACCGACGGTTTCCTCGCCGAACAAGCCGCCGCCGGCCCGCTCTGGGCGGGAATCGCGGAGAAGCCGGAGTGGTCGCCGCGCGGCGACGGGTGGGGAGCCCGCGGCCGGATGAAGGACGCGTCGAGCACTGACGTCGTCGTGCACAACGGCGTCGCCCTCACCAGCTTCTACCAGTGCGGCGACCTCTACCGGCTCGACCCGATGACGCTGGAAACGCTGGGAAAGGCCGACTGGCACGGGGCTTTTCCGGCGCGTCACGGCGTCTCGGCGCATACCAAGGTCGACCCGCGTACCGGCGAGCTGCTCTTCTTCAACTACGGCACCGAGTCGCCCTACCTGCGCTACGGCGTGGTCGATGCCACGGACACCCTCGTGCACTACACCGATGTGCCGCTGCCCGGACCGCGGCTGCCGCACGACATGGCGTTCACCGACAACTACGCCATCCTCAATGACTGCCCGCTTTTCTGGCTGCCGGAAGCGCTGGCCCTCGGCAAGTACGTCTCGCGCTTCCACCCGGAGCTGCCGACCCGGCTCGGCGTCCTTCCGCGCCGCGGAACGGCGGCGCAGGTGCAGTGGTTCGAGGCGGCGCCGACGTACGTCCTGCATTGGGTGAACGCGTACGAGGAGGGCGACGAGATCGTCCTCGACGGCTTCTTCCAGGACGATCCGGTGCCCGCCGACGATGGCGCCGGATCGCTGTATCAGCGGCTCTTTCGCTCGCTCGCGGCCGATCGGCTGCAGACTCATCTGCATCGCTGGCGGCTCAACCTGCGCACCGGAATGACAAAAGAGGAGCGACTCACCGACACGGTCAGCGAATTCGGCATGATCAATGCGGGCGTGACCGGCCGGCCGTACCGGTACACCTACGCCGCGAGCGCGGTGCCGGGCTGGTTCCTGTTCAGCGGGATCGTCAAGCACGACGTCATGACCGGCACCGAGGAGCGTTACGACCTGCCGCCCGGCGTCTACGCCAGCGAGACGGCGATGGCGCCGCGCCTCGGAGCGCTGGCGGAGGACGACGGGTATCTCGTGACGATCACCTCGGACGTCGAGCGCGACCTTTCCGAATGCCTGGTATTCGACGCGGCCCGGCTCGCCGACGGTCCGGTCGCGCGCCTGCGTCTTCCGGAGCGGGTATCCAGCGGCACCCATGCCACGTGGGCTCCGCAGCCGATAACGAGCTGACGCAGCAGCTGCCGGCTCGGCCGCTTGCCCTTAAGTGGCATCGGTTTCGGCCGCTTGCTTGATGGCGGCGAGGGTCCGGAGCATCCCCTCGCGGTTGTGCGTCGCCCGGTCGCTCACGCCCGTCGAGAGCCGCCCGATGACGCGCATCGGCAGGCGGCGCTGATCGATCATCGACTCGGTGAGTTCGCAGCCTCCACCGTCCGGGGCGAGGGCGTACGACCATTCAGCCACCCTCATCCCCAGCGCGGTGACCTCGAAGGCGAAAAGGCGTCCCGGGTCGGCGGCCGTGACGGTGCAGTTGGTGGACCAGCGCCTGCGTCCACGGCGGTTGTTGCCGCGGAAGCGGGCCCCTACCCGCGCGCTGTCAGCTCCTATTTCCCAACGGCACGAGGTGGTTTCCGGGCTCCACTCCCCCATGCGGGTCACGTCGCTGACCAACGCCCAGACCCGTTGCGCGGGCGCCGCGATGACCGCCTTCTCCGCAACCGATTCCGCCATCCGCACATCGTGACAGGAACGAGCGGTTACGGCTGCAGTCGGCACCTCTCACGGAAGCTCAGCCCGTCCGGCGGGGCCATGCGTGGCAGCGGGACGGGTGGCGGTGCCGAAGTCATCGACGGAGCTCGATCGCTGGATGACCCGGCGTTCGCTTCGGCTTTCAGGACGGGCGCATGCTGCCAGTGCGTAGGAAGCGCTCGTGCCAGGACAGCGCCTCTTGGAGAATGTGGGGCGTGTGCTTGCCCTTGGAAGTCGCCTGCGCCCGGTCGAAATAGTCCTGCAGCATCGGGCGGTACTCCGGGTGAGCGCAGTGGTCGATGATGCACTGTGCCCGGCGCCGCGGAGGCAAGCCGCGCAGGTCCGCGAGCCCCTGCTCGGTGACGAGGACCTGCACATCGTGTTCGGTGTGGTCGACGTGGCTGACCATCGGGACGAAGGAGGAGATGTTCCCGCCCTTGGCGGTGGAGGGGCTGAGGAAGAAGGAGATGTAGGCGTTGCGCGCGAAATCACCGGAGCCGCCGATGCCGTTCTGGATGCTGGAACCCATGACGTGCGTGGAGTTGACGTTGCCGTAGATGTCGGCCTCGATCATCCCGTTCATGGCGAGGATTCCCAGCCGCCGCACGACCTCTGGATGGTTGCTGATCTCCTGCGAGCGGAGCACGATCCGGTCGCGGTACTCGTCGATGTTGGCCCGAAAGTCCGCCTCGCCCTCCTCGCTGAACGAGAACGCCGTGGCGGAGACGAAGGAGACGGTGCCGGAGCGCAGCAGCGCGAGCATCCCGTCCTGGATGACTTCCGTGTACGAGGTGAGCCCCTGATAGGGCGCCTTGTCCAGTCCGTCCAGCACGGCGTTGGCGATGTTGCCGACTCCCGATTGGATCGGGAGCAGGCCGCGGGGCAAGCGGCCCTGTTTCACCTCGTGCCGCAGGAAATCCACCATATGCTCGGCGATGAGTTCTGAGGCGGCATCGATGGGCTTGAACGGGGTCGCACGGTCCGGCAGGTGGGTCTGGACGACCGCGACGATCTTCTCTGGCGGGCAGAGCAAGTGCGGGACGCCGATGCGGTCTGACGCCTGCAGGATCCGCAGCGGCCGGCGGTTCGGAGGCAGCGCCGTTCCGTAGTAGATGTCGTGCATTCCATCGAGTTCTTCGGGCTGCCAGGAATTCACCTCGACGATGACCCGATCCGCGAGGTCGATCCAGGTCTTGTTGTTGCCCACCGAGGACGAGGGGACCAGGTCGCCGTTGGCGGTGATCCCCGACGCCTCGATGAGCGCGACGTCGAGCGTGCCGAAGAAGCCCTCCCAGACCATCTGCGCGACGTGCGAGAGGTGGATGTCGAGGTAGTCCATCAGGCCGGCGTTGATCTTCGCGCGGGTCGTGGGGTCGGACTGGTAGGGCATGCGCAAGTCGATCCCATCGACCCCGGCCAGCGCGCCGTCGAGCTCCGGCGCGGTCGAAGCGCCGGTCCACACGCCCACCGTGAAGTGATCGCCCATAGCGGTCGCGTCAGTCATGCGTCCGACGAGTGCGCCCGGCACCGCCTTGGGGTGCCCTGCGCCGGTGAATCCGCTCATCCCGACCCGGTCACCCGGAGCGATGAGGGTCGCCGCCTCTTCGGCGGTCATGATTTTGGATGCCGCGCCCCGATGACGGATGCGCGATACGTCGGTCATCCCTGGACTACCTCCACAGCGCCGACGTCATGGTCAAGATTAGGCCGCACTCACCCTCACGCTGCCGCTTCCAAGGTCCACTGACAAGTGACCTTTGACCGTTGGCAAGTCCTGGCGTCGCTGATCGGTGCAGGTCAGCGTGCTTGAAGCCAGCGTTCCAGCACTGCCGACTGGCGCCTGATGACGCTTCCGACAAGGTCCCTGACCAGCGCCGCTGCCACGTCGCCGAGCAGCGGCACGTTCACGCTGACGTTACCGTCGACACCGAACCGGGTCGTCTCGAGGGCGCCGTTCGCCGACGGCTCGAGCACGAGGTTGCCGCGCACTTTCGCGTCCCGATGACGCGCCGACGCATCCACCGCCAACGATCCCCGCCACCGCTCGGCGGCCGGCGCGGTCCAGACACGCACTTCCGTGATGTCGATGGTCGGAGTGACCAGGCGCTTGAGGACCGCGGGAACCCCCGCAGTCGGAACGGTCATCTCGACGCGTGTACGCACCGGGAAGGCCTTGCTCTCGGCGCGCTCGACGCCGACCCGATAGCCGACCGCGCCGACCTCCTGCGCATACGCGGCGAGAAACGCCTCGTCCGTCAGCAGGGTGATGACGCCCTCCGCCGAGGCGGCGTACGTCGCCTCGTAGTGCATCGCGGTCATGCCGGCAGCCTGCCCGTCGCAGCACACGCGGCGCAACCCGGGTGCGGCTGGTCAGGCCGCCGCAAGAGTGTCGCCAGGCACCGTCGTGTCGCCGTGATCACGGGGTCACTGCGTGCTACGAACCTTCTATGCGCCGTTTCATGCTGAGGAAGCTCGCTGGAATCTGCGCCGGGGTCGGGGCTGCCGCCGCTATCGCGGTTCCCCTCGTCTCCACGACGAGTGGAGTCGTTTCCGCGCGGGGCTCGTCCTGGGCCGCGCCGCATGTGGTGCTGTCTGAGCTCGGGCGTTGACCTGTTTCGCCGGCCAGCGCGTGGCGCCTTTCCGCAGGTCGGCCGCAAGCTGAGTCATCACTTCGGGTGATCAGTTCCTAGCCCCTTCGTGTCGACACTAATGACCTAGCGTCACGTCCTGCCCGCTTTCCGGCGGTGGAGGTCAGGGACGTGACGGCCGTAGTGACGGGAGCAATCGCTCATGGCAGCCACCGGGCTGGCCGAGGGCACGCCCACCCCCGCGCGCACCGCCGCGCGCATCCCCGCGAGCGTGATCCTCGCGGCATTCGACACCGCGCGTTGGCCCGACACGCTGCGGGCAATCCGCTCCGAGCAGGTCCAGACCCAGCCGCCCCACGAGCTGATCCTGGTCATCGACGACAACCCGTGCCTGCTCGCGTTCGCCCGGCAGGAACTTCCCGAAGTGCGGGTGATCCCCAATACCCACACCCGCGGCGCCTCCGGTGCGCGCAACACGGGCGTCGAAGCGTCCACCGGAGACGTGGTCGCCTTCCTCGACGATGACGCCGTCGCCGACCCGGGCTGGCTGAAGAACTTGGTCGACGCGCTGGACCAACCGGGCGTGGTCGGAGTCGGCGGCCGGCTGATTCCGCTGTGGCCGAAGGCGAGTCCCCGGTGGTTTCCGGCGGAGTTCTTCTGGGTCGTCGGCGCAAGCTACCGCGGCATGCCCGAGGTCAACGCACCGGTGCGCAACGTCTGGGCGGGCAGCATGGCTCTACGACGTTCCGATTTCGATTCGGTGACGGGATTTCGCGAGGGCTTCGGCAAGATCGGCAACACCAGCCGGCCCGAGGACACCGACCTGTGCATCCGGGTCGCCGCCGGCGCCCCTGGCAAGACCTGGGTCTACGTCCCGTCATCCCTAGCGGGCCACAAGGTTCCCCCCGCCCGCACCCGCCCGCGTTTCTTCCTTTCCCGCTGCTGGCAGGAAGGGCGCGGCAAGGCCGCGCTGGTCGACACCGAAGGAGCGGTCGCGATCAGCACCGAACGCGCGTACGCCCGTTCCATCATCACCCGCGGCATCAGGGACGGCGTGCGCTCCGGCACGCTCGACGGCTTGCTCCGCAGCGGCGCGATCGTGACCGGGCTGACCGCAGCCATCGCCGGCATGGCCACCGAAAGGCTGACTCTCGCCTCCGCGAACGGTCGATGGCGCGGCCTGAGGCGTGGGGGGTCTCGTGCGCGTTCTCGTTGACCACAGCGGCTATGACCTCCGCAACCTTGGCGACGCCGCCATGCTCCAGGTCTGCGTGGGGCGACTGCGGGCAGCGCTGCCCGATGCCGAAATCGGTGTCGTCACCACCGATCCGGAGCGGCTGGAATCCTGCTGCGCCGGGGCCTACCCGGTCCGTTCGGCACTTGCGGACAGCCGGTGGCTCGCGGCCGCACCCCGCTCCGGCCGCCTCGCGCTCGAGCAGGCATGGAAGGCCTCCGGCCCCTACCTGGTACGTCACGGCCGCCGGTCCGCGGCGCGGGCAGGCTCGCAGCACACCGTGCTCGGCGCGGTTCGCGAGGCCGACCTCGTCGTCGCTGCCGGCGGCGGCTACCTGACCGACAACTGGTGGTGGCACGCCGCCGGAGTGCTCGCGGTCCTGGCAGCCGCTCAGCGCTTGGAGCGCCCGACAGCGATGTTCGGCCAGGGACTCGGGCCCCTCACGCATGCCCTCATCCGGCGTCAGGCGGCCGCGGTGCTGCCCCGGCTGGACGCGCTCGGCCTGCGGGAGGGCGTGACCGGCTCGCCGCTGGCCCGCGCGCTCGGCGTCGCGCCCGGTCAGTTCGTCGTGACCGGCGACGACGCACTGGAACTCGCCGTCGGCGGGGCCGCGGCACCGGCGGGCTCCGACATCCTCGGGGTCAACGTCCGCCTGGCGGGCTACACCAATCTTGACCTGTCCGGCGTCAGCTGGGTCGGCGATGTGATCGGGGCCCTGGCCGACGAGCGCGCCATGACCCTGCTCGCGCTCCCCGTTTCGCGCCACGCCTGCAGCGACGACCTCGACGGCGTGAAGCAGTTACTGAAAGCCAGGACGCCGGGCCGCGTCATTCTCGACGATCTCACCGAGCCGGCCGCACTCGTCGCCGCCGCCGGACGCTGCCGAGCGGTGGTCACAGCGAGCTATCACGCCGCGGTGTTCGCCCTCGCTGCCGGCGTCCCGGCGGTGTGCCTGTCCCGATCTGGCTACTACGACGCCAAGTTCCGCGGCCTCGTCGACCTCTTTCCCAGCGCAGCCACACTGGTGTCGCTCGACGGCGCGGCCGGCGAGGACCGGCTGCGAGCAGCACTCGTCTCCGCCTGGGATGCCGCCCCCGCCGACCGCGAGCAGGCCCGGGCCAGCGCGCTCGAGCAGGTGAGCCGCAGCCGGGCGCTGTACGCCGACTTCCTGGCACCCTGGACTTCGTCCGCTCCGACATCCCGGGCTGCGCCCGTAGCGGCATGAGCACGGCCGTGGGCGAGACGACGGGCCCGGCGAGCCCGCAGTCCCCGGGCGTCCCCGAGCCCGCCGCGCCGCCGGCGGACGACCCGTCGCCCACCCGCTGGGGGCGCCTGCCCGAGGCGGCCGTCGCCGCAGCGATCGGCGTGGCCCTGATCGCGGTCGCCGACACCGGCGCTCGTCACGGCGCGGGCTGGGGCACGCCGTTCTACTGGGCCGGAATCACGATCGGGTTCGCTGCGGTCGGCGGACGCCTGCTGATCCGTAGCCGGCTCGGGACCTGCGAGCCGCTGGGCCTGGCGATCATCGTCGCCGCCTTCAGCTTCCTCAGCAAGGTCTTCTACAGCCCGCTGGCTTTCCAGTTCCCGGACGAGTTGCAGCACTGGCGTTCCACGTACGACGTGCTGACGACGCACAAGCTCTTCACCCCGAACCCGGCACTGCCGATCAGCCCGCACTACCCGGGACTCGAACTCGCCGCGGCATCGCTGTCGTCCGTCACCGGCTTGAGCATCTTCGCCTCGGGCATCGCCATCACCGCCGTCGCGCACGTCACGCTGGTTGCAGCGCTCTACTGCTTGTTCACCCGGCTCAGCGGGTCCGGTCGGGTCGGCGCCATCGGCGTCCTCGCGTACTCCATGAACGCGCACTTCTCCTCGTTCGATGCGATGTTCCTCTACCAGGCGCTGGGCCTCACGTTCCTTGCGGGGGTCTTGCTCGCGACCACGGCCGCTGTACGCGAGCAGAGCTACAGCGGCCGTTGGACGATCCTGGCCGCGCTGATGCTCGCGGCCGCGGTGGTCACCCATCACGTCACCAGTTACCTGCTGGTGACGGCCCTGGCCGGCAGCGCGGTCATCGCCGCTGCTCGTCGCCGCGACGGCGCTGCCCGGTGGCGCACCGTGCGCATCACCGGCGGGTTGGCGCTCTACGGCGTGCTGCTCGTCGCGGGCTGGATCGCAGCCGCGGCGCCGCAGACCATTGACTACCTGCGCAATCCGGTAAGCGGAATCATCGACAGCGCCCGGCGACTGCTCCTCGGCATGAGCGCGACGACGCAGGCCGCCGAACAGGTCGCCCCGCTTGCTGACCGGGCCGTCGGCGTCGCCGCGGCCCTGCTCGTCGCCACGTTGCTCCCGCTGGCCTGGCTAAGCCTGCGCCGCAGGAGCGGCAACGCGACACTCGGGTGGCGCAGCAGCGGCGCCGTCGCCCTGATGGTGGCGTCGGCGGGTTACTACCTGGTGCTGGTCATTCGCGTGGGGGTCACGGACGGCCAGGAGCTCGCCGGACGCCTGATGTCGTTCGAGTTCATCCCCGTGGCCTACGCGCTCGCGCTCCTCGCGGTCAGCTCCGAGCGCGTCGTGCACGCGGCGGCCCGTGACCTGGGTGCCCTGGGAGCCGGAGGGCTGCTCACTTACGGCGCCGTCGTCAGCGGCTGGCCGCCGGCCTGGGAACGACTGCCCGGCCCCTACCTCGTCGCCGGCTTCGAGCGCTCGGTCGACGCGCAAGCCTTGGCCGTCGCGGCCTGGGCACCCCGGGCGTTGGGCCCGAGCCAGCGTTTCGGCGCCGACGCCGGAAACGCGCCCATCATCGGTACCTACGGTCGCCAGGACGTGGTGCGCAACCTCGCGCTGCTCTACACCTCCTCCTCACCCACCGCCGCTGACATCGCACTCGCGCGCGAGACCGCCGTTCGCTACCTGCTCGTCGACGAGCGGATGGCCCAGCAATTGCCGGCGAGCGGCGCCTACTTCCCGGTCGACCCCGACGCGAATCGTTACCGGCATCCGCTCCCACTCGCGCCGCTGGAGAAGTTCGACAGCGCCGGGGCCTCACGGCTCTACGACTCGGGCGACATCGTCGTCTACGACCTCCAAGGGTCTGACTATGCGCCGTGATCTCGGGCTCGTTGCCGCCGTCACCGCGGCTGCAGTTGCCGCGTCTGCCGCATCCGCCCCCGTCGCCGTCACGAGCGCGCTCGCCATTCCGGCGCTGCTGGTGGCTCCCGGCTATGCCTGGACGTCGGCGCTGTTTCCGCAGCGGACCCGGGCCGTGACTGCGGCCGAACGAGCCGTCCTCACCCTGGGTGTCTCGCTGGCCATCCTCGTGCTGGGAGGGCTACTGATCGCGGCCGTACGGCTTCCGCTCCAACGCGCCAGCTGGCTTGCCCTAGCAGCGCTCGCGGTAGCAACCGGGCTTCTCGTGGGCTGGCATGACCAGCGCCGGGTGCCGGATGCCGACCCGGCGCCGAGGCCTAAGCTGCGCCGGCCCTCGCGTCCGGCGATGCTGCTGGCGGTAGCAGCTCTGATCACCGGCGGCGCGGTGGCCACCGCGATCATCGGGGCCAAGACCGCGCCGCAGACCCGTTTCACCAGCCTGGCGTTCACCAGTGGCAGCGCCGGCCACGTTCTGCTCAGCCTGCGAAACGTCGAAGGCTCGACGAAGAGCTACCTCGTTGTCGTGACCACGCCGAGCGGTGCGACGCAGCGGACCCACGTGACGCTGCCATCGAGTGGCAGCTGGGAGCGCGAGGTCACCTCCAGCGCCGGAACCGAAGCCGACCTGTACCTCGTGGACGCCTCCGGGCACACCGGCGCGGTCTATCGCCGCGTCACCCTGCAGTCGCCGTTCGCCTCGCGATGACGGTCGCCAGCCCGGCAGCGACCCCGATCCCCCGCTCGGGACCGCCCCCCGCGGGTCACGCCGTCGGGGGCAGCCGCGGGGACCTGGTCAAGAACGCGCTCTCGCTGTTCAACGCGACGCTCATCAACAGCATCCTCGGCTTCGCCTTCTGGGCCATCGCCGCCCGGCTCCTGCCGGCTTCAGCCGTCGGCTACGGCTCGGCGGCGACGTCGGTGATGACCCTGCTGGGAACGATCGGCATGTTCGGCCTCGGCAGCCTTCTCATCGGCGAGTTGCCCCGCCTGCACACCGGACGGTCGGCATTGACCGCGGCGGCGACCCTCACGTGCATGGCTGCCTCCACCGCATTCGGGCTGGCCTTCGTGTTGATCGCGCCGCTGACGGGAACGTCACTGCGCGCCCTGGTCGGCGGTCCCCTGCGCGGGTCGCTGCTGGTCATCGGGGTCGCCCTCACCGCCGCGACGCTGGTTCTCGACCAAGCCACCATCGGCGTCCTGCGCGGCGGCATTCAACTGCGTCGCAACGGCGTCTTCGCGGTCGTGAAACTCGCACTCCTGGTGCTCGCGGCGGCACTTCTCACCGCAGGCGGCACCTGGATCGTCGCCGCCTGGGTGGGAGGTCTCGCCGCATCCCTGGTCGCGATGGCCTACCTCGTCAAGCGCGCCGGAACGCGGCTCGCGGTGAAGCCGGACTGGGCCCGGCTGCGTGCGCTGCGGCGCACCGCCGGCGCCCACAACGCGCTGAACCTGGCCGTGCAAGGGCCCCGGCTGCTCTTGCCGGTCATGGTGACGGTCCTGGTCTCCTCGACCGCGAATGCCGCCTTCTACATCGCGTACATGATCATCACTTTCCTGTACATCGTCCCGACCCACCTCTCGACGGTGCTTTTCGCCGTCGTCGCCAAGGATCCCTCCGAACTGCGGACGCAGATCCGCTTCACCCTGCGGCTGTCCTACGCGATTGGCGCAGTCGGGGTCGGGGCGCTCGTCCTGCTGGCGCATCCGCTGCTCGGAGTGCTCGGAAAGGACTACGCGCGCGCGGCACTTTCCCTGCAACTACTGGCCATCGGCTACCTCCCGACGACCGTCAAGCTGCACTACATCGCCGTCTCCCGGGCGGCAGACCGCATCGGTCATGCGGCTCTCGTCATGACCGTCGGCGCCGTCATCGAGCTGGGCGGTGCGGCGACCGGCGCCACTCTCGGCGGGCTCACGGGGCTGACGGCCGGGTTCGTGATCGCCACCGCCGTCGAGGCGTTGATGACCGGCCCGACGGTGCTCCGGGCCGCGATCAGCGGACGCGTCCGGCTGGGGCGCCGTGTCCGCTAGTGCACGCTCGCGGCCCGGCTACCCGGCTGAGGGAGAATCAGGGCCGGAAGTAGGAGCTACCGGCCAGCGACCGGAACGCGGCGAGCGACGACGACGACGAGTCGAACCGCCAGTTGATACCGGTCGATGACGTATCGGTGTCGAACCAGATGAGCGCCCCGATGTCGCGACGGTCCATGACATAGCTGCGCAGCGCGTTGATCCACGATGCCTTGCTTCCGCCGGACTCGACCGAACTGGTCTCCGCGATCATGATCGGCTTGCGGGCGGCGTAGTCGTTGTAGATCGGGTCGAAGATGGCGGCCGGCGACTGCCAGGAGTAGATGCTGCCCCAGTTGTAGCCATCGATGCCCACCCAGTCGACGTAGCCGTCGCCCGGGTAGTAGTTACGCCAGTTGTTCCACGAGGTCGGGTCGATCCCGCCCGGCTTGGAGTCCGCATTCGGAGCCCAGACCCACGAGACGTTCGTGACGCCGACGGCCCGGAAGAGGTTGTGGATGTGGCGCCAGGCGGCGACGTAAAGGCTCGGATTGTTGCCGTTGGCCGAACCCGACCAGGCGAACCAGTTCCCATTCATCTCCGCGCCCCAGCGCAGGAAGACCGGCTTGCCGAACGCCTTGATCGCCGCAGCACGGGCCCGGATCAACAGGTCGTTGCTGCCATTCGTGATCGACTTCAGGCTCGTCCCCCACCAGGTGATGAGGGGGATACGACCCTTGCCCGCGTCAGCCACCTCCGCAGGACCGGGAAAGGTGTCGGTCCAGTTGTAGTAGTGCGAGTCGATGTTGAACGTCCGCCGGAGCTGCTTCTCGCCCAACGCAACGCTCTGAGCGGAGGTCAGGCCTTTCACCTCGCTGTAGACGCCGAGATAGGCGTGCGCGGCGGGCCGGCGCACCGCAGAGGAAGCGAGAGTTGACGCAGGAGTGCATGCCGCCGCGACGGCCGCGACGACCAGCAACACAACAGTGGTGACGACCCCGCGCCGCAGCCCTCGATCGCGTTCCCCGGCGCGCGCACGCATGTATGCGCTATCGGAACCTGCCTGGCTCGACTGAAACCACTGCGCTGCTGCAACGGGGACGGCAATGGAGGCAGGCTACCCGACGGCCGCGAAAGCGGGGTCCGAAGCGAGGTCCTTGAAAGACACGAGTGACCCCGGCGAGGAGTCGATCCGCCAGTCGCGCTCCGAGCTGGAACGCTGGTCGAACCAGACGAGCGCGCGTATCGCAGGGTGGGTCTTGATCCAGGCCCGGGATCCATCGATCCACGCCGGCTTGCTGCCGCCGATGTCGTTCGAGGCGGTCTCGGCGATCATGATGGGCTTGCGTGCGGCGTAGTCGCGGTAGATCGGGCCGATGAAGCTCGCCAGCGAGCGCCAGCGGTTGGCGCCGACATCGCCCCAGTTGTAGCCGTCGATGCCCACCCAGTCGACATAGGCGTCGCCGGGGTAGTAGTGCCGCCAGTTGTTCGGTGAGGTGACGTCGAACAGCCCTGGGGCGGATTCGGCGTTGGGCGCCCACACCCAGGAAACGTTGTGGACGCCCTCCTGGACAAAGAGATCGTGGATCCGTCGCCAGGCGCGGATGTAACCACCCGGGTCGTTTCCGTTCTGCGGGCCAGACCAGGGCGTGAAATTCAGGTTCATCTCGGGTGCCCACGCCAGCAGCACCGGCGAAGCGTAGTTGCGGATGTCCTGGGCCCGCTGGCGGATCAGGGCGTCCTGCGACCCGGTGTTGATGTCCGCGTAGTACGTCCCCCACCAGGTGATCAGTGGGATACGGCCGTGAGCTTTGTCATCGAGCTGGCTGGTACCCGGGAAGGAATCGGTCCAGTCGTAGAACGTGTGGTGGATGGCGACGGCGCGGCCGAGCTGCTTTTCCCGCAGGGTGATGCTCTGCGCCGCAGTGAGGTTCGGTAGCTCGGTGTAGAGCCCGAGCATCACATGGCTGACGGCCGACGGTGACGACGTGGGACCGGCGTCGCTCGTTGCGCTCGGCGTGGTCTCAGGCAGCGCCGGAGCACCGCCGCGCGAGGAGCTCTGCCCGCAACCGGCCAGGAACAGGCCCGCCAGCACGATGGCCCCGCGACGGCGCCACCCGTTCACCGGCTCGCAGCGCGGAGCACGGCTCCTTCCAGGCCGCATCGACGCGCTGAGCGCCACAGCACAGCCTTCAACCGGCGGGCGCGAACTGCCGCTTGGGTACGGGGAACGACGAGCAGCTCGGCGAGCTCGCGGGCGCTCGTGCCGCCGGCGACGGTGAGGCGGGGAATCGCGTACCTGTCGTCGGCCCTGTTCGACGGCAGATCCCAGACCCCGCAGCTGGCCGCGTACCCGGCGGCGGCGACCGCACGACGCACGTTGGCCGTGTGGTAGCCGTACGGGTAGGCGAAGGTCGTGACCTCGACCTGCAACCGCTGCTCGAGCAGCTCGCGGGGGCGGCGCAGCTCGGCCGCCAGGCGCCACGGCGGCAACCTATCGAGCTGCGGGTGGGTATGGCTGTGCGCCCCGCATTCGATTCCGGCCTCCGCCACCTCGCGCAGCGGCCCCCAATCCAGCAGCGGCCGGTCCGTCTCGCGCTCGAAGGTCATCCATCGGCTCGACGCACCCACGGCGCCCGTCGGAACGTACAGCGTCGCGGCGAGCCGGCGTTCGGCAAGCATGGGCAGCGCCACCGTGAAGAAGTCGGTGAAGGCGTCGTCGAACGTCAGCACCACCAGCTTGGCCGGCAGCGGATCCGAGCTGAGGCGCGCCGCCGCGTACTGGCCGAACGTCATCGTCGTCCAGCCGTCGTCGACCAGGAAATCCAGGTGTTCACCGAACATGTCGGGGGCGACGGCGAACCGCGCGTACCGCGGATTCTTGGTGGTGGCGATGCTGTGGTACATCAGGATCGGCACCGTGGCGGAGACCGGAGTGGGGACCGGTGCGGAAGTCGTCATGGCGTCAGGCTCACCGGCTCGCGGGGTGCCGCACGCTCAGCGTCGGCCGACCGTTCCCGCCGCCGGCCACGCAAGTACGCGGCGGGCCCGCGCAGCATCCCGCGCACCTCGCCGCGAGTGATGTCGCGCGGAAAGTCAGCCGGTATCGGGGCATTGCGCATCGAGTCGCCGGAGAGCAAATCCCGCAGCGCGGTCGGCGCCAGCCGGGCCAGCTCCGGAGCTAGCCGGGGCCGTTCGAGCAGCATCTTCGTGTAGTACGCCGTGAGCCCTCGGCCGTAACCGGCGTACTGGCTTCGCAGGGCGGCTTCGCCGGGACGGTGATGGTGGCGCACGATCGCGTCCGGGGTGAAGACGATCGAGTGACCGTTGAGCAGCGTCTGGCTGAACATGGCCGTGTCTTCCGACCCGCCGGCGGGAGATCCCGCTCCGAGCGCGGGGTCAAAGCCGCCTGCCTCGTCCAGCACCTCGCGACGGAAGGCCATGTTGACCCCGGCGCCGAAGGCAGGCAGCGGATAAAGCGGGTGCTGTGCCCGCTTCTCGATGGGATCAATGACCTGTCGCGTCAGCGCGCGACCCTTGCTGTGGCCGCCGAATTCCTCGAACCAGAGCTGGGCCTGTGTCTCCAGTTCGGCGGGCAGGACCAGCCCGGTAGCGCATCCCGCTCCGGGCACGCTGGCCAGCGCCTGCCACAGCTGGATGAGCCACTCGGGGTCGACTTCGGCGTCGTCGTCGGTGAACGCGATGAAGTCGCCGGAAGCGTAATGAACGCCGGTGTTTCGGGCCCGGGAAAGCCCGGGCCGCGGCTCGACAACGACACGCACCGAGACGTGGGCGCCCCCGGCCTCGCCGAGCACGTCGGCAGCGACCTCGCGCACCAGCTGCTCGATTTCGTCCTCGGGACTGCCGTTGTCGACGACGAGCAGGTCGACCTGCGGATATTGCAGGCGCAGCAGCGAACGAAGGCAGTCCGGAAGCTGCTGCGGGCGGCCCCGCGTGCAGAGCACGACCGAGGCCAGCGGGGCCGAGGCCAGGGCATCCCGGCGCTGGGCGAGAAAGGCACGGTCGGCACGGTCACGCTCGGATTCGCCGTGGCCCGCGGGCACACCCAACTCCGCTTCGACGGCGGCTGCCACCCCGCTCGCGGCAAGGCGGCCGAGCGGTGTCGGCACGTCGAGGATCCCCAGGACGCGACCGAACCGGCGAACCAGTACGCGGGCGGTGGGGTACCTGTGTTCACCCGGCCCGGGTTCGATGTCACTGAGCCCGGCGCCGAGGTCGATCTCCAACAGCCGAATCGGTGACTGGCCCTGACGGTCGCCGGACGCGACGCCGCTGTCCATGTTATTAACATCGGCTGCCGCGAGCGTCTCTGGAGCCGTCGACTACTCCAGTCGGAGTAACTGAGCGTAGAAAATTGGGGCCATTTAGCGCCTAAATTCTTCCCTACCGACTACGTACAGTAGTTATGTCACCTTAGCAACACGCTGGGTGACGGGGTAGCAATGACCCGACGACGAGTGTGGTCGCCCCCAGTGCCGTCGGCGAGCAGTGGCGAAACCGGACCTCCCGCATGTGTGAGGCCGGGGAGGCCGCAATGACCGTTCTTCAGTCCGATGAGCGACGTGAGCGAGTCAGCATTGCCACGCCCCGCATCTCAGTGATCATTCCAACCCGCAACGAGGCCGAGAACCTTCCGATTGTCCTTGCCGCCATACCGGCGGAATACGAGGTGATCGTCGTTGACGGCAACTCGACCGACGGCTCGGCCGAGGTCGCCCGTCAGCTCAGGCCCGATGCGATCGTGCTGAACCAGACCCGTCGCGGCAAAGGCAACGCCATGGCGTGTGGTTTCGCCGCGGCTACGGGAGACATCCTGGTGATGCTCGACGCCGACGGATCCGCTGACCCCAGGGAGATTCCCCGGTTCGTTCGGGCCCTGACGGAGGGCGCCGACTTCGCCAAGGGAACGCGCTTTGCGGCCGGCGGCGGCAGCAGCGACATCACCCGATTCCGCCGGCTGGGCAACAAGGCGCTCAACGGCCTGGTCAACGTGATCTACGGGACCAGCTACACCGATCTTTGCTACGGCTACAACGCATTCTGGCGGCGCTGCCTGCCCGTCCTTGACGTCGAGCCTGGAGCGTCGAGCGACGACATGCTCTGGGGAGACGGCTTCGAGGTCGAGACACTGATCAACATCCGGGTGGCGCGGGCCGACCTGAGGGTCGTCGAGGTTCCCTCGTACGAGCAGGACCGGGTCCACGGGGTCAGCAACCTGAACTCTGTCAGCGACGGCGTTCGCGTACTTCGCACGATCGCCACCGAACGCCGCCGTAGCGTTCGCCCGCGGGTGATTACGCTGCCCGCCTTGAAAGAGCCGAAGGAGATCCGCCTTCCAGCGCCGCGAGCCGGCACGCTGGAGGTCATCAACCTCGCGGCCGACGAGACGGTTGGACTCCAAGCCTGAGGCTGGCGTCTGACGGGACCGGGGAGCCTTTGCGCATCGAAACGTCTACTTGACCGCGACGGGTAGATTCGGCGATCTTGTTTTCAACGTGCTTCTCAGCGGCGAGATACGCGTGACGGCTTCCCGACGACAGAGAGCCTCGGACGGCATGAAGGTTGTTCTGGCGCCGCTGGTCGGCGCAAGGGCCTCCCTGGTCGAACGACAGGGTGAGCTCGTTCTGATCCTCGACAGCGGCACGTCGAAGTCCCTGGCGGCCGCGCTGCGAAGGGTGCTCGCGCCGGTGCGCGGCTGCGTCGACGAGTCCGGGAGCGTCGCCGATCCTGTCCACGCGGGGTACGCGCCGTAGTCCTTGACGGCCGCGGGTCCTTCGTCCACTGAGCAGGGACGTTTGGCAGCTGTCTGCGGACCGGGTGCCGGTGTTCAGTCAGGGGTGGCGTCCACACCGAGCCGCCCGGGTGGTGTGCGCTCTAATGCGGCGGCTCCCGTGTCTGAAAGGAATCGCTATGCGCTATGTGGCACCCGGCAAGGAAGGCAGCGTCGTTTCGGTCGCCCCGGCCTACGAGAACTTCATCGGTGGCAAGTGGATTGCCCCGACTCACGGCAAGTACCGCACGGATCCGAGCCCCGCGACCGGCGGACCGATCACACAGGTGGCTCATTCCACGCCGGAGGATGTCGAACTGGCGCTGGACGCCGCCCACGCCGCCCAGCCGGCCTGGGGCGAGGCGTCGGCCACCTACCGCGCCGAGGTACTCCATGCCGTGGCCGACGCGGTCGCGGCAAACGCGGAAATGCTGGCGGTCGCCGAGAGCTGGGAGAACGGCAAGCCGGTGCGCGAGACGCTCAACGCGGATATCCCGCTGGTCATCGACCACTTCCGCTACTTCGCGGCTGCCGCTCGCGCAGAGGAAGGGCGCTCCACGGAGATCGAGAAGGATCTGGTCGCGTACCACTTCCGGGAGCCGCTCGGGGTCGTCGGTCAGATCATCCCGTTCAACTTCCCGCTGCTGATGGCGGCGTGGAAGCTCGCGCCGGCGCTCGCGGCAGGCAACTGCTCGGTGCTCAAGCCGGCGTCCCCGACGCCGTGGTCGATCCTCAAGATGATGGAGGTCATCGAGGACGTCCTGCCCGAGGGCCTGATCAATGTGGTCACCGGTCCCGGCGCCGAGATCGGTAAGGCGCTGGCCACGAACACGCGCATCGCGAAGATCGCCTTCACCGGCGAGACGGTCACCGGCCGGCTGATCATGCAGTACGCGGCGCAGAACCTGATCCCGTCGACACTCGAACTCGGCGGCAAGTCCCCCAACATCTTCTTCAGCGATGTCATGGCCGCGGACGACGAGTTCCTCGACAAGGCGGTCGAGGGTCTGGTGCTGTACGCGTTCAACAAGGGTGAGGTGTGCACGTGTCCGTCGCGCGCGCTGATCCAGGCCGACATCTACGACGAGTTCATGGCGCGCTGCCTGGACCGGATCGCGAAGATCAAGCAGGGTGATCCGCTCGACACCGAGACGATGCTCGGCCCGCAGGTGTCGAAGCAGCAGCTGGAGAAGATCGCCTCCTACGTCGAGATCGGCCGCGACGAGGGCGCTGAGGTGCTGATCGGCGGCAAGCGCGCCGACATCGGCGGCGCGTTCGCCGACGGCTACTTCTTCGAGCCGACCGTGCTCAAGGGCGAGAACAAGATGCGGGTCTTCCAGGAGGAGATCTTCGGCCCGGTGCTCGCTGTCACGACGTTCCGGGACGAGCAGGAGGCATTGTCGATCGCGAACGACAGCCTGTACGGCCTGGGCGCCGGGGTCTGGACGCGTGACGGCAACCGGGCCTACCGGATGGGCCGGCAGATCAAGGCCGGTCGGGTCTGGACCAACTGCTATCACCAGTATCCGGCCGGGGCGGCGTTCGGCGGCTACAAGATCTCCGGCATCGGCCGGGAGAACCACGCGATGATGCTCGATCACTACAGCCAGACCAAGAATCTCCTGGTCAGTTACAGCACGAAACCACTCGGGCTGTTCTGATCCCCGTGGCCAGCGTCGCCGGGTCTGCCCGGATCATCGCCACCCCCGCGGCACGCAGCGCGATTATCCAGCTGCGCGCCGAACTCGGGCGCCCGGTGATGTTCGTGCAGTCCGGCGGCTGCTGCGGCGGGAGCACCCCGATGTGCTACCCCGCGGGCGAATTCATCGTCGGCGACCTCGACGCGCTGCTCGGGGAGATCGACGGCTGCCCGTTCTACATCGACAAGCGCCTGGACGCCGCATGGCACCAGGACCAGTTCATCCTGGACGTCGCCTCCGGGGAGCCGGAGGGGTTTTCGCTGCCGGCCGGTGAGGATCTGCGCTTCGTCACCGTTGGAGCCTCGGAAGGGGCCTGCCGGCTGGCCTAGGACGCGCCCGTGTGATCGGCAGCCTTGGGGAGATGCGCGCCGCCCTCGCACCACGGGTCGCCGCCGGCTGCCGTCGCCCACGTCCCGGACGCGCCGGCGATGACGCCCTGCACGATGCTCTGCCGGCACCTGCTGCAGGTGCTCCGCGGCACCTTGCGCTGCTCGACGACCTCCGTGCGCGCGTTGGGCTCCCGGGGACGCAGCACCATCGCGACTTTGTCCTGGATTGTGACGATAGGCATTTCATCTCCCTGCAACTCCCGAGAGCAACAAGGTGCCCTGTCTTGTCCCACCGTTCCAGGGACCTTGGTCACAGAAAAGTGAATATAGGTGAACGTTTGGTGACGGGTGGCAGCGAAACCGGGCACCTCGAGCTGCGCCTGCAATCCCTCCGCCGGCACGCGCAAAGCCGGCTACGGAACCAACCGGGCGGCACCCTTGTCAGCGGACTGAGCCAGCGCGGCATACGCCCGCAGGGCGGTTGAGACCGGACGCTCGCGCTTCAACGGTTCCCAGCCGAGTTCGTCGCGTTCCGCCCGCCGCGCGGCGAGCACATGGTCGTCGACCATCAGCTGGATCGAGCGCGAAGCTATGTCGATCTTGATGATGTCGCCGTCCTCGACCAGCCCGATGGTCCCGCCGCGGGCTGCCTCCGGTGAGACATGCCCGATCGACAGCCCGCTGGTACCACCGGAAAACCTGCCGTCCGTGATCAAGGCACACTTGGCGCCGAGCCCGCGGCCCTTGAGAAAGCTGGTGGGATAAAGCATTTCCTGCATGCCTGGCCCGCCCTTGGGCCCCTCGTAGCGGACAACCACCACGTCGCCGGCGACCACGGTCCCGGCAAAGATCGCCGTCACCGCATCGTCCTGGCTCTCGGTGACCTTGGCCGGTCCCTCGAAAAAGAGCTGCCCGTCCGCGACGCCGGCAGTCTTCACCACACAGCCGTCCTCGGCCAGGTTGCCGTAGAGCACGGCCAGGCCACCGTCGGCACTGTAAGCGTGTTCGACATCCCGGACGCAGCCGTCTACGGGGTCGATATCCAGCGACTCCCAGGTGGCACTGGAGCTGAACGCCTCGGTGGTCCGGACTCCACCGGGAGCCGCCGAAAACAGCTGCAGAGCAGCCTCTTTTGGCTCGGGCTGACGAACGTCCCAGGCCGTCAGCCACGAGTCGAGATCCGGGGATTGGACGGTGTGGACGCCTCGTTCGAGCAGTCCCCCGCGATCGAGCTCGCCGAGGATGGCGGGGATCCCACCGGCCCGGTGGACGTCCTCCATGTGGTAACGCGGCGTGCTCGGCGCGACCTTGCAGATACAAGGCGTCGAGCGGGAGAGCCGGTCGATATCGGCCAGGTCGAAGTCGACCCCACCTTCGATGGCCGCCGCCAGCAGGTGCAGCACGGTGTTGGTGGACCCACCCATCGCGATGTCGAGCCGCATCGCGTTCGTGAAGGCCTCGCGGGTTGCGATCGAGCGCGGCAGGACCTCCTCGTCGTCGTCGCCGTAATAGCGCCGGCACAGGTCCACGACGAGCCGTCCGGCCTCGAGGAACAGGCCTTTGCGTGCCGCTGACGTCGCGAGGGTTGATCCGTTGCCCGGCAGCGCCAATCCGAGCGCTTCGGTCAGGCAGTTCATCGAGTTCGCCGTGAACATGCCGGAGCAGGAGCCACAGGTCGGACAGGCGGAACGCTCGATGTCGGCAAGGTCGTCGTCGGAGACGGAGTCATCTGCTGACGCCGTCATGGCGGAGATGAGATCCAGCTTGGGACGCGCGACACCGTCGCGGACGACCGCCTTGCCCGCCTCCATCGCGCCGCCGGAAACGAAGACAGTCGGAATGTTCAGGCGCATCGCCGCGATCAGCATGCCGGGCGTGATCTTGTCGCAGTTGGAGATGCACACCAGCGCATCCGCCTGGTGGGCCTGCACCATGTACTCGACCGAGTCGGCTATCAGTTCACGGCTGGGAAGGCTGTAAAGCATCCCGCCGTGGCCCATCGCGATGCCGTCGTCCACGGCGATCGTGTTGAATTCCCGCCCGACGCCGCCCGCAGCAGCGATCTCGTCGGAGACCAGCTTGCCGAGGTCTCGAAGGTGGACGTGGCCGGGAACGAACTGCGTGAAACTGTTCGCGACGGCGATGATCGGCTTGCCGAAGTCGCCGTCGGTCATGCCGGTGGCTCGCCACAGCGCGCGGGCACCCGCCATGTTGCGGCCGTTGGTGGTGGTCCGGGAACGCAGCTCAGGCACGGTCAGTCCTCGTTTCTCGTGGCCCGTCGAGCCTACGAGTGCAAGCGCGGGCCGTCGACTCATCGGACTGCTCGCTTCGGGATTGGCTTCGCCAAACGCTGAAACCTAGCGATCCCCCCGAGGGTGGTCCACGGATTCGGCGGCGGCGACGACCTCGTCGAACGTGTCGGCGTCGGCGGATGACGCGAGGCCGAAGCTGATGGTGAAGGGGCGAGAGCCGCGGTGATCAGGAGTGTGGTCCGGGCTGTGCCGACGTAGCCACCGCCTCCTGTCGAGACCGTTCGAGTCGACGGCTCAGTGGTGGTGGGTGATGACGCCTCGGATGTTGCGGCCCTCGAGGAGGTCGGTCACGGCATCGTTGATCTCGGCGAGGGCGTAGCGGCGGGTGACGAGTTCGTCGAGCTTCAAGCGTCCTGCTCGGTAGAGGTCGATCTGGCGCAGGATGTCGACGGCCGGACTGCACATGCCGAACAGGCAGCCCTGGATGCGCTTTTCCATTCCGGCGAGCATGAGCAGGCTGATCGGGATGCCGGGCGGCGTGTGGTGGCTGGCCATGCCCGTCACGACGACCGTGCCGCCCTTGGAGATGGCATCGAAGGCAGCAGCGGCGTCGTCGCCGGTAGGACCGTCCATGGTGAGGATCGCCGAGTCGGCGCCCTGTCCATTGGTGATCGAACGAACGAATTCGGTGGCCTCGGCGATGCTGGCGTAGGTGTGCGTCGCGCCGAGTCGTTCGGCCATGTCACGTTTGAACGGGATCGGGTCGACAGCCACGACGGTGGCGGCCCCGGCGATCGCGGCGCCTTGCACCGCGTTGATCCCGACGCCGCCCACCCCCATGACGATCACGTTGTGCCCGGCCCGTACGCCGGCGGCGTTCAGCGCCGAGCCCAGGCCGGTGCCCACCCCGCATCCGAGCAGACACACCGTCTCGAGCGGAACGTCCTTGGGCACCTTCACGAGCGACTGCTCGGGAACCACGCTCCACGGCGAGAACGTGGAGATCAGCAGGAACTGGCTGATCGGCTCGCCATCGGCGTGCATCCGATAGGTGCCGTCGAGTTGCGGCCCGAGCTGCAGCTTCGCTCCCAGGTTGCAGAGGTTCGCCCGCCCGGCCGCGCAATAGCGACAGCGTCCGCAGCTGGGGATGAACGACGCGACGACGTGATCGCCCACCTCGAGGCCGGTGACGCCCGGGCCGATCCCCTCCACGACACCCGCGCCCTCGTGGCCGCCGCACATCGGCACGATTCCCAGGTGCTCGCCGGTGAGGAAATGCACGTCGCTGTGGCAGATCCCGCTCGCGACGTAGCGGACCAGAACCTCGTTTTCCTTGGGATCATCCAACTCGACATCGCAGATTTCATAGCGACCTGGGATGGCTCGCAGCAGTGCCCCTGTAGCCCGCATGGACTCTCCCTGACTCCGAGACGAAACGACGGCAAGCTATCAGGCGTCGCGGTCCCGGGGTCTCGGGGTGGAGTTGCGATTCGTAGCGCTGATAGATTCCGCACCTGCAGCGTCGAGGGACTGGTCAAGACATCAGCCTTCCTCGGCGCTGCGCGATCGCGTGGCTCCTCGTGTCAGCGGGGCTGGGTGTTCTTTCAGGCTGCGGGCGAGGCGTCCCGTTCCTCGCGAACGGCAGCCAGTACGCGCACCACATTCTCCTGGCCTTCGTAGACCTGCCGGAGCAGCCACAGCCGCAGGAACCGGGCTAGCGAGGCGAAGATGAACAGCGCCGCCCCAATGACGCTCAAGGCGAGCATGGTGATCGCGAGAATGATTTCTGACTGGATGTTGCGGGCGTCGGATTGAGACGTGGACGACTGGTAGACGATGAACGCCACCACAACGCCGACGACCATGAGCACGACACCAAGAATCTGCAGCGTGCTGTCGCGGCGGCCGCGGTTGGTCTTGACCTTCAAGTCGGCGACGTCCGCCTTGAATTGGTCGATGCGATTGTCGGTCAACGTCCCTCACGTCCCTAGATAAGCGGCTGACAACTGCGATTCGATGGCGGCTGGGGTACCGATCTCGGTCACGCGCCCTTGCAGCATGATGGCGGCGACGTCGGCGATCGTCAGCACCACGCGCGCGAATTGCTCGACGAGCAGGACGGAGATGCCCTCTTCAACAAGCTGCGCCACGACTTCGTACAGCGACTTGACGACCAGGGGCGCGAGCCCCATGGACAGCTCGTCAATGAGCAGGATCGCCGGCGACGTTCCGAGTGCCCGTGCCAGCGCGAGCATCTGCTGCTCGCCGCCCGAGAGCGTGCCCGCCAATTGCTTGCGTCGCTCACCTAATCGTGGAAAGCGCGCGTAAGCCGCGTCCTCGAGCGAGTGGAGCGAAACGCCGAGCCTGGTGGCAAGCCAGAGGTTCTCGCGCACCGTGAGGTTGGGAAAGATGCCGCGGCCTTCGGGGACGGTGCACACGCCGAGCCGGGCAAGGTCCTCGGCGGATGCTCCGGTGACGTCACGCCCGGCCAGCCGCAATTCGCCGCGGGTCGGAGTCATGAGGCCCGCGCAGACCTTCAGCGTCGTCGATTTCCCGCCACCGTTGGGGCCGAGGAGCGCGAGGGTCGAGCCGGCGGATACGGCGAAGTTGACACCGTGCAAGACCTCGATCGGCCCGTACGCAGCGTGTACTCCGACTAGTTCCAGCAGCGGTGGCGGCTGCTCTGCCGAGTCCGGTGAGACGCTCACGCGACACCCTCTGCGGCCCCGAGGTAGGCCTCGATCACCGCTTGGTCGTTGCGTATGTGCTCTGGCGTGCCGACCGAAATGATGCGGCCGTAGTCCAGGACGTGGATGGTCGAGCACACCTGCATCACGAGCGACATGTCGTGCTCGACAAGGCAGATCGCGAGGTCGTCGGTCGCGGCGAGCCGGCGCAGCAGCTCGCCGAATTCCTCAGTCTCGCTCTCGGTCTGCCCTGACGCCGGCTCATCCAGCAGCACGACCTGGGGCCGGGTCATCAGCGATCGGGCGAGTTCCACCCGGCGCGCCGTGCCGGTGGGCAGCTCCGTGATGTCGCGATGGGCGACGGAGGTCAGCCCGACGATCTCGATGACCTCATCCGCGCGGGCGTTGACGTCGACGCGGTCACTGAACTTTGCGGCGTTGCGAATCTGCCCTGCCACCCGGACGTTGTCGCGCACGTCAAGCGAGGTGAAGAGCTCGAGGCGCTGGAAGGTGCGCGAAAGTCCTTTGCGGGCACGTTTGAACGGCGGTAGCCGGGTGATGTCTTCGCCGTTCAGCAGCACCCTGCCGCCCTGTGGCCGCAGGAGCCCGGTGATGACGTTGAAAAGTGTGGTCTTTCCTGCGCCGTTCGGCCCGATGAGCCCGGTCACGGTGCCTTTCTCGACGGCCACCGATACGTCACGAAGTGCGATGTTGCCACCGAACTGGACGGTGACGCCCGCGGACTCCAGGAGCGGCACGTCAGTCTCCCGCCGCGGCTGTGACCGCGGTGGTGGCTGAGGCGAGAGCCGGCATCGCGACGGCGGTCGCCGACGTCTTGCCGCTGGGCGCCGGGATACCGAGATGATCGTCGAGTTCGGCAAGGATTTCCGGGGTCATGGGCAGATCGATGCCGACAAGTTCCAGCGGAACATCGAGCGCAGACTTGCGTTCCGGCGCTTCTGCCTTGAAGGCCTTCGGCATGAGCATGCGCGCGATCGCCGGCCACAGCAGGAACAGCAGCAACGTGGCGACGACGAACCACCAGTTGCTGATGCTCTTGGTGTCCGCGAGGACGTAGACGACAATTTCGAGCCCGACGCCGAGCGCAATCATCGGCTTGACCTTCGCGAGCGGCTTGAAGCCGTTCATGATGTCGCTGACGAAACCGCTGGGATTCTTGCCGAGTCCGATGCCGACGATGGCGGGCAGGACAGTAGTGAACGTGGCCAGCCAAACGAACATGCCGTTCAAGCTGGCGTGGTCGGCACCGATCTTGCCGAAGCTGTTCTGGATGGACACATAGGCGACGCCGACGAGAAGGCCACCGGCGAAAGCTCCGCTGACGTAACCAATGCCGGCGATCACGACCGACATCACGATCCCCAGGCTGCTGAAGATGGTGAAGCTGTTGATGTCGACGGTGACCAGCGCGGCCGACAGCAGCGCGCCGCCGAGCCCGGCAATACCGGCTGACAGCATGAATACACCGAGCTTGAGCCGGATCGGGTTCTGACCCAGCGTGGCTGACGCCGCCGGGCTGTCCTTCATGGCGATGAGCCGCTGGCCGAAGCCGCTACGCCGAAGCAACACGATGAGCACGCCGAGCACGGCGAACAGCACCGTCAGGAACATGAGGAAAGTTCCCGGGTTACGGGCGTCGATCGGGCCGATCTTCGGCGCCGGAACGTTCAGCGATCCGTTCGTGAAGATGGTGAACTTCTGCCCGAACCAGCTGTGCTGGCTGCTGTCTTCCAAGAGCATGTGCGAGACGAACACGCCGAACGCCATGGTGGCCAGCGCGAGATACAGCCCGCGCAATCGCAGGGCCGGCAGGGCGGCCAGCCCGCCCGCGAGGGCACAGACCAGGAAGGCGGCGACCAGTCCCCAGATGGTCATATAGCTGTTGACGCTCGACCCGGCGACGCCGACGTGGAAGGCGATGATGGCACCGATGGCCCCAAAAGCCAACGGTGCCAGGTTCAATTCACCGGCGTACCCGGTAAGCGGAACCAGCGAGAGAGCAATGAGGGCAAAGCCCAGCCCGATGTTCATGTCGTTCAGGGCGGTCGCTGCCATGAGCCGTCGGAGCAGGAACATGCCGACGATGAGAATGACCGCCCACAGCAACGCTTGCCGGACTGAGGGCACGGCGAACCGCTCGCGCGCGCGGACCAGGCTCGTCCCGCGCAGGCGATCCGATGGGAGCAGCAGCAGCGCGATGAACAGCAGGATCATCGACAGCGACTCACGGAAATGCGATATCACCGGAGTATTGCCGAGGTAACCCACCACGTAGTTGTCAGCCAGCCCGATGACGATGGCGCCGGCAAACGTCCTGGGGACGCTGCGCAGACGTCCGAAGACCGCTGCCGCGAACGCGTCGATGACCAGCAGCGTCAGCTGGTTCGGGTCGAGGGAGCCCCCGAGGATCGGCGTGATGAGGATCCCGGCGAGCGCAGCCAAGAACGCACCGAGCGCCCACGAGAAGGTCGCCAGCCGCAGCGGCTTGCCGCCGTTGAGCCGCAGCAGGTCCGGATCATCGACGACGCCTCGCATCGCTACGCCGATGTAGCTGTGCGTGAAGAGGAATCGCAATCCGAGCGCGATCACCAGGGCGCAGCCGAGCGCGATGAACTCGTGGTAGGTCACCCGGCTGCCGAAAACGGAGACCGAATTGTCGCTGCCGAAGAAATAGTCCAGCCGGCGCGGGGTCAGCGGGTTCCAGATCCAGTTCGCCAGTGGCACCGCGCCGATCGTCAACGCGATCGTCACCGTGATCTTGGTGATCTCGGAGGTGTTGCGCAGCCCTCGCATGATGGCGATGTCGAGCACCGCGCCCAGCAGAGGGGCGAAGACGAAGAGTACGACGAAGAGTGCCAGGGGGGCCGGCCAGTGCCAGCCCACCCGGAACTGCCAGTAGATGTACGCCGACAGCATCGCGATCGCTCCATGAGCGAAGTTGAAGATGCCGGAGGTGGTGTAGGTGAGAACCAAGCCAGAGGCGGCGATGCCGTAGACACCTCCGAGGATGAGCCCAAGGAGCGTGTACTGCAGGAAGAGCATTTAACCGCCTCTGGCGAGGGCGTCGTGGACTAGGGCTGGGGCTTGATGATGTTCGGTGTCAGGAAGGTAGTCGCAATGCGATCGGAGTTCAGCGTGACCCCCCACAGGCTCTGGGGCACAGGCTGGATGTATTCGCTCTGGCAGTCGAAGGTGCCCGCCTTGGTCGGGTACTCGCGCGAGAACGTGGTGCCGGTCAGCTTGATGATCATGCCGCAGGACGGGGGCTTGTTGTTGCCCGGGTCCGTGGGGGCGTGCATCCCTCCGCCGGTCCAGGCGTGCACCTGGGACATCTTGTTCACCATGCACTGCCGGGTCAGCGTGGAGCCGCAGGCCTTGGCCGCGGTCGCCCACAGCAGGAACGAGGAGACCGCCTGCTCGCCGAGCTGGCTGTACGCACCACCGTCCGCCTTGACGATGTCGATGTACTGCTTGACCGCCGGCACCACGTTGGCTTCCTCCAACGGGATGTAGGCGGAGCGGATGTGCGAGTTGTTGGCGTAGCCGTTGGTGTTGGCAGCCGAGTACTGGGCGCTGTAGAGGTTGGTCTCCATTTCGATGACCGGGTTGTAGTTCAGCTGGTGCATCGCGGTCAGGAAGTTGCTGATCACCGGCCCGGGGCTGACGTTCACCATGATCAGCTTGACGCCGCAGTTCTTCAGCTTCTGCGCGAACGGCTTGTAGTCCGACTCACCCAGGTAGTTGATGGTCACGTCACAATTCGCCGAGACGTACCCGGCCGTCTTCATAGCGGCCTGGTCCTTCAACAGCGACGTGTGCGCGGCCTCCAAGGTCGAGTCCATGAGGGCGTACTTCTTCACCGCATCCGGATAGAGCTTCGCCATCTGGAAGTACACCGAGGCCGGCTGGAAGTCGGCCGGGTTCGGCACACCCTGGTACTGCATCGGCCCGTTGGCAAACGCAGCCAGCACCGAGTAGCCCTCCGCCGTGACCATGTTGCACTTCACCCGGGTGCCTTCGGCCGCACCGTCAGCGGCGAAGCCCTCGCCGACCAGCATGAAGTCCTTGGTGCACGCCGTCGTCATAACGTTGTTAGCCAGCGTGATCTTCGCGTCGTAGAAGTCACCGACGATCTTGCGGCCGTTGATGCCGCCCTGGTCGTTGCACCACTTGATGAACGCCTTGACCGAGTCGCCCATCTCCTTGTTCAGACCGGGTGACTGGGCGAACCCGCGGTCATCGCCGTAGCCGATCTCGATGCTCGAGTTGGTGACTCCCCGGTCCGTCGCCCCCGTGGCGCTGCCGGTGCCGCAAGGCGATGCGAGCGTGCCGAAAGTCTTGCCCCCGGTCGATGATGAGCTGGAGGTTCCCGCACTCGGCGCGGTCGACGCCTGGGGGTTCGAGCCCCGTCCGCTGCTTCCGCAGGCAGCGAGTGTCATCACCGCCGCGGTAGCCAAACCGACCAAACCAACTACACGGCCGTTTCGCACAGCCCCTCCAGATGTGTCCCGAGTCACACGACGCGGTGGACAGTACCGCACTCGCTGCAGCGAAGGGGAGAGCTCGCAAAACAACGTTCCCGAGTCGTTACCCAGACAGAGTTACTGGCACGCAAGGGGCGTGGACACGGATCGGGTCGCTTCGCGGTGTGAGCGATCATGTTTGCGGGACCGCAATAACATCGGTGTCACACCATGATCGATCGGTTCGGCCGCCTCCTGGACAGCTTTCAACCCTGCTGCGGGTGGTCGTGTGATGCTGGAGCAGCGTCTCTCAGAGTCGGTGCGCGGCGTGCTGAGCTTTGCGCGGTTCGGAGGTGGATGCTCATGGCTGACTCCGGGTTCGCCGGGCAGCACGATGCTGGCGACGTCGGTGACCGGCGTCTGGCCGGGCTGCGGCGGTGGAATCTTGGCCTGGGCGTGCTGCACGCGGGACAGGCCGTCGCGATCCTCGTGCTCGCCAGCGGGTTCGCGATCACCGTCACCGCGTCCTATCCCGCGGGCCCGCCCGGCACGACACCCACCGCGCCGTCCGCGCTGTTCAATGTCGCGATCGGTCCCGCGGTCGCGGTCTTCCTATTCCTGGCTGCGCTCGACCACTTGCTGACTGCGACCGCCGCCCGCTCGATCTACGAGGCGGATCTGCGCCGGGGCATCAACCGGTTCCGGTGGATCGAGTACTCGCTCAGCGCCTCGATCATGATCGTGCTGATCGGCTTCTACTTCGGCCTGACCGGCATCACCACCGTCGTAGCCATCATCGGCGCAAACGTGGCGATGATCCTGTTCGGCTGGCTGCAGGAACGCGCCAACCCACCAGACAGGACCGAGACGACGATGCTGCCGTTCTGGTTCGGCACCGTTGCCGGCGCCGCGCCTTGGATCGCGATCGTGATCAACCTCGTTGGCGCCAACCAGGTACCCGGCTTCGTGATCGGCATCTTCGTCTCGCTGCTGATCGCGTTCTTCACCTTCGCCGTGAACCAATGGTTGCAGTACCGCGAAATCGGTCCCTGGCGCGACTACGCCTTCGGTGAGAAGGCTTACCTCGTCCTCAGCCTGATCGCCAAGTCACTGCTGGCCTGGCAGATCTTTGCCGGTTCCCTCGCCTCCTGACCAGGCCCCGCAACTGCCGGCGACGGGGCACGCTTGCAAGGACGGTCGGCCTGATCGAGCAGGCGCGAGCCGCCGTAGAGCCGCTCGTGAACCTGCCTCACCACCGAGCTGTTATCGCCGATGTCAACGCGGAGGCTGCTCGCTATGAGGCGATGGCGAGCTCGCTCGCGTTCGTGTCCGAGGATCTCTGCGAGGGTTTCGCGGCGGGCGCGGCCGAGCGGCGCGCGGAGTTCAAAGGGTTCTGATGCCGCGTTCGGTTCAGCACACAGCTGGGGCCCTGGCCAAAGCTGCGACTGGCCGCGGCCGATGGTCCGGGTCACTCAACGAACGTTGCCCTCTGTGCTTACGGAGGTGCTGCGGCGCGAGGCGCTACTGTTCGAACGCGCCATCCGCACTGATCACCCATCTGCGGGCCGGCAGTGCCGGTGTCGGTCCACCGAAGTCGAAGGCGAGGACGAGCGACGTGGGATCTCGGCCGGCGATGAACGGGCGCGGCGTCCGCCGGCGAACCGGAGCGGTGGCGGTCGCCGGAGCGTTGGTGACGCTGCTGGCGAGTGCCTGCGGTACGAGCACGACGGGCCCGAGCGCGAGCAGCAGCCCTTCGCAGCCTGCCCCGTCTGCATCAACGTCCACATCAACGTCGGCGTCAACGTCCGCAGCGCCGGCGGGCAAGGACCAGTGGTTCGGTCGTCATGTCGTCGCCATAACGCACAACGGCGGTGAGTACGAGTTCCCGCAGGACACGTTGTTCGCCCTGCGCAGCGCGCAGGCGCTGCACATGCAGGTGCTCGATGTGGACATCCAGATGAGCAAGGACAACGTGCCGGTTCTCATCCATTCCGAGACGTTGGCTTCGAGCACGAACGGGCAGGGCAACGTCGCCGACTTCACCGCCAAGCAGCTTTCCCAGCTGGATGCGGCATACCAGTGGGTGCCGAACTGCGGAACCTGCGGTGGCAGGCCTGCATCGGACTATCCCGACCGCGGCGTCCGTACCGGCGAGAAGCCGCTGCCGAAGGGTGCTACCAGCCGAGCGGAATTCGGTGTGCCGACGCTGGAAGAGGTCATGGCCGCATTCCCTCAGGCCTACCTCGACATCGAGCTGAAGCCGGAGTCGGAATCGGCGACGATCGTTGCGGCCCTCATACACAAGTATCACCGTGAGGACCGCACGATCGTCGCGTCTTTTGACGACAAGCAGATCGCCGACTTCCAGAAGCTGGCGCCGACGGTGCCCACCTCGCCTGGACAGACCGCGTCGACGAACTTCTTCCTGGGCAAACCGATGGTTCCCGGCTTCCAGGTACTCCAGGTGCCCTACCGATACGAGTTCGGCGGCAAGCTTGTGACCGTGGTGACGCCGAGCCTGGTCAGCAGGGCCCATGCCGCAGGCCTGACGGTGTGGGTCTGGGATCAGGGAGAAACGCCTGGCAAGGCGCTGTACCGGACGCTGGTGGGGCTGGGCGTCGACGGGATCCTGGCCAGCAAACCGTCGGATCTGCTGGCGGTGCTGCAAGCCGACCACAAGCAGTGGTCAGGCACGTAGGCGAGCTAGCCCCGGCTGCAGCGTCCAGGGCACCGATACCGCCTCAGCACCTCGTCAGCGAAGAACGAATACCCCCCAGCCGAGGTAGCGGCGCCCGTACTCGAGGTGCGCCCTGCGCCAGGCGACCAGCAGGCCGTGCATCTCGTCAGCGCGTGAGTCGTCGCGATGCGCCTTGACCCACTGGTCGATCGTCCACCATTGCGCCGCGACGTACCGGTCCCAGCTGTCACCATCGGCGAGAACCATCTCGACGAGCTCGAGCCCGGCAGCATCGAACCGGTCCAGCGTCCCGCGCAGGGACGTGAAGTCGTCGGGCCCGCACCCCAGCGCCACGAGCGCCTCCTCAGGCGGAGGCTCGTGCCAGAATGGCTCGCCGATGAGCACCAGTCCGCCGGGGCGCAACGGGCGACGCATCAGCTCGAGGGTCCCAGCGAGGCCTCCGCCGATCCACGTCGCGCCGATGCAGGACACCACATCGAAAGACCCCGGCTCCGGGCGGTAACTGCCGGCGTCGGCCTTCACGAACTCGAGCCGGTCGGCCACACCCAGTTCGTCCGCGCGCTGCCGCGCCGCCTCGAGAAACACGTCGCTGATGTCGACACCGACCCCGCTGATGCCGAACCGCTGCGCCCAGCGAGCCAGCATCTCTCCCTTGCCGCACGCAAGATCCAGCTGGCGTTGTCCATGCCGGAGCCGGCACACGTCTGCGAGCAGCATGAGCTTCTCGTCCGTGAACGGGTTGAGGATACGGTGCGCTGCTTCGGCGATCTCGTGCTGCTCGATGACGTTCACGCGCGACTCCCCTCGCTGCCCCAGAGCGTTCCACTCCTGGCGCCGATTCGCACACCAAGCGCATCACCGGCACCAGGCCCGCGGCCGACACACCATTCGGATCGCCAAAGCAAACAGCCTTCACCGGATCAGCCGTTCGTAGAGGTGCCTTCGCCCGGCCGCACCGCGACGACCGGGTGCGCCTCTGGCCCCTCAGCTGGCGGCGGCAACGATGGCGCCCACAGGTGAGTGGTGAAACGCCTTCATGAACGAGCTGACCGATGCGTGTGAGCCGGCAAGCTCGAGTGCTCCGGTTCGCTGCGCGTGGACCAAGGTGTTGCGGCCCAGGTAGGTGCGGTAGAGCGTCGACACATCAGTGCGCAGCGTGAGGTCGATGTCGAACCCGGGATCGGCCAGGCACAGCGAGGGTAAGTCCTCGACGACGATCCAGTAGCGCTTGGGGTGGTCATTGAACGGGACATACACCGTGAACCTCGGACCAGGCAGCGCCGTCGCATCGATCTGTCGGTGCAGCCACCACATCAGTAGGTCCGGGTCCAGCTCGTCCTGCCGTGGGTCGCCGAAGGTCCAGCGCGCGCCCCACGTCGCGAGGCCGAACACGACGGGCTCGAGGTCGCGCCCCGCGTCGGTCAGCTGGTAGGAACCATCAGGTGCCAGCACGACGACACCCGCCGCCTTCAGCTGCCTGAGGCGGCGGCTCAGCAGCGCCCGCGACAGGCCAGGGTTGCCGCGGACCAACTCGTTGAAGTGGTTCGCACCGGTGAGCAGGTCACGCACGATGTGGATCGTCCAGCGGTCTCCGAGGACGTCGGCCGACCGGGAGATCGGGCAGTACTGACCGTAGAACCCCATACCGGACCGTACTCCGGTTCAGTAATGGAACTACCCCTCACTGGAGCCCGCAGTCTTGACTGAGGTCCTCACCCCGGGACGGTCCTCGCGACCGTTCCACCCACGAGCGGAGGAACCATGCGGATCACCAAGGACGACCTCCCGACCCGCTTCGATGTACCAGGAGCGACGGTCCGCCAGCAGACCGACTTCGGCAGCGCTGCCGGCTACGCCGCGCTCGGCGCGGAGTACTTCTCCCTCGGCGCGGGCACCGACATCGCCCCGCTCCTTCGGGGGCTGCACAACGACGCCTGCCAGTCGCCTCACTGGGGCTTCCTGATCTCCGGCGAACTGGTCGTGGCCTACGTGGACGGCCGCACGGAGACTGTCAACGGTCAGGACGTTTTCTACTGGCCGCCGGGACACAGCGTCCGCGTCGTCGATGACGCGGAGGTGGTGCTGTTCAGCCCGCAGGTCGAGCACGGGGCCGTCCTGGATCACATGGTCGCCCAGATGTCCGCTTCGGCATAACCGCTGCCACCAGCTGGAACACTCAAGTCATCGAAGGAGCCACCATGAACGGAGCGGAACAACTCGCCATCATCATCCCGAACCTGCGTAGCGTGGCGGCGCGCATTGACGACCGGCAGCTCACGGGCCCGACGCCGTGCTCGGCCTTCACCGTGGCGGGGGTCCTTGGCCACATGACGGGGCTCGCCGCAGCGTTTGCGCCGATGTTCCGCGGCGAGCCGCAACCTGATGGTGCGGCCGGATCACCCGGCGCCGTCGCCGCGTTCGACGCCGCCATGGCCGACCTTCTCGACGCCGTCCAGTCCGACGGGGCCCTCGCGCGGAGCGTCCAGACCCCGGGCGGGTCCATGCCCGGCGAGGTGTTCTCGCGCCTGGTCGCGTTCGATGGTCTGGTCCACGGCTGGGACCTCGCGACCTCGACGGGGCAGTCCTGGGAGCTTCCCGAGGAACTGGTCACGGACGTCGACGGCTTCGCTCGTCAGGCGCTCACACCACAGATGCGCGACGGCGAAGCGTGGGCCGACGAGCAGGGCGTGCCTGACGGTGCCTCGTGCATGCAGCGGCTGGCGGCCTTCTCAGGCCGCACCGTCTGAGCTGATGCCGGCAAGCTCGAGTGCTCCGGTTCGTCGCGACCCCGGTAATGACGACCCGATCGATGCCGCGCTCGCGGAGCCTCTCGGCCAGGCCGGTTTCACCACGCTCGCCGCTTCGTGGAGCGCACTGAGAAGGCGAAGTAGCCGTCCTTGCCGTGGGTGCCCTTGCGAATGACGGATCCGCGGAGATCTCAGCGCTTGTCAGGGGGCTGACGCGCTCAGGTCGTCGGGATCATCACGTTCGGCGGACTGCCAGGCAGGCTGCCGCGCCATCGGAACGAACGGGTTGGCGACTGCCGGCACTCTCAAAGCCGCCCACCGGCCACGCACGCGGGCGTATGGCGACCAGCCCCCACCTGCCTGCCGGAGCCGTACCGACGCGTACTCGCGGGCCCGGCTCGGCAGTGCCGCGCCAGTGAACAGCACCGCGGCGCCCACCGCGATGTTGGCGACGAATTTCCCCGGGTCGACGGCGGTGCCGAGCACCTGGGGAATCAGCGCGATGGCCAAGGCTGGCGGATAGAGACCGCCCGCCAGCGCGAAGGTCAGCAGCACGGCCGCTACCGCCAGCAGCCCGCTGCCCCAGGCGGTAGGCACATGCCCCATGGCCAGGGCGCCTTCAGCGGCGGCGAAGACAAGTACGGCCCAGTGCCGCAGCCCGGCCAACGCTGACGTGTCACTCAATGTCTGCTCGATCGTCGCGACGATCATCGGCGGGGCGACCGCGGCTGCGGCCAGTCCTAGAACCGGCCATGCCACGAGAACCCAAAGCACGGCGACGGCCCAAACCACGGTCATCACCGCCGCCGGCAGCCGACCTTCCGCCGCTTTGGCCTCGGCCGTGTACCCGTCGGCGCTGCGAGCGCGAGACCGTTCAAGCCCGCTGATCACGGCCAGCAGCCCGCACAGCCCCAGCACCGTCAGCGGGAACATCCAGCTCCGGACATCGAAAACGACCGGGAACACTCCCGCCGACACCGACGGCGCCAGCCGTGACGCCACCAGTTGCAGGCCCAGCACCGCAAGGGAGATCGCGAGGATGACGCCGACCGGACGCGAGAGTCCAGCGTTGGCGATGACGACTCCCACCGCGGCAAAGGTGGGCGGCACCAGCGCCAGCTTCAACGGGGACCGGCTCCAGCCGGGAAGGCGCAGCGCCAGCACGCCAAAAGCGATGGCCGCTGCCTCCGGAAAGATGAGGTTCGCGTCGCGGGTAGCCGTCGACAGCACCAGCATCGGCGCGACGGTGACGTAGACCAGCGGCCAGCGCCGCCGGCTGGCGATCGCCCGGTGGAACCAGGCACCCACCCGCCCCTGCCGGCTCACCGCCCGGCGCCCCCTCGAATCCACACCAGCCAGCATCTCCGGCCCGGACCGATCCCTCAACCCGCCAATCCTCCACCACCACTCGGAACGTTCAGCTCTTGCTGACTTAGTGCTGATATCCAAGTCGGTGCATCACCTTCGCTCTGCAAAGCCACAGGTCACAGGCTTGGTGACGGACGAGTCGGCCTGTACGCCGGGTTCTGTGCCCGCACCACCGAGGTGGCACGGCGACGGTCATCTATCTACGGCTGCCGTTGCCGACAGCCTCTAGCGGTCTACCCGCAGGCTCGGACGGGCCGCCCTCGAACGCCTGCGCAGGCACCGGGCAAGCCCGGGGCCCTCTTGACCTAGCTCCTGGTGGGGTTTACCTAGCCGTCCGGGTCACCCCGGACGCTGGTGCGCTCTTACCGCACCCTTTCACCCTTACCTGCACTGCCTAGGCAAGCCCAGCCGCGCAGGCGGTCTCCTCTCTGTGGCACTGTCCCGCGGGTCACCCCGGGTGGGCGTTACCCACCACCTCGCCCTGTGGAGCCCGGACGTTCCTCGGCGCGCCCTGAAGCCCATCGAAACGGGACAAAAGGAACGCAACGCGACCGTCCGGCCGGCTCGTCCGCCGACGCTCACCGTACGACGGGTCGTACGCTGCCGCCATGACGTCGCCTGAGCAACCGCCGTTTGACCCGAATGCGACGACGCAGCAGCCTCTGCCCTCTCCGACCCGGGCGACCCCGGCGTCCCCAGTGCAGACGGCGAAACGCGGGCCCGGCTGGGGCGCTTACCTGGTCACCGTGCTCGCGCTACTCATCCTGGCTGCGGTCATCGTCTTCGTGCTGCAGAACGACCAGCCGCTGACGGTCAAGTTCCTCAACTTCAAGCACACGTACCGAAAGAGTTCCGTCGCCCTCGGCGCGGCCGCGATCGCGGGATTTCTCGCGGGCCTTTTCCTCGGCCTCATCCCCTGGCTGTCGACGCGCCGAAAGCTGCGCGCTCTGCGTCGCACCAGCCAGCCCTAGCAACGCCCCGTGTGGGCGGCGGCCGGGGTCGCCGGACTGCTGACGCTCGTCACCGGCCTGCTTCCGCTGAGCGAAGCCGGCGACGTGACGGCTCGGGTCGGGCCGGTGCTCGGATTCCTGGTCGCCGTAACGGTTCTGGCGGAGCTCGCCGAACGCGCCGGGGTCTTCGAGCAGACCGCTGACCGGGTCGCGCGCGCCGCCCGGGGAAGCGTGCCGCGACTGTTTGTGATGGTGTGCGGGGTGGGCGCCCTCACCACGATCCTGCTCAGCCTGGATACGACGGCCGTGCTGCTGACCCCCGTCGTGCTGGCGCTCGCGGCGCGTTTGGAACTGCCGCCACTGCCGTTCGCCATGACGGCCGTCTGGCTCGCCAACACCGCGAGCCTGCTGCTGCCGGTCAGCAACCTCAGCAACCTGCTCGCCGCCGACAAGCTCGGCATGTCCGCATCGGCGTACGTCGGCAAGATGCTGCTGCCGTCGGTGGTCGCCATCGCCGTCACCGTGCTGGTACTGCGGGTCCGGTTTCGACGCGAGCTGAGCGGACGGTACGCACCCCAGCCGCGGCACGAGCCGGCCGATCGTGTGCTGTTAGCGATCAGCGCCGTCTGCTGCGTCGGTTTCGGCCCTGCGGTAATTGCCGGCGCGCCCGCCTGGGCTGCCGCCGCCCCGGCCGCTGCCGTCACCGTCGTTGCGTTTGCCTGGCGACAGCGGTCGGAGTTGCGTTTCGGGCTCGTGCCGTGGCGGCTGGTCGTTCTGGTCGAGGGCTTGTTCCTGGTCGTCTCCGCGGCTGGACGGCACGGGCTCGACCGGCTTCTGCATGACGTTCTCCGAGGCGGCGGGACGTGGCGCGTCGGGAGCATCTCCGCAGCTGCCGCCAACGCCTTCAACAACCTGCCCGCCTACCTCGCGCTCGAACGCCAGACATCCCGTCACGACCTGCTCGCCCTGCTGTGCGGCGTGAATATCGGGCCGCTGGTGCTGCTGTGGGGTTCGCTCGCCACGCTGCTGTGGCGGGAGCGTTGCAGGGCCTGGGGGGTGGACGTGAGTGCGCGCGAGTTCGCGACGCTCGGCCTGGTCGGCATGCCCCTCGTGCTGGCGGCGACGCTGGGGGCGCTCAGCCTGGTGTGACCGGCCCGCGCCCGACGCCCTTGAAGAAGGTGCAGCAGAACATACTCGCCACCCCCAGCCGGACGTGAGCGCTGCCGAGCCGGGCTATGAGGTTGGGCGACCTTCCGAAGCGGCAGCGAGCTGCTCGATCAGGCTGACGACGTCGCCGACAACGATGACGGCCGGCGCCGCGAGTGCGAATTCAGCGGCTTGTTTGGCGACCGTTTCAAGCGCGCTCACCAGGACGCGCTGCGCCGGGGTACCGCCCCGCTGGACGCAGGCGACGGGAGTCGCCGGATCACGGCCGGCGAGCAAGAGCGCATCGGCGATAGCAGGCAAGGTGTGTACGGCCATGAGCAGCACCACCGTGGCAGTGCTGGTACCGAGCCGCGCCCAGTCGACGGTGGAGCCCGGATGCCCTGGAGGCAGATGGCCGGAAGCGACGACGAATTCCTGGGCCAAGCCCCGGTGCGTGAGGGGGATGCCGGCGAGCCCCGGCACGGCGATGGCAGAACTGATGCCGGGAACGACCGAGCATTCGACGCCAGCCTCGGCACACCCGAGCAGTTCCTCGCCGCCGCGCCCGAAGATGAAAGGATCGCCGCCCTTGAGCCGAACGACGTGCTGCCCTGCCCTGGCTCGCTCGACCAGTAGCGCGATGATGTCTTCCTGCTTGGCGGCTGGCCGGCGCGGGCTCTTGCCGACGTCGATGACCTCGACCCCCGCCGGCAGATCCTGCAAGAGAGCGCGCGGGCCGAGCCGGTCCGCGACGACGACGTCAGCCTCCCTGAGCGCCTGCAGCCCGCGCACGGTGATCAGATCAGGATCGCCCGGGCCGCCGCCGACCAGGACGACGCACCCGCCGCCCTTGCGCCGCTCGGGGCTTGCCGGCGCAGCGAGCGAGCCATCCTGGAGTTGATCAATCACCGCGTCACGCAGGCCGGCCGAACGCCGCGGGTCCCCGGAGGTGATGGCGATCGTCACCCCCGCTGCGGTTCCGCTGGCGGGGGTCACGGCGGGGGTTTGGTCGCCTGCGTCGGCGCGCACGCACCAGATCCCTGCCTCGTCGGCGTCGGCGGCGATACGCGTTTGGGCGGCCGGGTCCGAGGTGCAGGCGTGCACCAACCAGGCTGCCTGAAGGTCACCGGTCGCGTACGGACGCAGGACCATCTCGAGCTGATCTGCCAGCTCGCGGATGGCCCGGGAAGGCGCAGGATCGATCACCGCCACATGCGCACCGGCCGCCAGCAGCCGCGGCACTCGGCGAGCCGCCACCGCCCCGCCGCCCACGACGACGACCCGCCGGCCGGTCAGGCGCAGCGAGAGCGGGTAGAGGTCGGCCACGCCCCCATCCTGCCGACAAATGCGGACAGCCGTGGACTGACTCCGGTCGGCCCGGCTCGAGGCAGGCCGGCTAGCGCAGCTGCGCCCCCGTGATGGCGCGACCGATGACGAGGCGCTGGATCTCGCTCGTCCCTTCGAAGATCGTGTAGATCTTGGCGTCGCGGGCCATGCGCTCGACCGGGTACTCGCGAGTGTAGCCGTTGCCGCCGAGGATCTGCATGGCACGTTCGGTGACCCAGACCGCGGTCTCGCCGGCGTACAGCTTGGACATCGATCCTTCCGCGGCGGTGAACTGACGCCCCTGGCGGGCCATCCACGCGGCGCGCCAGGTCAGCAGCCGAGCGGCGTCGACACGGATGGCCATGTCGGCGAGCTGAAAGGCGATGGCCTGGTTCTCCGCGATGCGTCGTCCGAACTGGACGCGCTGGCCCGCGTAGTCACGGGCATATTCGTAGGCGGCGCGCGCGATGCCGACGGCCTGTGCGGCCACCGACGGTCGGGACGCCTCGAAAGTGGCCATCGACGCGTTGCCCTTGGAACGCACGCCTTCGCGGGCCCGGGCCAGGCGCTCGTCCAGCTTCTCCTTGCCGCCGAGGACGCACGCGGCGGGGATCCGGCAGTCGTCGAGCACCACCTCAGCCGTGTGGGACGCCCTGATGCCGTGCTTGGCGAACTTCTGACCCTGCGAAAGTCCTTTGGTACCAGGGGGAATCACGAAGCTCACCTGACCGCGGGTACCGAGCGACGGGTCGACGGTGGCGACGACGACATGGACGTTTGCGATGCCGCCGTTGGTGGCCCACGTCTTGGTGCCGTTGAGCACCCACTCGCGCGTCTTCTCATCGAAGACCGCCCGGGTCTTGATGTTGCCGACGTCGGACCCGGCCTCCGGCTCCGACGAGCAGAACGCAGCCACCTTCACGTCGTTCTCGTCGCCGAACATCTGTGGCAACCACTCGGCGGTCTGCTCCTGCGTTCCGTTGGCCACCACCGAGACGGCGGCGAGGGTCGTACCCACGATGGCGAGCCCGATGCCCGCGTCACCCCAGAAAATCTCCTCCATGGCGACCGGGATGCCGAGCCCGCTCGGCTCGAACCATTGCGTCGAGAAGAAATCCAGCGAATAGAGCCCGACCTTGGCCGCTTCCTGAATCACCGGCCATGGCGTCTGCTCGCGCTCGTCCCATTCCGCGGCGGCGGGACGGATCACCGTCTCGGCGAAGTCGTGGACCCACCTGCGCATATCCACCAGGTCGTCGGATAGCGCAAGCGAGAATTCCGTCATTCATCAAATGTACCCGGTACTTCGGGTTACAGAAACTGGCGTTCGACCCTATGGCACCGGCCGGAGCAGCGGCATCAGCACCTGGTCGACCACGGCCACCGCATCGGAGTAGGAGACCCCGCCGACGACGAAGAACCGGTACAGAAGCAGGCTCGGGCCCACCTGGGCCACGGTCGGGGTGACGGCCTCCGGCCGCACCTCGCCGCGCGCCGCGCCGGCCTCCAGCACCGCGAGCAGACCCTTCAGACGCGGCTGGACGAGCCGCTCGAGCAGGCTCGCCCGCATCGGTTCGCTGTTGGGAAGCTCGGCGAGGATGTGGCGGGCGAGCGCCCCTTCCGGACCCGAAAGCGTGCCTGCCATCTCGCCGAGCAGCGAGAGCAACTGATCGCGAACCGTCAATCCGTCCACCGGCCCGGGAGGCTGCGGCAGGGCGCGCGAAAGCGTGTCGATGATCAGCGCCTCGCGACTCGGCCAGCGCCGGTAGAGCGCCGCCTTGCCGGTACGGGCCCGCTCAGCAATGCGCTCCATCGTGACGGTGCCCATCGACCCTTCCGAAAGCTCGGCGAGCACCGCGGAGTAGATGGCGTCGAGCAGCACCGGCCCGCGCCGGCGCGACGACGCCGGCACCTCCGGGGCGGATGTGGTCCGCATCTCGTTATATCCGTTTGCGTTCACTATGAAGGCCAGACTAGCCTCACGACAGTCATTAATGAACTGCATCGTTCACTAAACTGACATCACGGCAACGAGGTCGACACCGGCACGACATCAGGAGGTGACCCGCGTGACATCGACCATCGCCACTGAAGGTGCCGCGACGCGTACGGCCCAAGACCGTAGCGAGCATGGACACTCGAGCAAGACATGGCTGGTTCTGCTGGTCATCTGTGGTGCCCAGATGATGGTGGTCCTCGACGCGACGATTGTGAACATCGCGCTGCCGAGTATCGAGGGTGCGCTGAAGTTCTCGTCCACGAGCCTCACGTGGGTTCTCAACGCCTACACGCTCGCATTCGGAGGCCTGTTGCTGCTCGGCGGCCGGCTCGGTGACCAGTTCGGCCATCGCCGGATCTTCACCATCGGCCTGCTGGTGTTCAGCATCTCGAGTCTGTTGGGCGGCCTGTCCCAGTCGTCGGCGGAGCTGCTGATCGCACGCGCGGTCCAGGGAGCCGGCGGCGCGCTCGCCGCCCCGGCCGCGCTCGCGCTGATCACCAACACGTTCGAGGAAGGCCCGGCGCGGTTCAAGGCATTCGGCGTCTTCTCCGCGGTCGCCGGATCGGGAGCCGCCATCGGCCTGCTGCTCGGCGGGATCCTGACCGATCTGCTGTCGTGGCGTTGGGTGCTTTTCGTCAACGTGCCGATCGGCCTGCTGCTGGCGTTCCTCGCGCCGCGGGTGCTCGGCGAGGCCCCGAAGCACAAGGCGCGGCTCGACTTCGGAGGTGCGATCACCGTCACCGCCGGCATGACCCTGCTGGTATACGGGCTCGTACGGGCGGCTGACCACGGCTGGACCGAGACCTGGACCCTGGCTTCGTTCGGCGCCGCGGTCGTGCTGCTCGCCACCTTCTTTGTCATCGAGCGATTCCATTCGCAGCCGCTGGTGCCGCTGCGGATGTTCTCCAACCGCAATCGCGCGGGCGCCTACGTGGTCATGCTCTGCGCCGCCGCGGCGCTGTTCTCGCTGTTCTTCTTCCTGACGCAGTACATCCAGTTCGTGCTGCACTACAGCCCACTGAAGGCCGGCTTCGCATTCCTGCCCATCGCGGTGTCGATCATCGTCGTGGCCCAGATCACCGCCCGCCTGTTGAGCCGCACCGGACCGCTCCCCCCGATCATGTTGGGAACGGTCGTGTTGGCAGGAGGGCTCCTCGACATCTCCACGATCAGCGTCCACAGCGGCTACCTGCACATGGTGCCCGGCATGATCATGATCGGGGCGGGGCTCGGGCTGAACTTCGTGCCGCTGACCGTCACGGCGGTCAGCCGGATCGCTCCCCACGAGGCCGGCGTCGCATCGGCGCTGCTGAGCACCTGCCAGCAGATCGGCGGAAGTCTCGGGCTGGCCATTCTCGTCACGGTCTCCACCGGCTCCATCAAGCACGGCCTGGTGGCCAAGGGGATTCCCGCCGCGGCAGCCAACCAGCGTCCGAAGGGGCCGCTGCCCGAATTCATCGAGCAGATCCTGGTACACGGGTGGACCCGCGCCTTCCTGACTGCCGTCATCTTCGCCGGGATCGCGTTCCTCACCGCCGTCGCGGCGATCCGCTTGAAGAAGTCGGAGACGGGCGGGATCGGAGCGCCGGCCGCCGGGTAACGGCCGGGTCAGGACGGGCACGGCGCGGGGCGCGCGGGGGATAATTCCGACAAACAGCGCAACAGATCGTCTTCCCATAAACAGCCGCTAGCCTGCGGCCATGACGGCGGGGGGCGCGGGTGAGGACCCGGAGGGCGTTGCCGCCCAACCGCAGCAGCCGCCACCACCCCGCGCCCGGCGTCGCGCCGTACGTCGAGAGGAGTTGCTCGACGCTGCCGACACGGTGATCCGGCGCGTCGGGATGAAGGCATCGGCCGCCCTCATCGCCAAGGAAGCGGGAGTCACCAAGCCCATCATTTATCGCCATTTCGGTGATCTCCACGATCTCTACCGGGCGCTGGCCGTCCGTCACCAGGACCGGCTGACGTACTACCTGCATGCCGCCCGGGAAGGCGTCGGTGATGTCGACCAGCACGCAGTCACCCACGCCGTCATGAGCGGTTTCTTCCAAGCGATCGAACGCGAGCCGAACCTCTTCCGCTTTCTCGTCCAGGCCCCCGGCGACCCTGAAGACGAGGATGGAGGGCAGTCGTGGTTCGTGCGCCGCTTTGCCGAGCAGATCGGGGTCTATCTGGCCGGCCAGGAACCCCTGTCGGCTCGATTCAGGGCGATGGGATACGCCGCGGCGGGAGCGATGGTCGCGACCGGAAGCTGGTGGCTCGAGGAAGGCACGGTCCCCCGCGGGGAGGCCGTCGATGCGCTCACCGACGTGCTGGCGGCGGGTATCCCCCCGGCCGGCGAAGGAGCGCCCGGGTACACCCCGCAACGCTCCCCATAGCGCGGCGCGCTCGCGCCGGCATCACCCGGCAAACGGGAAAGCTGGGTACGCAGGAACGTGCGCGCGTGGCGCACCTGGGTGGGCCGGCCGGTCAGCGGTCTGGGCGATGAGAGCCTGCCAGGCAGCATCGCTCATGCAGAACTCTTGGCCCCCTCACGGCCGGGCATGCGGTCAGTGCCCGCGGCGCCGCAAGATAAGGATCAGGACGACGAGCCCGCCCCCGACGATCGCCACGCGATCCCAGCGCACGGAACGGCCACGGGTCTGCTGGGCCTCGCGCAACTGGGACGCCATCCGGGCCGTGAGCGGCTGCTGCCCCGCGCCGGCGCCGGTCAGCGCACCGGGGCCGGTGGACCCGTTGGGTGAGGTCCCGCGCGAGCGCAGGTCGTCGACCTTGCCCTTCACGGTCTCGACCCCGCGCGCAGCCACCCGCTTGGGGTTAATCCGGTCGGCGATCGCATCAATGGTCGACGCGAGCTCGGCCCGGGTCTCCTCGATCTGCTGCTGGATCTCTGCTGGATCGGGCACGGTCAGCGTTCCCCTCGTTGTGCCGGAGCTTCAGGCGGCCGGCTGTGCGTCCGTGACATTCGCCCCTATCAAAGCCGAAGAAGTGCCGAAGTGGGCGCCAGTCGGCATCGGATTTGCCACCGAAAGCCGCTCAGTCGCGAGGGCGCACCCCCGCCAGAGCAAGCATTTCGGCACCGACGCCAGCCGGAAGCGGCTTGATCGCCTCGCGCAACGTCAGCCGGCTGACCCGGACTGCTCTCGGGCGCAGCCACTGCTCGACCAGTTCAGGGCGCCGCTTTCCGGTCTCGCGCAGCACCCAGCCGAGCGCCTTGCGGATGAAGAATTCACGCTCACCGAGCATCGGTTCGGCCAACCGCGTGAAGTGGGACCAGTCACCGTCTCCCCGACGCAAGGGGACCAGGAGCGAGAGCAGGGCCGCGCGGCGCAGCCAGAAGTTCTCGTCGGTGGCCCACCGGTCGAGGGTCGCCGCCAGCTCGGGAAAGCGCTGCACGAGCCCGCCGGCGACGTCGCACGACAGCGGGTCGACGAGTGCCCACGTGCGGCTCTCGCGCAGGAAACGCTCCACCAAAACCAGGTCGGTCGGCTGGCTGCGGGCCGCGTCGGCAATCAACAGCATGACGGCGGCCGCCCGACGCTCGAAGATCGGGACTCCCCACAGCTCGTCGGCCAGCCGGCGAACATCCGCGGCGGAAAGCTCCGGATGCTCCCGGACGAAGGCGCGAACGACGTGGCGGGTATCCGGCACCGACGTCCCGAGGAAAGTGAGCGAGCTCTTCAGGTAGGAACGCTCCTGCACGGCGCGCTCGGGGGTTGCGCGCACGCGCAGGGCCTGTTCGACGCGCGCGGCGTGCTGCGACAATTGCGCCCGAGTGCTCACGTGGCGCGGCGGATGAGGTACGGCGACAGGTGTGCGTAACCCCGTACCCGAACCGTCCGCAGCCGGCTGACCGTGATCGCCGGCCCGTCTTCGCCGGCCAGCCGCTCCTCGAGGCAGCGCGCCAGCTCGCGGTCGCAGACGACCGTGCCCGGCCGGGCGATGCCGGTGCAGCGGCTGGCGAGATTGACCACCGGGCCGAAGATGTCGCCGCCGTGCGCGACCGTCGGCCCGTACGCGAGTCCGACGCGGACCGCGGGCACGTTGCTGCGGTCGTTGCCGAAGGCCTCGGCGAGCTCCAGCCCGGTCTCGGCCATCGCCGACGGATCGGTGATGACGAACATCACCTCATCGCCGAGCGTCTTGACGATCCGGCCGCCGTGTCTGACCACGATGTCGGACGTGATCTCCTCGAACGTCGCCACGAGTGCGGAGAGGTCGTCGATCGTCATGTCGCGCACTACGCTGGTGTAACCGACGATGTCGCAGAAACCGATGGCCGCGGTTTGGTTGGTCAGGTCGCGGGCTGCTCCGGCGACCGCGCGCTGCACCGCGGCGAGCATGTGGCGGCGCCAGGCGTACGCAATCAGCCACTCGAGCTCCGGCAGCAGGAGCGTGTAATGCTCGCTGACCAGGCGCGCCATCTCCTCCGGATGCATTTCCGCCAGCTCGGAGAGCTCCGGATCGGTCGCGAGCCGCTCGCTGATGATCTGAGTCTGCGCCTCGGCCAGCCGGCTCATCGCCTGCCCGACGACCCGGGCGACGGACTCCGTCACCCCTGCGCCGATCAGCTCGTCGGCAGCAAGCCGCTGCGAAAGCCGGACCGCGGCCACATCCGCTTCCGTGAAGCGAGCCTCGGCCGGATCCGGATCGACGAAGCCCAGCGCCCGCCAGAGCCGGCGAATGCGTTCGGCGGAGAAGCCGCTCGCGGTCTGCTCGACCTCCTCGCGGGTGAGATGGGCCGGCTCGCCGAGGAACGCTTTCTCCAGCAGTTCGGATCCGATGCGCCGGCGGTCCTGCTCACCCAGATAGTGCGGATCGGAGGGGTCCGGCACGTCCACGACCGGATCGTCCCACCTACGGCGGCGACGAAAACCCCCCGGCTCAGATCCCGGTGCCGCGACGGCGCCGATCGTCCTCTTCGGTCAGGCGGTAGATCGTGCGCTGCGCCTCTTCCACCTTCGGCACGTCGGTGAAGCGCAGCTGACCCTGCTCGCCGGCACTTTCCATGATCAGGTCGCCGCTGCGCGTCAGCCGGTCGCTGATGGTGTTCTCGAAGTGCACGTCGTTGAGGCGGTACAGCGGGACGTCGCGGCCGACCTGGGTCACGATCCCGGTACGGAAGATCACCCTTCGGTTGGTGACGACGTAGCGCGTCGCGCGCCAGCGCAGGTACGGCAGCAGGCTGAGCCAGATCAGCAGCACGACCGCGACACCGATGATCACCCAGTCGTAGACCTTCCCGCCGGGCCCGATCCCGATCGCGAAAGCCGCCACACCGACGAGGATCGGGATCGCCGCCATCGGAAGCACCAGCCGTCGCCAGTGCGGACGCAGGTTGAGCACGATGTGCTCGTCGGCACCGAGTTGACGCTCGAGTTTTCCCACCGGCGCACTATCTCAGGTGGTCCACGGGTGGGCCTAACATTGCTCTCATCTATACAGCTCAGAGGGCATGTGACGGGAGACTGGGACAGTCACGGGGCAACCTTCTCCCTCGGACTGGGCGGCTGAGAACGGTTCTGAGGTCAGTTCACCGGTGAGGGAAATATCGGGGCGGCGCAGCCCTGGGCTCATCACATGTGTGCAAATGCAATTTCCCGTATCGGCCAAACAGGTTGAGGGGAATCCCCAAGGGCAGACTTTAGGTGTGAAACCACGCCGACCGGACGAGACCGTACCTCCGGACGGCAATACCGTATCGGTCGTCCTACCCAACGACGAGCAGGCTCCCGGGCAGGCTCGCCAGGCAGTCCGGGGCGCCTTTACGACGTGGCGACTCGGAAGAATCGTTGAGGATGCGGTCCTCGCGGTGAGCGAGCTGGCGACAAACGCGGTACGTCATGGCCTACCTCCCATCGGCGTACGCCTGCGCCGTCGCCTTGGGCTGGTACGCATCGATGTGGCAGACGCCCGGGCAGAATTACCAGCAGCCGCAAGAGAATCGGGCGGGCTCATGGAGTCCGGGCGCGGTCTCGACATCGTCCGGGCAGTCGCCGATGACGTCGGCAGCGAACACATCCCCGGCGACGGGAAACTCGTCTACGCCTCATGGAACCTCACGGACTTACCCACGCAGACCGACCATCAAGGCGAGGCTTTCGAACCACCCCTCATTACGAGCGCCTAGCAAATATGCGGTCTGGTCCAGGGTCGCCGATGAGCTACAGGTTCGAGCTGCCAGGCCAAGCGGGGTAATCTGGTGATTGCACGCAACTTGAAATGGCGTCGTGGAAGAAGCGTGGATGCCGCTCTCAGAGCATGATCAGCAGGTTCTCGCACAGATGGAGCGGGACCTGAGCTCGGACGACGCCAAGCTCGTCAAGACACTTCGCTCGACCAATGCAAGCAGCTATGCGCTCCGGCGGCTCCGGCGCTCCGCCTACCTGTTCATCCTCGGGCTCGCGACTCTCGTGTTCGCCGTGATGACGGGCTCAGCCATAGCAAGCGTCCTGCTCGGCTTGTTGGCCTTCGTCGTCATGTTGCTGGCGGCGCTACGCGGGTCTGCGGTCCTTCGCCGCCTGCGCGAAGGGCAACGCATCTCACGGCGGCCTCGCTCACGAAAGTCCGCAGCCCCCACCTTCCGGTCCATCGCCCAGCGGGCATACCAGCGCTGGCAGCACCGCCTAGACAAGTGAGATCGCGGTAGACAGCCACGAGCTCATCAAACCGCTCGTCATGAAGGAAGCACCGCAGCTCGTCGCCCGTCGGCGGTCCCGGTCACAGGACGCCGGCCAGCAAGTCGGTCACCGGCGTCTGGGCCACTGTGGCGGCAGGGCGGCTGATGAAGCAATTGGCGTGAAACCAGCCCGCGGATTCTTTGCCCCGGGGGTCCAGCCCTCGTAGCTGCACGTCGTGGGTCGCCGCTGCTTGTTCGCGACGATCGGCGAATCGCCGCTGGGGGTACGTCACCTCGGGCACCTGCTCTGTGACCAGCCCGTAGAGCGCCTGTTGGGGAATCTGATAATCCAGGCCGCTGAGAGTACTGAAATAGGCCCGCGGATCAGGTTGGGCGTAGATGTGGTTGAAGTCAGCTTTCTGGTCCTCAATCATCGAAACCTCGCGCATCGGCTCTCCCTCGTCAGTAGGAAGGTGATCACCCACACCGGCCATCCCACAGTGACCCGCCACAGCGAACGAAAGCGCGCCGGCTGCGAGGACGGGCGTACGGGTTCGACACGAACCGGTCACAGTCTGTTTCGGTGGGTCGTTTGGGCGGCCGGATGTCCTGGTTTGTGTGGGCGGTGAAGATCTCGTTGGTGCTCGGGGCTGCTCGCGCGTGGTGGCAGGCGGGGCAGTTCGGAGGGTGCTGAACTATCTCAGGTGAATCACATCCCCTGCGGCAAACGCCCGCTCCCCGACGATGAGTCGTCCGTCAGCGTCCACATCGGTGGCGAGCCCCTCGCAGGTCCCGCCGCCCGGCAGCTCCACCCGCACCTGATGGCCGATGGTCAAGCATGCCGCGCGGTAGGCCGGTACGAGCGCCGCCGGATCCGCCCGCCAGCTGGCGTATGCCCTGGCCAACGCCCGAAGCATGGTCTTCAGCAGCGTCTCCCGATCGGTGCTGCCGGCGCCGGCAAGGGCCAGGCTGGTGGCGCGCTCGTCCGGGAGCTCGGCTAGACGTGTGGTGACGTTCAGGCCGATGCCGATGACCACCGCACCCTGGCCGCCGGCGGGCACTTCGGCCAGCAGCCCAGCCACCTTCCCGGGCCTGGCCGCTCCCACCACGTCTTCGATCAGTACGTCGTTCGGCCATTTCACACCGGCCTTCACACCCGTCTGCTCGCCGACGGCGACGGCGACGGCGAGACCCGCCAGCAGCGGAAGCCACCCCGAGACCTGCGGCGGGCGCAGCAGGACGCTGAACGTCAGCCCTGCCCTGGGCGGCGAGACCCAACTGCGGCCCTGCCGTCCCCGCCCGGACGTCTGCGTTTCCGCCACGATGACCGTGCCCTCGGGCGCGCCGGTGCGGGCCCGGTCGGCGAGCACCGCATTCGTGCTCTCGGCCTCTTCCAGCACGATGACCTCGAAGCCGTCCGGGCCCAGCGCTGCGGCCAGCGCGCCGCCCCGTAGCGGCGGACGATCAAGGTCGGAGTAGCGGTCCACCGCACCAGGCTGCCACCACGCTGACGCGACCGCGCCCGCCCACCGATAACGTGCAGTTCATGAGTGCTGCCCACCCTCTCGAGCCCGCCGCGGCCGAGAGTCCCGACATCCACACGACCGCCGGCAAGCTCGCCCTGCTGCACGGTCACATCGAGGAAGCCGTCCACGCCGGATCTCAGAAGGCGATCGACCTTCAGCACTCCAAGGGCAAGATGACGGCCCGCGAGCGGATCGATGCGCTCCTCGACCCGGGCTCGTTCGTCGAGACCGACGCGTTTGCCCGCCACCGTGCGGTCGACTTCGGGCTCGATCGCAACCGGCCTGCCGGCGACGGCTGCGTCACCGGTTACGGCACCGTCGACGGGCGGCCGGTCTGCGTCTTCAGCCACGACGTGACGGTCTTCGGTGGCTCACTCGGCGAGGTGTACGGCCAGAAGATCGTCAAGGTGATGGACCTCGCGCTGAAGACCGGCTGCCCGGTCGTCGGTCTCAACGAGGGCAGCGGCGCGCGGATCCAAGAGGGGATCATGGGCCTCGCGGGATACGGCGAGATCTTCTACCGCAACGTGATGTCGTCCGGGGTCATCCCGCAGATCAGCCTGATCCTCGGCCCGTGCGCCGGTGGTCACGTCTACTCCCCCGCGCTCACCGACTTCACGTTGATGGTCGACCAGACCTCGAACATGTTCATCACCGGCCCCGACGTCATCAAGACCGTCACGGGCGAAGAAGTCGGCTTCGAGGACCTCGGCGGCGCCCGCACGCACAACACCAAGAGCGGTGTCGCGCACTTCATGGCCTCGGACGAGGACGACTGCTTCGAGCTGACCAAGGCGCTGCTGTCCTACCTGCCGAGCAACAACATGGACGAGCCGCCGGTGTACGACGAGACCGACGTCGAGACCCTCGAGCCCGACATCGAACTCGACACGTTCATCCCCGACTCCTCCAACCAGCCCTACGACATGCACACGGTCCTCGGACACGTGCTCGACGACGGCGAGTTCCTCGAGGTGCACGCGCTCTTCGCGACGAACATCATCACCGGGTTCGGACGCGTCGACGGCCGGGCGGTCGGGGTGGTCGCCAACCAGCCGATGTCCTTTGCCGGCACGCTCGACATCGACGCCTCCGAGAAGGCCGCGCGCTTCGTGCGTACCTGCGACGCGTTCAACATTCCGGTGCTGACGTTCGTCGACGTCCCGGGCTTCCTTCCCGGCACCGAGCAGGAGTGGCGCGGGATCATCCGCCGCGGCGCGAAGCTGATCTACGCCTACGCCGAAGCCACCGTGCCGAAGGTCACGATCATCACCCGCAAGGCCTACGGCGGCGCGTACGACGTCATGGGTTCCAAGCACCTGCGGGCCGACATCAACCTCGCGTGGCCGTCGGCGGAAATCGCGGTCATGGGCGCCCAGGGCGCGGTCAACATCGTCCAGCGGCGGGCCCTGGCGGCGGCCGGCAAGGAGGGGCACGACGTCGAGGCGCTGCGGGCGGAGTTCATCACCGAGTACGCCGACCGCTTCGCCAATCCGTACATCGCCGCGGAGCGCGGGTTCGTCGACGCCGTGATCGCACCGAGCGAGACCCGCCGCCAGGTCATCCTCGCGCTGCGGCTGCTGCGCACCAAGCGTGAGTCGCTGCCGCCGAAAAAGCACGGGAACATCCCGCTGTGACCGAGAATTTCGCGGACTCCGCCCCTCGCCCGCTGCTGCGGGTCGTCCGGGGTGAACCGACGCCGGAGGAGCTGGCCGCGCTCGTCGCCGTGCTGAGCGCCCGCGGAGGCGCCGAACCCGCGCCACAGCCGCGCCGCTCGGCATGGGGAGGGCCCGGATCGGGCGTTCGCGGCACCCTCTCCAGGCACCCCGGCGCCTGGCGCGAATCGGGCTTCGCCCAGGGCGTCCGCACGCGGGCTGACTGGTAGCTGCCAGACTCCGGCCCATGGCGAACGAGAGCACCCAGCAGCGCTTCACCGATCGGGCCGCGGTCATCACCGGCGCCGCGTCCGGCATCGGCCGGGCAGTCGCACTGCGACTCGCGTCCGAAGGGGCTCGCGTGCTCGCCGTCGACATCAATGCCGACGGGCTCGCCACCACCGCGGAGCAGGCCAAGGAACTCTCCGGCCAGGTGGTGCCGCGCGTGGCCGACCTTCGCGAGCGGGACGAGTGCTTCGCGATTGTCGAGGAAGCGGTCGCCGAATTCGGTCAGCTGCACGTGCTCGGCAACATCGCCGGGGTGCTGCGCGTCGGACATGTGACCGAGCAGTCCGAGGAGAGCTACCGCCACCTGTTCGCAGTGAACACCGACGCCTACTTCTTCACCTGCCAGGCCGCCATCCCGCACCTGCTGGCGACCCGCGGCAACGTCGTCAACATCGCGTCCAACTCCGGCCTGATGGGCGGCGCTTACACGGTCGCGTACTGCATGACCAAGGGCGCCGTGGTGCAGCTGACGAAGGCGCTCGCGATGGAGTTCATGAAGCGCAAGATCCGGATCAACGCCATCGCTCCCGGCTCGACCGACACGAACATCATGCAAGGCGTCGAGTTCCCCGAGGACGCCGAGTGGGACCTGATCATGCGCTACAGCACACCCCACCGGCGCAGCGCGACGCCGGCGCAGATCGCGGGCCTCTTCGCGTTCGTCGCGAGTGACGAAGGGCTCAACGTCCACGGCGCGATCCTGTCCAGCGACGCCGGGATGACCGCCGGCTGAGCCCCGGGTCGGGGCTAGGCGAGCAGGGCGGCCATGCGTTCGCGCAGCGCGGTGGCGGCCGAGTACGGACGCACCATCACGGTGAATTCGACAATCCGCCTATCAGCACCGAAGCGCAGGATGTCGACGCCCTCGAGGTCACGATCGCCGACGCGGGTGGCGAACGCGAGCACCGCGCCCCCATCAGCATCGTCGGACGCGTACTCCGCGGTGTAGCGAAAGTCCTCAAACACCTGGGCGACCGCGGCGAGTACGGGAGCGACCGCCTCACGCCCGTGATACGTCCGGTGGACGATCGGGCTGTGGAAGGTGACGTCGGCGGCGAGCAGCTGCGACGCCCCGGCGTGATCCCCTCGCTCGACGGCGGTACGGAACGCGGTCCCGGTCGGATGCACGCTCGAACGATACGGCCGACGGCGCCGGCGCGGGGTGAGCCGCGTCAAGTCGGCGAGAGGGGCGGCGCAACCTTCCCCACCGATGCGACGTCTCACTCCCGACGCGAGGAGTGGACATGCGAACGACCGTGGGTCTGGTCGCGGCAGGCGCAGCCCTGCTGGGTCTCGGGGTGGCAGGTGGATGGGCGGCGGGCACGGCCGGCAGCGCGCCGCAACAATCGCCGCGGCTTCAGGTCGCCGCGCCGGGGGCGAGCACCGCGACGAGTGCGGGGTTTCGCGGCGAGCTCGTGGCGTTCGACAGCTGCTCCGGGCTGCTGGACGCGCTGCACGCCCGGGCCCGGGCCGTCGTCGGCCCGTACGGCTTCTCCTCTCAGGTGCTGCCGGGGCGCGAACTCGCCTACGCGGGCACTGCTGAGAAGGCGGCGGGCAGCCTCGCGCCGGACGCCTCGGCATCATCGGCATCATCGGCACCGCTGACCCACTCGACCACCAATACCCAGGTGGCAGGGGTCGACGAACCCGACATCGCCAAGACCGACGGCCGCTACCTGGTCAGCCTCGACGGCCAGCTGCTGCGGATCGTCGACGTCCGTACGGCCAAGCTGCGCGCCACCCTCCCGTTGCCCCAGCCGGGCAGCGAGCTGCTGCTCTCCGGTGACCGCGTCGTCGTGCTGTCCGGCGAATCGGGTGGATACAACGGCTACCCGGTGGCCAGCGGCGTCGCGCAGTACGGACCGGCCCGGTTCTATCCCAGCAACGGCACCACGGCCGCCACGGTCGTCGACATCAGCAATCCAGCTGCCCCGGCCGTCACCCACCGCTGGACGTTCGACGCCGGCGAGCTCGCCGCCCGCGTGGTGAACGGCACGATCCGGCTTGTCCTGACGAGCTCGCCGCCGCAGGAGACCTGGGCGCAGCCGCGCGACGCCAGCGCGGCGGAGACGGCTCGGGCGACGAAGGTCAACCAGGAGCTGGTCGACGCCACCCCGCTCGACTCCTGGCTTCCCCGTTGGACCGGCGAGGACGGTCAGTCGCACCAGATCAGCGCCTGCGATGCCGTCGCCGCGCCCGCCAAACCCAGCAGCCTCAGCATGGTGACCGTCGTCTCCCTTGACCCCGGAGCGAACCAGCCAGGTGCGGGGACGTCGGTGCTCGGCGCGGGCAGCGTCGCCTACGCCGAGGGGCCGCACCTGTTCGTCAGCGACACCGGCAGCTACCCGATCGAGCCAAGATCCCTTGCCCCGCTGAACCCGCAGCAGCCCCGCAACCCGACGATCCACCTGCTGGAGTTCGACCTCTCGAACCCGGCGCAGGCCCGCTACCTCGCCTCCGGGAGCCTCACCGGCCAGCTGCACGACTCGTACGCGCTGTCGGAGTACCAGCACAACCTGCGGGTCACGACCACCACGACCACCGCGAGCGGAACCACGAGTACCGCCATCTCCGTGCTCGCTCGCCAGGGCGATCGCCTGGTGCAGATCGGCTCGGTCGGTGGGCTCGGCACCGGCGAGCAGGTCTACGCGGTGCGCTACGTCGGTGACCGCGGCTACGTCGTCACCTTCCGGCAGATCGATCCGCTGCACGTCATCGACCTGTCCGACCCCGCCAAGCCGGTCCTGGCGGGCACCCTGAGCATGCCCGGCTACTCGAGCTTGCTGCTCCCGCTATCGGGCCACCGCCTGCTGGGCATCGGACGCGCGGTGCCGGCCGCGGCACCGGGCACGATCGTCGAACCGGGCGGCTTGCAGCTCTCGCTGTTCGACGTGAGCGACGCGGCACAGCCGAAGCTGCTCGATCGGCATGTGTTGTCGGACACGTACGCGACCGCGGTCGACGACCCGCACGCCGTGACCGTGAGCCCGGACGGCAACCTCGTTGTCCTGCCGTCGACAAGCGGACCGCTCGCCGTGACCATCTCCGCCAGCCGTTTGAACACGATGACCGGGGCGTTCACCACGCCCTACAGCGTTCAGGACCAGCGCACCGTCATCGCCGGTGACCGGCTCTTCGAACTGACCGACCGGGGGGTCGCGGTCCGCACGCTGGCGGGCCTGCACCAGACCGGCTGGATAGCCTTCTGAACGCCTTCCGATCCTGGGACCCTAGGATTGGGAGTCGTGCGCAAAGTCCTCATCGCTAACCGTGGAGAGATCGCCGTCCGGGTCGCCCGGGCCTGCCGAGACCACGGGCTCGCTTCCGTTGCCGTCTACGCCGATCCCGACCGGAATGCGCTGCACGTTCGAGAGGCCGACGAGGCGTACGCCCTGAACGGCAACACCGCGCCGGAGACCTACCTGCGCATCGACAAGCTCATCGAGATCGCGAAGCAATCCGGGGCCGATGGGGTGCACCCCGGCTACGGGTTCCTCGCCGAGAACGCCGACTTCGCCGACGCGGTGATCGACGCCGGCCTCACCTGGATCGGCCCGCCTCCGGACGCCATCCGCAAGCTCGGCGACAAGACCGAAGCACGTCACATCGCGCTGGCCGTCGGTGCTCCCATGGCGCCGGGGACGCCGAACCCGGTCAGCGGTCCCGAGGAGGTGCTCGCCTTCGCCGACGAGTACGGCCTGCCCATCGCCATCAAGGCGGCGTTCGGCGGCGGGGGCCGCGGGCTGAAGGTCGCCCGCGAGCGCGCCGAGATCACCGAGCTCTTCGACTCCGCCGTACGCGAGGCCGTCGCCGCGTTCGGCCGCGGGGAGTGCTTCGTCGAGCGCTACCTCGACAAGCCGCGCCACGTCGAGACGCAGGTGCTCGCTGACGCTGCGGGCAACGTCGTCGTCGTCAGCACCCGCGACTGCTCGCTGCAGCGCCGGTATCAGAAGCTCGTCGAGGAGGCCCCCGCGCCGTTCCTCACCCAGCAGCAGACCAAGAGCCTGTACGACGCGAGCAAGGCCATCTGCCAGGAAGCGGGCTACGTCGGCGCGGGGACCTGCGAGTTCCTGGTCGGGCAGGACGGGCTGGTGTCCTTCCTCGAGGTCAACACCCGCCTGCAGGTCGAGCACCCGGTCACCGAAGAGGTCACCGGCATCGACCTGGTGCGCTGGCAGTTCCGTATCGCCGACGGCGAGAAGCTCGACTTCGAGGACCCGCAGCCGCGGGGTCACGCGATCGAGTTCCGCATCAACGGCGAGGACCCCGGACGCGGCTTCCTGCCGGCGCCCGGAACGGTCACGCGCTTCACCCCGCCGCTCGGCCCGGGCGTGCGCACCGACACCGGCATCGAGACCGGATCGGTCATCGGCGGCCAGTTCGACTCGCTGCTCGCGAAGATCATCGTCGTCGGTGCCAGCCGCACCGAGGCCATCGAGCGTTCGCGCCGCGCGCTGGACGAGCTGATCGTCGAAGGCATGCCGACCGCGCTGCCCTTCCACCAGGCGGTCGTGCGCGACCCGGCGTTCGCCCCCACCGATCCGCAGGCCGCGTTCACGGTGCACAACCGCTGGATCGAGACCGAGTTCGACAACCAGATCCCGCCCTTCAGCGGCGGAACCGGCGTCGAGGAGGAGGCCGGCGAGCGCGAGCGGGTCGTCGTCGAGGTCGGCGGCAAGCGGCTGGAGGTCGTGCTGCCTGCCGGGCTCGGTGCCGGGGTCGCGGCGTCAGCAGGCAAGGCGAAGAAGCCGGCCCACAAGCGCTCCGGGCACGGGCCGGTGGCAGCCTCCGGCAACACGCTGGCCAGCCCGATGCAGGGCACCATCGTGAAGGTGGCCGTCGCCGACGGCGACACCGTCGCGGAGGGAGACCTCATCGTGGTGCTGGAGGCGATGAAAATGGAGCAGCCGCTGACCGCGCACAAGGGTGGCACTGTCAGCGGGTTGGCGGCGACCGTCGGCGCCACCGTGACCAGCGGAGCTGTGATCTGTGAGATCGCCGAGTGAACCCGCAGCGCCTGAACGCCCGCCGCTGACGGGGCGCATCCACTACCTGATCGGCGGGCAGCTGCCGGCCTCTCACCGCGCCTGGGTGGTGGCCGACCTCACCGGGCCGGGCTGGCGTCACCGCCAGGCCCGACGCCCGCTGCTGCTCATGCTCCCGTTCGCGGTGGCGTTCACGATCCTGCCGGGCTCGGCGTCCCTGCGCGTCTCGATCCCGCTCGCCCTGCTGGTGTGCGCGATCGTCATGGGCTACACGACCAGCGACACCTTCCGTAATCGTCGCCTGGACCAGTACGGCATCCCGCGCCCGAAGCCGATCGAGGAAGACGAGGACGAGGACGAGTAGTTCGGCGCTAATCCGCCGTGTAGTCGTCGTGCGGCATCAGCTGGCGGGCGGCCTCGGTGAGCGAGCCGGACAGCGACGGGTAGATCGCGAACGTGTGGGCCAGCTGATCGACGGTCAGCGAATGCTGAACCGCCATCGACACCGGCAATATCAGCTCGCTGGCCCGGGGTGCGACGACGACCCCGCCGAGCACTGTGCCGACCCCGCGCCGGGCGAAGAACTTCACGAACCCGTCGCGCAGTCCGCCCATCTTGGCCCGGGCGTTCGTGGCGAGCGGCAGCGTGACGACATCAGCCGCCACCCGTCCGAGCTCGACCTGCTGCTGGGTCACACCGACCGTGGCGATCTCCGGGTCAGTGAAGACGTTCGCGGCGACCGTCATCAGCCGCAGCGGCGCCACCGCCTCACCCAGCGCATGCCACATCGCGATCCGGCCCTGCATCGCGGCCACGGACGCGAGCGGCAGCACGCCGGTGCAGTCGCCGGCCGCGTACACGCCCGGCAGCGACGTGCGGGAGACCTTGTCGACCTCGACATGACCGGACTCGCGCAGGCGCACGCCGGCCTCGGCGAGCCCGAGGCCCTGGGTGTCCGGCAAGGAGCCGACGGCGATCAGGGCATGGCTGCCGGACACCATCCGGCCGTCGGTGAGCTCGACGCCGACCCCACCGGCGGTCCGGCGCACCGCCGCCGCACGTGAACGCTGCAGCACCGCGATACCGCGCCGGCGGAAGACGTCCTCGAGAACCTCGGCGGCATCGGCGTCCTCACCGGGGAGCACCCGGTCGCGCGAGGAGATCAACGTCACGTCGGAACCCAGCGCGCGGTAGGCCGACGCGAACTCCGCACCGGTGACGCCCGAGCCGATGACGATCAAGTGCTCGGGCAGCTCCTGCAGGTCGTAGAGCTGCCGCCAGTCGAGGATGCGCTCCCCGTCCGGCTCGCTGCCCGGGATCACCCGCGGGGTCGCGCCCGTCGCCAGCAGGACGGCGTCCGCGGCGAACTCCTCCTCGGTGCTCTCACCCCGTCGCCGGATGCTCACCAGGCCCGGGGCGAGCAGCCGTCCGCGCCCGTCGATCACCTCGACCCCCTCGCGGATGAGGCGGGCGCGGATGTCCTCGGACTGGGCGGTGGCCAGCGCCTGGATACGCCGGTTGAGCCGCGGCGCGTCGACCGGCGCCTGCGAGCAGGTCAGCCCGAGCGCGTCGGCTCCGTCCACGGTGGTGCGCACCTCCGCCGTCGAGACGAGCGTCTTCGACGGGACGCAGTCGGTCAGGACACAGGCGCCGCCGATCCCGTCCCGCTCGACGAGGGTGACCCCGGCTCCCAGCTCGACGGCGACGAGCGCCGCCTCGTAGCCGGCCGGTCCCCCGCCAAGAATCGCGATGCGCACCATCACAGTGTCTCAGCCCACTGCACCGGTGATGCGCCACCGCTGCGACATCGCGGCTGGTTATGGTGCCCAGGTGGCCCTCTACGCGGCGTACGGGAGCAATCTCGACCCCGACCAGATGCGCGAGCGCTGCCCCCACTCGCCGGTCGAGAGCGTCGGCTGGTTGAAGGGCTGGCGGCTGACGTTCGGCGGCGAGGACGTCGGGTGGGACGGCGCGCTGGTCACGGTCGTCCAAGATCCCCAGGCAGAGACATATGTGATGCTTTACGACGTTTCGCCGCTCGATGAGAAGGTTCTCGACGAGTGGGAAGGCGCGGGAGTCAACCGCACCGGGATCTACGACAAGCTCCGGGTGCGCGTCTCGACCCTCGACGGCGACATGCTCGCGTGGACGTACGTGCTGGTCGCCTACGAGGGGGGCTTGCCCTCCTGCCACTACCTCGGCCTGATCGCCGAGGCCGCCGACAAGGCGGGAGCGCCAGCCGACTACGTCGCCGAAATCCGCGCCCGGGAGTGCAGCGGCAGCGCCCCCGCCGACTGATCTTTCCCGGCCGACCGGCGTTTCCCGGCTGTGCGGCGCCGGCTCAGCTGCGCAGACCGAGCAGCGCCGCCTCGGTCAGCAGCCGCACGCCGACCCCGATGCAGCGCTCGTCCACGTCGAAGCCCGGCTGGTGCAGGTCGTACGCTTCGGCCCCCGGCGGGCGGACCCCGAGCCGGGCCATCGCCCCCGGGACCTTCGCCAGGTACCAGCCGAAGTCCTCGCCGCCGAGCGACTGCGAGGTGCTGACGCTCGCGTCACGGCCGAGGGCCCCGTCGGCCGCCGCGTTCAGCAGCGCCACGGCGCGGGTGTCGTTCACGACCGGCGGCACCCCGCGCCGGTGGTCGATCTCCAGCCCGGCGCCGTAGGGCGCAACGATCTGCCCGGCCACCCGGGCCAGCACGTCGGGCACGGTCGCCCAGACGTCGCGATCGAGGACGCGCACCGTGCCCCGGGCGAGCGCCGACTGCGGGATCGCGTTGGCTACCGAGCCGGCCTCGACCATGCCCCACACCAGGGTGACGGCGGCCCGCGGGTCGATGAGCCGGTTCAGCGCCGCCGGCAGGTCGGTGAGCAGCTGCCCGAGCGCGTAAATCAGGTCAACGGTGTTGTGCGGACGCGACGTGTGGCCCCCCGGTCCGCTCAGGCGCACCGTGATCATGTCGGACGCGGCAGTGATGGGGCCGCTGCGCAACCCGATCCGGCCGACCTCGAGCGTCGGGTCGCAATGCAACGCCAGCGCCAGGTCTGCAGGGTCGACGAGGCCGGCTTCGATGACGTCGAGGGCGCCGCCCGGCATCACCTCCTCCGCCGGCTGGAACACCAGACGCACGCGCCCGGGCAGCCCGTCGCGGCGGGCGATCTGCGCCAGGGCGAGGCCGGCGCCGAGCACGATCGCGGTGTGGACGTCATGGCCGCAGGCGTGGCACACCCCCGGGTTGACCGAGTGGTAAGGCACGTCCTTCGGATCGTCCAGCGGCAGCGCGTCGAGATCAGCACGCAGCAGGACGGTCGGCCCTGCCGACGCTTCGCCGACGTCACACCACAGACCGCTCAGTGGCAGCAGTTCCGGAGTCAGCCCTGCGGCGGTGAGGGCGGCGGCAACCGCCGAGGTGGTGCGGTGTTCGCCGCGACCGAGCTCGGGATGGCGGTGCAGGTCGTGGCGGAACGCGATCAGCTCGTGCTCGTGCGCAGCCAGGAAGCCGGCGGCCGGATCGTCGGTCATGTCGGTGTCCCCGCGGCCACGAGCCGTCCGGCCCGCATCTCGGCCAGCAGGCTGTCGACCACCGCCCGGACATCGCAGCCGCTGTCAGCTGCCACCTTGCGCTGACGCTCGTAGCTGGCGCCCGCTTCCAGGATGGCAAGCACGTCCTCGAGTTCGGCGGCGCACCCGAGACGCTCGGCGAGCGGGCTGAGGTCGTGGACCAGCTCGTCGATGGCCTCGCGCAGCGGGCGCGTCGTGCCGTGCTCGTCGACGATCAGCTCGGCGGACAGCCCGTGCCGGACGGCCCGCCACTTGTTCTCCCGCTGCACCCAGGCATTCGGCCTGGGCAGCCGGTACCCGCGATCGAGCTGCGTGTTCAGCTGGTCGACCAGGCACTGAGCCAGCGCGGCCACCGCGCCGACTTCCTGCAGGGTCGGCAGCCCGTCACAAATGCGCAACTCGACGGTGCCGAACCCGGGATGCGGACGGATGTCCCACCAGATCTCCCGGATGGTCTCGATCGTGCCGGAAGCCACGAGCGTGCCCATCAGCTGCTCGAACTCCCCCCAGTCCGAGAGCTGGACGGGCAGGCCGGCCGTCGGCAGGCCCTCGAAGATCTTCGACCGGGCGGACGCGAGGCCGGTGTCGTGACCTCTCCAGAACGGCGAGGACGCCGACAGGGCCAGCAGATGCGGCACGTAAGCGGTGAGCGCGTTGACGATCGGGATCGCCTTGTCGGGGCTGCGCACGCCGACGTGCACGTGGACTCCGAAGATCTGCAGCCGCCGCGCCATCCACTGCATGTGCTCGATGAGCTTGGCGTAGCGCGGATCGGGGCTGATCCGCTGCCCGGTCCATTCCGTCAGCGGGTGGGTGCCGCTGCACGACACCCGGAGTCCGCGACGCCCGGCCGCGTCCACGACGTCAGCGAGGGTGGCAGCCAGGTCGTCCTTCGCCTCGGCGACCGTGCCGCAGACGCCGGTGATGATCTCGATGGTCGATTCGAACAGCTCGTGCTTGGCCTTGGGATGCTCCGCTTCGCCTCCGCGCAGCTCGGCCAAGACGTCGCTGGCGGCCGACGCCAGCTGCCGGGTGACGGGATCGACGAGTTGCAGCTCCCATTCGATGCCCAGGCTGGTGCGCGGCGAGGAATTGAACGGAATCCGCACCCTACGAACAGTAGCGGCCGGCCGCTTTCCAGCGACCCATTAGCGACTGTCCGCGCCGAGCGACCGCGCCATCCGCTGGGCTTCCTTGAAGGCGCGCGACGGCAGCAGCAGCGTTGCCGGGCCCTTCGCGCTGACCATCGCCATGACCACCAGGCTGCCTTCCATGAACGGCATCGACGCCCGGATGCGCCGGCGATCCAGGGAGACGTCGAACCACTGGTCGCCCCGGTACGCCCGGGGATCGCGGCGACGCAGCACCAGCAGCCGGCGATTGGTGAGGACGACCCAACGTCGCCCGCCGATCCGCAAACCCAGGAAACGCTCGAGGAAGGCGACCACACGTCCGGTGCCGGCGGGGTCGCGCAGCGCGCCTCGAAGCACCACCTCGGCGAACTCGCCCGCCTCGAGTGGGAGGGTCGGGGGTGTGGCCGGCACACCCCCGAGCCTGCCTCATCGCCGGCTTTCCCGCGCGTCTTCGCCGGCCGCGTGCCGCGACCCCAGTTCGACACCCGAACCGATTTTAGTTATCCTCAAGCAAGTAACTGCTCATCGCTCGTTCTTTCAGGCTGTGCCCCCGGAGGTGTCATGCGCAGGCGTGGGCGCGCCGACCGCGTCTCGACGACCGGTCAGACCCCCGAGTCCCTCGAGCGTGAGCAGGGTGCGGCCTACAAGTGGATCGCCCTGTCGAATACGACGCTCGGCGTCCTCATGGTCACGATCAACGCGTCGATCCTGCTGATCGCCCTGCCGAACATCTTCCAAGGCATCAAGCTCGACCCCCTGAAGCCGCAGAACACCAGCTACCTGCTCTGGCTGATCATGGGATTCCTCGTGGTCACCGCCGTGCTGGTGGTGAGCTTCGGGCGGATCGGCGACATGTACGGCCGGGTCAGGATGTACAACCTCGGGTTCGCGATCTTCACGCTCTTCTCGATCATGCTGTCGGTCACGTGGATGACCGGAACTGCCGGCGCCTGGTGGCTGATCGTCATGCGGGTGCTACAGGGCATCGGCGGCGCGTTCCTGTTCGCCAATTCCAGCGCGATCCTCACCGACGCATTCCCGTCCCATCAGCGCGGTCTGGCACTCGGGATCAACAACGTTGCCGGCATCGCGGGCTCGTTCATCGGCCTCGTGATCGGCGGGCTGCTGGGCCCCGTCAACTGGCATCTGATCTTCCTGGTTTCGGTGCCCTTCGGGGTGTTCGGGACCATCTGGGCCTACCTGAAGCTGAAGGACAACGGGGTACGCCAGAAGGCCAAGCTCGACTGGTGGGGCAACATCACGTTCGCGTTCGGCCTCATCGCGGTGCTCGTCGGCATCACGTACGGCATCCAGCCCTACGGCGGCCACACGATGGGCTGGACCAACCCGTACGTGCTCGCGGCCATCTTCGGCGGTGTCGCCGTGCTCGGGCTCTTCGTCGCCATCGAACAGCGCGTCACGGACCCGATGTTTCACCTGGAACTGTTCAAGATTCGGGCCTTCACGGCCGGCAACATCGCCAGCCTGCTCGCCGCTCTGGGCCGCGGCGGCCTGCAATTCATCCTGATCATCTGGCTGCAGGGCATCTGGCTGCCACTGCACGGCTACAGCTTCGAACGCACCCCGCTGTGGGCCGGGATCTACCTGCTGCCGCTGACGATCGGCTTCCTGCTGGCGGCGCCCATCTCGGGATTCTTGTCCGACCGGTTCGGCGCCCGGCCGTTCGCCACGGGTGGCATGGCCGTCGCGGCAGTGTCGTTCCTGCTGCTGCTGATCCTTCCGGTCAACTTCAGCTACTGGGCATTCGCCGCGATCCTGGTGCTCGACGGGGTCGGCATGGGCATGTTCTCCTCGCCCAACCGCGCCGGGATCATGAACTCCATTCCGCCCCGCCAGCGCGGCGCCGGCTCCGGGATGGCCACCACCTTCCAGAACTCCGCGACCGTGCTGTCGATCGGCATCTTCTTCTCGCTGATGATCCTCGGGCTCGCATCCACGCTGAGCGGCGCGCTGAGCCATGGCCTGACGGCGCAAGGGGTCTCGGCCGCTGATGCGGCCCGGATCTCGCACCTGCCGCCGGTGGCGACGCTCTTCGCGTCACTGCTCGGCTTCAACCCGATCCAGCAGCTGCTCGGCCCGTCGGTGCATCAGTTGAGCGCCGCGCACCAGCAGTTCCTGACCGGCCGGTCGTTCTTCCCGAACCTGATCTCCGGACCGTTCCACCACGGGCTGCAGGTGGCGTTCATCTTCTCGGTGATCGCCTGCCTCGTCGCGGGCTGGGCCTCGTGGCTGCGCGGCGGCAAGTACCACTACGAGGACGAGGACGCGGACGAGAGCGCCGAGACGCTCACCGGCGTCGGCTCGATGGACGCTCCGGAGCCGCTGGCCGAACCGGCCAGTTCACCGTCCGGCGCCGAACGAGCGGCCGCGGCCAGCACCTGACCCCGCCGCAGCCGCAGGCACACGATCGCGGCCGCGAGGTTCGCGGCACCGGCCGTGATCCATCCGTGCTGGAAGACGGCGCGGGCGGCGGCGGGTGACGCGGGCGAGCCGAGGATCGTCACGAGGATCGCCACGCCGAGTGCTGACGCGACCTGCCTGCTGGTGTTGACGATGGCTGACCCGGTGCCGAAACGCTCGGCGGGCAACGCCGTCGCTGTCGTGCTGATCAGCGTCGGCAGCGCGAGCCCGACCCCGATGCCGGTCAGCAGCATGCTGGGGAGCAGATCAGTCACGTAATGCGGCGTGGTTCCGGCGAACAGGACCCGCCACAGCAGGCCCACGGCGAAGAACGCGTTGCCTGCTGCAGCGACGATGCCTGGCCCGATCCGGCGCACCAGTGGGCCTGCCCCGATGGCAAGCGCCGGCACCATCGCCGGACCAGGAGCGACGGCGAGGCCGGTGCGTAGCGCCGAGTAGTGCCAGACGTCCTGGCACCACAGCACATTCGACAGCAGCATCGCCGCGAACCCGAGGCTGAACAGGAAGACAGCCGCCGTGGCGGTGCCGAAGTTCGGGATCCGCAAGAGCGTCGGCTCGATCAGCGGCCGCTCCTGCGAGAGGCAGCGCGCAAGGAACCAGCCGAGCGCGACCGCGGAGGCGCCGAACAGGGCGATCGTGCGCGCCGACCCCCAACCCCACCCCGGTGCCTCGACCAGGGCACCCGTGACCGTCCCGATGCCGGCGGTCAGCAACGCTGCGCCCAGGAGGTCGGGAAGCGGCTCGTCCGGACGCGCTGGCGGATGCGGGAGCACGATCCGCCCGGCGATGATGGCGGCCACCCCGACCGGAAGGTTGACCAGGAAGACCCAGCGCCAGTCGGCCTGCACCAGCAGCCCCCCGGCCACCGGCCCGAGCGCCGCCGAGATGCCGCCGATCGCGGCCCATCCGCGGACCGCGCCCGAACGCTTGTCCGCGGGCGTCGCCGCGAGCAGGAGCGCCAGCGAGGTGGGAATGAGAGCCGCGGCGCCGGCCGCCTGCAGGACGCGTGCCGTGACGAGGACGCCGAGGTTCGGGGCGGCAGCGCAGAGGGCGCTGGCAAGCGTGAACACCGCGACGCCGGCCAGGAACACGCGACGCTGGCCGATCCGGTCACCGAGCCGCCCGGCGGCGATCAGCAGCGCCGCGAAGGCAATCGCGTAGCCGTTGAGAATCCAGGAGAGCCGGGCGAGCGATCCCCCGAAATCGGCGCCGATGCTCGGCAGGGCCACGTTCACGATGAACAGGTCCAGGTTCGACATGAAGATGGCCGCCGCGACGACGGCGAAGACGACCCGGCTCGGCGGCCGCGAGTTTGATTCTCGAACTGACATGGCGGTGAGGCTAGCGCATGTCGGTTTGAGATGGCAACCTAGGAGCATGAAGGATGCCGGAGGGCTGCAGATCGACAACGGGGGCGCGCCCCTGCCACGCCAGGCGCTGGCCGGGCACGACCTGCCGGGCCGCCCGTGCCCGGTGGCCGCGACGATGGCTTTGGTCGGCGAGAAGTGGTCGATGCTGGCGCTGCGGGAGGTCTTCCTCGGCAACCACCGCTTCAACGACATCGCCCGCAACACGGGGGCCCCCCGCGACCGCCTCGCCGCCCGCCTGCGCGCGCTGGAAGCCGCCGGGATTCTCGAGCGGCGGGAGTACTCCACTGCCCCGGCCCGCTTCGGCTATCACCTCACCCCGGCCGGAAGGGCGCTGAGCCCGGTCATCCGCGCGCTCGTCGCCTGGGGCAATGCCTGGGCGGTCGACGCGCCGCGGATGGCGCACCAGCACCATGATCACGACCTGGACCTGATCGAGGTCTGCCGCACCTGCGGCGAGCAGGTGCAGTCGCGGGACACGTCGGTGAAGGTCCTGGTCGATGGATGGGACGCGGCCGGCCCGGTCGAGGCGGCGTCGGCGGGGGCGACTGGATAGCCTTCGCCGGGTGGCGCAACCGAACGGGATCGTCCTGGAAGCCGTCGCCGTCGATTTCGTCCGTGCTCACCGCTTCCTGCTCCACGACGTCTCCCTCACGGTGCGCCAGGGCGAGCACTGGGTGCTGATCGGTCCCAACGGCGCCGGCAAGACGACGTTGTTACGCCTGCTCGGAGCCCTGGAACACCCGACCGCCGGGCAGGTGCGCGTCCTCGGCGCGGAACTCGGCAAGGTCGACATGCGCCAGCTGCGCACGGCGATCGGTCACGTCGATCCGCGGCATCCTCTTCAGCGGCCGCTGTCGGTACGCGAGGTGGTGCTGTCCGGGGCGACCAACACCGTCGGGCTCCAGCAGCGCTGGAAGCCCAGCCCGGCGCAATTGCAGCAGGCGGACGAGCTCATCGAGGTACTCGGCATGTCGCCGCTGCGCGAGGCCCGCTGGACGACGCTCTCGTCGGGCGAGCGCGGGAGGGCCCTCATCGCCCGGGCGCTCATGCCCGATCCCGCGCTGCTGCTGCTCGACGAGCCGGCTACCGGCCTGGACCTCGCCGCCCGCGAGCAGCTGCTCACCGGCCTGGACACGCTGCGAGCCGGTCACCCCCGGCTGGCGAGCGTGCTCGTCACCCATCACCTCGAAGAGATCCCGGCGAGCACGACCCACGCGGTGCTGCTGCGGGGCGGCGAGGTGTTCGCGCAGGGTCCGGTCACCGAGGTCGTCACGAGCGAGCTGATCAGCGGGTGCTTCGACCACCCGGTGCAGATCCGGCACGAGGGCGGGCGGTGGACCGCGCGAGCCGTGCCAGGATCGGGACATGAGCAGCGCCTTCGCGGCTGACCCGCCGGACGCCCAAGCCTCGGCTGCTCGCCTCGCCGAGCTGACCGGCGCCGATCAGCACGACATCGCGATCGTCCTGGGCTCCGGATGGCTACCCGCCGCCGACCTGCTCGGCGAACCCGCAGCCACGTTCGACCTCAGCGAACTCGGCGGCTTTCCCGCCCTCGGCGTCACGGGCCACAGCAGCGAGGTGCGCTCGATCGATGTGGGCGGGCGGCGGGTGCTGGCCTTCCTCGGCCGGGTGCACGCGTATGAGGGCCATGACCTCTCGGTGGTCGTGCACGGCGTGCGCACCGCCTGCGCCGCCGGGGCGAAGGTCGTCGCGCTCACGAACGCGGCCGGCGGACTGCGTGAGGGGCTCTCGGTGGGCCAGCCGGTGCTCATCGCCGACCACCTGAACCTGTCCGGACGCACCCCGCTCGTCGGCCCGCAGTTCGTCGACCTCACCGAGTGCTACAGCGCCCGGCTGCGCGCGCTGGCCCGCAGCGTCGATCCCGCACTCGAGGAGGGGGTCTACGCCGTCATGCCGGGCCCGCAGTTCGAGACCCCGGCGGAGATCCGGGCCCTGCAGATGCTCGGCGCCGACCTGGTCGGCATGTCGACGGTCTACGAGGCGGTCGCTGCCCGGGCCGAAGGCGCCGAGGTGCTCGCGCTCTCGCTGGTCACCAACCTGGCCGCCGGGCTCTCGGGCGACGCGCTCGAGCACGCCGACGTACTCGCCGTCGGCCGGGCTGCGGCTCCCCGGATGGGCGCGCTGCTCGCCGAGGTGGTCCGCCGGCTGTGACGGCAACCAAGATCAACGCACCCATGATCATGAAATCGGCCGCCTCAAACGGCTCAGACCTTGATCATGGGAGCGTTGATCTTTGAACGCGGCGCTGGACGAGCGGGTACGCGAGTGGATCGCGACCGACCCGGATCCGGCCGATCGCGCCGAACTGCAGGCCCTGCTCGACGCCGGCGACGAGGCGGAGCTGGCTGACCGGTTCGCGGGATCGCTGACGTTCGGCACCGCCGGGCTGCGCGGGCCGATGCGCGCCGGACCGAACGGGATGAACGTCGCCGTGGTGCGCCGCGCCGCGGCCGGGCTGGCCACGTACCTGCGCGAAACCGTCGCCGGAGCACCGCACATCGTGATCGGTTACGACGCCCGCCACCGCAGCCACACCTTCGCCGTGGACAGCGCCCGGGTGATGGCTGCGGCAGGGCTGCGCGTCGAACTGCTCGGCGAGGCGCTGCCGACCCCGGTGCTGGCCTACGCCGTGCGCGCCCGCCAAGCCGACGGCGGCATCATGGTGACGGCGAGCCACAACCCGGCGCAGGACAACGGCTACAAGGTCTATCTCGGCGGCGCCCAGCTCGTCCCGCCGCAGGACGCCCTCATCGAAGCTGCCATCGCGGCGGCACCACCCGCGTCGGACCTGGAGCTCTCAGAGCGGTTCGAGACGCTGGGCCCCGAGATCCGCCGCGATTACTTGAACGCCATCACGAGCTTGTCGCTGGTCGCCGATCGCGGGGTGCGGATCGCATACACGCCACTGCACGGGGTCGGCGGCGCCATCATGCTCGACGCCTTCGCTCAGGCCGGATTCGACGCGCCGGACGTTGTCGCCGCGCAAGCCGCGCCCGACCCGGACTTCCCCACGATCGCGTTCCCGAACCCGGAGGAGCCCGGCGCCACCGACCTCTTGCTGGAGCTGGCCGAGCGCACCGGCGCCGACATCGCGATCGCCAACGACCCGGACGCCGACCGCTGCGCCGTCGCGGACATGGCCGCTGGGGTCGGCCGGCTGCTGACCGGCGACGAGCTGGGCCTGCTGCTCGCCGACCACATCCTCACGCGCGAGCCGCGTCACGGCCGGCCGCTCGTCGCGACCACCATCGTCTCGTCCTCGGCGTTGCCGGCCCTCGCCGCCGCCCGTGATGCGGACGCGACGACGACCCTCACCGGCTTCAAGTGGCTCGCCCGGGCGGGCGGCCCGGAGCTGGTGTTCGCCTACGAGGAGGCGCTCGGCTACGCGGTCGGACTGTCCTTCGTCCGCGACAAGGACGGCATCAGCGCGGCCCTCGCCGCGGCCGAACTGGCCGCCGTGCTCAAGCGTTCCGGACGCACGCTGCTCGATCGCCTCGACGAATTGGCCTGCGAAATAGGGCTTTTCGCCACCGCCCAGCTCTCGGTTCGCCACACTGATCCGCGTGCGGGCGCCCGGGTGATCGAGTGGCTGCTCGCCTCCACGCCGCCGGAACTTGGCGGGATGCGGGTGCAGAGCGCCCGCGATCTCAGCCATCCCACGGGCGGCCTGCCACCGACCGAGGGGGTACGGCTGCAGCTTGCCGGCGGGCGAATAGTCGTGCGCCCGAGCGGCACCGAGCCGAAACTCAAGGCCTACCTGGAAGTCGTAACGCCGGCCGCGATCGTCGCCCGAGACGTCGCCGCCGCCCGCCGCGGCGCTGCCGAGCAGCTGGCCCACCTCAGCGCCGAACTGCTGCCACTGCTGGGCTGAATGCGGTCAGCCGACGTCGTGACCCGTCAGGTCAAGCGCCCGATAACGATGCTCCGGAGCCTGCATTCGCCGATCGGCGGCAGAGAACACCGAGACTCCACGCCGCACGAGTTCGGCCTCCGCTTCGCGGTCGCGCGGCACGCGACCCTCGGGGCGTCCGTAACGTGCCTCGAGCTCCGACGGCCGAGCCCTATTAGGCCGCTACCGTGTGTCCGAACCCTGGCTGCTGCGCAGCGGGGCGGCGGGCCGCGGAATCAGCTGACGCGGCGGTACCGGATGTGGGTGGTCAGCGGTGAGTGAAGCACTTCGGCGGGCTCGAAGCCGAAGGACTCAACCCCGTCGAAGATGCGCTCGCCCGAACCGAGCAGGACGGGCGCGATGTCGAGGGTGAGCTCGTCGATCACGCCGGCGGTCAACGCCTGTCGGACGGTCGAGGCCCCACCGGCGATGTCCACCCCGTTCCCCCCGGCCGCATCACACGCTGCGGAGTAGGCCGCTTCGAAGCCCTCGGTGACGAAGTAGAACGTCGTCCCCCCGTCCATCTGGATCGAATCATGGCGGTAATGGGTCAGCACGAAAACCGGCGCGTGATAGGGCGGTTCGGGGCCCCACCAGCCAGACCAGTCTTCGTCCCAGCCCCCGCGGATCGGGCCGAACATGTTCCGCCCCATCACATACGCACCCCGGGGGCGCATGAGCCACTCGTTCGCGATCTTGTCAGCGTCGTTGGCCCGCGGGTCGCCGATGTGCCAGCCGTGCAGCTCCCGCCCCCGCTTCCCCAGGGGCTCCGCCCGGCTCTGATCCGGCCCAGCGACGAAGCCGTCCAGTGAGATCGACATGTGGCAGGTGGTGTCCGACACCATGAGCCCCCGAGCGTTGCGAGTTGCAAGCGAACGTCCGGAAGCTAGCAAGATGGTGGTAAACCGCAAGTGGAATACACGGCATGTGACGCGGAGGGTAGGCAAACCGCGCCGAAGCGCGCGGTAGGCACCTCCGCGCGCCGATGACGAACCGGCCGCAACCAGCGGCTACCCGGCGATCATCGACAGCCCGAACGGCACAAGGCCCGCACTCATGACGACGGCTGCACTGAGGTTGACGATTTCGGCGCCGTCAGGGAAGCCGATGAGCAGCACGCCCACGAGCAGTAGGACCGCGACCCAGGTGGAGAACGCCGAGGTGACGAGGGCGGCGATCGCCAGCACGGCGAACCCCACAGGGATCAGGAGCATGCCCCAGAGCAGCCACAGCCACCCCTTCTTCGCGAAGATCGCGGACAGGGCGGGGCGCGCGGCCGCGAACTCGTCGTCGCTGAGGCCGTCGAGGGCGCTCATCGTCAGGCACAGCGCGCCCTTGTCCGCCGTGAGAGCCACAGTGCCCAGCACCGCCAAGAGCGTGCCGACGAGGCCCGCCCAGCCGGCACCGTGCCGCGTTACCAGACGCCCGAGGTGTACGGCGACGACGATCATCAGCGCGGTGTTCACCGTTACCAAGGCGTGGCCAGCGTGCAGGACGCGATTGCCGTGCGCCCGGTCGATGAGCTCCTCCGGACCCAGGATTCGCGGACGGAGCAAGCCGGGGTGGTTCGCGAACGCGAGGACGAACACCAGCGGCATCACTACGAAGGCCAGCCCGGTGCCGATCCTCGCCGCGTCACCGGCGCTCATCCGATGCTCCCGACGCGGCCAGGTTCAGATGGCCACGCGCTGATGCTCGTGACGACGCGCGGTCGGGGCCAGAGGCCAAGGTCCCGCATTCGCAGGCAGGTCCCGCTCCGTTCAGACTATGAACGCAACAAGGGCCTTCCGGAATGCTGAGTAGTGATCGCAGCGATGCGCGTGAGAATGGCATCACGTCTGCGCGGCCGGCCGCAAAACAGTGGCCGGGCGATGTCGGATGGCCCCTTCCGGGTCCCGCCTGAATATCGACGGCGCAAACCCCGACCGTTCGTCCTCGGCTAATGGGTGTCACGGAGGTCGCACAGGCGGTCGTTCGCCGCGCCAACGCCGTCGCTGAATGGAGGGGCTGGATCTCGGCTACGAAGCACTACGTCGTTGAGACCGCGGTCATGTGAGCATCTTGTCCCCCGGAAGCGTCCGCTACTGCCTGGCTACCGCGCGCTCCGGCCGTCGCGCTGCTGGAGCGTGCTGGGCGTCTCGGTGTACTGGCTTTAGGCGGCGTGTTGCATGAGGACGGCGACGGCGTAGTGCAGGTCGAGTTTGTCGCCGGCGTGGGGCGGCAGGGTGGTGGCGTCGATGGTGGCGTCGGGGTCGAGATGTTCGGCGGGCTGGCAGGGCCACTGGTGCCGGTGCGGGACGGGTGTGCCGGCGGTGGTGGTGATGGTCAGGGCGCGGGTGGTGGGGGTGCAGGGTGAGGCGGAAACCGCCGGCGTGGATCACAGCGTGGTGGTGCCGGGAGCACAAGAGAGCACCAGGTTCCACAATCTGCGAACGTGTTACCAAGCTCACGGCTAGCCGGACGCGCACGAGCACGAGCACGCCGAGCGAAGTGCTCGCACCGTTGGCCGAGCAAGTGTGGCGGGCAGCAAGGAACCCCGGAGCCTGACGACTTCGACGGCTACCTGCTTGCAAGTCGGCCACGGTAAGGAATGGGAGCTGACCCGGAAGAATCTGCAACGGCTGGTGAGCCACCTGCAAGTGGTGCTCGACAGCGACTAACCTGCGCTGGACCGAGAGCCCCCGCTGGTGACCCGACATAGGTGCGGCGGGGGCTCTGCCATGTAGATGAGATCGATCTCCGTCTATTTCTGCGAACGCCTGACGGGCAGCTGACAACGGATGCAACATGAGGCGCTCCGACCCCTTGCGTCGTCCCAGGGAGTGCAGATGCCCACTAGTCGTCTGTTGAGCCGGCCAGTCAGAATCTTGTCCGTTGCGGCGAGTGTGGGGCTGGTCGCCGTCGGGTTGACGTCGTGCCGGCAGTTGCCTCACTCCGCCCTAGTCGTTGGCGATGGCTCTCGGGTCGCCATCAGCCAGCCGACCATTCAGGCGGGCACGGACAGCTTCGTTGTCTTGAGTAACAACAAGACGCCCGGCAGCGGCAGCAACATCACGCTGTTTTCACTCAAGGGCGGAGCCACTGGCTCTCAGGTGGCAGCCGACCTGCGTGACGAGTTCAACCAGACGCCGGCAACCGCTGCCAAAGGCTCCCGGGAGTTGGTACGCGACGTGAACGCCATCGGGCTCGCCGACGTTTCAGGAGGAGCGAGCGCGACTGTCACCGTTAACTTGACCGTCGGTACCTACTATCTGATGGACCTGACCAATTTCTCCGGGGTCGGCTCTCCGATCTTCACTCCGCTTCGCGTGACTGCAGGCAGCGGCCGGGGTCCGCTGCATGGTGACGTGAGCGTTCAGGCCACCGCTGCCGACCGGTTTACCGCCCCCAACACCTGGCCCCACACAGGCAGCTATGTATTCGCGAACACTGCGAAGGACACCCTCCACTTCATGGATCTCCAACCCGTCAAGGCGGGGACCACCGACGCACAGGTCCAGACCTACTTCAACTCGAACGCCCAGGGGCCGCCCCCATTCGGCCTGAGTGGCCCGTCGGCAGGGAACGACGTGGTCTCGCCAGGCAACACGATCCGGGTGGCCTATAACTTGCCGGCCGGCACCTACGTACTCCTGTGCTTCGTCGCAGACACCACGACCGGCATGCCGCACGCTCTCATGGGCATGCACAAGGTCATCAAACTCACTTGAACAGAACCCTCCTCTGGCGGTCGTGCAGTGCGGCCGCCAGAGGAGGGCAACACCAACAGGCCGATCGGCGCCCTGAACTGAGATCGCGGGCCGGTCCATAGGGGCACTCGGAACATCCGAGGCGCAGTAGCCGCTCATTGGGACCCCTGAGATGGGCCTGCGTCCCTAGGGAGTCGGCGACCTGGCGCAGGTCCCGGCCGTTATCGCAGTAGGTCATCCCCATCCCGGTCGTCACGTACCAGATGTCGTAGCCCTCACGGACCCCGGCCGGTGATCCGTCCGATGCGCCGACTCGCCGCGGCCGTAGCGCCGCTCTACCAGGTCCCCCGGCACGAAGTCCACAGCGGGCACGTTAGCGAAGGGAACCGACGGGGCTTGGTAAGTCGGCGGAAGGGGGGGTGGTCTGCACCTCTGCCGGTGGGCCGACCACGACGAACCGATCCGGGCCACCTGCCGCCAGTCCCGCCGCGAGTGCCCCCTATCAATCCATAGCGCAAGAAGCAGGATTGGGCGTCAAACTAGGGGCCGTGACGACTCCGGGAAACGACCCGTCGCCATTCGACGAACCATGGCCCGTCCCTCGTTCGGTGACGTCGAAGGTGCAGATGGTGAGCGAGGCCGTCGAGCGGTTGAGCGCACGTCTCGGGCGACCTCCGGATCGGGCCGAAATCGCGCAGGAGCTAGGCCTGAGCGACGACGACTTGAGCCATATGGCCGTCCAGGCAAGGCAATTTAATCTCCCATTGCCAGCGGTACTGCGCGACTGACGGCACCAGTTGGACAAACAGGCAAGCACCGTCTCTGAACTTGGAGCGCCGGGCCCGTGCGGTGGCCTCCGAGGAGTGATCCGCCACCATCTCGACGTTGCCAGCGAACACCGCATTCATGCGCGCCCAGAACGTCGGTCGGATCGCAGGGCAGGTCGTCGGCACGAGGACTCGATCGGTGATGATCGGGTTGTGGACTTCCCTGACTATCTGAAGACGCGCGTTCAATCCGCCCTGACAGCCGCCGCAGACGCTGACGCATCCGGGGTCTACGCCATCTCTTTGTTCGTCTATGACGAAGAGGATGATCCGATGCGTCCCACCCTGACCGTGGGGTGGAACACTGAGGAACGAGTCCATTACGCGTGGACCGCCAGCCCGGAAGACCGACGGCACGTGTGGTGGGTGCCTTCTGATGAAGCTGAGGCGCGGTGGAACTACGCGTTCTGGCTTCAGAACGCGCTGACCGTGGTTGGTGGTCAGCAAGATCCGATGGGTGCCGCCTTGTGTAAGGAATGGTTGAGCGCCCGCGGCTTGTGGGTAACCGAGCCCGAGGCACCGGAGACGTACGAGGTCACCGATGCGGCGACCCAAGCCCTCGTCGATTTATGCGTACGAGTGGCGCGGGAGCTGCACGAGGCCGGGGTGATCAAGAGACTGTTCGGCCGGGAGGTGCCTGTGCTCGTTCACGAGCTCGAGTACTACCAGGCCATTGTTGACCAAGCGGTCGATGCCAACCCTCCTGGCGTTGCCGAAGACTTCGTTGCATGGGTGACGGCTCTCGCATAGCTACGTCCGCTGGATCGCAGGCTCATGCGCGTGCAGCCTAAATCCTCTGAGGTTTGTTGCGTTCGGCAGCAGAACGCCCGCTATTCCCCGGATATCGCGCAGCATGGAGTCGACAACGTGATTCAGTCGCTCCTGTCGCGAGATGTCAGCTGTCGCCAGGCCCGCTGAAAGTTTGCAACCGCGTTCAGAGCGAGCTTCGTCGGATACTCGGCGGCTGGGGCGGGGTGACAGCCGGAACGTCGGTCTTCCACGTGTCCGAGGTATCGATGTACAGCTCGACTTGGTTGCCGTCAGGATCCTGCAAATGCAAGCTCCTCGTGAACGTGCGGTCCGCCTCAAACAGAACGATGCCCGCCGCTTCGAGGTCGGCTTTTGCGGCGGACAACTCCTCGAGCGAATCACCGATTTTGAATGCGACGTGGTCGAGGCCGGTGGTCATGGGATCGGGTGTGGGAGCGCGTTCTCGGACTTCGACGACGGCGAAATCGTGGTGATTCCCGAGCGAGAAGAACGTCATGTGCACCGGATCCGAAATCCGTGAGATGACCGGAATGCCAAGGAGTTCCGAGTAGAAGGTTTCGGAGCGGTCACGGTTTCGAACTTTGAGAACGACGTGGCCGAGCGATCGCACTCGCATCTTTGGTCCCTTCACGTGAGAGGTGGCGCGGCCTGAGGACCAGAGCGAGAGGAGACGTGCAGGTCCGCACTGCCACGAGCAACCCCCCGGGTGCGTGGTGTGAGCCGCTGAGTGATCAGCGTGCGGTTGCTAACACGGCGCCGGCGTCTTCCTCGCTCAGGGGCGGTCCGATGGGGGTGAGGTCATGAGCGCTGGCCACACGGGCTAGCTCCTCCATCGCCGGAAAGACCGGCTGGGTGGGAACGATGTGGGCATCGGCTGGAACGCCCAGTTCTCGGATCAGGTCCCGGAAGCTGGCGTTGTCGTGTACGAGCAGGATGCGGGCATCCCGATCACCGACGACCCGGAAGGTGTGCGGCACACCGCGCGGCATCGATACCCAGTACCCGGCGCCGACGGTCGACACGTCGTCGCCACAACGCACCACCATCTCGCCCTCGAGGATGTACCAGGTGTCATCGAGGTTGTCGTGCACATGGAGAGGCGCCGCGGAGCCCACCGGCAGGGTCATCTCCAGCACAACGGTCTCCATGCCGGGGGCGCAGCGGTGCTCGACGACGAGGAGGTCGAGGAACCACCACGCCTGGGCCTGCTCGTTCTCCGGACGGTCAACGATTGCTGTACTCATGTCACGCCTTCTTTCGATGAGGGAGACGCAAGGCTTTGCGCCCCGGACAAGCGGGAATCCTTCCCGGCTGCTCCAGATACAGCGCAGATTGGGAGTCTGCGCAGATGTGTAGTCTAATGTCAAGCCCATGACTCAAGAGACCAAGCGGTCCTACGACGGCCGGCGCCGCCGCGAGCGTGCCGAGCAGGAGCGCCGCGCCACCCAGCGGCGAGTGGTCGAGGCCGCCCGCAACCTCTTCCTGGCTCGGGGCTATGTGGCCACGACCATGGACGACATCGCCCAGGAAGCAGGTGTCGCCCGGCAGTCGGTGTACAAGGCGGGACAGAGCAAGGCCGATCTACTGCACCTGGTGATCGATCTGGCCGTGGCGGGCGACGATGAAGACGTGATGCTCTTGGAGCGGCCGAGCTTCGCTGCCATCTCGGGCGAAGCACAGCCCGAACGTCAGGTCCAGATGATCGCGGCCTTGATCGTTGCGACCATGGAGCGCCTCGCTCCGGTGTGGGTGGCCTATCGCGAGGCGGCGGCCGTCGATGCCAAAGCCGCGGCCAATCTCGTCGCCGCGCACCAGCGTCGGCACGAGACCTTCGCCGGCATGATCCACATGCTCCCCGAGCACCGCCTGCGGCAGCCGCAAGAGGAGAGCACCGACACCGCGTGGGCCATCGGCAGTATCGACGTGTTCCTGCTCTTGCGCTCGGTGCGGGGTTGGGACGCAGCCCAGTACTCCGAGTGGCTCAGCCGAACGCTCGTGGATCAGCTCTTGGCTCCCGAGGGTTGACAGGCTTACGACGACCCGTCGATGAATAGCAGGCGCAAGAAGTGTTGCCTCCCGCGAGCGTTCGGCAGGTGCACGCTGCCGTGGTCAGACCGCGCCGAACTGCCGGTCCCCGGCATCCCCCAGACCCGGGACGATGTACGCGTTCTCATCCAGCCGCTCATCGACGGCAGCGGTCACCACCCGCACGGCCAGGCCGCTGGCCCGCAGCCGTTCGAGCCCCTCCGGCGCGGCCAGCACGCAGACGACGATCACCTCGGCGGCGCCCCGCTCCGACAGCAGGCTCACGCAATGCATCAGCGAGCCGCCGGTCGCGATCATGGGATCCAGCACGATCGCGGTGCGGCCCGTCAGGTCATCGGGAATCGACTCGAGGTAGGCCCGGGACTGGTGGGTGTGCTCGTCGCGGGCCAGCCCGACGAATCCCATCTGGGCCTCGGGCAGCAGCGCCGCCGCAGCGGTGGCCATGCCGAGCCCGGCGCGCAGCACCGGCACGAGCAGCGGCGGATCGGAGATCACCGCGCCTGCGGTCGCCGTCAACGGCGTCCGCACCTCGATGCACTCGCGGCGCAGGTCGCGGGTGGCCTCGTAGACCAGCATCGTCGCGAGGTCGCTCAACGCGGCCCGAAAGGCCGCCCGGTCGTGCCGCTCGTCGCGCAGCAACGTGAGGCGCACGGCGGCCAGCGGGTGATCTACGACGAGAACGTCCACGCTGCGCAGCCTCCCATCCCTAGGGCTTCCGGGCGGCGAACGTGGCTAAAACCTCACGGCGCTGCTGCTCGACCTCGGCGCGAAACGGGCAGTCGGTGAGGTGGTCGTTCACGATCCCGCAGGCCTGCATCGACGCGTAGGCCGTGGTCGGCCCGACGAAGACGAAGCCGAGCTTGCGCAGCCGCTGGGAAAGTTGGCCGGCTTCCGGGGTGGTCGCGGGCAGTTCGGCCAGCGCGGACGGCTGACGCGCATGGCCCGGGTCCGGCGCGTAACCCCAGAAGAGGTCGCGCAGCGAAGTCCCCGACTCCCGCAGGGCGAGGACGGCGCGGGCGTTGGTGATCGTCGCCTCGATCTTGCGGCGGTGGCGGATGATCCGGGCGTCCAGCAGCAGCCGGTCGACGTCGCCCGCCGCGAACCCGGCGACCTGCTGCGGATCGAAGCCGGCAAAGACCTCCCGGAAGGCGGGCCGCTTGGCCAGCACCGTCCGCCATGACAGGCCCGATTGGAAGCCCTCCAGGCAGAGCCGCTCGTAGAGCTCATGCTCTCCGGTGACCGGGCGGCCCCACTCCTGGTCGTGATAGGCGGCCATCACCGGGTCGTCGCCGGTGAGCCAGCACGGGCCACTCATGGCCCGCTCACGGCTCGCGCGCCAGCACCTCGTCGAAACCCGGCTTGATCACGTCATTGATGAGCGCGAGCCGCTCGTCGAACGGCAGGAACGCCGACTTCATGGCGTTCACCGTGAACCACCGGATCTGCTCCCAGCCGTAGTCGAACGCCTCGGCCACCTTGTGCAGCTCCTCGGACAGGATGACGTTGCTCATCAGCCGGTTGTCGGTGTTGACGGTGACCCGGAAACCGAGCTCGGCCAGCAGCCCGATCGGATGCTCGGCGACCGAGGCGCAGACGCCGGTGTTCACGTTCGACGTCGGGCACATCTCCAGCGGGACGCGGGTGTCACGGACGTAGCCGGCCAGCTTGCCGAGGGTGACCTCCCCGTCGACGGAGATCTTGATGTCGTCGACGATGCGCACGCCGTGGCCGAGCCGGTCGGCGTTGCACCACTGGATCGCCTCCCAGATCGACGGCAGCCCGAAACCCTCGCCGGCGTGAATCGTGAAATGGCCGTTCTCCCGCGCCATCAGCTGAAACGCGTCGAGGTGACGGGTCGGCGGGTGTCCCGCCTCCCGGCCCGCGATGTCGAAGCCGGCCACGCCCTGGTCGCGATAGCGCACGGCGAGCTCGGCGATCTCCCGGGAGCGGGCCGCCGAGCGCATCGCCGTCAAAAGGACGCGCGCCGTCAGCCGGGTTCCCCGCGTTCCCTGCCGGAAGCCCTCCAGCACCGCCTCGACGACCTCGGGCAGCTCGAGCGTGTCGACGTGCAGCTCGGGGGCGAAACGCACCTCCGCGTAGACGACGCCGTCCGCCGCCAGATCCTCGGCGCACTCGCGGGCGACCCGCACCAGCGCCTCTTCGGTCTGCATGACCGCGACGGTGTGCGTGAACGCCTCCAGGTAGCGGTCCAGCGAGCCGGACGCGGCCGCCGCGCCGTGAAACCACTCCGTCAACCGGGTGACATTCGTGGCGGGAAGGGCGGTGTACCCGGTATGTTCCGCCAATTCGGCAACTGTCGTCGGACGCAGCCCCCCGTCGAGATGATCGTGCAAAAGAACTTTCGGAACCTCGCGGAGCAGCCGTTCGGTCGGTACCGCCACCTGCAGAACGCTATCCGCACCGCGGGCTCGCGTCGTGGCTGCGCAAACCGGAGCATTTGCCCGCCTCTCGACGTTTTGCCTAGCAGGCCACGTTCAGCCACCGAATGTCAGTCATCAGATGCGTCCAGCCGGGAACGAACCGAGTACGAGAGAAGGTGACCGTGGACGAGCTACGCGCTTCCCAGGAGCGCTATCGCGCGCTGGTCGAGCTGTCACCTGACGCCATCGCCGTCATCCAGAACGGCCGCTTCGTCTTCGCCAATCAGCAGGCGCTGAACCTGGTGGGGGCGCGCGATTTCGAGGAGCTGAAGAGCAAGCCCGCGCTGGATGTCGTGCCACCTCCCATCCGGGTACCGCTGACCGAGCGCTACCGCAGGCTCGCCAAGGACGCCCGGCTGCCGTATGTCGAGGGCCAGCTGATCCGGCTCGACGACCAGCGCACCGTCCCGATCGAGACGGCCGCGGCCGGGATCGAATACGAGGGCCGCCCGGCGATCATGGTCGTGGTCCGCGACGTGACGGCCCGGCACGAGAGCGAGCAGGCGACGTGGGCGGCCGAGCAGCGTTTCTCGGCCGCCTTTCACGAGGCACCGATCGCAATGCTGCTCATCGACCCCATCGGGGTCGTCCTGGACGCCAACCCGGCGCTAGGTGAGCTGGTCGCCGACGACCCACGGGCTCTCGTGGGGCGCCAGAGCCTGCGGCTGGTGCACCGCGATGATCGCGACGAAGTCCGCTCGCTGCTCCGCACGGTCGTCGAGAAGGATCAGGCGGTCGAGCCGAAGGAATGGCGGCTGGAGCGCCTGAGCGGCGAGCAGGTCTGGGTGCAGGGTTCGCTCGCTCCCCTACCCGGAGAGCCGAAGATGCTCGTCGTGCATCTCATGGACATCACCGAGCGGCGCGAGCACGAGGCCCGGCTGGCCTACCGGGCGCTGCACGATCCGCTGACCGGCCTGCCCAACCGCACTCTGCTCACCGATCGGCTGGCGCAGGCGGTGCGGGCGGTAGCGCGGGAAAGAGGCGGGGTCGCCGTGCTCTACCTGGATCTCGACGACTTCAAGGAGATCAACGACACCTTCGGGCATGCGACCGGTGACCAGGTGCTGGTCGAGGTCGCCCGACGCCTGCGCGCTGCCGTTCGCCCGGCTGACACCGTCGCCCGCCTCGGCGGCGACGAGTACGCGGTGGTGGCTGAGGGGCTGCCCGCACCAGATGCACTCGCCCTGGCCGAACGGGTCCGCGAGGCGCTGCGACCACCCATCGGTGACCTGTCCGTCGTCACCTCGGTCGGCACGGCCCACAGCACCTCCGTGGGCCTCGACGCCGACGCGCTGCTGCAGGAGGCCGACGCCGACATGTATCGCGCCAAGAGGCGCAGGAGCGACTGAGCGGACAGCTGCACGGGCCTGAGCCGATGGTCGTCCAGCGCCGGTCGTTACGATCCGGCTATGGCCCATTCGCCGGCCCATTCTCGCCGGCCCCGCGGTTCGCTCTACCGCGGCGGCCAAGGCATGTGGTCGTGGGTGGCCCACCGCATCACCGGGGTGCTGGTCTTCTTCTTCCTGTTCGCCCACATCCTGGATACGGCGCTGCTGCGGGTCTCCCCGAACTCGTATGACCGGGTCGTCAGCATCTACCAGAACCCGTTCGTCAACCTGCTGGAGCTGGGGCTGGTCGGGGCGGTGCTCTACCACGGCCTGAACGGGATCCGGATCATGCTGATCGACTTCTGGTCGGCCGGCGCGAGGTACCAGAAGCAGATGCTCATCGCCGTCGTGACGATCTGGGTCGTCGTGATGGTGCCCGGGGCCTACTTCATGCTCGAACACGCGGCCAAGCAGCTGTTCGGGAGCGCCTGAGATGACAGACCTGCAGATCGAGGCGCCGCGGTCCCCGCGCACCCGCCGGACGGCGGGGCGCGGCAACTTCGAGATGCACGCCTGGATCTTCATGCGTATCAGCGGGATCGTGCTGATCGTCCTGGTGCTCGGCCACTTGCTGATCGTCAACGTCCTCGACGGAGGTGTGCAGCGCATCAATTTCGGTTTCGTCGCGGGCCGCTACGCCTCGCCGTTCTGGCGCAGCTGGGACCTGCTCATGCTGTGGCTCGCCGAACTGCACGGCACGAACGGCCTGCGTACGGTCATCAACGACTACGCCGAGCGGCCCCAGACCCGCTTCTGGCTCAAGATGCTGCTCTACAGCTCCGCGGTGCTGGTCGTCGCGCTGGGCACGCTCGTGATCTTCACGTTCGACCCGACGCTGAACAGCTAACGCGACCGAGAGGCTTCCTCACTCATGCAGCTGCCCCGCTATGACCATCGCTACGACGTGGTGGTCGTCGGCGCCGGCGCGGCGGGCCTGCGCGCGGCGCTCGAGGCGAGCGCAGGCGCCCGTACGGCCGTGCTCACCAAGCTGCACCCGACCCGCTCGCCCACCGGAGCCGCGCAGGCGGGCATCAACGCGGCGCTCGGTCACGCCGGCGAGGACAGCTGGGAGCAGCACGCCTTCGACACGACGTCAGCCGGCGAATACCTGGTCGATCAGGGAGCCGCCGAGCAGATGTGCCGGTCGGCACCCGAGGCCGTACGCGCCCTGGAAAAGTGGGGCGTGCCGTTCAGCCGCACCGCCGAGGGGCTGATCAACCAGCGCTCGCTGAGCGGAGGGTCGGCCCGGCGGGCGGCCGTGGCGGGCGAGCTGACCGGCCATCACCTCCTGCAGACGCTGTATCAGCAGTGCCTGCGGACCGGGGTCGAGTTCTTCGACGAGTTCTACGTCCTGGACCTGCTGTTCGCCGATGACGGGCCCGGCGCGCCGATCGCCGGGGTGGTCGCGTACGAGCTGGCCACCGGCGCGCTGCACGTCTTCTCCGCCCCCTCCGTCGTCCTCGCGACCGGCGGCCACGGCCGGGTCTTTCGGACGACGTCGAACGGGCACAGCGTCACCGGCGACGCCCTGGCGCTCGCGCTGCGGCGCGGCTTGCCGTTGCAGGACATGGAGTTCTACCAGTTCCATCCCACCGGGCTGCACGGGCTCGGGATCCTGCTGCCGGAGGCGGCGCGGGGCGAGGGAGGGGTGCTGCGCGCAGGCGCCGGCGAGGCGTTCATGGAGCGCTACGGCCCGGCGGCGAAGGAGCTTTCGCCGACCGACGTCGTGGCACGGGCGATCGTCAGCGAGATCCGCGAGGGACGAGGCTGCGCACCCGGCGGCGACCACGTGGTCCTCGACCTCACCCACCTGCCCCGCCAGCAGTGGGGCAGCGCGACGGCGACCGCGGCCGACCTGGCGCTGACCCAGCTGGGGGTCGACGCGTCCGTGACCCCGCTGCCGGTGTCCCCGACCGCGCACTTCGCGATGGGCGGGGTGCCGACCACGCCGGATGCCCAGGTACTCGCACGCAGCGGCGCTGCGGTCCCGGGTCTGTACGCGGCGGGTGAGACGGCGTGCGTCTCCGTGCACGGCGCCAACCGGCTCGCCGCGAACGCCCTGCTGGAGGCGATGGTCTTCGGAGCGCGGGCCGGAGCCGGCGCCGCCGCTCACGCTCGTGCCACGCCGGCACCCCCCGAGCTGCCCGGGAATCCGGACGCCGCCGCCGACGACCTGCTGGCGCGGCTACGCGCCCCCGGCGGGACCGAGCGCTCCGCCCCGATCAGGGCCGACCTGCAGCGGACCATGGACGAGCACGCGTCCGTCATCCGCAGCGAAGCGTCGCTGGAGCAAGCCGCCGGCGACATCCGCCGGCTCAAGGAGCGTTACCAGCAGCTCGCCGTGACCGACCCGGGCCGGCGCTACAACACCGACCTGATGGACGCCGTCGAACTCGGATTCCTGCTGGATGTCGCCGACGTGCTCGTCGTCTCGGCCGCCGCGCGGCGCGAGTCGCGCGGGGCGCACTTTCGCGCCGACCACCCCGCCCGCGACGACATCGGCTTCCTGCACCACACGCTGGCCTACCGCGAGCAGCCGGGCGAGCTGCGCCTGTCGGCCAGGCCGGTGGATGTCAGCCGCTACCAGCCGACGGAACGGAAGTACTAGCCCGTGTCCGAGCCAGCCCTCGCACCGATGTCCCGCCCAGCCCGTGATCCTGAAGATCCGCCGGTTCGATCCCGAGCGCGACAGCGAAGCGCACTGGGAGCGCTACGAGGTTCCGGTCCGGCCCGGGGATCGGCTGCTCGACGCGCTGCACTGGGTGAAGTGGAACCTCGATGCCACGCTGGCCTTCCGGCGGGCGTGCGATCAGGGCTCGTGCGGGTCCGACGTCATGCGCATCAACGGCGAGAACCGGCTGGCCTGCACCGAACTCGTCAGGGACCTGGCCCGGGAGCGCGGCAACGAGATCACCGTCGAGCCCATCCAGGGGCTCACGGCGTGCAAGGACCTGATCGTCGACATGGAGCCGTTCTTCGCGTCCTACCGGGCGGCCTCGCCGTGGCTCGTCCCGGGTGGACGCGAGCCGGCCGGCGAACGTACTCAATCAGCCGCGCAGGTTCGGCGTTTCGCCGACACCGCCAAGTGCAACCTGTGCGCTGCCTGCACCACGGCGTGCCCGGTGTTCTGGAACGACAGCGAGTACGTGGGGCCGGCGACGATCGTCACCGCCCATCGCTTCATCTTCGACAGCCGCGACACCGCGAGCGAGCAACGGCTGGAGATCCTCAACGATCGCGAGGGGGTCTGGCGGTGCCGGACCACGTTCAACTGCACCGCGGCCTGCCCGCGCGGGATCCAGGTCACCCAGGCCGTCCAGGAGGTCAAGCGGTCGCTTCTGGCACGGCGGATATGAAGCGGGATTTACCCTGGTGGGCAGGCGGCCGGACGGGCCGAGGGCACGAGGGTGGTGACGGTGCACCAGTCTGGTGAGGTCGTCGCAGGCTTTCGGGTCGAGCGCCTGATCGGCAGCGGTGGGATGGGCGAGGTCTACCTGGTCCACCATCCCCGGCTGCCACGGCTGGACGCGCTCAAGCTGCTTCCGGTGGCGGCCTCGTCGGATCACAGCTACCGGGAACGCTTCCAGCGCGAGGCCGACCTCGCCGCCAGCCTCGACCACGACAACGTGGTGCCGGTCTACGACCGGGGCGAGGCCGACGGCCAGCTCTGGATCCACATGAAGTACGTGGCGGGCCAGGATGCGGCTGCTGCGCTGCGCACCGGTGGCCCCTTCTCGACGGCCCGCGCCCGGCACGTGGTGACCCGGGTCGCGGCGGCTCTCGATGACGCGCACCGGAACGGCCTGCTGCACCGCGACGTGAAGCCGGCCAACATCCTGCTCGGCACCCCGGCCGAGCCCGGCGGAGCGGACCGGGTCTACCTGACCGACTTCGGGATCGCCAAGGGCGCGGGCGACGCTGCCGGGCTTACCCCGAGCGGCCATTTCGCCGCCAGCCTGGATTACGCCGCTCCGGAGCAGATCCAGATGCGGCCGCTGGACGGGCGGGCCGACCAGTACGCGCTGGGCTGCGTGCTGTTCCAGCTGCTGACCGGCACGGTTCCCTATCCCGGCGACGGCGCCTGGGCGCGGATGAACGCGCATCTGTCGGCACCCGTCCCGCGGGTCGGGCAGCTGCGCCCCGGCCTGCCGCTCGGCGTGCAGTCGGTGCTGGACCGGGCCATGGCGAAGGAGCCGAAGGACCGCTTCGAGACGTGCGGGGCGCTGGCCGCCGCTCTTGCCGACGCCCTGGGCGGGGTGAACGCCGAGCCGGCGCCTTCCTCTCCGGCTGCTGCGCCCACCACCGCTGAGCCGGCCGTCCCGCTGCCGCGCAACCCTCCGGTGCAGTGGTGGCGTCACATCGACCGCGCCGCCGGGGCCTGCGCCGCGGGGGCGTTCGTGCTGGGGATGCTGTCGCTTTTCCCGCCGACCAGCGACCGATCCGTCTCACGCTTTCCGGGTGAGCTGGCCACCGGCCGGTTCGCCGCCGGACAGCTCCCGACGCTGGTGCTGTTGCTCGTTGCCGTCGGCCTGCACCTCACCCGCGACGGCCACCGCTACCGTCCGTTGCTCTACGCGGTGGCCGCCGGGACAGCTTTCTTCGCGCTGGTCGACAGCCTCCGCGTCTACGCCTTCACCCAGGCCGATCCTGGCGGTGCGTATGACAGCGCGCTGTCGCGTACCAACGGATCGCTGCCGCGTGCGGCGGTCGCGCTCGTCGTGGTCCTGGTGGCCATGGCCGGGGTGCTGCAGACCGCGCCCCGCCCGAAGCCCCGGCCGGGACCCCACCTGCTCGCAGCGTCGCTGCTCGCGGTGGTGGCCGTCGTGCTCAGCGCGGTCGCGGTCACGATCGGCCCGGCCATCCAGGTGTCACGCGTGCATCAGCTGATCTACGGGGTGCCGCTGGCCTCGTCCCTGGTGGCGGCCCTGCTGCTCGCCGCCGGGGCGCTGAGCCGACGGCTGCCGGTACTGGTCACGAGCGTCACGGTGGGCGCGTGCGCCTTCATCGCCGGGCTCGCGGCTCCCGATCCGCTGCACTACCCGCTGGCCATGGTGGCCGACTGCTGCCTGGTGGCCGCGGCCGTCGTGCTGCTGCTGGCCAGCCGGCGGCCGGCCGACACCGCCCCGCCCCCGCCGCCGCCGTACGGATGGCCACCCCACATCCCGAGGGATTCACCGCTACGCCGGGTAGTGACGTCCTGGCGGCAATCGGAACGTCGACCGAAAGCTACGGCCGGCGGCCGCTGAACGCGAGGACTCGCTTGCGGCGAGGGTGGCGCATCGTGACTCTCAGTGCCAAGATTCGGGCACGTCGTATCGGAAGGCCTTGCCAATGACCGAGCCAGCGCTCGATGCTCTCCTGCAGGAATCGCGACGGTTTGAACCCCCGGAAGAGCTCGCGCGGAACGCCAACGCTCAGGCATCTATCTACGAGGACGCCGCGCGCGACCGGCTGGCTTTCTGGGCTGAGCAGGCTCGCGGGCTCCTGTGGGACTCGCCTTGGACCGCCACGCTCGAGTGGACTCCCCCGTTCGCGAAGTGGTTCGTCGGCGGCACCATCAACGCCTGCGTGAACGCCGTCGACCGCCATGTCGCCGCTGGTAGCGGCGACAAGGTCGCCTTCCACTGGATCGGGGATGGCGAGCGCGACCGGCGCGACGTCACCTATGGCGAGCTCAAGCGCGACGTCTGCAAGGCCGCGAATGCGCTGACGGCACTCGGTGTGAAGACGGGTGACCGTGTGACGATCTACATGCCGATGATCCCCGAGACGGTCATCACGATCCTGGCGTGCGCGCGGATCGGGGCACCCCACAACGTCGTCTTCTGCGGCTTCTCAGCAGAGTCGCTGCGCAGCCGCATCCTTGACTCCGATTCCCACGTCGTTGTGACGACCGACGGCCAGTTCCGCCGCGGCAGCCCGACTCCGGTGAAGCCTGCGGTCGACGAAGCGCTCGAGGACTGCCCGGAAGTCGCAAGGGTGCTCGTCGTTCGGCGCACCGGAGATGACGTCGAGTGGAACGACGAGCGTGACCTGTGGTGGCACGACGTCGTCGACCCGGCGTCAGACACCCATGACGCGCAGTCCTTCGACGCGGAGCACCCGCTGTTCATGATGTACACCTCGGGTACGACCGCCAAACCGAAGGGCATCCTGCACACCACCGGCGGCTATCTCACGCAGGTCGCGTGCACGCATCGGCTGGTCTTCGACCTGAAACCCGACACCGACGTCTACTGGTGCGCGGCGGACATCGGCTGGATCACCGGGCACAGCTACATCGTCTACGGACCGCTGCTCAACGGCGCGACGTCGGTGATGTACGAAGGGACACCCCACCCTGGCGACAAGGATCGCTGGTGGAAGCTCATCGAGGCGCTCAAGGTCACCATCCTCTACACCGCTCCAACCACTATCCGCACGTTGATGAAATGGGGTGCCCAAGAGCTAGCCGCGCATGACCTGTCGTCGCTGCGTGTCCTCGGCTCGGTGGGTGAGCCCATCAACCCCGAAGCCTGGATCTGGTACCGCGAACACGTCGGCGGCGGCCGCACGCCCGTCGTCGACACCTGGTGGCAGACCGAAACCGGCGCCATCATGATCACTCCCCTACCGGGAGTGACCGCGACCAAGCCCGGCGCGGCGATGAAGGCATTTCCAGGGATCAGCGCCGAGGTGCTCGACAACGCTGGGAATCCAGTCGGCAACGGTGGTGGCGGCCTGCTGGTGCTCACCGAACCGTGGCCGGCGATGCTGCGGGGCATCTGGGGCGACGATCAGCGCTACAAGGACACGTACTGGTCGCGCTTCGAAGGGGTCTACTTCGCCGGAGACGGTGCGAAGAAGGACGATGACGGCGACTTGTGGCTCCTCGGCCGGGTCGACGACGTCATGAACATCTCCGGCCATCGGATCTCCACGACAGAGGTCGAGCACGCCCTGGTCAGCCACCCGTCTGTTGCCGAAGCCGCCGTCGTGGGGGCGACGGATGCCACCACCGGCCAGGCCATCGTTGCTTTTGTGACGGCGCTCGGCAGCGTGACGGAGGACGAGTCGAGCGGCCAGGTCTTCGTTCAGTCGTTGCGTGACCACGTCGCGAGGGAGATCGGACCGATTGCCAAGCCCCGGCAGGTATTCATCACGCCGGAGCTCCCCAAGACCCGAAGCGGCAAGATCATGCGTCGATTGCTGCGTGACATCGCCGAGAACCGGGAGCTGGGTGACGTGACCACCTTGCTCGACCCGAACGTCACGGATGCCATCCGCACAAACATGTCTGGGAGTACCGACAACCAGGAGTGACGCATGTCCACGACGGCTGAAGAGCGCCCTGCCCCGCCCGAGTCGAGCATTGCTGATCCGGGTCCGCTCGGACTCGCCGGCTTCGCGATGACGACGCTGGTCCTGAGCCTGGCAAACGCCAACGTCTACCCGGCCGCGGCGACTGCGGCAGTCGCGCTGGCACTGGCCTACGGCGGCGTCGCGCAGCTGCTTGCGGGGATGTGGGAGTTCAAGCGCGGAAACACGTTCGCGGCTACGGCCTTCTCCTCGTACGGCGCATTCTGGATTGCGTTCTGGTACCTCAACGTCCATGGCGGCATCGCGCCTGCTGACGAACCCGTCGTCGTCGGGACGTTCCTGCTCGGTTGGTGCGTGTTCACGGCGTACATGACGGTCGCGGCGCTTCGGGTAAGCGGTGCGGTACTCCTGGTCTTCGTGCTGTTGACGATCACGTTCGTCCTCTTGACGATCGGCGCATACCAGAGCAAGACCGGCATCACTCACACCGGCGGATGGGTCGGGGTCGCCACAGCGGCGGCAGCTTGGTACGCCTCATTTGCGGGGGTGGCGAACGCGACCTTCAAGAAGACCGTCCTACCCGTAATCCCACTCTCACGCTGACGCCTGGCCGACGTCGCCATGCAACGGGGGCGATCGGCCGGATAGGTTCGCCGCGTGACGCGTAGTGGCGACGGGGTCGAGGCCCGGCTTGAGGGACACGGCGGCGAATTGGCTGTCGCGGTCGCGCGGGCGCATGGTGTGGAGCGCATGTTCACGCTCAGTGGCGGGCACGTGTTCCCGTTGTTCGACGGCGCCGTGAAGGCGGTCCCGCCGATGCCGATCATCGACGTCCGGCACGAGCAGACCGCGGTGTTCGCGGCGGAGGCCACGGCCAAGCTGACTCGCCGCCCTGGTCTGGCGGTGCTCACCGCCGGTCCCGGCGTGACCAACGGTGTGTCTGCGGTTACCACCGCGCACTTCAACGGGTCACCGATCCTCGTTCTCGGAGGGCGCGCGCCCAGCAACCGCTGGGGAAGCGGCGCCCTCCAGGAACTCGACCAGCCGCCGCTACTGGCCCCGGTGACCAAGCAGGCGGGCACTGTGCACGAGATCAGCCAGCTGGCCGGAAGAGTCGACGAGGCGCTCCGGCTGGCCCAGCTCGCGCACCGCGGCCCGGTATTCCTCGACATTCCGATGGACCAGCTCTACTCCCGGGCCGAGGTCCTCGCGTCGAGCATCACCGGACCGGCGACGACGGACCAGGAGCCGGACCCGGCCGACGTGTCGGACATCGCGGGCCTGCTCGGCGTCGCCCAGCGGCCGGTGCTGGTCATCGGCTCGGACGTGTGGATGGACGGGGCGGAGGAGGCAGCGCTGCGGCTCGTGGAGAGCGCCGGGCTGCCGGTGATCGCCAACGGGTTGGGCCGCGGCATCATCCCGGCCGGGCATCCGCTACTCGTGACTCGGGCGCGCGCCGGCGCCTTCGGACGCGCCGACCTGGTCATTGTTGCGGGCACGCCGTTGGACTTCCGGCTCGGCTACGGCGTCTTCGGCAGCACGGATGTTGCCAGCCGAGCCCGCGTCGTCCACCTGGCGGACAGCCCCGATCAGCTGGCCACGCACGTCAGCCTGGCTGCCTCGGCTGCCGGCGACATGAGCCTGACGCTGGACGGCATCCGGCAGGCCTGGGAGCGGCTGACGCACCGCCCGTCGTACGCGGACTGGTCAACTGTCCTGCGCGCCGAGGCCGCCGCGGCGGTTGCCGCGGACAGCGTGATGCTCAGCGCGGATTGCACCCCGATGCACCCGGGCCGTATCTACGGGGAGCTGCTGCCGCGGTTGGCTTCGGATGCGATCGTGATCGGCGACGGCGGCGACTTCGTGTCCTTCGCCGGCAGGTTCGTCGAGCCGGCTCGCCCGGGCAGCTGGCTGGACCCCGGGCCGTACGGCTGCCTCGGCACCGGGCTTGGCTACGCGCTGGCGGCCCGGCTGGCGAGGGCGTCCGCTCAGATCGTCCTGCTGCTGGGTGACGGCGCCGCCGGTTTCTCACTGATGGACGTCGACACGCTGGTCCGGCATCGGCTGCCGGTCGTAATGATCGTGGGGAACAACGGCGTGTGGGGGCTGGAGAAACATCCCATGCAGTTCCTCTACGGCTACGACGTTGCCGCCGACCTCCAGCCGGCCACCCGATATGACGACGTCGTCCGGGCGCTCGGCGGAGCCGGTGAGACGGTCACTGACCCGGACCGCCTGGGCGCCGCGCTCGACCGTGCATTCGCCTCCGATGTGCCCTACCTGGTCAACGTCATCACCGACCCGGCGATCGCCTACCCGCGCACGACGACGGGGATCTGACCCGGCGCCGACTCTGCAGGTCACCACGCTCGGGTCGGACCTGCGGTCGGCCTCGCTCAGAGCCGCGCCAGGAAGCGATCCCGGTCGACGACCACCCGGGTCAGCTCACCGGACGCCAGCGTGTGGTGATCGGTGTCTTGCGCGGTCACCGAGAAACGCAGCAACCGCCCGTCGACGGCGACGAGTTCCGCGGTGACCGTGACCTTCACCCCGACCGCGCTGGCTGCACGGTGGTCCATCACGATGCGTGAGCCCACCGACGTCGCGCCGGCATCGAGCCGCCCGGCGACAGCCGCCACGGTGGCGGCCTCGACCCAGGCAAGCAGCCGTGGGGTCGCCAGCACGGGGACATCGCCGCTGCCGAGCGCCGTAGCGGTGTCCGACACGGTAACCAGCCGCTCCAGGCAGCCCTGCAGGCCGACAGCGAGGTCCATACCGGTCAGGTTAAGGCTGCGTCGAGCATGACGACGCGCCGCAAGCCGTGCCGCCGGGCTCGGCGCAGTGAGATAGTGCGCGGATGGTTGAAGTGCCGCCCGTGTCCAAGGACGCTTTGGCGTGGGCCTTGCAATGGCTGGAAGCGACGCTGTCAGGCGAGTCGGAAGTTATCAACGCTGACGAACTCGCCCGACTCGACCGCGATCTGATCGACCGCTCAGCGCAGAACCCCCACGTAGGTACCTTGGCCGCAACGGCCGCAGCGTCAGTCGCAGTGCAGCTGTTCGAGCTACTGACAGCACGCGACCCCCAGGCCGCAGGGCAATATGTGAGAGACCTGAGACACCAGCTCGCCGCGAGGTAACGACAGCCTTTTTCAGGACCGCCGCAATCAGCCAGGCGGAGAAATCCCTCGAGCCCCGGAACGGTTCAAGCTGTCAGGAGCAGCAGCGAAGGGAACCCGGGTGATCGGCGCACTCAAGGGAGCCAACCTGGCGTTGGCGTTCCTGCTCGAGGTAGTGACGCTGATCGCGTTCGCGTTCTGGGGTTGGACGGTCGGGTCGAACGGGGCCATCCGGCTGCTGCTGGTGATCGCGGTGCCGGTGATAGCAGCGGTCGTGTGGGGCGCTTTCCTGTCGCCGAAGCCCGAGATCCAGCTTCCTGACGTGATCGTGGCGCTCGCCCAGGTGGGCTTCTTCGCGCTCGCCGTGCTCGCCCTGTGGGCCAGCGGCCACCACGTAGCTTCGCTGGTGACGGCTGCCGTCCTGGCGCTCAACCGGCTGCTGCTCACCGTTTGGGGGCCCTGACATGCGGGTGATCGGCATGCTCGGCGGGATGAGCTGGGAAAGCAGCGCCGAGTACTACCGGCTGGCGAACGAACCCGTCAGTCGTTCTACCGCGACCGGCTGGCCGGCCACGGGCTCTCGGTGCTCGTCCCGAACCCCGACGACCGCGCCGAAGTGCACCGGATCATCTACGACGAGCTGTGCCTGGGTGTCATTCGCGATCAGTCGCGGCAGAGCTACCGCGAGATCATCGGCCGTCTCGTCGCGTCTGGCGCCCAGGGGATCGTGCTGGGATGCACCGAGATCGAGCTGCTGATCAAGTCTGCTGACAGCCCGGTCCCGGTCTTCCCGACGACCGCGCTGCACGTCCAGGCGGCGGTCGACGCGGCCCTGGCCGGGTAGCCCTCCGCCGAGGGGCGGCTCACTCGCGGCGCACGACGTCCCGGGCAGCTTTGAGTCCTGACCAGGCGACGCCGACCGTCCCCGCCGTCACCATGCCGAGGCCGAAGAATCCGGCTGCGCGAGCCGTATCGGTGGGGGCCGGGTGGCGGCTCGCTCCGTTGACCGCCGGCACCGGCACCACCACCGGCTGAGCGTCGAAATCATCAGCCTCTTCCAGGGAAATCCCCGCCGCCTCGGCGATCTGCGGGTCCGACGTGCCCGACGGTCGCACGTCCTCGTCGAACGGCGCAGTGACGGTCCACGCGGCCACGAACAAGGTGAACCGCGACAGGTAATTGATCCAGATGAGCAATCCGACGACGACGGCGAAGACGCCGTAGACCGGGTTGTGGGTCGCACTCTTGACGAGCAGGCTGCCCGCGGTCTTGAGGATCTCGAGGCCGATCGCGCCGAAGAGCGCACCCTTGAGCACGCGCCGCAGCGGGACGGCGACCTTCGGCAAGCGCGTCAGCAAGAACAGGTAGAGGGCTACGTCCACCCCGATTGCCAGGGCGTATCCCACGATCCTGACCAGGATGTCCGCGGCGGTGCTTCCGTCGAGCCCCAGCGCGCGCAGGAACCAGCCGGTAGCTGAAGACGAGATACCGGTGACCGCGACGGAGGCCACCATGGTCAGGCCGAGTCCGGCCAGGCTCGCGATGTCCCGGAGCTTCTTGGTCAGGAAGTTGCCGACCGAAAGGTCCTGATGCCAGATGGTGCGGATCGCCTGGCGCAGCGCCTCGATCCAGCCCAGCCCCACCAGGAGCAGGCCGAGCACACCGATGATCCCGGTGGCCACCTTCGCGTGACCGATCGTGGCGACGTTCAACTTGTCCGACAAGCCAGGCAGGAAATCGTTGATCTGGCGTTCGAGGTCGCGCTGCGCCGACGGCACGGCGTCGACGACAAAACCGGCGACCGAGAAGGCCAGCGATATCAGGGGAAAGAAGGCCAGAAAGCCGAAGTAGGTGACGTAGGCCGCGAGCCGGTCACCGCGGTCGGACTGGTAGCGCCTCCACGCCTGGATCAGATGATCGAGCCACGGCGCCCTCCGGCGCACGTCGGCCATCCCGGCACTGACCTTCTCGCGCGCACCCATGCCCTTGTGGATACCCAACGCGGCGCGATTAGTGCGCGCTACGGCGAACCGGGCGACCGGTGCCCGAATGTGAACTCACGGCCCGGGTGCCAGTAGCCGTCCCGATCGCGTTCGAAAAGGGCGAAGCCTTGCGCCTCGAACTCCGCCTCGTAGTCCGCCAGCGCCGAGAGGGCGAAGTCGAGTTGCGGCTCCGGCAGATCGTGCGCGACGGTGACGTGCGGGTGGTACGGGAAGTGCAGCTCCCGGGCGATCGGACCGCTGCGGACGTCGGATTGCACCTGCGCGCAGCCCTCGGCCCCCTCGATCACCGCCACGAAGACCACCGGCGAGATCGGCCGGAACGTGTCGGTACCGAGCAGCCGCACCCGGAACGGCTGGTGGGCAGCCGCCACCCCCGCCAGATGCTCGACGAACTTGGCGAGCACATCGCCGGGCGCGGCTGTGGGCGGCAGCAGCGTGATGTGCGGCGGGATCTTCTCCGCAGAAGGATCCCCGAGCCGGGCCCGCCACGCGGTTAGTTCACTGCCGTACGGCTCGGGCAGCTCGATCGTGACCCCGACCGAGCTACCGGACGTCACGCCCGCAGCGGCGCCGGACGCCGGGCCGCTCACGCGCCAGGCCCAGGCACCGCGAACCCCACCCGCTCATAGACCTCGGCCAGCGTCGGCCCGGCAATCGCGCGCGCCCGCCGCGATCCTTCGGCCAGCACCTCGTCCAGCCGGTCGGATGCAAGCCACGTCTCGGTGCGTTCGCGCACCCCACCCGCAAACTCCACGACGAGCTCCGCGACGTCCTTCTTCAAGTCGCCGTAACCCCGCCCCGCGTAGGCCACCGCGAACTGCTCTCCGCTGACCCCGGTCAGCGCCCCGCCGATCGTGAGCAGGTTGGTGACACCGGGCTTTTCCGCCGGGTCGTAAGCCACCTCGCGCCCGCTGTCGGTCACTGCGCTGCGGACCTTCTTGCGCAGGCTCCCCGGCTCCTCGAGCAGGCTTAGCAGGCCGGCCGGCGAGGCCGCCGACTTGCTCATCTGCTTGTCGGGGTTGGCCAGGTCGAGCACCTTCGCCGTCGCCTTCGGGATGTAGGGCTCCGGAACGGTGAACAGGGCGCCGAAGCGGCCGTTGAAACGCTCGGCGAGGTTGCGGGTCAGCTCCAGGTGCTGGCGCTGGTCCTCGCCGACCGGCACGAACTTCGGGTGATACAGCAGGATGTCGGCGGCCTGCAGGATCGGGTACGTGAACAGCCCGACGGTGGAGCCGCCGAGCTCGCCGCGGGCGCTCTTGTCCTTGAACTGCGTCATCCGGCTGGCCTCGCCATAGCCCGTCAGGCAGCTGAGCACCCAGGTCAGCTGGGCGTGCTCCGGGACCGCGCTCTGCACGAAGACGGTCGAGCGCTCCGGGTCGACCCCGAGGGCGAGCAGCTGCGCCGCGGCCACCCGAACCCGCCGGCGCAGCAGGTCAGGGTCGTACGCCACGGTGGTCGCGTGCTGGTCGGCGATGAAGTAGAACGTCTCGAACTCGTCCTGCATAGCGACCCACTGGCGCAGCGCCCCAAGGTAGTTGCCGAGGTGGAACGAGTCCGCGGTCGGCTGGATGCCGGAAAGCACCCGCTCTGGCGCGCCGGACGAGGCCGCACTCATCACCCTCACACCCTCTCAGATTCGCCGACCAGCTCCGCAGTGGTCGCCGCCGGCTCGTTCTTACAGGTCTTGGCAGACTGCCAGAGGTGCCCCGCACCGAACCGCGCCCGGGTGAGGGTACGCAAGCCGGCGCTCGCCCAAGCTTCGACCTCATCATCGTCGGCGCCGGCCCGGCCGGCAGTGCGGCTGCGCTAGCCGCTCTGAAGGCCGATCCGCGGGCGCGGGTGGCGCTCGTCGATGCTGCGAGTTTTCCACGCGACAAGGCCTGCGGCGACGGAATTGCGCCGCAGGCGCTGCGCGAACTGGCGGCACTCGGCGTGCCGGACGCCGCCCGCGACTTCATGCCGGTCGGCCGGCTTCGGCTGCGCAGCCCGCTCGGGCGTGAAGTGGTCGCCGAGCCCCGGGAAGCCGCGTACTGCATCCCCCGCAAGGTGTTCGACGCCCGGCTCGTCGACGCGGCGACGGCGCGTGGCGCGCTGCTCATCCGGCGCCGGATCCGCAGCCTCACCGTCACCGCTGACGGGGTGGAACTCGCCCCGGATCTCACGGCCAAGGTCGTGATCGCCGCCGACGGTGCCAACTCGACGATCCGCCGGCTGCTGCAGCTCCCGTCGAACCCGCCGCAAACGTGTGCCATCGCCATGCGCGGCTATGCCGTCGGGGCGCCCGGGCCCGAGGGAGTCCCCGAGCAACTCATCGAGATGGTCGCTGCGGGGTGGCCCGCGTACGCCTGGTCGTTCCCGATCAGCGGCCCGGGGAGCGTCGACCGCGCGAACGTCGGCTTCGGGCTGCTGCGCTCGAGCCTGTCCGAGCGGCAGGGGGCGGGCTCCGGGCGGGCGGCACTGGAAGGTCCGCTGGCGGAGCTGTTGCCCGCGCAGCCGGCCGATCCGCCGACCCTGCGGGCGCATCCCCTTCCGCTGTCGACCTTTCGTCCCCGCCAGCCGGGCGGGCGGGTCCTGCTCGTCGGCGACGCCGCTTCCCTCATCAATCCCCTTACGGGAGAAGGGATTTACTACGCGGTCCTGTCCGGCCGGCTGGCGGGCGAGGCTGCCGTGAGCCCGGGCGGTCAGGCCGCCGGCGGGGCGTATCGGCGGGCGTTACGTCGCGAGCTCGGGCTGCACCTGACGACCACGTCGGTGCTCTCGCGATTGTCGCGCTCTCCCGAACTGTTCGATGCTGGACTCGCCCTCGCCAGCCGCGACGAGGCCGCGATGGACGCTCTCGTCGAGGTCGGCCTGGGCCGGGGAACGCTGCCGCCACTGCTGATGTGGCGGCTGCTGCGCCGTGCGGTGGTGATCGGTGCAGCAAGTGGAGTACGCCGATTACTGCGAACGGCCGTATCGCAAGTTCGCCCGACCGGGGGACGATACCGGGGCAGGAAAAAGCAACGATCAATACATGGCCGCCACCGCATCGATCAACAGTCACGACGCCGCGACCGTTAGTACCTCGGCCACCCTGCGCGAGGTCTTTAGCACCGCGCAGAACGGAGATCCCGGCGCCTTCAGCGAGATCTACCGTCGCTGCGAGCCCCGGGTCCGCCGTCAGCTGAGCGGCCGCGTGCCCAGCAGCCAGGTGGACGACCTCGTCAACGAGACCTTCCTGCGCGCCTGGCGCTCCCTGCAGCAGTTCCGCTGGCAGGGCACCGACCCGGTCGCGTGGGTCCTCGTCATCGCCCGCAACCTCGCCGCCGACTACTGGTCGCTCGCGCGCAACCGCCGCGAGCTCGCCGCCGAGGACCCGGCGATTTTCGCCCAGGCGACCCCGCAGCGCGGGGCCGACGACATCGTCATCGACCTCGTCGAAGCCGAGCGTCTGCGTGACGCGCTTCGCACCCTTCCGCCGGCCCAGCGCCAGTGCCTCGAACTACGTTTCCTCGGCGAGCGCTCGGTGCGCGAGACCGCCGTCGCCATGGGACGCCAGGACGCCGCCGTCCGTTCCCTGCAGCTGCGGGCGCTCAAGTCGCTCGCCGGTGTCACCGACCGGGGCTGACGCTCCGGCGCGCTCACCGCAGCGAGTCGCTCACCTGCTCCTGACCCGATTGCTCGGCGGCCGCTGGCTCGCCCGGCTGCTCGGGCGCCGGGCCGGGGACGAGCGAGACCCGAAGCCGCTCGATACGCCGGCCGTCCAAGGCTCGCACCGTCAGCCGTACCCCATCGAGTTCGACGGCCTCGCCCACGGTCGGCAGGTGCCCGAGCGACTTCAGGACGTAGCCCGCGGCCGTCTCGTAGGGCCCGTCGGGCAGCCGGATGCCGGTCGCCTCGTGGAACTCGTCGAGATTGAGCAACGCGTCGACCTCGAGGTCGCCGCCGACCACCAGGCGCGTGGCGGCGACGGCTGGGTCGTACTCGTCGCGGATCTCCCCGAGCAGTTCCTCGATCAGGTCTTCCAGCGTGATGATTCCGGCGATGCCGCCGTACTCGTCGGCCACCATCGCGAGATGGTGGCCCTCACGCCGCAGCTGCGACAGGGCGGTCAGGACGCTCAGGCTCGACGGGATGAAGATGACCGGCCGGGCGACCTGCCCGACGGTGAGCCGGCTGCGACCGGCGAGCGCCAGGTCGCGGATATGCACGAAACCCACCACGTCGTCCACCGAGCCGCGCACGACCGGATAGCGCGAGTGCGGTAGCTCGCTGGTCTCCTCGAACGCCCGGCCCACTTGCTGACCCGCGTCGAGAAACGTCACTTCGGTACGGGGAACGAGCACTTCACGCACCAGCCGGGTGCTCGCTTCGAAGACCTCGTCGAGGATCTGGCGCTCCTCGACCCCGAGCGTTTCGTGCGCGGCGACGAGCCCGCGCAATTCCTCTTCAGTGATGGACTCCTTGCCCGCGGCCGGATCGCCGCCGAGCAGCTTGACCAGACCGTTCGTACAAGCCGACAGCAGCCAGATCACCGGCCGCGAGGCACGGGCAATGACATCCAGCGCCGGTGCGAACGCCAGGCTGATGCGCTCGGTGCGCTGCAACGCCAGGCGTTTGGGGGCCAGCTCCCCGACGACGAGGGTCACGAAGGTGATGACGATGGTGACCCCGAGAAACCCCAGCACGTTCGACAGGCCCTCGCCGAGGCCGGCGTGGCGCAGTCCCGTCGCCGCCTGCTTGGAGAGCGTGACGGCGCCGAAGGCGCTGGAAAGCAACGCGGTGAGCGTGACACCGAGCTGGACCGCCGCGAGGAAACGGTTGGGGTTGGTGACGAGCTTGACGACCTTCTGCCCGCGGCGGCCGCGCTCGGCCAGCGCCCTGGCCTGCCCCTCGCGCAGCGACACCAGCGCCAGCTCCGCGGCCACGAACAGGCCCTCGACGAGCACCAGCGCGATGACGACCGCGACATTGAGCCAGACGCTCATGGCCGGGTTCGCCCCAGGACCGGTCTCGGCTGGGGGAAGAGCCGATACCGGCAGGCGTCCACCCGATCAGGGTAGGCGCAAGATCCCCTCAGATGAGGCCGAGCTCGCGGACGGCAGCCCGCTCCTCTTCGAGTTCCTGGACCGACGCGTCGATGCGCGCGCGGGAGAATTCGTTGATGTCGACGCCCTGGATGATCTCCCAGGCGCCGCCCGACGCCCGGCACGGGAAGGAGGAGATGAGCCCCTCCGGCACCCCGTACGAGCCGTCGGACACCACCGAGGACGACGTCCACTCGGTGCCGTTCACCCAGTCGAAGACGTGATCCAGCGCGGCATTGGCCGCCGAAGCCGCCGACGACGAGCCGCGCGCCGCGATGATCGCCGCGCCCCGCTTGGCGACGGTGGGGATGAACGTGTCGCGCAGCCACGCCTCGTCGACCTGCGACGCCGCGGACTTTCCGGCGACCTCCGCGGTGTACAGATCGGGGTACTGGGTGGCGGAGTGGTTGCCCCAGATGGTCATCTTCTTGATCTCGGTGACCGGCACCGACAGCTTCGCCGCGAGCTGGCTGAGTGCCCGGTTGTGATCGAGCCGGGTCATGGCGGTGAACCGATCGGCCGGGACGTCAGGCGCGTTCTGCTGGGCGATCAGCGCGTTGGTGTTGGCCGGGTTGCCGACCACGAGCACCTTGATGTCGGACGCCGCGCCGGCGTTGATCGCCTTGCCCTGCGGGCCGAAGATGCCGCCGTTGGCTGACAGCAGGTCGCCGCGCTCCATGCCTGCCGTACGCGGCCGGGCACCGACGAGCAGCGCGACGTTGGCGCCGTCAAAGGCGGTCTTCGCGTCGTCGGTGATGTCAATGCCCGAGACCAGCGGGAACGCGCAGTCGTCGAGCTCCATAGCGGTGCCCTCGGCGGCCTTCAGCGCGGGCGCGATCTCCAACAGCGACAGGCGTACCGGCACGTCGGGGCCGAGCAGGTGGCCCGCCGCGATGCGAAACAGCAGCGCGTAACCGATCTGGCCGGCAGCGCCGGTGACAGTGACTTTTACCGGGGTTTTCGCCATGCCCTGAGGCTACCGAACCGGCAACCGGCAGGGATCAGCGTCAGGATCAAGGGGTCCCAGGTGGCCGCCCCAGATATGGGCGACCATGCCTTAGGCCCACCGGCAATTCACCGCACCCGATCAGTGAGGGGGCAGGGGCACCTGGAAGGTGACGCCGAGAATCGCCGCGCCGAGCAGCGCCAGGGCGGCGACGTCGAACGGACGGCTTCGCACCACCAGCAATCCCAGCCGGCTCGCCGGAAGGACCAGCCGCAGCACCGCGGCGCCGAGCAAGCTGACGCCCATCAGGCTGAGGCCCTGCCTCCAGTGGTCCTGGGCGACGAGGGCGAGGCCCACGACCACTCCCAGCAGCACCACGCCGAGTGCGATCTCCCCCGGCCCCCTACGGCTGGCCATGGGCGCACGGCAGTGACGTTGCCGTTCCGCATTGTCTGGGATGCGGGCTGTAGTACTTGTCGAGCAGGGGCAGCAGCCAGGTCTGATCGAGCTGGTCCGCTGCCGCCGGGCTCATATGTATGCCGTCGGGGCGTATCGACGTGTCAACGACGTTCCCGGGCTTGTTCAGATGCGAGGCGTAGTCGAGCAGCCGGACGTTGGAGTGACGGGCGGCGAGCTCGCGGAACATCGCATTGAGGACGTCGGTGCGCTGCGTGCTGTCGCTGATCCACGGCAGGTCTACCTGGAACTTGAAGTAGGGCGCGTCGGCCCAGGCGACCGGTGCGCCCGTGGCGCTCAGGTCGGAGATCAGGGAATCGAACTCGCTCTCCTGATGTGCGCGATACGCGGGGTCGAGCAGATTGTCCCAATTGCCCGACGTGGTGCGCTGATCAGTTTGTTCCATCACGGAAAGAAAGACCAGCGAAACGTCCGGCTTGAAGGCGGCGATCTTTGGCGGGAACGTCTTCTTCCAGCCTCCGCAGAGGGTGACATTCTGGCCGCTCTCGCCGGCGTAATTACGAATCAGATCGGTGGGCGTGATCGTGCATCCGGGCAGGCTCAGGTTGAGCACCTGGATCGCCTGCGGATGCGCATTCTGGTAGGAAACCAGCGCGTTAGCCATCACCTCGGCCGTGGAATCGCCCGTGACGAGTACCCGCAGCGGCCGGTTGACGGCGTTCGTTCGCGCAACGACCGCTCCCGACTTGACCTTGACCGGAGCCGGAATCTGCAAGGCGGCGCTGGCGCTCCCGAAGCGCGACGGGCCGCGAGCAGGGTTGAAGACGGCCAGCGCGAGGGTGACGCAGGCGGCGCCGGCGAGCGCCATCGACCAGCCGCGCAGCATCGTGCGCCGGCTCTTCGCGAAACGCCGCTGCTGGATCGGAGCCTCGAGGAAACGGAACGACATGGCGGCCAACAGCAGGCTGCTCGCGAGCTGCGCGAGACCGAGCGACGTGCCGCGCAGCGGACCCCAATGGTTTCCCGACAGCGCGAAGATCGGCCAGTGGTAGAGGTAGGCGCCGTAGGAGATCTTCCCCACATAGACGAGCGGGCGCACCGAACAGAGCCGGGCGACCCCGTTCGAACCCTCGAGGCCCCCGATGATCAGCGCCGCCGTCGCCAGCGCCATCAGCAACGCGCCCCCGTGCTGGTAGCTCGCTCCCCCGTTGCGGTAGGTCATGGCACCGGCGACGACGACGGCGAGCCCGGCAGCGGCAAGCAGCGTCACGCCGAAGCGCTGCGGGCCCGCCGGACGCGGCACCGAGATGCGCCAGTGGTAAAGCGCGAGCGCCGCGACCACCCCGACCAGCAGCTCTGACATCCGGGCGTCGGTGCCGTAGTAGAAGCGGTTGAAGCTGCCGGCGACGGACGCCTCGTGGGCAGACCATTCGAGCGACGCGGAGACGATCAACGCCACGGCCGCTACCCGTATCCGCCGCGGCAGCCTCAGCGCGAGGAAGACCACCACCGGAAACACCAGGTAGAACTGCTCTTCGATGGCCAGCGACCAGAAGTGGTTCAGCGGCGACGGGGCGGCGAACAGGTCGGCATAACTGGTTCCGTGAACCAGAAAGCGCCAGTTGGCGACATTCGCGAGAGCGGCCAGCGCGTCGCCGGGCACCGAGGCGTGCTGCTCGTGCGTACCGAAGAGGCTGGTGCAGATGACGACGCCGACGATGCAAGCGATGGCGGCCGGTGCCAGCCGGCGCACCCGGCGTTCGAAGAAGTCGACGACGGCGAACCGGCCGCTGCGACCCACCTCGTTCAGCGTGCGGGAGCAGATCAGGAAGCCGGAGAGGGTGAAAAAGACCGTGACGCCGACGAAGCCGCCGTGAAACGGGCCGAGCTTGAAGTGGAAGAACATCACGAGCAGGACGGCGATCCCGCGTATCCCGTCGAGGGCCGTGATGTGACGGCGGACGGCCTCAGGACGATCGCCGATCGGGCCCGCGCGAGTGCGGTGCGGACCCGACCTTCCCGGCGCATCGCTGGTGCTGACTGTCAAAACGAGGTCCAGACCTGGTCGGCAAAGGTCGCAGGTAATTGACCGGCAATGGGCCGGCGACCTCGAATTTATCTGCTGACCAGGAAAGGCCCGGGCTGATCGGGTGCGTGTTCGCCGCTGCTGACCCGTCGGGCCCGAGACGTTTAGTGCGCGAAGTGGCGGGTGCCGCTGAAATAGAGCGTGACTCCCGCCTCCTTGGCCGCAGCGATGACCTCCTCGTCACGCACCGATCCGCCCGGTTCCACCACGGCCTTGACCCCGGCTTGCGCCAGCACCTCGAAGCCGTCCGGGAAGGGGAAGAACGCGTCGCTCGCCGCTGAGCTCCCGGCCACCCGGTCGCCCGCGCGGGAGACGGCGAGGCGGGCCGCGTCGACCCGGTTGACCTGGCCCATTCCCACCCCGACCGTGGCACCGCCGGTCGCGAGCAGGATCGCGTTGGACTTGGCGGCGCGGATCGCCCTCCACGCGAAGGCGAGATCGCGCATGGTGGCGGCATCCGCGGGATCGCCCGCCTGCAGGGTCCAGGTCGCCGGATCGTCGCCGGGAGCGTCGATGTGGTCGGCTTCCTGCGACAGCAAGCCGCCGGAGATCGGCCGCTGCTCGATGCTGGCTCCCGCCGCCGGCGGCGGGCATTCCAGCAACCGGATCGACGGCTTACGCGACAGGACCTCGAGCGCACCGTCCTCGTAGCCCGGGGCGCACACCACCTCGGTGAAGATCTGCGCGATCTGCTCCGCCGTCTTCAGGGTCACCGGCCGGTTGGTGGCGATGACCCCGCCGAAAGCGCTCACCGGGTCGCAGGCATGCGCTTTGCGGTGAGCGTCGGCCAGCGGGTCGTCGGCGTCCGAACCGATCGCGATGCCGCACGGGTTCGCGTGCTTGATGATCGCCACGCACGGCTCCGCGTGGTCGTAGGCCGCCCGGCGCGCAGCGTCCGTATCCACGTAATTGTTGTAGGACATCTCCTTGCCGTGGTGCTGGACAGCCTGCGCGATGCCGGACGCCCCCGGCCGGGCGTAGAGCGCCGCCCGCTGGTGCGGGTTCTCCCCGTAGCGCAGCACGCCGGAACGGGTCCACGCGCCACCGATCCACAGCGGGAACCCCTCGTCCTCGGGCACGACATCGTTCGCGAGCCAGGAGGCGACAGCCACGTCGTAGCTCGCGGTGTGAGCGAAGGCCTCGGCGGCCAGCCGGAGCCGCGAGGGCAGGTCGAAGCCGCCCTGCTCGATCGCGGCGATGACGTCCGGGTAGCGGTCGGGCGAGGTGACGACCGCGACGCTCTCGGCGTTCTTGGCAGCCGCGCGGATCATCGCCGGGCCACCGATGTCGATCTGCTCGACGACCTCGGCCTGGCCGGCTCCGGAGGCCACCGTCTCCACGAACGGGTACAGGTTGACGATCACCAGCTGGAACGGGGCGTACCCGAGCTTTTCGAGCTGCTCGACGTGTGAGGGCTTGCTGAGGTCAGCGAGCAGGCCGGCGTGCACCGCGGGGTGCAGCGTCTTCACCCGGCCGTCGAAGGCCTCCGGGAAGCCGGTCACCTCGCTCACCGGGGTGACGGCCACCCCGGCATCGGCCAGCACCTTCGCGGTGGAGCCGGTGCTCACCACCTCGACCCCGGCCTGGATGAGCGCGGGCGCGAGGACGTCGAGCCCCCGCTTGTCGTAGACGCTCACGAGGGCGCGCTTGACGGGGTGGAGCTGCTCACTCATGACAGAACCTCGTTCAGTTTGCTGCTGATTTCGCTACACAGGTCACGGATGGTCTGCAGGTACAGGACGCGCTCCGTCGCTTGGATCCGGACACGCAGGCTGTCCTCGTCGTCGCCCTCGACGACCGGCACGGCGGCCTGGGCCAGGATCGGCCCGGTGTCGACGCCCTCGTCCACCTCATGGACGGTGCAGCCGGTGACCCGGACCCCGTAGGCGAGCGCGTCGCGGATCGCATGAGCACCGGGGAATGCCGGCAGCAGCGAAGGGTGGGTGTTCACGATGCGAAACCCGCCGACCACCGAAGGGCCGAGCACCTTCATGTACCCGGCGAGCACCACGAGATCGGGCTGCGCGGCGGCGATCTGCTCAGCCACTGCGGTGTCGAACGCGAGCCGGTCGGGCTGCTCGGAGAGCTGCACCATCCAGGTGGGCACCCCGGCGCGCTCGGCCCGGGTCTGCGCGAGCGTGCCCGGACGGTCGGTGCCGACCGCGACGACCCGCGCGGGGAAGTCGGGGGCGTGGCTCGCGTCGAGGATGGCCTGCAGCGTGCTGCCGGCACCGGACGCCAGCACGACGAGGCGGGCGGGCACGGCGCCAGCCTAGCCGTCCAGTCGAACCTCGCGATGCGGCGAGTTGCACTCAGTCCGGCAGCTTGATGACCTTGGACTTGCGCCGCAGCCGTTTGAGGAGCCGGGGACGGTGCAGCAGGCGCGGTAGATGGGGTCGGCCGGGAAGGTGAAGCCGGCGGCGACGGGACGGGACCCCAACCCAGTCGGCTGCCTGTCGGGCTTCGGCGTCTGCGGCAGCGTCGACCTTGATCAGGCTGACCGTCACCCGCGGCGCCTTGACGAGGTCAACCAGCGGCGGCGGCTCCGACTGCGCCTGCGGGTCATTCTTGTGACGCAGCCGGTCGAGCCCCAGCCCGGTGCCCAAGCCGCGGCCGGCCGACAGGATGACTCCCGCGGCCCGGCGAGCCCGCCCGAAGCCGGGGACGCGGGGGCGGAGCCCGCGCAGCCGGCGCGAGAGCCCGGGAGAGCGCTCCTCGGCTTCGGCCGCTTCGAGGGCCGCCACCTCCGCCACCTCCGCTGCCTGCCGGCGCAGCGCACGCTGGCGGAACCAGGTGAGCGAGAGCGCGGCGAGGACGGCGGGCACCCCGACTTCGAGGCCCGCAGCGATCGCGGTCTGCCACGGGGAGGGTCCCACGGTCGCCAACCGGCCGCGCGTCACGGGGCCGCCCGAGAGCGCAGCGGCGACGAAGGCGACCACCGCGATCGCGCCGGCGATCCCGGCGCCCACCAGCAACGCGAGCGGTAGCCGGGGAGTACGCGGTAACCGCCTCACGGCCACCACCCCGCCGAGCACCCCTGCCGCCGGAGGCACCAGGAGGAGCAGGTAGAACGGCCACGCTGCGGGCCCGGACGGCAACCCGGCGAGCATCGGCAGCGCCGGAACGTCGCCCAGCTGGACACCTGTGGAGCTCACGGTCGTCCCGGCGCCGATGGCGAAGCCTGGACCGAAGAGGTAGGCGGCAGTCCAGATGGTCACATTCGGCGCCAGCGCCGCTTGGAGCGTCAGCAGGCCGAAGCCGCCGACGGCCCCGGCGCGGGCCGGCCGGGCGAATGCGGCGATATCCGAAAGGTGCAGCAGCAGCATCCCGGCCGCGAGTAGCGCGCAGACGGCGACCACGACGCCGGCCGCCGCTCCCGCCCCGGACGCGATGGCACGGACGGAACTCGGCCTCGCGACCGCCATCGGCAGCTCGCGAGCCGCGCCGACCCCGGCTGCCGCGAACCCCAAGACGAAGGCGCCGGCGAGGGCGGACACGACCGAGGGGCGCAGGCCGCCCCCGTTCGCGATGCCCGCGACGAGCCCGGCGAGGAGCGCGTACGGAACACCGACGGCCAGGGCGCACGTCAGCACCGTCCGGCGGCGCGGGCCGGCCGGACGGACCCGGGCGACGGACGCGCCCGAACGGATGGCGAAGGCGAAGAAGAGGATCGACAGCCCGAGCGGGATCAGGGCCGCTGTGCCGGACGGAACGTGCAGCCGCCCACCGTTGCCGAGCAGCCAGAACGCCGCGCCCGTTCGTAGCACCACCGGCAGTTGGGCGGCGGCACGGGTCTCGGCGATCCAGGACATCAACACGACGGCTTCGACCACGAGCAGGCCCGCCGCCGCAGCAGCGACGGCCCCACCGATGCCGACGAGCACGCGTGAGCGCCGGCGCACCTCGGGGCGCGGCTGGCGCCCTGGCGAACCCGAAGGCCCGGGTGGGCGGGCAGTAGCGGAGCGAGGAGCGCCTCTGGAACCAGAGGTCAGCAGGTCAGACATTGCCCTGCAGGCTTACACGCCGCCGCGATCAGGCAGCGGTGAAACGCCGCGCCGGCGGCGGGCAAACGCCGCCGGCCCGGGAGGAGAACCTCCCGGGCCGGCGGATCAGACCGTTCAGACCGCGTGCTTCTGCCAGGGAAGCTTCTCGCCGGCCGACATGATGCTGAGGTAGCCAAAGACCGCTTGCACGATCGCAATGATCAGCCCCAGGTAGGTGCCGAACTTGGTCTCCGCTGCACCGAAGACCGAGGGGAAGGTCAGCCAGCGCAGCAGAATGATGATCGCCGCCAGGGCGCTCACCGCAGCAGTGATGAAGGTCCAGCTAACAGCACCTCCGGCGACCGCAGGCATAGAGCGACCGCCGAAGACTCTCGCAGCCGTCACGCCAGCAACGGCGATCAGCAAAAGGATGGAGAACCACGCTCCGAAACCGGCATTCCATCCACTGGTATCTGCCAGACCGGTGTGCTTTGCGCCCCACCACGGCAGGAAGCTGTCGATGAAGATGAGCACTCCCGTGCCCATGACGACGAGGTCGTTGGTGCCGACATTTCGGCCGCCAATGACAGCCATAACCTTTTACCTCCACCTATGGAGTCGCCGGCGGGCCGCCGTCGATCAAGTGAAGTGTGATAGCGGCGTGAGGAGCTTGCAAGGAATACGCAGGCGCGTCATGTGTCGGATCCCGGACAGCACACCATCAAGCCGACGGACAGATCAGCATTAACCGGCACAAACCGGATGCCGGTCGGAGCGCCGCGAGTCCGCCGGGGAATATGTTCGGCCGCCAGCGGCCAGCAACGCCCCCTGTCGGTGACCGCCCCCGCCGATCAGCGCGAACGCATGATCTCCTTCATCAGCTCGGCGGTCGCGCTGGGGGTCTTACCCACGCGGACGCCCGCGTTCTCCAACGCTTCCTTCTTGGCCTGCGCGGTACCCGACGAGCCGGAGATGATGGCGCCGGCGTGGCCCATCGTCTTGCCCTCCGGAGCGGTGAAGCCGGCGACGTAGCCGACCACCGGCTTGGTGATGTGCTTCGCGACGTGCGCCGCCGCGCGCTCCTCGGCGTCGCCGCCGATCTCGCCGATCATCACGATCGCATCGGTCTCCGGGTCGGCCTCGAAGGCGTCGAGCGCGTCGATGTGGGTGGTCCCGATGACCGGGTCACCGCCGATGCCGACGCAGGTGGAGAAGCCGAAGTCGCGCAGCTCGTACATCATCTGGTAGGTCAGCGTGCCGGACTTGCTGACCAGGCCGATGCGCCCGCCGGGGGTGATGTCGGCGGGGATGATGCCCGCGTTGCTCTTGCCGGGCGAGGTGATGCCGGGGCAGTTCGGGCCGATGATGCGGCTGGTGCCGGACTTGACGGCGTGGGCGTAGAACTCGGTCGAGTCGTGCACCGGGATGCCCTCGGTGATGACGACGATCAGCGGCATCGCCGCGTCGATCGCCTCGATCACCGCGTCCTTGACGAACTTCGGCGGCACGAAGACCACCGACACGTCAGCGCCGGTCTGCTCCATCGCTTCCTTGACGGTGCCGAGCACCGGGATGCCGTCGAGGTCGGTGCCGGCCTTGCGGGCGTTCACGCCGGAGACGACGTTGGTGCCGGCCTTCACCATGCGGCGGGCGTGCTTGCTGCCCTCGCCGCCGGTGATGCCCTGGACGGTGATCTTGGAATTTTCGGTGAGCCAGATAGCCATGTCGTCCGCCCTCAGACCGCGTTCGCCGCGAGTTCGGCGGCCCGTCGGGCCGCGCCGTCCATCGTTTCGTGCAGATGCACTACGGGCAGGTTCGCCTCCCGCAGGATCCGGCGTCCCTCCTCGACGTTGTTGCCGTCGAGGCGGACCACCAGCGGCTTGGACGTGCTGGCCCCGAGCATCTTGAGCGCCTGCACGATGCCGTTCGCCACCGCGTCGCACGCAGTGATGCCGCCGAAGATGTTGACGAAGACCGACTTGACGTTGGGGTCGCTCAGGATGATCGACAGGCCGTCGGCCATCACCTGGGCGCTGGCGCCGCCGCCGATGTCGAGGAAGTTGGCCGGCTTCTGGCCACCGAACTCCTCGCCCGCATAGGTGACCACGTCGAGGGTCGACATCACCAGCCCGGCGCCGTTACCGATGATGCCGACGCTGCCGTCGAGCTTGACGTAGTTGAGGTCCTTCTCGACTTGGCGAGCTGCTCGAGCGGGTCGACCGCGCTCTTGTCCTCCAGCGCCTCGTGGCTCGCGTGGCGGAAGGTCGCGTTGTCATCGAGCGTCACCTTGCCGTCGAGCGCGATGACCTTGCCGTCCTCGGTGAGGATCAGGGGGTTGACCTCGACGAGCGTCGCGTCCTCGCCGACGAAGACCTTCCAGAGCTTCTCGAGCAGCGCGGCGGCGCCGTCGAGCGCCTTGGCCGGAAGGTGACCCTGCTCGGCGATGCTGCGAGCCATCGCCAGATCGACGCCGACGAGCGGATCGATCGGGACCCGCGCCAGCATCTCCGGCTTGGTCACGGCGACCTCCTCGATCTCCACCCCGCCCTCGGAGGAGCACATCGACAGGAAGGTGCGCCCGGCGCGATCGAGCAGGAAGGAGGCGTAGTACTCCTCGGCGATCGCGCTCGCGCTCTCGACGAGGACGCGGTGGACCGTGTGGCCCTTGATGTCCATGCCGAGAATCGCCTGCGCCTTCGCCTCGGCGTCAGCCGGGTCGTCAGCCACCTTGACGCCGCCGGCTTTACCCCGGCCACCGGCCTTGACCTGCGCTTTCACTACAACGCGGCCGCCGATCTGCTCGGCGATCCGCCGCGCCTCGACCGGGGTTGTCGCCACCTTGCCGGTGGGTACCGGGACGCCGTACTGGGCGAAGATTTCCTTCGCTTGATATTCGAAGAGGTCCACGAGGAGGCAACGTTATCGGCTCACCGCGCGGGCGCGCGGCAGCGGGCCTGCGATCGCGAACTCCGTCACCTTCCGGCGCGGCCGTCCCGTCCGCCGCGGATGGCCTGCGCTAGCCGCGGAACTGGGCGCGCACCCACTCGACGATGTCGGACGTGGGCGCGCCGGGCGTGAAGATCGCGACGACGCCCATCTCCGCCAGTTCGGCGATGTCTGCTTCCGGGATGATCCCGCCGCCGAACACGACGATGTCCTCGGCGCCGCGCTCCGCCAGCAGCTTCATGACCTCAGCGAACAGGGTCATATGCGCGCCCGAGAGCACCGAGAGCCCGACGGCGTCGGCGTCCTCCTGGAGGGCGGTTTGCACGATCTGCTCGGGAGTCTGGTGCAGGCCGGTGTAGATCACTTCCATGCCGGCGTCTCGCAGCGCCCTGGCGACGATCTTGACTCCACGATCGTGACCGTCGAGCCCGGGCTTGGCCACCACGACCCGGATCCGTCTGGCGGTCTCGCTCGAGGCGCTCACGGTTCTCCTCCGGCAGCCGTTACTCGTACCTTCTGACGGAAGCCTAGGTCTGATCACCCACCGACTGCGGTAGCGGCCGCCGGAGAGGTACACGATGCCCGGGACGGACAACGATTGGCGAGAGGCCCTGCTCGCGCACGTGACGTGGGCTCCGGAGTCCGACGAACCGGGGGTCAACCGGGTCGACTGGCCCGGCTACGTCCCTCGCCGGGCGGTGCGCTGGGGACGGGCATCCATCGGCGCGAGCGCCGTGATCATCGTCTGCTGGGACTTCGACGTGCTCGGCGGCAGCTTCGGAGAGCTCGACGCCGGCGCCTTCCTGGCCGCGGTCGATGCGTCGATACGCGCGCGCCGACCGCTCATCTCGCTGTTGCGCAGCGGCGGCACCCGCCTGCAAGAGGGCGCAGCCGGGCTGGTCGGGATGGCCCGCGCGACCATCGGGGTGCACCGACTGGCGGAGGCCGGGATTCCGCATATCGCCGTTGCTGACCAGCCCACGACGGGCGGCGTCTGGGTGACCTTGGGGAGCCGGGCTGACCTGCGCTGCGCGGTCGAGGGCGCCATCGTCGGCTTCGCCGGGCCGCGCGTCGTGGAAGCCGTCACCGGCGAACTGCCCGGCCCGGACAGCCATACCGCGACGTCCGCGTTTCACGCAGGGTTGGTGGACGCGCTGGTCAGCCCCTCCGAAGTGACGCACTGGCTGGACCGGGCGCTGGCCGCATTCGAGTCCCCGCACGTGCGTACGGTGACGGCCCCGCCGGCGGCCGAGCTGCCCGAAAGGGACGGTGCCGAGCAGGTCAAGGCAGCCCGGGAGCGATCCCGCCCTGGCGCCGCCGAACTGCTCGGCCTCCTGCTCGATGACTCCGTCGCGCTGCGCGGCGCCGACGACACCGTTTCGGTGGCCATCGGCCGACTGACAGTCAGCGACCAGCCCGTCATCGCGGCGGCACTGGCTTCCCGTCGGGGCGGTCGGCCGACGCCGGCGGGATACCGGCTGCTCAAGCGAGCGGCGCAGCTGTCGAGCCGGCTGGAACTTCCGCTGCTGACACTCATCGACACCCCGGGAGCAGAGCCCGGCCCTGCCGCCGAGCGCGACGGCCTCGCGGCGGCCATCGGTGAGGCCATGGACGCCGTGCTGACCTGCCGCGCCGCCACCGTCGCGGTCCTCGTCGGCGAGGGAGGGTCAGGCGGAGCGCTCGCGGCTGCGTGCTGCGACACCGTGCTCGTCGGGCCCGACTCCTACCTCGCGGCGCTGGCTCCGGAAGGGGCTGCCCGTGCGCTGCGCCGGCCCGCCGACGAGGTCGCGCGCCTCTACGGACTGCGGCCGGCCGATCTGCTGGCCCTCGGCCTCGCCGACGCGGCCCTGCCGGGACCGGAGTCCAAGTCGTTCGGCCAGGCGATCGCCGCCGCCATCGCCAAGCAGAGCTGGCTCGAGCCAGCGCGCCGGCAGTCGGCGCGCGAACGACGCTGGTCAGGACCGCTGCCACGGAGCCCTGTCGGAATTTCTCACTCTGCGTGATCATTCGGTTCGACATTGTCGGGTAGATTCCGCCCGCCAGCACCAGCTTCGCGAGAAAGTGACAAGTTCCACACTCAGCCGCGAGCGCACCGCCGTTACCTGCAGTAACTACCGGCGAGGAACTTCCAGAATCTCTGCGCGGCGCTAGCTGACGTTTCAACCGTCTGGTGCCCATGGATACGTTGCGGGCGCTTCGTCGGGCAGAGCGCCCGGTGGCCCCGCAAATTGGGGTTCCACGCGTCCTCCGCCATTCGCCCGCGGCCTTGACTCACCCCGCCCACCGAATGCCGGCCGGACCCGAAGGACAAACCTCACTGTGGCTTCCCCCCACTCGCTCCTGCGGCGCATGCGCGTCGTCACTGTCGTCCTCGCTGTCCTGGTACCGGCGCTCGCGGTCGGGGCTGTCGACGCCACGGCCGGCTCGCACAGCCACCCCGCCGGCAACAGCATTGCCAACGGCGGCGATGACATGAACCTGATGCGCGTGGCCATGAACGCGGCGCGCACGCGGAGCCTGCTGCGGATCGCCGACCGGGACGCACTCGATTGCCGCCGCTCGGCCCAGCCGCACGGATATCGCTCGCGCTACGCGAAGCCGGGAGCGCAAGGCGCTGTCCAACAACAAGTACGTGCGCCCGGTGCCCGGCCCGGTGACCCAGTGGTACGGCTACCACCCCGGCATCGACATCGCGCCGCCCTACGGCACCCCGATCGGCGCAGCCCACAGCGGGGTCGTCACCTTCGTCGGCTGGGACGACGGCTATGGCATGCACGTCGAGGTCGCGCAGCTCGACCGCTACGTGACGACGTACTCGCACATGTCGGCGTTCACCGTGAAGGTCGGCCAGCTCGTGCTCGCGGGGCAGCAGCTCGGAAACGTGGGCAGCACGGGCTACTCGACGGGCCCGCATCTGCACTTCGAGGTCCACCTGCCGAACGGACAGCGCACCGACCCGGCAGTCTGGCTCTTCCAGCACGGCGTCGTGCCCTAGCGCAGACCTCGAGCTGACCCTAGAGCTTCTCCACCGGCGCGTAACGCAGCAGCAGCTCCTTGACCCCGACGTCGCCGCCGAAATCGATGCGCGCCCGGGCCTTGTCAGCGACCCCACTCGTCGAGACGACGGTGCCCAGGCCCCACGCCGAATGCGTCACGCGATCGCCGACGTCGAGCGCGACCACCGGCCGCAATCCGGGGCCCGCTTGCCGGCGGCCCGCGGCGCTTCCCCGCGGCGCGACCCGCTGCGCCGCCGATGCCATGGCGGGCTCGGGCAACCGGCGCCAGTCGATCAGGGCGTCGGGAACATCGTCGAGGAAGCGTGAGGCGGGGTAATAGCGCGGCTCGCCCCACCCTCGGCGGGTCACCGAACGCGAGAGGTAGAGCCGCTCGCGAGCGCGGGTAAGGCCGACGTAAGCCAGGCGCCGCTCCTCGGCCAGCTCCCCAGGATCGGCCAGGGTGCGCTCGTGGGGGAAGACCCCGTCCTCCATACCGGTCAGGAAGACCACCGGGAATTCGAGGCCTTTTGCGGCGTGCAGGGTCATCAGCGTGACGACGCCGCCGCTGGAATCAGGGATCTCGTCGGTGTCGGCGACCAGCGACACCTGCTCGAGGAAGTCGGCCAGTGCCGTGCCCCCGCCTTCGGCCGCCCGGTCCTCGAACTCGCGGGCGACCGAGACGAGCTCCTCGAGGTTCTCAGCGCGTCCCTGCTCCTGCAGGTCGGGACTCTCCTGCAGCTCTTTCAGGTAGCCGGTGCGGTCATAAATCAGCTCGAGCAGCTCGCTCGGCGGCACGCCGGCCTCCGCGGCCGAGCGGGCCTCAGCCATCAACGCGGTGAAGCCCTCGATGGCGTTCAGCGAGCGCGTCGCGATGCCGGGCGCATCGCGCGCGCGTTCCAGCGCCTCGGCGAACGGCACCCGCTCGCGGTCGGCGAAGGCGGCGATCATGGCCTCGGCACGGTCGCCGATCCCGCGCTTGGGCACGTTGAGGATGCGGCGCAGACTGACGGTGTCGACGGGATTGGCCAGCACCCGCAGGTACGCCAGCGCGTCGCGCACCTCGCGTCGCTCGTAGAACCGCACGCCGCCGACAACCTTGTAGGGCAGCCCGACCCGGATGAAGACGTCTTCAAAGCTGCGGCTCTGCGCGTTGGTGCGATAGAAGACGGCGACGTCGGACGCCCGTACGCCCTCATCATCGGAGAGCCGATCGACCTCCTGCGCGACGAAGGCTGCCTCGTCATGCTCGTTGTCGGCGACGTAGCCGACGATCTTGTCGCCGTCGCCGGCATCGCTCCAGAGCCGCTTGGGGATGCGGTCGGGGTTCTTGGCGATGACGGCGTTGGCCGCCGAGAGGATGGTCTGGGTGCTGCGGTAGTTCTGCTCGAGCAGCACCACCGTGGCGTCCGGATAGTCGGTCTCGAACTCGACGATGTTGCGGATGCTTGCCCCGCGGAAAGCGTAGATCGACTGATCGGCGTCACCGACGACGCAGAGCTCCGCCCGCGGGATTTCATCGCCGGCGCCGGCCGCATCCCCCACGCCCACCAGCTCGCGCACCAGCACGTACTGCGCGTGGTTGGTGTCCTGGTACTCGTCGACCAGGACGTGCCGGAAGCGCCGCCGGTAGTGCTCGGCAACGTCGGGAAACGCCTGCAGGAGCGCGACCGTGGTGGCGATCAGGTCGTCGAAGTCGAGCGCGTTGGCCTGCATCAGCCGACGCTGGTAGGAGGCGTAGACGTCGGCGATCAGGATGTCCTCGGCGGTCTGCGCGCGCGAGCGGGCACTCTCCCAGTCGATCAGCTCGTTCTTCAGGTTGCTGATCTTCGCCGCGAGCGCGCGAGCCGGATGGCGCTTGGGATCGAGGTCGAGCTCGCGGATCACCTGGGTCATGAGCCGCTGCGAATCAGCCGCGTCGTAGATCGTGAAGTTCGACGTGAATCCGAGCGTCTTCGCCTCGCGGCGCAGGATGCGCACGCAGGCGCTGTGGAACGTGCTGACCCACATGCTGCGCGCCCGGGCCCCGACCAGCTCGGTCACGCGCTCGCGCATCTCACCGGCGGCCTTGTTGGTGAACGTGATCGCCAGCACCGAGCCGGGAGCGACCCCGCGGGCGGCCAGCAGGTACGCGATCCGCCGGGTGAGCACCCGGGTCTTGCCCGAACCGGCCCCGGCGACGACGAGCAGCGGACCGCCCTCGTGGGTGACCGCCTCACGCTGCTGCGGGTTCAGATCCTCGAGCAGCGCCTCGACGGCGGTCGGCTGGCGCGAGGCAGGCTGCTGCGGGGCAGGCTGCTGCGAGGCATCGGACACGGCCGTCACGTCAGCGGGCAGGGCAGTCATCGCAGCCGATCGTATGTTCGAACCTTGATCAACACGGGCGCGGCGCGCGATGGATTGCGGGCGCAGGCCATGATGCGAGAGTGCCAATGGACGACGCAGAGATCGAACGAGCCCTCGTGATCGCCGCTCACCCCGATGACGCCGATTTCGGCGCGGCGGGAACCGTGGCCGGCTGGACGGCCCAGGGGATCGAGGTGGCGTACTGCATCATCACCAGCGGTGACGCCGGCGGCTTCGACCCCGCCGTGCCACGCACCGAGATCCCCCGGATCCGGGAGGCCGAGCAGCGCGCCGCCGGGGCCGAGGTGGGGGTCAAGGACGTGCGCTTCCTGGGATACCCGGACGGTGCCCTCGAGGTGACGCATGCGCTGCGCCGCGACCTCGCGCGGGTCATCCGTCAGGTGCGTCCGCAGCGCGTGATCTGCCAGTCGCCCGAGCGCAACTGGCAGCGCGTCTTCGCCTCGCACCCGGATCACCTGCGAGCCGGGGAGGCCGCCATGTGCGCGATTTACCCCGACTCGCGCAATCCCTTCGCCCACCCCGAACTGCTCGCCGAGGGCCTGCAGGAGTGGACGGTCAGCGAGATCTGGATCACGGCTGCGCCCAACCACCTCGTGAACCACTTCGTCGACGTCACCGACACGTTCGACCGCAAGGTCGCCGCCCTTCGCGCCCACGTCAGCCAGACCGAACACGTCGATCTCGACACCCTGCTGAGGGGCTGGCTCAGCGCGCAGGCCGCCGCCGCAGGATGGGGACCCGGTCGCCTGGCGGAAGCGTTCCACGTGGTCAGCGCCGTCTGACCGCGATCATGGCGGCGCTCGCCGCCTGCTCTCATGGGACTTTCAGACGCGCTGGGTAGCGTCGAAGACGATGACCGTGACCGCCTCGCCGCCCAGCGCGGCACCGCTCGGGGACCGTCCGCGCAAGCTGCTTTCTCTCCTCTCGCTCGCCATTGCCGGCGGCCTGCTGTTGGCTGCCCTCGTGGCCCCGGTAGTGCTGGGGGTGGGCTTCGCGGCCAAGTCGGCGAGCAACCACTTCGAGAGCCTGCCGACCGTTCTCCCGACGCCGGTTCTGGGCCGTGACAGCGTCATCCTCGACGCCGCCGGCAACAAGATCGCCACCTTGCACGGCCCCGAGAACCGGGTGCCGGTGAAGATCGCCCAGGTGCCGGCGGTCATGAAGACGGCGATGGTCGACATCGAGGACAGCCGCTTCTACTCCCACGACGGCATCGACTACAAAGGCTTGCTGCGAGCGGCGCTCACCGACACCAGCGGATCGATCTCGCAGGGCGGATCCACCATCACCCAGCAGTACGTGAAGAACGTGCTGCTCTACAGCGCCGATTCCGCCCAGCAGGCGGCCGCAGCCACCGACAAGTCGATCGCCCGCAAGCTGCGCGAGGCGCGCCTTGCCCTGGCGCTGGAGCAGCGCTGGTCCAAGAGCCAGATCCTCGAGGGCTACCTGAACATCGTCTACTTCGGTCAAGGTGCCTACGGGATCGGGGCGGCGGCCGAGCGCTACTTCGGCGAGAAAGTCCAGCAGCTCACGCTCACCCAAGCGGCACTGCTGGCCGGGCTGGTCCAGAGCCCGTCCGCGTACGACCCCATCGTCAACCCGAAGGACGCTCTGCAGCGCCGCTCGGAGGTGCTGCACCGCATGCAGCAGCTCGGCCACCTGACGGCGGCGCAGGAGAAGGCCGCCGACGCCTCCCCACTGGGTCTGCACCCGGTGGCGCCGCCGCCCGCCTCCGATCCGTGCCTGACCTCGACCGCGCCCTTCTACTGCGACTGGGTGCGCGCGCAGCTGCTCAACGATCCGGCTTTGGGGGCCACCCAGGCCGAGCGCGACAGGCGCCTGCTCGAGGGTGGCCTGACCATTCACACGACCCTCGACCCGACGGTGCAGGCCGCCGCGCAGAACGCCCTCAACCAGACCGTCGAGCCATCCAATAGCGTCACCGTGGCCGAAGCGATCGTGCAGCCGGGTACCGGCAACGTGCTGGCGATGGCCGTGAACAAGCCGTACGGCACCGGTCCCGGTGAGACCACCATCCCGGTGCTGACCACCGCTTCGCTGCAGCCCGGCTCGAGCTTCAAGGTCTTCACGCTGACCACCGCGCTGTCGCAGGGACTGCCGCTTTCGACGTCGTTCTACGCCCCCGCCTGCTACGTCTCGCCGATCTACCACATCGGCAGCGGAAGCGGCCGTAACCCGCTGGCTGGCTGCAGCAACGGCTTCTCCAACGCCGACCCCGCAGAGGCTGCCACCTACGACCTGACCCGGGCCACCTGGCAGTCGGTGAACACGTACTACATCCAGCTCGAGCAAAAGGTCGGCGTTCAGAACGTCGCCGACATGGCGGTACGGCTCGGCATCCCCGCCAAGCGACTGGCGACGGTCGGGCCCAACAGCGGCTCACTGACGATCGGCGCCTACGTCGTCAGCCCCCTCGACATGGCCACGGCGTACGCCACGCTCGCCGCGCACGGGCTGCGCTGCGAGCCTCGCGGGGCGCTCTCGGCCACCGCCCCGGACGGCAAACCGGTTTCGCTGACCCCGGCCCCGGCCTGTAAGCAGGTGATCCCGGCATCCGTGGCCGACGAGGTCACGAGCGTGCTCGAGGGCGTCATCAGCCACGGCACCGGCTATCCCAACGCCTCGCTCTACGGACGTCCGGCGGCCGGCAAGACCGGGACGACCGACGGCTACAGCAGCGCCTGGTTCGTGGGATACACCCCGCAGCTCGCGGCAGCCGTCGAGGCAGGAAACATCCAGTCGCCGGTCGCCAACCCGCTGACGAACGTCTACGCGGGGGGCCGCTATTACCCAGAGGTCTTCGGCGGTGACATTCCGGCACTCGCCTGGAGTCGAACCCTGACGACGGCCCTCGCCGGCCAGCCCTACGCCGCACTTCCGCCGCCCGCGACGGGGTAGCCCCCCGAGTCACGGGGAAAGCCGTCACTAATGACTTGCGCTAGTGACAACCGTGTCACAAGGTGGACGAGAGGACGGCGCCCGAGAGGTTGCCGGCCCCGCACCGACCCGCGGCCCCCCATCAGGGGCCGGTCCGGACCTGGAGGGGCCTGCTATGGGCGTCCAAGCTTTAGCCGATCTGGAAATTCCGTGCGACGCCGAGCGCGCCCGTGACCATCTCGTCGAGCACGCGCTGACGGCGGGACCGATCGGCACCGTGGGCCTGGAGCTCGAGCGCCATGTCGTCGACCGCGCGCAGCCCGCGGCAGTGGTCTCGTGGCGCCGCCTGCATGCCGCCCTGGACGGCCTCGACCTGCCGCACGGCAGCCGGATCACGCTGGAGCCGGGTGGCCAGGTCGAGCTGTCGACGCCGCCCGCTCCCGGGGTCTGCACCGCCATCGACGCGCTCACCAGCGACGACGCGGCCCTGCAAGGCGCGCTGGCCGACGCCGGGCTCGGGCTCGTCGCGACGGGCACCGATCCGGTGCGCGGGCCGGTGCGGATCCACCCCGGAGACCGCTACGGCGCCATGGCCACCTACTTTGCGTCGGCCGGCTACTCGGCCGACGCCGCGACCATGATGTGCTCGACCGCGTCCTTGCAGATCAACGTTGAAGCAGGCCCGGAGCACGGCTGGGCGGAGCGCGTGGCGCAGATCCACCGGCTCTCGCCGGCGCTGCTCGCCCTGTCGGCCAGCAGCCCGATGGTGGGTGGCAAGCACCGCGGGGTGCGCTCGGAGCGGGCGGCGATGTGGCAGCGGCTCGATCCGGGCCGCTGCTCCCCGTTCATCGGCCGCGGTGACCCGGCCGGGGCGTGGGCGTCGTTCGCCCTCGCCGCGCCGGTCATGCTGCTGCGCGATCCGGCCACCGGCCGCCGCACCCCGGTGCGCGAGCGCGTCCCGCTGGTCAGCTGGCTCACCGGCGAGCGCCCCCTCGGTGATCGCCGGCCGACCCTGGCCGATCTCGACCTGCACACCACCACCCTCTTCCCGCCGCTGCGGCTGCGCGGGTTCCTCGAGCTGCGACTGCTCGACGCCGTCCCCGCACGCTGGTGGCCGGGGCTCGCCGCGCTGACCGTCGCCGTGCTCGACGACCCGGTCGCGGCTGATCGCGCCGCGGAGGCCGTGGAGCCGACCCTGCGCCGCACCGCCGACGCGGCCCGGGCGGGTATCACCGATCCGGAGCTCGGCGCGGCAGCACGCAGCGTGGCGCAAGCCGCCTTGCCGGCCGTTCCCGGCCCGCTGCGCCCCGCTGTCGAGGACTGGGTCGATCTGCTGGATTCCGGACGTACCCCGGCCGACCTCGTTCTCGAACGCGCCCGCCGCGACGGGCCGCTCGGGTGCCTGACCGCCGAGGAGCTGAGTTGACCTCGGCGACCATAACCACCGACGGCCTGCAAGCGCTACGAGAGCTCGAGGCCGCCCGCGAGCGGACGCTCGCGCTCACCGCGTTCGACGAGGCGGAGCTGACCCGCCAGCATTCGCCGCTGATGAGCCCGCTGGTCTGGGACCTCGCGCACATCGGGCAGCAGGAGGAGCACTTCCTGCTGCAGGAGCTGGCCTGGGCAAGCCGGCCCACCGATACCGTCTTCCGGCCCGAAATCGCTGCGCTGTATGACGCTTTCCGCCACCCGCGCGCCAGCCGGGTCCGACTGCCGCTGCTCGATGCGCCGGCCGCCCGCGAGCACGTGCGCCGGGTCCGCGAGCGGGTCACCGACGCGCTGACGAGCGGTGACCCGCTGGCCGCCGATTGGGGCCCGCGCGGCGGCGCGTTCGTCGCGTCCCTGGTGACCCAGCACGAGTTGCAGCACATCGAGACGATGCTCGCGACCCATCAGTTGCGCGCCGGCGCCGCGCTGCTGACGGGAATGCCGCTGCCGTCCGGACGCCCGGTGCGCGGCGGCCGCGGCGACGCCGTTCTCATTCCCGAGGGGCCCGCCCTGATCGGTGCCGATGCGGAGCACGAGCCCGGCTCGCTGGACAACGAGCGTCCGCGGCATGCCGTCGCGCTGGACGCCTTCCGGATCGGACGCGTGCCGGTGACCAACGCCGAGTGGCTCGAATTCATGGCCGACGGGGGCTACCGCGAGCCTCGCTGGTGGGACGCGGCCGGCTGGGCGCATTGCCGGCACAGCGAGTTGCAGGCGCCGCTGTTCTGGTCGCCGGACGGCGCCGGCGGATGGACGCGGCGCCGGTTCGGCGCCGTCGAAGCCGTGCCGCCCGGCGAGCCGGTTCAGCACGTCGATTTCCATGAGGCACAGGCGTTCTCGCGTTGGGCGGGAGCACGGCTGCCGACCGAGCAGGAGTGGGAGAAGGCCGCGGCAGGCGTCCCGAATCAGCTCGCGCACCGTAAGTGGCCGTGGGGACAGCAGCCGCCCGACGCTCGACGAGCCAATCTGGGCGGCGCCGCGCTGCGGCCGGCTCCCGCCGGCGCCTACCCGCGCGGCGCCTCGGCGTACGGCGTGGAGCAGCTCATCGGCGACGTGTGGGAATGGACGTCGTCACCACTGGCCCCGTGGCCGGGCTTCGCTCCGATGATCTACGACAACTACTCGGCGCCCTTCTTCGGGCCCGATTACCGCGTGCTGCGCGGCGGCTCATGGGCCACCGGTCCGGCGGCGGCGCGCACCGCGTTTCGCAACTGGGACCTGCCGATCCGGCGCCAGATCTTCAGCGGGCTACGGCTCGCCTGGGATGCCTGATGTGCCGGCACGTGGCGTGGCTCGGCGCGCCCCGCACGTTGAGCTCGCTGATTCTCGAGCCGGCGCACGGGCTGCTTCACCAGTCGTACGCGCCGCGCCGGCAGGCGCACGGTCTGATGAACGCGGACGGCTGGGGGGCCGGCTGGTGGACCCCCGACGTTCCCACCCCGGCGCGGTGGCGCGCTGCGCGGCCGCTGTGGGGTGATCCGTCCTTTGCGTCGGTCGCCCCGCACGTGAGCTCGACCGCGATCGTCGCCGCGGTGCGTAGCGCTACCGTCGGCATGCCGCTGGACGAGACGGCCGCCGCACCCTTCGCGTCCGGGCGCTGGCTGCTGTCGCACAACGGCCGGCTCGAGCGCAGGCTGCTGCCCGACGCGGCGTGGCGGGCTGCCGAGTCCGTGTGCGACAGCGCGGTGCTCGCCTCCTGGCTGCTCGAGGCGCCCGAGGAGTTGGGCGCTCGGATCGCCGACATCGGCGCCCGCGATCCGAGCGCGCGCCTGAACGTCATCGCCGGCGACGGCGAACGCCTGCTCGCGACGGCCTGGGGCGACACGCTTTCGGTGTTGGTCAGCCGCGAAGGGGTGGTCGTGGCGAGCGAGCCGTACGACGACGACCCCGGCTGGCGTGACGTCCCCGACCGCAGCCTGCTCAGCGCGACCCCGGACGGGGTGGCGGTCACCGACTTGGGAGAAGCGTGAGCACCACCGAACCGACGATCCATCGCCATCTCGAGCCCGATGCCCTCGATCGGGCCCTGCGCGCCGACGTGCGAACCGGGCTCACCGCAATGCCAAAGACCCTGCCACCCAAGTGGTTTTACGACGAGCGGGGCAGCAAGCTCTTCGACGAGATCACCCGGCTCGTCGAGTACTACCCCACCCGCACCGAGCGTTCGATACTCGCCGCGCATTCCGCCGAGATCGCCCGCCTCAGCCAGGCCGAGACGCTGGTGGAGCTGGGCTCGGGGACGTCGGAGAAGACCCGGCTGCTGCTCGATGCGCTGCAATCAGCCGGAACGCTGCGGGGATACGTGGGCTTCGACGTCGACGAGACCACGCTCTCGCAGGCGGGCGCGCTGCTTGCCGCCGAATATCCCGGGCTGGCCGTGGAAGGCGTCGTCGGCGACTTCGAGCACCACGTCCCGCTGCTGCGGGGCACCGGGTCGGGGCGCCGCATGATCGCGTTCCTCGGCTCGACGATCGGAAACCTCGAGCCCGGGCCGCGCGCAGCCTTCCTGCGCGACGTCCGCGCCGCCTTACTTCCCGGCGACTGCTTCCTGCTCGGGGTGGATCTCGTGAAGGACCCCGGCCGCCTCGTCGCGGCCTACGACGACGCCGCCGGGGTCACCGCCGAGTTCAACCGCAACGTCCTTCGCGTGATCAACGCCAATCTGGACGCCGACTTCGATCCCGACGCGTTCGAACACGTCGCGCTCTGGGACGCGGGCCAGGAGCGCATCGAGATGCGCCTGCGGGCGAGCCGGGCGATGGACGTGACGATTCCCGCCCTGGATCTCACGGTGCATCTCGACGCCGGCGAGCAGGTTCGCACCGAGGTCTCGACCAAGTTCCGCGAGGGCCCGCTGGCCGCCGAGCTGAGCGCCGCCGGCCTTACCCAGCAACGGTTCTTCACCGACGAAGCCGGTGATTTCGGGCTTTCGCTCTCGGTCCCGGAGCCCGGCCGGGACCAAAGTCCAGATCACTGAGGAACCCTGGCGGGGCCTCGTCCAGCTAGCGTGGAAGCCATGTCCGACCAGACACTGACCCGGCCGCCGTCGCAGTTCCTCGAGGTCGACGGCCGCCCGGTGCATTGGGTGGATTTCGGCGGCCCGGCTGACAATCCGGACGCCCCCATGGTGGTGTGCGTGCACGGTCTCGGCGGATCGTGGGTCAACTGGATGGCGCTCGCGCCGCTGCTGACCGGCCGCTACCGGGTCGTCGCGTTCGACCTCGCCGGCTTCGGCCTCACCCCGATCGATGGCCGGCGCGCCGACATCCGCAGCAACCGCCGCCTGCTCGACGCGTTCATCCGCACCATCACCGACAAGCCGGTGACGCTCATCGGCAACTCGATGGGTGGCCTGCTCAGCATCCTGCAAGCGGCCCGCCATCCCGAAACCGTGGAACGCCTCGTGCTGCTGGACGCCGCCGTTCCCTTGCTCCGCCGCCGATTCGCGAACGACCCGCGTTTCGTCGCGACGTTCCTGACCCTCGCCACCCCGATCGCCGGCGAGCAAATGCTGAAGCGCCGCAATCGCCGGACCCCGCCGTCCGATCTGGTCGGCGAGACGCTGAAACTGGTCTGCCACGACCCGAGCCGGGTGAATCCGGCTCTGATCCGCGAGAGCGAGGCCCTGGCCGTGCAGCGGGCCGGCGCGCCCGGTAACGAGAAGGCCTTCCTCGCCGCCGCCCGCTCGATCGCTGGCGTGCTGACCCGGCCCCAGCGCTACATCGACGCGATCATGGACATCACCCAGCCGACGCTGCTGATCTTCGGGGCTCACGACCGGCTGATCCCGCTCGCCGCGGGCCAGGCCGTCGCGGGCCGCCGCCCGGACTGGACGTTCGCCGTCCATCCCGACGTCGGTCACGTGCCGCAGATCGAGGACCCCGCCTGGACGGCGGCGCAGATCCTGGAGTGGGCGCCCAGCTAAGCGGGTGGGCGGGCGAGCGGCGGCAGCTGTGCGACGCTCTTGCGATGCGTCCGACGCTCTACGAATTCGCCGGCGGGCAGCCGGCCTTCCTCGCGCTGGCGACCGCGCACCATGCACGGTGCCTGCAGGATCCCGAGCTGAACCACCCGTTCTCCCACCCCGGCCAGCACCCGGAGCACGTCCAGCGCCTCGCCGCGTACTGGGCCGAGGTGCTGGGCGGCCCGCCCGTCTACTCGCAGTCCCTCAGTGACCAGTCGAGCCTGCTGCAGATGCACGCCGGCAATGGAGACATGACCGATCTGGGACGCCGGTTCGTCGCGTGCTTCGTCCTCGCCGCGGACGACGCGGGGTTGCCCGCCGACCCCGAGTTCCGGGCTGCGCTGCGGGCGTACCTGGAGTGGGCGGTGGCCGACGTACTCGTCTACGCGCCGAAGGGCAGCGTCGTGCCGCCGCGCACGCACGTGCCGCGCTGGTCCTGGGACGGGCTCCAGGAAAGCTAGAGCTCGCCGCTCGCGATCAGCGCCACCGGATCCTGCAGCTCGACCGCGCCGAGGTAACCGCCGGCCAGGTTGATGGCGTCATGGGCGGCGTACCCGAGCAGCTGCTGCGCCTGCTTCGGGAGCGTGCGGGCCACGTCGGGCCAGGTCGTCAGGTAGTGGTTCTCCTCGGTGCGAAGCCATCCGACGACGTAGCTGACGTGCAGGCCGCGCCGCCACTGGTCGGTGGTCCGGTTGGCCCCGGCGCCATGCAGGGTCGAGCCGAGATAGATCACCGCGGACCCGGCGGGCATCTCGGCGGCGACGGTCTCTCCGTCGTGACGCTCGTGCCCGTAACCCCGGTGGCTGCCCGGAACGACGAGCGTGGCCCCGTTCTCGGCGGTGAAGTCGACCAGCGCGACCATGCTGGCGAGCTGGACTGTCGGGTGCGGGCTCGGCAAGTGGATCCAGACCAGCTCGTCGCGGTGCAGGAACTGCTCGCCCGACCCCGGACCGCGATCGAGGACGTGACCGAGGTTGAGCTGGTAAGCCGAGCAGGCGGGCAGCAGGACCTCGTCACAGACGGAGAGCAGCGTCGGGTTGACCATCACCTCGGTGGCGAAGACCCGCGACTTGCCGGCGACGCCGGTGATGTGGCGGGTGTTCACGCCGAAGAAGTCCTGCAGGGCCGCGTTCAGGAACGGCCTTTTCGTCGCGGGCGCGGCCAGCAGCGGATCGAGATCGGCATTCAGCCGGGCGACGGTGTCGGCGTCCAGCAGGTCCTCGACGATGACGGCGCCGTCGGCATCGAGCGCCTTGAGAACGAGCTCGATCGGATCGCTCGCGCGCACGTGCGTGATCGATGCACTCATCGGCCGATACCTCCGAACGCCGGGGAGGGGAGGCTATCGCAGCCCGCGCCCGGCCAATAGTTTGAGCGGCATGCGCACTGCCTTCGTCCATGCCCAGGTGCTCGACGCGGTTCACGGCCGGCGTCCGGCGACCACGGTCATCACCGACGGGTCACGAATCGCCTCGGTCGAGCCGGACGCCGACTTCGATCCCGGTTCGGTGGACGAGGTGGTCGACCTGGCCGGCCGCACCCTCATGCCCGGGATGGTCACCAGCCACTTCCACTCGACGTACCACGAGCTCGGCTCGACCCCGGACCCGCTGGGCCTGGACGCCCCGCCGGTCTACCTCGGCCTGATCGGTGCCCGCAACCTGCGTACCGCCCTGCGCTGCGGCTTCACCGGGGCCGTCTCGGCCGGCGCGGCCTGCGACGTGGACGCCTCGCTCGCGAAAGCCATCGCCGACGGCGTGATCGAGGGGCCGCGGTTCATCCCCGGCGGCCGGGAATTCAGCACCACCGGCCATTCCAACGACAGCGCCCCCTGGTACTGGGAGCTCGGCGCGTCCGGCGGCATCCGGATCTGCGACGGGGCCGAGGCTTTCCGGCTCGGCGTGCGCGAGGAGATCAAGCGCGGCGCCCGCGTCATCAAGGTCTTCCTGACCGGTGGGCACGGCACGACGGCGCCCCGGGGGCGCACCGAACTCACCCGCGACGAACTCGCGGCAGTGATCGAGACCGCCCACTCCCGCGGCGCCATGGTGCGAGCGCACATCGTCAACCGCTACGCCCTGGGGATGGCGTTGGATCTCGGCATCGACATCGTCGACCACGGCGACGAGCTCGACGACGAATGCATCGCGCAGATGGTCGAGCAGGGCACCTTCTACGTGCCGAGCGTGTACTTCCCGAAGCACTTCGCCGCGACGATCGGCGCCGGGCTCGGCTTCACCGACGGCATCGCCGAGGATCTGCGCTACGCCGCCGAGGTGCTTCCGCGCGCGAACGCCGCGGGGGTGAAGCTCGTGCTCGGCGACGACTACGGGGCGGTCGGCTTCCCGCACGGGCTCTACGGCAAGGAGCTCGCGATCTACGTCGAGGACATGGGCATCCCCGCGATCGACGTGATCCGCTGGGCGACCGTGCATGGTGCGGCGCTGCTCGGACGCGCTGACGACCTCGGCGTCATCGAGCCGGGCCGGCTCGCCGACCTCATCGTGGTCGACGGTGACCCGCTCGCCGACGTCGCCGTGCTGGGCGAGCCGTCCAACATCAAGGCCGTATACAAGGGCGGCACGCTCGCGGGCTGAGCGTCCGGCACCTCGGCGCGCGGCACCGGGATGAGTTCGCCAACGTTCCCCATCGCGGTCGTGGGACAAAAGCCGCGATACCGACGGTGACCCAGAGTTATTCGCGCGGCCCCTCACGTCTTTAGTTCGTAGAAGAAGGTATCTTTCCGTGATTGCCATGCCCGAAATCAGCTTCGACCCGACACGGTCATTCAAGGCGTGTTCAAGATCACCTGAGGATTTCCTGGAAGAAGGTTAATCGCGCCCGCACCAAGGCGCCTTACTCCCACTCGCAACAGCAAGTGTGCAGGTCCCAGACCCGCACACGCCACCAACGTTCGGTACGTTGCGAACGCAGCGGCACCGCTGCACCCGTCACCCGGTCACGTTGCGCCATTCGGACGTCCCTGTCCGGGACCTTTGGTCGTGCCGGAAGTCCCTACCACTTCCCGGCGAACCCGCTTACGCTCTGCAGTCGTTGACTGACTACTTAGTGTCATCGGGGGCGGGGACAATGCGCAGCCAGCAGGTATGCAACCATCGACCGCGACGAGCTACCGCGGCTGCAGCCGCGCTGGTGACGGCATTGCCACTGACCGTCGCCGGGTTCACCCTGGCCGCGCCCGCCGCTCAGGCGGCGGCGGCGGAGCGGCCGTGGACCACCGTCGTCAACAACGGTCAGTATCCGCCCGGGGCGGCCATCCACTTCAACAGCTACAACCAGCCATCGGTCAGCAGTAACGGGGTGGTCGTCTTCCGCGGCCGCACCCAGGGCAGCGACGGCGGTGGCGGTGGCGGTGAAGGCGACGTCACGGCCCTCGCCGCCGGCAGCGGCGGCAGCGGCGGCAGCGGCTCGGTCCGCGGCGTCTACAGCCGTGACATGGGCGCCGCGGGCTCGGCCGTTGTCACGGTCGCGCAGACCGGCGGCAGCGTCCCGCAGCCGAACAACTCCGACGGCTCGTTCAACGAGTTCCCGTCGTTTCCGCGGATCAGCGCTGACGGTTCGTCGATCGTCACCCGCGGGCAGTCCACCCCGGTGTGGACCTACACCCTTGACGGCACCGACACGAAGGTCGGGACCAGCGGGGTGTATGCCACGGTCGGCGGCGCGCTGACCACCGGCGTGAGCCTGCTCGGTGCGGTCCCGGGCTACGCGGGCGACTCCGTTCCGAACGCACCGGCCGGCACCCGTTTCGACCAGTTCCCTGCCTCCCCGTCTGTCGACGGCACCACGATCGTCTTCAAGGGCAACTACACCGGCACGAGCGCCGAGCTCACCGGTGACTACTATCGCGACCTCGGCCAGCCGGATTCGGCGGTGCAACTGCTCGCTGACAGCTCGACGGTGATCCCCAACCAGCCGGCCGGTGGGACGGTGACCTTCGGGTCCACCGCGCCGCCGAGCGCCGCCGCCGGGCGCGCCGTGTTCACCGGATGGGACTACGAGGACAACCCCACCCTGGGCGGCGTCTACCTCGCCGACCTGACGCCGTCGCCGGCCCTGCAGACCGTCGCCGGCATCGGTGAGCAGGTGCCGGGCGAGGCCGCCGGGCAGACGTTCACCAACTTCGGTGAAGGCCTGTCGTTCGACGGCCGTTTCGTCGCGTTCTGGGGCACCTGGGGGACGGAAACCCGGGCGGTTCAGCTGACCTGCCTCGCCGACGGCAACGCCGACCTGATCGCCTACTGCCAGCAGCAGTACCCGGACGGGTACACCGCCCAGATCCCGGTGCATCAGGGAATCTTCGTGTACGACACCGTGACCGGTCAGCTCGACCCGGTGGTGACGACCGGGGCGCAGTTCTCCGACTTCACCTACTGGGTTTTCTCCGGCGCCCCTCCGGGTGTCGGCGGGTCCACCGACCCGACCCGTGAGCCGCCGCGCTGGCGTAGCTCCGCCTTCGTCGCGGTCTCCGGCCTGGCCGGCGGCGAATTCCAGGCCGCGTTCAAAGCCACCACCACAACCAGCAGCACCGTCGGCATCTCCCTGGCGCAGGGTCCCGGTGCACATCAGCCGGTCGTGACCATGGTCGACCTGACCACGCCGGGGCAGAGCATCGACCCGCAGGCGCCGGCCGGTTCGCTGGTATCGGCGGTCGGCATCGAACGCGACGGCTTCCGCGGCCGAAACCTTGCGCTCAGTGTCTCGATGCTGAACGCGTCCACAGCGGAAAGCTGGGCAGGTATCTACCTGACCAAGGTTGAGCCGGACATCACGGCGCCGACCATCACGTTCGATTCGATACCGCCGGCCTCGCCCGCCCCAGGTGGCAGTTACACCCTGGCGGCCACGGCAACCTCCGGACTGCCGGTCACCTTCTCGCTTGACGCATCGACGACGAACGCGGCCTGCTCGCTGGACGGTACGACCGTGCACTTCGACCATCCGGGAACCTGCGTCATCGACGCCAACCAGCCCGGTGACGGGACCTTCACGGCGGCCGGCCAGGTGCAGCAGACGATCGTCGTCCCCACCTTCGCGACCACGGTCGTGCTCACCCCGGCGGCCTCACCGACCGTCTTCGGTCAGCGCACCCAGATGACCGCCGTGGTGACAACGGCGACCGGAACCCCGGCGGGTGCGGTCCAGTTCGCGGTGAACGGCACTGCGCTGGGCGGCCCGGTGACGCTGGCCGGCGGCACGGCGACCAGCCCCGACCTGGTCGGTGCAGACGGGCATCCGCTCAGCCCGGGCAGCTACCCGGTGACCGCCGTGTTCACCCCGGCCGACCCGGTGACGTATGACAGCGCGCAGGGCACCTTCAGTCAGATCGTCGACAACGGCGCGACACATGTGGCGTTGTCCGTGACCGGGCATTCCGTCACGGCGACGGTGACCCCGGTCGCACCGGCAGTCGGCACCGCGTCGGGGAGTGTCACGTTCAGCGTCGCCGGCAAGCAGGTCGGCACCGCGAAGCTCGCCGGCCAGACCGCAACCCTGCACTATCAGGTGCCGGCCGGAAAGACGCAGCAGGTGGCGGCTAGCTACAGCGGCGACGCCAACTTCGCCGGCTCATCGACGTCGATGTCGCGCTACGACCCGACGATCACGGCCAAGGCGACCAGTTCGGCCGCCGCGACCAAGTACGGCTGGTACCGGTCGGCGGTGACGGTCACCTTCACCTGCGTCACCCACGCAGCGGCCCTTACCGCCCCGTGCCCCGCCCCGGTGCGCTTCACCCGCAGCGCCGGCGGCCAGTCGGTGACCCGCACGATCAGCGCGGTCAACGGCGGCGCTGCGACGGTGACGGTACGCATCAACATCGACCTGACGCCGCCGACGGTCAGCGTCACCGGAGTCCGCAACGGGGAGGTGCGCTACGGCTGGCCGCCGGTGGTGCGCTGCGCCGGAGCCGACAAGTTGTCCGGGATCGCCTCCTGCACGCTCACCCGCAAGACCAGTGGCACCCGCACGACCTACCGCGCGACCGCAGCCGACCGGGCCGGTAACACCCGCACGATCACCGGTAGCTACACCACGCTGCCGATCTTCGTGTACGGCGCGACCTACTCGAATGGCGCTTTCAACGTCCGCGCCGCCGGCGTTTACGTTCTGGTGGTCTGCTCCAGTGTGCGGCCGACCTATTACAACGCCGCCGTGTACCCCAGGTCACCGTTCATCCGGAACCAGGCGTTCAAGCCAGCCGGCCACAACACCTGGATGCTGCTGGTCCGCATGCCGTGGTGGTCGTGGTGGGCGCGCGACTGGAACCTGGGCGTGAAGATCGGCAGCACGATGCACCCGGTGCAGGTGCGGGTCCACTGACGGGCGGGACGGTGGGGCCGACTGGTGATACCGGGTCGGTGCCTATCCAGCTGCGCTGTGGGGCCGATTCGGGCGTCAGGCAGCGGCGACCGGTGACCAGAACCGCGAGGCGGGCTGGGAATCTGAGCCGGCGGGTCTTACTCCCACTCAATCGTGCCCGGCGGCTTCGAGGTGATGTCGTACGCCACCCGGTTGATGCCGGGCACCTCGTTGACGATCCGGTTGCTGATCCGCTCGAGCACCGGGTACGGCAGCCGCGCCCAGTCGGCGGTCATCGCGTCCTCGCTGGTGACCGCCCGCAGGATGACCGGATGACCGTAAGTGCGCTCGTCACCCATCACGCCGACCGACCGTACGTCGGCCAGCAGCACGGCGAAGACCTGCCAGATTTCACGGTCGAGGCCCGCGCGGGAGATCTCCTCCCGCACGATCGCGTCGGCTTCCCGCAACAGCGCGAGCCGCTCGGGCGTGATCTCGCCGATGATGCGTACGGCGAGCCCCGGCCCCGGGAAGGGCTGGCGCCAGACGATCTCCGTCGGCAGGCCGAGCTCCTCGCCCACCCGGCGGACCTCGTCCTTGAAGAGCATGCGCAGGGGCTCGATCAGCGCGAACTGCAGATCGTCCGGCAGCCCGCCGACGTTGTGATGCGATTTGATCTTGGCCGCGGTCGGCGAACCGGACTCGATGACGTCGGGGTACAGCGTGCCCTGCACCAGGTAATCGGCCTCGACGCCGTGCATGCTGGTGGCCTTGATGTCGCGCGCGCTCTCCTCGAAGACGCGGATGAACTCGCGGCCGATGATCTTTCGCTTCTGCTCGGGATCGGTGACCCCGGCCAGTGCGGCGGCGAAGCGGTCGGCGCACTTCACGTGCACCAGATCGACCCCGGTGGACGCCACGAAATCGTTCTCGACCTGCTCGGCTTCGCCCTTGCGCAGCAGGCCGTGATCGACGAAGACGCAGGTGAGCCGGTCACCGATGGCGCGCTGCACCACCGCCGCCGCCACCGCCGAGTCGACGCCGCCGGACAGGCCGCAGATGGCTCGCCCGTCGGTACCGAGCTGCTCGCGGATGTTGGCCACCGCCTCGTCGACGATGTTGACCATGGTCCAGGTGGGGCGGCAGCCGGCGGCGCGCAGGAAGTGCGACAGGACGGCCAGGCCCTCTTCGGTGTGCACCACCTCGGGATGGAACTGCACCCCGTACAGCCCCCGGGCCGGCTCCTCGAACGCGGCGACCGGGGTGGAGGCCGTCGAGGCGGTGACGGTGAACCCGGCGGGCGCCCGGACGACGGTGTCGCCGTGCGACATCCAGACCTGCTGATCGGCCGGCAGCTCCGCGAACAGGACCCCGCTACGGGCCACGGCGAGCCGGGTGGCGCCGTACTCGGCGATGCCGGTCGGCTCGACCCGTCCGCCGAGCGCCTGGGCCATCACCTGGTGGCCGTAGCAGATGCCGAGCACCGGCACACCGGCAGTGAACAGTGCGGGGTCGACCGCCGGGGCCCCCGGCGAGTAGACCGACTTGGGACCGCCGGACAGGATGATCGCCTTGGGCTTGCGCGCCAGCAGCTGCTCGATGGTGGCCGTGTACGGCACGATCTCGGAGTAGACGTGACACTCGCGGACCCGGCGGGCGATCAGCTGGGCGTACTGCGCACCGAAGTCGATGACGAGCACCGGATCGGTGTGCACGGCGTCGGCATGGGTGGCGGGGGGCTGGGCTGCGTTGTGGTGGGCGTCGGGCGCCATAGCACGACCCTACGCATCGCAGCGCGCCCGCCGCTCTGAACCGCACTGAACCGCACTGAACCGCGGGACGTTCCTTGAGCGTTACTCAGTCGCCGCCGGTGGCTGGATTGTCAGGCTCGACCGACAGGTCGCCAAGCGGCCGTCGGGGCAGCTTGCGACGCTCCGGCTCGCCCCGCTCGACGCGGATGAGATCGATCGTGCGGCGCCGGTCGGGCTGATGGGACGCGCCTGTTTCGCTGCGAGCGTCATCCGCAGAGCTGTCCGCCATGTCGGCAATATCGGCCGGACTAGGCAGACCCTTGAGGCTTCTGGGTCTGTTTCACCGCGCCCATGATGTCGCCGCGGACGGCCTTGGCAGCTTCGCTGTAGCCCGCCAGCGCCTGCAGTTCCGACCCGGCCCGCATGGCAGCCCGCGCTCCCCAGATCTCGAACGAGCGGTGCACCGAGCGCTTGTTGATCCCCGTGAGGTCCTTGGGCACGTCAGCGATGCGCCCGGCAATGGCGAGCACTCGGGCCTCGAGCTCCTCGGGCGGGTAGGCGCGGTTCGCGAAACCGATCAAGGCCGCCTCCGCCCCACTGATGGGATCGCCGGTCAGCATGAGCTCCATCGCCCGGCGCAGCCCCAGCAGCGGGGTGTGGTACTGCCAGTCCGGGGGGCTCGCCACGCGCACCACCGGGTAGCTGATGGCGGCATCCTCGGCGACGTACACCAGGTCGCACGCCGACGCGAGCTCGGTGCCCCCGGCGATGGCGTAGCCGTGGATCTGGGCGATCACCGGGTGGGCGAGGTCCCAGATCGAGAACCAGGTGTCGGTGGCCTGCCGCGCCCACTGCCCGTCGCCCGGCGCCGAGTAGATAGGCGTGCCCTCCATGAGGTTGCCGACGCGCAGGTCATAGCCTGCGGAAAAGCACGGGCCGGAGCCGCGGATGATGCTCACCCGCACGTCCGGGTCGTCATCCGCCCGGCGCAGCTCGGTGAGCAGCTCGACCCGCATGAGCGCCGAGATCGCGTTGCGCTTGGCCGCCCGGTCGAGCGTGATCCGGTGGACGAACGGGGCCGGCGCGTCGACGGCGATCGTCTCGTAGCCAGGGCTGGTCATGCGCCGGCTCCTGCCGGGCGAGGTTCGAGCCCGGCGAGCTCGGCCACGAGCGCGAGCGCCTCGGGCTGCTCGGCTCCCACGATCAGGCCGGTCACCCCCGGCCCGGCGACACCGGCCTCCCAGCGTGACCGGATCCGCTGCGGTGAGCCCAGCAAGGTCGTCTGCTCGAGGTACTCATCCGGGACGGCCGCGACCGCCTCCTGCTTGCGGCCGGCCCGCCAGAGCTCGCCGATGCGATCCGCCGCCTCCGGAAAACCGCGCCGGGCCATCGCGTCGTGGTGGTAGTTGTGCGACTCGCTGCCCATGCCGCCGACGTACATCGCGGTCAGCGGCTTGGCGGCGTCGAGCATCCCTCGGACGTCGTCGGTGATCGTCACCGTCACCCCGCCGAAGACGTCGAACACGCCGCCGCCCGGAGGTGCGGTGCGCTGGGCGTTCCCCTTCTCCAGCGCGGAAGCGTATTCGGTGGTGCCGCCCGGACCGAGGCCCATCGGCAGCCAGCCATCGGCGAGTTCCGCCGCGAGCTCGACGTTGCGCATCCCGCCGGCCGCGACCCAGACGGGGATGCGCGAGGACGGATGCAGGATCGAGCGCAGCGGCTTGCCCTGACCGAGCGCACCTGGCCCGCGGTAGGGCAGCGAGATCTCCTCACCCTCGTACGAGACGGGCGCCTCCCGGTCGAGCGCCTGCCGCAAGATCATCAGGTAGTCGCGTAGCCGGACGTTGGGCTTGCCCCACGGCTGGCCGTACCACCCCTCGACCACCTGGGGTCCGGAGAGTCCGAGGCCGAGGATGACGCGGCCGCCGCCCGCCATCGCGTCGATGCTCATGGCGGCCATCGCCAGCGCCGTCGGCGGGCGGGCAGCCACCTGCGCGACGGCCGTGCCCAGCTTGATGTGGCTGGTCACCGCGGCGAGGTAGGCCAGCGGGGTGAGCGCGTCAGTTCCGTAGGCCTCGGCCGACCAGACCGAGTGGTAGCCGAGCGCCTCGGCCTGGCGGACCAGTTCCACCGGAAGCTTGAGCTCGGCGGCTCGATAGATCTCGAGCCGCAGGCCGAGCTGCAACGGTGCAGATGTCGGGGTAGGGGCCATGCAGCGATCGTGCCGGGTGCCCGGCACGCCCTCGACGGCGGGTGGGCGATCAGTGCCGGGCTGCGACCATGATCGGCGGCGCGCCGGGAGCTTCGCCGGTGGTGGGGATCCCGGCGAGATGACCGGAGGAGTCGACGTACCCGCCCTCGGAGAGGGTCCTGGGCCGCTCGCCCGGCACCGTCAGCACGCGGAAGAGCTGCATCCGCGCCCGCAAGGCGCCCGCGGCGTTCTCCTCGAAGACGACGCGATAGTCGGCCGCCCTGCCGTCATCGAGGTGCTTGGCCAGCAGGTAGCCGCCGAGGGCCGCGTCGATGAGGCCGATGGCGTCGGGCGCCGTCGCCCGCCGTCCCCCGGCGAGGCCCGAGGTGGGCGCGATCCAGTAACCGTCGGGATCCTTGCCACGCGGGGCCTCGGCCGGCGCCTCCTTGACCGCATCGATCGGGGCTCGCGCCTGGTCGGCGAGGTAGGCGCCGCCGCCGCCCAAGACGTGCACCTGGCCGAGCAACTCGGGCGCGAAGGTACTGCCCTCGGGGTAGGACGCCCCGGCGGCGCCGCCGAGTGCGACGGCGACCTTCTCCCACATCGAGGCCTTGCGCCCGTAGGCCGTGGTGCCGACGCGTACCGCGAGCGGGGTCCACCCCTCGAGCTCGGCGGGCTGCTCCCGGGTGGTCACCAACAGCTTGCCGCCGGCTCCCCGTGCGGTCTGGACGACGAGCGGGTAGGACCGGCCGTCGGGACCGGTGAGCAACCCACCGACCGGCAGGCCCAGCTCTTCCATCGGCCCGCAGGTGGTGGCCCCCACGCCGGCGGCCGCCAGGCGGACCTGCGCTGCCGGGTCCCACGAGCCGGCGACCATGCGCTCGCGCAGCGCCGGGGTCGAGTAGCTGACCAGGTCGCCATCCGCCGCCGCATGCTGCCACGCGCGACGCGCCGCAGCTTCGGCGTCTGCCAGGTCCCCCGCCGCTGCGGCGAGCCGCTGCACGAGCGCCTGCGCCTCGGAATCGGCGACGAGCACGGAATCAGGATCTTGCGGCAGCAGCGCGTGCTGCGCGTGCATCCGGTCGTTGAACGCCTGCACCTCCACATCCAGCCGGGCGCCCCGGACCACCGCTGCCAGCGCCCGCTCACGTGCCGGCCCGAGCGCGGACGCGAGCCGCGCGACGAGGTCGGCGAGCTGCTCGAGGAGCGCCGCAGCGACCCGCAGCCGGCGGGCCTGCTCCCGTCCGGCACTGACGAACACCACCGCCGCCGGGCTCGCCCACAGCCCGCCCGGCAGGCTCGAACACAGGCCATCGAGCCGCACGGCGGCGGCGTTGAGCACCTGCGCCCCGGCACGGGTGGTCGCGGACCACCCGGCGATCGCTGCCGGATCTGCCGACTGCAAGCCCGAACTCAGCGCCAACCCGCCCGGCGTGAGCTGCCTCACCGGCCCTCCGGCGTGAACGCCAAGAGATCGGCCAGCCGGTAGACACCCGCCGCCGATCGCAGCGCACCGGACATCTCCTCGAGGGACCCCGACGACGCGTCCAGCGCCCGCCCGACCAGGCGGCTCGCCGCGGCGAGTGCGTCGCAGCAATGGGCGTTGCCGACGACGTCAGCACTCAGCGGGCGCAGCGCCTGACCCTGGCCCCGTACCTCGGCGGCGAGCGCGAGAACCGCATCGCCCGCACTGCCGAGCGACGAAGGAACCACCGCGATACCGGTACGGGGCGAGGCGTGGGTCGGGGATGCGCTCACCATCCGGTTTTACCTGCGCCACGAGGACGTTCGGGCTTATCCACAGCCCCCACACGTGGTCAGGCGGGAACCGAGACCCCGACCCCACCGCGCGTCTCGGCCCCGAAGCGTTCGATCTCACCGGGCAGATCGAGCGGACGGATGCTGCTGCGGCCGGCCAGATCGGGCTCCTCGAGCAGCGCGGCGGGGATGATCCAGACGACCTCGAACTCGAGCCCGTCGGGGTCCTTGGCGTAGAGGCTCTTCGTGGTGCCGTGATCCGAGGCTCCGACCAGGCAGCCGGCTTGCGTCAGCCGCTCGGCGAGCCGGGAAAGCTCGGCGAGGGTGTCGACCTCCCAGGCCAGGTGATACAACCCGACCTGCCCTGCGCCGGCGCGGGACGCAGCCGCCGACGACCCGACCTCGAACAGCCCGAGGTCGTGATCGTTCGTCGAACCGGGTGCGCGCAGGAAAGCCGCTCCGTGGAAGCCCTCGGGAAGCATCCTGATCGGCTCGAAACCCATGACGCCGCAGTAGAAGTCGACGCTTCGCCGCACGTCGCTGACATACAGGACGGCGTGGTTCAGGCGGGTGACGGGCATGGCTGCCTCCATTGGCGGGGAACGGACCGGCGTCCTGATACTGACGTCAATGGTTGAGCATTCAATTAAATTCCGCGTCAGGCACCGGGCCGGGCGCTGGCGGCGACGCTGGAATCGAGCTCGGCTCCGAAGTCACGGGCCAGTCCGACCGCTCCCTCGGCGTAGCCCTGCGCGACGGCTCGCACCCGCCACCGTCCGCCGCGCCGGTAGACCTCGACAGCGACGATGGCACGCTCGGTCCCGAGCGGTGGAACGACGAACCGGACCGGACGACCGCCCGCCCGCGGCGCCCCCAGGACGACCTCGAGACCCGTGACGGCGCCGAACGTGACCGCGGCCGGGGCACGGTCGTCGAGGGCTGCGGTCACCAGGACCCGGGTGAGCCGGTTCGGTGCTGCCGCCAGGTCGATCAGCAGGCGGTCGCGCCACCCGCGTTCGGTCCGGTCGTGGCCGACATGGTGGACCGCAGCATCGGGTCCCTGGGGCCGCAGCCGATCAACGATGGGCTGATCGCGATTCGCCCGGCCGTCGTCACCGATGAGCAGCGCCGCGACCTGCAAATCTGCTCCTTCGGCGGCGCTCCACATCAGGTCGACCAGCAGCGGAGCCGTCTCGAGCTCGGTGTTGGCGCCCTTCACCAACTCCACCGCGTCGGCGGGCTGGCCGCTGTCGGCGGTACGGAGCAGCGAGACCGGCAGCGGCGTGGAATCGAGCACGGTGGCGCGAACCACCCACTTCTCGTCAACGACGGAAACTGCCAGGTCAGGAGCCTCCTGAGCAGGAGGCTCCGGGGCGGCCTGCGGGCGGGACGGGCGCCGGCGAACCGGACGTGCTGCCGCGAGCAGCCGGTCGAGCAGATCGGACGAGTCGGGCCGGACCGCGGGCTCGTAGGCGACCGCCGCATCGAGCAGCTCGCAGAGCACCGGCGAGACCCGGGTGCGGTCGATGTACGGCGGCTGGTTGAGCACGCGCCAGAAGACGGTTTGGATCTGCCCGGTGCCATACGGCTGGACCCCGCTTGCCGCGTACGCCACCAGGCATCCCCAGGCGAAAACGTCCGAGGCAGGGCTGGCCTCGCCGGTCAGCAGCTGCTCCGGGGTGATCCAGCCGGGCGAGCCGATGACCATCCCGGCCTGGGTCATCGGGAGGGCGTCCATCGCCGTCGCGATCCCGAAGTCGATCACCTTCGGGCCCGACTCGGTGCACATGACGTTGGCCGGCTTCAGATCGCGGTGGACCACGTCCTCCGCGTGGATCGCCACGAGCGACTCGGCGAGGCCCGCGGCAAGCGCGACCTGCGCCTCAGGCCCTAGCGGGCCGGTGCGGCCGACGAGTTGATCGAGCGGCTCGCCCTCGACGAACTCGGTGGCCATCCAGGGCGCATCGGCTTCCGTGTCGAAGTCGACCAGCCGTGCCGTGAACGCGCTGGACACCCGGAAGCACGACTGGACCTCGCGCCGGAAGCGGGCCCGGAACGTGGCGTCCTGTGCCAACTCAGGGCGCACGAGCTTGAGCGCCACCACCCCGCGGCGCCCTTCGGCCCGGTAGACGACGCCCATGCCACCGGCCCCCAGGCGCCCGGTCAGCTGATAGCGCCCGACACGAGCCGGATCGGCAGGCTGCAGCGGATCAACCACATACACATCCTGCCCGCAAACGCGACTCCCGCCTACGTTTCGGCGACCTTTGAGCGCCGGCCCGCTGTCGGGTTAGCGACCCATGCCGACGGCCTGGGCGCGCTGCAACGACTTGCCCTCGGTCTGCAGCGAAGGGGCGACCATCATCTCGGCCTTCTGGAACTCCTTGAGGTTCTGGTAGCCGGTGGTGGCCATCGACGTACGCAGCGCCCCGAAGAGGTTCATCGTGCCGTCGTTGATCTCGGCCGGGCCGATCAGGATCTCCTTGAGCGTGCCGGCCGTGGTGGTCTTCACCCGCGTGCCGCGCGGCAGGTCGGGATGGAACGTGGCCATGCCCCAGTGGTAGCCGCGGCCGGGGGCCTCGACCGCGCGCGAGAGCGGCGAACCGATCATGACGGCATCCGCACCGCAGACGATGGCCTTGGCGATGTCGCCGCCGGTACGCATCCCGCCGTCGGCAATGATGTGGACGTAGCGGCCACCGGACTCGTCGAGGTAGCGCATCCTCGCGCCCGCCGCGTCAGCAATGGCGGTGGCCATCGGCACCCCGACCCCGAGCACTCCCCGGGTGGTGCAGGCCTGGCCGGGCCCGACGCCGACCAGGAGCCCGGCGGCACCGGTGCGCATCAGGTGCAGGGCGGTCGAGAACGAGGCGCAACCGCCGACGATCACCGGGACGTCGAGGTCACCGATGAAGCGCTTGAGGTTCAGCGGCTCTCCCCGGCTGGAGACGTGCTCCGCGCTGACGACCGTGCCCTGGATGACGAAGAGGTCGACGCCGGCCTCGAGCACCGCCGGGGAGAACTGCTTCACCCGCTGCGGGGTCAGGCTGGCTGCGGTGGTGACACCCGCGTCCTTGATCTGCTGGATCCGCTCACCGATGAGCTCGGGCTTGATCGGCTCGGCGTAGAGCTCCTGCATCCGCTTGGTCGCGGTGGAGTCGTCCAGCGTGGAGATCTCCTCGAGGATCGGGTCGGGGTCGGCGTAGCGGGTCCAGAGGCCTTCGAGGTTCAGGACACCGACGCCGCCGAGCCGGCCGATCTCGATCGCCGTACGGGGCGAGACGACCCCGTCCATCGCGGAGGCGAGCAGGGGGAGCTCGAAGCGGAACGCGTCGATCTCCCAGTTGATCGAGACATCCTCGGGATCGCGGGTGCGCCGAGACGGGACGATCGCCACGTCGTCGAACCCATAAGCACGTCGGCCGCTCTTGCCGATCCCGATCTCGACCTCTGCCATAGCTTCGACCCTTCGCCCTTCACCTCTGAGTGACGCGACCCCGAAAGCAGGACCCCGAAAGCAGGAAAAGCCGCCGCCCTCGGGCGACGGCCTGCTGGTCGTTATCCTACCGCTGCAACGCCTGCCCGGCGGGCACGGCACGCGTACCGTGGGTCACGTGCCGCACGAGCCCCTCGACCCCTTCGCAGGCGACCCCGAGGACCCGGCTGCCCACCTGGCATTGCCGCTCGAGGACGACGCCAATGAGCCGCCGCTGAGCGCCGAAGAGCGCGAGGAACTCATCACCGACCTCGCCGACCTGGAAGGTTTTCGGGCGCTGCTCGAGCCGCGCGGCGTGCTGGGCATCGTGATCGAGTGCGAGGACTGCGGCGAGCGTCACTACATGGACTGGGACCTGGTCGTCGGCAATCTGCGCAGCCTGCTGACAGTGGGACGCACCCGGGTACACGAGCCTGCCTACGCTCCCGACCCCACCCGATACGTCAGCTGGGAGTACGCCCGGGGCTATTCCGACGGCGTGCTGGAGGCCGCCGACGATCCGGATGAGGCTGCCGGGACGGGCGAAGACTCCGGGCGCGACGCGTTCTAGACGGCAAGCCGTCAGGTGGTTCGGCCGGGCTCGGTCAGGAGACGAAACCGCGTCGGAAACCGAACGCGACGGCCTGCGCCCGGTCGCTCACGCCGAGCTTGCGGAAGAGCCGGCGGGCGTGGGTCTTGACGGTGTCTTCGGACAGGAAGAGCGACTTGCCGATCTCGGCGTTGGACTTGCCCTGTGACATGCCGCGCAGCACCTGAAGTTCCCGTTCGGTGAGACCCCCCGCGGGGTCGGCCGCCCGGCCGCCGACGACCCGCTCTGACATGGCCCGGCGCAGCGAGGGCTCGAGCAGGTCATGGCCGTCAAGAGCGTTCGCGACGGCCGCGCACAGTTCCTCGCGGCTGACGTCCTTGTGCAGATAGCCGGTGGCACCGTTGGCGACGGCCGTGGCGACGTTCTCGCGGTCATCCGCGGCGGTCAGCATGATCACGCGGGCGGTGGGATGGTCGCGCACCAGCCGGCGCGTCGTCTCCAGTCCGCCGAGGCCGGGCATCTGGACGTCCATGAGCACCAGGTCCGGACGCTCCAGTTCGTAGCGGGCAAGCACTTCCTCGCCGCTGGCCGCGGTCTCCACCCGTACGACTCCGGGCACGGACTGCACGAACTGCTTGAGTCCCTCTCGCACGATGCGGTGATCGTCGCAGATAAAGACGGTGGTCACTTCGTCCTCCCAGCGTGCACGTCACCAGGCAGCGACGCATGTTCCCCATCGGCGGCTCCGAACCTGAGGTGAGCCGACGCAGACTGCAGCAGTGCGGTTCCGCCCATCAGTTCTACGCGCGTCACCCAGCGGCGGATGCCGTCGCCTGGCTCGTCGGGCCAGGCCGGACGGTCGCCGACGGCTGACACGTCGATCGACAGTCCGCTCGGGCCGGACGCCAGCTGCACGTCCACCGCCTCGGCGCCGCGGGCCATCAGATCGCACAGGGCCGCCTGGACGAACCGGTAGCCGGCCGCGGCGGCCACGGGCACCGGGTCCCCGCTCTGATCCGATGACAGCTCGGCGACGGCAGGCGCGCGCAGCTCAACCGGGATCGGGGCGGACGCGCACAGGTCTTGCAGCGCCACCCGCAGACCGCGGCCGGCACGGATTCGTGGCTGCACGGAGTGGAGCAGGCCGCGTCCGTCGGCCAGCGCCGCCTGAACGCTCTCGCGCACCGCTTCGAGCCACGGCAACGGCCCGTCGGGCCAGGTGGACGCGGCGAGATCGAGTAGGTAGCGGGCGGCGACGAGGGATTGGACCAGCCCGTCGTGCAGGTCGCCGGCCAACTGCTTGCGGTCGAGTTCGTCGAGGTTGAACCAGGCGCGCGCAGCGGATTTCACGTCGCCCACGGCATCGGGTTCGGAGCCGGAGGAGAGGGTGAGCGCGATCAGGTCGGCGATCGTGCCGAGCGGGCCGGGCGAGTGGGTCCACGGGCCTGGCAGACCGGCCGCGATGGGCTCGATCGCGAGCACCGCGAGCACGGTCCCGCGGGCGCGGATAGGCAGGTCGATCGGTGCCGCGGCGGAGAGATCGACGGAGTCCTGAGCGGCATCGCGTAGCCGCGGCCGCGGGATCGCAGCCCGGGTCGTCCCCGCCTCCAGCAAATCCACGTGCGCCCGTAGGGCCTGCCCGAGTAGGGCAAGAACAGGCGCTAGCGCGTCACGGCCACCTTCTGCGAGCATGCGCGCCGCGACTCCGCAAAACGCTGCTGGGTCGACGTAGATGTCGGTCCCATCGAAACCGCTCGAATCCACATCACTCCATCGGCGGAACTTTCATACCGGTGAACGATTGCGTCATCTCAATTAGTGAACGTTCACACCAAAACGGCCGGCCCCGGGCCCGCCTTCGCGGATCCGGGGCCAGCCGCCCAGAAATGCTTGCTACCGGTCAGAAACCCGGGCCGTGCGAGTGACCGTGACCGTGACCACCGTGGCTGTGAGCGTCGGACTCTTGCTCGGCCGGCCGGTCGGCCACCAAGGTCTCGGTCGTCAGCAGCAGCGACGCGATGGACGCCGCGTTCGCGACGGCCGAGCGGGTCACCTTCACCGGGTCGACGATCCCCAGCGCCAGCAAGTCTCCGTAGAGACCGGTCGACGCGTCGAGACCGGAACCCTGGGGCATCTCGGCAACCTTGGCGGCTGCCACCGAGCCCTCGAGGCCGGCGTTGATCGCGATGCGCCGCATCGGTTCGGTGAGTGCCCGGCGCACGAGACGCACCCCGGACAGCTCGTCGCCGGTGAAGCCGAGTCCGTCATCGAGCACGGTGGCCGCGTGGATCAGGGCGGAGCCGCCCCCGGCCACGATGCCTTCCTCGATCGCCGCGCGGGTCGCCGAAATGGCGTCCTCGACCCGGTGCTTGCGCTCCTTGAGCTCGACCTCGGTGTAGGCACCCACCCGGATGACGCCGACGCCGCCGGCCAGCTTGGCCAGCCGCTCCTGCAGCTTCTCGCGGTCCCAGTCGGAGTCGGTGTCCTCGATCTCGCGACGGATCTGCCGGACGCGGTCGTTGACCTCGTCAGAGGAACCCCCGCCGTCGACGACGGTGGTGGACTCCTTGTCGACGACGACGCGGCGCGCGGAGCCGAGCACCTCGATGCCCACCGAGTCGAGCTTCAGGCCGACATCAGCCGACACGACCTGCGCGCCGGTGAGGATGGCGAGGTCCTGCAGCATCGCCTTGCGGCGGTCGCCGAAGCCCGGAGCCTTGACCGCGGCCACCCGCAGCGTCTTGCGGATGGTGTTGACGACCAGGGTCGACAGCGCCTCTCCGTCGACGTCCTCGGCCACGATGAGCAGCGGCTTGTTCTCCTGAACCAGCTTCTCCAGCAGCGGAAGCAGCTCGGAGATGGCGCTGATCTTGCCGCTCGTGATGAGGATGCGGGCGTCCTCGAAGTCCGCCTCCATCCGCTCCGGGTCGGTGACGAAGTACGGGGAGATGTAGCCCTTGTCGAACTGCATTCCCTCGGTGAGCTCCAGCTCGACCCCGGTGGTCTGCGACTCCTCGACGGTGATGACACCGTCCTTGCCGACCTTGTCGAACGCGTCAGCGATCAGGCCGCCGAGCTCCGGGTCCTGCGCGCTGATCGAGGCGACGTGGGCGATGTCCTTGCGCTCGGAAACCTCGGTGGCCCGGCTGCGCAACGTCTCGGAGATCTTCTCCACGGCCGCATCGATACCGCGCTTGAGCGCGAGCGGGCTGGCGCCACTGGCCACGTTGCGCAGGCCCTCGTGGACCATGGCCTGGGCGAGCACGGTCGCCGTCGTGGTGCCGTCGCCGGCGACGTCGTTGGTCTTGGTGGCGACCTCTTTGGCGAGCTGGGCCCCCATGTTCTCGTACGGGTCGTCGAGCTCAACCTCACGGGCGATGGTCACACCGTCGTTGGTGATGGTCGGAGCGCCGAACTTCTTGTCGAGGACGACGTTGCGGCCCTTGGGGCCGAGCGTCACCTTGACGGCATCAGCGAGCGCGTTGACCCCGCGCTCAAGGGCTTGGCGGGCATCTCCGCCGAACGCCAACATTTTGGCCATGAATCTCTTTGCCTCTCACGTAATCCGCCCCGGGGGCGTGAGGCTCCCGGGGCGGATCAGCAGTTGATGTACGAACGCTGAAATCAGCGAAAGCCGTGCGGTCTTGCTGTGGTTTCTCGAGCGTTACTTCTCGAGCACCGCGAGCACGTCGCGGCCGGAGAGGATGAGGTACTCCTCGCCGTTGTACTTGACCTCGGTGCCGCCGTACTTGCTGTACAGCACGGTGTCACCGACCTTGACGTCGAGGGGGATGCGCTTCTTGCCCTCGTCGTCCCAGCGGCCCTCGCCGACAGCGAGGACGGTGCCCTCCTGCGGCTTCTCCTTCGCCGTGTCGGGAATAACGATTCCCGACGCGGTGACCTGCTCGCCCTCGCCGGGCTGGACAACAATTCGGTCCTCAAGCGGACGAATGTTGACCTTGGTAGCGGTCGCCATGATCTGCCCTCCCAAAATCTGTTACTAGCGAGAGAGCGACCGTAGATCTGCCGTCGCGGGTGAGCAGCGACGGTCGCTAGCACTCTCTGGTGCTGAGTGCCAACTTACGCATTCGTAACGCGCCTCGTCAACTCGTCGCCCCACCGCCCGTTCAAGATCAACGCACCCACGATCATGGAGTGGGCGTGATCATCCGGCTCCGGACATGATCAGGGGAGCGTTGATCAAGGTATTCAGCGGAGGCGGTCGAACTCCCAGCTGTCCGGGGGCCGGGCGATGAGCGGTGCGGGCGGCTCGTCGAGGCGCGCCGGCAGCTCGGCGATCAGTACGACCCGGTCGGTACTGCGGTAGACCTGGGCACCCTCGGGCGCCCGCTCCAGCAGCCAGCCGGCCAGCGCGTCCGTCTGGCCCGGGGCCGCCTTCGCCTCCCACATGATCCAGCTCACGGCAGCCGGACCGCGTCCACAGGCAGGTTGGAGCTGGCACCCAGATCCAGCGCGCTCGGCAGCACACCGGCCTCGACCTGGAGCCAGCCGAGCGCCGCGACCATCGCACCGTTGTCGGTGCACAACGCGCGGCGCGGGATCCGCAGCCGCAGGCCGGCGCGCTCGGCCCGTTCGGACGCGAGAGCGCGCAGCCGGGAGTTGGCCGCCACCCCGCCGCCGATGACGAGCGTGTCCAGCCCGCGCTCGCGGCACGCCGTGATCGCCTTTGCGGTGAGCACATCGGCCACCGCCTCCTGGAAGCTCGCCGCGATGTCAGCGACGGGTACCGGCTCACCACTGCGCTGCCGGCTCTCGATCCAGCGCGCCACTGCCGTCTTCAAGCCGCTGAAGGAGAAGTCGAGCGTGCCGTCGGAGGCCTTGCCGCGGGGAAAGTCGATGCTGACGCTGCCGCCGGACGCCGCACGGTCGATCTCCGGCCCGCCCGGAAAGCCCATCCCGAGCAGCCTGGCGACCTTGTCGTACGCCTCTCCGGCCGCGTCGTCGACCGTCGCGCCGAGGATCTCGATCTGCTGATGCGCCAGGTCGCCCACGCAGAGCAGCGACGAGTGGCCGCCGGAGACGAGCAGCGCGATGCATTCCTGCGGGAGCGGCCCGGACTCGAGGGTGTCGACCGCGACGTGGGCGGCGAGGTGATGCACGCCGTAGATCGGCACCCCGAGCCCGAGGGCGTACGCCTTCGCCGCGGCCACCCCCACCATCAGCGGGCCCGCTAGCCCGGGACCCGCGGTCACGGCCACCGCGTCGATCTCGCCCGGCTTCACGCCGGCTGTTTCGAGAGCGCGGTGGACCATCGGCACCATCGCCTCGACGTGAGCGCGGGCGGCGACTTCCGGCACCACCCCGCCGAAGCGGGCGTGCTCCTCGACGGAGGTGGCGAGCGCGTCGGCCAGCAGGACGCCGCCGCGCACGATGCCGACGCCCGTCTCGTCGCACGACGTCTCGAAACCGAGGACGGTCGTCATGGCGTGCCCCGCGTGCGCGCAGACCCGACGGGTGCGGACATCACGATCGCATCCATCCCCGACGGCTGGTAGTAGCCCCGCCGTACCCCGCGGTTGACGAATCCGAGCAACTCGTACAGGCGCTGGGCCGGGGCGTTGTCGGCGCGGACCTCGAGCCAGCACGTCGTGGCCCGCCGCCGGGCCGCCTCGTGCAGCAGCGCATGCATCAACCGGCGGCCGATGCCCCGGCGCTGGGCGGCACGGTGGACCCCGATCGTCTGGATGTACGCATCGGCACCGGTCACGGCGAGACCGCCGTACCCCACCGGCTCCGGCTGACCAGGGGCGCTGCCGCTGACGACCAAGTAGTAGGCGTGCGGGTTCGCGAGCTCCGACCAGAAGAGTGCGGCCGTCCAGGCCTCGTCGGGGAAAAGCTCCTGCTCCATCTCGAGCACGGCGGGAATGTGCCACCAGCGCATCGGGATCAGGGGCGGCGCGACGGTGTCCACAGCGGCGCTCACGCGGCTGTCCTCGGGGTCGCGTCGGGACGGCGCTGGTAGAGCGGCACGAGTGGGGTCGCGGGGGTACCCAACAGCGGGATGGCTCGCCGGATCAGCTCCGCCGGATCGGGGTAGCGCCGGCCGGCGGGGTCGAAGGCCGCTCCGAACACCGTCGCGTACAGCTGCGCCCCGGCGCCGATGACGCTCTCGCCCGTTACGAGGGTGTCGGCGACGAGCTGCGGCGCGCTCACGTCCGCGCCCTCCACGCGCGCGCCGTCCTCGTAACGCGCCCAGTAGACCTCCCGGCGGCGCGCGTCGGTCACGACCGTGACCCGACCCGGCACGTCACCGAACCCGTCGAGCGAGCAGACGCCGTAAACCGGGATACCGAGAGCGTCGCCGAGCGCCGCCGCCGTCACGATCCCCACCCGCAGGCTCGTATAGGGGCCGGGGCCGACACCGGCAACGATCGCGCCGAGGTCGCGGGCCACGCGGCCGGACTCGCTGAGCGACCGGGTGATGAGCGGGGCGAGCACCTCGGCGCTGTGACGCGGATCGACGACTTCGAGGCCGCAGAGCCGCTCGAGCTGGCCGGATGAGGCCTCCACACTGCACAGAGCAACTCCCGTCGCCGGGGTCGACGTATCGATCCCCAGCACGAGCACGCTTCGAGCCTACGAGGCCGTGCTGTCGTCGCCCCCGTTAACGGTCTCGCTGACAGCGAATCCGGCGGCCGCGAGCCGCTGCGCCCAGTCACCGCCGGCCGGGTGCAGCACCGCCGTCCGCTCCCCCTCGTCGTCGGCATCGCCCTCACCGCGGGCGAGCTGCACGCGAAGGTGCGCATCGGTCAGCCCTTCCACCAGCCCGGCGCCCCACTCGACGGCGACCACCGCGCCGGCCAGATCGGTGTCGAGGTCCAGGTCGTCCACCTCGAGCCGCCCGGTGAGCCGGTAGGCGTCGACGTGCACCAGCGGCAGCCGTCCGCTCTCGTGCACTCGCGCGATGACGAACGTCGGTGAGGTCACCCGGCCGGCCGTCCCGAGCCCCGCAGCGAGGCCCTGCACGAACACCGTCTTGCCGGCGCCGAGCGGCCCGTCCAGCACGATCAGGTCACCGGGACGCACCAGCGCAGCGATCCGCGCACCGAGCGCCCGGGTGTCCTGCGCCGACGGCAGCGCGATCACGCGGCCCCCGCAGCGATAGCGCGGGCGCGCGCCAAGTCATCGCGCAGGGCCTGCATCGGGGCGCCGTTCGGCCCGTGACGCAACGCCCCGGACGGGTGGTAGGTCGCGAGAAAGCGGTAGCCCGCCGCGGTCAGCGTCTGCTCGCGTAACGCCCGAAGCACGAGAGCAGATTTCTTGGCCGCGGCCGCGCCGTCCCACAGCCCAGCAACGGCCGTGAGCCCGAGCCCGACGATGACCGCTGGGTCGATCAGGGCGATCTGGCGGTCGAGCCAGCCGCGGCAATGGGCCATCTCGAACGCCAGCGGCCGCCGATTGCCCGGCGGCCGGCATTTGAGGATGTTCAGCACGGCCACGTCTGCGCGCGGCAGGCCCACCGATTCCAGCGCGGCATCGAGTGCCTGGCCCGCACGACCGACGAACGGCCGGCCGGTGGCGTCCTCCTGGGCGCCCGGCGCCTCACCCACCAGCAGCACCCGTGCCCCCGGCGGGTAATCGCCGATGACCACCTGCGAGCGCGCGGCGGCCAGCTCCGCACATGCGGTGCACTTGCCGACCTGCCCGGCCAGCGACAGCCAGTCGCTCACGGGACCCGAGCGATCAGCCTGCGCAGCTCCGCGGTGACCGCATCCGGCGCCTCCATCATCACCATGTGACCCGAGCCGGGCACCTCGACGAACCCGGCGTCCGGGAGGGCGTCGGCAATGACCCGGCTGTGGCCCGGCGGGGTCAGCACGTCCTGCTCGCCGACGAGGATCAGGGCGGGGACGCTCTTGAGCGAGCCGAGCACCCCGATGCGGTCATGCACGGCGAACGTCGGCAGGAAGTTCGCCATCGTCTCCAGGTCCATCGGCGCCTGCATCTTCGCCATCGCGGCCAGGGCGGCCCCGGAAACATCAGCGCCGAAGGCAACCCGCGCGTTGACCCACCGGAGAAAGTCGCAATCGTCGGCGCGAAGTCGCTCGGCCCGGCGGTTCAGCGGCGCGGCTCGCGGCGCGTACGGGAGCAGCCGCCCGGGCACGGTCGCGAGCGCCGCCGGAAGGCCCAGCGTCACCGCCGTCATGCCGCCGCTGCTCGTCCCGACGAGGGCCGCCGCCACGACCTTGGTGCCGAACAGCTCCGGACGCTGCTCGGCCAGCGACATGATCGTCATCCCGCCCATGCTGTGGCCGGCGAGGACCACGGGGCCGTCGGGCACCCGCTGACGCAATACCGCGGCGAGGTCGGCACCGAGCTGCTCGAGGGTGTTGTGCGCGGCTTCGCCCGAGGCGGACGCACCGTGCCCGCGCTGGTCGTACAGCACGATCCGCAGGCCACCGGGCCGGGATGCAGCGGCGAGGTCGCGCACCTGGGCCGCCCAGCACTCGGAGGTAACGGTGTAGCCGTGGACGAAGACGAGGGTGAGGGCCGCGTCGCCCGGGCCGCTCTCGCGCACGGCCAGCGTGACGCCGTCATCACACGTGACGCTCTGCTCGCGGGTTCCTGACAGGGTCGGCAGCGCTGGCCCGGCATCGGCCGGCCGCACGTTGCGGCGTACCAGCCGGCGCTCGGCCAGCTCACCCACGAGGAACCCCGTGGCAAGCACGCCCGCCGCCGCCGCCCTCCCGGTCTTCACGATCCACCTCCCGAGTGCACGTACCGACGCGGCACCCGGGGTCCGACCCGGGTGACGATCTCGTAATTGATGGTGCCGATCGCCTCCGCCCAATCCTGCGCTGTCGGCTCGCCGCGGGTGCCCGGCCCGAAGAGCACCACCTCGTCTCCGGGAGCGACGTCGTCATCGCCGACGTCGACCACGAACTGGTCCATGCAGACGGTGCCGGCGATGCGCCGGCGGCATCCGCTGATCAGCACCTCGCCGACGTTGGTGGCGTGGCGGGGCACCCCGTCGGCGTAGCCCAACGGCACGAGCGCCAGCGTGGAGTCGGCGGGCGTGTGGTAGCGGTGGCCGTAGGAGACGCCGCTGCCTGCCGGCGCCCGTTTGGTCAGCGCCACCTGGGCGGTCAGCGTCATCGCGGGCACCAACCCGAGCTCTTGCGCCCGTCCGACCAGCGGGCCGGGTGACAGGCCGTAGACCGCGACGCCGGGGCGTACCAGATCGAAGTGCGCATCCGGGTTCGCGAGGGTGGCGGCGGAGTTCGCCAGGTGGCGCACCTGCGGGCGGACGCCGGCACGTTCGGCGACCTCGAGCGCCTCCCGAAATCGGCTGAGTTGGGCACGCACCGTCGGGTGCCCCGGGTCGTCCGCGAGGGCGAAATGGCTCCAGATACCGACGATTTCGACCGTGCCCTCGGCCACCGCGCACAGGGCGGCCTCGATCAGGGCGGGCCAACCCGCAGCCGTGGCGCCTTCGCGGTGCAGGCCGGTGTCGACGTTCAGGTGCACGCGCGCCGGGCGGCCGGACGCGAGAGCCGCCGCCTGGAGTTGGCGCACCATCCACGGGGCGCCGGCGGACAGGTCGATGCTCGCCGCGACGGCCGGAGCGAGGTCGTCCCCAGGGCCGGCGAGCCAGGCCAGAATCGGCGCCTGGATACCGGCAGCGCGCAACTGCAGGGCCTCCGCCGGCTTCGCCGCCCCCAGCCACTGCGCGCCCGCCTCCAGCGCCGCCGTCGCGCACGGCAGCATCCCGTGGCCGTAGCCGTCGGCCTTGACCACAGCCATCACAGCCGCGGAACCGGCACGGCGCACCAGCTCGGCGGTGGACGTGCGCACGGCGTCGAGATCGATTACCGCTTCGGCGCTCGCCACTGGCTCTCCTTCGCTGCGGCCCGCGCCAGCTCCCACGCCTTGGGCAGCGCGTCCAGCAGATCCAACGCCACCAGCGGCGGCCCGTTGGTCTCCACGGCGATCTGAGCGGCGATGCCGTGCAACCAGGCCCCCACGCTGCCCGCATCGAACGGCGAGAGACCGGCTGCCAGCAGGCCCCCGGCGATCCCCGACAGCACGTCGCCGGTGCCGGCCGAGGCGAGCCAGCCGACCCCGGTGCCGTTGACCCGGGCGGCTGTCGGGTCGAGGACGAGCGTCGACGATCCCTTCAGCAGGATGGTCGCCGGAAGCTGGGCCGAGAGCCTGCGCACCGTGCCCAAGCGGTCCACGGCGAGCTGCTGCTGAACGTCGGCCGGGTCGCCGCCGGCGAGCCGCGCGAATTCCCCCTCGTGCGGCGTCAGCAGGGTCAGCTGCCCCCGGCCGAAGCGGGCGCGCAACCACTCCCGGTGACGCGCGACGATCGTGAGCCCATCCGCGTCGACGAGCACGGGCACGTCCGAACCGAGCACCGCCTCGACCACGGCGGCGGCCTCCTCGTCGGTGCCGAGCCCCGGACCGACGACCCACGCCTGCACCCGCCCGGCGCCGAGCACGGCGTGGCCGTCCCCGTGGCCCACTTCGGTCGCCACCACGTCGGGAAAGCGCTGCCTGATCAGCTCCACGGGATGCGACGTACCGGCGAAGCGCAGGTAGCCCGCCCCGCCCCGGCGCGCCCCGCCCGCGCAGAGCACCGCCGCGCCGGGATACGCGTCGCTTCCGGCCGTGATGCCCAGCACGCCCCGGGTGTACTTCGACGATTCGGCGCCCGGGCCGGGTAGCAGCCGTCCCACGTCAGCCGCCGTGAGTTGCTCGAGGTCGGCCGCCGGCAACGCCAACCCGATGTCCACCAGCTCGACGGCTCCCGCGTGGGCCGCTCCCGGAAATACCAGCAGGCCCGGCTTGAGCGTGCCGAAGGTGATGGTGGTGGCCGCGCGCACGGCGACCCCTGGCACCGCTCCCGTCTCGGCGTCGACCCCGCTCGGCACGTCGACGGCAAGGGTGCGGGCCGGCGGCGACCATTCCGCCAGCCGGGCCGCCGCGGGTCGCAGTCCCCCGCTGCCACCGATGCCGACCATGCCGTCGAGCACCAGATCCGATGCGGCCAGCAGGGTCTGATCGCTCGCGGCGCCGGCCTCACGGATCACGACCCCGCTGCGCCGCGCGGCGACCGCCCCCGCCTCGTGCAGGCGCGCCGAGACGGTGAGCGCCGTGACGGCCGCTCCCCGCTGCGCGAGCCGGGCGGCCGCGAAAAGCGCGTCACCGCCGTTGTCACCGCCGCCGACGAGGACCGCGACGCGCGAGCCGTACACCCGGGGCAACCGCCGCATCGCCGCTGCGGCCAGCCCCGCGGCCGCGCGCTGCATGAGCGCCCCCTCCGGCAGGCCGGCCATGAGTTGCTGCTCGGCGGCCCGGACCGTCGCCACCTGATGGGCCTTGTGCATACGCCAGACCCCCGGCCGCGTCAGCTCTCGAGGATGACGACGGCAATCGCCATCCCGGCGTCGTGGCTGAGCGACACCTGCCACGACGCCGCTCCCCGCTTCATAGCCGCCGCCGCGACCGTGCCACGTAGCTCCAGATGGGGCGCACCGTCCTCGGAGGTCTGGATCTCAGCGTCCTGCCAGCTCAGGCCCGGCGGCGCGCCGAGCGCCTTGGAGAGCGCCTCCTTGGCCGCGAACCGGGCTGCCAGCCGCTCCGAACGGCCCGCCGCCCGCTCGGCCGGGGTGAACAGGCGCAGGGCGAGCCCGGGCGTGCGCAGCAGCGAGTCCTGGAATCGGTCCACGTCGACGATGTCCACCCCGAGGCCAACAATCATGGTCGGCTCACGCTAGATCACTCGACCGTGACGGATTTGGCCAGGTTGCGAGGCTGGTCGACGTCGAGGCCGCGAGCCAGAGCGAGTTCGCAGGCGAAGACCTGCAGCGGCAACGTGGTCACCAGCGGCGCCAGGAGGGTCGGCGTATGCGGCACGCGGAAGAGCTCGGCGGCATAGGGGACGACCGCCTCGTCGCCCTCCTCGGCGATGACGATGGTGCGGGCACCGCGCGCCCGGACCTCCTGGATGTTGCTCAGCACCTTGTCGTGCAACAGCGAACGGCCACGGGGCGACGGAACGACCACGACGACCGGGGTGCCGTCCTCGACGAGCGCGATCGGGCCGTGCTTGAGCTCGCCGGCGGCGAAGCCCTCGGCGTGCATGTACGCCAGCTCCTTGAGCTTGAGCGCGCCCTCCAGCGCCACCGGATAGCCGACGTGACGGCCGAGGAACAGCACCACCTTGGCCGGGGCCAGCTCGCGGGCCAGGACCCTGACCGGCTCGATGCCTTCCAGCGTCCGGGCGACCAGCTCGGGCATCTGCTGCAGCTGCCCGACCAACCCGAGCACCTCGTCGTCCCAGGCGACCCCGCGCACCTGGGCCAGGAACAGGCCCACCAGCAGGCACGCGGCGACCTGGCCGAGAAAGGTCTTGGTCGCAGCGACGCCCACCTCCGGGCCGCAGCGCGTGTAGAGCACCGCGTCGGCCTCGCGGGGGATCGTCGAACCCACCGAGTTGCAGACGGCGAGCACGCGGGCGGACTGCTCGCGGGCGTGCTTGACGGCCATCAGCGTGTCGAGCGTCTCGCCGCTCTGGCTGATGGCGATCACCAAGCGTGCCGCGGTCGAGCACCGGGTCGCGGTAGCGGAACTCGCTCGCGAGATCGACCTCGCAGGGCAGCCGCGTCCAGTGCTCGATCGCGTACTTGGCGATGAGGCCTGCATGGTAGGCGGTGCCGCAGGCGACGATGAACACCTTGTCGACCTCGCGCAGCCCTTGAGGATCGAGGCGCAGTTCGTCGAGCTGGATCTGTCCCGCCGGTGACAGCCGCCCCCGCAGCGTGTCGGCGAACGCCCGCGGCTGCTCGTTGATCTCCTTGAGCATGAAGTACGGGTAACCGCTCTTCTCCGCGGCGCTGACGTCCCAGTCGACGTGGAACGGGCGACCGGGGGCCGGCCGGCCCGCGAAGTCGGTGATCGTGACGCCGTCAGCGCGCAGTTCGACGATCTGGTCCTGGCCGATCTCGAGCGCGTCACGGGTGTGGGCGATGAACGCGACGACGTCACTCGCCAGAAAGGACTCGCCGTCTCCGAGACCCACCACCAGCGGCGAGTTGCGCCGCGCGGCGACGACGAGGTCGGGCTCGCTGGCCGCCGTCACGACCAGCGTGAACGCCCCGGTGAGCTCGCGGCACACCGCCCGCAGCGCGTCGGCAATGCTCACGGCGCCCGCCGCGCGCTGCTCCTCGAGCAGGTGAGCGACGACCTCGGTGTCGGTCTCGCTGGTCAGGGTGTGGCCACGGCACTCGAGGTCGAGGCGCAGCTGAGCGAAGTTCTCGATGATCCCGTTGTGCACCACCGCGATTTGGCCGGTGCAGTCCAGGTGGGGATGGGCGTTGGCGTCGGTGGGGCCGCCGTGGGTGGCCCAGCGGGTGTGGCCCATGCCGCTGGTGCCGGTCCAGGGGCGGCTGTCTGCAGCGAGCGCCTTTTCCAGGTTGGCCAGCTTCCCGGCCTTGCGTTCGACCCGGAGCGTCCCGCCGTCGACGACCGCGACCCCCGCCGAGTCGTAGCCGCGGTACTCCAGCCGCCGGAGGCCGTCCATGGTGACCTCGAGCGCGTTCTTGTGCCCGACGTAGCCCACGATGCCGCACACGGTGACCAGCCTAAGCGGAGCCGCGCTACTGGGCGACTATGACATCCGCGATGCGCTGGGCGCACGAGCGCGCCTGCTCGGAGGTGGCGGCCTCGACCATGACCCGGACGAGCGGCTCCGTACCCGAGGCGCGCAGCAGCACGCGTCCGGAATCGCCGAGCTCAGCCGCGACGCGATCCGCCTCGGCCAGCACCGGCTCGGCCGTGGCAAGCGAGCGGTCAGCCCGAACGTTGATCAGCACCTGCGGAAGCCGGGTCATGACGCCCGCCAGCTCGGCGAGCGACGCACCGGTGGCGGCGAGCCTCTCGAGCAGGACGAGCGCCGTGAGCAGGCCGTCGCCGGTCGTGGCGTGCTCGGCGAAGACGAGATGCCCGCTCTGCTCCCCGCCCAGCGAGTAGCCCCCGGCGCGCATCGCCTCGAGCACGTAACGGTCGCCGACTGCGGTCTCGAGGACGTTGATCCCAGCGTCGCGCATCGCGTGGCGGAAGCCGAGGTTGCTCATCACCGTGGAGACGACCGTGTCCCGCGCGAGCCCGCCCCGCTCGCGCAGCGAAAGCGCCGCAATCGCGAGGATCTGGTCGCCGTCGACCAGGTTGCCGGTGGCGTCGACGGCCAGGCAGCGGTCGGCGTCGCCGTCGTGCGCGATCCCGGCGTCGGCTCCGGCGGCCACGACCGCCTGTTGGAGGGCTTGGGTGGCGGTGGCTCCGTAGCCGTCGTTGATGCGCAACCCGTCACCGTCCGCCCCGATGGCGATGACCTCGGCCCCGGCCTCGCGAAGTACCCGTGGTGCCAGCGTCGACGCGGCTCCTTCGGCACAGTCGACGACGATCTTCAGGGGGCCGAGCGGGGTCTTCAAGACGCTCAGCAGGTGACGGACGTAGCCCTCGACCAGCCCGGCCGGCCCGGGAATGTCTGAACGCAGCCGTCCGACCCCGGCGCCGGTCGGCCGGTCGGTGGGCGGAGTGGCGACCAGAGCCTCGATGCGGTCCTCGATCTCGTCGGCCAGCTTGAACCCGCCGCCGCCGAAGATCTTGATCCCGTTGTCGGGCATCGCATTGTGGCTGGCGGAAAGCACGATGCCGAGGTGCGCGCCACTCGCCGCGACGGCGTGCGCGACGGCAGGGGTGGGCACCACGCCGAGCTGGAGGACGTCAGCGCCGGCGCTCGCGAGCCCGGCGGAGACGGCTGCCTCGAGCAGCTCACCGGAGGGACGCGTATCGCGGCCGACGACGACGGTGGGACGCGCCGCGGTGAGCACCGAGACAGCGCCGACGCCGACGGCCATGGCGAGTTCCGGGGTCAGCTCAACGTTGGCCAGACCCCGAACGCCATCAGTGCCGAAAAGGCGGCCCATCTATGGCCGACCGGTGACCACACCGGCCGCCAAGGCGAGCTCAGCCGTCACCGCTTGCTGTACTGCGGCGCCTTGCGGGCCTTCTTCAGGCCGTACTTCTTGCGCTCCTTGACCCGGGCATCGCGGGTGAGGAAGCCGGCCTTCTTCAGGCTCGGCCGGTGGTCTTCCTCGATGGCGATCAGGGCCCGGGCGATGCCGAGGCGAAGCGCGCCGGCCTGCCCAGACGTGCCGCCGCCGCGCAGCGTGGCGAGCACGTCGTAGTTCTCGGAAAGCTCCAGCGTCTTCAGCGGCTCCGCGACGATCTGCTGGTGAACCTTGTTGGGGAAGTACTCGGCCAGCGTGCGGCCGTTGAGCTTCCACTGCCCGGTGCCGGGCAGCAGTCGAACGCGGACAACCGCTTCCTTACGGCGTCCGGTAGCCCGGGTTGCGCCCGAGGCGTCGGTGACGACAGCCACTGATGTGTCTCCTTCTCGCGCCTACTGGGCGACCTGGGTGATCTCGAACGGCACCGGCTGCTGAGCCTGGTGAGGGTGGTTGGGGCCGGCGTAGACCTTCAGCTTGCTGGCCTGCTGGCGGCCAAGCCGGGTGTGGGGAAGCATCCCCTTCACGGCCTTCTCGACGATCTGCTGGGGCCGGGTGGCCAGCATGTCGGCGAAGGTGCGGGTCTTGAGCCCTCCGGGGAAACCGGAGTGGTGGTGGTAGACCGTCTTCTCTGCCTTCGTACCGGTCAGCACGACCTTCTCGGCATTGATGACGACGACGAAGTCCCCCGTGTCGATGTGAGGGGCGAAGTACGCCTTGTGCTTTCCGCGCAGGAGCACGGCAACCTGCGACGCGAGACGCCCGAGCACCACGTCCGTGGCGTCGATGACGTGCCAGGTGCGCTGGACATCGGCGGACTTGGGCTGGTACGTGCGCACGTCAAGGCCTTCTTCGGGACGGGAAACTTCATTCGGATTCACGCGCTGCTTAGCAGACACGGCAACGACCGGCCACTTTACCTGATGGACCCGAGCGAATCTTCCCGGCGATCTCCGTCGAGCACCCGAACCCTGCGGGTAGCGGTCGCCCGGGCCGCGAGTTCCGCGTCCGGCGGGTACGCCACGCGCTCCAGGCAGAGGCCGTGAGCCGGCACGACGGGCACGGCCGAGTCCCGCACGCCTGCGGCCAGCACCTGGCCGGGCCACTCCGGGGGTCGCCGCCCCTCCCCCACGGCCAGCAGCGAGCCGACGAGCGCTCGCACCATCGAGTGGCAGAACGCGTCGGCTTCGACGGTGGCTTCGAGCACCCCGTCGCCGGCGCGGATCCAGGACAGCGCCATCAGCCGCCGGATGGTGGTGGCGCCCTCACGACGCTTGCAGAACGCCGCGAAGTCGTGCTCCCCGGTCAGCGGCTGGGCGGCGGCGTTCATGACCTCGGGGTCCAGGGGGTGATTCCAGGCGAGCGTGTCACGGCGCCGGAGGGGATCGACCGGCCCGTCGGTCACGCGGTAGCTGTAGCGCCGCGAAAGCGCGGAGAAGCGGGCGTCGAAGCCGGGCGCTGCGGCCGCCGCGCCGAAAACGCGAACGTCGGGGGGCAGGAGCGCGTTCAGCCACCGCACCGCAGGGACGGAGTCGAGGTCGCCGTGCGCGACCTGGCCCCGGGCGTGGACGCCCGCGTCGGTTCGTCCGGCGACGGTGAGGCTCGGCGGCTCCGAGAGGCGCAGGACCTGCCGGAGAGCGTCCTCCAGAACGCCCTGGACGGTGCGCTGATCCGGCTGGCGGGCCCAACCGGCGAAGTCAGTGCCCTCGTACGCCAGGTCGAAGCGCACCCGCATGAGCGTGGGCTAGCTGTCGTCCTCGGCGGTGTCGCCCTCAGCCTGCGCCTGCTCGCTCGCGGCATCCGCCTGCTGCTCGGAGACCTCGTCGGTGTGCTCGGGCGCCTCGGCCTCAGCAACCTCGGCCTCGACCACGTCTGCCTCGAGCGGGTCCACCACGTCGGCCTCGGCCACGTCGGCCACGTCGGCCTCCAGGGCGGCAGCCGCCGTCGGCGACTCGCCGGCCAACTCCTCCGCGACCTCACGGGTACGGCCGCCCAGCGGGCGACGGCCGGCGAACCGGGACCCGCGAGCGCTCTCGGCCTCGCTCACGACGCTCTGGCCGAGGGTGGCACCCTCCACCAGCTCGATACGAGCCATCGGCGCGTTGTCGCCGGCCCGTGGGCCGAGCTTGGTGATGCGCGTGTACCCGCCGTTGCGGGTCTCGTAGCGCGGTCCGATCTCGGTGAACAGGTGGTGCACGACCGACTTGTCGCGCACCACCTGCAACACCCGACGCCGAGCCGCCAGATCACCCTTCTTGGCGGAGGTGACCAGCTTCTCGGCGAGCGGGCGTAGCCGCTTGGCCTTGGCGACCGTCGTGGTGATCCCGCCGTGCTCGAACAGCGCCGTAGCGAGATTGGCCAGGATCAGCCGCTCGTGGGCGGGGCTGCCCCCCAGGCGGGGGCCCTTGGTGGGCGTGGGCACGGGATCTCCTCGGTGACGAACGTCAGGGCTGGTGGTTGTGGGGCTCTGGCTGGGGAGGAATCAGTACTGCTCGGTCTCGGTGTACGCGCTGCCCTCGTCGACGCCGGCGGGGTCCTCCAGGCCGGCCGAGAAACCGGGCCCGTACCCCTCAGTGCCGTAGGTGTCGACGGCAATGCGCGGGTCGAATCCGGGAGGGCTGTCCTTCAGGGCCAGGCCCATGCCGGACAGCTTGCCCTTGACCTCGTCGATCGACTTCTGCCCGAAGTTACGGATGTCGAGCAGGTCAGCCTCGCTGCGACCGACGAGCTCGCCGATCGTGTGGATGCCCTCCCGCTTGAGGCAGTTGTACGAGCGGACGGTGAGGTCCATCTCCTCGATCGGCAGGGCGAGATCCGCTGCGAGCGCAGCGTCAGCCGGGGAGGGGCCGATGTCGACGCCCTCGGCCTCGACGTTGAGCTCCTGCGCCAGGCCGAAGAGCCCGACCAGGGTGTGGCCGGCGCTCGCCATGGCGTCGCGCGGGGTCATCGAGCGCTTGGTCTCGACGTCGACCACGAGCCGGTCGAAGTCGGTGCGCTGCTCGACGCGCGTGGCCTCGACCTTGTAGGTGACCTTGAGCACCGGCGAGTAGATCGAGTCGACCGGGATACGTCCGATCTCCTGACCGACCTGCTTGTTCTGCACGGCGGAGACGTAGCCGCGGCCGCGCTCGACGGTGAGCTCGATCTCCAGCTTGCCCTTGTCGTTCAGGGTCGCGAGGTGCAGGTCGGGGTTGTGAACCTCGACGCCCGCCGGGGGCGCGATGTCAGCGGCGGTGACGACGCCCGGGCCCTGCTTGCGCAGGTACATGACGGTCGGCTCGTCGTTGTCGGAGCTGACCACCAGCTCCTTGAGGTTCAGGATGATCTCGGTGACGTCTTCCTTCACCCCGGGGACGGTGGAGAACTCGTGCAGTACGGCGTCGATACGGATGCTCGTGACGGCAGCGCCCGGGATGGACGACATCAGGGTGCGGCGAAGGGAGTTGCCGAGGGTGTAGCCGAAGCCCGGCTCCAGCGGCTCGATCACGAACCGGGAGCGGAACTCGTCGACGGCCTCTTCGGCGAGGGTGGGACGCTGTGCAATAAGCACGGTGGAGCCTCCTATTTCTTCAGGCGACCGCTATATGACGCCTGACGTGCCCGAGCCGGCTCTGTCCCCGGCCCGGGATGGTGCTACTTCGAGTAGAGCTCGACGATCAGCTGCTCCTGGACCGGGGTGTCGATGGCGCCCCGCTCCGGGAGGGAGTGCACAAGAGCCCGCATCGAGGGCGAGATGACCTCGAGCCAGGCCGGGCTGGTACGGCTTCCGGCCAGCTCCCGCGCGATGACGAACGGGGTGAGCTCCTGGCTCTTCGGCCGGATCTCGACGATGTCATTCGCTGAGACGCGGTAGCTCGGGATGTCGACCTTCTTGCCGTTCACCAGCACGTGGCCGTGGCGGACGACCTGGCGGGCGGCATCCCGTGACGACGCGAACTGAGCGCGGTAGACCACGTTGTCCAGCCGCGACTCGAGGATGCGCAGCAGCTCGTCACCGGTCTTGCCGGAACGGCGGTTGGCCTCGTCGTAGTACCCGCGGAACTGCTTTTCCAGGATTCCGTAGATACGCGCGCACTTCTGCTTCTCACGCTTCTGAAGCAGGTACTCGCTGTCCTTGGTGCGGCCACGACCGTGCTCGCCCGGCGGGTAGGGCCGGATCTCGATCGGGCACTTCGGGGTCTCGCACTTGCTGCCCTTGAGGAACAGCTTCATTTTCTCGCGACGGCAACGCTTGCAGTCGGGTCCGGTGTAACGGGCCATTGTTTAGTCTCCCGGCCTTTCTCTTCTGCGTCAGACCCGGCGCCGCTTGGGCGGGCGGCAGCCGTTGTGAGGGACGGGGGTCACGTCCTGGATCGCGCCGACCTCGAGGCCGGTCGCCTGCAGGCTGCGAATGGCGGTCTCGCGGCCCGAGCCGGGACCCTTCACGAAGACGTCGACCTTGCGCATGCCGTGCTCCATGGCCTTGCGCGCGGCGTTCTCCGCGGCCATCTGCGCCGCGAACGGGGTCGACTTGCGGGAGCCCTTGAAGCCGACATGGCCGGCGGACGCCCAGGAGATCACCGCGCCGTTGGGGTCGGTGATCGAGACGATCGTGTTGTTGAAGGTGCTCTTGATGTGGGCGTGGCCGTGAGCGACGTTCTTGCGCTCTTTGCGTCGGACCTTCTTGACGCCGGCGCCTGCTCGCTTCTGCGGGGGCATCCGTTACTTCTTTCCTGGCTTCTTCTTGCCGGCGATGGCGCGGCGCGGGCCCTTGCGGGTGCGGGCGTTGGTGTGGGTGCGCTGCGCGTGCACCGGGAGCCCGCGGCGGTGGCGGATGCCCTGGTAGCAGCCGATTTCGACTTTGCGGCGGATGTCCTGGGCGACCTCGCGGCGCAGGTCACCCTCGACCTTGTACGTCGCGTCGATCCAGTCGCGCAGGCGAATCAGCTCGTCGTCGGTCAGGTCGCGCACCCGGGTGTCGGGGTTGATCCCGGTCTGGGCCAGGGTCTCCCGGGCTCGGGTACGGCCTACGCCGTAGATGTAGGTGAGGGCGATCTCGAGCCGCTTCTCACGCGGCAGATCGACCCCTGCAAGACGGGCCATGTGTGGGCAGAACTCCTTCTGGTGGTCACGGAGGTCTTCACGCGATCCGCCCCCACCTGCCCGGTGAGGCCCCGGCCTCCGACCGGGGGTGTCCAGCCGCTGGTGGAGCGGTACGGCTGGTGGAGCGCGTTCGAGGTGATCGCGTCAGGACTGTGAAATTAGCCCTGACGCTGCTTGTGACGCAGATTTTCGCAGATGACCATGACTCGCCCGTGACGGCGAATCACCTTGCACTTGTCGCAGATCTTCTTGACGCTGGGCTGAACCTTCACGGCTGCGTTACTCCTTTGCGTGCGCAGCCGGCAGAATGTGCCGCCCGGACGCTCGATGGCTTACTTGTAGCGGTAGACGATGCGACCGCGGGACAGGTCATAGGGCGAGAGCTCCACCACGACCCGGTCCTCGGGAAGGATCCGGATGTAGTGCTGACGCATCTTGCCGCTGATGTGAGCGAGCACCTTGTGCCCGTTCTGCAGCTCAACGCGAAACATCGCGTTAGGCAGCGGCTCGACGACCTTGCCCTCGATCTCGATAGCCCCGTCTTTTTTCGGCATGTCCTCCGCGATCCTGGTAATGCTGCTGATAGCTATTGAACGATCCTGCTGGCCGCCCGCATTCCGGGGCGCCCTCGCGAAAGCACGCAAGAAGCCCGACCAAGCGGCCGACACGCCATGCTACGCCATTTGACGCCGACACCCAAAGGCCGCGGCGGATGCTAGCTCAGCGCGTTGCGGCCTGCGTCACGGGCTGCCCGGCCTTCACCCCGAGCTCCGCGAGCTTCGCCACCCCGCCGTCGAAGGCGGTCAGCACCCAGGGCCCCTCTTCGGTGATCGCGACGGTGTGCTCCCAATGCGCCGCCCAGAGGCGATCGGCGGTGACGACCGTCCACTCGTCCTCCAGCACCCGGGTGTCGGGAGTGCCGAGCGTGACCATCGGCTCCACCGCCAGTGCGAGCCCCTTGACCAGCCGCTGGCCGCGCCCCGGACGGCCGTAGTTCAGCAGGTGGGGCGCCTGATGCATGGCGGTGCCGATGCCATGGCCGCCGTAGTTGTCGACGATGCCGTACGGCCCGTGCGGTCCGGTGTGGCGGCGCACTTCCCCCTCGACCGCGTGGCTGATGTCGGTCAGGCGGCCACCGAGCTGGGCGGCCGCGAGGCCGGCCCACAGCGATGCCTCGCATACCCGGGAGAGCTCGAGCGCTTCCGGCGCGACCTCGCCGACCGGGACGGTGATCGCCGAGTCTCCGTGCCAGCCGTCCAGGATCGCCCCGCAGTCGATGGAAAGCAGGTCGCCGTCGCGAAGGACCCGGGAGCCGGGGATCCCGTGGACGATCTCCTCGTTGACCGAGGCGCAGATGCTGCCCTGAAAGCCGGGCTGGCCCAGGTGGCCGCCGTAGTTCAGGAACGAGGGAACGGCCCCCTCGCCGCGGATCGAGCTCTCGGCGATCTCGTCGAGGTCCTTCGTGGTCATGCCCGGACGTGCGGCCTGGCGCAACTTCTCCAGCGTGCGGGCGACCACCAGCCCCGCCTCACGCATGAGCAGGATCTCTGAGCGCGATTTGATCTCGACTTCGTCGCGCCGGGTCATGCGGTTCGCCTCACATCCAGGATCGTCTGGCCTACGCGCTTACCAGTCGAGGGTCAGTCCTCGTATCGGCGGAGCGCCTCGAGCGCCCGGTCGGTGATGTCATCCACCGGGCCGGTTGCGTCGATACCTACCAGGATGCCTCGTGCTGCGTAAAAAGAGATGAGCGGTGCGGTCTGCTCGGCATAGACCTCGAGCCGATGACGCACGGTATTCGGCAAGTCGTCGTCACGCTGGAAGAGGTCGCCGCCACAGCGGTCGCACAGGCCCTCCCGGGTGGGCGGATCGAAGTCGACGTGCCAGATCGTGCCGCAGCGACGGCAGGTACGACGCCCGGAAAGCCGGCGCACGACCTCGTCATCGTCCACCACCAGCTCCAGGACGATGTCCAGCTTGTGCCCGAGATCGGCCAGCAACTGCTCGAGGGTCTCGGCCTGCGGAACGGTGCGCGGAAACCCGTCGAGCAGGAAGCCGCGAACCGCGTCCTCTTCGGCCAACCGGTTACGCACCATCTCCACCGTCACCGAATCCGGGACCAGATCCCCGGCATCCATGTATTGCTTGGCCAGCTTGCCGAGGTCGGTGCCTTCGCTGACATTCGCCCGAAAAATATCGCCGGTCGAGATCTTCGGGATGGACTCAGCGGACGCTACAAATGCCGCCTGCGTGCCCTTGCCCGCTCCGGGCGGGCCTACGAGAACGAGGCGCACTAGCGGAGGAAGCCCTCGTAGTTACGCTGCTGCAGCTGGCTTTCAATCTGCTTCACCGTCTCGAGGCCCACCCCGACCATGATCAGGACGCTGGTACCGGCGAACGGGAATTGCTGATTTTTCGTCAGGTTGAGCAGCGCCAGGGGCAGAACGCAGATGATGCCGAGAAACAGCGATCCGGGAAGCGTGATCCGGGAGAGAACCCGTTCCAGGTACTCGGACGTGGGACGTCCCGGACGAATACCGGGAATGAAGCCGCCGTACTTCTTCATGTTGTCGGCGACTTCGACGGGGTTGAAGGTGATCGCGACGTAGAAGTACGTGAAGAAGATGATGAGCGCCGCGTACGAGAGCAGGTAGAGCGGATTGTCGCCGCGCACGAGGTAGCGCTGCTCGAAGTCCTGGAACGTCTTGTTGGTCCAGACCTGGCCGAGCAACTGCGGCAGCTGCAGCAGCGACGACGCGAAGATCACCGGCACCACACCGGCCTGATTGACCTTCATCGGGATGTAGGTGGAGCTGCCGCCGTACATCCGGCGGCCGATCATTCGTTTCGCGTACTGCACCGGGATGCGCCGCTGTGCCTGCTCCACGAAGACGACGAAGACCACGATCGCGAGACCGAGCAGCACCACGAGGGTGAAGATGACGCCGCCCGCAGCCTGCTGGATGCCCGAACCCTGCGAGGGGAGGCGGGCCGCGATCGAGGTGAACATCAGCAGGGACATGCCGTTACCGACGCCCTTGCCGGTGATGAGCTCGCCGAACCACATGATCACGGCGGTGCCGGCGACCATGGTCACCACGATGATCGCGGTGTTGAACACCGAATCATTCCGGATGATCGCGGTGGTACACCCGGGAATCAGCCGGTTGGAGCGCGCGAGCGCCACGATGCCGGTCGACTGCAGTACCGCGAGGGCCAACGACAGGTAGCGCGTGTACTGGGTGATCTTGGTTTCGCCGGAGGCGCCTTCTTTGCGCAGGCGCTCCAGGCGCGGGATGACGACGCTCAGCAGCTGCATGATGATGCTGCTGGTGATGTAGGGCAGGATGCCCAGCGCGAAGACCGACAGCTGGAGCAGCGCTCCGCCACTGAACAGATTCACCAGCGAGAGCAGGTTCTTGTTCGAACTGCTCTGGCTACCCGACAGGCAGTCGTGGATCGCGCGGGTGGAGACACCTGGCGAAGGGACCGTGCTGCCGACCCGGAACAGCACGATGATGCCGAGCGTGAACAGCAGCTTTCTGCGCAGGTCAGGCGTGCGGAACGCCCGTCCGAAAGCGGAGAGCACGGCTCCTCCCTGCAGGAGTCTTAGTAGGCGGCTACGGGGGGCAGCCGCTCAGCTGGCGCGCCAGGGGTGCCTCAGGCGACTGTAACAGTCGGATTGCGACGGGTCCCGGACGCGAACGCCTCTCATCACGGCCGAACAATGACGCCGCCCCCTCGGTCCTAGCCGATGGGGACGGCGTCATTGAACAGGACGAACGCTCAGACCTCTATCGCCGCGCCTCCGGCTGCCGAGAGCTTTTCCTTGGCTGAACTTGAGAAGGCGTTGACGCTGACCTGCATGGCCACCGAGACACCACCGTCACCAAGCACCTTCACGGGGTATCCGCGGCGCACCGCGCCGGCCTCCACCAGGTCGTCGACACCGATGGCGCCGCCGTCCGGGAAGAGCTCGCCGAGCCGGGTCAGGTTGACCACCTGGTACTCGACGCGCGCCGGGTTGCGGAAGCCCTTGAGCTTCGGAACCCGCATGTGCAGCGGCATCTGACCGCCCTCGAACCGGGCGGGAACGTTCTTGCGGGCACCCGTGCCTTTGGTACCCCGACCTGCGGTCTTGCCCTTCGAGCCCTCACCGCGTCCGACGCGGGTCTTGGCCTTCTTCGCTCCCGGGGCGGGACGCAGGTGGTGCACCTTGAGCCCGCGACCCGCCAGGGTCTGCCCACCGTCGACAGTCTCGTCGGTTGCTTGCTCACTCATGGCTGGACCTCCTCGACCTGCACGAGGTGCGCCACCGCGCGGACCATGCCCCGAACCTCAGGCCGGTCCTCGCGGGTCACCGTCGCGCCGATGCGTCGCAGGCCCAGCGTCTTCAGGGTCTCCCGCTGCCGAGCGGTGCCCCCGATGCCGGACCTGCTCTGCGTGATCTTCAAATCGGCCATCACGTCACGCTCCTGGCGCCAGCACAGCTGGCACCTTGCTCGCGGCGTTGGCACGCAGCAGCGCGGCCGGAGCGACGTCCTCGAGCGGCAGACCGCGGCGGGCGGCGATCTCCTCGGGACGGGTGAGCCCCTGCAGCGCCGCGACCGTGGCCCGGACGATGTTGATGGGATTCGACGAGCCCAGCGACTTCGAGAGCACGTCGTGGATGCCGGCGCACTCGAGGACGGCGCGGACCGGGCCACCGGCGATGACGCCGGTACCGGGAGACGCCGGCTTCAAGAGCACGACGCCTGCCGCGTCCTCCCCCTGTACGGGGTGGGGAATCGTGGCGAGGATCCGCGGCACCTTGAAGAAGTGCTTCTTGGCCTCCTCGACGCCCTTCGCGATGGCGGCGGGCACCTCCTTGGCCTTCCCGTAACCGACGCCCACGGTGCCTTCGCCGTCGCCGACGATCACCAGAGCGGTGAAGGAGAAGCGACGGCCACCCTTGACGACCTTCGCGACCCGGTTGATGGCGACGACGCGCTCGATGTACGCGGACTTCTCCGCTGCGGCCCCACCTTGGCGGTCGCGTCGGTCACGGCGTTCGCCGGTGCCGCCTGCGCGGCGTTGACCTGGCATATCGGAGCCGTCCTTCCTAGAACCGGAGCCCGGCTTCGCGGGCCCCATCTGCGAGAGCGGCAATGCGCCCGTGGTACTTGCGGCCGCCGCGGTCGAAGACCACGGCCTCGATGCCGGCCGCCCGAGCGCGCTCGGCGATCAGCGCACCGACGGCCGCAGCCGCCTTGCTCTTGTCGCCTTCAGAACTGCGCAGCGTGACATCGAGCGTGGACGCCGACGCCAGCGTGTGACCGCGGGTGTCGTCGACGACCTGGGCGTAGATGTGGCGCGCCGACCGGGTGACGACCAGGCGCGGGCGGGCGGTGGTACCGGTGACCCTCTTGCGGACCCGGAAGTGCCGGCGGGTGACGCCGGCCCGCCGTGTGGCGGAGATGGTGGATGGCATTACTTGCCCGCCTTCCCGACCTTGCGGCGGATGACCTCGCCTTGGTAACGCACGCCTTTGCCCTTGTACGGGTCGGGCTTGCGAAGCTTGCGGATAGTGGCCGCGACCTCGCCCACCTGCTGCTTGTCGATGCCGCTCACCACGAAGCGGGTGGGCGCCTGGACCTCGAAGGTGATGCCTTCGGGGGCCTTGACCGGCACCGGGTGGCTGAAGCCGAGCGCGAACTCCAGGTCGCGGCCGCGGGCCTGGACCCGGTAGCCGACGCCGACGATCTCGAGCGTCTTCGCGAACCCGGTGGTGACGCCGGTGACCATGTTGGCCAGCAGCGAGCGGGTGAGGCCGTGGCGGGCCCGGCTGTCGCGCTCGTCGTCCGGACGCTGCACCAGCAGCTGACCGTCCTCCTGCACGACAGTGATGGGCTCGATGACGGTGTGGGAAAGCGTGCCCTTGGGGCCCTTGACCGTCACCTGCTGGCCGTCGAGGGTGACCTCGACGCCGGAAGGGACGGGGACCGGAAGGCGGCCGATGCGTGACATGGCCGCTACCAGACGAAGGCGAGGACTTCCCCGCCCACGCCCCGCTTAGCAGCCTGCTTGTCCGTCAGCAGGCCGGTCGATGTGCTGATGATGGCCACGCCAAGTCCGCCGAGCACCTTCGGCAGGTTGGTCGCCTTCGCGTAGACGCGCAGGCCCGGCTTGGAGATCCGGCGGATGCCGGCGATCGTCCGCTCGCGGTTCTGGCCGTACTTGAGGTCGACGATGAGCACGCGCTCCACGCCTTCGCCCTCGCTCGACCAGCCCTTGATGTAGCCCTCCTGCTGGAGGATTTCCGCGATGTGGGTCTTGATCTTGCTGTAGGGCATGCGCACGGAGTCGTGGTAGGCCTTGTTGCCATTGCGGACGCGCGTGAGCATGTCGGCAATCGGGTCGGTCATCGTCATGGACGGTTCACCGGCCCGGTCAGAGCTGTCGTCATATCGGTGCCTTGCCTTCCCGCGGTGGTTCCCCGCCAGGGGCCTTCCGCGTAGAGGGATGGAAAAACTGGGGTCACTGCTCGCTACCGATCACCGAGCGCTACCAGGAGCTCTTGGTGATGCCCGGCAGCTCGCCGCGGTGCGCCATCTGGCGCATGCAGATACGGCAGAGGCCGAAGGCCCGGAAGACCGCGCGGGGCCGCCCGCACCGCTGGCAGCGGGTGTAGCCGCGCACCTTGAACTTGGGCTTGCGGTTGGCCTTTTCGACAAGCGCTTTCTTTGCCATTCCTCAGCTCTCCCGGAACGGGAATCCGAGCGCGCGTAGGAGCGCCCGTCCCGCGTCATCTGTCTCGGCGCTGGTCACGATCGTGATGTCCATACCTCGGACGCGATCGACGCGGTCAGGATCGATCTCGTGGAAGATCGACTGCTCGTTGACGCCGAACGTGTAATTGCCGCGGCCGTCGAACTGCCGGGGCGAGAGCCCGCGGAAGTCACGGATGCGGGGCAGTGCGATCGACACCAGCCGATCAAGGAACTCCCACATCCGGTCGCCGCGCAAGGTGACCTTGGCACCGATGGGCTGACCCTCGCGCAGCTTGAACTGGGCGATGGACTTGGTGGCCCGCCGGACCGTGGGCTTCTGCCCGGTGATCAGCGAGAGGTCGCGCACGGCGCCGTCGATCAGCTTGGCGTCACGAGCGGCATCGCCGACACCCATGTTCACGACGACCTTGACCACGCCGGGCACCTGCATGACGTTCGCGATGCCGAGCGAGGACTTCAACTCGGGGAGCACCTCGTCGCGGTAGCGCAGCTTTAGCCGCGCCGGCGGACGGGCGGGGGTGGGCGCTTCTTGAGTGGTCGTCATCAGACGTCCACCTCGTTGCCACCGCTACGGCAGACCCGCACCTTCTTGCCGTCGTCATCGATCCGGTAGCCGAGGCGTCCGGGCTTGCCGGTCTTCGGGTGGATGAACGCGACGTTGCTGACGTGAACGGGAGCTTCGGTCTCGATGATGCCGCCGGTCTGGCTCCCGCGCACGCTCTGCGACTGCTTGGTGTGCTTCTTGACCCGGTTGGCGCCTTCGACGAGCACCCGGTCGTCCTTCGGGTACGCGACGATGACCTTGCCGCGCAGCCCCCGGTCCTTGCCGGTGAGCACCTGTACGGTGTCGCCCTTCTTGATCTTCATGTCCTCAGATCACTTCCGGTGCCAGCGAGATGATCCGCATGAACCGGCGGTCACGCAGCTCGCGGCCCACGGGGCCGAAGATGCGGGTTCCGCGCGGGTCGCCGGTGTCACGGATCAGCACCGCGGCGTTTTCGTCGAATCGGATGTACGAACCGTCAGGACGCCGACGCTCCTTGACGGTGCGCACGACGACCGCCTTGACGACGTCGCCCTTCTTCACACCCGCGCCGGGCAGCGCGTCCTTCACGGTGCCGACGATGATGTCGCCGATGCCCGCGTAGCGACGGCCGGAGCCGCCGAGCACGCGAATGCAGAGCAGCTCCTTGGCGCCGGTGTTGTCGGCGACGCGCAGCCGCGACTCCTGCTGGATCATCGGGCACGCTCCAGGATTTCCACGACACGCCAGCGCTTGGTGGCCGACAGCGGGCGGGTCTCCATCAGCAGCACGCGGTCGCCGATGGAGGCGTCGCCCTCGTCATGGGCCTTGTAACGGGTGGTGCGCCGGATGGTCTTGCCGTAGAGCGGGTGCTGGACCCGGTCTTCGACCTCGACGACGACCGTCTTGGTCATCTTGTCGCTGACCACGAGGCCCTCGCGGACCTTACGGTTGCCGCGGACCTCCGGCGCCTCTGCGGGGGTACTCATGCTGATGCCTTCTCGGTCGCGGTTGCTGACGCAGAAGTGGACCCAGCCTCGGATGCCTCATCGTCAGCGATGACCTGATAGGTGATGCCGAGCTCACGCTCGCGCATCACGGTGTAGATACGGGCGATGTCACGCCGGACGGTCTGCAACCGCCGGTTGTTGTCCAGCTGCCCGGTGGCGACCTGGAAACGCAGGTTGAACAGCTCCTGCTTGGCCTCCTTGAGCCGGGAAACGAGCTCCTCGTCACCCGCGCCGCGCAACTCGAGTGCGGTGGTGCTGGCCATCAGACGCCCGCCCCCTCTCGCGTGATGAAGCGGCACTTCATGGGCAGCTTGTGCATCGCGCGCCGCATCGCCTCGCGGGCGAGCGGCTCGGCGACGCCGGACAGCTCGAACATGACGCGGCCGGGCTTGACGTTGGCCACCCACCACTCCGGTGAACCCTTACCGGAACCCATGCGGGTCTCGGCCGGCTTCTTGGTCAGCGGACGGTCCGGGTAGATGTTGATCCAGACCTTTCCGCCACGCTTGATGTGGCGGGTCATCGCGATACGGGCCGACTCGATCTGGCGGTTGGTGACGTAGGCCGGCTCGAGGGCCTGGATCCCGTAGTCGCCGAACGCGATCGACGTACCGCCCTTGGCAGCTCCCGAACGGCTCGGGTGGTGCTGCTTGCGGTGCTTGACCCTGCGGGGGATGAGCATGCGTCAGCCCTCCTGATCTGGTGCGGGGGCCGCGTCGGCAGCGGGAGCGGTCGGCGCCTCGGTCGCCCCAGGAGCCGCCTCCGGAGCCACCTCAACAGCAATCTCGGCGGCCACCTCGGGGGAGATCGGGGTCTCGACCAGGGCCGGGATCTCCTCGGCCGGCGGGGCGGTGACCGCCTCGTCCACCGCCGGAGCTGGCGTGCTCTGACGCGACTGCGCCTGCGCTGCTGCGCGGCCGGCATCGGTGCCGGCGGCGGTCGTACCCGTCGAACCGCTGCGCGGCCGGCGAACCGGACGCTCGCGGCGCTGCTGACGGAGGACGGCTTCCTGCGCCTCGCGCTCGGCGCGGCTGGCAATCACGTCGCCCTTGTAGATCCAGACCTTCACGCCGATGCGGCCGAACGTGGTGCGGGCCTCGTAGAAGCCGTAGTCGATGTCGGCGCGCAGCGTGTGCAGCGGCACCCGGCCCTCACGGTAGAACTCCGAGCGGCTCATCTCGGCGCCGCCGAGGCGACCCGAGCACTGCACCCGGATGCCCTTCGCGCCGCCCTTGAGGGCGCTCTGCATCGACTTGCGCATCGCGCGCCGGAAGCTGACGCGGCTGGACAGCTGCTCCGCCACGCCCTGGGCCACGAGCTGCGCATCGATCTCGGGGTTCTTGACCTCGAGGATGTTCAGCTGCACCTGCTTGCCGGTGAGCTTCTCCAGATCCCCGCGGATGCGGTCGGCCTCCGCGCCGCGGCGGCCGATGACGATCCCCGGCCGTGCGGTGTGGATGTCCACCCGCAGGCGGCCCTGGGTGCGCTCGATGTCGACCCGGCTGATCCCGGCCCGCTCCATGCCCTTGGACATCATCTTGCGGATCTTGACGTCTTCGCCGACGTAAGCCGCGTACTGCTTGTCGGCATACCAGCGGGACGTGAACTCGCTCGTGATGCCCAACCGGAAGCCGTGGGGATTGACTTTCTGACCCACTAGCGTGCCCTCCTCGAAGTGCTCGAACGGGGCGCCTGCTCGCGAGCTTCGACGACAACCGTGATGTGACTGGTGCGCTTGCGCACCCGATACGCGCGCCCTTGTGCCCGGGGGCGGAAGCGCTTGAGGGTCGGGCCCTCGTCGACGTACGCCTCGCTGATCCACAGCGCGTCGCGGTCGAGGTGCTCGTTGTGCTCGGCGTTGGCCACGGCTGAGGCGACCACCTTGTAGATGTCCTCGCTGGCGGCCTGCGGGGTGAACCGCAGAACGTCAAGCGCCTCGGACGCCTTCATCCCGCGCACCAGATCGATGACGCGACGGGCCTTGCGCGGTCCGATCCGTGCGTAGCGCGCCTGCGCCCGGGCGGTGGGCAGCGCATCGGTTTGCTCAGCCACGGCGCGCCCTCCGGTCGTCCTTGACGTGACCCCGGAAGGTGCGGGTGAGCGCGAACTCGCCCAGCTTGTGACCGACCATGCCCTCGGTGATGAACACCGGGACGTGCTTGCGGCCGTCGTGCACCGCGATGGTGTGGCCCAGCATGTCGGGGATCACCGTCGAGCGGCGTGACCAGGTCTTGATGACGTTCTTGGTGCCCTTGGAGTTCTGGTCGTCGACCTTCTTCAGCAGGTGGTCGTCGACGAACGGGCCCTTCTTCAGGCTGCGTGGCACTTGTTAACTCCTTCCCTGCTGAGTGATCGAGGCTGAACGTTCGGCGGTCTGGTGCGTGCTCATCGCCGTCCCCTACCAGCCCGGCGGCGGCGGACGATGAGCTTGTCGCTGGGCTTGTGCTGGGCGCGGGTGCGACCCTCGGGCTTGCCGGCCGGGTTGACCGGGTGGCGACCACCGGAGGTCTTGCCTTCACCACCGCCGTGCGGATGGTCGACCGGGTTCATGGCGACGCCGCGGACGTGGGGGCGCTTGCCCTTCCACCGCATGCGGCCGGCCTTGCCCCAGTTGATACCCGCCTGCTCGGCGTTGCCGACCTCACCGACGGTGGCCCGGCAGCGCTGATCGACGTTGCGGGTCTCACCTGAAGGCATGCGCAGCAGGGCGTACGGACCGTCCTTGGCCACCAGCTGCACGCTCGACCCGGCGCTGCGGGCGATCTTCGCCCCGCCGCCCGGCTTCAGCTCGATCGCGTGGACCACGGTGCCGGTGGGGATGTTGCGCAGCGGCAGCGCGTTGCCCGGGCGGATGTCGCTCGCCGGGCCGCTCACGACCGTGTCGCCCTGGCTCAGCCGGGTCGGCGCGATGATGTAACGCTTCTCGCCGTCGGCGTAGTGCAGGAGCGCGATACGCGCCGTGCGGTTGGGGTCGTACTCGATGTGCGCGACCTTGGCCGGCACCCCGTCCTTGTCACGACGGAAGTCGATGACGCGGTACGCCCGCTTGTGCCCGCCGCCCTGGTGGCGTGCGGTGACCCGGCCGTGCGCGTTGCGACCGCCCTTGCTGTGCAGCGGGCGGACCAGCGACTTCTCGGGCTCACTGCGGGTGACCTCGACGAAGTCGGCCACGCTGGCGCCGCGGCGCCCCGGCGTCGTCGGCTTGTACTTACGGATACCCATGTGTCTCTCGTCTTTTCGTCTCGTTAGTCGCGGTCGTCAGTCGCTGCGCGGGGCCGTCAAGCCCCAGGCCCACCGAAGATGTCAATGCTCTCGCCGGCCCGAAGGCTCACCAGAGCGCGCTTGGTCGCCTTGCGCTGGCCGAAGCCGGCGCGGGTGCGCTTGCGCTTGCCCTGGCGGTTGGCGGTGTTCACCCGGTCGACCTTGACGCCGAAGATCTGCTCCACGGCGATCTTGATCTGGGTCTTGTTGGCGTCCGGACGGACGATGAAGGTGTACGTGCCTTCCTCGACCAGCCCGTAGCTCTTCTCCGAGATCACCGGCGCGAGGATGACGTCACGCGGGTCGGGAATCATTCGTCCACTCCGTCAACCTCAGCAGCCGCATCAGCATCGGCCGGCGCTTCTGCAGCGGAATCGGTTTCCGCCGCGGGTTCGGGCTTGTCCTGCTTCGGCGCCGGCGTGGTGGCCGGCCCCTTGGCCAGGGTGGTGACCGCGTCGGCCAGGTCTTCGAGCTCCGACTCGCGAGCGACCGCGTCAGCGCCCTTGCCCTTGGGCGGGCCGGCCAGGAACTCGGCCAGCGCGCCTTCGGTGAAGACCACGTCGTCGCTCACCAGCACGTCGTAGGTGTTGAGCTGGCCCGGCGCGATCAGGTGGACCTCGGGCACGTTGCGCAGGCTCTTCCAGGTCAGCTCGTCGCGCCGCTCCGCCACCACGAGCACGTGGCGACTTCCGACGAGGCTGCGCAGGTGGATCGCCGCGGCCTTGGTCGACGGCACCGTGCTGGCGTCGTCGACGACCCCGCTGACCACGTGGATACGCCCATGGCGCGCCCGGTCTGACAGGGCTCCGCGCAGCGCGGCGGCCTTCATCTTCTTGGGGGTGCGCTGCACGTAGGAGCGCGGCGTCGGTCCGTGGACCACGCCGCCGCCGGCGAACTGCGGCGCGCGGGTCGAGCCCTGACGCGCACGGCCGGTGCCCTTCTGGCGGTAGGGCTTCCTCCCACCGCCGCGCACCTCCCCGCGGGTCTTCGTGTCGGCCGTCCCCTGACGCGCCGCGGCCAGCTGCCCGACCACGACCTGGTGGATCAGCGGAACGTTGACCTGCACGTCGAAGACGGCGGCCGGCAGCTCCGCGGTGCGTTTGAGATCACCGGAGGGTGACTGGACTGAGACGCTGCGCGTCACGCCCTCTACCGCCGTGGCGCTCACTGTTCGGCCCCTTCGCTTGCGGTCGGCTCGATGGCCGGCTCGAATGCCTCGGGGGCGACGCGCTTGGACGCGCTGCGCACCATGACGAGGCCGCCGTCCGGGCCGGGGATGGCGCCCCGTACCAGCAGCAGGCCGCGTTCGGCGTCGACGGCGTAGATCACCAGGTTGAGCGTGGTGGTGCGCTCGTGACCCATGCGACCGGCCATCTTCACGCCCTTGAAGACGCGGCCCGGCGTGGCGCAACCGCCGATGGATCCCGGCGAGCGGTGCTTCTTCTCGACGCCGTGCGAGGAGCTCAAGCCCTTGAAGCCGTGGCGCTTCATGACGCCGGCGTAGCCCTTGCCCTTGCTGGTGGCGACCACGTCGACCACCGTTCCGGCGGTGAAAGCCTGCGCGGTGAGCTCGTGACCCACCGGGTAGGACGACGCGTCCAGCGTGCGCAGCTCGACGAGGTGGCGGCGGGGGGTCACGCCGGCCCTCTCGAAGTGGCCGCGCAGCGGCTTGGGGACCTTGCGGGGGTCGATCTCGCCGAAGGCGAGCTGCACGGCGCTGTAGCCGTCGACGTCGGGGGTGCGCACCTGCGTGACGACGCAGGGGCCGGCCTTGACGACCGTCACCGGGACAACCCGGTTGTCGGAATCGAAGACCTGGGTCATCCCCAGCTTGGTGCCGAGGATGCCGCGGATGACGCGGTCAGCCATCTCGTGACTCCTCCTTAAAGCTTGATCGAGATGTCGACGCCGGCGGGCAGGTCAAGCCTCATCAGCGAGTCGACGGTCTTCGGGGTGGGATCGAGAATGTCGATCAGCCGCTTGTGCGTGCGCATCTCGAAGTGCTCACGACTGTCCTTGTACTTGTGCGGCGAACGAATGACGCAGTAGACGTTCTTCTCGGTCGGTAGCGGCACCGGGCCGGCGACCTGCGCGCCCGTACGGGTCACCGTCTCGACGATCTTGCGCGCCGAGCTGTCGATGACCTCGTGGTCGTAGGCCTTGAGCCTGATGCGGATCTTCTGGGCCGCCATCGCTTCTTCTCACCCGGAATCTTGAATATGGATCTGATTGCCAACGGTCTGAACGCGAACCGGCGGGCCCTCTGTCGAAGGCCCGCCGGCCGCGGTGTTACTTCAGGATCTTCGTGACGCGCCCGGCGCCCACGGTCCGGCCACCCTCGCGGATGGCGAACTTCAGGCCCTCTTCCATGGCGATCGGCTGGATGAGCTGGACGGTCATCTCGGTGTTGTCACCGGGCATGACCATCTCGGTGCCCTCCGGCAGAGTCACGACACCGGTGACGTCAGTGGTGCGGAAGTAGAACTGCGGGCGGTAGTTGTTGAAGAACGGCGTGTGCCGTCCGCCCTCGTCCTTGCTCAGGATGTAGACCTGCGCCTCGTACTGCGTGTGGGGCGTGGTGGTCCCGGGCTTGACGATGACCTGGCCGCGCTCGACATCCTCGCGCTTGATGCCGCGAAGGAGCAGCCCGACGTTCTCACCGGCGCGTCCCTCGTCGAGCAGCTTGCGGAACATCTCGATGCCGGTGACGGTGGTGCTCACGGTCTTCTCGTGGATGCCCACGATCTCGACCGTGTCGGTCACCTTGAGCACGCCGCGCTCGATACGGCCGGTCACCACGGTGCCGCGACCGGTGATCGTGAAGACGTCCTCGATGGGCATGAGGAACGGCTTCTCGATGTCACGCTCGGGCTCGGGGATCGACTCATCGACGGCGTCCATGAGCTCGAGCAGCTTGCTCGACCACTCGGGGTCGCCCTCGAGCGCCTTCAGCGCCGAGACGCGAACCACCGGCAGGTCGTCGCCCGGGAACTCGTAGGTCGACAGCAGCTCGCGGACCTCGAGCTCGACGAGCTCCAGGATCTCCTCGTCGTCGACCATGTCGGCCTTGTTCAGCGCCACGACGATGTACGGAACGCCGACCTGGCGGGCCAGGAGCACGTGCTCCTTGGTCTGCGGCATCGGGCCGTCAGTCGCGGAGACCACCAGGATCGCGCCGTCCATCTGCGCTGCGCCGGTGATCATGTTCTTGATGTAGTCGGCGTGGCCGGGGCAGTCGACGTGGGCGTAGTGCCGCTTGTCGGTCTGGTACTCGACGTGCGCGATCGAGATGGTGATGCCGCGAGCCTTCTCCTCCGGCGCCTTGTCGATCTCGTCGAAAGGCGTGAAGGGGTTCAGGTCCGGATGGGCGTCGTGCAGGACCTTCGTGATCGCTGCCGTCAGCGTCGTCTTGCCATGGTCGATGTGACCAATGGTCCCGATGTTGACGTGCGGTTTGGTCCGCTCGAATTTCGCCTTCGCCACGGGTTGTCCCTCCTAGGACGGTA
>CAVQDA010000014.1:0-28704 GCA_963711145.1 uncultured Actinomycetota bacterium
CGGTGGGCCGTCGGGGACTCGAACCCCGAACCCGCGGATTAAAAGTCCGCTGCTCTGCCTGTTGAGCTAACGGCCCGGCGTATGGGAAGAACTCCACGAACTTCGGTAGGAAGAACCCGGGGAACAACCCACGCCTGCCTTGCCATCCTAGTGTCGGTCCCCCGGGCGCCGTACGACCACCTTCGCGCGAACGGGATGTGCGTCAGGGCTGGGGCACAGTTCATGGCCACTGGACGAACGCTGTCAGCCACTCGGGCCCGAAGTTATTGAGCCGGACACGTAGCGACGGCTCACGAGGCTGGCGAGGATGTCGTCGAGGGTGATGACCCCGAGCGTGCTGGCGGTACCTGTCAGGTCGATGTCCCGATCGGTGCCGGTGGTGACGCGGGCCATCGGAGCGTTGCTGGTTCGCATGACCTCGATCGCGTCGGGCAGCACCGTGCTCGCTGCCACGTCTGGTAGCGGGCGGATCATGTCGGCCGGTATCGGCTGGTTGTGCCGGTCGGCGGGGATATTGAGGGTGTCTTTGAGGTGAACGTAGCCGATCAGCTGCTGGCCGCTGCGGATCGGGAAGCGGGTGACGCCGGTGCGGGCGGCGAGTTGTTCAACGTCGGCGGGGGTGGGCACCGGGCCGAGGCTGTGGAGTCGGTCCAGCGCGACGGTGAGCGCGGCGGCGGTGGCAGTGTCGAAGGTGAGGGCGCCGCTGAGCAGGTCCCGTTCACCGGGTTCGAGCAGGCCTTCGCTGTGGGATTGTTCGACCAGCCCGGCGACCTCGTCGCGGGTGAAGGCGGCGGCGACCTCGTGGCGGGGCTGCACCCGGACGGCGCGCAGGGTGAGGTCGGCCGCTTGATTGAGCACCCAGATCAGCGGTTTCAGGCCGCGCACGATCATGGTCAGCGGCGGGCCGAGCCACAGGGCGGCGGTCTCTGGGCCGGCCAGGGCGATGTTCTTGGGCACCATCTCTCCGATCACCACGTGCAGCACGGTGACCAGGCAGAGGGCGAGGACGAACGCGATGGGGTGCAGCGCGCCGGCGGGCAGGCCGGCGGCTCGGAAGGGGGTTTGGAGTAGGTGCGCGAGTGCAGGCTCGCTGACTGCTCCCAGTGCGAGTGAGCAGACGGTGATGCCCAGTTGCGCGCCGGCCATCATCAGCGAGACGTGCTCCATCGCCCGCAAGGTCGTAGCGGCGCGCCGGGAGCCGGCTTCGGCTAACGGTTCGATACCGGCCCGGCGAGCCGTGACCAGCGCGAACTCGGCGCCGACGAAGAAGGCGTTACCCAGTAGCAGGAGCACGGTGACTGCGATACCGAGGCCGTCATTCATCGGCATCACCGGTTCCGGTCACCGCGCCGATGTCGTCGGGCTGATTGCCGGTGGCCATGAGCAGGAGGCGATCGATGCGGTGACCGTCCATCGCCGTGACCGTCAGGGCGACGCCGTCGATGACCACACGGTCGCCCTCGACCGGCAGCCGTCCGAGGGCCTGCATGACCAGCCCGCCGACGGTCTCATAGACACCCGTCTCGGGGAGGCTGTGCCCGGTGCCCGCAGTCACCTCGTCGGGGCGCAGCAGCCCGGACACGTCCCAGCCGGCGGCTAGGCGCCGCACGGCCGGGGTGGGGGAGTCGTGCTCGTCCTGGACGTCGCCGATCAGTTCCTCCAACAGGTCCTCACCGGTGAGCAGTCCGGCGGTGCCGCCGTACTCGTCGACGACCACCGCCAGCTGGCTGCGGGTGCCTTGTAACGCGTGCAGCACCTCATCTAGCGGCAGCGACTCGGGCACCTGCACGACGCCGCGCATGACATCCCGCACCCGTGTCCGCCCTCGCTCGGGTGCGGGCACCGCGACGGCCTGATCAAGGTCGACGATCCCGACGACGTCGTCCATCCCGCCCGCCCCGGTGACCGGGAACCGAGACCGGCCAGAGGACCGGACCAGGTCGAGTACCTCGGCCACCGGCGCGTCGGCGGCAAGACAGGTCATGCGACCGCGGGCGGTGAGCACGTCGCGGGCGTGCTTGTCCCCGAACGTCAACGACGCCAGCAGCAACGTGGCGGTACGCCCGGGCAGCGTGCCCTCCCGTGCCGAATGGCGTACCAGGGAGACCAGCTCGTCCGGGGAACGGGCTGAGGCGAGCTCCTCCCGCGCCTGCAACCCGAACATCCCGAGCACCCCGTCGGCGAGACGGTTCAACGCCCGTATCGGATACCGCATGACGGTGGTGAATGCCCGCACCGGCCCTTGGACCGCGCGGGCTACCGTGAGCGGCGTAGCGATCGCCAGGTTCTTGGGCACCAGCTCGCCGAACACCATCGTCATCATCGTCGAGGCCACCAGCGCAACCGTTACCGCGACCGCCTCGACTGCCTCACCGCCGACACCGACCGCGCGTAGCGGCCCCCGGAGCAGACCGGCAATCGCCGGCTCGGACAGGAACCCGATCGCCAGATTCGTCAGCGTGATCGCGACCTGCACACCCGACAGCTGCGTCGACAACGACCGCAACGCCGCCAGCACCCCACGCGCGGCCCGGTCACCAGCAGTTGCAGCCCGCTCCACACTCGGACGATCCACGGTCAACAACGAGAACTCGCCGGCCACGAACACCCCGCAGGTCGCGATCAGCAGCAGGCTGACACCGAGTAGCAGCCACTCGGTCACCCGCTGGCCCTCCTACCTCGCCGCCGCGCGCGTTCCTCGACCGGCCGTGTGGTCATAGCGGTGAGTTCTGCTCCGCGAACCGTTGTTCGGTCAAACGGGTCGCCCAACTCGACCGTTCCGCGCTCGTCCAGCATCCGGAACCCAGGGGTTGGTCGTGGACTCCGCTCCAGCGCACGGACGGACGATAGCCCGGGTGAACCGAGCATGCCCGCGCAGAAGATGACGTCACTCATCGGCCACGACCGACCGCGGGCCGTCACCCGGACGCGACAAGCGGCTCTCACGTCTGAAGCCGTTCGGATTGGTGACCTGCGTGACGTTCCAGAGTGCGGCTACGTGCGTTCCAAGGGGGAGGCCACACCATGATGACTGAGGGTCGGCCTTCGCAATCCGATCGCAGTGAAGGTGCTGGTCCGAACTAAAGTCCGCATCCCCCAACGGCCCGATTGCTCCCACGCATCCTAGTGGTCGGCGGCGCGACTGCCCGCGGGGTCAGGGCGGGTCAGGGCTGGATCGGGGCGAACGCCAGGTGCAGGTCGGTGTCCGAGGTGCCGTAGACGAACGTCTCGATCTGCTGCCCATCGGTGACGTCGACGCTCGTGGTGCCCTGCTTGGCGGTGAGCTGTGCGCAGGTCGGCGGGGTGGAGTCGGTCCAGGAGACACGGAGACCTGATGGGTGCCCGGCGCGGTGGCGAACAGCGCGAAGCTGGAGGCGGCGCCTGCCCGTCGACGGCGAAGATGTAGGGGCTCCCGGGCTTGGAGGGGTCGCCGTTCAGCGGCTCGTCGCATGATTTGTCGATCAGCAGGTAGAGGCCGGCGCTGCGATCCGGGGCCGCCTGGGTGTCGACCATGATCTCGGCTTTGCCAGCTGGGCCGGCGGGGCGACTGGCCCTTTGCCGCCGTTGCTATTCCCCTTCTCCACCTCGCTGGTGAAGCTCAGACCGGCGAGCGGAGAGCCGCCTACCAGCTGACCGGTGTCGGCGGTGAGCACCCGGTGATCTGCGGGTGGGACCCGTCGTCCTGCGCCCCGCCCATGTCGCGGCCAATGCGCGGCAGTTGCAGGCGATCTACGGCCAAGCGCTCATGCTCGACGGGCGTTTCGACGAGTCGTCGGAGGTCGTGACATGGCTGTTCGCCGATAGCGCCGCCGATCCCGTCACGCGCACCCTCGCGGCGTGCACCCTCGTCGCCGGTGGAGCGCTGGCCGGCCGGGCCGGCGAGTGTTCCCGCATCATGCGCGATGCGCTCCCGGCGGCCGAGGCTGCGCGCACCGAGGTGCCGTTCGGGCTCGGAACTCTGCTGGTCGCCGGCTCCATCGCGATCGCCGGAGCAGGCCGACTCGACGAGGCCGAAGCCATCGGACGCAAGCTCTACGACCGGGCACTGATCGAAGACGATGAGTGGTCGCGCCCCCGCGGTGCGTCCGCCCTCGGGGTGACCGCCCTGATGCGTGGGCAGGTCCGGACTGCCACCCGCTATTTCCGGATCACCGTCGCCTCACCGCGGCGAGCCTGGGTTTCGAAGCGCTGGGGACGATCCTCTTCGCTGCCGAAGCCAGCTACGCCGCGGCCCGTGCTTACCGGGACTCCGACGCCGGACGGGCTGCGTCGGCCGCCATCGTCCGCGCGATCAATCTGCACGCGCGTTGCGAAGTTGCCGCCATCCCGTGGGCGACCGGTTTCCAAACCGTCGAACCCTTGACTCGCCGCGAACAGCAGGTCGCGCTCATGGCTGCAGCAGACAACTCCGATGCCACTATCGCCGAGCAGCTACGCATCTCTATCCGCACCGTGCAGAACCACCTCAACCACGCCTACCGCAAGCTCGCCGTCACCAGTCGACGTGACCTCGCGAATGCCCTCAGCAAGGCTTCGTCCGGCACCTGACGGCACCTGACGGCACCTGACGGCCTCAGGCGGACGCCTTCCCGAGCGACCGATTGGCACGACGAAGCGTTCGATGCAGCTTGTGGACGCCGCGTACGGGCTCGAGAAACATCAGCGGGCAGGCTCCGGCCACGACCGTGATGTCATGGTCGTTGCAGAGCCGGATGGCCTCGTCGCTGACCGCACCGGGGCCTGCTCCCTTGAACAGCCAAACCCTCGAAATCCCAAGGTCAACGCAGGTACGGACGACCGCAACGGCCGCCTGCTTCGGCACCATCACGATGACGCCGTCGACCGCGCCGGGTACCGATTCCAAGGTGGGGTAGCAGGGAGCGCCGACGACACTGGTTGCTTTCGGGTGGACGGCTACGGCGTCGATGCCGTGCGCTGTCAGCTCCTTCACGATGGCGCGTCCAAAATTCTTGGGGTCGTCTGACGCGCCTACGACAGCGATGCGGCCGGCTGACAGAAACGCGGTTGCTTGGGTTGGATCGATCAACGGGCTCACCTCAATCTCCACCCTAGAAACGGGTACCGGACGCGGCCAGGGTCTAAGGTCACGCGACGGTCTCGGCGTAGGAGAACTCAAAGGCTGCGTGGCGCCGATCGGCAACAAGGCGTCGGTCACGTTCGATACGAGCTTTCATAACGGTGGAGCGAGCGCGCCTCAGCCTCGGTCGGGATCCGACAGGTACGCGACGAGCTGTGCGTGGCGGCGCTCGGCGAGGCGCGCGCCGACCGCGTGGCCGACCACAAACGCGGCCGCTGCCATGCCGCAGCCGATCAGCGCGCCGAGCGAGAAGCCGCGGTCGGTGAGCGTGCCGAGGGAGCGGGCGCCATGGCGGGTCAGCAGGATGGCCGGCGCCAGCACGAGGCCGACGATGAGCGGGACGAAGTTGTAGGGGGTGATCACGAGCACGATCCAGCGGATGAATCCGCGCGGCGAGTGGTGTCGCTGCGCCCAGCGCCACCGAAGGGATCGGGGGTGATACGGAAACAGGATCCCGACCCACGCGCTGATGCCCAGCACCCCGAACGGCATCGCGAGGATCACCGCGCAGACGGCCACCGCCGCCACCCGGTGGTGCTGTGACGTGCCGATGGCGATGGCGAGGAACGCGCACACGGGTGCGGCCAGCACCCACAGGGCGAGGCTCTTCGCGTAGAGGAATCGGCGAAAGGACTGGCCTTCGGCAAGCGCGGCGAGGGCGCCGCGCGCGTCGCCGCCGAGCACGTTCGTCGCCGGGACATCCGACAGCATCCATGACTCGAGCACGATCGGAAACGCCAGGGCGCCGTGGACGGAAAATAGCCAGTCGCGTAACGAATCAGGGAGAAAGAACCAGCCGCCGCACATCAGCGCCGCATTGGCCGCCAGGATGAGCGGAATGTCGGCAGGCGGGCGAAAGCTGCGGCGCAGCTCGGCCACCACCGCCCGCCACAGGTGCCCGGCAGGCGATGCAGGCACGCTCTCGCGCGCCCGATGCGCGGGCGCCTGCTGGGTCACCTTTCACATAGTGCGGGAAGGTCCTGACAAATTCCTGGTCAATTAATAGTCAGGCGAGTGCGCTGTTCACCAGTTGGCGCAGCTGCGGGCGCAGCGGGTGGCTGCTGGATGGGAGCAATTGGGCAAAGAGGTGGGCGGTGATTTCCTCCGCCGGATCGACCCAGAAGGCGGTGCTGGCGGCACCGCCCCAGAAGAATTCCCCGCGGCTGGAGAGGGTCTTCGCCGGCCTCGGATCCAGCACCACGGCGAAGCCGAGGCCGAAGCCGATGCCGTCGAACGTCGTCTCCGCGAAGCCGCCGGTCGACAGCGCCCCGAGGTCGGCTCCGCCCGGCAGATGGTTCTCGGTCATGAAGCGCAACGTGCGCGACGACAGCACCCGAGCGCCGTCCAGCTCGCCGCCGCGCAAGAGCATGCGTGTGAAGCGCTCGTAGTCCGCTGCGGTCGAGATCAGCCCACCTCCGCCGGAGAGCATCCGCGGCGCAGCGAGAGCGGCCTTGCCGAACGCGTCCAGCCGAATCGCCTGACCCGTAGCCGGGTTCGGCGTGTAGAGCGCGGCCAGCCGGGGCGCGTCGGCCGAGTCCGGGTCGACCCACCACCGGGTGTCCGACATCCCGAGCGGCCCCGTGATCCGGCTGGCGATCGCGGCGTCCAGCGGCTGCCCCGACCAGATCTCCACCAGCCGGCCGAGGACGTCGGATGCCACGGAGTAGCCCCACGCGCTCCCGGGCTGGAACAGCAGCGGCAGCCCCGCCCACGCATCACACGCGCCGGCAAGATCGACCCCGGCCGGCGAGCTCCACTCATAGCCGGAAGACCGGTAGACCGCGTCGACGACCGAGGTGTTCAGAAACCCGTACGTGAGCCCGGACGTATGCGAAAGCAGATGCCAGACGCGCACCGGTTCCACGGCCGGCACGGTGTAGGGCTTGGTCGACGAACCCTTCTCATACACACGCACGTCAGCGAACGCCGGGATCCAGCGGCTGACCTCATCGGTCAGCTCGAAGTGCCCTTCCTCCCACAGGCTCATCGCGGCGACGGACGTGATCGGCTTGGTCATCGAGTAGATGCGCCACAGGGTGTCGGGCTCCACCGCGAGCCCGGCCTCGGCGTCGCGGTGGCCGTAGACGCTCGCGTGGGCCACCTGCCCGCCGCGCGTGACCACGATCTGCCAGCCGGCCAGCAGCCCGTCGTCGACGTAGCGCGCGAAATGGCGGTCGATGCGGGCCAAGCGGCCCGGCTCGAAGCCGAGCGACGCGGGATCGGCCGTGACGTCCAACATGTCCACCATCGTGGCATGCAGCAGGTAGCCTGCGGCGCGCCGCCACTCGTGGGTAGTAGCGGCCTGATGCTGAAACTTTCGGAGGCGAGCAGTGGCGCTCGGACGCAAGGCCGCGTTAGTCCTGTCAGCCGCGGCCCTGGGAATCACGGCCTGCTCGGCGAGCACCACCGGCCCCAGCGGCGGCGGTGGTGCGAGCAGCTCGCCGGCAGCCCAAGGGCCGATCAACGTTCTTGACATCCTCCCGCCGGGGAACCCGCAGAGCACGACCGAGCGCTCCATGTACGACGCGCTGAACACGATCGACCCGACGACGCTGACCGACGGCCAGCTCACCAGCTACTACAAGTCCGCACCGCTCGACCCGCCCGCCGGCACCGTCGTCAAGACCGAGCGCCCCAAGGCCGGCGTCACCATCAAGCGCGACAAGTTCGGCGTTCCGTACGTCTACGGCACCACCGACGACGACACCGCGTACGGCGCGGGTTACGCGGGCACCGAGGACCGGATGTTCGTCATGGACGCCCTGCGTTATGCGGGTTCCGGGCGCTATTCCGAGCTGCTGGGCGCGACCAAGTCCAACCTGGCGCAGGACGCCGATCTGCTCCGGCAGGCGGACTACACGCCCGCGGAGGCCAACGCCCAGCTCGACGCGCTCGCCAAGTCCAGCGCCCAAGGCAAGGCGCTGGTCGACCGGCTGGACGCGTTCGTCGCGGGCGTCAACGCCGCACGCAAGGCGCTCTGCCCGACCGTCACCGCGCCGAGCTGCCCGACCCCGTACCGACTGCTCAAGATCACCCCAACGCCGTACACCCGGGCCGACATCGTCTACGCGGGCGCGCTCATCGGCGGGATCTACGGCAGGGGCGGCGGCCAGGAGGCCCAGAACGCGCTCTTCCTGCGCCAGCTGCAGGCCAAGCTCGGCGACGTGCTCGGCCGCCAGGTGCTGAACGACCTGCAGGACCCGCTGGATCCCAGCGCGGTCGTGACCGATCCCGGCCAGCAGCCGTACGGGCAGCCGGGAACGATCGACCCGGCAGCGGTGGCGCTTCCCGATCTGCCGGGCCCGAAGGTCAAGATCGCCGCGGGTACGGGCGGGATCCCGTCTTCCGCAACCCCGCCATCAGGCTCCGGGGCGGGCGGAGGCACGACGTTCCTCGACTCCCTCGTGCTTCCGGCTCACATGAGCAACGCCATGCTCGTCTCCGGCAGCCACACGACGACCGGCCATCCGATCGCGGTCATGGGCCCGCAGACCGGCTACCAGGCACCCAACTTCTGGGACGAGATCGCCCTGCACGGCCCGCACTACGATGCGCGCGGGGTGGCGTTCGCCAACCTGCAGTTCGCCGTCCTGATCGGCCACGGCAAGAGCTACGCCTGGTCGGCCACCAGCTCCTCCGGTGACGTCATCGACACCGTCCTGGACAAGCTGTGCAACATCGACGGCAGCAAGGCGACCATCGATTCGACCGCGTACCTCAACGGCAGCACGTGCGAGCCGATGACCGGCACCCCGCACCAGATCCGCGACAACACCGGCAAGGTGGTCGCGACTCTGCCTGACATGCGAACGCGCCACGGCATCGTGCAGTACCGCACGACGGCAGACGGGATCCCGGTCGCGGTCGTCAGCGAACGTTCGACCTACAACCACGAGGTCGATTCGGTGCTCGGATTCGAGGAGATGAACGACCCGACCGCGATTCACGGTCCCAAGGACTTCATCGACGCGTTCAGCAAGGTGAACTTCACGTTCAACTGGTTCTACATCGACACCCGCGATATCGCGACGTACTCCTCGGGGGCGCTGCCGATCCGCGCCAAGGGCGTCGACCCTGATCTGCCGCGCTGGGGTGACGCGAAGTGGGACTGGACCGGCTTCCTGCCGACCGACCAGCACCCGCAGGTGATCGACCCGCCGTCCGGTTACATCGTGAACTGGAACAACAAGCCGTCCGTGGGCACCTACTCCGCCGACGACGAGTGGGGCTGGGGTCCGGTGCAGCGGGTGCTCGCGCTACGCGATCGCATCCAGGCGTCCATCAAGGCCGGCAAGCTCAGCCCCGCGACGCTCGACGCCGACATGATCGACGCGGCGACGGTCGACATCCGCGGCGCCTACATCCTCAAGGACATGCTCGCGATGGTCGGCGACGATCCGGCGCTCAAGCAGTACACGTCGCTGCTGCAGTCCTGGATGGATTCGGGTGCCCACCGGGTCGACCGCGCTCGTACCGGCCACTACACCGACCAGGCGGCGATCGCGCTGATGGACGCCTGGTACCCGCTGGTCGCCAAGGAAGTGCTGCGAGCCGCGGATCGGGGCGCTGGTCAACAGCATTCCGACCAGCCTCGACAACCTGCCGACCGGGCACGGCGGCTCGTCGTTCGACAACGTCGGGTCCTACGAGTGGGTCACCAAGGACCTCGAGTCGGTGCTCGGCGAGCATGTCGACGGTGCCATGTCCGAGGAGTACTGCGGCAAGGGCGACCTCGCGACCTGCCGCACCGACATTCGCCAGACGCTGCAGCAGGCGGTCGCCACGCTGAAGAACCAGCAGCACACCAGCGACCCGACGAAGTGGACCTACGACAAGACCAACGACAACATCCAGTTCCAGTACGTCGGCGAGACCGTGGCGCCGATCGACTGGCAGAACCGGCCGACCTTCCAGCAGGTCGTCGGCTGACACCACACCGGCAGCCACTGGCTGATGCTCGGCGGGCCGGTGGCGTATCGCCGCAAGGTCTGAGGGAACCTAACGTTGCTCTCGAACGTCGTCAGGACAAACGACCGGCGAGGCACAAATGATCACCCTGGTAGTCGTAGGGCTGCTCGGCGGACTGATCACCAGCCTGTCGCCGTGCATCCTGCCGGTGCTGCCGATCGTGCTCGCTGCCGGGATGACCTCCTCGACGGAGGGCGGCACCCGAGTCCGGCGTCCCCTGCTGGTGGTCGCCGGGCTCGTGGCCAGCTTCAGCCTCGCCACCCTGTTCGGCTCGCTCGTACTGAGCTCGCTGGGGCTGCCGCAGGACACGCTGCGCGACGCGGGTATTGCGGTGCTGCTGCTCGTCGGCATCGGGATGCTCGTCCCCAAGCTCGGGGAGCTGCTGGAGCGTCCGTTCGTCCGGTTGCAGCGGCGGGCGGTGCGGCCCGGCAGCCAGGGGCTTGGCCTGGGTGTCGCGCTCGGGCTGGTCTTCGTGCCCTGCGCGGGCCCGGTGCTCGCGGCGATCGCGGTGGTCGGGGCGACTCACCGGGTAGGCATCGGCGCCTTTGTCCTGACCCTCGCCTTTGCCGTCGGCATCGCCGTGCCGCTGTTGGCCTTCGCCCTCGCGGGCGAGCAAGCCAGCCGCCGGATCGGGATCTTCCGCCGCCGCATGCGGGAGGTGCGGCTCGGCGGCGGGGTGCTGATGATCGCCGTGGCCCTGGCGATCGCGTTCAACCTCACCGATGGCTTGCAACGGCTCGTCCCCGGCTACACCAGCACCCTGCAGAACAAGATCGAGAACAACGCCTCGGCGGCGAAACAGCTGCACAAGCTGACGTCCACCGCCAAGGGCGTCCCGATGATGCTGACGACCTGCCAGGAGGGAGCGAGCAACCTGCGCAACTGCGGTCCGGCCCCCGACTTCACCGGCATCAGCACGTGGCTGAACACTCCTGGCGGCAAGCCGCTTTCGCTGGCGTCGCTCAAGGGTCACGTCGTGTTGCTGGATTTCTGGACCTACAGCTGCATCAACTGCCAGCGCACCCTGCCGCACGTGGAGGCCTGGTACCGGGCCTACCACGATGCCGGCTTCGAGGTGGTCGGAGTGCATACGCCCGAGTTCGCCTTCGAGCACGTGGCGTCGAACGTCGTGGCTGCGGCGCGTTCGCTCGGCGTGAAGTACCCGATCGCGATCGACAACGATTACGGCACCTGGAACGCCTACTCCAACCAGTACTGGCCGGCTGAGTACCTCATCGACGCCGGCGGCAACATCCGCCACGTCGTCTTCGGCGAGGGTGACTACGCCAGCACCGAGAAGCTGATCCGCCAATTGCTCACCGCCGCCCATCCCGCGACCCGGCTGGGGAAGGACACCGGGGTCGCCGACATGACTCCCGCCGAGCCGCAGACCCCGGAGTCCTACCTCGGATACGCGCATGCGCAGAACGCGGCGCAGGCACTGGTCCAGGACCGGACCGTGAACTATCAGCTGCCCCAGGCGGTGCAGCCCGACACGTTCGCACTGGGCGGCAACTGGAACGACGGAGCCGAGGCGGCCACCGCCGGCACGGGGGCGAAGCTCGTGATCAACTACCGGGGCCGGGCTGTCTATCTCGTGCTCGGTGGCCAGGGCGAGGTCACGGTCACCGCCGGCGGACGCACCCGCACGTTGCCGGTGTCAGGCGAGCCCCGGCTCTACACGCTGAACCAGACCCCCACGAGCGGACGCACCGTCCTGACCCTCACGGCGACGCCAGGGATCCAGGCCTACGACTTCACCTTCGGCTAGCGACGGGCGGCGACGTAGAACGTGTCTCGCTCGTCGCCGGGAACGCGCACCTGGTAGCCGGCCGCCTTCACCGTCTTCAACGCCAGGGCGAAGAGGTCGGCGCCGTTCGGCGGGGTCTGGACGTCGGCGAACACCATGACTTCATCGGGACCGTTGGGGCTGACGTGGATGCCCTCGCGGGTACTGGATGCGGGGAGAAGCCCGGCACGGCGAAGACAAGCCGAAACCGTGGGCGCAGAGAGTGTCACGTCCCTCAGCTTCCTCCATTGGGACGGCGGACGTGGCACCGACGGTGAAACTGGCCTCACGGCGAGGCGCCCGGGAGCTCCCCCAGCGTCCGGGTTCGAGCGCCAGCCGGACGAAAAGGGCGACGAAAAGGGCGACGCGCACCCCGCTGGCGGGTCAGCGTTTGCGACCCGTCTGACGACGTGTCAGGATCTGCCACATACTCTGGCTTGCGACCCACGTCACACTCGCCCGCCGACTTCGAAGGGGCACTCCGTGACCCGCGATACGCGCACCACCAATGACCGCTACATCGTGATCTCCGCCGACTGCCACGCCGGCGCCGACCTCCCCGGCTACCGGCCCTACCTCGAGAGCCGCTGGCACGAGGACTTCGACGCGTGGGCGGCGACGTACGAGGTCCCCTACGAGGACCTGCTGGGCGAGAAGGGTGCTCGCAACTGGGATTCCGATCGGCGGCTGCGCGACCTCGAGGCTGACGGGATCGTCGCCGAGGTCGTCTTCCCGAATACGGTGCCGCCGTTCTTTCCCAAGGTCTCGTTGACGACGCAGCCGCCCGCGGTCGACGCGGGTGACCTCACCCGGCGGTGGGCCGGGCTGCAGGCGCACAACCGCTGGCTCGCCGACTTCTGCCGGCAGGCCCCCGGCCGGCGGGCCGGCATCGCGCAGATCATGCTGCATGACATCGACGCGGCCGTCGCCGAAGTCCGCTGGGCCCACGAGAACGGTCTGCGCGGCGGCGTGCTGCTGCCCGGCACCCCACCCGGAAGCGGCGTGCCGCAGCTGCACGACATCGAGTACTACGACCCGCTCTGGAGCGTCTGCGAAGAGCTCGGCATGCCGCTGAACCATCACTCGGGCAGCGCCGCCCCGCCGATGGGACCGACCAACGTCGATCAGGTCATCTTCCTGCTCGAGGTGACGTGGTGGGCGCACCGGGCGCTGACGAGCCTGATCACGTCCGGCGCGCTCGAGCGTCACCCGCAGATGCAACTCGTCTTCACCGAGCAGGGCACGGCGTGGATCCCGCCGGAGCTCGCCCGCCTGGATTACTTCTTCGACCGCATGGGCACCGCCGTCGGCTCGCAGGAGCACGTGTGGGGCGCCCCGGTCGTCTCCAAGCTCTCGCTCAAGCCCAGCGAGTACTGGGCGCGCCAGTGCCACGTCGGCGCCAGTTTCATGCGAGCGGACGAGGCCAAGCTGCGTGACGCGGTGGGCGTCGACAAGATCATGTGGGGCAGCGACTACCCCCACAAGGAAGCGAGCTTCCCCTTCTCGCGCGAGGCGATCCGGCTGGCGTTCGCCGACTGCACCCCGGCAGAAGCCGCCGCGATCCTCGGCGGCAATGCCGCTGCGCTCTACGGTTTCGACCTCGAGGCGCTGGCGCCCCACGCCGCGCGGGTGGGGCCGGCCGTCGAGGAGGTCGCGCGACCGCTGAGCGTCGGCGAGGTGCCGCTGGATGCGCAGCGCTGCCCCGCCTTCGTGGGATACACCGTCCCGGCCTGATCGAATCTCCTGAGAGGTATCCCCGTGGACCCGTACCTGATCATCACGTCCGACAGCCATGCCGGCCTGCCCACCGCGGCCTACCGCCCCTACCTCGAGAGCAAGTACCACGCGGCGTTCGACCAGTTCCTCGGCGAGCGCGGCATCGCGCTCGAAGAAATGACCAACCTCGGGGTGCGCAACAGCGCCTTCGCCGACTCCTGGTACGCCGAGCACGGCGAGGCGCTGAACGCCGGCTGGGATGCGCTCAAACGTGATCAGGAGCTGGACGCCGAAGGCATCTGCGGCGAGGTCATCTTCCCGGACGCGGACGCCGTGGAGTCCCGTACCTGCGCGCCGTTCGGCACCGGGCTGGGGCTTTCCGGCGACGCCGACCCGGAGCTCGGCATGGCTGGTGCGCGGGCGCACAACCGGTGGCTGGCCGAGCTGTGCCAGCACGCCCCCGAAAGGCGTTGCGGCGCAGCACTCATCCCGATCACCGCCGAGCTGGCCGATGTGCTCGCCGAGATCCGGCGCAGCAAGGAATCCGGGCTCGGCGCGGTGATGATCCCGGCGATGTGGATGCACGGGCGGCCGTATCACGACCGCCACTACGACCCCGTCTGGGCACTGTGCGAAGAGCTGCAGATGCCGATCATGACTCACAGCGGGCCCACCCCACGCGAGGAATTCGGCGATCACCTCGGCATCTACGTCACCGAGGTGACATGGTGGCCGGCCCGCCCGATGTGGTTCCTGCTGTGGTCCGGGGCCTTCGAGCGTTTCCCCGGGCTGCGCTTCGGCGTCACCGAAGCCGGCGCCTGGTGGATGCCGGGCCTGCTGTGGTTCTGGGACCGGCTCTATCTCGGCCAGAAGGGTTCGGAGAAGCTCGGCGCGAAGCCCTTCGGCGACAACGTCACCATGCGTCCGAGCGAGTACTTCGACCGCAACTGCTTCATCGGCGCCTCCAACACCAAGCGCCGCGAGATCGGCATGCGCTACGAGATCGGGGTCGACAACCTCCTGTGGGGCAGCGACTTCCCGCACCCGGAGGGCACCTGGCCGTCCTCGCGCGAGTGGCTGAAGAAGACTTACCACGACATCCCGATCGACGAGACCCGCCGCATGCTCGGGCTGGCGGCGGCGGAGGTCTTCGGTTTCGACACCGCGGCGCTGCGCCCGCTGGCCGACAAGATCGGGCCGACGCCGGCCGAGCTCGGCCAGCTCGACGGCGATCCCACGGGAGCCGATCTGGTCGCCAAGTGGGCGAAGACCCGCGAGGTAGGCCGGCACTGGCTCACCGGACACGACTTCCCGCTGATGGATATCTGAGAGGACCGGCGATGAACGTTCGCTACGGGCGCCGCGAGGTGCAGCGCAACCGCGAGATCGAGGCCACGTCAGGCAAGGGTGGGCTGATCTGGTGCCAGGCAGTCACCGCGCTGTGGGAGACCGACCCCGACGTGATCGCAGCCGTCCTCCCGCCGCCGCTCTCCCCGGCCGAGCGTCCACTGGTACGCCTGACGCTCACGGTCGTCGAGATGCCGGGGCTGCCGGCATTCGGGGCGGGCTGGCTCGGCGTCGCAGCCCGTCACGGCGACGTGCCCGGCGAGTACCCGATCTTCATGCCGATGACCACCGAGCAGTCGGTGATCGGTGGCCGCGAAACCTACGGCGAACCCAAGAAGCTCGCCGAGGTGTGGGCGCGCCGCGAGGGCGACTCCATCGACGCCGGCATCAGCCGCATGGGCTTCCCGCTCGTCGAGGTTCGCGGCACCGTCACCGACACCCGGGAGCCGTACGAGCTCGACAAGCGGGACTTCTGGTTCAAGGTGCTGCCGTCCGCCGAGCGTCCGGGCGAGCTCGACGGTGACGCGCTGCTGGTCTACGGCGAGAAGCACGAGCAGGCCCGCGTGCACGAAGGCATCGACGGCACGGTCGTGCTCAAGGACTCGCCGCTCGACCCGATCGCCGATCTCGCGATCGTGAAGCTGGTCGATCTCAACTGGACCGAGCGTGCGTCCACCCAGGTGGGACGCACGATCGGCCCGGTGCCGGCCGCCGACTTCGCGCCGTACCTGCACCAGCGTTACGACGACCTGTCGGTGCTGGGCAAGAAGTCGTAGCTACGCGACATCCACCGGGTTCAGCAGGTAGATCTGCGGAGCGCCGTCGAGGGCGTCACCGGCGCCCGCGAACGCGGCGCCCAGGTGCGGTGACTTCATGTGCTCGTTCATGTCCTCGACCGACGCCCACGTCTCGAGGTTGACGAGAGTGCCGGGAGCGCCCTGGGCCTCGAACAGGTCGTAGCGGATGCAGCCCTTGTCCTGGCGGCTCGGGCCGATGATCGAGCTCATCGCCTCCCGGACGGCGGCCTCCTTGCCTTCCTTGGCCTTGATGACGGCAACGACATGCAGCTCAGCCACGTGCTTCTCCTCTGGTCTCGTACCAGCTCTGGTGGCGGTACCGGTGCTGGTCCTGTCCGGCGGGCAGGCTACCGGCGTACCCTCAGCGCCAGAACAGTGGATGGCTCGCGAGGCTGAGGAGTCCGCATGACGATCACCGAGAGCGCCCGGAAGACCCACGACGTGGTGAGCGCGGGCAAGCCGGGGCAGGCTCTGCGGATGCCGCTGCCGCCGACGTTCGACAGCGTCGAAGCGGAGCGGATGCATCGCAAGGTGCGCTTGGCCGCCGCGTTCCGCATGTTCAGCAAGGCGGGACTCGACGAGGGGGTCGCCGGACACATCACCGTGCGCGACCCGGAGTATCCCGACTCGTACTGGGTGAACCCGTTCGGCCATCACTTCGGCCTGATGTGCCAGAGCGATCTGGTCCGCGTGAACCACGCGGGCGAGGTCGTCGAGGGCGACCGGGCCGTCAATGGCGCTGCGGTCGCGATCCACTGTGCGGTGCACGCGGCGCGTCCTGACGTGATCGCTGCGGCTCACGCTCACGGCCCGTACGGCAAGACGCTCTCGTCGCTCGACATGACCGTCGAGCCGCTGACCCAGGACGCCTGCGCCTTCTACAACGACATCGGCCGCCACGACAACTTCACGGGCGTCGTGCTCGACCCCGAGGAAGGCCAGCGCATCGGAGTCGCGCTCGGCAAGAACAAGGCCGTCATCCTCGCCAACCACGGCATGCTCACCGTCGGCGAGACGGTCGACAGCGCCGCCTGGTGGTTTCTCACCCTCGAGCGCACCTCGCAGTCGCAGCTGATGGCCTACGCAGCCGGCAAGCCGCGGCAGATCAACCACGAAGCCGCGGTCGCGACCTACAAGCAGGTGGGTTACGAGATTGCGGGCTGGTTCCAGTTCCAGCCGATCTTCGACAAGATCTTCAAGGACAACCCGGACATCGTGGACTAGCGGGCCCACCTCCGGCGAGCCTCGCCCACGCACGCAGCAGATCCCAGGGTTTGGCGCGTTGCCGCGCTAACGTCCCGGTATGGCTCGCTGGCGTGACGGCAACGGCAAGGCTCTTCGCGACTACCCGCAGCCGACGGTCGCGGTCGATGTCGCCGTGCTCACCGTGCCGGCTCCGCTGACCGAGGATTCGCGGCTGCACCTGCTGCTGCACCGGCGCACCGACGGGTTCGCGGCCGGTAACTGGGCGCTGCCGGCGACGGTCGTGCACAAGCGCGAGCGGCTGGCGAAGGCCGTCGAGCGGGTACTGAAGCTCAAGGCCGGCGTCTCCGGTGTGACGCCCGCCCAGCTGGAGGTGTTCGACGATCCGGATCGTGACGCCCGCGGCTGGGTGATGTCGGTGGCCCATGTCGCGCTGGTCCCGTACGAACCGCTCGCGTCGGCCATCGGGCGGAGTGCCGACGTGACCCTGGTGCCGGTCGAGGAAGGCCTCGCCCGGCTGCCCGATCGCCAGCGCCGGCTGCCGTTCGACCATGAGCGGGTGGTGGAACTCGCGGCGCAGTGGGCGGCGCAGCAGTACGCGGCCACGACCGACCCGTTCGAGCTGCTCGCGGCGCCGTTCACGCTGAGCCAGCTCCGGCAGCTGCACCAGGCGGTCGAGGGCCGGCCGTGGCAGAAGGATGTCTTCCGCCGGCGGGTCAACGGGACCGTGCAGGACGTCGGCGCGAGCACCGTCGTGACGACCGGGCGTCCGGCGGCGCTGCTGCAGCGGCGGGTGGGCTGACCCGTCAGCAGACCGTCCAGGCGGCGCTCGAGCACGGCGCATCCCACAGGGCGGTGAGCTCCGGATCCAGCGCCGTGACGGTGAGCGAGAAGCCCACCATCCCGAGCGAGGTCACCAGCGAGGCCGCCATCGACCGGGCGACCCGCACGCCGGCGTCCTGCAGGTGGCGCACCGCATAGCCGTGGACGGCCGACAGTTCCAGGCCGGCGATCCCGCCGAGGCCATTGGTGTAGAGCAGGACCGGATCGCCAGGAGCGGTGGCTCCATCCGCCCTGGCGAGCAACGCGTCGCACATCCTGGCAACGAGGTGATCGGCACGCTGGGCAAGACCCCGCTCGCGTCCGGCCTCGCCGTGGATGCCGACGCCGAACTCCTGCTCGCCCGCGGCGAGCGTGATCGCCGCGACGCCGCCGGACGGCAGCGTCACCCCGGAGACCGAGACCCCGATCGACCGGGTCGCCGCCGCGACACGTCGGCCGAGGGCCGCCAGCGCCGGCAGGTCGGCGCCTGCTTCCGCCGACGCCCCGCAGAGCTTCTCGACGACGATCGTCCCCGCGACACCTCGCCGGCCGACGCCTTCCTCCTCGTCCTGGGCGCCGCCCGGATCATCGAGCGCGATGTCGTCGGCGACCAGCACCGTCTCGACCTGGTGGCCGGCGCGCCGCGCGAGGTCGGCGCCGAGCCGGAAGTTCAGCACGTCGCCGGTGTAGTTCTTGACGATCATCAGCACGCCGTCGCCGCCGTCGACCGCGCCGATGGCGGCCTCCACGGCGTTGGCGGACGGGCTCGCGAAGACTTCCCCCGGGCATGCCGCGGCGAGCAGTCCGGGACCGATGAGGCCGGCGTGCATCGGCTCGTGGCCCGAGCCGCCTCCGGAGATCACCCCCACCAATCCCGCGCGGGGGACGTCCGCCCGGGTCACGAATCGGGGCTCGTACCGGGCCCGCAGCCTCCCGCCGCTGGTCGCGACCAGCCCGGCGAGCGCGTCGTCCACCAGCCGGTCGGGATCGGCGACGATGTGGCCCGGGCTCGCTTCGGCCGGGCTTTGCCCCGGCATCCGTCGCTCGCTCGGCACCTCCCCGGCCACCGGCGACAGGGCTGCCGCGACGAGGTCCGCGACCGCCTGCGCCCCCGCATCGACATGGCCGGCCCCGCCGCCGGGGACGTAGCTGGCCCGGCCCCGCCGCGCGGTCATGTCCGACGTAGCGGCGGCCCCCGCGGCGGCAGCGGCAGCCGGATCCTCGCCCGACTCCAGCGCGCGTGCGGCGGGCAGGAGAGCGTCCAGCATGGTGCGGTCACCGCCGCGCGCTCCACCCACCTCAGAGATCCCGTCCGCGGCCGCGCGCAAGGCTGCCGCCGGTCCGCGCCCGATCGTGTCGGCGGCCCGTAGCAGGCCCGTTCCCCAGAGCGGCCCGGTCGTGCCACCGACCGCGGCGACGGCGTGGGCCGCGAGCAGCAGCAGGTCCGTGTCGGAGGCGGCCGGGTCGGCCGTCTCGAGCGCTCCCAGCACCCCGCGCGCCGCCCGCGCCAGGATGGCGCCGAAATCGCCGTCGCCCGCGGCGGCGTCCAGCTCGCCGTAGCGCGCTTCCCGGGAAACCGCGACGCCCGCGGCTGCGGTCAGTCGCTCGCTTAGTGACGCCATCGCCGACGTCCGGCTAGGTGCGACGGAGCGCGTTGGCCACCTTGTCGCACGCTCCCTGGTCGTTGGCCGTGAAGACCACGTTGAGCTTGGCCGACTTGGCCGGGGGATACAGCAGCGCGCGCAGCTCCAGCACGTAGCCGCCGCCGACCAGCGCGCGGGCGTAGCCGTTGTCGACCACGCTGGCCTTGTCGACGATCTCGCCGTACTTGGACGTCGACTCGAAGGTCACGGTGCATCCCGAGCCGGCCTTGGCGGAGACGACCTTGGTCGCCCGGTCGACGCGGGCGACCACCGGGCCGACGACCGCGCAGCCGCCCCGACCGAGCTTCACCACTTCCTGGCCCGCCGTCACCCGCAGCGAACTCGGGGCGCCCGGGTTGCTCGCCGTGCACTGGAACGTCGCGACGAGCTGGCGCACCTCGAGCGGATTGGCCGTGGGCTTGGTGCCGTCGCCCCCGCCGACGGCAACGACGACGATAACGACCGCGATGATGACGACCGCCAGCGCACCCGCGATGAAGGCCAGCCTCCGGTTGCCGCGCCGCAGCTTCAGCGGCGCCGGCTGCGTGGCCGTCCCGCCCTTGGTCATGTCGGCGCGGGTCGGGGGCGGCAACTCGCTGTCGGGGGGCTCGGCAGACATTCCCTCTGGCGGCTCGCTCACAGGCTCATCCTGCAGCATGAAAGGCTCTGCGGCATGTACTCGGTCGCCGGTGCTCGCGAGATGCTCGCCGCGCTGCTGCCCACCCTCGATCAGATCGTGGCGGTGCGGGCCGACACCGCTGAGCTGGCGGCGGCCGTGACCTCGGGAGCTGCGACGACGCTCGGCGGTACCCCGGAATTCAAGGCCGCCCAGGCGCGCCTCGATGAGCTCATCACCGAGCTCGCCGAGCATGATGTCCAGGTCAAGGGCCTGGCGCCGCTGCTGCTGGACTTCCCGTCCGAGCTCGAGGGCGTCCCGGTGCTGCTGTGCTGGCTCGAGGGCGACCGGGAGCTCGGCTGGTATCACCGCACGGATCTGGGTTTCGCCGGCCGCCGGCCGATTCCGGAGGCCTGACCGCCGGCTGGTCCTTGCTAGTCCAGTGCAGCCCGCACGAAGGAATCGAACAGCCGGTACGCCGCCTCTGCGGCCGCCGGCGCGAGGCGCTCGGTCGTCTCGGTGACGGCCGCCCGATCCAGCTCGGGCCCGCCGCGTTCCTTCAGCTGCGTCTGCCGCTCGTCGAGCCAGCCCGGGAGCATGGCCGGGGTGAACTCGGGGTGAAACTGCACGGCCAGCGAGCGTCCGGCGCGAAACGCCTGCGGGCACAGCGGGCTGCGGGCCAGCTCCACGGCGCCGTCCGGCACGGTGAAGACGTCGTCGTGGAAGGAGAACCAGGGGCCCGCGCCGACCACGCCGCTGTGGCCGGGCGAGGGCACGATGTCGGTCCATCCGAACTCCGCGTAGGGGCCCCGCGTCACCGCGCCGCCCAGCGCCCGGCTGAGCTGCTGGCCGCCGAAGCAGACGCCGAGGACCGGCGTGCTCACGGCGAGCAGCGCGCGGATCCAGGCCCGCTCGCGCGCGATCCAGGGCTTCGTCTCGTCGTAGGCGGCCTGCGCGGAGCCGAGCACGGCGACGATCTCACCGTGGAGCGGCTCGGGCAGCTCGGCATCGACGGCAGCGTCAGCGGTACGCAGATCGATCCCGCGCTCGAGCGCCCAGGGGATGAGGTGGCCGGTCTGGGTGCCCGCGATGTCAGCGGCGACGTCATGCGAAACGATCAGCATGCGCAAGAGGTTGGGGGACGAGCGAGCCACCGGATCCGCCTTCCTGCGCGTACGCCACTAACCTGAGCAGCGCTGTGCTTGTCACTCTCGACGCCGTCTCGCGAACCCGGGGCACCACGCTGCTCTTGGACCGGGTATCGGTGGGAATCGACGACCGCGATCGTATCGGTGTAGTCGGCAGAAACGGCGCTGGTAAAAGCACCCTTGCGAGGGTTATCGCCGGCCAGGAAGCGCCCGATACCGGGCGCGTCGCGGCGCGCGCCGGGATCGGGGTCTCGCTCCTGACCCAGGACGACACGTTGCCCGACACGACCGTCGGTGAGTTGCTGCTCTCCGGGCTGGCCGAACACGAGTGGGCCGGTAACCCGGCGGCTCGCGAGGTGCTCGACGGGCTGGGGCTGCGCGACCGGCTGGAGACCCGCCTTGCGGTCATGTCGGGCGGCGAACGCAGGCGCGCCGCGCTCGGCGCCCTGCTCGTCGCCGACGCGATCGAGGGCACCGATCTGCTGATGCTCGACGAGCCCACCAACCACCTCGACGTCGAGGGTGTCGACTGGCTGGCCGGGCACCTTCGCGGGCGTCGCGGTGCGCTGCTGGTCGTCACCCATGACCGCTGGTTCCTCGATGCCGTGTGCGAGACGACGTGGGAGGTCGGGGGCGGCACCGTCGCGTCCTACGACGGTGGTTACGCGGCGTACGTGCTCGCCAAGGCCGAGCGTGACCGCACTGCCGCCGTCACCGAGGCCCGCCGCCGCAACCTGCTGCGCAAGGAACTGGCCTGGCTGCGCCGCGGCCCGCCCGCGCGCACCTCCAAGCCGCGTTTCCGCATCGACGCGGCGAACGCCCTCATCGCCGACGAGCCGCCGCCGCGCGAGTCGATGCTGCTGCGCCGCACCGCCGCGGCCCGGCTCGGGAAGTCGGTCTACGACGTCGAGGACGTCACGATGGCCTACGGCGGCCGTGTGCTGCTCGGCGATGTCACGTGGCGTATCGGTCCGGGCGACCGCTTCGGTTTGATCGGGGTCAACGGCGCCGGCAAGAGCACCCTGCTGCGCCTGCTGGACGGGCGGCTCGAACCGCAGTCGGGGCGCGTGAAGGTCGGCGCCACCGTGCGTCCGGCCTACCTCACCCAGGACGTCGCCGAGCTGGACCCCCAGCTGCGGGTGCTGCAGGCGGTCGAGGAAACCGGCAATGTCCTCTCGACCGTCGATCCCCGGGCCGGCGCCGGCAGCGGCCGCGAGCTCACCGCTGGCCAGCTGTTGGAGTCGTTCGGCTTCCCGGCGGCCCGCCAGTGGACCCGCGTCGGCGACCTGTCCGGAGGCGAACGGCGGCGGCTGCAGATCCTGCGGCTGCTGCTCGGCGGTGCCAACGTGCTGTTGCTCGACGAGCCGACCAACGACCTGGACATCGACACGCTGCAGGCACTCGAGGATGTGCTGGACACCTGGCCCGGCTCGCTGGTGGTCGTCAGCCACGACCGCTGGTTCCTCGAACGCGTGACCGACACGATCGTCGCGCTGACCGGAGACGGCCGGCTCGCCGCGTTGCCCGGTGGCGTCGACGAGTACCTGGAGATCCGCAAGCGATCCGCCGCCGCACCGCCGGCGTCCGGCTCGGCCAAGCGGACCGGCGACACCCGTACCGCCGAACGCCAGCGGGGTAAGGAGCTGCTCCGGCTGGAGCGTTTGCTGGCCCGGCTCGACCGGCGCGAACGTGAGCTGCACGAGCAACTCGCCGCTGCGGCGACGGACGCTGCGGAGGTGTTGCGGCTCGATGCGGCCTTGCGCGCCGTGCTCGGGGAGAAAACTGAGGCCGAGGAGGGCTGGCTGCTGCTGGCCACCAGCGAAGGGGATGAATCATGAGCGCTATCTCGGAGATCGACCTGTCCTCGGACGCGTTCTGGGCGCAGCCGCTGGAGGGCCGCTATGACGCGTTCCGGCGGTTACGGGCGACCCCTGGCTTGACTTACTACGACGCGCCCGACCCGCGCAGCGCGATGATCGACCCGAACGCGAGCTACTACGCCGTCGTGCGCCACGCCGACATCAAGGCCGCCAGTGCCCAGCCGGAGTTCTTCTCCTCCGCGGCCGGCGCGACCTCGATCCCCGACCTGCCACCCGAGTTCCTCGAGTTCTTCGGTTCCATGATCAATATGGACGCGCCGCGGCACGTGCGGCTGCGCCGGATCGTCTCGCAGGCATTCACCCCCCGGATGATGAGCCGCATCGAGGCGGACGTGGCCGACGTGGCCCGCCAGGTGGTGAACCGGCTCGCCGAGGGGGCTGGAGCGGGCGGTGCCGAGTTCGACTTCGTCGCCGAGGTAGCCGCGCCGCTGCCGCTGACCGTGATCTGCAACCTGATGGGCGTGCCGGACAGCGAGGCCGAGCGCGTCTTCCGGTGCTCGAACGTCATCCTCGGCGCCGGCGACGCGGAGTACGCGCCCGAGGGCGGTGACCTCGGCGCGGTCCTGCTGGCGGCGGGAGCGGAGCTGGCCGAACTCGTCTCCGGGCTGTGCCGGCTGCGCCGGCAATCGCCGACCGGCGACCTCGTCACGGCGCTCGCTGCCGCCGAGGTCGAGGGGGAGCGGCTGACCGACGCGGAGATCGCCTCCTTCTTCGTGCTGCTGTCGGTGGCCGGCAACGAGACCACGCGCAACGCCCTGAGCCACGCGCTCGTCGCGCTGACCGACCATCAGGACCAGCGGGCGCACTGGCTCGGTGATTTCGAGGCGCTGGCCCCCGCCGCCGTCGAGGAGATCGTCCGATGGTCCAGCCCGGTGATCTGGATGCGGCGCACGGTGCTGACAGACACCGCTGAACTGGGCGGCCAGCCGCTGAAGAAGGGCGATCGGCTGCTGCTGTTCTACCCGTCGGGCAATCGCGACGAGACCGTGTTCGACGAGCCGGAGAGCTTCGACCTGGGACGCACGCCCAATCCTCACCTCGGCTTCGGCGGCGCGGGCCCGCACTACTGCCTGGGCGCGCATCTGGCGCGGCGCGAGATCACCGTGCTGCACCGCGAGCTGCTGCAGCGCTTCCCGGCGGTGCGAGCGACCGGCGAGCCGGTGCGGCTGGCGTCCAGCTTTGTCAACGGGATCAAACATCTGCCGGCGTCGCTGCGGGATTCGTGAATTTCGGCTGACGCCCGTCCCGATCTTGGATAGTTTTCCAGCGGCCGATGTTCCCGCTAGTGGACAGGATGGCCGGTGCCCCCTCGAGTGCGCCAAGATGCGGGCTCAGCCCGCGGTTGGTCGTTGGATGCCTCGCCCACGTCGGCGGGCGAGGCGCTGGTGCGGGCAAGCGGCGAGTTCGATCTGGCGGCCGTCGCCGATGTCCGCCGGGTCATCAGCCGTACGGCCGCCGGCTTGACCCCACCCGCGGCGGTCGTCGTCGACCTGTCGGCGGTCACCTTCCTGGACGCGGCCATGCTCGGCGCGCTGGTCACCGAACGTCAGGCGATTCGCGCCCGCGGCGGCGACGTGCTGCTCAGCGGCGTCAGCCCGTGGGCGATGCGGATCATCGAGATCTGCGGCCTGCGCGCGACGCTAGGACTCTGAGGCGGGGCTGCCGTGCGGTCAGGGGTTGATGAGCACCTTGACGGTCCCGTCGAGCCTTTTGTGGAAATGCTCGTACGCCAGCGGTGCCTGGGACAGCGGGATCCGGTGAGTGGCGAATCCCTCGACGCCCAGCGGGTCGTCGTCGGTGAGCAGCGGCAGGATGTGCGGAACCCACCGCTGCACGTTGGCCTGCCCCATGCGCAGCTGGATCTGCTTGTCGAACATGACCAGCATCGGCATCGGATCGGCCATGCCGCTGTAGACGCCGCTGAGTGAGACGGTGCCGCCGCGACGGACGATGTCGATCGCCGCGCGAAGGGCCGCCAACCGGTCGGTGCCGGCCGTGTGCATCATCTTGCGTGCCAGCGAATCCGGTAGCAGCCCGGCGGCGTCGTGGGCGAGCTTGCCGGCGCGCGACCCGTGGGCCTCCATGCCGACGGCGTCGATGACGGAGTCCGGCCCGCGGCCGCCGGTCAGCTCGCGTATCGCGGCAACGATGCCCTCGCCCAGCGTCCCGACGTCGAGCACCTCATTGCCCCGAGCGCGCACGCGCGCGAGCCGATCGGCCACCAGGTCGACCCCGATGACCCGGTGGCCGCGAAACGCCGCAACGCGCGTCGCCATGTCGCCGATGGGTCCGAGCCCGAGGACCACGACCGTGCCCCCCGGCGGGATCGCCGCGTACTCGACGGCTTGCCAGGCGGTCGGGAGCACGTCGGACAGATAGACGAAGCGCTCGTCCGACGGCCCTTCCGGCACCCTGATCGCGGTGTTCTGGGCCTGCGGGACGCGAAGGAATTCGGCCTGCCCGCCGGGGACCGCTCCGTACAGGCTGCTGTAGCCGAACATGGCCGCACCGGAGTTGAACTTCCGCACCTGCGTCGTCTCGCACTGGGTCTGCAGGCCGGCGTCGCACATGTAGCAATGCCCGCAGGAAATCTGGAAGGGCATCACGACCCGGTCGCCGGCGCGGACATGGGTGATCTCCGCCCCCACGTCCTCGACGATGCCGATCGCTTCGTGGCCGAGCACGTCGCCGGGCGTCATGAACGGGCCTAGGACCCCGTACAGATGCAGGTCAGAGCCGCAGATGCCGGTGGTCGTGACCCGCACCAGGATGTCGGTGGGCTCCTTGATGATCGGGTCGGCGACGTCCTCGACCCGCACGTCGCGCTTGCCCTGCCAGGTGACGGCCTTCATGTCAGGCGACTACCCGCGACCGGAGGCTCCAACCGGGGAAGGAAGGCCATACGCCAGCGTCCCGTCACGGCTGACGCTGAAGTACTCGACCCCGAGCGCCACCACCGGCTGATCGGCCTGCAGCGCGACCGCCACCTTGTTCGCAGCGTTGCGCACGAGATCGAGCACCATCTCCAGCGTCTCCTGGGGGCTGAACGCCGCGCGTACCTGCTCGACGAGCCCGTCGGGGTAGGACGCCGGCTGCCACAGCACAGCGTCGACCAGCCGCAGGGCCACCTTGGAACGCTCGTCCAGGTCGGACGTCTCGTAAAAGTCGATCTTGTCGAAGGTGCTCTCGTCGGCGCCGCTCTTGATGGCCGCGACCTCGCGCCGCGATTGGCAGATGCGGCAATTGTGGGCGCGGGCCCCACGCAGTCGGATCAGCTCGGTGGTGACGGGGTCGAGCGCGTCGAGCGCGGCGACGTCGGTGAGGAACCGGTCGAGCGCGGGCCACAGATCGGGTGGCTCAGCCCCCGGAGCCTGGCCGGGATCGGGCCCGGGCGGCGATCCGAGGGATTCACCGAAAAGCTGAGTGAGGGCAGCGCGGAAACGAAAGTCGAAATCACGCACGTAGAGCGTCTGGAAGAACGGATAACTCCGCGGGCCCAGGGTGCCGAAAACGCCGTCGCGTTGGCCGTCTGTCAGGGCGGCGACGTCGATGATGAACTGCTCGATGGCCTCGGCGGACGAACGTTCGGTTTCGCTGGTCGGCGCGTGGCGGCTGGTGCCACCTCCGAGCATGACGTCTATGCGGTCCTGGATCAGCGAAAGCAGAGCGGCGTCGACGGCGACGGAGGCCTCGTCGCAGAGGACCTCCCAATCTTTGAAGGCGGTCGGTGCCAGGTCGCGGGCTGCGGGCAGGGGATCCCAGCGCATCGTGGAACTCTTCTCGCTGTGCGGTACTTAGCGGACGGTTTCGGAACGTACACCGTTCGGGGTCCGCTCGCCATCAATAGTGGCAGATACTCAGCGAATGGGGGTGTGGTCATGAATGTTGGCGCGACCGACGAATTAAAGGGCCGTCGCGTCATCCTCGTCCCTTTGATTTCCAGCCATATCGAGGAATTGCTGCGGATTCGGTATACGCCCAGCGTCCAGGCGCGGTGGGGGCAGCCGCCGGAGGCGCCGGACTGGCCCTTCGACGAGCCGGAGATCACGCCGTACACGGTGATGCTGAATGGCGCGATCGGCGGCTTCATCCAGTACGGCGAGGAGTTGACGCCGGCCTATCGGCACGCCTCGATAGACATCTTTCTCGACCCTGCAGTCCACGGTCAGGGCGTCGGTCGCGATGCCGTCTGGACCCTCGCGCACCACCTGATCCACGAGCGCGGGCATCACCGGATCGTCATCGACCCGGCGGTCGACAACGCCGCAGCCATCCGGTGTTACGCGTCGGTGGGCTTCCGGCCGGTTGGGGTCATGCGGCGGTACGAGCGCGACGCTGATGGCCGCGGCTGGCACGACGGCTTGCTGATGGAGTTGCTGGCCGAGGAACTGTCACCTCAGCCGTAACGCGCTTGGCGTGGTCAGATCCCCGTGGTTCCGGCGACGACCGGCCGGACCCGCAAGCCGTCGCAGCCCGGCAGGGTGACGATCACCTGCTGTGAGTGGGTTTCGCCGGGCGGCGTGACGAGCAGCTTCGGGTACGACGTGCAGGTGGTCGCGGTGCCGACCGGCACGTCGCTGCCCTGCACCGGCGCCGACGCGGTCTGGCCCGGCGCCAGGCTGATCGCCGCGGGGACGCCGGTCTGGCCGCCGGACGTGGTGCGTACGGCCTGCACGACTTGCTGCCCGGCCGCGTTCAGGCCGGCGACCCCCGGATAACCCTGCAGCGTGCACGTCCGTTGGCTGATGTTCTTGAACAGGATGGGCACCGTGATCGACCCCGCCGCGCCATTGCTCTGGCCGGGCGTCACCGACAGTTCCGAGAGCCGGCAGTAGATCGCGGGGTCGACCGGCCGAAGCGTCGTGACGACCGGGGTGGGGGTCGTGCTCGGGGTGGGCGTCGCGCTGGCGGACGGGGTTGGGCTCGCCGAGGCGCTCGGTGTCGGACTGCTCGGGGGCGTGGTGGCTTTCGAGGAGGACGAGCATCCCGCGACCGTCAAGCTCACCCCGAGGGCGAGCGCGAGGGTAGCGGGGCGGGTCAGTGGGCGACTGGGCTTCACCTTCTTTGGATACCCCGCTTTGGTGCGCCGAGACCGCGCCGCCACGCGATCGTGCGCCGATCGATATCAGATGGTGATCAAGTGGCCCGGACGTAGGGTCTGCGCGTGGACGAGCCCACGGGCGAGCGCGATGCCGGCGAGTTCGGGTCGTGGCTGGCAGCCTTCCGGGCGTCGCTGCACGACGGCGAGCCGGTCGACGTCCCCTGCGACGGCTGCACGGCCTGCTGCCGCTCCGGGAAGCTGATCCCGGTCGAGGCGGATGAGGCCGCCGCGCTCGCAGCTATCCCCGCCGACTGCCTGGTGCCGATGCCCGGCCAGCCGGCCCGCCGCGTCCTGCAGCACGACGAGTCCGGACGTTGCTCGCAGCTCACCGAGGACGGCTGCGCGGTGTACGCGCAGCGCCCGCGCGCGTGCCGGATGTATGACTGCCGCATCTTTCCGGCCGCCGGGGTGCGCGCCGACTCGCCGCTCATCGCCGAACGCGCGCGGCGCTGGCGTTTCAGCTACGGGGCGCAGGCCGCGCGCGAGCGACATGGGGCGGTGCGGATGGCCGCCGTCGTGCTCGGATTCCCCGGCGGGCTCTCCTCGCCGGTGAGCCCGACCCAGCACGCGCTCGAC
>CAVQDA010000015.1:0-490000 GCA_963711145.1 uncultured Actinomycetota bacterium
CACCCAGTGAATCGTACGGTCCGTACTCCGCCGGCCATCCGCTGGGCGAGGAGCCGGGCAGCTCTCCCCATGAGCAGCCGTATCGGCCCGTACTCTGCGGCCTCCTCGGTCTGCGTCCGGGCCGCAGTGACCAGGAAGGCGAGTACCTCGAGGGCAGCTTCCTTCGACAGGACCAGCTCACCGTTCTCAGCGGTCATGCATCCACCCTGACACGCCACTCGCGCTGGGCCGCCAGGCAGCCGCTCTCGTGAATCGCCTGGGAAGAGCCAGCGACGACGGGCCAGAGCGTCGATTCGACGCCTAAGACGCAGCCGTCAGTCGGTTTCGGACTCGCCGGCCCGGAATGCCAGCGCGCTGCAGTGATCTCTTGCCGGCGGTGCGTGTGGAAGGCTGAGGTCGTGAAGTGGATCAAGGCGAGGACCGGCACCCGTCCCGACACACTTCGGTCGGCGTTTGTTGGACGACCGCGTGGAGGTTCGTCCTACAAACTCATTGACATTGCCTGGACATCTGTCTGGACAGAGGCGTCCACCAGCACACATGTCGGGTCCTGAAATGCCGCGAGCGGCGGTTCAAGTACAACCCCCGCTACCACCGCCCGAACCATGGCAAAGCGCGACAAGGCCTTCTGCTCACGCAGGGGGCTTTGTCGCGTCAGGGTATTCGGCCCAGCAGGTGACCTGCCCGAGTGATGGTCAGGTCGAGTTCCCGGATCTGTTCGACCGGCGGTGGCTCTTCGCGTCGGCGCGTGAGATCGTCCAGTGCGTTGATCTCGTCGATGACGTCCTCGAGGGCCAGTGCGGACGGAAGGGCGTTGGCCGCAAGCGTTGACGAAGGCGGTGGAACCGCAGCGCAGCCTGAAGGCCGGCCCGCGTCTCGTGGACGATGCGGTAGGCCCGGGTGCGAACGTTCGGCCAGTCGCGTCGTTCGGCTTCCGGGCGTGCGGCCTCCGCGAGGTAGGCCCGCGCGGTTCGGCCGCCCGCTCGGGCTCAGCTGACGGCAGCGAGTGTCGGCCAGGCCATAACAGGTAGCCGAAGACGATGGCGATCGCGCAGCCGGCCAGTGTGTCCACAAGGCGTATCAGGGGGAAGACCGGGTCGGGAGTGCTGATGCCGCGCTGACAGCGCGGAACTGGTTACTCCGATGACACTCAGCCCGTAGAGCTTCGGCGCGGCGAAGACCGCCCAGCCGATGGAGAGCGCGGCGGCAAACGCGATCGGGCCGCCACGGGCAGCGCCAGCAGGAAGATGGTCGCCACCGCAGCGCCGGCAACGGTCCCGATCACCCGGTTCACGGTGCGGACGAAGACGGATGCGTACTCGGGCCGGACCACGGTTCGACGGTCAGGGGTAGCCAGTACGAGTGGTTGGGGTCGTGAACGGCACCAGTCACGGCCGTCGCCAGACCCATACACCAGGCGAGGCGGAACCCCGACATCAGGGCGGCCCGTCCGTCAGTGAACTGCGGGTGCACACGCTCATCCCAGGCCGGCAGCTGAGGAGGGCCGGCAAGAGCCCGCGCGCGTCCAGAGCCTCGGCAAGCGAGCGCAGGCCAGTGGAGGTCGTCGCGAACGGCTCACGCGACGGGGTCGTCCCGCTTCTGACCGCTTGCGCGACGCCACGCACGCTGGCAACAACATCGGCGCCGACCTCGTCGGCCTCGGCGTAGAGAGCAGCTACAGCGAACGATGTGAGCTCCGCCGCGCATCTGCGTCGCGAGGCGGCGGCCGGCAGGGCGGGTGTGCCTGCGCCGCAGCCGGTGGTCGTAGAACGCGGCGCGGCCGGCGCCGGATGCGGCAGCCAGCGTGCGGCGCAGCTCGGGGGCCGCCGGCTCGTGAGGCCTGCGAGCAAGTGGCGCTCGTGTCGAAGATGTCCGCGATCGCTGCCCGGGCGTAGTGACGATGATGGACCAGCCCGGGCACAGAGCAGCCAGACTCACGATGCTAGTTCCGGCCAGGTACGAGCCGGCCTGCTCCCACCACGGCAGCGGAACGTGACCGAACTGGGTGTACGCCACGCCGATGACGGTCATCAAAGCGAAGGCGGTCGCCATCCGTCCGATGGCGCCAAGCATGCCGCACGCCAGCCCGACGACCGTAGCAACGGCGACTTTTCCCGCGTCGCTCGAGGTGCCGATGGCGCCGACCCCGAGACCGGCTGCCGCTCCCAAGCCTTGACTCGCGAGGGCGACGAAGCGAGTGCGGTAGACGCCGTCAGTTACGAACACGACCGCGCACGCGGCGCCGAAGTACATCAGCGCCAGTGCCGAAAGGTGGTGAGTGACAATCCCGCCTACCGCAATGAGCGCCGCTGCGAGCACGGCCCGAAGCGCGGGCCACGGTGCCCATGCAGCCGCACTGGGGGTGAGCGCGCGCCGAAGCCACTGGGACCGAAGAAGCCGATACGTGCGGAGATGCTTGCAGGCCATGGCATCGCTCGGCTACCCAGCTTCCCGGTCCATTTTCTGGCGGCCAGCCGTTATCGGTTGACTGCCGCGAGATCAGTGCTCTTGGCTGCATCTGTGCGGTCCGACCGCGCCGACGAGCCGCCCTGCCCCGAGATGGGCCCGTGGGATCTCACCGAGGTTTGTGCGCGTGGCGCAGTTGGTCGTACAGATCGGTCGAGATGGCTGTGACGCGCACGCCGGCCCTCGCTTCCGTCAGCTCGTCGCGAACTCGGTCCACCGCGTCGGTAAGGCAGATGGCGATTATGCCGCTGTGACCGCGGGCGGGTGCCGCCGCAGCTGGAATCAGTGCGGGGGAGCAAGGCCGACGGGTGGTTGGCCACTGCAGCGCGGTGGCCCAGGCGGACCTTGTCAGCGCGGCAACTCCGGGGCAGGTCTGCAACGGCTGCCAGAAAGCTGCCGATGCATCAGATGGCCAGTCGACGACCGCGCCGTCAAGCACATCCAGAGCGCCGTCGGCGCAGAGCCGGCCGAGCAGGGCTTCGCCGCGGCGGGCGTTGGCGCGGAGCGGGTATTCCGCGGGTGTAGATCACGACCGGACGGTCGTCCTCGGGGCGACGGCCCTCATGCCGCCCCGAGCGGGCTACGAGCGTGTCCGCGACGCGCGTATCGGGGCCCGCCTCCGGTCACCATGACGTGATCGATCTGCAGCGGCACCGTTTCGAAGAAGCCTCGGCTGCATCTGAATCCCCGAGGTCGACGATCGCCGTGTGTTGAGGCTCGAGTTCCTCCGCAGCGCGCCGTAGCCGGTCGCCGTTGCCGCCGGTGAGGATGAGTTCGGCGCCCTCCGGATTGGCGAGACGCGCGGTATCCAAGCCGACACCGGAAGAACCGCCGACGATCGACGATTTGGCCGCGCAAGCTGGTGCGGCCGGGCTGCGCGAGTTCTGTGTCAGTCATTGCTACCCCTTCCTCGGGAAGAACGCAGCTGTGGACGAGAGGAGTGGACGGCAGCTGAGCCAGCGCCGTGCGCTTAATCGAAACGATAAGAGTGGCAATGACAGCCGATGCCACGGCACGGTGACCCGACGAAGGCGTCCTCGGCGGCGGTGGCGTCTGCGGTTTTGGCATGAGCTCTCCATTCCCGCCCCTTGCGGGCGACTCGTATGGTCTCGTTCGCAGTCGTGGCTTCGCGCCCGTGCATCCACCGGGTCAACCGGCGAGCGCAGACCAGGGGACTCTCGCTGGCTCCACCGAGCGGCCACTAGGACGGGTGACCCCGCGGTTCAGCCGACTGCTTTCTTCGGCAGTAGCTTGCCCCGATGGTTGTGCCACGGCGATCCGATTAGGGCCACGCACGGTGGCGTTGCTGGCGGTCTCGCCTATCGCATTGTTGTGCGCTTTGGCCGCGTGCGCCTCGTCGTCGAGCGGTAGCGGCACGCCGACGGCTTCCTCGCCCGTGTCGCCACCGCTGTCGTTGTCCCCGGCCACTTCGCCGTCGGCTCCGGCCTCGGGCGGCACCGTCACCAACGTGTGGCGGGCGACGGTGGATTCGAGCGCGCTGCCGCTCGGCGATGGCAAGGTCTCCTCCACGCCGCAGGTCGGGTACGTCGACTCTTGCACCAGCTGATTCCCGCGGCGGCGGCGCCCGCCACGCCGGCGGCTGGATCAACTCGGCAGCCGGCACGTGGAACATGACCGGCAAGCCAGCCGTGCAGGGCGCGGTGCGTTGGCCGGCTGCCGACTACCAGGTCAGCGTCGCAGGCGGCACCCGCACGTTCAGCACCGTCGATCTGCCGGAGAACCTGCCGGCTGGAATCTTTCCGATCTCGGCGAGCGACCCGCCTAGCGACCGAACACCGCACGGACCCGGACGCCACGGCTCGCCCGCGCAGTCGAGCTCGAGCTGACCGCCTGCCGATCCCACCTGCTGCCACGCCGTCGTGCGTCGGGCTCGGGCCGATCGGCGTGCTCGACGACGGGGTGTTCCTCTACGACGCCCTCGACGACGCCGGACACGACGCCGTCGCGCACGAAACACAGGACAGCTGCAACGGTCATCCCGACGGCCGCGAGCGCTACCACTACCACGACGTGCCGGCCTGCATCGGCGACCGCGCTACTGGCAGCGCCACCCTCGTCGGCTATGCACTGGACGGCTACGGCATCTACGTCGAACGAGACGCGAAGGGCAAGCTGCCCACCGACGCCGACCTCGACGCCTGCCACGGACGCACCAGCTCGGTGCCGTGGAACGGCAAGATCACCACGATCTACCACTACGACGCCACGCTGGAATACCCCTACACCGTGGGCTGCTACCACGGAACGCCAGCACCAACCCCACAAGGCTGACCCAGCCCGGCACCTATCTGCTCCGTACGGCAGGTCGGGTACCTCGCCAGCGATTCCGAGAATCCGGTTGTCCTTGGCGATTCAGATCGACGATCCGCTGATGTAGGCCGACATTTGATCCCGCTCGTGGCTCAGGTCGTCGATGCGGCTTTTGACGAGGTCGCCGATGCTGACAAGTCCGACCAGGCGCCCGTCCTGGAGCACCGGAAAGTGTCGGATTCGTCTGTCGGTCATGGATTGCAGCACCGAGTCGACGGAGTCCGAAGGTGCGCAGGCGACGAAATCGACATTCATGATCGCGCGAATCGGCCGTTCGAGAAGTCGCTCAGGCTGGTCGTCCACGCGGCTGACCACGTCCCGCTCGCTGACCAGGCCAGCCACCGACCCTGCTTGGGACAAGACGACGACGGAACCAATACCGCGATCCACCAGCACGGCGACGAGTTCTCGGACCGTGGCTGATTCATCGAGCGTCGCAACGATCGCGCCCTTGCGTTTCAATACGTCTGCTACTCGCACGGCAGCCGTCCTCTCTGCACATGCCAACGGACGGGGGCAGGTGACCGCCCGCAGGATGAAGCAGGGCTACGACGTGTTCGCCGCTCCGGCCAGCTAGGCACAGCCAGTACTAGTCGCCGGCCTCGTACTTGAACGACACCTTTACCCGAGCGCGATAGGCCTTAACGCGGCCGTCTTCCAACTGCATGTCCAGCTCGGCCACCTCGGCAATGCGCAAGTCGCGAAGGCTCTTTGCGGCTGTTTCGACGGCGGCCGTTGCTGCCTTCTCCCATGATTCCGTGCTCGTGCCGACAAGTTCTGTCACTCGGTAGACGCTCTCGCTCATGGCGCGCTCCTCTCGCCGGACGCCGATGTCCAGGTTGCCGAGCAGCTTCTAGGATCTGCCACGGCATAGCAACCGGGCGCCGTCATTACTTCGGGAACTATCAGACCGGAGCGGTTTGGCCGCAGGCATCCGCGGTATGAGCTGGGCTGAAGCGTTTGGGCGGGGGTCAGCCGCCTGCCTTCTTTGATGCGAGCCTGCGGCGACCGGGCCTCGACCCATGCTGACGAGGGCAGTGTCGGCGGCCGCTCAACCGATTTCGGTGGCCTGCTGCAACGTGGAGCGCGCCCGCGGGAAAGCGGGCGAGAGCGTGGCGGCCAGTGCGCGCAGTCCGGCGGGCAGCACGTCGGGCGGCAGCCCACGATTCGTGAGGACGATCGCCAGCCACCAGGTGAACTCGGTGAACAGCTCTGGGTCGTCGCACAGCACGCTGGATGCCAGGAACTGCAGGATGTACCGCAAGTCCCGGCGGGTATGAACGAGCTGCAGCTCGGTGTACTCGTTTACATCTGGCCCGGTCTCGCGAAGCGCCTGCACGACCGCTTCGACCGAGCGTTCAGCACTCGACGCGAGCAGGTCGGCTTCGCCGCGCCGGCCCGCCAGATCGTCCTGATTCACGACAGGCGCCGGTCCGAGCAGTGCACCGGTCAACCCCGCGGCGGAGGCTGCCCAGCGCAGGCCAAGGGCGCGGCCCCGACGTGGGTCTGCGCCCAGCCCGCGGCCGCCGATGACGGCCGATACCCCTGCGTCGGCGGCCGCCTCCGCGGAGCGCAACGCCCCAGGGATGAACATCGGCACGGAACAGCTCACCGCCAACACGTCGGGCTGGACGGCGGCGAGCCAGCCGCCGAGATTTTGAAAAGCCTGTGCAAGTTGCTCTTTCGACATACCCATCAAGCCAAAGGTTCAGATGAAATCGTCGGACCTGGCTACGCAACAGCAGCATCAGGCCCACGTACATCAGCGGGTAGCACGACAGGTACGCGGCATCGACTTCGTCCGGGGCCGCCTCCACACCCAGGTGAGCCCGTTGCCCGGACTAAAGCCCCGCTCTGCCACGATGCGGCGATGACGCCGGCGCCGATCTCCCCGTTCCGTCCGGCTGTCCTCGCGGGACAGGTGGTGTTCGTCACTGGTGGCGCAGCTGGGATCCGGCGGCGATCGCCGCACGTGCCGACAAGTTCACGCAGCAGGAATTCGCGAACAGGTTGAGCCACCTTGTGTTGACTTCGCCGGAGCATGCTGAGTCGGCGCCGTTGGCGCTGCGCCCCGCGGAGGTCCCGTCCGTCGGGTAGCGCGTCCGCGTGGCGCCGAGGCCGATGAGGGTGTGGGTCAGGTGGCGGCATTCCCGGCGTCGGATTGCGGCGATGCGGGCGGCAGGACGCGGTGCAGCTGCGCCCGTGACCGGATACCGAGCTTGGGGAACATCCGGTAGAGGTGAGAGCCGACGGTCCGGTGCGAGAGATAGAGCCGGCTACCGATCTCCCGGTTGCTCAGGCCTTCGGCGGCGAGCTGCGCGATCTGCAGCTCCTGGGGCGAGAGGTCTCTCCAAGCCCGCTTGTCCTGGTGCTCGGCGACGGCGCCCGCTGCGGCCAGCTCGGTACGCGCTCGCTGAGACCACCCATTCGCTCCCAGCGCATCGAAGGCAAGCAGCGCCCGCCGTAGCGGCCGGCGGGACTCGGTCACGCGCCGCCGCCGGCGCAGCGACATCCCCCAGGCGAGATCCAGCCGCGCCGAGAACCAGACCGAAGGTGGCCCAGGGGCCGCGCGCGCATACTCGACCCGTTCGTCGACGTCCTCGTCGGTCGCGAGATGCACCTGGGCCAGTCTCAGCGCCCGGCTGTACCCGGGAGACGGGATTTCGCCGACCGTCTCTTCGAGTCCGTCGACCAGATAGCGCGCTTCGTCGACGTGACCGCTCTCGGCAGCAGCCTCGGTGACGTAGTCGACAAGCCAGAGCCGTTCGATCGAGTGGAATGCGACGTCGCCGGGAGCCAGGGTGTGCCGCAGGTGCCCGAAGGCTGCGGCGGGACGCTGGCGGCCGAGCTCGATGATCCCGCGAGTGAACTCGACTCCGCTCAGCGCAGTTGGACGTCCAGTCAGCAACGCCAGCTGTTCGGCGTCGACCAACAGCTGCAGTGCCACGTCACTCTTTCCCAATCGGCCTTCGAGATCGGCCTGGCCCAGCCGGGCATGCGCGGCCCACACGGGCTGCCGACTTTCCATCGCCAGCGAGTACGCCTCAGCCGCAGCGATGTACGCAACGTCCCACCGTCCGAGGAAGATCGCCGCCCAGGCGCGATGGACCTGCAGCTGCGCCAGCATGGACAGCCGGCCCTGGGCCCGCAAGGCGGCAACCGCTGGGTCGGCAAATCGCAGCGCCCGGTCGAAGTCAGCCAGGTTGAACGCGGCGGAAGCGAGGAGCGCGCACTCCTCGACGTCGACCGGCGGCGTGGCCGACCAGCGTTCCAGTTCACCCAACACGTCCTTGGCCGTCGCGAGAGTTGCCGCGGTCGCATCGACGAGCAGTCTGCGGGGATCGGAAGCGGGAACGTCCAGACCATGGGCGACCCGACGCACTCGTTCCACCGACAAGTCGCCCCACCAGCAACGCCGACCCGCGCCCATGAGCAGCAGCAGGGCGAGGTCCAGCTGGCCGCTACGCTGCGCTTTGATCGCGCCGTCCACCAAGCTCTCCACGCCGGACGCGTCAGCGCCGGGAGCGTCGTCGAAGATCCCCGCAAGCCACTCCAGCCGGTGCTGCTGGTCCGGGGTGACCGACTCGGACCTGACCTGGTTGAGCAGGCGCTGGACGTCGTCGTAGCGACCGAGCTCGTAGGCGACCTCACCGGCCCGTAGCAGCCGCCCGTGCCGGGCCCCGCGATCGGCCGTCAGGCCCGCGGCACGTTCCAGCCAGCGTTCGGCAACCGTGAGGGCGCCGCGGCGGAACGCGCGATCGGCGGCCGCCTCCAGCTGTGCCGCGAGCACATCGTCGGGACCGTCCGCCACGGCAGCCCGATGCCACGCAGCACGGTCGGGGTCGGTGCCGCTGAGAGTCTGCGCCCAGGCCTGATGTACTGCCCGCACGTCTGACGGGTCGAGTCGGCGCAGCACGGCGGAGCGCACGAGCGGATGCCGGAAGCTCACCTTGCCTTCATCGAGGGAGACCAGGCCCGCAGCCATGGCTCGGTCGAGCATGTCGAGCCGGACGGGGTTGCGTGCCACCGCCTCCGCGACGGCGGCAGCATCTACGCTCGAGCCGCTGTCCTGCACCGCCAGCGCGATGAGCAGCACCTGGGTGAGCCGGGGCAGCGCGAGGAGCTCCGCACCGAAGCCGGCCTCAAGCCGGGCGGTGAGCGGAACGTCGTCGTCTCCAGGGAGATGGCCGAGCCGGCGCAGCGCGAGCGGCAACTCGACGAGGGCAAGAGGATTGCCGCCCGCCACCCGCAGCACATACGTGACCTCTTCGCCGGCGAGGTCAGTATCCGTCAGCAGTTGCCGGGCAGCCGCGTCGTGCAGTGGTGCGAGTACGAGCTCAGGTGGCGTGCCGGGCTCCGGCGCTACCGGAGGCGCCTCACGCGTCGTCATCACCAGAACGACTGATTCGGACTCGATCCGTCGGCTGACGAAGGTGACCACTTCGGCGCTGGCGTCATCGAGCCATTGCGCATCATCGATGGCCAGCAGCAGCGGTTGCTCGGCGGCGGTGTCGGCGAGCAGCTCGAGCGCAGCGAGGGCAACGACGAATCGGACGGGCGGACCTAGCGCGTCGCGTGAGAGATCCGGTTCGGTCGCAGCGCTGAGGCCAAACGCCCGCTCGAGCGCTTCCCGGTGACCGGGGGCGAGCCGCCGGCGCCGGGCCAGCACCGGACGCAGCAGCAGGTGTAGCCCGGCGAACGGGAGATGTTGCTCGGCTGGGGTCCCGCGGGCCCGCAGCACTGCGAGGCCCGCCGCCCCCGCCGCCGCCTCCGCCGCGACGAGCAGACTGGTCTTGCCGATGCCAGGCTCGCCGCGGACGACCAACGCCGCTCCTGCTGACGACGCTCGGGTCAGTAGCTCCTGCAGCAGTTGAAGCTCCGCGTCGCGGCCCAGTAGCCCGTGCCCGGAGGAGGTCGCGGTGATAGGCGGCGGCATGGACAGCCTCTCGAGTGGATTGACCGTGCTATCTAGCCGGGAGGGTATCGATCGCCGGCTGAACGGTGCATCCGTCAGAGCTCCTGGGCGTCCAGCCAGGCGAGACAGGACTCGGCGATCTCCAGCCACCCGCTATCGATCGTCAGTGAGCGACCCCGGTCGCTGAACCGGTGCTGATCCGTCACGCCGGCGTTCGGCGCGTCGACGCCCGGCGCCGGCTCGTTCCCGCGGCCGCCCAGGATCAGCAGGAGCGGAGTAGCTGCGGCAGCCCGAGCAGCGCTGTCTGGACCCACGGCTGATCCGGCATCGACGACGGCCGCTCGCGGCGCGGGTATCGCCCACCTCTCGTAGAGCTGGTCCGACTCCTCACGGGTGATCGCGCGGCCATAGATGGCTGCGAATGCGTCCCGATCGAGCTGGTACGCGCCCACCCCGGCATCGACTTCCGCGCTCCCCGTTCCGTCCTCGGCATCGATGGCGATACCGCCGCCGGCAAGGCCTAGTTCGAGAAGGCGATGGACCAGTCGACCTCCGAACGCGTGTCCGATCAGCACCGGCAGCGGCGTCCCCCCGAGGACCACGGCGGCGTAGTGCTGGATGAGGTCGTCGAATCCGGCGTCGGCGATCGTGCCGGGATGAGCTCTGGTCTCGGAGACGGTCGACATCTCTCCGGGCCATCCCGGCGCGATCGCCTCGTATCCGGCGTCACGGAATGCGTTGATCCAGGGCTGCCACGAGCTGGCGTGCAGCCAGAGCCCGTGGACGAACACCACGGGCCTCGGCGCCGGTGAAGTCGCCGAGGCAGGTCGAGTCACGTCCGCGCCTCTCGGGTCGGTGTTGGCGGATCTGGTGGCAGCCGGTCGGGCTCAGGCGCGCGCAACGACGCCGGTCAGTCGACCGCGTTACGCATCGGGATCCCGGTCCGGCGCGAGGGCCAACTCGTCGGCGAAGCACCAGCCCCACTGCCCGTCGCCCGACTGGTCAGCGATCAGCTCGTGGCCGGTCTGCCGGTAGTGCGCAGTGGCGTGCCGACCGGTCGAGGACTCGCAGCAGCCGACATGGCCACACATCAGGCAGCGCCGCAGCTGGACCCACCGGGTGCCCTCGATCAGGCACTCCCGGCATGCGGTCGCAGGATCGGGCGCCGGTGGTGGGACAGGGATCCGATCGACGTGACCGCACGCCACGCCGGGTCCGAGTTGGTCGTCGTACATCGCGTGCCATCCGTGCATATCTCTGGATCGCATACCGCGGCCCCGGACCGCTTCGGTCGACTGACTGCAAAGCGGGAGTCGGATGGGGGAAGCCGTCCGGTCCAATGGGGTCACTCCAGATTGAGTCAATCGACTGAAGCCCAGCTGCGATAGTTCGACCTACGTTGCACTTGGTCACAAGGCCCAGACAGACGGCCGACAGGCGGTCTATCGCAGCTTCTCCAGAGCACAGGAGTGCCATGAACCGCGTCCCCGATTCCGAGCTCGTGCTCGTCCCAGGCGGGACGCTCATCACCGGTTCAGCTGACGAAGGCCGGGCGCTCGCCTTTACCCTCGCGCGGCACAGCATCCACAACCTTCAGCCCGACCTCGACGCGCTGAAGGCAGGCCGGCCGATCTACTCCGACAATCCTGACAGCCTCATCGCCGCGAGCCAGGTGGTCGCCATCGAGTTCCAGACGATCGCAGCAGCGAACAACTACTGGCGTCCGTGATCGACTGCGCCTTGAACCTGCCGGCGCGGCAACGTGGTTGCACACGACTCAGCCCGAACTGGAGGCTGCGACCCCATGAGTCAGATTCGACCGGCTGACATGCAAGCGCTGCGGGCGCACACACGCGGCGGACCCGAAGTGCTGGAGTACGAATCGGCTCCGGTCCCGCTGCCGGCCGCCCACGAGGCGCTCGTTCAGGTGCACGCTGCCGGAATCACGTTCGCAGAACTGAGCTGGGACGAGTCCTGGACCCGTGACGGCCTGGACCGGACCCCCGTGATCCCCTCGCACGAAGTGTCCGGAACCATCGTGGACCTCGGTACGGACGCCGCATCCCGCTTGCCCGTTGGCGTTGGCGCCGGCGCAGACGTGTACGGCCTCATCCGCTTCGATTGCGACGGTGCCGCGGCGGAGTACGTGAGCGTGCCGGCGGCCGACCTCGCGGCTAAGCCGGCCACCGTCTCCCACGTCGTCGCAGCAGCGCTGCCATTGTCCGCTCTCACAGCGTGGCAGGCCTTGGTCGATCATGCTGAGGTCCGCGCGGGCCAGCGAGTGCTGGTGCTCGGCGGCGCGGGCGGCGTCGGTGGATTCGTCGTGCAGCTGGCACGCCACCTGGGTGCGGCCGTCACCGCGACCGCCCGCGCCAGCGACGCCGGTTTCGTCCGCGGGCTCGGGGCCGAAACCGTCATCGACTTCGAAACAGAAGACGTGCTTGCGCTGTCGGGGTTCGACGTAGTTGTCGACACGGTGGGTGGCGCAGAACTGGCCTTGTCGTACGCGAGGACGCGCCGCGGTGGGCGGCTGGTCACGCTGTCCGCTCCGCCGTCCACAAGTCAGGCTGCGGAGCATGGCATCGATGCGACGTTCTTCATCGTCTCGCCGGACCGGGCGCAGCTCGCCACCCTCGCCGCGCTTGTTGATGCGGGTGTGCTCACCGTCCCCATCGCCGCTACCTACCCGCTCGCCGAGGGTCGGAGGGCGTACGCCAGCGGCGTCGTTTCCGGCCGCGCACCCGGCAAGACGGTCCTTGTCGTCCAGTGAACTGACCAGCACCTACAACCCTTAAGGAACGCACATGGCCGCGTCCGGCACGCCCGTCGTCTTCATCCACGGTCTGTGGCTGCACAGCAAGTCCTGGCAGCCGTGGATGAGCAAGTTCGAGCAGGCCGGCTACGCGCCGGTCGCCCCGGAATGGCCGGGCGTGGCGGACAGCGTCGAAGGTGCCCGGCTGGCGCCCGACTCGATCGCCAACCGCGGCATCCAGGAGGTGTTTGACTCCTACGTCGCGTTCATCAAGGGGCTGCCCGCGAAGCCAATTTTGATCGGGCACTCGTTCGGCGGCCTGATCGCACAGAAGCTGCTCGGAGAAGACCAGGGAGTTGCGGCTGTGGCGATCGACGCCGCCCAGATCAAGGGGGTGCTGCCGCTGCCGCTGTCGGCGCTGCACTCGACACTTCCGGTCTTCAAGAACCCGGCGAACAAGCACCACGCCGTCTCGCTTACCGCCGAGCAATTTCGCTACAGCTTCGGCAACGCGATCAGCGAGGAAGAATCGAATGACCTTTTCAACCGCTGGTCCATCCCCGCGCCGGGACGCCCCCTCTTCGAGGCGGCGGCAGCAAACTTCTCGCTGCACTCGCCGGCTGCAGTGAAAACCGGCAACGAAGCGCGTGGCCCGCTGCTGCTCGTCATGGGCGGCAAGGACCACACCGTCCCCGAGGCGATCACCAAGGCGACAGCCAAGCAGTACCGCCACTCGTCCGCGGAGACAGACCTGCTGGAGTTTCCGGACCGGGGCCACTCGCTGACCATCGACAGTGGCTGGCAGGAGGTTGCCGACGCGTCGCTGAACTGGCTGAAGCAACAAGGTTTCTAGCGCTTCTCGGCGCCCCTGAGTCTGGCCAACGCGAAGCCCGACCGTGCTTCACCGGCCGATACTCATCCCTGACCCAAAATGCGTTCGCCGAACGTGCTACACACGCCGGCCGACCGAAGGAAGGTGCTCGGTGGACCGATCCACGAATGCCGAGATTCCGCCTGAGGGGGAAACCGCGACAGCCCGCGATACGAATCCCGAGCGGCGTCGGCGCTTGCCGGACTGTTGAGCCGGGCCGGGCGTTCCAGCCCCAGCCATGCCGGGGAAGGGTTGCGCATTTTCCGAGCGCCGCCAATGCCGCGGCGTCGGCTGGGCGCAGGGGAGTGACAAACATGGGGCCTCCTTGTGAGGGATACCGCCGCCGATCGAGCCGGGTCGGCCTGCGCCGGAGCGCTGGCGCGGTCGTAGACGTCGCTCAAGAACCGTCGTTCTGTGCGCTCGCACCGAGCGGCCACTAGGGCGATTGGCCCCCATCGAGTTCGGGACCACCACGACCACGCAGACCACTCAGGCAGCGTGACCACATGTCACAGACTCGTACCGCAACCCCGCGTCTCAGCCGGCTGCTTTTCTCGGCTGGTAGCTTGCCCCGATGGTTGTGCCACGGGCGATCCGATTAGGGCCACGCACGGTGGCGTTGCTGGCGGTCTCGCCTATCGCATTGTTGTGCGCTTTGGCCGCGTGCGCCTCGTCGTCGAGCGGTAGCGCCACGCCGACGTCTTCCTCGCCGGTGTCGCCGCCGCTGTCGTTGTCCCCGGCCATCTCGCCGTCGGCTCCGGCCTCGGGCGGCACCGTCACCAACGTGTGGCGGGCGACGGTCGATTCGAGCGCGCTGCCGCTCGGCGATGGCAAGGTTTCCTCCACGCCGCAGGTCGGGTACGTCGACTCCTGCACCAGCTCGTTCCGCGGCGGCGGCGCCCGCCACGCCGGCGGCTGGATCAACTCGGCAGCCGGCACGTGGAACATGACCGGCAAGCCAGCCGTGCAGGGCGCGGTGCGTTGGCCGGCTGCCGACTACCAGGTCAGCGTCGCAGGCGGCACCCGCACGTTCAGCACCGTCGATCTGCCGGAGAACCTGCCAACCGGAATTTTTCCGATCTCAGCGAGCGACCCCGCCTACCAGTACGACACCAACCCCAACCACATCGCCGCGCAGTCAGTCGACCTGCACCTGCCCGCCGATCCCACCTCTGCCGCCACGCCGTCGTGCGTCGGGCTCGGGCCGATCGGCGTGCTCGACGACGGGGTGTTCCTCTACGACGCCCTCGACGACGCCGGACACGACGCCGTCGCGCACGAAACACAGGACAGCTGCAACGGTCATCCCGACGGCCGCGAGCGCTACCACTACCACGACGTGCCGGCCTGCATCGGCGACCGCGCTACTGGCAGCGCCACCCTCGTCGGCTATGCACTGGACGGCTACGGCATCTACGTCGAACGAGACGCGAAGGGCAAGCTGCCCACCGACGCCGACCTCGACGCCTGCCACGGACGCACCAGCTCGGTGCCGTGGAACGGCAAGATCACCACGATCTACCACTACGACGCCACGCTGGAATACCCCTACACCGTGGGCTGCTACCACGGAACGCCAGCATCAACCCCACAAGGATGACCCAGCCCGGCACGTATCAGCGACGACGACCGGAGCCGGGCACGCCGCGCATGTTGTCTGAGATCACAGCGCTGCTCCGTAGGGCAGGTCGGGCTCCTCGCTAGCGATTTCCAGGAGCCGGTTGTACTTGGCGACCCGCTCTCCCCGGGCCGGTGCGCCGGATTTGAGCTGACCGCATCCGGAACCGACGACCAGGTCGGCGATGAACGAGTCAGGTGTTTCCCCTGACCGATGGCTGACCATGGCACCCCAGCCGGCGTCGCGGCAGAGCCGGAACGCTTCCAGCGTTTCGGTGACGGTCCCGATCTGATTCACCTTGATCAGGGCGGCGTTCGCGATGTTCGCGCTGATGGCTTCGGTGATGATCTGGGGGTTGGTGACCAGCACGTCATCGCCGACGATCTGCAGGCGCTCACCCAGACGCTCGGTCAGACGCTTCCAACCGTCCCAATCACCCTCGGCCAGCCCGTCCTCCAGGCTCCAGATCGGGTACCGCTCAACCAGGTCGGCGTATCGGGTGATCATGTCGTCGCTGGAGAGTTTCTCGCCGGCGACGTGGTAGCTGCCGTCGCGGAAGAACTCGCTCGATGCCGGGTCGAGCGCGATCGCCACCCCATCCCGCCCCGGGCTGTAGCCGGCGTCGTCGATCGCGGCCACCAGAAGGTCGAGCACCTGCTCGGGTTGGTCGAGATCGGGTGCGAACCCGCCCTCGTCACCCAGCCCCGTGGCGTAGCCGGCGTTCGCGAGACGCCGCCGCAGCGCGGCGTACACCTCTGACCCGGCGCGCACTGCTTCCGCCATGTTCGCAGCACCGAGCGGCGTGACCATGAACTCCTGGAAGTCCAGCTTGTTCGGCGCATGAACCCCGCCGTTGAGGACGTTGAACGACGGCCAAGGCAGGCGCGGTGAAACGCCGTCGGGTGTCAGGTACCGCCACAGCGGCATGCCGGTGCTTGAAGCTATGGCTCGCGCGGCGGCCATGGACACCCCGACGATGGCGTTCGCGCCCAGCCGGGATTTCGTTGCGGTTCCGTCCAGATCGATCAGCGCCTGATCGATCCCGGCCAAGCCGGGGAACTCGCGTCCGCGCAGCGCTTCAGCAATCTCACCATTGACGTTGGCGACCGCCCGGGTTACGCCTTGCCCGGCATAGCGCGAACGGTCGCCGTCGCGGAGTTCAACCGCTTCTCGCGTTCCGGTGGAAGCACCGGAGGGCACTCCCGCTCCCGCGACCGTGCCGTCAGCCAGAGCCACGGTCACCGCAAGGGTTGGGCGGCTTCGAGAGTCGAGAATCTCCAGTGCTTGCACGCTTCGGATGGTCAGCACAAACGTCTCCCTTCGTCACGCCTACGTTGCCACCCACCCGCTGTTGGTTGCCAGGGGCCAACGTCCCCAAAAGGTGAGCCGAGGCACGTGCAAGTCGCACCCTGCAGCGACGTTCCTCATGGAGATCCAAGGTCAGGTTCGCCGTCGCCAGTGCGGCGAGGTCGCCCCCGTAACCGAACCCACACCATGATCGTCACGGTCACTTACACGGCGGTCTTACGCTCGGCCTCAGCCTCGCGAACGATGATTGCGGGGTAAGGGTTCCTGCGGGGTCACGAGTTGTTCGCGACCAACGGCTCGAGGACGAGGCCGGGATGGTCGCGGCGGACGGCCGCCAGCCGCCATTCGTCTGGGAAGAGGGCCAGTCTGGCGCCGTCACCGTCGCGGGTGAGCACTTCGACGTCACGGGAACTCTGAAGGATCGGGGTGTCGGCGCGCACGGTACGTCGCGCGAGCGAGTAGGCGAGATGTTCAAGGCTCGTCTCTGCGCCGAATTCGTGGTGCAGGCGGTGCGTCGCGACCTCGAATTGCATGGGTCCGACGGCGGCGAGCACGGGGGCTTGGTCGCCGCGTCGGTCTGAGCGCAGGACTTGGACGACGCCCTCTTCGGCGAGTTGGGTGATCCCGCGGCGGAACTGCTTGAACCTGCCGGAGTCTTTGGCGCGGCAGACCGCGAAGTGTTCGGGGGCGAAGCTGGGGATGGGCGGGAACACGACCGGCGCGCTGCCGTAGAGGGTGTCGCCGACCTGCAATGCTGTCGCGTTCACGAGGCCGATGACATCGCCGGGGTAGGCCACGTCCACGACCTGGCGGCTGCGCCCGAAGGTGGTGTGGGCGTATTTCGTGGTGAACGGCTTGCCGGTCGCGGCGTGGGTAACGATCATTCCTCGCTCGAAGCGGCCGGAGCAGACCCTGACGAATGCGATGCGATCACGATGGGCGGGGTCCATGTTGGCTTGGACCTTGAAGACTTGACCCGCGAACGGTGCATTGACGGGTCGCGGGCTGCCTGCGGTGCTGGCTCGAGGGGTGGGTGCCGGTGCGAGTTCGGTAATGGTGTCGAGCAGGAGCCGGACCCCGAAATTGGACAGGGCCGATCCGAAGAGCACCGGTGTCGAGTCTCCGGCCAGGAACGAGGGCAGGTGAAAGTCCGCCTCGATCTCGCGCAGCAGCGCGAGTTCCTCCGTGGCGGCGTCCCACGCCGGCTCCTGGACGTCGGCGGCAGCTTGCGGGCGGACGATCTCCTCGGGTGCCATGGTGGCCCCGCCGGCGGTACGGGTGAATCGGGTGTAGACGCCGCTGCGGCGATCGATCACGCCGTGGAAGTCGCCGGCGATTCCAACCGGCCAGGTCAACGGAGTTGGCCGCAAACCGATTCGCTGCTCGATCTCGTCGAGGAGTTCAAGGGGCTCGCGGCCGGGGCGGTCCCACTTGTTGACGAATGTGATCACGGGGATTCGGCGGTAGCGGCAGACGTCGAACAGTTTGAGGGTCTGGGGCTCGAGGCCTTTAGCGGCATCCAGGAGCATGACGGCTGAATCGACGGCGGCGAGTACCCGGTAGGTGTCTTCGCTGAAGTCGGCGTGACCGGGAGTGTCAAGAAGGTTGATGACGGCATCGTGGTAGCCGAACTGCAATGCGGCTGAGCTGATGGAGATGCCGCGGTCGCGTTCCATCGTCATCCAGTCGCTCGTGACCCCGCGCCGGCCCGCCTTGCCGTGCACCGCGCCCGCTTCGCTGATGACTCTCGCGTGCAGGGCCAGCGCCTCGGTGAGGGTCGACTTACCCGCGTCGGGGTGGCTGATTACCGCCAAGCTGCGCCGGCGTCCCGCCTCGGCAAGAACGTCCGTGCTTTGCCCGGTAGGCGCCTCGTCGCTCATCGCCGGCGGGCCGCGACACGGCGTCGCCCGCGGGCCAGTTCGCGACGCAGCTGCCCGGCGAAGGACTCGGCGACCTCCAGTTGCTCACGCAGGTGTGCCACCCGGGCGTCTGCAGCGGCGCGGAACATCGCGAGCCGCTCCAGTAGGCCGGCTGACTGCCGCTCGTCGTTGTTGCCGTCGAGTTCTTCGAGTACCCGCAGCAGATCGCGCATGTCATCAAGGGTGAAATCCAGCGGCTTCATGTGCATGATGACCTGCAGCCGCTCGACGTCGCCGGCTGAGTACAGCCGGAAGCCGCCTTGGCTGCGCGCGGACGGCACGACCAGCCCGACTTCTTCGTAGTAGCGGATGGTTCGCAGCGACAGACCGGTGAGCTCGGCCACTGCACCGATCTGCATCAATCCTTGGGGCATGGAGGACTCCCTGGCAGCATGACTCGTGCCGCGGCAACTCTACCGTCACGTGGCTGTGGTCTTGTCGCCTGACTCTCACGTGAGGTTAGAGTTGTTCGCGCGTGACGGTTGTCCGGCGCGGCAGGCTAGGTCAGGGTGGGAGGTCATCCTCTGCCGCGTTTCCGGCGCTTACTTGTGGGTGGCGTCACGCCGCGGCTCCGCATCCCTACTGTGCCGTAACGGTAGGGTTTGGCCTTGCCGTCGAGGGCTGCCGGCACCTGCCCTTTCCCGTTCTGCTTTCGCCTCACGTGGGGGCGGCCCTGGCGCGACCGTGCCAGCCGCCTCGTGCGGGCTTTCCGCGCGTTCTCCAACGCCTTATTGATTGCGACCTCATGACTTCTGCGCTCGGCAGCACGCTGCGTGCTGCTTCGCCCCGGCGGCTGGATCGGCTGCGAGAGTGGCCTCGTCCACCGCGCTGGTCGGCGACTCGCGTACGCACCGAGGTCTTGGCCGCATTGGTGGTGGGCATCGCCTTGATCCCGGAGGCAATCTCCTTCTCGGTGGTGGCTCATGTAGATCCCCGGGTCGGGCTCTACGCTTCCTTCACGATGGCGGTCGCCATATCCATCGTCGGTGGTCGTCCCGCGATGATTTCTGCGGCGACGGGATCGGTGGCTCTCGTCGTCGCTCCACTCGCCCTCAAACATGGCGTGGACTACTTGATCGCGACAGTCTTGCTGGCCGGAGTCGTGCAAGTCGTGCTCGGCGTGATCGGCGTCGCCAATCTGATGCGGTTCGTGCCTCGCAGCGTGATGACCGGGTTCGTCAACGCTCTTGGCATCCTGCTCTTCCTGGCGCAGACGCCCAATCTGCACGGCGTGCCCTGGGCGGTGTACCCGCTGGTGCTCGCCGGCCTCGCAGTCATGCTCTTCTTCCCTCGGCTGACCAGGGCGGTGCCGGCTCCGCTGGTTGCGATCGTGCTGCTGACGATCGTCACCGTCGCCGCTGGTCTCGCCGTACCCACGGTGGGGGATAAGGGGAGGCTGCCGAACTCGCTTCCACATCTTGGGCTACCTCACGTGCCCTACTCGCTCCGCACGTTGGGCATCATCGCCGCCCCGGCCGTCACGATGGCGCTCGTCGGGCTGCTGGAGTCGCTGCTGACCGCCCGCTTGGTGGATGACCTGACCGACACCGGTTCGAACAAAGGCCGCGAGTCCTGGGGGCAGGGCATCGCCAACATTGTCACGGGCTTCTTCGGCGGCATGGGAGGCTGCGCGATGATCGGCCAAACGATGATCAACGTCAAGGCCGGTGCTCGCAGCCGGCTGTCGACCTTTCTTGCCGGCGTCTTCTTGCTGATCCTCGTCGTCGCCTGCGGCCCGGTCGTCTCGCGCATTCCGATGGCCGCCCTGGTCGCGGTGATGATCCTGGTCTCGGTCAGTACGTTTGACTGGCACAGCATTCGGCTTCAACGGCTGCGTCGCATGCCGCGTAGCGAGACCGCGGTCATGGTGGTCACCGTGGTCGTGACCGTCGCCACTGGCAACCTTGCGCTCGGGGTCATAGCCGGTGTGGTGCTCGCGGCGCTGCTGTTCGCCCGCCGGGTAGCCGGGTTCGCGCAGGTTACGGCGGTTACCGACCCCGATGGGCGTCGAGACCGTCTACCGGGTCGGAGGCGAACTGTTCTTCGCCTCCAGCAGCGACCTCGCCGACCATTTCGACTACGAAAGCGATCCACCGAACGTTGTGATAGACCTCTCTGATTCCCACATCTGGGACGCCTCCACCGTTGCTGCCCTTGACCAGGTGGTGGCCAAATACGCCCACCGGGGAAAGACGGTGACCCTCGTCGGGCTGAACAGCGCCAGCCAGCACATGCACGGCAACCTCAGCGGACATCTGAGCTCAAGCCACTGAAGCTGCGCGCAGCCCCGCAGCGAACGTCGAGGTGCCAGCCTTCTCACGGTGCGAAGGCGCCTGGGGCACAGGAACATTGCCTCGACGCTGAGGTATGCCGAGTCGTCAGATGCCCCAGCCGATGATCACGATTGCGCGGTTCCTGCCAGTAGTGCGATGCCGTACCAGGCCTGTCCGGCGAGGGTGAGGTGCACACCCTCAGTGGTACGCATCAGGGTACGGATGCCGGTGCCAAGGGCCGGGCGGTAGTTGACGAACACGCCACCGGGAGTGAGGGAGCTGACCGCGCTCATATTGATGGTCATGCCCAGGGACGCGCCGACCTTCTCATACATCGCCACGAGCAGCGGACTACCGTTGGCAGGCCAGAAGCCGTTGGTCACGCCGTTGCACGCCGGGGGGATCAGGATGGTGATCGGAGTGCTCGGCCAGATGGCACCCATCAGGCGCAGGTCTCTCTCGTAGAGGGCTGTGAGTGCCACAGCTCCACCCGAGCGCCAGGCGGCAGCCGCGCACCCGGCGTTGTTGCCGGTGAAGGCCAGCACGATGTGGCGCGGATGCAGGGTCTTGGCATCAGCCAGGGCGAGTGGCAGGGCGTCACACAGGGCCGTGCCGTTGGCCGCGCGCCAGTCGACCACAGTCTTCGGCGCGAAGAAGGAAGCCATCGACTCTGACATCACCGCAACGCTGTCGCCGTAGACGATCACGGTCGGGGGAGGGGAAGCCGGCATGCAGCCGACCAGTACGGCCGGGAGGATGAGTAAAGCGGCCAGGAGTAGCCGACGGATGGTGCGCATGACAGGGTCCTTGCAGGAGCTGAACGCGATGTGCAGGCTGAGCTTTTGGCTTTACTACGTTGGGGACCCGCTGTCGTCGGGCGGCATGCCTCCACCTCGTTGCGGCACCCACAACTGCCACCCGGCAGGAGGTGGCGGCCAGCTCGGATCTGGTGTCCAGCCGACGGGTGTCGCTGGCCATCCCGGCGCGTGGTTCCATCGCAAAGTGATGTCGCTTGCAGGCATGCCCGGTCGCCTCGATCCCAGGAGCGCGACTGGCGGTCGCCTTTGCGGGATCGGTCCCAACTCATTTGTCGCCGCGATCGGCGATCGGGGGTAGAGCCGAGTGGCCCCAGAAGCGGCTACGCCATTGGCTCAGTCCTCGAAGAACTCGTCGTCGAACTGCTTGAGTTCGAACATCTGTCTGATCGACACTCCTACGTTGTAGCGCACCATCAGCCGCGTCAGTTCGGCACCATCGAGCAGGACACTGTCAGCGAAACTGGCGGGCACGGGCTTCCTGAGCGCCAAGTCGGGGACCCGTCCCCATCAACTCGCGCGGAACTCCACGTCCACGTCGGGCGCGGTCAGCTCGCCCCACCACACTTCGGTGAGCCGGTAGCGGCCCGGCGGGAGGGCGGCCTTCTCGTCACGCATGAGGCTGAGCGCTATCGGGATCAGCGTAAATCCTCTCGGCTCTAGATGGTGCCGCTTCAGCACGGCTGGCATAGGCCATGGCTGCTGCTGCCGGCTGGCGACTTGCGATCCGTCGGGCCGCAGCAGTAGCGCTTCTGCCATCAGCGGGCCGGAGACGGTGATGGCGCTGTCGGTGAGGTTGATCAGCTCCACTGCCGGCTCCCAGGAGCCGTCCGCGGCCACCGTGGTGAGCACCGGCGTGCTCCAGCGCAGTGCGGCGGGCGGCGGGATGGACTGCTCGTGTAGGTACCGCTGGCGGGCCTCAGCCTTGGCCTCGGCGAGGTTGTTGCCGCTGGCATACCCAGCCCGGTGCAGATGTCCGCCCAAGCCGATGAGTGTGAGATGGAACCTAGGCGGCTCATCCTCGATACCGGGCCGGATCCGCTCCATGCCGGTCACGTCGACCTCGTGAACGTCCAGCCGCAGCCCTCGTTCGGCAAACCAGGTGTCGACATCCATCGCATCATCGGCGTCCACACCAGCGATGGTGCCACCGGCGTCGGGGGGCGAGGCAGTTAGCGACTGGGCGTTGCTATGATTGCGACACGGCGTTGCCATCGCCTCCAGACTGAGCGGAAGGTCTGCCATGTTCGTGGGGCTGCGCGACCTGCGTCATGCGTGGGGCCGCTTCGTGTTGATGGGCGCGGTCATCGCGCTGGTGTCCGTGCTGACGGTGCTGCTGACCGGCCTGTCCACGGGCTTGGTCAACTCGGGGATCTCCGGGCTGCGGGCGATGCCGCTCACGCACCTGGCGTTCACGCCGAAGACCAACTCGACCTTCTCGCAGTCCGCGCTCGACGCGGCAACGATCCGCGCCCTGGGCCGTGAGCCAGGCGTCGCGGCCGAGCCGCTTGGTCTGACGCTGTTTAACGCGAAGGACGCGTCCGGCACCTCGTTCTCTATCGCCCTGGTTGGGGTGCAGCCGGGTGGCTTCATGGCAAGAGGGGTGACCGGCGGCTCGGAGCTGGGCCGTACCCCGACGGGGGTGGTCATCTCCCGGGGCATCGCCTCAGACGGGGTGCACGTTGGTGACCGCATCCGGCTCGACCGCGCTGGGGTCACCTTGAACGTGGTCGGGGTTGCTCCAACGGCTACCTACGGTCACGTTGACCTTGTCTACGCCCCGATTTCCCTGTGGCGGCAGGCCACCTACGGGCAGGTGACGGGCGGGAGGCTTCCCCCGAGCGCGCAGGGACTCGCCTCGGCCGCGGCCCTTCGGGTCCGGTCGGGTGTCGACGTCACCGCCGTCGGCAAGCGCCTCGGGGTGGAGATAGTGACCAAGAATCAGGCGTATGCCGGTTCCCCCGGCTATGTAGCCGAGACGGCGACCATGAGCCTCATCATCGACTTTCTGTACGTGATCGCGGCGCTCATCGTGGGGGCGTTCTTCACGGTCTGGACCATCCAGCGCAAGGCGGACATCGGGCTGTTGAAGGCTCTGGGCGCGTCGAACGCCGCTGTGCTGCGCGACGCGCTGGGCCAGGTGGCCCTGGTGATGGTCTTCGCGACGGGAGTCGGCGCTCTGGTCGGTAGCGGTATCGGCAGCCTGATCCCAGCGGGCAAGGTGCCGTTCGCGTTACAGGCCGGTGCCATCGCCGCCGCCACCGTGATACTCGCCCTCGCAGGCATGGTCGGGTCCCTCGTCGCCGTGCGCCGCATCGCCGCCATCGACCCGATCATCGCCCTGGGAGCTGCACGGTGAACGACCAAGAGCATCGTCACTGACCGAGGCTTCGGTGAGCGGCGCTGGGTTGCGCCTGAGCGACGTCCCCTGCGCTACGGCGACGGTGACGAGGAGGTGCGTCGCGCTCGACGACGTGTCACTGGCCGTCGGCGCCGGGGAGCTGGTGGCCGTGGTCGGCGCCTCGGGGTCGGGGAAGTCCAGCCTTCTCGCGGTGGCGGGAGCGATGCGTCATCCCGACAGCGGCCAGATCACCCTCGGCGGGGTCGACCTGACCGAGGCGCCGGCCAAGAGGCGCACCAGGCTTCGCCATGACCTGGTGGGGTTCGTCTTCCAAGGCTCCAACCTGCTGGCTTCGCTGACCGCGCTGGAGCAGCTCGAGCTGGTCGGGCGGATCGGCGGCGCACCCCGGGCCGCCACCCGTGACAAGGCGATGATGCTGCTCGACGAAGTCGGCCTCGCCGCCAAGGCCGGGCGCCGACCCGGACAGCTGTCCGGTGGTGAGCGTCAGCGGGTCGGCATCGCCCGGGCATTGATGGCCCAGCCGGCGGTGCTCCTCGTGGACGAGCCCACCTCCGCACTCGACCACCAGCGAGCCATCGACATCGTGACCCAGCTCGCCGAGGAGACTCGCCGGCACCGGATCGCGACGCTGATGGTCACGCACGACCGTTCCGTGACCCGTGTCGCCGACAGGGTCATCGAGATGCGCGACGGCCGCCTCATGCCGACGGGCGCGCCCACGGCAGGCTAGCCGCCATGCCCCGCATCACCGCGCGCACCGTTCGAGAGCACCACGACCTCCAGCGTGAAGCGATCCTCGACGCGGTCGGCGCCATCCTCGCCGACGAGGGCTACGACGGCGTCGAGCTCGCCGCCGTCGGCCAGCGAGTGGGGCTGGCCCGCACCTCCCTCTACCGCTATGCCCGCGACAAGGACGAGCTCGTCGCCCAGTGGCTTGAGCGAGCCTTCGCCCCGGCCATGGCCGAAGCCCAAGCGCTACTCGGCGCATCTGTGCCACCCGCGGAACGGCTCGCGGCATGGCTCGACGCCCAGCTGCAGTTCGCCGCCCGGCCCCGTGACGGAGCGGCCGCCCGGCTGATGGCCGAGTTCGACCACCTGCCCGAGCCCATCCAAGCCCGGATCATCGACGGCCACCGTCCGCTCCGGGAAGCGCTCGCCGGCAACGTCGCCGAGGCCCTCGAAGACCAACCCGGACGCGAACCCGCGCTGGTGCTCGCCCTCATCGACGGCATCACCGCAGCCGCCGTCCGCCAAGCCGCAGGGGGCGTGACCCCGCAACTCCGTGCCGAGACCCGAAATGCCGTGCTCGCGCTGCTGGCCAAGAACCACCCGTGACCTCTGCCGAGTAGCGACGGTTCTCGGCGGGCTGGCAGCCGATAGCTGCGGACCCTGCCGCTGGAGGGGCGTACCGCCTCAGCCGACGCCGCGGCCGACCAAACCGGTAAGGACGATGCGGCGGCTCACGGGGCGCGTTGTCATGCCCCCAAGGTGAAGATTCGATCAAGATCCGACCCTTGTGCAGGCGTTCTTGACGGGATCTTCATCGAAGGTCGGGGACCCCGATATGCGGCGGCGCGACATTGGAGGTACCGGGAGCACAGGGCCTCGGCTCTGGGACTGAGGAGTAGCCATGATGGATTGGAATGGGAACAGCGGCGGGTGGGGCGCCGGAGTGGTGATCATGGTGGTGTTCTTCGTCGCTCTGATTGCACTGGCGGTCTGGGCCGTCGTGCGGCTGAGTCGTCGCACCGACGAACCGGGGCGCAGCGCAGAATCACCGCGTCAGATTCTCGACCGCCGTTTCGCGTCAGGTGAGCTCGACGAGACTCAGTACGCGCAGGCCCGCCGTGTCCTGGACGGTCGCGGTGTGTTGGAGAAGAACGGTGCGACTGACGCGAGTCGTTAGGCTCGCCGCTACTCATCCACCGCGACCGCCGGAGCCTCGATGACCGACCCGCTGCGCGTGCTCGTCGTGGACGACGAGACCTCGCTCGCGCAGGTCATCGCCGGCTACCTGGAACGCGAGGGATTCCAGGTGACCACGGTGTATGACGGTCCGAGCGCGGTGGAGCAGGCTCGCCGGGACTGTCCGGATCTGGTGGTGCTGGATGTGATGCTGCCGGGGTTCGACGGCATCGAGGTGTGCCGGCAGCTGCGGACCTTCACCGACGCGTACATCATCATGCTGACTGCGCGCGACGAGGAGGTCGACAAGGTTGTCGGGTTGTCCGTCGGCGCTGACGACTATCTGGTCAAACCATTCTCCCCGCGGGAGCTGATCGCTCAGGGTTCGCGCGATGCTGCGCCGACCGCGCATCACAGACACGGCGGCGCCGGCAGCGTCGTCGCCCCCGGTCATGTTTGCCGACGTGATCGTCGATCTCGAAGCCCGCCAGGTCACCCGCGCCGGAACGCGCATCGAGCTGACCCGGACCGAGTTCGACCTGCTCGCGACCCTGGCTGCCCGTCCCCGCGCCGCGTTCACCCGCCGGCAGCTGCTGGACGCGGCTTGGGGTGAGGGCTGGTATGGCGACGAGCACGTTGTCGACGTGCACATCGCCCACCTGCGCAGCAAGATCGGTGATGACGCCGCCAGCCCGCGCTACATCCGTACCGTGCGCGGCGTCGGTTACGGGCTGGGTAGCGGATGACGAAACGACGGCAAGCCAGGTCCTTCCCGACCCTGGCGGCTCGGCTGATGACCGCCCAGGTCGCCGTCATCGTTGTTGGGTCGCTGGTGCTGGCGTTCAGTGCGGCTTTGGTTGCTCCGCCGCTGTTTCGCCGGCATCTGTCGCGGGCGGGCGTCACCGATTCGACGGTGCGCCATCACGCCGAGGAGGCCTTCGTATCCTCGTTCGAGCTGTCGTTTACGGCAGCTGCTCTCGCCGCTCTGCTCACTGCCGGTGTCATGTCTTTTCTGCTGGTGCGGCGAGTGACCCGGCCGGTCGAGCAACTCGCCGTCGCGGCGGATGCCGTCGCTGCCGGCCAGTTCGACGTCGTTGTCCCCTCGGCGTCGTTCAGCAGCGAACTGCACCGGCTCTCCGGCGCGTTCAGCAAGATGGCCGCCCGGCTCGCGGACACTGACGCGGCCCGGACAAAGCTGCTGTCGGACCTGTCGCACGAGCTGCGGACGCCGCTGGCCACCCTCTCCGCGTTCATCGACGGCATGGAGGACGAAGTCGTACCGATCGATGCGGCGTCCTGGGAAACGATGCGCGGACAGGTCAGCCGGCTGCGCAGGCTCGCGACCGACGTCCGTGAGGTCGCGGCCGCCGAAGAAGCCGCCCTGAAGATGGCCTTCGCCGCCGTCGACTTGGTCCCTGTCGCCCGTGCGGTCGTCGGTGCCGCCCAACCGCGTTACGCCGCGGCCGGCGTGGCCCTGACATTCGTAGCACCTACCGCCACGCCGAACGTGCTCGGCGACCCGGAACGAATCGCGCAGGTCCTCGCCAACCTGCTCGACAACGCGCTCAGGCACACCCCACCGGCAGGACACGTCCAGGTAGCCATCACCTCCCCGTCCGGGCAACTCCTGCTGCGGGTAGCAGACGACGGGACTGGCATACCGACCGACGACCTGGAAAGGATCTTCGAGCGGTTCTACCGGGCTGACCCATCCCGCGCGGACGCTCCCGGCAGCGGCAGCGGACTCGGACTGACCATTGCCCGTGCGATCGTCCGCGCCCACGGCGGCACCCTCACCGCCGCGAGTGAAGGGCCCGGCCACGGAGCCAGCTTCACCATGAGCCTGCCAGCCGCCGACAGCTCCAGCCCATGATGGCGAGCGAGCGTCATGCTTGCCGAATGTCGATGGCAGCAGGTTCGGTTCGGTTGGGTACAAATCCATTCGGAGAGCCGATGAACGCGCTCCGGCAAGATCGCGAGCAGAACCACACGAGCGCGCCGGTGGCATCCGTCAACGTGCAGGGGTTGTCGGCTGCGGTCGACATTCCGCAAACCGGATCGATCCGATCGGCTGCACCGTCGTCGAAGATCGCATACCAGCGCGAGGTAGGCGGCGCCTCCAGTACCCGTCTTTGTCAGTGGTCCGGTAGCAGCGGGTGAAACCCGGGTCCAACCAATCGAGCTCCGCTAGGTCCACCGGCTTCACTCGCTGGGACCTTAGACTCTCCGCAAGATACCACTGGGGGGTATTTTGGGAGTAGCCGAAAGGGGTACTGATGCGCGGTTACAGCGAGGACAAGGCCGGGCTTCAGAAGCGGCTGCGGCGCATCGAAGGCCAGATCCGCGGCCTGCAGCGAATGGTCGATGACGACACCTACTGCATCGACATCCTCACCCAGATCTCCGCGGCGACGAAGGCACTCGAAGCAGTCGCGCTGAACCTGCTCGAAGGGCACCTGCACCACTGCGTGCACGAGGCGATCACCGCCGGCGGCCCGGAAGCAGACGAAAAGATCACCGAAGCCGCCAATGCGGTACGTCGGCTCGTGCGCTCATAGCTCGAAAGGAATCAACGATGACCATTCAGACGTACTCCGTGCCGGCGATCAGCTGTCACCACTGCGTGAACGCGATCACCGGCGAGGTGACCAAGGTTGCCGGTGTCGCCAAGGTCGACGTCGATCTGGAGTCGAAGACGGTCACCGTCGTCGGTGACGCCGACGATGCCGCCATCAGGACTGCCATCGACGACGCCGGCTATGACGTCGCTGCCTGACTCGACGATTTCCACAGTGTGAGGACCCCACCAACATGACCACCGACATCAGTCCCGGGGCCCAAGCCGGCGCCTTTGCGAAAACGCAGGTGCAGCTCGCCGTTGGCGGGATGACGTGCGCCTCCTGCGCTGCCCGCATCGAACGCAAGCTCAACAAGCTCGACGGTGTCAGTGCCACGGTGAACTTCGCGACGGAGACGGCGTCAGTGGCCTTCGACCCGGACGTCCTCGCTCCGCAGGATCTGGTGGCCACGGTCGAGGCAACCGGTTACACCGCTCAGCTTCCCCAGCCGCCGGCGCCCGCAGGACAGGGAGACGAAGGCCCTGATGGCCATGGCGACGACGACACCGCAAGCCTGCGCCAGCGGTTGCTCGTCTCCGCGACGCTGACCATTCCGGTGGTGCTGCTGGCGATGGTTCCGGCGCTGCAGTTCAGGTTCTGGCAGTGGCTGTCGCTCACTCTCGCTGCTCCGGTGGTCGTGTGGGGAGCCTGGCCGTTCCACCGAGCGGCTGCGCGCAATGCCCGCCATCGCGCGGCGACCATGGACACCTTGGTTTCGGTCGGGGTCCTCGCGGCCCTGGCCTGGTCGCTGTGGGCACTGTTCTGGGGCGGAGCCGGCGAGCCCGGGATGAAGATGCCGTTCGAGCTGCTCCCATCCGGCGGCCGCACTGCCGAGATCTACCTCGAAGTCGCCTCCGGTGTCACCACGCTGATCCTGCTGGGCCGATTCTTCGAGGCCCGGGCCAAGCGCCGCTCCGGTGCCGCACTCCGGAGCCTGCTCGCCCTCGGCGCGAAAGACGTTGCCGTGCTGCGGGATGGGGTTGAAGTCCGCGTTCCCGTCGAGCAACTGACCGTCGGCGACCGGTTCGTAGTGAGGCCCGGCGAGAAGATCGCCACCGACGGCACAGTCGAAGACGGCGTGTCCGCCGTGGACGCCAGCCTGCTCACCGGTGAGTCGGTCCCGGTCGAGGTCGGCCCGGGTGATGAGGTCGCCGGAGCGACCGTCAACGCCGGCGGCCGGCTCGTCGTGCGGGCCACCAGAGTCGGCGCGGATACCGCGCTGGCCCAGATCGCCCGGCTGGTGACCGCCGCTCAGTCCGGCAAGGCGCCGGTGCAGCGCCTCGCCGACCGGGTCGCGGCCGTGTTCGTCCCGGTCGTCATCGCCCTGTCGCTGGCTACTCTCGCGTTCTGGCTCGCTGACGGCGCTGCCGCCACGAAAGCGTTCAGCGCCGCCGTCGCAGTGCTCATCATCGCCTGCCCGTGCGCGCTCGGACTGGCGACGCCCACGGCACTGCTGGTCGGCACCGGACGCGGTGCTCAGCTCGGCATCGTCATCAAAGGACCGCAGGTCCTCGAGTCCACCCGCCGGGTCGACACGATCGTCCTGGACAAAACCGGCACCGTCACGACGGGCCGGATGGCTCTCGTCGACGTCATCCCGGCAGCCGGCGAAGACCCCACCGAGGTGCTGCGCATCGCCGGAGCCCTTGAGGACGCATCCGAGCACCCCATCGCCCGGGCGGTTGCGGCCGCAGCATCTGCGGAGCTCGGCGTGCTGCCCGCGGTCGAATCGTTCGCCAGCACCACCGGGCTCGGGGTCACGGGCGTCGTCGACTGCCATGACGCAGTCGTCGGCCGCCGGCAGCTGGTCACCAGCCTGTCGTTGACGGTCCCCGCTGAGCTTGACGACGCGCAGAGCGTCGCGGAGGCCGCCGGCCGGACGCCGGTGTTCGCCAGCTGGGACGGCAAGGTGCGCGGACTGCTCGTCGTCGCCGACACCGTGAAACCCTCCAGCGCTGAGGCGATTACGGCACTGCGGGTACTGGGACTGACGCCTGTGCTGCTGACGGGGGACAACGCTCGCACCGCCCGAGCGGTCGCCGCGAGCGTCGGCATCGACGACGTCCGCGCCGAAGTTCTGCCGGCCGAGAAGGTGGAGGTCGTCAAGGCCCTGCAGGCGGCCGGCCACGTGGTCGCCGTCTGCGGGGATGGGGTGAATGACTCCGCCGCACTTGCCCAGGCCGACCTCGGCCTGGCCATCGGTACCGGAACCGACGTCGCGATCGAGGCAAGCGACCTGACGCTGGTATCGGGGGACCTACGAGGTGCCGCAGACGCGATCCGGCTGTCCCGGCGCACCCTGGCCACCATCAAAGGCAACCTGTTCTGGGCGTTCGCCTACAACGTCGCGGCGCTGCCGCTGGCCGCCGCCGGGCTGCTGAACCCGCTGATCGCGGGGGCGGCGATGGCGTTCAGTTCGGTGTTCGTGGTCACAAACAGCCTGCGGCTGCGTCGATTCACGGCGTTGCGCAGCGGCTGAGCCGGCGTCCGGCGCGAGCACGGGACACTGCAGAGCAGACCCGCGGAGGATCCGGTCAGGAGCGTTCGAGATGACAGCACAGGCTGCGGTGCAGGACAAACCGGCCGGCTCACCGGCCGCCCGTTGCGCCGGATCGGGAAGCACACGCCCTAAGCAGTGCATCGCGAAGCTGCGCCACGTCGGGAACACCTGAGGGACCGGCTACGGTCGGGTAGACCCGGCAGGTGATACCCCGTCGGGCGCCTGGCACGGCGAACGGATCGACACCGTTGAGCAGGAACGTCGGGGACCCGACGAAGCCGCGACGCTGCGCCTCCCGGTCGTCGCCAACGACAGTGACCTTTACCGCGAGCTCAGCCATTCCAGCCTGCCGCGCCGCCTCCTGCAGCGCCACGCCGGCGGCAGCCTCGTTCGGGCAATCCCGCACTACCAGCAGCTCTACCTCCACGGCGACGACTATCCCACCGCTGCCCGCCGGTCGGGCGTCACCTTCCACAAGCGCGGATCAGTGTCTCAGCGGGGCGGGGGCAGCATCACATGGCTTCTTTGATGCCACGGCTAATGAGCCAAACGTTGGCCGGGTAGGCCGTCGCGAATCCGATGATCATGCCGATTTGCATCAGGAACCAGTAGACCGGCGAGCTGGCGGTCAGGTGATGCGGTGCGGGGACGGCGCCGCAGTGGCTGACACCTACGCATAGGCCGCCCAGACAGGCTTGTCCGGCGGCTCATCCCGCCGTTTGTCAGATAGCCAGCGCTGGCTTTGCGGCCGGCCAAAGCGCCAGTAGCCCCATACCGCTAGCGGACCGAAGTACAACGCGGTTAGCGGCCATACGGCTTCCATGACGCGCATCTTCTGTCGGTAACCGCGGCCGTACATGTCGAAGAGGACGAGAGCTGCACTGACAAAGGCGATCCCGATTGCGAACCAGGCCAGGCTTTTGAGCCAAGTTGCTGGCATCACCCGGTTCCCTCGTGGTGCACGGAATGGTCGTCTTGAGTGGCGAGTGCGTCGTGTTCGGTGGCGCCACCGTGGTCGTGGTGGTCGTGGCCGGCGTCGGGACTGCCGCCCATCATCTTGAGCATTGGTACCCCGCCCGATCGGACGAAACGGATGATCAAGGCGGCTGCCAGCAACAGGAAGGCGATGTTCAGGAATGTTGTGTAGTTCCAGGTGATTCCGGCCTCAGTCACCTTGGCGTTGCGGGTGGTTGGGACCAGGCCGAGTGGCTGGAAGATCAGTTCAATGACATATCCGGCGATCACCATGACGAGGTAGAAGATGCCGGTGAGGCGCAGGGCCATCTTGGTGCCGTAGTACTTCCGGTAGATCAAGATGATCGGGATGATGATCAAGTCGGCGAAGATGAAGGAGATGACGCCGCCGAAGCTGATGCCGCCGTTCCACAGCACGGCCGCCAGCGGGACGTTGCCGATCGAGCAGACGAAGGAAATGACGGCTACCAGGGGGCCGATCAGCGGACCCCAGACCTTGGCCAGCAGACTGTGGCCTTCGAAGAAGAAAGCCCGCAGGAACGATTCGGGTACCCAGGCGGCGAAGGCGCCGGCGATCAGCAGGCCGCCGAAGATGTCCTTGTAGACGGCCGCCCAGTCCATGACGAAGTACTCGCTGGTGCTGGTGAACCCGGCCGTGCTCCGTAGTCGCTGCCAGATGGAGCCTTGCTCTTGGACGCTCATGTCCATGGCGGCATGGCCTTCCATGGAACCGGCGAGGCCTTTGTCGGCCTCTTCCCGTGCCGCCTCGACAACTTTGCCGCGGACCCAGAGCCGAAACGCGAGCGCCAACAGGATGATCATCAGTGGGCCACCGATGAACTCGGCGAGAGTGAATTGCCAGCCGATGAGGATCGCCAGGATGATGCCCAGCTCGATGACCAGGTTCGTGCTGGCGATCTCAAAGGCCATGGCGGCGGTGAAGTTGGCGCCTTTGCGGAACAGCGAGCGGGCTAGGGCTACTGAGGCGTACGAGCAGGATGATGAGGCGGCGCCGAGGCCGCTGGCGATGGCCAGCGTCTTGGGCTTGTCGTCCGGCAGGAGTCGGGTGATCTCGTCTTTGCGGATCACGGCCTGCACTGCGGCCGACAGTGCGAAGCCCAGGATGAGGGCCCAGAGCACTTCCCATGTCATCGATCCGGCGATGGCGAGGGCATGGCCGAGGGCGTCGAGTGCTCGCATGACTAGCTCTCCTCCGGTGCTGCGATGGTCAGTAGTTGGCGCAGGCAGTGCTCGAGGAGCTGATGAGGAAAGCGGTCGCTGAGGCGGTAGAAGACGATGCGGCCCTGCTTGCGGAAGCTGACGAGCCCACTCATGCGCAGCAGTCTCAAGGCGTAGGACACCGTGTCGTCAGTGGTGTCGAGGGCGATCGCCAAGTCACCGACACAGAGTTCGTCGGCGCTCGAGAGCGCAAACAGGATGCGTTGCCTGACCGGGTCTTGCAGGAGGCCCAGCAGTCCAGCCAGCCGGCCGGCGTCGTCGACGGTTACTAGCCCGCGGCGGGCGGCAGCAACGCGTTCGGCGTCGACCGGGTGGTTGTGACCCTCTCGCATGGCATTCCTCCAAACGTCCGTACGGCCTCACGGATATACGGGTTTTAGCAGGCCTGCTTCAACTTGGCAAGTGGCATCGCGAAGCCGGCCCGCCCAGGGCGTTAGCTGGACCGTGATCGCGGCCCGGCGCAAGCTACGGCGTGTGGGCCGACGAGATACAGATGAGGTGGCGCTGGACACCGTCATGGCACTGCTCGTGGGGGTCCCCGTCGGGATTGCCGTCGCTTTTGGGGTCGGCGGCATCGGCTGGCTAACGGGGCACGACTTCAGCGGCTTCGCCGGCTGGCTCGGCGTTGCCGGGGCGCTCATCGCCGTGGGCGTTGCCCTGGCTCGGTTCGAGCGCTCGGGTCGGCATGCACGCGGCGTGATCGCCGCCCTGGCGCCGGAGATCGCGCCCTGCGCTGCTGACCCGCATCGCTGCCGAAGCCCCCCAGGCGGTACTGAGCATCATTCACCGGCCCAGCGACACCAACGCCCTCCTGCGGGAGGCAAGGAGCGACGACCCGGCAACCTCCTGACGAAGGACTACGCCACCGGAAAGGCAACACACCCAGCGAGATCACGCTTCGGCCGGGTCATCATGTGCTGCCAAGCGCGGCTATGCGTGCTGCCATCGCCGCCGCTGGCGGCGCCTGACCGGTCCGATCGCGCGTTCAGCGTGAAGGCGCCCCGGTGTGCTGAGCGACGAACGCGGCGATCTGGTCCACGGCAGCCACGGCCGTTGGATCTTGCGGATAGCCCAGCTGCCACACATGCTGAACGTCCGCGAAAACCTCATGCTGCACAGCCACACCAGCGGCCCTCGCCACCTCGGCAAGGTGTGCGGCGTCGTCGCGCAGTACCTCAATGCCGCTCACCTGAATCAAGAGTGGCGGTTGACCGCACCACGAGGCGAGGACCGTGGACGCCAGCGGATCGTCTGCCGGATGGCCGGCCAGGTACAGCGCTGCGCCGTCGTTGGCGCTCCCTCGCGAGAAGAGCTGGTCGGACTCAGCGCACTGGTCGTAGCTGTCGTTCACGACGCGCAGATCGGCCCACGGCGACAGCAGAAAAGCGCACGCCGGGCTGGGGATTGCCCGCTGTTTGAGGTCCACCAGCAGAGCAGCTGCGAGGCCGCCGCCTGCCGAGTCACCGCCGACCGCAATTTGGCCGGTAGCGACGCCCGAGGCGAGCAGCCAGCCGTAGGCGGTGCGGGCATCGGTCAGTGCTGCCGGAAACGGATGCTCCGGAGCTAGCCGGTAGTCCACCGACAGCACCCGGGCCTTGCACGCGGCCGCGAGATTGCTGGTGTGCGCGGCGAATCCGCGGGCCGAGCCAAGCCGGTAGCCGCCGCCATGCAGGTACAGAATGTCGCGGCTGAAACCCTCTGCCGGGACGAAGGACAGCGCCGTGACACCGCCCGCGTCGACCTCCGACATGGTGACCCCGTCCGCCAGCGGCTGGGTACGCATGTTCGTCTCGACGAGTTGTCGGGTCTGTAAGAGTTGATCGCTCGGCTGGGGGTGGCTCATCCCATCACCGTAATAGGCGGTCGAGGTAGTCCGCGAACCGCCGTGACCTCGCCCGGGGAACACCGGGCAGAGGTCACGGCGGACACCTCGGGCTCAGTCGGCGCAGAGCGCCCGCAGCACGTCGACCCGCGCCGCTCGTCGCGCCGGTATCGTCGCGCAGGCCACGCCGGCCAGCGCGCCCACGAGCAGCACCACCGCGAGTGACACGATCGGCAGTGCGATCCGGAAGCCGTCACCGCGCATTGCGTGCAGTACTGCGGCGGCAGCGCCCGTCCCGGCGAGCAGACCGGTCAGCGTGCCGAACATGGAGACGACGACCGCCTCCATGCGAACCGCCGAGCGGACCTGCCGACGGTCCATGCCGACCGCTCGCAGCAGCCCGAACTCGCGGGTGTGTTCGTGCACTGACAGCGCCAATGTGTTCATGATGCCGAACAACGCGATCAGCACGGCCAGCGCAAGCAGAGCGTCCATAAGGTGGATCAGGTCGCTGATCCCGGATGACGCCACCGCCGCAAACTCGGGTCCGGTCTGCAGTTTCGCGGTCGGGTAGTCCGCCAGGACCTTGCCGATGGCTGCGCTCGCCTCGTCCCGAGAGACGCCGGGCGCACCGGAGACGAAGACATAGGAATCGACGTGCTCCGCCGTGTTCGCTCGCAGGGTGCTCATCGCTACCGAGTAGGGGCCCAGCGGGTCCTGCATGGCGTAGACCGCCGCCACCGTGAACCGCTGGGAGCCGGTCTCCGGGAAGCCGACCGTGACCGTGTCGCCGACGGACCACCCGTGCTTGTGCGCGACGTCGTCGCGGATCGCGATGCCGTGCGGACCGACGTCAGCGAGCTGACCGGCCTGTAGGTCGGCGTCGATGACCGCGCCGATTCTCGCGGTGTCCGTCCCGGAGATGTCGACCGGCCGTCCGTCGACCTCGCCGACCGTGTAGCCGAGCGGGCTGACCGCACCCGCCTCCGGCAGCCGGTCGATGTCGCGGGCCAGCTGCGGTGAGACGCCGCCCTGGCCGAACACCGTCGACACGATCCAGTCGCCGCGCAGCGCGTCGTCGACACGATCGCCGAACGACGCTCGGGCGGACGTGCCCAGCATCAGCAGGAAGCTGATGACCCCGAGACCCACGGTGAGGCTGGCCGCGGTCGCCGCGGTGCGGCGCGGGTTGCGCAGCGCGTTCTGCGTGGCGAGGACGCCGGTGACGCCGCCGAGCCGGGCGAACGGCGCGGCGAGCATACGGACCGCGGCCGGCGCGATGACCGGGCCCAGCACGACGAGCGCGACGAAGCACAGCGCCGAGCCGCCACCGGCCCGTGCGGCGCTGCCGCCCGTCAGACCGGACACCGTCAGCCCGGCGCCGAGCAGCCCCAACACGCCGCCGAGTACCGCGCGGCGACGGGTCCGGGCGCCCGAGCCTGGTTCCGCCTCCCGGAGCGCAGCGACGGGGGCAGTGCGCCCGGCGCGACGGGCAGGGAGGTACGACGCGAGCACGGTCACCGCAGTGCCGACGAGCAGACCGATCGCCACGGTCTGCCCACTGACGGCAACCGGGCCTTCGGGCAGCGGGATGCCGATCATCTCCACGACCGATTGCAGCAGCCGGGCGGTGGCAACGCCGAGCCCGACCCCTAGGGCGGACGCGACGATCCCGACCACAGCTGCCTCGGTGACGACCGATCGGCTGACCTGTGCCCGGCGCGCGCCGAGCGCCCGTAGCAGCGCGGTCTCCCGGGCCTGCTGCGCGGCGGTGATGGCGAACGCGTTGGCGATGACCATCGAGCCGACGACGAGCGACACCACCGCGAACGCGCCGAGGAAGAAGCCGAGGAACGCAAGGTTGCCCTCGGACTGCTTCTTCTGCTCGTCGGCGACAGCGGCCGCGGAGACGACCTCGACGACTACGTCTTCGAGGCGCTGCGGGCCGGGGCAAGCGGCTTCCTGCTCAAGGACACCCGGCCGGAGGACCTGCTCCACGCCGTCCGGGTCGTCGCCGCCGGGGAGGCGCTGCTTGCCCCCACGGTGACGCGCACGCTCATCGCCGAATACCTCAAGAAGCCGGCGACGGTGACTGCGCCGCCGCCCGGCATCGACGCGCTGACCCAGCGCGAGACCGAGGTGCTCGCCGCCGTCGCGCGTGGCCTGTCGAACGCGGAGATCGCCGAGCAGCTCTATATGTCACACGCGACCGCGAAGACCCACGTCAGCCACCTGCTAGCCAAGCTCGATGCGCGCGACCGGGCCCAGCTCGTCGTCGTGGCGTACGAGGCCGGAATCGTCTCCCCTGGCATGACGGCGTCCTGAGTCAGACCGTGAAGGCGGGCGGAACACGCAGAACTCATTGCCGTCGGGATCGGCCATCACCACCCAGCTGACCTCGCCCTGTGCGATGTCGATTCGCGTCGCCCCGAGGGATACCAGCCGATCGGCCTCTGCTTCGTGATCACCGTCGGCAACGAGGTCGAAATGCAGCCGGTTCTTCCCGGTCTTGGGTTTCAGCGGAGGACCGCCCCAGGTGATTTTCGGACCGCCGTGAGGGGAGCGGATCGCGGTCTCCTGGTCCTGGTCCCAGACCAGCGGCCAGTCCAGCGCTGCACTCCAGAAGTACCCGACGTCCTGCGAACCGTCGCACGCAACCGCGCCGAGGAATCCGCAGTCAGCAAGGAAGTTGTTGCCCGGCCCGATGACGCAGAACTCATTTCCTTCCGGGTCCGCGAGCACCAGATGCCCCTCTTCGGGGCGTTGACCGATGTCGATGTGACGGGCGCCGAGCCCGAGTGACCTCGCGACCGTCTGCTGCTGGTGCTCGAGGGACGCGCTCGTCAGATCGACGTGCATCTGGTTCTGGCCCGACTTCGGCTGCTGGGTCTGAAGAAAACGGAGCCGGAATCCGGTGTCATCGCTGGGCAGGAGCGCCATCTCGCCCCGGGGATCGTCGGCCATCTCCCAGCCCAGGACGCCGGCCCAGAAGCGCGCGAGACGGTCAGGGTCGTTCGCTTCGAAGCACAGCGCATGGAGGTGAGAGGGCATTGGGCTCAGCCTCCGAAATGGGTGGGGTGTGGACTTACGGTAAGTCCGGACCCGCGGACATGCGTACCGCGGACGTCAGGTGACCCCACGAGGACAACGATCCTTGACCCGGCTCGACACCGACCACGTGGACCTCTACTTCCAGCACCGCGTAGATCCTGACGTTCCGATCGAGGAGACGGTCGGGGCCATGGCCGAACTGGTGGCCGAGGGCAAGGTCCTTCATCTCGGTCTCTGCGAAGCCGCGCCCGAAACGATTCGTCGTGCGCACGCTGTGCACCCCATCAGTGCGATCCAGAGCGAATGGTCGCTGTGGTCGCGTGACATCGAGGCCGAGGTGATCCCCGTCTGCCGCGAACTGGGCATCGGCGTGGTTCCCTACAGCCCGCTGGGTCGGGGGATGCTGACCGGGCAGATCACCTCGATCCAGGACCTGCCGCGCACTGACTACCGCCGCCGGCTGCCCCGCTTTGGGCAGGAGTCGTTCGCCTCCAACCTCGCTGCGGTCGAGACCGTGCGCGAGATCGCCGCTGCTCACGATGCCGCGCCTGGCCAGGTAGCGCTGGCCTGGCTGCTCGCGAAGGCTCCTGACGTGGTCCCGATCCCCGGCACCTTGCACGTCTCGCGGCTGCAGGAGAATGCGGCTGCCGCTGATCTGGTCCTCACCGGCGAGGACATCGCCACGCTGGACGCCTTACCGGTCAGCGGGGAGCGGGAGGTCGAGTGGGGACACAACTGGGCCTACGGCGTCACGCCTCCACTCGGATGACCCGCCCTTGCACAGGAGGCCTTTCAGGCGGAAGTGACCAGGGCGGCCGGCGACCCCTACGAGCGGGCGTCGGTGTCTGCGGGTCAGCCGGCGGCGGCGCCGTTGATGATCGACGCGAGCAGTTCGGGATGCGTCGTCATGATCGTGTGGCCGGCGTCGGCAATGATCCGGTGCTCGGCGTGGGGTCCGAGGTTGGCCGCCATCTGGGCTGCCAGCTCAGGGGGAACGGGCTGGTCTAGCGCCATCGACACGTAGCTGATCGGCATCCCGGAGGGGTAGCCGGACACCACGGCGTTCATCAGACCCGGCGCGTCCGGCGTCAGCTGGGCGTAGTGCGCCGCCCACGTCTCGTCGTCCATCCCGGTGCCGAACAGGTTGCGGGCGAGTTCCTCCGGCAGTACCGGCATCGCCACGGAAGGCTCGCCGACCAGCAGGCTGGCCGGGCTCTGACCCGGCCCCGGGACGAGCGCTCCGACATAGATCAGGGCGGCCACTCGATCGGGATGGCGGAACGCGGTCTCGGTGATCGTCACGCCGCCCAGCGAATGGCCGACGAGGACGAAGCGATCGAAGCCGGCCCGGTCGGCGTCCTCGAGCACGGCGGCGACGCTGTCATCGAGGCTGACCTTGGCGAGATCGGCCGGACGTGTCCCGCGGCCGGGCAGGTCGACGGCGACGGACGGGGCAGTGAGGTATGGCAGGACCGGATCCCAGCACCAGGCTCCGTGCATGCCGCCGTGAACGAGTACGACTGGTGTCACGCGTCAGACCCTCTCACGCTCGTGCCGGGGGAGCTGCAGTGGGAGACTCGCGGGCGTGAGCCAACCCCTAGTCATCGTTTCCTCCGACGCCCACATCGGACCGCGGCTCGTCGAGGACCTGCGCCCGCTCTGCCCGACTGACCTGCTGTCGGCCTTCGACGCCTATGTCGCGGACAGCAGTCGCTCCAAGGGCCGTTACGTCGAGCACGACGCGAGCCAGGACGACGAGTTCTCGCCCTGGCGTAACCAATGGGTGGCGGGACATCACGACCCGCAGGCGCGCCGGCGCGACATGGACCACGAGGGCATTGCCGGCGAGGTCATTTATCACGGCAGCCAGAACGATCAGCCGGTGCCGTTCCAGAGCACGATCCTCGGACCGCCCGAGGATCCGGAGCTCTACGCCGCCGGGATCCACCTCTACAACCGCTGGCTCGCCGAGACGTGTGCGGCCGCGCCCGAGCGTCACGTGGGCCTCGCGCACCTTCCGATGTGGGACATCGAGGCGGCGACGGCCGAGCTGCGCTGGGCGGCCGAGGCGGGGCTACGCGGCGCGAACTTCCCCGCCCCGCGCCCGTGGCTGCGGCCCTACAACGACCGGGCCTGGGAGCCGTTCTGGATCGCTGCGCAAGAGCTGCGGATGCCGCTCAGTACCCATGCCGGCGCCGGGGATCCGGCGGTCTTCCAGGGCCCCGAGCTCGTCGCTCTCATGTCGATCGAGAGCGGTGGCTGGTTCAGCCGCCGCGCGGCGCACCTGATGATCTTCGGCGGGGTCTTCGAACGCCACCCGGACCTGACGCTCGTGCTGACCGAACAGCCCGGCGAGTGGTGGCCCTACCTGGAGAAAGAGCTCGACTCGGTGCATCTGGCGAACGCCTCGGATGGTGCATTCGCCCGGCAGGTGCCGCGCCGCCCCAGCGAGTACCTGCATCGCAACGTCTACATCGGGGCGTCATTCCTGTCGCGCGACGAGGCGTACGGGGCGGTGCGGGACGGCTACGCGGATCGCCTCATGTGGGGCTCGGACTACCCGCACATGGAATCCACCTGGCAGGCCGGTGAGACCGCCTACAGCCGACTTTCCTTGCGCTTCAGCCTGTCCGGTCTCGGCGAGTCCGACGTCAGGGCCATCGTCGGCGAGACCGCCGCGAAGGTGTACGGGCTCGACCTGCCGGCGCTGCGCGAGGTCGCCGCGGCCATCGAAGCTCCGACGTACGAGGCGATTTCGCAGCCGCTGGAGGCGGTTCCGGCGGGGGCGAGCCCCTTCGCTTTCCGCACGGCCGGACCGTGGGCCTGAGTTACAGCGTTACTGGGTGACGAAGTCCTGCACGCCATACCAGCGACCGGTCGAGGTCTCCACCGCACCGATCCCGATGCCCGTGAACGATCCGTTCAGGATGTTCGCCCGGTGGCCGGGCGAGTTCATCCACATCGTCATCATCGCGTCTGCGGTGACGTTGCCGTAGGCAATGTTCTCCCCGGCGCCGCGGGCGGCGCAGGCTTGCATGATCGGTGTCAGGCTCTGATGTGCGAAGGTCCCGGTCTGGGCCATGCTGGCAGCCCACGAGTTGGCAAAGCGGTCCGCACAGCTGACGAGAACCAGCGGGCGCAGGCCTCTGCTTCGCCCGCTCGCTGTTGACCAGAACGAGGATGCGACTCTCATACGCCGCGGCGTCACGCGCCGGCGCCGATCCGGTGGTAGGCGGGCTGGCGGTAGCTGCGGGTCGGGCGGCCGGCGCAGAGACGGTCGGCCCATGGTGTGTCGGCACCACAGGTACGAGGGGGTTGCACGCAGCGATGGCGGGTCCCGCGGCGGCGGCGAGAGCAAGGCAGGCGACGAGGCGGGAAAATCGGCCAGACACGCAAGGCTCCTTCTGGCGGGCGCCGATGGCTTTCGTTAACGACTTGGTTCATCGGCATCCGGGCGAGCGGTATGCAGCGTTCGGCCCCGTTCTTTGCGCCGTATGGTCCAGCTGCTTTGCCGTCGGGGGACCACCACCCCTGAGCCCTGCCCAGCCGCCCTTGGCGCACTGGCAGGCGTGAGCCCGAGCGCGCTCGGCGTGCAGCACACCCGTGACGTGAGCGCACAGATGAACATCGTGATGCGGGTCGGCGGATCCCTGGGTACGGCAGTGGCGACCGTCGTCCTGCAGCAGGCGCTCAGCCACCACGAGGCTCGTACTGGTCTGCGCCGGCTGGAGACCGCGTAACACCGCGCGACAGTCAATTCCACCACGTTGATGGACTCGCCCGGCGGCTTTCACTACGGTGTTCGCGCCGGGACCACAGCTGTTCTCCCGGCCGGACGCAGGAAGGCAGGTTGCCGTGACAGTCACGTTGCCGCCGTCACTCGACGACGATCACGACTACGCCCTCGAGGACATGCCTGACCTGCATCAGCGGCTATCAGCGCTCCGCGAACGTCGACCGGCGGCATGGGTGCGGAGCTTCGGGCAGCCGGCCGTGATGTTCACCAGCTACGAGTTGGTCGACGCGGCATTCAAGGACGAGGCCACGTTCCCCTCCAAGGCCTTCTACGCCAACGTGGTCACGGACGTGCTGGGTTACAACATCCAGTGCATGTATGGCGCGGAACACCGCAGGAACCGGGCGCTGGCCTCTCCGGCATTTCGCCAGCGGATCGTTTCGGAGCTCATCACTCCCTTGCTCGAGCCGGTGGCACACGAGCTGATCGACCGGTTTCAGGCGCAAGGCGAGGCGGACCTCGTCGCCCAGTACACCAAGCGGTACCCGTTCAGCATCATCCTGCGGATGCTGGGTCTTCCGAGAGCCTCTGAGGACCTGGTGGCCCGCTGGGCGCTCGGGATGCTCGACATCCAGCAGAACTATGAGCACGCGGTGCAGTGCTCGCGGGAATTCACCGCCTTCGTGGCGCCGATCCTGGCGCAGCGGCGCACCGAGCCGGCCCATGACCTGATCTCCAAGCTGGCCACCGAAGAAGTCGACGGCGAGCGGTTGACCGACGAGGAAATCATGAACTTCCTCAAATTGCTCTTCCCGGCCGGTAGCGACACGACCTACCTCGGGCTCGGCAATACCCTCTACGGTCTGCTGACCCACCCCGACCAGCTGGAGCTGGTGGCGTCGGACCTCGGGGGAGAGGCCCGGTGGGCTGCCGAGGAAGGCCTGCGATGGGAAGCCCCGGTCGCCTTGCTGCCCCGGCACAACCCGCAGGACGCGGTGTGGAACGACATCGCCATCCCGGCGGACACGCCGCTCATCTTCGCCATCGTGGCCGCCAACCGGGACCCGGCGAAGTTCGACGACCCCGACCGCTTCGACGTCCGGCGGCGCCCGTCCGGCACGCTGGCCTTTGGTTTCGGCCAGCACTTCTGCCTGGGAGCTCACCTGGCCCGCGCGGAGATCGAGATCTCCCTCAAGGTGCTCCTTTCCCGGCTGCCCGGCCTGCGCCTTGCCGATGATCCGGGCGCCCGGATCGGTGCGACCTTCGCTCAGATGCTTCGCGGTCCGAATCGGCTTCCGGTGCAGTTCTCGTAGCTACTCACGAAAGGGCTCGATCGGCCGGGCGTTAATGTGCAACGACCACCCGTTGCCGCGTCACTCTGGGAGCGATATGCCCGACACGCCAGTCGCCATCGTCACCGGAGCCAGCCGCGGGATCGGTCGCGCGGGCGCGCTGGCACTGGCCGAGGCCGGGTTCGACGTGGCGGTCAGCGCGCGCACCGTCAAGGAGGGCGAGGGCGTCGCGGAAGCCAACTCGGTACGTGAGGCGCGCACGCTTTCCGTTCCTGGCAGCCTCGAGCGCACCGCGCAGGAGATCGAGGAGCGCGGTCGGCGGGCGCTGATCGTCCCGATGGATCTGCTCGACCGCGAGTCGGTTCTGGCGCTGCCGCGGCGGGTGCTGGACGAGTGGGGCCGGGTCGACGTGTTGTTCAACAACGCCATCTACCGCGGCGTCGGGTCGCTCGACCGCATCGAGGACCTGACCCCTGAGTCGATGATGGCCGTGTTCACCGGCAACGTCATCCACCAGATCCTGCTGATTCAGGGGGTGCTGCCGCACATGAGAGAGCGCGGCAGCGGGGTCATCGTCGACATGGTGTCCGGCTCCGCGCGGTGGGACCCTCCCGGTCCGCCCGGCGAGGGCGGCTGGGGGATTCTCTACTCAGGGTCGAAGGCGGCGTTCGGCCGGGTGGCCGGCGGTATGAATGCGGAGCACCTGGCCGCCGGGATCAAGACGTTCAACGTCGACCCGGGCAACGTCATCACCGAGGCGCGCAAGGTGGTCAAGCCGGACGACGAGTACGAGGACGAGTTCGGCAGCGCCCCGGCGGAGGCGACGGGCAAGGTCGTGGCGTGGCTGGCATCCGACCCGGGCGCCGACCGGTTCCTGGGCAAGTGGATCTACGCGCCCAAGCTCTGCTCGGACCTCGGGCTCATCCCGGGATGGACCGTGCAGGCGAGCAACCGGGGCTAGCCGAGCGCAGCTGGTTCACCAAGAAGAACGGCCGATGGCTGTACGTGGGCGGTGACACCTACGCCAGTTGAGCCGCCGGCTGAGCGTGACGGTCCGACGGCGGTGATCGAGCGGGGCCACGTCCTCACTTCTGTCCTTCCGAGCAGCGCGGGGCACGACACGTTCGTGACGCCCGCGTCGCGCCGGGACCGGCTGGTAGCCTGCTCCGCCTCTGCACCATCCTCGTGGGGGTACTCGACGTGATACGCAGCTTGACAGCCCGCCGGAGCCGTCGCCTGATGGCCGTGGGCGCTGGGTTGGCCGCCGTGACCACCGCCCTCGCCGCTTGCGGTTCGTCGTCGCCCAAGGCGGCACCCAGCAGCAAGGCGAGCGGCGCGTCGAGCGCCAAGGTGCTGCTGGTCGGCACCTTCCACGGCAAGGCCGGCAAGTACCAGAGCATCCAGTCGGCGGTAGAGGCCGCGGCGCCCGGCGACTGGATCCTCATCGCCCCTGGCGACTACCACGAGAGCGCTGATCTCGCCGACCCGCCGCCGAATTTCGATCACGGTAACTTCGGCGGGGTCTACATCACCAAGTCCAACCTGCACCTGCGGGGGATGAGCCGCTCCGGGGTCATCGTCGACGGCACGAAGCCGGGCTCAAAGGCGTGCAGTGCCGACCCCAGCGCCCAGCAGTTCGGTGCCAAGGACGCGGCCGGCAAGGTGGCAGGCCGCAACGGAATCGTGGTGTGGAAAGCCGACGGGGTCAGCATCGAGAACCTCACGGCGTGCAACTTCCTGGCCGGCGCCGACGAAAGCGGCAACGAGGTGTGGTGGAACGGCGGCGCCGAGACCGCGACGATCGGGCTTCACGGCTACACCGGCCGCTACCTCACCGCCACCTCGACCTACTTCGGCGGCGAGAAAACTGCCGCGCAGTATGGGATCTTCTCCTCCGACGCGCAGGGCCCGGGCCTCTGGGACCAGTTGTACGCCAGCAACTTCAACGACTCCGGGATGTACGTGGGTGCCTGCCAGCAGGTGTGCGACGTGACGATCAACCACGCCTGGATGGAGTACAGCGTCCTGGGCTACTCGGGGACCAATTCCGGCGGCGCGGTCATCATTGAGAACTCCGAATTCGACAACAACCAGGACGGTTTCGACACCAACACCCAGATCAAGGGCGACCCTCCCGCCCCGCAGGACGGCGCCTGCCCGAACAACGGGATCAGCCCGATCACCCACACGCACTCCTGCTGGGTGTTCATGAACAACAACGTGCACGACAACAACAACCCCAACGCCCCCAAGGCGGGCACCGCCTCGAACGGCCCCCTCGGCACCGGAATGACCGTGTCCGGCGGCCGGAACGACACCGTCATGAACAACACGTTCTCCAACAACGGGGCGTGGGGAATCCTGTTCGCCCCCTTCCCTGACAGCGGCAAGCCTGACTTGAATCAGACCTGCAGCGGTACCGGTGGCACGCAGATCTCCGGGCTCGGCTGCGTCTACGAGGCCTACGGAAACGCGCTGCTGCACAACACTTTCAGCCACAACGGATTCTTCGGAAATCCCTCGAACTCCGACTTCGCGCAGATCGTCCTGACCCCCGGGAAGCCGCGAAACTGCTACCAGTCCAACACCGCCCCGGCTGGCAGTTCGCCGGCTGACCTGGAAAAGACCCAACCCAACTGTGACTCGACGCCGTCCAAGGCGACCGGCGCCGGCGATCTGCTGAACCAGGCCTTGTGCGACACCGGCTTCGGGAAGTGCCCGGCCGCCGCCCACTACCCGAAGACGACCGGTGTGGTGATGCACCCACTGCCGGCCGGGCTGCCCTCCATGCCCAACCCGTGCGACGGGGTACCGGCCAACCCGTGGTGCCCGCAGGGCTCGCCGCTGAGCGCCGCCCCGGCACCCGGACCGGCCCACACCCCGCTGCTGACCGTGGCCGCCGCCGAAGCGGTCCTCAGCCGGCCCGGCGGGATGCTCCTGCCGTAGCCCGTTGTGTACCTCTAGACGTCTCGTCACGCTCCCCGTGAGCCCGCGGGAGCCGTGACGGTGATCTTCCCGCCGGACGCGAGCGCGAGAACCTAGCGACCCTCGGTGGAGGGAGCCAGCCGGTCAGCATCCGCTCGTGCTCCGTTGCCAAGTACCCACCAGAAGATCAGCCCGCCGGTGAGAAATGCGGCAGCCAGCGAGCCGAGCAGGAGGTGGACGCGACCGGGCTGCCACAGCGGGATCATCAGCAGTCCGGCGATGACGAACGCCACGTTGTAAAGGACGTCGTAGATGGAGAACACACGCCCCCGCACCGCGTCCGCAGAGGCGCCCCCGACCATCGCGTCCGCCAGGACCTTCAACAGCTGGAAGGAGAATCCGGTGAGACCGAGGGCAGCGATCATGACGACCAGGTCGGGATAGAACGCGCCGACCAGCACCGCCACCGCGGGCGGCAGGAAGGTGAGGGGGATCAGCACCAAGGGGCGCCAGCGCTGGGCGCAGACCGGTGCCGCGAGCGACCCCAGAAAGGCAGCGACTCCCGTCGCGCCGAGCGCAAGACCGTAACCGGCGATCTTCAGGTGGAAGCGTGCATCCGCGACGAGGACGACCAGCACGAATCCTGCGCCGAGCAGCAGTCGGTGCAGCCACACGGCAGCCAGTGGACGCCGGATGTCCGGGGTCGCAAGGATGACGCGCAGCCCGTCGCGAGCCTCGGCCAGTGCCTCGCGCGGGCCCGAGCTCAAACCCTTGAGCGCCGTGCCCCCGAGGTCCGGAAGCCGGACGAAGATCAGGCCCGCGCCGACGTAGAGCAGGCTCGCGGCGACGAAGCCAGCCGCGGCGGAATGACCCACGAAAGCCGCGCCGGCTATCGCACCGGTGAACGAGGCCGACATGCCGGCGATCGCCGAGATCGCGTTGGCCGGCACCAGATCCCCAGCATCGACGGTCCCGGGCAGCGCGGCGCCTTTCGCGGCCAGCACGAACCGGGAGGTCGACAGCAAGAGCAGCACCCCGATGAAGGCACCGGCCTGGGAATGGGTGACGACGGTGGCGAGTGCGGCAAGCGTCAGCGCCGCCCGCACGAAGGACATGACCACCAAGACCTGGCGGCGTGACCAGCGATCGATGAAGACGCCCGTGAAGGGACCGACCAGGCTGAACGGCAGCAGCGTGACCGCGAGGACACTGGCCAGCCGAGCGGGGGTCGCGCCGCGGCCGGTGTCGAAGACGACGAATTGCGCAAAGGCGATCTGCGCGAGGCCGTCCGCAGCCTGCCCCACGCACTGACCGAAAACCAGCCCGCGCAGCGAGCCGCGCAGCACGCGTCGACGGGCCTCCCACCCCGCCATCGCAACCACCTCCGAGAGCAGCCTAGGAGACGGTGTGGGCGCGGGTTGGCGATGCGCCCGTGTCGCGCGGCTCGTCGGACCAGGTCAGATATGCAAGGCGCTGATGTACTCCGTGAAGAACTGCTCGCCGGATTCGGCCCAGAACTGGCTGAGCGGCGGCGGCATGTGAGCATCCATGTTGGCGAGCTGGTCGTCCGACATCTGCTCCCGGATAAGCCCGAGGATCAGCCACAGCTTGTCGCCGGTGAAGTTGGCGATGCCGTGGCCTGGCAGCTCGCCCCACTCGGCGACGTTGATGTACTTGGCTGCTATCGGCATCGCGACCGCTTCCTCCTCGTCCAGGTGGGGGACGAGGCTCGCCTGCAGTCCCGCGAGTGAACTCGCGAGAGTCGCGGCGCTGTCGATCGTCGGCGTCGCCCGGAACGCCCCGATGCGCGCATTCGCCGCTTCGATGTCGCCGAGCACGGCGGCGTGCTGCTGTGCGATACGGGTGATCTCAGCAGCCTCCGCGGGAGTGCCTCGGGCAACGAGTCGCGGTGTGAGCGACACGTCCTCGCTCTCGTGATGCACGTGCAGCAACCTCAGCACGTTGTCGTAGTACGACCCCACCATCTCGGCGCGCTCCCGGTCGCCCGCAGCGGGTCCGACGAGTCGCGGCGCCTCCGTCAGCGCGTTGCGAAAGACGCGGTGAATGGCGGCCATCTCGGTGGTGTCGGCCATTGGCAGCTCGGCGATTTCCGCCATGTCGGTCCTCTCGCTGGTTCGTCGGGGCGTCGCCATGTTGGCGCATCAGCCGGTCCGCTGTCAGCCGAATGGACTCCTGACAATTTCCCGCAGCGCAGGGGGACGGTCGCGGTAGGCCGGGCAGGCCTCACGGTGAGCGTGTGTCGATTACTTCTCGTTTGTCGCAGTTCTCCGATTTCGTCGCGGTCGTGCATCCCCTCGGCGTTGGAAAGGCACGGCGGCTGAGCCGCGTGACGGCGAAGTCAGGGGTGAATGAGCACCTTGCAGTCGGAGTTCTCGCCCAGCAGCGCGTCGAACCGGGCAGGTAGTTCGTCGAGTCCGACGTGCCCGGTCACCAGCGGGCTGGGGTCGAGGCGAGCCGCGGACAGCGCAGCGAGCGTCTGGGTGAAATCCCGGCGGCGGTAGTAGATGACGAATTGCAGCGTCAACTCTTTGCCGGTCGGTACCAGCGGGTGGAAGGTGTCCGGTGCCAGGCAGGCGCCTACCAGCGTCACATGCGCGTCCGTCGCCGCGACCTCCATCGCGTGCGCAATCACTCCGGGCCGGCCGACGCACTCCAGCACCACGCGCGGCGGGCCGCCGGTCACCGTGGCGAATGCCGCCGCGACGTCCTGGTTCGTCGGGTCGATCGACGCGGCGCCGATGCGCTCCGCCAACGCCCGCCGGTGCGCGACGGGATCGCTGACCACGACCTCGCGGGCGCCCAGCGCGCGCGCCCACAAGGCGACCGCGAGCCCTACCGGCCCCGCCCCGAGGACGAGTACGGGTTCGCCCGGCTCGCGCGGACTGCGCTCCAAGGCATGGTGCGCTACGGCGAGCGGCTCAACGAGCGCGCCGAGATCCTCGCTCATGCCGTCCGGTACGGGGAACGACTCCGCCGCGCTCACCGCGACGTACTCCGCGTACGCACCGGGCCTTTGGGCGCCTGTGAGTTCAGCCTGCGGGCACTTTTCGACGGCACCCGAGATGCACGCGGAACAATGCCCGCACCCGAACAGCGGGAGCCCGACGACCCGATCGCCTTCCCGGTAGCCGTGTGCCTGGGCACCCCTGGCTACGACCGTCCCGCAGAACTCGTGGCCGAAGATGATGCCGGGCAGGTCCTTGAGCGCGTGCGCCATGTGCAGGTCGGATCCGCAGATGCCGCACGCGTCGACCCGCAGGATCAGATCGCCCGGTCCCGGGGTCGGGTCCGGCACCTGTTCCACGGACAGGCACGGCTGGCCGGAGGTGAATACCGCTGCGCGCATGTGAGCATCCTTACCCAGCCGTCGATGTCGCCGTCGCCGGGGTGAATTCCAGGTGCAGGGAGGTCAGTCCGCGCAGGATGAACGTCGGCACGTATTGGTAGCGCCGCTCGCCGGGTGGGCCGTGGTGCTCCGCCGAAATGCGGATCTCGCCCAGCCGATCGAGTAGCCGCTCGACGCTGACCCGCGCTTCCACCCGGGCAAGCGGGCCGCCGGGGCAGGAGTGGACGCCGCGCCCGAACGCGAGGTGCTGGCGTGAGTTCAGCCGATCGACCTCGAACTCATCAGAATTCTCGAAGCGGGAGGCGTCTCTGCTCGCGGCACCGTTCAACAGCATCACGGTCGTCCCCGCCGGGATCTCGACGCCGCCCAACGTCGTCGAGACTCGTGCGAGCCGGAAGCTGCCTTTCACCGGGCTCTCGTAACGCAGCATCTCTTCGATGAAGTCCGGGATCTGGTCGCGGTCGGCGCGCAGCTTCTCCTGGATTTCCGGCCTATCCGCCATCAGCTGCAAGGCCGACCCGAGAAGTCGGACGGTCGTCTCCTGCCCCGCGGCGAACAGGTTCACCGCGACGCGCACGACGTCGATGACCTCGGGCAGCGAGCCGTCCGGGAAGGTCGCGGTGGCCAGACCGGTGAGCACGTCTTGGCGCGGTTCGCGGCGCCGATCCTCGACGTAGCCGCTGAACCAGTCGTACAGGAACCCGAGCGGGTTGTGCTCGAGATTCTCCTTGGCGCTGCCGACCATGGTGCGCCGGCGCCCCTTCCCCTGCATGTCGGCCATGAACGTCGCCCGATCTTCCTCGGGCACACCGAGCAGATCGGCGATCACGAGGAAGGCGAACGGGCTCGCGTACTCACTGATGAGCTCCACCGAGCCGCGCGTCGCGAACGTGTCGATCTGGCGGTCGGCCAGCCGCCACATGAATTCTTCGTTCTCCGCCAGGCGTTTCGGGGTGAGCAGCCGCATCAGGAGTGCTCGGTGGTCGGTGTGCACGGGCGGGTCGAAACAGATGATCTGGTCGTGCATCGGCAACTCGTGCCGGTGCTCCTCGATGAGCTCGTTGACGTCGGCGACTCCGGGGCCGCCGAGCGGCGGCGAGAATCCCGGAAACGGCCCGCTCACCGAGTTGCACGAGGAGAACGTGTCGAGGTCGGAGTAGATGGCACGGGCCTCGTCGTAGCCGGTGACCAGCACGACGCCGTGGTGGGGCTCGCGGTACACCGGACCCTGCTCGCGCAGGAACGCGTAGTACGGGTACGGGTCGGCGAGGGTCGCCGGGTCGCGGAAGAAGTCGGCGGTCAGCTCAGTCATCGGTCCTCCTTCAGTCGCCCGAGAACTCGGGCAGTACGTCGCGGGCGAACGCCTCGACCTGGGCCTGGCCCGCGCCGGGCCATCCGCAGACGAGATAGTCGTAGCCCGCATCGCGCCACTTCGCCGCGTGACGGCGGGCGGTATCGAGATCGTCCAGCGAGAGCGAACTGGCCCGCACGATCGAGGACGGGTCGCGTCCGGCTTCCGCGGCGAATCCGTCGATCGCGGCGTTCGCCTCACGCAGGCTGTTGGGGCTGCCCCAGGCATGCCAGACATCGGCGAAGCGGCCGACGAGCGGCAGGGTGCGCCGTGGGCCGGTCCCTCCGATCCAGATCGGCGGATGCGGCCGTTGGACCGGCAACGGCTGCATTCTGGCCTGCTGCAGCGACACTGTTCGGCCTTCGTAATCGACGACCTCGCCGGTGTAGAGGCGCGTGATGATCTCGAGCGTGTCCTCCAGCAAGTCGAAGCGCTCGCCGGTCTTTGGGAACGGGATGCCGAGCTCGTGATGCTCCCTGTCGAACCAGGCGGCGCCGAGGGCGAGCTCGAGCCGGCCGTGGCTCGCGTGGTCGATCGTGAGCGCCTCGGCGGCGAATACCGACGGATGCCGATAGGTCACGCCGGTCACCAGCAGCCCTAGGCGAATCCGGGTTGTCAGCCCGGAAAGGGCGGCGAGAGTCGCCATTCCCTCGAACGTCTCGCCCGGCCCGTCGCCGTACATGGGCTGGAAGTGGTCGAAACCCCAGGCGCCGTCGAAGCCGAGCTCCTCGGCGAGCCGGACGCGCCTGGCTATCTCGTCCCACGGTTGGCGTTGCTGGGCGATGTCGAGTCCGAAGCGCACCTGATGAACCTAGCTGTTGCTGTACCAGTCGGTCCAATACCATCGCGGTGTGGACTTCTCGTTGACCGACTCCGAGCGAGCGCTGGTCGAGCTCTGTCGAGACTTCGCCCAGAAGGAGATCGCGCCGCGCGCCCCCCTCGCCTGGGACGAGGGGCGTTGCGCCACCGACCTGCTGCGTGAGATGGGGGAGCTGGGTCTGCTCGGGATGCTCATTCCCGAGCAGTGGGGCGGGATCGGGATGTCGACCGTCGGTTTCGTGGCGGCGCTGGAGCAGATCGGTCAGGCGGACCAGTCGGTGGCCGCCGCGCTGCAGGCGCACATCACGATCGGTTCGCTGCCGCTGTACCTGTTCGGCAACGATGCGCAACGTGAGAGGTGGCTCCGGCCGCTGGCCGAGGGCCGGGCGCTGGGTGCTTTTGGATTGACCGAGCCCGAGGCAGGGTCGGACACGCGGGCCATCCGTACCCGCGCCGAACGCCACGATGGCGGCTGGCGCATCAACGGCCACAAGACGTTCATCTCCAACGCCGGCACCGACATGTCCCTCGGCGTGACGGTGCTGGCCCGTACTCAGGAGGTGGAGGGGAAGGGGCCGCGCTTCGCGAGCTTCGTGGTGGAGAGGGACACACCCGGCTTCACGATGGGGCCGAAGATGCGCGGTATCGGCTGGCGTGGCCTCGATACGCGCGAACTCTTCTTTGACGACGTATGGGTTCCCGACGAGCACCTGGTCGGCGATCCGGACCTGGGCCTCAGCCAATTTCTCGCGACCCTCGAGGTCGGGCGTATCTCGATCGCCGCCCTCTCGCTCAGCCTCACCCAGGCCGTGCTCGACCTCGCGACGGCCTACGCCCAGCAGCGGGTGCAGTTCGGCCAGCCGATCTCGAAGTTCCAGGCGGTGCAGTTCAAGCTCGCCGACATCGCGACTGAGCTCGAGGCGGCGCGCTGGCTGACGTATCGCGCGGCGTACCTGCGTGACAGCGGCCAGCCGTTCCTGAAGGAGGCCTCGATGGCCAAGCTCAAGGCCAGCCGGGTCGCCGTCTGGGCGGCGTCGGAAGCGGTGCAGATCCACGGCGGGACCGGCTACATGCTCGACTCGGCGGTGGCCCGCTTCTACTGCGACGCGAAGGTGCTGGAGATCGGCGAGGGGACGAACGAGATCCAGCACATGGTGATCGCCCGCACCCTAGGTTGCTGACGTCCCCAAGATCAACGCACCCATGATCATGTCAGAAGGCGGCGAGGCGGCGCAGGGCGTCGGCGATGACCTCTCGGTCGGGCAGCCAGGCGCGTTCGAGTTCGGGAGCATACGGCGGGGGAGTGGCAGCGGCGCCGATGCGTTCGATCGGGGCGTCGAGGTCGCACAGCGCTTCCTTGGCGACGGTCGCGGCGATCTCGGCGCCGATGCCGAACGGCACGACCGCTTCGTGGGCGATGAGGAGACGGTTGGTGCGGCGTACCGAGTCGAGGACGGTGGCCATGTCGAGCGGGGCGACTGTGCGCAGGTCGATCACCTCGACCGAGACCCCTTCTGCCGCCACGGTCTCTGCGGCGGCGAGGGCTTCATGGACCATCCGGGAGACCGATACGACGGTGATGTCGTTCCCCTGGCGTACGACCGCGGCCTTGCCGATCGGGAGGATGTAGTCCTCTGGCGGCTGCGGGCCTTTCATCGTGTAGAGCAGCCGATTCTCGATGAAGACGACCGGGTTCGGATCCTGGATGGCGGCGCGCAGCAGTCCGTACGCGTCGGCCGGCGTCGAGGGCATCACGACCGTCAGCCCGGGGATGTGGGCGAGCAGCGCCTCAAGACTTTGCGAATGCTGGCTTCCCGCCGATCGCCCGGCGCCGAACTGGGTCCGTACGGTCAGCCCCATCTGCGCGGCGCCGCCGGTCATGAACGGCATCTTGGCGGCCTGGTTCATCAGCTGGTCGAAGCAGACTCCGAGAAAGTCCAGGTACATCAGCTCGACGACCGGCCGCATGCCGGCCATCGCCGCGCCGACCCCGAGCCCCATGACGGCGGTCTCTGAGATCGGCGTGTCGCGCACGCGGTCACCGAAGCGTTGCCGCAGGCCGCGCGTGAGGCCGAAGACTCCGCCGCCGTCGGCCACATCGATGCCCGCCACGAAGACCCGCTCGTCCGCCGCGAGCTCGACCTCGAGCGCCGTGCGGACCGCGTCCATCATGCGAAAGACCGGCGCATCCTCGGGCGGCGCCGGAGGCTCGGAACGTGCCACGCGCGGCTGGGTGACGAACTCCATGAGAGTCGACGCGTCGGGCGCGGCGAGCCGGCGCGCCGCCTCGACCGCCTCATCCAGCTCGTGGCCGACCGCCGCGGCCATCGCCTTGAGATCGTCATCGCTGGCGCCCGTCTCACGCAGCCGGTTCGCATGCAGTACGAGGGGATCGCGCGCTTCCCACGACTGCACTTCTTCGGGCGTCCGATAGCGCTCCGGATCGCCTTCGTAGTGGCCGTGCCAGCGGTAGGTCGTGGCTTCGAGGAACACCGGACCCCGCCCGGCGCGGACGGCTTCGACCACGTCGTTCATGGCGGCCGCAGTCGCACTGACGTCGTTGCCGTCGACCGCCACGTAGTCGACTCCGTAACCCGCGGCCCGAAGCTCGAGCGGGGCCGCGTGCTGGGTCGCTGCGGGGGAGAACTCGGCGTACCCATTGTTCTCGCAGAAGAAGATGACCGGCAGCTGCCAGACTGCTGCGAGGTTCACGGCCTCGTGGAAGGCGCCCTGGGCGACCGCGCCGTCCCCGAAGAAGGAGACAGCGACGCTGCCGTCGCCGCGCAATTGGGCCGCCGCCGCCGCGCCGACCGCGATCGGCAGGCCCGCGGCCACGATGCCGTTGGCCCCGAAGATGCCGAGCTTCGGATCGGCGATATGCATCGAGCCGCCGCGTCCCGCATTGGTGCCCTGCTGGCGCGCCATCAGCTCAGCGAACATCCCCAGCGGGTCAAGGCCTTTTGCCAGGCAGTGTCCATGGCCGCGATGGGTGGACGTGATGACGTCGGCCGGGCCCAGCGGCCAGCAGGCACCGACGGCGGCGGCCTCCTGCCCGATCGACAGGTGCACGAAGCCCGGAACCTCGCCGTCCCGGAAAAGTGCCGACACCCGCTGCTCGAATCCCCGGATCAGCAGCATCCGCCGATGCATCTCGAGCAGGTCGTCCAGCCCTTGGGTCATGCTGTGTACTGTAACGACCGGTACACGCCGAGCGGGGGTGATGACGGATGACCGGATCCCGACGCACCGTCGTCATCACCGGGGCCGGGGGAGCACTCGGCGCGGCACTTGCGCGCCAGTTCGCCGGCGAGCCGGATACCGACCTCGTCCTGAGCGACCTCAGCCACGACTCGCTCGATGCGACTCTCGCCGGCCTTCCGGAGCAGCGGGGGGAGCTTGCCACGCTGCTCGCTGACGTGGGCGAGATCGACCAGGTGGAGGCCGTCGTCACGCTCGCGGTCGAACGGTTCGGCCGGGTCGACGTGCTCGTCAGCAACGCCGGGGTGCTCTCGCCCAACGGGCGCATCCACAACCTCAGCACGCAGGATTGGGAACGCGCGTTCCGCGTGAACGTCATGGGTGCGGTCAACGGGATCCGCGCTGCGGTACCCGTGATGCGGGCTCAGCAGTCGGGATCCATCGTGCTCACCGCGTCGGTCTCGGGGCTTACCGCGTGGTCGCACGCGGCGCCCTACTGCGCGACGAAGGCAGCCGTCATCCAGCTGGCGAAGGTCGCGGCGGTCGAGTACGCGCGGGACGGCATCCGGGTCAATTGCGTCTGCCCCGGGACGTTCCTGTCGGCCATTCACGCCGACCTTCCGCAGCAGGCGCTCGACGCGATCGCCGGGCGGCATCCGCTCGGGCTGGGTGAGGCGAAGGATCTGGTCGGCGCCTACTCCTACCTCGCCGGGGACGCCTCACGGTGGACCACCGGGTCGGCACTCGTCGTCGACGGCGGTTACGCGGCGCCCTGAGCTGATGAACGGGCGCTACTTGCCCTTCTTCCTGGATTTGCGGGGATTCGCGATACCCGCGACGAAGATGTCAGCGAACCGCTTCGCGACATCGTGGGCCGAGAGCGCGCCGTCCGGCTTCAGCCAGAGGTAGGTGTAGTTGTGCATGCCGAGCCAGGCGAGCGCGGTGAGCCTGGGGTCGACGTCACGGAACTCACCCGACTCGATGCCGGCTTGCAGGATCGTCTCCAGGGCGCGTTCGAACTCGCGCCGGCGCTCGCGGAACTGCTCGGCCCGCTCGCCCGTCAGCGCGGGGAATTCGTGCAGGAAAACCCAGACGTGGTCGGGGTACCGGGCGATGACGTCGAGCAGTTGATCGCCGAGCATCGTCAGCTGCTTCGTCGGCGACCCGCCCGCGGCGGCGACCCGCTCGGCGCTGGCGATCACCTCGTCCATCACGCGATCGTGGATCGCGGCGAGCAGCTCCTCCTTGGAGCCGATGTAGTGGTAGAGCGCGCCCTTGCCGAGATCGTTGGCGATGCAGAGCTCGGCGATGCCGGTGGCGTGGTAGCCGCCGCGGGCGAAGACCCGCGCCGACGTGTCGACGATGGCGTTGCGCCGCGATGCCCAGTTGGGGCTGCGCCGGCTGCGATCACTCGGCGCGGGGGACGGCATGGGCGACGACACGATGATCCGTTCCGTTCGACTGACTGGTCGGTACATTCTCGCATGTGAGTGGCTTCCCCGAGATGCAGGCCGATCTGAACTGGTTCGCCGTGCTGGCCCATCACGCGATCCGGACCCCTGACAAGGCGCTCAGCGTCTTCGAGGGCGCGACCACGACCTACCGGCAGATGGAAGCGAACGCCATCGCCTTGGCCGGCGGGCTGCATGAGCGCGGCGTCGGGCGCGGAGACGTCGTGGGCCTGTTGTCGTACAACTGCCCGGAGTTCCTCGAGACCGTCTTCGCCGCGAACTATCTCGGCGCGATCGCCATGCCCATCAACTGGCGGCTGGCGGCCCCTGAGGTGCGTTACATCCTCGAGCATTCGCAGGCTCGCGCACTCGTGTGCGATGCGGCGCTCGTCGATCTCGGGAATGCGGCGACCGGCGGTTGGGACGACGGACCGCAGCGGGTCTGCATCGGGGCGGCCGACGGGTGGGTCGCCCTTCACGACCTCCGGGCGGCATCGGCGCCTCCGCAAGCCCGCGTTGCGGCTGATGACGTCCACCGGCTGATGTACACCTCCGGCACGACCGGGCGCCCCAAGGGCGTCATGCTCACGCACGCGAACCTGGCCTGGAAGAACCTCGCCCACCTCGTGGAGTTCGGCTTCACCAGCGCCGATCGCGGGCTCGCCTGCGGCCCGCTCTACCACGTGGGGGCCCTCGATTTGACGACCACGTCGCTGATCGCCGCGGGGGCTACCACGATCATCCATCGCGCGTTCGATGCGGCGGCGGTGGCCGGCGAGTTGGAGCGCTCGCGGGTGACCGTCGTCTGGCTCGCGCCCGCGATGGTCAACGCCATCATGGCGTTGCCCGACATCGAGCAGCGAGACCTGTCGTCCGTGCGCCTCGTCATCAATGGCGGAGAGAAGATGCCGGTGCCGCTCATCGAGCGGATCCAGCGGACGTTCTCCTCGGCATGGTTCGCCGACGCGTACGGACTCACCGAGACCGTCTCCGGGGATACGTTCCTCGACCGCGACAGCATCGTCACCAAGCTCGGCAGCGTCGGCCGTCCCTGCCTGTACCTCGAACTCGACATCTGGGACGAGCACGGCGCCTCGGTCGCTCCGGGCGAACGCGGGGAGATCGTGATGCGCGGTCCCAAGGTGTTCAAGGGTTACTGGCGTGATCCGGAGGCGACGGCTGCAGCCTTTGCCGGCGGCTGGTTTCACACCGGGGACATCGGCGTGCGCGATGAGGATGGCTACCTGTTCATCGTTGACCGGCTCAAGGACATGATCGTCTCGGGCGGCGAGAACATCGCCGGCTCGGAGGTCGAGCGGGTGCTGTACGAGCACGAGGCGGTGCTCGAGGCGGCGGTCGTGGGACGCCCCGACGAGCGCTGGGGCGAGGTGCCGGTGGCGTTCGTCGTCCTGCGCTCTGGCGCCGAGGTGTCAGGCGACGCGCTGGTCGAGTACTGCCGGGCCCGCCTCGCGCGTTTCAAAGTGCCCAAGGACATCGCGTTCCTCGACGCCCTGCCGCGCAACCCGTCGGGGAAGGTGCTCAAGCGCGAGTTGCGCGGAGGCTGAAAAGTGAGCCGCGATGGTGCGCACACAAAGCGCTGACCTCAGGGCGTCGGTCGTTCTCCGTTCGAGCAGACGATCCGCTGCCAGTTCAGTCCGGAAAGGCACCGGATTGTCTGCTCGACCGAAAGACCTTTCGCGGCCGGCGGGCAGCGGATCGTCTGCCGCGCGAGGTCACGGACCGGGAGTCTGCGGGAGGTGCGCCAGGAAGCCGGCCGACCACTCCAACAGGCTGGCGGGAACGCGATAATCGCCTTCGTCGTTGATCGCCGGCCACTGCGCGGCGATGTCCTCTGGGGTCGGCTCGGGCCCCGGGTGCACGTATCCCGGGGTCGAGGCGATGAAGATGCGCGAGAACCGGCCGGCACCCGCGGCGTAGATCTCGCCGGTCACCGGGCAGCTCTCGTGGGCGAGGAAGGCCGCCATCGGTGCCACCAGCTCCGGGGCCATGTGCGGGTCAGGCTCGCCGCTCGCCGGCCCCGCCATCCGCGTCATCGCCGCCGGGGCAAGCGCGTTGATCTTGATGCCCTTTTTCGCTCCCGCCACGGCAAGGCTGCGCGTCAGGCCGATGACGCCGCCTTTCGCGGCGGCGTACGAGAGGTTCGTCGGCAGCCCGAAGAGCCCGGAGGACGTGGTCATCACGATGCGGCCGTAGCCCTGGCTGACGAGATGCGGCCAGGCCGCCCGCGCGGTGTTGAACGATCCGCCGACGTGCACGGCGAGGTGCTGGGCGAGGTTCTCGGCGTCAGCTTCGGGCAGCCCGGCCCAGCGGATGATTCCGGCGTTGTTGATGAGGATGTCGAGGCGTCCGAAGCGTTCGATGGCGGTCCCGATCAGGGCCTCAGCGCCGTCGACCGTTGACACGTCGCTGCCGTCCGCGACCGCCGCACCGCCCGCGTCACGAATCTGGGCGGCGACGGCAGCAGCGGGCGCGGTGTCGGCGCCGACCCCGGTCATCGAGCCGCCCAGATCGTTGACGACGACGCTCGCGCCGCGCTCGGCCAGCAGCACCGCGTGGGCTCGCCCGATCCCGCGGCCCGCTCCGGTGACGACGGCGACGCGACCGTCGAAGCGAAGCGCGCTCAGGCTGCGTATCCGAGGATTCCGGCGAGTGTGCCGCCGAGCATGGCCGCGCGCTCGTCATCGGGGACGCCGGCGAACTGCTTGGCGATGAGCTCGCGGCTGCCCCGGAAGGTGCCTTCCGCGTGGGGATAGTCGTTGCCCCAGACGAGCGTCGACACGCCGCTGATGTACCGGGAGGCGACGGCCACCGGGTCATCCTGGAACGAGACGTGGAACTGGCGCTTGACGTACTCGCTCGGCATCAGCGGGTACGGCCACTTCTCGTTCAGCCGGAAGAGCTGCGCCATGTTGGGCTGGTCGGTCGGTGGCCGGGTGTCGTCCCAGACTCCGAGCCACCAGTCGGCGTCCTGCCCGATCCCGGTGACCCAGCACTTGTCCATCGCTCCGACGAGGGAGGCGAGCCAGTGCGCGTTGAATTCGATCAGCGCGAAGTGCAGGTTGGGATAACGCTCGGGGACCCCGCCGCCGACGAGCTCGCAGATGATCTGCTGCGGCACGATCGTGCTGTAGATGGCCTGCGTGATCATGCGCTTGGCGGCGGATTTCTCGGTCATCGGCTGGTTGACCTGCTGGGCGTTTTCCATCACGACCTTCAGCGTCGTGGACGACGGGTCATTGACCTTCACCCCGCCGGTCTGGGTGTGGAAGAAGATCTGCAGGCCGTTCGCCGAAGCCGCCTCCCACACCGGATCAAGCGCGCGGGAGTAGTAGCGCACGGGCGGGGTCGCCGGCAGCAGGATCGCCCGGAACCCGCCCGCGGCGACCCGCTCGATCTCGGCGACCGCGTCACCGATGTCGGTGATCGGGATCGGCGCGGTGGGAGCCAGCTGGGAGAAGTACGGCGTGAACCGTTCGAGGACGTAGTCGTTGTAGACCCGGGCGTGACCCATGGAGAGCTCGTGATCGTCCGAGTACAGCCCGAACAGCGAGAGGTTGGGGTGCATGACCTGCACGTCGACGCCGTCGAGCGCCATGTCCTCGATGATGTGCTCGGGATCGCCTTCCGGCATGCGCCCACCGGTCTGGCGATAGCGGGAGATCGTCCAGCCGTCGAAGCCGGGCGTGTGCAACCGGCGGAAGATCCGCGCGCCGCCCTGCATGGGCTCGACCTCGAAGTCCTCTTCCCACACTCCGCGATCGCGCAGCTGCTTGGGCAGGCGCGTCTTGAACAGGTCCGGCGGCTCCAGGACGTGGCCGTCGGCAGAGACGATGAGATCCGCCTGACTCATGCACTCGCCCTTCGCGCTAGGTTCAGTGGACTACGAGCGTACCGGTCGGTACAACGTTACGCTGCCGGCAAGGAAGGAGAAGCCCGTGCCGAAGCGCTGGACGCAGCGTCCGCCCGGATCGACCTGGGGTGACTGGGGCGATGACGACGAGCTCGGCCGGATCAACCTGCTCACCCCGGCTAAGGTCCTGGAGGGCGTACGCGAGGTGGCGGAGGGCCGCAGCTTCTGCCTGAGCCTGCCGCTCGACTATCCCGGCGGCACGGCGCTGAACCAGCGGCGTCACCCACCCTCCATCGCGCCGACCGAGGACATGAACGGCACGCCGGGCGTCTTCTACAACGTGCGGATGAGCGAGATGCAGGACTGGGGCGACCCGAAGTACGTCGACGTGTGGGCCGATGACGTCGTCACCCTGTCGCTGCAGTACTCGACGCAGTGGGACTCGCTCGCCCACGTCGGCGCCGAGTTCGATGCCGACGGCGACGGCGTGGAGGAGGCCGTCTACTACAACGGTTACCGGGCCGGGCTCGACCTCGTCGGCCCGCAGGATGACGCTGCCGGTGACGGCGGCGCTCACCGCAGCTTCGCGCGCCACCTGGGCCTGGAGCACATGGCCTACCAGGGGGTGCAGGGCCGGGGCGTCCTCATCGATCTGCACCACCACATCGGCGACGACTGGCGCGGGGTGAACCTCGCGATGCTGCAGGAGATCATGGCTGCGGACAACGTCGTGGTCGAGCCCGGCGACATGCTGCTGCTGCACACCGGCTTCGCCACCCGCATCCTGGAATGGAACCGCCACCCTGATCCGAGGAAGCTCTTCACGACCGGCAGCTACCTCGACGCGCGCGACGAGGCGCTGCTCGACTGGATCGCCGACTCGCAGATCTCAGCGCTGGTCGCGGACAACTACGCGGTCGAGGGGCTGCTCGGCAAGGACCGCGACCAGAGCCGGCACTCGTTCCTGCCGATCCACCACCTGTGCCTGTTCAAGCTCGGGGTGCCGCTCGGGGAGATGTGGTACCTGCACGAGCTCGCCGGCTGGCTTCGCGAGCACCAGCGCAGCCGGTTCCTGCTGACGGCGCCTCCGCTGCGGATGCCGGGAGTCGTCGGCTCACCGCTGACGCCGGTGGCCACCGTCTGACAAGCGGGAGAGTCCGAAAGCCTGGTAATCGTTGGCCATGACCTCGGCCATGTCCTTGAGCAGCTTCGGCCGGCCGGCCGAATTCAGCAGGTACTTGCGCGGCTTGCCCGGGATATTGGCGCCGAAGTAGTAGCTGCTCGCGCCGAACGACGGCTTGCGCGTCGCGCCGCGGTCGACCATGGCGGTCCAGCCCGCTTCCGCCGCCGGGTCGACCTCGATCGTGTCGCAGCCGTGTTCGCGCGCGTGGACCAGCATGGCGGTGAGGAAGTCGACCTGGTCGCCGTTGTAGCGCGGGTTGTTGCCAGCGGCCGCGTGCGGACCGCCGGGAAAGAAGAAGTTCGGGAAGCCGGTGGTCTGCAGGCCCAGGAAGGTCTTCGGTCCCTCGGCCCAGTGCTCCTCGAGCGGGAGCCCGCCCCGGCCGCGAATCCCCATGCGCAGCAGGGCACCGGTGCCGAAGTCGAAGCCGGTGGCCCACACGACGATGTCGAACTCGCGGAGCACCAACCGGCCCGAATCAGCGGTCTCGATCCCGGTCTCGGTGAGACGGGTCATGGGAGTTTCGATCACGTCGACGAGCGACACGTTGGGGTTGTTGTAGGCCTCGAAGTAGCGGGTCACGAACGGCGGCCGGTGCTCGCCGTAGCGGTGTCCCTTCGGGATCAGCTTCTCGGCGGTATCGGGATCATCGACGATGCCGCGGATCCTCTCGGCGAGGAACTCGCACCACTGCTGGTTCGCCGGCTCGTTGAACAGCAGGTCCTGATAGTTGCTGGTGAGCTTGCTGAAGCCGGGGCTGGCCCACATCTCCTCATAGAACGCGCGCCGCGCCTGCGGCGAGTCGTCGAACGTCGCACGGTCGTGGGGGAGATGCAGGAACCCGGCCGGGGAGGTGTTGAGCGTCTGGCGGATCGACTCGAAATCGGCCCGCAGCCGCGCCTGCTCCTCGGGGGTGATGGGCGCGTTGTTCAGCGGCGTGCACCAGTTGGCCGTGCGCTGGTACACCGTCAACGAGGCAGCCTGCTCGGCGACGATGGGAATGAGCTGCACGCCGCTGGACCCGGTGCCGATGATGGCGACGCGCTTGCCCGCGAAGTCGACCGGGGTCGCTGGCCAGAGCCCGGTGTGGTGCTGCTCGCCTCGGAAGTCCTCCCGTCCGGGAACGTCGGGGAAGTAGGGGACCGACAGGATTCCCGTGGCGGTGATCAGGAAGCGGGCCCGCCGCTGCTCGCCGCGCCGGGTCGTCACCGTCCACGTGCTCGCTTTCTCGTCGTAGACCGCCGAGCTGACCGCGGCGCCGAAATGCATGTGCCGGCGCAGGTCGAAGCGGTCGACGACGTGGTTGAGGTAGCGCTCGATCTCCGGCTGTTCGGCGAAGTGCTCCTGCCATTCCCACTCGTCCCACAGCTCCTTCGAGAACAGGTAGCCGTAGGTGTAGCTCTCGGAGTCGAACCGCGCGCCGGGATAGCGATTCCAGAACCAGGTGCCCCCGGCGCCCGTTCCCGCCTCGAGGAGCTGGGCGTCGAAACCGGCCTCGCGGGCGCGGTAGAGCTGGTAGATGCCGGTGATGCCGGCGCCGACGATGAGAACGTCGATAGGTGCTGAGGGTGCCGCAGAGGGGGCCATGCTCACCTTCGATGAGGATCATCCAGGAGCGCTGATTGTACCGACCGGTTGGTATACGGTGCCGATGTGGAACACGAAAGGCCTCCACTCGATGTGCCGTTCGCGATGCAAGCTGCGGATCGCGCGCCCAAGGAGCGCTACTACGACCCGGAGTTCTACCGGCTGGAGACCGAGCAACTTTGGTCGCGCACCTGGCAGATGGGATGCCGGCTGGAGGAGATCCCACAGCCGTACGACTTCGCCGAGTACGAGATCCTCGACCAGTCGATCGTCATCGTGCGCACCGAGGACGGGGGAGCGCGGGCGTTCCAGAACGCGTGCCGCCACCGTGGGGTCAAGGTCGCCGTGGGCCATGGATCGTGCCGGTCCGGTTTCATCTGCCCGTTCCACGGCTGGTGCTATGGCCCGGACGGCAAGAACACCGCCGTCACCCAGCGACGCACGTTCCACGAGCACAACCTGCAGCCGCAGGACCTCGACCTCGTCCCGGTGCGCTGCGAGACGTGGGGCGGCTGCGCGTGGGTCAACCTCGCCGCCGACGCCCCGCCCCTGCGCGCGTGCATCGAGCCGTTCGCGACCGTCCTCGACGCCTGGAAGCTGGAGTCGATGCGGGCCGAGTGGTGGTACGCCTGCCGGCTGCCGGTGAACTGGAAGATCGCTGAAGAGGCGTTCCTGGAGCAGTACCACGTGCTGCAGTCGCATCCGCAGCTGCGCATACCCGGCCGGATGTTTCCGCGCCCCGGCAAGCCCTTCGATCGGGACGTGTGGCTCGACGGTGAGCTCCAGTATCTGCACACGATGAGCGACGGCATGGCGGGGATGGTGCATGCCAGGGACGTTGGCGTGGCCGAGGGCCTGCGGGGCATCGAGTTGCCCGCCGATCCGAAGCAGGCGGCGTCCACCTGGCAGCGCGCGCTGAACGATGCGGTCGTGCGGTGGCATCGCGGCGCGGGTGCGGTGATTCCTGACCTCAACGAGCTTGCCGAGCAGGGCATGGGCGACTCGATGTACTACTGCTTCCCGCACTTCTTCGTGCTGCCGATGTACAGCAGTGCCTCGTCGTACCGCTTCCGGCCGCTCGGCCCGGAGCAGACGCTGATGGAGATCTGGTCGCTGACCCGCTACCCGGAGGGCAGCGAGCCGCAGACGCCGCCCCGGCCTGAGGTCTGGGAGCATGACGACCCTCGCTGGCCGCCGATCCCCGCGCAGGACTTCTCCAACCTCCCCAAGCAGCAGAAAGGCTTGCACGCCAAGGGATTCGAATACTTGCGGCTGTCCGCGGGCGCCGAGGGCGGCATCTCCAATTTCGAGCGGTTGATCGACGGCTTTCTCGCCGGGCTCCCGTATGACGCGCTGGCGCAGGGGCTGCGCGCGGTGAACGTCAACCCACTCGAGCAGCCCATCGCCGACCTGGGCTTGTGATGGGGTCGACAGGTGTTGACGCCGCTGCGGCCGAGGGGATCCGGTACACGATCGCGGCGTATACGCAGGCGCTGGACGACGGCCGCACCGACGACGTCGTCGCGACCTTCTGCGCCGATGGGAGCTGCGACATCCCGGGTCTGGGAAGCCACCAGGGTCACGACGCCCTGCGGGAGGCCTACGCGCGCGTGACCCCCAGGCGGCCGCAGCGCCATCTGGTGCTGAACACGCTCATCCTCGAGGCCACTGACGCGGAAGCGACGGCCGTGAGCGACGTGGTCTTCCTCCTGCGCGGCGATTCCGGCTGGGCCGTTCAGCTGGTGGGGCGTTACACAGACGTGCTCCATCACACCGACGGCGGCTGGCTCTTCCACCATCGCGCCGCGCACTTCGTCACCTAGGGGAGGCGGCTTGGCCTCAGTTGTCCGGCGCCTGGTATGCGCGGCCAGGAACGGCGGACCCTAACGTCGTGGTGCGAATTCCCGTCGACATATGGCTGTTCGACGGCCGGTCCGAGGTCGGGCCGGCGGTACTGGCTGCCGACTTGCTCGAGTCACCAGAGCCACGTGCTGCAGTTGCTGGTCCCGGGATCCTGAATGAACTCGTGAAGCTGATGGGGTTGGCAGACGCGCCTCGCTGACTACCGACGTGCCGGGGCGCACCATCGAGGTGCCCGGTGGAACCCAGGCGTTGGCCCGCAGCGAGCCAGTTGTGGTGGAGCGTGAAGGTCGCCTTGGATCAGTGCCCCAGCCGTCATTGCTCGGATCAGTGGTGGCGAAAGGTGCTGCCTGTGGGCTGCCGGGTGACAACTCCCGGCACCAGCGCGATCTTGCCCTGCTCTGCGCTCTGGTCGAGGACCCGTTCGAGATGCGTGAACAGATGACGGACAAGGACCGGCGGCTCGTACGCGACGCTTCCGCGCTCAAGGACCCGACACATCCAGCTTGGCGACTCGTCCCGTCGGTTCTTCGTGATCGGGGATTTGACGCCTTCGACATCCTCAGCAGTGGCAACCGAAACAAGTGACTGGTGAGCGATCCGTATGCAAGATCTTGAACAAACTCAGTGCAGGAAGGCGCCGAGGTTCTTGTAGGTCACCCTTGTTGCTGACGGCACTGCCGTAATCCATCGTCATGATGTTGACGGCGTCGATGCGTGCCCCGTTCGTCTTGGCGGCTTTGAGGAAGGCGACGCCGCTGGGGATGAGACCGCTGCGACCGTCACCGAAACCTCTATGTTCGGGTACTTCGCCTCCAGTGCCTTGATGGCGATGAACCGGTAGTTGTTCGTGGCTGTGTCGGAGATCCCCGCGCCCTCGATGTCGAAGTCGATTTTCGTGACGCCGAACTTGCTGATGACGCGCCCTTGTGGGGGCCGCTCGTCTCGAAGTACGGGGCGATCTCAGGAACTGACGTCGCGGCGCTGACCGGCAGGGCCGCGACGCCGGTGACCAACGCAACGGCGGCAACCACCCCTACGGCCAGCAATCTCCGGCGACGAACGTCCATGCGCGATTCCCCCCGAATCAGCCAAGGCCGCTATGCCCAAACGCTCTGGCGTCAATCCCGACGAAGTATGGCAGCGGCATCGCTCCGAATCGGACTTTGCTTGCCTGGACCGCGATCACTGGCCACGCGTCTGGCTTCCGACGGAGCGGGTCCGGCGTTAGGAAGCCGTAAGGATCGCGTGAGAGTCCCGTATCGACTCGTGAGGATCCCGTCAGGATCGGCTTCTTGAGCTCTCAGCAGGCGTTTCATTCCGATGCGCCGGTGAATACACCGGGGTTTGCGGAAGGAGAGCCCGTGACTGACTTCTGGTTCGTGCTGCTGACGATCGGGGTGTTCGCCCTGCTGGCGGTCATAGTCCGAGGAGCGGAAAAGCTGTGACTGCTGAAAATCTCGTCGGTCTGATCCTCGCGATCGGACTGGCCGTCTTCCTGATCATCGCACTGCTCTTCCCGGAAAAGTTCTGATGAGCACAACGACCGCGGGAATCATCTTCTTCGTCACGCTCGCGATAGCGCTGGCCGCGACATACCGCCCGTTCGGCGACTACATGGCGCGGGTGTTCGAGAGTGAGAAGCACCTGGCCCCGGAGCGGTTCATCTACCGGGTGGCCCGCATCGACCCGAACGCCGAGCAGACGTGGGGCGTGTACCTGCGCAGCGTGCTCGCCTTTTCGGCCGTTTCAGTGCTGCTCCTGTACGCGTTCCTGCGCGTCCAGCATCTGCACCTGTTCGGGCACCCGTACGCCGTGCCGCAGATGTCAGCCAGCCAGTCGTTCAACACCGCTGCGAGCTTCGTCACGAACACCAACTGGCAGTCGTACTCGGGCGAGAGCGCCCTGGGTTATGTCTCCCAGGCGGCCGGCCTCGCCGTGCAGAACTTCGTCTCTGCTGCAGTTGGCATCTCCGTGGCGATTGCATTGGTTCGAGGCTTCAGGCGCAACCGCACCGATCGGCTCGGCAACTTCTGGGTCGACCTCACCCGCACCTGCATCCGCATCCTGCTGCCGATCTGCTTCGTGGTCGCCATCATCCTGATCGGCGGCGGTGCCGTCGAGACGTGGGCGCACTATCGCACCGTGACCGGCGTGTCCGGGGCGTCGCAGACGCTGACCGGTGGCGCTGTCGCCAGCCAGGAGGCCATCAAGGAACTCGGCACGAATGGCGGCGGCTTCTACAACGTCAACTCCTCGCACCCGTTCGAGAACCCCACGGTCTGGACCAACTGGTTCGAGATCTACCTGCTGCTCGTGGTCAGCTTCTCGCTGCCCCGCACCTTCGGGCGCATGGTCAAGGACAAGCGTCAGGGCCTGGCGATCGTCGGGGTGATGGCGATCATCTTCCTGGCCAGCACTGCCATCATCTTCAGCTCGCAGACAGCGCATCACGGAACGGTGCCTACCGCCGTCGGCGCATCGACCGAGGGCACCGAGGCCCGGTTCGGAGTGCCGGACTCGTCGATCTTCGCCACGGCGACGACGGCGACGTCAACAGGCTCAGTCGACAGCTTCCATGACTCGTATACCAGCCTCGGCGGCGCCGGACTGCTGCTCGACATGATGTACGGCGAGGTCGCTCCCGGTGGTACCGGATCGGGCCTGTACGGAATGCTGATCTTGGCGGTGCTCAGCGTCTTTATCGCCGGGCTCATGGTCGGGCGAACGCCCGAGTATCTCGGCAAGAAGATCGCCGGCCGAGAAGTGAAGTTCGCTTCGCTTTACCTGCTGACCACACCGACGCTGGTGTTGTCCGGTACGGCTCTTGCTATGGCGTTCCCCGGGGAGCGGGCCGGGATGCTTAACAGCGGCCCCCACGGGCTCTCCGAAGTGCTCTACGCCTTCACATCGGCGTCGAATAACAATGGCTCAGCTTTTGCCGGGATCAGCGTCAACACGACCTGGTACAACACGGCGCTCGGCATCGCCATGCTGCTCGGCCGACTACTACCGATGATCTTCGTCCTGGGGCTGGCGGGTTCGCTCGCTAAACAGCGCTCGGTACCGATGTCCGCCGGCACCCTTCCAACCCATCGAATTCAGTTCATCGGATTGCTGACTGGAGTGACCGTGATCGTGGTCGCGCTCACCTACTTCCCCGCATTGGCACTTGGACCGCTCGCGGAAGGGCTTCACTGATGGTCTCCATTACCGAGCCGTCCGCTCGCAAGCGGGTCCAGGGCGGGATGCTTGACCCCAAGCAGCTGCTGCGTTCCCTCCCGGACGCGTTCAAGAAGCTCAACCCGGTCACGCTCTGGCGTAACCCCGTGATGTTCATCGTGGAGATCGGATCGGTCTTCACGACGGTGCTGGCCATTCGCGACCACACCAGCTTCGCCATTCTGATCACGGTCTGGCTGTGGCTGACCGTCGTCTTCGCGAACCTGGCGGAGGCCGTCGCCGAGGGCCGCGGAAAGGCCCAGGCGGAGGCGCTGCGGCGGGCCAAGACCGACACCGTCGCCCGCCGGATCATCAACTGGGAAGCCAGCATGCCCGTGGCGCAGGTGCGCGAGGAGGCGGTCCCGGCGCCGCAACTCGCCCAGGGCGATGTCGTCGTCTGCGAAGCGGGCGATTTCATCCCTGGTGATGGCGACGTCATTGACGGGGTCGCCTCCGTCGACGAGTCGGCGATCACCGGCGAATCCGCCCCAGTCATTCGGGAATCCGGTGGCGACCGCTCCAGCGTGACCGGCGGGACGAAGGTGCTCTCCGACCGGATCGTCATCAAGATCACACAGAAGCCGGGCGAGAGCTTCATCGACCGGATGATCGCGCTCGTCGAGGGTGCCAGCCGGCAGAAGACCCCGAACGAGATCGCGCTCAACATCCTGCTGGCTTCGCTGACGATCATCTTCCTGCTCGCTGTCACGACCCTGCAGCCGCTGGCCATTTTCTCGAAGGTGAACCAGCCGGGCCTCCCGAACACCTCGGCGCTCGGTGCCAACGGCGTCACCGGCCTCGTGCTCATCTCATTGCTCGTCTGCCTCATCCCGACGACGATCGGCGCGCTGCTCTCGGCGATCGGCATCGCCGGCATGGACCGGCTGGTGCAGCGCAACGTGCTCGCCATGTCGGGCCGCGCCGTCGAAGCGGCCGGGGACGTCGACACGCTGCTGCTCGACAAGACCGGCACGATCACCCTCGGCAACCGGCAGGCGAGCGAGTTCATCGCCGTCGGCACGATCGCTAAGCAGGATCTGGCCGACGCGGCGCAACTGTCGTCGCTGTCCGACGAGACGCCCGAAGGGCGCAGCATCGTGGTGCTGGCCAAGGAGGTCTACGGCCTACGCGAACGTCACGCAGGCGAACTGACCCACGCCACCTTCGTGCCGTTCAGCGCGTCGACCCGGATGAGCGGGGTCGACCTGTCGGCGAACGGGTCCGCGGCTCGGCAGATCCGCAAGGGCGCGGCGGGTTCGGTCATGACGTGGGTACGCGAGCAGGGCGGCGAGGTGCCCGCCGAGACCAGTGAGATCGTCGACGGCATCTCGGCCGCCGGGGGCACACCCCTGGTCGTCGCTGAAGCCAGCGAGGGAGTCACCCGTGTCCTCGGCGTCATCCACCTCAAGGACGTCGTCAAGCAAGGCATGCGCGAACGGTTCGACGAGCTGCGTGCCATGGGCATCCGCACGGTGATGATCACCGGGGACAACCCGCGCACCGCACGCGCGATTGCTGAGGAAGCCGGCGTGGACGACTTCCTGGCGGAGGCCAAGCCCGAGGACAAGATGGCCCTGATCCGCAAGGAGCAGGAGGGCGGCAAGCTCGTCGCGATGACCGGTGACGGCACCAACGATGCGCCGGCGCTGGCGCAAGCTGATGTCGGGGTCGCCATGAACTCCGGTACCTCTGCCGCCAAAGAGGCCGGAAACATGGTCGACCTCGACTCCAACCCGACGAAGCTCATCGAGATAGTCGAGATCGGCAAGCAACTGCTCATCACCCGGGGGTCGCTGACGACGTTCTCGATCGCCAACGATGTCGCGAAGTACTTCGCGATCATCCCGGCAATATTCGCCAGTGCTTACAGCGGTCTGGACAAGCTGAACATCATGCGGCTGCACTCACCGCAGTCGGCGATCCTCTCGGCAGTCATCTTCAACGCGCTGATCATCATCGGGCTCATCCCCCTGGCCCTGCGCGGGGTTCGCTACACGCCGAGCAGCGCCTCGCAGATGTTGCGCCGAAACATCTACATCTACGGCCTCGGTGGGCTGGTAGCCCCCTTCATCGGGATCAAGATCATCGATCTGATCATCCAATTCATCCCAGGGATCCGATAGCCATGGCGCGCTTCCTGTCCTCCATCCGCCGGCACGCTGCAGCACTGCGGATACTCATCATCTTCACCGTCATCTGCGGTGTGCTCTACCCGCTCGCCGTGACGGCAGTGGCCCAGATTCCCGGGCTCAAGTCCCGGGCCGATGGGTCGCTCATCAAGGTCAACGGAAAGGTCGTCGGCTCGAAGCTGATCGGCCAGTCCTTCACCGACTCCGGCGGCAACCCGCTGGTGCAGTACCTGCAGCCGCGCCCGTCGGCGGCCGGTGCCGGCTACGACCCGACCGCGACGAGCGCGTCCAACCTCGGCCCGGAGTCGATCGTCGACACCCTGCCCGACCCGTCGGTCAAGGACGACACCGGCACGCAGTCGCTGCTGACTCAGGTCTGCAGCCGCAGCCTGGCTGTCGGCAAGCTCGAAAATGTCGACGGTTCCCGGCCGTTCTGCGCGCCGAGCGGGGTCGGAGCGGTGCTCGCGGTGTTCTACGCCGGTCCGGGCTACCAGGGCACGGTCACGCGTGCCGTCAGCATCAACGAGGCCTGCCCGGCCAAGCCGTTCATCCCGACGTACAAGGGGGTGAAGGTGGATTGCGCGACGTTCGGGGCGGATTACTCCCGCGGCGAGATCGTGCCGATCCGCGGCAACGCGCCGGCGCACCCTGCGGTTCCTGGCGATGCCGTCACCGCCTCCGCATCGGGTCTGGACCCGGAGATCAGCCCGGCTTATGCCGACTTGCAGGCGCCGCGCATCGCGAAGGCGCGAGGTATCAGCACGGCTCAGGTGCTCGCCGTCATCAAGAAATACCAGGCGGGGCGCGACCTCGGCTTCCTCGGCCAGCCCAGGGTGAACGTCCTAGAGGTAAATCTCGCGCTGGACCGCCATTATCCCTACCAGGGGAGTTGAGGAGTCACTCATGGGACGCGGCCGGCTGCGGGTGTATCTCGGCGCTGCACCAGGCGTCGGGAAGACCCTGGCAATGCTCGACGAGGGGCATCGCCGGGCCGGCCGCGGCACCGATGTCGTCGTCGGGTTCGCTGAGACGCACAATCGCCCCCGCACCGCCGAAAAGCTGCCGGGGCTCGAACTCGTTCCTCGCAAGCAGATGAGCTACCGCGGGACGACCCTTTCCGAGATGGATGTCGACGCCCTGTTGGCCCGACATCCCCAGGTGGCACTCGTCGATGAGCTGGCGCACACCAACGTGCCCGGCTCGCCACGGGAGAAACGCTGGCAGGACGTGGAACTCCTGCTTGAAGCCGGTATCGACGTCATCAGCACTGTCAACATCCAACATCTCGAGTCGGTCAACGATGTCGTGGAAGCCATCACCGGCATCCCGCAGCGCGAGACCGTCCCGGACTCGGTCGTGCGGTCGGCGGAGCAGGTCGAGCTAGTCGACATGACGCCGGAGGCCCTGCGCCGCCGGATGGCGCACGGAAACATCTACGCCCCGGAGAAGATCGACGCCGCGCTAGGCAACTACTTCCGCACCGGCAACCTGACCGCCCTGCGGGAACTGGCCCTGCTCTGGCTCGCCGACTCCGTCGACGAAGGATTGCAGCGCTACCGCGAGGAACACGGCATCAAGGGGACGTGGGAGACCCGCGAGCGGGTGGTCGTGGCGCTCACCGGAGGTCCCGAGGGCGAGACCCTGCTACGCCGCGGAGCGCGCATCGCCGCGCGTGCCACCGGCGGCGAGCTGCTGGCGGTCCACGTCAATCGCAGCGACGGGCTCGCCGGCGCGAGCGTGGCGGCACTCACGTCGCAAAGGCTGCTTGCCGAGTCGCTAGCCGCCAGCTTCCATTCTGTGATCGGTGACGACGTTCCGCGCGCCTTACTGGACTTCGCCCGTGCCCACAACGCGACGCAGATCGTGCTCGGCGCTAGCCGCCGCTCGCCACTGCGGACGGCGCTGACCGGCGCCGGCGTCGGGGCCACCGTCACCCGGCTATCGGGCCCGATCGACGTTCACATGGTCAGCCACGACTACATCGGCAAGGGTCGCGGGCTGCCGAAACTCGGTGGGGGGCTGACGCCGCGGAGGCGGCTGCTCGGAGCGCTCGTCGGCGCACTTGCCCTTGCGGCGCTGACCCCTGCGCTGGCGGGACTTCGCCATCACACGAGCCTCGCCAGCGACGCGCTCATCTACCTCGTCGTCGTTGTCATCGTCGCGCTGATCGGCGGGGCCCTTCCGGCTCTCGCGGCCGCCGTGGTCAGCGCTCTTGTCCTCAATTGGTACTTCACCCTGCCGCACCACAGCTTCACGATCCGCAGCATCGACGACGTCATCGCCCTGATCGCGTATGTCATCGTCGCCGGCCTGGTCAGCATCGTTGTCGACATCGCCGCGCGGCGCAGCGCGGAAGCGGCGCGGGCGAGCGCGGAGGCGGAGACGTTGTTCACGCTTGCCGGCAGCCTGCTGCGCGGCGAGCAAGCGTTGCCAGCACTGCTGGAGCGGGTGATGGAAACGTTCGGCATGACGGCGGTCAGCCTCCTGCAACGCACGAGCAACGCCCCGGGAAGCGAGCGCGCCGCACCGGAAACGACGCGCGGTGGTTCACTTCGCGGTTCGTGGACGTGCCTGGCCAGCGTCGGCGACCAGCCGTGCCTGCAACCGGAGGACGGCGACATTGAAGTGCCGGTGGACGACGACCTCGCGCTCGTCTTGCGTGGCCGCCCGTTGCCGGCTGAGGACCGCCGGGTGCTCGCCGCGTTCGCGGCCGAGGTCGCCGTTGCCTACCAGCAACGGCAGTTACGCGAAGCAGCCGCCGAGGCGATCCCGGCTCGCGAGGCCGATCGCATGCGTACCGCACTGCTCAACGCGGTCAGCCACGATCTGCGCAGCCCGCTCGCTGTCGCGAAGGCCACCGTGACCAGCCTGCGCTCGAACGACGTGAACTGGAAGGAGTCCGATCGCCGGCAGTTGCTCGCGAGTGCCGACGCCGCGCTCGACCGGCTGACCGAACTCGTCACCAACCTGCTCGATCTCTCGCGTCTGCAAGCCGACGTGCTGTCAGTCTTCTCCCGTCCCCTCGGCCTCGAGGAGGTGGTGACGCTCGCTGTCGATCGCCTGACAGCGCCGCAAGGATCGGTCGACGTCGACGTCCCGACTGACCTTCCAGAGGTCCTTGCCGACCCGGGCTTGCTGGACCGCGTGATCGCGAATGTCGTGCAGAACGCCATGCGTTACAGTCCATCCGGCATGCCGGTGCTGCTGATCGGAAGCACGCACGGGGCGAGCGTCGAGCTACGGGTGATCGACCGCGGTCCCGGTATTCCGGAAAGCGAACGGGAGCAGGCGTTTGCGCCGTTCCAACGCCGCGACGACCTGTCCACCACAGGAAGCCCGGGAGTCGGGTTGGGACTCGCGATCGCCCGCGGCTTCACCGAAGCCATGGGTGGATCGCTGACGATGGACGACACTCCTGGCGGTGGGTTGACAGTGATCATTTCGCTGCCGCTGGCGACTTCCGAGACGGCTCATGTCTCAGGGGCCGCTTCATGACCGAGCAGAAGACGCGGGTACTCGTGGTCGAGGACGACCCGGAGATGCGCCGTACGCTCGAGCTGAACCTGACCGCGCGCGGCTATCAGGTCAGTGCGGCGGCGGACGGCGGCGAGGCGCTCAATCAGGTTGCGGCCGTGACGCCGGACGTCATCCTCCTCGACCTGGGTCTGCCTGACCTGGACGGCATGGACATCATTCGTGCCATCCTTGCGTACTCACGCACCCCGATCGTCGTGCTGTCCGGGCGGACCAGCAGCGGCGACAAGGTCGACGCACTCGAAGCGGGGGCTGACGACTACGTCACGAAACCTTTCGACGTCCACGAACTCGTCGCGCGGCTGCGCGCTGCCACCCGTCGCGCCGATGCTGCGGATTCCCAGGCGATTATCAAGATCGGCGACACCAGCATCGACCTGGTGGCCATGACCGCGGAGCGCCTCGGCGCGGACGGCCAGCCCGAGCGGGTGCCCCTGACTCCGAACGAGTGGCGGCTGCTAGGACTCTTGCTCACCCACCCGGGCCGGCTCATCAGCCAAGCGGCGCTGCTCGCCGAGTTACGAGGTCAGCAGGGCTACACCAGCAGCAGCTACTTGCGTATCTACATCGCGCAGCTGCGCCGCAAGCTCGAACCGGAGCCCAGCCATCCGCGTCACCTGCTCACCGAACCCGGCATGGGCTACCGGTTCCAGCCCTGACCACAAGCAGCGAAGAAGCCGCTCAGCTGACCTCTTCGACCGACTGCACGTGGGCCTCCTGGACCCGCAGGATGGCCTCGTCGCCCCGGAAGAGCACGAGCCAGCCGTCTTCGCGCTGCAGGTCGTCGATCGACTCGAAGGTCTCCCTGACGACCTGCTCGCCGTCGCCGTAAACAATGCGGTACGTCGCCATGGCTACCCGCCTCCTCATTCGCTGCCCATGATGCTCCCACCGGGTGATCAGTTCCCCGCGGGGGAGGGCTGCCGGCCCTGCAGCCCGTGCGCGCACCCTGTGTGAAGCTGGGCGGGTGAGATATCTGATCCAGCACCCAGAGCCGATCGGCATCGAGCGCGACCTGTTGGCCGCCGGAGACGTCCTCACCGTGGCCCGGGCGGTGGAGGCAGCCGGATGGGACGGGCTGGCGTTCACCGAGCATCCGGCCCCGGGCTACCGCTGGCTCGCCGAGGGCGGCGGGCATCAGACGCTCGATCCCTTCGTCGCCCTGGGCGCGGCAGCGGCGGTGACCGAGCGCATCAGGCTGCTGACCTACCTGTCGGTCGCGCCCTACCGCAACCCGCTGTTGCTGGCGAAGGCCGCGGCCAGCGTCGACATGATTTCGAACGGGCGCTTCATCCTCGGCCTCGGCACCGGCTACCTGAAGACCGAGTTCTTCGCGCTCGGAGTCGACTTCGGCGAGCGCAACGAGCTCATCGACGAGGCGCTCGAGGTGCTGCCGATGCACTGGAGCGGCGAGCGATTCAGCTACAGCGGCAAGCATTTCGATGCGCGTGACATCATCGCGCGACCGTCGCCGAGGTCGGGCACGATCCCGATCTGGCTCGGGGGCAACGCGAAGGTCACGCGCCGGAGGGTGGCAACGCGTGCCCAGGGATGGATGCCGATGAGCGGGCCGCCGGAGATGGCGACCACTACCCGCACGGCCCATTTTTCGGGGCTCGACGAGATCGGCAGGGCGGTCCGCGAGCTCAAGGAATTGGCGGGGGAGCGCGCCGACGACATCGACGTCATGGTGCTCTACACCGATGACTCGATCCTCGAAGCGGGCGTGGACGTTGAACGCCACCGTGACGCGCTCGGCCGCATCGCCGAGATCGGCGCCACCTGGATCTCGTTCGCCTGGGACTTCTCCACGGAGGCGCAAACCCTGGCGTTCGTGGAGAACTTCGGGTCGACCTACCTCGGGTCGAACCGGATCTAGGCGGTCGAGCCGCCGTCGATCACGTGCTCTTGGCCGGTGATGAACGAAGCGGCGTCGGAGGCAAGAAAGCACACGAGCTCCGAGACCTCCTCGGGCTCACCGTGACGGCCGAGCGGCAGCCCGCGGAAACGTTCGAGGCTTGCCTCGTCCTGCGGCATCATGTCCGTGCGGATCGGTCCTGGGTGCACCGAATTCACCCGGATTCGGTCGGGCCCGAGCTCGATCGCCGCCACCTTCGTCAGCCCGCGCAGCCCCCACTTCGACGCGGCGTAGGCGCCATGGCCGTAGTAGCCGCGCATGCCCGCGGTGGACGACACGTTGACGATCGAGCCGCCGCCGCGAGCACGCATCGCCGGAATGACCGTCTGCATCCCGAGGAACGCGCCGATCAGGTTCACCCGCAGGAAGCGTTCGAAGACTTCTTCGCTCTCCTGCTCCAACGGCCGGATGTGGTGGATCGCCGCGTTGTTCACCAGGATGTCGACGCCGCCGAAACGCTCGGTGGCCTCCGCTGCCGCCGCTGCCCAGTCGGGCTGCGAGCTGACGTCGACGTGGCGGTACGCCGCACGTGCGCCGAGCTCGCCGGCCACGGCCGCGCCGTCGGCGTCGAGGACATCGGCGAGCAAGACCGACGCGCCTTCGTCGACGAAGCGACGTGCGTGCGCGGCGCCCTGGCCGCGGGCAGCTCCTGTGATGATGGCGACCTTGCCGTCGAGGCGCATGGCCGAACCGTACCCAGCCGCCGGGCGCGCGTCGGAGCGAGGTCGGCCTGACGGGGTGGCCGCGAAGGTCGATGAGGTCTAACGTGCGCGACCATGGCGGTTGACGATTGGTACTTGACCCCCAAGTTGCAAGCAGCCCGCACCGAGCTGCTTGCCGCTCACCATCGGCTGCGCGAGGCCCTTCCGCTCGGGCAGTCGCATCCCGAGTTTCTTCCGGTGCTCGCGCGAGCCAAGCAAGCCGATGAGGCGTACTTCGGCTTGTTCCCCGGTCACGTCCGAGACAGTGTGGGCTCGGAAGAAGATCAGGAATGGGTGGCAGCCGATGCCGCCGCGTCCAAGATCGAGGGTTTCACCGCCGGGGACCCCTCTGAGTAAACCGCGCATCCAGGCCGTGGGATGCTTCCTTGCCGCTCGGTGCAGTTGAGAAGCGAGGGAGGTCTGCCGGATGTTGCGCGGTGAGAAGATCTTGATCACCGGGCCGGCCGGGCGGATCGCGCTCGGCATGGCCCGCTCGCTCGCCGCGGACAACGAGGTGTGGGGCATCGCCCGCTTCACCGACCCCGCGTCGCGCGAGCAGGTCGAGACCCTCGGCGTGACGACACGCACGCTGGATCTGGCGGATGGACAGTTCGGCAATCTGCCGACCGACTTCACGTACCTGCTGCACATCGCGGCCGACTTCAGCGCGGACGACTACGACCGCGCGCTGCGGGTGAACGCCGAAGCCACCGGCTTCCTGCTCGAACACTGCCGGGGCGCCAAGGCCGCGCTCGTGATGTCGACGCTGAGCGTCTACAAGCCGCACGCCGACCCCTGGCACGCGTTCGGTGAGGACGACCCGCTCGGCGACGTCATGCTGCCCGGGCAGGCGCCGTACTCGGTGTCGAAGATCGCCGGTGAGGCCGTGGCCCGCTACTGTGCACGCTCGTTCGGCCTGCCGGTCACCATCGCCCGGATGGGCGCGGCCTACGGTGACACCGGAGGGCTTCCCGCGTGGCATCTCGATGCAGTGGCCGCCGGCCAGCCGGTCGTGGCCCGGTGGGATCCGCTGCCCTACGCCCCGATTCACGAGGACGACATCTGCGATCAGCTGGAGGCTCTGCTCGACGCGGCGACCGTGCCTGCGACGATCGTGAACTGGTGCGGAGATGAGCCGGTGAGCGTGCAGCAGTGGTCCGCCTACTTCGGCGAGCTGCTCGCCGTCCCGGCGACGGTGCAGGTGCAGCCCGTCCCCGGCGCGTCGACCGGTTCGGTCGGTGACGTCACGAAGCGCACCTCGATCACCGGACCGTGCCGCGTGGGCTGGCGCGATGGCTTCCGGCGGATGGCCGAGCATTTCCATCCCGACCGCCTGGCGGCTGGGAGCCGCCCGAGATGAACCGATATCCCGATGCTGACCGGCTCATGGCCGAGGCGATGGAGGCCACCGGGCTGTCCGACTTCGGACCCGGGGACTTTCGCGAAGGGCTCGAGGTCCTGCTCGCGAGTCTGGAAATCGACGGTGATTTCGACCCGTCGAGCGATCCCGGCGTCATCGGCGCACTGCGCCGGCGCTTGGCCAACCGTCTCGAAGTCGAGGCCTGGTACGACGAGCACCCCGAGATCGAGCAGTTGCCGCTGCCCGGACCGGTCGACATCAACGGGTTACCGCGCACCGGCACGACCGCGCTGGCAAACATGATGTCGCTCGATCCGCAGTTCCGGTCGTTGCGCGGCTGGGAGCAGGCCAAGCCGTGCCCGCCACCGAAGCTCGCGGACGAGGCGAACGATCCGCGCCGGATGCAGGCCATCCGGGAAGACGAAGCGATCTCCGCCGAGCTCAAGGCGATGCACCTCTACGACGTCAACGCGACGCTGGAGGACACCGAGCTGCTCGGCATGGCCTTCCACGGCCAGCAGTTCACGCTGCCGGTCTACCGCTACCACGCGTGGTGGCGCGGTACCGACATGACGCAGGCCTACGCGTATCACCGGCGGGTGCTGAAACTCCTGCAATCGCAGCGCCCGCCGAACCTGTGGCTCTTCAAGGCGCCGCACCACAACTTCCACCTGGAGGCGGTCGCGGGGGCCTTTCCCGGTGCCCGTTTCATCATGACCCACCGCGATCCGGCCAAGTCCGTGCCCTCATGGTCGAGCCTGGTGTCGGCGGTCTTCCCGCCGCCGCGAGGCGAGCGCGACATGCACCGGCTCGGTCGGGAGGTCTGCGAGCATCTCCGGATCGGTGTCGAGAACGCGATGGCTGCGCGGGCGCGCCTCGGCGAGGAACACTTTCTGGACGTCCACCATCCGGAGCTGATCGCGGATCCGATGAGCGTGCTGCGCCGTATCTACGCCTTCCTCGACCTCGAGCTGCGACCCGACGTGGAGCAGACCATTCGCGAATGGACGCGGATCAACCGGTCCGGCACCCACGGCGCGCACATCTACACGGCCGAACAGTTCGGGCTGAGCGAGGCGCAGCTGCATGCCGATTACGACGGCTACATCCGGCACTTCGGTGTCGAGCTGGAATGCTGAACTGTGCTGTGACTGCTGCGATTTCGAAAGGCGAGAATCCATGAGCGAAGCACCGGCGCCACTTCCGAGCTGGGCCGACCAGATGAAGGCGCTCGAAAACGTCGGTACCAACCTGCTGGCTGTATGGCGTCCCGACGGCGCGACCGAGGCCGAGGTTCAGGACATGAACAAGCTGGCGCTCTCGATCCTTGCCGAGGGGTACCTGTGCCGGGTCTACCCCGACTCGCGTCGGCCGGTCTTCATGCCGCTGTGGAACTACGCGTTCAACCAGGGCGGTCCAGACCCGGATTACGTCTATTCCACCGCCGAAATCGACTCGTCCGGGGTTTACCGGATCTCTGGCTTTCGCGGCACGTCCCGCTTCGTCGACGTCACCCAGCAGGCCTTCGACATGCTGAACCCGCAGGACATGGGCGGCGGGACGGCATTGAACATCACTCACGACCTCGACGACCTGCAGCTGGACGAGCGCGGTTACTTCAGCGTCGTGCTCAGCGGCTCGCGCCCCGACGGGCACATCGGCGACTGGTGGCCGCTGGATCCGGGGGCGCGCCGGCTGCTGATGCGGCGCTGCTCGTGCGATTGGACCGGCGAGGTCGACGCGCGGGTCGCGATCGAACGGTTGGACGGTGGCGGCAAGGACATGGCGCCCGAGGAGACCGCCCGTCGTTTCTCGGATCTGGCGGCCTGGATCGAAGGCATGATCAAGTTCGACATGCAGCTGGTGCGCTACTACCGCGAACACCATGGCGTGAACACGTTCCTGCGGTCGACGAAGATCGATGACATGGGCGGGCTGCCCACGCAGGCGTACTACGACGGCATCCACGAGATCGATGACACCGAAGCGCTCATCATCGAGACCGACCTCCCGCAGCAGTGCCGCTATTGGCAGGCGCTCGTTGCCGACGATCGCTTCTGCACTCTCGACTGGGTGAATCGTCAGTCCAGCCTGAACGACTGGCAGGCGCACATCGACAGCGACGGCAAATTCCGGGCGGTCATTTCCCAGCGCGACCCGGGTGTGCCCAACTGGCTCGACAAGGGCGACTATCCGTGGGGCGTCATACAGCTGCGGTGGAACCGGGCGACCGATTATCCCGACCCCACCATCACGAAGGTTCTCCTCGCCGAGGTGCGCGATCACCTTCCGGCCGACACCCCGGTCATCACCGCGGAGCAGCGCCGCGTCCTGCTGCGGGCTCGCCGCGAGGGTGCCCAGCTTCGGCGGATCTGGTAGGCCGGCCACCGCATGACGAGTGACCGTGATTAAAGGGGACGCGTCGCTGGAGCAAGCGACGCTTTCGGCATTGGGCGGGCTGCTGGCCGCGCTCGAGCTCGAGTCGCTCGGCGCAGACCGGTTCCGTGTTGTCGACGAGCCGGACCGCTTCGGCCGCCTGTTCGGCGGGCAGTTGATCGCCCAGGCGCTGCTGGCCGCGGCGGCGACAGTCGAGGGCAAGCCTCCGCATTCGCTGCATGCGTACTTCGTGGAGGGCGGGACTCCGGCGGTGCCGCTCGAGCTCTCGGTGGAGCGCGTACGTGATGGGCGGTCGATGGCCTCGCGCCGGGTGAGCGTCACGCAGGAGGATCGCGACCTGCTGGTGCTGATCGCCTCGTTCCACTCCAGCCCCGTCAGCCCGCAATGGGCCGATCCGCCGCCCACCGTCCCGGCGCCCGATCAACTGCCGCTGCTGCAGGATTGGGTACGCCAGAGCCCGCCTGATGTCCGGCCGACCGCTTTCCGGGGCTGGGTGCAGCAGCCGCCGCCGCTGGAGATGCGCCTCGGTGAAGCGCTGAGATTCCTGGGCGGGTCGGCCGCCGGCGGCACGAGATCGCACTGGATGCGTCTGCCCCGCGGCGTCGGCGACGACCCGTTGCTGCATACCGCGCTGCTCGCGTACGCGAGCGACTACTTCCTGCTGGACATGGCTTTCAGAGCCCATCCGTTGGGCCTGCCGGCGTCCGCGTTCACCTCGACCAGCCTCGACCACGCGCTGTGGTTTCACCGCCCCGTCCGCTTCGACGAGTGGCTGCTCCACACCCAGGAGGCGGTGGCAATCTCGGGCGATCGCGGGCTGGTACGCGGTGCACTGCATGACGCGCAGGGCCGCCTTGTTGCGACCGTCATGCAGGAAGTGCTGATTCGCGTACGCAGCGAGGCCAGTGCGAAGCAGCGGCCGGCATGAGCATGGACCTGACGAGCGCGCTGGCCCACCCGCTGTTCCAGCAGCCGTGGCCCGAGGGTGAGTTCCGCTTCTTCCAGGTGGGCTACATCGTCGACGATCTGCTGGTCGCCGCTGCCCAGTGGGCACGGACGTTCGGGGTCGGGCCCTTTCACGTCCTCCCACGCACTCAGGTGGAGTGCACGTATCGCGGCGCTTCGTCAGGGCTCGACGTGCGAGTCGGCGTGGCGCAGGCGGGGCCGGTCCAGATCGAACTGATCCAGCAGAACGACGACCGCCCGAGCGTCTACCGCGAGATGGCGGCCCCGGGCACCAGCCTGATGCACCAACTCGCCACCATCACGGCGGACTACGACGGCCAAGCCGCGCACTACGGCTCGCTCGGTTACGAGTTGGTCTGCGAGGTGGTCACCAAGGACCAGCGGGTCGCCTACTTCGACACCGTCGCCGATTTCGGCTTCTACATCGAGGTGATCGAGCAGTCGCCGCTGTTCCTCGAGCACATCGCAGCGATCTCACGGACCTGCTCGCAGTGGGACGGGACCGATCCCATCCGGCTGTTGACGCGAGAGGGTTACCGCACGCCGTGAGGGCTGTCCTGCGGCTCGATTTCCAGGAAGAACGACCGCACGTCGTCGACGTACTCCTGAGGGGCCTCCATGGCCGCGAAATGCCCGCCCTTCGCGGGATGTGACCAGCGGACCACGTTGTACTGCGCCTCGGTCCAGGAGCGCGGCGGGTAGACGATTTCCCCGGGAAACATGGCCACCGCCGTCGGCACCGTTACCCGTGCCTGCGGTATGGCGTCCCGAGCGTTCTGCCGCATCTCCCAGTAGATGCGCAGCGACGAGGCCGCCGTTCCGGTGACCCAGTAGGCGGTGATGTTGTCGAGCAGCCGGTCGAACGTGAACGCCTGGGCGAGGTCGGCATCGCTCCAGTCGCGAAACTTCTCGACGATCCAGGCCGCTAGCCCCGCCGGCGAATCCTGCAAGCCGTACCCGAGTGATTGCGGCCGCGTTCCCTGGATCTCCTGATATCCGGTGCCGGTGCGCCGCCACTGCCGGGCGCGGTCGAGGGCGAGCTTCTCGTCGTCGGCCAGCGGCGCGTCCTGAACCGGGCGCGCGGTGACCATGTTCAGGTGCAGCCCGGCGACGCGATCGGGGTAGAGGTCGGCGATGTTGGCCGAGACGATCGAGCCCCAGTCGCCGCCCTGCAATCCGTAGCGCCCGTAACCGAGCTGGGTCATGACCTCGGCGAAGGCGGCGGCGATCCGCCGCGGGTGCCAGCCCCGCTCGCTCGTCTCTCCCGAGAACGTGAAGCCCGGCAAGGACGGAGCGACGACGTGGAAGTCCGCGCGCAGGGGCTCGATCACGTCCAGGAATTCCATGACAGATCCGGGCCACCCGTGCGTCACCAAGAGGGGTAGCGCATTAGGGTTTGCGGATGGGGCGTGCAGCAGGTGGATCCGTTGCCCGCCCGACTCCGCCAGCAGCTGCGGGACGGCGTTGAGCCGCGCTTCGGTGGCCCTCCAGTCGTAGCCGGTGCGCCAATACTCGAGCAGCCTGGACAGGAAGTCGCGCTCGGTGCCCTGCTCCCATTCGATGCCGGCGATCTGGTTCGGCAGTCGCGTGCGCGCGAGTCGCTCGCGCAGGTCCTCGAGCACGGCGTCGGGAACCGCCACGGTGAAGGGCTGCAGGCCCGGGCGGCTCACTCGACCGCGCCCTTCACCTTGAAGTCGACGACCGTGTCCCAGTCGTAGCCGAGCAGGTCGGTGAGAATCTCGTCGCCGTGCTCGTTGAAATGGGGAGCGCGCGCAGCCGGCGCCGGCTTGCCGTCGAACTGCACCGGCGTGGCGACGAGGGAGAAGTCGGCGCCGTCCGCCGTCTGGCAGTCGACAAGGTAGCCGTTCGCCAGGACCTGGGGATCCGTCGTGACCTGGATGGCGTCCTGCACCATCGCCCACTGGCCGTGAAAGCCGGCGAGGCGCTCCCGCCACTGTTCGGCGGTGGCGGTGAGGAAGATCTGCTGAAGGATGGTGCCGGCCTCCATCGCGTTTGCCATCAGGTCGGCATGCGTCGCGAACCTCGGGTCGGCGATGAGGTCCTCACGGCCGAAGATGGCGCAGGCTTCAGGCCAGTACTGAAACCCTTGCAGGCACGACAGGTAGATCCACCGGTCGTCCTTGGTGCGGTAGGACGCGGTCAGCGGATTGTTCATCTGGGTGCGTTCGAGAGTGGCTTGCTGCCACGGCTGGCCCATGTGCTTGGCCAACCCGATTCCCGCGCCCATCGCCCACATCCCGGTGGCGAGCAGCGACACGTCGACCACGGGCGCCTCACCGGTGCGCTCACGATGCAGCAGGGCAGCCGAGATCCCGCCCGCGATCGTCATCGCTCCGAGCGAGTCGCCGTACGCCGGCCCCGGCTGCGAGATGAACCCGTCGACATCCGGGGGGCGCACCCCGGCGGCTACGCCGGAGCGGCACCAATAACCCAGGATGTCGTAACCGCCGCGATCGGCATCGGGGCCACGCTGGCCGTATCCGGAACCGCGCACGTACACGATGTTCGGGTTGTGCGCCCTGATGTCCTCGACGTCGATGCCCAGGTCCGTGCGCACTCGCGGAAGCTTGTTCGTCAGGAACACATCGCAGACGGCAGCCAGCCGGTAGAGCACTTCACGACCTTCGGGGCTGGCGAGGTCGAGGCCGATACTGCGCTTGCCGCGGTTGGAGTGCTCCAGCAGGACGTGCACGCCGCCGTCGCCCAGATCGATGACCCCGGTGCGAGCCAGGGTGCGCATCGCGTCGCCGCGGCCGACCGGCTCAACCTTGATGACCTCGGCGCCCCAGTCCGACAGGATGGCGGACGCCGCTGGGACGAAGGTGTGCTCAGCGACCTCGAGGACGCGGATGCCCTGCATGACTGCGGTCACTCGACAACTCCGTTCGCTGGCTCCTGCGATGCGTTGTTATCGCGACGCTATCCGCCCCGTTGGTAGCCTCTGCGGGAGGCCGACGCGGGCCGACGACGGAGGTCACGTGACTGCGGCGAAGCGCTACCGGGTCCAGCCGAGGGAAAAGCCGCAGCAGATCGCTGATGAGCTACGCGGCCTCATCGTCAGCGGCGAGCTTTCCGAGGGTGATTCGCTGGGCCGGGAGCCTGAGCTGGTCGAGCGTTTCGGGGTGTCACGCCCCTCGCTGCGCGAGGCGCTGCGGATCCTGGAGGCGGAAGGGCTCATCACCGTGCTGCGCGGCGCGGGCGGCGGCGTCGTCGTCCACGAGCCCGATGAGCGGATGATGGCGCGCACGGCGGCGCTCGTTCTCGCGTCGCGCAACGTGCCGTTGGAAGATGTCTTCGCCGCGCGCACCCTCGTCGAGCCCCTGGCCGCCGGGGCGCTCTCGGCGATGCGTGCTCGCCGGGCCGTGGTCGCCGAGCTGCGGGCGTTGGTCCAGGCGCAGGAAGACTGCATCGACGATCCGGAGCTCTTCGCTGCGGCCAATGCGACGTTCCACGAGCGGCTGGTCGCCCTGGCCGGCAACGAGACGCTGGGCCTGTTCACCGAGATGCTCAACGAGATCGTCACGCGTGCGGTCACCGAGGTGAGCCGCGGTGAGGACGTCGTGGGCTCGCTCTCGGTGCGCCGCCGCGGCATCCGCTCGCAGCTGCGACTGCTCGAGCTCATCAAAGCGGGGGACCGTAGCGCCACCGAGCTGCATTGGCGTTCACACATGGCGGTCGTCGGGCGCGTGATGCTCGGCCAGCGGGCGTCGGCCGTCGTGGATCTGTTCGACGACCGCTGAGCGCCGAGGTGGGGCGAATCCGTGCCACACACTTGCCGATCGTGCAAGTGACGTTGTCACCAGGACGGTAGTATCCGTGCAATGAGCGACCGTGCACTGAGCGACTCGGTGGCCATCGCCGACGGCGGCCAGAGCGCCGGCTGGCAGCGTCGCGTCGTGGACCGGTCGTTGGACGACGCCAAGCGCCGGTCGATCGACCGCGGCGCGCGGCTGATCCGCGCGGCGGCCAAGGTGCTCGATCGCACGAATGGTGAGTCACTCACGGTTCAAGAGGTCGCCGACGAGGCCGGCCAGTCGCTGCGCACGCTGTATCAGTACTTCTCGAGCAAGGACGATCTGCTGCTCGCGGTCTACGAAGAGGCCATGCGCACGTACGCGCGGCTGATCACGGCGGCCGTCAACCCGCTGCAGGACCCGTTGGAGCGCCTCGCCGGCGGCATCATGGCGTCGGCGCGGATGCCGGCCATGCACGGCTCAGGCGTCGACCGTGGGCTGTCGCACCTTCGGCTCCAGCTGAGCCAGGCGCGTCCGGCGCTGGTGGCCTCGGCGCAGCAGCCGGTCACCGCCTTCTTCCGGGGCCTGATCGAAGCGGCGGTGAGCGCCGGTGAGCTGACGGGCGTCGACATCGACAAGGCGACCTACTTCGTCTGCTCGTTGCGCAACTCCTACAACACCTCGATCACGCTCGGCAACGATCTCGGTCTCCAGCTGCCCGATGTCGTTGATCTGTCGCTGTTTTCGCTCGGTGGCCTCGGAGCGGTCCTGCCGCGCGAGTGGCACCAGAAGATCGATGACGACCTTCGCCTCGCGAACGGCGACGGGCGCTCGATCCTGCGCCAGCTCACCAAGGAGCCGGGCAGCCGCCCACCGCGCACGAAAGCCCGCTAGTCAGCGTCCTGGTTGGCCAGGAGGGTCTCGATGATGGCGTCGGCTGCCTCTTCGGGGGTCTGGTCGGGGGTGCGGATGTGCACGTCGGGTGCTTCGGGCTCTTCGTAGGGGGAGCCGACGCCGGTGAAGTTCGGCAGCTCACCGCGGCGGGCCTTGGAGTACAGACCCTTGCGGTCGCGGGCTTCTGCGTCGACGAGGGGGGTGTCGACGAAGACTTCGACGAAGGCGTCGTCGCCGATGAGCTCGCGGGCCATCCGGCGTTCCGCGCGGTAGGGAGAGATGAGGGCGACGAGGACTATCAGCCCGGCGTCGGCCATGAGTGCCGCGACTTCGGCGGTGCGCCGGACGTTCTCGACCCGGTCAGCAACCGTGAAGCCGAGATCCTTGTTGATGCCGTGGCGCAGGTTGTCGCCGTCGAGCAGGTACGTGTGGCGACCGAGGGCGTGCAGCTTGCGCTCGACGATGTTGGCGATGGTCGACTTGCCGGCGCCGGAAAGGCCGGTGAACCACATCACGGTCGGACGCTGATGCTTCTGCTCCGCGCGGGCCGCCTGGTCGACCTCGACTGACTGCCAGTGCACGTTGTCGGCGCGCCGCAGCGCGAAGTGCAGCAGCCCGGCACCGACCGTGTTGTTGGTGATGCGGTCGATGAGGATGAAACCGCCCATGTCACGGTTCTCCGTGTAGGGATCGAACGCGATCGGCCGGCTGAGGTTGAGGTTGCAGACGCCGATCTCGTTCAGTTCCAGGGTTTTCGCGGCAGCGTGCTCCATGGTGTTGACGTTCACCTTGTACTTCGGCTGAGCCAGCGTGGCCCCGACGGTCCGGGTGCCGATCTTGAGCAGATACGGGCGTCCGGCGAGCATCGGCTCGTCGTTCATCCACACCACGTGAGCTTCGAACTGGTCGGCCACCCCGGGCGGCGAGCCGGCCGCGGCCAGCACGTCACCCCGGCTGATGTCGACCTCGTCGGCGAGGGTGATGGTGACCGAATCCCCAGCCGCTGCCTCCGCCATATCGCCGTCGAAGGTGACGATCCGCGAGACGGTGCTCTCGCGTCCCGACGGAATGACGCGCACCGTGTCGCCGACATGGACGGAGCCGCCGACGATCTCGCCGGAGAACCCCCGGAAATCGAGGTTGGGCCGGTTCACCCACTGCACTGGCATCCGGAAGGGACCGTCCTGCGTCACGTCGTGGACCTGCACGGTCTCGAGGTGGCCGATCAGCGTGGGGCCCTGGTACCACGGGGTACGCGAGCTGAGCTCGGTGATGTTGTCCCCGCGCAGCGCGGACAGCGGGATGGCGACGATGTCCTCGAGCCCGATCTCGCGGGCGAACGCGCGGTAATCCTCGTCGATCCGGTCGAAGACTTCCTGCGAGTAGTCGACAAGGTCGAGCTTGTTGATCGCGAGCAGGATGTGCTTGATGCCCAGCAGCGACACCAGGTAGCTGTGTCGCCGGGTCTGGGTCAGGACGCCTTTGCGGGCGTCGATGAGGATGACGGCCAGGTCGGCGGTCGAGGCCCCGGTGACCATGTTGCGCGTGTACTGCTCGTGGCCGGGGGTATCGGCCACGATGAACTTGCGCCGCTCGGTGGAGAAGAACCGGTAGGCCACGTCGATCGTGATGCCTTGCTCGCGCTCGGCGGTCAGGCCGTCGACCAGCAGGGCGAAGTCGAGCTCGCCGCCCTGGGTGCCGACCTTCTTCGAGTCCGATTCGAGCGCGGCGAGGTGGTCTTCGAAGACCAGCTTCGAGTCATACAGCAGCCGGCCGATCAGCGTGCTCTTGCCGTCGTCGACGCTGCCGCAGGTGATGAAGCGCAGCATCGACTTGTGCTCATGGCGTTCGAGATAGGCGTCGATGTCAGTCGCGAGCAGCTCGCCGGCGGCGTGGGACATCAGAAGTACCCTTCCTGCTTCTTCTTCTCCATCGAGCCGGACGAGTCGTGGTCGATGACCCGGCCCTGCCGCTCCGACGACGTGGTCAGCAGCATCTCCTGGATGATTCGGGTCAGGGTCGACGCGTCGCTCTCGACGGCGCCGGTCAGCGGGTAGCAGCCGAGGGTCCGGAAGCGCACGCTGCGCATCTGCGGGACCTCACCGGCGGCCAGCGGCATCCGGTCGTCGTCCACCATGATCAACGCTCCGTCACGCTCGACCACCGGCCGCGGCTGCGCGTAGTACAGCGGCACGATCGGGATCTGCTGGTTGTGGATGTACTGCCACACGTCCAGCTCGGTCCAGTTCGACAGCGGGAACACCCGCACGCTCTCGCCGTGGCCCTTCCGCGCGTTGTACAGCCGCCACAGCTCCGGGCGCTGCTGCTTGGGATCCCAGCGGTGCTGCGCCGACCGGATCGAGAACACCCGCTCCTTGGCCCGCGACTTCTCCTCATCACGCCGGGCCCCGCCGAACGCCAGGTCGAATCCGTACTTGTCCAGCGCCTGCTTCAGGCCCTCGGTCTTCCACATGTCGGTGTGCATCGCCGAACCGTGGTCGAAGGGGTTGATGCCCAGCTGAACGCACTCCGGGTTCTGGTAGACGAGCAGGTCAAGCTCGTTCTCGGCGACGAACCTGTCGCGGAAGGAGTACATCTCCCGGAACTTCCAGGTCGTGTCGACGTGCAGCAGCGGGAACGGCGGCTTGGACGGGTAGAAAGCCTTGAGCGCCAGGTGCAGCATCACGGAGCTGTCCTTGCCGACCGAATACAGCATCACCGGCTTCTCACACTCCGAGACAGCCTCGCGCAAAATCTGGATGCTCTCGGACTCCAGGTGCTGCAAGTGGGTCCTGGTCGTCATCCCAACCTCGTTAGGGCTCGGGTGGCTGAGGGCCTTCTCATGTTGTCCATTCTTCCTTGTCCGGAAAGTTAGGTGACGGGCGACTCGCTCAGCGGCACGCGGTTCGGATTAACCTGTAGATGTTTGGGGTCCCTCGCAGTTGTGGAGTGCGATGTTCACGCTAACCGCCGATCAGGAGCTGTTCGAGGCGACCACGGCACAATTCCTGGCGGCCCATTACTCGGCGGAACGCATCCGCGCGCTCCGGGCTTCCGTTTCGCCGTACGCCGGCCGGCACGGCCCTGAGGCGATCCAGGACTGCATCCAGCTGCACGGGGGAATCGGCGTGACGTTCGAGCATGACCTGCACCTGTTCCTGCGCCGGGCCGCCACCGACGCGCAGCTGTTCGGCACCCCCGACCGTTTCAGCCAGCGGGTGGCGTGGCTCATCGAGACCGCCGGAGGCGCGCGATGAGCCGGCCGATCAGGACGGCGCCACGATCGCGTACGAGCTGGCGGGGAGGACGCCGTCGCGTGGGATCCCCAGCACCGCACGGATGCCCAGGTAGCCCTGGGCTACCTGGTTCGCCAGGCGGCGTGCATCGGCGGCGGCACCACGGAGATGGCGCGCAACGTGATCAGCGAGCGGCTGCTCGGCATGCCCCGCGAGCGCCGGGCCGACGGGGTGGCCTTCCGGGACGTCCCCCCGGGGACCGGCGAGCGCCGGGAAGCGCTAGTCCTGCCTGCTAACCGAGCAGGGCGAGGCCGTTGTCCCGCATGATCATGCGCACCTCGTCGGCACTGAAGCCGTCGAGCTCCTTGACGAAGTCCGTCGGCTCCGCGAGACCTTCGCCGTGCGGCCAGTCGGAGCCGAACAGGATGCGCTCGACGCCGATGACGTCGGCGAGCGCTGCGAGGTCTTCCTCGTAGTACGGGGTGACCCAGACGCAGCGGCGGATCGTCTCGCGGGGATCCTCGCGAAATCCCCACGGCGTCTGGTTGGCCTGCTTCGTGAGGCGCTTGACGAGCAGCTTCACCCAGTCCGATCCGTTCTCGATGCTGGCGACCCGCAGCGCGGGGTGGCGGGCGAAGACGCCGTCGATGACGAGCGAGGCGATGGTGTCGTGAATGGCACGGTCGGAGACCAGGATGCGGCTGAGGATGTTGGTGTTGCCGAAGCCTTCGAACGTCGCGCTTCCACCCCAGGCTGAGGTGAGCGCGTTGTAGCCGCTGTCGCCGAGGTGGAACGCCACCGGGATGGACGCCTCGGCCAGCCGGGCCCATACCGGGTCATGGCTGGGGTCACCCAAGGACCGTGATCTTCCGTGCTCGCCGGGAACGGGGGCCGGCCGTACGTGCACGATCCGGGCGCCGCGCTCGATCAGGCTGTTCAGCTCGTCGAGAGCGGCCTGCGGGTCGGCCAGCGAGAGCATCGGAGCGGCGATGAGCCGCCCGCGATGGTCGAAGCCCCAGTCTTCTTCGAGCCACCTGTTGAACGCGGAGAGGCTGGCCATCGTCGCGTCCACGTCGTCCTTGAGGCCTTCCTCGACCCCGCAGCCCAGGGTGGGGAAGAGCAGGACGGACTCCAAGCCCTGCTCCCGCGCCAGCTCGGCGCGCAGCTCATGATCCTGGTACTCCGGCCGCAGCGGCTCGACCTGCATGAGCGTGCGCGGGTCGACGCCGTCGGGCACCTGCCCGCGGAACATGAGGTCGAGGCAGCCCGGCACGATGATCGGGTTGAACGTGGGGTTGGGGATGAACCGGTTGACCCGCTCGCCGATCAGCATCTGCACCCGCTTGCCGGACTGGACCATCTGCACGCCGCGCTGGCGAAACTTCGGATCGAGATGCCGGGTGAACGCATCCATCGTCTCGTAGTAGTGGTTGTCCGCGTCAATCGCTGGGAACGGAAGTTCCACTGCACGCCTCCACGACGGTCGAGATCACTGCCCGACCCACAGTACAGGCAGCCTTTCTGTTTAGGAAAGTAGCGTTATCACTGAGTCGGCAGGGGTGCTACAACGGGAGTGTGACAGCGCCAGCTTTTCCGGTGTTCGACGCCGACAACCACCTGTATGAGACCGAGGATGCGTTCACCCGCCATCTGCCGGCGGCGCATCGCCAGCTCTTCCGGTTCGTGGAGATCGGCGGCCGCAAGAAGCTGGTCGTCCGCAACGTGCTGACCGAGTTCATCCCCAACCCGACGTTCGAGGTCGTGGCGCCGCCCGGCGCGCACATGGACTTCTATGTGGGCAACAACCCGGAGGGCAAGTCGCTACGGGAGTTCACCGGCAAGCCGATGCGTTCGATCCCCGCCTTCCGGGAGCCGGCCGCCCGGCTCGAGCTCCTCGACGAGCAGGGGGTGACGGCGTGCCTGATGATCCCGACGCTCGCCAGCCTGATCGAGGAACGGCTACGTGACGATCCCGAGCTGACCCAGGTGGCGCTGCGGGCATTCAACGAGTGGCTGTACGAGCAGTGGTCCTACGACTACGCGGGACGCATCTTCAGCACCCCGATCGTCAACCCGTGCTTGATCGACAAGGGGATCGCCGAGTTGGAGCTGGCGCTCGCCCGCGGCGCGAAGGCGGTGCTGCTGCGGCCGGCTCCGGTGAGCGGGTTGCGTGGCCTGCGCTCGCCGTTCCTGGAGGAGTTCGACCCGTTCTGGGCGCGGGTGCAGGAGGCGGGGGTCCTGGTCGTGATGCACGCGTCCGACAGTGGCTACCAGGAGTACCTGAACACCTGGGAGGGGGTCAGCGGCGAGTACGTCTCGTTCAAGCCCAACCCCTTCGCTCAGGTCGCCGATGGCGGTCGCACGATTCAGGACGCGCTCGCTTCGGCCGTCTGCCACGGGATGCTGAACCGCTTCCCGGGCGTGCGCCTGATCAGCGTGGAGAACGGCGGAAGCTGGGTGGGCAACCTGGTGAAGAACCTCGCGTTCGCCTACAAGAAGATGCCGAACGCGTTCGCCGAGCACCCGGTCGAGGTGTTCATGCGCAACGTGTGGATCAACCCGTTCTGGGAGGACTCGCTGCACGGTCTCATCGAGCTGATGGGTCCGGAGCGGGTGTGCTTCGGCTCCTCGTGCAGCGCCACCAGGACGGGCTCGGCGCCAACCACAACGCGCGCCTGTTCGCCGGCGCGAAAGCCGTCGGTAACGCGATCGCCCCGGGCAGTCCTGGCGCCAGCTTGCTTGCGGAACTCGGTCCGGCCGACACCGATCTGATCATTTCGCGGTGGCACGGGCTCGGTCCGATGGGGGGGACGGAACTCGACGCCGTGTTGCGCAACATGGGCGTGACGACCGTCATCGGTGTGGGTGTCTCGGTCAACGTGGCCATCACCAACTTCGCGATGGACGCGGTGAACGCCTCCTACCAGTTCGTGCTTCCGCGTGATGCCGTGGCCGGGGTGCCGCGGGAGTACGCCGACGCCGTCATCGACAACACCCTGAAACTGCTGACGACCGTCACGACCACCGATGCCGTCATCGAGGCCTGGTCGGGGCCGGCCTGAGCATCCGGGCTCCGGCGCCGATCACCCAACGCGTTGCGTCGGGCGGGCGTTGCCCCCTAACGCGGCGCGAACGCCTCCGCGGGCAGGAGGCGCTTGGCGAGCTTTCCGGTCGGCAGGCGGGGGAGTTCGTCGAGGAACACCACCGACCTCGGGCACTTGAACTTCGAGAGCCTGGTCGTGCAGTACTCGATGAGCTCGCGTTCGAAGTCCGCAGACGGGGTGCTGCCGGCGGCCGGTTCCACGATCGCGCGGACGGCCTCGCCGAAGTCGGGATCGGCCACTCCGACGACGGCCACGTCAGCGACACCCGGGTGGCCGACGAGGACGTCTTCGATCTCGCGGGGGTAGATGTTCACGCCGCCGGAGATGACCATGTTGGTGACGCGATCGGTGATGTAGAGGTAACCCTCGTCGTCCACCATTCCGACGTCACCGAGGGTGCTCCACCCGCGGTCGTTGAAGGCTTCGGCGGTCTTGGCCGGATCGCCGTGGTACTCGAAGCGTGACGGTGCCTCGAACCAGATCTGCCCGGTGTGGTTGGACGGCAGCTCGGTCCCGTCCTCGCCGACAATGTGTACCGCGCCGAGCAGCGAACGCCCGACCGATCCGGGATGCGCCAGCCACTCCTCGGGCCCGATCGCGCAGAACCCCACACCCTCGCTGCCCGAGTAGTACTCGTACACAACCGGTCCCAGCCAGTCGATTGCCGCCCGCTTGACCTCCGGGGGACACGGGGCGGCCGCATGGACGGCAAAGCGAAGGCTGGACAGGTCGAACTGATGACGCTCCTGCTCCGGCAGCTTGAGCAGCCGGATGAGATGGGTCGGGACGAATTGGACGTGAGTGACGTGGAAACGCTCGATGGCCCGGAGCGTCTCCACCGGGTCGAAGCGCTCCATGACGACGGCGGTCCCTCCGAGCCGGAGGACCGCATCGGTCCAGCCGGCCGGAGCGGCGTGGTAGAGCGGCGCGGGGGAGAGGTAGACGTTGCCCTCGCCGAAGCCGTACAGCCCCCTCACCAGCCCGACGAAGCCGCTCGGGGCGCCCAGTTCTCCGCCCACCTTGGCGGGCTTGACGCCCTTGGGCTTCCCGGTGGTGCCGGACGAGTACAGCATCCAGGAGCCTTCGGTCTCGCCCGCCACCGGTGTCGCCGGCTGTGCCGCGAGGGCGTTCTCGTAGTCCGTGAATCCTGGCGTGGCCCCGCCGACCATCAGGCGCCGGCCGGGCTGATCGTCGCTCCGGAGCCGGCTGGCAAGCTCGGGCAACGCCGCGGACGCGATGATGACCGAAGCCCCGCAATCGTTGACGATGTACTCGGCCTCGTCCGCCGAAAGGTGCCAGTTGATCGGCGTGACGTACAGGCCGGTGCGCATGGCCGCGACGGTCACCTCGAAGAACTCGAGCCGGTTCTCGAGCACCAGAGCGATGTGGTCGCCCTGCTGCAGGCCCATCGCGCGCAGGTGGTGGGCCAACTGGTTGGACCGGGCGTTCAGTTGGGTGTAGGTCAGCGAGCCGCTGCCGTCTGCCATGGTGACCGCGAGCCGGTCGGGGGCGGTCTTCGCATAGGCGCTGACGTGTTCCAGCAAGGTGGCTCTCCAGGACGGCGGGGCTTTTCGGCGAATCTAGCCGACGCGCCGCACGCCACAGAAAGGTCTAGAGATTTAGGGTCCGGGCGGCGGGGTCCGGAGCTGGACGGGCTACGGCTCCGGCACCTCGAAGTGCTCGTCGCGCAGCTGGAACGCGCGCTTCGTGCCGTGTTCGGCGCGGACCTTGACGAAGTTGAACTCGTCCTCGTCGAACTGCAGATTGGTGCCGAACGCGTGGAAGAGGTAGCTCGCCACCTCCTCGCCCGAGTAGGCCTGGAGCTGCTCCACGAGGCGAAACGCCTCCTTGGCCATGACGATCCCGTCGGCCGGCATCTTGGCGATCTTGCGGGCGAACCAGTCTGCTCGCGGGCCGACCTCGGCGTCGTCGACGACCTCGGTGAAGACCGTGAGGTGCTCGAACGTGGACGCGGGAACGGTGTCGCCGGTCAGCAGCAGGCGGCGCGCCAGGACGGGGCCCAGCCGGTGGAAGAACATGTGCAGCGACCCCAGGGCCGGCCCGAGGAAACGGGTGGCGGGCATGCCGATCAGCGCGTCACGAGCGACCACGGAGATGTCGGCCATGAGCGCCATCTCGAAGCCGCCGCCCAGCGCGTAACCGCGCACCTCCGCCACGGTGACCTTCGGATAGCCCATGAGGTCGTGGTAGAAGCTGAACGCCTCGCGATCGACCGCGAGGCGGCGCCGCTGGCTCGGCCGGCGCGGGCGGTCGCCGTTGACGGCGAGCTTCTCGCTGCCCTTGCCGTACCAGGCGTAGGCGTTTCCCATGTCGGCGCCAGTGCTGAACACGCCGCCCTCGCCGCGCAGGATCACGACCTTGATGGCGTCGTCAGACGCGAGATCGTCGAGGTAGGAGGCCATCTGGCCGCGCATGGCCGCGTCATAGCTATTGCGCCGCTGCGGGTTGTCCAGCGTGATCCGGGCGATGCCGGTTGCCTCATCCCGATCGAGGAGCACTCGGGGGTCAGTCAACTCGCTCGCCTCCTGCGTTGCGCGTGTACGACACCGGAGCCTAGTCTTAATATCTGGATGTTTCCAAGCTCCGGGCGGTCGGCCAGCTCTCATGAACTTACGTCTCAACGATGCGCAATTGGCACTGCGGCATGCCATGCCTTCCGCAGGTGCCGAGGTGTGGGAGAGGCTGTCGTCATGAACTTCGTGACCATCGACTACGAGGTCGCCGACCGGGTGGCCACCATTACGTTCAACCGGCCCGACCAGCTGAATGCGCTCAGCCCCGAGATGGTGGGCGAGCTGCGCCAGGCCTACGCGATGGCCGAGGTCGACGAGAACGTGTGGATCCTCATCGTCACGGGCAAAGGCCGGGCGTTCTGCGCCGGTGCCGATGTGACGGAGATCCCCGACGACGGCCGGGTGATCTACGACGAGCCGTACCTGTCGACGTACCCGCAATGGGAGGCGCCGCAGGAGGGCACGCCGCCTTTCCGCACGATGACCAAGCCGGTGCTCGCCGCCATCAACGGCCTGTGCTGCGGCGCCGGCCTGGACTGGGTGACCACCGGCGACATCGTCATCGCCTCCGATCGCGCCGAGTTCTTCGACCCGCACGTGAGTATCGGCCTGGTGTCGGGGCGTGAGGTCGTCCGGCTGGCGCGGGCGCTGCCCACCCACATCGCGATGCGGATGGCGCTGATGGGCCGGCACGAGCGGATGAAGGTCGATCGCGCCTATCAGCTCGGGCTCGTGTCCGAGGTCGTCGAGCACGACCGGCTGATGGAGCGGGCGCTGGAGATTGCCGCCGTCGTCAACCGCAACGCGCCGCTCGCCGTCCGCGGCACCCGGCTGGCGATCCGCAAGGGCCTCGACCTTCCGCTGAACGAGGCTGAGATCCTCGCCGAGGCCTTCCGGGAGCGCGTGGTGCGCACCGACGACGCGAAAGAGGGCCCCCTCGCCTTCGTTGAGAAGCGTCGGCCGGAATGGCGATGCCAGTGACCGGCGAGTACCAGACCATCCGGTACGAGACGGCAGCCGATCACGTCGCGACCATCACGCTCGACCGGCCAGAGGTGCTCAACGCCTTCGATCGCCAGATGTGCGAGGAGATTCAGGACGCCTGGCATCGGGTCAAGACCGACCCCGCGGTGCACGCGGTCGTGCTGCGCGCGGCGGGCGATCGCGCCTTCTGCTCCGGTCTCGACACCAGCAAGCCCTACGGGCAGCCCGATGACGTCTGGAATCACGAGGATCCCGGCAGGCTGCTGAGCCCCAAGTGGCTGCAGGTGTGGAAGCCGGTTGTGTGCGCAGTGCACGGAATCTGCAGCGCGGGCGCGTTCTACTTCCTCAACGAATCCGACATCATCATCTGCTCGCAGGACGCCACCTTCTTCGACTCGCACGTCACGTACGGGCTGGTCTCGGCACTCGAACCGGTCGGACTGATGCGCAAGATCGGCTTGGGCGAGACGTTGCGCATGGCCTTGTCCGGCAACGACGAACGAGTAACGGCAGCGACGGCGTTGCGCATCGGTCTGGTGACGGAAGTCGTGGAGCGCGAGGCGCTTTGGGCGCGGGCTCACGAGATTGCGGCCGGCATCGCCCGCAAGCCTTCGGTGGCCACGCAGGGGACCGTCCGAGCGATCTGGGAGTCGCTGGACCGGCCCTATCGCGCGGCCATGGAGCAGGGGCTCATCTACACCCGGGTGGGCAACCCGCTCGGGTCAGCTGAGGTCGCCGAGCGTGGCGCCGATCGTCCGTCGCCGAGGTTTCGCTGATGGCGGTTGCGCCCTCTGCCCTCATCCGACGCATCCAGCAGATCCTGGCCCTGGACCCCGGTGCGCCGGCGATGGAGTTCGGACGCGAGTGGCTCTCCTGGGGGGATATTGCCGGTACGGCAAGGCTTCTCGAGAGTCTGGTGGAACCCGGCGAGCGGGTCGCGCTGCTGCTTCGTAACCGGCCGCAGCACGTGGGCCTGTTGATCGGACTGATCAGCGCGGGCGCGTGTGTCGTGACGGTGAACCCGGGTCGCGGTATCGAGCGCGTACGCAGCGACCTCGGCAGCCTCGGCGTCGGCACGGTCACCGGCACCCGGGAGGACCTGGAGGCCTTCGCTCCCGGTCCTGATCAGGTGCGCTGGATCACCAGCCAGGCGCTCGGGTCGGTGCAGGCAACCGACCGCGTGCAGGGTGCTGCGAGAGCCTCTGCTCCAGGGGTGGCCGTCGAGATGCTGACGAGTGGGACGACGGGTCCGCCGAAGCGGGTTCCGCTGTCGTACGAGACGTTGTGGCGGGTCCTCGCCGGTGCCAAGCACTACGAGAGCGCGAAGGCGGTCGAGCTTCGGCTGCGCTCGGGCGTGGCTGTTATCAACGCCCCGCTGGTTCATCTGGGTGGCCTGTTCCGGGTGCTGCAATGCGTGGCCGACGGGCGGTCCTTCTGCCTGCTGGAAAAGTTCACGGTGGACGACTGGGTCGGCGCGGTACGCCGCCACCGCCCGACGACCGTGAGTCTGGTGCCGACCGCGCTGCGGATGATTCTGGATGCCGATCTCGATCCGGCCGACCTTTCCAGCGTGCGGTCGGTCATCTCGGGAACGGCGCCGCTCGCGCCGGAGGATGCGGATGCGTTCTTCACCAAGTACGGCGTGCCGGTGCTGGTCACCTATGCGGCGACGGAGTTCGGCGGCGGGGTGGCCGGCTGGAACCTCAAGGATCACCAGCAGTTCTGGGCGGCGAAGCGGGGGAGTGCCGGACGGGCCCACGCCGGCTGCGAGCTTCGCGTCGTGGACCCGGAGTCGGGTGAGCCCTTACCGGCGGATGCTCCTGGCGTGCTGGAGGTGAGGGCCCGCCAGCTCGGTGACGACATGGCATGGAACCGCACGACCGACCTGGCGCGCATCGATGCGGACGGCTTCCTGTGGATCCTGGGGCGCGCCGATCAGGCCATCATCCGGGGTGGTTTCAAGGTCCTGCCGGACGACGTGCGGGTGGCGCTCGAGCGTGACCCGCGCGTGCAGGGTGCGGCGGTCGTCGGGATGGCTGATCCCCGGCTGGGCGCGGTGCCCGTCGCCGCTGTCGAACTGCGCGCCGGCGCGCTGCCGGTCACCTCCGACGAGCTGCTGGCAGACGCGTCGAAAGTGCTGGCCCGCTATGAGCTGCCGACGGTGCTGCGTATCGTCCGCGAACTTCCGCGTACCCCGTCCGGCAAGGTCGACCTGCCGGCCGTCCGCGAGCTGCTTGCCGAGGGGGCTGAGTGGACCTGACCGACAGGCCTATGGGCGAGCGCTGGACCTTCGGGGTCGAGCCGCTGCCCCAGACGCAGGAAGTAGCGGCGCTGCTGCGGCGGGTCGCCGGCCTCGCCGTCGCGATGGAAGGCGATGCCGACTCGGCCGCGAAGCTGATCGCCGACCTGCGCGCCGCCGAGCAGTCCCTCTCGGCCGTTGCCCCGGGCGACATGGCGCCGAGGGTCGGCGCTGACGCTCCCGCCGAGCGCCGGGTCTACCTCGACCACAGTCGTGACATCGGGACGTACAACCCGTGCTTCCCCGAGTACTCGATTGAAGTCAGCGGCGCGCGGGCGGCCGGAACGGTGACGTTCCCGCTGGCGTTCGAGGGGCCGCCCGGCATCGTCCACGGCGGGGTGCTGGCGACCTTCTTCGACTGCGTGATCCAGCACCACAACTGCGACGTCGGGGTAGCCGGCAAGACGACCTCGCTGCTGGTCGAGTACCACCGTCCCACGCCGCTCTTCGAGCCGCTCTTGTTCGAGATCGACCGCGAGGTCGAGGACACCCGGATCATCTCGAGCGCCCGGCTCCTGCGCGGCGAGCAGCCCGAAAAGCCTTTGTGCAGCGCCACCATGAAGGCGGTCGCCGGCGATCGGTCCCGGCTGTCTCCCGTCTCACCGCGCCGGATCACGTCATGAGCGGGGAACGGTCGCTGACCCTGCCCCTGCGGCTGCGGGAGCAGGCGGCCGCGCATCGCGACCATCCCCTGCTCATCTGCGACGACGAGGTCCTCAGCTACGCCGAAGCCGATGCCCGATCCGCCGCGGTCGCCAAGGGTCTGCTGGCATCCGGAGCCGGCAAGGGCACGAGGGTCGGGCTGCTCTACCCGAACGGCGCAGATTTCGTCGTCGGTCTGCTCGCGGCCGCGCGTATCGGCGCGATTGCCGTACCGCTCAGCACGTTCTCCACCGCGCCTGAGCTTCACGGACTGCTCCGGGGAGCCGACATCGAGATCGTGCTCGCGACGGCGACCTACCGCCGGCGTGACTATGTCGAGGCCTTACGCGAGGCGGTACCGGGGCTCGACCTTGACGCTCTGCCGCCCGTGCTCAACCTGCATGCGCCGGCGCTTCGACGGATCGTCTTCCCCTCGGGCGCGGCGGCGCATCCCCACACCATGGACGCCCTGCTCGAGGCCGGCCGCGCGATCCCGGACGGCATCCTGGCGGCCGTCGAGGCCTGCGTCGTCCCCGCGGATCGCCTCGTCATCGTCCACACGTCCGGCTCGACCAGCGCGCCCAAGGGCGTCATTCATCCGCATGGTTCCCTGCTGCGGCACCTCGACAACCTCAATGACATCAGGCGTTACGGCGAGGCCGAGATCCTGTTCTCCAATTCGCCGTTCTGCTGGATCGGGGGGCTGGCGTACGGGCTGATCGGCACCCTGCTCGCCGGGGCTACCCTCGTGTGCTCCAACGCGGCCGACGCGGGGGAGGTGCTCGACCTGCTCGAAGCGACCAGGCCGACGATGGTGAACGGTTTCGCCGCTACCGTTGCGCACCTGCCGAAGGATCCCTCCTTCGCCCAGCGTGACCTGAGCTCCATCCGCCGCGGCAACCTCTGGCCCATCATGCCGCCGGATGTGCGGGCGGCCGACCCCGAACTGCGGCACAACATGCTCGGCATGACCGAGGCCGGCAGCGTCTGCCTGGTGAGCGATGACGAGGGCGACCAACCGGAGAGCCGGCGCGGATCGTTCGGACGTCCTGCGCCCGGCTTCGAGGCCAAGATCGTGGACCCGGAGACCGGTCTGCCGCGCCGGGTGGGAGAAGTCGGGGAGCTGTGCTTTCGCGGGCCGTTTCTGATGGAGGGCTACTACGGACGCGAGCGCCACGAGACGTTCGATGCCGACGGCTGGTACCACACCGGCGACCTCTTCCACGTCGACGACGCCGGCTTCTGTTACTTCACCGGCCGTAGCGGCGACATGATCAAAACCGCCGGTGCGAACGTCTCGCCGCGTGAAGTCGAGACGGCGATTCTCGAGCTGACCGAGCTGGTCGCGCATGTCGTCGGGCTCGACGACGCCGAACGGGGCCAGCTGGTCGCGGCCGCCGTCCGGGTGCCGCCGGGCCTCCCGCAACCCGACGGCGAAGAGCTGCGCCGGAGTCTGCGTTCACGGCTCTCCGCGTACAAGGTGCCGCAGCGGATCGTGTTCCTGGCCGATGCGGATGTCCCCATGTTGTCGAGCGGGAAGCTCGACTCCCGCGCGCTGAAGGAGCGGCTCCGTGCGGGCTGAACCAACGCTCCCGTTGCTGCTTCGGCGCAACCGGGCCGCGGCCCCGGGCCGTCCGGTCGTCGTCTCCGAGGACGGGAGCATCACGCACGCCGAGCTCGACGACAGGAGCCGGGAGCTCGCCGGACGGCTCGTTGCGGCGGGCGTCAGCAAGGCGTCGCGCGTCGGCCTGATGGCGCCCAACGGCATCGAGTGGGTGCTCACTGCCGTGGCGGTCATGCGCCTCGGCGCCGTGCTCGTACCGCTCAGCACCCTGCTGAAACCGCCTGAGCTGAAAGCGCAGCTGGGTGTCGCGTCGGTCAGCCATCTCGTCGTGGCGCGCGAATTCCGGGGACGGGCGTATCTGGATGAAGTCGAGAGCCTCGCGCCCGGAGCGCTCGCTGCCGGCGCCGCGGGCCGTTGTTCCGACGTACTGCCGCTGCTGCGTCACGTCTGGGTGCTCGGCGAGCTTCCGGTCGCGACGGTCGGGGACGCTCTCGTCACGGCGATGGAGCAGGACGTGCGCCCGGCGGACGACCTCGTGGTCCTGTTCACCTCGGGCAGCAGAGGAGCGCCGAAAGGCGTCATCCACACGCATGGCGGGGCCTTACGGGCGACGGCGTCCGGGCTGGAGAGCCGCCGGGTCGGCGGCGACGAGCGGCTCTACATCCCGATGCCGTTCTTCTGGACCGGCGGCTTCTCGAGCGGCCTGATGTCGGTGCTGGTCGCCGGCGCGACGCTGCTCACCGAAGCGGTGCCGGAACCGGAACGCACGCTGGCGATGCTGGAACGGGAGCGGGCCACGCTCTTTCGCGGCTGGCCCGATCAGGCGGCGCGGCTCGCCGCGCATCCGGGCTTTCCGGCAGCGGACCTCTCGAGCCTTCGTCCAGGAAGTCTCCCGGCCGTGCTGCCCGCCGAGCTGCGCCCGAAGCCGGGGTCGCGGGCGAACCTGTTCGGCATGACCGAAACCTTCGGCCCCTACTGCGGGGACCGGCTCGACCTCGACCTGCCGGCCGACAAGTTCGGCAGCTGCGGCAAGCCGTTCGACGGTTTCGAGGTCCAGATCGCCGATCCCGAGACGGGTGGGGCGTGTGCCCCGGGAGTCACCGGCGAGATCTGCGTGCGCGGCCCCAACGTCATGCGGGGCATGTGCGGACGTACGCGCGAGGAGGTGTTCCGGGCCGACGGCTGCTATCCCACGGGGGATCTGGGGTCCCTCGATGGCGACGGGTATCTCTGGTACAGCGGGCGGCGCGACGACATGTTCAAGGTCAAGGGCGCCACCGTCTTTCCGGCCGAGGTCGAGGCAGCGCTGCGGGCCATCGACGAGGTCCGGCTGGCGTTCGTCACCGATGTGCGCGATGACGCCGGGGCGGCGCAGGTGGGCGCGTTCGTCGTCTCCTCGGCGCCGCTCAAGCGTCTCACGGAAGCGGCGCGGGCGCGGCTGAGCGCCTTCAAGGTGCCGACCCTGTGGCTGCTCGGCGAGGCGGACGAGGTACCGATGACGGCCACCGCCAAAGTGGACAAGACGGCACTGCAAGTGTTGCTGAGAAACAAGGGGCGAATGTGAGTACCGACTCCAAGGTCCGGCTCGAACGCGATGGCTATGTCGCCACGGTGACCCTCGATAACCCGGGCACTCGCAATGCCTGCTCCATGGGTATGTGGATGGCTATCCGAGACACCTTCCGCGACCTTGGCAGCACGGATGCCCGGGTCGTCATCCTCACCGGCGCCAACGGTGACTTCTGCTCAGGAGCCGACCTCAGCGGGGGCGGTGATCCGGGCTGGCAAGGCAACAAGGTCAATGCCATGCGCCGGCTGGCCGGCGCGGTGACGGCCGTCCACGAGTGCCCGATTCCGGTCATCGCCAAAGTGGACGGTGTCGCGGTGGGCGCCGGCTTCGGCCTGGCGATGGCCGCCGACATGCTCTTCTGCTCGGAACGGGCCCGGTTCTCAGCCATTTTCGCCAAGCTGGGGCTGAGCCTCGATTTCGGTACGTCGTGGTTCCTGGCGCAGCGCGTCGGCGTGCATCGGGCCAAGGAGATCGCGCTCACCGCCGAGATGATGAATGCTGCCCGGGCCGATCAGCTCGGCTTCATCAACGGGGTCGTTCCCACCGACGAACTCGACGCCAAGGTCGCGGAGGTCGCCGCACGCATCGCTGCAGGCCCGCCGATCGCGTTGTCCATCACCAAGCGCATGCTGACGAACGCCGCCACCTCCTCGCTGGCGAGCGCGCTCGAGACCGAGACGCTGGCGCAGAATGTCAACGTCGGTACGACCGACATGGCGGAGGCGATGATGGCTTACCACGAGAAGCGGACGCCGGTCTTTCGCGGGGAGTGAGCGGGCGTTACTTTGACACTGCAGTAAGCCGAGACGATGGTTAGGAAATGCGATGAAGAGCCAGGCAGCCGTCCTTCGTGAGCAACCGGGCAAGTGGGAGATTCTCGAGGTCGACCTCGAGGAACCCAGGCAGGACGAGCTCCTGGTGCGGCTCGAGCACGCGGGTCTGTGTCACTCCGACGATCACGTCGCCACCGGCGACCTTCCCATTGGCGGCGGGCTCATGTGCGGCGGCCACGAAGGCGCCGGCATCGTCGAGCAGGTGGGGCCGGGCACGCTCGGCTGGAACGTGGGCGACCGGGTCATCCTGTCGTTCCTGCCGGCCTGCGGGCGCTGCCGTTTCTGCGCCTCGGGCATGCAGAACCTGTGCGACAACGGCGCCAACACCCTCGCCGGAATCCGCATGGACGGCAGCTACCGGATGCACCTCGACGGGACTCCCGTGGGTCAGATGGCCGGTATCTCCACGTTCAGCCAGTACACGACCGTCTCCACGATGTCGGCGGTTCCGTGCCCGGATGACATCCCGCTCGACGTCGCGTGCCTGACGAGTTGCGGGGTGGGCACCGGCTGGGGTTCGGCGGTGAACTCGGCCGAGGTCCGGGCCGGAGACGTCGTCATCGTGATGGGCGTCGGCGGCATCGGCATCAACGCCGTGCAGGGTGCGGCGCATGCCGGCGCGAGTGTCCTGATCGCTGTCGACCCGGTCGAGATGAAGCGCGAAATGGCGCTGAAGCTCGGCGCCACCCATGCGGTCGCGACGATGGCGGAGGCGAGTGAGATCGCGCGCAGCTTCAGCAACGGGCAGGGCGCCGACTCGTGCGTCGTCAGCGTCGGCGTGACGACCGGCGAGCACATCGCCGAGGGCGTCGACGCCATCCGCAAGGGGGGCACGTGCGTGCTCACCGGGTTGGGCAACCTCACTGACATGTCCATCCCGATCTCGGCAGGCATGATCACGCTGTTCCAGAAGCGGATCCAGGGCTCGCTGTTCGGTGCGAGCAGCCCGACGAAAGACATCCCGGCGATGCTGGACCACTACCGGCAGGGACGGCTCAAGCTCGACGAGCTCATCACCCGCCGCTACTCGCTGGACCAGGTGAACGAGGGCTACAGCGACATGCGCAACGGGCTGAACATGCGCGGGGTCATCGACCTCGAGCACTGACCCGCGAGGGCGCGCGGTCGTTACGCTCCATAAGCCGGTACGTCGGGGACACTGGTTCCAAGCCCGCATGCCTCAGCGATCCATCACGTTCTAAGTACGTCTTGGGGTTTGGCCGGGTGGGCGTAGTAGTGGTCGGCGGTGGCCTTGCAGGGGTGGGCGTCCGTCGGGTGGCCAGAACCAGGGGGTGCGGTCGGGGTCGTTGCCGATGGTCATGTTCCAGCCGCCTTCATGAACCTGGTGATGATGATGGCAGCAGAGGAGTTCGAGGTCTTCGGGGTTGGTTTCGCCGCCGTCGATCCAATGTTTCCGATGATGGGCTTCGGTGTAGGAGGGTGGCCGATCACACCCGGGCCAGGTGCATCCGCCGTCGCGGGCGGTGAGGAAGTGTCGTAGTCCGGCGGAGATGGTGCGGGTGCGGCGGCCGAAGTCGAGGATCTCGGAGTCGGCGCCGTAGACGGCGGGGATGATGGAGGCGTCGCATGCCATCCGCCGGGCGGTGGCGGCGGGCAGGCGCTGCCCGTCGGGGGTCCCGGCGGTACCGAGGCCGTCGAGTAGGGCTTGATGGGACAGGCCGACGTTGACGGTGTGCCGGCCGCCACCTTCCCCGTGACAGGTCTCGGCGTGGGCGGTGGCGTGGCGTGCCATTTGCACGAGGGCTTCGGCGCGGCGGGACGGGGCGGATTCGGTGAGCACATCACCGTCAGGGTCGGGTTTGCGGGTGAAGCTCGCGATGGCTTTGGAGACGATGAGGCCGGCTTCGGCGTCCAGCCAGCCATCCAGGCGCCACCGGCCGTCGAGGGTTTCGGACAGGTTCAGCCGCTGGGCGGCGTGTTTGCGGGCCGCTTCATCCGCTGACTGCTCCGGGGCGGCAGCAGCGAGCACTTCCTCGGCGACGACCCGAAGCTGGCGTGGGGTGAGCGGAGGCGCCTGCTCGGCAAGGAAGGCTTCCAGCTCCGCGGCCAGGTCATGCTGCAGATCACGGGTCGCCTGCACGATGACGGTGGCATGATCCAATCCGAGTTCACCGGCCTCGAACGCTTTGGCGGTCACCGGCATCCGATCCGCCAACGCCCGCCCGGCCTGCACCCGTTTGGACACCCAGCCATCAGACTCACCCGACAGTTGCCGCACAAACGCCTGCGTCGACGCCGCCCCATCCACCGCGTAGGCGCCGGACCGGTCGGCACGTTCGATCAGCCGGCAGGTCAGCAGATCCAGCTGACGGCCCGCCCCCAGCACCTCCGGCAGCACCTCAACGGCCAGCATCCCGGACGTGTCCGCCGATACGGCGGCGGCGAGTTCGGCGGCAAGCGCATGCAACTGCGCTGCTTTCACCCCGAACTCCGCTTCGACCATGTGTTCGAGTACTAGCAGCAGACGGGCAGCTCAACCACCCTATTTATGACCGCGAACAACGCTGCCGGTTGCAGCGCGCCTGAAAGCGCTCGCTATCGGCGCCTCGTGCCGAGACGGTGGGCACCAGGCTGAGCTAGGGCTGCAGGGTGATCCTCAGCGCGGAGGCGTCCTGCCCTTCCACGTCGGAGCAGCACCCTGCGACGACCTGCCCGCTCGATCCCGTTCCGTAAAGGCTGTTGTAGGTGCCTTGCTGGAAGCTGGGTGAGGGGTGGGAGCCCCCCGAAGTAGTGCACCTTGCGCCCCTTGTTCACGTACCCGTTGCTGGACCACGGACCGCGACCACCGTCCCAGACTTGGCGGCCATTCGCGCCCAGCGCTGATCGGTCGCGGCCGAGCAGTACGCGTAGTGCTCGGCCGCGTGCGCTGACGCAGGTCACTGTCCGGCGTCTGCCGACAAGTAGCCGATGGTCGGTCGGCGTAAGGCGCGTGCTATCGGCACTAGTTGCGTCAGCGAAGGCGTTTACGAGCAGAGCTGTTTCCAGGTGCTGGCATGCTCCCTGACTCGAAACTGCACTCGATGTCCCCGGTCATCCGTGAAGACCGCTGTCTGCGCCGAGGTCACCGTCATGACGCCTGCCTGGAAGGGGTTGTCCCAGCCAGAAGGCGGGTTGCCGTTGCCATCGCTGAGCGGGGTCACCGCCTCGTAATATCTGCCGTTCAGTCGTGCCTCGTCCACGCCGCAGTGAGTTGGCAGTTCATAGCTCACGCTGCTGGCCTGACCAGCTGAACTAGGACTCTTCAACGGTGCCGCATCGCGGTGATTGGGTGCCGTCGTTCCGCAGGCAACCGCCGAGACAGAAACCAGGCCGCAAAGCATGGCAGCTTGGAGGGGACTTTGTAAGCGTGGTTTCACGACGGTGTGACGCCTGTCGATGTCAGAAGGTTGCCCGCTCGCCCGGCCGCCCGTCGGCATCGCTTCCCGTCGCGCGGGCACGAGTTCGCGGTAGCGGCTTGGCCACAAAGCGTCACGCGCAGATCGCCGGATCTGGGGCGGCCAAGCGCGCGATAGGCACCTACGCTCACGCCGATCGCAGCCCAGATCGGCACTACTGCTCACTGAGGTAGGTGCACCTGAGCCAGGCGGCGTCGTCCTCGTAGAGGTCGGCGTGACCGGCTGCGACCGTCGCGACGAATACGGGGTCACCGGCGGCGGCCCGAGATCGTGACAGGTCGACAAGGTCGTGCAATCTGCGGACGGCCCAGCGCACGACGTCGGTGGGCGTTGCCACCGGACAACGGCAGTCCCTCGGCTGGCAGCACGATCGGAGAGTGGCACGGACCGGCACGCGAGGGAAGCGAGATCATGGCTGCGCGTCTGGTGCGCGGCGTCAACCGCGCCGGTACGGCACGTCCCGGAGCGGAGCCCTGCGTCGAGCTGGCTTTCGCAGGCCCGGCAGCAGCGCGTCGACGATGCGCTCGGCGAGTTTTCGGTCGAGTGGCTCTCCACTGAGGAACAGCCGGTAGTACACCGCCCCGAAGAGCATCTCGTGCGTCAGGCCGATGTCGATGTCGGGTCGAAGCTCGCCGCGATCGATGCCGCGCTGCAGCAGCCGCTCGACCTCGCGCAGCCGCAGCGCCACGACACTCTCCCGAAACGCCCGGGCCAGCTCCGAATCCGTTGCCAATTCGGAAACCAGGCCCTGCATCACCGAGCCCATGAGCGTCTTGCCCAGCACCCGCACGGCGCCCTGGACGAGCGCGACCAATTCCGAACGGGTGTCGGCCAGCGCAGGGACGGCGACGACCGTCTGCACCATGTCGATGAGGACGGCTAGCGCAAGCTCATCCTTCGAGCGCCAGCGCCGGTAGATCGTCGTTTTGGCCACGCCCGAGCGCGCGGCGACGCCTTCGACCGTGAGCTCGCGCACCCCGCCCTTGGCGAGCAGCTCGCGGGTGGCGGAGAGGATGGCGGCTTCGGTGCGCTGGCTGCGCGTCGGCCGTCGTGCCGGATGACCGCCCGGAGCGTCCACCGACGTCACCAAGATCACACTCCGAAACGTAGCGTTGCGTTTACCGGCCAGTCACCGCGTCCGCGGACTATAGACGGTGTCTGGAAAGTCGATACAACTTAGGAGAAGTCAGCAACGCAACGTATCGTAGCGATCACGGTGATTACAGAGCAGCTCCGAGGACCGGCCCACGCAAGCCGTGGCGGCCGCTTCAGCCTCCAGATACCGCGCATGACTTCCCGCGGGACCAGCCCGCAATCACCATCCATCATCCCCAGGGGGGATCCCTCCATGTCCACGTCCATGCCCAACCCAGCGCTCGAACCGGCGCCGAGTGCCACCAGCGCCGAGGACCTACAGCGTGCGTACATCTGGTCGATCAACAGCGCGCTCGAAAGCGGCGGCGTCGCGCTCGCCGATGAACTTGCCCGTAGCTTCGCCTGCGAGTCGCACGAATTGAGCTTCGAGGTGCGCCCAGCGGCCTGAGGCGAAACCACTGAGTCCGACCCGGCGGTGCTCGTGCACCTGCTTCATCACCGAGCTGTTGTCGCCCAGCCAGATGGGACCGGCGAGCTGTGCGCCCACCGACCTCGACGCTGCGCACGCGTCCCTCATCGATCCCAGTCAGTCCAGAATCCAGGTGAGGGCATCGTCGGCCGCTGCGTCGTAGCTGCAGTGCAGGCCGGTGTGGACAGCTGCGCGGAAGTGGCGGGCAAGCGGCTGGTCGACGCTGGCGATGCGGGCGATAGCCGCGCTGATGGCCTTCTTGACGGCGATCCGAGCCCGCTCTTCGGACGACCCGCTGGTGCGGACCCGGCCGTTCAGCCCGGTGGCGCGTGCCAGTTCAGCTAGCAGGGCGTCGCGCTCGGCGCGGATGGCGTCGATGCGGCCGAGGTCGGACCATTCCTGCGCCTCGCCGAGTTCCTCGTCGAGGGTCCGCAGCCGCTGCCGGTAGGCCTGCAAAGCCTGGTGGTCGAGAACCTCACCGAGCGATGACTCTGCTCCGACGCCGGTGCCCGCTCCCGCCAGATCGAGCGCAGCCACTGGTTGGCCGGGCCGGCGCAGTAGCTCGCGCAGATAGCTGAATCCACGCAGCGCCGTCAGCTGGACGGCGGCGTTCTCGGGTCCGACGAGCCAGAGCCCGCCAGCCGCGGGATGCAGCCGCATGCGGCGTGAACTGGCCGGCGGCACCGCCTCCACCTCCGTTCGAGGCGTCCATGCCACGAGCCGGTCGCGCCACCACTGCGCACCGATGCGTTCGTACGTCGTCAACGCTTGCATCCGTAGTCGCTGAAACGCTTGCATGTCCCCGAGGACGGCGGCGGCTCGGGCGAGGGTGTCATCGGTGACGCCATGGAACATGACGGCGCCCGCGTTGAACACCGCCCGCCCCTCATAGGGCGCGAGCAGGTGCGCAGCGGCCTGCACTACCGTGCGATCGGCGACGGCCAGGGCGGCCTCGAGCACGCACTGAAGGATCAGCAGCCAGTTCACGTCGAGTGGGAGGTCGGCGAGTGCCGGCTCGTGGAAGCTGTTGACCAGATCGCGCGCCCGGTCCAGCCGCCTCGCGCAGACCCAAAGAAAGGCGGCTTCGGCGCATACCGGCGCACTTCCTTCGGCGAGAGCGAATGCCTCGCATTCGGTCGCGAGGGCCTCGCAGGCGGGCGTGTTGCCGGACAGGGCGGCCGAGTACCCGGCCATCGACTTGAGCACCATCCACGAGTCCGCCAGGCACGCGTGCTCGGCTGCCTCGGCTGCGACGCTTGTCAGCCGCGCTGTCGTGTCGAACCGCCCGCGTAGCAGATCGAGCATGTGGCGCCTGGACGCCGCGAAGAACATCGCCTTGGGTGACTCCTCACCCAAGCGTTCCACGGCGCGCATCTCGCGGTGAATCACCTGCAAATCAAGGGCTTCGCAGGCGACTTGTAGCCCCCACAGGTGGGCCTGCAGGCGCGATTCGGGATCGAGGACGTGGGCCGCGACGTCGCCCAGCTGGGTGGCGAGCGAGCGACGCACGTCTAACTCGTCGGGTCCCCAATGCGCCGCCAGGGCGGCGTCGAGGCAATCGGCCATCAGTTCGGGCGTCCCTACGGAGCGGGAACGTTCAAAGGCTTCGTCGGCGAACTGGATGGCGCGCCGCGAGTGCCCTGCGTAGGCCCAGCACCGAGCCAGCGCGGCGGCCAGCCGGGCGCGGGTACCGTCGTCGCTCGTGCGGGCCAGGACGTCGTACAGCTGGGCGGGAAGCTTGCCCGGCTCGGATCCGAAGACGTAGACGGAGGCCGCACCGAGCACGGCCTCCGTCCATCCGTCCAGCTCATCCTGGGCGCGAAAGTACGCCGCCGCCTCGTCGTAGAGGCGCGCCGCGGTCTGTCCTTGACCTGCCGATCGAGCAGCGTCGGCCCGGTCCAGGAGAGCGCGGACGTCAGGTGGCTTTGTCACCACACGTCATCCTAGAATTCCCGGCGCCCGGCAAGTGCCTTCATTGCCGAATCAGCTGCACGGCTGCGGCGTGCTCGCGCTGCCTGGCATCATCCCAATCGCCGGTGCAGTAGACGGACAGCTCCACGATGCTGTCGCGCACCATGTCGGCGCGGAGCATCTCGCGGCAGTACCAGTGCTGGCCTTCCTGCTCCCAGCGCTCCTCGAACTCCAGCGTGAAGCCGTGTCCGGTCTGCTCGACCCGCTCGACGCGGACCCTGCCAGGGGACGGGTGGCCCAGGGTCCGGATCGCCAGCACCTCCTCCAGCGTCGCCCCTTGAACTCGCCACAGCGGCAGCGACAGGTCGATGAACACGTCCGGCGCGAACAGTCCCGGCCGTGCCGATCCGGACTCGAGGTAGCGGATCACATCGGCGACGACGGCGGCCGTGGCGGCGTTCACCGCCTCGCTCAGCTGCGCGCTCATGATTGGGCCGCCGACGCCATCAGGTTGTGCTGAATGACGGCCATCGTGGCTTGCAGGTCGGCTGACGGGCTGAACTCGACGATCGCGGTCCCGGCGGTCACCAGCGGAAGGTGTCCCGGCGGCGCGTAATAGGCATCCCCGGCGACGTAGGTCTCGTCGTGCCCTGGCCAGCGGAACGTGAGCTGCCCGGAAGTGACGACGCCCCAGTGAGTGCACTGGCAGCGGTCGTCCGGAAGTCCGGCGAAGTACGGTGCCGGATCGGTGTCCTGCTTGAAGGTCTCGAAGCTGACCGTGTACTCGCCGAGCGGCGCGTACCGGCCTTCGATCTCTGCTTCGTCCATGGCGACCGGTGTGGTCATCCGGTTGGCACTGGGCATCGGTGTCCTCCTTCGGGAAGGGTGGAGCGGATACCCGTAGGGCGTGACGATCGAGGGAACATCGTGACGCCGGTCCTCACGAGCGTGACGCCGGCCCGCTGGCTGGCTCCGTTCCTTCGACTGACTGACCTTCACCGAAACCCAAGGCGCGGCCGCGGGCCTGGCAACGAATCAGGCGCGCGTACCCTCATTGCCTACGGTCAGCGAGGCTTGGCTACGCCTCTTGGAGGAGTACGGCTTGTGAACTCCGGCGACCTTGCCGCGACGCGCGACGCGCTACATGCCGTCTGCGAGCATGTCCTCGCGGCCGCGCTGTATGCAGAGACGCGACACATCGGCCTGCGGGTCACCCCCGGCGGGTTCGCCACTCCAGCCTTCGGGCCGGACGATCGCGTCATCACGTTGGGCGCCGATCACCTCACGGTGACCGATCGGGCAGGCACTCGTTCCGGCCCGTACACCACGTTGCGCGCCGCCGCGCAGCTCGTCGGGGTCGAGCCGGGCGCGCCGGCAAACGTATACCGACCGGCGACGGCCCTTGCCCCGGAGGCTCCGTTGACCGTTGACGCCGACGCAGCGTCGGCCATCATCGACTGGTACGTAAGGGTTTCTGAAGCTCTGACGATGTTCGCTCCGGACTCCCGGCAGACGCTTTGGCCCGAACATCTCGACGTCGCCATCCGTCGCGACGAGTGCAATTTCGGCGGTCTCGCCGGCGACGCAGCCATTACCGATCCGTACGTCTACGTCGGCCCGCCGTCCGTGCCGGCAGCAGACCCGTTCTTCACCGAGTCGTTCGGCGCCGCGCGCACCTGGAGCCAGACGCCGACGGTGACCCTCATCGCGGCTTTCTTCACGGAGGGCGTCCAGCGGTCCGGCGAGCTGGCTGATCTTCCCGCGCTTTGACAGCCTGAGCGTGCTCGGCCGGATGCTCAACGACGAAGCCGGGCACGGGTCGATCGCCCGAGCGTCGTTCGAATCCGCACCTCACGCATTCAGATCAGTGCGCCAGCGGCGGTACAGGTCCACGGGGTCATCCCGCGCCAGCGGGTCCAGGTCCTCGTTCCGTAGCCGCCCGGTTATCGCCGACCGGCGCCTGGATGGAGGTCGGCGGTGACGAGCGCCACCGCTGAACAACAGCGGCGACGTGGGTGGCGTCGGCTGCGGTGTCCACGTCTCGCAGCTGCGGCAGGACCTGCACGCGCAGGCCGGCCGCTGCCAGCCGCGCCGCCTGGTCGCGCCCGGTGTGCGCGGTAGACGTGGGTATCCCGCGGATCAGCGACGCGTCGGGTCGCTGCAGCCCCAGTCCCCACCACCCTCCGTCCTCGGCCGGCCCGAGCACCGCGTCGACCTGTGGGGCCGCGAGCGCGTTCGCCGCGTCCACCAGCAGCTGCGCCGTCAGCTGCGGGGTGTCCATTCCGATGAGCAACGCGCGCGAGCTTGCGCAGCCTGCGGTGGCGTCCTGAAACGCTTCCGCGATGCGTTCGTCGAGCGGGCCGGCTCGCTGGGCGATCACCTCCAGCCGCGCCGGAGCCACCCCTGGCAGATCATGCAGCCATCTCCCCGCCCGGCCGTCGAGTACCAGCACGGGATCGAGCCGGCACCCGTGTGAACGCGCCAGCCGGGCAGCTGCGCCGGCGGTGCTGAGCGTGTCAGCGAGAGCGGCCAGCGCGATCTCAGCCGCCTGCGCCGGCGAGAACGGAGGGCACAGCCGGGTCTTCACCTGGCCCGGCCGCGGCTCCTTCGCCAGCACGAGCAGCCGGCACGAAGAGTCGGTGCCATGCCATGCCTGGCCGGCGCCAAGCACAGGGCTCGGCTACTGCTGCGCTCGAGCATGTGAGGATCCACCCGTCGCGCACAGCTCGACGAACCAGCGGCCTCCGGCCGACCACTCTGCACTCGGCACGAGGCCGACCGCGGCGCCCATCGCCTTGATGCCGTTGCCGTCGGATACCAGCCAGCGGAAGGGCCGGCTAGGCCGGTCGGCGTGGACGAGTTGGACGACAAGCTGCCGGATTCCGCTGCCCGGCTGCCCGGCCTCGACGATGACGGTGCCGTCGCGTCCCAGCAGCTCCCGGCAGCGGCCCAGCAAGGCGCCGGCATCCCCGGCGATGCCGATGTTGCCGTCCATGAGCAGGACGTGCTGCCACCGGCCAAGGCGCGGGCTGCGGGCAAAGATGTCCTGGCATACGGCGTCGGCTCCCCGGCTCCGGGTCAGCAACACCGCTTGAGGTGAGATGTCGACGCCCAGAGCGCGTACCCCGACGGCGGTGAGCGCTTCGGTGAGGCGTCCCGAGCCGCATCCGACATCCAGCGTGGCGCTGCGGCAGCGGGCGAGGACCGAATCGTCTCCGGGCCGGGACGTGTTCCACACCTGGGCGGCAAGCGGCGCGTCGGTGCCGTCCTCGAGTCGCACGCGCACCGGCTGACCGTCGAGGGCCCGCTCGTAGAAGTGGATCGCAAGGGGGTCCCGCAGATCGACGCCGGTCATGTTCCGATCTTCAGGGCCAGGGCAGATGCCGGACGCCCCCGCGCGCCTTACGGGACTATTACGGTTCCGCCCGCGCGCTCCCTGGCCTCTCTACTCTTGCCCCATGGTCGCGGCGGAGGTCACCAGGAGCCAGCCGCAGCGAAGCGTGCTTGTCGTCGACGACGACCGGACCGTGGCCGGCGTCGTCTCCGTTTACCTCGCGCACGTCGGTTACTGCGTCGCGAGTGCCGCCGACGGCGCCACGGCATTGGAGATGGCGGCGGCTCATCCGCCTGACCTCGTGGTGCTGGATCTGATGCTGCCCGGAGTGCCGGGCCTGGAAGTGTGCCGCCGGCTGCGCGAGCAGGGCGCCGTACCGATCATCATGCTGACCGCCCGCGGCGGGGAGGAAGAGCGCATCGCCGGCCTGCAATGCGGGGCCGACGATTACGTCACCAAGCCGTTCAGCCCTCGCGAGCTGGTGGCCCGGGTGCAGGCCGTGCTGCGCCGGGCCGACGCCCAGCCGGCTCACGAGCGGGGCGCCAACATCAGCGACGGCGGCCTCGTCATCGATGCCGCGGCGCGTGAGGTCACGCTGCACGGGCGAACCGTCGGGCTGACGAGCCGCGAGTACGACCTGCTGGCCTTCCTGGCACGCCATCCACGCACCGCGTTCTCTCGCGAACTCCTGCTGCAACGGGTGTGGGATTGGAGCTTCGGCGATGTCTCGACGGTCACCGTCCACGTCCGCCGGCTGCGCGAGAAGATCGAGGACGATCCGGCCAAACCCAAGCGCTTGGTCACGGTGTGGGGTGCCGGATACCGGTACGAGCCGGCGGAGCGCGGGGCATGACGGCCGTCCTCACCTCCATGGGGGTGACCCTCGTCGCCGGCCTCGCCGGCTGTTACGCGATCTGGCTGCTTCGGCACCGCAGCCCGGCCGCCGTGATGACGGGCGCCGTGCTGACGGCGGTGCTCGCGGCCGCGGTCGGGATCGTCGTCGCGGCGCGTCACATGCTGATCTCCGATCACGATGCGGCCGTGCTCGGCGCCATCGTCGGATGTGCCACGGTCGTCGGTACGGCGTGCGCCCTCACCATGGGCAGGCACGTGGGCGGGCTCGCCGCCCGGCAGGCCGAGGCCCTCGCCGCCCGGGAGCGCGAGCAGGCGCTGGAGGCCAATCGCCGCGAACTCGTCGCGCTGCTCTCCCATGACCTGCGCAGCCCGTTGGCCGGCATTCGCGCGATGGTCGAGGCACTCGCCGACAACGTCGTCGTGGAGGCGACGAAGGTCGCGGAGTATCACCGCACGATCGGGCTCGAGGTCGAGCGACTCACGGAGATGGTCGACGACCTCTTCGAGCTGGCTCGAATCCATCGCGGCGGGCTGGTGCTGCGTAAGCAGTGGGTGACACTCGCCGACGTTGCGGCGCAGGCGTATTCATCCATGATCCCGCTGGCGGAGGCCCGGGGGATCACCTTGACCGCCGAGGTGCCGGAGGCCCCGGTCGAGGTCGATGTGCGCCAGATGACGCGGGTGCTCTCGAACCTGCTCACCAACGCGATCCGCCACAGCCCGCCCGGCGGGCGGGTCCGGATCGTCGGCTCGCAGGAAGCGCTGTCCGTGAGCCTCGCCGTCGAGGACGAGTGCGGCGGCATCCCCAGCGGCGACCTGCCCCGGCTGTTCGAGCTCGCATTCCAGGGCAGCCCTGCACGCACGCCCGATCTGGACTCGGGGGCGGGTTTCGGACTGGCGATCGCCAGCGGAATCGTCGACGCCCACGCCGGACACATCGAAGCCCGCAACGTCGGCCGCGGCTGCCGGTTCGCCGTTCACCTGGCCGGCTAGCAGCAGGAGACCCGCAGCCCGCGCGGCTCCAGGCCTCAGGGCACGAGCTTGTTTCCGGCGATCCAGTTCACGACGCTCGCCGCGTCCTTGGGCGTCCAACTGGCCCCTACCTCGGGGTGGGTCAGGTTCTGGCGGCCCTGCGCGCTCAGGAAGTTCTTCAGCGACTGCGGCGGCTGCTTCCCCGAGGTGTCCGGAGCCTCGTTGATCAGGAACCGCTCGTGCTGCCGCGCGTCGAGAAATACGACCACGTCACTGTGCTGGACGTCGTATGTCAGCGGCTTGCCCGTCCACCAGTCGCGGGCGGGCGGCGAGCCCTCGGGCACCTTCTGGTAGGACGCGCCGAAGTACTTCCAGATCGCGCTGATGCTGGCCGCCGGCCCGGTCAGGGTGGACCAGTTCGCGGGTGCCGGGCGAAACAGCTGCCGGTACGCGGCGAGCCGCGCGGGGATGTCGCGCGTGGGGTCGATCGTGAGCTGAACGAACTGCACGTCCGGCGCGTGACCGGCCGCGCTCGTCTGGCGAGCGAGGTAGACGAAATTGGCCGCCAGGAGCGGACAGATTTCCTGGCACAGGGTCATCGAGGCGCCCAGCACGATGACCTTCCCGCGAAATGCCGAGAGCGTCGTGGAGTGACCGTTGGCGTCGGTGAGCGGGAGCGTGAGCACCGCGCGGGGGACCGTTTGGTCCATCGCCGTGCCCAGGTTGGATGACGGGCTGGGCTGGCCGCTGCTCGCGCACCCCGCCGCTGTGAAGGCGCCCAGCAGCAGAGCGGCGGCCATGCTCAGCGCCGGTCTGCGCCACTTTCCGCGCCGGATGATCCGGGATTGGCCGCGCCGGATCATCCGGGATTGGCCGCGTCGGCGAGCGGGGGCTGGGCGGGGAGGAGGATCACCGGCTGGCTGGGCCCGGCTTCCGGCGCGATGACGGCGGCGAGGACGTCTCGGTGTCGCACCCAGCCGATGACGTTGCCGTCGCGGTCAGCGATCGGCACCCCGCCGGCGCCGTGGTCCAGCAGCTTCAGTACCTGCCCGATCGAGGCGTCGGGCGGGAGGGGGTCGATTCCCCGAGTTAGCGCGGTGATGTCGGTCGCCTCGCCGGCGGTCAGGGCGTCCATCACGTCCTGGGCGGACAGCGTTCCCAGGTACTGGCCCGATCCGTCGGCGACCGGCAGGGTCGTGTCGCGGCTGATCGCGAATCGCTCGGCAGCCGCCATGAGGCTGGCGTCGGCACGAACCCCGGCCGGCGGCCGGCTCATCACCGAGGTCACCGGGATGCGGCGAAGGGCGGCGTCTGCGGGCTCGTCGATGTCGATGCCGCGCCGGAGCAGCTTGCGCGTGTAGACGGTGTCCGCCGAAACGAGATGGCTTACCCCGGCGGCCAGCACGATCGCCAGCATCAGCGGAAGGATGATCGTGTACTCGCCGGTCAGCTCGAACATGATGACCACCGCCGTGATCGGCGCCCGCGCGGCGCCGGCGAAGACCGCGCCCATGCCGACCAGCGCGTACGCGCCGACCCCGCCCGCGGAATGAGGCGCGATGGCGTGCACCACGTCTCCGAACGCGGCACCGGCCATCGCGCCACAGAACAGGCTGGGTGCGAAGACGCCTCCCGAGCCGCCGATCCCGATCGTGATGCTGCAGGCCAGCACCTTGCCGACCAGCAGCGCCAGCAGGAACGCGATGGCGTACCCGCCCGCCACGGCCCGGCCGAGCACGGGATAGCCCACCCCGTACATCTCCGGTAGCACCAGTAGCAGGCCACCGAGTAGCAGGCCACCGACCGCCGGGCGCAGCCATTCCGGCCCGCGCCACGCCCAGTCGCACGCGTCCTCGATCGCGTACAGAGTACGGGAGAAGCCCACGCCGATCAGCCCGGCAATGACCCCAAGCAAGGCGAACAGCGGGTACTGCACCCCGTGCTCGACATGAAAGGCGGGAAGCCGCAGGAAGGGCGCGTCGCCGAGCATGGCCCGGCCGATGATGCTCGACGTGACCGACGAGAGCACCACCAACCCGAACGACTGCGTCTCCCACCGGCGCAGGATCAGCTCCATCGCGAAGAACACGCCGGCCAGCGGTGCGTTGAAGGTCGCGGCGATGCCGCCGGCGGCCCCGCAGGACACCAGCAGGCGGATCCGTCGCTCGTCGAGCTTGCACACCTGAGCCAGTGATGATCCGAGGGCCGATCCGATCTGGACAATCGGACCTTCCCGGCCCACGGAGCCCCCGCCCCCGATGCACAGCGCAGACGCGAGTGCCTTGACGACCGCGACCCGAGGGCGGATCCGCCCGCCCTGGCGGGCGACCGCGACCATCACCTCCGGAACGCCGTGCCCGCGGGCCTCACGGGCGAACCCGTACACCAGTGGTCCGTAGAGCAGCCCGGCCACGACCGGGGCGAGCACGACAAACCAGCGGCCCAATCCGGGGACGTGAGGGTTCGGGACGTGACCGAGCCCGGAGTAGTCGGCATAGCCGGCGAGCAGTTCGGTCAGCCATTTGATCAGGTAGCGAAAGGCGACCGCGCCGAGCCCGGCGCCCACCCCTACGACGAGCGAAAGTAGCACGAGTCCGGCGCGGGTGGAGCCGGTGGAGGACCAGCGGCTGGCGCGTCCCGGCCCGATATGCACACTGCAACGTTAGCACAATGCAAGTATTGTGAGCTGCGCAAACATTGTGAGGTGCGCCGCTGCTCAGGGCCGGGCGGCAGGGAAGGTGGCGTTCGGGTTGACTAGTGGTGTGACGAATGCGCGATCCGGTGGCGACGCCGCTGAAGCGGGTCTTTCGCTCGACGCGGTCGTCGAGGCGGTCCTGGCGTCATCACGAGCCCTCGTGGCGGTGTCGGCCCGTTCGATCGCCGGTGTCAAGGGCATCACGCTGCCGCAATATCGGATGCTCGTGGTCTTGAACGGGGCGCCGAGCAATCTCAGCCAGCTGGCTCGGGCGCTCGATGTCGCGCCGTCCACAGCGATGCGCATGATCGATCGGCTGGAGCTGGCCGGCCTCGTCGCACGCGATGTCCCCGCGGGAAATCGCCGCGAGACGCATCTTCAGCTGACGAAGGCCGGCAAGCGCGCCGTGCGCACCGTCAACTCCCGGCGCCGACGCGATCTGCGCGCGGTCATCGAGCGCCTTCCCCCCGAGCAGAGCGGGCAGTTCGCAGCGGCGATGGCGGCGTTCTCGGCTGCGGCCGACGAGCTCTGGGGCGCCGCCATCTCCAGCCCATCTGACCGGCTGCTGCCCTGACGCGAGCGCGGCGGCGCCCAATCTGCTACACCTTCGGTCATGGACGAGCGCGCGCCTGATCCGGTCGCGGCGTTGCGGGCCCCGCGCCGCGAGTACGTCGGGTACGGCGACCTGCTCGAGGACTACTTCGCCAAAGGCTGGACGGATGGCCTGCCCGTCGTCCCACCGACGCCGGCGCTGGTGGAGGAGTTCCTCGCGGCCGCGCAGCTGGCACCGGACACCGTGATCGGCGAGGTGCCCACCCGCGAGGTCACCGTCACCGCCGAGCACGTCGCGATCAACGCCGTGATGGCGGGCTGCCGCGCCGACTACATGCCGGTGGTGGTCGCCGCTGTACGGGCGCACCTTTCCGAGAAGGGCAATTGCCACAGCACCACGGGCACGCTGTCGGGCGCTGCCCAGGTCGTGATCGTGAACGGTCCCGCGCGCCAGGCACTCGACATCAACTGCGCTGCCGGGTGCTTCGGCCCCGGCTGGCGCGCAAACGCCACCATCGGTCGTGCGCTCCGCCTGGTGATCCGCAACGTCTGCCGGGCGATTCCGAACTTTCTTGACCGCGCCACGTTCTCCACTCCGGCGCGCTACACGTTCTGCTTCGGGGAAGACGAGGAGGGCAGCCACTGGCTGCCGATGAGCGTCGAGCGTGGGATCCCGGCTGGCACGAGTGCCGTCACGGTGGCCTCGATGATGACGATGGGCGCAGCGACTGATTTCGTCAGCCGCACGCCCGAGGGGGTCGCTGCGTCGATCGCCAAGGCCATCCGCCAGCGGGGTACCGCCGGCGATGTCTGGCTCGGCGACGACACGAACGTCGTGGTGGTGATCGGGCCGGAGCATCGCCGGTATTTCGTGGCTGCCGGCTGGTCGAAGGCTGACGTGCGCGCCGCGCTGTGGCCGCTGCTCACGGCGCCGCAGCAGCCAGGTGAGGGCAATGTGAAACTGGCCAAGCCGGAAGGTTTGCTGCTGGTCGCGGCAGGGGGGCCCGGTATGGCCGAGAGCTGGATCCTGTTCCCGCACCTGGCCTGGGCGATCACGGAGCCGGTGGTCCCCGATGTCGTGGCCGGTCTCAGCGCGCCGTCGGCGGGCGAGAGGAGAGCGTCGTGACCCTCATCGGTCTTGACCCCACCAGTGGCCCGCTGTCTTCGGCGAAGGGCCGCCCAGCCCGCCGGCAGGCCGGCCTCGACGGCGCCGTGATCGGCCTGGTGTCCAACGGGCTCGGTGAGAGCGACAAGATCCTCGCGGCCATCGGGGAGGAAGTCGGCCGTCACGTGAAGCTTGCCGGCGTGCTGGCGGTACGCAAGCCCAGCGTGTCCGTGCCGCCTGACCCCATCGACTGGGAGCGCCTGATCAACCAGGTCACGGTGGCGGTCGCCGGCTTCGGTGGTTGAGGTTCGTGTAGTGCGCGCAGTTTGCGCGACGCCGTGGAACTGGAGTGGGCCGGCATTCCGAGCGTGGCGGTCGTCCACCACACGATGGCCGGCACCGCGAGGGCGATGTCACGGGTGAGCGGCATGCCCGACTACGACTACCTCACCGTCGACTATCCGCACGTGCCGCTGGCCATCTGGACCGCCGGCGAGATCGCCGAGGTGGCCAAGCAATTGGCGCCGCAGATCATCGGCCTGCTCACCCGGGGCGACTGAGCCGGCCGTCGGCCACGCGCCGGCTCGGCCGGTTCCGCCGCGGTGAGCCTCACATGCCCGTCAGCTATCCAGGGAGCTGACAGCTCGGGAGGTGTGGCGATGCTGGCATACCCCGCAGCCGTGGTTGCCGCCGCGGCGTTTGCCGTCGCGACGGCGCTGCAGCACCGGGCCGCCACCCACGAGGCGACTATCGGCGGCGGAGCGAAGGCGGCCGGGCGGGCATTCGGCGGGCTGGTGACTCGCCCGCTCTGGCTAGCCGGTCTCGCCGCCGACGCTGCCGGATTCGCCCTGCACGCGTACGCACTGACGGCCGGGCAGCTGGCCATCGTGCAGCCGCTGCTGGTGACTAGCCTGCTCTTCGCGCTGCCGCTCGGCGCGTGGCTCGACCGGCGTCGCATCACGCGATCGGAGCTCGGCTGGGCCGCGGTCTCCGTCGCCAGTCTCGGCATCTTTCTCGGGCTAGCGCGCCCGTCGGGGAAGGGCGTCAAGCCTGAGCTCGGCCCGTCGGCGGCCGCAGCCGGCGCGGCGCTGGTGCTCGTCGCCGCTGCCCTGGTCGCCGGCCGCGCGCCGGCCCGCCGGGCCGCTGCCCTCGGCGTCGTCACCGGCCTGGCCTTCGGAGCTACGGCAGCGCTCATCAAAGCGGTCGGGGAAGCATTCGCCCGCGACGCCGACGCGATCTTCAGCAGTTGGCCGCTCTACGCCCTGCTGCTGATCGGCCCGGTCGGCTTCCTGGTGAACCAGGTGGCGTTCCAGGCGGGTCCGCTGTCGGCCAGCCTGCCCGCGATCACCGCTGTCGATCCGCTCGCGAGCATCGTTCTCGGGGTCCTGCTCTACGACGAGAAGTTGCACGGAACCCCGTTCACGGCGGCCGGCGAGGCCATCGCGCTGGTCGTGCTTGCCCTCTCGGTATTCCGGCTCGCGCGCGCCGAGCACCGCGAATCCGAACCGCCTGAAGCCGCCCCGGGGAACGCGCTGGACGACGCGCCCGTCTGAGCGGTCGAAAGGTTCATGGCACACTGCTCCCCGCATCGCCGCAGCCTCCTTCAACCGCCCCGTCCGGAGGTGACATGAGCAGCCAGCGGGTCCGTGAGCTGCTGTCCGCCCTCTCGCTCGAGGAGAAGGCCGCGCTGACGGCAGGGCGTGACTTCTGGTCGACGGCGCCCGTCGATCGGCTGGGCATCCCGGCGGTGGGCCTCACGGATGGTCCCAACGGGGCACGGGGGATGGGGCTGCCCGGGGTCGGCCTGAGCGCCTCGGCATGCACTCCCTGCGGCGCCGGGCTCGGCGCCACCTGGGACGTGGAGCTGCTCGAACGCGTCGGCGCGCTGATCGGTCGCGAGGCCCGGGCCAAGGACTGTCACGTCTTGCTCGCGCCCACGGTCAACATCCATCGCTCGCCGCTCGGGGGTCGCACATTCGAAGCGTTCTCGGAGGATCCGTTCCTCAGCGGCCGGCTTGCCGTCGCCTACATCCGCGGTGTGCAGTCGCAGGGCGTGGCTGCCACGGTCAAGCACCTCGCGGGCAACGAGAGCGAGCGCGAACGTATGACCGCCGACTCGGTCATCGACGAGCGCACCCTCCGCGAGATCTACCTGCTGCCCTTCGAGATGGCGGTACGCGACGGTGACGTGCTCGCGGTGATGACGGCGTACAACCGGCTGAACGGGATCTGGTGCGGGGAGAACGCGCCGCTGCTGGACATCCTTCGCCAGGAGTGGGGATTCGACGGGATCGTCATGACCGACTGGTTTGCCGGTGCGCACACGGTCACCGCCATGCACGCCGGGCTGAACCTGGAGATGCCCGGCCCTGGACGCGCGTTCGGGCCGGCCGTCGCAACGGCGGTTTCGCATGGGGAGCTCGACGAAGCGTGCGTGACGACGTCGATCGAGCAGCTCCTGCAAACGTTCGAGAAGGCCGGGGTATTCGACGCGACGCCCGCGCCGGCCGTCGACCAGCCCGAGGATCGCGCCTTGCTGCGCCAGGCGGCTGCTGCCGGCAGCGTGCTGCTGGCCAACGACGGCACCCTGCCGCTGCGCCCGTCCTCCCTGCGCTCCATCGCCGTCCTCGGACCCAACGCCGCGCGCACCCAGATCGCCGGCGGCGGATCGGCCCAGGTGCGCCCGTATCACCGCTCCTCCGTGCTCGATGCCCTCCGGCAACGCATGGGCGACGGGGCGGCGGTGATCTACGCGCGTGGCTGCAGCCTGGACAGCGCCCCACCGGTCGTGGAAGGCCCGCAGCTACGCGCCCCGGACGGTGCGCAGGGCCTGCTCGTCGAATGCTTCGCCGGCACGCAGCTCGCGGGTGAGCCAGTGGGTGGGATCATCGCGTCGGATACCCAGATGGGGTTCACCGAACCCCCCGTCGGCGGCCTCGACACCTCGGCCTGGTCGCTGCGCGCGAGCGGCACCTTCACTCCGCTCGAGGACGGGGAGCACCGGTGGTCGCTCTCGCAGGCCGGCCGCGCCCGGCTGTTCATCGACGGCACGCTCGTGATCGACGGCACCGTCGACCCGCCCGGACCCGGTCTGCACTTCTTCGGTTTGGGCAGCGCCGACATCGAGGCCGTGCTGCCCATGAAGGCCGGCCGCGACTACCCGATCGCGATCGAACTGAGCTCCGAGGCGTCCATCCTGGTCACGGGTTTTCGGGTGGGCTGCCAGCCGGTCGAGGCCCCCGACCTGATGGACCGGGCTGCTGCCGCCGCAGCCGCCGCAGACGTCGCCATCGTCGTCGTGGGCACCAACGACGAATGGGAGTCCGAGGGTCGCGACCGCGAGTCGCTGGCTCTCCCGGGGGAGCAGGACGAGCTCGTCCGGCGGGCGGTTGCCGCCAATCCGCGGACCGTCGTCATCGTCAACACCGGCTCACCGGTTGACCTGCCGTGGGCAGCGGATGTCGCCGCCGTCCTGCACGTCTCGTTCGGGGGCCAAGAGATGGCCGAGGCCGTGGTCGACGTCATCACCGGCACGGCCGACCCCGGCGGACGGCTCGCGACGACGTTCCCGCGCAGGCTCGAGCACACCCCGGCCTTCACGTCCTTCACCCCCGAGAACCACGTCGTGCGCTACACCGAAGGGGTCTTCGTCGGCTACCGCTGGTACGACACCAGGCGCCTTCCGGTGCGATTCCCCTTTGGCCACGGGCTTTCTTACGGCGAGGTGCAATGGGCTGAGCCGGCGCTGTCGTCCACCACAATCGAACCGGGCGTGCCGCTCACGATCGAGCTCGCCGTGACCAATGTCAGCGATCGGACGGCCACCGATGTCGTGCAGTGCTACGTCGTGCCACTCGACGCCCCGGTCAGCCGACCTCATCAGGAACTGAAGGCGTTTGCCAAGGTCGAACTCGCCGCCGGCGAGCAGTCCGTCGTGCGCCTCCGCCTCGACGATCGCGCCTTCAGCTACTGGCACACCGGCGACGACCACGCGATCGTCGGCGAGTCCGTCAACGAGCTGGCCGCGCTCGGCGGCGGCTTGGCTGCTGGGATCGGGAGTCCGAGCGGCCATGCGCGCGGCTGGCTCATGGCACCGGGGGAGTACGACATCGTGCTGGCACGTTCGAGCGCGGACCCGGTCCATCGACTTCGGGTGCGCACCGAAGGGTGACGGAACTCGCTTGTGTCGTCTGACGTCATGCGGTGGAGTGGCGAACATGGGTCCGGACCGCTCGTCGCAACTGCTGGCGCTGCACCATGCCGACACCCCTTTGCTGGTGCCCAACCCGTGGAACGCCGGATCAGCCCGCCTGCTGCAATGGCTGGGGTTCGCGGCGCTGGCCACGACCAGCAGCGGCTTCGCCTCCTCGCTCGGCCGGCTCGACGGCGCGGTGAGCCGGGAGGAGACGCTCGCTGAGGCCGGCCGGATTGCCGACGCGGTCGACATCCCCGTCACGGCCGACCTGGTGAACGGTTTCGCGGACGATCCCGCCGCCGTCGCGCAGAGCGTGACCGATGCCATCGGGGTCGGGCTTGCGGGCTGCTCGATCGAGGACTTCACCGGCAGCGAGCAGTCACCGATCTACGACCTCGGCCTGGCGGTCGACCGCGTCGCCGCCGCCTGCGAGGCAGCCCATGAGGGCGAGCGGCGGCTGGTCCTCACCGCCCGGGCCGAGAACTACCTGCACGGCGCGCCCGACCTGGCCGACACGATCAGCCGGTTGCAGGCGTTCCAGGAGGCCGGCGCCGATGTCCTCTACGCGCCTGGCCTCGTCACGCCCGCCGACATCCGGGCGGTCGTCACGTCCGTCGATCGCCCGGTGAACGTGTTGCTGCTGGCGGCGGGTCCGAGCGTCGCCGAACTCGGCGACCTCGGGGTGAGCCGCATCTCCGTCGGCGGGTCCCTCGCGTATGCGGCCCTCGGGGCCCTGGTCGACGCGGGGCGTGACCTGCGTAACGGCGCTCCGGATTTCTGGGACCTGGCCAAGCGCGGACGCGACAGCGCGCGGGCCTCGTTTCAACGCTGACCCGCCCTGGACCGCGCGTACCCTCGTTTGCAGGAGAGACAGAGCCTGCTCTGGGCATGACGGAGGCCCATCGCAGATACCGACAAGGGCGTGGGCTTGGCAGTCGAGGAACGCAATGTCCTTGCGTGCCCTCGCGTGCCTCCCGAGCGCAGCCACCGGACGCGGCACCGTGCGCTCGACGGCCTGCGTGCCATCGCCATCGGCCTGGTGTTCGCCGAGCACTTCGGCGGTTTCCTGCCCGGCACCCTCGGCGTCGACGTGTTCTTCGTGCTGTCCGGCTACCTCATCACCGGCCTGCTGGTGTCAGAGCGAGATCGGCGCGGCCGGGTCTCCTTCCGCTCGTTCTACCGCCGGCGGGCATTACGCCTGATGCCGGCTTATCTCGCCATGACGGCGCTGACGGTCGTCGCCGCCGACGCGCTGGGTGGTGGCAAGAGCGGCTCGCTGGTCCGCCAGGGCCTGGTGCACTCGCTCACCTACACCAGCAACTTCGCGACCGCGTTTCACCGCTGGGACGCGGAAACGCCGAGGCTCTGGGAGTTCACCTGGTCGCTCGCCGCGGAGGAGCAGTTCTACCTGCTGTGGCCGGTGCTACTCGTGCTGGGACTGCGTCTTGCTCGCAGCCAGCGGTCGCGGCTGTTTCTCGGCGTCTTGCCGTTCGCGGGCTTTCTCGCCTCCGCGGTGTGGTCTTACCACCTCGTCGCGGTGCACGCTCCCTTCATGCGTATCGCGGTGGCGCCGGATACCCGGTCCAGCGGGCTGCTGCTCGGGTGTGCTGTCGCGATCTGGCAGTCCGCTCCCAGCAAGCGTCCGACCTCGTATTGGGGGCCGGCGCTGGCTCGCTGGGGCGGTGTCACCCTCGGCGTCGGGGTGCTGTGGCTTTACCCGCGGGGCAACGGGTATTCGCAGGCCCGGCTCTCGCCCGTGATGGCGATCGCGACGGCGCTGGTCATCGTGGCCGTCACTGTGCCGACAGTGTCAACGGGGCCGACAGCGCAGCGGCGAAGAAGGTCACTGGCGTCCACCATGTTGAGCCTTCGCCCGGTGAGGTTCATCGGGACCCTGTCCTACAGCCTGTATCTCTACAACGTGCTGGGGCTCTTGCTCTTCGGGTTCGCCGAGCACGAAGGATGGATTCGAATCACGCTCGGGCTCCGCCCGGTGATCGCCGCGCTCATGGCCTTCGCGCTCGCGTTCGTCAGCTATCGCTGGGTTGAGCAGCCATTCCTGCGCCGACGCGATCGCACGCGCCCGTACGGTCTGGTGGCCAGCGCTCAGTAGAGTCGCGCCATGGGCTCCGCCGGCGCACCGGCCCTCACCGTCTACGGGGCGCCCTGGTGTCCGCACTGCAAGCGGGTGAAGCGGTTCCTGGCGGCGCACCGGGTGGCTTACCAGCTGGTCGACATCGATCAGCAGCCGGAAGCCATCGATCGCCTCAAGCGGCTGCAGAACGGCGGCCAGATCATCCCGACCGTCGTCTACGACGACGACACCTTCGAGGTCAACCCGAGCGACGAGGCGCTGGCCGCCCGGATCGGGCTCACGATGGAGGCGGATCGGTCGGCGTACGACCTGGTGATCGTCGGCGGCGGCCCGGCGGGGTTGGCGGCGGCGATCTACGCCGCGCGCGAAGGCATCGACGCGATCGTGGTCGATGCCAGCGCGCTCGGCGGCCAGGCCGCAATCACCGACCGGATCGACAACTATCCGGGATTTCCCGACGGCGTCACCGGCGCCGAGCTCAGCGAACGTTTCGTGGCCCAGGCCCACCAGTACGGCGTCGAACTGCTGTCGGCTGTCTCCGTCACAGGGATCGAGGCCGACGGGGACGACCTGGTGACCTCGCTGGCGTCAGGGCAGATGCTCACCTCGCACGCGGTGATCGTCGCGACCGGGTCGACCTACCGCCGCCTCGGCGTCTCGGGCGAGGACGACCTCATCGGCGCGGGCGTGCACTTCTGCGCCACCTGCGACGGGCCGTTCTACCGCGGCGCTGACGAGGTGGTCGTGATCGGAGGCGGCAATTCGGCGCTCGAGGAGGGGCTGCACCTGTCGGAGTTCGCCAAGAAGGTGCGTGTCCTGGCCCGCTCCGGGCTCTCGGCGTCGAGCGTGCTCCAGGAACGGGTGCGATCCGATCCGCAGTTCGCCGTCCACACCGGCATCGACATCGTCGAACTCGAAGGTGATCGCGGAAGGTTCACCGCCGTCGTCGCGCGCGATCGGGATACCGGCGAGACCCTGAGATTCCCTTCAGCAGCAGCGTTTGTCTTCATCGGACTCGACCCGAACACCGCGTTCCTCGGCGACACCGTGGAACGCGATGCCGGCGGATTCCTGGTGACGAGCCCGGTCATGGAGACGTCGCTGCCGGGCGTCTTCGCCGCCGGTGACGTCCGCGCCGGATCGACCAAGCAACTCGGCTCCGCCGTGGGAGACGGGATCGCCGCCTTGCTGATGACCCGGCGCCGGCTCGAGGACCGCCGGCAGAAAGCGGTGGCGCTCGTCGACGGGTGAGCGGCTCGCTGTCTTGACCATCGAACAAAGCAGGACAATGAGTCCCATCGGCACGGTGGCGTCGTCACCGGTGCATGATGACGGCTAACGGGTTCGCGAAGATCGCGCAATGGTCGCGTCATGCCCCGTCCGACAGGGGTTGACGCCATGTTTCTCCGCTCGGTTTCTCGCATTTCTGGGCGTTCGGCGACAGCAGGGGCGGCGCTCGCGCTCCTGCTCGGGTGCAGCCCGCCGGTGGCGCTCGGGGGCGGAAGCGTGTCACCGCCCGGCGCCGCTCTGCAGCACGCGATGAACGCGTTCGTCGCCGAGACCGGCAGCGCTCCCGGCATCGTCGTCGCGATCGGACGCGGGAGGCAGTTCACGCTTCGCACCGCCGGCGTCGCCGACATCGTGACCCAGGCCAAGCCGGTAGCGAATGACCAGATGCGCATGGCCAGCGTGGCGAAGGCGTTCAGCGGGGCCGCCGCGCTGTCGCTGGTTTCGCGCGGCAAGCTGAAACTTTCCGACACCGTCGGGGGGCGCGTGCCCGGAGATGCCCGCTCAATGGAAGCACGTCACCCTTGCCGAGCTGCTCGGCCACACCAGCGGTATCCCGGACTTCAGCCAGTTCGACGGCTTTCGGGAGGCTCTCGTCACATCGCTGCAGAAGGCACCGCCGCCGCGCACGCTGCTGTCCTACATCGACAAGCCGGCGCTGAAGTTCCCGGCGGGCACCAAGTACGAGTACTCCAACTCCGACAACATCCTCGTCGGCCTGATGATTCAGAACGCGACGCACCGCAGCTACGAGAGCGTGCTCGCGAGCAACGTCTTCGGTCCGCTGCATCTGTCCCGGACCAGCCTCCCGCGAGGCTCGGCCATCGGCAGCCCCACGCTGCACGGCTACGACATCCGGCCGCCCATCTCCGACGACACCGAGTTCTTCGCGGCGGGCTGGACCTGGGCCTCGGGCGGCATCGTGTCCACGCCGGCTGACGCGCTGCGCTTCGTGCGCGGTTACGTGAGCGGCGCACTGGTCAACCGCTCCACCCGAGCGACGCAGTTCACCTTCCGACCTGGCTCGTCCGAGCCTCCCGGGCCCGGCACCAACTACGCGGGCCTCGCGGTGTTCAAGTACGTCACGAGTTGCGGAACGATGTACGGCCACACCGGAAACACCAGTGGCTACACGCAATTCGTCGCTTCGTCGGCGGACGGTCGCCGTGCTGTGACCGTCTCCGTCAACGGGCAGATCACCCCCACCAACAATCCGAAGTTCTTCCCGGCGCTGCGCCACATCTACGAGCTCGCCGTCTGCGCGGCACGGTGAACGCGTCGCGAGGGGACACTTTGTAGAGTTCGCGGCGTGTGCACGGTGGTGTGCCGCTGGTCGGCGGACGGTGAGTTTCCCGTGCAGATGCTGGCGCTGCGTGACGAGCTGGCCAGCCGCGCGTTCGACCTGCCCGGCGCCTGGTGGCCCGATCAGCCCGACGTCATCGGCGGACGAGACCGGCAGGCGGGCGGGAGCTGGTGCGTTTCCGACGTCCGCACCGGGATGACGGGTGTCGTCCTGAACCGGCCGGAGCGGCGGGAGGCGGCTGCGGGCGCGTCGAGCCGGGGCGTGCTGCCGCTGCTTGCGGTCCAGCACGGCGAGCAGTGGCCGCAGTTCATCGACGTCATCGGGATGGCCAGCTTCAACCTCGTGCTGGCGCGCCCGTCCGGGTTGCGCTGGTGGTCGTTCGACGGCGAGCGGCTCGATGACAAAGAGCTCATCGCCGGCACCTACATGTTCACCCCGGGCGGGCTGCTGCGCTCCGGGCTGGATCCTCGCTTCGGGCCGGCGGGCAGGGGCTTCACCGGCGACCTGAGCGCTCCGACCCGGCAGGCCTGGCCGGACTGGGTCGCGGTCGTTGGCGACGCAACTCCCAGTGAAGATCCCGCGCAACTGCTGGTACGCATGCCGGTCGAGGACGACATCTTCGCCACGGTCTTCGGCCAGTTCATCGCGTCAAGGCCCGGAACGCTACGGCTGGATCATCTACTGGATCCGCCCTCCGGCGGGCGCTGGACGACGCGGACCCTGCACCCCGGTCCAGAGCTCAACGCGGCGCCGGCCAGAACGTGAGCAGCGTGCGCAGGCCGGTGACGAGCGCCAACGGCTGATCGAGCATCGGGTGATGCCCGGCCGCGGGAATGTCCACGACGGCGAAATGCTCTCCGGCCAGCTGCGCCATCTCCTCGGCCATCTCCGGGGTCACCAGCCCGTGCTCGGAGCGGAACAGGGCGGCCGGGCAGGCGAGCGTGGCAAGCAGCTCACGCAGCAGGATCCGGCGCCCGAAAAGCAGCGGATCGAACTTCCACGTCCAGCCGCCCTCGACCGGCCGCAGCGACTGCGGCCCCATGTGCGCCTGCACGTACGCCAGCACGACATCCTGCGGCGGGATCGTCTTGAACCGCAGCATGGCGTCCTCGACGCTCGCGTAGACCCGGGTCGGCTGGCGTCGTTCCTTCAGCCGTGCCTCCTCGGGTGGCTGGTCGTTCAGCGGCGAATCGAGGATCGCGATGGCCGTGATCTGGTCGCCGTACATCCCCCCGATCGTGGCGGACACCCAGCCGCCCATGCTGTGGCCGACGACGACCGGCTTGTCGAGGCCCTCGGCCGCCGCGACCGCGAGCACCTCCCGCGCCCACGTGACGAGGTCGTAGTCGGCGCGCCGGTCGCTGTCACCGTGCCCGCTGAGGTCAAGTGCGACCACCCGGTGCGAGGACAGCTGCGGTGCGACGTGATCCCACCAGCCGGAGTGCGCCGACCCGCCGTGCACGAGCACCAGGCCGGGCAGCCCCCGCTCTCCCCACACGCGGTAGTTGATACGCGCGCCGTCGGACTCGACGCTGCCGATCTCCGGACGTTGTGCGACGGCCCGGACGAACCACTCCGGTGCGGGCTCAGTGGCGCTCATCGGGCGAGCCGGAAGACGGGCAGCGATTCGTCCGCGTCCTCGGGGCGTTCGAAGCCGATCTGCAGCGCGATACCGGCTTGCAGCTCTGCGGGGTCTGCGCCGGGGATGCACGACCACCACCACGGGCCCTCCTCGAGCTCCCCGATGGCGAGGACGGTGTGCACCGGCTCGCCCTGCTTCCCGACGCCGTGCGTGACGGCCCAGGAGACCAGACGCGCCCGCCCGCTCGCCGCGCTCCAGCGCAGTTGCGCCGAGCCGCACGTGGTGCACGCGACGGCCGCGGGCTCGCTGACATGCCCGAGATCGCAGCCCCGCACGAGGAATTCGCCGCGAGCCGCGGCCTCGAGGAATTCGGCGGTCTCGTCGTTACGGGCAAAGGCTCCTACGGCCACACGGTCTCCTTGCAGGTACCTCGGAACGGTCGGATCACGGCGCGTGGGGGGAGAGCAGCGTCGTCGAGTGGTGGTCGAGTACGCCGCCGTTGCCGGAGACGAGTACGACGTCGTGCTGATCCACCTGGCGCTCGCCTCCCTGAGCGCGGGCTTGGATGATGCCTTCGGACATCGGGGTCATGCCCCACAGGTAGTAGCCGGAGAGCTGACCGCCGCCGGTGTTCACCTTGACGCTGCCCTTCGGCCCGAGCGCGCCGCTGGCCGCGAAAGGGCCACCCTCGCCCTTCGCGCAGAGGCCGTAGTCCTCGAGGGACACCAGGACCGTGTAGGTGTAGCAGTCGTAGAGCTCGAAGACGTCGACGTCGCGCACGCTCAGCCCGGCCATGGCGAACGCGGTCGCGCTCGAGCGCACTGCCCCCGTCACGAGGCCGAAATCCGGCGACTGGCGCAGCGAATGCCCCGGATGGCTCTGTCCCCAGCCGAGCACGTGGACCGGAGGCTGGCGTAAGGCGGCTGCGCGGTCAGCGCTCGTCACGATGACGGCGACCCCACCGTTGGAGACCAGGCAACAGTCGAAGAGGTGGAACGGATCGGCGACCCAGCGCGAGGACTGGTGATCCTCGATCGTCATCGGCGTGCGCATCTGGGCCAGCGGGTTGGCCATCGCCCACTCGCGCTGCGCGACCGCGATGTGCGCGAACTGCTCGCTCGTCGTGCCGTATTCGAGCATGTGCCGGCGGGCGGCCAGCGCGTACATCGCGTTCGCCCCCTGGATCCCGGCGGCCGACCTCATGCCGCGCCAGCCCGCCGGGGCGCTGCGCCCGCCGTAGGCCGCGCCGGTCCGCCGTCCCTGCGCCAGCGGCGCGTCGCCGAAGACGCACGCCACGACCTCTGCCATGCCGGACTGGACGGCCATGCACGCCGTCGTCACCATGGCTCCGGCCGTCGCGCCGTAGGCCTGCATCTCCGAGAGCAAGGCGAGGTCCGTCAGCCCGAGCGTCTGCTGCAGACCGATCGACACCCCCCGCGTCACCCCGGCCGACACCAGCAGCCCGTCGATGTCCGAGAGGGCGAGCCCGGCGTCGGCCGCGGCGAGACGTACGGCGTCGGCGGCGAATTGCGCGGAGCTGCGCCCGTACACCTTGCCCACCTCGGTGATGCCCAGCCCGGCGATGGCGGCTCGCCTTCCGGCGGGGGCGCTCATGACATCTCCCTTCGAGGCGGGCACGATCCTGGTGAATGAGGGGCGGATGACCCCAGTATTGCTGCTGGGACGACGGATCTGGCGGGAGGCGGCTGTTATGGCAGGACTGCTGATGGTGGGTGCGGGCCCGGGCCTTGGCCGCAGCATCGCGCTCCGGTTCGCCCGCGAGGGGATGCGTGCCGGCCTCATTGCCCGCCGGAGCCAGACCCTTGACGTGGTCGCCGCCGCCGTCGAGCGCACCGGGGTGGCGGTGTCGCGCTATCGGGCCGACGCCGGGCACACGGATGAGCTGCAAAGCGCGATCGCCGCGGCCGTTTCTCACGGCGGGGTGCCGGAGGTCGTCGTCTACAACGCGGGGCTGATTCAGGCGGACGCGCCGGGGGAGTTGTCCGCTGCGCAGCAGCTCGAGGCCTGGTCGGTGAACGTGCAGGGCGCGTTGACGACGGCCAACCTGACGATGCCGGCCATGGCAGAGCGGGGCTCGGGGAGCTTCCTCGCGACGGGCGGCATGCCGGTGCCGCAGGCGGCGTACCTCAGCCTGTCACTGGGCAAGGCGGGGCTGCGGGCGTTGACGCTCATGCTCGCCGAATACTTCGGGCCGCGCGGAATTCATGCGGCGTCGGTCACGGTCGGCGGCGAGATCGCCACGGGCTCGGCTTTCGACCCCGACGTGATCGCCGAGCACTTCTGGCGGCTGCACGCCCAGCCTCGGCAGCACTGGGAGACGCTCTACGCGTTCGACGGCACACCGGCCTGGCGGCGTCAGCCCGCCGACGGCACCGCCGCCGGGCTCACGGTCTGGGGGAGCGGCCGTCCCGCGGCGTCCGGATAGTCGTAGTCGCCGGACGTGGCCGGCGTCTCCGGCGTGCGGTTGGACTGGATCAGCACGAGCACGACGATCGCGGCGAGCACCAGCACGCCCACCCCGACCGCGAAGGCTGTGGTGAACCCGTGCGTGACGGCGGCCTTGGACGGTCCTCCGTGGCTGAGCGCGTAGTGCGCCGTGGCACTCGTGGCGATGGTGTTCAGGAACGCCACCCCGAGCGATCCGCCGACCTGCTGCATGGTGTTGACCAACGCACTCGCCACACCGGCGTCGTGGTGGGGAACCCCGAGCAGCGCGGTCGAGGACAGCGGTACGAACACCTGCCCCATGCCCAGGCTGATCAGCAGCTCGGACGGCACGACGTGGGTGAGGTAGGACGAGTCCGCTGACAGCTGGGTCAGCCACAGCACGCCGAGCGCACCGAGCAGAAAGCCTGCCGAGGCGAGCACCCTGGGACCGAAGATCGGAAGCGTGCGGGACGCGATCGCCGAGGAGGTGATGACGCCCAGCGGGAAGGGCAGGAACGCGACCCCCGCCTTCAGCGCGGAGTACCCGAGCACACCCTGGAAGTAGTACGTCAGGAACAGGAACACGGTGAACATCACGAGCGTGGCGAGCAGGAACGCGAGGTAGGAGCCCCCACGGTTGCGGTTCAGCACGATCCGCATGGGCAGCAAGGGATTTGCGGCCCGCGACTCCCAGACCACGAACGCCGCCAGCAGCACGACCCCGGCGCTGATGAGCAGGAGGGTCAGCCCCGCGGTCCACGAGTGCAGCGATGCCTCGGTGAAGCCGTAGACGAGCGAGGCGAGGCCGAGGGTTGCCAGCAGCGCGCCGGGCACGTCGTAGTGCCGGTTGCCCTCCACGCGGCTCTCCTTCAGCAGCGGGAACGCCAGCACGGCGACCACGAGCGCGATCGGCGTGTTGACCAGCAACGTCCAGCGCCAACTGAGGTACTCGGTGAGCGCTCCGCCGGCGATCAGGCCGATGGCTCCGCCGGCACCGGAGATCGCGCCGTACACCCCGAACGCCTTCGCACGCTCGCGCGGTTCGGTGAAGGTGGTGGTGATCAGCGAGAGCACGGCTGGGGCGAGCACGGCCGCGAAGATCCCTTGCAGCGCCCGGGCGCCGAACAGCCACGCGGCGTTCTGTGCCGCGCCCCCGAGGGCGGACGCGGCGGCGAAGCCGAACAGTCCGACCAGGAAGGTGCGCTTGCGGCCGAGGTAGTCGGCGATCCGGCCACCGAGCAGCAGCAGCCCGCCGAACGTGAGGGTGTAAGCGGTGAGGGCCCACTGCCGCGAGGCGTCGCTGATGTGGAGCGCGGCCTGGGCATGGGGGAGGGCGATGTTCACGATCGATGCGTCAAGAATGATCATCAGCTGGGCGACGCCGATGACGGCGAGCGCGAGCCAGCGACGGTCGCGTGGAGCGTCGGCGCGAGCGGAGATCTGCTCGGGCGCGTCTGTGGTGGTCACGGTGTTACTCATCTCCGGTCTCCGCGCCCGGCGGGCGCGGCTTGGAACGGGATTGCACGGTCGGGCGTCCTGCCACCCAGGCAGACGACGGAGTCAGCCGGAAGTCATCGGCGGGCCGGGCCGAAGATCCCCGGGACGAATCGCCCTGGGCGTCGTACAGTGGCGCTAAACGGAAGCAGCCTCCGGTAACTTATCGGAGGCCACCTCCGTTTGGCAAATGAATTTCAGGTGGAGGTGTGGATCGTGGCTCGGCCAATGCGGGCCGACGCGCGGCGCAACCGCGAGCAACTGCTCGAGGTGGCCTCGGACGCGTTCAGCGAGCACGGCGTCGATGCCTCGCTCGAGGAGATCGCTCGACGAGCCGGTGTCGGAATCGGCACCTTGTACCGACACTTTCCCAGCCGTGACGCGCTTCTCGAAGCGGTTTTTCGGCGCAACATCGATCAGCTCGCAGATAGCGCCGACGAGCTCCTGCGTGACCTTCCGGCCGATCGCGCGCTCGATGAGTGGATGCGCCGGTTCGTGGCCTACGTCGCGAGCAAGAAGGGGCTGGCCAGCCACCTGAAGACGGTGCTGTCCGCCGAGTCCCCGCTGTTCGAATACGCCCACGAGCGCATGAATGCCTCGATCCGCCGGCTGGTCTTGGCCGCCGCCGCGGCCGGCGCCATTCGCGAGGACGTCGACCCGGCCGATCTGCTGCGGGCACTGAGCGGCGTCTGCCTGATGGCCGACGAGCCCGGGTGGCAGGAGCAGGCCTGCCGCATCTGCTCGCTGTTGATGGACGGGCTGCGCTACCAGGTCGAGCCGGCCGCCCCGCGCTGACCCGCGCCCGCAGGGCGCATGATGCTCGCCATGGCGGACGCTGTGGTTGCGGGACGACTCGTCGCGCTCAACGTGGGATTGCCTCGCGACGTCGATTGGCGTGGGCGCCTCGTGCATACCGGCGTCTGGAAGTACCCCGTCGAGGGACCCCGGATGGTGCGCACGCTCAATATCGACGGCGACGGCCAGGGCGATCTGGCCGGTCACGGCGGCCCTCACCGTGCGGCGCTGGTGTACCAGCTCGAATCCTACGAGCACTGGAATCGCGAGTTCGGACGCGACGACTTCGGGTACGGCCAGTTCGGCGAGAATTTCACCGTCGACGGCCTGCCTGACGACGAGGTTTGCATCGGCGATCAGTTCCAGGTCGGCGAGGCGCTCTTCGAAGTCAGTCAGCCGCGGGTCACGTGCTACCGGGTCGGCCTCCGGCTGGGTCAGCCGCGGCTGCCGTCGCTGCTGGTCTCCCATCGACGGCCGGGGTTCTACCTGCGGGTGCTGCGGGAAGGCCGGGTCGAAGCGGGACAGCCGATCGAACGCGTGAAGCGGGGCGACGGGGCGATGTCCGTCGCCGAGGTGGACGGCCTGCTCTACCTGCCGGGGCACGACCACGCCGACGTCGAGCGCGCGTCGCGGCTGACCGCGCTGAGCCCGGGATGGGTGGCGTCCTTCGAAGCGATCCTTGCCGCAGGGCCGGGGAAGTCCGGAAACGTCGGGCTGAACGACGAGTCGCGCGTTCCGCCGCCCGCGTGGCAGGGCTTTCGTTCCGTGATCGTCGAGCAGACCGTCGCGGAGACGGACTCGGTGCTCTCGTTGCGGCTCGCGGCGGCGGACGGGAAGCCGTTTCCCCCTGCGCTGCCCGGACAATTCATCACGCTGCGGCTTCGATTGACCGAAGGCGAGCCCCCGGTGTCGCGCAGCTACTCGCTGTCGGGTCCACCGGGCTCATCCGACTACCGGATCAGCGTCAAGCGGGAGCAGCACGGTCTGGTCAGCGCGTACCTCAACAGTCATGTGCACGCGGGTGCGTCGATCGAGATCGCCGCCGCGCGCGGACGCTTCGTCCTCGATTCCGGTGACGCTCCCGTGATCCTGCTCTCCGCCGGGATCGGTGCGACCCCCGTACTGGCAATGTTGCACGCGCTCGTGCAGACCGGGCGGTCGCGGGAGGTCTGGTGGTTGCACGGTGCACGGGATGGGCGCGAGCACCCGTTCGCGGTCGAGGTGCAGTCGCTGCTCGCCCAGCTTCCCCATGCCCATCGGGTGATCTGCTTCAGCACGCCCAACAGCGACGACGAGCCCGGGCGCGACTTCGACCTCGTCGGACGGCTCGGCGCAAACACCCTGCGCGCGCAAGGCCTTCCGACCGACGCGCAGTCCTACATCTGCGGCCCGAGCGCATTCATGACGCAGATGCAGGTCGCGCTGGCCGACCTCGGGCTCGATCCCGGGAACGTCCATACCGAGGTGTTCGGCAGCGGACCCGCCTCGACGCCGGGAATCGCGGCCACCGCGGCGACGCCCCCGCATGCGCCGGCCGGCGAACCGGGAACCGGCCCGGCAGTGACGTTCGCACGCAGCGGATTGACCGTGCCCTGGCGGGAGGATTTCGCCAGCCTGCTCGAGCTTGCCGAAGCGTGTGACGTCCCGACGCGCTGGTCGTGCCGTACGGGGGTCTGTCACAGCTGCGAGGTGGGGCTCGTCGCCGGGGCGGTCACGTACGACCCGCCCCCGGTCGACCCTCCGGCTGACGGAGCCGTCCTCATCTGCTGCTCCACACCCGACTCCGAGGCCGTCGTCGACCTTTGAAACCGGCGCTGCGGATACTGCGTGCATGACGACGAGCGATTCCGACGCGAGCCCAGCCGCCCGTACGAGCTTGGCTGCCGTCTGTACCGAGCTGTCCGGTGAGGGCGGGATGACCCTGCAGCAGTGGCCGGTGGCGCCCCTCGGGCCGAAGATGGTGCGCATCGCCGTGCGGGCCGCGTCGGTGAACTTTCCGGACGTGCTGATCGTGCGCGGGCTCTACCAGTTCAGGCCCGATCCACCGTTCGTCCCGGGCAGCGAATGCGCCGGCGTCATCACCGAAGTCGGTGCCCAGGTGTCGGATTTCGCCGTCGGCGACCGGGTACTCACGTTGCTGGGTTCGGGGGCCTTCGCCTCGGAGGTGGTGGTGACCCCCGAGGTCCAGCAGGTGCACCGGCTGCCCGACGGCATGCCGTTCGACGAGGCCGCGGCGTTCAACCTGGCCTACGGCACGGCCTACCACGGCTTGATCCCGCGCGGCGGGCTGACCGCCGGCGAATCGGTGCTGGTGCTCGGGGCAGCCGGGGGCTGCGGCACTGCAGCCGTGCAGATCGCGAAGGCGGCCGGGGCGACGGTCATCGGTGTTGCCGGCGGTGCGGCCAAGTGCGACCTGGTGCGCGCGCTCGGTGCCGACGTCGCGCTCGACCATCAGCAGATCGGATCACTTTCCGCGGCGGTGAAGGAGGCCACGGGAGGGCGGGGAGTCGACGTCGTCTTCGACACCGTTGGGGGCCCCGATGCGCGCGAGCAACTGCGCTGCCTGGCCTGGAACGGGCGGTACCTGACCATCGGCTTCGCGTCCGGTGACATTCCCGAGGTGAAGCTGAACCAGACGATCCTGAAGGGAATCTCGATCGTCGGGGTGGCCTACGGGATGTCGGCGGTCCTCGACCCGGCCGCGAATGCCCAGGATTTCCAGCAGCTTTTCGCCTGGTACGAGCAAGGTCTGGTGACGCCTTCCATCAACGACCGCTTTCCGCTGGCGCAGGCCGCCGACGCGATGCGGGTGCTCTTCGAGCGGCGTGCCCTGGGCAAGGTCGTGATCGAACTTCCGGGCTGACCGGCGGTGGCCCATCCGCATGTGACAATGCCGCATGACCTCCTTGGCGAGTTCGGCGACTGACCCTCGCGCCGAGCCCATCGATCTCACCGATCCGGCGCTCTATGCCCACGGGAATCCGCACGAGGTCTTCCGGGAGCTTCGCGAGCAGCGGTCGGTGCATTGGCACGGGCCGGTGGCCCTGCCGAGCAACATGGATCCCGCGGGCGCCCGCAGCGACGGATTCTGGGTCGTGCTCGGGCACCCCGAGATCACCGAGATCAACCGTGACTGGGAGCGTTTCCGGGCGGCTGACGGGCCGACCCTCGTCAAGTTTCCCCCGCAGATGCGGGGGACCGCGCTCATCTGGATGGACCCGCCCGATCACACGCGGCTGCGCAAGCTCGTCAGTGCCGGCTTCACGCCGCGGATGTTGCGGCGGCTGGACGAACTCCTGGTGCAGCGCGCCGACCGGATCCTCGATGCCGCAGCCGAACACGACGAGTTCAACTTCGTCTCCGAGGTCGCCTACCAGCTTCCGATGCACGTCATCGCCGACATCATCGGCATCCCGGAAGAGGAGCGTCCGCACGTATTCGAACTCACCGACCGCATGCTGAAGGGTCTCGATTCCGCCTCTGCGGTGACCCCCGAGCAAGGGCTGCAGGCGCGGGTCGACCTCTTCACCTACGCCGAAAAGCTCAGTGCCCGCAAGCAACGTGAACCAGCTGACGACGTCTGGACCGAACTGACCAATGCGTCGGTGGAGACCGAAGACGGCAGCCGCACCAAGCTGCTGAAGCATGAACTGGATTTCTTCTTCGTCATCCTCGCCATCGCGGGTAGCGAGACCACTCGCAACGCCATCTCCCAGGGCCTGGTGGCGCTGCTCGAGCATCCCGATCAGCTCGCCGAACTGCGTGCCGATCCGGGGCTGCTCGAGACGGCGGTCGATGAGATCATCCGCTGGTCCAGCCCGGTGCTGTACTTCGGCCGCACCGCGGAAGTGGACGCCGAGATCGGCGGTACCCGGATTCGCGCGGGGGACCGCGTGACGCTCTGGTATCCCGCCGGAAACCGCGACGAGCGGGCGTTCGCCGACCCGAACCGTTTCGACATCCGGCGCTCGCCCAACCCGCACGTCTCTTTCGGTGGAGGTGGCGCCCACTATTGCTTGGGCGCCAACCTGGCCAAGCGGGAGGTACAGGTCATGATCCGGGCGCTCATCACCCGCTTCGAAAGCGTCGAGCTGACCGGTCCGCCGGTCTGGGGAGGCGGCGGTGCTGCAGTGAACGTCGGGGTGTGCCTCAATCAGCTTCCGGTCCGCCTTCGTGCGGCCTCAGAGCGCGGGTGACCGGCGGTGGCCAACTCCAAGTCGCAGAAGTCGAAAGCCGCGGACGGCGCCCCGTCGCGCGTGCCGGGTGGGCTGTACGAGCGTGAGCTCTTCCGGATGCAGGCCGAGCTGGTCAAGGTGCAGGAGTGGGTGCGCACCGAGGGCCACCGGCTCGCCATCATCTTCGAGGGCCGCGACGCCGCCGGAAAGGGCAGCACCATCAAACGGCTCAGCGCTTACCTCAATCCCCGGGTTGCGCGCATCGTGGCGCTCCCGGCGCCGACCGAACGTGAGCAATCGCAGTGGTATTTCCAGCGTTATGTCGAGCACCTGCCTGCTGCGGGGGAGATCGTGCTGTTCGACCGCAGCTGGTACAACCGAGCCGGCGTCGAGCGGGTCATGGGCTTTTGCACCGACGACGAGTACCGCCGCTTCATGCACCAGTGCCCGCTGTTCGAGCGGCTGCTGGTGGAGGATGGGATCCTGCTGCGCAAGTACTGGTTCTCGGTCAGCGACGATGAGCAGGAGCGCCGTTTCCGGTCACGGCTCACCGACCCGATGCGCAGCTGGAAGCTGTCGGGGATGGACCTGGAATCCATTACGCGGTGGGAGGACTACTCGCGGGCGAAGGACGAGATGTTCGTCCAGACCGACATCCCGGAGGCGCGCTGGAATGTCGTGGAAAGCGACGACAAGCGCCGGGCCCGGTTGAACATGATGGCGCATCTGCTGTCCACGCTGGACTATCGGGATGTCGCGCCGCCGAGGCTCAAACTCCCGCGGCGGCCGGCGTCGAAGGGATACATCCGCCCGCCACGCGAATCGCAGACGTTCGTGCCCGACCACGTCGCGGGCCTGCTGGCGGATCGGGAAGCCGGGAGCTCGCGGGGCCAGTCGGGGGCCGGCGCCGCGTCGGCCCGCAAGAGCAGGCCCGCCTCGTCCGGATCCTGATCGACGATGTGCCGCCGAAACGGGCACCCGGCCCGGGACCAACGTCCCTGGCTATAGGGGAGCGACGCGCGAAGACTCGTGGTGTGGGAAGACCGCGCGACCAACTTGAACTGGCTCTGCTGGCGTTGGTCGCGCTGGCCGCCGCCATCGCCGGGTTGCGTGGCCGGCGCCGCCCCGCCCGCGCCGCGGCGTGATGTGCCAGAACTGTGGCTGCCTGGCCAACACGGTGATCGAAGAGCTCACCCGCGAGCATGACGCGGTCGTGGGCCTCATTCGCACCATCGGCGACCAGGTGGTTGCCGGCCATATGCACGAGGTCGCGGCCACCTGCCGAGCCATCAGTGCGTTACTCGGCCCTCACGTCATCGTCGAGGAGGAAGGGCTCTTTCCGGAGCTCTTCCGCGAGTTCCCTGGTCAACTCGACGCGTTGACGCATGAGCACCGGCAGGTGGAGCGGGTGCTCGAGGAGGCCGCCGACGGGGTGCCCGCCGACCGGCACTGGCCGGAGCGGCTCCGCGAATGCCTCGGCATCCTTCGCGAGCACATCCTCAAAGAGCAGGACGGGGTCTTCCCGGCGGCGATCATCAGCCTCGATGCCGACCAGTGGGAAAGCATCGAACGGGTGCGCCGCAGGGTCGGCTCACCCCTGGAGGGGCGATCCCGCGAGGCTCATCCCGTCTGACGTCGCCGGGCCGGTCAGGAAATGCGGACCAGGTCGACCACGAAGACGAGCGTCTCGTTCGGGCCGATCGCCGGAGGCGCGCCGCGCGTTCCGTAGCCCATGTCCGGCGGGACCACCAGGATGCGCCGGCCGCCTTCGCGCATACCGGCGATGCCGTCACGGAAGCCGGCGATGACGCCGCTCAGCGGGAAGCTGGTGGGCCGGCCGCCCCGGCTCCACGACGAGTCGAATTCCTGACTGTTGTTCACGTGCACGCCTGCGTAATGCACCTCGACGGTGTGCGACGTCGTGGCCTCGCGACCCTCGCCGATGACGAGGTCCTCGATCACCAGAGTCGGCGGGAGCGTGTCGGGTGTGACGCTGATCTGCGGCGCGCTGGTGATCTCGGACGCGTTGGATACGGTGACGGGCATGGACCGAGTCTGCCCGACGGTTTGCAGGTCTGACGAATGACCGGGATCGGCGACGACGCCAGGCGTGAGCCGGTGACGCACGTCGGGGGGTTACATAGCTTCCCGGGCGACGCGCTCCTTTAGCCCGCGGGCACGGCCGCTTTCACAGCGTCAGCCAGCTCGCCGCGGTTGCTGACCTGGAGCTTGCGGAAAACGTTGCCGAGATGCCACTCGACGGTCTTGCTGGTGACGTAGAGATCGTGGGCGATCTGCGCGTTGCTGCGCTCCGCGGCGGCCAGCTGGGCGATGCGGCGCTCGGTCGGCGTCAGCGCGTCGAGCCCGGTGAGCGATGCTCGCCGGGGCCGGCCACCAGCCGCCGCCAGCTCCTCCCGGATTCGGTGCACGAGCGGTTCGGCGCCCGCCCGCGCCGCGAGATCCAGTGCCTGGCGCAGCGGGACGCGTGCTGCGGCGCGCTGGCCGCTGCTGCGCAGCGCGGCGCCGAGTTCCAGCTGAGAGCGGGCGAGCTCGAGACGGCTCGCCGACTTCTGCAGGACAGCGCAGGATTCGGTCAACACGGCGACGCGTTCCTGCGCTCCTGCGGTGAGGGCCTGCGTGCGCAGGGCAACGCCGAGGGCGCGGGGAACGCCGGTGTGGCGGGCGAGGTCGAGCTCCTTTTCGCCGAGTTCAGCCGCCAGTGCGAGCTCTCCGAGTCGCGCTGCCGCCTGCGCTGCGCCGGAATGCCAGCTGATGAAACCCGGGCTGCGAAGGCCCATCGCGTCAAGGGCCCGCCCGGCCGCGGTGAAGTGCTCCAGCGCCTCCTGCGCATCCCCGCAGTCCAAGGCCAGCCGGCCTCGTGATTCCAGCTGCAGGCAACGACCGATGGGGTCGACGCCGGCGGCCGGCGAGGGACCGAGCGCGGTGCGGGCGCCGTCGACGTCGCCGCGTTCCAGGGCGATCATGGCCAGGTTCGCGTCGATCCAGGGACCGTAGAGATCCCAGTCCTCGGTCCCCATGCTGGCGAGTGCTCGGTGGCCGTGCGCCTCGGCGTCGACGAGATCGCCGCTGCGGTAGTCCACCACGGACCGCCAGTGGTGGGCGACTGTCAGCAGGATCAGGGAGTTCTGCGCCCGGTCCGAGCGCAAGGCCCGATCGAGCGCCACTGATGCGAGCTGCAGCTCGTCGATCATCACCAGCGCCACGATGGGAAACGCGAGCACGACCCCGTGTGCCGATCCGTCGACCAGGGGATGGCGTATGAAGGCGGCTTCGGCTACCGGCAGGACCAGCGACGCGGGGTCACCCTGGATTGCCATGCGGGCGCACAGGTGCGCGCAGATCAGCGGATCCGAGGGCGGCAGGCCCGCGCGGGCGGGCGGCAGGTAGGGCGCGAGCCGATCCGTAACCCCGGGTCGCAGGCGGGTGTCGAACGTGGCGGCCGTCAGCTGAGCGGAAAGGAGCTGGCTGGCCATGGGGTCGTGGGGATCCACCTCCGACAGACCCCGTTCGGCGGCCTCGGCGGATTGGCCGATGTCACCTTTGAAGAAGAGGAGCCGGGCGAGCTGGTTGTAGGCCTCGGCCCGCTGGCGTGGATCCCGCACGCTGTCGAGCGCCTCCACGAGCCGGCTCACGGCATGCGGCGAGTCGTCCGCGGCCTCGGCGTGAGCGAGTTCGACCAGCGTGGCCGCCCGCAGATCCGGAGGCGGCGGTTCCTCCAGGGCGCGGCGCAGCAGCCGCACGGCGCTGCGATTCTCCGAGTGAATGAGGCACTCGCGGGCGGCGGTACGCAGCGTGGTACTCGCCCACGGATCGCCCGCGGGTCGCGTCTTCAGCAGGTGCACGGCGACCCGGCCGACCTCGGCGCCTCCGGCGGCAAGCAGCTGCGCCGCGCGGCGGTGGGCGCGCGCGCGGGCCCTCTCGGGAAGGTCGGCCAGCACTGCGGCGGCGATCAGCGGATGCACGAGCGAAAGCGGCTCACCGGAATTCAGCAGGTGGGCCTCGGTCAACGCATCGGCGGCGTCCTCGGCTTCGGGGACCGTCAGTCCGGCCAGCTCTGCGGCGAGTGGCAGGGCCGCCTCGTCCAGCACCGCCACCGCGGACGCGAGGCGGGCTGCCGGCTCAGGAAGGCGTCCCAGGCTGATGACGACGGCGTCCAGAACAGAGTCCGGCACGAGCTCACTGACCCGGTGCGCGGCGTCGGCCGTAGCGGCGATCCCGTCTGCCCGAAGCACGGTCAGCAGCTCATCCAGCAGGAACGGATTGCCACCGGTGACGTGGGCACACGCCTGGCAGAACTCATCCTCTGCGGCGGGAAACCCCTGCGCCTTCACGACTTCGGCGACGGCCTGCCCGCTCAACGCGGCGGGCCGCAAACGCACCGATCCGGGATGGGAGCGCAGACGTCCCAGCAGATCCGTCGGGGTATCAGGCTCGCCGGTGCGTACCGCGAGCAGGACCCCGAGTGTCACTTCGGCGAGCTGGCCTACCGCTTGGACCAGGAAACGCAGCGACGAGCGATCGGCCCACTGCGCGTCATCGACAACCAGGAGCAGGCCGGGCTGTCCTGACTCCGGCGCAGCGGCGCGGGCGAGGTTGACCGCGAGCCAGTACAGGCCCTCGACGAGCGCGCCCGCCTGCCCCTCGCCCATCCCGACCTCCGGGCCGCCTGCGGGGGAGTCGCCGAGCAGCGAGCCGGCGAGCGCGGCCGGGCCGGAGAGCAGCCGCGCTCGCTCGTCCGGAGCGGCGCGGAGCAGATGAGGGACGAAGAGCTGGCGTGCCAGCCCGAACGGCACGCCCCGTTCGAGCTCCATCCCGCGGGCGGCCAGGGTCGTCAACCGGCGCTCCTCGGCCGCGCGCCGGGCCGTCAGCAGCAGCTGCGATTTCCCGACTCCGGCCGGGCCCTCGATGACCAGCAGACGGCCGTTGCCGGCGCTCAGGGCCGCGACGCCGTCCTGCAGCGCGGCCAGCTCCGTCTCGCGTTCCCAGAGCCCTTCGCGCATCAGGCGCGCATCCCTTCCGGCAGCCTGCCTCGTCGTCCCGAACGCCTGCATCGTCGCAGTCCGAGGCGGTTCGGTGCGGCTAATACCAGGGTGGCCCCCGCCTAACCCCGGGGCCGAACCCCGGCGCCAGGGGTGGGCCTCAGCGCTGAACATACGGCCGTGATCAAGCGTCGCGTCGCCGTTCTGACGATCGAGTTCGAGCTCGGGGCCTCCCCGATCGCGGGCCGTCTGCTCGACGAAAGCAACACGGTGCGTCCCTTTACCGGCTGGGTCGGACTGACCCACGCCCTGAGTAGCGCCCTTGCCGCGGCCGCCGGATCACCCCAGTACCCCGACCGTTCAGGGAGAACGCGATGAAACTGCCCAAAGCCCGGCGCCCCATTGCCGCCGTGGCCGTCACAGCGGCGGCGGCGGCAATCGTCACGCCGGTGGCGATCGCCGCTCCGGCCGCAGCGGCCGTCACCCAGGCCTACTTCGCCGCCGACGGTGGTGCGGTCCAGCACTTCGTGGTCCCCGCCGCGGTGTCGCGCATTTTTGTCACCGCCATCGGCGGATCGGGTGGGCCAGGAGCGTCCCGGGATAGCAACTCGGGTGGTAGCGGCGGCGCCGCCGGCTCGGTTTCAGCCGGCCTTCCGGTCACCCCCGGGCAGAAACTCAACATCTACATCGGCAACGCCGGTACGGCCGCCACGAGCAATTCCCCAGGAGCAGCCGGGACCAGCAGCGGCCTGGTCGTGGGCGGGACTTACGTCTACGGCGGCAACGGCGGGGCGGGTGACCCGGCGAGCCTCGGCGCGGGCGGCGGCGGGGGTGGCGCGACCGTCCTCACCGCAGGCTCGACCCCCCTGCTGGCGGCCGGTGGCGGTGGCGGCGGCGGCGGCGCGAATCTGATCGCCGCCGGCGGCGCCGGCGGTGCCGGCGGCAACCCCGCCGGTAACGGCCACGACGGCGACGGCCCGGTGCCGGGCCCGGGCGGCCTCGGCGCGCGGGCCGGGGTAGGTGTCAATGGCCAGGCGGGCCAGGACAAGCTGGACATCGCCGGTGCGGGTGGTGGGGGCGGCGCCGGGTGGAACATCCCGGGCGGCCTGACCGGCGGCGGCGGAGGCGGGATCTCGTCGCTGCTCGCAGTCAACACCGGCGACGGGGGCGGTGGTGGTGGCGGCGCGGGCGCGTCCTCCGCCGAGGCGACCGCGACCAGCGTGCATTTCGCCACGGCTGCCCAGTTCGGCAACGGAAATGTCTTCATCACCTGGGATCAGCCGCCCACGATCACCACCCTGCAGGGGACCGGCTTCTCCCGAGTGGGACAACCGGCCACTTTCACCGCGGTCGTGGGCCCCGGGGCGCCCGTCATCGGGGAGCCCGTCGCCGCCGGAACCGTCGGCTTCTTTGACGGCGCAAAGTCCCTCGGCAACGCGCCGCTGCAACTGAACGCAGCGGGCCAAGACGTGGCCGTGCTCTCGACCTCGGCTCTCGCGCCGGGCCTGCACACCATCACCGCGTCGTACTACGGCGACGCCGTCTATGCCGGCAGCACCTCGGATCCGCTGACCCAGGAAGTGGCGGCTCCCACCGTCTTCACCAGCCCGGTCAAGCTCGCGGGCGTGGTCGGCGTGCCGCTGTCGTTCGCGGTGCGCACCACCGGCTTCCCGCCGCCGCTACTGCGGGCTGCCGGCAAGCTCGACGGCCTGAAGCTGACAGATCACGGCGACGGCACGGCCACCCTGGCCGGAACCCCTGCTGCCGCAGGCACTTTCGCCATCACGCTGTCCGCGGGAAGCCTCGTCAACCCCGTGACGTACCAGTCGCTCCGGCTCACCGTCACGCTGAAGGCGCTGTCGGTCACCACGAGCGCGCTGCCACCGGCTTTCGTCGGACAGGCGTACTCGGCAACCCTCGCCGGTCAGGGCGGAACTTCGCCGTTCACCTGGAAGCTGGCCGGGGGCCACCTCCCCAAGGGAGTCACGCTGAATGCAAAGACCGGTGTGCTCAGCGGCACGCCCACGACGTCCGGGACGTCGAGCTTCACCGTCAAGGTCACCGACTCCAGCCGCCCGACCCGGCGTACCGCGACCAAGGCATTGCGCCTGACCTCCAACGGGATCGTGCCAGCCGTTTACGCCGCCAATGGCGCCAGCGACTCGGTCACCTCCTACCCGCTGAGCGCCGGCAACCTGACGCCCGCCACCCGGCTCGCCGGGACCGCACAGGGCCTTTCCGGGCCTGACGGGCTCGTGCTCAACGGCGCGGGCCGGCTGTTCGTCGCCGACAGCGGTACCAACGCCATCACCGAGTACGACCGCGGTTCGACCACGCCCACGGTGACGATCGCCGGCTCCAACACAGGACTCGCGTCACCCGCCGGACTCACGCTGGATGCGGTGGGCCGCCTGTACGTCGCCAATCGGACCACCAACAGCGTCACGGTCTTCGCCGCCGGCGCGTACGGGAACGCCGTGCCGCTGTCCACCATCGCCGGCCCGGACACCGCGCTTTCCGGCCCCGCTGCCGTCGCGATCGACGCCAGCGGCCGGATCTGGGTGGCCAACGCGAGCGCCAACAGCCTGACTGCTTACGCGGCGGGCGCTTCAGGTGACGCCAAGCCGGTGGCCCGCATCGTCGGATCGGCCACCGGACTCAACGACCCGCAGGGGCTCGCCGAGGACGCCGGCGGCAACCTGCTCGCGGCCAACACCTTCGGCGAGTCGGTCACCGCTTACGCCACCGCCTCGATCGGGGCCGCGAGCAATCCGAACGTGTTCCCGATCCGCACCATCTCGGGCTCGTCGACCGGGCTGAGCTTCCCCGACGGCATCGACGTCGACGGCAGCGGCCGGATCTACGTGACCAACCAGTTCGACAACGACATCACGACCTATCCCGCGACAGCGAACGGCAACGTCAGCCCGCTGGCCACGATCTCCGGAGCCAACACCGGCCTGGCCAGCCCGAGCGCCATCGCCGTCACCCCGCCGCTCTCGGTGCTGACCAGCAGCCTGCCCCCGACTCGCGCCGGCATCGTTGGAGGGACCCCGCGCCATGGCGGGCACTGGGCGTTCACCGTCCGGGAGACCGACTCCGCGCATCCGCACACCGTCGCCACCCGCCACTTCACGATCACGGTGGCCGGCCGATGACCACCACGACCCGCATCCAGCCCACGTCCAGCTACTCCCTTGACTCCGGCTGGCACGCCGAACGCGAACGCCTCGCGAGCCTGACCCGGCTCTATGACGCGACCACGATCGAACTGTGCGAGCGGTTGAAGCTGGCACCCGGGGCACGGTGCCTCGAGCTGGGTGCCGGCACCGGAACGGTCGCCGAGTTACTCGCCGAACGCGTCACGCCGGGCGGCGAGGTCATCGCCACCGACACCGACACCCGCTTCCTCGAACCGCTGGCGGCGTCATTGTCGGCCGGCGTGCTGCGCGTCGAGGCGGCCGACGTCACCGCGGGCCTGCCGGCCGGGCCGTTCGACCTGGTCCACGCGCGGTTGCTGCTCGAGCATCTCCCGCAGCGGCTGGACGTGCTGCGGTCGATGGCAGCCGCGGCGGCCGATGGCGGGTGGGTCCTGGTCGAGGACTTCGACTGGTCCACCGCGCTGATGGTCGATCCTGCGACGCCGTTGCTGGCCCGCGTGGCGAGCGCCTGCCGGGCGTTCATGCAGTCGCGGGGATATGACCCCGAGTTCGGCCGGCGCCTGCCGCGCGCGCTCGCCCAGGCCGGCCTCGTCGACATCGGCACCCACGCCCAAGCCATGCCGGTGTATGCCGACCCGGAGCGCGGGGTGCCCCAGTGGGAGCTCCTCGTCGCGCAGCTCAGGCCCGCGCTGCTCGCCCAGGGGCTGGTCGAACAGGCAGATCTCGACGCGTTCGCCGACCTCTGCCACGACGGCACCACGGTCTTCTTCGCGCCCGTCATGGTCAGCTGCTGGGGTCGCCGGCTGTCACCGTGACACCGCGCCGGCCCGAGCGCGGCGGTCTGGCGGGAATGCCAGGCCGCCGCGCGGCGTCAACAACCTCGTGACCACCGGCGTGCGAATACCTGACGTGACCGATGAGAAGGCCGCCGCCCGTCATAGCCCCAGGCTGCGTATCCGTCCCGCGGACGGCGACACCGTGGCGGTGGCCCTCGTGCTGCACGGCGGAAAGGCACGCAGCATGCGTCCGGCGAGCAGGCGCCAGCTGAGTGCGGTGCGCATGACACCGTTCGCCCGGGCACTGCACCGGGCAGGTGCACGCGCGGGGCTCGCGGTCTGGACGTTGCAGTACCGCGATCGTGGTTGGAACGACACGGGCTCCCAGGTGCACGACGTGCTCTGGGCACTCGAGCAGATCGAGCGGGAGCATCCCGGCGTCCCGGTCTGTCTCGTCGGGCATTCGCTCGGCGGCCGGGCGGCGTTGGGAGCCGGGGGCCACTCGTCGGTACGCGCGGTCATGGCCCTTGCGCCGTGGCTGCCGGCCGGCGACGGAGTCGAGCACTTGCGCGGCGTTCAGGTGTTCATTGCCCACGGCACGCGTGACAAGTGGGTGGATCCGCGGGGGTCGCTGAATTTCGCGGAACGTGCCCGTGCCGCTGGCGTCGACGTCTCACGCGTCGAAGTCGCGGGCGTCGGCCACGCGATGCTCCGGCGGATCTCGCTGTGGCACGGCCTGACGACGTTCTTCGTCATGAGCCAGCTGGCGGGGGCCCGCCAGACCGACGGCCCGCCGGCAGCCGGCAGCCTGCGAGCCCTTATCTGACCGCTCTGAGCCGCTCGCGTTACGGTGCCAGGACAAATGCGGCGCAGTCCCGGCGCGAGGAGCGAGCCATGGCCAAGGTGGAATCGGCACCCGTACAGGCCGGACCGGAGCAAACCCACGTGCGCACCTGCCCGCTCTGCGAGGCGATGTGCGGCTTGGAGATCACGGTCCGCGGGGATGCGGTGACTCGCATTCGCCCGCGCAAGGAAGACGTCTTCAGCAAGGGGCACATCTGCCCCAAGGGCACGACGCTCGGGCAGTTGCACTCCGACCCCACTCGCCTGCGCGGGCCCGTCGTCCGGGACGGCGAGGGCTTCCGGGAGGTCAGCTGGGACGAGGCCTTCGAGACCTGCGCGCGGCTGATCCACGGGGTCGTCGCTGAGCACGGCATCGACGCCGTCACCGCGTATGTCGGCAACCCGGCGGCGCACACGTTCTCCATCGGCCGCTACCTCGGCGTGCTCATCGGGATGTCCGGGATTCCCCGCATCTACTCGGCAGGCACGGTCGACCAGTGGCCCAAGAACGTCACGGCTGCGCTCATGTACGGCGGCATGTGGACCATCCCGGTACCGGACGTCCAGCGCAGCGACTTCATGGTCCTCATGGGGGCGAATCCGCAGGCGTCACAGGGGTCTTTGATGGCGTGCGCCAACGTGCTGGGCGAGCTGGACCGCATCCGTGCGGAGGGCGGAAAGGTCATCGTCATCGACCCGCGGCGGACCGGCACCGTTCGTCATGCCTCCGAGTGGATTCCGATCATGCCCGGTACCGACGCGGCGCTGCTGCTGGCGATCGTGAACGTGCTGTATGCCGAGGGACTGGTCGACCTCGGCGGCCTGGACGACATCCTGCTGGGCGTCGAACAGCTGGAGGCGCTTGCCGCCCCGTTCACTCCTGAGCGCGTCGCCGAGACCTGCCAGATCCCCGCCGAGCGCATCCGCGAACTGGCGCACGAGATCTCGGCGGCCGAGCACGGTGTGGTGTACGGCCGTATCGGCTTGTGCAACCAGGAGTTCGGCACGCTGTCCAGCTGGCTGATCGACGTCGTCAACATCCTCACCGGGAGCTTCGACGTACCCGGCGGGCTGATGTTCCCGACGCCGGTCAACTGGACCGTCGGAGTGCTGCCGACACCAGCAGAGCCGGGCACTCCCGGCAGCGAGACCGGCCCGGAGTTCGGCCGCTGGCGCAGCCGGGTGCGCGGCGCCCCCGAGGTGCTCGGCCAGGTGCCCGTCTCGTGCATGGCCGAGGAGATCGACACCCCCGGCGACGGTCAGATCAAGGCCCTCATCACCGTGGCCGGCAACCCCGCGCTGAGCGCCCCCGGTGCGGCGCGCCTGGAAAAGGCGCTGCCGATGCTCGACGCGATGATCTCCGTCGACAACTGGATCAACGAGACGACCAAGCACGCGCACGTCATCCTGCCCGGGCTGAGCCCGCTCGAGCAGCCGCACTTCGACGACCTGCTTTGGCAGTTCTCGGTCCGCAGCGCCGGCAAGTGGTCGGACGCGATCTTCCCCCCGGCCGACGGGCGCCCGGGCGAGTGGGAGGTGCTGGTGCGCCTCGGCGGCATCATCAGTGGCCAGCAGGCGTCCGAGGTCGACGTCGCCGCGCTGGACGACGGTTTCTTCGACTTCCTCGTCGCGGTGAACGGCCTGGACCCGGAGACCGTCAAGGCGCACTACGCCTCGGGCGGGCCGGAGCGGATGCTCGACCTTTCCTTGCGTACCGGGCCGTTCGGCGACCGGTACGGCGAGAATCCTGGCGGCGTGACCCTGCAGACGTTCAAGGACAACCCCGACGGCCTGGATTTCGGGCCGATGGTTTCCAAAGTGCGCCAGGTGCTGCGCACGCCGTCCGGGAAGGTCGAGGTCGCGCCCGAATACGTCATCAGCGACATCCCGCGGCTGCTCGAGCGACTCGACCGGCCGGCTGATTCGCTCGTCCTGACCAGCCGTCGACACTTGCGTTCCAACAACTCCTGGATGCATCAGGTCGACACGCTCGTCGGCGGGTCGAACCGCTGCACCCTGCTGATGAATCCGAAGGACGCGGCGCGGTGCGGGGTGCTGGACCGCGAACTCGTCCGGGTCACCAGCGAGGCCGGCTGCGTCGACGTCGAGCTTCAGGTCAGCGACGAGATGATGGCGGGCGTCGTCTCACTGCCGCACGGCTGGGGTCACACGGTGTCAGGCGCTCAGGCTGGAGTGGATCCGGCCCATGCCGGTGTCAACACCAACCTGCTCGCGCCGCCGCACCTGGTCGACGTTCCATCGGGCAACGCGGTCGTGAACGGGTTCCCCGTGACGGTCACGCGTAGCCAGGCTTCCATGGTGTCAGAGGCTTCAGCAGCCGCCGGTGTCGATCCGGCAACAGCCGGCGTTCGCAGCTGAACCGCGGGCTGCTGATCGGCTCAGGGAAGGGGGAGCCATGTCGCGGCGCGGGTGGGTCCTGTTTTCCGCCATGTGCGTGATCTGGGGGATTCCCTACCTGCTCATCAAGGTCGCCGTCCGCGACCTCAGTCCGGTCGACGTGGTCTTCGGACGCTGCCTGGTGGCCGTGGTGCTCCTGCTGCCGGTGGCGGCAGCGCGGGGCGAGCTGCGCCCATTGCTGCCGTACTGGAAGCCGCTGCTGGCGTACACGATCATCGAGGTGGCGATCCCTTGGCTGCTGCTGCCGGTCGCCGAGCAGAAGCTGCCGAGCTCGCTCACCGGGCTGCTGGTGGCGGCGGTGCCGCTGATCGGCACCTTTCTCGCGTTCGCGCGCGGGGCGTCGCACGAGCTCGGCCGCACCCGGCTCGCCGGGCTCGTGATCGGCCTGCTCGGCGTCGCTGCGCTGGTGGGGCTCGACGTGCACGGCGCCCAGCTCGGAGCCACCCTCGCGGTCGGCGTCGTCGCCATTGGATACGCCGTTGGTCCCCTCCTCCTCTCGCGTTACCTGGGTGGCCTCCCGCCCGTCGGAGTGGTCGCTGCCTCCCTGACCCTCGTGACGATCGTGTACGCCCCGTTCGCGCTCACCAGCCTCCCGCGCGCCTGGCCGCGTGGCGAGGTGACGGCGTCGGTGCTGGTGCTCGGCGTCGTCTGCACCGCCGCGGCGTTCCTGCTGTTCTTCGGCCTGATCGCCGAGGCGGGACCGGTGCTGGCGACGGTGATCACGTACGTCAACCCGGCGGTGGCGGTGCTGCTCGGGGCGCTGTTCTTGCACGAGCACATTTCGGCCAGCACCCTCGCGGGCTTCGCGCTGATCCTGGCCGGCTCGTTCCTGGCCACCCGGCCGTCCCGGCTTGCCGGCGTCGACCATCCTGAACTGCTGGCGACGGGAGCGGTCGCTCCGGATCCGCACTAGGGCTGTGGACAACCTCAGCGGGGCGGCGCTTCTGTCGGACCCGGCGGCCAGGATGGGCGCATGACTTCGACCCCCACGTACCCCGCTGATCGCGCCGGCGCCCAGGACGTTCTCGCGCTGCTCGCGGGGCAGTCAGCTGTGCTGCGCGACGATCAGTGGCGCGCGATCGAGGCGCTCTTGCAGGGGGAGCGGGTCCTGGTGGTGCAGCGCACCGGCTGGGGCAAGAGCGCGGTCTACTTCACAGCGACGGCGCTCATGCGGGCCCGCGGCGCCGGGGTCACGCTGATCGTCAGCCCGTTGCTGGCGTTGATGCGTAACCAGTTGGAGGCCGCCGCTCGCGCCGGCATCCGGGCCGAGACCATCAATTCGGCGAATCTCGACGAGTGGGGCCGGGTCGAGCAGGCCGTCGAGGCGGGCGAGGTCGACGTTCTGCTGATCAGTCCCGAGCGGTTGAACAGCCCGGGCTTTCGCGAGACGGTCCTGCCTCACGTCGCCCGCCGCTGCGGCCTGCTGGTGGTTGACGAGGCGCACTGCATCTCCGACTGGGGCCATGACTTCCGGCCCGATTACCGGCGGGTGCGCGAGGTCCTCGAGCGGTTGCCCGACGGCGTCGCGGTGCTTGCTACTACCGCCACTGCCAACGCGCGGGTCACCCGCGATGTGGCTGCTGTGCTCGGCGAGCCGCTCGTGCTGCGCGGCTCGCTCGATCGCGAGTCGCTGGCCCTCGATGTCGTGGAGCTCCCCGGTGATCCCGAGCGGCTTGCCTGGCTCGACGCGCTGCTGGCCGAAGTGCCGGGCTCGGGGATCATCTACACGCTGACCGTGGCGGCGGCCCAGGATACGGCGGCGTTCCTGGCCGGCCGCGGGCACGCGGTCGCGGCATACACCGGCCGCACCGAGGATGCCGAGCGGCGCCGTATCGAAGCCGAGCTGGCCGCCAACGAGCTGAAGGCGGTCATCGCGACGAGCGCGCTCGGCATGGGTTACGACAAGCCCGATCTCACGTTCGTCGTCCACCTCGGAAGCCCGTCGAGCCCCATCGCGTACTACCAGCAGGTCGGGCGCGCCGGCCGGGCCACGCAGCGCGCCGAGGTGTTCCTGCTCCCGACCCCGGCCGACGCGGCGATCTGGTCCTACTTCGCCTCGGTGTCCATGCCGGAGGAGGCGATGGTGCGCCGGCTGCTCGAGCAGCTGGACGATTCGGTGCGTTCCACTGCGGCGCTGGAGCCCCTCGTCGATCTGCGCCGCACTCGGCTCGAGATGGTGCTGAAGGTGCTCGACGTCGACGGTGCCGTGCGCCGGGTGAGCGGCGGGTGGATCTCCACCGGCCAGCCCTGGGCATATGACAAGGCGCGTTACGACGCGCTGCGCGAGGCACGTGATCGCGAGGGCGCGGCGATGCGCGAGTACCTGCGCACGCCCGGGTGCCTGCTGCGATTCCTCCGGGACCAGCTCGACGACCCCGACGCTGCCGACTGTGGCCGGTGCTCGCGGTGTCTCGGGCATCCCCTCCGCCAGCTGCAGCTGTCGGCTGTCGACGACGGGGCTGAGGCGCTGGCGCGGTCAGGCGTGGCGCTCGCGGCGAAGAAGACCTGGCCAACCGGGATGGCGGCCAGTGGCATCGAGCTGTCCGGTCGCATCGCCGCGGGGGCCGCCGCACTCGAAGGGCGCGCGCTGGCCCGGCTGTCGGATCTCGGCTGGGGAGACCGGCTGGCGGGCCTGCTGGCCGGCGACGGGGAGCTGAGCCCGGCGGTGATGCGCGGCGTCGTCAGCGCGCTGCGTGACTGGCCGTGGGAGAGCCGGCCGGAGGTGGTCGTCTCCATCGAATCGCAGCGCCATCCGGCGCTTGTCGCGTCGCTCGCGTCACGGGTGGCTGAGGTCGGCAGGCTCGCTGGCGCCGGGTCGGTGCGGCGGGTATCGGTGCGCCGATCCCAGCAAGAGGTGCACAACAGTGCCCACAAGCTGGCCAATGTCGTGGGTGCCTTCGACGTGCCGCCCGACGTGGCAGCGGCGGTGCGCGGCCGGGTCGTCCTGCTCGTCGACGATCTCTGGGATTCGGGGTGGACGGCCACCTGGGTCGCACGGCTGCTGCGCGAGGCAGGCGCGGCGCAGGTGCTGCCGTTCGCCCTCGCGGCCGCCGGAGGTTAGGCCGGTGACGGGGTGAAGGGTTACGCCGCGGCGATCAGGGCCAGGAAGTCGGAGAAGATCGCGTCGCACCCGTGGGCTCGCATGCTCGCCAAGGTTGCCGGCTGCTGGACGTCCCAGGCGAAGGCCAGCAGGTTGCGGTCGTGGCAGCGGCGTACTCGCTGCGCCGACCACTCGGGCGCGCGCAGGTTCAGCGCGTCGGCGCCGGCGTCGGCAGCCTGGTGGATGCGGGTGTCGCTGCGGTCGTCGAGCACGGTACGGTGCTGGCCGCTGGTCCGCAGCGTCGTGGAGACGACGAGATGGGCCTCGCCGGCCGCCGGACGCCAGTTGCTCACCTGGGCGGTGGAGCCGCACAGCCACAGCCGGCTCGTGGCCGAGCGCCGCTCGGCGACCTCGATCGTCGGCAGCGCGGCCGCCCCGTCCTTGACGTCGAGGCTGAGGTCGAAGTCGCTGCCGAGTTCGCGGTACAGGTCGTCGAGCGTGGGCAGCCATGACGGTAGGTCACCGGCCGCCGTGGCCGGGATGGCCCTTCGGCGCAGGCCGGCGCGCACCAGGCGATCGTGGACCAGGACGGGCACCCGATCAGCTGTCAGCCAGACGTCCGATTCCAGCGCGCGGGCGCCCTGCTCGAGCGCGTGGCTGAAGGCGGCGAGAGTGTTTTCCCGCGTCCCAGCCGCCGGGGCGCCGCGGTGGGCGAAGCCGATCACCAGACCCTCACCGCACCGCCAGCATCCCCAGCACATCGGCGTGCAGCGGGCCGTTGGTGCACACGATGCTCCCGCCGGACGGGCTGGCATCGCCCGCCAGGTCGGTGAACGTCCCGCCCGCTTCCTCGACCAGCACCTTCAACGGCGCAACGTCCCACAGCGAGACTTCCGGCTCGGCGCTGATGTCCACCGCGCCCTCGGCGACCATGCAGTGCGACCAGAAGTCGCCGAACGCGCGATCACGCCAGACCGCCCGGGTCAGGTCGAGAAAGCCCGGCAGCCGGCCCTGCTCCTCCCAGCCCGCCAGCGACGAGTACGCGAACGACGCGTCGCCCATGGCGGTGACCTTGCTGACCCCGATCCGCCGCCCGTTGGCGTAGGCGCCGCCCGCGCGGCTCGCCCACCACCGCCGTCCCAGCGCCGGGGCACTGATCACCCCCACGGTGATCTCGCCGTCGACCTCGAGTGCCAGCAGGGTGGCCCAGACCGGGACGCCGCGGACGTAGTTCTTGGTCCCGTCGATGGGGTCGAGGATCCAGCGCCGCGCGCCTGGGGTGCCGAGCTGTCCCTGCTCCTCGCCGAGCACCGTGTCGCCCGGGCGCAGCTCAGCGAGCCTTTCGCGCAGCAGGGCCTCGACGGCGAGGTCGGCGTCGCTGACCGGGGTGGTGTCCGGCTTGGTCTGCACCCGAAGGTCGAGTGCCAGGAACCGGTCCTGCGTCACGACGTCGGCGGCATCGGCCAGCTCCAGGGCGAGGGCAAGGTCGGCGGCATGCCTGACGGGAAGCTGCTTTGACAGGGAATCCTGCGATGCTGGTTGCGGGCCGGGCTGAAGGGTGGCGCTCACCTGCGCGAGACTACGAGCCCGCCCGGGTATCGGCGGATAGCAGCGGGGAGAGGAAGGGCGTCCATTGGGTGACGACTCGTCGCGCGGGAGGCTGACTCCGAGCCGGCGCGCGATCCTGGCTACCCTCGCGCTCGCCGGATGCGGGGGCGCGGTGCACGCTGCGCGCGTCAAGCCGCCATCGACCAGCAGCACGACGTCATTGCCGACACCCGCGTCCTTGCCGGCAACCGCGGCGCCGCCCTCGCGGACGGGCGCTCCCGGCTCGGCAGCGCCCACCCCGGCTGCGGGAGACACCGGCGTCCCCGGCGGTCCCGCCGTCGAGATCGTGAACGGCTCCCGGGGCCGTTCCCAGGTCGCCCTGACGTTCCACGGGAATGGCGACCCGGCGCTCGCCGAGGCGCTGCTGCGTGCCGCCGAGGCGAAAGGCGCCCGCATCACGGTCTTCGCGGTCGGCAACTGGCTGGCGGCCAACCAGGCCCTCGGCCGCCGCATCCTGGCGGCAGGCCACGGGCTGGCCAATCACACCTACACCCACCCGAACCTGGCTGCCCTTTCCGAGAGCGCGGTCGAGCAGGAGTTCGCCAAGGCCCGCGACGTCCTGATGCAGGTGTCGGGCACCAACGGCCATTACGCGCGTCCGTCGCAGATGAACCGGTCGACCCCCGTGGTGCGGGCCGCCGCGGGAGCCGCCGGCTACGGCACTGTGGTCGCGTTCGACGTCGATCCGTCGGACTACCTCGATCCCGGTGCGTCCCTGGTCATCTCGCGCACGCTCGCCGGGGTGCAGCGCGGGAGCATCGTGTCGATGCATCTCGGCCACGCCGGCACCGTGCAGGCGTTGCCGGCCATCCTCGACGGTCTCGCGACTCGCGGCTTGACCCCTGTCACGGTGCAGACCCTCCTCGCCTGACTGATTGCCACGATCTGTCAAGTGACCGGTTGACAAACGAGCCTCATGTGTCAATCCTGACGGAATGCCGACCGCCCGCGAGGCTCTGCTCGCCGCCGCGCGGCGGGTGGTCGTGTCCGGCGATTGGGAGCGGATGCCGCTGGCGGAGCTCGCCGGGCGCGCGGGCGTGAGCCGGCAGACGCTGTACAAGGAGTTCGGCAGCAAGGACGGGCTCGCCCAGGCGCTTTCCGCGCACGAGACCGAGATCTACCTCTCGGAGCTGGCGACGGTCCTGGAGTCCTATCCGGACGATCCGGTCGCCGGCACCCGGCAGGCGGTCGCGCACACGCTGCGCACGGGAGCTGACGACCCGCTGCTGAAGGCGATCCTGTCCAGCGCGCGGGGACCGTCCGACCTGCTGCCGCTGCTCACCACCCGCGCCGAGCCGCTGCTCGAATCCTCCCGCAAGCTGCTGACCGGCTACCTCACCGGTCATTGGCCGCACCTGTCGACCCGTGACGTCGCGCTGGTCGCCGACTCCGCCATCCGGCTCACGGTGTCGCACCTGGTACTGCCGCTGGCGCCGATCGAGCGCACCGCCGACGACATCGCGACCCTCGTCGCCCGGGCCCTGCCTCCCGAGTTTTCCGCTGATCATTCCGCTGAGGAGCCTTCATGACCACGCACGACGTGTACGTCGCCGAGACCCCGCGCGAGACGTGGGATGTGCCGGCTGCCGGTGACGCCCGTTTCACCTGGGAGTACGACGAAGGTCGCGCGCGGCTGCTGGCGCTCTACCAAAAGGGCAAGGACAAGCAGTGGGACGCCGCGACCCGGATCGACTGGTCGCTCGAGGTCGACAAGACGAACGTGCTCGGCCTCGGCGAGGAGTCCTGCCCGATCTACGGCTCGCCGACCTTCCTCAAGCTGGGCCAGCAGGACAAGGACGAGATGTTCCAGCACCTCGCCGCCTGGCAGTTCAGCCAGTTCCTGCACGGCGAGCAGGGAGCGATGATCTGCTCGGCGCGCATCGTCGAGGGCGTCCCGGACCTCGATGCGAAGTTCTACGCGAGCACCCAGACCATGGACGAGGCGCGCCACGTGGAGACCTACGCGCGCTTCCTGCAGGAGAAGGTCCAGCTCGTCTACCCGATCAACCCGTACCTGCAGCAGCTGCTCGCGTCCACCCTGTCCGACAGCCGCTGGGACATGCCCTACCTCGGCATGCAGGTGCTCATCGAAGGGCTCGCGCTCGCCGCCTTCGGGCTGCTGCGCGACACCACGACCAACCCGCTGCCCAAGCAGATTCTGAGCTACGTCATGCAGGACGAGGCGCGCCACGTGGCCTTCGGGCGCATGGCCTTGAAAGACGCCTATGCCGACCTGACCAGCAAGGAACGCGACGAACGCGAGGAATTCGTCGTCGAGGCCTGCTACCTGATGCGCGACCGCCTGCGCGGCAAGGAGGTCTGGGAGACCCTCGGCTACCCGGTCGAGGAGTGCCTGGAGTTCGCCGATCGCTCGCCCTTCCAGCAGATGTTCCGCTCGCTGCTGTTCACCCGCATCGTGCCGATCGTCAAGGACATCGGCCTGTGGGGCGAGAAAGTCCAGAAGGCCTACGCCGACATGGGCGTGCTCGACATGGCCGGCGTCGACCTCGGCGCTCTCATGAAGGCCGACGAGGACATCGCCGAAAACCTCGACCGTGAACGGGCCGCGATCGAGGCGCGCAAGGCGCAGGTCGATGAGACGATCGCCGCCGGGGAAGGGATCTCAGCCGGCTGAGGGCGTTCAGTCCTCGGGCTCCTGCTCGCGCGAGAGCAGGAGCCGCCGAAGCGAGTCGACGCGGGCTGCGTGCGGCGCGCCGGTGGCCGCGTAGGCGTCGAGCATGCAGTCGGGGGAGTCGGCGAGGTGCGTGCAGCCGCGCGGGCATTCCGCGGTGACCGCGGCGAGGTCCTCGAACGCCGAGAGCACGCGCGCCGGCGAGACGAGCCCGAGCCCGAAGGAGCGCACTCCGGGCGTATCGACGACCCACCCGCCACCCGGCAGCTCGAGCGCGATGACCGATGAGCTCACGTGGCGGCCGCGGCCGATGTCGCTGACCTCTCCGGTGGCCCGGTAGGCGCCCGGGACCAACCGGTTGACCAGCGTCGACTTGCCGACCCCGCTGTGGCCGAACAGCACGCTTATCCTGCCGGCGAGCACGGCCGTGATCGGATCGAGGCTGTCGTCGACCCCCGCAGTGACGACTGGGACCCCGAGTGGTTCGTAGGCCGCGGTGAGAGTGGTGAGCGCGTCGGCGTCGGCGTCGTCAGGGGCGAGCTTGCCGGCGAGGTCGTTCTTGGTGAGGCAGAGCACCGGGGTGAGGCCGCCGTCGTAGGCGGCGACCAGCAGCCGGTCGATCATCCGAGGGCGAGCCGGGGGAGAGGTCAGCGCGACGACGACGATCAGCTGGTCGGCGTTGGCGACGATCGGCCGCTCCGCCGGGTCGGTGTCGTCCGGCGTACGCCGCAGCACGCTCACCCGCTCGGCTACCGACACGATGCGCGCCAGCGTCCCGTCGCGCCCCGACACGTCCCCGACCAGGCGTACCCGGTCGCCGACGACGACGGGCGTGCGGCGCACGTCCGCCCCGCGGACAGCGACCACCGAGGCTCCCGAATCGAGCAGCCGGCAGGTCGAACGTCCGCGGTCAACAGTCGTGATCAGCGCCTCGCGGGCGTCGGCGTGCTCCGGCCGCAGCCGGCTGCGCCGGCGGTTCGCTCCACCCGGACGGATCGGGACGTCGTCCTCGTCGAGCGAACGCGGCATGCCGGGACGGCCCGGGGCTCAGGAGGTCCCGGCGAGCAGCCGTGCCCACCGCTCGGGGAAGTCGGGCATGGTCTTGCCGGTGGTCGCGATGTTCGACACCTGCACGCCGGGCACCCGTAGCCCGGCGACCGCGTACGCCATCGCCAGCCGGTGGTCGGCTCGGGGGTCCAGCACGGTTCCGTCAGCCGCCAGCCGTGACGGGGTGATCTGCAAACCGTCGGCGGTGACCGCGATGCGCGCCCCCAGCCGTCCGAACTCCTCCGCCAGTGCGGCCAGCCGATCGGTCTCTTGCCCGCGCAGATGGGCGATGCCGCGCAGCCGGGTCGGGGAGTCGGCGAACAGGGCGATTGCCGTGAGGGTCGGGACGGCCTCGCCGTAGTCGCTGAGGTCGAGGTCCACGCCGCGCAGCCGCTGCGGGCCGGTCACCTCCAGCTCGCCCTGAGCCGTCACCTCGCACCGGCAGCCGAACGCGCTGAGCAGTTCCGGCAGCAGGCGTCCGGGCTGGGTGGTCGCTGCCGGCCACCCGGTCAGTCGTACACACCCGGCCGTCACGGCGGCCGCCGCCAGGAAGGCCGACGCGCTCGACAGGTCCGGCTCGATCACGTAGCGCGTGGCCCGCAGCCTGCCCGCAGACACCGCCCAGCGGCCCGGCTCGCCGTCGTCGACGAAGGCGCCGGCATCGCGCAGCATCGCGACGGTCATGGCCAGATGCGGAGCCGACGGCACCCGCCCGCCCGCGGCCGTGACGACCAGCCCGCTGTCGTAGCGGGGCGCCGCCAGCAGCAATCCCGAGATCAGCTGACTCGACGAGGACGCGTCGACCTCCAGCGTCCCGCCGCGGAGCCGCCCGGTCGCCTGCAACGTGAACGGGATCCGCTCGGCCGACTCCGGCAGGCCGGCGCCGAGCGCGCGCAATGCCGCGAGCAGCGGCCCGAGCGGACGCTCGCGCATCCGGGCGTCGCCGTCGACCGTCACCGCGCCGCGGGCGAGCACTGCAGCGGCGGGGGGAAGGAAGCGGGCAACGGTACCGGCGTTGCCGGTGTCGACCGTCACCTCGGCGACGTCAGCGGGCTCCGCGTGGCCGGTCACGACCCAGTCGGCCCCGTCGCGCGGGCCCTCCTGCACCTCGGTCCCCAGCCGGCGCAGCGCCTCGGCCATCAGCAGGGTGTCGCGCGCCCGCAGCGGTGCAAGCAGCGTGCTGGAGCCCGGCGAGAGCGCCGCGAGCAGCAGCGCCCGGTTCGTGGCCGACTTCGACCCCGGCATCGAGACCTCTCCCGTGACCGGCGCCTGCGCCTGCGGCGCAGCCCAGGGCGACTCCAGCAGGCGGTCCGGGGCGACGGCGGACACAGCAGGACCTCCGCGTATGTGAGCCAGGTATCGGACGGGTTACGGCGAGCACCCCCATTATCGGGGTAGGCAGACTGGGCGGTACCGCGAGCCGTCTCGCGTTTTGGTAAGCATCGGATGAGCGTTGGAGGTTACTGGTGGACGTCACACGTGCCCGCAAGCAACTCGAGGCACGGCTGGCCGAGATCGGTCATAGCTCAGCCGTGCTGTCGGCTGAGGGCACGGAGCAGGGCAGTGGTGACCTCAGCCACGTCCATCAGCACCCCGGAGATCAGGGAACAGATATTTCCGATGCTGAGCGCGAGGTCGCGGTCCTCGATGCGGCGGCGGCCGACAAGCACCTGATCGAGCGAGCTCTCGAACGCATCGACGCCGGCACGTACGGCCGGTGCGTCGACTGCGGCAAGAAGATTCCTGACGCGCGGCTGAAGGTGCGCCCGGAGGTGGCGCGTTGCGTGGCCGACCAGCAGAAGTTCGAGGCCCGCACGCGGCGATGAGAATCGCGGGTGGGCGCTAGCTGCCCGGCTTGCGACCGCTGACGACCAGACGCGCCCCGTGCGCCTCGCCGGCGGCAGCGGTGGCCAGGCTCAGCTCGCTGATCACGAGGTCGCCCATCGCGTCGGGATCCGACAGTAGGGTCTCGCGCACTGCCGCCGCCGGAAGCGCCGTGCGCGGGCGTACCCACTCGACGTCGAGCCCGCAGCCGGTGAGCAACTCGGTGAGGTCGTCGGGGGAGAAGCAGCGCGAGTAGCCGCCGGCGTGCGCAGGATCGGGCACGAGCACCACGTCAGCGGCGGGGGTGTCAGCAAGCTCGGGCCAGCGATGCTGCTCGGCGAGCCGGGCCAGCCCGAGAACGAGCGAGTCCGCCGTCGCGAGCAGCCGGCCTCGCGGGCGCAGGACCCGCTCGATGTCGCGCAGCGTGTCTTCGGCGGCGAGGCTGTCGGACAGCGCGCCGCCCTCGGCGACGACCGCGTCGACGCTCTCGCTGCGTATCCAGGTCAGGCTGCGCGGGTCGCCGACGACGACCGGGTGGGTACGGCGTCCGGGCTCGGGCGCGCCCGCCGGATCCCGGGTCACCGACGTCACCCGATGACCCGCCGCCGTCACGACATCGCTGATCCGGGCATCGAATCCAGTGCCCGCGTCAGGAAGCGGGAGGCTCAGATCGAGGACACTCGCCGGCGACGGCGGCAGCCATTGGGTGAGCTGGCGCAGCGCCACCGTCGCGGCGAATCTTGCATACGGATCGGCGTCCGCTGCGCCCAGCTCCGCGGCGTCGAACTCGGAGCTCTCGAAGCGGGCGGAATCCTGCGCCGTCACCGGCACCTCACCGACTCTCCCGGAAAATTGGCAAATCAGACGAAAACGGTCAGCAGCAAACTACCCACATACGTCGCTGGAAGACCAGGCAATGGCCGTGAGCCGGCTTATTGCCGCGAAGCGAATACCCGCTCGGCGATAGCCAGGTCGAGGGCGACCTCGCGCCCGTCGACGGTGAGCTGCATGCGCTCGGCCCCGCGCCCGACGATGGTGATCGCCCGCCCCGGAAGCACCGACTCGGTCTCCAGCGTCTGCATGGTCAGATGCTGGCCCTCGAGCTGCTCGTCGATCCGCCGGACGACGACATCAGCGCCGTCGGGAAGGTCAGGAAGCGGCCGCTGGTCGCCGAAATCCGTCTTGTTGGCGGAACCCGGAATGGGATTGCCGTGGGGGCACGTCGCCGGATCACCGAGGAGCGTGACGAGATGCTCCTCGAGCCACGGGCTGATGGCGTGCTCGAGCCGGCCGGCTTCCTCGTGGACCTGAGACCACGGCACCTTGAGCACGTCGACCAGCAGGCGCTCGGCGAGGCGGTGCCGTCGCATGATCGAGGTCGCGTAGCTGCGCCCGGCGTCGGTCAGCGTGATGGCCCGCGAATCATCCAGCGTGAGATAACCATCCCGCTCCAGCCGGCGGACCGTCTCGCTGACCGCCGGCGCCGAGACCCCGAGACGCTCGACGATCCGGGCGCGCATCGGCCGGATGCCCGCCTCTTCCAGCCCGAGGATCGTCTCCAGGTACTCCTCGACCGGAGGGTGGTAGCCGCTGGACATGCTTGGGATGCTACGGGCCTGACACCTCCGGCGCGCGTGTCCGCAGCCCCCTGCCGGCACCGCCGGTCCACACCGCCGGTCCACACCACCGGGAATCGCGGCGACCTCGGCGCGTGTTATGGCGGACGTGACCCACAACCCCCCTCGGAATCGCGCGCGTCCACGGGCCGGTAACCAGTCGGGGCCGGGCCCGGTGCGTCCCGCGGCCCCGGTGCCCGCCCGGCCGAGCCGCAGCGCCTCCTCCCGTGACGACCTTGTGGCGGCAGGCGCAGTAGGTTGGTCACCGCGCGTCAAGCGCGCAACATCCGGGGCGGCAGGTCGGGAGGTGGTCCCCGTCGAGGAGACCCCCGAGCAGCGGGGCGTGCGGTTCGAGCGCGACGCGTTGCCGTTCCTGGACCAGCTGTACGCGGCCGCTTTGCGGATGACCCGCAATCCGGCTGATGCCGAGGATCTGGTGCAAGAAACCTTCGTCAAGGCCTTCGCGGCCTTCCACCAGTTCCAGGAAGGCACGAATCTCAAGGCCTGGCTGTACCGCATCCTCACCAACACGTTCATCAACAGCTACCGCCGCCGCCAGCGCCAGCCGCTGCAGTCACCGACCGAGCAGATCGAGGACTGGCAGTTGGCCGAAGCGGGATCCCATACGGCCGCCGGGCTGAAGAGCGCAGAGACCGAGGCGCTCGAGCACCTACCGGACAGTGACGTCAAGGAAGCGCTCCAGTCGCTTCCCGAGGACTTCCGGATGGCCGTCTACCTCGCCGATGTCGAAGGGTTCTCCTACAAGGAGATCGCCGACATCATGGGCACCCCCATCGGCACGGTGATGTCACGGTTGCACCGCGGTCGCCGGGGCCTACGCGTTGCCCTCGAGAATTACGCCCAGGAGCGCGGGCTCATCCCGGCGGAGGCTGGCGCCGGGTCCGACTCAGCCGCGGCTGCGGCACCGGAGGGATCACGGTGAGTTGCGGATCGCCTCATGAGACTGACTGTCGCGAGGTCCTCGAAGAGGTCTACCTCTATCTCGACGGTGAGATCGACGCCGAGCGGCGCACGCTGATCCGCAAGCATCTCGACGAGTGCTCCCCGTGCCTGCGCCAGTTCGGCGTGGAGCAGGAAGTCAAGCTGCTGGTCGCCCGCCGGTGCGGCGGCGACCGGGCTCCCGATTCGGTACGCGTCGCCGTCCTCAAGCGCCTGCGGGCCGTGGAAGTCCAGTGGACGTCGGGGGAGTTCCAGGCCGAATAAGTGCCCGCGGCGCGGCCGGCCCCTAGCCCTGCTGCTGCCGCGCGAACTCCCACGCGTCTGCAATGATCTGATCCAGTGAGCGCTGCGGCTTCCACTCCAGCTCTCGGGTGATCTTGTCGACGGCGGCGACGAGCAACGGCGGATCGCCCGCACGCCGACCGGCCTCGACCGCGTTCGGCCGCGGCCCGTCACCTTGGCGATGACGTCGACCACCTCCCGTACCGACGTGCCGATCCCGCTTCCGAGGTTGAAGATCTCGTGACGGCTGGGGACGAGCGCCCCCAGCGCCCGGACATGCGCGTCAGCCAGGTCCAGGACATGGATGTAGTCGCGCACCGCCGTGCCGTCGGGGGTCGGGTAATCCGTGCCCAGGATCTGCAGTACCCGATCGGGATCGGTGAGGGTGCGAAGCGCCAGCGGGATCAGGTGCGTCTCGGTGGCGTGGCGCTCGCCGTACCGACCGTAGGCGCCGGCCGCGTTGAAATAGCGAAGGCTGACCGCCGCGAACGCGTGAGCCCGGGTGAAGGCCGAGATCATCAGGTCGGCGGCCACCTTGGAGGCGCCGTATGCGCTCTGCGGGCGATAGGGATTCGACTCGTCCAGTGGCCCGGGGATCGACGGCTCCCCGTAAACGGCGCACGTGGAGGAGAACACCAGTCCGCGGACCCCCGTCGCGCGCATGGATTCCAGCAGGGCGAGCGTGCCGCCCACGTTGTTGCTGAAGTAGCGCTCGGGAGCCGTTTCGGATTCACCGACGAGTGAGCGCGCTGCGAAATGCAGCACCGCGTCGACCCCGTCGGTGAGCACATCCCGCACGACCCCGTCGTCAGCGATCCCGGCGACGACCAGATGCGCCTGCGGTGCTACCGCATCCGCATGGCCGGTGCTGAGGTCGTCGAGGACGACGACCTCATGACCGCCCTCGATCAACCGAGCCGTGACGACGCTTCCGATGTAGCCGGCCCCGCCGGTGACCAGGAGCTTCACGCCGGATGAATCGGCTCAGGCGTTGGGACGCTTGCCGTGGTTGGCCTTGCTCTTTGCTCGTGCCCGACGCCGACGTGCCTTCTTTGCCATGCCCACAGTCTCTCAGATGGCGCGAGTAGGTGGGTAATGACGTCCGGAGCCGATCCCGGACCCACGTGCGTAGCGAGCTACGCAGGATCTATTAAGGTCCAGAGGTGTTCGAGACGGTTCTGGTGGCAGGGCGCGGAGAGATCGCCCGGCGAGTCATGCGGACGTTGCGGCGCCTCGAGGTTCGCTCGGTGGCCGCGTACAGCGAGGCCGACGCGCGGCTGCCGTTCGTGCTGGAAGCCGACGAGGCGGTGCTGCTGGGTCCCGCCGACCCGCGGCAGTCCTACCTCGACGGCGACCGGCTGATCGAGGCGGCCAGGCGCAGCGGCGCGCAGGCGCTGCATCCTTGCTACGGCTTCCTGTCGGAATCGGCGGCGTTCGCCGAGCAGGTGGAAGCGGCCGGGCTGGTCTGGATCGGCCCGCCGCCGGCGGCGATGGCCGCCATGGCCGACAAGATCGCGGCCCGCCGCACGATGGCCGCCGCCGGGGTGCCGGTCGCGGCCGGCACCGACCTTCCGGTCACCGACGTCGACGCCGCCCTGGCAGCGGCGGGGCGGCTGGGGTACCCGCTGATGGTCAAGGCCAGCGCGGGCGGGGGTGGGGTGGGCATGGGCGCGGTGCACGACGACGAGTCGCTGCGCTCGGTCTTCGCCAGCGCCCAAAGCCGGGCGGAGCGCTTGTACGGCTCGGCCGACATCCTCCTGGAGCGTTACCTGCAGGGCGCCCGGCACGTCGAGGTGCAGATCCTGGGGCTGAACGACGGACGCGTCCTGCCGCTCGGCGAGCGCGACTGCTCCGTGCAGCGCCGTCACCAGAAGATCGCCGAGGAGACCCCGTCGCCGGCTGTCGGGCCCGAGCTTCGGGCGCGGCTCTTCGACGCCGCGGTGCGGGCGGGCGTCGCCGTGGGCTACGTGAATGCCGGCACCGTGGAATGCCTCGTCCAGCCGGGCGAGGCTGGGGACGGCGAGTTCGTGTTCCTGGAAATGAACACCCGGCTCCAGGTCGAGCATCCGGTCACCGAGCTGGCCTGCGGGATCGACCTCGTCGAGGAGCAGTTGCGGATCGCTGCGGGGCAGGAGCCGACGTTCGGGGGCGATCCTCCGGCGGCACACGGCCACGCCCTCGAGATGCGCGTCTACGCCGAGGATCCGGTGCGCTTCCTGCCGGGCCCGGGAGCCATCACGCGCTACCAGGAACCGTCGGGCGAAGGGATCCGAATCGACTCCGGCTATGGCGATGGCGACGTCGTGACTCCCCACTACGATCCGCTGCTGGCCAAGCTCTGCGTCTGGGCCCCTGACCGCGCGCAGATGCTGGCCCGGGCGAGCGCCGCGGTGGAGGGCTACGCGATCGAGGGCCCGAAGGTCAACCTCCCGTTTTTCCACCGGCTGCTGGCCGAGCCGGCGTTCGTCAGCGGCCGGTACGACACCGGCCTGGTCGCGTCGATGAGCGTGCCGCGCCGCAGCTAGACACGTACCTGCTGCGCCGGGCGGGCGTCCGCGCGTGACAGGATGCGGGCGAAGGACGGACCGGCGGCCGCATGGCGCGCAGCGGTGAGACGACGGGAGCGGCGAGTGGCCGAGGAGATCCGGGCGGAAATGGTGGCAAACGTCTGGAAGGTCGTAGCCTCAGCGGGAGATGCCGTCGCCGCCGGCGACACTCTGGTCATCCTGGAATCCATGAAAATGGAGATCCCCGTGCTCGCCGAGGAGGGCGGCACCCTCACCGAGCTGGCCGTGAGCGAGGGAGACGTCGTCCAAGAAGGCGACCTCATCGCCCGGCTGGACTGATTTCTTCAGCTTCTGCGCATTAACCCTCTCCTGGACCATCAAGGTGAACCGGGGAGCGTGCCGAAACAGGGTGGGTGAGCACTGTCGAACCCTTTCTGCGCGCCTTGGTGGAGTGCGGTGGTTCCGACCTTCATTGCAAGGTCGGTTCGCCGCCCCGCGTTCGCGTCGACGGCCGGCTGCGCAAACTCCAGACGCGTGACCTGTCCGCATCCGACACCGAGCTCATGGTCCGTGAGGTACTGCGCGACGACCTCGTCCAGGAGTTCCAGCACACCAACGAGGCGGACTTCGCGTATTCGGTGCGCGGCGTCGGGCGCTTCCGGGTCAACGCGTTCCGGGCTCGCGGCGCGGCCGGGCTGGTCTTTCGCCGGGTGAGCGTCGGGGCGATCCCGCTGGCCGAATTGGGGCTGCCGGAGGTGCTCAGCGCCTTGGCGTTGGAGCCCCGCGGGCTGGTCCTGGTCACGGGTCCGACCGGCTCGGGCAAGACCACGACGCTGGCGGGGATGGTCGATCAGATCAACTCCACGCGCGAGGTCCACATCGTCACGATCGAGGACCCGATCGAGGTCCTGCACTTCGACAAGCTCTCGATGGTCAACCAGCGCGAGGTCCGGGTCGACACCGAGGATTTCGCGACCGCGCTGCGGGCCGCGATGCGGCAGGACCCGGACGTGATCCTGGTCGGCGAGATGCGCGACGCCGAGACGGTCAAGGCCGCGCTCGCTGCCGCGGAAACCGGCCACTTCGTGATGTCGACGTTGCACACCACCGATGCGCAGGAGACCGTCAACCGCATCATCGACTTCTTCCCGCCGCACGAGCAGAAGCAGGTCAGGCTCTCGCTGGCCGGTGCGCTGCGGGGGGTGATCTGCCAGCGGCTCGTCCCTCGGGCTGATGACGCCGGCCGCTGCGTGACGATGGAGATCATGGTCAACACCGGCCGGATCGCCGACGCCATCGCCGACCCCGACAAGACCTCGACGTTGAACGCGCTCATTGCCGAGGGCACCTACTACGGGATGCAGACCTTCGACCAGCACCTGGTCACGCTGATCCGCGACGGCGTCATCACGCTCGAAGACGCCATGGCCGCGAGCACGTCGCCGCATGACCTTCAGGTCGAGCTGCGTCGGCTGGGCCTGGTCGCCTGACCCTGCAATTGCAGGGGATTACGGCCTGCTCGAGCTGAGCTCGCCGTGCTGCGAGCAGCGGGCGCTCCACCCGCTCGGGGTCACTTGCACGACCATGCGCCGCGCGCACTGCGGGCAGTAGCGGGCGGGCTCCAGTTCCAGGGCGGCGGAACACGCCGGGTGCCCATGCCCGTCATGCGGTTGCCCACAGCGGGGGCAGAACTCGCCGCTTACAGAGGTCATCCGCGCCCGATTTCGCCCACGTCAGCAAGGATAGGGCCGACCCGGCTCAACGTCGCTGCATCCCGGTGAAGATCAACGCTCCCATGATCATGGAAAACGCATGATCATCGGCCGCAGGCCAAGATCATGGGAGCGTTGATGTTGAGTTAGAGGGTGGCGGAGAGCGCCTTGATCGGCATGCGGAGCTCTTCGAGGGTGGCCAGGTCCTGGGCAGCCGGGCGGCCCAGGGTCGTCAGGTAATTGCCCACGATGACGGCGTTGACCCCGCCGAGCAGGCCCTGGGTGTCGAGGTCGCCGAGGGTGATCTCGCGTCCGCCCGCGTAGCGCAGGATCGTTCGGGGCATGGCCAGCCGGAAGGCGCCCACGGCGCGCAGCGCGTCCCGCGGGTCGACGAGAGACTGGTCGGCGAGCGGGGTGCCGGGCCGCGGGTTCAGGAAGTTCAGCGGCACCTCGTCGGGTTCGAGTTCGGCGAGCTGCGCGGCGAACTCGGCGCGCTGCTCGAGCGTCTCGCCCAGGCCGAGGATCCCGCCGCAGCACAGCTCCATCCCCGCCTCGCGCACCATGCGGCAGGTGTCGTGACGCTCCTCCCACGAGTGGGTGGTGACGATTCCGGGGAAGTGTGAGCGGGCGGTCTCGAGATTGTGGTTGTAACGGTGCACGCCCATGGCGGCGAGTTCGTCGACCTGCTCCTGGGTCAGCATCCCCAGCGAGCAGGCGACGTTGATCTCGACGGCCTCACGAATCGCGGCCACGCCGGCGCGCACCTGGGTCATCAGCCGCTCGTCCGGCCCGCGAACGGCGGCGACGATGCAGAACTCGGTGGCGCCCGTGGCGGCCGTCTCCTCGGCGGCCTTCACCAGCGACGGGATGTCGAGCCAGACCGCCCGCACCGGCGACTCGAACTGGCCGGACTGCGAGCAGAAATGGCAATCCTCCGGGCAACCGCCGGTCTTCAGGCTGATGATTCCCTCGACCTCGACCTCCGGGCCGCACCAGCGCATCCGCACCTCGTGCGCCAGCCCGAGCAGCGCGGGGATCGCCTCGTCCGGAAGCTGCAGGCACTGCAGGATCTGCTCCTGTGACAGGCCACGGCCCTCGTCCAGGACTTGCTGACGCGCCTGCTCGAGAAGCGCGACAGCCGCAGCCGGCAGCGCCGCGGGTGCGGCGTCAGAAGTGGCAGCGGCAGCTTGGGAGACCGGATCGGAAGTCATCGTCACCTGACCGATCCTGCCTTAATCGGGGCGGCGACCGAGGACGCAGGGGCCCTACATTGCTGCGGCGCGAAACGCAGCCGCCTGAAAGCGGCCCCCGAGCGCCGGGCCCAGCCCGGCCTCCGCGGCGGCGGCGAACGCCGCGGGTGTCAATGCTCCGGCGCCGGCAGGCAGGGCGCCGAGCAGCGGACGGGCGGCGAGCATCTCGAGGTCGCTGACGTTGCTCCGGCACGCCAGGTCGGGCTCGGCCGGCCAGGCGCCGATCACGACACCCGCCAGTGCGAGGCCGCGGTGGGCGAGTGCCTCCAGCGTGAGCGCGGTCGTGTTCAGGGTGCCGAGTCCCGGCTGGGCGACGATCAGCACCTCGGCGTCGCAGGCTCCCGCGAGGTCAGCCAGCGTGGCGCCCTCCTGGTCGAAACGGACCAGCAGGCCGCCCGCGCCCTCGATCAGCACCAGCCGATGGGTTTCCCGGAGCGCGGCCACCCGGGCGGCGAGCTCTCCCACGTCCACCGGGGGCCGCCCGCTCACCCGGGCCGCGGCGGCGGGGGAGAGGGGATCGGGGTAGCGCGCGCCCTCGACGAGCGTCAGCCCGGCAGCGTCAGCGCCGCAAAGGCGGGCGATCTCGGCAAGATCGCCTGGCTCGCCCGCGGCTATCCCCGTCTGCGCGGCTTTGACGACCGCGACGGTGCTGCCGCGTTGCAGGGCGAGCGCGCAAACGGCCGCGGTGACGACCGTTTTGCCCACTTCAGTGCCCGTTCCACTGACCGCCAACACCGTCACGCACGCAGGCTAGCTGCCCGCCGGCGGTCGGTACCGGCTCGTTGGTGACGGCGAGCCGACAAGAGGCGGCGCGCAGGGTAGCAACCGGTCTAGGCTGCGGTGCCGTGACCACTATCTCCAAGGGTGCCAACACTTCGCTGCCGGAGGGCGTCGGCCGGGTTCTCGTACGGCTCGGCTGGGCCGGCGGGGTCGACCTGGACGCCAGCGCGCTGCTGCTCACCGCGTCGGGCAAGGTGCGTAACGACGATGATTTCGTCTTCTACAACCAGCCCCGTTCGACGGACGGATCGGTGACCCACCAGGGCAAGTCCGGCACCGTGGACTCGCTGCAAGTGGATCTCGCCGCGCTGCCCGCCGAGATCGAGACGGTCGCGCTCGCCGCGTCCACCGACGGCACCCCGATCGGGCAGGCCACCGGCCTCTACCTGACGGTCAGCGACCCCGCCGGGCCCGAGTTGGTGCGCTTCGACATCACCGACGCCAGCTCCGAGACGGCCTTCGTCTTCGGCGAGCTCTACCGCCGTCAGGGGGCGTGGAAGTTCCGCGCCGTCGGGCAGGGCTGGAGTTCCGGACTCGCCGGGCTCGCGACCGACTACGGCATCAGCGTCGACAGCGAGTCAGACACCGATCCGGCGCCCGCGCCGGTTGCTGCCGCGCCCCCGCCGCCCGCTCCCGCTGCCGCACCGGCGGCCGGCTCCATCAACATGAACAAGGCCGTCCGCCTTGACAAGCAGCTTGCCGGCGCACCGCCGCAGATGGTCAACCTGGTGAAGAAGGCCGGAATCTCCTTGGAGAAGAAGGGTTTGAGCGAGCATCGCGCGCGCGTCGCGCTCTGCCTCGATATCTCCGGTTCCATGCACCAGCTCTACAAGTCCGGCAAGGTGCAGGAGCTGTGCGAGCGCATTCTCGGGATGGCCGTGCAGTTCGACGACGACGGCGCCTGCGACGTCTTCACCTTCGGCACCGGCGGCTACGACGAGGGTCCGCTCGACCTTCGCAATTATCAGGGGTGGGTCAACCAGCTGCTGCAACGCCGCCAGCTCGAGGGGGGCACCAACTACAACCACGCCATGCAGGCGGTACGCCGGCACTACTTCCCGGACGCCAACGGCGGCCCGCGCAACAGCCCGCACCCGGACAAGCTGCCGGTCTACGTGATGTTCGTGACCGACGGGCAGACGACGGATCAGGCCGGCACCAAGCATCAGGTCGAGTGGTCGTCGTACGAGCCGCTCTTCTGGCAGTTCATGGCCATCGGGCAGTCCAGCCGCAACGTGAACGCCACCGCCGCCCCGATGGCCAAGAAGAAGCGGGGCGGTTTCGGTGCCCGGCTCGCGTCGATGCTGACCGGCGACTTCCAGTTCCTCGAAGAGCTCGATGACATGCCCGGCCGGTTCATCGACAACGCCGATTTCTTCTCCGTCTCCGACCCGGCGGCCATCAGCGACGAGCAGCTCTACGACCTGATGATGAACGAATACCCGGAGTGGCTGAAGCTCGCTCGCCAGCAGGGTCTGCTTCCTGCGTGAACCCCGCTGCGCCGCTCGCCAAGGCGATGCCGGGCTCGATGCCGGGCTCACTGACGTACTGCTCGACCGCGTCGCCATCACCGCCAGCTGCTGACGGGGCAGCGTTCCGCGACGTCTCCGGGCCTCGGATCGTGCCCTCCAGCGAGGGCAACGACCTCCTGCGGTTCGACGTGCCCGCAGCCTCGGGGGCATGGGTCTGGCCAACGCGCGGGACTTTCTCGGTACGGCAGGGATGACCATGGCGGCTGTACGCCGGCGCTACTTCGCCACATCCGGCCCGCGCACGTCGCCGTCGATGGCAGCAAGGCACCTTGCGCTCGAGCGGTATGCCGGCTGACTCAAGCAGGCCCGCAGCCGAGGTGTTGTCACGGGCTGACGGGAGGCAACACGTGAGATCTTTGGCAGGACATGTTCGCGCCAGTCCGGCCAACGGACGGGTGGCCGGAGGCGCCGAAAGCGCGCGGGAGTGGCATCACCTCGCGGGTGCTCAGCGAATCTGCCCCGATCTGCCAGCAAGCACCTACCTGCTGAGGTTCCCTCCCAGTGCGCCGCGGAGGACCGAGAGCGGGAAGTCCGGGTCCGGCAGAGCAGCCCAGTTGGGGCCCACGAGCGCTGTGACGCTGTACGAGCGAAGGGCGGCGAGGTCGCGCGTCTTCGTCGCCGCGCTGTCGTAGACCCGGAGCGTGACGACGTCGAGCGGTGCCTTCGGCACTGGCGAGGTTGCCCCGCGAATGCACTGGATCTGGGAGAAGCCGGGCGCGTACTGGAATGCCGTGGGCAGGTAGTTGCACGCAACGCTCGCTCCGTGGAGGCGAGCGAGCAACGCGAGCGGCGTCGACGCGGTCGTGGCCACGACAGGCGCAGTTCTGGTCGTCGGTGCCGCCAATACGGCGGTGGGACTTCCACCTGCCTGGCGCGACGCCGCCATCGGCGTAGGCGACGACGAGCACGCCGCTCCTACCGCGAGCACGGTCGCAATCAGTGCGACGACTGCGGGCGAGCGTTTCATAGCGGGTATGACGCACTTCTGCCCATAACGGTTGCGTTGATTGAGCCTCCGAAGCGCCTGCTGCCGGCTACAGAGCGGGAGATGCGCGCGAGAGTGGCATCACCCATCGCATCCGACGCACGTACTTGTCGTAAGCGGCTTGCCAGGCTCCGCGCGGCAACTTCCAGCGGCCCTCCTTCAGCGGCAGCTGACGTACGCCATGGAGTCGCCGTAGCCCGAATCCGGCAGGACCAGCGCCATGCGAGCGCGCGAGATTGGCACGTCCGCGCCTGTGGCCGTCGGCCGGCCAGTCGCTCATATCCGTTCGATAACAACGCCCTCAACGCTGGCGCACACCGCTCTACGCTTGCCTTCGACGGCGAGAGGCTGGCTCATGGCGAGACGTTCAACCAGCGGGCAACGCGCGCAGAACGGTGTCAGCGTGATTGGTTTCGCGGTCGCATTAACGGGTCTGGTCGTGGTGACGGCATGTTCAGCGGCGCTCCAAACTGCGCCGAAAGATTCCGCCGACAACATCAGTTGTTCGTCGCACCGGAAGATTCCGCCGATCAGCGCCATCCTCGTACTGCGCAACTCCCTGTCGCGTCCGCCAATGCAAGTTCACGTCGGCCAAGCCTTCGGCGTGTCTCTAAAGTCCGCTGAGGGCGACCTATACGTGCCGCAGGCCGACAACCCGGGGATCGTCTGTCAGGCGACGACGACGCCGGACGGCCCGCAGCGAACGGTCACGTTCGTCGCTACAGATCTCGGCGAAACCGGGTTCGAGACGACGACTACAGACCATGGTCGCAACATTCCGCTGTATTGGGCGGGCGTGACGGTGACGGCGCCAGTGTCGCCGGGTGCGCATCCGTGACAATCAGTGGTGCTCGTTGACCGAGCGCGCTGCCGGCTCTCGCGCATCATAAGTGCCCTGGAACGGCATTCACTTATGCGCGCCTACGTTGAGGAGATGCGGCGAGACGGCACAGTGCGGTAGGTGGACATTGAAGAGCCGGTGCTGTGGGCGCCCGGGATGACGCTGCTGACCGATGTCACTCCCGCGGCGTGGGTGGAGCAGGCCCTGAGCGCAACAGCACGCACCGGAACGGTCGCGTCGATGGTGCCCCCAGTGTTTGCTGGCTATGCCCGTGTTCTGCCTCCCACATACGAGCGTGACGGGGAGGGGCGGCATCGCTGGTCGGAAATTGCCTCGTATCAAGGCGTGACATTGACTGCCGACACTCAGTTCGACGATTTGGTGGCGGGGTCCGACCGATGGGGACGGCCGTCAGACGGAGGGTTTGACGCACGCGAGACGGCAGTCTTGGCAAGCATTCTCGCAAGGTTCACGGAGACCCCGCAGCGGGCGTATTTCTGCGTGTGGGAGGGCTTCGGCATAGCAGAAACCGAAGCCTGGCGGGATCGGCCGATGCGGGTCCGCACACCTGGCCGGGCGTATCACCTGCTTGCTGGCCCGGTGACGGCAGCCTCAGTGCTGCCAAAACCGGAGTGGAGGTGCGCGAGTGTCTGGTGGCCTGACGATCGGGCGTGGCTGGTCGCTACCGACATCGACAGGTATTTGACCTATGTGGGCGGCAGCGCCGCCGCGATCACAGCCGTACTGGCGGAGCCTGCGCTCGACGCCGTCGCCGCACAGCCCTCAAGCGCCTTCGACCGCAGCTGGGGGTAGCCCACGCCATTCCGGCAAAGCGTCCGGTATTGCCTGCGCACTCACAGGGTCAGCGCAACACCTGTGCGAATTTCTGTGACGGTGTCAGCCATTCAAGGGTTTGTCGAGGCCGTCCGTTGAGCTTCGCTTTAGGCGGCGTGTTGCATGAGGACGGCGACGGCGTAGTGCAGGTCGAGTTTGTCGCCGGCGTGGGGCGGCAGGGTGGCGGCGTCGATGGTGGTGTCGGGGTCGAGATGTTCGGCGGGCTGGTAGGGCCACTGGTGGCGGTGCGGGACGGGTGTGCCGGCGGTGGTGGTGATGGTCAGGGCGCGGGTGGTGGGGTGCAGGGTGAGGCGGAAACCGCCGGCGTGGATCACAGCGTGGTGGTGCCGGGAGCACAAGAGCACCAGGTTGGCCAGGTCGGTGCGGCCGCCGTTGATCCATTCGATGACGTGGTGGGCGTGGAGTTTGCGGCGCCGGGTGCAGGAGGGGTAGCGGCAGCGTTCCCCGTCGACGGCGCCGAGCAGGTCACGCAGCGGCTGGCTGGGATGGCGGTGTTGGCGACCCTGATCGTGGACGGTGAGATCAGCGCGGCGGATCGGACGCAGCACCATCCCGGCAGGCAGGGTCGTGAGGTGGTGGCTGCCGGGTGGGAGGAACTCCCCGTCGGGCAGCCGGGCCCAGCCGGAGATCGGGTCGATCTGCACGGTGAGCTGGGACCGGTCACGGCGGGCCCGGCCAGGATGGGCGGCAGCGCGTTCGGTGAGGTAGGCACGGCACAGGCTCAGCAGCCCGCCGCCCCGGCTCGCCCGCTCCGGGACATGGGAGTCCGGCTCGGAACTTTCCGCGGAAAGATCCGGCTCACCCTTCTCGCCTGCCGCGTCGAGGTCGGTGCGGGCGGCGTCGATCGCGGCGAGCAGCACCGCGCCGTCAGCGGCACCGGCGCGGATCGTGATGCACAGGTCACCATCGCCGTCATAGCGGCTGAACACCCGTATCCGTTCGGCTGCCGGCGGCTCACCGGGCGGCGGCGGCTTCGGCTGCCTTGCGTTGCTGGTGGAGTTTGCGGGCCCGGCGCACCCCGCTGACGAGCCGTTCGAGCTGCCCGCCGGTGGCATGACGGGCCATCGAAATGTAGCTCTGCTCATCTTCGACGGTCGCGACCCGGCTGATCGCCCGCACCTGCGTGAACGACAGCCGGCCAGCGCCGAACGCGGCCGACGTGGCCGGAAGCAGGCGCAACGCCCGGGCCACCCGCACCCGTTCACCGGCCGCGTTCTGCCCCATCCCGAGCCGCCACGACAACCAATGCGCACACGACAGAACACCCGGCACCGCCCACGCCCGCCGCTCATCGAACTCGCCGACATACGCCATCAGCCGCGCCTCACCCGCAGCCACCCGACCCGCCCACGTCCTGAGCGCATCCGCCACCTCCTCATCCGACAAGGCAGCCAGTGCAGCAGGAGTCAACAACGGGCAGGACGGCGACGGGGCGGACGGCCCGACGGGCAACGCGGAGACCGGATTCATAGCGAAACGCTACCGACCACCACCGACAAAACCCGGCCTGAACTGGGGCGACGGGCTGACGGCGGCGCTGATCACCCGGATCGCGCGGTCGACCTCGTCGTCGGTGAGGTCGGCCCGCACCGCGATGCGCAGCCGGCTGGTGCCCTCGGGCACCGTCGGCGGCCGGAAGCAGCCGACGTGGATGCCCTCGCGTTCGCACGCGGCCGCGGCGGCGACCGCCCGCTCGGGTTCGCCGATCACCAGCGAGACGACCGCGGCGGCCGGCACCGGGGCACCGAGCGCGGACGCGACGCGCCGGGCGATCTCGCGTACCCGCTCCGCCCGCTCGGGCTCCGTTTGAAGCAATCGCAGCGCGGCGAAAGCGCTACCGGCAGCTGCCGGCGCGAGGCCGGTGTCGAAGATGAAGCTGCGCGCGGAGTCGATGAGGTGGGCGATCACGTCCGCGGGTCCGAGCACGGCGCCGCCCTGGCTGCCGAGCGCTTTCGACAGCGTCGCCGTCACCACCACGTCCGCTGCCCCGGCGAGCCCGGCGGCCGCGACGGCGCCGCGCCCGCCCGGGCCGACCGCGCCCAGCGCGTGCGCCTCATCCACCAGCAGGGCGGCGCCGCTTTCGCGTACCACCTCAGCCAGCGCCGCCAAGGGGGCGACATCGCCGTCAGCACTGAAGACGGAATCCGTGACGACGATCGCCGGGCTTCCCGGGGGGCGGGTGGCCAGTGCCTTGGCGACGGCGTCCGGGTCGGCGTGCGGGGTGACGGCCACCTCGCTGCCGCGCGAGCGGGCCAGCCGGCACGCGTCGACGAGCGAGGCGTGGTTGCGCTCGTCGGAGACGATCAGGCCGCCCGGGGCGGCCAAGGCCGTCAGGGCGCCGAGGTTGGCGGTGTAGCCGGAGGAGAAGACCAGCCCGGCTTGCGCACCGACGTGGGCCGCGAGCGCCGCTTCGAGGTCGGCGTGCAGCTGGGTGGACCCGGTCACCAGCCGGCTGCCGGTCGAGCCCGCGCCCCAGGTCCGCAGGGCCTCGACGCCTGCCTCGACCACAGTGGGATGGCGGGCCAGCGCGAGGTAGTCGTTGCCCGCGAGGTCCAGCACCTGGCTGCCGGGCTGGCGCGGGTGCAGGCTGCGACGCAGTCCGGCCGCCGTCCGCGACGCCGCCCGCTCGGCCAGCCAGCCGAACGGGTCCGCGGGCTGCTCAGCCACCGGTGCTGACGACCTCATGGACGCAGTCGACGGTGACGGCCGCGAGCTCGTCGAGGTCCTCATCGCCGATGGCCAGCGGCGGCATCAGCACTACGACGTCGGACAGCGGGCGCAGCAGCACCCCGCGCCGGCGCGCGCGCCGGCAGATCTCGAACCCGGTGCGCCGGCCCTGGGAGGTGACCTCGATGCCGGTCATGGTGCCGCAGCGCCGCACGTCGAGCACCCCGCGCATGTCCGACAGCGGAGCCAGCAACGCGCCGAGCCGCTCACCGACGCGTGCGGCATGCCGAACGGTCTGGCGCTCGGCCATCAGCCGCAGGTTGGCAAGCGCGGCCGCGCAGGCCAAGGGATTCGCGGTGTAGGTATGCCCGTGAAAGAACGTCCGGTCGCTTTCCGGGGCCCCGAGAAACGCGTCGTAGATTCCCTCCGTCGCCAGCACCGCCGAGAGCGGAAGGTAGCCGCCCGACAGGCCCTTGCCGCAGGTGAGCAGGTCCGGGGTGACCCCGGCGTGCTCCACCGCCCACATGGTGCCGGTGCGGCCGAGCCCGGTGGCAACCTCGTCCGCGATCATCAAGGCGCCGGCCCGCCGGGAGAGCTCGCGCACCCCGCGGACGAACGCGGCGTCGTGGGTGAGCATGCCCGCGGCGGCCTGCACCATCGGTTCGATGATCACGGCGCAGACCTGCTGACCCTCGGCGTCCAGCAGCGCCTCGAGCGCCGTCAGCGCAGCGGCCGTGCCGACGTGATGCGGCGAGGGAATCTGGCGGGTGCGCAGCAGGATCTGGCGGTAGGCGGCGTGGAAGGTGTCGATACCGCCGACGCTGACTGCGCCGAGCGTGTCGCCGTGGTAGCCCTCGGCGACCGACACGAACAGCGGGCGGTGCTCTCCCCGCTGGGCGGCCGCCTGATAGGCCATCTTCAGCGCGGCCTCCACCGCGCTCGACCCGTCGCCGGCGTAGAAGACGCGGCGCAGGGGTTCGCTCTCACCCGCCGCGCAGCGGGGTGCTGTCTCCAGCAGCGCCTCGGCCAACGCGATGCCGGGCTCGTGCGTGAGCCCGAGGAAGGTGCTGTGGGCGACTTTCTCCAGCTGGTCGCGTACGGCCGCGTCGATCTCCGGCACGCGGTGCCCGTGCACCGTCACCCATAGCGAGGAGACCCCGTCGAGGTAGCGCCGGCCGTCGGTGTCGATGAGGTGCATGCCCTCGGCCCGGTCGATGACCAGCGGTTCGTCGTCCTCCCACAGGGAGTGTTGCGTGAAGGGATGCCACACCGCTGCCAGATCGCGGGCGACGAGGTCGGTCATGCTGCAAAGTCAATCAGCTCGCGCAAGCGAGAGACTCTGGTGGTGAGCACCCTCTCGGACCTCGTGTCCGCGTATACCGATCTGACCGCCTCCGATATCGACCGGCTGCACTCGCTCGTCGCCGACTGGGCGATGCTGGCCGACCTGTCCTTCGCCGACCTGCTGCTGTGCGTGCGCGTCAAGGACTCGGCCTCCGAGGAATTCCTGGTGGTGGCGCAGGTACGGCCGGCGACCGGGCCGACGATCTACGCCGAAGACATGGTCGCCCAGACGCTGCGGCGCTGGACGCTGTCGACCGCGGTGCGCGAGGGGCGCATCGTTCGCGAGGGAGATCCCGAGTGGGAGCGCGGGGTTCCGGTTCGGGTGGAGGCGGTGCCGGTACGCAGTGCCGGGCGCGTGATCGCCGTGTTGGCCCGCGACACGAACCTGTCCGCTACCCGCTCGCCCAGCGCGCTCGAGCTCGCCTACCTGCGTACCGCTGGTGACCTGGTGCAGATGGTCGCCGAAGGCACCTTCCCGTTCGGCGCGGGGTTTGCCGACGCGGCCGAGGCACCCCGGGTGGGTGACGGGATGATCCGGCTCGACGGTGAGGGCACCATCTCCTACGCGAGCCCCAACGCCGTCTCGGCCTACCGGCGCCTCGGGCACAACGGAAACCTGGTGGGGGAGTCCCTCGCCGAGATCCACCGCCAACTGGCCGGCGCGGCGACCCCAGCGCCGACTCCGGCGGCCGAGATCCCGCCGGGCTTGCGATTTCGCGAAGCCGTCCGCCGCCGCGTGCCCACCGACGACGAGATCGAATGCGACGGCACGGTCGTGCTGCTGCGTGCGATCCCGCTGATGCCCGGCGTCGAACGGGGAACGCTCGTGCTCGCTCGTGACGCGACCGAGCTGCGCCGCCGCGAGGCGCAGCTGCTGTCCAAGGACGCGACCATCCGCGAGATCCACCACCGGGTGAAGAACAACCTGCAGACCGTCGCCGCGTTGCTGCGCCTGCAGGCCCGCCGCATGGTGGTGCCCGAAGCGCGGATGGCGTTACGCGAGTCGGTGCGCCGGGTGACGTCGATCGCCCTGGTGCACGAGACGCTCTCGCAGAGCATGGGCGAGGAGGTCGACTTCGACGTCGTCGCCGATCAGCTGGCCGCCATGACGGTGGACGTCGCCGCGATGGGTTCGCGGGCGACCGTGGAGCGGCAGGGCACGTTCGGCATCCTGCCCGGTACGCTCGCCACCCCGCTCGCTCTGGTGCTCTCCGAGCTCATGCAGAACGCCGTCGAGCATGGCGCGGCCGGCGCGATCCGGCTTTCGGTCACCCGCCGGGGCCATCAGCTCGACGTGGTCGTGGCCGACGACGGCGCCGGGCTGCCGGCGGACTTTCACCTGGACCAGGCGCAAGGGCTCGGCCTGCAGATCGTGCGCACCCTCGTCGTCGGAGAAATGCGCGGGACCCTTGCCCTCCGCCCCGGTGCTCATGGCGGCACCGAGGCGACGGTGGCGATACCGGAGATCCAGGGAACGGTGGGCTGACGACCGAAGGCCGGGCTCAGCGCCTTCGCTTGACGGCAGTGAGCCGGCTGCTGATCTCAGGCGGTGCGCAGGCGAGCGAGGCTCTCGCGCCGGATCAGCCGGCGCTCCTCCTCGGACTTGCCGCCCCAGACTCCCGCGTCCTGGCCGGTGTCGAGAGCCCACGACAGGCAGTCGTCGGTGACCGCACATCGGCGGCAGATCGATTTTGCATCGTTCACTTGCCGAAGCGATGGCCCAACCGCCCCGATGGGGAAGAACAGTTCTGGGTCCTCGTCCTGGCAAAGCGCGCTGTGGCGCCAGTCCATCCGGCTACTCCTCGTCGCGTCGTCGCGTCGCCCCACGCCTGCGAAGGATCGCAGGTGCGAAGGCCGGTATGCCTCGAACCGCGCGTTTCCGTCCGCTGGGGAGTCAGCCGTCTGGGGCGGAGTGCGTGGATCTCGAACCTCTCACTAGTTCCGGACGCTTGGCAATCCCCTGGCAGGCGAGTTTCTGACGACCCGTCATAAGCGTGATCCATGTCACGCCCGGTTCTTGCTGACCCCGGGTTCGAAGGGCCAAGCTGATACATATGCGCGTGCTGGGACACCGGGGGTCGCGGATCCCGGGACCGGAAAACACCCCGGAGGCCGTACGCGGTGCTCTCGCCGCAGGCGCCGTGGGTTCCGAGATCGACGTGCGCCGCAGCGCCGACGGTGGGCTGGTCTGCGTGCACGATCCGGTGGTCGCTACCGATGGCCGCCCGGTGCTCGAGCTGTCCACCGCCGAGCTGGGCGGCGCCGGGATCCCGACGCTCGCCGAGATGCTCGCGGCGGCTGCGGGCGGGCGGCTGGTCCTCGAGGTGAAGAACCTCCCCGGCGAGCCTGACTACACGCGCGAGGCCGTGGCCGCCCACCTGCTGGTAGCCGAACTCGGCCGGCTGACCGTCGCCGCCGATGTGCTGATTTCTTCCTTCGACCCCACAGTCCTCGACGTCGCGCGCGACGCGGGGTGGCCGACCGGATTGCTCACGATCCCCGGCGTGACGACGGAGGAGGGGCTCGCGTACGTCATGGAGCGCGGCTACAGCGAGCTGCACGCTCACGTCAGCACGATCCGCGAGGACGGCGCCGGAGTCCAGGCCGTGCACGACGCGGGCCTGGTGATCGTCGCGTGGACGGTGACGACGCTCAGCGAGGTCATGCCGCTGCGTGAGCGCGGGGTCGACGCGGTGATCTGCGATGACCCGGCCGGAGCGGTGCGCGTGCTGGGGGCGACTCCCGCCGGCTAGCCGGGCTAGCTGATGACGCGCAGCGCGTTGGGCACCGAGGTCATCAGCACCTTGTCGCGGTGGCCGAGGGCGTCGCCGTCAACCTGGAACGCCAGCGGCTCGCCCGTCGCCTCAAGGACGATCTCGGACTGGTCGTGCAGGAGCAGCGCGTTCTTGGAGCGCGGGTGGGGGTCCTTGGCGAAGAAGTGGGCCGCCGCGCGCAGGGTGGTGGCGGTCGACATCCGGGTGAGGGCCAGCACGTCGAGCCCGAGGTCGAGGCTCGCGTCAGGGCAGGGGCGCACCGGCCGATCACCCAGGAAGGTCCACGGATCGGTGTTGCACACCAGGGCCGCGAAGACCTCGCGGGAATCGAGCAGGCTGGGAGCGCGCAGCCGCAGCGCCGGGTGGCGGCGAGCGGTGGCGAAGTAGAACCGGTTCACCGCGCTGCGCACGTAAAGGCTGTGGGTGGAGCGCTTGCCCTTCGCCCGCTTGCGCTCGACGCGCTCGACCACGGCGGCGTCGATACCGAGCCCGGCGCAGAAGGTGAACCATCTGTCGTTGGCCTTGCCCAGCCCGACGCGGCGGCTGCGGCCCTCGCGCAGCGCTTCGAGGATCTGCCCGGTCGCCTCGACGGCGCTGGCCGGCATGCCCAGCGCGCGGGCGAACACGTTGGTGCTTCCGCCGGGGACGATGGCGAGATCAGGCAGGCCGGGGCGAACGCCCTCGCTCAGGATCCCGTTGACGATCTCGTTGACCGTCCCGTCGCCGCCGAGCGCCACGACGATGTCGGCGCCCGTCTCGACCGCCTGGGCGGCCAGTTCGATGGCGTGGCCGCGGCCCTTGGTCTCGAAGGTGTCGACCCGAAGGTCGGAGCTCAACGCAGCGGCCAGCACGTCACGCGTGCGAAGTGTCGTCGCGGTGGCGTTCGGATTGACGACGAGCACCGCTCTCATGAACGAATGTTATCGAGATCGCTCGCTTTAAGCTGGGGTGACATGCCACACGTGGACGAACCCGGAGCTCGCGCCGGATCAGCGCACCCGCCGGGCAGCCGGGTCGCGGGATACGCGACGGCGGCGGCGGGCCTGGTCGGCCTGCAGGGAGTGGGTCTGATCGCGGCCGGCGGGTACCTGATCGTGCGGGCGCTGGAGCCCGACGCGGCTCACCGGGCGTCCACCGAAGTGCTGGGCGCCCTGTCGCTCGTCGTCGGTCTGGTGATCGTCGCGACCGCTCGCCTGGTGCGCGCGCGGCGGCGGCGGCGGGTGCGCTCGCCGCTGCTGGTCCTGGAGATCATCTGCGTGCCGATTGCCATCACCACGGTGCAGGGCGGCCGCTGGTACGTCGGGGTTCCGCTCGCCGTGACCGCGGTCGCCGTCATCGTGCTGATGGGCATGGCCGGGCTCCTGACGCCGGCGGACGACTGACGACTACTCGTCGGCGAGCAGGCCCGCGCGCAGCTCGGTCAGCGTGCGCGCGAGCAGCCGTGACACGTGCATCTGAGAAATGCCGAGGTCGGCCGCGATCTGCGACTGCGTCATATTGCCGAAGAAGCGCAGCAGCAGGATGCGCTTTTCGCGCGGAGGCAGCTGGTCGAGCAGCGGCTTGAGCGACTCGCGGTACTCGACGCCCTCGAGCGACTCGTCCTCGACGCCGAGCGTGTCGGCGACGGCGGGAGAGTCCTCGTCACCGCCGTCAGGAGCGTCGAGCGAGACGGCTGAGTACGCGTTGGCCGACTCGAGGCCCTCCAGCACCTCTTCCTCGCTCATCCCCAGATGGCCGGCGAGCTCGCCGACCGTCGGCGAGCGCCCGAGGCGCTGCGACAGCTCGCTGGTCGCCTTCGTCAGCGAGAGCTTCAGCTCCTGCAGCCGGCGGGGGACCCGGATCGCCCAGCCCTTGTCGCGGAAGTGGCGCTTGATCTCCCCGACGATCGTGGGGGTGGCGTACGTCGAGAACTCCACGCCGCGCTCGAGGTCGAAGCGGTCGACGGACTTGATCAGCCCGATCGTCGCGACCTGCACCAGGTCGTCGAGCGGTTCGCCGCGGTTGCGGAAGCGGCGCGCCAGGTACTCCACGAGCGGCAGGTGCATCTCCACCAGCTCGTCGCGGATGCGTCCGCGCTCCAGGGTGTCGGGCTCGCACTCGGCCAGCTCGGCGAACAGGCCGCGGGCGCGCATCCGGTCTCCGGACGTCGACCGGGTGGGCGGCGGGGCCGGCGCGCCCGTCTCCTCGATGGGCTGCTCCGGCAGCTGCGGACTTGGCGCGTCGGCGGGGACCTGGTGCGAGGGACCGACAGGCGTGGCGCCGCCGGTGACGGTCATGGGCTGACGACCGCAGCGCGGCGTTTGGCGAGGGTGATGCTCACCCGTGACTCGGCATCGACCGTGCTCTCGACCTCGCCTGCCAGCGCGGAAAGCACGGTCCAGGCAAAGGAGTCGCGGGCCGGCTCCGCTCCGTCGAGGGTCAGGGCGCTGACGGTGATGCGCAGCTCGTCCTGGCACAGCTCGAACACGCAGTCCAGTTCGGCGCCAGGAACCCCCGACGGCAGCAGCAGCGCGCAGGCCTCGTCCACCGCGATCCGCAGATCCTCGATTTCCTCGAGGGTGAAATCGAGCCGCGCGGCCAATCCGGCCGTCGCCGTCCGCAGTACGGAAAGGTAGGCGCCGGTCGCGGGCAGCCGCAGCCGCACCACGTCGCGCTCGCCGGGCGAATCGGGCACCTCGCTCCTTCAACCAACTCACGCAGGGACGCCAAACGGGCTGCCGCGCAGCGCTGCTGCACGCGGGTCATTTCGGGCGTTGCCAGCCTACCGAGAAGGCCGCCGCGGCGCGCCTGCCGTCAAGGCCTGGCACCAAGAGCGTCGAGGGCGGCGCCCGTCAGCCGCCACACCGTCCACTCCTCCTGGGGCGCGGCCCCGAGTCGGCGGTAGAAGCCGTGGGCCGGTTCGTTCCAGTTCAGCACCGACCACTCGACCCTGCCGTAGCCGCGCTCGACCGCGATTGCTGCCAGCTCGGCCAGCAGGGCCCGACCGTGCCCGCCGCCGCGCGCGTGCGGCAGCACGAACAGGTCCTCGAGGTAGATCGACGCCGTTCCGTTCCACGTGGAGAAGGTGCGAAACCAGAGCGCGAATCCCACGACCTGCGCGCCCGGATCGTCGGGCGCGGCCAGCAGGCAGGACGCGACCGCGTCCGGTCCGAAGAGCGCGTCCTGCAGCTGCTGCTCGCTGGCCCGCACCTGATCAGCTGCTCGTTCGTAGGCTGCGAGCTCGTGGATCAGCGTCAGGATCGTGGGTATATCCGCAGGCCGGGCGGGACGGATCATGGTGGCCTTTCGCCTGGTTGCGCTACTGACGATCTTGTCGGTGCGAGGTTGGTCACCGGCCGTGAAAGACTACGGGCGATGACCGCATCAGTTCCTGACTCCGCATCTGACATTGCCTCAGGCCAAGGCGCCGCCGGCGACACAGTCAGCCACCTCCACGAGCACCACCACGAGCACCACCACGAGCATCAGGTGCCTCCGGAGGTCGCTGCCCCGATCCTCGACACCGACCCTGCTTTCGCGATGCATCACGGCGGCAAGATCGAGCTCGGGATCACCGCGCCGCTGCGCAACCGCGAAGACCTCTCGCTGGCCTACACCCCCGGCGTGGCTCGGGTCTGCATGGCCATTGCGGGCGATCCGGAGCTGGCCGACATCTACACGTGGAGGGCTAACACCGTCGCCGTCGTCACCGACGGCACCGCGGTGCTCGGGCTGGGTGACATCGGCCCGGCCGCAGCCATGCCGGTGATGGAGGGTAAGGCGCTGCTGTTCAAGCACTTTGCGGGGGTCGACGCGGTGCCGATCTGCTTGGACTGCACCGACATCGACGAGCTCTTCGAGACGGTCGTGCGGCTGGCTCCGAGCTTCGGCGGCATCAACCTCGAAGACATCTCCGCGCCGAGGTGCTTCGAGCTCGAGCGCCGGCTGCAGGACGCGCTGGACATCCCCGTCTTCCATGACGACCAGCACGGCACGGCAATCGTCGTCCTGGCGGCGATGCGCAACGCCGCCAAGCTGACCGGGCGCAGTCTCGGCGAGCTGCGCGTGGTCGTCTCGGGTGCCGGCGCCGCCGGGATCGCGGTGACCAAGATGCTGCTCGCGGCCGGCATCGGCGACATCGGCGCGGCCGACTCGAAAGGCATGCTGCACGTCTCCCGTGAGGGGCTCACCGACGTCAAGGCCGAGCTCGCCGCCCAGACCAACAAGGCAGGCTTGACCGGCACGTTGGAGGACGCGCTCGCGGGAGCTGACGTCTTCCTCGGCCTCTCGGCGGGGAAGATCCACGAGGCGGCGATCGCCAGCATGGCGCCGAACTGCCTGATCTTTGCGATGGCCAATCCCGACCCCGAGGTCGATCCGGTCGTCGCTGTCAAGTACGCCGCGGTCGTGGCGACGGGGCGTTCGGACTTTCCCAACCAGATCAACAACGTGCTCGCGTTCCCGGGCGTCTTCCGCGGCGCCTTCCAGGCCCGCGCCCGGCGGATCAGTGAGGGCATGAAGCTCGCGGCGGCCGACGCGCTTGCCGCGGTGGTCGGCGACGACCTGGCCGCCGAGTGCGTGATCCCGAGCGTCTTCGACCCGCGGGTGGCGCCGGCGGTGTCGGCGGCGGTCGCCCAGGCAGCGCGCGACGAAGGTCTCGCCCGCGCCTGAGCTATTTGGCCGAGGGCTCGCGCCAGGCTGAGGTGATGGGCAGCCGCCGGTCGCGGCCGAAGGCTTTGCCGGTCACCTTCGGCCCCGGCGGGTACTGCCGGCGCTTGTATTCGGCGAGGTCGACGAGCCGGATCACGCGTTCGACGAGCTCGACGTCGAACCCGGCGGCGAGCAGCTCGTCGTGGCCGAGGTCACGTTCGACGTAGCCGTCGAGCACCTCGTCGAGCTCGGTGTAGTCGGGCAGCCGATCGCTGTCGAGTTGGCCCGGGGCAAGCTCGGCCGACGGCGGCTTCTCGATGATCTGCACCGGGATCGGCTCGAGCTCACCGGCCGCCTGAGCCACGGCGTTGCGCCAGCGGGAGAGCTGCCAGACGAGAGTCTTCGGGAGATCCTTGATCGGTGCGTAACCGCCGGCGCTGTCGCCGTAGAGCGTCGAGAACCCGGTGGCGAGCTCGCTCTTGTTGCCGGTGGTGAGGATCAGATGGCCGTACTGGTTGGACAGCCCCATCAGCGCGGTGCCGCGCACGCGGGCCTGCAAGTTCTCTTCGGCGAGCCCGGTGAGCCGGAGGTTTCCCTGGTACGCCTCGACCACGCCGGCGATCGGCAGCACCTGATGGTGGGTGTGCTGGCGCTCGGCGAGTTCCGCGGCGTCGCTGACGGAATGCTCTGAGGAGTACGCCGACGGCATCGCGACGGTGTGCACGGCGTCGGCGCCGAGCGCGTCGACGGCGATGGTCGCCACGAGCGCTGAGTCGATGCCGCCGGACAGGCCGAGTGCGACGCTGCGGAAACCGTTCTTCATGACGTAGTCGCGGGTGCCGAGCACGAGCGCGGCGTAGAGCTCGGCGTCGGGATCGAGCCGGTCGATGATCGTGGCCGGCAGGGCGGCATAGGACTGCAATGGCTCTTCGGAGACGGTGACGCGCTCGACCTGCATCTGGGTGCCGTCGCTGGCATTGACCGGCCCGCTGAACTCGCTCGTCGCGGCCGGGAACTCCAGGTCGGTGATGAGCAGCGTCTCGGCGAACTGGGGAGCGCGCGCGAGCAGCTCACCGTGCGCGTCGACGATCAGGCTGTCGCCGTCGAAGACCAGTTCGTCCTGGCCGCCCACCATGTTGACGTACGCGAGCACTGCCCCCGCCTCCCGTGCCCGCCGGGCCGCCAGCTCGTCACGGGTGTAGGACTTGAGCCGCTCGTACGGGCTGCCGTTGATGCAGATGACGAGCCCCACCCCGGCGCGTGCGGCCACCGCGATCGGCCCGCCGTCCTGCCAGAGGTCCTCGCACACCGTCAACGCGACGTCGACCCCGTGGAAGCGGATCACCGGGAAGCGATCGCCGGGAACGAAGTAGCGGAACTCGTCGAAAACGCCGTAGTTGGGCAGGTGATGCTTGGCGTAGCGGGCGACGATCCGGCCGTCGTAGAGCAGCGCGCAGGCGTTTTCGGGCTCGCCGGCCGGACGCCCCACCCGGGCCACCGGTTCATCGGCGGTGTCGAGGTAGCCCACCACGACGGCGCGATCTGCGAGCCCTTCCGCAGCGAGGCGGGCAGCGAGCCGGTGCAACCCGGCCTGGCTCGCCGCCGTGAACGAACCCCGCAGCACCAGATCTTCCGGGGGGTAGCCGGTGAGCGCCATTTCGGGGAAGGCGATGAGGTGGGCTCCGGCGTCGCCGGCCTTGTGGCTCCACTCGACGATCCGCTCGGCGTTGCCGTCCAGATCGCCCACGGTCACGTCGATCTGGGCGAGGGCGACGCGCAGCTGGGGCACGCCTCAAGCCTAGTGCGCGGTGGTCAGTGCAGCTGGGGCACGCTGACGTGCAGGCAGGTCAGGGGATACGGGTCGGCCCCGGCGAGTGCCGTGATGTGCGCGGCCGCGTCGGCCACCCGGGCGGCCGACAGGTGGTGGGTCTCGACGGCGGCGACGATGGCGTCCCGCATGCGCAGCGCCTGGTTGGCGTCGGTGGTCAGCAGCCCGTCGGCACCCGCAGCCAGCGCCCGGACGGCGGCGACCGGGAAGTCGAAGCGAAGGTTGACCGCACCCATGCCGAGCGAGTCGGTGATCGTCACCCCGTGGAAGGGAATGGCCCGCAGCTTCTGGTAGATGGCCGGCGACAGGCTCGCCGGCAAGGTCGGGTCGCCGAGGGCCGGGTACTGGGCGTGGCCGACCATCACGGCGGGCGCGCCGGCGTTGATCGCATCGATGAACGGCCGCATGTCGCGGTAGATGAGCGACCACTCAGGCTCGTTGACGACGAGCGAGCTGACGTGCGTGTCGGCATCGGCGTCGCCCAACCCCGGAAAGTGTTTGAGCACCGGCGTGACTCCACCTTCGGACAATCCTCGCGCGACCGCGAGAGCGTCCGCCGACGCCGTCGCCGGATCGTTGGAGTACGACCGGTCGCCGATGGGGGCATCGTCCGGGCTACCGGTGACATCGAGCACCGGCGCGAAGTCGACCGTCACGCCCACGCTGCGCAGCTGCTCGCCGAGTACCTTCGCGCGCTGCTGCAACTCCGCCGGTCCGAGCGGGCTGCTCGCGCGGGCCGAGGGCTGCCAGCCGAAGACCGAAGCGAAGCTGCTGACGCGTCCGCCCTCCTCGTCGGTGGCCACCAGGAGGGGGCCGTTGCGGCGCGCCCGGATCGCGGCCACCAGCGCGCGTACCTGGTCGGCGCTCTGGACGTTGGCGCTCTCGAGCAGGATCCCGCCGACGCCCAGCGCCGGTGCCGAGCGGGCCAGGGGGTCATCCGGGCCATGGGTGTCGGGCAGGCCCACGATGAGGGTGGCGGCCGCGAGCCGTTGCAGCGATTCGGGGTGACACGCCGGGGCGGCGGGGGAGTGCGTCGCCGCGGGAACCGGCACCGGGGCGGCCGCCACCGCGGCCGGTGTGACCGCAGGACGGGACGTTCTGGCGTCGACCGCGCCCGACGCGCACGCCAAGGGAGTGGCGACCAGACCCGCCGCCGCCAGTCGGCTGGCGCGGCGCAGCAACCGACGCCGGGTGGGCACTTGGTGAACCTACCTGCGCGCCGGTAACAGAACCGACCTCATGTCCGAATAGGCTGCGCGCATGGAAAGGCAGCAAGAGTTCGTGCTGCGCACGCTCGAGGAACGTGACATCCGCTTCGTGCGGCTGTGGTTCACCGACGTGCTGGGCGTGCTCAAGTCGGTGGCGGTGGCCCCGGCGGAGCTCGAGGGCGCGTTCGAGGAGGGCATCGGCTTCGACGGGTCGGCGATCGAGGGCTTCGCCCGCGTCTTCGAGGCCGACGTGCTCGCCAAGCCCGACCCGTCGACGTTCCAGGTGCTCCCGTGGCGGGGCGAGTCGCCGGGAACCGCCCGCATGTTCTGCGACATCCTCACGCCCGACGGCAGCCCCTCGCCGGCTGATCCGCGCTACGTCCTGCGGCGGGCGCTGCGCCGGGCGGCGGACGCCGGATTCGCCTTCTATACCCACCCTGAAGTGGAGTTCTTCCTGCTGCGCGACCGCCCGCAGCGCGGCGACGCGGTGCCGCCGCCCGTCGACCAGGGCGGCTACTTCGACCTCACGCCCCACGACGTCTCGCACGATTTCCGCCGTGACGCCATCACCATGCTCGAGCAGATGGGCATCTCGGTGGAGTTCAGCCATCACGAGGTCGCTCCCGGCCAGCAGGAGATCGACCTGCGCTACGCCGACGCGTTGACGACGGCTGACAACATCATGACGTTTCGCCTGGTCGTGAAGGAGGTCGCGCTGCAGCAGGGGGTCTACGCGACCTTCATGCCCAAGCCGTACACCGATCAGCCCGGCTCGGCGATGCACACCCACGTCTCGCTCTTCGAGGGGGACCGCAACGCGTTCTACGACCCGGATGATCCGCTGCACCTGTCGAAGGTCGGCCGGTCGTTCATCGCCGGCCTGCTGGTCCACTCGGCCGAGATCACGGCCGTCACCAACCAGTGGGTGAATTCCTACAAGCGGCTCTCCTGGGGCGGCGAGGCTCCATCGTTCGTGAGCTGGGGTGCGAATAACCGCAGCGCGCTCGTACGGGTGCCGATGTACAAGCCGAGCAAGGGCCAGTCGACCCGGGTCGAGCTGCGGGCGCCGGATTCGGCCTGCAATCCGTACCTGACGTTCGCGCTGGTGCTCGCCGCAGGCTTGGAGGGCGTGCAGAAGGGTTACGAGCTGCCGCCGGGAGCGGAGGTGGACGTCTCCATGCTCAGCCGCCGGGAGCGCGAGGCCCACGGCATCGAAGCGTTGCCGGACTCTCTCGCTGCCGCGATTGTCCGGATGGAGAATTCCGACCTGGTCCGCGAAACGCTCGGCGACGGCGTGTTCGACTACTTCCTGCGCAACAAGCGCGCGGAGTGGGACGACTACCGGCGCAACGTCACCCAGTTCGAGCTCGACCGCTACCTCGCGATCCTCTAGGGCGATCCTCCAGCGCGATCCGCTCGTCGAGCCGCAGGTCAGCGCGGCCGCGCGCGCCTAAGGTGGGTGCTGTGGCCGGTTCAGATCCCGCGTCCCCGGCGAGCCGGACGGCGCTGAGCCGCGGTCCCGTTCGCACGACGACCCCGCGGGCGGTCATGGCCCGGATGGGCTTCGAGGACGCGCCGCTCGCGATCGCGCTGACCCAGCAGCTGGACCTGTCGCGGGACGTCCTCGACGCCATTTCGGTCGCGGCGTCACCGGATCTGGCGCTGGCGACGCTTGCCCGGATCGCCGAGACCGACCGGTCGCTGATGCCGGCGCTGCGGCAGGACGCGTTGCTGCGCCACCGGCTCTGCGCCGTCCTCGGTGCCAGTGCCGCCCTGGGCGATCACCTCACCCGCCACGCCGGGGACTGGCGCATCCTGCGCAGCGCTCCCGGCAAGCACGACCTGCCCGCGTTCGGGCGTCCGATCGACGCTGACGGGCTGCGGCTGGCGCACCGCCGCGGGCTGCTCGCCGTCGCCGCCCGGGACCTCAATGGCGAGCTGCGCCTCGAGGAGGTCGCGGACCAGCTCGCCGTCTTGGCCGGCGCCACCATCGAGGCCGCGCTCGTCCAGGCCCGCGCCACCCTGCCGGAGAACACCCCGGACGTGCGCTTCGCCATCATCGCGATGGGCAAGTGCGGGGCCCGGGAGCTCAATTACTCCAGCGACGTGGACGTCATCTTCGTCTGCGAGGCCGGTCCGGGCACGGGCGAGGCCGACGCGGTGCGCATCGCCACCCGGCTCGCCGAGGGAGTCATCCGGCTCTGTTCGGCTGTCACGGCGGAAGGTTCGATCTTCCCGATCGACGCGGGGCTTCGCCCTGAAGGGAAGGCCGGCCCTCTGGTGCGCAGCATGGCCAGTCACGAGGCGTACTACCGGCGCTGGGCCCATACGTGGGAGTACCAGGCGCTGCTGAAGGCGCGCCCGCTCGCGGGTGACGTGGAGCTCGGCCGGCGGTACATGTCGGTCGTCACCCCGATGGTGTGGGCGGCGTCGTCGCGTCCGAACTTCGTTCCCGACGTGCAGGCGATGCGCCGCCGGGTCGTGCAGTCGCTGCCGCGCTCGCAGGTCGACCGCGAGGTCAAGCTCGGACCCGGGGGCCTGCGCGACATCGAGTTCGCCGTGCAGCTGCTGCAGCTGGTCCACGGGCGTAGCGACGAGAGCATCCGGCAGGCTGCGACCCTGCCGGCGCTCGCCGCGCTCGCCGCCGGCGGCTACGTCGGGCGGGTCGACGCCGTCACCCTGGCCGCGGCCTACCGCTTCCTGCGCAGCGTCGAACATCGCCTGCAATTGCAGCGACTTCGGCGTACCCACATCATTCCCACCGAGCCCTTCACCCTCCGGTGGCTGGCCCGCAGCCTCGGGTTTCGTGACGGTCCGGCCCTCGAGCGGGAGCATCAGCGGCACGCCCGCGAGGTGCGCCGCCTGCACGAGAAGCTCTTCTACCGCCCGCTGCTCGCCGCCGTCGCCCGGCTGCCCACAGGCGAGCTCGCGATGCCCGGCGCCGACGCGTCGGATGAGTCGGTACGGCTGTCCGAGCGCAGCGCGGTGACCCGGCTCGAAGCGCTCGGATTCGCCGATCCCGCGACGGCTTTCGGGCATCTGCAGGCGCTGACCCGCGGCTTGAGCCGGACGGCCGCCGTGCAACGCGTGCTGCTGCCGGCCATGCTCGAATCGTTCGCCGATGCGGCCGATCCCGACGCCGGGCTGCTGGCGTACCGGCGGGTGTCCGACGCCCTGGGCCGCACGCCGTGGTACCTGCGCCTGCTGCGTGACGAAGGCGGGGTCGGCCCTCCGGTGGCGGGCGGCACGGCCGAGCGCCTGGCCCGGCTGCTGGCGACCAGCCCGTACGTGGCCGACCTGCTCACCCGGGCGCCGGAAGCCGTCCGGCTGCTGGCCGGCGACGACCGGCTGCGCCCGCGCACCCGGGCCGAACTCGAGGTCGGCCTGCTCGCCGGCGTCCGCCGCCGCGACGACCTCGGACAGTCCTGGCAAGCGACGGTCGGGGTGGCCCGGGCGGCGCGGCGGCTGGAACTCTTCCGGGTCGCCTGTGCCGACCTGCTCGGCCAGCTCGACGTCACCGAGGTCGGCACCGCGCTCTCCGCCGCCGCCGAAGCGACGTTGGCGGCGGCTTACGAGGTCGCGGTGCGCACCGTCGAGGGCGAGCGGCAGTGCGGTCCGGGAGGGCTCCCCATGCGCATGGCGATGATCGCCGTCGGCCGCCTCGGAGGGCGCGAGGTGGGCTATGGCAGTGACGCCGACGTCCTGTTCGTGCACGAGCCGCACGCTCCGGAAGGTGAGCCGTTGCCAGCCGATTCGGCAGCGGCGGCCGCGGCCCATGAGGTCGCCGAGACCATGCGCCGGCTGCTCGCCGTGCCCGGCCCGGATCCGCCGCTCGTGATCGATTCGGGGCTGCGGCCCGAGGGAAAGCACGGGCCGCTTACCCGCTCGCTGGCGTCCTACGCTGCGTATTACGAGCGCTGGTCGCTCGGGTGGGAGGCGCAGGCGCTGCTGCGCGCGCTGCCGATCGTGGGCGATCAGGACATCGGCCTGCGCTTCACCGCGCTCGCCGACGAGATCCGTTTCCCGAAGTCGCTGCCCCGGGAAGCGGTGTCTGAAGTGCTGAGGTTGCGTGGCCGGATGGAGCGCGAGCGGGTTCCGCGCGGGGTCGATCGGTCGCTGCATCTCAAACTCGGCCCCGGAGGGCTCACCGACGTCGAGTGGGCCGCGCAGCTGCTGCAGCTGCGGTACGGCGCTACTGTCCCGAGCCTGCGTACGACCGCGACGCTCCCGGTCCTCGCTGCGGCCGCCGCGGCCGGCCTGCTGTCGGCAGCGGAGGAGGAGACGTTGCGCACCGCCTGGTCGTCGGTCGTGCGTGCCCGCAACGCGGTCGTGCTCACCACCGGACGCGCGTCCGACCTGCTGCCCGCCGCTGGCCGCCCGCTGACCGCTGTGGCCCGCGTGCTCGGATACGGCTCGGACGGTGAGGCATTGCTGGCCGAGCACCGCGAGCGCGGACGGCGCGCCCGCGCGGTGGCCACAGAGGTCTTTCGTAGGGTCGGCGAGTGACCCTTCCGAGCCCGGCCAGCCCGGCAGACGCCGCGGCTCCCGTGACCCCCCGCTGGGCCGAGCCCGAACCGGTGGCTGCGGACGGACGCCGGATCGCGCTGCGCCGCATCGGTGCGCCGGCCAGCGCTGCCGTCCCGACCCTGCTGCTGCACGGCCTGGACGAGACGTCCGCGGCATGGCGCGAGCTGGCGCTGCACATGCCGTCCGAGCTGCGGCTGCTGGCGGCGGATCTTCCCGGCTTCGGCGATTCGGAGGCCCGGGGGAGCTACGCGCTGTCGGCCGTGGCGGCGAGCATGGCTGCGCTCGTGCTGAAGGAGGCCAGTGGCCCGGTTGACCTGGTGGGCCACGGGTGGGGAGCCACGATCGCGATTGCCCTGGCCGCGTCGCGTCCGGCGCTGGTCCGCCGGCTCGCCGTGATCGGCGGCGGCTGGCCTCCCTGGCTTCCCGCCGGCCCGGCACAGCCTGCGCCCGGGCTCAAGCGTTCCCGGCTGCTGGCCGAATGCGCGGGGCCGACGGCGGCGAACGGCCTACGCCGCGACTACCTGTCCGCCGATCCCGGCCTGTCCGGGACCCCGCGTCCGGTACGCAGCCGGGTCATCTGGGGGGCGCAGGCCCACCGGTTGCGGCCCCGCTACGGCGAGAAAGTCGTGGCCGCGCTCGGCCGGTACGTCGACCCGGCGACGGTCGACATGATCACCTTCCCGGGGGTGGGCTCCGCCCCGCATCGAGCCGCGCCTGCGGCCGTCGCCGCTCAGCTGTGCGAACTCCTGCTCGCCCCCTGACGACCGCCACGAGTCCGGCTCACCGCCCGGCTGCCGTGGCCGGGGCGCTCAGCCTGGTCCTCGCCGTGGTCTACCTGTTCTGGGTGCCGCCGGTGCCCGATCTCGCTGCTCAGACGGCGCGCGCCGACACCGCGGGTGCGGCCATCTACTGGACGGGCTGGTTCGGTGGCGTCCACACGCCCGGCTACAGCGTTCTTGTCCCGCCGCTGATGCACCTGCTCTCGGTGTCGTTCGTGGGTGCCGTCGCGACGGTGGTCGCTGCGGTGCTCTTCCCGGGCCTGCTTCGCGGGGCGTTGCGCCCGGCGCTCGCGGGGATCGCGTTCACGCTCCTGCTCACCACGAACCTGCTGGCCGGCCGGGTCACGTTTGCGGTCGGCGTCGCGCTGGCACTCGGGAGCTTGCGCCTGCTCGCCGCGGGGCGACCGTGGTGGGCAGCCCTGCCGGCGGCGTTGAGCGGCCTCGCGAGCCCGGTCGCCGCGCTCTTTCTCGGGATCGTCGCCGCCGTGCTGGTGCTCTTCGCCCCCGGCTGGCGGCGGCGCGCGTTCGGGCTCGGGGTCGCCGCGACCATCCCGGTGATCGCGGTCGCCGTGCTGTTCCCGGCTCCGGGGCGCATGCCCTTCACGCGCGACGCGCTGAAGCCTTCGCTCTACGCCTCGCTCGGCCTGATCCCCTCGCTCTACGGCCGGCGGGCCCGCCTCGCTCGTTGGGGTGCGGTCGCGTCGCTGGTGCTGGTGCTGGGCGCCTACCTGGTGACGAGCCCGATCGGGAGCAACGCGGAACGGTTCGCGCTGCTCTGGGGGCTCCCGATACTGATCGCGTACTCGCCGCTGCCGGCTTTCGCCGTGGTGCTGGTGGCCGTCCCGCTGGTCTGGTGGGCCGAGCGCAACGTGGGTCAGGAGCTGCGTCGCTCCGGCGATCCCAGCGCGTCACGCTCGTTCTACACACCGCTGATCGCCGAACTCGAGCGGCGCTGGGACGGCACCCGCCGGGTCGAGGTCATCGATCCGCGTACGCACTGGTCATCGGCCTACGTGGCGGAGCGGATCCCCCTCGCGCGGGGGTGGGAGCGCCAGGTCGACGACGCCCGCAACCCGATCTTCTACGGCCGGGCCCGTCTCGACGCGGCCAGCTACCGGCAGTTCCTCGACCGGTACGCGGTCGGCTGGGTGGCGCTGCCGGACGCCAAGCTCGACTTCGCGGCGACGGCCGAAGCCCGCCTGGTGCGCAAGGGACTCGACTACCTGACGCCGGTGTGGCGCGGCGGCGCCTGGACGCTCTACGCGGTCAGCCACCCGGCTCCGCTGGTCGGCGGGACGCTCAGGGCCACCTCCGTCGGACGCTCGTCGGTGCGCCTCGAGGCGCCCCGCGCGGGCGCTGCCGGAGTGCTCCAGCTGCACTGGTCACGCTGGCTACGCACCGACAACGGGTGCCTTCGCAAGCAGGGGGAGTGGACGTACGTGCAGGCCAAGCGCGCCGGCCCGGTGACCGTCTCGGTCAGTGGTACGCCGACAGGGGCTTCGCTCTGTGCAACGGAGGCAGGATCTGCCGGCGGGTGATCAACCGGGCCAGGAAGATCCCGCCCAGGCACGCGACGACCCCGCCCGCGGCGTCGAGGAAGTAGTGGTTAGCCGATCCGACGATGATGAAGAGCGTCCCCACCGGGTAGAGCGCGCCCACCACCCGCACCCAGGTGCGGCGCGCGAGCAGCACGACGGCGAACGCCACCCATAGCGACCACCCGATGTGCATGGACGGCATGGCCGCGTAGAGGTTGGCGTCCTTGGAGACGCTCTTGCTGCCCCACGAACCCCACGTGTGGAAGCGCACGACGGTGTCGATGAAGCCGCCGCCGGGCAGCAGCCGCGGCGGTGCCAGCGGCAGGTAGGCGAACCCGATCAGGGCCACGATGTTCATGAAGTACCAGGCGGTGCGCAGCTGGCGGGCCCACTCCGGGTGGCTGCGGTAGATCCAGATGCCCACCACGATCGTCACGAGGAAATGAAAGATCGCGTACCAGTAGTCGCAGATATAGGCCAGCCAGTGCTGGTTCGCGACGAAGTGGTTGATCGCTTTCTCGTGGTAGATGTGCAGCGAGCGCTCGAGCCGGACGACCTGGTGAGCGCGGTGGATCGCCTCGCCCGTATGGCCTTCTACCAGGCCGCGGACCCAGGAGTAGATGAAATAGCCGACGAGGATAAGGACGAGCTCGTAGTACCAGGTGCGCCGGCGGTTCGCCTTGGCGATCTGGACGCCGGCATCGCTGTGGGTCTCTTCGGCCGCCTCGACAGCCCGTTCGGCTGCCAGGGGATCTGAGACCACGTCGACATTCTCCTATAACTGAGCCCGCCACGAGGCGTTACCGGCTTCGGCCTGTCGCCCATCATTCACCGGGAGGACATTCTCCCTTCAGCGTCGGCGACACGCCAGCCATTCCATGATGAAAGCTGCCGCCACGCTCAGGTCCCTGCTGGGAGGCGTCACGCAAGACCGAAATCCACCAGGATCTTAGTCGTAATGGCGCGCATGTAGCGCAGGGCGCCGGGCATGACGACGGGACACGTCGAGAATCCGAAGCCGTTGCCGGTGGGGACCTCCGCCACCTAGGGAGCGCGTAGGAGCCCGGCGACCACGGTCGCGTCAGCGGATCCGATGCCGCCGAGCGGGCGGGCCACCCGCCAGCAGCCACCCAGCTCGATGTCGGCCAAGCTGCCGGCGATGTTGATGACGGCGAATTCGCGCTGCGGAGGCGACTCCCGGTGGGTCCCGCTCCCGTCAGGGCGCCCGCGAGCTGGGCCGAGTCCGCGGCGCTCAGCGTGAATCCACGCTGGAACGCGCCAACGTCGGGGTCGGTAGGGGTCATCGTGTAAAGGCAGACGTGCGCGACCGCTACCGGCTCGGCGAAGGCGGGGCCACCGGGGCTGGCGTGGACTCCCGCCCCGGCTGTGGATCGCGTTCTCGTTCTTCCAGTACGTCGAGCAGCCGGCGGACTGCGCCTGCGGGTTTCCAGCTGCCGCACCTTGGTTACCGCGACCTCACGCCAACGCACCCCGTGCAGCGCCTAGAGAAACGTATCCAGGGGCTTCCGCAAACGCCCGTGGGTGGCGTCGGCGCCAGGGTGTGCCCGGCGGCGTCGACGAGCGCGAGCAGAGGGACGACGATCAGATTGGCGGTGCAAACCCCGTCCCCGGCCGGCTGGTTGGGAAGCTCGAACGGGTGCTGCAGAGCGGCTACGCCCGCGGTCGCGATCTTTCGGACGTTCGCCTCCCAGTCTCCGTCACCCGGCAGCTGCCGGTGCTCATCGCCGCAGGTGACGACCGTGACCGGACGAAAGGCCGAGAGCCGAGCCGAGGTGACCCCGCTGGCCGCGGTCGGGCAGCTGACCCGACGCGTGAGCTCGATCAGATTGGACGGCGAAGACGCCCGGGTCGTCGCGGGACGGACCGTGGGCCGCCCGTTGACGACGCGGAGCACGAACCGATGGAAGAGCGGCCGGGGTTGCGCCACTCGGCTCGAACCCGCCTCGGGTAGGCACCGGAGACCAGCTGGGGCCAGCCTGTCGCTGGCCACCATCGCGAGAGGGAGCTCGAATGACAGCGCAAGTACCTGACTTCGTGCTCCTGCAAGGTGTCGAGTTCGCGCTGGCCGGCGTGAACGACGAGGGGCTGTTCGTCGCGGAGGCGCATGGTATCACTCCCAGCATGATCAGCACTGCCTGCTGGCGCGGGTACATCTGCTGGTACGCCGTGCCTAACCAGGGCCTGATCTTGGACCGGCTCGTTCCGGGCGCAGCGAGCACGCCTGACGACCAGGACATCGAGGCCGGACACCAATTGCTCGGCCGCTCCGCTCACCGAAACGAGGCCGGCCCGTTCCAAGGTTGTCTGGATCTCCAGGATCTCGCGCTACCGGTCTTGTTCTCGGGTGGCCTGCTCCTGAGCACCGGCTTCGTGGCTTCCACCTACGTTCACATGGGCTTTCACCCGGCGTGGCGCTATGAGTCGGTGGCCGAGTTCTGCTCAAGGAAGGCCGAGTGATCGAGGTCGCCGACCGCTCCGGCGAGATGGCCGCACTTCGGCAGCGGATCGCGGAAGGCGCCCAGGACGATCCCGATGGCGAACGCGGAGGCGGCGCTTGGATCGACCGGACGTTCACACGGGGCTACTCGCGAAGCGGCCGAAGCTGACGGGCTACGGCTTTTGGAAAATCGGGGGCTGGGCCGGCGAAAGCCCTTGCCGAAAACAGGGGAGACCGGCAAGGGCTTCGCGCAGTGCTTTCCAGGGCCGGATCCGACCCTGGCTAGATGTCGTAGAAGTTGTGCGCTCTCGATCTCGCCTGCGAAGCGGGTGCGGTGGGGCGTAGGCCTGCGAAGAGAGGCTCTTTTCGGGTGTCAGCATCTCCCGAGACCTGCCACCGCAGTGTGGCCTGAGTGTGGCCTGAGTGTGGCCCGTTCGCCGGCGCTAGCCTGATCGCGTGCCTGTCGCACAGCCTGGTCAGGGAATAACGGCACAGGCGAATGCTCGAGGCGCTGAAGCCATGATGCGGCAGCCCGAAGTCACCCAGAGAGCGCCGGACGGGCGCCTCGCCGCCAAAGGTCTCCTTTTGCCGACCCGGCTAGACGGCGAACACTCGGCGGACATTAGGAAGGTGCGCGCCTCCCTGACACCACGGGTCAGCTTCGGGCTGCGGTCGCCCACGTCTCGGATGCGCCGGTGATGACGTCCTGCACGATGCTCTGCCGGCAACGAGCACAGGTGGTCAGCGTCAGGTGCACCGTTTGGGCGAGACGCGCCTGTTGAGGGTAGGTGGGCTCACCACCACGGGCCGCGGTCGCCACCCACGGCGGCGCCTTGAGCTGCTCAACGAGCCCGGCGTCTGCGCCAGGAAGCCGGGGGCGCACCACCGCCGCGACCTCAATACCGGTAGACAATCTCGTCCATTGTTCGCTCACCTCGCGCCCAGACGTCGGTGTCTGGCTACTGACCAGTAGCCTGCTCCGCGCCGCGGACCTCGCAACCCTTGGCGCATATCGCAACCCCGGGAACAAATCGAGAAGGCCGCCATGACGAATGTCAGCGGACGCAGCCGTCGCCGACGACACAACCCCGGAAAGCCTCACTCGGCCAATTGGCAGCTGCGTCCGCCAAATCTCAGCGGCCGGGTACATGTGGGATACGACACCTGGTACGTGACGATCGGCACGGGCATGACGTACTGCGACAACGGGCGTGATCTGCGGCCCGTGCCAAACGGGTGCAACGACGGAGTGGGCAGGGTAGGGAATCGATCGCGGCTGAACGCTTTACGCTCCGCGGCATGCGGGGGAAATGGATCTAGCGGTTCCGATAGCACTGCTTGTGGGGCTGCGGCGGCTCGAGCGGACCGTCAGGTCTGGGTCAGCTCGTGACGGATGCGCCGACCGTGAGCAGCGACCCGACATCACCTACAGCACGCTCGGCCCGGACGATCCGCGACGACAGCACCGACCGCCGCCCCGGTCGCCCCTCAGGCACCAGCCGTCCCAGTGGTCACACCAGACGGGCAGCACCTAGCGGACCTTGATCACTCGTCCGATGCTGCGGCCTACGATGTTGCACTCGACCAACTGAAGACTCACTGCATGCAGTCTCGGGGCTCGGTTGGCTGCGCTGATTCCCGTCGTGTTGAACGACCCTGAGAACAACGGCGTCGAGGATGAGACGAACCTGACGCTGCTCATTCACCTGAACACCGCACCCGACGTGGGGACACCAGCTCAGCCCATCGACTGCCAAGGTGTGGCTGCGGCGTACGCGGTATTGCGGGAGCCTTGCTGATAATGCCAAGTGAGGCCAGCCGTCAGGCGTCCTCGCCTCCCCGGCCAGGGGACTTTTCTAGGTTTTCGACGATCTTCTCGGCTAGTTCGTCGACTTCCTGAGCATCCGCGGCGATGATCTCTTTCTCGGTCCGGCGGCTCTCGTCAAGGGCCTTGGCCAGGCTCTCACGGTTCTCTTTCTTGGTCATGGCCGCAGGACCGTACCCTTCGGGCTTCGGTGTCGCGCCCAGCGCCGGGCGCGCTCGGCATGACGATCTCGGGGCCGAACTTGTCGGTCAAGCAAACAGTCTGTAAACGGCTCGCCAGAGCCCCGCGCGGGCGGACGGGGCTCCGGGTTTTGCGTGGCTAGGTCAGCACCACAGCTTGTGCAACCCCGGACCGATTTGGCTAGGCAGCGTCGAGGGAGGCTGATGGCTTGACCAGTCCCTCGACGCTGCTGTTGCCAATTTCCCCAGCGTTACGAATCGCAAAACCGCCGCGGCGGGCGCTGGTTGACAGTAACGGCGACAGCAACGCGAGCTGGACCTGCTTGTACGCCGGTTGACCCGCGTGGACTTCGGATTGCTCTGACCTGCGGCTATGGACTTCCTTAGACCGGCCTGGACCTCCCGCTCATACCCGGGGGTCAAAGGGGCGTTGCACCGATAACCGCCCTGTCAGTGCTCCCCGCTAGCGTTCGGGAGTGGACTACGAGCCTGGCGACCTGGTCGAGCGCCGCTACGGCCGCGACGAGTCCCGCATCGGTCGCATCACCGGCCGTGTCCGCGGGGGCTACGACACCTGGTAGGTGACGACCGACGTCGGCATGACGTACTGCGACAACGGTCGGGATCTACGGCGAGCAAATGCGCAGGAGCGGAATTCGTGACTACGTGGTTGCCGATCGGGGTGTCCGCTGGTGCAGCGGTCATATCCGGCTTCTCCTACCGGCGAGCCGGTAAGGCGCTTCGCCTGAGCCGGGCGGACGTCAGCGTCAACCTGGCGCAGTTGAACAAGGGGGAGGGTGGCCAATGCCTTCGGGCGCACGTCGTGAACGCAGGACGCGGTTCCACAAGCGTCCAGAACTTGTACGTCGAGGGGAAACAGGGCGCAAGCTCCCGATAGATGGCGACGGCCTGGGTGACTTGCGTCTGAGGATTCAGCGGAGACCTTGGATTGGGACGGCCCGGTCTTGTCGGCACCGCTCGAGGGTGAACACACCCTGTCGTGGGATCTGGGCCCCTTGGCGTCTTCTGGGTGATGGACCGCAGCGAGAAACGCGAAGGGGCTCCCGTTCGGGTTGTCGTCCACCTCGGCAATGGCCGCGTGGCGAAATCCAAATGGCTCACGTACGACTGGGACCAGTGACCGCATCCGCCGCACCACATTGTTGGGGCAGCGCCGCGCCGTTCATGGCACGTTCATGGCACAAGAGCGCGAGAAAGGGCCGGATCTGGCCCTCCTTAGATGTCGTAGTACAGCTGGAACTCGTACGGGTGCGGGCGCAGCCGGACCGGGTCGACCTCGTTGATGCGCTTGTAGTCGATCCAGGTGTCGATGACGTCCTGGGTGAAGACGCCGCCCTCGAGCAGGTACTCGTGGTCGGCCTCGAGCTCCTCGAGCACCTTCTCGAGGCTGCCTGGCACCTGCGCGACGCTGGCCAGCTCGTCCGGCGGAAGCTCGTAGAGGTCCTTGTCGACCGGAGCCGGCGGCTCGATCTTGTTCTTGATGCCGTCGAGGCCGGCCATCAGCAGCGCCGCGAACGCGAGGTAGGGGTTGCACGACGGGTCCGGCACGCGCCACTCGATGCGCTTGGCCTTGGGGGAGGTGCCGGCCAGCGGGATCCGGCAGCAGGCCGAGCGGTTACGCGCCGAGTAGACCAGGTTGACCGGGGCCTCGTAGCCCGGCACCAGGCGCCGGTAGGAGTTGGTGGTCGGGTTGGTGAACGCGAGCAGCGACGGGGCGTGCTTGAGCAGGCCGCCGACGTAGTGGCGAGCCAGGTCCGACAGGCCGCCGTAGCCGACCTCGTCGTAGAAGAGCGGCTCGTTGCCCTGCCACAGGCTCTGGTGGACGTGCATGCCGGATCCGTTGTCCTGGAACAGCGGCTTGGGCATGAACGTGACGGTGTGACCGGCCGCGTAAGCGACGTTCTTGACGATGTACTTGAACGTCATCAGGTTGTCGGCGGTCTTCAGCAGCGTGCCGAAGCGGAAGTCGATCTCGGCCTGGCCGGCGGTGCCGACCTCGTGGTGCTGCATCTCGACGTCGATGCCGGTCTGCATGAGCACCTTGACCATCTCCGACCGCAGGTCGGTGAAGTGGTCGGTCGGCGGGACCGGGAAGTAGCCGCCCTTGTAGCGCGGTTTGTAGCCGAGGTTGCCGCCGGCTTCCTGCTTGGCGGTGTTCCACGCGGCCTCGATGGAGTCCACCTGGTGCATGGACCCGTTCGGCTGGTAGTCGTAGCGGACGTCGTCGAAGATGTAGAACTCGGCCTCGGGACCGAAGTACGAGGTGTCGGCGACGCCGGTGCCGGCCAGGTACTGCTCCGCCTTACGCGCGATGTTGCGCGGGTCGCGGCTGTAGGACTCGCGGGTCAGCGGGTCGTGGATGAAGAAGGTCATGTTCAGCGTGGGGTGCTGGCGGAACGGGTCCATGTAGGCCGTGGTCGGGTCCGGCAGCAGCAGCATGTCGGACTCGTGGATGGCCTGGAAGCCGCGGATCGACGAGCCGTCGAACGGCAGCCCGTCCTCGAACACCGACGCCCCGAAGTTCGACACCGGGAAGGTGAAGTGCTGCATGATGCCCGGCAGGTCGCAGAAGCGGGCGTCGACGTACTCCACGTCGTTGTCTTGCAGGTACCGCAGCACCTCGTCCTGATTGCTGAACATGCACCCTCCGGAAATCGGCCGACCAGTGATCCTTGCTGGCCCTGAACATAGCTGCTGACGTTTCCGGCAGGGTTCTCGACGTGTTTCGGCTGTGTTACCGACGAGCGTCAGAGTCCGCGTTGCTGCGAAACGTCCGGCTCACACGCCCGCAACATGATGCGCCTGCCAGGGCGCTGCCAGGGCGCGTGTGCAAGCCCCGGTTCAGTAACCTTCCGGCCATGGCACGGGCTATCGGCAGCTGGCTTTCCGGCCCGCCGCTCCCGACCGACTTTCAGCCCGGGGCCCGGCTCGGCCTGCCCGCCGACGGCCCCGGGTCGGTGGCGACCATCGGCGCGCGGATCGGCGCCTTTGTCATCGACGCGATCGTCGCCAACCTGGTCGCGTACTTCCCCTACGTCTTCGGGGCCCGTTACAGCCAGAACGAGCGCGGGTTCGCGATCCTCGGCGCCTTTCTCCTCATCGAGCTGGTCTTTGATGCCGCCTACGGGCAGACCGTCGGCAAGAAGCTGCTCGGCATTCGCGTCATCAGGGTCGACGGTGACGGGCTCGCCAGCCTGCCCTGGCTGCTGCTGCGCACCGTGCTGCTCGGCGTGCTGGTGCCGGCGGTGGTGTGGGACCGCGATCGCCGGGGCCTGCACGACAAGGCCTCGGGCACGGTCGTCGTCGTCGATCCGAACAAGGCGGCCGCTCGCCGGCCTCCCGTCAACCCGCCGGTGAAGACGCCCGCAGGCCGGTCGGCGGGTCCGGCTCGCACGCCGAAGAAGGCAACCTCCACGCCGGCCCGCTCGGCCCGGCGCAAGCGCCGCCGCTGAAGCGCGTCAGCGGATCTTGCCGCCCCGCGGAACCCGCGTGGGCATCGGGCCCTTCGGGATCGGCAGGTTCATCGCGCTCATGGCCGCGAGGCGTCGGTAAAGCTCGTCGATCTCGCCGCGGCGCAGCACCCGCCGCTTGCGCATGAGCGTGTTCTGCAGCTTCGCGAGCGGCACCTCGCCCTCACCGTTGCCCACGATGATGTCGATGACCGGAGCGTCACCCGCCACCTTGCGCACCCGGCGCATCTCGGCGGCCAGCAGATCGCGCGCGCCGCGACCGCGTCCCTCCGCGATGACGATGACCCCGGCGCGTGAGACGACCCGGCTCACCAGGTCCTGATTGCGGTTGACCGCGACGGGGGTGGTGACGCGCCAGTCGCCCCGCATCCGCTGCACGACGCTGATGCCGGCTCCCGGCTGGCCTTCCATCTCCGTGAAGGCGCTGCGCTGGGCGCGGCGGCCGAAGACGTTCAGGGCCAGCAGCACGCCGATAATGACGCCGGCGGGGATCCACAGCCAGATCGGCTTGAGCAGGAAGCCCAGCGGCACCCCGACGGCGGTCGGGACCAGGAACGCGACGAGGGTCCAGAGCACCAGCCTCGGGTCGCGCTCACGCGTCAGCTTGAAGACCAGCCGCATCTGCTTGAGGCGGCCTTGCTTGGCCTCGCCGCCTTTGTCAGCCGCTGCCTTCGACCCGCGCCTTCCGCCGCCGCTGCCGGACTCGCCGGCCGGGTTCGCGCCCTTCCTCGCCATGCCTGTGAGAGTACGGTCCAGCGTCCATGAAGGGCGCGTAGGCTGCTGGCTCGCACCCGGTGCGAATGTCCGAAGCACCGCTCATACCAGTCGCGGAGGAGTCATGAGCGTCGCCCTCACCAAGGGTGGAAACGTCTCGCTGTCCAAGAGCGCCCCTAACCTGACGTCGATCGCGGTCGGGCTGGGCTGGGATGCGCGTTCGACTACAGGCGCCGATTTCGACCTCGATGCGAGCGCCCTGCTCACCGGTGCGAACGGCAAGGTGCTTTCAGACGCCCACTTCGTCTTCTTCAACAACCTGAAGAGTCCCGACGGCTCCGTCGAGCACACCGGTGACAACCTCACGGGTGAGGGCGAGGGCGACGACGAGACCATCAACGTCGAGCTGCCGCTCGTTCCCGCCGAGGTGGAGAAGATCGTTTTCACCGTGTCCATCTACGACGCCGAGCAGCGTGGCCAGGCCTTCGGCCAGGTGACCAACGCCTACATCCGGGTCGTCAACCGCGCCGGCGGCAGCGAGCTGGCGCGTTACGACCTGTCGGAGGACGCCTCCACGGAGACGGCGATGATCTTCGGTGAGGTCTACCGCCGTGATGCCGAGTGGAAGTTTCGGGCCGTCGGCCAGGGCTACGCGAGTGGCCTGCGCGGCATCGCCGTCGACTTCGGGGTGAATGTCGCGTGACCGCCGGAGGAGACGGTGTCTCGCTGTCCAAGGTGACGCTGACCAAGTCCGCGCCGAGCGTCTCGCTGTCCAAGGGGGGCGGCGCGCACGGCCAGTTGCGGGTCAACCTCAACTGGACCGCCAAGCCTGCCTCGTCGGGGTCGGGCGGTTTCTTCAAGAAGCTGCTGTCGGCGGCGAGTTCGAGCGGCGGCATCGACCTCGATCTGGCAGCGCTGTACGAGCTGACCGACGGGCGCAAGGGCGTCGTCCAGGCGCTCGGCAACACGTTCGGAAACCTCGAGGGTCCGCCGTACGTGAAGCTCGACGCCGATGACCGCACCGGCTCGAGCGCGGCCGGCGAGACCTTGTTCATCAACCTCGATCACACCGCCGACATCCGGCGCATCCTGGTATTCGCTTTCATCTACGAGGGTGTCCCGGCCTGGGACCAGGCGAACGCGGTCGTCACCCTCTATCCCGCGGCGGGCCTGCCGATCGAGATCGCCCTCGACGAGACCCGCGCCGGCGCGCGTACGTGCGCCATCGCGATGCTTCAGAACACCGGCGGCGACCTCACGGTCTCCCGCGAGGTGCGCTACATCGACGGCGCGCAGGACAAGCTCGACGCCGCCTACGCCTGGGGCCTCGATTGGCGTCCCGGCCGTAAGTAAGCGGCGGAGGTGGTGCGGGTCTGCATGGCCTGCTGGTAGAGCCGGCCGGCGCGGTAGGAGGAGCGCACCAGCGGGCCGCTCATCACCCCGCTGAAGCCGACAGCCTCAGCCTCGGCGGCCAGCTCGACGAACTCGCTCGGCTGCACCCAGCGGCTGACCGGGTGGTGGCGCGCGGACGGGCGCAGATACTGGGTGATCGTCAGCAACTCGCAGCCGGCGGCGTGCAGGTCGAGCAGGGCTTGGCTGATCTCTTCGCGCGTCTCGCCCATGCCGAGGATCAGGTTGCTCTTGGTCACGAGGCCCGCCGCGCGCGCTTGCTGGAGGACGTCCAGCGATCGCTCGTAGCGGAAGCCGGGCCGGATCCGGCGGAAGATCCGGGGAACGGTCTCGACGTTGTGGGCGAGCACCTCCGGGGCCGCGGCGAAGACCTCCGCCAGCAGCGCCGGGTCGCCCGAGAAGTCGGGGATGAGCAGCTCCACGCCGCAGCCGGGCAGCGCCGCGTGGATGGCGCGAACGGTCTGCGCGTACAGCCAGGCGCCCTCGTCGGCCAGGTCGTCACGGGCGACCCCGGTCACCGTCGCGTAGCGCAGGCCCATGGTCGCCACCGATTCGGCGACCCGGCGCGGCTCGTCACGGTCGAGCGGCAGCGGCTTGCCGGTGTCGATCTGGCAGAAATCGCAGCGCCGGGTGCAGGCGTCCCCGCCGATGAGGAACGTGGCCTCCCGGTCCTCCCAGCATTCGAAGATGTTGGGGCAGCCGGCCTCTTGGCAGACGGTGTGCAGGCCCTCGCGGCGGACCAGATCGGTGAGTTCGGTGTACGCCGGGCCGGTGCGCAGCCGGGTCTTGATCCACGCAGGCTTGCGCTCGATCGGGGTTTCGGCGTTACGCGCCTCGAGCCGCAGCAGGCGCCGGCCGTCGGGGGCGAGGGTCATGCGGCGACCACCCCGCTGCTGAGCTGACTGACGACGGCGCGTTCCACGACAGGTAGAGCGTCGGTGACGCTCACCCGCTTCCCCGACTCTGCCGACAGGCTGGTCACACCGGCATCGCGGATCCCGCACGGAACGATGAGATCGAAGGCTGACAGGTCGGGATCGCAGTTGAGCGCGAAGCCGTGCATGGTGATCCCGCGGCTGACCCGCACGCCGATGGCGGCGAGCTTGCGCCTGCCGTCGGGGGTCCACACCCCGGAGCGCCCGGCTACCTGGACGGCCGCGACTCCAAGGTCGTCGCAGGCGTTGATGAGCGCCGTCTCCAGCCCGCGAACGTGGGCGATCACGTCGACCGGGTCGGGCAGGCGCACGATCGGGTAGCCGACGAGCTGCCCCGGCCCATGCCAGGTGATCTTGCCGCCGCGGTCGACGTCGATGACGGGCGTGCCGTCCTTGGGACGTTCGGAGTCCTCGGTACGCCGCCCCGCCGTATAGACGCTGGGGTGCTGCAGTAGCAGGAGCGTGTCAGGAATGCGCTCCTGCGCCCGGCGCTCCAGCACGTCACGCTGATAGGCCCAGGCCTGCTCGTATCCGATGGTGCCGAGCCTGCGTACCTGCACCCCTCCAGGCTACGGCTGGTCGAGACGCCGCGGCGTGATCCGGGTCTCCAGGACCCCCGCGTCATTGCCGCTCACCGCCGCCTCGACCCGCCACGCGTAGGCGTCCGGACGGTCGGATACCGCCTCGACGAACTCGGTGCCCCGGTAGTGGACCCCGACCCCGTCGTCGGTCGCGTACCCGGTGGGCAGCACGCCGCTGGCGACCAGGCTCTGATACAGCGGCCGGCGCTGCTCTTCCGAGTCGTAGTGCGGGCTGTTGCTGTACGGCAGCAGGCCCAGGCCATTGGTGACGGGCCGCAGCTCCGGGCCGTAGGAGTCGGTCGTGCCGCCGGTATGCCAGCACAGCGAGCCTGCGGAGACGCCGGTGAGCACCACCCCGGCCTCCCACGCCTCGCGAAACACCTCATCGAGGCCGTGGACCCGCCAGACGGCCAGCAGATTGGCGACGCTCCCGCCGCCGACCCAGACGACATCCTGCTCGAGCAGATGGGCCCGCGGATCATCGACGTTCGGCATCGGAAAGAGCGCGAGGTGGCTGAGTTCGACATCGGGGCGGTGGCCCGCGAACGCCGCGTACGTCATGGCGATCCAGCGGCTGTCGTCACCGAGCGCCGTATGCATCGTGCACACCTTCGGGCGCCGGCCGGTGACCTCGGCGAGCTCGATCGCGTATTCCACGACCGGGCTGGGGCGCATCCCCTCGCGCCGGGCCGGGCGGAAAGCAGCGCTGGTGGCCAGGATGTTCACAGATAGCTCCTCGAGACGGTGCGCACGAGACCGACGCTAGTGCAGTCGCGGGGCGACCCGGGTTGTCCACAGGCCGTGCTCGCGCGTCGCGCCTGCCGCCTAACCTGCGGCGCGTGGACGAGACGATTCCGCAGGTCGACGGGTTGCGGCTGATGGAGCGGGCCGATGACGCCGGCCGGGGAGAGCTCTGGCGCGCGCGGATCACCGGCGGGCTCGCCGGCCAGGAAGGCATCCGGCTGCCGGCGGAGCTTCCCGGCGTGGGCGAGTGTCGCGTACGCCTGCTGCGGATGCCGGTGGACGACGTTTTGCGCGCCCGAGCGCAAACGTTGGCGCGCGATCTGCTCACGCTGGACGATCCAGGCCTGATTCCCATTCGCTCGGTGCGCAAGGCGTACGACGGTGTGGCACTCGTGTACGGCCACGTCCCCGCACCGTCGACCGGCCTGCACCTGCTGGCACGACGGCGGATGCTGCCCGCGGGCGAGGTCGTGACGCTCGGCGTCGCACTGAGCTGGGCACTCGCGCACGCCCACGCCGCGGGCATCGCACACGGCGGGTTGCGCGACGCCGACGTCCTTATCGCCGCCGACGGCCACCCGGTGCTGACCGGAGTCGGGGTACTCGGCGTGCTCGGTGCTCCGGGCGAGGCTGAGGGTGATGTGCGGGCGCTCGAGCGGATGCTCGCCTCACTGCTCGACCGCGAGTCGGCAGGCGCGGCGCGGGTCGCCGAGGCGCTCGCTGCACGCAGTACCAGCGCTACCGTCCTCGCCGCGGCGCTCGCCGCGTCGGCCCCTGCCGTCCCCATCCGCGTCGACGAGCGGGCGTCGGGCGGCGGCGAACCGGAGGACCGTCCGGACGCTGGGTCGCGCCGAATGCTGCCTCGCGTCCGCCTCCCGGGGCGGGTGCGTCCGCGGGTGATAGTGGCCGGCGCCGGGGTCGTGCTGCTCGGCGCCCTCGTCGGCTGGGTGAGCGCGTCCGGGCCCCACGCGAAGACCCGGCCCGCCGCCCCGGGCAAGCCTGCGCTCGCCTCGCGCGCCGCGGTGGATTGGAGGCAGGTGCTGACGAAGCTCGATCTGGCCCGGTCGGCGGCCTTCGAGCGGCCGACCGTGGCGGACTTCGCTGAGGTCGACGTTCCGGGGAACGCCGCCTACCAGTACGACACCGCTGCGGCCGCTTCCCTTCGCGCCCGCGGGGTCCACGCCGCGGGCCTGCGGATCGCGATCGAGCAGGTGACTGTCGAATCAGTGGCGGGCCACCGGGTGATCCTGCGGGTCATCGATCAGCGGTTGCCCTACGAGGTGCGCGACGGTCGCGGCACGGTGGTCAGCCGGGTAGCAGCTCGCGGGAAGGTGGTGCACCGCATCGAACTCGAGGCGACGGTCCCGGTGAATCCGGTGGGACCGGCCGCTTGGCGGTTCGCGAAAATCACCGACCTCAGCCCGACGGTCAGCTCGTGAGCACCGCTTCGAGCGCCGCTGGCAGGTCGGGGTGGCGAAAGCTGAAGCCCGCCTCGGTGAGCACCCGCGGGGCAAGGCGCTGCCCGACGAGCAGGCCCTCGTCGGCGAAGCCGTCGAGGCCGAGCCGGAGCGCGAACGGCGGCACGACCACGACCGCTGGGCGATGCACGGCTCTGGCGAGCACCTTGGTGAATTCCCGATTCGTCACCGGGTGCGGTGCCACGAGATTCACCGGGCCGCTCACGTCGTCAGCAGTGAGCAGGAAGAGGATCGCCGCGACCTCGTCCTCGAGCGTGATCCAGCTGGCGTACTGCCGGCCGTTCCCGAGCCGTCCGCCGAGACCCAGCTTGAAGATCGGGAGTTGCAGGCGCAGCGCGCCGCCCTGACGGGCCAGCACGATCCCGGTTCGAAGCCGGCAGACGCGCATGCCCGCCGCGACCGCGGGATGGGTGGCCGCTTCCCACTCGCCGACGACCTCGGCCAGGAAGCCCTCGCCCCGCGGGCCGTCCTCGTCCACCATGCGGTCTCCCGTATCGCCGTAGAACCCGACGGCGCTGCCTGAGAGCAGCACTTTGGGCACCGGTGAGAGGCCGGCGAGGGTCTTCGCGAGCAGGGCGGTGCTTTCCACGCGACTCTCGCGGATCGCGCGCCGGGAGGACTGCGTCCAGCGCCTGCCGACGCTGGCTCCTGACAGGTGCACAGCCGCCTCAACGCCCTGCAGGTCTGCGGGGTTCAGCTGGCCGCGCGCGGGGTCCCAGCGGACCTCGTCCGCGGCTGCGGGGTCGCGCCGGACCAGCCGGACGACGTCGTGCCCGGCGGCGCGCAGGCGTGGCACCAGGGCAGAGCCGATCAGGCCGCTGCCGCCGGTGACGGCAACCTTCAAGGTGTCAGCAACTCTAGAAGCCGAGGTCGGCGTCGAAGGCGCCCTCTTCGAGGCGTTCCTTGATGGTCGTCAGGAAGCGGGCGGCGTCAGCTCCGTCAACCAGCCGGTGGTCGTAGCTCAACCCCAGGTACACCACCGACCGGATGGCGACGATCTCCCCGAGTTCCGGGTCCTCGATGACGGCCGGACGCTTGACGACCGTGCCCGTACCGAGGATGCCGACCTGCGGCTGGAAGATGATCGGCGTGTCGAACAGGGCGCCGCGGCTGCCGGTGTTGGTCAGCGTGAACGTGCCGCCGCCGAGCTCGTCCGGGGTCACCGCATTGCGGCGCGTGCGGTCGGCCAGGTCGGCGATCTGACGCGACATCCCTCCGAGGTTGAGGTCGCCGGCGCCGTGAATGACCGGGGCGAGCAGCCCGCGGTCGGTGTCGACGGCGATCCCGAGGTGCTCGACGTCGTGGTAGGTGACCGTGCCGGCCGCCTGGTCGATGCTCGCGTTCAACTTCGGGTGCAGCTTGAGGGCTTCGCACGTCGCGACGGCGAAGAACGGCAGGAACGTGAGCTTCACACCTTCGCGGGCTTCGAACGACTCCTTCGCCCGCTCGCGCAGCCGGGCGATGCGGGTGATGTCGACCTCGACCACGGTCGTCAGCTGCGCGCTGATCTGCAGGCTCTCGACCATCCGCGTGGCGATGACCGAGCGCAGCCGCGAGAGCTTCTCGGTGCGTCCGCGTACCAAGGTCGCCGCAGCCGCGGCGGCGGGTTGGCTGGCCTTGACGGGTGTCGGGGGAGCGCTCGGCGCCGCTGCGGCGGGGGCAGGCTGGGCAATGGTGGGGGTGGGGGCGGCGGTCTCGGTGCTGGTCTCGCTGTAGCTGCCCGAACCGTTACGCGCCGCGTCGAGCACGTCCTGCTTGCGGATGCGTCCGCCGACGCCGGTACCGCGCAACGCGGACAGGTCGACGTCGTGCTCCGCCGCGAGGCGACGTACCAGCGGCGTGACGTACGGGCCGCCGTCGTCGTCCCCGCTGCTCGGGGCAGCCGCCGTAGCCGGAGCGGGTGACGGTGGTGCCGGAGCGGGTGACGGTGGTGCCGGGGCGGCGGCCTGGGGGGCAGGTGCAGCCGGGGCGGCTGGCGGTGCGGGCGGCGGTGCGGGCGGCGCCGCGGGAGCGGCTTGCGGCGTGGCGGGCGCGGCCTCGGCGCTCTCGGAGATCACCGCCAGCTCGACCCCGACGTCGACGGTCTCGTCCTCACCGACCTTGATCGACGTGAGCACGCCCGAGCTGGGGGAGGGGATCTCGGTGTCGACCTTGTCGGTGCTGACCTCGAGCAGCGGCTCATCGGCCTCGACGTGCTCGCCCTCCTGCTTGAGCCAGCGGGTGACCGTCCCTTCAGAGACGCTCTCCCCGAGACGGGGCATGGTGACGGAGACCGGCATCGGTCGTCGCGCTCCTTCGGTTGGTGGTGCTGGCTTCGGACGGTGAGGCGGGGATCGGCTAGCCGTGCGAGTGCAAGGGCTTGCCGGCCAGGGCGAGATGGGCCTCTCCGATAGCTTCGGAGAGCGTCGGGTGAGGGTGGATGAGGGCGGCGACCTCGATGGCGTGCGCCTCCCAGTTGACGATCAGCTGCGCTTCGGCGATGAGGTCGCCGACGCGCTCGCCGACCAGGTGGACGCCCAGCACCGGGCCGTCCTTCTCGGCGATCAGCGTGACGGCGCCGGCGGTCTGCAGGATCTGCGCGCGCCCATTGCCGGCGAGGTCGTAGGTGGCGGTGACCACGTCGTGGCCGCGCTGTCTGGCGATCGCCCCGGTGAGGCCGACGGAAGCGACCTCGGGGTGGGAGTAAGTGATGCGCGGGACGCCGTCGTAATCGATCGGGACGACGCTCTGGCCGGCGAGCCGCTCGGCGACCAGGATTCCCTCACCGAAGCCGACGTGTGCCAGCTGCAGGCCCGGGCGCACATCGCCGATCGCGCTGATGGTGGGGACGTTGGTCTGGCACATGGCGTCGACCTTCACAAAACCGCGGTCCATCTCCACCCCGGCCTCCTCGTACCCGAGTCCGGCCGAGACCGGCCCGCGCCCCACCGCGACCAGCAGCAGGTCGGCCGAGACCGTCTTGCCGTTCTCGAGCGTGACGGTGACCCCATCGCCGGAGGTATCGACCTCGGTGAGCTTCGTGCCGACGTGAAACGCGATGCCCTTGCGGCGGAACTGACGCTCGAGGAGCTTGGACGACGACTCCTCCTCGGCGGGAACGAGGTGCGGCAGGGCCTCGATGATCGTCACCGTCGCGCCGAACGAGTTCCACACCGACGCGAACTCGCAGCCGATGGCGCCGGCGCCGAGCACGATGACCGACCCTGGCACGTGATCGAGGGTGAGGGCGTGGTCGCTGGAGATGACCTTTTCGCCGTCGATGGTGATCCCGGGCAGCGACTTCGACTCCGAGCCGGTGGCCAGGATGACGTGACGGGCGTCGATCGTGCGATCGCCGACCTGCAGGGTGGTGGCCCCGGTGAGCCGGCCGCTGCCCTCGACGACCTCGATCTGCCGCGACTTCACCAGACCGGTGAGGCCCTTGTAGAGCTTGCTGACCACGCCGTCCTTGTAGGCGTTGACCCCCGCCATGTCGATGCCCTCGAAGGTGGACTTCACCCCGAACTTCTCGGGACCGTCCTTGGCGTTGTCGGCCACCTCGGCGGCGTGCAGCAGGGCCTTGGTCGGGATGCAGCCGCGGTGCAGGCAGGTGCCGCCCACCTTGTCGCGCTCGACCATGACCACCGACATCCCGAGCTCGGCGGCGCGCAGGGCCGCGGCATAGCCCCCGCTTCCCGCGCCCAGGATGGCGAGATCGACGGGCTCGCGAGATGGGCTCACGCGACCCTCCTTTGCATGCTGGATGGCGGGCTTTCCTTGCGACTACCAGTTTGCCACCGCAGGCAAACGCCCAGCTTCCGACGCACGCGCCGATCAGTCCGTGGAGCTCATCCGCTCCAGCAGTGTGACGAGCGTGCGCACCATCACGCCGGTGGCGCCGCGCGGGGTGAAGCCGTAGGGCTCGCCGCCGTTCCAGGCCGGACCCGCGATGTCCAGGTGGGCCCAGGCGATGCCGTCGCCCACGAACTCCTTCAGGAAGATCCCGCCGACCAGCATGTGACCGTCACGGTTGCCTCCGGGAGCGACGTTGGACAGGTCCGCGACCAGCGAATCGAGACCTTTGCGGATCTCTGGCGGCATCGGCATCGGCCACATCGGCTCGCCGGCGGCGGTTCCGGCGGCCTGCAGGTCAGCCAGCAACGTGTCGTCGTTACCCATGAGGCCGGTCGTCCGCTGCCCGAGGGCGATCACCTGGCCGCCGGTCAGGGTCGCGACGTCGATGAGGACGTCGGGGTTTTCCTCGCTGGCGCGGGCGAGCGCGTCGCCCAGCACGAGCCGGCCCTCGGCGTCGGTGTTCAGCACCTCGACCCGCTTGCCGCCGTACATGGTCAGCACGTCGGTGGGACGGCTGGCCCGCGCCGACGGCATGTTCTCGGCGATCGCGAGCCATCCGGTGACGTTGATCGGCAGCTTGAGCCGCGCGGCGGCGAGGACCGCGCCGAGCACCGCGGCGGCGCCGGCCATGTCGATCTTCATGTATTCCATGCCGGTCGACGGCTTGAGCGAGAGGCCACCGGAGTCGAACGTGATGCCCTTGCCGACGAGCGCCGCGGTACGTGTCGCGCCCTCCGGTGTCCAGGACAGGCGCACCAGCCGCGGCGGGTTGGCCGAGCCCTGGCCGACGCCGACGATCCCGCCGAATCCCTGTTCCGCCAGTTGCTCCTCGTCCAGCACCGTGGTCTCGACCCCGCAGCTACCGGCCTCGGTCACGGCGCGCTTGGCCAGCTCAGCCGGCGGCAGCAGGTTGGCCGGGAGGTTGCCGAGCTCGCGGGCCAGGGCGACCGCCTCGGCCAGGATCGCCGCCCGCGGCAGCGGGGAGCTCTCGGCCGCGCCGGCCAGCAGCACGATGTCCTCGACCGGCGCCTTGCCCGCAGGCGGCTGCTTCACCGAGTACGCGGCGAGGGCAGCGCCTTCGGCGACTGAACGGAACTGGCGCAGGTCGGTGCCCTCGGGCAGGGCAAAGGCCACGCGGCGCTGGCCGGCCAGCGCCCGGATGGCCGACCCGGCAGCCCGGCGCAGCACCTCGTCGGAGGCCCCATTCCCGTTGACCGCTCCGATGCCGACCGCAGCGATCACCGGTGCCTGAACTGCTCCGAGCGAGGCGAAACGGGTGACTTCGCCTTCGTCGCCGCTGGCGCCGAGGGCGGAGAGCACTGCTGAGAGCCGCCCCGAGAGCGCGGCGTCGACTTCCTCGCTGCCGGGCTGCGCAACGGGCCCCTCCGCGCCCTTGGCGACGGCAATGACAAGGACATCGACCTGCGCGGCGGTTGGTGAGTCGTCCGACGCCGATAACGTAACCATTTGTGCAGCTTAATGGCCGGTAGCGGTAGCGTCGGACCATGGTCTCCGAGCTGCTGCGCTCACCCCTTCACGATCGTCACGTCGCCGCTGGAGCACGTTTCGGCGAATTCGGCGGATGGGAAATGCCGCTCGCCTATCCCGGCGACGGTGGCGGCACGGTAGCCGAGCACCAGGCCGTCCGCGGGGCTGTAGGCATCTTCGACGTGAGCCATCTCGGCAAGGTTTCCGTTACGGGGCCGGGCGCCCGCGAATTCCTCGATTCCGTGCTCACCAACGACCTTTTTCGCATCGAGCCAGGTTTCGCGCAGTACACCCTGTGCTGCACCGAATCCGGCGGTGTGATCGACGACCTGATCGCGTACGTCAATGGTGACGACGACGTGTTCCTGGTTCCCAATGCAGCCAACACCGAGGGGCTCGGGCGCCTGCTGGCCGAGGCCGCCCCCGCGGGTGTCGAGGTGCGGGACCAGCATCGCGACTACGCGGTTATCGCCGTTCAGGGGCCGCAGTCGCCTCGCCTGCTGGAGGATCTCGGGCTGCCGTCGGAGCACGCCTACATGTCGCACGTGCGCGCCGAGTGGAGGGGCGAGCCGCTGATCGTGTGCCGGTCGGGCTACACCGGCGAGCGGGGCTACGAGCTGCTCCCGCGCTGGGACGCCGCCGGTGTCCTGTGGGACGCGCTCGTCGCCGGGGGCGCGGTGGCGTGCGGGCTCGGCGCCCGCGACACCCTGCGCACCGAGATGGGCTACCCGCTGCACGGTCAGGACCTGTCCGCGGACATCAGCCCCGTCGCCGCCCGGCTCGGCTGGGCGGTCGGCTGGAACAAGCCCGCTTTCTGGGGCCGTGACGCCCTGCTGGCCGAGCGCGCCGCCCCGACCCGGCTGCTGTGGGGCCTGCGGGTCGCCACCGGCATCGCCCGGCCGGGGATGGCGGTGTCGGACCCGAGCGGCCGGGTCAGCGGCACCGTCACCAGCGGAACGTTCAGCCCGACGCTCGGGGCCGGTATCGCGCTCGCCATCCTGTCCGGCGCGCAGGAGGGCGATGACGTGTGGGTCGACGTGCGCGGTCGTCAGGTGGCGGCCACCGCTGTGCGGCCGCCGTTCGTGGAGGCTTCGCCGCGCTAACGGCCCCGCTCGGGCTGACAAAAAATCCTCGCGGGACTTCAACGGATCGGCTGTCAGCGGGGAAGGTCGGTGGGTCAGCTCAGCCAAGCGGGCGCGGGGATGGCGATGACGAGTAGGTCGACGGCGACGGCAATCTCGACGAGCGCGCCGAACACGTCGCCGGTCATGCCGCCGAGTCGGCGGACAGCCAGCCTGCGCACCAACGCGGCCACGACGACGGCACAGAACACAGCAAACATCGCGTGGACGCTCTCGCGCAGGCGACCGCCGTCGTAGTCCAGCTTGCCGGCGACGGCGGCAACGACGAAGACCAGCAGGGTGACGACGGCGGCGCGGGGCCCCGAGACCGAGCCGATGACGCGGGCGCCCAAGCCATCCGGGCGCGCTGCGGGGATCCCCTGGCGGCAGGCGTGGACGACCGCGAGCCGGCCGGCCAGCGCTGACGTCAGCAGGGCGACGGTGCCGTGATGGTGCTCGATCGCCAGCTCCAGCGACGACGCCTGCGACAACACCACGAAGATCAGCGTGACGGCGCCGAATGCCCCGATCGCCGAGTCCTTCATGATGGCCAGCGCTTGCGCTGCTGGGCGCCGCGAACCGAGCCCGTCGGCGAGGTCGGCGAGCCCGTCGAGATGCAGCCCGCCGGTCAGCGCGGCGACGGTGGCGAGCGCGAGCACCGGAGCCACCAGGTTCGGTGGGTCGCCCAGCAGCACGCGGGCTCCGATCTGGACCCCCGCCGCCGGCAGCCACACCAGCACCCCGACGAGCGGGGCGAGCGAGATGGCACCGCCGATCTGGTTCTCGGCAAGCGTGATCGGCCGGCGACCGACCGGGATCACGGTCAGCAGGCTGATCACGTAGCGCAGGGGCGCCAACCTCGTCAGGGGGTCTCCGGTTCGCGGTCGCTGACGCCGGCTTCGGCGAACGTCGCCATCTCGGTGAGCGTCGCCGAAGCGGCCTGGACGAGACCGACGGCCAGCAGCGCGCCGGTGCCCTCGCCGAGGCGAAGCCCGAGGTCCAGGAGCGGTTCGAGGCCGAGCGCCTGCAGCGCTTTGGACTGCGACGGTTCGGTCGAGCGGGTTCCGGCGACCCACCAGGCGCGGGCGCCGGTCGCCATACGTTCCGCCGCCAGTGCCGCAGCGCAGCTGACGACCCCGTCGAGGATCACCGGCGTACGCCGGGCACCGGCGTGGACGAGCATCCCGGCAAGCGTCGCCAGGTCACGCCCGCCGACGACCCGGAGCAGGCCTTCCGGATCGCGGCCGACGCTCTTGCGGGCCCGGGTGAGCGCGTCGCGGATCGCTGTGGTCTTGCGCATCCAACCGCCGTCGTCGATCCCGGTCCCGCGCCCGACGACGGCCACCGGCTCGAGCCCGAGAATGCCGGCGACGAGCGCTGCGGCCGGCGTGGTGTTGCCGATGCCCATGTCGCCGGGGATCAGCAGATCGCACCCGCTGTCGACCTCCTCGTCGACGATGGAGCGTCCGTGCTCGAACGCCGCGTCGAATTCGGCGGTGGTCAGCGCATCTTCACGGTCGATGCGTCCGGAGGGCTTGCCGACGCCGTCGTCGACGACCCGGACGGTCGCTCCGGCCTGACGGGCCAGCACATTCACGGCGGCGCCGCCGGCCGCGAAGTTGGCCACCATCTGGCCGGTGACCTCGGGCGGGTACGCCGAGACGCCCGCTGCGGCGATCCCGTGATCCGCCGCGACGATCACTACCCTGATGCGCTGGAACGGGTGCGGGGGACAGGTCCCCTGCACGGCGCAGACCCAGGCGGAGAGGTCCTCGAGCCGTCCGAGCGCACCGGTCGGCTTGGTGAGCTGTCCCTGACGTTCGAGCGCCTGCGTGCGGGCGGTCTCATCGGGCGTCCTCACTTGAGCCGGCATGCCACTCCCGCCACGCAGTGCCAGACCTCGTCCGCCTCGGCGGCCATGCGCGCGTTCAGCCGGCCGAGACCGTCGCGAAACGCCCGGCCGCTTTCGGTGGCGGGCACCACCCCGGAGCCCACCTCGTTGGTGACCAGAACGACCTCCCGCTGACACGCCCGCCATGCCTCGACCAGCGCATCCGGGTCCTCGGACTCCCGGGCCAGCCATAGCCCGAGGCAGTCGATGAGCAGCGGCGGCCCCGGCTCACGAAGGAGCGGAGCCAGGACCGCGGTCTCGACCGTGCTCCAGTGTGCCGGTCGGCGCGCGCGGTGCGCCGCGAGCCGCGCCGACCACTCCGCGTCGTCGGGGTACTCCTGCGCGGTCGCGACGTAAATCACCTCGCGTGCTCCGGCGAGCCGGCGCTCGGCCTCCTGCGATTTGCCGGACCGGGCCCCGCCGGTGATGAGCACGCGGCGCGGCTTCGGGGCGGATGCCTCAGCAGGTGAGCCGCTGTACAACACCGCGCCGTCCGGGTGCGCCGCCGCCCCGATGAGCGCGAGCCGCCGATGCAATTCGGCGCCCGCGGGATTGCCGTGCCCCAGGTGCACGGCGACCACCTGAGATCGGGAGGTGAGCGCGCCGGTGCGGCGCAGTGCCGAGACGGTGGCCGCGAAGTCGTCGAGCCCGTGATGATCACCGACGCCCTGATCGTCGTCGCCGAACGTGTCCTCCAGCAGCAGCACGTCGTAGGGCTGCGCAGGATCGCCCGGCAGCTCGCCGTCGGGCAGCGGCGCGGTGTCGACGGCGTAGAGCAGCCGAGTGCCGTCCGGGCCGGTGACGTCGTAGAGCACCGCCGGACCGATGTCCGGGCCACCGTGGCGCGCGGCGTGCGCGCGGACCCGGTACCCGAAGCGCACGAGGTCGGCACCGGGCTCCACCGTCGTGAACGAGATCGGTCCGGTCGGATCGGCCCACGGCCGGCACCGCTCGATGACGGCCGCCGGCGCGATCACCTCGAGCGGCCGCTCGGACCGCGACGACCAGCCGCGCCACATCAGTGCCTGCGGGCCGCAGTGATCGGGGTGGGCGTGACCGATGAGCAGCAGATCTACCGTGCCGAGGTCGGCCCCGAAGCGCGTCGCGGCTCGCGGGACGTCCGGTCCGCAGTCGAGCAGCACCCGGTCGTCGACCAGGACGCCGGTCTGGCCGCGCAGCTCGCCGGCGGTGCGGGCAGCGTGGCAGGAGGCGCACGAGCACCATGGGTTGGGCCATCCGTCGGACGACCCGGTGCCGAGCAACTGCAGCTTCACAGGGTCAGTCTTCCAAGTCGGGTAAGTATGGCGGGAGAGTGTCGCGATCACCCGGAGCGCGGGCGGAGGAGGAACAGTGTCCTGGACCTGGCAATACGAGGCTGCTGACGGCGAGTTGCTGGACGGGCAGCAGCTCGCGACGGCTCCGGCGCAGGAGGTTTTCCCCTCACAGTCCGATGCGGAGACCTGGCTGGGCGAGGTCTGGCCGGAGTTGCTGCACGCGGGCGTCGAGCAGGTGACCCTCCGCGAGGATGACCGGAAGGTCTACGGGCCGATGAGCCTTCGCCCGACCGAGTAGCAGCAGGTTAGCCGCGCGGGATCCAGCGTCCGATCTGGATTCCCGGCCGGGGCCGCGGCTGGCGCCAGCGCGCCGGCATGAGCGCCCGCTGGCCGACGTAGCCCTTCACCTTGACCGTGCTGTTGGGGTACTTCTCCGCTATCTGCCGGCCCACCTTGCGGGCGACGATGATGCTGTCGGTCACGATGCCGATCAGGCACAGCGGCAGCAGGTAGAACGCGACGACCTTCAGCCCCGAGACCGGCGCCAGCCCCAGGAAATACGCGACGACGATCACGCCGAGCAGCAGCGGGCCGAGATTGCGGCGCTGGTCGACGATGTCGCGCGCCATGACCCGCTCCGGCGCCCGCTCCCGTGCCGGAAGCTTGGAGATGTCGCCGGAGTTCATGGCCTTGCGGTACTCGGCGGCCTTGGCCCGGCGGGCCTCGCTCATCGCCTTGCGGGCGGCCTTCGGGTCGTTCGGCTTGGCGCCGGACCGGGACGCTGCGCGGCGCGCGGGCCCGCTGCGGCGCGTCGCCTGCGCCTCCTTGCGGGTCGGAGTTGCCCGGCCCTTCCCGTTGACCTTCTCGAACTTGTCCGGCTCGACGGGAGGAGGGGCGGGCTTCTTACGCAACGACGGCATCTGGCTCACTCACGGTTCACAGGGTCAACATGCGATCGAGTGCCGTCCGGGCATCCGTTGCGATGGCAGGGTCAACGGTGATGCGGTGGACCAGCTGCCCGGAGGCAAGCGACTCCAACGCCCATACCAGGTGCGGCAGGTCGATCCGATTCATTGTCGAGCAGAAACACACCGTACGGTCCAGAAACGCGACCGTCTTGTCAGGATGCTCCGCTGAGAGCCGGCGCACCAGGTTCAGCTCGGTGCCGATCGCCCAGGCGCTGCCCGGTTCCGCCTCCGCCAGGGTCCGCAGGATGTACTCGGTGCTGCCGACCAGGTCGGCGGCGGTAACCACCTCGTGCTGGCACTCGGGGTGGACCAGCACCTTCACGCCCGGGATGCGCTCGCGTACCTCCTGAACGCTTTGCAGGCTGAAGCGTCCATGGACCGAGCAGTGGCCCTTCCAGAGCAGCATCTTGGCGCTGCGCAGCTGCTCGGGCGTGAGGCCACCGTCGGGCCGCCGAGGATCGAAGACCACGCACTCCTCGAGCGGGATGCCCAGTTCGAGCACCGCAGTGTTACGTCCGAGATGCTGGTCGGGCAGGAAGAGCACCCGCTCGCCGCGCGCGAACGCCCACTCGAGCGCCGCCTTCGCGTTCGAGGAGGTGCAGATGGTTCCGCCGTTACGCCCGGTGAAGGCCTTGATCGCCGCGGAGCTGTTCATGTACGAGACGGGGATCGTCGATGCCGCGAGGCCGGCATCCTCCAGCGTCTCCCAGGCCCGGGTGACCTGGGTCGCAGTGGCCATGTCGGCCATCGAGCAGCCGGCTGCGAGGTCCGGAAGGACGACGGCCTGGCTGTCGGACGTGAGGATGTCAGCGCTCTCGGCCATGAAATGGACGCCGCAGAAGACGATGTAGTCCGACTCGGGACGGTCGGCCGCTGCCTGCGCGAGCTTGAACGAGTCGCCGGTGACGTCGGCGAACTGGATGACCTCGTCCCGCTGGTAATGGTGGCCGAGGATGAAGACCCGATCACCGAGCGCTGCCTTAGCCGCTCGGGCCCGCTCGACGAGCCGGGGGTCGGACGCCGCCGGCAGCTCGCCGGGGCAGTCGACGCCCCGCTCGGAGTGGCTGTCTGATTGGGTGCCCAGCAGGAACAGGGCCTGGCCGGCCGCACTGGGGACGCTGGGGGATCCCAGGCCACTGAGCGATGGAGCTGCCACATCGACGGTCATCGTGTCTCCCTCACCATCGAGTGATGGTCCGAACGACTATAACTCCGGAGCCCGGTCCTTACGCCAGGGCATTGCGCGCGGTAACGGGAGGTAACCGATGAGGGTGGTGATCGCACCGGACAAGTTCGCCGGCACGGTCACGGCGGCAGGGGCGGCGGCTGGCATCGCCCGCGGGTGGGAGTCTCGCCATTCCGGCGACGAACTCCGGCAGATGCCGATGTCGGACGGGGGCCCGGGTTTTCTGTGCGTGCTTGCCACGGCGCTGGCGTCGGGTGAAAAGCACGAGGTGGCAACCACAGATCCGCTCGGCCGTCCGATCTCCGCGAGCGTGCTGCTCCACAACGGCACGGCGTACGTCGAGAGCGCTCAGGCGGTCGGCCTGCATCTGCTCGTCGACGCCGAACGCGATCCGGAACGCACCACGTCGGCCGGACTCGCGGCCTTGCTGGAGGCGGCGGAGGGCAGCGGGGCATCACGGATCGTGGTGGGACTCGGCGGTTCGGCGACGAATGACGGAGGTCGCGGGCTGATCGAAACCCTCGCCTCACGCGGATCGTTGGCCCGGCTCAAGACGCTCGACCTGGTCATCGCCACCGACGTCGACAATCCACTGCTCGGCCCGGCGGGTGCGTCGGCGGTGTTCGCTCCCCAGAAAGGCGCCGACCGGGAAGCGGTCGCGCGGTTGGAAGGCCGGATGCAGGAGTGGGTGGCCGAGCTCGACGGGCTGGAGGCCGTCGCCGCCCGGCCAGGAGCCGGTGCCGCAGGTGGGCTGGGCGCGGCCTGCTTCTGGCTCGGAGGGCGTCGCGAACCGGGCGCGGCGCTGGTGTCCCAGGTGATCGGGCTGGAAGCCGCCATGCAGGACGCGGGCCTCGTGGTGACGGGCGAGGGCGCCTACGACATCACCTCGCTGCGCGGCAAGGTCGTGGCTGCGGTGGCGGCGGCGGCCACCCGGGCCGCCCTGCCCTGCATCGTCGTGGCTGGTCAGGTCAGCGTCGGGCAGCGCGAAGCGGCCGCGCATGGGGTGGACGAGACGCTCGCGCTCGCTGATCTGGCCGGTTCCGTCGGCGCTGCCATCGCGTCGCCCGAGGTGTGGCTGGAGGCTGCGGGAGAAAAGCTTGCGGCCCGCTGGGCCCGTAGCTGACCAATGCAACAGAAGATATTGGGTTGCTGGGAATGTCTGGGATGCCGCCGATGTCACCTACGATGAGGAAGTCTTCGGAGGGAGTCCACCAGATGAGTGTTGACACGGGCCAGACCGCGCCTGAAGCAGTCGAAGCGCCGCCGACCGGTGTGGTGTTGACCGACACCGCGGCCGAGAAGGTCAAGGCGTTGCTCGACCAGGAAGGGCGCGACGACCTGGCGCTGCGCATCGCTGTGCAGCCCGGTGGCTGTTCCGGCCTGCGCTACCAGCTGTTCTTCGACGAGCGTGAGCTCGACGGTGACGACCGGACCGACTGGGGCGGCTTCGACCTCGTGGTCGACCGGATGAGCCTGCCTTACCTCGGTGGCGCGAAGATCGACTTCGTCGACACCATCGAGAAGCAGGGCTTCACGATCGACAACCCCAACGCGACCGGCTCGTGCGCTTGCGGAGACTCGTTCAGCTAGGCCCGGCAGACGTAGCAAAGGGCCCGGTCCTGGCTTAGCGCCCGGGGCCGGGCCCTTTGCCGTGTCGTGACGGTGCCGGGCTACCAGGTGGCGAGGGAGAGGCCCACGCCGTCGACGACGTCGATCACGTGCTCGTAGCTGACGGCTCGCGGCTTCGGAAGCACGACCGGGACCGCTGCCGGCGAACCTCCGAAGGAGAGCAACTCCAGCGGGAACGTCGCGGCAAGCGTCATCAACTCCGCCCACCCACCGTCAGGGTCACGGTCAGACGGGGTCTGCACAGGGTGGACGGTGAGTTGTTGAAGGGTCACGCCGAGCACGCTATGTGCTGCTCAGCGCGGGGTCACCCCTTACCAGCCAGTAAGCTTTCGCGTCGTGCGCATTGCCGTGACGGGTTCGATCGCTACTGACCATTTGATGACCTTCCCGGGTCGTTTCGCCGATCAGCTCGTGGGCGATCAGCTTGAGCGTCTTTCGCTCTCGTTCCTGGTCGACGAGTTGCAGGTGCGCCGCGGCGGGGTCGCGGCGAACATCGCGTTCGGCATGGGAGCGCTCGGCTTGCGGCCGCTGCTCGTGGGTGCCGTCGGCCATGACTTCGGTGACTACCGGTCCTGGCTCGACCGGTCCGGCGTCGATACCGAGAGCGTGCACGTCAGCGAGTTCGCCCATACCGCACGCTTCCTCTGCACGACCGACCAGGACATGTGCCAGATCGCGTCGTTCTACCCGGGCGCCATGAGCGAGGCCCGCCAGATCGAGCTCGCGCCGGTGGCGGCGCGGGCCGGCGGGCTCGATCTCGTCGTGGTCTGCCCGAATGATCCGGATGCCATGACCCGTCACACTGCGGAATGCCGCCAGCGGGGCTACGCGTTCGCCGCCGATCCCTCCCAGCAGCTGGCGCGCATGGACGGCGCGGAGATCCGCGAGCTCTGTGAAGGTGCGACCTACCTGTTCTGCAACGACTACGAGCACGGCTTGCTGCTGCAGAAGAGCGGCTGGACCGACGCCGAGCTGCGTTCACGTGTCGGGGTCCTGGTCACGACGCTGGGTGGCAAGGGCGTGCGGCTGCAGCCGGCGGATGCGCCGGAGCTGGCGGTTCCCGTCGTCCCCGAGCGGGTCAAGGCGGATCCGACCGGCGTCGGCGACGCTTTCCGCGCCGGCTTCCTCGGCGGCCTGTCGTGGGGGCTGAGCCTGCAACGCTGTGCCGAGGTGGGCAGCCTGCTGGCCACGCTCGCGCTCGAGACCATCGGTACGCAGGAGTACCAGGTGGACACCGACGCGCTGGTGCGGTTCCGGGCGGCTTTCGGTGACGCTGCGGCCGACGAGGTAGAGGCGAACGTCACACTGAGGTGATCCGCACGCGGTAGCTCACCGCGGTGTCGCTGCCTGCCACCGGGGAGCTGCCCTCGTACGCCTGCCCGCGCATCCGGCACCAGGCCGCGACATCAGCGGCAGCGGCCGGGTCGTCGGCGATGAGCGTGATGACGGTGCCCTCGGCGACTGCCTTCGCGGCGGTCGCCAGCTCGATGATCGGCAACGGGCAGCGCCGCCCCCGGGAATCCACTGTGCGTTCGGTCACAGGCCGGCCACCCCGGCCTCCTCGCGCAAGGCCGAGACCGCCGCGGGCAGCTCCTTCAGCAGCCGGTCGACGTCGGCCTGGCTGGTGTCGCGTCCGAGGGAAACGCGCAGGTTGCCATGCGTGAGCGCGCCGATCGCTTCCAGCACGTGGCTGGGGGACAGGCTGCTCGCGGTGCATGCCGAGCCGCTCGCGGCGGCGATCCCGCGCGCCGCGAGCCGGTCCAGCAGTGCCTCCCCGTCGACGTACAGGAACGACATGCTGACCAGGTGGGGGAGGCGTTCCGAAGCGTGCGGATCGCCATGCAGCTGCGAGTCGGGGAGCTGGCCCACGGCGGCCCGGATCTGCTCGCTGTAGCCGCGCAGGCGGGCCGCCTCGTCGCCGATCTCACCGGCTCGGGCGACGAGCGCCGCCGCCGTCGCCACGGCTCCCGGGACGTCGAGCGGGCCGCTCACCCGGGGATCGCCGCGATCGTCCTCCGGTCCCGGGCGTTCCCAGCGCGTCCCCTCGCGGACCACGAGGACCCCAACTCCGGCGGGCCCACCGAACTTGTGCGCGCTGGCGGTGAGCAAACCGCAGCCCCATTCCCGGACATCGACGGGCTCCCGGCCGACGCTCTGGGCCGCGTCCACGTGCAGCGGCGCACCGGCCGCCCGGCAGCGTTCGGCGACCTCAGCGAGGGGCTGGCGGGTGCCGATCTCCTGGTTGGCGGACTGCACGCAGACCAGGGCGGTCTGTTCGCCGGGCTGGAGAGCGGCGATCACGACCCGCCCCGTCCCCTCGACCGGCAGCCGGGTCAGCAGGCCCCCGGATGCCTCGTGAGCTGCACCGGCGTGCAGGACGCACGAGTGCTCGATCGCGGAGACCACGAGCTCGGGTCCGCGCCGCCGACGTGCCGCCAGCGACCCGAGGATCGCCAGGTGGGCCGCCGCGGTGCCGCTGCTGGTGAAGCTCACTTCGGGCGGGGAGACGCCCAGGGCAGCGGCGACAGCCTCGCGCGCTGCGTCGTAGAGCAGGCGGGCCTGGCGACCCTCCCGGTGCAGCCGGGTCGGATCGGCCCAGCCGGCGTCATACGCGGCCAGCAGGGCCTCTCGTGCGGCGGGATGCAGCGGCGCCTGGGAGGCCCAGTCCAGATAGCTGGCGTCCGGCTGCACCGAACCAGCCTAATGGCGCCGGCGCCCGCTGGTATCCGCCGCGATCACCCAGCCACCGCTTGAGGTTTAGGGCATGCCGCACGGGCGCGCGGGGCGATGCCTGCGATACATTCCCCCGAGAACGAAAGCAGTCGGTTCTGCACGTTGCGCTGGGCACTTCGGGGTCTCGGTGCAGCGGCGTACTGGTTGAGAAGTCGTGTGAGAAACAGTCGTCCAGCAGCCGGGCCCAGCGCCTGTGATCGGGAGGCCATGCGGTGATCCGCTCGAACCGCCGGACTAGTTGCCGTCGGCTCGTCGCTCGTGTCGCCGCAGGAGGGCTGCTACTGGCCAGCGCGACCGCTTGTGAGCTGCCGAGCTTCGGCTTTCCGAAGGGGATCACCCCCCAGGCCAAGCGGATCTACAACGTCTGGTCCGGTTCCTGTATCGCGGCGCTTGCCGTAGGCGTCGGCGTCTGGGCCCTGATCTTCTGGTGCAGCTTCGCCTACCGCAAGAAGACCGACGAGCTTCCCAAGCAGGTCCGCTACAACCTGCCGATCGAGATCTTGTACACGGTCGTGCCGTTCGTCATCGTCGGCGGGCTCTTCTACTACACGGCTCGCGACGAGTCCAAGATCGACCAGACCCCCAAGCCCGACATGACCGTTTCGGTGGTGGGCTTCCGGTGGAACTGGGAGTTCGGCTACATCGAGAAGAACAGCGCGGGCAAGGACGTCGTCAAAGCCCAGGTCGTCGGCCGTCCCGGACACCCCGCTGTGCTGGTGCTGCCCACCGACCGCAGCATCCTGTTCAGGGAGACGTCGGCCGACGTCATCCACTCGTTCTGGATCATCGAGTTCAACTTCAAGCGCGACGTGATCCCGGGCCGGGTCAACCAGTTCGAAATCAGCAAGATCACCAAGACGGGCACCTTCATCGGCCGCTGCGCTGAACTCTGCGGCGTCGACCACGATCGGATGGACTTCATCGTGAAAGTCGTGCCAGCCAAGGTCTTCGACACCTATGTCGCGCACAACTATGACCCGAAGTACCTGACCGCCTCTGCCACGGGGAGTGGATCATGACCCTCCTGCAAGAGCCGGCACCTTCCGGCGGCATCGAACCGGCCGCCCCGGAGCACGCCCACCACCTGCCCAAGCCGACCACGATGCTCGGCTACATCACGACGACGAGCCACAAGACGATCGGCGTGATGTACACGGTCACGGCGTTCATCTTCTTCGCCCTCGCCGGTGTGATGGCCGAGCTGATGCGCGCCGAGCTGGCCCGGCCGGGTCTGCAGTTCCTGTCGAACGAGCAGTACAACCAGCTCTTCACGATCCACGGCACCGTGATGATGTTCCTGTTCGCGCCGGCGCTGGCGTTCGGCTTCGCGAACTACATCGTCCCGCTGCAGATCGGTGCGCCCGATGTCTCGTTCCCGCGGCTGAACGCGCTGGCGTACTGGCTCTACGCGTTCGGCGGCACGATGGTGGTCGCCGGTTTCCTGACGCCCGACGGAGCTGCTGACTTCGGCTGGTTCGCGTACGCGCCGCTGAACAGCAGCCTGTACTCGCCCGGCACCGGTGCCGACCTGTGGATCTTCGGCCTGACGCTCTCGGGTCTTGGCACGATCTTCGGCGCGGTCAATCTGGTCACCACGATCCTGACGCTGCGCGCCCCCGGCATGACCATGTTCCGGATGCCGATCTTCTGCTGGAACATGCTGATCACCGGCATCCTGATCCTGATTGCGTTCCCGGTCTTCGCGGCGGCGTCGCTGGCGCTCGCGGCCGACCGTCACCTGGGTGCTCACATCTTCGACGCGAGTAACGGCGGCGCGATCCTGTGGGAGCATCTGTTCTGGTTCTTCGGCCATCCCGAGGTCTACATCATTGCCCTGCCGTTCTTCGGGGTGGTCACCGAGATCTTACCCGTGTTCAGCCGAAAGCCCCTGTTCGGCTACAAGGGTCTGGTCTTCGCCACCATCGGCATCGGCGCCCTGTCGATCGCCGTGTGGGCGCACCACATGTTCGCTACCGGCGCCGTCCTGCTGCCGTTCTTCGCACTGCTGTCGTTCCTCATCGCGGTGCCCACAGGGGTGAAGTTCTTCAACTGGATCGGCACGATGTGGCGAGGCCAGCTGACATTTGAAACGCCCATGCTTTGGGCGGTTTTCTTCCTGGTCACCTTCCTGTTCGGTGGCCTCACCGGCGTCCTGCTGGCGAGCCCGCCCATCGATTTCCACGTCACTGACTCGTATTTCGTCGTGGCACATTTCCACTACGTCGTCTTCGGGTCGGCAGTGTTCGGTGGTTATGCGGGAATCTATTTCTGGTTCCCGAAGATGACCGGGCGAATGCTCGACGACCGATTAGGGAAGCTCCATGCCTGGAGCCAGCTCATCGGGTTCCACATGACCTTCCTGGTGCAGCATTGGCTGGGCATCAAGGGCATGCCGCGCCGCATCGCCGACTATTCGCCGACCGATGGGTTCACCACCCTGAATACGGTCTCGACCATCGGTGCGTTCCTGCTGGGAGCCAGCCAGTTGGTGTTCTTCTACAACGTCATCCGCTCGTACCGGCATGGCGAGCTGGCGAACTCGGACGATCCGTGGGGCTACGGAAATTCCCTGGAATGGGCGACGTCATGTCCGCCTCCGCGGCACAATTTTGTCTCGCTTCCGCGAATTCGCTCCGAAAGACCGGCGTTTGATTTGCATTACCCCGAAGTCGCTTTAGCCAGGGATCACCCTGCCTCGCCCGCAGCGGAAGTGGCAGGTGTGAGATGAAGGTCGAAGGTCTCGTCTTCAGCGTCTTCACCTCGTTTCTCGGGGTGACCGCCATCGTGTACTGGTACACGTCCAAAGACCCGACGGGCACTGCTGCCCTGGGTATTTCCGCCGGCCTCGGCCTGCTCATCGGTGGCTACCTGCTGCTGACGGGCAAGCGCACCGGGCCGCGTCCGTCCGACCTGGCTGACGCCGAGGTCGTCGACGGTGCCGGCGATGTGGGTCACTTCAGCCCGGGAAGCTACTGGCCGTTCTTCATCTCGATGTTCGCTGCCGTCATGCTGGTCGGAGCCATCGTGGGCATCTGGCTTGCGCTGATCGGGGCGATCGCCACGTTCGCCACCCTGATGGGCCTGATGTTCGAGCACTTCGTCAACCGCCTGTCGATCGAGGACTAGGCCAGCCCACTCACGATTTCTGATCGGCGGCCACACCGACGTCGAGTCGTTCAACAGCCGTACGCGACGAGTGCCCGAACATCGGCATGTTCTGGTCACTGGTTCAGCCGCTACCTGCAGCCACATTGGTCGCGGTCTCGATGAGCAACCCTGGGGAATTCCAGCGAGCGCCAGCAGCAGCAATCGAGGGACATACCGAAAGCGGCAACCTCGACCTGGACTGGTAGGGCTGTCGCCGCCGGTTTCTTGGCGACGCCTAGGGTCGTGCCCGGGCGGTAGCAGGCGGGACTTGGTCGGGTTAAGACCTACAGCTACGACAGTCTCGCCCAGTTGTCAGTGACGGGTTCGGCAGCGAACACAACTGCCAAGAACGGCTTTGCCACAGGCACGTCGCCGAGGACAATCGCCACGGGCGAAGACATGACTAGTGCCGGCGACCCGCCGAGCCTTCGGGCTCCTTGCTGCCTTCCTCGTCACCATGATCAACGAAGAACCCGGTCACCGCGCGGCGGCCGCGGGTCAGCAGCCCACCGCCGTCGTGTCCGTTGGTGCTCGGGGCGTCGTCCAACTCCACCGGGGTGAGCTCCATGTGGCGCGGCGCCGGCTTGGGCAGCGTGACCTCGACGAACTCGCCGGACGGCAGCTGACGCACGATGCCCGTTTCGATGCCGTGCTCCTCCAGCTCGCGATCCTTCGCCTGGAGGGCGTAACAAATTCTTCGGGTCACGTAGAACGCCACCGGCGGCGCAGCAATGGCCATGAAACGGCCGCCCCAGGTCATCGCGTTCAGGCTGATGTGGAACGTGGTGGCGATGAGGTCGTTGCCACCACTGATCATCAGGACGCCGTAGAACGCGAGCGCCATCGCACCGATGCCGGTGCGGGTCGGATTGTCCCGGGGTCTTTCCAGCAGATTGTGGAACTCGTTGTCACCGGTGAATTTACGTTCCAGCCACGGATAGAGCGCCAGTGCCGTGAAGAGCAGGCCCGGCATGACGACCGTAGGCCAGAACAGCGACGAAACCGAGACTCCTGCCCCGCGGAATTCCCACGGCAAGAACAGACGCGTGGAGCCGTCGAGGAAGCCGATGTAGAAGTCGGGCTGCGAGGCGGCCGACACCTGGGACGGGTCGTACGGGCCATACAGCCACACCGGGTTGATCTGCGCCAGGCCGCCGAGCGCCGCGGACATGCCGAAGACCAGCATGAAGAACCCGCCGGACTTCGCCGCGAAGTGCGGGAACATGCGGTGACCCACCACGTTGTTCTCGGTGCGGCCGGGGCCTGGGAACTGGGTGTGCTTCTGGTGCCACATGATTCCCAGATGGGCGCTGATCAGCGCCAAAAGAATTCCGGGCACGAGCAGGATATGCATCACGTACAAGCGTGGAATGAGACCTGACCCCGGGAATTCACCGCCGAAGATCAGATATCCGAGCCAGGTGCCGATGACCGGAATTGACTCGATGACCGAGTACATGATCCGCAGTCCGGTGCCGGAAAGCAGGTCATCCGGCAGCGAGTAGCCGGCGAAGCCCTCGAGCAGGGCCAGCACCAGCAGGATCACGCCGATCAGCCAGTTGACCTCACGCGGCTTGCGGAAAGCGCCGGTGAAGAACACCCGCATCAGGTGAATGATGATCGAGGCGACGAAAAGCAGCGCGGCCCAGTGGTGAATCTGACGGAAAACGAGCCCGGCCCGCACATCGAACGACAGGTGCACGGTCGACGCGTACGCCAAGCTCATCGGCACGCCCTCGAGCGGCGCGTAGGAGCCGTGGTAGACGGTCTCGGTCTGGCTCGGGTCGAAGAAGAGCGTCAGGTAAGTGCCCGAGATCAGCAGGACCATGAAGCTGTAAAGCGCGATCTCGCCGAGCAGGAACGACCAGTGGTCAGGGAAGACTTTGTTGAGGGATTTGCGAATGAAATTGGAGGCGCCGAAGCGTTCGTCGACCCCGCGGTGCAACTTTTGCGCCGGGTTGAGGGTGCTCATCCGCGCTCCCAGAAGGTCGGGCCGACTGGCTGGTTGAAATCGCCCTTCGCGATGAAGTATCCATCGCTGTCGATGGTTATCGCCAGTTGAGGCAAGGGCCTGGCGGCGGGCCCGAATATCGGCCGGCCGTGGTCGGTGACGTCGAAGATCGACTGGTGGCACGGGCACAGCAGGTGGTGCGTCTGCTGCTCGTAGAGCGACACCGGGCACCCGGCGTGGGTGCAGATCTTGGAGAACGCGATGTGGTCGAAATACGTGCCGTCCTTGTTGCGGCCCTTCAGCTCACCGGGCCGCAGCCGAATGAGCAGCACGGTCGAATCGCCCTTGACCTGAAGCGACGGCTCCGGGTAGAAGCCCGGCTTGCCTTTCAGCTCCTCGCTCGCGATGCCAGGAAAGACCGTGAGCAGGCCACCCGCTGCGATGTCGCCGAGCTTGATCGCGCGTCCGGTCTGATCGATCATCCGCACGCCCTGGATCTTCTTGCCGGCGCCGTCGGTGACCAGCGACGTGAAGCGCCAGCTCGTTTCGTCGAACGCCTTGGGCTTGCGGCCCGGTAGCGGACCCAGGTTGAGGATCGGAACCACGCCGATCAGCCCGAGTGCACCGCTGGCCATCAGGAGCGAGCGCCGGACGATCGGCCGCCGCAGGATCCCGGACGTCGCGACCCCGCGGGCGAAGACCTGTTCCGTGGCCTCGAGCTCCTGCGGGGTGGCCAGGTGCGCCTCGCGATCCTGGACCGCCTCCTCATCGCCCATCAGCTGCTTGGCCCAGTGGATCAGCCCGATGCCGAGGCCGCCGAGGGCCAGCGCCATGAACGTGCCGAGCAGCGGCGTGTAGTACTGGCGGTGACTGTTGCCGATGAGGTCGGTAACGACGAACGCCAGCGTTCCGGCCGCCGACACCAGGAACCAGAACGCGACGAAGAACTCGGCCCGGCGCTCGCGCCGGCGGTCGATGTCTTCGGTGTCGGTGTAACGCTGCGGCTCGATGTCAGCGTCGCTGCCCTCGACCCGGCCGCTGGGCGCGGTGACTGCAGCGCTCGCCTGCGCCGGCGCCGGGTTCTTCGGCTGATCGAGGATGTTGCCTTCGGCCGGCTCGGCGCTGGCGGCCTCATCGTCGATGTTCTCTGCTGGCTCTTCTGGGTGATGGGACTGCTCGCTCACGACAGTCTCGTTCCGATCCAGAGGGTGGCGATGACCAGGCCTCCGAGCCCGACGACGATGGCCACCAGACCCTCCGGGACCGGGCCGTAATGGCCGATGGACGCGCCGCCCGGGTCCTTGGGATCGGTGACGAACTGGACGTACTTGATGATCGAGGCGACCTGCTGGTCGTTGAGCTGGCCCTTACCGAAGACCGGCATGTTCTCCGGTCCGGTGCGCATGGCCTCGGCGATCTGCACCGTGGTGGCCTGGCCGAGCCACGGGCCGTTCTTGCCGTAGGAGAGTGCGCCGCCCTGACCGACCGCCTGGTGGCACGAGGCGCAGTTGGTACGAAACAGCGCGCCGCCCTCGGCGATCTTCGCGCCGTTCTCGAGCGTCGCGGCGTCGGGCTTGGCCGGCCCCGGGGCGAGCGACGCGATGTAGGCGGCCAGCTGGTCGATCTGGGTCTGGTTGTACTTCGGCGAGTGACGCTGGGACTCCGCCTGGGGTTTGGCGAGCGGCATCCGGCCGGTGCTGACCTGGAAGTCGACGGCCGCTGCGCCGACACCGATCAGGCTGGGGGCCTGGTTGCCACCCTGCGCGGACAGCCCGTGACACGACGAGCAGCCGGCGAGGAACAGCGCGCGCCCGAGCCGCACCTGCTCGTTGCTCGCCGACGTGTCGGCAGCCCGCCCGGCCGGCGCGAACGCCGCCCACAGGAAGCCGGTGGACATCAGGGCGAGCACGATGACGATGCCGGCGGGCACCTTGCGCTTCTGGCCGCGCGTGCGGCGGCGCTTATTGGGCTTGCCGGCTTTCTTGCCACGGTGCCCGGAAGGGGCGGCCTCAGCCGAGGGAACAGCGGGGGTCACGGCGCTCGCTTCGAGGGTCATTTGAGGAGGTAGATGGTCGCGAACAGGGCCACCCAGACGACGTCGACGAAGTGCCAGTAGTACGAGACGACGATCGCTGAGGCGGCATGCTCTGGGGTGAACGGGCCGAACTTGGTGCGGGCGAGCACGACCAGGAAGGCGACGAGGCCTCCGGTGACGTGCAAGGCGTGGAAGCCGGTGGTCAGGTAGTACACCGAGCCGTACGGGTGGGACGAGATCGAGAACGTGTTTTCACCGAAGTACTCGTTCATCTGCCCGCCGACGAATGCGGCGCCCATGAGGAACGAGATCGTGAACCACAGCCGCAGCCGGTAGACGTCGCCGCGTTCGGCGGCGAACACTCCCAGCTGGCAGGTGACGCTGGAGAGCACCAGGATCGTGGTGAAGATCAGCGCGTAGTACACGTGCAGATCGACCGGCCCGACGTGCGTCGGCCCCACGCCGTGGACCGGAGGCCAATTGAACGGGGCCTCCGAGCGAACCGTGAAGTACATCGCGAACAGTGCCGCGAAGAACATCAGCTCAGACGACAGCCAAATGATCGTTCCGACCGACACCATTGACGGGCGGGTAGCCGAACCATGAGGCGGCGCCTTGTCCAGGGCCGGTGCTGCTGCTGCTGCCACAGGCGCATTCTGGCAGACCGACAGGGTTATTGCGGGCAACGGGGGCGCCAATCGCGGGCCGTAACCCTCGAGCGTCAGGCGGTGTGGCCGCCAAGAGCCAGGTCTGCCAGCAAGGACAGCCGCGTTGAGCCTGCAATTGGCGTGCTCTCGGCGTACTCCGGATGCTCCACGACCAGCTCCACGGGCACCTGGGGATCGCGGAAAGCGTCACGCTGCTCATCGGTAAGTGTGAAACGCACAACATGCACGCTCACCGTGTCGCTCGGCCGCGCGGGGTCCTCGTCGAGGCCGCGCAGCTCGACTCCAGGTACCCGGGAGCGTTCCCCCTCCGCGGAGATCGCCGACGCACCGATCTCCAGGCTCACCGCGTTCTGGATGCCGTCGAGGCGGGCCAGCTCGGCGCGGACGTCAGCACCCTGATCCAGCTCGACGAACATCGTGGCGCACAACTCGTGGCTGGTAGGCGCCATGCGCCCGTAGAGCTCGATCTCGTGGCCGACCTCGGCCGGGTCGGTGATGCGCTCCACGAACACCATCTCCTGCACCTGGTAGCGCAGGGTCTCCTCGTTCTCGAACTCGAAGACGAGTATGTCGCCGACCCGTACCCGGCGCTCGGCCCGGATCGGCATGACGCGGGCGCGTTCGGCGGCCCGGCGCTGGCCATAGTTGTGGTGGTCGGTGGTGATCTCGGTTGCGCTGAGCATGTCCCTGCCTCACGTGGTGAACGGTGCAAGGGCCGGCCGCTGTCTTCAGCGCCGGCCCTTGCGGGTTGATCTCTCTGTCCGTGCGATGCGCCTCAGGCGCTGGCGGATGCCTCGCTGCGAACCCGGTCGAGGGCCTTCTGGAAGCGGCCGGCGTGGGTCTTCTCGGCCCGGGCCAGCGTGGCGAACCAGTCGGCGATCTCGTCGAAGCCCTCATCGCGAGCGGTCTTCGCGAAACCCGGGTACATGGCCGTGAACTCGTAGGTCTCGCCGGCGACGGCGCTGACGAGGTTCTTCTCCGAGTCGCCTACGGGCTCGTCGGTCGCCGGGTCGCCCACGGCGGCCAGGAAATCCATGTGCCCGAAGGCGTGGCCGGTCTCGCCCTCGGCGGTGTCGCGGAACAGGCCCGCCGTCTCGCTGTCGCCCTCGATGTCGGCGCGACGGGCGAAGTAGAGGTAGCGCCGGTTGGCCTGGCTCTCGCCGGCGAATGCGGCCTTGAGGTTGTCGTGCGTTTTGCTGCCTTCGAGCTCAGCCATGTACTTCCTCCTGCTGGTGTGATCGGTGGGCCTGACATTCGGGGCATAGACCATGGAACTGAAGGTCGTAGCGGGTGATCGCGTAGCCGGTGCTTCCGGTGAGATGGTCGACCAACTCCGTCGGCAGCGCGCTCTGTATATCGCTGGCAGCGCCGCATGACGTGCAGACCAGGTGGTCGTGTCGCGCGGTGTTGCCGTCGTAGCGGGACGCCGTGCCGTCGCCGAGCGAGAGCTCGAGGGCCAGCCCGTTCGCCACGAGCAGGGCCAGCGTCCGGTAGACCGTCGCCGGGCCGATGCCGGGCGACCAGACGCGGACGCGCTCGAAGACCTCGGCTGCGGTGGGATGGTCGGTGGCGGCCTCCAGCACCTCGAGGACGGCGCGCCGCTGAGGGGTGAGCCGCCATTCGGTGTCGAGCACGGCTGGGGACCCCTCCCTGATCGGCGGACGAACGTATTGAGAACGAGTATCAGTATCACTACTCGGCGCGCGCAAAGCAAATCCGCTGCGTAGCCCGAGGCATCCGGTCCGGTAGCCTTCCGGCGATCAGCAACACTGCCAACCGGACTCCGGTCCGTCCCTCCTGAGGTGGCCATTTCCGTATGAGCACGGTGCTCGTTTACAGCGATGACCCGGCGATCCGGGAGCGGGTACGGATCGCCGTCGGGCGCCGTCCCGATCCCTCCCTGGATCCGATCGAGTGGTTGGAAGCCGATGACGGCGGAGCCCTCGTGACCCGGGTCGACGAGGGCGGGGTCGACGTCTGCGTGCTCGACGGCGAGGCCGCTCCGGAGGGCGGCATGGGCATCAGCCGGCAGTTGAAGAACGAGATCGCCGACTGCCCGGCCGTGTTGCTGCTCGTGATGCGCAAGGACGATCACTGGCTCGCCCGCTGGTCGATGGCGGACGCGTGGCTGCAGATGCCGATCGATCCCGTGGAGCTCACCGAGACGCTCGTCGGCCTGCTGCGCGCGCGGGTGAAGCCGCTGCCGGCGCCCGCCGCGGGCGATGAGCTCGCGCGGCGCCACTAGTTCGCGGTTGCCGTGAGCTCCCCGTCCCCGGGCTCGCCGAGCTGGCCCGCGCTGCTCGCTCAGCTCATGGCGGGAAACCCGTTGCCCGCCGCGGATACGGCCTGGGCGATGGGCGAGATCATGGACGGCGCAGCGACCGGTGCTCAGGTGGCCGGCTTCGTCGTCGCCCTCCGCTGTAAGGGCGAGACCTCCGCCGAGGTCGACGGCTTCGTGAGCGCGATGCTCGAGCGCGCCCTGCCGATGCCGCTTGCCGAGCCCTGGCGCTCGGCGGCGGTCGACACCTGCGGTACCGGGGGCGATCGGACCGGAACGGTCAACATCTCGACGATGGCGGCGATCACCGTCGCGGCTGCCGGGGTGCCGGTCGTCAAGCATGGCAACCGGGCGGCGACGTCGCGTTCGGGTTCCGCGGACCTGCTGGAAGCGCTCGGTATCGCGATCGACCTGGAGCCGGCGGGAGTCGCTCGCTGCGTCGAGCAGGTCGGCATCGGCTTCTGCTTCGCGCCGCGCTTTCATCCGGCGCTGCGCCATGCGGCCGGGGCGCGTAGCGAGCTCGGGGTACCGACGGTGTTCAACGTGCTCGGCCCGCTCACCAACCCGGCCCGGATCACCCGGCAGGCGCTCGGCGTCCCGCAGGCATGGCTCGGGCCGGTGCTCGCCGGGGTGCTCGCTCGTCGCCACGCGTCGGCGCTCGTCTTCCGCGGTGACGACGGGCTCGACGAGCTGACGCCGGGGGCGCGCTCGGCGGTGTGGGTCGTCGCCGACGGGCAGGTCCGCGAGGACGAGCTGAACCCGCAGGAGCTGGGGCTCGCCCCGGCCACGGTGCAGGATCTGCGCGGCGGCGACGCCGCGCACAACGCTGAAGTGGCGCGCGAAGTCCTCGCGGGCGGGGGAAGTGAGGCCGTGCGCGCCGCGGTCGCGCTGAACGCTGCGGCCGCCCTGGTGGCCGCTCAGGGGACTACCGGTGAGCCGGTCGTCGCCCAGCTGCGACCGGCACTCTCCCGCGCCCAGGAGGTGCTGGCGTCAGGCGAAGGGCTTGCGGTGCTGCAGCGCTGGGCGAAGGCGTCGAACGAGTAGCGCGGCCTCGCGCCCACCGGCGGGGCGCCTCTACTCGTCGGATCCGAGGCTGAACGCCGCTTGCAGATCGTGGCGGCTGTAGGCCCGGAAGGCGATGAGGGTCTCGGTGTGGGTGACGCCCGACACCTTGCTCATCCGGTCGGCGATCACGTCTGCCAGCTGCTCGTGGTGGCGAACGCGAACCATCGCCACCAGGTCGACCTCGCCGGTGACGGAGTAGACCTCGCTGACACCCTCGAGCGCGGCAATGGCCTCGGCGACCTCGGGGATCCGCTCGACCGCCGCCTTGATCAGCACCACTGCCGTCACCACGAAGCGACCTTATCCGGCCGGCCACCGGCCGGGGCCGACCGGACCTGTGGGCCTGACCGGACGCGCTCCTGGGCCGGGCTCGGCCCGGGCAGGGCGGGTCGCCGGCCGGCTGCCCCGCCGCTCCGGCTTCCCGAGCGGCACCGCCGCCCGCTCGCTCGCGGCGACCAGCCATTCCCGCTGCCCGCCGGCACCGAACGCCGGGGAGGCCCACGTACCCGCGCACTCGACGAGCCGCGCGCCCGGCCGCTCTAGCCACCGGAGCACGCACTCGACCTCCTCGGCACTGGCTGCCGGCAGCGGCCCCGGACCCGCAACGACCGTTTCAGCGGTCGCCTTCAGCGCCGCCACGTACGGGCGGACACCCGCGCCCGCCGGCGAACGTCCTGAGGCGACCAGCCGTCCGTGGCGGATCACGGACAGCTCCCAGCCGCCGGCACCGTCAGGCAGCGCAGCCACCAACTCCTCGACGCCGGCGAGCGCCCCGAGACGCTGCCGGCGGGCCGCCGCCCGCACGAACGCGATGAGACGATCGCGATGGCGGGCAGCGTCCTCGAAACGCCCGGCACTCGACAAGCGGTCCATCCGGCGCTTCAAGGCGTCGACGAGGATGCTCGGATCGGCGGTGATGGCTCGCTCGGCGGCGGCGACGTGGACGGCGTACTCCTCGCGGCTCTGCGCACCGGTGCACGGCGCGCCGCAGCGCGCGAGTTCGGCCAGCACGCAGGCGGTGCGCTGCCCCGACACCGCAAGGCGGCCCCCGCACTGGCGTAGCGGAAACGCCTCGTGCAGCGCGACGGCAGCGAGCTCCGCCAGCCGGGTGGAGCCGAACGGCCCGAGGTAGGTGGCGCCGTCGTCGCGTACCAGGCGAACCTGCGACAGCCGCGGGAAGGGCTCGACGGTGAGCTTCAGCCAGACCGAGCGCTCCGGCCAGCGCGAGCGCCGGTTGTACCGGGGCTTGTGCTCGGCGATCAGGCGCAGCTCGCGTACCTCCGCCTCCAGGGAGTGCGCGCACGGCGACCGCGTCGATCCGCTCGGCGATCCCGACCATCTCGGCCATGCGGGTGCGCAGCTCGCTCGCGGTGAAGTAGGAGCGCACGCGCGCCCGGACGTCGCGCGACGTGCCGATGTAGAGCGCCCGCCCCTGACCGTCGCGAAAGAGGTAGACCCCCGGGCCGTGAGGAAGGTCGTCGGCGAGATGCCGCTTGCGGCGCACGGCCGCCGGCACCATGCCGGTGAACGTGCGCAGCTCATCCATCGTCGTCACCCCGAGGGGGCCCAGCCGCTCGAAGAGCCCGTGCAGCACGTCGACGGTCGCCCGGGCGTCAGCCAGCGCCCGGTGGCACGGCTGCTCGGACGCCCGGAAGAGCGCCGCGAGGGTGGACAGCTTGCAATTGGGGGTCTCGTCACGCGTGAGGATCCGCCGGGCGAGCAGCGCGGTGTCGACGACCTCGAAGGCGGGCCAGGCCAGCCCCAGCCGCTCGCAGCCGGCGCGCAGAAAGCCCATGTCGAACGGGGCGTTGTGGGCGACCAGCACGCAGCCGCGGGCGAACTCCAGGAACGCCGGCAGTACTGCGGAGGGCCGCGGTGAGCCGGCGACCATGGCATCGGTGATGCCTGTCAGCACGGAGATGAACGGGGGGATCTCGCTCGCCGGACGCACGAGCGTGGCGAACTCGCCGAGCACCTCGCCGCCGCGCACCTTCACGGCACCGATCTCCGTGATGTCACACCCGGCCGGTGAACCGCCGGTGGTCTCCAGGTCGACGATCACGAACGTCAGCTCCCGCAACTCGCGGACCGGGCGCTCGCCGGCGGGAATCGCCTCATCGAGCAGAGGCTGGCGTGCAAGCGCCGCTCCCGGTGAGAGCGAGGCACGCGCGGGTGGCATGCCCGAACCGTAGGAGCCGCTACCGACAAAACCGGGTAGGCGCGGCCGAAGGGGGTGCGCGACAGATTTGTAGGTAGGTGCGGTTGATCTTGAGCGAGATTTCGTCGTGGGGGTGTTAGGCGGCGGCGGGCTGGTTGCAGGGTTGGCTGGCGTGGTGACAGCGCAGGGTGGTGATGGCGGTGGCGCCGGCTGCTGACCAGTGCATGCCGGATCGTTTGAGTCGGGCGCCGAGGACGGTTTTGCAGCCGGCTTCGACGACACCGGAGCCGACGAACATGCCGAGTTTGCGGTAGTAGGCGTAGCGCATGCGGTGGGCGTTGGTTTCGAAGTAGGCGACGGCCTTGTCGACCTCGACGTCTTTCGAGCCGACCAGGTCGTAGCGGCGGGCGGCGTGTGAGATCGCTTCGATGTCGCCGTTGTCGAGGTCGGTGAGCCGGTCTTTCAGCCAGCGGTCGGGGTCGGGGACGATGAACGCGAGGTGTTCGGCGAGTTCGTGCAGGTGTTCGCGGGCGTGGTAGAGGTCCACGATCTGGGTCGCGGCGGGGAAACGTTGGTCGGCGAGGTTCCAGATCCAGCGGGCGCCGTCGCCGATGACGACGAGTTGGCGGATGTGTTCGGCGCCGCGGCGGCGGGCTTCGGCTTGGAGCAGGTCGGCGAAGTGCTCGACGGGGTCCAGGGTGGCCAGGTAGCTGGTCGAATCGGGGTCGCGGATCGGGTACCCGTCGTCGTTGGTGCGGGTTTGGGTGAACAGGGCGGCGAGTTTGGCTTCGCGGGTGCGGGCCCGCCCGTCGGGGCCTTTACCGGTCCGGCCGGTGGTTTCGCTGGCCCGCATCGGCAGTCCGGTGCCGTCGACCGCGAGGTAAAGCATGTCCGCGGCCGGGTCGGGTGGGGGTGGCGGGACCAGCCGGCCGGCCAGGATCTGCTGGGTCCGGTCGGCCTGCGCGGCGGTGGCAGCAGCGCCTTCGGCTTCGGCTGCGCGTTCCACCCGTTTGGTGGTCAACGTGATACCGGCCAGGTCGGCGAGCAGGCCGGCGGCTTGGGCGAACGGGACGGCCGCCCCGGCCCGGGCGGTCATCGCGACCAGCCCGGGTGACAGCGACCTGCCGGCCACGCCGAGTTGGTCGTCGCGCGGACAGAGCCCGTGTTGGCAGTCCGGGCAGTGGTAGTAGGCGCGGCGCACCCTGATGCGTCCCAGCACGGTGTCCACCGTCTTGGTGCGGTAGCCGACGAACCCCGCCTGGTGGCCGGCGCCGCAGCCGGCACGTGGCCCGCAGTACCCGGTGTCGCCGGCCAGCAGTTGCTCGAGCAGCGAGGCGCCGAGAGTGCTCATCGCCGTCCGGATCGCGGTCTCCACCACCACCAGTCCCGCACCTTCGCCTGCGGCGGCGAGGCTGGCCGCGGCGAGTTCGGCGAGGCGGGTCATTTCGGCCGCGAACGCCTCCTGGAGCGTGTCGTAGAGCCCCTTTTTCGCCGTCCGGGCCGGCGTCGGATGTCTTGACGCCGGCGTCTGGCACCGGCGAGACCGGTCTGGCCTCACAGATCGCCTCGTTCACCGCCACGATCGCTTCGCTGAGTTCGGCGAAGTCCCGGTATGTCGCGAGCTCCCGACGCACCTTGTCCACCTCGGCCACCGACAGTTGCCGGCCCACCGACCTGCCCCCGGGCAGCGTCCGGGTCCACAGCAACCGCGGCCCGTGCCCGGGATGCCCCGGCCGGGCGCAGGCACAGTTCGCCTTCCCGCAGCGCCGGTAGTTCTCGCTCACCGAGCCGCGGCGCAGATCGCCAAGCCCGGCCAGCCGGGCGTACAACTCGGCGCGGCGCGTCTCCAGCTCCGGCAGCGACGGATTCACGGTGCTCATCGTCCCTCATCTCCAGTCTGGTTGCCAATCCCAGAACCAGACTAGGAAGGGAGCCCCGCAATCACTGGGAACTCAAAACTCACCTACATTCGTGTCGCGCACCCGGCCGAAGGGCAGGCAAGTGGGCTCACGTGGTTCGGCCGGATTGGCTCATAGGCTGCGACGCATGCCTTCGGTCTTCACCCGCATCCTGCAGCGGGAGCTGCCCGGCCGGTTCGTCTATGAAGACGACGACTGCGCCGCGTTCTTGACCATCGCGCCGGTGACGCCCGGCCACACGCTGGTGGTGACGCGTCGCGAGGTGGACGACTGGCTCGAGCTCACCCCCGAGGAGCGCAACGCGCTGTGGGCGGCCTGCGCGATCGTCGGCAAGGCGATCGATCAGGTCTTCCACCCCGGCAAGGTGGCCGCCATGCTCATCGGGCTCGAGGTTCCGCATGTCCACGTCCACCTGGTGCCGATCAACAGCGAATCGGAACTCGATCTCTCCAAGGCCGACCCCAACACCGACCCGGCGGCGATGGACGAGATCGCCGCCTCGATCTCAAGCGCGATCTCCCCAGCCGTTTAGTCGCGGCTGACCGGCGGGCAGGCGCAGCGAGAACGTCGCCCCGGCGCGGGGTTCCGCTCGCGTCGCGGTTCTGGGTGTGCCCAAGATCGGGTGATTTGCTCCCGATAACGCAGATCGCCGCAGAAGGTGACGCGGGTGGGCGATTGCGCCGCTCTCGCGGACTTACGCTCGGTGTCAGAAGCCTGCTGATCGATCGGACACTTCGATCTGTCCCGATGTGCGAGGAGCCTGCCGTGCCCGTTGCCCTGCCCGGTCCCGAGAGCCGCTGGCGGTGCGGTGCGTGCGGCAACCTCACGCGCTTCGACGTGATCCGCGCGCTGCGCTCGCGCGAGTTCGTCCACGTAAGTCTCGCGGGTGTCCAGGAGGTCTCGGAGCGTGAGGTGCTGGTGGAGACGATCGAGCGCGTGACGTGCCGCTGGTGCGCAGCGGTGGACAGCGTTGTGATCGAGCCTCGTCCTGACCACCCCGAGCAGGTGGATGATGCCGCAGGTCGGGCTGCCGCGGTGCCCGACGGCGAGTCGTGAGCCCGGGTCAGTCCCCGCAACCCGGGCTGGACAAGCCCGGAGAGCTGCCGCCCGCCGTCCGGGCGCGCGTGATCGCCTTGGCCGACGAGACCCTGGCGGCGATGGACGACGACGACGTCCCGGCGTCGCTGCGGGCTATCCGGCGTTTCACGCCCGCCAAGCGGTCCCGTCTCGGCGCGCCGACGATCGGTGCGGCGCTGGAGAGCGATCCCGCGTTTCGCGCCGCCGTTCAGGCTCGCGTGAGGGAAGGGCTTCCCGACCTGGCGTCGGCCCTCGACACCGGGGCCGAGGTGCCCGCGGTACCTGCCGCCGACGTCGCGGCCGTGGCGTACGTGCTTGACGCGGCGGACTGGCGTACCCGGGTGGACGCCGCGCGGCCGCCCGAAGCGGCGAGTTCTGGCGGACGCGAGATCTCCGCGCGCCGCCACGAAAAGCGCGAGGCCGCGCGCGCCGCCGCGCGCGAGGAGGCGGCCCGGCTACGCGCCGAGGCCGCCGTGCTCCGCCGCGAAGTCGACGAATCGCGGCGCGCGCTCGACAAGTCGGAGAGCGCTGCGCGGCGCACCGGGCTGGCCCTCGAGCAGGCGCAGCAGCGGGCCGCCGAGCTGGAGGCGCGGCGCGCCGCGACCGAACGCGAACTGTCGGCGGAAGTACGAAGGCTGCGCGCGCGGCTTCGTGACGCCGAGGCGAGTGCCGCCGCAGCGCGCCGGGGAACCCGCTCGGACCGCGATGTCCAAGCTGCCCGCCTGCGGGTGCTGCTCGACACGGTCACGGCGGGCGCGGCCGGGCTGCGCCGCGAGCTCGACCTTCCCGCCGCCGTGGTGCGTCCGGTCGATCTCGTCGCGGAGGGGGAGTCCCGCGGCGAGGTTGCCAGTCTGGCCGAGACGCTCGCCGCGATGCGCCGGGGGCGCGCGGACGACGATCCGGCGTTGGTCGATGAGATCCTGGCGGTGCCGGGCATCCACCTGATCGTCGACGGGTACAACGTGACCAAGCTCGGCTACGCGTCCCTGACCCTGGAGGATCAGCGCAGCCGGTTGCTCAGCGGCCTGGGCGGGCTGGCGGCCCGTTCGACCGGCGCGGAGCTGACGTGCGTCTTCGATGCGACCGCTGCGTCGTCGCGGCCCGTGGCGGCTGGTGCCCCCCGGGGAGTGCGGGTCCTGTTCAGCGCCCTCGGCGAACTGGCCGACCAGCTGATCGTGCGGCTGGCCGCGGCGGAGCCGGCGGGGCGCCCGGTCGTCGTCGTGACCAATGACCGGGAGGTCGTCGCGGCGGTGCGCAGAGTGGGCGCGGAGGCCTTGCCGTCGGCGGCGCTGCTGGGCCGGCTCGAGCGCATCTGAGCCGGCGCCCACGGTTTTGTCGGACCCCTCTCCTAGCGTCTGCGCCGTCCCGGCAGGACGCCGGGTGCGAGGAGGTGGGTTCATGATCATCGATTGCGCTACGTGCATCGGTCGGCCGACCGAGTGCAGCGATTGCGTCGTGAGCGTCGTGCTCGGTTCTCACGCCGGTGGCGTCGATCTCGATGCCGACGAGCAGACCGCCGTCGCGGTGTTGGCCGGCTCGGGCCTGGTGCCTCCGCTGCGCCTGATGCAGGCCGAGCTCCCGGCCGGGCCTTCTCACGAGCGAGAAGTGCCGGGGGCTGATCTGGGTCCGGCGCGGGGTTCGGCCACGCGGTGGTCGCGCCGGCCGCGCGCCGGCTGATCGCCGGCTGATCGCCCCGGTGGGGCCGGCTGCGGCCGCGCTCTCGTACGATCCGCTGCGTGGCTGGGCGTGCGAGATGAACCGCACCCTCGTCATCACCAACGATTTCCCTCCGCGGGTCGGCGGCATCCAGTCCTACGTGCACAGCTTGGCCAGCCAGCTTCCGGCGGACGAGCTCGTCGTCTACGCCTCAGGGTGGGAGGGAGCGGCTGCGTTCGACGCCGCGCAGGCCTTTCCGGTGGTGCGTCACCCGACGTCGCTGCTGCTGCCGACAGCGGGCGCCCTCCGCCGGGCTCGTGCCATTGCCGCGGAGTACGCCTGCGACTCGGTGTGGTTCGGCGCCGCTGCGCCGCTCGGCCTGCTCGCCGGGCCGCTTCGTCGCGATCCGGGCATGGCTCAGATCGTCGCCAGCACCCACGGCCATGAGGTCGGGTGGGCCAGGTTGCCGGCCGCCCGTCAGTTGCTCGCCCGCATCGGGCGGGAGTGCGACACGGTCACCTACCTCGGCGAGTACACGTTGAAGCGGCTGGCTGCCGCATGCGGGCCGGATACGCACTTCGTCCGGCTGCCCAGCGGGGTCGACACGGCCGCGTTCTCGCCCGAGGCAGACGGGGCCGGGATCCGCAGCCGCTACGGGCTTTCCGAGCGTCCGGTGGTGGTCTGCGTCAGCAGGCTCGTGGCTCGCAAGGGGCAGGACGTCCTCATTCGAGCGCTGCCCGCGATCCGGCGCCGAGTCCCGGAGGCGGCGCTGCTGCTGGTCGGGGGAGGTCCCTACCGCAAGCAGCTCGAGCGGATGGTTCGGGAGGGGGATCACGAACGAGACGTGATCTTCAGCGGTTCGGTGCCGTTCGCCGAACTGCCCGCGCACTACGCAGCGGGAGACGTCTTCGCCATGCCGTGCCGCACCCGGAGGCGCGGGCTGGAGGTGGAGGGTCTCGGCATCGTCTACCTCGAGGCGAATGCGTGCGGGCTTCCCGTCGTCGCCGGTGATAGTGGGGGAGCCCCGGACGCGGTGCTCGAGGGCGTGACCGGACACGTGGTCGACGGTCGCCGGGTGGCCGAGGTCGCCGATCGGGTCAGCGAGCTGCTCGCCGACGAGCCCAAACGCACCGCGATGGGTGCTGCCGGCCGGGATTGGGTGTCACGCGAGTGGCGCTGGCCCACCCTGGCCGGTCGGCTCCGGGAACTGCTGCGGGCGCGCTGACATACCCAACGCCAGCCTCCGGCAGCCGATAGGTAGCCGTCGGATAGCCGTCGGATCAGTCGTCAGCGATAGAGCGATTCGACCTCGCCGGAGAACTCCTTCATCACGACGGTGCGCTTGAGCTTGAGCGAGGGGGTGAGCTCGCCGCCCTCCTCGGTGAAGTCCACCGGCAGGATGACGAACTTGCGGATCGCCTCTGCCTTGCTCACCGCGAGATTGGCCTCGTCGACGGCCGACTGGATGGCGGCCAGCATGTCGGGGTCTTCCGTGAGGTCGGCGATCGGCGTGTCCAGCGGCTTGTGGTGCGCCTTGAGGAATGCCGGAACCGCGTCCACGTCAAGCGTGATCAGGCAGGCGATGAACGGCTTCGCGTCGCCGACCACGACGCACTGGCTGACCAGGGCGTGGGCGCGCAGCCGGTCCTCCAGCACGGCCGGGGCGACGTTCTTGCCGCCGGCCGTGACGATCAGTTCTTTCTTGCGGCCGGTGATCGACAGGTAGCCGTCGGCGTCGAGCTCACCGATGTCGCCGGTGTGCAGGAAGCGCTCGTCGTCGATGGCTTCCTTGCTCGCCGCCTCGTTGCGCCAGTAGCCGCGCAGGATGTGCGGACCGCGGATCAGGACCTCGCCGTCCTCGGCGATCCTGATCGTCGTTCCGGGGATCGGCCGTCCGACCGACCCGACCCGGATCGCGTGCGGAAGGTTCACACACGCGCCTGCTGCCGACTCGGTGAGGCCGTAGCCCTCGCAGACCGTGACGCCGATGCCGCGGAAGAAATGGCCAAGGCGCGCGCCGAGTGGTCCGCCGCCGCTGACGGCGTAGGTCACGTTGCCGCCGAGCAGCGCGGTGATCTTGGAGTAGACGAGCCGGTCGAACAGCGCGTGCTGTGCCTTCAGCAGGGCGGGGATGCGTCCGGACTGCAGCGCCTCGCTGTATTTGATGGCCACGTGCTCGGCTTGATCGAAGATGCGGCCCTTGATCGGGCTCTCGGAGTGGGCCTTGGTCTGGGCGCCGTTGAAGATCTTTTCGAAGATGCGCGGGACCGCGAGCACGAACGTCGGCTGGAAGACCGCGAGGTCGGGCAGCAGGTTCTTGATATCTGCGGTGTGTCCGAGCACCACCCGCTTCGCGACGCAGCCGACCTGGATCAGCCGGGCGAAAACGTGTGCCAGCGGTAGGAAGAGCAGGGTGGAGGCGTCCTCGACGTCGAAGAGCCGGTCGAGCCCGCTGGTCACGGATGCCACATCGAAGACGAAATTGCCGTGGGTCAGCTCGCAGCCCTTGGGACGCCCGGTCGTGCCGCTGGTGTAGATGATCGTGGCGAGGGTGTCGCCGCGAAGCGCGGCCCGGCGGGACTCGATCTCGGCGTCGGCGACCCCGGTACCCCCCGCGGCCAAGGCGTCGAGACCGCCGCCGTCGATCTGCCAGATTTCCCGCAGGTCAGGGGCCTGATCGCGGACCTCGGTGGCGATCGAGTGATGGTGCTCGGACTCGGCGACTATCGCCACGGCGCCGGAGTCGCTGAGGATCCACGCGACCTGCTCGCTGCTGGAAGTCTCGTAGATCGGCACCGTGACGCCGCCCGCGCACCAGATCGCGTAGTCGGCCAGCGTCCACTCGTAGCGGGTCTTGCTCATCAGCGCGACGCGATCGCCCGCACAGACCCCCTTGGCGACCAACCCCTTGGCAAGCGCCTGCACCTCGCCGAGGAAGTCGGTCCAGGTGACCGAGACCCAGCCGTCCTCGGTGCGGCGGCGCAACCCGACCTGATCGCCGGCTTCCTGGGCATTGCGGAAGAGCGCATCGGTCAGGTTGGCCTCGTCGGTCACGGATTCCAGGATTTCTCGCCTGGCCGGCACGGTGAGTTCTCGCACGGGTGCTCCCTCAAGGCGCGGCTGCTCCGTCAATCATGTCGGCGAGCGGTGGCTCGGCCGCCTATCAGAGGCTACCGGCAAGTAACGCTCGATGTGGCCGTCATCACTCGCTCGCTGGAGGGCCACATGGGGGGACAACGGCGGCTGTGGTTCATATCCGGAGCTCAGCAGCCGATCAGGAGTCTGTGGAGATTGACCGCTGCCCGGGATGCGGGGCCAAGGTGCGCCCGCAGTCGTCCTGGTGCTCCCTCTGCTACCAGGACCTTCGTCCGGCTTCCGAGCTGGTGACGGCCTCCGCGACGCAGGCTGACGCCAGCGACGCGCTGGCCGCGCCTCTGGTGGAAGCGTCACTGGAGCCGGAACCTGCCCACTGGAGTAACGCGGCCGCCGACGACATCGTCGACGCTGACGTGGTGGGAGAGGTGGTGGGCGAGGAGGGGAGGGTCATCTCCCCCCGCGACGGCCACCACGACGTTGATCTGAACGTTGATCTGAACGCTGATCTGGAGGGGGACGGGCAGCCCAGCAAGCTCGCCACGCTGACCTGGATCTGCAAGTGCAGTGAGACAGTCTCGTTCGAGCACAACGCCTGCCCGGTTTGCGGCGGATCGTTCCTCGGCGATCTTCGTGACGGTGAGGGCGGCCGGCATCGCCCGGGCAGTGCTGCCCTGAGCTGGCTGCCGGAAACCCGTCAGGTCCGCCTGGCCGCAGCCGCGTTCCTCGCCATGGCGCTCGCCGTGCTCATCCCTGTGATCATCTCGCTGGTCGGCTGACAGCGGACCCTTCCCGGGCGCCGCGCGGCGGCATCGACCTGCGCCCCCGGGTATCGGGATATGCCTCGCCTGCCGCGAGCCCCCGGGTAGCCTCTTTGCTTCCGGGGATGGCTGGTCGTCGTCCGCCGTTCCAAGGAGGCAGTCGCGTGCCCGATCACGCCAACGAGAGCATGTTGATCAAGGCTGATCCCGCGAAGATCATGGCCGTCATCGCCGATTTCCCGTCCTATCCGGAATGGGCCGGACCGGTGAAGCAGATCGACGTGCTCGAAGAAGGCGCCGACGGCCGGGCGAAGTCCGTGCGCTTCCACGTGGAGATCATGGGTCTGTCCGACCTCTACACCAACGAGTACACCTGGGACGGCGACCGGCGGGTCGACTGGACCATGAGCCAGGGCCGGTCGCAGAAGAGCCAGGTCGGCTGGTATGAGATGGCTCTCGCGGCGGGTGGTGGCACGACCGTCACCTACGACCTCACCGTCGAGATCGCGATCCCGGTCCCCGGCCTCATCCGCCGCCGGATCCAGTCCAAGATCGTCGACACCGCGCTGCAAGATCTCAAGAAACGCTGCGAGGGTTGAGTACGCGGGTCCGGGCGGGAGTCGCGTAAGTGCGGGTCCTGCTCTTCACCGGAAAGGGCGGCGTCGGCAAGACGACCGCGGCGGCAGCCACCGCGGTATCAGCGGCGGCGCGCGGAATGAAGACGCTCGTGATGTCGACCGATCCGGCGCATTCGCTCGCCGACGCGTTCGGCTTGCCGCTCGGAGCCGAACCCACCGAGATCGACACCGGCCTCGCGGGCCTGCAAGTCGACGCGCAGTCCAGCTTCGAACGCTCGTGGCGGCAGGTCCAGAGCTACCTGATGCAGGTGCTGGCCAAGGCGGGCATCGACCCGATCGAGGCCGAGGAGCTCACGGTGCTGCCGGGCGCCGACGAGGTGCTTGCCCTGCTGGCCGTACGCGAGCAGGTCGAGTGCGGCCGTTGGGATCTCGTGGTCGTCGACTGCGCGCCCACGGCAGAGACGCTGCGACTGCTCGCCCTGCCTGATGCGCTGGACTGGTACATGCGGCGGCTCTGGCCGATGGAGCGCCGGGTCGTGCGGTCGCTGCGGCCGGTGCTGAACCGGGTGGCGGGTGTGCCGATGCCGAGCGACGCGGTCTTCGACGCCGTCGAGCGACTGCACGGCGAGCTCGCGGGGGTGCGGGCGGTGCTCTCCGACCCCGAGCGCACCAGCGTCCGGTTGGTGCTGACGCCCGAGGCGGTCGTCGTCGCGGAGGCGCGGCGCACCATGACCACCCTCTCCCTCTACGGCTACCGGGTGGACGCGGTGATCGCCAACCGGATCTTCCCCGGCGGCGATCCCTGGCGCGACGCCTGGGCGAAGGCGCAGCAGGTGCAGCTGCAGGCGGTCGAGGAGTCGTTCGCCCCGCTCCCGCTGCTGCGCGTCGGGTACCAGCCGGGCGAGCCGGTCGGGGTGGCGGCGCTCGCGGCGCTGGGTGAGGAGGCGTATGGCGAGCTCGACCCGCTCGGCATGCCGACCGCACCCGACCCGATCAGCGTCCGCAGGACCACCGACGGTTTTGCGCTGACGGTGCTGCTGCCGTTCGCCTCGCGGGACGACGTCGGCCTCACCCGCCGGGGCGACGAGCTGTCGATCACGGTGGGCAGCTGGCGGCGGCTGCTCTCGCTACCGTCCGTGCTCAGGCGCTGTCTCGTGACCGGTGCCAGCATGGTCGACGGGCGCCTCGAGGTGACCTTCGAGCCCGACCCCGAGCTCTGGATGAGGACATGACGGCACCTACCGCAGGCCCGCACGCACACGGCCCGCTCGCCGAGGAGGCTGCCAAGCTCGCCGAGGCGCTCTCCGGGTGGGTGTCGGCGGGATTCACCCACCCCCTGCTCGACGGTGCGGGCGAGTCGGCCGAGTGCCAGCTGTGCCCGGTGTGCCAGCTGCTGCGGCTGGCCCAGGGCGCTCGGCCTGAGGTCTTCCAGCATCTTGCTGATGCCTCGGCCTCGCTGATGGCCGCGGTGCGGGCTGCGGTCGAGTCGTCGCAGGCGTCATGGTCGGCGGGCAAGCGGCCCGCGTCCGAGCGCATCGACATCCGCTGACCTCGCCATGGGCCTGGCGATCGGCGTCGACATCGGCGGCACCAAGGTGGCCGCCGGCGTCGTGACCGAGGACGGTTCAATCCTCGAGGTGCTGCGCAGCCCGACCCCGGACACCGAGGCCCCGGCCGTGGCGGATGCCGTCGTCGAGCTCGTGGAGCCGCTGCTCGCCCGTCACCCCGGGGTGCAGACCGTCGGCATCGGGGCGGCCGGCTGGATCGATCGCAGCCGCTCCCGGGTGTACTTCGCGCCGAACGTCGTCTGGCGGGACGAGCCGATCCGGGACGACCTCGCCGCCCGCATCGACCTGCCGATCGTGGTCGAGAACGACGGCAACGCCACTGCCTGGGCCGAGCACCGTTTCGGTGCGGGACGCGGGTCAGCCGACCTGATCTGCGTGACGATCGGCACCGGTATCGGCGGCGGGATGGTCGCTTCCGGGGCGTTGTATCGCGGCGGGTTCGGGATCGCCGCCGAGTTCGGTCACATGCAGCTGGTGCCGGACGGCCACCGGTGCGGATGCGGGCGGCGCGGCTGCTGGGAGCAGTACTGCAGCGGGAAGGCGCTGGTCCGGGAAGCCCGCGAGATCGCCTCGACCGACCCCGTGCACGGTCACCGGATGCTGCACCTGGCCGGCGGCGAGGTGGACGCCATCACCGGCCCGATCGTCACGCAGGCCGCCGAGGAGGGCGACTCCGCTGCGGTGGAGGCGTTCGCCACGGTCGGCGAGTGGCTGGGCCGGGGCCTGGCGAACGTCACCGCCGCGCTCGACCCGGGCCTTTTCGTGATCGGCGGCGGCGTCTCCGACGCCGGCGACCTGCTGCTCGGGCCAGCGCGTGAGTGGTACCGCCGGCGTCTGCCCGGGCGCGGCTTCCGTCCGGAGGCGGAGCTGGTCAGCGCCGTTCTCGGACCCGAGGCAGGCCTGGTGGGCGCGGCCGACCTCTCGCGTGAACTCGCCTGATCGCGAGGCTCAGCGGATTCCCGGGTAGTCGGGCACGAGTTCGGTCGCCAACTGCTCGAGGAAGAGCCCGATGTCGGTGACCATTCCGATCGCCTGCGCGCTCCCACGGTCGGCGAGCTTGGTCACGGTCGCCGGATTGATGTCGACGCTCACCAGCGGGACCGACGCGGGCAGCAGGTTCCCGGTCGCAATCGAGTGCAGCATCGTCGCGACCATGATGCACAGGCCCACCCCGCGAAGCGCCCCGCGCATCGCCCGCTGACCTTCGATGACGTCGGTGTAGACGTCGGGCAGCGGGCCATCGTCGCGGACCGAGCCCACCAGGACGAACTGCTTGTGGCGCTTGACGATCGCGTGCATGATCCCGCCGACGAGCACCCCGGACGCCACGGCCCCGGCGATCGAGCCCTCGCGGCGGATCGTGTTGATCGCCCGGATGTGGTGCTCGTGCCCGTGCTCGACCCCGCGGCCGGCGGCCAGGTCGACCCCGAGCGACGTGCCGTAGAGCGCGGCCTCGATGTCATGCGTCGCGAGCGCGTTGCCGGCGAAGAGCACGTCGACGTATCCCGCTTCCACCAGCGCGACCATGGCGGCGTCGGCACCGGTGTGCACGACGGCGGGGCCAGCCACCCAGAGCACTTTGCCGCCGTCGGCCTTCACGTCACGGATACGCGACGCGATCTGGCGCACCTGCAGCGCCTGGGGTTTCTCCGAAGAGACCGCCGAGGACATGAAGCCGAACATCTCGGCGCCGGTACGGACTCCGGTGTGCGCCGAGTGCTCACGCGGCGGGAGCACCACCCGAACCCCGGACGCCCCGCAGACGACCTCGTCGCCCTCCCGGACGTCGGAGACCGGGACGGTACGCACCCGCGAGGCGCTCACGAGCAGCCCGCAGTCCATCTCGGGCTGCTCGACCGGGACCCACGAGCCGCCGAGCCGTACGACGGTCTCGAGGTTGGTGGTCGAGTAGAAGTCATCGGGGAAGACGCCGTCGCGGGGGGCCGGTTTCGTGACGGCGGCGCCTGGTTCGACGGCGTTGACCCCGTGCGATTGCAGCCGCATGAGCAGGCGGGCCAGCGAGTCGGGGTCCTGGGTGACGACGACGATCTGGGCGTTGGATTCGTCGTCGTGGGTGCGCCCGACATCCAGGCGCTGGATGGCGTAATCGGCGCCGTACTCCAGGACGTCGTCCAGGATCCGGGCGAGCACACCGGTGTCCATCAGATGGCCGGTCACCTCGACGGTTTCGGAGAATTCCATACCGTCTGCATGCCCTCCCTGGGTCGAAGCTGCTGGTCACCCACCTTGGCGCAGGCTACCGGCCGCAGTGGATCAGGGGTGCTCGGGTAACCGGCGCGACCGGGTCAGACGACGGCGCCGTCGTCCGGGTCGTCGGGGGAGCGGTCATGCAGGCGTGACACCAGGAGGGCGCCGCAGCCCAGCACGCAGACGACGCCTGCGATGTCGAGGGACGTGCGGTGGCCGAAGTCGAGCACGGTGGGCAGCAGCAGCAGCGCCAGCCCGAGCATCAGCCCCACCAGCGCCCAGCGGGTCGCGAACGGCGGCGGGTCCAGCCGCGGCAAGGGCGGCGGGATGTAGTGCTCCTCGTCGTCGATCTCGTCGTCGAGCTGAGGGTCGAGACCGTTGACCGGCTCGGGTGAGGCGGACGACGGGCGCGGCGGGACAGGCGGTGCCGGACGCCGCCGGTCGACATCGGTGCGCGGGTCGAACTTCTTGGCGACGCGCCTCGGCGACTCCGCCGGTAGGACGGTGTCGGACGGCAGCGCCGTCCGGGACGAGCCGGCGTAGCCGGGCGGTGCGGGGTCGGCGGGCAGGTCTTCGGCCGCGGGCCAGGTGCGCTCGTCGGGCGTGCGATGAAAGGCCTCGACCAGCGCAGCGAACGCGGCATCGGTGGCCAGATCGTCGGTTGAACCCTTGGCTGAACCGCCAGCCGGCTCCCCCTCGCTCGTCTCCGGCGTGACCCCGTCTTGCGGCGACTCGGACTCCGCGGGTGGATCGCCCGCCATCGCCGGGGTGAGACCGGCGAGGACGGTGCGCGCCGGTGCCCGCTGGAGCACGTCGACGTAGACGATCAATCGGGTGGTGCCACCGGGCCCGGGGGTCGGCTCGAGGTACGCCGCGATCTCGCGGGCGGCGAGGGCCGCCAGCATCGGATCGCCGAGAGATTCCTCGATCTCGATGAGGACCGCGTAGGCGCTCGCCCGTAGCCCATTGCCGCGCGCGGTCATCGCGGGCTCGATCGAGGGGCGCCGGTGTGGGCGCGGACGAATTCGATGCTCTCCGCGAAGATCAGCGGGGCTTCATGGTCGAGCGTGGCCACGTGGAAGCTCTGGGTGAGCAGCCGCTCGGTGACGGTGGTGGCCGCCGCTCCCTCGCGCAGGATCGTGCCAGATATCGCCTCCACGATGTGGTCGACCTCGCTGCGGAACGAGAGCACCGGGCAGGTGATCTCGCCGAGGTCGGCTCGCGTGATCGCCCACAGCTGGCTCAGCGAATACGCGGCCTGCAGCGGCATCTTGCTGTACGCCAGCTCCTTGACGCCGGGCTTGGCGATGTCGCCCGCCACTCCCGGGAACGCCGGGATGATGTGGCGCAGCAGCGGCAGCAGCTTCGCGTCCTTGCGCTCGGTTGCCAGCGAGGCGTTGACGACGATGGCACCGGCCACCTCGGTAGCGCGCTGCTCGGCAAGGCGAAGCGCGAGCGTGCCTCCCATGGACAGGCCGCAGACAAACACCTCGGCGCAGCAGCTGCGCAGCTCGTCGAACGCGCGCTCGGCCTCGCCGTACCAGTCGGTCCAGCGGGTGCGGGCCATGTCCTGCCACCGGGTGCCATGACCGGGCAGTCGCGGAACCGTCACCGTCAGCCCGGCATCCGCCAGCGCCACACCCCAATCACGAACCCCTTGGGGGGTGCCGGTGAAGCCGTGCAGCACCAGCGCCCCGATGGGACCCCCGTCGTGAGCGAACGGCTCGGCACCTGGCAGCAAAGGCACGCGCGTACCTCCTTGCCAATCCGCTCCGGCCCATTCGATCGTCCGCACGGGACTTTGGGCTCGCCTATCGTTTCATGCAACGGCTCGGGTGGCGATGGTGTTTACCGCCCATTGGGTCACGAGATGGCAAGTCGGGATTGCTGCCGCCCCCTCGCACTCTTAGGGTCGGGGGATCGGCTCGTCGGACAAGCGGTGTGCGTCGGCACCCCTTCGACTGGCCGCGGCGAGGAGTTGAGGTGTTCTACTGGGTCGTCAAGGCGATCTTGACGCCCCTGCTGAGGGTTCTTTACCGGCCGTGGACCGAGGGCCTGGAGAACGTTCCCGAGGCCGGCCCCGCGATCATCGCGAGTAACCACCTCTCGTTCCTCGATTCCATCTTCATGCCTCTGCTCGTACCGAGGCGCGTGACGTTCCTGGCCAAGAGCGACTACTTCACCGAGCCCGGCCTGAAGGGCCGGCTGAAGCGGATGTTCTTCACCGGAGTCGGTCAGGTCCCCATCGACCGCAGCGGGGGCCGCGCCAGCGAGGCGGCCCTGGAGACCGGCATTGACATCCTCAAAGAGGGCAAGCTGCTCGGCATCTATCCGGAAGGCACGCGATCGCCCGACGGGCGGCTGTACCGCGGCAAGGTCGGGGTGGCGCGAATGGCGCTGGAGGCGGGCGTGCCCGTCATCCCGGTGGCGATGATCGGCACGTTCGAGGTCCAGCCCCAGGGCAAGGTGATTCCCCGGATCAAGCGGATCGGGATGCGGTTCGGGGCGCCGCTGGACTTCAGCCGTTACGCGGGCCTGGAGGACGATCGTTTCGTCCTGCGGAGCATGACCGACGAGATCATGTACGAGCTCATGTCGCTGTCGAACCAGGAGTACGTCGACATCTACGCGACGAAGGCGAAGGCGGATCTCGCGGCGGCGCGCAAGTCCGTCCCGCCGCCCCCGAGGACCCCGCCGCCGTCGTCCCCGCCCGACACTCACGATCCCGAGCCGACCCGCGAGGCGGCCTGAGCCGTCAGTCGGGTTGGCCGGCGCCCGGCTCGCGGCGGTCCGGGATCAATCCGAGCACTTCCGAGGCGGAGGACGGTTCCGGCAGCAGTCGCACCGCCCCGGTACGCGCGGCGAATGCCGCCAGTTCCCATTCCCAGCGCCCGGCCCCGCGCAGCTCGCGCTCACAGGCCGCCGCGTGCGCCACGGCCAGGCCGCGTTCGGTCTCGTCGCCGATCTCGCCGTAGAGCGCGACGGCCTCATCGGCCGCCTGCAGCGCCGCCTCGGGATCGCCTTGCCGGCGCATCCGCGCCGAGCGCAGTGACGCGAGCGCGGCCTTGACCCAGCGGGTCTGGTGTCCCGCGGCCCTCAGCCGGGCCTCGAGGTCGCTGGCGCGCTCAGCGGCCGGATCGGCGCCGGCCTCATCGAGGTAGCACGCGACGGCCACCGCGGCGGGGAGCCATTCCCGGGAGGGCGTCTCGTCGGCTCCGGGGAAGTGGGTGCGCAGTTCGTCGTAGAAGGCGGCGGCGCGTACCGGGTCGCCTTCGAGCGCCGCACACCGCCCGGCAATGGCCAGCACGGGACGCACGATCTGCGGGAACCCGCTGGAGCGCGCCTGGTCGATCGCCGCTTCCAGGCTCGGCATCAGCAGCCCGGCATCCTCGCCGCGCAGCAGCCGGAGCCAGGTCCGCAGCCCTCGAAGGTGGGCTTCCCAGGGACCCAGCCGGTCCTGCGACTGATCCAGGAAGCCGTCAGCGAGGCTCAGCGAGAGGTCCCAATCGCCCTCGTTGTAGGCCCGCAGCGCCGCCTCCGGCTCGGCCTGGAACGAGTGCATACCCGCGCCGCCCCCGCCGCCGCTGGAGTCCGACGCCGTCGCGGCCTCGTCCATCAGCGCGTAGCTGCGACGCAGCTCGCCCTCCTCCTGCAGCGTGGTCGCCAGATTGTTGGCGACGCGGGGGAGCGCGGCGAGTTGCTCGCGCCGGGCCAGCGCGAGTGCGCTCTCCTGGTCGCTGATCCCGCCGGCGTCACCGGAGAGGTATCGGGCCACGCCGACCGTGCACAGCGCGTTGGCCACCGCTTCGGAAAGGCCCAGCCGCTCGGCCAGCGCCACGGCTTCGCGGCCGGTCCTGATCGCGTCTGCGGACTGCTCGCACAGCATCTGCAGGCGGGCCAGCTCGGTGAGCGCGAGCGCCTGCTGCTCACCCGCCGGGAGGGCGGCGAGCAACTGGACAGCGCGCCCGTGCTGGGCGAGGGCCTCGGTACGGTCGGCGATCCACCAGGCCACCTGGCCGAGCAGGGTGTGGGCGCGGGCTGCCTCGGCATCGGCGTTGAGCGCACTGAGCGCTTCGGCCACCGCAGCGACCCGCGCCGGCCCGCCTTGCTTGACGTAGTTGTCGCGGTCGGCGAGAAAGCGCACTTCCTCGACCAGGCGCAGGCAGGACTGCCGTCCGACCGGATCCACGTCCGGGTCCCAGAGCGCGAGAGCCCGGTCGAGATGGGCGCGCGTCGGCAGCAGCGCCCGCAGCACGTAGGAGCGTTCCGCGGCTTCGCGCAGGGCCAGGCGGGCCTGCTCGGCCCGTAGCCCCGCCTCGGGAGCCCGCAGCGCGGACGCGAGCTCGCTGGCCAGCACCCGGTGATGGGCGACGAGTTCGGCCCGCTCGGAGTCGCGGCCGCTCGGACGGGTGGCCCACCAGTCGGCAGCGCGGACATGCTGGTGGAGCCGGCGCGGGCGAGGGAGGCGGGCGTACACCAGCTCGCGTACCAGAGCCGAACGAAACACGTACTCCGGCTCGCCCGGGACGCTCGACGGGCGTACCCGGCGCAGCATTCCCCGCCGGGCCAGCTGCGCGAGGCAGACCTCCACCTCGGGCCCGGGCAGCTCGGCCAGCAGCGACACCGGACTGGGCCAGCAGCTGTCGCCCAGGACGGACGCCGCGTGCAGTACCGCGCGTTCATCATCGCTGACCAGGTCGAGCCGGCTGGCGACGAGCCCCTGTACCGAGCGTGGCAACGGGAGCTCGGGGATGCCTCGCACCAGCTGAGCGGCCTCCCGGTCGCGCAGCATGCCGGCGCATTCCTCGGCGTACATCGGGTTGCCACCGGCGAGCGCGACCAGCCGGGCCAGAGCGGGGGGCGGCAGGTCGGGGCCGAGCAGGCCGGACAGCAGCTGCACGGTCTCGCCCTCGTCGAGGGGCGGCAGGCTCAGCGTCACCATGTCGGGGCCGGACGAGCCCCACCCCGGCCGGCGCTCCAGCAGTTCCGGCCACGCCGTCACGACCATGAGCAGCGGGACTTCTGTCGCCAGCGCGAGCAGTTCCTCGACCGCGTCGAGCAGGGCGTCGTCGGCTCGCTGGAGGTCCTCGAGCACGAGGACCGTCGGCGATTCCTCGGCGAGCGCGATCATGATGCGGCGCCATGCGGCGGCGGCACCGGCGGCGCCGGAACGGCCGTCGAGTCCGGTGTTCGGCCCGGCATGGCCCAGCAGCGGGCTCAGAGCCTCGACGATCCGCTGGGTGTCGAGACGGGGGAGCAAGTGGGAGATCTGCTCGGTCAGCTTGGCAGCGGTGACGCCCGGGGCCGTCACGTCCGAGATGCCGCTCCAACTCGACAGCAGCGCGGCCAGCGGCGCGTAACTGCCCTTGTTGTCGAAGGAGACGCACGACGCCGACAGCCACCGCACGCCGCGGCGTCCCGTCGGGTGTCTCGCTGTCGGCGCGGGCCCGGTGCAGCTCGTGCACCAGCCGGCTCTTGCCGATGCCGGGCTCGCCGGTGATCGTGACCAGGGCGCCCGCCCCGTCTCCGATCGCCCGGTCCAGGCAGCTTTCGAGCAGCCGCAGCTGCGGCCCCCGGCCGACGAACGGCAGGTCGTGACGGGGTCCGGACGGCGCCTTGGCGGACATCTCGAGGGCGAGAAAGGCTTCGACCGGTTCGGCTTTTCCCTTCAACGTCAATGCGCCGACGGGCTCATATCGCACGGAGTCCGATGTCGCGGCGTAGGTAGCAGCCCCGACAATCACCCCGCCCCCCGGCGCGGCCGATTGCAGCCGTGACGCCAGGTTGACGACGTCGCCCGTGACGAACGCCTGGCCGCGGGCGGGATCGGCATCGAGATCGACGAGAGCCTCGGCCGTGGCGACCCCGATGCGGGCTTCCAGCGGCTCGTCTCCGACGACGAGCTCGCCCATCGCCTCCTGGATCCGCAGGGCTGCACGCACCGCGCGTAACGCATCGTCCTCGGTCGCCCGCGGCGCCCCGAAACACGCCAGCACCGCGTCGCCGATGTATTTCTCGAGCGTCCCGCCGCTTTCCTCGATGACCGTGCGGACGGCGGCGAAATAGTCGGACTGGGCGGCGCGAAGGTCTTCCGGGTCCAGCTGTTCGGCGGCGCTCGTCCAGCCGACGACATCCACGAAGAGCACGCTGACGACCCGGCGCTCCTCGCCGCGCCGGCGCTCGTCCGGGCGGCGCCTGGCGGGAGCGTTCGCACCGGACAGCGGGGTGCCGCAGTCCGTGCAGAACGCCTGCCCCATCGCCGTTTCCGCGCCGCAGCTGGGGCAGGTCGGAGGCAGTCCGGTGCCGCAGGCGCCGCAAAAGCGGGCGCTGGGGGCGGCGGGCGTGGCGCAGGCCGGGCAGGCGGTCATTGCACTTCCAGATCTTGGCATCGATGGGGGTCCGGTTGGCAACAACCACGATTTGTGGCCGCGACAGTGGTCACAAAAGAATTTCGGTCGTCGTGCGGTGCCCGCGGGACGACCTCGTCGGGCGATCCTGGAGCGGACCGGCGAAGATAACCCCATGGCCCCGGTGCGCTTCTTCTACGACTGTGAGTTCATCGAGGACGGGCTGACGATCGAGCTGGTGTCGATCGCGATCGTCGACGAGACGGGTGAGCGCGAGCTCTACCTCGTCTCCACGGACTTCGACCCCGATCGCGCCGGGCCCTGGGTGCGCCGCAACGTGCTCGACAAGCTGCCGCCGCCGTCGTCGAGCGCGTGGCAGTCCAAGCTCAAGATCCGCGAGCGGGTGCTGGAGTTCCTCACCACCGGCGGCGCGCGGCCGCAGCTGTGGGCGTGGTTCGGCGCGTACGACCATGTGGTGCTCTGCCAGCTCTGGGGAACGATGCCGCAGCTGCCCCGGGCGCTCCCGCGCTTCACCCGCGACCTGCGTCAGATGTGGGAGGAGGCGGGCAGCCCGGCTTTGCCTCCCGAGCCCGCCGATACCCACGACGCGCTGGCCGACGCGCGCTACAACCTCGTGCGCTGGCGGGTCTCCGCACCGCTGCATCCGGCGTATGCCACCGAGTTCCCCCGGTTGGGTAGGCGACTCTATTTTCCCGTTAGTGGTACTGCGCGGCGACGCTGAGGACCGTGTTCACGTAGTAGTCGGAGTGGTTGTAGGCGAAGATCGCCTGATACAGCGTGGCGCTGTTGCCGCCGCCGTCGGCGCATAGGTAGTTCGCCGCCGAGAAGATGGCGTCGGCCTGGTCGAGGATATTGGCGACCCCGTCGCCGTCACCGTCGACCCCGTACTTCGCCCAGGTCGGCCGGCATGAACTGCATCGGGCCCATCGCCCCGGCGCTCGAGACGTTCTTGTTCTGCCCGTGGTCGGTCTCGACCTGCCCGATACCGGCGAGCACGTTCCATGGCAGACCGGGGCAGGTGGCCGCGCCGCGCATGTAGAGGCTGCGCAGCGACGCGGGCAGGTTCGTGGCGGTGATCGGTGCATATCCCGTGGAAGTGCTGCTGCTCGCGGAGACGGCGGCCAGGCTCTGGGCGAGCTCGGCGGTCAGCCGGTCCAGCTCGGCGCGCTGGGCAGCGAGGGCGATCTTGTCGCGTACTTCCCGGTCGGTCTGCTGCGCTGCGGCGAGGGCGGTGCGGGCCTTGTCGGCGGCGGCAACGGCCCGCGCGGCGGCGGTGAGCGCCGCCTCCAGACGCTTGCTCTCCTCGCGGGTCAGCGAGTTCAGCCGCGAGACGGCGGTGGTGAACTGGTGGGTGCGGGAGGCGACGTCACCGAGCTGGCGATCGCGCACCTGGGACGCGAGGCCCGGGTCCGTGCCGTCCAGCGCGGCGAAGAGCGCTGCCGTCGGGTCGACGGTCGCCTGGTCGAGCGCCGCGCGGATCGACTGCCGGGCGTCGGCGCGCGCCGAGGTGACGGCGGTCTGGGCGGCGGCCAGCTGGTCGTGCAGCTTTACCACGGCGTACGCCAGCTGCTGGGCTTTCGCGGTGGCGGCTTCGACGTCACGCTGCGCGGAGGCCAGCTGGTCGGCAGCGTTCTGGACGCCGGCGGCAGAGCCGGCGATCGTCGTGGGCACGGAGGTGTTGGCGACCGAAGGCGCTGTACCGGCTGACGCGGGCTGGCTGACCGCGAGCCCGGCAACGAGCGCGCCGGCCACGACCCACCGGCGGGTGCGCCGGGTGGCCCGGGTGGTGGCCTTCACTCGTCGCACTTGGCTTGCGTCGGCGCGTCCGGGGGGCTTCTTGACGGGCGGCGCGGAAAAAAGGGCACAAAGTCTCACAGCACACGTCAGCCCCGGGCGTTAGCCTCGCCACATGCGAATTGGCGTATTGACCGGCGGCGGCGACTGTCCGGGGCTGAATGCGGTCATCCGTGCCGTCGTTCGCAAGGGCGTCCAGGTGCACGGTCACGACTTCGTCGGCTTCCGGGACGGCTGGCGGGGCCCGATGGACGCCGACATCGTCCCGCTCGACATCGAGGCCGTCCGCGGGCTGCTGCCCCGCGGTGGCACCGTCCTGGGCTCCAGTCGTACGAATCCCTACAAAGTGGACGGAGGGCTGGACCGGATCCGGGCCACCGTCGAGGCGCTCGAGATCGACGCGATGATCGTCGATCGGCGGCGAGGACACCCTCGGGGTCGCGAACAAGCTGCAGAGCGACGGCGTCGTGCGCGTGGTCGGCGTCCCGAAGACGATCGACAACGACCTGGGTGCCACCGACTACACGTTCGGCTTCGACACGGCGGTCAGCATCGCGACCGAGGCCATCGACCGGCTGCACACCACCGCCGAGAGCCACCACCGCACGCTCATCTGCGAGGTGATGGGCCGCCACGCCGGCTGGATCGCGCTGTACAGCGGCCTCGCCGGCGGCGCCAACGTCATCCTGATCCCGGAGCGCCCGTTCGACATCGACGAGGTCGCCGACTTCGTCAAGCACCGTTTCGCCACCCACCGCTACGCACCGATCGTGGTCGTCTCCGAGGGCGCCGTCCCGAAGGAAGGCACGCTGACCGTGCGCGGCGGCGCGAAGGACGCATTCGGTCACGAGCGGCTCGGCGGCATCGGGCAGCTGCTGGAGCGCGAGCTCGAAAAGCGCACCGGTCACGAGGCCCGGGCGACGGTGCTCGGTCACATCCAGCGCGGCGGCACCCCCACCGCGTACGACCGCTGGCTGGCGACCCGCTTCGGCCTGCACGCGGTCGACGCCGTGACCGAGGGGGGGTTCGGCACGATGATGTCGCTTCAGGGCACCAAGATCGTGCGGGTGCCGATCGGGGAGGCGACGCGCGAGTTGAAGCTCGTCACGCCGGAGCTCTACGCGGAGGCTGAGGTCTTCTTCGGCTACCAAGATCAACGCACCCATGATCATGCGTTTGAACCGCCTCGGCCCTGATCATGGACTCATGGGCGCCGTCCGGGCGGTCACGGCGCGATCAGCATGCCGACCGTAGTCTTGATGACCGTGGACACTCCCGACCTGGACGCCTGGCGTCAGCGGGCTGCAGCGCAGCAGCCGAGCTGGCCTGATCCGGCGCGCCTCGCGTCGGCCGTCGACGAGCTGAGCGCCGTTCCGCCGCTGGTGACCGCCCACGAGGTGCGCACCCTTCGGGAGCGGCTCGCGTCCGTCGCCGCCGGGCAGGCGTTCCTGCTCCAGGGCGGCGATTGCGCCGAGACGTTCGCCGCCGCGACGGCCAACGGCATCCGCGACAAGGTCAAGACCCTGCTGCAGATGGCGGTCGTGCTCACCTACGGCGCCTCGCTCCCGGTCGTCAAGGTCGCGCGCATGGCCGGGCAGTACGCCAAGCCGCGCTCGGCCGACATCGAGCCCGGCACGGGCCTGCCGAGCTACCGCGGCGACGCGGTCAACGGGCTCGCGCCGACGCTCGAGGAGCGCATGCCGGATCCGGCGCGGCATGGTGCGGGCCTACCACTCGAGCGCTTCCACCCTGAACCTGCTGCGCGCGTTCGCCACCGGCGGTTTCGCCGACCTGCACCAGGTGCACGCGTGGAATCGTGACTTCGTCGCCGCGTCGTCGGCGGGGGCGCGCTACGACATGCTCGGCCGCGACATCGACCGGGCGCTGTCGTTCATGCGTGCCATCGGCGTCGAGCTCGGCGCCTCCGGTCAGCAGGTCGAGCTGTACACCAGCCACGAGGCGCTGCTGCTGGAGTACGAGCGCGCGCTCACCCGTACCGAAGACGCCACCGGGCTCGCCTACGACCTGTCGGCGCACACCATCTGGATCGGGGAGCGCACGCGTGACCTCGACGGCGCTCATGTCGCGTTCGCCGCCGCCGTCGGCAACCCGATCGGGGTCAAGCTCGGGCCCACCGCCTCCCCGGAGGACGCCGCCGCGCTGGTCGAGCGGCTCGATCCGCGCGGTGAGCCCGGCCGGATCACGCTGATCGCCCGCATGGGCGCCGGCAAGGTGGCCGATGCGCTGCCGCCGCTGGTCGAGAAGGTGCGCGCGACCGGCCACGTCCGTCGTCTGGGCCTGTGACCCGATGCACGGCAACACCGTCTCCGCCGGCGGGGTCAAGACCCGCCGGTTCGACGACGTGATGGCCGAGGTGCAGGGATTCTTCGATGTCTGCCGCGGGCTCGGTGTCTGGCCGGGCGGCCTGCACATCGAGCTGACCGGCGAGAACGTCACCGAATGCCTGGGCGGCGCCGAAGCGATCAGCGAGGCCGATCTCGCCGGACGCTACGAGACGGCCTGCGATCCCCGGCTGAACACGTCACAGGCCCTGGAGCTGGCGTTCCTCGTCGCGGAGATGCTGCAGCAGGGCTGACCCGGTCATGGCGTTCTCGAGCGGGCTGATCGACCTGCGAAGCGACACCGTCACCGCGCCCGACCGAGGGCATGCGCCGGGCGATGGCGGCTGCCGAGGTCGGCGACGACGTCTACGGGGAGGATCCGAGCGTCATCGCGCTCGAGGAGCGGGTCGCCGGGATGTTCGGCCACGAGGCGGCCGTCTTCGTCCCGTCCGGAACGATGGGCAACCAGATCTGCCTGCGCCTCGTCGTGCCACCCGCCGGCGAGCTGCTGTGCGACAGCGACGCGCACATCGTCACCTACGAAGGCGGCGGGGCCGCGCAGCACGGGGCGATCCAGACCCGCACCGTCGCCGGACCGGCGCTCGATGTCGACGCCTACCTGGCTCAGCTGCGGGCGCCCGGCTGGGGCACGCTGCCGACCAGCGCCGTCGCCGTCGAGCAGACCCACAACCGCGGCGGGGGGCTGGTGCACGGGGCCGCTCGAGCAGCTGCGCGCGGCGATGGACGCGGCCGACGAGGGCAGGCGCTGCACTGCGACGGGGCCCGGATCTGGAACGCGTCCGTCGCTACCGGGGTCGCGCTGGCACGAGTACGGCACCCTCTTCGACACGCTCTCGGTCTGCCTGTCCAAGGGGCTGGGCGCGCCCGTCGGCTCGCTCGTCGTCACCTCCGCGAGCGCGCCGCCGAGGCGCGCGTCATCCGCCGCAGGCTCGGCGGGGGCATGCGCCAGGCCGGAGTCCTGGCCGCGGCCGGCAGCTACGCGCTCGAGCACCATCTCGAGCGACTGGCCGACGACCATGCGCACGCCGGCCTGCTCGCGGAGGCCTGCGGGGTCGACCCGCGGTCGGTGGACACCAACATCGTGCTGACAGTTATCCGCGACGCGCCGGGCTTCGTGTCCGCGGCGCGGGCTGAGGGTGTCTTAGTCTCCGCAGTGGCTCCAGACCGCGTGCGGCTGGTGACCTCGCTAGCCGTTGACCCAGCCGCGGCCGCGGCGGGCAGCTGAAGTTCTCAGCAAACTGCCACACAACTGACAGCCTCGCCGAGAGCCTTCATCGGCTGCATGGGGCGGCCGATTGGGACACATGCGCCGAATGATGCTTTTGCCCCTAGCACTGGCGGCTGCTGCGACCCTGCTTCCTGTCAGCGCATCCGCCACTGCTGCTGGCTACACCACCGACCACCGCAAGCTCCGCACCTGCGTCGAGCCGTGACATCAGCGAAGATTCTGAAACGCCGAACGCAGCTCTCACGCTGCGGGGGAAGCTGCACCCCTTTGCCACCACCGGGAGCACGTTCACCCCGCTAAGGGACGTGTTGCCGGTGGGTAAGACCGCCGGGTACACCGTGGACACCGCCCGCGGAACGCCCGCGCGCTCCCCGGTCGCCGGCGCTGTCGGTGCGCAAGCTGCCGATCTCGATCTGGTACCCGGCGGCGTCGGGGCCGATCTCCAGTTCCGACACGTTCTGGGCCACCGCGCGCGGCGGGCATTTCCCGCTGATCGTCTTCGCGCGCGGGCTACGACGCGAGCCCGCAGACCTACCAGCCGTTCCTGCACGCCATCGCCGCGCAGGGCTATATCGTCGCCGCGCCGCTCTTCCCGATCGAGGGAGCGATCTCCGGTGCCGCCCCGCGCCGGGCGTAGCAACGCCGAGATGCTGAACCAGATGTACGACATGTCTGCCGTGATCACGCAGATGATCGCCTACGCGCGCCAGCCGGGCAACTTCCTCGGTGCGGCCATGAGCCAGACCCAGATCGGCGTCATCGGGCACAGCGACGGCGCCATGACCGTCGCCGGGATGACGATGTCGACCAGCTACAACGATCCCCGGATCAAGATGGCCGTCGTCATGTCCGGCGCCGGCCGGTCGGCCTCGCCTGGAACAAGCGCAAGGTCGTGCCGCTGATGGTCGAGCAGGCCACCGGTGACCCGTACAACGCGCCTTCGAGCAGCCAGTGGCTGTTCAACCACGTGACCGGTTCGCGGGACTACCTCACGGTGGCCGGGCCGTACCACATCTGGCCGCTTATCGGCAATGACAAGGTCGCCGACCTGGTGCGCCGGTCGGTGATCTCGGAGCTGGGCATCACCCTGAAGAACGGCGGATGCCCGGCCTTCTGGTCGATGGTCATCGCGGCGAACACGCCCGGGTTCACCTCGCTGAAGTTCGCCACCTGACCCGCCCTGGAGGGATGTCCAGCCGCGCCGCTAGCGTGACGGGCCATGCCGGATAACGCGAATGTGCCTGCTTTCCCAGCTCTGAACGGTCATCGCGTCCTGGTGGTGGGCGCGTCCTCGGGGATCGGCCGTGCGGTCGGTATCGGGGCGGCGCGCTCCGGCGCCCGGGTGGCGTTCGCCGGACGGCGCCGCGAATTGCTGGACGATGCCGCGCGCAAGGCCGGCGCCGGCGCGCTGGCGGTGCGGTGCGACGTCACCGTCGAGAGCGAGGTCGCGGGCGCCGTCGACGCCGCCGCAGCGGCTTTCGGAGGGCTCGATTCCGTGATCTACGCGACCGCCGTCGACCCCCTCATCCGGCTTGCCGACGTCGACGCCGCCACCTGGATCCACCTGCTCGCCACCAACGTCGTCGGCGCTTCCCTGATCACCCGCGCGGCTCTTGCGCACCTGCGCCAGGTGCGCGGCCGGGTGCTCTACATCTCGGCGACGTCGGTCGGCCGGCCGCTGCCCGGGATGGGGCTTACGCCTCCAGCAAGGCGGCGCTCGAGGAGCTCGCGAGGGCGTGGCGGTCGGAGTATCGCGACGTGGCCTTCGCGACGGTCGCCGTCGGCATGACGCTCGGCACCGGCGTCACCGACGGCTGGGACCGCACGCTGCTCGGGGAACTGTCCGCGGAATGGGGCCCGGGCGGCTACCTGCTCGACAACGGACCCGGCACCATGGAGTGCCCCGAAGTGGCCGACTCGATCCTCGCCGTGCTAGCGGCGCCGACCTTCATGCCGTACGTCGCGGTACTGCCCGACCCGGCCCGCGCTGCGAGCCTCGGCTAGTCACCGGTCTCCCCTATCGGGGAGCGCCCTTTTAGCTGTGCGCCGGGCGATGGCTCAGCGCGCCGTGTCGCGCAGCCGCTTGAGCGCGCGCACGTCCACCGCGTGCTGCGCCTCGCCTCCCGGCGTCTCGACGACGACGGGAACCCCTCGCGTCGCCGGATGGACGAAGAGCTCGGCGAACGGCTCGATGCCGATGGCGCCGACGCCGATCGGCGCGTGACGGTCGCGCCGGGATCCGAGCGGATCACGCGAGTCATTGGCGTGCACCAGGCCAAGCCGGCCGCGGCCGACGGTCTTGACCAGCAGGTTCAGTGCGCGCCGGGCACCGCCGGGGGCGGCGAGGTCGTGTCCGGCTGCGTACGCGTGGCAGGTGTCCAGGCAGACGCCGAGGCGCGGATGGTCCTCGAGCGCGGCGAAGTACGGGCCGAGATCCTCGATCCGGGCCGCGAGCGCGGCACTGGTGGGCTTGCCGGGGGTGGGCTCGATCAGCAGCCGGATGGAGCCCGGGCCCTGATCGAGCTCGGCCAGCAACGGCAGGAGCGACTCGCGGACCTGCTTCAGGGCCGCGTCGCGGCTGCCGGGATCGACCGCTGAACCGGCATGCATCACCAGTCCCGCTGCCCCGACGGCGGTGGAGCGTTCGAGTCCGTGGCGCAGCGCTGCGATCGAGCGTTCCAGGGTGGCCGGGGTCGGGGAGCCGAGGTTGATCAGGTACGGCGCGTGCACGAAAACCGTTATCCGCGCGGCCGCGCAGGCGGCGGCGAAGGAATCGTCCTGCGCCGGGTCTCCGGCAGCGGCGGCCCAGCCGCGGGGATTGCCGAGAAAGATCTGGATGGCCTGGGCGCCGACGCGCGTGGCATACGGAAGCGCGGTGCGCGCCAGCCCCCCGGCGGACGGGGCGTGTGCCCCAACCGGGCTCGGTTTGCGGGCGGGCACGTGTCAGTACAGGTAGATCGAGACCTGCGAGCCGACCCGCACGTACGAGCCTCCGCCCGGGCGGACCGCCAGGATCGAGCTGTCAAGCCCCGGGAAGTAGCTGTGGGTCACGACGTTCAGGCCGAGCGACTGCAGGACCTGCTTGGCGTAGCCGGGGCTGTCGTTCTCGATGCCGGAGGGGATCGTCACCATCTGCGGGCCCTTGCTGACGCTGAGGTGGACGGTCTGGGTGCGGTGCAGATTCTTGCTCGGCGTGATGGCGATGACCTGCCCGATCGGCACGGTGTCAGTGAAGTCGTTGCTGACCGTGACCTTCAGGTCCAGCTTCTGCAGCACCTTGACGGCCTGATCGCCGGTGAGGCCGGAGAGCTTCGGGACGGTCACGGGCGCCGGGCCGTTGCTGACGACGATCGCGACAGGCGTCTGCGGCTTGACCGAGAGACCGGCGGCAGGCTTGATGGAGATGACCGCGCCACTGGCCACGGTGTCGCTGTAGGCCGTCGTCGGGGTGTCGGGGTGCAGGTGGGCGACCCGAAGCGCGGCGACGGCGTCGGCCAGGGACAGCTTGTCGACGGTCGGCACCGTGTAGCGCTCCGGGCCGAGTGACAGCGTCAGGCTGACGGCGGTCCCGCGCGACAGGCGCCGGCCCACGGACGGATCGACGGCCGCCACGTCACCCTTCTGCACCGTCTCGCTGTAGATCGCGACTGCCGTGACCTTGGGGGACAGGTGGCCTTGCGCAGGGCCGTCTGCGCGGCGGCGGGACTCGAACCGATCACGGACGGGACGGAGGCCTTCTGTCCTGCCAGCCGCCAGCCGACGAGCCCGGCCGCGACCGTCGCCAGGATCAGCAGCAGCGCGATGATCCGGCTCGGGCGCAGCAGGCGCGGCGGCTCGGCCGGTCGGCGTTCTTGCTCCGTCGCCGCAGTCGGCCCCGCCCGGGCGGCTGGTCGCCGGGCTGCGCTGCGTCCTCGGCGTCACACTGCTCGCCGGTGTCGCCGAGATCGTCCAGAGTGCCTGAACCGCCGGTGAGGTCGACGAACGCGCCCTCGGCCGGCGCGTCGCTCAGCCACTCGTCGAGCTCGCTGTCGGTCTCGGCGTCGGGCACGTCGGGCGGCGCGACGGGCGCCTCCGGGGGCCAAGCTCGATGCCCGCTTGCCGCCCCGCGCGAGGGCGAGCGCGGCGGCTTCGGCGAGGTCGAGAGCCAGGGGCGCGGTGTCGTGGCGGCCGGCCGTCGCGCTGTCCGCTGCCGGTGACAGCCGCTCCAGCACTGCTCTGGCACGAAACAGCAGCGCCGTGGCGTCGTGCGGACGGTCGGCCGGATCACGTGCGGTGGCGGCGCCGACCAGCCGGTCGACCGCCGGGGAAGACGCCTTCCACCAGGGTGGAGGGTGCGGGTACATCGTCGTTGAGGTGCTGGTAGGCGACCTGGAGCGCGCTCGCCCCCTGGAACGGCGGGGTACCTGTCAGCAACTCGAAGAGCATCACACCGCACGCGTAGACGTCAGCGCGGGCGTCGGCCACCCCGCGGGCCACCTGCTCGGGGGCCAGGTAAGCGACGGTGCCCAGCAGCAGCCCGGCCGTAGCCGTCAGTGGTGACGCATCGACCGCGCGCGCCAGCCCGAAGTCGCCGACCTTGACCGTGCCGTCATCGGCGACGAGCACGTTTTCCGGCTTGACGTCGCGGTGCACCAGCCCGGCCCGATGAGCGGCGGCGAGCGCCTCCAGCACCGGGATCATGAACTGCAATGCCTCGACCTCGTCGAGGCGGCCGGCCTCGCGCAGCACCTCGCGCAGCGTGCGGCCGTCGACAAGTTCCATCACCAGGAAGATCACGTCGCAGTCCTGGCCCTGATCGGTGACGGCGACCACGTGGGGGCTCGACAGCCGGGCGGCTGCCTTGGCTTCGCGGCGGAAGCGGCCCACGAAATCCTCGTCGGCGGCCAGCGCGGGGTGCATGATCTTCACGGCCACCGAGCGGTCGAGGCGCGTGTCGAAAGCCGTGTAGACGAAAGCCATCCCGCCCTGGGCGATTCGGCTGGAAATCTCGTAGCGACCGTCGAGCAGCCGACCCAACAGTGGGTCGACCGATGAATTGAGGACGGTCCTCATGCGGCCAAGTTTAGGCAGGAGTGGCAGTCTCGCTGGGATGACGCAGAGTTCGGGGGGCGACGGCGTGTCGGATTCGACGGTCGAACCGAGCGCGGGCCGGGCCTGGACCCTGCTGTCACTGGCACCCCTACCCGTCGACCTGCTGCCGGCGCTCTTGCAGGACCTTCCCATCGCCGCGATCCGGGCCGACACGGTCGGTGAGCTGCAGGAGGACGACCGGGCGCGGGTCGAGCTGATCCTCTCGGACTGGCGGCCCGGCACGCCGGGACTCGACGCCGGCGCCATAGCCGAGCTTCCGCGCCTGGCGTTCGTGCAGCAGCCGAGCGTCGGTGTCCAATCTCACGACCGTGACGCGCTGGCCGCCGCCGGGATCCCGCTTTGCAACGTCGCCGGGTTCAACGCCGCCGCGGTGATCGAATGGGCGCTCGGCGCGGCGCTTTCCGTCAGCCGGATGCTGCCGTGGGCGAGGCGGAACTGCGGGCCGGACGCTGGCCGCAGTTGGAGGTGGCGACCCGCGGGGCTGTCGAGATCGGCGGCCGGCCGGTCGGCATCGTCGGCTTCGGCCCCATCGGGCAGGGGTGCGCCCGGGCCTTTGCCGGCCTTGGATGCCCCATCACGTACTGGTCGCGCCGTCAGCGGCCTCCGGAGCTGGAATTCGGTGCCGCGTTCGAGCCCGACCCCGGGCGTTGGTGCGCCGCAGCGAGATCCTGATCAACGCCGTCGCCTTCGGCCCGCAGACCCGGGGGCTGCTCGGGCGCGAGACGCTGGCGCTGCTTCCGCCGGGCGCGCTGGTGATCAGCGTCAGCCGCGGCGGCATCGTCGACGAGCAGGCCGTGATCGACATGCTGGCTGCCGGAACGCTCGGCGGGGCGGCGTTCGACGTCTTCGAGCACGAGCCACTGCCGCCCGACAGCCCGCTGCTGGCGGCGCCACGGGACCGGCTGCTGCTGTCCCCGCATCTGGCCGGGATCACCCGGCAGTCCAACGCGCGGCTCATCCAGGGGGTGGTGGCGAACCTACGGCGCGCGGTGACGGGGGAGGCGTGCTCGACGTCGTCAACGGGGTCGGCGCGCAGGTTCGGCGCAGGGTGGTTGACTGACTGACCGTGGAATGGCTGCCTCTCCCTGATGTCGCCGTACGTCTCGACCTTCCCGTTACGCGGGTCCGCCAGCTGATCCGTGACCACAAGCTGCTCGCCGACGCCGCGACGGCGTGCTCTACGTGCCGGCCGCGTTCGTCTCCGGTGGTCAGGTGCTCGAGGGCCTGCCCGGGCTGCTGACCCTGCTGCGGGACGCCGGCTTCGAGGACGCCGAAGCCATGCGCTGGCTGTTCACCGAAGATCCCAGCCTGCCGGGCACGCCGGTGGACGCGCTGACCGGCAACCGCAGCCGTGAGGTGCACCGCCGGGCGCAGGCGCTCGCGTTCTGAGACGGGCCGACGTCGGACTTTCCCGGCGTCCGGGCGCGTCCCGAAACTAGAGTCGGTGCATGCGCGAGGCCCGGCTGGCCAAGCTCCAGGCAGCTCAGCTGTATCTGTGCACGCCCGAGCCGCTGGCACCGCCCGGGGCGGCCATGGTGCAGCTGCGCCGCAAGGGTCTGGAATGGCGCGAGGAGCTGGCTCTCCTGCGCCGGCTCCGCGAGTGCGCGTTGGCCACCGCGGCTGCTTCCGGCAGCCTTCCGGCGCTCGTTAGTGCGAACGACCGGGCCGACGTCGCCGCGTTCGCGCCCGTCGACGTGCTGCATCTCGGCCAGGATGATCTGCCGCCCGCGCTGGCCCGGCGGATCGTCGGGCCCGAGGTGCTCATCGGGCTGTCCACGCACGATGAGCACCAGCTCGCGGTGGCCGCCGCCGACCCCGACATCGACTACTTCTGCGTCGGGCCGGTCTGGGAACGCCCACCAAGGCCGGACGCCCAGGAGTGGGCCTCGGGCTCCTGGAGCGTGCCGCCGCGCTGGCGCCCCCGTTCGCCGCACGGTGCCCATCCATGGTTTGTCACCGGCGGAGTCGCTCCGCAGACGCTCGACGACGTGCTCGCCACCGGCGCCCGCCGGGTGGTCGTCGTCCGGGCCATCACCGGGGCGCCGGACCCGGCCGCGGTCTCGGTGGAGCTGGCCCGGCGGCTGCGGGAGGCGGCCGGGCAGTGCGCCACCTGACGTACCTGTTCGTGCTGGGCGGCTGCCTGGTGGCGGCGGCGCCGCTGGAGGTGTTGCTGCGGCTGCGGGTCCGTACGAAATGGCGGCGGCTGCTGCTCACGCTCGTGCCGGTGCTGGTCGTCTTCGTCAGCTGGGACTGCTACGCCATCGCGCGTCACCACTGGTCCTACGACCGCGCGCAGACGACCGGGGTGCTGCTGCCGGGCCGGCTACCCCTGGAGGAGCTGCTCTTCTTCCTGGTGATCCCGGTGTGTGCAGTGCTCACGCTCGAGGCCGTCCGCAAGGTCACCGGGTGGACGGTCGGCGATGAAGTTGCCCGCCGCGAGGAACTCCACTCGCAGAAAGTGCGCGTCCGGTGACGTACACGGGGCTGGCGCTCGCCGGGGTGGCGCTCGCGCTGCTGCTCGATCTGGTGGTGCTGGGCACCCGGCTCGTGCTGCGGAGGGCGTTCTGGTCGCGTACCTGATCATCATCGTGTTCCAGCTGATCAGCAACAGCATGCTGACCTACCGGCACATCGTCCGGTACGACCCGATCGATCCTCGGGCTACGCATCGCGGGCGCGCCGGTCGAGGATCTCGCCTTGGGCTCTCCCTGGTGCTGCAGACCCTCTGCTGGTGGGTCTGGTGGGGCCGGCGGCGTGTGCGGGGGATGGCGGGGGCGGGGATGGCGGGGCTGGCGCCCACGAGCGGCACGGGCACGCCACAGCGCGGGGCCGGCGACGGCAAGCGGGCGGGGGGAGCGCGACGGAGACGCGGCGGTCGAGCACCTGGTAGTCGGCGTCTTCGATGGCGTCCAGGATGGCGCCGTAGAGGGTGAACGCGGTGCGGATGCAGTCCCGTGACGTCGGGTGCAGCAGCCGGATCCCCGGCTCGGCCGAGCGGAAGATCTCGCGGCAGCGGGCGATCTCGTGCGCCAGCAAGCGGCGTACCCGGCCGTCGACCACCCCGGTGAGCAGGCGCTCTCTGGTGACTCCGAACAGGCGCAGCGATTCCTGCGGCAGGTAGATCCGGCCGCGGCGAAGGTCTTCGCCGACGTCTCGCAGGAAGTTGGCGAGCTGGAACGCGACGCCGAGGTCGCGCGTACGGGGCGGCGGCGCGGGACGACGGCTCCAGGATCGGCAGCATCTGCAGGCCGATCACGGCCGCCGAGCCCTCGACGTACGAGAGCAGGTCGTCCCAGGTCTCGTACTCGTGCACGGTCAGGTCCATGCGCATGGCGCCGAGGAAGGTCGTGAAGTGCTCGGCGGGCAGGTCCCAGCGCGAGACGGTATCGGCGACGGCGCGCAGCACGTCGCCTCGGGTGCCGGGCTCGGGCGGCGCCGCCTGCGCTTCGGCCAGGCTCAGCAGCCCCCGCTCCAACGACCGCAGGGCCGCATCGGCCTCCGGCCAGCCCGCGGGGAGCAGCGTCCGGGCCGTCGACCAGCTCGTCGGCGAAGCGGGCAAAGCCGTAGAGCGCGTGCACGTAGGGCCGCTTCCAGCGGCGCAGGGGGATGACCAGGTAGTAGGTGCGCCCGTGGGAGGAGTGCCACCAGCAGGGGCGGGTGTCGTCGGCGGATCTCAGCTCGGGGGCCGGACCGGACGGTGCCGTGAACCGGCTCACGGGAGCCGGGAGGACCACACCACGGACACCCCACCACCGACCAGGGCAAGCAACATACCAGCTAGGTGAACCAGCGTCCGACCTCCTGGTGGGTGACGTCGTAGCCGATCGAGCTGCCGAGCCCCTGGTAGACACGCTTGAGCTCGTCGCCGGTGGTGGCCCGGTAGTAGGCGCCGTGGGTGTCGGAGGCGATGGTCTGCAACGCCTGGGTGTTCACCGGCACCGGAACCTCCTGGCCCTGAATCATCAGCGTGCCGCTCGCGGTCCCGTACGCGATCGTGCTGACGGGGACATGGCCGGGGCCGCCGCCGCCGCGGCGACCGCGGTCTCGTTCGGGGTGCCGCGGGTGGTCTCGCCGTCGGAGATGAGCACGATGCGCGCCAGGCGGCGGCGACTTGTCTCCGGTCTGGGTGCGCGCGCTGTTGGCGATCGCGGTCAGCGACGCCTCGATCCCGTCGCCGATCGCGGTGCCGGGGCCGAGCTGCAGGTTGTTGATCGCGTTCTGCACTTGCTGGCGGTGGGTGGTCGGGATTGACCAGGACCGATGCGGTGCCGGAAAAGGCGACCAGGCCGAGCTGCAGCTTCGGGGGAAGCTGCTTGACGGACGCGAGCGCGCCGGTCTTGGCGGCGGCGGGGCGGCTGGGGCTCACGTCGGTGGCCGCCATGGATTCGGAGACATCGATGGCCAGCATGATCGTTGCCCGCTCTTTGGGCACCTTCCGGTCCTCGGCGGGGCGCGCCAGGCTGAAGACGGAGAAGCCGACCATGGACAGCAGCAGCAGCGCCGCGGGGATGTGCAGGCGGTACCAGGCGGGGCGCCGCAGGGCCACGGACGCGAGCAGCGAGAGCTGGGTGAAGCGCGCGGTGTAGCGGCGCCGCCGCAAGCTGCGGGAGCAGATCGCCGGCCAGCAGTGCCGCCACCAGCAGCAGCAGCCAGAACCGGGACGCGGCAAGGGTCGGTCATCGCGCCCACCCCGCGCGAGCGGCGGGCGGCAGCGACGTAGCGGGCGACGTCGAGCAGCCAGTTGGAGTCGGTGGAGAGCGCCAGGTGGCCGGCCCGCGCCTGGCGCAGGGCGAGCGCGACCTCGGCGCGTTCGGCGGCGGCTGCCTCAGCGAAGCGCGCGCGCAGGCCGGGAGAGCGGGTGTCGACCTCGAGCTGCGCCCCCGTCTCCGGATCGGTGAGCGCCAGGACGCCGACGGACGGCAGCGCCAGCTCGCGCGGGTCGCGGATCTCGACGACGAGGACCTGGTGGCGTCCGGTCAGCGCGCGCAGCGAGCGGGACCAGGTCTGCGGATCGCCCAGCAGGTCGGAGACGACCACCACGAGACCGCGCCGCAGCCCGCGGCGGCCGGCGCTCGAAGCCCCATGCAGCGGCTCGGTACCCGAGTCGGCGGGGGAGCGGGTCCCCTCCTCGGCCCGCGGCGCCGCGGCCAGGACGCGCAGCGCGTGCCGGAGCGAGTCGCGACCGCCGCGGGGCGGCGGCTCGGTGACGCCGAACGCAGGCCGGTACCCTGCACGACGGTCAATCCGAAGCGGCTGCCCAGCCGGGTGGTGAGTACCCCGAACGCGGTGGTGGTGGCGAGCGCCAGGTCGCGCTTCTCCCAGGTGTGGGTACCGAAATGCATCGATGCCGTCAGGTCGACGACGGCGTACGTCGTCAGCTCGCGGTCGGCGATGAGGTCGCTGACATGCGGCACGCTGGTGCGTGCCGTGACGGCCCAGTCCATGCGGCGCACATCGTCGCCGAGCCGGTACTCGCGGCTTTCCGCCCGCTCGCTCCCGTGCCCGGGCAGCAGCCCCAGATGATCGCCGTGGAGCAGGCCCTCGAGCCGGCGGCTGATCATCAGTTCCAGGCGGCGCAGCCTCGCATCGATGTCCTCGGGCGCCTCGTGAGGGGCCCGGGAGGCACGCCGCAGGCCGGCTGCCCGGCGCGTGGGGTGCACGCGATGGTGCGGAACCGTCACGCCAGCTGTCCCTGACCGGTGAACTGGCCGGCGTACTGGCTGGGGGTCACCACCGGCTGGGGGGTGGCCGCCAGGACGCGCTCGATCACGGACTCGGGTGCGACGCCGTCGGCGAGCGCCTCGTAGGAGAGCACCAGGCGGTGGGGCAGGACCTCCGGGGCGACGTCGGAGACGTCCGACGGGATCACGTAGTCCCGCCCGCGCAGCAGCGCCAGCCCTCGGGCGGCTGCGATCAGGCCGAGGCTGCCGCGCGGGCTGACGCCCCGATACGCGATGCATCTCCGTCCATGCTCGGTCAGGCCGTAGCGGACCGGCTCGCGGGTGGCGAGCACGAGGCTGACCGCGTAGTCGGCGACGGCGTGGTGGACGAAGACCTCGAGCGTGCTTCCTGCAGCTCGGCCGAGTCGCGCGAGGGTCGAGCACGCTGCGACGCGTGCGGCGGGTGGCGACGCCCATCCGGTGCACGATCTCCAGCTCCTCCTGCGGCGGTCGGGATAGCGGCACCGGACCTTGCATCAGGAAGCGGTCGCGCTGGGCCTCGGGCAGCGGGTAGACGCCTTCGGACTCGATCGGGTTCTGCGTGGCGAGCACGAGGAACGGTCGCGGGCACGGGATAGGTCTGTCCCGCCCAGCGTGACCTGCTGCTCGGCCATCACCTCGAGCAGGGCCGACTGCACCTTGGCGGGGGCCCGGTTGATCTCGTCCGCAAGCACGAAGTTGGCGAACACCGGGCCCAGCTCGACGTCGAATTGCCTCGCGAGGCATCCGGTAGACGCGAGTGCCGACGATGTCGCTCGGGACCAGGTCCGGGGTGAACTGCAGCCGGGCGAAGGTGCCGCCGACGACGCGTGGCCAGGGTCGACGACGGACAGGGTCTTGGCCACCCCGGGCACGCCCTCCAGCAGGCAGTGGCCTCCGGCCAGCAGGCATACCACCATGCGCTCGACCATGCGGTCCTGGCCCGACGACGACCCGCTTCACCTCAAAGAGCACCTGCTCCAAGGTGGCGGCGACAGAAGGCTTCGCATCATTCTGCGGGACGTGTCACCGGATCAGTGTCGCAACCCGGGCTGGACTTGCCCTGTGAGTTCGCTGGGCGCGTCCACCTGGCCGTTTGTCACATCTGGCGCACGAATGAATACTGTCGGTGTCTGGGGGAACGACGCACGCGCGCTGGCTCGGTACAGGCGCGTGCCCTGAACGACGCGAGAGGTTCCTCGTGACCGTCACCACTCCCCGGTTCGCCGCGGCATTTGTCGCTGCGGTTGCGCTGGCCACCGGCACCGCCGGAGTGGCCACCGCCGCGACAGCTCCGGCGTCGGCGACCGCCGCACCGGCGAGCGGCTGGACTACCAAGGCCTCGTGGTCATCACCGAGCACGGCCAGACCAGCCGGGTCGCCGGTGAGGTGACGACGCAGGGCGGCACGATCGAGCGCAGCCTTCCGGATCTCGACACTCTCGTCGTCGACGGCGTTCCAGCCACGACGCTGCGCAGCGCCGGCGCCGTGCTGTCGGTCAGCGCCGACGTCGCGATGAGCGGGCGCTCCATGGGATGGGGCGACGACGAGCCGCTGCTCGACACCGACCGCCCGCCTCACCGGCGGCCCCGCTGACCCGCGACCTCGCCCGCCGGGTCGTCCCTGACCTCGCGGGCGCAGCCCTCCGCGATCAGCGGCGATGCCCGGCGCGGCCTCGCGGCCACCGCCGCGGTGCAACACCGGTCGGCCTGGCTGCGGGCCGAGGATTCGATCAACGCTGGCGGGCCATGTGGGCGCGCTCGGGGACGGGCCGGGGAATCGACGTCGCCCTCATCGACACCGGTATCGCACCTGTCGCCGGCCTCACCGGCCCGGGCAAGGTCGTCAACAGCCAGGTTGTGCTCCTCTGGTCGCAATCCGGGGACCGCCGTTACGTCGACAACAACGGCCACGGCACCCACATGGCCGGGATCATCGCCGGCAACGACTATCAGGGAGGCACCGGGCTCACGTGGCGCACGTCAGCACTGATCGCGGCGACCCGCTACCTCGGTGATCGGGGTGGCCCCGAGCGCCCGACTGGTCAATGTCAAGGTGGGCGACGGGTCACGGTGTCACGGACGTTTCGCAGGTGCTGGCGGGCATCGACTGGGTGGTCCAGCACGCCCACGATCCCCATGGCGGGAAACGGCACCGGCCTGAACATCCGGGTCCCTAACATCAGCTACGGAACGGACTCCACGCAGTCCGCGGCCATAAACCTACCCGCTGGCACACGCCGCGCGAGGTCGCTTGGCGCAGCGGGATCGTCGTGGTGGCCTCGGCCGGCAACGACGGCGACACCCAGGGCCGGCTCGCCGACCCAGCGGTTGACCCGTACCTCATTGCTGTGGGCGCGGCTGACACCAGCGTGTCCGGGCGTCTTGAGCGACGACACAGGTGCCGAGCTTCTCCAGCCGGGGCGATGGCGTACGCGATCCTGACGTCGTGGCCCCCGGAGGATGCGGATTGCGAGCCTGCGGGATCCGGGGCAGCGAGATCGACGGGGCTTTCGGCGCCGCAACCCGGCGGACAACCCGCGACTGATTCGCGGAAGTGGGACGTCGCATGTCGGCTGCCATGATCAGTGGCGCGGCAGCGCTGTTGATCGCGGCAACGTGCATACCTCACCCCTGACCAGGTGAAGGCACTGCTGGTGTCGGAGCGCGGGGGGGGTGCCGGGCGCCGACCATCGGGCGGGAAGGCTCCGGGCTCGTCGACGTCCTGCGGGCGGCCAAGACCTGCGCCCCGAGGCGCGGTGCAGAGCTTCCCGGTCTCGACCGGCGGCGGCTCACTTGACGCCGCCCGCGGCAGTCACCGCGTGGATGCTCGATGGCGTCCCGTTGACCGGTGAGCAGGACATCTTCGGAGTCACGTATGACCCTGCGTCCGTCGCCCGAGGCGGAGGACGCCCAGCCACCTGGACCGGTGGCGCCTGGAACGGGTCGAGCTGGGCGGGTTCGTCGTGGGCCGGGTCGAGCTGGGCGGGCTCGTCGTGGGCCGGGTCGAGCTGGGCAGGCTGAGTCAGGTGGGCCGGGTCGGAGCTGGGCGGGCTCGTCGTGGGCCGGATCGGAGCTGGGCGGGTTCGTCGTGGGCCGGTTACGGCTGGGGGGGGAACCCGCGCACCGGGAGCAGGCGGCGTCCGGGGCCGGAGCCGGCCAGGGCGGAGCGTCATGGGGGCTGACGAGGTGGAGCAGGCATCGCGGCGCGGCGCTGATGCGCAAGCTGCGGGCACGTCCGGCGCCGGCTGCCTACCCCGCGAGGGCCGCGCACCGCGGGGGATTGTCCTGGCGGCCGCGGGTGTCTGCCGTAGCCGGGCTTCCTGCCGACGGCATTCCATCAGCCCGAACGGCCCCCACGTTCCGTGGTACTTGCTGGCCGCGCTCTTCGGAATCGCCGAGGTCTGCGTCATGCACGTGCAGATGCGCGGTGGCGCTCGCACGGGGGGGTGTCCGAGGCCCCGCTGGTCCTCGGCCTGTTCTTCACCGCGCCGTCAGGCCTGGTGCTCGCACGCCTGCTTGGTCCCCTCCTGGTGTTTATCTTCATCTGGCGTCAGTCGCTGCTGAAACTCTGGGTCAACGGGGTCCGTCCTGCTCTTTGAGGTCGGGCTCGCTGTGGAACTCTTCCGGCTGCTGCTGGAACGGGGGCGTCCGTATCGTCCCCGCACGCCTGGCTGGCCGCGTACATCGCCGTCCTGGTCAGCGGCGTCGCGTCGGCCGTCGTCATCACCTTGATCATCGCGGTCTTCCAGGGCGAACTTCATCTCAGTGACCTCTACCGCGCGGTCGGGGACCAGCAGCTGCGTCTCGGTGATCATCGGCACCATCTCCCTCGTCGCGGTGAACGCGCTGCAGCGCTCGTCCGATACCGGGTGGCTGCTCCTCGGCGCCGCCGCGGTGATCCTTGCCTGCTACCGCGCTTACGCCGCGCTGTGCGGCCGGCATGCGGCACTCGCCCGGCTGTATCGCTTCACCGATGCGGTCAGCAACACGCACGAACCGGACGAGGTGCTTCGCCAACTGCTGCTCTCCGCCCGGGAGATCGCAGCAGGGAGCATGCCGAGATCGTTTTTGCGCCGGCCCTTCCCGATCGGCGTGCCGACCCGGCTCACCATCGATGAGCGGCGGTCACCTGCGGCGCGACGACACGCACGCCGCCTTCACCGCCGCCGTCAGCGGCTCGCCGGCCGACGACGACTATCGCCTGCACGTTCCCGATCCCGTCCACGCCCAGGTGTTGCGGACCGGGACGGCGATGCTGCTGCCCACCGTGGCGTCTCGCGCGCACCCCGGAGTGGCGGCGCTACCTGCACGCGCGTCGGGTGGGCGTGAGGCGCTCGCCGTGCCGTTGCGGGATGCCCACCAGCACGACAGCCATGGCTACGCCCCCGAGGGGAACCGCGCGGGAGGCCACCCGCCAGTGACCGGAAGCTTGCTGGTCGCCGGGCGCGTCGGCCAGGTCCGTACCTTCGATGCCGCCGACTTGCGGCTGGTGGAGACGATCGCCAACCACGCCGGCCTGGCACTGCGCAACGGATGGCTGATCAACGGTCTGACTCACGCCGTCCGTCACGACGCACTCACCGGCCTCGTCAACCGCAGCTTCCTGCACCAGCAGCTGTCCGATGTGCTCACCGAGATCCGTTCCGGCGAGCGTGCCGGCGCGGCGGTCATGATCTGCGACCTCAACGGTTTCAAGGACGTCAACGACGCGCTCGGCCACCAGATGGGCGACGTCTGCTGCAGCAAGTCGCCGCCGCGCGTCGGCGGCGCTGTCACCGGGTGACGTGCTGGCCCGTCTCGGGGGCGACGAGTTCGCCATCCTGCTGCCGAACACCCTGACTGCCGAGGAAGCCGCGGAGGCGGGGGAGCGGGTCCTGCAGGCGGTCGGCGAACCGATCCAGCTTGCTGATCTGGTGATCTCCGTCGGCATGTCCATCGGCGTTGCTCTTGCTCCGCGCCACGGAGTGGAGGCCTCGGGGCTGCTCAAGCGGGCCGACATGGCGATGTACGCGGCCAAGGCGACGAACCGCGGGCTGCGGCTCTGGGAGTCCGGCATGGGCCGTACCGACGCGCAGCAGCTCACTTTCGCCGGCGAACTCCCGGCGCCTTACCGAGGTGAGCTCACCGTCTACGCCCAGCCCGTCGCGTCGCTGATCACGGGCGAGGTGACCTCGGGTGGAGATCCTCCGCGCTGGCAGCACCCCGAGCGCGGGCTGCTCGCGGCCGAGGAGTTCATGTCGACCGCGGCGAGCAGCGGGCTCGCCAGCGAACTGGCTCGTCACATCCTGACGCGCCGCCGTCGCCGCCGCCGCCGGCTGGCGCTCGTCCGGGTTCGACATCGGGGTGTCGGTCAACCTGCCCGGCCGCGTGCTGTCGGACTCGACGTTCCCCGAAATGATCGCGCGCTTGCTCGAGCAGCGACGCATTGCCGGCGAACCGGCTGATCCTCGAGATCGAGGAGAGCCAGCATCGTCAACGAGCGGAACAGGTCCATTCCTGGGCTGCGCCAGCTGTCGGCTCTCGGGATCCGCGTGGCGGTCGATGGCTTCGGCACCGGACACTCGTCGCTTTCCCACTTGCGTCGCCTGCCGGTCCGCCAGGTCAAGATCGACGAGGAACCTTCGTACGGCGGATCGAACACGACAGCTCGGACGAGGCCATCGTGCGGTCCATCGTCGACCTCGGCAGCAAGCTCGGCATCGATGTCGTTGCCGAAGGAGTGGAGTGCTCCGGGGTATGGGAACGGCTGCGCCGGATGGGCTGCGGCTCAGGCGCAGGGAAACCTGCTCTCCGTCCGCTGCCGCTCCCGCAATTCGCCGAGTGGCTGCTGGCCGACGACCCGGCGCCGCGCCGGCTGTTCAACAACGGCCGGCTACACGGTGGCGGCGCCGCGTGCCGAGGTCGATGTCCGGGCCCTGTGACTCGCTCGGCGGCCAGCCGTCCTGAACCAGCACCATCGGCACGCCCACGCCGGGGACGGTTCCCGAGCCGACGAAGACGACGTTCTCCAGCCCCGGACAGGTTGCGCGGACGGAACGGTCCGGTCTGGCAGAAGCTGTGGGAGGCCGCGAACGGTGCCCCGCGCTCCATCCCGCGCGCCGCCAGTCCGCGGCGTCGTCGTCGACTCGACCTCGATGCCCGCGTCGAAGCCGACGCAGCCGCGGCGCTCGAGCGGCTCGACGACCTCGTCGCGGTAGCGCGGACCGAAGACCGACCAGTCCAGCCGGCGTCGAGGTTCGGCGTCGGGGCCAGCACGTAGTAGATCTGCCGTCCGGCGGGGGCCAGCGCCGGGTCGCTGGGGTCGGGCACGTGACCAGGACCGAGGGGTCGCGCATCAGCTCGCCGCCGGTCGATGAGGTCGGTGAAGACCTCGCCCCACGCGTGGCCGAAGTGGATGGTGTGGTGCGCGGCCCCGGGTACGTCGCTGTCGGAGCCGGCCAGCAGCAGGAAGCAGGACGGGCGTAGTCTAGCGCAAGCGGCGCAGACCGACCGGGCGCGCGACGCCGGGAGCAATCGCGGTAGGCGACCGGCAGGTCCGGGTTGAGGACCACCGCGTCGGACGGGATCCGCTCCCCGTCCGCGGTGTGACGGCGACCGCGCGGCCGCCGCGGGTCTCGACCCGGGTGACCTCCGTCGCCGTAGCGGAACGTCGCGCCGTGCGTGCTCGGCCGCGGCGGCCAGCGCCCGCGGTACGGCATGCATGCCGCCGCGGGGGAAGTAGACGCCCGGCGACGGAGTCCATGTAGGCGATGACGGCATAGAGCGCGAGCGCGTCGTAGGGCGACAGGCCGGCGTACATCGACTGGAAGGAGAACACCCGCCGGGTCCGTGGATCCTGCAGGAACGGGCCCACCTTCGGCGCCAGCCGGCGGAAGCCGCCGGGCGCCACCAGCCGGGCGAGGTTGGGGAGGCAGGTCCCACGGGCTGTCGACGTTGCGGTCGATGAAGTCGTGCATCTCCAGCGTCGAACAGCTCGCGAGACGAAGCGCACGAAGCGCGGTAGCCCTCGGCTTCGGCGGCGCCGCACACCCGCTCGACCTCGTCGGCCATCGCGTCCGGGTCGCTGCGCACGTCCAGGGTCGATGCCGTCGGGAATAGTGGGCGCGGTAGAGCGGGTCCAGCGGATGCAGCTCCAGCCAGTCCTCAGCCGCTCGCCCGACGGCCGCCAAGGCGTCCGCGATCAGTCCGGGCATCGTCAGCACGGTGGGGCCGGTGTCGAACGGTAGCCGTCCACCTCCAGCAGGCCGGCCCGACCACCCGGGACCGGCCGCGCTCCAGGACCGTCACCTCCCGTCCGCGCCCGAGCAGCCGCAGGGTCGCCGAAAGCCCACCCAGGCCGGCGCCCGACGACGACGACCCGGTCGGTGCGCCGGGACGGTTCGCACCCGTTGACGCGAGCGGAAGGAGGCTCAGCCCGGTGCGGCCGGTGGCCGCCGAGCCAGCGAGTCCAGCGCATCGCGGGCCGGCTGCGGTGGCAGCGCACGTCCAGCGCCGCTCGGGCTGCGCCGGCGCGCTCGCCGATCATCTTCTCGACCTCGGCGACGGCGCCGGTTCGACGATGATCTCCCGCAGGACCGCCACGCCCTCGGCGTCGAGGTCGCGGTCGCCGAGCAGCCGGCCGAGGTGCGCCATCCTGGGCAGGCGTGGCCCGCTCGTCGGCGAGTGGACACCAGCACCGTGCGCTTGCCCTCGCGCAGGTCGTCGCCGGCCGGTTTGCCGGTCTCTGCCGGGTCGCCGAGACCCCGAGCAGGTCGTCGCGCAGCTGGAATGCCTCGCCCAGCGGCAGCCCGTACGGCAGTAGGTGGCGAGCAGGTCGCCGGCGCCCCGGCGAGCGGGCCACCGAGCTGCAGGGGCCGCTCGATGGTGTACTTCGCGGTCTTGTAGCGGGCGACCTGCAGGGAGCGTTTCGCCCGGCCCGGCCGGCTCGCCCCGGGCCTGCTCCAGCAGATCGAGGTACTGGCCGGCCATCAGCTCGGTGCGCATCAGGTCGTAGATCGGCTGGGCGCGCGAACGACTGCGCGGGTCCAGGCCGCAGTCGCCAGCATCTCGTCGGCCCAGGCCAGGCAGAGGTCACCCAGCAGGATCGCTGCGCACGTGCCGAAGCCGTCCGGCGCTCCCGGACCAGCCTGCGGTGCGGTGCAGGTCGGCGAACCGGCGGTGCACGGCCGGGCTCCCGCGCCGGGTGTCGGAGCCGTCCATGACGTCGTCGTGGACCAGCGCGCAGGCGTGGAGCAGCTCGAGGGCGGCGGCGGCCGCTGAGCAAGCCGTCGTCGTCGGCCGCGCCGGTGCCGCGCCAGCCCCAGTAGCAGAACGCGGGCCGCAGCCGCTTGCCGCTCGTCAGGACGAATTCGCGGGTGGCGCGCACGACTGTTCCAGTTCGGCGCCAACCGCCGAGGAGGGCCGTCGCGCGCCGTCGAGGAAGGTCGCGAGAGCAGCTGTGACCTGCTCACCGGCTGAGCTCGCCCAGCCCGGCGGGATCGCCGCCTGGAACAGAGGGGATCTGAGGCTGGCACGCCGGTCGGCATGATGTGGACGTTAGCGATGTCCGGAAGTCGGCGATTCCAGCGAGCGGGGAGAGGCACCGAGATGCCCGAACGGTCGCCCCGAAGCAGGACCGACCCGCCGCGCCGGTTTGCGGCTGCGGGAGGCTGGCGGCCGGCAGCGCTCGATGTCGTCGTGCGCTGCGGGACGGGATGGAGCTCGGGTCCACCGGCGGCTCGGTTGGTTCGGGTGCGCAGGAGCGGGCCGACCAGTGCCGCGTTGGGCGACCCGATCGGCTGGCAGCGCTGGTGCCGCTCGTTCCTTCGCTCTCCGAGCTATCGCTTGCGAGGGGGTGCCCTTGCGGATCCGGGCTCGCCGGGCTCGCCTGCAAATCGACCTCCCGCCGCGGTTCTTCACATCCGCCCGGCTGCAGTCGCGGGGAGATCACGTCGTGGGGGGGGGGGGAGAGCTGGACCTTGCCGTGCTCGGCAGGTGCGGGTGACCTGCCGCGAATTGACGCTGACGGCGGCCGCCGTGCAGCGCGCCGCGGGTGAACTTGCACTTCGCCGAGCGTGCCGGAGCGGGTCGAGTGTGACGGCGGCACCGGCACGCCTTCTCGTGGTCCCTACCGCCGGACACGTACGGGCGGTCGAGCCCAGGCTCCGGAGCAGGCCGACGGATCACCGTCAGTGGCAGCCGCATGCCGGCGCCTGCCCGGACGATCGTGGTGACCCGGGCGGCGGACGCGCGCGTGCTGGCCGCCGCCGATCCGCTAGTCCGATTAGCCGGCGAGGAAGGGTCTCGGCAGCTAACCTCGGGGAGTGACGTGAGTACCGCGACGGGCACTGCGCTCCCCGCATCCAAGACCGTTCGCGAACTGCTCGAGAGTTGGTGAGCCGTCGTTTTCGTTCGAGTTCTTCCCGCCGAAGACCGACGAGGGCGAGCGCCAGCTCTGGCGGGCGATTCGCGACCTCGAGCCGTACGCGCCGACTTTCGTCTCGGTGACCTACGGCGCCGGAGGCTCCAGCCGTGACCGGACGATCCGCGTCACGGAGCGCATCGCCACGCAGACGACGCTGACGCCCGTCGCCCACCTGACCGCCGTGGGTCACAGCGTCGCCGAGCTGCGGCGGGTGGTGGGTGATTACGCCGGTGCCGGCATCCGCAACGTGTTGGCGTTGCGTGGTGATCCGCCGGGCGGCCCCGCGCCCCTTGGGAGCCACACCCGCAGGGCGTGACCTACGCCAGCGAGCTGGTACGCCTGGTGTGCTCCCTGGGGGACTTCAGCGTCGGTGTCGCGGCGTTTCCCGACAAGCACCCGGGGGCGCCTGACCTCGAGGTCGACGCTCGCCGGCTGGTCGAGAAACGCGACGCGGGAGCCGACTTCGCGATCACGCAGTTCTTCTTCTCCGCTGACGCGTACTTCCGGCTCCGTGACCGCGTGGCAGAGCTCGGCTGCGACATGCCGATCCTGCCCGGGATCATGCCGGTGACCCAGCTGTCATCGGTTCAGCGCATGGCCGAGATGTCCGGCGCGCTCTTCCCCCCGATCTGGCGGCCGGCTGCACGCGCCGGCGAGGATACGGCAGCAGTCCGCGCGATCGGGGTCGAGGTGGCCTCGGAGCTCGCCGCCCGGTTGCTCGCAGGCGGGGCGCCGGGCCTGCACCTGTACACCATGAACCGGTCGCCGGCCTCGCTGGAGATCTTCGGGAGCCTCGGCCATCTCACTCGAGGTGCGCGCGCCGCCGAGGCTGGCGACTACTCCTCGTCGAACGCCTCGAAGACGCAGATCAGCCACTCGTCCCGAAACGGCAGCTCGCGGGCGAGCGCAAAGCCGAGCTCGTTGCCGCGTCGACGACGCGGGCCACGAGCGTGAGATCGATCTGCCCGTACACCGGGGTGATGCGCACGGCGAGCACCACTTGTTCGCGACCGGCTTGAAAGAGCGTGTCGGGAGCGAAATCTTCGGCGGTCTCGACGACGTACGGCGCGGGTTCGCTCACGGCGGCGACCTTACGGGGCAGGATGCATGAATGCTCACGATGCAATCGGGGCCGGCGATCGGGCGGCGATCCGGCCTGGCCACGCGGCCGATCCGGCCCCTCGCGAAGCCTGATCAGGCGGGCGCTCCGCGCATCCGGTGGCGCGCGTGCGCAGCAGCGCCGCTCCGGTTTCCGACGTTGGGCCATACTCGCGCACCCGGGGCGGTGGGCGGAGTTCGAGCCGTGCGTAGGGGCGGTCGAGCTGCAGGCCAACGGCTGGCCGGCCGACCTCGAAGCTGGAGGAGGCCTGGTGTGGTCGGCCGGGCAGCAGGCCTGGCACGCGGGGTGCGGCTGCTGCGACGGAGGTGCCCGTCGAGGTCGACCACGTGGTGAACCGCTCGTCGCTGGCGACCACGTCCAGCTTTTTCCTGGCCTGGCCGAGGAGGTCGAGCACCTGCTCATCCCCAAGGCGTCCGGCGGCTACTCTGGTCACGGCCCGGATCACCTTGCACGGGCCTCTGGCGCTCCCGGCGCTGCTGCCGCGCTGGGCCTGGTGCGCTCGCTGGCGGTCCGCCTGCTCGCCTACGCGACCGCGGAAAGCGGGCTGCGCGGGGCGGGCCCAGGAGACCCGTCGGTCGCGTGAACCATCCGGGCGTGCGGCGAACCGCGTCCCGGACGGGCGTCCTACCGGGCGCGCTGGATCGACCTGCACGGCGGGGCCGGGGGCGGGCGGTTCGCGGAGACCTCCCGGCCTGGTTGACGCTCGTCGAGGGTGCCGCCCGGCCGCTTGCTCGGTCGCCACGTGCCCCCGGATGCCCTGACCGCCCTGGGGGTCGGCATCTGCGGCGGTCTGCGCACCGCTCGCCTACGCGCGGGCGGCCGGTGGCCGCTGGCCGCCGGCGGGGGCTGTCGCCGCCTCCGGCTTCGCCGACGGCCTCGACGGCTCGGTCGCCGTGCTCTCCGGGCGCCGAGACGGAGTGGGGATTCGTGCTGGATTCGCTGGCCGATCGGGTCAGCGACGGGGCTTCACCTGCTGGCGCTGCGGGCCTGCCGGCGCCCCGCGAGCGCGGTGGAGCGGGTCGCCGGCGCCGGGATCGCGGGCCGGAGTACGCAGGGCGCGCGCCGGCAGCCGCCGGTTTCGGCGAGATCGGCGCCGTCACGGTGGGGGAGCGGCCGGTACGGGTCGCGTTGGCGGCGACGGCCTTGCTCGCCTCGGGCGATTTTCCCTTGCACGGGGCGCGAGGTGTCTTCGCCACTGCTGCCGCCGTCGGGATCGGCGTTCGCTGAGCGCTGCGGGCGCGGTGACAGTTCCTGCGTGTCGCGGCACCGCAGCTCCGTGGTGGCCGGTCGCAGGGATAGCCGTCAGGCGGGTCCGACCAGCCGTGCCACGGCCCCCGCCGAGAGAGCGACGAGCGGCAGGCCGCCGCCAGGGTGGGCGCTCCCGCCGGTCAGGAACAGTCCGGGCACGGGAGAGCGGTTGGCGGCGCGCCGGAACGCCGCCAGGGCGCCGTGGCTGGAGGCTCCGTAGATCGCTCCGCCCGGGGCGCCGGTCGCGCGCGCCAAGTCAGCCGGGGTTCGGGTCTCGCAGAAGAGCAGCCGCTCCCGCAGGTCGATCGCCGCGCTGCGCCATGACCCCCAGCAGGTGGCGCGCGTAGAGGTCGGCGGTCCCCGGCACGTCCCAGTCGAACGGCCCGTGGCGCGGCGCGTTGACCAAGGCGAACACCGCCCGTCCGCCCGGTGGCGCCATCGCGGGATCGCGGGGGGCGCTGACGTACACGGTGGGGGTGGGGCTGATCCGCCCGTGGAAGACCGCGTCGAACTCCGCGGTGTAGCCAAAGCCCGAAAGCGGTGGGAAGAGCACCGTGTGGTGGGCCAGCTCCGGTGGCGGGGTCGCCCACCCCGAGCAGCATGACGAATCCCGCGGACGACGGCTCGGCGCGTGGCACCAGGCGGGGCGGGGGAGCAGCTCGCCGTACAGGTGGCCGGCGTCGACGTCGGCGACGACCACGTCGGCCGCGATCCGTCCGCCGCCCTCCAGCCGGACGCCGCAGACGCGACCGGCGGCCATGTCGATGCCGGTGACCCCGGTGCCGGTGCGACGACGGGATCCGCGCGGCGAGGGCCGTCGCGAGCTGGTGCAGCCCGCCCGCGATGTGCCAGCAGCCGTACTCCTGCTCGACGAACGCCGTCGCCGCCAGCGCCGCGGGCGCCCAGCGGGGATCGGAGCCGCTGTACGTCGCGTAGCGCTCGAGCAGTGTCCGCAGCCGTGGGTCGGTCAGCATGGTCTTGGCGAGCCACCGCAAGGGTGCGTCCCGGGGGCGATCACCGGGAGCTGCGCGGGCTGGCGCGCGGCGAGTTCGAGCAGTCGCGGGGTCCGGGCGATTCCACGAACGTCTCGCGGGAGACCGACCACATCCGGCCTGCCCGATCCTGCAGCCGTTCCCACTCTTGCGCCGCCTGGGCGCCGAGACTGTCGCGCAGCGCTCCTGCCAGGGCCTCCCGTGACGCTGGTAGGTCGAGCACGGCACCGTCGTCGAACCGGTAGTGACAGTGCGGGTCGACCCGTCGCAGATCGAGCGTGCCCGCCAGCGGATCGCCGGTGGCGGCGAACAGATCCTCGAACACCGCAGGCATCGTCAGCAAGGACGGGCCGGTGTCGAAGCGGAAGCCGTCACGGGCGTACGTGCCGAGCTTGCCCCCGATCTGCGGCGCCCGTTCGCAGACCGTGACGTCGTGCCCGAGCGCCCGGAGCCGGGCCGCCGCGGCGAGCCCCCCGACCCCGGCGCCGATGACGACGATCCGCACCATCGCCGTACCTACGCCGCGAACGCGCGGTCGTCGGTGACCACCGGACGGCCCTTCCAGGCCAGCGCCCCCCGTAGCCGCAATCGCCAGGAGTGGGCCGTGAGCCCGCTCAGCAGGGCGATGGACAGCGGATGAGCGAACGCGTCCGGCAGGGCGCGGCTCCCGGTCCGGCGGGCCGCGATCAACCGGGAAGCGACCCCGGCCAGGTAACACAGCCAGTCCGGACGCTGCGTAGAGCCAGCCGAGCAGGGCCAGCTGGCCGGCGCTTGCCGACCGCCGGCCGCCGGCGGCGGCCCAGAGCGACTTGGCGTACCCGTCGCGTAGCGCCGGCCAGCCGTCGTACATCCGGCAGGTCGCGAGCTGCGTCCCGTCCGCCATCCCCCCGGCGAAGCCGTGCCGGCGCATCGCCCGCGCCAGAGCGATGTCCTCCATGACGGCGGTGCGCACACCGGGGGCCGCATGACCGCCCGCTGCCCGGTAGCTGGCCGCGTCGACCGCCAGCAACTGGCCGTTCGCGATCGCCAGAGAGGGCCGTCGGGAGCGCTCGGCCAGCCGCAGCGGGACGAGCGTCAGCCAGGACCACGTCAGCAGCGGCTGGACGAGCCGTTCCGCCGGCGAGCCGGCGATCTGCCGCGGGTACGGGCTGACGAGGTCCAGCCGCGCCGCACGCAGCAGCGCAACGGTGCGGGCGAGCCCTTCCGGCGCCAGCACGACGTCGGCGTCGAGGAACACGAGCACCGTCGAACGCGGATCAGCGGCCTCCGCCAGCCGGGCGCAGGCCCAGGGTTTGCCGAGGAAGCCGGGGGGCGGATCGCCGTGGCCCCGGATGAGGCGCAGCCGGGGATCAGCTCCGAGAACCGACGCGACCAGGGCGGCCGTTGCGTCGCGGGAATCGTCATCCAGCACGAGGAATTCGACGTCGTCCAAGCCGGTTTGGGCGGCCAACGCAGCCAGGCATGGCTGCGCGCGGTGGGCCTCGTCGCGCAGGGCGAGCAGCACGCTGACGCGCTCGAGCGGTGTCCGGCGCCGGCGGCGGACGGCGCAGGAGCCAGGCGTTGACCGCGCTGTGCACCGCCAGTGCGACGGCGACCCTGCGGGCGGCCCGCCGCGACGGCCTCACGCCGGCGGGCCGGGCTGGGCGTGCCGGCGCCGCGATCGGGCGAGGAGCGCCACCGGGATCCCCATGGCCAGGCCCCCGGCGACGGCCGCCCCGGGCTGGTGGAAGAACGCGGCGGCGGCAAGGACTGACGACGCGTACGTCCACAGGTAGAGCGCAATGGGTACGCGATCGTCCACCGTGCTGTACGTCGCGCCGCGGCAGGCGCACCAGGCAGGCCATGATCACGAGCGCCACCAGGCTCCACCCGACCGTGTTCGACACCGGGATCGCGTTGATGCTGGGGCCGCCGCCGGCGAAGCGCCAGTGCCCGGCGGCGACCATCTGCGGATCGAGAAACAGGTCCCAGCTCGCGAGCGCGAGCGCGCCGCTGAACACGGAGCGCCGATCCGCTGCCCGACCAGCAGCGCCGGGTAGGCCATCATCGTCCAGGCCAGGGGCACGATCACCGGAACCCCGAGCAGGCGCGGGCCCGAGCGTCGCCGCGTAGCTGTAGTGGCCGAACGGCACGCCCGGTCGCCACGCCGAGCGCTTCGGAGCCGAAGCCCACGCCGGCACTGGTCGCCAGCACCCCGGCCGCGAACCAGCCGCCACGTGATAGCGCCGCGTGCGTCAGCGAGGCGGCGCACCACAGCAGCACCGTAGCGACGGTCAGCCGGTCTCGTAGGGTCCCTGACGTCAGCGGATAGCCGATCTGGCTGAGCACGGTGAGCCCGGCGAGTCCGGTGATCAGCGCGGGAGCGGCCGCACGCCGGGCAGCCGCAGTCCGGGACGGGCCGGCAGGCTTCTCGCCGGGACAGCGCCGGTGGAGCTTGCCACAGCAGGAGCGTACGGGCGGACGCTCATGACTGCTCAGACTGCTCATGACACCCGCGATCGGGACAGCCCGCGCAGGCCCGCCACCCGGCGGCGGCGCGCCGCCTGCTCCAGATCAGCGAGGACGACGCGGGCAGCGCTGCGCCCGCTCGCGCCGCAGACACCTCCGCCCGGGTGCGTCGACGCCCCCGCCAGGTACAGGCCCTTCAGCGGCGTCCGGTAGCCGGCCAGCTCGGGCAGCGGACGCCAGCCGAACATCGCCGGCAGGCTCATCTCCACATGCATCACGTTGCCCCGCAGCAGGCCGAGCTCGTCCTGCAGGTCCTGCGGCGTCTGCAGGTGGGCATGCTCGACCGACGACGAGAAGCCCGGCGCCGCAGCGTCGACGGCGGCGAGCAGCCGGGCCGTCGTCTCCTCGCGCAGCCGCTCCCACCCGCCGGGACCGGTGCCGGCCGGCTCGAACGGATACCACTGCCCCCACACCGTGACCGTGTGCCGCCCTGCCGGGGCGAGCGAAGGGTCGAGGGCCGAGAACCCCATCACGACGACGGGCGGCTTCACCGGCGGGCGGGCGGCCAGGTAGTCGCCGTACGCCGACGCGAGCATCGCGCGGTCGGTGGCCAGCAGTCCCAGGCCGGAGTGGACGTCAGCCGGGGCGTCCGGGTACTCGGGGAGGCCGGTCGTCCCGAGTCGTAGCGCGACGCCGATGCCGTTGCCCACCCGGACGGCTCGCCGCGCCCTTTCGGTCAGCGATGCGGGAGAGCTTCACGTGCCAGCTCCAGCGTCGTCAGGACGTGGCAGGCGGAGATGACGGCCTTCGTCGCGCAGTCGCTGCCCGCCGGCGGTGATGACGGCGCTCACCCCGCCGCCGCCCACCTCGATACTGCGCGCCGCATCCCCGAGTCGCAGCCGGCCGCCGTCGCTGCGCAGCCGGCTGGCGAGGGCCGCCGTCAGCGCTCCCGAACCTCCGACCGGACGCGCGGGCGCTCGCCGGTGCAGCATCGCGCTCCACCCGAGATGGCCGGCCGTGCCGGGCTCCGACATCGGGGGGCCGGACTGGGAACCCATCCACGCGAGCGCCGTCTTCAGCCGTTCGTCCCCGAGCGCCTCGTCGAGGACGCCGTCGCCGGGGGACAGGAACTGACGGCTGATCTCCATCCCGCTGAGCGAAAGGTGCTTGCCCGCGCGCCAGGCCGCCCGCCCGATCCGGCCGGGCGTGGGCGGGCCGTTGAAGGCGTCGAGCATCGGCTCGGTGCGCTGCGCCCAGTCGCGGGCGAAATCCCGGTACGCCTGCGCTTCCGCCGCTCCGCATACCGCCTCGATCGACGCGCACGTGCGGTCCAGGTCGACGCGAAACGTGATCCCTCCGCCTGGCGCGCCGGCGACCGGCAGGAATCCCCACGGGTCGCAGTCCAGGTAGCTCAGACCGTGACGCTCGAGTGCGAGTTCCTCGATGATCCCGGTCCAGCGGATCATGACGTGCAGGCTCGAGCCGCGGTCGATCCGGTAGCCGGGGAAGCGCGAGGTCGTCGACACGGCGCCGCCGATCACCTGGTCGCGCTCGACACCTCCACCCGCAGGCCGGCCTTGGCGAGGTAGCAGGCGGCGATCAGGCCGTTGTGTCCGGCACCGATCACCACCGCGTCCAGCGGTACCGCCTCTCCCGGGCCGGCGTCCATCACTGCTGCAGGCGCTTGGCGAGCACCGCGTATCGCGTCGGGCCGCCGGGGAAGCGGAAGTCTGACAGCAGCGGGCTGGAAGCCTTCGGCCGCATACAGACGCCGGGCCCGGCTGCCGTCGGGTTCCAGCGCCGACAACGCCGCCGTGCGCTCGCCGCAGTCCTCCAGCAGGAGTCGCAGTACATCGCGGCCGATGCCGTGGCCCTGGTGGGTCGGCAAGACGTGCAGTTCCACGATCTCGAAGCAGCTGGTGAGCCAGTCGTCGGCGAATTCGTACCCGCTCTTTCGGTGACCGCGGTGACCACCACGTCATGCCACCACTGGCCGTGCGCCCCCGGCTGGCCGTAGCCGACCCCTACCAGCCGGTCGCCGTCCAGCGCCGCGACGGCGCGCAGCCCCGGCCGGTGCAAGTGACTACGGGCGTGGGCGGTGCGTTCGATCTCGGCACGCGCCGGGAAAGCCTCGTGGACATCCAGGAACGCGCGCCGGTAGACGCGCATGACGTCGGTCATGCGCGCGTTGACCTGCGCCGGGCCCCAGCGCTCGAGCCGTACCCGCCGGTGTCGCTCAGCCGAGGTGTCCACCTGCACCGCTCCCTACTGCCAGCGGGTCTCGCCCGTTGACCTCGCCACTGGCCTCGATCACAGCAAATCGCGCAAAGAGCTGTTCGGCGTACCAACCCGCCGGTCCGGTCCGATCGACCACCGCGCGATGGGCCGCGCAGCCGTAGGCGAACGTGGACGCGGCCACCGCGTCGTCCCAGACGCTGAAGGTCGCCTGCAGGCCGATCGGTGCCTCGCCGATGCCGCGGGCGAACCGCAGCCCCGGCGCGGCGGCGACCGCAGCCGCCACGGGCGGTATCGCGCGCCAGAAGGCGACGGCCTGGCGGGGGGACAGCCGGGCACGGGTCAGGACCGCACACGGACCTGTCGCGACGGCCGGGGGGCGTCCGGTGCGCTGCGGGCCGAACGGGGCCTTTCCCGACCAGTAGCCGGTTGATGACACCGGCTGCAGCCCGAGCCGCCAGCGCTCGTCGCTTCGCGCGTCCCATTCCCGCACGAGCGGACTGCTGTCGAACGCGGCCGCCGTCGCCGCCGTGTCCCAGCTCGCCAGCAGCGCCCAGTGCCGCGGATCCGCGTCGCCGGGAGTGAAGCTGCGGCCGTGACCGGTGCCCAGCAGGCGGGCGAAACGTAAGCCCGGAGCCCGGCGCAGCGGTGCCCGGTGGCGCACCATGCGGCTGAGCGCCCAGGGAACGTCACGTCGCGCGACACCCCAAAGGTGAAACGTGACCAGTTCCGGCGCGTCCTGCACCTGGACAGCTTGCCCGAGCCGAGTACGGGCCCGGCGTGCGCCAGGGTGGGCGCAGGGTGCGCTACTTGGAGATGCGGGTGAGCGAGGAGTTCTTGAACGGGTCACGGGCCGGCGGGGTCGCGAGCGCGGCGCGCGGGCAGTTGGCCAGCGTCAGGCCGGCGTAGCTGAATGCTTCATCGCACAGTGTTTCGGTGGTCCAGCCGGCGTTGACTCCGATCTCGGTGACGGCGGCTCGGTAGACGGTGATGCTCGAGCGGGTCGGGGTGCCGTAGACGACGGCTATCGACCCCACGAGTTCGGAGGTGCCGTGGCTGCCCAGCGGACCGTCCCACGGACGGTTGTAGCGCTGCCACAGGGTCGGGGTCGTCAGCCACACACCGCCGACTGAGACGTCGAGGCGCTCCAGCGCGGGCAGGATCAGCCGCGCAGCGTGTTCCGGCAGCACAGCCGCCGGGCGGATCACCGTTTGCATACCAGCCACATCACCTCTTTCGGCAGCGCGAGAGTGCGCCTACAGGCCCAACCGGGTTACTCCGTCCGGAGCAGCCGCCCAATAGCGCAACAGGACTAGCTCGACGAGTGCTGGATGGCCGCCGATGTGCCCGGTATCCGGACGAGCGCTGCGCGGCAACCGGCCGGGCGCAAGAAAGTAGCTCACCACAGCGGGCCGTAAACCCGCAGCTGAGAGGGCATTTTTCGGGGCGGCCCGGGCCGCGGCGGCGGCCTGCTCGGCAGCGTCGGCGAGGGACGGTTCGCTGGTGACGAAACCGGCGCGTACGGGAGCCCCCCAGACCTCTTCCAGCATTTCGGCCTGCACCGACACGTCGAAGGTCCCGAGCGGATCTGCCGATCCAGCGGCCCCGAGAACCAAGGGACGCCCTTCCGCCACACCGGCTTCACGTAGCCGATCGAGCAACATCTGCGTCAGCATCGGATCAGGTCCGAGCGGCGGGGCAGCGGTCTTCGGCAGGTCCCGCGTGAGGTGCGTTCCGCGCGATAGGAGCAGCGGGATCACCACCGGGATGTCCTGCGGGTCGGCCTCGTCGAGTGCGCCGACGACGTCGCTCAGCAGCGGCGCGTCGAGCTCGATCCAGGCCAGCACGACCGACCGTGGAGCCAGCCGGACTGCCACCGCGTCGCGCAGCCGGCGCAGCACCGCTCCAGCCTCCGGGTCGCGGCTTCCGTGGCCGACCAGGATCACGTCCGGGCGGACAGCCGGTCGCGATACCCCTGCCTGCTCAGGTCTCACAGCCGAGCCCACCGCTGGGAGCGGAATCCGGACCGGCTTGCGCGAGCTACGCCGGCCGGGCAGCGTCGCCGCTCAAGCGTGCAGGCCGCATTCGACCTTGCTGAGACCGGCCCAGCGTCCGGCGCGGCCCGCTCCCGGACGCGTGCAGGGCGCGCAGCCCACACTTCCGTAGCCCTCCGAAAGGAGCGGGTTGACCAGCACCCCGTTCGCGCTGATGTACGCGTCGATCTGGTCCTGCGACCACGCGACGAGCGGATTGATCTTGACCTTGGCCCGGGTCTCGTCCCACTCGACCAGGCGGGCGTCTGCCCGGGAGTCGCTCTCGTCGCGCCGCAATCCGGAAGCCCACGCGTCGTAGCCGCGCATGGCCGACTCGAGCGGGCGGACCTTGCGCATCCGGCAGCACGCGTCGGGCTCGCGGGCGAACAGGTCCTGGCCGTACGCCGCGTCCTGCTCCTCGACCGTGAGCTGTGGGCGGACGCGCAGCAGGTTGAGCCCGTAGACCGTCTCGGCGGCGTCGGCGGTGCCGATCGTCTCCGCGAAGTGGTAGCCGGTGTCGAGGAAGACCACGGGAACTCTGCGGTCAATGCGCGAAATCATGTCCAGCAGGACCGTGTCCTGCATGGACGCCGTGATCGCGAAGCGAGGGCTGAAGCGGTCTACCGCCCAGCGCAGCACCTCGAGCGGCGGCGCGCCTTCCAGCTCTTCACCTGCGCGCTCGGCGAGCTCGCGCGCAGACATCGATGTCAGATCGAGGCAGGTCACAGGGGTCCTTTGACGGGGCTGGTCGGGGGAGGCGGAAGGGACGCGTCAGATAGGACGCGTCAGCTACCGCTACCGACAGACCGCGCTCGAGACGCGCTGCAGATCGACATGCAGCCGCGCGACGAGCATCAAGGGCACGAAGCAACAGTACAACCGCGGCCGGGCAGATATTCCCGAAGGGGCACCGGAGCCGCTGCAGGCCTCGCGTCCCTGCTCGGCGCCTTTCGGCCCGGGCAGTGCGATCGACCAAGATCACGCATGAGCGCGGTCACATTCGTCTGCTCTGCCACTTGTGCGAGACTTGTCGGGAGTCAGCAGAGCGGCGATCACGCGCCGTCGAGCCGAAGGGCGTTGTGCGGGTAGCCCGCCCCCGGAGTGCTCCAGCAAGCTTCGCCAGATGTCCGGATTTCGAGTGGGAGGATCCACGCGCATGCCCGCGCCGCAGCGCAGCACCGGCCAGGGCCAGTGGGCCCTGGGTCATCGCGAGCCGCTCAACGCCAACGAGCGCCTCAAGCAAGACGACGACGGGCTCAACGTCCGGCAGCGGATCGAGGAGGTCTACGCCCATCGCGGCTTCGACTCCATCGAGGCCAGCGACCTTCGTGGGCGGATGCGGTGGTGGGGGCTTTACACCCAGCGCCGGCCGGGCATCGGCGGCGGGCTCACCGGCTCCCTCGAGCCCGAGGAGCTCGACGACAAGTTCTTCATGCTCCGGGTGCGCATCGACGGCGGGCGCCTCACCTCCGAGCAGCTGCGGGCGATCGCTGACGTCAGCACCGAGTACGGGCGCGACACCGCCGACGTCACCGATCGGCAGAACATCCAGCTGCATTGGATCCGCATCGAAGACATGCCGGCGATCTGGCAGCGGCTGGAGGCCACCGGCCTGTCCACCACCGAGGCCTGCGGCGACACCCCGCGCGTGATTCTCGGCTGCCCGCTGGCCGGTGACGACGCGAACGAGATCATCGACGGCACGCCGGTGATTGCCGAGGTCGCGCGACGTCACGTCGGCTCGCCGGAGTTCTCCAACCTGCCGCGCAAGTTCAAGACGGCGATCTCGGGCTGCCCCGACCACTGCACCGTTCACGAGATCAACGACGTCTCTTTCGTCGGCGTCGTCGGTCCCGACGGCACCCCGGGCTTCGACCTTTGGGTCGGCGGGGGCTTGTCGACCAACCCCAAGCTGGCCGCGCGGCTCGGCGTTTTCGTGACCCCGGAGCAGCTGCCCGACGCGTGGGCGGGCGTGACGTCGATCTTCCGCGACTACGGCTACCGGCGCTCGCGTACCCGCGCCCGGCTGAAGTTCCTGGTCTCCGACTGGGGTCCGGAGCGTTTCCGTGAGGTGCTGGAGAAGGAGTACCTCGGCTACCCGCTGCCCGACGGACCGGCTCCGGAGTCGCCGCGCGCCCGGCGCCGCGACCACGTGGGCGTGACCCCGCTGCGTGACGGCACGTTCGCCGTCGGGTTCGCTCCTCGCGTCGGGCGGGTTTCCGGCTCCTTGCTGCGCGAGCTCGCCGAGCTTTCCGATCGGTACGGGTCGGGCGAGGTGCGAACCACTACCGAGCAAAAGATGATCATCATGGGGGTCACCGACGTCGACCGGCTGGTGGCCGAGCTCGCAGCGCGCGACCTGCAGGTCTTCCCGTCGTCGTTTCGCCGCTCGACCATGGCGTGCACCGGGCTGGAGTTCTGCAAGCTGGCCATCGTCGAGACGAAGGCACTGGCCAGCGAGCTGATCGACGAGCTCGAGCGGCGGATGCCCGACTTCGACGAGCCGATCGGGATCAATGTCAACGGCTGCCCTAACGCGTGCGCCCGGTTCCAGGTGGCTGACATCGGCTTGAAGGGGTCGTTGATCGGCGGCGAGGAGGGCTTCCAGATCCACCTCGGTGGTTCGCTCGGGGTCGAGGCCGCGCTCGGACGCAAAGTGCGCGGCCTGAAGGTGACCGCCCGCGAGCTTCCGGACTTCGTCGAGCGCATCCTGCTCGGCTTCCAAGCCGACCGCGCCGAGGGCGAGAGCTTCGCGTCGTGGGTGCGCCGGGCCGACGAGTCGGTCCTGGCCTGAGCCCGGCACGAGCGTGAGTACCTCGGCCGGCTCGGCTTCTCCGGGCGGCGAGCGCGCTGTGCCGTTCTACTGCCCCTACTGCGGCGAGGAAGACCTCGAGCCGGTGGGGGAGCGCGGCGGTTGGTGGTGTCACTCCTGCAACCGGCGCTTCGTATTGCGAGCCGACGGGAGCGGCGCCCCGCCCGCAGCGGGCCAGGGTGATCAGCCGGACCCCGGCGGGGACGTCGGCCAGCGTCGATAACGTCGGCCCGGCGTCGATAACTGGGTAGTGCGCGTTATGACCGACTTTTAGCGTCGATCACCCAGTTATTACGTACGCGACATGGCGGTTTTCTGCTTGCGGGCGCTCTAGGACCTCGACGCAGCGTCGCCGCCACCAACCGCGTTAAGAGCTTGACTCGCCGCTTCATCGAACGTATGTTCGGTACACCAGCTCGCAGCGTTCCCATCCAGCGTACGGGCGAGCGGGAGCCGTCGGCAGGTGGCGTCGTGGGGAAGCGACGCCACCTGCCGGCATCGTCGCCTTCCCCCGGCGGGTCCCAGCGGCCCTAGTGGCCTTCAGCCGCTAGCCGCTCGCTAGCCGGTATCTCGGGGAGGAGTCGGTCCATGGGCAGGCGTCATGCCGAGCCGATTGATGTTCGGCGTCGCGATGATGTGCCGGCGCAGTTCGTGTGGCGCTCTCGCCGGTACGTCGTCAAAGACGTGCTGGAGCACTGGTTCGAGTCGGGCCAGTGGTGGGCATCCGCCCCGGCGATGGCGTTGGGTGCCGGCAGCGATGTGGGGGCCCCGAGCGCCGATCTGGTGCTGGCGCCCATCCCCGCGTCGCCCAAGTGGGCGCAGCGGGCCTGGAGTGAGCCTGCGCCGGATGTCGGCGCGTCAATGGGTCCGGCCTCCGTTGACGACGGTGAGCAGGAGTTCTGGCGGGTGGAGGCGGCAGCGGGCCGATCCGCGTCCCCCGGGATCTATGACCTTTGTTTCCTCTGGTCACTCGGCAGCTGGCAGCTGGTGGAGGTGCACGACTGATGACCGTCTCTGATTCCTCGAAGAATGCGGTGCCACCGGGTCCGCGGGTATTGCCGCGCGCCGTCGGCGGCCTGCTGGCTGCGTCCCGGCAGGGGCTGGCCGATGCCGAAGGGGCCCGGGTCAGCGGGGAGCGTTACGCGCTCGCCCACCTGGCTGCCCTGCGCGCGGCAGCAGCAGTGCTGGCGGCACGCACCCGCCCGCAGAGCCGGCGCGGGCGTCCGGTCAGTGCCTGGCGGCTGCTGAGTGATGTCGCTCCCGAGCTCAGCGAGTGGGCCGCCTTCTTCGCCGCCGGGGCCGGGAAGCGCGCTGCTGCGGAAGCCGGACGCCCCGTCGTCAGCCAGCGTGAGGCCGACGATCTGATCCGGGATGCCGAGCACTTCCTGCTGGCGGTGCTTGCCCTGCTGGGCCTCGTGCAGCAGCCGTCGCTGTCGTTGTCGGCGTCGCCGTCGTTGTCGTTGTCGGCCTAGGTCCGAGAGAGCTCGAAGCGCGGGGCATGTCCGATTACTTCGTCCACCTCCATGTGGCATCCGGCTATTCCCTGCGTCACGGCGCCTCGCATCCTCACCTTCTTGCCGCCCGGGCAGCTGAGCACGGGATGGATGCGCTCGCGCTGACCGATCGCGATGGGGTCTACGGGGCCGTCCGCTTTGCCAAGGCATGCCAGCGCGAAGGCATCCGTCCGGTGCTTGGTGTCGATCTTGCTGTTGCACCCGTGGCGCTTCCAGGTGATCGACGGTCGCCGTCCACCCGGCCTTCCGCTCCACCTCCCGGGCCCGTCCGCGGCGGCACTTTCATCGATCCGGGGCTGCCGCGAGTCACCCTGCTCGCCGTGGGCCGGCCGGGTTGGGGGGCGCTGTGCCGGTTGGTGACGGCGACGCATCTTGCGGGGGAGCGCGGCACCCCGATCACCAGCCTCGAACTGATCGCCGAGCATGCCCAGGCTGCCCGTGCTGCGGGTGGAGGACTGATCGCGCTCATGGGTCCGACGTCGGAGGCGGCCCGCGCGTTGGCCCTACGACGGGTCACGCTCGCCCGTGCGCATGTCGACCGCTGGCGGGCTGCTTTGCCGGAGCCGGGTGAGCTGCAGTTCGAGGTGGTTCATCACCGTGGCCGGGGCGAGCTGGCGCGGGCGGGCAGATGGGCCGGCTTCGGTAGTGCCTCCGGTCTGCCGGTGGTGCTCACCAATGAAGTGCGTTACGCCGACCGCGGCGATGCTCCGGTGGCTGATGTGCTGGACGCCTCGCGCCTGCTGGTCGCTCTCGACGCGCGTCACGTCGGGCGGGTCAACGCCGAGGGCTATCTGAAATCCGGGAAGGAGATGAGCGAGGTAGCCGAGGAGGTTGCTCGTGCCGCCGGCTTCGCTGACGGTGGCCGGGGCCTGCTGATCCGTTCCCGCCAGATCGCCGAGCGCTGCGTGCTCGATCCCAAGGCAGATCTCGGGATCGGCGAGGTTCACTTTCCCGAGCTGGAGGTATCCGGTGGCGGGAGCGCGGGTGCTGATGCGGATCTCGTATTGCGCGCCCGCTGCGAGGCGGGGCTCGTGCGTCGCGGCATGCCGGCGTCACGCGAAGTGGACCAGCGGCTCGACGCCGAGTTGAACGTCATCCGGTCGCTGGGTTACCCGAGCTACTTCCTCACCGTGGCGGATGTCGTCGAGCTGATCCGCGGGATGGGGGTGCGCTGCGCGGCTCGTGGGTCGGGTGCCGGCAGCCTGGTCACCTACCTCACGGGCGTCTCCGACGTCGACCCGTTGCGCTACGGCCTGCTGATGGAGCGGTTCCTGTCGCCGTTGCGCCACCAGTTGCCCGATGTGGATATCGACGTCGAGTCCGCCCGGCGTACCGAGGTCTACGAGAAGGTGCTCGCCCGCTACGGAGGGGAGCGGTGCGCATGCGTCGCCATGATGGACACCTACCGGGCGCGTCACGCGATCCGCGATGTCGGCGGTGCGCTCGGGTTGCCTCCGGGGGAGATCGACGCGGTGGCCAAGGCGTTTCCGCACATTCGCGCCAGCCAGGTGCGCGCCGCGATGCGCGAGCTTCCCGAGTTGCGCTCCAGCGGGCTGTCCGCGGAGAGGCTGGATCTGCTGCTGCGGCTCGTCGAGCGGCTCGACGGGCTCCCGCGCCACATCGCGTTGCATCCCTGCGGGGTGCTCCTCTCGGACGTGACCCTGCTGGAGCGCACCCCGGTCGAGGCGAGCTATCTGGGTTTTCCGATGAGCCAGTTCGACAAGGACGACGTCGAGGACCTCGGGCTGCTCAAGCTCGACCTGCTGGGCATCCGCATGCAGTCGGCTATCGCGCATGCTCTTGCTGAGGTGCAGCGGGTCGATGGGGTCGAGGTCGCCATCGACGAGATCGACCGCGCTGATCCGACGACCTTCGCGTTGGTGCAATCCACCCGCACCCTCGGCTGCTTTCAGATCGAGTCGCCGGGCCAGCGTGAGCTGGTGGGCAAATTCGCGCCCGAAACCTTCGAAGACGTCATCATCGATATTTCGCTCTTTCGCCCCGGTCCGGTGAAGAGCGACATGGTGACCCCCTTCCTGGAGGCCCGTCAGGGTTGGCGCGAAGCCCGCTATATCCATCCGGATCTGGAGCCTTATCTCGCCGATACCTGCGGGGTCGTCGTCTTTCACGAGCAGGTGCTGCAAATCGTGGCGCAGATGACCAAGGTTTCGCTTGCCGAGGCCGATGAAGCGCGTCGCGCTCTAGGCGATCCTGAGCTTCAGCAGGAGGTCCGGGCCGCCTTCGTGCCGGCGGCGCTACGAGCGGGATACGACCTGGCCACCGTCGAGCGGGTCTGGGACGTGCTCAAAGCATTCGGATCCTTCGGTTTCTGCAAGGCCCATGCTGCGGCATTTGCCTTACCCACCTACCAGTCGGCGTGGCTGAAAGCCCACCACACCGCGGCTTTCCTGGCGGGGGTACTCACCCACGATCCCGGGATGTATCCCAAGCGGTTGATCCTCGACGATGCTCGCCAGTTCGGAATCGCCATTCTGGGTCTCGACGTCAACCAGTCCGACAGTGTCTATCGCATCGAGCGCGTCGGCACCTTCAGCGAGCCTCCTCCTGCGGTGCTTGATGCGCCTGCCCGCCATCCGCCGCTAGATCCCCGGCTCCCCGACGCGCGTGATTACGGGATCCGGATGGCGCTGGCCGAGGTGAAGGGGATCAGTTCGGCCGAAGTCGAGAGCATCGTCGCCGGGCGTCCCTACGGGTCGCTGTCGGACTTCTGGCATCGGGCCCGGGTCTCCCGGCCGATCGTCGAGCGGCTCGTGCTGGCGGGAGGGTTCGATTCGCTGTACGGGATCGGCATGGCCGCCCCGGTGCGCCGGCGCGGCCGGATCACCCGGCGGGATCTGCTCTTGCAGGTGACCGAGCTCGACCGGTGGAGCCGGGCGGTGGCTCGGGGCTCGGGGCGCTCGACCCGACGCTCTCGTGGGACCGGCGGGGTCGACGGCACGCCCTCTGGCGCCGGGAGCCGCGGGGGAGTAGCGGGAGCCGGGGGAGTGGTGGAGCAGGCGGCCCGCCAGTCACAAGGCCCCCGCGGGGCGGGGGGCGAGGCCGATCAGGTCCAGCTCGCCCTTCCGCTCGGCGACGATCCGTCGGCCGTCACGGCATCCGGCCTTCCGGAGCTCACCGGTGCGGAGCAGTTGCGGGCCGAGCTCGACGTGCTCGGTCTCGACGTCACCCGCCACGTGGTGGATTTCTACGAGCCGTTCATGGCTGCGATGGGCATTACCCGGGCGCGCGATCTCGTGGGCTGCCGGAGCCGCCAGGAGGTCCTCATCGCCGGGGTGAAGGTGGCTACCCAGACGCCCCCGGTCCGATCCGGTCGCCGGGTGGTTTTCGTGACCCTCGACGACGCGACCGGGCCGCTGGACGCGACCTTCTTCGAAGACGCCCAGGCTGGTTACGCGTCGACCGTCTTTCATTCGTGGCTGCTGGTCATCCGCGGGTTCGTGCGTCGCACCGGTCCGCGGGGAGTGTCGCTGCGGGCGACCGGCTGCTGGGAGCTGCCTGCCATGCGGGATGCCTGGGAACGAGGGGGAATTACCGCCGTCGAGCGGTTGATGGCGGTCCGGGGCGAGGTCAGCGAGCTCGCGGTGCAGGGTGCCGCGGCCAGCCGTTCGAGCCGGCCCGTGATGGTGAATCCGCCGGCCGTGGGCCGGGCGCAGCAGTACGCCACCGGGTTCCGGCTGTCGCCGTACGCCGATATCAAGCCGTCCGGCGGCGATGCGCGCAGTGCCCCGCGCCGGTTGTGGTACTCGAGTCCGGGGAGTTCCGGCGGATGAGCGGCCAGCACGGTGGAAGCGGTGGCAGTCGTGCGCCGTCAGGACGATTACCCTTCCGGTCAGGTGCCAGGAGCGTCCTTCGGCATCCAGAAAGGATCGTGTCTCCCTCGTGCCCCTCAGCCAGTCGACCCAGTCCGGCTCCTGGCCGGCGGCGCGTAGCAGCGTCGTCTGGGAAGACCTGCGCCGCGCGCTCGGTGAGCTGGCCGATCGGCGTGGCCGGGAGCTCGCGGTCGTCGACGCCGGGGGCGGCAGCGGCGGGTTCGCAGTCCCGATCGCCGAGCTGGGCCACCGGGTCATCGTTGTCGACCCGAGTCCCGATTCGCTGGCGTCGCTGGAGCGCCGGGCCGCCGATGCCGGGGTGGGCGACCGGGTCAGCGGGCGCCAGGGTGATCTCGACACGTTGGCCGAAGCGGTCGGTCCGGAGCAGGCCGACATCCTGCTCTGCCATGACGTGCTCGAGATCGCCGACGATCCCCGGCTCGGGCTGGCGGCGATGGCGGTCGTGCTGCGTCCGGGCGGGTTGCTCAGCTTGCTGGCCGCTAACCGGTCGGCGGCGGTTCTCGGCCGGGTGCTCGCCGGGCGACTCGACTCCGCCGAGGTCGTGCTGGACGGCGGCACCACCGGCACCACTGACCGCTCGATCCGGCGGTTCGACCTGGGCGAGCTCGTCGCGTTCGTCGAAGGGGCCGGCATGTCGGTACTCGGAGTCCACGGTGATCGCGTGTTCTCCGACCTGGTGCCGGGGGCGGTCCTCGATACCGAGCCCCATGCCCGGGAGGCTCTGCAGCGGCTGGAAGAGAAGGTGTCGCGCTTGCCGGCCTACCAGGCGATGGCCACCCGGCTGCACCTGCTGGCCCGGCGGCCGGAGGCGGGTCGATGATCTGAGGGCGCCATGAGCCGCCCGCCTGACGAGCAGTGCCCGATCCTGCACGTCGACATGGATGCGTTCTACGCCTCCGTCGAGCTGCGCTCGCGGCCGGAGTTGCAGGGGCGGCCCGTCATTGTCGGCGGCGGCGGTAGTCGCGGGGTCGTGCTCTCTGCCACGTACGAGGCGCGAGAGTTCGGCGTCCGCAGCGCGATGCCGATGATGCGGGCCCGTCGGCTGTGCCCGCAAGCGGTGGTCATCTCCCCGAAATTCGGCCGCTATAGCGAGGCGTCCGCCGGGATCATGGAAATCTTCCGTTCCGTCACCCCGCTCGTGGAACCGCTCTCGCTCGACGAGGCCTTTCTCGACGTGCGCGGCGCGCGGCGGCGGCTCGGGCGGCCGGTGCAGATCGCCGAGTGGATCCGTGCGCGGGTCTGGGACGAGCAGCAGCTCACCTGCACGGTCGGCGTCGCCCCCAGCAAGTTCGTCGCCAAGCTGGCGTCGGCGCGCGGCAAGCCGGATGGACTGCTCGTCGTCCCGGCTGCCGGGGTCATCGCGTTCCTGCACCCGCTGCCGGTCGAGGCTCTGTGGGGGGTGGGCGAGCGCACCGCCGAGGCCCTGCATCAGCTCGGGTTGCGCACGGTCGGCGACATCGCCCAGGTGCCTGTCGAGACCCTGCAGCGGGCGCTCGGGGCCGCGACGGGTGCTCACCTGGCCGCGCTCTCGTGGGGCCGGGACGAGCGGCGGGTCATTCCTACCGAACCAGACAAAAGCATCGGCTCGGAGGAAACCTTCGCGCGTGACGTCGACGATCCCGAGATTGTTTTGCGCGAGGTTCTCCGGCTGGCTGAACGCACGGCAGCGCGGCTGCGCGAGCAGGAATACGCAGCCCGCACCCTGACCCTGAAGGTGCGATTCGCCGACTTCACCACCATCACGCGCTCCCGGACCCTCCCGCAGGCCACCGACACCGGACGCGAGATCTACGAAATCGTCCGCGAGCTCTTCCTCAAGCTCGGCCTGCAGCGCGCCCGCCTGCGGCTGGTCGGCGTTCGTGCCGAGGGCCTCATCACCTCGGCAAAGGTCACCCGTCAGCAGATGCTGGGCGAGCGCGAGTCGGGATGGCGGGAGGCAGACCGTGCCGTCGACCGTGCCTCGGCGCGGTTCGGGTCCGGGTCGGTGCGCCCCGCGTCGCTGCTGGAACCCCCCGGGCGGTCGCCGCCCGAACCCTGAAACCGGGAGCTCGGCGCCGCGCAGCCCGGCCGCCTAACTGCTAGCAATAGTGAGCAACCTGCGGTGATGGCCGGCTGTCCGACCTTGGGGAAACTTGCCTCACTCCCAGCGCTTGCGACTATCGTCCCACGTGCCGAAGTTCTATTCTAAGAAGACCCCCTCTCGGGGCCTGAAACATTGGTGTGGGAGGAGCGCGGATGCCGCTCTCAGAGCATGAGCAGCGTCTGCTCGAGCAGATCGAGCGAGAGCTCTACGCCGATGACCCCAAACTGGTCAGCACCGTTCGTTCGATAAACCCGCGCACCTACGCTCTTCGGCGCCTCTGGCGTTCCGCCGCCCTGTTCGTCGTCGGCCTTGGTGTGCTGGTTTCCGCCGTGGTGATCAGCGCGGATGCGGGCGCGGTCAGCATCGTGCTCGGGCTCGTGGGATTCATCGTCATGCTTCTCGCCGCGCTGCGCGGGTCAGCGGATCTGCGCCGGTTGGGCGGTCGTCCGGATCCGGACGCGCGTTCGGGCCGTTCGCGGGCGCCCAAGTCCCGGCGGTCGGTTTCCGAGCGTGCGCAGGAGCGTTGGCAGCGGCGCTGGGACGACCGCGACCGCTGATCGCTCAGCCGGACAACGCTCAGGCCGATAGCGCTCAGCCCTGGCAGTGCGCCGGGCTTCGGGCAGCTAGGGGAGCCGGGCAGCCCCTGGCTGCCGGCTGAACCGGGTCAGCCAGGTCAGCCAGGTCAGCCAGGGCAGCTTCGCTCGCCAGCGTGAGAATCCTGCGATCACTGACTGCGGTGCCAGCCACGCCCGCCAGCGGGCCTGGCTGCCGCGGGAGCGTTCCCACGCCCGCAGCGCGTCGGGCAGCCGCGCCGCCGCGTCGGCCGGCAGGCTTGCCCCGCCGGCATAGCGATCGAGCTCCTCTGCGTAGGCGACGTCCATGATCGCCGCCCGGGTGATGCCGGGCATGCTGCGCTCCCCGGTCGGGCGCCGCGACCAGAACTCCACGAGCCGCCGCGGCGAGAGATGCGGGGCCAGCGGCAGCGCGAGATCCGCGGCGGTATCGAGGATCTCTGCCCAGAGCTGAGCCGGGCCGGTCGCCCGCAACCGCCGGCGGCGTCGCCGGCGCCGGATCGCGGCCGGGGTGAGTAGCAGCGCCGCCGCGACGGCGAGGCCGACGAGCCATTCGAACGCCGCTCGCGAGCCACTGCCGCCGTGTCCGCCCTTGCCGGCGACGGGGGCGGCGCTCGCGGCGCTGGACGTGGAGCCGCCGACGGTCGGCGTCGGGTTCGCGCTCTGACCCGATGAGGGCGTCGGCGTCGGAGTGGTGGTGACGGCGCTGCCTGCGGGCGGCACCGTGTAGCCGGGGGGCGTGGTGCTCTCGTCGCGCGGGGTGGGTTCGAAGCGCACCCACCCGGCCTGCGGGAACCACAGCTCCGGCCACGAGTGGGCGTCGTGGCTGGTGATCTGCCAGCTGCCATCCGGCTGGAGCCTGCCCGGGGTGAACCCGACGGCCACCCGGGCCGGGATCCCGACCACCCGGGCCAGCACGACCATGGCGCCGGCGAACTGCTCGCAGTAGCCGCGGTGGGAGACGAACAGGAACTGCGAGAGCGCGTCGGCACCGGTCGGTGCGCCGTTCAAGTCGTAATGGAATTTCGAACTGCGCAGGTAGGCCTGGATCGCCGCGGCCTTGTCGTACTCCGTGACGAGTCCGGACGTCAGGCTGTTCGCCAGCTGGTTCACCTCGACCGGCAGGTCGGCGGGCAGCTCGGTACTCGGGGCCACGTCAGATGGGACCGTGCCGCCGGCGGATTCGGCGCGCAGCGACCGCGGCGTCGGGTCGGCCACTTGCGAGGTCACCGTGTAGTGCAGGCCCGACGTGTCGGTCTGCGCCGAAAAGATGGTGAAGTTACGCCCCGCGAGTCGCCAGTCGCCCACGACGTCGACCTTGGTCGGCTGGAAGGGCACCGGCAGGTAGCGCTGGTGCAGCACGGGCAGCACGTCGACGGTCGCCTGGATGCGCTGGGTGGGGCCAGCAGCCACGGCGGGCAGGCCGCGCGACACCTTGGCATTGGCACCCGCCGTGAGCGACCCGAGCGTGAACGTCTCCCCGTCGAAATGCTCCAACGCCGTAAGGCGCAGGTACTCCGGCTTGTTCGTGCGGACGCTCAGGAGCGGCTGGTTCACGGCACTGTGCAGCTGCTGCTTGAGCGTGACGACGGGCTCGATGACCGTTGCCGACCCGGAGCCGCTGCCGCCGTGGTGCTGGCGCCCGATGCCGCTGTAGCGCGGGATCATCGCGGCGAGCAGCAGCGCTGACACGACGGACACTGCGGCGATGCGGCGCGCGTTTGCACCGGTCGCCCGCCGGATCCCGGCTGCTGAGCCCGGTGGAAGCCGGGCCCAGCGGGTCAATCTTCGGCGTCCGGACGCGAGCAGCAGCGCGAGGTAGGCGGCGCAGGCGGCCAGGAACGCGAGCAGCCCCACCCCGCGGTCGACGACCGCCGCGGGGACGGCGAGCAGGGCGAGCAGCGGCAGGCCGGCCGCTGCCGGCCGTTGGAGGCCGACCGCAATCGCGTCGACCATGGCGGCGATGAGGTAGACGCCCGCGACAGTCAGGAGGAGGAAACCCGGACGCTGGGGGACCGGGACGCTGAGGGCGCGGATGTCGTTGGAGCCGGAGTTGGCCAGCGAGCGCAGGGCGCTCCAGGTCGTTCCCCAGGGCGCCAAGGTGATCTTGGAGCTGAACGGCGAACCGTGGGTCGCGACCGAGATGACGTAGAGCCAACCGGCGACGAGGTAGACCAGCGGCAGGACGACGGCCAGGCCCCGCACCCGACGGGAGAGCTCGCCGGCCACCCCGGCTACGACGATGCCTCCCGAAACGGGCAGCAGCCACCAGCGCAGGCCGTCGAAGAGGTTGCCGAGGCAGAGCGCGGTGCAAAAGGTCGCGAACCCGGCCAGCAGCGGTATCGGTATCTCGAGATCGGGCGCCACCTGCGGCGGTGGTGCGGGCGGTGGCCATCGGGGTGGAGCGGACGTCGGCTGGCGCGGGCCCGGTGGCTGGAGCAGGCCGACCCCGGTGCCGCTCACCCGACCCACCGCCGCGACTGCACCCGGTTGACGCTGAGCAACTCCTGCCACAGCATCTCGAGGCTGCTTCCCGGACCCGCGATCACCGCCGACCACCCGGAGCGGTAGAGCAATTCCCGCGCAGCCACGGCCGCCTCCGAAGGGGGGCCGCTGCGGCGTTCCCAGGCGGGCGCGTCGACCAGCAGGCACAGGCAGCGCGTGCTCCGGCTCGCGGCGCGGATCAGCGCGCCCACGTCGCCGGGACTCACGGTCGCGAGCACCGCGATCACCGAATCCGGATCGCCGGTGTCGCCACCGAGCCGGGTGGCGAGCGGCAGCAGGGTCGCGTTGGCGCGGCGGTCGACGTCAGCGAGCGCGTCCATCACGCCGAAGCCCGCTTCGACCGACAAGGACGAGCTGTACGACTCGGCGAGGACGGCGGCGAGGTCGTCGATCAGCCGTAGCCCGTAGCCGCCGCCGATCATGGCGGCCGAGATCGACGCGGCGGCCGAGACTGCGAACTCGAACGACTCCGACGTGCCCCCGGGGCTGTGCGCGGGCGCCCGGGTGTCGAGCAGGACGGTGGCCCGGCTCTGCCACGGCTGCTCCTCGCGCCGCACGCTCAGCTCGCCGGTACGCGCGGTCGTACGCCAGTGGACCCGGCGGCGGTCGTCCCCGGGCCGGTAGGGGCGGGTCGTCACGTCTTGCTCGCCGCCGGTGGTGATGCCGCGCTGGCGGCTTTCCCCGCCGAGGCTCCACTGCCCCCCGAGCCGGTTGAGGCGAAGCGGGGTGATCGCCGGAAGCACGCTGACCTTCGCCGTGGCGGCGAAGGTGCGCAGGATCTCGCAGAACCCGAACGGGTCCGCCAGGCGCACCGAAAGCGGGCCGATCGAGTAGCGGCCGCGGCGCAGCGGCCGGACCCCGTAGCTGACGGTGGTCTGGGCGGCGGCGGCGATGCGGGGCAGGACGAAGCGCGCGCCCTCGCCCTCAGCAGCGCCGAGCTCGGGCGGTAGGGCATCCTGCGCGAGCAGCAGTGGGGTGGTCATGCGAGAGGCGTTGCGGATCGCCAGCTCGACCCGCACGACGCTGCCGATCGGGGTGCGCGTGCGGTCGAGGTGGCGCTGCGCGGCGATCCGGTAGCGGGCCCGGGTCAGGAAGACGGCGGCCGTCACCGGCAGGGCCAGCACCAGGATCCCCACGCGTACCAGGTCACGCTGGTCGAGCACGATCCCGCCGGCCAGGCACGTGATCCCGGCCGCGACGAAGGTCCTGCCTCGGGGGGTGAGGCCGGACAGTGCCAGCCGGACGTGGCCGCCGCGCTGGGGTGACGTGTCGTTCCCGGTGGCCCCGGCGTGCTGGCGCCGCACGTTCAGCGACCCCGGCGAAGCGCGCCTGGACCAGGCAGGGGCAGCCGGGCCACCAACTCGCTGACGATGTCGTACGGCTGCCGCCGGTTGGCGGCCGCTTCCGGGCTCAGCAGGATCCGGTGCGAGAGGACGGCACCGGCCAGCGCCTGCACGTCGTCGGGCAGCACGTACGCGCGCCCTTCCATCGCTGCTGCCGCCCGCGCCGTGCGCAGCAGCTGCAGCCCTGCTCGCGGGGACGCCCCGAGGCGCAGTTCCGGGTGGCGACGGGTGGCCGTCACCAGGTCGACGACGTAGCGGCGGACGTCATCAGCGACATGGACCTGGCGGACGACGGCGGTCAGGGACGCGACCTCCGCGGCCGTCGTCACGGGTTCGAGGTCTTCCAAGGGATGGCCCCCGGCGTGGTTGTCGAGCATCGCCAGTTCGGCATCGCCGGAGGGATAGCCCATGGCGATCTGCGCCGTGAAGCGGTCACGCTGAGCTTCCGGCAGCGGATAGGTGCCTTCCATCTCGACCGGGTTCTGCGTCGCGACGACGAAGAAAGGCGGGTCCATGCTGTACGTGACGCCGTCGACGGTGACCTGGCGCTCCTCCATGCACTCCAGCAGCGCCGACTGCGTCTTGGGGCTGGCGCGGTTGATCTCGTCGCCGATGACCACGTTCGCGAATACTGCCCCCGGGCGGAATTCGAAGACGTGACGGTCGGGCTCGTAGACGCTCACCCCGGTGACGTCGCTCGGCAGCAGGTCGGGCGTGAACTGGATGCGCCGCACCGTGCCGGCCATCGCGGCCGCCAGCGCCTTGGCGAGCATGGTCTTGCCTACGCCCGGGACGTCCTCGATCAGGAGGTGACCCTCGGAGAACAGGACGACCAGCGCGGTGCGGATGACCGCCGCCTTGCCGTCGATCACCGTCTCGATCGCATCGAGCATCCGCTCGCCGACCGCACCGACCGTCTCCACGTCAGGGCGCGCGTCAGGCGCGCCGCGGGGCCAGCTCCGGCCCACCGCGGGCAACGGATCAACCACCACATACCTCCAGGTTCGGTGTCACCAGTGTGCCTGTGCAGCTTTCCTCGCGTATGACGGTCCGCACGACAGCGGTACTCCCAGTCCACACAGTCCATACCGTTCGCACCAGCGCCAATTGTGTGACGCTTTGCTGAACGCGCGCACCTGGCTATCGGTTGTACGACCGCGCCGAGCGCGCGATCCGGCCCAGCGTGTCGGCTAGCTCCGACGCTTCACGCTGGTCACGGTGCCGGAAGGCGGCGTGCACGTTGCGTCCTGCGGTGTCCAGGTGCACGGTCGCGAGCCGCAACGCGCGCTGGACGGGTCCCGCGACCAGTCGCACGCTCTGCAGCTTGTCCTGCGGTACGACGTCGGTGACCTGCCGGATGCGTCCGTACGTGGTCACCGACCAGCCGTGGTCGAAGGCGCCGGCCAGGTAGTGCCACGACAGCGGAGCGCGCCAGCGCGCCCGGGCGGGCGGCTTAGTCAGCCGGATCGCGTCCAACCGCAGGCCGGGGAGGACGGTCTGGATCAGCTGCTCGGCCTGAGCGCGCGGGGCAACCGGGACCAGTACGCCGATGGCGGCTCGATCTTCGACTCCCGCCGCGCCCTTCCCGCGATAGCCGGCGACGTCCACCTCCACGCGCACCCATCCGAAGCGGCGCCAGAGCAGGGGCTCGATGAGGCGCACCGCCTGCACCCGCCCGCGCGGAACCGTCTGGTGGCGCGTGTCCAGCAGCCCGTGCTTGAGCCGGACACCCTGCGGTGAGAGGGAAACCGTAAACCCGAACTCCACCGTGAACTTGTAGTAGAGGGTTGCGCCGATCGGCAGCATCGCCGCGACGATGGCTCCAGCGCCGGCCGGCGTCAGCGAGGTGGCGAGCGCTACGGCCGCGACGAAGACCAGCGCGAGCCCGCCGGTGGCGGAGGTCAGCAGTGAGACGACGAACCGTGCCGTCGGGACCGTGACGAGGACGGCTTCGTCCTGTGGTCCCCATGAGGCGGCCGGCGGCGAGGGTGGGCCCGCCGGTACCGCCGGTACCGCTGGGGGCACGGCGGCGGGGGATGGGGCACCCACCGGCCGGTGCGCGAGGTCGAGCAGGTGAGCTCGGACGGTGAGCGCCTCCTCCTCGGTGAGGTAGGCGAGGCTCGCCTCCGCGCTGCCGTGGCCGACGACCTCGATCCGCAGTTCGGCCAGGCCCAGCGCACGGGCGAGCAGGGGCCGTACGACGTCGATGGCCTGCAGCCGGGCGAGCGGCACGCGGCGGCTCTTGCGGGTGAAGATTCCGTAGTCGAGTCGAAGGTCGCCTCCCTCGACGCGCCAGCGACGGCGCAGCCAGGAGAGGTAGCCGCCCAGCCCGGAAAGGGGCAGCACGACCGCGACGATCAGCAGGAACTGGGTGCTCGAGAAACCCCCGCGGCGCAGGCCGTCCTGCGCCGTGATGGCGGCGACCAACCCGAGTGCTTTCCAGCCCCGCAGTACCGGCGTCAGCGGATGCAGCCGGGCCCAGCCCGACCCGGGCGGCGCAGGCGGGGCCGCGGCTTCGGGCGCGCCGGGAGCCGCCGTCGTGGAGGCGGGCACGTCCGTCGGAAATCCCTCGCTCACAGCCCCGCGGCCCGCGATTCACCGAGCATGGCGAGCCGGTCACGCAGCCGCTCGGCCTCGGCGGCCGGCAGCCCCGGAACCCGCGCGTCGCTCGCGGCGGCAGCTGTGTGCAGGCGGACGGTCGCCAGCCCCCACCGCCGCTCCAGCGGCCCGGCCACGACGTCGACGAATTGCATGCGTCCGTACGGCACCACGGAGAGCCGGCGCACCATGACCCCGCGCCGCACCAGCAGATCCTCCGCCCGCTCGGCGTAGCCCCACGCCCGGTACCGGCGCAGGGCGATCACCTCGGCGCTCAGGTAGGTCAGCACGACGGCGCCGAGCGCGATCAGCCCGGCCACCGGGGCGAACGCCGCCGCCGCCCCAGCGGCGACCAGCGCCAACGCTGCCGTGACGCGGACCTGGACCCGGCGCAGCCCGAGCAGTCGCCGGGCAGGCCTGCGCCACTCGAGGGCTGGCTCGGCGGCAGCATCAGCGGCCCGCGAAGCCCCGTCGACGAGATCGGCCATGGGGTCATCTTCGCTTGTTGTGACCGCCGCCGAGCCCGGCGTGGAGGGCTTGGCGTGGTGCGGAGGGGCAAAGTGGGGTAGAGTGGGTGGCCGTGGGGATTGTCGGCTGATCTGACGTCATCGGCGCCGCCGGGTGGAGGTGTGCTGTGTTTCTTGGCACCCACCGGCCGCGGCTCGACGAGAAGGGCAGGCTGGCGTTCCCCGCCCGATTTCGTGACGAGCTGGCGGAGGGCGTCGTGTTGACCAAAGGGCAGGACCGCTGCCTCTACGGCTACACCGCTGCTGCGTTCACCCGGCTCGGCGACGCGCTGCGCGACGCGCCCGTCGGTTCGCAGGCGTTGCGCAATTATCAGCGCACGTTCTTCGGGTCGGCCTCGCTGGAGGTGCCCGACAAGCAGGGCCGGGTGACCGTGCCCGGGTCGCTGCGCGATTACGCCGGTCTCGATCGCGACTGCGTCGTGGTCGGCACGAACGCCCGGTTCGAGATCTGGAATGCCACCGCCTTCGACGAGTGGGAGGCGGGCAACGACGTTCGATTCGCCGAGCTCCAGGAGGAGGTGCTGCCCGGGGTGCTCTGAGCAGTCCGCCTTGAATTTCAGGCATACGGCGAGGTTCCGGCCCGCTCGCATCCTGGCGTCCCTTCCCTGGCGCCAGGCAGGGAGCGGACCTGGACCTGACCTGATGCTTTTCCTGCGAAGGCCCGTCCATCTCCGAAGCCAGGGACAGAAGGGCGGCAGCGCCCATGGAGCAGATCGACCAGGCGGCAGAGTTCGCGCACGAGCCCGTCCTGGTCGATCGCATCGTGCAGTTGCTTGTACCGGCATTGCAGGAGCCCGCGGCGGTCTTCGTCGACCTGACGCTGGGGCTGGGCGGGCACAGCGAGGCGCTGCTCGCCGCGGCTCCGAACGCTGTCGCCGTCGGCATCGACCGCGATATCGAGGCGATCACCCGGGCCCGGCAGCGCCTGGCGCCCTTCGCGTCCCGCGTGCGGTTCGCCCACGCGGTCTACGACGAGCTCCCCGCCGTCCTCGAAGCGCTTGATATCGGGCAGATTTCGGCAGTCCTGCTCGACCTCGGCGTGTCATCACTTCAGCTCGACGATGGAAAGCGAGGCTTCTCCTACAGCCGGGATGCCCCACTCGACATGCGCATGGATCAGTCGCGGGGGCGCACCGCCGCGGACGTCGTCAACGGCTACGAGACAGGAGAGCTGGCGCGGGTGCTACGCACGTACGGCGAGGAACGTTTCGCACGTCGCATCGCTGAGGCCATCGTCCGCGAACGTGACGTGGCGCCGTTCACGGGGACGGCTCGGCTGGCAGAACTCGTCCGGGAGTCGGTGCCGGCAGCTACCCGGCGCACCGGCGGCCACCCGGCGAAGCGGACGTTCCAGGCGCTGCGCATCGAAGTGAACGATGAGCTCGGCTCGCTGTCGTCCGCCGTTCCCGCGGCACTCGGGGCGCTCGCCCCGGGGGGCCGGATCGCCGTGCTGGCCTACCAGAGTCTGGAAGACCGGATCGTCAAGCGCTGCTTTGCCGCCGGCGCCCACCCCGAGCGCGAAAGTGACCTGCCGCCGGACTTTCCCGTCCCGCCGCCCCCGCCCGCCCTGCGGCTGCTGACACGCGGCGCCGAACGTCCCACCGAGGCCGAGGTGGCTGGCAACCCGCGCGCGGCGTCCGCACGCCTGCGGGCGGCCGAACGACTCGACGCCGACCTGCCGCCGGCTTTGAGTCCCTCCCCGTCTCCTTCCTCGTCCCCTCATTCCTCGTCGCCACGTTTCGTGTCCCCTCACTCCCCGCGAGGCCGCTCGTGAGTGCCCAACCGCTTCCCGTACCCCCGGAAGCACCCCGCCGCCGCGCGCCGGCTCGACCCGCCGCAGCGCCGGACCGGCCGGCGAGCCGGTCGAAGCTCGCTCTGGTGCCGGCCCCGGTGCGGGCGCGGCGGGCGCCGTTCGTCGTGCTGCTGCTGGTGTTGCTCGCGGGCAGTCTGGTCGGTCTGCTGCTGCTGAACACCGCGTCGGCGCAGGACTCGTTCCGCCTGCACGCCCTGCAGGATCAGGACGCGGCCCTTCAGCAGCAGCAGCAGGCGCTCACCAGCATGGCCGACGGGCTCGACGATCCCGCCCGGCTGGCTGCGCGGGCTGCGGCGCTCGGGCTCGAGCCCGGTCTCCCGCCGGTCTTCCTGCGCCGGGGTCAGCCGATCCCCAAGGGCGCCATCCGCCTCGGCAACCTGGTGTACATCCCCGGCGCGGTACCGGTGCCGCCGCCTCCGGTGGCGCCGACCGCCAAGCCGACCGTCAAGCCTGTCGCCAAGAAGCCGGTGGTGAAAAAGCCGGTGGCGAAGAAGCCGGTGGTGAAAAAGCCGGTCGTCGCTCCCAAGGTCCCCGTCGCCAAGAAGTCGGTGGCGCCGGTCGTCAAGACGCCGGTCGCCAAGACACCCGTCGCCGCGCGGCCGACCGCCACGTCCCCAACCACCACGGCGCGGACTCCGGTGAAGTCCACGACCCTTCCGGTCGCGGGAGGCCACTGATGAGCCCGACCGCGCCGCCGCCGGTCCGCCAGCGTCCCGTTCCCTCGCGCACCGCGCGCGTACCGGGTCGCGCCCGGCGAGCGATCGCGCGCACCGCCGGTGGGGCCGCCGGCGCAAGCGTCCCGGCTTCCGCCTGCGTCCGACCGGTCGCCGGCTGCGCATGGCCGCAGCAGCGATGGCAGCGCTCTTCCTTTTGCTCGCCGGCCGTCTCGTGCAGTTGCAGGGCTTCAAGTCGCACACCTACGCCGCCATGGCCGAGCAGCAGCGCACCCACACCGTCGACCAGCCGGCCACGCGCGGCGAGATTGTCGACCGTTCGGGCAACGTGCTGGCGGTCGACGTCGACGCGAGTGACATCTACGTCCAGCCGCCCAAGGTCACCGATGTCGTCGGTGAGGCCGACAAGCTCGCGGCGGTCCTGCACATGTCGGCCGCCGACCTCACCGCCGATCTGCTGAACAACGCCCCGTTCCGCTATCTCGCGTACGACGTCGACACGACCGTCGGCGACCAGATCACCAAGCTCGCTCTCCCCGGTATCGGCGTGCTCCCGCAGCGCAAGCGGCTGTATCCGGCGGGCAACCTGGCGGCGAACGTCCTCGGCGTGGTCGGGCGTGACGGCACCGGGCTGGCCGGGCTGGAAAGCGCGTACAACACCAGCCTGGCCGGCAAGAACGGCAAACTCGTCGTCGAGGAGGACCCGCAGGGCCGGGTCATCCCGTCGGGCACCCACCGCGAGAAGTCACCGGTCCCCGGGCAGGGGCTCCAGCTCACTCTCGATCGTGACATCCAGTACGAGGCCGAGCAGGCGCTCGGGGCCGAGGTGAAGGCGTCCGGGGCCATCCAGGGCGTCGCGATCGTCATGAACCCGCACACCGGCGACATCTACGCGATGGCGAGCGCGCCCGGATTCAACCCCAACGACCCCACCAAGATCACCTCGGCCGACCTGCAAAACCCCGACGTTGCTTGGACTTTCGAGCCCGGCAGCGTCAACAAGCTCATCACCATCAGCGCCGCCATCGACCGCGGGATCGTGACTCCGACGACCTCAGTCACGATCCCCGGATCGCCGTACCCCGGCATATTGGTCCCGCCGTTCAGATTCCGTGACGCCGAGTACCACCCACAGGAGAACCTGACGGTCGCCGGCGTGCTGGCCCAATCGAGCAACCTCGGCGCGCTGCTGATCAGCCGCATGCTGCCGTCGCGGGAGACGTTGGAGGGTGAGCTGCGCGACTTCGGCCTGGGAGAGCTGACCGGGGTCGGCTTGCCGGGGGAGTCACCCGGTCTGCTGGCGAAGGCGAGCACCTGGTCGGACGCGCAGGCCGCCAACATCCCGTTCGGTCAGAGCATGTCGGTGAACGCGCTGCAGGTCGCCGAGGCGTACGCGACCATCGCCAACGGCGGCGTCCACGTCACCCCGAAGATCATCGCTGGCACCATCAACGGCAAGGGCAACGTGGTTCCGGCTTCGCCCGGCCCCACGCGGCGGGTGGTCAGCGCGCAGACCGCGAAGACGATGGCGCAGCTGCTGGAGCAGGTCACCACGACCGCCAGCGGTACCGGCGAGAAGGCTTCGGTGCCCGGTTACCGGGTCGCGGGCAAGACGGGGACGGCTAACCGCATCGACCCCAACACCGGTAGATACCTGGGATACGTCGCGTCGTTCGTCGGGTTTGCCCCGGCCGACAAGCCCTCCCTCGTCGTCCTGGTCACCCTCGACGACCCGAAGACCAGCATCTACGGCGGCGAGGTGGCGGCGCCGGTCTTCTCGCAGATCATGTCGTTCGCGTTGACCAGCCTGCGGGTGCCTCCGACGGGAACCACTCCGGTCATCTATCCGCAGACGGCCGGATGATCCGCGCCAGCGCCCAGCCCGGGGGTGCCGGGCACCTATTCTCGGGCCCGTGAGTTCGAAGGCGCTTCGCCCCGCCCTGGCGCCCGAGCTCTCGCTGAGTCGCCTTCAGGAGCTGCTGGCGCGCCGCGGCGGGCATGTGGGAGGTACGGGGCTGACACAGCCCCTGATCATCAGCGGCGTCACCCTCGACTCGCGGCAGGTCCAGCCAGGCGACCTGTATGCCGCGCTCCCGGGGGCCCACGTCCACGGAGCGACATTTGCCGAGCAGGCAGTGCGCTCGGGTGCCTCGGCCGTTCTGACCGACCCTGCGGGCGCCGCGCTGATCGGTGACGCGCTGCCGGCCCCCGTCGTGACCGTCGATGAACCGCGGGCTGTCCTTGGTGAGGTCTCCGCGACGATCTACGGCGATCCCACCCGCCACCTGACGCTGCTGGCGGTCACCGGCACGAACGGGAAGACCACGGTCGCCCACCTGCTCGAAGCCGGCCTCGCGGCGGCGGGCCACCGCACAGGACTGGTCGGTACGGTGCAGACCAGAATCGCCGACGAGGTCGTTGCGAGCGTGCGGACGACCCCGGAGGCCCCCGATCTGCAAGCGCTGTTTGCGGCGATGCGAGAGCGTGGGGTTGACGCCGCCGCGATGGAGGTCTCCAGCCATGCCCTGGCCTTGCACCGGGTCGATGGTTGCCGTTTTGCGGGCGCGGCGTTCACCAATCTCAGCCAGGATCATCTCGATTTCCACCACGGGCTCGAGGACTACTTCGAGGCCAAAGCGTCACTGTTCGACCCCAAGCGCGGCTTGCTGGCGCCCGGCCCGGGCCGGGCGGTCATCTCCGCGGATGACGAGTACGGCCGCCGGCTCGCCTTGCGCCATCCCGAGGCCGTCACCTTCGGGCTGGCAGGCGACGCCGACTGGCGCGCGATCGACGTCCGCTGCGGGCCGGCAGGGTCGGATTTCGCCGTCCTCGCGCCCGGCGCCGGGGAGGCGGTCCGAGCTCACGTCGGGCTGCCGGGGTCGTTCAACGTGAGCAACGCGCTGTGTGCCCTCGCGCTGCTGAGCCAGACCGGTACCGACCTGGATGCGGCGCTCGAAGGCGTCGCCGGGCTGGCCGGCGTCCCCGGCCGGATGGAGCGGATCGACGCGGGGCAGCCGTTCCTCGCCCTGGTCGACTACGCGCACACGCCCGCTGCCGTTGCCAGCCTGCTGCAGACGGTGCGTGCACTGGTGCCCGGCCGGCTGCTCCTGGTGCTGGGATGCGGAGGGGATCGCGATCGGGGTAAGCGGCCGATGATGGGCGCGGCTGCCGTCATGGGCGCCGACGAGGCCATCCTCACCAGCGACAATCCCCGTTCGGAAGATCCGCTGGAGATCCTTTCCGAGATGAGCGCCGGGGCCCGCAAGGCCGCCTCCGACATGAGTTCGGTGGGGGAGTTCGTCGTCGAGCCGGACCGCGCGGCCGCGATCGCTCTCGCGGTGCGCCAGGCGCGTCCCGGCGATGGCGTCGTCGTGGCCGGCAAGGGCCACGAGACGGGGCAGGACATCGCCGGCGTCGTGCATCCCTTCGATGACCGGGATGTGCTGCGTGCTGCGCTCGGCGCCACTGGCGATCCCGTGGCGGGCCCATGATCGGGCTTGGGCTGGGGCAGGTGGCCGCCGCAGTGCACGGGGTCGTGGTCCCCGCCGAGGACCGCGACCGGGTTGCCCGCGGGCTGGTCATCGACTCGCGCCAGGCGCAGCCCGGGGTCCTCTTCGCCGCGCTGCCCGGGGAGCACACCGACGGTCATGAGCATGCCGCCGACGCGATAGCGGCCGGGGCCGTGGGGATCCTGGCGACCCGTCCCGTCGCGCAGCCTGCGGTGGTGGTGCCCGACGTCGCCGCGGCCATGGCGGCGCTCGCCGCCTACGTGCTGCGCCGCACTCCGCAGGCCCGGGTGATCGCCGTCACCGGCTCGTCCGGCAAGACCAGCACGAAGGACCTCGTCGCGGCGCTGCTCGAGCCCGCCGGATCGACGGTCGCGCCGCCCGGCTCGTACAACAACGACCTCGGGGTGCCGCTCACGGCGTTGCGCACCGATGCGGCCACCCGGTTCCTGGTGCTGGAGATGGGCGCCCGCGGGCGCGGTCACATCGCGCGCCTGTGCGCCATCGCGCCTCCGTCGATCGGTGTCGTGCTCAACGTGGGCAGTGCCCACCTCGGAGAATTCGGCAGCCGCCAGGCCATCGCCGAGAGCAAGGGCGAGCTGGCGGAGGCGGCCCGCGATGTCGCGGTCCTGAACGCGGACGACCCGCTGGTGATGGCGATGGCGTCGCGCGCCCAGGCTCGCGTCGTCACCTTCGGCGAGAATCCTGACGCTCAGGTACGCGCCGAGGACGTCGACATCGACGGGCAGGGCCGGGCCGGCTTCACGCTGGTGAGCCCGCGCGGGCGGGCCCGCACCCGGCTGGAACTGATCGGTGCCCACCACGTCAGCAACGCGCTTGCGGCGGCGGCGGTCGCGCTGGAGTGCGGTCGTACGCCGGCACAGGTGGCGCAGGGGCTTGCCGCGGCGGGCCCGCGGTCGCGATGGCGGATGGAGGTGGTGACCACCCCGGCCGGCCTGACGGTGGTCAACGACGCCTACAACGCCAACCCGGAATCGATGCGGGCTGCCCTGAAAACGCTGGCGCTGCTGGGCAAACCGGCGCCGGGGCGCTCCGCCCGGCGCACCATCGCCGTCCTCGGGCCGATGTACGAGCTCGGTCCTACGGCCGTCGACGAGCACGATGCCCTCGGCCGCCTCGCGGTGCGCCTGGGTATCGACAAGGTCATCGTGGTCGGCTCCGACGCTGCCGCCATCCACACCGGCGCCCGGCTGCAAGGGGCTGGCGAGCAGCCGGTGCTGGTCGACGACGTCGCGGCGGCGCTGGACGTGCTGGCCGCCGAGACGGGCCCGGACGCCGCGAGCGCGGTCGTGCTGGTCAAGGCCAGCCGGGCGGCCGGGCTCGAGCGGGTGGCTGCTGCCCTGCTGGCAGGGCCCGGGGAGCACGCCGCGTGAAGAGCGTCCTCGTCGCGGCCTCGGTCGCCCTGTTCATCTCTCTCGTCGGCACTCCCCAGGCGATTCGCCTGTTCCGTAGCCGCGGCTACGGCCAGGAGATCCGGGAGGACGGGCCGAAGAGCCACCTGACCAAGCGGGGTACCCCGACCATGGGCGGGGCGGTCATCATTCTCGCCACGCTCGCCGGCTACGGGGTCGCGCACATCGCTGATATGCGCGGGTTCACCGCCAGCGGTCTGCTGATCCTGATGGTCATGACCGGACTCGGGATCGTCGGGTTCGCCGACGACTACATCAAGATCCGCCGGCAGCGCAACCTGGGGCTCTCGGCGCGTACCAAATTCATCGGCCAGCTCGCGGTCGCGCTCGCGTTCGGCCTGCTGGCCGTGCGCTTTCGCAACGGTGAGGGTTACCTGCCGGGCTCGACCGAGCTGTCGTGGGTACGCGACATCGACTTCTCGGTAGGCACCATCGGCTTCCCGGTGCTGGCCTGGCTGATGATTTCCGCGGCTTCCAACGCCGTGAACCTCACCGACGGTCTCGACGGGCTGGCAGCCGGCACCAGCGCGATGGTCTTCGGCGCCTACGTGATCATCTCCTTCTGGCAGTTCGGCAACGCGTGCGGCGAGAGCGGAAGCGTCTCTTCGTGCTACGTCGCGCGCGACCCGCTCGATGTGGCGATCGTGGCTGCAGCGGCCATGGGGGCGTGTTTCGGCTTCCTGTGGTGGAACGCCAGCCCGGCGAAGATCTTCATGGGTGACACCGGGTCGCTCGCGCTCGGCGGCGCGTTCGCGGCGATGGCGATCGTCACGCGGACCGAGCTGCTGCTGGTGATCCTCGGCGGGCTGTTCGTCCTGGAGACGGTGTCGGTGATCCTGCAGGTCGCGTCGTTCAAGCTGACCGGCAAGCGGGTGTTCAACATGGCGCCGATCCATCATCATTTCGAGCTCGCCGGCTGGCCGGAAACGACCGTCATCGTCCGTTTCTGGATCATCGGCGGGCTCACCGTCGCGCTCGGGCTCGGCTTGTTCTACGCCGAGTTCCTCTCGCACGGCTCGCTGCACTGACCCTGCGGGTGGTGCTCTGGGGGCGGGCGGCACGCCGACTTCCGCGACACGATTGTCCGACACGCGGCAAAGATCCCCACCTCCGGGGGTGGCACCAGGGACGATGCCTGAGCGGTGGCCGCAGCAGGCTGCCCTGACGGTGCACGGATATTTGGGGGTTTCGTGGCGGCACTGGATACCCCAGGTACGCCGCGCACCCGCACGCCCCGCCCCGCCGGCGCCCGGGCGCCGGGTGCTGCGGCGCGCACCCTGCCGGCTGCGGACCTATCCGTCGATAACCAGCGGGTACCGCTCCTGGCCCGCCCGATGGCGTCGTACTACCTCATTGCGTCGGCGAGCGCGCTGCTGGCAGGCCTCGGCCTGGTCATGGTGCTCTCGGCCTCCAGCGTCACGTCCTACGCGACGTCCGGCTCCTCGTTCTCGGTGTTCGTCAAGCAGCTGATGTGGGTGGGCATCGGGCTGCCGCTGCTGCTGCTCGCCAACCGGATGTCGACCCGGGTGCTGCGGATGCTGGCGTACCCGCTCCTGCTGGCCGGCATCGGCGGGCTGCTGCTGGTGCTCGTGCCGGGCTTCGGGGTGTCCGCGTATGGCGCCACGCGCTGGGTCGGCGTCGGCTCGTTCACGTTGCAGCCGAGCGAGCTCGCCAAGCTCGGCCTCGCGCTCTGGGGTGCCGATCTGCTGGTGCGCAAGAAGCGCCGGCTGCGCGAGTGGCGTCACCTGCTCATCCCGCTGCTGCCGGTCGCCACGCTGCTGGCGATGCTCGTCATGCTGGAGCCCGACCTCGGGACGACCCTGGTCATCGTCACCATCCTGATGACGCTGCTCTGGGTGGTGGGCTCGCCCGCCCGGCTGTTCGCTGGGTTGCTGGCCGTGATCGGCATGCTGGTGACCTATCTCGCGGTTGCCGAGCCCTACCGGCTCGCCCGCCTCGCCTCCTTCGCCGACCCCTTCAAGGATTCCCAGGACACCGGATGGCAAGCGGTGCAGGGGCTCTACGCGCTCGCCTCGGGCGGATGGTGGGGTGTCGGTCTTGGCGCGAGCCGGGAGAAGTGGTCCTACCTTCCGAACGCCCACACCGACTTCATCCTGGCGATCATCGGCGAGGAACTCGGTCTCGTCGGCACGCTGCTCGTGGTGGTGCTCTTCGGGGTGCTGGCCTACGGGGGGATCCGGGTGGCGCAGCGCTCGTCGGACCACTTCGGCCGGCTGGCTGCCGCGGCGATCACGGCGTGGCTCGTCGGCCAGGCGCTGATCAACATGGGTGCGGTGGTGGGTCTGCTGCCGATCACCGGGATCCCGCTGCCGCTGATCTCGTTCGGCGGCTCGTCCTTGCTGATCACCATGTTCGCGATCGGGGTCCTGCTGTCACTCGCCAAGACCGAGCCGGCGGCAGCCCAGGTCATCGCGGCCAGGGCGGCGAGCCGGTCGGCGCATCGCTCGGCCGGGCGCGCGTCACGGTTCGGATTCTTCGGTCGCCGCCGGCGGGACCCGGCGAAGCGGGCCAAGAAGGCCAAGCAGGGCAAGAAGGCGGCAGCCGGCAAGGCGGCGCGCAATCCCCGGGGCAGCAGGGCATCCGGGGCCCGGGCGGGCAGCACGACCCGCCAGGCCGGTCGGGAGGCACGGCGTACGGGCGGCCGGAGCGGTCGCGCCCGTCGCACCCGGTGGGGCGCTACCGGCGGTGCGGTGCGACGCCAGGGGTCCACCCGGCGTCGCCGATTACCCAATCGCTGACGTGACCGGCTCCCTGACCGGTCCAGTGGCCCCGTCAGACCTGCCGCGCAGCGTCGTTATTGCCGGAGGTGGTTCGGCAGGACATGTCGAACCCGCGCTCGCCATCGCCGATGCCCTGCGCGCCGCTGATCCGGCCATGCAGATCACGCTGCTCGGTACCGAGGAGGGGCTGGAGGCGCGCCTCGTGCCCGCCCGCGGCTACCCGCTGCGCGTGATCCCGCGGGTTCCGCTTCCGCGCCGGATGACCCCGTCGCTGTTCACCGTGCCCGTCCGGGCACTGCGTGCCGTCCGGGCCGCCGGGCGGGTGCTCGACGACGTCAAGGCGGATGTGGTGGTCGGTGTCGGTGGTTACGTCTCTTTCCCGGCGTACCTCGCGGCCCGCCGGCGCCGCTGCGCCATCGTCGTGCATGAGGCGAATCCGCTGCCCGGGCTGGCGAATCGGGTGGGAGCGCGCCTCACCCGTCAGGTCGCCGTCAGCGTGCCCGGCACCCGACTGGCCCACGGCGTGCTCACGGGCATTCCGTTGCGCAGCGCGTTGCTGACGCTCGACCGGGCGGGGCGACGGACCGCGAGCCGGGCGGCGTTCGGCCTCGAACCGCAGCGCCCGACGCTGCTCGTCTTCGGAGGTTCGCAGGGTGCGCGGCGGATCAACGACGCCGCCGTGGGCGCCGCGCGGGCCGTGACCGAGGCCGGGATCCAGGTGCTGCATGCCGCCGGAGCCGCGAGTGCTCCGGACGTGCAGGGCGCCCTGCACGGTGAGCTGGCGGCGCCGTACGTGGTGCTGCCCTACATCGACGACATGGGTGCTGCCTACGCGGCGGCAGACCTCGCGCTGTGCCGATCGGGCGCGATGACGTGTGCCGAACTCGCCGCGGTGGGCTTGCCCGCGATCTATGTCCCGCTCCCGATCGGCAACGGCGAGCAGCGGATCAACGCCGAGCATGCGGTAGCGGCAGGGATCGGCGTGATGGTCGCCGACGGGGAGCTTTCGGCCGACGTCGTCGCCTCGCGCGTTCTGGAACTGTTCGCCGAGGCCGGCCGGCTCGAGCGCATGAGCGCCGCCGCCGCGACGTCGGGGCACCGTGACGCGGCAGCCGCGCTGGTGGCGATGGTGGCTGCGGCACACCGCGAGGCCACCCGGCGCGATCGTCCTCGCTCGTGACGGGTGCGCGGACAATGGGACGCGTGCCCGCCGATCTGCCGCCCGAGCTCGCCCGCGTCCACCTGATCGGGATGGGCGGCGCGGGGATGAGCGGCATCGCGCGCTTGCTGCTCGCCCGCGGCGGCATCGTCAGCGGTAGCGACGCCCGCGACAGCCGGGTGCTCGCCGCGTTGCGCCAGCTGGGTGCGAGGGTCTACGTCGGTCACGACGCCGCGCACCTGACCTCTGGAGGCACCCCTGGAGGTGCTGCCGGCCCCGCCGCCCCGACCGTCGTCACCTCGACGGCGATCCGCAGCACCAACCCCGAGCTCGTCGAGGCCCACCGGCTGGGGCTGCGGGTGCTCCCGCGGGCGGCGGCTCTCGCGGCATTGATGTCCGGACAGCAGGGCGTTGCCGTGGCGGGCACCCATGGCAAGACGACGACCACCTCGATGCTCACCGTGGCGCTTCAGGATGCGGGGTTGCATCCCTCTTTCGCGATCGGCGGCGATCTCTCCGAGCCGGGAAGCAACGCGCACGCGGGAAGCGGCGACATCTTCGTGGCCGAAGCCGACGAGAGCGACGGTTCCTTCCTCTTGCTCGCACCGTTCGGCGCCATCGTCACCAACGTGGAGCCCGACCATCTCGACCACTACGCCGATGCTGCTGCGGTCGACACGGCCTTCGACCAGTTCGTGGAACGCCTCGACCCGGCGGGTTTTCTGGTCGCCTGCCTCGATGACCCGGGAGCCGCGCGGCTGCTGCCGCTGGCCCGATCCCGCGGCGTTCGAGCGGTTTCCTACGGGACGTCCGCCGATGCCGAGGTGCGAATCGACGGGATGCGCACCGCAGCGAGCGGCAGTGGGATCAGTGGGATCAGTGGGATCAGTGGGATCAGCTACCACGCGGTGGCCCGCGGCCGGCGGCTGGGCGAGGTGACGCTGCAGGTGCCCGGTGCGCACAACGCGCGTAACTCGGCCGCCGTCATCGCGGCCGGGCTGCAGCTCGGCGTCCCGTCGCCGACCCTGCTGCACGGGCTGGCAAGCTACCCGGGGGTGCGCCGGCGTTTCGAGCTGAAGGGACGGGCGCACGGGGTCACGGTGATCGATGACTATGGCCACCATCCAACGGAGGTCGCCGCCACGCTGGCCGCGGCCCGCCCGGTGGCCGGCTCGGGACGTCTGGTCGTGGTCTTCCAGCCGCACCGCTACAGCCGGACGGCGGCGTTCGGCAAGCAGTTCGGGGAGGCGCTGGGCCTCGCTGACGTGATCGTCGTGATGGACGTCTACTCCGCGGGGGAGGATCCGCTTCCCGGCGTCAGCGGCCGGACCGTCGCCGACGCTGTGCCGCCGCCTGCCGATCGGGTGGTGTACGAGCCGACGTGGTCCCGGGTGCCGGCGCTGCTCGCCGCTCTCGCCCGCCCGGGCGATGTGTTGCTGACGATGGGCGCCGGAGACGTCACCCTGCTCGGCCCCGAGGTGCTGCGCGAGCTCTCGCAAGTCTGACCGAACCGCCGAGGGTGAACCTGACATCGAGGGCTGGCGCGAATCCCCGCCGAAAGCGGATTGCCGTCCCGCGGAGACCGGTCGGCGTCAAGATGGCGGCGCTCAATTGTTCTGACGATGGGCGACTTTTGGGGTCTGGATGGTGTCGAATCCGGGCCATATCGTGAACCCCACGCAGGTTCTATTGCGACACGCCGAAACACGGGTCGACGGCGTCGGCGGCTGGGCTAGTCTGCGCCCAGACCAAAGCCTTACCTCCTGGTAACCGTCAACTTAACGGTGAGGGTTGAGGGTTGGGGTCGACCGCTCGAGGCCCGTTCGCTCGTTTCCGCCATGGAGGATCGCCTTATGCCCGCCCCGCAGAATTACCTCGCCGTTATCAAGGTCGTCGGGATCGGTGGGGGCGGGGTCAATGCCGTCAATCGCATGATTGACGTAGGGCTCAAGGGCGTCGAGTTCATCGCGATCAATACCGATGCTCAGGCCCTGCTGATGAGCGACGCTGACGTGAAGCTCGACGTCGGGCGCGAGCTCACCCGGGGGCTCGGCGCCGGCGCCAACCCTGATGTCGGCCGCCAAGCTGCCGAGGACCACCGCGAGGAGATCGAGGAGGTGCTCAAGGGCGCCGACATGGTCTTCGTCACCGCGGGCGAGGGCGGCGGCACGGGCACCGGCGGGGCGCCGGTCGTGGCCAATGTCGCTCGCGCGATCGGGGCGCTCACCATCGGCGTCGTCACCCGGCCGTTCACCTTCGAGGGGCGCCGGCGGGCGAACCAGTCCGATGTCGGGATCGACGCGCTGCGCAGCGAGGTCGACACGCTCATCGTCATTCCCAACGACCGCCTGCTGTCCACCGCCGAGCATCACGTCAGCGTGATGGACGCGTTCAAGAGTGCCGATCAGGTGCTGCTGCAGGGCGTGCAGGGAATCACCGACCTCATCACCACCCCAGGTCTGATCAACCTCGACTTCGCCGACGTCAAGGCGGTCATGTCGCAGGCCGGCAGCGCGCTGATGGGTATCGGTCGCGCTCGCGGTGAGGACCGGGCGGAAGTTGCTGCGCAGCAGGCGATTTCGAGCCCCCTGCTCGAAGCCAGCATGGACGGCGCGCAGGGCGTGCTGCTGAATATTTCCGGCGGCTCCGACCTCGGACTGTTCGAGATCAACGCGGCCGCCGAGCTTGTCGCGGAGGCGGCCCACCCCGAGGCCAACATCATCTTTGGTGCGGTGATCGACGACGCGCTCGGTGACGAGGTTCGGGTCACGGTCATCGCGGCCGGTTTCGATTCGGCGCCGGAGCGCCGCCAGAAGGGCTACGGCGCCGTCGGCCGCCGAGCCCCGGGCGCGCCCGTCGACCCGCGGGTGGTCGACCTTCGCGAGGAGCCGGCGCGTGTCGCCGCCCCCGCGGGCGCACCCTCCGCCTCCCGCACCGCGGAGGCACGCCCGCCCGCCGGCAGGCCGGCACCGTCGCGGCCGGCGCCTTCCCCCGGCACTGGTGGCACGGCAGGCACGGGCACGCCGGCCGCACCCACGGCGGCGCCGCCCGGAGCTACCCGGCCCGTGAGCCGGCCGCCGTCCGAGCAGCCGCGCTCCGAGCCTCGCCGCCCGGTGGTGTTCGACGATCTCGACGTTCCCGACTTCCTGAAGTAGGCCGGCTGAGCTCGTGGCGGTGTGGTTCACCAACCGCCGGGGTGGGGTCAGCGAACCGCCGTACGCGGAGCTGAACCTCGGGACGCACGTGGGGGATGACCCGTCGGCGGTGGCGGAGAACCGCCGACGGCTGGATGCGGTGACCGGTGGCCGTCCCATCGTCTGGATGGATCAGGTGCATGGGCGGCGGGTCGCCGTGGTCGACCGTCCGCAGGACCTGGCCCTCCCCGAGACCGACGCTCTGGTGACCACGGTGCCGGATCTCGTCCTGGCCGTCATGGTGGCCGACTGCGTGCCGGTCATGTTGCACGGCCCGGTGACCGAGGGGCCGGGGGCGGGCTCGCAGGTCGTCGCCGCGGCGCACGCCGGCCGACGCGGCCTGCAACTCGGGGTCGTCGAGGCGGTGATGAGCCGGATGAGCTCGCTGGGAGTGCAGCCGAAAGCAGTCGTGGCCGAACTCGGCCCGGCGGTCTGCGGCGGGTGTTATGAGGTGCCCGCGTCGATGCGCGACGAGGTGGCGGCGGTGGCTCCGGCCGCCCGCGCCACCGCGCGATCGGGCCGGCCCTCCCTCGAGCTGCGCGCCGGGCTGGTGCAGCAGCTGCACGCGCTCGGGGTCGGCAAGGTCCGCGTCGATCCCACCTGTACGTTCGAGTCACCTGAGCATTTCAGTCACCGCCGAGATCAGCGCACCGGTCGCTGCGCCGGCCTCATCGTGATCGACGGCTGAGCATTGACCGACAAGACAGTCCCGGCCGGTATCTCCGCGGTCGCTGATCGCCGCGCCGAGCTCAGCCGGCGACGTGCCGAGCTCATGAAGCGCGTCGCCGCGGCGGCGTCGGCAGCGGGTCGCCGGCCGCAGGAGCTGACGGTCATCACCGTCACCAAGACGTTCCCGGCGAGCGATGTGGCGTTGCTGCACGAGTTGGGCGTTCTGGAGGTCGGAGAGAACCGGGCGCAGGAGCTGGCATCCAAGATCGGCGAGCTGGCAGTGCTGCTGCCGGGGTCGGCCGCCCCCCTCCGCTGGCATTTCATCGGGCAGCTGCAAAGTAATAAGGCGGCGCTGGTGGGTCGCGAGTGCGCCGCGCTGCACACTCTCGATCGGGGCGCGCTCGTGGCACCTCTAGATCGCGCCGCCTCGCGTGCCGGTCGCCTGCTGGACGTCTTTGTCCAGCTCAGTCTCGACGGCGACCCGCGCCGCGGCGGCATCGCCGAGGATCAGCTCCTTCCGCTGGCCGATGCGGTGGCGCAATGTTCAGCCTTACGGCTGCGAGGACTCATGGCGGTGCCCCCGCTCGGCGCTGCACCCCGGCCGGCGTTCGCCCGCTTGCGTGCCGTCAGTGCTCGCTTGCAGGCGACCCATCCCGGCGCACGGGCGCTCTCGGCGGGGATGTCGGCTGATCTTGAGGATGCAGTGATGGAAGGGGCGACACACCTACGTGTCGGTACCGATTTGATGGGGTCCCGGGCTTAGAGTTCTGCCCATGGGTATGGGCCGCAGGGCGATGGTCTACCTCGGGCTTGCTGAGGAAGACGAGGGCTACGTCGACGACGACTACGAGGCCGAGGAGCCCGTTCGCGAGCCGGTGGCCGCGCGACCGGCGCGCCGGGCCGAGCAGCGTGAGATTCGTGACGTGCGCGAGCGTGAGGTTCGCGTCCCCGAGGTGAGCACTGGGCGGCGTGCGCGCCACGAGGCCCGCGCCGATCTGGCGGTCGAGCCCATCCGCGGCAGTGTCGCGCCGCGACTCGCCGACCCGGTGGTGCGCGAGACTCCCGACTCCGACTCGACCCCGTCGTACCAGATCACCACCTTGCAGCCGCGCAGCTATAACGAGGCGCGCCAGATCGGGGAGGCGTTCCGGGAGCACATCCCGGTGATCATGAACCTCACGGATATGTCCGACGATGACGCCAAGCGCCTCGTCGACTTCGCCGCGGGGCTGATCTTCGGCCTGCGCGGCAGCATCGAGAAGGTCACGAACAAGGTCTTCCTGCTGTCCCCAAGTAGTGTGGCGGTGAGCGCGGAAGACAAGCGTCGGATCGTCGCGGGTGGTTTCTACAACCAGTCCTGACGGTCTCGGAGCGAGGCTGCAGGAGGCGTTATTCACGCGGTTGGGGTTGTTCTCGTCACCCTGCTGTGGATCTTTACCGCCATGCTCTTTGGACGGTTCATCATCAGCTGGGTGTTGGTGCTGGCCCGCGGATTTCGTCCCACCGGACCGCTGATCGTCGTCTTCGAGATCATCTATACGGTGACCGATCCGCCCCTGCGATTGCTCGGCAGGATCATCCCTCCGTTGCGTATCGGTGGCTTTGCACTTGACCTGGCATTTATCCTGCTGTTCATCCTCGTCCAGGTCGCGATCCAGTACGCAGCCCAGCTGTAGCCCGGTTCGTGGCGCCGCCATGGCAGGAGTAGTCGTTGAACGCTTTGAGCTGCGTGTGATGGGGGAGCTGCCATGCCGCTGACACCTCAAGAGGTGGCCAGCAAAGTATTCGGTCCGACCCGGATGCGTCGTGGGTACGACGAGAACGAGGTCGACGCGTTTCTCGACCAGGTCGAGGCTGAGCTCACCAGGCTGACGACGGAGAACGAACGCCTGCGCCACGAGCTCGAGCAAGCGCGTGGCGGTGCGGCGACGGTGCAGGTGGGCGGTCCGTTCAGCAAGACGCCGGAAGCCATACCGACCACGTCAGCCGCTGTCGAGCCCGCTGCCGCCGCTGCGGCGAGCGCGGCCGACGACGTCGCCGTCGAGCAGCGCGTCGCGCGGATGCTCGTGCTGGCCCAGCAGACCGCCGATGCCGCCGTGCGTGAGGCACAGACTGACGCCGACCGCACCCGGGGCAACGCGCGCGTCGAGGCCGAGCGCGTCCTGTCCGAAGCGCGGTCCCGGGCGGCCGAGGAGATCGGCATTCTCGAGCGCAGCAAGGCCGGCCTGGAGACCGAGATCGAGCATCTGCAGACGTTCGAGCACGAGTACCGCCAGCGCCTGCGCGCCTATCTGGAGATGCAGCTGCACGATCTGGAGTCAGGCAACTCGGGCCCACCGGCGGTCGAGGGCCGTCACGCCGGCGAGCTCGGCGCCTCCGCCGGCGCTTCGGGAGAAGGCGGTCAGAGCGGCAGCGACGGAGCCGGCCAGCAGCACGGCGAGTCCACCGACACCGCTGCCCCGGCGGGTGGACTGTCTGATCCGCCAGGGTTCGGGCCGGTTTGGGCTCCCGGGAGTCCAGGAAACCCAGGGAGAGACCCGCTCGTGGGGGCCCCGGCCGATCCTGAGTCGTACGGCGGGGTCTCGCCGTTTGACACCGGCGCTGAGGGACAGCATGACGGTGGTTGAGCTGCGCCCCTGATCCCTGGGTAGGGCTGCGGCCCCGCGGGCCGCGGGCCGCCGGCCCGCCGGCCCCGCCGGCATTGTCGGGACGCGAGACAAGGGTGTACGCGCTTGATTGTGATCAGCGGGGCGCTGGTCCTCGTAGCAGCCGCACTGCTGGTGCTCGGCATCATCTTCAGCATCACGCTGGTATACGCGGCCATCGGGCTCTCGATCGGGTCTGCGGTCTTCCTGCTGGTGGGCGTCTTTCAACGGCCCGCCCCGGCGGTCGGCGAGCCACGCGACACCGAAAGCGACGGCGCCCGGCCACGCGACGAGGGCGAGGATCGTGCGGGCGCTCGCGTCGACCAAGAGATACCACCGGCCTGACTGCCGGATGCTCACCGGCCGCAAGCCGTAGCGGCGCCGGGGGCTGCCGTCGAAGCTGCTACGGGAAGTTCTGCTGACACGGCGTGTCGTCGTGACACGCCGCCTTTGAAGATCGTTCCCCGCATTCCCGTAGCAGATTCGACGGGACCTCTACTCCCCGGCGGCTCGCAGCCAGACCGTGAGGCCAAGGTCGTCGTCGCGGTGCGGCGCGATCGCCACCGGCGGCCGGCCCTCGATGAAGCTGGTCGCCAGTACCTCGGCGGCGATCAGCCCGGTGTGCTCGCGGATGGCCTCGGCGAGTTCCGGTCCGTCGGCCTGCCACCACAGCTCGATGCGGTCGCTGACATCGAGCCCTGACTGCTTGCGCGCCTCCTGCACCCGCCGCACGACGTCCCGGGCCAGCCCGGCGCGTCGCAGCTCATCGGTCAGCGTGAGGTCCAGTGCCACCGAGGCCCCCGATTCGCTGACCACCGCCCAGCCCTCTCGCGGGGTCTCGGTGACGATCAGCTCGTCGCCGGACAGCTCGATCGACTCGCCGTCCACGATCACCGTCAGGCGCCCCTCGACCGGAGGGCCGGCGGCGGCGATAGCGGCCGCGACCGCCTTGGTCCGCGCGCCGAAGCGCTTCCCGAGCGCCCGGAAGTTCGCCTTGACGACGATGTCGACCAGCTCCCCGTCGAGCGGCTCGACGGCCAGCACGTTCAGCTCATCGGCCATCTCGCGGCGCAGCTCCTCCGGCAGCTGCGCGAGCAGCGTGCCGGGGACAGCGGCGCGGGCGAGCGGCTGCCGCGTCTTCACCTTCGCGCCGGCCCGGGCTGCCCGGCCCAGCTCGATCAGCCGGCGCACCAGGTCGACCTGCCCGGAAAGCTGCGGATCGACCTGCCCAGGATCGGGCTTCGGCCAGCGGGACAGGTGCACCGAATCCGGCGCACCCGGCACCTGAAGGCGCTCCCACAGCCAGTCGGTGAGGAACGGGGTGAGCGGGGCCATCAGCTGGGTCACCGTCGTCAGGCACATGTGCAGCGTGTCGAGCGCCGCCGGCTCCCCGGCCCAGAAGCGCCGCCGGGAGCGCCGGACATACCAGTTCGACAGGTCGTCCAGGAACGACGCGATCCGCTTGCCGGCCCGGGCCGAATCGAAGTCCTCCAGTGCGGCGTCGACCTCGGTGACGGTGTCGGCGAGCTCGCTGCGCGCCCACCGATCGAGGACGTGCGGGGGCTCATCGGTCGCGGCATGCCCCGGCAGCCAGTCGCTGGTGCTCGCGTAGAGCAGGAAGAACGACGCGGTGTTGTAGTACGTCAGCAGGACCTTGCGCACGACCTCTTCGACGTTCTCGTGGCCCACCCGGCGGTCCATCCACGGCGAGCCGCCCGCCAGCATGAGCCAGCGCACCGCGTCGGCCCCGTGCCGGTCGAAGAGCTCGAACGGGTCGAGCACGTTGCCGAGGTGCTTGCTCATCTTGCGGCCCTCGCCGTCGAGCAGCAGCCCGAGGCAGAGCACGGTCTCGTAGGACGACTTGTCGAAGACCAGCGTGCCGATCGCCATCAGCGTGTAGAACCAGCCGCGGGTCTGGTCGATCGCCTCGCAGATGTACTGCGCCGGGTAGCTGGCCTCGAACTCGGCGAGCTGGCGGTGCGGCGCTCCCCACTGGGCGAACGGCATCGCTCCCGAGTCGTACCAGACGTCGATGACCTCGGGGACCCGGTGCATCCGGCCGCCGCATTCGGTGCACGGGAGCACGACGTCGTCCACGAACGGCCGGTGCGGATCCAGCGCGGAGAGGTCCTGCCCGGCGAGCGCGCCGAGCTCACTGAGCGACCCGACGCAGACCCGGTGCTTCGGCTCGTCGTCGCAGATCCAGATCGGCAGCGGGGTGCCCCAGTAGCGGTTACGCGAGAGCGCCCAGTCGACGTTGCCACGCAGCCACTCGCCGTAGCGGCCGTGCTTGATGCGCGCCGGGTGCCAGTCGGTGGCCTCGTTCTCGGCCAGCAGCCGGTCCTTGATCGCCGTCGTGCGGATGTACCAGGAAGGGAGCGCGTAGTAGAGCAGGGGAGTGTCGCAGCGCCAGCAGAGCGGGTAGCTGTGCTCGTACGGGACGTGGCTCCAGAGCACCCCGCGCCGCTCCAGCTCGGCGACCAGCAGCTCGTCCGCGGTCTTGAAGAACGTCCCGCCCACCAGCGGGACGCTGTCGGCGAACGTGCCGTTGGGCCGGATCGGGTTGACCACGGCCAGCCCGTAGCGGCGGGCCACCTCGAGGTCCTCGGCGCCGAACGCCGGCGCCTGGTGCACGAGGCCGGTGCCGTCGTCGACGGTCACGTAGTCGGCCAGGACGACCTGATGCGCCCCGGGGCCGAACTCCTGCTTCGGGATCAGGTCGAGTGGACGCTCGTACGCGATCCCCTCCAGCTCGCGGCCCGGAATGGTCTGCAGGACTACCGCCTCGGCGCCGGCGATCGACTCCACCAGCGGTCGCGCGACGAGCACCGGACGCTGACCCGGCACCTCGATCACCGAGTACGTGACCTCCGGATGCACGGCGACGGCGGTGTTGGACACCAGCGTCCACGGCGTCGTGGTCCAGACCAGCAGGTCGTACGGCTGGCCGACGGCGGGGAAGCGCACGTAGACGCTCGGGTCGACGACGTCGGTGTAGCCCATCGCGACCTCGTGGTCGGACAGCGCGGTCTGGCAGCGTGGGCAGTACGGTGCGACCCGGTTGTCCTGGACCAGCAGGCCCTTGTTCCAGATCGTCTGCAGGCTCCACCACACCGACTCGATGTAGCTGGTGTCCATCGTCCGGTAGGCGCCGGCCAGGTCGGTCCAGTAGCCCATGCGCTCGGTGAGCCGCTCGAACTCGTCGACGTGGCGCAGCACCGACTCGCGGCACTTCTCGTTGAACGCGGCGACCCCGTAGGCCTCGATGTCCTGCTTGCCGCTGAAACCGAGCTCCTTCTCGATGGCGAGCTCGACCGGCAGGCCGTGGCAGTCCCAGCCGGCGCGGCGCGGGACGTGGTAGCCCTTCATCGTCTTGAACCGCGGGAAGAGGTCCTTGAAGACGCGCGCTTCGACGTGGTGGGCGCCAGGCTTGCCGTTGGCGGTCGGCGGACCCTCGTAAAAGACCCAGCCGGGCCCGGCCGCGGTCTGCGCCATCGACCGGTCGAAGACGGACGTCTCGTGCCAGCGGGCGAGCACCTGCGCTTCGAGGGACGGCAGATCAGGCGGGCCCGCGGGCAGGGGGCGGAACCGGGCGTTCGGGCTCGGCTGGGAATCCACGCGGCACTCCTTCGGGCGGTCATCCGGCGAAGGGACGAGGCCCGCCGCATCCTGCCGGCAGCCCCGCGGTACCACCCTTCTTGGTGCCCGTCCGGTCTCGCGACCGGCGTGACGCCCCCTCAGGCACGCGGGCCGGGTCTACCGCAGGCCAGCAATTCCTCTCTGGCCCGCCTCTTCCGGCAGCTCAGGGGTGATCTTCACACCGGGCCGGCCTCCGGGCTCACACCATCCCCGGATCGCTCGTGGCTGCTACCGGCGCTACTCGTCCCCATCAGGGCCGCTTTCCGCGCAGGCCCGAGAAATACGTGCCCTGTACTGCTCCTCTCGCGTCTAGACATGGTCGCAGACCCGTGCTCGGCTTCGCTGCGCTCAGCCAAGTCACGATCTGCTCCATTTCACTGGTCGCAGACCCGCGCTCGGCTTCGCTGCGCTCAGCCAAGTCACGATCTGCTCCATTTCACTGGTCGCAGACCCGTGCTCGGCTTCGCTGCGCTCAGCCAAGTCACGATCTGCTCCTAGACTGCGGGGCGTGGCAGAGCCGACGGAGCGCAGGGCGTTCGACACGGGCGCGGCACCGGTAGCTCAGTCGCGGGCCCAAGATGCCGATTCGAGCGTCGTGCCTCCCGTGGTGACGAAATCCGATCCGGCTGCCGCTCCCGAGCCCGCGGTGCAGCCGCGCCGCCGCCTTCCGCTGCTCGTGAGCGTCGCCGGTGTCGTGCTGATCGCCGACGTCATCAGCAAGCAGCTGGTCGTCGCTCACCTGAGCAACCGGGCCCCGGTGAACGTCATCCCCTCGGTGCTCGACCTCCAGCTGACCCGTAACGCGGGTGCCGCTTTCGGGTTCGCTGCCGGGGCCACCGTCATCTTCTCGGTCGTCGCGGCCGCGGTCGTCGTGTTCATCGTCCGTGCATCGCGCCGGCTCGCGTCAGCCGGCTGGGCCTGGGCGCTCGGCCTGCTGCTCGGCGGGGCGCTCGGCAACCTCGGGGATCGCCTCTTCCGGGCCCCCGGTCCGCTGCGTGGCCATGTCGTGGACTGGATCCACCTGCATCACTGGCCCGTCTTCAACCTGGCCGATTCCGGCATCGTCATCGGCGGCGTGATCGCGGTGCTGCTGTCGATGCGCGGCATCCGGCTCGACGGGCAGAGCGCTCACCCGGAGCACGACTCAGGCGCTGAGTGAGCCTCCGGTGAGTCGCTACGGCCCGCAGTTCGGGCCCGACGTCACCTTCCTCGGTGTCGACCCGGTCTCCCTCGACGATCCCCAGGCCCTGGCGGCGGCCGATGTCGTCATCGTCGGGGCGCCCTTCGACGGCGGCACCTCGCATCGCCCGGGCACCCGATTCGGGCCGATGGCGATCCGGATGACCGACTACCTTCCGCACGACGCCTCGCGGCCGTCGCTCGCGATGCGTACCGACGGCCTGCGGGACCTGCGGGTCGTCGACGCCGGTGATGTGGAGATGTTCTCCGGCGACATCGAGCGGGCGCTGGGAGTGCTGGAAGCGGCCGTGCAGTCGGTCGCGGCAGCAGGGGCGATCCCGCTGGTGCTCGGCGGCGATCACTCCATCGCGCTGCCGGACGCCACGGGCGTGGCGAACGTGCTCGGCCATGGCCGCGTGTCGATGATCCATTTCGACGCGCACGCCGATACCGGCGACATCGAGTTCGGTTCGCTGTGGGGTCACGGCCAGCCGATGCGCCGATTGCTCGACGCGGTCCGCGGGCTCGCCTACGCGCTGCCCGTCGTCGGCGTCGACATCGTCGAGGTCTCGCCGCCGTACGACACGGCCGACATCACCGCGGCGCTGGCCAACCGCGTCGCGCTGGAAGTGCTCTCCGCGACGGCACGCAAGCGGCGTGACGCGGCGGGTGGGCCGAGATGGGACCCGGCGTTGCCGTTGCTCGCCGACCGGCTTCCCGCGGACTGATCGCCAAGGCCCGGGGCCGCCCGAAGTGGCCCCCGTACGCTGGTGACATGGCTGCGGAACGCTCGCTGGCCGTCCCCGACGGGCTGGACGGCATGAGGCTGGACGCGGCCGTCGCTCGCATTTTCGGCCTGTCGCGGGCTGCTGCGGCGAGCCTGGTCGAAGCCGGCGACGCGAGCCTGGACGGTTCGCCGGCCAGCAAGTCCTCACGCGTCACGGCCGGCGCGATGCTCGACGTCCGGCTCCCCGACCCGCCCGCTGCGCGGCCCCGGTTGGACGAGCCGGCGCAGCGCGTCCCGGGCCTTCGCGTGGTCTACGAGGACGCCGACCTCCTGGTGGTCGACAAGCCGGTGGGCGTGGCCGCTCATCCCAGCCCGGGGTGGAACGGGCCGACGGTCACCGGCGGGCTGGCGGCGGCCGGCCATCGCGTGGCGACGAGCGGGGCGGCCGAGCGGCAAGGCATCGTGCACCGACTGGACGTCGGCACGTCCGGGCTGATGGTGGTCGCCAAGAGCGAGATCGCGTACTCCCGGCTGAAGGACGCCTTCCGCGAGCGCGAGGTCGACAAGCGCTACCGCGCGCTGGTGCAGGGCCACCCCGACCCGTCGCGCGGAACCATCGACGCGCCGATCGGCCGCCACCCGGGAGCCGACTACCGCTTCGCCGTCGTCGCCGGTGGGCGGCCCAGCGTGACGCACTACGAGACCCTCGAGGCCTTTCGGGCCGCGAGCCTGCTCGGCATCCGGCTGGAAACCGGCCGGACGCACCAGATCCGGGTGCACATGGCGGCGGTGCGCCACCCTTGCGTCGGCGACCTCACCTACGGCGCCGACCCGACGCTGGCTGCCCGCCTCGGGCTCACCCGCCAGTGGCTGCACGCCGCCGAGCTCTCGTTCACCCATCCCACCGAGCGGCGGCCGGCCCACTTCACGAGCCCCGACCCGGCCGACCTGGCGCACGCCCTGCAGCTGTTGCAGGACGAATCGTGACGGCCGCGCGGATCACCGCCGACCCGGCCGTACTCGCCGAAGCGGCGCAGCTGCGCAACCGCGTGTTCGTGCTCGAGCAGGGCGTGGACGCGGCGCTCGAGTTCGACGGCCGCGACGGCGAGGCCGCCCACGTCGTGCTCGAGGCCGGCGGTGCCGGCGGTGCGGTCATCGGCACCGCGCGGATCTTCGACACCGGAAGCGAGGCCGTGGTCGGGCGGGTCGCCATCGAGGCAGAGCGGCGCGGCCAGGGTCTTGGCGCGCTCGTGATGGGAGTCGTCGAGCGGTGGGCGAGTGACCATGGGCTGCCGGCCGTCGAGCTGCATTCGCAGCAGGCCGTCACCGGCTTCTACGAGCGGCTCGGCTACGCCGGCATCGGCGAGCCGTACGAGGAAGCCGGGATCGCGCACCTGACGATGCGCAAGGAGCTCTTGCCCGGCCTTCGCCCGGTGACAGACGCCGACAGCGCCGGGCTCATCGAGCTCATTGGCGGAGTCTGGGCCGAGTACCCGTCGATCGTGTTCGACATCGACGGCGAGGAGCCGTGGCTGCGTGCCCCGGCGGCGGCCTATGGCGGCCGCGGCGAGTTGTGGGTGATGCCTTTGCCGGACACGGGCGGGCTGCTGGCCTGCGCCGGATGGAGGCCGCATCCGGACGGCGCGGAACTGAAGTCGCTGTACGTCGCCGCGCCGTGCCGGCGGCAAGGCTGGGGATCGCGTCTGGTGCACCTCATCGAACGGCGGGCCGGAGGCCGGGAGCGGCTGCGGGCCTGGAGCGACAGCCGGTTCACCGACTCGCACCAGATGTACGAGCGGCTCGGCTACCGGCGCACCGGGGCGACGCGGGCGCTGCACGACAAGTCCGCCACCGTGGAGTTCGAATTCGTGGGGAGGGGCGGCGGGGCGTGATCAGGCTGATTCTGAACGTGTTGTGGCTGGTCCTGGCGGGCTTCTGGCTGGCCTTGCTCTACTTCTTCTGCGGCGTCCTCATGTGCCTGCTGATCATCACGATCCCGTTCGGTATCGCGTCGTTCCGGCTGGCGGCGTATGTCCTGTGGCCCTTCGGCCGCACCGTCGTCCCCCGCCCGGGCGCGGGCGCGGCGTCCTTCATCGGCAACGTCATCTGGTTCATCCTGGCCGGCCTGTGGCTCGCCGCCAGTCACATCGTGACGGGCTTCCTGCTCTGCCTGACGATCATCGGGATCCCCTTCGGGATCGCGAACTTCAAGCTCGCGTTCGTCGCCATTGCCCCGCTCGGTAAGGAGATCGTGCCGTCCAGCGATCCGCGGGCGATGGGCTACGCCCGGATCTGACCCCGGCTCCTCGCGCAACGACGGGGCGGCGGGGGCGGCTCACCAGCTGCTGTGCAGCGGCCGGCCCTCCGCGAAACCGGCCGGGCCCTGCACGCCGATGGCGGCGTTCTCGTACAGCTGCTCGAGGGTGCGTGCTCCGGCGTAGGTGCAGGCGCTGCGCAGCCCGGCGACGATCGTGTCGAGCAGGTCCTCGACGCCCGGCCGGGCCGGATCGAGGTACATCCGGCCGCTCGAGATGCCCTCCTCGAACAGCGCCTTGCGAGCCCGCTCGAAGGGGGTGTCGTCGGCGCTGCGGACCCGCACCGCACGTGCCGACGCCATGCCGTAATTCTCCTTGTAGAGGCGGCCATCGGGGGCGCGCTGGACATCTCCGGGTGACTCGTGGGTGCCCGCGAGCCAGGAGCCGATCATCACGTTCGATGCACCGGCAGCAAGCGCGAGGGCTACGTCGCGGGGGTGGCGGACGCCGCCGTCGGCCCAGACGTGACGTCCGAGCCGGCGCGCCTCGGCCGCGCATTCCAGCACCGCGGAGAACTGGGGCCGGCCGACGCCGGTCATCATCCGCGTGGTGCACATGGCGCCCGGTCCGACGCCGACCTTCAGGATGTCGGCGCCGGCGGCGACGAGGTCGCGTACCCCATCGGCGGTGACGACGTTGCCCGCGACGATCGGCACCTGAGGGTCCAGTGCCCGCACCGTCCGCAAGGCGTCGATCATCCGCTCCTGATGACCGTGCGCGGTGTCCAGCACCAGCACGTCGACGCCGGCCGCGAGCAGACCCTTGGCGCGGGTCTCGACGTCACCGCTGACACCCGTCGCCGCTGCGATCCGAAGCCCGCCCTTCGCGTCGACCGCCGGCGCGTAGAGCCCCGACCTCAGCGCCGCCTCGCGGGTGAGGATGCCGACCAGCCGCCCCTGCGCGTCCACGACCGGGGCGAGCCGGTGACGCCCGTCCTGCAGCCGGTCGAAGGCCGCCCGCGGATCGACGGTGTCGGGAAGGGTCAGCAGATCGCGTGACATCACCTCGCGCACCTGGGTGAAGCGGTCGACGCCGAGACAGTCGGCCTCGGTCACGACCCCCACCGGCCGGTCGTCCTCGATGACGACCACCGCCCCGTGTGCCCGCTTGGGCAGCAGCCCGAGCGCCTCCCCGACGGTGTCGTTGCGCCCGAGCGTGATCGCGGTGTCGAACAGCACGTGGCGGCTCTTGACGAAGCTGATGACGTCGGAAACGACGTCGATCGGGATGTCCTGCGGGATGACCGCGATGGCGCCGCGGCGGGCCACCGTCTCCGCCATGCGGCGGCCGGCGACCGAGGTCATGTTGGCGACGACCACCGGAATCGTGGTGCCCGAACCGTCGGACGTGGAGGTCTCGACCTCGAGCCGCGACGTGATCGCCGACCGGTGGGGCAGCAGGAAGACGTCGTCGTAGGTCAGCTCGTACGGAGCGGGTGTGAGCAGTCGCACGTGGGTCTATGGTGCCCTACTGCGAGGGTGTCGACCAGTCCCTTTCCGGGGCCGATCGCGGCGACACGCCCACCCACCTGACGACACCCCATGTGAGCGGATTTCTGTCGTCGCCAGGTGCTAAACCTGAACCTTGCGTTGCAGCGTCCGGGAGCCGTGTTCTTGCCGGTTCGGTGATGCTGCGGTGGAGGGTGAGCACAGGGTGAAAGGCGGGGCTGCGGTATGACGAGCGGGGGGCCCGCGGCCGGGGTCACGGTCTCGCGGGACGATTCGTTCGTCCACCTCCACGTCCACACCGAGTACTCGATGCTCGACGGCGCGGCCCGGCTCAAGGACCTGTTCGCCGGCTGCGAGCAGCTCGGCATGCCGGCCCTCGCGATGACCGACCACGGCAACCTCTACGGCGCGTTCGACTTCGCCGGGCAGGCCACCAAGGCGGGGATCAAGCCGATCATCGGCACCGAGGCCTACATCGCTCCGGGCTCGCGTTTCGACAAGCGGCTGCCCGACGGTGGGAGCGCGAAGACCGACAAGTACAGCCACATGACGCTGTGGGCCGCCGACCCCGACGGCTACTCCAACCTGATCAAGCTCTCCAGCCTGGCGAGCCTCGAGGGCTACTACTACAAGCCGCGCATGGACCGGGAGCTGCTGGCGCGCTACGCCGGCGGCATCATCGGCACCACCGGGTGCCCGGGCGGCGAGGTCAGCCAGGCGCTGGAGCGTGGTGATTACGAGCTCGCGAAGGCGACGGCGGGGGAGTACGCGGAGATCTTCGGTCGCGGCAATTTCTACGTCGAGCTGATGCAGCACGGCATCGACATCGAGAAGCGCACCTTCCCGCAGCTGGTCAAGATCGCCAAGGAGCTCGACCTCCCGCTCGTCGCGACCAACGACCTGCACTACACCCAGCAGGCCGACCACACTGCGCACGAGGTGCTGCTGTGCGTGCAGACCGGCGCCACCCTCGCCGATCCCACCCGCTTCAAGTTCGAGGCCACCGAGTTCTACCTGAAGTCGCCCGCCGAGATGCGCGCGACCTTTGCCGAGCTCCCGGAGGCCTGTGACAACACGCTGGTGATCGCGGAGCGGATCCAGCCGCCGTCGTTCGCGCCCAAGCAGCTGCTCCCGCAGTTCCCCTGCCCGGAGGGCGAGACCGAGGAGAGCTGGTTTCGCAAGGAGGTCGCGCGCGGGGTCGCCCAGCGTTACCCGAGCGGCGCCACCGAAGCTCAGCAGGCGCAGGTGGATTACGAGGTCGAGGTCATCCTGCAGATGGGATTCCCGGCCTACTTCCTGGTTGTCGCCGACCTGGTGCGCTACGCGAAGACGGCCGGCATCCGGGTCGGCCCGGGCCGGGGGAGTGCGGCCGGCAGCATGGTCTCGTACGTGCTCGGCATCACCGAACTCGATCCGCTCCAGTTCGGGCTGATCTTCGAGCGCTTCCTGAACCCCGATCGCATCTCCATGCCTGACATCGACATGGACTTCGACGAGCGCCGGCGCACCGACATGATCCGCTACGCCACCGAGCGCTACGGCGACGACAAGGTCGCGCAGATCATCACCTACGGCACGATCAAGGCCAAGGCGGCGATCAAGGACTCGTCGCGGGTGCTGGGCTACCCGTACGCTATGGGCGACAAGATCACCAAGGCGTTCCCGCCGGCCGTCATGGGCCGCGAGATGAATCTGTCCGACTGCTTCGACCCGGCCAGCAAGCGTTACAGCGAGGCGGGCGAGCTGCGGGCGATGTCCGCCTCCGAGCCTGACGTCGCAAAGGTGCTGGAGACGGCACGCGGGCTGGAAGGTCTCAAACGCCAGGTGGGCGTCCACGCCGCCGGTGTCGTCATGTGCCGCGACCCGCTGACCGACCACGTGCCGGTCTGGCGGCGCGACGCCGACGGCGCGATCATCACGCAGTTCGACATGGGCGCGGTCGAGAGCCTCGGCCTGCTGAAGATGGACTTCCTGGGCCTGCGCAACCTCACCGTGCTCGACGATTGCCTGGCCCACATCGAGTCCAACCGCGGCGAGACCCTCGTCCTCGAGGAGCTGACCCTCGACGATCCCGAGGCGTACGCGCTGCTCGGACGCGGCGACAGCCTCGGTGTCTTCCAGCTGGACGGCGGCCCGATGCGGTCGCTGCTGCGCTCGATGAAGCCGACCTCGTTCGACGACATCTCCGCGCTCATCGCGCTCTACCGGCCCGGCCCGATGGGCGCGAATGCGCACAACGACTACGCCGACCGCAAGAACGGCCGCAAGCCGGTCGAACCGATCCACCCCGAGCTAGCCGAAGCGCTGGCCGACATCCTCGACGAGACCCACGGCCTGATCGTCTACCAGGAGCAGGTCATGGCCATCGCGCAGCGCGTGGCCGGCTACACCCTGGGCGCCGCCGACCTGCTGCGCCGCGCGATGGGCAAGAAGAAGCGCGAGATCCTCGACAAGGAGTACATCCCGTTCAGCGAGGGCATGCGCGCGCAGGGCTTCGGCGACAACGCGATCAAGACGCTGTGGGACATCCTGGTTCCGTTCTCGGACTACGCGTTCAACAAGGCGCACAGCGCCGGCTACGGCCTGGTCTCGTACTGGACCGCCTTCTTGAAGGCGAATTACCCGGCTGAGTACATGGCGGCGCTGCTCACCAGCGTGCGCGACGACAAGGACAAGACGGCCATCTACCTGCAGGAATGCCGGCGGATGGGGCTGAAGGTGCTGCCGCCGGACGTCAACGACTCCGATCGCGATTTCACGCCGCGCGGCACCGATATCCGCTTCGGGCTCGGGGCGATTCGTAACGTCGGTGCCAACGTCGTCGATTCGCTGGTGCGCACCCGCAAGGCCAAGGGACGGTTCGCCGACTTCGCCGATTTCCTGCGCAAGGTCGAGCCGGTCGCCTGCAACAAGCGGACGGTCGAGTCGCTGATCAAGGCCGGGGCGTTCGACTCGCTCGGCCATCCCCGGCGCGGGCTGGTGCAGATCCACGCCGAGGTCATCGATGCGTGCCTCGAGGTCAAGCGGGCCGAGGCGGCCGGGCAGTTCTCGCTGTTCGGCGGCCTCGGGATGGAGGATCCCGAGGCCGGTGGCCAGGATGCCGACGCGGCGCTGGAGACCACGATCCCCAACGGCGAGTGGGAGAAGAAGCTGCTGCTGGCGTACGAGCGCGAGATGCTCGGGCTCTACGTCAGCGACCACCCGCTGCTCGGTGTCGAGCACATCATCGCGGCCGGTTCGGATGCGACCGTCGCCGATCTGTCCGAGTCCTGCGACGACGGGCAGATCGTGACGGTCGGCGGCATCGTGGCCGGCATCACCCGCAAGGTCACCAAGACCGGCAGCCCGTGGGCGGTCGTCCAGCTCGAGGACCTCGACGGCGGGGTCGAGACGCTGTTCTTCCCGCAGACCTACGCGGCGGTTTCGCACCAGCTGATCGAGGACGAGGTCGTGCTGGTCAAGGCCCGGGTCGACAAGCGCGAGGAAATGCCCCGGCTCATCGCGATGGAGCTGATCGTCCCCGATCTGACCCAGGGGCCGCGCGGCCCGCTGACCGTCTCGCTCGCCGCCGCACGGTGCGTCCCGGATCTGGTGACCCGGCTCAAGAGCGTGCTGTCCACCCACCCGGGCACCACCGAGGTCCGGCTGCAGCTGCTCGGCCCGGCTCGGGTCACCACCCTGCGGCTCGATGACGGGCTGCGCGTCAACGTGTCGACCAGTCTTGTGGCGGACCTCAAAGAGTTGCTGGGCGCCGGTTGCGTCTCTGGATGAGAGGCTGACACTCATGCGCCTGGCCATGGGAACCAAAGAGGTGCTCGACGCTGAGGGCTTGGTGCGTACCTACGTCAGCCCCGGACGGCGCGGGCTGCGGTACGCCTACCCGTACTACGACGGGCTGGTGACCAACGAGGATCCGGCGACGCTGTGCACCGGCGACCTGCTGGCGCCGACCCTGCTCAGCGTCAACGTCGACCTCGACCGCATGCACACGCTCACCGCGCTGCTCCCGTTGCTGCAGCGGGGGCTCGACGCGTTGCCGCCGGTCGACCTGGTCGAGGCCGACGAGGAGACCTGTGACCTGGTCGCCGCCTTGTACGACCCGCTCGATGACCCGAGCGCGCTCGACCGTGACGTCCGGGGATCGCTGCTGGCCAAGGTGCTCCACCGCAAGCGTCCCGGGCTGGTCCCGCTGTTCGACAGCAAGGTCCAGATGTTCTACCAGCACGAGGCCTGCGTCCCGCCGGCACCGAAGAACGGCCGCACGGTTCGCCAGTACATGGGCCTGCTGGTGCGCGCGATCCGCCAGGACCTGCGGGACAACGCGGACGAGTTCGCCGCGCTCGCCCGGCTCGTCCCCGAGGACTGCCCCCCGATCACCCCGCTGCGGGTGCTCGACATCGTCGTCTGGACCAGCTCCCTGGTCTGAGTCGGTGTGAGTCGGTGTGAGTCGGCGTGGGTCGGCGTGATCTGCGTCCCGCTCGGGTGTCTGACACCCGGGCCGGGGCGGGCCACACGATGAGCTGCGACACTGGGCCGGTGGACGGGTCGCTCGCGTATGAGGTGCGCGGGCTCGTCCGCACGTATCCCGGCTCGGGCCGTGGCAGATCCGAGGTTCTGGCCAACGACCACATCGACCTCGATATCGCCGCCGGCACCGTGTTCGGCCTGCTCGGGCCCAACGGCGCGGGAAAGACGACGCTGGTACGCCAGCTCGTCGGCCTGCTGCGGCCGGACGACGGGAGCATTCGCCTGCTCGGCGCCCCGCTCGACTCGCGGGCGAGCAGCTGCGTCGGCTACCTGCCCCAGCATGAGGCGGCGCTCGCCGACCTCACGGTGAGCCTCGCCATCGAATCGACCGGCCGGCTGCGGGGGCTGCGCCCCTCGGTAGCGCGCACCACGCGTGACGAGCTGGTCGAGGAGCTGGGCCTGGGTCCGCTGGCGAACCGGGTCATCGGTCGGCTCTCGGGAGGGGAACGCCGGCTGGCGGCGTTCGGCGCCGCGCTGGCCGGCCCGCGCCCGATCCTGGTGCTCGACGAACCAACCACGGGCCTCGATCCGCAGGCCCGCCGGGCGGTCTGGACGGCGCTGGAACGCCGCCGCCGCGAGTCCGGGGTGACGGTCCTGCTCGTCACCCACAACGTGCTGGAGGCCGAGTTGGTCCTCGACCGGGTCGCCGTGCTCGACGCCGGCCGCGTCATCGCCTGCGACACCCCTGGCCGGTTGAAGGCGCAGGTCAGCGATGAGGTACGGCTGGATCTGGTGTGGCGCGACGCGCCGCCGGAGAGCGATCCGCTCGTCGCATCGCTCGCCGCGCAGGCCACCGTCACCGGTCGTCGCTGGAGCGTTCACCTGCCGGTGGGCCAGGCCCGGGAGGCACTCGGCTCCCTCACGTCAGGCCCGGCGTTCGCCGCGCTCGACGACTTCACCCTGGCCACCCCGACACTCGAAGACGTCTACCTGGCTCTCGGCGGACGGGCCCGCGATCTGGAGCGGGCGTGACGCAGGTGCTGCCGGGTGCCGCGGCGCGAGCCAGGACGGCGGTGACCACGACGGCGGGGGGCCCGGGCGAGTGGTCGGCCATAGCCACGGTCTTTCGCCAGCAGCTGGCCCGGGGGCGGGTGGCCCGCGTACCGCTGCTGTTCGTGGCGGCATTCCAGTCGATCGGCCTGCTCCTGCTCCTGCGAGGGGTGGTCGATCGCGGCAGCGAGACCACCGGCGAGCAGGTCGTCGCCGGTACCACCGTGCTGGTGGTGGCGTTCGTCGCACTCAACCTGCTGGCGCAGCGCTTCGGGGCGATGCGTGCCTCGGGTGCGCTGGACTACTACCTGACGCTTCCGGTGCCGGCGAGCGCGGTGGTGCTGGGGACGGCCGCCTCGTACGCCACGTTCGCGGTGCCCGGCACGCTCGTCACCGCGCTGACGGGAGGCCTGGTCTACCGGCTCCCGCTGGGGCGGCTCTGGCTGCTGCTGCCGGTGGTCGTGCTGACGGGTGCCGCGCTCGCGGGCGTCGGGGCGTTGCTCGGCCTGCTCGCGCCGCGCCCGGAGATCGCGACCGTGGCAGGCCAGCTCGGTATGAGCGCCGTGCTTTTTCTGGACATCATCCCCGCGTCACGGATGCCGGTGGTGCTACGGGCGATCCGGGCGGCGCTTCCCGGCACGTACGGTGCCGACGCGCTGGCGGTGAGCTTCCGCCGCAACGTGCCCTGGGGCTCGGTGGGCATTGATCTGCTGGTCTGCCTGCTGGTTGCCGTCGCCAGCCTGCTCGCCGGTGGCTGGGCGCTGCGCCGCCTTGCCCGCCGGTGACCCGCGTGGTGCTGGGAATTGCGTGGCCCGGGTCGGGGACACTGTTCGTATGACGGCGCCAGGCAGCGAGCCTCCTGAGGGGTTCGCGGCGGCCGACCCCACCAGCGTCCTCGGAGCCGACCCGGGGTTCGGCGTGCCCCCCGGGACGCCGCGATTCGCCCGCTGGAGACCGGAGGTGCCGCACTCGCGTGACGTGCTGAGCGCGCTGGTCGTCGCGGTCGTTCTGGTCGTCGTCGGCGTCCCGATGGGCCTGCTCTGGGGTGCGACCACGCCCAAGCTCGATGTGAAGCAGGCGCTGGCCGGTAGCGAAGCGGCCTTCAACGCCCAGGGCGGCGCCGACGTGCATTTCGCGTTGCTGGCCTTGATCTTCGGTGTGGTCGCCGGGGCCGTGGTGGGCTGGCGCGGGCGTCACGGCAGCTGGGTCCTGCCGCTGGCGCTGGCCGTCGGAGGAGTGGGCGGATCGCTGGTGGCGGCCCAGGTCGGGCACCTGCAGGAAAGCAACCGGGTGCTCGACCGGCTACCCCAGGACATCCGCGGCCGGGTGAGCAACATTGCCGACTTCATGCTGCGCGCCCACGGTTTTCACGTCGTCTTCCCGGTGGCGGCGTTACTGACGTACCTGATCATCCTGGTGGCGACGACCCGGCCCGAGGAGCTGGCCCTTCCGGACGCGCCCGAGCCCGATCGGTACTGGTCGGTGCCGCGCTAGCGGCGCGGCCCGGATGAGGGCTGCTCAGTTCGGTGAGCGGGCCATCCGAAAGAGCTCGGGCGCGTTGACCGCGCGCAACGCGGCCATCAGCAGCCGCTCCCGGCGTAACAGGCTCACCTCGGTGCGCAGCCGGGTGGCGGTGTCGCCGAGCTCGAGCAGTGCCTGGCGCTCGCGCAGGGTCAGCAGGATCGCGCCTGCGGTGAGGTAGCTGAGGTCGGTGGGCTCGTCCGGGAGGCCCTCGTCGTTGACCGTCCCTCCGGTCAGGTCGGCCAGCGTCTCGGCGTAGGCCATCAGGGCGTCGCGCACCGCCGGCACGATTGCCTTGGCCAGTCCCGGTTCTCCGGCCGGCTCGTCCATCCAGTGCACCTGCCCGACCAGGTAGGGCTTGCTGACCGTGTCGACCTCGAACAGCCGGAAGCGGGCGCCGCCGGACGCGAGAAGCTTGCTGCGCCCGTCGGGTATCGGCTCGATCCGCTGGACGCGCGCCTCGCAGCCGATCGGGAACATCTGCGGCAGGGCCATCCCGGCCTCGCTGCCGGCCTCGATGGCCACCACCCCGAAGCGCCGCTGCTCCGGTTCGAGTTCGAGCAGGTCGCGCACCAGCGTGCGGTAGCGCTCCTCGAAGATCTGCAACGGCAGGGGCGCGCCGGGGAAGAGCACGGATGACAGCGGAAACAGCGGCAAGGCCTCCGTCGGCGGCGCGCTGCCCTCGTCGGTCACCGGACCATCATCGCCGCTGCCGGCCGCCCACGTCATGCCGTCGCCGCCGGCTGCCGCTTGTTGGCGTTACGCAGCCGCCTACGGCCGATACCCTCGGAGGGTGCTTGCCCGTCTCGACCTGCGCGTCCGCACCGGGGATCCGCGTGATCTCCTGCCGCGGGCCGATCTTGACGTGGCGGCCGCCGGGGAGAGCGTGCGCCCGGTGTGCGAGGACGTTCGTACCCGCGGTGACGCGGCCGTCCTCGCCGCGACCGAGCGGTTCGACGGGGTCGATCTCGCTGCCGGCTTCGGGCTGCGGGTTCCGGCCGCGCAGCTGCGCGGCGCGCTGGACGCGCTCGACCCGGCCGTGCGCACGGCCCTGGAAGAGGCCATCCGGCGCACCCGCAAGGTCACCGAAGCCACCCGTCCCCGAGACGTGAGCATCGAGGTGATTCCCGGAAGCTGCGTGACCGAGCGGTGGGTGCCCGTCTCGCGCGTCGGGCTGTACGTGCCGGGCGGGCGGGTCGCGTACCCCAGCAGCGTTGTCATGAACGTGGTCCCGGCTCAGGTGGCGGGCGTCCCGTCGCTGGCCGTCGCGTCGCCCCCGCAGCGCGATACCGGGCTGCCGCACCACGCCGTCCTCGCCGCCTGCGCGCTCCTCGGGGTCGAGGAGGTGTACGCCGTCGGCGGCGCGCAGGCCATCGCGATGTTCGCGTACGGCACCGAGACCTGCCCGCGGGTCGATGTCATCACCGGGCCGGGCAATGTCTACGTCGCCGCCGCCAAGCGTCTCGTGCGCGGGGTGGTCGGTATCGACGCCGAGGCAGGCGCGACCGAGATCGCGATCCTCGCTGACGCCACCGCCGACCCCGTGTACCTCGCCGCTGACCTGATCTCCCAGGCCGAGCACGATCCGCTGGCTGCCTGCCTGCTGGTATCCGCCAGCGAGACGCTGCTCGATCAGGTGGAGTCCGAGGTCGTGCGCCAGGTCGCCGCCGCCAAGCACCACGAGCGCATCACCGCGGCCCTCACCGGGCAGAGCGCGCTGGTCCTGGTCCGCGACGTCGAGCAGGGGCTCGAGGTGGTCGACGCGTGGGCCGCCGAGCACCTCGAGATCGTCACCGCCGACGCCGACGAGGTCGCCGCCCGGGTTCGTCACGCCGGCGCGATCTTCGTCGGACCGCACGCTCCGGTCACCCTCGGCGATTACCTCGCCGGGTCCAACCACGTGCTCCCGACCGGTGGCACCGCCCGCCACACCAGCGGCCTGTCGGTCTTCTCCTTCCTGCGCCAGCAGCACGTCGTGACGGCGACGGCTGAGGCGCTCGCCGCCTCGGCGCCGGGCGTGTACGCGCTGGGAGCGGCCGAGGATCTGCATGCGCACGTGGAGGCCGTGCGCGTGCGGGTCGATCCGTGAGCGGCTGGGACGGGCTGCCGCTGCGTGATGATCTGCGTGGGCTGAGCCCGTACGGGGCACCGCAGCTCGACGTGGCGTACCGGTTGAACACCAACGAGAACCCGTACCCCCCGTCGCCCGCGCTGGTCGAGGCCCTCACCGCCGCCTGCGCGGAGGCGGCCGCCTCGCTGAACCGCTACCCCGACCGTGACGCCGTCGCGCTGCGTTCGGAGCTCGCGGCCTACCTCACCGCGGAATCGGCGGCGCCCGGGCAGGTGCTGAGGGCCGATCAGGTGTGGGCGGCGAACGGCTCCAACGAGATCTTGCAGCAGCTCTGCCAGGCGTTCGGCGGCCCCGGCCGGGTTGGGCTGGCGTTCGAGCCCACGTACACGATGCACGGCCTGATCGCGCTCGCGACCGCGACCGGCTGGGTGCGCGGCGAGCGGGATGCCGACTTCCGGGTCGACGTCGCTGCCGCCCGTGCCGCGATCACCGAGCACGCTCCCTCGCTGGTCTTCCTGTGCTCACCGAACAACCCGACCGGCACCGCGCTGGAGCTCGAGACGATCCGCGAGCTCCACGACGCGGCGCCGGGCATGGTGATCGTCGACGAGGCTTACGCCGAGTTCCGCCGAGCCGGGGTGCCGAGCGCGGTCACGCTCCTGCCGGAGTGCCCGCGGCTCGTCGTGACGCGGACCATGAGCAAGGCGTTCGCACTGGCCGGCGCCCGGGTGGGCTACCTTGCCGCAGCGCCGGTCGTGGTCGAGGCGTTGCAGCTGGTGCGGCTGCCGTACCACCTCTCGGCGCTCACGCAGGCGGCTGCTCGGGTGGCGCTGGAGTTCAGCGGTGAGCTGCTGGCCAGCGTCGAGGCGCTGCGGGTGCAGCGCGACCGGCTGCTGGTGGAGCTGCCGGCGCTGGGCTGCCCGGCCGTTCCCAGCGACGCCAACTTCGTCCTGTTCCAGGTACCGGGCGATCAGCGCCGCATCTGGGAGGCCCTGCTGGAGCGCGGCGTGCTGGTACGCGACGTCGGGCTCGCCGGGTGGCTGCGGGTGACGGCGGGCACCCCCGGGGAAATGGACGCGTTCTTGTCGGAGCTGGGGCCGCTGGTGGCCGAGCAGATCACGGCGAAGCAGCAGGGCAGCCTGACGAATACGGGGATTGGGGCAGCGTGACGCGCAGCGCGCGGGTGGAACGCACGACGAAGGAATCGTCGGTGCTGGTCGAGCTCGAGCTCGACGGCACCGGCCAGGCGCAGTCGGAGACGGGCGTTCCGTTCTACGACCACATGGTGGCGCAGCTGGGCAAGCACGCCGGCTTCAACCTGAAGGTGGTCACCACCGGGGATCTTGACGTCGACATCCACCACACCGTCGAGGACACCTCGCTGGCGATCGGGACGGCGCTTCGCCAGGCGCTGGGTGACAAGTCGGGCATCCGGCGCTTCGGTGATGCCATGGTGCCGCTGGACGAGGCGCTGGTCAGCGCGGCGGTCGACCTGTCCGGGCGGCCGTACTGCGTCCACGAGGAGCCCGAGGGCCTCGCCCCGATGATCGGCACCTACGACATGACCCTCACCGGCCACATCTGGGAATCGTTCGTCGCCTCGGCGGCGATCGCGCTGCACGTGCGGGTGCTGTCGGGGCGCAATGCGCACCATGTCGTCGAGGCGCAGTTCAAAGCGGTGGCGCGGGCGCTGCGCGACGCGGTGGCGCTCGACCCGCGCAGCGGCGGGATCCCGAGCACGAAGGGCGTGCTGTGAGTGCCCGGGCGGGTGGCCGGCCACATGTCGTCGTCCTCGACTACGGGTCGGGCAACCTGCGCTCCGCCGAGCGTGCCCTTGCCCGGGCCGGTGCCGACGTGAACGTGACCGCTGATCTCGGGGCAGCCGCGGCGGCCGACGGATTGGTGGTGCCCGGGGTGGGCGCCTTCGCCGCGTGCGTGGAGGGGATCCGGGCCGTCGGGGGTGATGCGGTGATCGCGGAACGCGTCGCGGCCGGCCGGCCGGTGCTCGGCATCTGCGTCGGCATGCAGGTGCTCTACGAGGCAGGCGAGGAGCACGGGGTGCGCACGCAAGGATTGGGCCTGCTGGAGGGCGAGGTGCGGCGCATCGAGGGCGCCAAGGTGCTCCCGCACATGGGATGGAACGTGGTGTCCGCGGCGCCCGGATCGGTGCTCTTCGCGGGCGTCGAGAGCGAGCGTTTCTACTTCGTCCACTCCTATGCAGCGGCGGCGCGCCCCGGTGACACCGTCGCCGAGCACGGCTCGCCGTTCGCCGCCGCCGTCGAGCGCGGCTGCCTTTCGGCCACCCAGTTCCACCCGGAAAAGAGTGCTGACGCCGGCGCCCGGCTGCTCTCCAACTGGTTGGGCGAGCTGTGAGCCTGACCCTCCTGCCGGCCGTCGATGTGACCGCCGGGCAGGCGGTGCGGCTGGTGCAGGGTGAAGCCGGCAGCGAGACCGGCTATGGCGATCCACTCGAGGCGGCGCTGCGCTGGCAGCGGGACGGCGCCGACTGGGTCCACCTGGTCGACCTCGATGCGGCGTTCGGCCGCGGGGACAACCGGGAGCTGCTGGCCGAGGTCGTCCGCAAGCTCGACGTGGCGGTGGAGCTGTCCGGGGGGATCCGTGACGATGCCTCCCTCGACGCGGCGCTCGCCACCGGCGCAGCGCGGGTGAACGTCGGCACTGCCGCGCTGGAGGATCCCGATTGGGTACGCCGGGCCATCGCCCGGGTCGGTGACCGGATCGCCGTCGGGCTCGACGTGCGCGGCACCACGCTGGCCGCGCGCGGCTGGACCCGCGAGGGCGGCGAGCTCTTCGAGGTGCTGGCGCGGCTCGACGCCGATGGGTGCTCCCGCTACGTCGTCACCGATGTGCGCCGCGACGGCACGCTGACCGGGCCCAACGTCGAGTTGCTGGCGAGCGTCACGGCGGCCACCGACCGGCCGGTCATCGCCAGCGGCGGGGTGAGCACCCTCGCCGATCTGCACGCCATCGCCGCGATCGCGGGCGTCGAGGGGGCGATCGTCGGCAAGGCGCTGTACGCCGGGGCGTTCACGCTGCCGGAAGCACTTTCGGCGACACGATGAACGTGCGGTCATGACGGTCGCGGTGCGGGTGATCCCGTGCCTGGACGTCGATGCGGGCCGGGTCGTGAAGGGGGTCAACTTCACCTCGCTGCGCGACGCCGGCGACCCGGTCGAGATGGCCCGCCTGTACGACGCCGAGGGCGCCGACGAGCTGGTGTTCCTCGACATCACGGCAAGCAGCGGGGACCGTGAGACGACGTACGACGTGGTGCGCCGCACGGCCGAGCAGGTCTTCATTCCGCTGACCGTCGGTGGCGGGGTGCGCAGCCCCGGTGACGTCGACCGGCTGCTGCGGGCGGGCGCCGACAAGGTCGGGATCAACACCGCCGCCATCGAGCGGCCCGAGCTGCTGACCGAGTGCGCCGAGCGGTTCGGACGCCAGTGCATCGTGCTGTCGGTCGACGCGCGTCGCGTCACCCCACGCACTGGTCCCCGCCGGGCGACACCGAGCGGGTACGAGGTCACCACGCACGGCGGTCGGCGCGGCACGGGCATTGATGCTGTCGAATGGGCGGCCCGGGGTGCCGAGCTCGGCGCCGGCGAGATCCTGCTCAACTCCATGGACGCCGACGGCACGACCGCGGGCTACGACATCGAGATGGTCCGGGCCGTGCGTGCCGTCGTCGATGTCCCGCTGATCGCCAGCGGCGGCGCCGGGGCGGTGGGCGACTTCGCGCCGGCCGTACGGGCAGGGGCTGACGCGGTGCTCGCGGCGAGCGTCTTTCACTTCGGGGTGCTGCGGATCGGTGAGGTCAAGGCGGCGCTCCGGGAGGCCGGGCTACCCGTCCGCTGACGCCGCCGATGGCGGGGCCGCAGTGACGGCGCGCGGCGGGTCGGGCGTTCCCGGGCCGCGCCCGAGCAGCCGGCAGGCGATCAGCAGGCCGCCGACCGATGCCACCGCCCAACCGCCCAGCACCAGCATGGGCCCCAGCCGTGAGGCGGCGGGGAAGTACGCGGACGTGCGCAGCAGGCCGACTGTGGCTCCTGACGGCAACGCCCGCGAGAGGAAGCTGAACGGTTCGGGGAGCAGCGCGGGCGCCACGGCGCCCCCGGACGACGTGTTGCCGAGCACGACGAACAGCAACCACGTCGGGATGATCGCCCAGCGGCCGATGAGCGTCGCCATCAGCGAGGCCACGGCCGTGGCCGTGATCATCTGCAGCGCCAGGACTGCCCAGCCTTCGAAGAAAGGCACCGGTAGCGCATGCAGCACCCCCTTCACCAGGGCGATCAGCACCAGGCTCCCGAGGATCGCGAGGCCACCGGTGAACGCGAGCCACGGCGGCAGCGGCATCGGCCGCGCATTCGCCCGCAGCTGGAACGTGGTGACGAAGCCAAGGATCGTGGCCCCGATGTTCAGGTAGAAGGCGGCCAGCCCGGACGGGTCCTGGCTGGGAAGCGGATGCAGGTCAGCCTCGGTCAGCACGGCCCCGGACCGCCTGGCGGCCAGCGGCAGTGCTGTCGACAGCACGCGGGCCACGCTCGGGCCGGACGCGCTTGACAGCAGCACCGTGACCGAGGACGGCTTGGTCGCGGAGAACACCAGTGCCAGATAGGCCTGCTGGCGGTCGATCGCGGATTCCGCGTCCCGCAGCGTCGGGTAGCTGCGCAGGATGAGGCCCTTGCTGGCAGTGTCCTCGAGAGCCGCGATGAACGGCGCGCGCACCGGCGACGTGCCCACCACGGCCGTCGTGATCCGGCGCGCGACCGGACGCCCGAGCGCGTCGATGTAGCTGTAGACGAACAGCGAGCCCATCGCGAACGCGATCAGGACGATCACCAGCGCCCGGCGGTAGGGGGGATGCGCGGCGAGGTTGCGTGGATGCAGCGTGGGCCAGTCCCGGTCGGGCTGCTCCACAGGCGCGGAATTGGCGCGACCTCCCCGCGCGCGCCCAGGCATGCTGTCGAGCGTGCCCGATCATCCGCCCCTTGCGCCATCCCGCGCCGGGCGCGCTGTCCGCAGCGACCGTCGCGTGGTGCTGCGCGGCTTCGCAGTGCTCGGCCGGGGCGCCGCGCAGCAGCCGTTGGCGTTCACCCTCTCGGTGCTGGGCAGCTCGCTGTGGGCACTCATGACGGTGGGGCAGGCGTACGTGCTGGGCCGGATCACGCAGCACACGGTGCTGCCCGCTTTCCGGTCGGGACGAGTGGTCGGGGGCTCGCTGCTCGCAGCTGCGTTGCTCATCATGGCCGTCGCGGCGCTGAAGGCGCTCGGGATCGCCGGCCGCCGGATCTACGCGGGCCGGGTGCAGTACGAGCTCGGCGCGACCTACCGGCGCCGGGTCGCGGCGCGCTACCTGTCCCTCCCGCTGCGCTGGCACCAGTCGCACTCGACCGGCCGCCTGCTGTCGGTCGCCAATTCCGACGTCGAGCAGACGTGGGAGCCGATGGCCCCGTTCCCGATGGCCGCCGGCGTGGTGGTGATGCTGCTGGTCACGCTCGGCTTCCTGGTCGCGACCGACCCGGTGCTCGCGGTCGTCGGTGGGGTGATCTTCCCGCTGATCGCGGTGCTCAACGTGCTCTACAGCCGCCGGCTGGCGCCGCTGATGATCCGGGCGCAGGAGCTGCGCGCCGAGGTCAGCGGCCTCGCTCACGAAAGCTTCGACGGTGCGCTGACCGTCAAGGTGCTCGGCCGCGGCGAGTACGAGACCCAACGGTTCGCCGAACGTGCCGGCGAGCTGCGCGATGCGCTGATCCGGGTGGGGCGGCTGCGTGGCATGTTCGACCCCGCGCTCGAGGCGCTCCCGAACATGTCGGTGCTCGCCGTCCTGCTGGTCGGGGGCCTGCGGGTGTCGGCGGGCTCGCTCGATCCGGGTGGCCTGGTGCGCGTCGCCTACCTGTTCACCCTGCTCGCGTTCCCGGTGCGGGCCATCGGCTGGGTGCTCGCCGACCTGCCGCGCGCGGTCGTCGGGTGGGAGCGCATGCACACGGTGCTGAACGCCGAGGACACCATGCCGGCGGGCGAGCGCCGGTTCGACGCGGCGGCACCCGCGGGCGGACCGGCCCGGCTGGCGGCACAGGGCGTCGGCTTCGGCTATGGCGGCGGCGGCACCGGTACCGATGAGCGGGTACTCGACGGGGTCACGCTCGACGTCCCGGCCGGGAGCACGGTCGCGATCGTCGGACCGACCGGTGCCGGCAAGTCGACGCTCGCCCACCTCACTCTGAGGCTCATCGATCCCGACGAGGGCGTCATCACGCTCGATGGTCACGACCTGCGCGAGCTGGCCGCCGGTCAGCTCTCCGACGCGGTCGCGCTGGTGCCGCAGGGGGCCTTCCTGTTCGACGACACGGTCCGCGGCAACGTCACCCTCGGGGCGGATGTCGACGAGGCCGTGCTGGCCGAGGCGCTGCGGATCAGCCAGGCGGAAGGGTTCATCGCCGACCTGCCCCACGGCCTCGACACGGTCGTCGGGGAGCGGGGCGCGACCCTGTCCGGCGGCCAGCGGCAGCGCATCGCGTTGGCCCGCGCGCTGGCGCGCCGCCCCCGCCTGCTCGTGCTCGACGACGCGACGTCCAGCGTCGATCCGCGCATCGAGCGCGCCATCCTGGCCGGTCTTCGCCAGTCGCCGGCCACCGTCGTCGTCATCGCTTACCGCCAGGCCACGATCGCGCTCGCCGACCTCGTCGTCTACCTGGAGGACGGCCAGGTCCGCGGCCGCGGCACCCATGAGCAGCTGATGGCGTCGGTACCGGGCTACCGGGCGGTGCTCACCGCGTACGGCGCGACGCACAGCGGCTCGCAGGTGGCCCTTCCCGGCGAGGAGCCGGCGGCATGACCGTCCTGGAGGTGGGCCCGGGGACGGGCGGGGCGGTCGTCACGTTCCGGCGGGCGTTCCGGATGGCCCCGGAGTTCGCCCGGGGCCTCGGGTCCACGGTGTTTCTCGCGGTGCTTTCCACCGCCGGGCGCGTGGTCATCCCCGTCGCCGTCCAGCAGACGATCGACCACGGGCTCGGGGGAGCCTCCGGAACGAAGGTCGATCTCGGCGCGATCCGGGCCTCGCTGGCTCTCGCTGCGGTCGCGGTGGTGGTGACGGCCACCGCCGCGTACCTGCTGAACGTGCGCCTGTTCACGGCGACCGAATCGGGGCTGGCGTCGCTTCGCGTGCAGACCTTCCGGCATGTCCACGAGCTGTCGATGCTGCGTCAGGCGTCCCAGAGCCGGGGCGCCCTGGTCAGCCGGGTGACCAGCGACGTCGACCAGCTGTCGAACTTCCTGCAGTTCGGTGGGGTTCAGCTGCTGGTCAGCGTGCTGCAGCTGGTGCTCGCCACCGCACTCATGCTGGTCTACTCGTGGCCGCTGACGCTTCTGGTCTACGCCTGCTTCACGCCTCTGGCGTTGCTCGCCCGCGCGATGTCGGTCCGGCTGGCAGCGGCCTACGGCTTGGTGCGCGAGCGCGTCGGGCTGGTGCTTTCCGCCGTGTCGGAGGCAGTGGTCGGAGCGGCCGTCGTCAAGGCGTTCGGGGTCGGGGAGCGCACCGGTCGCCGCATCAACGTTGCCATCGGCGCTCATCGTGACGCAGCCGTCCGGGCGCAACGGCTGGCGGCGCTCACCTTCTCGGGGGGCGAGCTCGTCGCCGGGCTGGCGAACGCGGGTGTCGTCGTGGTCGGCGTCTGGCTCGGGGTCGGTGGCCACCTGTCGACCGGGCGCCTCGTCGCGTTCCTGTTCCTGGTGACGTTGTTCGTCGGGCCCGTGCAGGTCGCCACCGAGACGCTGAACGACGCGCAGAACGCGCTGGCCGGCCTGCGCCGGGTGCTGGACGTGCTCGATACGCCCATCGACATCCCCGATCCGGCGGCCGATCCCGCGCACGGCGGCCGGCCGCTTCCGCCCGGGCCGATCGACGTCCGGTTCCGGGGCGTCGCCTACGCCTATCCCGGCGGCCCCGAGGTGCTGAGCGACATCGATCTCACCGTGCCGGCCCGCGCCCGGATTGCTGTGGTGGGCGAAACCGGCAGCGGGAAGACGACGCTGGCCAAGCTGCTGACGCGCCTCATCGATCCGCTGCGCGGCTCGGTGGAGCTCGCCGGGATGGCGATCGACCAGGTTTCTTTCGCCTCGTTGCGCCAGCGCGTGGTGATGGTCCCCCAGGAGGGCCACCTCTTCGAGAGCTCCATCGCTGACAACGTGCGCTACGGCCGCCCGGAGGCGTCCGACACCGACGTCGCGCGGGTGTTCGACGAACTCGGCCTCGGGGACTGGATCGCCGGGCTGCCCGGGGGACTGTCCGCGCAGGTCGGCCAGCGCGGCGAGGCTATGTCCGCCGGTGAGCGTCAGCTCGTCGCGGTCGCCCGAGCCCACCTCGCCGACCCCGATCTCCTGGTGCTCGACGAGGCAACGAGCGCCATCGATCCCGCCACCGAAATGCGCCTGTCGGCGGCACTCGAGTCGCTGGCGGCCGGCCGCACCACCGTCACCATCGCCCACCGCCTGAAGGCAGCGGAGATCGCCGACGAGATCATCGTGGTCGACGCCGGCCGTATCGTGCAGCGCGGCAGGCATGCCGACCTCGTCGCCGTTGCGGGGGTATATGCGCGGCTGCACGCCTCGTGGTCCGCGCGCGGAGCCCTGCTCTAGCGCGACCCGGACCCGGCCGCTCGGGGGTCGCGCAGTCTCGTTCTTGGTGAGTTCCAAGCTTCGTGGGTCACAATTAGGTCGTGAGCGTGCCCCCGGAGTCGCCGCAGGCCGGCAGCCAGACGGACGACCAATCGGCCGATCCGGACGCGACCCGCGAGATGCCCAAGTACCCGCCCGAGCCGTCACCGTGGTCGCGCGAGTATGCCGGGCCGGTAGCCACCCCACCGCCGCCCGGCTACGGTCCGCCGCCCGGCTACGGTCCACCGCCCGGCTACGGTCTGCCGCCTGCCTACGCGCCGCCGGGCCCGCCGGCTGATGGAACGTTCCCGCCGGCGCCGCAGCAGAGTTGGCCGGCGGCGCCGCAGCAGGGTTGGCCGTCGCGGCGCTCCCGTCGTGGTCTGTGGACCGCCATCACGTTGGTCGGGGTGACGATCGTCGCGACCGTGATTGCGGTTCTGGTGTCGTCGGCATCAGGGTCGTCCAAGTCCACTGCCTCGGGCGGCACCGTGCAGCCGAACCCGTTGCCGTCGCTGGTGCCGAACCCCGTTCCCAGCCCGTCGAGCCCGTCGAGCCCGTCCAGCCCGCTGCCCTCGCTCGGCGCCGTCGCGACCCCGCCGGGCCTGCTCGCCATCGATTACCACGCCTACCGGCTGGGACTCGTCGCCCCCGCCGACATCGCGCTGGGCCCGGCCGAACTGGCGCAGTTCAAGAAGTACGGGCTGTCGCGGGTGGTCGGGCTGCGGGCGCTGACTCTCGGATCGACGGCCGGCTCGAGCGATGACTGGGACGCCTCGATCAACATCCTGCAGTTCAGTTCCCCGGCGGCTGCCGTCGCCGAGCTGAACTACTCGAACACGCAGAACAAGAAGACGGCGCCGACCATCGCGCTGCCGGGACTGCCGGCCGCGACGGCGTTCGTGAACCAGGGCGGCGCCTCCACGGGCATCAGCATCGGCGCGTTCACGACCGTCGGTCGCTACCAGGTGGTCGTCATTCTCAGCGGGCTGTCGGCGAACATTCCGACGAATGCCAGCGTCGTCGCCGCTGAAGCGGCCAGGGTCATGCGGGCCGTCCTGCCGGATGCGGCGACGATCGTTCCCTCCCCGTCGAGCGGGGGCACCACTCCCGTGGTTCCCGGGTTCCCCACCCCGACACCGACCGGTACGCACGCCTGAGGCTGTCGCGCATCCGATAGGCGGGGTGCCGTAATTCATGCGGTGAACGCGGCCGCAGCGCGTTACTGTCTTGTCGTTACAGGTTTGTTACCGGAGCGTGCGGAGCGTCGTGGGCCTGCTTGTCATCAGCGCCAACTTCCTCGCGGGTTTGGTGATCGTCTCGCTCGGCGCATGGGCAGTCGCGCTGTGGCGCGGCCGCCGGCGGCGCTGGCTGAGTACCACCGGTTTTGGGGTGCTGGCCATGGTGCTCTCGCTCGCGACGGTGGCCGATTTCGTCAACGCTCATTACGCATTCCTGCCCCGGGTGGCCGACGTGTTGGGGCTGCGCACCTGGCCGACGGCGAGCCTGGCCGACGTCTCCAGGTCGCTCATGAAACCCGAGACAATGCATCCCCGCGGCGCGGTGGTCAGCGTCCGGCTGCCGGGCGACAGGAGCGGCTTCGGCGCTCCGACCGCTCTGGTGTACTTCCCGCCCCAGTACTTTTCCGAGCCGAGCCGCCGCTTCCCGGTCGTCTACTTGCTGCACGGTTCGCCGGGGGCGCCCGTCGACTGGTTTCGGGCTGCCCGGGCGTCCGACGCCGGCTACGCGGTGGCGCGCGCCGGCCACCCCGTGATCCTGGTGGCGCCGCGGGCGAGCCACAACTGGACCGACGACTCCGAGTGCGTCGACCGTCCACAGGAACACGTCGCGACGTACGTGGTGCAGGACGTGGTCCGTGACGTCGACGCACGCTTTCGCACCATCCCCACGCGGTCGGCCCGGGCGGTCGCCGGCAATTCCGCCGGGGGCTACTGCGCCCTGAACCTCGGGCTGCGCAACCGCGGACTGTTCTCCGCGGTCATCGACCTGTCCGGCTTCGACCGGCCGACCTACGCGGGCGGTCTCAAGCGTTTGTTCGGCAACGTCCCCGACCTTGCGAGGGTCGCGGCCGCGAACACCCCGAGCGAGTACGTCCCCACCCTTTCGCCGTCTCCGCAGGTACGGCTCTGGCTCGATTGCGGTCGCAGCGACACCAACGCCCGGCGCGACACCGTCGAGATGGCGCACGAGCTGGTCGATCGAGGCTTCGACGTCGTCCTGCGCCTTCGTCCCGGCGGACACGACTACGGGGTCTGGCGGCCGGCTCTTGCCCAGGGGCTCAGCTGGGCCGCGGCGGGGCTCACCGGCACCGTCTGAGATCTGCGAGCTGGCAGGATGGACACGTGACACGTCCGAGTTCCCTGGATCCCGCTATCGCAGAGCGGTTGAAACGCGACCCGGCCGGGCTGGTCCCGGCCATCGCCCAGCAGTACGACACCGGCGAGGTGCTCATGCTCGGGTGGATGGACGACGAGGCCCTTCAACGCACGCTCACCACTGGCCGCTGCACGTACTGGTCCCGCAGCCGCCAGGAGTACTGGGTCAAGGGTGATACCAGCGGCCATCAGCAGTGGGTGAAGTCGGTTGCGCTCGACTGCGACGGCGACTGCCTGCTGGTACGCGTCGACCAGGTCGGCGGGGCCTGTCACACCGGCGACCGCACCTGCTTCGATGCCGCAGACCTCGGTGCCGTCGTCGGGTCGGCGCCCGCTGAGGCCTCGTGAGGGCAGTGACGGACGGCGCGTTCTACCCCGATCGCGCGGAGTTCACCCGCCTCGCCGCGCAGTATCCGGTGGTCCCCGTGACCCGCCGGCTGCTGGCCGACGGCGAGACCCCGGTCGGCGTCTACCGCAAGCTGGCCGGCGGCCCGGGCACGTTCCTGCTCGAGTCGGCCGAGCACGGACGCAGCTGGTCGCGCTACTCGTTCGTCGGCGTGCGGTCGCGGGCCACCCTCACCGAGCGTGACGGCGAGGCGGTCTGGCTCGACGACCCGCCGCCGGGGGTGCCGCTGCGCGGCAATCCGCTGGAGGTCTTGCACGCCTGCGCCCGATCGCTGCGGGCGCCGCGCCTTCGGGGGATGCCGCCGCTGATGGGGGGCCTCGTGGGCTACCTCGGGTATGACTTCGTGCGGCGGATCGAGCGGCTTCCGAGCCAGGCGGTCGAGGATCTGGACCTTCCCGAGCTCGGGATGATGCTGGCGACCGAGCTGGCCGTGCTCGACCACGACGACGGCTCCTGCCTGCTGGTGTCGAACGCGTTCCCGGGCGCCGCCGCGTCCGTCGACGAGGCCTACGACGACGCCGTCATCCGGCTGCGGGAGATGACCGCGGCGCTCGCGCAACCGACGCCGCCGTCGGTGGCCGTGACGGCCACGCCGGACGACGTGCCGGAGCTGGCCTTCCACAGCCGCACCCCGGCCGGGGAATATCAGCGCGCGGTCGACGGGGCGCTGGAGGCCATCCGGGCCGGCGACATCTTCCAGGTCACCGTCAGCCAGCGGTTCGAAGTCGCCGCAAATGCCGACCCGCTCGACGTCTACCGCCTGCTGCGCACCAGCAACCCCAGCCCGTACATGTATCTGCTGCGGCTGGCGGGAACCGGCGCCGAGCGCACCGGAGCCGGGGCGGCCACGCTCGACATCGTCGGGTCGAGCCCGGAGTCACTGGTCACCGTCACCGGCACCGCGAACGGCCTGGTGGCCCGGTTGCATCCGATCGCCGGCACCCGTCCGCGTGGAGGGACCGACGCCAAGGACGCCGAGCTCGCGGCCGAACTGGTCGGCAGCGAGAAGGAACGCGCCGAGCACATCATGCTGGTCGACCTGGGTCGCAACGACCTCGGGCGGGTCTGCGAGCCGGGCACCGTACGGGTGGTCGAGTTCGGTGCCGTCGAGCGCTTCTCGCACGTCATGCACATCGTGTCCACCGTCGTCGGCGACGTGCGGGCCGACCTCGACGCGGTCGACGTGCTCACCGCCTGCTACCCGGCGGGCACCCTCACCGGCGCGCCGAAGATCCGGGCGATGGAGCTGATCGACGAGCTCGAGCCGGCCCGCCGCGGGATCTACGGGGGAGGGGTCGGCTACCTCGACTTCGGCGGCGACCTGGACCTGGCGATCGCCATCCGCACCGCCGTGATCCGCGGGGGCTTGGCGTATGCCCAGGCAGGCGCAGGGATCGTGGCCGACAGCGAGCCCGATTTCGAAGAGGCCGAGACGCGCCACAAAGCCCGGGCGGTCCTGCGCGCGCTGGCGCTCGCGGAGACGCTCCGGCCGGCCGCCGACGTCCCCGCCTCGCGGGTGCCGTGACCGGCCAGCCCGCGCCGGCTGAAACGACCCCGCCGCCGGGCCGCACCCTGCCGCGGTCCGCGGTGCTGGCCGCGTTGGGGGTGGGCGCCGGGGTCGTTCTCGTGCTGCTGTCGTCGTCTCCGACCTGGCTGCGGGTCACCCTGCGCGCCACGCGTACCGACGTGACCCTGACCGGCGGCAACGCCGCCGCGGCCGCGGTCCCGCTGGCGCTCGTCGCGGCCGCCGGACTGATCGCCGTCGCGCTGGTACGCAGCTGGGCGCGCCGGCTGATTGCCGTCCTCATCGCCGCGGCGGGCGTCGGGGTGCTCATCGTGGTCGTGCGGGTCATCGCCGATCCGGATCGGGTGGCGCGTAACAGCAGCAAGGTCCGGTCGGCCGGCGCGTTCGCCGCGACTCACCTGGCGGCGCCGCCGTACCTCTGCGTCGTCGGCGGGCTGCTGATCACCGCCGGGGCGCTCGTCGGCGTGCTGTACGCCGGCAGCTGGCCCGGCCCGACCCCGCGCTACGAGCGCGTCAACGCCCGGGCGGCGCGCCCCGCCGACCCATGGGAGGCTCTCGACAGGGGCGAAGATCCCACTCAGGGCTGACCAGCGCGTTTACCCTGCCTGATGTGGCGGACGCGGCGGGCGGTAGTGGCCCCTCGAAGGGCCTGGTGCTGGTCGTCGAGGACGAGGCGCACATCAGCGACCTCGTGCGGCTCTACCTGCGGCGCGAGGGGTTCGGGGTGCACGTCGAGTCCGACGGTCGCGCCGGGCTCACGGCGGCCCGCTCCTTGCGGCCGGTGGCGATCGTCCTCGACGTCGGGCTCCCGACGCTCGACGGCACGGAGGTGTGCCGGGCGCTGCGGGCCGAGGGCGACTGGGTGCCCATCCTCTTCGTCACCGCCCGCGACGACGAGGTCGACCGCATCGTCGGGCTCGAACTCGGCGCCGACGACTACCTCACGAAACCGTTCTCGCCCCGGGAACTGGTGACGCGGGTGAAGACCGTGCTCCGGCGGGCATCCGGGCCGCCCGGAGACGCCCCGGTGCTGACGGTCGGCGAGGTGAGCCTGGACCCGGCGCGCCGGGCCGTGAAAGCCGGCGGGTTGGCGGTGTCGTTGACCGCCACCGAGTTCGACCTGCTCGCGATGCTCCTGCGGCGGCCGGGACGCGTCTTCACCCGCGAGGAACTGCTGTCGGAGGTGTGGGGGTACGAGGCTGCCGCCGGCACCCGCACCGTCGACGTCCACGTTGCCCAGCTGCGCGCCAAGCTCGGCGAGCACAGCCCGCTGCGTACCGTGCGCGGGGTCGGTTACACCGCGGGCGCCTGAGTGGCCGGACCGCGGCCGGTCGTGCCCCCGAAGCGGCGCTCGGGACTCGCGTCGCGGCTGGCCATTGCCACCACAGCGGTGGCGGCGCTGGCCGTGCTCGTGGTCGGCCTGGTGTCGATCGGCCTGCTGCGAGGAGCCACCGAGACCGAGGCCCGCCAGCAGCTGGGGCGCCAGGCTGACGGCTACCTCGTCCTGGTCGACCGGGCAATCGATCGCGCCACCCGGCGGGCGGCATTCCAGCAGCTGGTGCGCGTCCTGCAGGCCCAGCAGATCAAGTTGGAGGCGATCGATACCTCAGGTGCGGCTTGCGGCGCGAAGCCGATTCAGCTCCCGGCCCCGCTGGCCCGCCAGTTGGCCAGCGGCCAATCGGTCAGCGCCGTCGCACGGGTGGCCGGCGCCCGGCGCTTGATCGAAGGGCGCCCGCTCTCGGCCTCACGGATCTCGATCCCGGTGGACGGCTGTCAGCCCGCCGGGATCGTCTTGCTGCAGAACGCGTCGCAGGCCCGCGGCTTCGCCAACCCGCTGCGCAACCGGCTGCTGATCGCGCTGGCGATCGGCCTGGTGGGTGCCGCCGTTGCCGGTGTGCTGCTGGCGCGGCGGCTGGCTCGGCCACTGCAGCACGCGGCTGCCGCGGCCAGGGCGCTGGCCGGTGGGCGTCGTGACGTCGGGGTGCGCCCGGAAGGGCCGGCGGAGGTCGCCGAGGTGGCCGACGCGCTGAACGGGCTGACCGCGGCGCTTGCCCGCAGCGAGGGTCGCCAGCGTGACTTCCTGTTGTCGATTTCCCACGAGCTGCGCACCCCGCTGACCGCGGTCACCGGCCACGCCGAGGCGCTGGCCGACGGCGTCATCGAGGGCGACGACGCCAGAGTCGCCGGAGCCGTGATGCTCTCCGAGGCCCACCGGCTCAACCGGCTCGTCTCGGACCTGCTGGACCTGGCCCGGCTCGGTGCCGACGACTTCCGTATCGACCTTGCGCCCACCGACCTCACCGCCCTGGTCCGCGGCGCCGAGCAGGTCTGGCGTCCGCGCTGCGCCGCCGAGGGCATCGAACTGCGCCTCGAACTCCCGCCCGCCGCGCTGGTGATCGTTACTGACGGCGGCCGGGTTCGCCAGATCCTCGACGGACTCGCCGAGAACGCCCTGCGCGTAGTCCCGCAGGGGGCACCGATCGTCTTCGCCGCCGGTCCCGACCCCGTGTACCCGCAATTCGCGCTCCTGCAGGTCCGTGATGGTGGGCCGGGCCTGACTGCGGAGGACTGCGCGGTCGCGTTCGAGCGGTCGACGCTCTACGAGCGCTACCGCGGCATCCGGCGGGTGGGCACCGGCCTCGGGCTGGCGCTGGTCGCGGGGCTGGCGGGCGCGCTCGGCGGGAATGCCGCCGCGGGCCGCGCCCCGGAAGGCGGCGCCGCCTTCACGATTCGGCTCCCGTTCGACTCTCGCTAGCCCGGCTCCGTGCCGATGTCTCGAATGGCGCACCCGGTAAACCCCATAACGTCTACTATCTCACTAGACAAAGTCGGAGCTGGGGAGTTCGGCACATGCACGTGGATCTGCTCATCGCGCTGGCGGGCCTGTTCGTGGGCTTCGTCGTCGGGCTGACCGGCATGGGCGGCGGCGCGTTGATGACCCCGATGCTGGTGATCTTCTTCGGTATCCAGCCGCTGGCCGCGGTCAGCAGCGACCTGGTGGCCTCGCTGTGCATGAAGCCCATCGGCGGGCTGGTCCACCTGCGGCGCGGCACGGTCCACAAGGAGCTGGTCACCTGGCTCGTCCTGGGATCCGTGCCCTCGGCCTTCTGCGGCGTGCTGCTCTTACGGGTTGTCGGCAACGGCTCTGCCGTGCAGGACACCGTCAAACTCTCGCTGGGCATCGCGCTGCTCATCGCCGTGGCGATGATGATTTTCAAGGCGCTGCTGGACGTGCGCCGCCGCGCTCGCCTCGGCCCGGCAGCGGACTTCACCGGCCCCGTCGAGGTGCACCGGGCGACCACGGTGGCGATCGGCGCTCTCGGCGGCCTGGTCGTGGGCATGACCTCGGTCGGGTCGGGATCGCTGATCATCGTGGCCCTGCTGCTCGTCTACCCGCAGCTGAAGACCGGCGACCTGGTCGGTACCGACCTGGTGCAGGCGGTGCCGCTGGTCGGCGCCGCCGCGCTGGGACACGTCATCTTCGGTGACTTCGAGCTCGCACTGACCAGTTCGATCCTGATCGGCAGCCTCCCGGGCGTCTATCTGGGCGCCCGCGCCTCCGCCTCGGCGCCGAGCTGGATCATCCGGCGTGCCCTTGCGTTCGTCCTGCTCGCCAGCGCGCTCAAGCTCCTGGACGTGCCCACCGCCACGGTCGGCTGGGTGCTGCTGGGCGTCGTGATCGCGGCGCCACCGGTGTGGATCCGGATCCGTCGCACCATGCGCCGCCGGATCCCCCCGAAGGCGACGCGCCCCGCCCCCGAGCAGATCCGGGTCGCCGCGTCCTAGCGCGGGGCGCGGGCTGACGGGCGCCCGCCCGTACGATCGAAGCGTGGCTGCCACCGTTCTCGACGAGATTCTCGTCGGCGTCCGCGCCGATCTGGCCGAGCGGCAGGCGCACCGGTCCTGGTCGTCGATCCAAGCCGCGGCGGCTGAGGCGCCGCCCGCCCGTGACGCGCTGGCCGCGTTCGCTTCCCCCGGTGCCAGCCTGATCGCCGAGGTCAAACGCAGATCCCCGAGCAAGGGTGAGCTCGCGACGATCGCGGATCCGGCGGCGCTCGCCGCGGCCTATGCCGCCGGCGGTGCGGCGGCGATCAGTGTGCTCACCGAGCAGCGCCGCTTCGGCGGCTCGCTGGCCGACCTCGACGCCGTCCGCGCCTCCGTTGACGTGCCTTTGCTGCGCAAGGACTTCGTCGTCACCCCCTATCAGGTGGCGGAAGCGCGGGCCCACGGCGCCGACCTGGTGCTGCTGATCGTCGCGGCACTGGACCAGCCGCTGCTGACCGAGTTGCACGCGCAGATCCGGGCGTACGGCATGAGCCCGCTCGTCGAGGTCCACGACGAGGACGAGCTCGAGCGGGCTGCGGCCCTCGGTGCCGCGCTGATCGGCGTGAACGCCCGTGACTTGCGCACCCTGCAGGTCGATCGAGCCGTCTTCGCGCGGCTGCGGCCTCTCGTCCCGGATGGTGCGCTGGCGGTGGCCGAGTCCGGGGTGCGGGGCCCATCCGACGTCGCCGAGTACGCCGCTGCCGGAGCGGATGCCGTGCTGGCCGGCGAGGCGTGCGTGAGCGGGGCCGACCCGCTCGTCACCGTCGCCGACCTGGTAGCCGCCGGCGGCGCCCAGGTGCAGGCCGCCCGATGACCGCGCTCGACCAGCCGCCCTCCTCCGCGCTGCCCGTGGTGCCGGACGAGACCGGTCATTTTGGCCCGTACGGCGGCCGGTTCGTCCCCGAGGCCCTGGTCAAGGCGTTGGACGAGCTCAACGCCGAGTACGCCGCCGCCCGGCAGGATCCGGCCTTCATCGCCGAGTTGGACGGGCTGCTGGCCAGTTACGCGGGCCGTCCCACGCCCATCACGGACGCGAAGCGGCTCACTGAGCGTGCCGGCGGCGCCCGGATCCTGCTCAAGCGCGAGGACCTCGCTCACACCGGCTCGCACAAGATCAACAACGTGCTGGGTCAGGCGCTCCTGACGGTCCGGATGGGCAAGAAGCGCGTGATCGCCGAGACGGGTGCCGGCCAGCACGGCGTGGCCACGGCGACCGCGTGCGCGCTGTTCGGCCTGGAGTGCGTGGTCTACATGGGCGAGGAGGACACGGTCCGTCAGGCGCTGAACGTGGCCCGGATGCGCCTGCTCGGCGCGACGGTCATCTCGGTCACTGCCGGCAGTCGCACCCTCAAGGACGCCATCAACGAGGCCATGCGCGACTGGGTCACCAACGTGGAGACCACGCACTACTGCATCGGTTCGGTGATGGGGCCACACCCGTTCCCGATGATGGTCCGTGACTTCCAGCGGGTGATCGGCATCGAGGCGCGTGCCCAGATGCTCGCGCTGACCGGGCGGCTCCCCGACGCGATCGTGGCCTGCGTCGGCGGCGGTTCCAACGCGATGGGCATCTTCTCCCCGTTCATCGCCGACGCCGGTGTGCGCCTGCTCGGCTGCGAGGCGGGGGGAGACGGGATCGCGACCGGCCGTCACGCGGCGACGGTGGCCGGTGGCTCGATCGGCGTCATCCACGGCATGCGCACCTACCTGCTGCAGGACGACGACGGGCAGACCCTCGCCACGCATTCGATCAGTGCCGGACTCGACTACCCGGGCGTCGGCCCGGAGCACGCCTGGCTGCACGACCAGGCCCGCGCCGAGTACCTGCCGGTCGACGACGCGGCCGCGATGGGCGCGTTCCGGATCCTGGCCGAGACCGAGGGCATCCTGCCGGCCATCGAGAGCGCCCACGCCATCGCCGGAGCGCTGGACCTCGCCGCGACGATGACGCCGGAGCAGCAGGTCCTGGTGAACCTGTCCGGCCGGGGCGACAAGGACGTCGATACGGCCGCGCGCTGGTTCGGGCTGGTGACCAGCGACCCGGTCGCCGCCGCCGCACTGTCGAACGGCATCGCCGAAGGAGAGGGAGCGGGCCGGTGAGCGCCCTTCATCCGCTGGCCGACGTCTTCGCCTCCGCACGCGCCGAAGGGCGGGCCGCGCTCATCGGCTACCTGCCGGCCGGGTTCCCGTCCATCGCGGGCGGGTTGGCCGCGCTCGAGGCGCTCGTCGAGGGCGGCTGCGACGTCGTCGAGGTGGGCCTGCCGTACTCCGACCCGCTGATGGACGGTCCCGTCATCCAGCAGGCGGTTCAGCGGGCGCTGGACGGCGGCGTGCGGGTGAGCGACGTCGTCGAGACGGCCGGTGCGCTGGCCTCCCGCGTCGCGACGGTCGTCATGACGTACTGGAACCCGGTCGAGCGCTACGGGGTGGAACGGTTCGCCGAGGGGCTGTCGGCCTCCGGCGTCGCCGGGGTGATCACGCCCGACCTGATTCCTGACGAGGCCGGACCCTGGCTCGCGGCGGCCACGAAGTACGAACTCGACCCGATCTTCCTGGTCGCGCCCTCGTCGACCGAAGCCCGCCTGCGGGTTGTCTCCGAGGCCACTCGCGGCTTCATCTACGCGGCGTCGGCCATGGGCGTCACGGGCGCGCGCAGCAGCATCGGTTCGGCCGCGTCCGGGCTGGTCGCGCGTATGCGGGCGGTCACCGACAAGCCGGTCGCGGTCGGACTGGGGGTGTCGAACGCGGTGCAGGCTGCTGAAGTGGCCGGATATGCCGACGGGGTCATCGTGGGTTCCGCCTTCGTCCGCGCGCTGCTGGAAGCTGCGAGCGAAGCTGAGGGGATCGCCGCCGTGCGAAGCCTCGCCGGCGAACTCGCTGAAGGGGTGCGTGCCGGATCATGATCATTACGGCCTCGTTCCCGAGCCCGGCGGAGGGCGTGGTCCATATCGGGCCCCTGCCGCTACGCGGATACGCGCTCTCCATCGCCGTCGGGGTCATCGTCGCCGTCATGCTCTCCGAGCGCCGGATGCGCGCCCGCGGGGCGCCCGCCGGGGTCGCCGCTGACATCGCCACCGTCGCCGTGCCGTTCGGCATCGTCGGTGCCCGGCTCTACCACCTGATCACCACGCCGGACCCGTACTTCGGCAAGGGTGGCCACCCGATCGAGGCGCTCTACATCTGGCGCGGCGGGCTCGGGATCTGGGGCGCGATCGCCGGCGGCTTCCTCGGCGCCTGGCTCGTGCTGCGTCATCGGGGGATCCCGATCAGCATCGCTGCCGATGCCATGGCACCCACCCTCGCGGTCGCCCAGGCTTTCGGCCGCTGGGGCAACTGGTTCAACCAGGAGCTGTACGGCCGTCCGAGCGGCCTGCCGTGGGCGTTGCACATCGATCCGTCGCACCGGCTGCCGGGCTACGAGAACGTGGCGACCTACCAGCCCACCTTTCTTTACGAGTCGCTCTGGTGCCTCGGGGTGGCGGTGCTGTGCCTGTGGGCCGACCGGCGCTACCGGCTCGGTGGCGGGCGGGTCTTCGCGCTGTACGTCGCTTCCTATACGGCCGGCCGTGCCTGGATCGAATCGCTGCGCATCGACACCGCTCACCGCTTCTTCGGACTGAGGCTGAACGACTACGTCAGCATCGCCGTCTTCGCGCTGGCCGTGGCTTACCTGATCAAGCGCCGCGGTGCCCGTGACGTGCCATTTCAGGCGACGGGACACGAGCGCGTGAGCCTGACGAAGGCCCCCGACGCCGTCAAGGAGGCCAAGGAGGCCCCCGACGCGACCGGCGGGGAGGCCCCCGACGCGACCGGCGGGGAGGCCCCCGACGCGGCCGGCGGGCTCGCCGAGCCGGCTGACACGCCCCCGCCGGTTGATTCGCAAGCGGCCTCCCGCGAGCGCTAGCCGCCCAGCCCCACTCGTCGCGTAAGCGTCACCGCACGCTCGAGCGTGCCTTCAGGCTTACGCGACGCCGGCAGCGGCCTGGGCGGCGTCCTCGCTCGGGTCGCGGGGCTGCGGAAGCGCGCTGGCCGCAACGGGATTGTCGCCGGCGAGCACCACCCGGTCGCGGCCGTTGGCCTTGGCCGCGAACAGCGCCTGGTCGGCCGCCGAAATCACGCCGTGCAGGTCGTCGACGTGCAGCCCCTCGGCCACCCCGAGGCTGACCGTGAACGCCGGTTCCGACAGCCCGTCCCGGTTGCGCAGCCGGCCGCGGATGCGCTCGGCCAGCGCAGCGGCGTCAGCCGCCAGGACGTGGGGGAGCAGGACGAGGAACTCCTCGCCCCCGATGCGGGCGACGATGTCCTCAGACCGGGTCACGCTGCGCAGCACTTCGGCGAACCGGCGCAGCGCGCGGTCGCCCGTCGAGTGCCCGTGAACGTCGTTGAGGGTCTTGAAGTTGTCGAGGTCGGCCATGACGAGGCTGAAGTGCTCGGCGCCGTCCAGCATCGACGTCGCCCGTTCCTCGAAGCTGCGGCGGTTCAGCAGCCCGGTCAGCGGGTCGGTGGACGCCTGGAGCTGGCTCTTGGCGAAGGCCCGGGTGGCGCCGATGGTCGAGCCGGTTCGGCTCGCGATGGTCTGCAACGAGCGCTGGACCTCGCGCTGGATCGGCTCGCTGGCGTCGCGTATCGAATGCAGCACGCCGACGGCTTGTCCCCGGCTGGTCATCGGCAGGCACAGCGCGGTCAGCGGGGTGCCGGCGACGTCCGCCCGGTCGCGCAGGAACTGGCAGGCGTCGAGGGCCTCGCTGTCCGGGAAGTGGTGGGACTGCGAGGTCGACATGGCCGGGCAGTCCCAGGGCGAGACGACCTGGCACCCCTGGTGAGGAAGCTGGGGCAGGGTCGCGCTTCCCGCACGGCGCAGGTGGGCGCGTGACGAGTCGGCGATCAGCGCCTCGGTGGGCAGTAGCGGGTCGACGGTGGCGGCGGCGCGCATCGTGACCTTCAGGACGTCGGATTCGGTACGCGAGCGCTCCAGCGCCCTGCCCAGCCGGGCGCCGAACTCCTGGCGGTCGGTCTGGCGCTGCAGATCCGCCTCGCGGTCCTCGATCTTGCGGTAGAGCGGCTCGAACTGGAACCGGATCAGCAGCCAGCAACCGAGCGCGGCGGTGAGGCCCGAGCCGGCGGCGACGGCGGGCCCCGCGGTCCACGCGTCACGCATGAGCGGGGCCAGGATGGCCATCACGCTGCCTACGGCGAGGCACAGCGCGTAGCCGCGGCGACGCCGTCGGTGCTGCCGGTCGTCGGCCGCCCCCCGGCGGCCGCCATGGACTAAGGTCACTTTCCGGTTATCGGATGGACCAACGGCAGCCTGTAGATCTGACTGTGCCGTCAGTTCACCCCGCGGTCGCGACCTTCCCAATATGGCGCCCGTAATTCTCTTTTGAGGACTTTCAGGGCGCCGGATAAGGGGAGCGCTTCCGCGCGGAATTCAATAGTTTTGGGCACCTTGTAGCCGGCGATCTGGTGGCGGACATGCTGGCGTAGCTCCTGCTCGCTGACGTGTGCACCCGGGTGCAGCACCACCAACGCATGCACGGCTTCTCCCCATTGATCGTCCGGGATCCCGATGACAGCCGCCTGGGCAACGGCGGGATGGTCGGTGAGCGCGTTCTCCACCTCGGTGCTGTACACGTTCTCGCCGCCAGTGACGATCATGTCCTTCAGCCGGTCGACCAGGAACAGGTAGCCGTCCTCGTCCAGGTAGCCCGCGTCGCCGGTGTGGTACCAGCCGCCGCGAAAGGCGGTGGCCGTCTCCTCGGGCCGGTTCCAGTACTCGCGCATGATGTTGCCCGACCGGGCGCAGACCTCGCCGGTCTGATGCGGGCCGAGCAGGTTGCCGTTCTCGTCCTGGATGGTGAGCGCGACGCCGGGCAGCGCCTGGCCCGCCGAGTGCAGCCGGTGCGAGCCCGCCACGTGATCCTCCGGCCCCAGGCTGGTCAGCAACGCCGCGGCCTCCGTCATCCCGTAACCCTGGGAGATTTCCAGCTTCGGGAACTGCGCGAGCAGCCGGTCCAGCAATGCGGCCGGCATGGGGGAGGCGCCGTAGGTGAGCTGGCGCAGCGAGCCGAACGTCTGCGCCGTGAAGTCCGGGTGGTTCATCGTCATCGCGATCATAGTGGGCACCATCACCGTGTTGGTCACGCCGAAGCGGGGGATCGCGGCGATGACTGCACCCGGATCGAAGAAGGGAACGAACGCGGTGGTGCCGCCGAACGCCGGCACGATCGCGATGCCGCCGAACGACGCCGCGTGAAACATCGGGGTCTGCAGCAGGTAGACCTCGTCGGGCTCGTGCCGCCACTTCAGGCCTGCGTGGTAGGCCGTCAGCGTCATCGCGCGCTGGTCGAGCAGCACGCCCTTCGGCAGCCCGGTGGTGCCGCCGGTGTACATCAGCACGCAGGGGTCGTCCTCTTCGGGCTCCTGCCAGGCGCCCGTATCTCCCGTGCTCGGCGAACCGTGCCCGAGCACTTCCTCGTACATCACGTCAGCCGCGATCCCCTGCGGTACCGGGGCGTCGGGCGAGCTCTCGGCGATAAGGACCACGCATTCGATACCCGCCTCAGCGCGCACCGCATTGATGACGTCAGCGAACAGCGCGTCGGTAAAGACCACTTTTGCGCCGGAGTCACGTAAGACGTGGGCGAGTTCGCGGCCGGAAAAACGCAGGTTCAGCGGGTTGATGACCCCGCCGCCGAATAGCGCAGCATGCCAAAGCTCCATATGTCGGGTCGAATTAGCTGCCATCACCCCGAAACGGTCACCCGGCGCGATCCCGAGGCGCTTGCTCATCCCGGAGACCAGCTGCTGCACCCGTTTGACGTGGTCGCCGAAGGTGCGATCCACCCCGTCCTCGCTGATGAGCACCCGTTCCGTGGCCGAGCGGGAGGCGGTGCCGAGAAACAGCCGGGGATACACGAGTTCGCGCATGCACGCTTTCTACCGCTTCAACCCGGCCGCGGGCGCGTCCTCGGTGGGGACATCTCCGGGGACTGATCCGGGGGCTCGTGCCTGGGCGTCTGCCGGGAGTTATTTGTGGGCCGAAGTCGCAGAACATGGCAGACTCGACAGGGTCCGGGTGGCCTGCGTAACCTGCATGCAACACAAGTGCCAGCCCTCCCGGCGGGCCCACCGTGCGAACGGTGAGCAGGGCGTCCTGCGTGTGGCAGGCCGGACAGCGTCGTCCGATTTCGAGAACGTTACGAGACGGATGGACGGCGATATGCCTTCTCGGCAGGGTCTTTACGACCCCCGGTTCGAGCACGACGCCTGCGGCGTTGCCTTCGTCGTGGACACCCACGGCCGGGCCAGTTCCGACATCGTGTCCAAGGGCCTGACCGCCTTGCGCAACCTTGACCACCGCGGCGCCTCCGGCAGCGACCCGAAGGTCGGCGACGGGGCCGGGATGCTCGTCCAGGTGCCCGACGCGTTCCTGCGCGAGGTCGCGCCGGTGTCGCTGCCGCCGGTGGGGGAGTACGCGGTCGGTATCGCCTTCCTGCCCCGCGAGGCGGGTGAGCGCGACGCGGCTCTGCAGCTGATCCGCAAGATCGTCCGCCAGGAGGGGCTGATCCTGCTCGGCTGGCGTGAGGTGCCGGTCTGCGGCGACTGCATCGGCGAGGCCGCCCGCGAGGTCGAGCCGGTGATGCGGCAGATCTTCCTGGCCGGCGCGAGCGGGATGGAGCTGGAGCGGCGGGCGTTCTGCGTGCGCAAGCGGGCCGAGCGGGAGGCCTTCGTCTACTTCCCGAGCCTGTCCGGACGCACCCTCGTCTACAAGGGGATGCTGACCACCAACCAGCTGCCCGCGTACTTCCCGGACCTGTCCGACCCACGCTTCGCCAGCGCGATCGCCCTGGTGCACAGCCGGTTCTCGACCAACACGTTCCCGAGTTGGCCGCTGGCCCACCCTTACCGTTTCGTCGCGCACAACGGCGAGATCAACACGGTGCGGGGCAACCGCAACTGGATGAGCGCCAGGGAGGCGCTGATCGAATCGGACCGGATCGAGGGCGACCTCGAGCGGCTCTTCCCGATCTGCACGGAGGGCGCGAGCGACTCCGCGAGCTTCGACGAGGCCCTCGAACTGCTGCACCTCGGCGGCCGCAGCCTGCCGCACGCCGTGCTGATGATGATCCCGGAGGCGTGGGAGAACTCCACCGAGATGGATCCCGCGCGCAAGGCCTTCTACCGCTTCCACAGCTCCCTGATGGAGCCGTGGGACGGACCGGCCAGCATCGCGTTCACCGATGGCACGGTGATCGGCGCGGTACTCGACCGCAACGGGCTGCGCCCCAGCCGCTACTGGGTGACCGAGGACGGCCTCGTCGTCATGGCCAGCGAGGTCGGCGTCCTCGACATCGCTCCCGAGAAGATCGTCGCCAAGGGCCGGCTGCAGCCCGGCCGGATGTTCCTGGTCGACACTGCACTCGGGCGCATCGTCGACGACCAGGAGATCAAGTCGACGCTCGCGGCCGAGCAGCCGTACGACGAGTGGCTCACTGCCGGCATGGTCGAGCTGTCCTCGCTGCCGCTGCGTTCCCGGCTGGTGACCACCCATGAGTCGGTACGCCACCGCCAGCAGCTGTTCGGCTTCACCGAGGAGGAGCTGCGCGTCCTGCTGCTGCCCATGGCCCGCGACGGCGCCGAGCCGATCGGCTCGATGGGCAGCGATACCCCGATCGCGGTCCTGTCGCGGCGCCCGCGCCTGCTCTTTGACTACTTCACGCAGCTGTTCGCCCAGGTCACCAACCCGCCGCTGGACGCCATCCGCGAGGAGCTGGTCACCTCGCTCGGCCGCACCATGGGCCCCGAAGGCAACCTGCTCGAGCCCGGTCCCGCCAGTTGCCGGCAGATCTTCCTGCCCTACCCGGTGATCAGCAACGAGGACGTTTCCAAGATCGTCGGGATCAACGACGACGGCGACATGCCCGGCTTCGCGGCCGCCAAGATCCGCGGTCTGTACGAGGTGGCTGAAGGCTCCACCGGCCTCGAGGCGCGGCTGGAGGAGATCTTTGCCGAGGTGGACGCCGAGATCGAGGGTGGGGCCCGGCTCATCGTGCTCTCCGACCGGGGCGCCAACCGTCGCCTCGCGCCCATCCCGAGCCTGCTGCTGACCAGCGCCGTTCACCACCACCTGATCCGCGGACGTAAGCGCACCCGGATCGGGCTGGTTGTCGAGTGCGGCGACGTGCGCGAGGTCCACCACGCCGCGCTGCTGATCGGCTACGGCGCGGCGGCGGTCAACCCCTACCTCGCGTTCGAGTCCGCGACGGACCTGATCAACAGCGGCGACCTCGTCGGCGTCACGTCCGATCAGGCCACTTACAACCTGATCAAGGCGCTGGGCAAGGGCGTGCTGAAGGTGATGTCCAAGATGGGCATCAGCACCGTCGCGTCCTACACCGGCGCCCAGGTCTTCGAGGCGATCGGGCTGTCCAACGAGTTGGTCGACCGCTACTTCACCGGTACCCCCAGCCGGCTCGAGGGCGTCGGGCTCGAGGTCCTCGCCGCCGAGGTGGCCGCCCGGCACGCCCGCGCGTATCCCGACAACGCCGCCGAGCTCGCGTACCGCAGCCTCGAGACGGGCGGCGAGTACCAGTGGCGACGCGACGGCGAGCCGCACCTGTTCAACCCCGAGACCGTCTTCAAGCTGCAACACGCGACGCGTACCCAGCGCGAGGACGTCTTCCGCGAGTACACCGCCCAGGTCGACGAACTCTCCCGGCAGGCCGGCACGCTGCGCGGGCTCTTCCACCTGCGTGAGGGCTTGCGGCCGCCGGTGCCGATCGATGAGGTCGAGCCGGTAAGCGAGATCGTCAAACGGTTCGCCAGCGGCGCCATGTCGTACGGCTCCATCAGTGCCGAGGCGCACGAGACCATGGCCATCGCCATGAACCGGCTGGGCGGCAAGAGCAACACGGGCGAGGGCGGCGAGGACGTCGTCCGCTTCACCCCGATGCCCAACGGCGATTCCAAGCGCTCGGCGATCAAGCAGGTTGCCAGCGGCCGCTTCGGGGTCACCAGCGAGTACCTGACGAACTCCGACGACATCCAGATCAAGATGGCGCAGGGGGCCAAGCCCGGCGAGGGCGGTCAGCTGCCGGCGCACAAGGTCTACCCGTGGATCGCCAAGACCCGCCACTCCACCGCCGGGGTCGGCCTGATCAGCCCGCCGCCGCACCACGACATCTACTCGATCGAAGATCTCGCGCAGCTGATCCACGATCTGAAGAACGCCAACCCGGCGGCCCGGATTCACGTGAAGCTGGTGGCCGAGGTGGGCGTCGGGACGGTGGCGGCCGGGGTCGCGAAAGCGCACTCCGACGTCGTCCTGATCTCCGGCCATGACGGCGGCACCGGGGCGAGCCCGCTGACCTCGCTGAAGCACGCCGGCGCGCCCTGGGAGCTAGGGCTCGCGGAGACCCAGCAGACCCTGCTGCTGAACGGCCTGCGCGACCGGATCGTCGTGCAGGTCGACGGGTCCATGAAGACCGGACGTGACGTCATCATCGGCGCGCTGCTCGGCGCGGAGGAGTTCGGCTTCGCCACGGCGCCGCTGGTCGTCGCGGGCTGCGTGATGATGCGCGTCTGCCATCTGGACACCTGCCCGGTGGGGGTCGCGACGCAGAACCCCGAGCTGCGCAAGCGTTTCACCGGCAAGGCCGAGTACATCGTCACGTTCTTCGAGTACATCGCCAACGAGGTGCGCGAGTACCTGGCCAAGCTCGGCTTCCGGTCCATCGCCGAGGCAGTCGGTCACGCCGAGGTGCTCGACATGGCGTCCGCCATCTCCCATTGGAAGGCCGACGGCCTCGACCTCACCGCGCTGCTGCACGTGCCGGAGCGCCCGTTCGGCGGCGCGGCTCACGCGACCAAGAAGCAGGAGCACGGGCTGGAACGGGCGCTGGACAACACGCTCATCCAGTTGTGCGAAGGGGCGCTGGAGTCAGGCCTGCCGGTGTGGCTGGAGATGCCCATCCGCAACGTCAACCGCACCGTCGGCACCATGCTCGGCCACGAGGTGACCAAGCGCCACGGCGGCGCCGGGCTCCCCGATGGCACGATCAGCCTGCACTTCACCGGGTCGGCCGGGCAGAGCTTCGGCGCTTTCGTGCCGCCCGGGATCAGCCTGCGGCTGTCCGGTGACGCGAACGACTATCTCGGCAAGGGCCTGTCGGGCGGTCGCATCACCGTGCTGCCGCCGGAGGGATCGACGTTCCCCGCCGAGGACAACATCATCGCCGGCAACGTGATCCTCTACGGGGCCACCGCCGGCGAGGTGCACCTGCGGGGTGTGGTCGGCGAGCGGTTCTGCGTCCGCAACTCGGGCGCGACGGCCGTCGTCGAGGGAGTGGGCGACCACGGCTGCGAGTACATGACGGGCGGGCGGGTGCTCATCCTGGGCCCGACCGGGCGCAACTTTGCCGCTGGAATGAGCGGCGGGGTCGCGTACCTGCTGGATGCCGAGCGCGGGCGGATCAACCCGGAGATGGTCGACATCGAGCCGCTCGACCTCGATGACGAGCACTTCGTACGCGATCTGCTGCAGCGTCACGTCCAGGAGACCACCAGCCCGGTGGCACAGCAACTGCTGGACGGATGGGACCCGAGCCGGTTCACCAAGGTGATGCCGCGGGACTACAAGCGGGTGCTCGACGTGATGCGCGAGGCGCAGGAGTCCGGTGCTGACGCCGACGAGATGGTGATGGCGGCGGTCAAACGGTGATCTCTCGCCACCGGACCGCTGCCCCCCGCCGCACACTCAACGGAAGCACTCATGGCTGACCCCACGGGATTTATGAAGTACCAGAAGCAGCTGCCGACCCGGCGGCCGGTTCCGCTGCGCCTGCTCGACTGGAAGGAGGTCTACGAGCCCTTCCCGGAGGAGCGCCTGCGTGAACAGGCCACCCGGTGCATGGACTGCGGCATCCCGTTCTGTCACAACGGATGTCCGCTCGGAAACCTGATCCCGGAGTGGAACGATTTCAGCCGCCGCGGCCAGTGGGCGGAGGCGATCGACCGGCTCCACGCCACCAACAACTTCCCGGAATTCACCGGCCGGCTCTGCCCCGCGCCGTGCGAGGCGGCGTGCGTGCTCGGCATCGCCGACGACCCGGTCACCATCAAGCAGGTCGAGGTGTCCATCATCGACCGCGCCTGGGACGAGGGGTTCGTCACCCCGGTGCTGCCCAGCGCGCACACCGGCAAGCGGGTAGCCGTGATCGGGAGCGGTCCCGCGGGCCTCGCAGCGGCTCAGCAGCTCACCCGAGCCGGCCACACCGTCACCGTCTACGAGCGCAACGACCGCATCGGTGGCCTGCTGCGCTACGGGATCCCCGAGTTCAAGATGGAGAAGATCGTGCTGGAGCGCCGGCTCCAGCAGATGGAGGTCGAGGGCACCAAGTTCGTCACCAGCTGCAACATCGGGACCGACGTTTCGGTGCAGGATCTTCGCGACGGCCATGATGCGGTCGTGCTGGCGGTGGGATCGACCGCCGGACGTAACCTGCCGGCCCCGGGCCGCGAGCTCGACGGCATCCACCTCGCGATGGAGTACCTCGAGCCGTCGAACCGGGTGCAGGAAGGTGACCTGGAAAGCTCACCGATCGTGGCGACCGGCAAGCACGTCGTCATCATCGGCGGCGGCGACACCGGCGCGGACTGCCTCGGCACCGCTCACCGCCAGGGGGCCGCTTCGATCGTCCAGCTGGAGATCCTGCCGCGGCCGCCGGATGCGCGCGCCGATTCGACCCCGTGGCCGACGTGGCCGCTGATGTACCGGGTGTCCAGCGCGCACCAGGAGGGCGGGGAGCGGCTCTTCTCCGTCTCCACCCGGCGCTTCATCGGCGAGGAGCGGGTGCGGGCCCTGGAGCTGGTCGAAGTCCAGATGGTCGACGGCAGATTCGAGGAGGTCGCGGGAACCGAGCGGGAGATCCCGGCCGACCTGGTGCTGCTGGCGATGGGCTTCACCGGACCCGAGCAGGGCCCCCTGCTGGAAGGCCTCGGTGTCGAGCTCGACGCCCGCGGCAACGTTGCCCGCTCGGCCGGCTGGGAGACCACCGAGCCCGGGATCTTCGTCTGCGGCGACGCGGGCCGGGGGCAGTCCCTCATCGTCTGGGCGATCGCCGAGGGACGGGCGTGTGCGGCCGCGGTAGACCGCCGGCTAGCCGGACATACGCTGCTTCCCTCGCCGATCCTGACGACGACCCGATGACCCGGCCGGTCGGGTCGCCGACTTATCCCTTCACCCGCGTGGCCCTCTTCTGAGACGCGGTCTGCTGCCGATCCAAGGATCAGGACGCAAGAAGCGTTCGCAGGGTTCCCTCAGCAGTCCGCTGACCTCGCGATGAGGGTGGCGGTCGAAAGGCAAGTGCAATGACCGAGGTGGCCGTCGACCTCGACCCGGCATTGGTCGAGGGGCTGGACCGTTGGCACCTGATGGGGGCTGAGGTGCATGTCCTGCGTGCGCGCGCGGAGAGCCTTCGCGGGCCGCGCCGCGGTGAGCGGGCCCTGGTCCTCGCGTTGCGCGCGGGCGAACTGGAAGCCGAGCTGCTTTCCCAGGTGGGGGTTGAGGCGGGCGCGGCGATCCTTCGCGACATGGAAGAGCACCCTGCCGCCGTGGCAGCGATCGAGCGCTGGCGCTATGCCCAGCTGCTCGCCGAGCGGATGACCAGCGGCGACCTCTCGCACGGGTCCGAAAGCAGCTAACGACCGAAGACTTCGACTTGCGCACGCTTCGGGGCCGCCAGAGCGTGCGTAACCCGAAATATTTGGTGGCTAGGCCGCGCGGTCAGCCATCAGCTGGGTGACGTCGGCGCGTAACGCGTCGAGGTCGATACGGCTGTCGACCAGCAGCCGGACCGCCAGGCCCTCACCCTCGCGCAACAGCCCCAGCAGCAGGTGGCCGGTGCCGATCTCGCCCGACTTCAGGTGCAGCGCCTCCCGTAGCGAGAGCTCCAGCGCCTTCTTGGCCCGCTTGGTCAGGGGCAGGTGACCGCTCTTCACGGGAGGGCGTCTCTTGTCGAGGGCACCAGGGCCGAGGTGCGCCTCGGTCGCCTGCCGCACCTGCTCGAGGTCGATGCCGACGGTGGCGAGAGCGTCAGGGTCGAGCCCGTCGTCGGTGAGCACGGCCAAACGCCGGCGCAGGACGTCAGCCGTGAGGCCGTGCGGGGCGAGCGCCTGCGCTGCCGGGCCGTCGACAGCCGCGATGCCCAGCAGCACGTGTTCGGTGCCGATGCTCGGATGGCGCAGCTGGCGCGCCTCCTGCTGCGCATGGCGGATGCTCTCGCGAGCCTCTGTGGTGAACCGCTCGAACATTTCCTACCGCTCCCTACTGAGAATGCCGCGTCTGCCGGCCAGTCGCCCGGCAGCCGCGTTGCCGTACTTCTTGTGGACCGCCTGGCGGCTCACACCGATGCACACGGCAATGTCCTGCCACGACCAGCCCTGCTCGCGGGCTTTGGCGACATGACCGGCTTCGAGCCGCTCGGCGAGCTCGCGCAAGGCGCGCACGGCCCGCAGGCCGACGGCCGGATCGGTGCTGCTGGCTTCATCGGCCAGCTGGGTTCCCTCGCTCACGCTGTCAACGTAGCTTGACAAATCCCAGCTGTCAACCCAGATTGACAACGCGGGCAATGCCCGGATGGTGCCCCCGGTGGGATTCGAACCCACACTGTGCGGTGTTTGAGACCGCCCTCTCTACCGGTTGGAGTACAGGGGCTTGGGTGACGGCTTGGGTGACGGCTTGGGTGACGCCGTGCCAGCTTAATCCGCTGATGGCGCCGGTCGAGGGCGGCGATGAGGCCGGTACTCTCAGGGGCGTTCTCGCGCTGTCCCATGCCGTCCCCATGCTGTCCTCAGCTTCCCTTGACCCGCTAGGAGTTTCTCTTGACGAGCCCGTCGCCTTCGCCGGCCCCGCGGCGGGTGCTGCTCGCCGAGGACGAGGCGCTCATCCGGCTCGACCTCAAGGAAATGCTGCAGGAGGAGGGTTACGACGTCGTCGGCGAGGTCGGCGACGGCGAGAGCGCGGTCAAGCTCGCCGAGCAGCTGCGGCCCGATCTCATCATCCTTGATGTGAAGATGCCCGGCATGGACGGCATCACCGCCGCCGAGCGCATCGCGGCCAAGCGGATCGCCCCCGTCGTGATCCTCACCGCGTTCAGCCAGCGTGATCTCGTCGAGCGCGCCCGTGACGCCGGCGCCATGGCGTACCTGGTGAAACCGTTCCAGAAGCGTGATCTGCTGCCGGCGATCGAGATGGCCATGAGCCGTCACGCCGAGATCGTCAGCCTCGAATCGGAGGTATCCACGCTCGGGGAGCGGCTCGAGGCTCGCAAGATCGTCGAGCGTGCCAAGGGTGTCCTGCAGGCCGAGCACGGCCTGTCCGAGCCGGAGGCTTTTCGTTGGATTCAGCGCACGTCGATGAACCGGCGTTCTACGATGCGCTCCGTCGCCGAGGCGGTCATCGCCGGGGAGCTCTTGCCCACCTAACGGGGGCAGACGAGTTTTCCCGTCGCTGAATGTTGTCGTGACACGCAATTCCGTGGTCACATCGGTCACACGAGCGTCATCTGTCGTTGGCACTATGTATCCCCGGCGCACTCGCGTCCCCTGACCCGAAGGACTCCACGTGGCATCACGCACCAACCTGGCGAGGCGCAGCGCAGCAGTAGGCACCGCGGCCAGCCTCGCTCTCGCCCTCGCTGCGTGCGGCAGCAGCAGTAAGGGAACCAGTACGCAGCCGAGCTCCGTTCCCACCGCGTCGGCTGACACGTCGATCTCGGTGCCGGCGGCCATCAAGAGCAAGGGCACGCTCGTCGTCGCAACCGACCCGTCGTATGCCCCTAACGAGTTCTTTGGCTCCGACAACAAAACGATTGTCGGCATGGACATCGACCTGGCCAACGCCATTGCGCAGACGCTCGGGCTGAAGTTCAACATCGTCAAGGCGGACTTCGCCGGGATCATCCCGGGACTGGCCTCGGGCAAGTACGACCTCAGCCTCTCGTCCTTCACCGACAGCAAGGAGCGCGAGAAGACGGTCGACATGGTCACCTACTTCACCGCAGGCACGAGCCTGATGGTGAAGAAGGGCAATCCGGACAACCTCACGCCGGACACGCTCTGCGGCAAGAAGGTCGCGGTGGAGAAGGGCACCGTCCAGGAGTCGCCCGACCTGCCGGACAAGTCCAAGGCCTGCACCACCGCTGGAAAGTCGGCGATCACCATCCTCAGCTATCCGGACGAGAGCGGCGCCAACCTCGCGCTGTCGAGTGGCCGGGCTGACGCCGTACTCGCTGACTCGCCGGTAGCCGAGTACGCGGCGAAACAGTCGAACGGGCAGTTCGAGATCACCGGTAGCAGCTACGCCAACGCGCCGTACGGCATCGCGGTGCCGAAGACGACGGGGATGGCCGCTCCGGTGCTCGCCGCCGTGAAGAAGTTGATGGCTGACGGGACGTACACCACGATCCTCAAGAAGTGGGGCATCGACAGTGGTGCCATCACCAACCCGCAGATCAATGGAGCGACCAGCTGACATCACCGACGCCGGAGCTCGCCAAGCCGATCGGACCGAACGCGTCCGAGGCAGGCTCCGACAGTGCCGCCCGCACGCTGGCCTCGTTGGTCCCGGCGACCTGGGGCCAGCGTGCCTACGCCCAGCTCATCGACCTCGGGCTGCTCGCCGTAGGTGAGGGAATCGCGATCGGGCTGATCGCGGTCGCCGGCCTGCGTGGCATCGGGGGCCTGGTGCTGACGATCGCCCTGGTGGTCGTTCCCGCGCTGCTCTACGCCTGGCAGGCGGTCGTGCCGCAAGCGGCCGTCGGGCAGACCATCGGGAAAGCGCGGGCCGGCATCTCGCTGGTCGACGACGCAGACGGGCTCTCGCCCACCGAGGCCACCTGCCTGCGGCGGCTGCTCGCCCACTTCGTGGACCTGGTGAGCCTGGTCGGGTTCTTCCGCCCGCTGTGGGACTCCGATCACAAGACGTTCGCCGACACCGTCTGCAAGACCAGGGTCATCCAGGGCGTCCCGCTGCTGCCGCCGCCGGATGAGATGAAGACCGTGCCGCTGCGCCATCCCGGGCGCTGGGTGGCGGCCGCCGGCGTCTTCATTGCCCTCGGCATGCTGGCGCACAGCATCGTGACGAATCCCAACTTCCACTGGGATGTCGTCGGCCAGAACCTGTTCAAGCGAGTCGTTTTCGAGGGCATCCTGCGCACCCTCGAACTGACGGTCATCGCCATGGCCATCGGCATCGCGCTCGGGATCCTGCTGGCCGTCATGCGCCTGTCGCCGAACCCGATCGTGTCCAGCGCGTCCTGGATCTACATCTGGGTCTTTCGCGGCACGCCGGTGTTCGTCCAACTGCTGTTCTGGAACAGCGTGGGCGTGCTCTACAAGAATCTGGCGATCGGCGTTCCGTTCGGGCACCACTTCTTCAGTAGCAGTTCGAACACCGTCATCACGACCTTCACGGCCGCCATTCTCGGGCTCGGGCTGAACGAGGGCGCCTACATGTCCGAGATCGTTCGCGCCGGCATCATCTCGGTCGACCAAGGGCAGACCGAGGCCGCGCAGGCGCTCGGGATGAACCGGATGCGCATCATGCGCCGGATCGTGTTGCCCCAAGCGATGCGCGTGATCATCCCGCCGACCGGCAACGAGACCATCTCGATGCTCAAGACCACCTCGCTGGTGAGCGTCATCTCGATCCAGGAGCTGCTCGGCTCGGTCCAGACCATCTACAACACCACCTACCAGGTTCTTCAGCTGCTCATCGTGGCGAGCCTCTGGTACCTGCTGTTCACCTCGATCCTCAGCATCGGGCAGTACTACCTCGAGCGGCGCTACACCCGGGGCTCGGCGCGCGAGCTCCCGCCGACGCCGTGGCAACGCCTGCGCCGCAACCTCACGACTTTCCACGCTCCCGAAGCGACGAGGCCCCTCCAGTGACCGCGGCAGTTGCAGCCCAGCCGCTGGTACGCGCCGAGGGCGTCTCCAAGCACTTCGGGCGCCTCGAGGTGCTCAAGGGCATCGACCTCGAGGTGGTCCCGGGCGAGGTCATGTGCATCATCGGCCCGTCCGGCTCCGGCAAGTCGACCTTCCTGCGCTGCATCAACCACCTCGAGAAGATCGACGGCGGCAAGCTCTACGTCGACGGCGAGCTGGTCGGCTACCGGCAGGCGACCGGCAAGCTCTACGAGCTCCGCGAGAGCGAGGTGGCCCGCAAGCGTGCCGAGATCGGGATGGTCTTCCAGCGCTTCAACCTGTTCCCGCACATGACGGTGCTGGGCAACGTGTGCGAAGCCCCGATCGGGGTCAAGGGCGAGGCCAAGGACGTCGTCCGGGAGCGGGCTCGTGGCCTGCTGGATCGCGTCGGACTGGGCGACAAGGTCGACGCCTATCCGGCCCAGCTCTCCGGTGGCCAGCAGCAGCGTGTCGCCATCGCCCGGGCGCTGGCCATGCAACCCAAGCTGATGCTTTTCGACGAGCCGACCTCCGCCCTGGACCCGGAGCTGGTCGGCGAGGTGCTGGACGTGATGCGGGGCCTGGCCGAAGACGGGCTCACCATGATCGTCGTCACGCACGAGATGGGCTTCGCCCGCGAGGTGGGCGACGAGTTGGTGTTCATGGACGACGGCGTCGTCGTCGAGCGGGGGAGGCCGAGGGACGTTCTGAGTGCGCCGCAGACCGAGCGCTGCCAGAACTTCCTGTCCAAAGTCCTCTAGCTCGCAGCTACCCACAGGTAACAGTTCGGATAACGACACACAGATAACGACCCTCTATCGTCACACGTTGCGGTTAGTCTGGCGCCCGGCACTGGGGACGCCCGTCTCCCGTCAGCGCAAACACCACGAAGGAGTTCAACCGTGCGACTGCGGACAAGAAAAGCGACGGCCGGCGTTGTCGGCGTCATGGTCCTGCCCCTCGCGCTGGCCGCGTGCGGGAGTAGCAGCAAAGGCAACACCACCGCGAGTACGGCGCCTTCGAGTGGCGGCGGTGTCGCCCAGACCGGGGGCACGGTGACCATCGGCTTCCAGGGCCCGCTGAGCGGCCCGAACTCCCCGCAGCTCGGCATCAACGGTGAAGATGGAGTCAAGCTGGCCATCAAGCAGGCCAACGACTCCAAGGTGTTGCCTTACACCCTCAAGCTCGACTCGAGCGACGACCAGGGCACGCCCGACCAGGGCCCGACGGCGGCGCGCAAGCTCGTCGACGACAAGGTGATCGCGGTCATCGGCCCGATGTACTCCGGCGCCACCAAGGCGTCCGAGCCGATCTTCTCGCAGGCCGGGATCCTCTCGGTGAGCCCGTCGGCCACCAACCCGGCGCTCACCACGCTGGGCTTCAAGACGTTCGTGCGCATCATCGCCCCTGACACCATTCAGGGCAAAGCGGCGGCTGACTACATCGTCAAGAAGCTCGGCGCCAAGAAGGTCTTCTCGCTCGATGACAACAGTGACTACGGCACGGGCCTGTCCAAGGCGCTCGACGCCCAGTTGCAGGCCGACGGCGCGACCGTGACCCACGACGGCATCAACCCGACGAAGATCTACTCGTCGGAAGCCACCAAGATCATTGGCGACAACCCTGACGCGGTCTACTACTCGGGCTACTACAGCGAGTTCGGCCCGCTGGTCAAGGCCCTGAAGGGAGCCGGCTACAAGGGCGCGCTGCTCAGCGGTGACGGTTCTAACGATGACCAGTTCATCAAGGACGCCGGCGGTGCCAGCATTGCCAACGGCACGTACCTGACCTGCGCCTGTGGCGATGCCAACAGCGACCCGAAGGCCGCCGCATTCGTCACCGCGTACAAGGCGCTGAACGGGGCCGCACCGGGCACCTACTCCGGAGAGGCCTACGACGCCACGAACGCCCTGATCCAGGTGCTCAAGGGCCTGGGTGACAAGCCCACCACCTCCGCCGTTGTCGACGCGTACAAGAAGGTCGACTACGTGGGCCTGACCAAGACCATCAAGTTCACCTCCGCCGGTGAGGTCGAGGGCGACGCCGTGTACGTCTACAAGGTCGAGAACGGCAAGCGGGTCGTGCTGGGTCTCGTCTCGGATCTCCTCAAGTAGGTCGCTCATCCCTCGGGGGCCCCGCAGTCCGCTGGTGACTGCGGGGCCCGCCGGGGTGTATAGCGGCAGACGCGAATGGGCTTCTATCACCAGTTCTGGCAACTGACGGTTGACGGGCTGTCCACGGGCAGCCTCTACGCCGTCATCGCTTTGGGCTACACGCTCGTGTACGGCGTGCTCCAACTGATCAACTTCGCCCACAGCGAGGTGTTCATGTCCGGGGGGTTTGCCGGGATCTTCGTGGTCCGCGGGCTGGCGCCCGGCGGAGCGAGCGGCTGGGCATCAGTCGGACTCATTGCGATCGGCCTGCTTTGCGGAGCAGTGGCGGGCGCTCTCGCTGCCTTCACCCTCGAGCGCACCGCCTACGCACCGCTGCGCCGCCGGGGCGCGCCCAAGCTCGCGTATCTCATCAGCGCGATCGGTGCCTCGTATTTCGCGTTCAACCTGGCGGGCAAGGAGTTCGGACGCCAGAGCGTCAACGGGCCCAACCTCTACAGCAGCCAGACGGTGCTCTTCCACATCTTCAACGCCAAGGTCCGCATCCAGACCATGCTGATCTTCGGCGTGGCCATTGCGATGCTCGTGATCCTCGACCGGCTGGTCAACGCGACCCGGCTCGGCAAAGCGATCCGTGCCGTGGCGCAGGACGCTGACACCGCGTCGCTCATGGGCGTGAACGTCAACCGCGTCATCGTCCTGACGTTCATCGTCGGCGGCCTGCTGGCCGGCGCCGGAGGCTTCCTCTACGCGCAGGTCTTCAACGCCAGCTACACCATGGGGTTCATCCCCGGCATCAAGGCGTTCACAGCGGCGGTGCTCGGCGGCATCGGCAACGTGCGCGGGGCCATGCTGGGAGGATTGCTGCTGGGCGTGGTCGAGGCATACGGGGGTGACCTGTTGGGAGCCAGCTACATCGACGTCACGGCCTTCCTCGTGCTCGTCCTGATCCTGCTCCTCCGTCCTTCGGGCCTGCTCGGCGAGCGGCTGGGGAGGGCGGCATGAGCTCGACGACCCCTCCGCGGCCCAGCGCCGCCCGTCGGCTGCGCGAGCTCTGGCGACCCACCGCCGCCGACCGCGGGCGGCTCCTCGCCTGCGTGCTGATCGCGTTGCTGTTGTCGATCGTCACCGGCAAGGACGGCAGCGGCGACCACCCCTTGCACGGGATCAACTGGTCGCTGACCCACCACGGGCTGTACTACGCGCTCGCCGGGGTCGTGCTCTGGGTTGGCATCGTGATCGGCCGCAGCGTGGCCCCTACGGTCCGGTCGGCCCGCATGCAGATGAGCGGCGTCACCGCCCGCGCCTTGCGGCCGCGCTGGGCGCGACCGCTGCTCTACCTGGTGCTGCTCGGCGTTGCGATCTGGTACCCGCGCACCATCTCCTCCGCCGGCCAGCAGTCGCTGGTGAACGACGTGGCGATCTACGCGCTGCTCGGCCTCGGGCTGAACGTGGTCGTCGGCTTCGCCGGGCTGCTCGACCTCGGGTACATCGCGTTCTATGCGATCGGCGCTTACACGACTGCCTACTTCACCAGCAAGACAGCTATCCCGTGGCACGCGCCGTTCGTCTTGAATCCGTTCTTCGTCTTCCCGATCGCGGTGATCGTCGCCGCGATCGCGGGTGTCCTGCTCGGCGGTCCCACGCTCCGACTGCGCGGCGACTATCTCGCCATCGTCACGCTGGGATTCGGGGAAATCGTCTACCTGCTGGCCAACAACGAGAAGGGCATCACCAACGGCGCGTCCGGAGCCTTCGGGGTGCCGCAGCTGTCGATCCACCTGGGCTCGTTCAAATACAAGTGGGGCCTGTCGTCGCTGCCGTACTACTACCTGCTGCTGGGCATCATCGTCGTGGTGATGCTGGCGTTCTCGGCGCTCAACCAGAGCCGGACCGGCCGGGCTTTCGCCGCGATCCGTGAGGACGAGGTCGCCGCCGAAGCGATGGGTGTGCCGACCCTGAAGTACAAGCTGATCGCGTTCGCCATCGGAGCTTCGGTGTCCGGCTTCGCCGGGGTGATCTTCGCGACCGAACAGTTCTTCGACCCGTCGTCCTTCACGTTCCAGGCCTCGATCCTGGTGCTGACGGTCGTCATCTTCGGTGGCATGGGCTCGGTCTTCGGGGTGGTGCTCGGCGCGATCGTGCTGCAGGGCCTGCTCTACAACCTGAAGGACACGGTTCCGGCCAACGACCGCTACATCTACTTCGGCGCGGTGATCATGCTGATGATGGTGTTCCGGCCGCAGGGTCTGCTTCCGTCGCGCCGGCGAAGTCGTGAGCTCGCTCTTTCCGAGGCCGGCCTCGGACACGCCGACGCCACCATGAGCGGCAGCGTTTCGTGAGCAGCCTGACCAAGGACGAGGCCGCCCCGCCCGGCGCGCCGACGGGCGCGCCGGTTCTGGAGGTCTCGAACGTCACCCTGCGTTTCGGCGGTCTGACCAGCCTGGACGACGTGTCGCTGACGATGGCGAGCGGCAGCGTGCTCGCCGTCATCGGACCTAACGGCGCCGGCAAGACCTCGCTGTTCAACTGCCTGACCGGGGCCTACCACCCGCAGCACGGCAAGGTCGTCTTCCATGGCGCCGACGGCAGCGTGTCGATCCTCGGTCGCAAGCCCCACAAGATCGCGCGCCTCGGCATCGCTCGCACCTTCCAGAACATCCGGTTGTTTCCGGCCCTGACCGCGCTGGAAAACGTGCAGGTCGCCGTCGAGACGTTGCAGCGTTCCGGCCCGATGAGCCACATGCTCGGGCTGCCCCGAGGCCGGCGTGACGACCGGGAGAGCGCAGCCGCGGCGATGGCGTTGCTGGATCGGGTGGGCCTGGCGGCCCGCGCCAACATCCCCGCCGGCGGGCTGCCCTACGGCGAGCAGCGCCGGCTGGAGATCGCCCGCGCGCTCGGCACCAGGCCGCGGCTGCTGCTGCTGGACGAGCCGGCTGCCGGGACCAACCCGACGGAGAAGCGGGATCTGTCGGCCTTGATCCGAAGCATTGCCGCGGAGCGCATCAGCGTCCTGCTGATCGAGCACGACATGCCACTGGTGATGGGGCTCGCCGAGCACGTCGTGGTGCTCAACTTCGGCAAGGTGATCGCGCGCGGTACCCCGTCGCAGGTCCAGCGGGATCCGGCGGTCATCGAGGCCTACCTCGGCAGCGACCACGAGGCCTCCACATGAGCGCCGACATGAGCGGGGCGCCGCTGCTCGAGGTCGACAACATCAGCGTCAGCTACGGTGCCGTGACGGCGCTGCGCGGTATTTCGCTCACTGTCGGTGACGGTGAGATCGTCACGCTGCTGGGGGCCAACGGGGCCGGCAAGACCACCACGCTGCGCAGCATCTCGGCCCTGCTGGCGCTGACCAAGGGCGAGGTGCGCTTCCGCGGCCAGCGGATCGACCGGATGCCGGCGCACAAGGTGGTGAGCCTCGGCATCGGTCACGTCCCGGAAGGCCGCCGCGTCTTCCCACGGATGTCGATCATGGAGAACCTGGAGATCGGCGCCTACCTCGACAAGCGCCATTTCGATGTGGACTCCGACCGGGTCTTCTCGCTCTTCCCGGTGCTGGCCGAACGCCGCAAACAGCAGGCGGGCACGTTGTCCGGCGGCGAGCAGCAGATGCTTGCGATCGGCCGGGCGTTGATGGCCCGTCCGAGCCTGCTGCTGCTGGACGAGCCGTCGATGGGCCTCGCCCCGCTGATCGTCGCCCGGATCTTCAGCATCATCCAGCAGATCAACGAGCAGGGCACCGCCGTGCTGCTGGTCGAGCAGAACGCGGCGCAGGCGCTCAAGTACGCGAGCCGCGGTTACGTCCTGGCCAACGGTGAGATCGTGCTCGCCCGCAGTTCCGCCGAGTTGCTCTCCGACGAGCGGGTACGCGCGGCCTATCTCGGTGAAGGGGAATCAGCGGGGTAGGAGCGTGCCCCGGGGAGTCGTTCACCCGGCCAGGACAGTGATATCCGCCGCATCCGCAGCGGCCCATGAATGTTCTCGGATTCCTGGGCCGGTCATAGGCTGGACGAGTGTTCGGCTGGGGACTTTGAGGCTGAGCCCCCGGAATTGACGGTAGGCTCCTGTGGTCACGGTGCGTAGCTGTGTACCCGAGTAGAGGGGGATCGGCGTGCGTCGTGCGACGGTTTCCGCCCGCGAGGCAGTAGTCGCCGACATCCCCGGGCTGCTCGATCTGTTCGACCAGCTGCGAGCGGCCGGGCCGCGCCGTTCGGTGCCGATGCCTTCCGATCCCTCGGCGATGCGCGAGGCCGCGGCGGGGCGCTTCAAGGCCGTGATCGCCGATCCCGAGCAGCGCCTGCTGGTGGCCGAGGACCGGGAGGGGCTGGCCGGCATGGTGCTCTGCTCCATCGGCACATCCAGCACGCTGGCGTCGGCGCCGGCGGTCGTGCTCTCGCACCTCACCGTTGCGGCCAACTCGCGCCGGGCCGGTGTCGGCCGGGTGCTCGTGGCAGCCGCCACACAATGGGCCGCCGAATGCGACATCGATCATCTGAGGGTCGCTGTCTATGCCTCCTCGCGCGAAGCCAACCGGTTTTTCGCCCGCCTCGGATTCGCACCGGTCTCAGTGAACCGCGTGGCGCCGGTTGCCGGGCTGCGCCGGATCCTCGGGGCCGAGGTGCCGGCGGCAGAGGCCGACAGCGGCGACGGGGCACGCCGGCGGCGGCTGCGGTTGGGGATCACCGGGGGCAGGGCCGCTCCCGCCCGGCGCCGTAGTCCCACCTAGTCCCACCTGGACCCCGCGAAACCGTACGTTTCTCGAAGTTATTGGCCGGGGTCAGCCGCCGGGCGACGGGTCGAGGTTGGCCAGCCGCACGTCGCTCTTGGCGACGAGGCGGCCGCTTTCGTCTGTGATCAGCACCTGCCACAGCTGCAGGGTTCGCCCGCGGTGCAGGGGAGTGGCGGTGATCGCGAGCGTGCCCTCACGGACGGCGTGCAGGAAGCTCGTCGAATTGCTGACCCCGACGGTGCGCCCGCCGGGAACGCGGGCCGTGTTCCAGGTCGCGCCGCCGAGACTCGCCGCGGATTCGGCGATCGAGGCGTAGACGCCGCCGTGCACGATCCCGTACGGCTGCAGCAAACCTTCGTGGATAGCGACGTGCCCGCGCACGGCGTCGGGGGTGCGCTCGTCGATCTTCAATCCCAGCAACGTGTTGAAGCCGCCCATGAAGGCCCCGTCGAACGGGTCGGCCGGGTCCTTCGGTGCTTCGCCGCTCTCCTCGGTGGCCGTGTCTGTCATGGCTTCGACCCTAGACTCGCGGGCGTGCCCGAAGTTGATGCGCCGACCGCGCAGGCCGATCCGCACGTCCGCCGCCGCAGGGCACCGCAGAAGCCCGTCGCCGAGCCGGCGCAGAAGGAACGGCTCTTGCTGCTCGACGGGCACTCGCTGGCGTACCGGGCGTTCTTTGCGTTGCCCGTAGAGAATTTCTCGACCACGACCGGGCAGCCGACCAACGCGGTCTACGGCTTCACCGCGATGCTGATCAATGTCCTGCGCGACGAGACCCCGACCCACCTGGCGGTCGCCTGGGACGAGAGCCGCCCGACGTTCCGCCACGAGGCTTTCGCCGAGTACAAGGCCAACCGTTCAGAGACCCCCTCGGACTTCCGGGGCCAGGTCTCGCTGATCCGTGAGGTGTGCGACGCGCTCGCGGTGCCGATGGTCAGCGCCCCGGGTTTCGAGGCCGACGACGTCATCGCGACCCTCGCCACCCAGGCCGAGCACGAGGGCATGGATGTGCTCATCGTCACCGGCGACCGGGACGCGCTGCAGCTCGTCGACGACGACATCACCGTGCTGATGACCCGGCGCGGGATCAGCGACATGACCCGCTTCACCCCGCAGGAGGTGCAGGCGAAGTACGGCCTCACCCCCGAGCAGTACCCGGACTTCGCGGCGCTGCGCGGCGACCCGTCGGACAACCTGCCGTCGATCCCCGGGGTGGGGGAGAAGACCGCGTCGAAGTGGATCACGCAATTCGGGTCGCTCGATGCGCTCGTCGACCGGGTGGACGAGGTGCCGGGCAAGGCCGGGGCGGCGCTGCGCGAGCACCTGGCGTCGGTGGTGCGCAACCGGCAGCTGACCGAGTTGCTGCGCTCGGTGGAGTTGCCGGTGGGTCCGCATGATCTCCGGCTCGGGTCGTGGGACCGGGAGGCGGTCCACCAGCTGTTCGACACGCTGCAATTTCGCGTGCTGCGCGAGCGGCTGTACGCGACGCTGTCGGCGGTCGAGCCGGAGGCCGACCAGGGCTTCGACGTCGACGTGCAGACGCTCGGCCCCGGTGAGGTCGCGCAATGGCTGGCCGAGCACGCCCGGACCGGTGAACGCTCCGGGCTCGCCTTCCGCGGGACCTGGGGTCGCGGCACCGGCACCCTCTCCGGGGTGGCGATCGCCGCGGGCGACGGTGCGGCCGCGTGGGTCGACCCGACGCGGCTCGGGGCCGAGGACGAGCAGGCCCTTGCCGCGTGGCTCGCTGATCTCGCCCAGCCCAAGGCCGTGCACGACGTCAAGGGCCCGCTGCTCGCGCTCGCCGCGCACGGTCTGACGCTGGAGGGCGTCACCAGTGACACCGCCCTGGCTGCCTACCTCGCGCTTCCCGGGCAACGCTCGTTCGACCTGGCCGATCTGGCGCTGCGCTACCTGCGCCGGGAGCTGCGGACCGAATCGGTGGCGGTGGAGAGCGACGGGCAGCTCACCCTCGACGGCACCGGTGAGGAAGGCGAAGCGGCAGAGGACGGGCTGCGGGCCCGGGCCGTCCGTGACCTCGCGATCGCGCTGGAGCAGGACCTCGAGCGGCGCGGCGGCACCCGGCTGCTGCGCGAGCTCGAGCTGCCCCTGGTGGGTGTCCTGTCGGACATGGAGCGGGTCGGGATCGCCGCCGACACCGATCATCTGGAGCGGCTCTCCGCGCAGTACGGCACGGAGGTTCGCAGCTCGGCGCAGGCCGCCTACGAGGCCGTGGGCCATGAGTTCAACCTCGGCTCCCCGAAGCAGCTGCAGGTCGTGCTGTTCGAGGAGTTGAAGCTGCCGAAGACCAAGCGCATCAAGACCGGCTACACCACCGATGCCGACGCGCTCGCCTGGCTCGCGCTGCAAAGTGACCATCCGGTGATCCCTGCGCTGCTACGCCATCGCGACGTGGCGCGGCTGAAGACCGTCGTCGACTCGCTCATCCCCATGGTGGATCCGGTCGGTCGCATCCACACCACGTTCAACCAGATGATCGCCGCGACCGGCCGGCTCTCCTCGACAGATCCGAACCTGCAGAACATCCCGGTGCGGACGGCCGAGGGTCGCCAGATCCGGCAGGCCTTCATCGTCGGAGCCGACTTCGAGAGCCTGCTGACGGCCGACTACAGCCAGATCGAAATGCGCATCATGGCTCACCTGTCCGGCGACGAGGGCCTGATCGAGGCGTTCACGTCCGGGGAGGATCTGCACACCTGGGTGGCGTCGCGGGTGCACGAACTCGCGCCCGAGGACGTCGACCCGGAGCTGCGCCGGCGTATCAAAGCCATGTCCTACGGGCTCGCGTACGGCCTGTCCGACTTCGGTCTCGCTGCCCAGCTCGGCATCCCGCGCGACGAGGCGCGCGAACAGATGGACGCCTACTTCGCCCGCTTCGGCGGCGTGCGCACCTACCTGCGATCGGTCGTCGCCGAGGCCCGCGGCAACGGCTACACCGAAACGATCCTCGGCCGCCGCCGCTACCTGCCCGACCTCGCCTCCGACAACGGCCAGCGCCGGGCGATGGCCGAGCGGATGGCGCTGAACGCGCCCATCCAGGGCTCGGCCGCAGACATCATCAAGATCGCCATGCTCGGGGTGCACGGGGCGCTGCGCGACGCCAAGCTCCGCTCCCGGCTCCTGCTGCAGGTGCACGACGAACTGGTACTGGAGATTTCGCCCGGCGAGCGCGACGAGGTCGAGGCACTCGTCCGGCGGGAGATGGCGGGCGCCTACCAGATGGATGTGCCGCTCGACGTCAGCGTCGGCTCCGGGCGCACCTGGGACGACGCCGCGCACTGAGTCGCCCGAACCCTGGGTGGGCCACCTCGGCCACGTTCTTCAATGTTGCACATTGAGATCGCAAGGGGTGACGACGGAGTCGGCCCTTTCCGCGGTTCGCACCGGCTTGCTTGCCACTGCGAAAGCGGGTCAGTCGTGAGAGGGCATCGGATTGCTGAGATCAGCCGGCGGCTGCTGCGGAGGTGACAGCGGCGCCTCGAGACCGGCGGGGTCGCGCGGCACATCGCGGCGGGCCCAGCCGAGGAGGACGTCGGCGACCAGGAACGCGGCGGCGAGCCACGAGATCGTCGCCACTTTGTGGAACGCCTGTACCCACTGGCCGGTCTCGGGCAGCTTGTACCGGGCCTGCACCTCGAGGACGTAGGCCGCGCTGATGGCGAGCGCGGCGACCGACCCTGCCCGCAGCAGGATGCGCCCGCGGGGGATGACGAGCGCGGCAGCCGTCAGTGCCAGCACGATCAGCCCGGCGATCGGGGTGATCAGGGCGAACGCCAAGCCCGCCGAGATCAACACCGCGATGGCTCCGCGAACGATGGGGATCTTGCCGGGATCCTTGGCGACCGGGGAGATGAGCACGGGGGCGGCTTCCGACCCTTGCTCGGGGTCGTTCGGAGGCGCGATCCGCAGGCGCACCGGCTCTCGCCGGAGCACCATCACCAGGCAGATGAGCAGGCTGACGGCGGAGATCCCGATGCCGATCCAGACCCGGTTCTGCGCAGTCCAGTCCAGCGACACGTCGAACGTCGACGATGTCGGCGTGATCAGCCAGCCGTTGGCATAACCGTCGACCAGCTGCGACTTGCCGAGGTTGCCGAGCCCGGTTGCTTTGGCGGTCCAGCCGGCGGACAGGCTCTGCCCGAGGACGAGCCAGAACGGCTTGCCGGGCACGGCGCCGGTCACCGACAGCCGGTACGCCACCGGGCCTTCGCCGGTCACCGTCACCACCGGGACGTCCGAGCCCTTCGTGGTGGCGGTGCGCACGATGCCCGGGAAGGGGTTGGTCGGGTCGGCCGCCGCCCCGCCGGCGGCCGAGGAGAGGATCAGCCGGTCGAGGTCGAAACCGGTACCGCTGCCGCGCGCGGTCGTCAGCGTGTGCATGCCGGCCGAAAGCGTCACCGGCTTGCCGCACAGCTGCACCTGGAGCCCTTCGCGGGCGATGGCGGCGCTGCTCGAGCCACCGATCTGCAGGCCGATCGGCTTGCCGTCGATCTTCAGCAGATCGGTGCGGCAGGTGCTGGACAGCGTCGCGTCGGCGGCGGCGACCTTCAGCCCGGGAGCGCCGAGCTCGGCGATCGCGACGGGGACCTCGAGCGGGCCGTGGCTGAAGTAGTCGGTGGTGATCTCGCGACGCTCGCCGGTGATGACGAAGCGGAAGGTCTGCCCCGTGACCGGCGTGAAGGAGACCGGCGCCGAGACGGTGCTGTCGGCCGCCTTCTGGTCGGTGATGGCGGGCAGGTGAAGGATGCGCTCTTGCTTACCGTCGACTATGAGCTCGATCGTGGTCGGCACCGAATGCTTGCCGTCAGCGATGATCTGCAGGTTGAGCTTGGAAAGCGTGGTCGGCGTGGCCGAGTGGATCTGGATCCAGGAGCCGATGTTGCCGCCGAACGAGTTCGTCCACGCGGTCTTGGGATTGCCGTCGATCGCCGACGACGCGCGGGCGTCGAGCGAGCCGGGAAGCGAGGACGACGACGTGGCCGTGACGACCCCGCTGCCGGGCGCCACCGCTGAACTGGTCGCCGCGTTGGCCGTGCGGCCCAGCAGCTGATCGAGGATCGAATCGCTGGTCGTCGCCGACACCCGAGCGGTGCCACCGATGCTGAAGGTGCGGGTGGTCGGCAGGGTGAATTCGCGCGACATCGACAGCTCGGTGTCGGTCTTGAAGGGCTCCTGCGGGTTGGCCCGGTCGCGCGTCAGCATGATCGACAGCTGCTGGTTGGCGCCATCGGTGCCGGCGGCCTGGAAGAGGTCGGTGGGAAGGCGCAGCGTCTCGGTCGCCTTGACCCCGGGAATCCCCAGCTCTGTCAGCCCCACCCCGCTCTGACCGTCGTACTGCCGCAGCGTGCCGTTGCTGGTCTGGATGATCTTGAATTCGACCTGGGTGAAGGAGCGGCTCGGGAAGTGCACCACCTGGCCGGCCTTCGACAGCGAGGCGGGGGTCATGTCCACGGTCACGGTCGTGGCGTTCTTGCCACCGTCGGAGAAGGTGAGCAGCGCCCTGGTGATCGTGCGGGTCGCCGGCACCGTGTACGGCTGCACGAGCGTGATGTGGTCACTCGTCACGGGCTTCAGCAGATCCACCCGCAGCCGTTGCCCGCGGGGATCGCCGAACGCGCCCACCGACCACGCGGTCGTCGGGTCGCCGTCGAACGCGTAGAACGGCCGGTTGGAAGGCGAGTAGCTGACCTCGTTGCCGTAGCCGGAAGCCTCGATGTCGGCGACCCCGCCGAGCACGGCGACTGTCTGGTCCGCCGTGGTCTCACCGGGGAAGACCGGGAGGCGGGCGTCGTTGGGGTCCTTCACGAGTGGCTTGCCGTTGGCGGTCTCGACGTAGCCGTAGTTCTCGCGGACCGTGCCCCAGCGCTCGGCGCGCTTGCGGTTGGAGTCGGTGAGCAGCAGGTCGGCGTTGGACGGCAGCGGGGCGGCCGTGGTCTTGTTCGCCTTGGCGGTGGTCTGCGAGGCGGCGAAGCGGACGGTGCCGGTCGTATCGAGCATTCCCGCGGCGGAGGCGTCGACCAGGCCTTCGCTGTCACCGGCCACCAGCAACGGATCGCTGGCGCGCTCGGCTCGCACGATCGGTACCGGGTCGGTCACCGAGAAGTCGGCCATCGCGGGCGGCTCGGCAGCACCGGGCGGGTTCGCCAGGCTGATCTCGTCGACGAAGGGGATCACCGGGGTGTCGGCGACCGGAGGCCCGAATTCCTTCGGCGCGCTGAGCCCCGGCGGCAGCTGTGAGATCCACTGATTCCAGGTCGAGATCGGCTGGGGGGTGCGGAAGCGCTCGTACTGCAGGTCGCTGCGCAGCACCACATCGCCGACGCCCATCAGGCGCGCCAGTGAAGGAAGTGCCGACGGCTCGTAGACGCCCTCCTGCAGCCGGCGGTCAATGGCCCGCACGAGCGCGGCGGACTGCGGGGTGCCGGAAGGGATGAGTTCCCGGGAGACATACGGACGGTTCATCAGGCCCGGCAGCGGCGGGTCGAGCGTCGCACCCCAGCGGTAGTCGGAAAAGTCGGCGCCGGGCAGTTCGAAGACCCGCGTCTGGGATCCGTCGATGCGCGGCGCCGCGTTGAGGGACGCGGCTGCCTGCGTGAGATAGGCCGGGAGCTTCTCCGGCCGGCGCAGGTTGGGATCGACGAACTGCCCGCGCCATAGCGGGAGCATGTCGATCGCGATCAGGACCACCACGGCCAGGAACGCTCCGGCCGGCATCCACCGGCGGGCGGAGAAGCGCCGCCGCCGCACCGATTCGCCGGACGGGACCAGCCGCCGCCAGGGCAGGTGGAACAGCGACTCCACCCCGCCCGCCAGCAGCACGCCGAACCCGAGCGCGACGAGCGGGACGGCCCGCGGCGTCGAGCGCAGCGCGAGCCCGGCCGTCGAGTCCGCGGCAAACGCCTTGAACAGCGTGCCCGCGGGCGAGGGGTGGTTGTACGGGTAGACGCCGACCGACAGCGCGGTACCGACGAGCACCAGGGTCACGAAGTACGCCCGGTGAACCCAGCGCAGGCAGGCCGCCGCGGCCAGCGAGAGGATCGGAACCGCGAACGAGACGGCGAGCACCGCGAGGTTCTCGGTGTAGGTCAGCGACGGCTGGATCCAGGCGCTGATGCCGTCGCGGCCGTAGAAGAACCAGTTGCCGAGACCGCGCAGCACTTCCGACGCCTGCGAGTCGGACGACACAGTCTTGACCGTCTCGGAGTACGCGAGCACGTCGAGTCCGTACGCGGCCTGGCTCGCCAGGCCGCTGATCCACCAGGCGCTCACCGCCGCCGTCAGCAGCAACGTGCGGGCGACGAACGCTAGCGTGTCGCGGAAGGTGACCTCGCGTCGCACGATGGCGAACGGCAGCCAGATGGTTGGTGCGAGCCCGGCGTAGATGAGGGAGGTCGCGTTCGTCCCGCCGATGAGGGCCACGACGAGCGCGAACAGCGCGGGGTAGCGCCAGCGGGCGAAGCCGTGCAGGAAACGCGAGAAGTGACCTTCCTCGCGCTCGAACTCCTCCTCGAAAAGGTCCGGGTACTCCTCGTTTTCCGGCGCGGTGCCGAACTCCTCGACTCCCGCGATGCTGCCTGCTGCGTCGGCGTCGGCGAACTCTCCGCCGGGGCCGTGCGTGACGTGCAACGCCTGAAAGCGCAAGCCGCGAACGACGAAGACGACCATCCACGGCAGTCCGGCCCAGGGCAGCAGGATCGCCGAGATACGGGCGACGTACTCCAGCACGTACGGGGAGAGCTGGTAGGCGACCGCCGCCAGGAACGACGGCCGGTTCTTCCAGCCGAACGTGCGCAGCAGCGCGAGCACGCCCATCCCGGCGGCGAACAGCAGGGTGCCGGTCCAGAGCCGCTGCGCCACCCAGGTGGGCACGTGCAGGTGCTCGAAGATCCAGTACCACGGGCCCTGGGGCAGCAGGTAACCGATGTTCTGGTGAGTGACCCCGCCCATCCCGGTGTGCAGGTCCCAGAGGTACGGCGCGCGCGCGAGCAGCCGGTCGGGATCGATGTAGAGGTATTGCTTGGTGTCGGCCCCGATGTATCCGGGTGCGGTGAGCAGCAGTGGCACATACGAGATCAGCGCGATGATCAGTGCAGGCCACGACGGGGCGCGGCGGGGAAGGCCGCGGAGCCGGCGGGTCGCGGGTGGTGGCCCCGGTCGGGTGGGGACGTCGGCCGCCTCTGGCGCTGACCCTGCGGTGACGGTCACTTCGCTGTGCGGGGCACTGAGTTTCCAGCGTTTCCAGCGCCTCGGGCCGATCTCCGACCCAGGCCGCCCCGCCGGCGCGCCGCGAATCGGTCGGCCTCACCGGCGAGCACGCGAAACGTCTCGCGGGCGGTCACCTCCCAGGTGAAGCGGGAGGCGTGACCGAGTGCCCCGCGGCTCAGTGCCTCCCGTTCGGCCGGGTCGAGCAGGACGCGGGTCAGCGCGGGTGAGAGCGCGGCCGGTGACGGCACGAGCAGCCCGCTGACACCCGGCTCGGCGGAATCGCGGTGCCCGGCGATGTCGGTGACGACGGCGGGCGTCCCGCAGGCGGCGGCCTCGGTGAGCGTCATGCCCCAGCCTTCACGCGCCGACGCTGACGTCAGCACCCACGCCCGCTGGTAGAGCTGGACGAGTTCGGCGTCACTGACCCGGCCGGGCAGGCGTAACCAATCCTGAGCGCCGGCCGCGCGGATCTGGGCCTCCAGCGCCTCACGCTCGTAGCCCTCGCCGACCAGCACGGCCTCGAGCGCGGGCACCGCCTTCTTGGTCTCCAGCAGCGCGGCGACCAATTCGGCCGGGCGCTTCACCGGCACGAGGCGGCCGACAGCAACGACGAGGGGGTGGGGCGAGCGCAGCCCGCCCGGCCGGTACACCGGATCGATCCCCGGCGGGACGACGGTGACGTTCTCCTCCGGCATGCCGAGCAGCTCGATGATCTCTTCGCGGCTGGACCGGGAAAGCGTGACGATCTGCGAGGACCGGTAGAACGGCGGCGCCGCCCGGAACTCGATGGTCTCCCCGAGTTTCGCGAGCTTCGGCGGCAGCACCATGCGCCACATCTCGGCGTGCACGTGGTGCAGGAAGACGATTTTGGGGCCGCGGGCCCAGACGGGGGAGAAGAACGGCATGCCGTTCCAGATCTCGACGAGGCCGTCGCGGGGGCCGGTACGGCCGATCGCTCCGGAAAGGGCCGTGCGCGGGAAGACCGTGTAGCGGCCCGCCTTGCGCACGACGGAGTAGCCGTTGCGCTTGCCATAGGCGCGCTGACCGGAGGCCGCGGCGGTGCGCATGGTCACGTCGAGTCCGGCCCCGGCCCACGCTTGGGCGACCTTGTCGGCATGAACCTCGCTGCCGCCCGCCTCGGGATCGGCGAGGTCGCGCCAGGCCAGCAGGTGGATGCGGGTCAGGCCGGACGCTTCGACGAGCGCCTGAAGCGAGGGATCTCCCACGATTGCGTCCGGCTCGGCGGGTGTGCCGGGTGCTGACAAGGCCGCCGGCACCAGGTCAGTCACAAGCTCCTCGGGGTCTTATCGCCAGGCCGCTGCGCGGCTGCCCGAGGCTATCCCACAGACCTTGAACGACCGTGCGGACGCGCGGTGTGGAGCACGAGTGCTCCGGTAGCCACCGCGACGATGGCCTGACCGATGAGGTCGACCCGGGCCGTCGCGACGATCGCGCCGTGAGCGTTCAGCAGCAGGATCACCATGAGCGCGGCGCCGAGGGCGAGCACCAGCAGCACGGCCGGGCGGCCGGCGGCCAGCAGGTAATGCGTGAAGAGCACGGTGGCGGCCAGCAGCGTCATGGCGAGGGCGAGCATCAGGAAGGCCGGCGCTGCGGCGGTCAGGCGCGGCCCGAACGCGATGCGCAGGACCTGGCTGGGTACCGCGCCGCTCAGCGCTATCAGCACGGTGGCCGGGACGGCGATGACCGCCAGCACCACCCCGAGCTGGCGCAGCGCGTGCTGGCCGGCGTGACGCCGCGACGCCGCTTCCGGCAGGAGAAAACCAGCGAGGACGAACGAGGCGAGCACCAGCGGCTTGCAGGCCACCGAAATGGGGGCGTAGCTGCCGGCGTTTCCGGGGGCCTCGCGTCCGAGCAGCACGACGTCGAAGTTCTGCAGGATGGCCAGCAACGCGAGCGCGAACAGAGCGCTGAGCAGGTCGGTCGCCAGCGTGCGACGCTCCCGGCGCTGCTCGGTCGAGGTCGGCTGGGGCGAGGTGGGCTGGGCCGGCAGCTCGGCCGGGCCGTCGACTTGCACAACCGGCGGCGGCGAGCCATCGATCTTGGCGGTTGCTGCTGCGCGGCGCACGGCCCGCCGGTCGATGATCCCCTGCGCGGTGAGCGCGTGCGCTTCCGCCAGCAGCACCGAGAGCAGGATGGCGACCGCGGCTCCGGTGACGCCGAACCCCGCGCCCACGAGGGCGATCGTCAGAACGCACCGGGACAGGCCTTCCACCAGCAGGTTGGCCCCGAGCGCGCGGTAGGCGTGGGACGCCTGGAGCAGGCCGCGCTCCAGGCAGAGCACGCCCCAGACGGCCCCGGCGATGAGGGTTTCCGACAGCCCGCCCGGACCGGGCAAGGAGAGCTGCCTCGCCAGCGGGCCGCGGATGGCGATGGCGACGACCGCCCAGGCGACGACCAGGACCAGCGCGCGGCGCCGGGTGCGGTAAGCCCAGCCGGCGACCCGCGGGCCGTGGCCCGTCCGCTGCCAGAGCGTGACCCGGCGCACGATGCCCACGAGCAGGGCCGATCCCGGCATCGACAGCACGAAGAAGACGGCGACCAGCTGGTTGAGGGCGCCGTAGCCGCGGGTCGAGAGCAGGCGGGCGACCAGCAGCGTGACGCCGATGTTGGCGATGTTGGCGACCAGGCCGGCGAGAGCGATCGGGCTGGCGCCGCGTACGGCAGCGCGGGTGTCGGAGCTCGCCGGCAGGTCATCCGGCCCGCCGGAGCCAACCGGCGCAGCCACGGGAGCGGCTGCGGCGACGGCCGGTGTGCCCGTCACCGTCACCTCGCTCTCGCCGGGAGCCTTCGAGGGCACCGCGGGGGTCGCGCTCGCGGGCCGGGTCGAGTCAGCCGCATCAGCCGACCGCGCGCTCAGCCTCACAAGTCGCGTACTCCCAACGGGCCTCGGGCCGCAGAGCCACGGAGGCCAAAGGCGCAGATCCTCCGGCCGAGTTTAGCGCCGCCGACGCCCTCGGCCAGGGTCATGGCCACGCGAGTCGCCGCTCGCAGCCGCGCGGGCCTACTCGCGGTGCCGCTCGGCCATCTGTTCGGCTTTGACGTCGGCGTCGACCATGCGCTCGACCAGGTCCTGGAAGCCGATTTCGGGGGTCCAGCCCAGCACGTCGCGGGCCTTGCTCGCATCGCCGACGAGCAGGTCGACCTCGGCGGGGCGGAAGAAGCGCGGGTCCTGGGTGACGTACTTGCTCCAGCCGGCGATGCCGACCCGGGCGAAGGCGACGTCGAGCAGTTCGCGGATGCTGTGGGTGCTTCCGGTGGCGACGACGTAATCGTCCGGCTCGTCCTGCTGGAGCATGGCCCACATGGCCTTGACGTAGTCGCCGGCGTAACCCCAGTCGCGGCGGGCTTCGAGGTTGCCGAGCGCGAGCGTCTCCTGCAGCCCGAGTGAGATCCGGGCGACGGCTCGGGTGACCTTGCGGGTGACGAACTCGTAGCCGCGCCGTTCACTCTCGTGGTTGAACAGGATCCCCGAGCTGGCGTGGGCGCCGTAGGACTCGCGGTAGTTGACGGTCATGTAGTGCCCGAAGGTCTTCGCGACCCCGTACGGCGAGCGGGGGTGGAACGGGGTGCTCTCGCGTTGCGGGACCTCGCGCACCTTGCCGAACATCTCTGACGACGAGGCCTGGTAGAAGCGAACCCGGCTCATGTCGTTCTGGGTGGAGATGCGGATCGCCTCGAGCACACGCAGCACGCCCATCCCGGTGATCTCGCCGGTCAGCTCCGCCTGCTTCCACGAGAGCCCGACGAACGAGATCGCGCCGAGGTTGTAGACCTCGTCGGGCTGGGCGATCTCCATGGCGCCGATCAGCGACGGCAGGTCGGTCAGGTCGCCCTCGAGCAGGGTGACGCCCGGGATGACGCGCTCCACCGTGGCGATTTTCGGGTTGCTCTGGCCGCGGACCAGCCCGAACACCTCGTAGCCCTTGTCTTCGAGCAACTCGCCGAGATAGAGACCGTCCTGTCCGGTGATTCCGGTGATCAGCGCGCGGGGCATTCAGCTAGCCTGCCACGCCCGTACCCGCGGTGCCGGGAGGCGCCTCGCTGCTGCCGGCGGGAGTGTCGGCGGGAGTGTCGGCGGGGGGATCGAACCGGTGTCGCAGCCGCAGCATTGGACGCTCCAGCACGTAGAACGAGAGGGTCGCCGCCCCCAGCGAGACGGCGATCCGCACCAGCTGGGTGGGGCCCCACGACAGGCCGAGCCGCGCCTCGTGCAGGTAGCGGAAGACCGGCCAGTGCCACAGGTAGATCCCGTACGAGATGCGCCCGAGCCACACCAGCGGGGGGATCGCGAGCACCCGCCCGACGGGGCTGGCCGGTGCGAGCGCGATCCCGCCGATCAGCACGGCGACGACGAGCGCGAACACCGTCAGCCCGCCGAGGTAGAGCCGGGCCGAGTCGCGGTGCGCGAAGCCGAACGTGGCGAAGATGGCCAGCAGCGCGAGCGGGGCCAGCGCGGGTAGCAGCCGGCGCACCCGTTCGAGGCGGCCACTCGCGTAAGCGATGCCCAGGGCGCTGCCGATCAGCAGCGAGTCGGCCCGGGTGTCGGTGCCGTAGTACAGCCGTGCCTCGGAGCCGGGGCCCGACCACAGTGCTATCCGCAGCAGCGCCGAGGTCGCAGCGACGAGCAGGGCGACGGCCAGCGCGGCGCGCAGCGGGTCACGGCTGTCGGGACCACGGCGCCCGGCCAAGTAGATGGTGCCGAGCAGCAGCGCGGGCCACACCAGGTAGAACTGCTCCTCGATCGCGAGTGACCAGGTGTGGTCGGTGAGCTGCAGGATCGGGAGCAATCCCAGGGCCTGCTGCCAGTTCTGGAAGTAGAACAGCGTGCCGGCGACGCCCTTCCAGAGCGCGTTGCGCGCGGCGACCCCGGTGCCGACCGGGCCGACGATGAGCAGGAAGGTGCACAGCAGCGCGACCGCCGGAAGCAGGCGCAGCGCGCGCCGGGCGTAGAAGCGCCGCAGGCTGACGCGGCCGCGGCGCTGCCATTCCTTCACCAGCAGCACGGTGATCAGGAAGCCGGACAGCACGAAGAACACGTCGACCCCGAGGAACCCGCCGACGGCCCAGCCCGCGCCGGTGTGGAATGCCATGACGGCGGCCACGGCGATCGCCCGCAGGCCATCGAGCGGCGCGAGATGGCGGAACCGGCCGGGCGACCTGTTGGCCTGTTCTGGCCCCACTCCCGCCTTGGCTGGTGAAGCGACGTCAGCAGAGGACACGCGCGGCTACTGCGCGGGGCTGCCGGGGTCACCGGCGGCGGCGTCGGCGGGGCTACCGGAGGCACCGTCGGGGACAAGAGCGGGGGAGAGCGCCTCGACCTGCATCCGCAGCAGCCCGATCTCCTCGGCGAGAGTGCGGGTCTCCTCCTCCAGCCGGCTCGCCTCCCAGGACAGGTGCACCGCGACGAGCAGCAGCACCAGCACCGCGGTGAACAGCAGCAGGTTGGGCGGCGAGTAGATGCCCAGCCGGTGTGCCGACCAGTCCAGCAGCCCAGGGAACGCCGCCAGCACGATGACGACGACGCTGACGCCGAGCCACAGGATGGCGTACTTCTCGCGCAGCTGGCGCCGCCGCAACAGTTCGACCATCACGGCGAGCACGAGCAGGCCGCAGACCCCGGCGATCACGTGGGTTCGGATCATGGCTGCTCCTTCGCGTCCTTGCGCTGATCCTCATCCCCCGGGGACAGCTGCGGCCAGCGGCGCACGGCGGCGAGCATCAGTACCAGGAACGCGCGTCCGAGGTAGGCGATCGACTTCCAGGCCGACTGGCTCGGCGTACCGGCATAGCGCGGCCGCATGACGACCGGAACCTGCCGGCAGACGCAGCCCGAGCGGGCGGCGATGACGAGCGACTCGATCGTGTCGCCCAGGTACTCGGTCGGATAGCTCCGCGCGAACAGCGGCAGGGCGCGCGGGCCGGTCGCGCGAAAGCCCGAGGTCGCGTCGGTCAGCTTGGTTTTCGTGATCCGCGAGAGCAGGTGCGCGAGCACCCGCATGGCGAACCACCGCGCCTTGCCGACCTTGTACGCGCCTTCGCCGGCGAAGCGGGCCCCGACGACGATGTCGGCCCCCCCGTCCGCACCGTCCGCACCGTCGGGTCCGTCGAGTGCCGCGACCAGCTGGTGGATGGCCGCGGGGTCGTGCTGGCCGTCGGCGTCGACCTGCACCACGACGCGGTAGCCGCTGCGCATGGCGTACCGGAAGCCGGCCCGCATGGCCCCACCGACCCCCAGGTTGTACGGGAGGCACAGGACGGCGGCACCCGCCTGGCGGGCCACGGACGCGGTGGCGTCGGTCGACCCGTCGTCCACGACCAGGACATCCGCCTCGGGGCAGGCCGAGCCGACCTCCTTGATCACGTGCCCCACGGACGCCTGCTCGTTCCACGCCGGGACGACGACCAGCAAGTCGCGCACCCGGCGGTCAGTGGACACCTGGCCAGACTAGGGCTCGAAGCCGCTCGCGTCGGGCATCCGCCCATCGGCAGGCGTGGCAGCGACTCACATGGGGATGCGCCAGATAACCTGCGGCCGTGCGGCTGCGCCTCCACCGTCCCACCCGCTGGTGGGCGACCCTGATCGCCGTCGCGCTGCTCGGGCTGACGGTGCGGCTCGGCTACGTCTTCATTTACCAGTACCACGTGCACATCGGCGGCGACTCGTACTACTACCACTACGGCGCCAACCTGCTGGCCACCGGCCACGGCTTCATCCAGCCCTACGATTTCTTTCAGCGCGGCTGGGTCGTGCAGGCCGCCGAACACCCGCCGCTCTACATCGTCCTGCTGGCCGGCGAGTCCTGGATCGGTCTGCACACCTACCTCGAGCACCAGATCTTCACGTGCCTGATGGACACGTCAACCATCCTGATCATCGGCTACACGGCAAGGGAACTCTTCGGCAAGGGCGCCGGGATCTTCGCCGCGGTGATCGTGGCGATCTACCCCTACTTCTGGTTCAACGACGGCGCGGTCCTGTCCGAAGGGACGGCGCAGCTGACCACGGCGCTCACCGTGCTGTGGGCCTATCGCTTCTGGCAACGCCGCACCGTGAAGTCGGCCTGCTGGCTCGGGCTCGGCATCGCCCTCGCCACGCTCTCGCGTGCCGAAGCCATCCTGCTGCCGGTGCTGATGCTGGTCCCGATGGTGCTGTGGATGAAGGGCATGGCGTGGAAGCGCCGCATCACCCTCATCCTCGCGTCGGGGCTGACGAGCTGCCTCGTGCTCGGCCCCTGGGTCGGCTACAACCTCTCGCGCTTCGCCAAGCCCGTCACGATCAGCAGCGGGTTCGACGTGACCCTGCTCTCCGCGAACTGTGACCTGACCTACAAGGGCGCCTTCCGCGCGTACTGGGCTGCGGCCTGTGTGATCTACAAGCCGCGGGTCTACCGCGACCTGTCGCTGCAGGCCACGATCTATCGCAAGGACGCGCTGGACTACATCAAGGCGCACAAGCGCGAATTGCCGATGCTCATCGTCGACCGCGAGGGCCGCACGTGGGACTGGTATCGGCCGCTGCAGAACGTCCAGCTGGACTCCACGATCGAGACCAAGCCACTGAACTGGGGCCGCTTCGGCCTGGTGATGCTCTACATCCTGCAGGCGTCGTCGATCTTCGGCGTCTTCGTGATGCGAAGACGCAAGATCCCGGTGACCCCGCTCGCGGCGCTCATCGTGAACGTTGCTATCTCGACGGCGATCACGTTCGGCCAGAGCCGCTACCGGGCGAGCGCGGAAGTGGCGTTCGTGCTCATGGGCACGGCAGGTTTCGTGGGTCTCGCGGAGCTCATCAAGCGCCGCCGGCAGCGTGGCCTGCCGCCCGAGGACGACGCGGTTCAGCTCGACGCGCCTGACCCGGCAGTGCCGCATCCACCCGTCGATCCGGATCGGGCGACGGTGTGACGGCGGCATCCACCTCAGCTGTCGCGCCCGGCGCCGCCGGTGCGGGCGCTGCTCAGACCCGGGGGAAGGCGGCCGGGTTCGTGCCCGGCTTCGACGGGCTGCGCGCGATCGCGGCGCTTCTGGTGGTCGTGGTGCACGTCGGCGCCGCGTCGGGCTACACGTTCCGCTCCTCGCTCGGCCGCTATACCTCGCGCGGCGAGATCGGGGTCTCGGTCTTCTTCCTGATCTCCGGCTTCCTGCTCTACCGACCGTTCGCCGCGGCGGCGCTGGCGGGACGCCCCGGGCCGAACGTGCGCAGCTACCTCGTGCGCCGGGTGCTGCGCATCGTGCCGCTGTACTGGGCGGCGCTCGTCGTCACCTACCTGTTCACCGGCTGGGCGAGCGTGCACGGGGTCAGCGGCTTCCTGGAAAACGCGCTCTTCCTGCAGGTGTACTCACGGCAGTGGGTGTTTCACGGCATCACCCAAGCCTGGTCGCTGTGCATCGAGGTGACCTTCTATCTGGCGCTGCCGCTGTGGGCGGCGTGGATGCGGCGGCTGGACAGCCGGCGGGGGCGTCCCCATGACCCGGCGGCGGTGCTGCGCCGGGAGCTGGCGGCGCTGGGTGTGCTGTACGTCGCGAGCCTGCTCTTCCGGCTCTGGGTCGTCGCCGCCCCGACCGGCCCCACGCAGACGGCCCGCAGCTGGCTCCCGTCGTGGAGTGACCACTTCGCGCTCGGCATGGCGCTCGCGGTCACCGGCGCTTACGTGAGCCAGACCGGCGCGGTGCCGAAGGTGCTGCGGTGGATCAGCAGGCCGGGGGCCGACCTGGCCTGCTGGGTCGTCGCCGCTTTCATGTTCTGGCTGGTGGCCACCCAGGTCGGGCTCACCACCGACCCGCTCGCCGTCGGCGGCGCCGGCACCGACGTCGCCCGCCAGCTTCTGTACGGGCTGTTCGGCCTGTTCCTGCTGCTGCCCGCGGTGTTCGGCACCCCGCGCACCGGCCTCGTGCGGCGCCTGCTCGCCAGCCACGTCCTCTCGCTGATCGGTCTGGTCTCCTACGGCATCTACCTGTGGCACCAGCTGGTGGTCCGCGAGCTGCAGGCCCACACGTCGTGGAAGGTGCTGAACGCGCCGTTCCTGCCCTTGCTGGTGACGGCAGCCGCCGTCACCATCGCCGTCTCGACCGTGAGCTACCTGATCGTGGAACGTCCCGGCATCGCCGTCGGGCATCGCTGGCTCCTGCGCCAGCGCGAACGGGCGGCCGTCCACACCGACCGCTGAACGGCCGGCTGATCAGGGAGGCGGCGGCTCGGACTGGTTGGCCGGGGTGTTGCGGGCTTCGGCGGCCCGATGCACGGAACCGAGAGCGATCACCTCAGACGCGAGCTTGCCGGCCGCGTACTGCCCGCCGGCTTCGGAGATGTGGATCCCGTCGGAAGTGCGTATGACCAGCCCGTTGACCGACGCCGAGTAGCTGCCGGTCGGGCAGAACTGGGCATCCAGATCGCCGATGCTGGCCACTCCCGGGTGGCGGGCCGCGGCCTGCCGGAGCAGCTGGTTGTAGCGGGTCACCCGGGCGGGGTCGTCGAACGGCCAGGTGGAGCCGTCGGGCTGCTCCTGCGGCGCGAAGCACGGCGTGGTCAGCAGCAGCACCTTCGCCCCGCCGGAGCTGAGCACTTTGATGGCGAGGTCCATCTGGCGCAGCAGGTAGTTGTCGTAGGCCGGATCCCCGACGTGCATCCACTGCCCTTGGTAGACCCGGTCGAGGACCTCCCAGCGCCCGGCCAGCAGGATCGCGACGTCTGGGTCGTACGTGCGGACGTCAGCGGCGCGCTTCGCGGGCCACTTCGCACAATCCGGGCTGGGATAGTTCACGCCCCGGTCGTCCCGGAACGGCCCGACGGTGGCGAGGCCGCAGCCGAGCAGGCCGAGGTTGAAGGACTGGTAGCCGTACTTCGACCCGAGGTCCCCGAAGCCCACCGCGAAGGTCGATGCCAGCGAATCTCCCTCGATCAGCACCCGGATCGGCCGCCCCAGCGCCGCCTTCTGAGCCGAATTCAGCTCCGGCGGCTTCGGGGGAGGCGGCTGGACGCTCGGCAGCGATGTCGGGACCCCGCCGGCGGCGGCGATCTGCCTGGCGGATGCCTGCGTCGTCAGGGTGAGCCCGGTGATCAGCCCGGCCACGACGAGCACGGAGGTCACCGGCAAGACAGCGGCGGCGATCCCCCGCGGCAACCAGCGGCGAAGCCGGGCACGGGAGAGCGCCCCGCGCCGGATCGGCTGCTCGATGAGGTGGTAGGAGACGATCGCGACGGCGAACGTCACCGCGAAGCGCAGCGCGAGCAGGCCCCCGCCGGTGAGGCCGGCGCGCTTGTGGGTGACGAACTGGAAGATCGGCCAGTGGTAGAGGTACAGGCCGTAGGAGATGGCTCCGATGTAGCGCAGCGGCGCCAAAGACAGCAGCCGGGCCAGGGGGCCTCGCGGCGCGTCGGTACACGAGAGCAGTACGGCGCCCGCTGCTGCGGCGACGACGACGAACCCGCCGCGGTAGAGCCACGTGCTCCGGTCCTGCGTGCGCAGCCAGCACAGGGTGAGGACCGCCGCCCCGGCGAGTCCGATCAGCTGGATGGTGGTCCGGATGGTGCGGGCCACGGCGACCTTGCGAATGCGCGCCAGCGACTGCTCGATCCCCCCGGTGGGTCTCATCGCCGCGAGCGCACATCCGAGCAGCAGCGGAAGCGCGCGGGTGTCGGTGCCGTAGTAGAGCCGGTCGGGGTTGGCGCCGTCGATCGACAGCACGGCCATCCAGACGGCTGACGCGGTGGCGCCGACGAAGGCGAGGGTGAAGACCCCGCGGCGGCGCCACCGCAGCACGAGCAGCAGCAGCAATGGCCACACCAGGTAGAACTGCTCCTCGACCGCGACAGACCAGGTGTGCAGGAGTGGTGACTGCGGCCCGAAATGGTCGAAGTAGCCCTGATCCGAGAGGATGAAACGCCAGTTGGCGGCGTATCCCAGGGTCGAGAGAGCGTCACCGCGTAGCGACGCCCGCGACGTGGCGGGGGAGACGTAGGTCGCCCAGGCGATCATGGACGCCAGCAGGATGGCCATCGCGGGTAGCAGCCGGCGCGCCCGGCGGCCCCAGAATCCCAGCAGGCTGATCCGTCCCGTCTTGCCGAACTCGGTCAGCAGCAGGCTGGTGATCAGGAAGCCGGACAGGACGAAGAACACGTCGACCCCGAGCAGGCCGCCGGGCAGCCAGCCCACGCCCGCGTGGTAGCCCATGACGCAGAGCACGGCCAGCGCCCGCACCCCGTCGAGGGCGGGAACGTGCTGGAACCCGCGACGGCCCTGGCGCACGGCGGCGCCCGGCCGGGGGCGACCCGGCCGGTGGGCGCCGGAATGGGTCACCTGGTCGGGCGAATCTTCGGTATGACCCGGCGCGCCGACGCGGCCGCCGGAGCGATTGCCGGCTGCGGAATCGGCGGCGGTGTCCGTGCTCGAGGAGATCGTCTACCTCCGGGCTCCGTGTCAGCGGTGGCACATCTGCCAGCCGGTCACTTCCGCCGACTCGACGTTACCGCAGGCGGCTGAGGCATTCGGGCATTGCGCAGCCGGTTGTCCGCGGGCGGTTCCAGTGCCGGTTCACCCAGCGTTCGCTTGTACTGTCCAGGCGTGTCCGGTGCCCGCACGCCGGATCCCGGCGTCCGCTCGGCCACCCTGACCCGGATCCCGGCACTCGATGGCATGCGCGCCATCGCCGTGATCGCCGTGCTGCTTTTCCATGCCGGGCTGTCCTGGATCCAGGGCGGCACGCTCGGGGTCGACGTGTTCTTCGTCCTGTCGGGCTTTCTGATCACGGCGCTGCTGGTGGCCGAACGCGACCGCACCGGCCGGATCGGCCTCGGCGCGTTCTACCTGCGACGGGTCCGTCGGCTACTGCCCGCGCTGGTCCTGGTGCTGCTGTTCGTCGGGGTCACCTGGGGCCTGCTGCTGTCGGCGAAGACGCCCACGCTGCGTGCCGACCTGCTCGCCACCCTCGCGTATGTCGCCAACTGGCGTTTCGCGTTCTCGGGCCAGGGTTACTTCGCGTCGTTCAACGCGCCGTCGCCGCTGCTGCACACCTGGTCGCTGGGCGTGGAGGAGCAGTTCTACCTGCTGTGGCCGCTCGTCGTCATTGGGCTGCTGCGGCGGGGGCGAAGCGTGTCGCGGTGGGCGGGGGCCCTGGTGGCGCTGGCGTTCGCCACCACCCTGATCCAGTCCCTGGCCGGGGTCTGGACGGATCGGCTCTACTACGGCACCGACACCCGGGCGATGCAGCTGCTGCTCGGCGCGGTGCTCGGTGCCTGGTACGTGCGCCGGGATCCGGCGACCGAGCTCAAACCCTCGGCGCGGACGGCCCTTCAGCTCGCCGGCCTCGCGGCCGCCGTCGGCACGCTCTGGTGCTTTCACGCGATCAACGGGCAGTCCACCTTCCTCTACCGCGGCGGCTTCCTGCTGGTCGCCGCCCTGGTGGTCGTCGTCATCGCGGCGGTCTCGCTGGAGCCCTCCGGCATGCTCGCCCGGGTGCTGAGCCGGCAGCCGCTGCGCTACCTGGGGCAGATCTCCTACGGCATTTATTTGTGGCACTGGCCGCTTTTCCTGCTGCTGAACCACGAGCGCACCGGCTTGTCGACCGCGAGCCTGCTGGCGGTGCGGCTGGCCGTCACGTTGGCGATCTCGGTGGCCAGCTACCACCTGGTCGAGCTGCCGGTGCGCCGCGGGCGCTGGCGGCTCCCGCACCCACGCGTGACCGCGCCCGTCGCCGTCGCCGCATTGGTGGGCGTGCTCCTCGCGGCGACCCCGTCGCCGGCCGCGCTCACCCCGCCGGTGGCGGCGAACGCGCCGCAGGCCGACACCTCGCTCAAGTCCTCGAAGCCGCCGGGCACGTCACGCGTCCTTTTTGTCGGCGACAGCGTTGCTCTCGCGCTCGCCGACGCGCTCTCGCGCAGCGAGGTGCCGTACGACGTCCACATCGACAATGCGGGACTACTCGGCTGCGGCATCGCGCTCGGCAGCCCGCGACGCTTCCGCGGCACCGACTCCAACGACCCCAGCTTCTGCCTCAAGTGGCCGCAGCTGCGTGCGCAGGAGGTCGCCCAGGATCGTCCGGAGGTGGTCGCCGTGCTGGTCGGCGAGTGGGAGTTGATGGACCGCTACCGGGACGGGCGATGGCAGCACATCGGCCAGCCGGCTTATGACGCCTACCTCGCCGGGCAGCTCGACCTGCTGATCAATGTGGTGTCGGCGCGCGGTGCCACGGTCGCGCTGCTGACGGCCCCGTGCAGCGCCGCCGCGGAAAGCCCGAGCGGCGCGCTCTGGCCGGAGAACGACCCGAAGCGGCTGGCCCGGTTCAACGAGCTGCTGCGCGCGGCTGCCGCCCGGCACCCGACGAAGGCGACCGTGGTCGATCTGAAGGCGATCGTCTGCCCCGGCGGGAAGTACGTGACGACCCTCGACGGCTATCTCATCCGTAGCTCCGACGGGATCCACTTCCCGCACGCGGCCATCCCGCCCGTCGCCGCCCAACTGCTCCCGAAACTGCGTTCCCTCGCCGTCAAGAACATGCAGGCGAAATCGGCGGGGTGACACGAGTAGCCAACCTCCATACCGGTACTCTGCGGAGGTGCCACGGTCCGCCGAAATGCGACTTTTCACCCGTCGGCGGTGCACGGGTGGCCGGGGCCGGGGTAACCGCGGGTGATGGCCACGGCGCTGCTTGCCCGCTCGGCCAGGCGTGACCCCTCGGGGCGGGGAAAACCGACCCCACATCCAGACTCAGAGCGGCAGGCCCGCTGGTCCGCGCTCGACGGCGTCCGTGCGCTGGCCGTGGCCGGCGTCATCCTCTACCACGCCGGCGTCCCGTGGGTGCCGGGCGGCCTGCTCGGCGTGGACGTCTTCTTCGTCCTGTCCGGTTACCTGATCACCAGCCTGCTGCTGCGCGAGGTGCGCGGCGGCGGCACGGTCAACCTGCGCGCCTTCTGGGCCCGTCGGGCCCGGCGGCTGCTGCCGGCGCTGCTGCTCGTTCTGATCGCCGTGATGCTGTGGGCCGCGCTCGACCGGTCGCTCGACATCCACAGCATCCGGCTCGACGTGGCCTCCGCGCTCCTTTACGTCGCCAACTGGCGATTCGCGTTCTCCCACCAGGGCTACTTCTCCTCGTCCGCGGCACCGTCGCCCGTCCTGCACCTGTGGTCGCTCGGCGTGGAGGAGCAGTTCTACCTGCTGTGGCCGCTGCTGGTGGCCGGGGTGGTCGCGGTGGTGCGCTTCGGCCCGTGGCTGGCTCGCCGCGTCCGGCACCAGGGCCCGGGTGAGGTCGGCAGCGGCCGGCGCAGCGTCTTCGTCTTCGCGGTCCTGGGCACCGTGGCCAGCACCGGCTGGCTGGTGTACGGCGCGCTGCACGGCACCGACGCATCACGGCTCTACTACGGCACCGACACCCGTGCGCTCGCCCTGCTGGCCGGGGCGGCGCTCGCGTCCTGCGTGCCGCTGCCGCGGTCCCCATGGGCGGTGCGCACCAACATCCACGCCGTGCGTCGCTGGTCGCTGGTCGGCGCGCTCGCGCTCGGCGGGCTCATCACCATCTTCGTCAAGGTCAGCGGTCAGGACCGGCTGCTCTACCGCGGCGGGTTCCTCGGTGTCGCCGTGCTGGTCGCCGTGGTGATCGTGACGCTCATCCGGGCGCCGCGGGGTCCGCTGTCACGGCTGCTCGGGCTGCCTCCGCTGGCGCACATCGGGCGCATCTCCTACGGCCTCTACCTCTGGCACTGGCCGGTGATCCTGTTCGCCAACGGAGCGCGGACCGGCCTGACCGGGGCCGCCCTGCTGTGGACCCGCATCGGCATCTCTCTCGCACTCGCGGAGCTGTCGTACTGGATCATGGAACGGCCGATCCTGGCCGGTTACGTGCCCGGGCGGCGCCTCGCTGCTGTCGGCCTGGTGAGCGTGGTCATGCTGGCCGGCATCGCCGGCCCGTGGTCGGTCCTGCCGCGCGCGAGCGGCGCCAACGACGCCAACTTCGCCCAGAAGTTGGACTCGATGGCGCAGAAGCAGAACGAGGAAACCCAGCTGCTGGCCCGCCAGCGGGTGACGGTGCCGAAACCGACCCCGACCCCGACGCCGAGTCCCTCGCCAATCCTGAGCAAGACCCCGGGGGTCCTGCCGGGCGGCAAGCCCGTGGTGCCGCCGAACCCGGTGCCGGCCGAGCCGCTGAACGTGCTCCTGGTCGGGGATTCGACGGCCTGGAGCGCCGACCTGGCCCTGCAGGGCCTCACGAGCGCGTGGAAGGTCAATCTCATCAACGACGCCCGGATCGGCTGCGGCATCGCTCCGGGCGTCGGCGCCGGCGACGGCGACCAGGCTCCCGTGAAGTATGGCGAGTGCTGGAACTGGCCGCAGCAGTGGCGGCAGACCGTCGCCGTGCAGCGGCCCGACGTGTCGCTCGTGGTGCTCGGGCACTGGGAGGTCGTCAACCGCAAGGTCAACGGCACGGTCATGCACATGGGCCAGCCGGCGTACGACAAGCTGCTGAAGGCCCAGTTCGAAAAGGCCGTCGCGATGCTCGGCTCGGCGGGGGGCAAGGTCGCGCTCGCGACCGCGCCCTGCTACCAGCGTCCGGAGCGGCCCGACGGTACCTACTGGCCGCAGGACGACTGCCGTCGCGTGCAGGACTTCAACAAGATCGTCTGGGCGGTGGCGGCGGAACACCCGCTGAACGTGGTGGTGCTCGACCTCTACCAGTTCTTCAGCCCGGACGGCAAGTGGCACCTCGACATCGGCGGCCATCAGGTACGCGACCCCGACGGCATCCACTTCAACATCCACGGCGGCCAGTACCTGGCCCCGGTCTTCCTCGGCGGAATCCGTGAGCTCATGGGGCTGCCGCCCATCCCGTCGACACCGCCGGCGATCAAGGTGACGTCGACCAATGGTGGCTAGCTGCGCCGGCGCTTAGCGTTTGCGCAGCACCAGGACCAGGTTCCAGGTGACGATCTCGCGCACGCCCGGTACCCGCACCACCCAGTACGCCCATCGCGGGTGGTAGCGCGGGAACGTTTCGATGATCTCGACGGTGCCGTCGGCTTCGCGGCGCCGCGCCCAGCGCAGCGCCTCGCGCACCGAGACCGCGTACATGCTCTCCCCGTACACGTTCTTCGGTGGCTTGCCGTGGGTGCGCTTGTAGCGCTCCAGGGCCCGGCGGCCGCCGAGGTAGTGCCACGGCGAGGTCTCGTGCCCGCCGTGCGGCGAGAGCCAGATGGTGTAGGAGAGAAAGACGATCCCGCCGGGGCGAGTGACCCGCACCATCTCGTCCGCCATCGTCCACGGCGCCGGCACATGCTCCAGGACGTTCGAGGAAAAGCAGATGTCGACGCTGCCGGTGCGGAAGGGGAGCGCCAAGCCGCTGCCGAGCACGGTGGTGCCCCGCTCGGGGGAGCGGCCGTGCAGGCTCAACTCGCCGGCGTCGGCGTCGAGTGCCAGATACGTCGCCCCGCCGGCGCGGAACGCGTCCGCGAAGTAGCCCGGGCCACCGCCGACGTCCAGCAGCAGCTTGCCGTCGAGCGGGGCGTAGTGCGCAACGTGCGCGGCCGAATCTGCTGCCACCATCCCGTAGAAGTGCGCCGGGTCGGTCTGCTCGACGCCGAAGGCCCGGAACAGGGCGCGGCTGCGGCCCAGTGTCGGTTGAAAGGTCGGGCGGAAGGTCGGCACGGGCCGACGCTACTGGCGCTGCAGGCGCTGCTGGCTGAGCACGCGCCGGTGGTGGAGCGCAACGATCCCGACGAGCGCGATGGTGAGCGCGGTCTGCGCGGTCGCGTCGGTCCAGGCGACGCGGGTGGGGCTGGTGCCGGCGAGCGCGAGCGCGAGCGTCGTCCCGACGCCGGCGACGAGCAGCACCCAGAGCACCGGGCGCTCGCCGGCCGCGAGCAGGTAATGCGTCAGCACGACGGAGGCGGCGAGCAACGCCATGGCGATCGCCAGCGGGGTGAACGCGTCGGACGCGCCGGCCAGCCGGCCTCCGAAGGCGAGTGCGAGCAGGGAGTGGCCGTCGGTGGCAGCGAGCAGGATCAGCACAGCCGACGGGACGGCCACGAAGGTCAGCGAGACGACCAGGGGGGTCATCGCGTGGCGCCCCACCGCGCGCCGCGTCGCGGCTTCCGGAAGCAAGAAGCCGGCCAGCACGAACGCGATCAGTACCAGCGACTTGCAGGCCACCGACACTGCTCCGTAGCTGCCGCTGCTGGCCGGGTCGTGACGCCCGAGGACGAGCACGTCGACGTTCTGCAGGACGGCCAGCAAGCCGAGCGCACCGAGCGCGAGCAGCGCGTCACGGCGAGCGCTGCCGGGGAGCTCGCGTCTGCTGGGGAGTTCGCCCGGTGCCTTCGGGGTGATCGCAGCGAGCCGGTGCTCGGCCCAGCCGGCATGGCCGATTGCCGACGGCAGGCTGATCAGCAGTCCCGCGGCGGCACCCGGAACGCCGAGACCCGCTCCCACCAGTGCCAGCGTGACCCCGCACCGCAGGATCCCCTCGAGCAGGAGGTTGGTGGCGTACGCGGGATAGGCCTGCCTCGCCTGCAGCAGCGCCCGCTCGAAGCAGGCGACGGTCCACAGCGCCCCGGCACCGAACGTCTCGACCAGGCCGGCGGTGCTACGGATGGCGAGGAGCTGAGCGATCGGCTCGGAGAGGACAGCACCCGCGACGAACCCGGCCGCGCAGCCGAGATAGACCTTGCGACGCACCGCGCTCACCCAGCCGGCGACCGCCGTGCTGCCGGCGTGGGCGAGCCGGTCTGTCATCCGTCGCACGACCGCGATGGCGAGGGCCAGGCCGGGCATCGTCAGCACGTAGAACACCGCGACCAGCTCGATGAACGTGCCGTATTGGCGGGAGTTCAGCAGCCGGGCAACGGCCAGCGTGGTCGCCGCCACGACGACGTTCACGGCTACCCCGGCGCCGGCGACCGGCCCGGCGTTGCGGGCGGACTCGCGGTGTGACGCTCCCCGCCGCTGGTCGGTCGCGGGTGCCGGCTGGGAGAGCGCCGGGTCGATCAGAGGATGCCGCCCGATCCGGGGATGTCGTCCGCGGCCGAGCCGTCGGTCACGGCCTGGGACGACGCGCTGGTGGTGCTGCCCTTGCCGCCGCCCAGCACCCGCGCCAGCTCGGCTTCGACCTCGGGGGTGGTGGCGACCGCGAGGATCTCGTCGCCGCCTTCCAGCGTCGCCTCCGGCGCCGGCAGCACGACCCGGCCCTCGCGCAGGATCGTCACCAGCGCGGTATCCGGCGGCAGCGTCACCTCATCGATGCGCAAGCCGGCGAGCGGGCTGTCCTCGGCGAGCGTCACCTCGACCAGCGACGCCTCGCCCTGCATGAAGCTCATCAGCCGGACGAGATCGCCGACGCTGACGGCTTCCTCGACCAGCGCGGTGAGCATCCGCGGGGTAGAGACGGCGACGTCGACGCCCCACGCCTCGTTGTAGAGCCACTCGTTCTTCGGGTGGTTCACCCGGGCGACCACACGGCGTACCCCGAACTCGGTCTTGGCCAGCAGGGAGACGACGAGGTTGACCTTGTCGTCCCCGGTCGCCGCGACCACGACGTCGTACTCCTGCAGCCGCGCCGCTTCCAGCGTGGCGACCTCGCAGGCATCGCCGTGAACCCACATCGCGCCGTCGACCGTCTTGCGCTTGAGCGCGCGCGGCTCGCGCTCGATCAGCGTGACGTCGTGGTCGTGATCGAGCAGCTCCATCGCGATGGAGCGGCCGACATTGCCGGCACCGGCGATGGCGACCTTCTTGCGCGGGCCGGTCTGCTCGCGTGATGACCGGGAGGCGGCGGCCTCCGCGGGGCCCGTCCCGTCATCGTTCGTCGGCGGGTTCACCAGAGGGTCGGTCACGAGGCGCCTTCCGGTCCGGCGGCGATCGCCCGCTCGGTGTCGTTGAGCTGCGCGCGTACCAGCAGCAGATGAACGGTGTCGCCGTGCTGCAGGGCGGTACCCGCCTCCGCCAGCATGCCTTCACCGAAGCGGATGATGCAGGCGACACGCACTCCGGTCGATTCCTCGAGCTTGGCGACCGAATGCCCGATCCAGCTGGCATCGATCGGTACCTCGGCGAGGACGATGCGCCCGCTCTGGTCGGTCCACTCCGGGATGGCACCCTCCGGCAGCAGCCGCCGCATGATCTGGTCGGCCGTCCATCGCACGGTCGCCACCGTCGGGATGCCGAGCCGCTCGTAGACCTCCGCCCGCCGCGGGTCGTAGATCCGCGCGACGACGTGCTCGATGCCGAACGTCTCGCGGGCCACCCGAGCCGACAGGATGTTGGAGTTGTCTCCGCTGGAAACGGCTGCGAAGGCATCGGCCTTCTCGATACCCGCTTCCCTGAGGGTGTCGCGATCGAAGCCGACGCCGGTGATGGTCTGACCGGGGAAGTCGGCGCCGAGTCGGTCGAACGCGGTGGCGAGCTGATCGATGATGGCGACGGAGTGGCCGCGCTTGGTCAGGCTGCGCGCCAGGGTGGAGCCCACCCTGCCGCAACCGAGAATGACGACGTGCACGGGCTGGAACACTAGCCGTGAGTCGAGCCTCACGAGCCACTCGCCGGTCCGTAGCCGCGTAGCATTCCGCGCCGTGGGTTTGCTCACGGGCCTGCTGAAGCGCGGTGTGGTCGGCCGACCGGTCCGGAGCGACCGCCTCGGCGAGACGCTGCTGCCCAAAAAGATCGCTCTTCCGGTCTTCGCGAGCGACGCCCTCTCCTCCGTGGCGTACGCGACCGAGGAGATCCTCCTCGTGCTCACGCTCGGCGGCCTTTCCTTCATTCACTTCACGCCGTACATCGCAGCAATGGTGGGCATTTTGATGCTCACGGTCGTCGCGTCCTATCGCCAGAACGTCCATGCCTATCCGAGTGGCGGCGGCGATTACGAGGTCGCCACGACCAACCTCGGGGGCAATTTCGGGGTCCTCGTCGCCAGCGCCCTGATGGTCGACTACGTCCTCACCGTGGCCGTCTCGGTGTCCTCGGGGGTGTCGAACTTCCTGTCGGCGGTCCCGTCGCTCGCGGCGCACCGGGTGCTGCTGGCGGTGCTCGTTGTGCTCGTCATCACACTGCTGAACCTGCGCGGCATTCGCGAATCCGGCACCGCGTTCGCCATCCCGACGTACGCGTTCATGGCCACCGTGCTGATCATGATCGGCTACGGTCTCATCCGCATCGCCACCGGAACCCACTTGCGGGCCGAGAGCGCGCACTTCGGAGTGGTCGCCACCAGCAGTTTCGGCGGGGCCGCGACGGTGTTCCTGGTGCTGCGGGCATTCTCCTCGGGCTGCACGGCGCTGACCGGTGTCGAGGCGATCAGCAACGGCGTGCCCGCGTTCAAGAAACCCAAGAGCAAGAACGCGGCGACGACCCTGTTGCTGCTCGGCATGCTCTCGATCACGATGTTCGTCGGGGTCACGGTGCTGGCGCTGCTGTCGAAGGTGCACGTCGCCGACTCCTCGCAGCTGATCGGCACTCCGAAGGGCTACCAGCAGCGCACCGTCATCACGCAGGTAGCAGAGGCGGTCTTCGGGGGCACCGGCACGTTCGGGTTCATCGCGATCGCCAGCACGACCGCGCTGATCCTGGTGCTCGCGGCCAACACGGCCTTCAACGGTTTCCCGGTGCTCGGCTCGATCCTCGCGCAGGATCGCTACCTCCCGCGCCAGCTGCACACCCGCGGCGACCGGCTGGCGTTCAGCAACGGGATCATCGTGCTGGCGGGCTTCGCGATGCTGCTGATCGTCGCCTTCCAGGCCGAGGTCACCCGGCTGATCCAGCTCTACATCATCGGGGTGTTCGTCTCCTTCGTCACCAGCCAGAGCGGCATGGTCCGGCACTGGAACCGGCTGCTGCGCACCGAGCAGGACCCCCAGCAGCGCCGCCGGATGCGCCGCAGCCAGTCGATCAACATGACCGGCGCGATCCTCACCGGCACGGTCCTGGTCATCGTGCTGCTGACGAAGTTCACCCGCGGCGCGTGGATCGTCTGCCTGGCGATGCCGATCATCTTCATGACGATGAAGTCGATCCGGCGCCACTACGACCGGGTCGCGCGAGAGCTCGTGCCGGAGCCCGGACCGCCGACGCTGCCGAGCCGCGTGTACGCCGTCGTCCTGGTGAGCAAGCTGCACCGGCCGACGCTGCGCGCGCTCGCCTTCGCGAAGGCCAGCCGCCCGCACGTGCTCGAAGCGATCACCGTGAAGATCGACGACAAGGACACCGAGGCGCTGCAGGAGGAGTGGAACAAACGCGGGATCGGCATCGACCTCGTCGTCATCGACTCGCCGTTCCGCGAGATCACCCGGCCCGTCATCAAGTACGTGCGCCGGATCCGCCGGGAGTCCCCGCGCGACGTGGTGTGCGTCTACATCCCCGAGTACGTCGTCGGCCACTGGTGGGAGAACCTGCTGCACAACCAGAGCGCGCTGCGGCTGAAGAGCCGGCTGATCTTCGAGCCCGGCGTGATGGTGACGAGCGTGCCGTACCAGCTCGAGTCGTCCGAGGGGCGGGCCGATGACTACGGCCGCCGCCCGCGCGCCGGCGACGTCCGGCGGGGAACGGGACGCCGCCACGCCGGCGGGCCGGCGGCGGGGCCTGACGCGCGCGACGCTCCTGAACCCCGCGAGCCGGTGGCGTGACCCGCGGCAGCGCTGCACCCACCCGTCGCGACCGTCACGCTGCCCTGCTGGAGCTCACGGTGGAGCGCGCCGCGCCCGGCGGTGACTGTGTGGCCCACGCACCTGACGGCCGGGTGGTCTTCCTGCGGGGCGCGCTGCCGGGAGAGCGTGTCCGCGCCCGGGTCACCGACGAGAACCGGCGATTGCTGAGGGCTGACACCGTCGAGGTGCTCGCGGCGTCAGGCGACCGGGTGACCCCGCCGTGCCCGCTGGCCGTTCCCGGCCGGTGCGGCGGTTGCGACTGGCAGCACGCCTCCGTCCCGGTAGCCCGGGAGCTGAAGGGCCAGGTGCTACGCGAGCAGCTGACCCGGCTCGGCGGGATCGACCCCGGCCCGGTGGTGGTGGAAGCGGCGCCGTCCGCACCCGACGGTCTCGGATGGCGTACGCGGGTGCAGGTGTCGGTCGGACGCGACGGCTCGCGCGGCCTGCTGCGTCATCGATCGCATGCCGTCGAGCGGGTGCGGCACTGCCCGATCAGCCATCCGTTGGTGGACGCGGCGGGCGCCTGGCGCGCGGACGGGCCACCGGCGCATCACGTCGCGCACCAGCCGCGCCCGAGAGTCGCTTTCGCCGCGTCGCCCACCACGGGCGCCGTCGTGATCGACGACGACGGCACCCTCGTGCATCGCGCGCTCGGCCACGATTTCCGGGTCAGCGGCGGCGGGTTCTGGCAGGTGCATCCAGATGCTCCGCAGATGCTGGCCGATGCCGTCCTCCAGGCTCTGGCGCCGGAGCCGGGGGAGCAGGCGCTCGATCTCTACGCCGGAGCGGGGCTCTTCTCGCTACGCGCTGGGTTCGCGCGGGGTCGGCGTCACCGCCGTGGAGATGGCTGCGGCGGCGTCCGCCGACGCGCGCGTGAACTGCGCAGGGCTCGATGTCACTGTCCACGCGGCGGATGTCGGGCAGGCGCTGGAGGTGGAGCTGGCGGACGCCCGGATCGATCTCGCGGTGCTCGACCCGCCGCGAACGGGTGCCAGCCCGCAGATCATGCGCCGGCTCGCGGCGGCCGGCCCGCGGGCGATCGCGTACGTCTCGTGCGACGGCGCGACCCTGGCCCGCGATGTTCGCGCCGCTGCGGAGGCCGGGTATCAGCTCGAGCAGCTACGCGCGTTCGACCTCTTTCCGATGACCGCGCACCTGGAGTGCCTCGCGCTGCTGACCCCGGCACGCTCGGACCCGGTGTGAGCGGGGCGGTGCCGGCGGGCTGGCCTGCCGAGCTGCCGCCGCCCGGAGCCGCCGGCTGGGAGCGGCGCGCCATCGGCTGGCTCTATGACCTCTGTCCTCCCGACCACCGCGGCTACGCGGTCCTGCAGCGCTGGCCGGTGCTGCTGGCGCGGGTCGCCGGCGAGAACGTGACTGCTGCCGCGCAGGCCTGCCGGCACGGGGCCGCGACGGCCCGGGCCGAGCTGCGGGAGCTCGCCGGAGGGCTGCCACCCGAAGCCGTGGACGCGTTGCTGGCGATGTACGAGCGGGAAGCGCTGCGGCTGGAGCGTGCGGCCCGCGGGGTCGAGCTGGTGCAGCGGGCACTCGCCGGGCAGCGCTTCGTCCCCAAGCTGTAGCGACACGCCGCGCGGCAGCTGTCCGGGGCGGGGGAGCGGGCCTACGGTCATGGCGTGCGGATTGGTCGAGCCAGTAGCGGAAGCGCCGTCACCAGCGTGACCGTCGGCGCGGCGGCGTTGGCCTGCGCCGCCGTCACGGCAGCGTGCGGCACCTCGTCGACGCACGCCTCGACCACACCGAGCCCTACCCTCGCCGAGTCCCCGACGCCCAGCCCGAGCGCGGCCCCGACGAACACGTCGACGGCCACGCTCAGCAAAGGGGCGAAGAGTGCTTCGTGCGTCAACGGTTGGGTGCAGCCGGCGCCCGGCTCCGACTTCTACCAGCAGGCCACCGCCGCGCTGGAGCAGAGCCAGGGCGGCACCGGGTACGACATCAAGGCCGTGCGCTACTTCGCCGGCCCGGTGTCTGGCGGAGGAATCGGCGCCGTCTACTACCTCGACGTGCGCGACCCCCGGCTGTCGGCGCGCGTACTGCTGGTGTCCGGTGCCGGGCCGGCATCGGCGGCTATTGCCAGGACCGGCTCGACCGGGTGGAAGTCCGGCGATTGGTTCGCCTTCAAGGGAACCGACCCGGCCGCCGTCACCCCGCTGCCCGCCATTCCGTTGCCGGGCAAGTGGGCGGGGCCCGAGTACGACCCGGTCGGCGGCACGTCGCCGCTGCTCACGTCGTCCGTCTCCGGCTGCCTCGACGGATCCTGAGTACCCCGAAATGCGCCGGTACCGGGCGAGCCTCGCGGCCGCGTCGGCTGGGCTTCTCTACACTGGGTCCAGACCTTGGGCTGGTAGTGCGCCTGACGTCCCTGATGTCGAAGTGCGTGAGGAGGCCCTGTGACAGCGCTCTCGGAGATCCGCGGGCCCGCCGACCTTCGAGAGCTCTCGGCTGAGCAGCTGGCCGAGCTTGCCGCTGACATCCGCGAGCAACTGGTCGATGCGGTGTGCCGTACGGGCGGCCACCTCGGGCCCAATCTGGGCGTCGTCGAGTTGACCCTCGCGCTGCACCGCATCTTCGACTCCCCGCACGACACGCTGCTCTGGGATACCGGCCACCAGGCCTACGTGCACAAGATGCTGACCGGCCGCGCTGGAGCGTTCGACCGCCTGCGCCAGGCGGGCGGCTTGTCGGGCTACCCGAGCCGCGAGGAGTCCGAGCACGACCACGTCGAGAATTCCCATGCGTCCACGGCGCTTTCGTACGCGGACGGCATCGCGAAGGCGTATGCCCTGCGCGGAGAGAAGCGCCACGTGGTGGCCGTCGTCGGAGACGGCGCGCTCACCGGTGGCATGAGCTGGGAAGCGCTGAACAACATCGCGGGCGCCGAGCGTCCGGTGGTCATCGTCGTCAACGACAACGGCCGTTCCTACGCGCCCACCCTCGGCGGGCTGGCCCAGCATCTGGCCGGGCTGCGCCTCACGCCGCAGTACGAGCAGGTGCTGGACGTGGTGAAGATCGCGCTGGCCCGCACCCCGCTGGTCGGCCCGCCGCTCTACGACGCGCTGCACGGCATCAAGCGCGGCATCAAGGACCTCGTGCAACCGCAGGCCATGTTCGAAGATCTCGGGCTGAAGTATGTGGGCCCGGTCGACGGTCACGACATCGGGGCGATCGAGTCGGCGCTGCGCAAGGCCAAAGGCTTCGGCGCGCCCGTCATCGTGCACTGCGTCACGACGAAGGGTTCCGGTTACCCGCCCGCCGAGGAGCACGACACCGACCGCATGCACAGCGTCGGCATCAGCGATCCGCGCACCGGCCGTCCGGTGTCCGTCGCCGTCGGGCGCAGCTGGACCTCCGCGTTCTCGGAGCAGATGCTGCAGATCGGCGCGGCCCGTACCGACGTCGTGGCCATTACCGCGTCCATGCTCGACCCGGTCGGCCTGGCCCCGTTCGCCGAGCGCTGGCCCGAGCGCGTCTTCGACGTCGGCATCGCCGAGCAGCATGCCGTGACCTCCGCGGCGGGGCTCGCGATGGGCGGGCTGCGGCCCATCGTCGCGGTGTACGCCACGTTCCTGAACCGGGCGTTCGACCAGGTGCTGATGGACGTCGCGCTGCACAAGCTGCCGGTCGTCTTCGTCATGGATCGCGCCGGCGTGACCGGCGAGGACGGTGCGTCCCACAACGGCATGTGGGACCTGTCGTGGCTCCCGGTCGTGCCCGGCCTCGACCTCGCCGCCCCCCGTGATGAGGAGCGCCTGGCGGAGGCCCTCGAGACGGCGCTGGAACGTACTGACGGGCCGACCGCCATCCGCTTCCCGAAGGGGCTGCTGCCCGACGCGCTGCCGGCAGTCCGCCGCGAGGGCGGCCTCGATGTCATGCGCGAGCCGGAGGGTGACGAGACCGCGCTGCTGGTGGCGTTCGGGGCGATGGTGCCGATGGCGCTCGAGGTGGCGCAGCGGGTCGCCGACCAGGGCATCGAGCTGCGCGTCGTTGATCCTCGCTACGTCATGCCGGTGTCGGACGAGCTGATCGAGATGGCCCGCCGGGCCCGGCTCGTCATCACCCTGGAGGACAACGGCCGTCAGGGCGGCGCGGGAAGCACGCTCGCGAGCGCGCTGCGGGCCGCTGACGTCGACACCCCGTTGCGCGACATCGGCTTGCCGCGCGAGTTCCTCGCCCAGGGCAAGCGGGCGCAGGTGATGGGCGACGCGGGCCTGTCGGCGCAAGCCGTGGCGCGCCGGGTGACGGAGGCCGTCGCCCGGCTCGAGCCGACGCTGGACGCTCAGGGCGCCGAAGCCTGATCCGGCGCGTCAGTCCTGCTCGGCGCGTAGCAGGCGGGCCGGATCGCCGCCGGCGCGTACCTCGCTGATCTCCTCCGCGGTGACGAGAAGCGGACGGTCGAAGCCGCGCTCTCGTTCGGGCATGGCCGCGGCCAGCGCGGGTCCGTACGCCGGGTCGCTGATGTAGGCGGCGCGCCAGCCCCGGGTGCGCAGCGGCACGATCAACGCAATCATGCCGTTGCCCTCAGCGACGAGTTCACGGCGCAGGCTGGCGCTGCCGAGCAGCGTGACGACGTCGGCGCTGCCCAACGGCGTGATGGCACGCTGGGACTGACGCCGGTCGCGTTCGGCCGCCAGCGTCCCCAGTCGCTCGAGTTCGGCCCGGACGCGCTGCCAGGCCTTGGCGGCGTCGATGCCCGCGTGTTCCAGGACGCCAGGCGGGAGCGGCCGGTGCTCTGGGCCGTAGCCGAAGCCGAGGCAGAGCGCGCCGCCGGGGATGACCTTGCGTACCCATGCGGCGCCCGGATGACTCTCGTGATCGGCGGGGATGCCCAGCGCGACGAGCTGAGGGTCGTCACCGGCCAGCGCCCGCCGCGCGATCAGCCAGCAGGCCAGCATGTCGAGCCGGGTGCGCTCGCTCGGCTCCCCGGCCCGAGGCTGACCAGCCTGATCGGCCTGCTCGAGGACATGGCTGAGGGTCGCCCACGACACGCGTACCTCGTGCGGGCCGGTGAGCAGCACCCCGCCGTCTTGGGGGAGCAGGTCGACGTCATACAGAACCGCTACGGCCAGGGCTAGCCGCCGCAAAGCGGTCGGCGCAAAAGGCACGAAACCTCCGAAGGCGAAGCGGCTTACGTGATCCTTGTGTCGGCAGTAGCGACCTGTGGCCTGAGCCGGGCCCGTGCGCGCTCCGGCCGATCAGAACCCGAGCGACCGCCCGACGATCTCTTTCATGATCTCGTTGGTGCCGCCGTAGATCCTGGTGACGCGGGCATCCCGCCAGATCCTGCTGACCTCGTACTCGTCCATGTAGCCGTAGCCGCCGTGCAGCTGGACCGCCGCGTCGGCAACCTCGGACAGGAGCTCGGTGGTCCAGTACTTGACGCCGGCTGCCTCGTCGGCGGTGAGCTCGCCGGCGTTGAGCGCGAGGATGCACCGGTCGACGTAGCTGCGCGCGGCCCGGGTCTTGGTCACCATCTCGGCGATGGAGAAGCGGCTGGCCTGGAAGGTTCCGACCGGCTTGCCGAAGGCCGTCCGCTCCCGGGCATACGCCAGGGTCAGCTCGATCGCCCGTTCCATGCCGGCGACGGCCGCCACGGCAATGGACAGCCGCTCCTGCGGCAGGTTCTCCATCAGGTAGCGAAACCCGTGGCCCTCCTCGCCGAGCAGGTTGGCCCGCGGGACATGCACGTCCGAGAAGAAGAGCTCCGCGGTGTCCTGCGCATGCTGGCCCGCCTTCGCCAGGTTGCGTCCGCGCTCGAAGCCGGGCATCCCGCGCTCCACGACGAGCAGGCTCATCCCGCGATGGCCGGCCTCCGGGTCGGTCTTGGCAGCGACGATGACCAGGTCGGAGTGGATGCCGTTGGTGATGAACGTCTTGGAACCGTTGAGGATCCAGCCGTCGCCATCATCAGCCGGGCGGGCGAAGGTGCGGATCGACTGCAAATCGGAGCCGGTCGACGGCTCGGTCATCGCGATGGCGGTGACGATGTCGCCGGAGACGAAGCCCGGCAGCCAGCGGGCCCGCTGCTCGTCGTTGGCCAGCGCGAGCAGGTACGGCGCGCAGATGTCGTTGTGCAGCGTGAAACCGACGCCGACGCTGCCCGTCGCGGTGACCTCCTCGCCGAGGATCGCGTTGTACCGGAAGTCGCGGATCCCGGCGCCGCCGAACTCCTCGGGGACCTCGAAGCCGAGCAGCCCCGTGGAGCCGGCTTGCTTCCAGATCTGCCGGTCGACGATGCCGGCGGCCTCCCACTCGGCGCTGTGCGGGGCGGCTTCGCGGAGCAGGAAGTCGCGACAGAGCTGGCGGAAGGCGAGGTGCTCGTCGTCAAAGATGTCGCGTTTCACGTCACCAGGGTGCCATATCCCCAGCTCCTGGGCCGGTCTTCGGCAAGGGGCCGGTCAGGGCAAGATGGCAGGCGTGAGCACTGATTCCGATCCCGAAGCCAACCCCGTCCTGACCGAGCGCGGTGGACCCAACGGCGAGGTGCTCGTCGTCACCATCAACCGGCCTCACGCGCGTAACGCGATCACCCGCGGCGTTTCGGACGCGATCGCGGCCGCCATGGACGAGCTCGATGGCAACCCGGAGATCCGGGTCGCCATCCTGACGGGAGCCGCCGGCACGTTCTGCGCCGGCATGGACCTGAAGGCGTTCGTACGGGGAGAGAACCCCCACGTGCCCGGCCGCGGATTCGCCGGGCTCACGTTCGCTCCGCCGAGCAAGCCGCTGATCGCCGCGGTGGAGGGCTGGGCGCTCGCGGGCGGCTGCGAGATCGTGCTGTCGTGCGACCTGGTCGTCGCTGCCGAGTCGGCCAAGTTCGGTATCCCGGAGGTCAAGCGTGGGCTGGCGGCGGCCGCCGGTGGGCTTTTCCGGCTGCCGCTGCGGATCCCGTACCACGTCGCGATGGAGCTGGTGCTCACCGGCGACCCCGTCGAGGCGCCACGGGCGTACGAACTCGGACTGGTCAACAAGCTCTCCCCGACCGGCGGCGCCCTGGATGCGGCGCTGGAGTTCGCGATCAAGATCGCCGCCAACGGCCCGCTCGCGGTCATCGCGAGCAAGGACGTCGTGCGCCATGCCCACGGCTGGTCCGACGAGGAGGCCCAGAAGGCCCAGAACGAGATCGTGCGTCCGGTGATGACCAGCGAGGACGCGCAGGAAGGTGCCCGCGCGTTCGCCGAGAAGCGGCCACCGGTCTGGCGCGGCCGGTGAGCGGACCGGCCGCGCAGCGGGAAGCCGTCCGCGTCGTCCCGGTCGTCTTTGCGGAGGCAGCGGCGCTGGTCGCCGAGCTGGATGCCGATCTCGAGGTGCGTTACGGCAGCGGCGGCGATCCGGTTCATGCGCCGGCGGAGGAGTTCGACGGGCCCGGCGGGCAGATGCTGCTGGCCCGTGCCGGCGGGGAGGCGGTGGGCTGCGTCGGGCTGCGGCGCCTCGACGAGCGGACAGCGGAGCTGAAGCGGATGTTCGTCCGCCCGCACGCCAGGGGCCAGGGGATCGCCCGCGAACTGCTGGCAGCCTGCGAGCGTCAGGCCCTGGCGCTGGGCTATGCGCACTTGTGGCTCGAGACGGGGGCGAAGCAGCCGGAGGCGGTCACCCTCTACCTGACCTCCGGCTACGAGCCCATCGCCGCTTTCGGTCAATATGCAGGTCAGAGCCTGTCCATCCACCTCGGGCGGGTGCTGGCGGCTTCGCCCGCGGCGAACGCGCACATCTTGAGGTGCGCTTCCTCGCAATCCGGTTCACACTAAGCAAGTGGCGCAACCGGGCTCCTCGCGTAAGCGTCGCCAATCCGTCGTGATCACCGACCTCGGTTCGTCCCGGACGGCGGAAATCCGCGAGCGTGAGCGTCGCTACGTGATCGCGATGCTCTTCCGGGCCGTCTGCTTCGTCGCCGCCACGCTGATCTTTCGCGGCGCCGCCCGATGGTTGGCCATCGGGGTGGCGATCGTGATGCCGTGGCTGGCCGTGGTGCTGGCCAACGCGCCGAAAGTGCGCGCTGTCCGCCACGCCGTGTTCGAACCGCCGGCCCCCCGCGAGACGCCCGGCCTGGCCCCCGCCCGCGAGCCCCGGATCATCGACCCCGACTAGGCCGGGTTAGGCCGCCGTCGAGGCGTCGATCCGCAGCCGCGCGATAAGCGCGTTGGAGATCATCTCCGAGCCGAGGGTGGACAGGTGGATGCCGTCCGGCTGATGCGCTACGCGAGTGCCTGCGTTGGCTCCGAGCAGAACGTCGGTGTTGTAGACGGTGACACCGGAGCGGCCCTTCGCGGCTGCCCGGATGGCCTGCCCCATGGCGGCCACGGCGACGTTCATGCCGGGCAGGTCGGTGGTCGGCATGGTGAGCCAGTAGATCCGGTGGGCACCGCCCGTACGCAGCGCATCCATGACGAGCCCGGCGCGCCGGGCGTACTCGGCGTCCCACGCCGGGGTGGCCGGCTGGGCGTAGGTCCCGGAGGGCAGCTTCATCGGCTGGTTGTCGTTGCCGCCCAGCAGCATGATGACGGTGTCAGGATGCTCGGCGGCGATCCGGCGGGCTGCGGCTGGCCAGTCGAAGTAGTCGTCGCGCACCAGGCCGGTGCTGGGGTGGGACTCGGTGTGGCCGGCGAACAGCGGGCCATTGAGCGTCCGCGTGATCATCGGGCCCAGGTCCTCGGGGATCGAATCGCCGGCGATGATCACGCTCTGGTGCCGCGGTGCGCTCACCGGATGCGGCGCGGCCGGCGACGGTGCGGCCGGCGACGGTGCGGCTGACGACGGTGCGGCCGGCGACGGTGCGGCTGACGACGGTGCGGCCGGCGACGGTGCGGCGCTCGCTGCTGGCTGCGTCGACGCGGAGGCTCGGGCGACGGGCGTCGTGACCGCACGCCCCTGGTGTGCAGCGTGAGGAACGCCGGCGGCCCCGCAACCGGTGAGCGCGACCAGCGCGATCGCTGGTACGAAACGCTTCACGAGCCGAAGCTTAGGCGCCGCTTCGTCGTGAAAGACATTGAAACGCCGTGAGTTCAGACGCCGTCTTTGCCACTTCGGCAGGCAGGATGAGTCTGTGCCCCGATCGACACCCCGTGCCAGTTTCTTTCACCGGCGAACCCGTTCGTTGGCGCTGGGCGGCTGCCTGGTAGCCGCCGCCGTGGTCGCCGCCGGGTGCTCCAGCGGGGGAGGCACGCCGACGAGCGTTGCCGCTCCGGCGGGCGAGAGCGCGTCCGCAGCGTCGACCTCGCCGAGCCCGACCCCGTCGCCCACCCCGCCGCCGCCGCCGAAGCCGATCACGGTCTCGTTCACCGGCGACCTCCTGCTGCACTCCCCGGTGTTCAACCAGGCCGCGATCGACGGGCGCGCCACCGGCGTCGCCTATGACTTCCGGCCTATGTTTACGCAGGTCAAGCCCCTCCTGTCGGCGGTCGATCTGGCGATCTGCCACCAGGAGACGGCGCTGACGGCGACGGACGTCGGGCTGTCGGGATATCCGGTGTTCAACTCGCCGCACGAGATCGCGGTGGCGGTCGCTGATGCCGGCTACGACGGGTGCTCGACCGCGTCGAATCACAGCTACGACCGCGGAGCCCAGGGCGTCGCCGACACCATCGCGGCCTTCGACGCGGTCCACGTCGAGCACGCGGGGACGGCGACCTCGGCCGCCACGCGCCTGCCCGAGGTACACACCGTGCGCGGGGTGAAGGTCGCACTGCTCGACTACACCTACGGCCTCAACGGTTTCGTCCTGCCGGCGAGCCAGCCCTACCTGGTCAACCTGATCGACGTGCCGAAGATCCTCGCCGACGCCCATGCCGCGAAGGCCGCCGGCGCCCAGATCGTCATCGTGCAGATGCACTGGGGTGCGGAGTATCAGGCGACTCCGACGCCCGATCAGCGCGCGGAAGCGACGCAGATCCTCGCCTCGCCCGACGTCGACGCGATCGTCGGCGGCCACGTGCATGTGGTGCAGCCGGTGGAGAAGATCGGCACCAAGTACGTCGTCTACGGCGTCGGCAACTTCCTGTCGAACCAGTCGGGGGAGTGCTGTCCGGTGTCGTCGCAGGACGGAGTGATCGTCACGCTGCATTTCGTCGACGCCGCCGGCACGTGGTCGGTGGGCAGCATCACCTACACGCCCACCTACGTCGACCGCTTCGGCGGTTACGTGATCTACCCGGATGCCCAGGCGTACGAGAACCCGAACACCAGCGCGGCGCTCAAGCAGCAGCTGGCGGCCTCGTTCCAGCGCACGGTAGCGGTCATGTCATCGTTGCGCGCACCCAACGTCACACCCGACCTGACGCCGCCGGGCTTATGACCCGCTGACGAGCGCGCTTGCCGTTCCGTGACCGAGATCGCGTACATCAGCTCGGCTGACGACCCGCGCCTTTCGGACTTCCGCTCACTCACCGACGTGGCCTTACGCCGCAAGGTGGAGCCCGCCGACGGGTTGTTCATCGCCGAGGGTGAGAAAGTCGTCCGCCGGGCGCTGGCGGCGGGGTACGCCATGCGCTCGCTGCTCGTCGCCGGATCGCGCGCCCCGGACGTCGAAGACCTCCCCGGGCTGCACCTCGTCGCCGACTACGACGTGCTGGAGGCGGTGACCGGCTTTCACGTGCATCGCGGGGTGCTGGCCGCGATGGCTCGCCGACCACTGGCGACCCTGGATGAGGTGCAGCGCCGTGCCCGGCGCCTGATGGTGCTCGAGGAGCTGTCGAGCACGACCAACCTGGGGGCGGTCTTCCGCAGTGCCGCGGCGCTCGGCATCGACGGCATCATCCTGGCCCCGACGTGCGGCGATCCGCTCTACCGCCGGGCGGTACGGGTGTCGATGGGGCAGGTCTTCGCGATCCCGTACGCGCGCTGCGAGGCCTGGCCCGAGCCGCTCGCGGGCCTGCGCGACGAGGGCTGGCGGGTCCTGGCGCTCACCCCCGACGCCCGTGCGCACGACATCGACCGGCTCGCCGTCGGACCCGACGAGCGGCTCGCGTTGCTGATCGGTGCCGAGGGGTCGGGCCTGTCGGCGCCGGCCCTGGCCGCGGCGACCGAATGGGTACGCATCCCGATGGCGAACGGGGTGGATTCGCTCAACGTGGCCGCCGCCGCGGCCGTCGCGGCGTACGCACTTCGCCGCTAGCCCCTCAAGGGGGGCCTGAAACCCGCCGATCCTGCTCACGGGGTCGCCGCAGGCCCCCGCATTGGAGGGGTCGTGGACCAGAGCCATAACGAGAGCTCGCCCGAGAGCGCCGGCGGTCAGCCGCCGCAGGCTGCGAGCGCGCCGTTCGCCGGCAATTATCCCGCGCCCGTGGGGCCGCCCGTGCAGCCCTCCGCCGCACCGCCGCCCCACGCCCCTCCCGCGAGCAACGGTGGCTTCGCGCCGGCACCCTCTCCCAACAGCGCGTTCGTGACGGCGACCGTGCCCAGCGCGCCTCCGGTGCCCAGCCAGGCCGTGCCCATGCCCATGCCGCAGCAGCCCGCCCGGCCGATGGGGTCTCCCGCCCTCGCGCCCGGCGCGGGTCTGCCGGACATGAGCAAGGCTCGCAGCACGCGTGGCACCGAGGCCGACACCGACCTGGTCGGCTGGGACCTCAACAGCCTGCTGATCCAGGTGCTGGAGCGGCGGTGCTCCGACCTGCACATGACGATCGGTGCGCCGCCGACCATCCGGCTGAACGGCTCGCTGATGCCCATCGAGGGCTACCCCGAGCTCACGGCTGCGGTGCTGCAAAAGATGCTCTTCGCGATCATTACGCAGAAGCAGCGGGAGCGTTTCGAGGAGGAGCTCGAGCTCGACTTTGCCTACTCGGTGCCCGGCCGGGCCCGCTTCCGCGTCAACATCTACCGCCAGCGTGACGCGATCGGAGCCGCTTTCCGGCTCATCCCGTACGAGATCAAGAAGCTCGAAGAGCTCAACATGCCGCCGAGCATCGCCAACTTCGCGATGCTGCCGCGCGGCTTCGTCCTTGTCACCGGCCCGACCGGGTCGGGCAAGTCGACGACGCTCGCGAGCCTCGTCGACCTGGCGAACCGCAACCGGCGCGACCACATCATGACGGTCGAGGACCCGATCGAGTTCCTGCACCAGCACCAGTCGTGCCTGGTCAACCAGCGCGAGGTGGGGGAGGACACGCACTCCTTCCAGAACGCCCTCAAGCACGTGCTGCGCCAGGACCCCGACATCATCATGGTCGGAGAAATGCGTGACCTGGAGACGATTTCGGTCGCGCTGACCGCCGCTGAGACCGGTCACCTCGTCTTCGCGACCCTGCACACCCAGGACGCGGCGCAGACGATCGACCGCATCATCGACGTCTTCCCGCCGCACCAGCAGCAGCAGGTTCGCGTGCAGCTGGCCGGTGCCCTGCAGGGCATCGTCTGCCAGACCCTGTGCAAGACCGCTGACGGCCGGGGACGGGTGGCCGCGACCGAGGTCCTGGTCGCCACTCCCGCGATCCGCAACCTCATCCGAGAGGGCAAGAGCCACCAGATCTACTCGGCTCTGCAGGCCGGCGCCAAGCACGGCATGCAGACCATGGACCAGCAGCTGGCCGAACTCGTGATGGCGGGCCGGATCACCTACGACGTGGGGCTCGAGAAGTGCCACCACACCGAGGACTTCAGTCACCTGTGCGGGCCGATGCGGGGGCGTCAACAGTTCGGGTGATGCTCGCCGGCTAAAGCCGGCCGCTCCAGACGACGAAACGTCATCAGGGCCATCTGCAGTAACGCAGCCGGCCGCCGGTATCAAGCTCGAGAGGTAACGACGCGCAATGGCGACGACGTACGCATATGCGGTCCGGGACCGTGCCGGCAAGATGATCAACGGTCACCTCGAAGCGGATTCCCCGGCGCTGGTGGCGACCAAGCTCAAGGCGATGGGCTACGCGCCCATCAACATCACCGAAGCCAACGCCGGGATGAAGCGCGAGATCACCATCCCCGGCATGGGCAAGAAGGTGAAGCTCAAGGACCTTGCCATCATGTCGCGCCAGTTCGCGACGATGGTCAACAGCGGTCTGCCGCTGCTGCGCGCCCTGCGCATCCTCGCCGAACAGACTGAAAGCAAAGAGCTTTCGCGGGTCCTGCACGAGGTCCGCGCCGACGTCGAGGGCGGCACCGCGCTCTCGGTCGCGATGGCGAAGTTCTCGCCCAAGGTCTTCCCGCCGCTCATGATCAACATGGCTCGTGCGGGTGAGGTCGGTGGTTTCCTCGACACCGTCCTGCTGCAGGTGGCCGAGAACTACGAGGCCGAGGTCAAGCTGCGGGGCAAGGTGAAGAGCGCCATGACCTATCCGGTCATCGTCTTCATCATGGCCATCCTGATGTGTACCGCCATGCTGCTGTTCATCGTGCCGGTCTTTGCGAAGATGTTCTCCTCGCTGGGCGGCCAGCTCCCGGCGCCCACCCGGCTGCTGATGGACACGAGCAACATCCTGAAGAGCTACTTCCCCATCTTCTTCGGGGTGCTCATCGTCTTCATCGTGGTGTGGAAGCGGGTCAAACACGATGAACGGGTACGCAACGTTGTCGATCCGATCAAGTTGAAGATGCCGGTCTTCGGCAGCCTCGCGAAGAAGATCGCGTTGAGCCGCTTCGCCCGCAACCTCGGAACCCTCATGAGTTCCGGGGTGCCGATCCTGCAGAGCCTCGACATCGTCGCCGGCACTACCGGCAACGTCGTGCTGTCCCGCGCCATCGCCGACGTTCAGGAGAGCGTGCGCTCGGGTGAGAGCCTGACTGCTCCGCTGGCCAACCACGCCGTCTTCCCAGCCATGGTGGTTCAGATGATGGCGGTGGGCGAGGATGTCGGCGCGCTCGACGAGATGCTCGCCAAGATCAGCGAATTCTACGACCAGGAAGTCGAGGCGACGACCGAGGCGCTGACCGCCCTTATCGAGCCGCTGATGATCGCCTTCCTCGGCGGCGTCGTCGGCTCCATGGTCATCGCTCTCTACATGCCGATGTTCAAGATCTACAACCTCGTGCAATAGAGGCCGGTTTCGGTTCGTCCACTCGGACGAACCCTCGGCCCATCCCTTTAGCTCAACATTCCCGGGGCCGATGAGCAAACAGCTTGCCTCGAGCCCAGTCGAAGGGATGTCCCGTGCGCAGCAAGGATCTCCGGAACTCCCGGCGGGATGGGGGATTTACCCTCATCGAGTTGCTGGTCGTCATCATCATCATCGGCATACTCGCGGCGATCGCGATCCCGGTGTTCCTGAGCCAGAAGGGCAAGAGCTACGAGGCTTCGATGAAGTATGACTTGCGTGCCGTAGCAGGCAAGGTCGAGATCTTCTACACGGACAACTGGACGTACGCGGGCGTGCCCTTCGGTGCCGGCGCCGGCGCCGGCCAAACCATCACCGGCGTCAATCAGACGGTAGGCCCGGGCGAGAAGGTCACCCTGTCGCACGGCAACGCGATCAGCCTCGAGGCCGTGGGGCAAAACGGGTATTGCCTGTCAGCCACCAACTCTCAGGTGACCGGCTCCAAGGTCTGGTACTACGACAGCACCGGCGGCGGCGTCACGACAACCAGCTGCACCGCCAAGACCTACCCCTGATCTCGGCTGCCCCGAGACCCCCCCCGGGTTTGGGAAGACCCGCAAAGTCGCCTGCCACCGTCCTGCGGCCGGCGACTTTGGCGTTTCCGGGGCCGAATGGCGCACTACGTGTGGGCTGAACGGCCGTCGCGAATACTCCGGGGCCGGCCGCTCCCGGTGCATTTCTGCCACGCGCTTCCCCCGAAAGAATGAATCGAAACTCTTCCCTACAGGTGAGCAGCAACCCTGACGATATTGCTGGAGTCGTGAGTCGCCGGTCGGACCGGAGGCTCGAGGATCTGGTCCGGGAAAGGACAACAAATGCTCGCACGTCTGCACAAGCGGATGAACAAGGAGGAGGAGGGCTTCACCCTCATCGAGCTCCTCGTCGTCATCATCATCATCGGTATCCTGGCGGCCATCGCGATCCCCGTGTTCCTGAGCCAGAAGAGCAAGGGCTACGAGGCTTCGATGAAGTCCGACCTTCGCACCGTGGCGCAGGAAGTCGAGGCGCAGAACGTCGACGGGCAGGACTACACCCTGACCACCTTCAAGGGTGTCAAGGCGGTCGACGCGTCCGCCATCACCGGCAGTAGCCAGAGCGCTGGCGACAGCACCACGGTCAACCTCAGTGCCGGTAACACGATCACCTGGGTTGGCTCGACGGCCACGTCCTTCTGCCTGATGGCGACCACCAGCAAGGTGGCCACCAACCCCCCGGTCTGGTACTACGAGAACACGAAGGGCGGCATCACCAAGACCGCTTGCACGAACTGACACTGAACACCTGATCAACCTGATCGCCAACCTGCCCCGGACCGAGGTCCGGGGCAGGTTCGCGTTCGGTCTTGTTCGCCCGTTCGGGCGCTTAATACCTGCTCCATTTGCGGCGAAGTTAATGCACAGGCCGGCTGTCCCCAGTGGTGAGGAGTGATCGCGATGTCGCGTACGCGGCGGATCATCTCGTCGTTCCTGCCGGGCCGCCGCAAGTCGGGAGACGGTGGTTTCTCGCTCATCGAGGTCATGGTCGCTCTCGGCCTTCTGGTGACGGTGATGGCCACCACGGCCGGTTTCTTCACCTCCTCGCTGAAGGAGAGCAACGGACAGACGCAGGCCCAGCAGGCCGCCGTCCTTGCCGATCAGCAGCTCGACTACACCCGCAGCGTCGCCGGCACGTCACTGCTCAGTGGCCGCACGCAAACGGCAGTGCAGGCGGCGATCACCAGCCCGCCGACCGGCGTCAACCTCAGCCAGGACGTCACCTCGACCGGGAACTTTGACACCGCGACGCCGCCGGCGACCACGCAGGCCGTGCCGATCAGCATGGTGAACAAGGTCGGCGGGACCACGTACACCGTCACGACCTTCATCGACCAGTGCTACCTCACGTCGCTGTCCACCCCGGATTGCAACAGCGCCGTCACGAGCTTCGGCTGGCTGTACCGCATCACCGTTGACGTGAACTACCAGCTCGGCGGCGGTCGCTCCTGCGCAGCGAACCAGCCTTGCTTTTATGTCGCGAGCACGCTGCGCGACCCGGGAAGCGACCCCTGCTTCAACGTGAACGTCGCCTACGCCGGCTGCTCCACCTTGCAGCCCACCATCACGGCAATCAGCCCGAACACGGCGACCACGAACTCGTCGACCACGATCACCCTGACAGGCAGCAACTTCGACCCGGGTGCGACGGTGTCGCTCGACACCGGCGGCACGGTCAGCAACGTGAACCGGATCAGCGCCACCGTGCTGACTTTCACGCTGACGACCAGCAACACCCCGGCAGCGGTCGGCACCCGGACCGTCAAGCTGACCAACCCGAACGGCAAGTTCGCCTACGGCACGCTGACGATCACGACCTCGGCGATCAGTGTCAAGAGCGTGTCACCGTCGCCCGTCTACGCCGGCGTGACGTCGACGCTCACCATCTCGGGCTCGGGCTTCCAGAGCGGCTCCGTCGTCTCGATTCCCAGTCCCGCAGGCACGATCGTGGGCACTCCGACGATCACGTCCAACACCATCACCCTTGGCTTCGCCGCTGCCAGCAGCGGATCGGCGATCGGCACCTGGCCCGCCACCGTCACCAACCCCGACGGCAACAGCGGCAGCGCCAACTTCACCATCCAGCAGGCGCCCATCACGCTCACGGCGGTCAGCCCGTCCAGCACGCTCAGCTTCACCCTCACCGGCACCGGCTTCAACAGCGGGGCGCAGGTGACCCTCGATAACGGGAACGTCAACGAAACGTGGGTTTCCTCGACCACGCTGACGGTCGCGCTGACATCGGATCCGGCAGGCGGCAGTCACACCTTCACCGTCACCAACCCCGACGGCGGCAACGCGAGCAAGTCGTTCACCGTGAAGGCGCCCACGATCACGAACGTCGGCCCCGACTCGGTGAAGAGGAACACGACCAACACGTTCACCATCACGAGTGCCGGCAACGATTTCGTGCCCGGAACCGCCACGGTGACGTTGAGCGGCGGCATCTCCGAGACCATCAGCGGCGTGACGGCGACCGCTGGTCAGGTCCAGTTCAACTACACGACCACGAACACGAGGAAGACCTACAGCGTGTATGTCCAGGTCACCTTCTCCGACGGCTCAACCAGCAACGTGTACCCCTGGTCTTTGACGGTGACGAAGTGAACAGGCTGAGCCGCTCGATGCGGCGCATGACGCGGGGGAGGGCCGAGCGCGAGGGCGGCTTCACCATCATTGAGCTGTTGGTCTCGATGATACTGATGGCCGTCGTCTCCACGACGTTCCTTGCCGCGACCAACTCGATATACGTCGGAATCCATAAGCAGCAGGGCATTACGAACGCTGCGGACGGCAACCGGCGGGCATTCCAGCTGCTGGACAAGCAGGTGCGTTACGCGAGCGGAATCATGGCGCCCGGCACCGCGTCGGACGGCAACTTCTACATCGAGTACCAGTGGAGCAAGTCGAACGGCTCCATCGACACTCTGACGTGCTCGCAGTGGCGGCTGAACCCGACGACACACATCCTTCAGGTGCGCAGCTGGCAATCGGGAACGACGCCGGCCACGACCCCGACCTGGACCACCATGGATACCGGAGTCGTCAACGTTCCCAGCTCGGCTCCGCCCTTCGCGTTGCTGGGCCCGGTGGTGAACGGCGCGACCATGCAGTACCAGGTCCTGCGGATCAACCTGATCGCCAAGAACGACACCGGAAACTTGACTACCAAGGCGACCCTGACCGCGCTGAACACGCCGAATAGTTCGGCACCCAGCCCGTCGGTCTGCCAGGAGGTGGCACGGTCATGAGGGGCATCCTGCGCCCGCTTCGCCTTCGCCCCGCCCGGGGCGAGGACCGTCAGTCCGGCTTCGCCATGTTCATCGCCCTCCTGCTGATCGTCATCGTCGCCGGCATGAGCCTGCTCGTCGCCGGGCTGGTGCTCAGCGAGAGCAAGCCGACCCAGACCCAGCGCAAGACCGTGGCGACCCTGAATGCTGCTGAGGCCGGCTTCGAGGTGGCGCTCCATCAGCTGCGCGCCGCTACCGACAGCAACGGCAACGGCATCGTGAACAAGCTTCCCTGCACAGCCGCCTCGTCGGCGGTGGGTACGCTCCTGACCGGCTCCGTGGGTCCGAAGAGCGGCGCGGCGAACAACCAGTCACTGACGTTCGCGGTCTACGTCCGCTACTACAACGACGACCCGAGCACCATGGGCACCACCGACCTCAACCAGAACGCGATCGCGTGCTCCGGCGGGTCGCCGGTGAGCGTTCCCCAGTACGCGTACTTGCAGTCCAACGGTGTGGGCGTGGGCGGCGCGGCAGCGACCAGTACCCAGGGCAACCGCGCGCTGCACACGACGTACCGCTTCCGCACCAGTACCCTGAACATCGCCGGCGGCCGGCTGAACATGAACACGACGTCGCTGTGCATGGACGCCGGGTCGATCTCGCCCAGTGTCGGTGCCGCGGTCACCCTGTCCAATTGCAAGAACCGGGGCGTCACCCCGTCGCAGAGCAGCTGGTCGTACCGGCCGGACCTGACGATCTACCTGACGACGACCGGGTCGCCCGGCTTGTGCGTCACGGCGGGCACGACGTTCGGTACGAACTCCTCCTCCCAGCTGACACTGCAGACGTGCGCAACAAATGGCACCGCCACGACGTATCCGTACCAGGCGAGCCCCTCCTTGCAGCAGCGCCAGGAATGGAGCTTCGACGACAACGGCAAGTTCGAGGGCGCAGGCAACAACGGAAACATCAACGGCTACTGCATTTCGGCGAGCCCGTACAACAACCCGGTCGCGGGTGGGCTGCTTTACGAGCAGAGCTGCAGCGGCGGCGGCTTCGACACGATGACCTGGAATCCCGACCCGCAGGTCGGTGCCGGCCCGGCCGGAGACAACACGCAGCAGCTGGTGAACTACTCCGAGTTCGGTCGCTGCCTCGACGTGACGGGTCAGAACGTGAACGCGACGTGGCTCATCGACTACCCGTGCAAGCAGGCTCCCGACCCGTCCTACATCGCCTGGAACCAGCGCTGGGTCTACTCCGCGGCCAACAAGACGCTGAGTACGACGACGGGTGGCACCACCTACTGCCTCCAGGCACCGGCCACCCTCTCAGCCACGCCGATCAACAACCTCGTCCTGATCAAGCCCTGCTCAGGGTCGGCTCTGCAGACCTGGACCGAGTCGGGGGACGTCGGCGGCAACTACAGCTCGTCGTACACGATCGTCAGTGCTGCCGGCAGCTGCCTGACCGTGGTGCAGCCCGGGCTCGGCAGCACCTACGACCAGCAGTGGGGCGCGGTTATCGCCGGCGTGTGTGATGGTTCTCTGGTGCAGAAGTGGAACGCTCCGGCCAACTTCATCGACTCCCGCTTCAAGGGCACGGCAGAGGACAAGGGCGGTCAGTGATGACGGCAGTGCTGGCAGTGCTCGCCGGCCTGCTGGGACTGGCGGTCGGGTCGTTTCTGAACGTCGTCGTGTGGCGGGTGCCGCGCGGGGAATCGGTTGTCTCCCCGCGATCGCACTGCCCCCACTGCCAGGCCGCAATCCGCCCGCGTGACGAAATCCCCGTCGTGTCATGGCTTGTGCTCAAGCGACGGTGCCGCGATTGCCGGGCTCCGATCAGCGCGCGCTACCCGCTCGTGGAGTTGCTGACGGCGGCCGTCTTCGTCGCCGTCGCGGTGCGCTTCCGTCACGCACCGAGCTGGATCCCCGCCTACTTGTATCTGGCCGGCCTCGGGGTAGCTCTGGCGCTGATCGACCTTGACGTGCGCAAGCTGCCGAATGCCCTTACGCTGCCGGCATATTTGGTCGGCCCGGTGCTGCTCGCCGTCGCTGTCGCGGGAGACGGGAATGTCGGCTGGGGCTCGCTGCTGCGCGCTGCCGGCGGTCTCGCCGGTATGTACGCGTTCTATTACCTGCTGTGGTTCGCCACGAGCGGGCGGGGGATGGGCTTCGGTGACGTCAAGCTCGCCGGGGTCCTCGGGCTGTTCCTCGCCTTCCTCGGATGGCAGACGTGGGCCGTGGGCCTTTTCGCCGGGTTCTTCGTCGGCGGGATCATCGGCGTGATACTCATGGCGGCCGGGCGAGCGGGCCGCAAGACCAAGGTGCCCTACGGGCCCTTCATGCTCGTCGGCGCTTTCATCGCGGTGCTCGTCGGCGGTGGCATCGCTCACTCGTACCTGCATGTCGTCGGGGCCTAGAGCCCGATAACGGACGGGCATCGCGGATGCGTTGCCGGCAGGGCCGAATTACCCCATCCGCCCCCTCAAGGCGCTGCTCCAATCGGCCGAACATTCGTGTGACGGCCAGTTCGGGCCGACCCTCACGCACGGAAGGGGCTGCTGTGTCTGGACGCAGAGCCGTCGGCCTCGACATCGGTACGACGGGCGTTCGCGCGGCTCAGATCGCTTGGTCCAAGGACCAAACGACGTTAGAGCGATTCGGGCAGGTAGCCCTCCCACCGGGTGCCGTGCGCGACGGCGAAGTCATTGACAGTGAAGCTGTGGCTGCTGCCATACGCGAGCTTTGGGCGCGGGTGAAGTTCAGTACCAAGAAGGTCATCGTCGGCGTGGCGAACCAGAAGGTCATCGTCCGCCAGCTCGACCTTCCGTGGATGCCGATCGCCGAGCTGCGCAAGTCGCTCGCCTTCCAGGTGGCCGACGTCCTCCCGATGCCCGTGGAGCACGCGATTCTCGACCTGCACCCGCTCGAGGAAGTCGATGACGAGAACGGTCGTCGCCAGCGCATCCTGCTGGTCGCCGCCTCCCGCGACATGGTCGCCTCGCTCATCAAAGCGGTGGAGTTGGCAGGCCTCACCCCGACGAGCGTCGACCTCAACTCCTTCGCCGTGCTCCGGGTACTCGCTGACGTCGATCGCCTCGGCCTGTCCCGCCGCGCCGAAGCCCTCGTCGACGTCGGTGCGAGCGTGACGAACATCGTGGTCTCCGAGGGCGGGGTGCCGCGCTTCGTGCGCATCCTGCTCATGGGCGGCGCCGACGTCACCGAGAGCATTGCCGAGCGGATGGGGATCGGCATCGACCAGGCCGAAGCCATCAAGCAGCACGAGCTCGTTCCCGCGTCGCCCGACGCCCCTGGCGCTTCGCCGATGACGCGGATCACCGAGAGCGCCGCCGACGCGTGGGTCGAGGAGGTGCGCGGCTCGCTCGACTACTACTTCGCGCAGGCGGGAGCCGCTCGCGTGTCGCGGATCGTGCTCTCGGGCGGCGGGTCGCAGCTGGGCGGGCTCGCCCAGCGGCTGGCCATGACGACCGGTGTGCCGGTTGAGCCGGCCGCACCGCTTGCGCCGATGCAGATCGGCAAGACGGGCCTGTCGGACGCCCAACTCGACTACGTCCAAGCTTTCAGCGTTGTCCCGGTGGGCCTGGCTATGGCGGGTGCGGCATGAGCGTCCTGACTGATTCGACGCCGGGATCAGGTGCGCCCGCGACCGATTTCGATCTGCTGGCACCCGTGCAGTACGTCGCCCCCCGGGCGAACCTGCTCCCACCGGAGATCGCCGAGCGGGCGGCGCTTCGCCGCATGCAGGCGCTGCTTGCTGCGGCGGTCATCGCCTGCGGCGGCATCGTCGGAGCCGTCTACGTGACGACCTCCAACGGCCGGGCCCCGGCCAAGGCCGCGCTCGCGCAGGCCCAGAGCGAGCAGCAGACGCTGGCCGCTCAGAAGGCAGCGCTGGCGCCGGCACAGGCGGCCCACCAGCAGGTGCTCGCCGCCAAGCAGTCGCTCGTCGCGGCCATGGGATCTGAGGTGCTGTGGTCGGGCCAGCTCGACACGCTGCGCAGCCGGCTGCCTGATGGCGTACGGCTGAGGACGCTGACAGTGACGGGCATCGACCCGACGACGGGCGCCGCGTCCTCGACATCCGTCCAGCTTCCCGCGTCGCCGGCCGGTAGCGGCGCCGCCGCCTCGAGCACGGCAGCTTCGGGTAGCTCCTCGACGAACAGCAACTACATCGCCACCGTGAGCATGTCGGGCGTCGCGCTCGACAACAACGCGGTGGCCAACTGGCTCGACACGCTGGCCGGCATGCCGGGCTGGGGCAACGTCTACCTGACGAACACGACAGCAGGCGCCGGCACTAGCAGCCCGACCGTGTCGTACTCCATCACGGCGAACATCACGTCGGCAGCGCTCTCGCACCGCTACACGAATGGGGGCTGACCGATGAAGTCACTCGGCCGTAGGGCGACCATGATCATCGCCGCCGTCGCCTGCCTGGCAGTCCTCGCCGGCGGATGGTTCCTGCTGGTCGAGCCCGTCAAGTCCGACATCTCCAAGGTGAAGGCACAGACGAGCCAGCAGCAGTCTGACAACCAAAGCTCGCAGCTGCAACTGCAGTCGATGCGAAGCATCGCGAAGAACCTGCCGGCGGAGAAGGCGGAACTCGCCGTGCTCTCGCAGCGGGTTCCGAGCCAGGTCGAACTTCCCGCCCTGCTGCGTTCGATGCAGTCGCTGGCGAAAGCGTCCGGCGTCACCCTCGTGGCGATCACCCCGACCGTGCCGGCTCCGCTGACCAGCGCACCAGGCATCTCGACGGTCGGGATCAGCCTGAACGTGAGCGGCGGTTACGCCGAGATCGAGCAATTCGACAGCGCACTGGAAGGTTTGCAGCGCACCTTCCTCGTCTCGGGCTTCACCCTCACCGGCGGTGGTAGCACCGCCGCAGGAACGGGATCGTCCACGACCTCCTCGACAACCACCTCGGCCACCACCTCGGCCACCACCATCACTGCCGACTTCACCGGGCGCGTTCTCGTGCGCACGCCCGCCACGGCAGCGACGACCTCCGCCGCTACGACCGCCACCACCGGCCACTGATCGGACCAGGAGCACTCATGCCTCGCCAAAAGGACGCCAGCAAGTCTCTGACGCTGGACAAACGTTCCAAGATCATGATCGGTGTGCTGGCCGTCGTCCTCGTGGCCGCGGGCGCCTTCTTCCTGCTGAAGAATGGCGGCTCGAGCAACACCGCGAGCAACCCGGTTGTCCCGAACGCGTCCGCGTCGGCCTCGCCCAAGGCCTCGGCCACCCCGAAGGTGACCCCGAAGGTGACCCCGTCGCCGGCGGTGACGGCTGACAGCACCCGCGATCCGTTCCAGCCCCTGGTGCAGGAGGCCGTCGCCACCACCTCCTCGAGCCCGGCAGCTACGGCCGCTCCGACCCCGAGCCCCACCAGCTCGGCGCCGGCGGCGGGTAGCCACAGCGTGGGGCTGGTCACCATCAGCGGCACCACCGCCTCGATCACGTACAACAACAGCCCTGCCAGGTCCGTGAAGGCCGGCGACACCATCGCCACCGGCGTCACGGTCGTGAAGGTCGACCCTGACTCGATCTTCATCAGCTACGGGAACAAGCTCTACGCCGTCGCCCCCGGGCAGACGGTCAACTTCTGACGCGCCCTTCCACAGCAGTAAAGGCGGTGCACGCTCCGGCGTGCACCGCCTTTCTCCATGAATCTGGGAGACTGGCGACGTGCTGCGCTGGCTGACTGCGGGGGAGTCCCATGGGCCCGCCTTGACGGCGACCCTCGAGGGACTGCCCGCCGGGGTCGCGATCACCTCTGACGACATCCGGACGCAGCTGGCGCGGCGGCGCCTGGGTTACGGCCGCGGCGCGCGGATGGCCTTCGAGCAGGATGCCGTCGAGGTGCTGGGCGGCGTGCGGCACGGTCTCACCCTCGGCTCGCCGGTGAGCGTCGTCGTGCACAACACCGAGTGGCCCAAGTGGACCGAGGTGATGAGCCCCGACCCGGTCGATCCGGCGGTGCTAGCCGAGGCGGCCCGCGCCCGTCCGTTGACCCGCCCGCGTCCCGGCCATGCCGATCTGGTCGGCATGCAGAAGTACGGCTTCGCCGATGCCCGGCCGGTGCTGGAGCGGGCGTCGGCGCGCGAGACGGCCGCCCGGGTGGTGCTCGGTGCGTACGCCAGGGCGCTGCTGGCGCAGGCGTTCGGCGTGACGATCCTGTCCCACGTCGTGAGCCTCGGGCCGGTCGCCGTGCCGGACGGCACGCCGCTGCCCGAGCCGGGCGACAGCGACCGGATCGACGAAGACTCGGTCCGCTGCGCTGATCCGGTGACGGCTGCGCTGATGGTGGCCGAGGTCGATGACGCCAAGCGCGAAGGCGACACCCTCGGCGGGGTCGTCGAGGTGCTCGCGTACGGGCTGCCTCCGGGTCTTGGCAGCCACGTCCACGGCGACCGGCGGCTCGACGCCCGCCTTGCCGCAGCGCTCATGGGCATCCAGGCGATCAAGGGCGTCGAGCTCGGCGACGGATTCGAGACGGCCCGCCGGCGCGGGTCGCTGGCCCACGACGAGATCGTGCGCGACGCGGATGGCGAGCTGCGCCGCGTCACCGGACGTTCCGGCGGCACCGAGGGCGGGATGACGACCGGTGAGGTGCTGCGGGTGCGCGCGGCGATGAAGCCGATTTCGACGGTTCCGCGCGCCCTGCGCACCATCGACGTCGCGACCGGTGAGGCCGCCGTCGCGATCAACCAGCGGTCCGACGTCTGTGCCGTACCGGCCGCGGGCGTCGTCGCCGAAGCGATGGTGGCCCTGGTGCTGGCCGAGGCGGCGCTAGAGAAGTTCGGCGGGGATTCGCTCGCCGAGATCCGGCGTAACGCGCAGAGCTACCTGGCGACCCTCGACTCGCTCCTGCCGGCGCTTCCGGCGATCCCATGATCCCTCGTGTCGTCATTGTCGGACCGCCCGGATCGGGTAAGACCACCCTCGGACGGCTGCTGGCCGAGCGGCTCGGCGTGCCGTTCGCGGATACCGACGAGGTCGCTGCAGCGCAGGCGGGCAAGTCGGTCGCCGACATCTTTCTCGAGGACGGCGAGGAGCGTTTCCGTGAGCTCGAACGCGCCGCCGTCGTTTCGACCCTTGCTGCTGACGCGACCGATCGCGTCGTGGCGCTCGGGGGAGGAGCGGTGCTGAATCCGGCGACCCGGGCAGACCTCATGGGCCATCACGTCGTCGCCCTCAGCGTCGACCTGTCCCATGCCGTCTCCCGCGTCGGGCTGGCCCGCGACCGGCCGCTGCTCGTCGAGGCGCCGCGGGCGCGCATGTCGGCCACCCTGCGCGAGCGCGCCCCGCTCTACGCCGAGGTCGCAAACCTCACCGTCGACACGTCCGAGCACACCCCCGACGAGGTCGCCCGGGAGGTGCTGACATGGCTGAAGCAGTGACCCGCATCGAGGTCCGGCCGGCCGCAGACCCGCCCTACACCGTGCAGATCGGGGTGGGGCTGCTGGGTGAGGTGGTCGAGGCCGCGGCTGGGTCCAGCCGGGTCGCCGTCGTGCACCCCCGCGCGCTGCTCGCCACGGCCGAGACGCTGCGCGAGGAGCTGTCGGCGCCCGGCGGGCATCCCGAAGTGCACCTGATCGAGGTGCCCGACGGCGAGGACGCCAAGGATCTGGCCGTCGCGGCCTACGCCTGGTCGGTGCTCGGGCAGGTGGGCTTCACCCGTGACGATCTCGTGATCGGGCTCGGTGGAGGAGCGGTCACCGACCTCGCCGGCTTCGTCGCCGCCACCTGGCTGCGCGGTGTGCGGGTGGTGCAGGTGCCGACCACCCTGCTGGCGATGGTCGACGCGGCGGTCGGTGGCAAGACGGCGATCAACACCGAGGCCGGCAAGAACCTGGTCGGCGCCTTCCACCAGCCGGCAGCGGTGCTCTGCGATCTGGCGACGCTGGAGACGTTGCCGCCGGCCGAGTTCACCGCGGGGCTCGCCGAGGTGGTGAAGACGGGGCTGATCGCCGACCCGGTCATCCTCGATCTGCTCGAGGACGACCCCACCGGGCGCGCGCACCTGCGCGAGCTGATCGAGCGATCGGTCGCCGTGAAGGCCGAGGTGGTGAGCGCTGACCCGAAGGAGTCCGGTCGCCGCGAGATCCTGAATTACGGCCACACGCTCGGCCACGCCATCGAGCGGGCCGAGCACTACCGGTGGCGCCACGGAGCCGCGGTCTCGGTCGGGCTGGTCTTCGCGGGCGCGCTCTCCCGCCGCGCTGCCGGACTCGACGACGCGACGGCCGACCGCCACCGCCAGCTGCTCCAGCGCATCGGTCTGCCGGTCAGCTACCCGGCCGACCGCTGGCCGCTGCTCGCCGACGCCATGCGCGTCGACAAGAAAGCCCGCGCGAAGCGACTGCGTTTCGTCGTGCTTTCCGGGTTGGCCAAGCCGGCCATCCTCGACGATCCCGCTCCCGAACTGCTTCTCGATGCCTACGGTGAGGTCGCTTCATGAAGGTGCTGGTGCTGAGCGGCCCCAACCTCGACCGGCTCGGGATCCGCGAGCCCGAGGTCTACGGCCGGGGCACGTACGCCGAGCTGGTCGATGCCTGCCGCGACGCCGCCGGCACGCTCGGGCTGGACGTCGATATCCGCCAGACAGCCGACGAAGCGCAGATGATCCGCTGGGTGCACGAGGCCGCCGACGCGGCGCTTCCCGTCGTGCTGAACGCCGGCGCCTGGACCCACTACTCGTACGCGCTGCGCGACGCCTGCGCCGGCCACCCGGCCCCGTTGATCGAGGTGCACCTGTCGCAGATCGCGGCGCGCGAGCAGTTCCGGCACCACTCGGTGCTGTCCGAGGTGGCGACCGGCACCATCACCGGACTCGGCGTCGATTCCTACCTGCTGGCCCTGCACGCGATCGCGACGGCCAGCCGACGGTAAGCCCGGCACCTGAGCCGGCGACCTTGCCTGAGCCGCAGCAAACGATGCGATGCGCTCGAGAGGGACACCGTTTTTCGCTCGAGCAGACGATCTGGTGCATGCCCGATGGTCGCGAACTGGATTGTTTGCTCGCCCGAAACTCCTTTCCGGCCGGGCCCGCAGCGGATTGTTTGCGCGGGGGCTCCGAGCTCGCTGCGTAGACTCGGCCTGTCAGCGCGTGCGCCCCAGCGCCGCGCCAAGCCCGTAACGAGTTCCACGAAGCTGACCCAAAGGCTGACCCAAAAAGGTGATCCGGTGCCCTCGACCAACGACCTGAAGAACGGTATGACGCTCGACCTCGACGGCGGGCTGTGGAATGTCGTCGAGTTCCAGCACGTCAAGCCCGGCAAGGGCGGCGCGTTCGTGCGCACCACACTGAAGAACGTGACCACCGGCAAGGTGGTCGACCGCACGTTCAACGCGGGCGTGAAGGTCGAGGTCGCCACCGTCGACAAGCGGGAGATGACCTACCTCTACCGCGAGGGCGACGATTTCGTCTTCATGGACACCGAGTCCTACGACCAGATCCAGGTACCCGCCGAGACCGTCGGGTCGGCGGCTGACTACATGCTCGAGAACACCAACGCCACCGTGGCCCTCAACGAGGGCGCGGCGCTCTACGTCGAGCTCCCGGCGTCGGTCGAGCTCACCATCAGCTACACCGAGCCGGGCTTGCAGGGCGACCGTTCCAGCGGCGGCACCAAGCCCGCCACCCTCGAGACGGGCGCCAGCGTCCAGGTGCCGCTGTTCGTGGTGAACGGCGAGCGGATCAAGGTCGACACCCGCGACGGCCGCTACCTCGGGCGAGCCAACTGACCGCCGCTTCGGGCCAGCGTCGCCCGGGCTCGTTGCCGGCGCGCTCCAAGGCGCGCAAGCGGGCGTTGGACATCCTGTACGAGGCAGACCTCATGGGTCTCGACTCGTCGGCGACCCTGCGGTTGCGGCTCGGCCAGGCCGATCCACCGGTGCCGCCGTACGCGGTCGACCTGGTCGAGGGGGTCGTCGCTCATCAAAGGGAGCTCGACCAGCTGATCTCCGCGCTCGCCGAAGGATGGACGCTCGGCCGGATGCCGGCCGTCGACCGCAACGTGCTGCGGCTCGGAGCCTTCGAGCTGCTCTACCGGCCGGACGTGCCCGAAGGTGTCGCCGTGAGCGAGGCGGTGGACCTGGCAGGCAGGCTCTCGACGGAGGAGTCCGCAGCCTTCATCAACGGGGTGCTTTCCAAGGTGGCCGAGCGCCGGCCACGCGACAGCTAGCCCTCAGACGGTCTCGACAGCGCGCCGCGCGTCGGGTGACAGCACGCCCCAGTTGATCAACTGCTCGGTCAGGGTGGTGGGGTTCTCGTCGTAGATGACCGCAAGGGACCGCAGGTCCTCGTGGCGGATGGAAAGCACCCGGCCGTTGTAATCGCCGCGCTGGCTCTGGATGGTCGCCGCGTACCGCAGCAGCGGCGCGCCCTGCTCGCGGGGGACGTCCTGGAGCTTCTCGAGGTCGAGGATGATCCGGGGGGACTGCTCGAGGGCGATGATCGCCTCACGCTCGGGGAGCAACTCGTTGACGGGGACACCGTAGAAATCAGCCAGCTCGGAGAGGCGCTGAACGGTGACCGCGCGATCGCCCCGCTCGTAGGACCCGACGACGACTGCCTTCCAACGGCCCTCGGACTTCTCCTCGACGCCGTGAAGTGACAGCCCCTGCTGGGTCCGGATCGCGCGCAAGCGTGATCCGAGCGCCTTGGCGTAGTCGGACATCTCGTGCTCCGTTCCAACAGGCTGTTCACGTGAAGTGGGGCAGCGAGCGTCCCCCGACGCAGTGACTTAGTGTAATCCGGTTGTGATGCTTGCAGGCAATTACTGGGCGAATCGGCGAGTGTCGTCACTCAAGGACACCGATCATGGCATGAGGCGATCTTGCGGCGCCGGGGTTTCGCCGACTTTGTTGCCGTCCGTCTCGTGGATTCCGTGGCGGAGTTGCGTGTGGCGTTCATCGCGCCCGCGTGGCCTTCGCGAGCGCAGCACCGCCGGCTGATAGCTTCGTGCGCGACCACTCCTTTAACGACCCGTCCGGTGAGGCGGGGAAGGAGGGCGAAAGCCTGATGCTGTCTTGAGCACCGTGCTCCCAGGGACCCCAGCCAGCCGCCCCGATGTGTTGAGCGCCGCTGATGTCGGACGCACCCTCTCTCGTATCGCGCATCAAGTCCTCGAGCACACCGACGGCGCCCGTGACGTCGTCCTGCTCGGCATCCCGACCCGCGGGGTCGCGCTCGCTTACCGCTTGGCCGCCAAGCTCGCCGAGTTCGAGGGCCGGGCCGTGCCCGTCGGCTCCCTCGACACCACGATGTATCGCGACGACCTGCGTCTTCGCGGCATCCGTCCGGTGGGACGCACCGAGCTGCCCGGCACCGTCGACGACAAGGTCGTCGTGCTCGTCGACGACGTCCTCTACTCCGGCCGCACCGTGCGAGCCGCGCTCGACGCGCTGTCCGATCTCGGCCGCCCGCGCGCGGTCCAGCTCGCCGTGCTTGTCGACCGCGGCCACCGCGAGCTGCCGATCCGGGCTGACTACGTCGGCAAGAACCTCCCGACCAGCCAGGGCGAGACCGTCCGCGTGCTGCTGGCCGAGGTCGACGGGCGCGACGGGGTGCTGATCGAACGCCGCCATGAAGGCGAACCGGGCCGGCCGGCAGTGGAGAGAAGGGCGTGATGGACCGTCATCTGCTGTCAGCTGCAGACCTCAGCCGTGAGGAAGCCACCCAGGTGCTCGACACGGCCGAGGAGATGGCACTGGTCGGCGACCGGACCGTGAAGAAGCTGCCGACGCTGCGCGGCCGGACCGTGGTGAACCTCTTCTTCGAGGACTCCACCCGCACCCGCACCAGCTTCGAGGTCGCCGCCAAACGCCTGTCCGCCGACGTGATCACCTTCTCGGCCAAGGGCTCGAGCGTCTCCAAGGGCGAGAGCCTGAAGGACACCGCGCTCACCCTGGAGGCGATGGGCGCCGACGGGGTGATCTGCCGCCACAGTGCCTCGGGCGCACCCCACCGGCTCGCCAACTGGATCCGGGGGAGCGTCGTCAACGCCGGCGACGGCACCCACGAGCACCCCACCCAGGCGCTGCTCGACGCGTTCACCATGCGCCGGCGGCTCGGGCGGCTGGAGGGCCTGCGCGTCACGATCGTCGGCGACGTGCTGCACAGCCGGGTCGCGCGCTCCAACGTCCTGCTGCTCTCGACGCTGGGGGCGAGCGTCACGCTCGTCGCCCCGCCCACGCTGCTGCCGGTCGGGATCGACGCCTGGCCCGCCGAGGTGTCCTACGACCTGGACGCCACGCTTCCCAAGAGCGACGTCGTGATGATGCTGCGCGTCCAGCGCGAGCGCATGTCGGCGTCCTACTTCCCGACGGTCCGGGAGTACAGCCGGCGCTACGGACTGGATGCGATGCGGGTGGGCATGCTGCCCGATCATGCGATCGTCATGCACCCGGGCCCGATGGTGCGCGGCATGGAGATCGCCTCCGACGTGGCTGACGGGCTGCGCTCGACGATCGTCGAGCAGGTGGCCAACGGGGTCAGCGTGCGGATGGCCGTCCTCTACTTACTGCTCGGGGGGAGCGACGCGTGATGGATGAGCGGGACACTCTGATTCGCGGCGCCGGACTGCTCGGCGGCAAACCCGCCGACCTGCTGCTGTCCGGCGGCATGGTGGCCGACATCGGCCCGCGGCTCGACGCTCCGGCCGGCGCGCACGTCATCGACGCCGGAGGACTCGTCGCGCTGCCCGGCTTTGTCGATCTGCATACGCACCTGCGCGAGCCCGGCCGGGAAGACGCCGAGACGGTCGAGTCCGGCACCCGGGCTGCCGCGCTGGGCGGGTTCACCGCAGTGCATGCGATGGCCAACACCGATCCGGTCGCCGACACCGCCGGCGTCGTCGAGCAGGTCTGGCGGCTCGGGCGCGAAGCCGGCTGGTGCGATGTCGCTCCGGTCGGCGCGGTATCCATTGGCCTCAAGGGGGAGCAGCTCGCCGAGCTCGGTGCCATGGCCGAATCGGCTGCCCGCGTCAGGGTCTTCTCCGACGACGGCATGTGCGTGAGCGACCCGGTGCTGATGCGCCGGGCGCTCGAGTACGTCAAGGCGTTCGACGGTGTCATCGCCCAGCACGCGGAGGAGCCGCGGCTGACGCTCGGCGCGCAGCTGAACGAGGGTGTCATTTCGGCGCGCCTCGGGCTCACCGGTTGGCCGGCCGTCGCCGAGGAGTCGATCATCGCGCGAGACGCGCTGCTCGCCGGTCACGTCGGCAGCCGGCTGCACGTCTGCCATGTCTCGACCGCGGGTTCGGTCGAGATCCTGCGCTGGGCCAAGGCCAAGGGCTGGCGCGTCACGGCCGAGGTGACCCCGCACCATCTGCTGCTCACCGATGACTTCGCCTGCGGTTACGACCCGGTCTACAAGGTGAACCCGCCGCTGCGCACTTCCGAGGATGTTGCCGCGCTGCGCGAGGCGCTCATCGACGGAACGATCGACGCCGTCGCCACCGACCACGCGCCCCACGCCCTGGAGGACAAGGAGACCGAGTGGGCCGTCGCCCGCCCGGGAATGCTCGGCCTCGAGACGGCCCTCGGCGTCGTGATGCTCGCGCTCGGGGATCGCTTCAGCTGGGAGCTGGCGGCCGAGCGGATGTCCTACGCCCCCGCCGAGATCGGACGCCTGCGCGCGCACGGGCGCCCGCTCGACCCGGGCGCGCCGGCCAACCTGACCCTCGTCGACCCGCAGGCGCCCTGGGTCGTCGACCCGGCAGGGCTCGCCTCGCGCAGCCGCAACACCCCGTACGCCGGACGCGAGCTTCCCGCGACGATCGTCGCCACTTTCCTTCGCGGGCGTGCCACGGTGCTCGACGGCAAGGCCGCGTGATGCTCGCTCTGCACGTCCGCCCCCCGGATCGGTTGGGCGACCACCTGCTGGCGGCCGGAGCCTGCGTGGTGTTCGTGATCATCGTGGGGGCGCTGGCCGTCACGGCCGTGCGGCGCCGGGCCCGGCGGGCGGCGGCGGCGCTGCCCCAGCTGCCCGAGCCGCCCCGGCCGTTCCCCGTCACGCTGGTGCCGCCGATGCCGGGCGTCGCGCTCGGGACCACCCTCGCGTCCGGCTGGCAGGACGTCGGTCTCGGTGGAGTGCTCGGCAATCGGGGCAGCGGCGAGCTGAGGATCACCTGCGTCGGTCTCGACCTCGCCGGCACCTGGCTGCCGGCACAGGTGCTGCGTTCGGTACGGACCAGTGAGCGCTTCGCGACCAAGTTCATGCCCGGTGCCGGCCTGCTCGTCATCGGCTGGGAAGCGGGCGGAATTCATTACGAGAGCGGGTTTCGCGGTGCGGCATCCCGCTACGAGGAGGTGGTGGCCGCCGTGCAGGGGCTGCTGGAAAGAAGTCGCGAATGGGCCGCGGAAACGGCTCGGGAGACGGCTGGCGAGACCCGGGGCTCCTCGGGGCCGCAGCAGTGATCGGCGGCCCGCCTCGCGCGGTGCTCATGCTCGAAGACGGGCGCTCGTTCACCGGGGCCGCCTACGGCGCGCCGGGTGAGACGTTCGGGGAAGCGGTCTTCGCGACGGGCATGACCGGCTACCAGGAGACGCTGACCGACCCCAGCTACTCGCGTCAGATCGTGGTGCAGACCGCCCCGCACATCGGCAACACCGGGGTCAACGACGAGGACCCGGAGAGCCGTCGGATGTGGGTCGCCGGCTACGTCGTGCGCGATCCGGCCCGCCGTCCGAGCTCCTGGCGCGCGACCCGCAGCCTCGATGACGAACTGCGCGCGCAGGGCGTCATCGGCATCAGCGGCATCGACACCCGCGCCCTCACCCGCCACCTGCGGGAGCGCGGCGCGATGCGCTGCGGGATCGCGCCGGCCGAGGCCGCAGCCGGCCTGCTCGATCGGGTACGCGCCAGCGAGGGGATGCTCGGTGCCGACCTCGCGCCCGCCGTCTCCACCCCCGAGCCCTACGTCGTGAGCCCGGACGGTCCGGTGCGCCTGCGCGTCGCGGCGCTGGACCTCGGCATCAAGTGGCGCACGCCCGCGCGGATGGCGGCCCGGGGCATCGAGGTCACCGTGCATCCGGCGACGGCGACCGCGGCCGAGCTGCTCGCGGCCGGCCCCGACGGCGTCTTCTTCTCCAACGGCCCGGGCGATCCCGCGGCGGCGGACTACGCGGTCGCCGCGGCGACCGGGGTGCTCGACGCCCGGGTGCCGCTGTTCGGCATCTGCTTCGGCAACCAGGTGCTCGGCCGGGCGCTCGGCTTCGGCACGTACAAGCTCGGCTACGGCCACCGCGGGATCAACCAGCCGGTGCAGGACCGCGCGACCGGACGGGTGGCGGTCACCAGCCACAACCACGGTTTCGCGGTGGACGCCCCGCTCGACCGGATCAGCGAAACCCCTTACGGGCGAGTGGAAGTGAGCCATGTCGCCCTCAACGACGGGGTCGTGGAAGGCCTGCGACTGCTGGACCGGCCGGCGTTCTCGGTGCAGTACCACCCCGAGGCGGCGCCCGGCCCGCATGATGCCGACGGGCTGTTCGACAGCTTCGTCTCGATGATGGAGAGCGCCCGATGAGCCGCCACGACGACGTTGCGAGCGTGCTCGTGATCGGCTCGGGGCCGATCATCATCGGTCAGGCATGCGAGTTCGACTACTCGGGTACGCAAGCCTGCCGGGTGCTGCGCCAGGAGGGCCTGCGCGTCATCCTGGTCAACAGCAATCCGGCGACCATCATGACCGATCCCGAGGTCGCTGACGCCACCTACATCGAGCCGATCACGCCGGAAGTGGTCCGCCAGATCATCGCCCGCGAGCGGCCCGACGCGCTGCTCGCGACGCTCGGCGGCCAGACCGCGCTGAACACCGCGATGGCGCTCGCCGACGCCGGGGTGCTCGAGGAGTTCGGGGTGCGGCTGCTCGGCGCCGACATCGACGCGATCCGCTCCGGAGAGAACCGCCAGCTCTTCAAGAGCATCGTCGACCAGCTGCCGGACGAGCTCGGTGCCGAGAGCGCGCGTTCGGAGATCGCCCACACCATCGACGAATGCCTGGCCATTGCTGAGCGTCTGGGCTACCCGGTCGTGGTGCGGCCCGGCTTCACGCTCGGCGGCAAGGGCGGCGGTATCGCCTACGACGAGGCCGACCTGATGCGCATCGCGCAGGGCGGCCTTGACGCGAGCCGGCTGGCGAGCGAGACGGCGGGCCACGTCCTGCTCGAGGAGAGCATCCTCGGCTGGAAGGAATTCGAGCTCGAACTGATGCGCGACCGCGCTGACAACGTCGTGGTCGTCTGCTCCATCGAAAATGTCGACCCGATGGGGGTGCACACCGGCGACAGCGTCACGGTCGCGCCCGCCATGACCCTCACCGACCGCGAGTACCAGCGGATGCGCGACGTGGCGATCGCCATCATGCGCGCGGTCGGGGTCGACGCCGGGGGCTGCAACATCCAGTTCGCGGTCGAGCCGACCACCGGCCGGCTCGTCGTCATCGAGATGAACCCGCGGGTGTCGCGCAGCAGTGCGCTCGCCTCCAAGGCCACCGGCTTCCCCATCGCGAAGATCAGCGCCAAGCTCGCGCTCGGGTACACGCTCGACGAGATCGCCAACGACATCACGAGAGTCACCCCGGCGGCCTTCGAGCCGAGCCTGGACTACGTCGTGGTGAAGGTGCCGCGCTTCGCCTTCGAGAAATTCCCCGGCGCTGACCCGGTGCTCACCACGCACATGAAGAGCGTCGGCGAGGCGATGGCCATCGGGCGCAACTTCGGCGAGGCGCTCAACAAGGCGCTGCGCTCGTTGGAGACGTCCGCGGCAGGCTTCTGGACCACGCCGGACGAGAAACTCCCGCATGGGAATGTGCCCGCGCTCGAAGCACTGAAGGTGCCGCACGAGGGGCGGATCTACACCGTCGAGCGGGCGCTGCGCGAGGGCGCCACCGTCGAGGAGGTCTACGACGCCAGCGGAATCGACCCCTGGTTCGTCGACCAGGTGCTGGCGTTGCAGGAGGTGCGTGCCGAACTGCTGGCCGCGCCGGATGACGAGCAGGTGCTGCGCGCCGCCAAGCGGGCCGGCTTCTCCGACCGTCAGATCGCTGCCGTCACCGGGAGCACGGAGACGGCCGTCCGGGAGCGCCGTCACGCTGCGGGCATCCGGCCGGTGTTCAAGACCGTCGACACCTGCGCGGCCGAGTTCGCGGCCCACACCCCGTACCACTACAGCAGCTACGACGAGGAGACCGAGGTCGAGCCGCGCGAGCGTGAAGCGGTGATCGTGCTCGGCAGCGGGCCCAACCGGATCGGGCAGGGCATCGAGTTCGATTACGCCTGCTGTCACGCGGCTTTTGCGCTCTCGGACGCGGGCTACGAGACGGTGATGGTCAACTGCAACCCGGAGACCGTCTCCACCGACTACGACACCAGCGATCGGCTGTACTTCGAGCCTCTCACGGTCGAGGACGTGCTCGAGATCGTCGCAGCGGAGACGGCCGCCGGACCGCTCGCCGGGGTCGTCGTCCAGCTCGGCGGCCAGACCCCGCTGGGCCTCGCGGCCGCCCTCGAGCGCGCCGGGGTCCCCATCGTGGGCACCACCCCGTCCGCCATTCACCTGGCCGAGGATCGGCGCGAGTTCGGCAAGGTGCTGGAGGCGGCCGGGCTGATCGCGCCGCGCTTCGGTACCGCCTTCTCCTACGACGAAGCGCGTGAGGTCGCCGCCGAAATCGGCTATCCGGTGCTGGTGCGTCCGAGCTACGTGCTCGGCGGCCGGGGCATGGAAATCGTCTACGACGACACGTCTTTGCAGGCCTACGTGAGCCGCGCGACCGACGCCAGCCCCGAGCATCCGGTGCTCGTCGACCGGTTCCTGGATGATGCCATCGAGGTCGATGTCGATGCCATCTTCGACGGTGAGCAGCTCTACCTCGCGGGCGTGATGGAGCACATCGAAGAAGCGGGTATTCACTCCGGCGATTCGGCGTGCGCGCTGCCGCCCATCACCCTCGGCAAGGCCGATCTCCTGCGCATCCGGCAGGCGACCGAAGCCATCGCCCGCGGGGTGGGCGTGCGGGGGCTGGTCAACGTCCAGTACGCGCTGCAGGCCGACGTCCTCTACGTCCTGGAGGCCAACCCGCGCGCGTCGCGCACCGTCCCGTTCGTCGCCAAGGCGACCGGAGTGCAGGTGGCCAAGGCAGCATCGCGGGTCATGCTCGGGGCCTCGGTGGCGCAGTTGCGCATCGAGGGGCTGCTGCCCGCGCAGGGGGACGGCGCCGACATGCCGCTCGACAGCCACATCGCGGTCAAGGAGGCGGTGCTGCCGTTCAGCCGCTTCACCGGCGTGGATACCGTGCTCGGCCCGGAGATGAAATCCACCGGTGAGGTGATGGGGATCGACGCGGGCTTCGGGGTGGCGTACGCCAAGAGCCAAAGCGCCGCCTACGGCCCGCTGCCGACGAAGGGCCGGGTGTTCGTCAGCCTCGCCAACCGCGACAAGCGGGCCATGATCTTCCCCGTCAAACGCCTGGTGGACCTGGGTTTCGACGTCATCGCCACCGAGGGCACGGCGCAGGTGCTGCGGCGCAACGGGGTGCACGCGACCGTGGTCCCCAAGCATTCCGAGGGCCTGCCGGGCGACGCGGTCGCACGCATCCTCGACGGCGAGGTCGATCTGGTGATCAACACCCCGTTCGGCAACGGGCCGCGTGTCGACGGTTACGAGATCCGCACCGCCTGCGTCAGCAGCAACACCCCATGCGTCACCACCGTGCCCGGCGCGGCAGCTGCGGTGCAGGGCATCGAGGCGCTGTTGCGCGGCGACCTGAACGTCCGCCCCCTGCAGGAGTGGCACGCCGACCTCGCCGCGCTCCGGGCGCAGGGAGGTTCCAGTACCCCTGGCGGCACCGATGGCGGCTGAGCCGAACGGCCAAGGCGCCCCGGACGCCGGCACACCCGGTCCGGTGCAGCTGCGGTCGGCGCAGGTGCTTCGCGTTGTTCGCGACGGGGCGTACACCCGGATCGCCGTGCACGCGCCGGCGATCGTCGACGGCGCCCGGCCCGGGCAGTTCGTCGCCTTCGCGGTCGGTGGCCCCGCCTCCGGTCTCGTGCTGCGACGGGCGTTCTCGATCGCGCGCATCGGTCCCGCCGGCACGATCGAGGTGGTGGTCGCCCCGGTGGGCCCCGGCACCCGGTGGCTGACCCAGCGCGTTGCGGGAGACCGGGTTGACATCGTCGGGCCGCTCGGACGCCCGTTCCCGCTTCCCGTGGCAGCCGGCCGCGGCCACGGCCCGAGGGCGCTGCTCGTCGGTGGAGGCTACGGAGCCGCGCCCCTCTTCTCCCTGGCCGGCGCGCTGCGCGAGCGGGGTTGCGACATCACGATGGCGCTCGGCGCCGCGACCGCCGACAAGCTCTACGGCGTGCCGGAAGCCCGCCGGATCGCCGACCGGGCGGCCTTCGCCACCGAGGACGGCTCGGTCGGCGTGACGGGACGCGTCACCGCGGCGTTCGACCCGCTCCTTTCCGACATCGACCTGGTCTACGCCTGCGGCCCGATGCCGATGCTGGCTGCCGTCGCCCGCCTCGCCGGCGCCGCGGGAGTTCCGTCGCACATCGCCGTCGAGGAAGCGATGGCCTGCGGCATCGGCGTCTGCATGACCTGCGTGCTCCCGGTCCGTCCACGCGGCACGCACGGGGGCGCGGGGGTGCGGATGGTCCGCGCGTGCACCGAAGGCCCCGTCTTCCCGGGAGACGCCGTGCAATTCGACCTCATCGGCCAGCCGCCGCCGGTGGTCACTGGCTCGCCGGCCTCTCCCGTCTCACCCGTGCCCGACACCTTCGAGGCCCCGATATGAGCCGAGCCCGCAGCCCTGAACCTCTCACCGAAGAGCCCGAGGTCCCCGAGCCTCCCGAGACCCCCGCGGTCGATCTGTCGACCACCCTGGCCGGCGTCCGCTTTCCGAATCCGATCTTCACCGCATCGGGCTGCGCTGCCGCTGGACGCGAGCTCAACGCCTTCTTTGACGTGGCCGACCTCGGCGCGATCGTCACCAAGTCCGTGATGCGCGACCCGCGGCTCGGACGCGCCACCCCGCGAATGGCCGAGACCCCGAGCGGGATGCTGAACTCGATCGGCCTGCAGGGCCCGGGGATCGTCGCGTTCTTGGAGAACGATCTGCCGTGGCTCGTCGAGCACGGGGCGCGAGCCGTCGTCAGCATCGCTGGTGGGTCGGTCGAGGAGTACGCCGACCTGGCCAGGCGCCTGCGCGGGGCGCCGGGGATCGCCCTCGTCGAGATCAACATCAGCTGTCCCAACGTCGCCGACCGGGGCCAGGTTTTCGCCTGCTCGGCGTCGGCGGCCTCCGACGTCATCGCCGCCGTGCGTGCGGAGCTGTCCGGCGAGTCCCACCCGCCGGTGTTCGCCAAGCTCTCGCCCGACGTCACCGACATCGTCGAGATCGCCCGCTCGGTCGTCGTGGCTGGCGCCGACGGCCTGTCGCTCATCAACACCCTGCTCGGCATGGTGATCGACCCGCAGACGCTGCGCCCGGTCCTCGCGGGGATCACCGGCGGGTTATCAGGGCCGGCGATCCGCCCGGTCGCGCTGCGCTGCGTCTACCAGGTGCACGCCGCGTTCCCGGACGTCCCGATCCTCGGAATGGGAGGGGTGCGTACGGGTGCTGACGCCCTGGCCTTCCTGGCCGCCGGTGCGTCGGCGGTCTCGGTGGGCACCGCGGTGTTCGGCGATCCGGGGGCGCCCATGCGGATCGTGCACGAGCTGGCTGACGAATTGCGGGCGCGTGGGGTAAGCGCTGTAGCTGAGGTGATCGCAGCGGCACACCGGCCGGCTGGGGCACCGTTACGGGGTGCGTCAGCGCCCGTGGGGGAGCTGGTATGAGCGGATCGACGGCGGCCTCGGCCGAATCGGCGCCGGTGACTCCTCGAGTCCGGCGCTGGGCGGGCAAGGCGCCTATCGCGGTCGCCCTCGACGCGCCGGACGCTGACACAGCGGCCCGCTGGTCGGCGGCGGTTTCGCCGCACGTCGCCGTCGTGAAGGTGGGCCTCGAACTGTTCTGCCGGCACGGTCCCTCCGTGGTCGACGCCGTGCGGGGCGGATCGGGCATGGGACTGTTCCTCGATCTGAAGCTGCACGACATCCCGGCGACCGTCGCCGGCGCCGCCCGGGCCGTGGCGGGGCTGCGGCCGACGTTCCTGACCGTGCACGCGAGCGGGGGACCTGCCATGGTGCGGGCAGCGGTCGAGGCTGCGCCGGAGGTCGATATCGCCGCCGTCACGATCCTGACCTCGATGAGTGCCGCGGATCTGGAGCTCGTGGGCTTGGGGGAGCCGCTGGATGCCGTGCGCCGCCTGGCCGTGATGGCCGTCGGCGCCGGCGCCCGTGCGCTGGTGTGCAGCCCCCGCGAGGTGGCGCTGGTGCGCGCCGAGGTCGGCCCGGATGTCACGTTGATCACCCCCGGCGTCCGGCCGGCCGGCTCTGCCAGCCAGGATCAGGCGCGCGTCGCGACACCTGCCGCCGCAGTCGCTGCAGGTGCCGATCTGCTGGTGGTCGGCCGCCCCATCACGGGAGCCGAAGACCCGGGCGCGGCCGCCGCCCTCATTGCCGCCGAACTGTCCGCCTGACCTGCAGGCCTGCATTCCGCTCGGTCGGGTTCGCGGCGCCCCGCGTACGGGCAACGCTGGGCCGTCCGGGCGATATGACCCCCCGTTCCCCGCGGCGCGAGTTCGCCGCCCGAGTGCCCTTCGCCGCGCCGCGCCGCCCGCGAGAGTGGACCCGGGCCTGCGGTTTCAGTACGTTGCCGCTGCTGGACCCGTTGTTTTTTGTTCTAGCTCGTTCCTCATGAGGAGGCGAACGTCGCCGTGGCCTTGCCGCCGTTGACACCAGAACAGCGCTCAGCCGCGCTTGAAAAGGCTGCGCAGGCCCGCAAGGCGCGTGCGGAGGTGAAGGAACAGCTCAAGAAGTCGGACGAAACTCTCGAGTCGGTGCTGGCCAAGGCCGACGGCAGCGAGGTCATCGGCAAGATGAAGGTGTCCGCCGTCCTGGAGGCTCTTCCGGGGGTGGGCAAGGTCCGCGCCACGAAGATCATGGAGCGGCTCGACATCAGCCCCACCCGGCGGGTTCGGGGCCTCGGCGCGAAGCAGCGCGCGGCCCTCGTCGCCGAGTTCAACACCTCGAGCTGAACTCGGCCGACACCCGGCATCGCTAGCGGGTTGAAGCCGGACGGTGGTGGCAGCGCGTGCGCCGTTTGACGGTGCTCTCCGGCCCCTCCGGGGTCGGTAAGGGCAGCGTGGTCGCGGCCGTGCGCCGCCGCCACCCCGAGGTGTGGGTGTCGGTCAGCGTGACGACCCGGGCGCCGCGTCCAGGCGAGGTCGACGGCGAGCACTACCACTTCGTCGACGAGCAGCGGTTCTCCGAGCTCGTCGACGCGGGCGAGCTGCTCGAGTACGCGACCTACGGTGGTCACCGCTACGGCACGCCGCGCACTCCCGTTCTCGATCAGCTCGCTCGTGGCCGTCCTGCCTTGCTGGAGATCGACCTCCAGGGCGCCCGGCAGGTGAAGGCGTCGATGCCCGAGGCTCGGCTTGTCTTTCTGGCCCCTCCCAGCTGGGAGGAACTGGTCCGGCGGCTCACGGGGCGGGCCACCGAGTCCGACGACAAGGTGCAGGAGCGCCTCACGGTCGCCCGCGACGAGCTCGCAGCCTTCGAGGAGTTCGACCGCCAGCTGGTCAATCACGACGTCGAGTCGGCAGCCGACGAGCTGGTAAATTACCTGGTCGAGTAGTCGCGTTCTTTGCACGCGGTCCGAGAATTGCAAGTATCTCTGGAGGTACCCCGACGTGGGTAGCACCCCGGCAGCGCCGATAGGTATCACCAACCCCCCGATCGACGAGCTGCTGGCCATCACGCAGTCGAAGTACGGGCTCGTGATCTACGCCTCGAAGCGCGCCCGCCAGATCAACGCGTACTACAGCCAGCTCGGCGAGGGCCTGCTGGAGTACGTCGGGCCCATGGTGGAGACCACCCCGCAGGAGAAGCCGCTCTCGATCGCGATGCGCGAGATCAACTCCGGGCTGCTGACCGCGGAGCCCATCGCCGATCCGGTCACTGACTGACGCGCGGCGCGTCACCAGGTAGCGCTCGGTAGCCGGTGTGAGCAGCTCGCCGCCGGCTGCGAGCCGCCCCCGTGAGGTCGTCCTCGGCGTCAGCGGGGGCATTGCCGCGTACAAGGCGGTGGAGGTGCTCCGGGCGCTGACCGAGTCCGGTCACGGGGTCACCGTCGTTCCCACCGAGTCGGCGCTGCGCTTCGTCGGCGAGCCGACGTGGGCTGCGCTGTCGGGCCGGCCCGTCGCCGCCGACGTCTGGACCTCGGCCGATGAGGTTCCGCACGTCCGGCTCGGCCGCGCCGCCGACCTCGTTCTGGTCGTTCCGGCGACGGCCGACCTGCTGGCCCGGGCGGTCGCCGGGCGCGCCGACGACCTGCTGACCTCCACCCTGCTGACCGCCACCTGCCCGCAGCTCTTCGTCCCCGCCATGCACACCGAGATGTGGTTGCACGCCGCCACCCGGGCCAACGTCGCGACCTTGCGCGAGCGCGGGGGCCTCGTCATCGAACCCGCGTCGGGACGCCTCACGGGTGCCGACACCGGCCCGGGCCGGTTGCCGGATCCGCTCGAAATCGCCGCGATTGCTCGTTCGGTGCTCGACCGGACGGCGGCGGCGGCGCCCGTGAGCTGGGACGATCTCGCCGGTCGCCATGTCGTCGTCTCCGCCGGCGGTACGCAGGAGCCGCTCGACCCGGTGCGCTTCCTCGGCAACCGTTCCACCGGCCGGCAGGGATACGCCATCGCCCGAGCGGCGGCGCTGCGCGGCGCCGCCGTGACCCTGGTCAGCGCGAACGTTGTGCTGCCGGAGGTCGCCGGTGTCACGACGGTCCGGGTGCAGACGGCCGCTGAACTGGAGTCGGCCGTGGTCGCCGCTGCCGGCTCCTGCGACGCTGTGGTGATGGCCGCCGCGGTCGCCGACTTCCGCCCGCTCCAGCTGCAGGCGACCAAGATCAAGAAGGTCGACGAGGCCGATCCCGAGCCGCTGAAGCTGACCCGCAACCCCGATGTCCTGGCCGGTCTGGTGCAGGCCCGCACCCGGGCCGGCGCCGACGTGCGGAGCCCGCTGATCGTCGGGTTCGCTGCCGAGACCGACGACGTGCTGCGCCATGGCCGCGACAAGCTCCGCCGCAAGGGCTGTGACCTGCTGGTTGTCAACCGGGTGGGAGACGGCCGCGGATTCGCGGTCGACCACAACACAGCGGTGGTGCTCTCGTCGGACGGGGCGGAGGTCTCGATCCCGGACGTTTCGAAAGATCTCCTGGCGCACCGGCTCTGGGATCTCGTCGCGGGGCGAGTGTGATGGTCACGGGTGGCTGTGACTGTGACGGTGGTGGCCGCGTGTTTCGTTCACTCACCGGGAAGGCCGCCTGCGGATACTCTGTGTGTTGACCGCGCAACCGGGTTCGCCCAACCGTCGCCATCGGCGACGCAAGCTCAGGGAGTACTGTGGCCAGCCGCCTGTTCACGTCCGAGTCCGTCACCGAGGGACATCCGGACAAGATCGCCGATCAGATCAGCGACGCCATCCTGGACAAGATGATCAAGGGTGACACGGCGAGCAAGGTCGCCGTCGAGACCATGATCACTACCGGGCAGGTCCATGTCGCCGGCGAGGTCGACACCACCACCTACGTCGACATCGCCTCCGTGGTGCGTGATGTCGTGCTGGGGATTGGCTACGACTCCTCGGCCAAGGGTTTCGACGGCGGCTCGTGCGGGGTCAGCGTTTCCATCGGCGCGCAGTCCAGCGACATCCGCCAGGGGGTCGACGACGCCTACGAGTCGCGTACCGGAGCGAGCAACGATGACCTGGACCGCCAGGGCGCGGGTGACCAGGGGCTGATGTTCGGCTACGCGAGTGACGAGACCCCCGAGCTGATGCCGTTGCCGATCGCCCTCGCGCATCGGCTGGCCCGGCGGCTGACCGCTGTGCGCAAGGAAGGCCTGGTCGGCTACCTGCGTCCGGACGGCAAGACCCAGGTGACGGTCGGCTACGAGGACGGTCGCCCCACCCGGCTCGACACGGTCGTGGTCAGCTCGCAGCACGCGTCCGACATCGACCTCGACACCCTGCTCGCTCCCGACGTCCGCGAGTACGTGGTGGAGCCGGAGCTGGCGCTGATCGGCCTGGACATCTCCGACTACAAGCTCCTGGTCAACCCCACCGGCCGGTTCGAGATCGGCGGCCCGATGGGCGACGCGGGTCTCACCGGACGCAAGATCATCGTCGATACGTACGGCGGGATGGCCCGCCACGGCGGCGGGGCCTTCAGCGGCAAGGACCCGTCCAAGGTCGACCGCTCGGCCGCCTACGCGATGAGGTGGGTGGCCAAGAACGTCGTCGCGTCGGGCCTGGCCAGCAAGTGCGAGGTGCAGGTGGCGTACGCCATCGGCAAGGCTCAGCCGGTCGGCATGTTCGTGGAGACCTTCGGTACCGGCGCCGTGCCGGACGAGCAGATCCAGGACGCGATCCTCGCGGTCTTCGACCTGCGCCCCGCGGCGATCGTGCGCGACCTCGACCTGCTGCGCCCCATTTACCAGCAGACCGCTGCGTACGGGCACTTCGGCCGCCCGGAGCTCGACTTCACCTGGGAAGGCACCACTCGCGCTGACGCCCTCAGCCACGCTGTGAAGGGCTGATCTGGCCGGTTCTCCGGCGGACGCCGCGGCCTCGCTCGTAGCGACCGTCGCGGTCGACCATGAGGTGCCGCACCTGGACCGGCTCTTCGACTACACCGTCCCGCCCGAACTCGACGCGGATGCGCAGCCGGGCGTGCGCGTGCGGGTGCGCTTTGCCGGGCGGTTGCTCGGCGGGATCATCGTCGCCCGTGGGACGGATTCGGCGTTCGGCGGACGGCTGCAGCCCCTCTCGCGGGTGCTCGGCGCTGAGCCTGTGCTCACCCCGGAGACCGCCAAGCTGATGCGCGCCGTGGCCGACCGTTGGGCCGGCACCCTGTCCGACGTGCTCCGGCTGGCGGTTCCGCCGCGCCGGGTGACGGTCGAGCGCGAGCCTGCGGGTGAGTCGCCGCCGGCCCCGGCATTTCCCGATCCAGCGACCTGGACGCGCTACGCGGGTGGCCCGGCCTTCCTCGAGCGGCTCGCCGAAGCCGCTGCACCTCGCGCGACCTGGGCCGCGCTGCCTGGGCCGCTCTGGCCCTCCGAGCTGGCGGCGGCGGCGCAGGCGACGCTGTCGGGCGGCCGCGGCGTGGTCATCGTCGTCCCGGACGGGGGTGACGCCGGCCGGACGTCGGAAGCGCTGCGAGCCGCGATCGGGCCGGAGAGCTTCGTCGAGCTCACCGCCGATCTCGGCCCGACCGAGCGCTACCGGCGGTTCCTGCGACTCGCCCGCGGCCAGGTCAGGGCCGTGGTGGGCACCCGGGCGGTCGCGTATGCGCCGGTCCGGGATCTCGGCCTGGTCGCCATCTGGGACGACGGCAGCGACCTGCACGAGGAGCCGCACGCGCCCTACGCCAACGTGCGTGACGTGCTGGTCCTGCGCGCCCATCTGGCGGGAGCCGGGGCATTGCTCGGCGGCCATCTGCCGAGCGTCGAGGCCGTCTCGCTGGCCCAATCCGGATGGTCGCACGTGCTCGCGGCCTCCCGGGAAGGAGTCCGGGCGGCGGCGCCGCGGGTCGAGGTCGCCGGGTCCGACGCCCAGCTCGCCCGGGACGGCGCGGCCCAGGCTGCCCGGCTTCCCGAGCTGGCGTTCGCCGCCGTCAGGTCAGCACTGGACGCCGGCCGGCCGGCGCTCGTCAGCGTGCCGCGCCGCGGTTACCGCCCGGCAGTGGCCTGCGACAACTGCCGCCACCCGGTGCGCTGCCCTCGGTGCAGCGGGCCGCTCGCCCAGCAGAGCGCGTCCGACGTGCTCACCTGCCGGTGGTGCGGCGCCGTCCACGCCGGACTGGCCTGTCCCGAATGCGGAGCCCGGCGCTGGCGCGCGCTGGTCGTCGGCAACATCCGCACCGCTGAGGAGATCGGCCGCGCGTTTGCGGGCGTGGCTGTCGTGCGTTCCAGCGGCGCCGGTGTGGTTTCCCGGGTGCCCGCCGAGCCGGCGCTGGTCGTCGCCACACCGGGTGCCGAACCGCTGGCCGAGGCGGGCTACGGGGCGGTGCTGCTGCTGGACGCGTGGGCCCTGCTGGGGCGGGCTGATCTGCGGGCCGGCGAGGAGGCGTTGCGGCGCTGGATGAACGCGTCGGCCCTCGCCCTGCCCGGCGCTGCCGGGGGCCGCGTCGTGCTGGTCGGGGCCTCAGCTGGGCTGCCGCCCGTGCAGGCGCTGGTGCGGTGGGATCCGATCGGTTACGCCGAAAGCGAGGCCGCATCGCGCGCTGAGCTGGGCTTCCCGCCGGCGAGCCGGATGGCGACGCTCGAGGGCGCTCCCGCCGACGTCGAGACGTTCCTGGCCGCCGCCGAGCTGCCGGCGGGTGCCCAGCTGCTCGGGCCGGTGGCGGTCAGCGACGACATCGAACGCCTGCTGGTGCGGGTTCCGCGGCCGCAGGGAGCCGCGCTGGCTGCGGCGCTGCAGGCGCAGTCGCGGCTGCGCAGCGTCAAGAAGGAGCCGGTCGTTCGCGTCCGGCTGGATCCGGTGGAGATCGGCTGAGCTGCACCGTCCGTAAGCTGGCGGGTGCCCTGCCGCCGGCCTTTCCGAGGGGTTCGCCCGTGTCCGTTCGTCCGATCCGCCTGCTTGGTGACCCGGTGCTGCGCACCTGCGCCGATCCGGTCACCACGTTCGACAAGGAGCTCCGGCGGTTGGTCAAGGACCTCACCGACACGATGCGCGATGCCCCCGGCTCGGGCCTGGCCGCACCGCAGATCGGGGTGACGCTGCGGGTCTTCACCTATGACGTCGACGACGAGGTCGGACACCTGGTCAACCCGATCCTCGGACCGTTCAGCGAGGAGCTGATGGACGGCGAGGAAGGCTGCCTGTCGTTGCCCGGGCTGTCGTTCGAGCTCAAGCGTCCCGAGCGGGTCGTCGCCGCCGGACAGAACATGTACGGCGATCCGGTGGTCATCGAAGGCACCGGCTACCTGTCGCGGGCGCTCCAGCACGAGACCGACCACCTCGACGGCGTCATCTTCATCGACCGGCTGGACAAGGTGACGGCCAAGCGGGCGAAGGCGGCCATTCGCGAAGCCGACTGGTTCGGCGAGCCCGCCCCGGCCGTGAAGGTCAGCCCTCACCCGCTCTTCGGGCGGGCGCTCTAGCCCATGCGCCTGCTGTTCGCCGGTACTCCCGCCGCCGCCCTTCCGAGCCTGCGAGCTCTGCTGGACAGCGAGCGCCACGAGGTCGTCGCCGTTCTCACGCGTCCGGACGCCCCAGCCGGCCGCGGGCGCAAGCTCGGCGTCTCGCCCGTCAAGCAGCTCGCTCTGGAAGCGGAGCTCGAGGTGCTGACCCCGCAGCGCCCGCGCGAGCCGGAGTTTCTCGAGCGGCTGGCGCAGATCGCCCCGGATTGCTGCCCGGTGGTGGCCTACGGTGCGCTGCTGCCGAGGGCAGCGCTCGACATCCCCCCGCAGGGCTGGGTGAACCTGCACTTCTCGCTGCTGCCGGCCTGGCGCGGCGCCGCACCGGTGCAGCATGCGCTCCTCGCCGGGGACGACATGACCGGCGCGACGACCTTCCGGCTGGAGGAGGGGATGGATACCGGCCCCTACTTCGGGATCGTGACCGAGCCGATCGCCCCCAGCGACACCGCTGGTGACCTGCTGCTGCGGCTCTCGGAATCGGGTGCCCGGCTGCTTCTCGCGACGCTCGACGGCATCGAGGACGGCACCCTCGAAGCCCGGCCACAGCCACCCGACGGCGTGTCGCTGGCACCCAAGTTCACCGCCGACGACGCCCGCATCCGGTGGCGCGAGCCCGCTGTCGTGGTCGACCGGCTGGCCCGGGCCGCCGCCCCGGCACCCGGCGCCTGGACCACGTTCCGGGATCGCCGGCTGAAGATCGGCCCGGTCCGGCTCACGGACGAGTGGGGCATCGCGCCGGGGGAGATCGCCGAGCGTCGCGGCAAAGTGTTCGCGGGCACAGCGACGGTTGGCGTCGAGTTGGCCAGCGTGCAGCCGGAGGGCAAGCCACCGATGGCCGCCGCCGCCTGGGCGCGGGGCGTGCGGCTCGCGCCCGGCGATCAGCTCACCTGACCGATGGCTTACGACCCCGCCCGGCGGCTGGCGCTCGACGTCCTGTGCGCGGTCCGCGAGCGCGGGGCCTATGCCAACCTGCTGCTGCCACAGCTCATGCGCGAGCGCCGGCTGCCGGCGCGCGACCGGGCGTTCGCCACCGAGCTGACATACGGGGCGCTGCGGGCCCAGGGCAGCCTCGACATCTCGCTCGACCGCTTCATCAAGCGCACCGTCGACCCTGCTGTCCGTGACGCGCTCCGGCTCGGGGCGTATCAGCTCTGGCGAACGCGGGTCCCGGCTCGGGCGGCCGTCTCCACCACCGTCGACCTGGTGCGCGCGGTCTCCCCGCGGGCGGCCGGGTTCGCGAACGCGGTCATGCGCCGGGTGGCCGAGGATCCCGCCCCGCCGGCGCCGGCGTTCGAGGCCGACCCCCGCGGGCACCTCGCCGTGGTGCACTCGCATCCCCGCTGGATCGTCGACGCGTTCGCTGACGCGCTGGGTGAGGCGAGCCCGGCGGAACTGGCCGCAGCTCTCGCGGCTGACGATGCGCGCCCCCACGTCCACCTGGTGGCCCGCCGTATGAGCCGTGAAGAGCTGCTCGCCGACGCCGGAGCCGGCAGCGAACCCGGCCTGTGGTCACCGCGCGCGGTGTACTTGCCGGGCGGCGATCCGGGGGAGCTCGCCGCCGTGCGCGACGGCCGCGCTGCCGTACAGGACGAGGGCAGCCAACTCGTCGCGCTGGCGCTGGCAGCCGCAGATGCTCCTGGAACGGCGACGATCGACCTCGCGGCCGGCCCCGGCGGGAAGGCCGCGCTGCTGGCGGCGCTCGGCATGGACGTCACCGGGCTGGAGCTGCACGAGACCCGCGCTCACCTGGTGGCCCGGTCCGGGATCGTGGTCGCGGTCGGCGATGGGCGCCTCCCGCCCTTTCGGCCCGGCTCCGCCGATCGGGTCCTGCTCGACGCGCCCTGCTCCGGCCTGGGAGCGCTGCGCCGGCGTCCCGAGGCACGCTGGCGGCGCACCGCCGCGGACATCGAACCGCTGGCGCTGCTGCAGGAGGAGCTGCTGCGAAGCGCGCTGCGCCTGGTCCGTCCCGGGGGGATCGTGGCGTACGCGACGTGCTCGCCCCATCCCCGCGAAACCGCCGGCGTGCTCGCCAACGTCCTCGCGGACCCGCAGGTCACCGTCGAGCAAGTCGACGCCCGGCCGCTGCTTTCCGCCGCCATGCCCGACCTCGGCCCCGGCCCCACCGTCCAGCTCTGGCCGCACCGCCACGGCACCGACGCGATGTTCCTCGCGCTGCTTCGCCGCCGCGGGTGAAGGGCGTTGAGCCTGTGGCGGCCACATGTTGCCGCCACCGCTCGACCTCACACTTTCCGTGGAAAGTTCCGAGCCGAACTCCCATGTCCCGGGGCGCTACACCCGCATTGCGGGTACGCGCCTACTAGCCTTCCGTTCGTGTCACCTTCAGCCGGCGAGGCAGCCGGGATCCAGCTCTACCCCAGCCTGCTCGCTGCCGACCCACTGCGGCTCGGCGCGGCAGTGAGCGGCGTCGAGGACGTCAGTGACTGGCTGCACATCGACGTCATGGACTTCCACTTCGTGCCGAACCTGGCCTACAGCCCGGCGACGGTGCAGGCGATGGGCGCCCATACCCGCCTGCCGCTCGACTGCCACCTCATGATCGAGGATCCGGAGCGGTGGGCGCCGATGTTCGCCGAGGCCGGGGCAAGCAACGTCACGGTCCACGCCGAGGCTGTTCAAGCGCCGCTGCGCACCGCCCGCGACCTGCATGCTGCGGGTGCGAGGGCCGGGATCGCGTTCAACCCCGGCACCGCCGTGGAGCCGTACGCCGAGCTGTTCCGCGAGTTCGACATGGCGCTGATCATGACGATCGAGCCGGGCTTCGGCGGCCAGCCGTTTCTCCCCCATGTGCTGCCGACCATCGCGGCGGTGCGCCGGATGGCCGCCGGTCGCGACCTCGACCTGTGGATTCAGGTCGATGGCGGGGTCACCGAGGACACCGCCGTCCAGTGCGTCGAGGCCGGAGCGAATGTGCTGGTCGCCGGCTCAGCTGTCTTCGGTGCCGATGATCCGGCCGAGGCGGCGCGGCGTATCCGCAAGGCGGCCGAGCGCGCTGCCGCCGCGCCAGGAAAGTGAACGGGTCGTGACCGGACCCGGCCGACCGGAGCCGGCCGCGATGCGCCGGGCCGTCGAACTCGCGGCCCGGGGGCTTGGCACCGTCAGCCCCAATCCGGTCGTCGGCTGCATCGTGCTGGACGCCGCCGGGGCGGTCGCCGGCGAGGGCTGGCACCTGTTCGCCGGGGGCCCGCACGCCGAGGTGGCGGCACTGCAGGCGGCCGGTGAGCGGGCACGCGGTGGAACCGCGGTCGTCACCCTCGAGCCCTGCTCGCACACCGGCCGCACCGGGGCGTGCACGACCGCTTTGCTGGCTGCGGGGGTACGCCGGGTCGTCTACGCGGTCGATGACCCCGATCCGGTCGCTGCAGGAGGCGCCGGCGTGCTGCGCGCTGCCGGGGTCGAGGTGGAAAGCGGCCTGCTGGGCGCTGAGGCCGAGCGGGTGAACGAGGCGTGGCTGCACGCGGTGCGCCGTGGCCGGCCGTTCGTGATCTGGAAGTACGGGGCGAGCCTCGACGGCCAGATCGCCGCCGCCGACGGCACCAGCCGCTGGATCACGGGTGAGGACGCCCGTCGCGACGGCCACCGGCTGCGCGCCGAGGTCGACGCCATCCTGGTCGGGGTCGGCACGGTGCTGGCCGACGACCCGCTGCTCACCGTGCGCCCGGCAGCGCCGGAGCCGCCGCCGTCTCGCCAGCCCTTGCGCGTCGTCTTCGACCGTTCGGGCCGAACGCCGCCCGGCGCCAGGGTGTGCGACGACTCCGCCGAGACCCTCGTCACCGCCGCGACCCCCGAGAAGGTGCTCTCCGACCTGCGTTCGCGAGGCGTCGTCAGCGTGCTGCTCGAGGGCGGCCCCACCCTCGCCGGCGCCTTCTGGGACGACGGGCTCATCGACAAGGTCGTCGGCTACGTCTCGCCCGTCCTGCTCGGCAGCGGCCGCTATCCGGCGCTGCGCTCAGCCGCGATCCAGACCATCTCCGCCGCCCCCCGTCTCGTGCTCGAGGACGTCGCCCGCTTCGGCGAGGACGTGCGGCTCACCAGCTACCCGAAGGGAGCGTGAACGCCCGTGTTCACCGGCATCGTCGAGGAACTCGGCGAGGTGGCCGCCGTCGAACCGCTGACCGACGCGGCGCGCCTGACGATTCGCGCCCGCAGCGTCGGCGAGGACGTGGGCCTCGGCGACTCGATCAGCGTGAACGGGGTCTGCCTGACGGTCACCGGGTGGGACCCCGATGAGGCCGGCGACGGCGTGCGCCGCCTGCACTTCGACGTCATGGCCGAGTCGCTGCAGCGCTCCAGCCTTGGCCGGCTGCTTGCGGGGGACCCGGTCAACCTCGAACGCGCGGTGACGGCCTCCACCCGGCTCGGCGGTCACGTCGTCCAGGGACACGTCGATGCCGTCGGCACGGTCGCCGCGAGGCATCCGGCTGAACACTGGGAGGTCGTCAGGGTCTCGGCTCCGGCCGCCGTGACGCGCTACCTGGTGGAGAAGGGATCGGTCACCGTCGACGGGGTGAGCCTGACGGTGACGGAGGTCGACGACGACGGGTTCGCCGTCAGCCTGATCCCCGAGACACTGCGGCGCACCACCCTCGGCCGGCGGGCGGTTGGTGAGCAGGTCAACCTCGAAGTGGACGTGATCGCCAAGTACGTCGAAAGCGCCGTCGCGCGTCTTCTGCCCGGCAGCGCTACGGTGACCCCGTGAGCGGCGCCGGCGCACCCGTGACAGCGGTCGACGCGACCGGCCTGCGCCTGGCGATCGTCTCCACGCGCTGGCACGAGGAGATCACCGGCGCCCTGCTCGACAGCGCCGTGCGAACCGCCCGCGAGTGCGGCATCCACGCCCCGACCGTGCTGCGAACTCCCGGCGCGGTGGAGTTGCCCGTGGTCGCCCAGGCCCTGACCGCGACCCACGACGCCGTGGTCTGCCTCGGGCTCGTGCTGCGCGGCGGCACCCCGCACTTCGACTACGTCTGTGACGCCGTCACCGCCGGCTGCCTGCGGGTGTCGCTGGACACCGGCACCCCCGTCGGCTTCGGCGTCCTGACCTGCGACACCGAGCAGCAGGCCAGGGATCGTTCCGGGCTTCCGGGCGCGCCCGAGGACAAGGGGCGCGAGGCCACCCTGGCGGCGCTGGAAACCGCGATGCTGCTGCGCGACCTGCGGACGGCGGGGGAAACCTGACGGATCGGCAGGCACACTGGAGACGTGCTTTCGCTCGTCCTGCCCAAGGGCTCCCTGGAAAAGGCCACGCTCGAGCTGTTCGCTGCGGCTGATCTCGCCGTCCAGCGTGGATCCGAGCGTGACTACCACGCCAGCATCGACGATCCGCGTATCGACCGGGTGCGCTTCCTGCGTCCACAGGAGATCCCGCAGTACGTCGAGCAGGGGCTGTTCGACCTGGGGATCACCGGGCGCGATTGGGTCGCCGAAACGGCGTCCGACGTCGCCACCGTCACCGAGCTGGAGTACAGCAAGGCGACGGCCAATCCGGTGCGGATCATCCTCGCCGTGCCCAGCTCGATGCCGGTCGACAGCGGTGAGCAGCTTCCCGACGGCGTGCGCGTCTCCACCGAGTACCCCGAGCTGACCCGGCGCTACTTCGAGAAGGTCGGCGTGCGGGCGCGGATCGTGCCCTCCTACGGGGCGACCGAGGCGAAGGTTCCCGACATCGTCGACGCGATCGTCGACGTGACGGAGACCGGCTCGAGCCTGCGTAAGCACGGCCTGAAGATCATCGAGACGCTGCTGACGAGCCGCACCGAGCTGGTCGCCAACCCGGAGTCCTACGCCGACGCCGAGCGCCGTACCGCCATGGAGGAGATCGCGCTGCTGCTACAGGGCGCCATCCGGGCGAGGGGCCAGGTGCTCCTGAAGCTCAACGTCGCGTCGGCGGACCTCGCGGCGGTGCTGGACCAGTTGCCGTCGATGACCTCGCCGACCGTCACCTCCCTGGCGCAAAGCGACCACGCGGCCGTCGAGACGGTCGTGCCCAAGCGCGGGGTGAACACCCTGCTGCCCAAGCTCAAGGCGGCCGGTGCCCGCGACATTCTCGAACTGCCCATCTCCAAGATCGTCGAGTGACCCGCCGGTTCCGTGGTGAGCGCTGACCTGGGGGAGCCCGACCCGGTCCTGCTCGCTGCGCTTTCCGGTGGTGACCCGGCAGGCATCCTGGACGCGCTGAGGTCGGCGCGGGTGCTGGTCGCCGTCATCGCAGTCCCGGGGCAGGAGCACGCCAGCGAGGGCGAGATGGCGCTCGCTCTTCTCGAGTCGGCCGACGGGCGGCAGGCGCTGCCGGTGTTCACGGGTCTTCCCGCGCTGGCGGCGTGGAGCAGCGAAGCCCGACCGGTTCCACGTCCTGCGGCCGAGGTGATCGCGTACGCGATGCAGCAGCAGTTGGCCGCCGTTGTCATCGATCCCGGCCTGGCCCACGCGTGGACCCTGCAGGCCGGTGACCTGCGCACCTTCGGGGCGCCGGGCCCGCCGGAGCCCGCCGTGTCGTTCGGGCCGCCGGCCTGGAAGCCGAGCCGCAAGGCCCGCCGCGCCGCCGCGCCGCACGAGGTCTACGCCGTCGCAGGGGAGTGCCGGGCGCCGCTGATCGCCGTCATCTGCCCGGACGGCACGCTCGACGCCGACTGGGCCCAGCGACTGCTCGACCAGTGCCCGGAGGGCACCGGCGTGCTCGCGCTTCCCGCCTCCGGACGCGAGGCGGCCCGCCAGGTCGGGGTGCGGCTCGCCTGATCGCCTCGACGGCCCGGCGGTGCGCGCGGTACCGTAACCGTGACCACCTGTGCTCCGGTACGCCGGCGCCGGGGCCAAGCGGAGGTCCGCCTCCCACCCGATTCGCTCCGTTTCTACGGATGTGACCGGGTTCGGGTCGGCAGTTCGGGCGCTCGCGCGTCCGGGTTTGCGGCCACCGCTGGCGCTGGATCTTTCAGCCGGTCAGAGGTGTTACTCAGCCGTTGCCTGACCCGAAGGAGTGCCCATCAGCGTCGAGCCCCGTATCAACGACCGTATCCGCGTCCCCGAGGTCCGCCTCCTGGGGCCCGCAGGAGAGCAGGTCGGCATCGTTTCGATCAACGATGCGCTGCGGCTGGCGGAGGAGGCTGACCTCGACCTCGTCGAGATCGCCCCTAACCAGCGGCCGCCGGTATGCAAGCTCATGGACTACGGCAAGTTCAAGTACGAGACCGATCAGAAGCGACGCGAGGCCCGGCGTAACCAGGTCCAGACCGTCATCAAGGAAATGAAGCTTCGGCCCAAGATCGATCCGCATGACTACGAGACCAAGAAGGGTCACGTCGTGCGATTTCTGAAGGCCGGAGACAAGGTGAAGATCACGATCATGTTCCGCGGACGCGAGCAGTCTCGTCCCGAGCTCGGCTTCCGGCTGCTTCAGCGGCTGGCTGGCGACATCGAGGAGCTGGGCTTCGTCGAGGCAGCGCCGAAGCAGGACGGTCGCAACATGGTGATGGTCGTCGCCCCGCACAAGCGGCCTCAGCAGCGCGTCGCCGCGCCCGCTGAGCCCACCCCGACACCCGTAGCCGGTTAGGGCCCGCCCGCCAGCAAACCGACCCCCGCGCGCCAACCGGTTCGCGGGGATCGCCGATGAGGACAGCAGAGGTCACCGTTCCCATGCCCAAGATGAAGCCGCACAGCGGCTCCAGCAAGCGCTTCCGGATCACCGGCACCGGAAAGATCATGCGGCGCCGCGCCAACCGCAATCACCTGCTCGAGCACAAGTCGAGCGCGCGCACCCGCCGGCTCTACAACGAGGTGGTCCTCTCCGCGGCGGACACCAAGAAGGTCAAGAGGCTGCTCGGCCGCTGACCGATCCACCCGCGTTCTACCGCGTTCTACTAGGGCACCCGCGAGTGCCCGCGATCCACCGATGAGGAGTTAGCTTCAAATGGCACGCGTGAAGCGGGCGGTCAACGCCCAGAAGAAGCGCCGCGAAGTTCTTGACCAGGCCAGTGGTTACCGGGGACAGCGCTCGAGGCTCTATCGCAAGGCGAAAGAGCAGATGCTGCACTCGCTCACCTACTCCTACCGCGACCGGCGGGCGAGGAAGGGCGATTTCCGCCAGCTCTGGATCACCCGGATCAACGCCGCCGCCCGTGCGGAAGGCATGACCTACAACCGGTTCATCCAGGGTCTGAAGGTCGCTGAGGTCGAGGTGGACCGCAAGGTGCTGGCCGACCTGGCTGTGACCGATCCCGACGCGTTCCGCGCGCTCGTGGCGGTGGCCCGCGAGGCGCTGCCGGCCGACCGCGGTCAGGCCGCACCGGCGGCCTAGGGCTGGCGGCGCTGAGCTCGTCCGGCCCGGCTGTTCTCGGCATCCGCAGCGGCCGGGTCGCTGCCGCCCGCAAGCTGCTGCGCCGCAGCGGTCGCCGCGAACGCGGGCTTGTCCTGCTCGAAGGTCCGTCGGCGGTAAGCGCGGCGATCGATGCCGGGGCCGTGCGCGAGGTGTTCGCGACCCCTCGGGCGGTGCAGCGGCATACGGCGTTGCTGGGCCGGCTGGGCCCGGGGACCCCGGTGCACCTGCTGGCAGACGAGGCGGCGGCGGTCCTGTCGGAGACCGTCACCCCGCAGGGACTGATCGCCGTCGCCGGGCTCCCGCGGATCGCTCTGGCGGAGGCGCTGGCGTTGCCGCCGGCGCGGGCGGGGCATCGCCTCGTCGTGGTGCTGGTCGAAGCGCGCGATCCGGGTAACGCCGGCACCGTCGTCCGCACTGCTGACGCCGCCGGTGCCGACTGCGTGATCTTCGCCGGGGAAAGCGTCGACCCGTGGTCGGGCAAGTGCGTGCGGGCGTCGGCCGGAAGCCTCCTGCACCTTCCGATCGTCGACGCGGTGAGCTGGGAAGAGACGGTGCACGCCCTCCACGCGGCGGGCTGCGCGGTGGTCGCGGCGGATGTCCACGCCGCCGAGGATCTGCACGCGGCCGGCGCGCAGCAGGCCCTCTCCGGTGACCATGCATGGGTGTTCGGCAACGAGGCCCACGGATTGTCCCGTTTGCATGTGCGTTCAGCGGATATTTCGCTGCGGGTGCCGGTGTACGGTCGAGCGGAATCGTTGAACCTCGCGGCGGCTGCGGCCGTGTGCCTCTACGAGTCCGCACGTGCGGCACGGTAAAGCACCGTCGCTGACGGCGGGGGGACTGGCGGAGGAGGGTCGCGGATGAGCGTCGATCGGCGCCGCTCGCCGACATCCTCGCCGCGGCTGTCCGAGCGTCCGCCCGCCGGTCAGGTCAGCGTGAGCGAGCCCGCCGGGCTTACCGGGCTCGAGGTCAGCGTCCCGTTCTGCGAGGAACTGCCCGACGGCCTCCTGGTGCTTGACCCCGACGGCACCGTTCGGCTGGCGAATGTCGCGGCGCTGCGCCTGCTGCAGGTCAAGCGCCGGATTGCTGACGTCCAGGGCCGGCGGCTGCCGGAGCTGGTATCCCTGCTCGACGAGCGCGGTAACGATTGGTGGGAATGTTCGGCACCGCTGCTGCGGCTTCCGGGGGTGCACCACCAGCCCGAGCGACGCCTGCTGCTGCTGACCGGTGACGCGGAGTGCGAGCTGCTGGTGACCGCGCGCTACGTGCGGGCCGAAGGCGCCGTCCAGCGGGTGATCGTCAGCCTGCGCGGCACCGAGTCGCGCGAGCGCCTCGAACGCAGCCGGGCCGATCTGGTGAGCACGGTCGCGCACGAGTTGCGCTCGCCGCTGACGAGCGTCAAGGGTTTCACTGCCACCCTGCTCGCCAAGTGGGATCGCTTCAGCGACGAGCAGAAGCTGCTGATGCTGGCGACCGTGAACGCCGATGCCGATCGCGTCACGCGGCTGCTTTCAGAGCTGCTCGACGTTTCCCGGATCGACGCCGGACGCCTCGAGTTGCGCCGCCAGGTGGTCGATGTGGCGACCGCCGTGCACCGGGTGATCGCCGGTTCGGTCGCTGCCGGGGAGCCCGAGGACCGCTTCCGGATCTTCGCCAACGACCCGCTTCCGGAGATGTGGCTCGACCCTGACAAGCTTGACCAGGTGTTGCACAACCTGGTCGAAAACGCGTTGCGCCACGGTGCCGGCACCGTCACCATCCGGGTAGCACCCATCCCTGAAGGGTCAGCGGCATCAGCCGCGTCGGCCGATGCGGCGGTACCCGGGCCGGGTGCGGTGATCACCGTCGCTGACGAAGGCGACGGGATTCCGGAGGAGACGGTGGCCCGCGTGTTCACCAAGTTCTGGCGCGGCGGCGCTCGCCGCGGCGGCACCGGGCTCGGATTGTTCATCGCGAAGGGCATCGTGGAAGCGCATGGTGGCACCATCGCGGCCGGCCGGAGCGAGGCCGGAGGCGCGGAGTTTCGATTTACCTTGCCTGCCGGCACCCCCACGTACGCCTGAGGGAGCCGGCGGGCTTACTCACCCCGCTGCTCCGACCCATTCCGACTCGCAAGAAAATCTGAGGACCACGCATGTCACCCTCCGGCGAATCGCCGCAGGATCTCTCCCAGTCTGCCCTTGACGCGTTGCGCGACGAGGCCGTTGCCGCGATCAACGCGGCAGCAGGCCTCGACGCGCTGGCGGAGGTGCGCACCAGTCATGTCAGCGGCCGGGGCGCGGCGCTCAGCCTGGCCCGGCGCTCGCTCGGTTCGCTGCCCGGCCCGGAGCGTGCCGAGCCCGGCAAGCGGCTGAACGCGCTGACGTCCGACATCAACGAGGCGTTCGAGCGGCGTTCCGTCGAGCTGAGCGCCGAGCGCGACGCCCGCGTGCTGGTCGAGGAAGCCGTCGACGTCACCGTGCCGGCCGCCCGTGCGCCCATCGGCAGCAGGCACCCCCTCTCGCTCGTCGTCGACCGGGTGGTCGACGTCTTCACCGCGATGGGCTATGAGGTCGCCGAGGGCCCGGAGGCCGAGCATGGGTGGTTCAACTTCGATGCGCTGAACACCCCGCCGGATCACGCATCCCGCGAGTTGCAGGACACCCTGTACGTGGAACCAACGTCGTCGCAGGTGGTCTTGCGCACCCAGACGTCGCCGGTGCAGATCCGCGCCATGCTCGAACGCGACCTGCCGCTCTACGTCGTCTGCCCCGGCCGGGTCTTCCGCGCCGACACCATCGATGCGACCCACCTGCCCGTCTTCACCCAGCTGGAGGGGCTTGCGGTCGACGACGGTCTGACCATGGGCGACCTTCGGGGCACGCTCGACGCATTCGCCGCCGCGATGTTCGGTGGGGAGAGCCTGCACGCGTCGAGGACGCCGCTGCGCACCCGGCTGCGCCCGCACTTCTTCCCGTTCACCGAACCGTCCGCCGAGATCGACCTGCAGTGCTTCGGCTGCGGGGGCGAACCACCCGATCCGGGCTGCCGTATCTGCGGCGGCGAGGGATGGCTCGAGTGGGGCGGCTGCGGCATGGTCGATCCCGCAGTGCTGACGGCGTGCGGCATCGACCCGCAGCGCTACACCGGATTCGCGTTCGGCATGGGGCTCGAGCGCACGGTCATGGCGCTGCACGGGCTGTCCGACATGCGGGTCCTGCTCGACGGTGACGTGCGCTTCGGTGCCCCCTTCGCGGGCGGGAGGGTCCTGTAGATGCGCGCCGTGCATTCGTGGTTACGCGAGATGGTCCTCGGGCTGCCCGACGCGCACGCGTGCGCTGAGGCGCTGACCGAGGCCGGGTTGAAGGTCGAGAACGTCGAGGTTTTCGGGGTCTTCGACGGCGTGGTCGTCTGCGAGGTCGTGACCATCGAGGAGCTCACGGAGTTCACGAAGCCGATCCGCTTCGTCGAGGTGCGGGCGGCCGAGAACGGGCCGCTTCGCGGAATCGTCTGCGGCGCCACGAATTTCGCCGTCGGTGACCGGGTGCCGGTCGCGCTGCCGGGCGCCGTGCTACCGGGCGGCTTCGCCATCGGGGTGCGGGAAACGTACGGGCGGGTCTCGGACGGGATGATCTGCTCGGCGCGCGAGCTGGGTCTCGGCGATGACCACCGCGGGATCATGGTGCTGCCCGCGGGCACCCCGCTCGGAGCCGACGTGCAGGAGCTGGTCGGCTGGCCCGATGCGGTGCTCGACATCGAGGTGACGACCGACCGCGGTTACGCGCTCGCCCACCGCGGGATCGCCCGGGAACTGGCGACCGCGTTCGTTCTGGAGTTTCACGACCCGGCTGACGTGGCGCTTCCGGAGCCGGCCGGTCCGGCGGGCGAGGTGCGCATCGAGGACCCGGTCGGCTGCAGCCACTACGTGCTGCGGCGGATGCGGGGGGAGTCGCTCGTCAGCTCCGGGACGTCTTCGCTCTCCGACCAGGCCCGGCTCATCGCCGCGGGCATGCGGCCGATCTCGCGCATCGTCGACGTCACCAACCTCGTCCTGCTCGGGATCGGGCAGCCGCTGCACGCGTTCGACGCGGCCAAGCTGCAGGGCGCCGTCGTCATCCGGCGGGCGACGTCGGGGGAGCGGCTCGTGACCCTGGACGGGGTCGACCGCGCGCTGACGGGCGAGGACCTGGTGATTGCGGACGATCTCGGCCCGGTCGCGCTGGCCGGCGTGATGGGCGGGGCACGCGCCGAGATCTCCGGGACCACCACCGAAGTAGCCCTGGAATCAGCGCATTTCGATGCCACCCTGACGGCCCGCACCTCGAGGCGGCACGGGCTCATGTCGGAGGCGTCACGCCGCTACGAGCGTGGTGTCGACCCCGAGCTCGCGCGCTACGGCGCCGAACTCGCCGCCCGCATGCTGCTGGGCGCCGCCGCGTCCGAGTCGGTGCACCTCACCGAAGTGGGTACCCCGCTGAAGCTGGCGCCGGTCACGCTCCCGGCTGGGGAGTGCGAGCGACTCGGAGGCCGGGTGTATCCGGTGCCGGCCATCAAGCATCGGCTGGCCCAGGTCGGTTGCCGCGTCAGCGGTGACGATCCGCTCATCGTGCAGCCGCCGTCCTGGCGTCCGGATCTCACCCGCGCCGCGGATCTGGTGGAGGAGGTGCTGCGACTCGAGGGCTACGCGACCATCCCGGTCACCCTTCCGCGAGCACCGGCCGGGCGGGGCCTGACCGCCGGTCAGCGCGCCCGGCGGCGCGTCACCGCAGCCATCTCTGACGCGGGTTTCGGGGAGGTGTTGCTGCTGCCGTTCGTGGCCGACGGCACGGCTGATCGGTTGGGGCTCGATGCGGACGATCCGCGACGCGCCGCGGTGCGGGTCGCCAATCCGCTGTCGGACGACGAGGCGTACCTGCGTACCTCGCTGCTGCCCGGGCTGCTCGGCGCCGCCGCGCGCAACGTCAGCCGCGGCAACCCCGACGTCGCCCTGTTCGAGGTCGGCACCGTGTTCCTGGCCAAGGCGGAGCAGGGCGGTGACCCCGGGCCCAGCACCGTGCCGCCGGTCGACCGCCGGCCGACGCCCGAGGAGCTGCTGGCGCTGCAAGCGTTGCTGCCCGCGCAGCCGACTCACGTCGCCGGGGTGCTCACCGGACAGCGCATCAGCGCCGGGCCCTTGCAGCCGGGCCGCGCTGCGGACTGGGCCGACGCCGTGGCGGCGGCTCAGGTGATCGCCCGCGCTGCGGGGGTGCAGCTGGACGTGTCGGCCGCCGCACTCGCACCGTGGCACCCCGGACGCTGCGCCGCGCTCTCGGTCACGACGGCCGACGGAGCTCGCATCATCGGTCACGCCGGCGAGCTGCATCCGCGGGTGGTCGCCGATGCCGAGCTGCCGTCGCGTGCGTGCGCGCTGGAGCTCGATCTCGGGGTTCTGCTCGCCGCCGCCGAGCCGCCCCCGGTCCTGCCTCCGCTCTCGCCCTACCCGGCTGCCGACCGTGACGTCGCGCTGCTGGTAGCGCCCGGGGTGAGTGCGTCCGCGGTGGAGGCAGCGCTGCGGGCCGGGGCCGGCCCGGACCTCGAGGGGCTGCGGCAGTTCGACGACTTCACCACCCCCGAGGGCCAGCGCTCGCTCGCCTACCGGTTGCGGTGGCGGGCGGGACGCACGCTGACTGCCGACGAGGTGAACGCGCTGCGCGACGCTGCAGTGGCGGAGGCCGCCGCCCGGACGGGGGCCCGCCAGCGCACGTAGTGGCTAGAGGACGAGCATGAAGTGGTACGACGTGATCGTCATCCGCTCCCGGAAGTAGAACCGGTGGGCGGCGCCGCGATGGACGCCCGAGTCGAGGTCCAGAATGCTGCAGCCGGTCTCACGGGCCCGGCGTTCGAGTTCGGCGATCAGCAGGTGTCCGTGGCCCGCCGAGCGCGCCAGTGGGTCGGTGACAAGGTCGTCGATGTAGAGCCGGCGCCCGGCGGTGGTGCAGGCGACCAGCCGCCATCCGGCGACGGCGACCAGCCGGCCACCGTCGTCCACCGCCGTGAACCGCAGCCCCTGCGGGAAACCTTCGGCGTAGATCTCGTGCAGTTGCGGGAGCGTCAGTTCGGTCCGCAGGTGCCGCAAAACCTCATACATTTCCGGCAGCCGGGGGTGGTCAGGGCTGATATCGACGATCGCGGGGGACATGGCCTCACCGTGCCCGAAGCGGCGAGGAGATGCGCGCTCATTTTCGCTCCGTCGCGGCGCTACGCCTGCTGGTACGGCGCCCGCGACGGCGGGAAAGCCGTTGCATGGATATGCAGTCGACTGTGTAACATGCGTCGGGTGGGTGTCACCGTTGCCGTAGCCGGAGCCAGTGGATACGCGGGCGGCGAGTTGCTTCGCCTGCTCCTCGGCCACCCGGAGGTGGAGCTCGGGGCGCTGGCTGCCGGCTCGTCCGCGGGGCGTCCGGTTCTCGACGTCCACCCGCACCTGCTTCCCTTGGCCAGCCGAACTTTTGTGGCTGCCGATGCGTCGCTCGACGCCGACGTCGTCTTCCTCGCGCTGCCACACGGAGCGTCTGCGGCCGTCGCCGATGCCCTTCCCGCGGCGACCCGGGTGGTCGACCTCGGAGCCGACCATCGCCTCACCGATCCGGTCGACTGGGCTGCCGGCTACGGCGGTGCATACGCGGGCAGCTGGCCGTATGGCCTGCCGGAGCTGCCGGGCGCCCGCGAGCAGATCCGCAATGCGACGCGAGTGGCCGCGCCGGGCTGCTATCCGACTGCCACGATCCTGGGCCTGGCACCGCTCATCGCCGAGGGTCTGGTCGCGCGTGACGACATCGTGGTCGTCGCGGCCAGTGGCACCTCTGGGGCGGGCCGGGCTGCCAAGGAGCACTTGATGGGCAGCCAGGTGATGGGCGATCTGTGGGCCTACAAGGTCGGCGGCCACCAGCATCGCTACGAGATCGCGCAGGCGCTGGGGGTCTCGAGCCTGTCGTTCACGCCGGTGCTCGCCCCGCTTCCGCGTGGCCTGCTCGCCACCTGCACCGCACGCCTCACCGACCCGGAAACGTCGTCCGCCGACCTGCGGGCAGCTCTCGAAACGGCTTATGGCGACGAGCCTTTCGTGCACCTGCTTGCTGAGGACGTGTGGCCACACGCTGCTTCCGTCAACGGCAGCAATGCCTGCCAGCTTCAGGTCACGGCCGACCCCGCGACGGGCCGGGCAGCCGTGGTGAGCGCCATCGACAATCTCGGCAAGGGCGCTGCGGGTCAGGCTGTGCAGTGCATGAATCTGATGCTCGGAATCCCGGAAACCACCGGGCTTTCTGCGTGCGGGGTGGCGCCGTGAGCGTGACGGCAGCGGCAGGCTTCCGGGCTGCGGGAGTAGTGGCCGGCCTCAAGGCGAGCGGGCTGCCCGACGTGGCCCTCGTCGTGAACGACGGACCATATTTCGCGGCCGCCGGGGTGTTCACCACCAACCGGGTGCAGGCCGCGCCGGTCATCTGGTCGCGGCAGGTGCTGGCGAGTGGGCGGCTGCGTGCCGTCATCCTCAATTCCGGCGGGGCGAATGCCTGTACCGGCCCTCGCGGTTTCGGTGACACGCATCGCACCGCCGAGCACGTGGCCGACGCCCTCGGCTGCGGCGCGGGGGAGGTGGCCGTTGCCAGCACCGGGTTGATCGGTGAATTCCTGCCGATGGACAAGCTGCTTTTCGGGGTCGACGCGGCGGTCAAGGCGCTGAGCGCCGACGGCGGGCCTGACGCGGCGGAGGCGATTCGCACCACCGACACGTTCGCCAAGCAGGCCGTGGCCGTCAGCGATTCCGGTTTCACGGTCGGCGCGATGATCAAGGGTGCGGGCATGCTCGCGCCCGGCCTCGCGACGATGCTCTGCGTGATCACGACGGATGCCGCCGCCGACGCCGCGACGCTCGACACCGCACTGCGCGCAGCGACCCGGCAAACGCTCGATCGCGTCGACACCGACGGCTGCATGTCGACCAACGACACCGTGCTGCTGCTGGCGAGCGGAGCCAGCGGAGTGGCGGCCGAACCCGCCGCGCTGCTGTCGGCGGTGCACGAGGTGCTGGCCGATCTCTGCCAGCAGTTGATCTCCGATGCCGAGGGCGCTTCCAAGCGGGTGACCATCGAGGTCACGGGCGCCGCCACCGAGGACGAGGCCGTCGAGGTCGGCCGCAGCGTCGCGCGCTCCGATCTGCTGAAGTGCGCGCTCTACGGAAACGATCCGAACTGGGGCCGGGTGCTCGCCGCCGCCGGCACCACCCAGGCCAGCTTCGACCCGCTCATGCTCGACGTCTCCATCAACGGCGTGATGATCTGCCGCGACAGCGCGCCCGGCGAGCCACGTGAGCTCGTCGACCTCTCCGGCCGTGACGTCGCGATCCGGCTCGACCTGAAGGCGGGTCCGGCCGCGGCGACGGTGCTCACCACCGACCTCACGGTGGCGTACGTCCACGAGAACTCGGCGTACAGCACATGAGCACTCCCCACGGGTCGGCGGCCACCCCCTCGCGGCTCGGCACGTCCTCCGCCAAGGCGGCCGCGCTGGTCGAGGCGCTGCCGTGGCTGGCCCGTTTCCACGGCCGCACGGTCGTGCTGAAGTACGGCGGCCACGCGATGACCGAGCCGGCGCTGCGGGAGGCGTTCGCCGAAGACGTCGTTTTCCTGCGCTACGCGGGCCTGCGGGTGGTGATCGTGCACGGCGGAGGCCCACAGATCACGTCCCACCTCGACCGGCTCGGCGTGGAGACGGAGTTTCGCGGCGGCCTGCGCGTCACCACCCCGGAGACCATGGACGTGGTGCGGATGGTGCTGGTGGGTCAGGTGAATCGCGACGTCGTGGGGCTGATCAACGCGCACGGGCCGTTCGCCGTCGGGATGTCGGGTGAGGACGCCCACCTGCTCACCGCCGAGCGCCGGGGAGCGATCGTCGACGGCGAGCTGATCGACATCGGTCAGGTCGGCGACGTGACGCAGGTGCGTCCGGCGACGGTGACCGCGCTGCTGGATGCCGGCCATATCCCCGTGGTCGCCGGCGTTGCGCGCGGCGAGGACGAGGATCACAACACGGTCTACAACGTCAACGCCGACACCGCGGCGGCGGCGCTGGCGCTGGCGCTCAAGGCCGAGAAGCTCGTCATCCTCACCGATGTCGAGGGGCTCTACGCGAACTGGCCGGACGCCGACGAGGTCATCAGCGAGGTGACCGCTGACGAGTTGGAGGCGATGATGCCCGGGCTGGCGAGCGGCATGGTTCCGAAGATGGAGGCGTGCCTTCGGGCCGTACGCGGCGGGGTGCCGCAGGCCCACGTGCTGGACGGGCGGGTGGCCCACGCCATCTTGCGCGAGATCTTCACCGACTCCGGCATTGGGACCATGGTGACTTCATGAGCGCAACCGCCAGCACGGCCAGCACCGCGAACGAGCAGCTGCTCAGCCGCCGCGACGACGTCTTCATGACCACGTACGCGCGCCCGCCCCTGGCGCTGGTGCGCGGCGAGGGGAGCACGGTCTACGACGCCGATGGCCGCGCCTACGTCGACCTCATTGCCGGCATTGCCGTGTGCCTGCTCGGCCACGCCCACCCGCGGGTCATCGCCGCGGTCACCGAACAGCTCTCGACCCTCGGCCACACCAGCAACCTGTACGCCACCGAGCCGGCGGTCAGTCTCGCCGAGAAGCTCCTCGGGTTGCTCGGGCCCTCGGGCGACGGCGGGCGCATCTTCTTCTGCAACTCCGGCGCCGAGGCCAACGAGACCGCCATCAAGATCGCCCGGCGCACCGGGCGGACGGAGATCATCGCCGCGGAGGGCAGCTTCCACGGGCGGACGATGGGGGCCCTGTCCATCACCGGCCAGCCGGCCAAGCGGGCCCCGTTCGAGCCGCTGCTGCCGGGCGTGCGTTTCGTGCCCTACGGTGACGCGGAGGCGCTGCGGGCCGCGATCAGCAGCGCGACGGCGGCCGTCTTCCTCGAGCCGACGCTGGGGGAGGGCGGGGTCGTCCCCCCACCGGCCGGTTACCTGCAGGCGGTTCGCCAGGCGTGCGACGAGTCCGGCGCGCTGCTCGTCATGGACGAGGTGCAAAGCGTCGGGCGCACCGGCACCTGGTTTGCCCACCAGCAGGCCGGGATCGTGCCTGATGTCGTGACCCTGGCCAAGGGACTGGCCGGGGGGCTCCCGATCGGGGCGTGCATCGGGCTGGGTCCCGCTGCGGGTCTCCTGCAGCCGGGGGATCACGGCAGCACGTTCGGCGGCAATCCCGTCGTCTGCGCCGCCGCCCTCGCCGTCATCGATGTCATCGAGTCCGAGGGCCTGATCGCGCAGGCCGCCGAGGTGGGCGCGCAGCTGTCGGCCGGCCTGCAGGCGTGCGGGGCACCCCTGCTCGAGGGAGTGCGCGGGACCGGGCTGTGGCTCGCGCTCACGCTGGCCGAGCCGGTCGCCGCCGCCGCCGAGCGCGCGTTCCGGGACGCCGGCTTTCTGGTCAACATGGTCGCGCCCGACACGCTGCGGCTCGCCCCGCCGCTGGTGCTCACCGCCTCCGAGGCGCAGCGGTTCGTCGCTGCGGTGCCCGGGGTGCTCGGCGATCTGCTCTCCCCAGTTGCCGAGCTCACCGGAAAGGCGCCCACGTCATGAGCGTCCGTCACTTCCTGGTCGACACCGACCTCTCGCCCTCCGAGCAGGCCGACGTGCTCGACCTCGCCGATGCCCTGAAGGCCCGTCGCTACGAGGATCGGGTGAAGCCCACCGGTCCACTGGCCGGGCGCAGCATCGCCGTCATCTTCGAAAAGCCCTCCACGCGTACGCGCATGTCGTTCGAGGTCGGGATCCATGAGCTCGGCGGCCATCCGATGGTCATCGACGCGGGCACCACTCAGCTCGGCCGCGGCGAACCCCTGCGCGACACCGCCGCGGTGCTGAGCCGGTACGTGGATGCGGTCGTGATCCGCACCTTCGGTCAGGACCGCATCGAGGAGCTCGCCGCCGGGTCCGAAGTGCCGGTGATCAACGCACTCACCGATTTCGCCCATCCCTGCCAGGCGCTCGCCGACCTGCAGACGCTGCGCGAGGCCAAGGGTGATCTGAAGGGCCGCACCCTGGCGTACGTGGGCGACGGCAACAACATGGCGCATTCCCTGCTGCTCGCCGGCGCCACTGCCGGCGTGCGCGTGCACATCGCGAGCCCGCCCGGCTTCGAGCCACTGGAGCAGGTGGTGCGCCACGCCAACGAGATCGGTGCCGCTACCGGCGGCGAGGCGCTCATCATGCACGATCCCCTCGAAGCCGCCGCCGATGCCGACGCCGTCTACACCGACGTGTGGGCCTCGATGGGCCAGGAGGCCGAGGAGGATTCGCGGTCGCTCGTGTTCAACCGGTTCCAGGTGAACGCCGCCGTCATGGCCGCCGCCCGGCCTGACGCGGTCGTGATGCACTGCCTGCCGGCTCATCGCGGCTCGGAGATCAGCGCGGAGATCCTCGACGGCCCGCAGTCGGTCGTGTGGCAGCAGGCCGAGAACCGGCTGCACGCGCAGAAGGCGTTGCTGGTCTTCCTGCTCGGAGTGGCTCCATGACGACCGCAGCCCGGCTGCCCCTGACCAAGGCGGCCCGGCAGGCGAAGGTCAGCGACCTGATCCTGCGCGGCGGTGTCCACTCGCAGTCCGAGCTGGCCGATCAGCTCGACGCCATCGGCCTTTCCGTCACGCAGGCGACACTCTCGCGTGATCTCGCCGAGCTGGGAGCCTTCAAGGTTCGGGGCGCCGACGGGCTGGTTTACGCCCTTCCCGCCTCTGCGCCGTCCAACGGTTCTGTGGCGCTCGGCGCGGCGGCCGGCCCGCTGCTGGCGCGCCGCCTCGCCGAATTGCTGATATCCGCGGAGGCCGCGGGGAGCATGGTCGTGCTGCGTACCCCGCCGGGCGGGGCTCACCTGCTCGCATCGGGGATCGACGGGGCCGAACTGCCCGAGGTCGCCGGCACGCTCGCCGGTGACGACACGGTGCTGCTCGTCTGCCGTCCCGCTGCGCATGGCCACAGCCGCTCCGGCGACCGCAGCGACCGTGTCGACACGGTCGCTGCGGCCCTCGCCGCACGCCTGCTGGCGGCAGCGCAACGTACGGGCTAGTCGTTCTCGATCATCCATCCCTATCCAGAAGTCCGCTTCAACCTCAAAGAAATGCAGGGAGTCCTGTCGTGACCGCCGTCAACAGCCCATCGCCGACCCCGAACGCGAATCCCGGCGCTCCGGGCCGGCGCGTGGTGCTGGCCTACTCGGGAGGCCTCGATACCTCCGTCGCCATCGGCTGGATCGCGCAAGCCACCGGCGCCGAAATCGTCGCCGTCGCCATTGATGTCGGACAGGGTGGTGAGGACCTCGAGGCCATCCGCGAGCGCGCCCTCACGTGCGGGGCCGTCGAGTCCGTCGTCGTCGATGCCCGCGAGGAGTTCGCCCGCGACTTCGTCGGCCCGGCCGTGCGCGCCAACGCCCTCTACATGGACCGCTACCCGTTGGTCTCGGCGCTCTCGCGGCCGCTCATCGTCAAGCACCTGGTCGCGGCCGCCCGGGCACATGGTGCCGACACCGTCTCCCACGGCTGCACCGGGAAGGGCAACGACCAGGTGCGTTTCGAGGTCGGCATCCGCGCCCTCGCCCCGGAGCTCTCGTGCATCGCTCCGGTGCGTGACAGCGGCATGACTCGTGACCGGGCGATCGCGTTCGCCGAGGAGCACGGGCTTCCGATCGACGTGTCCAAGCGGTCGCCGTACTCCATCGACCAGAACCTGTGGGGCCGTACCGCGGAATGCGGCGTGCTCGAGGACCCGTGGGTCCAGCCGCCGGAGGACGTCTTCGTCTACACCGCCGACCCGACGGCCGCGCGCGAGGCCGACGAGGTGACGATCGGCTTCGTCGACGGCATCCCGACCTCACTCGACGGACGCCCGTTGTCGATCTTCGACCTGGTGGCCGAGCTGAACACCCGGGCCGGCGCGCAGGGCATCGGCCGGATCGACCTCGTCGAGGACCGCCTCGTCGGCATCAAGAGCCGCGAGATCTACGAGTGCCCGGCGGCGATCACGCTGCTCACCGCCCACCGCGACCTCGAGGACCTGACGCTCGAGCGCGACCTGGCCCGTTACAAGCGCGGGGTCGACCAGCGTTGGGGCGAGATGGTCTACGACGGCCTCTGGTACTCGCCGCTGAAGAACGCGCTCGACGCGTTCCTCGAGAGCTCCTCGCACTCCGTCACCGGAGAGGTGCGGCTGCGGCTCTGGGGCGGCACGGCGACGGTCGTCGGCCGGCGCAGCGAGCGCAGCCTCTACGACTTCGCGCTCGCCACCTACGACGTGGGCGACCAGTTCGACCAGAGCGAGGCCCGCGGCTTCGTCAACCTGTGGGGTCTCCCGTCGCGCGTCTGGGCCGCCCGCGAGCAGCGGCTGGGCGGCTGATGGCCGACCAGCCGGATGCCGGGCTGCGGCTCTGGGGCGGGCGGTTCGCGTCATCACCCTCGGAGGCGCTGGCCAAGCTCTCGGTCAGCGTGCAGTTCGACTGGCGGCTGGCGCCGTACGACATCGCCGGCAGCCGGGCCCACGCGCGGGTGCTGGCGCGGGCGGGGCTGCTGACCGACGCCGAACTGGCATCGCTGCTCGGGGCGCTGGACGGCCTGCGAGGCCGACATCGCGGCCGGCACGTTCCGGCCGACGATCGAGGACGAGGACGTCCACACCGCGCTCGAACGGGGCCTGCTGGAGCGGCTCGGCGCGCTCGGCGGCAAGCTGCGGGCCGGGCGCAGCCGCAACGATCAGGTGGCCACCGATCTGCGGCTCTACCTGCGCGACGCGGCGCGGGGCGTCGCCCGTGAGGTGATCGCGCTGGCGGACGCGCTGTCGGTGCAGGCCGCTGCCCACGTCGACACGGCTGCGCCGGGCATGACCCACATGCAGCACGCCCAGCCGGTCTCGTTCGGGCACCTGCTGCTCGCCCACGTCCATCCGCTGTTGCGTGACGTCGAGCGGCTGCGCGACTGGGACAAGCGGGCGGCGATCTCCCCGCTCGGCTCAGGGGCGCTGGCTGGCTCGTCGCTCCCGCTCGACCCGGAGGCGACGGCGCGGGAGCTCGGCTTCACCGCGGCGGCCGCCAACTCGGTGGATGCCGTGTCCGACCGGGACTTCGCGGTCGAATTCCTTTTCGTCGCAGCGCTTATCGGCGTGCATCTGTCGCGGCTCGGCGAGGAGATCGTGCTCTGGACGACGAGCGAATTCGGCTGGCTGGAGCTTGACGACGCCTTCGCCACCGGCAGTTCGATCATGCCGCAGAAGAAGAATCCTGACGTCGCGGAGCTCGCCCGCGGCAAGGCCGGACGGCTCATCGGTCATGTCGTCGCGCTGCTGGCGACCCTCAAGGGGCTGCCCCTCGCGTACGACCGTGACCTGCAGGAGGACAAGGAGCCGGTCTTCGACGCGGTGGAGACGCTGACCACCGTGCTGCCGGCCCTCACCGGCACGGTGGCGACGGTGCGGGTGCGCGCCGACCGGCTGGAGAAGGCAGCGCCCGCCGGCTTCAGTCTCGCCACGGATGTCGCGGAATTCCTGGTGCGCAAGGGGATTCCCTTCCGCGACGCGCACGAGGCGGTCGGCCACCTGGTCGCCTGGTGCGTCGGGCGCGAGCTGAACCTGGAGGACGTCAGCGACGCTGACCTGGCCGCCATCAGCCCGCACCTGACGCCCGACGTGCGTGCGGTGCTGTCGGTGCCGGGGGCGCTCGCCGCCCGGTCGGCCCCGGGCGGGACGGCACCGGTGCGGGTGCGTGAGCAGTTGGCGGCGGTCGTCGAGCAGCTCGAACGCGACCGCGCCTGGGCCGGTGGCCACTGAGCGAGACGACTCCCTTACCGGCTGCGTTCTACGCGCGGCCGTCCGTCGAGGTGGCCCGGGACCTGCTGGGCCGCCTGCTGACCGACGGCCAGGTGACGGTGCGGCTCGTCGAGGTGGAGGCATACGCGGGCACCGCCGATCCCGCGTCGCATGCCTTCCGAGGGCCGACGGCGCGCAACGCGGTCATGTGGGGCCCGCCGGGAAGGCTGTACGTCTACTTCACGTACGGGATGCATTGGTGCATGAATGCGGTCTGCGGCCCGCCGGGGGAGGCGTCGGCGGTCCTGCTGCGCGCGGGTGAGGTCGTCGCCGGCGCCGGTGAGGCGGCCGAGCGCCGACCGGGCGTGCGCGCGGTCGACCGGGCGCGGGGCCCGGCGCGTTTGACGCGCCTGCTGGGGATCACCGGCGAGCACAACGGTCTTGACCTGACCGCCGGGTCGCCGCCGCTGGCGCTCCTGGAGGGAGTACCGGTCGCCGACGGGGACGTGCGGGTGGGGCCCCGAGTCGGGCTGAATCCGCGACTCGGCGAGGCGGCGGAACGGCCCTGGCGGTGGTGGATTGCCGATTCGCCCGCGGTCTCGACGTTTCGGCCCGGGGGAATGCGCAGCCGGAAGCCGCCGCTCGCGTAAGGCAGGATTTGGCCGTGAGCTCATCTGATGCGACCCGTCCGCCGTCCGTTCTCGACGAGCTCGAGTGGCGCGGTCTGATCGCCCAGGCCACCGATCAGACCGCACTCGCCGAGGCACTTGCGCGTCCGCCGATGACCGTTTACGCGGGCTTCGACCCCACCGCGCGCAGCCTGCACGCCGGAAATCTGGTGCCGCTGCTGACCCTTCGCCGGCTGCAGCAGGCCGGGCACCGGCCGATCGTCATCGCGGGCGGCGCCACGGGGCTGATCGGCGACCCGAGCGGGCGCGCCTCCGAGCGCACCATGCTCACCCAGGACGAGGTGCGTTCCAACGTCGACCGCATCTCGGTCCAGCTGCGCCGCTTCCTGGATTTCACGCCCGGCCCGGCCCAGGCCTTGCTGGTGAACAACCTCGACTGGACGGCTCCGCTGTCGGCCATCGACTTCCTGCGCGACGTCGGCAAGCACTTCCCGATCAACGCGATGCTCGAGAAGGAATCGGTACGCAACCGGCTCGAAGGCGGCGGCCTCACGTTCGCGGAGTTCAGCTACCAGTTGCTGCAGGCAGCCGACTACCTCGAACTGTTCCGTCGCTACGGCTGCCGGCTGCAGATCGGCGGCAGCGACCAGTGGGGCAACATCACGGCCGGCCTGGATTACATCCGGCGCGTCACCGGACAGTCCGCCCATGGGCTGACGGTGCCGCTGGTCACGAACGCCAGCGGCGAGAAGTTCGGCAAGTCGACGGGCGGCGGCCGCGTCTGGCTCGACCCGCAGCTGACCTCGCCATACGCGTTCTACCAGTTCTTCCTCAATACGGACGACCGCGATGTGCTCACCTACCTGCGGCTTTTCGCGGATCTATCGCGCGAGGAGATGGCCGAGATGGAGGCGGCGATGCGTGAGCGTCCGCAGGCGCGGGTCGCTCAGCGCCGGCTGGCGTCGGACTTCACCGCGCTGCTGCACGGCCCGGAGGAGGTCGCCAAGGTCGTCGCCGCCTCGGAGGCGCTGTTCGGGCGCGGTGCGCTGGAGGACCTGCCGGCCGACACCTTGCAGGCTGCCGTCGCGGAGATCCCGACCGCGCAGATCACCCGGGAGCAGTTGGAGACCGGCGTGACCATCGTCGAGTTGGCAGTGTCGGCGGGGCTGTGCAAGTCGCGTTCGGACGCCCGGCGTGCGATCGAGCAGGGCGGCATGTCCGTGAACAACCACAAGGTGGCTGCTGACGAGGCTCAGCTGAGCTCCGATCAGCTGCTGGCAGGGTCGACCGCGCTGCTGCGGCACGGGAAGCGCTGGGCCGCCATTCGGCTCGTCTGAAGACCCGGCCGAGTAGCACAAACATGCGGCTGTCACAGCAGATGCGGGCGTGTCGAGTCCATCGTGTGTGTCACAGCCGGAAGGGGCCTTCAGGGTTTGACGAACTGGACCCACGGCCGTAACTTCTGTCATGCCCGAGCGACGGGGCGGCTGCTGTCAGGCCATCCGCTGCCGGGGTGCTGGTCATCTCGATCGGCACGGCCGTTCTGGCTCGTCACCGCAGGTAGACAGCGCGGATGACATTGACAGGACCTAAGCCCACTGCTATGTTTGACAGGTTGCCCCAAAGCCGGTCGAGAGCCCGGCGATGGTGCG
>CAVQDA010000015.1:492500-495389 GCA_963711145.1 uncultured Actinomycetota bacterium
GCGTAACCCCAAGTAGCACGGAGCCCGTGAAATTCCGTGTGAATCTGGCGGGACCACCCGCTAAGCCTAAATACTCCCTGGTGACCGATAGCGGACTAGTACCGTGAGGGAAAGGTGAAAAGTACCCCGGGAGGGGAGTGAAATAGTACCTGAAACCGTGTGCCTACAAGCCGTAGGAGCCTTTAGGGGTGACTGCGTGCCTTTTGAAGAATGAGCCTGCGAGTTTGCGGTGTGTGGCGAGGTTAACCCGTGAGGGGCAGCCGTAGCGAAAGCGAGTCCGAATAGGGCGACCTATGAGTCGCACGCCCAAGACCCGAAGCCGAGTGATCTACCCATGGCCAGGTTGAAGCGCGGGTAAGACCGCGTGGAGGACCGAACCCACTTAGGTTGAAAACTGAGGGGATGAGCTGTGGGTAGGGGTGAAAGGCCAATCAAACTCGGTGATAGCTGGTTCTCCCCGAAATGCATTTAGGTGCAGCGTCGCGTGTTCCATGCCGGAGGTAGAGCACTGGATGGTCTAGGGGGCCCACAAGCTTACTGAAATCAGCCAAACTCCGAATGCCGGTATGCCAAGCGCGGCAGTGAGACTGCGGGGGATAAGCTCCGTAGTCGAGAGGGAAACAGCCCAGATCGCCAGCTAAGGCCCCCAAGCGTGCGCTAAGTGGGAAAGGATGTGGAGTCGCACAGACAACCAGGAGGTTGGCTTAGAAGCAGCCACCCTTGAAAGAGTGCGTAATAGCTCACTGGTCAAGTGATTCCGCGCCGACAATGTAGCGGGGCTCAAGCGCACCGCCGAAGCTGCGGCATCGCGAAAATAACCCGGCGTCTGGACTTGTTTCCAGTCGTCCAGGTTTCGCGATGGGTAGGGGAGCGTCGTGTGGCGAGCGAAGCGGCGGGGTGACCCAGCCGTGGACGCCACACGAGTGAGAATGCAGGCATGAGTAGCGAATGACGGGTGAGAAACCCGTCCGCCGAATGACCAAGGGTTCCTGGGGCAGGCTAATCCGCCCAGGGTGAGTCGGGACCTAAGGCGAGGCCGACAGGCGTAGTCGATGGACAACGGGTTGATATTCCCGTACCGGCTTTGATGCGCCCATGCTGAATCCAGGAGTACTAACTGTCCGAACCAGAGGCGACTTCGGTCGCTGAAGGGGAGCACGGGACCGATCCTGGTAGTAGGTAAACGAAGGGGTGACGCAGGAGGGCAGTCCAACCCAGGCGATGGTTGACCTGGGGTAAGGGTGTAGGGCGAGGTGTAGGCAAATCCGCACCTCATGTGCCTGAGACCTGATGCCGAGCCGATTATGGCGAAGTGGATGATCCCATGCTGCCAAGAAAAGCCTCTAGTGAGTGTCAAAGCCGCCCGTACCCCAAACCGACACAGGTGGTCAGGTAGAGAATACCGAGGCGATCGAGCGAACTATGGTTAAGGAACTCGGCAAAATGCCCCCGTAACTTCGGGAGAAGGGGGGCCGGTCAGCGTGTAGGAACTTGCTTCCGAAGCGTTGGACGGCCGCAGAGACCAGGCTGAAGCGACTGTTTACTAAAAACACAGGTCCGTGCGAAGTCGCAAGACGATGTATACGGACTGACGCCTGCCCGGTGCTGGAACGTTAAGGGGACCGGTTAGCACTTCGGTGCGAAGCTGAGAACTTAAGCGCCAGTAAACGGCGGTGGTAACTATAACCATCCTAAGGTAGCGAAATTCCTTGTCGGGTAAGTTCCGACCTGCACGAATGGCGTAACGACTTCAGCGCTGTCTCAACCATAGGCTCGGCGAAATTGCACTACGAGTAAAGATGCTCGTTACGCGCGGCAGGACGGAAAGACCCCGGGACCTTCACTATAGCTTGGTATTGGTGCTCGGTTCGGCTTGTGTAGGATAGGTGGGAGACTTTGAAGCTCAGACGCCAGTCTGGGTGGAGTCAACGTTGAAATACCACTCTGGTCGAATTGGGTGTCTAACCTCGATCCGTAATCCGGATCAGGGACAGTGCCTGGTGGGTAGTTTAACTGGGGCGGTTGCCTCCAAAAATGTAACGGAGGCGCCCAAAGGTTCCCTCAGCCTGGTTGGCAATCAGGTGTCGAGTGCAAGTGCACAAGGGAGCTTGACTGTGAGACAGACATGTCGAGCAGGGACGAAAGTCGGGACTAGTGATCCGGCGGTGGCTTGTGGAAGCGCCGTCGCTCAACGGATAAAAGGTACCCCGGGGATAACAGGCTGATCTTGCCCAAGAGTCCATATCGACGGCAAGGTTTGGCACCTCGATGTCGGCTCGTCGCATCCTGGGGCTGGAGTAGGTCCCAAGGGTTGGGCTGTTCGCCCATTAAAGCGGTACGCGAGCTGGGTTTAGAACGTCGTGAGACAGTTCGGTCCCTATCCGCCGCGCGCGCAGGAGACTTGAGAAGGGCTGTCCCTAGTACGAGAGGACCGGGACGGACGAACCTCTGGTGTGCCAGTTGTACTGCCAAGTGCACGGCTGGTTAGCTACGTTCGGAAGGGATAACCGCTGAAGGCATCTAAGCGGGAAGCTCGCTTCAAGATGAGGTCTCCCACAGGGTTAACCTGGTAAGGCCCCCGACTAGACCATCGGGTTGATAGGCCGGAAGTGGAAGTGCAGTAATGCATGGAGCTGACCGGTACTAATAGGCCGAGGGCTTGACCACAAATATGCTACGCGTCCACTGTGCGGTTCCTGAATTACGGTCGGAAACCGATCGATAATTCAATAGAGTTACGGCGGCTATGGCGAAAGGGAAACGCCCGGTACCATTCCGAACCCGGAAGCTAAGCCTTTCTGCGCCGATGGTACTGCCCGGGGTACTGGGTGGGAGAGTAGGGCGCCGCCGGACATCTTTCCATCAGCGGGGTCGTCTTTGACGGCCCCG
>CAVQDA010000016.1:0-56769 GCA_963711145.1 uncultured Actinomycetota bacterium
GGCCACGGTGTAGGGAGAGTCGACGTACCCGACCTGCGGCGTGGAGGAGACCTTGCCATCGCCGAGCGGCAGCGCGCTCGAATCGACCGTCGCCCGCCACACGTTGGTGACTGTGCCGCCCGAGGCCGGAGCCGACGGCGAGCTGGCCGGAGACAACGACAGCGGTGGCGACACGGGCGAGGAAGCCGTCGGCGTGCCGCTACCGCTCGACGACGAGGCGCACGCGGCCAAAGCGCACAACAATGCGATAGGCGAGACCGCCAGCAACGCCACCGTGCGTGGCCCTAATCGGATCGCCCGTGGCGCAACCATCGGGGCAAGCTACCAGCCGAGAAAAGCAGCCGGCTGAGACGCGGGGTTGCGGTACGAGTGATGACGGCACCGTCGCAAGGCCACTCAAGTTACGGGCCAGCACGCGGGATCCTCCCTGGAAGGCTGCCGCCAGCGGGCCTGAACCGGCGCGGGCGTGACGGACATTTGACGGACGCTCCCATGGATGATCAGCCTGTCCTTCATTGAGCGGATACTGGCCACAAGGGCTGATGCGGCCCGAGAGCGGGCCGCGACCCAGGTCAGCGAGACCGTCAGCCTCTGACGTGGCGATTACCACCGCGCGGCGGCTGGGTTCCGGCGAATGTTCGGTGACGTGTGGCGCTGGGCCGGGGACCTGCGGCGCCGGCAAACCAACATCGGCATTCTGGCCCATGAGATCGCGACCGCCACGCACGCCCTTCGGTAGATGACCGACCCCCGGGCCAGCGCCGGCTCATCGGGTGGAGCAAAGCGCTCGCTTCTCTGCACGCTCACGCCGAGCCGACAGATCGCGGCATCTCCACGTCCAGCCTCAACGGACCGCGCATCATAAACATCGTCACCCGCTGGTATGTGAAACCTGGGGCCAGACTCATCTGCGGGATCCGGTCGAGTACCGCATTGAGAACGTGCGCTCCTTCCAGACGCGCCAGTGAAGCGCCGATGCACAGGTGCGGTCCCCAGCCGAAGCCGAGCTGCCGCCGTACTTCGTCCCCGCGGTCGAGGTCGAAGCGCTCCGGATAGACGTACAGCGCTTCGTCGTGGTTGGCGGAGGCGTAACCGAGGGCGACGATCGAGCCTGCGGGGATTGTCACGCCGGCGTACTCACAGTCCGCGGGCGGCCGCCGGAACAGGACGTTCACCACTGGCCGGTGCCGCAGGCATTCCTCCACCGCATGAGGTACCAGAGAGCGGTCGTCTCGCACGCGCTGGTACGCGCCCGGTGTGCTCAGCAGATCGAAGAACAGGTTGCCCACCATGTGTGTGGTGGTGTCGATACCGCCGGTGATGAGGTCCTTGGACAGATGCAAGAGGATCTTCTCGTCCGACAGCGGCTTGCCGTCGTCGTCGCGGTAATCGACGAGCGCCGTCATGGCGTCATCCGGCCGCTTCGTGCTTGACCGTCGCTGGCGGATCACGTCCAGCAGGTGAGCGTCGAACTGCTCGACCTTTTCGCGGGCCGCCTTTGCCACCTGCGGATCCTGGTGCTGCACCATCTCCACGACCAGATCGGAATAGTCGTGCAAGCGAGGGCGGTCCTGCGGGGGTATGCCGGTCAGGTGTCCGATGACGATCTCGGGCAGCGGCCGCGCCAGCTGGGCCACGAGGTCCGCGGATTCGCTCGCCGCCATGGCGTCGACCAGATCGCGACACGCCTTGTCGACGACCGGCTCCATCGCGCGGATCCGGGAAGGCCGCAACACCGACGCCAGTAGCTTGCGAATCCGGGTGTGTACCGGGGGATTCGACTCGCCGAGCTGCAGCTCGTCAGCAGTGCGGTGATCGTCTTCGAGCGGGCTGAACGGGGCCTGTGGGAAGGTCCCGGTGTCGGTGCTGATGGCGAGAACATCCTCGTGCCGGGCGGCGTAGAACACCCCCGGCAGGACCTCGGAGAACGGGCAGGTGCGGCGCAGCTCGTCGAGTATCGGGCCGTCGTTGTCGACCACAGCGGGATCGAACAGGTTGTACGCGATAGTCACCGGGGCTCCTCAGCCGGAAAGTGAGCCGTAGCCCAAAGTAGTGAGATTGCGGGCTCCGTCGCTTCCGACCACGATCATGTCCTCGGCGACATAGCCATGATCGTCGGAGCGCAGCAGCAGCCTGACGCCGAGCACCATGTCCGCCTGCAGGTGCTGGCGCTCCAACGCGTCGGGATGCAGCCACGCGGCGGCGATCGGGCCCTCATGGCCGAGGCCGATCGAGTAGACCGAGCTGCGCGTCGGATCGGCGCCCACCGCGGTGAGCGCGGCGAGGACGTCCGCGCCCGACGCACCGGGTAGACAGGCCTCACGCACGCGTACGAAAGCCCGCTGCCAGTCGGATGCCACCGCGCGCAGCTCGCTCGGTGGTACGCCGGGCCCACACCACCAGGTACGCGCCAGGGAGCCTTCGTATCCGGTCCACAACACCCCGCCGGCCACCGCGACGGCGCAGTTCGCCGGCAATGGCTGATCGAGCGTCGCAGTAGCGAGTCGGCCCCGTGGTCCGATGGCGTTGAACGTGCCCTGCTGCGCGAACTGGGATGTGCCCAACTCACACATCCGCGCGAGGTAGGCAGCCTGCAGTTGCTTGCCGGTGGCGCCCGGCCGCAGCCGCGAGATCGCGGCCACGAGAGACGCCTCGGCCGTCGCAGCGGCGATCTGCAGGCAGTCGATCTCCGCCTCGAGTTTCACCCGGCGCACATCCAGCAACTCCGGCTGGATGCCGACCAGCTGCCCCTCGGGAAACGCCACGCGCAGGAGCCCGTCGAACAACGGGCTGAGACCGTCCACACCCACGCGCTTGGCATGTGCGGTGTCGTCCATGCTGCGGATGTGCTCGACCAGGTTCATCGGGTTCCAGGTGACGGCATAGATATCGTCGGGTTGAAGCTCCTCCGGAATCCCCTCATAGCTCGCCGAGAACGACAGCAGGTGCACCTCTCGCGTCGCTCGCACCACCACGCACGTGGGACCGAAAGGACGGGACAACGATGTCCACAGCCGCCGCGCGCCGGTCGCATAGCGAACGTTGGCCTCGCGACTGAGCACGCATACGTCGAGACCGAACCGGTCCATCCAGTCGAATACGCGTTCGGTGCGCGCTTGGCGCAGAGCGGCGAAGTCCACGCGGGTTCGTTCCTCGGTGACGCCGGTTCCGATGTTGGGCGTTCGCACGGCGGTGCTCACGGGCGGCGTCCTCTCACTCGAAGGGGGTGTAACCGTACGAGGTGAGCTGCTGGTAGCCATCCGCGGTCACCGCGATGATCTCCTCGCTCCGGTAGCCACCTATCCCGTCGCGCCACACGACTGGTTCCAGGACGAACACCATTCCCGCCGCGAGTTCCACCGTGTCGTCGAACGCGAGCCCGAGGTCGGACCCGATGTACGGGGCCTCTGCGCTGTCACAGCCAACCCCGTGGCCAAGGTAGAAGTGCGCCAAGCCGTATTTGGTCTCGACATTCATCGCCGCCCGCACGAGATCACCACACGTGGCGCCCGGCTTGATCACTTCGCAGACGGATGCGTACAGATCCCGCCAGGTCTGATAGCACGCGTACAGCTCGGGCGTTGGTTGGGGATCAAGGCTGCAGATCCAGGTCTTACCGAAGTCCGAGTGGTAGCCGTTCCACGAGATCCCGCTGTCGCAGAGGATGAGATCCCCCTCGCGCAGGAAGCGGTCGTTGCTCGCGAGCGGGAATCCGACATCGCCGTTGGCCGTGTACGTGCCGTCCGCGATCGAGCGCGGCGTGATCGACCAGATGGGATCGATGATGCTGGCCGTGGCGCCCAGCTCGAAGCAGCGACGCAGAAAGATCCCAGACAGTTCGTTCTGCCGGACACCCGGCACGAGGGCGGCTTCGACGTCGTACATCGCGAGCTCGTTGATGCGTTGCGCCTCGGTCAGGCAGGCGATCTCGTCACGGCTCTTGATCAGCCTGGCAGCAGCTGTCACGGTCGTGCCATCGCCGATCTCGACGCCCGGCAGCAGCGTGCCGATGACGCCGATCATCGGGGAGGTGAACTCGTCGAAACCGATGCGACGGGCTGCGGGCAACACGTCTCGGATCAGCGCCGCGAGCTGCGTGACGCCTTCGGGATACTCGGTCTCGATCGCCGGATGCACGATGTCGTCGTTCTCCGGCCGGAGCTCCTCGGGGAAGGCCGTGCAAACGATGATCGAGCCACTTGCCGGAACGATGACGACTACCGGCTCGAAATGCATTCGCATCGCATCCGCCACCGGTGGCGCTGCGCCGGCATACTCGGCATTCGACGCTCCCAGCAAGACGATGCCGTCAAAGCCTTGAGCCGCCATTGCGTCACGTATCCGCTCGCGGCGGTAGCCGTGCAAGCGTTGCGCGTCGAACCCGGTGGTAAGCATTGCCTCCCTTTCGCGAGCCGTCACGTCGCCAACAAAGGGTGAGCAATGCACGTACCCGTGTCAAGCGGGAGCTGCGTAGTGCCTGGCAGCAGGGCGAGTCCCATTGGTTTAGTCCGGCACACGAGAGCCGAATCGCGGCTGTCGCCGAGAAGCCTCCAGGCCGGATACTCGCGGTCGCGTAGCGGCTCGAGGCGAGCGCAAGTGGGCCGCTGACTTCGAGACAGTGGTAACGACGTTGATAGGTACGGCGGCGAAGTTCTGGTGGCATGGAATGCTCAATGCCATGTCGAACGTGCCGGCGGACGATGCGACCCGCTGCGATGCCGAATAGTAGCGTTGTTACCCACGTCTCACCAAGGCAACCCGTGACATCACCGCGACCGGACAACGAGAGGCCGCTTCATGCCCATGAGCATCGGCAACGTCGCGATCTGGGTCAACGACCTGGAGCGATCCACCGCCTTCTACCGGGATGGGCTCGGACTTGACGTCATCGCCACCGTTCACTCCGGCGACATCCACGAAGTCATCGTGGGACGGCAGGCGGAAGGATCCCAGCTCATGCTGGCTCATCGGGACGGCGACGATGCCATCGGCGCACCCGCCGGGTTCTGGAAGGTATTCCTGGCGACGGACGACCTTGCCGGTGACTACGCGCGGGCTATCAACGCCGGCGCCGCTCCCGTTACCGAGCCGACCCGGATCGAGCAGTTCAACATCACGATCGCGATCGTCGCCGATCCCGACGGCTACCTGCTGGAGCTCGGTCAGATCAGCCCCAGCTGACGAAACCCGGTTGGAGGGCGCGCCAGGCGAGAGTTCCGACGGCCGGCCGTGAGCGTCGGCAAATCCGGTGAGGCGCTCGACCTTGCCCCAATTCTCGCCCGTCGCACTCCTGCGAAGAACGGCGGCGCGGCAAACCGCGAACCTTCCGGTGCTTGCTCGCCGCGCCGATATTTGCCCGTCAGCAGGCCCGAGGCCAGCGGAAAGTAGGCCACCACGCCGAGCCCGTAGCGGCGGCACGCCGGGACCACCTCGGCCTCGATGCCGCGGCTCAGCACGCTCCACTCCATCTGAAAGGCGATGAAACGCTCGCTGCCGTGCTCTCGCGCGGCGTGGTCTACCTCGGCGACCTGCCATCCCGCCACATTCGACGAGCCGAGATAGCCCACCTTTCCCTGCTCCACCAATTGCGTGAGTGCCGCAAGCGTCTCGTCGACCGGCGTCGTGCGGTCGACGCAATGCTGGTAGTACAGGTCGATGCAATCGGTGCCGAGCCGGCGCAACGAGCGCTCGCAGGACCGAATGATCTCCGAACGCGAGCCGCCAACGTCGGCCCGGCCGAACTTCGTCGCGACGACCACCTCGTCGCGCCTGCCCGCCAGTGCCGCGCCAAGGAACTCCTCGGACTGGCCTCACAGAAGCCGGGGGGTCTGCGCGACGAGCCCACCGTCGACGGTGACATCCGTTCCCGTCATCCAGGACGAGTCGTCACTTGCCAGAAACACAGCCGCGGCAGCGATATCCGCCGGCTCCCCGATCCGTCCCGGTGGAAGGCCGGCCGCAAGTTGCTCCTCCCGCGACTCGACGACGTAGGCCACCATTGGGGTCGCTCTTCCCTGCGGGCCGTAAGCGATATATAACAGCGTTACTGCTCGCTTCGGCTCAGGGGGTCCCCGTGACGGTGATCGACGTCGATACCCACTGGGAGACGGTAGCGATCGAGCCGAGCCGGCATCCGCTCGGCCCCTGGCTCGAACAACTTCCGCTCGACGGCCTGGAGCGTCTCGCGCACGGGATCGCGGGTGACTTGCTGCGCGCGCTGCCATCCGGCAGACGACCGTCAGGAAGGGTCTTGCTGCCCGGTCTTGTCGAGCTGGCCGAACGGCGCGGCGGCCCGATCGTGCTTCATCCGCAGCACGATTCCAGCAGCGCGGAACGGATCGAGTGGATGGACCGCGTCGGCATCGACCATTGCCTGGTCAACCCCGGGGGCTACTGGCAGTTGCTCGAGTTTCTCGGTTCCGACCGAGCCGCTGCCGCCGCGCGGTGCAACGACTATCTCGCTGAGCAGCTGGCAGACCACTCCGACCGGCTGCACGCCGTTGCGGTACTTGACCTCAGCGATCTGAAGGCTGCTGCGCAGGAGCTCGCCCGCGCCCGCGCCCGCGGGCACCGCGCGTTCTTCCTGTACACGGTGAACGGCCGCCCGCCGGCGTCGGTGCCGCCGGGCCATCCTGATTGGGACGCTGTCTGGACCGCCGCGACACGGCTCGGCATGGTGGCAGTCATTCACGTCGGCAACACCGCCACCGACTTTTCAGGTTGGGCTGACATCGGCTGGGACCAGCCCGGCGGCGGCGGAGTAACGGCACTGACGCGACTGGCCAACACCCAGCGTCTTCACGCTGCGCAGAACCTTCTCACCTCGATGCTCTACGGGGGCGTCTTCGAACGCCATCCGGCCTTGACCGTCGTGCTCGAGGAAATGCGCGTTGTCTGGTTGCCGGCCTTCGTCGAGACGTGCACCCGCCAGTCAGAGCCGTCGATCGGCCTCGGCGACTGGCCATACGCGACCAGCGGCGCCGACATGCTGCGCCGCAACGTGAGAATCACTCCGCTGCCCGGATTCGGCGACACTGACGCCCTGGACGTCCTGACAAAGCTGCCGCAGATGTGCCTGTTCTCCTCGGACTACCCGCATCTGGAAGGCAACGCGGATCCCATCAACCTGTATGGCTCGCAGCTGCAATCATTGCCTCCGACGCTGCGCGATGGCTTCTTAGGAGCCAACGCGCAGGAAGCCTTTGCCCGCACCGGCGACCCGCTCTAACCAGCCCCGCCTCATCCGACAATCTCGATCTCAGCGGTTATAGCTACGAACACAGAGCGAACCCGCGAATTCTGAAGAGGGGCTCATCGGCCGAGTGGGGTGGCTTCCTGTTCAGCTGTTCAACCAGGCGCCATCCAATGAAGTCTTGAACCAGGTCTCCGAAGCCGCAGCTACTTCCTTTCCAGCCGGTCTCACCTGCGAAGATCACCGTCGGCAATCACGGCAGCCACGGTGAGATGTCGATACCGAAGTCCTGCAAGCGGGAGAGAATGTTTTCGGGGTCCATAGTGAGAGACGGCCAGTGGTAGTCCCAGAGGCGATTCTCGGCGACGAAGCGGATGTATTCACGCGCTTGCTCGAGAGTCATGACGACAGCGCGGGCCGACTGCATGCGTTCGTAGCGGGCGCCGTGCTCCGCGTCGATGACGATGTTCGTGGCGTCGCACATACCGATCATGTCGACGTTGTTCCAGTCCCAGGGGGTTTGCGTCACATGTATGAGCGGCTCAGGATGTGAGCGGTCGACGATCTCGTAGTCGCGCAGGACCACCCACATGGACTCCAGGCAGCACGCGCAGAACATCTCGAAGCGCAGCGTCTGCCCGCGCACGTGTGGCGAGTTAGACGCGCCAAGTGCCTCGTGCGGGCAACCGATGTAGCTGTGAAAGCCGTGCTCGTCGTACATCGCGACCTGCGTCGGGTAGGCGGAAAACGGGGGCGCCTTGAGCAGGTGCAGGTTCTGGGTTCGCTGATCGACGGTGAGGTTCAGGCCCAGATCCAGCAGCTTGTACGCCTGCTGAATCGCGCGGCGCTCAAGCCCGAGACCCTCGTGGCAGTCGCGCAGCATAGGCGGTCGACGCTGCTCGAACCAGAAGTCAAACACGAACTTGCGCAGCCGTAGCGCGTCATCGGTCCAGTCGATCGCGGGCAGGTACTGAGCCATGCCGGGAAGCTTCTCACGCCCGATTCCGCAGAGCCGCACGTGGGATGCCGGGCCGAGGCCGCGCCCGGCCAGCACGCCGACGACGGCCGTGCGGTCACGGGCTCAGAAGTGGCGGTCAGCCACGCACGAGAGCCGCCAAGCCTGCGAGGGAGGTTGCGCTGCTCGCCAACGGCCGGGCGGTCGCCCAAGGCGTCGCAGGGTGAACGTTATTTGCTCAAGGGGATCAGCCAATGGCGGCGGTCGAGCCTCTGACTTATGACCGCACGGATCATGGTTCTCACGTCATGCGATGGCCCTATCGCGGTTGATTCCGACAAACGAGAGCTGAGTCGCCGCCTTTGGTTCGGCCAAGCACGCACTCATTCCCTCACGTCTGCAGCATCGCAGACCGTCCGCGGTTCCTGGGCTGATACGGAGCCGGCACCGGATCAACCCGATCCGAGCCGGTTCCAAAGCAGCCGCAGGGCCGCCAGCCCGATGCGGGCTTGCTCCCGATCGAGAAGCCTCCATGCCGGGTGCTCGCGGTCGCGTAGCGGCTCGAGACGTCGCAAGTGCGCCCGCTGACTCCGAGACAGCCCGGCTAGCGCCGGGTCTGCGACGTCCAGCAGGGACAGCAGCAGCGCCGCGTCCTGCAGGTCGCGCTCCGGGTCGAGCCGCCCGGCGATGGTGGTGGCCGCCGCCTTGCCAACCAGCGCGGCCAGCACCCCGGGCCGGCGTACCCGACCGCTTTCCTGACCACCTGCAATGCCGGTGATGGTGACCTCGACGGTTTCGCAGGCGGCGAGCAGCGCGCTGCCGGACGGAACCGCCACCGTTCGCGCCGGCGGCACGGTGACGGTACGGGTGCGTTCGGACAGCCCGTCAGGGGCCAGCACGTCAACGCTGACTCGCCCTGGACCGGGGTCGGCAGCACGGCTGAAGCGATGCCCGATGCCTTCCGAGCTGACCCCCTCCAGCCCCAGTCCCCGTTCGACGAGGAACGCACAGACGGTTTCGATGCCACCCGGCGCGGCCCGGACGTCGACCAGCACGTCGGCATCCTGGGTCGTGCGAGGCAGCGCGGCACCGTGCTCGGCCGCCAGCAGCGCGACCAGCTGGCCACCGATGAGAGCCCAGGGAACGCTCACCGTGCGCTCGAGTTCGAACAAGAGTTGCCAGGCCTGGTACTGCGCGGGCGGCAACAGCGACAGAACTGTCATGAGCCAGCTCCGACCGCGGCTGCTGCGGGAAGAGCGCGCTCCAGCCAGTCCCGTGCTATCCGCTGCAGCCGGACATCGTCGGACTCGAGCAGATCGAACACGGCCGCGGCTACCGGGACCGGCATCCCCCCGCTGGGCGTGGTTCCGCTCAGCTGCGGTTCGTAGGCCCGAAGTTCAAGCGGACCGTCCAGGTCGGGTTCAAGGGCGTACTCGGCTTCCACGTCGGCCAGGTCCGTTGCGGCGACGTATCCGAGCGCGTCCTCGCCGGGGTTGACGTCCAGGCCGTGAGCGGCGGCGGCACGCGCCCGGCCGGCGGAGACGCGTGGATCGGTGAAGACCTGTGCGACCAGCCCTGGGTGGATCCAGTACCGGTGGGTGCGGGCACGTCGCCGCAGCAGCGACTCCAACTCTTCGACGCTGGGTCCTTTCGGGTCGGACAGCTGGGCCAGTAGCCGGCGAAGTCGGTGTCGGGTGCTGCGATCAGCTGCAGCTGGTTGCGGGCCACCTGGGTCGGACAGCACCGCGAGCACCATCCAGGCCAGCGCGGGGCTAAACGGCCGTCCGGGCGACGGGCGCCGTGCGGCGTGTCTTTCGACCTGCGCCGCGTCAAGTAGCGCCCGGCCACCAACGTCCTCCCCCGTCAACTCGCCAGCGGCAAGCAGCTGGCGGACCCGTCGCGGCGACACCTTCAGCCGGGCAGCAGCCTGCGCCACCGACAGCCAGTCCCCCGCCACCGCGTACACCAACCCTTCCGGTTAGGGAAGTATTATGCGACGCACCTCAGATGCCCGTCAATAACCCTTCCGTTATCGGAAGTATTTTGCGACGCCACCAACGCTCGGAGCATGGAGAAACTGCCCCGCCCAACCCCAGTCGATGAGCTCCTACTCGAGTCTCACGTGCTCACCCAGGGAGCCCTCAACCAAGTCCGTGTAGAGATCTCTTTCGGCCGGCGTCAGTCGGGTAAGCGACGCCGCAGCTGGGCGGTCCTCGCGAACCCATCGGTCGCGGTGGGCCAACAGCGTCCGGCGGTCCATCAGGACCGAGCGAGTCTGCGGAAGCCAGGCTCGCAGGCGATCCAGAATTCCGAAACCATGTGTGTCGATGTCTCCCCAGTAGACGATCGCTGCGTCTGCGAGCCACGAAAGCCGCCCGACCCGATCGACCTCGAATCCCTTGCCCCAGATGACGACACCGTCCATTGGCACATCGACGCTCAGGTAGGTGATCTCGTTGTAACCGGAGACGGGAGGCCAAGTGACGGCGCGGGGCGCATGCGCACGAGCTCAGGCTTGGACCGCAGACCGAGCGCCGAGAGGAACCCGGTGGCCGTAGCGGGAACGCCGAGCATTGCTGCGAGAACGGTGCGATGTTTCTCCGCGAATTTGGTATCGACACCGGGAGCGCTGATCTCACGGAGGTACCGATCCGACTGGCGATGCGCGTCGAGCCAGGCATGCGCGGCAACCAATCGGGGCATCTCGGACTGGAGCTCCAGAGCACGAATCGGGTGGCCGACCATCCAGGAACGAACCGACGGGTTGTCCGCTGCGAGATCGAGCAATCCGTCGAAACGTCGAACCGAGGCCGCGACCCCTAGCAGCGCCCACACCTGGTCGAACGATGTCACGAGTGCCCGGATCGGAATCACGTTGCGGCCGATGCTCCTACCCCCGACCGAGGTCCACTTGAGCGTGTAACGAGTATCGCCATAGCGGCCGGCGTCGAGCATGGCCACCCACTCCCGGGCAGCGCCAAGGTCGTCGCCGATGTCCGACGGCTTAGGACCGCGCAGAGGCAGCTCGATTGGTTCGAACGGACCACCCGCGGCGTGGGCGCAAGAGTGCCGTACCGACCGTGCGCGATGCCATCGCCGCCGCCATGATCACCATGCCCAGCCAGCTCCGCAAGACGCTGACCTGGGATCAGGGCAGCAAGCTCACCGAACACGTCCAGCTCGCGATCGACGCCGACATTGACGTCTACTTCTGCGACCCGCACAGCCCCTGGCAGCGCGGCACCAACGAGAACACCAACGGCCTGCTACGCCAGTACCTCCCGAAAGGCACCGACCTGTCCGTACACAGCGCCGCAGACCTCGACGACGTCGCCGCCGCGCTCAACGCCAGACCCCGCAAAACCCTCGGGTTCAAGACCCCCGGCACGGCCCTCGCCGGACTACTGGCCGGACAAGATCAATCAAACGGTGTTGCGACCACCAGTTGAATCCGCCGATCCATGTCCTCCCGAAAGTCATTCCGGCTTTCTTGACTTCAGGCTCTTCGAGGAGCACTGACGCGGCGCTGCGTTGCAGTTGCTCGACGAACGACGCGTAGTGACTCCCGCGAAGCTCGGCAAGCTCAACCAGAGGAAGTAGATGGGCTTCGAGGTTGGCTCGAAGGTCGCCCCGCTCCGCCCGGGATCGCAGGAGCGTTCGCCGGTGCGTCAGGTCTCTGAGCCGGTAGACGAGGATCGCGGCAAGCAACCCGTCCCTCGATCCAAAGTGATATTGGATCGAGGAATTGTTAGATGAGTCGGCCTCAACGGCGATCTGCCGAAGCGACACTCCCTCAGTGCCCTGCTGCGCGATCAGCCGTTCAGCGGTCAGCAGCAGCTGCACGGCAGTGCCTGTCACCGCCTCGCGAGCAGCGGTCATGTGGGCAAACCCATGCCGGCGAGCGTCGCGTATGCGGCGGTGATGACGTGGGGCATCTCCGGCGCCAGGAGATCAGCGAGAATGCGCACGTCTTTGGACAACAGTGGTCCCGCGAGTTCAGCCATTCTTTCCAGACCGTATCCGCCGCCGGCGACGACCTCGGCGCCGTAGCTGCGGCCGCTGCCCGCACGAAGGGCAATGCTGAAGGCGTCGAGGTTCATCGCTCGCGAGGTCGCGACGGCGTAGACGCTTGCAGCGAGCCCGAGATGCGCTGTGAATACGGCGTTGTTGAGAAGCTTGGCCTCCTGCCAGGCCCCCAGAGAGCCGAGGTGGACAAGCGGATTGGCGAAGGTTTCGAGTAAGGGACGGCAGCGCTCGAGCACCTGCGGCTCACCACCCACCATGACCAGCAAGTCACGTGCCGCCGCCTGGTGGCCACCGCCGCTGACCGGTGCGTCCAAGGCGGCGAGCTCCGGGTGGTCGGCCTGCAGGCGTCGGCACGTGTCCGGGTGCACCGTGTTGTGCACGATGACCACGCCATCTGGCGCCATGCCGGCGAGGGCGCCATTCTCACCTCTGAGCACCGCCTCGACGTCGGCGTCTGCTACGACGCAGACGCAGAGGATGTCACTCGCCGCGCCGAGGTCTCGGAGCGTGGACGCGGTCAACGCCGCGGTGTCGCTGAACGACGCCAGGCTCGCCGGAGCTGCTCGGCGATCCGGTCGTGTAGGTAGGCCTCGATGTCGGTTGCTCCGGTGCGCGCGGTGGTGCGGCCTGGTCGCCATACGTCGTGATCTGTTCCAGGATGTTGGTCATCACCCCGGAAGGGCACAGGCACGTGACGCCGATGCCGCGCGGGCCAAGGCAGATGGCCAGGGCCTCGGTAAGGCCGACGACGGCGTGCTTGCTGGCGACATAGGGAAGCCTGTCGTAGCCGTAGGCGAGCAACCCGGAAGCGGAAGCCGTGTTGACGACGTGACCGGAGCCCTGCTTCAGCAACAGAGGCAGGAAGACCCGGTTGCTCCGGGCGATGCTGAGCAGGTTGGTGTCCAGGACCCGCTGCCAGGCCTCATCCGGTAGCGCCTCCGGCGCCCCTAGCGGGCACTTGCCGGAACGCCCCCCGTTGGCGCTGCACTCACGCCAGCCAGAATCAACCAGCTGCGCTCGATGTTTGCCGCAGTTCCGGACAATAGGGCCGCCTTGACCCGGGACGGGCAACTGGAGCTGAGCGACGTGGTTGTTTCTGGGCTGGACGGCGACCCCGACGTGACGCTGTCTGTGTTGCGGCCCACGGAGATGGTCGGTCCAGCCGGCTGCCTCTACTTCTTGCACGGCGCCGGAATGGTGACCGGCGAGCGCCTGATGGGTGTAGAGGAGCTCGTGGACTGGGCCCTGAAACTGGGACTCGTCATCGTCACGGCCGAGTACCGGCTCGCTCCGGAGCATCCCGATCCCGCGCCAGTACGGGATGCCTACGCCGGGCTCCTCTGAGTCTCAGCGATCGCCCCTCGCTTCGACATCGACCTCGGACAGGTGGTCGTGGTCGGCACAAGTGCTGGCGGAGGCTTGGCCGCAGGCGTCACGCTGATGGCCCGAGACCAAAAGGGCCTCCAGGGTTGCCGGTCAGCTGCTGATGTGCCCGATGCTCGACGACCGCTTCATCACCCCTTCCAGCACGATGCTCGACGATGATGAGGGCCTGTGGAGCCGCACTTCCAATCTGACCGGCTGGAGCGCCTTGCTCGGGGATCGCTGAGGCACGGACGCCGTCTCCCCCTATGCGGCACGCGCACGCGCGAGCGACCTGTCAGGACTGCCACCCACATTCCTGGACGTCGGAACCGTCGAGATCTTCCGCGACGAGGTCGTCGACTATGCGGCACGCATCCGGCAGGCGACAGCTCTCCGCCGCTGCACCGCAGTCGTCTTGAAGGTTAGGCCAGGCAGAGGCCACCGTCGATTGCGGGCTGAGCTACCCGCCGGGTTAGCTTTCGAGGCTTCCCCGGCCCAGCGCCGGTGTCCACCGCCACGAGGCGGGGCACTGGGGGTGTGCCGAATGTGGCCCGTGGCCCCACCGGCCGGGCGGCGCTGGTGTTCCGACCAGCAAGTGCGGGTAGCCGGGGACCGCCGTGGCGGGGCACGCGGTGATGGCCAACTCATCGCGGGACCCGACGGCCTTTCGCCGCGGCGGCCGGGAGCTTGAGCAGTTCACGCGTAAGCACGTCGGTGAGCCAAGCCTGAACGTCGTCGAAGCTCCATCCGAAGTCCTGGGTCAGGGATTCCCAACTCACCGGGCGGGTCAAGGTCGCGAGGATCCCGACAGCCCGGTCAGGCGAGACGTTGGGGTGCAGTCCTCCAGTGTCAGCGATGCGCTGCACCGTCGCCTCCGTGCCGGCCCGATGGCGCGCCATCCCTTCGGCATATGCCGTGGCGAGTTCTGGTTCCACCCCAGCGGCCGAGCGCAACGCGACGATGATCGGGCCGGCGTGCTCGACCAAAGCGCGGGTGAGCGCGATTTGCGCGACCAGTATTTCCCGCGGATGGTCGGCGGCCAGTACGCGCTCGACGTGGTCGGCGACACCGGCCTGCTCATCCACCCGGTCGAGCAGCAGGCGCAGCAGCTCGGGCTTGGTGCCGACGCTTGCGTAGACGGTGGGTACCGCCACACCCGCTTCGGCGGCGATCTCGTTGACCGACGATGCCCCGTATCCGCGGCGTGTGAACAACGCCAAAGCGGCGTCCAGTATCAGCCGCCTCGTCTCCTGCGTTTGTACCAGCCGGCGGGATGGGCGAGTTGACACAACGCAAGACTACCGCTCTACTGCATAGAAGATGCTTCTAGTGAATAGAAGCTAGTTCTGATAGGGGTTGGGCGGATGGTCGTTGAAGACGTCACCGTCGGCGTTCCGGTCTCATCACGCCGCGTTGCTACGCCCTCGCGAGCGGCGGGGGCCGGCGGGCTCGCTTTCCTGGTGTTGGTGGCGTTCCAGAACGTGTTGCGCGCCGTCGCCGGCCCGGCGACGAACGCCTCACCACAGCGCGTGCTGGCGTTCTTCGCTGATCACGCCTGGACCGTGCACGTGCTGGCCGCCACTTACGTCGTCGGGTTCATTCCGTTGTTCGCGTTCGCCGCAGGCATCGCTAGCGCCGCGCGAAGCGATCCTCACGCTCGGATGTGGGCGAGGATCGGTACCGCCTCGGTGGGCGTCATCGCCGTGCTGTTCGGCCTCGTCAACATCGTGCAGGTGGTTCTGGTCGCCGCGAACACAACGTTGCGCGGTGATCCTGCCCTCGTGCAGGTGCTGTGGTCGATGCACAACGCCGTGTTCACCTTCAACTTCGTCGCAATCGCGGGCGCGCTTGCGGGGCTGGGTACAGCTGCCTCGACCACTGGACTCGCGCCGGCGTGGATGCGCCCAGCCGCGACCGCTGGCGCTCTGCTGCTCGCCGTCGCCGCGCTGCCCGCCGTCGCCGAAGTACACGGCTCGCCGATCCTCGGCATCGGGCTGCTGGGTTTCCTCGCCTGGCTGACACTCCTTGCCACCGCGAGCACCCGGATGCTGCGAGGTGCCTCATGACCGCGCGGCCGGTCACCGACGACGACCTGACCATGTTGCGGCTCATCCACGCCGCGCTACGCCGCGATCTCGCCACATTCAGCGCCGCTTTCGACGACATTCCGGAGGTCACGGCTCGCGTTGCCGGCCTGCGGCGCCAATGGGTCGCCTTCGCGCGGCAGTTGCATGATCATCACAACGCCGAGGACCAGCTCGTCTGGCCCATCCTTCGTCAGCGGGCCGGGGAAGCGGCCGAGCCCGTACTGGCGTGGATGAACGCCGAACACGCCGCGATCGACCCCGCCGTCTCCGCGATCGACCGCGCGTTCTCCGACCTCACCGACCGCCGCGGCGAAATGGACCCGAGCGAGCTGTCGGCTGCCCTCGCTCAGGTCCGCGAACTGCTCGAGGCGCATCTGAATCATGAAGAACGCCATGCCATCCCGCTCGTGCGGCACCACCTCACGTCCGCCGACCTCGACCACGTCGCTACCGTCCTGCGACGACAGGCTGGGCTGCGCGGGGCGAAAGCGTTCCTGCCCTGGGTCCTCGAAGGAGCACCCGTCGCCGACCGCGATCACGTGCTCCGCCCGCTCCCCCCTCCCCTGCGCTGGCTCGTCCGGCGCTGGGAACTTCAGCGACGGGAGTTGGCCTTCTGCCCACAGTAAAGCCGGGGTGACGCGGCTTCTTCGGCGAGAGATCGGTCAGGCGTTCGCAGCTATCGCGTCGATTCGGCCTCCTGTTGCGCTTCCGACTGCGCTTCCAGCTGGCCCCGTGGCGCGTTCCGAGGCATTCGCGTTCTCACCTGGCGCTCTCGGCAGAGGCGCCCAGGAGCGCGCCGATGTGGTTCGGATCGAAGAATTCGCGCGGTGTCAGCGCGCCGGCAAACATGCTGGCGAACTCGTCCATGGCTGGCTGGTTGCCGGCGATGGCGCCAAGAAGGTTCCCGAGCTCGGGTGGGGGCGGTTCCAGGCCGCCGATCTGCTCGGTGAACTCGTACATCGGCACTACGCGGGTGTCCCTCAGCTGCTGATAGTCGGCCATGGTCTCCTCGAAGGTGCGGCCGCCCCCGAATGCGGCATCCAGCGCGTCGGCGCACAGCTCGGCGTCGTGGAAGGCGTCGGTGATGCCCTGCGCCGTGGCCGGCTCCTTGACGTAGCCTGCGTCTCCGACGAGCGCCCAACCCGGCCCGTAGGGCTTGCGGAACATATTGGGCACGCCTTGTCCGATAACCCGACTTTCCTGCCGTGCGCCGGTGAGCCGGTCACCGAAACCCTCGCGCAGGGCACGTAGGTAGTTACCCTGAAGGTCCGCTTTGACTCGCCGTTGCTCGCGGTATGGCCAGGCGGCGAGCAGCAGGGTGAGACCGTCATTCGTCGGGACGAACCAGTAGGCCCGGCCGGGTCGGATCACCCACCGGCTCTCGGCGGCAGGGAACCCGCTCCAGTAGGCGTAATACGGGGCCGCCAAGATGGGGCCTTCCCGGTAGGAGTCCGCGCCGACCGCGTCGGCAACCCGAGAATGCACACCGTCGGCCCCGATGACCACCCGGGCGTGCTCGGTCACCGGAGACCCGCCGCCGGCGCCTCCCCGGATGCCGACAGCGCGATCGCCGTCGAAGAGCACCTCCTGAACGCCGAAGCCTTCGCGGACCTCGGCGCCGGCTTCGGCGGCAGCCTCGACCAGCAGCGCGTCGAGCACGGTACGTCGCGGGCAGTACGCGACGGATCCCAGCGAGCTGTGCGGTGTGCCAGTGAGCACAGCCGGGCCGAAGTCGAACGCGTAGCTGCTGATCGGCGGGCAGCCGCTCGCGACAAGCACATCGAGCAGTCCCAACCGGCGGAGCACGTCGACCCCAGGAGGGTGGATCAGGTGAGTGGAGACGGTGTCGGATGGGAAACGTGCCCGGTCGACGATCAGCACGTCATAGCCCTTGCGGGCCAGCAGCATGGCGGTCGTCGCACCCGCGCAGCGGGCGCCCACCACGATCACGTCGTATCGCCGCGCGCCGCCCGACGCACGGCTGATGGTCGCCTGTTCGCTCGTCATGATCGGTCCTCCCTCGGCTCGTCCGGCTATGCGATCCACGCGCACATTCGTTCCTCGGCTTTGTGCGGTATGTCGCAAACGGTGCCCGCAGTGGGTTTCACGACGCTTTCATCGCGTGGAGAATCTGCATCGATGACGGAGGCGTTGGCGTTTCGGGTGCTCGGCACCTTGGAGGTGCAACGGGCAGGGATGGCGCTGCCGCTGCCTAGTCGCCGTCAGCGCGCTGTACTCGCGGCGCTGCTCGCCGCGTCCGGCCGTGTGGTGTCTGCCGACGAGCTTGTCGACGCGGCGTGGGGTGACACGCTGCCGGACAACCCGCGTGCGGCGTTGAATACAGTGCTCTCCCGGCTGCGGACGACGTTGGGTCGGGACTACATCGCCGTCGAAGCAACCGGATACCGGCTCGACGTGTCGAGCGAGGATGTCGACGCGGCACGTTTCGAAGCACTACGCGAACGCGCGGTCGTGGCATCGCCTGCGGCTGGCGCGCAGCTGCTTCAGGCGGCTCTTGCACTCTGGCGCGGCCCGGCCTACACGGAGTTCGCCGACCGCGATTTTGCCTGCGCGGAGACGACGAGACTGGCGCAGTTGCGGGCGGTCTGCGTCGAGGACTACGCCGAACTCTCGTTGGCTCTTGGCCATCCGGGGTCGGCCATTAATCACCTCGAGATGCTGCTGGCCACTGACCCCTGGCGCGAACGCGGCGTCGCGTTGCTCATGCGATCGCTCCACGCAGCCGGCCGCTCGGTCGAGGCACTCGAGCGCTACAGCGCATATCGCACAAGGCTCGTCCACGAACTGGGGCTCGACCCGACGTGCGAGCTGACCGAACTGCAGCGCCGAATCCTGGCCGACGACCTGCCCACCGAGGCCAGGAGCCAAGCGCCGGAACCGCCGCGCTGGCTGGCGCGCTCGACCACGTTCCTCGGCCGCGAGGACGACCTGGCGGCATTGTGCGACGCGGTGCGTGCGAACCGTGCCGTCACGGTGACCGGGATCGGGGGGGTCGGAAAGACTCGGCTGGTTGCCGAGGGGCTAGCCGACCTCGGCAGCCAGCTTGGCGTTCCAGTCAGCGTCGTGGAGTTGGCTGGTGTGCACCGTGGCGGGGTCGAGGCCGCAGTGGCGGCAGCGCTTGGCCTGGACGTCCAGCCCGTCACGGCGCGCGAGGCGGTGTTGCAGTACCTCGGCGTCGGAGCACTGCTGATTGTCGTCGACAACTGCGAGCACGTTCGCGCCGAGGTGCGCGACTTGGTCGACGCGGTGTTGCGAAGCTGTCCCGGGGTGCGGTTGGTGGCGACGAGCCGCCACCCGCTTCACATCCCGGACGAGCAGGTACTGCCGCTCGACCCGCTCGCGACCACAAGCATTGACGACGAGACGCTGTCCGCGGCGCCGCGGCTGCTGCTCGATCGGCTGCGACGCCGGCAACCCGCGTTCCCGCTCACCACTGCCACTCTTACCCTGCTCGCTGAGGTGTGTCGCCGGGTCGACGGCGTGCCGCTGGCGATCGAACTCGCTGCTACCCAAGCGGCGGTGCTCGGCCTGCGCCCGCTCGCTGACAGGCTCGCCACCGGGCTCGACGCACTCGCCGACGGTGAAGGCGCAGGGATGCGCTCGGTGCTCGACCGTTCTTACGCGCTGCTCGATCCCGCCGAACAGCGGCTGCTGACCAGGTTGTCGGTGTTCGCCGCGGACTTCGATCTCGACGCGGTCGAACACGTCGCCGACCTAACGCCCGCGCAATCCGTGGCCACCCAGCTTGCCCGCCTCGTGGACGCCTCGCTGGTCACCGTTACCCATCTGCACGGGGATGCGCGGTACCGATTGCTCAGCATCGTTCGTGCGTTCGCCGTCGCCCGGCTCGAACGCGACGGCGATGCCAACGCCGCCCGGGCAGCGCACGCGCGGTGGGTGCGTTCCCTCGCCGAGGCTGCGGCCCGCAGCGCCCTCGCAGCCGACACCAGCCTTCACTACCAGCGCCTCGAGGAGTTCCGGGCGGACGTGCTCGACGCGGCCCGGTGGGCGCTCGACGTCGCCGACCTCGACCTCGCTGGCGGCATCACAGCGGCGCTGCGGCTGTTCCCGCACTGGACGCCGGACGCCGAGGTGCTGGCACTGATTCGTGAAGTCGCTGAAGATCCCCGCGTGCGAGATGCGCCCGTCGCCGCGCTAGCCGTCGCGGCCGGGGCGGTGGCCGCCTTCGACGTCGGCGACCTCGACGACGCGCACCGGCTGGGCATGGAGGCGTTCGCACTCGCCACTGAGCCGAACGAGCGCTACCTCGCGCTGGTCGCACTCGCGGTCACAGCCCTGTACTGCGGTAAGCATGATGAGTCCGTCCGCCGGTGGCGGCAGCTCCTCGACGTGCCCGGACTGACTCCAGCGCAACGCATCGACGGGTACGCGTCTCTGGCCCTACTCGATTGCTACGGCGGCAACCCGGACCTGGCCCGCCGACACGTCGAGCGACTGCAGCAGGCGGCGCGCGCGGCTGACGCGACGGGTTATCACGCCTTCGCCACCTACGCGATAGGCGAGGTTCAGTTGCGCGATGACCCGGAGGGTGCGATCAGCCTGCTCGAGCTAGCCGTCGCGCAGGCCACGTCGACGCGGGCGGGCCAGATCGCGTCGGTCGCGCTGATCGCCCAGGTGTCCGCGCTGGTTCGCCTCGGGCGACTTGCCCAAGCCGGCGCCGCGTTCCCTGACTTGCTGCAGCGGCTACGCCGTCGCGGCAGCTGGCCGGAGCTGTGGACTGCGCTGCGGATCCTGGCCGAGCTGCTATTTGCGGCCGATCGCCCGGAGGCGGCGGGGCTACTGCTGACCGCCTCCGACAGCGACCCGGGCGCGCCCGCCGTGCGCGGCGACGACATCTCGCGCTACCGCGAACTGCGGCACCGGATCGGTGAACGCATCGGCGCGGACGCGGCCGCGCGCGTCACGGCTACAGCTCGCTCACTCACCCGGGTACAGGTGCTCGATCAGGCGCTGAGTGCTCTCGCCGTCGATTTCGCACCGTTGGGGTCAGGGCGGTGACAGCTCGCCCGTGGGTGGCCATGGCGCCGGGCGGTGGTCGGGCTCAGTGCGAAATGCCAGCAAGTTCAGTCATTGGGGCCAGTGCTGGCCGCAGGTGTGTCTGAAGGCGGTCCATGCCCTGATGTCGGGATGGGTCGCGAAGGACGTTGCCGATTGAGTACCCAGGACCTGAATCCGTGCCCAATCGGCAGGCGCCTTGGACAGCGGCGCCGGCGGGTATAATCGATTCTTCTCGTGGTCGTCATCGATGACGGCTTCGACGTACCCGGCTAGGGCGGCGCCGAAGCAGGGAAAGCCGGCCCGGATCGGCTGCAGGTGATCGCCTCGGCGCCCCAAATCAGCACCAACGGCGGGTAGTGCAGCCCTGATGCAGCGCAGTGCACGATGACCGCGTCCTTCGCGGTGGCGGCCTTTCCCCGGCTTGCATCGATGATCGGTTTAACGGCCTCGCCGATTCGGGGAGGCGGATCGGCTGGGTAACACGCGTGACCGAGCGCTTTCCGATGAAGGAGTCGGTTCCGGTCACCGATCAGCGAGGCTGTGCGACCGGATGAACCCCAGCACACCGGAGTTGAACTCGGCGGGATGGCTGTTGAACATGTTGTGGGTCGCGCGATGGTCAGCCGCTCTGCGTTCGGTACCAGCTTGGCCAGGCGGTCGGTCACTGCCTTGAGAGGCGCCGGCGACCTCGCGCCGGAGACAAGCAGGGTCGACACTCGGATGGCCCTGGCACCAGAGGCTCCGAACGGGGGGAGCCCGGCTTTGATCTGAGCTTTGAGCGGACCGACGTTTCCCAGGAATCGTTGGAAGATCGCCTCTTGGCCTCGTCGAGGCGTGCGTAGATGCTGTTTCAAAAGAAAGTAAGTAGCGGGGGTATTCGCTGGACCTGCATGTTCAAGGTTCGCCCGAGCTCGCTCGATGCCGTCAGTCAGGATGGTCACGTGGTCGAACGCCGCTCGCGGGCGAGCAGCGAGCGCCTCCTCGACGACGCTGTCAACCGGTCAGCGGACAACGAACGGCAGGACCATCGAGCGGACGGGGGATACCTATCTGGGCCCCGCCGAGGCGACGACACGTCGCCCCACGCGGCACCGGCCCGCGCCAACGACCTGTCGCATCTGCCAGTCACCTAGATCCTGATCTGCGGGCTCGACCGCTCCGCGACGAGAGCCTGGACTACGCCCGACGTCTCATCGACGCCGAGGTAGCCGTCCAGACCAATCACGTGTCTGATGCCTGGCACTTCTTCGAGGCCCGGGCCCAGACAGCCCTCTGGCCAGGGGGACACCACCAGATGGCTCGACACTCTCAGGTCCGGACTCCAGCAGCGCTGAGCTGAGAAAGGTCCTGTATCAGAAGGCTTTCAGGCGGCCCGGAGGGCATTCGCGAGGGTGGCGCCGAGCGGCGAAACCGTCGGGAGCGAGGCGCGGGTGAAGCAGTCGGGCTTGTACCTGCGTAGTAGCGCCTCGCCGTCACGTTCCCACCGGAAGCGCGGCTTGTTCAGCAGCCGGGCGAAGAGTCGGCTCGCCTGCTCGGGACGCGGATCGGCCAGGCGGCGAAACGGCAGGGTGGAAACGCTGTCGTCGTTCAGGTAGCCGAGCACGGTCTGCTGGCAGGTCCGGTCAGTGGCGAGGTCAGGATCGGCAAACGCCGCGTGCACGCGGCCGTAGTCGGCGAGTAACGTCATGCCCTCGTGCTGATCGTAGATGACGCCGACCGTCTCGGCACTCGTCAGGGTATCGGGCAGGGCGAAGTCCATTGCGGGTGCGACCGCCGCCTGTGCCTGGTGGGGCGGCTGGCGCAGGCGCCATTGCCAGAACCCGGTCCAGCGCTGCTGGACCTCGGCTCCGGACAATAGGACGAGGTCGGCGCCGAAGTACTCGATGAAGTGCTCGCGTTCGCGGTTCTGCACCTCCCACGCCCGAGCCAGCTTGTGCTCATTGCGGAACGCGAGCTCGGGGTGCCTCACCGCGAGCTCGGCGGCGGCTCGCAGGACCGCGGGCCTGTCGGCTGCCAACATGATGGTCGCGACGCCCGTGAGCATCCACACATCGCCCAGCGGCGCGATCCGGGTGAACAGGTAGTCACCCGCCCGCACGGCAGCGATCCCAGCCGGTCCCAAGTTGGACACGACGCGATAGCTGAGGTCGTCGACCAGGTTGGTCGCCTCGAGGCTGTCACCGTCGTGACCGGCAACCTCGAAGACGCCCTCGACGACATCGCGCCAACCGAGCACGATGGACCGATCGCGCTCGGACAGCTCACGAAGGCTGCCGCAAAAGTGCTCGACCGGCGTGCGCCCGTCCGCCAGCCGCACCTGAAGCAAAAACTGATCGACCGCGTTGATCAGGTCGCATTCGCTGGCCGGCGCGGCATCGGCCAGGTGCTTCTCGAGGGGGCGAGAGATGCGTGGCGTCCGGTACCCGAAAGCGAGCAGCTCCTGCTTCAGTTCGCTCGCCCGCCGCACCGCCTCGTCGTCAATCGCACGCACCATCGCTCGTCCCCTTCCGTCGCCCACGCCGACACTAGAAACGTCGATGCGGGCCACCGGCACGACACGCCGGAGTGCCTTCCGCGTCGCAGGATGGCACTCCCGCCGCTCGCCGTAGGGTCGTCCAGTGGCCAACCGGAAGAAGAAGCACGCCCGGCGAACCAAGGCGCGACCAGCAGGGGTGCGTCGGGCTGCGCGCCGCGACCCCGATCTGATGCACGACGTCCGGCGGGCAATGGCCTCCCCGTCACCGCTGGATCTGCTCATGCTGGTCAGCGCGGTGATGGCGGCTCTCGATCCGCGACGACGCGGACCGTTCGAGCGAGACGACGCCGACTCGTTGTCGGTCACCGACATCGTCACCACCATGTTGGCGGTGGACGAGCCGGAGACGTCGGCGGTGCTGTCAGTGCTATCGGCACTGTCCGAGGACGAGCTGACGGCGTCGCGCATCGAGCGGGAGCTCGCCACCCGGCACCACCCGCTGCCCACGTGGCTGGACGAGCTGCGGGCCGCACAACATCACCGGGCAGTCGAGGTGATCCACGCGCTCGCCGACGGACAGAGCGTGGTGATCGGGTCCCGGCTCCCGTCCGGGTTTGAGTTGACGTCGGTGTGCTATGTCGACTTCAACCTGGGCACGGTGGTCAAGGACGCGTTCGTGGTCGACGACTCGCTGGACGCCACGATCAGTAGCCTGCGCGCCGCCGCCGGGGGCGATCCGGACACCGAGATCCGCGAGATCGATCTCGCCGGTGCGCGTGCCAGACTCGACCAGGCAATCCAGACCGGCGCGATGACCTTCCCGCCGCTGGAGAGCGAGACCTGGCCAGCGTGTCGGGCGCTCGTGGAATGGGTCACACGTGCGCTGCCGGAAGGCGGTGAGGGCTACCGGCACACCGAGTGGAGCGACCGTCAACTCGATGAGATTGCTGCCCGGTTTCTTGCCTCGGAGCCGGGCAGCGCCATGGCCGCAGACGAGGACCACCGGTTCCTGCTCGACTGGTTGCTCTGGTACGGCTCGGCATACGGGCCGTGCGATCCACTGCACTGGAGCCCAACGGCCGTAGAGATCGTGCTCGTCGACGCGATCCCGCGCAAGGTCGCCGCCGAACCCCGGGTTCTCGCCAAGGCGCCGGCCGTGCTGCGCGCCCTGGTGCGGTACAGCCACCAGCAGCGCGGCGTGCGCGCGTCGCTGACCGACGCGACGCTAGCTTCCGTCGACGAGTTCGAGCTCGAATACCAGCAGCTCATCCGCTCGCCGCGCCAACGGGGGCCGATGGCGCTCCTCTCCGCGATGGGCCTGTTCGATCCGGCTGAAATGGCCGACATGGCCGGCATCGACGACCCTGGCACGGCGTTGCGCACGGTGTCGGAGATCATGCTCGACGCGCTGCGCGACGCCGTGGGCGGCGAGCAGGCATTGGCCCGCCTCGACGCGGCGCCCCTGCCTGATGAGCCGTTCGACTGGACTGACATCCCGGACGAGATCCGCGTCCCCACCGCCCAGGTGCTGCACCTGATCGACAGATGCTGCGACGAACTTCTCGATGACGTCGAGTACCGCACCGCCACTCGACGGCTGCTGGCCCGCGTCGCGCGCGGGGATCCCGCCGTGTTCGAACGCAAAGCGCGTGCGGACACGGCCGCGGCTGCAGTGTGCTGGATCGTCGGGAAGGCGAACGACCTGTTCACCCACCGCGGCGGCCAGCGGACGAAAGACCTTCTCGCCCACTTCGGCCTGACCGGCAGCGTCTCGCAGCGCGCCGCCACACTGCTCAAAGCCGGCGGCTTTGCGCCCCAATACGGTGGCCAGATGAAGTTGGGCTCACCCGACTACCTCACCTCTGCCCGCCGCACTGCCATGCTCGAAGCACGCGATCGATACGCGGCCACGCATTAGCGTCACGACGGTCTCAGATCGAACACGATCGGTTCTGCAACCAGAGGTCGGGCCAAGGAGCCAGCAGATGGAGTTGACAGCCCTCGATCTGGCTCGCTGCGAGCCGCTCGCCCTGCCCGGACTCTCGGCGACAGCGCCCCTCGCCGCCCCCGTCGACCAAGTCGCGCTTGCGTTTGCTCGCCGCGGATGCGGCCGGCAGGACGTGACCGCGGCGGCGCCGGCAGCACACGCCCGCCGTTGGACGTCGAACCCGACCCACCACCCGAATAGCCCGCCGCCGCACCGGCGGCCCTCCGGCACTTGAACGCTCCACCCCTAACCGACTTACGGGCCCACCGCCGCCCACAGTTATCCCGGGACAGATATCAGTGTTAACTATGATTCTTAGGCCTCGTTCGTCAGGTTATACTCTGATAATCACAGCCTTAACGACAGATTCGAGGTTGACATGCGGGCGGATCGGGCGCTGCGGGCACGTCGGGCGCTAGACAAGCGGCTGGGTGCGCTGCCGCCGCCGACCGCCCTGCAACCGCCACGGGGTGGTTGGATGCGGGCGGTTCGGGACGCTCTCGGGATGAGTCTCGCTGATCTCGGTCGCCGAATGGGGATCGCCCCGCAAAGTGTCGCCGCCCTCGAAGCCGCCGAACGCAACGGTGGGATTCGGCTTGATTCGCTGCGCCGAGCAGCGGACGCACTCGACTGCGACCTGGCCTACGTCCTGTTGCCGCGGCATGGGCTGGAGGAGACGGTTCGCCGGGCCGCGACCGCTGCCGTGGAGCGTGAGGCCCGTGCTGTTCACCAGACGATGCACCTGGAAGATCAGGACACCGTCCTAGACGAGACCGCCCTCGCGGAGGCAGCCGAGGCGGTGATCCGTGCCCGCCGGACCTGGAAATGACCCCCGCAGATGACCTCACCGGGCGACCACCCGGTGCAACCCCGTTGTCGGAGGAAGACCTAGAAGGTCTCCTGCCGACGTGGGTGACGACCCGGGCCGATTTGAACACCGTCGACGCCGAAAACATCCTCCGGGCACGGCTGTGGGCGCTGTCGCCCCAGCGGTTCCGCGACCCACAGTCGCTGCTGCACTTGGACCGACTAAAGGACCTCCACCGGCGAATGTTCGAGGACGTGTGGCGGTGGGCCGGGGACCTGCGCCGACGGCAAACCAACATCGGCATCCCGGCCTATCAGATCGCCACCGCAACGCATTCTCTCTGCCTGGACGTCCAGGCCCAGATCGCCGACCACTCCGCTTCGGCCTGGCCAGCGCAGGAGATCGCCGTCCGGTTTCATCACCGGCTCGTGACCATCCATCTGTTTCCGAAAGGCAACGGCCGGCATGCCCGCCTCGCCAGCGACCTGCTGCTGCGCATTGTCGGAACTGAGCCATTGACGTGGGGTGCCGGCGATCTCACTACCGACACCGATAGCCGCGCCGCCTACCTGACAGCGCTCCGCGAAGCGGACCGTAAGGGCGACTATCGGCCGCTGCTCGACGTTGCCCGCTCCTGACACGGTGGCCTGGCCGGCGACACACGCCACAGGGCCTGATCAATCAGGCTGTCGACGCCCGACCGAAACCGGTCCGGGTCCATAATTCTAAATATGCAATTGGAGTGACGGGGGCCGCTGGACTGCTGCTGAAGGCGGCACACCACAGCAGCGGTCTGTCCCCAGCGCACGCTCGCAACATGGCAGATCAGACTCCGGACCAACCGGAACGCCAGCCCATCACGTGCACCCCGAAGCTACTTGCGCCGGATGACACAGCGAGCACCGTTGTTAGCAAGACGCCGAAAACCCGGCCCTCGGCAGAGGAACCGGGTCTTCGATCTGGGTAGCGGGGGTTGTATTTGAATTGCCGCTCGCGACATTCGTGGCCCCGATGTACGTGCTGGTAGATGTCTCTGTCCAGACAGATGTCCAGGCAATCTCGGAGAGTTTGTAGGACGAACCTCGACGCGGTCGTCCAACAAACGCCGACCAAAGCGTGTCGCCGGTCCTCGCCTTCATCCACCTCACGACCTCGGCTTTCCAGCCGCATCGCGGTAAGAGATCGCTCCAGCGCGCTGGCATCCCGGACCGACGCGTCGCGGCCGGTTCGCGTAGCTCCCTGTCCTTGTCGTCGGGATCGTGCTGTTCGAACTCGTCCGCCACGCGGTGATCGCCACCCAGAACCCGAACCTGGTTCCCGCTCTTCTGCTGCTCGGCGCCGCGGTCGTGCCGGTCGCCTTCGTGACCCAGATCGACGGACTGCGGCTTCCCTACTCGGTGCCCCCCCCAGGACGCTCGGGCTGATCGCGGTGCTCGGCGGCGTGATCGGCGTCGTCGCCGGCCTGCTCGAATACGACACGCTGCGCCGCCTTCCCTGGCTCGGCATCGCGGCCGTGGCCATGATCGAAGAGAGCGCAAAACTCCTGATACCGCTGGTCATTTTGCTGTAGGGCCGCTACCGCCGTCCCACTGACGGCCTGATCATCGGCGTCGCCGCCGCCGCCGGTTTCGCGATCCTCGAGACGATGGGTTACGCCTTCGTCGCCCTCATCCAATCCCGCGGCAGCATCTCCGCCGTCGACAGCATCCTGGAGCTCCGCGGACTGCTCAGCCCGGCGGCGCACATGGCCTGGACCGGCCTCACAGCGGCCGCACTCTGGCATGCCGCGGCCTGCCACTGGGAGCGACGGGCCACCAGCCGCTTCGTCGCTGTCTTCGCACTGGCCATCGGGTGCACGCGGCGTGGGACGGCATCGGCACCCTGGCGGCCTACATCGCCCTCGCCGCCGCCGGCCTCGGCTGCCTCTACCTGACCATCCGTTCCCTGCGAGAGCCCTGGCATGTCAGGCTCGATGCATGACCGCTGAGAACGGTGAGCTGGTCCTGTCGAAGGAAGCTGCCCTCGAGGTGCTCGCCTTCCTGGTCACTGCGGCCCGGACGCAGACTGAGGAGGCCGCAGAGTACGGGCCGATGCGGCTGCTCATGGGTGCCCGGCTCCTCGCCCAGCGGATGGCCGGCGGCGTAGGCGACGACGACACGCTCAACGCGCTCGTCACCGAGATCGCCAGCCTGGAGCCGGTGCGGACGCCGGCCCGTGACCGCGAGGCCTACCTCGCCTCGCTCGATGCTCTCTGCGTGCGCGTCGCGGACACCCTCGTAGCGCGCTCGGGCCGAGCATGAGGACCGTCTCGGGGAACCCGCTCTACGACGCCCTCAGCACCCGGAGGGTGACCCGGCGGATGAGCGACGAGCCGGTCGATCCCGAGCTGCTCGACCTCGTGGTACGAGCGGCTCGCTGGGCGCCGAACGCAGGGAACCGGCGTCTCCAGCCGCTGCGGACCGTCAGCGACCCCGTCACGATCCGGATGCTCAAGGCGGTCTCGCCCGGCATGGTGCCGAGCCCGCAGGCGGTGATCGTGATCTGCCTCGACACTCAACGCGCCGAGGAGTTCGGCTTCCCCGCAGGTCATCGCGGTCTGTACATCGACATCGGTACGACGGCCGCCACTTTGCTGCTGGCGGCGCACAGCGTCGGACTAGGGGCCTGCCCGGTGACGTCGTTCAGTCGCGCGGCCGTTGCCCGCATCCTCGACCTGCCCGGCGGGATGTCGCCGGAGATGCTCGTCTGCCTCGGTCACCCGACGCAGGCGCAGCCGGCCACGCTCTCCGCGTTGCACTCCTAGGCGGGGCAGGACCGCCCGGCACGTCTCGCTCACACGACCGCGGCGTTCTCCTGTGAGCGGCTTTTGAGCGCTGCCTGGCACGGTCGCTCCGCGACGACGAACGGCGACGTCTGATGCGACAGAAAGTGGCAGGTAGGACCATGCACGCAGACATGAATCGGGATGAGAAGAAAGGCACGTCCGGGCGGCGACGCTGGGCCCGGTCCACGATGACCGTCCTGGTCCTGGCCGGCATGCCCTCGTCGGTCCCGCCGGGACCGCGCAGGCAGAGGACACTGGGGCCAACCTGGGGCAGACCAACCTCTCCGCGGCCGACTACGTCCAGGACGTGACGCCCCCGGCCGGGACGCAGTTCGCCCGTGTCGTGGCCCAGGGCGGAGCCGGCGGAGGCGGCGGAGGCGGCTTCGGGCTGACCGGAGCCAGCACGCCTCCCGGGCTGGGCATGAACATCGTCGGCTACCTCCCGATCTCCAGCGCCGCGCCGCTGGAGGTGGCCGGGCTGGTGGGCGGTTCGCCGGTGCAGCGCAGAGGCCCAAGCAGCTTGGTTCAGCCACGGCGGGCGTTGGCGCGCAGCGGGTATTCCGCGGTGTAGATCACGACCGGACGGTCGTCGTCGGACCCTCCGACGCGCTCGCCCGGCTCGCAGACGTCGTGCCCGCATCCGGCCGTTCGCCGCAGGCCCGAGGATGGGTTGCCGCCGTCGGCGCGCGGGGTCACTATCGGCAACCATCGGCACCGAAGAGGAAGGCCCAGCCGTGGAGTTCATCCAGATCATCGAATGCCACACGGACAAACTCGACGAGCTCATGGCGCTTGAGAACGAGTGGCGGCAAGCGACGGAGGGCAAGCGCATGCTACGCAGGTCGATGGTCACGCGTGACCGGAAAGACCCTCATCGGTATCTGGTTCTGGCGTTCTTCGACTCGTATGAATCCGCGATGAGGAACTCGGAGTTCCCTGAGACAACGGCCTTCGGGCAAAAGCAAGCGGCGCTGATGGATCGGCCTATGGTCTTCACCGATCTTGACGTCGTTACCGATTCGCCCTGAGCACCGCCAGGCCAACAAGTCCGGAGCCGCATCAGGTCATCGGCACGACCACGCACCATCGGCGGCAGATGAGGACGCGGACGGTGACACTGGAGCGATCTAGGTGGCTGGTGTCTTTCGTCGCGTGGCGCTGCCCTGTCTTGGGCGTGGGTTCGGGAGGATGTCCTTGCTGGTAAAGGGTTTCTGCCTCGGGGATGGGTCATGGCGCTGGGCAAGGCGGAACGTCAGGGCGATCTTCTCGATGAGGTGACCCGGGTCTGCGGGCAGCTGCTCCCGGAATCGTCGATCTACTCGGTGCTCCATCGCGAGCGGGATCGGCTGTTTCCGGATGAGATGTTCACGGATTTGTTCAGCGACCGGGGGCGGCGCAGCGTCCCGCCGTCGGTAGTTGCGACGGTGATGGTCTTGCAGCGGCTGGAGGGTTTGAGCGACCGCGAAGCCGTCGAGCGATACAGCTTCGACAACCGTTGGCGTTACGGCTGCGGCGTCGGGGGCTATGACGGTGACGGCTGGGTCAGCTTCGCCCATACGGTGCTGGTCGACATGCGGGCCCGGCTCGCCGCATCGGCCGATCCGCGCCGACTGTTCCGGGTCGTTCTGGACGCCGCGTCGAAGGCGGGTCTGGTCGGGGTGAAGCGGGTGCTGGACTCCACCCCGCTCTATGACGCGGTCGCCACCATGGACACGATCACGCTGATCCGCTCGGCGATCCGGGCCTTGTTGAAGGTCGCCGACCCTGCTGTGGAGGCTGAGCTGCGGGCGGTGCTATCAAGCGGCGATGACTACCTGTCGCTGGGCAAACCGCAGATCGACTGGGACGACCAGGCCGGCCGGGAACAGCTGATCGACTCCCGAGCCCAGGACGGCTACGCCTGCCTGAACGTGCTGGACGAGCGGAAGTTGCCCCCGGCCGTGACGGAGGCCGCCGAGCTGCTCGCCACCGTGCTGGGGCAGGACCTGGAACAGACCGAAGGGCCTGACGGGCAGCCGGGGGTGTTCCGGATCGCGCGGCGGGTCGCGAAGGACCGGGTCATCTCGACGGTGGACCCGCAAGCCCGGCACGGTCACAAGACCGTGCACCGCGGCTTCGACGGCTACAAAGGGTAATGCCGATATCGGCATTACCCCTTTAATGCCGCGCTCCTGGTAATGCCGCGTTGGGCTGCTGCGGGCCGCGGAGCGCCTGTGGGTGGTGGGGATCGACCGACCGGCGTCGACAGCGAGCTCGGCATTATCAGAGGCGCTCGAGGAAGGCGAGCAGGTCGTCGGAGGCCTGGTAGCGGCCCGGCTTGGCGGTGGGGTTGAGCGGGGTCAGACGGTCCAGGGCCCGTTGCTTGAGGGTGGGGTCGGCGTGAATGTAGGCGTTCACGGAGTCGAGCTTCTCGTGACCGAGCCAGAGGGCCACGACCGCGGCGTCGATTCCGTGATGTAGGAGGTCCATGGCCAGGCTATGGCGCAGGTTGTGAGTCGAGATCTGCTTGTTGGTGAGGGCCGGGCAGGTCGCCTGGGCACTGGCGACGTGTTTGGCGACCAGGCGTTGCACCGCGTCGGGGCTGAGGCGATCGCGCCGGCGGGTGGGGAACAGCGGCTCCTCGGGTTGGCCTGCACGCTCGGCCAGCCACGAGCGCAGGATCTCGACGGTCGGCTTGTCGATAGGGGTATCGCGTCGCTTACGGCCTTTGCCCAGACACTTGATGTGCGCCGGGGTGCGCAGTTCGACGTCTTGGCAGCGCAGCCCGGTGAGCTCGGAGAGGCGGAGGCCGGTCCGTAGGGCCACGACGAGCAATGCGTGGTCACGCCGTCCTGACCACGTAAAGCGGTCAGGTGCGGCGACGAGGGCAGCCATCTCAGCTTCGGTGAGGAAGGATCGAGGGACGGTCTGGGCCTTCTTCTGCGGGATGTCCAGGATCTGTTGGATTGTCTGGGCGTGCTCGGGATGGCGGTAGGAGGCGAAGCGGAAAAACGAGTGGATCGCGGCCAGGCGGGTGTTTCGAGAGGCGACGCTGTTGCCTCGATCGGATTCGAGGTGATCCAAGAAGCCGCTGATGAGCCGGGCGTCGAGATCGGCCAGGTCCAGATCAGCGGGCTGTTTGCCTGTTTGGGCCTTGGCGTGGGCCAGCAGGAGCCGGAAGGCGTGACGATACGAGTCGACGGTGTGCGGGCTGGCGTCGAGTTCGCTGCCGAGACGGGTGACGAAGAAGGCTTGGATGGTCGGAGCCGCTGCGGTCACAGTCGTGCCGCCCGGCTGGCTTGGGCCCGTTCGCTGGCCACTGCAAGCAGCTCGGGCACCGCGGTCAGATACCAGTACGTGGATGCCGGGTCGACATGGCCCAGCTGGGCTGACAGCGCCGGCAGGAGCGCCTGGACATCCAGGCCAGCGCGATGCCAACCGAGCAAGGTGGCCACCGTGAAGCTGTGCCTCATATCATGTAACCGGGGGCGGCGTGCTCTCGATCCCGGCGGCGGCGCCAGCCCGGCTTGGTCCACCAGCTGAGCGAAGGTGTGCTCGAGGCTGTTCTGGGATAGCCGGTTTCCCCGGCAGGACACGAAGAACCCCGGGGTGGCCGGCCGCTGCCAGCAGCGTTCACGTTGGCGGCGGAAGCCGTCGAGGGCCCTGACGGTGGTGGGATGCAAGCCCAACTCGCGCGACTTGTTGAACTTCGTGGCGATGATCTGCAACCGTCCGGCCTCCAGATCGATATCGCCGCGGTCAAGGCGAACCAGTTCTCCACTGCGCATGCCGGTCACCGCCAACAACCCGATGGCCGTCTCGATGGTCGCGGCCCGCAAGGCCGGGCGCAGAAGGCGGCTGAGGCCGATCAGGTTGACGATCTCCTCCTCGCTGTAAATGTGCGGCGGTACCCGGCGGCGGCCCTCGGGTAGAAGGTTTCTTGGTGGGACCTCGCAGCGAGGGTCGACGACTCGCAGGTAGCTGGCGAACCCCCGGACCATGGCCAGGCGCTGGAAATGGCGCAACGGGGTCGCTTTCGGCTCGACCGCCCACGCCACCGCGGCTTCGACAGTGACCGTGTCCAGCCCGATCCGCTCGAGGTAACCGGCAAAGTCGGCCAAAGGACCGTCCTGTCCGGCCAGGACATACCCGAAGGACCGGCGCAGGGCTAAATAGTCATGCACTGCACGCCGAATGGTCAGATCATTCATCGCTGCACCCGCGGCCAGGGACGAGCCAGGGCCGCCACCGCGGCCACATCGGCGGCGGCGTAGATCGAAGAAGTGGCCTGATCGGCGTGGCGCAGCAGCTGAGCCACTTCCGCCATGGGGGCACCGGCACGCAGGGTCTCGGTCGCCAGTGTGTGGCGCAAGCGGTGCGGGCCGATCCGGGGCAGGGCGACACGGTCACAGGCCCGGCGCACCAAAAGCGCGACACCGTCACCTGACAGCGGCCGGATCGGAGCCACGGCGGTCAAGAACACTCCTCGGCTCGAGCTAGCCGGCCGGCCCCGACGAAGATAACCGGCGATCGCTTCCCCGACCTCGATCGGCAAGGGCAGCACGTCGTCGTGACCGCCCTTGCCCCTGATCGTGATCTCTCCGCGCCGCCAGTCGATGTCCTCCAACTCCACGCGAGCCACTTCTGAGGCCCGTAACCCGAGACGGACCAAAACCAGCAACACCGCGACGTCGCGGCATCCCCGTCCGGTGGCCGTGTCGCAGCCGGCCACCAGTCGCCTGGCGTCTGCTGCCGGTATGGCCGACGGCAAGGCGGTGCGCGGCCAGCACTTCAGCGCTGGAACCGCGGCGACCAAAGGAACCGAGACCCTGCCGGTGACATACAAGAACCGCAAGAAGGAGCGCAACGCGGTCACCAGGCAGCGAAGGGACGGCGTCGACATCACCTCCGACGCCGCGCGAACCGTGGTCAACACCGCGCGACCATCCAGATCGCCAACCACAACGTCGTCATCGGGACGCCAAATCCCAAGGAACGTGGCCACGCGCCAGACGTATTGCTCTGTCGTCGTCCGCGTCAGCCCACGCTGCGCGGCACACCAGCCGGCGAAGGCCTTGAGCACCTCGGTTTCGGCCGCCGTACGGCCCATTCCGACAACGATCTCTGGGCCGATCACGCCCAGCGAGCGCAGATGGCCCACGACCTGCTGCAGTGAGCGCGGCGACCGACGTCGGCAGCGACGAGCACCACCCGCGGCGAAGAACGCCTCGATCACTTCCCCGCTCAGATCACCAGCCGCCAGGCCACGCTCGTCCAGCCAGCCGCTCAGCTCGGCCACCAAGGTGATCAACACCCGTGTCGACTCTTCCAGATAGCCCTGAGCCAGAAGCTTTTCCTCGATCCCGGCGGCAAACGGTGCCAACGGCCCGCCCACCTCCACCCGACACACTCCGGCCACTGCCCTGCCCCTTTCCTCAACGAGGTCATGAGCATGCAGCGCCCGTAATGCCGAGCTCGCTGTCGACGCCGGTCGGTCGATCCCCACCACCCACAGGCGCTCCGCGGCCCGCAGCAGCCCAACGCGGCATTACCAGGAGCGCGGCATTAAAAGGGCATGTTGCGGTCGACCCGGACAGTGAGATCGTCACTGACACCGTTGTCAGTGCGGGCAACGTTGGGGATGCCGCGGTCAGCGAGGACCTCATCGAGGACCTGTGCGCCACCACGACCAGCACCGACGGCGAGCGGGAAACAGAGCCGCCACCGACGGTCTACGGCGACTGCGCCTACGGCAGCGGTCCGTTCCTGGACCGCCGTGCGACGCAGAATGCAGCCGCCGTTGTCAGGCCAGCAGCTCAGCAATGACGTAGCCGAGCTCGGCCCGGTCCTCGTCGTACGCCGCCCTGGCTGCGTCGCTCAGCCGGTCCGGCTCGGCGACGAAGCGCGCCGGTACTGGTCGCTCAGCCACCTTGGGGTCCCCCCTTCTCGGCAGCGTGGTCGATGAGCCCGTTGCTGAGGGCGTACGCCGTCGCGGCGGCCCGCGAGCTGACTCCGAGCGCGGTGAAGCTGTTCGACAGGTGTCGGTGCACGGTGTGCTCGCTGAGGTGCAGCTGACGAGCGATCTCGCCGTTGGTGAGCCCTCGGGCGACCAGCGCGAGGACCTCGACCTGGCGCTCGCTGAGGAGCCCGGCGCTCCGGCGTCCTGCCACCGCGCGCACAGCGGCGTCGCGGTGCGGCGCTCCGATCTCCTCGAAAATCGCGCGGGCGCACTCGAGGTGCTCGTTCGCCTCGTCCGTCGCGCCACCGGCCAGCAGCGCCTCACCCAGACCGCAGCGGGCCTCGGCCTCGTCGAATCGCAGGCCGGCCTGGCTGAAGTGGCGCACAGCAGCTCTCCACGCGCCGGCGTCCGCGGCTAGGCGTCCGGTCGCTGCGGCCGCCTGCCCAAGCAGGCGGCCGGTGCCGATCCTGGCCGCGATGGTCTGCAGCTCGGCCGCGGCGGACGCTGCGGCGTCGGGGTCACCCGCGGCGAGCGCGACGACCACAGCGCTCGGCAGGACCGCGGCCCGGTCGAGCTGGGCGGCCGGCGGCATCTCGGCCAGGACCTCCTCGATCGCTCTCCACGAGGCGCCCGGATTCCCGCGCTCCAAGACCAGCAGAGCCCGGCTCACCCGTGCCTCGGGGACGAACTCGGCCTGGTGGAGCAGCTTCTCGGCCTCCTGCTGGCGACCCTGGCGGCGCCGGAGCTCGCCCAGCTGCGCCACGGCACTGAGCCGGGTGTCCCGCCGTGAGCTCACCAGTCGCTCGATAGCGGCGGACAGGTCCCGCTCGGCCTCCACCCAGTCACCCCGCAGGATGCAGAGCTCGGCGTACCGGACCCGGCACACGTTGAACAGCGGCATCAGGCCCTGGCGCTCACTCACGGCGGCCATCCGGCGGCACCACTCGGCAGCCCGTTCCACGTCCTGCGCCTGGACGCACGCGGCGATGAGCCAGCAGCAGATCTTCCCCATCCACATCGGGTCGCGGACGTCACCCGCGGTCGCGGCCACCACGGCCGCGTCGAGCAGCCCCATGCCTGCGGCCACCTCGCCGCTGCCAACCAGCGCGAGACCGGCGAACGCCAGACCGGCCTGCTCGAGGTCCGGGTCACGGTGGCGTCGTCCAATGGCGGCCGCCTGGCGAGCTGCCTCCAGGGACCCGGCCGGGTCGTGGCCGCAGGCGTGCCCGAGCTCTGCCTCGCGCACAGCGAGCCAGCCGTGCTCGCGCTTCTCCGACTCCCCCGAGAGCAACCCACGGGCTCGCCCCAACCAGCCCTGGGCCACCGCGGCACCTTCCCCGAACAGCAGCGAGTCCCAGGCGAGCGAGGTCGCTGCCCGAGCCGCGGACAGCGCGTCACCCGCGTCCAGGTAGCTCCGGTACGCCGCCTCACGCGCCTCCAAGCACAGCGCGCCGTCATCGAGCCACCACCCGCACTGCGCCAGCCCCTCGAGAGCAGCCGGATCGCCGGACTCGGTTGCCACGACGCGAAAGGCGCCGGCCGCGTCCGCCCAGCGGAACTCGCGCTCCGCCGCGCGGGCCGCGGCCAGCGACGCCCCTTCCGTCATCGCCCCAGCGTGCTGCGGCCAGCCGCAACCCGCAAGGGCCGCTGGCGGGTCAGACTCCGGCGCCCGCCGCGAGCGCCTTGACGTCCGCCGTCGTGAGCGGATTGCCCGCGATGCCCCAATCGCCGCTCGCCACCTCCTCCACGACGCACCAAGTGACCGGACGCATGTTCTCGCCCTCGATCTCGACCATGGCGTCGGTGAGCTTGCGGATGATCTCCTGCTTCTGGCCGGGGGTGAACACGTCCTTGATCAGCTTGACCTGGATGAGCGGCATCGTCTTCTCCTGGATCGGGCCGCGCGGTCGGCGGCCGTACCCACACAGCGTCAGGCGGCGGAGGTCATCGTCGCTTCGCCGGATCCAGCCATCCGGGCAAAGCGCTGTAATGGCCCGAACAGGCCATCGCCCAGTCGGCCACGCCCTGTCGACGCTGCACGGCCTCGGGCGGCTGCGACGGCGCTGAACCGCGGCTAGTCACCTCCGTCCCACGGACAGCACTCACGCGACAGCTCGTACCCCCCCCCCCCGTCGTCTCGGTCTCCGGGGGCGCGAAAGCCGGATACGACAGCGCGGGTCGGCACCGCGGCGCTCGCAGCCAGGAGACGATCCGGGCGCATCGGCGGGTGGGTGCGATCCGACCTCGGTCGCGTGAACGCGGACCGCTTCGCCTTAAGCGAAACCACATGCCGTTCACGAAGCCGGCGAGTCGATGAGCAGCCAGGGCCCACGCCGTTCTACGACATCCGCTCAAGCATGAGCGGACGTAACCGACCACGCCGCTGATGGATGGCCCTTGGATCCGTTGACAGCCTCGACCCACCGCGAGCTGCGAGCTTCCTGGCGCGGTGCTGACTGCCCGTCGCCACCCCCTCGACGGGTGTCACCGAGCCGCAAACGCCCAACTGGCTTATTGCGGGCACGCGCCCACCGTCTCGGTCAGCATCTCCGGCCGCCAGCTCCACGACCGCAGCCTCGTCGACGACGTGCGAACCAGGTCACTGCAACCGCGCAAGGAGCAGGACATCACCCGCCTTGTCGAGGCGATGCGAGCCAAGGCCACCACCGACCCCGGCTACCTGGACCTCGACGTCTGGTACGAGGGGCCATGCCAAAAGGCACTCGGCGCCTGGGACGCCGCCAAGGCCCGCAAGGCCAGAAGGAAGCCCAAGGGCCTGCGCACCCAAGCCGACATCGAACGTCGCCCCGTCACCGTCCGGACACACCTACCGCTACCAACTCCACCAGCGCGCCGCAAGTGTGTAGCGCATCCGGTCACTGTCCTGTGCGCCGTGGCTGGGGGACTTGCTAGCTGACCCGCGTCGCACGTGGGCCGGTCGAGGAGCTCACTACGTCGCCGGGTGGAACATCGGTGGAGGCCCGGGGGTCACGATCCCCACCAATGTTCGGGCGGTATGCCGGCCACGACGTCGCTGGCGGAGAGCTCGCCCGAGGCTTCGAACCCGATCAGGGCAAGCTGAAAAGGCACCACCTCGAACAACTGCAGCGCGAGGGTCGCCAGCCAGTCGTCAATCGGCCGTCGCCACCCTAGCGAAGCATCTCCGTCGTCGTCACCGAACGGGAAGGCCCCAACCCTGGGGTCCGTCCTGGAAAGAGCGCCGAGGGGGAGCACGAAGTCGAACCGGTCCTGACCCGACTCCTCCCGCACGCTGATGGCACCACACACGACACGTTCGCCAGCTGGGTGTCGGACGACGCCGTGAAGGTAGTGCGCTTCGAGTGACGCGAGCGACAGCTCAGCGTCGCCGTGGTTCAGCGGGTCTCGACCGACGACGGCCATAAACCCATCGACACCCGCCAACGTCCACATCGCTTGCAGCGCCCGCTCGAGGCGCTCGTAATCACGGGGGCCGAGCTCGACGGCCAGCTCGTAGAAGCCTCCATGCAAGTTCTCCGCAGCGTCCAGATCGGCCGGGTCGTTCACAGCGAGACCTCTCCTCGTGCGCCTCGTCTCTGCAGCCACCTCCGCACGCCGAGCTTGGACCACAGCCGCAGATCAGCCGGCCGGGGGTCGATCAGAGCAGCAGCGCGGGTGGCTCCTGGCGATCAGAACAGCAGCACGGGCGGCTCCGCCGGCCGGGACCAGCACACCCGGTCGCGGCCCTGCGCCTTCGCGGTGTATAGCGCCGCATCCGCCCGGTGGACCAGAGCGTCAACGTCATCCCCCGGTTCGGACAGCGCCGCCCCCACCGAGCAGGCCAGCGGGACACGGTGTCCGTCAACCTCAAAGTCGCAGCCGGCGACCGCGGCCCGCACCCGGTCGGCCAGTGCCAGCACCTCCGCGGCCGGACCGGTCACCATTCCGGCGATCAGGAACTCGTCGCCGCCGATGCGTCCTACCACATCCGAACTGCGGGCCGCGGCCCGCAGCGCATCGGCGGCCAACTGGAGGGCCCGGTCCCCCGCCTGGTGACCGTAGCTGTCGTTAATGCCCTTCAGCCCGTCCAGGTCGACGAACAGGGCGACGACACTGCCCCCGTGACGTGCGGCCCCGGCCAAATCCCGGCCGACGGCCTGGAACGCCGCCCGCCGGTTCAGCAGGCCGGTCAGGCCGTCTTCGGAGGCCACCACGCTGAGCTCCAGACGCGCCCGTTCGGAGGCCAGCACCGACTGCCGGAGCCGGTCCAGCGTGGTCTGCAACGCCAGCCCGGTCCGGCCGGGCAGCGGCACATCCAGCGTCGGCGCTGTCGGATCGGCGGCCAGCGTCACCGTGTACTGCTCGACAGCGGCCAGCACCGCCGTCATGTCATCGACGGCGGCCACCGTGTCGGCCACCTCACGCGGACCGGACGGTGCCACCGCAGCCACGCCAAAATCACCACCCACCACCCTTCGGGTGGTGGCCGCCAGCCGGCGCAGCGGACGCACGATCGCCCGGCCCAGCAGCAGTGCCGCGGCGATCACCAGCAGCAGACTGCCGCCGAAGACGGCAAGCTCGCGCTGGAAGCCGGTGACCGCCACCTGCTCCTCGTGGCGGGCCTGGTCACGCATGTCAGCGGCGGCCCCTACCAGTACCGCAGTCAGACCGTCGAGCCACACCGGCTCCTGGGTGAAAGCCCTGCCGTAGGCGAGCAGGTCGGTGGCCAGCGGCGACCGCTTCCCGGCCAGCGTCAGCTCGACCGTCCGGCTGACAACCTTCTCCCAGCCGATCGCGGCCGGATCAGCCTGCCAGGCCCGCCAGGCAGCCGCCCCATCCGGGCCGAGCCGGCCAGGGAAACCGACAGCTGCCGCGGCAAACGTGGTGTTGGCTTCGATGAGCGCCTTCGCCGACTGCGGGTCGCCGCTGCCCGCCACGACCGCGCGGACCTCGGTCGCCTGCAGCATCGCCGCGTTCAGCATGGTGAAGGTGTCCGCGGTGGCCTCGACCAGCTGGGGCAGCTGCCCGCTACCGCCGCCGTGAGCGCTGACATCCCTGCGTAGCTGGGCGAACTCACCCGACCAGAGGCCGTCAATGTCGGCGGTCAGCCGCTTGAACAGCGCCTCGACGTCGACGCTGCGGGCCTGCCCGCCGTCGACGTCCGGCCGCAGCTGGCGCAGCCGGGCCAGGTCGGCAGCCAGTAACGGGTCGGCGCGCAGTACCGGGTTGGCGTCGACGACCGCCCGGGCGGCGCGTAGCACCGCCGGATAGTCGATACCGAACATGCTGCGTACCTGCGCGGCGGTCAGATGGAAGTCGGCTGCCTGCACCAGGGCGGCTGACGGGACATACTCGCCGAGGACGGCGACCCGGGCGGTCATCAGGGCAGCGAGGCGGGTCGCACCCAGCTGGACGGTTTCCGCGCTGCGTTCGGCCCGGCCGCCTGCCCAGGCCGCCGACCCGGTCACCGCAGCCAGTGTCGACATGGGGATGAGCAGCAGCAGCGTGAGCAGCAGCGCGGTACGCGGCCGGCGGCGTCCAGACAGGCTCATGTTCGCGGCACCTCCCGGCCCAGACATCCTGTCTATCGGCGGCGCAGCGGCGGGGCCTGACAGTCTCCGCGGCGTAATCCGGCCGTTCTGCGGATGCTCCGGATGGTCGAGCGGCGGCGGCTGACGCTGGGCTGGGGGCGGCGGGCAGGGTGACCTCCTTGCCACCTGTTGCGGTGGCGTGGTCGATCTGGTCCGGCCGCTGACACGGTGCATCCCGCGCCGGCCGTGACATTGCGCCCGAAACGGCTGCAGGACCCCCGCCCGCCGGGCTGGGTGCGGCTTCGGACTGCGCGCCACCCGCCTGCCGGCACGGTGGCAGGCATGGCCAACCTTGGCCGATGAGCGGGCGATCGAGAACCGGGGCGTACAGCGCGCCTCGCCGCCGGAACCCGTCTGACGTCAGCCGCGAGCCTGAAGGTTTCTGCGGCTGCGGCTTGGTGGTCGCCGACTTGGACGGCACGCTGGTCACGGGGACCACCGCCGGTGTTCACCTGGATGACTGGATCGGCCATGGGCCAGTGATCGAAGACCTCGAAGGACGCTTCGCCGCCGGGGAGATCACCAACACTTAGGTAGCCGAGAGCTATGCACCGTTCTACCGTGGCATCGCCCTCGCAGACGCCGCCGCTGCCATGGCGCAGATCCCCAGCCTCGACGACATCTCGCTCGGCGTGAGCACGCTCAGCAGCCCGGGCATCGAGTCCGTCATCGCCACCGTGTCGTGGTCCTTCGCCGCAGAGGCATTAGCAGATCTGTGGGGCTTCACCCGGGTGCGCGGAGCCGATCTGGAGGTCGACGACGCCACCGGCCTGTTCACCGGTCGCGTCAGCCACCGCTGCGAGCCCGAGCACCAAGGTGACCTTCGTCACCGAGCAATGTCAGCGACTCGGGATCAGCCTCGATCAGGTCGTGGCCATCGGGGACGGACGATCGGACCTGCCGTTGTTCCATTCCGTCGGGTTCAGGTCGCGATCAACGCCTCATCCGAAGTACAAGCCTCCGCATCCGTCACCGTCGACAGCCAGCCCCTGCTCGATGCCCTGACCGCTGTGCCCGGGCTCCTGGACCCACCGACTCGATGACGGGCTCGGTGGCCACCCGTCCAAAGCCGCAGGCGGCGACGGATACCGCCGGCCAGGCCAAACGTCAGATGGAACGCCGCGGCATCAATTCACACCGGGAGCAGTCATGAGCATCGTCAGCGCCGAGCCGTCGGTGGCCGCCGTCGAGGAAAAGCAGCGGGTCTGCGCCGAGACGGAAACGCGCTACCGAGAGCACGTACTCAAGCTGCAGGCCAAGTACGCGCAGGATTGCGACGCCGCCGACCGAGCAAGGGAGCCGCGGCCGTCTCAGCCGGCGGAACTGGTCCGCCAGGGCCCGGGTTTCATTGCAGAGCAACGTGATCTCGCAAGGCAGCATCGAGCGGCGGTTGCCCGTGTCGCGCCGCGTCTCGCACACCAAATCGCAGGCCCGTATGCCGAAGTGGTGGCGAAGCTGATGGTTGCGCTCGAGCCCGCTTGGAGCCTTGCCGGCGAGGCGGCTGGCCTCGTCGGGGAGTGGACGCGTCGGTGGCGTCTGCTCAGCGGACCGATCTGGCCGACCCCGACCCTCAGCGTCTGGCGAACGACCCTGGCCTGTTACGTCCGCTTGAGGGGGGCGACCGGTTCGGCGAGTTGGAAACGATCGAGGCGATCGTCCGCGGCTTGCCGGTACCGATCTGCCTGCCCCCAAGGACGAGCCACGGACCACCCGTCGCCGCTGGCACGAAAGCGGCTGACGAGTGGTGTGAGGACGCTCGTGTCGTAACGGCTCGTCGGCTGGCTCTGGCCGCGGCTCCGATTCTTCGAGCGCCGCGCCAAGCCGAGCGCATCAGTCGATGAGACGTGTGCTTGGCGTGTTCGTAGCACGTGTGCAGGCACGCCTGCGTACCCGTAGTAGTCCTGGAAAGCGTGTCCGCGGATGACTCGATAATTCATGATTGCTTTCCGGAAGGCGTCAGGGGCGACTACGTTCTCCAAAAAGACGAAGACACGAATCGGGGAAATGCCGAAATGCGAACAAAACACGCGCGGGGGGTGCTGGGGGTCGTCGCCGCGGCGCTGGGACTCGCTGGTCTGCTCGGCGGGTGCCTGCCGCCCCCTGCACATCCGCCGGTGAGCACAGTCGACTGGAAGAATCGTGCCTACACGGTAAGCAGCCAGTCCTGCCTGACCAGCGGCACCGTAACCGTGAAGAACGGTACGGGCGTCATTCACGGCGTACGTGTCGACGTCTACAACACGATCTTCGGTGACTGGGATCGGGACTTCGTCCAGGACGTGGCGATCGTGCTCCTCTGTCGCTCCATCAACCAGTCGGGTTCAGAAGTTCAAATCTTCACCAGCGCGTTCCACAATTGGCACCAATTCGTCGGTCCCGGGCAGCCGGTACAGCGCTTGGTTCCTCCGGCAATCGACACCGCTGGCAACCCCCTGCACCCCAAGTTTGACCTCAATTTTGTCACTAACTCGAACGCTTTCTTAGAGACAGCCGTCGTTGTGTGGAAGGGGAATGACGAGTCTTGCTGTCCGTCCTTCCTGAACACCTACCGCTGGACAACGAACGGTTCCCGTCTCTTTGCGGTCATCGTCAACCCTGCGGTTGTGGTGCCGTTGTAAAGTCCGGCAACACGTCCCCCTGTGGCACTTGCCGATGTAAGACCGGGTCGATCTCGACCGATCTCGACCTGCCTCACGCTCCGCGGACGTTGTCCTTCCCCGCCGCCGCCTTACCGACCAACGCGTATGCGGAAGCCAGGCGCGGACGTCGTGAGTGAAACGCGGGCGCGCATCATTCGCCGGAAATTGTCGGTGGGCCTTCCTAGGCTTGCCCCGGGGGCCGGTCAGACTGCGCCGCTACCTTGCGCCCCGCGTCGAGCCCAGGACTGTCGTTGTCCGTGACCTGATCCGCCGCCTATGCCCGGGACGTTCAAGCCGAAGGGTTGTGCGGCGAAGAGGGCGCCACCGGCGGCCGCCGTACCGAGTCCACGCCGTCAGCCCGCGGGCAGCTGAGCGAACATCAGCACGATCGCATTCCACGTCGTCGTCTGTTCGTCGACCAACTGAAGCGTCCGAATGGCAGCGGTCGGGAAGGTCTTGACGTACGCGATCTTCCGGTATTTCACCGGCGTCGTCGCCGTGATGTCCATGCGCCCGGCAGGCACGCCGTCGAAGCTCACGTGCGCCCGGCCACCCTCGGTGTCCGAGACGATCCCGACGCTGCTGGCCCCCTGAACCATCGTGAACGTGGACGGGTTCCCCGGCGCCGACGCTGCCTGCAGTGCCTCGCCGGAGATGAACGCCGGGTTGTGCCGGGTCAACCAGAACCCGCCGAAATCGGTAGCCGCCACCGTAAAGACGTCGAACATGACCGTGCGGACCACACGCGGATCTCGAGCGAATGGCCCAGCCAGCTTCGCGCACGTGAAGGCGCGGACGGCGTACCGGTAGGAGGTGTTCTGCCGGGCGGTCTTGTCGATGGTGCGCGGCTGGCTCCCCGTATAGACGGTGACCGTGGTCGCAGGCGTACCCATGACCGCCGGGCTCGTGCGCTGTACCTGATAGGAGCAAGCGACGACGGCACCCGCGTTCGTCTGATGCCAAGCCAGCGACACGGGAACCGGGCCGGTCGCCGAGGTCCCCAGCGTCGCCCCCGGCGGCAGGGTGAAGCTGATCCCGGAGACGGTGGGTAGCGTCGCGGGCCGCACCGCGCAGCCTGCCGTTACCGGAATGACGACCGCGGACAGGAGCAGGAACGCGTACCGGACAGGCATCACAGGCTCGTTGTAGACCCTGGCGCGCTGCTCGTCTATGGCCCATTCAGGCGTGCGGCCTGACCTCGCTGTGGTGCAGCCCCGCAACTCTCTTGCTCGCCGGCCCGAAGCCGCGGCGCTCCCCGGCCCGACCCACGGACGGGGGCCACGATGTCGGTGTCGCGCACAATTTCGTTGAGCCGGCGCGTGACCGTTTACAGAATCTCGTCACCGACCCGATGTCCCCACGTGTCGTTGGCGTCCTTGAAGCGGTCCAGGTCGACGACAAAGACCGACAACGTGGCCAGGGAACTGTCCGCGGGGTCGCGTCCTATGCACGTGGTCACTGCGCCCAGCGCCGGTCTACCGAATCAACCGACCACGCTGATGGATGGCCCTTGGATCCGTTGACAGCCTCGACCCAGCGCGAGCTGCGAGCTTCCTGGCGCGGTGCTGACCGCCCGTCGCCACCCCCTCGACGGGTATCACCGAGCCGCAACGCCCCACTGGCTTATTGCGGCGACTTCCCGCAGCTACTTGCGTTCGGACGACTCGTACGGACTGTGTCTGGCTGAGCCTTCAGATCGCACTGCAGACAGCGAATCAGCTCTGTCAAGACAGTCAGGTTTTTGCCAAGTAAGTAGCGGGGGCACCGCCGAAACCTGCGGCCGCGACGAAGGCTCGTCGCCTGTTTCTGCAGCTCACAGAGGCGTGCCCGGGCATCTGCACCCCCTCGCGAGCTCCGACACGCGAGCGGCGTTCCAGCAGCGATTTACGACGGCTACGCGCGGCTGACCTGATCACTCCTCAATGCAAGCACACGGTGGGGACTCCAGGACCAACAACGATCAGCCTCCCCCGACCCAACCCGACCCGACCCGACGTGGACCGTTCGGCGCGAATCGGCCAGGCTGGACGTGCTGGTCAACGAGGGTGGCGCTCGTGTGCTCGCCGGCTGCGGATGTCGCTGCCCCAGTGCCCTCAGAAGCAGCCAATAGGGCCGGGCCGACGCCTCGTACAGGTCGGATCATGGAACCGGAAGCCTCACATTTTCTGTCGTAGGTGCGGCGTAGCGTGCGGCTGTGCAGCCCTCCCCCAGGAGCGACGAGCTCGTCGCCGACGTCGCGCAGCTATGCGCCGCCGGCGGCGTCAGCAGCCTGTCCGAGCTCGCCGACTATCACCTTGCCGCCCTGGATTTGGACGTCACGCTGTGCCCCGACCCTGACAGCCCCGGCTGGCCGTCGGCCGACGGGCCGGGAATCGAAGTCCTGTTCGCCTCCGAAGGCCGCGCGCTATGCCTGCCGTTCCCGATGAGCCTTGAGGAGCTCATCGCCGACGCTTACGCGTTCGAAGCGGAAGTCCTGGCCGAACTCAGCGAAGCAGCCGACAGCGGCACGGTCGCACCGCCGCCGCTGGCGCGCACCGGGTCCGGCATGACCGTCACCGAACTGCGTGAGGCGTGGCGGACGGCCGCCCGCCCCGTCTGCCCCCGGTGCGGCGCCCGTCAGACGCAGCAGCTGGTCTACGGGTATCCAGCCGGCCCGCCCGGCGCCGGGGAGGTCCTCGCCGGCTGCATCGTGTCCGCCAACGACCCGGACTGGCACTGCTCCGACTGCGGACACCAGTGGTGACAGCCGGGGCGTTCGCCGACTATCTGCACAACCGGGTACGGGACGCGCCCAACCAGCCTGCGCCCGCAGACGTGTGAGCGCTGTCCCTCTTGCTTGGTGTGCGTCATCGCCGATGCCGCGCGGTCGGTGATTGAGCGCGGACGGCCCGCCCGAGAGGGTTTGGGTCTGCTGTCCGCCTATCTGCCTTTCGACGACTGACGGATGTCTCGCTGCGCTGTCCGGTGACAGCCGGGACCGCCCACTCCGGCCTCGGGGGCTGCCCGGCGGCGCTTTCGCCGCGAGTGCATCTCGGGAGCCGACCGGCACTATCTCAGCGGATGTACGTTCCAATGTACTGTGAGGGCGCATAGGGACACTGGATTGCTCAACGGGAGGCTTCATGGCACGGCGTGATGTGGCGGTGTCCCGCGCGTCCGAAGACGCGCTGCGAGTGTTGGGCAACCAGATCAGAATCGCTCGGCACGCGCGCGGCTGGAGCATCGTGGACACCGCTGCTCGGCTCGGCCTGGACCGCCGCACTGTCAGCAGCATCGAGGCCGGGTCCCCGGCGGTGGCCATCGGAACCGTGTTCAACGTGGCCTTCCTGGTCGGCGTCGACTTGTTCGGTCTGAGCGGTACAGAGCTGGCCCGCGCCCGCAGGCAGGGCGAGGAAACGCTCGCGCTGCTGCCCGCGAAAGTCCGCAAGCCCGCCACGAAGGACAGCGATGATGACTTCGCTTTCTGATCGCCCCACTAACGCCTTCGTGTGGGTCTGGCTGCCCGGCGAGAGCGAACCGGTCGTTGCCGGCCGAGTCGCTGCGCACGGCGACGGCTACCGATTCGCCTACGGCGCAAGCTACCTGGCCCGACCGGACGCGGTCAGCCTGTACTCCCCGGAGCTGCCGCTGGGCCAGGGCTGGATCGAGCACCCGGAGGGGATGGAGATGGCCGGCTGCCTGTGGGACGCCAGCCCTGACTCCTGGGGCCAACGCGTCATCATTGCTCGCCTGACCGGGCTGCACGGCGCCCAGGCGGACCAGGTCGACTTCGACAAGCTCACGTTCCTGCTGGAATCCGGCTCGAACCGCATCGGCGGTCTCGACTTCCAGACCAGCGCGACCGAATACGTTCCGCGGGCGCGGCCGGCGTCGCTGGAGGAATTGCACTCCGCCGCTGACGCACTCCAGGCCGGCACACTTCGCAGCGATCTGGCCGCCGCCCTCGTCGACGGCACAGCGGTCGGCGGTGCCCGCCCGAAGGTGTTGCTCGCCGATGGCCACATCGAGTACATCGCCAAGCTGGCTACCTCAAGCGACCCGTACCCAGTCGTGAAGGCCGAATCTGTCGGGTTGGAGCTGGCCCGCCGGGCCGGCATCGACGTGCCGAACTCAAAGGTAGTCACCTCCCTGGGACGTGACGTTCTGCTCATCGAACGGTTCGACCGTCCCGGCGCAGGCCGGCGGCGGATGCTGGTGTCCGGACTGACCATGCTCGGTTACGGTGACTTCCTCGGCGCCCGGTACTCCTCCTACCCCGACATGCTCGACGTCTTGCGCCGCTTCGGTGCATCGGGACAGGACCTGGGCGTGAAGCTCTTTGAGCGGATCGTGTTCAACATCCTCATCGGCAACACCGACGACCACGCCCGCAACCACGCTGCATTCTGGGACGGCCAACACCTCGAACTCGCGCCCGCCTACGACCTGTGCCCGCAACTGCGTTCCGGAACCGAGACCAACCAAGCAATGGACATCAGCCGCAAAGGCGCCCGAGCGAGCCGGCTCGCCACCTGCCTGCAGGCAGCCAGCGACTATGGCCTCACCCGATCGGCCGCCGCAGACATCGCCGACCGCCAGGTCACCGCCATCCGCGACAACTGGACAGAAACCTGCGATCTGTCCCGCCTCACGACCGTGGAGCGAGGCGCACTGCTAGGTCGCCAGATACTCAACCAATACGCACTCGACTAACGGGCCAACGCAGACCCGGGGGCAGGCGCCATCGAAAGGCCTTACCGCACACCCGGCAGCCGGCTCGACGAAACCACACTGCGGGTTGGTGCGTCCCTCAAGCCGGTGCGGGTTGGCTGGCGTCGCCAAATGCTCGACCTCGACAAGATGCTCGCGCGGCGCCGGTCAACGACGGGCGCACAGCAGCCAGCGCCGAGGGCTGCCATCCGCTTGGCGCCCAGGCAGTCGGTGCGGCGTGCCCAGGCATCGCCCGGGCAGCGCCGGAGCAGCGTCCGACCTAGGCCTCAACAGAATCACGGTCGAATGACCTGCGAAACGATCAAGAGGCCCACCCGGACTATGTCCGAATGAGCCTCTGCCCTGCGGTTTTACAAGTAGCGGGGGCACCAGGCGTGCCTGCATTCACAATGACACGTGCTCGAGCGTTACCGCAGCTCCGAGGCGTGTGCGCAGGCAACTGCACCCCCTCGGCACGGTAGGGGCCGACCGAGATGAAGTATGTGTTCGGACGGCAGATCATGTAGCTATCGAAGCACTGCTCGGCGACATCGAACGATCAAACGGCTGTGCACCATGGAGACGCCTCCTTCGCCACGCTGACGTCGCTAGCCGCCGCGGCAGTTGCGTTTTGTCCTCGGCGCTGCAGGCCGTGTTGACGATGAAGGTTGCAGTGCGCTGAGGCGGCGTGCTCTGGTAGCGGAAGTCGGTCACGCCGATGAGACGCGGCGGAGGGAGGTCGCAGGCCGCTGCACCGCAACCGGCTGCAGCTGGCACGGCACGGTGGCTAGCGTCTCCACCTGTTAGGTCTTCGGTGCGCGCCTGTACTTCGTGTTCTGGTACTCGCGTACCCACTTGCGCGAGCTTTGCCAGGTGCCGTCTGGTGTCTTTTGTGCGCGGAGCCGACCCCGCATTGCCGCGACACGTAGCGCATTCGCGGTTAGCCCAGCCTTCTCGTCGACGAGACTGGCCAGCGGCACGAGCCGGGACGGTCCAGCAACTGCGGGGACGACGAATCGGTGAAGATTGTTTGTGACGGCGCGTGCGATCAACTCCGCGAGCGGACCATAGTCGCCTGCGTCAGCCCGCTGCATCGCCTTGAGGTACGCAACGCGCTCGCCCTTGTACACGATCGCGGGCGGATAGCCGAGCCTGACCAGGGCGAGGTTGAGCAGCAGCCGGCCGGTGCGTCCGTTCCCGTCGAGAAACGGGTGAATCCGTTCAAAGTCGTTGTGCAACCGGGCGAGCCGTTCAGGAAAGGGCATGGAGTCGTCGGTCCGCAGGCCGTTTGCGCTTGTCACCCAGTCGCGCATCAGGTGGTCGACGTCAGGGAAGGGCGGCGGCTTCAATCCCTCGGCGAACGGCTGGATGTCGTGCCGGCGCCAGTTCCCAGGTCCTTCATCCGGACCAGCGTGCGGATGCGGCGCTACGTTCCAGACCGGCGTCATGGCCTTGTGGTGTACCGAACGGACTTCCTGCATCGTCAGCAGGTCGCCAGTCGTCCACTCGCCCGGCTCGAGTGCCTGCCCGTAGACCCACTGAGCGGCGTCGGCATACCCCTTCACCTCCATGTACTCGCGCAGTTCCTTCGCGCCCACGGCGCGGCCATGGTCCAGTAGCTTGCGGACCTGGTCGAGAACCAGCGTGTTGCCCTCCAGCGCAGTGGAGTGGTGTGCCTCCTGGTGCCACAGGTCATCCCAGATGTCTTCTGCCTCGGCCGGTGTCGGCAACCCGCCGAAGCGCTTATTCAGGTCGCTGATGGCCTCGTCGAGGCGTGCGTAGATCGTCGAGCGTGACGGACGTCCACCAGGCATGCGGTTGACTGTGCTCCCCCACGGCAGTTCGACTTAAAGGTTGTTCGGTTCAGGGCCAACTAACTGTACCGAACACTTTGCCCGCTGCCGACGGCCTCCGGGACGGCGAAGTTGTTCGGGCTGATGCCAACAAACCGCACCGAACACTTTGACTTGCCGCTCTCGCCCCGGATGCGCAATGGGCACGCTTCCGGCGGCTGGCTATGTCAGCGCACCGCGGGGCCAGCGCCGCAGCAGCTGCCTGGACGTACACCCCATGTACCGGCGCCTGGGAGCACACGCGCGCCCGGGGCCGTTGACGGCGCTCAGTTGAATCTCCCCACTTCTGCCCAGCAGGGAGGCGAACTGGCGCAGGTGGATGCGTCGCCCAGATGCTCGACCTCGACAAGATGCTCGCGCAGATCCGGTCGACGACGGCGCGCAGCGGGCAGCGCCGAGGGCTGCAATCCGCGTTGGCGCCGAGTCCGTCCGTGCGGCGTGCCCAGGCATCGTCGGGGCAGCGGCCCAACCTAGGCCTCGCCAGAAACCACGGTCGATAGACCTATGAAACGATCAAGAGGCCCACCCGGACTACGTCCGAAAGGGCCTCTGACCTGCTGTTTTACACGTAGCGGGGGTTGTATTTGAACCGCCACTCGCGACGTTCGAGAACCCACGGGTGTCCTGGTGGACGGCTGTGTCCAGACACATGTCCAGGCACTCTTGCGGAGTTTGTAGGACGAATCTCGTGGCCGACGCCGGACAAACACAAGCCGAAGCGTGTCGCACCGGTCACGGTCCTCCGGCTCATCCGGTCACGAACTCAGCATTTCAGACGTGTCGTCTCCGTGAGCCTGGAGCTGACTTGTCAGCGGGTTGGACGCGTGGCCGGGGATCAGGCCCATGTCGCGGTTTCATAACAAGCGCGGGCAAATAACCACAATATCCCCGATGGGCACGGACAAAGCGACGTCGGTACATGATGACGTCCATCCGATTCGCGTAGGTCAGGTCGGCCGTGCGCACATCCGAGGAGCTGGCGCGATGTCCCGCTTGTCGAGGGTTACCCGTTTCACATGGCGTCCGCTGACTGTCTCGGCAGCCGCCTCCGCGCTGCTGCTGGGAAGCATTCCGCTCGCTGCGGCCGGCGCCGCAGCGAGCGGCCCATCGGCGGGCGCGACGCTGCAGAAAGCCATGAACGCCTACGTGGCTCAGGCCGGCGGTCCCCCGGGGATCGTCGTCGCGATCGGACGCGGGAAGCAATTCACGCTGCGCACCGCCGGCGTCGCCAACATCGTGACCAAGGCCAAGCCCAAGGCCGATGACCAGATGCGCATGGCCAGCGTCGCCAAGGCGTTCAGCGGGGCGGCGGCGCTCTCGCTGGTCTCGCGCGGGAAGCTGAAGCTGTGCGACACGGTCGGCACGCTGATCCCGAACATGCCCGTGCAGTGGAGGAACGTCACCCTGGCCCAGCTGCTCAACCACACCAGCGGCATCCCCGACTTCAGCGGCTTCGACGGCTTCCGTGAGGCGCTTCTTGCTTCACTGCAGAAGGCGCCCGCGCCGCGCGTCCTGCTGTCCTACGTCACCAAGCCGAAGCTGCTCTTCAAGCCGGGAACCAAGTATCAGTACTCCAACTCCGACAACATCCTCGTCGGCCTGATGGTTCAACACGCGACTCATCGCAGCTACGAGAGCGTCCTGCAGACAAACGTCTTCGAGCCGCTGCACCTGACCAGGACCAGCCTTCCGCGGGGATCGGCGATGGTCGCACCCTTCATCCACGGCTACGACATACGCCCGCCGATCGAGGACGTCACCACCCAGATTGCGGCCGGCTGGAGCTGGGCTTCGGGCGGTGTGGTCTCCACCCCGAGGGACGCGCTCGCCTTCGTGCGGGGTTACGTGAGCGGCGCACTGGTCAACAAGGCCACGCGGGCGGCTCAGTTCACCTTCCGCCCCGGCTCATCCGAGCCGCCGGGGCCGGGCACCAACTACGCGGGCCTCGCCGTGTTCAAGTACGTCACCAGCTGCGGGACGGTGTACGGCCACACCGGAAACACCAATGGCTTCACCCAATTCGTCGCCTCCTCGGCCGACGGGAAGCGCGGGGTCACGGTCTCCATCAACGGCCAGATCACGCCCACCAACAACGCGCAGTTCTTCCCGGCGCTGCGCCACATCTACGAGCTCGCCGTCTGCGCGGCCCTGTGAGGCCGTCGCGGTCGGTAGTTACGGCGACCGCCGTCGTCGCCGCGGCGGCACTGACGTCCACGCTCCTTGCCGGCAACGGGGCGGCCGCCATACCGGGTCCGGGGGCCGCCATCACGCATGTGATGACCAAGCCCCTCTACGCCCACAGCCGGTGGGGGTTGCTCACCCAGGACCTGTCGAGCAGGCAGTTCCTGACGTCGGAGAATGCTCGGCAGTTCTTCATTCCGGCGTCGAACGCCAAGCTCTTCACCACGGCGGCACTGTGGGACACGCTCGGCCCGAATTACCGGTTCCGCACGCCGGTCTTTCGCACCGGTCCGACGCAGAACGGGACGCTCAAGGGCAACCTCGTGCTGGTCGCGTCCGGAGATCTGACGATGGGCGGCCGAACCAAACCCGATGGCTCCGTCGACTTCGCGAACTTCGACCACAACGACGCCAACCCGCTGCCCGGCTTCGCCAAGCTGACCCCGGAGGATCCGCTGGCCGGGCTGAACCAGCTGGCTCGTCAGGTGCGGGCGTCCGGGATCAAGCGCATCACCGGCGACGTCGCCATCGACGCGCGGCTGTTCGATGTCGACACCGAGCAGAATCACGAGACGCCGACGTGGCCGATCATCATCAACGACAACCTCATCGACGTCGTCGCGACCCCGAAGGTGGCCGGCCAGAAGGCGGGCCTTGATTGGCGTCCCAAGACGGCGGCGTACACCGTCACGTCCACCGTCACGACCGGGCCGGCCAATTCCGCCATCCGCCTGTCGATAGCGGTCACCTCGCCGGGGCATCTGCAGCTGCGTGGCTCGGTACCCGCCGGGCATGCCCCGGTGGTCTACGTGCATCAGATCGAGAACCCGCCCGCCTTCGCCCGGACAGCTTTCATCGAGGCGCTCCGGCGCGCCGGGGTCGCCGTCAACGTGACGAGTACCGCGCCCAACCCGACGGCCCTGCTACCGGCCAAGGGCTCGTACCCGGCGGCGAATCAGGTGGCCGTCTTCGTCTCGCCGAAGCTGTCGGAGTACGTGAAGCTCATAATGAAGGTGAGCCTGAACCTGGGCGCCAATCTCGCGGTCTGCCTGCTTGCGGTTCATGACGGTAAGACCGACTGCCTGGATGGCCTTGCCGGCGCGCAGCGATTCCTTTCGAGGACCGCGAAGGTTGATACCGGGCAGGTAGCTCTGAGCGACGGTCAAGGCGGCTCACCCACCGATCTCGTCACCCCACAAGCAGTCGTCGATCTGCTGCGGTACATGGCCGGCCGGGCCGACTTCGCACGCTACAAGCCCGTGCTTCCGATCCTCGGCGTGGACGGATCACTGGCCGACGTGCAGTCGGGCACGCCGGCGGCGGGGCATGTCTTCGCCAAGACCGGAACGCTCGTGGTAGGCGACCTCCTCAATAACCGCCCGTTGCTGGCCTCAAAGGCTCTCGGTGGCTACATCGACACTAAGGACGGTAGCCATCTCGCCTTCTCGCTGATGGTCAACAACGCGCCGTTCGCCGAGATCAATGACGTCCTCGGCATCAACAACGACCTCGGTAAGATCAGCGCGCTCATCTGGGCCGGTCAGCACTGAATCTGCTCCCGTAAGACGGATGCGACGAGGGGCGGGAAATGGACCCGGGCGACGAGGTGGCCGGCTGGGTCATCGAACGCCGGCTCGGCGTGGGCGGCATGGGCGAGGTCTTCCTCGCCCGCCACCCGCGGCTTCCGCGGCTCGACGCGATCAAGGTTCTCAGCGCGCAGCTCGGCGGGGATGATTCATTTCGGCGCCGCTTCTTTCGCGAGTCGGAGCTCGTCTGCGGGCTTGTTCATCCGCATGTGGTGACGGTCTACGACCGCGGCGAGTACGAGGGCCTGCTGTATTTCGCGATGCAGTACGTCAGCGGCGGGGATCTGCGCCACCGATTGCAGGATCACGGCCCTCTCCCGGTCGAAGTCGCGCTGGCGATCACTGGCCAGCTCGCTTCAGCGCTGGACTCCGCGCATCAGAACGGGTTGGTGCACCGCGACATCAAGCCCGAGAACGTGCTGCTGATGCCTGGGAGGCCGGATCAGCCCTTCGCCGTGCTGGCCGACTTCGGGATCTCGCGTACGGACACGGCTGGGACCCTCGTCACCATCGAAGGACAGATCCTGGCGACCCCGGGGTATGCAGCCCCAGAGACCGTGCGCGGCGAACACGTCGACGGCCGCGCAGACCAGTACGCGCTCGGATGCATGCTCTTCGAACTGCTCTGCGGCGAGGTGCCCTTCCGCCGCGATACGCCCGTGGCGTCGTTCATCGCTCACGTCAACGACCCGGTGCCGGCCCTGCCCGGCGACCCGCCGGTGGCGCGGGCGCTGGCTCCGGTCTTCGAGCGCGTCCTGGCGAAGCAACCGGACGAGCGCTACCCGACCTGCCATGACTTTGTCGCCGCGGCAGCGGAAGCAGTGGCCGGGATCGCGCCGGGCGTGAACGGGAACGGGAACGGGAACGGGACCAATCTCGTCACCAAGCCGTCGGTGCACTCCGCGCCGTCGGCGCCCGTGGATGGCTTGGGAGCGTCTGGGCGCAAACGCCGGCACCGTTGGCCCTTGCCCTGGCCGGTGGCCGTCGTCGTGGTCGTGGTGATCGTGGCCGTCAGCATTTTGGTTGGCGTATCGGGAGGCGGGTCGAAGGCGTCGGCGAGCCGCCTCCCGCCCCCAGTCGGGTACACGCCGCAGTACGCCTCCACCTCCTGCCCGGCTGATATCCAGGAAGCCATCGCTGGGGTCACCTGCGGCACCTTGACGGTCCCGCAGGACCGGTCGAAGCCTTCAGGTGCCCAGGTCACGCTGACGGTCACGCGGGCACCCGCGCGCGGCAAGGTGACGGGCGCTCCCGTTGTCGACTTCGGTGCCGACGATCTCGCCGGCTCGCAGGTGCGTGATCACGCCTCGGAGATTCAGCTCTCCCGGCGTGGATTCACTCCGTCGGTTCCCGTGCTCAGCTGCCCGGAATACGCGAAGATCGCGCGGGCGTCCCTGACGCTCCCGTCGGGTGACACCCGGACGGCGACGAATCGTCGCAACGCGCTGAAAGCGTGCTTCGGACGGCTGGTCAAGCTGGGCATCGATCCCAATATGTTCAACTACAACGCCGTCGCAGACGACATGCTCGACCTGATGCGAGCCTTGCACCTTGGCCGGGTCAGCGTGGCGGGCAGCGACACCGACACGGTGTCGATTTTGAGACTCGACCGCGCGGCACCGGGGGCCATCGAGTCCATCTCGTTGCAGGATCCGGTCGTTCCGGGGGAAAGCGCCTCGACCGACCCGACCCAGTATCTGGCTGCCGCCTTCGACAGCTACGCGAAGTTGTGCCAGGCCGACTCCGGCTGCCGCACGTTTGGCGATTTGCGGTCCCGATACGCCGCGCTGTACGCGTCGTACCAGGCCAAACCATCCCTGGCCATGGCTGACAACGGGCCCGGCCAGCAAGCTCGGGTCCTTGTCGACGGCCCCCGGGTGGCGAAGGGCATTGCCGCGGAGATGGACGATCCGCGCGCGCTGCCGTTGCTGGCGAGCGCCGTCGCCCACCCGCGCAGCGCACTGCTGGACCGCCTGCTGGCGGACGGGGCTCTGGCGTACGAGCCCGGTCTGTTGCAGCCCGATTACCCCTGGGGCGCCGTCCTTTCCGAGGAATGCAGCTACGACGTCTTCACGGTGAGCCAGGCCCACGGCTTGGCTTCCGAAACCCGGCTCCAGCTCAGCGGCGTCGACGAAACCGGTGCCTTCGACTGCGGCGCCTGGAACGTCAGCCGGCTTCCGAGCGCAGCCTTTGACGCCGCGCTCGGCGTGGACACGCCAACGCTCATCGCCCAGGGCGCCCTGTCACCGTTCAGCTCCGTAGGTTGGGGTCCCCAGCTCGCGCGGGAGACGTTCGACAACGCGGCGGTCGCAACGTTCGCCACCCTCGGCGCCCTGAACCCGGCGAACGCTCCGCGCTGCCTGTCCGAACTACGACGTCAGCTGATCGCCCAGGGCAAGGTCCCCGCCGACGTCACCGCTTGTGCAGAGGCGACCCGTCCGATCGCTTTCTTGAGCACTAGGGGCTGACACTCACTCGATCGGCCACGACCGGTGATGCTGCAGGCCCAGCAGCTTCTGTACCGGTATCTCACCGACAGGTCGCAACCGACGGATTTACCGACCGCAACCGCTCAAACGTCCTCGGCCAACGGCGCGATGAACTGGGAGTGGTACCGGCGTGCGTACGCGCCTTGGACGGCGAGCAGTTCCTGATGCGATCCCTGCTCGACGATCTCCCCGTGTTCCATGGCGAGGATCGTGGACACCGCTGCTCGGCTCGGCCTGGACCGCCGCACTGTCAGCAGCATCGAGGCCGGGTCCCCGGCGGTGGCCATCGGAACCGTGTTCAACGTGGCCTTCCTGGTCGGCGTCGACTTGTTCGGTCTGAGCGGTACAGAGCTGGCCCGCGCCCGCAGGCAGGGCGAGGAAACGCTCGCGCTGCTGCCCGCGAAAGTCCGCAAGCCCGCCACGAAGGACAGCGATGATGACTTCGCTTTCTGATCGCCCCACTAACGCCTTCGTGTGGGTCTGGCTGCCCGGCGAGAGCGAACCGGTCGTTGCCGGCCGAGTCGCTGCGCACGGCGACGGCTACCGATTCGCCTACGGCGCAAGCTACCTGGCCCGACCGGACGCGGTCAGCCTGTACTCCCCGGAGCTGCCACTCGACCAGGGCTGGATCGAGCACCCGGAGCTACGCACTCGACTAACGGGCCAACGCAGACCCGGGGGCAGGCGCCATCGAAAGGCCTTACCGCACACCCGGCAGCCGGCTCGACGAAACCACACTGCGGGTTGGTGCGTCCCTCAAGCCGGTGCGGGTTGGCTGGCGTCGCCAAATGCTCGACCTCGACAAGATGCTCGCGCGGCGCCGGTCAACGACGGGCGCACAGCCGCCAGCCACCCAGGGCTGCCATCCGCTTGGCGCCCAGGCAGTCGGTGCGGCGTGCCCAGGCATCGCCCGGGCAGCGGCGGGGCAGCGCCGGAGCAGCGTCCGACCTAGGCCTCAACAGAATCACGGTCGAATGACCTGCGAAACGATCAAGAGGCCCACCCGGACTATGTCCGAATGAGCCTCTGCCCTGCGGTTTTACAAGTAGCGGGGGCAGGATTTG
>CAVQDA010000017.1:0-87892 GCA_963711145.1 uncultured Actinomycetota bacterium
ACAACTGTTTAACCTCTTGAACATGAGTTCAACCAGCGACGAGCGGGACCTCACCACCCGGGCAAACATCCGCAATGCCGCGCTGCGCCTGTTCGCCGAGCGCGGGCACGATGCGGTGACGGTGCGTGAGATCGCCACAGCGGCGGGGGTTTCGCCGGGCCTGGTGGTCCACCACTTCGGGAGCAAGGACGGCCTGCGGGCCGCCGTGGACGCTCGCGCGGCCGAGTCCCTCGACGCGGTCTTCGCCGAGCTCGGCGGTGAGGACCTCGCCGAGATGCTCGCCAGTGGCGAGGCCACCCCGTCGATCGCCGAGGCGTTCGCCCGGGCATTCCCACACGGGTCCCCGCTGCCGGCGTACTTGCGGCGGCTGCTCCTCACCAATGACCCCGCCGGTGCAGCGCTCTTCGGTCGTTGGTACGCCACCACCCGACGTGTGCTGGACGCCATGGTTGAGCTGGGGGTCGCCGCGCCCACCGAGGACCCGGCCGTCCGGGCGGCGTTCCTGCTGGTCAACGACCTGGCCGTGATCTTGCTGCGCAATCAGATCGCCACCGTCATCGGCGACGACCCGCTGTCACCTGCCGGTCTCGACCGGTGGGCCAGGGACGTCACCGCCGTCTACATCGGGGGCGCGTTCGCGGCCCCTGCGAAGGAGTCGCTGTCATGACCGATACCGCTCCCGTGATCCGCACCGAGGGACTCACCAAGGTCTTCGGCAAGGTCCGGGCCCTCGACGGCCTCGACCTCACCGTGCGCCCGGGTGAGGTGCACGGCTTTCTCGGGCCCAACGGCTCCGGCAAGTCCACGACGATCCGCGTGCTGCTCGGGCTGATGAAAGCCACCTCAGGCCACGCCGAGCTCTTCGGTGGCGATCCCTGGAGGGACGCGCCCCGCCTGCACCGCCGGCTGGCCTATGTCGCCGGCGACGTCGCCCTCTGGCCGGCGCTGACAGGGGGTCAGTGCCTCGACGTCCTGGGCGCCACGCAGGGCGGAGTCGACGAGCGGCGTCGCACGGATCTCCTCGATCTGTTCGACCTCGACCCGACCAAGCGCGTCCGTGACTACTCCAAGGGCAACCGGCAGAAGGTGGCCCTGATCGCCGCCCTGGCCGCCGAGGCGGACCTGTTGGTGCTCGACGAGCCGACCTCGGGTCTCGACCCGCTGATGGAACAGGCCTTCCAGCAGTGCATCCGCGACCGTCGCGAGGCCGGCGTGACCGTGCTGCTGTCCAGTCACATCATGGGCGAGGTGGAGGCCCTGGCCGACCGGGTGAGCATCATCCGTCGGGGCCGCACCGTCACCACCGGCACCCTCGCCGAGCTACGCCGGCACACCCGGACCGTCGTCCATGCCGTCACCGTTGCCGACCCCGGGGGACTGGCCGGCGCCGACGGGGTCGCCGGCTATCAGAGCGAGCGGCTCGACGGGCTCGTCGACTCCCGGTTCACCGTCGACCCCGAGCACCTCGACGCCGTCATCGGGCAGCTCCACGCGGCGGTCATCCACACACTCACGGTCAGGCCCCCCAGCCTCGACGCGCTGTTCCTGCGGGACTACGGACAGACGCTGGACCGCGGCGACGCGGCCGCGGACGGAACTCTCGCTGGGGCCTCGAAATGATCGCCCGGCAACTGGCCCCCGCAGGCCGCCTTCGCCGTCTGGGCGTCATGCTGCGCATTGTCGGGCGCATCCAGCGGCGCAGCGCCCTGATCTGGGTGCTCGTGCTGGGGGCGAGCATGATCGGCACCGCGGCGAGCATCGCCGCGCTCTACGACACCCCCGCCAAGATCCACACCTACGCCCAGGCCGTCACGTCGGGCAACGCGCTGGCAGCGATCAACGGCAAGGTGGAGGGCATAGCCTCGCTCGGCGGCGTGATCCAGGACGAGTTCGGCTTCATGGCCGCCTTCCTGTTGCCATTGCTCGGCATCAGCCTGGTGGCGCGGGCGACGCGCCGTGAGGAGGAGTCCGGCCGGCTCGAGCTGGTGCTCGGCGGACGCGTGGCCCGCCACGAACCCGCGCTGGCGGCGCTCCTGGTGGCCACTGCCACCATCGCCGCCACCGGGGTGCTGTTCGCCGCCGGGCTGGCAGTCTTCGGCGTCCCGCTCGCAGGGTCGGCCCTCTACGCGCTCTCCCTGGGCGCCCTGGCCTTCGTCTTCGCCGGCCTCGCCGCCCTGCTCGCCCAGCTCACCCTGCACGCCCGGGGGGTCTATACCTGGAGCCTGATCGTCCTCGCGGCGTCGTACGTCCTGCGAGGCGTCGGCGACGTGACCAAGACCTGGGTCACGTGGCTCTCCCCGCTCGGCTGGGCGGAGAAGGCAGCGCCGTTTGGGGACCAACGGTGGTGGGTCCTGGCCATCCCGTGCGCGGTCGGTCTCGCCCTGGGTGGAGCGGCGCTGCGGCTGGCCGCCCGACGCGACCTGGGCAGCGCTCTGGTCCGGAGCGGCGCCGGCCCGGATCGGGCCACGGCGCGGCAACGCGGCCCGATCGGGCTCGCGGTCCGGATCCACCGGCCCGCCGCCCTCGGCTGGCTCGCCGGCGGCGTGCTGCTTGCGGGGATGATGGGCGCCCTCTCCCAGCAGCTGCTCGACGCGGTGGCCGGCAACCCCGCTCTTGCCGAGGCCTTGGGTATCTCCGACGGTCGGTCCATGGACGGGTTCGTCGCGACCACCCAGCTCTACCTGGCCGTCATCGGGGTGGGGTACGTCGTCCAGGCCATCGGCACGCTGCGGGCCGAGGAGGGCGACGGCCGGCTGGAGACGCGCCTTTCCGGCACGTTGTCCCGGGCCCACTGGCTCGGCTCGCACGCGCTGGTGGTGCTGGGTGGCCTCCTGACTATCGTGCTCGGCTCGTCGCTCGTCCTGGGCCTCGCGAGCGCGTGGTCGGTCGGCGACATGGCAGAACTCGGCCCCACCCTGAGTTCCGGGCTGGCCTACCTTCCGGCCGAGCTCGTGCTCGCCGGGCTGGCGCTGGCGATCTATGGCCAACGTCCTCGGCTGTTCGGGATCGCCTGGGCCGGCTATGCCGTGATGACGTTCATCGCGTTCCTCGGTCCCGGCTTGAAGTTCCGCCAGTGGGTGCTCGACCTCTCGCCGACCACGCATGTGGGCAACCCCCCGGCAGGCGCGATCCAGACCGGCACACTCACCGTGATGACCGGCTTCGCCGCGACCCTCATGGTGGTCGGCTTCGCCGGCTTCCGCCGGCGCGGGATCCCCCAGGCTTAGTGTCCCGATCGGGAACCTCGAGCGGGCGCTTGTTCCGCGACGTGGACCGTGGCCCGCGTCAACGGCGGCAGGTCCCGTAAGACCCGTCCAGTGAAGCGCCCGGTGCCGGTCACCGCAAGAGCAAGTGGGACGACCGGGCCCCAGGGCAATGCCTGAAGGCGCAGGTCAAGGAGCCTATCGGCGTTGGGGTGAGTGACGGGACTTGAACCCGCGACACCCGGGATCACAACCCGGTGCTCTGCCAGCTGAGCTACACCCACCGTGCGTCCAGCCGGCCCGTTTGGGTTCGGGTCGACGGAACTTGACCAGTCTAAGCGGACGCGGGCCCTTCCGGTGTCGCGGCGGGGTCTTCGCCGCGGATCCGTGACGCGATCGCCTTCGCGTGCTCGCTGGTGGGACCGGGTTGGGGCACGAAGATCGCCTCCCGGTAGTAGCGCAGCTCCTCGACGCTTTCCAGGATGTCGGCGAGGGCCCGATGGCCACCGCGCTTGCCGGGGGAGGCGTAGTACGTCCTCGGGTACCAGCGGCGGGCGAGCTCCTTCACCGACGAAACGTCGACCATCCGGTAGTGCAGGTACGCGTCCAGGGCAGGCATGTCACGCGCGATGAATCCGCGGTCGGTGGCGATCGAATTGCCGCAGAGCGGCGCTTTCCGGGCTTCGGGGACGAGCTGGCGTACGAAATCGAGCACCTGGGCCTCGGCATCGGCCAGCGAGAGGGTCGACGCGAGCACCGCCTTGTCGAGACCCGACTCCCTGTGCATCGTCACCACGACCGGATCCATCTCGAGCAGGGCCTGCGCGGGCGCGGAGATCACCAGGTCGAGTCCGCCGCCGATCTGGTTGAGCTCGCCGTCGGTCACCAGGCAGGCCACCTCGAGCAGCAGGTCCCGGGAGACGTCGAGCCCGGTCATCTCGCAATCGATCCAAACGAGGCGGTCATCCACCGCGCGAACGTAACGCCGAAAGGCGCCAACGGCAGCTTGGCGCGCGCAAGCCCGGTACGACCGTGTGGCATCCGGTACGACCGTGTGGCATACAGCTCACACCCAGATGTCTCAGGGCGATGGTGAGGCAGCACAATGGGTCTATCGCCGAACCGGTCACGGGGGAGCGGCCCCGCTGACGCATACTGGTGAAAAGCAACGAGCCTGGAGGAGCACCGGTGACCTACGTCATCGCCGAGACCTGTGTGGATCTCAAGGACAAGGCGTGCATCGAAGAGTGCCCTGTCGACTGCATATACGAGGGCAATCGGATGCTCTACATCCAGCCTGACGAATGCGTGGACTGCGGGGCCTGCGAGCCGGTCTGCCCGGTTGAGGCGATCTACTACGAGGACGACGTCCCGGAGCAGTGGAAGGCCTACACCGAGGCGAACGTCGTCTTCTTCGCCGAGATCGGCTCCCCGGGTGGCGCGTCGAAGATCGGTCTGATCGACTACGACGCCCCGCTCGTGGCCGCGCTCCCGCCGCAGGAGCACGACGAATAGCCGCGGTCAGCGTCTCCAGCCGGTCCCTGCCGGACTTCCCGTGGGACCGGCTCGTTCCGTACGCCGATAAGGCCCGCGCCCATCCCGGCGGCATTGTCGACCTCTCGGTCGGTACGCCCGTCGACCCCACCCCTGGCGTCGTCCAGGAGGCGCTGCGGGCTGCCTCGGATGCGCCCGGCTACCCGCTCACAGCCGGCACCGCGGCACTGCGCGAGACCCTGACCGGCTGGTCAGTGCGCCGGCTCGGCGCCCCGCAGGGCATCGGCGTGCTGCCGACGGTGGGGAGCAAGGAGCTGGTGGCGTTGCTGCCGTCCCTGCTGGGGATCGGCCGCGGCGAGACGGTGGCGCTGCCGTCGCTCGCGTACCCCACCTACGCCGTGGGGGCCCTGCTCGCCGGGGCCACGCCGGTGACGTACGCGAGCCTGGTCGAGCTCGGGCCGGCGCGCATCCGCCTGCTGTGGGTGAATTCGCCGGCTAACCCAACCGGGCAGGTCCTGCCCGCCGAGCACCTCGCGAAGATCGTCGCCTGGGCCCGCGAGCGGGACACCATCGTCGTCAGCGACGAGTGCTACTTCGAGCTCGGCTGGGACGCGGAGCCGGTCAGCATCCTTGACCCGCGGGTGTGCGGCGGCGATCCCACCGGACTGCTCGCGGTGCACTCGCTGTCCAAGCGCTCCAACCTCGCCGGCTACCGCGCGGCGTGGGTTGCCGGCGATCCCGCGGTGGTCGCCGCGCTGCTGGAGGTGCGCAAGCACGCCGGCCTGATGGTCCCGACCCCGGTGCAGGCGGCGATGGTGGCCGCGCTCGGCGACGACACTCATGTGGCCGAGCAGCGTGAGCGCTACGCCCGGCGGCGCGCAGTGCTCCGGCCCGCGCTGGAGTCCGCGGGCCTGCGCATCGAGCACAGTGCCGGTGGCCTGTATCTGTGGGCGACCCGCGACGAGGACTGCTGGACGACCGTCGAGGACCTCGCCGCGCACGGGATCCTCGTGGCGCCGGGGGAGTTCTACGGCCCCGCCGGTAACCGGTACGTGCGGGTCGCGTTAACCGCCAGCGACGAGCGCATCGCGCAGGTCGGGGCACGGCTCGCCAGCTAGCCGGCGCCTGCGCTCGCGAACGCTGCCGAACGAGAAGACCACCAGCGCGGCCCAGATCAGGATGCAGCCGACGAGCCGGTCGGCAGGCAGCGGTTCGTGCCGCACGAGCACACCGACCAGGAATTGCAGCGTCGGGGTGAGGTACTGCAGCAGGCCCATCGTCGTCAGCGAGACGCGGGTCGCCGCGGCGCCGAACAGCAGGAGCGGAATCGCGGTGACGACGCCCGCGCTGAGCAACAGCGTGCTGTGCCCGGCGCCGTGGCCGAACGTTCCCTTTCCGGTAGCGGCCAGCACGACGATGACGACCAGCGCGGGTAAAGAAAGGACTGTCGTCTCGACGGTGAGTCCTTCCAACGCCGGAGCCCCCACGCGCTTTTTCAGAAATCCGTAGCCGGCGAACGAGAACGCCAGGATCAGCGCGATGTACGGCAGGTGGCCGTAGCTGATCGTCAACACGGCGACGGCGCACCCGGCGAGACCGACGGCGATCCAGCTCGTGGTTGACAGTCGCTCATGGAGCACGACCACGCCGAGCATCACCGTGATCAGCGGGTTGATGAAGTAGCCCAACGCCGTCTCGACGACCTGGTGGGAGTTGACGCCGTAGATGTAGACGCCCCAGTTCAGCGCGAGCAGCACAGCGGCCAGTGCCAGCAGCCCGAGCCGGCGGCGATCGGCGAGGGCCGGGCGTACCCACGCCCACTGCCGCCGGACGGCCAGCACCAAGGCGACCGCGACCAGGCTCCACAGGCACCTATGGGCGAGGATCTCGCCGGAGCCGGCTGGCTCGAGGAGCGGAAAGTAGAGCGGGAAGAGCCCCCAGATCCCGTACGCGGCGATGCCGAACAGGACGCCGCGACGGTCTTCGTTCATTGCGCCTACCACGCTACGGGCAGGAGTGGCCTGGGAACACTCGAATATTGGCCTGCTTGTCGCGAAAGGACGAAGCTGCCGTCCAGTAGCCGGCTACGGACCGTTGATGGTCGGGACGATGCTCACGAAGCCGTCGGTTCCACGGCTGAGCGGGGAATGAGGTAACCAAAACCAGACATCCTGCTCGTAGCCCGACGGGCAGCACTGCGGGTTGCTCGGGTCGTAGTAGATGACGCCAGTGATCAGGTGGCCAGCCGACTGACCTTTCGTCTGATAGTAGAAGTCGGACGGATCGAATCGCGGAGCCCGGTCGCCGAAGCCTAGGTTAGGCGCTGATCCAGATGTGCAGGCACGCGATGGCGCATGCGCAGGCGTGTAACGGCGAGGCCGCTGGACGCGAGACGATCATCATCGGGATCGGCCTTGACGCGCTGGCGTCGGGCGAGGGGACCGGCAGCAGTTCCAGCGCTGCAGGGGGGTCGCCGCTGACGGCGGCTGCCATCCGCCGCAAGGCCTGCGATGCTGACGTGATCGCGGCGGTCCTCGGTGCCGATGGCGAGGTGCTCGATCTGGGTCGGCGGACCCGGGTGGTGAGCCCAGCGCTCCGAGCGGCCATCGTGCTTCGGGACGGCGGCTGCGTCTTCGCGGGCTGCGATCGGCCCCCGTCCTTCTGCCAGGTGCACCACCGCCAGCACTGGGCTGACGGCGGTTGCACGAATCAGTGCAATGGCGATCTGCTGTGCCTTCGCCATCACCATCTTTGCCACGAGGGCGGCTGGCGCATCTCCATCGGACCCGATGCACAGCGGACTCCGTACTTCCATCCGCCCGGTGGGGGCAAGCCACTGAAGGGCCAGCGCCGTCCACTCATCCCGACCCCGCGGCGAACATGAGACGCCCGGCTGTCCTGAATAGGGTCGAGGGTATGAGAACGCCTGACACCGCCGCATCCAGTCCTGCCCCCAGCCCGATCGACGCCGCCATCGATGAACTGTGGGAGCGTCGCGACGGTCTCAGCCCGGCGGATGAGGGCGCCCGCAAGATCGTCGTCGAGGCTGTCGACCAGCTTGACGCCGGCGAGGCGCGGGTGGCGTTCATCGACCCGGCGAGCAACGAGGTGGTCGTCGACGAGCGGGCCAAGCGCGCGATCCTGCTGTCGTTCAAGGTGCTCGAGATGGGCGAATCCTCCGCGGGAGACTTTCGTTACCACGACCGCATGCCGCTGAAGACCCGGTTCGACGGCGTGCGCGTGGTGCCCGGTGCCATCGCCCGGTGGGGGTCGTACATGGCGCCCGGGGTCGTGCTCATGCCGAGCTACGTCAACATCGGCGGCTATGTGGGCGCGGGATCGCTGGTCGACACGTGGGCGACCGTCGGGTCGTGCGCTCAGGTGGGGGAGCGGGTGCACCTGTCGGGCGGGGTCGGGCTCGGCGGAGTGCTCGAGCCGCCGAATGCGACCCCGGTCGTCATCGAGGACGATGCGTTCATCGGCTCGCGCAGCATGGTCGTCGAGGGGGCGCGAGTGCGGCGCGGCGCCAAGCTCGGCGCGGGCGCGATTCTCACCAGCAGCACGCGGGTTTTCGACGCGACCAGTGGTGACGAGCTGCCGCGCGGAGAGGTGCCCGAGCGGGCCGTGGTCGTCGGATCGAGCAAGGTGCGGTCGTTCCCGGGCGGGGAGTTCGCGATGCCGTGCCTGCTCGTGCTGCGCACGCTGGCGGAGGGCGAGATCCACGACAAGCTGGCGCTGAACGATGTCCTTCGAGAGCACGGCGTTTCGACGTGACGGCACTCGATCTGCGGGCCGATCCGGTCGAGCTGACTGCGACGCTCGTCGACACCCCGAGCGTGAGCGGCTCGGAGGGTGCGCTGGCCGACGCGGTCGAGGCGGCGCTGCGCGGGTTGGCCCACCTTCGGGTGGTCCGCGATGGTGACGCGGTGGTGGCGTTCACCGATCTCGGCCGCGAGCGCCGGGTCGTGCTGGCGGGTCACCTCGACACGGTGCCGATCGTCGACAACCTGCCTTCCCGGCGCGATGGCGGGCGGATGCACGGGTGCGGCACGTCCGACATGAAGTCGGGCATCGCCGTGCTGCTGCACCTCGCCGCGACGCTGCCGCAGCCGAGCAGCGACGTCACGTTCGTCTGCTACGACAACGAGGAAGTCGAAGCGACGCGCAACGGTTTGCGCCGGATGGCCGCACACCATCCGGAGTGGCTCGCCGGCGACCTGGCGGTGCTGCTCGAGCCCACTGATGCGGTCATCGAAGCCGGCTGTCAGGGCACGCTGCGGGTGGAGGCCACCGCGGCGGGAAAGCGTGCCCACAGCGCCCGTTCCTGGCTGGGGGACAACGCGATTCACGCCGCCGCGCCGCTGCTCACCACGCTGGCCGCGTACGAGCCGCGTTCGGTCGACATCGACGGCTGCGTCTACCGCGAGGGGCTGTCGGCGGTGCGCATCAATGGCGGGGTCGCCGGCAACGTGGTCCCCGACGCCTGCACGGTCACGATCAACTTCCGGTTCGCGCCCGATCGCAGCGAGCAGCAGGCGCTGGCCCACGTGCAGGAGGTGCTCGCGCCCTTCGCGCTGACCCTGGTGGATTCGGCTCCTGGTGCGCTGCCCGGCCTGCACGCTCCCGCGGCACGTGACTTCGTGACGGCGGCCGCTGCCGGGGCGCCCCGGGCCAAGTACGGCTGGACCGACGTCGCCCGGTTCGCCGCGCTCGGCATCCCCGCGGTCAATTTCGGTCCGGGAGATCCCAACCTCGCCCACACCCGAGAGGAGTCGATCGAGGTCGCCCGGATCGGCGAGGTCGAGGGGGTGCTGCGGCGCTACCTCACGGCGTGACGGCCTGAGCTAGATATCGAGGCCGACGTACTTCGTCGAGAGGTACTCCTCGATTCCCTCGAAGCCGCCCTCGCGTCCGAAACCGCTCTGCTTGATGCCGCCGAAGGGTGCCGCCGGGTTGGAGATCAGGCCTTTGTTGAGCCCGACCATGCCGGTCGCCAAGCCCTCGACCATGCGCATGGCACGGGAGAAGTCGCGCGTGAAGACGTACGCCACCAAGCCGAATTCGCTGTCGTTCGCGGCCGCCAGTGCCTCCTGCTCGGTGGTGAACGTCGCTACCGGAGCGACCGGTCCGAAGATTTCCTCGCGCAGCAGGCGCGCGTCGGGCGGGACGTTGCCCAGCACCGTGGGTGCGTAGAAGTAGCCCGCGTCGCCGACCGGCTTCCCGCCGGTGCGTACGGACGCGCCGCGCTTGGTCGCGTCGTCCACCAGTTCGGCCACCTTGTCGCGCTGCGTCGCATCGATCAGCGGACCGACGCGGGGGCCGCCCTCGGTGCCGCGGCCGACCACGAGCGCGGCCATCTTCTCGGTCAGCTTGGCGGTGAACTCCTCGGCGACGGACGCCTCGACGTGGAACCGGTTGGCGGCGACGCACGACTCGCCCATGTTGCGCATCTTGGCGACCATCGCCTGCTCCACCGCGTGGTCGATGTCGGCATCGGCGAACACGATGAACGGCGCGTTGCCACCGAGCTCCATCGACAGCCGCAGCAGCCGTCCGGACGACTGCTCCATGAGCAGCCGCCCGACCTCCGTCGAACCCGTGAACGACAGCTTGCGCAGCCGTGCATCCTCCAGCAGCGGCTTGACGACCGAGCCGCTCGAGGACGACGTGATGATGTTCAGCACGCCGTCCGGCAGCCCGGCGTCACGCAGGATCTGCCCAAGCGACAGCATCGTCAGCGGCGTCTGCTTCGCGGGCTTGACCACCATCGTGCAGCCGGCGGCGATCGCCGGACCGATCTTGCGGGTGCCCATGGCCGCCGGGAAGTTCCACGGGGTCACCAGTAGGCACGGGCCGACCGGCTGCTGCATGGTGAGCAGCCGTCCCTTACCGGCCGGCTCGGTCGAGTAGCGTCCCGCGATCCGCACCGCCTCCTCGGAGAACCAGCGGAAGAACTCGGCCGCGTAGACGATCTCCCCGGCTGATTCGGTGCGGCTCTTGCCCATCTCCATGGTCATGACGAGGGCGAGCTCGTCCTGATGGTCGACCATGGCCTGGTAGGCCCGGCGCAGGATCTCACCGCGCTCGCGGGGGGCGGTCGCGGCCCAGCCGGCCGCGGCTGCGTCGGCGGCGGCTAGCGCGTCCAGGGCGTCCGGGGGCGTCCCGTCCGCCACCTCGCAGAGCGGCAGGCCGGTCGCCGGATCCTCCACCGAGAACGTCTTGCCTTGGGCTGCATCCCGCCATTGCCCCCCGATCAGCAGTTGCTTGGGGACGGCGTCGAGGGCGTCTTGTTCGCTGGGCATGTCACAGGCCTACCCGCACCCCCTGTGATCTAGCAAGTGATCCGGCACGTTGCACCCGTTCGCGTGTCGTTCACCCGGAGTACGGCGAAACCGTCCGCGTGCCACCTAGCGTGAGGCGGTGCCTACTCCTTCCGTCGACCCTGACCGCCCGCCGGCGCTGAGGCCGCGGGGTCCCCACCCAGCCGGTCCCGAACGCCAGCGAGGACCGGTCACCCTGCGCCGCTCGCAGGTTCAGCCGTCGACAACCGACCAGCGGCTGCTCGATTACCGCGGCCAGTCCGACTGGGTGCACACCGACCCTTGGCGTGTCTTGCGGATACAGAGCGAATTCGTCGAAGGTTTCGGCCTGCTGGCCGAGGTGCCGAGGGCGGTGACCGTCTTCGGCTCCGCGCGTACCCCGATCGACTCCCCGGACTACACGGCGGCGCAGCAGGTCGGAGCAGCGCTCGCGCAGGCGGGATGGGCGGTCATCACCGGCGGGGGGCCGGGCTCCATGGAGGCGGTGAACAGGGGCTGTCAGGAGGCGGGCGGGCTGTCGATCGGGCTCGGGATCGAGCTCCCGTTCGAGCAGAAGCTCAATCCGTGGGTGGACCTCGGGGTCAACTTCCGCTACTTCTTCGTGCGCAAGACGATGTTCGTCAAGTACGCGCAGGCGTTCGTCATCCTGCCGGGCGGATTCGGCACCATGGACGAGCTCTTCGAGGCGCTGACGCTGGTGCAGACCCGCAAGGTCACCAGATTTCCGGTGATCCTGATGGGAATCGACTACTGGCGCGGGCTGCTGGATTGGATGCGGGAATCGCTGCGGGACACCGGACGGATCGGGCCGGCGGACCTGGATCTGATCACCCTCACCGACGACGTCGACGAGGCCCTCGCGGCGATCAACGAGAGCCTGTGAGTGCCCCCACCCCATAACGGGAGGCGAGCAGGTGGGCGATCGCCGCTGCCGTCCGGTCGGGCGGTGCGGCCCACTGCAGGATCTCGTACGAACGTGAGCTGCCGAGCCTGAAGCGTCCCTTGCGCACCGCCCGCAACCAGCAGATGGGCACCCCGTTGCGGCGCAGCTGAGCTCGCCGGGGCGAGGTCTGATGGAGCGTGAAGCGCTGGCCGGCCAGGTCGACGTGCCGGTCCTGGGCCCGGCGGCGCAACCGGCCGGTGGACCCGGAGAGCGTGCCATCGCCGTGAGCCGTGACGACGCGCGAGCCACCGGTCAGCTGCGCGAGACCGATACCGGCGCCACTGACCGCCCACATGCCGTGCACCGACCCGCGCTGGACCAGGCCGAAGACCGGATCCAGGACGCCCTCGGGCTGCCGTGCGTCGGGGACGAATTCGTCGGCGATCGCGGCGTTCATCCGGCGGCTCCTCAAGGTCGGTAACCCGACGTTAGGAGCCTCCACAGCCCGTGAGGAGCTGCTGTCGGCACTCGGACACCCACCGCGGCGCCGGCTCGCACTTTCGGTGCGAGCCGGCGCCGCGGTGGGGTCGAGCCAGGTGCGGGCCAGCGCTACCCGGCCTTTACTTGCCGGCGCGCTGGATGACGATCGTGGCCGTTTCGGTGTTGCCGCTGACCTTGGCGAGCACGGTGGCGACCTGATCGGGCTTCACGCCGGTGATCGAGCCCTTCGCACCGTCCACCCGGACGTGGGTGTTCGAGTCGACCACGTAGGTGTGCTTGAACCCGTCAGTGCTGGTCAGCGTGATCGACGTGGAGCTGACGGCATTGACGGTGCCGCGCTGCTCTGCGAGGTTCGTCGGCGTTCCGCCCTTGCCCTTCACGGTGAACTCCCCGTGCATCAGGCGCCCCTGCAGCTTTGCGAGCCGTCCTGCATGGCCCGGCTTGCCGGCGGCCTTGGCCGGGCTGGTGCCCGCGACCGCGGCGGCCGGGTTGACCGACGACGGGTTGCTGCCGCTACTGCCGCCGGTGGTCGCAGCGGTCGCGATGCCGCCGGCGGCGATGGCGCCGACCGTCACCCATCCCGCTGCGCGGAGGGCTGCTGATGGCTTACCCATGTGAGTCTCCTTCTTCGGTGAGGTCTCCAGCATCGGTGCCATTGAGCTGCGACTGGTGCGAAATACGTTCGGGGAATGTAAAGCCCGAAAATCAGGCCAACGCGCGCCGTCCCACGGCCAGCTCGCGGGTGCCGGCGATGGCGCGAACGGTGTCGATGACGCGCCGGCTGGCCAATACGGAGTGCGTGCGCACCACCCGGGCGCCGAGCCACACCGCGATCGCCGTGGCGGCCATCGTCGGCTCGAAGCGGTCGGTGACCGGAAGATCGAAGATCTCGCCGAGGAAGTCCTTGTTGCTCATCGCGACGAGCACCGGCCAGCCGGTCGCGACCAGTTCCGGCAGCCGCCGGGTCGCCTCCAGCGAGTGCCGGCTGTTCTTGCCGAAGTCATGCCCGGGGTCGATCAGGATGGCGTCACGGCGCACCCCGAGACCCGCGGCCCGCTCCGCGAGACCGACCACCGTGTCGCGGATGTCGGCCACCACGTCGTCGTAGGCGATCCGGTGCGGACGGGTGCGCGGCGGGAGGTGCCCGGCGTGCGTGCACACCAGCCCGAGGCCGAATTCCGCAGCGACTTCGGCCAGCTCCGGCTCGGTGCCGCCCCAGGCGTCGTTCAGCAGGTCGGCACCTTCGGCGGCGACCGCCCGCCCCACCTCGGCGCGCCACGTGTCCACCGAGATCACCACGCCCGGATGGCGGTTACGCAGCCGGGCGACGAATCCCGATACCCGGCGCAGCTCCTCCGCCGTGTCGACGCTGACTCCCGGCGCCGCCTTCACCCCGCCGATGTCGAGGATCTCGGCGCCCTCGGCGACCGCGCGGTCGGCGGCGTCGAGCGCCTCGGCCTCGCCGAACGTCGCTCCCCGGTCGTAGAACGAGTCGGGCGTGCGGTTGATGATCGCCATGAGGGCGACGTCGGACGGGTCGAACGTGCGCGTCCCCAGCCGTAGCTCCACGCTCTGGACTCTTGCAGATGCCAGACTGTGCGCATGGCGCTCGCCATCGAGGTCCTGTTCGCAGCCGCGGTCCTGCTGGCCGCCGGCCTGGCTGCCGCTGGGCGCGTTGATGGCATGTCCCGGGCGATCCCTGACGCGCCTCCAGGCCTGCCCGACGGCGAGGTGACCCCGGAGGCGCTACGCGGGGCGACGCTCCCGGTCGTGCTCCGCGGCTACCGGATGGCTGACGTCGACGAGGTCCTGGAACGGGCCGCGGCAGAGCTCGATCACGCTCGCGCCGTCGCCGGGCTCGCCACCGCCACGCCGTCCCCGTCGGATCAGCCGCTTCCGGACGTGGACGGCGCCGCAGTCGCGGCCGACGAACCCGAGTACGTACCGGACGCCGACGTCATCGATGGTTGAGCTGCGGGTCAGCGTCGACGTCGAGGCCCCACCCGAGCGGGTGTTCGCCGCCCTCACCGACTGGGCCCGGCAGGGCGAATGGATGCCCGGCACCCAGGTCGCGGTCGTCAAGGGAGGCGGCAACGCCGTCGGCGACGAGATTCTGGCGCGCACCGCCCTGCCCGGGGTCAAGCGGCTGGGCTTCGACGACCCGATGCGCATCACCGGCTGGGAGCCTCCGGTGCGCTGCGAGGTGCTCCATCTCGGGCGGGTGGTACGCGGCGGCGGCGTCTTTGTCGTCGAACCACGAAGCTCCGGATCACGGTTCACCTGGATCGAGTGGGTCGACCCGCCGCTGGGGCTGGTCGGTCAGGTGGGGTTGCGTGCGGGCCGGCGCCCGACCCAGCGAGCGCTCGCGGTGGCGCTGCGCCGCTTCGCCCGGTGGGTCGAGAGCTCAGCTCCCGCGACTCACTGACCGGTGGACTCAGTGACCGGTGGACTCAGTGACCGGTGAAGGTCGGCTGCTGCTTCGCGAAGAACGATGCGACCCCGCCGAGGTGGTCGGCGGTGCGGCCGATGCGTTCCTGCAGGTCGGCCTCCAGCTCCAGCGATTCGGGAAGGCTCTGTGACGCGGCCGCCCCGAGGGTGCGCTTGATGGCGGCGATCGCGGCGGTCGGCCCCGCAGCCAGGCGCAGCGCCAGCTCCTGGGCCGAGTCGGCGAGCAGCTCGTCATCGACGACGGCGTTGACCAAGCCGAGCTCCAGCGCGCCCTCCGCCGACACCCGCTCGTTCAGGTACATCAGCGCAGCGGTCTTGGCGGTGCCGACGAGCCGGCTCAGGCTCCAGGTGATCCCGGAGTCGCCGGCGAGGCCGATCCCCGTGAACGCGGTGGCGAAGACCGCAGAGCGCGCGGCCCAGCGCAGGTCACACGCCAGCGCGATGCCCAGCCCGGCGCCCGCGACCGCGCCGTTGATCGCGGCGATGACCGGCTTGGGCATCTCCGAGAGCGCCCGCACGATCGGGTTGTAGTGCCGTCGTACGAGATCGCCCAGGTCGGGCGTCTCCGTGCTGGCGTAGGCGGCCTGCAGCTCGCGCAGGTCCTGGCCCACGCAGAACGCGCGGCCCCGGCTGGCGAGCAGGACGGCCCGCACCGAGGGGTCCTCGCCGACGTCGGTCAGGGCCGCGAGCAACTCTTCCTTGGCCCCCAGGGAGAGCGCGCCCATGGCGTCAGGGCGGTTGATGGTGACGATTCCGAGCGAGCCTCGGGGCCCGGTGCGTTCGGAAATGACGGTCGGCTGAAGTTCGTCCACACCCTCATCTTCCCGTGTCGCGGGTGCGACGCGGACGCCACCCGCGTCCACTTGCCCGCAGATCTGGGATGATGGACAGGAACACGCTCGTAACACGGGTTGGATGAGGAAGAGGTGCACGGCATGGCGGCCATGAAGCCGCGGACGGGTGACGGTCCGCTCGAGGTCACCAAAGAGGGGCGCGGCATCGTGATGCGGGTGCCGCTCGAGGGGGGCGGCCGGCTCGTCGTCGAGATGTCGGCGCCGGAGGCTACGGCCCTCAGTGAGGCGTTGAAGGCCGCCGCTGGGTGAGCGCCGGACGCGGTTCAGCTGAGGCTCAGACGAGGTTCAGCCGGTGTTGGCGTGCTCGCGTAGCCACTCGAGGCTGTTCGTCCGGGTCATCTGGTGCTCCCAACCCGCGAGCGCCTGCTTGACCGCGTCTTCGCTCTCGAATCGGCCGAGCACCTCCACGGTGAGCTGCTCGGTGTCGACCTGGTCGAGGTCGAGCTGATCAAGGTATCTGGCGAACAGGCCGCCCGGGTGCGGCTCGCGCACGACGTAGAGCTCACCGGTGTCGAACAGCCAGTTGGCCCGAAACGTCGAGTGTTGGTCGGCTTCGGTGGACCAGCCGTCGCCGAAGCCCTCCTCTTCGGACTCGCGGCGGGCGGGGTCAGCGTCGTAGAACTCGGAGATGTCCATCGGTCCTCAGGCCGCGCTGGTCTCGTCGCTGTTCAGGACCACGGCCGCGAGCAGCCCGGACCCGACCGGCAGGATCGCCGGCGCCAGCCGGCCGTCCTCGCGGACGAGATCGACCAGCCGTCGCAACGCTCCTGATTCGGCGTCTCGCGCCGCGGGATCCACGGCGTTCGCCGCGCCGTCGAACACCATCAGCCCGCCGACCCGCACCAGCCGGATGACCTGCGGGAGCAGGTCGGGGTACTCGCGGCGGTCAGAGGCGCAGAAGACGATGTCGTACGCGGCGTCGGTGAGCCGGGGGAGGACGTCGAGCGCCCGGCCGTTGATCAGCCGCGCTCGGGAGTTCGGCACGCCGTCGGCGTTGAAAGCCGCCCGCGCCAGGCGCTGGGCCTCCGCCTCGGCGTCGATGCTGGTCAGCACGCCGTCAGGACGCATTCCGCGCAGCAGGTAGAGCCCGCTGACGCCGGTATCGGTCCCGATCTCGACCGCGGTGCGTGCGCGAGCGGTAGCAGCCAGCAACCGCAGCGTCGCACCGGTCGCCGCCCCTACGGGCTCGACACCGATCTCGAGGGCGGCTGCCCGGGCCGCCGTCAACACGGCGTCCTCCGGGATGAAGGACTCGGCGAACTCAGCAACTCCCATGGTCAGCGAAGCCTAGTGGACCTTCGTCGGTGTGGGGTTCGAACCCCCGTCCGGGAACGTTTCGCGCAGGCTCCTGCGTTGGGACTCACAGGCAACTAGCAGCTCACGACGGCATTCTTGCAGCGACAGCACATCGTGGAAGAGAGAGCATGACGGCTGGAGCAATGTACGCACCAGGTGGGCGACCGTTCCGGCCCCAGCTGGTCCGAAGGGGTGCCGTGTCTGCCGTTCCCGTCGCCGTGAGCCCGGGGGTCTCCACGTGGGTGCCGCCCACGTGGGACGAGGTCGTGCGCGAGCACGGCGCCCGGGTCTACCGGCTGGCGTACCGGCTCACCGGTAACCAGCAGGACGCCGAAGACCTGACGCAGGACGTCTTCATCCGGGTCTTCAAGTCGCTGGACGGTTTCACACCGGGCACGTTCGAGGGCTGGCTGCACCGGATCACGACCAACCTGTTCCTCGATCGCATGCGCCGCGCATCACGCATCCGCTTCGAGGGTCTGCCGGATGACGCCGAGCGCCTGCCGGGGCGTGACCCGAGCCCCGAGGCGGCCGTGATGGCCGACCTGTTCGACCCCGACGTCGAGCGTGCGCTTGCCGCGCTGCCGCCGGACTTCCGGGCGGCGGTCGTGCTCTGCGATGTGGAGCAGCTGTCGTACGAGGAGATCGCGGCGACCCTCGACATCAAGCTCGGCACCGTCCGCAGCAGGATCTCGCGCGGGCGGGCGATGCTGCGCGCAGCTCTCGCCGACCGGGCCCCGGACCGTGAGGACCGTGCAGAGGAGTTTGCGGGCGAATTGCCCGGTGACGCCGCTACCTCCCTGGCTGCCAGGTGAGCCAACTGCAGGCCGGCCACCTCGGCGATCTGGGCGCAGCCCTCGTCGACGATCAGCTGTCTCCTGAAATCCGCGATGTGGCGCTGGCCCACCTCGCGAGCTGCCCCGAGTGTCAGCGCGACGTCGAGCAGCAGCGCCGCCTGAAGGCGCGCCTGCGTCGCCTGGCCGAGCCGTCGTTGCCGCTCAGCCTGGCGCTGCGGCTGACCGCGCTGAAGGTGGCTCCGGTTCCGGAAACCCCCCGCAGCGAGCCACCCGATGGCGGGCTGGCGCCGGCTCTCGCTGTCCCGGTGCGCGACCGTGGCCGGGTGCTCTCCCAGCGCCGTGGGCGGCTGCTCGCCGGGGCAGCGTCGCTGCTGCTGTTCGGGGTGGGCACGGTGTACGCCGCTGCCTCGGATGTGCAGCCGAACTCCCCGGCAGGCACCGCCACCAACGTGCTGTCGACCAGCCGAACCCCGGCCGTCACCACCTCGGTTCCGCTGGACGATCCCGCCTTCGCCGCGATGAATGCCTCGTACGTTCCCTGAGACTCGCTGGGAGCCCCTGGTGGCCGTACCGTATGACCAGCAGGAAGCCGCCGAGGGGCGGCGGGCTTGGGCGACGCAGGTGACTTGGGTGACGCGGGAGAGAGGTCCACGCAATGGCTGAGGGTGACCAGCCACAAAGCGCCGAGCCTCCCGAGCTCCCCGAGTCCTCACCCTGGTGGACGCCGGCCCCCGCGCAACCCGCCGCCGCCGGGCCGCTTCCTGATTACTCGCCGCCGGATTCCCCGCAGCAGGCCCACGGGTACGGTCAGGGCTGGCCCCCGCCCCCTCCGGACGAGCAGCTCACCGCCTCGTTCCCGGCGTATCCGGGCGGCCACATCGGCAGCCCCCCGCGGGGCCCGGATTACCTGCCACCCGCTGCGTATGAAAGGGCACTGCCGTCGTTCGGCGCCCCGGTACTGCCGCCGCCGGAGCCGGCGGCGCGCCCGCGCCCGCCGCTTCGCGGCACCGCGCTGCTGGTCGTCGCCCTGATCGCCGCCCTGATCGGAGGCGCGATCGGAGCGATTTCCGGCGTCGCGTACGAGCACGGGCACGTCAACAAGGGGTCGTCGTCCGACCTGTCATCCGGTCCGCCGCTCGCGACAGGTTCGCCGACCCCCGTCGACCCCAATCCGGAGTCCGTGGCGCAGATCGCCAAGAAGCTGCTGCCGTCCGTCGTCACGCTGAACGTGGAGGGCAGCACCGAGAGCGGGACGGGCTCGGGCGTGATCATCCGTTCGGACGGTTACATCCTCACCAACAACCACGTGGTGGCGGTGGCGGCCAACGGGGGCACGATCACCGCCGATTTCTACAAGGGCAAGCAGAAGGTGCCGGCCCGCATCGTCGGGCGTGACCCGAAGACCGACCTCGCCGTCGTGCGGGTCGATGCGACGAACCTGCCGGCGGCGACGCTGGGACAGTCGTCCAGCCTGGTGGTCGGTGACCCGGTGGTCGCGCTCGGCGCTCCGCTGGGGCTGTCCAGCACGGTGACGTCGGGGATCGTCAGCGCGCTCGACCGTAACGTCGACGTGCCGGACGAGACCGGCGGTTCGTCGGGCGGCCTGCTCATCGGCGCGATCCAGACCGACGCGGCCATCAATCCGGGTAACTCCGGCGGTCCACTCGTCGACGACAAGGCCCAGGTCATCGGGATCAACTCGGCGATCGCCGCGGCGCCGGGCAACACCGGCTCGACCGGCGGAAACATCGGCGTCGGCTTCGCGATCCCGATCGACTACGCGCGTTCCATCGCCGACGAGATCATCAGGACCGGTCGCGCCACCCACCCGTATGTCGGGGTGACCGCGGGGCCCGATACCAGCGGCAACAGTAACGGCGCCAAGATCATCTCCGTGGTGCCCGACGGGCCGGCCGACAAGGCCGGGCTGCGGCCCGACGACGTCATCACCAAGGTGCAGGGGCAGCTGATCGACGGGGTGGACGGGCTGGTCGCGGCCACCCGGCTGCACAAAGTCGGCGACGTCGTCTCGATTACGTACCTGCGCGGCGGTCAGACTTACACGGTGCAGCTGACCTTGCAGGAAAGCCGCAGCTGATGTTCGGCCTGAGCGCGTGGCACCTGGCGATCCTGGTCGTGGTCGGACTGTTCGTCTTCGGTCCCGAGCGCTTGCCGACCATGATCCGCGACCTGGGCAAGGCCCTGCGCCAGGTCCGGCAGGCGGCCACCAGCATGCAGGAGGACCTGAAGGCCGAACTCGGCCCCGAGGTCGGCGACCTCGACCTGCGCAGCCTGCATCCCCGCACGTTCGTCGAGAAGCACCTGTTCGGCGACGAGGAGGATCCCCTCGGGCTGGACTTCCTGCGCAAGGACGCCGAGCCGGTGATCTCCTTCGACAAGCCGAACGGCAGCAAACCCCAGCAGGTCAGGGTCGACGACGCCCCGAAGCAGGTCCGGTTCGACGCCGACGCGACCTAGCCGGACCTAGCCGTGACCTAGTGCCGGGTGGGGGTCAGGCCGAGCGAGCGGCCGGCGAGCCCGCGCGAGCGTGAGCCGAGCCGGTCAGCGATCGACTGCAGCGCCTTGCCGGCCTCGGAATCGGGCTCGGAGAGCACCAGCGGGCGTCCGGAATCGCCGCCCTCGCGAAGGCGGACGTCGAGCGGGATCTGCCCGAGCAACGGCACCTCGTGGCCGAGCGCTTCGGTGAGCCGCTCGGCGACCAGCGCGCCGCCGCCGGAGCCGAAGACGTCGAGCTGCTCGCCGCAGTGCGGGCACGGCAGGTAGGCCATGTTCTCCACGACGCCGACCACGTTCTGGCGCGTCTGCCGGGCGATCGTTCCGGCCCGCTCGGCGACCTCCGTCGCGGCCAGCTGCGGGGTGGTGACGAGCAGCAGCTCGGACGCCGGCAGCAGCTGCGCGAGCGAGATGGCGACGTCTCCGGTGCCGGGCGGCAGGTCGAGCAGGAGCACGTCGAGGTCGCCCCAGTAGACGTCGGAGAGGAACTGCTGGAGCGCGCGGTGCAGCATCGGTCCGCGCCAGGTCACGGCCTGGTTTCCGCGGGTGAACATGCCGGTGGAGATGACCTTGACCCCGTAGGCCTGCGGCGGCATCAGCATGCTCTCGACCTGGGTGGGCCCGCGGTCTTCCAGCCCGAGCATCCGCGGGACGCTGTGGCCGTAGATGTCGGCGTCGAGCAGCCCCACCGACAGGCCGCTGCGGGCCAGCGCGACCGCGAGGTTGACGGTGACGGACGACTTGCCGACCCCGCCCTTCCCGCTCGCGACGCCGTAGACCCTGGTGAGCGACTCGGGGCGAGCGAACGGGATCTCGCGCTCGGGCTGGTTGCCCCGCAACTGGGTGCGTAGGGCCGTGCGCTGCTCGTCGTTCATGACATCGAGGACGACGGAGACGCTCGACACGCCCTCCACCGCCTGGACGGCGTTGGTGACCCGGGTGGAGATCTCGCCACGCAGCGGGCAGGCCGCGGTGGTCAGGTAGACCCCGATCTCGACCCGCCCGGCATTGACCCCTTCGCCGATCTCGACCGACTTGACCATGCCGATCTCGGTGATAGGCCGGTTGATCTCGGGATCGGTGACGGTCGCGAGCGCGGCCTGGACAGCGTCCGCAGACGGCGAGTTCGCCATGTGGCGAGCGTATCTGTCAGGCCGTCAGGTAGCGGCGGCGCTGGGATCGGTATCGATCCTGGGCTCGCCTTTGGGCTCGCCCTTCGTTTCGCCCTTCGGCTTGCGCTTGCCCTTCGGTGGCCGGTCGGCGCGATCGTCGCGTCCGGAATCACCGTTGTGGCCGGCGAACTCCTCGAGCAGCGTGCGCAGCTCGGTGCGCATGAAGTCGCGGGTGACGACGTCACCGAGCGCCACGCGCAGCGACGCGACCTCGCGGGTGATGTACTCGGCGTCCGCCGTGAGCATCGCGTCCTGGGCGCGGTCCTGGGCGAGATTGACGCGGTCGCGGTCGTCCTGCCGGTTCTGGGCTAGCAGGATGAGCGGCGCGGCGTAGGCGGCCTGCAGGGACAGCCCGAGCGTCAGGAACAGGAAGGGATAGCTGTCGAAGCGCAGCGCCTTCGGAACGGCGACGTTCCACAGCATCCAGACGATGATGACGACCGTCTGGATGACCAGGAACCGCCCGGTGCCGATGAAGCGGGCGATGCGCTCGGAGAACCGACCGAATGCTTCCGGGTCTGGCGACGGCAGCATCGAGCGGCCGGACACGCGCGGCTGATCGAGCCGGGCGCTTCGCCGGTCAGCGCGCGCCACGGGAGGCTCCGGCCTGTAAAGCGACCCGCTCGACCGCGGGGTCGTAGTCGTGGTCGCGCCAATCGGGGGGCAGCAGGTGGTCGAGCACGTCGTCCACGGTCACCGCGCCGAGCAGCCGGCCGCTCTCGTCGATGACCGGAGCGGCCACCAGGTTGTATGACGCGAGGTGGCGGGTGACTTCGGCGAGCGGGGCCTGGGCCTGCAGGGCATCGGTCTCGGTGTCGATGATCCCGCCGACGAGGGTGCCCGGCGGCTCGCGCAGCAGGCGCTGGAAGTGCGCCATTCCGAGGTAGCGACCGGTGGGCGTCTCGTAGGGGGGGCGGACGACGTAGACCTGCGCAGCGAGCGCCGGGGGGATCTGGCTCGCCCGGATGCGGGCGAGGGCTTCGGCCACGGTCGAGTTCGGTGGCAGGATCACCGGCTCGCTGGTCATGATGCCGCCGGCGGTGTCATCGGCGTAGGACAGGAGCCGGCGGACCGGGGCCGCTTCCTGCGGCTCCATCAGGTCGAGCAGGCGCTCGGCCTCGTCGGCCGGGAGATCGCCGAGCAGGTCGGCCGCATCGTCCGGGCCCATCGCCTCGAGCACGTCAGCGGCCCGCTCGTCCTCCAGGCTGCCGAGCAGCTCGACCTGCTCGTCTTCCGGAAGCTCCTCGAGGACGGCCGCGAGCCGCTCGTCGTCGAGGGCGGCGGCGACCTCGGTGCGGCGCTTGTTGGACAGGTCGTGCAGCATCGACGCGAGGTCGGCGGGCTTCAGCTTCTCGAACGCGGCCAGTAGGTTGGCCGCTCCCTGACCCTCCTCGGGCAGCGTGAACCCGGAGACCTCGTCCCAGTCGACGGTCATCACCCGCCCGCGGCGCCGACCCTCCCTCACCGCTACCCGCGTGAGCAGCCAGTCACGGCTGCGTGACTGCTCCATCGCGACGTCGATGACCGTCACCTCGGTGCCGGTCTCCAGCACGGTCACCTTGCGGTCCAGCAGCTCGGCCAGCACTTGCGTCTCTTCCGGCCGCCGCTGGAAGCGCCGCCAGTTGAGCGTGCCGGATCCGAGCACGATGGCGCCGGACTCGATGCCGGTGACCCGGCTCATCGTGACGAAGATGCGCCGCCGCGAGACTTCCACGAGCAGGCCGAGAACGCGCGGCGGCTGGCCGCGCAGGCGCAGCGCGACGATCACGTCGCGGATGCGCCCCACCGTGTCTCCATTGGGGTCGAGCACCAGCAGCCCGGCGAGCCGGGCGCAGAAAACCCGCGCCGGAGCGGAGCTCACGCGACTGACCCCGGGCCGGCCACCACCGTCGAGCAAGCGGGGGGTCCGGGACGCATGGGTGCAGGCTACCGCCGAGCACCTGAACTACCGGGGACGAGATGTGATCTTCGCTGGGGTCCTGTTCCGAGCCCACTTGGTATGCCACCGTAAGAACTAGCTCACGGTGCTTCGATCAAGGGAGATTCAGTGCCGCCTCTGCGCGCTCGCCGTTCTTGCCTCGCCGTTCCCGGCAGCAACATCAAGATGCTGGGCAAGGCCCAGGGGCTGCCCGCCGATCAGGTCTTCCTCGATCTCGAAGACGCGGTCGCCCCGGGAGCCAAGGAGGGTGCGCGGGACAACATCGTCGCCGCGCTGAACGAGGGCGACTGGGCCGGCAAGATCCGGGTCGTGCGGGTCAACGACCTGACCACGAAGTGGACCTACCGCGACGTCGTCACCGTGGTCGAAGGCGCCGGCGCCAACCTGGACTGCATCATGCTGCCCAAGGTGCAGACGGCCGAGCAGGTCGTGTGGCTCGACGTCCTGCTGCGCCAGATCGAGCAGACCATGGGCTACGAGGAAGGCCGCATCGGTATCGAGGCGCAGATCGAGAACGCGCTGGGCCTGACGAACGTCAAGGAGATCGCGTTCGCCTCCGACCGGGTCGAGACGATCATCTTCGGCCCCGCCGACTTCATGGCCTCGATCAACATGAAGTCGCTGGTGGTGGGCGAGCAGCCGCCGGGTTATGACGTCGGCGATGCCTACCACCACATCCTGATGTCGATCCTGATGGCCGCCCGGGCCAAGGGCATCCAGGCGATCGACGGCCCCTACCTGCAGATCAAGGACGTCGACGGGTTCCGCCGGGTGGCCTCGCGCTCCGCGGCGCTCGGCTTCGACGGCAAGTGGGTGCTGCACCCGGGTCAGATCGACGCCGCCAACGAGGTCTACTCGCCCGACCAGGACGACTACGAGCACGCCGAGCTCATCCTCGACGCCTACGCGCACTACACGTCCGAGGCCGGTGGTTTCCGCGGCGCGGTGATGCTCGGCGAAGAGATGATCGATGAGGCGTCGCGCAAGATGGCCGAGGTCATCGCGGGTAAGGGGCGGGCATCGGGCATGCAGCGCAAGGAGAAGTTCGAGCCGCCGGCTGAATGACTCGCAATAGCCGATCGGCCTGGGATACTCGTCAGTAACTTACGCGCGCGGAGGTTCTAGAACCATGGCTCGTCTCGCTCAGACCGAGGGTCTCACCGACATCCAGCAGGACATCCTGGCGACGGTTCGTGACTTCGTCGAGAAGGAGATCCTTCCGCACGCCACCGAGCTCGAGCACAAGGACGAGTTCCCCGAGGCGATCGTCGAGGGAATGAAGCAGATGGGGCTCTTCGGCCTCATGATCCCGGAGGAGTACGGCGGGCTCGGTGAGTCCCTGCTGACGTACGCGCTCGTGGTCGAGGAGATCGCGCGCGGCTGGATGAGCGTCAGCGGCGTGATCAACACCCACTTCATCGTCGCGTACATGCTGCGCCAGCACGGCACCGAGGAGCAGAAGCAGCGCCTGCTGCCGAAGATGGCGACCGGCGAGGTGCGCGGCGCGTTCTCGATGAGCGAGCCGGGCTGCGGCTCCGACGTCTCGGCGATCAAGACGAGGGCTGTGCTCGACGGCGACGAGTTCGTCGTCGACGGGCAGAAGATGTGGCTGACCAACGGCTCGCGGGCGGGTGTCGTCGCCACGCTGGTGAAGACCGACGAGGGCGCCGATTCCGTCTACAAGAACATGACGACGCTGCTCATCGAGAAGGAGCCCGGCTTCGGCAAGCAGGGTGGTCTGACCATCCCGGGCAAGATCGAGAAGATGGGCTACAAGGGCGTCGAGACGACCGAGATGGTGCTCGAGGGCCACCGGGTGCCGGCGTCAGCGGTGCTCGGCGGCGACGCGGGCCGGGGCAAGGGCTTCTACCAGATGATGGACGGGGTCGAGGTGGGCCGCGTGAACGTCGCCGCCCGGGGGTGCGGCATCATGCGCCGCGCGTTCGAGCTCGGCATCGCCTACGCGCAGCAGCGTTCCACCTTCGGCAAGCCGATCGCCGACCACCAGGCGATCGCGTTCAAGCTCGCGGAGATGGCGACCAAGGTCGAGGCCGCCCACCTGATGATGGTCAACGCGGCCCGGCTGAAGGACGCGGGCAAGCGCAACGACGTCGAGGCCGGTATGGCCAAGCTCGTCGCGTCCGAATACGCCTACGAGGTCACCACCGACAGCTTCCGCATTCACGGCGGCTACGGCTACTCCAAGGAGTACGAGATCGAGCGCCTGTTTCGCGAAGCGCCTTTCCTGCTCATCGGTGAGGGCACGTCGGAGATCCAGAAGACCATCATCAGCCGCGGCCTGATGAAGGACTACAAGTTGGGTTCTTGATCAGTAGATACGACGCCGTTACCCGTCGGATCAGGCGCTGACCTGATTGGTGACCTCGGCGGTGCGCTCCTGCGGCGGCGGGGGCGGCGAATCGAGCGACCCGATGACGGTGAAGAGTTCCTGCTGGAAGGCATCGTTCGATTCCTTCTTGTCCCACAGCGCCACGACCAGGAAGCCGCCCTCGGTCGGTCCGGCGAAGTGGTGGAGCTGCCCGGGTGGCAGGGTGCCATCGGCGGGATGGGCCTTGGCAATTATCGCGTCGTACTGCTGCTGGGTTCCGCCCTCGAAGAAGTGGGTTATCAGGTAGGACATAGTGCTCCTCTGTGCTCGATGGGGGATGAGCTGCTCTCACACCGTGTCGGGCGGGCGGGATCAGGTCAAGGTGAAGATCAGGTATCAGAAAGACTCGAGGTGCTCGGGTGCCGGTGCTTGCGCCGGCAGGTTCGTCAGCAGCAGCAGCCGGCGGGTCCCTGGGGCGGGGCCGGAACCGTCGACTACAGGTAGCGCTTGGCGGGATCGACCATGGCGCGGACGGTCTTGCCGTCGTGGAACTCGCCGATCGCCGTCATGACCCAGCCGGCGGCACCGCGCTGGATCTTGCACATGACCAGACCGGTATGCGGCTTGCTCTCGGAGAGGTCGAAGCGGACGAGTTCCTGGTTGGACATGTCATCGACGAGCCGGCAGAACGCGTTGCGCACAGCCGTGAACTTCTGACCGCTGAAGCTGTTGACGACGAACACCAGGCTCTGCACGTCGCTGGACAGGTTGGCGAGGTCGACGTTGATGACCTCGTCGTCGCCTTCGCCCGCACCGGTCAGGTTGTCGCCCTGGTGCTGGACGTGGCCCTTGTCGCCTTTCTTCGACATGAACCAGACCTTGTCGATGTCCTTGTTGCGGCGGTCGTACAGGATGCAGCTGGCGTCAAGGTCGATGTCCTCGCCCATGCCGGTGTCCCAGCCGAGCCCCATCCGCACCCGGGTGAGCGGAGCGGCGCCGGTCTTGACCAGCGAGACGCTCTGCCCCTTCGCGAGCGAGACGCGGCCCTTGTCCAGGTTGACCATCCCGCCGGCCGGCGCCGACTGAGCTGGCGGTGCTGGAGGCGGCGGCGCGGCCTGCTGCCGGGGAGGCGGCGGCGGGGGCGGCGGGGGAGGAGGGGGAGGAGGCGCAGCCGCCGGCTTATCGACGGTGATCCCGAAGTCGGTCGCGATCCCTTCCAGCCCGCGCGCGTACCCCTGCCCGACGGCGCGCACCTTCCACGCTCCCTGCCGGCGGTAGACCTCGACAAGCAGCAAGGCCGTTTCGGGACCGAGGCCCGTCGGCGTGAAGGACGCGACCTCGGCGCCGGAGCCGTCTCGGACCGAGATCGAGAGCTGGCCGGCCTGCCCGAACGTCGCCGGTCCGCTGCCGTCGAGGCTGGCCGTGAGGACGATCTTCTCGATCTCGGGCGGGACGGCGGTCAGGTTCAGCTGCAACGTGGACGGCGGCTGCAGCTGGACGCCTGGCCCGTTCGGCTGGTTGTAGAAGACGAAGTCGGCATCGGAACGCACCTTGCCGCTCGCGGTCACCAGCAGCGCGGCCAGATCGACCAGCGTTCCCGAGGACACGTGTACGACGGCCTGCGGGCTGGTGAGCGGGGCGTTGGCCCCTTTGCCGAGTACCTGTCCCATGCACTCGCAACCTAGCGGGCACCATCACTTCGTGCAGCGCTTCGACCCGACCAGCTCGCGTGTTGCCGTGATCGTTCATCTGGAAGCGGCTCTCGGACCGCATTCCGGCAAGGGGAGCGTCACGTTTCTCGGCACCGAGACCATCGACGTGCTGCGCTTCGGCCCCGCGCCGGACGGCCTCATCAGCTACGCCACCGTCGGGATGAGCATGCACCCGATGAGCAGCGCCGGGGTGGGCACCGTGGACCCGGCGGGACCGCGGGCGGAGCTCCTGCTGAGCCTTCGGGCGCGGCCCGGCACGAGTCATCCGGGAGTGCTCAGATCGCTCGCGATCCTGGCGAGTTCGCCGGCGGTCGAGGGGGTGGTCATCGGTCCCGGTGCCAGCCTGACGCTGGGCGAGCCGCTCGTCGACGGCTCCCGCGTCGTGGCCGTTCTGGTCGCTGAGCCTGGTGGGCTGGTGGATGACCTGGTGCTCGAGGGGGCGGTCTCGCCGGTGCGCTTCTTTCCGCTGCTGCCGCTGACCGCCGAAGAGGCCGCGTTCAAGCGCGCCCACGGCGCGGGGGCGCTGGAGGAGCGCTGGCTCGCGTACGGCACGGATCTTCGTGATCCGGCTCGCTCCAGCGTCCTGCTTGAGCAGTGAGCAGCGAAAACGCGCGGCTCATCTGGTGAGATGTGTGGCATGCAATTCGGCCGCTATTTCGAAGAGTTCGAGCCCGGTGCCGTCTACAAGCACTGGCCTGGCAAGACGGTCACCGAGTACGACGACCACCTGTTCTGCCTGATCACCATGAACCACCATCCGCTGCACCTGGATGCGCACTACGCGGCGGAGACGACCCAGTTCGGACGCAACGTCGTCGTCGGCAACTACATCTACTCCCTGGTGCTCGGGATGTCGGTGCCGGACGTGAGCGGCAAGGCGATCGCCAACCTCGAGGTCGAATCGCTCAAGCACGTGGCGCCGACCTTCCACGGCGACACGATCTACGCCGAGACCCTCGTCCTCGACAAGACCGAGTCCAAGTCCAAGGACGACCGCGGCATCGTCTACGTCGAAACCAAGGGCTACAACCAGGACGGCACGCTGGTCTGCATCTTCCGGCGCAAGGTCATGGTGCCCAAGCGCTCGTACGGCGAGGCCCGCGGCGGCGAGCAGCCCGGCCGCCCCGAGCTGCGGGAGAGCTAGTCGCTCCCGGCGAAGGTCACGCCCCACGAGACGAGTGCCTCGACCAGTCCGGTCGTCGTCTGCATCTCCCGCGGATCGGCCCAGCAGGCGTCGAGCGCGTCGGTAGCCGCGGCCAGCTCCCCGCTGACGACGGTGGCGAAGTAGTCGCCGATGTCGTAGCGCCCCCTGCGGACGCGCCCGGCGAGGTTGCCGACCGTGACCGTCAGGCCGGTCTCCTCGGCCACCTCCCGCGCGACTGCCACCTCATCGGACTCCCCGGGTTCGACGCGGCCGCCGGGAAGTGACCACAGCCCGCGTCCGGGCTCGTTGCCCCGCTTGATCAGCAGCACTCGTCCGTCGTCCCGGGTGATCACCGCGCCCACGCAGCGGACCAGCGCTTCTTTGCTCACGGTGAGTAGTCCATCACGTGGGCCGCGCAGGGATTGACGCGGTGCACCGCTGGGGCTGACGCTTGCGAAGATCCGCCACGAGGAGCCGACATGTCGTCCACCGCGTCGTGTGTTCATTGTCTCGGCCCGATCCGCCCGCCGGGGCTCTGGAGCAGTTCCTGGCAGTGCGATGACGACGGCGTCACCCTTCCGTTCTTCACCGCAGCCGTGCCCTCGGCGGGGGTGCTGGACCGGCTTCGGGCGTCGGCGTCCGTGCCGATCTGGGTGCCGCAGCCGCTCCCGACCGGCTGGTGCGTGAGCGCGATCGGCTGGGTGGGCGACGAGCGCACCGGTGCGCGTGCCACCGCCGTGGCCTGCTGCGGTCCCGCACCTCTCGGGGGTGCCGCGGAGGCGGTCTTCATCGCCGAGGAACCGGGCGTGGGGCTCGCCGCCCGGCTGGCCGGACTGCCGGCGGCGGCCCTGCAAGCGGGCGAAGGCCCTGAGAGGGCAAGTGAGGCCAAGGTGACGGCCGCGCACCATCCCACCCCGCTGTGGGAGCTGCCCGGGGCCACCAGCGAGCGCGTCGGCTACGTGGGCGAGGCCCGCGGGGTGTGGCTCGCCGCCGTCTTCTGGCCGTCGATCGCGAGCCTGCTGCTGATCGAACGCATGCTGCTCGTCGATTTGCGCGATCTGCCCAAGGGCCCCCACGATTATCCGGGCCTGGTCTTCGGCGCCCCGAGCGGACGACTCGTGAAGCCCACGGTGGACGTCCGGTCGAGCCAGGATCAGGCGGCGCCGGCAGGTGCGAGGCCGGCCATCGATGCGGGACCGTAACGCTCGAACAGTTCGGTGACGGCCCCGAGTGCCGCCTGCGCGTCTTCGGGCACGAGGCTGAGGCGGGTGCGCCGCTCGAGCACGTCGGCGATGGTGAGAGCGCCCTCCGCCCGCAGCGCCCACACCACTTCGGCGCCGAGAACCCGGATTCCGGGGGCCAGCGGGGCCGCCAGCCGCGCGTCCTCGTCGGCGAGTGCGGCGACGGCCGGAGCCTCGCTGCCATAGCGGCGGACCAGGCGCGCAGGGGCCGGCAGCCGGCCGAGTTCTGCCCGCGGCGCGGCTCCGAGCAGCGGTAACGACCGGGTGCGGCAGGCGGCGTCGGTGAGCGCCAGCAGATCGACGGTGTCCTCGGCCATGCGCCGGTAGGTGGTCAGCTTGCCGCCGACGACCGTGACGACCCCGTCGGTGCTGCGGGCGACGAGGTGGCGACGCGAGAGGTCGGCGGTGCGTGAGGTCTGATCCTCGGCGCGGCTCGCGACGAGAGGGCGCAGCCCGGCGAACGAGCCCACCACCTCGTCGGTGCCGACCGAGCGGGCGAGCCAGTGCGACAGCGTGCCGAGCAGGAACTCGACCTCGGAAGCCTCCGGCATGGGGACATCGACGAGCCCGGAGACCGGGTCGTCGGTGAGCCCGACGATGGCGAGCCCGTCAGGATGGGGGAGGGCGAAGACGTAGTGCTTCCTCTCGCCCGGGACAGCCATCATCATGGCCGCGCCCGGGTCGCCGATCGAGGACGAGCGCAAGACGATGTGAGTGCCCTTGGAAGGGCGCAGCGGAGCGACGGGGCTGCCGTCGGGATGGGCGCCCGCCAGCTCACCGGCCCAGACGCCGGTGGCATTGACGACCGCGCGGGCCGTGACGTCGAGCTCGGCTCCGGAGAGCTCGTCCCGCAGCCGGGCAGAGTCGCCGTTCACGCTGACCGCACGCACCCGGGTGAGGATGCGGGCGCCCAGGGCGGCGGCCGTGCGGGCGACGGCTACGACCAGCCGGGAGTCGTCCTCGAGCTGGCCGTCCCAGAAGAGCATCCCGCCCGTGACGTCGGGACGCACCGCAGGCGCCCACCGGCGGGCCTCTGCTGCCCCGACCCGGCGCGCCCCCGGGAGGGTGCCCGGTCGCGTGCGCGCCGCCACCCGCAACACTTCGGCAGCACGGGTGCCGGCCTGCACCGTCGCGCGGTCCCGCAGGGTCGTTTCGCCGTCGTAGGGCACCAGGAACGGCAACGGCCGGGCCAGGTGCGGCGCGATCGTGCGCATGAGTGCGGCACGCTCCCGGGCGCTCTCGTACGCGATACCGACGTCGCCGCTGGCCAGGTAGCGCAGCCCACCGTGGACGAGCTTGCTGCTCCAGCGGCTGGTTCCGAACGCGAGATCCTGCGCTTCGACCAGCGCGACCCGAAGGCCGCGGCTCGCTGCGTCCAGCGCGACGCCGGCGCCGGTGATGCCGCCGCCGATCACCAGCACGTCGAGCGGCGCGGATGACGGTGACGCCAGCGAATCCAGCTCCTGGCGGCGCCGCTGCGGGTCGAGGTAGCCGGCTGCGGCGCGTGGGGCCGGTAGTGTCATGCGGGCTCCATTCGGGGCAGGGGAGGGGCACCTTCGGGGGAGGCGCGCAGGTAGCCGTCGAGCATCCGGCGCAGCTCGCCGGTGACGGCGTCGGCGTCGGTGTCCGCCGGCGCGACCCGGGCGGAGAACACGAACGACTGCGCGAGCAGCAGGAGCAGGTGAGATGCGGCAGCGACGTCGCACGCGTGGATGGACCCGTCGGCGATCCCGTCGGCGAGCATCTCGCGGATGCGCTCAGCCGCCAGCCGCTGGCCGGAGCCGAGCCGGTCGACGACGAACGGCAGGATCAGCTCAGGGTCGAGCTCGAGCACGCGGGTCACCAGCGGATGGTCGGCAAGCCGGGTGACGGCCTCGACGATGGCTGCGACCAGCCGCTCCCTGCCGTTGCGGGCCGCCGCAAGGGCCGCTTGATCGGCGGCGGAGACGACGGCCCCGATCTCCTCCGTGAGCAGCGAGCGCCACAGCGTCGGCGCGTCGCCGTACTCCCGGTAGACCGTCATCCGGCTCACGCCCGCCCGGCGGGCGACGTCGGTCAGGGACGTGCGTCGCAAGCCCACAGCAGCGACCTCTTCCGCGGCCGCCCGCAGGATCGACGTGTTACGTTGCGACGTCACATGTCACACCGTACTGCGAAGCTGCTCGAGGAGAAACCGTGGCTCAGCCGTCGAGCACCAGGACCCATGCCACCCCTTGGAACGGCTGGGGCGATCCGGCGCGCCGTCCCGGGCTCACCGGGCCCGTCCGGGCGTTTCTCGACCAGCGGTTCCACGGGATGCTGGTCCCGCCGCGCCCGCCGGTGGCCCTGGAGGAGATCGCGCTCGCGCCCTCCGCGCTGAGCCCGCAGCTGCGCGAGCGGCTCGCCGCCATCGCGAGCGTCAGCGACGACGCCGAGGCTCGGGTGGCGCACGCCCGCGGGAAGTCGTACCGCGACCTGGTGCGCATCCGCTCCGGCGATGCGTCCGGAGCACCCGACGCGGTCATCTCCGTCACCCGGCCCGCGCAGGTCGAGCAAGTGCTGCAGCTGTGCACCGAGGAACGGATCGCGGTCGTCCCGTTCGGTGGGGGCACCAGCGTCGTCGGCGGGGTCGAGCCGCTGCGGGGCGGCTTCGAAGCGCTCATCGCGCTCGACCTGTCAGGTCTCGACCGGCTGATCAATCTTGACATCGTCTCGCACACGGCCACGCTGCAGCCCGGCTTGCGGGGTCCGCAGGCCGAGGCGCTCCTGGCCGCGCGCGGTTACACCCTCGGCCACTTCCCGCAGTCCTACGAGCTCGCGACGATCGGCGGTTATGCGGCGACGCGCTCGGCCGGCCAGGCGTCCACCGGCTACGGACGCAGCGACGAGCTGGTCGTCGGGCTGACCGTTGCCACGCCGGCCGGCACGCTTCGCCTCGGTCGCGCGCCGCGCAGCGCGGCCGGGCCCGACCTGCGCCAGCTCATGCTCGGCAGCGAGGGGACGTTCGGGGTCATCACCGATGTCACCATGGCGGTGGTGCCGGTTCCGGCCTTCAAGCGCTATGAGGCGTGGTTCTTCCCGTCCTTCGCCGCCGGGGTGGACGCCCTGCGCCGGCTCGAGCAGCACAAGCTCGCCCCCGAGGTGTCGCGGCTTTCGGACGAGGATGAGACGATGGCCAACCTCGCGCTCTCCGGGCACGGCGGCGGGCTTTCCGGCGCGTATCTGAAGGCCCGCCGGCTCAAGGCGATGGCAATCTTCGGCTGGGAGGGGGAGAAGGAGCTGGTCAGCGCCCGCCGCAAGCTGGGATTGCAGCTCGTACGCGCTGCTGGCGGCGTGGGGGTGGGGAAGAGCGCTGGGCAGGCGTGGGAGTCCGGCCGCTTCTCCGCCCCCTACCTGCGCGACGACCTGCTCGATGCGGGGGTGCTGGTCGAGACGTTGGAGACGGCGGCGTCGTGGGCCTCGCTCCGGTCCGTACGCGTCGCCGTCCGCGAGGCCGTCACCAAATCTCTGGGCGCCTCGTCCGGAGTGCTGGTCGGTTGCCACGTCTCGCACCTCTACCCGGCCGGGGCGTCGCTGTACTTCACCGTGCTGGCCCCGGCTTCGCTGCGCGATCCGCTCGGGCAGTGGGACGCGGCGAAACGGGCGGCCACCGAGGTGATCGTCGCGCATGGCGCGACGATCACCCACCATCACGCCGTCGGCACCGACCACGCGCCCTGGCTCGCTGCCGAGATCGGCGAGCTGGGGGTCGACGTGCTGCGGGCCGTCAAGCAGCGGCTGGATCCGGCCGGGATCCTCAATCCGGGCAAACTGCTTCCATGACGGCGTCCCCAGCTCCCTCCCCGCGTCGGGTGCTGCTCATCGTCCATCCCACGGCGGGCGGTGGGCGCGGGGCTCGCCTGCTTCCCGAAGTGGTGCAGGTGCTGCGCTCGGCGGGTGCGGATGTGGCGTCCGAGCGCACCAGGAGCATCGAGCACGCCGAAGAGCTCACGGCCCGGGCCGCCGCCGAGGATCGGGTGGCGGTCGCGTTCGGTGGTGACGGGCTGGCCGGTCGGGTGGCGGGGGCCTGCGTCCAGCACGGCGCGCTTTTCGCGGCGCTACCGGGCGGTCGGGGCAATGATTTCGTCCGCGGTCTCGGCGTGAGCACCGAGCCGGTCAAGGCAGCCCGGCAATTTCCCGCATGGACCGAGCGAGCAGCCGACATCGGCTATGTGACGGGGCCGCAGGGTGGTCCGCGGGCGTTCCTGGGGATCGCCAGCCTGGGCTTCGACTCCGACGTGCAGGTGCGTGCCAACCGCACGCGGCTGATCCGTGGATCGGCGGTCTACACCTACGCCGCGCTGCGCACCCTCGCCGGTTGGCACCCCGCCCGCTTCTCGGTGAGCGCCGATGACGGCCCGGTGGAAGAGATCGTCGGATGGTCGGTGGCAGCCGCGAATTCCGCGTATTACGGCGGAGGAATGCATTACGCGCCGTCCGCGGTGATCGATGACGGACTTCTCGAACTCATCACGGCGGAGCGTTCCAGCAAGCTGCATTTCCTCGCGATGCTGCCGAAGGTGTTCTCAGGGCGTCACATCGACGACCCGCGCGTGCACGTGAGAAGAGCTCGAAAGGTCCTGGTCGACGCGGATCGGTCGTTCCAGGTCTATGCCGACGGTGATCCGCTCGCGGAGTTGCCGGCCACAGTTTCGGTGATGGCTGGCGGTTTGCGACTACTCGGGCCTACGGTTCTCTCGTAAGTCCGTACCGAGCGGTAACGAGCTGCCAAATCCGGATGATCAATCCCGAGCGTCAGCTCACCTCGTCAGGATGGAAATCATGGACGGGACCGGCCGCAGAAGTCCTGCTCGTCGCCTTGCCATGGCCTTCGTCGCGATCCTTGCTCTGACGTTACCGGCCTCCGCCGTCGTCCAGAGTGCAGCGACACACCCCAGCGTTGCGGTCCGTGGTAGCGCGCGAGGCCTGGGTCCCAGCGAGCTCACCGCCGCGCAGAGCCCGCAGGCGCTCCCCGCCCGCGGCGCCGGCGCCGCGGCCACGACGCAGGCCGATCCCGCCGCCGCCGGCGCGCCCGGCGCCGCGTCCGTCACGGCCGGCTCCGGCGCCATCCCCTCGACGGTGCTCGCGGCCTACCGCAAGGCCGCAGCGACGCTGGCGGTCGAAGCTCCGTCCTGCCATGTCACCTGGCCTGTGCTCGCGGGCATCGGCAAGGTCGAGACCGACCACGGCCGCAGCTGGGGCGCCGCCAGCCGGATCACAGCCACGGGCGAGGTCGTCCCCACGATCCTCGGCCCGGTACTGGATGGCCATGACGGAACCGCCCTGCTGCTCGACACCGACGGCGGCGCGTACGACCAGAATCGCCAATACGACCGGGCCGTCGGCCCGATGCAGTTCGTGCCGGCCACCTGGGCCGAGCTCGGACGCGACGGCAACGGCGACGGCGTGAAGGACCCCAACAACATCTGGGACGCCACCCTCGCGGCCGCGGGTTACCTCTGCGGCGGCGACCGCGACCTGTCCAACCCCGCTGACCTGCGGGCGGCGATCCTGGCGTACAACCCGTCGACCGCGTACCTCCGCGCTGTCCTGGCCTGGGCCCGCGCGTATCAGAAGGCGGGTGCCGACCTGCCGGCGCTGGCCGGCGTGCCCGACCCGCTGGTGCTCGGCGCCGGCGGCGTTGCCGGCGAGGACCCGTTCGGCGATGCCATCACCTATGGCGACACCGGCGGATTCTCCGACTTGGCCAACATTGCCGGCACGGGCGACACCGGCGCCGCTCCCAACCTCCTCGGCGGCTCGACTCCTGCGATGCAGCCGCCTCCGGCGCCGACCCTGTCCGTGACCCCGAAGCCCACCCCGTCCCCGAAGCCCACCCCGACCCCGACCCCGACCCCGACCCCGACGCCGACTCCGACGCCGACTCCGACGCCGACTCCGACGCCGACTCCGACCCCGACTCCGACCCCGACCCCGACGCCCACTCCGACCCCGACCCCCACTCCGACCCCGACCCCGACCCCGACCCCGACCCCGACGCCTCCGGTCTGCCAGGACACCGGGGTCACGGCAGGCGCTCCGGCAGCGGTGGCGGCCGTCCCGGTGGACACCGACACCGACGCCGACGGCGTCTTCGACGTGCTGCGGGTGACCGTCCCGGTCACGGCGTCGCACGCCGGCACGTACACCCTGGGTGTGCGCCTGCTGGACCCGCGGGGCCTTCGGGTGACGAGCGTCGTCGAGCGTGTCGCGCTTGCTGCTGGTAGCCAGGACGTCGTCGCCGACCTGCCGGGCCAGGACATCGGAGACGCGGGCGCTTCCGGTGCGATGACGGTACGGGTCACCGTGCGCGCCGACGGAGCCGCAGCCAGCTGCGCACAGGTGCTCTTCGCCGCGGCGAGCGCCGGCACCGTCGACGCCAGCACGTTCATTGGCTGGTTCACCACGCTTGACCGGCTGAACCAGCGCCTCGCCGAGGACATCACGTCCCACCTGGTGAGCGGCGCAGCGGCGACGGCGCTCCCGGCCGATCTGCAGACGCCCACGCCGGCCGCGCCCGACCTCGCCGCGTTCCGTACCGATCTCGCCGGCACCCCGGTGGTCGCGGACCAGGAGCTCGTCCGCCTCGACAGCCTGGCGGCGCGCCTGATCACGCAGGCCGGGGCCAGCGGAACCCCGACGACGCTGCCGCTGAGCGACGAGCTCGACCCGTCGGCGGACGGCGTGGGCTGACGGGCTGACCGGCTGCTGGCCCCAGCGGCTCCCGTACGATCGCAGCCGGACAGGAGCCAGCACTGCGTATCGATCTGCACACCCATTCCACCGCCTCTGATGGCACCGACAGCCCGTCGGCGGTCATTGCCCGGGCTGCCGAGGCCGGCCTCGACGTCCTGGCGCTGACCGATCACGACACCACCGGCGGTTGGGCCGAGGCATCGGCGGTACGACCCTCCGGCCTCACGCTCGTGCTGGGCGCCGAGCTCTCCTGCATGGTCCACGTTCCAGCACTTGGCCGGCGCATCAGCATGCACCTGCTCGCCTACGGCTTCGACCCTGAAGAGCCCCGGCTGGCAGCCGAGCGCCTGCGGATGCGCGACGCCCGGGTCGACCGGGTGGAGAAGTGGCAGCAGATGCTGCACGACGACGGCTACGACCTGTCTTTGGAGCCGCTACGGCAGCAGGCGAAGCGCGGCACGGTGGGGCGTCCGCACTTCGCGAGCCTGCTGGCCGAATCGGGGCTCGCGCCTTCGGTCGAGGCCGCGTTCGGCCCCGACTGGGCCGGCGGGCGCTACCGGGTGCCGCGCGAGGGATGGGACGTCTTCGACGCGGTCGCGAAGGTCGCCGGGGCCGGCGGGGTGACGGTCTTCGCCCATCCGTACGCCCGGCTGCGCGGGGCCGTGGTCGCAGAACCGGAGATCAGGAGGCTAGCGGCTGCGGGGCTGGCCGGCATCGAGGTCGACCACCCCGACCACACGCCCGGCGACCGGTCGGCCCTGCGCCGGCTGGCGTACGACCTCGATCTCGTCGTCACCGGCAGCAGCGATTACCACGGCACCCGTAAGGAGCAGGGCCTCGGCGCGGAGACGACCGACCCCCGGCAGTTCGAGCGCCTGCTGGCCGGGGTGACCGGACGCGAACCCGTTACGGATCCCCGGTGAGTGCCGTCCACTACTTCGACGGCAGGCTCTTCGGCGAGGTCTTCGTCACCCTCACCGTGATCATGGATCCGCTCGGCACCGTGCCCGTGTTCCTCGCGCTCACCAACGGCCGCACCGTGAAGGCGCGCCACCGCCTGGCGTGGCAGGCCGTGCTGACGGCGGGTGTCGTCATCGGTCTCTTTGCCGTCTTCGGCCAATCGATCTTGAACTACCTGGGAATCACGCTGCCGGCGCTGCAAGGGGCCGGGGGCCTGCTCCTGCTGCTGGTCGCGCTGGAGTTGCTGACCGGGCGCACCGACACCCCGACCGAGGTGCGCGACGTGAACGTGGCGCTGGTCCCGCTCGGCACGCCGCTGCTGGCCGGACCGGGGGCGATCGTCGCGACCATCGTCTTCGTTCGCAGCGCTCACGGCGTCGCCGGCCTGCTGGCGATCATCGCCGGCGTCCTTGCCGTCCACCTCGTGCTGTACTCGGCTTTACGCTTCTCCGTTCTGCTCATCCGGCTGATCAAGGACACGGGAATCTCGTTGCTGACGCGCATTTTTGGGTTGCTGCTGTCCGCGATCGCGGTCCAGCTGGTGGCCGATTCCATCACGGCTTTCGTCCGGCACCCGAACGGGCATCTCTAGTGGCGGCCCGCGGCCCGCGTCGGATCGCGGCCCTTCTCGTCGCGGCCCTTGCCGCCCTGCTGGCCGGGCTGTGGACGCCCGCGTCGGCACTCGCCGCCGGGCCCTCGCTTTCGGGGGTGGTGGCCGCGCTGGAGAACAGTCCGGTGTACCTGGACCCCGGGGCGGGCGGACCGCACATCGATGCCACCCGCGTGCTCGCGGTCATCCCGAAGGGCACCTACTTCGCGGCGCTGCCCGCGTCCGACGTGGCGGCGACAGGTGATCCCGCTGCCCTGCCGGCGCTGCTCTCGTCGCAAGTCGGGAAGGGCGGCACCGTCGTCGTGCTGGTGAGCGGCAAGCTGTACGGGGCCAGCACGACGGTCCCGGGACAGCTCGGGGACGCGCTGGGATCTGCTCAGTCGGCGCTTCCGGCCGCGGGCGACGGGACCGCCGCGCTGGTCGCCCTGATGCGGTCGCTGTCAGGCAGCGGTGCCCTCGCCGACGCGGCGGGACCCAGTCACGCGGGTGGTCCGGTGGGTGCGACCCTGCTCATCGTGCTCGCGGTCGTGCTCGCGGCTGGAGCGCTGGCGCTGTGGTGGTGGCTGCGCCGGCCCCCGCGCCGCCGCAAGCCGCGTCCGGCGCCGCCGCTGCGCGATCTGGTGGAGATCGACCACGAGGGCAACATCATCAAGCGCACGCCCGCGCGCGAGCGTCAGCGCTGAGCGGTTCAGCTCAATCCGAGACGCTCCTTGGCGGCGGTCAGCGCCGGCCCGTCGCGCCGGGCCGCTGGTAGCAGCATCAGCCCGGTGTGCAGTCCGCGCACCGCCAGCGCCGCTGTGACATCGGTCATCGGAAGGCCGGGAAGCCGGTACATCCGCCGCGCCCAGCGCGGCAGGAGCGCGAATGCCAGCGTGCCGAGGCCGTACCAGGCGGGGCGGGCCGGGGTCAGCAAGGCGACCTTGCGCGGCATGGGCGGATGCATGACGAAGCGGGCAGCCTCCCGGGCCTGGGCACCCACCGTCAGCTCGGGACGCATGCGCGCGTAGTAGGCCTCGATCTGCGCCACGGATTCCGGTGCGAGCTCCGGCGGGACGCCGAGCAGCGCACCCGCCTCGGCCTGCTCGGCGACGTAGCGGTCGGCTTCGGCGTCGGTGAGCGCCAAGCCGCCCCGGCGGGCGGTCGTCAGGAACGAGTCGACCTCGGTGACGTGCACCCAGGTGAGCAGCTCGGGATCGCTGGCACTGTAAGCACGGTTGCTCACCGGTTCGACGCCGGTCACCGTCCGGTGCAGACCGCGCACGCGCGCGGCCGCCCGGTGCGCGTCGGCGGTGGTGCCGTACGTGACGGTGCCGACGTAGCGCGCGGTGCGCACCAGGCGTCCCCACGGATCGGCACGAAACTCCGAGTGTGCCGCCACGCCGGCCATCGCCAGCGGGTGGAGGGCTTGCAGGAGCAGCGCGCGCAGGCCCCCGAGGGCGAGCAGCGGATCCGCGTGCACCCGCCAGGTGACGCTCTGCGGACCGAAGATCCCGGGATCGGGCGCGATCCGGAGGACCTTGGCCACCCGGCCGGCCGCTGGGTTGGCCCCCTCGTCGGCGTCCGGGCTCGTCACGCTTTCCAGCGTGCCACGCGGCGGCGGATCGCGGCGACCTGGGAAACGCCGGTGAACATCTGACGACCTTTCCGATCTCACGGCGAAGGTCACGGCGAACGACACGCCCCGCGATGGCCTCATGCGGTTGTTCCGAGAGGCTCGGCCGGACAGGATGGGGCCATGGGCCGGGTCATCGCCGTTGCCAATCAAAAGGGCGGCGTCGCCAAGACGACGACCGTCGCGAGCCTGGGGGTGGCGCTGCACGAGATCGGACGCCGGGTCTTGCTCGTCGACCTTGATCCGCAGGCCTGCCTGACCTTCTCGCTCGGCCTGGATCCGGAATCGCTCGACCTGTCGGTGCACGATGTCCTGCTGGGACGGGTCAGCGCTTCGCTCGCTATCGCCCCGACCGAGGACGGGCCGGCGCTGCTCCCGTCGACCATCGATCTGGCCGGGGCCGAGGCGATGCTGCTGCCGCGCACCGGCCGCGAGTACGTGCTGCGCAGCGCGCTCGAAGAGGTGGCCGGCAGCTACGACGAGATCCTGCTCGACTGCGCGCCCTCTCTCGGCGTCCTGACGATCAACGCGCTCACCGCAGCCGACGAGGTGCTGATTCCCCTGCAATGCGAGACGCTTTCGCATCGGGGGGTCGGGCAGCTGCTCGACACCATCCTCGACGTTCAGCGCCTGACCAACCGCGGTCTGCAGGTGCGGGGCGTGCTGCCCACCCTGTATGACGGCCGCACCACGCACGCGCGGTCGGTGGTGGCCGACGTCGCCGGCCGTTACGGCCTGGCGGTGCTCGAACCGCCGATCCCGAAATCCGTCCGCTTTGCCGAAGCTCCTGCCGCCGGCCGGTCGGTGCTGGTGACCGCGTCGCGCTCGGCGGGCTCGGCCGCCTACCGCGAGCACGCTGCCCTGCTGGTGAAAGCGTCCACGACCGTCCCGGCACCGGCTACCCCGGCTGACCCGCCCGCCACGGTCTCGCTCGATGAACCGGCGGTGGTCGACGTCCGCGGCCGCGCTCGCTCGTCGCGGCGCCGGGTGTCGGCATGAGCCGGCCCCAGCCCAGCTTCGACCGGCTGCGCCCCCGTTCCACCGAGCCGCCGGACGCGACGACGGGCTGGCAGTCGGCGCCCGCGCCGCCGGCGGGCAGCCAAGCCCGGCGCCCGCTGTTCAGCGTCGACGAGCCCGGCGAGGCCGCGTTCGGGTCGGTCTCGGTCGAGTGCTCCAGCTGCCATGAGACCTCAGTGCTGGCCTTGCGGCAGGCGCTGCGGCTGGCGATCCCGAGCCTTTACCTGCCGGTGCTCAAGGGCCGTTATCCCGCCTGGCTGCACTGCCCGGCGTGCGGCGATTGGACCTGGACCCGGGTGCGGGTCCGGCTCTAGTCACGGCAGCCGGTGCAGCGTCACGGCCGCGACGCTGCCGTTGGCGAGTGACGCGGTGAGGTAGGTCCGGTAGGGCTGGCGGCGGCGATCGGTGGGGGAGCCCGGATTGAGCAGCCGCATCCCGCGGACGGTCGTGGAATCCCAGGGAATGTGCGAGTGGCCGAAGATCAGCAGGTCGGTGTCGGGGAACGTGCGGTCGGCCCACCGTTCCCGGCCCCTCGCGTCTCCGGTTTCGTGCACCACCGTGACCCGAACGCCTTCCAGCGTCGCGTGGGCGATTTCCGGAAGCCGCGCGCGAATCGGCGTGCCGTCGTTGTTGCCGTAGACGGCGATGAGCTGCGCGGCCGTGCCCGCAAGCCGATCCAGCAGCTCCACGCTCACCCAGTCGCCGGCGTGGACGACGACGTCGGCTCGGGCTGCCGCCGCCCATATCTCGGGGGGAAGGTCGCGCGCACGCTTGGGCACGTGGGTGTCGGCGAGCACCAGCAAGCGCACCCGGCCAGCCTGCCAGCTTCCAGACGGCTCAGACGCTGGCCAGGACCGCTTCGATCGGCTCCCCGTGCAGGACGGTATCCGTCAATCCCGCGATACGGCCGCATCCGACGCACCGGGAGGCGAGCGCCAGCCAGTGGGCGTGGCCCTCCCCGTCAGCGCTCACCCCGACGGCCAGCTCGACCAGCGACTGGCAGCACGACGGGCATTCGTGCGTGCCGGGGAAGGTCCAGCGCTCGCCGCTGTCGGCGAGGTCGGTCACCTGAGCGCAGGCCACGCAGCGCCTGCGGGCGACACCCTCGCGGGGATCGGCCTGGACGTAGCCGCAGAACAGCGGGTCATCCTCGTGGCGCTCGCAACGCAGCACCATCGGATGGGTGATCGGCGGGCAGTCGGTCAGTTCCGACAGCCACTGCAGCAGATCGCTCGCTTCGTCTCCGGTCCAGTTCACCGTTCCGGAGTGGGGGTCAGCATGCTTGAAGAGCGCCACTCGCGTGGCATCGGCGTCCTGACGCCCCGGCTTGAACGATCAGCTGGCTTCCGCCACGCCCTGATCGCCGCCGCTGCTTTCGCCGGTGCTGGTGCTGGTGCCGCGCCCGCGGCCGCCGCGCCGCCGGCGACGGCGGGCAGGAGCGTCACCGTTCTGCTCACCCGACGCGCTGGAGCCGCGCTGGCCGCCGTCCGGCTGGCCAGAGCCGGAGGGAGCGTCGCCGACGCCGGATTCGATCAGCGCCGCCGTCCCGGAGCCGCCGCGGGTGCGCACCCGGGAACGCGGGGTGCGCTTCGTGGCCGGTCGCTCGGAATCCGGGCTGCGACCGGAATCCTGACGTCCGGCGTCGCGACTCGAGCCGCGACCTGCCGACGAGCCGCCGGAGGAGCGGGAGGGGCGACTTGCTGCGCCGGCCGGTCTCACCGAGGTCCTCGACCTGCTCGGCGGCCAACCCGGCGCGTATGCGCTGGTCTCGGGGCAGGGTGCCCTTGGCGGTGCGCGGGATGTCGAGCGCCTCGTAGAGGTGGTCGGACGTGGAGTAGGTCTCCGGCGGGTCCGGGAATGGCAGCTTGAGCGCCTCGTTGACCATCCGCCAGCGCGCCAGGTCGTCCCAGTCGACGAACGTGACCGCGACGCCCTTCTCGCCGGCCCGCCCGGTGCGTCCGATGCGGTGCAGGTAGATCTTCTCGTCCTCGGGGCACTGGTAGTTGATCACATGGGTCACCCCGGCGACGTCGATCCCGCGGGCCGCGACGTCGGTGGCGACGAGGGTGTCGATCTTTCCGGCCCGGAACGCGCGCAGGGCCTGCTCGCGCGCTCCCTGACCGAGATCGCCGTGGACGGCGGCGGCGGCAAAGCCCCGCTCGGAAAGGTCGGCGGCGACCTTGTCGGCCGTCCGCTTGGTGCGCACGAAGACCATCGCGAGGCCGCGGTCCTTGGCCTGAAGAACGCGCGTGAGCGTCTCCGCCTTGTCGAGCGCGTGGGCCCGGAAGACATGCTGGTGGGTGGTCGGAACGGTGCGGTTCTCGTCCGGCATCTCGGCGCGGATGTGCACCGGGCGGGTCAGGAAGCGCCGCGCGAGGGCGACGACCGGGCCGGGCATGGTGGCCGAGAACAGCATCGTCTGGCGGTCGGCGGATACCTGCTCGAGGATGGATTCGACGTCGGGCATGAACCCCAGGTCGAGCATCTCGTCGGCCTCATCGAGGACGAGGGCGCGCACACCGGAAAGGTCAAGGTAGCGCTGGCGAGCGAGGTCGAGCAGCCGGCCTGGGGTGCCGACGACGATCTCGACACCCGCCTTCAGGGCCTCGACCTGCGGCTCGTAGGCGCGACCGCCGTAGACCGCCAGCACCCGGGTGCCAAGTAACCGGCCGGCCCGCTTGAGGTCCTCGGTGACCTGAACGCACAGCTCACGGGTGGGGACGACGGCGAGCGCCAGGGGGCGAACGCCCTCTGGCTCGGCGGCGCGGCCCGCGGTGACGCGCTCCAGCACCGGAATGCCGAAAGCGAGCGTCTTGCCCGTGCCGGTGCGCGCCTGGCCGATGACGTCGGTGCCCTCGAGGGCGATCGGCAGCGTCAAGGCCTGGATCGGGAACGGCGCGGTGATGCCGGCTTCAGAAAGCGCCGTCACGATGGCGGCGCTGACCCCGAAAGAGGCGAAATCGGAGGGGAAAGCAGCAGCGGAATCGGCTGATTCCAGGTCGTTGGGCGCTTCGACGAGCGGGACGTCAGGGGAGATTTCACTTCCCTTGTCACTCGACACGGAATCGCTTTGCGCAGACGGGGTCATGTGGTTAGTCAGAACTAGCTCCTGCGGCTACGAGCGGCCGTCACGACGGAGCCACTCACAATTCGGCCCGGGCCTCGCAGCTCGCTCGTCGGGAAATCGACTTCTTGGCCAACGTCCCGGAAGGGCACTCATGAAAGGGCGCCGGGCAAAGCCCGACGGGATGTCGAGCTCGCACTCCTATCGTACGGCACGCATTTGTCCTGAGTGTCCAGGCTGTACGCGTTCCTCGGGTGGCGGCGCCTCGTAAGGTCAGGTCGTGGAGCAGACCGAGCGCGATGCGACCCTCGAGGCCGGTGCTGCAGCGGTGGACGATCCCGGCCGGGCCGGGCTGATCGACTTGCTCGGAGCGCTGGCCTATGGCGAGCTGTCGGCATTCGAGCGGATGGCGTCGGACTCCCGGATGGCGCCGAACATGAGCGATCGGGCGGCGTTATCGGCGTTTGCCGCTGGCGAGTTCGCCCACTTCCAGCAGCTGTGCCAGTACCTCGGCGGGCTCGGGGTCGACCCGGAGGAGGCCATGGCGCCCTACGTTGCGGCGCTCGACACCTTCCATGACCTGACGGCACCCGCTGACTGGCTGGAGAGCCTGGTCAAGGCTTATGTGGGTGACGGCATCGCCCGCGACTTCTACCGGGAGGCGTCCGCGTATCTCGACCCCCCGTCCCGGGACCTGGTGCGTCAGGTACTCGGCGACGTCGGCCACGCGGCCTTCGCCGTCGACCGGGTGCGCGCGGCCATCGCCGCCGACCCTCGACTCGGCGGCCGCCTCGCGCTCTGGGCCCGTCGACTCGTGGGCGAGGCCCTCACGCAGGCCCAGCGGGTCGCCGTCGAACGCGAGGGGCTGGTCGCCCTGCTCGCGTCCGGCGCGTCCGATCTGGCCGAGCTCGGGCGCCTCTTCCAGCGCGTCATCGACGGCCATTCCGAGCGGATGCGCGCGCTGGGGCTCTCGGAGTAGCCGACAGCTCGAGTTACCTCGAGTTACCTCGAGTTACATGGCGGCGCCGAAACCGACCCGGCGCCCCTCGGCTTCGGCGATCTCGATGTACGCCAGCTTGGCGACCGGAACGACGATCCGGCGGCCCTTCTCGTCCTGCAGCGACAGCACCCCGAGCTCGGAACGAATGGCGTCGGTGACGGCCTGCTCGACCTCCTCGGGAGTGAGCGCGCTTTCCAGAACCAGCTCGCGGGCCGCGTACTGGACCCCGATCTTGACCTCCACCGAGGAACCTCCGCGTCGTAGGGAAATTTCACAGTACGGGTGGCGACGGGCGCGCCGCCCGCGTGTCGCCGCTCGTTCGCTCTGGGCCGATCCGACCTCGGAAGGGGCCGGCTGGACCTGGCTCAGACCTTCGGTGCCCCGGACAGTCCCCGCCAGGCCAGCTGCACCAGGAGGTCGACCGCGTGCTCCTTGGTGACGGCCCCACCGGACGTCAGCCACCATCGGGCGCCGACCTCGGCGATACCGGCCACGCCGACCGAGAGCAGCTCGGCGTCCTCCGGCCGGTAGCCGGTGTCGCGCGCGATGGTGGCGGCGATGGCGTTCACGCAGTCGGTCAGACTGCCCTCGACGCGAGCTCGCACAGCGGGTTCGTTGCGCAGATCGGACTCGAAGACCAGCTGGTAGGCGCCGCTCGGGTCGTCCACGAAATCGAAGTAGGCCTGCACCGAGCGGCTGACCCGGACGTGGTTGTCTGGGGTCGATTCGAGCGCCTCGCGCACCCGGGCACCGAGCTCGGCGGTGTGCTCGTCGAGCAGCGCCAGATACAGGTCGAGCTTGCCGGGGAAATGCTGGTAGAGCACCGGCTTGCTGACACCCGCCCGCTCGGCGATCTCATCCATCGCCGCCGAGTGGTAACCCTGGGCCACGAAGACCTCACGGGCCGCCCCGAGCAGCTGGCGCCGGCGCGCGTGACGCGGCAGCCGGCCGCGGCGGGCGGGCTCCTGCGCGGGGACGTCCGCCGCCCCGTGGCTGGTCGGCTCGCGCATGCCAGCCGGCTGTGGGGACGCCTGATCGGCACTCAACTCTGTGCCCCCTTCCGGCCTCGCCTGCGGCGCACCCCGGTAGGCGCCTCGTGCCATGCGGCATTCCAAGTGGCGACGTCAGACAATCACAACTTCGCCGCCATGCCGCTCAGCGGCGAGCGGTCGGGGCGCTCAGTCCTGACCGGCGGCGGCCCGGCTGCCCGAGCGGGTGCGCAGCGGATGCGGCGCGTCGCGGTCCGGGAAACGCCGTAGATATTCGCCTTCCAGCAGCAGCATGCGCCTGGTATGGGCGGCGAGAGCGTCATCGGAGGCCTCGAGGAACGTCTCGTGGCGCGTGGCGTGCAGGGTGGCGAGCTCGCGGGCGAGGACTTCGTCCGTCAGCAGGCCGGCTTCGATGCCGTCTGGGTGGTGAGCCATGCCCTACTCAATACCCTCCCTGCCGGCGCCGCATCCACCTCATCCCAGAACGGGGGCGAAGAGGTCGCCGCTGGATGACGTGCGTTCCAGGACGTCGGACGCCTCGAAGACGAGCTGCTCGGCTTTCGTGCAGCCGGCGACCTCGTCCCAGCTGATCGGCGTGCTGACGGTCGGCCGCGGCCTGGCGCGCAGCGAGTAGACGCTGATCGTCGTCTTGGCGGGATTGTTCTGCGACCAGTCGATGAAGACCTTTCCCGGCCGCAGCGTCTTCGTCATCCGGCTGACGACGAGGTCGGGATGGCGGCGCTCGAGCTGCTCGGCCAGCGTGCGGATCTCCTCGGACGTGGACTGCGCGGAACGCTTGCCGCCCGCCGGCGCGTACAGCTGCATCCCCTTCGAGCCGCTGGTCTTCGGATGCCACTCACGGTCGCTCGCTTCGCGCACCAGCTCGGCCACCCGGCAGCATTCGACGATGCTCGCCGGCGGCCCGGGGTCGAGGTCGATCACGAGCAGGTCCGGCGGCTTCGCGGCCCCCTTGCGGTCGACCTTCCACATCGGGGTGTGCAGCTCCAGCGAGGCCAGATTGGCGACGTAGACGAGGGTCGCCAGCTCGTCGACGATCACGAAATCGATGACCTCGCGGTCCTTGGTCGATCCGGGACTCGGCAGCCGGGCCGTTCGCACCCACTCGGGGAGCCCGCGGGGGACGTTCTTTTCGAAGAAGAACGCGCCGTCGACCCCGTTGGGGTAGCGCTTGCGGGTCAGTGGCCGGCCGGCGAGGTGCGGTAGCAGGAACGGCGCGATGCGCGTGTAGTAGTCGAGCACCTGGCCTTTGGTAAAGCCCGTTGAACCCGCCTCCGGGTAGAGCACCTTGTCCAGGTTGGACAGCACGAGGCGGCGGCCCTCGACGTCGACGGGCACCTTGGATGGTGCCGCTTCGCTAGGTGTCACGAACGACCGCCTCCGCTGCGACGTCGGAACGCAGGCCCTTGAACGAGGGGGCGCGCAGCCGACCCTCGCCGGTCCACTCCCGGAACTCCACCACGGCCACCAGCTCGGGGCGCACCCAGCGCGCCTCGCGAAGGTCACGCGCCGCAACCCCTTCCAGGCCCGAGAACGGCGGTTGCGCGGTGGTCAGCGCCGCCAGCCGTTGCTGGAGATCGGCGAGCGTCCGCGCGGTGAAGCCGGTGCCGACCTGCCCGGCGTAGATCAGCGCGCCGGTCTCGTCGTGCACCCCGACGAGCAGCGCGCCCAGCTGGCCCTCCCGGCCGTGCTGGCCCGGCTCCCACCCTCCGATGACGACGTCCTGGCGCTGCCGGAAGGGGGTCTTGATCCAGCTCGCCGAGCGCCTGCCCGGCTCGTACGGGCGGCTCTTCAGCTTGGCGACCACGCCCTCGAGCCCTTGCTCCCGGGCGATGGCGGCGACGTCGGAGCCGGAGACCTCCGGGGCGCACAGCGACGGCGGCACCGCCATCGGGAGTGCCTCCAGCAGCGCCCGGCGCTGCTCGTACGACAGGTTCATCGTGTCCTGGCCGCCCTCGATGAGAATGTCGAACGCCAGGAACGACGCGGGGGTGGAGGCTGCCAGGCGCCGCGCCCGGGCCGTGTCGTTCACCGCCATGCGACTCTGGAGTGCGCTGAACGACGGTCGCCCGTCGGGCCCGAACGCGACGATCTCCCCGTCGAGGCGCACCTCGTTGGGCCCGCTGGCGCCGACGAGGTCGTCGTAGAGGTTCCGGGCGGCGCCGGCCACCTCGGGATAGGCGCGGGTGACGTCAGCGCCCGAACGCGAGTGGATACGGATCCCGCCATGCTGCGGTGCGCGGACGCTGACCAGGGCCCGCACGCCGTCCCACTTGAACTCGTAGCACCATTGCGGGCCTTCAGGTATCGGCCCCGGCGTGGCCAGCATCGGCTGGGCATCCCAGACGCTCATCGCGTCGCCGGTCGGCGGGCCATCTTGCGGTTCTACCCGTTTCTTTGCCAGGTGGGGGTCGTTGCACGACCAGAGCAGTCTCGGCTGCCGGGCAGGCGGCGATGGAGGGCAAGACGCTGAGGCGTTGCGGCGGCTGTATCGGCGTGCGTTTGCCCCGGCGGCGGGGGATGATCCTGCGGTGAGATCCATCTGGAAGGGCGCCATCTCCTTCGGTCTGGTGACGATCCCGGTCAAGCTCTACTCCGCGACCGAGGAGCGTGACGTCTCGTTTCATCAGGTCCACCGGGAGGACGGCGGGCGTATCAAATACAAGCGCGTCTGCACCATCGACGGCGAGGAGGTCAGCTACGGCGACATCGCCAAGGGCTACGACCTCGGCGGCGGCGACATGGTGGTCCTCACCGACGAGGACCTGGCGGGGCTGCCGCTGACGAGCTCGCGCACCATCGACGTCCTGCAGTTCGTCCCGCTGGAGCAGGTCGACCCGATCTACTTCGCCAAGTCGTATTACCTGGAGCCCGACCGCACCGGGACCAAGCCGTACGCGCTGCTGCGCGACGCCCTCGAGGAATCCGGACGCGTCGCTCTCGTGAAAGTCGCGCTTCGCCAGCGCGAGCAGCTGGCCACCCTGCGCGTGCGCGACGGGGTGTTCGTGCTCGAGACGATGCTCTGGCCCGACGAGGTACGCCAGCCCGACTTCGGCTTCCTTGACGAGGACATCTCGGTGCGTCCGCAGGAGCTGGCGATGGCCGGTTCGCTGATCGAGACACTGGCCGGCGACTTCGACCCGAGCCAATACACCGACGGCTATCGCGAGGCGTTGCAGGCGGTGATCGACGCGAAGGTTGCGGGCCGCGAGGTGATGTCACCGGCCCCGCCGGAAGCCTCCGGCGGGGCGGTGCTCGACCTGATGGCCGCACTGCGCGCATCCGTCGACGCCGCAAAGGGAAAGAAGGCCGGCTCCGGCGCGGCTGAGGCTGACGAGGCCGCTGAAGCCGATGAGAAACCGGCCAAGGTGGCCGCCAAGAAAGCGGGAGCGAAGAAGGCAGCGCCCGCGCGCAAGAGGCGCAGTGCCTGATTGCTACAAACGGCTCAAGACCGGGTAGTCACCACGCCGACAAGGAATCCGTGACCCCCAGCACTGCCGTCAGCATCGACGAAGTCCTTCTCGCTTTGCGCAGCATTCCCGGCATTCGCTCCGCCGATATCGGCGACGACGACACCGGCGGTGCCGGGCTCTTGCGTCTCGATCTGGCGGCCGATGTCGACGAGGTCGAGGTCGCCACCTCCGTCGGACGGTTGCTGCGCGAGCGCTTCGGTCTCGGGGTCGACGCCGGCCAGGTCCAGATGGTCGAAGCGGCAGCCGATTTCGCCCCGGCAGCGGGAACGGAAGCGGGCGGCTTCGACGGCCACGGTGGCGTGCGGGTCACCGTCATGAACGTCACCAGCACCGGCCGCAAGGTCACGGTCAGCGTCGTGCTGCGCCGCGGCGAGCGGGAGTGCCGCGGCGAGGCTCCCGGCACCACGACGGCCAATGGCGTGAACCATGCCGTCGCTGACGCCACGCTTCACGCCATCGAGGAACTCACCGAGGACGCGGTCATCGGGCGCCTCGAGCACCTCGAGGTCGACGACTCGACCGCGTCGGTCTCGCTGGCACTGGATGTCGACGGGGTCGAGATCGCCGTCTCGGCGTCGTCCTCGGTGCAGTCCGACCCTCGCCAGGCGATCGTGCGGGCCGTGCTGGAAGCGGTTCAGCCGCACCTGCCGGCCTGAGGGTCAGTCTCGGCGCCGCCCTCCCTCCCTGGGTGCCGGAGCCCACACCGGCCGGATCGAGCTTGCCGGAATCCTTGACCTGGCCGCGTGGTTGTGACGTGACGGCGCCGCATTTCGGGCAAGGCTTCATGGCCCGGCAGAATGGACGGCGTACCCGATAGGTCCACCCGTCTTCGCGAGGAGCCCGCTCTCGTGCCATCCACCGAACTGCCTAACTCGACGCTGCCCCCGCTGGTGGAGCCAGCCGCGGAGCTGAGCATCGATGAGATCCGGCGCTACTCCCGGCACTTGATCATTCCCGATGTCGCGATGGCCGGGCAGAAGCGGCTGAAGAACGCGAAGGTGCTCGTCGTCGGTGCCGGTGGGCTCGGCAGCCCCGCGCTGATGTACCTGGCGGCGGCGGGCGTCGGCACGCTCGGCATCGTCGATTTCGACGTCGTCGACGAGTCGAACCTGCAGCGTCAGATCATCCACGGGGTGTCCGACATCGGCCGGTCGAAGGCCGAGTCGGCGCGTAACTCGGTGGCCGAGATCAACCCGTACGTGACCGTCAACCTCCACGAGGTGCGGCTCGACAGCTCCAACGTCATGGAGCTCTTCGCGCCGTACGACCTGATCGTCGACGGCACCGACAACTTCGCCACGCGCTACCTGGTCAACGACGCCTGCGTGCTGCTCGGCAAGCCTTACGTCTGGGGCTCGATCTACCGTTTCGACGGCCAGGCAAGCGTCTTCTGGGCCGAGCACGGCCCGTGCTACCGGTGCCTTTACCCCGAGCCCCCGCCGCCGGGCATGGTGCCGTCGTGCGCCGAGGGCGGCGTCCTCGGGGTGCTCTGCGCCTCGATCGGCTCGATCCAGGTCAACGAGGCGATCAAGCTGCTGACCGGCATCGGCGAGCCGCTGGTCGGGCGCCTCATGGTCTATGACGCACTCGAGATGAGCTACCACGACATCAAGGTGCGCAAGGACCCCGAGTGCGCGATCTGCGGCAAGAACCCCACCGTCACCGAGCTGATCGATTACGAGGCGTTCTGCGGCGTCGTCTCCGAGGAGGCGCAGGAGGCCGCGCGCGACGCGACCATCACGGCCGGTGAGCTGGCCGCGATGCGCGCGGCGGGCGACGACTTCCTGCTGGTCGACGTGCGCGAGCCGGCCGAGTGGGAGATCGTCCGGATCCCCGGCGCGCAGCTGATCCCGAAGGGCGATCTGCCGGCGAAGCTCTCCGAGCTCCCGCAGGACAAGCCGATCATCCTGTACTGCAAGACCGGGGTCCGCTCGGCGGAGGCGCTCGCCACCTTGAAGGGCGCCGGGTTCAGCACGGCCAAGCATGTGCAGGGCGGCGTGACGGCGTGGGCCACCCAGGTCGACAAGGGCCTGCCGGTCTACTGATCCGCTAGCCCCGCCGCATGCCGCGATCCGGACCGCCGCGCTCGGTGTCCGCCGGGGTCAGCACGCGTCCGATCTTGGGCGGCAAGCCGACGGCATACGCGGCGGAGGTGCTCGACGTCGTGGCCCAGATCCCGGCCGGCAAGGTCCTCACCTACGGCGATGTCGCCGAGCTGATCGGCCGCGGATCAGGGCGTGCGGTGGGCGCGGCGATGAGCCGTCACGGGCACGAGGTGGCGTGGCATCGGGTGGTCCTGTCCAGCGGCTATCCGAATCCCGCCGGCCCGGTGGAGGCACTGCGGCGCCTGGTGGCTGACGGCACCCCCATCGCCGTCGGCGGCGAGCGCGTCGACCTTCGGGCCGCGCGCTGGAGCGGGCCGCAGTAACCGCGCCCCGGGGCGGCGGTGCCCCGCGTGCTGTGCCTGAAATTTGTCAGCGGTCCGTGGTCGACTCTTGGGGTGCCCGCCTCTACCGCCCGCGATGACCTGACCCCCCGGTTGGTCCGTCCGGCCGGCTCGCCGCGCCAGCCGATCATCCCGGATGGAGATCAGCAGCGCGTCATCGACCATCGCGAGGGCCCGCTGCTGGTGCTCGCCGGGCCCGGCACCGGCAAGACCGCGACGGTCGTGGAGCTGGTCGCCGATCGCGTGCAGCGCGGCGGGCTGCGTCCGGAGCAGGTGCTGGTGCTCACGTTTTCCAGGCGGGCGGCTGACGAGCTCCGGCTGCGGCTCGCGTCGCGGTTGAAGATCACCGTCGCCGGCCGGCTGGCCTGGACATTTCATGCGTGGTGCTACGCGGTCCTGCGCAGCCACGACCCCACCCTTTCCGGCACGGCGATCCGGCTGCTTTCCGGTCCGGAGCAGGACGTGGTGGTGCGCGATCTGCTCCGGCCCGATCCGCCGGGAGTCGAGCCCCGGCCCGGTCCGGGATGGCCGCCCGAGTGGCAGCCGATCATCGGCCTCCGCGGGTTTGCTGACGAGGTCCGCGGCCTGCTCGCGCGCTGCCAGGAGCGCGGCATCGAACCGGCCGATCTCGAGCAGCTCGCCAGCCTCACCGGCCGGCCGGCCTGGCAGTCACTCGCGCCGTTCTATGCCGACTACCTCGCCAATCTCGACTGGCAGGGCGCCGTGGACTACTCGGGGCTGGTGCGCCGTACGGCGCGGCTGCTGGCGATGCCAGAGGTGCTGGCCGAGGTCGCGCGCGACCTTCGGCTGGTCGTCGTCGACGAGTACCAGGACACCGATCCGGCGCAGGAGCAGGTGCTGCAGACGCTCGCGGCCGCGGGGCCGCAGCTCGTCGTCGTCGGCGATCCGGATCAGTCGATCTACGCGTTTCGCGGCGCGGAGGTCAGCGGAATCCTGAACTTTCCGGATCGATTTCGCGGCCGGCGCGGGCGGCCTGCGCGTGTGCTGGCGCTGGGTGGCTGCCGCAGATCGGGCGAGGTGCTGCTTGCTGCGTCGCGGTCGGTGGCCCACCGCTTGCCGCTGCCCGGATTGCCGGCCGCGGCCGTTGCCGCCCACCGCGAGCTGGCGGCTATGGGCCCTCCGGCGTCCGAGCCCGCCGTGGCCGTTCGGCTGTTCCCGTCGGCAGCGCAGGAAGCCGCGGCCGTGGCCGACGTGCTGCGCCGCGCGCATTTGATCGATGGTTTGGCCTGGTCCTCGATGGCGGTCCTGGTGCGCAGCACCCGGCTGGCGAGCCCGCTGCAGCGCGCTCTCGCTGACGCTGGGGTGCCGGTCGACACCCCAGCCGACGAGCGTCCGCTGATCCGCGAGCCGGCGCTCGATCCGTTGCTGACCCTGCTGCGCGTGGGCACCGGGCTCGCCGTGCTCGACGAGGACGTCGCGGTGCAGTTGCTGAGCTCGCCGCTCGGGGGAGCCGACGCGCTCGACGTGCGCCGGCTGCGCCGCGCCTTGCATCGCTGCGAGCGCAGCTGCGGGGGGAGCCGACGCTCGGGCGAGCTGATCGTGGAGTGCCTGGAGCCTGCCGGGGGCGGGCCGCTGGTCGGGGTGCCTGATGACGTGAGCGAAGCCCCACGGCGGATCTCGGCGCTGCTGTCGATCGTGCGCCGCGCCGTGGCGGACGGGCAGACCCCGGAGCAGGTGCTGTGGACGGTGTGGTCGGCGAGCCGATGGCGCCGTCGGCTGGTGGAGACGGTGCGCCGTCCGGCGGGCGCCAGTGCCGCCCTGCTGCGCCATGCCGACCGCCAGCTCGACGCGGTCGTGGCCCTGTTCGAGGCTGCGGCGCGCTTCACCGACCGGCTGCCGGCCGCGGGTTTGGAGGTCTTCCTCGACGGGTTGGCTCGTCAGGAGATTCCGGCGGATCCCCTGAGCCAGCGCGGTTCTGGCGCGCCGGCCGGTGCGGTACGCCTGCTGACGGCGCACCGCTCGAAGGGGCTGGAGTGGGATCTCGTCGTCGTCGCCGGCGTGCAGGAAGGCACCTGGCCGGATCTACGCCGGCGCAGCAGCCTGCTCGAGGCTGACGCGCTGGCGTCGGCCGAGGAGGAGCCCACGCTGTTCGCGGCCGAGGAGTCCGCGGCTGCGGCGCGGGCCGAGGCTCTGGTCGAGGAGCGTCGGCTCTTCTACGTGGCGATCACCCGGGCCCGGAGCCGGCTCCTCGTGACGGCGGTCAGCGGAGGCGATGACGGTGAGCTGCGCCCCTCGCGTTTCCTCAGCGAACTCGGTGTCGAGGTACCGGCGCAGACGGAGATCGCGCCTCGCGTCCTGTCGCTGCCCGCGCTCGTCGCGGAGCTGCGGTGCGTCGCGAGCGATCCCGAGGCCTCGCCGGCGCTGCGGGAGGCGGCCGTGGCGGAGCTCGCCGAGCTGGCTCCTGCCGTGCCGGCCGCTGATCCGAGCAGATGGTGGGGGCTCGCGTCCTGGACCGAACGCGAGCTGCCGCTGCTGGCCGAGGGCGGAGCGGTCACCCTCTCACCGAGCCAGGTCGAGGCGATCAAGACCTGCCCGTTGCGCTGGTTTCTGGTGCGCCGGGCGGGGGTCGCGAGCGCCAGCACCTCGTCACAAGGTTTCGGCACCCTGATCCACGAGCTGGCGCGCGACATCGTCGAATCCGGCATCACCAGCCTCCCCGAGCTCGAGAAGCGGCTCGATGTGCACTGGCCGCAGATCGACTGGGAGGCGCCGTGGTACTCCGCCCGCGAGCGGGTGGCCGCCCGCCAGGCGCTGGCCAAGCTGCTCGAATGGCATCAGGCGCGTCCTCACACCGTCGTCGGGGCGGAGCTCGACTTCGACCTCGAGCTGAATCTTGCTGCGGGCCGGGCGCGCATCCGCGGCCAGATCGACCGGCTGGAGCGCGACCGCGAAGGCCGCGGGGTGGTGGTGGACTACAAGACCGGCCGTGCCGCCGCCACCACGAGCCAGGCTCAGGAGAGCCCGCAGCTCGGCCTCTACCAGCTTGCGGTGATGCTCGGCGCGGTGCGTCCTCCCTCCGCCGGGCAGGATGAGCAGCCCGAGCTCACCGGGTCGGCAGGCGCCGCGCTCTTGCATTTGCGCAACGGCAGCGTGCGTGAGCAGCCGGCGCTCGAGCCGGATTCCACGGGCCGCACCTGGGTGCACGATCTGCTGGAGCGGCTGGTCTCGGCCATCGCTTCGGAGTCGTTCCCGGCCCGCCGCAACGAGACGTGCGACCTGTGTCCGGTCCGGCGCTGCTGCCCGGCCCGGCCCGAAGGCGCCCAGGTGGCGTGACCCCGATGACCGCATTGACCGCGATGACCTGGACCCTGCAGGACACCCTGGCGCTGCTGGGTGAGGGCAGGGCTGACTGGAAGCTGACCGCGCAGCAGCAGGCGGCGGTGGGAGCGCCGCTGGAGCCAGGGCTGATCCTGGCCGGGGCCGGCTCGGGCAAGACCGAGGTGATGGCTGCCCGCGTCGTCCATCTGGTCGCGACGGGCCAAGCGCGTCCGGACGAGGTGCTGGGCCTGACATTCACCACCAAGGCGACGGCGTCGCTGGCCGCCCGGGTGCGCGGCGGGCTCGAGCGCCTGCGCTCGGCGTTCGGCGCGGCAGCCGGGGGAGTGCTCGACGGCGAGCCGGTCATCCTGACCTACAACGGTTACGGCGCGCGGCTGGTCGCTGACCATGGGCTGCGGATCGGGGTCGAGCCGGCGACCAGGCTCGCGCCGGAGGGATTGCGATGGCAGCTCGCTCTCGCGGTCGTCCGCCGCTGGGCAGGCCCGCTCGATCTGGAGCTCACGCCGGCGAGCGTCGCCGAGCGGGTGCGTCAACTCGCCGACGAGCTCGCATCGCACCTGGCGACACCCGATGACGTCAGGGCCGCGAACGAGCGGATGGCGGCGATGATCGGCGCCCTCCCGAGGCCCCGCCGGGAGGCCGCTGACGCGTTGGAGAAGGGCGCCGGACGCTTGCAGCTGCTCGGGTTGGTGGAGGCATTCGAACGCGCCAAGCGGGAGGCGTTGCTGCTGGACTACGGCGACCAGATCTCGCTCGCCGCCGGGCTGGCGTGCCACCCCGTGGTCGCAGCGGCTGAGCGCACGGCTCACCGGATCGTGTTGCTCGACGAGTACCAGGACACCGGGGTGGGTCAGCGCAAGCTGCTCGAGCGGCTGTTTGCCGGCGGGCATCCGGTGACGGCTGTGGGCGACCCGGCGCAGTCGATCTACGGCTTCCGCGGTGCGAGCGTGGGCAACATCCTGCGGTTTCCGCAGCACTTCCGGCGGGCGTCCGGCGCGCCGGCGCAGGTGTACCCGCTCACGGTGAATTTCCGGAGCGGAGGGGCCATTCTCGCGGTCGCCAACCGCGTCGTGGCGGGGCTCGGGCGAGGCTCCGGTGCGCTCGTCGAGCCGCCGGTGCTCCAGCCCCGCGAAGGCCGGGAAACGGCGGGTCCGGCGGGAGGGCAGGTGCGCGTCCGGCTGCTCTCCGACGCCGAGGCGGAGGCGGAGTGGGTCGCTGCTCGGATCCGTGGCGCCTGCGTCGATGGCCGCGCGGAGCACGCCGCCGGCTGCGCGCAACCCGAGTGCGAGGGGTGGCACGAAGCGGCCGTGCTGTGCCGGCGCCGTAGCCAATTCGGCCTCTTGCGGCAGGCGCTCGAGCGGGCCGGTGTGCCGGTCGAGGTCGTCGGTCTCGGCGGGTTGCTCGACGCTCCCGAGGTGGCCGACATCGTCGCGGTGCTGCGTGTCCTGCATGACGCCACGGCCAACGCCGGGATGCTGCGGCTGCTGACCGGCCCGCGGTGGCGGATCGGGTTGCGCGACCTTGATGCCATGGGACGGCGAGCGTCCGTGCTGGTGCGCGGGGGCGGTGAGCCGGGCTCTGCTCCGGGCGATCTCGCCGGGGCCGGGCCGTCGCTACGCCTTGGTGGCGACGAGGCCGAGGTGGGCGCCCTGGCCGACGTCCTCGACCAGCTCGACGACCCGGAGCTCATCGCGTCGGCGCCGCTGTCCGCCGAAGCCGACCGCCGGCTTCGGATCCTGCGCCGCGAGCTGGCGGCGTTGCGCGGCCGGGTCGATCAGCCACTGCCCGATCTGATCGCCGATGTCGAGCGCACCATCGGGCTCGACATCGAGCTGGAGGCCACCCCCGCGAGGCTGCGTCGCGGCCGGCGGGCCAACGTGCTCGCGTTCCTCGACGTGGCGGCCGATTTCGTCGGGCTCGACGGCCAGACCGACCTCGGCGCGTTCCTGGCTTCCCTCGATGCGGCCGAGAAGGCCGAGGACGGCTACGACATCGGCGTGCCCTCGGCGGCTGACGCGGTGAAGCTGATGACCGTCCATGCCGCCAAGGGCCTGGAGTGGGACGTGGTCTCGGTGCCCGGGCTGTCGAAGGGGGTGTTTCCGAGCGCTCGCGGCACCTCGCCGTGGCCGTGGCGCGCGGAGGCGCTGCCGGGGGAGCTGCGGGGCGATCGCGACGACCTTCCGGTCTGGGACGACCCGTCGCCGGCGGGGTGCCGGGCGTTCAAGGACGCGTACCGAGCGGTGGGAGCCGCCGAGGAACGCCGGCTGGCCTACGTCGCCGTGACCCGGGCCCGCGAGGTGCTGCTCTGCTCGGGCTTCTGGTGGTCGGCCACGGCACGAAACGTGCTGGCGCCGCTGTCGGAGTTCTTCATCGAGATCGAGGACGCGTGCGCCCAGGGAGCGGGGGTCGTCGAGCCGGGCGCCCCGGAGCCGGGCCCGGACGAGAACAACCCGCTGCTGGCGCAGGAGCGGGTCGCCGACACCGCCTGGCCCCCGGCGCCCGTCGTCACGCCTGATGTGCGGTGGGCTGCCGCCGCCGTCCGGCAGCGCCTGCGCGATGGCGGGGCCGAGCGTGCCGTGGCCGCGCCGACCGCAGCCGAAGCCGAGCGCATCGCGAGCTGGCGACGCGACGGGGAGTTGCTGCGGCGCGAGCAGCGGGGCCCGGCTGAGCGCCGCGACGTGGCCGTCCCGCAGACGCTGTCAGTGAGCGACCTGGTCGACGTCGCCCGCGATCCGCAGGGTTACGCGGCGCGCCTCGCCCGCCCGCTGCCCGCGCCGCCCGCGCCTGCCGCGCGCCGGGGGACCAGCTTTCACGCCTGGCTCGAGCAACGCTCAGGCGGCCGTGCCTTGCTGGGTCCGGAAGACCTTCCCGGTGCCGGCGATGAGTCGATCGCCCTGGCGGGCGCCGAGCTCGGTGAGCTCGGTGAGCTGCAGGAGGCGTTTCTGGCCAGCAGTTGGGCGGCGCGCGAGCCCGTGGCGGTCGAGGTCGGTTTCGAGCTGACCATCGATCTCCCGAACGAGCCGGTGCTCGTACGCGGACGGATCGACGCGGTGTACCGGCGCGATGACGGTGGCTACGACGTCATCGACTACAAGACCGGCGCCCGGCCGGCCGACGGCGTCGCCGGGGGGTCAGCCATTCAGCTGGCCTGCTACCGGGCGGCCTGGGCCGATATCGCCGGGGTCGAGCCGGAGGAGGTCAGTGCCGGTTTCCTCTACGTCCGGGAGGGGGATGCGGGCCTCGTCCGGCCGCCGCTGCTCAGCCGCGCCGAGCTCGCTGAGCTGCTCTCCGAGCCGGGAGGCGGCCCGCCGGCGGCTAGCCTTGCCTCGTGAGCGCCCAGCCGCCGGCGGGAATGCCGGCAGATTTTCTCGATCGTGCAGCGCTGCTCGCCGACCTTGATCCGTGGCTGCGAATCCAGTCGATCAGCGCTGACCCCGGACACGCCGCCGACGTGCGTTCCAGCGCCGAGTGGCTCGCCGACCGAGCGCGGCAGGCCGGCTTCCCCCACGTCGAGATCTGGGAGACGGAGGGGCATCCGGCGGTCTTCGCGCACTGGCCGGGCGAGCGGGCGGATGCTCCGGTGGTCGTCGTCTACGGTCACCACGACGTGCAGCCGGTCGATCCGCTCGAGCTATGGGAAAGCCCGCCGTTCGAGCCGGCCGTCCGGGGCGACGAGCTGCTGGGGCGAGGCACCGCCGACGACAAGGGCCAGGTGTTGATGCACCTGCACGGGTTGGCGGCGCATCTTGCGGCGCAGCGCCGCATCGCCCCGGCAGTGACGATCAAGCTGCTGATCGAGGGGGAGGAGGAGTCCGGTTCCCCGCACTTCGCCGATCTGCTACGCGCCCACCGCGAGCAATTGCGCTGCGACGTCGTCGTGGTCTCCGACACCAGCGTCTTCGATCGCGAGACGCCGAGCCTGTGCACCGGAATGCGCGGCATCATCGACTGCCAGGTCGATCTGCACGGGCCCGATGGGGATCTGCACAGCGGATCATTCGGCGGCGGGGTCCGCAACCCGCTGCATGTGATGGCGGATCTGCTCAGCGGTCTGCACGACGCCGACGGCCGGATCACCCTTCACGGTTTCTACGATCGGGTGCGCCCACTCGGCGCGCGCGAGCGCGAACTGTTCGGCCGGCTCCCGTTCGACGAGGCGGCCTGGCTCGCCGGGCCGGCCCGCTCGCGGGAGGCCGCCGGCGAGGCGGGCTACAGCACCCTCGAGAGGGTGTGGGCGCGTCCGACGGCGGAGGTCAACGGCATGTGGGGCGGCTACACCGGCCCAGGAGCCAAAACGATCATCCCGTCCGACGCGCACGCGAAGGTGAGCTTCCGGCTGGTGGCCGATCAGGAGCCGCAGGACGTGCGCCGGGCGATGGAGAGCTACGTCGCGGCCCGCGTGCCCTCGGGCATCCAGGCCACGGTCACGTTCGGCGGGCCGGGCGTGCGCCCGTGCCTCACACCGCTCGACGCCCCCGCACTGCGGGCCGCGGCGGCCGCGATGGAGCGGGCGTTCGGCCAGGAGGTGCTCTTCACCCGAGAAGGTGGCAGCGGCCCGGAAGCCGACCTGGCGGAGATCCTCGCGGCCCCGGTGATCTTCTTCGGGGTGGGGCTGCCGGACGATCGGATCCACGCGCCCAACGAGCGCGTGGTCATCCCGATGCTGCTGCGCGGAGCCGAGGCGCTGGCGTACCTGTGGGACGAGTTGGGAGCCCTCGAGACGCTCTGATCGCCACGTCCGAAATCCGCTAGTGGGATCCCCCGGGCGGGGGGCAGACTGGGCCGCATGCTCGACGTTGTCGCAGACCCGGAGCGCTGCTACCTTGCGGTGTCCAGTCGCGATGCGCGTTTTGACGGCTGGTTCGTCAGCGCCGTCCGAAGCACGCGTATCTACTGCCGGCCCTCGTGCCCGGCTCGCCTGCCGCGCTTGGAGGGAGTGCGCTTCTACGCGAGTCCCGCGGCCGCCCAGCACGCCGGCTACCGCGCCTGCAAGCGTTGCCGGCCCGACGCCAGCCCCGGTTCGCCGGAGTGGGACATCCGGGCGGATCTGGTGGCCCGGGCGATGCGGCTGATCGGCGACGGGGTCGTCGACCGCGAGGGTGTCGGCGGGCTCGCCTCCCGATTGGGCTACACGCCCAGGCATCTCACCCGCGTGCTCGCCGGCGAGCTCGGGGCGGGTCCGCTGGCGGTGGCCCGGGCGCAGCGCGCCCAGACGGCCCGGCTGCTGCTCGAGACGACCGACGTCCCGGTGACCGAGGTGGCGTTCGCGGCCGGATTCGCGAGCCTGCGGCAGTTCAACGACACGGTCCGGGAGATCTTCGCGACCACGCCCACGGCCCTGCGTCAGCGCCGGCGCACCCGAGAGATCGCCGAGCCGGGCACCGTGAACCTGCGGCTCACCTACCGCCGGCCGGGCGATGTCGGCGCCGCGTTGCGTTTCCTGGGACAGCGCGCCGTACCGGGAGTCGAAAGCGTGGAGCCCGGGTCCGGGACGCTCACGTTCGTCCGAGCCCTCGACCTTCCGCACGCGACGGCGACGGTCCGGTTGTCCGAGGGACCGCCGGGCGCCGGATACGTCCGGGCCAGCCTCGCGCTGGGCGACCTGCGCGATCTCACCGTCGCGGTCGCCCGCTGCCGCAGATTGCTCGATCTCGACGCCGATCCCGTCGCGGTCGACGCGGTACTCGGATCCGGTCCACTGGCCGGCCATGTGGCCGCCCGACCCGGCTTGCGGGTGCCGGGAACCGTCGACGGCGCCGAACTGGCCATCCGGGCCGTTCTCGGCCAGCAGATCTCCGTCGCGGGGGCACGCACCCTCGCCGGCCGCTTGGCGGCGAGGTACGGACGGGCGCTACCGGTGCCCTGCGGCACGGTCACTCACACGTTCGCGCGTCCGCAGGAGCTGGCCAAGGCCGATCCGGGGGAGCTGCCCATGCCGGCGAGCCGAGCCCGCGCACTCCGCGAGCTGTGCGCTGCCCTCGCGGTGGGTGAGCTGGTGCTCGACGGCTCGGCCGAGCGCGGCGATGTCGAACATCGCCTGCTCGCCACGCGCGGGATCGGTCCGTGGACCGCCGGCTATATCCGGATGCGCGCGCTGCGCGACCCGGACGTCTGGCTCGGCACCGATCTCGAAATCGTCAAGGCGCTGGCCAGGCTCCGCGCAGCGTCCGGGTCAGCGCCGATCGACCCCGCCCAGTGGTCGCCCTGGCGTTCCTATGCCGTGCTTCAGCTCTGGTCAGGAGGACCAGCATGATCCCCGATACCCCGCGATACACCATGGTTTCCGGCCCGTTCGGCGAGCTGCTCGTCGCCACTGAGGACGGCGAGGCGCTCAGCCGGGTCTGGCTCCCGCCCGCCCGTCCGGAGGACGGTTGGATACGCGATGACGGCCTGGCGGTGCTCGCCGCCGCGCGCCGCCAGTTGGGCGAGTACTTCGCCGGCGAGCGCACCGAATTCTCCTTGCCGCTGGCCGCTCGCGGCACGGCGTTCCAGCGCAAGGTGTGGGACGCGTTGCGGCGCATCGAGTACGGCACCACCCGCAGCTACGGCCAGATCGCCGACGAGATCGGAGCGCCTGGCGCAGCCCGCGCGGTCGGGGCCGCGAATCACGACAACCCGCTCGCGATCGTCGTGCCGTGCCATCGCGTCGTCGGCGCGAACGGTGCGCTGGTGGGCTACGCCGGCGGGCTCGACCAGAAGCGCACCCTGCTCGAACTCGAGACCATGGGGGCGCGCCTCCCGCTCTGATCCGGGCCCGCGCCAGGGCTCAGTGCGGAGGGACCCCGAGGCCGACGGCGGTGAGGTCCAGGACGCCGCTGGCGCCGTGGGCACCGAGCGCCCGGGAAAGCCCGGGCACCGGACGATGACCGCCGCGCAGCCAGCGTCGGGTGGCTTCCTCGGCGCGCAGGATGAGCTCGACGGTGTGCGAGAAGTCCACCGGGACGACGGACAGCGGGCACAGCGGCGGCACCGCGTACACGGCCACCCGCGGATCGGCGCGGGCGATCGAGGCGATCAGGCGCTGCTCGATCATGACGGTGGACGCGTGCACCGCGACGCCGAACGCGCTCGGCGGGGGGTCATCGAGGTCGCAGGCGAATCCGCTGGGGAGCACGTAGACCTCGTCGGCGCCGGCCTCGATGGCCCGGTCGACGGCAGTGCTCTCGGCCAGGGTCGCGTCGACGAGGGTCGATGGCCCGACGTGCTCGGGCGGGAAGAGTCCGGCCAGCGCGGTGGCCGCGAGCAGCGCCGGCACCGCGCTGCCGACCGAGAGCGGTACCAGACGGCCGGTCGTGATCTCCGCCGCTTCGATCTCCAGCGGCACCGACGCCAGGTCCAGCTGCGTCAGCGGGACGAGCCCGGCGATCATGCGCTCGCGCGCGCGGCGGGGGACGAGCGCGTCGGCGAGCCCGGCGGCGCCGGCCAGTACCGCCAGCGGGCGGAACGGATACGCCCCGTTGCGAGCACCGACCGCCCGAAGCAGTCCCAGGGGCAGCAGCGGGAGCGAGCGCAACGCCGTTTCCAGCAGCTGCCGGGTGTCCGCCGGGTAGACCTCGCGCCGGGAGAGGTGCTGCCATCCGGCGGCCAGCCGATCGACGCCGGCGGCCGTGGGTTGCGCAGCCAGCGCAGCGGCGTTGAGCGCCCCCATCGATGAGCCGTAGAGCCGGTCGGGTCGGATCCCGGCGCGCAGCAGGGCGTTGAGCATGCCGACCTGAACGGCACCGAGGCTGCCGCCACCGGCCAGCACGAATGCGGTGGTCACGTTTCGAGAGTCGCACGGGTTCTGCGTGGTCGCGAGGCGACGCCCCGTAGCGCGATCGGGCGCCTCGGTGTCTAGGTTGTGACTGTGCCGCCCACAACACGCCGCGTACCTGCCAAGCGAGCTCTCCCCACCCCCGCCCGCGCTGCCCGCGCGCCGCGTGCCGGCAGGCGTACTCCATCGCCGTCCTACCAGGTCGAACGCTTCACGCTGCCGAACGGGCTGCGGGTAGTCATCGCACCTGACCGCAGCTCGCCCGTCGTGGCGGTCGCCGTCCATTACGACGTGGGATTTCGCAGCGAGCCGACGAACCGCACCGGCTTCGCCCACCTCTTCGAGCACCTGATGTTCCAGGGCTCGGAGAACGTCGGAAAGGCGGAGCACCCGAAGTACGTGCAGGCGGCGGGAGGCACGTTCAACGGCTCCACGCATCCCGACTACACCAACTACTTCCAGCTGCTGCCGGCCGGGGCGCTCGAGCTCGCGCTGTTCCTCGAAGCCGACCGGATGCGCGCCCCCAAGCTCACGCAGGAGAACCTCGAGAACCAGATCGCTGTGGTGCAGGAGGAGATCCGGGTCAACGTGATGAACCGTCCGTACGGCGGATTTCCGTGGATCCGGCTGCCTGCCATCGCTTACACGAGCTTCCCCAACGCCCACAACGGCTACGGGGCCTTCGAGGAACTGCAGGCCGCCTCGCTGGAGGATGCGTCGAGCTTCTTCGACGCGTACTACGCGCCCGGAAATGCCGTGCTGACGGTCGCCGGTGACGTGACGGTTGCCGGCGCTACGGCCCTCGTCGAGAAGCATTTCGGCGACGTCCCCGCGCGCACGGTGCCTCAGCGTCCCGATTTCGGTGAGCCCCCGCCGCCCAGCGAGCGTCGCCGTGACGAACCCGATCCGCTGGCCCCGCAGCCGGCGCTCGCCGCGGGCTACCGCGTGCCCGACCCGGTCGCGGACTTCGCCGCGTACCTGCCGTACGTGCTGCTCACCGAAGTGCTGACCTCGGGTGATGCCAGCCGGCTGGAGCAGCGGCTGGTCCAGAAAGACCGGCTCGTCACCAGCGTCGAGAGCTACCTCGGCACCTTCGGCGATCCCTTCGATCAGCGCGACCCGCTGCTGCTCACGTTCGAGAGCTACTACCCGCCTTCGAGCTCCGCCGACGACATCCTGGCCGTCGTGGACGAGGAGCTCGACCGGCTGGCCAGCGACGGCCCGGAAGCCGGAGAGCTCGACCGCGTACGGGCCCGCCTGTCCGCCCGCCTGTTCCGCGAGGTCGACGACGTCCTCGGGCGCACCTTGACGATGGCCGTCTTCGAGTTGCTGCACGGCGATCCGGCGCTGCTGAACGCCCTGCCCGACCGGCTCGCTGAGGTGACGGCGGCGCAGCTGTCGTCCGCCGCCGCGAGCGTGCGGGTCCAGCCCCGGAGCCTGCTCGTGCTGCACCCCGGCTCCGCAGCGACCGAGGGAGGGAAGGCGTGAGCGTGATCCCTGCTGTCGCTGCCCCCGGGGCGCTGAAGGTTCCCGCAGTCCAGGAACGCTTGCTGCCCAACGGTCTTCGCGTGCTTGCCGTCCGCCGCGCCTCGGTTCCCGTGGTGGAGCTTCGGCTGCGCATCCCCGTCGGGGCACCCGACCCCAAGAGCGCCGGCGCCAAATCCGGTCGCGACCGTGCCGCCGCCACCCTGCTCGCCGAGACGATGCTGACCGGCACCGAGATCCGCGATCGCGGCCAGCTCGCCACCGAGCTGCAGACGCTCGGTGCCGGCCTGGCGGCGAACGTCGACAACGACCGGCTCGCCCTCATCGGCTCCGTGCTGGCGCCCAACCTCAAGCAGCTGCTGGCGCTGCTCACGGAGGTCATCCGGACGGCGTCCTACCCGAAGCGCGAGGTGTCGGGGGAGCGGGAACGGCTCGTTGCCGAGCTCGCCATCGCCCGGAGCCAACCGGCCGTCCAGGCGCGGGAAGCACTGCTGGCGCGGCTGTACGGTGCGCATCCGTACGCGGTCGAGATCCCGTCGCCGCCGGCGCTCGAGGCGGTCACGGCAAAGCAGTTGCGGACCTTGCACGAGCGGGCCGTGTCGCCCAAGGGGGCGGTGCTCACGCTGGTCGGAGACCTGCGTCCAGCTGCTGCTCTCGACGCCGTGGAAGCGGCGCTCGGCGGATGGTCCGGCCGGGCGGCCAAGCCGCTACCGAAGCTGCCCAAGCACGTTCCTGGCGGGGTGAGCATCGTCGACCGGCCGGGTGCGGTGCAGACGAACATCAGGCTCGGCGGACCGGCCCTGCCGCGCACCGCGCCGAACTACGCCGCGTTGCAGGTCGCCAACGTGGTGTTCGGCGGCTACTTCTCCTCACGGCTGGTCAACAACATCCGCGAGGACAAGGGCTACACGTACTCGCCGCGCAGCTCCATCGAGCACGCCGTAGCGGGGTCGCGGCTCGTCGTGGGGGCCGACGTGGCGACCGAGGTCACCGCGCCGGCGCTGCTCGAGATCCTCTACGAGCTCGGCAAGGTGGCGCTGCTTCCGCTGGGTGAGGACGAACTGGCGGCCGCCAAGCGCTACGCCGCCGGCACGCTCGCGCTGTCGACCGCGACCTCCTCGGGGCTGGCGTCGACCCTCTCGATGCTGGCCGGTAGCGATCTCGGGCCCGACTACCTGCGCGAGCACTCGGCGGCCCTCGGTGCGGTGGACGCGGCGGGAGTCGCCGCCGTGGCCGAGCAGTTCGCTCCGACCGAGCTCGCCGCGGTCCTGCTCGGCGACAAGTCCGTCATCACCGAGTCGGTGGAGACGATCAGGCCGCTGGCGTCCGGTCGCTGAGGGTGCAGGAGCCGGCGCTTTCGCGGAGCACGGTCGATCGCTGCAGCGATTCGCGCGCTGACGCGCAATGGCTGCGCGATGCCTGGCGCAGTGGGGGACACGTGCTGCTGCTCGATGCCGACCTGCGCGTCGCCGTGAACGGGGAGGCCGAGCAGCCGAGCCTGGTCTGGTCCCCGGTCGGCGCGGACGAACCCCCGGCCGACGCCGTCCTGCTCGGCGCCGACGAGGCCGGCTCGTACTGGGCGCTGGACCGCTCCACGCACGAGGCGGAGGAGGGTCACGCCCCGCTTCGCAAGGCGGGACTGCGCGACGTGGGCCAGCAGCTCTCGGCTCACGACGCGGGTTTGCTCACCCACGCCGTCGCCGTCCTCACCTGGCACCGCAGTCACACCCACTGCCCGCGGTGCGGGTCGCCGACCGAGCCCTCGATGGCCGGAGCCGTGCGGGTGTGCACCAACGACGGTTCCGAGCACTTCCCGCGGGTCGACCCCGCCATGATCGTGCTCGTGAAATCCCCGGACGGCAGCCAGGCGGTGCTGGGTCGCGGGGCGCAGTGGCCACACCCGTTCTTCTCGTGCCTGGCGGGATTCGTCGAACCGGGCGAATCGGCCGAGCAGGCTGTCGTACGCGAGGTCGCCGAAGAAGTCGGCGTCTCCGTCCGCGATGTGCGCTACCAGGCGTCGCAGCCGTGGCCGTTTCCGTCCTCGCTCATGCTCGGCTTCACGGCGGTGGCTGACGTAGGTGCACTGCACCCGCAGCCGTCGGAACTGGCCGCCGCTGCCTGGTTCACCCGCGAGGCGGTGACCTCCGGGCTGGCGAGCCGTGAGCTGGGGCTGCCGCCCGCGGTGTCGATCGCCCGGGGGCTGATCGACGACTGGCTGGAGGGCTGATCCTCTCAGGCAAGGTCGGCGGGCAGCGCGACCGTCTCGTCGCGGGCCGAACGCACGATGTTGACGGCCAGATCATGCACCCGTTGACCGCGGCTGCGCGCCGCCTTGCGGAGCCGGTCGAACGCCTCCCGGGGAGCCACCGAGAACCGCTGTGACAGCACGCCGATCGCCTGCTCGATGACGACCCGCGCGCTCAGCGCGTGTTCGAGCTGGCTGATCTGGACGCGCAAGCGCTCGGTCTCGGACAGCTCGTCGCCCGGACGCGCAGGGCGCGGCGGCGGCGCGGGGTCGCCGCTTTCCGCAGCGACCAGGTCGGCGAGGCTCATGGCGACCGTCAGGTCCTCGGCCGCCGCCGTAGCCCCCTGGCCGTCCTCGACCTCCCAGCCGGTGGAGGTGCGGCGCAGCCGGACCTCAGGATCGCGCGCCGCCTCCGCCGTCACTATCCGGGCGAGCGCGGCAAGGACGCTCACGTCCGCCGGAGCGATCGCGGTGACCCCGGCATCGAAGGCGCCGAACGTTCCGGTGACCACGCCTGCCCGACGCAGCGGAACCCCCACGTACGAGGTGATCGCCAGCGCGTCGCGCAGCGGAACGTCGGAGTACGCCGGGTCGAGCGCGGCATCAGCCGTCGTGGCAGGAGCGCCGTCGAGCAGCCGCGCGCAGAACGTCTCGCTCAGCGGCAGGCTCTCGCCGGCCGTGATGCCGTCGAGCTTGCCGTGGATGGCTCGCCACGTGAACGTCTGCGCGTCGATGGACGAGACGAAGACCAGCTGCATTCCGGTGGCCCCGGCGGCGGCGCGCAGGGCGGTCTCGATGAGTTGCGACGACACCGCTGGGGAGGCGGTCGGCGCGATAGTCACTGCACTCCGGTCGTTATGCGTATTCACGAAAGTGTCCAGACCCTCTCACGGGGCCAAGGACGCTGTCAGGTGAACCTATGAAGATCACTCGTGGTCGCCCGACGCGACCGGAGGGCCATGAGAGTTCGGTCACGAAACTGATCGTGTAGCTAGTCATGCTGCGGTCTCGAGCTTGGCCAGAACGTCCCGCAGAGTGGGATTCGTGAGCGAGCTCCCGTCAGCGAAGACGAGCGTGGGAACCGTCGCGTTACCTCCGTTCGCGGCCTTGACGATCTCCTCCGCCTCGCGATCGAGCTCGATGTCGACCTCGGCGAAGCGCAGGCCCTCGCCTTTGAGCTGGCGCTTCAGGCGCGTGCAGTAGCCGCACCACGGCGTCGAGTACACGGTGAAAGGGGCGGACGGAACAGACGCAGTACTCCCGGCGGCAGTCGGGTTCGGCACGGGGGCTATCTCCTTCTGAAGGGCAGTGCCTCGGCGGGCACGTCAGGGGCAACGGTCAGCTATTAATCCCCACCCATCAACAACGGCCCGGGCCGCCTGCTTCCTGTCGGTGCCAGCGGCTAGCGTCGCGAGACGTGAGTGCACCTGCCGACGACCCGAGCAGCGATTCGCCCGCGCTCGTGCTGGATGGTCTCGATCCGGAGCAGCGGCGGGTGGTCCTGGCGCCGGTCGGGCCGGTGTGCGTGCTCGCCGGGGCCGGTACGGGCAAGACCCGCGCGATCACCCGGCGCGTCGCCTACCAGGTGGTGACGGGGCTGCTGCCTGCCGGTCAGGTGCTCACCGTGACGTTCACGGCGCGCGCGGCCGGCGAGCTGCGCACCCGGCTTCGCCAGCTCGGGGCCGAGGGCGTGCAGGCGCGCACCTTCCATGCCGCGGCGCTGCGGCAGTTGAGCTACTTCTGGCCCCAGGTGATGGGCGGCCCGCTTCCGCAGCTCGTCAGCAGCAAAGCGCGGTTGGTGGCGCAGGCGGCGCGGGCAGCCCGGGTGACGCTGCAGGGGCCGGCGCTGCGCGATGTGACGTCGGAGATCGAGTGGGCGAAGGCCACGATGATCGGCCCGGCGGAGTATCCAGCGGCGGCTGCTCGGGCCTCCCGTGACCTGCCGCTCGACGCGTCGGCGACGGCCGGCGTCTACACCGCGTACGAGGAGGCGAAGCGCCAGGCCGGGATGATCGATTTCGAGGATCTCCTGCTGCTGATGGCAGGGCTGATCGAGGAGCACCGGTTCGTCGCTGACGAGCTGCATGCGCGCTATCGCCACTTCGTCGTCGACGAGTTCCAGGATGTGAACCCGCTGCAGCACCGGCTGCTCCTGGCGTGGCTCGGCGGCCGCAGCAGCCTCTGCGTGGTCGGCGATCCCGAGCAGACCATCTACTCCTTCACCGGGGCGTCGTCGAGCTATCTGCAGACGTTCCGGCAGCGGCACGAGGACGCCGAGGTCATCCGGCTCGTGCGCAATTACCGGTCGAGCCCCCAGGTGGTGAGCCTGGCGAATGCCGTCATCAAGCGAGCGGGTTCCGCGGGGGCCCTGCAGGCTCAAGCAGCTGCCGGGCCGGAGCCGAGCTGGCTGATCGCCGAGGACGAAGCGGAAGAGGCGCAGCTGGTCGCCGGCCGCATCGCCGAGCTGATTCGCGCGGGCACCCCGGCGAGCGAGATCGCCGTGCTGGTGCGGGTCAATGCGCAGACGGAGGCCTACGAGCAGGCGCTCACGCGCGAGAAGGTGGCGTACATCCTGCGGGGAGGGGAGCGCTTCTTCGAGCGTCCGGAGGTGCGCGAGGCCATGGTGCTGCTGCGGGGTGCCGCGCGCGCCGCTGACGAGCCGGCCGACGAGTCGGCGCCGGATCTGGTGGCGTCCGTCACCGCCGTCCTGGCTACGGCAGGATGGCGCCCCGACGAGCCGCCGTCCGGGGTCGGGGCACAGCGGGAACGTTGGGAGAATGTCGCGGCGCTGGTGCGGTTGGCGCAGGAAGCGCAAAGCGACGCCGAGACTTTGGGGGCGCCGCCGGCGGCCCGGCCCACGCTCGCGAGCTTCACCGCCGAGTTGGCCGAGCGAGCTGCGGCGCAGCACGTCCCCACCGTCGAGGGGGTCACGCTGGCGTCCCTGCACGCCGCGAAGGGCCTGGAGTGGGACGCGGTCTTCCTGGTCAGCCTCGTCGAGGGAATGCTGCCGATCAGCTACGCGGTCACCCCGGAGGGGTTGGACGAGGAGCGCCGGCTGCTCTACGTCGGGGTCACCCGGGCGAGGCGTCAGCTGACGCTGTCGTGGGCCAAGGCGCGGGAGGCCGGCCGCCGTCCGCGCAAGCCGTCACGCTTCCTGGCCGGGATCGCGCCCGAGGCGGCCGGGCGTCCGGCGGCGTCGAGGTCGAAGCGGGGCGGTCCGCCGCCGCAGGTCGATGCCCGGCTCTGGGAGGCCCTGCGGCAGTGGCGCTCCGAGCGGGCAGCCGAGCAGAAGCAGCCCGCGTTCTGCGTCTTCACCGATGCCACGCTGGCGGCGATCGCGAGCAAGCGCCCGGCGACGTTGCAGCAATTGCGCGCTCTGCCGGGGGTGGGGGCAACTAAGCTCGAGAAGTTCGGAGAGGGCGTCCTCGACGTTCTGAAGACCGTCCCGTCCGATGCTGGTTCGGCGGGAAAGATGCCGCCGCATTAAATACGTTGCGTGGTTCGTGGCCACGCCGTTAGTTTCAGCGAGTCGACGTTTCCGACATGACGCAAGGAGGTGCCACTGTGATGGTGAAGTGCGCCCACGTCCTGTGGACCCCGCGTTCGCGCGCCGGCCTCCCGGTGTTCACCGATGCCGGCTTTGAGATGACCGCCATGAGCGGCACCTGGGTCAAGGACCTCCCGGGGAACACCCGTCCGCCTCGAGGGCGACCGCGCGTCTAGCCGACGCAGCAGCCGACTCGAGGCCGCGGATCCCCTCTCCGGGATCCGCGGCTTTTTTGTCCTACCCCACTCCGACACTTGCGTACTTCGAGGAGGTGACCACCGATGTTCGACACGATCACGATCGCGCGGATCGAGCACGAAGGCATCGACCTGCCCTGCTGGGAGCATGATCCCGACCTGTTCTTTGCGGAGCTGCCGCACGAGGTCGAGACCGCCAAGGCGGTGTGTTCAGGCTGCCCGCTGCGCAGCGAATGCCTGTCCGGCGCGATCGATCGGCGCGAGCCGTACGGGGTCTGGGGCGGCCAGTTGGTCGTCCTCGGTGCCGTCGTCGCGCGCAAGCGTCCCCGGGGTCGCCCTCGCAAGGTGGCGGCCTGACGGTTCAGTTCTCAGGAGAGCGCCATGATTTCCCCCGAGCAGGCCCGTCTGGCCTGCGTGGTTGTGCAAGAGCAAGCCCAGGCGCAGGCAGATCGTCAGCGCCTGGTGGCCGCTGCCCGGCTGCAGCGCCGGGCGGTCCGCCGGGCGGCACGCGACGGAGCACCCGCCGTGCGGCGGCACTGATCAACGTCTGGGTTAGCGTGCAGGCGTGCCCAGCCCAGATCGCGATACGTCAGCACGGGTGACGCTCGCCGATGGGAGTGCCGCCGGCGGCGATCCCATCCACGCCGCCCTCGACGCGCTCTTGGCCCCGGCGCTGGCGGAGATCATCGACATGGTCGCCTGGCGCGAGGGCGAGTACCTGATGGTCGCCAACTCCGCGGGCTCCGCCCGGGCACCGCACGACCAGCCGGGTGCCGATTTCGAGGTCGTGTCGGGTCGCTCGCCGATCACCTGCCAGCACCCGATGCACGGCGTTCCCCGCGATGACGGGGTACGTCCTGAGCAGAGCCCGCCCAACGAGCGCAACGGCTATCCCGATGCCGTACGCCGGCTGGCCTCCGCGTTCGCCGACCCGAGCCGCAGCCCTGACCTGCATGTCATCCACACGCCGCGGCACTATTGGCCCGAGCGCGGCGGCCACCTCGGCGAGCACGGCAGCCTCGACGCCGGCCAGAGCCGCGCGCCGCTGATCCTGTCCGGGGCTGGTGTCGTCGCGTCGGGAGTGCTGCCCCGCGCCGCGCGGGTGATCGACATCGGGCCGACCCTCGCGCATGCCGCCGGCCGCCCGTTCGATGGCGCCGATGGCGAGCCGTTGAGCGATCTCGTCGAGCCGGGGGCGCGTCACGTCCTCGGCCTGCTGTGGGACGGGGTCAATTCCAACGATCTGCTGGAGCTGGCGTCGAGGGGAGCGCTGCCCAACGTCGCCCGCTTGCTCGAGCGAGGGTGCGCGCTCTCCGGGGGAGCGGTGGCCGAGTTCCCGAGCGTCACGCTGGTCAACCACACGAGTGCGCTCTGCGGGGTGGGCCCGGGACGGCACGGCATCCTGGGCAACGTCTTCTTCGACCGGGCCACGGGCGTCCGCTATCTGGCGAACGACGCGAGCACCTGGCACCACGCCTGCGACCTGCTGCGCCCGGGCGTCCGCACCGTGTTCGAGGCCTGCCGCGGGCTCACGACGGCGAGCGTCAACGAGCCGATCGACCGCGGCGCCGGCTACTCGACGTTCGAGCTCATCCGCCAGGCCGGCCCGTCCGACGGCGCGCGGAGCATGCGCAGCGCGCTGCCACCGCCCGAGGGCGATCCGCACGCCACCCAGGAGTTCGTCGCCGGCGATCCGGATTACGCCTGGTCGACCCAGGTCGACGCGTTCGGGCTCGATCAGGTCGTCCAGCTCCTCGAGGACCCCCAGGGCCCGCCGGCGTTGCTCTGGTGGAACACCACGCTCACTGACACCGGCCATCACGGCGGCGGCCCGTATTCGGCGCAGGCCCGGGCCGCCCTGCGCGACGCCGACGCGCGGCTCGGGGTCGCGATCGAGGTGCTCGAACGCCGCGGCGCGTTCGAGCACACGGCGTTCCTGCTGACCGCCGATCACGGCAGCGAGGCGGCCGACCCCACCTGCCGCGGCGACTGGGACGATGCCCTCGCCGCAGCAGGTATCGCCGTGCGCGACGAGGGCTACGGAGCGCTCTACTTGTGAGCCGGCTGCGGGTGAACGCCGGTGCTGGGCAGCGGGCGTCCCGGCCGGTTGGCCCGGGTCGCATGAGCGGCGGCCTTCGTGCCCGGTTCGGCGAACCCGGGCTGCCAGTACTCGACCTCGCGGCGAAACGGCGCCGTCGCCCCGAGCTGGCACAGCACCCCGATCATCCCGAGGGTGACCCGGTGGATCAGCAGATACGACGGCGGCAGGTTCAGCTGCCGGGCGAGCGACGACGCTGGGTTGCGCGGATCGCCGATACGGGTGGCTTCGCTGCGCAGCCACGCCCTGGTGAAGGTGAATTCCGGGGCGGCGATGGGGCCGAGCAGCGGCAGCAGGAAATCCAGCAGCGGCTGGGCGTCGAGTTTGGCGGTCGGCAGGATGAACTTTTCCTGGCGCAACCCGTCGTAAACCGCCTGCGCGTCGCCCGCCAGCGCGAGGCGCGCGAGGCGTCCGGCGGGCTCGGGCAGCCCTTCGGGGAGCCGGTTGACGGCGCCGAAGTCCAGCACGCCGAGCCGGCCATCCGGCAGCAGCCGGAAGTTTCCGGGATGCGGGTCGGCATGCAGCAGCCCGGCCCGGCCCGGGCCCGAGTAGAGGAAACGGACGAGCAGCTGACCCGCCCGGTCGCGGTCGGCCTGGGTGCCGTCGCGGATGATCGTCGACAGCGGAGCGCCTTCGAGCCAGTCGCTCACCAGCACCCGGCCCGAGCCGGCGACGACCTTGGGGACCACGATGTCCGGGTCGCCGTCGTAGGCCTCGGCGAACGCGCGCTGCCACCCGGCCTCCAGCAGGTAGTCCAGCTCCTCGGTGACCCGTGCCTTCAGCTCGATCAGCAGCGGCTTGACGTCCATGCCCGGTGAGAGCGAGGCGAAGAGCCGGGCGGCACGGGCGAGCTGGTTCAGGTCGGAGATCAGGGCCGGTCCGGCGCCCGGATACTGCACCTTGACGGCGACCTCACGACCGTCGTGCCACACCGCGTGATGCACCTGCCCGATGCTCGCGGCTGCCGAAGGATGGTCGTCGAACGACTGAAAGCGCGTCCGCCAGTCGGCTCCGAGCTCGGACGCGAGCACCTGGTAGACGCTTTGGGCGGGCATCGCCGGGGCGGATTCCTGCAGCTTCGTCAGCGCGGCCCGGTATGGGCCCGCCACCTCCTCGGGAAGCGCGGCCTCGAGCACGGAGAGCGCCTGCCCGAACTTCATGGCCCCGCCCTTGAGTTCCCCGAGGACCTTGAACAGTTGGGCTGCCGTGCGCTGCTGAAGTTCGACGGCGACCAGCTCCGCCGGGCGGCCGCCGATGCGCTTGCCGAGCCCGAGCGTTGCGCGGCCGGCAACCCCCAGCGGGAGTGCCGCGAGCTTGGCCGTGCGGGTCACGGCACGGCGGGGGATATCAGCCACTTTGACGACCAAAGCAACGACCAGGGGGACCGATCACACTGTCCATAGTGCGTCTTGGCACGCCCGGGCCTCACGTCGAGTGACTCAACTCCCCTTGCGTGTCGCTCGGCGGCTCGGTTCGGGGACGCGGCGGGCCCTTCCGGGGGCGGGTGCGCGGACCCGGAAGCCCGAACGGCATCTCCGGGCGGTTGCTCAACGTCGGTAACGTCGCGCCTTCCGGGGCCAGCGGCAGCTGGAAGCAGAACGTCGCGCCCTTCCCGAGCGTTGATTCGACCGTCAGCGTGCCGCCCATGGCGCCGGCGAGCCGGCGGGCGATGAACAAGCCCAGGCCGGTGCCGCTCGTGGTCATCCGTAGCGGATCCTCCACCCGGTGGAACTTGTCGAAGACGCGGTGGAGCTGGTCGGCCGGGATGCCGCGACCGTGGTCGACCACGCGCACGCAGGCGGTCGCCTCGTCGGGGTTCAGCCGGCACTCCACGTCGACCGGCGAGTCTTCGGGGGAGTACTTCAACCCGTTGCTGATCATGTTGGAGAGCACCTGGATGACGCGGGTCGGGTCGGCCTGCACGAGCACCAGCTTCGGCGGCGCCACGGTCGTGATCCGTGAGGCGTCGCCCGGGAAGTCGTCGACCGCCCGGCGGGTGAGCGCGGCAAGGTCGGCGGTCTGCATGACGACGGCGGCGGACGGCTCCGAGACGCCGGAGGCCAGCAGCAGGTCCTCCACCAGCCGGGCCAGATGGGAGACGCGGTCGGCGACGGTGTCGAGCATCTCGCGGCGCCGCGCCGGGGTCATGTCCTCGCCGCGCCGGCGTAGCAGCTCGACGTAGCCCTTGATCGGGGTGATCGGGGTGCGCAGTTCGTGCGAGACGGTCGCGATGAAGTCGCTCTTGAGCCGCTCGACCTGACGCTCGCGGGTGACGTCGTAGACCAGCACGACGTCCTGCGTGAGGTTGTCGCCCTCGAAGACCGCGTTGTGCGACATGCGCACCCAGCGCTCCTCGCCGTCGGCGCGGCGCAGGGCGAGCTCGATGGTGCGGCGAGGGGAATCCGGGGTGAGCCCGAGCGTCGTGACGTCCATCAGGTTGGGGTTCTCCGCCGCATCGTCCGCACTCGACGCCCCCGCGTCGTCGCCGGCCTCGACGGGACGGCAGGGGAGCAACTCGCGGAGTGGGCGACCGCTGGCGAGGTCCGCCGGTAGTCCCGAGAGCACATGCATGGACGGGCTCCATACCTGCACGCGGCTGTCGGCGTCGATGACGAGGATGCCGTCGCTGGAGTGGTCGACGACCGCCTGAAGCTTGCCGGTCTCCTCGATGAGACGGGTCAGGTGTTCGGAGCCGCGCAGCGCCACCGCGAGCGCGCCGACCAGCGGGCTGAGTACGGCGAGGTCACGGCCCTTGAGCCGGTTGCCCTTCCCGACCAGCACCAGGATCCCCAGCCGGCGTCCTTCGGCTTCGAGCGGGGCGATGAGGGTGCGTCCCCATCCGGCCGGAAGCCCGTCCTTCACCAGTTCAGGAGTGGCTCCGGCGAGCGCGAGGAGGGCCGCGTCGAACGCGGTGAGTTCGGTGACCACGACGCCGGCGGCGTCGGCCAGCACGACCCCGCCACCTTTCTCGTCGTCGCCTTCGAGCACGATGCGGGCGCTCACCCCGTTGAATGCCTCCCGCAGCCGTTCCAGGAAAGAGAGCATCAGGTCATCGGCGACGAGGCGGCCCGCTAGCACCTGGGTGAGCGCGACGAGCTTCTCGGTGCGTTCGCGCTCGTCCGCCTCCTGGGCGGCGGCCCGGTAGGCGTAGGTCAGGGCGGCGGCCGGCAGCAGCGTGAACGGCAGCAGCGCCGGAGCGCTGACGCCTACCCCGACCGCGACGGCACCGATCCCGCAGGTTCCGACAGCCATCACGAGTGACAGCCGCCACCCATCGGCAATCGTGTCCTTGATGGGGGCGCCGCTGGCGGCCGAGAGCACCCAGGAGAGCAGCAACAGGTTGAGCGCGGCGAACGTCAACGTGCCGGTGAGCAGCGCCGCGACCATCGTCGCGGACAACCCCTCGCCGGGCCGGGCGATAGCACTGACCATCGTGACGAGCAGCGCCGTCCCGGTGGCGTGGGCGCCGAGGTTGAAAACCTTCTTCACCATTGCGCGCCGCGGGTCGACCAGCGACGCGACGGCCAGGCCCATGATGGCGACGATGGTGGCCATCGCCGGCGGGAGCAGCAGGACGTCCGCGACCATCGCGGCTTCGAGCAGGGTCAGCGCCTCGACGTCGTCACCGCGGCGAAGGCGCACCGCCGTGAATTCGGCGACGAACGTGATGAGCAACAGCAGGAGCGGCAGCCAGTGCGCCGACATCGAGACCTTGACCGGCGCAACAGCGCGGTGGGACCAGCCGAAGCAGGCACCCACCGCGCTGACCGTGCCGAGCATTGCCGTCCAGGCGACGACCCGATTGACACGCGACGGAGCTGCCGGAGCCTCTCCGATCGCGGTTTCGGTCATGACCAGGCGACGGTCGTCCAGGAGCGCGCGGTCCAGGAGCGGGCGGTCCAGGAGCGGGCGAGGAAGTTGTCGGCGGTCCAGGACCGGGCGGTCCAGGAGCGGGCGAGCCATCCATCAGCCGTCCAGGAGCGGGCGGTCCAGGAACGCGCCGTCCAGGAACGCGCCGTCCAGGAGCGGGCGGACCAGGAGCGGGCGGACCAGGAGCGGGCGAGCCACTGTTCCGCCGTGCCGTCAGCACCGCTCCAGGAACGGGCCGACCAGGCAGCGATGGTCCAGGAGCGAGCTTCCGGGCTCAGTTGGGTCCAGGAGCGGGCAACCCAGGACCGGGCCTCGGGGGAGAGCTTGTTCCACCACTTGTCGGCGGCAGCGCGGTTGCCGGCGAGCATCGCAGCGCTGAACTTGTCCCAGATGCGGTCCTGGCCGGCGGGCCAGGTGTCAGGAGCCGGGTCGATGACCGGAGCCGGCGTGGCGAGCGCCGCCGTCAGGTCCAGGCCGCCGGCGCCCGCTGCCGCGGGGTCGGTGAGCCCGGCGGCGGTGTAGGCCGAACCCGTCAGGATTGCCTTGACCTGGTCGGGCGACAGGCCGGGGCGGGCGTCCAGCAGGTCAGCGACGACGCCGCTGGTCAATGCCGTCGACATCGAGGTTCCGCTGCCGAGGAAGTAGCTCTCGCCGACCCGGCTGCCAGGGTTCGCGAGGTCGACCACGGAGCCGGGCGCCCGCAGCGAGACGAGGTGAGCGCCGGGGGCGACCAGGTCAGGCTTCGCGACACCCTGCGCGGCCGGTCCTCGCGAGGAGAACGAGGCGACGACGTCGTCCGCGCGCGAGCCGGTACCGGACTCGTCCAGCGCGCCGACCGTCAGCAGCGTCGGGTCGTTACCGGGGGAGGTGATCGTCGACGGCCCAGGACCGTCGTTGCCGGCCGGAACCACGACCACGATCCCGTGCGACCAGAGCGAATCGAGCGCGAGGCTCAGCGGGTCGAACTGGTAGGGGATCGGGCTGCCTGACGACAGGGACAGGTTGAGCACCTTGATGTTCAGGGCCTTCTGCGACCAGGCAACGGTCTGCAGCCCGCGCAGGACGTTCACCAGCGAGGTGCTTCCGTCATCGCGTGCGACGCGGACGTCCAGCAGGCGCGCGCTGGGAGCTGCACCGGCGTAGGCGCCGTCGGAGGCCGCCCCGTTCCCGGCGATCAGGCCGGCGACGAACGTGCCGTGGCCGTAGTCGTCACCCTGGCTGTTGCGGCTCGAGCCGGTGACGTCGGCGTGGATGACGCGGCCGGCGAGGTCCTTGGAGTTGTCGACGCCGGTGTCGACGACGGCGACCGTGACGCCGGCACCGTCGGGGGACTGGCCGGTCAGGCCGAGCGTCTGGCGCGCGGTCGTGACCGGGCCGGCGACGCTGTCAAGGGCCTTCTCACGGTCCTTGGTGCTGCTGACATGCATCGCCCGGTCGGCGGTGACGGTGCAACCGGCGAGCTGCGAGCCCTTGGGCAGCGTCGCCGAGACGCCGCTGATCAGCGGCAGGCTGGAGGTCACCGTGCCGCCGGCGGCCTTGACGGCCGACGCGGGGTTGGAGCAGTCGAAGACGATGACCGATCCGCTCGGCGTCCTGGCCGCTACCGGGGTACTGGCCTGAGCGGACGCGCCGCCGGCCACCCCCAGGGTGACGGCGGTCATGGCGAGTGTCGTCACTGCGGCGACGAAGCGGCCCCGACGGGCTGTGCTTCGCGATGCCCGGTCGGACGCGCTGAATGACGAGGGGGCGATCGATGCTGGCGACGACTGCGTCATGATATTGCCTCCTGAAGGCGCTGCTCCTCATGTGCGTCGTCGCCCGAGCACCGCCCCGTGCAGGGCCATTTGGACCAATTGCAGGGCAGGATGTATTGCGCCAAACGGAGCACCGCAGCTACGCCCACCTAGCGACGTATCGGCTGGGCACGAGCGTGACCTGAGAACTGCCCGCACATCTGTCGCGAAATGACCGGAGTCTGTTGATGAACCACTCTTCCGAAGCCTCTGAGACCTCCGGCCCGCTGCACGTGCAGCGCCCGTCCCCTGGGGTTGTGGTGCTGACGCTCGCCCTGCCGGAGCGCCGTAATGCCATGACGGAGGAGCTGACCGCGGCCTGGGCCCAGGCGGTCGGCGGGCTGGCGAACGACCGTTCGGTGCGCGCGGTCGTCGTCACGGGGGAAGGCACGGCGTTCTGCGCCGGAGGTGACCTGTCGTGGATCGAGGCAGGCGGCGCGGAGGTCGACGCGCTACGCAGCAAGATGAGGGCGTTCTACCTCACCTGGCTGTCCATCCGTGATCTCGAGGTGCCGGTGCTCGCAGCGGTGAACGGCCCGGCGATCGGGGCCGGCCTGTGCCTCGCGCTGGCTTGCGACCTGCGGTATGCCTCGCCCAACGCCCGCTTCGGCGCACCGTTCGCGGCGCTTGGCATGCACCCCGGCATGGCGGCGTCCTACCTGCTGCCCGAGGCGGTGGGACTGCCCCGGGCGCGTGAGATGCTCTACACCGGCCGGATCTACAGCGCTGACGAGGCGGTGGATGCCGGGTTGATCAACGGAGTGCTGCCGGCCGCGAGCCTGCTGGACGACGTCATCGCGACCGCCGAGAAGGTGGCCGCGATGGCGCCGGTGGCGGTGCGCCTGACGAAGTCGGCGCTGCGGCACGGGCCACGCTCGTACGCCGAAGCGCTCGAGTGGGAGGCGCTGGCGCAGCCGATCACGATGGCGACCCGTGACATGAGGGAGGGCCTGGCCGCTCAGGGCGAGCGGCGAAAGCCCTCGTTCGAAGGCCGCTGACCCGGCCTCGAACCAACCCGGAATTGATCAGGCCCCGGCCGCATCGGATCCGGCTTCCCCTTCCGGATCCCACGCGGCCGAGGCCTCATCCATGACGCTAGGGAGCCCCGCTGAGGGCGTCAACGGGCTGTGGGCACCCCCTGTGGACAACGCTGTGGACACGGTGGGGGGAACGTCCGTTTTAGCTGTGGAAAGCCTGCTCACAAGGGTGTGGACAAACTGGCTGTCGGACCCGGTGACCAGGGCCAGGAGCTGTGGACAAAAAAATATGACCCGTAACGCCTGGTGAGTACGCGGTTACTCGCCCTGGTCCGCATTTGGTGGGGTGTCGCCGCCGCCGTCGTGCGCGTCCCGCTCGGCTTGCTGGTCCTTGGCGTCCTGCACCCGCTTCTGGGCCAGCCCTTCCTGGGGCGCGTCGCCGGCCAGCTTGGCGATCTCTGCGAGGGGATCCATGGAGTCGCCGGGGCGGCCGACGAAACCGGCGGGGTCGTCGAGGTCGCCGGAGCTGGGGAGCAGATCCGGATGGGCCCAGATAGCGTCCCGACCCTCGATGCCCCGCTGCTCGCGTAGCGCCTGCCAGAGCGCAGCCGCGTCACGTAGCCGGCGCGGGCGCAGCTCGAGCCCGACGAGCGCGGCGAACGTCTGCTCCGCCGGCCCGCCGCTGGCCCGCCGCCGCCGGGTGGCTTCCTGCAGCGACGGGGCTGCGGGAAGGCGTGCGGCCACCGCTGACATGGTGACCTCGTCGACCCATCCTTCGACGAGCGCGAGGGCCGTCTCCAGGCGGGCGAGCGCGGCTTGCTGCTCGGGGGTCTGCGGGCTGGCGAAGGCGTCGGCGCCGAGCATCTCCGACAGCCGCTCGGGATCGAGCGAGCTCGGATCGAACTGCGACGGATCGATCGACGAGACGGCCCGGCCGATCGCCTCGGGATCCACGGTGATGCCGCGGGCGTACTCCTCGACGGCCCCCAGCAGGTGGCCGCGCAGCCACGGCACGTGCTGGAAGAGGCGCTGGTGGGCCAGTTCGCGCACGGCCGCGTAGAGCTGCACCTGGTCCTCGGGAATCTCCAGCCCGGCAGCGAGGATCTCGACGTTGTGGGGGAGCAGCGCGGGGTCGCCGAGCGGCAGACCGACATCGGTGGCGCCGACGACCTCACTCGCCAGTGCCGAGAGCGCCTGGCCGACCTGGGCGCCGAAAAGCAGGCCGCCCATCTGGCGCAGCATCCCGGTCAGCGGGCCCGTGAGCTCGCCGAGCATCGATGACAGGTCGACGCCGTCCGGGAGCTTCAATCCCTCGGGCAGCTCCAGGCCTTCGAGGCCGCCCAAGCCGAGGTTGCCCAGGCTGGCGAGGCCACCGGTGACCCCCGAGCCCATCGCGTCGACCACCTTGGACGCGACCGGATCGCAGATCGTCTGCCAGACCGGCAGCGTGCGCTCGACCCACTCGGTGCGGCTCCAGCTGGCGAGCTCCTCCGCGGCACCCGCAAGGCCGGGCAGGGTCGTCACGTCATCGAGCCAGTGGTTGGCCAGCCGGCCCGCTTCGCGTACCGCCGCCTGCTGGGTCTTGTCAGGCGGCCGGCTTTCGCTGGAGGCGCCCTGCACGGCCATCTGACGGGCGAGCTCCCAGTTGATGGGGCCGCCCTGCCAGGACAGCAGCTTCTCCAGCTCGCGGAAGAAGGGTGCGCCCTCACCAAATCCGCCCGAGCCGCCGGAACCGCCCGAGCCAGGACCGAAACCAAAGGGGAACTGCCCGCTCATGCCTGCCACGGTAGTCCGCGGGGCTGTGCCCGAGCCGAATGTGCGCCAGGAATGGCCACCAGGGTTACGCCCTCAGCGCAGCCTGTGGCGCCGCCCCGAGCGGTCTGGCATACCGTGCCGGGGTGGCCGATGGCAGTGGCGTCCGCTTCTTGCTCGACATTCGTGACGAGCCGTTGTCCACCGACGAGTGCCTGAGGTTCGTCGCCGATCCGAGCGCCGGCGGCCTGAGCCTGTTCCTCGGAGCGGTGCGTGACGACGACGGCGGCCGCGGTGTCGTGCAACTGGCGTACTCGGCCCACCCGACGGCCCTGGAGCAGCTGCGCGAGATCGCACACGAGGTGGCAGCGGACGTGTCCGTGGTTGCCGTCGCTGCCGTTCACCGGGTCGGCGAGTTGGCCATCGGTGACGCTGCGGTGCTCGTGGCGGTCTCGGCCGTTCACCGTGGTGAGGCGTTCGACGCGTGCCGGACGCTGATCGATCGGCTCAAACACGAGGTGCCGATCTGGAAGCACCAGACATTCACCGACGGCACCGCCGAATGGGTGGCGGCGTGCTGATCTTGCGTCTTCGCGCTTAAGAACACCCCGGCGACGTGCCGAGTCGGTAGAGGAATCTGCTGGTGCGCTCGGTCAGTACTCGTCTCTTTAAGGGTGGAAGCACTATGGAACACGTGGTCTTCTCGGCAGCCGAGAGCGGCGCCGGCGAGGAATTTCGGCGGGTCGCGAGCCTCGAGGAGGCTGTGCAACTCGTCGAGCATCTGCGTAACGACCTCGGCATCACCGATCCGTCGGTGTTCGCCCTGACGCCCGTTCCGGTCGCGTTCAAGACCTACTACCGGGTCGAAGTGCCTGGCCTGTCCGAGTCGCACCCCGAGGGCGAGGAGTCGAGCCTCGACCTGCCTCCCGCGGAGCTGCCCCACGCGGAGCTGCCTCACGCCGATGCCGTGCTGGAAGCCGGTGGGGACGCGCACGCCGACGGCGAATTCCTGTTCGACGGCAACAGCGACATCGAAGTGCCGGGCATGCTGCCCGAGGCGTCTGCCATCCCGGCGAGCCGCACGGACAGCGAGATGGACCGTTCGCTGGGGTACTTCGCTCGCTGAGTGATCGGGTCGCAGTGTCGCTTGCCTAGACTCCGATGCTGTGACCCGGCGGACGACCACCCTGCTGGTGACGTCCGTGCTGATCATCGTGCTGGCGACGATCGGACTGACGTTGCCGGTTCCCTTCGTGGCGCTGCAGCCCGGGCCGACGACGAACACGCTCGGAAAGTCCGGCGGCAGCGAGCTGATCTCGATCACAGGGAAGGTCACGACCTACCCCGTGACGGGGCAGTTGCTGCTGACGACCGTCTCCGAGCAGCCGACGCTCACGCTCTTCTCGGCAGCGGGCTACTGGCTGTCGTCGCACAACGCGGTGGTGCCCGAGGAGCTGATCAACCCCACGGGGGCGAGCCAGGAGCAGCAGAACAAGCAGGGCCAGGCCGACATGGTCACGTCACAGGAGAACGCGACCACGGCCGCCTTGCACTACCTGCACGTTCCGGTGGTCGTCACCGTCGTGTCGACCGGGAAGGGATTGCCCGCGTTCGGCAAGTTGAAGAACGGTGACGTGCTGCTCGCCGTGGACGGCCACAAGCTGCTCGACTCGGTGAATCTGCGCGCTGACATCCATCCGCTCAAGCCCGGATCGAACGTGACGATCCGGTTCCGCCGCGCCGGGGTGACGCAAGAGGTCACCCTGAAAACCGTCCCGGCGCCCGACGACGCCACGAAGTCGATCATCGGCGTGACACCGCACGACCAGCCCCCGTTCACGGTCAAGATCGGCCTGCGCGGGGTGGGTGGCCCGAGTGCCGGGCTGATGTTCGCTCTGGGCATCGTCGACCGTCTCGAGCCGGCGAATCTGACCGGCGGCAAGACGATCGCCGGCACCGGCGAGATCGAGGCCGACGGCACGGTCGATCCCATCGGCGGAATCCAGCAGAAGCTGGTCGGAGCCCGCCGGGCGGGCGCCACGACGTTCCTGGTGCCCGCCGCCAACTGCTCGGAAGCGAGCGCTGCCGTTCCTGCAGGCCTGCGGCTCGTGAAGGTCACATCGCTTGCACAGGCTATCGGCGCCCTGGATGGTATTCGCGGCGGCGACACGAGCCAGCCAGGCTGCTGAGCGGGCGGCCTCGGCTACCTTGAGGCCGTACGGCAACCCATAACAGGCCCGCCGGGCCACCGGCCGCTGGCCATCCCGGCCGGTCGGCTGGCATTCCTGGGAGGCGCACTCGTGGCGGTTCGTAATCCGTTGCGCCGGCGACGTCCCCGGTTCCTGGTCCCGATCGTCGTGACGATCATCGTGCTCGTCATTCTCGGCGCCGTCTTCGTCAACGCCTTCACCGACCTGCTGTTCTTCCGCTCGGTGCACTTCAGCAGCGTCTTCACGAAGGTGCTGGGCACGCGACTGGTGCTGTTCGTCATCTTCGGCCTGATCATGGGCATCGCCGTGGCGACCACGATCGTGATCGCGTACCGGCTGCGGCCCTCGATCCGTCCGATGTCGCTGGAGCAGCAGAACCTCGAGCGCTACCGGCTGGTGCTCGAGCCGTTCCACACCTGGCTGCTGATCCTCGTCGCGGGGCTCGCGGGCATCCTCGCCGGCGTGTCCGCGTCCGGGCGATGGCGGACGTACCTGCTCTGGGTGAACGGGCAGCAGTTCGGCATCAAGGACCCGCAGTTTCATCGCGACATCAGCTACTTCATGTTCACGTATCCGTTCCAGCGGTTCCTGCTCGGGTTCGCGTTCACGGTGGTGGTCGTGTGCCTGGTGATTGCGGCACTCACGCACTACCTGTTCGGCGGCATCAGGCTGCAGACCCAGGACCGGGTGGAGAAGGTGATCCCGGCAGCCAAGGTGCACCTGTCGGTGTTGCTGGGTCTTTTCGTGTTGCTGAAGGCCGTCGCGTACTACCTCGACCGGTTCGGGCTCGCGTTCAGCCCGCGGGGCAAGGTGACGGGCGCGTCATATACCGACGTGCACGCCGTGCTGCCGGCCAAGACGATCCTGCTGTTCATCAGCCTGCTCTGCGCGGTGCTGTTCATCTACAACATTCGCCAGCGCGGCTGGATCCTGCCGGCGCTGTCGTTCGGAATCCTCGTCATCAGCGCGCTGGTGATCGGCGGGCTGTATCCGACGTTGATCCAGTACTTCTCGGTCCGTCCGAACGAGTCGGTGAAGGAAAAGCCTTACATCGCGCGCAACATCACCGCCACCCGCGCCGCGTACGGCATCGGCAGTGACCACGTTCAGATCTCGACGTATCCGGCGAGCCAGAACGTCACGGCGTCGCAGATCGGTGCCGACAAGGGCACCATCCCGAATACGCGACTGCTCGACCCGGTCGTGCTGTCGAAGACTTTCGAGCAGTTGCAGCAGATTCGGTCCTACTACGGCTTCCCGCCCAACCTCGACATCGACCGCTACACGGTCGACGGTAAAACCCAGGATTACATCGTCTCGGTACGCGAACTCGACCAGTCCGGGCTCTCGTCGAACCAGCGCAACTGGATCAACCTGCACCTGAACTACACGCATGGCAAGGGCTTCGTGGCGGCGCCGGCCAACACGGTCGACGACACCGGCCGGCCGATATTCGCCGAGAAGGACCTGCCCGTCACCGGGCCGCTGGACATCACTCAGGACGACATCTATTTCGGCGAGCAGTCGCCGAACTACTCCATCGTGGACACCAAGCAAGCCGAGATCGACGGGCCGAGCGGTACCAACACGGCCAGCGGAAACGACCAGAAGACCAACCACTACAGCGGTAGTGGGGGCGTGTCCGTCGGATCGACGTTCAATCGTTTCCTCTTTGCGCTGAAGTTCGGCGACAAGAACCTGCTGCTGTCGAGTGCCATCACGAAGAATTCGCGGATTCTCTACGCCCGGAACCCGCGCACCCGCGTGCAGAAAGTGGCGCCCTGGCTGACGCTCGATGGCGATCCGTATCCCGCCGTCATCAACGGCCGGATCGTGTGGATCCTCGACGGATACACGACGTCGAGCGGGTACCCGTACTCGGAGCGCACGCGCTTGGGTGACGTCACCAACGACGCCAATACCGGCGGCAACCGGGCCGCCCAGGCGAACAACGAGATCAACTACATTCGCAACTCGGTCAAGGCCACCGTCGACGCCTACACCGGCGACGTGACGCTCTACGCGTTCGACCCGAGTGACCCGTTGCTGAAGACGTGGATGAAGGCGTTTCCCGGCACGGTGAAGACCAGCATTCCCGAGGCGCTGCGCGTGCATTTCCGCTACCCCGAGGACTTGTTCAAGGTGCAGCGCGACCTGATCGGCCAGTACCACGTGACCGACCCGGTCGGCTTCTACACGCAGGAGGACTTCTGGTCGGTTCCGGACGAGCCGGGTAACGCCGGAACCCAGCAGCCGCCGTTCTACCAGTTCGCCAAGCTTCCCGGGCAGTCGAAGCCCGACTTCAACCTGACCAGCCCGCTGAACGCCCAGCGCGCACCGAAGCTCGCGGCGTTCATGTACGTATCGAGCGATCCCGGCAACTACGGGGAAATAAAGATTCTGGAGCTTCCGCAGGGCGTCACCATCAACGGCCCGGTGCAGGCCAAGGCCACCATCGAGTCGAACTCAGTGGTGTCGTCTGCCCTCAGCCTGCTCAGACAAGCGGGCAGTCAGACCATCAGCGGCAACCTGCTCACATTGCCGGTGGCTGGTGGGATCATCTATATCGAGCCGTACTACGTCCAGGCGACCAGCGACCAGGGATATCCGACGCTGCAGGACATCGCCGTCGCCTACGGGGACCGGATCGGCTTCGCTCGCACGCTCACCGGAGCGCTGACGAATCTGTTCGGTCAGGGCGCGGGCAATACGACGACCCAGAACGGCGGGGGACCGAGTCCTTCGCCGACTACAGGAGGTGGCCAGCAGACTACTGTCGGTGCTTCTCCTGAGGTGCAGGCGCTCGCCGCGCAGGCCGCGAGCCTGTTCGAGAAGGCGCAGAAGGCGTTCGGCTCCGGAGACTTCACCGCTTACGGCGAGTACGAGACCCAGCTGCAGGACACGCTGAACAAGCTGGTGGCGGCCGGGAACGTGAAGGCGACACCGTCGCCGACGCCGTCGGGCACAGCGTCAGCGAGCCCCTCGGCCTCCGCGTCGCCCAACCCGTCGGCGAGCGCCACACCCTAGCCCGTCGCCGTAACGCCATTTCGACGTGCCCGAGGGCGCGGATGCCTTCGCGGCTCCGGAGGCGTGGGGAAGTGGTTGGTCAGCAGCGGCCGAACAGCCACGTCCTCGTCCGGTGAGGATCCGGCGGGTTTGACGCTCGACGTTGCGCCTGGGTAACGTGGCTGAACCGACGCGGGGTGGAGCAGCTCGGTAGCTCGCTGGGCTCATAACCCAGAGGTCGCAGGTTCAAATCCTGCCCCCGCTACTACGCCCGAACTAGGGCAAAGCGCATCAAAGCCTCCTGCATGCGCGGGGGGCTTTCTTGCGTTCACGGTCATCTGACGTCGCATTTGCAGGACCCGGCTCGCCCCGAGCCGATCCTGCCGTGGCCGACGATCTGGCCCCGGCCCTGGCCCGGTTGGGCGTGACTCAGCGGCGCAGCGATCCGACATAGTCCGCAAACTGGCGCCGGCCGGACGTCGACCAGAGCTCCGCCAGTGGGGCGGGCATGTGAGCGTTCATCGCGTCCGACCATGGCGCCCGGCATCTGTTCTTGAATGAGGCCGATGACCAGCCAGATCTTGTCGCCCGTGAACGCGGCCAGCCCTTCGCCGGGCATCTGGTTCCACTCCTGCGGAGCGAGATAGTGGATCGCCAACGGAACCACGATCTGCTCCTCCTCATCCAGGTGAGCGGTGAGCGGATCCGTTAGCCGGGCGTTCGCGGCCACGAGTGCGTCAGCGGTCGCCGGAGTGGGATCGGCGCGCCAGGCGGCGAGCGCATCCTGTGCGGGTGCCAGTGCATTGATGAGCGTCTGGTGTTCGGCGGCGACGCGGGCAGCTTCCGCAGCCTCGTCGGCCGCCCCGCGCTCAACGAGGCGCGGGGTGAGGTACTCGTCTTCACCTTCGTGGTGAACGTGAAGCAGGCGCCACACGTTGTCCAGGTACGAGCCCACGAGTTCGCACTTTCGCGGTCTCCCCGCGCCACGGACTCGACCAGCGCTTGCGCGTCAGCCGAGGCGTGGCGAAAGACCCGATGGATGCTGGCCATCGACGGGATGTAGCCGTATGGGTCGAGCGGCGCGGTCATGGTCGTGCCCTTCTCTGTCTGGGATGAGTCTGCTGGCAACGGCAGTGCAGGGATGCCGATCGGTTCAGCCGGCTGAGGTGGTGAAGGTTTGGTTGGCGCCGCTGTAGTTGGGTTTGGACGCGTTGGGACCGTTTTCGGTTTCGACGGTGCGGAAGTGGTAGGTCGTTCCCGGCTGTAGCCCGGTGAGCGACGCGACGACGACCGCGGAGCCGTCGGTGCTCGGCATCGCCGCCTGCAGCCAGCCGCTGCTCTGGGTGCAGACGCCGGCGGCGGTGCCGTATTGCACCTCGTAGGAGACAATGCCGCTGCCGCTGGCGTTGTAGTAGGTCGTACTCACGTCAGCGCTCGTCGAGGTGACGTTCGAGGCGGCGACGGACTGGATAAAAGTGTTGTTGTTTTCCGGCGAGTTGGCGGAGCACTCGTAGGAGACGGAGAAGCCGTAGTCGCCGTGGTCATGGTTGCTGGCCACGTTGAGGTAGCCGTTGGCGTCGCCGGAGTGACCGACGCCGTCGCTGGAGACATCGACACCGTTCGTACTCAGGTTGCGGTACCGAGTAGTCATACGAGTCAGCGCTGGGGAGTTGGCGATATAAGGAAACAACGCGGCGTCGCCGACCTTCTGGGCTCCGCAGTCGAGCGTGAAGGTCTTCAGGGGGGTCGGGTCCTTGAGGTTCGTCATCGGGTACGTGTACCAGGCGGTCTGACCCAGCCAGTCGTTCCACGAGGGGCTGCCGTCACCGCTCTTGAGTGGGGTCTTGCCGGGGAAGCTGTCGAGCGCCGCTGAACCACCGTGGATGGCGGTGTGGTCCACGAGGACGCC
>CAVQDA010000018.1:0-66057 GCA_963711145.1 uncultured Actinomycetota bacterium
ACGAAGCTGACTCCACCGGCCTGGTGGAGCTTCACGACGTACTCGATGGTCGAGACGATGTCGTCCTCGGTGAGGGTGCCCGCGTCGGTGGGCAGGCTCAGGCCGAGCTTCTTGTTCAGCTTGTAGCGGCCGACCTTGGCCAGGTCGTAGCGCTTCGGGTTGAAGAAGAGGTTGTCGAGCAGGGTCTGGGCGCTCTCCCGCGTGGGAGGCTCGCCCGGACGCAGCTTGCGGTAGATGTCGAGCAGCGCCTCGTCCTGACCGGCCAGATGGTCCTTCTCCAGCGTGGTGCGCATCGACTCGTACTGACCGAAGCGCTCGAGGATCCGGGCGTCGTCCCAGCCCAGTGCCTTGAGCAGGACGGTGACGCCCTGGCGGCGCTTGCGGTCGATGCGAACGCCGACGGTGTCGCGCTTGTCGACCTCGAACTCCAGCCACGCGCCGCGGCTCGGGATCATCTTGCAGCTGTAGAGGTCCTTGTCCGACGTCTTGTCAGCAGTGCGCTCGAAGTAGACGCCGGGGCTACGCACCAGCTGGGAGACCACGACACGCTCGGTGCCGTTGATCACGAAGGTGCCCTTGGGGGTCATGAGCGGGAAATCGCCCATGAACACCGTCTGGCTCTTGATCTCGCCGGTGGTGTTGTTGATGAACTCGGCCGTGACGAACATCGGCGCCGAGTACGTCATGTCCTTGTCTTTGCACTCTTCGAGCGTGTACTTCGGCGGCTCGAAGCGATGATCGCGGAACGACAGGGACATGGTGCCCTGGAAGTCCTCGATCGGGCTGATCTCCTCGAAGACGTCCTCGAGACCGCTGGTCATCGGGACGTCGGTACGACCCGCGTCAACGGCCTCCTGGACACGGGCCTGCCAGGCCTCGTTCCCGACGAGGGCGTCGAACGACTGGGTCTGCAGCGCTAGCAGAGACGGAACCTCGAGCGGTTCCTTGATCTTGGCGAACGAAATGCGGGACGCGGTGCGGGCGGCCAATGGAATCCTTCCAAAGCCTGGTTCAGGACGGTGTGACGGTTAGGACGTGGGGACTGGGACATACAGCGACGTGACCGCAGCACAGTGCGGGCACGCGGAGCGGCCCGACCGGATGACCGGTCGAGCGGGAACAACGGGGCGAAGAGTGCCGCACCGAGAGGGGCGGCCCGGCGATCGCCTGGGCGATCGGCGCTGCTTCAGAGCATCCTCCGGCGGGTCGAAGGCGGGGCAAGCGGCGGGCGATGGAGCGGGACGTGCGGGGGGGTTGATGGCGGGCTGATGGCGGATGAGCGTGCTGCTGGGCATGCTGAACGACCCGCGCCAAGACGGGTCAGCAGGAAAGCAGCGCAAACGAGAAGTGTAGCCAAAATCGCGAGTAGTGTCCACTACCCCCTTGACAACGCACGATGGGGCGATTTGTTCCCGTGAGCGGCTCGAATGGGTGACGCCGGGTGGGCAAACCACAGGCGGCCACCCGCCCGCGAGGGTGGATGGCCGCCTGGTGCCCGGAGCGCCGGGCCGTGGAACGAGAAAGCGAGAACTACTTGAGGGTGACCGTGGCGCCGGCGCCCTCGAGGGCCGCCTTCGCCTTCTCGGCCGCCTCCTTGGCAACCCGCTCCAGGACCGGCTTGGGCGCGCCGTCGACCAGGTCCTTGGCCTCCTTCAGGCCGAGGCTGGTGAGCGTGCGCACCTCCTTGATGACCTGGATCTTCTTGTCGCCGGCCGCCTCGAGGACGACGTCGAACTCGTCCTGCTCCTCAGCGGCGGGAGCCTCAGCGGCGCCTCCGCCGGCACCGGGCGCGGCGGCGACGGCTACCGGAGCGGCCGCCGTGACACCAAAGGTGTCCTCGAACTGCTTCACGAACTCGGAGAGCTCGAGCAGGGTCATCTCTTTGAACGTCTCGAGCAGGTCGTCGGTGCTCATCTTTGCCATGGTTGATCAGTCCTCTTCAGTGGCAGGGGTCGGGTCGGCGGAGGCGTCCTCGGCGGGCGCCGGGTCAGCCGATTCATCGGTGGCGGATGCGGGTGCGGTCTCCGGCGCCGCTGGCGCCTCGGGTGCCGCGGGGGCTTCAGCAGGCCCGTCGGCCTCGCGCTGCTGGCGCAGAGCCTCGATGAGGCGGGCTGCCTGCGCGAGGGGTGCCGCGAACAGGCTGACGGCGTTGGCCAGCGACGCGTTCATCGCGCCGGCGAGCTTGGCCAGCAGGACCTCGCGGGACTCCAGGTCGGCCAGCCGGCGGATCTCATCAGCCGAGATCGGGCTGCCGTCGAGCACCCCGCCCTTGATGATGAGCAGCGGGTTGGTCCGCGAGAAATCACGAAGGCCCTTGGCCGCCTCGACCGGATCGCCGGAGATGAAGGCGACGGCCGTGGGGCCGGTCAGCATCTCGTCCAGCCCGGTGAGCCCGGCCTGCTTGGCGGCGATCTTGGTGAGCGTGTTCTTGACGATCGCGTAACGCGCCGAATCGCCCATGGATCGCCGAAGCTCGGTCAGCTGGCTGACGGTGAGCCCGCGGTACTCGGTGAGTACGGCGGCGGACGATCCGCGGAACGCATCGGCGATGTCGGCGACTGCGGCGTCTTTGTCAGATCTCGCCATCGCGCTCCTTCGCTCGGGCCGACAGCCACGAGCGGGCACGCGCAGAAAGGCTCAGAGGATCCCCAGGACCCTCTCGCCACTCCTGCGCAGGCCAGCCCGAAGGCTTTTACAGCTGCCGAAGCAGCAACCGGCGGTCTTGGGTGTGGTGGTAAATCTGGAACTACTGGAACTCGCGTCATCCTACCAGCGCGTTCGCAAGGCGACGAAAACCCAGTAATCGCCGTAAGAACGGGCCTTGGCGTCGATTACTGGGTTTTGCGCGACCTCACGGGGAGGGGCCGAGCAGGGTCAGACGACCGCGTCCTGGGTGACGCTCTTGGTGCGGTTGGGGTCTACCGGCACGCCCGGGCCCATGGTGGTGCTGAACGTGATCTTCTTCAGGTAACGGCCCTTGGCCGCCGACGGCTTGGCCCGCAGGATCTCATCCAGCACGGCGGCGTAGTTCTCGGCGAGCTGCTCCTCGGTGAAGCTGGCCTTGCCGATCACCAGGTGCAGGTTGGCCTGCTTGTCGACGCGGAAGTTGATCTTGCCGCCCTTGATGTCTCCGACGGCACGGCCGATGTCCATGGTCACGGTGCCGGTCTTCGGGTTGGGCATCAGGCCGCGGGGACCGAGGATGCGCGCGATCCGTCCGACCTTGGCCATCTGGTCAGGGGTGGCGACGGCGGCGTCGAAGTCCAGGAAACCGCCCTGGATCTGGGCGACGAGATCGTCGCTGCCGACGATGTCAGCCCCGGCCGCCGTGGCCTCATCCGCCTTCGCGCCGCTGGCGAAGACCGCGACACGGGGTGACTTGCCGGTGCCGTGCGGGAGGTTGACGGTGCCGCGGACCATCTGGTCGGCCTTGCGCGGGTCGACGCCCAGTCGCAGCGCCACCTCCACGGTGGCATCGAACTTGGTGGGGCTCGTCTCCTTGGCCAGCCGAACGGCCTCGAGCGGGGTGTAGATGCGCTCCGGGTCGATCTTCTCGGCGGCGGCGCGGTAGGTCTTGCTTCGCTTCATGGTGATTCCTTACGGCAGTGGTACGGACGGACCGGTCGGCCCTCCCACGTCAGACGGCGTAGCCGCCGCTTGCTAAAGCCGGTTACGACATCTAGTCGGTGACGGTAATACCCATCGAGCGCGCGGTGCCGGCGATGATCTTCTCAGCGGCGTCGACGTCGTTGGCGTTCAGGTCAGGCAGCTTGGTGGTGGCGATCTCGCGCACCTGAGCCCGGGTGAGTGAGCCGACCTTGGTCTTGTGCGGCACCGCGGAGCCCTTGTCGAGGCCGGCGGCCTTCAGGATGAGCCGCGCCGCCGGGGGCGTCTTGGTGATGAAGGTGAACGAGCGGTCCTCGAACACCGAGATCTCGACGGGCACGACATTGCCGCGCTGGGACTCCGTCGCCGCGTTGTACTGCTTGACGAACTCCATGATGTTGACGCCGTGCTGGCCGAGCGCGGGGCCGACCGGCGGAGCCGGGGTGGCCGCACCCGCCTGGATCTGCAGCTTGATGACAGCTGCGATTTTCTTCGCTTTGGGAGGCATGTCTAAGAACCCTTGCTAGAACGAAACGACTGGATCAAAACGCACGATTGACGGGGCGCGGCTAGATCTTCGCGACCTGGTTGAACTGCAGCTCGACCGGGGTTTCCCGCCCGAAGATCGACACCAGCACCTTCAGGCGCTGCGCGTCGAGGTTGACCTCGCTGATGGTGGCCGGAAGCGTGGCGAACGGGCCGTCCATCACGGTGACCGACTCGCCGATCTCGTACTCCTGAGCCTTGGGCGCCTCGACCTTCTTCTTCTCCTGCGCCGGGGCCAGGATCCCGATGATCTCTTCCATCCGCAGCGGGGACGGCTTGTTGGTCAGGCCGACGAACCCGGTGACGTTAGGGGTGTTGCGCACCGCGCCCCACGACTCGTCGACGAGGTCCATCCGGACATAGACGTAGCCGGGGTACTTCTTCTGCTGGACGGTCTGCTTCTTGCCGCCCTTGATCTGGATGACCTCTTCGGTGGGCACCTCGATCTGGAAGATGTAGTCCTCCATGTTGAGGCTCTGGATGCGCTGCTCCAGGTTGGCCTTCACCCGGCCCTCGTAGCCCGCGTACGTGTGCAGCACGTACCAATCGCCCGGCAGCGCCTCGAGTTCCCGGCGGAACGTGACCATCGGGTCTTCGTCCTCGTCGGGCTCGGCGGCCGCGGGCTCGGCGGCGAGAACGGCGTTGGCGGCATCGTCGGCGGCCGACTGCCCGATGTAGCCCGGATCCTCTTCGACGCCCGTGATGCCGTTGCCCAACTCACCCTCCTCGGGCTGGGAACCGGCTTCGCTGGAGGCCACCTGATCGGATTCGAGCATCTCGATGGGATCGAGCCGATCGACGGCCTCCTCCTGCTCGGATGGCTCGTACTGAGACGACAAAACTCTCCCTAACCGAAGATGCCCAACACCGCTCGGGTGAGCCCGTAATCCAGGGTCGCCACGATGGCGGTAACGACAATGACAAAAACCAGCACGACCACGCTGTAGGTGACCAGCTCGTTGCGACCCGGCCAGATGACCTTGCGGAGCTCGCTGACGATCTCGCGGTAGTACTGCACCATCCGGCGCCAGATGTTCGGACGGCGCGGCGGAGCGCCTCGGCCTCCCGCTGCCTTCTCAACGGCAACGGCAGGCTCATGCGTCTCGGTCGACATGACCCTCCGCTCCTGCCCCACCCGGGGATTGCTCCTGACACGCCCTTGCTTGCCGAACCGAAACCAAAACCTTGCTCACCCAGCCGACCCCAACACGCCTCACCTGGCAGGGGCGACAGGACTTGAACCTGCAACAACCGGTTTTGGAGACCGGGACTCTGCCAAATTGAGCTACGCCCCTTCAGGGACAGGCGGGCGCGCTGACGCTGGGCCCGACTGCTACCCCGCGCCAGTGTACGCGCCCAGCCTGCGGCGGCCGCTCACTCCAGCGCTGAAAAACCACCGCTCCCATCGGCCGTTTGCGTGACAGCATGAAGGACATGTCCTCACGTCCGCGCATCTCCACCCGTATCGCCGGCATCGCCCCCTCCGCCACCCTCGCCGTCGATGCCACGGCGAAGGCGATGAAGGCGGCCGGCCGTGACGTGATCGGGTTCGGGGCCGGCGAGCCGGACTTCGCCACTCCCGAGCACATCGTCGCCGCCGCCGAGAAGGCCTGCCGCGACCCGAAGATGCACCACTACACCCCCACCGGCGGCCTCCCTGAGCTGCGTCAAGCCATCGCGGAGAAAACCAAGCGCGACTCCGGCTACGCGATCGAGGCCTCCCAGGTCCTGGTCACCAACGGCGGCAAGCAGGCCGTCTACGAGGCGTTCGCCACCCTGCTCGACCCGGGCGACGAAGTCATCGTCCCCGCGCCGTACTGGACCACCTACCCGGAGTCGATCCACCTCGCCGGCGGGGTCACCGTGCCGGTCCTGACCAGCGCGGCCGCCGGCTACAAGGCGACGGTCGAGGAACTCGAACGCGCACGCACGCCTCGCACCAAGGTGCTGCTCGTGGTCAGCCCGTCCAACCCGACCGGCGCCGTCTACACGCCGGACGAGCTCACCGCGATCGGACGCTGGGCCGCCGACGCCGGGCTCTGGATCATCACGGATGAGATCTACGAGCACCTGGTCTACGGCGGTGCCCGATTCAGCTCGGTGCCCGTCCAGGTGCCGTCCATCGCCGACCGCTGCGTCGTCGTCAACGGAGTCGCGAAGACCTACGCGATGACCGGATGGCGCGTCGGATGGCTGATCGGGCCTGCCGACGTCGTGGGAGCGGCCACCAACCTGCAGTCGCACGCGACGTCGAACGTCTCCAACATCGCCCAGGCAGCGGCGCTCGCCGCGGTGACCGGCGACCTGTCGGCCGTCCACGAGATGCGCACGGCTTTCGACCGGCGCCGGCGGGCGATGCATGCCGGGCTCTCGGCCATCCCGGGCGTCACCTGCCCGCTGCCGGAGGGAGCGTTCTACTGCTACCCGGACGTGTCGGAGCTGCTCGGCAAGCCGATCGCCGGGCGTACCCCGAAGTCGTCGGCGGAGCTGGCCGCGCTGGTGCTGGAAGAGGTGGGGGTGGCCGTGGTGCCGGGCGAGGCGTTCGGTGGCCCGGGCGCCTTCCGGATGTCGTACGCGCTGGGCGACGAGGATCTCGCCGAGGGCGTGCGGCGCCTGCACGAGGTGCTCACCCGCGACTAGTGGATCGCTCCGGCCTCGCGCAGGACGGCGATCGCCTTGGGTAGTCCTTTCATGGCCTGGGCGAAGTCAGCCGGGTAAGCCACCCGCCAGGCGAAGGACTTGACGTAGCAGCGCAGCGCGGCGTCGAAGGCAGCCGCTCCTGCCGCCTGGCGGGCGCCGATGAGCGCGTCGGCACCCTTGAAGTAGACGACGGTGTTGTAGCCCAGCAGATCGTGCTCGAACGCCGAGACGGGGAGGTCGACCGGGCGCGGGTCAACGTCGCCCGGCGCCGCGCTGCCGACCGTCGCGGTGCCGCCGAAGAGTTCGTCGTCGACGATCTCCTCCGAGGCGGTCGCGAACGCCTCATCCATCCACGGGTGCAGCTCCTGGTCGTCTCCAACGAGCCCGTAGAACCACATGTGAGCCAGCTCGTGCGTCGTGACGGACTGGTCGCCGTCCTGACCGAGGAACGACATGCCGGGATACTCGAACCCCGTCCCGCTGAGACCGGGGAGCGACACCAGCGTCAACGAGGTGAACGGGTACGGCCCGAAGTGACGCACCAGCAGCGGTAGCGCGTGATCAACCTGCTCGAGCACCTGCGCGTCGGACAGGTCGAGCCCGGGCGACCTGCCGACGCGCACCTGCACCGGGCCGTCGGGGGTCTGCACCTTTGCGGCCAGGACCTGGAAGCGCCCGACGGCGACAGCGACGTCTCTGGCGTCCGGTGACGTGAAGTGCCAGCTGCGCCGTCCGGGCGCAACGGCCACCGGCGGGTCGGCCACGCCATTGGCGAGGACGGTATCGGCCGCGGGCGCTTCTACCGTGAGGTCGAGGCGGGCGTCCTCGCTCACCGCCATCTCCGAAGGAGTGCTGCTGCCGGGCGTGCGCACCCAGCCGACGCCGCGCACCCAGGCCAGCAGCGGCGCGCTCGTCCCCCACCATGCGGTCTTGCCGTCGGAGCCGAGGCGGTCGATGAACGAGGGTGGCAGGCGCAGCGTGAAATCGAGGTCGCTCGTCACCGATTGACCCGCCGCGACCGTTCCGGCGAGCGGCAGCGAGAGCAGCGTCCCCTGGGTGCCCGCCCGGCCCCCGGCCGACGCCAGCTTGGGCTGGACAACCTGGCCGGACACCTCGGCCTTGGTCACGGTCAGCGAGCCGCCGAGGAAGTGATCACGCCCGTTGGGCCAGAGCCGGTAGACGAGCTCGGTGATCGGCTGGTCGGGGGTGAAGACGACGTGCTCCTGACCGGTCACGGTGCGGTGATCGGCGGCGAGGCTGAAGCGCAGGGTGACCTGCGGGCGATGCGGATCTGGTGGCAGGTACGCGGCGGGGCAGGCGGACGCGGGGCTCGAGGTCGTCCCCGACCCCGGGATCGGAACCGGCGACCGGGTACGCGTGGCGGTCGGGCTCGGGGCCGTCCGGGGGCTGGCACTGCCGCAGGCGCCGACGGTCGCGAGCGCGGCACCCCGGCAAGCGCGGCTCCCCAGCCGCTGCGACCCCGGTGGGAGATCAGGAGATCAGGAGAGCTGGACGACGGCGCGGGCCTGGGTGAGCACCTTCGCCCCATCAGCACCGCCGCACCGAGCGGTGAGCCCGACGCTGACGCGCTTGCCTTCGAGCTTCTCCTCGACCGTGCCGGAGACGACCAGCGTCGTGCCCTTGTCGTCATCCGGCACCGGCACCATGGACGAGAACCGCACGCCGTACTCGACGACGGACGCCGGGTCACCGACCCAGTCGGTCACCAGACGTGCGGCGGTGGCCATGGTGAACATGCCGTGGGCGATGACGTCGGGGAGCCCGACCGCCTTCGCGAACCGCTCGTTCCAGTGGATGATGTTGAAGTCACCGGATGCCCCCGCGTACTGCACGAGCTGGGCCCGGGTGATCCCGTAGGTCTGAGCGGCGAGTTCGGTGCCGACCTCGACCTCGTCATACCGGACGGCCACAGCTCAGCCCTCTTTCTTGGCGGCGGTGCCGCGCGAGATCGTGGTCATGGTCGCGGTGGCGACGTGCGCACCGTCGGCCGCGTAGACGTTCGTTTCCATGACCATGGCCTCGTTACGACCGATGTCACGGATGTCGATGACCTTCGTGCGCCCGATCAGGGCGTCGCCGGCGTAGACCGGCCGATGCATCTCGAACTTCTGCTCGCCGTGGACCACCAGGCTGTAGTCGAGGCCGAGGTCGGGATCACCGACCGGGCTGCTGGCCCGGCGGAAGCCCAGTGTGGTCAGGAACGTTGGCGGAGCCACGAGATCGGGATGCCCGGCCGCCTTCGCTGCCTGCACGTCGTGGTAGATCGGGTTGGCGTCACCGATCGCCGACGCGAAGTGCCGGATGAGCTCGCGGCCCACCTCGAACGGCGTCTCGAACGAGAACTCCCGGCCGATGAAAGCCCGGTTGAGCGGCATGCTCGTCCCTTCGCTAACGGGTCTCGCGGTGCTCGGTGTGGTCGTTGCAGTTGGGGCAGTACTTCTTCAGGTCGAGACGGTCGGGGTCGTTTCGACGGTTCTTCTTGGTGATGTAGTTGCGGTGCTTGCACACCTGACACGCCATCGTGATCTTGGGTCGGACGTCAGTGGCCTTGGCCACGGGAACACCTTCTTCTTACTCGCGTCTTACTCGTGGACGGGTCAGGGTGTGACCCGCTTGCGTTCCGGTAGCGGAGGCCGGATTTGAACCGGCGACACAGCGATTATGAGCCGCTTGCTCTGCCTAACTGAGCTACTCCGCCGGGCAGCCGGAGCACCGGCGCTTCGAGCCCCTTTACGGAATCGAACCGTAGACCTTCTCCTTACCATGGAGACGCTCTGCCGACTGAGCTAAAGGGGCATGATGCCGCAGGCCAGCGTACACGTTCGGCTCCCACTCAGCCCCCGACGAGCCGGATCGGCCCTCGGCGTAACGGCTGCTCACGCATCGCGAGCCAGGTCGTGAAGCGTTCGGCGGGCAGCGGCCGGCTGAACAGGTACCCCTGAGCGATGTCGCAGCCCATCGACGCGAGCCGGTCACGGGTGCGCTCGTCCTCGACCCCCTCGGCGACCACCCGCAGCTGGAGGTGACGGGCCAGCCCGAGGATGGTCTCGACGATCGCCGCGTCACTCTCGTCGACCGCCATGTCCTGCACGAACGACTTGTCGATCTTCACCTCGCTGACCGGAAGCCGGCGCAGGTACGCCAGCGAGGAGTAGCCGGTGCCGAAGTCGTCGACGGACAGCGAGATCCCGGAACGGGCCAGCCGTTCGAGCACCGGCAGCGCGCGCGGGACGTCACGCATGACCGAACTCTCGGTGATCTCCAGGGTGAGCAGGTCGCTCGGCAGGTCATAGGTCGACAGCAGGCGGGCGATGGTGGCCGGCAGCTGCGGGTCGAGCAGGCCGCGTACCGACAGGTTGACCGCCACCGGGATGCGCCGGCCCGCGTCGAGCCAGGCACGGCACTGAGACAGCGCGAGGCGCATGACGACGGCGGTCAGCGGCACGATCAGGCCGGTGCGCTCGGCCATCGGCAGGAACTCGTCGGCGTGCAGCAGGTCCTCGACCGGGTGCTGCCAGCGCACCAAGGCCTCGACCCCGGTGACGGCGCCAGCGGCGCTGGCAGCACCGGCGCGGCCGGGGCCGGACTGCAGCGCCACCTTGGGTTGGTAATGCAGCACGAGCTCGTCACGTTCGAGCGCCCGGCGCAGCTCGCCGATCAGCGCCAGCCGGCGGGGATCGGTCGAATCGAGGCTGGCCCGCCAGGCCTGCACCGGCGGCTCGCCGCCCTTGGCGAGCCGGAGAGCTGCTTCCGCCCGGCGCAGCAGCAGTTGGGCGTCGCGGCCGTGCAGCGGTGAGACGGCGACGCCGACGGCACCGCTGCCATCCAGCGCCAGGCCCGAGACGTGCACCGGCTCCAGCAGCGCCTCACGCACCATCTGCGCCAACGCGAGCGACTCGCCGACCTCCTCGATGCCGGGCAGCAGCATGCCGAACTCGTCGTTGCCGACGCGGGCGACGGTGGCCCCGGGCGGCGCGTTGGCGACCAGCCGCTGGGCCACCTGGATCAGCACCTCATCACCGCTGGCGCCGCCCAGCGTGTCGTTGATCTGGCCGAACCGGTCGAGATCGACGATCAGCACCGCCGCCGAGCCCATCGCGAGCACGTCTGCCAGACGCTGGGTCAGCAGCCCGCGGTTCGGCAGCCCGGTGAGCGCGTCGTGCGTCGCGTCGTAGATCGAGCGCTCGAGCAGGCGGTCGTTCTGCAGAGCGGTCGCCACGTGGGCGGCGAGGGCCTCGGCCAGCCGGGCGTCGTCGTCGCTGAACGTCGAGGTGTCGCCGAGACGATCGCGTACCTCGAGCATCCCCATCGTCCGCTCGCCCCCCGGGATCGGCACCAGCACCGCGTCACGGATGCCTTCGCTCTCGAGAAGCGGGTCGTCGCTGCCCCGCGGGACGAGCACCGACCGGCCGGCATCAGCTCTCACCGCGAGATCAGGACGTTCGCCATCCACCGGTACCGGCTCGCCGCCTGAGTCCGTGGCATCGACCGACAGCCGCAGCAGCGCCGGCACGTCGGGCGGCGGGTCACGCAGCCAGAGCACCGCGCTGTCGGCCGCCAGCAACCGCGTGGCGTCGCGCAGCAGGAGGCTGACGAGCTCGCCGCCGCCGGAGGCACCCACCACCCGCTGGGCGAACGCGTTGACCTCACCCAAGGTCGCGTGCCGGCGCGAGAGGGCCGCGTAAGCCCGGTAGGAGAGCAGCACCAGCAGGCCCACCATCGCCAGCAAGGCGCCGGCGCCCGGCTCGGCCCGCAGCGCGATGACGGCGAGCAGACCGAGGGACGCCGAGAGCAGCCCGCCGATGGCGTACGGCGGAAGGAAGAGGGCGAGGTCGCGACGGGACGGGCGGCCCTGCGTCAGCGTGATCGCCAGCGCGACGAACAACGCGCTGACGCTGTCGGCGACGAAGATGGCCAGGTACACCGCCGGCCAGCTACCGGGGTGCGTGATCGCGCCGACGTGCAGAGCGCGAAACAACGCCAGGGCGACCCCGCTCTCGATGGTGACCAGCGCGATGTTGACCGCCGCCTTGACCCCGACGACGCGGTGCTGGACCTCCGAGACCACCATCCCCAGGCCGCGAGCGAGGAGCAGGACCAGGGGCGAGGTGAGGGCCAGCCCGACGACGAGCGGTGCCTCGGAAAGCGTGATGGAGAAGGTCTGCCGGCGGACCTCGACGTGGGCCTGCGCGCCCTCCAGGACGATGAACCCGATAGCCAGCACGACCCCGTGCCAGGCGGACATGCCCACGCTGAGCGAGCCGGCGGGATGTGACCGCAGCAGCGGCAACCAGAGGCCCACCGCGCAGACGACGAGAGCGGCCAGGAGCACAGCAAGGCGCCGGACGTCGTCAGATCGACGCCCCTTCTCTCTCGTTGGCACCTCGGCTGGCGGCATGCGCCTCCCAGTGGTGAAGCTGGAAGAGACCTGTCGGCGCTTCATCAATCGGGTGCGACCCTTGCCGACGACAGGCCTCACAACATCCACAACGTCGCATTCGCGAGGCCACCAAGCAAGTGAGACGGGCCGCATTCCCGGCAAATTAGGTGCTTGCCGTGGGCCTGCGACCCGTCTCTTGTGAAGCTGTCGAGTGGTGGTGGCACGCCGGTCGCCCGGCCGGCTACCTCAGTGCCAGAGCACGCCCATCGGGTGCAGCTTGCCGAAGTAGGTGAGGTAGGTGAGCTTCTTCGCGTCGAGCAGGACCCCGTGCGAGACGTGCGCCTCCGGCAGGACCATGAGCACGATCGCGAGCAGCCCCAGCAGGACTCCAGCCGCGATGAGCAGCATCTTGACGGCGGCAGGGCGCAGGGCGACGGTCATGTGGACCTCCAGGAAATGCGGGCTCTTTGGCGGATCGGAACTCTTGGTGAGCTGCGAAGCTGAAGGTGTCTTCGTCCGTTTGGTCCAGCAGACAAGTCACCCGAGCGGGTGATCCGGTATCCCGCTTTCGGCCGAACTGGCGGCGGCGCAGGCGTCACCAGTGGCGCAGACACGAAGACGGGAAGGTCATCCGCGATGACCTTCCCGTACGGGTGGCAGGTGTTGGGTTCGAACCAACGTAGGCTGAGCCGGCGGTTTTACAGACCGCTCCCTTTGACCACTCGGGCAACCTGCCGTGATCGCCCAGCCTAGCGAATCAGGCGGCTGACCGACCTGGAGGAGTTGCCGTGGCTGATCCTTCGTTCGACGTCGTCAGCAAGATCGACCGGCAGGAAGTCGACAATGCACTGAACCAGGCCTCCAAGGAGGTCGCGCAGCGCTACGACTTCCGCGGGGTCGGCGCCTCGATCGCGTGGTCCGGCGAGCTGGGTGTCTTGATCAAGGCCAATGCGGAGGAGCGTGCCAGCGCGGTCCTCGACGTGTTCAAGGAGAAACTCGTCAAGCGCGGAATCTCGCTCAAGGCCCTCGAGCACGGCGAGCCTCAGGTGTCCGGTAAGGAGTACCGCATCACCGCCTCGATCCAGCAGGGCATCCCGGACGACAAAGCCAAGGCGATCGCGAAGAAGATCCGCGCCGACGGGCCGAAGGGCGTCCAGGCCCAGATCCAGGGTGACCAGCTGCGGGTCTCCGGCAAGAAGCGTGACGACCTTCAGACCGTCATCGCCCTGCTCAAGGACAGCGACTTCGACGTGGCGCTGCAGTTCGTCAACTACCGCTAACCCAGGCGATCGCGGCCGGGGTCAGAGCCAGTCGCGACGCTTGAAGCCGTACCAGATCGCGCCGGCGGTGCCCACCAGGATCAGCACGCTGACGACGAAGCCCCACTCGCGTCCGAATCCTGGATACGGGACGTTCTGGCCGTAGAAGCCGGTGATCGCCGTCGGTACCGCGATGACCGCCGCCCAGCCGGTCAGCTTCTTCATGATCAGATTGAGCCGGTTGCCCTGGATGGTCAGGTTGGTCTCGAGGATCGTGGTGACGAGGTCGCGAAGGCTCTCGGTCCATTCGGCGGCGCGTAGCACGTGGTCGTAGACATCCTGGAAGTACGGGGCCATCTCGTCCGGGACGACGTGCAAGTCGCGGCGCAGGAGGGTGTTGACCACCTCGCGCATCGGCAGCACCACCCGGCGAAGCGTCACCAGGCTCTTGCGCATCTCGAAACTGCGGCGCTGCACCTCTGGGTCACGCGGCCGGTCGTCGAAGAGCAGGTCTTCGAGCTCCTCGATCCCGTCGTCGAGCGATTGGACGGCCGCGAAGTGGCCGTCCACGAGCAGGTCGAGCAGCCCGTGCAGCAGGAACGCCACCCCGTGGTCCGCCAGATCCGGGGTCGAGTCCCAGCGGTCGACGAGCGCGTCGACGTCGAACCGTTCGTCGTCCTGAACCGTGACCAGCGCGGATTTCGTGATGAACGCCGACATTTCAGACGTATGTAGCTGACCGCTGTCGACGTCGAGCGAGACGTCATAGGCGTTCAGGAAGAGATAGTCGGAGTAGCGATCAAGCTTCGCGCGCTGGTGGTTGCTGACAGCGTCTTCGACCGACAGGATGTGCAGGTTCAGCTCGTCGGCGATGATGTGCAGCTCGCTCTTCATCGGAGCGCACAGATCGAGCCAGACCAGCTCGCCGGCATCGAGACGAGCGCTGACGTCGGCGACCGGAAAGCCCTCGGCGACCACATTCCCGTCGCGCCAGGCGCGAGTGCGCGGCGGGCGGGTGCCGATCCGGTTGGCATCGCACGCATTCGGATCGACCGCGGTGGCACCCGTGTCAGGCGAGTCGGCCGCGAGATCGTGGGTCACGGCTACCGAGGGTAGTAGCCGCCCACCCCGCCGCCACCTGCCCGCGCCATCTCCTCGAGCCGGCGAATGCGCTCGTCCATCGGCGGGTGGGTGGAGAACAGCTTGCCGACGCCGAAGGTGCCGCGCCGGAACGGGTTGGCGATCATCAGCGAACTCGTCGGGGCCAACTGCGCCGTGTCGGGCAGCGGCAGCCGCGCGGTGCCGACCTCGAGCTTCTGGAGCGCGGACGCGAGCCCGAGCGGATCCCCGGAGAGCTCGGCACCGGACTGGTCGGCCTGGAACTCGCGCGAGCGGCTCACCGCCAGCTGGACGACTGCGGCCGCGATGGGACCCAGGATGATCAGCAGCAGCAGCTCGAGAATGTTGGCGCCGCCCTCCTCGTCGTTGCGGCCGCCGAAGCCGAAGAAAGCGGCGAACTGAGCAATGTTCGCCAGGAAGGTGATGACGCTCGCGAGGGCGCCCGCGACCGACGAGATCAGGATGTCCCGGTTGGTGACGTGCGAGAGCTCATGCGCCAGCACGCCACGCAACTCACGCTCGTCCATCATCCGCAGGATGCCCTCGGTGCAGCAGACCGCCGCGTGGCGCGGATTGCGCCCGGTCGCGAAGGCGTTCGGCTGCTGGGTGGGCGACAGGTAGAGCCGCGGCATCGGCATGCGCGCACGGTTGGCGAGCTCGCCGACGATCGCGTAGAGCCGGGGCTGCTCGGCCTGGCTCACCGGATAGGCCTTCATGGAACGCAGCGCGAGCTTGTCGCTGTAGAAGTAGGAAAACCCGTTGATTCCCAGGGCAACCACGAGCGCGATCATCAACCCCTGGGTACCGCCGAAAATCCGGCCGGCCACCAGGATCAGCGCGGAGAGCAGCCCTAGCAGGACCGCCGTTCGCAGCCCGTTGTGGTGGTTACGCATTCCGCCCGCTCCGTTCCGGTTCCGCCGCCATTGCCCGCCCGCTCGGGCGCGCCAAGACTCCCAGCCGCTTCACATGAGTTCAACGGCAGCGGCGACCCGCTTCGTTCCCTTCGCGTTGGGGCGTCGGGCACCACGGGACGAGCTTCGGGGTGATATGAGTTTTTAGAACAGGTTCCTACGCTTGCCAGTCCTCCCTTTCTGCTGGCTCCCGTAACATTCGATTAACTCTGCCTAGGGGGCGATTTCAGCATGACCGAGGTGTCCGCGCAGATCCGCGGCAAGGAGGTCCGGCAGATCGACCGGGTCGTCATTCGCTTCGCGGGCGACTCCGGCGACGGCATGCAACTCACCGGCGAACGCTTCACGTCCGAGACCGCGTCGTTCGGTAATGACCTGTCGACCCTGCCGGACTTTCCGGCCGAGATCCGGGCGCCGGCCGGCTCGCCCGCCGGCGTCTCGGGCTTTCAGTTGCACTTCTCCGACCACGACATCCTGACCCCGGGCGACGCGCCCAACGTCCTCGTCGCGATGAACCCGGCGGCGCTGCGCTCCAACATCAAGGACCTGCCCCGCGGCAACGACCTCGTGGTCAACGGCGACGCGTTCACCCCCGGCAACCTGAAGAAGGCCGGCTACGCGGTCAACCCGCTCGACGACGGCTCACTCGATGAGTACCGCGTCCACCGGGTCCCGCTGACCTCGCTGACGATCGAGGCCGTCGGCGCGGTCGATGGGGTGAACAAGAAAGAGGCGGAGCGCGCGAAGAACATGTTCGCGCTCGGCCTGATGAGCTGGCTGTACCACCGGCCGATCGAGGGCACCGAGGCGTGGCTGAAGGGCAAGTTCGCCAAGCGGCCCGAGATCGCCGACGCCAACATCCGCGCCTTCAAGGCCGGCCACGCGTACGGAGAGACCACCGAGTCGTTCTCGGTCACCTATGAGGTCGCGCCGGCCAAGATGGACCCCGGCACCTACCGCAACATCAGCGGAAACATGGCGTTGTCGTACGGGCTGGTCGCCGCGTCGCAGCTGACCGGGCTACCGCTCTTTCTGGGCTCGTATCCGATCACCCCGGCCTCCGACATCCTTCACGAACTGTCGCGGCACAAGCGATTCGGCGTGCGCACGTTCCAGGCCGAGGACGAGATCGCCGGGATCGGCGCCGCCCTCGGGGCGGCGTTCGGCGGCGCACTCGGCGTCACGACCACGTCCGGGCCGGGCGTATGCCTGAAGTCCGAGGCGGTCGGGCTCGCCGTCACCCTCGAGCTTCCGCTGCTGGTATGCGACATCCAGCGCGGCGGGCCGTCGACCGGGCTGCCGACCAAGACCGAGCAGGCCGATCTGCTGCAGGCGCTGTTCGGCCGCAACGGTGAGGCGCCGCTGCCGGTGGTCGCCCCGCGCTCGCCCTCGGACTGCTTCTACGCGGCGATCGAGGCGGCCCGGCTCGCGACGAAGTACCGCACCCCGGTGATCCTGCTGTCCGACGGCTACCTCGCGAACGGTTCGGAGCCGTGGAAGCTGCCGACGCAGGAAGAGCTGCCCGACCTCACGGTGCAGTTCGCCACCGAGGCCAATGCTCCTGACGGCTCGGGCGAGTTCTGGCCTTACCTGCGCGACCCGGAGACGCTCGCGCGTCCGTGGGCCGTGCCGGGTACCGCGGGGCTGGAGCACCGCATCGGCGGGCTGGAGAAGGCCGACGGCAGCGGGGGTATCTCCTACTCCCCGGAAAACCACGAGCACATGACCCGCCTGCGCGCCGCCAAGATCGACGGCATCGCCCGCGACATCCCGCCGCTCGAGGTCGACGACCCCGACGGTGGTGCGACCGTCCTGGTGCTCGGCTGGGGCTCGACTTACGGGCCGATCGCCGCGGCGGCCCGCCGGGTCCGTGCTACCGGCCAGCAGGTGGCCACCGCTCACCTGCGCCACCTGCACCCGTTCCCCGCCAACACTGGCGAGATGCTGCGCCGCTACGACAAGGTGCTGATCCCCGAGATGAACCTCGGTCAGCTCGCGCTGCTGATCCGCGCCCGGTTCCTGGTCGACGCCATCAGTTACGACCGGGTGCGCGGGCTTCCCTTCAAGGCCGCCGAACTCGCCGACGTGATCCGTGACGTCATCGCTTCCGGACGCATCACCGCGTTCGACTCCGAAGGAGCCGCTGTATGAGCAGCATGAACCGCCTGCTCGAGCTCGTCCCGAAGGCGGAGGAGAAGCAGACCCGTAAGGAGTTCACGTCCGATGTCGACGTGCGCTGGTGCCCCGGCTGCGGTGACTACGCGATCCTCGCCACCGTGCAGGGCTTCCTGCCGGAGATCGGCGTCAAGCGCGAGAACATCGTGTTCATCAGCGGTATCGGGTGCTCCTCGCGGTTCCCGTACTACGTCGACACCTACGGCATGCACTCGATCCACGGTCGCGCGCCGGCGATCGCGACCGGGCTCGCGACCTCACGGCCCGATCTGTCGGTCTGGGTGGTCACCGGCGACGGCGACGCCCTGTCGATCGGTGGCAACCACCTGATCCACGCGCTGCGCCGCAACGTCAACCTGAAAATCCTGCTGTTCAACAACCAGATCTACGGCCTCACGAAAGGCCAGTACTCGCCCACCTCCGAGCAGGGCAAGATCACCAAGTCGACCCCGATGGGCTCGCTCGACCGCCCGTTCAACCCGGTTTCACTGGCGATCGGCGCCGAAGCGACCTTCGTCGCGCGCTCCATCGACTCCGACCGTGCCCACCTCACCTCGGTGCTGCGCGCGGCCAACGACCACCCCGGCACGGCGCTGGTCGAGATCTACCAGAACTGCAACATCTTCAACGACGGCGCGTTCGATCTGCTGAAGGACAAGGACACCCGCGACGACTCCGGGCTGCGGCTCGAGCCGGGACAGCCGATGGTCTTCGGCGCCGACAGCAGCCACGGTGTCCGCCGCAGCGAGACCGGCGGGTTGGAGATCTGCAACGCGACCGACCCGGGCGTGCTCATCCACGACCCGACGATCGATGACCCGACCACCGCCTTCGCGCTCTCGCGGCTGACCGGCGTGACCCCGATCGGCGTCTTCCGCGACATCGACCGGCCGAGCTACGACGAGCTGATGAGCGAGCAGCTCACCACCGCCAAGGCCAAGCAGGGGCCGGGCGATCTGATGGCCCTGCTGCACAGCGGCGACACCTGGGACGTCAACTAGCCGGTGCGGGTCACCACGTAATCGCAGAGCGCTTCGAGGGCCGCTCGGGACGGAACCTCGGGCAGCCCGACGAGCTGAGCGCGCGCGCCGGCGGCCTCCGCCAGCAGTTCCTTGCGTGCCCGTTCGATGGCGGACGAGCCGCGCAGCGACTGCAGGGCAGCGGCGAGCACCGTGTCGTCGGAGAGGTCGTCGGGCAGGACGAGACCGTCCTGCTCGGCCAGCAGCACCGGCAGGGTGCGCACGCCCTCGCGAAGGTCGGTGCCCGGGTTCTTGCCGGATTCGCCGGACGGGCTGGTGATGTCGAGCAGGTCGTCGGAGATCTGGAACGCGGCACCGATCCGATCGCCGTACGCCGTGAGTGCCGTGACGACCGCCGGCGATGCTCCCGAGAGCAGCGCGCCGAGCCGGCCGGAGGTGGCGATGAGCGAGCCCGTCTTCTCGGCGACGACCTGGCGGTAGTGCGCGATCGGATCGCCGGATCCGGGGCCGACGGTCTCGCGGATCTGCCCCTCGCAGAGCACGGCGATCGTCTGCGCCAGGATGCGGGTGGCCTCGGTGCCGAGATCCGCGGTGATCTCCGACGCCCGGGCGAAGAGGAAATCGCCGGTGAGGATGGCGATCGAGTTGGTCCAGCGGGCATTGGCCGACTTGGCCCCGCGGCGCAGCACGGCCTCGTCCATCACATCGTCGTGATACAGCGTCGACAGGTGCGTCAGCTCGATCGCCACGGCAGCCGGGACGACCGCGGTCGCTTCGCGATCACCGAACCCCGAAGCGAGCAGCACGATCAGCGGCCGGAAGCGCTTGCCGCCCGCGTCGACGAGATGGCGGGACGTCTCGGTGACGAACGGGTAGCTGCTCTGGACGGACGTGCGTAACAGGTCCTCCACCGCACCGAGCCCGCGGCGGATCGAAGCTTCCAGCGCCGGATCGATGAAATCCAGCCCTGGCAGGCTCGCCCGCAGGGGTGGCGCCGTAGGAGCCACGACTAGCGGATGAATCCGAGCTGGGCTGCGTGATTGGCGAGATCCAGCAGCGGCTGCGGGGCCACTCCGAGCACGAGGGTGACCGCGGTGCCGATGCCGATGGCGCCGTAGGTCAGCACGCTCGGGCGAACGATGACGGGCCCTTCGGCCGCCGGTTCGCTGAAGAACATCAGGACGATCACCCGTACGTAGAAGAACGCCGCGATCGCGCTCGCCACCAGGCCGACCACCACCAAGGCGACCGCGCCGCCGCGTTCGGCGGCTTGGAAGACGGCGAACTTACCGGTAAATCCGCTCGTGAGTGGAATACCGGCGAGAGCCAGCAGCAAGAAGGCGAACGTACCGGCGAGCGCGGGCGAACGCTTGCCCAGGCCCTGCCACGAGGACAGATCGTTGGCCTCGGCGTCACCCGAACGCACCATGGTGACGATGCCGAAGGCGGCGATCGTGGTGAAGCCGTAGGTCACCAGGTAGAACATCGAGCTGGAGATGCCGGCGGTGCTCGAGGACGCGACGCCGACGAGGATGAATCCGGCGTGCGCGATCGCCGAGTACGCGAGCATCCGCTTCACGTCGCGCTGGGTGATGGCCACGATGGCGCCCACGGCCATGGTGAGGATCGCGATGCCCCACACGATGGGCCGCCAGTCCCAGCGCAGCGGCCCGAAGCTGACGTACAGCACCCGGATCAGCGCACCGAACGCGGCGACCTTCGTGCCGGCCGCCATGAACGCCGTCACCGGGGTCGGGGAGCCCTGGTAGACGTCAGGCGTCCAGGCGTGGAACGGGGCGGCACCGATCTTGAAGAACAGTCCGACGCCGAGCAGCCCGAGGCCCAGGTACAGCAGGATGTCGCTGCTCCCCGTGACGCTGGTCGCGCTGGCGATGCCGCCGAGCGAGACCGTTCCCGCGTAGCCGTAGACGAGCGCCAGGCCATAGATGAAGAAGGCCGACGAGAACGCGCCGAGCAGGAAGTACTTCAGCGCAGCTTCCTGCGAGAGCAGCCGCCGCCGCCGGGCGAGGCCCGCTAGCAGGTACAGCGGCAGCGAGAGGATCTCCAGCGCGATGAACATCACCAGCAGCGTGTTCGAGGCGGCGAACAGCATCATCCCCGCCACGGCGAACGACATCAGCGGGTACGCCTCGGTCTGCAGCTCCACGCTGGTCTGCTGAGCGCGCGCTCCGACGCTGCCCGGCACCACGGCCGCGCGCGCCACCAGCGAGCCGACCCGCGGCTCGGCCACGAGCATCACCGACGCGATGGCCAGCGCGAGGATCGTGCCCTCGAGGAACAGCGCCGGGCCGTCGAGCGCCACGGCTCCGGCGGCCAGCAGCTCACGCTTGCTGTGCAGCAGGGCGACGGCCACCAGCGCCGCCGCGAAACCGACGACGGCCAGGGCGGGCTGGACGGCGCGGCGGTACTTGTTCGGCAGCAACGCCTCGACGAGCACCCCCGCGAGCGCCACCCCGAAGACGATCAGCATCGGCGAGAGGGCGCCGTACTGCAGCGCCGGCGTCTTGATCTTGACGGGGGCCGCCAGGAGCAGCGGGGTCATCGGTGGGCTCCGCTCGAGACAGCAGTGGGCGCGGGATCACCGCGATGGACGTCTTGCAGCGTCGCGTTCACGGCCGGCCGGATGATGTCCAGCACCGGCTTGGGGTAGACCCCCATGACCACGATCAGCAGCAGCAGCGGGGCGATGGCGATCGCCTCCCGTACCGACAGGTCCTTCACCGGTCCGCGGCGGCGGATCCCACCCGGGGTCACCGGCTCCTTCAGCGATGGGTCGGGGTCGTTCGGTCCGTGTACGCCGGCACCGGCGCCGATTTCCGCCAACGCGACCGCGTAGTCGGGTCCGCCTTCGCCTTCCGGCTGCAGGCCGCTCCCGTCAGCGGTCGCCCAGGCGGGGCGCGGACCCGTCAACGTGCGCTGGATCAGGTACAGCACGTAGATCGCGGCGAGCACGATGCCGGTCGTCGCCACGATGGCGAGCGCCCGGTAGCGGGTGAAGGTGCCGACCAGGACGAGAAATTCGCTGACGAAAGTCGACAGGCCGGGCAGCGACAGCGCCGACAGGCCGGCGACCATCATCACGCCGCCCAGCACCGGGGTCACCTGGAACATGCCGCGATATCCGTCGACGTCGCGGGTGCCGCGACGCGCGATCAGGAACCCGATGCACAGGAAGAGCGCGCCCGTCGAGAGCCCGTGGTTGACCATGTACAGCACCGCGCCCGTACCGCCCTGCGACGTGAGGGCGTACGTCCCCAGGGCGATGAACCCGAAGTGGGCGAGCGAGGTGTAGGACACGAGCCGCTTCATGTCGCGCTGGCCGATCGCCAGCAGGGCGCCGTAGAAGATGCCGACAACCGCCAGCGCCAGCACCAGCGGCGCGAAGTAGCTCGACGCGTTGGGGAACAGCGGGATGCAGTAGCGGATCAGGCCGAACGTGCCGATCTTGTCCAGCACGCCCACCAGCAGCACCGCGCCACCGATGGGGGCCTCGGCACCCGCGTCGGGCAGCCAGGTGTGGAACGGGAAGAGCGGGGCCTTGATCGCGAACGCCAGGAAGAAGCCGAGGAACAGCAGCTTCTCGACCCCGCCCGAGATGGGCATGCCGCGAAGGCTGACGAAGTCGAACGTGCCGACGCCGTGATGGGTCGAGACGACGTACAGGCCGATGACCGCCGCGAGCATGATCAGCCCGCCGAACAGGCTGTACAGCAGGAACTTCACCGACGCGTACGCGCGCTGCGGGCCGCCGTAGCTGCCGATGATGAAGTACATCGGGATGAGGATGACTTCGAAGAAGACGTAGAACAGGAAGACGTCGAGCGAGGCGAAGACCCCGACCATGCCCGCCTCCAGGGCGAGAATCAGCGCGAAGTAGCCGCCGACCGAGCGCCGCCCGGTGGCTGCCACGTCGTCGACCTCGTCCCACGACGCGATCAGCACGACGGGCACCAGCAGCGCGGCGAGGGCGATCAGCACCAGCGCGATGCCGTCGACCCCCACCTCGTAGTGGACACCGAACGCCTTGATCCAGTCGTAGCGCTGGAAGAACTGGTAGCCGGTCTTGTTCTTCTTGAAGTCGACGACCATCGCGACCGTGAAGGCGAACTCCACCAGCGAGAAGAACAGCGCGGTCTGCTTGGCGAGCAGCGGGTTGGTCTTCGGCAGCAGCGCGACCACCAGCGCGCCGCCCAGCGGAATGATCAGCAGGATCGTCAAGAAGGGCATGTCGCTGCTCATCCGATCCGCACGAGCAGGAGGGCGCCGGCGATGAGCACGACTCCCCCGAGCATGGACAGGGCATACGAGCGCACGAATCCGGTCTGGGTGCGGCGCATCCGCCCGGACAGGCCTCCGATACCGGCGGCCAGGCTGCGGACCGCGCCGTCAATGCCGTTGTTGTCGACGAAGACCAGCATCCTGGTCAGCCACTGGCCGGGGCGCATCAAGATCGTCTCGTTGGCGACCTCGGTGTACAGGTTGGCCCGAGCCGCCCGGGTGACCAGGCTGACCTGGGTGGGAGCGAGCACCGGTACCGGACGCGCCTGGTAGCGGAAGTAGCCGCCCGCGACCCCGCCGGCGACCACCAGCAGCGTGAGCAACGAGAGCACGACCGGCGAGATGGTGTGGATGCCCTGTTCCGCCGACTGGCCGAGCACTGGCGAGAGCCAGTGCTGCAGACCGGCGCCGAGCACGAGCAGCCCTCCGGCAAAGACCGAGCCGACGGCCAGGATGATCATCGGGACGGTCATCGTCCGCGGCGACTCGTGCGGATGGAATTCCGGCTTCCACCGGCGCTTGCCGTGGAAGGTCATGATGAAGATGCGGGTCATGTAGTAGGAGGTCAGTCCGGCACCGAGCAACGCGGCCGTACCGACGAGCGCCCCGCTAGTCCCGCCCTTGTCGAACGCCGCCTCGATGATCTTGTCCTTGGTGAAGAACCCCGAGAACGGCGGGCAGCCGATGATCGCCAGGTAGCCCAACCCGGTCGTCACCCAGGTGATGGGCATGACCTTCCACAGCCCGCCGAAACGGCGTGCGTCGACCGTGTCGTCCATCGCGTGCATGACCGAACCGGCGCCGAGGAAGAGCCCGGCTTTGAAGAACCCGTGCGCCAGCAGGTGCAGGATGCCGAGCGCGTAGCCGGCCGGGCCGAGCCCGACGGCGACGAACATGTAGCCGATCTGGCTGACCGTCGAGTACGCGAAGACTTTCTTGATGTCGTCGTACGCGCAGCCGACGATGCAGCCGTACAGCAGGGTGATGACGCCGACGATGAGCACGACCGTTCGCGCCGCCGGTGCGCCGTCGAAGATCGGGTTCGACCGGGCGATGAGATAGACCCCCGCGGTGACCATGGTCGCGGCGTGGATCAGGGCCGAGACGGGGGTCGGGCCCTCCATGGCGTCGGGCAGCCATCCCTGCAGCGGGAACTGGCCGGACTTCCCGCAGGCGCCGAGCAGGAGCAGCAGCCCCATGCCGGTCATCGTGTCTTTGGTGAGCGCACCACCGGCTGCGCCGAAAACGCTGGAGAAGCTCGTGCTGCCGACGGTCGCGAACATCAGCATGATCGCGATCGACAGGCCGACGTCACCGACGCGGTTGAAGAAGAACGCCTTGTTCGCTGCGGTGGCCGCGACCGGCTTGTGCACCCAGAACTGGATGAGCAGGTAGGACGACAGACCCACCATCTCCCAGCCCACGTAGAGCGAGAGGTAGGAGTCGCCGAGGACCAGCAGCAGCATCGACACGAGGAACAGGTTGAGATACGCGAAGAAGCGCCGCCGGCCCGGATCGTGGGCCATGTATCCCATCGAGTAGATGTGGATCAGGCTGCCCACGCCGGTGATCAGCAGCACGAAGACGCTGGACAGCTGGTCGAGCAGCAGGCCGGCGTCGACCTGGAAACCGTTGACGGGGATCCAGCTGAACAGGTGCTGATCGACGGAGCGCGAATCGCCTGCCCGGCCCTTCAGTGCGAAGAACAGGATCAGGCCGATCACGAAGCTGATCACGGCCATGGCTACAGCGAAGTAATGGCCCCACTTGTCGGTGCGCTTGCCGCCGAGCAGCAGCACTGCAGCACCGATCAACGGGAAGAGCAGCAACAGCCAGAGCAGCTTGAAGCTGCCCGTCGCGCTGGCGTAATGCTGAACACTCGGGGCCGCCAGGAGGTGGGTCACCGGGCTCTCACGACGGTTCTCTCGCCTTCGATCGTCGGCTGGTTGGTCATTCGGGTCCGGTCAGTACTTCAGCAGGTTGGTGTCGTCGACCGACGCGCTCTGCCTGGTGCGGAAGATCGTCAGGATGATGGCCAGCCCGACGACCACCTCGGCAGCCGCGACGACCATCACGAAGAAAGCGATGACCTGCCCGTCAAGCGTGCCCTTGATCCGGGAGAAGGTCACCAGGGTCAGGTTCGCGGCGTTGAGCATGAGCTCGATCGACATGAAGACGACGATCGCGTTGCGACGCAGGAGCACGCCGACGGTACCGATGCTGAACAGCGCGGCTGCCAGCAAGAGGTAGTTACCCGGATTCATTCGCCCTCACCTGCCCTTCCCGCGCCGGCGGGAAGCTCCGCCGACAGCTCGCTCTGCCGCAGCTCGGCCAGCGCCTGATGCTCCTCGGGGAGCCGGTCGTCGATGGTCTGCTGGTACTGCGCCGACACGCTGTTGCGCGCGGGACGCCCGTCGGGCAGCAGGGCCGGCCGGTCGACCGCGTCGTGCCGCGCGTAGACGCCTGGGCCGGGCAGCGTGGTGACCGGCCCATCGAGACCGCGGGTACGCGAGATCGAACGCTGGCGCTGGGTGCGCCGGGTCAGCTGCTCGCGATGACCGAGCACCATCGCGCCCACGGCAGCCACGATGAGCAGCGCCGATATGACTTCGAACGGCCACACGTACGTGCTGAACAGCAGCTTGGCGATCGCGTTGACGTTGTTGTTGAAGCCGTCGTTGCCGAGGCCCGCCGCCGACGGCTTGTCGATGGTGCGGGCGATCGGGAAGATCAGCATCCCGGCGAAGCCGAGCCCGAGCACGATGGCGGCCGGACGCTGACCGCGCAGCGTCTCGACCAGTGAATCGGAGAAATCCACGCCTATCAGCATGATCACGAACAGGAACAGCACCATGATCGCGCCGGCGTAGACGATGACCTGCACCAGCCCGAGGAAGGGGGCGTCCTCCACCACGTAGAAGACGGCCAGGCAGAACATGACGAGCACCAGCCACAGCGCCGCGTGGACCGCGTTGCGCGAGAGCACCATGCCGAACGCCGCTGCCACGGCCGTCGGCGCCAGCAGCCAGAAGATCACGGCCTCCGCGGTCGACGTGCGGTGGAACGCCTCGGCCACGATCATCGTGGTCGTCACGAGGCACCGCCCTCAGAACCCTGGGGAGCGTGGAACAAGAAGTCCGGCTTCTCGTCGTACGCCTTGCCCGGATCGGCCGGAGGCACCGGCCGGTAGTGGGACTCGCGGGTGTAGTAGTCCCGCTCATCGCCCCCGAGGCGCATCGCGTGCGGGGGGCGCTCCATCCCGGGCCGCAGCGGCGCGAGCAGCTGCTCCTTGGTGAAGATCAGGTCCTGGCGGTTGTCGTCGGCGAGCTCGTACTCGTTGGACATGGTCAGCGCCCGCGTGGGGCACGCCTCGATGCACAGCCCGCAGAAGATGCAGCGCAGGTAGTTGATCTGGTACACCGCGCCGTAGCGCTCGCCGGGTGAGTAGCGGGCGCCTTCCTCGTTGTCGGCGCCCTCGACGTAGATCGCGTCAGCCGGGCATGCCCAGGCGCACAGCTCGCAGCCGACGCACTTCTCCAGGCCGTCATCGTGCCGGTTCAGCACGTGGCGGCCGTGGTAGCGCGGCGCGGTGGGCTTCTTGACCTCGGGGTAGAGCTCGGTCGTCACCTTCTTGAACATCGTCCCGAAGGTGACGCCGAAGCCCTTGACCGGGTCGAAGATGCTGCTCATCAGGCGTCGTCCTCCGTTCGGGCAGATGGCGGTGGCTCACTTGGCGGTGGGCTCGTGGGCCATGACGATCCGCCGCTGCTCCCGGAGACCGTGCCCGAGAGGGCGCCGGTGAGCACCCGCGGAATCCCCTCCGGCCGCGGGGGCCAGGGAATCGCGTCAAGCGATGGCGCGGACGCCACCTTCTCGCGTTCCTCGGCCTCCTCTCGTTCGCGGCGCGCTCTACCGCCGGGATCGATCATCAGAATGATGAACACCACGCCCAGCCCGATGCCGAAGCCGACGAACCACGGGGTCCGGTCGTTGACCTCGTCGAACACGGTGCGGAACGCGGCCACGATCATGATCCAGACGACCGCGGTCGGGATCAGCCGCTTCCAGCCGAATCCCATGAACTGGTCGTAACGCAGCCGGGGCAGGGTCCCGCGCAGCCAGATGAAGAAGAACAGGAAGGCGAGCACCTTGATGATGAACCAGATCATCGGGTAGTAGCCCGAGCTTGCTCCGTGCCAGAGGCTGAGCGGCCAGATCGGACGCCAGCCACCGAAGAACAGGGTCGTCGCCAGCGCGGAGACCGTGACCATGTTGACGTACTCGGCGAGGAAGAACAGCGCGAACTTGATCGACGAGTACTCGGTGTGGAAGCCCCCGACCAGCTCGGACTCGGCTTCCGGCAGGTCGAACGGCGCCCGGTTGGTCTCGCCGACCATGCAGATCACGTAGATGATGAACGAGACCGGCAGCGACCAGACGTACCAGTGGTCTTGCTGGCTCGTCACCACGCCGCTGGTGGACAGCGTCCCCGAGTAGATGAAGACCGGCACCAGCGCGAGGCCCATCCCGACCTCGTACGAGATCACCTGCGCCGCCGAGCGCAGCGCACCGAGCAGCGGGTAGGTCGAGCCGCTCGACCAGCCGGACAGGATGATCCCGTACACGCCGAGCGACGACATGGCGAGGATGAACAGCACGCCCACCGGCAGGTCAGTGAGCTGCAGCGCGGTGTGGTGGCCACCGATGGAGACATTGGGCCCGAAGGGCACCACGCTGAACGCCAGGAACGCCGGCACCGTCGACAGGATCGGCGCCAGGATGTAGACCGGCTTGTCGACGATCGCCGGGATGAGGTCTTCCTTCAGCATCAGCTTGACGCCGTCGGCGAGGGACTGCAGCGACCCGCGGGGGCCGACCCGGTTGGGACCGACACGCTGCTGCATGCGGGCCACCACGATGCGCTCGGCGACGATCGTGAACAGCGTCATCAGCACGAGGATCAGGAAGACTGCGACAACCTTGAGAAGAATGACCCACCAGATCTCGTGCCCGAAGCTGGTCAGGTCGGGTGGCACGTCGAAAGTGGACGCCTGAACGCTCACGACGAGACCTCCTGCTTGCTGTGCACGGCCACCCGAACGACGTCGCCGTGCGCCGCGCCGAGCTGCTCCCGTACGTGCGAACCGGGGCTCGAGGTCGGCAGCCAGACCACACCGTCGGGCAGGTCAGCGAGGACGAGCGGAAGGGTGATCGAGCCGACCTCCGGGCTCCCGGAACCGACCTTCACCAGGTCGCCCGGTGCGGCTCCGATAACAGCCGCGGTGACTGCCGACAGGTGCAGCTGCGGCACCTTGCGGGTGCCGGCCAGGTGGGGCTCACCGTCCTGCATGCGGCCATCGTCCAGCAGCCACGACCAGGTGGCGAGGATGGCCTCGCCGGGAGCCAGCTCGCGCGGAGCGCTGACCGCGACCGCTGGGGCGGGATGCGATCCGTTCCGTGACGCCGCCACACCGAGCAATTCGGTACGCGCCTGGTCGACACCGGGAAGCCCGAGCGCCACGCCCATCTCGGCAGCCAGGGTGTGCAGGACGCGCAGGTCGGTCATGGTCGTGACGTCGGGAAGCGCAGCGGCGAAGGGACGCTCCCGGCCCTCCCAGTCCAGGAATGTGCCTGCCTTCTCCACCGCCGCGGCGACGGGGAAGACGACGTCGGCGAGCTCGGTGACGCCCGAGTGGCGAAGCTCGAGCGAGACCAGGAACGGCACCCGGGCGAGGGCCTCACGCGCCGCGGCCGGGTCGGGAAGATCCGCCGGGTCGACGCCGCCGACCACGAGGCCGTCGATGCGGCCTTCGTAAGCAGCGTCGAGGATTTCGGGCAGGTCACGCGCGCTGGGCTCCGGGAGCAGTCCGGCTTCGAGGGCCCCGCGCTCCCCCGCGCGGCGCGGCACCCAGGCGACCCGGGCTCCGGTGCGCTCGGCGAGCCGCACGACCGCCGAGAAACCGCCGGCGACGCTCGCCAGCCGCTCGCCGACCAGCACGATCGCGCCTTCGGGCAGGGTGATCGCGTCGAGCGCAGCCGGCTCCTGGCCGGGTGGGCAGCGCACCAGCGAGCCGAACGTCTTGACCACGCTCGGGGTGGTGAACGGTCCGACCGAGACGACCTTCAGGCCGGACTTGCGGGCAGCCTTGCGCAGCCGCAGGAAGACGATCGGTGACTCCTCCTCGGGCTCGAAAGCCACGAGGACGACGGTGCCCGCCTTCTCGAGGTCGCCGTAGGTGACCCCCTGCAGACTCCCGGCCGGGCTGCGCCCGATCACGTGCGAGCGCAGGAACGCTGCCTCTTCGGCGGAACTGGGCCGGGCCCGGAAGTCCACGTCGCCGGTGCCGAGGACCTCGCGGGCGAACTTGGCGTAGGCGTAGGCGTCCTCGACCGTGTGACGGCCCCCGGCAATCACTGCCGCGCCATGACGCGAGACGCACTCGGCGAGCCCGCGGGAAGCGTAGGACAGCGCCTCCGCCCATGACACCTGGTGCTGCTCGCCGGTCTCCCGGTCGCGAATGAGCGGCGTCGTGAGCCGGTCGGCCTGGCGGGTGTACTCGAACGCCCACCGGCCCTTGTCGCAGTTCCACTCCTCGTTGACCTCGTGGTCCTCACCGGCCATCCGGCGCAGCACCCGGCCGCGCCGGTGGTCGTTGCGCTGCGAGCAACCCGAAGCGCAGTGCTCGCACACGCCGGGTGAGCTGACGAGGTCGAACGGCCGCGCCTGGAAGCGGTAACTGGCCCCCGTGAGAGCGCCGACCGGGCAGATCTGCACGACGTTCGAGGAGAAGTAGGACTGGAACGGCTCGTCAGGATCGATGGCGACCTGCTCCAGCGCGCCGCGCTCGAAGAGCTCGATGAACGGGTCACCGGCCACCTGCTGCGAGAAACGTGTGCACCGCGCACACAACACGCAGCGCTCGCGGTCGAGCAGCACCTCGCTGGAGATCGGGATCGGCTTGTCGTAGGTGCGCTTGATCTCGTGGAAGCGCGACTCGCCGCGGCCGTTGGACATCGCCTGGTTCTGCAGGGGGCACTCGCCGCCCTTGTCGCAGATCGGGCAGTCCAGCGGGTGGTTGATCAGCAGCATCTCCATCTGGCCGTGCTGGGCCTTGTCGGCGATCGCCGACGTGTGCTGCGTCTTGACGATCATGTCGGCCGTCACGGTGGTGGTGCATGCCGTGACGGGCTTGCGCTGACCCTCGACCTCGACGATGCACTGCCGGCAGGCTCCCACCGGGTCGAGCAGCGGATGGTCGCAGAAGCGCGGGATCTGCACGCCGACCTGCTCGGCGGCCCGGATGATCAGCGTGCCCTTGGGCACGCTCACCTCGATGCCGTCGATGGTCAGCGTGAGCAGATCGGTGTCCGCCGGGGTCACGGTCATCAGTGCGCTCCCGCCCCGACGAGATCCTCAGCCGGCGCGAACGGACATCCGCCGGACTCGTAATGCGCGACGAACTCGTCGCGGAAGTACTGGATGCCCGACACGATCGGGCTGGTGGCGCCGTCACCGAGCGCGCAGAACGAGCGCCCGAAGATGTTGTCACAGGTGTCGAGCAGGGTGTCGAGGTCCTCGGCCGAACCGACCCCCGATTCGAGCCTGGCCAGGATCTGGGTCATCCAGTACGTGCCTTCCCGGCAGGGCGTGCACTTCCCGCAGGACTCGTGGGCGTAGAACTCCGTGAGGCGCAGGCAGGTCTTCACCATGCAGACCGACTCGTCCAAGACCATGACGGCGGCGGTGCCCAGCAGCGAGCCGGCGGCCTGCACGCCCTCGAAGTCCATCGGGGTGTCGAGGTGCTCGGCGGTGAGCAGCGGGGTGCTCGAACCGCCCGGGGTCCACGCCTTGAGCTTGGCCCCGCCGCGCATCCCGCCGGCCATGTCGAGCAGGGTGCGCAGCGTCGTACCGAGCGGCACCTCGTACTGGCCGGGACGTTCCACGTGGCCGCTGATCGAGACCATCTTGGGCCCGGGCGACTTCTCGGTGCCCATCGAGCGGAACCACTCCACGCCCTTGCGGACGATCCACGGCACGGTGGCGATCGACTCGACGTTGTTGACCACCGTCGGCGACTGGTAGAGCCCGTGCGTGGCCGGGAACGGCGGGCGGAGCCGGGGCTGCCCCCGGTAGCCCTCGAGCGAGTCCAGCAGCGCCGTCTCCTCGCCGCAGATGTAGGCGCCCGCACCCCGGTGCAGGGTCAGCTTCAGGTCGAAGCCGCTCGTGAGGATGTTCTCGCCCAGGTAGCCGGCGGCGTAGGCCTCGTCGATGGCGGCCTGCAGCCGGCGGCCGGCGTGGACCAGCTCGCCGCGCAGGTAGATGAACGCGTGGTGGCAGCGCACCGCGAACGAGGCGATGATGATGCCCTCGATCAGCGAATGCGGATCGGCCATCATCAGCGGCGCGTCCTTGCAGGTGCCGGGCTCACCCTCGTCGGCGTTGACGACGAGGTAGTGCGGCTTGCCGTCGCCCTGCGGGATGAAGCCCCACTTCATGCCGGTCGGGAAGCCGGCGCCGCCGCGGCCGCGCAAGCCTGCGTCCTTCACCATCGCGATGATCGCGTCGGGCTCCATCGTCAGCGCGGTACGCAGGGCGGCGTAGCCCTCGGTGCGCTCATAGGTCGCGAGGGTCCACGACTCGGGCTCAGCCCAGCGGTAGGTCATCACCGGGGTGGTCATGAGTTGGCCGACTTCCGATCTTGAGGAAGGTTTGTGGGCGCGAGAGCTTCGGGATCGGGCGCGGGCTCGGAGGCCGCCAGCTCTCCCGGATCAGCCGTGGCTTCGGGGTCGGCCACCGCGTACTCACCCTCGGAGCGCGGCACGCCGGCCTCGGGGGTCGGCTTCGCGTCGCGGATGGCCGCCTTCGTCTCGGCGCCGCGAGAATCCGGACGGGACGCCGACTCTGGATGGGCGGCACCCGCGCCCACAGCTTCGGGACGCGGGTCGCGGAAGCCCGCGAGCTGACGGCTGATCTCCTTGAACGAGCACAGCGGGGCGCCGCGGGTGGGGGCCGGCCGCTCGCCGCGGGCCAGCGCGTCGATGAGCTCCTCGGCGCTGTCCGGGGTGACGTTGTCGAAGAACTCGTAGTTGACCGTGACGACGGGCGCGAAGTCGCACGCTGCCAAGCACTCGGCGTGCTCGAGGGTGAACGCGCCGTCCTCGGTGGTCTCGTTGTGGTGGACGCCGAGCTTTCCGGCGACGCGGGTGAAGACGTCCTCGCCGCCGAGGATCTGGCAGGAGAGGTTGGTGCAGACCGAGACCAGGTACTCCCCCGTGGGGCGCCGCTTGTACATGGTGTAGAAGGTCGCGACCGCGCCGACCTCGGCCTTGGTGAGCCCGAGCGTCTCGGCGCAGAAGGCGATCCCCTGCGGGGTGACGTAGCCCTCCTCGGCCTGGACCAGGTGCAGCATCGGCAGCAGCGCGCTGCGCGAGCGGCCTTCGGGGTAGCGCGCGATGATCTCGGCCGCGGCCGTCCGCGTCTCGTCGGTGAAGGTCATCGGTCGACCCCGCCCATCACCGGGTCGATCGAGGCGACGGCGGCGATGACATCCGCGATGAGAGCGCCCTCGGTGAGCGCCGGCGTGGATTGCAGGTTGACGAACGATGGCTCGCGGACGTGGACCCGGTACGGCCGGGTGCCTCCGTCGCTGACCATGTGGTAACCGAGTTCGCCGCGAGGCGACTCGACGGGTGCGTAGACCTGCCCGGCCGGCACGTGAAAGCCCTCCGTGACGAGCTTGAAGTGGTGGATCAACGATTCCATGGACGTGCCCATGATCTTGCGGATGTGCTCGAGCGAGTTGCCCATGCCGTCGGGCCCGAGCGCGAGCTGGGCCGGCCAGGCGATCTTCTTGTCGGCCACCATCACCGGGCCCGGCTCGAGGCGGTCGAGCACCTGCTCGATGATCTTCAGAGACTCGCGCATCTCTTCCATGCGCACCAGGTAGCGCGCCCAGCAATCGCCGTCGAGTGAGGTCGGTACGTCGAAGTCGTAGGTCTCGTAACCGCAGTACGGCTCGGTCTTGCGCAGGTCCCAGGGCAGCCCCGCAGAACGCAGGATCGGCCCGGTGACTCCGAGGGCCAGGCACCCTGCCGCGTCGAGGAAACCCACGCCCTGCAGCCGGCGCTGCCAGATCGGCTGCCCGGTCAGCAGGTTCTCGTAGTCCTTGAGCTTCTTGGGCATGTACTCGAGGAACTCGCGGATCTTCTCCACCGCGCCGGCCGGCAGATCCTGCGCGACGCCGCCCGGCCGGATGAACGCGTGGTTCATGCGAAGCCCGGTGATCAGCTCGAACAGGTCGAGGATGACCTCGCGCTCGCGGAAGCCGTAGAGCATCGCCGAGAGCGCGCCGATCTCCATGCCGCCGGTCGCCAGCCAGACCAGGTGGGAGCTGATCCGCTGCAACTCCATCAGCAGCACGCGGATGTGGGTGGCCCGCTGCGGGATCTGCTCGGTCACCCCGAGCAGCTTCTCGACCCCGAGGCAGTACGCCGTCTCGTTGAAGAACGGCGCGAGGTAGTCCATCCGCGTGACGAACGTGACGCCCTGGGTCCAGGTTCGGAACTCGGTGTTCTTCTCGATCCCGGTGTGCAGGTAGCCGATGACCACCCGGGATTCGGTGACCGTCTCGCCCTCGAGTTCGAGCACCAGGCGCAAGACGCCGTGGGTGGAGGGGTGCTGCGGCCCCATGTTGACGACGATGCGCTCTTCGGGCGACTCTTCCGTACGGCCGCCGACGACCTCGTCCCAGTCGCCGCCGGTCACGGTATAGACCCGGCCCTCGGTCGTCTCGGTGACGCCCGCGTAGCCGCTAAAGCCGTCGTCGAAGGTGGTCACGCGTAGCTCCTGCGCTGATCGGGCGGCGGGACTTCGGCGCCCTTGTACTCCACGGGCACGCCGCCGAGCGGGTAGTCCTTGCGCTGGGGATGGCCCTCCCAGTCGTCCGGCATCATGATCCGGGTCAGCCCGTGATGGCCGTCGTAGACGATGCCGAAGAAGTCCCAGGTCTCCCGCTCCTGCCAGTCGGCGGTCGGGTAGATCGGGGTCAGCGACGGGACATGCGGGTCTTCCACCGTCACCGAGACCTCGAGCCGCACCCGGCGCCGGTGGGTCATCGACAGCAGGTGGTAGACGCTGTGCAGCCGACGGCCGGTCGGGTCGATCCCCAGGTAGTCGACGCCGGAGACGGAGCTCAACAGCTCGAAGCGCAGCTCCGGAGCGTCCCGCAGGGTCTGGGCCACCTCGAGCAGATTCTCCCGGCGCACGTGGATGGTCATCTCGCCGTGCTGCACGACGACGCGCTCGACGGCGTCGCCGAGCTGCGGGAAGGCCCGCTCGAGCGAGGTGTAGACGTCCTCGTTGCTCTCGTCGAACGGCCGGGTGCTGGTGGGCACGATCGGCAACGGGCGCACCAGGCCGCCGTAGCCGGACGTGTCGCCGGTGCCCGTGACCCCGAACATGCCCTTGCGGTGGACGGGCAGCTCACCGGTGGACTCGGCGATTGCTTCAGGGCTGCCCGTCGGCTCGAGTTCGCTCACCGTGCCGCTCCGGGGCCACCCGCGCGAGCGGTGCGCTCCTCGGCTTCTTCGCGCTCGCGTACGGCGAAGTCGGCGGGCTTCTCGTAGGGGACGATCGGCAGCCCCTTGCGCTCGATGGCCTTGACGCGGTTGGGCCCGAGCGGGGTCGCCCGGATCTTGTCGTGCAGCTTCAAGATCGCGTCCATCAGCATCTCGGGACGGGGCGGGCAGCCCGGCAGGTACATGTCGACCGGGACGACGTGGTCGACGCCCTGCACGATCGCGTAGTTGTTGAACATCCCGCCGGAGCTCGCGCACACGCCCATCGCGATGACCCACTTGGGCTCGGCCATCTGGTCGTAGATCTGGCGCAGCACGGGAGCCATCTTCTGGCTCACCCGGCCGGCAACGATCATCAGATCCGCCTGCCGCGGGCTGGGCCGGAAGACCTCCATGCCGAAGCGGGCCAGGTCGTAACGCCCTGCCCCGGTGGCCATCATCTCGATCGCGCAGCACGCCAGGCCGAAGGTCGCGGGCCAGAGCGACGAGGTGCGCGCCCAATTGGCCAGCCCCTCGACCGAGGCCAGGATGATCCCGTCAGGCAGCTTCTCTTCTAGTCCCACTCGAGACCTCCCCGGCGCCAGACGTACGAGTAGGCGACGAACACCGTCAGCAGGAAGATCACCATCTCGACCAGCCCGAAGACGCCCAGGCTTCCGAAGCTCACGGCCCAGGGATAGAGGAAGATCACTTCGATGTCGAAGACGATGAAAAGCATCGCCGTCAAATAGAACTTGATCGGAAAACGCCCGGAGCCCGGGCCCTGCGGAGCGGGCTCGATGCCGCACTCGTACGCGTCGAGCTTGGCCCGGTTGTAGCGCTTGGGGCCGACGAACATGCCCGTCACGACCGAAAAGGCCGCAAAGCCAAAGGCCAGCAGGCCGAGAAACAGGATCGGCAGGTAGGCCCTGAGCACTCGGTCTCCTTCCAATCGATCGCTGTGACGTCGGGGTCTAGCGGCGGTCTTACTTGTCTCGGGGAAAGGCTTTTAGTTGCCTGTTCCGAAGCAGGTCGAGCCTACGCGGGCTGGCGTCATGCGGCGGGCGCCACCCTGCTCAGGCCATTGATCAACCGGTCGAACGCGTCACCGCCGCGCGGGTCGGTGAGGTTCGCCAGCAACTTTAGGGTGAAGCGCATCAGGGTCGGGCGCGGCAAGCCGTACTTGGTCGCGAGGTTCATCACAGCCGGGTGGCCGATCAGGCTGACGAACCAGCGTCCGAGCGTGAAGTAGCCGCCGTAGCGGGCCGAAAGCGCCGCCGGATAGGCCATCAGCGCCTGCTCACGGGACGGTCCCGCAGGCCGGGCCAGCGCCTGGATCACGATGTCGGCGGCCGTCTCCGCGGTCTCCATCGCGTACGCGATTCCCTCACCGTTGAAGGGGTTCACCGCACCCGCCGCATCGCCGATCAGCAGCAGCCCATCGCGGTAGTGCGGCTGCCGGTTGAAGCCCATCGGCAGCGCCCCGCCGCGCACCGGGCCGACCAGATCGACCCCGGCGAGGTCGGGGACATTGCTCAGCCAGCGCCGCAGCAAGTCCTTGTAGTCAACGTTGCCGAACGCGTCGGAGGTGTTGAGGATGCCCAGCCCGACGTTGACGGTGCCGTCGCCGACCCCGAAGACCCAGCCGTAGCCGGGCAGGAGCCGCCCTTCGCCCCGCGGGCCATCCCACAGTTCGAGGTGTGATTCCAGATAGGGGTCGTTCGTGCGCGCGGGCGAGGTGAGGTAGCCGCGTACCGCGACGCCCAGCGGGCGGTCATCGCGCTTGCCGATGCCGGCGCCCAGGGCGGTACGGGCGCTGACGCCGTCGGCAGCGAGGACGAGCGGGGCGCGCAGCGTGGTGCCGTCCTTGATGGTGACGCCGATGATGCGACCGGTGCGCTCGTCACGAAGCGGGCCGGAGACCGTGGTGGCCTCCCGCAGGATGGCGCCGGACTTCTGGGCCGTGCGGGCGAGCACCTCGTCGAAGTCGATGCGCGGGCGCACCAGCCCGTACGAGGGGAAGCTCGCGAGATCCGGCCAGTCGAGCTCGAGCTGATGCGTGCCGCCGAAGATCCGCAGGCCCCGGTTCTGCGGCCACTCGGCGGTGTCGATGCCGAGGCTGAGCAAGCTCTTCACGGCCCGGGGGGTCAGCCCGTCGCCGCAGACCTTCTCGCGCGGGAAGGTCGTCTTCTCCAGCAGCAGGACGCGCACGCCGGCGCGCGCCAGATGCGCCGCCGCCGTGGCTCCCCCGGGGCCGGCACCGACGACGATCACGTCGGCGTCCTGCTCCAGGTGCCGCAGTGAATGCGGCGAAAGCTGCGGCATGCCGGGTGCATCCTTCGCGGTACGGAGCTCGAGTCTGCGGCGGGTGGACAGGTCTCGTGCGCTTGTGAATTTCTTCACGAGCGTCTGTGTGACTGAGTCTAAGTGGCGATTTGGGCTCGTGTCGCGGCTGGTGCGGGGGATGTCGGACCGGGCGCCCCAGCGCGGTGCAGCGCGACGATCCCGCCGCTGAGATTGCGCCAGCCGACGCCGGTCCAGCCGGCCTGCTCGAGCAGCCCGGCGAGGGCGGCCTGATCGGGCCAGGCGCGGATGGATTCGGCCAGGTAGACGTAGGCGTCGGGGCTGCTCGACACGGCGCGGGCGGCCGCCGGCAGGGCCCGCATCAGGTACTCGACGTACACCGTGCGAAACGGCGCCCAGACCGGACGTGAGAACTCGCAGACCACGAGGCGTCCGCCGGCGCGCACCACCCGGCGCAGCTCGCGCAGGCAGCGGACCGGATCGGCCACGTTGCGCAGGCCGAAGGAGATCGTCGCCGCATCGAACGAGGCGTCGGCGAAGGGCAGCGCGAGGCCGTCCGCGGCGACCAGGTCGACCCCCGAGCGGCGATCGGCGGCGCCGAGCATGCCGAGGCTGAAGTCGGCCGCCACCACCCGCGCACCGGCCTTCGCCAGCGGCGCGCTGCTGACGGCCGTTCCCGCTGCAAGATCGAGGATCCGCTCCCCGGGCTGGGGAGCCAGGGCGCGTCTGGTGGCCTGGCGCCAACGGCGGTCCTGGCCGAGCGAAAGCACGGTGTTGGTGACGTCGTAGCGGCGCGCGACCGCGTCGAACATCGCGGCCACCTCCGCCGGCTGCTTGTCGAGAGCCGCGCGCGTCACGTGATCGAGTCTGCCTGGGCGAGAACCGGTTCGGCGCGACCGGTCCGGATGATCTCGGTGACGATGTCAGCCGCGTCCAACCACTCGACCGTGACGTGGGCCAGGGCGGCGGCCGCGCCCGGGGCGAGGACGCCGAGATCGGGGCGACCGATGGCGTACGCGCCCCCCGCGGTGCAGGCGTGCAGGATCCGAGCGGCGAGGTCGGGCTCCCGGTAACCCTGGCTGGTGGCCGCGGAAGCCAGCGCGCGCGCCTCGGCCAGCAGGTCGAGGTCGGGGGTCGAGGCGAGCGAATCGGTGCCGACGGCGATCGGGCTGCCCTCCTGCAGCAAGGCGGCGACAGGCGGGACGCCCGCACCGAGGATCGCGTTGGACCGGGCGCAGAGCGCGACGGCGGTGCCGCGGCGACGCAGCAGGGTCCGGTCGGTGCCGTTCAGGTGGGTGCCGTGAGCGACGTGGACGTCGGGCCCCAGCCCGCCGAGCGAGTCCAGGTACTCGGCCGGGGAACACCCGGCGCCGCCGCCGTCCCGCAGCTCCGCCGCGAACGGCCAGATCGCGAACGGGCCGTCGCCCTGGCGTACGAACCGGTCCTCGTCCGCCGTCTCGGACAGGTGCGGGTGCAGGCGGCGCTGGTGGCGGCGGGCCAGGGCGATCGAGCCGCTGAGCGCCGCCGTTCCGAGGGTGTAAACCGTGTGCGGCGACAGACCGGCCTCGCCGTGGCTGACCAGCAGCGGTTCGAGACGCTCCTGCTCCGCAGGCCAGGCAGCGCTCGCGAGGGCCACCGACTCGAGGTAGCGGACGCCCGGGACCTCGACGTCCAGCGCGGCGACGCTGGTCACGATGTCGGCGAAGGCGACCGTGCCGCTCGCGGACGCCAGCTCCCAGCTACCGGCGACCTCGGCACGCCACCCGTCGTCGCTGGTGGCCAGCCGCCGCTGCATCATCTGCATGAGCCACTCGGGGAAGGGCCGCCCACCCACCGCGAGATCGGCGAAGGACGGCCCGTACTGCAGGTGGGCGTGCGCGTTGATCAGGCCCGGCATCAGGACCCCGGCGAACTCCGTGACCGCCCGCGCGCGTCCCCGCAGCTCGACCGCCGGACCGACGGCGACGATCCGCCCGTCGGCGACCAGGACCCCTCCCTGCCGGATCGGCGGCCCCGCGACAGGCACCACCCAGGGCGCGGCGTACAGGTGCATGCGACCAGCTTCTCAGTTCGCCGCGTAAGCATCTGCGATCGTCCGGACGCAATGTCGCGCGCTCGCGTAAGCGCCGTGGAACGCTCGCGCGTGCTGTCGTGCTTACGCGGCGGTCAGGCCGGGGTGAGCTGGAGCGCGGTCGAGCTGACGTGCGAGCGGACCCGGTCGTCGACCGGGTCGTTGGCGGGGTCGTCGTGCACCGCGAGGTGGTTGTAGAGCGTGTCGCGCTGGGCGGGAACCCGGCCGGCGGAGCGGATGAGCGAGAGCAGCTCGAGGCGGTTGGTGCGGTGCTTCGCGCCGGCCGACGAGACGACGTTCTCCTCGAGCATCACCGAGCCCAGGTCGTCGGCACCCATGTGCAGGGTGAGCTGACCGGCGGTCTTGCCGGTGGTGAGCCACGAGCCCTGCAAGTGGGCGATGTTGTCGAAGTACAGCCGGGCGACGGCGACGAGGCGCAGGTACTCGTAGATCGAGGCGTGGGCGATGTCGCCGAGGTGGTTGTTCTCGGACTGGTAGGTCCACGGGATGAACGAGCGGAAGCCGCCGGTACGGTCCTGCACGTCGCGAATCATCCGCAGGTGCTCGATGCGCTCCTCGTCGGTCTCGCCGGTGCCCATCATGAAGGTCGCGGTCGACTCCACCCCGAGCCCGTGGGCCGTTTCCATGACCGAGAGCCAGATCTCGCCGCTCTCCTTGAGCGGGGCGATCGCGGTACGCGGCCGGGCCACCAGGATCTCAGCGCCCGCCCCGGCGAAGCTGTCGAGCCCGGCCGCCGCGAGGCGGCGGATCACCTCGGCGTGCCCGAGCCCGCTGACGCGTCCGATGTGGACGACCTCGGACGCCCCCAGCGAGTGCAAGGCGAGCTGCGGGAAGGCGGCCTTGATCGCCGAGAAGGTGCCCTCGTACCACTCGATTCCGAAATCGGGATGGTGGCCGCCCTGAAGCATGATTTGCGTCGCACCGAGGTCGACGGCCTCGCGGCAACGCTCGACAATGTCCTCGACGCTGCGCACCCACCCCTCCTCCGATTTCGGCGCCCGGTAAAAGGCGCAGAAACGGCAGGCGGTGACGCAGACATTGGTGTAGTTGATGTTGCGATCGATCAGGTAGGTGGCGATGTGTTCGGTTCCGGCGAAGCGGCGGCGGCGAACGGCATCCGCAGCGGCACCGAGCTGGTGGAAGGGGGCGTGCTGGTAGAGGGCGAGCGCCTGGGCGGCGTCGATACGTCCTCCGCCGGCAGCGTGGTCCAAGACGTCAGCGAGGCTCACCCACCGATGGTACGAGGGAGGAGGTGGCAAAGCATGGTCGACCTGGCCGGCGACGGGACACCCGAGCACGCCTGGCAGAGCTGGCGGGAGCTCGCGAGCCGGCCGAAGCTGCGCATGCCGGCCCCGCCGGCAACGGCGGTCGTCGTCGCTCCCCATCCCGACGACGAGGTGCTGGGCGTCGGGGGGCTGATCTGCCTGCTCGCGCGAGCCGGCACCGCCATCCACATCGTGGCGGTCACCGACGGGGAGGCGTCGCACCCGGGATCGCCAACGCTCACCCCGCGCGAACTGGCGGCTCGCCGGGTCAGCGAGACCGAGGAGGCGCTGGCGATCCTCGGGCTGAAGCCGGCGTCGATCGAGCGGCTCTGGATGCCGGACGGAGACGTCCAGCGCGCCGAGTCCCGCGGTGCCGAAATCACGGCGGCGGTGATGCGCATCCTCGCGCGCACGGCCGACCGCGGGCAGGCCTGGTGCCTTGCCCCGTGGACCGGAGACGGGCACCCCGACCACGCTGCCGCCGGCGCGGCCGCGATCACCGCCGCCGGCGCGACGGCGCGGGTGCTCGCCTACCCGGTGTGGATGTGGCACTGGGCCAAGCCGGATGACCCCCGGGTGCCCTGGTGGCAGGCTCGCCGGGTGCTTCTTCCCGATGACGTGCGCGACGCCAAGCGCGCCGCCGTAGCCGCCTTCGCCACGCAGGTGAATCCGCTCTCCGACGACCCGGCCGACGCGGCGATCCTTCCGCCGCACGTACTGGCCCGGCTCACCCGCGACGTGGAGTACGTCTTCGAGCTCGACTCGCCGTGAGCCGGCCGCTCAGCCGGTAGCCGGCAGGTCGTCGATCCGCCGCGACTCGAACAGCGCGCTGAGCTTCTCCACGAGGGTCGTCGCGCCCGTGTCCTTGGCGATGACCGCGGCCGCACCCGCCGCCCGCGCCTCCGACTCCATCGCGGTGTCGGAGTCGCCGGTGAAGATGACCACCTGCGAGCCCGGGCAGACGGCGCGCACTTGCGGAAGGGCCTCGATCCCGTCGAGGCGAGGCATCGAGACGTCGAGGATGACGAGATCCGGCTGCAGGGTCTCGGCCAGACTGATCGCATCGACACCGTCACGGGCCTGCCCCACGACCGTGAAGGTGGCCTCCATGTTGAGCAGCAGCACCAGCAGCTCTCGCACGCCCACGCTGTCGTCAGCCACCAGTACGCGTACCGGCGCTGGCGGAGCGATCGTCACCTGACTAGTTGTACCGAAACGTACCGTTCGTGGAACTGGTCAATTCGAGCGATTTTCTGCTGCCAAGTGGCCCATTCAGACCGTGGCGAACCGGATTTCGGGGAGCAAAGGCACCTCACCCGCCGCTGCCGCCCGCTTGGCGAACTCGCGGATTCCCTCCTGCTGACGGGGACCGAGCCGAAAGTCCAGCGTCGTGAAGTAGCGCGCCAGCAATTCCGGGTCGAACTCTTCCCAGCGGGCCGCGTCGAGTGCCACGTCCGCCACCTGGGCGAGCGCGAGGTCCAGGCTGGCCCGGAACGCCCCCGCCACCTGCTGGACCTGCTCGGGATGCCGCTCGGCATAATCACGACGGGCCGCCCACAACGCGAAGACCATCGGCAGCCCCGACATCTCGTGCCAGGCAGCTCCGAGATCGAGCACCGAGAGCCCGAGCCGCGGCGCGTCGATGAAGGTAGCTCGCAGCGCCGTATCGCCGATGACGACGGCCGCATCCGACTCGCGCAGCATCGCACCGAGATCGGGAGGCATCACGGTGTACGAGGGCGACAGGCCGTGGGTCTGCTCGAGCAGCAGCCGAGCCAGCAGGACGCTGGTTCGCGAGGTCGATCCCAGCGCGACGCTGCGGATCTGCCCGATCGGCACGGTACTGACCATGACCACCGAGAGCACCGGCCCGTCGGATCCGACCGCCAGATCGGGCAGCACGACCAGCTCGTCGGCGTGACGCAGGTACTCCACCAGGCTGATGGGTCCGATGTCGAGGTCGCCGGCGACGAGCGCGTCGTTCAGCCGGTCAGGGGTGTCCTTCGTGAGGACGACGTCGAGCAGCGCACCGCTACGCACCAGCCCCCAGTAGAGCGGCAGGCAGTTCAGGAACTGGATGTGGCCGACCCGGGGACGCTGCGGGACGTCGCGCTGCTGGCCGTTGCTGCTCACTTTTCGGCACGTTACCGCCCGCATCAGCATCTACGCGCGGCACGAACCGGTCATGCGGTCACGGTGACGCTCGCGGTGTCCGGTACGAGCTCGACCCAGGTGCGTCCCGGCTGCAGGGCCAGCGGCTGGCCGCCCGCCGTGGTGAATTGCGTGACATCCAAGCGTCCGGCTTTGACCCACGTCCCGGTGATGATCTTCCCCCCGCGCAGCAGCTGCGCCTTACCGGTTCCGATCACGACCGTGGTGGGCACCGGGGTACCGGCGACGTCCTGGTAGCCGGCGCTCGCGATCCGCACGTACTGCAAGATCACGTTCACCGGGCCGATCCGCCCGCTGCCGGTGACCGTGAACGGCGCTCCGCCCTGGCTGCGCCGCCACGCCTTCCCGTCCCAGGTCCAGCGCACGTCCGCCACGCTGGACATGGGCACATCGACGGAGGCGGCAGCCGTCGCCCCGGCGGGCAGCGCTCCGTAGTCGAACAGTGGCTGCGGCGGTGAGTCGTACGGGGGTGCGGCGAGCGCCCAGAGCTTGGGCGCGCTGGCATAGAGGTTGTGCGGCGCCGACCGGTCGGTCGTGCGGTGATACGCCGACGCCGCGACGCCGGAATCGGCGGACAGGTTCTGCGCGACGGTGGACAGATCGTTGACGATCGGCGTGACGCCGCCGGAGCAGGCCGCGATCCCGTGCAGGGGCGCGGCGATGTCCGGGTCCTGCGGGCGCACCGAACGCACCGGACCGAGGTCGCCGGGGTCGGTGCTCTGGAAGATGGCGGCGAAACGCGTGATACCGCCCTCGGCGATCGCCTCGTAGACGACGTCGGCCTTGTCCAGCCCGGTCTGCGGGCGCGCCTGCGGAGCGTTCTCGATCTTGACGAACAGGGCCGGGCGCTTGGCTGCCGCCGAGCCCGCGGCCAGCGGGAGTCCGGTCAGCGGTTGGGTGGCGGGCCGGGCGCTCGGGCTGCTGGACGGGACGGGACCGGGACCGGAACTGCTTCCGCATCCAGCGATGACGACTGCGCTGACGAGAGCGAGACCGAAGCAGGCCACGCGGCGAGAACGGGTACTCGGCTCCACACCTGCCACTGTGACACCCAGCCGCGCAGGTAGGCGCCCAGGCGCACCGTCCAGAAGGAGAGCGCGAGGATCACGATCGCCGCGATGCCGTCGAGCCAGTAGTGGTTTCCGGTGGCGACCACGACGGTCCACGTGAGCAGCGCGTGAGCGACCCCGAGGTAGCGCCAGCGGCTGGTGGTCGAGCGCCAGATGAAGAACGCGACCGCCGAGGACCACGCGATGTGCACCGACGGCATGGCGGAGTACTGGTCGCTGAAGCCCTGGCCGATAGGACCGTAGACCGACTGCCCGTAGAGCGAGGGCGTATCGACGATGCCGTGGCCTCCGATGAGCCGCGGCGGCGCCACCGAGATGAGCTGGACGGCGAGGCAGGCGAAAGTCGCGATCAGAATCACGGTGCGGGCCTCGGCGTAACGGTCGCGGTGACGCCAGATCAGCCAGGCGAGCATCAGCAGCAGCACGTTGTAGTGCGCCCCGACGTAGTACAGGTTCAGGAACCGGACGAAGGTGTGATGCGGGAGGAACAGCCGCTGGAACGACGCCTCGCTCGGCAGGTGCAGGCGCCGTTCGAAATCCCAGAGCCGGCGGCCACGGTCGACCCCATCGCTCGTGCCGACCAGGGCTTTCGAGCCGGTGTACTGCCAGAGCCCGTAGGCGGCGATGAGCACCGCGGCCTGCCAGCCGATCAGGCCCGCGAGGGCCAGCCGGCGCTCCCGCGTGCCGGTCTTGCCGCGCATCCGGCTCCGCAGCGCCACGGAAATGGCGGCGAGGGAACCCGCAACCGTGGCGGCAAGCTGCCAGGAAGGGACCCAGTGCGGCATGCTGCTACCGGCCGCCTCGGCGCTGCTGGAAGGCGCGGGCGATCTCCTCGCGCTGCCGGCGGGCCAGCGGGTAGGCGACGACCCCGCTGACCAGGAGCGCGACGAGCACCGCCACAAAGCCGTTCATGCCGAGCACGATGCAGATGGCGAGAGCAGCGGCGAACAGCACCAGCCGCAGCCCGAGGTAGCTCGCGTAGGTCCGGGTGATGGACGGCGGACGGTTACTCATGTGCCGCCTCCCGGGGACCGGGAAGCCAGCCGAGCCGCTTGAGCACCCTGGGATAGACCGCCATCCCGATGAAGGCCACGAGCAAGCCCAGCATGCAGGCCAGGGCCAGAGCCGCTCCGAAGGCGCTCAGCAGGGACGCCACGAGGATCGCCGGCACGAGGACGACGACGAACGCCAGCGCCGTGATCGACCCGATCCCCGGCGGCGCGCCGGCGGCCCGGCTCACGCGATCGCCGCCGTTGAAGGCTCAGCAGGCTGGACCGGACCGTCGTACTCCCGAATCGTCCCGTAGCGGGTGTCACGCTCGACCGGCCGGAAGCCTGCCTCGCGGATGAAGTCCAGCAGGTTCTCGCGGGTCATGGTGTTCGGGGTGCCGAAGCCATCGGCGTCATGCGTGATCTTGTACTCGACGACGCTGCCGTCGAGGTCGTCGGCGCCGAACGAGAGCGAGAGCGACGCCGTCTCCAGCCCGTGCATGACCCAGAAGTTCTTCACGTGCGGGACGTTGTCGAACAGCAGGCGGCTGACGGCGAACGTCTTCAACGCCTCGGCGCCGGTGGCCATCGTCGTGCGGTCCTGCAGCCGGTTACGCGGGTCGCCGACCGCGTCGTGCTGGTAGCGCAGCGGGATGAAGACCGTGAAGCCTCCGGTCTCGTCCTGCAGCTCGCGCAGCCGGAGCACGTGGTCGACCCGGTGGCGGGGCTCCTCGATGTGGCCGTAAAGCATGGTGCACGGGGTGCGCAGCCCCTTCTGGTGCGCGAGACGGTGGATGCGCGACCAGTCCTCCCAGTGGGTGTCGTGGTCGACGATCTGCTGGCGGACCTCCCAGTCGAAGATCTCGGCGCCGCCGCCGGTGAGCGACTCCAGCCCGGCATCGATCAGCTCGTCGAGCACCTCGTCGGCTGACAGGCCGCTGATCTTCTCGAACCAGTGGATCTCGGTGGCGGTGAAGGCCTTCAGCGCCACCGACGGCAGCGCGGCCTTCAGCTCCGAAAGGACCCGCGGGTAGTAGCGCCACGGCAGCGTGGGGTGCAGGCCGTTGACGATGTGCAGCTCGGTGATGCCGGCGGGCTCCATCTCCTTCGCCAGCCGGACGGCCTCCTCGACGCGCATCGTGTACGCGTCTTTCTCGCCGGGCTTGCGCTGGAACGAGCAGTAGGCGCAGGAAGCGTTGCAGACGTTGGTCAGGTTCAGATGACGGTTGACGTTGAAGAAGACCCGATCGCCGTTCAGCTTGGTGCGCACCCCGTGGGCGAGGCCGCCGAGCCAGGCCAGGTCGTCGCAGGCGTAGAGGGCCTCACCATCGGCGCGGCTGAGCCGCTCCCCGGCTTCGACCTTGGCGGCAAGCTCGTCTTTCAGGCGCTGATCCACGTTTGGAAGATTAGTCGGAATGGCGGCGGGCCGCGCCCAGCTGCCCGGTCCAGCGCAGCATCAGCGTGTGCTCGACGCCGACGGCATCCAGCACCTTGGCCGCCACGAAATCGGCGAGCGCTTCAGCGTCCCGGGCACCGGCGTAGAAGCCCGGGCTGGCCGGGGCCACGATCGCGCCGGCGTCATGCAACGACAGCAGGTGCACCAGCGTCGCGCGAGCGAGCGGCATCTCCCGCGGCACGACGATCAGCGGACGGCCTTCCTTGAGGGTGACCGCGGCCGCTCGCTGCAGCAGGTCCTTGGACAGGCCGAGCGCGATGCTGGCCACCGCCTCGGTCGAAGCCGGGACGACGATCATGCCCCGGGCCGGGTAGGAGCCGCTGGACGGGCCGGCGGCCAGGTCAGCAGCGGGCCAGAGCCGGATGTCGGGGCATGCCGGGCCGTCCAGCCACTCGGCGACGTGGTCGGGGTCATCCCGCCAGGCCACGCCCGTCTCGTCGAGCAAGGTGAGGCGCGCGGCGCGGCTCACGATCAGGTCGACCGGCTCGCCCGCGGCTGTCAGCCCCCGCAACACCGAGCGGGCGTACGGGGTCCCGGACGCGCCCGAGATTCCCACCACCCACGGAGTTCGCACCCCCGCATCCTGCCCGTCCCGGCGCGTTTCGGGCAGCCGGTCAGGCGGCCGCCGGCACCTGCGCGGCGTCCGGGGCCTCGGCCCGGGCCTGCTGACCGGGCCCCGCCGTGGCCCGGCGAAGGGCGTACCAACCGCCGACGGCGGCCACCAGGCAGGAGACCCCGCCCAGAATCAGGCCGGCGCGCCCGCCGAAGTGCTGGCTGACGTAGCCGGCGACGGGGCCGCCGATCGGGGTCGAACCCAGGAAGGCGACAGCCCACAAGGCCATCACCCGGCCCCGCATCATGGGGGACGCCGACAGCTGCAGCGTCGCGTTGCCGATGGCCAGGAAGCCGACGCTGCCGGCGCCGACGAGGGCCATCGCGAAGCAGGCAAGGAGCAGGTTGGGCGCCGCGGCCGCGAGCAGGATCACGCCGCCGAAGATGGCCGCCGCCCAGACCAGCGCGCGGGTGCCGGTGAACGACCGGGACGCGACGGCGAGCCCACCGATCACCGCGCCCGCGCCCATCGCCGCCGTCAGGAAGCCGTACGCCTGCGCGCCCCCGTGGAAGGTCGTGCGCGCGACGACGGGCAGCACCACCTGGAACTCGTAGGCCAGCATGCCGATCACCGCCATCATCCCGAGCGGGACCACGAGCGCCGGCGTGCGGCGTACGTACGCGAACCCTTCACGCAGCTGGCCACGCTCGCGGGGCGCCGGCGGCGAGGGCCGCAGCGTGCTGCGGTTCAGGGTGGCGAGCGCCGCGATGACGGCGACGAACGTTCCGGCGTTGACCAGGAAGCAGACCCCGAGGCCGATGGTGGCGATGAGCACGCCGGCGACGGCGGGGCCGATCGCGCGTGCCGCGTTGACCAGGACCGAGTTGAGCGTGACCGCGTTGCGCAGGTGCTCGGGGCCGACCATCTCCAGGACGAAGGCCTGCCGGGTGGGGTTGTCGATGGCGTTCGCCGAGCCGAGCGCGACGGCAAGCACGTAAACCATCCAGAGCTGGACGTTCCCGGTCACGGTGAGCAGCCCCAACGCGAGGGCGAGGATTCCCATCGCCGTCTGGGTGCCGACGAGCAGCCGCCGCTTGTCGACGCGATCGGCGATCAGCCCGGCGTAAGGCGCCCCGAACAGCACCGGAAGCGTCTGCAGGGCGATCACCAGACCCAGCGCGGTACCGGAGCCGGTGAGCTCGAGCACGAGCCACGACTGGGCAACGGACTGCATCCAGGTGCCGATCATCGATACGGCCTGGCCGTAGAAGAAACGGCGGAAGTTGGGGTTGGCGAGGGCGGCGAACGTGGCGACGCGGCGGCTGCCGGCGCGCGGGCGGGGCGACAGATCGGGCGCCGGTGCGAGCTCCTGCGGGTCGTCGGAGGCGGGGGTGCTCATCAGTCCTTCCGGTCGGTGGCCAGCTGATCGGCCAGCGCTTCCAGCGCCGGGAGTGCTACAAAAAGCGACTCGGCATGCCCCGGATCGAGCCGGGCCAGTCGCTGTGCCAGGGCGGCGCACCGCTCGTGGCGCAGCCCCTCGGCAAGGGCGCGGCCGGCATCGGTGATGCTGACCTGGTAGGAGCGCCGGTCCTGCTCCTGAGCGCAGCGCTTGACGAGCCCGTCGTCCTCGAGACGCCCGACGACCCGGCTGAGCAATGTGGGATTGATCCGCTCGACGGCGGCCAACTCCGTGAGCTGGCGTGGACCCTCGCGCAGGAGCACGCCCAGCACGGCGAGTTGGGTGGGCGTGAGGCCGCCGGTCGCCGTCTCCCGCAGCAGCCGCGAGCTACGAGCAAGGGCGAACTGCAAACGTCCGACGGTTTCGTGATCTCCCACTGGCAGCGGATCGAGTGCGGAAGACGGGTCATGAGCTGGAGCAGATGCCGGGCGAGCCGGTGCTGCGGCCACGACCATCTCCTTCGACCGACTTATTTGCTTATCGGCAAGCATATCAAAGCGGCAGGCGAATCTCTCAGCGAATTCACAGTTCGCGCCCGGCACGCGATCGAGTGCCGGGTTGTTTATTGAGGTGTGCACGACGATCGACCACCAGTCACGGCGGACCCCGAGCTCGACCGGGAATTCGACCTCTCCTGGGCGCGCAGCTCACCCACTCATGAGCTTTCAGCCCACGGCCGCAGCGTCCAGCGCCGGCTCGATACTCCCGTCGCCCGGCCGGTGAACCCCTCGCTGTACAAACGCCTGCGCTTCGCGATCTACCGGCTGCGCACCGGCCGCTGACCTCGGACGGCGCTCACTCCGCTCCGAGCAGAGCCAGCTGCTCTGGCTCACCCACCCGTAGGGACGCCGGCGCGTCGTCTGGCAGCCGCACCACCACGTCCTCGGCCGCCGGGTCGATCCCGTCGTCGTCACCGCCGGCGCCATCATGCTGGGTCACCGTGCTGCCGGACGTGCCCTTGCTGACCCGCAACCGGCTCGGGATGCGGTCACGCAGGTGCGGCACGTGACTGACGATGCCCACCAGCCGGCCGCCCTCGCGTAGCCCATCGAGGACGTCGAGAACCTCATCGAGCGTCTCCTCGTCCAGCGATCCGAATCCCTCGTCGACGAAGAGCGCGTCCAGCGGCGCCCCGCCCGCCGATGCGGTGACCACCTCGGCCAAACCCAGCGCGAGCGCGAGGCTGGCCAGGAAGGTCTCCCCGCCGGAAAGCGTCGCCGTATCCCGGTCCTGGCCCGTCCAGGCATCGGAAACCAGCAGGCGAAGCCCCGAGCGAGCATTGCCGGCCCGCGCATCGCTATGGATGAGCGTGTAGCGGCCCTGGGTCATCGCCCGCAACCGGCCGCTCGCCACCTCGGCAACCTCTTCGAGCCTTGCCGCCAGGACGTACGCCGACAACGGCATGTTCAGCCGGTTAGGACCGATCCCGGCAGCGAGATCGGCCAACTCTTTGGCCCGTTGTGCCGCCTCGGCGACGGGCAGGAGCTCGGCAAGCCGCTCCCCCAGCTCACGCTCGAGCACGACGAGCTGCTCGACGCGCTGCGAGGCGGTCGCCCATTGCTGCTCCGCCTGGCGCCCCGCTGCCAGTGCCGCCCGACTGCGCGCCGCCGCCTCGCGCACCGGCGCCTCGGGGGCCAGCGCCACGTCGAGGTCGGGATCGGCGAGCAGCTCGGCAACGGCCGCGGCTTGCTCGCGGGCTGCGGTGACCGACGACAGGAGTGCGGCCAAGGCCTGCTCGTCGCGTACAGCTGCCCGCGCCGCGGCGACGTCGGCGAAGCCCGCTTCGAGAGCCGCTTGGACAGCCAGCCCCTCGGCCGCCGAGCACTCCCGCTCTGCCTCCTCGAGGGCAGCGTCGGCGGCGAGCGCCGCCTCGACCGTCTCGATCAGGTCGCCGGTCAATCGCCGGGCGGTCTCGACGTCGGGCGCCCCGGCCAGCAGCTCACGCAGCCGGCTATGCAACTGCTCACCGCGTGCCGCCGCCCCCGACTCCTGCTGCTGCGTCGCCGACCGAGCCGCCTCGAGGCGCACCACCTCCTCGCGCCGCTCGGTCAGCTCACGCGCCGCACGGGCCATCTCCGCCTCGGCGGCCGCGAGGACACCGCTGTCCAGGGTGAGGCGCTCGACAGCGTCGGAACAGCTCTGGTACTCGGCCCGCAGCCGCTCGACCTCGACACCATCGCGCTGCAGCTCGCAGAGCCGCTCGTGGGCTCCTTCGAGCGCGGCCTGGGCGGCGGCCAGCTGCTCACCGATGCTCCTTGCGCGATCTTGCGCCTCGTCGGAGGCACTCGCCGCGGCCGCCTCGTCGGCCCGCGAAACCTGCCGCCCGCGCACCTCCGACGGATCGGGATGCTCGATCGCACCGCACACCGGGCACGGCGCATCGTCGACGAGCGCCGCCGCCAGCTCAGCGATCATCCCGTCGACCCGGTCGGATCGCAGGGTGGTGAACGCCTCCCGAAGGCGCAGAGCGGTCTCCCGGGCTTCCAGATGCTCACGCGACAGCAGCGCCACCTCAGCTTCGCGGGCGTCACGCAGCTTGGCCGCGGTAAGAGCCTCCGCCGCCTGCTGCGCGGCGAGCTTCGCCACCGGCAGCTCCACCGCGGCCTGCCGGGCAGCAGCGATACGAGCCTGGAACCCTGCCTGCTGCGCCGGCGCTTGCTCGACCAGCGGAACCAGCTCAGCCAGTGTCAGCCTGGCCGCCTCGGCAGCGCGCGAGGCCGCGCTCTGCTCGGCAGCCGTCGCGGCCGCTGAGCGCTCGAGCTCGCCCGCCTCGGTCAGCCGGCCCAGGGTCTCGCGACCGGAAGCGGCGGCCGTGCGAAGCTGCGCCGCCGGCGCCGCCATCAGATCATCCGGAAGCGCCCGCAGCGCCTCCTGCCGGCGCCGGCGGGCCTGCTCGACACCAGCCGTTCGACGGGAGTGCTCCCGCAGCGCCGAAGCCACCCCCGCAGCCCGCCGCGCCGATTCGATCTCGGCCTCCGCCCGCGCCACCTCGGCGGCCCCGCCCTTCAGGACGCGCTGCCGCTCGAGTGCTGCGGCCCGGCGCTGCTGGCGCCGCGCCAGGTCAACAGCCTCGGCCTCGGCCGCTTGCGCGTGTGCCTGCTGCGCCCGTGCCGTCTCGGCAGCAGCCTCGGCCGCCGACGCCGCCTCCCGCGCCGCGACCAGGCACTCTGCCACCCACTGCGCCACCCACTCGGCCAGCCACTCGGCCACGGGCTCCTCGCCGGGGTCGGGCTCTGCCACGCCACAGGCCTGCGCGACGCGGGCAAGGAGCCGGCGCACGCCATGGCGCGCCTGCTCGAGCGCTTCCTTGGACTCTCGCCGCTGCTCGGCCAGCCACTCTTCGATGCGCCGGAACCGGTCGGTACCGAAAAGCCGCTGCAGGAGCGCGGTGCGCTCACTCGCATCGCTGTGCAGAAACTTGGCGAACTGGCCCTGGGGAAGCAGCACCACCTGGTGAAACTGCTCGGCCGACATCCCCAGCAGCTCGGAAAGCTCCAGGTCGACCTCGCCGACCCGGGTGGAACGGGGCCACCACTCGCCGGCAGCCGCGGGGTTCCACTCCTCGAGACAGACGCTCGCCGGCTCGGTGGTGGCACCGGCGCCGCGCCGCTTGGGCCGCTCCTGGGCGGGAGTGCGGGTGATGCGTAGCCGCCGCCCGGCGATCGTGACCTCGAGCCGGACCAGGGTCCGGGTGTCGGCAGCCGCATGATCGGATCGCAGCCGCCCGACTCCGCGCACTCCGGGCACCCGGCCGTAGAGCGCGAACGAGAGCCCGTCGAGCACGGTCGTCTTCCCGGCACCCGTCTCGCCGTGCATCAGAAAAAGGCCGCCCTGCCCCAGGCGGTCGAAATCGACCACCACGCGATCGGCGAACGACCCGAATGCGGTGAGCTCCAACCGGTGCGGACGCATGTCAGGCCACGTCCCGCGATCGGCGGCCCAGGACCTCGAACGCCTCGGCGAGCAGCCGGTCCTCCTCGGGATCCGGGGCGCTTCCGCGCACGTGGGTGACGAAGTCGCGGGCCACCGAAAGATCGTCACGACCGGCCAGCCGCGTCCGGTAATTCCCCTCGACCGTGAGGGCCCCTTCCGGCGCGTGCTCCAGGACCAGAACATGGCCGAACCGGCGCCGCAGCCGGGTCATCGGATCCGCCGGCCGACCAGGATCGGTGAGCACCACCGAAAGAAAGTGATCTTCGACCGCGCTCAGCTCGGGATCGTTCAGGAGATCCTCGAGATGCCCGCGAATGCTCGACAGCTTCCTCGGCACCGGTGCCGGGACGGCCTCGACGCGAACCCGCCCGGATGCGTCCAACTCGACGAGCCAGCTGCCCTTGCGCTGCCCCGCCTCCCCGAACGAGTACGCGAGCGGTGAACCGCTGTAACGCACCGTCTCGCTCAGCGTTTGCGGCGCGTGCAGATGCCCGAGCGCGACATACTCGGCGCCCTCGAAGATGCCCGCGCCCACCTGGCCGACGCCACCCACCGAGATGTCGCGCTCGCTCTCGCTGGCCGCTCCGCCCGCAACCCAGGCATGGCCCATGACCACGGCTCGCTTCAGCCCCCGCGCCGCGCGATCGGCGCGCACGCAGGCCATCGCCCGCTGCAGCACCCCGGCATGACCGCGACCGATCGGCTCCTGCGCCGTCCCCGGGTCCGACGGCAACAGCACGCGCGCGGACTCGGGCTCGAGATAGGGCAACGCGTAGACGCCGACCTCGCCACTCGCGTCAGACAGCAGCACCGGCGAACCCACCCGCGCCGGATCGGTGCGCAAGTGGACCCCGGACGCATCCACCAGCGCGGAGCTGAACCCGAGCCGGGTAGCTGAATCGTGGTTTCCACTGATGACGACCACGCGGGCACCGGCCTCACGCAGCCGGACCAGCGCATCCTCGCAAAGCTGCACCGCGTCCACGGGCGGCACCGCGCGGTCATAGACATCGCCGCAGACGAGCACCGCATCAACCCGCTCCGAGCGCACCACCCCGACCAGCGCGTCGAGGAACTCCGCCTGAGCTTCCCGCAGGTCAGCGCGGTGCAGCGAGCGGCCGAGATGCCAGTCGGAGGTGTGAAGGAGTCGCACAGGAAGGACCGTAGGACGTGCCACCGACAAAACTCGGCCGAAACCCGCACGACAGACTGCGGGAGTGCGTGCGGTCATCCAGCGGGTCAGTGCTGCCAGCGTCACCGTGGACGGGGCGGTGGTGGGCGAGATCGGTGCGGGCCTGCTGGTGCTGGTGGGTGTCAAGGTGGACGACGGGATCGACCAGGCGCACGCGCTGGCAAACAAGGTCTACACGCTGCGGATCCTGGACGGTGAGCGCTCGGCCGCGGACCTGGCCGCGCCGCTGCTGGTGATCAGCCAGTTCACGCTGTACGCCGACACGCGCAAGGGCCGCCGCCCGTCGTGGAACGCCGCGGCCCCGGGCCCCGTCGCCGAGCCCCTCGTGCAGGCCGTCGTCGAGCGCCTGCGCCAGCTCGGGGCGAGCGTCGCGACGGGCGTCTTTGGAGCTCAGATGCAGGTCAGCCTGGTCAACGACGGGCCGTTCACGCTCGTCGTCGACACCTGAGGTCAGACCCCGAGCGCGCGCATCCGGGCGGCGCGCAGCACCGCTGCCTCGGCCGGCCCCTCGAACGGCGGCAGATCAGGGTGCACCCAGCGCAGCAGCAGATCAGCCAGCGCCGGGTTCTGGGCGAGCACCGGCCCGTGCAGGTAGGTCGCGATCACGCGATCCATCACCCAGCCCTCCGCCCGGTCCGGGGTGCCGTTCCCGATACCGCGACGCACGACACCGAGCGGCTTGCCCTTCGCTCCCTCGACGGGGCGGGTGCGTCCGCCATGGTTCTCGTAGCCCAGCAGCGGCGGCAGTTCCAGTGCCGGATCGGCGTCGACCACGATGTCTCCGACGGCGCGTGGCGGGACCGGCTCACCAGGCCCGGCGAAGCTGCGCCGGGTCTCGACCGGCAGCAGGCCCACCCCTTCGTGCTGGCGGCCGTCGGATCCCGGGAAGCTCTCACCGACGATCTGAAAGCCCGCGCACACGGCCAGGGCGACGGCGCCCTGCTCGACGGCGCGTACCAGCCCGCGGCCCCGTCGTAGCCCGTCGACAGCAAGCACCTGCGGCTCGTCCTCCCCGCCGCCGAGCAGGTAGAGGTCGCACTGCTCCGGGAGCGCGGCGCCGGCCGGCACCGACACGACGTCCGCCTCGAGCCCTCGCCACCTCAGGCGCGTGGCCAGCACGTGAGCATTGCCGCCGTCGCCGTAGGTGCCGAGCAGCTCCGGGTAGACGAGCGCGATCCGCGTGGCTGACTCGGTGGTCATCGCGAAGCGCCGCTCGTACGCACCAGCAGGTCGCGGAAAGCCGTGTAGTTGGCGACGACGTCCAGCACGCCCTCCGGCGCGTCCGCCGCCGCAGCCTCGGCGTTCGCGTACAGCTTGTGCGCCACGCCCGCATACGCGAGCCGCACACCGACGTCCTCCCGACGCTCGCCGGTGACCATGACCCGGCGGCCACGTAACCGCTCGAACGGCACGTCCCACAACCAGGAAGGGTCGCGGCCGTCGGCGGTACGGCTGTTGAAGTCGACGATGACGGGACGGCCGGGCTCGCTGTCGAGCAGTTCGAGCATCTCGACCCAGCCGGCCGGGTTCTTGGCAAGCAGCAGGCGGCCGCGCCGCCCAGGGGCGAGGACCGCCTCGGAGTACCGCCCCTGGACCGCTTCCACCGACGCCATCGCGGCGAAGGCGACAGCTGGTTGGACGCCGAGCAGTTCCGCGGCGGCAGCCGCATGTGCGGCGTTGCCGACATTGACCCGGCCGGGCAGCGCGAGCGGAACCGGCATCCGCACCCCCCGCCAGAGCACCGCGCGCGCATCGACCACCTCGACGTCCGGGTCGGGCCGGTGCAGCTCGCAGTGCCCGCAGCGCCATCCGAACGGCTCTCCGCGCTCGAGCAGCTGCCCGCAGGAGGGGCAAACCATCGCGTCGGCGGTCCAGTTCTGCCCGGCAGCGACCCAGACCTGCGCGCCGAATCCCAGCGCGGCGTAGGTGACGAGCGGGTCGTCGGCATTGGCGACGGCCGTGCAGCCCGCGAGCTCGCCGCCGAGCGCTCGCCAGATCCCCGAGATCCGGCGCGTCTCGTTGGAACGGTCGAGCTGGTCGCGCGTCACGTTCAGCAGGACGACGGCCTGCGGACGCACCTCGCGGGCCACCTTCGGCAGCCAGATCTCGTCGACCTCGAGCGCGCCGGCCGCCGCGTAGGGCCGACGAGCGAGCGCGTGCAGCACACCGGGGCCCATGTTCGCGCCGCCGGAATTGCTGGCCACCGGGCCGGCCGTGGCCAGCGCAGCGGCCAGCAACCGGGTCGTCGTCGTCTTACCGTTGGTGCCGCTGACGCAGGCGAGGGCCCGCCCCTGCGCCACCTCTCGCAGCACCCCGGGGTGGGTGCCCAGCGCGACCTTGCCACCGATCATCTCGCCCGAGCCGCGGCCGAGCCTTCGCGAGGTGGCCGACGTCGCCCGTTCCAGCGACAACGCGAGGCGAGCGCGTAGCGACAGCGTCGGGCCGGCGGTAGCAGTCGCGGGTGAAGCGGACATCCCCGCCTAGCCTGCCAGAGCCCGCGGGCATCGGCGGTCAACGGCGAGCGTCAGTGGATCTCGGTGACTCCCTGAGCGTTCAGGAAGGCGATCGGATCGACTCGCACATTGTCGACATGGACCTCGAAGTGCAAATGCGGCCCGGTCGACTCGCCCTCGGAACCGACCCGCGCGATCAGCTGACCTGCCTTGACGTGTGCGGTCGGCCCGGTGAGCAGCTCGTCGAACCGCATGTGCCCGTAGACGGTCTGGATACCGCCGGGATGCTGCAGCACGATCCAATTGCCGAAGCCGTGCGCCGGGCCCCAGTACAAGACGTCACCCTCGGACGCGGCGTAGATCGGGGTGCCGAACGGTGCCGCGAGGTCGACTCCCGGATGCGTACCGCCGGTGCGCGGGTCGTGGAACCGCTGGGTGACCGTGAACGTGCCGAGGGCGAGCGGAAGGGTCCACCCGTTGCCGAGGATGGGGACCCCGCCGGGGACCGTAGGGCCGCTCGGCGACGAGCCGCCGGCCACCCCGCTCTGGATCGAGTAACGCAAGGCCTCGACCTTGGCCTTCGGGATGACCTGCTGCGCTGCGCTCAGAGCGACCAGCGGATCAGCCCCGGTGGGCAACACCATGATCAGCGCCGCGCCCCGGATCAGCCCCAGCGACGCCGACTCGCTGCGGTCGACCACGACCCCGACGCCCGGCAGCCGCGTGGTCGCGAACGCCCCGACCCGGACGTCACGCTGGACGACCCGGCCCACCTTCGCGTGACCGCCGAGCCGTATCCCGAGAGCGGCCGCGACCGCATGGGCGATGGCCCCGTCGCCGGTGGCGACCCGCTGCCACAGCGCGTCGACGGGCGCGGTGTTGTCAGGCGTGTACTGCCGGAAACTCGACGGATCGACGCCTACCGCCGTCGTGATACCACCGCCGAGCTTGACCTGGGCGAAATCGACTTGCAGCAGCCGGGTGGCCCCGGTAGCCCGGACCACCGCCGTGATCTGGGCCGGCGTCACGGTGCTGGTCGAGGACAGGAACAGATCGGGATCAACCCTGTTCCGCAGCGGCGCCACGGCCGGAACGGCCGGAGCCGCGGAGGGACGCGCCGCCACGGGCGCCCCGGTGGCCCCGGTCAACGGGTCATGGCTGCCCGACAGCGCGCCGGTCCCGGTAACGCCGGAACTCTTGCTGAGCGGAGATGAGGTGACCGACGGCGGGCTCTTGTGGTCCTTGACCGCGACCCCCGCAACACTGCCGACGACCGCCAGCGCGACGGCCGTCAGACCGGCGATGACGGCCTGCCGGCTGGGGCGGCGAGGACGGCGGCGGGCAGGCCCGGAATCGCTGGGCGCCGAACGCTGAACGGGCTTCGGGCCGGGGCGCGGGGTCGGGCGCGGCGGTGCGGGAGCTTCACCCGCACGGGAGCCGTTGATCGCCACCCCGCACCTCCCATGACATGCCCAAGACCAGCCCGACGCTGTGGGACTGCGGTCCTTCGTCCTTACGGGCGCCCACCTGACGACGCCGTGAATCGTTCACCGGCCCCGGCAAATCCCGTCGGCGCATTCACGTGGGCAAGCCGCGGGTCTCACGCTAACCCGGCTATCGGACCCGTCGGGAGGTTTTCCACAGCCACGGGGTCCTTATCCGGCCGATGCCCGTTCCCGCTGGCGCCGCACGACATGCCACGTGATGAACCCCACGACGATCAGCCCGAGCAGCACGTAGGACACGCTGCCGAGCGCCGACTCGACCTTCTTGTAGCTGTTTCCGGCCAGATAGCCGACCACGGCGACGAGCGTGGCCCAACCGACCCCGCCGATCACGTTGGCAATCAGGAACCGCGGATACGACATCCGGGACATGCCGGCGAGCCCGGGCACCAGCGCCCGCAACGCCGCCGTCCAGCGGCCGAGGATCACGCCCTTCGCACCTAGCCGGCGCACGTAGGCCCGGCCTTTTTGCAGCCGGTCCTCGTCGAGCAGCCGGTCGGGGATCCTGCGCAGCACCGTCTCGCCCCATTCGCGGCCGACGAGATAACCGACCTGATCGCCCAGCACCGCCCCGAGGCACGCGGCGATCACCACCAGAGCGATCGACACCGACCCCTGCGACGCGGCAACGCCGCCGAGCAGCACGGCCACCTCCCCGGGAAAGAAGACCCCCAGGAAGATCGACGCCTCGAGCCCGGGAAGCAGGAAGACCAGCAGCAGGATCAGCCACCCGGGCAGGTGCAGGATCTTCTCCAGCAGGCGGCTGACGCCGACCCCGAAGAAGACCCAGGAGAGCAGCCCGATGACGACCAGGACCAGGACGGTGAGCAGGATCCGGCGGGGGGTCACGCGCCGGCGGGAGCTGATCACCCTGGTGGGCGGCCGCTCCCCGAGCGTGTCGGCCTCAGGCGGCGGCACGTCGTCGCTCACGGCGGAGGCCATAACGAAAGGGTAGACGCCGCCGGGCCCCCGGGACGCCGTTGTCTCACACCAGACGTAGTAGTGCAGCGGTCACTGCTGCCAGCGTCACCACGACGATGAACGGCGCGCGCAGGACCACGGCGACAGCGGCGACGGCGAGCCCACCCATGCGAGCGTCGATCACCAGGTGACGTCCGGACGTCCAGGTCTGCAGGCCGATGAGGGCGGCCAGCAGGGCGACCGGCAGGGCCATCGCCAGCCGCTGGATGCGCTGATCGGCGAGCCACCGGGCGGGTACCGAGAGGCCCACCAGCTTGAGCAGATAGCAGCTTGCCGACGCGACCAGCACCACAGGCCAGCTCATGGCGAGGCTCCCCGGACGGCGAGCGAGGCCGCGGCGGCCGCTGCTGCTGCCAGCACCGGAACGCCGGCGGGGACGAAGGGGGTGAGGACGAGGGCGATGACGACTGCCGCGGCAGCGATTCCCAGCGGGCCACGGCCGCGAAGACGCGGGGCGAGCAGCGCCAGAAAGGCCGCGGGCGCGACGGCGTCCAGCCCGAACTTGCGCGGATCCGGAAGTGCTCCCGCCGCCACGGCGCCGACGAGCGTCAGGCTGTTCCACAGCACGTAGATCGCCGCGCCGGTGGCCCAGAACGCCAGCCGCGAGGCAGCCTCGCCGTCCCTCTCCCGCCCGATCGCCATCGCGGTCGACTCGTCGATCACGAGCTGTGCAGCGGCGATCCGGCGCACCCCGCGCACGCGCAGCAACTCCGACATCCGCAGGCCGTACAGCGCGTTGCGGGCCCCGAGCAGCGCGGCCGTGGCGGTGGCAGCGACGCCGTTGGTCGCAAGGGCGACGAACGCGTACTGGCTCGCACCGCTGAACATCAGCAGCGAGAGCGCACACGTTTGGAGGACGCTGAGGCCCGCCGCCACCGAGACCGCGCCGAACGACAGCGCGTAGAGGCCAGTGGCGATGCCGATGCCGAGCGCGTCTCGAAGGATCCGACGGCGCAACCTCTCCGGGTCAGCTGTCGGGAGCGCGTCGGCCACGGGGGGAAACGTTATGGCCTAAACGCGAGTGCCTTCCCTCGAATTACCAGCACAACGCACCCAACCCCACTACACAGGGAATGGCCCAGCGGCAATCATGGTGCGGCGGTGTTCGAGGATCCACGTGCGTGGGTAGCGCCGCAGCAACGCGACATTGACTAAAGTTGATCACCGTCGGCCACTGGCACCGCCAGGAGGCCGCGCGGAAGGGAGATCCGAGTGCACAGCGCCGTGGCCCTCAGCCGGACTGGGGCGAGTTGGAGCGCGCAGGACGTCGACCTTGATGACGTGGAGACGCTGGATGACCTCATCGACCAGCTCGATGACTTCGACTCGGGCGACGACAGTGACGTCACCGTCGTCTACGTCGAGGAGGACGACGAGTGGCTGGGCGTCCTTCGCGTGACCGCCGACACGCTTCAGGATCCCAAGATCTTCCTGTCCGACAGCCGGGTACTGGCGACCTCGGCCCTCGCCGAGCGGCTGTTCGGTGACGCCCTGCCTGTCCTGCCGCCGGAAGAGGATGAGGAGGACGAGGACACGGCCGGACGCCCCGACGCCGAGCCGGTTGGTGACCCGGATCTGCTGGCCGATCTCGGCACTCCCGGCGACGTGCTGATCGAGCTCTGCGCCGAGGAAGGCGCGCTGCCGAGCGACGTCGTGGCGGCGCTCTGCGAGCGGGCGGGCTGCCTCGACGTGCTGGACGAGCTGCGCGGCGCCTGACCTGACCACGTCCCGGGGGAGCTACGACCGCTGGATGAGCGCGGCCCTCGACGAGGCCCGGCTTGCGCGAGAGACCGGCGACGTGCCGGTAGGGGCAACGATCGTCGACGGGGCGGGCGTCGTCATCGCGACGGGACGCAATGCGCGCGAGGCGCTGCAGGATCCGACCGCTCACGCCGAGGTGCTGGCGCTACGCGGGGCCGCCGCCGCACTGGGCTCCTGGAGGCTCAGCGGTCTGACGCTCGTGGTGACGCTGGAGCCATGCACGATGTGCGCCGGCGCCGCCGTCCTTGCCCGCGTCGACCGGATCGTCTACGGCGCGCCCGACCCGAAGGCGGGTGCCGCGGGATCGCTCTGGGACGTGGTCCGGGACCGCCGGCTGAACTGGCGTCCCGAGGTGATCGGAGGCGTCCGGGAGCAGGAGTGTTCCGCGCTGCTCACCGATTTCTTTGCTGATCGTCGTCCCCGGTAGGCTCCATCGCGGTGGAGTCGCGTAGTGGCCGAGCGCGCACGCCTCGAAAGCGTGTGAGGTGGCAACACCTCCGTGGGTTCAAATCCCACCTCCACCGCCAGCCAGCCAGCCAGCCACGTGATCTCTCAGGAGATCGGAAACCCCTGAACCTGCAGGTTCAGGGGTTGTTGGGGTTGTAGTCGGTGTTGGGGTTGAGGGTTGCCATGGAGTTCGCCCGCGGCGGCGGCGATGCTGCGGATTCAGGGTTCCGTCAAATTGTCGATCGGATTGAAAACGGCCACGGCGTTTCGTCGCGACACGCCGGGTTTGAAGATCGTCTCCGCCATTCCGGTAGCAAATATGACGGCGGGATCTGATCGAGTGGGCCCGGGCCACCCAGCTCACGCGGTACTAGCGAGCCACCGGATGCTGAAGTCTCGGCTCGTTCACGTTGCCGGCCACCAGCTTCTCGAGCCTGCCGCCCAAGAGCAGCAGGAGATCATTTCCACACATCCGGTCTTCGCCACTTCGAGCTTTATGGGCCACCAATCTCGTCCACGCCTTCGACCGCGTCGAGCGCGTGCTGGGTCGGGCTCACCGGCGACGAGAGCCCGCCGGGGAATCCGAGCACGACGGCGGCCATCCGCACCGCCCCATGAAGCTCGCGCGCGGCCGGCGAGGCATAGCTGAAACGCCAGCGCTGCGCGCGTTCGGCGATGAGCGGCGAGTCGGCGCGCACCCCGGCGGCCGGAAAGATGCGGCAGTCATACATCCGGCACGCGCGCGGGCGCTGCGCGTACACCGCGCAGCCGTCCTCGGTGAGCTGCGAGCAACGTCCGGACTCGTCGTGCTGCAGGACGCGGCGGGCCGGCTGGCCGGGCATCGGCACCAGGCAGTCGGCGGGGATAGCTGCGAGCGCAGCGGCCTCATCCGCCTCGACCGGGATCAGCTTCCCGGAGCGGCAGCAGGCCGTGCAGCCGTCGCAGGGGACGTCGACCGGCTCGCCGTCGTGCAGCGACGCCCGGAAGGCTGCCAGCCACGATCCGAACTCGCCGGCATCGCGCTCGCCCCTGGGCTCGTCCACGCGCAGACCCTACGTCCGGGCCACTTGATCACCATCTGATATCGATCGGCGCACGATCGCGTGGCGGCGCGGTCTCGGCGCACCAAAGCGGGGTATCCAAAGAAGGTGAAGCCCAGTCGCCCACTGACCCGCCCCGCTACCCTCGCGCTCGCCCTCGGGGTGAGCTTGACGGTCGCGGGATGCTCGTCCTCCTCGAAAGCCACCACGCCCCCGAGCAGTCCGACACCGAGCGCCTCGGCGAGCCCAACCCCGTCCGCCAGCGCGACGCCCACCCCGAGCACGACCCCCACCCCGGTCGTCACGACGCTTCGGCCGGTCGACCCCGCGATCTACTGCCGGCTCTCGGAACTGTCGGTGACGCCCGGCCAGAGCAATGGCGCGGCGGGGTCGATCACGGTGCCCATCCTGTTCAAGAACATCAGCCAACGGACGTGCACGCTGCAGGGTTATCCGGGGGTCGCCGGCCTGAACGCGGCCGGGCAGCAAGTCGTGCAGGCCGTACGCACCACGTCCGGCGGCCAGACCGGCGTCCCCGCGGCGATCAGCCTGGCGCCGGGCCAGACCGCGTCGGCGCCGGTGCAGGGCAGCGACGTGCCGGTCGGCACCGCGACCACCTGCACGTCGTACCCGAAGCTGCTCGTCACGCCGCCCGGCGAAACCCACTCACAGCAGGTGATCGTCACCCTGCCGGGCTGCGACGGCTTGCGGGTCCGGCCGGTCGTCGCCGGAACCACGGGGATCTGACCACGCCAAGCGCGTTACGGCTGAGGTGACAGTTCCTCGGCCAGCAACTCCATCAGCAAGCCGTCGTGCCAGCCGCGGCCATCAGCGTCGCGCTCGTACCGCCGCATGACCCCAACCGGCCGGAAGCCCACCGACGCGTAACACCGGATGGCTGCGGCGTTGTCGACCGCCGGGTCGATGACGATCCGGTGATGCCCGCGCTCGTGGATCAGGTGGTGCGCGAGGGTCCAGACGGCATCGCGACCGACGCCCTGACCGTGGACTGCAGGGTCGAGAAAGATGTCTATCGAGGCGTGCCGATAGGCCGGCGTCAACTCCTCGCCGTACTGGATGAAGCCGCCGATCGCGCCATTCAGCATCACCGTGTACGGCGTGATCTCCGGCTCGTCGAAGGGCCAGTCCGGCGCCTCCGGCGGCTGCCCCCACCGCGCCTGGACGCTGGGCGTATACCGAATCCGCAGCAATTCCTCGATATGGCTGGAAATCAAAGGGACGAGGATGACGCGACGGCCCTTTAATTCGTCGGTCGCGCCAACATTCATGACCACACCCCCATTCGCTGAGTATCTGCCACTATTGATGGCGAGCGGACCCCGAACGGTGTACGTTCCGAAACCGTCCGCTAAGTACCGCACAGCGAGAAGAGTTCCACGATGCGCTGGGATCCCCTGCCCGCAGCCCGCGACCTGGCACCGACCGCCTTCAAAGATTGGGAGGTCCTCTGCGACGAGGCCTCCGTCGCCGTCGACGCCGCTCTGCTTTCGCTGATCCAGGACCGCATAGACGTCATGCTCGGAGGTGGCACCAGCCGCCACGCGCCGACCAGCGAAACCGAACGTTCGTCCGCCGAGGCCATCGAGCAGTTCATCATCGACGTCGCCGCCCTGACAGACGGCCAACGCGACGGCGTTTTCGGCACCCTGGGCCCGCGGAGTTATCCGTTCTTCCAGACGCTCTACGTGCGTGATTTCGACTTTCGTTTCCGCGCTGCCCTCACTCAGCTTTTCGGTGAATCCCTCGGATCGCCGCCCGGGCCCGATCCCGGCCAGGCTCCGGGGGCTGAGCCACCCGATCTGTGGCCCGCGCTCGACCGGTTCCTCACCGACGTCGCCGCGCTCGACGCGCTCGACCCCGTCACCACCGAGCTGATCCGACTGCGTGGGGCCCGCGCCCACAATTGCCGCATCTGCCAATCGCGGCGCGAGGTCGCGGCCATCAAGAGCGGCGCCGACGAGAGCACCTTCGACAAGATCGACTTTTACGAGACGTCCGACCTGGACGAGCGTTCCAAGGTGGCCCTGCGGCTGGTCGACGCTGTGCTGTGGCAGCCGGCGTCCTACCCCGACGGGCTCGTCGAGCAGGTACGCGCGGCGTTCAGCCCCCAGGAGACGCTGGAGATGGTGCTCGATCTCGTGCGCAACGCTGCGAACAAGGTGGCGGTCGCGCTGCAGGCCGATCAGCCGGTGGTGGCGCTCGGGGTCGAGTACTTCAGCGTCAGCCGTGACGGGACGCTGGCGTATGGCCTTCCTTCCCCGGTTGGAGCCTCCGGTCGCGGGTAGTCGCCTGACATGAAGGCCGTCACCTGGCAGGGCAAGCGCGACGTGCGGGTCGAGGACGTCGCCGACCCGATCATCAAGGAGCCCACCGACATCCTGGTGCGGGTCACGACCACCGGCATCTGCGGCTCTGACCTGCATCTGTACGGGGTCCTAGGCCCGTTCATGACGCCCGGCGACGTGCTCGGCCACGAAACGATCGGCATCGTCGAGGACGTGGGGGCGGAGATCACCCATGTCCGCGCCGGCGACCGGGTCGTGATGCCCTTCCAGATTTCCTGCGGGCATTGCTACATGTGCGACGCCGGCCTGCAGACCCAGTGCGAGACGACGCAGGTGCGGAAGTTCAACTCCGGTGCGGCCATGTTCGGCTACAGCAGCCTGTACGGAGCGGTCCCCGGCGGGCAGGCCGAATTCCTTCGCGTCCCGCAGGCCCAGAACACCGCGATCAGGGTGCCGGAAGGGCCGTCGGACGAGCGCTTCGTCTATCTGTCCGACGTGCTCCCGACCGCCTGGCAAGCCGTCGAGTACGCGGCGATCCCGCCGGGGGGCACGGTCGTGGTCCTCGGGCTCGGACCCATCGGCGACATGGCGACGCGCGTTGCGGCGTTTCGCGGCCACCGGGTCATCGGGGTCGACCTGGTGGCCGATCGGCTCGCGCGCGTGCGCGCTCGGGGCAATGAGGTGCTCGACGTCGGGACGCTGGGCGAGGGCATCGTTGCCGCGATATGCGAGCTGACCGGCGGCCGCGGGCCGGACTCCGTCATCGACGCCGTCGGCATGGAGGCCCACGGGTCGCGCGCCGGCAAGCTCGCCCACGACGCCGCCGGGCTGCTACCGGATTCGCTGGCACGCAAGATGATGCACACGGCCGGCACCGACCGGTTGGCGGCCCTTCGCGCGGCGATCGACATCGTCCGTCGCGGCGGCACCGTCTCACTCAGCGGCGTCTACAGCGGCATGGCCGATCCGATGCCGATGCTGGTCATGTTCGACAAGCAGATCCAGCTGCGCATGGGGCAGGCCAACGTGCAGCGGTGGGTTCCGCACATCCTGCCGCTGCTCACCGACGACGACCCGCTGGGCGTCGAGGGATTCGCCACTCACCGGATCCCGCTGTCCCAGGCACCGCTGGCGTACGAGCATTTCCACAAAAGGCTCGACGGGACCGTCAAGGTGCTCATCAACCCCTGACCGCACGGCAGCCCCGCCTCAGAGTCCTAGCGTCGCGCGCAGGCCGCAGATCTCGATGATCCGCATCGCCCACGGGCTGACGCCGCTGAGCAGCACGTCGCCGCCGCGGGCGCGAATCGCCTGACGTTCGGTGACCAGCGCGCCGAGCATGGCCGCGTCCAGGAAGGTGACGCCGACGTAGACGACGACGCCCGGGTGGGTGAGCCGGCGGCCGTACGGCTGATGACCCGGCGGAGATCGCGACGGCCGCCAGATCGAACTCGCCGCTTGCCCGCACCAGCGCCTCGCCCGCCGACGTGGGCGAGGCATCCAACGACCAACCGCGGGCTTAGCCCGCATCTGGCGCACTCGAGGGGGCACCGGCCATCCTGTCCACTAGCGGGAACATCGGCCGCTGGAAAACTATCCAAGATCGGGACGGGCGTCAGCCGAAATTCACGAATCCCGCAGCGACGCCGGCAGATGTTTGATCCCGTTGACAAAGCTGGACGCCAGCCGCACCGGCTCGCCGGTCGCTCGCACCGCCGGGAAGCGCTGCAGCAGCTCGCGGTGCAGCACGGTGATCTCGCGCCGCGCCAGATGCGCGCCCAGGCAGTAGTGCGGGCCCGCGCCGCCGAAGCCGAGGTGAGGATTGGGCGTTCGCAAGAGGTCGAAGCTCTCCGGCTCGTCGAACACGGTCTCGTCGCGATTGCCCGACGGGTAGAACAGCAGCAGCCGATCGCCCTTCTTCAGCGGCTGGCCGCCCAGTTCAGCGGTGTCTGTCAGCACCGTGCGCCGCATCCAGATCACCGGGCTGGACCATCGGGATCATCTCCTCGACGGCGGCGGGGGCCAGCGCCTCGAAATCACCGAGCCAGTGCGCCCGCTGGTCCTGATGGTCGGTCAGCGCGACGAGCGCGTGGCTCAGGGCGTTGCGCGTGGTCTCGTTGCCTGCCACCGACAGCAGCACGAAGAAGGAGGCGATCTCCGCGTCGGTCAGCCGCTCCCCCTCGACCTCGGCGGCAGCGAGCGCCGTGACGAGGTCGCCGGTCGGCGATTGCCGGCGTAGCCCGCGCACAGCCCGGAGACGAGTTCGGCCAGCTCCGCTCCCGCCGCCAGCAGGATCGTGCCAAGGTCACCGCCCTCGGGCGCGTACTCCGCGTCGCCAGCGCCGAGGATGACGTTCGAGCAGCGGAAGACGCGCTCGGCCTCGGTGTCCGGCACGCCCATCAGGTTGCAGATCACGGTCAGCGGCAGCTGCGCGGCTACCTCGGCGACGAAGTCGAACTCGGCACCGCCCGCTCCAGCCCCCTCGGCGAGCCGGTTCACCACCTGGCGGGCCACGTCGGCCACGTCCGCCTCGATGCGGCTCATCATCCGGGGGGTGAATGCCTGCGAGACGATCCGGCGCAGCCGC